>NZ_JAVDXU010000001.1:0-2747416 GCF_031458095.1 Roseateles saccharophilus
GCCTGCCAGTCCTGGATCTCCAAGGTCGGCATTGCCCTGGGCACGGGCGCCTCGGGCTGGATCCTGCAGTTCACCGGCTTCGATGCCAAGCTGGAGGGCGCGCAGGCCCCGGACGCCATCTTCATGATCCGCATCCTGCTGTCCACCATCCCGGTCATCGGCCTGGTGCTGGCGCTGTTCTCGCTGCTGCGCTTTGAGCTGACCGAGGCGCGCATGGCCGAGATCCGCGGCAAGCTGGAAGCCACCCGGGGCAAGGTATGACGAAGCCAGCGTTCGGAACATTCTGGCTGGCGTCCTGCCTGGCATTGAGCCCCCTCGCCCACGCCGCGGAATCCGCCAAGCAGGCCGTGGCGTTCGAATGGAAATCCAGCGAGCCGCTGATCAGGCCGCCGGCCGACGCCAAGCACATCTTCGGCGTCAAGGACCCGTCCATCGTCTACCACGATGGCCGCTACCACGTCTTCATGACCACGGCGGGCAAGAACGGCTGGGGCATGGCCTACACGAGCTTTGCCCGCTGGGAAGAAGCGCCGCAGGCGCCGCTGTTCATGCTGGACAAGTCGCCCATCGGCCCCGGTTACCGCGCGGCACCTCAGGTCTTCTACTTCGCGCCGCAGAAGCTCTGGTATCTGATCTACCAGGGCGGCGACCCGCTGTATTCCACGACCCGTGACATCAACGATCCGCGTTCGTGGACGGCGCCGAAGCCCTTTTACCCGAACGTCCCGGAGTCGGTGAAGAACGCCAAGGGCGAGGCCGGCTGGCTGGACTTCTGGAACATCTGCGACGACCGCAACTGCCATCTCTTCTTCACCAACGACGGCGGCAGTTTCTTCCGCGCCGAAACGGCGATCGAGCGTTTCCCTCAAGGCTTCTCCGAACCCGTCGTCGTCATGAAGGAAAAGACCGAGGACCTGTTCGAAGCCAGCAACACCTACAAGATCGCCGGTACTGGCCAGTACCTGACGCTGATCGAGGCCATGCGGCCGGGCGGCCGCTACTTCCGTGCCTGGACGGCGGATCGTCTGGACGGCGCGTGGAAGCCCGTCCCCGGCGAGATGAACGTGTTCGCCGGCGCGGACAACGTCAAGTTCCCCGGCCGAGCCTGGTCCGAAGGCGTGTCCCACGGCGAAATGATCCGCGACGGCGTCGACCAGACGCTGAGCATCGATCCCTGCAAGCCGCTGAGATTCCTGTACCAAGGCCTGGACATGGAAAAGGACAGGAAATACGACTACATCGAACTGCCCTATCGGCTCGGCCTCATCACCGCCACGGCGCCCAACGTCATCAGCCAGATGTGCCGTAAATGAACGACCGTCCCGCCAACCCAGGACCGAACCCATGACCTTTTCCAACCGCCGCCAACTGCTGGCCGCCGCCGCTTCCCTGCCCCTCATGTCCACTGCCATCGCCGCCGCACCGCAGCGCCGCATCGTCTTCGACCTCGCGCTGGCCAAGCAGCCGCTGGACCGCTTCTTCGACCACTGCGTCGGCGCCGACTACCCCGGCACGACCTACCGCGAGGATGCGCTCGCGCAGTTGAAGACGGCCGTGGACGAGCTGGGCTTTCGCTATCTGCGCTTTCACGCCATCTTCCACGATGTCTTCAAGACGGTGACCCGCGACGCCAGCGGCCAGCTGGTCTTCGACTTCAGCGGCATCGACAAGCTCTACGACGCGATGCTGGCCCGCCGCATCAAGCCTTTCGTCGAGCTGGGCTTCACGCCACTGGCGCTGAAGACGTCCGACCTGAAGATCTTCTACTGGGCCGGCAACACCTCCCATCCCGAGCCTACCGGCTGGGTCTCACTGATCGAGGCCTTCACCCGCCACATCCTGCAGCGCTATGGCGCGGCCGAGGTGCACAGCTGGTACTTCGAGGTCTGGAACGAGCCCAACCTGGATGGTTTCTGGGAGAAGGCCGACCAAAAGGCCTACTTCGACCTCTACACGCGCACGGCCAAGGCCATGAAGGCGATCGATGCGCAGCTGCGCGTCGGCGGCCCGTCCACGGCCGGCGCGGCCTGGGTGCCGGAGTTCCTGGCCCACGCCAAGGCGACGGACACGCCGGTGGACTTCATCACCACGCACACCTATGGCGTGGACCACGGCTACCTGGACGAGTTCGGCCAGGAGGACCGCATGCTGTCGCCCAACCCCGACGCCATCGTGGGCGACGTGAAGCGCGTGCGCCAGCAGATCGAGGCCTCGCACCTGCCCGGCCTGCCCCTGTTCTTCACCGAGTGGAGCACCAGCTACAACCCGCGCGACCTCGTGCACGACAGCTATATGAGCGCGCCCTATGTGCTGACCAAGCTCAAGCAGAGCCAGGGCCTGGTCCAACACATGAGCTACTGGGTCTACAGCGACCTCTTCGAGGAACCCGGCCCGCCGGACGCGCCCTTCCATGGCGGCTTCGGCCTGATGACGCGCGAGGGCATCCGCAAGCCGGTGTGGTTCGCCTACCGCTATCTGGCCGCCCTGCAGGGCAAGGAAGTGCCGAGCAGCGACGGCTTCAGCTGGGCCGCGACGGACGGCCAGCAGGTCCAGGCTCTGGTCTGGGACTGGCGCAATACCGAGCAGAAGGTCAGCAACCGCAGCTTCTTCGGCAAGCCGCGGCCGGCGCATGACGTGGGCACGACTACGGTCGAGCTGCGCCACCTGCCGCCGGGCCGCTACCAGCTGACGCAGCGCCGCACCGGCTTCGAGATCAACGATGCCCACACCGCCTACTTGAAGATGGGATCACCGAAGAACCTGGACGCCAGGCAACTGGCCGAGCTGCAGGCGCTGACGACCGACAAGCCCGAAGTGCAGCGCGAAGTGAAGGTCGGCGCCAATGGCAGCGCAACGGTCACGCTGAAGCTGCGCAGCCACGACGTCGTGCTGCTGAGCCTGAAGAAGGTAGCCGCATGAAGCGCCGTGCAGCCCTGCTGGCCCTGTTGATCACCACGGCTGCACAGGCCCAGCAGGCCGACGGCCAGGCCGAAGCCCGGGCCAACTTCAACCGCACCGTGGTGCTGGCGGCAGACGACGTGCGCGCCTTCCCCAAGCCGCCCGCCGGCTTCGATGATGCCAACCCGGCCCTGCCGCAAGGCCAGGTCGTCGAGTTCGGCTATGACTCGGCCGTCACCCGGACCCAGCGCCAGGCCCTGGTCTATCTGCCGCCCGGCTACTCGCCGCAGCGCCGCTACCCCGTGCTCTATCTGCTGCACGGCATCGGCGGCAACCAGCACGAGTGGCGCGGCTATGTGCGCGGCACGGCCGTGCTGGACCGGCTGCTGGCCCAGGGCCAGGCCCAGCCCATGATCGTCGTCATGCCCAATGGCCGGGCCCGGGCCGACGACGCGCCGCCGCCGGCCGAGCGCACCTTCACCCCCGATCACATCGCGGCCTTTGCCAGCTTCGAGGCCGATCTGCTGAATTCGCTGATCCCGGCCATCGACGCGAAATACGCCACCCTCGCCAACGCCGACCACCGCGCCATCGCCGGCCTGTCGATGGGCGGCGGGCAATCGCTGAACTTCGGCCTCAGCCACCGCGAGACCTTCGCCTGGGTCGGCGGCTTCTCCTCGGCCCCCAACACCCGCCCCGCCGCCGAGCTGCTGCACGGCAAGGGCGACTTCAAACTGGTCTATCTGTCCTGCGGCAACCGCGACGGACTGATCAACGTCTCGCAGTCCATGCATCGCGAGTTGAAGGCGCTGGGCGTCGCCCACGTCTGGAACGTCGACGAGTACGGCCACGACCGCGAGAGCTGGGCCGAGAACCTGTACCACTTCGCCCAGCGGCTGTTCCGCTGAGCGCACACACCACAAGGAGACGACATGCGCCGCACCACCTTCCTCGCCCTCGGCCTGCTGCTGAGCCTGGCCCCGTCCGCCGCCGTGCTGGCCCAGGGCAAGGGCACCGTCGGCATCGCCATGCCGACCAAGAGCTCGCAACGCTGGATCGCCGATGGCGAGAACATGGTCAAGGCCTTCAAGGCCTTGGGCTACAACACCGACCTGCAGTACGCCGACGACGAGATCCCCGTCCAGCTGTCCCAGGTCGAGAACATGGTGACCAAGGGCGTCAAGGCCCTGGTCATCGCGTCCATCGACGGCAGCACGCTGTCGAGCACGCTGCAGAAGGCCGCCGAGAAAGGCGTCAAGGTCGTCGCCTATGACCGCCTGATCCGCGGCAGCAAGAACGTCGACTACTACGCCACCTTCGACAACTTCCAGGTCGGCGTGCTGCAGGCCAACTCCATCGTCGACAAGCTCGGCCTCAAGCAGGGCAAGGGGCCGTTCAACCTGGAGGTGTTCGCCGGTTCGCCCGACGACAACAACTCCGGCTTCTTCTACGACGGCGCGATGAGCGTGCTCAAGCCCTATCTGGACAGTGGCAAGCTGGTGGTGCGCAGCAAGCAGCTGGGCGCGATGAAGGTGGGCATCCTGCGCTGGGACGGCGCCACCGCCCAGGCCCGCATGGACAACCTGATGTCGGCCTTCTACGGCAAGGACAAGCTGCACGCCGTGCTGGCGCCGGCCGACATCCTGTCCATCGGCATCATCTCGTCGCTGAAGGGCGTCGGTTATGGCACGCCCAGCCAGCCCATGCCCGTCATCACCGGCCAGGACGCCGACCTGCCCTCGGTCAAGGCCATCCTGCGCGGCGACCAGACCTCCACGGTCTTCAAGGACACCCGCCAGCTCGCCAAGGTGACGGCCGACCTCGTCGACGCCGCGCTTTCGGGTCGCACGCCCCAGGTCAATGACACCAAGACCTACAACAACGGCGTCAAGGTGGTGCCGTCCTATCTGCTCAAGCCGGTGGCCGTCGATTCGACGAACCTGAAGTCGGTTCTCGTCGACAGCGGCTACTACAAGGAAAGCCAGCTGAAGTGATGCAAGCCCCTGTGCAGCCGGGCGCGCTGCTCGAGATGCGCGCCATCGGCAAGAAGTTCCACGGCGTGGTGGCGCTGCGCCATGTCGACCTCGCGGTGCGGCATGGCGAGATCCATGCCGTGATCGGCGAGAACGGTGCGGGCAAGTCGACGCTGATGAAGGTGTTGTCGGGCGTCTATCCGCATCCCGAATACGAGGGCGAGATCTGGTTCGACGGCGAACTGCAGCAGTTCGGCGGCATCCGCCACAGCGAAGCCCGCGGCATCGTCATCATCCACCAGGAGCTGGCGTTGATCCCGCAGCTGTCGATCGCCGAGAACCTCTTCCTCGGCCACGAGCAGGCCCGCGCCGGCGTCATCGACTGGCAGCGCACGCATCGGCGCGCCGTCGAACTGCTCCAGCAAGTCGGCCTGCAGGAGTCGCCCAACACCCTGGTGGGCGACATCGGCGTCGGCAAGCAGCAGCTGGTCGAGATCGCCAAGGCCCTGGCCAAGGACGTGCGGCTGCTCATCCTGGACGAGCCCACGGCCAGCCTCAACGAGGACGACAGCGCGGCGCTGCTGGAGCTGCTCAAGCGGCTGCGCGCCAGCGGCGTGGCCTGCGTGCTGATCTCGCACAAGCTCAACGAGATCGCCGCCGTGGCGGACGCCATCACCGTGCTGCGCGACGGCGCCACCGTCACGACGATGGACTGCCGCCATGCGCCGCCGGCCGAGGCCGAGATCGTCCGCGCCATGGTGGGCCGCGAGATGCAGGACCGCTACCCCCGGCGCCAGCCCAACCCGGGCGAGCTGCTGTTCGAATTGAAGGACTGGTGGGTCGAACACCCGCTGCACGTTGGCCGCGAGGCGGTCAAGGGCGTGAACCTCAACGTGCGCCGCGGCGAGATCGTCGGCATCGCCGGCCTGATGGGCGCCGGCCGCACCGAACTGGCCATGAGCGTCTTCGGCCGCTCCTGGGGGCGGCGCATCCGCGGCTCGGCCTGGATGAAGGGCCGGCAGGTCGATGTCTCCACGGTCCGGCGCGCCATCCAGGCCGGCCTGGCCTATGTGACCGAGGACCGCAAGGCCCTGGGCCTGGTGCTGCAGGACAGCATCGCCCACAACACCAGCCTGTGCCGCCTGGAAGGCATCTCCCGCCTTGGCGTCATCGATGAACCCGGCGAGCATGCCGTGGCCAATGATTTCCGGCGCCGCATGGCCACGCGCTGCGCCGGCGTCGAGCAGCCGGTGGGCGACCTGTCGGGCGGCAACCAGCAGAAGGTCGTGCTGTCCAAGTGGCTGTTCACCGACCCCGACCTGCTCATCCTCGACGAGCCGACGCGCGGCATCGACGTCGGTGCCAAGTTCGAGATCTACAGCCTGATCGCCGAACTGGCCGCCCAGGGCCGCGCCATCCTGATGATCTCCTCCGAACTGCCGGAACTGCTCGGCATGTGCGACCGCCTCTACCTGATGAACGAGGGCGAATTCGTCGGCGAGATGCCGACCGCCGGCGCGACCCAGGAAACCGTCATGCACGCCCTGTTGGGCACCCACTGAATCCCGCCATGCTTCCCTCTTCCCTGCGCAACTTCCTGGCTTCGCATCTGCGCGACTACGGCATGCTGCTGTCCCTGGTCTGCATCATGGGCTTCTTCCAGGTGCTCACCGACGGCACCCTGCTGCAGCCGCTCAACCTGACCAATCTCTTCCTGCAGAACAGCTACATCGTCGTCATGGCGCTGGGCATGCTGCTCGTCATCGTGGCAGGCCACATCGACCTGTCCGTCGGCTCGGTGTGCGGATTCATCGGTGCGCTGGGCGCCGTGCTGATGGTGCAGATGGAATGGCCGGTGCTGCCCGCCATGCTCGCCTGCCTCGTGGCGGGCGCCGTCATCGGCGCCGTTCAGGGGGCCTTCGTGGCCTGGCTGAAGATTCCCTCCTTCATCGTCACCCTGGCGGGCATGCTGGTCTTCAAGGGTCTGGCGCTGGCCCTGCTCAGCGGTCAATCCATCGGTCCCTTCCCCGACAGCTTCCAGGGCCTGGCCAGCGGCTTCCTGCCGGAGCTGGCCGGCACGGTGGGGCACCCGGCATCCCTGGCCCTGGGCCTGGGCGGCGTGGCCCTGCTGGCGCTGCGTGAGCTGCTGGCTCGCCGCAAGGCCGCTTCACTCGGCGCCGCGGCCGAACCCCTGCCCCTGTTCCTGCTGCGGCTGCTCGCGCAGAGTGCGGCGCTGGCCGCCCTGGTCTGGCTGATGGCCTCCTACAAGGGCCTGCCCAATGTGCTGCTGCTGATGGTGGTGTTGATCGCCGTCTTTGTCTTCATCACCCGGCGCACGACGCTGGGACGGCGCATCTACGCCCTGGGCGGCAATGAACGCGCGGCCCGCCTGTCGGGCATCCCGACGGAAAGGCTGACCCTGCTGTGCTTCATCAACATGGGCGTGATGGCGGCTTTGGCCGGCCTCGTCTTCGCTGCGCGGCTGAACACGGCCACGCCCAAGGCCGGCCTGGGCTTCGAGCTCGACGTCATTGCCGCCTGCTTCATCGGCGGCGCCTCGGCCTCGGGCGGCGTCGGCAAGGTGACGGGCGCCGTCATCGGTGCCTTCGTCATGGGCGTCATGAACAACGGCATGTCCATCCTGGGCATAGGCATCGAGTGGCAGCAGGTCATCAAGGGCGTGGTGCTGCTGGCTGCCGTCGTCTTCGACGTCTACAACCGCCGCAAGGGCTGAGGGCCTCAGCGTCGTGATGCAAGCCTGCCGACGGCTGATGCTGGCCGCCGCGCTGCTGGGCGGCGCGACTGCCCAGGCCGCCGACCCGGCGGTGCTGCGCATCGTCGCGCCCACCAACCAGTCCATGCCCTTGCTGAGAATGGCCGGCGCACAGCCCGCCGAAGGCCTGCTCAAGGATGTCGGCGAAGCCCTGGCCGAGCGCGTGGGCCTGAGCGCCCGCTTCATTCCCCTACCCAGCAAACGCGCCGGGCCTGCAGTGGCTTCTGGCGCGGCCGACCTGCTCTGCTATGTCAAGCCGGGCTGGCTGGAGGACAAGGTGCTCTGGACCCATGCCTTCCTGCCGGGCACCGGCATCGTCGCCGCCCATCCGACCGCCCCGCCGGTGACGATGCTGCACGAGTTGAGGGACGAGCCCCTCGGCACGGTGCTGGGCTATCGCTACCCCATCCTCGACCAGGCCTTCATGCAGGCCATACGCCGCGAGGACGTGGCCGACGCAACCACCAATCTGCGCCGGCTGGCCCTGGGCCGCATCCGCTACGCCGTCACCGACCGCGCAGCCCTCGACTATTTCCTGAGAGACAACCCGGACAGCGGCCTGCGCGAGGCCATCGAGGTCGAACGCTACCAGCTGGGCTGCGCCCTGTCTCCCGACAAGGCGGCCCTGCTGGCGCCCCTGAACCGCGCCATCGACCGCATGCAGGCCGACGGCACGCTGGAAGCCCTGGTCAACCGCTACCGCTGAACACACTGACAAGCAACAAGATGGAGACGACATGTCCGAACTGAGCAAACGCACTTTCCTCGCCACCCCGCTGCTGGCGGCCGCCGGCCTCGGCGCCGCACGCCTGGCGCAGGCCCAGGCCTGCGAGCGCCCGGCGCCCGCGGCTTACAAGCCGCCGCCCGCGTCGGCCGGCCCCTTCTCCGCCGCGACCGACTCCCTGCGCTCGTCCGTGGTGCCCACGTGGTTCCGGGATGCCAAGCTGGGCATCTGGTCGCACTGGGGCCCTCAGGCCGTGCCGGGCCAGGGTGACTGGTATGCCCGCTTCATGTATGTGCCCGGCCATCCGCACTACGACCACCATGTGAAGACCTACGGCCACCCCTCGGAGGTCGGCTACAAGGACATCATCCCGCGCTGGAAGGCCGAGCGTTTCGAGCCCGAGGCGTTGATGGACCGCTACGTGGCAGCGGGCGCGAAGTACTTCGTCTCGATGGGCGTTCACCACGACAACTTCGACCTGTGGAACTCCAAGCACCACCGCTGGAATGCCACCAAGCTTGGCCCCATGCGCGACGTGGTGGGCGACTGGGCCCGGGCCGCACGTAAGCGCGGGCTGCGCTTCGGTGTGTCGGAACATCTGGGTGCCAGCCACAACTGGTGGTGGACCAGCCATCAATGCGACCAGTTCTGGCCCAAGCTCGGCGTGGCCTATGACGGCGCCAAGCCGGAGAACTTCGACCTCTACCACGAGCCGCACGACACGCCCTATCTGAACCGCGGCGGCGATTGGTACACGACCAACCCGAAGTTCCACGAGATCTGGTACCGCCGCATCGTCGACCTGATCGACAGCCACCAGCCGGACCTGCTGTACTCCGACGGCGGCATCCCGTTCGGCGAGGTCGGCCGGGCCGCCATCGCGCATCTCTTCAACACCTCGGTGCGCCGCAACGGCGAGATGCAGGCCGTGTACAACCACAAGGCGCTGGGCTCCGGAGATTTCATCCGCGAGATCGGCGTGCAGGACGTCGAGCGCGGGGTGCTCGAAGGCATCAACCCCCTGCCCTGGCAGACCGACACCTCCAACGGCGACTGGTTCTTCTCCGAGCACGACCGCTACAAGACGCCGGCCCAGGTGCTGACCATGCTGGCCGACATCGTCAGCAAGAACGGCAACCTGCTGCTCAACGTGGTGCAGCGCGCCGATGGCTCGCTGGCACCCGAGTCGGATCGGCTGCTGACGGAGATGGCCGCGTGGATGAAGGTCAACGCCGAGGCCATCCACGGCACGCGACCGTGGAAGGTCTACGGCGAAGGCCCGACCCAGGCCGCCAGCGGGGCCTTCCAGGAAGACACGGCCTACACGGCGCAGGACATCCGCTTCACGACCCGCGGCGGCGCGCTGTACGCGCTGACGCTGGGTGAACCCAAGGGAAGCGTGAAGATCGCGTTGCTGCATCGCGGCAATGCCCACGAGCCGCGCCCGGTGCGCCGGGTCGAGTTGCTGGGCGCCGGGCCGCTGCGCTTCCGCCAGGACGCACAGGCGCTGGAGGTCGACATGCCCGAACGGCTGCCCAGCCGCCACGTCAGCGCGCTGCGCGTCACCTTCGATTGAAGGGCACGGTCGCCGCTGACACGCAGCGGCGGCCGTCCCCAAGGCTTCAGCGCCTCACTTCACGAAGCGGGCCAGCAGCCGGATGTAGTTGGTCTGGTAGCCGTTGGACGGCTCGCTGATCGGCCACGATTGCAGCGGCCAGCCATCGTTGAAGTCCAGGTAGGACTTTTGCGGCGGCTGACCGTAGGGCGGCGTCGGCCGGGTCGAGCCGCAGGCCGCGGAGATGCCCGGGCAGCGCGAGTCCCAGTCCCACTGGCCGTAGTTCGGGCCGCCGACGAGATAGCCGGGCGCCGGGCCGTAGGTGGAAGTGGCGGCGCTGTCCCACTGCGCACTGCCATCGGCGAACCAGGTGTGGAAGATCTGGTTCACCGAGTTCTCGGCGCCGAAGCTGACCATGTTGGTCAGGTAGGCCTTGCCGAGAGGATTCACGCCGTGCAGATAGTGCAGATAGTCCAACGCCGCGTTGGACACGTCGTCGGCCGTATGGCGGCTGATGCCGTAGTAGCCCTCCTCGGTGAACAGCGTGCCCGCATTGGCCTTCACGGCATTGCTGCCCCAGGTGTAGCTGTCGATGTAGGCGCGGTAGGGGTCCTTCTTCGCGTCGATGGCGCCCCAGCCGCCGTAGTCGCTGCGGCCCCACAGGTCGAGGTAGCGCGTGCGGATGGCCGTGGCGATGCTCGACGTGGCGCCCGGCAAGGCGGCGTAGTACAGCAGGTTGCGCGCATTGCCGGCGTTGAAGGCCGAGAGGTAGTAGGAGGCGAACATCGGTGCCTCTGTGTAGTGGGCGTCGACGTAGTTGCGGTAGCTCGTGTCGCCGGTGGCGGCGAACAACTTGATGGCGGCGATCAGGCGCAGCTCGGCGCGGCCGGCATCGTCGGTCTCCTGCTGGCCGGCACCCAGGCCGCTGGTGCCATTGGCGGCGTCGTTGTTGCGGAAGACGACGTTGGGGTTGGCCAGGGCCCAGGTCCAGGCGCGCTGGGCGCGCGTCTTCAGGTCGGCGGCATAGGTGTTCATCGCCGTGTTGTTCAGGCTGGCGAAGACCTTGGCTCCTTCCGCATAGGCCGCCGCGCTGGCCAGCGTGGCGGAAGTGCTGGCATCGCCGTAGTAGCTCGGCGCGGTGGCGGCGGACGGCGGGCTGGCGCCGGCCAGGCCGACGATGGACAACACCGAGCCGTCGCTGTTCTGCATGCGCACCAGCCAGTCGAGGCCCCACTTCGCTTCGTCCAGGATGTCGGGGATGCCGTTCCAGGACTCGGGGATGTTGAAGTCGTCGGTGAAGACCGTCGGGTTCTGGACGTAGGCCTCCACCAGGTCCTGCGCGTAGGCCGCTGCCCAGCTGGTGTACTTGTTCAGGTCGCCGGCGTCGTACCAGCCGCCGCGCAGGTCACGTGCCGTGTTGGCGTTGTTGGGGTCGAGGAAGCGCCGCGCCTGCGTGTCCTGGCCGGCTTTCAGGTGGCTCGCAGCATCGGCCCAGCCGGCACCCGCGTTGTTGGCGCTCTTGGTCTGGCCGGCGCGCTGGTAGAAGAACATGCGCACGGCCTGGATCAGCACGTTGCGGTAGATGTTGTCGCCGATCTCGAAACGGGCCGAGCGCTGGTTATTCGTCGAGTCGACGATCTCGTAGGTGCCCGGCGTCGTGATGCTGCTGAAGTCGAAATGCCAGACCTGGTCGCCCGAGGAGGCGTCGGTCTGCAGGCCGTTCCAGTCCTGAGGCCAGGCGGTGTAGACGACGGCGCTCGTGGCGGCATTCACCACCTGGAGCTGCTGGGGCCAGTAGCTCTGGTTGCTGTCATAGCCGACCTTGGGGAAGCGCAGCACGGCCACCTTGCGCGAATTCGGCAAATAGCCAAACTGGTCGACCATGATGAACTTGCCGGCGTTGGAGGCCATGGCCGGCCAGACGGTGAAGTTGTACGACTGGGTAGTCTTGGCGCCGCAGCTGTTGGTGTAGGTCGCCGTGGCGGTGCAGCTGGCGGTGAGCTTGAGGGTCTGCTCGCGCGAGGTGCCGGAGGCGCCGCAACCGCTCCAGGACCAACTGCCCGAGACGGGCTGCGGCCCCAGCACGACGCGGGAGCCGGCGTTCAGCGAGGCTGAGGCTTTCACGGCCCAGGAGGTCGTGCCATTGATGTTGAGATAGGGCGTGGTCGCGCTGGGTTGACATGTCTGCGCCCAGACGGGCGCTCCCAACGTGGCCGCTGCGAGCAGCAGGCTTTTTCTGATGTCCAAGGCTTGTCTCCTGTTTTGATGAGCGTTCCAGGGAACGGCAATTGGTCTTACCAAATTGCAGGCGCAGGATAGGGTTGAGCCCCTGAACGGCTGTGAGAGGGTTTACACTGGTCAGACCAATAACAAAGTGTGTCAAAGTGGAATTACCAAAACACAGGTTCAAAAAGAGATCATGAGTACCCCCTTGCCCGACGATTGGCGGGCGCCGCTGCTGCGCACCCAAGGCGTCTGCAAGCGCTTTGACAACGTCGTGGCGCTGTCCGGCGTGGCGCTGGAAGTGCGCCGCGGCGAGGTGCACGCCATCTGCGGCGAGAACGGTGCCGGCAAGTCCACGCTGATGAAGATCCTCAGCGGCGTCTACACGCCAGACGACGGCGAGATCCACTTCGATGGCGAGCCGGTGCGCATCGGCGGCCTGCGCGAGGCGCAGGCGCTGGGCATCGTCATGATCCACCAGGAGCTCAACCTGGTGCCCCACCTCACGGTGGCCGAGAACATCTGGCTGGGGCGCGAACCGCGCCGCGGTTGGTTCGTCGATCGCGAACGCCAGCGCGAAGGCGCGCGCGCCTGCCTGCAGCGCCTGGGCGTGGACATCGATCCCGACGTCGAGGTCTCGACGCTGTCCATTGCCCAGCAGCAGATGGTCGAGATCGCCAAGGCACTGTCCATGCAGGCTCGCCTGCTCATCATGGACGAGCCGACCTCCTCGCTGGGCGAGGCCGACACCCGGCGCATGCTGCAGGTGGTGCAGGACCTCAAGCGTGAAGGCGTCGGCATCCTCTACATCTCGCATCGCCTCGACGAGCTGGAGCACATCGTCGACCGGGTCACGGTGCTGCGCGACGGCCAGTACATCGCCACGATGGACTGGAAGGACACGAGCATTGCCGAGATCGTCAGCCTGATGGTGGGGCGCGAACTCAACCAGCAGTTCCCTCAGGCCAACCGCCAGCCCGACGACCAGGTGCTGCTGCGCGTGCGCCAGCTGAAGCGGGACGGCGTCTTCGGACCGGTGGATTTCGAGTTGCGCCGCGGCGAGATCCTCGGCTTCGCAGGCCTCGTCGGCGCCGGCCGCACCGAAGTGGCCCGGGCCATCTTCGGTGCCGACCGGCTCGACTCGGGCTCCATCGAACTGGACGGCCAGGCCCTGGCCATCCGTTCGCCGGGCGACGCGATCGCGGCCGGCATCGCCTACCTGTCCGAGGACCGCAAGGCCCACGGCCTGGCGGTGAAGATGAGCGTGGCCCACAACATCACGCTGGCCAATCTGGGCGCGCTGTCCAGCCGGCTCGGCTTCATCGATGCGGCGCGCGAGCACGAGACGGCCGACACCTTCATCCGCCGTCTGAACATCCGCACGCCGTCGCCAAGCCAGATCACCCGCCTGCTGTCCGGCGGCAACCAGCAGAAGATCGTCATTGCCAAGTGGCTCTTCCGCCAGGCGCGGGTCATCCTGTTCGACGAGCCGACACGCGGCATCGACGTCGGCGCGCGCTACGCCATCTACGAGCTGATGGACGAGCTCGCCGCGGCGGGCATCGGCGTCATCATGATCAGCTCGGACCTGCCCGAGATCATGGGGCTGACCGATCGCGTCGCCGTCTTCCGCCAGGGCCGGCTTGCCGCCATGCTCGAGACTCGCCACTGCAGCCAGCAGCACATCATGCACCACGCCTCGGTC
The DNA here is from genome assembly GCF_031458095.1 of Roseateles saccharophilus. Classification (GTDB taxonomy): domain Bacteria; phylum Pseudomonadota; class Gammaproteobacteria; order Burkholderiales; family Burkholderiaceae_C; genus Pelomonas; species Pelomonas saccharophila_A. The sequence goes on from NZ_JAVDXU010000001.1 coordinate 13,852, forward strand.
GGCCCGGCCGAGGTCTCCGAGCCGCCCCACGCGGCCCTTGCTACCACCGGCCCATGAACGACCGCCAGAAAGACCTGATTCAGAAATTCGCCGCGCTGGCGGGCCTGCTCATCCTCATCCTCGTCTTCTCGATGACGAGCAGTGCCTTCTTCAGCCTGGGCAACGCGATGACGGTGGCCCTGCAGGTCACCTCCATCGTCTACCTCGGCATCGGCGCCACCTTCGTCATCCTGACCGGTGGCATCGACCTGTCGGTGGGCTCCGTGCTGGCCCTGTCGGGTGTCGTGGCCGGCCTGCTCGTCAAGGCCGGCATGCCGGTGGCACCAGCCATGGTGCTGGGCATCGTCGTCGGCGCGCTGTGCGGCGCCGTCAATGGCCTGTGCGTCACCAAGCTCAAGCTGCCGCCCTTCATCGCGACGCTCGGAATGATGCTGGTGGCGCGCGGCATCGCCCTGCAACTCACCGATGCGCGGGCCGTCTCGGGCCTGGGTGAAGCGTTTGGTGCGCTGGGCAACGGCGCGCTGTGGCGCATCGAGGAGATCGACGAGCAAGGCTTTCCCAACGTCGTCTTCCCCGGCATCCCCTATCCGGTATTGCTGATGGTGGCATTGGCCGTCGTCGCCGGCGTCCTGCTGCGGCGCACGACGCTGGGCCGCCACATCCATGCGGTCGGCTCCAACGGAGAAGCGGCGCGCCTGTCCGGCGTGAACGTCGGCCGCGTCGCGATGTTTGCCTACGTCACTTCGGGTGCCCTGGCCGGCCTGGCCGGCTGCGTGCTGATGTCGCGCCTGGTCACCGCACAGCCCAACGAGGGCGTCATGTATGAGCTCGATGCCATCGCGGCGGCCGTCATCGGTGGCACCTCGCTGATCGGCGGCGTCGGCACCGTCTCGGGCACCGTCATCGGCGCCTTCGTCATCGGCGTGCTGCGCAACGGGCTGAACATGAACGGCGTCTCATCCTTCACCCAGCAAATCATCATCGGCGGGGTCATCCTCGTCACCGTCTGGATCGACCAACTCCGCAACCGGCGCTGAAGACCGGTTCCATCCCAGGAGACAAAACATGCCCCATCTGCGCCATGCGCTGCTCAGCGCCTGCCTTGCCCTGCTCGGCACCGCCCATGCCGGCGAGATCGCCGTCATCGTCAAGACCACCAACTCCACCTTCTGGCAGAACGTCAACAAGGGCGCCGCGGCCGGCATGAAGGAGGTGAACGGCCACACGATGACCTTCTCCGGCCCGGCGAGCGAATCCGCCATCGCCGACCAGGTCAACCTGGTCGAGAACGCCGTGAACCGCCGCGTCGCCGGCATCGTGCTCGCCCCCTCCGACCCCGACGCCCTGGTGCCGGCCATCAAGAAGGCCTGGGAGGCACGCATCCCGGTCGTGCTGATCGACTCCCAGGTGTCCGACGCCGGCAAGACCTACTACCAGTCCTTCCTGACGACCGACAACCGCGCTGCCGGCGAGCTCTGCGCCAAGGAGCTGATCGCCAAGGTCGGCACAACGGGCAAGGTGGCCGTGATGTCCTATGTCGCCGGCTCCGGTTCCGAGGTGGGCCGCGTCGGCGGCTTCACCAGCTATCTGAAGGCCCATTCCAAGCTGGAGATCGTCGGCCCCTTCTATTCACAGTCGCAGATGGCCACGGCGCTCAACCAGACCACCGACGTGCTAGCCGCCCATCGCGACCTCAAGGGCATCTTCGGCGCCAACGAGCCGACCGCCGTCGGCATGGGCCGGGCGCTGGTGCAGAGCGGACGCGCAGGCAAGGTGGTGGCCATCGGCTTCGATGGCAACCAGGACCTGCAGAAGTTCGTGGACGACGGCAGCCTCGCGGGCATCGCCGTCCAGGGCTCCTTCCAGATGGGCTTTCTGGGTGTCAAGACCATCCAGGACGTGCTGCAGAAGAAGCCGGTGCCCAAGTTCCGCGACACCGGTGTCGTCTGGGTCACCAAGGGCAATCTGAAGACGCCCGAGGCGCAGGCGGTCCTGTACTGAATGAGCCCGCGACGATCGTCCCTCCTGCGCATGAACAAGTTTTCCAGTCGCCCTCTCGGCCGCACGGACCTGCGGCTGAGCACGCTCGGGCTGGGCGCCGCGGCGCTGGCGGGCCTGTATGACCCGGTGGACGACGCGACCGCCGCGGCGACCCTGCAGGCGGCGTGGGACCAGGACCTGCGCTTCATCGACACCGCGCCCTTCTATGGCTATACGCGCAGCGAAAGGCGCGTGGGTGCCTTCCTGGCAGGCCGCAGGCGCGCCGGCTATGTGCTCGCCACCAAGGTCGGCCGCCTGATGACGCCGGACCCGAGCGTGCAGTGCGGCAGCGACGGCTGGGCCAACCCCCTGCCCTACCGGCCGGTCTTCGACTACAGCTACAGCGGCGTCATGCGCTCCTTCCAGGACAGCCTGCTGCGGCTGGGCGTGGAGCGCATCGACATCCTGCTAGTGCATGACATCGGCCGGCTCACGCACGGCGAGCTGCACGAGGTGCACTGGCGGGCGCTGACCCAGGGCGGCGGCTTTCGAGCCCTCGAAGAGTTGCGCAACCAGGGCCTGGTGCGGGCCATCGGCCTGGGCGTCAACGAATGGGAAATTGCCGAGGAGGCGCTGGCGGCGGCGCCGCTGGATTGCGTCTTGCTCGCCGGGCGCTACACGCTGCTCGAACAGGGCGCCCTGCATTTCCTCGACGCCTGCGCCGCAGCGGGCGTTGGCGTGATCGTCGGCGGCCCCTTCAATTCCGGCCTGCTGGCCGGACAGGCGAAATACAACTACGGCAGCGTGCCGCCCGATGTGATGGCCCGGGCGCGCGCGCTGGCGTCGGTCTGCGCCGAGTTCAAGGTCCCGCTGGAGGCCGCTGCGCTGAACTTCCCGCTCGCACACTCCGCAGTCACCAGCGTGCTGGTCGGCATGCGCTCCCCCGAACAGGTGCAAGCCAATGCAGACTGGGCCCGCCGCCCCTTGCCTGCGGAACTCTGGCAGGCCCTGCGCGCACGCCACCTCATCCACCCCGAAGCGCCGCTGCCGGCGGGCAGCGTGAAGGAGGGTTGATGAAAGTCGACGCGCATCAGCATTTCTGGCGCCTGGCAGACCGCCAGGGCCAATGGCCTCCGGCGTCGCTGGCGGCCATCCACCGCGACTTCGCGCCCGACGACCTGGCGCCGCATCTGAAGGCAGCGGGCGTCGAGGCGACCGTGCTGGTCCAGTCCTTGCCCAGCGTGGCGGACACGCACTGGATGTTGGCGGTCGCGGCCGAGACGCCCTGGGTGCGCGGCGTCGTCGGCTGGGTGGACTTCAAGGCCTCCGACGCCGCCCAGCAGATCGAGACACTGGCCCGCAATCCGCTGCTCAAGGGCCTGCGACCCATGCTGCAGGACCTGCCGGACACCGACTGGATCGCGGACCGGGCCTGCGACCCGGCTGCCGAGGCCATGCAGCGCCATGGCCTCGTCTTCGACGCCCTCGTGCTGCCCCGACATCTGCGCGCCCTGAGGCGCTTCGCCAGTCGCCACCCGGATCTCCCCATCGTCATCGACCACGGCGCCAAGCCCTTCATCGCCCGCGGCGAGATCCAGCCCTGGCACGCCGACATGGCCGCCCTCGCCGTGCTGCCCAACGTCCACTGCAAGGTCTCCGGCCTGTTGACCGAAGCCGGCGAGCGCGGTGATGCGGCCGCGCTGCAGCCCTATGTCCAGACCATGTGGCTGTTGTTCGGCGCCAGCCGCCTGCTGTGGGGCAGCGACTGGCCGGTCCTCAACCTGGCTTCGGACTACGCCGGCTGGTGGGAACTCGCCCACGCGCTGGCCCAAAGACTCTACCCAGCTCCCCAAGCTGACGACCTACGTGCGCTCTTCGGGGGCAATGCCGCCCGCCTCTACCACCTCGACCCATGCTGACCGTTACCTGCGAATCCCCCGGCCGCCTCGTCGCTCTGGACCGCCCTCGCCCCACCCGCCTTGCTGGCGAGGTGCTGCTGCGCGTCAAGCGTGTCGGCGTCTGCGGCACCGACCTGCACATCTTCACCGGCCACCAGCCCTATCTCGAATACCCCCGCGTCATGGGGCATGAGCTGTCGGGCATCGTCGAGGAAGCGGAGCCCGGCAGCGGCTTCACCTCGGGCGATCCGGTCTATGTGATGCCCTATCTGTCCTGTGGCGACTGCGTCGCCTGCCGCCAGGGCAAGACCAACTGCTGCACGCGCATCCAGGTGCTGGGCGTGCACCGCGACGGCGCCTTCACGGAGTTCGTCAGCGTGCCGAGCCGCTTTGTCGGCAAGGCCGAAGGCATCACCCTGGACCAGGCGGCCATGCTGGAGTTCCTGGCCATCGGTGCTCATGCCGTGCGGCGCGGCGAAGTGCAGCCCGGCCAGCGCGTCCTGGTCGTCGGCGCCGGACCCATCGGCCTGGGCGTCATGCTGTTCGCCAAGCTGCGCGGCGCCGTGGTGACGGCCATCGACGGCCGCCCGGATCGGCTCAGCTTCGCGCGCCAGCACATGGGTGCTGACAGCGCTGTACCCCTGGGCGAAGGAGACGAGGCCGAGCTGTCGCGCCTGACGGGCGGCGAGTTCTTCGACCTGGTGTTCGACGCCACCGGCAGCCGCCAGGCCATGGAGCGCGGCTTTCGCTTCATCGCCCACGGCGGGCGCTATGTCCTCGTGTCCATCGTGCAGGGCGAGCTCTCCTTCTCCGACCCGGAATTCCACAAGCGCGAAGCGACGCTGCTCGGCAGCCGCAATGCCACGACCGAGGACTTCGAGACCGTCATGCAGGCCATGCGCGAAGGCCTGGTACCCGATGCGGCCCTCGCCACGCATCGCCTGGCCCTGGTCGACGTGCCCACGGGTTTCCCGAACCTGCTGGACCCCGCCCAGGGCGTGATCAAGGCCTTAGTCGAGTGCTGAACGCCGGCCATCCCATCCTGCAGTTCGGCACCAGCCGCTTCCTGCAGGCCCACGTCGACCTCTTCGTCAGCGAAGGCGATGACGCGCTGGGCGGCATCACCGTCGTGCAGGGCACCGACAACCCGAGCAGCACGCGCCGCCTGCAGGCGCTCGCCGAGGGCTATGACGTCATCATCCGTGGCCTGAGCCAGGGCGAGGCGGTGGAGGTCCGCAAGACCTGCCGTTCGGTGCGCGAGACCCTCCACGCCCGCGCCGACTGGGGCACGGTGCGCGAGCGCGTGCGCGGCCCCGTGCAGGTCATCGTCTCCAACACCGGCGACGGCGGCTGGGTGCTGGACCCCCGCGACAGCGCCGCATCGCTGCGCGAAGGCGCGCCCGCGCCAGCATCCTTTCCGGCACGGCTGCTGGCACTGCTGCATGACCGCTGGCAGGCTCAACCAGCCGCCGAGCTGACACTGCTGCCCTGCGAACTGGTATCCCGCAACGGGGACGCGCTGCGCGATCTGGTCACCGGCCTCGCCGCCGACTGGCGCTGCGCGCCGGCATTCACCGACTGGCTGCGCCACCACGTCGTCTGGGCCAACTCGCTGGTGGACCGCATCGTGTCGGAGCCCTTGGAGCCGGCCGGTGCCATCGCGGAGCCCTACGCCCTCTGGGCCATCGAGGTCCAGCCCGGGCTGCAACTTCCCTGCAGGCATCCATCCATCGTGTTGACCGACGAGCTGGTCAAGTACGAAAGGCTGAAGCTCTTCCTGCTCAACCTCGGCCATTCGCTGCTTGCCGACCTGTGGCTGCGAGGCCGTCTTGGCGCCGACATGACGGTGCTGCAGGCCATGCGCGAACCCAGCCTGCGCGAGCCCCTCGAGCAGGCCTGGCAGCAGGAAGTCCTGCCGGTGTTCGAGGCACTCGGCCAGGGCAAAGACGCGCGCGACTACCTGGTGGATCTGCGGGATCGCCTGCTCAACCCCTTCCTGGTCCACCGCCTCGCCGACATCGCGCAAAACCACGAGTTGAAGAAGCAGCGCAGGCTGCAACCCGTCGTGCAGCTGGCCCAGGTGTATGCCCCTGGCCTGGCCCAGCCGAGGTTGACGGCCGCCCTGGCTCCGTACTGAACAAGGAAAACGCTATGCAACGCATGGGCATGGTCATCGGCATCGCACCGGAACACATCGGCGAGTACAAGCGCCTGCACGCGGCCGTCTGGCCGGGCGTGCTGGCCCGCCTGGCGCAGTCCAACATCCGCAACTACAGCATCTTCCTGCGCGAGCCGGAGAACCTGCTGTTCGGCTACTGGGAATATCACGGCAGCGACTTCGACGCCGACATGGCCGCCATCGCCGCCGACCCCGAGACCCGCCGCTGGTGGACCTTCTGCGGTCCCTGTCAGCGCCCGCTGGAGAGCCGCGCGGCCGGCGAGCACTGGGCCTCGATGGAGTGCGTCTTCCATGTCGACTGAAGCCCTGCCGGCGCATGCGCTGATCCAGCTGCACGGCCGCGACAACGTCGCCGTGGCGCGCGTGGCGCTTGATAAGAATGCCGAGGTCGCACGGCCCGACGGCACCGTGCTGCTCGTCAGCGATGCGGTGCAAGCCGGCCACAAGATCGCGCTGCGCGCCATCGCGCCGGGCGAGCCGGTGTTGAAGTACGGTCAGCCCATCGGCCTGGCGAGCCAGCCCATCGCGGCGGGCGCCCATGTCCATGGGCACAACCTCGAGATGGCGCGCGCCCTCCCCGCCCAGGCCGTCGACGCGGCTTTGTCAGTGCGCATCGAACCAGGCCAGGCGGCCACCTTCGAGGGCTATGTCCGCGCCGACGGGCGCGTCGGCACGCGCAACTACATCGGCGTCGTGTCGTCGGTCAACTGCTCGGCCAGCGTCTGCAAGGCCATCGCGCGCGCCTTCGAAGGCCCGGGCGCCCTGCCCGGTGTCGACGGCGTCGTCGCGATCACGCACGGCAGCGGCTGCGGCATGAGCGACGGCGAAGGCCTGGCCCTGCTGCGCCGCACGCTGCGTGGCTATGCCAGCCATCCCAACTTTGCGGCCGTCCTCGTCATCGGCCTGGGCTGCGAGGTCAACCAGGTCGGCGCCCTCCTCGACGGTGTGGAGACAGGAGGCCGCGTGCACGGCCTGACCATCCAGGCCGAAGGCGGCACGCGCGAGACCATCGAGCGCGGCCAGGCCCTGGTGCGTGAACTGGCGGCCGAGGCCGCCAAGGCCCGGCGCAGCACGGTGCCGGCCTCCCATCTCGTCGTGGGCCTGCAATGCGGCGGCTCCGACGGCTATTCCGGCATCAGCGCCAACCCGGCGCTGGGCGCCGCCGTCGACCTGCTGGTGCAACACGGCGGCACGGCCATCCTGTCGGAGACGCCGGAGATCTATGGCGCCGAACATTTGCTGATCGCGCGCGCCACCCGCCCCGAGGTGGCCGAGCGCCTGCTGGCGCGGCTGCGCTGGTGGGAGGACTACGCGGCCCGCAACGGCGCCGAGCTGGACAACAACCCGTCGCCGGGCAACAAGGCCGGCGGCATCACGACCATCCTCGAGAAGTCGCTGGGCGCCGTTGCCAAGGCCGGCAGCAGCCCGCTGACCGATGTGCTCGGCTATGCCGAGCCGGTGCGCGGCCAGGGCCTGGTCTTCATGGACACGCCGGGCTACGACCCCGTATCGGCCACCGGCCAGGTTGCCGGCGGCGCCAACCTGATCTGCTTCACCACCGGGCGCGGCTCGACCTATGGCTGCAAGCCCACACCCTCGCTGAAGCTGGCCACGAACACGCCCTTGTTCAGGCGCATGGCCATGGACATGGACTTCAACGCCGGCGGCATCGTCGACGGCACGCAGAGCGTTGCCGAGGCCGGCGAGGCGCTGTTCCGCTTGATGCTGGAGACCGCCTCGGGCCGGCCCACGCTCAGCGAGGAACACGGCCTGGGCGACAACGAGTTCGTGCCCTGGCAACTGGGCGCGGTGATGTGATGGCTGTCATGACCGACCGCTGCGGGCGCCGCGCTTTCCTCGGCGGCCTGTTGCTCGCGCCGCTGGCCACGATCGCCGCTCCCACGGGGTGGACAGCCGGCCGGGGCCCTTACCAGGTCGGCAGCAGCTGCCTGCTGGCCGAGCCTGCCTCCGCGGCACCGTCGGAGCATTACCTCATCGGCCGCTGGCAGCCGCAAGGCTCGCTCTACCTTGACCAGCTGATCAAGGACCGCAGCGCCACGCTGGTGATCGACGTGAAGGTGCCCGCGGACTGGCCCGGCGCGGGGCGCCTGGCCGGCTGCAGCCTGCCGGTAGTGCTGTCGGTGCTCTACCCGACGCCGGCCACCAACGACCGACCCGACTACACCTTCCCGGAAGAGCATGGCTGGTACCGCCTGCCGCATATGCAGCGCCCCGGCGAAACGCCCCTGTTCGCCGACGAGAAGGCGCGCTACCCCCTGGTCATCCACTCGGGCGGGCAGAATACGCATGGCCTGTGGCATCTGTCGAAGCTGCAGCACCTGGCCTCGCGCGGCTACATCACGGTCGACGTCTATCACGGCGACGGCCGCACGCCGGGCTTCGGCGAATCGGTGGGGCTGCGCAGCCTGGCCGTGCGCGCGGCCCTGGACCATGTGCTGGCCCACCCCCACTACGCCGACCACATCGATGCCGAACGCATCGGCGCCACCGGCAGCAGCGCTGGTGGCCTGACCGTGCTGACGCTGCTGGGCGGATCGAATCCGGCGCGGCCCGGTCTCTCCCTCGCCGACGAGCGCATCAAGGCCGGCTTCGGAACGGTGCCCTTCGCCGGCTTCTCCGCGGCCGCTGCACGGGCCATGGGCATCCCGCCAGGCGCGAGGCTGGATTTCTGGAACTTCGGCGAAGACTTCGCCGGCCTCGCCGCCGTCAAGCGGCCCTGGTTCGCCGTCAGTGGCGAGCTGGACCGCAACGTGCCCGCGGCCGACGTGCTGGCCGCCGCCCGTGCCATGGGGGGGCCCGCCTGGGTGGTGGAGATGAAGGGCCAGACCCACGGCTTCAACGACGCCGCCAACGCACAGACCTATGACTGGGAGGCGGCCTTCTTCGACGCCCATTTGCGCGGCGACGCGGCCGCCCGCGACCTGCTGCGTCCCGGCGCCGACCCGGCCGGGCCCGGGGCTCTCGGCCGCATGCGGCTTCAGCCGGCCTGATCACGGGCGACCAGCGCGGGGTTGCGGTCGGGCAGCTCCAGGCTGGTCACGAGGACGCATTCCTCGCCGAGATAGGGCATGGGCACCGCGTTGAGGAGGGCCTCGCGCACCTCGCCGTGCACGTCCCGGACCCGCAGCGCGAGGTTGCTGACCCGGCCTTCGGCGCTCAGCACGGCATAGAAGCGCTCACGGTCCTCGGGCAGCAGGCCATAGGCATGCAGGGCCGTGGTTGACCCCAGCAGCGCAGCGCGGTCCAGACTGTAGAGGTCGCACAAGGTCTGGTTGACCTCGACGATGCGGCGCTCCTGGATCGAGACGATGGCCATGGGCAGCGGCGCGCCGAAGAAGAGCGCGCTGAAGCGATCCCGCCCAGCCGCGATCTCCTGCTGGGCGGCCCGCTGGGCCCGCTTGGCGTCGATGTTGTCGAGGGCAAAGGACAGGTCGTCGCCGAGTTCATCCAGCAGCGCCAGCAGCTCGGCGTCGAAGAAGCCGGGCTGGCCGGCACAGAGCATCAGCACGGCGCTGACCTCGCCGGCGCGGCGCAGCGGAATCCAGGCGATGGCGCGCACGCCCTGGGCCACGGCCTCGCTGCGCCAGCGGCCGGCCAGGGGGTCCAGGACATAGTCGTTGCTGACGAAGCGGCGCCCCTCGCGCAGCGCGCGGGCCGTGTAGGAGGCCTGGACTTCCGGCTGCGTCAGGTCCAGCGGGTCGGGCACGTTCTCCAGCACCTGGGCCGCCGGCCCGGCCGTGGCGCCGCGGCGGGCCAAGCTGCCGTCACGGACATAGACGCAGGCCAGCACCGCATGGCCGGTCTGCACGCAGAGCTGGCAGGCCTCGCGCCACAACGTGGCCTCGTCCTCGATGCGCAGTACGGCGCGGTTGGCGCGCGACAGCGTCAACAGGAAGCCGGACAAACGCTCCGCCCGAGCCCTGGCCGCCCGGCCCGCGCGCCGCTGTCGCAGCAGCAAGCCGAGCAGGCCCGCAAACACTCCCGAGATGACGATCGCTGCCACGGCGTCGACCATGCGTCCTCCTCGTAGACCCTGCCGGCTCCCGCCTGGCATTGTGGTCCCGTCAGCGACGCCAGTCTGCGCTCCTTCGCGCATCTAGCGAGGTGCGGGCCCGCTGCCGCAGAACCAACCCAGCGGCCGGGCCGAGCGACTCGTCAGCTGAGCAGATAGAGACCGGCGCCGTGCGACGGCAGGACCGCAGCGAAGCGCCCGGCGGCCGGGGCCAGCGGCCCTCTGGTCCACAGGTCGCGCACCTGGCGCACGCCGTCCAAGCCCAGGTCCCGCAGCGCAACGGAGACCTCACGCGCCTTGTCGGTCGGGTTGAACAGCGCGACGTAGCGGCCCTTGCCGTCGGCCGGCCGTGCCGACCAGATGCGCACGAAGTCCTCGACGAAATGCGGCCGGTTGTCCGAGCTCGACTGGTCCACGGCCAGCACCTCGGGGTTGGTCAGCAGCGCCAGCGTCGCCTCGTCCAGGTGGCGCAGGTCGCCGCCCATGATCAGCGGCGAGCGGGTGATGGCCCACAGCGTCATCAGCGTGCGCTGTTCGTCGGGGGTGAAGCGGGTGTCGCGCTCACCGAGGGCCAGGCGGCCCAGCGGCAGCATGTCCGGGTCCGGCCAGGCGCCAGGCTGCCGCCAGGGGTTCCAGTTTTCCAGGCGGGTGAACTGGGCCTCCAGCATGTGCCACTCGTCCCAGAAGTCGTCGGAGATGCGCCACATCTGCGCATGCCGGCGCACATGCTCGGCGCGGCTCACCGGTGTCTCGCCGGGCGACAGGCTGAGCACCATGGGCCGCTTGGTGCGCTGGATGGCGCGGTGGGCGGCCTCGATCTCCGGCGCATGGGCGTCATAGGGGCGGCTCATGTCGTCCATCTTGATGAAGTCGACGCCCCAGGAGGCATAGAGCGCAAAGACACTGTCGTAGTAGGCCTGGGCGCCGGGCTTGCGCATGTCGACGCCGTACATGTCGGGGTTCCAGGTGCAGATGCTGGTGGTGTCGGCGATGTCGGCGGCGCGATAGGACGTGCCCAGGATGGGCAGGTTGCGCTTCACGGCCAGGCGCGGGATGCCGCGCATCAGGTGGATGCCGAACTTCAGGCTCATGGCGTGAACGTCGGCCGCCAGCGCGGCGAAGCCCTTGCCACCGGCGCTGGACGGGAAGCGGTTCTCGGCCGGGATCAGCCGGCCGTAGCCGTCCAGCGCCGGCTCGGGGTTGGCGGCATAGGTGTAGCTCGACGCCCCGGGCTCGTACCACTGGATGTCGATGGTGAAGACGCTGTAGCCGGCCGGCAGCAGCCTGTCAGCCATGATGCGGGCGGTCTCGCGGGCCTGGGCCTCGTTGATGGTGGTGGCAAAGCTGTTCCAGCTGTTCCAGCCCATCGGCGGCGTGGGCGCCAGCAAGCCCTTGGCGGATGCTGCTGCGGAGGAGGCGGCCTGGGCGGGCAGCGTGGACGCCGCGATGCCGGTGAGGCCTGCGCCGATCAAATTCCTGCGGTTCAATGACATGGGAGGTTTTCTTGTCTCGGTGTTGTCGTGGCTTGCGGTGTACGGGCTTGCGTTCAAAGGTGCCAATCGTGTTTTCGGTCGAGTCGATGCCGGTTTTCGTATCCCCTGGTGGGACGGCCGCTGTTGCTGCTGTGGCTATTCGGCAGCCGCGATGGTGGCATTGGGCGGACGCCCGAACAGGCCCAATAAGGCTATCGAGATGACGATCGCAGCCGCGGTGCCAACCCTATGCCCTCCTCGCCAGGCCGCGCTGGCTGATGCCAGGCATTCCGGCCTCATCCTCGTCGAGGCCGCGTTTCGTCTCCTGCGTCAAGGCGCGCACATGAACGGCTTGGCCGGCAATGCCGTGACGACCGCGGCTGCCTCGACCGCCGGTGCCAGCTTCGGCAAGGCCTGCGTCAGCGCTGCGCGGTCCTGGTCAAGTTCGCGGCGTAGCGCCACCCTGTCGCCGTCCAGCACGAAGTTGCCGATGTAGACGGTGTGGCCGGCGGGCAACTGGAAGGCTTGGTCGATACCATCGAAGCGCACGCCGCTGACCTCGTGCATCCTGTTGAAGGCGCTGTAGATGTAATGCCCCGCCGGCAGTTCGAAGGCGAAGAAGCGGATCGGCGCGCCGGCCCCGGGCACCGCAGCCTCGATCCGGTTGTAGGTCCAGCAGCCGCCGGTGATCGCCTGCCGGGCGATGTCGTATTGGTCCAGGACCACCCTGAAATCCTGGAGGCGCGATGCGCGGTCGACTGTCAGGCCGACGATGGCAATGGCTCGACTGCTGCCGGGGGCGGGTGTCCCGCCGGCATAGAGCCTGGTTGCGTTGACGATGCAGCCGGCCAAGCCGAGGCAACCCGCGGCGAGGGCGAACTTGCGGATGTCGTTGAGAGGGGATCGATGGGCGATGGTCATCGTGAGACTCCGGAAAACGGCTCGTCCGGCCAAGCCGGTACAACGGGGCTATCTCTTCTCGGCGCCACCACCGGGGTTGTTCTGCGGCTGCAGGCCTTGGCTCTGCCGCTGCTGCTCCTTGATGAAGGATTCCGCCGCCTCCAGGCCTGAATTGCGCTCCACCTTCTGCAGCACGCTCTGCTTGTCGATGGTCCATTCCTTGAGCGGGACATCGGGTGCATCGATGCTTCGCATCTCCGCGAGGATGTCAGCGCGGCTGACACCGGTTTCGAGGCGGGCCTGCCATTGCCTGGCCCACTGGACCATGGGCGGGTCGCGCGGGTCCTGTACCAGTGAACCGAGGGTCCGGTAGGCCTCGTCCGCGTTGCCGGCATAGGCGTGGGCCAGTGCCGCGGATCGGCCGACGGCATCGACGTCGCGGGCGGCCTGCCAGGCCGAGATGACGCCTTGCAGCGCGGCGTCGTCCGGCGTCTCGCTCGCGGCCACCTCGGCCTTGAAGAGGGCCAGGGTCGCCTCCGGCGATTGCCGGCTCAGCCCGCTCGCGCGTTGGAGATGGCGCTGCGCGGCCTGCAGCTGCCCGCGCCGCGCCTCGCCCTCGCTGCGCCCGGCCAGACGCAGCCGGGCCATGCCGGCCAGGTACTGGGCCTCGAGGTTCGCGTCGTCGTCCCGCAGGACGGCTTCCAGCCTTGACAGGGCCTGCTGCGCATCGCCCCAGTCGATCTGGGCCCGGCTCAGCGTCAGGCGGGCCGCATCCGAGTCCGGGAACCGGTCCGCCAGGCGGGCGACCTTCTTCAGCAGCGCCTGCCCGGTCTGCCGGCCCGGGCAGGACTTCAACGCGGCGTCGGCCAGCAGCAATTCGCCTGCCGCGAGCGGCAGCGTTCGGAAGCTGACGCGGGCCGCCGGCAGCGCCGGGTGCTCCACCCGCAAGACCTGCGTGCCGCGCAAGCCATAGCGCCACAACACCGCGCCCATGTCGGCCGTCTTCATGTCGAAGGCGCGTTCGAACGCGACCGTTGGCGAAGCCCCGCCGCCGACGAACTGGAGGTAGCGGCCCATGCGCTTGCGGTTGTCCTCCGACGACATCATGTAGTGCGTCAACAGCCAGGATTTCGCCTCGAACTCGAGGCGCACGCCGGCGTCGCCGGCGTAGTTGCGCGCGTTGGCCAGCCTCCCCTCCAGCACGTCCTCCCATTCCAGGCTGTATTTGTGGCCGTCGCCGAGGAATTTCAGGTAGCGGGCGATGGCATGCGGCGACCGGCCCAGCGCCATCTGCTGCTCCGAGAAACGCACGCTGGAAAAGTACTGCGCGAAGCCTTCGATGAAAGACGCCGGCGCACGTATGTCCGTGTGGCGGTAAAGGAAGTGCCGCGCATAGGCCTCGAAGACATGGCTCAGGCTGTCGTTCAGCGGGGACTTCTCGAGCTCCCGGTCGGCCAGGTTGGGAATGCGTTCCAGATGAACCCCGAACCCCTGCACGCCGCAGGCGCTGCTGCTGTACAGGCCGACGGCATCGGCCGGCCCGCTGTCGTCGACCTCGCGCAGGCCCGAAAGGCCGGCGTGGTAGTACAGGGTCAGCTTCGCTTGCTGCGGCTCGGATGGGCGGACCGGCTGGGTGTAGATGCGCAACAGGTGGTCGAGCTTCTCCAGGTTGCCGAGCAGCGGGGTGACGTCTTCTTCCCGGGTGTCCGAGTAGACGACGAAGCGCTGGCTTTCGGCGCGGAACCAGCTGGAGACTTCGGCTCTCCTGCCGGCCACCGCGACACGCTCGAGGTTCGCCGCGCCCGGTTGCTGGGCGTCGGCAGAACCGGCCGAAAGCAGCAGAAAAGCCGTGGCCAGCGTGGTCCAGGGCGCATTGAACATGGGCTTCCTTAGGGGTTGGTGACGGGGCGTCAGTGTGTTCGCGAATGATTGCAGGCGCCGTAGCGCCGCGACCAGGGCGTCCTCGGCGGCGATGAGCCAGCGCAGGCGGCGATGGATGCCGGCCATCCTGTCGGAGTGCGGTTATTGCTCAACTGGAGGTCGCGGCGAGGATCCTGGCATGGAAGTCGTGGATGGAAACCAGAGGGATCAGCGCCCGTTTCTGCGGCGCCAGGCGTCGACCATTCGTGTCGTCAGCGCGTCGGCCTCGCTTTGTTGCGCGGCGGTGAGGGGCGCTGAAGGTGGGAGCTGCGCATCAATGGCCTTTCGCACCTGCGTGGTATCGCCGGGCACGCCATCCACCAGCATGAGCAGCCACGCCTCCTTGAATGCCTGTTGCTGCACGGGTGTGATGCCCAACTGGCGCCCAGTGTCGCCGTCGGCGAAGGCCAGGACGGGCAGCAAGCTCATGTCCCCCGCCTCGGCTGCCAAGCGCACCTCGGCTTGCAACCTGCCCACCAGCGCCGGATCGTCCTTCCCCCGGGCCCTGTCCGAGACTTCGTCGACGGACTGCAACCATTGCAGGTAGGCCAGAGCCGATCCCTGCGCACCCCCCTCATAGGCTTTTTGGAACAACTCGCCGCGGCGCGCCAACGTGGCGGCGTCGAAGACCTGGCAGCGCCGCTGCTCCTGCTGGGCTTGCTCGATCTTCTCTTGGGTCACGTCGCTGGGGCCGTCCACCCTCTGTCTGATCACAGGTGGTACCTCGCGCTGCTGATCGCGGACGATGAACAGCGCATCGACAATCCTGGACGCTTGCACGCAATCGGTCAGCGCATGCGCCGCCCGCAGCGCATCGGCTGCGCTGCCGCCGCTCAGCGCCAGCTGGACCTTGCGTAGCGCCACGCCAGGCAAGTCCTTCGGCGGGAGGAAGGGAGCAGCTGGGCGCGCTTGCGGCGCGAGGGCGCTTGCGGTCGATGCCGGCGTCGGCGAAGCCAATTCGGCGGGCGCCGCCGCCTGTTGGGATGCCGGAACCTGCAAGGCAACCGGCGCGCGGCTGGCCGCGGCGCGGCCGCGCAGCCAGGCCGCGCCGCCGGCCAGCAGCAGCAAGGCTGCTACCGCATATGCGGTGCGGCTGGCACGACGAGTGGGTGCTTTGTTCATCTTGTGCACTCCCTTGGATCGAATCGCCGGCGACGGCCTTTCCTACTGCGGTGCCGAAGCGGCAGCCGGCGGACGCCCGAGCAGCCGGGTCGGGATGGGCTGGTAGTCGGCCTCGCCCGGCTTCTTCCAGCCCAGCATCAAGGCGCCGTCGCCAGGCCCCTGGAAGTAGCGCACGCGCACGTGATGGATGCCCTTGCCGAGGTTCACGGTATCCATCAACGCACGGGGCTGGTGAAGCCCGTCGTTGTTGACGAGGGGCACATCGTCCACGAACAGCACGGCGCCATCGTCACTCAGCAGCAGGAAATCCCGGGGGCCGTCCTGCGGCACGTTGACGGTGAAGCGGATGTCCAGCCCGTACCACTCGCTGAGATCCAGCCCCGGAATGCCCAGGCCCATGTTGCGCGGGGCGAAGTTCAGCTGGGCCAGGCAGACCGTGCGGATGGGCTTGCGCCGGTTCATGTCCTTCACCGACTTGTCGCTGCTGCTCAGCCGGTACACCTCGGCCACCATCATGCGGTCTGGCGCATCGGTGCAGTCCTCGACCAGCTTGGTGCTGCCCACGGCCTTGGCCACGGGCGCAGCGGCAGCACTGGCCGGCGCCGCGGCCACCGGCGCAGCAGCGGGCGCGGCGGTCGGCGCGGCGGCTAATGGCGGCGCCACCACAGTCGCTGCAACCGGCGCGGGTTTCGGGGTCTCCACCACGACGATGGGTGCAGGCTCGGGAATGGCGGGGAGGCTGGGCGGCTGGAACTCCGGCTTGGGCGCAAGCACCGGCGGTGGGAGAGGCTTGGGCTGCTCCTTCAGCGTGATGAGGGTCATGTCGGTGTTGCGCGGTTTGGGGGGCGGCACACGCGTACGCCAGCTCAGCACCACCGCAAGCAACAGCAGGTGGACGAGCACGGTGATGAGCAGCCCGTAGCCGTTGAATCCTCGCCGCCAAGGCGATGAGCCCAGGGTCGGGGCTGCGGCGAAGCTGGGCGAGAGGGCGGGCAAGTTCATGGCAGTTAACAAGAAGGGGCGGCTCAAGGGGTGGCGGAAGGCTTCAAGGCGTCGCCTGGCCGAGCACCTGCTGCAGCAGCTGGTGGTGCAGGGGCATGCGCTCCACCGAAGCCTCGATGGCCCGGCCGCGGCCCTGCAGGGCCTGCAAGGCCCGTTCGCGCGGAATCTCCGCGACCACGGGATCCTCGCGTTCCGGCCAGGAGTCCATGCCGGCGTAGATGGCCAGCCAGCTGTTGGCGTCGGCACATTCCTCGTCGTACTCGTGCAGCACGCCGAAGCGGCGCCACAGCTCCAGCTTGAAGGCCAGCGTCTCGGGCAGCGGCATCGAGGACACGTGGCGCCACAGCTCGCTATCGCGGCGACGGCTCAGGCAGTAGTGCTGGATGATGAAGTCGCGGGTGCGCTCGAAGCGGCGCGTCGAGCCGGCATTGAATTGGGCGCGATCGCCCTCGTTCAGCGGCCGGCCGGCCAACAGCGCCGCCATCAGCCGGCCGATGCCGTCCTGGATGAGGTAGATGCTGGTGGATTCCAGCGGCTCCAGGAAGCCCGAGGACAGGCCGATGGCCACGACGTTGTGGACCCAGAAGCGCTGGCGGTGGCCGGTGGTGAAGCGCAGCAGGCGCGGCTCGGCCAGCGGCTTGCCGTCCAGGCGCGCCAGCAGTTGCTCACGGGCGCGGTCCACGTCGACGAAGCGGCTGGCAAAGACATGGCCGTGGCCGGTGCGGTTCTGCAGCGGGATGCGCCAGGCCCAGCCGCCCTCCAGCGCCGTGGCGGTGGTGTAGGGCGGGATCTCCTCGCCGCTGCGCTCGCAGGGGCAGGCCCAGGCGGCGTCGACGGGCAGCCAGTGGCTGAAGTCGACGAAGGGCTCGGCCAGCGCACCGCCCAGCAGCAGCGAGCGGAAGCCCGAGCAGTCGATGAAGAGGTCACCCTCGATGCGCCGGCCATCGGCCAGCTGCAGGGCAGCCACCCCGCCATCGGCGCGGCGCACCACGTCGACGATATGGCCCGGCGTGTGCCGCGCGCCGCGCTGCATCGCCAGCTTGCGCAGGAAGGCGACGTACAGCACGGCGTCGAAGTGGTAGGCGTAGCGGAACTGCGACTGCTCATCGGGCAGCGTGAAGCGGCCCTTCATCGCCATCACCGTGGGCACGCACTGCAGGCCCAGCGGCCCGTCCTGCTGCGTGCGCCGGTACTGGCCCCACAGCGCCTGCGAGCCGGACAGATTGCCCAGCGGGCCGAAGGTGTGGAAGTAGTCCTGGCCGACCTCCAGCCAGTCGCGAAAGCGGATGCCGAGCTTGAAGCTGCCATGGGTGGCGCGCAGGAACTCGGCCTCGTCGATGCCCAGCGACTGGTTGTAGTTGCGGATCGATGGCAAGGTGGCCTCGCCGACGCCGATGATGCCGACCTCCTCGGCCTCGACCAGCTCGACCGTGGCCCGGCCTTTCAGGCCGCTGGCCAGCACGGCCGCCGTCATCCAGCCCGCGCTGCCGCCGCCCACGACGACGATGCGATCGACCTTCTGCGACATGGGTGGTCTCCTTCAGCCGGCGCAGTTCATCGCCCCAGCACCTGCTGGAGCAAGCGATGGTGGGGCGGCATGCGCTCCACCGAGGCGGCGATGGCGGCGCGCCGGTCGCGCAGCGCGGATGCGGCGAGCTCGGGCGGGACTTCGGCGAAGACCGGGTCCTCCCGCTCGGGCCAGTGGTCCATGCCCGCATGCACGGCCAGCCAGCTGGTGGCGTCGAAACCCTCCTCGTCGTACTCGTGCAGCACGCCGTAGCGCCGCCACAGTTCCATCCGGAAGTTCAGCGTTTCGGGCAGGGCCATCGACGACACATGACGCCACAGCTCGCTGTCGCGGCGGCGGGTCAGGCAGTAGTGCAGGATGATGAAGTCGCGGATGCGCGAGAAGCGCCGCACGGCGCCTTCGTTGAACAGCGCGCGGTCGTTCTCGTGCAGCGGCCGTCCCGCGGTGAGCAGCACCATCAGCCGGGCGATGGCGTCCTGGACCAAATAGATGCTGGTGGACTCCAGCGGCTCCAGGAAGCCGGACGACAGGCCGATGGCAATGACGTTGTCGACCCAGAAGCGCCGGCGGTGGCCGGTCTTGAAGCGCAGCAGGCGAGGCTCGGCGACGGGCTTGCCGTCCAGCTGCGCCAGCAACTGGTCGCGTGCGCGGTCCACGTCGATGAAGCGGCTGGAGAAGACATGGCCGTGGCCGGTGCGGTTCTGCAACGGGATGCGCCAAGCCCAGCCGCCCTCCAGCGCCGTGGCCCGGGTGTAGGGCGTGAGCTCCTCGCCGGCCCTTTCGGTCGGGCAGGCCCAGGCGCCGTCGACGGGCAGCCAGTGGCTGAAGTCGACGAAGGGCTCGGCCAGCGTGCCGCCCAGCAGCAGCGAGCGAAAGCCCGAGCAATCGACGAAGAGGTCGCCCTCGATGCGCCGCCCGTCATCCAGCTGCAGGGCGGCCACATTGCCGTCGGCGTGCCGCGACACGTCGACGATGCGCCCGAGGGTGTGGCGGGCGCCGCGCTGCAGCGCCAGCTTGCGCAGGAAGGCCGCGTACTGCACGGCGTCAAAGTGGTAGGCGTACTTGAACTCTTGCTGCTCCGAGGGCAGCACGAAGCGGCCCTTCATCGCCATCACGGTGGGCACGCACTGCAGGCCCAGCGGTTCGGTCAACCCCAGGCGACGGTGCTGGGCCCACAGGGTCTGCGAGCCGTAGAGGTTGCCGAAGTGGCCGAAGGTGTGGAAGTAGTCCCGCCCCACCTCCAGCCAGTCGCAGAAGTGGATGCCGAGCTTGTAGCTGCCGGTGGTGGCGCGCAGGAACTCGGCCTCGTCAATGCCGATCAACTGGTTGTAGTTGCGGATGGAGGGGAAGGTCGCCTCACCGACGCCGATGATGCCGATCTCCTCGGACTCGACGACCTCGACCGTCGCCCTGCCCTTCAGCCCGGTGACCAGGGCCGCGGCCGTCATCCAGCCGGCGCTGCCTCCCCCGACGACCACGATGCGCTCGTACTTCTGCGACATGACTCTGCTTTCGATGCTGAACCGGTGAGCACCCTGGGGTGGATGCCGCCATGTTCCATGAAACGTCCGAAAAAGGCCAAAAGGCCGGCCGCATCTGCCGGCCGGCCTGCCAACGAGCCGGGGCGGCTGCCCCGGTCCTCATCAGAAGTCGTAGCGACCGGTGAGGTAGTAACTGCGGCCGGGGAAGTTCCAGCTCGTGCCCATGAAGCCCGGCGCCTGCAGGTTGGAGTAGCGCACCGTCACGTTGTTCAGGTTCGTCACGCTGAGCGACATGCCGAACTTGTCCGTGAAGTTGTACGACACGCTGCCGTCCCACTGGCCAAAGCCCTCCTGGTACTGGGGCAGGCCCCACCAGGTGTCTTGCGCACCGATGCGCGCCGGATCGGCGCTCGTGCCGTTCTGGCCGTTCGGGCTGTTGTCGTTGCCGACATTCTTCAGCACGCGGCTGGTCCAGTTGTAGGCCAGGCGGGCGGAGAAGCCATAGCGGTCATAGCGCAGCGCGAAGTTGGCGGCATTCTTCACCAGCCCGGGCACCGGCAAGGCCCCCAGCGGCATGCCATTGGTGTCGCAGCCGTAGACCTTGAGCGCGTCGCTGGTGATCGTGCCGTTGGCCGGGCAGTACTGCACCTGGGCATTGCGATAGAACCTCTGGGCGCTGCCGAGGTAGGTGTAGTCCGCCGAGACGCCGAAACCCAGGGCCCAGTCGGGCAGGTTGTTCTTCAGGAAGTTGAAGTGGTCGAGGTAGGTCTCGGCCTTGAGTTCGATGCCATACACCCAGGCCCGGGCCGCGTTGCGCGGGCCCGTGATCAGGAAGGTCTGCGGATTGCCCGCAATGCTCATGTAGTCGCGGGTGTAGGAGGACTTGTAGATCAGGTCCTTCACGTCCTTGTAGAAGGCCGTGGCGGAGAGCATCTGGCCACTGCGCGGATACCACTCCAGCCCCAGGTCGAAGTTGTCGGCCGTCAGCGGCTTGAGCTTGGCATTGCCGGTGTTCTCGCCGGTGTAGGTGATCTGGTTGTTCGCGGTGTTGATGTTCTGGCTCAGCTTCACCGACTCCTGCAGCTGGTTGAAGCCCGGGCGGTAGACGCTCCTGGCCATGCCGATGCGCCCCAGCAGCTTGTTGTCGCCGCTGAGGTTGAACTTCAGGTTCATCGAGGGCAGCGCATCGACATGGCTGGCGTCCACATCGAGGTCTTCATTGATCGCCGCGAAGCGCGGCGCATCAGGCGGAGTGCGGTTGTCGTACTTGGCGTCGAAGGTGGTGTGGCCGTGCGAAGCGCGCGCCGTGTAGACGAAGCGTACGCCGATGTTGCCTTCCATCGGCACCTTCCAGTCGTCGAAACCGAAGCGCAGGTTGCCGTAGACGGCATGCGTACGCTCGGAGACGTCGCTGATCATGTTCGGGTTCAGGCCGTAGCGCAGCGTGGTATCCCAGATGTAGTCCGACTGATTGCAGGTCGCAACGTTGATCGGCTGAGTCGGATTGTTGGTGTTCCAGTCCCTGGCCCACTTCTGCCCGTCCAGGCACTGGTTGTAGCGCACATCTCCCAGCAGCTTGGCGTAGGTGTTGTAGTCCTTGAGGGCGCCATAGGTGGGAAACACGACGCTCGGCAGGGTGTTGCCTCCCGTGGCCTTGTAGTTGTACACCTCCACCGGTGCAGCGGCCGCATAGCGCGGATCGCTCAGGTAGGCGAAGTTGGCGCGCGACTGCCAGCCGCCGTTGTCCGACCCGTTGGCCAACTGGCCGGGCGTCCTCGTCTGGGTCACGACCCAGGGCTCGGCGATCGACTTCCAGCCCACGCTGCCCGTATCACCCGCATAGACCCCCACTTCCCGCACCGAGGTGCGGTAGGTGGTGCGGAAACCGAACCTCAGGTCGCGCAGCACCGGGTTGTCCTCGAAGAGGAACTTGCCATCGGCCTTCCAGGCGTACAGGTTGGCTTCGCCCTTGTAACGGCCAGGCATCACGGACAACCAGTAATAGTTGCCAGGATCCGCCAGGAAGGTGCGCGACTTGTCGTCGAAACCGAGCTGCACCGGGCTGGTGCCGGAGGTGGTGATGTCCATGCTCGGCAGCGAGGTGGCCGTCTGCACTTCTTCGCCGCGGGTACGGAAGGTGGATTTCACCCACTGCAGATCATTTTGCAGTGCGAAGCGCTCGTTGACGTTCCACTGGAAATTCCAGGCCAGTTCGCTGGTTTTCGTGCGGTGCTGGTTGAATGCACGGCTGGTGCCCATGCTGATGCCGCCATCGGCGAACTGGGCAGCGCCCTTGCCGCCACGACTGAAGTCCGTGATGTTGCCGTTGGCATCACGGGGCAATCGCAACGGATAGCTGTAGTGGCCCGACACCACCACACCGCGATCATCGACCACCGGGTTCTCGACCAGCACGTTGTACGGCGACGCGTTGAAGTTGCCGTCCGAGAAGTTCGGGTAGATGTTCGAGCCGGTGTTCTCCTCTTTGGACTTCGAGACGAAGGCCGTCAGCGACGACTGCATCTCGTTCTTCTTCCACTGCAGGGCACCGTAGAACCCCTGGCGGTCGCTGGTGCCGAGGTTCTGGCCCCAGTTGGCCCCAGTGGGCATCCACACCGTCTTGCCCGCCACGATGTCGGTGCGCGGGAAGTAGGCCCCGACCTGGAGGTTCTGTTGCTCGTAGGTCGAGTGGTTCATCGCCAGATCGACCAGTGCCCCCCAGCGGCCCGAATCAGTCTCCCACCGGGTCGAATAGAGGCCGGAGAGCGCCGGCGACGCCTTCTTCGTCCGCTGCTCGTAGTTGCCGCCGAAGGCGATGGAGCGCTTGGTGCCGGGGAAGTCGAACGGCAGCCAGGTGCGCAGGTCCACCTGACCCGCGACGCCGCCCTCGATCTTTTCCGCCGACGGGTTCTTGTAGACGTCCACGCCAGCCATCAGTTCCGAGGGAACCGCACTCCAGCTCAGGTCGCGCCCCGGCCAGCCGGCAGAGAAGATTTCGCGCCCATTGAGCGTGGACGATCCCCAGGACAGGCCGCGCACGTTGATGCGGTCATCGCTGCCCTCCGAGAAGTGCTTGGGGTCGTTGTTGGTGGAACGCAGGCGCTCGACAGTGACGCCGACGATGCGTTGCAGCACTTCGGTGATGGACTTGTCGGGCAGCTTGCCCGCGTCTTCGGCCGTCACCGAGTCGACGATCTCCTCGGAGTTCTGCTTGATCTTCTGCGCGCTCTGCAGGGCGGCGCGCTGGCCCTTGACGACCACCGTCTCCAGCGCGGTCGGGGTCTTGTCCGCCGCTGGCTGCGTTTGCGCAAACGCGCCCCCACCTGCGCTCAGCAGCGCCAGGTGAATGACACCGCGATAGATCGCGGTGGTCTGGAATTCTTTTTTCATAAGGTGTCTCCGTTGCTTCGATGTTCTGGCGACGCCAGGAAAGCGTCACGAATGCTTGGCACCGTGTAGCCGGCGGCGGCTGTTCGCCCGCTGATGGCCGCCCCGACTGCCGGTCACGAGGGACTACTGGATGGTGATAGCCCCGGTGAGGCCGATGGAGGATGAATAGAACGCCGTGCCCGGATTGGTGTCGTTGATGTCGAAGAGCTTCAACCGCATGCGCACGATGTCGGAGGAGCCCATCAAGGTCATGGCCGAGGTGCGCGCATCCTTGAAGCCATCGAGGGCCGTATTGAAGGCACCGATGTTCGTGGGCATGCCGGTCGCATCCCAGGGGTTGGGCAGCTTGCGGATGTTGTCGTCCACCGAAGCGGCGGTCACGCCCGCGATGCCGCAGTTGTTCGTGACGGCAAAGTTGCTCAGCGGGATGTTGTAGGCCGCAAAGCCAGGCGCCCGCGGCCAGACCAGGGTGGCCAGCTCGACATTGCAGCCGCCGTTGTTCTTGCCCAGATCAAGATAGAGCACGACGGGTTTGCCGGCGGCGTACAGGCCTTGGGGCACGCCCATGGTGAAGCCCAGGGACGTCTCGGTCGTGACCCGAAGGCCACCGGTCGTGTCACCACCGCCGTTGAACGCCGTCTTGCCCGGCGCGAAGATGTCGATCTGGTTCAGGCCGGTGTGCCAGCCGGTCGGGAAGTTGGCCTTCGGCACCTCCAGCGCCGAGACCAGCGTCTTGCCGTCGGACGAGACGGTGTGATAGCACCAGTCAGGCCGATCACTGCCGCACCATTGCCAGCCCGAGTTCAGGGTGCTGTCCCAGGGATTGACCGCGACCCCGCCGCCTTGCGCCGTGCGCAGATCGCTCGAAGAGCCCGCGCCGTTGCCGGTCGCGACATCGAAGCCATCCGCCAGCAGCAGGGGGTCGACGGCGATGAAGCGCTGCGTCGACTGCGCCGCATAGGTGTCGTTGCCAGCTTGAGTGGCCGTCACTGCGCAAGTGCCCTTGCCCAGCAGCTTGAGCTGGTCGCCGGTGATGGAGCAGTTGGCGGGCGTATCTGCCGTGAACGTGACCGGCCCCTTGGATTCCGCCGTTGCAGTGAGGGTGACCGAAGTGGTCGCCTTGCTGAGGACGTAGTCAGGCGGCGCAAACGCGATCTGCTGGGTGTGCTTCAGCACGTTGAACAGCTGGCTGACGTCGTCCGCGGGAGCCCACTGCACGCCATCGGCAGACTTGCCGCCCTGCTGCGTGGCCACCACACGGCACTCGCCCGCCTTGACCAGCGTGAGCTTGTTGCCGGCGACCGTGCAATAGTCGGGCGTGCTGGACTTGAAGGTCACCTCCAGACCTGAGCTCGTGGTGGCTGACAGCGTTGTCGGCGGGTCCAGCAGCATGCCGCCGCCGGGATACTGGAAGGTGATGAATTGCTGGCGCCCGCCAGAAGTCGCTCCCCCTTCACCACCGCCGCCGCATGCGGCCAACAAGGCGCACGTTGCCAACAGTGTCAATTTGCGGGCGTGCGGAACCATTTTCTGCTTCACGGATCTGTCTCCTGGTTCTTCGAAATAGTTGCGGCATCGGGCGCGAGCACCTGCCAGGGCCCCGACCACCGTCCGCAATGCCGCTGAGGACTGGTCGAACCATCATAAATCTGGTCGGACCAGTTTTGACTAGGGCAAACTCCCGGTCTGACCAAACTGGCCTGACCAAAACACACCGGAGGGTTCTTTTCATGGAAAGTCGCGCTCTAAGAAGAGTCGTCATCGTCGGCGGCGGCAGCGCCGGCTGGATCACCGCGGCGCCGCTGGCCCGCATGCTCTGCAGGCCTGATCTGCCGGACCACTGCGACGTCACCGTCGTCGAGTCGGCGGAGATCGGCACGGTCGGCGTGGGGGAGGCGACGCTGCCCACCATCAGCTTCTACAACCAGATGTTGGGCATCGATGAAGCCGACTTCGTGCGCAAGACCAAGGCGAGCTTCAAGCTGGGCATCGAGTTCTGCGACTGGGGCCGCGTCGGTCACCGCTTCTTCCACGGCTTCGGCGGCTTCGGCCCGGCCATCCATAACCGGCCGCTGTGGGCCTTCTGGCTGCGCCTGCGGGAGCTCGACCCCCACCTGCCCTCCTACGAGGAGTGGTCGACCGCGACGATGATGGCGCGCAGCTCGCGCTTTGTGCCACCCCAACCCGGCGAACCGTCACCGGCCAACGCCTTCAACTACGCCTACCACTTCGACGCCTCGCTTTACGGCGCCTATCTGCGCGACTACGCCCTCCGCCATGGCGCCCAACGCATCGAAGCCACCATCGTGCGCGTGGAGACATCCGAGCAGGATGGCTTCGTCACGGCGGTTCACCTGAGCGACGGGCGACGTATCGAGGGCGACCTCTTCATCGACTGCTCGGGATTCCGGGCGCTGCTGATCGGCGGCGCGATGAACTCCCTCTACGAGGACTGGAGCCACTGGCTGCCCTGCGACCGGGCCCTCGCCGTGCCCTGCGAGCGCGTCGATCCGATGACGCCTTTCACGACGTCGACCGCGCGCAGCGCGGGCTGGCAATGGCGCATCCCCTTGCAGCACCGCACCGGCAACGGCCTGGTCTACTGCAGCAGCCACCTCAGCGACGACGGCGCCGCGCAACTCTTGTTGAGCCACCTCGACGGCAAGGCCCTGGACCAGCCGCGCCAGCAGCGTTTCGTCACGGGCCGGCGCAAGCAGGGATGGGTGAAGAACGTCGTCGCCATCGGCCTGTCATCGGGATTCCTCGAGCCGCTGGAATCGACCAGCATCCAATTGATCATGGACGGCGTCGGCCGGCTGACCTCCCTGCTGCCCGACCGGGACTTCGCTCCCAAGCTGGCCGACGAGTTCAACCGCCAGATGGCCTATCGCTACGAGTCGGTGCGTGACTTCATCATCCTGCACTACAAGCTCGGCGAGCGTCGCGACAGCGAGTTCTGGCGGCAATGCGCCGCCATGAGCATTCCGGATGCGCTGGCCCACCAGATCGAGCTGTTCCGCCAGACCGGGCGGGTGGCCATCCTGGAGCCGGAGGGATTCGCGGAGCCTTCCTGGGCCTCGCTGTTCTTCGGCCTGGGCCTCACGCCGCAGCGCTATGACCCCTATATCGACCTGGTCGACCTGGAGCAGATCCGGCGGCACCTCTGGGGCGTTCGTGACGCCATCCAGCACGCGGTGCAGCTCATGCCGTCGCACACCGAATTCGTCGCGAAGCTGGCGAGCAGTCAGCGCCCCTGATCTCTGTCCCGGCGCCGGGGCCGTTCAGAGGCTGGCAGCGCCACTGAGCAACAGCTCGGCGGGCTCGCCAACCCAGCGCCCGTGAGAGGCCAGCAGATGACTGCACAGGGCGGCCGCAGCCGCCTGCGGGTTGCGCGCCTGCAGCGCACGGTAGATCGCCTCATGCTCGCCAAGAGCGACTTGCCAGGCCTGCTGCGAGGACTCGACTTCCCCGCTCATGCGGGCCGCAATCGCGCCATGGCGGCCATCGAAAAGCGCGCCCACCATGTCCACCAACAGGGAATTGCCAGCCATCTCGGCAATGCAGATGTGAAAGCGCCGGTCCGCCTCGACCGGCTTGTTGCCGCGGGCGTGTTCTGCTTGCATTGCAGCCAAGGCATCTCCCAACCGCCGCAGCCCCTCGGCGGTCACGCGGGCTGCCGCCAGCATGATGACAGCCCCCTCGAGCACGACGCGCGCCTGCATGAGCTCGGCGGGACTGTCGCCCAGCGATGACGTCGCGCCGGCGCCTTCATCCGCAGGCGTGCACACATAGACACCCGAGCCGCCGCGGATCTCCACTCGACCATCGATCTCCAGGGCGATGAGGGCCTCGCGCAGCGAGGGCCGCGAGACACCCAATTTTGCCGCCAGCTCCCGCTCGGCGGGCAGGCGCGCGCCGGGCTTCAGCCCCTCCGCTTCGATGAGGGCACGGATGCGGTCGGCGACCAGCTGATATTGGCGGCGACCTTCATCGCCACGATGTTGCGGATTGGACATGACGGTTGAACTTTCTCGCACCGTGGACGCGCTCAACAGCCAAGCCCGGATTCCGGCAGCGCCCGAGGCGGCCGATCCCGACCGATTCGCGCAACCGATGCCTTGTTTACGAGCCGCTGCCGGTTGCCTTGCTGGACCCGTCAGCCGGTTCACCGGTCCAGCGCCCATGCGAGGCCAGCAAATGGCTGCACATCGCCGCGGCCGCGGCCTGAGGGTTGCGTGCTTCCAGTGCGCGGTAGATGGCCTCGTGCTCGCCCACGGCAGCCTGCCAGGTGTGGGTCGACTCCACCTGGCCACTCATACGCGCAGCGATGGGGTCATGGCGGCCGTCGAACAGCGTGCCGACCATATCCACCAGCACGGAATTGCCTGCCATTTCGGCAATGCTGAGATGAAAGCGCCGGTCCGCATCGACCGGCTTGCGGCCACTGGCATGCTCCTCGCGCATGGCTGCCAGTGCCTCTTCGACGCGCTGCAGACCGGCCTTGGTCACGCGAGCGGCGGCCAGCGTGATGACGGCTCCTTCCAGCACGACGCGCGCCTGCATCAATTCGGCCGGACTTTCGCCGAGCGTCGACGTGGCCGCATCACCGGCACCCGCCGGCAACGCACAGACATAGACGCCCGACCCACCGCGGATCTCGACGCGGCCGTCAATCTCCAGCGCGATCAGCGCTTCGCGCAACGAGGGACGCGACACCCCGAGCTGCAATGCGAGTTCACGCTCGGCCGGCAGTCGCGCACCGGCTTCGAGTTCCTCTTCGTCAATCAGGGCGCGGATTCTGTCGGCGACCAACTGATATTGCCTGCGCGATTCGCTGGCGCGGTGATGACTGGGCATGTCCGCTGAGCTCCCTAACAATTGGACTGACCAAATGGTAACGCAACCAGTCGGTCCATTCTGATGTTACCGCGCAAAGCTCTCAAATTGAGTATTGGGGTATGCACTGGTCTGACCACAATCGCCATATGGCAGAGTGGCATGACCAAATTGGTTTGACCAGCGATCGGATTGATGTACGCGCATTGACAGCGCTGCCAATCGCCCGTCAGGCCCGCTTGGTCATCGAATCCGATGCCCATCAAAAGCCCTCGAGAGCTTGAAAGGAGACACAGTGAACAACTATCGGAGAACCGCGATCTCGCTTGCCGCCGCGCAAGCGGCCCTCCTCAGCACGAGCATGGCCTGGGGCCAGGCTGCTCCGGCGCCCGCCTCGGCTGCGTCGGCCCCTGAAGCCAAGCCGCAGAAGATCGAGACCGTCGTCGTCAGCGGCCAGCGTGCGGCCCTGCAATCGGCCCAGAAGATCAAGCAGAACGCCGACGAAGTCGTCGACTCCATCGTGGCCGACGACATCGGCAAGCTGCCCGACAAGTCCGTCACCGAAGTGCTGCAGCGCATCGCCGGCGTCAGCATTGACCGCACGATGAACCGCGCCGATCCCCAGCAGGGCGTCGGCGACGGCGTCATGCACTTCGCGGCCGAGGGCACCGGCGTGAGTGTGCGCGGCTTGAGCTATGTGCGCTCCGAGTTGAACGGGCGCGACTCCTTCTCCGCCAATGGCGGGCGCTCGCTGAGCTTCGAGGATGTGCCGCCGGAGCTGATGGCCGGCGTGGACGTCTACAAGAACCCGTCTGCGGAACAGATCGAAGGCGCCATCGGCGGCCTGGTGAATCTGCGTACCGCCCTGCCCTTCGATTTCAAGGGGCCCAAGGGCGCGTTCTCGGTCGAAGCCTCCCAACAGCAACTGCGTGGCGGCAAGGCCGAGCCCTCATTCTCCGGCCTCGTGTCCAACCGCTGGAAGACCGACCTCGGCGAGATCGGCGCCCTGCTCGACATCGCGCATTCCAAGATCGCCACGCGCGCCAACGGCCTGTTCGTCGAGCCCTATTACCCCCGCACCGACGCCCTCATCGGCGACACCAGCGGGCAGCTGCGCTGGATCAGCAAGGGCGGGTCCTGGACTTCCAGCGACTTCGACCGCACGCGTGACGGCCTGTACGGCGCGCTGCAATGGCGCAAGGACGACATCTCTTCCTCGCTCACGTACTTCCGCTCGAAGTACAAGATGGACACGCGGGAAAACGCCATGTCCGTGGGCGGCACCAACACGCAGTTGACGCTCGACCCCGGCGCGACCTTCGACGCCAACGGCGCCGTGCTGACCGGGACGCTGCGCGCCCCGGGCGATGGCGCGCCAGACCGGAACGTGAGGGGCATCGGCTTCGCCACGGTCGCGCGCCACGCCGGCCGCACGGCGGACACCCGCGACATCGCATGGAACGTCACCGCGAAGGTGTCGCCCAGCCTGACCCTGCGCTCCGACCTGCAGCACATCAAGGCCGTCAGCGACGGCACCGACTACCTGATCGGTACCGGCGGCTGGATGCCCAAGCAGCAGATCGACTTCACGACGTCGACGCCGAGCTTCAACTTCGACGCCGCGGACCGTGCCTACCTCGCCGACGCGAACAACTACTACTGGGGCTCCACGCAGGAACACCGGGACCATGCGACGGCCCATGAAACCGCATGGCGCGTCGATGGCAAGCTGAACTTCGATCATGCGGTGCTCAACGACCTGCGCTTCGGCTTGCGCGTGACCCATCGCGGCGCCCTGACCGAATCGACGCATGACTCCGACTGGGCCCAGATCACCCAGCCGTGGGCCGTGGGCAAAGATGGATGGCAGCCGTTCAGCCAGCTCGCCTGGATGAGTGATCCACGCTTCAAGGCCGACACCCACATCCAGCCGTTCAACGGCTTCTTCAACGGCAAGGGGGCGATACCGCCGTCGGTGGTGATGCCGGACATGAGCCTGCTCAACGACGCCGGCTTCAGGAAGGTCCACGGCTATGCCGACCAGGTCTGCCAGGTCGACCCCTGCTGGGCGAAATGGAACCCGGCCCAATACGGCGACGACAAGGGTCGCAACGAGCAGAACGAGCGCACCCAGGCGATCTACGGCCAGCTGCGCTTCAGCTTCGACGACCTGGCCTACCCGGTGGACGGCAACGTGGGCGTGCGGGCGGTGTACACACAAGCAGATGCGGTGGGCAACACCGTCCTCTCGGTGCCGAACTACCAGCAGAACCCCGGCATTCCCGTACTCGTGCCCAGGGCCGACCTGCAATCCTTCCACAACGCCTACTCCGACGTCTTGCCCAGCCTGAACCTGCGCATGAAGGCGAGCGACAAACTGCAATACCGCCTGGCGCTGTCCAAGGGCTCCTCGCGGCCGGACCTGTACCAGATGCAGGCCTACACGACGATTTCCCAGACCGTGCAGACGCACCAGGAAAATGGCCAGACGGTGATCGACTCGGTCTCCTACACCGGCTCGGCCCGCGGCAATCCCATGCTCAAGCCGGTCAAGTCGAACAATCTCGACCTGACGGGGGAGTATTACTTCGGCCCGACCAGCTCGTTCACGGTGGCGGTGTTCGACAAGCGCATCAAGGACGTCGTCATCGGCCAGACGGGCTACTACCGGGTCGCGGACACGGCCGGCCAGCCGCATGATTTCGCGATCACCGCGCCGGTCAATGGCGCCAAGGGCAAGACGCGCGGCGTCGAGGTGGGCTACCAGCAGTACTTCGACAAGCTGCCGGGCTGGCTGTCGGGCTTCGGGGTGTCGGGCAACTTCACCTACATCGACAGCAAGATGACGATGTACGACAAGATCAACCTCGAATGGTGCACGCCACGGGGCACGGTCGAAACGGAGCTGGCACGCAACCTCTATGGCTGCGATACCAACGGCCACGTCCTCGGCAACCTGCCATTGCCCGGCATGTCGCGCAAGGCGTTCAACATCGCCCTGCTCTACGACTACGGTCCCCTCTCGGCACGCATTGCCTACAGCTGGCGCTCGAAGTATCTGCAGGCGGCCAATGCCTTCGGTACGAACGACGACTTCGGCAACGGCTGGGACTACAACCCCAACAGCCCGAACTACAAGAAGCCGTTCTCGTCGAACTTCTCACTGCCGACCTGGGGTGGAGCCTACGGCCAGGTCGACATGGGCGTGCACTACAAGGTCAACGAAGACCTGGGCGTCTCGTTCGAAGCGCAAAACCTCAACGACGCCCTGTACAAGCAGTACATGCAGCAGGGCATCGGAATGATGCAACGGTCGGCCTTCTACACGGGCCGGCGCTACACGGTGCAGATGCGCTATTCCTTCTGAGCCTTCTTCCCGACCGCGCCACGGCGCGGTCGGGCACGACGACCTATGCCCAAGCCTCATTCCCACCGCCTGTGCCTGGCGGCGCTGGTCCTCCTGTGCTCCCTGTCCCTCGCCGTCGCCGCCCCGGCGCAGCGGCCGCAGCTGGCGCACAAGGAAGGCCGCCACACCCTGCTGGTGGATGGCCAGCCCTTCACCATCCTGGGGGCCCAGGTCCACAACTCCAGCAACTATCCCAAGGCCCTGGACAAGGTCTGGCCGGCCATCGCCGACATCCACGCCAACACCGTCGAAGTGCCCGTGGCCTGGGAGCAGATCGAACCGGTTGAGGGCCGCTTCGATTTTTCCTTTGTCGACACCCTGCTCAAGCAGGCGCGCGAGCACCAGGTGCGCGTCGTGCTGCTGTGGTTTGGCACCTGGAAGAACACCAGCCCGCAGTACACGCCGGCCTGGGTCAAGTTCGACAACCGGCGCTTCCCACGCATGGTCGACGAGGCCGGCAAGGACAGCTACTGCCTGTCGCCCTTCGGCGAAGAGACGCTCAAGGCCGACCGGCGCGCCTTCACGGCGCTGATGACGCATCTCAAGCAGGTCGACGACCCGCAGCACACCGTGCTGATGGTGCAGGTGGAGAACGAGGTCGGCACCTTCGGCCTGGTGCGTGACTTCGGCCCTGCCGCACAGGCCGCCTTCGAGCAACCGGTGCCGGCCGCGGTCATCGCGCACAAGAAGCCGGTGGCCAAGGCCTCGGGCAGCTGGCGCGAGGTCTATGGCGACTACGCCGACGAATACTTCCACGCCTGGGCCATCGCCCGCTACATCGAGGAGATCGCCAAGGCCGGCCGCGCCGTCCACGACCTGCCGATGTACGTCAACAACGCCCTGCGCGACCCGCTGGAGCAGCCGCCCAAGCCCTGGAACAAGGACTTCGCCAGCGGTGGCCCGACCTACGACGTCATCGACATCTACAAGGCCGCAGCGCCCCATATCGACATCGTCGGCCCCGACATCTACCACCCCGAGTCGGCCAAGGTCGCGGCCCACCTCGACAAGTTCCAGCGCCCCGACAACCCGCTGTGGGTGCCCGAGCTGGGCAACGCCTCGACCTATGCCCGCTACCTCTATCTCATCCTCGGCCGCGGCAGCCTGGGGGTGGCCCCCTTTGGCATCGACTACTTCGACTATGCCAACTACCCTTTGGGCGCCAAGACCAACGATAAGGCCACGCTCGAGCCCTTCGCCAAGGTCTACGCCGCCTTCCGTCCCATGCAGCGCCAGTGGGCGCGCTGGGCCTTTGAAGGCCGCACCTGGGGTGTCGCCGAGCCCGACGACCATGCCGACCAGTTCGTTGCGATGACGGGCTGGAAGGCCCACGTCACCTTTGGCCAGTGGCAGTTCGGCGAGCGCGAGTGGCCGGGCAACCAGAAGGAAAAGCCCGCCCATGCCGGCACGCCGTCCGGCGGCGTGGCCATGGCCCAGATCGCCGACGACGAGTTCATCCTCGTCGGCCAACTGGCCCGCGTGCGCATCGACGACGCCGAGGCCAGCGGCAAGGCCCTCATAGCCCACGTCGAGGAAGGCCGCTTCGGTGCCGACGGCCAGTGGGTGATGGAGCGCCGCTGGAACGGCGACCAGGTCGACTGGGGCCTGAACTTCACCGCCAATCCTCGCGTCATCAAGGTCAAGCTCGGCCGCTATCGCTGACTCCGTCCCTCGTTCCCATGCAGTACCGTCACCTCCTCGCATCCACCTTGCTCGCTGCCGCCGGTTTCGCCCAGGCCCAGGACCTCGTCATCCTTCCCGCTCCGGCTGACGCTTGGCGCGTCACCGTCGGCCACTGGGAAAGCCAGGCTGAGCTCAAGGGCGGTGGCGTGGTCGCGCCGACGCCCAAGGCCGACTACGCCAGTGCCAGCCATGCGGGCGCCAGCGCCCATGTGACGGCCGGCAGGCGCGACGCGCTGACCTTCGAGTGGCGCGACCT
Source organism: Roseateles saccharophilus (assembly GCF_031458095.1). GTDB lineage: Bacteria > Pseudomonadota > Gammaproteobacteria > Burkholderiales > Burkholderiaceae_C > Pelomonas > Pelomonas saccharophila_A. The sequence goes on from NZ_JAVDXU010000001.1 coordinate 46,938, forward strand.
CTGGCAGTCCATGCTGCGTGTCGAAAGCCGCAGCCCCATGGACCTGCGCCCCTTCGCCGGCGGCACGCTGGAGTTCGACCTCCACGTGGCCGAGTTGGACAAGGGCGGCCTCAGCGTCAAGGTCGGTTGCGGCAGCGGCTGCGAGCGCGCCGTCAACCTCATCGACCCGGCACGCGGCTGGACGGGCAAGGGCTGGCAGCACGTCGCCCTGTCCATGAGCTGCTTCGTCCGCGACGGGGCCGACTTCTCCGCCGTCACCCTGCCCTTCGCCCTCGAAGCCACCGGCAGCGGCCGCGTCAGCGTCGCCAATGTGCGCATCGGCCGCGCCGCCAAGCCGGGTCTGGCCTGCCCCGACTACCGCAGCGAGTCGGTCACGCCGGCCCTGCTGAACGAGTCCTGGTCCATCGACTGGTGGCGGCCCCGCCACGAGCAGAAGCTGCAGGAAAAGCGCCAGCTCGTCGCCGCCGGCACGCCGCCCGAGGTGGTCTTCATCGGCGACTCCATCACCCAGGGCTGGGAGAAGGAAGGCCGCGAGGTCTGGCAGCGCCATTTCGCGCCCCTGCACGGCCTGGCCCTGGGCTTCGGCGGCGACCGCACGGAGAACGTGCTGTGGCGGCTGCAGCACGGCGAGATCGACGGCATCGCGCCCAAGGCCGTCGTGCTGATGATCGGCACCAACAACACCGGCCACCGCGCCGAGAACCCCGAGACCACGGCCGCCGGCATCAAGCGCCTGCTCGACGAGATCCGCCAGCGCCTGCCGCAAGCGCAAGTGCTGCTGCTGGCCGTCTTCCCGCGCGGCGAGAAGCCGGACGATGTCCTGCGCGGCATCAACCAGCGCGTCAACAACATCATCCAGGGCTACGCCGATGGCCGCAGCGTCCACTTCCTGGACATCGGCGCGGCCCTGCTGCAGCCCGACGGCACGCTGAGCAAGGCCGTCATGCCCGACCTGCTGCATCCCAACGAGCGCGGCTACGAGATCTGGCAGCGCGCCATGGCGCCCACGCTGGACAAGCTGATGGGGACCGCGCGATGAGCACCCGTCGCAGCTTCCTCGCCGGCAGCACGCTGGCCTGCAGCCTGGCCGCCCTGCCCGCCTTCGCGCGCAGCGGCGCTGCCCACCTGGCCGACGACGCGCTGACGCTCTGGTACGACCAGGCGGCTGGCCCGTGGATCGAGGCCCTGCCGCTGGGCAACGGCCGTCTGGGAACGATGGTCTTCGGCCGTCCGGCCCAGGAGCGCCTGCAGTTCAACATCGACACCCTCTACGGCGGCGGCCCCTACGTCCCGGACAACCCGAAATTCCGCGAGGCCCTGCCCGAGGTGCGCCGCCTGATCGACCAGCAGCGCTGGAAGGAAGCCAACGAGCTGGTCTCCAAGGCCTTGATGGGCACGCCGATGAAGCAGATGCCCTTCAGCGGTGCCGGCGACCTGCTGCTCGACTTCCCGGGCCTGAAAGGCGTGGAGCGCTACCGCCGTAGCCTCGATCTCGACAGCGCCATCGCGCTCACCAGCTTCTTCGACGGCAGCGCGCGCCATCAGCGCGAGGCCTTCTGCAGCGCGGCCGACCAGGTGACGGTCATCCGGCTGGAGATCGTCGGCGAAGGCGTCATCGACCTCGACCTCGGCTACCGGCACGCTGACTACCAGCCCTATGGTGGCTTCGGCGACACCAAGTACGACGCGCACGGCGTGGTCTACGTCGGCGCGCCCTGGGACCACCGCGAATCCCTCAATGCCGAGAAGCGGTCCGCTTCGCTGGCGATCCGCGCCGATGGCGGCGACGCGCTGCTGATCGAAGGCCGCAATGTGCAGGCGTTCGGTATCCCTGGCCAGCTGCGCTACGCACTGCGCGTACAAGCCGTGGGCGATGGGCAGATCGAGGCCAGCGGCGACCAGCTGCGCGTGCGCGGCGCCCGCCGCCTGACGCTGCTTGTGGCCGGCGAGACCAGCTACGTCAACTACCGCGACACCAGCGGCGACCCGGTCGCAGCCGTGCGCCAGCGCACAACGGCGGCCGCGCGCAAGCCCTTCGCCCAGCTGCGCGACGACCACGTCAAGGCCCACCGCGCCCTGTTCCGCCGCCTGCACATCGACCTTGGCGGCCAGGAGGCCAACGCCCGGCCCACCAACGCGCGCATCCAGGGCGTGCCCCGCCAGCCGGATGCGGCCCTGACGGCCATGTATGTGCAGTACGCGCGCTATCTGCTGATGTCGTCGTCGCGGCCCGGCAGCCAGCCGGCCAATCTGCAGGGGGTGTGGAACGAAGTCCTGCACCCGCCCTGGGAAGGCAAGTACACGATCAACATCAACACCGAGATGAACTACTGGCCCGCCGGGCCGGCCAATCTCGGCGAATGCCTCGAGCCGCTGGTGAAGATGGTCGAGGACCTGGCCGTCACCGGCGCCCGCACCGCCCGCGACAGCTATGGCGCGCGCGGCTGGATGGCCCATCACAACACCGATTTGTGGCGGGCCACCGCCCCCATCGACGGCCCGCTGTGGGGCATGTGGCCCACGGGCGGCGCCTGGCTGTGCACGACGCTGTGGCAGCAGTTCCAGTACCAGCCCGACCCGGCGCTGCTGCGGCGCCTGGTGCCGCTGCTCAATGGCGCCACGCAGTTCTTCCTCGACACGCTGGTTGAAGACCCGCAGGGCCGTGGCCTGGTCACATCGCCCTCGCTGTCGCCCGAGAACGAGCACCATGCCGGTGTGGCCCTGTGCGCCGGGCCGGCGATGGACCGCCAGATCCTGCGCGACCTTTTCGACGCGACGCTGGCGGCCCTGCAGCGCCTGGGCGCATCCGATGCCAGCTTCTCGGATGCCGTTCGAAAGGCGCGCGAACGCCTGCCGGCCGACCGCATCGGCGCCCAGGGCCAGCTGCAGGAATGGCTGGAGGACTGGGACGCGGGCGCCGCCGATCAGCGCCATCGCCACGTCTCCCACCTCTATGCCGTCTATCCCAGCGAGCAGGTCAACGTGCGCGACACGCCCGAACTGGCACAGGCCGCTCGCGTGACGCTGAACGCGCGCGGCGACGAGAGCACCGGCTGGGCCACCGCCTGGCGGCTGGCGCTGTGGACGCGACTGGGCGACGGCGAGCGCGCCTACAAGATCCTGCAAGGGCTGCTGGGGCCGGCGCGCACCTACCCCAATATGTTCGACGCCCACCCGCCCTTCCAGATCGACGGCAACTTCGGCGGCGCGGCGGCCATCCTGGACATGATGGTGCAGTCCTGGGGCGGCGAGATCCATCTGCTGGCCGCCCTGCCCCAGGCCTGGCCCCAGGGCCGGCTGCATGGCGTGCGCGCCCATGGCGGCGTGGAGGTCGACATCGACTGGCAGCAAGGCAAGCTCGCCCGGCTGCAACTGCGCGGACCGGCCGGCGCCCAAGTCGCGCTGCGCTACCGCGGCAAGCGCCTGGCCCTGAAGCTGGACGCACAAGGCCGCGCCCGCGTCATGCCGGCCAGCTTCGGAGGCGCCGCCTGATGTTGTCTCCAGCCACGCCCCTGCAACGCGCCACCTCGGCGTCGCCGCTGCGTGGCCCGCGCCAGGCCGACCGCGGAGACGGCAGCTTCTGCAACCCCATCGTGGCCGGCGACCACCCCGACCCGACGCTGCTGAAGGACGGTGCCGACTACTACATGACGGCCTCATCGCTGCAGTCCTGCCCCGGCGTCGTGATCCGCCATTCCCGCGACCTCGTGAACTGGACGCCCATCGCGGCGGCGCTGTCGCAGCCCCTCGGCAGCGTCGCGGCCGTGGACCTGGTCAGGCACGGTGGCCGCTACTTCGTCTACCTGTCTGCGCTGCAGGGCCGCCGCAGCGCCGTCTACGTGCTCCACGCGGACGACATCCGCGGCCCCTGGAGCGAACCCATCGACCTGGGACTGCCGGACTGCTTCGATCCCAGCCACGTCGTCGGCGAAGACGGCCGGCGCCATCTCTTCGTCAACGGCGTGCGCCGCGTCGAGCTGACGGACGACGGGCTGGCCACTCGCGGCGGGCTGGAATTCGCGCACAAGATCGGCCAGCAGCTGCGCGAAGGCGGCGCCGACCTGCTCAGCTCCGAAGGACCGCGGCTGCTGCGCCGGGGCGAGTTCTTCTACATGATTTCGGCTCTCGCCTCGGCGGACAGCCATGTGCTGGCGGTGGCGAGGTCACGCTCGGTCTTCGGTCCCTGGGAGGACTGCCCCTCCAACGCAATCGCCAGCGCCGGAGGCGCCGACGCGCCCTGGTGCACCAGCGGCCATGCCAGCCTGGTGGAAGGCCCCGGCGGCGACTGGTGGATGGCCTGCCACGGCCACGAGAACGGTCATCGCATCCTCGGCCGCCAGGCCCTGCTGCAGCCCATCGAATGGACCCGCGACGGCTGGTTCCGCACCGCCGGGCTGCGGCTGGACCGGCCGATGCGCAAGCCGCGCGGCGGCATCGGCACCTTTGCGCCGCCGACGCTCTCCGACGACTTCAGCCAGAACCGCATCGGCCTGCAGTGGAGCTTCTTCGACGCCGCACCGGATGAGCTGCGACGCGCGCACTACGACGACCGGGGCTTGGTGCTGCGCGGCAAGGGCATGGGCCTGCAGGACTGTTCGCCGCTGACCTGCCTGGTCGGCGACCACAGCTATGTGGCCGAACTCGATTTCGAACTGGACGGCGCGGTCCAGGGCGGCCTTGCCCTCTTCCACGACGCCCGGGGCTTCGTAGGCATCGGCATCGGCGAGGGCCGCGTCCACACCTACAGCTACGGGCAGGAACACCGCTGGATGCAGCAGCCCACGCAAGGGCGGCGCCAACGCCTGCGCGTGACCCACCGCCGCCATCTCGTCAGCTTCCACCACGCCGTCGGCGACGGCCCGTGGATGCAGAACCCCTGGCTGCGGGACATCTCGGCCCTTCACCAGAACGGTTTCGGCACCTTGCTGAGCCTGCGCCCGGCCCTGTTCGCCGCCGGTGCGGGCGAGGTGCGGCTGCTGCATTTCGCCTACCAGAGGCTGGGCGCATGAAGCCGCGCCCGAACGCCAAGGTCTTCGTCGAGGTCGAGCCCAGACATTGAGCCGATCTCTCCACAACGCCCGCCACCGGAGGAGACAACCGGCCGGGCACCTTCCCCTGAAAGGTAGAACCGTGAGACTGAAGTTGGGAACCCTGATGATCGCCATGAGCGCCGGCTCGGTGGCGCTTGCACAAACCTGCACGCCGACGGCGATCACGCCGTACATCAACGTCAACGGGACGTGGACGCAAACCTCGTCAGCCACGCTCAAGCTCGGCAATTCGGCCATCTTCGGCCCGCAGCCTGTGTCCGGCGGCTCCTGGAGCTGGGCCGGCTGCGGCACTGGCGGCGCCTCGCGCGAGCAGACCATCACGCCGGCCGCGGCCTGCACGGCCACCACCACCTACACCAACAGCTGCGGCGCCAAGACGCAGCAGACGTTCTCGATCAAGGTCGGCACCTGGGCCAGCGTGAAGTTCGGCGGCGGCGGCTACGTCACCGGCCTGGTCTTCCATCCGACGACCGCGAACCTGCTCTACGCGCGCACCGACATCGGCGGCGCCTACCGCTGGAACCCGGGCAGCTCGACGTGGACGCCCATCACCGACGGCCTGGGTTTCGGCGGAGCCGAGGGCTCCTTCCACGGCATCGAGAGCATGGCGGTCGATCCGAACAACGACCAGCTCGTCTACATGGCCGCCGGCATGTATGTCTCCGACAAAGCCGACGCCCGGCTGTACATCTCCAGCAACCGCGGCGACACCTGGACCTACGTCCCCCTGCCCTTCTCCACGGGCGGCAACAACCCCGGACGTGCGATGGGCGAGCGCCTGATGGTCGACCCCAACAAGCCCTCGACGCTGTTCTTCGGCTCGCGCACCGCGGGCCTGTGGAAGAGCACGGACTCGGGCCGCAACTGGGCCCAGGTGACATCGCTGTCGAGCGCCAAGATGACCGCCGACCAGATCAAGGCCGCGGGCGGCAGCGCGATGGGTGTCGAGCTGGTCGTCTACGACACCGGCAGCAAGGGCAGCGGCAACGCCACGCAGACGATCTACACAGCCGTCGCTCCCGACTACGCCGGCGTGGCCGGCCTGAGCGCCAACCTGTACAAGTCCACCAACGGCGGCACGTCCTGGACCCCCGTGTCGACGCCAGTGACGGGCTATCACATCCCGCACATGGTGCGCGCCGCCGACGGCATGTTCTACGTCGTCTTCACCCAGGGCACCGGGCCGGGCGCCGGCGGCCCGGGCCGCCTCTACAAGTTCGACGGCAGCACCTGGACCCTGCTCAAGAGCGAAGACCCGAACGGTGGAACGAACTTCGGCCTCGGCGGCGTTTCCGTGCAGGGCAGCGGCTCAACCACGCGCATCGCGCTGGGCGTCACCAACTCCTGGGGCAACTACAGCGGCCAGCAGATCGTGCAGCTGTCCGACAACGCCGGCCTGACCTGGCGCGAGATCGAGGCCGCCACCCCCGGCGAGACCGCCTCGGGCTGGGTCGACGACGTCGAGATCGATCCGTCCAACCGCGATCACATCCTGCATGTGCACGGCGGCGGCATCATCGAGACCAAGAACGCCTCCGCGACCTCGCCGACCTGGAGCGGCAACATCAACGGCATCGAGGAGACCGCCACCCAGGCCCTCGCCGCGCCGCCGGCCGGCGCGACCTACAAGTTCATCAACAGCGCCGGCGACGTCGGCACCTGGGTGGACACCGACCTCGCCGCCAAGCCCACCCTGAGCCCCGGCCTGGGCTGGAGCAACGGCAATGCGGCCGACATGGCCTGGTCCGATCCGCAGTACATCGCCGCTTCGGGCCTCATCAACTCGAGCGGCGTTGCCGCCGGCTACTGGTCGGGCGATGGCGGCAGGACCTGGGCCAATTTCGCCAGCCTGCCCAGCGGCGCGTCGAGCAACACGAGCGCCGAAACCAGCTTCGCGGTCACGGCGCGCAACAGCGTCGTCTGGGCGCCGGCGAACTCGGTGCCGTCCTACACCACCAACAACGGCGCCAGCTGGACCGCGACCAACCTGCCGGCCTTGGCCGCCGTCGGCTGGAACCGCGGCTACCGCCTGGTCGCCGACCGCAGGAACGCGAGCAAGGTCTATGCGTATGACTCGGGGGGTGCGTGGTGGGCGTCGGCCGGCCGGGTCTACGTCTCGAGCGATGGTGGCCACAGCTTCGCGCTGAGCCAGGGCTCGGTGTCGGCCAATCTCGCCCCCAATGGCTGGTGGGCGACGTCCATGGCCGTCAACCCCAACGCCGAGGGCGACCTCTGGCTGGCCGATGGCAATGCCGTCTACCACTCGGTGAACTCCGGAGCGAGCTGGACCAAGCTCGGCGGCTTCGCGTCGGTCTTCGGCAGCAACGCCTGGCCCGACCTGCAGGGCGCGAGCGCCATCGCACTGGGCAAGGCCAAGACCGGCGCCCCCTACTCGGCCGCGGTCTACGTGGTGGGCACCATGAACGGCGTGTGGGGTGTTTACCGTTCCGACGACGGCGGCGCCAGCTGGGTGCGCCACAACGATGACGCCCACCAGTTCGGCGGCATCGGCGTGATGGCGGCCGACCAGGGCGTCTATGGGCGCATCTACGTCAGCGGCACCGGCCGGGGCCTGCTGTACAGCAACTGATTCAAAACGCCCGGTCCGGTGGAGACAACCGGCCGGGCCCTTCCTCAAGAGTTGAAAGGCAAAACCCCATGAGAACGCTTTTGTCGACCCTGCTGCTGGCCCTCGGCGCCAGCGCCGGCTCGGCCGCCCAGGCCCAGAACTGCGGCAGCGGCGGCGGCGCCACCGTCTGCCTCACGGCCAACGGCACGGCCAGCAATGTGCAGCTGAACTGGACCATCAGCGGTGCCGTCAAGTCGCTGGAGGTCTACCGCGACACCGATGCCGATCCCAACGGCCGCAGCCGCATCGCCATCGTCGACAAGGCCGCCACCAGCTATGCCGACGCGTCGGCCAATACCGGCACGCCCTACTGGTACTGGGTCAAGTTCACGACCGCCGCGGGCAGCTACAGCTCCGGAGCATCCTCGGCCACGCGCGGCGCCAGCTGCACACCGACGGCCGTGACGCCCTGGATCAAGGTCGACGGCAACTGGAACCAGACCGCCAACGCGACAGTCAGCGCCGGAGACTCCGCCGTGCTCGGCCCGCAGCCGGTGTCCGGCGGCATGTGGACCTGGAACGGCTGCGGCACCGCTGGCGGGGCGCGCGAGCAGACCATCCGCCCCACGGCCGCCTGCGCAGCCACGGCCACCTACACCAATGCCTGCGGCGCCAAGACGCTGCAGAGCTTCTCGATCGGCCTCGCTGGCGCGATGCGCAACATGACCAGCCTGCAGATATCCAAGGAGATGTCGCCGGGCTGGAACCTCGGCAACTCGCTGGATGCGCCGACCGAGACCGGCTGGGGCAACCCGCTGGTCAACCAGGCCCTGCTCAACGCGGTCAGGGCCGCCGGCTTCAAGAGCGTGCGCATCCCGGTCACCTGGACGACCCATGTCGACGCCAGCGACAACATCGACCCCGTCTACATGGCCCGCGTGACCGAGGTCGTCAAGTACGTCCGCAACACCGGCATGTACGCCGTCATCAACCTGCACCACGAAGGGCACTGGCTGAACAACGTCTTCTACGCCAGCCAGGCGGCCAACAACGCCCGCCTGGCCAAGCTGTGGACGCAGATCGCCAACAACTTCAAGAACCACGACGACTACCTGCTGTTCGCCGGCCTCAACGAAGTCGGCAAGGAAAACGCCCCCTGGGGCGTGCCACCGCAGCAGGAGTGGGTGGACGTGCAGAACGGCTACCACCAGGCCTTCGTGAACGCGGTGCGCGCCACCGGCGGCAACAACGCCAAGCGCCACCTCGTCGTGCAGGGCTACTTCACGGGCATCGATCCGATCAACCAGACCGTGCTGCCCACCGACACGATCGCCAATCGCCTGTTCTTCGAGTTCCATTTCTACGACCCCTGGACCCTGGCGCTGAACGCCGAAAGCCCGATCTGGCAATGGGGCGCCAAGACCACCGACCCGAGCAAGGCCGACAACTGGGCCGACGAGGCCTATGTCGACGCGCAGTTCCAGAAGGTCAAGTCGCGCTTCGTCGATGCCGGCGTGGCGGTGATCATGGGTGAGTACGGCGTCATCCTGAAGTCCGAGTACGACCCGGCGGGCTTCTACCGCAATGAATGGGCCAAGTACGTGACGAACTCGGCGGTGCGCCACGGCATCGTCCCGATGTGGTGGGACAACGGCTACCAGGACAACCACCAGTTCGGCCTGTTCAACCGCACGACCGGCGCCCAGTACTTCCCCGACCTGGTCAAGGCCATCGTCGACAGCGCCAAGTGACCGACAAGCAAACACCACCATGAGACAAGCGATATGAAATCCGTTGCCTCCCTCTCCTTCCTGCTGGCCGCGCTGAGCGCGGCGGCTCCTTTGGCCCAGGCCCAGAACTGCGGCAGTGGCGGCGGCGCCACTGTCTGCCTGACGGCCAATGGCACGGCCAGCAACGTGCAGCTGAACTGGACCGTCAGCGGTGCCGTCAAGTCGCTGGAGGTCTACCGCGACACCGATGCCGATCCCAACGGTCGCAGCCGCATCGCCGTCGTCGACAAGGCCGCCACCAGCTATGCCGACGCGTCGGCCAATACCGGCACGCCCTACTGGTACTGGGTGAAGTTCACGACCGCCGCCGGCAGCTACAACTCCGGCGCGTCCTCGGCCACGCGCGGCGGCGGTTGCACGCCGACGGCCATCACGCCCTACATCAACGTCAGCGGCAACTGGACCCAGACCGCCTCGGCCTCCGTCCCGGCGGGCGAAGCGGCCATCCTCGGCCCGCAGCCCACAACGGGCGGCATCTGGACCTGGAACGGTTGCGGCACCGCTGGCGGGGCGCGCGAGCAGACCATCCGGCCCACCGCCGCCTGCACGGCCACGGCCACCTACACCAATGCCTGCGGTGCCAAGACGCTGCAGAGCTTCTCGATCGGCCTCGCTGGCGCGATGCGCAACATGACCAGCCTGCAGATGTCCAAGGAGATGTCGCCGGGCTGGAACATCGGCAACACGCTGGACGCCACGCCCACCGAGACCTCCTGGGGCCAACCGCTGATCAACCAGGCGTTGATGACCGGCATCAAGAACGCCGGCTTCAAGAGCATCCGCCTGCCCGTCACCTGGACGCCGCACGTCGACGCCAACGACAACATCGATCCGGTGTGGATGGCCCGCGTGACCCAGGTCGTGAAGTACGCGCGCAACGCCGGCCTCTACGTCGTGCTGAACCTGCACCACGAGGGCGGCTGGTTGAACAACACCACCTATGCCGCCCAGCCGGCCAACAACGCCCGGCTGACCAAGCTGTGGACCCAGATCGCCAACAACTTCAAGGACTACGACGACTACCTGCTGTTCGCTGCCATGAACGAGATCGGCAAGGAGAACACGGTCTGGGGCGCGCCCAAGGACCCCGAGTGGCTGAACGTGCAGAACGGCTACAACCAGGTGTTCGTGAATGCGGTGCGCGCCACCGGCGGCAACAACGCCAAGCGCCACCTCGTCGCCCAGGCCTACGAGACCAATATCGACATCTCCTACGCGTCGGCCGTGCTGCCCACCGACACCATCGCCAACCGCCTGTTCTTCGAGATCCACTACTACGACCCCTACGACTTCACGATCAACGGCCAGAGCAATATGTGGCAGTGGGGGGCGACCGCCACCAACCCGACCGAGACCTGGGCCGATGAGCCTTATGTCGACGCGCAGTTCCAGAAGATGAAGACGCGCTTCGTCGACCAGGGCGTGCCGGTCATCATGGGTGAGTACGGTGCCTACAACAAGCCCAACTACCCGGGCATGCCCCCGTACCGCAAGGCCTGGGCCCAGTACGTCACGCACTCGGCCTGGCTGCACGGCCTGGTGCCCATGTGGTGGGACACCGGCGAGATGATCGACCGCAACACCGGCGCGGTGAAGACGCCTGACGAGATCAGCACCATCGTCAACGCCACCAAGTGAAGTGAACAGCGGGCCCGGTGCCCGCACTTTCCCCAAGCGCGGGACGCCAAGGCCTCCCGCGCATTTCTCCTTCTGACTGCCATGACCGCAAAACTCGCCGGCCCCTGGACGCGCCGTTCCTTCCTCAGCGCTGCCGCTGCCTCTGCCGGCACCACCGGCCTGACAACCGCCCAGGCCGCGCCCGCCCCTTTCCAGCCCACCTGGGATTCCCTCGTCGACGGCTACCGCACGCCTGACTGGTTCCGCGACGCCAAGTTCGGCATCTGGGCCCATTGGAGCGCGCAGTGCGTGCCCGAGATGGGCGACTGGTATGCCCGGCGCATGTACATCCAGGGCAACTGGCAATACGACCACCACGTCAAGACCTACGGCCATCCGACCCAGGTCGGCTTCATGGAAATCCAGAACCGCTGGAAGGCGGAGAACTGGGATCCCGATGCCCTGCTCGACCTCTACGTGAAGGCCGGCGCCAAGTACTTCGTCGCGCTGGCCAACCACCACGACAACCAGGACAACTACGACTCCAAGTACCACGCCTGGAACACCGTGCGCGTGGGCCCAAGGAAGGACCTCATCGGCATCTGGGAGAAGGCCGCCCGCAAGCGCGGCCTGCGCTTCGGCGTCAGCAACCACAGCGCCCACGCCTGGCACTGGTACCAGCCGGCCTACGGCTACGACCCCGAGGGTCCCCACGCCGGCCAGCGCTACGACGCCTACCGCCTCACCAAGGCCGACGGCAAGGGCAAATGGTGGGAAGGCCTGGACCCGCAGGACCTCTACACCGGCCGCAACATCGTCATGCCCGACGGCTTCAAGACCATCCGCAGCGTCGAGGCCTGGCAGCAGGAGCAGACCGCCCACTGGGACGAGAAGCCGCCGCTGCACAACCCGGCCTTCACCCGCCAGTGGTTCCTGCGCTGCCGCGACCTCATCGACAGCTACCGGCCCGACCTGGTCTATTTCGACAACACGACGCTGCCCCTGGGCCAGGCCGGCCTCGACATCACCGCCCACTACTACAACGCCAGCATGGCCTGGAACGACGGCAAGCTCGAAGCCGTCGTCAACGGCAAGGTGATGCCCACGGAATGGCGCCCGGCGCTGGTGGAGGACGTGGAGCGGGGCTTCCGCGAAAACATCGAACCCCTGCCCTGGCAGACCGACACCTGCCTGGGCGACTGGCACTACAGCCGCGGCATCTTCGACAACCACCAGTACAAGCCGGCCAGCACCGTCATCCATCGTCTGTGCGACATCGTCTCCAAGAACGGCAACCTGCTGCTGTCGGTGCCGCTGCGCGGCGACGGCACCATCGATTCGGACGAACGCAAGATCCTGGAAGACATCGCCGCCTGGATGGCCCGCAACGGCGAAGCCATCTACGGCACCCGCCCGTGGCGCACTTTCGGCGAAGGCCCGACCAAGGTGAGTGGCGGCATGTTCAGCGAAGGCAACTCCAAGGCGCTGACGCACGAGGACATCCGTTTCACGACCAAGGGCGGCGCCCTCTACGCCATCGCCCTGGGCTGGCCCAGGGACGGCGTCATGCGCATCCAGACCCTGGCCGAGGATTCCGCCGTTGCGCCCGGCTCCATCGACAGCGTGCACGCCGTGGGCGCGGCCGACGGCCTGACGTTCAAGCGCACGCGCCGCGGCCTGGAGATCAAGCTCCCCGAAGGCCTGGCCGGCTCGCCGGCCGTCGCCGTGAAGATCCGCGGCGCCGGCGTGGCATGAAGACAGCAGCACAGACAGTGACCATGAAGAAGACCACCCGCATCGCCACAGCCCTGCTCGCCCTGGGCGCCTGCGCCGCCCAAGCCGCCGATCTCGTCATCGTCTCTCCCAACGGCAGCATCGCCCTGCGCATCGCCGACGACGCCAGCAGCTTCAGCATCGTTCGCAAGGGCGAGACCGTCATCGCCCCATCGCCGCTGGGTCTTGAGCTGGACGGCCAGCCCGCCTTCGGCCTGCTGAAGCTGGAGTCGCGCCAGGACACCCAGGTGGATCGCGTCATTCCGCTGGTCGCCACCAAGGCCGCCACCGCGCGCGACCACTACCTCGGCGCAACCCTGGCCTTCCGCGAAGCGGGCGGCGGGCGGCGCCGTGTCTTCCTCGATGCCCGCGCCTACGATGACGGCGTCGCTTTCCGCTACCGGCTGGACGGCACCGAGCCGGTGAAGCTGCGCGGCGAGCACACCGCCTTCGTGCCGGCGGGCGACCCGTCCTGCCTGGTCGGCCCTGCCGACGGCGCCCACGAGGTGCAGTTCGAGCGCCTGCGCATCTCGCAGCTCAAGGCCGACGCCGCCTACGACGTGCCCGTCGTCTGCGCCACGCCGTCGGGTCGCACGCACTACGCCATCACGCAGGCCCATCTGCAGGGCTACACCGGCGCCTCCTTCCACCGCGACGGCGAAGCGTTGCGCCTGCAACTGTCGGGCGTGCCCGGGCGCCAGGGTCCCGCCTTCGTCTCCGCCGGCGGCCTGACCACAGCCTGGCGCGCCGTCATGATGGCCGATCAGGCCGGCAAGCTCATCGAGAGCCAACTGGTCGGCAACCTGAACCCGCCGCCGCAAGGCGACTTCGCCTGGGTCAAGCCCGGCAAGGCGGCGTGGGACTGGTGGTCCGGCCCGCTGGTGGGCATGAAGCCCGACATGACGGCCTACAAGCGCTTCATCGACTTCGCCGCCGAGTCCGGCTTCCCCTACTACCTCATCGATGCCAACTGGGCGTCGGGCCCGAGCGGCTGCTGCGACGCCCACCCCAAGACCGACATCACCCGCCCCGCCGACGGCATCGACATGCCCGAGCTCGTGCGCTATGCCCAGGCCAAGGGCGTGAGCCTGCTGCTGTGGGTCCACTGGGTGCATCTGGACGCACGCATGGACGAGGTGCTGGATACCTACGTCCGCTGGGGCATCAAGGGCATCAAGGTCGACTTCATGAACCGCGACGACCAGCAGGTGGTGGACTTCTACCACCGTGCCGCCGCCGCCACCGCCCAGCGCCAGCTGCTGCTGGACCTGCATGGCGCCTACGTGCCCGCTGGCCTGCAGCGCACCTACCCGAACTTCATCACCCAGGAAGGCGTGCTGGGCGCCGAATGGAGCAAGATGGACCGGCGCGTGACGCCCAAGCACAACCTGAACCTGCCCTACACGCGCATGCTGGTCGGCCCGATGGACTACACGCCCGGCGGCTTCCGCAACGAGACGCCTGCCACCTTCGAGGTGCGCGCCGAGATGCCCATGGTGCAGAACTCGCGCGGCCAGACGCTGGCGATGTACGTCGTCTACGACAGCCCGCTGCAGATGGTGTCCGACGACCCGTCGGCGTATCGCGGCGAAGCCGGCTTCGACTTCATCCAGCGCGTGCCGACGGCCTGGGACGAGACCCGCTTCATTCAAGGTGAACCGGGCCAGGACATCGTGCTGGCTCGCCGCAGCGGCAAGACCTGGTACCTGGGCGCGATGACGGCCGACGAGGCCCGCACCGAGAAGGTGTCGCTCGCCTTCCTGCCGCCCGGCCGCTGGAAGGCCACCGTCTGGCAGGACGGTGAAGGCGTGCGCCAGGTGCAGCGCACCCAGCGCACCGTGACCCGCAAGGACACGCTCAGCCTTTCGCTGGCCGCAGCCGGTGGCGCCGCCGTCGTGCTGGAGCCGTTGACCCCGAACTGAACCCAGGTTTCCCTCATGAAGTACAGCAGACAACTCAGCGCCCTCTCCCTCGTCGCCGCGACCCTGGTGGCCGGCTGTGGTGGTGGGGGTGGTGGTGGCAACGCGCCGGCCCCCGCCCCAGCGCCGACTCCCGCGCCCGCCCCGGCTCCTGCCCCAGCTCCTGCCCCCGCGCCGGCTCCCGCACCAGCTCCCGCACCAGCGCCAGCCCCCGCGCCAGCTCCGGCCCCCGCTGCAGCCGCGAGCTGGACGAGCGTGAAGTTCGGCGGCGGCGGCTACGTCACCGGCCTGGTCTTCCATCCGACGACCGCCAACCTGCTGTACGCCCGCACCGACATCGGCGGTGCCTACCGCTGGAACGCGGCCACGTCGTCGTGGACGCCCATCACCGACGGCCTGGGCTTCGGCGCTGCCGAGAGCCGCTTCCATGGCATCGAGAGCATCGCCGTCGACCCCAACGACGACCGGCTGGTCTACATGGCAACCGGCATGTACACCTTCGAAGACAACGGCCGCCTGTACATCTCCAGCGACCGGGGTGACACCTGGACGCACGTTGACCTGCCGTTCAAGCTGGGCGGCAACAACCCCGGCCGCGCCATGGGCGAACGCCTGGTGGTCGACCCCAACAAGCCCTCGACCCTGTTCTACGGCTCACGCACGGCCGGCCTGTGGAAGAGCACGGACTCCGGCCAGACCTGGGCGCAGGTCACGTCGCTGTCCACGGCCAAGATGAGCTCCGACCAGATCGGCGCCGCAGGCGGCGGCATGGGCATCGGCGTGGTCGTCTACGACACCGGCACCAAGGGCAGCGGCTCGGCCACGCAGACCCTCTACGCCGCCATCTCGCCCGACTACGTCAATGTGGCAGGCCTGAGCTCCAACCTCTACAAGTCCACCAACGGTGGCAGCTCGTGGACCGCAGTCACGACGCCCGTCTCCGGCTACCACATCCCCCACATGGTGCGGGCCGGCGACGGCGTCTTCTACGTCGTCTTCACCAAGGACGCCGGGCCCGGCGCGGGCGGGCCCGGCCGGCTCTACAAGTTCGACGGCACGACCTGGACCCTGCTGAAGAGCGAAGACCCCGGCAACGGCATCAACTTCGGCCTCGGCGGCGTGTCCGTCTACGGCAGCGGCGCCACCACCCGCATCGCGCTGGGCGTGACCAACTCCTGGGGCAACTGGAACGGCCAGCAGATCGTGCAGCTGTCCGACGACGCCGGCAAGACCTGGCGCGAGATCGAAGCCCAGACGCCCGGCGAAACCGCCTCGGGCTGGGTGGATGACGTTGAGATCGACCCGTCCGATCGCGACCACATCCTGCATGTCCATGGCGGCGGTGTCATCGAAACCAAGAACGCCTCCTCCGCCACGCCGACCTGGAAGGGCTCGGTCAGCGGCATCGAGGAGATCGCCGCCCAGGCCATCGTCACGCCGCCGGCCGGCGCCACCTACAAGTTCATCAACAGCTCGGGCGACGTCGGAACCTGGGTGCACACCGATCTCGCGACGACGCCGACGCTGAACCCCGGCCTGGGCTGGAGCAACGGCAACGCCGCCGACATGGCCTGGGCCGATCCGCTCTACATCGCCGCCGCTGGCGTCATCAACTCGAACGGCGTCGCCGTCGGCTCCTGGTCGGGCGACGGCGGCAAGACCTGGGCGAGCTTCGCCAGCCTGCCCGCCGGCGCCAAGGAGAACACCGGCAGCCAGGGCGGCATCGCGGTCACGTCGCGCAACAACCTGGTCTGGGCGCCGGCCAACTCCGTGCCCTCCTACACCATCAACAACGGCGCGAGCTGGACGGCAACCAATCTGCCGGCCCTGCCCGTCGTCGGCCAGGGCTGGGGCCGCGGCTATCGCTTGGCCGCAGACCGCAAGAACCCGAACAAGGTCTATGCCTACGACTCGGGTGGCGCCACCTGGAGCGGTTCGCCGGGCAAGGTCTATGTGTCCACCGATGGCGGCCACAGCTTCTCGCTGAGCGCCGGCTCGGCAGCGACGGGCATGGCCCCCGACGCCTTCTGGACCACTGCCATGGCGGTCAACCCCAATGCCGAGGGCGACCTCTGGGTGGCCGACGGCAACGCCGTCTACCACTCGGTGGATTCGGGCGCGAGCTGGACCAAGCTCACGGCCTTCGCGTCGGCCAATGGCGTGTCGGGCGCCAGCCTGATCGCGCTCGGCAAGGCGGCGCCCGGCGCCAGCTATTCGGCGGCGGTCTACGTGGTGGGCGTCGTCAAGGGCGTGTGGGGCGTCTATCGCTCCGACGATGGCGGCGCCACCTGGACCCGCTTCAACGACGACGCCCACCAGTTCGGCGGCATCGGCGTGATGGCGGCGGACCAGAGCGTCTACGGCCGCATCTACGTCAGCGGCACCGGCCGGGGCCTGCTGTACAGCAACTGAGCGCCATGTCCGTTTTCGCCAATGAAAGCCTGATGACCCGCTTCCGTCCCCTCACGGCGGCCCTGCTTGCCCTCGGCCTCAGCGCCGTGGCCCAGCAGGCCGGCTCCAGCCCGCCCCTGAGCTCCTCGATGCAACAGGCCCGGGCCCTGGTGGCGCAGATGACGCTGGCCGAGAAGGCCAGCCAGCTGCAGCACGACTCCCCGGCCATCCCGCGCCTGGGTATCCCGGCCTACAACTGGTGGAGCGAAGGTCTGCACGGCGTGGCCCGCGCCGACGTGGCCACCGTCTTCCCGCAGGCCATCGCCCTGGCGGCGACCTGGGACACACCGCTGGTGCAGCGCGCGGGCGACGTCATCGGCACCGAGTTCCGCGCCAAGTTCCTGAACACGGTCGGCCCTGACGGCTCGTCCGGGCTGTACCGCGGGCTGACGGTGTGGTCGCCCAACGTCAACATCTTCCGCGACCCGCGCTGGGGCCGGGGCCAGGAAACCTATGGCGAAGACCCCTTCCTGACCTCGCACATGGGTGTGGCCTTCATCCGCGGCCTGCAGGGGCCGGATCCCAACCAACCCCGCGTGTCGGCGGCAGTGAAGCACCTGGCCGTGCACAGCGGCCCCGAGGCCGACCGCCACAAGGAGGACGTGAAGGTCGCGCCTCGCGACCTGGTAGACACCTATCTGCCGGCCTTCCACGCGGCCGTCACGGCAGGCCGGGCCGAATCGGTCATGTGCGCCTACAACGCGGTGGACGGCGTGCCCGCCTGTGCCAACCAACCCTTGCTGCAGCACTATCTGCGCGACGAGTGGAAGTTCCAGGGCCATGTGGTGTCCGACTGCGGCGCCGTGGCCGACATCCATGGGGACGGCGCCCACCACTACGTGAAGACGCCCGAGGAGGCCGTGGCCGCGGCCGTCCGCGCCGGCACCGACGTCATCTGCGACTTCGGCAGCAACAAGACCGCCCAGCCCGCCACCACCGTGGCCGCCGTGCAGCAGGGCCTGCTGAGCGAGGCCGAGCTCGACCGCGCGCTGCAGCGGCTGTTCGACGTGCGCCTGCGCCTGGGCCTGCTCGCGCCGGCCGGCCAGCGGCCTTTCCCGGAGATCACGGCGCGTGACTTCGACACCCCGGCGCACCGCGCCCTCAATCTGGAAACCGCCCGCCGCTCGCTGGTGCTGCTGAAGAACGACGGCCTGTTGCCGTTGAAGAGCACGCCGCGGCGCATCGCCGTCATCGGCCCCAATGCCGACAGCGTGGATGCGCTGGTGGGCAACTACAACGGCACGCCGTCCAAGCCCATCACGCTGCTGGCGGGCCTGAAGGCGCGCTATCCCGACGCGCGCGTCGATTTCATCGAGGGCACGGGCTGGGTGGCGCCGCCGCTGGACGACGTGCCGGCGTCCAGTCTTTGCGCCGATGCCGCCTGCAGCCACGCCGGCCTGAACTTCGAGCGCTATGCCAACCTCAAGCTGGAAGGCGCGCCCAGTGCGGCAGCCGTTGCGCCGCAGGCCGTGTTCAAGTGGGGCTGGCCGGATGCCCATGACCGCCAGGAGTCGGCGCGCTGGACCGGTTTCCTGCGCGCCAGCGAGAGCGGCGAGCACCTGTTGCGGCTGAAGGGCAACCGCGGCTACCGCATCTGGATCGATGGTGAACTGGTGGTGGACCTGTGGGACATCGCCTGGCCCACCAGCACCCGCGGCGTGACGCTGAAGGCCGGCCAGACCTATGCACTGCGCGTAGAGGCGCTGCAGACCGGCTGGGACGGTGAGCAGCGGCTGCAGTGGAGCCGCCCCGGCGCCAGCGACGAGGCCGCCCTGGCGGCCGCGCGCGAGGCCGACCTGGTGGTGTTCGCCAGCGGCCTGACCTGGGAGCTCGAAGGCGAGGAGATGACGGTGCTGGCCCCGGGCTTTGCCGGCGGCGACCGCGCGCGCATCGACCTGCCGGCGCCGCAGCTGCGGCTGCTGGAGCGCCTGGCGGCTCTCGGCCGCCCCTTGGTGCTGGTGAACTTCAGCGGCAGCCCGATGGCCTTTGGCGCGGTCACGCAGAAGGTGGCGGCCATCGTGCAGGCCTGGTACCCCGGCGGCGAAGGCGGCCAGGCCGTGGCCGAGCTGCTGGCCGGCGACTTCAGCCCTTCGGGCCGGCTGCCGCTGACCTTCTACCGTTCGGTGGACCAGTTGCCGCCGTTCAAGGACTACGGCATGCAGGGGCGCACTTACCGCTGGTTCAAGGGCGAGGCGGAATTCCCGTTCGGCCATGGCCTGAGCTATGCGCGCTTCGCCTATACCCAGCCCAGGCTGGCCCGCAGCCAGGTGCGCGCCGGCCAGGGGACGCGCTTGTCGGTGCTGTTGAAGAACGAGGGTTCGCGTGAGGCGGCCGAGGTCGTGCAGGTCTATGCCCACCCCTCCGGCGCCCTGGCGCCCGAGCGCACGCTGGTGGCCTTCCGCCGCGTGGTGCTGCGCGCGGGGGAATCGCGCCGGCTCAACTTCGAGCTGGACGCCCAGGCGCTCAGCACCGTCCAGGCCGACGGCCGACGTGTGGTGGATGCCGGGCCGGTGGTGTTGTGGATCGGTGGCGGCCAACCGGTGGCTGCGGCCACGAGCGTGCGCGCCCCGGGGCAGATGCTGAAGCTGCAGGTGACCGGCCGCAAGGAGCTGCCGGCGTTTGGACCGACCGTGATGAATCTGGAGACTCGTGAATGAAACGCCGTGACCTTTTCGGCCTGATGGCCTGCACCCCGGCCGCGGGCATCTTCCCTGCGCCGGCCGGAGCAGCCTCCGGGCCGCCCACAGCCCTGGATGCGGCCGGCCAGATGCAGGCCCTGCCCATGACCGCCGGGGCCGACGGCTTCGCCTGGCAGCGCACGGCCGAAGGCCTGCAGTTCCGCATCGGCGGGCTGACCAAGAGCCTGCTCTTCTACGGCCCGGGCCTGGTGCGCGTGACGGCCCACCTGGGCGAGGTCTACACCACCCAGCCCAGCCTGGCGGTGGTGGCCCGGCCCAAGCCGGTCGCCATCGACGCGCGCGACGACGCCGATGCGCTCACCGTCACCGGCCCCGGCCTGCGCATCACGGTGGACAAGCGCAGCGGCGCCCTCGCCTTCTTTGCCGCCGACGGCCGCCTGCTGACGCGCGAGCGTGCCCAGGCACCGACCGAACTGAAGCGCGTCGACATCAGCGGCGGCCCGACCTATCAGCTCACGCAGACCTTCACGCTGACGCCCGACGAATCGCTGTACGGCCTGGGCCAGTACAACGAGCCCTATATGGACTATCGCGGCCGCGAAGTCCTGATGGTGCAGACCAACATCGGCACCGTGGTGCCCTTCATGATCTCCACGCGCCGCTGGGGCCTGCTGTGGGACGTCTACTCCAAGATGGTCTTCAGCGACGGGCCGGATGGCAGCAGCTTCCGCGCCGAAAGCGCACCGGCGGGGGCCGACTACTACCTGGTGGCCGGCGCCGACATGGACGCCGTGATGGCCGGCTACCGCCAGCTCACCGGCGCGGCGCCGATGTTCCCCAAGGCCGCCTTCGGCCTGTTCATGAGCAAGGAGCGCTACCAGACGCAGCAGCAGCTGCTGGACGTCGTGCGGCGCTTCCGCGCCGATCACTACCCGCTCGACTACATCGTGCAGGACTGGCAGTACTGGGGCGGCGAGAAGAACGGTACCTGGGACGGCCGATGGAGCGGCATGGTCTGGGACGCCGAGCGCTTCCCCGACCCGGCCGCGATGACGCGCGAGCTGCACGGCGAGCTGCACGTCAAGCTGATGGCCTCCATCTGGCCCGGCGTCGGCAACGACACGGCGCTGGCCCGCGAGCTGGATGCCCAGAAGCTGCGCTTCGAGCCCCTGCACTGGATCTCCAAGAAGGCCCGCATCTACGACGCCTTCAGCCCCGAAGGCCGCCGCATCTACTTCAAGCACACCAAGAAGGGCCTGCTGGACGTTGGCGTCGATGCCTTGTGGATGGACGGCACCGAAGTCGAGGTGGGCGGCGCCGCGCACGACCCGCGCGAGGTCGAGGCCGACATCAAGGGCCTGGGCCGCAACGCCATGGGCGACTTCACGCGCTATCTCAATGTCTACAGCCTGGTGACCACCCGCGGCGTCTACGAGGGCCAGCGCGCCGCCGGCCCCAGTGGCAAGCGCGCTCTGACGTTGACACGCTCGGCCTGGGCCGGACAGCAGCGCTACGCCGCCCTGCCCTGGTCCGGCGACACGACAGCGTCCTGGGCCGCGCTGCGCCAGCAGATCGCCGGTGGCCTGAACGTCGGCATGGCCGGCCTGCCCTACTGGTCGCAGGACACGGGCGGCTTCTTCGTCAACTTCGCGGGTGGCGAGCGCAACCCGGCCTGGCGCGAGCTCTATGCGCGCTGGAACCAGTTCGGCATCTTCAACCCGGTCTACCGCATCCACGGCACCAACGTCGAACGCGAGCCCTATCTGTTCAAGACGCTGGACCCCGAGGTCTATCAATCGCTGCTGAGCGCCACCCAGCTGCGCTACCGGCTGCTGCCCTATGTCTACAGCCTCGCCTGGCGCAGCACGCAGCAGGGCTACATCATGATGCGCGGCCTGGCGATGGACTTCCCCGACCAGGCGGCCCTGCGCAAGGTGGACGACACCTATATGTTCGGCCCTGCCTTCCTGGTGCAGCCGATCACGCGGGCGATGTTCCACCCGGAGCTGCCGCCGCCTGCTACCGTGCCGCCGACGCAGTTGCGCACGCCGGACGGCCAACCCGGCCTGCTGCTCGAGTACTTCGACGGAATGAACTTCGAGAAGCCGGCCAGCCGCACCGTCGACACGGTGATCGACCACCGCTGGCCCGATCCGCCGCTGGGCAGCATCCCGCCGGGGCTGAGCCGCCTGAACAAGTTCTCGGCGCGCTGGACCGGCACGCTCACCGCCCTGGAAGGCGGCGAATACGAGATCGGCGCCGAGGGCGACGACGGTTTCCGCGTCTGGCTGGACGACCAGCTCGGCGTGGACGACTGGAACGTCGGCGGCGCGCGCTTCAACGGCCACCGCCTGACGCTGCGCGAAGGCCAGGTGCTGAAGCTGCGCATTGACTTCTTCCAGGACGGTGGCGGGCGCGTGCTGCGCCTGGCCTGGCGCACGCCCCACCAGCGCCGCGAGCTGGCCGAAGCGCAGCCCAAGCTCGACCAACGCCAGGCCACCCTGCTGCCCGCGGGCAGCGACTGGTTCGACTTCTGGACCGGCCAGCGCCACGCCGGCGGCGGCAGCGCCGTGCGCGACTACGCGCTGGAGCAGTTCCCGCTGTTCGTGCGCGCCGGCTCGATCCTGCCGCTCGGCCCCGTGGTGGAACGCACCGGCCAGAGCCCGGACGCACCTTGGGAGATCCGCATCTATCCCGGCGCCGATGCCCGCTTCACGCTCTACGAGGATGACGGTGAGACTTACCGTTATGAACGCGGCGAACGCGCCACGACGACGCTGCGCTGGGACGACGCGCACCGCACGCTGCATGTCGACGCCCGCCAGGGCCGCTACCCCGGCCTGGTGGCGCGTCGCAGGCTCAATGTGCGGCTGATGGCCGCACCCGGTCAGGCCGAGCAGGCCCGCAGCGTGGACTACCAGGGCCAGGCTGCCGAAGTCCGCTTCCCGGCATCGCCTTCATGAACGACACCTCGTTCTCCCGACGCCAGACGCTGCAGGCCGCCCTGGCCGGCGTCGCCACGCCGCTGCTCGCCGCGACGGCCACCGACGCCAGCGCCTCCGGATTCATCCCAGCGGACGCGGCGCGATGGGTGCTGACCTTGCCGCAAGGCGATGTGGAGATCGGCGCCCTCAGCCACCGTGCCCTGCGCATCCGCTTCCTGCCGCCGCGGGGCGCGACGCAGCCGTCGCCGGCCAGCCTGATGCTGCTGCCCGGCCTCGACCAGCCGCTGATGAAGATAAGGTTTGGTGAGGACACGGGCGAATTCGAGCTGGCCGACATCCGCTGCGTGTTCCATCGCGAGACCGGAACGCTGAAGTTCTTCGACCGCAACGGCACCCTGCTGCTCAGCGAGGCGCCGGGCAGCCGGCGCCTGACGCCGTCGAGACTCGACGACGAACCGGTCTTCATCGCCGAGCAGGCCTTCAAGTCGCCCGCTGGCGAGCGGCTCTACGGCACCGGCTGCTTCCAGGACGGCGCCATGGACCTGCGCGGCCTGCCACGGCGCCTCACGCAGGTGAACACGCAGATCAGCCTGCCCTTCATGCTGTCCAGCCGCGGCTATGGCCTGCTCTGGCACAACAACGGCATGGCGGAGCTGAACCCGCCGGAGGAGCGCGTGGTGCTGGACCGCATGGGCACTGACGGCAAAGTCGAGTACGTGGACGTGACGACGACGACTGGCAACGCCCGGGTCGAGCGCAAGGGCGTGCGCTTCGAGGGCCGCTTCCACACCGAGATGTCCGGCCGCCATGCCTTCCTGCTGGACGTGGGCCGCTCGATGGCATCGCGGCATTCGGTGACCATCGACGGCAAGCCCTGTGTCGAGATGACCAACCTGTGGCTGCCGCCGACGAGCGGCTTCGTCGTCGAGCTGCCCGCTGGGGAGCACCACGTCGTCATCGAGGCCGACGAGAAGGACGCGCCGTCGCTGCACTTTGGCCCCGCGCTGGCCCGCACGACTTGGCGTTCGCCGGTCGCCGAGGCCATCGACTACGTCGTCATCGCCGGGCCGAGCGCCGACGAGGTGCTCGAGGGCTACCGCGAGGTCACCGGCGCCACGCCGATGATGCCGCGCTGGGCCTATGGCTATATCCACTGCCGCGAGCGCTTCCATTCGTCCGAGGAGATCGTCGACACGCTGCGCGAGTTCCGCCGCCGCAAGCTGCCGGTCGACGTGATGGTGCAGGACTGGCAGTACTGGGGTCATCACGGCTGGAACGCGATGCGCTTCGACGAGGCCCACTACCCTGACCCGGCCTCGCTGGTTCGCGACGTGCACAGCTTGAACGCGCGGCTGATGTTGTCGGTGTGGGCCAAGGTGGACCGCAAGTCCGAGCTAGGCCGCGCCGCCGCAGCTGCGCGCCACTACATCGGAAAAACCGACTGGATCGACTTCTTCGACCCCAAGTCCGCCGCCTTCTACTGGGAGAACCAGCGCGAGCGCCTGCTCAAGCTCGGCATCGACGCTTGGTGGCAGGACGCGACCGAGCCCGAGAACGACGACCTCGTGGGCCGTCGCACGGCCGCTGGCCGGGGCGAGCGCGTGCGGCTGGCCTACCCCTTCCACGTCACCCGCACCGTCTACGAAGGCCAGCGCCAGGCCCTGCCCGACCAGCGGGTGATGATCCTCACGCGCTCGGCCTTCCCCGGGCAGCAGCGCCATGCCGCGGCCACCTGGTCGGGCGACATCGGCAACGACTGGGACACGCTCAAGCGCCAGATCCCCGCAGGCCTGAACATGGCCGCCGCCGGCTATGCCTACTGGACGGTCGACGCCGGCGGCTTCTTCCGCCCGGGCGATGGCCAGTACACCGACAAGGCCTACCACGAGCGCTTCCTGCGCTGGTTCCAGTACGCGACCTTCCTGCCGCTGCAGCGCGTGCACGGCTACATGACCGACACCGAGTTCTGGCGCTACGGCGACAAGGTGGAGGCCGTGTCGCGCCAGTACCTGGAGCTGCGCTACCGGCTGCTGCCCTACCTCTACAGCGTCGCCCACGAGGTGCATGCCAAGGGCGCGCCCATCATGCGCCCGCTGGTGTTCGACTTCCCCGACGACCCCCAGGCGCTGGACCAGGCGCACAGCTACCTGTTCGGCCGCGCGCTGCACGTGGCGCCGGTCCTGGCGCCCGACGTGTCGAGCTGGCCGGTCTACCTGCCGCAGTCGGCCGGCGGCTGGGTCGATTTCTGGACCGGCGAGCGGCGCGCCGGCGGCCGCACGCACGACGTGCCTTCGCCGCTGGAGCGCATCCCGCTGCACCTGCGCGCCGGCAGCATCCTGCCGCTCGGGCCGGTGCTGCAGTCCACCACCGATGCCACCGGTGAGGTCATCGACCTGTACGTGGTGCCGGGCCGCGACGGCGCCTTCGACCTCTACGAGGACGATGGCCTGGACTACGCCTACGAGAAGGGCGGGTTCAGCGTGATCCGCCTGAGCTGGGACGACAAGCGCGGCGTGCTGCGCCTGGCAGCGCGCCGTGGACGCTTCGACGGCATGTTGAAGACGCGCCGCTTCAGGCTGCACCGCGTCGGCCCCGGCCAGCCGCCGCTGCAATCCGCGCCGCTGCAGGAGCTGGTCTACACCGGCCGCATGACCGAGGTCCGGCTTGCCTGATACCCGACGTGAATGCTTGAAACCCTAGAACTGAAGATGAAGCCAAGAGAGACGAGACCGATCCCGATGAAGAAGACCTTCCTCCCCCTGGTGCTGGCCCTGCTGGGCGCCACGGCGCAAGCCGAAGTGCGCCTGTCCGAAGTGTTCGGCGACCACATGGTGCTGCAGCGCGACCGGCCCCTGCGCGTGTGGGGCCAGGCCACGCCCGGCAAGACACTGACCGTCGAGTTCGCCGGCCGCCAGGCCACCACCCGCGTCGGCGCGGATGGCCGCTGGCGCGTGCAGATGGCGCCCCTGCCCGCGGGTGGCCCGCACCGCCTGTTCGTCAAGGGCGACGGCATCGCGGCGCTGAACGACGTGCTGATTGGCGACGTCTGGCTGCTCGGCGGCCAGTCCAATATGGAATGGCCGCTGGCGCAGACCGACACCGGCCCGCAGGAAGTGGCCTCGCCGCAGAACGCCCAATTGCGCCATCTGCGGGTGCCGCTGCGCGCTAGCGTGAAGCCCGAGGCCGAGATCGCTCCCGCAGCCTGGGTCGTTGCCGAGCCCGGCAAGGTGGCCGAGTTCAGCGCCGTCGGCTACCACTTTGCCAAGCAGGTGCAGGCCGTGCAGGGCGTGCCCATCGGCCTCATTAACACCGCCTGGGGCGGCTCCATGCTGGAGACCTGGATGAGCCGCGAGGCCGCCCTGCGCGACCCCGACCTCGCCCCCGCGGTGCGCGCCCTGCCGGCTGACAACGGGGCCTTCGGCGCCGCCCTGGCGCAGCGCCTGCTGCCGCGCATCGTCGCCTGGCAGAAAGGCCTGCCGCTGGAGAACGTGAACGCCTCGGGCTGGTCGGCCGCCGCCGACATCGACGTCGACTGGCCGACGCTGAATGCCCCGGGCAACTGGGAAGGCCAGGGCCTCCCCGACGTCGACGGCGTGGTCTGGATGCGCAAGCGCGTCGACCTGAAGCCCGCCCAGGCGGCCGGCGCCGCGGAGCTGCACCTGGCCAAGGTGGACGACTGCGACGAGGTCTGGGTCAACGGCCAGAAGGTCGGCGGCCAGTGCGGCTGGGAGCAGGCGCGCCACTACAGCCTGCCCGCCGGCTCGCTGCGCGCCGGCAGCAACTGGATCGCCGTGCGCGTGACGGACAACGGCGGTGGCGGCGGCATCTACGGCGAGGCCGCCGACCTGCGCCTGGACACGGCGGCCGGCTCCGTGTCGCTGGTCGGCCCCTGGAAGGCCCGCGTCGAGAAGCTGCAGATGAGCAGCGGCCCCGTTGCCAACAACGCCCCGGCCCTGGGCCACAACGGCCTCGTCGCGCCGCTGCAAGGGCTGTCGGTGCGCGGTGTGCTCTGGTACCAAGGCGAGGAAAACTCGGGGCGCGCGGCCGCCTATGCCGAGGGCTTCAAGCGCCTGATCCAGGACTGGCGCGGCCAGTTCGACGACCCCAAGCTGCCCTTCTTCTTCGTGCAGTTGGCCTCCTGGTTGCCGATGGCGGACAACCGCCCCGACGGCAATGGCTGGGCCGAGCTGCGCGCCAGCCAGGCCGCTGCCCTGGCCCTGCCCCACACCGGCATGGCCACGGCCATCGACGTGGGCGATGCGGTCGACATCCACCCGCGCAATAAGCGCACGGTCGGTCAGCGCCTGGCGGGGCTGGCCATGCATGAGCTGGGCCTGCGCGCCGCGCCGGCCACCGGCCCGCGCCTGAGCGGCCATGCGGCCAAGGGCGGCGAGTTCGAACTGCGCTTCGACACCACCGTGGGCGGCCTGCGCACCGCACGCAGCGGAGAGGCCGTGCGCGGCTTCTACCTGGCCGGTGCCGACCGCCGCTGGGTGCCGGCCGAGGCCCGCCTCGACGGCGACCGCATCCTGCTGAGCAGCACCGCCGTGGCCGCGCCAGTGGCGGCGCGCTACGCCTGGGTCAACAACGCCAGCGAAGCCAATGTCGTCGGCGGCGACGGCCTGCCCCTGCCGCCGCTGCGCACCGATGACTGGCCTCTCGAATCCGCCGGCCGCCGCTACGGCCGCTGAACCCTCATTTCATCCCACATTGCAGAGATCTCCATGCATCCCCTGATCCAACGCATCGCCCACACGCTGGCCCTGCTCGGCGCGCTGGCCGCCTTGCCCGTGCACGCCCACGAGACCCTCAAGCTCGACGCGCCCAAGCCCAATATCGCGCCCACGCCGCCCATGGGCTGGAACTCCTGGAACAAGTTCGCCTGCAACGTCAGCGAGCAACTGCTCCGCCAGCAGGCCGACGCCATGGCCGCCTCCGGCATGAAGGACGCCGGCTACCAGTACATCGTCATCGACGACTGCTGGCAGAAGAGCCGCGACGCCGACGGCAACATCCAGGCCGACCCCGAGCGCTTCCCCAGCGGCATCAAGGCGCTGGCCGACTACGTGCACAGCAAGGGCCTGAAGTTCGGCCTCTATTCCGACGCCGGATCGCTGACCTGCGGCGGCCGCCCGGGCAGCGCCGGCCACGAGTTCCAGGACGCACGCCAGTACGCCAAGTGGGGCGTGGACTACCTGAAGTACGACTGGTGCAACACCGGCACCCGCAACGCCGAGGCCGCCTACACCATCATGGCCAAGGCCCTGCGCGAGTCGGGCCGCGACATCGTGCTGTCGATCTGCGAATGGGGCACCGACCATCCCGAGCGCTGGGGCCCGAAGGTGGGCCATCTGTGGCGCACCACCGGCGACATCTTCGACGCCTGGGAAGGCCAGAAGGACTGGTCGCTGGGCATGACCAACATCCTGGACCTGCAGGTCGAGCGCGCCGATGCCGCCAGCCCCAACGCCTGGAACGACCCCGACATGCTGGAAGTCGGCAACGGCGGCATGACCACCACCGAGTACGAGTCGCACTTCTCGCTGTGGGCCATGCTGGCCGCGCCGCTGGTCGCCGGCAACGACCTGTCCAAGATGGATGCCGACACCGTGCGCATCCTGACCAACAAGGACGTCATCGCCGTCGACCAGGACCCGCTGGGCAAGCAGGGCCGCCGCGTGCTGCGCCAGGGCGAGCTCGAAGTCTGGGTGCGTCCGCTGCAGGGCGGCGAGTTCGCGGCCGTGCTGTTCAACCGCAGCAAGGCGCCGGCCGACATGAAGCTGACCTGGGACCGCCTGGGCCTGCCCGCCGACCGCAAGGCCGACGTGAAGGACCTGTGGAGCAAGAAGGTCACCAAGGACGTCAGCGGCAGCTACACCGGCAAGGTCGCGTCTCACGGCGTGATCATGGTGCGCGTCACCCCGCAACGGTGATGACAAGGCCAGGCAAAGAACGTCGACATGAACAAGCTCTTCCGTCTCGTCGCGCTGTTCGGCTGTGTTGCAGCTGGCGCCGCCCACGCCCACGAGACGCTCAAACTGGACGCGCCCAAGCCCAATATCGCGCCCACGCCGCCCATGGGCTGGAATTCCTGGAACAAGTTCGCCTGCAACGTCAGCGAGCAACTGCTCCGCCAGCAGGCCGACGCCATGGCCGCCTCCGGCATGAAGGACGCCGGCTACCAGTACATCGTCATCGACGACTGCTGGCAGAAGAGCCGCGACGCCGACGGCAACATCCAGGCCGACCCCGAGCGCTTCCCCAGCGGCATCAAGGCGCTGGCCGACTACGTGCACAGCAAGGGCCTGAAGTTCGGTCTCTACTCCGACGCCGGCGCGCTGACCTGCGCGGGCCGTCCCGGCAGTGCCGGCCATGAGTTCCAGGACGCGCGGCAGTACGCCAAGTGGGGCGTGGACTATCTGAAGTACGACTGGTGCCACACCGGTCCCCGCAACCCCGAGGCCGCCTACACCATCATGGCCAAGGCCCTGCGCGAGTCGGGCCGCGACATCGTGCTGTCGATCTGCGAATGGGGCGACCACCAGCCCGTGCGCTGGGCCCCACCGGTGGGCCACCTCTGGCGCACGACCCCCGACATCGGCGATCTCTGGGACAACAAGGAGCCATGGCCTCTCGGCGTGGTGAACATCCTCGACCGGCAGGCCGAGCTGTGGCCCTACGCGTCACCGAACGCCTGGAACGATCCGGACATGCTGGAGGTGGGCAACGGCGGCATGACGACGACTGAGTACGAGAGCCACTTCTCGCTGTGGGCCATGATGGCCGCGCCGCTGATCGCCGGCAACGACATGTCCAGGATGGACGCCGACACGGCGCGCATCCTGACCAACAAGGACGTCATCGCCGTCGACCAGGACCCGCTGGGCAAGCCAGGCCGCCGCACGGTGAAGGAAGGCGACCTCGAAGTCTGGGTGCGTCCGCTGCAGGGTGGCGAGTTCGCCGCCGTGCTGTTCAACCGCGGCAAGGCGCCGACCGACATGAAGCTGACCTGGGGCCACCTGGGCCTGCCCGCCGACTGCAAGGTCGACGTCAAGGACCTGTGGAGCAAGAAGGTCACCAAGGGCGTCAGCGGCAGCTACGCCGGCAAGGTTGCGCCTCACGGCGTGATCATGGTGCGCATCACACCGGTGCGCTGACGCAGGGGACCCAGAGGCCAGGCTCGCTCGGCGTCCCGACGGACTGCCGACCCCGGGGCTGCGAGTAACGGTTTGTTGAAGCGCGGGAATCCAGCACGCTTGTGTCGCAAAGCCAGAAATTGGTCATGACAGCGCTGTAGTTGGCCTCTAGGTTGCGCCAACTCAACGGATGTTCAAGGAAGAGAAGATGTCGAAGCCATGGGCGGACCGCGCTGATCTCAACGAGGTGCCCGATTCCCAACGACGCAGACTGGCATTGGGGGTGAGCCTGTTCCCGGTGCTGCCACTGCTGCCTGGATGCGGGGGCGGTCCGAGCCATGAGGCCGGCACGCCGTTGCTGGGGGGGGCCTCTGGAAACGACGCGCCAGCCTCACCCGGCCCTGCCACCGCTCCGGCACCGGTCACCGCCCCCGCTCCGCTGCCCGATTCCGACCCCCCGTCACCTTCTGCGCCCCCTCCCGCGCCGGCACCTGTGCCGCCTCCCGCGCCGGTGCCTGTGCCGCCTCCCGCGCCGGTGCCTGTGCCGCCTCCCGCGCCGGTGCCTGTGCCGCCTCCCGCGCCGGTACCTGTGCCGCCTCCCGCGCCGGTACCTGTGCCGCCTCCCGCGCCGGTGCCCGTGCCGCCTCCCGCGCCAGTGCCTGTGCCGCCTCCCGCGCCGGTGCCCGTGCCACCGCCTGCGCCAGTCCCTGCACCGCCACCCGCGCCTGCGCCCGTGGCCAGCGCCCTGGTCCATCCCGGATTGCTGCACACCGCGGCCGACCTGCAACGCATGCGCGACAAGGTCGCCGCCAACGCGCAGCCGTGGCTGGGCAGCTGGAACCAGTTGCTCGGCGCCCGCCGCGCCAATCTGGGCGCCACGACCTACGCCTTGGCCACCGTGAACCGCGGCGGCGGTGACGAGAACTACGGCGTGATGATCACCGACATGATGCGGGCCTATCACCTCGCGCTGCGCTGGAAGATCAGCGGCGACGAGGCCTACGCCAGGGACGCGGTGAGGTTCCTCAACGCCTGGTCGTCGACCTTGAAGCAGCTCGGCGGCGATTCCAACCTCTACCTCGCGTCGGGCCTCTACGGCAACCAATGGGCCAATGCGGCCGAGCTGATGCGCACCTATCCCGGCTGGGCGAAGGAGGATCAGGTGCGCTTCCAGACCATGCTGCTCAACGTGTTCTACCCACGCTGCCACGACTTCCTGACCCAGCACAACGGCACCGAGACCCGCAAGGTCACCCACTACTGGGCCAACTGGGACCTGGCCAATATCTGCGGTATGTATGCCATCGGCGTGTTCTGCGACCGCCCCGACATCACCGCCGAAGCGGTCAACTACTACAAGACCGGCCGGGGCAACGGCGCCAACGACCACAGCGTTTATTACCTGCACCCCGGCTACCTGGGCCAATGGCAGGAAAGCCACCGCGACCAGGGGCATTCGACGCTGGGCATCGCCCTGGCCGGCATGCTGTGCGAGATGGCCTGGAACCAGGGCGAAGACCTCTATGGGCTCGGCAACAACCGCCTGCTTGCGGGTGCCGAGTACGTCGCGAAGACGAACGCCCTGGTGGGGCCCGCGCCTGACTACATCGCCTACCCCATGCCCTTCGCGCCCTATGACGGCGTCCAGGGACCGGCCACTGCAGTGTCCAACGGCTCCAATTCCCGGCCGTGCTGGGAGTTGATCTATCACCACTACGTCAGTCGCAAGGGCCTGTCGGCGCCGTGGACCCAGGTGATGGCAGAGAAGCAGCGCCCGGAGCGGGTAGACGGCGGCGATTCGCCCGGTTTGGGCTCGCTGTTCTTCACGCGCGATCCCGTGCCGCCTGCCAAGCCCAGCGGCCTGAGCGCCGTCCTCCACGACGGCAAGGTGCTTTTGTCCTGGTGGGGCAGCGCCGACGCGACGCAATACATCGTGCAGCGAGCCGCGTTGGCGAACGGCCCCTTCACCGAGATCGCCAGGGTCACCGATCCCCGCAGCTACACGGACACCCCGGCACCGGGCAGTTGGTACTACCGCATCAGCGCCGTCACCGGCTCGGGCAATCGCGTCGGCGCCGACACCCTGCGCGTGGCCGTCCCCGGCGATCTGTGGCTGCACCTGCCGCTGAGCGGCAACGCCAACGACGCCAGCGGCAACGGCCGGCACGGCCGGCTCGTGGGTGGCGCTGCCTGGGGCGCCGGCCGTGCGGCGGCCCAGGGTGCCGTGCAGCTCGACGGCCGTGACGGGCATGTCGCCCTGCCCGACGGCGTCCTGTCGGGCCTCGGTGATTTCACGATCGCCGTGTGGGTCAACTGGGACAAGTCGGCCGTCAACACACGGCTCTTCGACTTCGGCTCCACCGACGTGGCTTACATGGCGATGTCCCCTCGCGATGGCACCGACAAGATCCGCTTCATGGCCTCGCACAACCAGTTCTGGGCCGAGGAGAAGCTGGTCGCGCCGGCGGCGCTGCCCACCGGCCGCTGGGTTCACGTGGCCATCACCCTGGCAGGCAAGGTCGGCACCCTCTATGTCGATGGCCTGCCGGTCGTGACCCAGGACGGTGTCTGGATGGCGCCCTGCCAGTTCGGCCAGACGACACGCAACTGGCTGGGCCGCTCGCAGTACGGCGGCGATCCTTACTTCAAGGGCCGCATGCAGGACTTGCGCGTCTACAGCGGGGCGCTGGGCGCGATGGCCATCGCCCAACTCGCGCGCTGACCCGCTGACTGAACGCAACGCATCCATCCACCACAAGACTCGAATAGCGCATGAAAAATCTCATAGGCCTTGCAGCAGCCCTGTGCATCAGCCTGCTCCCCAACCTCGCTCTGGCGGCCCATCGAAGCAGCGAGCCCATCAATCGCGACTGGACCTTCACGCTCGGCAACGTGGCCGATGGCCAGGCCGTCGCACGCGACACCCCGGGCTGGCAGCGCGTGGACCTGCCGCATTCGTTCTCGCAGCCCTACTTCCTCGGCACCGGCTTCTATGTCGGCCACGGCTGGTACCGCAAGACGCTGGAACTGCCGGCGTCGACTGCAGGCAAGCGGGTGTCCCTCGAGTTCGACGGCGTCTTCCAGGACGCCGAGATCTTCGTCAACGGCCAGAAGGCCGCCCGCCATGTCGGCGGCTACACCGGCTTCAGTGTCGACATCACGCCGCATGTCAAGCCCGGCAGCAACCTGCTGGCCGTGCACGTCAACAACGAGTGGAAGGCCCGCGTGGCGCCGCGCGCCGGCGAGCATGTGTTCTCCGGCGGCATCTACCGCAACGTGCGGCTGGTCGTCACCGACCCCGTCCACGTCGCCTGGTACGGCACCTTCGTGACGACGCCCGAGGTGTCGCAGGAAAAGGCCGCGATCCGCGTGCAGACCGAGGTGCGCAACGAGCGTGCCACGGCGGCCAAGGTGGCGCTCGTCTCCGAGGTGCTCGACGCCGCAGGCAAACGCGTGACCCTGCACCGCAGCGAGCAGACCGTGCCCGCCGCCGGCAAGTTCGACTACGACCAGTCCCTGCCCGCCATCGCCTCGCCCAAGCTGTGGTCGCCCGACCAGCCGACGCTCTACAAGCTGGTCAGCCAGCTCTACGTGAACGGCAAAGCCGTCGACCGCTTTGAGACGCCCTTCGGCATCCGCAGCGTCAAGTTCACGGCCGACCAGGGCTTCTTCCTGAATGGCAAGCACCTCTACCTCATCGGCGCCAACGTCCACCAGGACCAGGCCGGCTGGGGCGACGGCGTGACCGACGGCGCCGCGCGACGCGACGTGAAGATGGTCAAGGACGCCGGCTTCAACTTCATCCGCGGCTCCCACTACCCGCACTCGCCGGCCTTCACGCAGGCGACCGACGAGCTGGGCATCCTTTTCTGGTCGGAGGCGCCCTTCTGGGGCATCGGCGGCTTCGGCGCCGACGGGAGCTGGCTGTCCAGCGCCTACCCGCCCGACCCGGCCGACCGCCCCGAGTTCGAGGCCAGCGTGCTGCAGCAGGTCGAGGAGATGGTGCGCATCCATCGCAACCGCCCGTCCATCTTCGTCTGGAGTGCCAGCAACGAGCCCTTCTTCACCGAGGGCCAGTCGATGGACGCGATGCGCGACTTCCTCAAGCGCGAGGTGGCCTTCTTCCACCGCATCGACCCGACGCGCCCCGTCGCCATCGGCGGCGCCCAGCGTGGCGAGATCGACAAGCTGGGCGATGTGGCCGGTTACAACGGCGACGGCACCACGCTGTTCATGAACCCGGGCGTGCCCTCGGTCGTGTCCGAGTACGGCTCCACCATGGTCGACCGCCCCGGCGCCTTCGAGCCCGGCTTCGGCCTGATGCCCGAGACGCCCGACCAGCAGGCCAACCCGCGGCCCTATTCCTGGCGCTACCCCTGGCGTTCCGGTGAGGCCCTGTGGTGCGCCTTCGACCACGGCTCCATCGCCTCCATCGAGTTCGGCTCCATGGGCTTTGTCGACTACTTCCGCCTGCCCAAGCGCCAGTACCACTGGTATCGCAAGACCTATCGCGGCGTCGAGCCGCCGGCCTGGCCGGTGGAGGGCAAGCCCGCGCAGTTGCAGCTGACCGCCAGCCAGACCACCATCCGCGGCACCCAAGGCCTGGACGATGCCCAGCTCATCGTCACCGTGCAGGACGAGGCCGGCAAGGCGCTGAGCAACTCGCCCGACGTGACGCTGACCGTCGTCAGCGGCCCCGGCCAGTTCCCCACCGGCCGCAGCATCGCCTTCAGCAACAAGTCTTTGGTCGCCATCCGCGACGGCCAGGCCGCGATCAGCTTGCGCTCCTACTTCGCCGGCCAGACCGTCATCGAGGCCAGCTCGCCGGGTCTGAAGCCGGCGCGCCTGACGATCACGACGACCGGCCCTGACCGCTTCATTGCCGGCAAGTCGCCGCTGGCCCCCGACCTGCCCGTCATCACCTACCCGCCCTTCACCCGCATCGCCTTCCCCGGCGATCCGGTCAACGTGACCATCAACCGGCCGACGTCGACCAGCAGCGCCGCGGCCGGCCACGAAGGCCCCAAGGCCAACGACGACCAGACCCAGACCTGGTGGCAGGCCGGCCCCGGCGATGGCACGGCCTTCTGGCTGGTCCACCTGGAGAACGTCTACGCCCTGCACTGGCTGTCCATCGTCATGCCCGACGAGGGCGGCCCCGACTTCGTCGTCGAGATCAGCAAGGACTCGACCAGCTGGCAGCAGGTCGGCGAAGCCAAGGGCGGGCGCAAGAACCACGACTTCGCGCTGTTCGACAAGCCCCTCACCGCGGCCTTCCTGCGCATCCGCTTCCCGGCGGTCACGGCCGACCATCCTGCTGCCCTCAGCGAAGTGCGGGTGATTGCAAAGCCCGCTCACTGAAGTCCCCATCCGCCGTGGCCCAAGGGGCCCGGCGGTCCGCGCTACAGTGCCCGCGCCCTTTCGCTTCGCCTCCCTGTCTTGCCCGATTCCAAGCCGAAGCCTGCCGAGGCCCCCGCCAAGATCCTGCGCCGCAGCAGCCTGCCGACCCTGGCCGACGTTGCGCGCGAGGCCGGCGTGTCCAAGATGGCGGCGTCCTCCGCACTCAACGGCGGCCAGAACTCGGCCCGCGTCTCGGCCGAGACGCGGGAGCGCGTCCTGGCTGCGGCGCAACGGCTGCAATACCGGCCCAACGCCAACGCGCTGGCGCTCACGTCCAGGCGCACGAATGCGATCGGCTTCATCACCACCCTGATGGGCAAGGATCCGAACGCCTACTTCCTCGAAGTGTTCGGCGGCGTCATCCAGGGCGCCATGGCCACCCAGCAGACGACGGCCGTCTTCACGCTTAGCAGTTGGGACGAAGCCCCGACTCGCATCCCGGCCTTGTGCGACGGCCGCGTCGACGGCCTCATCGTGCTGGCTCCGCGGCTGGAAGACGACGGCCAGGCCTGGCTGCCGCAGCACACGCCGATGGTGTCGGTGCATGCCAGCGGCAGCTGGCGCGCGGGTGGCGTGAACTTCGAGACCGACGACGAGGCCGGCGCTTACGAGATGGTGCGGCAGATGTTCGCCCTGGGGCACCGCCGCATCCTGCATGTGGGCGGGCCGGCGGGCTACCCCAGCGCCGACAGCCGCGCCAACGGCTACCTGCGCGCGCACGCCGACGCCGGGGTGGCGCTTCCACCCGACCATGTGCTGCGCGTGCCGTTCACGACCGAAGGGGGCCGCGAGGCGATGCAGGCCTGGCTGCAGCGCCACCGGGGGCAACCGCTGCCTGAGGCGGTGTTCGGCGGCAGCGACGCCATTGCCATCGGCTGCATGGAGGCCCTGGTGGCGCGCGGGCTGAATGTGCCGCGCGACATCTCCGTCGTGGGCTTCGACCACACCCTCCTGGCGCGCACGCTGCAGATGGCCGCCGTGCGCCAGCCGCTGCACGAGATGGGCCATCAGGCCGTCGAAGTGCTGGTGCAACTCATCGAGGCCTCCCGCCGAGATGAAGCCTACGCGGGGCCGTCCAACATCGTGCTGCTGCCCGAGACGGTCGCCGGTCGGACGCTGACCGAGGCGCGCCAGGCGCCGCTGCTGATCTCCTGAAGCTGGGGCGCCCCCGCAGGCTAGGGTGTTCCCTTAAATCCTGCGCCGCCGATCCCACTATTATTCGGCAGTGCGGTCTGACCGCATTTGTTTTTGCGGCTTGATGTACCAGTAAATCACCTGTTCTTGCCGCGAATTCCAAGGGGTCAGACGGAGTCGTATCGAATGCGGACTGACCAAACCCTAGCCACCGCCAGCTTCCAGCCCACATGCTCTTCAACCCCTTTCGTCGCCACATCGCCCTCGGGATGGCCGGTTTGACCCTCGCCTGCGCCGCCATCCTGGACGTCCAGGCGGCCGACCTGCCGCGTGTCGCGAGCCGCGACGGCCGCCACGCGCTGATGGTCGACGGCGCGCCCTTCACCATCCTCGGCGCCCAGGTGCACAACTCCAGCAACTACCCCGAGGCCCTGCAAAAGGTGTGGCCCGCCATCAAGGACTTGCAGGCCAACACCGTGGAAGTGCCGGTGGCCTGGGAGCAGCTCGAGCCCGAGGAAGGCCGCTTCGACTTTTCCTTCGTCGACACGCTGGTGCGCGAGGCGCGCGAGAACAAGGTGCGCGTGGTGCTGCTGTGGTTCGCGACCTGGAAGAACACCCGGCCCCAGTACGCCCCGTCCTGGGTGAAGTTCAACAACGAGCGCTTCCCGCGCATGGTCGGCAAGGACGGCAAATACAACTACTGCCTGTCACCCTACGGCGAGCAGACGCTGGCCGCCGACCGCAAGGCCTTCGTCGCGCTGATGGCGCACCTCAAGCAGATCGACGAGCGCGAGCGCACGGTCATCCTGGTGCAGGTGCAGAACGAGGTCGGCACCTTCGGCATGGCGCGCGACTACGGCGCCAAGGCGCAGGCGGCGTTCGAGCGCGACGTGCCCGCGGCCGTGCTCGCGCGCAAGAAGGCGCCCGTGCCGGGGGCCGCTTCGGGGTCCTGGCGCGCCGTCTACGGCGACTACGCCGACGAATACTTCCACGCCTGGTCCATCGCCCGCTATATCGAGGAGATCGCCAAGGCCGGCCGCGCGGTCTACGACCTGCCGATGTACGTCAACAACATGCTGCGCGACCCGGTGGCGCCGCTGGCCCCGTGGAAGAACGACTTCACCGTGGGCGGCCCGACCTACGACGTCATCGACATCTACAAGGCCGCCGCGCCGCACATCGACATCGCGGCCCCCGACCTCTACATGTCCGAGACGGCCAATGTGCGGGCGGTGCTGGACCAGTTCCAGCGCCCCGACAACGCCCTGCTGGTGCCCGAGATCGGCAATGCGCCGACCTACCCGCGCTATCTCTATCTGATGCTGGGCCGCGGCGCCATCGGCGTCGCGCCCTTCGGTGTCGACTACGCCAACTACACCAACTACCCGCTGGGCTCCCGGTTCACCGACCGCCGCATGGTCGAGCCCTTCGCCAAGGTCTACCGGGCCTTCGCGCCGATGCAGCGCCAGTGGGCGCGCTGGGCCTTCGAGGGGCGCACCCACGGCATCGCCGAAGGCGACGATCGCGCCGCGCAGAGCCTGGACCTGAAGGGCTGGAAGGCCCATGTCAGCTTCCGGGAATGGCAGTTCGGCGAGCAGAGCTGGATCAAGCAGCCCGCCGAAGGCACGGAGCAGCCCTCCGGCGGCATCGCCTTCGCCCAGCTCGGCGACGACGAATTCATCGTCGTCGGCCAGAGCGCCCGGCTGCGCTTCGAACGCAGCCGCGACGACGGCCGCCTCGGCACGATGTTCGAGCGCGTGGAGGAAGGCCGCTTCCTGCCCGACGGCCGCTGGGTGATGGAGCGCAACTGGAACGGCGACCAGGTCGACAGCGAGCTGAACTTCCCTGCGGAACCCACCGTCCTGAAGGTGCGCCTCGGCCGTTATTGAAATGCGAGCAAATCAATCCTCCCCAGCCCCGGCGTGGACGCGCCGCGGCTTCCTGCAGGCCAGCGCCGCGGCGAGCGCCGTGGCCGCGCCCGACGTCCGCGCCGCCTCCCAGCGCTTCGCGCCCACTTGGGAGTCGCTGGTCAGCGGCTATCGCGCCCCCGACTGGTTCCGCGACGCCAAGTTCGGCATCTGGGCCCACTGGACCGCCCAGTGCGTGCCCGAGGCGGGCGACTGGTACGCGCGGAACATGTACATCCAGGGCCATGCCCAGTACGAGCATCACCTGAAGACCTACGGCCACCCGACCCAGGTCGGCTTCATGGAGATGAACCACCGCTGGAAGGCCGAGCACTGGGATCCCGACGCGCTGCTGGACCTGTACGTGAAGGCCGGCGCCAAGTACTTCGTCGCCCTGGCCAATCATCACGACAACTTCGACAACTACGACTCGAAGTACCACGGCTGGAACAGCACGCGCATCGGCCCCAGGCGCGACATCGTCGGCATCTGGGCCCAGGCGGCCCGCAAGCGCGGCCTGCGCTTCGGCGTCAGCAACCATGCAGGCAACGCCTGGCACTGGTTCCAGACGGCCTATGGCTATGACGCGCAGGGGCCGCTCGCCGGCAGGCGCTACGACGCCTTCAAGCTCACCCAGGCCGACGGCCGCGGCAGCTGGTGGGAAGGCCTGGACCCCCAGGACCTGTACACCGGCCGCAACATGGTCATCCCCGACGGCTTCACCGACCCCAAGGCGGCCGCCGACTGGCACGCCGCCAACGACGGCCTGTGGCATGTGCCGCCGCCGGCGAACACCCCGGCCTTCACGCGCCGCTGGTTCCTGCGCTGCCGCGACTTGATCGACAGCTACCGACCCGACCTGCTGTACTTCGACAACGACGGCATCCCGCTGGGCCAGGCCGGCATGGACATCGCCGCCCACTTCTACAACGCCAGCATGGACTGGCACGGCGGCAAGCTGGAGGCGGTGCTGAACGCCAAGGGCCTGTACGGCGAGCGCCGCCTTGCGGTGGTGGAAGACGTCGAGCGCGGCTCGCGCGACGACATCCAGCCGCAGCCCTGGCAGACCGACACCTGCATCGGCGACTGGCACTACAGCCGCAGCGTCTTCGAGAACCACCAGTACAAGTCGGCCGCCACGGTCATCCACATCCTGTGCGACGTGGTCTCCAAGAACGGCAACCTGCTGCTGTCGGTGCCGCTGAAGGGCGACGGCACGATCGACTCGGACGAGCGCCGCACGCTGGAGGGCATCGCCGCCTGGATGGCGCGCAACGGCGAGGCCATCTACGGCACACGGCCCTGGCGCCGCTACGGCGAGGGGCCGACGCGGGTCGGCGGCGGCAGCATGAGCGAGAGCGCGACGCAGCCCTTCACGGCCGATGACATCCGCTACACGAGCAAGGGCGGCGCCCTCTACGCCATCGCTCTCGGCTGGCCCCAGGACGGCCGCCTGCGCCTCACCGCCCTGGCGCAGGACTCGGCGCTGGCGCCCGGTGCCATCGAGCGCGTGGAAGCACTCGGCAGCAGCGCTCCCCTGTCCTTCACCCGCAGCCGCGGGGGGCTGGAGGTGCGCTTGCCCGAAGGCCTCGCCGGCACGCCCGCAGTGGCCTTGAAGATCCGCGGCACCGGCCTCGCATGAAACGTCCCCAACGACAAGACGCACGATGAGAACCATGAAGAAAACCCTGCTGGCCTGCGCCCTCGCGCTGGCCACCCTCCACCCTGCCTTCGCCCAGAGCGCCGAAGGCCACCCCGACTGGCCGGGCGCCGGCCAGCTGTTCGCCGGCGCCAACTACCAGCCTGTCGACCGCACGCTGGAGCAGGTCAGGTACGACGTCGGGCTGATGAAGCAGTCCGGCTTCAAGGTCGTCCGCATGGGCGACCTGTCGTGGGACTATTTCGAGCCCGCCGACGGCAAGTTCGATTTCAAGCACTTCGACGCCGTCATGGACATCGTGCATGCCGCCGGCATCAAGGTCATCCTCGACATCCCCGGCCTGCCGGCGCCGATGTGGCTGCATCACAAATACCCGGGCGTGGACATCACCAACCAGGCCGGTACCCGCCTGGCCCCGGCCGAGCGCTACATGGACAACATCGGCGACCCGAACTATCGCCGCCTGGCCATGCGCATGGCTGACACGTTGACCAAGCGCTACGCCAAGCACCCCGCCCTGCTGGCGGTGGGCTATGACAACGAGATCGGCAACGGCTTCATGTCGTATTCCGAGGCCGACCGCAAGCGCTTCGTCGAATGGCTGAAGAAGCGCTATGGCAACGTCGAGGCGCTGAACAAGGCCTGGGCCACGCAGCGCTGGTCGCGCCGCATCGGCAGCTGGGACGAGGTGCGCCTGCCCTATGCCGACGGCCCCGGCCCCGCCGAGCGCTACCTGGACCTGCGGCGCTTCTGGTCCGACGTGACGATCGCGACCCTCGGCGATCTGGAAGCGGTGCGCAAGAAGAACGCGCCCAACAAGCCGGTGCTGTCCAACTACTGGGACTGGTCGGGCCGCCGCGGCTTCGACTTCCTGGGCAGCTACCGCCAGCACACCACCTATGGCGCGATGGGCTTCTACGCCGGCGACCCCATCAACGGCGGCTGGGAGGCGGCCCTCATCAAGGGCGGCATGACGACGCCCACCTGGTTCAACGAGTTCGCCGCGGGCGGCGGCGGCTCCTACGGCAGCAAGGGCTGGTCGCGCATGTGGGCGCACTTCGTGCTGCTGATGGGCGGCCAGGCGGCCGTGGCCTGGACCTTCAACAGCCATCTCGGCGGCGAGGAGCAGGCGCTGATGGGGCTGATCGACCACGACGACCGGCCGTCGTGGCGCCTCACCGAGTGGGCCGACATCGCGGCGAGCTACGCCAAGCTGGAGAAGCTCGGCTTCCCGCGCAAGGTCGAACCCAAGGTGGCCATCGCCTACTCCTTCGAGAACGTGCACGCCACCAGCCCGAACGGCCCCTCCAACACGGCGCGCCAGTACATCAAGACGCCCTACCTGAAGCAGGCGCATGGCGGTTTCGAGCCGCTGCTGAAGGACAACATTGACGTCGCCGTCATCAAGCTCTCCTACGAGGACCTGAGCCGCTACCGCCTCATCATCCTGCCCGGCATGTACCTGCTGGACAAGGCCTCGACCGACGCGGTGCGCAAGTTCGTCGCCGACGGCGGCACGGTCATCATGACGGCCCAATCGGCCAAGGTGAACGACAACAACCAGTGGCACAACACGCCGCTGCCGGGCCAGCTGACCGACGTCTTCGGCCTGCGCACCAACGAGTTCTATGACTGGACCGGCACGGTCAAGCTGGGCGACGAGGAGATCAAGACGTCCATCGCGCACTTCGAGGTGCTGGAGCCTTCCACCGCCCAGGTGATGGCGCGCTTCACCAACTTCGACGGCAACCCGCCGGCGATCACGGTCAACAGCTTCGGCAAAGGCAAGGCCATCTACGTCGCCACGCCCGCCCAACCGGAGATCATGCGGCCGCTGCTGCGCCAGCTCTACGCCGGCCTGGGCATCGAGCCGGGGCCGAAGACGCCGGACGGCGTGTTCGCCCGCGCCGTCGACGGGCGCGTGCTCTACGTCAACACCAACAATGCGCCGGTCGACGTCGCCATCGACGGCGCGATGAACGGCGTACTGAGTGGCAAGCGCTTCAACGGCACGCTGCGGCTGGAAGCGCGCGGCGCGGATCTGATCGAGAAGTGAAACCGCTGCCGCCGACGACACCCCGCAACTGATGCCATCCATGAAAAAAAACCTCTCGCTGACCTGGCTGCTCGCGATTGCCGCCTTGATCGCCTCCGGAAACACCGCAGCCGACGACGCGCGGCAGCGCACCCGCATCGACGATGGCTGGCGCTTCGCCCTCGGCCACGCCAACGATCCCGCCAGGGACTTCGACCACGGCCTGCGCCCCTTCTTCTTCGCCAAGGCCGGCTACGGCGACGGCCCGGCCGCGGCGGACTTCGAGGACCGGCCCTGGCGCCGCGTCGACCTGCCGCACGATTGGGCGGTGGAGCTGCCGTTCAGCGAGAAGGGCAGCTCGCAGCACGGCTCCAAGGCCATCGGCCGCGGCTTCCCCGAGAACAGCGTCGGCTGGTACCGGCGCGAGCTGGCGATCCCCGCTGCAGCCCAGGGCAAGCGTTACGCGCTGGAGTTCGACGGCGTGTTCCGCGACAGCGTCGTCTGGGTCAACGGCCACTATCTGCACCACGAGGCCAGCGGCTATTCCAGCTTCCGCGTCGACATCACCGACTACCTGAACTACGGCGGCCGCAACGTCGTCGCGGTGCGCGTCGACGCAACGACCCAGGAAGGCTGGTGGTACGAAGGGGCCGGCATCTACCGCCATGTCTGGCTGACGCAGACCGGGCCGCTGCACGTGGCGCCCTCCGGCACCTTCGTGCGCGCGACCGTCAAGGGCGAGCGTGCCGACGTGGCCGTCGACGTCACGGTCCGCAACGACGGCAAGGCGAGCGAGTCCTTCGGCCTGGAGCATGAGCTGCGAGATCCGGCCGGCCGCATCGTCGCGCGTGCCAGCGTCCCGGCCCGCCGCGTGGCCGCTGACGCCAGTATCGACGTGGCGGCGCAACTGCCCGTCAAGGCGCCGCAGCTGTGGTCGCTGGAGACGCCGCAGCGCTACACGCTGACGACGCTCGTCAAGCGCGGCGGCCAGGTCGTCGACCGCGTCGACACGCCCTTCGGCATCCGCACCCTGCGCTTCGACGCCAACCACGGCTTCTTCCTCAACGGCCGCCCCGTCAAGCTGCACGGCACCAACAACCACCAGGACCACGCCGGCATCGGCATCGCCTTGCCCGACGGCATGCACGAAGCGCGGCTGAAGATGCTCAAGGGCATGGGGGTCAATGCGATCCGCTCGGCCCACCACCCCGCCACGCCCGAACTGCTGGACGCCTGCGACCGCCTCGGCTTCCTCGTCATCGACGAGCACCGCATGATGGGCACGGCACCGCAGGTCCGCGACGAGCTGGAGCGCATGGTCAGGCGCGACCGCAACCACCCGTCGGTCATCCTCTGGTCGGTCGGCAACGAGGAATGGGCCATCGAGAACAGCGAGATCGGCACCCGCCTGACCCGCGAGATGCAAGCCATCGTGCGCCGCCTCGACCCGACGCGGCCGGCCACCCAGGCCGCGTCCAGCTCGGGCTACCCCGACGGCACGTCGGTCGGCTCGGAGGTCATCGGCTTCAACTACAAGGGCCAGCACGACATCGACGCCATGCACAAGCGCTTCCCCGACCGACCGATGGTCGTCACCGAGGAAGGCACGACCTTCGCAACGCGCGGCATCTATGCCGAT
The DNA here is from genome assembly GCF_031458095.1 of Roseateles saccharophilus. Classification (GTDB taxonomy): domain Bacteria; phylum Pseudomonadota; class Gammaproteobacteria; order Burkholderiales; family Burkholderiaceae_C; genus Pelomonas; species Pelomonas saccharophila_A. The sequence continues at coordinate 90,603 of NZ_JAVDXU010000001.1, forward strand.
GATCCGGCCCGCGTTCACACCGCCGCCTACGACAAGCGCACCGGCGGCAACTCGACCTCCTCCATCGAGGAGGGCTGGCGCTTCAACGCCGAGCGCCCCTTCCTCGCCGGCATGTTCGTCTGGACCGGTTTCGACTACCGCGGCGAGACCACGCCCTTCGGCTGGCCCGCCATCTCGTCACAGTTCGGCATGATGGACACGACCGGCGCACTGAAGGACAGCGGCTACTACCTCAAGGCCGCCTGGACGACCGAGCCCATGGTGCACCTGCTGCCGCACTGGAACTGGCCGGGCCGCGAAGGCCAGGCCATCGACGTGCGCGTCTACGCCAACACCGACGAGGTCGAACTGCGCCTGAACGGGCGCTCGCTGGGCCGCAAGGCCTTGCAGCGCTACGGCCACCTGCAATGGAACGTGCCCTATGAGGCCGGCAGCCTGACGGCGCTCGGCTACCAAGGCGGCCAACTCGTCACGCTGGAGACCGTGGCTACCGCTGGTGATGGCAGCGCGGTGCGGCTGACCGCCGACCGTGCGCGCCTGCGTGCCGGCGGTGACGAGGTGGCCGTGGTGACGGTGAACGTCGTCGACCGCGAAGGCCGCGTCGTGCCGACCGCCGGCCAGCGCGTCTCGTTCGAGACCAGCGGGCCGGTGCGGCTGCTCGGCATGGGCAACGGCGACCCCGGTTCGCACGAGGCCGACAAGCCGGCCGAACTGCACCGCTATGCGGCCGCCACGCGTTGGCGCTATCGCGGCATTGCACGCCCCGAGGACGCCACTGCGCTGATGGACGACACCGGCAGCGCCGGCTGGCGCGACCCCTTCGCGTGGATCCGGCCCGAGCAGCAACCCGCAGACCCGGCCTGGCACATGGTGCAAGCGACCCTCAAGCGCCCTGCCGCAGCCAGTGAGCGCCAGCAGTTGTTCCTCGGTGATGTCGCCCCGGGCACGCTTTTCTTCCTGGACGGCCGCGCCCTCACGCCGCGCCAGGAGGCCGGCATGTCGGTCATCGACCTCGGTCCCTCCACCAGCGCCCAGGCCACGCTGACGGCCGTCTTCCCGACGCCGGCCGGCGGCACGCGCGCCTTGTTCGACCGCGCCCAGAGCGGCCGCCGCTGGGTCACGCTGCGCAGCAGCGCGCCAGCCGGCCCCTGGCAACGCAGCGTGTTCAACGGGCAGGCACAGGTGATCCTGCAGTCCACCGGCGAAACCGGCCGCGCGACGCTGCGCGCCGTCAGCGCTGATCTGACGGGAGCCGCGCTGGACATCGAGGTGTTCTGAGCAACGCACCGGCTTTTGTCATTGGTGTCCGGCAGGAGGTTGGCCCGTCCGCGGGCCCGGAGCCGGCCGCCGCGGCGGTACCGCATCGTTCCATGCCGGCAATGCATAGGGTTAACCCTTGCGCATCCTGGTAAAAACCCTAAGATGGCGTTGCATCAACAAAGAAAGGGAAACAAATGGAACTGCTGATCGTTGCTCTGACGCTGTCGACCGTGGCCGTCATCGCTCAACTGGCTGACGTCACCACCAAGCGCGACTGAAATCGCATCACCACCGTCCAAAGGGCTGCATCTGCAGCCCTTTTGCTTTTCCTCCACGCAACACCCATACGAAATCCATATAGCTGCCGACAAAGAATCGATATTTCAGAACTAGCTGACCCTCCTAAGCTCACGGCCGTTCCTGTAGCAGACACGGCCCATGCGAATCACCAAGCTGACGACCTACCGCCTCGCCCCGCGGTGGATGTTTCTGAAGATCGATACCGACGCCGGCATCAGCGGCTGGGGTGAGCCCGTCATCGAGGGCAAGGCGCGCAGCGTCGAGGCGGCCGTCCACGAGTTCGAGCCCTATCTGCTCGGCCAGGACCCTTCCCGCATCAACGACCTCTGGCAGGTCATGTACCGCGGCGGCTTCTACCGCGGCGGCGCCATCCTGATGAGTGCCATCGCCGGCATCGACCAGGCGCTTTGGGACATCAAGGGCAAGGTGCTGGGAGCGCCCGTGCACCAGCTGCTTGGTGGCCTGGTGCGCGACAAGATGAAGGTGTATTCGTGGGTCGGTGGCGACCGCCCGGCCGACGTCATCCGCGATATCAAGCGGCTGCGCGAAGGTGGTTTCGACACCTTCAAGATGAACGGCTCCGAGGAAATGGGCCTCATCGACAGCGCCCGCAAGGTGGACGAGGCGGTGGCCCGCATCGCCGAGATCCGCGAAGCCTTCGGCCACGACATCGAGTTCGGCATCGACTTCCACGGCCGCATCGGCGCGCCCATGGCCAAGGTCATGTTGAAGGCGCTGGAGCCTTATCGGCCGCTGTTCGTCGAAGAGCCCGTGCTGGCCGAGCAGGACGAGACCTATGCCCGCCTGGCCGAGCACACGGCCATTCCTCTGGCGGCTGGCGAGCGCATGTATTCGCGCTTCGAGTTCAAGCGCGTCTTCCAGGCCGGCGGCCTGTCCATCGTGCAGCCCGATCTGTCGCATGCCGGCGGCATCACCGAGTGCCACAAGATCGCCGCCATGGCCGAGGCCTACGACGTGGCCTTCGCGCCGCATTGCCCTCTGGGCCCGATCGCGCTGGCGGCCTGCCTGCACGTCGACTTCGTCTCGCACAACGCCGTGCTGCAGGAGCAGAGCATGGGCATCCACTACAACCAGGGTGGGGAACTGCTCGACTATGTGCTGAACAAGGAAGACTTCCACATCGAGAACGGCTATATGAAGCCGCTGACCAAGCCGGGCCTCGGCGTGGTGGTCGATGAGGAAAAGGTCATCGCCGCCAGCAAGCTGGCGCCCGACTGGCGCAATCCGTTGTGGCGCCACGCCGACGGCAGCGTGGCCGAATGGTGATGATGAGCGACGCACGCCTCATCGCACTGGACTGGGGCAGCACGCGGCTGCGGGCCTTCCTGCTGGGCGCCGACGGCGCCGTGCTGGAAACGCGTCAGTCCGGGCAGGGCGCGTCGACGCTGGCAGGCAAGGCGGCCTTCGAGCAGGCCTTCTCCGCGGTGACCGCAGACTGGCCCGGCCTCCCCGCGCTGGCCTGCGGCATGGTCGGCAGCCAGCATGGCTGGCGCGAGGCGCCTTATGCGCCCTGCCCGGCCGATGCCGCGGCCCTCGCCCGACACGCCCTGAAACTCGACGAGCGCATCTCCATCCTGCCCGGCCTGATGCATGACGGCGGCCAGCCCGACGTCATGCGCGGCGAGGAGACCCAGATCGTCGGCGCTCTCGCCCTGCATCCCGACCTGGCGGCGCGGGCCTGCCTGGTGCTGCCGGGCACGCATTCCAAATGGGCGCGTGTCGAAGCCGGCCGGGTGACGGGTTTTGCCACCCACATGACGGGTGAGCTTTACGCGCTGCTGCGCCAGCATTCGGTGCTGGCGCGCTTGATGCCGGCCGACGGCGCGTCGCCGCCCTCTTCCCAGGCTTTCCTGGCTGGGGTCGACGCCGCTCGCAAGGAAGGCGCGTTGAGCCACCAGTTGTTCGCCGTGCGCACCCTGGGCCTCTTCAAGCGCTTGGCCGCAGAACAACTGCCCGACTACCTCTCCGGCCTGCTGATCGGCCACGAGATCGCCCACGAACTGGCTGGCGGCGCGCCCGGGCGCCTGGCCCTCGTCGGCGACCCCGCGCTGTGCGAGCGCTATGCGCTGGCTCTCGGCCGCTTCGGCGTCACGGCGCCGCTGCAACTCGACAACACCGCGCCCGCCGGCCTCTGGCAGCTGGCGCAAACCATGGGGCTTTGATCGTCATGCTCGACCCGGCACTGCAACAAATCCCCCTCGTCGCCATCCTGCGCGGCGTCAAGCCCGACGAGGTCGAGGCCATCGCCGACAGCCTCTACGCCGAAGGTTTCCGCGTCATCGAGGTGCCGCTGAACTCGCCCCAGGCCCTGGACTCCATCGCCCGCCTGGCGCGCCGCATGCCGGGAGACGCTCTGATCGGCGCCGGCACCGTGCTCAGCGCGGATGCGGTGCGCGACGTGCAGATCGCCGGCGGCCGCCTCATCGTCATGCCGCACGCCGACGTCGCCGTCATCCGCGTGGCCAAGGCGCGCGGCCTGGCCTGCGTTCCGGGGGCGGCCACGCCCACCGAGGCCTTCGCGGCCCTGCAGGCCGGCGCCGACGCGCTCAAGCTCTTCCCGGCCGAGCTGGTCACGCCGCCCGTCGTCAAGGCCATGCGCGCCGTGCTGCCCAAGGAGCTGAGGCTGCTACCGGTGGGCGGCATCACGCCCGAGACCATGGCGGACTTCCGCCGAGCGGGCGCCAGCGGCTTCGGCCTCGGCTCGGCGCTCTACGCCCCGGGTCTGGACGCCGCCGAAGTGGCCGCCCGGGCGAAAGCTTTTGTGCAGGCCTGGCGCACCTACTGAGGCGCTACGCACAAAACAACAACAACAACGACAACGACCCGGAGACTTGATGAATCGCATCCGCACGCTTGGCGCGGCGCTGCTGCTGGTTGCACTCGGCCCTCCGGCCGGCGCGGAAACCCTGTTGAAGCTCGATGCCCGCGCCGAGGCCCTGGCCCCGCAGACCGGTTACCTGAAGCTCGGCGCCGCGCGCTCGCCCCAGGGCCACACCCTGGCCGCCAACAGCCAATACCTGCTGCGCGACGGGCAACCCTGGCTGCCGGTCATGGGTGAATACCACTTCAGCCGCGCACCGGCCTCGCAGTGGGCCGACCAATTGCGGCTGATGAAGGCCTCGGGCATCGACATCGTCGCCAGCTATGTGTTCTGGAACCACCACCAGGAGCTGCCCGGCGCCTTCAATTGGAAGGGCAACCACGACCTGCGCCGCTTCGTGCAGCTGGCCCAGGCGGCCGGCCTGCAGGTCGTCGTGCGTCTGGGCCCCTGGGCGCATGGTGAGTCGCGCTACGGCGGCATTCCCGACTGGGTCGTCGACAGGATGCCCACGCGCGGCAATGACGCCGAGTACATGGGCCTTGTCGAGCGCCTGTATGCCGAGATCGGCGCCCAGCTCAAGGGCCTGCTGTGGAAGGACGGCGGCCCCGTCATCGGCGTGCAGCTGGAGAACGAATACAACCTCCGCGGACCGGGCCGTGGCGAGGAACACATCAGCGCCTTGAAGAAGCTGGCCCTGAAGGCCGGCATGGATGTGCCGCTTTACACCGTCACCGGCTGGGACGGCACGGTCTATCCGTCCGGCGAGGTCACGCCCGTCTTTGGTGGCTACCCGGACGAGCCCTGGGCCACCAGCACCCAAGAACTGCCGCCGAAAGAGACGCACGCCTTCCGCTTCGACACCCGCGTCAGCGGCGACCTCGGCGCCCAGACCCGGTCCCATGCGCCGGGCACGGCCGAGACCGACAAGGACAAGGTCCCCTTCCTCGGCGCCGAATACGGCCCCGGCCTGCCGGCCATGTACCGCCGCCGCACCCTGGTCTCGCCCGACGACATCGCGGCCATGCTGCCGGTGCAGCTGGGCTCGGGCGTCAACCTGTTCGGCTATTACATGTTCCACGGCGGGCGCAACCCGGTGGGCGTCGGTGGCACGGGTTTGGAGGAAAGCACGCTCAGCGGTGGCTACAACGACACGCCGCGCATCAGCTACGACTTCCAGGCGCCGCTCGGCCCCGACGGCCAGCAGCGCCCGGTGCTCACCAAGCTGCGCCCCTTCCACTACTTCCTGCGCGACTACGGCGCCCGGCTCGCGACCATGACGGTGCGCCAGCCCGAGCGCACGCCGGCCAACCCCGCCGACCTGCAGACGCCGCGCTGGGCTGTACGCGCGGCGGGCGACAGCGGTTTCCTGTTCTTCAACAACCATGTGCGCCAGTACGCCATGCCGGCGCAGACTGGCGTGCGCTTCGAGGTGCAGCTGCCTGGCGGCACCCTCACGCTGCCTAGCCGGCCCGTCGACATCCCCACCGGCAGCTATTTCATCTGGCCGCTGAACCTCGACCTCGATGGCGTGAAGCTGCGCTATGCCACGGCCCAGCCGGTGGCGCGCCTGGATGCCGGCGCGCAGGGCATCGTGCATGTCTTTGCACCGACGGCCGGCGTCGAGGCCGAGTTCGCGCTGGCCGATGGCGCCAAGACCATGTCCTCCCAGGGCGGCCAGCTGCTGACCATAGGCAAGGCCGGTGGCCGCCCGGTCAGCGTGCTGTTGCTGTCGCAGCAGGAAGCTGCCGAGCTGCAGATCCTCGACATCGCCGGCCAGCGCCGCCTCGTCTTCAGCGCGCAGCAGGCCTGGGTGGCAGACGGCAAGCTGCAGTTGCGCGGCCCGGCCACGCAGCCTCTGCATGCCGCCGTCTTCCCTGCCCTGGCCAAGCCCAAGGCGCCTGGCCTGCAGATGCGCCAGGACGGTCCTCTGCAACACCTCGAGTTCAAGCCCGAGACCAGCGAGCCGACGCTGCAGATCACGGCCTCTCGTCCCGCCCTCACTGCACCGCCCGTGTTGAAAGGCGGCCTGGCCAAGGCGGCCGTGCAGCCCATCCCCGAGGCCTTTGCCACGGCGGCGACCTGGTCGCTGAAGCTGCCCCAGCCGCTGGCGCCGAATGCCGAGGACGTGCTGCTGGAGCTGGACTTCGTCGGTGACATCGGTCGCGTCTTTGCCGGTGCCCGCATGCTCGACGACTGGTACTACAACGGCCAGCGCTGGCAGATCGGCCTGCGCCAGTTCGCCCTCAAGCCCGGCGCCGAACTCCAGCTCAGCGTGCTGCCGCTGCGCGCCGACGCCCCCATCTATATCGACGCCGCCCATCGCCCTGCCTTCGCCGCCGGCCAGACCCAGATCGCCGAGCTGCGCGGCGCGCGCCTGCTGCCCATCCGCCGCGTCGCCATCACGCCATGACGCAGCCGCTTGACCTCGTCCTGCCCCACAGCGCCACGCTGGGTGAAGGCCTGCTGTGGCGCGACGGGCGCTGGTGGTGGACCGACATCGAGGCCGCCACCCTCTACGCCTGGCGCCCCGGCGAGACGGGCCCTCAGTTCTGCCGTCTGCCGGACCGCCTCGGCAGCTTTGCCCATTGCCGCTCGGGCCGGGTGCTGCTGGGCCTGGCCAAGCGGCTGGCACTGGCGACGCTGAGCGAGGACCTGGAGCTGGGCCAGTTGCAGACGCTGGCGCCGGTGGACGCCGCCGAGGCGCGAACCCGCGTCAACGATGGCCGTACCGACCGCAGCGGCCGCTTCGTGTTCGGCACGTTGAACGAGGCCAAGGAGAAGCGTGCCATTGGCAGCTTCTACCAGTATTCGATGGCCCACGGCCTGCGCCGCCTGGCCTTGCCTGCGGTGGCCATCGCCAACAGCATCTGCTTCAGCCTCGATGGCCGCACCATGTATTTCTGCGACACGCTGACCCAGCGCATCCAGCAGTGCGACTACGACGCCGAGACCGCCCAGGTCGACAACATCCGCCTGTTCACCCAGATGGACCGCAGCGACGCCTGGCCCGACGGCTCCGTCATTGACGCCGAAGGCTGTCTGTGGAATGCCCAGTGGGGCGCCGGCCGCGTGGCGCGCTATGACCCCAGCGGTGAGCTGATGGGCGCATGGACCGCCCCGGCCGCCCACACCAGCTGCCCCGCCATCGGCGGCGAGGGTCTGGACCAATTGATGCTCACCACCGCCCGCACCGAGCTGGGCCGCGAGGCCCTGGCCGCCCAACCCCTGTCCGGCAGCCTCTTCGGGCTGCGCCTGCCGCAGGCGCTGGGGGTGGCCGACGCCCTGTTTGAAGATTGAAGCAAGACAAGGAGACAAGACCATGAAGATGCAACGCCGCGCCGCTTTCGCCCTGGCCCTGCTGGCCAGCCCCTTTGCCCTGCAAGCCGCCGAACCGGTCAAGGTCGGCTTCCTCGTCAAGCAGGCCGAGGAGCCCTGGTTCCAGGACGAATGGCGCTTCGCCGAACAGGCCGCCAAGGACAAGGGCTTCACCCTCGTGAAGATTGGCATCCCCAATGGCGAGAAGATGATGGCCGCCATCGACAACCTGGCCGCGCAGAAGGCCGTCGGCTTCGTCATCTGCGCGCCCGACGTGAAACTGGGCGTGGCCGTCAACCGTGCCGCCAAGCGCCACAACCTCAAGGTCATGTCGGTGGACGACCAGCTCGTCGATGGCGCCGGCAAGCCCATCGCCGACATTCCCCACATGGGCATCTCGGGCTACGAGATCGGCAAGCAGGTCGGCCAGGGGCTGCTGGCCGAGATGAAGGCGCGCGGTTGGAAGCTCGACGAGGTCGGCGTGCTGCGCGTGGCCTTCGACCAGCTGCCCACCGCCAAGAATCGCACCATGGGCGCCGTGGACGCGCTGAAGGCCGCGGGCGTGCCGGCCGCCAATGTCGTCGATGCGCCGCAAGCCAAGACCGACACCGAAAGCGCCTTCAACGCCGCCAACATCGCCTTCACCAAGAACGCCAAGTTCAAGCGCTGGGTGGCCTTCGGCCTGAACGACGAAGCGGCGCTGGGCGCCGTGCGCGCCGCGGAAGGCCGCGGCATCAAGCAAGACGCCATGCTGGCCATCGGCATCGGCGGCAGCCAGACGGCGCTCAACGAATTCACCAAGCCGACGCCGACGGCCTTCTACGGCACGGTGCTGATCAGCCCCAAGCGCCATGGCTACGAAACCGCCGTTGCCGTCTACGAGTGGGCCACCGCCGGCAAGGCGCCTGCCCCCGTCACGCTGACCGCCGGCACGCTGATGACGCGCCAGAACCAGGCTGAACTCAGAAAGCAAATGGGCCTCTGAAATGGCTTCCCTGCAGTTCGACAACATCAGCAAGGTCTTCCCCGGCGTCAAGGCGCTGAACGGGGTGAGCTTCGAGGCGCGTGCCGGCCAGGTGATGGGCCTGCTCGGCGAGAACGGCGCCGGCAAGAGCACGCTGCTGAAAATCCTCGGCGGCCAGTACAAGCCCGACGGCGGCCGCCTGCTGCTCGAAGGCCAGGAGCGCCATTTCACGTCCGCCGGCGATGCGATCGCCGCCGGCGTGGCCATCATCCATCAGGAGCTGCAATACGTGGCCGAGCTGACCGTGGCCGAGAACGTGCTGCTGGGCCGCCTGCCCACGCGCTTCGGCCTCGTCGACCACAAGGCCGCACGCCGCCTCGTCGCCGAACAGCTTGCTGCGATCGGTGTGGACCTGGACCCGGCCGCGCGCCTGTCCGAGCTGTCCATCGCCCAGCGCCAGATGGTGGAGATCTGCAAGGCCGTCATGCAGGACGCCAAGGTCATCGCCTTCGACGAGCCCACCAGCAGCCTGTCCCACCGCGAGACCGAGATCCTGTTCCGTCTGGTGAAGCGCCTGCGTTCCGAGGGCCGCACGCTGATCTACATCTCGCACCGGCTCGAGGAGTTGTACGAACTCTGCGACGCCTGCACCATCTTCCGCGACGGCCGCAAGATCGTCACGCACGAGGTGATGGCCGAGGTGCCGCGCGAACGGCTGATCGCCGACATGGTCGGCCGCGAGCTGCAGGACATCTACGACTACCGCAGCCGCCGGCATGGCCCCATGCGCCTGGAAGCCCGCGGCCTGCACAGCGCGCGCCTGCCCGAGCCGCTGAGCTTTGCCATGCGGGGCGGCGAGGTGCTGGGCTTCTTCGGGCTGGTGGGCGCCGGCCGCAGCGAGCTGATGCGCCTGCTCTACGGTGCCGATGCCCGCCGCGGCGGGGAGGTGCTGCTGGACGGCAAGACCGTCTCCGCGGCCGGCCCGTCGGCAGCGATTGCGGCCGGCATCGTGCTCTGCCCCGAGGACCGCAAGGAGCAGGGCATCCTGGCGCATAGCTCGGTGGCAGAGAACATCAACATCAGCTGCCGCCGCCATGGCCTGGCGGGCGGCATCTTCCTTCGCCATGGCCGCGAGGCTCAGCGCGCCGACGACTTCATCCAGAAGCTGCGCATCAAGACACCCAGCCGCGAGCAGGAGATCCGCCTGCTGTCCGGCGGCAACCAGCAGAAGGTCATCCTCGCGCGCTGGCTGGCCGAACCGGGGCTGAAGGTTCTCATCCTCGACGAACCGACGCGCGGCATCGACGTCGGCGCCAAGAACGAGATCTACAAGATCATCCACGACGTGGCGGCTGAAGGCTGCTGCGTCATCGTCATCTCCAGCGAGCTGCCCGAGGTGCTGGGCATCTCCGACCGCCTCATCGTCATGCGCGACGGCCGCATCAGCGGCGAGCTCTCGCGCGAACAAGCCAGCGAGACCGCCGCGCTTGCCCTGGCACTTCCGGACGGAGCGCCTGCCGCGCCCCTGCACTGATCATGAACACCACCACCCTTGCTCAACGCCCCGCCATGACGTCTCCTGCCCGTGCCCTGCTCAAGGAACACAGCATGACGCTGGGCTATGCCCTGCTCTTTGCTGTGCTGGCCTTCAGCGTCGAGAACTTCTTCTCCGGCGCCAACATCGTCGGCCTGCTGCTGTCGGTGGCCCAGATCGGCATGGTGGCCTGCACCATGATGCTGTGCCTGGCCTCGCGGGACTTCGACCTCAGCGTCGGCTCGACCATCGCCTTCGCCGGCGTGCTGGGCGCCATGGTGCTGGAGCGCACCGGCAGCGTCGGCCTGGCCATCGGCAGCGGGCTGCTGGCCGGCGCGCTGATCGGTGCGGGCAACGGCGTGCTGATCGCCTATCTGCGCGTCAATGCGCTGATCGCCACGCTGGCCACCATGCTGATGGTGCGCGGCCTGGCCTTTATTGCCTCCAAGGGCCAGGCCGTGGGCATTGCCGACGAAGGCTTCATCAGCTTCGGCGACACCACTTTCCTGAACCTGCCGCTGCCGATCTGGATGACGGCGCTCTGCTTCCTCGTCTTCGGCGTGCTGCTCAACCACACCGTGTTCGGCCGCAACACCCTGGCCATCGGTGGCAACCCCGAGGCCGCGCGACTGGCGGGCGTGAAGGTCGAGCAGCTGCGCGTGTGGATCTTCCTGCTGCAGGGCGTCGTCACGGCGCTGGCCGGGCTGATCCTGTCGGCCCGCATCACCAGCGGCCAGCCCAATGCGGCCACCGGCTTCGAACTGGACGTTATCTCGGCCTGCGTGCTGGGCGGCGTGTCGCTGCAGGGCGGCAAGGCGCGCATCTTCGGCGTCGTCATCGGCGTGCTCATCATGGGCACGGTCGAGAACGTCATGAATCTGTTGAACGTCGACGCGTTCTACCAGTACCTGGTGCGCGGCCTGATCCTGTTGGCTGCGGTCCTCCTCGACCAATTGAAGACCCGAGGCGAACGCCGTGGCTGATCGACTGCAAGGCAAGGTCGCCCTGGTGACCGGTTCCACCCAGGGCATTGGCAAGGCCATCGCCCGACTCTTTGTCGCCGAGGGCGCCAAGGTCATCCTCAACGGCCTGGCGGCCGACGAGGCGCTGGGCGCAGCCCTGGTGCAGGAGCTGGGCGAGGAGAACGCGCTCTTCATCGCCACCGACATCGCCGACGAAGCCGCCGTGCGCGCCATGGCCGCCCACGGCGCCGAGCGCTTCGGCACCATCAACGTCCTCATCAACAACGCCGGCATGGACGTCTTCGCCGAGCCGCTGGCGATGACGACGGCGCAGTGGCAGCGCTGCTTTGCCGTGGACCTGGACGGCGCCATGCACTGCAGCCGCGCCGTGCTGCCCGGCATGCTGGAACAGGGCGGCGGGAGCATCGTCAACGTGGCGTCCGTGCACGGCCACCGCATCATCCCCAACGCCTTCCCCTACCCGGTCGCCAAGCATGCGCTGATCGGCATGACCAAGGCCCTGGGCATCCAGTACGCGGCCCACAACATCCGCGTCAATTCGATCTCGCCGGGGCTGATCCTGTCCGAGCGCGTCGTCGAATGGCTGGCCAGGTCGCCCGAGGACGCCAGACGCCAGGTCGAGCTGCTGCCGCCCAAGCGCATCGGCGAGCCCGTCGAGGTTGCCTACACTGCCCTCTTCCTCGCCAGCGACGAAGCCCGCTTCATCAACGCGACCGACATCCTCATCGACGGCGGCCGGTCGCAGCTCTATCACGAATGACTGACCCACGTTCGGACCGCTTCGTCCGCTCCCACCTGAAAACCCGCCAGCTGGTGCTGCTGGTGGAGCTGGGGCGGCACGGTTCGATCCTGCATGCGGCCCAGGCCGCCAACCTGACCCAGCCAGCGGCGTCCAAGCTGCTGGCCGACCTGGAGCACGCGCTGGGCGTCAAGCTCTTCGAGCGCCTGCCGCGCGGCGTGGCGCCCACCTGGTATGGCGAAGTCATGATCCGCCGCGCCGGTGCCGCCCTGGCCGAACTGGACGCCGGCCACCAGGAGGTCATGGAGCTGCTGTCGGGCCTGTCCGGGCGCGTGGCGGTCGGCGCCGTGCTGACGCCGTCGACGACGCTGCTGCCCGCCGCCATCACCCTCCTCAAGCAGCGCCAGCCGCGCGTGCATGTAGCCATCTCGGTCGACACCAGCAAGATCCTCATCCAGCATCTGCAGAACGGCGAGCTCGACCTCGTCATCGGCCGCGTGCTGGACAGCGAGTCCGCCGCCCAGCTCAGCTTCGAGCCGCTGAACGACGAGCCCCATTGCCTGGTCGTGCGCGCCGGCCACCCGCTGGCCGGCCGCGACGACCTCAGCCTGGCCGAACTGGCCCGCCAGAGTTGGATCCTGCCGCCCGGCGGCAGCATCCTGCGCGACCGCCTGACCGCCCTCTTCCTGTCGGCCGGCCTGGACCAGCCGCAGCAGACCGTCGAGACCCTGTCCCTGCCCGTTGTGACCAGCCTGCTGAGCCAGTCCGACATGGTCTCGGCCCTGCCCGACGAGCTGGTCAAACCCTATCTGGCGGCCGGACTGCTCGAGGTCTTGCCGTTCGACCTCGGCCTGCGCATGGACGTCTACGGCATCGTCACCCGCCGCGGCCACCAGCTCTCGCCGGGCGCCGAGCTGATGCTGAACTGCCTGCGCGAGCAAGCCGTACGGCGTGGCCTGACAGGCAGGGCCTGATCAGGACGCGAGCCGGCCCATTTCTCCGATCTGGGTACAAAGGACCAACTTGCAACTGGCCGCCGGCAGCGTCCAGGTCCGTCGGCGCGATCAGAAATGATCGGCAGATACTGTAAAGATCCGTGAATTCGCGATACAAGGTGGACAAGGCGCTCGACCCGATATGAGGGTCTGGGCACCTAACGCGACGGTCCCCGGCCGGGCCGTGTACTACGCGTGGAGGCATCATGAGGCAGCTTGGCCTGGTTCTTCCCGTCGCCGGCGCCGTGCTGCTGGCGCCCGCTGCGCTTTGGGCGCAGAAGCTCGAGCCCGTGATCGTGACCGGAACGCGCGCCAGCGTCGAGTCGGCCGCCGAACGCAAGCGCCGAAGTGACGACCTCATCGATGCCGTCCTCGCCGAGGAGATCCATCGCCTGCCCGACCTCAGCGTGGCCGACGCGGTGCAGCGCATCACCGGCGTGCAGATCACGCGCGACCGGGGCGAGGCCTCGGTCGCATCGGTGCGCGGCCTCGTCCAGGTCGAGACCACGCTCAATGGTCGCGAGCTGTTCACGGCGGGCTTCGGGCGGGCGCTGGACTATGCCGACCTGCCCAGTGATCTGCTCGCCGGCATCGATGTCTACAAGAGCTCGGCGGCCTCGCGTATCGAAGGTGGCCTGGGCGGCACGGTAGACCTTCGCACCCGCCGGCCCTTCGACTTCCGCGCCTCCACGCTGGCGCTTTCCGCACGCCAGCTGTACGGCGACCTCGTCGGCCGGGGCGCGGGCCAGTTTTCCCTGCTCTACGGAGGTCGCACCGTCACCGGCGCGGGTGAGGCCGCCGTGCTGTTGAACCTGGTGCTGCAGGACCGCGCCTACCGCGAGGACCAAAAGGGCACGGGCGCGCCCATGCTCTGCAGCGCCCGCGCAGCCTCGGGCTGCCGGCTGGACCTGGTGGCCGGAGAGGACACCGTCGCCCCCAGCAGCACCAGCGAGAGCGCCAGCCTGGGACGGCGCCGGCGCAGCGCGGCCAGCCTGATGCTGGGCTGGCGACCGGCAGCGGCCTTCGACCTCTACGCCGAGGCTCATTTCGCTAAACTGAGCACGCGGCAGGACACGCAGCAGATCAACGTCGGCCCGAACTTCGCGGCCGGCAGCGGCTTCGATCCGGCCAGCGTCGCCCTCTTTGCCGGCACGCACGACGTGCAGCGCATCAGCTGGACCAACGCGCCGGTCTCCATCCTTGGCTTCGCGCGCGACACGGTGGACCGCACGCACCAGGTCGCCGCGGGTGGCACGTGGTCGGGTGATGGCGGCCTGCGCCTGAGTGCGGACCTCAGCCACACCCGCAGCTTCAACCGCCTGTTCTTCGCCGGCCCGACGCTGGCCGCCACGGCAGCGCGCTTCAGCCATGACCTCGCGGGCGACGCGCCTGGCACGGCGGTGGCGGGCACCGACCTCGCCGACCCGGCCAAGCTGCGCTACGTGTCCCTCGCCTACCGCGTGCGGCCGCTGCGCGGCAGCCTGCTGGCCGGCCGCACCGACGCCGAATGGCAGCTGGACGGCGGAATGCTGGAGCGCGTAGCCGTCGGTTGGCGGCATTCGCGCCGCGAGGCCGACAACGCGCCCAACCTGATCTTCGGCGACGTCGCCGTGCCCGGTGTGTCGGCGGCCATTCAGCCGGGCCGCACCGCCATCTACCCCTACGCCCCCTTCCTCGACGGCCGCGCCGTCAGCATCGAGGGTTATCTCACAGACACGCTGGCCGATGCGCGCGACCCGGTCGCGCTGCGCCAGGCCTTCGGCATCACAACGCCTCTGCCGACGGCCGGCGGCCCGCTGGGCGTGTGGCGTATCCGTGAAACCACGGACGCGGCCTATGCCGAGACCGGCTGGCGGGTGCCAGCCCTGGCGCTGGACGGCCAGGCCGGCCTGCGCCTGGTGCACACGCGCGCAACGCTGTCGGGCAACCGGAGCGTGCCCTCCAGCGCCAGCATCGAGCCGCTCGCCATCGACACGGCGACCACCGACTGGCTGCCCAGCGCCAGCCTGCGCTGGCGCCTCGACGGAGCCTGGCAGCTGCGGGCCGCCGCCTCGCGCACGCTCACGCGCCCTGACTTCAACCTGCTTTCGCCGTCGATCACGCTGACGCCCAACAGCGTCAACCCGCAGCTCAATCAGGGCACCGCGGGCAACCCCGCGTTGCGGCCGATGCGCTCGACCAATGCCGACCTGGCGGCCGAGGCCCACTTCGGCGCCGGCCACGCGGCCGCGCTGACGTTGTTCTGGAAACATGTGGACGGCTTCGTCGCCACGCTCAGCCAGGCCGAACAACATGATGGCCAGCTCTACCAGGTGAGCCGCCCCTACAACGCCGACGCCGGCCGCATCCGCGGCGCCGAGCTGTCCTACCAGCGCTTCCTCGACTTCCTGCCCGGCGCATGGCGCGGCCTGGGCCTGCAGGCCAACGCCACCTTCGTCGACAGCAGCACCTACGACCGCGTGCTGCGCGCCAACGTGGCGCTGCCCAACCTGTCGCGCCGCAGCGCCAACCTTATCGGCCTGTACGAGTACGGCGCCTGGTCGGCGCGGCTGGCCTGGAACTGGCGCAGCAACTTCCCCAGCGGCACCGTCAGCGTCGTCGGTATCGGTGCCCTGCAGGCCACGACCCACGCCTACGGCTGGCTGGACGCCTCGCTGCGCTGGCGTCTGAGCGAGGGCCTGAGTCTGTCGCTGGATGGCGGCAACCTGCTGGGCACGCTGCGGCGCTCCTACTTCGGCGTCCCCACGCGGCCACAGACCGCCTGGGCCAATGACCGCCAGGTCGGCATCAGCCTTGGCCTGCACCTATGAAGGCCTGCGCCATCCGCTGCGCAGCCGTTCTCGGTGCCTGGATGATCGTGCTGGCCACCGCCAGCGCTGCGCCCATCGACGACTGGCGTCTGCGCGCCGCCGCGGTGCGCAGGCTGGCCGACAACGACGCCACGGCCGCCTATGCGCAGGCGCAGAACCTGCGCAACGAGTTGCCACCGGCCGCGCCGGCCGCCGACGGCATACGGATGCTGAACCTGCTGGCCCGCATCGAGATCCACCTCGGGCGCACGACCGAGGCCATCGCGCGCGCCGAGCAGGCCCTGAGCGAGGCCACGGCAGCCGGTGACCGCGCCGGCCAGGCCGAAGCCGACATGAACCTCTCGCTCGGCGCGGTCAACCTCAACAACGTCGAACGCCTCGTCGAGGTCACATCGCACAGCATCGCGGTGCTCGAAGGCGCGGACCGGCCCGACCTGCTGGCCGAGGCGCTGTTCCGCGGCGCCCTGGTGTCGCGGCGCATCGGCCGCCTCGAGGAGGCCGCCACGATGGCGCTGCAGGCCATGGACGCGGCCCAGCGCTCGGGCAACCCCCTCGCGCTGGCCTATGCCCACCATGGGCTGGCGGTGTCCTATATGCAGAGCGACCGCCATGCCGAAGCGGTGGAGGAACTGGAGCAGATGCGCCGGCAGGCACTGGCCGCGGGCTCCCGGCTGCAAGAGGGGTTTGCGCTGCTGGGCCTGTCCAACGAAGCCCACCGGCGCGGCGACCGGGGCGAGGGTGAGCGGCTCGTCGTGCAGGCCATCGCCGCCTTCACCACGGTGGCCTCGCCGATAAACCTGGCCAACGCCGTGCACAACCATGCCGACCAGCTGCTTGCTCAGGGGCGCACGATGGAAGCGCTGGTGGAAAGCGAGCGTGCGCGCGCCATCCTCGATGTGACGCAGCTTCGCACCGGGCGCTTTCACGGTGCGCAGCTGCGCAGCCGAATCCAGGAGGCGCTGGGGCACGCGACCGCGGCACTCGCCGAGGCCGAGGACGCCTATGCCGAGTCGCTCACGCTCGGGCAGCCGGTGTACCAGGCCAGCGCCGCGCAGCGGCTGGCCGATCTGGCCGCCGCCGGCGGCGACCACAAACGTGCCTACCGGCTGGCCATCGAGGCAGCGAATATGCAGGCCCGCGCCAGCACCGAGCGCAGCGCCGAACGCCTGCTCGAGGCCGCGCAGCGGCGCCGCGATGAAGGCCGCCGGCGCGAACTGGCCGAGCTGCAGCGCCGCGACGAGCACCAGACCATCGAGCTGCAGGCGCGCGGGCAGCAGCAGCGCTGGCTGTGGACGGTGCTGGCCGGCAGCCTGCTCGCGTTGGGCGGCACGGTGTTCTTCCTGATGCGGCTGCGCCGCTCGCGCGCCGAGGTGCGCAGCCTGGCCGCCACGCTGGAGCAGCGCGTGCACGAACGCACCGGGCAGCTGGAGCGGGCCCAGCACGCCGCCGAGGCGGCCACCCAGGCCAAGAGCGAATTCCTGGCCAATATGAGCCACGAGATCCGCACGCCGATGAATGCCATCCTCGGCATGTCCTACCTGGCGCTGCAGAGCGGCCTGGACGCCAAGCAGCGCAACTACGTCGACAAGGTCCACCGCGCGGCCGAGTCTCTGCTGGGCATCATCAACGACATCCTCGATTTCTCGAAGATCGAGGCCGGCAAGCTGGAGATCGAGGCCATCCCCTTCGAGCTGGGCGACGTGTTCGAGCAGCTGGCCAACCTCGTGGGCATGCCCGCCGAGGAGAAGGGGCTGGAGCTGCTGTTCTCCCTGCCGACGGACCTGCCCACGGCCCTGGTCGGCGACCCGTCGCGGCTGGGCCAGATCCTGCTGAACCTGGGCAACAACGCCGTCAAGTTCACCGAACGCGGCGAGGTGACCCTGGCGGTTTCCGTTGTCGAGCAGGCCGCAGAGCGCGCGTTGCTGCGCTTCGAGGTGCGCGACACCGGCATCGGCATGGGCGCCGCAGCCCGCGAGCGCCTGTTCCAGCCCTTCATGCAGGCCGACGCATCCACCAGCCGGCGTTTCGGCGGCTCGGGCCTGGGGCTGGCGATCTGCCGCCACCTCGTCGAGCGCATGGGAGGCGAGATCGGCGTGGACAGCGAGCCCGGCCGCGGCAGCTGCTTCCACTTCATCCTGCCGTTCGGTCTGCAGCGTGGCGCCCAGCCGCTGCTCCAGGCGGGCGAACTGCGCGGCACCCGGCTGCTTGTCGTCGACGACCATCCGGCGGCGCGCGACCTGCTGTGCACCCTGGTGGCTTCGCTGGGCCTGCAGGCCGAGATGGCCGCCGACGGCGAAGCGGCGCTGGCCGCTGTGGCCTGCGCCGACGCGGCCGACCGTCCCTTCAGGCTGGTGCTGCTGGATTGGCGCATGCCCGGCATGGACGGCATCGAGTGCCTGGCCCGGCTGACCGGCAGCGCCGGCCGCCACGCGCCGCCGGCGGTGCTGATGGTCACGGCCTTCAGCCGCGATCAGGCCGAACACCAGCTGCAGGCGCGTGGGCTGCAGGTCGCGGCCCTGCTGCCCAAGCCCGTCACGCCATCGTCGCTGCTGGATGCCTGTGTCACGGCCCTGGGCCTGCGGGCCGTACATGAGCGTCGCAGCGAACAGCGCCAGGAGAGGCTGCAGGCCCACCAGGCCAGCCTGGCCGGCGCCCGCATCCTGCTCGTCGAGGACAACCCCATCAACCAGGAGCTGGCCTGCGACCTGCTCGAGCGCGCCGGCATCGCGGTCGACATCGCCGCCGACGGCAGCCAGGCGCTTGCGGCCCTGGAGGGCGGGCGCTTCGATGCCGTCCTCATGGATTGCCAGATGCCGGTGATGGATGGCTACGAGGCCACGCGCGCGCTGCGCCAGCGTCCCGGGCTGCAGGACCTGCCCGTGATCGCGATGACCGCCAATGCCATGGCCGGCGACCGCGAGAAGGTGCTGGAGGCGGGCATGAACGACCACGTCGCCAAGCCCTTCCGCGTGGACGAGCTGTTCTCGACGCTGGCACGCTGGATACGCCCGGCTGCGGCCCAGCCGACGCCATCGGGGCTGGACGTTCGCGCCGGGTTGGCGGCCGTCGATGGCAACGAGGCGCTGTACCGGCGCCTGCTGGGCATGTTCCGACAGCGCGAGGCCGACTTCGAGATCCGCCTGCGCGACGCTTGCACACGCGGCGACGCGGCCGCCGCGCTGCGCTACGCCCACGACCTCAAGAGCGTCGCCGGCACCCTGGGCATGCCGTCTTTGCAGAGGGCGGCGGCGGCGCTGGAGGCAGCTTGCGCACGGGGCACCGAGGGGGCAGCGATCGAGCCGCTGCTGGCGGATGTCGCGCGGCTGCTGGAGGCCATGCTGAACGCCTTGCCAAGTCCAGAGCAAGTTTGAGCGCCGCCCACCGCAGCCGATTGCCAAGGGGATGCCTCGCCCGGCTTCCTTCTCAGCCGGTGGGGGCGCCCCCCGGCTGCGCGTTGGCCCAAATCGGCAAAACCTGGCAGCCGCGGGGCAGGGGGCCGGCGGCTATCCTTGTCCGCATGGCGATCCGCCCCGACGTCGTCGACGACTTCCACCTGCACTGCGCCTGGGCGCCGGAGTGGGAGCAGCGCTGCCTCCCCTTGCGGCGCCAGCGCTTGCCGGCGGCGCCCGCAGTCGAGCTCAGCGTGTCGCAGGCCGCGGGCGATGCCGGCTTCGAACACCTGGGCCATTTCGGCACGCGCTACCGCGACGTCTTCGGCGAGTTGCCCTCGCAGACCCTCAGAAAGACCCTTCCATGACCCTCTCCTGCGATGTCGCCATCATCGGCGCCGGCACTGCCGGCATGGCCGCTTACCGCGCCGCGCGCGTGCATACCGACAAGGTGCTGCTCATCGAGGCAGCCCATTACGGCACCACCTGTGCCCGCGTCGGCTGCATGCCGAGCAAGCTGCTGATCGCCGCGGCCGAGGCGGCTGAAAGCGTGCGCGAGGCGCATCGATTCGGCGTGCAGGCCGAGGCGCCGCGCATCGATGGTCGCGCCGTCATGCAGCGCGTTCGCAGCGAGCGCGACCGCTTTGTCGGCTTTGTGCTTGAGACCATCAACGGCTGGCCCGAGGCGACGCGGCTGTTCGGCCGCGCGCGCTTCACCGGCCTGGGCACGCTGGACGTGGAAGGCCAGCAGATCAAGGCCAGGACCGTCGTCATTGCCACCGGCTCGCGCCCTTTTGTGCCGGCGGGCTGGCGCGAGCGGCTGGGCGCCAGGCTGATCGTCAACGACGATGTCTTCGACTGGGTCGACCTGCCGAAGTCGCTGGCCGTCGTCGGTGCCGGCGTCATCGGCCTGGAGCTGGCTCTGGCCCTGCACAAGCTCGGCGTGCGCGTGCGCCTGTTCGCGCGCGGCAACCGCGTCGGCCCGTTGACCGACCCTGAGCTGCAGCCCCTGGCCCAGAAGCTGTTCGCCGAGGACGTGCCGCTGACGTTGAATGCCGCCGACATGAACCCGGTGCTGGACGGCGACGAGGTCGTCATCGGCGGTGAGCGCTTCGAGGCCCTGCTCTGCACGGCTGGCCGCCAGGCCAATCTCGACCACCTGGGGCTGGAGACCCTGAACCTGCCGCGCGATGACCAAGGCCACCCGGTCATCGACCGTCACACCAGCCAATGGGGCGGCATGCCGGTCTTCATCGCCGGCGACGTGACCAATGACAGGCCGCTGCTGCATGAGGCGTCCGATGCCGGCCGCATTGCCGGCGACAACGCGGCGCGCTGGCCCGATGTGCACCACCGCCCACGCCGCGCGCCGCTGGCCATCGTGTTTAGCGAGCCGCAGATCGCCATTGCCGGCGCCAGCCATGCCGAGTTGGTGGCCACCGGCCGCGAGTTCGATATCGGCCGCGTCAGCTTTGCCGACCAGGGCCGCAGCCGCGTCATGCTCGTCAATCGCGGCGGCCTGCATGTCTACGCTGAGCGCGGCACGGGTCGGCTGCTGGGCGCCGAGATGATCGGCCCGGCGGCCGAGCACCTCGGCCATCTGCTGGCCTGGAGCGTGCAGCGCGGCGACACCGTGCAGCAGATGCTGGACTGTCCCTTCTATCACCCGGTCGTCGAGGAAGGCCTGCGCACAGCGCTGCGCCAGTTGCACAGCGACCTGCACCTGCCCGCACCGCCCATCGAGGACTGCATGGACTGTGACACCGAGGCCGAGGTGGGCGGCTGATGCGCTGTCCTTGATCGATCTCAAGCCGCGCGGCGGGCCGCGGCGCGACATTGAAGGACATCCTTCAGGAGATCGACATGGACAGGCTCAAGGGCAAGGTGGCGCTCGTCACCGGCGGTGCGATGGGCATTGGCGAGGCGATTTGCCGGCTGATGGCGGCCGAAGGCGCCAGGGTGGCGGTCACCGACCTCGATGACGAGCGCGGCGAGGCGGTCGCGGTGGCCATCCTGGCACGCGGCGGCCAGGCGGCCTACTGGCATCTGGACGTCAGCGACGAGGCCCAGGTCAGGCGCGTCTTTTCCGAGGTGAGGCAGCGCTTCGGCCCCGTCACCGTGCTGGTCAACAACGCCGGCATCGCCGGACCCAACAAGCCGACCCACGAGCTCAGCGTGGAGGAGTTCGAGCGCGTGCAGGCCGTCAACGTGCGCGGCGTCTTCCTCGGCACCAAGCATGTCGTCGCGCAGATGCGCGAGGCGGGTGGCGGCAGCATCGTCAACCTGTCCAGCATCTATGGCCTCGTCAGCGCGCCGGACGTGCCGCCCTATCACGCCAGCAAGGGCGCGGTGCGCATGATGACCAAGACCGACGCCCTGCTCTACGCCGCCGATCGCATCCGCGTGAACAGCGTCCACCCCGGCTTCATCTGGACGCCCATGGTCGACGGCTTCCTGAAAACCCAGGTCGACCCCGTTGCCGCCAAGGCGGCCACCGCCGCCCTGCACCCGCTGGGCCATATGGGCGAGGCCGACGACATCGGCTGGGCCTGCGTCTACCTGGCCAGCGAGGAGAGCAAGTTCGTCACCGGCAGCGAGCTGGTCGTGGACGGCGGCTACACCTGCCGTTGAGGCTCAGCCAGCCAGCAGCGGACTCTTGTCGAGCGCGGCCGTTTCGAGGCGAGACTGCAGGCCAAAATGCCTGACCGTCCAACGCCCTGAGACCCACGCGATGAAGAAGTTCGCCACCTGGAACGTCAACTCCCTGTCCATCCGCCTGCCCCAGGTGCTGGACTGGCTGGCCGCCCACCCCGTCGATGCGCTGGTGCTGCAGGAGACCAAGCTCACCGACGACAAGTTCCCGACGATGGAAATCGGCGAGGCGGGCTACCAGGTGCAGTGGTTCGGCCAGAAGACCTACAACGGCGTGGCCCTGATCAGCCGGGAGACGGCGACCGACGTCGTCAAGAACATCACCGGCTTCGCCGACGAGCAGGCCCGCGTCATCGCCGGCACCGTGGGCGGCGTGCGCGTCATCGGCGGCTATTTCCCCAACGGCCAGGCGCCCGACAGCGAGAAGTTCGTTTACAAGATGAACTGGCTGACCGGTCTGCGCAACTGGCTGACCGAGGAGATGAAGGCCCACGAGAACCTGGTGCTGATGGGCGACTTCAACATCGCCCCCGAGGACCGCGATGTCTACGATCCCATCGCCTGGGCGGGCCAGATCCACTGCACGCCGCAAGAGCGCGAGCATTTCCAGCAGTTGATCGGCCTGGGCCTGACCGACGCCTTCCGCCTCTTCGAGCAGCCGCCCAAGAGCTGGAGCTGGTGGGACTACCGCAACCTGGCCTTCCGCAAGAACCAGGGCCTGCGCATCGACCACATCCTCGTCAGTGAAGCGCTGAAGCCCCGCGTGACGGCCTGCGAGATCGACAAGCTGCCGCGCAAGAACGAGCGGCCCAGCGACCACGCGCCGGTCATCGTGACGATCGACGGCTAGGTCGTTGCCGGCCTGGGTGTCGCAACCTGATGGTGGCGACGCCCCAGCGATGACAGGATCAGCACGGCCGCGCCGGCGAGCGCGGCCCATTTGAGCGCGCTTGCCGCGAACAATGCAGTGCGCACGGCAGCGGCAAGCGGCCAGGGCGGCAGTGGATCCTGGCCGCCGCCCGCGACGGCCAGGGCCACGAAAGTCAGCAGGTCTTCCGCCAGATCGGCACCCACGGCGACCGCCAAGGCCCAACCAGCGCGGTTCAACCAGACGGGCGGGGTCATGCCGACCTGGATCAGCCCCGCATGGCGAGCGAAGCCACGGCAGAACCAGGGGGCCAGCAGCCAGGACCAGGTGGCTATCAGCAGGAAGTCGAGCAGCAACGCCCTGCCCGGCCTGGCGAATCCGCGCGCCTGCGATGACCAATCGGCCGTGGCGGCCAGGCTGAGCTGCCAACGTTGGAAGTCGGTGTTGGCGTCGAAGACGGCGCCGAGTTGGCCGAGCGGCGGCAGCCAGCCCTCGGAACTCAGGTGCGACCAGCCCATCAAGGCCATCAACGCGACGAGCAACAGCAGCCCAAGCAGCAGCTTGCCCCATGAGGCGGCACTGGCGCGCTCGCCCCAGGCTGTGCGGGCCGGGAAGGCATGCGCCCATTGCAGCACCGATGCATGCGCCTCCATCCTGACCAGGGTGCAGGCGCCCTCGTCCACTTCGGCGTGCGCCGTGTCGCGCACCTTGAGCCCGGTCAGCGCCCACAGCGGCGTGGCGCGGGTCTCGCTGTTGATGCGGGCCGCATGGCGCTGGGGCGGATGCGGGTCGAGCACGGGCATCAGTTCGAACACCTCGGCCTCGCTGGCAGGCGTGGCGTGCGCCTCGCTGGCAGGCGTGGCGTGCGCCGCGCTGGCCGGCAGGCTGAGGCCGCATTGCACCGCCTCGCTCACCATCCAGGCGAAGGGAGCGCGGGACAGCTCGCTATAGGGGTAGACATTGCCGCCGCCGACGTCGCAATGCGAGCCGCGGAACCAGAACTGCTTGATGTCGCCGGGCTGGTGGCCGGCCATCTCGTAGCCGCCATTGTTCTGGGCATAGGCGCGGGGCAGGAACTGGGCGCGTTGCTCGTCCAGGGCCATGGCCTGGCGCACATGGCGGAAATGCTTGCCATCCAGCGTTGGCCGGGCCGTGATCTTCAGGCCAAAGGGTGGCAGGCCGACGCTGGCCACCGTGTCCCAGACGCCGACGAAATGCACCACGGGCCAGGGCTGGCCCGCACCAGACTGGCCGAACAGGCGCGCCGCCTGCTCGCGGATGGCGGCGTGGGCCGGTGACGGGTTGGAGAAATAGGTGGCGACGAGGCTGGCCACCAGGGTGTCCTGATGGCTGTCGATGATGCCGAACGCATTCACCATGCCGGCGATTGAGCGCGCCGTGAAGGCGCCGCGTGAGAAGCCGAAGATGAAGATCTGATCGCCCGGCTGCCAGTTGGCCATCAGGAAGCGATAGCCCTCGGCGACGTTGTCATACAGCCCGCGGCCAAAGGCCAGGCCGGTGAGGCGGTCACGCGCGCGGCCAATCTTGTCGGCAAAGGTCGTGCCGGGCAGCTGGCCCGGGTTGCCGACACCGGGGTCGTAATAGACGAGACGCCGCGGGTCGGGGAAGAGGCGCAGCAGCTCGGCCAGCAGCACCACATGCGTGTCGGCGTGGCGGCCGCTGAGGTTGTTGTTGGTGCCGTCGCACAGCAGCACCAGTTGACGCGGCGGGTTCATGCAGCAAGCCTCTTGTCGAAAGAGGCAGTCTTGCATCCGCGCCGCTGTCCCTTCATCCCCAGAAACCTGGAGAGGTCGCCCCTAGTTGCGCTGGGCCAGCACCCAGGCCACCAGCGCGTTGGCGTGGCCATGACCCATGGCGTGCTCGGTCTTCAGCAGGTTCACCAGCTCCATATGCTTGAGCGGCCCGGCCTGCTTGATGAGCTTCTCCCAGTGGGCGATGGGCTGGCCATAGGTCTTCTCGATGGAGGGGAAGTAGGAGGCGGGGCCCTTGACCTTCTCGGGGGTGCTTGCCATGTCGGATCCTTGAAAAGTGGCGGATGTTCAGGACGACGAAGGAGGCGGCCCGATTTCGACAATCATGTGGCCTTGCCGGCCGCCTGGCGGGCGCGGAAAGACGCCGCCTTGACACGGTTCTGGCAGGCCTGGGAGCAGAAGCGCCGGCTGGCGTTCTTGGACACGTCGACGAAGACACGGCCACAACCCGGCCTTTCGCACGTGCCCAGGCGCTGGGCGCTGGGCAGGCCGACGACACGGGCCAGGCCCTCGGCGCAGATGGCCGTCCACATCGGCACCAAGGGGGCGTCCGCGGGGTGGTGGTGCAGGCGCCAGACGCCGTCCTCCTTGGCCAGATGCGGCTGGGCCGGGTGCCGGGCCAGCAGTTCGTTGAGACCGCGCGCAGCCGCGTCGACATCGCCGCGGGCCAGCCCGGCGAAGACGGCGTGCAGGCGCTGGGCGAGCTGCGTCAGTTCCGGGACATGGGCGGCCTTGACGCCGGCGACCGACGGCGGGTCGATGGCGAAGATGCGCTTGAGCGTCGCGACCAGCGCGCGGTCGGGCTGCGCCGCTTCAGCCTGGGCGACGACCAGCTCGTTGACGAGGTCCACAGAAACCAGGACACCCGCATCCCGATAACTGTCTAAATCGACTTGACCGGTCACTTTTTCGCGCCTAGAGTTGTCACCGTCTAAGTACTTTACACCGGTTATTGACATGCATCTCGGCCGCCCTCCCCTGACCTGCACCCACGAGCCCGGCCTCGATGTGCGCGAATTCCGCCGCGTGCTGATGGACTCCGGCCTGGGCAGCATCCGGCCCGTGGACGATCTCGAGCGCCTGCAGCGCATGCTGGACGCCGCCGACGTGGTGCTGACGGCGCGCGATGCCAGCGGGCAGCTCGTCGGCGTGGCGCGCTGCATCACCGACTTCAGCTGGTGCGCCTATCTGTCCGATCTGGCCGTGAGCGCTTCGGCCCAGGGCCTGGGCGCCGGCCGTGCGCTGCTGGACGGCTTGCGCGATCACCTGGGGCCGCGCGTGACGCTGGCCCTGCAATCGGTGCCGGCGGCGGTCGGCTTCTATGAACATGCCGGCATGGCCCGCATGGCGGACACCTTCTGCCTGCGGCGCAGCCACTGAAAGGAGACTTCCATGGACAAGACCTTGGCCGGAAAAGTGGCCCTGGTGGCCGGCGCGACGCGCGGCGCGGGCCGCGGCATCGCGGTGGCCCTGGGTGAAGCGGGCGCGACGGTCTATTGCACCGGGCGCAGCACGCAGGAGAGGCGTTCAGAAATGGACCGGCCCGAGACCATCGAGGAGACCGCGGCCCTCGTCAGCGCCGCGGGCGGCCAGGGCATCGCGGTGCGCGTCGACCATCTGGTGCCCGATGAAGTGCGCGAGCTCGTCGCCCGCATCGAACGTGAGCAAGGCGCCCTGCACATCCTCGTCAACGACATCTTCGGCGCCACCCGCATCGAATGGGGCAAGACGGTCTGGGAGTCGGACCTGGAGTTCGGCCTGCACAGCCTGCGCCTGGCCATAGACACGCATGCCATCACCAGCCATTTCGCCATCCCGCTGCTGCTGAAGACGCCGGGCGGCCTGGTGATCGAGATCAATGACGGCACCGAGGCATACAACGGCACGCGCTACCGCAACTCCTTCTTCTACGACCTCAGCAAGGCCGCCGTGCTGCGCATGGGTTTCGCACTCGGTCATGAACTGAAGTCGCGCGGCGCGACAGGCCTGTCCTTGACACCGGGCTGGCTGCGTTCCGAGGCCATGCTGGAGGCCTTTGGCGTGCGCGAGGACAACTGGCGCGAGGCCATCGCCCGCGTGCCCGGCTTCGCGATCGCCGAGAGCCCGGCCTTTGTCGGACGCGCTGTTGTCGCGCTGGCCAGCGACCCCGAGGTGGCGCGCTGGAGCGGCCAGTCGCTGTCCAGTGGCCAGCTCGCCCGCGTCTACGGCTTCACCGACCTCGACGGCAGCCAGCCCGATGCCTGGCGCCATATGCTGGACAGCGAAAAGGGCGAGGTCGACGTGGCCGCCTACCGCTAGATCGCGTCCAGCTGCGCCTGCAGCTGTTCGAAGAAGCGGCCGACATGCACGCCATCGCACAGCGCATGGTGCACGTCGACGGCCACCGGCATCAGCAGCCGGCCGCCCTCCTCCTTGAAGCGGCCAAAGGCCACCTTGGGCCGGTCGTCCCCCTGGCCGCGCGCATGCGTGAAGGCGGTGAAGGCAATCCAGGGCAAGGCCGTCATGTGCACCAGGGTCTCCTCGCGCACATCGCCGGGCTCGTCGGCGGCGAACAGATCGCCGCTGGCCTGGCGCACGCGCTCGAGGTTGGGCCTGGCGCGCGCCGCAAAAGCCGCCAGCGAAGCATCGCGAGGCAGCGTGAGGAAGCCGAAGCTGGCGTCGTCGCGCAGCACCGTCGTGCTGGCATGGATGACGGCGAACTCGCGCACGCCGCTGCCGTCGGCCTTCAGGGTCTGGCGCATGGCGTCTATGCCATTGGCCGCCTCCAGGGCGGCATGGTGATAGGCCAGCCAGGGCGTCGCTCCATGGGCGGCAGCGCGCTCGCGCAGGCCGGTCACGTCGACTGGGGCCGTGATGCTGAAGGCCGGCTGGGCCATGCGGCGGAAATGTTCGAGGGCGGCGCGGCGCGGCCAGGCGTCCAGAGGGATGTCGCGGTCTTGCATACAGGCCACATGCTCGCACGGCACCGGCGAACAAAAAAAGAGCCCGGCCTGCCGAGGCAGTGGGCTCCAAGGAGTTGAAGGTTGTTTGCGCGTCAGTCGCTCAGCTCGCCGGCCTGGGTCGGGCGCATGCCGAAGTCGTAGAGGGCGCGTTGCAGTTCCTCGGCGCGGTCCTCGCCCAGATCGGCGAAGAGGCGGTTGTTGGGCGTGCTGCGGATCTGGCCGATCTGGTTGTAGCCCAGCGTCTTGGCATAGGCCAGGGTGCGAGACGTCAGCGGCAGGCAGTCGAGGGGCGCCTGATCGGCGAGGCTCAAAAGCCGGGCGTAGGTTTCTGCGGAGATGGACACGGTGCCGTGACTGCTGGAGGGCATCGAGGGGGGTGTTGGACGCGGCGGCTTCAGAAGGAGCGGGGAGCGGAGTTCGTTGTCTGGAACTGGTCACCCAGGATTTCTGTCGCCGCAGGCATGGCGTGAGTCGATCAGCCGCCGGTGCGCGGTAGTCCGAAAATTTCTAGCAGCAGATCAATGATGGACATGGGGAGCTCCTGGGAGACGGGGCTGAAGTTCGCTTGCCCGGACTGTCTCCGTTTTCACCCCCCTAGAAACCTAGCAAGTCTGCTAGGTTGTGCGACGTCAGAGGATGCCCGCCGCCACGCACTTGAGCACCGCCTGGTGCTTGGAATTGACCTCCAGCTTGCGCATCGCGTTGCCCAGATGGAAGTTCACGGTCTTCTCGCTCATGCCCAGGATGACGCTGACCTCCCAGGCCGTCTTGCCCTGGGCCGTCCAGCTCAGCACATCCAGCTCACGCTTGGTGAGCTTGGGCATGTCACCCTTGTTGAGCTTGGGGCTGAGCAGCCGGTCGGCTGCGGTCAGCGCATGGGCCGCCAGAAGTTGCAGGCCTGCCACCATTGGCATCAGTTGCGCCCCTGAGGCAGGCAGGGCTTCTTCGCGGTCCACGCCGAGCAGGAAATGCTTGTCGCCGGGCAGATGCAGCTTCACGGCGATGCCGGTCTTGTAACCATAGGGGGCCTGGGTTTCCCACAGCTCGCCGACGCCCGCGTCGACATAGGTCCCCTGGTCATAGACGACGGGGATGGAGTCCGTCATCAGCCGCGTCATGACCGGGTCGCGCCTGGCGTCGCCCAGGTCCCGGGCGGCCTGCAGATAGGCATCGGGCGTGTTGCCCAGGGAGGTGATCTGCACATCGGCGTCCTGCAGGCGGCCACGGATCAGCGCGCCGGTAATCATGGAGAACCCCAAGGCATTCGCCGTCTCGACGAGGCGGCGCTCGAAGACCTCGAAGTCTTCGCTCAGACCGACGTCGATCAACTGCTGGTAATTCATTTCGGGCTTGCCCATACCTGCCAAGTCTGCCAGCTTGTTCCGCCCCGGCGCTGACCAGAGACTGCGCTCCCGTTCGAATCACACGACCGCGAGGTGCTGTTATGCCGACCTTGATCCAACTGCCCGAAGGCAGCGTCTGCTGGCCCGTTGCCGCCCTCTCCAGCGCTGCCCAGGACGTCAGGCACGCCCAGACCCATGTGCACCGCTCGCGCGGCGGCGAGGGCCGCCTCGGCGGCTCCACGCGCTGGGAACGCTGCTATGCCGACAGCTGCGCCTGGGTGGAGTGGGACTGGGTCAGCATGGGGGATGGCGCCGTCGCCCAGGCCGACCCCCTCAATGTGCGCTCCAATGTGTTGCTGCTGGATGACCGCGGCCGCCCGCTGTTGTCGTCGCGCCGGCGCGCCACGCTGGCCACCCTGGTCTATCTGCTGCCCTGGCAGGGCCCGGTGCTGGACAAGCTGCGCAGCTCCGAACTGCTGCACCGCGCCGCCGTGCCTATGCAGCGCCTGGCGGCCTGAACCCGGGCGACAGCGCAAGGCTTCGGCTTTGCGCAGAATCGGCGGCTTCATCGCTCGAAGCCGCTGACATGACTTCTTCCTCTCCCGACGACATCCTCAGCCAATGGCAGGCCGACGAGGCCGCGCTGCGTGCCCGCCAGCAACTGCAGACCGGTCTGGCCTCGCGCGAGATGCTGGCCGGCAAGACGGGGCTGCAGCAGATGCAGGCCATGATCGACGGCCTGGCGCCGCGACCGCCCATCAGCGAGACGCTGGACTTCCTGCTGATCGCGGTCGAGGACGGCCGGGCCATCTTCCAGGGCCGGCCGCAGTTCAAGCACTACAACCCGCTGGGCAGCGTGCATGGCGGCTGGTTCGCGACCCTGCTGGACTCGGCCCTGGGCTGCTCGGTGCACACGACGCTGCCCATGGGCCGCGGCTACACGACGCTGGAGTTCAAGGTCAATCTCGTGCGCGGCCTGAGTGACAAGGTGCCGCTGGTACGCGCCATCGGCCATGTGGTGCACCGCGGCCGCCAGGTGACGACGGCCGAGGCCGAGCTCGTCGGCCATGACGGCAAGCTCTACGCGCATGCGACGACGACCTGCCTGCTGTTCGATCCGCCGTCGGCCTAGACGCGTTCCAGCCTGAGGTGCGGCAGTGGCGGCAGCCGCACGGTGATGGCGTCGCCCGGCTTCACGACGCCGCCGGCCAGCACGATGCTCATGACGCCCGCCTTGCGCACGACCCCACCATCGGCATCGTGGCCGACGACGGCTTTCAGCAGGCCGGCCTCGAAGTTCTCGATCTGCGGGCAGGGATTGCGCAGGCCGGTCACGCGCAGCACGACGTCGGCGCCGATGTGCAGCTCGGTGTCACGCGGCAGGGCCAGCAGGTCGATGCCGCGCGTCGTGAGGTTCTCGCCCATCCCACCCGGTTGCACGCCAAAGCCCTGGGCGGCGAGCTCGTCGAAGAGCTCGCCCTGGATCAGATGCACCTGGCGCAGATTGGGCTGGGTCGGGTCCACCGCCACGCGCGAGCGGTGCTTGACCGTCACGCCGCAATGGGCATCGCCTTCGACGCCCTGCCCTTCGATGAGGCGCAGCTGATCCCTCGCAAACTTGGAGAAGCTGTGCGTCGCGCTGGACCAGACCTGCGTGACGACAGCCGCCGTCATGCGCGCAGGGCGGCGGCCTCGGCGGCCAGCTTGGTGATGCGGGCCCAGTCCTTGGCGTCGACCGCGTCCTGAGGCGTCAGCCAGGAGCCGCCGCAGACCTTGACATTGGGCAGCTTCAGGAAGTCCGGCGCGGTCTGCAGGGAGATGCCGCCGGTGGGGCAGAAGGCCACGTCCGGGAAGGGGCCGCTCAGGGCCTTCAGCAGGTTCACGCCGCCCACGGCGGTGGCGGGGAACAGCTTCAGGAAGCCGAAGCCGGCCGAGTTGGCCTGCATGACTTCAGAGGCTGTCGACACGCCCGGCAGCAGCGGCAGGCCCTCGGCCTTGCAGGCGGCGGCCAACGCATCGGTGTAGCCGGGGCTGACGCCGAACTGGCAGCCGGCGTTCCTGGCGTTCAGCACATCCTGCGGCGTGCGCAGCGTGCCGGCACCGACGATGGCGCCGGGCACCTTGGCCATGGCTTCCATGGCCTGCAGGGCGACGGGAGTGCGCAGCGTCACCTCGAGCACCTTGACGCCACCGGCCACCAGGGCCTCGGCCAGCGGCACGGCGTCTTCCAGGCGCTGGATGACGATGACGGGGATGACGGGGCCGTGGCTGGCCAGGCTCAGGGTTTCAAGCATCTCTGAATTCTCACAGCCAGGTGATGGCGCCTTCCTCGGCGCTCAGGACATTGCGGCGCAAGCCGGCAAAGAGCTCGCGGCCCAGGCCGTGGCCATTGACGTCGGCTTCGGCGGGGTCGAGGGTCACGGCCTCGCGCGCCGCCCAATCGGCCTCATCGACCAGTGCCGCCAATACGCCGTTGACGGCGCAGACGCGCACCACGTCGCCATCGCGCAGCTTGGCCAGCGGGCCGCCGGCCAGGGCCTCGGGGCTGACGTGGATGGCGGCCGGCACCTTGCCGGATGCACCGCTCATGCGGCCGTCGGTGACCAGGGCGACGCGGAAGCCCTTGCCCTGCAGCACGGCCAGCGGCGGCGTCAGCTTGTGCAGCTCGGGCATGCCGTTGGCATGCGGCCCCTGGAAGCGCACGACGACGACGACATCCTTCTCCAGCTCGCCGTTCTTGAACGCGGTCAGCATGGCTTCCTGCGTCGTGAAGATGCGGCAGGGGGCCTCGATGGTGTGGCGGTCCTCAGGCACGGCCGAGGACTTGATGACGGCGCGGCCCAGGTTGCCATCCAGCAGCTTGAGGCCGCCGGTGGCGCTGAAAGGCGCGGCGGCCGTGCGCACCACGCCGTCGTCGCCGCTGGCGGCCGGCAGGGCTTCGCGGATGACTTCCCCGCCCTGACCCACCGCGCGCGGCACAAAGCCATAGGGGCGCAGGCTGTCGCCGGCGACGCTGAGGACGTCCTCATGCATCAGGCCGGCGCCCATCAGCTCGCGGATGACGAAGCCCGGGCCGCCGGCGGCCTGGAACTGGTTCACGTCGGCGCTGCCGTTGGGGTAGACGCGGGCCAGCAGCGGCACGACGGCGGACAGGTCGGAGAAGTCCGTCCAGTTGATCAGGATGCCGGCCGAGCGCGCCACGGCGACCCAGTGGATGAGGTGGTTGGTCGAGCCGCCGGTGGCCAGCAGGGCCACCATGGCGTTGACGATGCAGCGCTCGTCGACGAGGTGGCCGATGGGCTTGGCGGCCTTGCCTTCGATGCGGCCGCTGATGTTGAGCGCCGTGGCGACGGCCTCGCGCGTCAGCGCCGTGCGCAGGTCGTCGTGCGGATGCACGAAGGCGCTGCCCGGCGTGTGCAGGCCCATGGCCTCCAGCAGCATCTGGTTGCTGTTGGCCGTGCCGTAGAAGGTGCAGGTGCCGGCGCCGTGATAGGCGGCGGACTCGCTCTTCAGCAACTCGTCGCGGCCGACCTTGCCCTGGGCATAGAGCTCGCGGACCTTGGCCTTGTCGCTGTTGGAGATGCCCGAGCTCATCGGGCCCGCCGGCACGAAGACGCAGGGCAGATGGCCGAAATGCAGGGCGCCGATCAGCAGGCCCGGCACGATCTTGTCGCAGATGCCCAGCAGCAGGGCAGCATCGAAGACGTCATGGGTCAGCGCGATGGCGGTGCCCATGGCAATGGTGTCGCGCGAGAACAGGCTCAACTCCATGCCGGGCAGGCCCTGGGTCACGCCATCGCACATGGCCGGCACGCCGCCGGCGACCTGCACGGTGGCGCCCAGGCGATGGGCCTCGGCGCGGATCTGCTCCGGGTAGCCCTCATAGGGCTGGTGGGCCGACAGCATGTCGTTGTAGGCCGTGACAACGCCCAGATGGGGCGCCTTCTCGGCGACGATGCGCAGCTTGTCGTTGGCTGGCAGGGCCGCAACGGCGTGGGCGACATTGGCGCAACCCATGCGCTCGAAGCCGCGCTGGCGGCCGCTGAGCTTGGCGATGCGGGCGAGGTAGTCGCCCCGCAGCTTGGCACTGCGTTCGCGGATGCGTTCTGTAACTTGATCGAGTGTGGCGTGCATGCGGGTCTCCTGTGGCTCTCGTAACTGGCCCTTTGGAAATTAGGTAACCATATTACTTCGCTCCCGGGCCGAGCGGGTTACGGGCTGGGTACGATGGAGGGTGATGGCTTCACAGGCAATCAACATTCCTCACGGGCCGGCACGCAGCGCCCATCTGCTGCAGAGAACGGCCGCCGAATGGCGGGCCAGCGGCGACGATCTGCTGCTGTTTGCCTATGGCTCGCTGATCTGGCGCCCCGAATTCGAGTATGCCGAGGCCTTGCAGGCCAAGGTGCTGGGCTTTCACCGCGTGCTGCGCATGCGTTCGCGCGTGAACCGCGGCTCGCCGCAGCAGCCGGGCCTGGTACTGGCCCTGATCTCGGGAGGCAGCTGCCGCGGCCTGGTCTATCGCATCCCGCGTGCCATCGGCGAGGAGGTGCTGCTGCGCTTGTGGGCCCGCGAGATGCCCAATGGCGTCTATGAGCCGCGCTGGCTGAATTGCGACACGGCTTCGGGCCGGCTGCGGGCCCTGGCCTTCACGCTGTCGCGCCAGAGCCCCAACTGGACCGGACCGCTGCACGAGCCCGAGTTGCTGCACATCTTCCAGCACGCCAGCGGCCGCTACGGCACGACGCTGGACTATCTGCTGCGCACCGTACAGGGTTTGCGCGAGCACGGGATCCGGGACATGGAATTGGAGCGCCAGGCCCACCTGGCCGCGCAGCACGGGCTGTGCGCGCCGCTTTGACTAGTTTTTGAGCCGCGCCAGGTCTTCGGCGGTATCGACGTCGATGTGCACGCCGGGGTCGTCGACGGCGATGGGCTGTGCCGCATAGCGCGCCACGATGCGCCGCGCGCCCTCGTCGCCCTGCAGGGCCATCAGCTCGGAATAAAGCTCGGTGCCAAAGCCCACCGGATGGCCCTGGATGCCGCGGTACTGCGCGTAGCAGACGGGATAGCGCTCCAGGCCTTCGGCCACGGCCATGATGGTGTTGGGCTGCACGAACGGCATGTCGGCCGGCAGGATGAGCCAGCCATCGGCGTCGCCGGTCGCGCTGACGCCGGCCACGATGGAATGGCCCATGCCTATGGGCTGGGGCCGGCCCAGGGCATCGCGCTCGGGCAGGGTCACGACGTCGCGTGCGGCGATCAGCTTGTGCACGGCCGGCGCCAGGGCGGGTGTCGTCACGACGACGACGGGCAGCTGGGTGGCAATCGCGTGGCGCAGGGTGCGCGCCAGCATGGTGTCTCCGCCGGGCGCGCTGCCCAGGTGCTGCTCAAGCTTGTGGCCCGAGCCGCGAAAGCGTGAGCCGCGTCCTGCGGCCAGCACGACGACGGCGGGGCGTCGTTTCATCATTCGTTGGTCGTCCTTGGAAAACTGCTGCCGCAACGGGCATGAAGCCCTTTGCTGCGGTGCCACAAGCATGCCGAGTGACCTTGCTCTTGAAACTGGGAGGTTCACTTAAGGGAAGGTCTGCATACTTCGGCCCCATGAGCAAGCTGAGTGAATTCCGAAAGAGCTACGAACTAGGGGAGCTGGACGAGGCGCAGGCCGCCGATGGGCCGCTCGCCCTCTTCAATCGCTGGATGGACGAGGCCATTGCCCACGATGTGTCCGAGCCCACGGCCATGACGGTGGCGACCGTCGGCGCCGACCAGCGGCCCTCGACGCGCGTCGTGCTGCTGAAGGGCTGCGATGCCCGCGGCATGGTCTGGTTCACCAATTACGAAAGCCGCAAAGGTGAGGAGTTAGCAGGCAATCCTTTTGCGGCCCTGCAATTCCACTGGGTGGAGATGGAGCGCGTGGTGCGCATCGAGGGCCGCGTCGAAAAGACCTCCAGCCAGGAGTCGGACGAGTATTTCAAGAGCCGGCCGCTGGATTCGCGCCTCGGTGCCTGGGCCTCGCCGCAGAGCCGCGTCATCTCCTCGCGCGCCGTGCTGGTGGCCAATGCGGCCAAGGCGGCCGTCCAGCATGGGCTCAACCCCGACCGTCCGCCGCATTGGGGCGGCTACCGCCTGGTGCCGGACCGCTATGAGTTCTGGCAGGGGCGCCGTTCGCGCCTGCACGACCGGCTGGTGTTCACGCGTGACGCCGACCGCTGGATCAGGGAGCGGCTCGCGCCCTAGTTGACGGCGTTGCCGTCTTCGACGCGGTAGTAGAGGCCGTAGGGATCGTCCATCAGCACGGCCAACTGGCCTTCGACGACGACCGGCTCCAGCGTGTAGCGCACCGGCTTCTTCGTGCGCACTTCCACCAGGCCTTCCGGGCCGGCCGGCACGCAGAAGGAGCAGGTGGTCGGCACCGAGGACAGCAGGAAGTGTTGCTGCTTGTCGCCGGCTTCCAGCGGCATCATGAAGCCCTGCACCTTGACCGTCTTGCGGTCCAGGGCCTGCACGGCGGCCGGGAAGGTCGGCACGATCTTTTTCTTCTCGGCCTTGGCCGTGACCTGGGACAGCAGCTTCCAGGACAGGATGTCGGCGCGTTCTTCCAGCGGCTTGAAGGGGCTGCGCGGGTCGTGGAAGCCTGGGCCCTGGCCGATGGAGGGCGCGGTCTGGGCGAACACGGCCGCGGCGGCCAGGCAGAGAACGAGAAGGGGCTTGAACTTCATGATGGTGGGATTGTCGTCCTTGCTCAGCGCGGAGCTTGCAGCAGGGTTGTGACATCCAGCCGGTAGGCCCGCCAGGCCGGCCAGGCGGCGGCCACGAGGGCCAGGCCGCCGGCCAGAGCGGGCACCAGCCACTCCGCATCGCTCCAGCCCAGGGGCCCCAGGCGCAAGGATTGGCGCTCGGCCAGCAGGCGCTCCAGGACGGCGACCAAGCCATGGCCGGCGGCCAGGCCCAGCGCGGCAGCCAGAGCCGCCAGCAGCAGGGCCTCCAGGGCGATCAGCGTGGCCACGCGCCGCGCCGGTGCACCCAGCATGCGCAGCATGGCCAGATCGCCCTGGCGGGCCCGCACCGCATGCAGCAGCGCCACCCAGACCGACAGCCCGGCCGCCACCAGCAGCACGATGCCAAAGCCGCGCAGCACCTCGGTGCCGGCACCCACCAGCCGCATCAGCCGCGCCGTCTCCAGGGCCGGCGCGGCCGACTGCAGGCCGTCCTGGGCATTGACCCAGCGCGGCAGCATGACGGCCGCCAGCGGGCTGCGGTAGCGCACCAGGGCCAGCGTGATCTCACGCTTGTCGTCGTCGCCGGCCTCGCCGGCATGGTGTTCCTCGTGCACCTCCCAGACCGAGGCCAGGTCAGTCAGCACCAGGCGGTCCAGCACACTGCCCGATTCGGCCAGCACGCCGACGACCTCGAACTGGTGGTCGCCATGCGCACCACCGCCCTCGGCCAGGCCATGCCTGCCCGCAAAGCGGTCGCCGAGCTTGAGCCCGCTGACGCGTGCGACCTCGGCGCCGAGCACGGCCTGCATGGGCTTGACCCACAAGGCACCCTGCCCCAGCTTGCCGCCATAGAGGTCGAGATAGTCCGGCGTCGTGCCGGCGATGCGGTAGCCGCGGAAGGAGTCCCCCAGGGAAAGCGGCACGGCCTGGGCCACCAGGGGTTGCTGCTTCAGCAGCTCCAGCGTCGCCAGCGGGATATTGCCGGTCGGCGCATCGAGGTGGAAGACGCCGGCCAGCATGATCTGCATGGGGCTGCCCTTGGCGCCGACGACGAGGTCGATGCTGGCGAGGTCGCGCCTGAGCCCGGCCTCGACCTGGGCGCTGGCGCGCAGCACAAAGGTCATGGCGGCAAGGCCCAGGGTCAGCAACAGCAGATTCAGCGCCGTGGTCAGCGGGCTGGACCAGAGATAGCGCCAGGCCAGGCGAATCATCGCGTCACCCCACTGGACCAGAAGGTCGTCGGGTCCGACGACGCGTCGCCGGCCTGCCCGGGCAGCACCAGCTCGGCCACGTCATCCCGCTCACCCAGCGCGTCGATGACGCGGCTGTCGTGGCTGGCGATGATCAGCGTGCAATCCTCGCGCTCGGCCGTGGTCAGCAGCAGGGCCAGCATGTGCAGCGCGTGCTCGTCGTCCAGGCTGGCGGTGGGCTCATCGGCCAACAGCAGGCCGGGGCGGCGCATCAGCGCCCGAGCAAGGGCCACACGCTGGGCCTGGCCGACGCTGAGCTGGTGGGGTCGGCGTCCGGCAAATTCGGTGAGGCCCAGCGCTCCGAGCAACTCGGCCGCACGTTCGCGGTCGACACCCTGCCCTGCCGCCAGCGCCGGCAGCGCGAGGTTCTCCGCCACCGTCAGCGCTTCGCTCAAATGCAGGCGCTGCGGCACGACGCCCAACGTCGCACCGCGCCAGGCATCCAGCTCACGCGGGCTCATGCCCTGCAACTCCGCGCCGGCGACGATCAGCTCACCCTGCTGCACGCGCAGCAGGCCGGCCAGCAGGGCCAGCAAGGTCGACTTTCCCGAACCCGAGGCCCCACGCAGCAGCAGATGCCGCCCCGGGGCGAGCGCGAAATCGGCATAGGCGATCTCAGCGCCGCCGGCATAGCGATGACGCAGGCCGCCCCAGGCCAGCATCACTTGACCAGGCGCTTGAAGCTGGCCAGGAACTTCTCCACCTTGCCGGCGACGACGAAGGCGCAATAGCCCTGGTCCGGATTGCGGGCGTAGTAGTGCTGGTGGTAGGCCTCGGCCGGGTGGTAGTTGGTCTCGGGCAGCAACTCGGTCACGGCGCGGCCGGCGTGGTGGTCGTTGACCTCCTTCAGCACTTCAGCCGCCAGCTGCCTCTGCGCCTCGGTATGCCAGTAGATGCCGGAGCGGTATTGGGTGCCGACATCGGCGCCCTGGCGGTTCAGCGTCGTCGGGTCGTGGATGGTGAAGAAGACTTCGAGCAGCTCGCGCAGCGAGACCTCGGCCGGGTCGAAATCGATGCGCACCACCTCGGCGAAACCGGTGTTGCCGCCGCAGACGGCCTCATAGGTGGGCTTGGCGCCCTGGCCGTTGCTGTAGCCGTTCTCGACGTGGTGGACGCCGCGCACGCGCTCGTAGACGGCCTCCAGGCACCAGAAGCAGCCGCCCCCAAGGGTGATGCGTTCAAGATTGGGCTGGGTCATCGCTTAACTCCATCATTCGTTTTACGGCCGGACGAGACGCGGACGAGTGCCTTACCCAGCGGCCGCCGTGGATCTGGCTTTGCCAGGCCACCAGCGGCGCCCCCTTGAGGGGGCTCGCGAAGCGAGTAGGGGGTGGGCTCATTGCGCGGCAAGGGAAAGTTCAACATGGGGGCGCCAGGTCTCGTCGCAACCCTGGTCGCAGAGCTTGGGGGCGGCGAGGAAGACGCGGGCGTTGGGCGCGCCGCGGGCCAGCAGGGCGTCGCGCACGGCGGTAGCGCGGGCCACGGCGAGCTGGCGCAGCGCCTCGTCGTCGATGGCATAGCTGCCCATCAACAGGCCGCGCATCTGCGCCGGCGGCAGATCCTTGGCCAGGCCGATCAGGTTCTTGGGTTTGTTGGGCAGCTTGGTGGCGTCGTACAGGCGCTTGAGGGCCGCATCGGGTGAGGCCGCGTTCTCTGCCTTCAGCGCACTGGCCAGGCGTTGCTCGCGCAGGGCCTGGCCCTCGGCGGCGATGCCGGCCCAGCCCGTCAGCGTCAGCTGCACGCCAGGCTTGTCGATGAGCAGCTTGGCGATGCGGTCGAGCTTGGCCACATCGCCCAGCTCGGTGCCGCCGGGCGCAAAGGCGATCTGGGCCTCCTCGGGGGCGTCGCTGCCGCTGAAGAGGGCAAAGGGCGAGGTCAAGGCCTTGCCGATGAGGTTCAGGAAGAGCCGCCAGACCAGACCGCCGACGCTGAAATCGGGATCGTTCAGCGAGCCGCTGACCGGCAGGTTGATGTCGATGACGCCATTGCCGTCCTTCAACAGAGCGACGGCAAAGCGCACCGGCAGCGAGGTTGCGTCGGGGCTGTCGACGCGCTCGCCAAAGGTCAGCTGGTTCAGGATGATCTGGTTGCTGGCCACGAGCTGGCCGCCGGGTTCGACCTTGTAGCGCAGCTTGGTGGACAGCTTGCCGCGCTCGATGGCGTAGCCGGCGTATTTGGCGGCATAGGGCGACAGCGGCACCAGTTCGATGTCGGTCGCGTTGGCCGCGATGTCCATGGCCAGCGGCGCGCCAGGCTTGAGCTGGCCGTCGATCTCCAGCAGGCCGGTGCCGGCGACCTTGCCCTTCAGCGTCAGCGGCGCCATTGCGGTACTCGTCGACGAGAAGGCGCCCAGGGACCCCTGCAGCTCGGTCAGGCGGGCGCTGTAGTTGGGTTTCACGAAGCGGTCGTTGAAGTCGACGATGCCGCGGTTGACGCGGATGCGTTCGGCGGCGAACTCGGCAGGCGGCGCCGACGCAGGGGAAGCCGGCGCAGCCGCCGCTTCGGCGGGGCCGATGTCGCGCAGATTGAAACGACCCTGGTCGCTGACGATCAATCGCGCGTACACGTCGTCCAGCAGCGCGTCCTTCACAGCCAGCTTGGGCGGCGCGCCGGGCGCCAGGGCGAGCTTGAGGCCGTCCAGCTGCAGGGCCTGCCAGCTCAGCAGGTCTTCGCCGACGACGCGCTGGCCATCGACGACACGCGTCTGCAGCAGGGCCAGCGGCCCGACGCGCACATCGCCACCAACGCTGGCCGTCCAAGCATTGCCGGCTTGCTGGGCCGTGACTTCGGCCTTGAGCCCTAGCTCGGCGCGCTGCAGCTGCAGGCCCCAGGCGGGGTCGAGATAGGCGTTGAGCAGATGCAATGGCAGGGCCTTGGCCTGCACCGTGCCGGTGGCCGACAGCGGCGCCAAGCCGAACTTGCCGTTCCACTGCAGGCTGCCCGCGCTGGCGGCCATGGGCTGGTCATTCGCGCCCAGGGCAGCGAGCTGGGCGGTGACCTGGGCCTGCACCGGCGCGGTGGTCGGCCAGCTCAGTGCAGCCAATTGCAGGCGCAGCGGCTCGACAGCCAGGGCCACCGGCGGCACACCCGCCGGCACGGCGGCGTCCTGCCAGCGCAGCGCGCCGCGTTCGACGTTCAGCGCAGCCAACTGCAGCTTCCAGACCGGGCCGGCGGCAGAGGCGGCGCTGTCGGGCGGCATCAGCCCGGCGATATTGAGGCGGCCACCGGCTTCGCGGGCCAGCTGGGCGCGCGGGGCGTCCAGCGTCAGCGTGCCCAGGGTGATGGTGTGGGCAGCGGGTTCGATACCGGCCTTGTCGAGCTGGGCCGAGGCCAGGGTCACAAGCTTGGGCGCACCGGGCAGGCCGAGCCTGGCGTCATTGACGCGCAGCTCCGCAAGGCTGAGCTGCAGACGATCGGCAGCGCCTTCGGCCAGCGGGTTCTTGATGCTGAGCCCGGCCTTGGTGGACACGCCGGCCGTCAGCCTGGCGCCACCCGGCAGCGGCAGCCAGTCGGCCACGCGCTCGAGGGCGAGGCCCGTCAATTCGGCATCGGCCTGCAGCAGTTCGGGTGCCAGCTGGGCCTTGGCCGTCAGCGTGGCCTGGTCCAGGCGCAGGCTGACATCGAGCCGGGCGGGCGCCTTCAGGGGCCAGGCCGTAGCGCCGAGCTTGAGCTGGACGGCCTCCAGGGCGAGGTCCTTGTTGACGTTGAAGCGGCCCTCCCTGACCTCCAGCCCGGCCAGGCTGAACTGCCAGGGTGTCGCCGCTGGCGTGGAAGCTTCGGCCGACGCCTTGGGCAAGGGGCGCAGCCAGGCATGGGGCGATTCCAGCAGGATGGCGCCAAAGCCAAGCTGGCGCCGCAGTGGCTGCACGTCGGCCAGCGGCAGGCTGAGCTTCTTGAAGCCCAGCAGGGGCTGGCCATCGGGCTGGTTCAAGGCCAGCTCATGCAACTGGACCAGGCCG
Organism: Roseateles saccharophilus; assembly: GCF_031458095.1. GTDB lineage: Bacteria > Pseudomonadota > Gammaproteobacteria > Burkholderiales > Burkholderiaceae_C > Pelomonas > Pelomonas saccharophila_A. Next base: position 131,242 of record NZ_JAVDXU010000001.1, read on the forward strand.
CTGAGCTTCACGCCCGGCGGTTGCTTGGGACGCTCGGCAAAGTCCAGGGCCAGGTCGACATCGAGCTTGCCGCCAGCCACTCGCACCGGCGCGCTGGCGGGCACATAGGCCGCCAGCGTCTCGAGATCCAGACCGGCGAACTTGAAGGACAGGCGCGCGCTGACGTCCTCGTCGAAGGGCAAAGCCTCGCCGCGGCTGTCGAAGGCGACGCCGTCGAGCTTGCCGCTCAGATGCGGCTGCACCTTGACCTTGACGTCGGCCGGCAGCGTCGACATGAAGGGCAGGGCCAGGTGCAGGCCGGCCAGTTCGTGCTTGCGTTGCACGGGGCGGTCGTCGAAGACCACCCGACCGTCGGCCAGCTCGATGTTGTAGACGGCGAATTCGGGATCGGGCTCGTCCGTCGCGCCCGGCTTGGCGGCGAAGCGCTGGATCAGGTCGTCGATGTCGTAGCGGCCCTCGGCCACGCGGGCCACACGCAGCTCGGGCTGGGTCAGGGCCAGGGACTCGATGACGGCCCGGCCGCGCAGCAGGGAGCGCAGCGACAGGGCGGCGTCCATCTTCTTCAGCTTGAACAGGGGCGGCTGCTTCGGCTCAGCGCCGGCAATGCTCAGGCCTTCGACGACCAGGGCCAGGCGCCAGGGCTGGAAACTGGCCTCCTCGATGCTGACCGGCCGGCCCAGGGCCTCGGTCGCCAGGGCCGCGCCGCGGCCGGTGACCCAGCCCGGCAGGGCCAGCGTCACGATGAGCAGCAGCAGCGTGACCAAGGCCGAAAGGGCGGCCAAAGTCCAAAGGGTGATGCGGAGGGGGGAGCGGGCAGCAGTCGTCACGGCAGACACATTATTGATGTCGGCGATGATGATGCCGTGAGCTTCTCCCTCGACTATTCAGGCTTCAAGACGGTGCTGCTCGCGGCCGCCCTCCCCCCTGTTCCCCTGCTGCTGCTGGCAGCATGGGGTGGCTGGCGTCTGCGGCGGGGGCCACGCCTGGGTGGGCTGCTGCTCGGCCTGGGTCTGATGGGGGTCTGGCTGTCGGCCACCGAGGCCGGTGGCGAGCTGCTGAGCCGGGCCGCGGGCCGGCCGGCAGTCCTCAAGCCGCACCAGATCGACGCCCTGCGCGGCCGCAGCGATGGTGCCGTGCTGGTGCTGGGTGGTGGCGTGAAGCGCCATGCGCCGGAGTTCGACGCCGGGGCCCCCGCGCGCATGACGGCCGAGCGCCTGGCCTATGGCGTCTGGGCCGCACGGCGCAGCGGCTGGCCGCTGGCTTTCTCGGGTGGCATCGGCTGGACGGCCACCGAGCTGGAGCAGCCCGAGGCGGAGATCATTGCCCGCGTGGCCGCCGAGGACTACGGCCTGCCGCTGCGCTGGGCCGAGGCCAGTTCGCGCGATACGCGGGAAAACGCCGCCCATACCCTGCCCTTGCTGGCGAGGGCGGGCGTGAAGCAAGTCGTGCTGGTCACGCATGAGGCCCATATGCGCCGCGCCATGCGCGCCTTCGAAGCCGAGGCAGCGCCGCTGGGGATCCGGCTGCTGCCGGCACCCGTGGGCCTGCGCGACGATGCGTTGAGCAGCTTCGACGACTGGTGCCCCAGCGTCGAAGGCTTTGCGCGCGTGCGCTATATCGTCTACGAAACCCTGGCCTGGTGGGCAGGACGCTAGAAATAGAAACCCCGCCGGGCTTGAAGGCCGGGCGGGGTGGATGGCTATGCCACCTTGGGGCTCCACGGCGATTTGCCGAAGGGCTCCTGGCGCGCAAGGGATTGCGCCAGAGGTTGCGCCTGAATAGGCAACTCAACAGTAGGCGAGTGCCTTCAGGGCTTCAAGAAGAGTTGCCCGAATAGCGCCTCGGCACGCTTTGTGACCTCGGGCGGCAGGGTGATGCCGCGGCCCCATTCACGGCTGGTCTCACCGGGCCATTTGTTGGTGGCGTCCAGCCCCATCTTGCCGCCCAGCCCGCTGACGGGCGAGGCGAAGTCGAGATAGTCGATGGGCGTGTTGTCCACCAGCGTGGTGTCGCGCACCGGGTCCATGCGGGTTGTGATGGCCCAGATCACTTCCTGCCAGTTGCGCGTGTCGATGTCGTCGTCCACGACGACGATGAACTTGGTGTACATGAACTGGCGCAGAAAGCTCCAGATGCCGAACATCAGCCGCTTGGCATGGCCCGGGTAGGCCTTCTTGATCGACACGACGGCCATGCGGTAGCTGCAGCCTTCAGGCGGCAGGTAGAAGTCGACGATCTCCGGAAACTGCTTCTGCAGGATGGGCACGAAGACCTCGTTGAGGGCCACGCCGAGGATGGCGGGCTCGTCCGGCGGCTTGCCGGTGTAGGTCGAGTGGTAGATCGGGTTGTTGCGCTGGGTCAGCCGCGTGACCTCGAAGACGGGGAACCAGTCCTGCTCGTTGTAATAGCCGGTGTGGTCGCCGAATGGCCCCTCCAGCGCATGCAGATAGCCACCCTTCTCCTTCAGTGGCACGCCGCGCTCGCTGGCCCCGGTGTAGCCGGGCGCTGCGGGGGGGATATGGCCTTCCAGCACGATCTCGGCCGAGGCCGGCGCCTGCAGCGGCCGCTCGCCGCCGACCCCGGTGTTGACCAGCTCGGTCCGCGAGCCGCGCAGCAGGCCGGCGAACTGGTACTCCGACAGGCTGTCTGGCACCGGCGTGACGGCGCCGAGGATAGTGGCCGGGTCGGCGCCCAAGGCCACGGCAATGGGAAACGGCTCGCCGGGATGGGTTAGAGAGAAGTCTCTGAAATCGAGCGCACCACCACGGTGCGCCAGCCAGCGCATGATGACCTGGCGGGGCGAAATCAGCTGCTGGCGGTAGATGCCGAGGTTCTGGCGAGTGCGCGTCGGGCCCCGGGTGATGACCAGACCCCACGTGATCAGGGGGGCTGCGTCGTCCGGCCAGCACTTTTGGATGGGCAGGCGGCCAAGGTCGATCTCGCTGCCCTCGAACACCTCTTCCTGGCAGGGCGCGCGGCGCTGCACGGCGGGCTTCATGTCCCACAACGCCTTGGCCATCTGCAACAGCTTGCCCGCGTCCTTCAGGCCCTTGGGCGGGTCGGGCTCCTTGAGGCTGGCGAGCACCCGCCCGACATCCCGCAAATCGGCCAGAGACTCAGCGCCCATGCCGAGTGCGACGCGACGCGTTGTCCCGAAAAGATTGGTCAAGGCGGGGGTGGAGTGGCCCTCGGGCGACTCGAACAGCAGGGCTGGTCCGCCGGCCCGCAGGACGCGGTCGCTGAGGGCCGTCATCTCCAGCACCGGCGAGACTTTTTCGCGCACGCGCTTGAGCTCTCCGAGGCCTTCCAAGCCGGCGATGAAGTCCCTCAGATCGCTATATTTCATAACCAAAAGTAGTTTTGAAGAGTCTAAACAGCCTTGACTGGTTATCTTCGACTCGTAAAATTCGCCGCTTCGGGTTTTTACTGAAACCCAACCGGCCGGGTCCTCCGGGCACAGAGATGCCACAGACCAAAGCAATCGGCCGGGAAATTATCACCGTCGCCCCACCCAGACCGCCTCACACCGAGGCAGCCTGAGGCGGGCCGCGACACAAGGAGTCGCATGACGACACGTCAAGACCTGTTCAGCCTGGCTCGCCACACGCGGGATTCGGCGTCGCTGTTCGTGAAGGACATCGGCAACGGCCTGCTCGTGGTCAGCCACAACACGCTGGCCCTCGTCGGGCTGGCCGTGGTGTCGGTGCTGCTGGTGTTCACGAGCCAGGCTGGCCTGCGCGAGAAGCTGGAATCCGCCACCCTGGGCTGGCTCAGCGCCCGCCAGGAAGCCCGCGCCGAAGCCGAGGGCAACACCCTGATGGCGGCTGCCGAGCCGGACGCCATCGCCCGCGCCACCGCCACTGATCCGCGCGAGCTGAGCCGCCAGCAGGCCGCTGTCGCCCACTGGCTGGCGCGCCGCTACAGCGTGGCCCCCGAGCCCATCAGCCGCCTCGTGCAGGAAGCCTGGGCCGTGGGCCAGCGCGCCAAGGTCGAACCGACTCTGATCCTGGCCATCATGGCCATCGAGTCGCGCTTCAATCCGTTTGCGCAGAGTTCCGTGGGCGCCCAGGGCCTGATGCAGGTCATGACCCGCGTTCATGACGACAAATACGAGGCCTTCGGCGGCACACTGGCGGCCTTCGACCCGGTCACCAATCTGCGCGTCGGCGTGCAGGTGCTCAAGGAGTGCATCCAGCGCGCCGGCGGCCTCGAGGAAGGCCTGCGCTATTACGTCGGCGCCGCCAACCTGGCTGAGGACACGGGCTATGCCGCTCGCGTGCTGTCCGAGCATGAAATGCTGAAGGCTGTCGCAGCGGGCCGTACCGTGCCGACGATGACGACCACCGTCCGCCCGGTGCGCGAAGCGGCCTCTGCCCCCTCGACCGGCGACTCCGCGCAAGTGGCTCTGCTGCGCTAGGCGCCGCCGCTGGCATACACTGGGTGTTCACGCGACTGGCGATCAGGGTCACGAGCTGACCCGAGGTGGGCCACCACCGGGGAGCGTGAGGCGGTTGTCCTAGCCGCTTTCAGCCGTTCGCCTGGGCAGCCTTGGCCTCACGCTCGCTCGTGGGCGCCGGGGATTCACCGCCTGACCTTCGGAACACCAGCATGTTTGACCGCAACACCTCCACCCTCGCCCTGGTCGACCCCGAGCTCTGGACCGCCGTCCAGAACGAGAACCGCCGCCAGGAAGACCACATCGAGCTGATCGCCAGCGAGAACTACACCTCGCCGGCCGTCATGCAGGCCCAGGGCAGCCAGCTGACCAACAAGTACGCCGAGGGCTACCCCGGCAAGCGCTATTACGGCGGCTGCGAGTACGTCGACGTGGTCGAGCAGCTCGCCATCGACCGCCTGAAGCAGCTTTTCGGCGCCGAGTACGCCAACGTGCAGCCCAACTCCGGCTCGCAGGCCAACCAGGGCGCCTTCTTCGCGCTGCTGCAGCCCGGCGACACCATCATGGGCATGAGCCTGGCCGAAGGCGGCCACCTGACCCACGGCATGGCCCTGAACATGAGCGGCAAGTGGTTCAACGTCATCTCCTACGGCCTGAACGCCAAGGAAGAGATCGACTACGACGCCATGGAAGCCCTGGCCCGCGAGAAGAAGCCCAAGCTCATCATCGCCGGCGCCTCCGCCTACTCGCTGCGCATCGACTTCGAGCGCTTCGGCAAGATCGCCAAGGAGATCGGCGCCTACTTCATGGTCGACATGGCCCATTACGCCGGCCTGATCGCCGCAGGCGTCTACCCCAATCCCCTGCCCCACGCCGACGTCGTCACGTCCACCACGCACAAGAGCCTGCGCGGCCCGCGCGGCGGCATCATCCTGACGAACAAGGAAGACATCGCCAAGAAGATCAACTCGGCGATCTTCCCCGGCATCCAGGGCGGCCCGCTGATGCACGTCATCGCCGGCAAGGCCGTGGCCTTCAAGGAAGCGCTGACGCCCGAGTTCAAGACCTACCAGGAGCAGGTCGTCAAGAACGCCAAGGTGCTGGCCGACACGCTGATCGAGCGCGGCCTGCGCATCGTCTCCGGCGGCACCGAGAGCCACGTCATGCTGGTGGACCTGCGCCCCAAGGGCCTGACCGGCAAGGAAGCCGAGGCCATCCTGGGCGCCGCCCACATGACCTGCAACAAGAACGGCATCCCCAACGACCCGCAGAAGCCCATGGTCACCAGCGGCATCCGCCTGGGCACGCCGGCCATGACGACGCGCGGCTTCAAGGAGGAGCAGGTTCGCCAGACGGCCCACCTGATCGCCGACGTGCTGGACAAGCCGCATGACGAGGCCAACCTGGCCGCCGTGCGCGAGAAGGTCGCCAAGCTGACGGCCGCCTTCCCCGTCTACCGCGGCTAGGCCGATCCCATGCGCTGCCCGTTCTGCTCTCACACCGAAACCCAGGTCGCCGAGACCCGGGAATCGGACGAGGGCGACGTCGTCCGGCGCCGGCGCCGCTGCCTGTCCTGCGACAAGCGCTTCACGACCTATGAGCGGCCGGACATCGCCCTGCCCTCGGTCGTCAAGAAGGACGGGCGACGCGCCGACTTCGACGCCTCCAAGCTGCGCGCCTCGATGCAGCTGGCCCTGCGCAAGCGACCGGTCAGCGTCGAGCAGATCGATGCAGCCATCAACCGCATCGAGGAAAAGCTGCTCGCCAGCGGCGCCCGCGAGATCGCGTCCACCCGCCTGGGCGAGCTGGTCATGCGTGAGCTCAAGCGCATCGACAAGGTCGCTTACGTGCGCTTTGCATCCGTCTATCGCAGTTTCGAGGACGTTGACGAGTTCCGCCAGCTGATCCGCGAGATCTGACCCCCTCGGGTTGACCCTATCCCCCGGCAGGGGGAGATGAGGGGGAGACGCCCTCCACCCTCCCCCATCGCTCCGCCCAAAGGAGGAAAGACGTCACGGTCGGCGCTTTCTAGAGTTCGTTCCATCAGCAACGAACCCAGGGAGCCGCCATGAACCGCATCGCCAACACCCGCCGCCAAAGCCGTGGGTTCACCCTTGTCGAACTCTGCACCAGCGTCGGCATCTGCGCCGCCCTGGTCGGCCAGGCCGTGCCCGCCATGGGCAAGCTGCGTCAGGAGCAAAAGCTGCGTGTCAGCGCGGAAGCCCTGGCCAGCGACCTGCGCTTGGCGCGCAGCGAGGCGGCCCGCCTGGGGGATTCGGTCTACTTCCGCATCAGCGGCCGGGGCGCCAATGCCTGCTATGTGATGTACATCGGCCGCAGGGATGACTGCGATTGCGCGGGTGGTCGGCCCGTCTGCCTGCGAGCCGGCAGCCAGATCATCAAGGCCGAATGGCTGCCGACGGGCCAGTCCCTGCGCCTCAGCAGCAATGCCGAGACCCTGCAATTCCAGCACCGCCAGGGCCTGGTCACCCAGACGGGCAGCATCGATCTCGGCCTGAGCGGCGGCCAGACCATCCGCCAGGTCGTCGCCATCACCGGGCGCGTGCGCAGCTGCTATGTGGGCACCCAAAAGGTCGGTGGCATGCCCCGGTGCGCCTGAGCGCCCCTCATTCGTGGTGGATGCCGACCAGCGGCGCAACTCGGCGGACAAGCGGCATTTGTAACAGCTGGTCACTGTGAACGACTGCCGAAAATCGGTCCATGCGCACCTGTTCACACCCGAGACACCTAGGCTTCTCCCTGATCGAGCTGATGGTCGCGCTCGTGGTGGCCGGCATCCTGGCCGCGATCGCTTACCCCGTCTACACGTCGCATGTGCAACGCGGCCGCCGTGCGGACGCCATCAACGCGTTGACGGCCGTCATGCAGGCGCAGGAACGCTATCGCGGCAACAACTCCGCCTATGCCTCGACGCTGACTGCCCTGAATGTCAACGTCTCGACGATCGCGCCCCTTTACAGCATCACCCTAGCGGGAATTGGCACGCCGGCCAGCTTTGCCTCCGGCTATATCGCGACGGCCGCTCCCGTCGCTGGCGGCAAGCAGGCTTCCGACGTGACTTGCAAGACCCTGGTCGTGACGCTGCAGGGTGCGACGCCCGACTATTCGGCGACCGGCGATCCGACCAACAGCGGGACCGACAGCGACACCACGGCGCAATGCTGGCCTCGATAGCCATGAAAAGACGTTTTCATACCCTCAAGGTCCGGGTAGCGGGGCTGACGCTGATTGAAATTCTGGTTGGGGTGGCCATTCTCGGCGTCATCGTGGCAGTGGCAGTCCCTTCGATGTCGGATTTGTTGGAAAGGCGCCGCGTTATCGCTGCCGCAGAAGAAGTGGCCGGCATATTGAATTACGCCAAGGCAGAAACCAATGCCACCAATTCCGAATTGGATGTGAATTTTCAGCCTGATTCAGCCATGAGCTGTGCGGTTGTGGCGCCGGCGGTAGGTTACAACCGATGCCAGTGCAACCGCACCCCGAGCACGGTATGCCAGAACTCGGGCGCAGTGGCGCTGCGTCTTTTTCAGCTGCCCAAGACCTATGTGAAATTCGAGGCTGCAGCGACCTGGGGAAGTCTGGCAAATCGCTACTACCTCAAGTTCAGCCGGGAACAATCGATCATCAAGATGGAAGATTTCCGAGTGAATGTGACGGGTTTGAAGAAGGGCTACAACTTGCGCGTCGAAGTCAACACCATCGGCCGCGTCAAGATCTGCAGCCCTTCGTCGGCTAACGCAATCACCGGGTATGGCGCTTGCACCCCTCTTTCGCCGTGATGGACAGAGTTCATGCAGTTAGAAAATAGTCGTGCCGGTCTCAGCAAAACCCAGAGAGGCTTGGGTCTTGTCGAGTTGATGGTGGGTATTACGGTCGGTTTGATCGTGACAGCCGGCGCAGCCATGGTCGCGACCCGGCAGATCAACGAGCACCGCCGGCTGATGCTGGAAGTGCAGATGCAGCAGGATTTGCGCATCGCTGCCGATTTGATCCAGCAAGATCTGAAGCGGGCCGGATATCGTGGCGGTTCACCGGAAAATGGCGTGTGGGAACCCGAGCGCGACGGTGGCGCCACCGCGGCCAAGGCGGCAGTTGCGAGTCCTTATTTCGCAGCTTCCAGCAATCAAGCGGGTAACGAGTTCTACTACCGGTATGCCAAGAAAGAGAACTTGACGAACACGGTGGCGAACGACGAAAAGTTCGGTATTCGTTGGGACCAAGCGGAACAGAAGCTCTATATCCAATTGGGGATGAAGGCCAACGGCACCGATCCCAACTGGCAGCCCATCACCGATCCTGACGTCGTCAAGATCGAGAACTTCACTTCGAATGTCGTGAAGCAGCAGATCTCGCTGGCCGATCTTTGCGATCCCACCATCAGTTGCGCAGGCGGCACTTGCCCCACCCTGGACGTCAGGCGGGTCGTGTTCACGATCACGGCCGTTGCCAGGGCCGACAGCAATGTCCGGCGGACTCTGACCGTCGGTGAAAAGCTGCGTGCAGACGAAATCAGCGGGGCCTGCCCGACATGAAGCCTACTCTTCGCACCTCTCCCAAGAGCCGGCAAGACGGCGCCGCCACGCTCGTCGTGGTCATGGTGCTTTTCCTTGTCATGGCCCTGCTCGCGGCCTATGCCAACCGCAGCCTGATGTTCGAGCAGCGCATCTCCGGCAGCTATTACCGGGCCAGCATGGCTCAGGAGATGGCGGAAGGCGGCATCGAGTGGACCGTGGCGATGTTGAACGGCACGGCCATCGATGACAGTTGTGCGGCAGTCAGCACGGGTGGGACGCGCTTCGTCGACAAATACCTGAACGTCTCGGCCGTGGATCGCGCCACCAACAGCAAGTTGTCGTCGACCACCGACATCGTTGCCGACTGCGCGCGGACCTCGACTGGCCTGGTCTGCCGTTGCCCGGCATCCGGTGGGCGGGTGACCCAGCCCAGCACGGCATCGACGGGCACCCTGATTCCGAGCGTCGGCATCGCCCTGGGCACCGATCCGGCGACACCCAGCGCCACGCGCTATGGAAATTTCCAGCTGGCCGCCAAAGGGTGCTCGGACAGCAGCGTCGACACCTGCGTCACGGGAGGCGTACAGACACGCAGTGCCCAGGCGGTGGCCATGTCCGAGCAAAAGGCATCGGTCGGCTTCATTGCGGCGGTGCCGTCGTCGCCAGCTGCGCCGCTGACGGTCAAAGGCACGCTGACAACCACAGGCGCCGGCGGCCTGGGCCTGCACAACAACGATCCCAAGTCGGGCGGCGTGTTGGTGGTTTCCGGCGGCGCGATCGCGCCGCTGGATGACACCCGCATGGACAGCGTGCCGGGCACGCCGCTCAGCCAGGCCCAGCTCTTCAACGATTCTGCACTGCAGGATCTTGTCGCCGCCGGCGCCGCTGGCGACAAGAAGTTCTTCCGGACCTTCATGGGCATGGTGCCGAGTCGCTACAAGGATCATCCGGCGGCACGCACCGTGACCTGCGCCGGGGGCGCGGGCTGCGAGACGGAACTGGTGAACGCCTATGCCGCCGGCAAGCGCATCGTGTGGGTCGAAGGCCCCATGGCCATCAGTTCCAACGTCGTCATTGGCACTGTCATGGCGCCCATGCTCATCATCGTGAATGGCGCCGTCACGATCAACGGGCCCATGCAGTTGAACGGCATGCTGGTGGTGCTCGGTCAACTGGACTGGACCAACAACGCGGCCGGCCTCTCTCAGGTCAATGGCATGGTGGTCGTGCAGGGCAACATGAACACGACAGGGCGCATGGACATCGTCTATCAGCAGTCCGTTGCCAGCGAACTGCGCAATCGCCTGGGTAGCTATGCCCGGATCTCCGGCGGCTGGATTGACGGCAACACGTTTTGAACATGCGCATCATGACGCCATCGCATCCTGACCGCAGCCCGTCGGCTTCTCGGCGCCAACGCGGTGTCACGCTGATCGAAGCCCTCGTCGCCTTGCTGGTGATGTCATTCGGCATGCTGGCTCTCGTCGGCCTGATGAGCAATCTGCGCCGCGGCAGCGACCTGGCCAAGCAGCGCAGCGAGGCCATGCGGATTGCGCGCGCCGATATCGCCGAAGCGAAGACCTTCGCTGAGTTGACCCGATCAGCGACGACGCCAACAGCATCCAAGGTCTATGACGGAATCAATGGCGGCACCCGCAGCGAGACGCCAGTGGACTCCAACACCACCTACACGGTGTCGCGCACGGTCTCGGCGCTTGCCAACGCTGAAGGCCTCGTGGTCCGCGTGAACGTGGGCTGGAGGGACCGCGCCGGCGATACACAGTTCATCAACCTGGATTCGGTCATCGCGAAGGTCGACCCCTTGTTCAGCGCCGCCATCGGCTTCGCGCCGCCTGCAGGTCCCGTCACCCTGCCGTCGGCCCGCAGCCCCGCCATCCCGGCAGGCGCCAAGCAACTGGACGGCAAGACCAGCGCCTTCATTCCCAGCAGCACCGCAACCCGGCTCTGGGTCTTCAACAATTTCACCGGCGTCATCACGGGCCTTTGCAACATCACGCCCGGCGTGTCGCTGTCGACGATCACCGCAGCCGACGTCGAAAGCTGCAAGAACAACACGATCGGCTATTTGCTCAGCGGCGTGATCCGCTTCTCCAACACCAACCCGGCCAATCCCAGCCAGCCCGAGGCCTTCGCCATCCCGATGACGAATCCAACCCTCGTCACCGGCAGCTACTCGCTTCCCCACCTTGACCCGGCGACGCAGCAGCCCCAGATCAGCGGCGGCGCCATGGTGCTGGACAGCTTCACGGCCACACCGCCCACGGTGGCTTCCGCAGGGAACCTGCCCGAGTGTTTCCAGGATGCGCCCGCCACGTCGCCGAGTACCCAGCCCTTCGTCACCTACAACTGCATCGTCTACCCCGACACCGCGACCCGATACTGGTCGGGCAAGCTCGAACTGACGGGGCTCACCATCGGCACGACGGCATCCGAATACAAGGTCTGCCGCTACAGCGCCGACTACAACGGCAGCGGCGGCATGTTCACGGCGGATTGGAAGGCGCTGGAGAACGAGGAGCATCCGGCGGTCTATGGCCGGGTCGGCACCTCGCTGGCGCGCCAGAACTTCCTGGTCGTGCGCGGCAATGTCAGCTGCCCCACGGCACCCGGGGTCGATCCGAGCGCTGGCGTGTTCGCCAACTACTCGACCGTCCAGTTGCAGCCCTCCAGCCCCTAGTCCGGGCGTCGGGCCGCTCTAGACTGCGGGCATGAATTCGCCCGCCATCGCAGCGGCGCTGCGACAAGCGCTATCCCTGGCCGAGCAGGCCATCGGCCTCACCGACCCCAACCCCCGTGTCGGCTGCGTCATCCTGGCACCCGACGGCCGCGAGCTCGGGGCCGGGCACACCCAGCCGGCCGGCCAGGCCCATGCCGAAGTCATGGCCCTGCGCGACGCGGCCGCGCGCGGCCATGACGTGCGCGGCGCAACCGCCGTTGTGACGCTGGAGCCCTGCTCCCACCACGGCCGCACACCGCCCTGCTGCGACGCGCTGATCGCTGGCGGCATCGCGCGTGTCGTCGCCGCCGTCGAGGATCCCAATCCGCAGGTTGCCGGCCAGGGACTTGCGCGCCTGAAGGCGGCGGGCATCCAGGTCGAGTTGGCCGACGCGGCCGCTGCCGAAGCGGCCAGCGAGCTCAATATCGGCTTCTTCTCGCGCATGCGGCGCGGCCGGCCCTTTGTGCGGCTGAAGTCGGCCATCTCGCTGGACGGCCGTACCGCCCTGCCCGACGGCCGCAGCCAGTGGATCACCGGCGAGGCCGCCCGCGCCGATGGCCATGCCTGGCGCAAACGCGCTGGCGCCGTGCTGACGGGCATTGGCACCGTGCTGGCCGATGACCCACGCATGGATGTGCGCCTGGTGCCGACGGCTCGCCAGCCGCTGCGCATCGTGCTCGACCCGCAAGGCCGCATGCCGCCCGGCGCGCGCATCCTGCAGCCGCCCGGCGAGGCCCGTGTCATCGGCCCCGGCCGGCACGATCTTGCGGCGCTGATGGCCGAACTGGGCGGCCAGGGCATCAACGAGTTGCATGTCGAAGCGGGTCCGACCTTGTCCGGCGCCTTCCTCGATGCCGGCCTGGTGGACGAGCTGCTGGTCTACCAAGCACCGATGCTGATCGGCGCGGGCAGACCGCTCGCTGATCTGGCGGACTTGACCGGCCTGGATGCGGCCAGGCGTTGGCGCTTCATCGAGGCCGCACAGATCGGCCAGGATCTGCGCTTGCGCCTGCGCCCAAAGTAACGCCCCACGCGGCACAAGCCGCTAGGGTCGCCACCTACAATCACCGGCTATGTCCATCTCCCCCATTCCCGAGCTGGTGGCCGAGCTGGCCGCCGGCCGCATGGTCATCCTCGTTGACGAGGAAGACCGCGAGAACGAAGGCGATCTGGTTCTGGCGGCCGACCTCGTCACGCCGGAAGCCATCAACTTCATGGCCAAGTACGGCCGTGGCCTGATCTGCCTGACCCTGCCCCGCGAGCATTGCGAACGCCTGCAGCTGCCGCCGATGACGCGCCGCAACGGCACCCAGCATGGCACGGCCTTCACGGTCTCCATCGAGGCCGCCACCGGCGTCACGACCGGCATCTCGGCCGCCGACCGCGCCCGCACCGTGCAGGCCGCCGTCGCGCCTGACGCCAAGGCCAGCGACCTCGTCCAGCCCGGCCACATCTTCCCGCTGCAGGCCCAGGACGGCGGCGTGCTGATGCGCGCCGGCCATACCGAGGCCGGCTGCGACCTGGCCCGCATGGCCGGCCTGTCGGCCACCTCCGTGATCTGCGAGATCATGAAGGACGACGGCACCATGGCCCGCCTGCCGGACCTGGAGATCTTTGCCGCCGAGCATGGGCTGAAGATCGGCACCATCGCCGACCTCATCGAATACCGCAGCCGCAACGAGAGCCTGATCCTGCGCGTCGCGCAGCGCAAGCTCAACACGGCCCAGGGCGAGTTCGACTGCCAGGTCTTCACCGACCGCACCGGCGCCACCCACCTGGCGCTCAGCCACGGTGAATGGACGGCCGACAGCGAGGTGCTGGTGCGCGTGCACGAGCCGCTGTCGGTCATGGACCTGCTGGAAGCCGGCTCCTGCGGCCATTCCTGGGGCCTGCCCGCCGCGCTGGCGGCCATCCAGGCCAGCCCGGGCGGCGTCGCCGTGCTGATGAACTGCGGCGAAGATGCGGCTGGCGTGCTGGCCCGTGCCCAGTCTGAAAAGGCCTCACCGCCCGTCAAGGGCGCCATGGACCTGCGCACCTACGGCGTCGGCGCCCAGATCCTGAAGTCGCTGGGCGTGCACCGCATGAAGCTGCTCGGCAGCCCGCGCCGCATGCCCAGCATGACGGGCTACGGCCTCGAAGTGACCGGCTTCACCGCCCCGCCCAACTGCTGACCCCGAAAGGCCCGCGATGCAAGATTCCGAACAAGGCCTGCCCAGCTTCGAGGGTGCCCTCGACGGCAGCGCGCTGACCATCGCCATCGTGCAGGCACGCTTCAACGATGCCATCACCTCGTCGCTGGCCAGCGCCTGCCTGGCCGAGCTCTCCAGGCTGGGCGTGCCCACCGAGGCCATCCGCCACATCACCGTGCCGGGGGCGCTGGAAGTGCCGCTGGCCCTGCAGGCCCTGGCCGAAAGCAATGACTACGACGCGCTGATCGCCCTGGGCTGCATCATCCGCGGCGAGACCTACCATTTCGAACTGGTGGCCAACGAGAGCGGCTCGGCCGTGACCCGTGTCGGCCTGGACCATGGCATTCCGATCGCGAATGCCATCCTGACCGTCGAGAACGAAGCCCAGGCCTGGGCCCGCGCCGAACCCAAGGGCCGCGACGCGGCCCGCGTCGCCGTCGAGATGGCCAATCTGCTGAAAGAGATCGAGTGAACGCACCCCAGAAGACCGCATCCAAGACGGCCGCAAAGCCCGGTGCCAAGCGCGCCCCCGCCAAGTCGGCACGCCGCCGTTCTCGCGAAGCCGCCGTCCAGGGCCTCTACCAATGGCTGCTGACCGGCGAGGACATCGGCGCCATCAACGCCCTGGGCCGTGAGCAGGAAGGCTATGCCAAGCTCGACGTCAAGCATTACGACGCCTTGCTGAGTGGCTGCGTCAACGAGGCCGCCGACCTGGACGCCATCCTGTCCCGCCACGTCGACCGCAAGACCACCGAGCTCTCGCCCATCGAGCACGCCATCCTGATGATCGGCGCCTACGAGCTCAAGCACTGCGTCGACATCCCCTACCGCGTCGCCATCAACGAGGCGGTCGAGCTGGCCAAGTCCTTTGGCGGCACCGACGGCCACAAGTACGTCAATGGCGTGCTCGACCGCGCAGCCGTCGATCTGCGCCCCGTTGAGGTGGCCGCCAAGCGCTGATGAAGCTCGCCGCGCGGCTCGACCGCATCGAGCCCTTCTATGTGATGGAGCTGGCCAAGGCCGCGGCCCAGGTCGCGGCCGGTCCCTTGTGCGACCCGGCTCAGGGCGGTCGGCGCATGATCCGCCTCAATATCGGCGAGCCCGACTTTGGCGCGGCACCTGCGGTGCGCGAAGCCGTGACCCGTGTCGCCCAGGGCCCTACGCCCTATACCGACGCTCTCGGCCTGCCCGCCCTGCGCGAAACGATCTCGCGCTGGTATGGCCAGCGTTTCGGCCTCGACATTTCCCCTTCGCGCATCGCCGTCACCGCTGGCGCCTCGGCCGCCTTGCAGCTCGCCTGCCTCGCCCTCTTCGAGCGCGGCGACGAGGTGCTGATGCCCGACCCCTGCTACCCCTGCAACCGCCACTTCGTGACGGCTGCGGACGCAACGCCGCGGCTGCTGCCTACCGGCGCTGCCGAGCGCTTCCAGCTCGATGCGACCCAGGTGCGCCAGGCCTGGACGCCGGCCACGCGCGGCGTGCTGCTCGCCTCGCCGAGCAACCCGACCGGCACCTCCATCGCCCCCGAAGTGCTGGCCGACATGGTGGGCTTCGTGCGCGAGCGCGGCGGCGTCACCGTCATCGACGAGATCTATCTGCCGCTGAGCTACGAGGCCCACTTCGGCCACAGCGCACTCGCGCTGGGCGAAGACATCGTCTCGGTCAACAGCTTCTCCAAATACTTCGGCATGACGGGCTGGCGCCTGGGCTGGCTGGTCTTGCCCCCTGCCCTGGTGCCCGCCATCGAGCGCCTCGCCCAGAACCTCTACATCTGCCCGTCGACGCTGGCCCAGAAGGCCGCCCTGGCCTGCTTCGAGCCCGAGTCCATCACCGAGTTCGAACGCCGCCGCGCCGTGCTTAAAGAACGTCGCGACTTCATCGTGCCGGCCCTGAACAAGCTCGGCCTGACCGTGCCCGTGCCGCCCGATGGCGCCTTCTATGCGTGGATGGACGTGAGCCGCTTCCACGCCGACAGCTGGGCCTTCGCCCACGAACTGCTGCAAAGCGCCCAGGTCGCACTGACGCCCGGTCGCGACTTCGGGCTGGCCGACCCGCAGCGCTGGATGCGCCTGTCCTTCGCCTCATCCATCGAGGATCTGCAGGAAGCGGTCACTCGCCTGCGCGGGGTGCTTGTGTGAGCGAATTCCAGTTCCCCATCCGCGTCTACTGGGAAGACACCGATGCCGGCGGCATCGTCTTCTACGCCAACTACCTGAAGTTCTTCGAGCGTGCGCGCACCGAGTGGCTGCGCGCGGCGGGTGTCGAGCAGCACCAGCTGCGTGAAGAGACCGGCATCATCTTCGTTGTCGCCGCCACCAGCCTGCGCTACCTGGCGCCGGCCAAGCTGGATGATTTGCTGACCGTCTCCGTCGAACCCCAACCGGCCGGCCGCGCCAGCCTCGTCGTGCGCCAGCGCGCCATGCGCGGCGACACCCTGCTGTGCGAAGGCGAGATCCGCATCGGCTGCGTGCGCGCCGAGGACCTGAAACCCCAACGCCTGCCCGACTCTGTTGTCGCAGCGATCACCGCATGAACCAAGACCTCTCCATCGTCTCCCTGATCCTGCATGCCAGCTTTGCGGTTCAGCTCGTCATCGCGGGCCTGCTGCTCGTGTCGCTCGCGAGCTGGAGCGTCATCTTCGGCAAGCTGATCGGCCTGGGCCAGATCAAGCGCCGCAACGACGCCTTCGAGGCCGAGTTCTGGAGTGGCAAGAACCTCAATGACCTCTACCAGTCGGTCGGCAACCGCAGCGACGGCGCGCCGCTGGAGCGCATCTTCGCCTCCGGCATGCGCGAGTTTCTGAAGCTGCGCGAGAAGCGCGTGACCGACGCCGGCGCCCTGCTCGACGCCGCCCGCCGCGCCATGCGCGCCAGCTTCCAGCGCGAACTGGACGCGATGGAGCACAACCTGTCCTTCCTGGCCTCGGTCGGCTCGGTCTCGCCCTATGTGGGCCTGTTCGGCACCATCTGGGGCATCATGCACGCCTTCGTCGGCCTGTCCAACCTGACCCAGGTGACGCTGGCCACGGTGGCACCCGGCATCGCCGAGGCCCTGGTGGCCACGGCCATCGGCCTGTTCGCCGCCATCCCCGCCGTGCTGGCCTACAACCGCTTCGCGCGCCAGATCGACCGCAGCGCCATCACGCTGGAGACCTTCATCGAGGAGTTCTCCAACATCCTGCAACGCAACGCCACGCAACATTAAATGGCTGCCGTCTCAAGCCGTGGCGGCCGCCGGCGCCGCACGATGAACGAGATCAACATGGTCCCCTTCATCGACGTGATGCTGGTGCTGCTCATCATCTTCATGGTCAGCGCACCGCTGATCACGACCGGCCTCGTCGACCTGCCCAGCGTGGGCAAGAGCCGCCAGCAGCCCGAGCATGTCATCCAGATCATCGTCGGCACCGACGAGAAGCTGAAGATCAAGGTCGACCAACTCGAGCCCGAATCCATTCCGGTGAATCGCCTGGCCGAGCGCGTCAAGAAGGCGCAGGGCCGCGACGAGACCAGCCCCGTCGTCATCTCGGCCGACAAGAACGTCAAGTACGAGGCCGTCGTGCAGGTCATGGACACGCTGCAGCGCGCCGGCATCCAGCGCGTCGGCCTGGCCGTGAAGAGCGGTGCCGCTGCCAAGTGAGATGACAAGCGCCACGCTGCGTCCACCCGAGGTCGCCGGCATGGGCCGGGGCCTGAGCCTGGCCCTGGTCGCCCATGGTCTGCTCATCCTCGCCCTCAGCTATGGCCTGAACTGGCACAGCGATTCCTCGCCGGCCTTCGAGGCCGAGCTGTGGTCGTCCGTGCCCCAGGTCGCCGCGCCGCGCGAGGAAGCACCGCCGGAGCCGGAACCCGAGGCACCCAAGCCCGATACCCGAGCCCAGCAGCGCGCCGCCGAAGAGGCAGCCGCCGAGCAGCAGCGCGAGGCCGAGATCGCCATCGCCAAGGAAAAGAAACGCAAGCAAGAGAAGGCCCGTGAGGAAGCGGCTCAGCTCGAGCGCGAGAAGGCCGCCAAGGAAGCCAAGGACAAGGCCGCGAAGGACAAGGCCGCCAAGGAAGAACAGGAGCGCGCCAAGAAGGACAAGGCGGCCAAGGACGCCAAAGAGGCGAAGGAAGCCAAGGACGCCGACGCCAAGCGCGAGGCCCAGCGCCAGGAATTCCTGCGTCGCATCCAGGGCATGGCCGGCGGCCAGCCGAATTCGACGGGCACCGCAGCCCAGAACGCCGCACCGTCGGCGGGCTGGGTGGGCCGGGTCAAGGGCAAGATCCGGCCGCTGATCATCTACGCCGACGACGGCGCGGCCAACCCGACGGCCGAGATCCAGGTGACGCTGGGGCCCGATGGCCGCATCCTTGGCAGCAAGGTGCTCAAGGCCAGCGGCGATGCCGAATGGGACCGGGCCGTGCTTCGCGCCATCGACAAGGCCGAGGTCTTGCCGCGTGACGATGGGCGCGTGCCGCCCGTCATCATCCTGACCTTCCGGCCGCGCGAATAGTCCCGAAACAGTCCCGAGGCTAGGGCTTCAGATCTCCAGGGAGATCGGCCGCCCCGGCAGCACCCGGTGCAACTCGTCGGCCAATGCCTGCAGGTTCATGGGCTTGCTGAGGTAGCCATCCATGCCGGCGCTCAGGCAGAGGCTGCGCCGCAAGTCACTGTCGCCGGCCGTCGCCGCGACGATGGGAAACGGTGGCAGCGTGCCGATGCGCTGCAGGGACCTCAGGTGCTCGCTGGCCTCCAACCCGTCCATGACCGGCATGTCCACGTCCATCAGCACCATGTCGGGCGGCTCATCGCAGCAGGAGTCGAGCGCCTCGATCCCGTCGCCGGCGACCACCACCTCATAGCCCAGCGCTTCAAGCTGACCGCGCGCGACGATCTGGTTCACCACGTTGTCGTCGACCACGAGCACACGGCGGCATTCCTGGACATACAGCGGTGTCGGCGACGACAGCCGCGACAGCGCCGTCGAGGTTCGCTCGTCAACGTGAGCCGTGAAGCGCTCCAGCTCCAGCGGGCTGAGCGGCAGCACCCGGATGTCGACCGGGCCACGGCCACGCATGCGCAGCGTCTCGGAGCCCAAAACCACGGCCAGCACGGTCCAGAGGCTGGGCAGGGCCTGCGCAATCTGTTCGAGCAGCGACAGATCCTCGCCGCTCTGTTCCGCGACGATCATCAACATCGGCGCCAGTCCGGCAGTCGTCGCCGCAGCGGCGTCTTCCAAGGATCCGAATGACATCACATGCCAGCCCAGCTGCCGCAGCCGCGCCTCGACCGAGTCCAGTGCACCGGGCAAGGGACTGACCAGCCATGCCACGCTGCCGGCGGCGTCCGGCGGGTGTTCGACCGCCACCTCCTGCGCGGCGACCTCGCCGCTCAGCGAGATCACCAAGCCATCCCGCCCAGCGTCCACGAACTGGACCAGGCCGGCCGTGGCCGGGCACGGCGCCTCGGCCCGCGCCACCAGCCCCTGGGCGGCATCGGCATCCTCTGCCACCAGATGCAGGCGTTGCAAGACGCCCATGACCTCGGCCGGGCTGTGCTTCCCGGTGCCGGCAGCGTGGATGACGATACTGCTGCGGCCGAACACGGGCGGCTCGACTTCCGCGCGGAACATGACGAAACCCGACTCAAAGCAGTCGACGATGCCAAGCAGGATCCGATGGACGCCGGCCCGAAGAAAAGGCCCGGGATCATGGAGTTCAAGGCGCGGGCCTTGATAGTCGAAGTAGGCGACCAGCCCCTTCCTTCTGGCGTGCGGCAGCACGTCGCGCGCGCTTTGCGTGAACAGCTCTGAAAATTCCATGGACGGACAGCTACTGACTGTCCGCCAGATTAGGACAAACCCGGTTTCCTCGTCGTTTCCAAATGTGGCGCCTGCTTACCAATGGGCAGGGTCAGCGTGAGCGATCGGGTGCCGGCTTCAAGACCGTGCCATCGACGGACCAGCGGCCCGAACCCCACAGGGCAATGACCAGGGCCAGCACCCCCCACAGGATGTGCTGGGCTTCGCCGGCGGGCGACAGGTCTTCGGCCGGCAGCGACAGCGCCGCCATCAGGTTGACGACGAACAGCCCGGCCCCGGCGAAGCGCCCTGCCAGGCCGAGCACCAGCAGCACCGGGATCGCCAGTTCACCCGCAGCGCCCATATAGGCCGCCAGCGCCGGCGGCAGCAGCGGCACCTGGTAGTAGTCGTTGAACAGGGCCAGCGTGGCCGACCAGTCGCGCAGCTTGGTCAGGCCCGACATGAAGAAGATCTTGGCCACGTACAGCCGCGCCGCCAGCAGGGCGAGCGACTGCAGATGGCTGACCAGCGTGTCCAGCGGTGCGGGCAGGCGGGTCGGCTGCAGGCCCGGGTCGGTGAAGGCACGCAGGGCGGTGGAGATCAGAGCTTTCATGGCGTCGAAGTCGGGTGAGGGTTGGGCATCGTCCTGACCCCTAGCAGCCAGGCGTTCTGTAGCGCGGCCTGCAGCCAGGCGCCGAAGTCAAAGTCGGCTTCAGCGGCAGAACCTTTCACTTCCGAGGCTTCCAGGGCCTGGGCCAGATTCACATCGCGCAGCAGGGCGGCGAAGAAAGCCGCCTCGGCCGTCGACAACGCCTGCCATTCGCCGCGCCAGCCGCGGCGCCAGACCAGCACCGGCCCGTCCTGCTGGGTGATCAAGGCCACGCCAGGGCGCAGCCGCAGGCCCAGGGACTCGGGCGCCGTCGTGCCCAGCAGCGTCAGCGACTCGACGTCCAGGTCCGCATCCGCGGCGCGCTCGGCTTGATGCAGGGCCCAATCCAGCCGCGCCAGATCGGGCAGGCCCGAGGCCTCGCCGGCGCGCTCGACCAGAAAGGCCTCCAACGCCCCGCCCCACTGGCCCAAGTCGCCGCTCTCGGGCGGATGCGTACGCCAGAAGGTCCAGGCCAGCGAGGCGAACTCGTCCTCGCCCAGCGCTTCGCGCAGGCGCGCAAAGGGCACGGCCAGGGCCTGGGCCGACAGGGCCTGCAAGTTGCGGCGATAGGCGGTGAGGCCGCGAGCGGTGCCGGTCAGCGTCACGGGCGCATCGCCGCGACCCAGCAGGGCGTCGACGAAAGCCTGTTGCTCCGCCTTCATGCGGCCACCGCCCTGGCCCGCGCGGCTTCGGCCAGCAGCACGCCGAGATCGGGCACATCGGTATCCCATTCGATCAGCGTCGGCACCGGCCCCAGGCGCCGCAGGGCATGCTGATAGACGCGCCAGACTTCGTCGCGCACGCAGCTGCCGTGGTCGTCGATGACCAGGCCGTCCTCGCGCTCACAGTGGCCGGCCAGATGGATCTCGCCAACGTGGCCAGGCCGGATGGCATCGACCCAGCGCATGGCTTCGAGGGCCGCGGCCGTGGGCGCCAGGCCGTCGTTGCGGGCGTTGACGAAGAGGTTGTTGACGTCCAGCAACAGGCCGCAGCCGCTGCGCCGCGCCAGCTCGTTGAAGAACTCGGGCTCGGCCAGGGTGTCGCCGGCCCAGCCGACATAGGCGCTGATGTTCTCGACCAACAGGGGCCGGCCCAGGCGCTCCTGCACCTGTTGGACATGGCTGACCATCAGCGCCAGCGACTCGTCGGTGAAGGGGATGGGCAGCAGGTCGGCCGCGTGCAGCCCCGAACCCACGCGGGCAAAGCAGGCGTGGTCGGACACCCAGCGCGGCTGCATGCGTTCGACCAGGCGGGCCAGGCGCTGCAGATGGGCATGGTCCAGCCCCGCGGCCGAGCCCAGGGCCAGGCCGACGCCGTGCAAGCTGAGCTCATAGGCCGCGCGGCCGGCTTCCAGCACGGCCAGGGCGATGCCGCCGTCGGCGAAGAAATTCTCGGAATGGACCTCGATGAAGCCGAGCGCCGGGCGCTCGGCCAGCAAGGTCTCGTAATGCGGCTGGCGCCAGCCAATTCCCACGCAATCCACGCAGGGATCGGCCGGCGCCATGGTCATGGCCGTCAAGCGGTCACTTCTTGGGGGCGGTCAGCTTGCCGCCTTCCTTCTCGCACGTGCCCTTGGCGACGTACTTCCATTCGTTGGCGTCCTTGTCGGCCTTGGACTGGCCGGCGCAGGAGTGGCTGCCGTTGGCGGTGGCGCAGTCGTTCTGGCCGGCCTTGGCGATGCCGTAGCACTTCTCCTTGGCGGCGTCGGCGGCCTGGGCCTGGGCGACGAGGCCCAGGGACAGGGCGGCGGCGAGGGCGGAGGACACGAGGGCTTGGTTCTTCATGGACAGGTCTCCAAAAGGTTGGGGGGTGAAAGGCGGCCGATGATGCGGCGGCAAGGACGAAGTCGCAAGACGCTGTCGAGTCCTTACACTGCCCGCCGTCATGACCGCAACGCCCGATTTCTGCCGCCAGATCGAGACCCTGCGCCCGGCCCTGCTGAAATACGCACGGCTGCAGCTGCGCAACCCCGCCTGGGCCGAGGACGCCGTCTCCGAGACTCTGCTGGCGGCGCTGGAAAAGCCCCAGGCCTTTGCCGGCGCCAGCCAGCTCAAGACCTGGCTCGTGGGCATCCTCAAGCACAAGCTCGTCGACCAGATCCGCAAGAACAGCCGCGAGATGTCGACCACGGCCACGAGCGACGACGGCGAGGACCTGGACGAGTTGCTCTTTGCCGGCGACGGCCATTGGCGCGAGGCCCAGCACGACTGGGGCAACCCCGAGGACGTGCTGCGCCAGGTCGACTTCATGAAGGTGCTGGAAGCCTGCGTCGAGAAGCTGCCCGGCCAGCAGGGGCGGCTGTTCATGATGCGGGAGTGGCTGGAGCTGGAATCCGACGAGATCTGTAAGGAACTGGCGATCACGCCGACGAATCTCTGGGTCATGCTGCACCGCGCCCGACTGCGGCTGAGGGACTGCCTGCAGGCAGGCTGGTTCACTGCAGCGCCCAATGGAGGAGCGTCTTGATCAAGCTGAAGATCACTTGCCGGGAGGCCACGCAGATCACGTTGCAGGCCGAAGACCGCCGCGTGCCGCTGGCCGAGCGCCTGTCGCTGCGCCTGCACCACCGGATCTGCAGCAACTGTCGCCGCTTCTTCCGCCAGGTCCACCTGATGCGCCACGCCAGCGCGCGCTGGCGCCAGTACAGCGAAGAATAGGGCCTGCTGACGCTACGACAATGGGCCGCGTTGTGGCCAGAAAGGCCGCAGGCACGACAGCAAACCGCAAGCTGGGCTCCTCGCCCAGCGAGGATTTGCAACACAGCATGCGGCCTTTCTGGCCACAACCCTTCGGGAAGGCCCGCCGCAAGGGCCACTCGTTGTTGCAGCCCTGGCCCGCACACGAGTGCGGGCGGCGCGCTGCGTCTAGATTGGCCCCTTGCGTCGGGCCTTCGCGACCCATCGCCGTAGCGTCAACAGGCCCTACTCAGGCCACCGGCGCGCCTTCATCCGGCTCGCCCGAGGCCAGGGCCTCGTCGCCCGTCAGTGCGATGGCGATCGCCAGCTTGATGGCCTCGACCTGGGCCGCCAGGCTCATGCTGGGCAGCGTCGGCTGGCTGCGCGCGGCCTGCTCGGGCAAGGCGGGGATGTGGATGAAGCCGCTCTTCACGTCGCGGCCGGCGAGCTGGTGCTGCAGCTCGAAGAACACCTGGTTGCAGACAAAGGCGCCGGCCGACAGCGACAGCCCGGCCGGATGCCCGGCCGCACGCAGGCCGTTGCGCATGGCCTTGATGGGCAAGGTCGAGAAATAGGCGGCCGGCGCTCCCGCACGCACCGGCACGTCCTGGAGCCGCTCGCCGGCGTTGTCGGCGATGCGGGCATCGATGAGGTTGACGGCCACGCGCTCGATGGAGATCTCGGTGCGGCCGCTGGCCTGGCCCAGGGCAATGACCAGCCCGGGCTGCACTTCGGCCAGCGCCTCGGCCAGGGCGACGGGGGCGGCGCCAAAGCTGGTCGGCAGGCAGCGTGCCTGCACCAGGGCGCCCGCGATGATGTGGCCCTGCACGGCGCGCGCGACTTCCCAGGAAGGATTGATGGCTTCGCCGCCAAAGGGTTCGAAACCGGTGAGCAGGATGTTCATGCCGCCATTCTCGCCAAGCCGGCTCGAGGCCGCAGGCCGTGGGTCTATGGCGCCAGCACGGTGCTTCTTCGGGGCTGGCCCCGGGTGGCGGCCCTCCATAATCGTCGGCAACCCCTGCTGCCCCAGCCCATGAACGACCCGTCCCAGCCCCTGCCCTGGCCCCATGTCGATGCCGACACTGCTGCGGCTGGCCCGGCCTCCGGCTTCCTCTGGCCCACCCCGCCCTACGCCGCCTACCCCCAGCCGCAAGTGCAGCGCGGCGCCGAGGCCTGCGAGATCCTGGGGCTGAACAACAGCCGCAGCGTCGGACAGGTGCTGAAGCTGGATGCCAGCGACCGCATCGTGCAGATCAATGTGCCGCCGGCGCGCAACAGCATGCCGTTGAAGTTCAGCCAGTTCCGCGCCATCAAGTTGCTGAACCCGCTGACGGTGCCACCGCGCGATACCGGCGACCTGAACGCGCCGCTGAGCGTCGACCAACGCCCGCGCAGCGATTTCCGCATCGTCTTCAACGGCGGCGACGAGCTCAAGGGCGTGACCATCGGCCACCATCACGACGGCTTCGGCCTCTTCCTGTTCCCGCCGCTGGCCGACGACGACGACTCGGTGCGGCGCGTCTTCGTGCCGCGCGAGGTGCTGGCGCATTTCGAGATCGGCGAGCGCCTGGGCGACATGCTGCTGAAGGACGAGCTCGTCACGCCCGAGCAGCTCAACGCCGCCGCCGTCGAGCAGAACAGCCTGCGCCAGCGCCGCGTTGGCGACATCCTCGTCAACCAGCAGATCGTCACCGCCGACCAGTTGCTGCAGGCCATCGAGCAGCAGGCCAAGATGCCCATGGTGCGCATCGGCGAGGCCCTGCTGGCCCTGGCGCTGGTCACGCCCGAGCAGCTCGAGCAGGCCCTGGTGCAGCAGCGCGACGACCGCTCCGTCCCGCTTGGCGAGCTGCTGGTGCGCAGAAACGTCATCAGCCGCGCCCAGCTGCAGTCGGCACTGGCGCGCAAGATGGGCTATCCGGTCGTCGACGTCGAGAACTTCACCATCGAGCCCGACGCGGTGCGCAAGCTGCCCCATGCCGTGGCCAAGCGCCTGGAGGTGCTGCCCCTGGTGCTGCGCGACGGCCGCCTCATCGTCGCCATGGAGGACCCGACCCGGCGCGACGCCCTCGACGAGGTCGAGTTCATCACCCAGCTCAAGGTCGTGCCGACGCTGACCAAGCTCGGCACCCTGCAGTTCGCCATCCCATCAACCTTCGAGCGCTATGGCGCCGAGGCCCTGCCGCGCGCCCACGTCGACAACCTGCCCGACTTGACGCCCGACTTCACGCTGGAAAGCTCCAACAAGCTCATCGAGAGCCTGGAGCGCGACAGCAGCGAGCGCACGGCCAAGGAAGAAGAGTCGCCCATCGAGCAGAGCGACAACTCGCTGGTGCGCCTGATCAACTCCATGATCATCGAGGCGCACAACCAGGGCGTGTCGGACATCCACATCGAGACCTACCCGGGGCGCGAGAAGCTCAAGATCCGCTTCCGCCGCGACGGCGTGCTGCAGCCCTATCTGGAGCTGCCCCACACCTATCGCAACGCCATGATCGCCCGCATCAAGATCATGTGCGACCTCGACATCTCCGAGCGCCGCAAGCCCCAGGACGGCAAGATCAACTTCGCGCGCTTCTCGTCCCAGCACAAGCTGGAGCTGCGCGTGGCGACCATCCCGACCAACAACGGCCTGGAGGACGTCGTCATGCGCCTGCTGGCCAGCAGCAAGCCCATACCGCTGGACCGCATCGGCCTCACGCCGGCCAACCTCGCCGCCCTGCAGGGCGCGGTGGCCCGCCCCTATGGCATGGTGCTTTGCGTCGGCCCGACCGGCTCGGGCAAGACGACGACCCTGCATTCGGCCCTGAGCCACATCAACACGGCCGAGCGCAAGATCTGGACGGCCGAAGACCCCATCGAAATCACCCAGGCCGGCCTGCGCCAGGTGCAGGTGAATCCCAAGATCGACTGGACCTTCGCCAAGGCCCTGCGTGCCTTCCTGCGTGCCGACCCCGACGTCATCATGGTCGGCGAGATCCGCGACCAGGAGACGGCCGAGATCGCCATCGAGGCCTCGCTGACCGGCCACCTGGTGCTGTCCACGCTGCACACCAACAGCGCGGCTGAGACCATCACCCGCCTGCTCGACATGGGCATGGACCCCTTCAACTTCGCCGACTCGCTGCTGGCCGTGCTGGCCCAGCGCCTGGTGCGGCGCAGCTGCCCGACCTGCCGCACCAGCGAACCCATGACCGAGGCCGAGCTGCAGGAACTGCTGGACGACTACCTGCATGTCTTCCCGGCCGAGGGGCGGCCCAGCAAGCTGGCGCTGATGGCGGACTGGATCAAGTCCCATGGCCAGGGCGGCCGGTTGTTGAAGCACCACAGCCCGGGCTGCACGGCCTGCGGCGGCAGTGGCTACAAGGGTCGAGCCGGCCTGCACGAATTGCTGACTGTGTCCAAAGACATACGACGCATGATCCAGACCGGGGCCCGCGCCGAGGAACTACATCACGCCGGCCTCGCCGAAGGCATGCGTTCGCTGCGCCAGGACGGCATCATCAAGGTCTTGCAGGGCATCACCACCCTCGCCGAGGTCCACGCCACCAGCAACGTATGACAGAAGCCACCGAGACCGCAGCCGCCGCCCCCCGCCCCAAGCTGCGCCTGGGCGACGTCCTCGTCGAGCAGCAGCTGATCTCGGCCGAGCAGCTCGGCCAGGCCCTGGAGCTGCAGCGCGCCACCGGCAAGAAGCTGGGCCGCATCCTGATCGAGGCCAATCTCATCACCGAGGAGGCCCTGGCCCATGTGCTGGCCCGCCAGCTGCGCGCGCCCTTCGTCAACCTCAAGACCTTCCCGCTGAAGACCGAGCTCGTGCGCCTGCTGCCCGAGACCCCGGCGCGGCGCTTCCGTGCCCTGGTGCTGGAGGAGCGCGGCGACACCCTGCTGGTCGCCATGGCCGACCCGCTGGACCTGTTCGGCTTCGACGAACTGGCCAAGATCCTGAAGCGCCGCCTGGCCATGGCCGTCGTCGCCGACAGCCAGCTCGCCGCCGTCTTCGACAGGCATTACCGCCGCAGCGACGAGATCTCCGGCCTGGCCAAGGCGCTGGAGAAGGACATCGGCGACGCCGTCGACTTCGGCACCCTGCAGGCCAGCGTCGGCCAGGAAGGCGCGCCCGTCGTGCGCCTGCTGCAGTCGGTGTTCGAGGACGCGACCCGCGCCGGCGCGTCGGACGTGCACATCGAGCCCCAGGAGGGCGAGCTGCTGATCCGCAACCGCGTCGACGGTCTGATGCAGACGCTGACGCAGGCCGATAAGCGCATCGCGCCGGCCCTGGCCCAGCGCCTGAAGCTGATGGCGGGCCTGGACATCTCCGAGAAGCGCCTGCCCCAGGATGGCCGCTTCACGCTGCGCCTGAGCGACCGCACGCTGGACGTGCGCCTGTCGACCATGCCCAGCCAGTACGGCGAATCCGTCGTCATGCGCCTGCTGGGCCAGGGCTCGGCGCTGCGCCGCCTGGACGCCATCGGCATGCCGGACGACATGCTCAAGCGTTTTCGCGAGCTGCTGGGGCGCGACTCCGGCATGATCCTCGTCACCGGCCCGACCGGTTCCGGCAAGACCTCGACCCTCTATGCGGCCCTGGCCGAGCTGGACTCCGAGAAGCTCAAGATCATCACGGCCGAAGACCCCATCGAATACCGCCTGCCGGGCCTGACCCAGGTGCAGGTCAACGACAAGATCGAGCTGGACTTCGCCAAGGTGCTGCGCGCCGCGCTGCGCCAGGACCCCGACGTCATCCTGGTGGGCGAAATGCGCGACGCCGAGACGGCCGAGATCGGCCTGCGCGCCGCCATCACCGGCCATCTGCTGCTGTCCACCCTGCACACCAAGGACACGGTCTCCACGCCCTTCCGGCTGCTGGACATGGGCGCGCCGCCCTTCATGGTGGCCACCTCGCTGCAGGCCGTGCTGGCCCAGCGCCTGCTGCGCGGCGTCTGCAAGCATTGCGCCGAACCCCATCTGGCCACGCCCCAAGAGCAGGCCTGGCTCAACGAGGTCATGGCCCTGAACGGCGAGGCACCCGGCCCGGTGAAGAGCGTCGCCGGGCGCGGCTGCGCCGAGTGCAACGGCACGGGTTACCAGGGCCGGCGCGGCATCTACGAGATGCTGGAAATGGACCCCGACATGGCCCTGGCCATCCAGAACAGCGATGCCGGCGCCTTCCTGACGGCGGCGCGCAGGTCGCTGAAGGGCAAGACCCTGGCCGACCGCAGCCTGGCCCTCGTGCGCGAAGGCAAGACCTCGCTGGCCGAGGCGGTGCGCATCAGCGTGGACGCTGAATGAACTTCGCGTTCAAGGGCCGCAATGGCCGCGGTGAACTGGTCGAAGGCATCGTCGATGCCCTGAACAGCGATGCCGTCGCCGCCCAGCTGATGGCCGGCGGCGTCGTGCCCGTCAGCATCGAGGCCACGACCGAGGCCGTCAGTGTGGCCGGCGGCAGCAACTGGCTCGAAGCCCTGCTCGCCAAGCCCATCACCCAGGAAGACGCCCTGGTGCTGACGCGCCAGCTCTACACCCTGCAGAAGGCCGGCGTGCCCATCCTGCGCGCCCTGGCCGGCCTGGAGGCCTCCACCAGCCATCCCGGCATCATCGCCCTGCTGCAGGACGTGCGTGCCAGCCTCGACCAGGGCCGCGAGCTGGGCACCGCCTTCGCCCGCCACCCCACCGTGTTCAGCACCTTCTACGTCGCCATGACCCGTGTCGGCGAGCTGACCGGCAAGCTGACCGAGGTCTTCCAGCGCCTGGCCGAGCATCTGGAGTTCGAGCTCGACATCCGCGCCCGCATCAAGCAGGCCCTGCGCTATCCCATCATGGTCATCATCGCCATGGCCATCGCGCTGATCGTCATCAACATCTTCGTGCTGCCCAAGTTCGCCGACGTCTTCGCCCACTTCAAGAGCGAACTGCCGCTGATGACGCGCATCCTGCTCGGCTTCTCGCGCTGGACGGTGAAGTGGTGGCCCATGGTGGTGGCCGTCGGCATCGGCCTCGGGCTGATCTGGCGCAACTGGATCGCCACGCCCGGCGGCCGCTACGCCTGGGACCGCTTCAAGCTGCGCCTGCCGATCGCCGGAGATATCGTGCTGAAGGCCACACTGGCCCGCTTCGCCCGCAGCTTCGCGCTGGCCAGCAGCTCCGGCGTGCCCATCAGCCAGGCCCTCACGGTCGTGGCCCAGACGGTGGACAACGCCTACATCGGCGCCCGCATCGAGCAGATGCGCGACGGCGTCGAGCGCGGCGAGAGCATCTCGCGCTGCGCCACGGCCACCGGGGTCTTCACGCCGATCGTGCTGCAAATGATTGCGGTCGGCGAGGAGACGGGCGAGCTGGACACGCTGATGACCGAGATCGCGCAGATGTACGAGCGCGAGACCGATTTCGCCATCAAGGGCCTGTCCGCCGCCATCGAGCCCATCCTGCTGACCATCATCGGCGGCATGGTGCTGGTGCTGGCCCTGGGCGTCTTCCTGCCGCTGTGGAACCTGGGTCAGGCGGCGATGGGGCGCTGAAACCACGTTTGTGGCGTGAACCTTGCAACGGTTTGCAGCCTGATGTGAGCCCCTCATAAAACTCGTGCGCTATTCACTTCTCATCGCTGGGGCGGTGGCCGATAGTCCAGCCACATCGCACCACAGCGCAGAAAGCGCAGGAAGGCCTCCATGAACAAGTCCCAGCAAGCCGGCTTCACCCTGATCGAGTTGGTGATGGTCATCGTCATCCTCGGCGTGCTGTCTGCCGTCGCGCTGCCCAAGTTCGTGGCCGTCGACGACGACGCCAAGGCCGCCGCCCTGAAGGGCATCGGCGGCGCGCTCAGCTCCGCCTCCGCCATCAACTACGCCGCCCGCAAGGCCAATTCCGGCAACGGCGTCGCCGTCAGCGACTGCACCCACGTCGCCAGCGCCCTGCAAGGTGGCCTGCCCAGCGGCTACACCATCGACACCGGCACCACCGTCGCCGCCAATGCGACCGTGACGACCTGCGTCGTGCGCCAGCAGGGCACCACGGCCGCCGTCACCGCGACCCCGGTCGTCGCCGTGAACTTCACGGCAACCGGCATCTGATGACCAAGGCGCCGCCCCATGCGGCGCAAGGCTTCACGCTGATCGAGCTCATCCTCGTCATCGTGATCACAGCCGCCCTGGCGGTGTTCGCCCTTCCCAAGGTGGTGGACACGACGCTGTGGCGGCTGCGTACTTTTGGCGACGACCTGCAGGCCCGCCACCAGGCCATGCTCAGGCTGGCCCTGCAGCAGCGCCGGCCCATCGCCGAGACCATCACGGGGACGGGTGTCACCTGGGCCTATGCCTTGGGCAGCGGGACGGTCATCGACTCCCTGCCCTGCCCTGCCACCGAAAGCCCCTGCATCGCCGAAGGCGGCAGCCGCACGGTCACCTTCAACAACGCCAACAGCGGCGCGACGGCGACGAGCACCGGAGCCGCCATGGCCGTCACCGTCGCCTACGGCGGCTACACCCAGGTCTACCGCATCGAGGCGGATACGGGCCTGATCTACCCGACTCCTTGAGGCTTGATCCATGAGGCGCTCGGCTAGCATCCCCCGCATGCCGGCCATGCACCGCAGGCGGCGCGCGCGCGGCCTGACCCTCATCGAACTGCTGCTCTTCATCGTCGTCGTCGGTATCGCGCTGGCCGCGATGCTGAAGGTCTTCGTCACCGCAACGACCTTCAGCACCGACCCCATGGTGCGCCGCCAGCAGCTGGCCATCGCGGAATCGCTGCTGCGCGAGGTCGAGCTGATGCCCTTCACCTGGTGCGATCCGACCGACGCAAACGTCGAGACGGCCAGCACGGCGACCCTCTCGCCCACCAATGGCTGCGCCTCTCTCGTCGAAGCCCCGGGCCCCGAGAGTGGCCAGACCCGCGACGGACCGAGCAACTTCTTCAACAACGTCAACGACTACAACGGCTTCGCCATGACCGGCATCCGTGACGTGACGAACACGGCGGTCGCCGGGCTGTCGGGTTACAGCGCCTCGGTGGTTGTCAGCGCCGCGGCGCTGGACAACATCCCTGCCGCGGGCGATGCCTTGAAGATCACCGTGACCGTCAGCGGCCCCGACAGCAGCAACGTCAGCCTGCAGGGCTGGCGGACGCGCTACGCGCCCAACGCGCCGGATTGAGCATGAGAGCAGAGCGCGGTTTCACGCTGATCGAGTCGGTGATGGTGATTGCCATCGCCGGCATCGTCATCGCCATCGTCGCCATCTTCATCGTGCCGGCCACGACGGCCTATTTCGCCAGCAGCGACCGCGCCCAACTGGGCGACCAGGCCGACACCGCCCTGCGCCGCCTGGCGCGCGACCTCAGCCAGGCCCTGCCCAACAGTGCCCGCGTGTCCGCCAGCGGCATGAGCGTGGAACTCATCCCGGTCAGCGGCGCCGCCCGCTACGCCGTCGAGAGCGGCGACACCCTGCGGTTCGGTGTCGTCGACGGCAGCTTCGCCATCGTCGGGCCTGCCCTCAATCTCAGCCACGCCGCCCAGCAGCTGGCCTGGTACAACCTCGGCGCCGGCATCCCGGACGCCGATGCCTACACCCTCAACAATGTGCGCACCTCCAGCAGCGGAGCCGGCAACGCGGCCAGCGTGGACATCATCGGTGCCGCCCTGCCCACTTCGCTGCTGGCGCCGCCCTACCGCGTCTACGCCATCGAGCCGCCGGTCAGCTACCGCTGCGACCTCACGGCCAAGACGCTGACGCGCTACACCGGCTACGGCTTCAAGGCCGTGCAACCCGACCCGCCCGTCGGCGGCAGCAGCGCCGTGCTGGCCAAGGACGTGTCCGCCTGCAGCTTCAGCTTCAATGCCGGCGCGGTGGCCGCCCGTTATGGCCTGGTCACGCTGCAGATCTCGCTGAGCCGCAACAACGAGACGGTGACCCTCTATCACGCCGTCCACGTGGACAACATGCCATGACCCAGCGCGGCTTCACGATGATGTCCATGCTCTTCATCCTGGTGGCCCTGGCCGCCATGGGTGTGGCCCTGGCCTCGCTGAGCCAGCGCCAGCAACTCGGCTCGGCCGGCGAACTGGCCGCGTCCAAGGCCTACCAGGCGGCCCTGGCCGGGCTGGACTGGGGCAGCTACCAGGTCTTGCGCAACGCCACCGCCCAGCCGGCCTGCTTTGCCACCAAGAGCTTCGTGCTGCCCGACCAGCTGTCGGACTTCACCGTCACCGTGACCTGCACGCGCACACCCGGGGCGGGTGTCGTCAACGACGGCGACACCCAGCTGGCCTTCTACACGCTGGTCGCGACGGCCTGCAACATCCCCGCCGCCGGCGGCGCCTGCCCGAACGGCGCCACCACCGAGCCGGCCTACGCGGAACGCCAGCTGAGCCGGAGCCTGTCCAAATGAAGACCTGGCGTGTCATCTTCGTGCTGCTGCTCGCGCTGGTGGGCGGCCTGGCCCAGGCGGCGTCCAGCTACACCTTCCGCAGCGACAGCTTTGCCTGGGAAACGGCGGCGACGGCCGTCAGCTGGGACCGCGCCTGCACGAGCTATCCCGGCGACGACGACAAGGCCATCCTGACCTTCAGCGGCGGCTTCAAATTCAGGTTCGCCGGCACCGACTACACCTCGGTGCGCGTGCTGGCCAATGGCGGCCTGCAGTTCGGCAGCGACACCGGCTTCTACCGCACCTACAGCAACACTGCCCTGCCGGCAGGCACCGCCGGCGCGCAAAGCGGCTGTACGGCGGCAGCCACGACCAACGTCATTCTGGCCTACTGGACCGACCTCAACCCCAGCCAGAACGGCAGCGGCGGCGTGACCTGGGAGCAGAAGGGCACCGCCCCCAACCGCTATGTCGTCGTGTCCTGGAACGGCGTCTACCAGTACAACACCAGCACGCCCTACACCTTCCAGATCATCCTTTACGAGAGCGCCGCCGGTGTCAACGGTGAGTTCAAGTTCCAGTACGGCAACGCGAATGCGAGCGGCTCCAACGCCACCATCGGCGTGCAGGTCAGCAGCACGGACTACACCCAGTACTCCTACAACAGCGGCTACAACGCCAACGGCAGCGCCATCCGCTGGTTCGTACCCAGCGGCACGCCGACGCGCCGCGCCGAATACCGCTTCGACGAATGGAACTACAGCGGCCGTGTCGGCGAAGTGGCGGATAGCAGTGGCAACAGCAACAACGGGGTGCGCATCGGCAATGCGACGACCTCGGCCACGGCCCGCATCTGCCGTTCGCTCAGCATCCCCCTCGACACGACGAGCGCCAGTCATGCCGTCGACACCCTGCTCGATGTCAACTCCGGCGTTGGCGACAAGGGTGCCGTGACCCTCTGGTATCAGGCCGCCACGGCCTGGAACAACTCGGCGGCCATGCTGCTGGACGCCACCTCGACGACGAGCCGGCCGTTCTTCCTGGTGCGCCAGAGCGACGGCTCACTGCGCGCCACCGTCACCGACAGCAACGGCCTCGTCGTCTCGGTGGCCACGCCGGCGCAATCGGTCACCGCCAGCACCTGGAAGCACATCGCCTTCACCTGGCGCCTGGCTGCCGGCAGCAACCAGAGCATCCTGCGCATCTACATCGACGGCCTCCAGGTGGCGGCCACGACGACGACGACCTCGGGCACGCTGGACAACAGCATCGCCACCCTCTTTGTCGGCGACAACCGCAGCAGCACCGCGCCCACCAACGCAACGCTGCGCTCGGCCAACGGCCTCATCGACGAGCTGCGGGTCTACAACTACGAGATCAGCGCGCTGGAGCTGACGGCCGACATGGCGACGGTCGCGCGCGTCTGCCTGCCGCCGCTGGATCACTACGAGCTGTCGGTGCCGACCACCAGCCTGACCTGCCAGCAGAGCACCATCACCGTCAAGGCCTGCTCCACGAATGCCAGTTCCTGCAGCGTCGAGACCTCCATCAACGGCACCGCGGCGCTGACCACCTCGGCCGGCGCCCTCAGCCCCAGCACGGTCAATTTCGTCAATGGCGTCGCAACAGCCACGCTGAGCTGGCCGGGCGGCACCGACGGCAGCAATGTCACCGTCACCCTGGACGCCGAATCGACGGCGGCGTCCAACCCGCGGCGCTGCTGCCCGGACGGTGTCAACTGCACGGCCGCCAACAGCTGCACGACCAACTTCAAGAATGCCGCCTTCATCGTCTCCGACAGCGCCGGCGGCACGGAGGTGGCGCTGCCCACGCACACGGCGGGCACGCAGAGCGGCAACTTCTACTACCTGCGAGCCGTCAGGAAGAGCAGCAGCACCCAAGCCTGCGAAGCCGCACTGACCGGCACCAAGACCGTCAACTGGGGTTATGAGTGCCATGACCCCGCCAGCTGCAGCGCCAGCAACCTGATGACGGTCGCGAGCTTTTCGCCGGCAACCGCGCCGAGCACGCCGGCGCCAAAGGCCAGCACCCTCATCCAGCGCAACAACAAGAACGCCACGCTGGGCTACACGGCCGTGTCCATGGAGTTCGACAGCAATGGCAACGCGCCCTTCAAGCTGAGCTTCGCCGACGTCGGCAAGACCCTGCTGTACTTCAACCACAGCGTCACTGTGGGCAGCAGCGGCAGCGACAGCATCAGCGGCAAGAGCCTTGCCTTCGTCACCAAGCCCTTCGGCTTCACGGTCAGCAACATCACCAAGCCCGCCAGCCCCTATGCGCCCAATCCTGCGGCCAGCGACGCCAATGGCCTGGCCTTCGTGGCGGCGGGCAGCCCCTTCCGTGCACGCATCACCGCCACCACGTCCAGCGGCGCGGCGGCGCCGAACTTCGGCAACGAAGACACGCCCGAAGGCGTGCTGCTGAAGCCGCTGCTGACGGCGCCCTCGCCGGGCGGCATCGCCGGCAGCGTCGACAACGCCACCGTCACCGGCGACAAGTTCACCACGGGCTTCGCCGACGTCGCCAACCTCAGCTACAGCGAGGTTGGCATCATCAGGCTCACGCCTTCGCTGGCCAGTGCCGACTACCTGGGCGCCGGCACCGGTGCCATCACCGGCACCCAGACAGGGACCATCGGCCGCTTCATCCCCGCCGGCTTCACCGTCGCCGCCAAACCCGTCACGAACCGCAGTGCCATGGCACCGGCCTGCAACCCGGCCTCGGTGTTCACCTATCTCGACGAGGACTTCAAGCTCGAGTTCAAGCTGACGGCCGTCAATGCCGCCAACGTGCCAACCCAGAACTACAGCGGCAGCTTCGCCAAGCTGGACCTGACGGACCCGGCCAAGTTCAGGCTCGCCGGCGTGGCCGCAGCCACGACCTTCAAGACGACCGACAGGCTGTCGGTATCGACGCCGACGGGCAGTTGGGCCGCCGGGCAGGCCGACGCCTCGCTGACGGCGCGGGTCGCCCGCATCGCCAACCCCGACGGCCCCTTCGCCACGGCGCAATTCGGCATCGCTCCCGTCGACACCGATGGCGTGACCCTCACCACCCCCAATCTGAACACCGACCCGGCGATCGCCGGCGACGAAACTGCAAACGTCGGGCAAATCCCCCTGCGCTATGGTCGGCTGCGCCTACAAAATGGCATGAGCGGCGCCGATAGGACGCTGAGCCTGCCGCTGACCGCGCAGTACTGGGACAGCAGCAGCAACACCTTCAAGACCAACGATTTGGATTCCTGCACCCGCGTGACCGCCGCCAACCTCAGCTTCGGCAACTTCCGCAAGACGCTCGCGGCGGCCGACGCCGTCACGGCGGGAGACGCCGTCATGAATCCGAACACGGTCACCGTCAACCCAGCGGGCAATACCTTCATCACCTTCAACAAGCCCGGCAGCGGCCATGTGGGCAGCATGGACGTCGCCATCGCGCTAAGCCCTGGCGCCAGCCCGGCAGACGCATCCTGCATGCCCAGCGGCTGGCGCACGAAGGCCGCCACGACCGGTGCCAACTTGGTCGGCCTGCGCGGCGCCTGGTGCGGCGGCACCAACGACCCCAGCGCCCGCGCGACCTGGGGTCTTTATCGCGGCAGCAATGGCATCGTCTATCAGCGGGAGAACTATTGATGCGTTGGCCCTGGTCCCATCGCAGCAGCGGCCAGCGCCTGCTGCTGCGCCGCGTTGGCGACCAGCATGCCTTCGTGCTGACCGATGGCGCGCCGGGTGATGAGCCGGCACGGCTGCTGCGCTGGGGCCTGCTGGCCGAGGCAAAACCCGTCACCGCGGGCGACGCCATCGCGCTGCTGGACCCCGCCGACTACCAGATCCTCAAGGTCGACACGCCCAATGTGCCGCCGGAGGAGCTGAAGGCCGCGGCGCGCTGGCAGATCAAGGAGATGGTCGACGTCGATGTCGGCGAGCTGACGCTGGACGTCATGCACGTCGGTGGCGACGTCGAGCGGGCACAGCGCCAGCTCTTCGTCGTCGCCGCCCGCAACAGCGCCATCAAGGCGTTGACCGACGGTACCGCCGCCATCAGCGACAACATCACCATCGTCGACGTCTGGGAGACGGCCCTGCGCAATCTGCTGGCGGCCCAGGCCCGCGTCGACGACCTGGCCGCGCGCGCCTGCGCCGCCGTCCTCATCGACGAGCGCCATTGCCTGCTCGTCGTCTGCGCCGGCGATGAGCTCTTCTACACCCGCCGCCTCGAAGGCGATCCGGCCCTGCTGGCGCGCGCGCGCGGCGAGCAGGGGGAGGCGGGCGTAGCCGAGCTGCCACTGGGCTTCGAATACCAGCCCGGCGGCGCCTTCGACGCCAGCAACGCCCAGGAGTCGCCCCTGGTCGTCGAACTGCAGCGCTCCATCGACGTCTGGGAGCGCAGCTGGCCCGAGCTGCCGCTGGCGCGCCTGTATGTCGTCACGGCCGAGCATGGGGCCGAGGTCGCGACGCTGATCCAGCGCGAGCTCGGCCAGCGCACCGTGGCCCTGAATGCGCTGGCCGCCTTCGCGCCTGATGCGCCGCCCCCCGAGGGCGACCCGGCCCTGGCCCTGGGCGCCTGCCTGCCGCTGCTGGGCGCAGCCCTGCGCACCGAGACCCGAAAGCTGTAGACGCCGATGGCCCAGCAAATCAACCTGCTCACGCCCATACTGCTGGCACCCAAGCGCTATTTCTCGGCGCTGACGCTGGTACAGGCCACCGGCCTGCTGCTCGTCGCGGGCCTGGCCGCGGCCTTGTGGCTGCAACAGCGGGATCGCAGCGCCGAGGCCCAGCATCAGGCCCTGCTGGCTCAGTACACCACCGAGCGCCAACAACTGGCGGTCGCCCAGGCCGGCCTGCCTGCCCCACTGGACGCCGCCACGGTACAGCAGCAGTTGCTGCCGCTGACGGCCGGCAACGCCGACCTGCGCGCGCTGCTGAAGGTGCTGGGCGTCGACACGGCCGGCCAGCATCACTCCGACCTGCTGGCCCTGCTGGCCACCACCCTGCCCGAATCGGCCTGGCTCACCGAGCTGCGCTACACGCCGGGCCGCGTCGAACTCGTCGGCGGCACGCTGGACACGGCCGTGCTGCGCCCCTGGCTGGCCCGCCTGGCCTCCCATCCGCTGCTGGCTGGCCAGGAGCTGTCGGCCCTGCGCGTCGAGCGCCTGGGCGCGCCCGGCACCCAGGCCGGCGGCGACCCCCTGCTGTCGCGCGGCAGCCCGCTGATGGCCAGCGGCCTGCCGGTCTGGGCCTTCCGCGTCGTCAGCGCCCCGGCCCAGGCGGCCTCCGCCGCTCCCGGAGTCGCGCGATGAAGGCTCAGACTCCCATCGACCTCGCCCTGCTGCGCCGCCGCTTCGCGCCGCTGTTGGCGCGCTGGGAGCGCCAGGCCAAGCGCATCGACGCCCTCAGCCTGCGCGAACGCGCTTTCCTCTTCCTGTGCGTCGTCGCCGTGCTGGTGCTGCTGTTCGACAGCCTGGTGCTGTCGCCCCTGGCCGCCCGCGCCAAGCTGCGCAGCGACGCCCAGGTCCAGCAAGCCACCGAGATCAGCAAGCTGCGCGAGCAGTTCATCAGCGCCAGTGGCAGCAGCGCCGCCACGCCGGCCGCGCAATTGCAGCTCCAGCTCGAGGCGGCGCGCAACGAGCGCCGCCGGCTCGAGGACGAGCTGCGCCGAGTCAGCGCCGTCAGCCCCGCCGAGGGCCTGTCCCAGCTGCTGCAGCGCGTGCTGGCCCAGCAGCCCGGCCTGGTGCTGGAAAGGCTGACGCTGCTGGACGACAGCCCCGTCAGCCTGTCTTCCTCCGCTGCATCGGCGGCCGCCCCCAGTTACACCCCTCCCGGCAGCATGCCCGGTATGAGCTGGCAGGGCGTGCAACTGCAGCTGCAGGGCAGCTACCGCGACACCCAGCGCTATCTGCAGGCCCTGGAACGCGAGCTGCCGACCCTGCGCTGGGGCGAGATGCGCCTGATCAGCGGCAGCTCCTCCAGCGAGGCGCCGCGCCTGATCGTCCAGGTCTATCTATTGAAGGTGCAGCCATGAGAGCGGCATTCATCCTCCTGCTGTGCGCCACCGCCCAGGCCGCCGACGAGCCCGGCCGCGACCCGACAGCCTGGCCGCCGGCGCTGCGCAGCGCCATGGCCGCGGCTTCGGCCGCATCGGCAGCCTCCGGCGTCGAGGCCGTCACCGACAACGCTATCCGCCAAGTCGTCTTCGCGGGTGGGCGAGCCTATGTCGTGCAGCGCGGCCGCCGTTACGGCGTCGGCGAGCAGCTCGAGGGCGCCCGCATCGAGCGCATCACCGAACAGGCCGTCTGGCTGCGCGAGGCCGGCCAGCTCAGGCGCGAGCCGCTGTACGCCGGCGTCGAAAAACGCCAGCCCCAAGAGGCCCCAGCGGCTGCATCGGGCATCAAGAAATCCAAGGAGAAGCCATGAAGGCCCCCGTCCAACGACCGCTGCTGGCCGGCGTCGCCGCCGCGCTGCTCGCAGCCGGACTGTCAGGTTGTGCCGACAAGCCTTTGCGCGTGGCCCAGCCCAGCCAGGCGCTGCGCGAGGAACTGCAGGCTCAGCGCGCCGCCCCGCCGGCTTCGGCCGCCTCGGCCGCGCCTGCACCGGCCGTCGTCGCCACACCCGTGCCCGTGGCCCCGGCCCTGCCACCCGAGCCGCGCTTTGACCTCATCGTCAACGGCGCGCCGGCCCGCGATGTCTTCCTGTCCCTGGTCAGCGACACACGCTACAGCATGATCGTGCACCCCAGCGTGTCGGGCCAGCTCTCGGTCACCCTCAAGGGCGTCACGGTGCGCGAATCGCTGGACGCCATCCGCGACGTCTACGGTTTCGACTACTCCATCGACGGCCGCCGCATCACCGTCTTCCCGCCGACGCTGCAGACCCGCGTCTTCACCATCAACGCCCTGGCCCTGCAGCGCAGCGGCCGCAGCGAAGTGCGCGTCAGCTCGGGCGCCGCACCGGCCGGCAGCTCCAACAACCAGGCCAACAACAACGGCAGCCCGCCTGCCGCGGGCAACGCCGGCGGCAACGGCGGCAGCAGCAATACCGTGCTGCAGCAGGAAAGCAGCCAGCTCAGCACCAAGGTCGCCAACGACTTCTGGGGCGAGACGACGACGGCCCTGAAGGCCCTGGTGGGCAATGGCGAGGGCCGCACCGTCATCATCAGCCCGCAGACCGGCACGGTGGCCGTGCGCGCCATGCCCGACGAGCTGCGCCATGTCGAAGCCTGGCTGAAGGCGACGCGCATCTCGGTCGAGCGCCAGGTCATGCTGGAGGCCAAGATCGTCGAGGTCGAACTGCGCGAGGGCTACCAGAGCGGCATCGACTGGTCACGCATCGGCGACCGTGGCGCCATCGGCCAGACCAGCGTCAACCCCTCCATCCCGAGCGGCGTCAGCAGCATCGTCAACCCGCTGGTCAGCAACACGCGCGGCCTGCCCGTGCTGTCCTCGGGCACCCAGACCCCGTCCTGGCCCGACCTCATCCCCCTGCCCTCGGCTGGCGGCGGCACCCTGGGCCTGGCGCTGGCGCGCGGCGGCTTCCAGGCGCTGCTGGCCTTCGTCGAGAGCCATGGCGACACACAGATCCTGTCCAGCCCGCGCATCGCGACGCTGAACAACCAGAAGGCCGTCCTCAAGGTCGGCACCGACGACTACTTCATCACCGGCATCAGCGGCAGCAACAGCGGCACCAACACCGGCAACACCGGCAACAGCAGCACGACCAACCAGATCCCGACGCTGACGCTGACGCCCTTCTTCAGCGGCATCGCCCTGGACGTCACGCCGCAGATCGACGCGGCCGACATGATCACCCTGCACATCCACCCCTCGGTCTCCAACGTGACCGAGAAGATCAAGCAGGTCGACCTCGGCTCGGTCGGCAACTTCCGCCTGCCCCTGGCCAGCGCCAGCGTCAACGAGAGCGACACCGTCGTGCGCATCCCCGACGGCCATATCGTCGCCATCGGCGGCCTGATGCAGATGGAGGCCACGCGCCGCGGTTCCGGCGTGCCTGGCGCCGACAGCAACCCGCTGACGTCCATGCTGTTCGGCAACCGCGCCAACAACGGCCGCAAGCGCGAGCTCGTCGTCCTCATCAAGCCCAGCATCATCCGCAGCGCCGAGGACTGGGAGCAGCACAACCGCCTCGTCAGCGAGTCCCTGGACGACACCGAAGGCCGTTCGCGGCGCGTGATCCGGCTGGACGGCTCGGCGGCGGAATCCAAGCCCAAGTAAGCCCCCTGGACAACCAGGGGCGGCCGATCACCAGTCGGCTTCCATCGTGCCGCCGAGCAGTTGCATGCTCTGATCGGTATAGCGGTGGACCTCGAACTTGTTGCCGTCCGGATCCTGCAGCCAGATCTGCCAGGTGAAGTCGCCACCCAGCTTGGCGGGCGTGTAGGCCACACCCTGGGCATCGAGATGGGCCATCAGGCCCTCCAGGTCGTCGGTCTCCAGGCAGAAGTGGGCGATGCCGTTGTTGACCACGGGGCCGCGCCCCGCCTCCTCGAAGATTTCGAGATAGCACTGGTCCGCGACACGCAGATAGCGGCCAAAGTCCCTGCCCTTGCGGGTGAAGTGGAAGACTTCGGTGAAGCCGAGCTTGGCGTAATAGGCCAGCGAGCGCTGCAGGTCGCTCACATGCAGGCAGACATGGGCAATGCGCTTGAAGTCCATGGCCGGCCCCGGGTCAGCGGACCGCGGGCAGCGCACCCGGCAGATGGGTCGCCTCCCAGCCCAGCAATTTGCGCACGTCGGCAGCCACCGGCAGGGGCTGCACGCCTTCTGGCACGCGCGCCAGCTCGAAGCGGCGCAGCTCGGGGCTGCTGAACACGGCGCCTTCGTGACCCAGCAGCGCCCGGCCCTTGGCCTCAGCACCGGGCAAGGCCTGGCGCAGGGCGTCGAGGTTGGCGAACGTCGTCTGGCAGGCTGTACCCGCGACCGGTGCCCAGCTGACCAGCGGCTGGCCGCTGCCGGCACGCAGATAGACATTGCCGTCGGCCCGACTGACCATGGCCTCGGTGACCTTGCCGCAGGTGACGGGCGCCTGCTCGACGCGCAGCAGTGGTCCCTTGACGCCGGCATCGGCTACCAGCAGATTGCCCTCGAAGACATGGCCGACGCGCTCGTTCACATCGGGCCCGGTCTGCGGATGCCAGCCGAAGTGGTCGCCCTGGGCGCTGCGCTCGTTGCGGTCGATCAGCACCGGCGAGTTGACGAAGGTGTTGTGGACGACCTTGGCCCCGGCGCTGTTCAGCACGCGAACGCCTTGCTGGTTGTTGACGAAGACATTGCCGGCCACCGTGATGCCCTTGGAGATCTCGAAGAACAGCCCGGCCTGGGTGCCCTCCACGTAGTTGTTGATGAACACGCCGTCGACATTGCCGACGTCGTACCAGACGCCGTTGGAATTGGGCTGCTCGACGATGAGGTTGTCGCGCACCGTGACACGGTGGGACTGGTTGAAGATCTTCACCGCCGCCGGGTAGTAGCCGGTCAGCTTCTCGACGTTGTTGCGGCGGATCAGGTTGCGCTCCAGCAGCACGTCGGATGAGCCGATGACGTAGATGCCCTCCGTGCTGGTGTCGCTGATCAGCGAGTTTCGGATGACGAGCTTGTCGCCGCGGAAATAGCCGGCCACGCGCGAGCAATGACTGATGGTGACGTTCTCCAGCAGCGTGCCGACGACTTCCTTGCCATGCTGGCTTTCGGGCGACGGGCCGACCGGGTCGTCGGTCGGCTCCTCGGACACCTTGGTGGCCGGCTTCTTGCCCTCGATGTCGATGGCGCGGTAGGCGTATTGCGTGAAGGTCAGGCCGCGCAGCGTCGGGCCCTTGCGATCCGGGGCCTTGCCATGAACCTCGCGCGAGGGCCGGTGCAAGGCGATGTCATGGGCCGTGATCTCGACGAGGCGGCCGGCCGGATCGGATCCAATGTAGACAAAGCCCTTGTCGTAGTCGACGTAGAAGGCGCGGGCCGAGACCTCGCCCTCCCAGCCGGCCGACTGCAGGGCCTCGCCATC
The DNA here is from genome assembly GCF_031458095.1 of Roseateles saccharophilus. GTDB lineage: Bacteria > Pseudomonadota > Gammaproteobacteria > Burkholderiales > Burkholderiaceae_C > Pelomonas > Pelomonas saccharophila_A. Next base: position 173,596 of record NZ_JAVDXU010000001.1, read on the forward strand.
GATGAAGACCATGTCGTTGTTGAAGCGGTAGAGCGGCGTCTTCATGCCTTCGCGCTCACGCTGCCACCAGCCCATGGGCTGAGCTGGGAACAGCGTCGCCCACTTGGTGCGCCAGACGTTGCTGCCCAGGTTTTGCCAGTCGGCCGCCACCTTGGTGCCCTTCAGCACCGGCACCTCATCCAGATAGGGCTGGATGGTGATGCCCTGATTGAGCTGCAGGCCGCCGGTCCGGTAGGTGCCGCCGCGCATGACGATGGCGTCACCCGTCACCACGCGGGCAATGGCCGCCTCGATGGTCGTCGGCGCTGTGATCGATGCGCCCACAGCCTCGGCCCTGCCATCGGGTGCGACGAAATAGACATGGGCCGCCTTGGGCACCGCATAGCGCTGCGGCACCGGGCCATAGGGGCCGCCGGAAGGCTGGGCCGAGGCGGCGCCGCCCAGCATCTGTGCGGCCAGCAGGCCAAGGACGCCGACCCAGCGGCGCAGGGGGAACGAGGGCCTCATGCAGTCTCCTGATACGCGACGGTAGCGCTACCAATTCTTGAGGGGCGAACGCTACCACGGCGGCGCTGGCCAAGGAAAGGCATCGCTCAGACCACAAATTTGTATTTATCACTACACACCTGTAGTCTTCGATACATGAATTCATTCGAGGAATCCTGGCTGCTGCTGGTGGTCTCCCTGCCCAGCTCCGGCGCCACCGCCCGCATGCGCGTCTGGCGGGGCCTGAAGGCGCTGGGCTGCGCGGCCCTGCGCGATGGCGCCTACCTGCTGCCCGGCGCCCCCGAACGCGCGCATGCTCTGCAGGCCCTGGCCGACGATTGCCTGCGCGAAGGCGGCAGCGCCTGGCTGATGGCCGTGCAGCCCCGCTCAGTGGACGACGCAGCCGCCTTCCGTCATCTCTTCGACCGCCATGCCGACTACGCCGAACAGCGCCAGGCCTGGAAGGCCGCCAACGCCGGCCTCGCCGACCTGGCGCCCGCGGAATTGATCCGGCTGCAACGCAAGCTGCAGCGCGAGTTCGACGCGCTGCGCGCCATCGACTTCTTCCCCGGCGAGGCCGCCGTGGAGGCCGAGGCGGCCTGGACCGACTTCGGCAGGCGCATCGAGGGTCTGCTGTCGGCCGACGAGCCGCAGGAGACCGCGGGCCGCATCCCCAGCCTGCGCATCGCCGACTACCAGGGCCGCAGCTGGGCCACGCGTCGACGGCTTTGGGTGGACCGTGTCGCCAGCGCCTGGCTGATCCGCCGCTTCATCGATGGCCAGGCCCGCTTCCTGTGGCTGGCGCAGCCCTCGGATTGCCCTGCCGACGTGCTGGGCTTCGACTTCGACGGCGCCGCCTTCACCCATGTCGGCAATCGCGTGACCTTCGAGACGCTGATGGCCAGCTTCGGCCTGGAGGGCGATGCCGCGCTCGTGCGCCTGGCAGCCATCGTCCATGCGTTGGACGTCGGTGGCGATCCGGTGCCCGAGGCCCGCGGTTTCGAGGCCGTCATGTCCGGCGCCCGCGAGCGCCTCAACGACGACGACGCGCTGCTGGCCGAGATGAGCGCGGTGCTGGACTCGCTGTACGCCCACTTCCAGCGCGACACGGCCTCCACACACGACAAGAGCAGGACCCGATGATCGAGACCTCTTCCAACGCCACCGCCACGCCCGGCTACACCCTCTGGCAGCTGGTTCGCTACATGCTGGCCCTGGGCACCTGGGGCTTCGGCGGCCCGGTGGCGCTGGTGGGCTATATGTACCGCGACCTGGTCGAGAAGCGGGTCTGGATTTCCGAGAGCGACTACAAGGAGGGCATGGCCCTGGCGCAGTTGATGCCGGGGCCGCTGGCAGCCCAGCTCGCCATCTATCTGGGCTATGTGCATTACCGCGTTGTCGGTGGAACGCTGGTGGGCATCGCCTTCGTGCTGCCTTCGTTCCTGATGGTCGTCGCCATCGGTGCGGCCTACACGGCCTTCGGTGGCATCGCCTGGATGCAGGCCGTGTTCTACGGCGTCGGTGCAGCGGTCATCGGCATCATCGCGATGAGCGCCTACAAGCTCACGACCAAGAACATCGGCAAGGACAGGCTGCTGTGGGCCATCTTCGCGGTCAGCGCCGGCGTGACCGTCATCACCAGGTCCGAGGTCATCTGGGTCTTCCTCGGCGCCGGCGCCCTGGTCTGGCTGCTGCGCGCGCCGCCCAGGTGGCTCTCTCGCGGCCAGGTCAACGATTTTGCTGCACCGCTGCTGGCCTTCTTCGCCATGGACCCCCTGGACTGGCACAAGCTCGGCCAGATCGGTGCCTACTTCGCCTACGCCGGCAGCTTCGTCTTCGGCAGCGGCCTGGCCATCGTGCCCTTCCTGTATGGCGGCGTGGTGCAGGACTACCACTGGCTGAATGACAGGCAGTTCGTCGATGCCGTGGCCGTCGCGATGATCACGCCGGGGCCCGTGGTCATCACGACGGGCTTCATCGGCTTCCTGGTGTCAGGCTTCTGGGGCGCGGTCGTCGCCGCGGCCGCCACCTTCATTCCCTGCTATCTGTTCACCATCCTGCCGGCGCCCTATTTCAAGAAGCACGGCAAGCGGCCCGGCATCGTGGCCTTTGTCGACGGGGTGACGGCGGCGGCCATCGGCGCGATCAGCGGCGCCGTCATCGTCATCGGCCAGCGCTCCATCACCGACCTCGCCACCGCTGCGCTGGCGCTTGTCACGGTCGCGGTGCTGTGGCGCTTCAAGAAGCTGCCCGAGCCTGTCGTCGTGGCCGTTGCCGCCCTCGCGGGACTGCTGCTGTACCCGCTTGCCCACCCCTGACTCCTGGAGCTTGCATGGACCTGCAAACCCTTCCCCTGCCCTTCGACCCGACGGGCCTGCGCGGCCTGTCCGAGAAGCTGATCGTCAGCCACCACCAGAACAACTACGCCGGCGCCGCCAAGCGCCTGAATGCCATCCGCGCGCAATTGGCCGGGATGCCGTTCGGCCAGACCCCGGGATTCCAGCTCAACGGCCTCAAGCGCGAAGAGCTGATCGCGACCAATTCCGTGCTGCTGCACGAGCTGTATTTCGCAGGCCTGGGGGGCGACGGTGTCACGATGGCGCCGGCCATGCAGCTGGCCCTGGACGCCAACTTCGGCAGCTTCGCGCGCTGGCGGGAGGAATTCGTCGCCTGCGCCAAGGCCCTGGGCGGTGGCTCGGGCTGGATGCTGCTGGTCTTCCAGCCGCGCGAAGGCACGCTGATGAACCAGTGGGCGGCCGACCATACGCATGCCGTCGCCGGAGGCGTGCCCATCCTCGCGCTGGACATGTACGAGCACGCCTACCACCTCGACCACGGCGCGGCGGCCGGTGCCTACGTCGACGCCTTCATGGCCAACATCAACTGGGGCCAGGTCTACGAGCGCTACCAGCTGGCGGTGTATGCCGCGAGCGACCCGCTGGCGGTGCAAGCCGAGGCGCTGCAAGGCGCGCTGGTGCTCGACGTCAGGCGCCAGGGCGTCTTCGCCCAAGCCACGTCCATGATCCCGGGAGCCCGGTGGCGCGATCCGGCCGAGGTCGCCACCTGGGCCGCCGAGTTGCCTGCCGACAGGCCGGTCGTCGTCTACTGCGTGTACGGCCACGAGATCGGCCGCTCCACGGCGATGCGCTTGCGGGCCGCCGGGCGCGACGCGCGCTTCCTGAGCGGCGGCATCGACGGCTGGGCGGCTGCCGGCCGCGCGGTCATGGACAAGCAGCTTGGGTGAGCGTCATGACAAGCCCGCCCACCATTGCCTTGCTCTACCCGGGCGACCGCGCCGCACGTGACCGCAGCGACCCGGCGGAGAGTCGCTTCGCCGCCCTCTTCGACGCCTTCAACGCCGCGGGCGTGTCTGCCGAGCCGGCCGTCTACAACGACGATTTCGCCGACGAAGTGGCCGCCCAGCTGAGGCGGGTCGACGGTGTGCTGGTCTGGTGCAATCCCATCGAGGCCGGCCGCCGTCGCGACCGGCTCGATGCGCTGCTGCGCGAGGTGGCCCAAGCCGGCGTCTACGTCAGTGCGCACCCCGACACCATTCTCAAGCTCGGCACCAAGGACGTGCTCGTCGACGTCCGCGACCTGCCTTTCGGCAGCGACGCCGTCCGCGTCGACAGCTGGGCGCGGTTGGCCGGCGAACTGCCGCAGCGGCTGCAGCGCGGCCCGCGCGTGCTCAAGCAGCACCGCGGGCAAAGCGGCAACGGCGTCTGGCGTGTCGAGGCGAGCGGTCCAGCGCTGCTGAAGGTGCGCCACGCGCAACGCGGCAGCGAGGAGGAACTGCTCAGCCTGCAGGAACTGCAACAGCGGCTGGCGCCCTACTTCGAGCCGGAGAACGGCGGCCACATGGTCGACCAGGCCTGGCAGCCGCGCCTCGTCGACGGCATGGTGAGGGCCTATCTCGTCGGGGATCGCGTTGCGGGCTTCGGGCACCAGGCGATCAATGCCCTCCATCCCGCGAAGGACGGTGAACCGCCTCCGGCCACCAGCCCACGGCTCTATCACCCGGCGGATCTGTCGCAGTTCCAGGTGCTGCGTCAGCAGCTTGAGTCCGGATGGATAGACCTGTTGCGCGAGCGCGTCGGCCTCGACCGAGACCAGCTGCCCATGCTGTGGGACTGCGACTTCATGTTCGGCGAGCAAGCGGGCAGCCACGTGCTCTGCGAAATCAACGTCAGCAGCGTGTCGCCGTTTCCGCCATCGGCGATTGGCCCGCTGGTGGCGGCGGTGCGGGCGCGACTCAGCGCGGCTTAGGCCCCACCAGGCCCAGGGCCAACGCAATGCCCACCAGCACGATGGCGCCGCCCGCCACCATCTGGGCCGTGATGGCCTCCTGCAAAAAGATCGCTCCCCACAGGATGGCGAAGAGCGGGATCAGAAAGGTCACCGAGACCGCATTCGTCGGCCCGACCCGACTCATCAGCCGGAAATAGAGGATGTAGGCCAGGGCCGTGCACAGGCCAGCCAGGGCGAGGGCGGCGCCCCAGGCACCACCGCTCGGCATGGCCGCCGGCCACAACCAGGCCGCCGGCAGGGCCAGTAGCAGGGCCGCCGCGAACTGGCTGCCGGTCGCAACGGCCAGCGGCGAAGCGCCCGTCAGATAGCGCTTGGTCGCATTGGCCGCCACGCCATAGCAGAAGGTCGCCGCCGCGCAGGCCAGCACGGCCCACAGGCCGCTGTGATCCGCCCCGGGCTTGAAGCTGGCCTTGTCCCAGGCCAGGAAGGCGACACCGGCAAAGCCGATGACGAGGCCCAGCACCCGCCACGGCGTCAGGCCCTGGCGCAGCCAGACGAAGGCGACGACGGCCGTCCACAGCGGCGTCGTCGCATTGACGATGCTGGACAGCCCGGCCGTGATGGACAGGGCCGCGAAGGAGAACAGCGCAAACGGGATGGCGCTGTTCAGGGCGCCGACGACGAGCAGGCCCTTCCAGTGCTTGCGCAGTTCGGCCAACTGGCCGCGCGAGGCCAGCAAAGGGATCAGCATGGCGCTGGCCAGGCCGACGCGCACGGCCGCCAGGGCAATGGGGCCGAATTCATAGGCCCCCAGACGCATGAAGAGAAAGGACGCGCCCCACAGGGCCGCGAGCAGGACGAGCTCGCCCATATCGAAAGCCTTCATGCAGCACAACCTTCCAGGCTCAACAAGGCCTTCTTGCGTTCCAGCCCGCCGGCATAGCCGGTGAGTGAGCCATCGGCGCCGACGACGCGATGGCAGGGAATCAGGATGGAGATGGGATTGCGGCCGACGGCCGCCCCCAGGGCCCGCGCCGCCTGGGCTCGACCCAGGCGTCCGGCCAGATGGCCATAGGTGTCGGAAGCGCCCGGCGCGATGGCCAGCAGGGCCTGCCAGACCTCGCGCTGGAAGGCCGTGCCGGCCGGGTCCAGCGGCGGCAGCGTGAAGTCACGGCCGGCGAAATAGGCCTTCAATGCCGCCTCGGTGGCCGACAGGACGGGGTCGCGGCCATCATCTTCGGGCACATCCAGCGCCCCCGGATGATGTTTCTGGCCGTCGAACCACAGGCCGGACAGACCGGTGGCACTGCGGGCGGCCGTCAGCGGGCCGAGAGGCGTCGCGATGCGGCGCTGCAGGATGTGATGCTGGGTGTTCATGCGTGTCTCCAGAGATGCAGGACGGCATAGCTGCGGAAGGGGCGGTAGCGCTCCGCAGCTTGCGAGTAGGCCTTGGGTGAAACAGGAGGTCCGTCGCCGCTGAGGGCCTTGCGCAGGGCCACGTCACCGGGCGGGAACACATCGGGCCAGCTCCAGCCGCGCATCAACATATAGCTGGCCGTCCAGGGGCCGATGCCGGGGATGGTCGTCAATTCCTCGGCCGCGGCCTCGGGCGTGCCCTCGCGGCGGGCAAAGGCCAGGGTCGGCCAGGCCTGGGCCAAGGCGATGAGGCTGTCGGCACGGCGGCCGATGATGCCCAGGGACGCGATGTCGTCGCGCGTCGCGCTCGCGATGCGCTCGGGCGTCGGGAAGAGGCGCTGGCAGCCTTCGGGAGCGTCGGGCAATACCTCGCCGAAGCGCTCGACAAAACGGCCCGCCAGCGTGCGCGCGGCAGCGACCGTGACTTGCTGGCCGAGAACGGCCCGGACCGTCAACTCGAAACGGTCCAGGCAGCCGGGCAGGCGCTGGCCCGGCACGCCGTCCGCGCCCAGGGCCGTTGCGATGGTTTCGGGGTCGGCATCCAGGTCCAGCCAGCGCCGCAGCAAGGGCAGCAGGGAACCGACGGCCGGCCACAGCGTGGGCGACAGCTCGACGCCGATCTCGCCGGGCTTGTCGAAGCTGACGCGCAGCCAGCCGGCATGGCACTCGCCGGCATGCGTCAGGGCCAGGGAGCGCGTCACGCCGCCCTCCCCCACGACCTCGACGCCGGCAACGGCCCGCGGCGCCAGGAAGGCGAGGACGCCGGCGACGTCATAGGGCTGGCGATAGCTCAGCCGCAATCGCGACACCGTTGCCGTGCCCCCGCCCTCGCGGCGCAAGGCCGTCGGCTGCAGGCGGTAGTGCTCGACAAAGGCGGCGTTGAAGCGGCGCAGGCTGGCAAAGCCGGCCGCGTACGCGATCTCGCTGACGGGCAGGGTGCTGTCGGTCAGCAAGGCCTTGGCGAGCAGGAGGCGGCGCGTCTGCAGGTATTGCAGGGGCGAGACGCCATGCTCGGCCTGGAAGATGCGGCGCAGATGGCGGCTCGTGATGCCGAGGTGCCCGGCCAGATCCTCGACGCTCGCTTCGGCGTCGTCGCAGGTATCCAGCCACGCGGCGGCCTGGTGGGCCAGAGTGCGCGAAGCGTCCATCGTCGTCCACGGCAGAGCCCGCGGCGCCAGTTCGGGCCGGCATTTCATGCAGGGGCGAAAGCGCTCGGCCTCGGCCTGGGCCGCCGTCGTGAAGAAGCGGCAGTTCTCGCGCCTGGGCAGCCGGACGCGGCAGACGGGGCGGCAGTAGATGCCTGTCGACGTGACGCCGACATAGAGCCGGCCATCGAAGCGGACGTCATGCGCCTGGAGCACGGCGTAGGCGGCGTCGGGAGGCAGGAGTTCGGAGGACATGCAGCCAGTCTAGGCCGGGCTCCTGTCAGATCCTGGCAGTTTTCGGACATGCCGCTGTGGCCACCCCTAATCGTCAAAGAAAGCGTCAGGGTGGCGTTTCCTCAATTGGGCGACGAAACCGCTGTCGACGAGCTGCTGGTAGGCCGTGCGCAGGCGCGCGACGTTTTCCTCCGGCATGGCCTCGGCGGCCGCGGCATAGACCGCACGATTCTGGTTGAGGAGGGTCATGCGGAGGTCGCCGCCGCCCACGGCCGTGTCCAGCGAGCGCATGACGGAGTCGGGCCCGATGATGGCATCGACGACGCCGCGGCGCAGCAAGGCGATCAGGTCGTTGTAGTCCTTGCCCTCGACGACATGGGAGGCGCCGGCTTCGGCGAGCATGCTCCGGCTCGCCGAGGCCCGCATGGAACCGACGCGCAGCTTGCGCAGGCCGGCGACATCCGCTGGCACGGGGCGGTCGTCAGCGGCCCGCGTGACGAGGACGAAACGGAAGTTGCCCACCGGAAACAACCAGCGGAACCTGGCTTCACGGTCTGCCGTCCGCGCGATGACGAGGGCGGCCTGGGCCTGCTGGACCTCCAGCATGCGCAGGGCTCGCGCCCAGGGATAGAAGCGCAACTCGGCCTGGAGGCCGGCCTGCTTGAGGACGGCTTGGAAGATTTCGTAGGCGTAGCCTTCCGCGCCATTTTTGCCATCGCGCAGGAATGGCGGCACCTCGCCGCTGACCCATAGCGCCGTCCCACCGGAGCGGGCCTGAGCGGAGAACAGGCTCGCCGGGATCAGGGCGAAGGCACGGCGTGACAGCATCGGCGGGGCATGGCGTGACGCCCCGACTCTAGCCGCAGCGCCCCACGCTCACATGGCCTTGAAGAGATGGACGTAGGCGCGACTGACGGGGAGCTCCCGGGCCTGGCCGCGGATGCGCACGAAAAGCCGGCTCTGCTCGTCGCGGCGCGTGCCGGCGAGGTGGTCGAGGTTGATGATGGTGGAGCGGTGGACCTGCCAGAAGCGGTCGGGGTCGAGCTGGCCGCTGAGCTCGAAGATGGGCGTGCGGATCAGATGCTCGGCCGTGGCCGTCCGCACGACGGTGTATTTGTCGTCGGCGTGGAAGTACAGCACGTCGTCGACGGGGATCTGGTGCATCAATTCGCCCTGGGCGGCGCGGATATAGCGCAGCCGGGCCGGCGCGGCGGCGGCCGGCAGCAGGCGTTTCAGCGTCTCGGCCAGGCGGCCTTCGTCCGCCGCAGGCGCCTCGCGCAGCCGGGCCACACAGGCAGCCAGGCGCTCGGCCTTCAGCGGCTTGAGCAGATAGTCGACCGCGCGCGCCTCGAAGGCCTCGATGGCGTATTGGTCATAGGCCGTCACGAAGACGACGCGGGTCGAACCCTCGATGCCCTGGGCCACTTCCAGGCCGGTCAGTCCGGGCATCTGGATGTCGAGGAAGGCCAGGTCGGGCTCGAGCTCGGCGATGGCTTCGGCGGCTTCGACGCCGTTGGCGGCCGTCTTGATGACGTCGAGCTCGGGCCAGGCCTGGGCGAGCTGGGCCTTCAGATACTGGACCAGATGGGGTTCGTCGTCGGCGATCAGGGCTGTCGTCATGGAGCGTTGGCGGGTAAAGGGATCTGGATGCGGGCAAGGGTACCGCCGCCGTCGCGGGGCAACAGTTCGAGGTGGGCCGAGGGACCGAAGCGGGCCTTCAGGCGCTCGCGGATGTTGCCGAGGGCGACGCCGTTGCCGCCACGGCGCTTGGGACCGTCCAATCCCTGGCCGTCGTCGGCGACCTCGATCCACAGCCGGCCATCGACGCGCCGGGCGCTGACGGCGACCGTGCCGCCAGCGATCTTGGGCTCCAGGCCATGGTGGATGGCGTTCTCGACCAGGGGCTGGGCCAGCAGCGGCGGCACTTCGACGCCGCCAAGGTCGGCCGGCAGCGACAGCTCCACCTTCAGCCGCTCGCCCATGCGCAACTGCATCAGCTCCAGATAGGCCTGCAGCATCGCGAACTCCTGGGCCAGCGTCGTCGACTCTCCGCGCAACTGGCCGAGGCTGGCGCGCAGATAGTCGGTGAAGCGCTCCAGCATCAGCTTGGCCCGCTCGGGGTCGAAGTCGATGAGGCTCTGCACATTGGCCAGGGTGTTGAACAGGAAATGCGGCTCGATCTGGCCCTGCAGCAATTTGAGCTGGGCCTCGGTGACACGGGCCTGCAGGGCCTCCTGCTTCCAGCGCGCCCGGTAGCGCCAGCCCAGGATGATGGAGATCACGGCCGATACGGCGAGGAACTGGCGCCAGAAACCCAGATTGCCCAGGGCCTGGGTCAGGTTCTGGCCCGACCAGATGCGGTCGACGAACCACAGCCCGACGATGACGCCCAGCAGGGCGCAGAAGATGGACGAGACCGTGAAGAACATGCCGGAGCGCCAGTCGCGCCAGCCCATGATGGTGTCCAGCCAGCGCTGCGGGGCCAGCTTCTCGAAGCCGCGGAAGCAGACGAAGAAGCTCACCATGACGCACAGGCTCACCAGGAAATTGCCCGGTACCTGCTGCTGCCACCAGGCCGGCGAGCCCAGATTGCCGCGCTGCAGACCCGCGATAACGGCGAAAAACGTGCCGAAGCCCACGGTCCAGAGCAGATAGATCAGCAGCCTGAATTGCCAGCGGTCCGGCCGGTGCTTCATCAGCATGCGCTGGTGGCGCAGGGCCTGGGCGAGTTCCTCTTTGAATGTCATGGGGCGCGAGTGTAGGAAGGGGTGCCGCCTTGCCCCCTGGATGGGCGACGGATCGACAGCCGGCGCGACGGATGGCGACCCGCACTCCCTGCCTACAATCCGCCGCGATTTCAAACCCAGTTTTCGAGGGCATTCATGCAGGTCAACGCAACCATCTTCAAGGCCTATGACATCCGCGGCGTCGTCGGCAAGACCTTGGACGAGCAGCTCGCCGAACACCTGGGCCGGGCCTTCGGCACCGAGGCCAAGGCCCTGGGCGAGAAGGCCGTCGCCGTGGGTCGTGACGGCCGCCTGTCCGGCCCCGGCCTCGTCGCCGCGCTGATCCGCGGCCTGGCCAGCACGGGCCTGGACGTCGTCGACATCGGCGCCGTGACGACGCCCATGCTCTATTACGTCGCCGCCACGCGCATCAAGCATGGCTGCAACTCCGGCATCATGGTCACGGGCAGCCACAACCCCAAGGACTACAACGGCTTCAAGATGGTCCTGAAGGGCGCCGCCGTCTATGGCGAGCAGATCCAGGGCCTGCGCCGCCGCATCGAGGCCGAGGACTACGCCGGCGGCAAGGGCCGCGTCGGCAAGATGGACGTGGGCGCCGAGTACTCGGCCCGCATCGTCAAGGACTGCAAGCTGGCCCGGCCGATGAAGATCGTCGTCGACAGCGGCAACGGCATCCCCGGCGCCTCGGCCCCGGCCATCCTGCGTGCCCTGGGCTGCGAGGTCGTCGACATCTTCTCCAAGGTCGACGGCGACTTTCCCAACCACCACCCCGATCCCTCGCGTCCCGAGAACCTCGAGGACCTGAAGAAGATCGTCCACGCCACCGACGCCGAGCTGGGCCTGGCCTTCGACGGCGACGGCGACCGTCTGGGCATCGTCACCAAGGACGGCGAGATGATCATGCCGGACCGCCAGATCATGCTGCTGGCCGCCGACATCCTGAAGCGCAACAAGGGCGCCGAGATCATCTTTGACGTCAAGTGCACCCAGCGCCTGGCCCCGTGGATCAAGGAGCATGGCGGCAAGCCGCTGATGTGGATGACGGGCCATTCCCTGGCCAAGGCCAAGCTGAAGGAAACCGGCGCGCCGCTGGCCGGCGAGCTGTCGGGCCACATCTTCTTTGCCGAGCGCTGGTATGGCTTCGACGACGCCATGTACACGGCCGGCCGCATGCTGGAGATCCTGTCGCGCAGCGCCGACCCGAGTGCCGTGCTGAAGGCCCTGCCCAACAGCTTCAACACGCCCGAGATCAACGTGCCCTGCGCCGAAGGCGAGCACCACGAGGTCGTCAAGAAGCTCAAGGAGCTGGTGACACCGGGTGATCTGCCGGGCGTGCAGGAAATCATCACCATCGACGGCATGCGCTTCGAATATGCGGACGGCTTTGGCCTGATCCGCCCGTCCAACACGACGCCCGTCCTGGTGCTGCGCTTCGAAGGCCACACGCCCGAGGCCCTGGAGCGCATCCAGCACGACGTGCTGGAACAGCTCAAGCGCGTGAAGCCGGACGCCACCTTCGCGGCCGGGCATTGAGGCCAAGGCGGCCGCAGAGCCGCCTTCCATGCATCACTACAGGGAGAACTGTCATGCCATTGATCGGAGGCCTGCACATCCTGATTGCGCTGTTCTGCGCGGTCCATGTCGTGCGCAGCGGCCAGCAGCTGTACTGGCTCTTCATCCTGTTTGCCTTCCCCCTGCTGGGCAGCGCGGTGTATTTCTTCGCCGTCTATCTGCCCAATTCGCGGCTGGAGCGCGGTGCCTTCAAGGCCGTGTCGGCCGCAGCGCGGGCCCTGGACCCGGGGCGCGATGTGCGCGAGGCCCGCGCGGCCTTTGACGTCTCGCCCTCGGCCCAGAACCAGATGCGCCTGGCCGAGGCCCTGCTGAACAACGGCGAGGCGCCCGAGGCCGCGCGGCTGTATGAAGGCGCGCTGAAAGGCCCCTTCGCCAGCGACCCCGACCTGCGCTTCGGTGCAGTCCGCGCCTACGTCGAATCCCAGCGCTTCGATGCCGCCCTGCCGCATCTGCAGACGCTCAAGGCCGAGCGCCCCGACTACCGACCCGACCAGGTCCTGCTGCTGCTGGCACGCTGCTATGCCGGCACCTCGCGTTCGGCCGAGGCGCGCGAGAACTTCGAGGCGGCGGTGCGCCAGTACGGCAGCTTTGAGGCCCATGCCGAGTATTCGATCTGGGCCCTGGCCACCGGCGACGCCGCCACGGCTGCCAGACTGCAGACCGAGATCGACCGCCAGGTCAGGCAATGGAATCCCGTCAGCCGCCAGCTCAATGAGCCGGTCATGCGCCGCCTGAAGGCCGCGCATGAGCTGGCAAGCAAGGGTGGTTGATGCCTGAGGGCCTCGCGCTGGCCCTGTACGCGACCGCGCTGCGGCTGCTGACGCCCTTTTATCTGCTGCGGCTGTGGCGGCGCGGTGCCAAGGAGGCGCTGTATCGCTTTGCGATGGGAGAGCGGCTCGGTTTCTACGGCGCTGCAGCCGAAGCCGGCCGGCTGTGGATCCATGCCGTATCCCTGGGCGAGACCCGCGCGGCCAGCGCCTTGATCGACGCGTTGCGCGCTCGAGACCCGGCGCTCAAGTTCCTGCTGACGCACTCCACCGCCACCGGCCGCGACGCCGGCCAGCCTCTGCTGCGCGAGGGCGACGCCCAGGCCTGGCTGCCCTATGACACCCCCGGCGCCGTGCGCCGCTTCCTGCGCCACTGGCAGCCCAGGACGGGGGTGCTGATGGAGACCGAGGTCTGGCCGACGCTGCAGCGCGAAGCTCGCAAGGCCGGGCTGCCGATGGTGCTGGCCAATGCGCGCCTGTCCGCGAAGAGTCTGCGCCAGGGCCAGCGCCTGGCCGCGCTGATGCGGCCGGCAGCGCAGCGCATGACGCTCGCCCTGGCGCAGACCGAGGCCGATGCCGAACGCATCCGGGCCATGGGCACGGCGCGCGTCGAAGTTGCGGGCAACCTGAAGTACGACATCGCCATGGACCCGGCCCTGATCGCCCGCGGCCAGGCCTGGGCGCAGCAGCTGGGCCGGCCCGTGCTGATGCTGGCCGTCAGCCGCGAAGGCGAAGAAAAGGCGCTGCTGGACGAGTGGATCAAGCAATCCTCCCCTCGCCCGCTGCTGGCCATCGTGCCGCGCCATCCCCAGCGCTTCGACGAGATCGCCGGCCTCATCGAGGCCGCCGGCCTGTCGCTGGCGCGCCGCAGCCGCTGGGCCGACGAACCGCCGGCCGAGGCGCTGCGCGCCGACGTCTGGCTGGGCGACTCCATGCGCGAGATGCCGCTGTACTACGGCCTGGCCAGCGTCGCCCTGCTGGGTGGCAGCTTCGAGCCCCTGGGCGGCCAGAACCTCATCGAGGCTGCGGCCTGCGGCTGCCCGGTGCTGGCCGGACCGCACACCTTCAATTTTGCCGAAGCGGCGGAACTGGCCATCGCCGCGGGCGCTGCGCGGCGCTGCGCGGATCTGCCTGAAGCCGTCGGCCAAGGCCTGGCGCTTTGCGCCGATGCGTCTTCGCGCCAGGCCATGGCGTCCCAGGCGCAGGCCTTCGCCCGCGCCCACCAGGGTGCCGCCGCCCGCATGGCAGCCGCCCTGCTCTCCCTCAAGCCCTGACGACCATGAAGACGTATTCGGGCCAATGCCTTTGCGGCCGGGTGAAGCTGGCGGCGCAAGGCGAGCCGCTGCGCGTCGGCATCTGCCATTGCATGGACTGCCGTGGCGAAAGCGGCTCGGCCTTCACTTTCTACGCGGTCTGGCCAGCCGGGCAGTTCGAGCATTCGGGCGACACGGCCGAGTTCCGTGACCAGCGCTTCTGCCCCCACTGCGGCTCGCGGCTGTTCTCGCTGGACGACGAGGAGGCCGAGATCAAGCTCGGCGTCCTGTCGCAGGCGCCGACGCCGCTGGTACCGAGCTATGAACTCTGGGTCAAGCGCCGCGAGCCCTGGCTTCAGGCCGTGCCGGGCGCCAAGCAGTTCGACGAGAACCGGCGCTGAAGCTCAGCGCAATCTGGCCGACAGGCAGGCGCCCATCAGCTGTTCCCGATAGTCCGCCAGGCGCTCGGGATCGTCCAGCGCGAAAGCCTTGGGGATGATCCGGTCCAGCATCTCCTGCGGGTAGCGAGCGGGGTCCTTGAGATAGTTCCTCGCGTAACGCTTGGTGCCGGCGACACCGCCGCCGCCCGCCTTGTACTGGCGCGCATGCAGGACCACGTCGAGCTCGGCGTAGCAGCCCACCAGGCTCTCGGGCGCCGGCAGCTTCGCCGTCGTGGCCGCGCCCTGGCAGGCCAGGAATTTCTCCGCGCCGAACAGATCGAAGTCGCGCAAGCCCTCCTGCTTGCGCCGATACAGCTCGTCGAGAAAGGAGTACTGGTACTCCGATGTGTTGGGCTCGACGCGCCAATGCTGCATCGACACATTGCGCTGCAAGGCCTCGCGCGCCGTGCCATGGGCGACAAAGCCCTTCAGCAGACACTCGCGATCAACGGCTGCCGGGGCTTGGGCTTGGGCGCCAACGCCAGGCAGCGCCAAGGCTGCGGCGGCTCCAAGAGCAATCAGGTAGTTCATGGCAAGGCGGTTGTTGAAGGCCGCGCCCACTATCACCCAAGTTCAGCAGCGGGCCGACGGCAATAAAACCGTCGGCTGCGCGCCAATCCGTCAACCGCCCTGTGCTTCGACCTTGGCGCCCCAGCCACCGCCCAGCGCCTTGACCAGCTGCGCCGTCGCCGCCCACTGCGCCCCGCGCAACTGGGCCAGGGCGCGTTCCGTCGCCAGCGGCGTGCGCTCGGCTTCGGTGACGTCCAGATAGCTGACGGCGCCCTTGTCGTAGCGGCTCTTGGCGACGCTCAGAGCCTGGCCGCTGGAGGCCAGCGTGCGGTTCTGGGCCTCCACCACGGTGGCACGGCCTTGCAGTTCAGCCAGAGCGTCGTCGACCTCGCGCAAGGCCTGCAGCATGCGACCGCGGAAGGCCGCGAGCGACTCGTCGACCGAGGCCTTGGTGCCCGCGAGGTTGGCCTTGTTGCGGCCGCCTTCGAAGAGGGGCAGCGAGATGCTGGGGCCGATGTTGTACAGACGTGCCGGCGCCGAGATCAGCGAGCCCAGGTCTTCGCTGGAATAGCCGAAGCTGCCGGTCAGCCGGATGGACGGGTAGAAGGCCGCTTCGGCGATGCCGACCTGGGCCGTCGCGGCATGCAGCTGGGCCAGGCTCTGGGCCAGGTCGGGGCGGCGCTGCAGCAGCTCCGACGGCAGGCCGGCGCGGATCTGCGGCGGGGCCGGCAGCGAGTACGTCGCCTGCAGTTTGAGCTCGGCGGCGGCCTGGCCGGTCAGCGCGGCGATCTGGTTCATCACCAGGGCCTGGCGGCGCGGCAGGTCTGCGACGTCGGCGTCCGCTGCGGCGAGTTCGGCGCGCACGCGCTCCAAGTCCTGGGTCGTCGACGAGCCCGCGTCGAAGCGCGTCTGGGCGACCTGGAAGGCCTTGGCGCGGCTGTCGCGCAGGCGCTGCAGGGCCGCGGCCTCGTCGGCCAGGGCACGCCATTGCCAGTAGGCGGCAGCGACGTCGGCCGTCAGCGCGACGCGGGCGGCAGCGGCATCCAGCGTGGAGGCATCGAGCTGGGCCTGGGCGGCTTCGTTCTGGCGCTTCACGCGGCCCCAGAGGTCGATTTCCCAGCCGATGCTGGCCGACAGGCCGAAGGTCTCGCCTTCGAAGACGACGGGGTGGCCTTGCAGCACCGGCGTCGTCGTGGCCTTGGCCGAGGTGCGCAGGCCGCCGGCATTGGCGCCGACGTCCACACGCGGCAGTTGGTCGGCCTTGGTCGCGCCGAAGACGGCACGGGCACGCTCGATGCGCGCCGCGGCGGCGGCGAGCGTCGGGCTGGCCTGCAGGGCTTGCGCTTCCAGCGCATTGAGCTGGGCGTCGCCAAACATCAGCCACCAGTCGCGCTGCAGCTCGGCGCCGGCCGCGGGAGCAGCCGCGCGATAGGCGACCGGGGCGTTGGCGGCGGGCGCCTGGTAGTTGGGGCCCAGCGTCGTGCAGGCGGCCAGGGCCGCGGTGGCGACAAGGGTGAGGACGGTCTTGAGTTGGAACATCTTGTTCTCCCGAATTCAGTGGGCGGCTTCGGCGGAGGCAGCGCCGCCCATCACCTTCTTGCTCATCCAGACGATGGCGACGCAGGCGAGCAGCGCGATGCCGAGGATGAGGAAGGCGTCGTTGTAGGCCATGACGAAGCTGTCGCGGCGCACGACGTTGTCCAGGGCCTTCATGGCCATGTCCTGGGCGGTGGCGAGGTCGAAGCCCTTGGACGCGAAGTTCTGCGCCAGCGTGTCCAGGCGGGCCTGCGTGGCCGGGTCATAGAGGCTGACGGACTCGCCGACGCGGGCGCTGTGCAGATGCTCGCGGTTGGTCAGCAGCGTGGCCAGCGTGGCGATGCCGACCGAGCCGCCGAGGTTGCGCATCATGTTGAACATGCCCGAGGCGCTCGGCAGCAGGTTCGGCGGGATGCCGTTCACCGCGAAGTTGGTCAGCGTGATCATGATCAGCGGCTGGCCCAGGGCGCGCACGATCTGCGCAGCCAGCAGCTCGGGGCCGGCTGTGTCGGCGCTCATGTGGGTGTTCATGAAGCAGGACAACGCGAACAGCGCCAGGCCCAGGCTCATCATCACGCGGTTGTCCAGCTTGGTGGACAGCTTGGCCGCGAAGGGCATGATGAAGAGCTGGGGCAGGCCCATCCACATGATGACCAGGCCGATCTGCATCGGCGTGTAGCTGGCGATCTGGCCGAGATACAGCGGCAGGATGAAGGCCGAACCGTAGAGGCCCATGCCGGTCGTGAAGGCGATGATGCCGGCGATCAGGAAGCTCGGGCGGCCGAGGATGTGCAGGTCGATGAAGGTGTTCTTGCGCGTCAGGCCGCGCCAGGCCCAACCATAGATGCCGCCGATGGCCAGCACGGCCGCCGTGATGATGAAGGGACTCTGGAACCAGTCCTTGGCATTGCCCTCTTCCAGCATCGCGGTCAGTGAGCCCAGGCCGATAGCCATGAAGGCAACGCCCCACCAGTCCACCTCGCGCAGCAGCTTGAGCTGCATGGGTTCCTTGTCCAGGCCGTAGCTGACGCCCAGCATCAGCAGCACGCCGGGCACCCAGTTGATGTAGAAGATGCTGGGCCAGCCGTAGAGCTCGGTCAGGTAGCCGCCGACGGTCGGACCGAGGGTCGGCGCCAGCGTCGCCGTCATGCCGAACAGGGCGAGGCCGATGGGCCGCTTGTTCAGCGGCAGCTTGCGCGTGACCAGCGTCATCGCCATCGGGATCATGACGCCGCCGGTGAAACCCTGGGCCGCACGGAAGGCGATCATGGACTCCAGACTCCAGGCCATGCCGCACAGCGTGCTGAAGAGCAGGAACAGCGCGACATTGATGACCAGGTAGCGGCGCGTCGAGAACACCATCGCCAGGAAGCCGGCGAGCGGGATGACGACGATCTCGGCGACGAGGTAGGCGCTGGAGATCCAGCTGCCCTCTTCCTGCGTGGCCGACAGCGCGCCGAGGATGTCCCGCAGCGAGGAGTTGGTGATGGCGATGTCCAGCACCGCCATGAAGGCGCCCAGCAGGCTGGCCAGCACGGCGATCCAGGTGCGGCCGCTGACCTTCTGGTCGGGCGGCGGCGGGAGGTAGTTTTCGTTGCCCATGGCGAATTACTCGCTCAGTTCAACTTCCACCTGCACCGACAGGCCCGGCACGATGCGGTTGGCCTGCTCGCCGAGGGCCTTCAGGCTTTCGGGCTCGAAGACGACCTTGACCGGCACGCGCTGGACGATCTTGGTGAAGTTGCCGGTCGCGTTGTCCGGCGGCAGCAGCGCGAAGCTGGCACCCGAGGCGGGGGCGAAGCTGTCGACGTGGGCGAGCAGATCCTTGCCCGGGAAGGCGTCGACCTTGACGTGCACCTTCTGGCCCGGCTTCATCCGGGCCAGCTGGGTTTCCTTGAAGTTGGCGACGATCCAGGTCTCGGGCTCGACGATGGCGGCCAGCTGCTGGCCCGGCTGGACGCGCTGGCCGACCTCGACCGTGCGCTTGCCGATGCGGCCGTCGCTGGAGGCTTTCAGTTCGACATAGCCGAGCTGGTTCTGCGCATCCTTCAGCTGGGCCTGGGTGGCGCCCTTCTGCGCATTGGCCGACTGGCGAGCGCTCTCGGCAGCGACGACGGCTTCCTTGGCGGCGTTGGCGCTGGCCTTGCGGGCAGCAAGGTCGGCGCGGGCCACGTCGCGCGCGGCCAGGGCGGCGTCCAGCTCCTGCTTGGAGGTGGCGCGCAGTTCGGCGCCGAACAGGGCCTGGCTGCGCTTGGCCTCCAGTTCAGTGCGGGCCAGCACGGCTTCCGCTTGCGTCACCTGCGATCCCGTCACCGCCGCTTGCGCCTTGGCCTGGGCGATCTGGGCGGCGCTGGTGGCGATGGTCGCGTCGGCCTGGGCGATCTGGGCCTTCAGGCGCTCGATCTGCACGGCGGCGTCGGCCGGGTCCAGGCGTAGCAGCACGTCGCCGGCCTTCACCACGGCGTTGTCCTGCATGCGCATCTCGGTGACGACGCCGGCCACGCGGGTCGCGACCGGATGGATGCGGCCGGCGACGAAGGCGTTCTCCGTCTCCACCAGGTGCTGGCTGCGCCACCACATGCGGCCACCCAGGCCGATGCCGCCAATCAGCAGGATGGCGCCGACGATGAGCAGGGGCACGGGCGGGCCGCTCTTGGTGGGCTTGGGGGCGACGGCGTTTTCTTGTGGTGCGTTCACGACAGGACTTCCTTGTTGTTGCTTGGGGTTGTTCTTGGGCTGAGGCGGCCCATGCCGCCGGACTGGAATCGCTGCAGGGCGGCCACGACCTGGCCTTCGTCGCTCATGACGAAGGGGCCGTGGCGCACCACGGGTTCATGCAGGGGCCGGCCGCAGAAGCAGGCCAGGCGCAGGGCCTCGTCGGCCTCGATGCGGGCGCTGCCGGACACGGGCAGGCTGAGGGCCCGGCCGGCCGCCAGCGGCAGCGCTTCGGTACGGCCGCTGCCCTGGATGACGAAGGCAAAACCCTGCTCGCCCTCGGGCAGCACCAGATCAAAGGCCGCGCCGGCTTCGATGTCGACGAGGACCAGGGAGGTCGACCAGGGCAGATCCAGGCCGCTGTCGCCGCCGAAGACCTGCACCGCCTGCCAGCCCTCGCTGGCGCGGCGCGGCATCTGCTCGGGGCCCAAGCGCATGACGCTGGGCGCGCGCAGCTTCTGGTCCGCCGGTAGGTTCACGAAGATTTGCAGGCCATGGGCCTCGCGGCCGGCTTCGGCCGGGTATTCGTCGTGCATGACGCCGCGGCCAGCCAGGGTCCAATGCAGTCCGCCGGGCGGGATGGCGTGCTCGCCGCCCAGGGAGTCGCGGCTGATGAGGCCGGTGGCCGAGTCGTCGAAGAGATAGGTCACCGCCGAGAAGCCGGCATGGGGATGCGGCGCGAACACCGACTCGCTCATGCGGAAGTGGTCGACCATGATGAAGGGGTCGAGCAGGGCCAGCGGCTCGCGCAGGCCATCGGCCTGGAAGCCGGCACCGATGCGGTGCCTTTGGGGCTGGAGGAGTCGCGCGGTTGACATGATGGCCGCGACTGTAGAGAGTTCCATTTATGGCGAATAGCCACAAAACTCAAACTCACCGTTCCGGAAACGAAACGAAATAAAAAGAGATAAACCCACCCATGAAGATCGACGACCTGCTGTTGCTGGCCCAGGTTCACAAGGCCGGATCCCTGTCCGAGGCCTCCCGCCAGCTTGACCTGCCCAAGGCCACCCTGAGCCGCCGCCTCACCGCGCTGGAGAGCTCGGTGGGGGCCCGCCTCTTCGTGCCGGGCGCCAGCCGGCTGACGCTGACCGAGCTGGGCGAGCAGCTCGCCGAGCGCGCCTCCCGGCATGAGGAGGACATCACCGAGACGCGCGAATGGCTGGCCTCGCGCGACGCCACGCCGACCGGCCGGCTGCGGGTGTCGGTGCCGGCCGAGTTCGCCATGCTGGTGCTGGCGGACAGCTTCGCGCGCTTCGTGCGGCGCTACCCCAAGGTGGAGCTGGAGGTGGACACGACGCCGCGCCGCGTCGACCTTTTCAACGAACCCTATGACGTGGCCGTGCGCATGGGGCCCGTGGACGAACCCGACCTCGTCGCCCGCCGCTACATGCTGCTGGAGCGCGGCCTCTATGCCAGCCCCGTCTACCTGCAGGCCCGCCCTGCCCCGCTGACGCCGGCCGAGCTGGCCGAGCATGACTTCGTCGTGCTCAGCCAGGCCAAGGGCATGTACCGCACGCTGCTGAACGGCAAGCAGACGGCCGAAGTGCAGATGCGCGGCCCCCTGGAGGCCAATTCCATCGGCCTGGTGCTGTCACTGACGCGGGCCGGCGGTGGCATCGGCAGCTTCCCCTTCGGCATGGTGGCCAGCGATGTGGAGGCTGGCACCCTGGTGCCGGTGCTGCCTGAATGGAGCTATGAACCGCTGCCGGTGACGCTGCTGACGGCCGGCCGGCGCCTGATGCCGGCCAAGACGCGCGCCTTCATCGACCACCTGTTCGAGACCGTGCCCGAATGGGCCCATGTGAAGGGCGTGCTGGGGCCGGACGCGACGCCGGCACGCAAGCTCTAACCAGGCAAGAGCCGGCCGGGCGTCACGTCCAGGATGCGGCGCAGCGAATTCGTCAGATGGGCCTGATCGCTGTAGCCCAGCTCGGCCGCCACGTCCGCCGGCCGCAGCCCCTGCTGCAACAGCTTGGCGGCGGCATCGGCGCGGATGATCTGCTGCAGCTTCTTGGGGCTGAGCCCCGTCACATGGGCGCTGTGGCGCTGCAGGCTGCGGTCGTCCACGCCTTGCCAGCCAGACTGGCCGGCGCGCAGCACATGGCGGTCGACTTCGATCAGGCCGCGGCTCGCCAGGGCCATGACGAAGCGCTCGGCGTTGTCGAATCTCGGCAGCTCCAGCTTCTCGCCGTCGATGAGGCAGCCGCGCTGCCCGGCCAGTTCATGCACGTGGCCCAGATTGGTCATGCGGGCGCCGGGCCGGCGCGGCATATAGACCTCGGGCCGGAAGGCGATGTTGAAGTAGCGGTCGCCGGCCTCCCCGGGCAGCTGCACGACGCGATCGGTCTGGCCGGTCTGCAACACCATCAGGCCATGGCGGGTCTGGCGGAACACCAGGTCCCAGGTGCCATCGGGCCGGGCCACCTCCACCGCCGCGGCCGTGTATTCGACCTGCTCGATGCGAGCGATGAAGCGCGCGGCCGACGGGGAGTCGGCTTCGCGCGTCTCGCGGCGGATGTCGGCGGGCATCCGCCCATGCTAATCGTCAACCCAGGCGGGCAAAGAAGCGGCGGATGTCGTCGACCAGCAACTGCGGCGCGTCAGTCGCGGCAAAGTGGCCACCCTCCGGCATTTCGGTCCACTGCACGATGTTGCTGTGCGAACGCTCGGCGAAGGCGCGCACGGAGCGGAAATCGTTGGGAAAGGACGCTACTGCAGTCGGCGCTGCGTTGGGCAGCTCCCGGTAGCCGGCACCGGTCTGGGCGTTCTCGTAATAGGACTCGGCGGCCTGTCCGCCCGTGGCAGTGAACCAGTAGAGCGACACATGCGTCAGGAAGCGCTCACGGTCCATGCTGTCGGCCGCCTCGCCTTCGAAGCCGAAGAAGAGTTCGGCATTCCACGCCAGCAGGCCAACGGGTGAATCGACCAGCCCGAAACCCAAGGTCGCCGGCCGCTTGGACTGGATCTCGACATAGCCGTTGTGTTTCTGGAAACGCTCCAGGCTGGCCAGGCCGGCCTGCTCGAAGGGCGACAGCTTCTCCATCTCGCCCGGTGCGCCGCTGGGGAAGGCGAAGATCTGCTGCAGGTGCACGCCAACCAGGCCCTGCGGGTTCAGGATGCCGAGCTCGCGCGTGACCAGGGCACCCACGTCGCCGCCCTGGGCGCCGTAGCGCTCATAGCCCAGACGTTTCATCAGCCTGTCCCAGGCGGCCGCCGTGCGCGCCGCGTCCCAGCCCGGTCCCGCCAGCGGTGACGAGAAGGCAAAGCCCGGCAGCGACGGAATGACGAGATGGAAGGCCTGCGCGGGGTCGAGGCCGTGGGCGCGCGGATCGCTCAGCGGGCCGATGACGTCGAGGAACTCGGCCACTGTGCTGGGCCAGCCATGCGTCAGCAGCAGCGGCAAGGCGTGCGGCTCGGGCGAGCGCACATGCAGGAAGTGGATGGTCTGGCCGTCGATGTCGGTCGTGAACTGCGGGTGGCGGTTCAGCTCGGCCTCGTGCTGGCGCCAGTCATGGGCATTCAGCCATTGATCGGCCAGTTCGCGGATGAAGGCCACCGGCTGGCCGCGGCTCCAGTCCTCGGTGAAAGTCTGCGGCCAACGCGTCCGGCGCAGGCGCTGCCTCAGGTCGTCGACGGCGGCTTGCGGGATCTCGATGCGGAAGGGGCGGATGGCAGCGGTCATGGTGGGCTCCAGGTGGGGTGAATCGATGGAACCCAGTGTCTGCAGCAGCCAGTTGGAGGTCTTGTAAAAAACCGCCACAAGCCGTCACGCCCCGCACCCGCCTAGCCCACCAGCAGGGCCCGCAGCCCCTCCTCGTCCAGCACCGTCACGCCCAGCGTCCTGGCCTTCTCCAGCTTGCTGCCCGCCTCCTCGCCCGCGATGACGTAGTTCGTCTTCTTGGACACCGAACCGCTGACCTTGCCGCCCGCCTCTTCAATCAAGGCCTGGGCCTCGTCGCGGCTCAGCGTCGGCAGCGTGCCGGTCAGCACCAGGGTCTTGCCAAGCAGTGGCCGCGGCCGGTCATCGCCCTGGCCTTCGCTTTCCTTCGGGCTCACGCCGGCCGCCAGCAATTGCTCGACCACCTCGCGGTTGTGCGGCTGGGCGAAGAAGGTGTGGATGCTGGCCGCGACGATGGGGCCGACATCGGGCACCTCCAGCAACTGCTCGACGCTGGCATTCATCAGCTTGTCCAGGGTGCCGAAATGCCGCGCCAGGTCCTTGGCCGTCGTCTCGCCGACCTGGCGGATGCCCAGCGAGAACAGGAAGCGCGCCAGCGTCGGCGTCTTGCTCTTCTCCAGCGCATCGACGATGTTCTGAGCGCTCTTCTCGGCCATGCGGTCCAGGGCCGCGAGCTTGGCGACGCCGAGCTTGTAAAGGCCCGGCAGGCTCAGCACGATGCCGGCATCGACGAGCTGCTCGACCAGCTTGTCGCCCAGGCCCTCGATGTCCATGGCGCGGCGGCCGGCGAAGTGCAGCATGGCCTGCTTGCGCTGGGCCGGGCAGAAGACGCCGCCGGTGCAGCGGTATTCGATGCTGCCTTTCTCACGTGCCGCCTCGCTCTTGCAGATGGGGCAGGCGCGCGGCATGTGGAAGTTGGGCACGTAGCTCGGCCGCTCGCCCGGCACGCGGCCGACGACCTCGGGGATGACGTCGCCGGCTCGGCGGATGATGACCTTGTCGCCGACGCGCACGCCCTTGCGGCGCATCTCGAAGACGTTGTGCAGGGTCGCGTTGGACACCGTCGTGCCGCCGACGAAGACCGGCTCCAGCCGCGCCACCGGCGTCAGCTTGCCGGTGCGACCCACCTGCACGTCGATGGCCAGCAGCGTCGTCACCTGCTCCTGGGCCGGATATTTGTGGGCGACGGCCCAGCGCGGCTCGCGGGTCTTGAAACCCAGCCTCGCCTGCAGCTCGCGCGAGTTGACCTTGTAGACGACGCCGTCGATGTCGAAAGGCAGGCCGTCGCGCGCCTCGGCCACGCGCTGGTGGAAGGCGACCAGGCCGGCCGTGCCGCTTGCCACCGTGCGCAGATCGTTCACCGGTATGCCGAAAGCGGCCAGCGCGTCCAGCAGCCCCGATTGCGTCGTCGGCAGGTCCCAGCCCTGCACCTCGCCCAGCCCATAGGCATAGAAGCTCAACGGCTTGTCACGGGCCTGGCGCGAGTCGAGCTGCCGGATGGCGCCGGCTGCCGTGTTGCGCGGATTGACGAAGGTCTTGCCGCCCTTGCTGCGCTGGCGCTCGTTCAGCGCCTCGAAGGCGTCGCGGCGCATATACACCTCGCCGCGCACTTCCAGCACCGCCGGGACCTCGCCCTTCAAGCGCAGCGGAATCTGCCCGATGGTGCGCACGTTGTGCGTGACGTCCTCGCCGGTCTCGCCGTCGCCACGCGTGGCGGCCTGCACCAGCACGCCGGCCTCGTAGCGCAGATTGATGGCCAGACCGTCGAACTTGAGCTCGGCGTTGTAGTCGATGGGGGCGTCGCCCTCCTTCAACCCGAGCTCGCGGCGCACGCGGGCGTCGAAGGCGATGGCGCCGCCCTCGGTCGTGTCGGTCTCGGTCGTGATCGACAGCATGGGCACGACATGGTGCACCGGCGTCAGGCCCGGCAGCACGGCGCCGATGACGCGCTGGGTCGGCGAGTCCGGTGTCAGCAGCTCGGGATGGGCGGCCTCGATGGCCTGCAGCTCCTGGAAAAGCTTGTCGTACTCGGCGTCCGGCAGGGCCGGCTGGTCCAGCACGTAGTAGAGGTGGGCGTGGTGGTTGAGCTGGGCGCGCAACTCGGCGGCGCGTTCGGCGGGCTTGGCGGTCATGGGGGCATTTTGTCGCGGCCGGACAATGCTCCGCATGAGCTCCCGCGTCGACCTCCTGCATGCCGGCCCGGCGGTCGGCTTTGACGAGCCCTTCGAGATGCTGGCCGCCTGCCACGAGCGGGTGCGGCGCAGCCTGGATCTGCTGCTGCGCCTGCAGGCTCACGTCGCGCGCTACGGCGCCGACGCGCAGGCCCGCGGCGCGGCCACCGACGTGCTGCGCTATTTCGACATCGCCGGACCCGCCCACCATGAGGATGAGGAGCGCCACGTGCTGCCCAGGCTGCGCGCGGCCGGCGAAGTGGCGCTGGCGGATCGGTTGCAGGCCGAGCATGCGGCCATGAACCGGACCTGGGCAACCCTCAGGCCGGTCTTGCTGGAGCTTGCAGAAGGCCGTCCAGCGCATCTGGACGCCACAGCCTGCCAGGCCTATGCGGATCTCTATGCCAGACACATGGCGGCCGAGGAATCGCAGGCCTTCCCCTCGGCGAGTGCCGGCCTCGAGGCTCACGCTCTGGCCGCCATGGGCGAGGAAATGGCGGGCCGACGTCGCGCCTAGCCAACCGGCCGTTGTGCCCTGCCGGCGCCGATGCCATCATGGCCGCACCGGCCCACGTCCGGGCCGCAGGGAGAGATCAAGATGCTGTCGAATCTACGTGTGGGCCCACGCATGGCGTTGGGCTTTGGTCTGCTGCTGGCCCTGATGCTGCTGATGGGCGGCTTTGCCAGCAACCGCGTCGCCCGCGTGCAGGACAACGTGCTCGATCTGTCCGACAACTGGGTGATCAGCACCCAGCAGCTGGCCGGCATGAGCGAGGCGCTGAACCTGATGCGGCGCTCCGAGC
The DNA here is from genome assembly GCF_031458095.1 of Roseateles saccharophilus. Lineage (GTDB taxonomy): Bacteria > Pseudomonadota > Gammaproteobacteria > Burkholderiales > Burkholderiaceae_C > Pelomonas > Pelomonas saccharophila_A. The sequence goes on from NZ_JAVDXU010000001.1 coordinate 199,321, forward strand.
TGCAACTGGCCCTGGGCGGCACACCGGAGTTCATGAAGAACGAGCAGGACCGCCTGGCCAAGCAATGGCAGGCCATGCCGCCGCTGCTCAAGGGCTATGCCGAAAGCCTCAGCGCTGGTGAGGAGGCGAGTCAATTCGAGGCTTTCAAGGCTGCCCTGTCGGCCTACCAGGGCAGCCAGCCGCGCCTGGTCGAGTTCTTCCTCGGCGGCCAGGCCGATGACGGCCTCAAGCTGTTGCGCGGCGATTCGCGCAAGCAGTTCGCCGCCGCGTCGGAAGCCGTGCGCAAGCTCATCGAGATCAATGCCGCCGGCGCCAAGCAGGCGCGCGCCGACGCCATCGACAGCTATCGCGCCGTGCTGTGGGGCATCTGGTCCATGGTGACCATCGCCATGGCCATCGGTGCCGGCGTGGCCTGGCGCCTGACCCACTCGGTCACCCAGCCCCTGCGCCGCGCGGCGTCGGCGGCCGAGCAGATCGCCGGCGGCGACCTGACAGCCGAGGTCGGCAGCCAGTCCCGCGACGAGCTGGGCGATCTGCTGCGCGGCCTGTCCCGCATGCGCGACGCCTTGCACGAGTCGGTCAGCACCGTCAGGGCCAGCGCGGATGCCATCGCCCACGCCAGCGGCGAGGTATCGGCCGGCAGCCTGGACCTGTCCTCGCGCACCGAGCAGGCCGCAGCCAGCCTGGAAGAGACGGCGGCGGCCATGCAGCAGATCACCGAGAGCGCCCACGCCAATGCCCGTGCGGCCGGCGAGGCCAACCAAATGGCCAATGGCGCCTCCGGCGTGGCCGAGCGCAGCGGCGTGGCCGTCGGCGAAGTCATCCGCACCATGGAAGGCATCCAGCAGTCGTCCAACAAGATCGCAGACATCATCGGCGTCATCGACGGCATCGCCTTCCAGACCAATATCCTGGCCTTGAACGCCGCCGTCGAGGCAGCGCGGGCCGGCGAGCAGGGCCGTGGTTTCGCAGTCGTTGCAGCGGAGGTGCGCACGCTGGCCCAGCGCAGTGCCCAGGCGGCGCGCGAGATCAAGACGCTGATCTCGGGCTCGGTCGAGCAGGTCGAGGCCGGCTCGCGCCAGGTGGCGCAGGCGGGTGAAACGATTCGCGAAGTGGTGGCCGCCGTCGGCCGCGTGACGCAGATCATTGGCGAGATCAGCACCGGTGTGCAGACCCAGACGCAGAGCCTGGGCGAGGTCAACACCGCGGTGAATCAGCTCGACAGCATGACCCAGCAGAACGCCGCCCTCGTGGAGGAATCGGCGGCCGCATCCGAGGCTCTCAAGGGCCAGGCGGCAACGCTGGCGGAGGTCGTTTCACGCTTTCGCCTGCAGCGCGGCTAAAGCCAGAAAATCGCCAATGCGTAACCCAACTACATCGAGAAACAACTGAGTTTTCGCGGTTCTAGGGGATTTTTGAGCAGTTAAGTAGTTTTCCTACGTCTGCAGAAGTTTTGACTGTCTAGAGTTGCCGCACTTTCCCAGACCGGGAAAGGCGGCCATGGCTTGTTGTCGATTGGCCGAAACCAGCCGCCCCGCAACGAGGGCGGCGGTCGATCCAAACCGGAGACAACATGTTCAAGCTGCCGCACCCGAGCCGCCGGCTCGCCCTCGCCCTGACGCTGGCCCTGACGGCCGGCGCCACCTCCCCTGCCTTCGCGCTGAACCCGAACTCGACCTCGGTGCAGATGTTCGAGTGGAGCTGGCCGGACATCGCCACCGAATGCACCCAATGGCTGGGGCCCAAGGGCTTCGGCGGCGTGCAGATCTCGCCGCCCGGCGCGTCCAAGAACGCGGGCGGCTGGTGGGGCGTCTATCAGCCGGTCAACTACACCAACCTGACCAGCCGCATGGGCACGCCGAGCCAGCTGCAGACCATGATCAACACCTGCCACACGGCCGGGGTGCGGGTGTATGCCGACATCGTCGTCAACCAGATGGCCGACGGCAGCGGCACGGCCACCGACGGCTCGACCTGGAACGCCGCGACGCTGAGCTACCCCTTCTTCAGCGCCAACGACTTCCACGCCAACTGCAACATCAACGACAGCGACTACAACTCGCCGTCGGGCCGCTGGAACGTCCAGAACTGCCGCCTCGGCGGCCTGCCCGACCTGGCGACCGAGAACAGCTATGTGCAGGGCCAGATCGTCAACTACCTGAAGGCCTTGCTGGCCATGGGCGTGGATGGCTTTCGCATCGATGCCTCCAAGCACATGCCGGCCAGCGCCTGGACGTCCATCATGAATGCGGTCAAGGCCGCCTACCCGACCAATCTGCAGGGTGAGCCCATCTGGGTCACGCAGGAGATCATCAACGACGGCGAGGTGGACCGGCCCAGCTATTTCCCGGTTGGCACCTTGAACGAGTTCCAGTTCACGTCGGCGATGCGCGACGTCTTCCGCAACAACAACGGCCTCAACCTCGCCAGCATCCCCAGCGTCATGGGCACCTGGGGCAACTGGGGCGGCAGCTGGGGCTTCATCCAGCCGCAGAACGCCACCATCTTCGTCACCAACTGGGATACCGAGCGCAACGGCGGCTCGCTGAACATCGACAACAACGGCGGCGCCGACGCGGGTGGCCAGCGCTACACCCTGGCCCATGTCTTCATGCTGGCCCAGGGCTATGGCGAGGCCCAGCTCTATTCCGGCTTCAAGTTCACCGACACCGGCGCCGACCGGCCCAGCACCAGCCCCTACAGCGGCGGCGTGCCGCAGATCAACGTGGTCTGGGACTTCGCCCACCGCTGGACGCCGCTGGCCAATATGGTGGCCTTTCGCAACGCCAGCATCGGCCAGGCCCAGCAGAACTGGATCGTCGGCAACAACGGCAACCAGGTCGCCTTCAGCCGCGGCAATGTCGGCTTCGTGGCGCTGAACAACAGCGGCAGCGCCTGGACGCGCACCTTCGCCACCGGCCTGCCCGCCGGCACCTACTGCAATGTCATCAACGGCACCAAGAACGCGGCGGGCAGCGGCTGCACGGCCGACTCGGTGACGGTGGACGCCAGCGGCAACGCCAGCATCACCGTGCCGGCCAACAGCGGCAGCCCCACGCCGGCCGTGGCCATCTACACGGGACAGAAGACCAGTGGCGGCGGTGGCAGCAGCTGCGCGGTGACCTTCACCATCGCCAATGCCAACACGGTGGTCGGCCAGAACCTGCGCGTCGTCGGCAATGTGAGCGGCCTGGGCGCCTGGGCACCGGGCTCGGGCTTTGCGCTGACCATCCAGGGCTCGGGCGCCAACGTGCCGTGGACGGGCACCGTCAGCCTGCCGGCCGGCACGGCCGTCCAGTACAAATATGTGAAGTGGAACGGCTCGACGGCCGTCTGGGAAAGCAACCAGGCCACCGGCAGTGGCAACCGCGAGTTCACCAGCTGCGCCAGCGGCTCTCAGTCCCGCGCGGACGGCAACTTCAAGTTCTAGCGGCAGGCGCCACCGAGGTGATCATGACCTGGTCGACGCGGTAGCTGTCCACGTCGACCACCTCGAAGCGCCAGCCCTCCCATTCGACGACGTCGGTGCGCCGCGGGATGCGGCGCAGCATGACCATCAGGAAGCCGGCCAGGGTGTCGTAGGTGCCGGCATGGGGCCAGCTCTCGATGCCCAGCGAACGCTCGATATCGGGGATGGGCGTGATGCCGTCGGCCAGGAAGGAGCCGTCCTCGCGGCGCACGATCTGCTCCTCGTCATGCGGCGCCACCAGGGCGCCCATGACGGTGCTCATGACGTCGTTCAGCGTCACGACGCCGACGACGCGGCTGTACTCGTTGACGACGACGGCAAAGTCCTCGTGGGCCTCGCGGAACTGGGTCAGCATCTCGGACAGGGTCAGCCGGTCCGGCACGATGAGCACCTTCTTGACGATGGCGGCCGGCTCGCGCAGCGAGATCGCCTCGTCGCGCAGCACGCGCTGGAACAAATCGGTCGCGTCCACATAGCCGACCACCTCGTCGACCTCGCCGGCGCAGACCAGATAGGTCGAATGCGGTGCATCGGCGATGCGGTTGCGGATCAGCACGTCGTCGTCGTCGCGCGAGAAGAAGACGATGCGCTCGCGGTTGGTCATCACCGTCTCGACGGTGCGCGTGTCCAGCTCGAAGACATTGGCGATGACCTGCTGCTCCTCGTCGGCGACGACGCCGGCCTGGTAGCCGGCCTCGGTCAGGGCCAGGATGTCGCGATAGCTGATGGTCTCGTCGCGCTTGGCCGGCAGGCCGAGGATGCGGATCAGGCCTTCGGTGATGCCGCTGAAGAACCAGGCCAGGGGCTTCAGCACCTTGCACAGCAGCAGCATGGGCCCGACCAGGGTCATGGCCACGCGCTCGGGCTCGTTCATGGACAGGCGCTTGGGCACCAGGTCGGCCAGGACGATGAAGAGGGCCGTGATGCTGATGAAAGAGGCGGCGAAGCCCAGCGTCGCCGCGGCTTCGGCGGACATGACGAGGCTCAAGGCGGCGTCGAAATGAGGCGTGAAGGCGCCCTCGCCGACGATGCCGGCCAGGATGGCGACGGTGTTGACGCCGATCTGCACGACGGTGAAGTAGTCGCCCGGGTGCTCCTGCACGGCCAGCACCTTGGCGGCGCGGGCGTCGCCGCCATCGGCGCGCTGCTGCAGGTTCAAGCGGCGTGATGCGGCCAGCGACAGCTCGGCCATCGAGAAGAAGGCGCTGGCGGCGATGAGGAGGGCAATCAGCAGCAGGCTGGTGGTCAAACGCCGATACCGGGATCTGGACAGATGGGCAGTTTATGCCGCGCTTTCGGCCCCGCGGCCGCACTGCCCCGCCATGAAGGCCGTCGCGTCGGCCACCGGCACCGGGCGCGCATAGCCAAAGCCCTGCATCACATCGCATTGCCAGCCGCGCAGGCAGGCTTCCTGGCTGGCATCCTCGACGCCCTCGGCCACGACCGTCAGTCCCAAGCTGTGCGACAGCTGGATCATGGCCTGCACGATGGCCGCCCCGCCCTCGTGATGGCCGAGGTCGCGCACGAAGGCGCGGTCGATCTTCAGGCGGTTGATGGGAAAACGCTTCAGGTAAGCCAGGCTGGAATAGCCCGTGCCGAAGTCGTCGATGGCCAGATGCAGGCCGAGTGCCCGCAACTCCGCCATCTTGGCGATGGTGGACTCCGCGTCGTCCATCATGGCGCCCTCGGTGATCTCCAGCTCGATGAAGCGCGGGTTCATGCCGGTGCTGTCCAGTGCGTCGTGCACCGTGGCCATGAACTCAGGATGCTGGAACTGCCGCGGCGAGATGTTGACGGCCACGATGGGTCTGCCCAAGCCGCTGTCATGCCAGGCCTTGGCCTGGCGGCAGGCCTGCAGCAGCACCCAGCGGCCGATGGGCACGATGAGGCCGGATTCCTCGGCCAGCGGGATGAAGCGGTCCGGCGGGATCAGGCCTTCGGGGCTGCGCCAGCGCAGCAGGGCCTCGAAGCCCGAGAGCTTGCGCGTGCGCAGATCGCACTGCGCCTGGTAGAAGAGTTCGAGTTCGCCGCGCTCCAGGGCCTGCGACAGGCGCGCCTCCAGTTGCAGCCGGTCCTGCTGGTGGTCCAGCAGGCCTTGGGTGAAAACAACGGCGCTGTTGCCGGGCTGGCCCTGGGCCTGGCGCATGGCCAATTGGATGGCCTTGGCGATGTCGGCGGTCTGGGCGCCGTCGCGCGGGTATTCGGCCGCGCCAATGCTCAGCGTCACGGCGAGTTGCTGGCGTTGCACCTCGAAAACCGGCTGCATGACCTGCAGCAACTGGTCCAGCAGGCCGCGCAAGGCGGCATCGTCCCCCAGGGCGGGCACGATGGCGCCGAAGGACAGGCCGTCCATGCGGTAAAGACGGCCGCCGGCCGCCTCGACGACGGACTTCAGCCGACCCGCCACCTGGCACAGCAGATCGTCGCCAGCGGCATGGCCCAGGCTGCCCATGATGCGACTGAAGCGGTTGATGGCGATGCCCAGGCCAGTGAAGCTCTCACTGCTGAGCTCCTTGGCCCGCTGCTCCAGCGCACGCCGGTTGGGCAGGCCCGTCACGCGGTCGTGCAGGCCGACATGGGCCAGCTCGGCGTTGTGGGCCTGCAGCGTGCGGTTGGCCTTGCGGGCGCGGCGATACAGGGCCACCGTCAGCAGCACGACGACGAGCATGGCCAGGGCCAGGCCCAGCGTCAGCCGCCTCTCGCTGCGGTGGCGCTCAAGCTGGCTGGCCTGCAGCTCGTTGTCATGCTTGAGGCCCTCCAGGGCGCGCTGGTTCTGCTCGAAGCTGGAGCGCCGCTGCAGCTCCAGCACCGTGCTGACGCGGTCGCTGCGCACCAGTTCGGCCTCGAGGGCCAGCGCCTTGCGCGACTGGCGCACCGCCCCCGCCACATCGCCCAGGGCTTCCAGCAGGTCGGCATGGCGGTTCAACTGCTCCAGCAGGCGCACCTTGCGGCCCTGCTTCTCCAGCGCCGCCAGGCCCTGGCCCACCAGCTGCTCTCCAGCCGCCTTCTGGCGCAGGCCCAGCCGCGCCAGCCCCGCGCTGATGGTGGCCACGGCCACGGCATCCTCGTCGCCGCCCTCCTGGCGGGCCAGCTTCAGCGCCCGCTCGGCATAGCTCAGGGCGGCCACGAAGTTGCGCGCGCTCAGATGCAGGTCGGCGAGCTCCTGCACGATCTCCGCTTGCGTGTTGAACCAGGTCGCTCCCCTGGTGGCGGGGTTCACGGCGGCGGCACTCGCGGCCAGCGCGGGCTCGATGCTGGCTGCCAGCCGGCGCGCCAGCTGCTGGGCCCTATCCCTTGCCATGGGCCGGCCGGCCTCTTCCTCGGCCAGGGACTCGATCAGCTTGGCCGCGAGCTGCAGGGGCTTGCTGCCCGCGGCCTCGGCCAGGCGGAAGGCCTGCTGGGCGTCGGCGCGGGCGCCGTCGATGTCATGCAGGGCCAGGCGTATGGGTGCCAGCGCGCTGTGCGCCTGCGCGCCGCGCCGCGGATTGGACTGGGCCAGCGCCGAGCGGCTCGCCGCCGCGTAGGCGCGCAGGCCCTCCTGCAGATGTCCCGTCGCCAGGCTGATATTGCCCGCCGTCATGAACACCCAGTAGCGCAGCGGCTCGTCCTGGGTCTTCTCGACCCAGGGCAGGGCCTCGTTCATCCAGCCATAGGCGGCGCTCAGGCGGCCTGACAGCTGCAGCATGGTTGCGCGCAGCGCATAGGCCGAGGCCATGGCGGCGGCATTGCCTTCACGCTCGCCCAGGTCGATGAGCTCGGCTGTCGCCGCGTCGACGACGGTGAACTGGTCCATCAGGCCGTGGGCATAGCCCCAGGCGGCGAGAAAGACGCGCAGGTTGTCGCCGCCCAGGGCGCGGGCCTGGGCCTCCAGCGGCCGCAGGCGCGCCACCACCTCGGGTGGCTCGCTGCCATGGCTGGCTTCGATGGCTTCGATCTGCTGGGCGAGTGCCGGGGCGGCAAGGCAAGGCCGGACGAGCAGCGCCAGCAGCAACAGCCCGCCCACCAGCCACAACCGGATGGCCGGGAAAAGGACGGGACCAAAGAAGGGGGGAAAGCCGTCGCTGCGCATCAGGCTGGTGGAGCCGTGGAACGCGCCGACTTTAGGAGCTTAGGCTTTGCAGCGGTCAGTCCGACCACGCCGTTTGCGCGGCCAATGTCACGCCATCAGCTGAACAGCCGTCGCGCCGCAGGCGAGCCGGCTGCCAGATCGCGCTCGGCCAGGGCCTCGTAGAGCTTCTTCAGCTCGACGTCAATGGCCGCGAAGGCATGCAGGCCCAGCACCTGGCCGCGGTCGTCGCAGACCTCGGCCTCCAGGTCGCGGGACAGGGAGCGGGCCGATTCCTGCCAGAGGGCAAAGGGCTCCTGCTCGGCCGCCGTCTGCGGCACGTCCAGGGCCAGGGTCAGCTCGCGCAGCGACAAGGCCTCGGGGTCCTCGGCCAGGGCTGCCTGGGCGTCGAATTGCAGGGTTAGCACCGGCGGCGCCCCCTCCTCGCCCGAAGGCAGCACCAGGCGCCCCGGCAAGGCGCCGGCGACAAAGCCGTGGCGGCCCGCGGCCTGCTGCACAAAGCCGGGCGTCCAGGCGGCGGCCTTGGCGCGCAGCAGCAGGGCCAGCTGGGCGTCGTGGCTGGCAGCGAACTGGTCCAGCTCGCGGGCGCGGGCGACGACGTCCAGCATGTCGGGGAACTGCACAAAGCCGCCGATGCCATCGGCAAAGGCCTGGATCTTCTGCACGAACTCCGAATACTCGATCTCGTTGACGGCGCCGCTGCGGTTGGCCATCTTCAGGCCGGCCTGGAACTCGCTGTAGCGCTGGCCGGGTGCGGGCAGCTCCCAGTCGCCGGTCTCGGTGTTCAGGCCTTCGATCTGCAGCGGCTTGGTACCGGCGCGGCGGCTGCCGGGCTGGTGCTGCAGGGCCATCTCGCCGGAGACAGGTCCCTCGACGGTGATGGCGGCGATGGCATCGATCAGGGCGTCGATCCGGGCCGACTGGCGGCGCAAGGGGCGGGCCACAGCAGGGAGCGTCACCTCCAGGGACTCAGCTTCGGCAGCGCCCTCGGTCGGCATGGCAGGCGGCGCGTCGAAGGAAGGTTCTTCCATCGGCGGCACGGCGCGCTTCGGGCCGGCCTTGCGCGCCTGCCAGGCGCCGTGGGCGATGACGCCAGCCAGCACCACGCCGCCGGTCATGGCCAGGAGTTGGGTCAGCGTGATGCTCATTGGTGCACCCTTCGGCCTGCGGCCTGTCCCGCCAAGCGGGAGCGAGCTTGCTTGGGGCGGCCCGGCGCGGCGCTCATGCTGCTTCAGCCATGGCCAGGGCCTTGTCCATGTCGACGGCCACGATGCGCGACACGCCCTGCTCCTGCATGGTGACGCCGATCAGTTGTTCAGCCATTTCCATCGCGATCTTGTTGTGCGAGATGAAGAGGAATTGCGTGCCGGCGCTCATCTTGGTGACCAGCCGCGCATAACGCTCGGTATTGGCGTCGTCCAGCGGCGCGTCCACCTCGTCCAGCAGGCAGAAAGGCGCCGGGTTGAGCTGGAAGATGGCGAACACCAGGGCGATGGCGGTCAGCGCCTTCTCGCCGCCCGACAGCAGGTGGATGGTGCTGTTCTTCTTGCCCGGCGGCTGGGCCAGCACCTGCACGCCGGCGTCCAGGATCTCGTCGCCCGTCATGACCAGCTTGGCCTGGCCACCGCCGAAGAGCTCGGGAAACATGCGGCCGAAATGGTCGTTGACCTGGTTGAAGGTCGAGCCCAGCAGGTCGCGCGTCTCGAGGTCGATCTTGTGGATCGCATCCTCCAGCGTCTTGATGGCCGAGTTCAGGTCGGTGCACTGGGCGTCGAGGAAGGTCTTGCGCTCGCGGGCCGCCGTCAGCTCGTCCAGGGCCGCCAGGTTGACGGCACCGAGTGCGGCGATCTCGCGGTTGATGCGGTCGATCTCGCCCTGCAGGCCGTAGAGCTTGACGCCGCCTTCCTCGATGGTCCTGGCCAGCGCCTCGAGGTCGACTTCGGCGGCTTCCAGCTGCTCGCGGTATTGGGCGCCGCCGAGCTGGGCGGCCTGTTCTTCCAGCTGCAGCTTGGTGATGGCCTCGCGCAGCGGGTCCAGGCTGCGCTCGAAGGTCATGCGCTGCTCGTCGGCCTTGCGCAGGCGCAAGGACAGGTCGTCGTAGTTCGCGCGGACGGCGGCCAGGGCCTGCTCGCGCTCGACCTTGAGGGCCAGGGCATCCTGCAGGCCGGCCTGCGCGGCGGCGTCGTTCAGCGTGTCCAGCTCGGCCTGCAGGCTGGCGGCGGACGTGGCCACCTGGCCGATCTGGGCCTGGGCCGTCTCGATGCCGCGCTGCAGCTCGCCGCGGCGGGCCGCCAGCGTCTGGGTGGCAAAGCGCGCCTCCTGCGAGCGGCGCTCCAGGCTGCGCAGCTGCTCGCGGGCATCGGCCAGCTTGCGCTCGGCGGCGATGACGCCGTCATCCAGCTCGGCATGGCGCTGCTGGGCGTCGCCGAGCTGGATGTCCAGCTCCTCGAAGCGGGCCTCGCCGACGGCGCGGCGCTCCTGCAGGCCTTCCTGCTGGGCGGCGATCTCGGCCAGCTCGGCGTCCAGGGCGCTGCGGCGCTGCTGGCTGGCCTCGGCCTGTTGGGACAGGCGCAGCAGCTCGACATGGAGCTGGTGGGCGCGGGTCTGGGCCTCGCTGGCCTCGCGGCGCAGCGTCGTCAGTCGGCCATTGGCGTCGTTGAACTGATGCTCGACGCGAGAGAGAGTGAGGCGGGCTTCGTCGGCGATCAGGTTCTGGGCGCGCTGGGCCGTCGTCAGCTGCTCGATCTCCTGGGCGCGGGCCAGCAGCCCCGCCTGCTCGGAGTCGGGCGCATAGAAGGTCACCGAGAACTGGCCGACGGCGTGGCCGGCCGGCGTCAGGATCAGCTCACCATGCGTCAGCCTGCCGCGGGCGGCCAGCGCCTCGTCCAGCGTCGGCGCGGTGTAGACGCCTTCCAGCCAGTCGTTCAGCAGCGCGGACAGGCCGGCGTCGTCCAGGCGCAGCAGCTCGCTGAGCTTGGGCAGGGTCTCATGCGTGTTCGCAATCGCGCCGGGTGGCGTCGAATAGAAGGCCAGCCGGGCCGGCGGCGCATCGGCCTCGAAAGCCCGCACGGTGTCCAGGCGGCCCACGCTCAAGGCGCCCATGCGCTCGCGCAGCGCGGACTCCAGCGCGTTCTCCCAGCCCTGGGCGATGTGCAGCTTGGTCCACAGGCCTTGCAGGCCGTCGAGGCCATGCTTGGCCAGCCAGGGCTTGAGCTTGCCCTCGGTCTGCACCTTTTCCTGCAGGGCCTTCAGGGCCTCCAGGCGGGCCGTCAGTTCGGACTGTCGGGCGAGCTGGGCGTTGGTGTCCTGCTGGGCGTTGCGGCGCTGCTCTTCCAGCTGGGGCAACTGCTCGGCCAGCTCGTGCAGGCGGGCGTCGGACAGGTCACGGGCCTCGTCGGCCGCGGCGCTGCGGGCCTTCAAGTCTTCCAGTGCCTCGTGGTCGGGCGCACCGAGGGCGCGGGACTCGGCCGTCAGCTTGTCCTCGCGCTGGCGCAGCGCCCTCGCCTGCTCGTCCACGCTGCGGCTTTCGGCCGCCAGCACCTGGATCTGCTGCTGGACCTGGGCGACCAGCGTGCGCTGCTCGTTGGCGCGGGCCTGGGCGGCGCGCAGGGCGTCCTCGGCCACGGGCAGCTGGCCCTGCTGCTCCTCGGCCTGGGCGGCGAGGATCTCGCTCTGCTCGTCGGCACCGGCGATCTGCTCGGCAATGCCCTCCAGCTCGGCGGTGGACTGCTCGACGCGCTCACGCCACTGGCCGTCCTGGGCGTGCAGCTCGGCCAGGCGCTGCTGAGCCCGGTTGCGGCTCTCGACGACGAAACGGATGCGCTCTTCCAGCCGGCTCACTTCCAGCTGGGCGTCGGCAAAGCGGCCCTGGCTGGCGTGCAGCTCATCGCCGGCGGCGTAATGCTGCTGGCGCACTTCCTCCAGCGTGGCCTCGACGGCGCGCAGCTCGGCGGTGCGGGACTCCAGCGCGTTCAGGGCCTCGGCGTGCGCCGTCTTCACGCGGGCCGCCTCGCTGCCCGCGTCGCGCAGCTTCAGCCACCAGAGCTGGTGCAGCTTCAGCGTGCCGCTGTCCTGCAGGCTGCGATAGCTGGCCGCCACCTCGGCCTGGCGCTCCAGCTTCTCGAGGTTGCTGTTGAGTTCGCGCAGGATGTCGTCGACACGGGTCAGGTTCTCGCGCGTGTCTTTGAGGCGGTTCTCGGTCTCGCGGCGGCGTTCCTTGTACTTGGAGACGCCGGCCGCTTCTTCCAGGAACAGGCGCAGCTCTTCGGGCTTGCTCTCGATGATGCGCGAGATGGTGCCCTGGCCAATGATGGCGTAGGCCCGCGGCCCCAGGCCCGTGCCGAGGAAGACGTCCTGCACGTCGCGGCGACGCACCGGCTGGTTGTTGATGAAGTAGGAGCTCGTGCCGTCGCGCGTCAGCACGCGCTTGACGGCGATCTCGGTGAACTGGTTCCAGGGGCCGCCGGCGCGCGCGGATTGGTTGTCGAACACCAGCTCGACGCTGGAACGCCCCGCCGGCTTGCGGTTGCCCGAGCCATTGAAGATGACGTCCTGCATGGACTCGCCACGCAGCTCGCTCGCCTTGCTCTCGCCCAGCACCCAGCGCACCGCGTCCATGATGTTGGACTTGCCGCAGCCGTTGGGGCCGACGACGCCGACGAGTTGCCCGGGCAACTGGAAGGTCGTGGGTTCAGCGAAGGATTTGAAGCCGGCCAGCTTGATCGAATTCAGCCGCATGTAGCTCGGACGTAAGCCCTTGATTTGGCTAAAGAAAAGCGCCTTTCAGGGGCGCTTCGACGGGGTCGGATGATAGCATTCGCACCCTCTGTGATTGACCCTGCACCATGGCCACCAAGAAGTCCGCCTCCGCCCCCGCCGCCAAGAAGAACAACAAGCCCAAGATGCGCGAGGTGCCCCCGAACCCGCCGAGCAAGCCCAGCAAGGACATCCTGGTCTTCCCGAACCCGAATCCCGAGCGCGACTACGTCATCCAGTTCCAGGTGCCCGAGTTCACCTGCCACTGCCCGCTGACCGGCCAGCCCGACTTCGCCCACTTCACCATCGACATGATTGCGGATGAGCTCTGCGTGGAGCTCAAGAGCCTGAAGATGTACTTCTGGAGCTACCGCAACGAGGGCGCCTTCCACGAGAAGGTCACCAACAAGATCCTGGACGACATCGTCAAGGTCACCGACCCGCGCTTCATTCGCATCACGGCCAAGTGGTATGTGCGCGGCGGCATCTACACCAATGTCGTCGCCGAGCACCGCAAGCCGGGCTGGACGCCGGCGCCGCGCGTGGACCTGCCGGCCCATGGCTTTGAGTCGGGGATGCTGGGCTAACGCTTCATCACGGGGTTGCGACGCCAGGCTTCCTGGTTCTCATCGACCAAGCGGCCCGGGTTCATCGCCGCGAGATAGCGCTTGAGCATGGCGTCGAACTCATGCAAACGGCCCAGGCAGGCGCTGCGGCGCGACCAGCCGACATAGTTCAGCGCCTCGGCCACATGGGGCTTGAGGGCGACGAACCTGCCCTCATTGCCGCTGGTGATCAGATGCGACAGCGCCGGGTAGTGCGGCGAGATGAAGTAGTCGATGCGGCCGGCATCGAGCTTGAGGAAGTTTTCCTTGATGCCCGGGCCGGTCTCGACGTTCAGATTGGCTTCGATGAATTCGTCCAGCCCGTCGCCGAAGCGCGTGCCATGGGTGGCGCCGCCCCGCAGCCCGCGCAGGTCTTCGCGTTTGGTGAACTTCAGGTTCTGGCCTGCGCGCACGAAGACCGAGCTGGGATTGGTGAAGATGGGCGTCTCGGCATAGGCCAGGTAGTCCTCGCGCTCGGCGTTGCGCTTGAGCTCGGTGATGATGTCCACTTCGCCGATGCGGGCGTTCTGCAGCACGCGCACAAACGGCCCGACATAGCGCAATTCATAGGGCAATTTGATGGCCTGCAGCACGGCCAGCACGACATCGACGCTGGCACCGCGCAGGGTCTGGCCGTCATACCAGGCATAGGGTGGGTATTCGGGGTCGGCCGTCACGACGACCTTGGTGCAGGCGCCCTGGGCCAGGGCGCCGCCGCTCATGACGAGCAGCCAGGCAGCGAGCCAACCTTGCTTCATCTTGTGCCTCCCCAGGCTGCGGCCCTTGGGCCGCGCCCTATCATCGCCGCATGAGTTTTCCCGTCAATCCGCGGCTCGACCGGCTGCACCCCTATCCCTTCGAGCGCCTGCGCGAGCTGACCGCGGGCATCACGCCCAATCCCGACCTGGCCCCCATCTCCCTGGGAATCGGCGAGCCCCGCCATGCGGCGCCGGCCCTGATCGCCGAGGCCATCAACGCCTCGATGAAGAGTCTGGCGGCCTACCCGGCCACCGCCGGCACGCCGGCCCTGCGTGAAGCCATCGCCGGCTGGATCTCGCGCCGCTACGGCCTGACGCTGGACGCCGGCACGCAGATCCTGCCGGTCAACGGTTCGCGCGAGGCCTTGTTCGCCATCGCCCAGACCGTCATCGACTCCGGTCGCCCGGGCGCCACGGTCGTCTGCCCCAATCCCTTCTATCAAATCTACGAAGGTGCGGCCCTGCTGGCGGGCGCCGAGGTGGCCTATGCCAACTCCGACCCGGCGCGCAATTTCGCCGTTGACTGGCGTCAGATAGCCGACGCGACCTGGGCCCGCACCCAGCTGCTCTATGTCTGCTCGCCCGGCAACCCGAGCGGTGCCGTGATGCCGCTGTCCGAGTGGCAGGCCTTGTTCGAGCTGAGCGACCGCCATGGCTTCGTCATCGCGTCCGACGAGTGCTATTCGGAGATCTATTTCCGTGACGAAGCGCCGCTGGGCGGCCTGGAAGCGGCCGCCAAGCTGGGCCGCCAAGATTTCCGCAACCTGATCGCCTTCACCTCGCTGTCCAAGCGCTCCAATGTGCCGGGCCTGCGTTCGGGCTTCGTGGCCGGCGACGCGGCCCTGCTGAAGAAGTTCCTGCTCTACCGCACCTATCACGGCAGCGCCATGAGCCCCATCGTGCAGGCCGCCAGCATCGCGGCCTGGGGCGACGAGGCCCATGTGGTCGAGAACCGGGCCCGCTACCGCCACAAGTTCGGCGCCGTCACGCCGCTGTTGGCAGGCGTGCTGGACGTGGCCCTGCCCGACGCCGGCTTCTATCTGTGGGCGGCAGTTCCAGGCGGTAACGACATCGACTTCGCCCGGGGCCTGCTCGCTCAATACAATCTCGCCGTCCTGCCGGGCAGCCTGCTGGCCCGCGAAGCCCATGGCAGCAACCCTGGCGCTGGCCGTATCCGCCTGGCCCTGGTGGCCGACGAGGCCGAATGCCTCGAGGCTGCGCACCGCATCGTCTCCTTCACCCAATCTCGCCGATGAATACCGCTGAACTGCAAAGCCTGATCGACCTCGCCTGGGACAACCGCGCGTCCCTGGACCCCGTCAACGCGCCCGAAGTGCGCCAGGCCGTCGACCACGTCATCGCCGAGCTCGACGCCGGCCGCCTGCGCGTGGCCACGCGCGAGGGCGTGGGCCAGTGGACGGTGCACCAGTGGATCAAGAAGGCCGTGCTGCTGTCCTTCCGCCTGAATGACAACCGCATCATGGGCGACAAGGAGCTGACCTTCTTCGACAAGGTGCCCACCAAGTTCGCCGGCATGAGCGAAGCCGAGCTGCGTGCCACCGGTGTGCGCGTCGTGCCCCCGGCCGTCGCGCGCCGCGGCAGCTTCCAGGCCAGGAACGTCGTGCTGATGCCCAGCTACGTGAACATCGGCGCCTATGTCGACGAAGGCGCGATGGTCGACACCTGGGCCACGGTCGGCTCCTGCGCCCAGATCGGCAAGAACGTGCACCTGTCGGGTGGCGTCGGCATCGGCGGCGTGCTGGAGCCGCTGCAGGCCAACCCGACCATCATCGAGGACAACTGCTTCATCGGCGCCCGCTCCGAGGTCGTCGAAGGCGTCATCGTCGAGGAGAACTCGGTGATCTCCATGGGCGTCTACATCGGCCAGAGCACGCCGATCTACGACCGCGCCACCGACACCGTGAGCTACGGCCGCATCCCGGCCGGCTCCGTCGTCATCTCGGGCTCGCTGCCCAAGGACGGCGGCCGCTACTCGCTGTACGCGGCCATCATCGTCAAGCGCGTCGATGCCCAGACGCGTTCCAAGACGAGCATCAACGAACTGCTGCGCGCCTGAGGAAGCCATGAGCACGTTTAGCCAACCCCAGCGGGCCGAGCGCCGGGCCGCTCCCCAGCCGGCCCGCATCCCCTCGGGGGATCGGCAGACGTACTCGACCGACGAGGGGCACTGATGTCGGGCGGCAACATGGAGCGCATCCTGCGGCTGATGGCCGACAAGGGTGCTTCGGACTGCTATCTGTCGGCCAATATGCCGGTGCTGATCCGCATCAACGGGCAGACCGTGCAGCTCTCCGACCAGCTCCTGACGCCGCCCCAGCCGCGCCAGCTGATCTCCGAGGTCATCGACCCCGCCAGCCTGGCCGAGCTCGACAACTCCGGCGAGCTCAACATGGCCGTGTCGGTCAGCGGCGTCGGCAGCTTCCGCCTGTCGGGCTTTCGCCAGCGTGGGTCGATTGCCGGCGTGTTCCGCCACATCCCGCACGACATCCCGACGCTGGAAAGCCTGCAGCTGCCGCCCATCCTGGGCACGATGATCAAGGAAAAGCGCGGCCTCATCCTGATGGTGGGCGCCACCGGCACCGGCAAGAGCACGACGCTCGCTTCCATGCTGGAGATGCGCAACCAGACGATGACGGGCCACATCCTCACCATCGAGGACCCGATCGAATACCTGTTCAGCAACAAGCGCTCGGTCGTCAACCAGCGCGAGATCGGCCGCGACACGGCCTCGCTGCAGATCGCGCTGAAGAACGCCTTGCGCCAGGCACCGGACTGCATCCTGATCGGCGAAATCCGCGATCGGGAGACGATGACGGCGGCCATCTCGTATGCGCTGTCGGGCCACCTGGTGCTGGCCACGCTGCACGGCAACAACACCTATCACGCGCTGAACCGCATCCTGTCCTTCTACACGCCGGAATCCCGCCCGGCCCTGCTGAACGACCTGGCGGCCGGCCTCAAGGCCGTCGTGTCGCAGCGCCTGGTGCGCGCCACCGCCGGTGGCCGCGTGCCCGTCGTCGAGATCCTCTTCAACACCAAGCTGACGGCCGAGCTCATTGAGCAAGGCGACTTCGCCGGCGTGAAGGAGGCCATGGAGAAGTCCATCGCCGAGGGCTCGCAGACCTACGAAGAGCATTTCGCCAAGCTCATCACCGACGGCACCATCACCCGCGAGGAAGGCCTGGCCTTTGCCGACTCGCCGACCAATCTGTTGTGGCGTCTGCAGAACGAGGCGCCGGGCGCCCGACTGACGAACGCGCCGCGCAAGGAAGAGAAGGCCCCCGACGAGGCCAGCTTCACCGAAATCACCCTGGACGTCCGCGCCACTTGAAGCTGATTGACTGCATCGAATCCCAAGCCGCCCGCCTCGCCCAGGCGGGCTTGTTTTTTGGCCATGGCACGACGAACGCGTTCGACGAAGCCATGTGGCTGGCGCTGTGGCGCCTGGGCCTGCCGCTGGACGCGCTGGACGACCACGAAGAGCGCGAGTTGACCGCCGCCGAAGTCGCATCCATCGTCGCCTTGATGGATGAGCGCATCTCGACGCGCAAGCCGGCCGCCTACCTGACCGGCGAGGCCTGGCTGCAAGGCGTGCCCTTCACCATCGACGAGCGCGCCATCGTGCCGCGCAGCTTCATCGCCGAGCTGATCGCCGACGCCAGCATCGACCCTTGGCTCAACCCGGCCAGCCGCCGCGTGCTGGACCTGTGCACCGGGAACGGCAGCCTGGCCGTGCTGGCGGCCATGGCTTGGCCCGATGTCGAGGTGGACGCCCTGGACATCGACATCAACGCCCTGGCCGTGGCCAAGCTCAATGTGGAGCGGCATAACCTGGCGCTGCGCGTGCGCCTGCTGCAGGGCGACGGCCTGGCCGGCGCCGAAGGCCGCTACGACCTGATCCTCTGCAACCCGCCCTACGTGAACAGCGCCAGCATGGCCGCCCTGCCTGCCGAATACCGCGCAGAGCCCGAACTGGCCCTGGCCGGCGGCAGCGACGGCATGGACTTCATCCGCGAGCTGCTGCGCGCCGCGCCCGCCGCCCTCAACGACGAGGGCGTGCTGGTGCTGGAGATCGGCAACGAGCGCCCCTTCTTCGAGGCCGCCTTCCCCGCGCTGGAAGTCGTCTGGATGGAAACCTCCGCGGGGGCTGACCAGGTCCTCCTCGTGACCAGGGAGGCTCTGCCGTGATCACCATCCGTGACATCACGCTGCGCCGCGGCGTCAAGGTGGTGCTGGACGGCGCCTCCGCAACCCTGCAGCCGGGCGAGAAGATCGGCCTGGTCGGCCGCAACGGCGCCGGCAAATCCAGCCTGTTCGCGCTGCTGACCGGGCGCCTGTCCAACGACAAGGGCGAGGTCGAGGTGCCCAGGCACTGGCGCCGCTCCGAGGTGGCCCAGAACATGCCCGAGACCGAGGACGGTGCGACCGACTTCGTGCTGCAGGGCGACCTGACCCTGGTGGCGGCCCGCGTCGCCCTGGCCGAGGCCGAAGCGGCCGAGGACGGCCATGCGATGGCCGACGCCCATGCCGCCCTGGCCGATGCCGGTGCCTTCGACGCCCGCTCGCGCGCCCAGGCGCTGCTGATGGGCCTGGGCTTCAAGACCGAACAGCTCGACGCCCCGGTCAACAGCTTCTCCGGCGGCTGGCGCATGCGCCTGCAACTGGCTCGCGCCCTGATGTGCCCGGCCGAGCTGATGCTGCTGGACGAGCCCACCAATCACCTGGACCTCGATGCCCTCGTCTGGCTGGAAGCCTGGCTGCAGCGCTACGACGGCACGCTGATCATCATCAGCCACGACCGCGAATTCCTCGACGCCATCACCAAGGTCACCCTGCATCTGGACGAAGGCAAGCTGGTGCGCTACGGCGGCAACTACACCAGCTTCGAGACGCAGCGCGCCGAGCGCATGGTCCTGCAGCAGGCGTCCTATGAACGCCAGCAGGAGAAGGTCGCCCATCTGCAGAAGTTCATCGACCGCTTCAAGGCCAAGGCCAGCAAGGCCAAGCAGGCGCAAAGCCGCGTCAAGGCGCTGGAGCGCATGGAGAAGCTGGCGCCGGTGCTGGCCTCGGCCGACTTCAATTTCGAGTTCCGCGAGCCGATCAGCCTGCCCAACCCGATGCTGATGTTCGACGAGATGTCGGCGGGCTATGGCACCACCACCATCGTGCGCAACGTCGACCGCTCCGTGCTGGCCGGTCAGCGCATCGGCATCCTCGGCGCCAACGGCCAGGGCAAGTCGACACTCGTGAAGACGATTGCCGGCGCGCAGCCCGCGCTGGCCGGCAAGCTGACGCAAGGCAAGGGCCTGTCCATCGGCTACTTCGCCCAGCAGGAGCTGGACGTGCTGCGCCTGGACGAAGGGCCGCTCGAGCACATGGTGAGGCTCGCACGCGAAGTGGGTCCGGCGGGAAGAGAGCAGGAGCTGCGCGACTTCCTCGGCCAGTTCCGCTTCACCGGCGACATGGTCAACCAGCAGGTCGGCAGCCTGTCCGGCGGCGAGAAGGCGCGCCTGGTGCTGGCCATGCTGGTCTGGCAGCGCCCCAACCTGCTGCTGCTGGACGAGCCCACCAACCACCTGGACCTGAACACCCGCGAGGCGCTGTCGATGGCGCTGAACGAGTTCGAGGGCACGGTCATGCTGGTCAGCCACGACCGCGCACTGCTGCGCGAGGTCTGCGACGAGTTCTGGCTGGTGGCCGACGGTGTCGTCAAGCCCTTCGACGGCGATCTGGACGACTACCAGAAGTGGCTGCTGGACCAGAGCAAGGAAGCGGCGCGCGCGGCCAAGAAGGGCAGCTCCGCACCCGCTGCGGCGCCGGCTCCGGTGGTCGTTGCCGCCGCTGCGGCGCCAGCGCCCCGCGAGGACCGCAAGGCCTCAGGCCAGGCCCGCGCCAAGCTGGCCGAGCAGACGCGGCCGCTGCGCAAGGAGATGGAAGCCATCGACAAGCGCCTGCATGCCCTGGCGTCGGAACGCGCCGAGATCGAGGCCCAACTGGCCGAAGGCGCTGCCGCGTCGGCCATCGCCGAGATGGGCAAGCGCCTGAAGGCGATTGCCGACCAGCTCGAAGCCGACGAGATGCGCTGGCTGGAGCTGGGCGAGCAGATCGAGGCGATGAGCGCTTAAAGCGCGAGCACGGCCGCCAGGGCCACTGCGCCCGGGATGGCTTGCACGAACAGGATCTTCTTCGAAGCCGTGGCCGCGCCGAACAGGCCGGCCACGACGACGCAGCCCAGGAAGAACACCAGCCACGGCTTGCCCGCGCCCGCGGCGCCCAGCATCAGCCCGTAGACCAGGCCCGCCACCAGGAAGCCGTTGTACAGGCCCTGGTTGGCCGCCAGTGCCTTGCTGCGCTCGGCGAAGTCCTTGTCCAGCCCGAAGGCCTTGCGGCCCAGCGGCTTGGTCCAGAAGAACATCTCCAGCACCAGGAAGTACAGGTGCAGCAGCGCCACCAGCGCCGCCAGCCCGATTGCGACCATCTGCATAGCCTCTCTCCTCGTCTTTTCGTGATTGGGGGTGGCGCATCGTCTCAGATCACCCTAGCGTCCGGTGTCACCCAAAAGACCATTTAACTTGTGTGCAATTGAATTGCGAGCTACATTAATAGCCATGGCACGCAGCAAGACCCGCACCCCAGTCACCGCCGACCCGCGCGGGGAGTGGCTGCAGCTGGACCGCCAGCTGTGCTTTGCGCTGTACAGCAGCTCGCTGGCCATGACCCGCATCTACAAGCCCTTGCTGGCACCGCTGGGCCTGACCTATCCGCAATACCTCGTCATGCTGGTGCTGTGGGAGGTCGAGGGCCAAAGCGTCTCCCAGCTCGGCCAGCGCCTGTCGCTGGACTCGGGCACGCTGACGCCGCTGCTCAAGCGCCTCGAGGCCCTGGGCCATATCGAGCGCCGCCGCGCCAGCGACGACGAGCGCCGCGTCGACATCTTCCTAACGCCCCAGGGCCGCCAACTGCGCCAGCTGGCCCTGGACATTCCCAGCCATCTCGCCTGCGCCAGCGCCTGCGAGCTGGACGAAGTCATCGCGCTGACGCAGCGGCTCACGCAGCTGCGCCAGCAACTCAACAAGGCCGCCGACGCCGCGGCCTGATTCCTTCCCCACCCACCGACCACCCCAAAGGAGCCCACCATGGCCATCGAAAAAGCCCTCTACACCGCCACCGCCACTGCCACCGGCGGCCGCGCCGGCACCGCCAAGTCGTCTGACGGCGCCATCGACGTGACCCTGTCCACGCCCAAGGAACTGGGCGGCGCCGGCGGCCCGGGCACCAACCCCGAGCAGCTGTTCGCGGCCGGCTATTCCGCCTGCTTCATCGGTGCCATGAAAGCCGTCGCCGGCAAGCAGAAGATCAGCCTGCCCGCCGAGGTCTCCATCACCAGCGACGTCGCCATCGGCCCGCACGCCAACAAGCCGGGCGCCTTCGGCATCCAGGTCGACATGCGCATCTCCGTGCCCGGCATGGACCACGCCGCCCTGGAAGCCCTGGTCAAGACCGCCCACGAGGTCTGCCCGTACTCGAACGCCACGCGTGGCAACGTCGACGTCTCGCTGACCATCGTCTAAGAAGCACGTCACGCCGGCGTCACATACGCCGGCCAGCATCGCGGGTTTTCCAAACGACCGGAGACCCGCGATGCGCACCTTCCTGACCACCGCCGTCGCCAGCGCCCTGCTGGCCCTCGCCGCCCAAAGCCGTGCGGCCGAACCGGTGTTGATCGGCATGGGCAATCTCAGCGGTTCGCTGAGCGATCTGTCCGGCCTGAACTACAACCTCGAGAGCGGCCTCGCGGCCAATCTGCTGGGCGGCATGGGCTCGGGCCTGGCCTGGGCGGGCGGCAACACCTTCCTGGCACTGCCCGACCGCGGCCCCAACGCCAATGACTGGGGCGCCTCGCAGCTGGACAACACAACGTCCTTCATCAGCCGCTTCCACACGCTGCAGCTCAACCTCGTCGCGACCCCGGGCGGCGCCCTGCCCTACACCATCGCCCCGACGCTGCAGTCCACCACGCTGCTGTCCAGCACGACAGCCCTGAACTACGGCCCCAGGGCGCCGACGCTGAACGGCATCGTCAACAGCAACACGCTGAGCGCGAGCAGCACCCAGTACTTCTCGGGCCGCTCCGACAACTTCGCCGCCGGCCTGTCGACGAATCCGAACAATGCCCGCCTCGACCCCGAAGGCATCCGCGTCTCCAACGACGGCAGGAGCGTGTTCATCTCGGACGAGTACGGCCCCTATGTCTACCAGTTCGACCGCGCCACCGGCCAGCGCATCCGCACCTACACGCTGCCGAACAGCTTCGCCGCATCCAATCTGAGCAGCTCGGGCGCCGCCGAGATTTCGGGCAACACGACCGGCCGCGTCGCCAACAAGGGCATGGAAGGCCTGGCCATCTCGCCCGACGGCAAGACCCTGTTCGGCTTCGTGCAGAGCCCGCTGGCCCAGGACGGCGGCGATGGCGGCCGCTACAACCGCATCGTCAAGATCGACGTCGCCACCGGCGCCGTCAGCCAGTTCGCCTTTGACAACCAGATCAACGGCAAGGCCTACAACAGCAGCGAGCTGCTGGCCCTGAACGACCACGAGCTCCTCGTGCTGGAGCGCGACGGCAAGGGCATGGGCGACGGCTCGCCCGGCTCCAAGGCCGCCGTCAAGCAGCTCGTCAAGATCGACCTGACCGGCGCCACCGAGGTCAGCGGCATTGCCAACCTGCGCAACCAGCCCGGCGCCGCCATCGTCGGCACCCGCTTCCTCGACATCAAGGCGGCACTGAATGCTGCCGGCATCCCGGACGCGCAGATCCCGTCCAAGCTCGAAGGCATCGCCTTCGGCCAGGACGTCACCGTCAACGGCAAGACCATGCACACGCTGTATCTGGCCAATGACAACGACTTCCTGGCCACTGCGGTGCCCAACGGCAGCAACACGGCCGTGGCCTATGGCAACCAGTTCTACGTCTTCGCCTTCGAAGGCAATCTGGTCAACCAGACCATCGCCGCAGTGCCTGAACCCAGCCAGTACGCGATGCTGCTGGCCGGCCTCGCAGCCATGGGCTTCATCGCCCGCCGCCGCCGAGGCTGATCAGCTCTCGGCCAGCAACGCCAGGATCAACTCGATCCTGGCCTTGACCGGACTCAGGGCGCCGGCGCTGGGCAGCAGGCCCGGCAGCTCCATGACGGGGCCGGCGTCGCAGCGCGTGCTGCGCACGACCCTGACGCCGCCGGCCTGGGCCTCGCGCAGGGCCGCGTCCAGGCCGCGGCTGAGCGTGCCATTGCCGGTGCCGGCCGCCACGAGGCCGTCGATGCCGCTGGCCCACAGAGCGCGCACGACGGCGCCGTCCGCGCCGGCATGGTTCATGACGATCTCGACGCGCGGCCAACGCTCGGACGGCGCCGCGATGCGCGCCAGACCCAGGGCCTTGCCCATTGGCCAGCGACCGACCAGGCGAACGGCGCCCTCCTCCACGCGCGCCACCAGGCCGCCGTCAACCGACTCGAAGGCGTCGACGCGATAGCTGTGCGTCTTGCGCACCTGGACGGCGTCATGCACGCGGCCCGCGAAGGCGATAACAACGCCGCGCGCATCCGGCTCCACGGCCACCTGCACAGCATCGAAGAGGTTCTGCGGGCCGTCAGGCGCCAGTGCCGTCGCGGGCCGCATCGCCGCCGTCAACACCACAGGCTTGGCCGGTGCCAGCACGCGATGCAGGAAGTAGGCTGTCTCCTCCAGCGTGTCGGTGCCGTGGGTGATGACGATGCCAGCGACGTCGGGGCGATCCAGTTGCTGCTGCACGGCGTTCGCGAGCCGCTGCCAGGTCGCGAAATCCATATCCTTGCTGTCAAGCTGGGCGACCTGATGCGCCTCCAGCTGCTGGCCCGACAGCGCCGGCACCGCGGCCAGCAAATCCTCGACGCTCAGTTGCGCGGCCGTGTAGCCGACACCGTCGCTGGCGGTTTTGGCAGTGCCGGCAATCGTGCCGCCCGTCCCCAAAATGACGATCAAACGATCAGAGGTTTGCAATTTCTTGGTTTCCTGGATGAAAATACAGGTGCTGGACAAATTGCCAGCCCCATCAAAAGGCCGCCCGTGCAAGACCGACCCAAGCTTACCGCCCGCCAGCAGCAGATCTTCGACCTGGTCCGCAACGCGATCGAAAGCACCGGCGCCCCGCCGACCCGCGCCGAAATCGCCGCCGAACTGGGTTTCAAATCCGCCAACGCGGCCGAGGAACATCTGCAGGCCCTGGCCCGCAAAGGCATGCTGGAACTCGTTGGCGGCACGTCGCGCGGCATCCGCCTCAAGTCCGAAGTGCTCGGCGCCGTCAACCGCGCCCGCCAGTTCAGCCTGCCCATTGCCAGCCTGGCGCAGCTGACGCTGCCGCTGATCGGCCGCGTCGCCGCCGGTGCGCCCATCCTGGCACAGGAGCATGTCGAGCAGACCTACAGCGTCGAGCCCGGCCTGTTCTCCAAGAAGCCCGACTACCTGCTCAAGGTCAAGGGCATGAGCATGAAGGACATCGGCATCCTCGACGGTGACCTGCTCGCCGTGCAGTCGGCCAAGGAGGCCCGCAACGGCCAGATCGTCGTCGCGCGCGTCGGCGAAGAGGTCACGGTCAAGCGTTTCAAGCGCGGGCCCGACGGCATCCAGCTGCTGCCCGAGAACCCCGACTTCGAGCCCATCCTCATCAACGAGAACAGTGAAAGCTTCAGCATCGAGGGCCTGGCCGTGGGCCTGATCCGCGGCCAAGGGTTCAACTGAAGCAGCCGCAGCCGAAACGAAGGCCCGATCCGCAGCGATCGGACCTTTTTCTTTTAGCCAGCACCCATCCTGCCGTTGCCCGACCTAGATCTGGACGCGTGTGCCCAGTTCGACCACGGCGTTGTCCGGCAGGCGGAAGAACCTGGCCACGCCGCTGGAGTTGCGGCTCAGGGCGGAGAACAGGCGCTCGCGCCAGTTCGCCATGCCGCCGCCGGGCGTCGGCACCACGGTCTCGCGGCTGAGGAAATAGCTCGTCTCGAATGGCTCCACCCGCAGACCCTTGGGCTCGCACAGGGCCAATGCGGCGGGGACGTCCGGCTCTTCCATGAAGCCGTAATGGACGACAACGCGCCAGAAGCCGGGCGCCAACTGGGCCAGTTCCACGCGGCCGGCCTCGTCGACGCTGGGATGGTCGTGGAACTGCACGTTGAGGATGACGTTGGTCTCGTGCAGCACCTGGTTGTGCTTGAGGTTGTGCAGCAGGGCCTGCGGCACGAGCGTGGGGTCGGCCACGGCATAGACGGCCGTGCGCTGGGCGCGGTGGGCACCGCCGTGGGCAAGGCTCTCGATGAAGGGCTCCAGCTCCAGCCCTTCGTTGCGCAAGCTGTCCATCAGCAGCTGACGGCCGCGGGCCCAGGTGCTCATCATGATGAAGAGCATCAGGCCAAGGGCCAGCGGGAACCAGCCGCCGTCGAAGAACTTGATGGCGCAGCCGGCCACGAGCAGCGCGTCCACGGCGAGAAAGAAGATCGTCGCGCCAATGGCCAATGGAGCGGGCAAGCGCCACCCGTCGCGGATGACGAAAAAGGTCAGCACGGTGGTGATCAGCATGGTCAGCGTCACAGCGATGCCATAAGCGCCGGCCAGGGCCGATGAGCTGCCGAACATGAACACGGCGCCCAGCACACCGGCCAGCAGCGCCCAGTTGACGGCCGGCACATAGATCTGGCCCGACTCGCTGGCCGAGGTGTGGCGCATCGTCAGGCGCGGCAGGAAGCCGAGCAGGATGGCCTGCTTGGTCATGGAATAGGCGCCCGAGATGACGGCCTGCGAGGCGATGACGGCGGCCAGCGCAGCCAGACCCACCATGGGCAGCACAAGGGCCGCCGGGAAGAGGCGGAAAAAGGGGTTCTCGATGGCCGAGGCGTCACCCATCAGCAGGGCGCCCTGGCCGAGGTAGTTCAGCGCCAGCGCCGGGAAGACCAGGCCCGTCCAGGCCAGGCGGATGGGCTTGACGCCGAAGTGACCCATGTCGGCATAGAGGGCCTCGGCACCGGTCAAAGCCAGCACGATGGCGCCGACCGCCGCGAACAGATGCCAGCCGCGCTGGCTGAAGAAAGCCCAGGCCTCCAGCGGGTTCAGCGCCGCGAGGATCTGCGGTTGCTGGGCGATGTGGACGACACCGATGGCACCCAGCACGCCGAACCAGATCACGATGATGGGGCCGAACACCTTGCCCACCGCAGCCGTGCCGTAGCGCTGCACGACGAAGAGGCCCACGAGGATGGCCGCCGAGATGGGCAGCACATAGGGTTTGAGCGTGGGCGTGATGACCTCCAGGCCCTCGATGGCGCCCATGACCGAGATGGCCGGGGTGATGACGCTGTCGCCATAGAACAGCGTCGCGCCGAACAAGCCCAGCAGCAGCAGGGCGTTGCGCAGACGGGGCCGCTGCTGCACGGCGTGGGCCGCCAGCGCGGTCAGCGCGAGCGCGCCGCCTTCGCCACGGTTATCGGCGCGCAGGATCAGGATGACGTACTTGAGCGTGACGACGAACATCAGCGCCCAGACGATCACGGAGGTCGCGCCGATCAGGTTGTGGGTGTTCAGTTCGACGCCGGTCGCCGGCAAGAAAACTTCCTTGAGGGTGTAAAGGGGGCTGGTGCCGATGTCGCCGTAGACGACACCGATGGCACCCAGCGTGAGAGCGGCCAGGCCGCTGCGTTTGTTGTCCAGGCTCATGCGGTGTAGACCCGTAGGGGGACCGCAGTTTGCTGGGTTTCGTATAAAGAACTTATAAAGATGGACGGCAGCCCGCGACAAGACGACGTGCTGCTGCGGTGACGCTGCTCAAGAAAAAAGCGCCTAAGTCGTTGATTTACTTAGGCGCTTTAGTGGTTGTGAACCCTTGTGATTCACTGAGATGGTGGAGCCGGGGGGAATTGAACCCCCGTCCGCAAGCCATCACCGGGCAGATCTACATGCTTAGCCGGCTGATTTGAATCTCACGGTCAACTCGCGCAGTGGCACGCTAGCTTTCCCGCCAGTCACTTGATCTCACGCCCCACCGAGTGACCCGGTCGGACGCCAGCCGATGTGAGTGACTTCTCAGCCTTGCCCCTTGCGGAACTCAGCCCGGCCCATCGGCCTGCCGTTGAGAAGCTCATCCGCAATTAAGCGGCGAGTGCGAACGTAGAGTCGTTTGCAGTTACTTTGTTTCCAGTGGTTTTACGAGCGAACTGGTGCTCGGCATGCCCTACTCCGGATCCGCACCCACGTCGAAACCAGGTCGGCCCCAGGAGTGCGTAGTTTAGGCCAGGCCCAGCTGTTTCAAGAGCTCGCCGGGTGCCGTCAACTCGATATCTGCGCCCCAATGACGGAATTCGCCGCTGTGGCCCAGGTAGCCCCAGGTCGCGGCCGCCGTCGCCATGCCCGCGGCGCGGCCGGCGAGGATATCGCGCTCATCGTCTCCGACGTAGAGACAGGTCTCGGGCGGCACGCGCAGGCGGCGCGCAGCCTCCAGCAGCGGCGCGGGATGCGGCTTGGTATGGCCGGTCGTGTCGCCACCGACGACGGCAGCGGCAGCCAGGCCCAAGGCCTTGGTGAGCGGCAAGGCAAAGCGCTCGGCCTTGTTGGTGACAATGCCCCAGGCCAGGCCGCTGCCGGCTAAGCCGAGCAACTCGGCCTCGATGCCGTCGAACGGCCGGGTGCTGTCGTACATGAGCAGTTCGTAGCGGTCGAGGAATTCGCGCTTCAGCTCTTCATAGCCGGCTTGACCCGGCGCCACTGCAAACGCCTGGCTCAGCATGCCGCGCGCGCCCGAGCCGCCGTGCGGTCGGTACTGCGAGAGCGGCAGTACAGGCAGGCCGCGATCCACGCGCATGGCGTTCGCCGCCGCGGCGAGATCGGCGGCACTGTCGATCAGCGTGCCGTCCAGGTCGAACAGCACGGCCTGCAGATGAGACCAGGGCGGTGCGAGCCTCAAGCGGGTCGCCGGCAGGCCAGCAGATAGTTCACGTCGGTGTCGCTGCCCAGGGTGTAGCGCTGGGTAAGCGGGTTGTAGCTCAGGCCACGGCTGCCCTGCAGCTCGAGCCCGGCATCGCGGCAGAACTGGGCCAGCTCCGAGGGCTTCAGGAAGCGGGCGTATTCGTGGGTGCCCTTGGGGAGCATCTGCAACACGTATTCGGCGCCGACGATGGCCAGCAGGAAGGACTTGGCGTTGCGATTCAGCGTCGACAAAAAGACCCAGCCACCGGGCTTGACCAGCGTGGCCAGCGCGCGCACGACCGACGCCGGGTCGGGCACATGCTCCAGCATCTCCATGCAGGTGACGGCATCGAAGCTGGCCGGCTGCTCGGCGGCCAGCGCCTCGACGGCGATCTCACGGTACTCGACGCCTTCGGTGCCGGCTTCCATCGCATGCAGTTCGGCCACGCGCAGCGGCTTGGTCGACAGGTCGATGCCCAGCACCTGGGCGCCGGCGCGTGCCATGGAGTCGCTCAGGATGCCACCGCCGCAGCCGACGTCGACGACGCGCTTGCCCGCCAGGGGGCAAAGCTGCTGGATCCAGCCCAGGCGCAGCGGGTTGATCTGGTGCAGAGGCTTGAAGTCGCTCTCGGGGTCCCACCAGCGGTGGGCCAACTCGCCGAATTTGGCGAGCTCTTGCGGGTCGGCATTGATCGTCATGACGGAATCGGAAAAGAGAAAAGCCCCGGACGGCGGGCCGTGCGGGGCTTTGAGCAAAGCGCCCGAGGGCGCTAGAGCTTACTTGTTGCGCGTACCGACGACTTCGATCTCGGTGCGGCGGTTCTTGGCGCGACCTTCAGCGGTCTTGTTGTCGGCCACAGGCTGCTTCTCGCCCTTGCCTTCGGTGTAGACACGGTTCGGTTCCACGCCCTTGCTCACCAGGTACTGCTTGACGGCTTCCGAGCGGCGGATCGACAGCTTCTGGTTGTACTCATCGCTGCCCACCGAGTCGGTGTGGCCAACGGCGATGATGACTTCCAGGTTGATGCCCTTGGTCTTGCTCACCAGATCATCCAGCTTGGCGGTGGCTTCGGGCTTCAGCGTCGACTTGTCGAAATCGAAGAAGGCGTCAGCAGCGAAGGTGACCTTTTCGCTGACCGGGGCCGGCGGCGGAGTCACGGGCTTGGGAGCGACCGGAGCGGGTGCCGGCGGCGGGGGAGCGACAGGAGCCGGGGGAGCCACAACGGGTGCCGGCTTGATTTCGCCGTCGCAACCCTTGGCAGCCGTGGCCGGCGTCCAGAAATTGTCGCGCCAGCAGTATTCGTTGGTGCCGTTCTTCCAGACGGTGCCGTCGGTTGCGCGCCAGTTGTCGATGGCCTGGGCCGATGCGCCAGACGTAGCAACGGCGACAGCGGCCACCGCAAACAGCGACGCCACACGATTCAGTTTCTTCATGATTCTCCTCTCAAGGAATGCCGCAGTTGCCCTGCGAGAGTCAGTACTCAACCTCTAACCACAGGAGAGACTTTAGGGTTTCTCCTAGGGACTCGACGATTGTGCCATGGGGGCACCGAGACGAACGCATTGTGGCGGCCTACGTTCATGGCCATGGTGACGATGTTGCGCTGCTGCTACAGGGAGGCGCGGCCCTTAGAATTCGCGCCTTTCACCTACCTCTAAGGACGCCGCGACCGTGTAGCGCGCGCGTAATCCTGCCGCATGACTCAGTTCGCCAAGGAAACCCTGCCGATCAGCCTCGAGGAGGAGATGCGCCGCTCCTATCTCGACTACGCGATGAGCGTGATCGTGGGACGCGCCCTGCCCGATGCCCGTGACGGGCTGAAGCCGGTCCATCGCCGCGTGCTGTACGCGATGAACGAGATGGGCAACACCTACAACGCCAAGTACCGCAAGAGTGCGCAGGCCGTGGGTGAGACCATGGGTAAGTATCACCCGCACGGCGACTCGGCCATTTACGACACCATCGTCCGCATGGCCCAGCCATTCAGCCTGCGCCACATGCTGATCGATGGCCAGGGCAACTTCGGTTCCATCGACGGCGATAACGCCGCGGCGATGCGATACACCGAGATTCGTCTCGACAAAATCGCTCACGAAATGTTGGCCGACATCGACAAGGAAACCGTCGATTTCGGACCCAACTATGACGGCAGCCATAAGGAACCCCTGGTTCTGCCGACCCGTTTGCCGCAATTGCTGGTGAATGGTTCTGCGGGTATTGCCGTGGGTATGGCGACAAATATTCCGCCGCATAACCTGAACGAAGTCGTCGATGCCTGCCTGTTCGCGCTGAACAACCCGCAAGCCACCGTCGACGAGCTGATGGAGATCATTCCGGCGCCCGACTTCCCGACCGCCGGCATCATCTACGGCCTCGCCGGCGTGCGCGACGGCTACCGCACCGGCCGCGGCCGCGTGGTGATGCGCGCCAAGGTGCACTTCGAGGACATCGACAAGGGCAACCGCCAGGCGATCATCGTTGACGAGATTCCCTACCAGGTCAACAAGAAGACCCTGCTCGAGCGCATCGCCGAGCTGGTTCAGGAAAAGAAGATCGAGGGCATCAGCCACATCCAGGACGAGTCCGACAAGTCCGGCATGCGCGTGGTCATCGAGCTCAAGCGCGGCGAGGTGCCCGAGGTCGTCCTGAACAACCTCTACAAGCAGACCCAGCTGCAGGACAGCTTCGGCATGAACATGGTCGCCCTCGTCGACGGCCAGCCCAAGCTCTGCAATCTGCGCGACATGATCGTCGTCTTCCTGGAGCACCGCCGCGAGGTGGTGACCCGCCGCACGATCTATGAGCTGCGCAAGGCCCGCGAGCGCGGCCACGTGCTGGAAGGCCTGGCGGTTGCGCTGGCCAACATCGATGAGTTCATCGAGACCATCAAGACCTCGCCGACCCCGCCCGTCGCCAAGGCCGCGCTGATGGCCAAGAGCTGGGACTCTTCGCTGGTGCGCGAGATGCTGGCCCGTGCCGAAGGCGGCAGCGCCGCCTACCGCCCGGAAGGCCTGGAGGCCGAGTACGGCATGCAGGCCGATGGCCTGTACCGCCTGTCCGAAGCCCAGGCCGGCGAAATCCTGCAGATGCGCCTGCAGCGCCTGACCGGACTGGAGCAGGACAAGATCGTCGGCGAGTACAAGGAAGTGATGGCCGAGATCGCCGACCTGCTCGACATCCTCGCCACGCCCTCGCGCGTGACGACCATCATTGCCGACGAGCTGAACCAGCTGAAGACCGAGTTCGGCCAGACCAAGCTGGGCGCCCGCCGCAGCGTCATCGAGCACAACGCCCAGGAGCTGGGCACCGAAGACCTGATCACACCGACCGACATGGTCGTGACGCTGTCGCACACTGGCTACATCAAGAGCCAGGCCCTGAGCGAGTACCGTTCGCAGCGCCGCGGTGGCCGCGGCAAGCAGGCCACGGCCACCAAGGAAGACGACTGGATCGACCAGCTCTTCATCGCCAACACCCACGACTGGATCCTGTGCTTCTCCGACCGCGGCCGCGTCTACTGGCTCAAGGTTTGGGAAGTGCCGCAGGGCTCGCGCAACTCGCGCGGCAAGCCCATCGTCAACATGTTCCCGCTGCAGGCCGGCGAGAAGATCACCGTCGTGCTGGCGCTGACCGGTGAATTCCGCAGCTTCCCCGAGGACCACTTCATCTTCATGTCCACCGCCATGGGCACGGTCAAGAAGACGTCGCTGAAGGACTTCAGCAACCCGCGCAAGGCCGGCATCATCGCCGTCGACCTGGACGAGGGCGACCATCTGATCGGTGCGGCGCTGACCGACGGCCATCACGACGTGATGCTGTTCAGCGATGGCGGCAAGGCCGTGCGCTTCGACGAAGACGATGTGCGCCCCATGGGCCGCACTGCCCGCGGCGTGCGCGGCATGATGCTGGAGCCCGACCAGCGCCTGATCGCCATGCTGGTGGCCGAAGACGAAACCCAGAGCGTGCTGACCGCCACCGAGAACGGCTATGGCAAGCGCACCTCCATCGTCGAGTACACGCGACACGGCCGCGGCACCAAGGGCATGATTGCCATCCAGCAGAGCGAGCGCAACGGCCGCGTCGTCGCCGCCACCCTGGTGCGCCCGGAAGACGAAATCATGCTGATCACCGACAAGGGCGTGCTGGTGCGCACCCGCGTCGCCGAGATCCGCGAACTCGGCCGCGCGACGCAAGGCGTCACGCTGATCGCGCTGGATGACGGCGCCAAGCTGTCAGGCCTGCAACGCATCGTCGAGAACGATGCCAACGAAGCCGATGCCAACGCCGAAGGCGGTGAAGCAGGCGCGGCCGATGACACCCCCGAAGCTCCCAAGGACTGACATGACTTCTCGCAAGCTGGGCCTGGCCCTCGCCCTGGCCCTGGCCGCCGGCAACGCCCTGGCCGACCCCTCCCCGGCCAAGAAAGCCTTGATCGACAAGATCGTCGCTCTGCAGCAGCAGGCCCTGGCCGACAACCTGGCCGCCAGCATCGTGCAAGGCCCCCTGCCCCAGCTGATGAACGGCGGCCGCGCCGCCCTGCAGCAGGTGCCCGCCGACAAGCGCGAAGCCACGGCCAAGGCCATGGACGCCGAGCTGAAGAAGTTCATCGACGAGAACGTGCCCTATCTGAAGGACAAGGTCTCCAAGGCCGTGCCCGCCACGGCTTCGGCCCTGCTGGACGAACGCTTCAACGAGGACGAACTGAAGCAGATCGTGGCCTGGGCAGAATCGCCGGTCAGCCAGAAGTTCGGCCTCGCCAGCGTTGAACTGCAGAAGGCCGTCGCGCAAAAGGTGATGGCCGAGGCCGGCCCGACGCTGGAAGGCCGCCTCAAGACCACGCAGAACAACCTCGCCAAGCTGCTGGGCCTGCAGCCGCCGCCGGCCAACACGGCGCCCAAGCCCGCAGCCTCGGCACCCGCCAAGAAGTAGCTCCCCGCCCATCTCGATGATCTCATCCCGCCCGTTCAATTTCTCCGCCGGCCCGGCGACCCTCCCTGAACCGGTGCTGCACCGGGTGGCGAGCGAGATGCTGGACTGGCACGGCAGCGGCATGAGCGTCATGGAGATGAGCCACCGCGGCAAGGAGTTCTGCGCCATCCTCGAAGCGGCCCTGGCCGACCTGCGCGAACTCCTCGCCGTGCCGGCCAACTTCCGCATCCTCTTCATGCAGGGCGGCGGCCTGGGCGAGAACGCCATCGTGCCGCTGAACCTGAGCCGTGGCGGCAAGGTGGACGCCATCGTCACCGGCTCCTGGTCGCGCAAGAGCGCGGCCGAGGCGCGCCGCTACGCCGATGTGCATATCGCGGCCGAGGGCAATGGCCGCAACATTCCCAAGGACTGGCAGCTGCGTGACGACGCAGCCTATGTCCATGTCTGCACCAACGAGACCATCGATGGCGTCGAGTTCCACGACCTGCCGCGCATCGCCAACGGCGTGCCCCTGGTCATCGACTGCTCGTCCCACATGCTGTCCCGCCCCATCGTCTGGGACCATGTCGGTCTGGCTTTCGGCGGCGCGCAGAAGAACATCGGCCCCGCCGGCGTGACCCTGGTCTTCGTTCGCGAAGACCTGCTCGGCCACGCCCTGGACATCTGCCCCACGGCCTTCAACTACGAGACCGTGGCCGCGAACAACTCCATGTACAACACGCCGCCGACCTTCGGCATCTACGTTGCCGGCCTGGTGTTCCAGTGGGTCAAGGGCCTGCAATACGCCGGCAAGCGGGGCCTGGCGGCCATCGAGCAGCGCAATATCGACAAGGCGGCGCTGCTGTACTCGGCCCTGGACGCCTCCGGCTTCTACGAAAACCGCGTCGAGCCGAGCTGCCGCTCGCGCATGAACGTGCCCTTCTTCCTGAAGGACGAGAAGCTCAACGACAGCTTCCTCGCCGAAGCCAAGTCGGCCGGCCTGCTGCAGCTCAAGGGCCACAAATCGGTGGGCGGCATGCGTGCCTCGATCTACAACGCCATGCCGCTGGAAGGCGTGCAGGCCCTGGTGTCTTTCATGAAGGATTTCGAGGCCCGCCATGGCTGAACCCATCGCCTCCCAGGCCCTGCTCGCCCTGCGCGACCAGATCGACGGCCTGGACAAGCAACTGCTGGAGCTGCTGAACCAGCGCGCCCGCGTGGCCGAGCAGGTCGGCGAGATCAAGCGCGCCGAGGGCACGCCCTTCTTTCGCCCCGACCGCGTCGCCCAGGTCATCGACAAGATCCGCGCCGCCAACCCCGGCCCGCTGAAGGCCGAGCATGTGTCGGCGATCTGGCGCGAGATCATGTCCGCCTGCCTGGCGCTGGAGTCGCCGCAGCGGGTCGCCGTGCTGGGCCCCATGGGCACGTTCTGCGAGCAGGCGGCGCTGGAATACTTCGGTGGCGCGGCCGACATGACGTATTGCGCCAACTTCGACGAGGTCTTCCACGCGACGGCCAGCGGCAGCGCGCAGTTCGGCGTCGTCGGGGTGGAGAACATGACTGAGGGCGTCGTCACGCGCTCGCTGGATCTCTTCCTGCACACGCCCTGCCATGTCGTCGGTGAGGTCAGCCTGCTGATCCGCCACAACCTGATGCGCAAGGAACCGTCGATGCACGGCATCGAGGCCGTGCTGGCGCATCCCCAAGCCCTGGCGCAGTGCCAGAACTGGCTGAACAAGCACTTGCCCGACGTGGAACGCCGCGCCGTGTCCAGCAATGCCGAGGGCTCGCGCCTGGCCGCGACCAACCCGGCCTGGGCGGCATTGGGCAGTGAACGCGCCTCGACGCTGTTCGGCCTGCACATCACGGCCCACGCCATCCAGGACGAGGCCTACAACCGCACCCGCTTCGCCATCATCTGCCTGCCGCAGACCATGGCGACGCCGCCTGCCACCGGGCGCGACTGCACCAGCCTCGTCGTCTCCGTGCCCAATCGCCCGGGCGCCATGCACGATCTGCTGGTACCGTTGAAGAAGCATGGCGTGTCCATGACGCGCCTGGAATCCCGCCCGGCCCGCACCGGCCAGTGGGACTACTACTTCTACATCGACCTGGACGGCCATCCGACCCAGCCCCATGTCGCCAACGCGCTGGCCGAGTTGCGCGAGCTCTGCGCCTTCTTCAAGATGCTCGGCGCCTACCCCGTGAAGAACTGAGGCCTGACCATGTTCAACCAGCTCGGCGTGATCGGATGCGGCCTGATGGGCGGCAGCTTTGCGCTGGCGATGAAGAAGGCCGGCCTGGTGCGCCGCGTCATCGGCTACAGCAAGTCGCCGTCGACGACCGAGCAGGCCAAGAAGCTCGGCGTCATCGACGTCGCCGCCGAATCGGCGCTGCTCGCCGTCTCGGGCTCGGACATCGTGCTGATCGCCGTGCCGGTGTCCGCCACCGAGGCCACGTTGAAGGCCATCCGCCACCTCGTGAACCCCGGCGTGCTCTTCATGGACGTGGGCTCGACCAAATGCGACGTCATCGAGGCCGCCCGCCGGGCCCTGGGCGAGCGCGCCTCCAGCTTCGTGCCCTGCCATCCGATTGCCGGCAAGGAGTCGGGCGGCGTCCAGCATGCCGAGGCCAATCTCTACGAAGGCCGCCAGGTCATCCTGACGCCCCAGCCCTTCACCAATCCTCAGCTCGTGCAGCGCGCCACTGATGTCTGGTCGGCCCTGGGCTCGACGGTGCTGAAGATGCGCCCGCACAACCACGACGCCGCCTTCGCGGCCGTCAGCCATCTGCCGCATCTGCTGGCCTTCGCCTATTTCCAGGCCATTGCCGAACAGCCCGCTGCGCGCGACTACCTGAGCCTGGCCGGCCCCGGCTTTCGCGACTTCACGCGCATCGCCGCCGGCGAGCCCGCGGTCTGGCGCGACATCCTGCTGGCCAACAAGCACGAGGTGCTGGCCCAGTCCAAGCGTTTCCGCACCATGCTGGACCAGCTCGAAGCCCTGATCGAAACCGGTGACGCCGCGGCCCTGGAAGCCGCGCTGCGCCCCATCGCCGAAGGCCGCTCCGCCTGGGGCAATCCGCCCCCTGTTACCCCTCCCGGCCGCCCGGCCGGCAAGTGATGTTCAAGATCCCCTTCCTCGACCTGCCGCCGCTGCGCGGTGCCGCGGGCACGGTGCGCCTGCCCGGCTCCAAGAGCATTTCCAACCGCGTGCTGCTGCTGGCAGCCTTGAGCGAAGGCAAGACCGTCGTGCGCGACCTGCTGGCGTCCGATGACACGGCCGTCATGCTGGACGCGCTGCGGGCCCTGGGCTGCGGCGTGTGGCGCGAGGGTGAAGCCATCGTCATCGACGGCCTGGGCGGCCAGCTGCGCGCCAAGGAAGCCCAGCTGTTCCTCGGCAATGCCGGCACGGCCATGCGCCCTCTCACCGCGGCGCTGGCGGTGCTGGCGGCCACGCAAGGCGGCAGCTTCGAGGTCTCGGGCGTGCCGCGCATGCACGAGCGGCCCATCGGCGATCTGGTCGACGCGCTGCGCGGCCTGGGTTGCGCCATCGACGACCTCGGCAACCCCGGCTACCCGCCGCTGCGACTGCGTGGCCCCTCGGCGCTGGCTCTGGATACGCCAGTGCGGGTGCGGGGCGACGTGTCCAGCCAGTTCCTGACCGCCCTGCTGCTGGCCCTGCCCCTGGTCGCCGAACGCGACATCCGCATCGAGGTCATTGGCGAGCTGATCTCCAAGCCCTATATCGAGATCACGCTGGCCCTGCTGGCACGCTTTGGCATCGAGGTCAGGCGCGAGGCCTGGGAAGCCTTCGTCATCCCGGCCGGCAGCCGCTACCGCTCCCCGGGTGAGGTGTTTGTCGAAGGTGATGCGTCTTCGGCCAGCTACTTCGTCGGCCTGGGCGCCATCGCCGCGGCCGACGCGCCCATGCGCATCGAGGGCGTTGGCAGCGAGTCGCTGCAGGGCGATGTGCGCTTCATCGAAGCCGCCGCCGCCATGGGCGCAGAAGTCAAGGCCGGCCCCAACTGGTTGGAGGTGCGCCGCGGCGCCTGGCCGCTCAAGGGCATCACGCTGGACTGCAACCACATCCCCGACGCGGCGATGACGCTGACCGTCATGGCGCTGTATGCCGACGGCCCGACGACGCTGATCAATATCGCCAGCTGGCGCGTCAAGGAGACCGACCGCATCGTCGCGATGGCGACCGAATTGCGCAAGCTGGGCGCAACGGTCGACGAGGGCCCGGACTGGATCCGCGTGCAGCCGCTGCGGGACTGGAAGGCCGCCGCCATCCACACTTATGACGACCACCGCGTCGCGATGTGTTTCTCGCTGGCGGCCTTCAACGGCTTGGTCACGGAAAGCCCCGTGCCGGTGCGCATCCTCGAACCGCATTGCGTCGCCAAGACGTTCCCGGACTATTTCGAGACGCTGTTCGGCGTTGTCACCGCGAAAGCCGAGGACATCCCGGTCATCACCATCGACGGCCCCACCGCCTCCGGCAAGGGCACGCTGGCCGACGAAACGGCCAAGGCCCTGGGTTTCGAGGTGCTGGATTCCGGGGCGCTGTACCGCGTGACCGGCCTGGCCGCCCGCCGTGCCGGCCTGGACCTGGACAACGGCGAGGCCGTCGCCGCCATCGTGCCGACGCTCAAGCTCAGCTTCCGCGACGGCCATGTCTTCCTCGGCGACGAGGATGTCAGCGCGCGGCTGCGCGCCGAAGCCACTGGCCTGCTCGCCTCCCAGGTTGCGGTGCACACGCCGGTACGTCAGGCCCTGCACGAGCTGCAATTGAGCTTTCGCCGCCTGCCCGGCCTGGTGGCCGATGGCCGCGACATGGGCACGGCCATCTTCCCGGACGCGCCGCTGAAGGTATTTCTGACGGCAAGCGCCGCCACGCGCGCCGAGCGCCGCTATAAGCAATTGATTTCCAAAGGGATTTCGGCTAATATCAAAGGCTTGCGCGAAGATTTGGAGGCGCGGGACGAACGGGACAAGAACCGCTCGGCCTCACCTCTGGCTCCCGCTCAAGACGCGCTGCTGCTGGACAACTCGGCACTGGGCATCGAGGAATCGGTGACTCAGGTGCTGGATTGGTGGCAACAACGCAGGCCGTTCTGACGTCGCAACCCTTTCCGGGTATGGCGATTGCCTGAATGGTCCAGGCCTAAGAAGCCAGGGCCCGCCGGCCTCCATCGGATGCCAGTCCGATTGGCAGAGGAACGCAAGTTCCTCGTGATCGGCGGAACTCAACAAACTAACCCGCAGGTTCGCCTGCACCGCAGCGCCGCTTTCGGCGGCGCATCAGGATCCATCAACATGTCCCAAACCCAAACCGCCCAAGCCTCCGGCATGGAATCCTTTGCCGCCATGTTCGAGGAGTCGCTGCAGCGCTCCGACATGCGCGCCGGCGAAGTGATCTCCGCTGAGGTCGTTCGTGTCGAGCACAACTTCGTCGTCGTCAACGCCGGCCTGAAGTCCGAGGCCTATGTGCCCATCGACGAATTCAAGAACGACCAGGGCGAACTGGAAGTCCAAGTCGGCGACTTCGTCTCCGTCGCCATCGACGCCATCGAAAACGGCTACGGCGACACCATCCTGTCGCGCGACAAGGCCAAGCGCCTGGCCTCGTGGCTGAGCCTGGAAACGGCCCTGGAGTCCGGCGACTTCGTGACCGGCACCGTCTCCGGCAAGGTCAAGGGCGGCCTGACCGTCCTCGTCAACGGCATCCGCGCCTTCCTGCCCGGTTCGCTGCTGGACACCCGCCCGGTGAAGGACATGAGCCCGTTCGAGGGCAAGACCATGGAATTCAAGGTCATCAAGCTCGATCGCAAGCGCAACAACGTTGTGCTGTCGCGTCGTGCCGTGGTCGAAGCCTCCATGGGTGAAGAGCGCGCCAAGCTGCTGGAAACGCTGTCGGAAGGCGCGATCGTCCAGGGCGTGGTCAAGAACATCACCGAGTACGGCGCCTTCGTCGACCTCGGCGGCATCGACGGCCTGCTGCACATCACCGACATGGCCTGGCGCCGTGTCCGTCACCCGAGCGAAGTGGTGACGGTTGGCCAGGAACTGACGGCCAAGGTCCTGAAGTTCGACGCCGAGAAGAACCGCGTCTCGCTGGGCATCAAGCAGCTGGGCGACGACCCGTGGTTCGGCGTGGCCCGCCGCTACCCGACCGGCACCCGCCTGTTCGGCAAGGTCACGAACATCGCCGACTACGGCGCCTTCGTCGAGATCGAGCCGGGCATCGAAGGCCTGGTCCACGTCTCCGAGATGGACTGGACCAACAAGAACATCGCTCCCAGCAAGCTGGTCTCGCTGGGCGACGAAGTCGAAGTCATGGTCCTGGAAATCGACGAAGACAAGCGTCGCATCAGCCTGGGCATGAAGCAGTGCAAGGCCAACCCGTGGGAAGAGTTCGCCGAGAACGTCAAGCGCGGCGACAAGGTCAAGGGTCCGGTCAAGTCCATCACCGACTTCGGCGTGTTCGTGGGCCTGGCCCAGGGCATCGACGGTCTGGTGCACCTGTCC
Source organism: Roseateles saccharophilus (assembly GCF_031458095.1). Classification (GTDB taxonomy): domain Bacteria; phylum Pseudomonadota; class Gammaproteobacteria; order Burkholderiales; family Burkholderiaceae_C; genus Pelomonas; species Pelomonas saccharophila_A. The sequence goes on from NZ_JAVDXU010000001.1 coordinate 238,413, forward strand.
GACCTGTCTTGGGACGAGACCGGCGAAACCGCCGTGCGCAACTTCAAGAAGGGCCAGGAAGTCGAAGCCGTCGTGCTGGCCGTGGACGTCGAGCGCGAGCGCATCTCGCTGGGCATCAAGCAGCTGGACAGCGACCCCTTCACCGCCTACACCACGATCAATGACCGTGGCGCGTCGGTGACCGGCAAGGTCAAGACCGTCGACCCGCGCGGCGCCGAGATCGAGCTGGCTGACGGCGTGATGGCCTATCTGCGCGCTTCGGAAATCTCCCGCGACCGCGTGGAAGACGCCCGCAACGTGCTGAAGGAAGGCGACGAAGTCACCGCCATCATCGTCAACGTGGATCGCAAGACCCGCAACATCCAGCTGTCCATCAAGGCCAAGGACAACGCCGACAGCCAGGAAGCCATGCAGCGCCTGAACCAGTCGAGCGAGCGTGAAAACGCCGGCACGACCAGCCTGGGCGCCCTGCTGCGCGCCAAGCTGGACAACCAGGGCAACTAAGCCCTGTTTGAACTGCCCGGCCCGTTCGCAGGCCGGGTATGCTCCCCAACAGGCTCGCCGGCCCTCGCCAGCGGGCCTGTTTCAATTTCATAACGACAAAGCCGCTCTGCCATGACCCGCTCCGACCTCGTCGCCGTGCTCGCCGAAAGATTTGGCCAATTGACCCAGCGCGACACCGAGTTCGCCGTCAAGACCATCCTCGACGCCATGAGCGACGCCCTGGCGCGCGGCCACCGCATCGAGATCCGCGGCTTTGGCAGCTTCTCCATCAGCCGCCGCCCGCCCCGCGTCGGCCGCAACCCGCGCAGCGGCGAGCAGGTCATGATCCCCGAGAAGCTGGCGCCCCACTTCAAGCCGGGCAAGGCTCTGCGCGAGGCCGTCGACAAGCATCTTCCGGTGACGGACGCCTGAGGTCGCCTGAGTCAGAATCCGGGGCCATGCGCACCCTTGTCTGGCTCCTGCGGGCCCTGCTCTTCTTCACGCTGTTCGCCTTTGCGCTGAACAACAGCCACGAGGCCGTCGTGCGCTGGTTCTTCGGCCACGAATGGCGTGCGCCGCAGGTCATCATCGTGCTGCTGGCCTTTGGCTTCGGCGCCGCCTTCGGCGTGCTGGCCATGGTGCCGGCCTGGTGGCGCCACCGCCGCGCCGCCCAGCGAGCCGAACCCCTGCCGGGCGCTCCCGTGCCGGCTCCCGAAGTCCCCACTGCCCCTTACGCTGCTCACCAAGATGGAGTTTGATCCGCGCTGGCTGCTCTTCGTCCTGCCCGTCGTCTTCGTCCTCGGCTGGCTGGCCTCCAAGCTCGACTCCAAGCAGTGGAAGCTCGAGCAGCGCGAGTCGCCCAAGGCCTATTTCAAGGGGCTGAACCTGCTCTTGAACGAGCAGCAGGACAAGGCCATCGACGCCTTCATCGAGGCGGTCCAGAACGACCCCGACACCTCCGAGCTGCACTTTGCGCTGGGCAGCCTGTTCCGCCGCCGCGGTGAGACCGAGCGCGCCGTGCGTGTGCATGAGCATCTGCTGCGCCGGGGCGACCTGCCCAAGGCCGACCGCGACCGCGCCCAGCATGAGCTGGCCCAGGACTTCTTCAAGGCCGGCCTGTTCGACCGCGCCGAGGCCGCCTATGCCGAGCTGCGCGGCACCGCCTTCGAGCGCGAGGCCCGTCTGGCCCTGCTGTCGCTGTACGAGCGCTCGCGCGACTGGGCCAAGGCCGCCGAGGTGGCCGCCGAGCTGGAATCGGCCGGCACCGGCTCCTTCTCCAGCCGCATCGCCCACTATCTCTGCGAGCAGGCCCTGGTCGCCCAGTCCCAGGGCCACACCGACTTGGTGCCATCACTGCTCGAACAGGCCCAGCGCCGCGCGCCCGAGTCGGCACGGGCCTATGTGCTGCAGGGCCAGCTGCTGCTGAAGGCCGGGCAGGCGGAGGCCGCCCTGGCGGCATTTGCCAAGCTGCTGACCGCCAATCCGCCGGCCTTCAACCTCGTCGCTGCCGATTGCGCCGCGGCCGCGCAGAGCCTGGGCCAACCGGAGCGCGCCGTCGCCATCCTGCAGGAGCAGTATCAGCGAGCGCCCAGCATGCATCTGCTGCGCGCCCTGGCCACGCTGCAGCCCGGCCCGCAGCGCGAGCGCCTTGCCGCCCATCTGCGTGAGCAGCCCGCCCTGTCCGCCGCGACCGACCTGCTCAAGCTCAACGCCAACGCGCTGCCTGCCGACGAGGCCGGGCCCATGGTGCAGACGCTTGAAAAAGCCACCAAGCCGCTGCTGCGCTACCGCTGCGCCGCCTGCGGCTTCGAAGCCGCCCATTATTTCTGGCAGTGCCCCGGCTGCCTCAACTGGGACACCTACCCCCCGCGCCATGTCGAAGAACTCTAAGCGCACCATCGTCTGCATGAAGTGGGGCACCAAATACGGCCCCGAGTACGTCAATCGCCTCTATGCGATGGTGCGCCGGCATCTGAAGGGCGACTTCCAGTTCGTCTGCCTGACCGACCGCACCGAAGGCATCCGCCCCGAGGTGCGCTGCTTCCCCATCCCCGAGCTGACCCTGCCCAACGGCGAGCCCGAACGCGGCTGGAAGAAGCTGACCACCTTCAGCCCCGTCCTCGTCAACGACTACGGCCTGAGCGGCACGGCGCTCTTCCTGGACCTGGACGTCGTCATCGTCGGCGACATCACGCCCTTCTTCGAGGTCTCCGGCGAGTTCCTCGTCATCCACGACTGGAAGCGCCCCTGGCGCGTCACCGGCAACTCCTCGGTCTACCGCTGGGAGCTAGGCGCTCACCAGGACGTGCTGACCGAGTTCGTCGCTGACCAGGCCAAGGCCAAGGCCGAGTTCCGCAACGAGCAGGCTTTCCTGTCCGCGGTGCTGCACCGCCAGGGCAAGCTGCAGTACTGGGACGACGCCTGGTGCGCCAGCTACAAATACCACTGCATCCCGGCCTGGCCGACGAGCTACTGGCGCGACCCCTTCATCCCCGACGGCGCCCGCATCCTGATCTTCCACGGCGTCATGAACCCGCCCGACGCGCTGGCCGGCCGCAGCAACGGCAACTGGCGGCATGCGCGGCCGGCGCCCTGGATCGCCGACCACTGGAAAGAATGAACATCGTCGTGCTGGCCGTGATGGCCATCATCGCTGGCCTGGTGCTGCGCGAACTGGCCACCGTGCTGCGGGCCAGGGTGCCGGCGCAGACCCGCGCCGTCATGGTGGGCGACAACGCACCGCTGTGCCAGGGCGAAATTCCCAAGCTCATCTGGACCTACTGGCAGACCGCGCCGGCGCCCGCCTTCATCCAGGCCTGCCTGGCCAACTGGCGCCGCTTCGCCCCCGATCATGAGGTGCGCCTGCTGGACCGTGACAGCGTCTCCAGCTGGCTGCCGGAACTGCGCGCCGACTTCGACGCCCTGCCCGCCTACCGTCAGGCCGACTGGCTGCGCATCCAGCTGCTGGCGCGCCACGGCGGTATCTGGATGGACGCCTCCATGCTGCTGAGCCGCGACCTGGCCTGGCTGCACGAGACCCGCAAGCGCCGCGCGGCAGACTACATCGGCTTCTACATCGACCGCTACACGACGCGGCCGGAGCTGCCCATCGTCGAGAACTGGCTGATGGCCTCGGTGCCCGGCGGGCGCTTTGTCACGGCCCTGGCCACGGCCTTCGACCGCGCGCTGGACGAAGGTGCCGAGGCCCTGCTGGCGCGCCTGCAGGCCGAAGGCCGTCACGCCCGAGTCGTGCAGGCCCTGACCGACGACTTCCAGCGCTATCTGCTGATGCATGTCGCCGCCAGCGAATTGCTGGACCGCGAACCGCAACTCGCGCGCCTGCTGCTGCTGCGCGCCGAGGACGGCCCCTTTGCCTGGCATGCCGGCGTGGGCTGGCGCAAGCGCCACCTCTATGCCCGCCTGGCCCTGGTGCCCTGCCCCCGCGTGCTGCCGGCCGTGCTGAAACTGCGCGGAGGTGATCGCACCATCGTCGAGCGCAACTGGCGGCGCGGCTGGGTGTCGCCCTTCAGCGCCCTGCGCCACTTGCTCGACAGCAAGCCGTGAGCACGGCGCCTTGGCTAAGCCTGCTGTTCCCGATGTATCGGGTGGAGCCCTGGCTGCGAAGCTGCATCGAGTCGTTGAAGCCACAGCTCGATGAAGGCGTGGAGCTGGTCTTCGTCGACGACGCCTCGCCCGATGCATCTGCCGCCCTCGTCGAGCAATTGCTGCCCCAGGCCCGCCTGGTCCGTCAGCCCGAAAACCGCGGCGTCAGCGCCGCACGCAACCGACTGCTGGACGAGGCGCGCGGCGACTACCTCTGGTTCATCGACCCCGATGACCTGGTCGAGCCCGGCGTCATCCCGCGCTTGAAGTCCCTGCTCCAGCAGCATCGCCCCGACCTGCTGACCTGCAACTTCCGCATCTTCGACGACGGCCCGTCGACAGCGTCCACCAAGCCGCGCCACCGCCATATCGCCAGCTTCGACGGCCCTGCCCACGTGATGCAGGAGGACGTGAGCCAGCGCCTGCGCGGCATGTTCGTGTACGGCCAGTTTCATCCCTGGAGCAAGATCGTGCGCCGCGCCTGCTGGCCGGCCCGGCTGCGCTTTCCCGAAGGCCGCGTCTTCGAGGACATGGCCGTCTTCCCGCGCCTGGCCTTGCACACGCCCCGGCATCTGCATGTGGCCGAGGTCTGGATCGCCTACCGGCAGCGCGGCGGCAGCCTGCTGTCCTCGCTGAATGTGAAGCAATTAGACGATTGGACCTGGTCCCTGGCCGGGCTCGCCAGCGAGCTGCCTGCGCTGGACGATGACGCGAGGTTCGAGATTGCGCACTTCTGCGCGCGCACGCTGTTGCGTTCCCGACGGCGCCGTCTGCAACTCGGCGGCGAAGCGCTGGCCGGGCTGCAGGCCGACGCGGCGCGCTTTGACAGCAGCTCGCCGCTATCGCGCCGCGAATTGCTGGTCGCCTACTTCAGGCGGGGCCGCTGGTTGCGCGGCCTCCAATGGTGGCGCCAGGTCTAGCCGCAGCGTCATAGCGCTGCCGTTCCACGGCTCGACTCCAAGCCCACGCCTCGGCATGCCCACGCGCAGAGCCGCTGCACGAACACGGCCGGCGGCCGCATCCCCTCAATCAAAGTATTAGGGTTCACGCGAAGCGCGAAAGCGCCTCAATACGCCCAGTCAGGGAATTAGTGTGCACTCTATGCTGCAGGCGTCGGACTGGCCCGCTTATTGTTTTTCAAGTATCCGCACGGGTCATTTCGACAATCGCGTATTAACCAATTCTGTACAGGGTAAGATGAAAAAATCGTTCACCAAATCAATGATCGCCGCCGCGGCATTGATCTATTCCACAAGCGGCATGGCGCAAACTCTCGCCGTGGCCTGGGGTCAGTTCTACTATGGCCTGCCGGTCAACCAGGAATATATCGATATTCCGTCCATCACCCCGTACGGGCAGGAACTCTTCTATCACAACTGCGGTGGCAGTGCCACCATGGGCTATTGGCGCATCAACGGCCAGAATGATGTCCTGCTGGCCACCATGAGTACCGGCGGCTATATGACCGGCCTGCATGTCATCAATAACCAGCTGCTTTGCTCGAAGGCGGCCAGCGACAATTTGTTTGTATCGGACACCGCCGTCGTCCGCCAGGGCATGATCGCCTGCCCGGTCGGCAAGATCATGACGGGCTTGCATGTTCAAAATAACAAGATCTGGTGCGCCGCACCGGTCGGCGGCCGCACGCTGCAGACCTGGAATGAGAGCGTCAACTACAACACCGGTCGCCCGAATTCCGCCGCATCGCATATGCACGCCTGCCCGGTCAACTGGGTCATGACCGGCGTCCACGTCGGCAACAATGCCTTCCTGTGCACGCCGCTGGACGGCGCGGGTATCGACCCCTGGAACAACACCATGCCCTCCTACCCGGTCGTCGGCCCGACCTCGGCCGGTGGTGGTGGTGGTGGCGGCGGTGGTGGCGGCGGCGGAATGGTTCTGAACTGATATTGCCCAGTCAGCACCGTTCGACTGAGTGAGTCGACCAAACGGCGAGGCGGCTATTTATTGGGCCGCCTCGCCGTTATCGCTTGAATATGGGCAACTGCGAATGAAGCAGGGCGGCAGATGGAGTCGCCCTGTTCAAACGATTGACCGGCGTCGCCGTGCGGCGATGCAATCGCGGTAGAAGTCCTCGATCTCCGCCGCCCGCGCCGCCCGGCCGAAGCGCTCGACGGGGTGGAGACGCCGCAAGTCCTCGCCCTTGGACCTGGACTCGCTCACCCGCGCCAGCGCGACCGCCAGTTCGGCAGCGTCACCGCAGGGCGTCAGGGCTTCGAAGCTGCCGCCCAGATAGGTGGCGCCCTCGGTCGCCGTCGCGACGATAGGCAGGCCGGCATGCATGGCTTCCAGAAACACCAGGCCAAAAGGCTCGCTGCGGGCGGCGCTGACGAAGACGTCGAAGGCGGCCAGGCAGTTTTCCGGCTCATTCGTGAAGCCCGGCATGACGACCTCGGCCGGCGCCCGCACACGCACGGCATTCCACTCCGGCCCTTCGCCCACCAGCACCAAGCGCGCGTCCGGCAGGCGGGCCCGCATGAAGGCCTCGACCAGCAGGTCCCAGCCCTTGCTGTACTCGCCCCGCCCCAGCGTGCCGATCAACAGGTCCTGCGGCGCCACGCCCCAGGCCGCACGCAGGCGCTCGCGTGCGCCGGCGGCGGGCGTCCGTGGCTCGCTCCAGTTGGAGATCTGTGCCACCCGCCCCGCATAGTCGGCCGGTATCTGCGCCAGCTGCTGCGGCGTGATGGCAATCAGCCCATCGAGGTGGGCGTGCTGGCGCGCCTTGTAGGCGATGTGCAGGGTCGCGACTCCGGCCGCCGGCATGCCCGACAAGGCCTTGCAGGCATAGCTGAGGTGGGCGTGGCAGACGTCGGGCCGCCACGCCCGCGCCCAACGCGCTGCTCGCGTGGCGGGCATCAGCCACGGTAGGCCCAGGCGCACCTGCTGCACGCGCGGATCAAGCCGCCCGGCCCAGGCGTCCGGCCGGTCTTCGGCGGCGGCCGGGTTCAGCAGGAAGCAGACCTCGTGATGCTCGGCCTGCGCGTTCGCCAATTCGATCGCGTAGCGCTCGCTGCCTGCAAAGCGTTTGGTGAAAAGAAGGTGGGCAATGCGCATGGGGGCGCCATTGAAACACGGACGACAATCGCGCCCCATGTCTGTCGACACTCACGCTTCCGTCGCCCGTCGCCTGGGGCAATTCGTCTACCCCCACCGCTGGGGCGCCCTGTTCACCGTGCTGGCCTATGTCGGCGCGGCGGCCACCGAGCCCATGATCCCCAAGCTGATCGGCTATGCCTTCGGCGAAGGCTTTGCCAAAGACGCCTTTCCGCTGTGGATGATTCCGGTGGTATTGATCGGCCTCTATCTGATGCGCGGCGTCTTTGGCTTCGCGGGGCAGTACCTCTTCAACTGGACCGTCACGCGCAGCGTGATGGACTTCCGCGCGGCCCTCGTCAACGCCCTGCTGCGCCTGGATGCCCAGATCTACACCCGCATGCAGCCGGGCACGGCCGTCAGCAAGATCGTCAACGACCCGCAGCAGATCCTGCAACTCGTCGGCGACGTCGGCATCAGCGTGTTGCGCGACGGCCTGCCCGCCCTCGCGATGCTGGCCTACCTCTTCTACCTGAACTGGCAGCTGACCTTGCTCAGTCTCGTCGTCACACCGCTGATGGCCCTCATCATGAAGAAGGTCAACCAGCGCATGCGACTGATGGCCACGCGCAGCTACGACTCGCAGCTGATGCTCGTCAACAAGGTGGACGACCTCGCCCGTGCCTGGCGCGTGGTGCGGCAGTTCGGCGCCGAGGCGCATGAACGCCAGCGCTTTGCCGACGTCGCCCACGAAGTGCGCCGCAACAATCTGAAGACGGCCACCGCCGGCGCCCTGGCCCAGCCCCTGTCCCAGCTCGTCGCCGCCATCGGCCTGTCCTTCATCATCTGCGTGACGCTGTGGCAAGCCCGCGCCCAGGGCACCGGCGTGCAGGCCTTTGCGGAGTTCGTCACCGCCCTGCTGCTGCTGACTTCGCGGCTGCGCCATCTGTCCGACCTGGCCGCGCCGCTGACGCGCGCCTCCGTCATCGCCAAGGGCTGCTTCGAGCTGATGGACGCGCCCAAGGAAGCTGACAGCGGCGCCCTTGAGCTGCCGGTCCACGCGCATGGCGACCTCGAGATGCAGGATGTGCGGCTGACCTATCCGGGCGCGGTCCAGCCGGCCCTGGATGGCCTGAGCCTGGCCTTCCCGGCCGGCAAGACGACGGCCCTGGTCGGCGCCTCGGGCGCGGGCAAGAGTTCCATCATCCATCTGCTGCTGGGCTTCGGCCGACCCGATAGCGGGCGCATCCTGCTGGATGGCAACGACGTCGAGATGCTGACGCGCCTGTCCCTGCGCCGCCAGTTCGCCGTCGTGTCCCAGGACATCGTCCTCTTCGACGACTCGGTGGCCAACAACATCGCCTATGCCCAGCCGCGCGACGAAGCGCGCCTGGAGGCCGCCCTGCGCGCCGCGCATCTGTGGGACTTTGCGCAGACCCTGCCGGAGGGCGTCGAGACCAGTGTCGGCGCCAATGGCAGCAAGCTGTCGGGCGGCCAGCGCCAGCGCCTGGCGATTGCCCGGGCTCTGTACAAGGAGGCGCCGATCTGGATCTTCGACGAGGCCACCTCGGCTCTCGACACCGAGAGTGAGCGTGCCGTGCAACAGGCCCTGGCCGCCTGGTCCGGCCGCAAGACGCTGATCGTCATCGCCCACCGCCTGTCCACCATCCGCGATGCCGATGCCATCCATGTGCTCGGTGCCGGCAAGCTCGTGGAAACCGGCACGCATGCCGAGCTGATCGCGCGCGATGGCGCCTATGCGGCCATGGTGCGCGCCCAAGCAGGCGAAGCATGAGACGTCGGGCGCTGCTGCTGTGGGCGGCAGTGCCGGCCCTGGCCCAGGCCGAGATCGATGCGAACACGGCGACCCGAGCCGAACTCGAATCCCTGCCTGGCCTGGGCCCGACCCTGGTTCAGCGCCTGCTGGCCGCACGGCCGTTCAAGGACTGGGCCGACCTGACACGGCGCGTTCCGGGCGTCAAGGCCGCCATGGCCCGCAAGCTGTCCCTCGCCGGGCTGCGGGTGGCCGGCCAGCCCTTCTCAACAGCCGGCAGCGAAGCCGGCTGAGCGGCTGCGGCGCAGCGAGATCGGATCGATCTGCGGCGCTCGTGCCGGCCAGCCGAAGAAGCGCTGCACCTCGGCCCGCTTGGCTAGGGTGTCGCTCATGCCCAGGTTGATCAATTCGTTGACGAAACTGGGCTCGAACAGCAGATAGCTGACCAGGGCCGAGCCGCTGGTCTTGTTGCCCTTGCCGCTGACGCCGAAGGCGCGCAGCATGGCTCGCACCGAATTCGGCAGGCTGGCCTGGTGCTCGCCGGCCAGATCGTCCAGGCGCCGGCTCGGCGCGATGACGAGTAGCTCGATGGGCCGCAGCGCCGTCGCCGCCCGCGTCTCGCGTGGCAGCAGGGCGAGCGTGCGGTTGATGCGGCGCAGACGCTCGACGTCCACCGACAGCGCATCCAGGAAGATGTTGGACAGGGCATGACCGGCGATCTGGGCCATGCTGGGATGCTGTTCATTCGCGCCGACACGCCGGCCTTCGGGCTCCTTCATGCGACCCGCCCCGATGACGAGCACCCGCTCGGCACCCAGGTGCACGGCCGGCGAGATGGGCGCACTCTGGCGCATGGAACCATCGCCGAACCACTCGGGCACGCCTTCGAGGTCGATCAGCTCGGCCGGGAAGATGAAGGGGATGGCCGATGAGGCCATCAGATGGGCCAGGCTCAGCTTGGCCTGCACCGCCATGCGCTGCTCGCGCAGCCAGGGCACGATGTGGTGGTGGGTCTGGAAGAAGGTGACGTGCTGGCCTGAGGTGTAGCTGGAGCCCGTCAAGGCCAGGGCGCGAAGGTGGCCGCCATCCAGCATGGACTCGATGCGCGGCATGTCCAGATAACGCGCCAGCAACTCGCGCAGCGGCGCGTTGTTCAGCAGGCTGCGCGGGCGGCTGCGCGTCCAGCGCGCGATGGCCCAGCCCAGGCTGAGCATGCTCAGCCAGCGTGCGCCGCTGCGCACCGCCTCGAAGGCGTCGGCGCGGTAGATGTTCTCGACATGCAGGCCCTGCCAGAGGTGCAGCAGGCCGTCGACGGCGCCGTCGAAGTCGTCGGCGTGGCAGGCCAGCGTCGACGCGTTGATGGCGCCTGCCGAGGTGCCGCTGATGACGGGAAAGGGATTGTGCTGGGTCTGGCCGGCGTCACGCCGCAGCTGGGCGATGGCTGCCAGCACGCCGACCTGATAGGCCGCACGGGCGCCGCCACCGGTCAGGATCAGCCCTGTGACCGGCTGCGTACGGTTGAGCCCCATCGATTGGGATGCGGGCTTGGGCACGGCTTGCAGCATGTGGGCGAAATCATCGCCGATGGCAAGCCTTATCCCACTTCGTATATGACCTCAGCTGCCGTGCCCAATTTGGCTAAAGCATCGTCGGCGGGCCAGAAACGGCTGGCTTCGCCCAGTTCGACCAGCCAGCGCGCGCCGACACCGCCGCCCTCGGGCTCGGCCTTGACCGACACCCGCACCGGCAGGCCGAGCTTCCTCGTACCGCCCTCTTCCGTCTCGACGTCGCGCGGCGGGAAGCGCTCCACCAGCTCCTTGATGAGCCCGGCCGCGCCGGCATTGCCCAGCAGCAGATGCCGGCCGAACCGCGCCCGCGCCGCGGCCAGGCTCCAGACCGCCTGCACATTCATGCGCAGGCCGCCCGAGAAGCGGTCGTTCTGCACCTTGCCCTGGGCAATGATGAGTTCGTCCTCGGCCAGCAGCTCCTTGTTGGCGTTCAGCAGCTCCTCGTTGGCCACCGCCTCGATGGCATCGCTCTTGTCGTCGATCTTGAAGATGGCGACGCGGCCGCGCTGGCCGTTGATGACGCGCATGCCGCTGACGATGCCGGCGACGAGCACCGGTTCGCGGCTGTCCTGCAGATCGGCGATCTGGCGCTTGACGATGCGCCTCACCTCGGTGCCGCTCTGGTCGAAGAGATGGCCCGACAGATAGAAGCCGATGGCCGTCTTCTCCAGCGACAGGCGTTCCTTGATGCTCCAGGGCGCCGCGTCAACGAGGTCGGGCTCGGCGGTGCTGGATGCGTGCGAGTCACCAAAGTCGAACAGGCCGCCCTGGTCGGCATTGGCCTCGGTCGTCTCGGCATGGGTGTAGCCGCGCGCGACGCTGGCCAGCAGCTTGGAGCGCTCGGGATTGATGGAGTCGAAGGCGCCGGCCTTGATCAGCGCCTCCACCACGCGCTTGTTGACCGCCTTGCGGTCCACTCGCAGGCAGAAGTCGTAGAAGCTCAGGAAAGGCCCGCCGGCCTCGCGCGCCGCGATGATGGCCTCGATGGCGCCGCGGCCCGTGCCCTTGACGGCACCCAGGCCGTAGTTGACCAGGCGGTTGGACAGCGGCTCGAAGCGGTATTGCCCCTTGTTGACGCAGGGCGACTGGAACTCGATGCCGAAGATCTTGGCGTCGTTGAGCAACACCTTGAGCTTGTCGGTGTCGTCCATTTCGATGGTCATGTTCGCGGCGTAGAACTCGGCCGTGTAGTGCGTCTTCAGCCAGGCGGTGTGATAGCTCAGCAGCGCATACGCGGCGGCGTGCGACTTGTTGAAGCCGTAGCCCGCGAACTTTTCCATCAGGTCGAAGACCTCGTCGGCCTTGGCCTGATCGATGCCCTTCTCCGCGGCCCCCTTGCGGAAGATCTCGCGGTGCATGGCCATTTCCTCGGCCTTCTTCTTGCCCATGGCGCGGCGCAGCATGTCGGCGCCGCCGAGGCTGTAGCCGCCCAGCACCTGGGCCGCCTGCATCACCTGCTCCTGGTAGACGAAGACGCCATAGGTCTCCTCCAGCACCTGGCCCAGCAGCGGGTGCGGGTACTCGATGGTCTCCTTGCCGTGCTTGCGGGCCACGAAGGACGGGATCAGGTCCATGGGGCCAGGGCGGTACAGCGACACCAGCGCGATCAGGTCCTCGAAGCGCGAGGGCTTGGCGTCCTTCAGGAGGCGCTGCATGCCGGGCGATTCAAACTGGAACACGCTCTCGGAGTAGCCCTTGCCGAAAAGGTCGAAGACCTTCTTGTCGACCAGAGGCACATTGGCCCAGTCGAAGTCCTTGCGGTCGGCGTGGCGGGCGACGATGAAGTCCTTGGCCAGCTCCAGGATGGTCAGCGTGGCCAGGCCCAAAAAGTCGAACTTGACGAGGCCGATGGCCTCCACGTCGTCCTTGTCGTACTGGCTGACGGCGGAGGTGGAGCCGGGCTGCTGGTACTGCGGGCAGAAGTCGGTGATCTTCCCCGGCGCGATCAGCACGCCGCCGGCGTGCATGCCGATGGAGCGCACCGTACCCTCCACCCGCGCCGCCATCTCCAGCAGGCCGGCCACTTCCTCGTCGGCCTTCTCGCGCTCCTCGATCTCGGGCGACTCGTGGCGGGCATAGACCATCTTGGCCTTGTCCGGGTCGAAATTGGGCGGCAGCTTGGCCAGCGTCACTGTCTTGCCGGGCGGAGCGGGAACGAGCTTGGCGATGGAGTCCACATGGCCGAAGCCCATGCCCAGCACGCGGCCGATGTCGCGCAGCGCGCCCTTGGCGGCCATGGTGCCAAACGTCGCGATCTGGCTGACCGCCGGACGGCCGTACTTGTCCTTGACGTAGTCGATGACGCGGTCGCGGTTGCCCTGGCAGAAGTCGATGTCGAAGTCGGGCATCGAGACGCGCTCGGGGTTCAGGAAGCGCTCGAACAGCAGGTTGTAGCGCAGCGGGTCCAGGTCGGTGATCAGCAGCGCATAGGCGACCAGGGAGCCGGCGCCCGAACCCCGGCCCGGGCCCACCGGGCAGCCGTTTTCCTTGGCCCAGCGGATGAAGTCCGACACGATGAGGAAATAACCCGGGAAGCCCATCTTGATGATGGTGTTGAGCTCGAAGTCCAGGCGCTCGACATAGCGCGGCCTCTCCTTCTCGCGCTCGGCCTCGTTGGGGAAGAGATGCTTCAGTCGCCCCACCAGGCCTTCGTGGCTCAGCTCGCGGAAGTACTGGTCCATCGGCATCGGCGTGCCGTCTTCCAGCAGCGGTGTCGGGAAATTGGGCAGCTGCGGCTTGCCCAGCACCAGGGTCAACGAGCAGCGGCGCGCAATCTCGATCGTGTTCTGGATGGCGCTGGGCACGTCCTTGAACAGCTCGCGCATCTGCGCCTGGGTCTTGAAATGCTGGCTGGGCAGGAAGCGCTTGATGCGCTTGGGGTTGGCCAGGGTCTCGCCCTCGGCGACGCAGACACGCGCCTCGTGGGCTTCGAAATCGTCCTCGCCGAGGAACTGGATGGGATGGGTGGCGACGACGGGCAGGCCCAGCTCGGCGGCCAGCGGCACGCTGGCGTGCACCAGGGCTTCCTGGCCCGGCAGGCCGGCGCGTTGCAGCTCGATGTAGAAGCGGCCCGGGAAGATCGCCGCCAGCTTCTGCGCCCATTCGGTGGCGCGCACCTTGTCACCCTGCATCAAGGCCTGGCCCAGGCCGCCATGCTGGGCACCCGACAGGCAGATCAGCCCGTCGCCCAGCTCCTGCAGCCATTCCAACTTCAGGCAGGCCTGGTTGCGCTGCACGTTCTCGATCCAGGCGCGCGACAGCAGCTCGGAGATGTTCAGATAACCCTGCTTGTCCTGCACCAGCAGCAGCAGGCGGGTGGGCGGCTTGTCGGTGGCGTCGCTCTCCAGCCAGCAGTCGGCGCCCAGGATGGGCTGCACGCCCTTTTTGCGGCAGGCCGAATAGAACTTGATGCCGCCGAACAGGTTGGCGAGGTCGGTGATGGCCGCCGCCACCTGCCCGTCCTTGGCCGCGGCGTCGGCGGCGTCGTCGGTTCTCAAGGTGCCATCCACGACCGAGAACTCGGTGTGCATGCGCAGGTGGACAAAGGGAAGCTCTTGAACAGCGGTCTCAGACATCGCGGCATTGTAGGAAGCCGCTGCTGCCTCCCTCCCGAGCCGCCGTGGTTACGCTTGCATGCCCCGGGTGATGCCACAAAAGTTTAAGTATTACTTTTAAGCGATGCCAATTGTTGAATCGGCGTAATCGAGGGGGTGTTTATCTGCAAATAGTCATGTTTAATTGATTTGCCCGGGGCTGGCGCCGGCAACGGGCAACCCCACGAGGCCCGCCCACGACGAGGCGGCCCGCCACACCCGGAGACAAACCATGTTCCTGACCTTGAAGCGCCTCGTGCGCCTGGCCGCCGCATGCGCGCTCGGCGCCCTGCTGGCTCCTGCCCAAGCCGCGCCCTGGACGCTGAGCGGCTCCCTCGGCACCCACGATCCCAATATCTACAAGACCAGCTCGACCTGGTGGCTGTTCGAGACCACCGACAACGGCGGCATCGGCGTCAAATACTCCAGCGACGGCCATGCCTGGACCCAGGGCCTGCCCATCTTCGGCAGCGGCCTGGCTTGGTGGAAAACCTATCTGCCGGCCGACAAGACCGCCATGGTCTGGGCACCCGGCTGCGGTGAGTACAACGGCCTGGGCTATTGCTACTACGCCATCTCCAGCTTCGGCTCGCAGAAGTCGGCCATCGGCCTGACGACCTCGGCCGGCGGCATCGCGGCCGGCCAGTGGGTCGACCAGGGCGCCATCCTGACCTCTCAATCCGGCGACGGCTACAACGCCATCGACCCCAGCTTCGTGGTCGCCGCCAATGGCGACACCTATCTGGTCTTCGGCTCCTTCTGGAACGGCATCCACATCACCCGCGTCAGCAAGGTGAACCTGAAGCCACCCACCGGTGGCATCGTCAACATCGCCAAGGACTCGGCCAACGGCATCGAGAACGGCTTCGTTGTCAAGAAGGCCATCGGCAGCACGACGTATTACTACCTGTTCGCCTCCAAGGGCGCCTGCTGCAAGGGCGCCAGCAGCACCTACTACATTGTCGTTGGCCGCTCGACCTCCATCACCGGCCCCTATGTCGACAAGAACGGCGTGGCCATGCTGTCCGGCGGCGGCACGGTGCTGGCCTCCAGCGGCTCGCGCTTCAAGGGCCCGGGCGGGCAGTCCCTGCTGGCCGATGGCTCGGTGATGGCCTGGCATGCCTATGACGCCAACAACAACGGCGCGCCGGTGCTCTTCATCAACAACGTCACCTGGGGCTCCGACGGATGGCCGCAAGCGGTCTGGTGATCGCGCCGCCGGCAGCGCTGGCGCTGGGCGTCGCGCTGCTGGCCTGGGCGTGGTGGGGGCAGCCGCCGGCGGCCGAAGCACCGCTGCGGCCGCCGGCCGTGGTGACGCCAGCGGTTGCGCCCGAACCCATCCAGAGGGCCACGCCAGCCCCGGTACCGCACGCGGCGTCGCCGGCTTCAGCCCTCAGCCTGACCGGGCTGCTGTCGGCCCCGGAAGCCAGCCTGCGCACCAGCGTGCTGGCGGCCCTGAGCCAGCCGGCCCAGGGCGGGCGACTCCATGCCCGCGCGCTGGCCCGGCGCTGCGCCGATCTCGCCGGCCTGCAAGCCAGCGCGACGCCCGACGTCAACGATGCCCGCCACCAGCGCGCCATCGCCCGCCAGGCGGCCCTCTCGGCCGGCTGCAGCCAGTTCGCGAACGGCGAGTGGCTGGCCCTGGTCAATATCGCTCCCGATGAAGCAGGCGCTGGCGACCCACTGCTGGCCATCCAGCAGTCCGACCTCGACGACGGGGCCCTGCTGAAGGCGGTCATGGCCCACCCCGACGCCCTGCTGCTCGACGAACTCGGCGAGCGCCTGCTGCTGCGCCGCATCGCTGGCGAGCCGCACCTGTTCTTCGATGGCCAGCGCTTCGACGACGAAGCCGACCGCGCCACCGCACAGGCCGCCCTGCGCCTGCTGCCCTGCCACTTCGGCCTCGCCTGCGATGAACGCGACCCCGAAGTATGGTTGGCCTGCCTGCGTGGCGACGGCTGCGCGGCGTCCCGCGCCGAGCAGGCGCCGCCGGAAGCCCAGGCGCTCGTAACGCGCATGGCGGCGGCCCTGCGCGCCGGCGAACTGCAGCGCTTCCTACCCTGAGGTTTGCGCCAAGCCGCGGCCCTCGGGGCGCCGTTAAGCTGCGCGGCCATGAAACACCTCGCACTCGCGCTGGCCACCGCCGGCCTGCTGTCCTCCGTCCTGGCCGCCCCCAAGACGGCGCCCAAGTCAGGGGCCCTCAAGATGACGGCCCAGCAGATCCTGGCCGCATCCCCGGCCAGCGACTGGCGCGGCCTCGATCCCGAGAACACGCTGCTGATGGACCTGGCCACGGGCCAGGTCATCATCGAGCTGGCGCCGCGCTTTGCACCCGCGCACGCCGCCAACATCCGCGCCCTGGCCCGTGGCGGCTACTGGGACGGCCTGGCCATCCTGCGCGTGCAGGACAACTTCGTCACCCAATGGGGCGATCCCGATGGCGATGACGCGGCCAAGGCCAAACCGCTGCCGGCCGGTGTCAATGCCAAACTGCCCGCCGAGTTCTCGGTACCGCTGGACCGCGTCGGCAAGGACGCCGGCTTTGCCAAGCTGCCCGATATCGAAGGCTGGGCACCGCGCACAGGCTTTGCCGGCGGCATGCCGGTCGCGGCCGACCCCAAGGCGGGCAAGGCCTGGCTGGCCCATTGCTATGGCGTCGTCGGCGCTGGCCGCAGCGACGCGGTCGACTCCAGCAACGGCACCGAGCTCTATGTCGTCATCGGCCAGGCGCCGCGCGGGCTGGACCTGAACATCACGACGGTCGGGCGCGTGCTCAAGGGCATGGAGCTGCTGTCGGGCCTGCCGCGCGGCGGTGCCGCCATGGGCTTTTATGACAAGCCCGAGCAGCGCACCGGCATCCAGCGCATCCGCCTGCTGGCCGAGGTGCCGGCGACCGAGCGCCCGGCCCTGCAGGTGCTGCGCACCGAGTCGGCCACCTGGACCCAGTTGCTCGACGCGCGCCGCTACCGTGGCGGCTGGTTCGTGCACAGCCCGGGCTATATCGACGTTTGCAGCGCATCAGTTCCGACGCGCCCGATTCCGCCTGCTCCTCAGCCGCCGAAGTAAAGCGCGACGCGGTAGGTGATGAAGGACGCCAGATAGGCCAGTCCGAACAGATAGCCCGTCATGATCAGCGGCATCTTGTAGCCGCCGGTCTCGCGCTTCACCGCCGCCAGCGTCGCGATGCACTGCGGCGCGAACACATACCAGGCCAGCAGCGACAGGGCCGTCGCCAGGCTCCAGCTCTGGGCGATCAGCGGCGAGAGGGCCTGGGCGGCTTCGTCGCCGGTGGCGGACAGCGCGTAGACCGTGCCCAGGGCGCCGATGGCGACCTCGCGCGCGGCCAGGCCGGGCACCAGCGCCAGGCTGATCTGCCAGTTGAAGCCGATGGGCGCGAAGATCTTGGCCAGGCCCGCGCCCAGCCAGCCCGCCACGCTGTACTGGATAGGGGCGCCGGTCGCGCCTTCGGGCGGCGCGGGGAAGCTGGACAGCAGCCACAGCGCCAGCGTCAGCACGAGGATGATGCCGCCGACGCGCTTGACGAAGATCATCGCGCGCTGCCACAGGCCGATGGCGATGGAGCGCGGATGCGGCCAGTGGTAGCTGGGCAGCTCCATCATCAGCGGCCGCACCAGGCGGCCCGTGCTGGTGAAGCGCTTCAGGATCCAGGCCACCGCCAGCGCGCCGAGGATGCCGGCGAAGTACAGGCCGAACAGCACCAGGCCCTGCAGCTCGAAGCCCGCCACCTCGCGATGCGGCACGAAGGCGCCGATCAGCAACGCATAGACCGGCAGCCGCGCCGAGCAGGTCATCAGCGGCGCGATCATGATGGTGACGAGGCGGTCGCGCGGATTGGAGATGGAGCGCGTGGCCATGATGCCGGGAATGGCGCAGGCGAAGCTGGACAGCAGCGGGATGAAGCTGCGCCCCGACAGGCCGACGCTGCCCATCAGCCGGTCCAGCAGCAGGGCCGCGCGCGGCAGATAGCCCGACTCCTCCAGCACGAGGATGAAGAAGAACAGGATCAGGATCTGCGGCAGGAAGGCCAGCACGCTGCCGCAGCCGGCGATGATGCCGTCGACGAGCAGGCTGCGCAGCCAGCCCTCCGGCAGCCAGGTGCCGATCTGGGTCCCGAGCCAGGCCATGCCGCCCTCGATCGCGTCCTTGGGCGGCTCGGCCCACGAGAACACGGCCTGGAAGAGCAGGAAGAGCAGCACGGCCAGAATGACGGAGCCGGCCAGCGGATGCAGCAGCACGCGGTCGACGCGGTCGCTGGGCAGGTGCGGCAGCTCCTCGTCCAGGTGCAGGGCGCGCAGCAGCGTCTTGACGGTGACGTGGTCGTCGACCTGCTGCTCGCCCGCCGTGGGCAGCGGCGCGGCCTCCCAGACCTCGGGTTTGTCTAGCAGGCTGCGCAGCTCGTCCAGGCCTTCCTTGTGGATGGCGACCGTGCGCACAACCGGCAGGCCGAGCTGGGCCGAGAGGGCCGCCGCATCGACCTTGAGGCCGCGGCGGGCTGCCAGGTCGGCCATGTTCAGCGCGACGACGATGGGCAGGCCCATGCGCCGCACGGCCAGCACCAGGCGCAGGTTGCGGCGCAGATTGGTGGCGTCCAGCACGCAGACGACGAGGTCGGGCCGCTTCTCGCCCTTGGCGCGGCCGGCCAGCACGTCGCAGGTCACGCGCTCGTCGGGCGAGCGCGGGTGCAGGCTGTAGGTGCCGGGCAGGTCGACCAGGCGCACCGTCTTGCCGGCGACCGTGACGAGGCGGCCTTCCTTGCGCTCGACGGTGACGCCAGCATAGTTGGCGACCTTCTGGTGGCTGCCGGTCAGGCCATTGAAGAGGGCCGTCTTGCCGCAGTTGGGGTTGCCGACGAGAGCGACGAGCTTGCCCCCGCGGTGCACATGGACAACCGCCTCAGTCATGACGGCGCGGCGTCACGGCGATGCATTCGGCTTCGGCATGACGCAGCGCAAACGTCGACTGGCCGACCCGCACGACGAGATTGCCCGTCAGCTGCGCGCCGCGGCGCAGCACGCGCACGGCTTCGCCCGGCAGAAAGCCCAGGTCGGCCAGCCACGACGCCCATTCCGGCGAATGCCCGGGGGCGCTGACCTGATGGACGGTCAGCGCCTGCCCGGCAGGGGCGGCGGCGAGGCTGGAGGGCAGCGGCTCGGACATGGGGCGGGCTCGGCAGGCGAGTCGATTTGATGAGAATGATTCTCATTGTACTCAGTCCAGCCCTCCCCGTGCCCCGGGAATGGGTTTTGCCCAGCGCTTTGACCGCCCTTGGGAGTTCAGCGCGGATTGAGGCGGTCCAGCAGCAGGTCGCAGGCCTTCAGCGCCTTGGCGAAATCCAGGCGCGTCACGGCCGCGGTCAGCTGGGCCAGTTCGGCGCCCAGAGCACCGGCATGCTCGGCCGCCAGCTGTTCGCAGACGGCGACGGAGCGCATATTGCGCTCGACCAGCAGCTGGCGCAGCCGGCGCAGCGCCTCCAATGGATCACCCGCGGCGGGGCCGGCGGGAGCCGGCGGTGCGGGCGGAGCCGCCACGCTTTCCAGCGCGGCCAGGCTGGCATCGAGCAGACCTTGCAGCGCGGCCAGGTCCACGGCGCTCATGTCGGCGCCTTCGCGCAGCGCCAGTTCCTGGCGGCCTGCCACGGCGGCCAGGGCCGTCGCGCCGACCGCACCGGCCAGGCCGCGCAGGGTGTGCAGCACGCGCGTCGCGTCGGCACTGGCCTGCTGCTGCAGATGGCGCTTCAGCGCTTCCAGCTCCACCGGCGCGTCCTGGGCAAACGACTTCACCAGGCGTTCGTACAAGGCCTGGCGCCCGCCCAGGCGGTGCAGGGCGGCTTCCTTCTCCAGCAGCGGGGCCGGCGCCAGCGGCGGTGCGGGACGCGCAGCGATGAGGCCGACATGGCGGCGCAGGCAGGCAACCAGCTGTTCCAGGTCGACCGGCTTGGCGACATGGTCACGCATGCCGGCAGCCAGGCAGGCCTGACGATCCGACTCCATGGCATTGGCCGTCATGGCGATGATCAATGCATCGGGCCGGCGTTTGAGGATGCGCTGGGTGGCCTCGAAGCCATCGATGTCGGGCATCTGCAGGTCCATCAGGACGGCATCGAAACCCGGCTCGGCAACCTGGGCCAGGTGGGCGCCCTCGACGCCACCACCGGCCAGCGTGACGATGGCGCCCTCACCTTCCAGCAGCTCCTGCGCCACCTGCTGGTTGAAGCCGTTGTCCTCGACGATCAGCAGGCGCATGCCCGCCAGACGGGGCTCGCCAGCGCCGGCGCGCGGCAGCGGCGCGGGAACCCCTTGCGTGGCCTCGGCGACGGCGTCGTGCAGCATCGAGGCCGTCACCGGCTTGACCAGATAGCCGCCCAGGCCCTGGATGTCCTGCTCGCTGCGCTCGGCCAGCAGTTCGCGGCCATGGGCCGTCACCATGATGATGACGGGCGCATCGGATTCATGGCTGTCGCGGATGCGCCGCGAGGTCTCCCAGCCGTCCAGGCCGGGCATGCGCCAGTCCATCAGGATGAGCTGGTACGGCTTCGACGGGCCGCCCCTAGAAGCCTGCACCCCCTCGGGGGGCGGGCTGGGCGCAGCCCAGCCCTGGGGGTCGTAGGGCCGTTCGCCACGCTCCGCGGCTTCGTGCACCAGGGCCAGGGCCTGCTCGCCGCTGGCCGCCAGGTCGCAGTCCCAGCCCAGGCTCTCGCCTATGCCCTGCAGCACCTCGCGGGCCATGGGGTTGTCGTCGACGATCAGCACCTTGAGGCCGCGCTGGGCCACATCGGCCGCGTCGCTGTCGGCCGGGGCGGCGTCCATGGCCAGCTCGAAATGGAAGCGGCTGCCCTCGCCGACGCGGCTGTCCACGCGCAGCTCGCCGCCCATCAACGCCACCAGACGGCGGCTGATGGCCAGGCCCAGCCCGGTGCCGCCATAGCGGCGCGAGGTCGACTGCTCGGCCTGGCTGAAGCCGACGAAGATGTGCTCCAGCTTGTCAGCCGCAATGCCGATGCCGGTGTCGCTGACCTCGAAGCGCAACCGGGCCCGGTCGCCCTCCTGGCCCAGCAGCGTCAGCCCCAGCACGACCTCGCCGCGCTCGGTGAACTTGAGCGCATTGCCGGCCAGATTGAGCAGCACCTGGCGCAGCCGCGTCGCATCGCCCACCAAGGCGCTGGGCAGGCGCGGGTCGAGGCGGAACAGCACCTCGATGTCCTTGTTGCCGACATTGGCCGACAGGATGACGGCCAGCTCGCGCATGAAGTCGCTGAGCTCGAAGCGGTGCGGGTCCAGCTCCATCTTGCCGGCCTCGACCTTGGAGAAGTCCAGCACGTCGTTGATGACGGCCAGCAGGGCCTGGGCCGCCGTACGGGCCTTGCTCGCATAGTCCAGCTGGCGCGGCGTCAGCTCGGTGCGCAGCAGCAGGTTGAGCATGCCCAGGGCCCCGCTCATCGGGGTGCGGATCTCGTGGCTCATATTGGCCAGGAAGTCGCTCTTGGCCTGACTGGCGGCCTCGGCGGCCAGGCGGGCGCGCACCAGGTCGACCTCGGCACGATGCCTCTCGGTCACGTCGACGAGCATCTGCACGACGTTGACGAGCCGGCCGCGCCGGTCGCGGATGGCGCTGGCACTGCCGTCGATGAAGAGCTCGCCGCCGCCCGGCAGCGCAAAGCCGCGCTCGAAGCGCACATGCTCCAGCCGCGCCGACGCCAGGCGCGCCAGCTCGCCGCCGAGCACGCGCCCCGGGCGGAAGTCCGGCAGATCGGCGAGCTTGGCACCGCGCAACTCGCCGGCCTCCCGGCAGAGCATGGCCGTCAGGGCCTGGTTCACGTCGAGGATGGCGCCCTGGGCGTCGCACAGCGCGATACCGACCTGAGCGCGCTCGAAGACACCGCGAAAGCGCTGCTCGCTGTCATTGAGCGCCCGCGTGCGCTGCTCGACGCGCGCTTCCAGCAGCTGGCGCTCGACGACGAGCTGCTCGGTCATGTGGTTGAAGCTGCGCGCCAGGCCGCGGAACTCGGCAAAGCCGCAGACCGGCGCCCGCTCGTCCAGCTTGCCGCCGGCGATGCGGTTCGCCGCATCGTTGAGCATCTGCACCGGCTCGACGAGGCGGCGCCCCAACAGCAGGCCCAGGCCCAGGGCCAGCAGCAGTGACAGTCCCAGCGCGATGAAGACCCGGTCGCGCAGCGCACGTGCCGGCGCATAGGCCTCGGCCGCGTCGATGTTGACCGAGATACCCCAGTCCAGAGCCGGCAGATGGCGCCACGACGCGACAACGTCGACGCCGGCGTAGTCGCGCGTCAGGCCGCTGCCGCTTTCGCCGCGCAGGCCGCGCACGGCGGGCGGCAGATCCATTGCAGCGAGGTCCAGCGAGCCGCTCAATGTCTGCCGCGGCGCCCGCTTCAGCTCGTTGATGAAGACCGCCCTGTCTCCCTCGCGTTGGGCGAGCACGGTCTCGCCGGTCAGCGCCAGGCCCGAGCGCTCCGTCGCGACGCGCAGCAGGCGGTCCAGGTCGAGCTGCAGCACGACGCTGCCGAGCACGCGGTCGCCATCGACGACCGGATGCACGAGGAACAGCGTTGCCGGCCCCTCGCCGCGCAGGCGCTGCGCTGGGGTCAGCTGCGGGTCCAGCTGGCCGAGGGCGCGCCGATGCGCGGCCAGCAGCTCGCTGCCTTCATAGGCGCCGCCGTCCAGTCGCGCCAGCTCAGGCGTCGAGCCGGCCGGCGCCTTCATCGCGAAGCTGATGCGGCCGTCGGGTTGCACCAGGAGCAGGTTGAGGTATTTACCGCTGTCGTAGAGGCGCTCGAAGAAGGCCCGGCTGCCGGCGGTCACCCGGGTTGCGACCGCATCGCCGCGCTGCACCAGCAGCTCGCGCGTGTCGCCGGCCTGGGCGACGAGGCGGCCGTCGACCTCGACCTCGTTGAGGTATTCGTTGATCTCATGGACCTTCTTGCGCGAGATCGCGACCAGGCCCTCAGTCACCGTCTCATGCAGACTGGCCTCGAAGCTCGAGAGCTGCCACAAGCCGACCAGGCCCAGCGGCAGCATGGACAGCAGCATCAGCCCCAGCAGCAGGGCCGGCCCGACACGCCAGGCCCGGCGCGGCGATTCGGGTGCCTGAACCGTGGCCATCACGGCGTCCCCTCGCTGCGCGGCAGCACCGCCATCCAATGCTCTGCCGAGCGGAACACCGGCCAGGGTTCGGGTTTGATGTAGCGCGGCAGGGCGAATACCTCGCTGAGTTGGCCGCCCGGCTTGACCTGGGCGATGCGCAACTGGCGCCACAGATGCCGGCTCTGGCTGTCCACCGACCCGAAGCCCTGCGGCAGGGCCACGCTCTGCTGCAGCACATTGGCGTTGACGACGTCGGTCCGCGGGCTGCCCACCTCGCGCACGGCAGCGGCCCACAGCTGCACGCCGACATAGGCCGACACCGCCGGATCGCTGGCTTGGATGCCCTCCCCCTGGCTGCGCCGCAACCGGGCCAGGAAGGCCTGGTTGGCCGGCCCGGGCTGGGACTGCAGATAGCTCCAGGCCGTGAAGTGGCGGTCGAGCCGGCCACCGTCATAGGCCGCCATCTCGGGTTCGGCGGCGCGCAGCGACAGCAGCGGCAGGTCGGTCAGGCTGGCGGCCACCAGCGCGTCGAAGAAGGCGCGGTTGCTGCTGCCGCCCAGAGTGCTGAGCACGAGATCGGGCTGCAGGTTCTGCAGATCGGCCAGCACGCCGCCCATGTCGGCACCGCCCAGCGGCACATAGCGCTCGCCCAGTACCTTGCCGCCACTGAGCAGGATGAAGTCGCGCAGCATGGCGTTGACGCGCCGGGCATACAGAGCATCGGTGCCGACGAGATAGACGCGCCGGCCGAAGCCATGCATGGCCCAGTCGGCCGCCGGCAACGCATGCTGGTTGGGCGTCGGGCCGGTGTAGATGATGTGGGCCGACTGCTCCAGGCCCTCGTAGGCCAGCGGATAGAAGAGCAGATGCCGGTGGGTCTCGACCACGGGCCTGACGGCCTGGCGGCAGTTGGACGACCAGCAGCCGAACAAGGCCACGGCCCGCTCGCTGCTGATGAGGCGTTCGGCGGCCGCGGCCGCGACTCGCGGTTCGGAACGCGTGTCCTCGATCTTCAGCTCGACGCGCCGCCCCAGCAGGCCGCCCGCGGCATTGATCTCCTCCACGGCCAGCTTGACGGTGGCCACCAGCGGTGCCTCGCTGGCCGCCATCGGGCCGCTGAGGGCGTGCAGCAGGCCGATGACGATGGGGCCGCGCTCGGCTTGGTCCGACGGTCTTTGCAACAGGTACACAGCCAGTGCCACCGCGAGCACCAGCAGCAGGCCGCCCAGCAGCGCCAGTCGGGCGCGCATGCCGACCAGCATCAACCCGCCACGCGCCGCGCCTCGGGCGAAATCAACGGCAGGGTCAGCCGTACCGTCGTGCCCAGGCCGGGCGTGGACTCGACCTGGATCTGGCCACCCAGTGCGAAGGTGACGAGGTTGCGCACGATGTACAGGCCAGGCTCACTGCGGTTGGGGCCGAAGCGTGTCGAGAAGAAGGGGTCGAAGACCCGCCCCAGCATGCCGGGCGGGATGCCGACGCCATGGTCCTGAACGGTCACGACAAGTTGGTCGGTCCCCAGCGGGCGCACGCGCAGATGCACCTCGCCGCCGGCTTCGCGATAGGCATGCTTGACCGCGTTCTGGATCAGGGTGGATAGGACCTTGGCCAGGGCGCCGCGAAAGCTCAGCAGATGCAGGTCGTCGGCTGCGTCCAGTTCGCAGCGCACCTGGTGGGCTTCCAGGGCCGGTGCCAGGGCAGCCACCACCTCATGCACCAGTTCCAGCAGCGAGAAGCTGCGGCGCTGGTCGCCGAAGTTGTCCGCCGTGGACTGCAGGAAGGAGTCGACGATGGACAGGGTGCGCTGAAGGTTGGACAGCACCAGGCCGACGCTCTCCTCACTGACGCGCAAATGCTTGTCCAGGTCGCTGCGCTTGATGGTGCCCTGGGCCGTCAGGCCGCGCAGATGGGTCAGGTCATCCTGCAGCGTGCAGGCCGAGATCAACGCATTGCCCAGAGGCGAACTCAGCTCCTGCGCGATGCCCGAGATGGTGCGCCCCACCGAGGCCAGCTTGTCGCGCTGGAAGAGTTCGATCTGCGAGCGTGCAAAGCTCTCGGAGGCAAGCTTGAGCGCCAGCTGGGTGCGCACTCGCGCCTTCACGACGACGTCGACGAAGGGCTTGGGGATGTAGTCGACAGCGCCATGCGCGAAGCCCTCGGCCTCGTCGTCGGCGCTGCCCTGCACGGTGACGAAGATGACCGGCACGCCGCGCGTTCGCGGGTCGGCCTTCAGGCGGTCGCAGACCTCGTAGCCGCTCATCTCCGGCATCAGCACATCGAGCAGGATGAGGTCGGGCAGCTGCTGGGCGCAGAAAGCCAGGGCCTCGGCGCCGCTGGTGGCCATGGACACCTCGCATTCGTCCACCAGCAGCTGGTAGAGCGCATGGATATTGCTCGGCTGGTCGTCGACTACGAGGATGAGCGGCATGGCGAATCAGAATAACCGCTGCACCTGGCCGGCGAGCGGTGGCATGCCCTGGGCTTTCCCCAGGGCGTGGCCGTGGTTTCCGTCGCACATTCGGGCCGTCCGCCACAACCATAATCGGCCAGCTCCCACGGACCGTCCAATGCCCCAGCGCACGCTCACGCTCGGTCTTCTCTGGCTTGCCATGGCGGCACTGCTGGCGCTTCTCGCCCTCCTTTGGAGCCTGCGTGGCGTCGGCGGCTCGGCCATCGACACCGCCCTGGTGATTAATGCCCTTTTGCTGCCCCTGCCGCCGCTGTGCCTGCTGGCGCTGCGGCGCAGTGTCGACGCCGCCGCAGGTCACCAGGCCGCGACCGAGGCCAAGACCCGCTTCCTGGCCCAGATCAGCCACGAGATCCGCACGCCCATGAATACCGTCATGGGCATGACGCAGCTGGCCCTGCAGACCCAGCTCACGCCCGAGCAGCGCGACCTGCTGACCAAGGCCGATGCGGCCTCGCGCGCCCTGCTCGGCCTCGTCAACGACGTGCTGGACGTCTCCAAGATCGAGGCCGGCCAACTGGAGATCGAGTCCCTGCCGCTGCGGCTGGAGGATGTCGTCGGCCAGGCCATCGAGGTGCTGCGGCCCATGCACGCCACCCCCGCCGTCGCGCTGATCTGCGACTGGGCCGACGCCAGCTTGCTGGGCGCGCGTGGCCAGCTGCGCGGCGATGCACTGCGGCTGCAGCAGGTGCTGGTCAATCTGCTCTCCAACGCCCTCAAGTTCACGCCGGCCGGCCAGGTGATGCTGCGCCTGGCCGCCGCGCCGACCGACGAGCAGGGGCGCGTGCCGCTGCGGCTGACCGTGCAGGACAGCGGCATCGGCATGAGCGCCGAGCAGCTCGACGGCTTGTTCCGCGAGTTCTGGCGGGGCGATGTCTCGATCTCGCGGCTTTATGGCGGGACCGGCCTCGGGCTGGCCATCACGCGCCGCCTTGTCGAGCTGATGGGCGGCAGCCTGGAGGTGCAGAGCGCGCCGGGCCGCGGCAGCAGCTTCGAGATCCGACTGAGCTTGCCGCTGGATGCCGCCGCCGCGGCACCCGCGCCACTGAAGCCGCAGCGCCTGCTGCTGGCCAAGGCCCGCCCCGAGGGTCGCGAGGCGACGCTGGCCCTGCTGCGTCATCTCGGCCTGGGTGCCGGCCTGGCGGCCAGCACCGACGCCGCCAGCACCCTGGCGGCGCTGGTGGGCGCCCGCGAGGCGGGCCGGCCTTTCGAGTGGCTGCTGCTGGACTGGCAACTTCCCGGCCCGGGCGCGACCGGCGCCGAGCTGCTGGCCCAACTGCGCCGCGACCATCCCGCTCTGCGCATCGCCGTGCTGTGCCCGCCGGGCAGCGACGAGGGTCCGGCCCAGGCCCGCGGCTTCGGCGCCCGGGCCCTGTGCCCCAAGCCCCTGCTGCCCGGGGAACTGCGCCGCCTGCTCGACGACGCGCCAGGCGAGCGCCCAGCCGGCTTGGACGGCCAGTCCCTGGCCGGATTGCGCGTGCTGCTGGTCGAGGATCACCCCATCAACCAGGACATCGCCGTACGCCTGCTCAGCAGCCGCGGCGCCCAGGTCGATGTCGCCGGCAACGGCCAGGAAGGTCTGGAGCGCCTGCTGAGCCGAGGCCCGGCCGCCTATGACCTCGTGCTGATGGACCTGCAGATGCCGGTGCTGGACGGCCTCAGCGCCACGCGCAAGTTGCGCGAGCTGCCCGAATTCGACGCCCTGCCCGTGCTGGCCATGACGGCCCATGCCCTGGCCGAGGAACGTGCCCAGTGCGCGGCCGCCGGCATGCAGGGCCACATCGCCAAGCCGCTGGACGTGGCCCGGTTGGTGCGTGAGCTGCAGCGCTATCGCCCGCGCCCCGCCTCGCCTCCTTTGCGCCCGACGCTGGACCTGCAGACCGGCCTGCGCCAGTTCGACGGCCAGTCGGCCCTGTACCGCCGCACTCTGAAGGGCTTCGCCGACCAGTACGCCGCGGGCCTGGCCGGCTGGCAGGACTGGCTGGCCAGCGGCAACTGGGCGGAACTGCGCCGCGCCGCCCACACCTTGCAGGGCCTGGCGGCGACGCTGGGCGCGCAGCCCCTGCACCAGGCCGCCCTGGCGCTGGAACGCAGTGCCGCCCTTGCCGATGCAGGCGCTGCCGAGCGCCATCTCCGGCGCGTGGAACCTGCCCTCGGCCTGCTGCAGGCGGAGATCCAGGCCGCCCTGGCACGCAGTTGGGAGGGCGCCGCGGCGCCGCGTGCCAGCGGCCCGGGCGATGTGGCCGAACTGCAGCGGCTGCTGGCCCAGAGCGACAGCCGCGCCCTGGACTGGTGGCAGGCCCATGGCGCTCACAGCGGCCTGGCGCCCGAATTGCAGCAACGCCTGGACCGCGCCCTGGCCGCCCTCGATTTCGATACCGCGGCCCTGGCACTGAAGGACAGGGTTTGAGGACACCGGTCATCATCGTCCTCGGCCCCACCGGCACGCGCTGGCTGTTCAAGGTCATCGTCGCCTCCGGACTGTTCGCTTGGGCCAGCGAGACCTGGCTCGGCGTCATCGAACCCAGCGACCGCATCGCCTATCCGCTCATCGTTTCGGCCTTCACGGCATTGGCCCTGCTCGTCTGGCGCCAGCCGCAGCGGCTGCGGCTGTGGCAGCGTACCGGCGTCACGCTGCTGGCCCTGTATTTCTCGCTGAGCATGCTGGTCTTCACGCTGCGCCCCGACCCCGGGCCCAGCGTCTACACCCTGGGCAGCTTCGCCCCCTGGGCCATGGGCGGCAGCCTGCTGCTGTTCACGACCTGGCGGGCCCGCGAGGCCCTGTTCATCTCGCTGGGCCTGCTCGTCCTCATGCTCGCGCCGCCGACGCTGCTGCGCTTCTTCGGCACGCCGCCGCAATGGCTGCTGGAAGGCTGGCCACTGATCGCCAACCTGGGCCTGTGCCAGACCATGTTCTGCATCGCGCTGTGGGGGCTGTCGCGCCAGATCGGGCGCCTGACCCAGCTGGCCCCGGTCGCCGGCGGCATGGCCACGGCCGAGGACCTCATCAAGGCCCGCATGGCCGAGCTGGAACGCTCGCGCGCCGCCGCCGAAGCCGCCTCGCGCGCCAAGTCCGATTTCCTGGCCAATATCGGCCACGAGATCCGCACGCCGATGAATACCGTGCTCGGCCTGACCCGGCTGCTGCTGGAGGGCCGGCTGCACGCCGAGCAGCGCGGCCGCCTGACCGAGGTGGCCAGGGCGGGCGAATCCCTGGTCAAGCTCATCGACGGCCTGCTGGACTACGCCGATCTGGACGCCGGCCGCATGCAGCTCGCCACCGAGCCGCTGCAGCTCGAGCAGTTGCTGGCCAGCGCCTTTGACGCCGTGCGGCCGGCGGCCCAGGCCAAGCAACTGGAGCTGATCTGCGACATCGCCTCGCCGGAGCTGCTGGGTACGGCCGGCGCGCGCCGCGGCGACGCCGTGCGCCTGACCCAGCTCATCACCGAGCTGCTCGTCAACGCCGTCAAGTTCACGCCGGCCGGCCAGGTCAAGCTCAGTGCCGCGGTCGACGCCGCCGGCGGCTGGGTGCTGCGCGTGCGCGACAGCGGCGTGGGCATGGCGCCCGAGCAACTCGCACGCCTGTTCACTCCCTTCGCCCAGGCGGAAGCCAGCGCGACGCGACGCTTTGGCGGCACGGGCCTGGGCCTGGCCATCTGCCGCGCCCTGGCCGAGCGCATGGGCGGCACGCTGACGGCGCGCAGCGCCCCGGGCCGGGGCAGCGAGTTCGAACTCAGCCTCCCGCCCGCGCCCTGCCCCGACCTGGCCCCGCCAGCGCCGCCGCCGGCGCGGCGCGTGCTGCTGGTGCAGGCCGCCCACAGCGGCGGCCACGAGACGCTGATCGCGCTGCTCAAGGCCCTGGCGCCGAGCAGCCGCGTCGACCTGCTGACTCAGGGCCGCCAGGCCCTGGCGCGCCTGGTTGCCATGCCGGCCAGCCAGCCCTATGACCTGCTGCTCATTGACTGGGTGCTGCCCGACATGGAGGGCAGCGAGCTGCTGGCCAGCCTGAAGGACAGTGGCCCGCCGCGCGCGCGCCGCACCGTGCTGCTGAGCGCCTTCGACACGCCGGTGCTGCGCGATCGCGCCCTGCGCCTGGGCGCCGAGGCCCTGTGCGCCAAACCCCTGCTGCCCCATATGCTGCGCCGCCTGCTGGACCTGGACCGCCCGCTGCCCGTCGACCTGCCGCTGGCCAATGTCAGCGATCCGACCGTGACAGGCGTCGACCCCAACACCCTGATCAGCGAGCTCGACACCCTGCTCGGCGAGGCCGACAGCAATGCGCTGACGCTGTACGAGCAGCATGAATCCGCCTTCATCGAGGCCCTGCCGGCACCGCAGGCCAAGGCCCTGGCCGGGGCGATGCAGCGCTTCGATTTCGACGAGGCCCAGGCCGCGCTGCGCGGCCAGACCAAGGACGCGAGCAAGCCATGACGATGATGCCGCACGAGATCGCCAACCAGGCCACCGTCCTCGTCGTCGACGACACGCCGGCCAATCTGACGCTGCTGGCCCAGGTGCTCAAGCCCGACTACCGCGTGCAGCTGGCCGTCAGCGGCGCCAAAGCGCTGGAGATCTGCCGCCGCCAGCCGCCGGACCTCATCGTGCTGGACGTCATGATGCCGGAGATGGATGGCTACGAGGTCTGCCGCCAGCTGAAGACCGACCCGGCGACGCGCCGCGTGCCCGTCATCTTCCTGACCGCCCTGACGCGGCCCGAGGAAGAGAGCGCCGGCTTCGATGCCGGCGGTGCCGACTTCATCCACAAGCCCTTCAACCCGGCCACCGTGCTGGCCCGCGTGCGCACCCATCTGCAGCTCAAGCTGGCCGAAGACCATCTGCTGCGCCACAACGCCCAGCTGAGCGGCGAACTGGAGGCGCGCCAGCGCGAGGTCGAGCGGCTGCGCGATACCACCCTCTTCGTCATGGTGGGTCTGGCCGAGTTCCGCGATGCCGACACCGGCAACCACATCCAGCGCACCCAGGAATATGTGCGCACGCTGGCGCAGTGGATCGCCGCCCAGCCTGACGGCCCCGTCGACCTGACGCCGCAAGCCATCGACGAACTTGCCAAGGCCGCGCCCCTGCACGACATCGGCAAGGTCGCCATCCCTGACGGCATCCTGCTCAAGCCCGGCAAGCTGTCGCCTGACGAATGGCAGGTCATGAAGACCCATGCCGAGCAGGGCGCGGACCTGCTGCAGCGCGCCATCGATCGCCTCGGCGACGACGCCGGGCCGATGCTGACCTTCGGCAAGCAGATCGCCCGCCACCATCACGAGAAATGGGACGGCAGCGGCTACCCGGACGGTCTGGTGGGCGAGGCCATCCCGCTGTCGGCCCGGCTGATGGCCGTCGCCGACGTCTACGACGCGCTGATCAGCGTGCGGCCGTACAAAAAGGCCATGACTCATGACGAAGCCCTGGCCTTCATCCGCAGCGGCAGCGGCAGCCATTTCGATCCGCGCATCGTCGATGCGCTGAACGCCTGCCTGGACGAGGTGCGATGCATTGCCTCAAGGTGGGCCGACTGATTAGGCTCGTTGCGCGTTGCCTCCAGATGTGACGATCGGCGCAGGCTGCCTCCTCTTGCGCAACAGCGGTTCACATGCAACGAGCCATTGATAATCGCGAGCCCATGCAGTCCGGCCCCATCCTCAATATCTCCTGCTACCTCTTCGTCTCGCTGGCCGACACGGCGGCGCTGCGCGATTGGCTCCACGCGCGCGCCGGGGCCCTCGGCCTCAAGGGCACGGTGCTGATCGCCGAGGAAGGCATCAATCTCTTCCTGGCCGGCACGGCCGAGGCCGTGAACACCTGGGTGGGCGAGCTGCGTGCCGACCCGCGCTTCGCGGCGCTGACGCCCAAGGAAAGCTGGAGCGAAACCCAGCCTTTCCAGCGGCTCAAGGTCAAGGTCAAGCCGGAGATCATCCGCATGAACCGGCCCACCGTGCGTCCCGACCAGGCCCCGCGCGCGCCGGCCCTGGCGCCGACGACGCTGGCGCGCTGGCTGGACCAGGGCCATGACGACGCCGGCCGCGAGATCGTCATGCTGGACACCCGCAACGGCTTCGAGGTCGACTTCGGCGCCTTCGACGGCGCCATCGACTGGCGGCTGCACAAGTTCAGCGACTTCCCCGACGCTCTGGCC
Source organism: Roseateles saccharophilus (assembly GCF_031458095.1). GTDB lineage: Bacteria > Pseudomonadota > Gammaproteobacteria > Burkholderiales > Burkholderiaceae_C > Pelomonas > Pelomonas saccharophila_A. The sequence goes on from NZ_JAVDXU010000001.1 coordinate 270,222, forward strand.
GCCCACCGCGAGGAGCTGGTCGGCAAGACGGTGGTCAGCTATTGCACCGGTGGCATCCGCTGCGAGAAGGCGGCCATGGTGCTGGAGGCCCAGGGCCTGACGGCCTGGCAGCTGGACGGCGGCATCCTGAAGTACTTCGAGGACACCGGCGGCAAGCACTATCACGGCGGCTGCTTCGTCTTCGATGAGCGCGAGGCGCTGGCGCCTGACCTGGAGCCGGTCAAGTGAAGGGCAGGCTGGGCGAGTTTGCGCTCAAGGTCTTCGGCATCCTGCTGATGCTGGCGGCCCTGGGCTTCGCCGTCAGCAAGGCGCCCGACCGCTCGCTGGAAAGCCTGGTGCCGCGCTGGGCACCACCGCCGTCGGATTTCGTCGATCTCGACGGCCTGCTCGTGCATTACCGCGACCAGGGCCCCAGCAGCGACCCGCTGCCCATCGTCCTCATCCACGGCACCAGCGCCAGCCTGCACACCTGGGAAGGCTGGGCGAGCGAACTGGCACGCACGAGGCGCGTCATCAGCTTCGACCTGCCCGGCTTCGGGCTGACCGGGCCGAACGCCGACAACGACTACAGCGACGCCCGCTATGTCGCCTTCGTGCGCCAGCTGCTGGCGCGGCTCGGCGTGGGGCGCGTCATCCTGGGCGGCAATTCGCTGGGCGGCGAAATCGCCTGGCAGGTGGCCCTGGCCGACCCGGCGCGCGTCGCCGGCCTCGTCCTGGTCGACGCCGCCGGCTTCGATTTCGAGCCCGAATCCCTGCCGCTGGGCTTTCGCATCGCCCGCATCCCGGTGCTTCGCGAGCCCATGCGCTGGGTGCTGCCACGCCGCGCCATCGAGGACAGCGTGCTCGACGTCTATGGCGACAAGAGCCGCGTCACCGCCGCCCTGGTCGACCGCTACTACGAACTGGCGTTGCGCGAAGGCAACCGTGTCGCCTTGATGAGGCGCATGGACCAGCTTGCCCCCGGCCCCTACGGGCGCCTGCCCGAGATCAAGGTGCCCACTCTCATCCTCTGGGGCGAGCGCGACCGGCTGATCCCGCTGAAATGGGGTCGCGAGTTCGAAAAAGCCATCCCCGGCAGTCGATTGGTGGTTTTCCCGGACCTAGGCCATGTGCCTCAGGAGGAGGACCCGGCTGCTACCCTTGCGGCCTTGCGCGACTGGTTGCCGACGGTCCCCTCGTCCAAGGACTACCTTGGCCGGTCCCCCGAGGGGACGGCGATGCTTGCCGGATCAACCGGCAAGCCCATCGCCCCAGGCGGGCCGGCTAGGGAGCGGCCCGTCGCTCGGCCCGCAAGTCGCTGAATAAACGGAAGGTCTGACATGAAGAAGATTGCGCTGTTCACCGTGGCCTTGGCCGCATCGCTTGCCCAGGCCCAGGCCCCCGAATGGAAGAAGCTGCGCATCGGCGTCGAAGGCGCCTACCCGCCCTTCTCCGAGATCGGCCCCGATGGCAAGTTGAAGGGCTTCGAGATCGAGCTGGTGCAGGCCTATTGCGCCGAGATGAAGGCCCAGTGCACCCTGGTGCAGCAGGACTTCGACGGCCTCATCCCCGCCCTGCAGTCGCGCAAGGTCGACGCCATCTTCGCCAGCGTCTCCATCACCGAGGAGCGCCAGAAGGTCATCGCCTTCTCCAAGCCCTACTACAACACCCCGGCCCGCCTCATCGCCAAGGCCGGCGTGAAGCTGGACCCCACGGCCGCAGGGCTGAAGGGCAAGAAGATCGGCGTGCAGCGCGGCACCACCCATGAGACCTATGCCGCCGCCAACTTCAAGCAAAGCGAGATCGTGCGCTACGGCAGCCAGGACCAGGTCTTCCTGGACCTGAAGAGCGGCCGCATCGACGCCACGCTGATGGACACGCCCGCCGGCGACTTCGGCTTCCTGAAGAAGCCCGAGGGCAAGGGCTTTGCCTTCTCCGGCCCGGCCATCCTGGACGACAAGGTCTTCGGCGTCGGCACCGGCGTGGGCATGCGCAAGGCCGACGAGGCGACGCTGGGCAAGAAGTTCAATGCCGCCATCGACGCCGTGCAGGCCAACGGCACTTTCAAGAAGCTGGCTGACAAATACTTCGACTACGACATCGCGCCCCGCACCAAGCAGCCGTGATGCGACGCCGCTCGGCCCTGGCAGCGACGACCCTGGCCTTCGCCGGCACGGCGATGGGCCAGGCCGCGCGCCTGCGCATCGGTTTCGCCGTCGGCTATGCGCCGTTCAGCGAGATCGGCACCGACGGCCAGCTCAAGGGCTTCGAGATCGACGTGGCCCAGGCCCTGAGCGCCAAGCTCGGGCAGGCCTACACGCCCGTCATCCTGGAGTTCGACGGCCTGATCCCGGCGCTGCAGTCCCGCAAGATCGACGCCATCATGGCCTCGATGTCGATCACGCCGGAGCGCCAGCAGGTCATCGCCTTCTCCTCGCCCTACTACTTCTCGCCGGCCCGCATGGTCATGCGCGGCGACACGCGCACCGACGTCAGCCCGGCCGGCATGAAGGGCAAGCGCATCGGGGTGGAGCGCGGCACCATCCATGAGCGCTTCCTGGCCGAACAGTTCGGCGGCATCCAGCTGGTGCGTTATGCGACCCAGGACCAGGCCTTCCTGGACCTGAAGTCCGGCCGCCTTGACGCCACCCTGGTGGACGCCGCCATCGCCCAGTTCGGCTTTCTCAACCATGCCGACGGGCGCGGCTTCGGCTTTGTCGGACCCGACTTCGCGCGCGACCAGCGCTACTACGGCAAGGGCATAGGGGTCGGCCTGCGCAAGGCCGAGGCGGCGACGCTGGGCCAGCGCGTCGACGAAGCCCTGGCCGCCTTGCGCAGCAACGGCACGCTCAAGACCCTCAACGACCGCTATTTCAGCTTCGATCTGGTGACTCCGCCCAAATGAGACTGCCCCTCGCCCAATCTCGCATCGCTGAACGCGAGCGAGCCCGGTCGGTCCCCCGAGGGGACTGCGATGCGTGCGGCATTGAGCCGCACGCACATCGCCTGCGGGCCGGCTTGGGAGCGGCCCGGCGCCAGTCCGCGAATTAAATTCCAGCGCGCATCGCGCTGCGCTATCGACAACTTACATGCTGCTGCACGGATTCCTTCCCAGCCTGCTCGAAGGCTCCGCCGTCACCTTGGCGGTGGCCCTGTCCTCGCTGGCCATCGCGGCCCTGCTGGGCCTCATGGGCGCCCTGGCCAAGCTGTCGCGCTCGCGCGTGGCGCGCGGCGTGGCCGCCACCTACACGACGCTGATCCGCGGCGTGCCCGACCTGGTGCTGATGCTGCTCGTCTTCTACGGCGGCCAGCTCGCCATCAATGCGGCGGCCCCCATGCTGGGCCATGAGGACTACATCGACATCGATCCCTTCTTCGCCGGCGTGCTGACCATCGGCTTCATCTTCGGCGCCTACCTGACCGAAGCCTTCCGCGGCGCCTTCCTGGCCGTGCCGCCGGGACAGCGCGAAGCGGGCCTCGCCTATGGCATGAGCCCGCGCCAGGTGCTGTGGCGCATCACCCTGCCGCAGATGCTGCGCCATGCCCTGCCGGGCATCTCCAACAACTGGCTGGTGCTGATCAAGAGCACCGCCATCGTGTCCGTCATCGGTCTGTCGGACCTGATGACGCGCGGCAAGCAAGCCGCGGGTACCACACGCGAGCCCTTCACCTTCTTCCTGGCCGTGGCCATCATCTACCTCGTCTTCACCAGCGTCTCCGAACTCGTCTTCGCCTGGGCGCAGAAGCGCCTGGCCATCGGTACCAAGCGGGGTCAGCTATGAACTTCGACGCCGTTGCCGAGAACTTCCCGCTCTATCTCACCGGGCTCGTCACGTCGCTGCAACTGCTGCTGCTGTCGCTGCTGGGCGGCCTGGTGCTGGCCGTGCCGCTGGCCGTCGTGCGTACGGTCTTCCTGGGCTGGCCGTCGCGCCTGGTCTGGCTCTACACCTATGTGTTCCGTGGCACGCCCATGCTGGTGCAGCTCTTCCTCATCTACTACGGTGCGGCCCAGTTCGAGATCGTGCGCGACAGCTGGGCCTGGCCCTGGCTGTCCTCGGCCACCTTCTGCGCCTGGCTGACCTTCACGCTGAACACGGCCGCCTACACGACCGAGATCATTGCCGGCAGCATCCGCGCCCTGCCGGCCGGCGAGGTCGAGGCCGCCAAGGCCCTGGGCATGAGCCGCGGCCTGATGCTGCGCCGCATCGTGCTGCCGGCCGCGCTGCGCCGCGCCCTTCCCGCCTATGGCAACGAGGCCATCTTCATGCTGCATGGCACCTCGCTGGCCAGCACGGTGACGCTGCTGGACGTGACCGGCGCCGCCCAGCAGGTCTATGCCAAGTACTACCTGCCCTTCGAAGCCTTCATCACCGCCGGCGCCTTCTACTTCGTGCTGACGCTCAGCCTGGTCGGGCTGTTCCGCTGGGCCGAGAACCGCTGGCTCAAGCCGATGATGTCCCGCTAGCCATGAACATCCTTCGCCACCCCCTGCTCTCTCCCGCGCCAGGCACCCAGCGCGAACTCGTCTCCCTGCACTACGGCCGGCCCGGTGGCCAGAAGGCCTATGTCCAGGCCTCCCTGCATGGCGACGAACTGCCCGGCATGCTGGTCGCCCACCATCTGCGCCTGCAACTGGATGCGCTGGAGGCCGCCGGCCAGATCAGCGGTGAAATCGTCCTCGTGCCCATGGCCAACCCAATAGGCATCAGCCAGTTCGTGCTGCACGCCCATCTGGGCCGCTTCGAGCTGACGACCGGCGAGAACTTCAACCGCCACTACCCCGACCAGATCGATGCCGTCGCGGCTGCCGTCGAGCCTCAGCTCGGCAATGACGCCAAGGCCAACGTCAGCATCCTGCGCCGCGCGCTGAAGGCGGCCGTCGAGGCCGCGCCCATCGATACCGAGCTGCAATCCCAGCGCCGCCAGCTGATGGCCTTGTCCTGCGATGCCGACATCGTGCTGGACCTGCATTGCGACGCCCAGGCCCTGATGCATCTCTACACCGAGACGCCCTGCTGGCCCGACTGCGAGCCGCTGGCGCGCTTCCTCGGCTCGCGCCTGACGCTGCTGGCCCAGGACTCGGGCGACAACCCCTTCGACGAGGCCTGCTCCCAGGTCTGGTGGAAGTGGGCCAAGCATTTCGGCGGCCGTTTCCCCATCCCGCAGGCCTGCCTGTCGGTGACCGTCGAATTGCGTGGCGCAACCGACGTGACGCATGAGCTGGCCTCGGCCGACGCGAAGAACATCATCGACTTCCTGCGCTGGCGCGGCCTGATCGCGGGTGACAAGCCGGTCGTGCCGGAGGCTGTTGGCGACGCCCGCCCGCTGGCCGGCAGCATGCCCATCAAATCGCCCGTCGCCGGCGTACTGACCTTCGTCAGGGAGGTCGGCGCCGAGGTGGGTGCCGGCGAGGTGCTGGCCCACGTCATCGACCCCATCACGGCCCAGGTCACCGAATTGAAGAGCCCCGTCGACGGCCTGTTCTTCGCCCGCGACTTCCTGCGCTTCGCCAACGCGGGCATGCGCGTCGCCAAGGTCGCCGGCCGCGAAGCGCTACGCACCGGCAAGCTATTGGGTGCATGACAAGAACAGCATGAGCGATATCCAACTCCAAGCCACCAACATCCACAAACGCTTCGGCGAGCGCGAGGTGCTCAAGGGCATCTCCTTCAGCGCCCGCCGCGGCGACGTCGTCACGCTGATCGGCTCCTCCGGCTCGGGCAAGAGCACCTTTCTGCGCTGCCTCAACCTGCTGGAGCAGCCCAACGAGGGCGAACTGAGCCTGTGCGGCGAAAGCCTGAAGCTGGTGCGCGACCGCGACGGCAGCCTGAAGGCGGCCTCGCCCAAGCAATTGCAGCTGTGGCGCGCCAAGCTGGCCATGGTGTTCCAGAACTTCAACCTCTGGGCCCATATGACGGTGCTGGAGAACGTCATCGAGGCCCCGGTCCACGTGCTGGGCAAGCCCAAGGCCGAGGCCGTCGAACGCGCCCAGGCCCTGCTGGCACGCGTCGGCGTCTCGCACCGGGCCCATGTCTACCCGGCCCAGCTGTCGGGCGGCGAGCAGCAGCGCGTGGCCATCGCCCGGGCGCTGGCCGTCGACCCCGAGGTCATGCTCTTCGACGAGCCCACCTCGGCCCTGGACCCGGAGCTGGTCGGCGAGGTCCTCAAGGTCATGCGCGACCTGGCCGCCGAAGGCCGCACCATGGTCGTCGTGACCCACGAGATGGGCTTTGCCCGCGAGGTCTCCAACCACTGCCTCTTCCTGCACCAAGGCAAGGTCGAGGAGCAGGGCAACCCCAAGGAGATGCTGCTGAAGCCGCAATGCGAGCGCCTGCAGCAATTCCTCAGCGGCGGCCTCAAATAGCGTGACGCTGCGCAGCCTGCTGTGGCGCGCGCTGGCCCTGCTCAGCCTGGCCCTCGGCCTGATCGGCATCCTGCTGCCGGTGCTGCCCACCGTGCCTTTTTTGCTGCTGGCCGCCTGGGCCGCGGGCAAGGGCTGGCCGGCGCTGGAAACCTGGCTGCTCAACCACGCGCATTTCGGCCCCCACATCCGCGCCTGGCGCGAGCATGGTGCCGTGCCGCGCCGAGCCAAGTGGCTGGCCAGTCTCATGATGGCCCTCAGCGCCGCGGCACTGACGCTGACGCCGCTGCACCTGGCCCTCAAGATCGGCGTGCCCACGCTGATGCTCGTGGTCGCGATCTGGCTCTGGCGCCGCCCCGAGAACTAGTCTTCCTGCCAGATCAACTGCAACTGCAGGCGACGCAATTCCGTGCGCGGCTGACGCGCCGACTGCAGCGGCACGCCCTGCAGCGTGATGGGTTTCTCCTCGCCAGCCCCCAGCGTCAGGCGTTCGGCCGTCAAGGCCCAGCGCCATCCCGGCATGAAGGCGTCGCCCAGGCTGGCCCGCCAGGTGCGGACGCTGCCCAGCGGCAGCTCGGCCGGGTCACGCCCCGGAAGTTGCACGCGGTTGCGGCCTCGCGGTCCGCCACCAGCTTCGATGCCGAGCTGCCAGCCCGAATCGCTGGCGGCCTGCAGGCCCACGAGCAGCAGCCCCTGGCGATAGTGCTCGGGATAGCCGCTGACGCTGCCCGCGTCGCGCAGGTGGCGGCGCCATTGCCAGAGCTCGGCAGCGGCCAGGGCCTGGCCGTGCCAGCCGCCAGCCAGTGGCCAGGGCGCCGGCCCGCCCTCGACGCGGACGAAATCATGTCCCACGTCGCTGCGTGTCTGCACCTCGTTGCCCTGGTTGCTGAAGCCGCGGTAGTCGCGCGCGCCGCGCAGCACGCCCAGCCGCAGCGCCACCGTGGCCGATCCCGGCGGCGCCCAGCGCCAGCTGGCGCTCAGGCCGCTGAGCCGGCCGTCCTCGGTCAGCAGGCGGCGGCCGTCGCCGCCGGTTTCCCGCCATTGCTGCCATTCCTGCTGGCCGGCCAGTTCGGCCTGCCAGGGCGAATCGGCCCGGGCAGGTGGCGCCAGCAGGCCTGCAAGCAGGGCCAGCGCGAGGGCTCGCCTCACTCCAGCTCGGCCCAGGTCTTCAGCACCTGCGTCTCATAGGCGCCATCGCCCTGGGCGTCCAGCTCCAGGCGCGCCTGGGTGCGGTTGACCGCCGTGATGCGCAGCGCCGAACTGGCATTGCCCTGCACCAGCAGATAGCCGCTGCTCGGATAGGTATCGCTGCCGGTGATGACCAGCGGCTGGGGCGTGGTGATGAGCACCTGCTTGTTGTCAAAGCCACTGCCGGCGAGGCTGCTGTTGTAGCTGATGCTGGTGCGCGGGCTGCCGTTGACGGTCTCGATGCGCAGCGTCAGCTTGGTGTCGGTCAGCGTCGTCGTGAAGTTCTGGCCACCGGCCCGGCCGCTCAGCACGAGGCGGCTGGTGGCCAACACCACTTCGCCGACACCGGCCGGCGTCTGGCTGACCGTCAGCGTGATGGTGCCGTCGCCCTGGGCCATGTCGCTGCCCGTGGTGACGTTGAAGGCCGTCAGCGTCATCGCCAGCGTCGCGCTGTAGTTGCTGCTGTCGTAGACACCGGTCAGGGCCTGCACGCTCAGCGAGATGCGGCCGTTCATGACGTCGCCGTCTTCCTTGCAGGATTGCGCGTCGAGGCTGAGGCTGTCGCCGAGGTCGAAGTTGCCGTTGTTGTTGACGTCGGTGACCGTGACCGCCAGGCTGCCGCCCTGACTGCAGGGCACGGTCTCGCGCACCTCGGCGCCCGTCAGCAGGGCCTGGCGCCCGCTGGCCACGCTCATGGCGCGGCGCGCCGTGTCAACGGCATGGCGCAGCAAGCGCGGGTCGCTGCCGGTCTCGGCACCGGTGATCACGCCGCCGGTGTCATTGAGGAAAAAGGCGCTGGAGACGGCCGACTGGCCGACGACCTGGTAGTTGCTGGCGCTGATGCCGAGCATGGGCGACTCGGTCGGCGCCGGGTTGCTGGGGGTGCCGGCCGAACCGCCACCACCGCCGCAGGCGGACAGGCCGAGCAGGCAGACGAGGACGGTGGCCGACAGGCCAATGCGATGTTTGATCATTTGAATGGACTCCCTGGGTAACGCCGCGACCGCATGCAAGCCGGCCACGGCAGCCGTGGTTTTACCTCAGGCCGGCAGCAGTCCGCGATCCTTCAGCATCGGCTCGACGACCGGGTCGCGGCCGCGGAAGGCGCGGAAGGCCTCGCCCGGCTCGCGGCTGTTGCCCGCCGAGTAGATGCATTCACGCAGCCGCGCCGCCACCGCCGCGTCGAAGACATTGCCGGCTTCGACGAAGGCGTCGAAGGCGTCGCAGTCCAGCACCTCGGCCCACAGATAGACGTAATAGCCCGCCGCGTAGCCGGCGCTGCTGAACAGATGCTGGAAATGGGTCAGCCGGTGATTGAGGCCGACCTCGGCCGGCAGGCCCCAGCGGCTCAGCGTCTCGCGTTCGAAGGCCACCACGTCGGCGGGCGCCGCGGGCAGCGCGTGGGCCGCCATGTCGACGAGGGCGCTGGCCGTGTAGCGCAAGGTCTCGTAGCCCTGGCCGAACTGGCGCGCCGCCTGCAGCTTGGCCAGCAGCGCGTCGGGCAGGGGCTCGTCGGTCTGCCAGTGGCGCGCAAATTTCTTCAGCACCTGGGGTTCGGCCATCCAGTGCTCGTAGAGCTGGGAGGGCAGTTCGACGAAATCGCGCAGCACCTGGGTGCCGGCCAGGCGCTCATGCTCGACGCTGGACAGCAGGCCGTGCAGGCCATGACCGAACTCGTGGAAGAGGGTGCGCACATCGTCGAAGCTCAGCAGCGTCGGTTCACCGGCCGCGCCGCGGGCGAAGTTGTTGTTGTTGAGGATGATGGGCGTGGCCCCGAGCGCGCGGCTCTGGTTGCGCATGGCGTTCATCCAGGCACCGCTGCGCTTCGTGGGCCGGGCGAAGTTGTCCTGCAGGAAAAGCCCGCGCAGCGAGCCGTCGGCATCGAGGACCTCGTAGGCGCGCACATCGGCGTGATAGCCGACGAGATCGGGGCGCGCCTTGAACTGCAGGCCAAACAGACGACTGGCGCAGTCGAACATCGCCGCCACCATGCGGTCCAGCGAGAAATAGGGCTTGACCTCGGCCTCGTCCAGCTCGAAGCGGGCGCGCTTGGCCTGCTCGGCATAGAAGCGCCAGTCCCAGGCCTGCAGCTCATGCGTCACGCCGGCCGCCGCCATGGCGCCCAGCACGGCTTCGCGCTCGCGGGCCTGGGCCGCCAGGGCCGGGTGCCAGACGCGCTCCAGCAGGCCCATGACGGCAGCCTGGCTGCGCGCCATGGTGTCCTCCAGCGCGTAGTCGGCGTAGCAGGCATGGCCGTGCAGCCGAGCCTGCTCGGCACGCAGCTCGAGGATCTCGCGGCAGATCTCGCGGTTGTCGGTGTCGCCCGTGTCATCCCCGCGGCCGACCCAGGCGCGCCAGGCCTGCTCGCGCAGATCGCGCCGCGCGCTGAAGCTCAGGAAGGGCACGATCAGCGAGCGCGACAGCGTGATGACGTGGACACCCTCCTCCAGGCCACGGTCGATGGCGGCCTGGCGGGCGGCGGCCCGCACGAAGTCCGGCAGGCCGACGAGTTCAGCCGCCGTCGTCAGCCGCAGCTGGTAGCCGCTCTCCGAGGCCAGCACGTTCTGGGCGAAGCGCGTGTTCAGCTCGGCCAGGCGGGCCATGATGGCGGCGTAGCGCTCGCGCGCCGCGGGTGCCAGGCGGGCACCGGCGCGCAGGAAGTCCAGGTGCACGCGCTCCAGCAGCCGACGCTGCTCGGCCGTGAGGCCCAGTTGGTCGCGCTGCTCGAACAAGGCCTCGACGCGCCCGAACAGGCCCTGGTGCATATAGACCGCGCTGCCGTGGTCGGCCAGGGGGGCGGCCATGGCGCGCTGCACGGCCTGCAGTTCCGGCGAGGTGGCCGAGGCGGCCAGCGTGTAGAAGAGATGCTCCAGCCGGGTCAGCCGGCGGCCGCTGGCGTCGAAGGCCGCCAGGGTGTTGGCAAAGCTCGGCGCGTCGGCCTGGCCGGCGATGGCGTCGATCTCGGCGCGGTGCTCGGCAAGGGCGAGGTCGAAGGCGGGCTGGAAATGCGCCGCGGCGATGTCGGCGAAGGGAGGCAGGCCGTGTGGGCCGGCCCAGTCCTGCAGCAGCGGGTTGGTGCTCATGCGGGTTGTCCTGGCGGATAACAAAAAGGGCCGCTTCCTGCCGGACGCGGCCCCTCGGGGATCAGTGGGCGCCGCGGATCACTTGCCGGCGGCAGCGGCCTTTTCCTTGCGGATGGCCTTTTCGTCGTTTTCGTCGTAGGCCTTGTTGCTGCACTCGGCCTTCCACTTGTCGTTGGCGTCGAAGTGCTTCTCGGTGCGATCCTCGATGGCCTTGAACTGGGCGTCCAGCGCGTCGACCTTGTCGGAGAAGGCCTTGCGCTTGGCGCCCTGCTCGGCGTCGGCGGCCTTGACCGCGTCAACCATGGTGCCAAAGGCCGTGGTGCGGGCCACATAGGCCTCGTTGCGGGCCTTGAGGTCTTCCTTGCTGAGCTTGGGCGCCTCGGCCGTCAGCGTCTCATGGGCCTTCAGGATGGCTTCCTTCTCGGCCTTGACGTCGGTGACCTGCTTGGCCAGCGCGGCCTCGCCGGCTTCGATGGTGGCCTTTTCGGCCTTGAGCTTGTCGGCATTGGCCTTGTAGGAGGCCTGATCGCCCTTGATGGCCTCGGCCTCCTTGCTGTTGGCCTCCTGCTGGTCCATGCAGGCGCGCAGCTCGTCGCGCGACATCAGCTTGGCCTTGGGCTTCTCGACAACGGGGTTGCTGACCTTGTTGTTCTTCGGGTCGACCTTGGCCTTGGTGTTGTTGGTGATCTGTGCCTGGGCAGAGACGGCGAAGACCAGGACGAGCGGAAGAAGGATGCGTTTCATGTCGAGGGCGCAACTCGGGTTGCGAAGGTTCCAAACGGGAGGCGGAATCATGCCACGAGGCTTCGCCGCGATAATGTCCGGCTGCTTCCGGTTACCACCTCCAGTCCACATCGAATGGCGCTCAAAGCCACCATCTACAAAGCCCAGCTCCAGATCGCCGACATGGACCGCCACGTCTATGGCGACCACAACCTGACCCTGGCCTGCCACCCGAGCGAGACCGAGGAAAGGTTGATGATCCGCGTGCTGGCCTTCGCGCTGAATGTGCCGGCCGACGACCTCAATGGCCGGCTGGAATTCACCAAAGGGCTGTCCGACGTGGATGAGCCCGACCTCTGGCAGCTCGACCTGACAGGCGAGATCCAGCACTGGATCGATCTCGGCCAGCCCGACGACCGCCGCCTGATGAAGGCCCATGGCCGGGCCCGTCGTGTCAGCGTCTACAGCTTCGCGTCCAGCACGCCGGTCTGGTGGAGCGGCATCGAGAACAAGCTGACACGCGCCCCCCGGCTGGCCGTCTGGCAGATTCCCGCCGAGCAGTCGCAAGCTCTCGTCGCCCTGGCCGAACGCAGCATGCAGCTGCAGATCAGCATCCAGGACGGCAGCGTCTATGTATCGACGGCGAACGCGTCGGTCGAGATCCATCCGGTCGCCCTGAAGTTGCCCGCCGAATGACGCCGCAGCACGAGCCCGACCGCCAGCGCTTCACGCTCGCGACCACGCCGACCAGCGTGCTCGACTACGTGCCGGGCGACGGCCAGGTCGTCTTCACCCACACCGGCGTGCCGCCGGCCTATCGCGGCCAGGGCCTCGCAGCCCGGCTCGTCGAGGCCGGCCTGCAATGGGCCCGCGAGCAGGGCCTGAAGGTCGTGCCGGCCTGCAGCTATGTCCAGCTTTACCTCCAGCGCCACCCCGAGTGGCAACACCTCGTCGCCTGAAGAGAACTCTATGTCCACGATCCTGCAATCCGTTCCCGTCGGCCAGAAGGTCGGCATCGCCTTCTCCGGCGGCCTCGACACCTCCGCCGCCCTGCACTGGATGAAGCTCAAGGGCGCCCTGCCCTATGCCTACACGGCCAACCTCGGCCAGCCCGACGAGCCGGACTACGACGAGATCCCGCGCAAGGCCATGCTCTATGGCGCCGAGAAGGCCGTCCTGGTGGACTGCCGCGCCCAGCTCGTCGCCGAAGGCATCGCCGCCCTGCAGGCCGGCGCCTTCCACATCAGCACCGCTGGCGTCACCTACTTCAACACCACGCCCATCGGCCGCGCCGTGACCGGCACCATGCTGGTGGCGGCCATGCAGGCCGACGGCGTCAACATCTGGGGTGACGGCTCGACCTTCAAGGGCAACGACATCGAGCGCTTCTACCGCTACGGCCTGCTGACCAACCCGGCGCTGAAGATCTACAAGCCCTGGCTGGACCAGACCTTCATCGACGAGCTGGGTGGCCGCGCCGAGATGTCGGCCTTCATGACGGAGAAGGGCTTCGCCTACAAGATGAGCGCGGAGAAGGCCTACTCCACCGATTCCAACATGCTGGGCGCCACCCACGAGGCCAAGGACCTCGAGCACCTGAACAGCGGCATCAAGATCGTCAACCCCATCATGGGCGTGGCCTTCTGGCGCGAGGACGTGGTCGTCAAGGCCGAGGAGGTGTCGGTGCGCTTCGAGGAAGGCGTGCCGGTCGCGCTGAACGGCGTCGAATACCGTGACCCGGTGGCCCTGCTGGCCGAGGCCAACAAGATCGGTGGCCGCCACGGCCTGGGCATGAGCGACCAGATCGAGAACCGCATCATCGAGGCCAAGAGCCGCGGCATCTACGAAGCCCCCGGCCTGGCCCTGCTGCACATCGCCTACGAGCGCCTCGTCACCGGCATCCACAACGAGGACACCATTGAGCAGTACCGCGACAACGGCCGCAAGCTGGGCCGCCTGCTCTACCAGGGCCGCTGGTTCGACCCGCAAGCCATCATGCTGCGCGAAGCCGCCCAGCGCTGGATCGCTCGCGCCATCACCGGCGAAGTGGCCATCGAACTGCGCCGCGGCAACGACTACTCGCTGCTGGACACCAAGAGTCCCAACCTGACCTATGCGCCCGAGCGCCTGAGCATGGAGAAGGTGGAGGACGCGCCCTTCAGCCCGGCCGACCGCATCGGCCAGCTGACCATGCGCAACCTCGACATCACCGACACCCGCGCCAAGCTGGGCATCTACACCGGCACCGGCCTGCTGGCCGGCGGCGGCCTGCCCCGGCTCGAGTAATTTCTGCTGAAAGCTGGCGCGGCTCCGGCGAATACTGTATAAATCTACAGCATTCGCTTTTGAGGAGCCCGCCATGTACAGCCAGTACCGTCAGAACTACGTCCCCGGCCGTCCCCTGCCCCTGTGGCTGCAGAAGCTGCTGAGCTGGCTGTAATCCATCAGAAGGCCTCGGCCACGCGCAGAAAGCTGGCAAAGCGCGGCTTGCCGCCCGGCGTCAGGTCGCGATAGCGGTAGGTGACGATCGAGCCGATGGGCGGTGGATCGCGGCGCTGGGCTTCGCTGAAGCCGGTGCCGAGCTTGAAGCGGATGCCCTCCGGCGTCCGCACCTCCAGGGCGCCCAGCTGGCCCGCAAAGCGCCCGCTGCCGGGCTCATGCCCCACGACGACGGCCTCGGCATCCGCCACCGGTTTGAGCTTGAGCAGCAGATCGCTGCGACCTGAGGCCAGCGGTGCATCGGCGCGATGCAGCATCAGGCCCTCGCCGCCGGCGTCGACCACCTGCTTGAGCAGGGCCCGCAACTCGGCGTTGGAGTTGAGACGCTGCTGCTGCACCGGCATGACGACACCGCCTGCCAGGGTGGCCAGCTTGGCGGCCCGGCGCTCGAAATCGCCTTCCCCCGCCGGCAGTTCAAAGACTCGATAGCTGATCAGTCGCCACTCGGCGTCCACCGGCTGCGTGCGCCGCACCGTGGCCGACAGCGCATCGAAGCTGCGCCGTCCCATCCACAACTCGCCGTCCAGGGGCTGGCTGGGCAATTCGGCCAGGAACCAGGCGGGCACGGCGACGCTGCGGCCGCTGCGGAACTTCAGCGTCTTGCCATCCCACAGTGCCCGCACGCCGTCGAACTTCTCGCTGACGAGATAGGGCCGCGGGTCGATGCCAGGCGGCGCGTTGCGCGCCAGCAGAGGCTCCAGCGCCGCCGCGGGCAGCCCGACTGAACCGAGCAGAGCCAGCAGCGCGCGCCGGGCCAGCATCAGATCACCACGGGTTCCGGCTCCAGCCGGATGCCAAAGCGTCCATAGACGCTTTCCTGGATGGCCCGCGCCAGCGTCACGACTTCGGCGCCGCGCGCGTCCGCCTTGTTGACCAGCACCAGGGCCTGCTTCTCGTAGACCGCCGCTCCGCCCACCGTCTTCCCCTTCCAGCCGCAGGCGTCGATCATCCACCCGGCGGCCAGCTTCACGCTTCCATCAGGCATGGGATAGTGAACGATGCCGGGGTCGCGGCCGATGATGTCGCGGCACTGCTCGGCCGTCACGACGGGGTTCTTGAAGAAGCTGCCGGCGTTGCCGATGACGGCCGGGTCGGGCAGCTTGGCGCGGCGCACGGCGCAGATCCAGTCGTAGATCTGGCGTGCATCGGGCGCCGTGATGCCGGTATCAAGCATCTTGCGCTCGATCTCGAGGTAACCCAGCACCGGCTGCCAGGGCTTGGGCAGGCGAAACCGCACCTTGGTGATGACGCTCTTGCCCGCCAGGCCGCCGAAGTCGCTGTGCTTGAAGACGCTGTCGCGGTAGCCGAAGCGGCAGACCTCGGCTGGCAACAGGGCCGGCCGGCCGGTGACCAGGTCCATGACCTCGACCGCCTCCAGCCTGTCCTTGACCTCGATGCCGTAGGCGCCGATGTTCTGCACCGGCGCGGCGCCGACCGTGCCGGGGATCAAGGCCATGTTCTCCAGGCCGGGATAGCCGTGATCCAGCGTCCAGGTGACGAATTCATGCCAGACGACGCCGGCGCCGGCTTCGACGATCCAGGCATCGTCGCGCTCTTCCAACAGCCGGATGCCGGTAATTTCCACCTTCAGCACGACGGCGTCGACGTCCTTGGTCAGCACCAGGTTGCTGCCGCCCCCCAGCACGAACTTCGGAGCCCGGCCCAGCTCCGGGTGGTCGACGACACGGCGTACATCGGCCGCCTCGCGGATGCGCACGAGACGCTTGGCCACGGCCGGCAGGCCGAAGGTGTTGTAGGGCTTGAGATTGACGTCGGCCTCGATATGGAGGGGGAGCGGCACTCCGTTCGAGGGGGTCTGTAACTGCGTGGGCATGGGAAAATTTTCGCCGATTCCATTCACCGGTCCCGCAAATGCCCAGCTTCGACACCGTTCTCGAGCCCGACCACGTCAAGATCCGCAATGGCGTGGACAACGCCATCAAGGAAATCGGCACCCGTTTCGACTTCAAGGGCACGGGCGCCAAGGTCGAGCTGAAGGACAAGGAAATCCACGCCACCGGCGACAGCGAGTTCCAGCTCGAGCAGATTGAGGCCGTGCTCTACGGCAAGCTGACCAAGCAGGACGTCGTCATCAGCTTCCTGGACAAGCAGGAAAAGGTCGAGAAGCTCGGCGGCGACAAGGTGCGCCAGGTCTACAAGATCAAGGAAGGCATCGAGGCCACGCTGGCCAAGAAGATCGTGAACTCGCTCAAGGAGAGCAAGCTCAAGGTCCAGGCCAGCATCCAGGGCGATGCCGTGCGCGTGACCGGCAAGAACCGCGACGACCTCCAGACGGCAATCGCCCACCTGAAGAAGAGCTTCAGCGACACGCCGCTCACCTACAACAATTTCCGGGACTGAGATGAACTGCCTCGGCGGGCGCCTGGCGCCTGTGCTCCTGCTGCTGGCCTCGGGCCATGCCCTGGCCCAGCTGCCCCCGGCCCAGGTGAACCTGAACGGCACGCTGGGCTCGCGCGCAGCCCTGCTCGTCATCGACGGCCAGCCGCGCACCGTCGAGGTCGGCGCCAGCGTCCAGGGCGTGCGCCTGCTCGCCATCGAGGATGGCCGCGCCGTCGTCGAATACGGTGGGCGGCGCCAGTCCCTCACCCTGGGCGCCGCGCCGGGCCGCGTGCTCTCGCAGGGCGCCGCGCCGCCGCGCCAGATCGTGCTGCCCGCCGGCGCCGGCGGCCATTTCACCACTATGGGCATGATCAACGGCCAGGTCACCAGCTTCCTCGTCGACACCGGCGCCACCAGCATCTCCATCGGCCAGATCGAGGCCGAGAAGCTGGGCCTGCGCTATATGTACGGCAAGCGCATCGTCACGCAGACGGCCAACGGCGTCGTGCCGGCCTACCAGCTCCAGCTGGCCAGTGTGCGCATCGGCAGCGTCGAGGTCCGTGACGTCGAGGCCATCGTCATCCCCGGGCTGATGAGCCATGTGCTGCTGGGCAACAGCTTCCTGAACCGCTTCCAGATGCGGCGCGAGAACGATGTCATGACGCTGGAGCTGCGCTACTGATCACGGCGCGCGGCGTTCTGCAAGAATCCGGCGCCCACTTTTCGCCGGCAGCCTCGATGACACGTCACACCGCTTCGCTTTCCGGCCTGCTGGCCGCCCTGCTGATTGCCGGCGCGCCCGCCGCCCTCGCCCAGGACGCCGCCAAAGCCTCGCGCTTCTACGAGGACGCCCTGCAGCGCTACGAGAAGCGTGACATTCCCGGCGCCATCATCCAGCTGAAGAACGCGCTGCAGGCCGACAAGAGCCAGCTGTCCGTCCATGTGCTGCTGGGCAAGGCCTTGCTGGCCGACAGCCAGCCGGCGGCCGCCGAGTTCGAATTCAGCGAGGCCATCCGCATGGGCGTGAATCGCGCCGAGGTCGCCGTCCCGCTGGCCATGGCCCTCAGCGCCCAGGGCAAGCAGCCCCAGGTCCTCGAAGACCCCCGCGTCCAAGCTGCCGGACTGCCGCCCGGCATCCAGCAGCAGCTGCTGCTGGAACGCGCCCTGGCGCAGTCCGACCTCGGCGACACCAAGGCCGCGTTGGCCAGCGTGCTGGATGCCCGGGCGCTCAACACCAGCGAAGTGAACGGCTGGCTCGCCGAAGTGCCCCTGCGCGTGCGCAGCCGCCAGTTCGCCGAGGCGCATGCCGCTGCCGACCAGGCCCTCAAGCTGGCCCCCGACAACGCGGAAGCGCTTTACCAGAAGGCTTCGATCCACCACGCCAGCGGCCAGATCGTCCAGGCCCTGGCCCTGTACGAGCGCGCCATCAAGGCCGATCCCAAGCACGCCGAAGCCCATCTGGCGCGAGCCGGCCTGCTGGTCGACCTGAACCGCGACGGCGACGCGCTCGCCGAGGTCAATGAACTGCAGGCTCTCAAGCCCAACGACCCACGCGGCTCCTATCTGCGCGCCATCCTGGCCGAGCGTGCCAACGACCCGGCCACCTCGCGCGCCGCGCTGAAGAAGGTCACGGATCTGCTTGATCCCGCCCCCATCGAGTACATCCGCTATCGCACCCAGCTGCTGATGCTCAACGGCCTGGCCCACTACAGCCTGGGCGAACTGGAGAAGGCCAAGCCCTTCCTGGAACTGGCGTCGCGCCAGCAGCCCGGCAGCCCGCTGATCAAGCTGCTGGCCCAGGTGGCCCTGAAGGAGCCCAACTTCAACCGCGCCGTCGAGCTGCTGGAGGCGTATGTCAAGGTCCGCCCGGGCGACGGCCAGGCCCTGCTCATGCTGGCTTCGGCCCACATGAACCAGGGCCGGCATGCGCGCGCCGTCGCGCTGATGCAGGACGCGCTCAAGGCCAAGGACTCGCCGGAATACCGCACGGCCCTCGGCCTGTCGCTGCTGCAAAGCGGCAAGGCCGCCCCGGCGGCCGAGGAACTGGCCAAGGCCTACAAGGCCGATCCCAAGCAGACCTATGCCGGCCTGGCGCTGATCACCCTCTATCTGCGCGAAGAGCAGCCTGCCAAGGCCCTGGCGGTGGCCGAGAACCTGGCCCGTGCCAATCCGAACAACGCCACCGTGCTGATGGTCCAGGCCTATGCCAAGACCCAGTCCGGCGACTATCCCGGCGGGCGGGCCGGCTACGAGAAGGCCCTCAAGCTCGATCCCAAGCTGCTGGAAGCTCGCCTCGGCCTCGTGCGCATCGACACCGTGACCGGCAACTTCGATGCCGCCAACAAGCGGCTGCGCGAGGCGCTGAAAAGCGACGAACGCAACACCCATGTGCTGTTCGAACTGGCCCTGCTGCACGAGCGCTGGGGCAAGGACGACGAGGCCCTGAAATGGCTGGAAAGCGCGGCCGAAGCCAGCGGTGCCCGCGAAACCCGGGCCAATTTCGCCCTCGTGGCCTGGCACCTGCGCAAGGGCCAACCCGCCCGCGCCGTCGTGGCGGCCAAGGCCTTGCTGGCCAAGCTGCCCGAGGACGTCGAGGCGCTGCAGGCCTATGCCGGCGCCCAGGCTGCTAATGGCGACGCGGCCGGCGCGAAGTCGACCTTGACCAATGCGGCCCGCCGGGCGGCCTTCGACGCCCCGCGCCTGCTGGAGGTGGCCCGCCAGCAGGTCAGCATCAAGGACTACAGCGGTGCCGCCTACAGCCTGGACAAGGCGCTCAGCGGCAATCCCGACTTCATGCCTGCCATGGCCATGCTGTCCAGCATCGACCTGGCCCAGGGCGACGCCGCCAAGGCCGAGCAGCGCGCCAGGCAGGTCATCCAGTCCGCGCCCAAGGCGGCCATCGGCTACAACCTGCTGGCCGAGGTAGCCACCTACCGCGGTCAGGCCACGACGGCCATTGACGCGCTGCGCAAGGCCCACGACGTCGAGAAATCCCAGGCCAGCATGACACGGCTGATGCGCGCCGTCGGCAAGCAGAGCGGCCCCAAGGCTGCCATCGAGCTGGGCGAGACCTGGCTCAAGCGCAACCCCAGCGACCTCGCCGTGCGCAGCGCCATTGCCGAGCAGAACATCCGCGCCCACGACTACGCCGCCGCCCGCAAGCAGTACGAAAGCATCCTGAAGCAGCGCCCCAACCACGCGGAAACCCTGAACAACCTCGCCAACGTGCTGATGGAGACCAAGGATCCAGGCGCCGTCGACATGGCCGAGCGCGCCTACAAGGTCGATGTCCGCAATCCCAAGCTGATGGATACGGCCGGCTGGGCCAACCACCTGGCCGGGAAAGGCGAGCGCGCCCTCCAACTGCTGCGCGAGGCGCGGCTGCGGGCGCCGGACGAACCCGAGATCCGTTACCACCTCGCCGCCGTCCTCGCCAAGGCCGGCCGCAAGGGCGAGGCCAAGGAAGAACTCAACGCGGCCCTGCGCCCCAATGTGAGCTTTGCCTCGCTGGAGGACGCCAGGAAGCTGCTCGTCACCCTCAACTGAGGGGGCGAAAGCCCTCGCTTCCTTGTCGGATGTTCTTACAATTTTGATCAAGCCGGGCAGAGCAAATCAGTAAGTGCTTGAACAGACAAGAGAAATTGCACCTGGCACTGTGTTTGCTTGTAATTTCTCGTAATTTGACCGCCGGCTGGCGACCACCAAGGAAAAATCCAATGAAAGCCCTTTCCATTCGCATGACCGCGCTGACCGCGCTCATCGCTGGCCTGGCTTGGAGCAGCGCCGCCCAGGCTTACTGGACTCTGGACACCGGGACGAACACCACCGTCAACGCCGGCACCTCGGTTGGCGACAGCGGCAACGCCGCCTACACGGTCCAGATGTCGGGCTTCTATGTCGGCAACGCCCTGAATGGCGCCAGCAAGCTGTCGGGCAACTGGACCGCTGGCACCATGACCGACTTCTCCGGTGGCGGTATCGGCATGTATACCGGCACCGACGCCAGCTCGCCCTATCACGCGCTGGACAACAACGAAAACACCGAAGGCGTGCTGCTCAGCTTCAGCGCCTCCACCGTCCTGTCCAGCATCGGCCTGGGCTATACCGCCACGACGGCCGCGACGCCCGAATATGGCTGCGTGAGCGGTGGCGCTGTCGTCGGCACGACGACGGGCACCTGCGCATCCGGCACCAAGACCACCGCCCCGTCGGTCGATGTCTCCATCTTCCGCTGGACCGGTGGCGCCGCGCCGACGCTGGCTGGCACCGCCGCTGGCACGATGGGCGGCTGGGAACTGGTCGGCAACTACGGTGACTTCATCCAGGACACCAGCAACCCGTACAACACCGTCAACAGCGCCGGCAAGACGTCCAGCTGGTGGTTGATCACGGCCTACAACAGCGGCTTCACGCAGAGCGCCAGCACGGTGAACCGCGGCACGCTGTCGAACGGCGACGACTTCTTCAAGCTCTATGCCGCAGCGGGCACTAAGTGCACGGGCACTGTTGATGCCAACGGCGTCTGTGGCGGTACCACCGTGCGCGTGCCCGAGCCGGCCTCGCTGGCCCTGACCAGCGTTGCCCTCCTCGGCATGGCAGGCCTGCGCCGCCGAAAGGCCAAGGCCGCCGCCTGAGCCGAGTCATCTCGACACCAGAAAGGCACTCTTCGGAGTGCCTTTTTTGCTTTTGGGCACCCAACCGCCGCCCTGTCCCTGGCCGGACAGCCAGGATGCGAACGACCGTGCTAAAAAGGCCGGATTCCCATCACGACAACGCAGCGACGCGAGAGACAAATGGACCTCAACTTCACCGATGCGGAACTGGCCTTCCGCGCCGAGGTGCGCGACTGGGTGCACACCCATCTGCCCGCCGATATCGCGCACAAGGTGCGCCACGCGCTGCGCCTGAACAAGGACGATCTGCAGCGCTGGGCCAAGATCCTCGGTGCCAAGGGCTGGCATGGCTGGGCCTGGCCCAAGCAGTTCGGCGGTCCGGGCTGGAACGCCGTGCAACGCCATCTGTTCGAAGAGGAATGCGCCCTCGCCTGCGCGCCGCGCATCGTGCCCTTCGGCCCCGTCATGGTGGCTCCCGTCATCATGGCCTTCGGCTCACCAGAACAGCAACAGCGCTTCCTGCCCGGCATCATGAGCGGCGAGGTCTGGTGGAGCCAGGGCTATAGCGAACCCGGCTCGGGCTCGGACCTGGCCTCGCTGAAGTGCCGCGCCGAGCGCAAGGGCGACAAATACATCGTCAACGGCCAGAAGACCTGGACGACGCTGGGCCAGTACGGCGACTGGATCTTCTGCCTGGTGCGCACGTCGAACGAAGGCAAACCGCAGACCGGCATCTCCTTCCTGCTGATCGACATGAAGTCGCCGGGCGTCAGCGTCAAGCCCATCATCATGCTGGACGGCGAGCATGAGGTGAACGAGGTCTGGTTCGACAACGTCGAGGTGCCGGCCGAGAACCTCATCGGCGAGGAGAACAAGGGCTGGACCTATGCCAAGCACCTGCTCTCCCACGAGCGCACCAACATCGCCGACGTGAACCGCGCCAAGCGCGAACTCGAGCGCCTCAAGCGCATCGCCAAGGCCGAAGGGCTCATGGACGACCAGCGCTTTCGCGACCAGATCGCGCTGTGCGAGGTCGACGTCGTGGCGCTGGAAATGATGGTGCTGCGCGTGTTGTCCGGCGAGCGCACCGGCAAGCAGCCGCTGGATGTCGCCGGCCTGCTCAAGATCCGCGGCAGCGAACTGCAGCAGCGCTATACCGAGCTGATGATGCTGGCCGGTGGCCCGCTGGCCCTGCCCTATGTGCACGAGGCCATGGAGGCCGGCTGGCAGGGCGACCAATGGCTGGGCGGCGCCTGGATCGGCGGTGCCTCGCATGCCATCCCGCTGACCGGCAACTACCTGAACGTCCGCAAGACGACGATCTACGGCGGCTCCAACGAAGTGCAACGCAACATCGTCGCGCAGACCGTGCTCGGCTGAGGGAGACAAGACATGGATTTCGATTTCTCTGAAGACCAGCAAGCCCTGCGCGACGCCGTGCGCCGCTTCGTCGACAAGGACTACGGCTTCGAGCGCCGCACCCAGATCGAGCGCGCTGGTGGCTTTGACCGCGCCGCCTGGGAAGGCCTGGCCGGCCTGGGCCTGACGGCTCTGGCCGTGCCCGAGGCCCATGGCGGCCTGGGCTTTGGCGCCGTCGAGGCGATGGTGGTCATGGAAGAACTCGGCCGCGGCCTCGTCATGGAACCGATGGCCCAGGGCGCTCTGATCGCGCCGGCCCTGCTGAGCAAGGCCCCCGAGGCGCTGCAGGCCGAATGGCTGCCCCGCATCGCCGGCGGCGAGGCCCTGGTCGTGCTGGCCCATCAGGAAGCCAGGTCACGCTACCGCCTCAACCAGGTCGCCACGCGTGCCGTGGACGGCAAGCTGACCGGCGTGAAAAGCCTGGTGCCCGCGGGCGACGTGGCCGATGCCTTCATCGTGCCGGCTCGGGTTTCCGGCGTCGACAACGCATCCGACGGCATCGCCCTCTACCTCGTCGAGCGCTCGGCGGCCGGCGTGCACACCCGCCCCTACTCGCTCTACGACGGCTCGCGCGCCGCCGAGGTCCATCTCGACAACACGCCGGCCCAGCTCATCGCCGGCCCCGACCAGGGCCTGGCCCTGCTGGAGCTGGCGGCCGACATCGGCATCGCCGCGCAGGCGGCCGAAGCCGTCGGCGTCATGGAGAAATACCTCGCCCTGACCGTCGAGTACCTGAACACCCGCAAGCAGTTCGGCGTCGTCATCAGCAGCTTCCAGGCCCTGCGCCACCGCACGGCCGACGTGAAGATGCAGCTCGAGCTCGCCCGCTCGATGAGCTACTACGCCACGCTGCGCCTGGGCGACGCGCCGGCGGTGCGCCGCCGCGCGGTGTCGCAGGCCAAGGTTCAGCTCGGCAATTCCATGCGTTTCGTCGGCCAGCAATGCACCCAGATGCATGGCGGCATCGGCGTCACCGACGAGTACGCCGGCAGCCACTACTTCAAGCGCCTGACCGTCATGGAGATGCAATGGGGCGACACCCTGCATCACCTGGGTGAAGTCAGCGCCCGGATGCAGGACACTGCGGGGGTGTTTGCCTGAGCGCCGCTTGTCGGCGCTGCCCTCTCAGCCCTCGTGGAGGTCACCCGATGAAATTTCCTGCCATCCTGTTGCTCGCCGGCCTTGCCGCCGGCGCTGTCCACGCCCAGAACATGAAGCCCGGGCTGTGGGAGTTCAAACAGACGCCCCAGCTCGACCCGGCCCGCAAGGCGCAGATGGACCAGGCGCAGAAGGCCATGGAGAGCATGCCGGCCGAGCAGCGCCAGATGATGGAAAAGATGATGGCCAGCCGGGGCATCAGCATGAACATGGCCGGCGGCTCCATCACGCTGAAGACCTGCGTCACCAAGGAGCAGGCCGATCGCAACATGGCGCCGGTCAACCACCAAGGCAACTGCCAGCAGGACGTCAAGCGCAGCGGCAACACCATCCAGACCCATTTCGTCTGCACCGATCCGGCCTCCGAGGGCGACGCCACCGTCACGCTGCGTGGCAACGAGGGCTTCACCAACGACGTCACCGTGCGCCACCAGCGCCAGGGCAAGACCGAGGTCACCAAGGTCAGCGGCGAGGGCCGCTGGCTGGGCGCCGACTGCGGCGATGTGAAGCCGATGCAGTCCTCCCAGGCCAAGTGAAGCAGCGGCTTGCGCAGATCCTGTTCAGCCAGGGTTTCGGGACGCGCCGTCTGTGCGCGGGGCTGGTGTGGCACGGTGAGATCAGCGTCCATGGCGAGGTCGTCGAAGACCCCGATGCCGAGTACGAGACCGAGGGGCTGCGCTTTACCGTCAATGGTCAGGAGTGGCCTTATTTCGACAAGGCCCTGGTGCTGCTGAACAAGCCGGCCGGCTACGAGTGCTCGCAAAAGCCCAAGCATCACCCCAGCGTGCTGAGCCTGCTGCCCGCGCCGCTGCGCGAGCGCGGCGTGCAGCCCATCGGCCGTCTGGACGAAGACACGACCGGCCTGCTGCTGCTGACGGACGACGGGACGTTGATTCACAAGCTGACCTCGCCCAAGCACCATGTGCCCAAGGTCTACGAGGCGCGCTGCAAGCATCCGCTGACGCCGGCCATGGTCGAACAGTTGCTGGCCGGTGTTGAATTGAAGGAACCGGAAGGCAAGTTCCAGCGGCCGCCCGAGATCAGCAAGGCCGAAGGCGCCGAGATCGTCGACGAGACCCTGCTGCGGCTGACCCTGGTCGAGGGCAAATACCACCAGGTCAAGCGCATGGTGGCGGCCATCGGCAACCGGGTCGAGGCCCTGCACCGGCCGCAGTTCGGCGCCCTGACGCTGTCGCCCGACCTCAAACCCGGTGAATGGCGCTGGGTCGGCAGTCCGGCTGAGGTCTGGGGACAATAGGGCCGATGCGAGTTTTCAGAGGCTTCCACCACCCCGGCATTGCGCCCGCCTGCGCGCTGACTATCGGCAACTTCGACGGCGTGCACCGCGGCCACCAGGCCATGCTGGCCCTGCTGCAGTCCGAGGCCCGCCATCGCGGCCTGCCGACCTGCGTGATGACCTTCGAGCCCCATCCGCGCGACTTCTTCGCCGCCAAGGCCGGCAAGCCCGAGCTGGCCCCCGCCCGCATCGCGCCGCTGCGCGACAAGCTCGGCGAGCTGGAGCGCTGCGGTGTCGACCAGGTCGTCATCCTGCGCTTCGACGAAGCCCTGGCCTCGCTGCCGGCCCAGGACTTCATCCGCCAGGTGCTGCAGGACGGCTTGGGCGCTCGCTATGTACTGGTCGGCGACGACTTCCGCTTCGGCGCCAAGCGCCACGGCGACTACGCCACGCTGGACGCGGCCGGCCAGGCCCAGGGCTTCGACGTCGCCCGCATGATGAGCTACGAGGTGCACGGGCTGCGCGTCAGCAGCTCGGCCGTGCGCGAGGCCCTGGCTTCCGGCGACATGGCTGCAGCTGCCTCGCTGCTGGGCCGGCCCTATGCCATCACGGGTCATGTCACCCATGGCCGCAAGCTGGGTCGACAGCTGGGCGAGACCCGGCCCGGCGCGGCCGATGGCTTTCGCACGCTGAACCTGCGTTTCCCGCACGACAAGCCGGCGGCTCATGGCATCTTCGCCGTCCTCGTCCATGGCCTGATGCCCGAGCCCCTGCCCGGCGTGGCCAGCCTGGGCAACCGTCCCACGGTGGAAGACGCCGGCCGGGTCCTGCTGGAAGTCCATTGCCTGAACTGGCCTCTCGGCGCCGAGGGGGGCTACGGTAAACTTGCCCGCGTGGAACTGCTGCACAAACTTCGCGACGAAGCCAAGTACGAAGGGCTGGAAGCGCTCACGGCCGCTATTCGCGCCGACACGGCTGCAGCGCGCGCCTTCCTGGCCACCCACGCCGCCTCGCACGCCCAGGTCAGTCGCCAGACCACGCGCGACCGAATTTGAAGCGGCTCCTGCGCCGCTCTCATTCCGCCTCCTCCGCTTTCTGACCGCCAGGCCCACCCGCCTGGCCGCATGCCATGACCACCCCGGACTACCGCTCCACGCTCAACTTGCCCGACACGCCTTTCCCGATGCGCGGCGACCTGCCCAAGCGCGAACCGGGCTGGGTCAAGGCCTGGGACGAGCAAGGCCTGTACAAGCGCCTGCGCGATGCGCGCTGCGGCAAGCCCAAATTCGTGCTGCACGACGGCCCGCCCTATGCCAACGGCCAGATCCACATCGGCCATGCCGCCAACAAGATCCTCAAGGACATGATCGTCAAGGCGCGCCAGCTGGCGGGCTTTGACGCGGCCTACATCCCTGGCTGGGACTGCCACGGCCTGCCCATCGAGAACCAGATCGAGAAGACCTTCGGCCGTGGCCTGCCGCGCGACGAGGTCCAGGCCAAGAGCCGCGCCTACGCCGCCGAGCAGATCGACGGCCAGCGCACGGACTTCAAGCGCCTGGGCGTGCTCGGCGAATGGGACAACCCGTACAGGACGATGAACTTCGCCAACGAGGCCGGCGAGATCCGCGTCTTGAAGCGCATGTTCGAGCGCGGCTTTGTCTACCGCGGTCTGAAGCCTGTGTACTGGTGCTTTGACTGCGGCTCCTCGCTGGCGGAGTTCGAGATCGAGTACGCCGACAAGCAGAGCCCGGCCGTCGACGTGGCCTTCCTGAGCGCCGAACCCGAGAAGCTCGCCGCCGCCTTTGGCGTGGCGCCGCTCAACAAGGACGCCTTCACCGTCATCTGGACGACGACGCCCTGGACCATCCCGGCCAACCAGGCGCTCAACCTCAACCCCGAGCTGCCCTATGCCCTGGTCGACACGCCCAAGGGCTTCTTCGTCGTCGCCGAGGCGCTGGTGGAGAAGTGCCTGGCGCGCTGGCAGCTGGAAGGCAGCGTCGTCGCGACCACGCCCGGCCGTTCGCTGGAGCTGCTGAAGTTCAAGCACCCCTTGGCCCATGTGCACCCCGGCTATGACCGCGAAAGCCCGGTCTACCTGGCCGACTACGCGACGGCCGAGGACGGCACGGGCGTCGTGCACTCGGCACCCGCCTATGGCCTGGACGACTTCCAGTCCTGCGTCGCCCACGGCCTGGCCTTCGACGACATCCTGAACCCCGTGCAGGGCAACGGCGCCTACGCGGCCGAGCTGCCGCTGTTCGGCGGCCAGCACATCTGGAAGGCCAACCCCGTCATCGCCCAGACGTTGCTGGACAACGGCCGCCTGATGGCTCAGTCCAAGCTGACCCACAGCTATCCGCACTGCTGGCGCCACAAGACTCCTGTCATCTACCGCGCCGCGGCGCAGTGGTTCGTGCGCATGGACGAAGGCGACGGCCTGTTCACGACCGACAAGGCCCCCAAGAGCCTGCGCGAGACGGCCCTGGCAGCCATCGAAGCGACGAGCTTCTATCCCGAGAACGGCCGCGCCCGCCTGCACGACATGATCGCCGGCCGACCCGACTGGTGCATCTCGCGCCAGCGCAGCTGGGGTGTGCCCCTGCCCATCTTTCTGCACAAGGACACGGGCGAGGCGCATCCCAACACGCTGGAATTCATCGAGCGTGCCGCCCAGCTTGTCGAGGCCAATGGCATCGAGGCCTGGTCCAAGCTCGACGCCGCCGAATGGCTGGGTGAGGAAGCCGCCCAGTACACCAAGGGCAACGACATCCTCGACGTCTGGTTCGACTCCGGCTCGACCTTCGAGCACGTGCTCAAGGGCAGCCACAAGGGCGCTGGCCACGAGAGCGGCCCCGAGGCCGACCTCTACCTTGAGGGCCACGACCAGCACCGCGGCTGGTTCCACTCCTCGCTGCTGATCGCCTGCGCCCTCTACGGCCGCGCGCCCTACAGGGGCCTGCTGACCCATGGCTTCGTCGTCGACGGCCAGGGCCGCAAGATGAGCAAGTCCATGGGCAACGTGGTCGCGCCGCAGGCCGTGTCGGACAAGTTCGGTGCCGAGATCCTGCGCCTGTGGACGGCGGCGACCGACTACTCCGGCGACCTGGGCCTGGACGAAAAGATTCTTGCCCGCGTCGTCGACAGCTACCGCCGCATCCGCAACACGCTGCGCTTCCTGCTCGCCAACGTCAGCGACTTCGACCCGGCGACGGACGCCGTCGCGGCTGCCGACCTGCTGGAAGTCGACCGCTACGCCCTGGCCCGCGCGGCCGAGCTGCAGACCGACATCCTGGCCCACTTCGAGCGCTACGAGTTCCACCCGGTCGTCGCCAAGCTGCAGGTCTACTGCTCCGAAGACCTGGGCGCCTTCTATCTCGACGTGCTGAAGGACCGCCTCTACACGACGGCGCCCAAGTCCCTCGCCCGTCGTTCGGCCCAGACGGCGCTGTGGCAGATCACGCATGCCATGCTGCGCTGGATGGCGCCCTTCCTCAGCTTCACCGCTGAAGAGGCGTGGCAGGTTTTTGCCAAGGGCGACAGCATCTTCACCGAGACCTACTGGGACTTCGGCAAAACGGACGCCAGCCTGCTGGCCAAGTGGAATCGCATCCACGAGATCCGCGACGAGGTCAACAAGGCCATCGAGGCGGTGCGCACGACCGGCGCCGTCGGCGCCTCGCTGCAGGCCGAGCTGGTGCTCAAGGTCAACGAACAAGACCAGATGCTGCTGGCCAGCCTGGGCGACGACCTGCGCTTCGTGTTCATCACATCGGCCGTCAAGCTGATGTCGGCCGCGGAACTCGGCGTGACCGTCACGCCCAGCAGCCACGCCAAGTGCGAGCGCTGCTGGCACTACCGCGCCGACGTCGGCAGCAATGCCGAGCACCCGACGCTGTGCGGCCGCTGCGACAGCAACCTCTACGGCGCGGGCGAAATCCGCACTGTCGCCTGAAATAGTGCATTGAGCCGCGGACCGGCGCCGGGCCGCCCCTAGCCGGCACGCAAGCGATGTGCTTGCAGCTCAATGCCGCAAGCATCGCTGCCCCACGCGAGACGCCTGTGGCGGACGACTGCGCTTACCCGCGTTCAGCGCGGCAAGACCGGGCGAGGGGCCTACGGAAACGCCGGGACGTTCGGCTCCACCCCCTCGAAGTGCGCTTCGGGGTGGGTGCGGGCCAGCAATTCCTCGATCTCGGTGATGCGCGAGCGCGGCACGTCAACGATGAGCAGGTATTGCCCTTGCGCGATGGCCTGCTCGAAGCGTTTCAGGCGCCGGCTCGGCGTCGAGCTGCCGATCATGCTGGACGACCAGGTGCCCAGCATGGCACCCACCGCCGCCAGGCCGATCACGACCGCCGCGGGCGAAGCCGCGCTGATGGCCAGGGCCGCCGCCACGCCGCCTGCCGCGCCCAGGCCCGAGCCGATCAGCGCCCCGCTCTGAGCCGCCTCGACGAGGTCCGAGGTCTGCAACACATTGGCCGCATGCAGGCCCTCCATGGGCGCGCCTTCCGCGGCGACGAAGTGGATGTGGTGTTCGGTGATGCGGGCGAGCAACAGCTCGTCCATGGTGCGCCGCGCGCTGCTCAGGTGGGGCAGCAACCAGTAGATGCGCTTTCTCATGGCATCGTCCTCCAGTGGTGGGAGCGCTTCCCTTCTACGCCCCTTCCTGTGCGCCTACAAGCCCTGCTTCGGCGGCAAGTTACATTGGCGGCCCTCGCCTCGCGACCCCAATCCATGCCTTCTCGCTCGTCGTCCTCGTCCTCCGGCCTGACCACCTGGCTGCTGATCGCCGCCCTCATCATCCTGGCCGACCAGCTCACCAAGGTCCTCATCCTGCGCACCTTCCAGCTCGGCGACGTACACCCTGTCACCAGCTTTTTCGACGTGGTGCGGGCCCACAACTTCGGCGCCGCCTTCAGCTTCCTGCACGGGGCCTCGGGCTGGCAGCGCTGGTTCTTCCTCGGCCTGGGTTTGGCGGCCGCCGCCTTCATCATCTGGATGCTGCGCCGCCATGGCCACCAGAAGCTGTTCGCCTGGGCTCTGACGCTGATCCTCGGCGGCGCCCTGGGCAATGTCATCGACCGCGCCATCCACGGCTATGTCGTGGACTTCATCCAGGTCCACGCCGGCGGCTGGTATTTCCCGGCCTTCAACGTCGCAGACAGCGCCATCACCGTGGGCGCCATCCTGCTGATCCTGGACGAACTGCGCCGCGTACGCCGAGCTTGAGCGCACTAGTTCACGGGGCAGAGTTGTGACGAGCGGTGACAATCGCGCGCCTTCTCGCCGCCACCGATGCTCCTCGACTTCGCCAGCTTGAGCCACTACGACTGGCTCGACGTTCCTCTGTGGGTCTTCGACCCCGAACAACAGCGCAATCTCTGGGCCAATGCCGCGGCCCTGCGCTTCTGGCATGCCGACAGCGCCGAGGAGTTCCTGTCGCGCGACTTCTCCGAGCATGGCGACGCGGTGCGCGAGCGCCTGGCCGTCACGGCGGCCGACCATGCCCAGGGCAAGATCGTCCGCGAGCAATGGACCCTCTACCCCAAGGGCGAGCCGACCCCGGTGATGCTGGTCTCGCGCGGCATGCGCACGCCGGACCGCCGCCAGGTCATGCTGTTTGCGGCCGACTCCCTCGGCGGAGGCGCCGACCTGGCCATGCTGCGCGGTGTCGAGGCCCTGCAGCACACCTCGGTGCGCATCGCCGTCTTCGGCCTCGAGCGCGGCGAGCTGCTGATGCGCAACCCGGCCGCCGCCCTGACCTTCGGCGACACCCCGCCCGGACCGGGCCAGAGCGAGTTCACCCGCCTTTTCGCCCATACCGGCGACGCCGCCAGCATCCTCGGCCGCGTGCAGCGCGGTGAGACCTGCCGCCAGGACGTCGAGCTGCAGACCCTGGCCGGCCTGCGCTGGCATGCCCTGGACGCGCGGCCCATGCGGGACCCCGTCACCGGGGACACCGTCATGCTTTTCAACGCCCGCGACATCGCCGATCTCAAGGCCAGCCAGGCCGCCCTGGTCGCGGCGCGCGAGGCCGCCGAGGCGGCCAGCCAGGCCAAGAGCAGCTTCCTGGCCAATATGAGCCATGAGATCCGCACGCCCATGAATGGCGTGCTCGGCCTGACCGAGCTGGTGCTGCAGACCGAGCTGAATGAACGCCAGCGGCGCTTCATCGGCATGGCCCACCAGTCCGCCAAGGGTCTGATGACCATCATCAACGACTTGCTGGACGTGGCCAAGATCGAGGCCGGCCGCATCGTCATCGACGAGCAGCCTTTCAGCCTGCACGACTGCCTGGGCGAGTCACTTCAACCCCTGCTGCTGCAGGCGCACGACAAGGGCATCCAGCTGCACGCCCTGGTGCAGCCCGGCGTGCCGTCCTGGATGATTGGCGACGCGCTGCGACTGCGCCAGGTGCTGATCAACCTGATCGGCAATGCCCTCAAGTTCACCGAACATGGCGAGGTGCGCGTCGAAATCGCGCTCGCCGATCCGCATGAGAGTGATGGGCCCGACCGCCTGCGTCTGCGCGTGGCCGTCACCGACACCGGCATCGGCATGACGCGCGACCAGATCGGCCAGATCTTCGACCCCTTCACCCAGGCCGACGGCAGCATCACGCGCCGCTACGGCGGCACTGGCCTGGGCCTGACCATCGTGCAGCGCCTCGTCGGGCTGATGGACGGCGAGATCACGGTGGAGAGCGAGCCCGGCGTGGGCTCCAGCTTCAGCTTCGAGCTGCAGCTGGGCCGCATCACGACCTGAACCCCGGTCAGGGCAGCAGCACGGCGCTGCCGAGCAGCTGGCGAGCTTCCAGGTCGCGGTGCGATCGCGCAGCGTCGGACAGCGCATAACGCTGGTCGATGCGGATCTTCACCTGGCCGCTGGCCACCATCCCGAACAGCTCGTCGCCCATGGCCTGCGTCGCCTCATGCGTGGCAATGTGGGTGAACAGCGTCGGCCGCGTCACATAGAGCGAGCCCTTGGCCGCCAGCGTCCCGACGCTGAAGGGCGGCACCGGGCCCGAAGCGCCACCGAAGCTGGCCAGCAGGCCGAAGGGTGCGAGGCTGTTCAGCGAGCCTTCCCAGGTGTCGGCGCCGACCGAGTCATAGACCACCTTCACGCCCCGCCCGGCCGTGATCTCACGCACCTTGGCAGCGAAATCGACGTCGCGGCGGTAGTTGATGGCATGCGCCGCGCCATGCTCCAGCGCGAGCTGGCATTTCTCGTCGCTGCCTGCGGTGCCAATCAATTGCAAGCCCAGCGCACGGGCCCATTGGCAGGCGATCAGCCCGACGCCGCCGGCCGCGGCGTGGAAGAGCACATGGTCGCCCGGCTGCAGCCCGCCCTGGGGCAGGGTCTTGCGCAGCAGGTATTGCACCGTCAGGCCCTTGAGCATCATGGCCGCGCCGGTCTCGAAGGAGATGGCTTCGGGCAGCTTGAGCACACATTTGGCCGGCATCACGCGCGCCGTGGCATAGGCGCCGGG
Organism: Roseateles saccharophilus; assembly: GCF_031458095.1. Taxonomy (GTDB): domain Bacteria; phylum Pseudomonadota; class Gammaproteobacteria; order Burkholderiales; family Burkholderiaceae_C; genus Pelomonas; species Pelomonas saccharophila_A. The sequence continues at coordinate 302,311 of NZ_JAVDXU010000001.1, forward strand.
CGGGTTGCTCGCATAGGCAGCGCGATCGCCCGGTTTCAGGTGGGTGACGCCCTCGCCCACCGCCTCGACGACGCCCGCACCTTCCATGCCCAGCCGCGCCGGCAGCGGCAGCGCGTAGGTGCCGTTGCGGTGGTACACGTCGATGTAGTTCAGCCCGCAGGCCTCGTGGCGGATGCGGATCTCGCCCGGTCCGGGTGCGCCGACCTCCACGTCCACCAGCTTCAGTTGCTGCGGGCCTCCCGGGGCCTCGATGACGATGGCCTTTTCACTCATGCGAAGTCTCCTGTTGCGAGGTCGGCTATCGTGCCAGCCCTTTGCATCTCTCGCCGTCGTTGATGAAGCTGACCCCACGCCTTGCTGTGCTGCTGGCCGTGCCGCCCCTGCTCTGGGCCGGCAACGCCGTCATCGGCCGCCTGGTGCGCAACGACATCCCGCCGATGGCGCTGAACGCGCTGCGCTGGCTGATCGCCTTCCTGCTGCTGGCCCCGCTGGCGCGCCGGCTGCTGGCCGACCCGCGCGAGGCCTTGAAGCGCTGGCGCGGTCTGGCTTGGCTGGGCTTTCTCGGCATGGGTTGCTACAACTCGCTGCAATACCTGGCCCTGCATACCTCGTCGCCGCTGAATGTCACGCTGATCACCGCCAGCATGCCGGTCTGGATGCTGGGCGTGGGCGCCATCTTCTACGGCGTGAAGCCGGCGCGCCGCCAGCTGGCGGGGGCAGCCTTGTCGCTGCTGGGCGTGGCCGTCGTCATTGCTCGCGGCGACCCGCAGGCCTTGCTGGCCGTGCATTTCGTGCCCGGCGACCTGCTGATGCTGGTGGCCCTGTTCACCTGGGCCATCTACTCCTGGATGCTGGCCCGGCCCGCACCCGGCCTGCGGCCGGCTGAGCGGCCGGACTGGAACTGGGCCGAGTCGCTGATGTCGCAGCTGATGTTCGGCGTCGTGTTCTCAGGGCTGGCGGCCGGCGCCGAGCAGGTCGTCGCGCCGGCGCCCATCCACTGGAGCCCGATGCTGGTCGCGGTGCTGGCCTATGTGGCCATCTGCCCGTCACTGATCGCCTACCGCTGCTGGGGCCTGGGCGTGGCCGAGGCAGGGCCGGCCCTGGCCGGCTTCTTCGTCAACCTGACGCCGGTGTTCGCCGCCGTCATCTCGGCGGCCCTGCTCGGCGTGGCGCCGGCCTGGTATCACGGCCTGGCCTTCCTGCTGATCGCCGCAGGCATCCTGGTGTCGTCACGCTGATGCAGGTGCTGCACGTCGACGATCGCCTGGTCGTCATCGCCAAGCCCGCCGGCCTGCTCAGCGTGCCGGGTCGCACGGAGCCGGATTGCGCCAGCGCGCAGGTGCAGGCTCTCTACCCGGATGCACTGATCGTGCACCGGCTGGACCAGGCCACATCAGGCCTGCTGCTGTTTGCGCGCGGCATCGAGGCCCAGCGCGAACTCAGCGCCGATTTCGCCGGGCGCCGCGTCAGCAAGCTCTATATCGCCGTCGTCGCCGGCCATCTGGAAGGCGAAGGCCTGATCGACCTGCCCGTCGGCGCCGACTGGCCGAATCGCCCGCGCCAGCAGGTCGACCTCGAAAGCGGCAGGCCCTCGCAGACGCGCTGGCACGTGCTGGCCCACGAGGGCGACCACACGCGCGTCGCCCTCGAGCCGCTGACCGGCCGCAGCCATCAATTGCGCGTGCATCTCGCCCATCTGGGCCATGCCATCCTGGGCGACACGCTCTACGCCGCGCCCGACATCGCTGCCGCCAGCCCGCGCCTGCTGCTGCATGCGAGCGAACTGCATGTCGGCGGCCACCACTTCATCTGCGCACCGGAGTTCTGAATGCATCTCTACATCGTCACCGGCAGCTCCCGTGGCCTGGGCGCTGCCCTGGTTCAACAGCTGACCCAAGCCGGCAACACCGTCATCGGCATCGCCCGCAAGCTCAACCCCGAGTTGCAGGCCGAGCAATGGTCGCTGGACCTCACCGACCCCAGCAACGCCGCCGAGCACCTGCAAGCCTGGCTGCGCGTCAATACGGGCTGGCAGAGCGCCACGCTGATCAACAACGCCGCCCTGCTGAGCGAGCCGGGCCCGCTGGCAGCGTCTGAGCTCTCCGAGTTGTCCGCCGCCCTGCGCGTGGGCCTCGAAGCGCCCACGCTGCTGAGCCGAGTCTTCCTGGCCGAGACCTCAGGCGTGCCCCAGCGCCGCATCCTGAATATCTCCTCGGGCCTGGGCCGGCGCGCCATAGCCGGCAGCGCCGCCTATTGCGCGATCAAGGCCGGCCTGGACCACCTCAGCCGTGCCCTCGCCTTGGAGGAACCCGAGGTCGGCATCGTGTCGCTGGCTCCCGGCGTCATCGACACCGACATGCAGGTCCAGCTGCGCGGTGCCGACCCGGCGCGCTTCCCCGAGCAGACGCGCTTCCAGGGCCTGAAGGACGGCGGCCAATTGCAGACCGCCGAGGCGACGGCGGCTTCCATAGTTCGGTATTTCATGCGACCAGACTTCGGAAAAACCGTCGTCGCTGACATCCGAGATACTTGAAAATCCTGAACTGAGCCCGCAGCTTCGGGCTCGCTCTTCAGGAGACTCGTTTGAACCGCATCCTCGCTGTCACCTTGGCCGCCCTGCTGGCCGTCGCCCTGCCCGTCCATGACGCTGAAGCCAAGCGCCTGAGCGGTGGCGGCATGAAGCGCAGCGTGCCCACCCAGACCACCCCCCAGACGCCGCCGGCCCAGCAGCCGGCGCCCCAGCAGGCGGCTCCCAACAAGCAGGCAGCAGCAACGCCAGCCGCGCCTGCCGCCGCCCCCAAGCGCTCCTGGCTCGGCCCCATCGCCGGCTTGGCCGCAGGCCTGGGCCTGGCCGCGCTGGCCAGCCATTTCGGCCTGGGCGGCGAACTGGCCAGCCTGATGACGCTGCTGCTGCTCGGCATCGTCGCCGTCTTCGTGATCCGCTTCCTGGTGCGTCGCTTTGCTTCGCCCAAGCCGCAGCTGGCGGGTGCCAACGGCGCCAGCTTGCGTGCCGCCGAACCGGCATGGATTCCCGCACCCATGGCGGCGGCCAGCGCAGCAACCGTTGCACCGGCCGACTTTGATACCGAAGGCTTCGAGAAGCTGGCCAAGCAGGTCTTCATCCGCCTGCAGGCTGCCAACGATGCCGGCGACCAGGCCGACCTGCGCCGCTTCACGACGCCGCAGATGTACGCCAGCATCCAGCACGACCTGCTGGAGCGCGGTGCCCAGACCCAGAGCACCGAGGTGCTGCAGCTCGACGCCCGCGTCGTCGACGTCGCCACCGAGGACGGCCAGCAAATCGTCTCCGTGCGCTTCTCGGGCCTGGTGCGCGAAAAGAGTGAGCAGGCGGCCGAGGACTTCGATGAGGTCTGGCATCTGGTCAAGGCCGGCGAGGGCTGGCTGATCGCCGGCATCCAGCAGACGGCATGACCCAAGTCATGCCGGGTTAGACCCGAGGCCGGGCAGACCGAGAATGGGCGCTTCGAGCGCCCATTCCCTTTTGAGGCCCCATGATTCGCATCCGTCTTTCCGTCTGCGCCCTGAGCACGGCCTTGCTGGCCGCCTGCGCGTCCTCCACCACCTCCACGCCTGCCCCCACGGCCGTCGTCGCCCCCAATGCCAACCTGGTCGTCCAGGGCATCCCGGCCGTGCCGCAATCCCTCGCGGACGCCGTTGGCCGCTACAACGACTTCCGCGGCCACGCCTTCTCCGATTGGCACCCCACGCAGCGCGAGATGCTGGTCAGCCACCGCAAGGCCGGCGCCAACACCGCCCAGATCTTCCGCGTGACGACGCCGCTGACCGACGGCGAGCAACTGACCGACGGCATCGATCCCGTCACCCGCGCCAGCTACGAGCCGCGCAAGGGCCAGTACATCGTCTTCGAGCGCGCCACCGGCGGCAATGAGGTCGCCCAGATCTACCGCCTGCCGCTGACCCGAGCCGGCGCCCAGCCGGTGCTGCTGACCAATCCCGACGAGCGCCATTCGATCAACGCCTGGCTGCGCAAGAGTGGCCGCCTCGTCTACTCCTCGGTGCCCATCGACCGCACCGCCCAGGGCGGCACGCGCACCAAGATCACGACGACGCTGTGGCTGATGGACCCCGAAAAGCCCGAAGGCCGGCGCAAGCTGGCCGAACTCGATGGCGGGGGCTGGGCAGCCAGCCGTCCTTCGCCCGACGAGCGCCTGATCTCCTTGACACGCTATCTGTCGGCCAACGAATCGCAGATCTGGATGCTGGACCTGGACAGCGGCGTACCCAAGCAGGTGGCACCGGCCATAGGCAGCCAGGAAACCAAGGCCACCTATTCGCCGGCCGGCTGGACGGCCGACGGTCGCTCCCTGTGGATCGCCAGCGACCGCGCCGGCGAGTTCCGCGAGCTGATGAAGCTGGACCTGGGCAGCGGCCGCATCGACCGCATCAGCGGCCACATCCCCTGGGACGTCAGCGGTGTCACGCTGACCGAGGACCGCAGCAAGCTGGCGGCCCAGTTCAATGTCGACGGCCGCGACGAGCTGCATTTCTTTGACGCCGCCACGGCCAAGGAAATGCCCGCTGCCGCATTGCCCAAACTGCCCGAAGGCAACGTCGGCAGCGCGTCCTATCACCACGGCAACGGCGAGCTCGCCTTTTCGATCAGCAATGCCCAGGGGCCCAGCCAGATCTATTCGCTGGGCGCGGACGGCAAGGTCCAGCAATGGACGCGCGCCGCCAGCAGCCTCGACACCACGGGCTTCAGCGAGCAGAAGATCGTCCGCTGGAAGAGCTTTGACGGCACGACGATCTCGGGCCTGCTCACCCCGCCGCCCAAGAAGTTCAGCGGCAAGCGCCCGGTGCTGATCTCCATCCACGGCGGCCCCGAGTCCCAGGCCAGCTTCGGCTTCCTCGGCCGCAATGTCTACTATGTGCAGGAACTGGGCATGGCCCTGATCCAGCCCAACGTGCGCGGTTCCAGCGGCTATGGCAAGAGCTTCCTGGCCATGGACAACGGCTTCAAGCGCGAGGACTCGGTCAGGGACATCGGCGCCCTGCTCGACTGGATCGCGACCCAGCCCGACCTCGACGCCTCGCGCGTCCTGGTCACCGGCGGCAGCTACGGCGGCTACATGACGCTGGCCGTGTCGACCAACTATTCCGACCGCATCGCCGGATCCATCGACGTGGTCGGCATCTCCCACTTCGTGACCTTCCTGAACAACACCGAGAGCTATCGCCGCGACCTGCGCCGCGTCGAATACGGCGACGAGCGCGATCCGGCGATGAAGGCCCACCTGGAGAAGATCTCGCCGCTGACCAATGCAGCCAAGATCAAGAAGCCCCTCTTCGTCATCCAGGGCAAGAACGACCCGCGCGTGCCCTATACCGAGGCGGAGCAGATCGTCGCCACCGTGCGCCAGGGCGGAACCAAGGTCTGGTATCTGCGCGCCGAGAACGAGGGCCATGGCTTCCAGAAGAAGGACAACCAGGACTTCCAGTTCTACGCCACCGTGCTGTTCATGCAGCAGACGGTGCTGAAGTAGGCCGGGCTTGGACCTGCTCGGCCCCGTCAGCCCCCTGCCCGCCGTCGCGGCGCTGCTGCTGGCCTTTGCCACCGCAGCGCTGCTGCAGCGGCGCTCCGGTGCACCCCAGGCGCCGGGCCGCTTTGCCGGCATCGATGGCCTGCGCGGCTATCTGGCCCTGGGCGTCTTTCTGCACCACGCCTGCATCTGGTATTTCTATCAGCACAGCGGCGAGTGGAAGCTGCCGCCGTCGCGGCTTTACACCCACCTGGGCCACAGCAGCGTCGCGGTCTTCTTCATGATCACGGGCTTCCTGTTCTTCTCCAAGCTGATCGACTCGCGCCAGCGCCCGCTGGACTGGCTGAAGCTGTTCGTGTCGCGGCTGCTGCGCCTGCTGCCGCTGTATCTCGTCGTCATGGGGCTGTTGTTCGTGACGGTGGCCGTGCTGTCCGGCGGCGAGTTGCACGAGCCCGCGCGCACCGTCACCAAGCAGGCCCTGCGCTGGCTGGGCTTCACGATGTACGGCAACCCGCCGATCAACCAGGTCGAGGCGACCAAGATCGTCGTTGCCGGCGTGACCTGGTCCCTGCCCTATGAATGGTTCTTCTACGGCATGCTGCCGCTGCTGGCGCTGACCGTGGGCGTGCGGGCGCGCTGGCCCTATCTGCTGCTGGGGCTCGTGAGCCTGCTGGCGCTGCTGGACTGGCATGCCCTGCCCGTGCATCTGTGGGCCTTTGCCGGCGGCATTGCAGCGGCCTGGGCGGTGCGTTGGCCCGCGCTGTGCCGGTTGGCCCCAAGCCGCGTCGCCAGCCTGCTCATCCTGGCAGCGGTTGCCGCGGTGGGCCTCTTCCCCCTGGCCACCGACTATGGCGTGCTGGTGCCGCTGACCATCGCCTTCGTGCTGGTCGCCTGCGGCAACACGCTGTTCGGCCTGCTGCTGCATCCCGCCTCAAGACTGCTGGGCGAGATGGCCTACAGCATCTATCTGCTGCACGGCTTGCTGCTGTTCGGTCTCTTCCATTTCGCGCTCGGTGCGGACCGCGCGGCTCTAGACGCCGGCGTCCACTGGGCCTGGGCCCTGGCGCTGGCTCCCGTCCTGGTGCTCGTCAGCCATGTCAGCTTCCGCTTCATCGAGGCCCCGGCGATGCAGGCCACGCCAGCGTTGACGGCGGCGCTGCGCCGCCGCTTTCAGAGATCGCCGGACAGGCTGCCGGCATAGGCCAGCGGCTTGGGCCAACTGGCCGGCGTCGGCGCTTCGCCACGCCAGCGGCGGGCAGTGATCCAGCCGCCATGTCCCACCACCAGGGCGCAAGGCGGCTGCCAGGCCGCGGCACGCGCGAACAGCGCATTCAGCGACTCGCCACCCTCGAAATCAAAGCCGCAGAAGTCGTCCATCCAGCGCTCGAACTCGGTCGGCGCGATCTCGGTCCAGGGCTTGCCGTCCCAGCGGCCGAAGTCCGCCTCGGCCAGCGCCGCATCGACCCGCCAGCGAAAGCCCCAGCACCGCAGCCAGCGGCCTACGGCTGCGGCACGCAGCAGCGGCGACGTGACGATCTCGCGTGGCAGGTCATGGCGGCGCGCATGGGCGCGGATGCGATGCGCCAGCCGCTTGGCCTTGCGGGGATCGACCGGCAGATCGGTGCGCGCGCCGATGCAGCGCCCCTCGGCGCCACGCGGCTTGGGGTGGCGCCAGATCGTGAAGGCGGCCATCAGGCGGACGCCGTGAAGGCCAGCAGCACCGCGATCTCGGCGAGCTGCTCGGTGGCCCCCAGGCCGTCGCCCGTGTAGCCGCCCAGGCGGCGGCGCAGCCAGTCGCGCATCAGCAGCGCGACGACGGCCGCGGCCGTCAACGCGGCCAGCAATCGCAGGGGTGGAACGCCCATTGCCGCCAGTGCCAGGCTCAGCAGCCCGCACCAGCCCAGCGCCATGCCGAAATTGCGCGGCGCCACTGCCAGCGCCAGCGGCTTGGCCTTGGCATGCTCGACATCGCCGCCATAGGGCAGGCTGACCATGACGCCCACGGCCGCAGCGCGCGCCAGCGCATGGCTGGCCAGCAAGGCAGCGACAGCCCCCACCAGGGGCCGTTGCGCCAGCACGGCCAGCAGAGCAGCGCGCAGCAGCAGCGACAGCCCCAGGGCCAGCGCGCCATAGCTGCCGATGCGCGAGTCCTTCATGATGGCCAGCGCCTTGTCGCGGCCGACCACCCCGCCCAGCGCATCGAAGGTATCGGCCAGGCCATCCTCGTGGAAGCCGCCGGTCAATGCCACGGTGGCGGCCAGCGCGAGCAAGGCGGCAATCCAGGCGGGCCACAGCTGCGCAGCCCCCACCAGCACTGCGGCGCCGCATGCGCCGACCAACACGCCCACCAACGGGAAATGCCGAACGCAGTCGTTCAGCCAGGCCGGCTCGAAGCGGTTCAGCCGCACCGGCAGCCGGGTCAGGAATTGCAGCGCGACGATGAAGAGCCGCACGGCGATCAGTCCTTGTTGCTGACTCCGGCGCTCTCGAAGCTCGCCATGTCGGCCAGCAGCGCACAGGCCGCCGTCAGCAGCGGCCAGGCCAGGGCGGCGCCGCTGCCCTCGCCCAGGCGCAGGTCCAGGTCGAGCAGCGGGCGCGCGCCCAGCTGCTGCAGCCAGCGCGCGTGCGGTCCTTCAGCCGAGCGATGCGCGAACACGCAGGCCGCAAGCACGCCGGGGCGCAGCGCCTCGGCCAGCGCCACGGCGGCCGTCGTGATGAAGCCGTCGACGACGACGACGCGGCGCTGGGCCGCGGCGGCGATGACGCTGCCGGCCATGGTGACGATCTCGAAGCCACCGAGCGCCGCGGCGACCTGCAACGGTGTCTGCGCAGCGGCATTGGCCGCCAGGGCCTCGCCAAGGATGCCGAGCTTGCGCGCCACGCCGGCGTCGTCCAGCCCTGTGCCCCGGCCCACGCAATCGGCCAGCGGCAGGCCGGTCAGGCGCTGCATCAGCAGGCTGGCCGACGAGGTGTTGCCGATGCCCATCTCGCCCAGCAGCAGCGCATTGCCGGGCAGGCGCTCGGCCAGGGCCATGCCATTGCGCAGCGCGCGCTCGGCCTGTTCGATGGACATCGCCGGTCCGGCGCTCGCGTCCGCCGTGCCGGCCGCGATGCGCAAATCGACGGCGCCCTCAGCCAGCGACGCATCGACGCCGCAGTCGGCGATCGTCAGCGCCAGGCCCTGCTGGCGGGCCAGCACAGAAACGGCCGCACCGCCGGCCAGCATATTGGCCACCATCTGCGGCGTGACCTCGCGCGGATAGGCTGACACGCCGCGCCGCGACAGGCCATGGTCGGCCGCATAGACGACGAGTTGCGGTTGCTGCAGCGCGGGTTTCTCAACACCCTGGATCAGCGCGAGCTGCAGGGCCAGCGCCTCGATGCGGCCCAGGGCGCCCAAAGGCTTGGTCTTGTGGTCGAGGGCATGCTGGACGCGCGCGGCAAATCCAGGCTCAGCCAGGGCTGGCAGTTCGGAGAAGTTCATGGGATCAGCCGACGAGGTTGGCAAGAGTCAGCAGCGCCAGCAGCAGCATCCACAGCACGACCGAGCGCCAGACCAGGCCGACGACGCTTTGCAGATGGCCCAGTTGGGGCGGCGCACCGGCCGTCGAGCCGGCGGCACCGGTGGACTCGGGCTCGAAGCCGGCATCGAAGGTCTTGCTGCGGTCCGGCGTCACGCCGGGCGCGGCCGCACCGCCGAGCTGCAGGCCGACGGCGCCGGCCGCTGACGCGAGGATGATGCCTTCGTTGGAATGCAGCCAGAGGCTGGCATCGCGGCGCCAGCCGTTCACGGCTTCCTCGAAGTTGCCGACGATGGCAAAGCCGGTGGCCGTCAGCCGCGCCGGCACATGGTCGATGAGGCCGAAGGCCTGGCGCGACAGCGCGAGCAGGCGCGGGTTGGTCGGCGCGTCCAGCGTGCGGCTCTTAAAGGCCCAGTAGCGGCCGGCGAACTCGGCCATCCGGTAGAGCACGGCGCCGGCCGGGCCGAGGCCGAGGGTCGAGCAGACGATGAACCAGAAGAACACGCCGAAGACATGGCGGTGTGCCGCCAGCAGCGAATGCTCGATGACGTGGCGGATCAACTCGGTACGCGGCAGCTCGCTGGCATCCAGATGTCGCCACTCGGCCAGCAACTGGCGTGCGGTGGCGTCGTCGCCCCGCTCGAGGGCGTCGCGGATGTCCGTGTAGTAGTGGCTGAACTGGCGGAAGCCCAGGGTCAGGTAAAGGATGAGGACATCCAGCCCCAGGGCCAGCAGCACGCTGAAGTGGCGCAACGCCCAGTAGACCAGGGCGACCGCCAGGCCCGGCACCAGGACCGTGATGGCCCAGACGACGGCCGCGTGATGCTCGTCGCCGGCGTCGAAGTTGCGGCCCGTCCAGCGCACCCAGCCGATGACCGACTGGTGCACGCGGTTGCCGTGCCTCAGGGGCTTGAGTTGCTCACACAGCAGAGCCAGCAGCACCGCGAAGAAATTCATGGGCCGGGATGATAGTGGCGCGCTCAGGCGTCGCTGAGCAGTCGGTAGAAGTTGCGCAACATTGCGGCCGTCGCCCCCCAGATGAAGTACTCGCGCTCAGGGCCCTGCCAGGGCATGGACATGAAGCGCCTCTCGGCGCCCGCGAACTCGAAGCGATGGTGGCGGTGGTGGGCCGGATTCATCAGGAAGGCCAGCGGCACCTCGAAGGCTTCGGCGACTTCGAAGTCGTCGAGCTTGAGCGTGAACTCGGGCTCGACCAGGCCGACGACCGGGGTCACCTGGAAGGCCGTCACCGTCGAATAGACGGGCAGCTGGCCGATGATCTCGATGTGCTGCCGCGACAAGCCGATCTCCTCCTCGGTCTCGCGCAGGGCCGTCCCGACCGGACCGTCGTCCTCGGGCTCGACGCGTCCGCCCGGAAAGCTGATCTGGCCGGCGTGGTCGCGCAGATGGTCGGTGCGCCGGGTCAGCAGCAGGTTCAGGCCGGCCTCGCGCTGCACCAGGGGCACCAGCACGGCGGCGCCGGCGGGCTCGCGATCGGCGAACAGGCCGCCGTCACCGGCGAACTCGGGCGTCCAGGCCGCGACGGCGGCCAGGCGGGCGCGCACGGCCGAGGCGGTCAGCGCGAGATCGGGCACCGCGGGGAGATGGTCGTCGACGCTCGTGACCGGCACGAGCTGGGGCTGGGTGATCGCTGGACGTTTCATGCGGAAAAACAAAAGCCGCCGAGAGCGTACGCCCTGGCGGCTTTGGCGGTGGGATACCGGCCGATTAGGCCAGCTTCTCCTTGATACGTGCCGACTTGCCCGAACGCTGGCGGAGGTAGTACAGCTTGGCGCGACGGACGTCGCCGCGGCGCTTGACTTCGATCGAGGCGATCAGCGGGCTGTAGAGCTGGAAGGTACGCTCGACGCCTTCGCCGCTGGAGATCTTGCGGACGATGAAGCTGCTGTTCAGGCCGCGGTTGCGCTTGGCAATCACGACGCCTTCGTAGGCCTGCACGCGCTTGCGGCTGCCTTCAACGACGTTGACGCTGACGATGACGGTGTCGCCAGGGGCGAAAACCGGAATGGTCTTGTTCAGGCGAGCAATTTCTTCTTGCTCAAGGGTTTGGATCAGGTCCATCTGTACTCCTAGGGATCTTGGCGGAACGCTATTTATCGGGATGTTTGCAGCCCGGAATTTCCGGACCACTCGACCCGCCAGAGGATCGGACAGCCCGCAAGTATAGCCCGAGGACGAGGGTTTTGCCTAGAGCTTGGCCAGGAAGGCCTCGTCGGCCTTGCTGAGCCTGCCGGCCGCCCGGGCGGCGGCGATCAGGTCGGGACGGCGGGCGGAGGTCAGGGCCAGGGACTGCTCGCGGCGCCAACGGCGGATGTCGGCATGGTGGCCGGACAGCAGCACGGGCGGGACCTCGCGGCCGTCCGGAAGGACTTCGGGGCGGCTGTAATGCGGGCAGTCCAGCAGGCCATCCGAGAAGCTGTCCTGCTGATGGGACTTCGCGTCACCCAGCACGCCCTCCTGCAGACGCGCGATGGCGTCCAGCAGGGTGATGGCCGGCAGTTCGCCGCCGGACAGCACGAAGTCGCCCAGACTGAGTTCCAGCGTCACATGGCGGTCCAGCACGCGCTGGTCTATGCCTTCATAGCGGCCACAGAGCAGGATGGCACCGGGACCGGCTGCAAGTTCCTGCACGCGGCCCTGGTCGATGCGCGCACCGGTGGGCGTGAAGTGGATGACGGCCGGCGCCCCTTCGCCACGATCGGCCTTGACGGCCGCCAGCGCCTTCTCCAGCGGCTCGGCCAGCATGACCATGCCCGGGCCGCCGCCATAGGTGCGGTCGTCGACGCGGCGGTAGTTGTCTTCGGCGAAATCGCGCAGCGGCCACAGGCGCACGTCGACCTGGCGGCTCTCGAAGGCGCGCCGCGTGACGCCATGCGTCAGATGCGGCGCGAACAGCTCCGGGAAGATCGTCAGGACGTCGAAGCGCATGGCTTCAATCAGAAGTCGAGGCCCCAGTCGACCGTGATCCGCTTGGCTTCGAGGTTCACGTCATCGATGAAGTTGCCGACAAAGGGAATCAGCCTTTCCTGGTCGGGTTTGGCGGGCTCTTCCACGCCGGGCGGCAGGATGCGCAGCACGGCATGCGGGCCGGTGTCGATCAGGCCGATGACGCGGCCCAGGGCCTGCGATTCGCGGTTGACGACCTCCAGGCCGATCAGGTCGATCCAGTAGTACTCGCCGTCGGGCGTGCGTGGAAAGTCGCTGCGGGGAACATAGATCTCATGGCCGCGCAGGGCCTCGGCCGCATTGCGGTCGTCCACGCCTTCGGCCATGGCGACGATGCCCTCGCCTTGCTCGCGCACCGAGCGCACCGCCAGCATCAACTGGCCGGGTTTGGGACCGGTGGCCTTGAGGAACCAGCGCTTGGCGCTGAACAACGCGTCGGCGTCGGCCGAATAGGCCTGCACCTTGAGGCCGCCCTTGATGCCCCAGGCATCCAGGATGCGGCCCACCGGCACGAGATCGTCGGGCCAGGAAGCAAAAGACGGCGCCGAAGCGCCGTCTTGCTGAGGCTTGTTGCCTGCCACGCGCTTTAGGCGGCGGCGACAGCAGCCGTCTTGGCTTCGCCAACCAGGCGGGCCACGGTGGGCGACAGCTGGGCGCCGACACCGATCCAGTAGCTCACGCGGTCCTGCTCGACGCGCAGCTTCTCGGCAGCGCCGGAAGCGACGGGGTTGTAGAAGCCGACGCGCTCGATGAAGCGGCCGTCACGACGCTGGCGGCTGTTGGCGACGACGATGTTGTAGAAGGGGCGCTTCTTGGAGCCGCCGCGGGCCAGACGAATCACAACCATGATGTTTCCTAAAAATTGGGCGACCACTGCACGAGGAGACACTCAGGGCGAGCAAGTCGAATGGCAGGAGCCCCTGCCGGGGGAGGCGCTGTAGATACGCCGCAGCCATCTGCGACCAGCACCAAACCCAGCATTATAAACTCGATCAAGCCTCTCTCAAGCAGTCCTCTCAACCGACAAATGTCACAGTCCGCCCCCGCCACCCGGCCCCTGACCATCCGCCCCAGCACCGACGCCGATCTGCCAGCCATCCAGGCCATCTATGCCCAGGCCGTGCTGGAGGGCACCGGCACCTTCGAAACCGAAGTGCCCGGCGTCGACGAGATGGGCAGGCGCCGCGCCGAAGTGCTGGGCCGCAACCTGCCCTGGCTGGTGGCCGAACGTGGCGGCGAGGTGCAGGGCTATGCCTACGCCAACTACTTCCGCCCTCGCCTGGCCTATCGCTTCTGTGTCGAGGACTCCATCTATCTGTCGCCCGCCACCCAGGGCCAGGGCGTGGGCCGGCTGCTGCTGGCCGAGCTGATGGCCCGCTGCGAAGCAGCCGGGGCACGCCAGATGCTGGCCGTCATCGGCGACGCTGCCAATGTCGGCTCGGTCGGCGTGCATACCGCCCTGGGCTTCCAGCACACCGGCGTGCTGAAGAGCGCCGGCTGGAAGTTCGGCCGCTGGCTGGATGTGGTGCTGATGCAGCGCACCCTGGGCCTGGGCGACAGCGCCGCCGCCGAATGAGCGCCGCACGGCCGCCCGAAGGCGATCGCCCCGAAGTGCGCAGCACGGAGGCTTACCCATCCCGCGCCATCAAGCACAAGGCCGTCGCGACGTGGCTGGCCTTGCTCGTCGGCGTCTTCGGCCTGCACCGCTTCTATCTGCACGGCTTGAAAGACCGCTGGGCCTGGCTGTTCCCGCTGCCGACCCTGCTGGGCCTGGCGGGCCTGCAGCGCATGGACCATCTCGGCCAGGACGACCGCCTGGCCTGGGTGCTCATCCCGTGGCTGGGCGCCAGCCTCGTCGCCGCGCTGCTGGGCGGCATCGTCTATGGGCTGATGCCGGATGAGCGCTGGAACGCGCGCTTCAACGCCGGCCGGGCGGCGTCGACGGGCGGCTGGGCGGCCGTCATCGGTGTCGTGCTCTGTCTTTTCGTCGGCGGCACGGCTCTGATGGCGACCATCGCCTTCAGCGCCCAGCGCTATTTCGAGTCCCAGGCCGGTCAGTAGAGGATGAAGCTGATCCAGTAGCAGACGCCGGCCATTAGCGCGGCGGCCGGGATGGTGAAGATCCAGGCCCAGACGATGCTGCCGGCCACGCCCCAGCGCACCGCCGAAGGACGCTGCACGGACCCCACGCCGACGATGGCGCCGGTGATGGTGTGCGTCGTGGACACCGGCACGCCCATGGCAGTGGCCAGGAACAGGGTGATGGCGCCGCCGGTCTCAGCGCAGAAGCCTCCCACCGGCTTGAGCTTGGTGATGCGCTGGCCCATGGTCTGGACGATGCGCCAGCCGCCGAACATGGTGCCCAGGCCGATGGCGATATAGCAGGCGACGATGACCCAGCTGGGCGGTGCCTTGTCGCCGACGCTGACCATGCCGGCGGCGATCAGCAGCATCCAGATCAGGCCGATGGTCTTCTGCGCGTCGTTGCCGCCGTGGCCGAGGCTGTACAGGCCCGCCGACACCAGCTGCAGGCGCCGGAACCAGCGGTCGATGCGCAGCGGCGACTTGTGCCGGCAGATCCAGGCCACGATGACCATCATCAGCGAACCCAGCAAGTAGCCCAGCAGCGGCGAGACGATGATGAAGGCGACGGTCTTCCAGATGCCGCCGGCCACCAGGGCCGAAGGGCCGGCCTTGGCAACGACGGCACCGGCGATGCCACCGATCAGCGCATGCGAGGAACTCGACGGGATGCCCCACCACCAGGTGATGAAGTTCCAGGCGATGGCGCCTATCAGCGCGCCGAAGACGACGTGATGGTCGACGACGCCGGGCTCGACGATGCCCTTGCCAATGGTGGCCGCCACCTTCAACTGGAAGAAGGCGATGGCGACGACGTTGAAGAAGGCGGCGAACAGCACGGCCTGCTGGGGCTTCAGCACTCCGGTGGAAACGACGGTGGCGATGGAGTTGGCTGCGTCGTGGAAGCCGTTCATGAAGTCGAACAGCAGGGCCAGCACGACCAGCAGGGCCACCACCCAGAAGGCGATCTCAGCGGATGCCATGGGGGCCGATCAGGAGTTTTCGAGGACGATGCCCTCGATCAGATTGGCCACGTCCTCGCAGCGGTCGGAAATGGATTCGAGCTGCTCGTAGATGGCCTTGAGCTTGATCAGCTCGCGCACATCCTCCTGCTCGCGGAACAGGCGCGACATGGCCGAGCGCATGACACGGTCGGCGTCGGACTCGAGGCGGTCGATCTCCTCGCAGGTCTTCAGCGCGGCCTCCGTCGTCGCCGGCTTGCTCAGATTGGGCAGCAGCGTGACCGCATGCTGGACACGCTCGCAGCAGCGCACCGACAGCGTGCACAGCTGCAGTACCTGCTCGGGCACGGCCCGCACGTCGTAGAGCGACAGCGTCTCGGACGAGTCCTGCAGCAGATCGACGATGTCGTCCATCGCGTTGATCAGGCTGTGGATCTGCTCGCGGTCGATGGGCGTGATGAAGGTGCGGTGCAGCAGGCGGTTCACCTCGGCGGTGACGCGGTCGGCAGCATGCTCGGCCTTGTCGACCTCGTCGGCGTACTGCTGGCGCAGCGCCGGGTCGGCGTAGTTCTCGATCATCTTCTGGAAGGCGCGTGCACCTTCCAGAATGAAGCCGCCGTGTTCGTTGAACAGCTCAAAAAAATTGCCCTCACGGGGCAGCAGCTTGCCAAACAACATGGCCATCCTCGGATTTCTTGAAGGCGCGCAGTTTACCGGGCGCCGTCACAGGATCGTCATCAAGCCGACCTGAAGATGAAGTAAACGGCCCCCATCAGGCACAACCCTGCCCAGAGGAAATCCAGCTTCAGCGGCTCGCCCATGTAGTAGAGGCTGAAGGGCACGAAGACGGCCAGGGTGATGACTTCCTGGGTGATCTTCAACTGGGCCAGCGTGAATCCGGCACCATGGCCGATGCGGTTGGCCGGCACCTGCAGCAGGTACTCGAACAGCGCGATGCCCCAGCTGATCAGCGCGGCGATCCACCAGGCCTTGGTCGACAGTCCCTTGAGATGGCCATACCAGGCAAAGGTCATGAAGACGTTGGACAGCAGCAGCAGGCCGACGGTCTGCCAGCCGGCAAGGGTCGAAAACATCGTCGTATCTCCAGGCAGGATTCAGAGGGACAGCGGCCCGAGCCGCTCGATACGCTGGACCTGCCAACCCTCGGCGGCCGCCAGATGGGCCAGTTGCGGCGCAATCTCGAGCAGCGGGCGCAGCACGAAGGCGCGCTCGCCCAGGCGCGGATGGGGCAGCGTCAGCCGCGGCGTGTCCAGGGTCAGCTGGTCATACAGCAGCAGGTCCAGATCCAGCGTCCGCGGCGCGTTGCGGTAGGGCCGCTCGCGGCCATGGGCCTGCTCGATGGCCTGCAGGGCGTCCAGCAGTTCAAGGGGCAGCAGCGTCGTGTCCAGGGCCACGACGGCATTCAGGAAGTCGGGCCCTGCCGCATCCACGGGCGCGCTGCGCCAGACGCTGGACAGGGCTGCGACGTTCGTGTGGGGCAGCGCTGCAAGGCGCAAGGCCGCCTGGGTCAGCGTAGCCGCAGGGTCGACGCCGAGATTGGCGCCCAGGCCGACGTAGGCGCGCGAGCTCACTCGGCCGAAGCAGCGGGCGCCGCGGCGCCTTCTCCACCGCCACCCGGTTTGCGGCGGCGGCGGCGGCGCTTCTTGGCCGGCGCGTCAACGGCGTCGGCCGGCTCGGCGCCCTCGCCTGCCGCAGCCTCGGGGCGAGGCGCACGGATGACGCGGGGTTGCTTTTGCTGGGACGAGCGGGCGTCGGCCAGCAAGGCCTGGCGGTCGTCGTCGCTGCCCAGGGCGAAGTCTTCCCACCAGTCGGCCAGGGCGGGGTCGATCTCGCCGACGTCGGCGCGCAGGCGCAGGAAGTCGAAGCCGGCGCGGTAACGCGGCTGCTCGATGAGGCTGAAGACGCCCGAACCGCTGCGGCGCTCGAAGCGCGTCTGCATCATCCAGATCTCGCGCATGTCGGCCGCCAGCTTGCCGCGGCCGGAGATGTCGCCGATGCGGGCGTCGAAGACGGCGTCGATGGCCTGGGCCAGGGCCGGCACCGGCGGCTCGCCGGCGTTGCGCGTCTTGGTCCAGCGGTCCAGCACCTCGTGCCAGAGCATGCAGGCCAGCATGAAGCTGGGGCTGACGCCACGGCCCTCGTTGACGCGGCGGTCGGTATCTTCGAATGCCTGGCGCACGAAGTTGCCGCGGATGCCCTCGGGCAGGTCGCCGGCCTCGGTCAGCATGGCGTCCAGCACGGCGAAGACCTTGCCGCCCTGGCCCACGAGGCCGAGCTTCTTCAGCTGCACCAGGCTGGACAGGGAATGGCCGGTCTGCAGCAGCTTGATCATCTCGTCGAAGAGACGCGAGGCCGGCACATTGGTCAGCAACGGGATGCAGGCCGCGACCGGGGCGAGGGTCTTCTTCTCGAGCTCGAAGCCCAGCTTGGCCGCGAAACGCACGGCGCGCACGATGCGGACCGGGTCTTCCTTGTAGCGGGTCTCCGGGTCGCCGATCATGCGCAGCAGCTTGGCCTTGGCATCGGCCAGGCCGCCGTGGTAGTCCACCACCAGCTGGCGCTGCGGGTCGTAGTACATCGCATTGACGGTGAAGTCGCGGCGGGCGGCATCCTCGATCTGCGGGCCCCAGACGTTGTCGCGCAGCACGCGGCCGCTGGCGTCCACGGCGTGGTGCTTGCCGTCGAGCTCGGCCTTGGCCGTCTTCTCGTTGCCGGCCACCGCCTCGGACTCGGTGGGCAGGGCACGGAAGGTCGAGACCTCGATGACCTCGTGCTCACGGCCGCGACCGTAGACGACATGGACGATGCGAAAACGCCGGCCGATGATGAAGGCGCGACGGAACAAGCCCTTGACCTGCTCGGGCGTGGCGTTGGTGGCGACGTCGAAGTCCTTGGGCCGCATGCCCAGCAGCAGGTCGCGCACGGCGCCGCCGACGATATAGGCCTCGAAGCCCGCGTCGGTCAGCGTCTTGACGACCTTGACGGCGCGCTCGTCGAGCAGGTCGGGGTTGATGCCGTGGACCTCGGCGGTCACCTCGACCCGCTTGCCCAGCGGGCTGGTCTTCTTGGGGGCCGCGGCAGGCTTGCCGAGCAGCTTGTCGATGAACTTTTTGATCATGCGAAGAGGTGCAACTGGGGCCAGCCGCGCTCGGCGGCGATGGCGGCGAGCGTCGGGCTGGGATTGGTCGCCACGGGGTGGCTGACGCGTTCGAGCAGCGGGAGGTCGTTGGTCGAGTCGCTGTAGAAGTTCACGCGCTCGAAATCGCGCCATTGTGCCCCCAGCCCCTGCAACCAGCTCTCAACGCGCGCGATCTTGCCCTCGCGGAAGCTCGGCACGCCGCGGATGGCGCCGGTGTAGCGCTGCTCGGCGTCGCGCTCGAGCTGGACGGCGATCAGGTGCTCGATGCCAAAAGCCTCGGCGAAGGGTGAGGTGACGAATTCATTCGTCGCCGTCACCAGGGCGATCAGGTCGCCCGCCGCCCGGTGCTTCTCAACCAGGGCCATGGCCTCGGGCCGCAGCGCCGGCTGCATGACCTCGGCCATGAAGCGCTCGCGCATGGCCAAGGCCTCGGCCAGCGGCCGGCTGCGGAAGGCCGAGGTCGCGAAATCGACATAGGCCGGCAGGTCCAGCGTGCCGGCGTTGTACTGGGCGAAGAACTCGTCATTGCGCGCCCCCCAGACGGCCCCGTCGACCCAGCCCACCTCGACCATGAAGGCGCCGAAGGAATGATCGGAATCGATGGGGATCAGCGTCCCATCCAGGTCAAACAGCGTCAGATTCATAAATTGGGGTCAGAGTCTATTTTTTCGTCGGCCAGCATGGCCTTCAGCAGCGGCAGCGTCAGCGCGCGCTTGGCTGACATGGCGAATTCGTCCAGACGTTCCAGCAGCGCCATCAGGCCCTTGAGATTGCGCTCGAAGCGGGTCAGCAGATAGCTCAGCACCTCGTCGCCGAGCAGCAGGCCGCGGCGGTCGGCCTCGCGGCGCAGCACGGCGCGCATCTCGGCCTCGCGCAGGGGCTGCAGCGCGAAGCTCGGCCCCCATCCCAGGCGGGTACGCAGGTCCTCGCGCACGGGCAGATCGACGGCCGGCGCGTCGGCCGTGGCGACCAGGGTATAGCCCTGCCCTGCCGAGGCCACGAACAGGGCAAAGGCAGCGTGCTGCTGACCGGCGTCGAAGCGCTGGCAGTCATCCAGCAGCAGCAGGCTCTCATGGGTCGGCAGCTCCCAGGGCAAGGCTGTGTCGGCGTCGTACCAGGCGACGCGCTGGCCGGCCGCCTGCCAGCGCTCGGCCAGGGCCTGCAGCAGATGGGTCTTGCCGGAGCCGGTCGGGCCCCAGAGCAGCACCGGGGGATCGCCGGGCACAAGCCCGAGCAGATAGGCCAGGGCCTGGGCATTGGCGCCGGGCAGGAAGTTGTCAAAGCTGGGCGCCGGCGGCGCCAGCAGCGCAAGGGGAATCTGCCTCATCAAGCTTTAGCGGAACAGGGAACTCGCGAGATAGGCCTTGTGCAGGCGCTTGACCGCCACGGCAGCCACCGCAGACAGCGGCAGCGCAATCAGCACGCCGACGAAGCCCAGCAGATGGCCGAAGGCCAGCAGCGCGAAGATGACCATCAGCGGGCTCATGCCGATGCGCTCGCCGACAAAGCGCGGTGTCAGCACGAAGCTCTCCAGCAGCTGGCCGACGCCGAAGACGATGGCCACGGCGACCACGCCATAGAGGCTGGCGAACTGCAGCAGGCCCGCCAGCAGCGCCAGCACCAGGCCCAGGCCGAAACCCAGATAGGGAATGAAGACCGCCAGGCCCGTGAAGACGCCTATGGGCAGGGCCAGGTCAAAGCGCGCCAGCGCCAGGCCGACGCTGTAGTAGATGGCCAGGGCGCCCATGACGAGCAACTGGCCGCGCAGGTACTGGCCCAGCGTCAAGTCGCACTCGTCGAGAAAGCCACCGACCGAGTCGCGCGCCGCCGGCGGCACCAGGGCGCGCATGCGCTCGACCAGGCTCGGCCAGTCATTGAGCAGATAGAAAAGCACGACCGGCAGCAACACCGCATTGCCGATGAAGGCCAGCAAAAAGCTGCCGCCGATGCGGGCCGAACTGAGCACGGTGGCGAGCCACTCCTCGAAATTGGCGTCCAGATACTTCAGCACGAAGGCCTTGATGCTGGCCGGGTCGAGCTGCATATAGATGCCATGCTCGGCCAACCAGGGCGAGACCTTGTCGTTGGCCAGCTTGGCCAGGGCCGGGATCTGTTCGCGCAGGGCCGGCAGTTCCTTGCTGAGGATGGGCAGCACCAGCAGCATCAGGGCCAGCAGGGCCATCGCGAACAGCATCTCGACCATCAGCACCGCGACGGCACGCGGCGCGCGGCGGTTCACCAGGGCCTGCACGACAGGGGCCAGCGCATAGGCCAGCACGAGAGCTGCAATGAACGGCGCCAGCACAGGCGACAGCAGCCACAGCAGCAGGATGAGAGCGAGGGCGACGCCGCCCCAGGCCAGGGCGGTGCGTTGGGGCTTCGTGAGCTTCATCATGGTGGTCGGCAAGCGGGCGCGGATTGTCACTGAAGCGGCGGCCGGGCCTGGTCGAGCAGCAGGGCCAGGCGGGCGCGCAAGTCGGGGGCATCGGGGGCATCGGCCCGCGCGGCGAGATAGAAGCTCAGGTCCTCCGCCGCGGCGGCGAACGCGCCCAGCGACGCCAATACCAGGCCGCGGTCGCGGCGCTCGGCCGGGTCGTCCGGCAGCAGGATGACGAGTCGCTGCTGCACAGCCAGCAGGCGTGGCCAGTCCTCGGCGGCGCGGTGCACCTCCTTCAGATTGCGCAGCATGCGAGCCAGGATCTGGCGCTTGGTGGCGGCGCGCAGGAAGAATTCCAGCGGCAGCTCGAGATCGTCCGGCAGGCCGCTGCCCTGGCGGTACTGAGCCAGACGCTCATCCAGACGTGACGGCGACAAGGACTCACCCGTGAAGGGATCGATGACGGCCTCGCCCAGTCCGATCTTGCACTTGACGAGGAAATGCCCCGGGAAAGCCACGCCGGCGGCGCGCAGGCCCGCCTGCTCGGCCAGCTCCAGCAGCAGCACGGCCAGGGTGATGGGCAGGCCGCGGCGGGTTTCCAGCACGCGGTGGACGTAGCTGTTGTCCGCTGCGTAGTAGTTGTTCAGATTGCCGGCAAAACCGAGTTCGCGGTGGAAGAACTGCGTCAGCAGCCGCAGCCTCTGGGCCGGCGCGGCATCGCGCGCGATGCGCTCGCGCAGCCGGCGCGCCAGGCCGTCCACATGGGAAAGCACGGCCTGCACGTCGAGCTGGGGATGGTCATCCTGGGCCAGGCTGATGGCGGCTTCAAGCAGGTTCAGGCCCGCGTCTTCCGCCACCAGGGTGGCGAAATAGTCCAGCGGGGTTGGCGCCGCGAACTTCATCGTCAGCTCGGACGACCCAGGGCGCGGGGCCGCATGCCAATCAGCAGCAGCACCGCGAAATAGACGACGGCGCTGCCGGCCAGGCTGGCGGCCATGACGAGGCCGCGCTGGATCTCGTGCGCGCCCAACCCCAGCCAGTCGAGGCGGGTCGCCAGCTGCCATTGCAACAGGCCCATGGCCGCACAGCCCAGGGCCACACGCAGACCGAAGCCCAGCCAGCCCGGCTCGGGGCGATAGCTGCCCAGCTTCCTCAGGCCCCAGAACAGCCAACCCGCATTGACCAGGGCCCCCAGGCCGATGGACAGGGCCAGGCCGGCAACCCCGATCCAGGGCACGAAGACGAGATTGAAGCCCTGCGTCAGCACCAGCACGCCGACCGCGATCTTGGCCGGCGTGCCGGTGTCCTGGCGGGCAAAGAAGCCGGGCGCCAGCACCTTGACGGCGATCAGGCCCATCAGGCCCACGCCCCAGCCCATGACGGACTGCGCCGTGTGGGCGACGTCGCTGGCGGTGAAGGCGCCGCGGTGGTAGAGCACGGCCGTCAGCGGTTCGGCAAACACCAGCAGGGCCACGGCGCAGGGCAAGGCGAACAGCATCACCATGCGCAGGCCCCAGTCGAGCAGGCGGCTGTAGCGCTCTTTCTCGCCCGAAGCCTGGGCGGCGGACAGCTGCGGCGTCAGCACGGCGCTCAGCGCCACGCCGAGCAGGCCGATGGGGAATTCCATCAGCCGGTCGGCGTAGTTCAGCCAGGACGTCGCCCCCTCGGCGAGGTGGCTGGAGATCTGGGTATTGATCATCAACGACAGCTGGGACACGCCCACACCCAGCAAGGCCGGCCCCATGCCGAGCAGGACGCGGCCCACACCGGGGTGGCTGCGCGAGGCCTGGAAGCCACGCCAGCTCAGCTGCATGCGCGGCATCGCGCCGACGGCTCGCAGCGCCGGCCACTGCACCACCAGCTGCAACACGCCGCCCAGCATGACGCCGAAGGCCATGGCATAGATGCCCGGGTAGCCGGCGCGCTCCAGCGGCTTGGCCAGCGCCCAGCCGACGGCGATGACGCTGAGGTTGAGCAGCACCGGCGTGGCCGCCGGCACGACGAAGCGCCGCCAGGTGTTCAGGATGCCCGCCGACAGGGCCACCAGCGACATGCAGCCGATATACGGGAACATGAAGCGCGTCATGGCGACGGAGGCGTCGAAGGCGGGACCCGGCAGGCCCGAGCCGAGCAGCCAGACCAGCAGCGGCGCGGCGACGACACCGATCACCGATGTCGCCACCAGAGCCCACAACAGCACCGTGGCGACGGCGTCGATGAGACGCCGCGTCGCCGCCTCGCCTTCGGTCGCCCGCGTCGCGGCCAGCAGCGGCACGAAGGCCTGGGAGAATGCGCCTTCCGCAAAAAGCCGGCGCAGCAGATTCGGAATCCGGAAGGCGACCAGGAAGGCGTCGGTCATCGCCGTGGCGCCGAAAAGCCCGGCCACCATGGTTTCGCGGACAAGGCCGGTGATGCGCGAGGTCAGGGTCAGAAGGGAAATGGTCGACGCAGCGCGCAGCAGATTCATGGCGGCGGATTATCTGTGTCGTGAATAGCGTCTCTTTCGATACTGCGCGGAGGCACTTGGCTTTAACCCTGATTTCAGGCTATACTCGTCGTCTTTGCACCAACTGGGTATAGATACAGCATGGCAACCAGCTCCAAAGCCAAGAAGAAGACGGTTCGCCTGGCATCGGGCCGCAAGCGCGCCCGCCAGGACGTCAAGCTCAACGCCGCGAACACCGCGCTGCGCTCCAAATTCCGCACGGTCATCAAGAACGTGCAAAAGGCCGTGACGGCTGGCGACAAGTCCAAGGCCGCCGACCTGTTCAAGACCGCCCAGACTGTCATCGACTCCGTCGCCGACAAGGGCATCTTCCACAAGAACAAGGCTGCTCGCCACAAGAGCCGCCTGTCCGCCAAGATCAAGGCGCTCGCCGCCTGATAACCAATCCAGCTCTGGTGCAAGCAGAAGGCCCGCGAAAGCGGGCCTTCTGCATTTCGGAGCCGGAGTTCATCGTATTGCGGGCCGAGCGCCGGGCCGCTCCCTAGCCGGCCCGCCTTGGGCGATGTGCAAGCGGTTCGACGCCGCTTGCATCGCCGTCCCCTCGGGGGCTGAGGTCGGACACATGGCGCCCAGTGGGCGGCATGTGCCTGCCGAAGGGCTGCGGCACTGCCGCAGCGCGGTCTGCAAGACCGACCAGGCTAGCCCGCGTTCAGCAGGGCGAGACTGGGCGAGGGGCTCGTTCTAGTGCCATTCGCCCGCCACCACGCCCTGGATGCTGCGGTCGCGCAGCCATTCGGCCACCGCCTTGGCCACCCATTGCGGATCGTCCAGCGGCAGATCGTGGCCGGCCTTGGTATGCAGGCGCAGCGGCGCGCCCCAGGCACGGCTGATGGCCTGGGAGCAACGCCAGTCGACCAGGCTGTCGGCCTTGCTGCACAGCAGCAGCATCGGCGCCGACGGTCGCGTGCGGCTGGCCCGGTAGCGCATGCTGGCCAGCAACTGGCGGGCGGTATTGCGCACGCCCAGCGGATGCTGGCGCTGCAACTCCACCCAGCGCTCGATGACGGCCTGCGTCGGCGTCAGCCGCGTCGTCAGGCTGAGCACGCGCTCCTCGCGCATGCGGGCGCTGAAGCGACTCAGTGACAGCAGCAGCAGGCCGAGATAGTTCAAGGGCCGCGACTTGCGGAAGAGTTCGCTGAAAGGCCGCAGGCTCGGGTTGATCAACACGCCGGCCTCGACCTCCTTGGGATAGCGGTTGGCCCAGTCGCTCAATACCGCCGCCCCCAGCGACATGCCGATCAGGGATACCGGCGCGCTCACGCCCTGGCGCTCCAACTGGGCGCGGCAGGCGTCGACGATGGCCGAGACCTGGGTCGGGCTGGCCTGGCGGCGCAAGGCGCCGGTGCCGGGCAGATCCAGCATCACCAGCCTGGCGGTGGGCTGCAGGGCCCGCAGTTCGCGCAGCAGATGCTCGGGGAAGACACCCCAATGCCCGCTTTCACGAGACAGGCCGCGCAGCAGCACCCAGACTGGCGCCGCCACCTCTGCCACAGGCGGCTCGACACCCATGGGCCGGGTCACGGCGCCCGAGGTGCTGGGATTGATCGGCATGTTTCCAAACATTGCCGGCGAGGATAACGGCGCCGCAGCCAGGCGCGCCTCCGGAGTCTCGCTAGGAAACCACGTATTCAAGCGGCCGGCTTGCCGCCCGGCCCATCGGGCAGCAGGCAGGCATCGGCGACCTGCAGGTTGTTGTCGCGGGCGAAGTTCATGACGAAGTCCCAGGCCATGGGCTCGAGGCGCCTGAGCTCCTCATTGACGATGACGCACTTCACGCCGTTGATGACGGTGGGCACACAGTAAGGCGAATAGCCGATGTGGGCGCCGATGCCGCCACGCGCGCCGCCGGGGCGAAAGCAGGACATCGCGCCGGCCAGCCGCTCGGCCCAATCGCTGGGGCGGAAGGTGCGTCCATCCAGAGTGATACCTTGGATGAAGACTTCGCGCGGCGGGGGGGCAACGGTCATGAAACAGGGGGCTTCGCGGCTACAGCGGAGGGCCGCTGCCAAAGACCGCTATTGTGCCTCGGCGGCGCCTCATCTGTTGCGGCGCAGCAAAAGCCTCGGCATGGACTCTAGAATCAAAAGTCCACTTTTCCTCAAGCCAATCGGAGACCCGATGAACGCTGTGCCCCCCTCGTCCGAGCCCCATGTGATGCCGACCTACGGCCGCCTGCCCGTTGCGCTTTCGCACGGCCAAGGCAGCTGGGTCTGGGACACGCAGGGCCGACGATTGCTGGATGCACTGGGCGGCATCGCGGTCAACACGCTAGGCCACAACCATCCGCGCCTCGTGCCGGCCCTGCAGGACCAGCTCACCAAGCTCATCCACACCAGCAACTACTACCGGGTGCCGCTGCAGGAAAAGCTCGCCGCCAAGCTCTGCGAGCTTTCGGGCCTCGCCAATGTCTTCTTCTGCAATAGCGGACTGGAAGCCAACGAGGCGGCGCTGAAGATCGCCCGCAAGTTCGGCCACGACCGCGGCAATGCCTCGCCCGAGGTGATCGTCTTCGAGGGCGCCTTCCACGGCCGCTCGATCGCGACGCTGTCCGCCACGGCCAATCCCAAGATCCAGGCGGGCTTCGGCCCGCTGGTGCCGGGCTTTGTGCGCGTGCCACTGAACGACATTCCCGCCCTCGAGGCCGCCCTGGCCGCTCATCCCAATGTCACGGCCATCTTCCTGGAGACCATCCAGGGTGAAGGCGGCATCAACCCGGCCCGCGTCGAGTTCCTGCAGGCCCTGCGCCGCCTCTGCGATGAACGCAACCTGCTGCTGATGCTGGACGAGGTGCAGTGCGGCATCGGCCGCACCGGCAAGTGGTTCGCCCATCAATGGGCCGGCATCAAGCCGGACGTGATGCCCCTGGCCAAGGGCCTGGGCTCCGGCGTGCCCATTGGCGCCGTCGTCTGCGGCCCGCGTGCGGCCGACGTGCTGAAGGCCGGCAACCACGGCACCACCTTCGGCGGCAACCCGCTGGCCATGCGCGCCGGTGTCGAGACGCTGACCATCATGGAAGAGGACGGCCTGCTGGCCAATGCCGAGGCCGCCGGCGCCACGCTGCGTGGCGCGCTGGCTGAAGGGTTGGCCGGCGAGGCCGGTGTTGTCGAGATCCGCGGCCAGGGCCTGATGCTGGGCATCGAGCTCGATCGCCCGGCCGGCCCGCTGCTCGGCCAGGCGCTGGACGCCGGCCTCTTGATCAGCGTCACCGCCGACCGCGTCGTGCGCCTGCTGCCGCCGCTGATCCTGACCCACGACGAGGCGCGCGAGATCGCGGCCCGCCTCGTGCCGCTGATCAAGGCGCTGCTCGCGCAGCCCAAGCCATGAAGCCGGGGGACGCATTGATGCGCCACTATCTGCAGTTCAAGGACCTGCGCGCCGAGGAATACGCCCATCTGTTCGACCGCGCCGCCATCATCAAGCGGCGCTTCAAGAACTACGAGAAATACCAACCGCTGCAGGACCGCACGCTGGCCATGATCTTCGAGAAGGCCAGCACGCGCACGCGCGTCAGCTTCGAAGCCGGCATGTACCAGATGGGCGGCTCCGTCGTGCACCTGACGACGGGCGACAGCCAGCTGGGCCGCGCCGAGCCGGTGGAGGACTCGGCGCGCGTCATCAGCCGCATGGTCGACATCGTCATGATCCGCACCTTCGAGCAGAGCAAGATCGAGGCGTTCGCGGCGCATTCGCGCGTGCCGGTCATCAACGGCCTGACCAACGAGTACCACCCCTGCCAGATCCTGGCCGACCTGTTCACCTTCATCGAGAACCGCGGCATGGACCGGCGCGGCGCCATCGACATGGACTGCCTCAAGGGCCGTGTCGTGGCCTGGGTGGGTGACGGCAACAACATGGCCAACACCTGGCTGCAGGCGGCCGAGATCCTCGGCTTCAAGGTCCATGTCAGCACGCCCAGCGGCTATGGCGTCGACCCGGCCGTGGCCGGCATCAAGGACGCCAGCTGCTACAAGGTCTTCAAGGATCCGCGCGAAGCCTGCGAAGGCGCCGACCTGGTGACGACCGACGTCTGGACCAGCATGGGCTACGAGGCCGAGAACGAGGCCCGCAAGGCCGCGTTCACGGACTGGTGCGTGGACGCGGCCATGATGGCGCGTGCCAAGCCGGACGCCCTCTTCATGCACTGCCTGCCGGCCCATCGCGGCGAAGAAGTCTCGGCGGACGTCATCGACGGACCACAGTCCGTGGTCTGGGACGAGGCTGAGAATCGCATGCACGTACAAAAGGCACTCATGGAGTACCTTTTGCTCGGCCGCATTGGCTGATCTCAGCCCGCCCACGAAGAAGCCGGCTCACAGCCGGCTTTTCTTTTTTTGGATCGCTGCCAATCAGCTGCGACGACGGCGAGCGATGGCCAGGCCACCCAGGGCCGCCAGCACCAGCGAGACCTCGCCCGGCTCCGGCAGGGCCGAGAAATTGTCGAAAGCGACGACGTTGGCGGCACCGCTGAGGTCGAAGGACAGCGCCTTGCCCGCGAAGGCAAAGCTGGCGGCGGTCCAGCTGTCGTATTCAGCGCCCGTGTTGGCGGCCAGGTCGAACACGCCCAGCAGCTCGCCGGTGCCGTTCAGCCCGGAATAGGCCTTGATCGCCCCCGTGATCGCCGTCGGGCTGGCATAGAAGAAGTCCAGCACGCCGCTGACACCCTCCGCGACGTTCATATAGGCGGTCGTGTTGGACACGCCGTCCAGCTGCACGAAGCCCACGCCCAGGGGCGACGGCGAATTGCTGTAGTAAGGCGCAAACGCCGGATCGTTGGACAGGCCCAGCATGTTCGTGAAAACCACGCCCGAGGCGGCATAGCTGGCGTCGACGGCCTGGCCGTAGTCCCAGGTCCTCTCGAAGTCGACCAGGAATTGCGTGCCGGCCTGGGCGGGCAGCGCGAACGGGGCCAACAGGGCCAGGGCGAGGGTGGCGAGCTTCATCAGATGAACTCCAGAACTGGAAGAGGGTTGGGAGCGGCGGACGCCGCTGCGTTTGAATCGGGGCGGAGTGTGGTGACGAAAGACGACAAGCACATGACGCGATCGCTTCACCGCGTTGTCACGGCCGGCTGCGATGGTGTCCACCCATGCCGCACCCCGCCCTGCCCCGCCGCCATCTGCTGCTCGCCGCCAGCGCCGCCTACTTCGGCCTCGCCCGCCCTGCGAAGGCCTGCGAATTCTTCAGCAGCCATCTGCGCATCTGGCACCCCTGGACACGCTCGACCCGCGTCGACGCCGACACCGCCCGGCTGTGCATGCGCTTCGACGAGGTGCAGAAAACCGACCGCCTCGTCGGCATCGAGACCCCCGTGGCTGCGGGGGTGCGCCTGGCCGGCCCCGGCGCGCAAGACCTGCCCCTGCTGATCCGCGCCGGCGAGACGCTGGCCCTGACCGAGGACGGCCTGCACCTCGAACTGCTGGACCTGCAGCAGCCGCTGCAGATCGGCCGCAGCTACCCGCTGCGCCTGATCTTCGAATTCGCCGAACCCGTCAACGCGACCCTCAACGTCGACTTCGGCGGCCTGCGCTGACGGACCGCGCGGCGTCGCGCTGCCGTCACGTCAGGGTCACGGCCGCTTCCTAGCATCCGCCCCGTTTTTGGCCTTCCCACAAATCATCCTGGAGCCGCTTCCATGTCCCACTTCTTCACCAAGAGCCAGGTCGCCCTGGCCGCGCTCGCGGCCCTGAGCAGCGCCGCCGTCATCGCGCCCAGCCTCGCGACCGCCGCCGGCAAGACCGCCGGCAAATACGTCTCCGGCGACTTCCACAACCACACCACCTGCTCGGATGGTTCGATCTCCATGCAGAAGCTGGTGAAGAAGGTCACCGACAAGACCGAGACGCCCTGGGGCCTGGACTGGTTCGTGCAGGCCGGTCACGGCGGCAATGGCAACCGCAATTGCACGCTGGTAGAAGACGCCACGCTGTCGACACCGGCCTACCCCTATGTCGCCGGCCAGGGCCCGACGACGACCTGGGCCAACAGCATCGGCGCGGCCAACATCAAGGGCAATGGCGGTGGCGTCGGCGGCAACGGCAATATGTGGCGCTGGCAGTCCATCCAGGAGTACCAGTACCCGGTGCTCGAGTACCTGTCGGTGCAGAAGAACCTGCCGCTCTTCATCGGCATGGAGTCGGTCGTCGCCGGCCATGAGCATTCGTCGATGTCCGTCATCACGGGCCAGATGCCTGCCAGCATCGACACCCTCACGCTGCCGAACACGCCGGGCTACACCGCCACCGGCAATGCCGACGCGCTGGCCAAGTGGTCCTACTGCTTCGACCGCGGCGACACCGACACCAGCCGCGGCAACGTGACCGGCTCCGCCGTCGGCAACAACTGGAGCTGCGCCAACCCCGACAGCGCCGACTCCACCTCGGCCACGCTGGGCTGGAGCGCCACCGGCCAGAAGCTGGTGCAGCCCGGCGGCGCCGGCACCGGCAGCAAGGGCCACCTGAAGACCGTGGAAGCGCTGAAGTGGATGGCCAAGTTCCACGGCCAGGGCAGCTACTACGTGCCGGCCCACCTGGAGCGCGCCGGCCCCTTCAACCCGGACGGCAACAACGGCTACAACATCGAGCATCTGCGCAACTTCAACAACGCCGCCCCCAACATCGCCTTCGGCTTCGAGTCCCAGCCCGGCCATGGTGCGGCCAACAACCGCGGCGAATACCAGGTCAAGCGCAACAACATCGGCGGCGTGCTGACCGACTCGGTCGGCGGCACCACCTTCGGCGGCACCGGCGTCTACGCCGGCCAGGTGGGCGGCGTCTGGGACGCCCTGCTCGGCGAAGGCCGCAACTGGTGGTTCTTCGCCAGCTCCGACTGGCACAACCGCGGCAGCTTCGGCCCCGATGACCGCCGCTCCAGCCAGGACTTCTATCCCGGCGAATACCAGCGCACCCACGTCATGGTGCGCAACGGCAGCGACAAGCTGCGCCCGCAGACCATCGTCGACGGCCTGCGCACCGGCAACGCCTGGTCCAGCACCGGCCAGCTGATCGACCGCCTGGCCTTCGTCGCCTGCGCCTCCTACGCCGGCCCCGGCGCGCGCTCCAACGCTGCGGTGGAAGCGCTGGCCGTCGCCGCCGCGACCCAGGCCACCGACATCAGTGCCAGCGGCTGCGCCACCATGGGCGAGAAGCTCGTCGTGCGCCCGGGCGCAGAGATCGTCGTCGCCGTCGTGCTGCGCGACCCGGAAGGCGTCAACTTCGCCCCCTACAGCTTCCCCAATCCGTCCCTGGCCCAGATCGGCGTCCGCCAGCCCATCAACAAGCCGGTGCTGGACCATGTCGACGTCATCCGCGGCCTGGTCACCGGCTACAAGACGCCGGGCGCTGCCGACTACGCCGGCGAATGGCCGCGCAACACCAACTGGCTGAAGGCCGACGGCACGACCACCGGCCTGGCCTCGGTGCCCGCCGCCGCCAAGAACACCTCGGCCGCCATCCTCAAGACCTTCAGCGGCAACGGCGGCACGCCGTGGACGACGGTGCAGTCGGGCGTGGACAACACGAGCTTCCTGAAGATGAGCTTCCGGATCCCGGCAGTGCAGGCCTCGCAGTACGTGCGCCTGCGCGGCAGCAATCTGCCGGCCTCCGTGCCCTACGAGACGGATGCCAGCGGCAACCCGCTGTCCGATGTCTACACCAACGCCAACGACACGACGATGCTGCGCATCCCCTGCACGACGGTGGGCACCAACGTCCCGGCCAACGGCGCCAACTGGACGCAGGCCAACGGCCCCATCGATGGGTGCCCGGCCCACCTGGCCACGGCCACGGGCGCCTCCAACCCGATCAACGGCCAGAAGGCGGTGTCCTATGACATCGCGGCCTGGTCCGATCTCTGGTTCTACAGCAACCCCATCTATGTCGAAGTGAGCGGCTCGACCCTGGTCGCCGGCGTCAAGTAAGCGCCAGGCGCTCGTCATGACAGCGGCGTGGGCCTGGCGGCCTGCGCCGCTGTCGTCGTTCTGTCTTGTTCGCTGCCTAGCATGGCGGGCTATGTCCAGCGTCCTGCCTCCCCTTGCTCTCGCACCGCCCACGCGCCGCCCCCTGCCCGCTTGGACCCGCGAACCCCTGCTGCATTTCCTGCTTCTGGGGGCCCTGCTCTTCGGCGTCGACCACCTGATCAACCGCCGCGCCGGCGATGCCAACGAGATCGTCATCAGCGCCGAGGTCACCGACGAGGCCCGCCAGCTTTTCAAGGCCACGCGCAACCGCGAGCCGAGTGACGAGGAGATGGCGGCCCTGCGCAAGGTCTGGCTGGACAACGAGGTGCTCTACCGCGAGGGCCTGGCCCTGCAGCTGGACAAGGGCGACACCGCCATCCGCGAGCGCGTCATCTTCAAGGCCCTGTCCGTCGTCGACAGCGGCACCCAGTTGCCGCCGGCCGAGGACAAGACCCTGCGCGACTGGTTCGAGAAGCATCGCGCCAAATACGACGAACCGGCCCGCTTCGACTTCCAGGAAGCGGCGCTGGAAGGCGAAGCCAGCGAGGCCAGCGTGCGCGCCTTCGTCAGTGCGCTGAACGCCGGCACGCCGGGCGATGCCAAGGCCGGCCTGCGCGTCTTCAAGGGCCGTCCGCACAGCAATCTGCTGCAGAGCTATGGCGAGGGCTTCGCCAAGGGCCTGGAGGCCGCCTCACCCGGCCAATGGCTGGCCCTGCCAAGCCGCGAGGGCTGGCGCGCCGTGCGCCTGGATGCGGCCAACGGCGCCAGGCCGGCCAGCTTCGAGGCCCTGCGCAATATCGTCCAGCAGGACTGGACCGATGCCACCCTGTCCGAGCAGCGCAGCGCCGCCGTCGCCGCCCTCGCGAAGAAATACGTCATCAAGGTCGAGGCGTCCACGAAATGAAGCGCCTGCTGATCTGGCTGCTGGCCCTGGCCGCGGCCCTGCCGGCTTTGGGCCACGAGATGAGCATGGCCGAGATGCAGCTGCGCGAGACCCAGCGTGGCGAATTCCTGTGGCAATGGATGGCCAGCGACAAGCGCCCCGCCGCCCAGGACCTGACGCCGGTCTGGCCCGCCGCCTGCAAGGCCGATGCGGGCGTGCTGCGCTGCGGCCCCCAGGGCCTGTCGGGCACGCTGTCCGTCAACGGTGTCGGCGAGCGCTACTCGGCCGCCCTGGTCAAGGTCTTCTGGCTCGACGGCGAGAGTCGCGTCTACACGCTGACCAAGGCCCAGCCGACGGTGCAGCTCTATGGCGCCGCCAACGATCCGCGCGGCATGGGCGAGATCGCCAGCGCCTACACCCTGCTGGGCGTCGAGCACATCCTCGGCGGCATCGATCACCTGCTGTTCGTCATCGGCCTGCTTTTCCTGGTTGGCTTCCAGCGCCGCCTGATCTGGACCATCACCGCCTTCACGGCCGCCCACAGCCTGACGCTGGCCAGCAGTGCCCTGGGCTGGTTGACGCTGCGCTCGGCCCCGGTGGAGGCCAGCATCGCCCTGTCCATCGTGCTGGTGGCCGGCGAAGCCCTGCAGAGGCGCGAAACCCTGGCGCGCCGCTGGCCAGCCGTCGTTGCGTTCCTGTTCGGCCTGGTGCACGGCCTGGGCTTTGCCGGCGCCTTGAAGGAAATCGGGCTGCCGGAGAACCACCTGCTCGTCGCCCTGCTGACCTTCAATGTCGGCGTCGAACTCGGCCAGCTGATGACGGTGGGCGTCTGCTGGTGCCTGTGGCGCCTCACCAGCCGCTGGCCGGCCACGCAACGCCTGCGCACGGTGCTGCTCTACATGATCGGTGCCGTCGCGGCCTACTGGTCGTGGCTGCGTGTGGCCGCGGTGCTGGCATGACGGATGAAGTCGTCGGCCTCTTCCCGGTGCCGTTGCAGCGCTCGACCGGCGTGCTGCCGCAGGCGCTGGTCAACGCCCTGGTCGACCATTTCAGCACCCAGGCCCTGCAGACCAACAACAGCTCCGAGGCCCTGTCGCACACCCGCATGCTGCAGCCGTCCGACAGCCCGCTGCTGGTCCAGGCCGCCGCCCTCATCACGCCCCGCATTGCCGAGTTCGGCCGCCATCTCTTCGGCGAGCAGCTGGGCTGGGCCATCAAGGAGATGTGGGTCAACGTGCTGGACAGCGGTGGCCGCCAGGCCATGCACAACCATGCCAACAGCTTCGCCTCGGGCGTGGTCTACCTGACCGAGACCCACGACTCGGCCCGCACCGTCTTCATGAAGTCGCCCGGCGGCCATGACTTCGCGCTGAAGAACGACCATGCCGGCGTCGTGACCGGCCCCTACAACGCCGAGAAATGGGTCAGCCCCGCGCCGGCGCCCGGCGACATGGTGATCTTTCCCAGCTATCTGATGCACGCCGTGCCGCCCAATGCCGGCGGGCGCCGCATCAGCCTGGCCTTCAACGCGATACCCACTCGCTTGGAGAGCTGGGGCTATACCTTGAGCTTCAACGCTTGAAGCCTTTGGCCCTGCTGCTGATGGCCGCGTCCGGCTTTGCCGGGCTGGGCTATCAGATCGTCTGGACGCAGCAGTTCGGCCTCGTGCTCGGGCATGAGGCCGCCGCCGTTCTTGCGGTCGTCGCGGCCTTCTTCGGCGGGTTGTCGCTGGGCTCGCTGCTGCTGGGCAGGCGCATCGAGGCGAGTGCAAAACCGCTGCGCTGGTACGCCGGCTGCGAAGCGCTGATCGGGTTCTGGGGCGGCGTGTTGATGCTGGCGATGCCCGTGGCCAGCGGCGCAGCCCTGCAGCTGATCGGGCCGGACGCGACGCCGCTCTGGCATTGGGGCGTTGCCTTCGGCGCCGGCTTCCTCCTGCTGCTGCCGGCCACGGCGGCCATGGGCGCGACGCTGCCGGCCATGGCGCGCCTGAGCGCGGCCGATGTCGCGCCGCTGTACGCCGCCAACACGCTGGGCGCCGTCGTGGGCGTATTGGCCACAGCCTTCTGGCTGATCCCGGCCTGGGGGCTGACGGCAAGCGCCGGCCTGTGCGTCGCGTTCAACCTCGCTTGCGCCCTGCTCGCCGGCATGGCGCTCCAGGGAAGGCCGACGCCCACTCTCGGCCCCTGGCGGTCCGACCGGCCGCTGTGGATGCTCGCCGCGACCGGCCTGCTCGGCATCGCCTACGAAGTGCTGGCCGTGCGCGTGCTCAGCCAGGTCGCGGAGGACACCGTCTACACCTTTGCACTGCTGCTGGCCGTCTACCTCGCCGGCAGCGCCCTGGGCGCCGCGGCCTTTGCACGCTGGCCCGGGCTGCGCAGTACGCCGCGCCTGCTGCAGGCCCTGGCCCTGAGCTGCCTGCTGGGCATGGCGGCCCTGTGGGGCGCCGAGGCGATCAAGCAGGCCCTGCAACCCGAGACCTTCGCCATGGCCCTGGCCACCGAGGCCCTGCTCGCCGTCGCCGTGTTCGCCCTGCCGACCCTGCTGATGGGCGCCCTGTTCTGCCAGCTCAGCGCCGACGCCTCCCGGGCCGGCATCCCCTTCAGCCGGGCCCTCGGCGTCAACACGCTGGGTGCCATGCTGGCCGCGCCGCTGTTCGGTGTCGCGCTGGCGCCCGCGCTGGGTCCCAAGCTGGCGCTGCTGCTGGTGGCGGCCGGCTATCTGCTGCTCCTGCCGGCCTGGCGCAGTGCCGGCTGGTGGCTGCCCGCCGCGGCGACGACGGCGCTCGCCTTGTTCGCGCCGCCGCTGGCCTTCATCGCCCTGCCCGACGGTGGCCGCGTGCTGAGCTACCGTGACGGCGCGATGGCGGCCGTCAGCGTCGTCGAGGACGCTACCGGCGTCGCCCGCCTGCACATCAACAACCGCCAGCAGGAAGGCAGCAGCGCAACGCAGCACGTCGATGGCCGCCAAGCTTTGTTGCCGCTGCTGCTGCATCCGGCACCGCAGCGCGCTCTCTTCCTCGGCCTGGGCTCGGGCGTCACGGCCGGCGTCGCCGCGCGCCTGCCCGGCGTTCAGGTCGAAGCAGTCGAACTGCTGCCCGAGGTCATCGCGGCCTCCGCCCTATTCCGCACCGGCGACGGCCCGGCACCGCATCTGCTCGCGGCCGATGCGCGCCGATACGTGCGCACGGCCACGCAGCGCTACGACGTCATCGTGTCCGACAACTTCCACCCCGCCCGCAGCGGCTCGGGCGCCCTCTACACCGTCGAACATTTCCACGCCGTGCGCGAGCGCCTGGCGCCCGCCGGCCTGTTCTGCCAGTGGCTGCCCCTGCACCAGCTCGACATCGCCACGCTGCGCAGCATCGCGGCCAGCTTCCAGCAGACCTTTCCCGACGGCGTCGCCCTGCTGGCCAGCAACAGCCTGGACACGCCCACCCTCGGCCTGGTCGGCCGGGCCGGTGGCACACGCTTCCAGCCCCGCGCCTGGCCCGAACTGGCGGCGCGCTTCGGCCTGGCCGACGACTTCGCCGTGCTGGGCAGCGTCATCGCCGACGCCGCCGCCCTGAGGCGCTTCGCCGCCGGTGCGCCGCTGAACAGCGACGACCGCCCCTGGGTGGCCTACCGCGCGCCGCGCATCACCTATGCGCCCGACTCTGCGCCACGCGACCGCCTGCTGGACGTGCTGGGTGAACTGCAGGTCGACGCCAGCACCCTGCTCACGACGCCCTACGCCGGACTCGCCATGCGCCTGACGGCCTATGCCCAGGCCCGCCGCAGCTATCTCGAGCTGGGCCGGCGCACGACGCCCAGTGCCGACCCCGCCGTCATGCTGGCCCGCGTCGGCCCACCGCTGCTGGCCGTGTTGCGCCAGAGCCCCGACTTCCAGCCCGCCGCTGAACCCTTGCGCCGCCTCGCGCAAGGCCTGGCACAGCGTGACCCGGCCGCCGCCCGGCAGTTGCTCGACGCCCTGACCCGCATCCGCCCCGATCTGGCAAGCCTCTGAACACGTGTCGGCCCGGCGTCAGCCCTTCGTGGCAAGCTGCGCCCCATGCGTTGGGCTTTCATCACAGACATTCATGCCAACCGACAGGCCTTCGAGGCCGTGTTGGCCGACGCCCGCGCCCAGGGCGCCACGCGCTATGCGCTGCTCGGGGACTTCGTCGGCTACGGCCCCGATCCGGCCTGGGTGGTCGACCAGGTCATGGCCCTGGTCGCCGATGGCGCCATCGCCGTGCAGGGCAACCACGACGAGGCCGTGGCCCATGGCAGCAACCCGGGCATGCATCCCGACGCCCGCGCCGTCATCGACTGGACCCGCGCCCAGCTGAACGAGGACCAGCTGCGCTTCCTGGCCCGGCTGCCGCTGCAGGCCCATGGCGAGCCGGGCCATTGCCTCTTCGTGCATGCCAATGCCTTCGAGCCCAATGGCTGGGAGTACATCCAGGGCCGCGCCGATGCGGTGAAAAGCCTGCACTCCAGCCAGGCGCGTATCCAGGTCTGCGGCCATATGCACGAGCCCATGCTCTTTCACCTGTCGGGCACCGGCAAGGCGGGCGACTTCCGGCCCGTGGCCGGCGTGCCCATGCCGCTGCCGGCCCACCGCCAGTGGCTGGCCATCCCGGGGTCCTGCGGCCAGCCGCGCGACGGCAACCCGGCGGCCTGCTATGCGCTGCTGAATCCGGGCAAGTCCGACCTGGACGACGCCCGCATCACCTTCCAGCGCGTGGCCTACGACGTTGAAGCGGCCGTGGCGGCCCTGCGCGCCACCGACCTGCCGCCGCTGATCGCCGAGCGCCTGGCGGCCCGCCTGACCCGCGGCGAGTGATGAGCACGACGGCCCCTGCCTCGCCCGCCCCGCCCGCGCCGCTGGAGATCGGCCAGGTGCTGGACGGCTTCCGGCTGGAAGCCCGGCTGCACCAGGGCGGCATGGCCAATCTGTGGCAGGTCGCCCGCGCGGACGGCAGCGACGACGGCATCGAGCTGCTGATGAAGGTGCCGCGCATCAAGGGCGGCGAGGATCCAGCCACCATCGTCGGTTTCGAGGTCGAGCAGATGCTGATGCCGCAATTGAGCGGCCCCCATGTGCCACGCTTCATCGCCCGCGGCGACTGGACCCGGCAGGCGTATATCGTCATGGAGCGCATCCCGGGCGACACCCTGCGCCCGCTGCTCGACGATGCGCCGCTGCCGCCGGAACAGGTGGCCGACATCGGCGCCCGCGTCGCCACGGCCCTGGCGGCCCTGCACCGCCAGCATGTCGTGCACCTGGACATCAAACCCAGCAACATCATGTTCCGGCCCGACGGCACGGCCGTGCTGGTCGACTTCGGCCTGAGCCGCCACGAGCAACTGCCCGACCTGCTCGAGGAGGAGTTCACCCTGCCCATGGGCACGGGGCCGTATATGAGCCCGGAACAGGTGCAGTTCGTGCGCAATGATCCGCGCAGCGACCTGTTTGCTTTGGGCGTCATGCTCTACCACCTGGCCACCGGTGAGCGCCCCTTCGGCCAGCCGGACTCGGTGCGCGGCCTGCGCCGCCGCCTCTTTGTCGAGCCGGTGCCGCCGCGCGCCATCCGGCCCGAACTGCCGCCCTGGCTGCAGGAAATCGTCCTGCACTGCCTGGAGGTCAAGCCCGAACGCCGCTACCAGAGCGCCGCCCAGCTGGCCCTGGACCTGCGGGAACCCGCGGGCGTCGCGCTGACGGCACGGGCCGAGAAGCTGCGGGTCAGCGGCGCCATGATGCGGCTCAAGCGCTGGTTCTTCGCCCTCGGCGCGGAAGCCCCGCCCGCCGCGCCGGCCGGCCAGCAGCTGGCGCGCAGTCCCATCGTCATGGCCGCCGTGGACGTCGACAACGCGACGCCCGAACTGCTGGCCCAGCTCAGCGAGACCGTGCGCCGCATCGTGCAGACCGAGGCGGGCGCGCGCCTGGCCTGCGTCAGCGTCATGCGCGTGAACCGCATCGGCATCGACGAGCTGACCGACCAGCACGGCCAGAGCCTGCATGTGAAGCAGTTGATCGCGCTCAAGCACTGGGCACGGCCCATCAGCAAGGCCCTCAGCCTGGACGACGGGCGGCTGACCTTCCATGTGCTGGAGGCCCCGGACGCGGCCGGCGCCATCATCGACTTCGCCCACCGCAATGGCGTGGACCACATCGTCATGGGCGCGCGCGGCGCATCGGCCTTGCGGCGCTACCTGGGCAGCGTGTCGGGCCAGGTGGTGGCCGAGTCGGACTGCACGGTCACGGTGGTGCGCGAACCGGCGGGGGGATCCTGAAGAAGGAAGACTCCAGTTGACCCGAAAGCCGACATGGCGGCAATGACTTCCGAGGTCATCGACGCGCCGCCATGACGCGGCCAGACTCCTTGGCGCCAACACACCAAGGAGTAATTGAGATGCCTGCCTTCGATGTCCTGCCCCTCGCCGTCGCCCTGCTGATCGGCATTCCCGCTTTCGGTTCCTGCCTGGGCATCGGCCTGGCCAGCATGAAGCTGCTGGAAGGCATGGCGCGCCAGCCCGAGCTGGCGCCCGATCTTCAAACCAAGTTCTTCCTGGCGGTGGGCGTGACCGACGGCGCCTTCATCATCGCCACCGGCATCGGCCTGTGGTTCGCGACCGCGAACCCCTTCAGCCACTGATCAACGGTTCAGCCGCCGAAATAAGGATCGCCCGCCGGCTTGGTCTTCCTGCGGGCCGGGGCGATTTGCGTGGTGACGGTCACCGCCCCGCCTGTGGCGGCGATCTTCACGTCCGTCGGCGCACCATCGACGAGCT
This sequence comes from Roseateles saccharophilus, assembly GCF_031458095.1. GTDB lineage: Bacteria > Pseudomonadota > Gammaproteobacteria > Burkholderiales > Burkholderiaceae_C > Pelomonas > Pelomonas saccharophila_A. The sequence continues at coordinate 341,018 of NZ_JAVDXU010000001.1, forward strand.
GGTCGGGATGCCAGATGCGCACCTTGGCCGGCCCTTCCGGCAAGCCCTGCAACACGGCCTTGCCGTCCTCGCCACCGAGCTTGGCCCAGGGCGTGTCAGCCACGTAGATGTGGCCGCGCATGGAGCCATGGATATGGCAGCCCAGCAGATAGGCGCCGGGCTGGCTCAGCACCTTGCTGTCGCTGGCCGGCGGCTTGGTGCCGACACGGCCGGCGAGGCGGAACTGGGTGTTCTGGCCCGGGTCCACGTAGACGCCGCCGGCACCCATCAAGCCCAGGATGACATGGTGGTCCCAGGTGTCGAGGTTGCTGAAGCTGACCTTGGCCCCCAGGCCGACGACGCTGACCGTGGGCACGAAGCGCAGCTTCTCCTGAACGACGGTCGCTTCCATGACCATGGCGGGACGCGGCCCCTGCACGGCGCTGTCGACCAGCACGACAGCATCGGCCAGCGGTTTGCCATTGCGGTCCAGCACGGTGACGGTCAGGTCGGCGGCCTGGGACGCCGCTGCAGCGAGCAGCAGGAGGGTGCCAAGAAATGCGCGCATGGTGGGCAGAGGTGAGAGCGGATCGGTCCAGTGTCTCACCGCTGCCTACACTGGCCGGATGAGTGACAACCCCTGTTTGAGCTGCGGCGCCTGCTGTGCCAGTTTTCGTGTGGACTTCGATCGCAGCGAGCTGGAAAGCGAGGGCGGCCGCGTGCCCGACGGGCTGGCGGTGGAGCTGACCGGCCGCCTCGTGCGCATGCGCGGCACCGATCACGCCCAGCCGCGCTGTGCCGCCTTCACCGGCCAGGTCGGCGTGAAGGCGAGCTGCGGCATCCACGAGTGGCGGCCTTCGCCCTGCCGCGAATTCGGCGAGCGCGCGCCCATGGGCATTGGCGACGAGGCCTGCGCCCGCGCCCGGGCCAGGCATGGGCTGGCGCCGATCTAGGAGCCCGCAGGCCCGCGAATCGGGACGCGCTGCTGGCGCTGCTGCAGCTGCTGCTCGCGCATCTCGTTCAGCCAGGCGAGCTTGGCGCCGTACATCTCGCGGTCCTTGACCGTCGCGCTGTTCTCCAGCGCCTTGGCAATCTCGCCACGCGCCCCGGACACGTCACCCATGCCGTAGTTGGCCAGGCCCAGCCAGAAATGGAACTCGGGCACATAGGCGGCGCGCTGCACCTCCTTGCGGAAGAGCTGGCGTGCCGTCGCGTATTCGCCGCTGCGCATGGCCGCCAGGCCTTCGTCAAAGAACTTGTAGGGCGGGATGGGCTGGATCTGGGCGAGCTGGTTGGCGTACCTCTCCGCCTCCTGGCGGCGGCCGGTATCGCTGAGCACCAGGATCAGGTTGGACATGGCCTGGGTGTTGAGCGGCTCGCGGTCCAGCACCAGGCGCAGCGTGGCCTCGGCACGGTCCATCAGGCCCTTGCGACGGTAGAGCACGGCCAGCGTGTTGTAGGCCGACAGCCAGCGCGAGTCGGTACGGATGGCTTCGCGCGCCCACCAATAGGCGTCGTCGACCTGGCCCACCGTCAGCGCCTCGGCCGCGCGGTTGTTCAGATACATCGCGAGGATGGTGGACTCGTCGATGACGCGGCCGCGATGGCCCCGCACCTGCTCGGGCGGCAGGAAGTCGATGGTCAGCAACTCGGGGTCACCGAAGATGGTGCGGGTCTGCGAGGTCAGGGGCCGGGCCAGGCTGATGTTGACGTGACCGGCAACAAAGAAGATGTTGTTGGCGCGCGTCCAGCTTTCTTCCAGATAGACGCTGTTGAAGCGCACCGGCATGTTGAAGTGGCGGGCAAAGGCCGCCGTCATCAGCACCAGCGACATGCAGTTGCCGCGCCTGACATCGAATGCCTCGGCGGCGGTGCGCGTGGCCTCGGCGTCATAGTCCAGCTGCAGCCGGCCCTTGGTGTAGAGGGCATCGATGAGCCCGTCGCGCAGGCCCTTGTTGCGGATCTCGCTGGCCATCTCGGTCTCGGCGAAGCGCTTCATCGCCGGACTCAGGGCCATGGCCTCCTGCGCGTCGATGTGCACGCTGGCCGGCTTGAAGGCCGAGTCGAAAAAGACCTCGGCGCGCGGCGGCGGCTGGGTCTCGGTGGCACATCCCGCCAGGCCGGCAGCAGCCACCAGAGCCAGCGCGGCGCTCAGGACACGAATCTTGGTCATGGCAGTTCTCCTGCTCTGTTGCAGTCTCCTGTACAGAGCTTAGTCCCGCCGTGCCGGACTGTCGTGAGTCATCCCTCACGATTTCCAAAGCGGGCACAGGGGCCTCCAGCGGCCATTTCCAGGCAAAACAAACTGAAATAAAACTACAACCCAGTCAAATATGGATGCGATGCTTCTGCGAGAGCGGTCCATTGACTCTGGACTCTCGTGAAATTTTCCTCGGGATTCCACCAGCTTATCAATGTAGTTTTACTTCAATAGCATCCGCACACTTCAAAGGAGTGCACGGACATGAAGGCATGGGCAGGCTGGGCGCGGCAGATGCGCCAGGCGATCGCGGGCTTGGCAATCGGCGCCGTGGCGCTGCTGGGAGGCTGTGGCGGCGGCAATGCCGAAGCGCCCGCCGCCATGAGCAGCGTCAGCAGCGCGGCGGCCGATGAAACCGGCGTTGAACTGCTAGCGGGCATGCCCGCTGCGCAGGCGGCGCGGGCCAGGATCGCCGCCGTGGCCACGCCGGGCGCGCCGGCGACGTCGCTGCGCGTGCACTACCGCCGCTCCGGCGGCGACTACGGCGGCTGGCAGATCCACACCTGGAACGCCGCCCAGAGCCCGAACTGGAACGGCGGCTGGAACGCCGCGGGCAGCGACGACTTCGGCGTCTACTACGACGTGCCGCTCGCCTCGGGCACCGGCACCGTCGGCTTCCTGCTGCACAACGGCGACAACAAGGACAACAACGGCGCCGACCAGAGCTACACGCTGCAGGCGGGCGCCAACGAGATCTGGCGCCTGCAGAGCGACAGCACCAGCTACACCAGCAACCCGCTGCTGCTGCCGGTGCCCGACATCAAGACCCTGCGCGTGCACTACAAGCGCTTCGATGGCGCCTACAACAACTGGGGCCTGCACCTGTGGAATGGCAGCGGCCTGAACGCTCCGGCGCTGCCGACAGGCGTCACCATCGAGAACTGGGGCCAGCCGGTGCCGCTGAGCGCCATGCCCGGCTACAGCATGGGCGACGGCGAGGTGGTGTTCGACATCCCCGTGCTGAACCCGCAGGGTGACCCGAATCGCAAGAGCCTGGAGTTCATCATCCACGGCATGCCGCCCAACGAGAACGACAAGGACGGCCGCCCCGACAACATCCACGTCGAATACGCCGCGCTGAACATCCAGAACCAGGTCGGCCAGATCTGGCTGGTGGAGCGCGACGCCACCGTCTACTTCGCCGCGCCCGACCTGCGCCAGGTCTCCAGCACCGACGCCCGCGCCGTCTGGCTGAACAAGAGCCTGGTCAAGTGGCCGCGCATCGCCACCAGCAGCCCGGTGCGTCTGTACTACTCGGCCACCGGCCAGATCAGCGTCGGGCTGGAATCGCCCGTGCAGGGCGCCGACGGCTACATCACGCTGGACGCCTTCACCGGCAGCGTGCCGGCCGCCGATGCGCTGCGCTTCAAGTACGTGGCCAGCGGCACCGTCTTCAATGTGCGCGCTGCCGACATCGCCCGCCTGCCCGCCCTGCACCAGCAGCAGCTCGTCCTCGTGCAGGAAGACGCCAACGGCAAGGTGCAGAACGCCACCACCGCGCAGATCGCCGGCGCGTTGGATGATCTTTACGCGGCTGCCAACAACGTGCCCGACCTGGGCGCCGTGGCCAGCAATGGCAACACCAGCTTCAAGCTCTGGGCACCGACGGCACAGAACGTCGCCCTGGTGCTGACGCAATCCCTGGGTAACTCGGGCCTGACCCGCACGACGACCGAGCCCATGGCGCGCGACGCCGCCACCGGCGTGTGGAGCCTCAGCAAGCAGGGCCATCTGCAGGGCGCCAGCTATCGCTATCAAGTGCAGGTCTTCGTCAAGGGCACGGGCCTGGTGAAGAACCTCGTCACCGACCCCTATTCCCTGGGCCTGACCCTGGGCAGCCAGCAAAGCGTCGTCATGGACCTGCAGGCCCAGGCCACCAAGCCGAACGGCTGGGATCAGAGCTCTCCGCCCAACACGGTAAACGCGCCGTCCGACCTCAGCATCTACGAGCTGCACGTCCGCGACTTCTCCATCAACGATGTCACCGTGCCGGCGGCCAAGCGCGGCAAATACCTGGCCTTCACCGAAAGCCAGTCCAACGGCATGAAGCACCTGGCCGGCCTGGCCGCCGCGGGCCTGACCGACGTGCACCTGCTGCCCGTTTTCGACATCGCCAGCGTCAACGAGAAGAGCTGCGTGACGCCCTCGCCCAGCGGCGCGCCGGACAGCGAATCCCAGCAGGCCACGGTCGCCGCCACGGCCGGCAGCGACTGCTTCAACTGGGGCTACGACCCGCTGCAGTTCACGACGCCCGAGGGCAGCTACTCCAGCAACGCCAACGACCCGCTCGCCCGCGTCGTCGAGTTCCGCCGCATGGTGCAGGCCCTGAACGCGGCCGGCCTGCGCGTCGGCATGGACGTGGTGTTCAACCACACCACCTCGTCCGGCCAGAACACCAACTCGGTGCTCGACAAGGTCGTGCCCGGCTACTACTACCGCCTGAATTCGACCGGCGGCATCGAGCGCTCGACCTGCTGCGAGAACACCGCGGCCGAGAACCTGATGATGGGCAAGCTGATGATCGACTCGGCCATCACCTGGACGCGCGACTACCGCATCAGCTCGCTGCGCTTCGACATCATGGGCCACCACCCGCGCTCGGTCATCGAGACGCTGAAGGCCCGCGTCGAGGCCGCCGCCGGCCGCAAGGTGCAGATCCTCGGCGAGGGCTGGAACTTCGGCGAGGTCGCCAACGGCGCGCGCTTCGTACAGGCCGAGATGCTGTCGCTGAACGGCTCGGGCATCGGCAGCTTCAACCCCCTGATCCGCGACGCGGTGCGCGGCGGTGGCTGCTGCGACTCCGGCAATGCACTCGTCAGCGAGCAGGGCTACGTCAACGGCTACTTCTACGACTCCAACGCCAGCGCTTCGGGTCAGAACCGCGGCACGCTGATGTGGCAGGCCGACCGCATCAAGGCCTCGCTGGCGGGTTCCATCCGCAGCTTCCAGATGCAGACCAGCTGGGACGCCCAGTTGCGCCTGGACCAGATCGACGTCGGCGGCATCCCGGCCGGCTGGGTGCTGGAGCCGGGCGAGGTCGTCAACTACGTGGAGAACCACGACAACCTGACCCTGTTCGACAACAACGCCTTCCGCCTGCCCACCGGTACCAGCAAGGAGGACCGCGCCCGCGTGCAGATCCTGGCCAGCGCCATCAATGCCTTCAGCCAGGGCGTGGCCTATTTCCATGCCGGCGTGGACACGTTGCGCAGCAAGAGCCTGGACCGCAACAGCTATGACAGCGGCGACTGGTTCAACAAGCTGGACTGGAGCTACCAGGACAACAACTTCGGCGTCGGCCTGCCGCCCTCGCGCGACAACGGCGACAACTGGAACTACGCCCGTCCGCTGCTGACCAACCCGCTGCTCAAGCCCCACCCCAACGACATCGCCTGGACGCGCGACGCCTTCCGCGACCTGCTGCGCATCCGCAAGAGCACGACGCTGCTGCGCCTGCGCACGGCCGAAGACATCAAGGCGCGGCTGAGCTTCCTCAACACCGGCTCCAGCCAGGAAGCCACGGTGCTGGTCGGCCGCGTCAACGGCGTGGGCTATGCCGGCGCGAACTTCGACGAACTCGTCTACGTGATCAACGTCGACAAGAACGACAAGCAGCTGACCCTGCCCGCCCTGGCCGGCCACGCACTGGAACTGCACCCCGTGCACACCGCCGCCACGGCCGTCGACTGGCGCGCCAAGCAGGCCACGTTCGACCGCGCCACCGGCACCGTCAGCGTGCCGGCCCGCACGGCCGTCGTCTTTGTCGTCCGCCCCTCCAACTGAAGACCCAAGCCATGAAGAAGCAACTCCGACGCCTGGCCGCCGCGGCCGCCTTGGGCCTCACCAGCCTCACGGCCCTGGCCGCACCGGTCGCCGTCGATGTCAGCGGCGCGCAAAGCATCAATCTGCTGGGCGAAGCCGGCAATACGGTCTGGCTCATCGATGTCGGCGCCAACGCCCTGCTGACCTCGCTGGACTGGGCGCTGGACCTAAACGCCTTCTCGCCCAGCCTGCTGGCCGAGATGCAGGTTAGCTTTGGTGATTCGAGCGGCCTGAGCCTGCTCACCTTCACGCCCGGCGGCGCGGACTTCAACAGCGGCAACGGCAGCTACAGCGGCTTCATCGACCTGAGCGCCTATGGCGTCAGCGTCGGCGCCGATGGCCTGCTGCGCATCGAGTTCAGCGAGGCATTCAAGGACTTGGCCAACGGCGTGGCCGAAGGCGAATGGGTCAGCGGAAATCTGACGTTCGGGGTCAGCGCGGGTGCGTTGCCGGAGCCGGCCAGTGTCACGCTGGTTCTGCTGGGGCTGGGTCTTGTTGGCCGCGCGCGGCGCAGGCGTCGCGACTGAACGCAGGCGCCCTTGCGCGCCGGGGCGGATCAAATTGCCCGATCCTTGCGCTGGCGCAAGCCCGCGCGCCCGCAGCCTTCCTAGAGTCCTCGCAGCCGGATCACCGACTGCGAGGACTTCATGAATGCGAAACCATTGGCATCACCCCGGACGGCGCGCACGGCGGGTCGCATCTTCGGATTGGCGGCTGGCGCTGCACTGACCCTGGCGGCCCTGGGCTGCGCCGTGGAAGTGCAGAACGCCAAGCCCGCCCAGGACGTGGCGCGACGCGCGAGGCCTGACGGCGATCTCCAGGCCGGCTGGCGAGTGTTCCAACAGAAATGCGCGGGCTGTCACGGCGCCATGGCAACCGGCACCGCCAACGGCCCCGACTTGCTGCCCCGGCTGCGCGAGATGGGCGCCCACCAGTTCGTGGGTCTGGTGCTCAGGCGCTACGACTGGATCCTCGCGGCCGCCGAATCCAGCCCCGGGACCGCGATGCAGGACAGCCTGGTCGAGAAGATCGTGCAGGGCCGGGAAGGCACCGTGACGATGCCGGCCTGGCAAGGCGACCCCGCCGTGACCGCCCACATCATCGATCTCTACGCCTATCTGTCGGCGCGCGCCGAAGGCACGCAGGGGCCCGGCCGGCCGAGATAGGCGTCACTCCAGGACGAAAACGACCGCACTGCGCGCCGGAACCTCGAAACGGCCCTTCGTGAAGCGCGCCTCCCGGCGCACGCGCTCGTCGGCGCCACGACGCTGCACGGGATGCAGCGCCCATGCCGAGCGGGCCTCCGCCGGGAGCTCCAGCACCTGAGCCATCGGCGCCACGTTGATGAGCGTCATGACGGCCTTGTAGCCGCCCAGACCACGGCCATCGATGCGCGCCGCGACCAGCACCGGGTTCTGCCCCGCACCGCTGCCGGGGAAGCTGACGCGCTTCTTGATTTCCGCGGCGCTCGGCAGCCGCAGCAGCGTCGTGCTGGTGCGGATCCTCAGCAGGTCACGAAACACATCGCGCGCCCAGGCAATCTCGGCCGGCCCCGGTGCGATGGAAGCGTCCGCCAGACGCTCGCGCGCCAGTTCCCAATCTCGCCCCTTTGCGCCGTAGTTGTCCTGCCTGGGCGGCAGGCCGCTGCCGAAGTGGTTGCTCTGGTAGCTCCAGTCCAGGCGGTTGAACCAGTCGCCGCTGTCATAGCTGTTGCGGTCCAGGCTCTTGCTGCGCAGGATGTCCTGGCCGGCGTGGAAATAGGCCACACCCTGGCTGAAGGCGACGAGGGCCGCGCCCAGCATCTGCACGCGGGCTCTGTCCTCGCGCGAGGTGTCACGTGGCAGCTTGAGCGTGTTAATGTCGAACAGCGTCTGGTTGTCGTGGTTCTCCACGTAGTTGACGACCTCACCGGGCTCGGAGGCAAAGCCGGCCGGCTGGTCGCCGTAGGGAATGGCATCCAGGCGCTTCTTCTCGCCGCGCCAGGTCGTCAGCTCGTAGCCGCGCAGCGAACCGGCCAGGCCGACGCGGATCATGTCGGCCGTGCCCAGCAGCTCCTCGGGCTTGGCGTTGGCCAAAGCATTGGGCGCGTAGACCTGGCCATTGAGCCAGCCCTGGCGGCGCACGCTGTCGTCGCCGCCCTCACCGGCGCCACCGCCCCGCGCCGCGTCGCGGCCCCGGTCGCTGAAGGCCCCGATGCCGCTGCCGTTCAGGCTCAGCTGCGAGGCCTGCACGAAGCGCGCGCCGTTGGCCACCTCGCCGAAGTTCCAGCCCTCGCCCAGCAACTGCACCGGCCGCCCGGCCTCGGCATTGACGCGCTTTTGCAGGCGCTCCATGGCCTCGCGTGGCTGATGGCCCATCAGGTCGAAGCGCATGGAGTCGATCTTGTACTCGCGCACCCACAGGGCCGCCGAATCGATCATCAGCTTGGCCATCATGCGGTGCTCGGTGGCCGTGTTGTCGCAGCAGGTCGAGCGCTCGATCTCGCCCTTGGCATTCAGGCGGTGGTAGTAGCCCGGCACCAGGCGGTCCAGCACCGACTTCGGCGCCTGGCCGGCGGCCGACATGTGGTTGTAGACCATGTCCATGCCGACGCGCAGCCCTGCCTTGTGCAGCGCCATGACCATGGCGCGGAACTCGACGACACGCTGGAGCGGGTCGGTCGCATAACTGCCTTCCGGCGCATTGAAGTGCCAGGGGTCGTAGCCCCAGTTGAAGCAGTCGTCGGCTGCGACAGCCATCACCGCCGCCTGCTGGGCGTCGCTGTCGGCAGTCGCTTGCGGCACGGTCGGCGTCTTGCAGCCGCGCTCGGGCACACTGGCGAGGTCGAAGACGGGCAGCAGATGAACGTCGGTCAGGCCGGCCCTGGAAAGCGCCTGGAGGTGCTTCATGCCGTTGGACGCGCTCTCGGTGAAGGCCAGGTATTTGCCGCGCCAGGCGGGGCGCACCGTGGCATCGCTGATGGAGAAGTCGCGCACATGCAGCTCGTAGATGAGCTGGTCGGTCGCGGCCTTCACGCGCGTCGGGCGCGGCGCCACGTCCCAGCCCTTGGGCTTGAGCGCCCGCGAGGCGAGATCGGCAACGACGCTGCGCTGCGAGTCGGCAGTCAGCGCGACCGAATACGGGTCGGTGACGAGGTTGCGCACGCGGCCATGGGTGGGCGTGACGACGTCGACGAGATAGCGATAGGACTGGCCGCTCAGGTCACCCGGCAGCTCGGCGCGCCAGGCGCCGGTGGCGGCATCCAGATGCATCGCCTCGACGGCGATGGCCGGCGACTCGGGCCCGGCATGGCGGCACAGCAGCACACGCTGGGCCGTTGGCGCCCAGACGGCAAAGCGGGTCTGCGCCCTGGCGGGATGGGCACCGAAGTCGGTCACCCTTTCCGCCGCGGCGTAGCGGTCGTCCAGGGCGCCGGCGATCTGCACACCCGTCGCTGCGAGGACACGACCGTCGGCCGCCTCATGCACCAGCAGCAGTTGCTCGCGCAGCAGCGCGGCGACGTCCACACCGCCGGCCAGCGCGAAGCGTGGCCCGTCGCCGATGAAGCGAAAGCGCACCGGCAATGGCGCCGCGCTGGGCACCAGCTCCACTGCGCCATCGGCGCCGGCCACCGCCTCACCCGCCGCGGCCCGCATCGCGGCCGAGCTGGCGTGATGCAGGCGCAAGCGCTCTCCGGCCTGCAGCTTCAGCCCCGGCCACTGCAGCGTCCGCGCATCCAGCCAATAGGCCTCGGCCAAGGCCTTGGCCGCCGGCGCGGGCACCGGGACATCTGCGTTGCAGTCATCGAGATCGCTGGCCCGGGCAGCCGTCGCGATCAGCGTCAGGCCCAACAGCATCGACAGCAGGGGGCGAGCGGGCATCAAGGTCTCCTTGTGTTTTTGGAATAGTAGCAAAACTACATTCATCGAAATCCCGCTGGCGCGTTACCCTAGGTCATCGCTATGCTCGACGCCGTCCTGATGAGTAGTTTGATTACATGAATCGCTTCGCAGACAAGTTTTCGACGGCGGCCGCCCTGCTCGCGGCGGCGGCCCTGACGGCCTGTGGGGGCGGGGGCGGCGGCACCGCTCCGAGCCCGGCGCCTGCGCCGGCCCCCGCTCCGGCGCCTGCGCCACTGCCGGCACCCGATGTCAGCGCCGTCACCGCGGCCGACCCTGGCAGCACCCTGCCCGAGGGCTGGCAGCGCGGCGCCTTCATGCAGATCTTCGTGCGCAGCTACCAGGACAGCGACGGTGACGGCATTGGTGACCTGCGCGGCCTCATCAGCCGCCTGGACTATCTGAAGGATCTCGGCGTCAAAGGCCTCTGGCTGATGCCCGTCACCAAGAGCCAGGACGGCGACCATGGCTATGCCGTCGTCGACTACCGCGACGTCGAGCCCGCCTACGGCAAGCTGGCCGACCTGGACGAACTCATCAAGCAGGCCCACGCGCGCGGCATCGGCGTCATCCTCGACTACGTGATGAACCACAGCGCCGGCCAGCACCCGCTGTTCGTCAACGCCAAGGATTCGGCCACCAACCCCTGGCGCGACTGGTATGTCTGGCAGAACCCGGCCCCGACGGGTTGGAGCATCTACGGCGGCAACCCCTGGCGCAGCACGGCCAACGGCGCCTACTACGCGCCCTTCTGGGAGCAGATGCCCGACTTCAACCTGCTGAAGACCGAGGTCGTCGACTTCCACAAGAACGCGCTGCGCTTCTGGCTGAACCGCGGCGTCGACGGCTTTCGCTTTGACGCCGTCGGCAATCTCGTCGAGAACGGCCCCAATGCCTGGGAAGACCAGCCGCGCAACTACACGCTGATGAACGAGATGCGGGTGCTGCTGAACGGCTATGCGCGCCGCACCATGGTCTGCGAGGCGCCGGCCGACCCGCAGGGCTTTGGTGCAGCCGCGGCCTGCGGCGGCGCTTTCGCCTTCGACCTGCAGAACGCGTTGATGGGCTCGGCCAAGGGCCAGGCCAGCGCCGTCACCAACCTCGCCAACTACTTCAAGACGGCCACCCCGGGCATGGCGCCCATGCTGTCCAACCACGACAGCTTTGCCGGCCTGCGCCCGGGCGACCAGCTCAATGCCAATCTCGCCCAGCTCAAGCTCGCCGCCAGCGCCTATCTGCTGCTGCCCGGCACGCCCTTCATCTACTACGGCGAGGAGATCGGCATGCGCGGCGCCAGCTCGCTGAGTGGCGACGCGTCCATCCGCACGCCGATGAGCTGGTCCACGGCCGCCAACGCCGGCTTCTCCACCGCGACGCCCTACCGCGCCCTGGCCGCCAACGCCGCGACCCACAACGTCGCTGCCCAGCAGGCCGACCCCGACTCCCTGCTCAACCACTACCGCGCCCTGCTCGATCTGCGCAACACGCTGCCGGCCCTGCGCGATGGCGCCTACACGAACGCCAGCGCCGCCGACACCGTGTTGACCTATCAGCGCCGCAGCGCTGCACAGACCGTCGTGGTGGCGATCAACTTCGGCAGCGCCGCGGCCCAGGCCAGCAGCGCCGACCTGCCCGCCAATGCCCTGCTGCAGGGCAAGCTCGGCGCTCCCGACCTCGCGGCCGATGCCACCGGCACCGTCCGCATTGCCATGCCCGCGCAGAGCCTGCGCGTCTACGTCCTGCGCTGACCATGCCGATCAAGACCCTCTTCAGCACCGTTCTCGCCGCCGCGCTGGCCCTGCCCGCGGCAGCCCAGATCGACACGACGCCCGTGCCGGCCCAGCCCAAGCCCAGCGCCCTGCCTGCCCACTGGCAGCACGGTGTCTTCATGGAAGTCTTCGTGCGCGGCTACCAGGACAGCAACGGCGACGGCATCGGCGACCTGCGCGGCCTCACACGCAGGCTGGACTATCTGAAGAAGCTCGGCATCAGCGGCCTGTGGCTGATGCCCATCACGGCCAGCTCCGACCACGACCATGGCTATGCGACGACCGACTATCGCAACATCGAGCCGCAGTACGGCACGCTGGCGGATTTCGACGAGCTGGTCCGCGAGGCGCACCAGCGCGGCATCGCCATCGTCATGGACTACGTCATCAACCACGCGTCCTGGCAGTTCCCGCCCTTCCAGGAAGCACTGAAGGACCACGCCAGCCCCTGGCGCAGCTGGTTCGTCTGGAACCCCGATCCCGGGCCGGGCTGGGACATCTGGGGCAAATATCCCTGGTACGACGCGGCGCAGAAGCCCTGGACGTGGACCGGCGAATGGAAGGACATGCCACCCATCCGGCCCGGCTCGCCCGACATCTTCTTCGGCACCTTCGGGCCCCATATGCCCGACTTCAACCTGCGCAACCCCGCCGTCGTGCAGTACCACGAGGACTCGCTGCGCTTCTGGCTCAACCGCGGCCTGGACGGCTACCGCCTGGACGCCGTGCCTCATCTGATCGAGAACAACGCCAAGGACTGGAACGACCAGCCCGAGAGCCGCGTGCTGACCAAGCATTTCCAGGATCTCATCAAGAGCTATCCAGGCCGCTACGTCGTCTGCGAGGCCACGGCCGAGCCCATCGCCTACGGCAACCCCGATCTCTGCGGCGGCGCCTTCGCCTTCAACCTGAACTACGAAATGATCAAGGCCGCCAAGGGCGAGGCGGCGGCCGTGCAGAAGGTGGCCGACTACTACCGGACCATGTCGCCGACCATGGCGACCTTCCTGCACAACCACGACATCTTCACCGGCCAGCGCGTCTGGGACCAGCTGCATGGCGACGAGGCGCGCTACCGCCTGGCCGCAGCCAGCTATCTGCTGCTGCCCGGCACGCCCTTTGTCTACTACGGCGAGGAGATCGGCCAGGCCGGCATCGACGGCAAGGGCGATGATCCGCTGCGCTCCCCGATGAGCTGGACGGCAGCGGGGGGTTTCACGACGAGCACCCAGCCCTTCCGCCCGCTGGCCCTGAACCGCAGCGCCCACAACGCCGAAAGCCAGCAGCGCGACGCCGGCTCGCTGTTCAACTTCTACCGCGAGCTGATCGCGCTGCGCCGCGCCTCGAGCGCCCTGACCCTGGGCCGCTACGAAGCGGATCGCGTCGACGGTGCCGTCTGGGCCTTCCAGCGCGTGCACGGCAAGGAGCGCGTCCTCGTCGCCATCAACTACGGCGACACGCCCGCCGCGCTGGACCTGCCAGCGCGTGCCCGGCCCCTGTATCCCAAGGGTGGCACGGCCTCGCGATCGCGCGCCGCGCTGCCACCGCGGTCCCTGCGCGTCTACCGGCTGGAAGCGCCATGAAATCCCTGATCACCCTGAGCACTGCCCTGTTGATGAGCCTGAACACCACGGCCGCCGGCCTTGAACACGTCGAACCGCCGAACTGGTGGGTCGGCATGCGCGACACCTCACTGCAACTGATGCTGCACGGCGCCGGCATCGCCGAAGCCCAACCCACGCTGGCACCCTACCCCGGCGTGACCTTGAAGGGCAGCCACCGCGCCACCAGCGCCAACTACCTCTTCGTCGATCTCGATGTCGCGCCCGGCACCCAGCCCGGCGAGCTGGCCCTGACGGTGGCGGGCCGCACGCTGCACTACCCGCTGCTGGCGCGCGCTCGCGGCTCGGCCGAGCGCCAGGGCTTTGGCCCCCAGGACGCCATCTACCTCGTCGTGCCCGACCGCTTTGCCCAGGGCGGCAGCGGCAAGCAGGCCGCCATGAAGGAAGGCGTTCACCGCGCCGACCCCGGCGGCCGCCACGGTGGTGACCTGGCCGGCATGCGCCAGCACCTGGACTACATCGCCGGCCTGGGCTTCACCCAGGTCTGGCCGACGCCGCTGGTCGAGAACAACAGCGCCCAGTACAGCTATCACGGCTATGCGGCGACCGACTTCTACAAGGTTGATCCCCGCTTCGGCACGAACGACGACTTCGCGGCCTTTGTCAGCGAAGCGCGCAGCAAGGGCGTCGGCGTCATCCAGGACGTGGTACTCAACCACATCGGCAGCGGCCACCGGTGGATGGCCGACCTGCCGGCACCGGACTGGGTCAACCAATGGCCTGCGGGCTACACGGAAACGCATCACGCGCGCATGACGCTGCAGGACCCTTACGCTTCGGCCAGCGACCGCCTGCGCTTCACCGATGGCTGGTTCGTGCCCGGCATGCCCGACCTCAACCAGCGCCGCCCCGAGCTGGCCACCTATCTGACGCAGATGACGCTGTGGTGGATCGAGCGCTACGGCCTGTCGGGCATCCGCACCGACACCTACTCCTACTCCGACCGCGACTTCCTGACGCGCTGGTCGGCCCGCGTCATGCAGGAGTACCCGCGGCTGAACATCGTCGGCGAGGAATGGAGCCCGCACCCGGCCGTCGTGGCCTATTGGCAGCGCGGCAAGAAGAACCACGACGGCTATGTGTCGTACACGCCGAGCATGATGGACTTCCCGCTGCAGACAAATCTGCTGGCGGCACTCACCGAAGACGACGGGGCCCATACCGGCCTGACCAAGCTCTATGAGGGCCTGGCCCATGACTTCGTCTACCCCGACCCGGCCAATCTCGTCCTCTTCGACGGCAATCACGACACGCCGCGCATCCACTCCCTGCTGAAGAAGGACGTCGGCCTGACCAGGATCGCCCTGGCCTATCTCGCGACGACGCGGCGCATCCCGCAGCTCTTCTACGGCAGCGAGTTGCTGATGCAAAGCCCGACCGAGCGCGACGACGGCCGCGTGCGCGCCGACATGCCCGGCGGCTGGCCGGGTGATGGGGTCAACGCCTTCACCGGTGCCGGCCTGACCGCCGAGCAGCGCGAGATGCAGGACTGGACGCGCCGCCTCTTCAACTGGCGCAAGGGCGCCGCCGTCATCCACGACGGCGCACTGATGCAATACGCGCCGCTGGAGGGCTGCTATGTTTTCTTCCGCTATGGTGCTGGCCGCACCGTCATGGTGGTGCTGAACAAGAACGCCAGGCCGGTGGAACTCGCACTGGCCCGCTTCGGCGAGCGGACGCGGGTGGGCGATCGCGCCCGCGATGTGCTGGGCGGACGCGAATTCCAGCTCGGCGCGACGCTTGCTGTGCCCGCGCACAGCCCGCTGATCCTCGAAATCTCCCGCTGAATGAAAAAGGGCTCCTTTCGGAGCCCTTGCGGTTGTCGGGGCAGACGACCGGTCAATACGGGCGACGGCGGCGGGCCAGCAGGCCGACGACACCCAGGCCAGCGAGCAGCAAGGCGTAGGTTTCGGGTTCCGGCACCGGCACGGCCGTGAACTCGAACTTCAGCTTGTTCTGCGGCTGGGCACCGATGGCGGCGAAGCTGCCGCCCGAGGCGTTCAGCGTGATCGAAGCGCCGCTCACGGCGAAGCTGCTGAAGTTGCCGGCCGCGAAGCTGCTGGAGCCCGAGAAGAAACCCAGGGACGGCGAGCTCGGGGTCTGAGTCAGCGGCGAGGAGGGCAGCAAGGTGCTGGGACCGCCATTGACCGACACATGGCCCGTTGCCGTGATCGACGTCGTCGAACCGGCGCCATTCTGGAAATAGACGATGTTGCCCAGGCTGGACTTGACCGGGCCGGACAGCGTGTAGCCCGCGTTGGCCGAGATGGTGAAGTCGGGAATGGCAAAGGTCGCCGAAACGGGCGCGCCGCCGATGCTCGTGACGTTCACTGACGGGTCGACGGACCATTCAAAGCCGGTCGCACCGGCCGCGCCGGAGAACCAGCTGCTGATCCAGCCGAAACTGGTCGTGGTTTCGTCGTACACGACCGAGAAAGCCCCGGCGTTGAACGTCGTGGTGGCGCTCGCCAGACCAGAAACCAGCAGGGCCGCGGCGGCGGCCAAAGACTTCAACTTCATGCTTTTCTTCCCTCCAAGACACCGGGACGACAGGCCCCGGTGAAAACCCGCGAATGGTAGCCACCGTAACGACGAGTAATTCCGTCGATGCCGCGGCAACGATGAACCTAGGGGGTGAAATCGCCCCCCGATTCACGGGGAAGATCGCTCAGGGCAGGCGCAAAAGCTCGAAAGGCCCGCGGCCCGAAGCTGCGGTGATCAGGCCCAGCACCCGGGCGGGCTCGCTGCCCAGCATGCCCCAGTGGAAGCGCCAGCCCCAATTGCCGCCCAGCACGCCGGGCACATTCATGCGGTGGTGGCTGTCCAGCCCCAGCACGTCCTGCAGCGGGTAGACGGCCATATTGGCCACCGAATTGGCGCAGGCGCGGATCATGGCCCAGTGCACATCGTGCTCGCCGCAGGCGAGATACGAGCCCGCGAATGCGCGTTCACGAGGTTTCGCCTGGTTCCACCAGCCGCGCACGGTGTCGTTGTCGTGGGTGCCGGTGTAGGCCACCGAGGCCGGGGTCCACATATGCGGCAGGAACTCATGGTCGCCCTCGGCACCGAAGGCGAACTGCAAGATCTTCATGCCGGGGAAACCGCAACCGTCACGCAGGGCGTGCACGTCGTCGGTGATGAAGCCCAGGTCCTCGGCGACGATGGGCAAGGGGCCGAGCGCCTTCTTGATGGCGTCGAACAAGGCCATGCCCGGGCCGGTCTTCCATTCACCGCGCTTGGCGTCGGGGCTGTCGCCGGGGATCTCGTAATAGCCGGCAAAACCGCGGAAATGGTCGATGCGAAAGACATCGGCCTGGGTCAATGCCCGTTGAATGCGCGCAGTCCACCAGGCGTAGTCCTCGGCGGCCATCTTGTCCCAGCGGTAGAGCGGATTGCCCCAGCGCTGGCCGAGAGGTCCCAGGTCATCGGGCGGCACGCCGGCGACAACGGTGGTCTGGAAGTCCTTGTCGAGGTGGTAGAGGTCGGGACGCGACCAGCAGTCGGCGCTGTCGTGGGCCACGAAGATGGGCAGGTCGCCCATGATGTGGACGCCGCGCTCGTTGGCATAGCTCTTCAGCGCTCCGATCTGCACGTCGAACTGCCATTGCACGAACTGCCAGAAGGCGATCTCGTCGGCGTAGTCCTTGCGAGCCTGGGCCAGTGCCGCGGGCGCGCGGCGCTGAAGTCCCTCGCTCCACTCCCACCAGGGCTGGCCGTTCAGCGGCGAGCGGATGGCCATGAAAAGGGCGTAGTCGTCCAGCCAGCTCTGGGCCTCCAGGCACCATTTGGCGAAGGCGATGCGGTCGGCATCCACCGCGCCGGCGAAGAAGCCCTTGGCCGCGGCGCGCAATTGCTGCTCGCGCCAGGGCGTGACCTCGCCGTAGTTGATCAGGCTGCCGTTGAAGGCGGGCGCGGTGGGCCTGGCCAGCCAGCCCTTCTCGATCAAGGGCTCCAGGGCCACCATCCACTGGCTGCCGGCAAAGGCCGACACGCCTTGGTAGGGCGAATCGCCGGGGCCGATGGGCGTCGTGGGCAGCAGCTGCCAGACGCTCTGGCCGGCAGACTGCAGCCAGTCGACAAAGCGATAGGCATCGGGGCCGAAGTCGCCCATGCCGTGGGGGCCGGGCAGCGAGGTGATGTGCAGCAGCACACCCGAGGAGCGTTGGTTCAGGTTCATTGGTGTCTCAGCACAACAAGTGAGCGGGCCGGCACATTGAGCGGCTGGCCGGGAAGAACGAGGGGCGCGGCCGATTCGCCGCTGCTGTCCAGCACCAGCTGCCAGGGGCCGTTGCAGAGCAGGAAGGGCAAAGGCGCCGGGTCGGGGTTGAAGACGATCATCAGCCGCGGCGCCGCGGCGCCGGCTTCGCGCAGCTGGGCGCCAAAGGCGCGCTGGCCGGCGTCATGCCAGTCATGCGGCGCCATCTCGTGGCCGCTGGGGGCGTACCAGGCGATGCTGGCTTCGCCCGGACCGGCGGCGAACCAGCGCGGATGACGCAGCAAGGGCTCGGCGGCGCGCAGGGCCAGCAGCTGCGCGACCAGCTCGGTGGTGCGGCCTTCGGCCTGATCCCAGTTCAGCCAGGTGATGGCGTTGTCCTGGCAGTAGGCGTTGTTGTTGCCACCCTGGCTGTTGGCGATCTCGTCGCCGGCGCACAGCATGGGCGTCCCCTGGGCCAGCAGCAGCGTCGCGAGCAGCGCGCGGCGCACGCGCTCGCGGGTGGCGTTGATGGCGGCGTCCTCGGTCGGGCCTTCGGCGCCGAAGTTGGCACAGAGCTCGCCATCGCGACCGTCGCGGTTCTCCTCGCCGTTGGCGTGGTTGTGCTTGGTCGAATAGCTGGTCAGGTCGGCCAGCGTGAAGCCGTCGTGCACGGCCACGAAGTTGATCGAGGCCGTCGGCAGGCGCTGGCCGTGGTGGAAGACATCGCTGGAGGCCATGAAGCGCCGTGCCAGCTCGCCGCGGCCCACGCCCGGGCCTGCGCCCAACCAGTAGCCACGCACCGCGTCGCGGAACTTGTCATTCCATTCCAGGAAGCGGCCCGGGAAGCGGCCCACCTGGTAACCGTCGTAGGCCGCGTCCCAGGGTTCGGCGATCAGATGCACGCCAGCCAGCACGGGGTCTTGCCTGAGCGCGGTGAAGAACGCCGCGTTGGCGTCGTAGCCGTGATTGGTGCGGCCGAGCACCGGCGCGAGGTCGAAGCGGAAGCCGTCGACGCCCATCTCGGCCACCCAGTAGCGCAGCGAGTCCAGCACGAACTGGGTGACGCGCGGGTGGGCGCAGTTGACGGTGTTGCCGCAGCCGGTCAGGTTCTCGTTGCGGCCCTTGTCGTCGGCCACCAGCCGGTACCAGGTCTTGTTGTC
Source organism: Roseateles saccharophilus (assembly GCF_031458095.1). Taxonomy (GTDB): domain Bacteria; phylum Pseudomonadota; class Gammaproteobacteria; order Burkholderiales; family Burkholderiaceae_C; genus Pelomonas; species Pelomonas saccharophila_A. The sequence continues at coordinate 359,703 of NZ_JAVDXU010000001.1, forward strand.
CAGGCCGCGGAAGGACAGCGTCGGGCCGAACTCATTGCCCTCGGGTGTATGGTTGTAGACGACGTCCAGCACCACTTCCAGGCCGGCTTCATGCAGCGCGTCCACCATGCGGCGGAACTCGGCCGTCACGGCGGTCGGGTCGTGCCGATGCGAGGCATGCGCCCAGCGCGGGTCGGGGCAGAAGAAGCCCAGGGTGTTGTAGCCCCAGTAGTTGTGCAGGCCGCGCTCGGCGAGGTGGGGCTCGTCGATGCAGTAGTGCACCGGCAGCAGGGACAGCGTCGTGATGCCCAGGCGCTTGAAATGGGCGATGGATGCGGAATGGGCCAGGCCGGCATAGGTGCCGCGCAGCTCTTCCGGCACACCGGGCAGCAGCCTGGAGAAGCCCTTGACGTGGACTTCGTAGAGCACGACCTCGCTGGGCGCACGGCGCGGGCGGTAGGCTCGCGCATGCAGGACGGGCGCGGGCGCCACGCGCGCCTTCAGCGCCTGCGTCGCGTTGTCGCGAGTGTCGAGGGACCGCGGCCCGTCCGGATGGCCCAGCTCATAGCCGTGGTGCTCGGCCCGCCAGCCGAAGTGGCCGACGATCTCGCGGGCATAGGGATCCAGCAGCAGCTTGTGCGGGTTGAAGCGGTGGCCCTGCTCCGGCGCATAGGGGCCGTGCGCACGCAGACCGTAGACCAGGCCGGAGCCGACGCCGGGCAGGAAGCCGTGGAAGACGCCGTCATGCGGGCCCACCAGCTCGTAGCGGCGCAGTTCGCGCTGGCCTTCGCCGTCGAAGACGCAGAGCTCGATGCGCGTCGCGTTCTCGCTGGCAAAGGCGAAGTTGACGCCGCCATCGCGGGCAAGTGCCCCCAGCGGCTCGTGCCAGCCGGGTTGCAGATCAGGCAGATGAGCCATTCAGCGCTCCCCGTATTTCGGGCCGAGCGCCGGGCCGCTCCCAAGCCGGCCCGCGATGGCGATGTGCGCGCGGCTCCAAGCCGTGCGCATCGCCGTCCCCTCGGGGGACCGACTGGGCACGCTCGCGTTCAGCGACGCGGGACCGGGCGAGGGGCAGCTCATATGGGGACAAAGAACAGCGTGGCCAGCGGCGGCAGATTGATCGTGATGGACAGGCGCCGGCCATGGGCGGGCTGGGCCTGCACGGGCAGGCCGGCGGCGGCGACGCCGTTGCCCATGTTGCTGCCGCCGTAATAGGCCGAATCGGTGTTGAGCGCCTCACGCCAGGCGGTCACACCGTCCGGCACGCCCAGGGAATAGCCCTCGCGCGGCACCGGCGTCATGTTGCAGACGACGATGACCATGCGGCCGGTGCCGTCGCGGCGCACCCAGGCATAGATGGAATGCTCGGCGTCGTGGGCGCTGATCCACTCGAAGCCGCCCTGCTCGCAATCCAGGCGGTGCAGGGCCGTGTGGTCGCGGTAGAGCTTGTTGAGGTCGCGCACCAGGCGCTGCACGCCGGCGTGGCGGTCGTCCTCCAGCAGGCCCCAGGGCAGCGACTCAGCGTGGTCCCACTCCTGGCGCTGGGCGAACTCCTGGCCCATGAAGAGCAGCTTCTTGCCGGGGTGGCCCCACATGAAGCCGTAATAGGCGCGCAGGTTGGCGAACTTCTGCCAGTCGTCGCCCGGCATCTTGGAAAGCATCGAGCCCTTGCCGTGCACGACCTCGTCGTGCGAGATGGGCAGCATGAAGTTCTCGCTGAACGCGTAGATCAGGCCGAAGGTCATCTTGTCGTGATGCCAGCGGCGGTTGATCGGATCCTCGGCCATATAGCGCAAGGTGTCGTTCATCCAACCCATGTTCCATTTGTAGTGGAAGCCCAGGCCGCCCGCGTAGGTGGGCGCCGAGACGCCAGGGAAGCTGGTGCTTTCCTCGGCGACGCTGATGGCACCCTCGATCTCGCCGACATGCTCGTTCATCTCGCGCAGCATGGAGATGGCTTCGAGGTTCTCTCGGCCGCCGCGGATGTTGGGAATCCATTCGCCCGCCGGCCGCGAGTAGTCGCGGTAGAGCATGCTGGCTACGGCGTCCACGCGCAGGCCGTCCACGCCCCAGCGCTCGATCCAGTAGATGGCGCTGCCGACCAGGAACTCGCGCACCTCGGTGCGGCCGAAGTTGTAGATCAGCGTGTTCCAGTCGCGGTGGAAGCCTTCCTTGGGATCGGCATATTCGTAGATGCGCGTGCCGTCGAACTCGGCTAGGCCATGGGCATCCATGGGGAAATGGGCCGGCACCCAGTCCAGCAGCAGGCCCAGGCCCTGATCATGGACCGCCTTGACGAAGCGGGCAAAGCCCTCGGGCGGGCCGAAGCGGGCGCTGGGCGCATACATGCCCAGCGTCTGGTAGCCCCAGGAGCCATCGAAGGGATGCTCGCTGATGGGCATCAGCTGCAGATGCGTGAAGCCCATGTCGGCCACATAGGCGGGCAGGTGTTCGGCAAGCTCGTCCCAGGTGGGGAACTCGCCCGACACGCCGCGGCGCCAGGAGGCGGCATGCACCTCGTAGACGCTGATGGCCGACTCGCGGCGGTTGGCGCGCTCGCGCTGGCGCGGCAGCGGCGTGGGCTCGGGCAGGGCCGCGACGATGCTGGCCGTCTCGGGCCGCAGCTGGGCGCGGCGGGCATAGGGATCGGCCTTGAGCGGTAGCAAGGCGCCATTGCCGTTGACGATCTCGAACTTGTAGAGGTCGCCCAGGGTGGCATGCGGCACGAAGATTTCCCACACGCCGGCCTGGTGGCGCAGCCGCATGGGGTGGCGGCGGCCGTCCCAGTTGTTGAAGTTGCCAACGACGCTGACGCGCCTGGCATTCGGCGCCCAGACGGCGAAGCGCACGCCGCTGACGTCGCCGTACTGCACGACATGGGCGCCCAGGCTCAGCCAGGGACGGAAGTTGCGGCCCTCGGCAAAGGCCTTGAGCTCCTCGTCGGCGAGCTGGGGATAGAAGTTGTAGGGGTCGGCGTAGACGCCCTCCCCGCCCCCCGCCCAGCGCACGGCGAGGCGGTAGTCGAAGCGGTGCTTGCGGCGCGGCACCATGGCCTCGAAGAAGCCGCCGCGGCGCTGCTCCAGGTCGACGATGTGCTTCTTGCTGCCGGCATCCAGCAGCGCCACCTCCGCCGCCCCCGGCAGCAACGCGCGCACCCAGAGCCGACCGTTGTCGTCTGCATGCAGGCCCAGCCGAGCAAAGGGATCGGCGTGGCGTCCTGCCAGCAGGGCGTCGAGGTCGGCTTCGTTGAGCATCGTCAGTGGTTCAGACTTTTCACGGACCAGACACGGTCCACATACTCGGCGATCGTGCGATCGGACGAGAACGGGCCCATGCCGGCGATATTGCGCAGGGCTCGCTCGGCCCAGGCGGCGCGGTCGGCAAACAACGCATCGACCTTGGCCTGGGTAGCGACGTAATCGGCGAAATCGGCCATCAGCAGATAGACATCCCGGTGCAGCAGGCTGTCCACGAGGCTGCGATAGCGCTCGGTATCGCCGTTACTGAACACGCCCGCCGCGATGGCATCGATGACGCGCTTGAGCTGGCGATTCTCTTCGACATACAGGCGCGGGTCGTAGCCCAGCTGCTTGATCTTGGTGACGGCATCGGCGCGCAGGCCGAACACGAACATGTTCTCCACGCCCATGGCCTCGGCCATCTCGATGTTGGCGCCGTCCCAGGTGCCGATGGTGACCGCGCCGTTCATGCCGAACTTCATGTTGCCGGTGCCCGAAGCCTCGGTGCCGGCCGTCGAGATCTGCTCGGACAGGTCGGCCGCCGGGATGATGCTTTCGGCCAGAGTGACGCTGTAGTTGGGCAGGAAGACGAGCTTGAGCTTGTCGCCCACGCGCGGGTCGCTGTTGATGACGCGGGCCACGTCGTGGGCCAGGCGCACGATGCTCTTGGCCATCTGGTAGGCCGAGGCGGCCTTGCCGGCAATGATGACGGTGCGGGGGACCCAGTTGGAGCCATTCACACCTTCAGGGTTGTCGCGGATGGCCTGGTAGCGGCTGATGACGTGCAACAGGTTCAGCAGCTGGCGCTTGTATTCGTGGATGCGCTTGATCTGGATGTCGAACAGGCTGTCGACATTGACCGAGATGCCCAGCTCGCGCCGGATCACGGCGGCCAGGCGCTCCTTGTTGGCGCGCTTGACGGCCAGGAACTCCTCGCCCAGCTCGCGGTTGGCGGCCAGGGGCGCGAGTTCACCCAGCTCGGCCAGGTCCTTGCGCCAGCCTTCGCCGATGCGGCTGTCCAGCAATGCCGACAGGGCCGGGTTGGCCTGCTGCAGCCAGCGGCGCGGCGTCACGCCATTGGTGACGTTGTGGAAGCGCTCGGGCCAGATGCGGGCGTAGTCGGCAAAGATGGTCTGCACCATCAGCTCGGAATGCAGTGCAGCCACGCCGTTGACGCGGTGGGAAGCCACCAGCGCGAGGGCGGCCATGCGCACGCGACGCTCGCCATGGCCATGGTTGCCCTCGTCGATCAGGGACACGCGCGCGGCGAAGGCGTGGTCGCCGGGGAAGCGCGCCTGCACCTCTTCAAGGAAGCGGTGGTTGATCTCATAAATGATCTCGAGATGGCGCGGCAGCAGGTTCTCGAACATGCGCACCGGCCAAGTCTCCAGCGCCTCGGGCATCAGCGTGTGGTTGGTGTAGGCCACGGCCTGGCGGGTGATCTTCCAGGCCTCGTCCCAGCCAAGGCCATGCTCGTCCAGCAGCAGGCGCATCAGCTCGGCGGGCGCCAGGGCCGGATGCGTGTCGTTAAGGTGGATGGCGTTGGTCTTGCCGAGGTTGTGCAGGCTGCCGAACTCGCGCAGATGGCGGGCAACCAGATCCTGCAGCGAGGCGCTGACGAGGAAGGCCTCCTGCTTGAGGCGCAGCTCGCGGCCGGCTTCGGTGGAGTCGTCCGGGTAGAGCACCCAGTTCAGCGCATCGGCCAGCACCTGGTGGCGGGCGGCACGGGCGTAGTCGCCCTCGCAGAAGGGCTTGAAGGCGATGGGCGCGGCCGTGGCCTGCCACTGGCGCAGCGTGGAGACGCGGTCGCTGTGGTGGGCAGGCACGATGAAGTCGAAGGCCTGGGCCTCGATCTCTTCGGCCGGCATCCAGCGGCGCACGCCGGAGGCATCGACCTCGACGCGTCCGCCAAAGCCGACGTTGAAACGCACGTCGTGACGCGGCAGCTCCCAGGCGGGCGAGTTGCGCGTCCAGTCGTCGGGCTGCTCCAGCTGACGGCCCTGCTGGATGACCTGGGCAAAGGTGCCATAGCGGTAGCGCAGGCCGTAACCGAAGGACGGCAGTTCCAGCTCGGCAAAGGAATCCAGGAAGCAGGCGGCCAGGCGACCCAGGCCGCCATTGCCGAGGGCCGCGTCGGGCTCGCGCTCCAGCACATCGCCCAGCGTCGTGCCGTGCTCGGCCAGCTTGGCTTCCAGCGGCTCGGTGAGCTTGAGAGCCGCCAGCGCATTGGACAACGCGCGGCCCATCAGGAATTCCATCGACAGATAGTGCACGCGGCGCACCGGCGCCTTGTCGCCGCGCTTTGCGTCTTCGGCCTGGGTCTTGGCCCAACGGCGGGCCAACGTCTCGCGGCAGGCGACGGCCGCGGCGTGCAAGGCCGCCTGCGGCGTGGCGCCATGGCTGGATTGGGACAGCTCACGTTCGTAGGCGGTCTCGAAGGCGGCGCGCAGGGCCTTGTCTTCGGCGGAGGGGGCTGACGGCTTCTTCATCGCGGTGGAGGCCTTGGAGGCGGGCTTGCGTTGAACGGGAAGGCGGGTTGGGGTGTTCATCAGTGCCGGCCCCCAGCGACGGGGGCAAGAATGCTACTCGACGGGCAGCGTTGAGCGAAGTATCGACCAGCTCCGACCTGTTGTGTAGTTTGACTACATCGGGAAAACCCGCGACGTTTTGCAAACCGTTGATCCATAAGGGTTTCGTGAAGATTCAAGCGGGTAGTCGCTGTTGTTGTGATGGCGCTGCAAATGTATATTGTCTACAAAGACGGCCAAACAAGAGAAATTTAGCCGTCTCCCGACGAGACAAGCCGGCGTAGTTCGACGACAGGACAGCCCGGCGATTGAAAGGTTAGAAGTGGCAGACGTTCGACTGACCGGCGTGGAGAAGGCCTATGGCGACATCCGCATCCTTCATGGCATCGACCTGGAGATCCGCGACGGTGAATTCATGGTCTTTGTCGGCCCCTCGGGCTGCGGCAAGTCCACGCTGCTGCGCTCCATCGCCGGCCTGGAAGAGATCACCGGCGGCGAACTGACCATTGGCGGGCGCGTCGTCAACGATGTGCCGCCCAGCGAACGCGGCATCGCCATGGTCTTCCAGTCGTATGCGCTCTACCCGCATATGAATCTGTTCGACAACATGGCCTTCGGGTTGAAGCTGGCCAAGGTGCCGAAGGCGGAGATCGAGACGGCCGTGCGCGATGCCGCAAAGATTCTCCACATCGAGCATCTGCTGGACCGCAAGCCCAAGGACTTGTCCGGCGGTCAACGCCAACGGGTCGCCATCGGTCGCGCCATCGTGCGTAAGCCAAATGTCTTCCTGTTCGACGAACCACTGTCGAACCTGGACGCGGCCCTGCGCGTGCGCATGCGCTACGAGTTCGCCAAGCTGCACGAGGATCTCAAGACCACGATGATCTATGTGACCCACGACCAGGTGGAGGCCATGACCCTGGCCGACCGCATCGTCGTGCTGTCGGCCGGCAAGGTCGAACAGGTCGGCTCGCCGCTGGAGCTTTACGAGCACCCGCGAAACCTCTTCGTGGCCGGCTTCATCGGCAGCCCCAAGATGAATTTCATCGCGGGCGAACTGGTCGCCATCGAGCCTGACCATGTGGACATGAAGCTGGACGGCAGCGGCGTGGTGCTGCAGGCACGCGTGGACGGCAGTGGCGCCAAGGTGGGCGACAAGGTCACGCTGGGCGTGCGCCCGGAACACATCCGCCAGGGCGGCGCCGGCAATCTGCTGCAGAGCACCGTGGCCTTTGTCGAGTCCCTGGGCGGCATCACCTTCGCCTACTGCCCCTACCCGGGCCTGGAGGAGCCGCTGACCTGCCAGTTCGAGGGCCGCAACGGCTGCGACCGCCTGCGCACGGGCCAGGCCCTGGACCTGCATCTGCCGGCCGAGGCGCTGTATGTCTTCAATGCAGATGGCCTCGCCCTGCGCCGCCTGGCCGCGCCGGAGCTGAACGCATGAAGTGGCTCCCCCTGCTGGCCGCGCTCGCTGCGGCGCCGGCCCTGGCCGAGGCGCCGAAGCTCCTGGTCTGGATCAATGGCGACAAGGCCTACAACGGCCTGCAGACCGTCGGCAATGCCTTCGAGAAAGTCTCGGGCGTCAAGGTGGTCGTCGAGCATCCAGTCGACCCGACGGACAAGTTCCAGCAGGCCGCCGGCGCCGGCAAGGGCCCGGACATCTTCTGCTGGCCGCACGACCGCGTCGGCGAATGGGCCAAGGCCGGCCTGCTGACGCCGCTGCGCCCTTCCGCCAAGCTGAAGGCCGAGTCCGAGGAGCAGGCCTGGAAGGCGCTGAGCTACCGCGGCCGCATCTGGGGCTATCCGCTGGCCATCGAGACGACCGGCCTCATCTACAACAAGGCCCTGGTGCCGACGCCGCCCGCCACCTGGGACGAGCTGATCGCCCTGGACAAGAAGCTGCAGGCCAGCGGCAAGCACGCGGTGCTGTGGGACTACAACAAGAGCTTCTTCAGCTGGCCCATGATTGCCGGCGCCGGCGGCGTCATCTTCGGCCGTGATGCCCAGGGCGACTTCGACCCGAAGCAGGTCGACGTCAACAACGAAGGCGCCCTGGCCGGTGCCAGGATGATCGAACGCCTCATCAAGGACGGCCACATGCCCAAGGGCGCGCGCTACTCCGAGATGGAGGCGGCCTTCGCCCGCGGCGAGGTGGCCATGATGATCTCCGGCCCCTGGGCCTGGGACAACGCCAAGCGGGCCAAGATCGACATCGGCGTGGCCCCCATTCCCGCCGTCGTCGCCGGCAAGCCCAGCAAGAGCTTTGTCGGCGTGCTGGGCTGCATGATCTCGGCGCCCAGCAAGAACAAGGACATCGCCAAGGAGTTCATCGAGAACCACCTGATGCGACCCGAGGCGCTCAAGGTGCTGGACGCTGACGTGCAAATCGGCGTGCCGGCCAACAAGGCCTTTTATGCCGAGCTGTCGGTCAACCCGCTGATTGCGGCCAGCATGACCAATGCCCGCAACGGCGCCCCCATTCCCAACATCCCCGAGGTGGGCCGCTTCTGGACCGCGATGGACGCGGCGCTGGAAGCCATCACCAACGGCCTGCAATCACCGAAGGACGCGCTGGACGGCGCCGCCGCACGGATGCTGCTGAACAAATGAACGCTGCGACCTCCACCCTGGGCCAGGGCAGCTACTCGACGCTGCCGTCCACACTGACCGAGAAGCTGGCCAAGCTGCTGCATTGGCCGGTCGCCATCGCCGCCATCGTGGCAGCCCTGTATCTCGTCTTCGTCGTCTATACCACCGGCCAGGCCGCCTGGGCCGCCGGCCTGCTGGTGCTGTTCACCGCGGGCTTCTACGTCTACCTGAGCCGCGGCGGCTTTGCCTGGCGCTACCTCTTCCCCGGCATCGCCGGCATGCTGATCTTCATCGCCTTCCCGCTGGTCTACACGGCCCAGATCGGCTTCACCAACTACTCCAGCACCCATCTGCTCAGCGAGAGCCGGGTGCGCGAATACCTGCTCGAGCAGCGCGACGCCGTGGAAGACCAGGTGCTGGCCTACAGCCTGCATGCCAGCGGCGCCGAGTACCGCTTGGTGCTGCACGCTGAAGGCGAGGCAGCGCCGCAATGGGTGTCGCCACCGTTGGCACTGCGCTCCGGCAAGGGAGTCCGCGTGGATGCGACCGCAGCGGATGCTGCCTCGACACCGACCGACGCCGCCCTGCCCCTGCCCGAACTGATCAAGCACCGCGACGCCCTGTCCAAGCTCGTGCTGGTGATGCCCGACAAGACCGAGCTGCACTACCTCGGCCTGCGCGAATTTGGCCCCGTCAAGCCGCAGTGGACTGCCAATGCCGACGGCAGCCTGACCCGCACCGCAGACAACACCGCCTTCAAGCCCAACCGCGACACCGGCTTCTTCGAGTCCACCTCGGGCGAGGTGTTGCAGCCTGGCTTCAAGGCCTTCATTGGCGCGGCCAACTATGCGCGCATGCTGTTCGACGCGGAGTTCCGCGGGCCCTTCCTGTCCATCTTCACGTGGACGGTGCTGTTCTCGGCGCTGACGGTGTTCTTCGCCACGGCCATCGGCATGCTGTTCGCCGTGATGCTGAACTGGGAGGGCATGAAGTACCGCACCACCTACCGCACCCTGCTCTTCCTGCCGTATGCGGTGCCGGGCTTCATCTCCATCCTGGTGTTCAAGGGCCTGTTCAACCAGAACTTCGGCGAGATCAACGCCATCCTGAATGCCCTCTTCGGCGTCAAGCCGGCCTGGTTCGCCGACCCGCTGCTGGCCAAGACCATGCTCGTCATCGTCAACGTCTGGCTGGGCTACCCCTACGTGATGATCCTGTGCTCGGGCCTGCTGAAGGCCATCCCCGCGGACCTCTACGAGGCCTCGGCCCTGGCCGGCGCCAGCCCCGCGACCAACTTCTTCAAGATCACGGCGCCGCTGATCATCAAGCCGCTGGCGCCGCTGCTGGTCAGCGCCTTCGCCTTCAACTTCAACAACTTCGTGCTGATCGCGCTGCTGACCGACGGCCGACCGGACTTCCTGTCCACCAAGCTGCCCGCGGGCCAGACCGACATCCTCGTCAGCTACACCTACCGCATCGCCTTCCGCGACTCGGGCTCGGACTTCGGCCTCGCCGCGGCGATCTCGACGCTGATCTTCTTCCTCGTCGCGGCGCTGTCGCTGATCAACCTGCGCCTGTCTGCAAAGGCCCAACGCTGATGACACCTCTTGTTTTGAACAGCATGCGGGCCGAGTGCCGGGCCGCTCCCAAGCCGGCCCGCATGGCGATGTGCTTGCGGCTCGATGCCTCAAGCATCGCCGTCCCCCAGGGGGACCGACCAGCGACGCCCGCGTTCAGCGCGGCGTTGCTGGGCGAGGGGCTTGCATGAGCATCGTCCTCGGCAAACAAGCCCGCTGGCGCACCTTCGCCGCCCACGCGGTGATGTGGGTCTTCATCGCCATCACGCTGTTCCCGCTGCTGGCCGTCGTGTCCATCTCGCTGCGCCCCGGCAACTTCGCCACCGGCAGCCTGATCCCGACCGAGATCAGCCTGGAGCATTGGAAACTGGCTCTCGGTATCCCCTACCAGGCGGCGGACGGCAGCCTGGTGCAGCCGCCCTTCCCGGTGCTGACCTGGCTGTGGAACTCCATCAAGATCGCTACGGCTTCCGCCTTCCTCATCGTCGCCATCTCGACGACCGCCGCCTATGCCTTCGCGCGGCTCAAGTTCAGCTTCAGCAAGCCGGTGCTCAATGGCATGCTGCTGCTGCAGATGTTCCCGCCGGTGCTGGCCCTGGTGGCCATCTTTGCCATCTTCGAGACCATCGGCAACTATGTGCCGGCTCTTGGAGTCGAGACCCACGCCGGCCTGGTGCTGGCCTATCTCGGCGGCATCGCCACCCATGTCTGGACCATCAAGGGCTACTTCGAGACCATTCCCGTGGAGATCGAGGAGAACGCCAAGGTCGACGGTGCGACGCACTGGCAAGCCTTCTCCAGAGTGCTGCTGCCCATGGCCGTGCCCATCCTGATGGTGGTCTTCGTGCTGGCCTTCATCGGCACCATCATCGAGTACCCGGTGGCGTCGATCCTGCTGCGTGAAGAGGGTAATTTGACGCTGGCCGTCGGGTCCAAATACTTCCTGCACGACCAGCGCTTCCTGTGGGGCGACTTCGCGGCCGCGGCCGTGCTGTCGGGCCTGCCCATCACCCTGGTCTTCCTGCTTGCACAGCGCTGGATCGTGTCCGGACTGACAGCGGGCGGCGTCAAAGGCTGAGGATTCACATGTTCAAGACGATTGCGCTGCTCGCAGCGCTGGTGACGCTCGCCCCTTCGGCTCATTCCGCGAGCTGCAAACCCGCGCCGCTCGGTGACGCCACGCTGTATCTGCGCGGCGGCCTGAACAACTGGTCGGCCCAGGACGAGCAGGCCTTCCAGTACCGCTGCAACGCCTATTACCTGAACCTGGCCGCCAAGGGCACGCAGGAATTCAAGCTCGCCGACGAGGACTGGACGGCCAGCCTGACCTTTGGCGGCGACGCCAAAGGGAACCCCGCGCGCGGCGCCACCGGCAACCTGAAGCGCGAGTTCAAGGGCCAGCACACGCTGCGCCTGGCCATCGCCGCCGACGGCAGCGCAACGCTCGCCGTCGGCCCCAAGACCTTCAAGCCCACGCCGCCCAAGCCCCTCAGCGACAAGGCCGCGCTGACCACCCGCTTCAACTCGCGCAGCACCGAGTTCAAGGCGCCCTTCGGCGCCCAGCCGGCCGGCAGCGAGGTCCGCTTCAGCATCGGCAATGACGTGCCCGGCCTGAAGCAGGCCACCCTGGTCATCGAGCGACGCCAGATGACGGGCAACCAGGAACAGCTCGCCTACGAGCCCGTCGCCCGTGTCGCGATGACACCCGAGCCGCACGGCCTTGGCACCGGCTTCACCGCCCGCCATCGCTTCGATGCGACCGGCATCTATGGCTACTGGTTCGAGATCGAGACCGACCAGGGCAAGTACGCGCTGCAGAACAACAAGGACCCCATCTACTGGACGCGCGAAAAAGGCTCCATGGGCCCGTCCACCGTCGAGCGCCTGCCGAGCAACGTGAACCGCGTGCGCCGCTACCGCCAGACCATCCACGCGCCCGGCTTCGAAGTGCCGACCTGGGCCCAGGACGTCGTCTACTACTACGTCTTCCCCGAGCGTTTCCGCAATGGCGACAAGGCCAACGACCCCCGCCCCGGCGGCGGCCGACCCCAGGATCGCTACCAGGACCGCGACGTCGAACGCCACGCCCAGTGGAACGAGAAGCCCTTCAAGCCCGACACGGGCGACGGCTCGGATGCCCTCTACAACAACGACTTCTTCGGCGGTGACCTGGCCGGCATCATCGACAAGCTCGACTACATCAAGAGCGTCGGCGCCAACGCCCTCTACCTGACGCCGGTGTTCCGCGCGCCCAGCAACCACAAGTACGACGCGGCGGACTACAAGAACATCGACCCGGCCTTTGGCACGAACGAGGACTTCACCCGCCTGTGTGCCGAGGCCGCCAAGCGCGGCATCCGCGTCATCCCCGACACCTCGCTGAACCATGTCGGCGCGGACTCACCCTACTTCAACCGCTACGGCAACTTCCCGGCCGGCGGCGCTTTCGACAACGGCAGACCCAACCCGGCCTCGCCCTACTACGGCTGGTTCAAGTTCAAGCCCGGCGAGAAGGACCCGAACAAGCAATACCAGGGCTGGGTCGGCGTGTCCGACCTGCCCGAGATCGACAAGAACAATGCCTCCTTCCGCGCCTATGCCTACCGCGACAAGGACTCGGTCACCAACCTCTGGCTGGAGCGCGGCGCGGCCGGCTGGCGCATGGACGTGGCGCCCTGGGTGCCCGACGACTTCTGGCGCGAGTGGCGTACCGCGGTGAAGACCAAAAAGCCCGATGCGCTGACGGTGGCCGAGACCTGGTTCGACAGCTCGAAGTACTTCCTCGGCGACATGTTCGACTCGACGATGAACTACATCTTCCGCAACGCCGTGCTGGACTACGCCGCCGGCAAAAGCGGCAAGCTGATGGCCGCCAACCTGGAGCTGATGCGCGAGGCCTATCCGCCCCAGGCCTTCTCGGCGTTGATGAATCTGCTGTCGACCCACGACCAGCCGCGCGCCCTGCACCACTTCGGCGAAGACCGCAACCTGACCGAGGCCAAGCAGCGCCTGCGCCTGGCGACCTTCTTCCAGATGACCTATCCCGGCTCGCCCACCATCTACTACGGCGACGAGGTGGGCCTGGGCGGCGGCGACGACCCCTACAACCGCGCGCCCTACCCCTGGGCCGACGAAGGCGGCCAACCCGACGAGGCCCTGCTGGCCGACTTCAAGCGCCTGACCCAGCTGCGCCACGACCTGCCCGTGCTGCGCCACGGACGCTTGAGCGAGCCCCTGCATGTCGACGAGAACGTCGTCGTGCTGGCCCGCCAGGACGGCAAGACCTGGGCCCTCACGGCGACGAACAACAGCACCAGCGCCAAGACCGTCAAGGTCCCCCTGCCCTTCCGAGCCGACCAGCTCCGCGACGCCTTGAGTGGCGATGCCGTGAGCGTCAAGGACGGCTGGATCCAACTCACCGTGCCGCCCCTGTTCGGCCGCGTCCTCATCACCCCATGATCCTGAATTCCCTCGGCTACACCGGCCTCAAGGTGTCGGCGCTCGGCTTCGGCGCCATGCACATCAACGACGAGCGCACCACCGAAGCGGAAGCCGGCGCCCTGCTCAACCATGTGCTCGACTTGGGGCTAAACCTCGTCGACACCGCCCGCGGCTACGGCCTGAGCGAAGAGCGCATCGGCCGCCACATCGCACATCGCCGCGCCGAGTTCGTGCTGTCCACCAAGGTCGGCTACGGCGTCGAGGGCGTGCCGGATTGGACGTACGACTGCATCGTGCAGGGCGTCGAGCGCGCGCTGAAGCTGATGAAGACGGACTGGCTGGACATCGTCCATCTGCACTCCTGCCCTTTGCATCTGCTGCAGCAAGGTGATGTCACACGTGCGCTGAACGACTGCCGCCAGGCCGGCAAGCTGCGCGTGGCCGCCTACTCGGGCGACAACGCCGAGATCGACTTCGCCATCGACAGTGGCGCCTTCGGCAGCCTGCAGACCTCCATCAGCCTGTGCGACCAGGCCCACCTGAAGACCCGCGCCGCGCGTGCCGACCATGCCGGCATCGGCGTCATCGCCAAGCGCCCCCTGGCCGGCGCCGTCTGGCGCCACGCCGAGCGGCCCGGCGACTTCGCGGAAGGCCAGTACTGGGACCGCTTCAAGGCCATGGGCCTGCCGACGGCCGAGGACTGGGCGGACGTGGCCCTGCGCTTTGCCGCCTTCCACACGGGAGCTGCCAGCGCCATCGTCGGCACGGCCAGGCCGGCCAACCTGCGCCGCAACCTGGACGCGATCGCCCGCGGCCCGCTGCCGGCCGATCTGGTCGTCAGCATCAGGGCCGCTTTCGACCGCCAAGGCGATGCGTGGCCGGGTCTGATCTGACACTCGACGCAAGACGCCAGCAGGCCAACCTGGCCTTCATGGCCAGCGGCGCCGAATTCAGCTTCGGGGATCCGACCGCGCTGCCCCTGCCCGTCGTCGAACTGCAGACCCTCACTGCCGACAGCCTCGGCGTTGAAGCCGTGCACGAGGGCGGCCTGACCGCCGAGGTCATCTGCCTCAGCCACGGCGGCCGCCGCTGGGCCGTCAAGCGCGCCCGCGAAGAGTGCCTTGTGCGCAACCCCGACGGCCAGACCTCCTTCCTCAACGAGCTGCAGCGCCATGCCGAGCTGGCGCCGCTGGCCCTGCCTGGCATCGCCAGACCCGTCTACGGCTCGCTGCGGCATGGCCTCGTCGTATCGCCGTGGATAGCCGGCCGCCACCCCGGCGTGCTCGACGAGCGCCAGGCCCGCACGCTGCTGGACGTCGGCTGCGCGCTGATCGAGCATGGCTTCTTCGAGTGGGACTACAGCGCCGGCAATCTGCTGGACGACGGGCAGCAGCTCTGGCTCTACGACTTCGGCTACTGCTACCGCTTCGATGCGCTGACCCAGTTCAACAGCGCCGGCAACGGCTGCGACTGCCCGCAATTCCATCTGGCCGAACGCATCGAGGGCCGACACCTCTTCGGCGCCCTGCTCGACGCCGGCGGCGACGACGAGGCCCTGCCGCATTTCCTCAGCTTCAAGCAGCTGGCGGCCCAGGCCTATGAAGGCCTGGCGGAGCGTCTGGTCCGACGCGGCGCCAGCGCCCAGGTGCTGGGCCATTACCGCGGCCTGGCGCGGCATTGGCGTCGCGCCATCGCCGAGGCTCCGGGCCTGCTTTACCTCGCCAGCGCCTGGCAGGCCCACAGCAGCGACCTCGACGACGATCTGCGCGGCCGCTCCTGCACGCCACGCACGCTGCGCCGCGCCCAATGGCTTCAGCGCGCGCTTCGCGAGCATGGCGCCAGCCTGCGCGCCAGCGATGCCCTCACGCCGCAAGACGCGGCCTTGAGCGACGCCACCCTGCTCGCCTGCCTGTACGAGCGCGAGCTCGAGGCCCGCCACTACCAGCTCTAAGCCCAGGGATAACCCGACGTTGCGCGGACTGCTTCATGATGGCGGCCGATGCCATCGCTCCCCACGCCGACACAGCGCCGCGCCCTGCTGAGCCTGCCCCTGCTGCTGGCGGCCCGGCCACTGTTGGGCCAGCCAGCCGAACCGGTGCGCCTGCCCCGCCACGTCAGCATGCCCGACCCGCAGCTGGTCTATGTGCGGCGCATCGTCGAGCTGGCGCTGAACCGTACGGGCAACCGCCTGCCCATCCAGCCGGTCGACCTGGACATGACCCAGGGCCGCACCCTGGTCGAGCTGGCCACCGGTCACGCCCCCATCGACCTGATGTGGACCATGACCGACATCCAGCGCGAATCCAGCGGCCTGCTGCCGGTGCGCGTCCCCATCGATCGCGGCTTGCTGGGCTGGCGATTGCTGCTGGTCAGGCGCAGCGAGCTGGCGCAGTGGAAGCGCGTGCGCACGTTGAGGGACCTGGGCCAACGCATGGCCGGCCAGGGCCACGACTGGCCCGACACGGCCATCCTGCGCGCCAACGGCTTGCAGGTGGGCACCAGCAGTGGCTACGACGCCCTGTTCCGCATGCTGGCCGCCGGCCGCATCGACTACTTCCCGCGCTCCATCCTCGAGATCGACGCCGAGATGGCCGGCGGCCGCTACCCCGAACTGGCCATCGTGCCGGAGCTGATGCTTCACTACCCCGCGGCGGCCTATCTCTTCGTCAGCCCGACCCGGCCCGATCTGGCGGCCGAATTGAAGGCCGGCCTGGACGCCGCGGTGGCCGACGGCAGCTTCCAGCGCCTGCACCGCGAGCAGTACGGCGCCGTCATCAAGGCCCACCAGATCTCGCCGGACCGCGTGCTGAAGCTGAGCAACCCGCTGCTGCCGCCCGAGACGCCCATCCAGCGCAAGGAGCTGTGGATACAACCCGGCGACACCGGTTGACGGGTCAACTCATGCGCAGCAGGCGCTCCGCTTCTTCGAGCCGGGCGTCCTCGATCTCGCGCAGCACGCCCGACAGATCCACCTCGCCGGCCTTGCGCTCATAGCGCCCGGTCAGCGGTGTGTCGGGCGACAGCAGGCCGGCGGCATAGAGGGCCCAGATCTCGGGGCCGTACTGGGTGGCGAGCAACGCCGGCGCATGCTGGCCGAAAAAGTTGCGCAGGTTGTCGACGTCGCGCATCAGCATGCGCGGCGCATGGTTGTTGCCGGCGGCGTCCACCGCCTGCGGCAGGTCGATGATGACGGGCCCGTCGGCGGCGAGCAGCACGTTGAACTCCGACAGGTCGCCGTGAATGACGCCGGCACACAGCATGCGCACCACCTCGCCGATCAGCGTGGCATGGTGCTGGCGCGCCTCGGCCTCGCTGAAGCTCAGGTCGTTCAGGCGCGGCGCCGCGTCGCCATGCTCGTCGGCCACCAGTTCCATCAGCAGCACGCCGTCATGGAAGTTGTCGGGCCGCGGCACGCGCACGCCGGCCGCGGCCAGGCGGTAGAGGGCATCGACCTCGGCGCTCTGCCAGGCGGCCTCCTGCTGCTGGCGGCCATAGGTCGTGCGCTTGGCCATTGCGCGCGCTTGGCGGCTGTTGCGCACCTTGCGGTTCTCGGTGTAGTCGACGGCCTGGCGGAAGCCGCGCTTGTTGGCTTCCTTGTAGACCTTGGCGGCGCAGGTGTCGTCCCCGCAGCGCACGACATAGACATCGGCTTCCTTGCCGCTCTTGAGCTGGCGCACGACGCTGTCGATCAGGCCTTCGTCCATCAGTGCCTGCAGGCGCGCGGGTGGTTTCATGGCCCGATTGTCGGGCCCACCGCTAGCGGTCCAGGCGAGCGGACAAAGGTGGCAGGCCGCTGGGGCCACCGACCAGGCGTTGATCGTGGTGATAATCCTCATTGGCCTCAACCCGCCAGTCGCGCCCGAATCTGCGGGCCAGCGCGCGGGCCAGCTCGTCGAAGCGCCAGGCTTCCGCCGCATTGCTGTCCAGATGATGCACGCCGGGCAGCGGCCTCTCGATCAGCGCCAGCAAGGCCGCGGCCGTGTCGCTCATGAAGGAGCAGGCCGGCGTCCAGGCGCGGCTCGCCGCCACGCGGCCCTCGCGCTGCTGCCAGCCGTCCAGCGCCATCAGCATGTTGTTGCCGGGCTGGGTCGGGTCGATCTGCCAGCCGATGCGGGCGATGACGGGGGTCTCGCTGGCCAGCAGGATGGCGTTCTCGCAATCGATCTTGTAGCGGCCGTAGTCATCCCTGGCCGTGCGATCGTCGGCCACGTCGTGGGGGCCATCGGGTTTGTGGTCGAACACCATCGCCGTGCTGGTGAACAGCAGGTTGTGACAGCGCTCGGCCAGGAAACCCGCAAAGCGCGCCGAGCCCATGCCCAGGTGGGCGACGGCGTCGACGGCCTGCGCGGCCAGCCAGGCGGCCGACAGCGCCTCGTCGTCGGGGTTCACCGTGGCGCGGTCCCAGGCTATGACCTGATGCCCGGCCGCCCGCGCGGCTTCGGCCAGGCGCGGTGCCAGCGTGCCGTTCAGGCCGGTGATGAGGATCTTCATGCGTTCAAGGGCCAGCAGGTCAGCACGCTGAGGCGCCAATCACCGGGGCCCTGCTTCAGCACGGCCACGCCCTGGCTGGCGGGCCCGGGGTAGATGACCTCGGTCAACGCGACCAGGCCGTCGCCGGAGAAGACCTCGACCGAGCAGCGGTCGACGATGACACGCAGCGCCAGCGGCCCGCGGGCGCCGGCCCAGGCCTGTTCGCGCCGGCCCTGCCAATGCGCGGCGCTGGGAATATGGCCGCTGCGGCTGCGGTCGATCCAGACCATGCCGCCGCGGTGGTCGATGACGATCTGCGTGGACTCGCCACCGGGGCCGCAACGCAGGTCCAGGGTCGACGCATCGGCTTCGCCCGGATCCAGCTCCCAGCGCAGTTCCAGCACCTCGCCCGCGTCGACAAGACCGGCGCCGACGAGGTGGCGCGCTTCACCGCGCAGCGCTTCGGTCGACACGGGTGATTGCAGCAGCCGCCAGCCCTCGGGCGTTTGAGCCAGCCCCAGTTCACGCGGCAGGCTCATGGCACCGCGCCAGGGGCTCGTTGGCGTGTGCTTGGCATAGGCATGCTGGTTCATCCACGCCATCCAGACCGGTGGACGGCCGGCGGGCAGGCTGGCGAAGGACAGGGCCGCGTAGAAGTCGCTGCCATGGTCGGCCCAGAAGGCATCGGTGTCGGCCTCGAAGCGAACGCCGTCGAAACGCCCCACCCAGCATTGCGCGCCGCTGCCGGCCGGGTGGCCCTCGAAGGTGTCGACCTTGAGCAGCCAACGGTCCAGCGCTGGAAAGTGGATGAGGTCGGGGCATTCCCAGATCGCAATCGTGCAGCCCGTCGGCCCGAACTGGCTCTGCAGGGTCCAGTTGCGCAGGTTGGCGCTGGCGTAGAAGGCCACGCGTCTCTCCTCGGGCAACACGACAGCCATGATCCAGCGGCCGGTGGGCGCATGCCAGAACACCTTGGGATCGCGGAACTCACGCAGGCCCAGGTCCAGCACCGGGTTGCCGGCGTACTTCGTCCAGGTCAGGCCGCGGTCCAGGCTCCAGGCGATGTCCTGGGCCTGGCCGCCTTCGGGCCGGAGCAGGCAGCCGGTGTAGCAGGCCACCCAGGCGCCAGCGCCAAAGCCGGCCGTGTTGCCGTCATCGATGACGATGGAGCCCGAGAAGATGGAAGCCCGCTCGTCCTCGGGAATGGCCAGCGGCAGCTCGGTCCAGTGCAGCAGGTCGGGGCTGGTGGCATGGCCCCAGCTCATATGGCCCCAGACGTCGCCGAAAGGGTTGTGCTGGAAGAACAGGTGGTAGAGCCCCGTGGCCGCATCGAAGACCAGGCCATTGGGGTCGTTGATCCAGTTCCGCCGCGGTGCGAAGTGACAGCGGGGCCTGAAGTCGTTCACGACAGCTGCCAGCCCCAGGGGCGGAGCTTGAGGCCCTGCCAGGCCTGCTCGGTCCTGGACAGGTTGACCGCCACGCGCACCAGGTCCTGGTCGAGGCGGCGCTCGAAGGCGACGATGTCGGGCGGGCTGTCCACCAGCTTGACCGGCGCGCCGTACTGGCCGGCCGCCAGTGCCGGGTGCTGGTGCTTGAGCGCGGCGAGGCTGGCGTAGAACTCGCTCAGTTCGTAGGTCTTCCAGTCGATGGCGTCCTTCTCGAAGAACTCCAGCTTCTTGGTCAGGCGCGACTCCTGGCCGTTGTAGATCAGCGGCATGCCGGGCAGCGTGAAGCTCAGCACCGCCAGCGCCGGGTAGGCATCGCCGTAGAGATCGGCATCGGTGCCATGCCAGGAGTTGAAGTCGTGATTGCTCGTGAAGCGCATGCGATAGGCGTGGGCCGGGTAGCCCGCCGGCTGCTTGGCCAGCCACTCGCGCAGCAGTGGCGCGCCCGCCTCGCCCTTGCCGATCTTCTTGAAGACCTGGTCGGCCAGATCCCAGGAATAGGTCATGTCGAAGGCGCCGCTGGTGTGCAGGTCGATGGCGTCGGACTCGGCCAGCATGAACATGGGCTTGATGGCGTCGAGCTCCTTGCGGGCACGCACCCAGAAGTCGGTCGGCACCAGGCTGGCCACATCGCAGCGGAAGCCGTCCAGGCCGGTCTCGCGCACCCAGAACTTCATCGCGTCGATCATCGCGGTGCGCAGGCCCGGGGCTTTGTAGTTCAGCGCGACGACGTCGTCCCAATGCTCCTCGCTGGGCTGGCCTTGGTTGAAGGTGACGGCATAGATTTCACCCTTGGCATTGAGCTTGTACCAATCCTTGTGGGCCGTGGCCCAGCCATGGTCCCAGGCCGTGTGGTTGGCCACCCAGTCCAGGATGACCTTGAAGCCCAGTTGATGCGCCGCGGCAACCAGCGCCTTGGCGTCGGCCAGCGTGCCGAACTCCGGGTTCACGGCCGTGTAGTCGCTGATGGAGTAATAGCTGCCCAGCGTGCCCTTGCGGTTGAGCTTGCCGATGGGCTGGATGGGCATCAACCACAGGATGTCCACGCCCAGCCTTTTCAACCGCTGCAGGTCCGACTGCACCGCCTTGAACGTGCCCTCGGGCGAGAACTGCCGGACGTTGATCTGGTAGATCACGGCCTGGCGCGTCCAGGGCAGATGGGGCATCTCTTTGGCAGGGGCGGCGGCGGTGGCGCTCATGGCGGGAAGGGCAAGGGTGGCGGCTGCAGTCAGCACGGTGCGGCGATTGGGCATGGCGGTCTCACATCGGCTTGGCAGCGCAGTTCTGGGCGATGTACTCGGCGTGATCGGGCATGACGCCCACGCATTTGGCGATGACGTCCCGGACGCTTTCGAGGTAGTCGAAGGTCGCCTGCTCGGACTGCAGCTCGGCCAGCGGATGGTGGCGCTGCGGCAGTAGGTTCTGGCCCTCCATGACCTGCAACCAGCCCACCTCGGTGAAGAGCTCATTGTTGACGCGCATGACGCGGCCATGGCTGCGGAAGAGCTCGATCTTCTCGCGCAGCGAGTCGGGAATGGCCATGTGGGCGCAGGCGCGCCAGAACTCCGAATCGTCGCGCTGGTTGAGGTGGTAGTGCAGGATGATGAAGTCGCGGATGCGCTCGTAGTGGAAGCGGCTGTGCGCGTTGAACGCGGCGATGTCGGTCGCCTCGAAGCCGCGGTCGGGAAAGAAGTCGATCAACTGCTGGACGGCTGCCTGGATCAGGTGGATGGAGGTGGACTCCAGCGGCTCGAGGAAGCCGCTGGCCAGGCCGATGGCCACGACGTTCTGGTTCCAGGCCAGCTTGCGCATGCCGGTCTTGAAGCGGATGGGGCGTGGGTCGGCCAGGGGCCTGCCATCCAGGTTGGCAAGCAGCGTGGCCGCGGCTTCGTCGTCGCTGATGTGCTGGCTGCAATAGACATGGCCGTTGCCGATGCGGTGCTGCAGCGGGATGCGCCACTGCCAGCCGGCGCGGTGCGCGGTCGAGCGCGTATAGGGCGTCAGGACCTTGGCCGATTCGCAGGGCACGGCCAGGGCGCGGTCGCAGGGCAGCCAATGCGTCCAGTCCTCGAAGCCCGTCTGCAGCGTCTGCTCGATCAGGAGGCCGCGAAAGCCCGAGCAGTCGATGAAGAGGTCGCCCTCGACGCGCTCGCCACTCTCCAGCACGACGGCGTCCACATGGCCCGCGTTCGCGCCTTCGCCGCGCCGCGTGGCATGGGTGATCTTGCCCTCGGTGCGGCGCACGCCGCGCGACTCGCTGAGGCGGCGCAGGTATTTGGCGTAGAGGCTGGCGTCGAAGTGATAGGCGTAGGTGATGTCGGCCAGCGGCGAGTTCGGGATGTCCGGCCGGGCCGGCATGAACTTGTTGGCCAGGCTGGCCATGCGGGAGATCGAATACTGCTCCAGCGGCTGCGCGCGGCCGAGGGCGCGCATGCGGTGCCAATACTGGTCGAAGGGCACGGTCCACAGGTCCTGGCCGACGCGGCCGAAGCCGTGCATATAGCGGTCCCCGAGCCTGCCCCAGTTCACGAACTCGATGCCGAGCTTGAACGTGCCCTGGGTCTCGCGCATGAACTCGTTCTCGTCGATGCCGACGACGCGGTTGAAGCGCTGGATCATCGGGATGGTCGCCTCGCCGACACCGACGATGCCGATCTCATCGGATTCGACGACGCGGATGCGGTAGCGGTCGCTGACCACCGTCGCCAACGCGGCAGCCGTCATCCAGCCCGCGGTGCCGCCGCCGACGATGACGATGTCTTGGATCAATTGCTGGGACATCAGAGCTCTCGAAATGAAAAGGCCCCGCCGACGATATCGCTGCGGGGCCGTCATGCAAGCCGCTGAAGGGCAGGGTTTGAACCCATGCCCCTCTCGGCCCTGCCGAGGGTCAGAACTTGTAGTTCACGCCCAGCAGATAGGTCTTGCCGTACTTGACCGACTCGACCACGTTCTCGTTGCCATTGGCATCCGGCAGGAAGCGCTGGAACTCGGTGTTGCCCAGGTTCTGCGCCGAGAAATTGACCGAGAAGCCCTTCATCGGACCGCTCTGGAACTCGTAAGCCACTTGCAGGTCGATGATGGACTCGCCCTTGACGAAGGTCAGCTTGCGCGTGTCTTCGTAGTCGCGGATCTCGCCCAGGAACTTGGAGCGGTACTTGCGAGCCACGCCGATCTGGAAGCCATTGGCTTCGTAGTACAGCTTGGCGTTGGTGACCTTGCGCGACAGGCCCGGCAGCGGGATGTCGAGCGTGCCGAGGTCTGCGCCGTTGACGCCGCTGATCGGCAGCTTGACCGAGCTCTGCGTGTCGGAGTGGTTGATCTGCACGCCGAAGCCGTCGAGCCAGCTGGTGACCAGCGAGAACGGCAGGTCGGCATTCAGCTCGACACCCTTGATATTGCCGCCCGAGCCGTTGAACGGTGAGGTCAGCGTACCGATGGTGGAGCCGCTCGGAGGCAGCGGCGTCGAGCCGGTCACATAGGGCCCGAAGTCAAAGCGGCGGCCGATGTTGACGATGTAGGTGTCGAGCTTCTTGTAGAAGCCGGCGATGCTGATCACACCCTTCTTGCCGAAGTACTTCTCATACGAGAGGTCGAAGCTCTTGGCGCGGAAGGGCTTCAGCATCGGGTTGCCGCCGCCGCCGGTCAGCTGAGCGGGGTCGCCATTGGTGGGCGTGCTCAGGCTGAACGACAGGCCGGCGCGCAGATCGTTCATGACCGGGCGGGCCAGCACCTTGGCCACACCCAGGCGCACAACCTGGTCGCCGCCGAGGTCGAAGGCGACGTTCAGGCTGGGCAGCACGTCGGTGTAGGTGGTGTCGCCATAGACGTATTGCGCCGGGCAGGTCGTCGCGGTGTTGCCCGTGCACTTGGCCTTGTCGACCGAGTAGCCGCCGCCGTGCTGGTCGGTGTGCACGACCTGCAGGCCGACGTTGCCGCGGTAGTTCAGGCCGAACAGCTCGCCGTCCAGGTCGCCCTTGACGAAGGCGGTGTTGACCTTCTCGCGCACGTCCCAGAACTTGACGCGGATGGGTTCGTCGACCTTGTTGACCAGGTCGTAGATCGAACCTTCCGAGCCCGTCGGATCCCAGGAAATGATGGGCACGCCGCTGTAGCTGGCGACGACGCTGCTGCCGTTGGGGATCTGGGCCGTGCCGTAGGGGTCGCCGCCCTTGATGGCCAGGCGGTATTCGTCCGAAGTACGGATCTTCTTGCGGTCCGACAGGTTCACGCCGAAGCTGGTGCTGCGGATGGGGCCGAAGTCGGTGTTGTTCGTGAAGGTCAGGCGGCCGTTGTTGATCGTGTCCGTCGTCACCGGGCGGGCCAGATAGCCGGCCTGGGGCGAGCTCGGGCCACCCGACCAGCCTTCGACGTCCGTCAGACGGGCATTGGCCGGGTTGGAGAAGTCGATGCTGGTCTTGTACTGGACGTCCTGGAAGTTGTTGCCGTTGAAGCCCGTCCAGGAAATGCTGGCCAGCTGCGAAGCCGGCGTGTTGCCCGCCTGGCCAGCCGTCGTCTCATAACGGTTGGTGTGGCGCTCGCCCTTGGAGCGCGACAGGTCCAGGTTGGTCGACCAGGTGTCGCCAAGCTTGAGCTCGCTGTTCCAGCCGAAGTTGGTCAGCTTGTCCTTGTCGGTCGTCAGGTGGTTGCGGATGACGGCCTTGTAGTTGGACATCGTGCCGCTGGCGGCCACGCCGTTGGTGATGGTGGCAGCGGACAGCACGCCAGCCGGATCGTATTGGTCGGACAGCGAACCCGCGCCGCTGGCGCCGAAGGGGATGGCCCCCTCCAGGCCGGTGCGCTTGAGCTTGTTCGTGCCGCGCGACTGGAAGATGTCGACCGTGCTCTTGAAGTCCTTGTTCGGACGGAACTGGAAGATGCCCAGGAAGGCGTCGCGCTTGTTGTCGTTGGTCTCGACGTCGGCCTTGAAGCCGCCCGGCACCTTGACGTTGCTGCCGTTGTAGGGAACGTCGGCGGCCCAGCCACCCCAGCTGTCGAACTTCAGCTGCTGGTTGTTGCGCTCGTCCAGGCGGCTGACCGCCAGGGCCACGCCGATGGTGCGGTCAGCGAACTGGTCGATATAGGAGAAGGAGTAGCGGTCACCGCTGCCCTCTTGCGGCGCGCCGGAGCTGACGCCCGTCTTCTGGCGACGGTAGCCCGCGGCGATGACACGGTTGGCGAAGTTCAGCGGCTGCACCGTCGTCAGGTTGACGGTGGACGACAGGCCCTGGCCGACCAGGGAAGCGTCGGGCGTCTTGTGCACGACGATGCCGGACAGCAGCTCGGCCGGGTAGACGTCGAACTCGGGCGAACGGCTGTCACCGGTGGAGGCTTGCTCGCGACCGTTGAACAGCGAACCGTTCAGGTCCGGCGACATGCCGCGGATGCTGATGGTGGACGCCTTGCCGGTCGACTTGTTGCGCTGCTGGGCCACGCCAGGCAGGCGCGACACCGATTCCGCCACGCTGGTATCGGGCAGCTTGCCGATGTCTTCTGCCGAGATGGCATCGACGATGGAATCGGCGTTCTTCTTGACCGAGATGGCAGCCTCGACGGCCTTGCGAATGCCGGTGACGGTCACCGTCTCGAGTTGCTGCGGTTGCTCTTGCTGCGCCGTTGCGGCGGTGGCGGCGATCAGCAGCGTGCAGCCGATGGCGACCGGACTGATGCGGAAAGACGCTGCGCCCCCGCGCTTGTCTTGGCTCATGGTCATGGATGTCTCCTCTGGTTCATTGGAAAACGGTTGGCCCGAAGGACGCGGCCGGGGTTGACGGCCTGCGTCTTGTGGGCGAGAACCCAACGTCTCGACCGTGTTTGTATCAAAACTAGATTTTTTTCCGCACCTGCGTAAACCCTAGACGTTGCGAAGAAGCGACCTGATTTCGGCCAAAAACCAAGGGTATACCAGCATGGAATTGATACTTCCGGTAGATCGACTTGTCTGACAACTCAGTCGCAAGCCAAAACTTGTAGCGCAACTACAGCATTGGCTTAGGGGTTAACAACAGGGTCGACGGTCGTGACGAAACGCACGAAACGGGACGCGCGGCGCGGCCGCAGCGCCAACCGGTATGCATGGAAGGCCCAGATGCGACAAAGCCACGCCGGCCGCATGTGGCGGCCGGCGTGGCTTCAGGAAGGGAGATCAGGGCCGCGCGCAGACCGCGCGCGGCGGATCAGGCGTCGGCCTGCTCCAGCGCCAGCGAGGCGCCCGACAGGGCCGCCAGCGTGTCGGTGATGAGGGCCGTGGGAATGCCCGCCAGGAAGGACTGGAAGCGTCCCTTGGCCTCGAAGCGGCTGCGGAACTCCGACTGGAAGAAGCGCTCGCCCAGGCGCGGCACGATGCCGCCGCCAATGAAGACGCCGCCGCGCGAACCCAGGGTTAGCGCGACGCAGCCGGCAAAACCTCCCAGCATGGCGCAGAACACATCCAGCGTGCGCGAGCAGGCCGGCGACTCGGCCGACAGGCCGCGGGCAACGATCTGCTCGGTCGTCAGCGCGCCGACCTCCTCGCCCTGGCCCAGGGCCGCGGCCACGCAGCGGCACAGCACCGGCAAGCCGATGCCCGACAGGAAGCGCTCGGCCGACACATGCGGGAACTCGCGGCGTGCATGGCTCAGCACGGCGCTCTCGAAATCATCGGCCGGCGCCAGTGTGGCATGGCCACCCTCCCCCGGCAGCGCCAGCCAACGGCCCGGCGCGCGCACGACACCACCAACACCCAGGCCCGTGCCCGGGCCGATGACGGCCATCACCGTACCGACGGCCACATCGCC
The DNA here is from genome assembly GCF_031458095.1 of Roseateles saccharophilus. Lineage (GTDB taxonomy): Bacteria > Pseudomonadota > Gammaproteobacteria > Burkholderiales > Burkholderiaceae_C > Pelomonas > Pelomonas saccharophila_A. The sequence continues at coordinate 385,747 of NZ_JAVDXU010000001.1, forward strand.
CGTCGCCGGCGGCGGCGCACCCCAGGCGCGCAACTGGTCGGCCCGCAGCCGCGGCAGCGACAGCGCCTGAGCCTCGAAGTCATTCAGGCAGAGCAGCGTCTTCAGGCCCAGTTCCGCCTGCGTGCCCGAGCGAGAAAAGCTCCAGGCGCCATTGGTCAGCTCGATGTGGTCGCCGTCCAGGGCCGTCGCCAGCGCAAAGGCCGCGCTTTGCGGCCTGGCCTTGCCGGCAGGCTGGCCTTCCAGATAGGCGCGCACCGCAGCCGCCGGACCCGCATGGCCCGCCACGGGCAGCACGCGCACGTCCTCCACCGCGGCGCCGGGGCCAGCCACCGTGCCGAAACGCGCATTGGTACCGCCGACGTCGGCCACCAGCCAGGGATAGGCGGCGCTCATGCGAGGACTCCCGAAACGAGGCAGGGCAAAAGGCTGAGGATATTCAGGAGTCGGGCGTGGGCAGACACAGGGCTCAAAAGGGTGAATTTACGGTCGCGGCGGACGGTAGCAAAACTACATGATTTCAGCAATACAAGCTCACCCTGGGATTCCGTTTGCGACGACGAAAACGCTTTCAAATCCCGATAACCGGGCCATCGCCCCTGGGGAAACTCGATTGCCGATGGGCTGTAGTGAAGCTACAACCTATCGAAACCTTTTCCTGGTAATCGCCCCCGACTGGGACCAGAGCGGGCCGCCTGCGCGCCTGCTGATAATCGCCCGTCTTTCCTTCAGGTTTCCTCCAGCGCCCATGCCCCGTTTCGACAGCCCCCGCCTGCTTGCCGATATTGGCGGCACCTATGCCCGCTTCACGCTGGAAATCGGCCCGGGCGAATTCACGCAGATGGCCTCGCTGCGCTGCGCCGACCACGCCGATTTCCACGCCGCCGTGCGCGCCTATCTGCAGGGCCTGAACTGGCAGGACATGGGTGGCCCGCAGCAGATCGCCCACGCGGCCATCGCCATCGCCAACCCGGTCGAGGGCGACCGGGTGCGCATGACCAACTACCACTGGCAGTTCTCCATCGACGAGATGCGCCAGCGCCTGAGCCTGGACACCCTGGTCGTCGTCAACGACTTCACCGCCCTGGCCATGGCCCTGCCCCGGCTGGCCGAGGTGGACGTGCACCAGGTGGGTGGCGGCCAGGCGCGCCGGCCCAGCGTCATCGGCCTGCTGGGCGCCGGCACGGGTCTGGGCGTGTCCGGCCTCATCCCGGCCGGCGAAGGCTGGATTGCGCTGGGCACCGAGGGCGGCCACGTCAACTTCGGCCCGCGCGACGAGCGCGAGATGGACATCCTGAAGTTCGCCTGGAAGACGCTGGACCACGTCTCCTACGAACGCCTGATTTCCGGCCCCGGCCTGGAGCTGATCTACAAGGCCCTGGCCGACCGCAACGGCGTGACCGATGCCGAGCCGCTGCTCGCCCCGGCCATCACCCAGCGTGCGCTGGAGGACGGCGACAAGCTCTGCCTGGAGACGCTGGAGGTCTTCTGCGGCCTGCTCGGCACGGCCGCGGCCAACCTGGCCGTGACGCTGGGATCGCTGGGCGGCATCTACATCGGCGGCGGCATCGTGCCGCGCCTGGGCGAGTATTTCGACCGCAGCCCTTTTCGCGAGCGTTTCGAGGACAAGGGGCGCTTCCGCGAGTATGTGTCGGCCATCCCGACCTTTGTCATCACCGCCGAGCACGCCACCTTCAAGGGCGCCTCGGCCATTCTCGAGAACCAGCTGCGCAATCTGCAGGCCTCGCCCGGCTCGGCCATCCTGGGCCAGATCCGCCGCGCCCGCAGCGAGCTGTCGCCGGCCGAACTGCGCGTGGCCGACCTGGTGCTGGCCCAGCCGCGTTCGGTGCTCAACGACCCGATCGCCGAGATCGCCCGCGCCGCCGGCGTCAGCCAGCCGACCGTCATCCGCTTCTGCCGCTCGCTGGGCTGCGAGGGCCTGTCGGACTTCAAGCTGCGTCTGGCCTCGGGCCTGACCGGCACCGTGCCCGTCACCCACACCCAGGTCAACACCAACGACTCCATGCTGGAGCTGGGCGCCAAGGTGCTGGGCAACACGGCCAGCGCCATCCTGCAGGTGCGCAGCCACCTGAACCGCGACACCATCGACCGCGCCATCGACATGCTGCTGGGCGCCGGGCGCATCGAGTTCTTTGCGCTGGGCCACTACGGCGTCGTCGCCCAGGACGCCCAATTCAAGTTCCTGCGCTTCGGCATGCCCTGCGGCGCCTACACCGACCCGCGTCTGCAGCTGCTGGCCGCCGACGTGCTGCGCGAGGGCGATGTGGCCGTCGTCATCAGCAGCGGCGGCCGCCTGCCCGAGCTGCTGTCCGTCGTCGAAAAGGCCCAGGAGCGCGGCGCCAAGGTCGTGGCCATCACGGCCAGCCAGAGCCCACTGGCCAAGAAGGCCGACGTGACGCTGATCGTCGACCACATCGAGGACATCGCCACCCACCTGCCCATGGTCAGCCGCATCCTGCACCTGCTGGTCATCGACATCCTCGCCGTGGGCGTGGCCATGCGCCGCAACCCGGACAGCATCGCCGCGCTGACGGCCGGTGGCGAGGATGACGACGCCAAGGCTGGGCGTGGCGCCAGCACAGCGGCTCCGGGCGTCAGCATGGCGTCGCCGCTCGCGCGGCTCACGTCGCATAGCCGCTGATAGATCGGCGGGATAGATCGGCGGGCTTGAAGGCGCAAGCCCTGACCCCACATGACTTTCGCCAAGGTGATATTCACTGACGACGATGGCTGAAGTGGAGCCGCCAGGCTCCGTTCGACTGCTACGCTAGCCGACCCATCGCGCCGACGCCGGCTGCAAGGGGCGCAAGACCCCATCGTCCTGGGAGGGACATGAAGAAAGACTCGTTTCTGAAACGCTGGCGTGTGCGCCTGATCGTCGTCGCCGTGCTCGCCATCGGTGGCGCCACCTGGTGGTTCACCCGCACCCCGCCCCCGCCGCCTCCGCCGCCCAGCGGCGTCGTCGCCCTGGCCGATGTCACGCAGAGCGTGCAAGCCGCTGGCGTGCTGCAGGCCAAGACCAAGGTCGATGTCGGCGCCCAGGTCAGCGGCCAGATCCAGACCATCCACATCGAGCTCGGCCAGCAGGTCAAGAAGGGGGACCTCCTCGTCAGCCTCGACCCCGAGCTGGCACGCAGCGACGTCGCCCAGGCCGAAGCCGCCGTGGCCCAGGCCAGCGCCTCCATCGACAGCCGCAAGGTCGATGCCGACGCCGCGCGCCGCGAACTCAAGCGCCAGCAGCGCCTGCTGGCCGGCCAGGCCACCTCGGGCAACGAGGCGGAGAAGGCCGAGACCGAACTCGCCAAGATCGAGGCCGATCTGCGCGGCCAGGCCGCCAATCTGACGCGCCTGCAGGCCGAGCTGGACAAGAAGAAGGTCAGCCTCTCCTACACCCGCATCACGGCGCCCATGAACGGCACCGTCGTCAACCTGCCGGTACAGGTCGGCCAGACCCTGATCTCGGTGCAGATCACGCCCGTCATCCTGACGCTGGCCGATCTGGACACCATCACCGTGCGCACCAAGGTGCCCGAGGCCGACATCCAGGCCATCAAAGTGGGCCAGACGGCGCGCTTCTCGACGCTGTCGGGCGAAGGCAAGCGCTACGAGGGCAAGGTGCGCGTCATCCAGCCCGTGCCCGAACGCGCCGGCAATGCCGTCTTCTACAACGTGCTCTTCGAGGTGGACAACCGCGAGAGAGCGCTGTTCAGCGACATGACGGTGCAGGTCGACATCGAGACTGGCTCGGCCAGGCAGGTGCTGGCCATGCCCGTCGTGGCTCTCGGCGAACGCGGCAAGGACGGCCGCTACACGGTGACGGTGCTGGACGCCGCCAACAAGCAGACGCCGCGCCAGGTCAAGGTCGGCCTGCAGGATGGCGCCAAGGTGCAGGTGCTGGACGGCCTGAAGGCCGGCGAGAAGGTGCTGCTGGCACCGCCGAGTGCGGCGGATGCGGCGGCATCGGCTGGCAGCGCAGCCAGCAGCTGATCATGGCCCTGATCGAGCTGAAGGACGTCGCCCGGCACTACCAGCTGGGCGAGATCGACGTCCCCGCGCTGGACGGCGTCAGCCTCAACATCGAGGCCGGCGAGTTCGTCGCCATCATGGGCCAGTCGGGCTCGGGCAAGAGCACGTTGATGAATGTGCTGGGTTGCCTGGACAACCCCACGCGCGGCAGCTTCGTCATCGACGGGCACGACGCCAGCACGCTGGGCCCTGACGACCTCGCCGCCCTGCGCCGCGAGCGCTTCGGCTTCATCTTCCAGCGCTACCACCTGCTGCCCCATCTGGATGCGCGCGCCAACGCCGCCCTGCCCGCCGTGTACGCCGGCGTGGGCACCGGCCCGCGCGGCGAGCGCGCGCGTGCGCTGCTCGAGCGCCTGGGCCTGGGCGAGCGACTGCATCACCGGCCCAATGAACTCTCGGGCGGCCAGCAGCAGCGCGTCTCCATCGCGCGGGCGCTGATGAACGGCGGCCAGATCATCCTGGCCGACGAACCCACCGGCGCCCTGGACTCGGCCTCAGGCGCCGAGATGCTGCGCCTGCTGGAAGAGCTGAACCAGCGCGGCCACACCATCATCCTGGTCACCCACGATGCCGCGGTCGCCGCCCATGCGCGCCGCATCATCGAGCTCAAGGATGGCAAGGTCGTCGCCGACAACGGCACGCCGGCCGGCCACCGGCCGCCCACTGAGCTGCCCAGCGACGCGCCGCCGGTCAAGGAAGGCGGCCGGCTGCGGCGCCTGCAGGTGCAGTGGCGCGAAGCTGTCGCCACGGCGCTGCTGGCACTCAAGGGCAACCGCCTGCGCACGGCCCTGTCCATGCTGGGCATCAGCATCGGCATCGCCTCCGTCGTCAGCATCGTCGCGCTGACCACCGCGGCCCGTGCCTCCATCGAGACCGACCTCAGCAGCCTGATCTCCGGCCGCATCCCGGTCTGGCGCGGCAACCCCAGCCTGCCGCCGGGCGCCGTGCCCCAGCCCTTCCGGCCGCACGAGATCGATTCGCTGCGCGCCTTGAACGGCGTCAAGAGCGTCACGCTGAACCGCCAGATGCAGCTGACCGCCCGCCACCAGTCGCGCGACGCAATGCTGGAGGCCATCGGTGGTGACGCGGCGACGCTGAAGGCGCGCAAGCTCAAGGTCGTGCAGGGTCGCTACCTGAATGCGATGGACTTCGAGACGCGCAGCCAGGTCGTCGTGCTGGATGAGAAGTCGCGCGACGCGCTGTTCAAGAAAGGCGAGTCGCCGATCGGCCAGCTCGTCTTCGTCAACCCCGGCATGGCGCCCCCTGACCAGGCGGCGGTGCCCGGCGCGCCGCCACCGCCCACGGCCGCCCTGCCCTTCACCGTCGTCGGCGTCGTCGCGCCCGAGGGCGGCGCCTTCAGCTTCGGCAGCTGGCTGGGCCAGCTCTATCTGCCCCACACCACCTTCTCGCGCAAGCTCGATGCCCGCCCCGACGTCGACAACTTCGACGTGCTGCTGGACCTGAGCGTGCCGCCCCAGCAGGTGCGCGAGCAGATCATCCACCGCTTGAAGGCCCTGCACGGGCGCGAGGACTTCGGCACCTGGAACGGCGAAGAGGAGTTCCGCAAGTTCCAGAGCGTGACCAGCGCGATGGCGGCCCTGTTCGCCGGCGTCGCGGCCATCTCGCTGCTGGTGGGCGGCGTGGGCGTCATGAACATCATGCTGGTGTCGGTGTCGGAGCGCACCCGCGAGATCGGCATCCGCATGGCCGTGGGCGCGCGCCAGGGCGATGTCAGGCTGCAATTCCTCATCGAGGCCGTCGTGCTGTGCGTCCTGGGCGGCCTGGTGGGCGTGCTGCTGAGCTGGCTGGCGGCGCAGGCCGTCAACGCGGCCCAGCAACATCTGCAGGTGGTCATCAGCTGGGCGGCCCTGGGCGTGGCCTTTGCGGTGTCCAGCGGCGTGGGCCTGATCTTCGGCACGCTGCCGGCACGGCGTGCAGCGGCGCTGAGCCCCGTCGATGCATTGGCCCGAGAGTGAGCAAGCCATGAAATTGAACCTGATCGCCATCGCCACCGCGCTGCTGCTCGCCGGTTGCGCCCTCGGCCCGACCGTCAAGGCTCCCGAAGTCGCCTCCCCCACCGCCTGGAGCCTGAGCAGCGGCGACGCCCAGCCCGACTGGGCCGGTCTGCTCGACCCCAAGCTCGCCGCCCTGCAGGCGCGTGCGCTGGACGCCAACCGCGACATCGCGCTGGCTGCGCAGCGCTGGAAGCAGGCCCAACTGCTGGCCGAGCAAAGCGAGCTGCGCTGGCTGCCCAGCGCCGGCGTCTCTGCCAACGCGAGCCGGCCCGTCGAGACCCAGAGCAGCACGCGCAATGTCGAGGTGGGCGGCGTCACCATTCCCGTGACGACCTCCACCGGCTGGAGCCGCAGCTATGGCGCGTCGCTGGGCGTCGGCTACGAGCTCGACCTGTGGGATCGCCTGGCCCAGTCCACGGCCGCCCAGCGTGCCCAGGCCGAAGCCGCGCGCACCGACATCGCCGCCGCCCGCCTGCTGATCCGCAGCCAGGTCGCCGAGGCCTACTGGACCCTGGCCGCCATCCGCGCTCAACGCCCGCTGGCCGAAGACCAGCTCACGCTGACCCGCGAGACGCTGGAGCTGACCCGCGCCCGTGTGCGCGAGGGCAAGCTGCTGCCCATCGAGCTCGACAAGATCGCCGTCAACGTGCAGGCCGCCGAGACCCGCCTGGCCGACCTTGCCGCCGACCAGCTGCTGCAGCGCCAGCGCCTGGCCTTGCTGCTCGACGAGCCCCTGCCCGGCCCCGCGCCTGAGGCAGCCCTGCCCGCCGCCGCGCCGCCGCGCTGGCGCCTCGCCGAGCCCGCGGATGTATTGGCCCAGCGCCCGGACGTGCAACGTGCCCGCCTCGGCGTGGACACGGCCCTGGCGCGGCTGCGTGTCAGCGAGGCCGAGCGCTATCCGCGCCTGAGCTTCTCCGCCGGCTTGAGCACCGGTGGCACGCGCTCCAGCGACTGGCTGTCGCAGCCGCTCGCCTCCTTCGCCGCCAACCTCGCCGTGCCGCTGATCGACTGGCAGCGCCTGAACCTGCTGCGCGACGGTGCCCGCAGCGAGCTCGACAGCGCCGCGCTGACGCTGCGCGACACGCTGCAGAAAGCCCTGGCCGACATCGAGACCCAGCGCATCGAGGCCGACCGCTCGGCCCAGCAGCTGCAGGCCAATGCCGGCCGGTTGAAGGAAGCGACCGAGAACGAGCGCCTGGCCAAGCTGCGCTATGACGTCGGTGCCATCTCGCGCGCCGACTGGCTGCAGATCCGCAGCACCGTCCTCGACGCCGAGCAGACCCGCATCAGCCTGCGCCTGCAGCAGTGGGTGCGGCAGGCGGCCTTGTTCAAGGCCCTGGGCGGCGCGTGAGAGCTGCCAGGCTCAACGTCCTCTTCATCTGCAGCCGCAACCAGTGGCGCAGCCCGACGGCCGAGCAGGTCTTTCGCCGCCACCCCGCGCTGAACGTGCGCTCGGCCGGCACCAGCGCCAGCGCGCGCCGGCAGGTCGGCGAGGCCGACCTGACCTGGGCCGACGTCATCCTCGTCATGGAAGCCAAGCACCGCTCGCGGCTGATGCAGGATCACGCCGCGCTGCTGGCGGGCAAAGCGCTGCATGTGCTGGACATCCCCGACGACTATCGCTTCATGGATGCCGAACTGGTGACGCTGCTCCAGGCGGTGGTGCCGCCGCTGCTCGACCTGGACTGAGCTCCGCCCCGGCGCGCGGAAACCTCAACTCGAAGCGGATCGTGCCCTGCGGCGTGCACGACACGCCGGCCTCGCCGCCATGCAAAGCCATGATGGCCTTGACGATGGCCAGCCCCAGGCCGCTGGACTCGGCGGGCCGGCCACGCGCCGCATCGGCGCGGTAGAAGCGATCGAAGAGGCGGCCCAGCTGCTCGGGTGGGATCGGCAGGCCATCGTTCTCCACCGCCAGCGTCGACCTCGTCTCGTCCTCCGATCCGATCAGGCGGACCGTCGTGCCCGGCGTGCTGTAGCGCAGCGCGTTGACCACCAGGTTGTGGACGGCCCGCCTGCACAGGGCCGTGTTCACCAGCGCCCTGCCATGCGCCTGCACCGCGAAGCGCAGGCCGGCCTCGTCCGCCGGACCCTCGAAATACTCGGCGATCAGGCGCAGCTCCTCGGCCATGTCCAGAGGCGCGCGCTGGATGTCCAGCGTTGCGTGGTCGGCCTGGGCGAGGAAGAGGATGTTGTCGACGATCAGCCGCAGCCGGTTGAGCTCCTCCAGATTGGATTCCAGCAGCTGCTGGTACTCGGCCGGGCTGCGCGAGCGGTTCAACGCGACCTGGGTCTGCCCGATCAGCGTGCCGACCGGCGTGCGGATCTCATGCGCCAGATCGGCCGAGAACTGCGATAGGCGCTCGTAGCCCGTCGAGATGCGGTCCAGCATGGCATTGAAGACGGCCACCATGTCGCGCAACTCCTGCGGCGCGTCGTGCTCGGGCAGCCGGATGGCCAGGTTGATCGGGTTGATCTGGGCCGCCTGCGCGGCCACGCGATGCAGGGGCCGCAGGCCATGGCGCAGCACCCACCCCACCAGCAAGGTCGAGGCGAGCATGGCCATGGCGGTGCCGGTGATGGCCTTGTCGCGGCTCATGGCGATCATCTGCATCTCGCTCACCAGCGGGTGGCCGGCCACCACCTCGATGGCGCTGCCGTCCGGGCCCGAGCGGGCCAAGGCCGACACCCAGTGCAGGCGCGGCTGGCCGGGCGCCTGCATGTCGTGCACAGGGCCGGGCACCAGGCCGGGTGGCGGCGCGGCGCGCACCGGGTTGATCTCGACCAGCGGCGCTTCGCCGGGACGGCGCAGCATCAGCACATCGTCGGCCGAGCCCAGCAAGGCCTCGAACAGCATGGCGCGATCGCGCAGCTCCTCCACCGTGCGAACGTCACCCACCATGCGGCGAAAGTGCTCGGCCCTTGCCGTGAGCTGCTCATCGGCATGCGCCAGGATGGCCGTGCGGGCGCTGAAGAAATAGAACATGCCCAGCATGCCCGTCGTCCACGCGGCGATCAGCGCGCACAGCAGCGTGACCCGGACGGCCAGCGAGCGAGGCAGCCAGCGCAGCCTCATGGCGCCCCCTCCGGCGCGTCGCCGAATACATAGCCCACGCTGCGCACGGTATGGATCAGCGGCGTCGCGAACGGCCGGTCGACCTTGGCGCGCAGCCGCTTGATGGCGACATCAACCACATTGGTGTCGCTGTCGAAGTTCATGTTCCACACCTCGGAGGCGATCAGGGTGCGCGACAGCGCCTCGCCCTGGCGCCGGCACAGCAGGTGCAGCAGCAGGAACTCCTTGTTGGTCAGCGCAATCTCGCTGCCTTCGCGCGTGACCTTGCGGCGCAGCACGTCCAGCTTCAGGTCGGCCACCTCGTAGACGTCGGCCTCGCGCGCGACGCCGCGCCGCAGCAGCGTGCGGATGCGCAGCACCAGCTCCGTGAACGAGAAGGGCTTGACCAGATAGTCGTCGGCGCCCAGTTCCAGGCCGCGGATGCGGTCGCTCAACTGGTCGCGCGCGGTCAGGAAGAGCACGCGCACATCGCCCTGCTCGCGCAGCGCCGGCATGATCTGCCAGCCGTCGATGCCGGGCAGGGTGACGTCCAGCACCACCAGGTCATAGGCGTTGTTCAGGGCCATCTGCAGGCCGTCGGTGCCGGTGCGCGACAGGTCCACCGTGTAGCCGCTCTCGCGCAGCCCCTTCTTCAGGTAGTCGCCCGTCTTGGGGTCGTCCTCGATGACCAGGATCTTCATGCGGCTGGATTGTCGGCAGCCGCCGTGACCTTGCGGATGACGTTTTTGTCATCCACATGTCACCCCCGGCGGCAGGCGGAATTTCTACAGTTTCGCCGTCATCCACACTGCCTTCCCTCATGCCTCACCCCCTCTCCACCCTGGGCATTGCACACACCGCGATCAGCCTCGTGCCACTCGCGGCCGGCCTCTACGCCTTGGCCCGCCATCGCGCGATCCAACCCGGCACCACGTCCGGTCGCGTCTACCTCGGCGGGCTGCTGCTGTCGGTGCTGACGGCTTTCGGCCTGTCGAGCACGGGCGGGTTCAACCCGGGCCATGCGCTGGGCATCCTGGCGCTGCTCGCGGTGTCGGGCGCCCTGCTGGCACCGCGCCTGTCCTTCCTCGGCCGCGCACGCCCCTGCCTGGCCACGCTGGGCTTCTCGTTCAGCTTCTTCCTGCTGCTGGTGCCCGGCATCAACGAGACCCTGACCCGACTGCCCGCAGCCCATCCTCTGGCGACCGGACCGGACTCGCCCCTCGTGCGCACCGCCCTGCTCGCCTGGCTGGGCCTGTTCATCGCGGGCTACACCCTCCAGGCACTGGCCCTGCGAAAGCAAAGAACTGCTGCAGACAGCTGAGCGGCTCCGGCATCGGCTAGGCTGACGGCATGCGCTTCATGCCCTCTTTCTCGTCCCTGCCGCGCCGCGCCGCGCTGGCCTTGCTCGCCGCCACCCTCGCCGCCCCGGTTCTCGCTGCCACACCCGTGCAGGGCTTCAAGGTCGTCAAGAGCTATCCGCACGATGGTGACGCCTTCACCCAGGGCCTGTTCTTCCACGACGGCTTTCTGTTCGAAGGGACCGGCCTGCGCGGGCGCTCCAGCATCCGCAAGGTCGAACTGGAGACGGGCAAGGTGGTGCAGCAGGTCGACCTGCCGGCCGATGTCTTTGGCGAAGGCATCTCGCAATGGGGCGACCGCCTGATCGGCATCACCTGGACCGAGCAGACCGCCTATGTGCTCGACCTCAAGACCTTCAAGCTCTGGCGCAAGTTCAACTACCCCGGCGAGGGCTGGGGGCTGACGCACAGCGACAAGGAACTGGTCATGAGCGACGGCAGCCCTGAGCTGCGCTTCCTCGACCCGAACACCTTCAGGGAGCTTCGCCGCGTCCGCGTGACGGCCGACGGCAAGCCCGTCGACCAGCTCAACGAGCTGGAGTGGGTGGAGGGCGAGGTGCTGGCCAATGTCTGGATGACCGACCGCATCGCCCGCATCGACCCCAAGACCGGCCGCGTGACCGGCTGGATCGACCTGCGCGGCCTGCTGCCAGACAACCTGCGCAGCAGCCCCGACGCCGTGCTCAACGGCATTGCCTACGACGCCAAGACCAAGCGGCTGTTCGTCACCGGCAAGCTGTGGCCCAAGCTGTTCGAGATCCAGCTGCTCAAGAAGTAGTCAGCGACAGACCTCAGTTCCGAAGTCGAACACGATCTCCCAGCCGCCGGCCGGCTTGCGCCGCCACACCGACTGGAAGCGCGCAGTGACCTTGCCATCCGGATCCAGCACTGGGCCGGTCGTGCGGGCCAGGTCACCGCTGGGCAGCACCAGCACCAGGTCGGGCGACCAGCTGAAGGGTGGCTTGGCCGAGGTGAGCAGGCCGTTCCAGGCCGTCATCACAGCATCGGGGCCGTGAAGCGGCGCCTTGCCCATCCAGATGGTGTCGGGCGCCAGCAGGCGCCGAAAGCCCGCCACGTCTCGGGCCGCAAAGGCCGCTGCAAAGGCGGTTTCGGCGGCGCGGGCTTCTTCCACACGCCTGGCAATCACGTCGGCCGACGGCCAGCCCGGTTCCGTGGCCGCCGAAGCGGCAGCGGGCAGCGTGGCAGCGGCAAGCAGGGCGTGGCGGCGGGTGGTCATCGGCGGTCTCCTGTTGAAGAAACCGCAGCATGCCGGGCAGCCGCCGCCCTGCCATTAGGCATAGCGAGCGCTGAATCAGTTGAGGACAGAGCAGCCCTGCGGGCTGGTCTGTCCCGCAAGGCAACCCGCTGAGTCAGTTGAGGACAGAGCAGCCCTGCGGGCTGGTCTGTCCCGCAAGGCCACCCGCTGAGTCAGTTGAGGACAGAGCAGCCCTGCGGGCTGGTCTGTCCCGCAAGGTCATCAGAACGCCGCGATGCCCGTCTGCGCGCGGCCGAGGATCAGCGCATGGATGTCATGCGTGCCCTCGTAGGTGTTGACCACTTCGAGGTTGACCAGATGGCGGGCGATGCCGAACTCGTCGGAGATGCCGTTGCCGCCGAGCATGTCGCGCGCCATGCGGGCGATGTCCAGGCTCTTGCCGCAGCTGTTGCGCTTCATGATGGACGTGATCTCGACGGCCGCCGTGCCCTCGTCCTTCATGCGGCCCAGGCGCAGGCAGCCCTGCAGGCCCAGCGTGATCTCGGTCTGCATGTCGGCCAGCTTCTTCTGCACCAGCTGGTTGGCGGCCAGGGGCTTGCCGAACTGCTTGCGGTCCAGCGTGTACTGGCGGGCGGTGTGCCAGCAGTCCTCGGCGGCGCCAAGCGCGCCCCAGGCGATGCCGTAGCGGGCGCTGTTCAGGCAGGTGAAGGGCCCCTTCAGGCCGCGCACCTCGGGGAAGGCGTTCTCCTCCGGGCAGAACACACCGTCCATGACGATCTCGCCGGTGATGGAGGCACGCAGACCCACCTTGCCATGGATGGCCGGAGCGCTCAGGCCCTTGGCGCCCTTCTCCAGCACGAAGCCACGGATCTGGCCACCGTCGTCCTTGGCCCAGACGACGAAGACATCGGCGATGGGGCTGTTGGTGATCCACATCTTGCTGCCGGTCAGCTCGTAGCCGCCGTCGACCTTGCGGGCGCGCGTGACCATGGAGCCGGGGTCGGAGCCGTGGTTGGGCTCGGTCAGGCCGAAGCAGCCAATCCACTCGCCGCTGGCCAGCTTGGGCAGGTATTTCTTCTTGGTGGCCTCGTTGCCGAACTCGTTGATGGGCACCATCACCAGCGACGACTGCACGCTCATCATCGAGCGGTAGCCCGAGTCCACGCGCTCCACCTCGCGGGCGATCAGGCCGTAGCTGACGTAGTTCAGGCCGGCGCCGCCGTATTCGGTCGGGATGGTCGGGCCCAGCAGGCCCAGCTCGCCCATCTCGCGGAAGATGCCGGCGTCGGTCTTTTCATTGCGAAAGGCCTCCAGCACGCGCGGACGCAGGCGGTCGGTGCAATACGCGGCGGCGGCGTCGCGCACCATGCGCTCCTCGTCAGAGAGCTGCTCATTCAGCAGCAGCGGATCGTCCCAATGAAAGCTTGCCTTGGTGGCCATGGTGTGTCCTTGAGGTGTTGGATTCGGCCCCCGAGTGAAGGGCGCGTATGGCGCCCAGTATTCCTCTCGGCGCGATTCGTGTCCAATTCAGAAAACGACTTCGACGATTCGCCATGCCTATTACAGCCGACATCCGTGCCATGGAGTTCCGCCACCTGCGCTACTTCCTCGCCCTGGCCGAGGAACTGCACTACGGCCGCGCCGCGCAGCGCCTGGCCATCTCGCAGCCGCCGCTATCGGTGGCCATCCAACAGCTGGAAGCCAGCGTCGGCGCCCGCCTCTTCGACCGCGACAGCAAGGGCGTGCGCCTGACGCCGGCCGGCGAGACCTTCCGCGGCAGCGCGCAGGCCCTGCTCGACCGCGCCGAGGACGCCTGCGCCCTCGCCCGCGAGGTGCAGGCCGGTGAGGTGGGTCGGCTCAGGCTGGGCTTTGTCGGCTCCACGTTGTTCAATGGCCTGTCGGCCTGGCTGCAGGCCTTCCAGGCCAGCCATCCCAAGGTCGAGGTCGTCGTCGTGGAGCTGAACTCGCAGGACCAGATCGAGGCCCTGCTGGCCGAAGAGCTGGACCTGGGGCTCGTTCACACCGACCGCCTGCCGCCCGCCCTCGCCTCCCAACCGCTTTACAGCGAACCCTTCCTGGCCTGCCTGCCGGCCAATCATCCGGGCGCGAAGCTGAAGAAGATCCCGCTGGCGACGCTGAGCGACCAGCCCTTCATCCTGTTCTCCCGCAAGGGCTCGCCCGACTACCACGCCCGCATCGTCGAGATCTGCCGCCAGCACGGCTTTTATCCGCGGCTGCAGCACGAGGGCCGGCATTGGCTGTCGGTCGTGTCGCTGGTGTCCCAAGGCCTGGGCGTGTCCATCGTGCCGGCGGCCTTCCAGCAGGCGGGCATCCAGGGCGCCGTGTTCCGGCCGCTGGCCGAGGCCATCGAGCCGTCGGCGGTGTTCGCGGCATGGCGGCGGGATGCCGCAGCGGTGTTGAGAGAAGTCTTCCTGGAGTCGCGCGCCCCGCGCTGAAGCTCCAGCAATGAAAAAGGCGGCCCGCAGGCCGCCTTGAGGTGCAGAGGCCTTGCGGCCTCGGTGCTCTGTCCGATCAGGCGCGAGCCTTGCGGCGGCGCAGGCCGGCGGCAGCCGCCAGGCCCAGGCCCACCAGGGCCAGCGAGGTCGGCTCGGGCAGTTCGTGCGTCACGACGGTGCCGTTGCGGACCGAGAACTTGTACTGGCCGGTCACGCCGTCATTGGTGTTGCGCACCAGGGAATTGACGCCACCGTCCAGCAGGGCGCCGTTCACCAGCGAACCGTTGAGCTGGGCATAGGTGCCAGCGACGCCGTTGCCGCGGGCATAGCCGACGGAAGCCGAGGTGCCGCCGAAGCCGCCGGCGCCGCCGCTGGCGTCACCGGTTTCCCACTGGATCTGGTTGTAGTTGAAGTAGATGTCGAAGTCGCCGGCGCTGTTGCCGGCCGAGGCATCCACCAGGATCAGCTCGAAGGTGTTCAGCTTGTCGACATGGGAGCCGAAGTAGCCGACGGCGTTCCAGGTCACGCCGAAGGCGTTGGCGCCGGCGTAGGTGCCGGTGCCGTACTTGACGTTGCCGCCGCCGACACCGCGCGTGTCGACATCGGAGAAGAAGGCCGCAATGATGGGCAGGCCGGCGTAGGCGCCCGTCAGGCCGGTGGCCGTGAAGATGCCCTGGCCCGCGCCGAAGGTGACGTAGCCGTTGTTGCTGACGTAGGTGCTGTTGTAGCTGGTGCCGAAGTAGTTGGCCGTGAAACCCAGCGTGGTCGGGCCGGTGAAGCAGTCGTCACAGACGGCGACCGTGCCACCGTTGGTGAAGCCACCCACCACCGGGCCAGCTTGGGCTGCGAGGCTGGCAATGGCCAGGGTGAGACCGGCGGCAAACTTACGAGAAATCAATTGCATGCTCCAGGGTTCCAAACGTTGGTGGTCGAAAGGTGGCATCGTTAGCAAACAACGAGCCAGCCATACAAGCCATTGATTCATAAAGGGTTTTTCCCAGGACCAGGAAGAATGTGTAAAGCACGTTGACACCCGCAAACAAAGGGTTGCATGCCGTTGCCGCCGGACGCGCGAGCCATCGACAGGACCTTCGCAGCCGCCCGCTCGTCGTTGTCATCCTGCAATCCGTCGCAGCGCAGCGGCGCAAGCGGACCGAGATGAGCAAGATGCCGGCTTCCTTCGATTCCTCCGACCTTGCTTCATGTCCTCCTCTCGATTCCGTGCCTCCCTGCTCTCCCTGCTGCTGGCCCCGCTGTGTGCTCACGCGGCAGCCAGCGACCCCGGCGAATGGGCCGGCCTGATCGAGGTGGAAGGCCGTGCGGCCTTCTGGCGCCTGCGTGCCGAGTTCGTCGACCACCAGCCCCGCCTGGCCTACGCCATGCCGGGTGGTGGCGTGAATGCGGGCGGTGACTGGCAGCCGCTGCCGGGCGCAACGATGGACGACGGCCGCGTCGGCTTCACGCTGCCGGCTGCCATGGGCGGCCTGCCATGCGCCGCGCAGCGCGACGGCGAGACGCTGCTGTCTGCAGCGGCCGATCGCTGCCGCTTGTCGATGGTCCAGGTGGCGACCGCGGCGCAGCCCGCCGTCGCCCCGGGCCTGTATCGGCTGGGCGATGGCCGACTCGTGTCGGTCGGGTCCTTCACCGATTTTCCGCAGCCCACCGTCATCGAATTCGGTTCGGGCCGCTGGTCCTTCCTCTTCGAACGCGGCGCGGGCGTAGCCACCGCCGGGCCGTCGCTGCAATCGCCCTGGCCGGTGCGCCTGACACTGAAGCAATTGCCCGCGCAGCAGCAGGGCCAACGCTTGCTCTGGGCCGAAGCTGGCGCCAAGCCGCTGGTCGGCGAGCGCGTCCATATCGTCGAGCGCCCGCTGCGCTGGACCAACGGCGCCATGAGCCTGGCCGGCACGCTGATGCTGCCGGCCACACCAGGCCCGCACGCCACCGTCGTGCTCGCACCCATGTCCACCAATGCGCCGCGCGAGGCCTATCGCCAGCAGGCCGAGTTCTTCGTCAGCCAGGGGCTGGCCGCTCTCATCTACGACAAGCGCGGCGTCGGCGAGTCCAAGGGCGATACGCGCGAGACCGGCCTCAACGACCTGGCCGACGACGCCGTCGCGGCGGTGCGCCTGCTCAAGCAGCAACCGGGCGTCGATCCAGGCCGCATCGGCGTCTGGGGCCACTCCCAAGGCGGGTGGGTCGCCCCGATCGCGGCAGCGCGCAGCAGCGACGTCGCCTTCGTCATCGCGCAGTCCGGCCCGTCCGTCACCGCGGCCGAGCAGGAGATCTACCGCGTCGAGACCAGCGCACGCAACGAAGGCCTGAGCGCTGCGGACGTGGCCGAGGCGGCCGACTACGAGCGCCGCCTGATGCACTGGGTGAAGACCGGCGAAGGCCGCGACTGGCTGGAAGCGGCCGCCCGCACCAAGACCGACGCGCGCTGGGCCCACCTGGTGGAGTTCCACGAGAAGCTGCCCGACCTGCCGAGCCGGCGCGCCCAGACCTTCTGGTATTTCGACCCCATGCCTTCCTACGCCCAGGTCAAGGTACCCATGCTCGCCGTCTTCGGCGACCGCGACGCCTTCGTGCCCGTGGAGCGCAGCGTGACCCTGCTGCGCCAGGCCCTCGCGCAGGCCGGCAATCGCGACCACCAGATCACCCTCCTCGACCACGCCGCCCATGGCCTGTGGGCGACCGACCTCGACAGCGGGCACAAGGCCGCCACCACGACGGGCTTTCACGCCGACTACTTTCCAACGCTGGTGCGCTGGATGAAGGCGCATGGGCTGACCGGGCCAGACAACGGCAAGCGCTGAACGCCTGGTTGCGCAAAACCTCACGCTCCTGACGGCCGTCCCGGGCTGCCAGCAGTACGTCCGTCGCTGGCTGAGCGACAAGCCTCAGCGCCCGTCGCCGGCTTGCGGGCTGTACTTGTCACCATCCATTGCAGCTCGGCGGGTCATTTGGCGATATCAATGGCGGATGCGAATCCATGAGAAGAAGAAGCACAGCGTCGGCCCCCTGCTGCTCGCAGCCTCCCTCGGCCTGACGGCCTGCGGCGGCGGAGGCAGCAGCTCCCCGGCACCCGCGCCGGCACCAACTCCATCGCCCGCACCGGCACCGGCACCAACGCCGACCCCGCCTGCGCCGCCACCGGCCCCTGCTCCTTCACCTGCGCCCTCGCCCGCTCCTTCACCTGCCCCCGGCGCCGTACCGCAGATCGGCGGCTGCGATGTCTTCTCGGTCACGGCCGTGTTCAACACGCGCATCGACGACGCTCAACGTTTCCCCGTGCACGCCAGCAGCGCGACGTGGATCAACAGCATCGGCGGCACGAGGTCGTTTCATCCGGACTGGGGCACCAGCGAGAACCAGCAACAGACGGCCGACTACTACGGCATCCCGTACAACGTGGTGGACGGCAGCACCGCAGCCACGGCCACCACGGATTGGCCGACGGTCTCCTTCAACCCCACCGACCCACGCGCCGGCAACGGCGACAGCGCGCCCGACGAGAGCGACTGCGCCGCGCCCGTCGGTGGCGGCTACAGCCTGGTGCGCGACTGCACGACGCTGACCGCGCCCAACCGCCGCTTCCCCTTCCCGCGCGACGACGTGATCAAGGCCGAGGGCGGCGCCTGCAACGACGCCCAGCAATGCGGCGACCGCCATGTGCTCGTGGTGGAGCAAGGCAGCTGCCGGCTGTGGGAGAGCTATGCCAGCTATCACGTCAACTCGCAGTGGTACAGCTACTCGACGGCCGCCTGGGACCTGAAGAGCAACGCCATGCGGCCCGACACCTGGACCTCGGGCGACGCCGCCGGCCTGCCCATGCTGCCGCTGCTGGCGCGCGCCACTGAAGCCAGCGCCGGTGAGATCCGCCATGCCTTGCGCGTCACGCTGCGCGACAGCGTGCTCGCCCGCAGCCACGTGTGGCCCGCACGCCACCACGCGGGTGGCGACACGGTGGGCGGCGTGCCCTTTGGTGCCGTCATGCGCCTGAAGGCCGGCTTTGTGCCACCGGCCTCCTGGAGCGCCCAGGCCAAAGCCGTCGCAATCGCGATGCAGCGCTACGGCCTCTATGTGGCCGACATCGGCTCCGACCTCTATGTGCAGGGCGAGCCGAGTGCGCAGTGGCAGGACGCGACCATCTCCAACTTGAAGACGCTGAGGGCGTCGGACTTCGAGTTCGTGGACATGGGCGCGGTCACGGGAGACAGCCGGTTCAACGGCAACTCCTTGCAGGGCAACTGGTAGCGGGCAACGAGTCGCGGGGCGGCTTTGTCAGGCCGCCTTGGACGGGCCGCGGCCCACCCAGACGAAGGCGCTGGCGCTGGCCGCCACGGCCACGGCAGCCGCGACGACGGCGGCCCAGCGGAACGACGCGGCCAGTGCGGCGCCCTGCAGGGCCAGCACGCCGCCGAGCAAGGCCGTGGCGATCAGGCCGCCGGTGCGGGCGATGGCGCTGTTGAAGCCAGACGCCACGCCGGTGTGCTCGGCCTGGGCCGAGGCCAGTACGGCCGTGGTCAGCGGTGCCACCGCGCCGGCCATGCCCAGCGAGATCACCAGCAGCGCCGGAAACACCGTGAGCCAGTAGCTGCCGGCGTGCTCGATGCGCAGCGCCAGCACGCAGCCCGCGGCCACCACCAGCGGTCCGATGACGAGCGGCGGCCGCGAACCGGTGCGCGCGGCCAGCTTGCCCATCGCCGACGAGCTGATCGCGATGACCACCGGCAGCGGCAACAGCGCCGCCCCGGCCGCCGTGGCCGAATAGCCATGCGCCTGGATGAGCAGGTAGGGCACCAGCACCAGCAGCCCGCCGAGCGCGCCATACAGCAGCAGCGTGAGCAGCGACAGGCCCACGAAATCGGCGGATCGGAACAACGACAGCGGCAGCATCGCCTGCTCGCCCCGGCGTCTCTCCACGAGGACGAACACGCCCAGCGCCAGCAGCCCGGCGCCGAGAACGGCCAGCGTCATGGCGTCGGCATGCTGCGCCGCGCTCCAGCGCGTCAGCGCCCAGGTCTGAGCGCCGAGCGCGGCCGACGCCAGCAGTCCGCCGGCCAGGTCCAGCGGCGCGCGGCCCTGCTCGGGCTCGTTCGGCACGTAACGCAGCGCCAGCGCGATGGCCGCCGCGGCGATCGGCAGGTTGATGAGGAAGATCGAGCGCCAGCCCACGACGTCGATCAGCCAGCCGCCCAGCAGCGGGCCCACCGCTCCCGCGGCGGCACCCACGGCGGCCCAGATGCCGATGGCCCGCCCGCGCGCCTCGCCACTGAAGCTGGCGCCGAGGATGGCCAGGCTGTTGGGCATCAGCAGCGCCGCGCCGATGCCCTGCAGCACGCGGCCTGCCACCAGCCACGCCATGCCCGGCGCCAGCGCGCACAACAGCGACGCGGCGGCGAACAGCACCGTGCCGATGACCAGCAGCCGGCGCCGCCCATACAAGTCGCCGGCTGCGCCGCCGATCATCAGCAGCGCCGACAACGGCAGCAGGTAGCCGTTGAGCACCCAGGCGAGTTCGATGCGGCTGTCATCCAGGCTGCGGCCGATGGCGGGCAGGCCGACGTTGACGACCGAACCGTCGATGAAGGCCAGGCTGGAGGCGAGGATGGTGGTGGCGAGGATCCATGCCGCGTGCGGCGGCGAGGCCGTCGCCGCCTCGGGCTTGGCCGCGGCGATGGAACGGTCACAGGAAGGGTGCAGCGGGGCGCTCATGGCCGGGCTCCTGATATGGATTGAAGAACACCTTCATCGGGGACCGTTCAGCATCAAGCACACCAAGGTGCGCAAGGCTTGCGGCCAGGTCTGCGACGCATCGACGGTGGGCGACGCGGCAGCGTGAGAAGTGGCAGTGGCCATGTCGTTTCGACAGCGGTGCAGTGCGGGGATGTGGGGCTGCCGGCTCGGCAGACGTGGGGCAAGGATTGAGCCCGCAAGCCGCCCCGAGCCGCCTGGACTTTCGAGCGGACTTCGGACGACGCCGCCGGCCTGCCCATGCTGCCGCGACTGGCGCGCCGAAGCCAGCGCCGGCGAGATCCTCACCCAGCCAGCGCGGCCGACGGCCCGGTGAGCCAGCAGTTACAGAAGACCGGGTAAGCCCGATGGTCGAACTAATTGTTCGGGGCTCGAATTAATTTGCCTGATGACAACGCTGCCATGGCAGCCGTCGCAGGCGTCTTTCTTCCATCA
This sequence comes from Roseateles saccharophilus, assembly GCF_031458095.1. Lineage (GTDB taxonomy): Bacteria > Pseudomonadota > Gammaproteobacteria > Burkholderiales > Burkholderiaceae_C > Pelomonas > Pelomonas saccharophila_A. Next base: position 406,083 of record NZ_JAVDXU010000001.1, read on the forward strand.
AACAAACGACATCGGAGACATATGAAATCCACCCACCGCGCGTTGGGCGCAGCCGCCGCCTTCGTCGCCCTGACCCTCGCCTCCTCGACGAGCGCTCAAGCCGCCACCTGGGCCGCCTCCTCGCCCGCGACGGCGTCCTGTTCTGCTCCCAACCTGTTCGCCAGCTGGACCTACGGCAAGTACACCTTCAACAACGACGTCTGGTCGCCCTGCGGCGGCGTGGCCGCCGGCGCGCAGACGATCTGGGCCAACACGAATGCCGACTGGGGCGTCTGGTCCGACCAGCCCAACACCGGCGGCATCAAGTCCTATCCGCACATTGGCTACACGGTGAACCGGACGATCAGCTCGATGTCGCAGCTGTCATCGACCATCTCCGCCACCACGCCGGCCGGCGGCGCCTGGGAATCCGCCTACGACATCTGGGTGGGCAACAACGCCCACGAGATCATGCTGTGGCTGAACTACACCGGCACCGCGGCCGGCTGCGGCAACGTCAAGCCCATCTCCTACAACTGGACCGCGCAAGGCTGCGCGATTCCCGTCTACACCAACGTCAACGTGGGCGGCGCCACCTGGAACGTCTACCGCGGCAACAACGGCAGCAACATGGTCTATTCCTTTTTGCGCACCACCAAGACCAACAACACGACCATCGACGTGCTGGCCATCCTCAACTACTTGAAGAACCTCGGCTGGATGGCCGACCTGGTGGTGGGTGATGTGCAGTACGGCTTCGAGATCACGTCGTCGTCGGGGGGAATGAACTTTGGGTCGAAGAATTTCTCGGTGACCGTGAAGTAGGCGTGGGGCCGGTGGCGCCGCGGGGTAAGTCGTACCCAGTGCGCGCTGAGGTGTCTGCGCACAGTCGCGCCCGCATCTGTTCCCCGACAGCGTGCTTGTCCCAGCCAGTTCTGGCCGGCCCGCCATCACGCTGGCCGGCCAACGCGTGCCTATGGCGCCGTCACGCGCCTCAAGTCCAGCTTTGTGCCGCCGGCCTCCTTGGGACGAAGCTGGGCTTTAGATTTAAGACCTCGTATCTGACCCCGATCCTGAGGATCCCGAGGATGCGCCCAGAGCGCAGCGGCAGGGCGCGACGATCCCGGACGCTGAGGCCGTCAGACTTCGAGTTCGTGGACATGGTTCTATCTAGATAGAACACTTGCTAGACAGCCGCCCTCCAGTGTGTACAAATGCCGTTCGACGCTACAAACGCACAAGGGAGAAAAAAGGATGATCGAATCATTCCTCAAACTAATTGAACCGTATCCCCTATGGGCCCGAATTGCGATTGTCACAGGGTTAATTGTGGTCGGCGCGGCATTGGTTTTTGGACGTCAATCGATAACTTCCGCCGAAGCCGAAACCGCAACCAACGCAACCGGCACAGTCTATCTGCGAATCAACGGCATCACACTGTATCCAGACGACCCCGATGCCGAACTTCAGATTATAAGCTCAGTAAATAGAACTGAATATATTTTCCCAAGCGTGGCGGGTGTAAAGTGGATGAAAGTAGGGCCAGCAATGGGGAAAAAAATAATACCACTTCCGGAAGCAGATAGCTATGAAATTTGGTTCAAAATGAATTACAAATCCGGGAAAGTCGCTCGCGCGCAAGATCCAATTACAATATATAAAAGCAAGGCACTGGCCACAAATGCACGAGCCACCGCATCAATTCCATATTCTGGAAAGTACAAGCTATACCCCGTAAAAAGCGATACAGCCTCACCCGCCGTCGTGGCTGTTGTTTCATTTGAAATCACTCAAAGCGGCGAGTAACACAAGCAATTCGGAGGTTGAGAATGCTTAATTATATTCAAAGCAAAGCCCACCAAGCGATGCTCATCGCCGGCCTAAGCTTGACTTGCACATCGCCCATGGCCGCCGACTCCCCCAAACAAGTTGTATTGATTATTAAGCAAGTCGCTTTCTATGGAGACTCAAAGCCAGACGATGGAGAAGAGGTACATATAAAAGCGATTGTAAATGACACAGTCTATTCATTAGTCCGGGCCTGCTGTCACGACGGCCATGCACTTCTTCTAAAAACCGAGAAATCGTTCCCACTCCCCAACGATTCAAATTATTCCGTTCGGTTCGAATTGCTACGACCCGGCATGTCATTACCCAGCAGCTCCAACACCATACGACGCTACAATGCAAAGAGCGCATATATCAGTACGCAACCAGACCCTGCGAGGCGATGGCTCGGATTGATTCCTGTTTCCATTGCTAACGCCCAGCCCATATCGGGCGAGTATCCATTGTATGAAGTTCGCAACGGGACCCGAGAAGCAGCAGTTTCCGCAGTAGTTCACTATCAACTTGCGCTTAAGACTGAATAGCTCTGCAGCCCATCCAAGACTTTTGTCATGGAATCGAGCTCGGGCCTCAAACCAAAAATACTAGAAGACCATTCCGTCGGTCACTTTGGCAAGCCATGCCGCCGAGCATCGCAGGGCGCCGAGGCGCGTGCGCAGCACGCTTCGTGAACTGGCTCCGCGCAACCGTTTGACAAGGGCGTAGCGACGGGAGTTTTGCGCGGGCCTCGGTGCTCCAGAAGCGCAGGGAACCCCTCGCAACGCAAGGGGCGGCGGAACCAGGGCGGTTTCTTTGCTTACTTCTTGGGCGCCCAAGAAAGTGAGTCACCCGCGGGGCGAACTCCCCGCTGGGCCTCACGCGCCAAGCCGCTGCCGCGACATACGCACTATCCACATCGCGGCATCGCACTGGCGACACACCCCGCATGCTTGAATAACGTCTCCCGCGCGCAGGCCGCCCAGAGCATCCAGACAAGAGCCCGCCGCAGCCAGGGGCAGCTAGGAGACAAACCCATGACGACGTCACTTCGGCAGCTGGCCAACCGCCTCCTGCTCGCCGCCACGGCAACGGCGCTGGCGAGCACCGCCCACGCCGACTTCACCATCGGCCAGACCGCCGGCCACACCGGCCAGGTGGCGGCCAGCGTGGGTGAGGCGACCAAGGGCGCCAAGCTCTATTTCGACATCGTCAATGCCGGCGGCGGCATCAACGGTCAGAAGATCAACCTGGTGTCGCTGGACGACAAGTTCGATCCCAAGATCGCGGCGGCCAACGCCAAGCAGCTGATCGACCAGGGAGTCATCTCGCTGTTCCTGAACCGCGGCACGCCTCACACCCAGGCCATCATGCCGCTGCTGACCGAGCACAAGGTGCCGCTGGTGGGCCCGTCGACGGGCGCCATGGTGCTGCACAAGCCGGTCCACCCCTGGCTCTTCAACGTGCGCGCCACCTACCAGCGCGAGGCCGAGCGGGCCATCGAGCACCTGAGCCTGATCGGCATGGAGCGCATCGCCATCGTGCAGGTGGACGACAGCTTCGGAGACGACGCCGTCCAGGGCGCCATGGCCGGCCTCACCAAGACCAACAAGAAGCCCATCGCCCACGAGAAGTACGACCGCGCCAAGCCCGACTTCGCTCCCATCGTGCCCAAACTGCTGGAGAAGCAGCCGCAGGCCGTGATGTTCATCGGCTCGGGCACGGCCGTCGTGGCGGGCATGAAGGCGGTGCGCGCGGCCGGCTCGACGGCCCAGCTGGTGACCCTGTCCAACAACGCCTCGATGGGCTTCATCAAGGACCTGGGCGACATCGCCTACGGCGTCATCGTCAGCCAGGTCTTCCCTTATGAGCGCTCCATCGCCAAGCCCATCATCAAGGAGATCTCCGAGGCAGCCCAGAAGGCCGGCGTGGACCTGACGCCGACGGTCGTCGAGGGCTATGTGTCGGCCAAGGTGCTGGTGGAGGGCCTGAAGCGCGCCGGCAAGACCCCCACGCGCCAGAGCCTGCGCGATGCGCTGGAAGGCATGGGCCGCTTCGACGTGGGCGGCATCGAGGTCGGCTACGGGCCCAAGGACCACAGCGGCCTGGACTATGTGGACCTGGCCATCATCGACCAGAACGGCAAATTCCGGCGCTGAGCCGGGACCGAGGACAGGCCACTGCGGCCTGTCCGACGCCCGGCGAAGGACTGCCGCCATGCAGGGCGGCTGGCATGAGTCGGAGCGCCTGCGCCCGTATCTTTTTTCGAACGCCCAAGGCTTCGTTTCTAGGGGCGGCCGCAAGGGCCGCCCTTTCCATTTTTGCCCCGCCTGCCCTGCTCGCGACCTTCCTGGCATGCAATTGGTATCAAACCAATGACGAGCTTGCCGGGCAAGCGCCGGACGCTGGTATCTCTTCTATGACAATTGGCCAAATTCCGAGCCGATCGAGGGCCTGTTGACGCGCCGAGACACACGCACTCCACCCCAGCAGATTTCCCTCTTTCATTGATTGGTATCTCAGTGGTACCTTGCGCCGCGTTGACTGGTGGCTGCCCGTGGGCGGCCCCGTCGGCAGGCGCGCTGCGAGCCGCAGTTGAGTAGTTCTCGCAGACCCGCAGGCCACGCCCTGGCGCGGCCCGCCCACCTACCGCAGAGACCCATCATGCGAAGAGCCCCCTCGCCCCTGAAACCTCCTCCCTTGCCGCACAAGCGCGTGCGCAGCGCCATCGGTCTGCTGGCCAGCGGCCTGCTTGCGCTGAGCGTGCATGCCGCCAGCTACCCGGCCTGGAAGCCCGACACCTACTACGCCGCCGGCTCCCTGGTCACCTACCAGGGCCGCAACTACAAGGCCCTGGTCAACCAGACCGACTACGCCAGCACGGGCTGGAACCCGACCAATGGCAGCCTGTGGCAGGACATCGGCGCCGCGGACGGCAGCACGCCCCCGCCGCCTCCTCCCCCACCGCCGCCTCCGCCGCCCCCTCCTCCACCGCCGCCGCCGGCCAGCAGCACCTGGGACGCCAACACGGCCTACACCCAGGGGCAGACCGTGGTCATCGCCGGCGTGACTTACAAGGCCAACTGGTGGACCCGCGGCGAGGATCCGCGCACCAACAACGGCCCGGTTGGCAGCGGCAAGCCCTGAACCATCGTCAGCGGCAACCCGCCGCCTCCTCCGCCTCCTCCGCCTCCTCCGCCTCCTCCGCCTCCTCCGCCTCCTCCGCCGCCTCCTCCGCCGCCTCCACCCCCGCCACCTCCTCCTCCGCCGCCACCTCCGCCGCCACCTCCTCCGCCGCCGCCCTCAGGCACGCACTCGCTGGTGGGCTATCTGCACGCCAGCTTCGCCAACGGCTCGGGCTATGTGCGCATGGCGGACGTCAGCGACCTGTGGGACCACATCAACCTGTCCTTCGCGGAGCCGACCTCGGCGACCTCGGGCGAGGTGGCGTTCAAGCGCTGCCCGGTGGGCGAGTGCCCCAACGTCGAGTCCGACGCCGACTTCCTGGCCGCCATCAAGGCCAAGCAGGCCGCGGGCAAGAAGGTGCTGATCTCCATCGGCGGGGCCAACGGCCAGGTGCGGCTGGAGTCCGCCGCGGCGGTCACGGCCTTCGTCGGTTCGGTCGCCAGCATCATCGACCGCTGGGGACTGGACGGCCTGGACGTGGACTTCGAAGGCCACTCCCTGCAGCTCAATGCGGGTGACAGCAATGTCGCCAGCCCGACCACGCCCGTGGTGGTCAACCTCATCAGCGCGTTGAAGCAGCTCAAGGCGCGCTATGGCAGCAAATTCGTGCTGACCATGGCGCCCGAGACCTTCTTCGTGCAGCTGGGCTACAGCTTCTACGGCGGCACCTGCTCGGGCTGCGACACGCGAGCCGGCGCCTATCTGCCGGTCATCTACGCGCTGCGCAACGACCTCACGCTGCTGCATGTGCAGGACTACAACTCGGGACCCATCACCGGGCTGGACAACCAGTACCACAACATGGGTACGGCCGACTTCCATGTCGCCATGACCGACATGCTGTTGACCGGCTTCACCGTCGCGGGCACGGGCTTCAAGTTCCCGGCGCTGCGGCCCGACCAGGTCGCCATCGGCCTGCCGGCCAACTCGTATGCCGGCGGTGGCTTCACCCCGGTGGCCGAGGTGCAGAACGCGCTGAACTGCCTGACCCAGCTGCGCAACTGCGGCAGCTACGCGCCCCGCACGCCGACGCTGGGCCTGCGCGGCGTGATGACCTGGTCGATCAACTGGGACCGTTACAACGGCAACGAGTTCTCGGTCAACCACAAGGCCTATCTGAACGCCCTGCCCAAGCCCTGAGGCACTGAGCCTCGGCACGGCCCGCCCGGTCTTTCGGCCTGGCGGGCCTTTTCTTTGGACGGGCGACGAGTTGACAGGCAGTTGGATTTAACCGACACCACGACCAACCCGGCAAAGCTATGGTGCCGCCGCCATGCCTTCCACGCCCTCGCCCCGACTCTGGGACATCTCCCCCACCGTCGCCCCCGACGCCCCCATCTTCCCGGGCGACGAGCCCTACAGCCTGCGCTGGACGGCCCAGCTGTCGCCGGGCTGCCCGGTCAATCTCAGCGCCATCACCATGAGCCCCCACGTAGGCGCTCATGCGGATGCCCCCCTGCACTACGCCAACGACGCGCCGGCCATTGCCGAGGTGCCGCTGGACACCTATCTCGGCCGCTGCCGCGTCATCCACGCCATTGGCGCCGCGCCACTGATCAAGGTCGAGCATCTGCGGCACGCTGAACGCGACCTGCCGCCGCGCGTGCTGGTGCGTGTCTGCGAGAAGGCCGACACGGTGTGGAACCCCGCCTTCACGGCCTATGCCCCCGAGGCCGTCGAATGGCTGGCCGCGCGCGGCGTGCGCCTGATCGGCATCGACACGCCCAGCGTGGACCCGGCCGACTCCAAGGTGCTGGACAGCCACCAGCAGCTGCGCCGTCACGACCTGCGCGTGCTGGAAAACCTCGTGCTCGACGACGTGCCCGCGGGCGACTACGAGCTGATCGCCCTGCCACTCAAACTCCAAGGCGCCTGCGCTTCGCCCGTGCGCGCCATCCTGAGGGAACTGAAGCCATGAATATCGAAGACGCCAAGCGGCTCGACGCCGCCGATCCCCTGCGCTCGCTGCGCGACCTTTTCACCCTGCCCGACGGCGTCACCTATCTGGACGGCAACTCCCTGGGCGCCCTGCCCAAGGCGACGCCGGCACGCATCCAGCGCGCCGTGGAGCAGGAGTGGGGTCAGGGCCTGATCAAGAGCTGGAACAGCGCCGGCTGGATCGACCTGCCGCGCCGCCTGGGCGACCGGCTGGCGCCCTGGCTGGGCGCGCGCCCGGGCGAGGTGCTGGTGGCGGACTCGACCTCGGTCAACCTCTACAAGGTGCTGCACGCGGCCCTGCAGCTGCAGCAGGGCAAGCGCAAGGTCGTCATCAGCGAGCGCAGCAACTTCCCGACCGACAACTACATCGCCCAGAGCGTGGTGCGGGCCCATGGCGGCGAGTTGATCCTGACCGAGTCGCCCGAGGACATCCCGCCGCTGCTGGACGAGCGCTGCGCCGTGCTGATGCTGACGCATGTCAACTACCGCAGCGGCCGCATGCACGACATGGCCCTGCTGACACGCTGGGCCCACCAGGCTGGCGCCCTGGCCGTGTGGGACCTGGCGCACAGCGCCGGCGCCGTGCCCATCGACCTGCTCGGGGCGGCGGCCGACTTCGCCATCGGCTGCGGCTACAAATACCTGAACGGCGGCCCCGGCGCGCCGGCCTTTGTGTGGATGCACCCGCGCCACGAGGGCCAGGTCTGGCAGCCGCTGACGGGCTGGCTGGGCCACGCCAACCCCTTCGACTTCGACAGCGAATACCAGCCCGCCCCGGGCATCCAGCAATACCAGTGCGGCACGCCCGCGGTGCTGGCCATGACCGGCCTGGACACGGCCCTGGACGTGTTCGACGCGGCCCAGAAGCTCGGCGGCATCAAGGCCCTGCGCAACAAGTCGCTGGCCCTGACCGAGGCCTTCATCGGCGGCGTCGAGCAGCGCGTGCCCGGCGCCGTCATCGCCACGCCGCGCGACTCGGCCATGCGCGGCTCGCAGGTGTCGTTCTCCCTGCCCCAGGGCGTGGACGGCTATGCCGTCATGCAGGCGCTGATTGCCCAGGGCGTCATCGGCGACTTCCGCGCCGGTGACCCCGAGCTGCTGCGCTTCGGCTTTGCGCCGCTGTACAACGGCTTTGCCGACGTGGCGCGGGCTGTCGACGTGCTCGTCGACATCCTGGAGACCAAGTCCTGGGACGCACCCCAGTTCACGTCTCGCTCGAAGGTGACCTGAGCATGTCCGACGTCCAACACCACGGCGCCCAGCTCGATTTCTCCAAGGACATGAGCTATGGAGACTATCTCCAGCTCGACGCCATCCTGAACGCGCAGAAGCCGCTCTCGCCTGACCACAACGAGATGCTCTTCATCGTGCAGCACCAGACCTCGGAGCTGTGGATGAAGCTGATGCTGCACGAGCTGCACGCGGCCGTCGCCAATGTGGCGGCCGACCGCCTGCCCGAGGCCTTCAAGATGCTGGCCCGCGTCTCACGCATCATGGAGCAGCTCGTCCACGCCTGGGATGTGCTGGCCACCATGACGCCGCCCGAGTACAGCGCCGTGCGGCCCTATCTGGCCAAGAGCAGCGGCTTCCAGAGCGCGCAGTACCGGCGCATCGAATTCACGCTCGGCAACAAGAACGCCGCCATGCTCAAGCCCCACGAGCACCGGCCCGACCTGCTGGCCCAGGTGAAAGCGGCCTACGAGGCGCCGTCCCTCTACGACGAGGCGCTGAAGCTGATGGCCCGCCGCGGCATCCCGGTGCCGGCCGCCAACCTCAGCCGCGACTGGACCCAGCCCCATGTGGCCGACGAGGGCGTCAAGGAAGCCTGGCTGACCGTCTACCGCGCGCCCGAAAAGAACTGGGACCTCTACCAGATGGGCGAGGAGCTGGTCGATCTGGAGGACGCCTTCCGCCTCTGGCGCTTCCGCCATGTGACGACGGTGGAGCGTGTCATCGGCTTCAAGCGCGGCACCGGCGGCACGGGCGGCGTCAGCTATCTGCGCAAGATGCTGGACGTGGTGCTGTTCCCGGAGCTGTGGGCGCTGCGGACCGACCTGTAGCGAGTTTGCGGCCTTCCTGACCTGGGTCAAAACGGCGTCGCCCGCGGCTGGCTAGCCTACATGGCTTGTCGCTTGCGTGCGGCTCAGGACGACCCATGATGAATCGCTTCCCCTTCGTCTCGCCCGATCTGGGCACCCTGCTGGGGCGCAGCGGCCTGTGGCCCCTGCGCCTGGGCGGGCGCGAGCTGCTGCCTATCGTGCAGGGCGGCATGGGCATAGGCATCAGCGCCAAGGGCCTGGCCGGTGCCGTGGCGGCCGAGGGCGGCATGGGCACGCTGAGTTCGGTGGACCTGCGCCGCCACCATGCCGACCTGATGGAAGCCACGCGCGACTGCCGCGCCGGCGATGCGGCCAAGCGGCGCATCGACGCCGCCAATCTGGAAGCGCTGGACCGGGAGATCGCCGGTGCACGTGAACGCTCTCAGGGCCGCGGGCTCATCGCGCTGAACGTGATGCGCGCGGTCGGCGAGTACGCGGCCTCGGTCAAGCGCGCGCTGGCCGCGGGCGTGGACGCCATCGTCGTCGGCGCCGGGCTGCCGCTGGACCTGCCCGATCTGGCCCAGGACCACCCCCGCACCCTGCTCATCCCCATCCTCAGCGACGCGCGCGGCGTGCAGCTCATCATCAGGAAATGGGAGCGCAAGAAGCGCCTGCCGGACGCCATCGTCATCGAGCACCCGCGCCTGGCCGGCGGCCACCTGGGCGCCGCGCGCATCGCCGACCTGGGCGACAAGCGCTTCGACTTCGACCAGGTGCTGCCCGCCTGCCGCGAGTTCTTCAAGCAGGCTGGCCTGGAGCGCGAGATCCCGCTGATCGCGGCCGGCGGCATCCGCAGCTTCGGGGACGTGCAGCGCCTGCAATCGCTGGGCGCGGCGGGGGTCCAGCTGGGCACGCCCTTTGCCGTGACCGCCGAGGGCGACGCCCACCCCGAGTTCAAACGGGTGCTGGCCGAGGCGCGCGACGAAGACATGGTGGAGTTCACCAGCGTGGCCGGGCTGCCGGCACGCGCCGTGGCCACGCCCTGGCTGAAGAACTATCTGCGCCTGGAGCCCCGGCTGCAGGCCGCGGCCCACGCCAAGGCGCGCTGCACCAAGGTCTTCGACTGCCTGGCCCAATGCGGCCTGCGTGACGGCCTCAAGGACTGGGGCCAGTTCTGCATCGACAACCAGCTCGCCGCGGCGCTGCGCGGCGACGTGAACAAGGGCCTGTTCTTCCGCGGCGTCGGCGCCCTGCCCTTCGGCAGCCAGATCCGCAGCGTGCGGGAACTGCTCGAACGCCTGCTTACACCCCCACCGGTCACCGCCTGAGCCCTGTCCTTCGGCAGGGGCGGCGCGGCAAAACTAAACTCATGGCTTCGACTCAGAAAAGGTCCTGGCCATGGACACCCGCACCCACGAAACCCGCCTGCGCATCGAGCGCATCCGCGATGCCCTGAATGCCCAAGGCGTGCACGCCTTGCTGGTGCCGTCCAGCGACCCGCATCTGTCCGAATACCTGCCCGACCGCTGGCAAGGCCGCCAGTGGCTGTCGGGTTTCACCGGCTCGGTCGGCAGCCTGGTCGTCACGCGCGACCGCGCCGCGCTGTTCGCCGACAGCCGCTACTGGGCCCAGGCCGAGGCGCAGATCGCCGGCAGCGGCATCACGCTGGAGAAGATGGCCACCGGCGCGTCGACGATCTACATCGACTGGATCGCCCAGCAGCTGCAGCCCGGCCAGGTGCTGGCCGTAGACGGCCAGGTGCTGGGCCTGTCGCTGGCCAACGCGCTGCGCGCGGCCATGCAACGCGCCGGCGTGACGCTGCGCACCGACCTTGACCTGCTGAAGGCCGCCTGGGAAGACCGCCCCGGCCTGCCCACCGAGCCCGTCTACGAGCACGCCGCGCCCTTTGCCGTCGTGTCGCGCACCGACAAGCTGGCCCGCGTGCGCAAGGCCATGGCCAGCGTTGGCGCCAGCCACCACCTGGTCTCGACCGTGGATGACCTGGCCTGGCTGCTCAATCTGCGCGGCAGCGACGTCGAGTGCAACCCCGTCTTCATCGCTCATCTGCTGATCGACGCCACCGGCGGGCGTCTCTTCATCGCCGACGGCAAGGTGCCGGCCGACGTGGCTGCCCGCCTGGGGGCCGACGGCATCACGCTCGCCCCTTATGACCAGGCCGCCAAGGCCCTGGCTGCCCTGCCCGCCACCGCCAAGCTGCTGATCGACCCGCGCCGTGTGACCCTGGGCCTGCGCGAGGCGGTGCCGGCCACGGTGGCCGTCGTCGAGCAGATCAACCCCAGCACGCTGCTGAAGAGCCGCAAGACGGCCGAGGAAGCCGCCTTCATCCGCGCGGCCATGGCCGAAGACGGCGCGGCCATGTGCGAGTTCTATGCCGACTTCGAGGCCTCGATGGCCCGCGGCGAGCGCTGGAGCGAGCTGGATATCGACACCAAGCTCAGCGCCGCCCGCAAGAAGCGCCCCGGCTTCGTCGGCCTCTCCTTCAGCACCATCGCCGGCTGGATGGCCAATGGCGCCCTGCCCCACTACCGCGCCACGCCCGAGTCCTTCGCGCACATCGAGGGCAACGGCCTGCTGCTGATCGACTCCGGCGGCCAGTACCACGGCGGCACGACGGACATCACGCGCGTCTGGCCCATCGGCACGGTCAGCGCGGCACAGAAGCGCGACTACACGCTCGTGCTCAAGGGCACGCTGGCCCTGTCGCGCACCCGCTTCCCGCGCGGGACCTTGAGCCCCATGCTGGACGCCATCGCCCGCGCGCCGCTGTGGGAGCACGGCCTGGACTATGGCCACGGCACCGGTCACGGCGTGGGCTATTTCCTGAATGTGCACGAAGGCCCGCAGAGCATCAGCAAGGCAATCGCCGAGCCGGCCATGGCCATGGAGCCCGGCATGATCACCTCCATCGAGCCGGGCCTGTACCGGCCGGGACAGTGGGGGGTGCGCATCGAGAACCTGGTGCTCAACGTCGCCATCGACACGCCGGAGAAAAACGCCTTTGGCGAGATGCTGGAGTTCGAGACGCTGACGCTGTGCCCCATCGACACGCGCTGCATCGACCTGAGCCTGATGCGTGCCGACGAGATCGACTGGCTGAACCGCTATCACGCCACGGTGCGCGAGCGCCTGGCGCCGCTGGTCAGCGGCGCGGCCCTGGCCTGGCTGATCCAACGCACCGAGCCCCTGGCCGCATGAGCGCCGCGCCGGGCCGCCCCAAGCAAGCTCGCTCCCGCTTGGCGGGACAGCGCGTAGCGCGAAGGGTGCACCAGTGAGACGGCTGGCCGCACTGCTGCTGATCGCGGCGGGCGCGGCCGGCGCGCAGACACGCTATGAAGGCCTGTGCGATGCGTCGGCAGCCGTGGCGCTGGATGCGCGCCATTTCATCGTCGCCGATGACGAACACAACCGGCTGACCATTTACCGGCGCGGCGAGGTCCGGGCCGTCAGCCAGGTCGACCTCGACAAGTTCCTGAAGGCCGACAAGGAGGCTGACCTCGAAGGCGCGGCCCAGGTCGGCAACCGCATCTACTGGATCGCCTCGCATGCGCGCAACAGCGCGGGCAAGGTCCGCGAGGACAGGCAGCGCTTCTTTGCGACCGAGATCCGCGGCAGCACCATCGAGCCCATCGGCAAGCCCTACACGGTCCTGCTGGCCGACCTGCTGGCGGCCGCGCCCCTGGCGCCGCTGAAGCTGTCCGACGCCGCCGGCCGCGCGGCCGAGGCCATGGGCGGCTTCAATATCGAAGGCCTGGCCGCAGCGCCCGACGGCAGCCTGTTGATCGGCCTGCGCAATCCCATCCCGCAGGGCCGTGCCCTCATCATCCCGCTGCTGAACCCGGCGGCGCTGGTGGAGGGCAAAGGGCCGGCACGCTTTGGCAGCGCCATCCGCCTGGACCTGGGTGGGCGTGGCGTGCGCTCCCTCGAGCGCATCGGCAACGGCTATCTGATCGTGGCCGGCCCGACGGGCGACGAAGGCACGTTCGCCCTGTTCCGCTGGAGCGGCAAGCCCATCGACATGCCGGTGCCGGTCAAGGCCGAGCTGGGCACGCTGCGGCCCGAGGCCTTGTTTGCCTGGCCCGATGGGCAGATCACGCTGCTCAGCGACGACGGCGGCGTCATGGTCGGCAACAAGGCCTGCAAGGACGCCGACAAGGGCAAGCGCACCTTCCGGGCCCTTGACGTCAAGTCCTAGTCAAAGCGCCAGCTTGAGCACTGCGTCCGCCGCCGCGAAGCTGGTGGCCAGTTGCGCTTTCACACTCGCCAGTTCGGCCGCGGGCCTGCCCTGCGCTTGCATGGATTGCAGCAGCCCGCGCAGCGCCCAGCCGCTGGTGGGATGTTCGGCCAGGTCGGCCCTGAAACTGGCCTCGGCCTGAGCCCATCGCGCGGCCTTGAGTTGCATCTCGCCCAAGGCCAGGCGCGAGCCGGCCGCCAGCATCGGCGGCTCGTTGCGGTCGATGAACTTGCCGGCCTCGACGGCCTGTGCCTGCAACTCCAAGGCCGCGTCGGCGCGCCCCTCGGCCAGCGCGATCTCGGCAGCCAAACGCGCCTTGGCCACCTGGGCCAGGCCGCGGGTGACCTTCTCCCTGTACTGGTCGCGGGCGTTCTCGCTGATCAACCGCTCCGCCACGGGTGCGAGCTGCGCGTAGGTTTGCTGCGCTTCGGCGATGCGCCCGGTGCGCACCAGGGCCACGCCCCGCGCCTGCTGAGCCAGCACGATCGCCACGCCCAGGCTGCCAGCAGGCAGGGGCTCGGCCAGCACGGCCTCCCAACGCTCCAGCCGCATCAGCGTCAGCAGGGGCAGGCTGCGCTGGTACTCACCGAACACGTAATTCTTGCCTTCTGCCATCTCGGCGCTGCGGCGTGCATTCACGAGAGCCACCTCGCCACGGCCCTGCATCAGCGCGGCAAACCACAGATAGGAGCGGTTGTGCATGCGCCATTCCTTGCCGGCCGAGAAGCCCTGGCGCTCCAGCTCGGCTTCGCGCGCATCGTCCAGGGCCAGAGCGCGCTCGTTGACGGCGGCCGCCTCGGCATAACGCCCCAGCAGGCCGAAGGTGTGGGAGGGCATGTGCACGAGATGGGGCGACTGCGGCGCCAGGCTGTCAAGACGCTCGGCCGCGGCGATGGCGCGATGCGCCTGGCGGGGCGTGTCCACGGCGTGGATCAGGTAATGGTTGACGCCGGTGTGCTGTGGATGGCGGGCCACCGCGGCCTCCAGCCGGGTGGCCAAAGTACCGACGCGGCCATGCGGCGTGCCACTGTCGTCATCCCACCAGTCGTCGCGGGTGGCGACCAACTCGGCTTCCGCCCACAGCGACAGCAGATCGGGATCGTCCGGCGCGCGGTCAGCAAGCGCATGCAGGCGGTCGGCATACGCGACGTCCAGCGGATCGGGGCGCCTGGCTGAATCTCCGGACTTCTGGCCGCAGACCGGCGCGCTCAGCACCGCCACCTCGGCACTCTGGCTCGCATGGGCGTAGCGCAACGCCATCGCGTCGATCAGCTCGTGTTCGCGCGGGCTGGCACCGGCGCGCAGGTGCACGGCCAGGTCCACATAGCGCCTGGCTTCGGCGAGGTTGCCGCGCTCCGGTGCATTGATGTTGGGACCGAGCTGCCAGGCCACACCCCAGGCGCACAACGCACAGCCGGGGTCGACCGCCAGCGCGGCCTTGAACATGCGCACCGCCTCGTTCTCGTTGAAGGCATAGGCCTGGGCCATGCCCTGGCCGAAGAGACGGCGGGCTTCTTCCGAGCGCGTCGTCACCGCGAGGTCGACGCTGCCATAACCCTCCAGGCGCGGTGCACGGGCGCTGCGGTCCACCTGCAGAGGCATGCCCGAGCAGGAAGCCAGCACGCAAAGGGAGACGAGGCTCAGGCGCCACGACAAGGAGCGAGCGCGGCCGGCGGAAGGCTGAGGCATTGTTATGAGGTTCCCTGACAAAGCCGGGAGCCTAGGCGCGGGCTTCGTGCCTCGCCATTGGGCCGAGTCCTTAGGCGGTGGAAGACTGCCGCACGGCCGGATAGCGCCACACCAGGGCCGCACTCACGAGCAGCTGGATCAGCACGCCGGCAAACACCGGCACGGCGCTGTCCGCATGCCCGAGGAAAGGCGCCACCAGCTGTGTGCCCAGAGCGCCCACGGCCAGCAGGGCCAGCACCAGCAGGGCCGTGGCACGGCCCATCTGCGCAGGCGGCAGGGCCAGCGCATCGACGAAGGTGGCCGGGCCGCGGATGGCCAGCGCACCGCAGAAACACATCCAGTAGGCTGCCACCACGGCGTAAGGCAGTTGCGCCCCGCTCCAGGCCAGCAACAGCGCCACGGTGCAGGCCACCAGCTGCACCACGCTGCCCAGCCTGACGACGCGCGCATGGCCCAGGCGCGCAGCCAGCTTGCCCGACTGCGAGGCACCGATCATGAAGGAGCCCACACCCAGCACCTGCAGCAGCGCGAAGGCCGCCGTGCCCAGGCCCAGGGTGTGCTGCAGCAGCTGCGGCGCGCTGGCCAGGAAGGTCAGCAGCGCGCCTATGCACAGCGCGTGCGAACCGGCCAGGCGCAGATAGCTGCGGTTGCGCAGGATGCCGAAGTAGCCGGCGTCATGCTCGAGGTTGAGGCCGGGCAGCTTGCGCGGCGCGATCTTCACCACCCAGGGCAGCACCAGCAGGGCCAGGGCCGCCAGCACCCAGAAGGTGCCGCGCCAGTCGGTCACGCGCAGCATCAGCGCGCCCAGCACCGGCCCGGCGGCGGGCACGATGGCTTCGACCATGGAGATGGCGGCAATGCCGCGCACCACATCGGCATCGGCCAGCGTGGCGCGCACGACGGTGGGTGCGACGACAGTGGCCGCGGCAGCCGACACGCCCTGCAGCAGGCGCAGCACCAGCAGGGTCTCGATATTGGGCGCCAGGGCGCAGCCCAGGCTGGTCAGCACCAGCAGCAACAGGCCGATCTCGATGCTGCGGCGCGGGCCGAGCCGGTTCAGCAGCTCGCCCCACAGCAGTTGGGCACCGGCCAGGCCGGCGAGGTAGACGGCCACGGTGGCCTGGGCCAGCGGCACGCTGATGCCCATGCCGGCCTGCAGGGCGGGCACGGCGGGCAGATAGAGATCCATCGCGGCCATGCTGACGCCGGTGACAAAGGCCAGCGGCAGGATGGTTCGTATCGATGCAGATGCGGGCGGGGAATGCATGCGGGAGCCTCTTCTTCACAGAGGGCGCCCTTGTCCTGTCGACCCCGCCCAGCGTGGCGGAAGCCTCGTCGCTTCCGTCGCAGCACCCCTCGGCAGAGACGGTGTCGCGGCACTCGCCGCGGCACGTTGCGCATTCTAGGCAAGGCAAACTGCTGGTCATGGACCAGGTGGATATTGCCGTCATCGGCGCCGGCGTCGTGGGCCTCGCGATCGCCCGTGAGCTGGCGCTGCGCGGGCGCGAAGTCGTCCTCATCGAGGCTGCGGGCGCCATAGGCACGGGCATCTCCTCGCGCAACAGCGAGGTCATCCACGCCGGCCTCTACTACCCGGCCGGCAGCCTGAAGGCGAAGCTGTGCGTGAGGGGCAAGCAACTGCTCTACGACTACTGCGCGGCGCGCGACATTGCGCACAGCCGCTGCGGCAAGCTCGTTGTCGCGACGCGTGGGCAGGATCTGCCGCGCCTGGAGCAGATTGCCGCCAGCGCTGCAGCGAATGGTGTCAACGACCTGCGTCTGCTGAGCCAGGCGCAAACGCTGGCCCTGGAGCCGGCCCTGCAGGCCGCCGGCGCCCTGCTGTCTCCGTCCAGCGGCATCGTCGACAGCCACGGCCTGATGACCTCGCTGCTGGCCGATGCCGAGAACGCCGGCGCGACGCTGGCGCTGGCGAGTCCCGTCACGGGCGGGCTGCGCGAGGCGAAAAGCTGGCGGCTGCGGGTCGGCTCGGACTTCGAGCTCGGCGCGCGCTGCGTCATCAATGCGGCCGGCCTCTTTGCCGCTCAGGTCGCCGAGTCCATCGGCGCACCCCGGCCACGGCTGCGCTTTGCGCGCGGCCACTATTTCTCGCTGGCCGGCCGGGCGCCCTTCTCGCGGCTGATCTACCCGCTGCCGGTGGACGGCGGCCTGGGCGTGCACCTGACGCTGGACCTGGGCGGCCAGGCCCGCTTCGGGCCCGACGTGCAATGGCTGCCCGATGCCGATCCGGCGACCCTGGACTACGCCGTCGACCCCGCCTTGGCCCCGGCCTTCGAGGCCGAGGTGCGCAGCTATTGGCCGGGCCTGCCGGCGGGCGCGCTGCAGCCGGCCTACAGCGGCATCCGCCCCAAGCTGACCGGCCCGGCCGAAGCGGCGGCGGACTTCCGCATCGACACGGCGACACCCGGCCTGGTGCAGCTCTTCGGCATCGAATCGCCGGGACTGACAGCCTCCCTGGCCTTGGCCGAAGAGGTCGCCGCCCGGCTTTGAGGCTCAGGCCGTGATGCTGATCTGCGAGTCCGAGCCGGCCTGCTGCAGCCAGTTCTTGCTGAGCTGGTCGTAGAGCTTCTGCGCCAGCGCGGCGATGTCGCTGTTGGCGCTGCCCTGGCTGCCGTCGGCGCCGGCCGTCTGCGCGAGCTCCTTCAACTGGCCGGCCAGCCTCTCGATCTGCGACACCGTGCCGTCCTGGTTGGCGTCCAGCGGGTCATAGCTGGTCGAGGTCGAGCTGGTTGCACTGCTGCCCGACGACGACGACGCCGGCGGCGGGCCGCCAGGACCATGCGGGCCACCTTCATGCCGCTGCGCCTTGCCGGCCTCAAACTCGGCGCGCGACAGCTGGCCGTCGCCATCGGTGTCGAGTTTGGCAAAGGCGTCGCCGTCCTCGCCGCCCTCGTCGTTGGCCGCGCCACGCGATTGCGCGAACTCCAGCGTCGACGAAGGCGGCGGCATCAGGTCGCGCATGCCCTGGCTCAGCTCCTCGCTGTTCAGGCTGCCGTCGCCGTCGCTGTCCATCTTCTTCAACAGCTCGGCGCTGTCGCCAGCCTGGCCGCTCAGCGGCCCCTTTTCCAGCATGGCCGCCAGTTCGGTGGCATCGACGCCCCCGCTGCCGTCGCTGTCGACCTTGGCGAACATACGGGCTTCATGGTCGGCGCGGCGGCTCTGCTGCTGCCCGACGTCCCAGGACCGGTTGGCACCGCCCAGGCCACTGATCGTGCTCATTGGGGACTCCTTTCAAGGGTTGTGGATCGCCCCGCGGCCCTGTTGCGGCGGGACGATTCATTCTTGAAAGCGCGAGTAAGCCCTTCGTATATGCCGTGTGTCGGGCCAGACACAAAGCGGGTTTCGATGCGCTG
Source organism: Roseateles saccharophilus (assembly GCF_031458095.1). GTDB lineage: Bacteria > Pseudomonadota > Gammaproteobacteria > Burkholderiales > Burkholderiaceae_C > Pelomonas > Pelomonas saccharophila_A. The sequence goes on from NZ_JAVDXU010000001.1 coordinate 424,361, forward strand.
AACTGGGCGGTCAGCCCAGCCCAGTTCCAGCGATCAGATGGCCAGGGCCGCGTCTGCGCCAGCCGCCAGCGCGCGCGGCCACAGGGCCAGGCCGCCGCCCAGGCTCCAGGCCTGCTCGTGGCCGAGGCGGCGCAGGGCCTGGGCGGCCTGGGCGCTGCGGTTGCCGCTGCGGCAGAAGAAGACCACGGGCGTCTCGGCCGGCAGGGTCAGCCAGCGCGCCAGCGCATTGGGCAGGCCGGACAGGGCCACGGCCTCGCGGCGCACCGCCACGCCGAGCTCCGGCGCCTGGCCCAGGCGCTGCTCATAGGGCTCGCGCACGTCGACCAGCAGCAGCTGGGGCTGCTCATGCAGCAGCTCATTCAGCTCATGCATGCTCATCTCGCTGGATGCCAACGGGCAGGCGCCGTCCACGCGCGCACCACAGGCCACGGTCTGGTATTCGGTCAGGGCCAGGCCCTGTTCCAGCTCGGCCTTCGCGGCCGCGAAGCCGGCAGCGTCGACGCGGCCCGCCAGCACATCGGCCAGCAGCGGCTGGGCCACGCATTCCACGGCCAGGGTGCTGGCGAAGCGGTCGTCGTAGTCATGGCCGGGCAGCAGCAGGGTGTGAGGGCCGACGGCCTGCTCGAGCCGGCCGAGTGACGCGCCGTAGTCCAGCGGCGCGCTCTGCTCGAAGTCGCTGCGGCCCAAGGCGCCGGGCATGACGGTGTCGCCGACAAAGGCCAGGCGCAGGCCGGCCTCGTCATGCAGCAGATAGGCGGTCGAGTCCTGGGTGTGGCCCGGGATGGCCATGCGGCTCAGCTTCAGCGCGCCGAGCTCGATGGCGTCGGCATCGAGGGGCCAGCCCAGGCCGTCGACGGCGCCACGCCGCTGCTTCGCCGCGGCGAGCAGTTCGGGCGCGGAGGAGGCGTGGTCGCCATGGCTGTGGGTGTCCAGCACGGCGGCAAGTTCATAGCCCTGGCAATTGAGCCACTGGGCCAGTCTCTCGGTCAGCTCGGGCAGGGGGTCGACGACGACGGCGCGGCGGCTGGCGGCGTCGGCCAGCAGATAGCAGCAGGCCCCGTCGACGACGAAGCGCGTCAGGCCATCGGCCGGCAGGGCCTGGCCGGGGGTGCTCGGGTCCAGGCAGCTTTCGCGCAGCGACTCGCCGCAGATGCGGATGCGCGCGCAGGCCTCGTCGATGAAGGCGGCATCGGCCACCGGCCCGAAGGACAGGCGCACCGCCGAGGCCGTCTGCCAGGCCGGCAGGCCCATGGCTTCGAGCACATAGCTGGGCTGGGCCTTGGCCGCGCTGCAGGCCGAGCCGCCGCTGACGCGCAACTCGGCGGCGTCGAAGAGGTCCAGCAACAGCTTGGAGCTGATGCCGGGGACGGCGAAGTTCAGCGTCGTCGGCAGGCAGAGCTCGGGCGGCGCATTGAAGACGAGGCCAGGGAAGGCTTGCTGCAGGGCCGCGGCGAGGCGGTCGCGGAAGGCGACGAGGGTGGCGGGGTCGCGGAAATTCTGGCCTTCGCCCAGGGCCGCCAGCACGGCGCCCAAGGCCGCGATGCCCGACATGTTCTCGGTGCCCGAACGCAGGGCGCCTTCCTGGCCGCCACCGGCCAGCAGCGGCGTGAAGGGCGCGCCTTCGCGCACATAGAGCAGGCCTATGCCCTTGGGCGCGTACAGCTTGTGGCCGGAGAAGGGTGCGTAATCGATGCGGCGCTCAGCCAGGCGCAACGGCAGCTTGCCCAGGGCCTGCACGCCGTCCACCATCCACAGCGCCGTGCTGCCTGAAAGCGCCTGCTCGATGCCATCGAGATCGGTGATGACGCCGGTCTCGTTGTTGGCCGCCATGGTGCAGACCAGGCCGGCGCGCGGCGCATGCTCGCGCAGCCAGGCGAGGTCATGACGGCCATCGCGGCCCACGGGAATGGCCAGCACCTTCAGGTTCAGGCCGAGCAGCGCGTTCCAGTGCTTGATGGCCTCGGGCACGGCCTTGTGTTCGGTGGCGCCGTAGAGCAGCAGCTCGGGCCGCGTGGGCGCGTCGCGCAGGGCGCTGAGGGCCGACAGCACGGCCGTCTGTATGCCCTCCGTCGCACCGCTGAGGAAGAGCAGCTTGCCGGTGCTGGCGCCGAGCACGCGGCGGGCGCGGGCGCGCACGCCGTCCATCAGCGCCCTCGCCTTCAGGCCGGTGCTGTGGATGCTGCTGGGGTTGCCGAAGTCCTCGGCCATCGCCGCCATTGCGGCCTCGCGGGCCTGGAGCAGGACGGGCGTGGTGGCGTTGGCGTCGAGATAGATTTCCATGATGGGGGGCCGCCGCAGCGGCGAAAGGCGCTGGCGGGTATTGTTGCCAGCATCGGGCGGAAATGGGTTGCTCAAGCCGTCTTGACGGCCACACTTGTGAGCATGGATTGCTGCGTATCATCGAATCCATGAAATTGGATTCCATAGACATCCGCATCCTGGACATCCTTCAGCAGAATGCCGAACTCCAAACGGCGGAGATCGCGCAGCAGGTCGGCCTGTCGACAACGCCTTGCTGGCGGCGCATCCAGCGCCTGAAGGAAGCGGGCGTCATCACCCGGCAGGTGGCCCTGTTGGACGCCCAGAAGGTGAATGTCGGGGTCACCGTCTTCGTCTCGGTGCGCACGAGCACGCACAGCCAGGAATGGTTCGAGAGCTTCAAGGCCACGGTGCAGGCCATTCCCGAGGTCGTCGAGTTCTATCGCATGAGCGGTGAGGTGGACTATCTGCTGCGCGTGGTGGTGCCCGACATCGCGGCCTATGACAGGGTCTACAAGCGCCTCATCGCCGGCACGCAGCTCCACGACGTCAGCTCGAGTTTCGCGATGGAAGAGCTCAAGCTGACGACGGCCCTGCCACTGGGCTATGTCGGTTGACACCCCATTTGCTACGGTGTGTTGCAAATTGCGGGCGGCCGCAGTACACCATACAGGCACCGCCGCGTTAAGTTCAGCGCATTCGACCTTGAGCGAGCTCGCCATGAAGACCCTAGTCCGCGCCTCCGTTGTTCTCGCATTGCTGGCCGCCCAGGGCCTGGCGAACGCCGGCCCCCGTTACTACCACCATCACCATCATCACCGCGGCCCCGGTCTCGGCGGCCTCGTCCTTGGCCTGGCCGTGGCCGTACCGCTGATCGCCCTGGCCAACCAGGCCGAGCGCGAGGTGGTCTATGTGCCGCCGCCTCCGCCGCCCCAGCCGGTCTACGTGCCGCAGCCGGTGCAACCCGTCTACGTCCAGCCGGCGCCATCGCGTGCCGTGCCCATCATCTATCCGCGCAACGGCCAGAGCGGCGCGCAGCTGGAAGCCGACAGCCGGGAATGCAACCGCTGGGCGACGACGCAGCAGGCGGCCATGTCCGACGCTGGCGTCTTCCAGCGCGCCGTCGAAGCCTGCATGGACGGCCGCGGGTACACGATGCGCTGAGCTTTTAGCAGTCCCCGCAAGCAACAAGGACCTGGAGGCTCCCGCTTCCAGGTCCTTGTTGCTTCAGGGACACAGTTGCATCTTGTGGAGCCCCATCGAGGCGCTGCACACCCTCAAATGGACGGCGCAATGAAAAAGACCTGGAGGCTTTCGCTTCCAGGTCTTTGCTTTATTTGGGGTGGCTGATGGGACTCGAACCCACGACGACAGGAATCACAATCCTGGACTCTACCAACTGAGCTACAGCCACCGCAGAGCCAAAAAGTATAACCCAAAAATCAGGGCGCGCTGGCCGCGGAGGCGGGCGCTTCGACCTTGATGGCGGCCTTGTACTGCGACTTCAGTGCGGCCAGATAGGCCTGGGCTTCGGCGCGGGCCCAGGCGCCGGCGTATTGCTGGGCGGCGCGCTTGTCGTCGATGACGGCAGCGTCGCGCGGCTGCAGCTGGTTGATGCGTGCCACGACATAGCCGCCATCGTCAGCCGCCACGCCGACCACGGCCGGCAGCTTGCTGGCGTCGGCGCCGAGGACGGCCTCGAGCTGCGCACGCGTCAGGCTCTGCGGCTTCGCGCGCGACACGGTGACGGCAGCCTCCAGGCCGGCGGTATCGGCCGGATTGGCCTTCAGCGCGGCCAGGCGGGCCTCGCCGGCCTTCCTGGCCTGTTCGGTGGCGAGCTTCTTGACGAGCTGGGCACGCACCTTGTCCTTCACGTCGGCCAGCGGCGGCACGCGGGCCGGGTTGTGCTGGACGATATGGGCCGACACGAGCTGGTTGGGGCCGGTCTCGACGGCTTCGGTGTTGCGCTTGTTGCGCAGCGCATCGTTGCCGAAGACGGCTTCCAGCAGCTTGGCCGAGGCCAGCGGGCCGGCGGCACCGGGCAAAGGCTGGCGCTGCACGGTGGCGGTCTGGATCTGCAGCTTGAGCTTGTCGGCGGCGGGTTGCAGGCTGTCCGACTGCTCATAGACGAGGTTGCCGAACTGCTCGGCGGCCTCGGAATAGCGGCGCTGGGCGAGCTGCTTGCGCACTTCGTTCTCGACCTCGGCTCGCACGGCCTCGAAGGGCTTCTTGTCGCCGCCGCGGGTGCCGGTCAGCTGGATGATGTGGTAGCCGAAGTCGGTCTCGACGAGGTTGCTGATCTCGCCCTGCTTCATCGCGTAGACGGCCGCATCGAACTCCTTGACCATGGCACCGCGGCTGAAGAAGTCGAGATCGCCACCGTTGGCGGCCGACCCTTCGTCCTGCGAGTTCTTCTTGGCCAGGGCGGCGAACTCGGCCGGGTTCTTGCGGACCTGGGCCAGGATCTCCTCGGCCTTGGCCTTGGCCTTGGCGCGCTCGGCGGCCGGCGCGCTGCGCTCCACCTTGATGAGGATGTGGCTGGCGCGGCGCTCCTCGGGCACGCCGTAGCGGGCGGCGTTTTCCTTGTAGTAGTTCTGCAGGTCTTCTTCGCTGAACTTGACGTCCTTCTTCAGCGCTTCCAGGTCGAGCACGACGTACTGGATCTGGGCCGACTCGGCCAGCTGGAACTTGGCGGCGTTGGCCGGCTCCTTGTAGAAAGCCTCGACCTCGGCGTCGCTGGGATTGATCTTGGCGGCGAAGTCCTTGATGTCGAAGCGCTGCAGTTGCACTTCACGCTGCTGCAGCAGGGCATCGAAGGCCAGCTTGGCATTGGCGGAGGCCGTCACGGCGGAGGACTCGACGCCCGACGTGACCTGGCGCAGCGAAAGATCCTGGCGCAGCTTCTCGACGAAGATCGCCGAATTCATGCCCTGGGCGGCCAGGATGGCCTTGTTGATCGAGCCGTCGGGGTTGCGCAGGAAGGCGAATTGCGGGTCGCGCTGGAACAGCGTGGCGATGCGCTCGTCGCTGACCGTGAAGTGCTGGTGGTTGGCAGCGGCCTGCAGCGTGCGCTCGGCAACCAGGCTCTCGAGCGCCTGGCGCTTCGCTTCCGGCGTGTCCAGCAGCTTGGGGTCCACGCCCGGGTTCTGGTTGCGGATGCGCTGGGACTGCTCGCGCTGGGCGACATCCCATTCGGCCTGCGTGATCTTGCGGCCATCGACGCTCGCCACACCGGTGTTGGCGCCACCCATCATGCTGGTGTAGCCCTGCATGCCGACCAAGGCGAAGGACGGCAGGATCAGCAGCATCAACAGGAACTGGAACAGGCGGTTGTGCTGGCGGACGAATTCAAACATCTCGAGGAGCCTTGAGGATCAAACGCGACGAAGGCGAACCGAGGTTCGCCTTCGAGGGAGACGCATTCTAAATGCGATACGGCTGACGCCGCCCTGGGGTCGGGTGGTGGGCGCTGACGGGCTCGAACCGCCGACAATCTCCGTGTAAGGGAGGTGCTCTACCAACTGAGCTAAGCGCCCGGGAAAACCGGGACCGGCTGAAGGTTCAGTTCACGGCGTCTTTAAGTGCCTTGCCGGGTTTGAACTTGGGCACCTTGGCCGATTTGATCTTGATGGTGTCGCCGGTGCGGGGGTTGCGGCCGGCGCGCGCAGCGCGCTTGGTGATGCTGAAGGTGCCGAAGCCCACCAGCGAGACGGTGCCGTTCTTCTTCAGCGTCGTCTTGACGCCGCCGATCACGGCTTCGAGCGCGCGGCCTGCAGCAGCCTTGGAGATGTCGGCCTGCTTGGCGATGTGCTCGATCAATTCGGACTTGTTCACTCGTGCCCCCTCATGACGATTCAGCGGACTGTTGAGCCCCGCGCCGTGGCCGGGCGCTGGACTGCGATGCAGATGTCGATCCCGCGCACTGCGCAGCCTGTGAAAGGCCGACTGCAAGCGGCCAAGGCGCGCGCGGGGAAGCGGATTCTAGACGCGCGTCCCGTGGTGGGCGGGGCGGGAAAAGTCCCGATACAACTCGGTGTCCGACGTGCGCCGGGTCGGCGTCCTAGCGAGCCTTGGCGCGGATTTCCGGCAGGGCTTTGCGCAGGTAATAGACCATGGACCAGATGGTCAGCACCACGGCGGCATAGATCAGCCAGGTGCCCCAGAGCCGGGTCGGGATGAGGCCGAAGAGCCGGCCGTCATAGAGCAGAAAGGGGATGGCCACCATCTGCACCATGGTCTTCAGCTTGCCGACCATGTGCACGGCCACGCTGCGCGACGCACCGATCTGGGCCATCCATTCACGCAGGGCCGAGATGGCGATTTCGCGGCCGATGATGACCAGGGCGACGAAGGCGTCGACGCGCCCGAGTTCCAGCAGCACCAGCAGGGCCGAGCAGACCAGGAATTTGTCGGCCACCGGGTCCAGGAAGGCGCCGAAGGACGAGGTCTGGTTGAGCTTGCGCGCCAGATAGCCATCCAGCCAGTCGGTCAATGCGACGACGACGAAGAGGACGGTGGCAAACAGGTTCTGGTGCGCCGGCGCCAGCTCCAGATGGAAGACGCCGACGATCAGCGGGATGGCCACGATGCGGGCCCAGGTCAGCAGAGTCGGCAGCGTCAGGAACATGACGGCATTGTGCCCATGTCGACGCCCTCTTCCGGAGCGCTGCAACGGCGACTGTGGCGGACAACCCTCAGTTCAGGCTGAGCGGCTTGAAGCGCCGGTCTTCTTCAAAGAGGAAGGTTTCGGTGAACTTCCAGGGCTCGGGCATGCGGCGCACGTCGCCAAAGGGAGCGGCGCGATGGATGGCGTCGATGGCCAGCTGCAGGGTCTCGGGCGCAAACCTGGGTTTGCGAACCACGTTGACCCGCCGCACGCTGCCGTCGGACTTGACCTCGACCTCGAGTACCACGACGCTCAGCACATGGGTGGGGGCCTGGGTCATGAAGCTGCCTTCCGGGTTGGCCATGACCAGGCGCTCGGCGGCCTGGCGGCGCAACTCCTCATGGGTGCGCACGGCCTTGGGCGCCGGCAGGCCGGCCGGCTTGGGCGCGGCCACCACCGCAGGCGAAGGCTGGGGTGCCGGCGCCGTGACGGGCGGCGCCGGCCTCGCGGGTCCGGGCGCGGGCTCGGGGGCACGCGGGGTGGCGGCACAGCCGGCCAGCAGCGGGCCGATCAGCCAGCGGGCGGCGCGCTTCATGCGGTCGATGGTAGGCACGGCGTTCTCCTCAAGGTTTGAATTGTTCAACCTCGCCGCCAATGCAAACTGCGACGGATTTCTCGGTACGACTGCGCGTCGTGTACCGCAGTGCAACCTGCCGTAAGTCTCTGCTTTCAGTGCAGCGCGCGGTAGATTTCCTCGGCCAACTCGCGCGAGATGCCTTTGACGCTGCACAGCTCGTCCACGCTGGCCCCGGCCACCCCGCGCACCCCGCCAAAGCGCTGCAACAACTGGGCACGTTTCTTGGGGCCGACGCCCGGCACTTCTTCCAGCCGTGAGCCGCCGGTGCGTGTGGCCGCGCGCTTGGCGCGCATGCCGGTGATGGCAAAGCGGTGGGCCTCGTCGCGGATCTGGGCGATCAGCATCAGCGCGGCGGAATCGCGACCCAGGTAGACCTTCTCGCGGCCGTCGGCAAAGACCAGTTCCTCCAGCCCCACCTTGCGCCCTTCACCCTTCTCGACGCCGGCGATCAGGCCCAGGTCCAGGCCCAGCTCCTCGAAGACCTCGCGCGCCATGCTGACCTGGCCGCGGCCGCCGTCGACCAGCACCAGGTCGGGCAGGCGGCCCGTGCCCAGCTGGGCCGCCTCGGCCATCTTGCTGTAGCGGCGGGTCAGCACCTGGCGCATGGCGGCGTAGTCGTCGCCACCCGTGACACCCTCGATGTTGTAGCGGCGGTATTCGCTGCTCTGCATCTGGTGGTTCTCGAAGACCACGCAACTGGCCATGGTCGCCTCGCCGGCCGTGTGGCTGATGTCGAAGCACTCGACCCGAAACTTGTCGATCTCGGGCGGCGACAGGTCCAGCGCATCCACCAGGGCGCGCGTGCGCGCCTGCTGCGAGCCTTCCTCGGCCAGCAACCGGGCCAGGGCCAGCCCGGCGCCCTTGATGCACATCTCCTGCCAGATGCGCCGCTGGCCGCGCGGCTGGGCCTGCACGGTCACGCGGCTGCCGGCCTGGACGCCCAGGGCCTCGGCCAGCCCGGCGTCGACCGGGTCGCTGACGACGATGAGGCCAGGCACAGGCGAGGCCAGGTAGTGCTGGGCCATGAAGGCCTCGAGCACCTGTCGCTCAGGCGATAGCACCTCCTCGTCTTCCAGCCGGATGGCCGTCGCATCGTCGACATGCTTGGGGAAGAAGGCGCGGTCGCCCAGATGCCGGCCGCCGCGCACCATGGCGAGGTTGACGCAGGCCTTGCCGCCCTGCACCTTGACGGCCAGGACGTCGACGTCGCGGTCGCGCCCGGTGGCGCTGCTCTCCTCGATGACCTGCTGCTGCAGCACCTTGGACAGGGCCTGGATCTGGTTGCGCACCTCGGCGGCCAGTTCGTAGTGCTGGGCTTCGGCATGGGCCATCATCTGCTCCTGCAGCATGGCCATGACCTCGTCGGTCTCACCGCGCAGGAAACGTTCGGCGCTCTGCACATTGCGGGCGTAGTCGCCCGTCTGCCCCGCCGGCACACAAGGGCCTGAGCAGCGTTTGATCTGGTGCAGCAGGCAGGGGCGGCTGCGGTTGTTGAAGACGCTGTCCTCGCAGGTGCGCAGCTTGAACACCTTCTGCATCAGCTGGATGGACTCCTTCACCGCCCAGGCGCTCGGGAAGGGGCCGAAGTAGTGATGCCGCTTGTCCACGGACCCGCGGTAGTAGGCCATGCGCGGCCAGGCGTGCGAGGTGATCTTCAGATAGGGATAGCTCTTGTCGTCCCGGAACAGGATGTTGAAGCGCGGGTTCAACGTCTTGATCAGGTTGTTTTCCAGCAGCAAGGCCTCGGCCTCGGTGCGCACGACCGTCGTTTCCATGCGGGAGATGCGCGCGACCATCATGCCGATGCGCGTGCCACCATGGTTCTTCTGAAAATAGCTGCTGACGCGGCGCTTCAGGTCCTTGGCCTTGCCGACGTAGAGCACTTCGTCACGGGCGTCGAAATAGCGATACACGCCCGGCAAGGCCGGCAGCGCATTGACTTCGGCCTGCAGGCGGTCGCGGGCCTCGCGGGCGGCGGCCTCCATTTCGGCATTGCGCTTCTTCTCGGCGGCCTCGACGGTGGCGCGCTCGTCTTGAGGCCGTTCGGCGGATTCGGTGTTGGACGGGGTCGGGGTCGACATGGCGGGGGATTTTGGCCTGGGACAATCGCACCATGCTTTGGGACCTGTTTTGCCGCGTCATCGACAACCATGGCGACCTGGGGGTCTGCTGGCGCCTGGCGCGCGACCTGGTCGCCCGCGGCGAGCAGGCCAGGCTTTGGGTGGACGACGCCTCGGCGCTGGCATGGATGGCGCCCGAGCGGCCCGACCGGCGCCACGGCGTCGACATCCGGCCTTGGCCCGAGAGCCCCGTGGAGGCCGCCCCCGGCGACGTGGTCATCGAGGCCTTCGGCTGCGAACTGCCGGCATTCTTCATCGCCCGCATGGCCGCTCGCCGGCCCGCGCCGCATTGGATCAACCTCGAATACCTCAGCGCCGAGGACTACGTCGAGCGCAGCCATGGCCTGGCCTCGCCGCAGTTCCACGGCCCCGGCGCGGGCCTGACCAAGCATTTCTTCTACCCCGGCTTCACGCCCCGCACCGGCGGCCTGCTGCGCGAGCCGCGCCTGCTGGACCGCATCGCGAACTTCGACAGCCACGCCTGGCTGGCCACGCGCGGCTGGGCGCCCGAGGAGGGCGAGCGTGTCGTCAGCCTGTTCGCCTATGCCAACGAGCGCTTGCCAGCCCTGCTGGCCGCACTCGCAGAACAACCCACGCTGGTGCTGGCCTGCCCCGGGCCCCTACAGCCCTTGATCACCGCCCGCCCCGGCCTGCGCTCCCTTGCCCTGCCCCATCTGCCCCAGGACGACTACGACCGCCTGCTCTGGGCCTGCGACCTGAATTTCGTGCGCGGCGAGGATTCCTTCGTGCGCGCCCAATGGGCCGGCAAGCCCTTCGTCTGGCATATCTATCCGCAGCACGACGACGCCCACCACGCCAAGCTCGAGGCCTTCATGGATCGCGCCGGACTGCCCCAGGCCTGGCGCGGCGTCTGGCGCGGCTGGAACGGGCTCACCGCCCTGCCCGGCCGGCTGGAGGGCTTGCCGGCAGCCGCCGAACACGCGCCGCAGTGGCGTGCGCAATTGGCGGCGCAGCCCGATCTGCTGACGCAGCTGCAGGGATTCTTAGGGGTTTCCAGCTAGAATGTCGGGCTTTGCCGCGCCAAACCGGGATGAAATCCGCTGGAGTCTGGTGCGCAGCTCCTGATTCAAGCCTGAGAGACCCCCATGAAACTCGCTCAAGAAATCCGCGCCGGCAACGTGATCATGCAGGGCAAGGACCCGATGGTCGTCCTGAAGACCGAATACAGCCGTGGCGGCCGTGGTGCCGCCACCGTGCGCATGAAGATGAAGAACCTGCTGAACGGCGCTGGTTCCGAACTCGTCTTCAAGGCCGACGACAAGATGGAGCAGATCATCCTCGACAAGAAGGAGTGCACCTACACCTACTTCGCCGACCCGATGTATGTCTTCATGGACACCGAGTACAACCAGTACGAAGTCGAGTCCGAGAATATGGGCGACGCCCTGTCCTACCTGGAAGACAGCATGGCCGTGGAAGTGACCTTCTACGACGGCAAGGCCATCTCCGTCGAAATGCCCACCAGCGTGCAGCGCGAGATCGAGACCGAGCCGGCCGTCAAGGGCGACACCTCGGGCAAGGTCATGAAGCCCGCTCGCATCAAGGGCACCGGCTTCGAGATCGCCGTGCCGCTGTTCGTCGAGAACGGCGACAAGATCGAAATCGACACCCGCACCCACGAGTACCGCAAGCGCGTCTAAATCGCGCTCCGGCCTCAAGCAAAAACGCCCGCATCAGCGGGCGTTTTGTTTTATTCGGCGTCGTCCGACAGATCAGGCACTTCCGGCTCGGCGTCGATCTCGCTGTCGAAATCGGCAGGAGCGCCCTTGACCGGTATCCAGGGGCGGTCCAGCGGGCGGTAGACGCGGCGCTGCAGGCGGGCCAGGCGGTCCGAACGCTCGATGGCATTCATCACCTGCTCGGGAGCGATCAGCATCGCGAAGGGATCAGCCAGATTCGGGGCGGTGGACAGCATGGTGGGCCTCGTTGTTTGACGATGACTCCACTGTAGGCAAGCGCGCCGTTCCGAAATAGTCGGCTCAGCGCCCTAGCTGCTGTAAGACTTTTCCCTACACGGCCGCCTGGGCGAGAACTATTTGGCGGTCTCGGGCGGGCGCTGGCGTTCCTGCATGACGCGGCGCAGTTCCTTGGCCAGCAGATCGCGGCCGCCACGCTGGGCGAAATCGGCCGCCGTCAGCTCCTGCTCGTTGGCCGCGCGCGGTTCCGCGCCAGCCTTGAGCAGCAGGGGCACCAGGTCGCTGTTGCCATAGCGGGCCGCCATCATCAGCGGCGTCGTGCCGTTCTCGGAGCGCGCATTGAGTTCGGCACCCTGGGCGATCAGAAAGGCGGCCACGCCGTTGTCGGGGCCGCTGCAGGCGTAGTGCAGCGGCGTCCAGCCCTTGCGGTTGATGGAGGCGCCACGCTTGACCAGGGCCTGGGCGGCCGGTAGCGAGCCACGGATGGCGGCGATCATCAGCGGCGTCTCGCCCTGGGCATTGGGCTCGTCAACCTGCGTCAATGGCGAAGCCAGCAGGCTGTCCAGCGCGCGCAGCGAGTCCTCGCGCAAGGCGATGAAGATGGCCTTGCGGCCGCGCGAATCGGCCTGGTTGGGGTCGACCCCCTTGAGCAGCAGGCTCAGCACGGCCCGGCCATCGTTCATCTCGGCGGCGATGACGAAGTCGTCGATGGGCGCGGCGCGCGAGGCCGTGGCCGCCAGCAGGGCCAGCGCAGCGATCCAGGCCTTCTTCATGCCATCGCGGGCAGACCGAACAGCCGCCGTGTATTCGCCGTGGTTTGCGCGGCGAGTTCCTCCACCGGCAGGTCGACCGCATCGGCCACCGCCTTGGCCACGTGCGCGACATAGGCCGGCGAATTGGTCTTGCCGCGAAAAGGCACCGGGGCCAGATAGGGGCTGTCGGTCTCGATCAGCACGCGGTCCAGCGGCAGCAGCTTCAGCAGGTCACGCAGGTCCTGGGCGTTCTTGAAGCTGACGATGCCAGAAAACGAGATGTAGTAGCCGCGCTCGACCGCCGCCAGGGCCACCTCGGCCGTCTCGGTGAAGCAGTGGAAGACGCCGCCGGCCTGCTCGCCGCCCTCCTCGTCCAGCACGCGCAGGGTGTCGGCGGCGCTGGAACGGGTGTGGATGACCAGGGGCTTGGCCGCCTGTTTGGCGGCGCGGATGTGGGTGCGGAAGCGCTCGCGCTGCCACTCCATGTCCTCGATGCTGCGGCCGTTGAGGCGGTAGTAGTCCAGGCCGGTCTCGCCGATGGCGACGACGCGCGGCAGCGCGGCCAGGCGCACCAGCTCGGCCACGTCGGGCTCGCGCATGTCCTCGGTGTCGGGGTGCACGCCCACCGTGGCCCACAGCTGGGCATGCTCAAGAGCCAGCGCATGCACGGCCTCGAACTCCTCCATCTGCGTACAGATGCAGATGGCCTGCTCGACCCGGGCGGCCTGCATGTCGGCCAGGATGGCGGGAAGGTTGTGCTTCAGCTCCGGGAAGCTGAGATGGCAATGCGAATCAACGAACATGGTCTTGGGCCGAGCGCCGGGCCGCCCCAAGCCGGCCCGTCAGGCGATGTGCTTGCTGGTCGAACCGGCAAGCATCGCCGCCCCCACGGGGGCTGAGGCCGGACACATGGCGCCCAGTGGGCGGCATGTGCCTGCCGAAGGGCTGCGGCCCACGCCGCGGCGCGGTCAGCAAGACCGGCTGGGCTTGCCCGCGTTCAGCGGGAGCGAGACCGGACGAGGGGCTCACAGCGTCTGCGTCGGCTTGCTCGAGGAAATGGCGGTGCCGAGAATCTCCTCGATGCGCACGCGGATCAGCCGCGTCTTCTCGTCGCCCGGGAAACGCACACCCACACCCTGGGTGCGGCCGCCCGAGGCATTGGCCGGCGTCAGCCAGGCCACCTTGCCGGCGACCGGGTAGCGCTGGTTGTCTTCGGGCAGGGCCAGCAGCAGATAGACGTCCTCACCGAGCTTGTAGTCGCGCGTCGTCGGCACGAACAGGCCGCCTTCGCTGAAGGCCGGGATGTAGGCGGCATAGAGGGCCGACTTCTCGCGGAAGACGAGCTGGATGACGCTGGGCCGCGCCCCCGAAGACGCGCCCTGGCCACCCACGGTAGGCAGGGGCAGGCTGCCGCCCATCTGGCTGGGCTGGAATTGCGAAGGCTTGGAGGTGGGCTCGCTCATGAGGGCTGAGTGTAGTCAGCGCGCCGCCGCCGCGATGGCAGTCTGGGCTTGGGCCACCAGGGCCTCGATCCACAGGCTGGCGTTCAGCGGGTGATCGGCATGGCGGGCGGCGCGGCGCAGCTCGGCATCCCAGCCCAGCAGCGGCGCGGCGCGCTTGGGCGAAGGCAGTGACGCCGCGGCGAAGAACTGGCCCGGCCGGCCATGGCTGCGGCGCACCAGGTCGTGGCACAGGCGCTGCAGGGCGTCGATGGCACGCGGCGGCGCCCAGTCCGACAGGGCGGCCACCTCGCCGCGCGCCACGCGCTTGGGCAGGGCCTGCCAGGCCGCGTCGGTCAGGCCGGCCTCATGCCAGGCCAGGGCCTGCTGGGGGCGGCCGCCGGTGGCATCGAGCAGGCCTTCGGCGCCGTCCACACCCTTGGAGGCGAGCCAGGCCAGCGCGGCACTGCGCTCGGGCAAAGGCAGGGGCAGAGGCTGGCAGCGGCTGCGGATGGTGGGCAAGAGGGAGGCGCTGTCATGGCTGGCCAGCGCAAAGCGCAGCAGGCCGGAGGGTTCTTCCAGCGTCTTCAGCAGCGCATTGGCGGCAATGCCGTTCAGCGCCTCGGCTGGGAAGATGACGACGACCTTGGCCTTGCCCCGCGCCGACGTGGCCTGGGCGAAGGCCAGCAGATTGCGCACCGCCTCGACCTTGATCTCCTTGCTGGGCTTGGCCTTGCCGGCCTTGGGCGCGTCCGGCTCTTCAAACGGCAGGCCGAGCGATTCCCGCGCCGAGGCGTCCAGGGCCTCGGGCAGCAGCAGCTGGAAGTCGGGATGGGTGCCGCTGGCAAACAGCTTGCAGCTGGCGCAGCGGCCGCAGGCGGGCTGGGCCTCGCCGCGGTCTTCGCACAGCCAGCTCTGGGCCAGCTTGACGGCGAGCTCCAGCTGGCCGACGCCGGCCGGCCCCTGCACCAGCAGGGCATGGGAGCGCGCCCGCGCCAGCGCGTCGGCCAGCGGCGCCTGCAGCCAGGGGAGATCGGCGCTCAGCATGGATAGCGCTCAGCAAGCACAGCCAGCACCTGGGTGCCGACCTGCTCGACCGTGCCACTGGCATCGATGCGCACGATGCGCTGCGGCGCCTTGGCCGCGCGGTCGGCATAGCCGGCGCGCACGCGTTCGAAGAAGTCCAGGTCCTGCTGCTCGATGCGATCCGCCTCGCGGGCGCTGGCGCGGCGCGCTGCGGCCTGTCCGGCAGGCAGGTCGAACCACAGCGTCAGTTCGGGCTCGGTGCCTTCCTGCACCCAATCGGCCAGCGGGTCCAGCACCGACAGCGGCAGGCCGCGGCCGCCGCCCTGGTAGGCAAAGCTGGCATCGGTGAAACGGTCGCAGAGCAGGGTCTTGCCGGCGGCCAGGGCCGGCTTGATGACGGTCTCGACATGGTCGCGACGGCCGGCAAACATCAGCAGCAGCTCGGTCAGCGAACCCATGGGCTCTTTCAGCACGATGTCGCGCAGGGTCTCGGCCAGCGGCGTGCCGCCGGGCTCGCGGCTGAGCTGCACATCGGCGCCGCGGGCACGGAACCAGTCGGCCACCGCCTGGATATGGGTGGATTTGCCGGCACCGTCGATGCCCTCGAAAGAAATGAACCGACCTGTCACTTGCCGCCGCGCTGGTATTTGTTGACCGCGCGATTGTGCGCGGTGAGGTCTTCGCTGAATTCGCTGCTGCCGTCGCCGCGGGCGACGAAGTACACCGCCTTGATGGCTGCCGGGTTCAGCGCCGCCTGCAGCGAGGCCGCGCCGGGCATGGCGATGGGCGTGGGCGGCAGGCCGCCGCGGGTGTAGGTGTTGTAGGGCGTGTCGGCCAGCAGGTCGCGCTTGCGCAGATTGCCGTCGAAGGCCTCGCCCAGGCCGTAGATGACGGTCGGGTCGGTCTGCAGCGGCATGCCCACGCGCAGGCGGTTGACGAATACGGCGGCGACCTTGGAGCGGTCGGAGGACACGCCGGTCTCCTTCTCGACGATGGAGGCCAGGATCAGGGCCTCGTCGGCCGACTTCAGCGGCAGGTCCGACGCCCGCTTGCTCCAGGCGGCGGCCAGGCGGCCCTTCATGGCTGCATGGGCGCGCTTGAGCACGGTCAGGTCGCTGACGCCGCGGCTGTAGGCATAGGTGTCGGGGAAGAAGCGGCCCTCGGGCGAGACGCCAGGCTCGCCCAGCGCCGCCATGATGTCCGCGTCGCTCATCTGCGCTGTCTTGCCCTTCAACTGCGGCGCGGCAGCGAGTGCCGCCCTCACCTGGCGCCAGTTCCAGCCTTCGATGAGGCGCAGCTGCTCCAGGATCTGGTCGCCACGCACCATCTTGTCCAGCAGCTCGCGCGGTGTCACGCCGGCATGGACCTCATAGCTGCCGGCACGGATCTGCTTGGCCAGGCCCGACCACCTGAACCATTGGTAGAGCAAGCGAGCATCGGTCTGCACCCCCGCCCCCACCCAGGCGCGGGCCACCTCGGCGGGATTGGTGCCAGGCTCGATGGACAGCTCCACCGAAGGCGCGGCCAGGCTCAGCGGGCTGCGCAGCCACTGCCAGACGGCGCCGGCGGCCAGTGCCGCGATCAACAACAACACGAGCAGCGCTCGCAACAACCACTTCATGCCCTGTAAAAAGCCCGGTCAAAAGGGGGCCGATGATAATTCCCGCCATGTCCCAAGCCTCCCAACTCCGCCTCTCGGACTGGGGCGTCATCCGCGCCCAGGGTGCCGACGCCGCCAGCTTCCTGCACAGCCAGCTGACCCAGGACTTCGCCCTGCTCGACAGCGACCACGCCCGCCTGGCCGGCTTCTGCACGGCCAAGGGCCGGCTGCTGGCGACCATGGTGGGTTGGAAGCACGGTGAGGAGGAGATCCTGCTGGCCCTGCCCGCCGAAACCCTGGCGGCGACGCTCAAGCGCCTGTCCATGTTCGTGCTGCGCGCGAAATGCAAGCTCAGCGACGCGAGCGGCGAATTCGCCATCTATGGTCTGCTCGGCACGCCAGCCGCCCAGGCCTGGTCGCTGGCGCGTGACGGGGACGCGGTGCAGATCGCGCTGCCCGGTGCGGGTCGCGCCCTGCGCGTCCAGCCGGTCGATGCGCCCGCGCCGGCCGGCGCGGCCATCACGGCCGACGACTGGGCCTGGGCCGAAGCCGAAGCCGGCATGGCCTGGGTACGCGGCGCCACCGTCGAAGCCTTTGTGCCGCAGATGATCAATTTCGAGGTGCTGGGCGGCGTGAACTTCAAGAAGGGCTGCTATCCCGGCCAGGAGATCGTCGCCCGCAGCCAGTACCGCGGCACGCTGAAGCGCCGGCTGCAGGTCTTCGAGACCGACGCCGCCGCGACCGTCGGCCAGGAGATCTTCCACAGCGCCGACCCCGAGCAGCCGGCCGGTGTCGTCGCCGGCAGCGGCACGCGCGCAGGCCGCACGGCGATCGCGGCGGAGATCAAACTCGCGGCCCTCGAAGACGGCAGCCTGCATCTGGGCAGCGCCACGGGTGCCCAGCTGCGGCCGCGCTCCCTGCCCTATGAGATCCCGCCCCAGGAATGAGCGCGCAGCTCTACGTCTACTACCGGGTGGCGTCAGCACACGTCGACGACGCCCTCATCGCCTTCCGCAAGGCGCGCGTCGAGGCGCCCATCGAGCTGCTGCAACGACCCGAACCGAACGCCGAAGGGCAATGGACGTGGATGGAGATCTATCCCGAGGGCTGGACGCATCGCGAGCCACAGGTGGCCGCGGCGATGGCGCCCTGGCTGGCCAGCGAGCGCAAGATCGAGCGCTTCGAGATGCTGGGCTGACTCAGTAGTCGCCGCGAATCCACCGCTCCCAGAACGTGTCACCGTATCGGACGGCCAGATACGCGACGACGCCCGGAACGACGATGAACAACAGCGCCGTGGGAATCACCCCCAGTCCGCCGAGCCTGAACCAGAGCACCGTTGCAGCAACGATACCGGCCAGACCGCCACACACGGCCCGGACCTTGACCACAATGGGTTCGGGTTCTGGGTCAGGCAGGAACAGCTTCTCCTCTGGTGGCTTGGGCTCCTTCATAGCGCCCTGACCATCTCCACATGCGCAATGCCCACCTCCTCAAAAGGCTGGCCGCGCCGCTGGAAGCCGGCGCGCAGATAGAAATTCTCGGCCGACAGCTGGGCATGCAGCAGCACCTCGCGGTAGCCCTGGCTCCTCGCCTCGGCCATCAGCGCGTCCAGCACCTGGCGGCCGATCTGGGTGCCGCGCATGGAGCGCAGCACGGCCATGCGGCCGATCTTGGCGACGCCGGGCACGTGTTCCAGCATGCGGCCGGTGGCCAGCGGCACGCCGAAGCGGTTGCGCGCCAATGCATGCAAGCAGCTGGCGTCGGCCGCATCCCATTCCATGTCGGCCGGGATGCCCTGCTCCTCGATGAAGACCTCGCGCCGGATGGTGCCTGCCGCTTCCCCATGCTCTTTCCAGCCGCCAACGCTGACATCGACGACGCTCTGGCCGGCTTCGAAGCCATGGATGACGTCGCGCAGCGCGTCGGGCAGGCGCTGCGGCGTCTGCGCAACCGGGTCGGCGAACACATAGATCATGTCGGCCTGGACCAGCAGTTGGTCGCCGCGGAAGAAGGCGCCGTCGACCTTCATCGAGCTGTTGCCGAACTCGCGGCAGCGCACGCCGATGTCCAGGCGGTCGTCGTAGCGGGCCGAGGCGAGATAGTCCAGGGCGGCGCGGCGCACGAAGAGGTCGCCACCGAGCAGCTTCATCGTGTCGGCATAGGGCAGAGCCAGGGCCCGCCAGTAGCCGCTGATGGCCGTGTCCATATAGGTCAGGTAATGGCCGTTGAAGACGATGCCCTGGGCATCGATCTCGGCCCAGCGCACGCGCAGCGGCTCGAGGAAGCGGAAGTCCTGGCGTTTCATGGTTGCAGATGTCCCCTGATCGCGGCCGCGCAGAAGTCCAGGGCCGTCAAGGCCTCGGGCAGGCTGCGGCCCATCTTGATGAAATCGTGGGTGACGCCGCGCGCCAGCTCGAGCTGCACCGGCACGCCGGCCGCGCGCAGCAGGTCGGCATAGGCCAGGCCTTCGTCCACCAGCGGGTCGGCCTCGGCCAGCAGCACGGCGGCGGGGGCAAGGTCGGCATGGTCGTCGGCCTCCAGCGGCGCGAAGCGCCAGTCGGCACGCTGATCGGCGTCGATGTAGTGGCTGAAGAACCACTCGATGGTGGTGGCGTCGAGCAGATAGCCTTCGGCGAAGCGGCGGTGCGAGTCATGGCTCATGCGGGCCGCGGTGCCGGGGGTGATGAGGAGCTGCAAGGCCAGCGGCAGGCCACGCTCGCGGGCGAAGAAGGCCGTGCTGGCCGCCAGCGTGCCACCCGCGCTGTCGCCACCGACGGCAAGACGCGTGCCGTCCAGGCCGAGGGCCGCCGCGTGGTCGTGCAACCAGCCCAGGCCCGCCCAGGCGTCGTCGACGGCGGCCGGAAAGCGGTGCTCGGGCGCGAGGCGGTAGTCCAGGGCCAGCACGGCGGCGCCGCTGCGTGCGCTGAGCTGGCGGCACAGGCTGTCATGGGTCTCGAGGTCGCCGATGGTGAAGCCGCCGCCGTGCAGATAGAGCAGCACCGGCAGCTTGTCGGCGCTGGGTGCATAGAGCCGCGCCGGGCGGCCGGCAGCTTCGAGGTCCTCGACGCGGGCCAGCGGCGCGCGCGGCAGGTCCAGGATCTCGGCGCCCATGCGGTAGGCGATGCGGGCCTCGCGCGGCGTCAGCGAATGAAACGGCGGCCGCTTGGCGCGCTGGATGCGCGTCAGCAGTTCGGCCATGCGGGGTGTGAGCGCGGGGTTCGTGTCGGTCATCGAGCCCGCATTGTCTGCGGCGGCACCCAGGGATCGCGCAGCGGCGCCTGGAAGGCTTTCTCGTCCGTCGGCGCGACGCTGCCCGGCAGCTGCAGCGTGCCGGCGCGGTCGATGGCGACGACGGGGCGCGCTTCCTGAGCACGCCTTTCGGGGCCGAGGTCGGCCGCGGCGCGCAGGGCCAGGGTGCTGGCGTAGAAGGCCTTCAGGTCGGCGAACTGGGCCGCGCGGGTGGCGTCGTCCAGATAGCTCATGTGACCGCCCGCGTAGTTGCGGATCTTCACGCGGCTGGCATCGACGCGGGCCAGGTCGGTCTCGGTCAGGTGGAAGGGCGTGGCGAGGTCGTGATAGCCATTGACGGCCAGCACGCGCAGACGCGCGTTCTGGGCCAGGGCCGCCGACAGGTCGGGCAAGGTGTCGGGCAGGGCCCGGCCGCCATGGCTGAAATCCCAGAAGTTGATGGCGTTGCTCAGCAGCACATAGGTGGAGTTGTTGCGATAGCCGAGCTGGTCGCGCAGATGGGTGGCGATGCCGGTGGCGAAGCTGCTGCCGATCCAGGTGCTGGACACATCGCCTTCGGAAGCGAGGTCGCTGCCGATGGCCGCCTTCATGCGGCCGTCGTAGCGGCCCAGCTGCTGGCCGGAGATCAGCCAGATGCGGAAGTTGTCGGCCGAGACATTCAGGCTGTTCTGCCATCGCGTCGCGGGCAGGCCGGTCAGGTCGGCCAGCGGCTGCCAGATCGTCGGCGTGGGCGTCTGGGCGAACCAGGCCTGCAGCGCCGGGGCATAGACCTGGTCGGCATAGTTGCGCGCCTGCGCCGCCCAGGCGTTGAGGTCGGTGGGTATCGGCTGGGTCAGGCGATGGAAGGCGCCCACCGCGGCGAAGCTGGGCAGATAGCCGCCGCAACCCTGGCCGTTGGTGATGCCGCAGTTGCTGTTGTAGTCCATGGCCGGGGACTGCAGCACCAGGCCGTCGAGCATGACGCCGGCCTCCTGCAGCCGGCGCGCCAGCACGGCCGTGCGCGGGCCGCCGTAGCTTTCGCCATAGAGGTATTTGGGCGAGGCGGCGCGGTTGTTGACGGCCAGATAGCGCTGGATGAAGTCGCGGAACAGGGCCGCATCGGCGTCCACGCCCCAGAAATTGCGGTTGGTGAAAGGGGCGATGGCCTGGGAGTAGCCGCAGCCGACGGCGTTGATGAAGACCAGATCGCTCTGGCCGAGCAGATGCTCGGCGTTGTCGACCATGGGGAAGGGCCGCGCGGCCGTGGTGTCGGGTGCATTGGCAACCAGGCGCTTGGGGCCGAAGCTGCCCAGCTGCAGCCAGACCGAGGCCGAGCCCGGGCCGCCGTTGTAGAAGAAGGTGACCGGCCGGGTCGCCGCGTTGGCGCCGGGCAGGGTGTAGGCGACGTAGAAGACCGAGGCCTCGGCGGCGCCGGTCGCATCGCGGGCGATCAGGTGGCCGGCGGTGGCCGTGTAGCTGATGGTCTGGCCGTTGGCCGTCAGCGTCTGGTTGCTGACGGCCGCGGCCTCGACGGCGCCCGACAGCGACGCATCGGCCGCCGAGGAATAGACCGTCGTGTCGGTCAGGCCGGGCTGGTTGTCGACCGGCGCAGGCGCGGGTGAAGAGCCCCCTCCTCCACCGCCACCACAGGCGGCCAGAACCAGGGACAGCAACAGGAGGGAGGCAGTCGCACGCATGACGGCAAGTCTAGACACGCGGCACTACCATGAGGAAAGACATTGTGGAGAACGCGCCATGGCCCAGATCCTCTACCTGACCCGTATCGAGCTCGAATTCGGCGCCAGCCGCCTGCTGCCGGCCGAATGCGAGCGCATCGGCATCCGCCGCCCCCTGGTCGTGACCGATGCCGGGGTGCGCGCCGCCGGCGTACTGGACGAGGCCCTGGCCGCCTTTGACCTGAAACCGCCCGTCTTCGACCGCACCCCCGCCAACCCCACCGAGGCGGCCGTGCGCCTGGCCGTGCAAGTGGCCAAGGAGTTCGATTGCGACGGCCTCATCGCCATTGGTGGCGGCTCCAGCATGGACCTGGCCAAGGGCGTGGCCATCGCCGCCACCCACGAGGGGCCGCTGAAGAACTACGCCACCATCGAGGGTGGCGCCGTCAACATCAGCGCCAGGGTGCTGCCGCTGATTGCCGTGCCCACCACGGCCGGCACCGGCAGCGAGGTGGCGCGCGGCGCCATCCTCATCGTCGACGATGGCCGCAAGCTGGGCTTCCACAACTGGGAGCTGCTGCCCAAGGCCGCCATCTGCGACCCGGCCCTGACGCTGAAGCTGCCGCCCGCCCTGACGGCCGCGACCGGCATGGACGCGATTGCGCATTGCATCGAGACCTTCCTGGCACCGGCCTTCAACCCGCCGGCCGACGGCATCGCGCTGGAGGGGCTGCGGCGCGGCTGGCAGAGCATCGAGGCCGCCACGCACGACGGCGGCGACCGCGATGCGCGCCTGGACATGATGTGCGCCAGCGTGCACGGCGCCCTGGCCTTCCAGAAGGGACTGGGTGCGGTGCACTCGCTGAGCCATTCCCTGGGCGGCATCAACCCGCGCCTGCACCATGGCACGCTGAATGCCGTCTTCCTGCCGGCCGTCATCCGCTTCAATGCCGAGGCCGACAGCGTCAGGCGGGACGACCGCATCGGGCGCCTGGCCCAGGCCATGAAGCTGCCCGGCCGCGACGCCGACGCGGTGGCCGATGCGATCACGGCGCTGAACGCCCGCCTCGGCCTGCCCGCCGGCCTGGCCGCCATGGGCGTGGGACCGGAGCTGGACGACCGCATCATCGAGCACGCCCTGCTCGACCACTGCCACAAGACCAACCCGCGCATCGCCAGCCCCGAGGACTATCGCGGCCTGCTGGCCGCCTCGCGCTGAGCCCTCAGCTGCCGCCGCCGCAACTGCTGCCGCAGCTGCAGCCGCCACCGCCGTCTGAGGACGAAGACGACGAGCAGTCGCCACTGCCGCTGCCACTGTCAAACCCGCCCCAGCCGAAGAAGCTGCCATCCCCCCCGGTGCTGCCGCTGGCCGCGGCCGCCGCACGGCGACGCATCGTCTCGGCCTCGCCGGCGCTGAGCAGGCCCAGGGCCGCCAGGCCGGTGCCCGCCAGGGCGGCGTGCTGCATGCCCATGCCACGGGTCTCGCCAAAGCCGTCGATCTGCCGGTGCACGAGGCGGCCGCGCTCGAAGGTGTAAGCCCAGCCGGTGGGCGGGCGCAGCTGGGCATCCAGGGCGAAGACCAGAGGCAGCCGAGGCGCCAGCGCGCTGCGACCCTCGCTGCGGCAGGCGGCTGCCCAGGTGCGGGCCAGGCATTCATCGACGGGCGCGCCGAGATCGGCCGATTCACGGTGCTCGATGACGCGGCCGAAGAAGCGCTGCTGCCAGGCAGCCAGACCGCCGGGGTCGACCTTGAGCCAGGCGTGCCAGACCGAGTCCGCCGCCCGCGACGGCAGGGCGCAGGGACCGGCATCGCGCTGCAGCCGGCTGGCCTCGAAGAACTGGGCCAGGCCCGTGGCGCAGTACGGCCAGCTCGCGGCCTGCACCGCAAAACCGGGCAGGGTCTTGGCCACTTCGGCCTGCCAGGCCGCCCTCACCTGCGGCGCAATCTGCTGAGCCGCGAGGGCGGCCGGCGGGCATTGGCGCTGCAGGCGACGCCAGGCGTTGGCGATCTGCCGTTGCGGCGTGGAGTGCCAGGGCAGGCTGCGGCTGACGCGTTGCCACCATCCGGGCTTGGGGAGCTGGTTCATCTGAATCTCCTCTTCTTCTTGTCGTTATGCGGGCAGTCTGGCCGTTTTGCGTGACGAATTCATGACGCTGCACCTCGTTGGGAACGCTAGCATGCCCGATGGCCCCATGCAGAGGGCGATGCATCGTTGTGAGGAGATACCCATGTTCAAGCTTTCCATCGGACAAAGGCTGGCTGCCGGCTTTGCACTGGTGCTGGCCCTGGCGGCCCTGGTCATAGCACTCGCGTCCTGGCGGCTGGCTTCCACGGCAGCCGCGACGCGCCAGATGATGGACGAGCCGCTGGTCAAGGAAAGGCTGATCGCGGACTGGAACCGCAACATCAATTCCGGCGTGCGCCGCACCATGGCCATCGCCAAGAGTTCGGACGCCTCCCTGGTGGACCTGTTCAAGGAAGACCAGGCCCAGTCGACCCAATCCTCCAGCGTGATGCAGGAGAAGCTCAAGAGCCTGATCCGCTCACCCGAGGAGCAGGCGCTGTTCGACGCCGTCGGCAAGGCGCGCCAGGTCTACATCACCTCGCGCGACGAAATCGTCAAGCTGAAGAAGGACGGCCAGGCCGAGGCGGCCGACAAGCTGCTGACCGATGTCTTCGTGCCCGGCTCCAAGGTCTATCTGCAGAAGATGCAGGACTTCCTGGACCACCAGCGTGCCGAGATCGACAAGACGGCCGCCAGCATCGACGCCGCCAACGGCAACGGCCGCATGCTGCTGCTGGGCCTCGGCCTGCTGATGCTCGTCCTGGGCATCGCCGCGGCCTGGAACATCACCCAGGGAATCACCGGGCCGCTGCTTGCCGCCAACGAACTGGCCGAGCGCGTGGCCGACGGCAACCTCATACCTTCGGGCCAGGGCACGGCGGCGCGGTCGGACGAGATCGGCAAGCTGCAGATGACGCTGCGGCGCATGCGCGAGACGCTGTCGCAGACGATTGGCGGCATCCGCGAGGTCGCCGAGTCCATCAACACGGCCTCGGCCGAGATCGCCAGCGGCAACCAGGACCTGAGCGCGCGCACCGAGAAGGCCGCGTCCAGCCTGGAGGAGACGGCCAGCGCGATGGAGGAGCTGACCGGCACGGTGCAGCACTCGGCGGCGTCGGCGGGCCAGGCGAATACGCTGGCCGTGTCCGCCGCCAGCGTGGCCCAGCGCGGCGGCGAGGTGGTGGCCCAGGTCGTCAGCACCATGGACGAGATCAACAACAGCTCGCGCAAGATCGCCGACATCATCGGCGTCATCGACGGCATCGCCTTCCAGACCAATATCCTGGCGCTGAACGCCGCCGTGGAAGCGGCACGGGCCGGCGAGCAGGGGCGCGGTTTCGCCGTCGTCGCCGGCGAGGTGCGCTCACTGGCCGGTCGCTCGGCCGATGCGGCCAAGGAGATCAAGAGCCTGATCGGCAGCAGCGTCGAGCGCGTCGAGGCCGGCTCGCGCCTGGTGGCCGAGGCGGGCAAGACCATGGACGAGCTCGTCGGCGCCGTGCAGCGCGTCAAGGACATCATGGGCGAGATCACGACGGCCGCCGCCGAGCAGTCCGATGGCATCGGCCAGGTCAATATCGCCATTGCCCAGCTCGACCAGGTCACCCAGCAGAACGCGGCCCTGGTGGAGGAGTCCACGGCGGCGGCGGAGAGCCTGCGCGATCAGGCCCAGTCGCTGTCCGAGGCCGTGGGCATCTTCAAGGTCTCGCGGCGCTGAACAACCGGTGCCGGAAATAAAAAGACCCGCCGAAGCGGGTCATGAAAGTCAGGAGTTGACGCTCTGACAAATTAACCGTGCTTGGCGTCGAAGAACTGCTCGTCTTCCGTCGAGCCCTTCAGCGCCGCGGTTGAAGCGTTCGCCTCGATGGTCGTCGTGACGGCATCGAAGTAGCCGGTACCGACTTCGCGCTGGTGCTTGACAGCGGTGAAGCCCTTCTCGGCGGCGGCGAACTCCTTCTCCTGCAACTCGACGAAGGCGCTCATCTGGTTGCGGGCATAGCCGTGGGCCAGTTCGAACATCGAGTAGTTCAGGCTGTGGAAACCGGCCAGCGTGATGAACTGGAACTTGTAGCCCATGGCGCCCAGCTCGCGCTGGAACTTGGCGATGGTCGCGTCGTCCAGGTTCTTCTTCCAGTTGAAGGAAGGCGAGCAGTTGTAGGCCAGCAGCTTGCCGGGGAACTTGGCATGGATGGCGTCGGCGAAGGCCTTGGCGAAGGCCAGGTCGGGCTTGCCGGTCTCGCACCAGATCAGGTCGGCATAGGGCGCATAGGCCAGGCCGCGGCTGATGGCCTGGTCCAGGCCATTCTTGGTGCGGTAGAAGCCTTCGACCGTGCGCTCGCCGGTGCAGAAGGGCTTGTCGTTGTCGTCGATGTCGCTGGTGACGAGGTCGCCGGCTTCGGCGTCGGTGCGGGCCACGAGCAGGGTCGGCACGCCCATGGTGTCGGCCGCGAGGCGGGCCGCGACGAGCTTGGCGACGGCTTCACGGGTGGGCACCAGCACCTTGCCGCCCATGTGGCCGCACTTCTTGGCGCTGGCCAGCTGGTCTTCGAAGTGCACGCCGGAGGCGCCGGCTTCGATCATGGCCTTCATCAGCTCGAAGGCGTTCAGCACGCCGCCGAAGCCGGCTTCCGCGTCGGCCACGATGGGGGCGAAGAAGTCGACGTCGTCCTTGCCTTCGCTCCACTGGATCTCGTCAGCACGCTTGAAGGTGGCGTTGATCTTCTTGACGACCTTGGGCACCGAATCCACCGAGTACAGGGACTGGTCGGGGTACATCTCGCCATTGCTGTTGGCGTCGCCGGCGACCTGCCAGCCGGACAGGTAGATGGCCTTCAGGCCGGCCTTGACCTGCTGCATGGCCTGGTTGCCGGTCAGGGCGCCCAGGGCGTTGACGAAGGGCTCGGTGTTCACCAGGCCCCACAGCTTCTCGGCGCCGCGCTTGGCCAGGGTGTGCTCGATCTCGACGGAGCCGCGCAGGCGGATGACGTCGGCGGCGGTGTAGCCGCGCGAGATGCCCTTCCAACGGGGGTTCTCGGCCCAGTCCTTTTCCAGGGCGGCGATCTGTTGTTCACGGGTGAGGCGGGTCATGCAGTACTCCTTTGAAACATCGAAAACCGATGGCGTAAGACTAGGCCTTGGGTTCAGGCTTGTGAAGACCCGAGTCTTATATAAGACAAAAAACTTTATCCATATAAATCAACAATTTATGTTCTAATTTTCAAATCGCGAAAGGCTATTCACCATAATGAGAAATCATGCGGCGGTGCAGCATGCTCGTTTTTCACAATTTGAAAAGTGACTTTCGAATCGTGAGAATGCCGCCCGCAGAATCGTCCGATCACCGCTGACTCGCCCCCATGACCCTACTCATCACGCCCCGGCTGCGGCTCGAGCCGCTCGAGGACAGGCACTTCGATGGCCTGTACGAACTCAACCGCGATCCGGTTGTCATGCGCTACATCACCGGCCGGCCGGATACGCCCGAAGACACCCAGTCCATGATCGAACGCGTCAAGGCGCGTTGGGCCGAGTTCGGCTATTCCTGGTGGGGCTTCATCCGCCAGGACAGCGGCGCCTTCGTCGGCACCGGCTGCATCCAGCACCTGAACCGCGACCCCGCCGGCCCGCTGGAAACCGGCTGGCGCCTGCGCCAGGACGCCTGGGGCCAGGGCTATGCCAGCGAGGCCGCCCGCCACATGGTGGGCTGGGCCTTCAGGACGCTTCAACCCGAGCTGATCTGCGCGGTCTGCCAGCCCGAGAACACGCCCTCCTCCACCGTCATGGAGCGCCTGGGCATGAAGTTCACCGGCACGGGCCGCTGGTACGACATGGACTGCAAGCGCTACGACATCACGGCCGCGCAATGGCTCGCAAGCCCTGCCAAAACGAAGTACGACGCTGAGGCATAGTTCGACCTACTTCAACCCCTTTGCATGGAGGATTCATGGCGAACACAGAACAACGCGGCAACAAGATGGCGAAGAAGCCCAAAAAGGACGCCGCGCCCGGCAAGACGGCCGGCTCCGACCGCCCCGTCCCGCCGATGACCGCGGTCATCCCCAAGGGCAAGGAAGCCAAGCTGAAGGGCAAGTAAGCCCTTCGCTGGCCGGCCGGCGCGGCCCTACAGCCCGCCGACGAAGTAGCGCTTCAGGCCGGCCAGCACCATCTCGACGGCAATCGCCGTCAGCACCAGGCCCATCAGCTTCTCGATGGCCGAGACGACCGAATCGCCCAGCAGCTTGCGGATGCGGTCGGCCAGCACCAGCACCAGGCCCGACACCAGCAGGGCGGCGCTCAGCGCTCCTATCCAGTAGTAGATGCGCTCCGGCTGGCGGGATGCCAGCAGCAGCACCGTGGCCATGGCCGACGGGCCGGCCAGCAGCGGCACGGCCAGGGGGAAGATCAAGGGCTCCTTGCCCGGCTCCAGCCCATAGGCCGACTCGGCCGAGCCGCCGAAGATCATGCGGATGGCGATGATCATCAGGATGACGCCGCCGGCCACCTCCAGCGAGCGCTCCGACAGGTGCATGACCTCCAGGAAGGTCTCGCCGACGAACATGAAGCCGAACAGCACGCAAAACGCGATGCCCACTTCCCGCAATGCAACACGCGTGCGGCGCTCTTTGGGCACCGCACGCATGATGGGAATGAAGATGGGCAGGCTGCCGAGCGGGTCGAGCACCAGCAGCAGCAGGATCAGGGCGGAGAGGAAGCTGTGGTCCATCCGCCCGGATTGTCATCGACCGACTCAGAACCGGTAGTAGGCCCGCGCGTAGTAAGACGCGCCATTCAGGCCGAACTGCACGCTGTCGTAGTAGAAGCCGTTGTCGGTTTCATACGGGTCCTGGCGGGTCGGCTTGACGTTGAAGACGTTGTTGCCGCCCACGCTGAACTTCAGCGCCGGGGTGGCCTGCCAGCTCATGCCCAGATCCATCGAGGTCTTGGGCTTGTAGTGCAGGTTGGGCACCGGCGGGCCGGAGAAGGTGCCCTGGGTCTGGCTGCCGAAGTGGATGACCTTGGCCTCGCCCGTCCAGGCGCCCTGGCTGTATTCGAAGCCCAGCGTCGCCTTGGAGCGCGGGCCGCCCTGCTCGATGAACAGGCGCTCACGCTCGGACAGCAGTACGTCCTCAAAGCCCTTCAGCGCGGCCGGGGCGTTGATGGCCGTCACCGTCGTGCTGCTGATGTTCAGGGCCAGGAAGGTGTTGAGCTGACCCGCGCCCAGCTTCATGCGGTTGGAGGCCGTCAGGTCCAGGCCACGCGTGCGGGTGTTGATCGAGTTGACGAAGAACTGCGCCTGGCCCACGCCCAGGCCCTGCAGGATGGCGCCCAGCGCCGGGTAGTTGTCCTCGTCGAAGCGGCCCGACAGCACGATGCGGTCCTTGATGTTGATCTGGTAGAGGTCGACCGTGAGGGCCGTGTCCGTGCTGGGCTTGACCGTGATGCCCACCGTGAAGTTCTTGGACTTCTCCTGCTTCAGGGCCGGCACGCCGGCGGCGGCGGTGATCTTGCTGCCATTGGGCGCCAGCACGACGTCCAGCGGCTTGCCGCTGATGAAGTCGGTGAAGGTCGACGAGAAGTAGAGCTGCTGCAGGCTGGGGGCGCGGAAGCCCGTGCTGGCGGCAGCGCGCAGCAGCACTTCCTTGCTGGCCTTGAAGCTGCCGGCCAGCTTGGCCGTCGTCGTCGAGCCGAAGTCGCTGTAGTGCTCGGCGCGCAGGGCGGCGTCCAGCGTCAGTGCCGACGTCAGATTGGCTTCCCAGTCGGCGTAGACGGCCTGGCTGTTGCGGCTCTTGTTGGTGGCATCGCCCGGCTGGAAGCCCGGGAAGCCCTGGCTGCCGGCGTTGCCGCCGAAGCCCACGCCGTCGGCGTCAATGTAGGAGCCAGGCTCGCCGGCACCGATGTCGTACTTCTCCTTGCGGTACTCGGCACCGAAGGCGATGTTGCTGCCGCCCAGCAGATTGGGGAAGAAGCGGCTGACGTCAACGTTGGTCGTCGCCTGGCTGAAGCCGAAGCCACCTGCATCGAAGCTGGTCGCGCTGATGCCCTTGCCGCCGGCCAGCAGATCCTTGTTGGCGATGGAGGCGTTCAGCGTGTTGCTGATGTTGTAGCGCATCTTGTTGCTGCCATAGGTCTGCGACAGGTCGGTGTCCCAGCCCGCGATCAGCGACTTCCAGCCAACGATGAAATAGCGGTCCTCGATCTTGCCGTTGATGAAGGGCACGAAGCCGTTGGGGTACATCGCAGCCGAGTTGCGGCTGGGGATGTCGTCGGAGCCGACGCCGCCGCGCGCCCAAGCGCCGGACGATGCATCGCGGTTCTGCGCGCCGGCCGTCAGGTAGAGCTTGTTGTCGGCAGCGAGCGGGAACTCGCCGTTCAGGTAGACGGTCTTGTTGGTGACCGCGGTGTCGCCGATGGTGCGGGGGCCGACCAGCTCGTCGTTGGGATCATTGCGATTGGAGCGGCCCCGGTCCTGCCATTCGCCGGTTAGCCCCAAGGTGCCGTTGCCGACCTTGATGCCGCAATAGGCGGAGGCCAGGTAGTTCTTGCCGTCGCCGGCCGAGTACTGGCCATAGCCGGCAACGGCTTCGCAGCCCTGCTTCTTCTTCAGCTGCACATTGATGACGCCGGCAATGGCGTCCGATCCGTACTGGGCCGCGGCACCGTCACGCAGCACCTGCACGTTGTCGATGGCCAGCAGTGGCAGGGAGTTCATGTCCGTACCCGTCGAGCCGCGGTTGCGGGCGCCGAACAGGTTGACCAGGGCCACGGTGTGGCGGCGCTTGCCGTTGACCAGCACCAGGGTCTGGTCCGAGCCCAGGCCACGCAGGGCGGCGGAGTCGATCAGGTCGGCACCGTCGGCGCCGGTCTGGCGCGTCGAGTTGAAGGACGGCGACAGGTATTGCAGGGTCTGGGCCAGGTCGAATTGACCCCCGCCCTCGGTCACCTTGCTCATCGAATAGATGTCAACGGGCACCAGGGTGTCGGTGCTGGACGCCGCCGGCAGGCTCTTGCGCGAGCCGATGACGGTGACGCGCTCCAGGCTGTTGTCCTGGGCAAAGGCCGAAACGGTGGCGCAGAGGGTGATGGCGGCCAGGGCGGTCGGCAGCAGGCGGGTGGCGTGCATGGGGTGGACTCCGTGAATGCGATTTGTGATGGCGGCGGAGTTTGCCCCTCGCGGCAGGGGTCCAGAGGCCCGGTGTTGTGGCCTGCCGACAGGTTTGAAACCAACGAAACGAACGAAGCTTCGGTGCAACCCGGGGACGGGAAAACACTCAGCCGCGCGGATGATGCTCGGCGTGCAGCGCTTTGAGGCGCTCGCGCGCCACATGGGTGTAGATCTGCGTCGTCGACAGGTCGGCATGCCCCAGAAGCAGCTGCACGGCGCGCAGGTCCGCACCATGATTGAGCAGATGCGTCGCGAAGGCATGGCGCAGCGTGTGCGGCGACAGCGGCACCGTGATGCCTGCGGCAAGCGCGTGTCGCTTGATCAGGGTCCAGAACATCTGGCGCGTCATGCCGGCGCCGCGAGCCGTCACGAAGAGGTCGTCGCTGCTCTGGCCGGCCAGGATCTCGGCGCGGGCCTCGCGCAGATAGCGGGCCATCCAGTCGTGCGCGTGCTCGCCGAAAGGCACGAGGCGGGCCTTGCTGCCCTTGCCGGTCACGTGCAGCACGGCGTCCTTGAAGGCCACGTGGGCGCTCTTCAGCGTGACCAGCTCGCTGACACGCAGGCCGCTGGCATACATCAGCTCCAGCATGGCGCGGTCGCGCAGGCCCAGGGCCGTGTTGACATCGGGCGCCGCAAGCAAGGCGCTGACCTGGGCCTCGCTGAGCAGCTTGGGCACGCGCAGCGGCTGCCTGGCGGCCGTCAGCTTCAGCGTCGGATCGGCCTGGATGCGGCCCTCGCGCAGGGCCCAGCGGAAGTAGCGCTTGAAGACCGAGAGGCGCCGGTTCGCACTCGTTGCCTTGCCTGCCGGCTTGGCAGCGGCGTACTCGAACAGCTTGAGTTCGGTGCAGGCGTCCAGCGACGTGGGTTGGAGCCACGCCGCCAGCGCGGCCAGGTCGCGCCGGTAGGCCGCCTGGGTGTTGGCGCTCAGGCCGTCTTCCAGCCAGAGCGCCTCGATAAAACTCTCGATGCCCGGATCAATGGTCACGGCGCATCCCGCATTCGGGCCGAGCGCCGGGCCGCTCCCTAGCCGGCCCGCTTTGGCGATGTGCTTGCCGGTCAATCCAGCAAGCATCGCCGTCCCCTCGGGGGACCGGCCAAGGTACTCCTTGGACGAGAGGCTTCAGCTCAGTCAAGCTTGAGTTTTTGTTGAGCCACGACCTTTTTGTAGACCTCGAACTCCGCCGCGATCTGCGCTGCGAATTCGCTCGGCGTGTTCGCCAGGATCAGCGAGCCGGTGTCCTCGATGCGCTTCTTCACGTCCGGGATCTCGACGGCCTTCTTCACTGCTGCATGGACCTTGTCGATGACTTCCTTGGGCAGGCCCTTGGGGCCGTGGATGCCGTAGTAGGCCATGCGGTTGACGGCATCCAGGCCGACTTCCTTGAAGGTCGGCACATTGGGCAGGGCCGCCAGGCGCTGCGGCGCGGCGACGACGATGGGGATGAGGCGGCCGTCCTTGATGAAGGGCAAGGCCGACGGCAGGTTGTCGAAGATCATCGGCACCTGGCCGGCCACCGTGTCGTTGAGCGCCGGGCCGGCGCCGCGGTAGGGGATGTGCAGCACGAAGACGCCGGCCAGGGTCTTGTAGAGCTCCATCTGCAGATGGCCGATGCCGCCGGTGCCCGAGGTGGCGTAGCTGTGCTTGGCGGGGTTCTTCTTGAGCTCGGCGACGAAGCTCTTGTAGTCGCGCGCCGGGAAGCTCGGGTGCACCGCAATCACATTGGGCGTGGCCGCAACGTTGGTGATGGGCGTGAAGTCGGTCAGCGGGTTGTAGGCGATCTTGGGATTGATGGCCGGGTTGGCTGCCGTCGTCGACACCGTCGCCATGCCCAGGGTGTAGCCATCCGGCGCCGAACGGACGATCTCGGTCGCTCCCACCGTGCCGCCGCCGCCCGCCTTGTTGTCCACCACCATGGTCTGGCCCAGCAGGCTGGCCATCTTCTCGGAGACGATGCGGGCAATGATGTCGGTCGTGCCCCCGGGGGCAAACGGCACGATCAGGCGCACGGGCTTGGTCGGGTAGCCATCGGCCCAGGCCAGCTGACCCAGGGGGCCGAGGCTGGAGAGCGCGGCAGCTTGGAGGACGGAACGGCGTTGCATGGGGTCGGTCTCCTTGGTTGATGAACCGATGCTAGTTCAGGATGGCTGGCCCAGCAGGCCGGCGCGCAACCTGCCATCGCTGTTGCTGTCGCCGAGGAAGACCTTCAGGAAGGCCGTGTAGAAGTCCTGGCCCTCGATGGGCTTGCCCCAGACCTTGCCGTTGACCGACAGGATGGTGCCGCCCTGGGCCGGCAGGTAGTCGATATGCAGCAGATCGCCCTTCTTGACACGCCCCACCTCGCTGATGGCGGTATTGAACTGCTTCAGGCGCTCGCTCACCGCCGCCTTCTCGGCCTCGGTGGAATTGCGGTTCACGCCCTTGCTGATGGCTTTGACGAACTCCTGCGTCGACACGTCCTTGACCAGCGGGATGACGATGCGCATCTCCAGGCGCTTGGGGCCGGCCTGGGCGTAGATGGTGTCGGGGGTGTGCGCCTTCTGCGGCAGGTACAGGGCCGCCAGATAGAGGGGATAGATGGCGACCTGGCGCTTGCCGGTGCCGTTCAGCACCAGTTCGTTGCCACCGAGCTGCAGGCTGTCGGCAAACTCCTGGCCCTCATAACGGACCGCATGGGCGGGCAGGCAAACCGCGGCAGTCAGCGCGAGAACGGCGGAAAGGCGGCGGATCGGCAAGGTCATTCAGAGAGCTCCAGCAGGCGGCGGGCCGGACGATAACGCGGCAGGGGCCGGCGCCGCGGACAAGGCCCAGGCGATGTGCTCGGCCACCAGCGCATCAGCCCCCTGCCCCGCACGCGCCAGCGCCGTGCGCAGGCCGGCGTCGTCGCGCGCGCGCAAGGCATTGCCGGCCGCCACCGCCAGATTGCGCTGCCAGCGCGCAAAGCCGATGCGGCGGATGGCCGACCCTTCGGTGCGGCGCAGGAACTCGGTCTCGTCCCAAGCCAGCAGCTGGGCAATCGGCGCTCCCGCCATGCCGGGCCGCACGTCGAAGTCCGCCAGCACGGCGGTCTGGGCGAACTTGTTCCAGGGGCAGGCCAGCTGGCAGTCGTCGCAGCCATAGACGCGATTGCCCATCAGCGGGCGCAGCTCCACCGGAATGGGCCCGTCGTGCTCGATGGTCAGGTAGGAAATGCAGCGCCGCGCATCGACGCGATAGGGCTCGGTGATGGCCGCCGTCGGGCAGACATCGATGCAGGCCCGGCATTCGCCGCAATGCGCGCTGGTGGCTTCGGTCGGCGGCAGGTCGAGGTCGACGAAGAGCTCGCCGAGGAAGAACATCGAGCCCGCCTCGCGATGCAGGGTCAGGGTGTGCTTGCCGCGCCAGCCCAGGCCCGAGCGCGCCGCCAGCTCCACCTCCAAGACCGGCGCCGAGTCGGTGAAGACGCGATAGCCCAAGGGCCCGACCTCGGCCTCCAGCATCTCGGCGAGTTTTTGCAGGCGCTGGCGCAACACCTTGTGATAGTCCCGGCCGCGGGCATAGAGGGAGATCTGGGCCTGCTCAGGTCTCCCCAGGCCCGCCCATTCGACGGCCTGCCAGCCCGGTTCGGTACTCTGGGGCAGATAGTCCATGCGCGCCGTGATGACGCGCAGCGTGCCCGGCACCAGCTCGGCCGGGCGGGCCCGCTTCATGCCGTGGGCGGCCATGTAATGCATGCGGCCGTGGTGGCCGGCGTCCAGCCAGGCCTGCAGGCCGGGTTCGGCGCTGCTGAGGTCCACATCGGCCACGGCGATCTGTGAGAATCCCAGCCCATGCGCCCAGCCGTGCAGCTTCTCCATGAGCGCGGCGGTATCGACAGTGGACGGGACCTCTTGCATTTGCCTGCGATTTTAGAAACTGAAGCGCTGTGGCCCGACGAGGCCGCGGCCCAAGCCACCGCAGAAAGTCTCGCGGCGGCATTGCTCCCCTCCCCCAACGCCCTGATCGAGCTGCACGGGCCGTTAGGCGCCGGCAAGACGACCTTTGCGCGCCTGCTGTTGCGCGCCCTGGGCGTCGAGGGCCGCATCAAGAGCCCGAGCTATGCCGTCATGGAGAGCTACGAACTCCCGGATGGGGGCACGGCCAGCCATTTCGACTTCTACCGTTTCGGCGACCCGCGCGAGTGGGAGGACGCCGGCTTTCGCGATGTGTTCGCCGCGCCGGGCCTCAAGCTCTGCGAATGGCCCGAAAAGGCGGCGGGCCAGCTGCCGCCGGCCGATCTGCAACTCTTCATCGAACTGATGCCCGACGACAGCCGCCGCGTGCGCGTCGTCGGCACGCCTCGCCTTGTCGAGGCCCTGGCATGAAGCGCCGCGACACCCTCGGCCTCCTCGCCCTGCTGCTGAAGGCAGGCGACACCCTCGCTGCCACCAGTGAGGCCAGCATCGTCGCCGTGCGCGTCTGGCCGGCCCAGGAGTACACCCGCGTCACCATCGAGTCGGACAAGGCGCTGACGACCCGGCATTTCCTCGTCGACTCGCCGCACCGCCTCGTCATCGACGTCGACGGCCTGGAACTCAGCCCCGGGCTGCGCGAGCTGATCGGCAAGGTCAAGCCCGACGACCCCTACATCAGCGGCGTGCGCGTCGGCCAGAACACGCCCACCGTCGTGCGCATCGTGCTGGACCTGCGCCAACCCGTGGCGCCGCAGATCTTCACGCTGGCGCCGGTGGCGGCCTACAAGCACCGCCTGGTCTTCGACCTCTACCCGAAGTTCGCCGCCGACCCGCTGGTGGCCCTGGCCAATGAGCGCACCAAGACGCCCGCGCCGCCGCCCTCCCCCGCCCAGCGCGCGGAACAGGCGGCCAGCGCCGTCAACGATGCCCTCGGTGAGCTGATCCAGAAGATCGAGCGCCCGCCCGCGCCCGCCGCTTCGGCACCTGTGCCCCCACCCGTTGCTGCTGCGTCCAAGCCGGCACCGGCACCGGCGCCAGCCAACGAGCAGAAGATCGACCGCCTCATCATCATTGCGCTGGACCCCGGCCATGGCGGCGAGGATCCCGGCGCCGTCGGCCCCTCGGGGCTGCGCGAGAAGGACGTTGTGCTGGCCGTCGCCCACAAGCTGCGCGAACGGCTGACGACCAATCCCAACATCCGCGTGCTGATGACGCGCGACGCCGACTTCTTCGTGCCCCTGCATGAGCGCGTGCGCAAGGCCCGGCGCGTGCAGGCCGACCTCTTCGTGTCCATCCACGCCGACGCCTTCATCACGCCGCAGGCCCGCGGCGCCTCGGTGTTCGTGCTCAGCGACGGCGCGGCGACGAGTGCCGCCGCACGCTGGATGGCCGACAAGGAGAACGCAGCCGACATGGTCGGCGGCGTCAACGTCGGCGCCGCCACCAAGGACGCCAATGTGCTGCGCGCCCTGCTCGACATGAGCACCACGGCCCAGATCAAGGACAGCCTCAAGCTCGGCGGCGAGGTGCTGGGCCAGATCGGCAAGGTCGGCAAGCTGCACAAGGCCCGTGTCGAGCAAGCCGGCTTCGCCGTGCTGAAGGCCCCGGACATCCCCAGCATCCTGGTCGAGACCGCCTTCATCTCCAACCCCGAGGAGGAGAAGAAGCTGCGCGATCCCGACTATCAGGACCAACTGGTGGACGCGCTGGCCTCGGGCATCGCCAGGTATTTTGCAAAGAGCCCGCCGATGGCGAGGAAGCGCAGCACGACACTGTGACGCCGGCCCTCAGGACTTGCGACCGCTGACCACCGTGAAGGTCTGCAGATAGTGGAAGTCCGGCCGGTCCAGCGCGAAGCCCGGATCGTCGGGATCACACAGCTTCTGCAGCGCCGCGAAATCCTCGGCCGACAGCCAGGGCCTCAGCCGCTCGCCGAAGGTCGAGCGGAATTGCGCCTCGAGCACATAGTCTCGCGCCGCGGCGTCCAGCGGCGAAATGCGCTCGATCGTGAAGGTGCGGGCCTGCACATCCGCCAGGCCGGCCTGGCGCAGCAGGCCGACGTTGGCGCGCACGGCAGCAAGCCGTCGCTCGTCGAGGCCGTATTTGTCGCGGTAATGGGCGCGCACGGCGTCGACGACCGCTCTTTCCAGCCGCATGTCCCAGGCGAACAGCATTTCCGGCAGAAAGCCGGTCTGGCCGACCACCAGCCGGCCGCCGGCTTGCAGCCAGCCGGACAGGCGCTGCAAGGCCGCCAGCGGATCGGTGAAGTGATGCAGCGTGTTGGCCGACCAGATCGCATCGAAGCTCGCTGCCGGCATCACCAAGGTCATCAAGTCGCCGGCCAACAGCTGGACTTGCGGCGGCGCCTGGCGGCGGGCCGCAGCCAGGTGGGCATAGGACAGGTCGACGCCGACGACGCGCCCGCCGGTGCCGACCGCCTCAGCCAGCCAGGCCAGCGACTCGCCGCTGCCGCAGCCGGCATCGAGCACATGCATACCCGGCGCCAGGCCGAGCGTCGCGATGGCTGCGCGCAACTCGGGCTCGGCAAAGCGCATGAACAGGCCCAGCTTGCGCGAGTAGTCGCGCTGGGCCGTGTCACCGAGCAGGCCGGGCTTGGAAGCGTCGTCGGGCGGAACGGGCATGCCGGGCTTTTACCTCAGCAGCACTTCCCCGTTCTCGACGAATAACGCGCCGCCTGCCTCTCCCGGAAGAACTCTTCGTAGCTCATGGCGGGCCGCTCGGGGTGCGTGGCCTGGTGGTGAGCGAGATAGCTGCCGTAATCCGGCACGCCCACCATCAGGCGCAGGCTCTGCGTCAGATACCGGCCCGCCTGGGCCAGATCTCGGCGCAGCTCAAGCACGTTGCCCCGCCGGCAGCAGCACGAAGGCCGTTTCCTGCGCCGTCACCTTGCCACTGCGGCGCGCCTCGAGGATGGCCTTGACGCTATAGATCAGCACGCTGATGACGACGCCCATGAAGAGAGCGCACAGCGCGGCGTCCAGCCTGTCGTTGAAGACGACTCGCGACATCGCGTCCAGCGACTTGGCCGGCGCCAGCACCTTGCCCTCGGCAATCGCCGCGGCGTATTTGTCGGCATGGGCCAGGAAGCCGAGCTTGGGGTCGGCCGAGAAGATCTTCAGCCAGCCGGCGCTCATCGTGCACACCAGCAGCCAGGCGGCCGGCAGGGCCGTGACCCAGGCGTAGCGGTCCTTCTTCATCTTGAAGATGACGACGGTGCCCAGCAGCAGTGCCACGGCAGCCAGCATCTGGTTGGCGATGCCGAACAGCGGCCACAGCGTGTTGATGCCGCCCAGCGGATCGACGACACCCTGGTAGAGGAAATAGCCCCAGGCCGCCACGCACAGGCCGGTGGCGACGAGGTTGGCCACCCAGCTCTCGGTGCGCTTGAGCGACGGCACGAAGCTGCCCAGCAGGTCCTGCAGCATGAAGCGGCCGGCGCGCGTTCCGGCGTCGACGGCGGTCAGGATGAACAGAGCCTCGAAGAGGATGGCGAAGTGGTACCAGAAGGCCATCAGCGCCTTGCCGCCCACCACCTGGTGCAGGATCTCGGCCATGCCGACGGCCAGCGTCGGGGCGCCACCGGCACGGGCCAGGATGGTCTTCTCGCCGACATCGGCCGCGGCCTGGGTCAGCATCTCGGGCGTGATGACAAAGCCCCAGGTCGACAACGTCTGCGCCACCGTGGCCGCGTCCTTGCCGACGACGGCCGCCGGGCTGTTCATCGCGAAGTAGACGCCCGGCTCGATGCAGGAAGCCGCGACCAGCGCCATCACGGCGACAAAGCTCTCGGCCAGCATGCCGCCGTAGCCGATGTAGCGGGCATGGGTCTCGTTCTCCAGCAGCTTCGGGCTGGTGCCCGACGAGATCAGCGCATGGAAGCCCGATACCGCGCCGCAGGCGATGGTGATGAAGAGGAAGGGGAAGAGATTGCCCGCCCAGACCGGACCGCCGCCGGTGGCGAACTGCGTCAACGCGGGCATTTTCAGCGGCGGCGCGACGATGACGATGCCGATGGCCAGCGCAATGATGGTGCCGATCTTCAGGAAGGTGCTGAGGTAGTCGCGCGGCGCCAGCAGCAGCCACACCGGGATGCAGGCGGCGACAAAGCCGTAGCCGATCAGCAGGCCGACGAGGGTCGTCGGCTGCAGCGTGAACAGGGGCGCCAGCGTCGGGCTCTCGCTGACGGCCTGGCCGCCGAAGATGGCCGCCATCAGCAGCGCGAAGCCGATCACCGACACCTCGCCGATGCGGCCCGGTCGGATGAAGCGCAGGTAGACGCCCATGAAAAGGGCCACGGGAATCGTCGCCGCCACCGTGAACAGGCCCCAGGGCGAATCGGCCAGGGCCTTGACGACGATGAGAGCCAGCACCGCCAGGATGATGATCATGATCATGAAGGCGCCGAACAGCGCGATCAGCCCGGGCACGGTGCCCATCTCCTGCTTGACCAGGTCGCCCAGCGACCGTCCATCGCGCCGCGTGGAGATGAAGAGCACGATGAAGTCCTGCACCGCGCCGGCGAAGACGACGCCGGCCAGGATCCACAGCAGCCCGGGCAGATAGCCCATCTGCGCCGCCAGCACCGGGCCCACCAGCGGGCCGGCACCGGCAATCGCCGCGAAATGGTGGCCATAGAGCACGTGCTTGTTGGTGGGCACGTAGTCCAGGCCGTCGTTGTACTTCCAGGCCGGCGTCTGGCGCTTGGCATCCAGCCCCAGCACCTTGTCGGCGATGAAGAGGCTGTAGTAGCGGTAGGCGATGAGATAGGTGCACAAGGCGGCGGCCACGACCCACAGGGCGCTGATCGTCTCGCCGCGGCTCAAGGCCACGGTGGCGAGGGATGCGGCACCGAGGATCGCGACACCCGCCCAGGCGAGGTGGCGGCGCAGGTTCTGCATGGGGCTTGTCTCCGTTGCGGTGCGCACCTCGACACGGGTCGCGACCGTGAAGCAAGTCTCGGCAAACGGGCTCGCGGCGGCATCGGTCAAGCCACGCGGGACCGCCGCGCGGCTTTACCTAAGGGTCAACCCGGATCACACCCGCTTACGAATCACCGGCGCCCCGGGTCAACGGCACCGGGGCCGGGGCGTTGTTCCAGACGTCGAAGGCCAGATGTTTGGCCTCGTAGGAGACCTCAAATGCTTCGTCCCATCCTTGCCGCCCTGCTCACCGGTGCCGCCCTCTTCGGCGCCTCTGCCGCCCAGGCCGGCACGCACTGGTCCATCGGCGTCAGCCTGCCGCCCGTCGGCGTCGTGGTGGCCGACAGCCCACGCTACTACGCCCCGCCGCCCGCCCCCGTCTACTACGCACCCGCACCCGTCTATTACGAGCCGGCCCCGGTGGTGCGCTATGCACCGGCGCCGCGCTATGTCCAGCGCGACGTCTACTACGCCCCGGCCCCGCGCGTCGTCTACGAGCGCCGCTGGGACGGCCGTGATGACCGCTGGGATCATCGCGGTTGGGACCATGGCCGCCGCGACCACGGCGACCGTTGGGGTCACGACCGCGATGACTACGGTCCGCGCCGCGGCCACTGATCCGATCACCCCTCGGCAGCCTGCTGGCGAATCTCCGCCAGCAGCTGCTGCAGGTCCGGCAGATCAAAGGGCTTGAGCAAGGCCCTCACATTGGGGCCGAAGTCCGACAGATCGGACTTCATCGCATAGCCCGAAGCGAACACCAGCCACGCCTTCGGCGTGATGCGCAGGATGGCGCGGGCCAGATCGGTGCCCGACATCTGCGGCAGGCTGACGTCGGTCACGACCAGATCAAAGCGCTCGGGTGAATACATCGCCAGAGCCTCCTCGGCCGTGGCGCAGCTTTCCGGCCGCATGCCCGCCTCCTCCAGCAGATAGCCAATCTGCTCGCGCAGGTCCTCGTTGTCCTCCACGAACAGCACCCGCAGGGCTGGCGCCTTGGGCTCGGCGGGCCGGCGCGTCAGCGCCAGTTCGGCCACGGCACGCGCCAGCAAGTGCGGTGACACCGCCTTGGGCAGGCAACGCTGGAAGCCGGCTTCCAGCGCTGCCTCCCGGTCGGTGGCACGCACATAGGCGGTGACGGCCGCCGCCGGGAGATCTGTCGGCCCCAGGCCCGACTGCTGCCTCACATGGCGGATCAGGTCATAGCCGCCCATGCCGGGCATGCCGAGATCGCTCAGCAGCACGTCGAAACTCTGCTCGCCCAGCAGGGCGATGGCGGCCTCGCCCGACTCCGCCGTGACGACCTCGGCGCCACGCTCGGCCAGCAGGCGGGCATGGGCCTCGAGCACATCGGGATGGTCGTCGACCATCAGCACCCGCACGCCGGCGATGGGGGGCTCGGCTCCGTCGGCCTCGGCTTCGACACCCATCGCGTTCGACTGGCCGGCCCTGGGCAGGCGCACGCTGAAGGTCGAGCCCTGGCCGCGGCCGCCACTGCGGGCCGTCACTTCACCGCCATGCAGCTCGACGAGGTTCTTGACGATGGACAGGCCCAGGCCCAGGCCGCCATGCACGCTGGACGCCGTGCCATCGGCCTGGGTGAAACGATCGAAGAGCTGGGGCAGGAACTCCGGGGCTATGCCCTGGCCGGTGTCACTGACGGACAACTCGACGACGGGACCGTCCAGCCGGGTCGACGAGGTGACGCTGCCGCCGGCCGGGGTGAACTTCATCGCGTTGGTGACGAGGTTCATGACGACCTGGGTCAGCCGCCGGGAATCACCGAACACCTCGGCGGCCTCGGGGGCGAGATGCAGCACGATGTCGAGCTCCCGGGACTGCGCGGTGGGGCGTGCGGTTTCGGCCGCGGCCGCGACGAGGCCGTTCAGGTCCACCCGCTCGACATTCATCAATTGCTTGCCGGCCACGATGCGGCTCATCTCCAGCAGGTCGTCAACGAGAACAGCCTGGGCCTGGGCGTTGCGGGCGATGGCCTGGATGCCGCGCTGCTGCATGGCGGGCTGCACGCTGGGGTGGGTGAGCACATTGACCCAGCCCAGGATGGCCGCCAGCGGTGTGCGCAGCTCGTGGCTGATGGCGGCAACGAACTCTTCCTTGGCACGCGAGGCCTGGTCGGCAGCGCCGCGCGCGGCCTGTTCGGCGGCCAGCAGCTGTTCCCTGCGCCATTGCAGTTCGCGGCGATCGGTGATGTCGTGGAAATAGACGGACAGGCCATCATGCGAGGGATAGCAGTGGCATTGCAGCCAGCGCTCCGGAGCACCGGGCGCCACCGCCTCGAAGGACACGGCCTGGCCCTTGGCCCGAGCGCTGTCAAAACCGGCCTCGAACTCGCCTTCGGTGCCGAAGACCTCGCCGCTGCGCCGCCCGGTCAGCTCCGCGGCGCCACGACCGAGCAGGCGGGCCCCCTGCTCGTTGACATAGCCGATGCGCCCATCGTCCTCGATGAGGAGCAGGCCATCGGTGATGCTGCTCATCATGGCTCGCAGCCGCCGGTCCACGGCATGGAAGGCCTCGGTGCGCTCGGTGACGCGGCGTTCCAGCGTCTCGTTGAGTTCGCGCAGCAGCTCCTCGGCGCGGCGCCTCTCCTCGACCTCGGCCTGCAGGGCCAGGTTGGCGCGCTGCAGTTGGCGGGTCTTGCGGTCCAGTTCGGCGAAGACGGCGACCTTGGAGCGCAGCACGGCCGGGTTCACGGGCTTGTGCAGATAGTCGACCGCGCCCGAGCCATAGCCCTGCAGGCGGTGCTGGTCCTGATCGAAATAGGCGGTCAGGAAGATGATGGGCAGATGGGCGTTGCGCTTGCGCTCCTTGATCATC
The DNA here is from genome assembly GCF_031458095.1 of Roseateles saccharophilus. Lineage (GTDB taxonomy): Bacteria > Pseudomonadota > Gammaproteobacteria > Burkholderiales > Burkholderiaceae_C > Pelomonas > Pelomonas saccharophila_A. Next base: position 466,574 of record NZ_JAVDXU010000001.1, read on the forward strand.
TGGGCCAGCTCGATGCCGTTCATGTCGGGCAGCTGGATGTCCAGCACCATGACGGCGAATTCCTGGCTCATCAGCGCCAGCAGGGCCTGGTCGGCCGACAGCGCGCGCACGATGCGGTAGCTAGGGTCGGCCAGCACGCTCTCCAGCACCAACAGATTGGCCGGCTCGTCGTCGACGATGAGGATATTGGTCAGCTCTTCGGTGCCCACCATCTGCTCCGCCACGTCGCTCGGGTGCATGGCCATCAACGGTACAACCAAACGCGCATCAGCGACAGCAGTTGGGCGGTATTGACGGGCTTGGAGATGTAGTCGCTGGCGCCGGCTTCCAGGCACTTCTCCCGGTCGCCCTTCATGGCCTTGGCCGTCAGCGCGAGTATGGGCAGGTTGCGGAACTCCGCATGAGCGCGGATCTCACGCATGGTCTCGTAGCCGTCCATGTCCGGCATCATGATGTCCATCAGCACCAGGTCAAGGTCCGGCGTGTGCTGGATGATGTCGATGGCGGCGCGGCCGCTGGTGGCCGTCATGACCTGCATCTCCTGATTCTCCAGCAGCGTCGTCAGCGCAAAGATGTTGCGGGCGTCATCATCCACCACCAGCACGCGGCGGCCGCGCAGCATCTCGGCGGCGCCATGCAGCTTCTGCAGCACGTCCTGCTTGTCCTGGGGCAGCTCGGTCACCACACGGTGCAGGAAGAGGGCCGTCTCGTCCAGCAGCCGCTCGGGGCTCTGCACATCCTTCAGCACGACGCTCTTGGCCAGGGCACGCAGCTGCTTCTGCTCGGCACTGGACAGGTCCTTGCCGGTGAAGACGACAACCGGCACGCCGGCCAGCGCGGGATCGGCGTGCAGCTGCTCGAGCAGCGCAAAGCCGCTGACGTCGGGCAGGCGCAGGTCCAGCACGATGCAGTCAAAGGCCTGGTCGCGAAGCATCTCCAGCGCCTCGGCGCCCGTGCCGACGGCTTCCAGGTCGATGTCGTCATGGTTCAGCAGTTCGACGATGGCCTCGCGCTCGATGTCGTTGTCCTCGATGACGAGCAGGCGCTTGGTGCGCGGCACCGTGAAGTCGCGGATGCGGTCCAGGGCCGCCTCCATCTCCTCGCTGGTGGACGACTTCACGACATAGCTGAAGGCGCCATGGGCCAGGCCGTGGTTGCGGTCCTCCTCGGCGACGCTGAAGATCTGCACCGGGATGTGGCGGGTCAGCGGGTCGAGCTTGAGCTGGTTCAGCACCGTCCAGCCCAGCATGTCGGGCAGGAAGATGTCCAGGGACACGGCGGTGGGCTTGAAGCGCCGCGCCAGCTCCAGGCCCAGGCTGCCCTTGAGCGCCACCAGGCCCTTGAAGCCGCGGTCGCGCGCCAGGCCCAGCACGATGCGGGCGAAGTGGGGGTCGTCCTCGATGATGAGCAGCACCGACTCGCCGTCGACGATGTTGTCGCGGTCGTCGGCGACCTGGGTCTCGCGCACCAGCGGCAGGTTGTTGCGCACCGGCGCACTCGGGCGGCTGTGCATGGGCAAAGGCGCCACGCTGGCGCTGTCCGCGCCGGCGAACTGCAGGGGCAGGAAGAGAGTGAAGGTGCTGCCGTGGCCATGCACGCTGGCGAGCTTGATCTCGCCGCCCAGCAGGGCCGCCAGCTCGCGGCTGATGGCCAGCCCCAGGCCCGTTCCGCCGTATTTGCGCGAGGTGCCGGCGTCGGCCTGCTGGAAGGCCTCGAAGATCAGGCGCTGCTTCTCGGGGGCGACGCCGATACCGGTGTCCTCCACCGCGAAGGCCAGCACCTGGGGCGCCTTGGACAGCACCGGGTGGTCGCTGCTCCAGCCCTCGTTGGCGAGGCTGACGCGCAGCTCCACGTGGCCATGGGCCGTGAACTTGACGGCGTTGGACAGCAGGTTCTTCAGGATCTGCTGCAGGCGCTTGGCATCGCTCTCCATGCTGCGCGGCAGGTCGTCGGCGAACAGCAGGCGCAGCGGCAGGTTCTTGGCCTCGGCCACCTGGCGGAAGTTGCGGTCGATGTTGTCGCGCAGCGAGGCAAACGAGATGTCCTCGATTTCGACAGTGACCGTGCCGGACTCGATCTTGGACAGGTCCAGGATGTCGTTGATCAGGTGCAGCAGGTCGGAGCCCGAGGAGTTGATGTTGCGCGAGAACTCGACCTGCTTGGGAATCAGATTGCCTTCGTTGTTGCTGGCCAGCTGCTGGCTGAGAATCAGGATGGAGTTCAGCGGGGTGCGCAGCTCGTGGCTCATATTGGCCAGGAACTCCGACTTGTACTTGGACGTCAGCGCCAGCTCGGCGGCCTTCTCTTCCAGCGCGTGGCGGGCCTGCTCGACCTCGCTGTTCTTGCGCTCGACCTCGGCGTTCTGCTCGGCCAGCAGGCGGGCCTTGGTGCCGAGCTGCTCGTTGGTCTCCTGCAGCTCGCTCTGGCGCGACTGCAGCTCCACGGTCAGCTGCTGGGACTGGGCCAGCAGCGACTCGGTACGCATGGTCGCCTCGATGGTGTTGAACACGGCGCCGATGCTCTGCGTCAGCAGTTCCAGGAAGGCCAGCGAGCCGCTGGTGAAGGGCTGCAGCGTGGCCAGCTCGATGACGGCCTTGGTCTGGCCTTCGAACAGCACCGGCAGCACGACGACGCTGACCCGCTGGGCATGGCCGAGGCTGGACGAGATGGCGACGAAGTCCGACGCGATGTCGGCCAGCAGGGTGCTGCGCTTTTCGAGCGCGCATTGGCCGACCAGGCCCTCGCCCATCTCGATGGTGGGTGCCAGGCGCACCGCGCCCGACTGGGCATAGCTGGCCAGCAGGCGCAGCTGCTGGCGGTTGTCGCTCTCGGCGGCGGTGACGTGATAGATGGTGCCCTGGTGGGCCTGCACCAGCGGCGCCAGCTCGGTCAGCAGCATCTGGGAGACGGTCTGCAGTTCGCGCTGGCCCTGCAGCATGCCGGTGAACTTGGCCAGGTTGGTCTTCAGCCAGTCCTGCTCGCGGTTGCGCTCGGTGGTCTCGCGCAGATTGGAGATCATCGTGTTGATGTTGTCCTTGAGCTCGGACACCTCGCCCTTGGCCTCCACCTGAATCGCGCGCGTCAGGTCGCCCTTGGTCACGGCCGTCGCCACCTCGGCGATGGCGCGCACCTGGGTCGTCAGGTTGGCGGCCAGCAGGTTGACGTTGCCGGTCAGGTCCTTCCAGGTGCCTGAGGCGCCCGGCACATGGGCCTGGCCGCCCAGGCGCCCGTCCACGCCCACCTCGCGGGCGACGTTGGTCACCTGCTCGGCGAAGGTGGCCAGGGTGTCGGTCATGTTGTTGATGGTGTCGGCCAGGGCCGCCACCTCGCCCTTGGCCTGCACGGTCAGGCGCTGCGTGAGGTTGCCGTTGGCCACGGCCGTCACGACCTTCACGATGCCGCGCACCTGCTCGGTCAGGTTGGAGGCCATGAAGTTGACGTTGTCGGTCAAGTCCTTCCAGGTGCCGCCCACACCGGCCACCTTGGCCTGGCCGCCGAGCTTGCCTTCGGTGCCCACCTCGCGGGCAACGCGGGTCACTTCGCCGGCGAAGGCGTTGAGCTGGTCCACCATGGTGTTGATGGTGTTCTTCAGCTCCAGGATTTCGCCGCTGACGTCCACCGTGATCTTGCGGTTCAGGTCGCCGCGGGCCACGGCCGTTGTCACCTCGGCGATGTTGCGCACCTGGGCCGTCAGGTTGGCGCCCATGGTGTTGACCGAGTCGGTCAGGTCCTTCCAGGTGCCGGCCACGCCCGGCACCACGGCCTGCACGCCAAGCCGCCCTTCGGTGCCCACCTCGCGGGCCACGCGCGTCACCTCCGACGCGAAGGAGCGCAGCTGCTCCACCATGGTGTTGATGGTTTCCTTGAGCTGCAGGATTTCGCCGCGCACGTCCACGGTGATCTTCTTGGACAGGTCGCCGTTGGCCACGGCGATGGTCACCTCGGCGATGTTGCGCACCTGGTTGGTCAGGTTGGACGCCATCGAGTTGACGTTGTCGGTCAGGTCCTTCCACGTCCCGGCCACACCGGGCACCTGGGCCTGCCCCCCCAGCTTGCCTTCCGTACCCACTTCGCGGGCCACGCGGCTCACTTCCGACGCAAAGGCACCGAGCTGCTCGACCATGGTGTTCATGGTCTCCTTGAGCTGAAGGATCTCGCCCTTCACGTCCACCGTGATCTTGCGGCTGAGGTCGCCGCGCGCGATGGCGGTGGCCACGTCGGCGATGTTGCGCACCTGGCCGGTCAGGTTGGAGGCCATGGAGTTGACGTTGTCGGTCAGGTCCTTCCACACGCCGGCCACGCCCGGCACGGCGGCCTGGCCGCCGAGCTTGCCTTCCGTACCCACTTCGCGCGCCACCCGCGTCACTTCCGACGCGAAGGCGCGCAGCTGGTCCACCATGGTGTTGATGGTTTCCTTCAGCTGCAGGATCTCGCCGCGCACGTCCACGGTGATCTTCTTGGACAGGTCGCCGCTGGCCACCGCGATGGTCACGTCGGCGATGTTGCGCACCTGGCCGGTCAGGTTGGACGCCATGGAGTTGACGTTGTCGGTCAGGTCCTTCCACGTGCCGGCCACCCCGGGCACCTGAGCCTGGCCGCCGAGCTTGCCCTCGGTGCCCACCTCGCGCGCCACGCGGGTCACTTCGCCGGCGAAGGCGTTGAGCTGGTCCACCATGGTGTTGATGGTGTCCTTCAGCTCAAGAATTTCGCCGCGCACGTCGACGGTGATCTTCTTGGACAGGTCGCCGTTGGCCACGGCCGTCGTCACTTCGGCGATGTTGCGCACCTGACCGGTCAGGTTGGAAGCCATGAAGTTGACGTTGTCGGTCAGGTCCTTCCAGGTCCCGGCCACGCCGGGCACCTGGGCCTGGCCACCGAGCTTGCCGTCCGTGCCCACCTCGCGGGCCACGCGGCTCACCTCGGAGGCGAAGCCGTTGAGCTGGTCCACCATGGTGTTCAGCGTGTTCTTCAGCGCCAGGATCTCGCCCTTGACCTCCACGGTGATCTTCTTGGAGAGGTCGCCGCTGGCCACGGCCGTCGCCACGTCCGCGATATTGCGCACCTGGCCGGTCAGGTTGGAGGCCATGAAGTTGACGTTGTCGGTCAGGTCTTTCCACGTGCCGGCGACGCCCGGCACCTGGGCCTGGCCGCCGAGCTTGCCGTCGGTGCCCACCTCGCGCGCCACGCGGCTCACTTCCGACGCGAAGCCGTTGAGCTGGTCCACCATGGTGTTCAAGGTGTTCTTCAGCTCCAGGATCTCGCCCTTCACGTCCACCGTGATCTTCTTGGACAGGTCGCCGCCGGCCACGGCCGTCGCCACGTCCGCGATGTTGCGCACCTGGCCGGTCAGGTTGGAGGCCATGGAGTTGACGTTGTCGGTCAGGTCCTTCCAGGTGCCGGCCACCCCGGGCACCTGGGCCTGCCCACCGAGCTTGCCTTCCGTGCCCACCTCGCGGGCCACGCGGCTGACCTCGCCGGCGAAGCCGTTGAGCTGGTCGACCATGGTGTTGATGGTGTTCTTCAGCTCCAGGATCTCGCCGCGCACGTCCACGGTGATCTTCTTGGACAGGTCACCATTGGCCACCGCCGTCGTCACGTCCGCGATATTGCGCACCTGGGCCGTCAGGTTGGTCGCCATCGCGTTGACCGAGTCGGTCAGGTCCTTCCAGATGCCGGCGACACCGCGGCCCTGGGCCTGGCCGCCGAGCTTGCCGTCCGTGCCCACCTCGCGCGCCACCCGCGTCACTTCCGACGCGAAGCCGTTGAGCTGGTCCACCATGGTGTTGATGGTGTTCTTCAGCTCCAGGATCTCGCCGCGCACGTCCACGGTGATCTTCTTGGACAGGTCGCCGTTGGCCACGGCCGTCGTCACCTCGGCGATGTTGCGCACCTGGCCGGTCAAGTTGGAGGCCATGAAGTTGACGTTGTCGGTCAGGTCCTTCCAGGTGCCGGCCACGCCGGGCACCTGGGCCTGGCCGCCCAGCTTGCCGTCGGTGCCCACCTCGCGCGCCACGCGGCTCACCTCGCCGGCGAAACCGTTGAGCTGGTCCACCATCGTGTTCATGGTGTTCTTCAGGGCAAGAATCTCTCCCTTCACCTCCACCGTGATCTTCTTGGACAGGTCGCCATTGGCCACCGCCGTCGCCACGTCCGCGATATTGCGCACCTGGCCGGTCAGGTTGGAGGCCATCGAGTTGACGTTGTCGGTCAGATCCTTCCAGGTGCCGGAAACGCCCTTCACCTGCGCCTGGCCACCCAGCTTGCCCTCGGTGCCCACCTCGCGCGCCACGCGCGTCACCTCGGACGAGAAGCCGTTGAGCTGGTCCACCATGGTGTTGATGGTTTCCTTCAGCTCCAGGATCTCGCCCTTCACGTCCACGGTGATCTTGCGCGACAGGTCGCCGCGCGCCACGGCCGTCGTCACCGTCGCGATATTGCGCACCTGGGCCGTCAGATTGGTGGCCATGGCGTTGACCGAGTCGGTCAGGTCCTTCCAGGTGCCGGCCACGCCGGGCACGACGGCCTGGCCGCCCAGGCGCCCGTCCGTGCCCACCTCGCGGGCCACGCGGGTCACTTCGGAGGCGAAGGAGCGCAGCTGGTCCACCATGGTGTTGGTGGCTTCCTTGAGCTGCAGGATTTCGCCGCGCACGTCCACGGTGATCTTCTTGGACAGGTCGCCGTTGGCCACCGCGATGGTCACGTCGGCGATGTTGCGCACCTGGGCCGTCAGGTTGCCGGCCATCTGGTTGACCGAGTCGGTCAGGTCCTTCCAGACGCCCGACACGCCCTTGACCTGGGCCTGACCGCCCAGCTTGCCCTCGGTGCCCACCTCACGCGCGACGCGAGTCACCTCGCTCGTGAACACCGACAGCTGGTCGATCATGGTGTTGACCAGCTTCGCGGAACGCAGGAACTCGCCCTTGAGTTCGCGGCCATCCACTTCGAGTTCCATGGACTGGCCCAGGTCGCCCTTGGCCACGGCGCCGATGGTGCGGGCGATCTCGGCGGTGGGCCGCACGAGGTCGTCCAGCAGGGTGTTGATGGAGTCGACCTTGGTGGCCCAGCTGCCCAACGAGCCCGGCAGCGACATGCGGTGCTTGAGCCGTCCTTCCTTGCCCACCGTGGCGGACAAGCGCGCGACCTCGGCGGCGATGCGCGCCTCCTGGGCCGTGATCTGGTTGAAGGCCGCGGCGATCTGGCCGTCGATGCCGTCCCAGTCATTGGGCAGGCGGATGGAGAAATCGCCATCGCGGAAGGCCGACAGCGCCGCCAGCACCTGGCGCGAGCGCGTGGCATTCAATTCCTGCCCGGTGTCACTGCCATTGCCTGCCGCAGCCGGCGCCACTGCCTTGGCGCTGACGCGCTTCCTGCGAGGTTGCTGCGCGATATCGACACTCATGAGCCCGCCCGATTCAGAGATTAGGAGTGAGTTTCTCCCGCCAGCGCGCGAGTCATTTCAAACTCAGGGCGAGACGGCAAAAGTGCCCGCTTCTAGCATGGCAATCTAGGGGGATCAAGTCCCTGCTGACGAGGGATCTCGCGCGCTTGCGCGAGTCATTTCATTGCGGCTTCCCGTGCATGCTCGACCGCATACCGGATCAGCTCCGCCTGGCCTTCCAGCTCGAGCTTGCGCTTGATGCTCTGGCGATGGGCCTCGACGGTGCGCACCGACAGGTCCAGATCGCGGGCGATCTGCTTGCTGGAGGCGCCCTGCCCCAGCAGGCTCAGGATTTCGCTCTCGCGCGGCGTCAGCACGGGCTTGGGCGCCTGGCCCCGGAAGAGCCGGCCCGACACGGCAGCGCTGAGGAAGGTGCCGCCCGCCGCCACCGCGTCGATGGCCGAAACGACCTCGGTCGCCGGCGCGTCCTTGAGCACATAGCCGCGCGCGCCGGCGGTCAGGGCGCGCTGCACATACTCGGGGTTGTCATACATGCTGAACATCAACAGCTTGACGGCCGGCCGCGCGGCCAGCATCTCGGCGCCGAGGGCAATGCCATTGCCGTCCTTCAGCCCCACGTCCATCAGCACGACGTCGGGCGCCGAGCGCGCCAACTGCTCCATCGCCTCGGCCCGGCCGCCGGCCTCGCCGACCACCTCGAAGCGGGGCACCGAGGCCAGCCGCACGGCCAGGCCCTCGCGCACCATGGGATGGTCGTCGACAAGCAGGATGCGGATGGGCGCGTTCATGCCGACAGTTTGACCGTGAGCCGGCTGCCGAGTCCAGGCGCGCTGACCAGGCTGAGCCGCGCGCCGAGGGCCGCCGCGCGCTCGCGCATGCTGCGCAGGCCCAGGCCCTGGTCCGCCACGGCCTGGGCCGCCTCGGCGTCAAAGCCCTGGCCATCGTCCTGGATCTCCAGCGTGACGCCGCCGCCAGGCTCGAAACGCAGCCCCAGCCGGACCGTCGTCGCATGCGCATGCCGCGCGGCGTTGTTGAGGGCCTCCTGGGCGATGCGGAACAGCGCCGTCTTGACGGCCTCGGGCAGATCGACCTCCTCGCCCTCCACGCCGGCCTGGAAATGCGTGCCGCCGGCGGCGTCGAACTCGTCCGCCAGATGTTGCAGGGCCGCGGCCAGGCCCAGGGTGTCCAGCAGGGCCGGCCGCAGCGCATGCGAGATATGCCTGACCTCGGCCAGCGTGCCGTTGAGCTGTTTCAGCGCCAGCTCCTGCAACCGCGCCGCCCCCTCGGGCTCGTGCTGGGCCGACTCGATCAGCAGCTTGGTGGCCACCAGGGCCTGGCTGACGCCGTCATGCAGCTCGCGCGCCAGCCGCGCACGCTCGTCCTCCTGGCTTTGCACGACCTGGCGGGCCAGGGCGCGCAGCTTGGCCTCGGCGCTGCGGTGCTCGCTGAGGTTGAGCACCAGGGCGCCGGCGCTGATCAGGGCCACGCCGAAGACGGCCACGGCGCCTACCCACAGCATGGTGGCGGTGATGTTCTGGCGCGCGCCGCGCTCCAGCTCGGCCATGGTGGCCTCGATGCCGTCCATGTAGAGGCCCGTGCCCAGCATCCAGTCCCATTGCGGCACGGCGACGACATAGCCCAGCTTGGGCGCCAGCAGGCTGCTGGAGGGCTTGCGCCACAGGTATTCGACATAGCCGCCGCCGGCCTGCGCCTGGGCGATCAGCTGCTGGATGGTGGGCCGGCCCTGCGGGTCGCGCAGCTCCCACAGGTTCTGCCCGATCAGCTCGAGCTGGCGTGAATGCATCAGCACCCGGCCGTCGAGCGAATAGACAAAGAAATAGCCGTCGCGGCCATAGTCCAGCGACGACAGGATGGCCAGCGCCTTCTCCTGCCCGCCGGGCTGTCCCAGCAGGGGCTGGATGGTGCTGACGGCCAGGTCGACGTAATGCTTGAGCTCGGTGCGCCGCGCGTCCATATAGCTGGCGCGCACCAGGGCATGCTCGCGGGCCGCCAGTTCGCTCTCCTGCTGGCGCACGGCCAGCGCGATCAGCGCCAGCGAGGCCAGCAGCGGCAGCAGGGCCAGCAGGAACAGGCGGCCCCGCAGGGACAGGGCCGCCCAGGCTTGCATCAGCGCCCCAGAGTGGCGGCGGCAGGAGCCGCCTTGCGCTGGATGGGCTTCCACGCTTCCAGGCGCTTCATCACGTCGGCGATCGCCGCATCCAGCTGCGTGTCCTCACCGCGGTTGACGGCGGCCGGGTCGAGTTCGACGTCGATGTCCGGCGACACGCCCTCGTTCTCGATGCGCCATTCGCCTTCCGGCGTATAGAAGCGGAAGTAGGGCACGGTCAGGAAGGCGCCGTCGATCAGCGGCGGGTTCACGGAGATGCCGATCAGCCCGCCCCAGGTGCGCTTGCCGATCAGCGGGCCCAGGCCCACGCGCTTGAAGGCATAGGGCATGAAGTCGCCGCCCGAGCCGGCGTCCTGGTCGATCAGCATGGCCTTGGGGCCGTAGATGGCGCCGCCCGGCGTGTCGAAGACCAGGCCGTCGCGGTCCTTCCAGCTGCCGAGGTAGGGCCGCGCCAGCAGCTCGGTCACGTAGTTGGCCGCCTGCCCGCCACCATTGCGGCGGTCGTCGACGATCAGGGCCTGCTTGTCGACCTGGGCGAAGAACATGCGGTTGAAATGCTCGAAGCCCTGGCCGGCCGTGTCCGGCATGTAGACATAGGCGACCTTGCCGCCGGTCTTGTGCTGCACCTTCTGGCGGTTGCCGTCGATCCAGGCCCAGCGGCGCAGCAGGCTCTCATTGGCGATGGGCTCGACCGTGATGTCACGGCGGCCCTTGCCCGTGGCGTCGTGCGCCACCGCGAGGACAACCTGCTTGCCCACCGTGTTCTCCAGCAGCGCGTAGATGTTGGTCGGCTCAATCAGCTCATGGCCGTTGACGGCCAGGATGTAGTCGCCTTCCTTCACGCCCAGGCCCGGCACGCTCAGCGGCGAGCGCAGATTGGGATTGAGGCGGTCGCCGGCATAGAGCTTGGCGACGCGATAGCGCCCCTGTTCCACGGCGAAGTCCGCACCCAGCAGGCCGACGGCGACGCTCGCTTCCTGGTGCACGTCGCCACCGCCGGTGCGGTTGTGGCCGACCTGCAGCTCGGCAATCATCTGCACCAGCAGGTCGTTCAGGTCCTCGCGGCGCTGCACATGGGCCAGCTGCGGCAGGTAGCGGTCATAGACGGCCTGCCAGTTCAGGCCATGCATCGCCGGGTCGTAGAAGAAGTCCTTCTCCATCCACCAGGCCTCGTCGAAGATCTGCTTCCACTCGGCCCTCAGGTCGACGCGGGCACGCAGGCCCGAGGTGTCCAGCGGCTTGCTGTCGCCCTTGTCGTTGGCGTCGCCCACCTCGAGCTTGCCGCTGGCCACGGTCAGCAGCAGCTTCTTGCGATCCTCGCTCAGCGAGAAGTCGGCCACGTTGCTGCGCAGCAGCTTGGGCTTGCGCTCCTCGAAGTCGAAGCGCCACAACTCGGCCGTCGCGCGGCGCTCGGCCTGGGGCGGCTCGTTGCTGGCGCCGGGCTGGGGGCGCTGCAGATAGTAGAGAGCGCCGTCGGAGGCGACAGCCAGGCTGTCGTAGTTGCGCTCGGCCACCGGCAGCGCGACAACGCGATCGGCCAGGCCGTCCAGGTCGATCTTGATGGGCTTGACCGGCTTGACGGGTTCCGGCTTGGCCTTGTCGTCCTTCTTTTCGTCCTTTTTGGCATCAGCCTTCTTGTCATCCGGCCTCTTGTCGTCCTTCTTGGCCTCGTCCTTCTTGTCGTCGTCCTTCTTCTCGTCCTTCTTGCCATCCTCGTCGCCCGTCTTGGGCGCCAGCGGCGACTTGCCGTCGGCGGCCAGCACCAGGGCATAGAGGCCGACACGGCGCGGGCGCTCCTGGGTCGACAGATCCAGGCCGACGGCCGTCGGGCCGCTGTTGATGGAGGCCGTGAAGTAGAGGTAGTCGCCCTTGGCCGAGAAGGTCGGGCTGGAGGCGTGGGCCAGGCCGTCGGTGACGGCGTGGTTGCGGCCCGTCGTCAGGTCGTGCAGCCAGATGCGGCCGAAGTAGTTGTCGCCCGAGCTGGTGTAGGCCAGCCAGCGGCTGTCCGGCGAGATAGCGATGTCGACGCCGCCACGGCGCACGTCGGTCGCCACCTTGACGAGCTGGCCGCGCTGCGGGCCGGCCGCCAGACCCATGCGGTAGAGGTTGAGGTGGTTGTCCACCAGCACGAGCTGGTTGCCGTCGGCCGACCAGTCCGCCAGCGTGAAGTAACCCTCCTTGGGCAGCAGGAAGCGTTCCTTGGCGCCCAGGCCGTTCTGGGCCACCAGCACGACCTCATGGCGCATGCCGGGGGCGTCGGAGATGTAGGCGATGCGCTGGCCGTCGGTGCTCCACAGCGCATCCTTCTCACGCACGCCGGCCGTCTCGGTCAGGTTGCGCACCGAGCCGTCCTTGACCGGCACGGTGAAGACCTCGCCGCGGGCGCTCACCACCACGCGCTTGCCGGTGGACGACAGCCGGGCCTGGGTGATGGTCTTGCCGGCGTCCTTCCACTGCGTGCGGGCCAGGGGTGCGGTGCTGGCGAGCTGGATGTCGAGTACGCGCGGCTCGCCACCGGACAGCTCGAGCTGCTTGATGCGGCCGCCCGATTCGTAGACCAGGGTGGTGCCGACGGCATCGACACTGCGCACATCCCACTGCGTCTCGCGGGTCAGCTGGCGCAGCGACTTCGTCGCCGGATTGAAGGCGAAGAGATTGGCCGCGCCGTCGGCACGGTCGGAGATGAAGACCACCTCGCCACCGGCCCAGACCGGGGCCGAGTCGCTGGCGTTGACATGGGGGATCTGCTGCCACTTCTGGCTGGCCATTTCCATGATCCAGACCGGCGGCGTTGTGCCGCCACGGCTCTGGCGCCAACCGCTGGCGCCGGCATAGGCAGCGTTGTAGGGCCGGTAGGCCAGCTGCCTGCCGTCGGGCGACCAGGCGCCCTCGTAGGCGACGGCCTTCATGACCTGACGCTCGTAGCCGCCGTCGACGCTGACCTCAAACAGCTGGTTGCTGCGGTTGTTGAGCACCTCGCGCGGCGAGGCGAACAGCACGCGCTTGCCGTCCGGGCTCCAGCCGCTGACGACGTCCGGCGTGGGATGCCAGGTCAGGCGCTTGGGCGCGCCGCCGTCCAGGCCGATGACGTAGACGTCGGTGTTGCCGTCATAGCTGGCCGAGAAGGCGATGCTCTTGCCATCCGGCGAGAAGCGCGGCGCGAATTCGCTGGCCGCATGGCTGGTCAGGCGGCGGGCGTTGCCGCCATTGCGATCGGCCAGCCAGAGGTCGCCGGCATAGACAAAGGCCAGATGATCCTTGGACACGGCCGGCTGGCGCAGCATCAGCGTCGGCTCGGCAGCCTGGGCCAGGCCCAGCGTCGCCAGCAGGGCCGCCGCAGCAATGACGGAACGGGAAATCAGCATCGAGGTCTCCGGGTGGGATGACGGTGTCAGCGCCAGCCGGTCGCCGGCGCAAAACCTCGAACTCTAGGGCCAGCCGCCCGGCCCGCCAAAAGTTAGCCAGCCGAGTCAGCCTGTCTGGCGCTTGAACTTGGCTTTCAGGCCGCCGCCGATGATGACCAGGCCGGGGATGAGGATCATGGCCCAGATGATCTTGTCCAGATGGGTCTTGACCCAAGGCACATTGCCGAAGACATATCCGATCAGCGTGATGCCGCAGACCCACAGCACGCCGCCGCCCACGTCGAACAGCGTGAACTTGCGCCGCGTCATCTGCGCCACGCCGGCCACGAAGGGCGCGAAAGTGCGCAGGAAAGGCATGAAACGGGCCGCCACCAGGGTGATGCCGCCGTACTTCTCGTAGAAGGCGTGGGCTTTCTCGAAGGCGGCCTTGTTGAAGAAGCGCGATTGCTCCCACTGGAAGACGCGTGGCCCGAAATGGCGGCCTATGGTGTAGTTGCTCTGATTGCCGAGGATGGCCGCCAGCGTCAGCAGGCCCATGGACAGGCCCAGGTCCATCAGGCCCACGCCGCACATGGCGCCGACGACAAAGAGCAGGGAGTCGCCCGGCAGGAAGGGCATGACGACGACGCCTGTCTCCACGAAGATGATCAGGAAGAGCAGCGCATAGACCCAGGCGCCGTAGCTCGCGACGAAGTTGGCCAGGTGCTGGTCGACATGCAGGACGAAGTCGATGAGGAAGGTCAGGAAATCCATCGGGGCATTATCCCGAGGGCTTTGTGACCGGCCGCCGATAATCCCAGGGATGGATTTGCCCCTGCCCGACCCCGCCCCACCCCGTGCCATCCGCGAACTGCCCGACGAGCTGATCAGCCAGATCGCCGCCGGCGAGGTCGTCGAGCGGCCCGCTTCGGTCGTGCGCGAGCTGGTGGACAACGCGCTGGATGCCGGTGCCCGCAACGTCCTCGTCAAGCTGATGGCCGGCGGCGTGCGCAGCATCGTCGTCGAGGACGACGGCTGCGGCATCCCCGTCGCCCAGCTGCCGCTGGCCCTGAAGCGCCATGCCACCAGCAAGATCGCCTCGCTGAACGAACTGGAATCGGTCGCCACCATGGGATTCCGCGGCGAGGCGCTGGCGGCCATCGCCTCGGTGTCGGAGATGGCCATCGCCAGCCGCACCGCCGATGCAGCCCATGCCCACCGCCTGGACGCCCGCAGTGGCGAGCTGGGCGCCGCCGCCCGCTCGCGCGGCACCAGCGTCGAGGTGCGCGAGCTCTTCTTCGCCACGCCGGCCCGCCGCAAATTCCTGAAGACCGACGCCACCGAGCTGGCCCATTGCGTCGAGGCGGTGCGCCGGCATGCCCTGGCCCGGCCCGACGTCGGCTTTGCGATCTGGCACGAAGGCAAGCTGGTCGACCAATGGCGCCCCGCCGCCATCGAGCAGCGCATCGGCGACGTGCTGGGCGAGGACTTCATCGCCGAAAGCCGCGCCTTCGAGCACAGCGCCGGCCCGCTGGCCCTGACCGGCCGCGCCGGCCTGCCCGAGGCGGCACGCTCGCGAGCCGACCAGCAGTACGTCTGGGTCAATGGCCGGTATGTGCGCGACAAGCTCATCAGCCACGCCATCCGCTCGGCCTACGAGGACGTGCTGCACGGCCAGCGCCAGCCCAGCTATGTGCTCTTCATCGAGATCGCGCCCGAGCTGGTCGACGTCAACGTGCACCCGACCAAGATCGAGGTGCGCTTCCGCGACGGGCGCGCCATCCATCAATCCGTGCGCCGCGCCTTCATCGATGCGCTGGCCCAGTCGCGGGCGGACGCCGCCGGCGTCGAGTCGGCGATGGCACCGCTGGCCTTCGAGCCCACCCAGCCGGCTACGCTTTTCGTCTCCGAGCCGCGCCCGGCCTATCAGTCATCCTCCTTCGTGGCACCGGTGCCGCCGACGGCCGAGCAGGTCAGGTTGTCGCTGGTGCAGCATGAGGCCCTGTGGAACCCCGGGGAGACCGCCGAGCCTGCGCCCGCGACGCCGGCCGCACCGACCCTCACGCTGAAGATGAACCTGCCCGATGAGGACTGGCCGCTGGGTCGGGCCATCGCGCAGATCCAGGGCGTCTACATCCTGGCCGAGAACAAGCAGGGCCTGGTCATCGTCGACATGCACGCCGCCCACGAGCGCGTCGTCTACGAGCGCCTGAAGGCCCGCCTGGGCGCGACGCAGATCGAGAGCCAGCCCCTGCTGATCCCGGTCAGCTTTGCGGCCACGGCCGAGGAAGTCGCCGCCGCCGAGCAGCACGCCGAGACCCTGGCCAAGCTCGGCTTGGACGTGTCGCCGCTGTCGACCCGCACGCTGGCCGTGCGCTCCCGCCCCGCCCTGCTGGCGGCCAGCGACCTGGTCGCCCTGACCCGCGAGCTGCTGGCCGAGATGGCCCAGTTCGACGCCAGCTCGGTGCTGGAGCGTGCCCAGCACGAGATCCTCGCCACCATGGCCTGCCATGGCGCCGTGCGCGCCAACCGCCAGCTCAATCTCAATGAGATGAACGCCCTGCTGCGCGACATGGAAGCCACCGAGCGCGCCGACCAATGCAACCACGGCCGCCCGACCTGGCGCCAGCTCGACATGCGCGAGCTGGACGCCCTGTTCCTGCGTGGCCGCTGAAGAAAGAAGAAGCACGACATGGCCACCATCACCCTGAAGGGCAAGCCCAAGCCCGCCGCCAAGACCCGCAATGCCGAGGGCGAGAAGCGCGCGCCGGTGCGCGGCAAGGGCGTTTCCAAGCCCCGCACGACGCTGGCCAAGGCGCAGGCCGAACGGGCCGAGCGCGAGGAGCAGTTCCAGAAGGCTCAGCAAAAGCGCGAGCGGCCTGCACCGGCTGGCGAAGAACGTCCCGCACGGCCCAAGACCGGCGGCGCCTTCAAGCCCGAATGGCAGCAGCAGCCACGCGGCGATGCGCCCCAGCGGCCCGAGCGTGGCCCGCGCGCAAGGCCGGACGAGCGCGTTGAGCGCGGCCCTCGCGTCCGCCCGGACGAGCGCCCGCGCGATGATCGCCCCCCGCGCGTCGACCAGCGCCGCGCCTCCAACCGCGGCCCCGGCTTCGAGCCGCCGCAGCGCCCGCAGCAGCGCCTGAACCCCGCCCGCGAGGTCAGCGCCGAAGACGGCGAGCGCCTGTCCAAGCGCATGAGCGAGCTGAAGATGTCGTCGCGCCGCGAGGCCGATGAATGGATCGCCGCGGGATGGGTGCGTGTCAACGGCAAAGTCGCCGTGCTGGGCCAGCGCGTCGGCCCTGACGTCGAGATCACCATCGACCCCGCCGCCCGTCAGGCCCAGGCCCAGCTCGTCACCGTGCTGCTGCACAAGCCCATCGGCTATGTGTCCGGCCAGGCCGAGGACGGCTACGAGCCCGCCGTCGTGCTCTTCCAGCCCGACAACCGCTGGAAGGACGATCCCTCGGGCATCCGCCCCCATCCCAACCACCACCGCAGCCTGGCCCCCGCCGGTCGGCTGGACATCGACTCCACCGGCCTGCTGGTGCTGACCCAGGATGGCCGCATCGCCAGGGTGCTGATCGGCGACGACTCCGATGTCGAGAAGGAATATCTCGTGCGCGTCGAGTTCGTCGGCCATGAAGTGCCCGAAGGCACGCTGCCAAACGCCGCGCTGACGCCCGACAAGCTGGCCCTGCTCAACCACGGCCTGGAACTGGACGGCGAGCAGCTCAAGCCCGCCAAGGTCAGCTGGCAGAACGAGCATCAGCTGCGCTTCGTGCTGCGCGAGGGCAAGAAGCGCCAGATCCGCCGCATGTGCGAACTGGTCGGCCTCAAGGTCGTCGGGCTGAAGCGCGTGCGCATCGGCCGCATCCCTCTCGGCCACTTGCCCGTCGGGCAGTGGCGCTATCTGGCCCCATGGGAAAAATTCTGAACACCCCCTACCGGCTTCGCCGGCCCCCTCAAGGGGGCGCAGCTGGTGGCCCGGCAAAGCCGGTTCCACGGCTGCCGCTTGGGAAGGCACTACAGCTGCGATGAGTCCTGTCTGTTTGGCCGGCCCCACCGGCTGCGGCAAGACGGCGGCAGCCCTCGCGATTGCCGAGGTGCTGCCGGTCGAGATCATCAGTGTCGACTCGGCCCTGGTCTACCGCGGCATGGACATCGGCACGGCCAAGCCCACGGCCGCCGAACAGGCCGCCGTGCCCCACCACCTGATCGACATCCTCGACCCGACCGGGAGCTATTCGGCTGCCGAGTTCGTGCGCGATGCCAAGCGCCTCGCCGCCGAGATCAGCGCGCGCGGCAAGCTGCCGCTGCTGGTCGGCGGCACCATGCTGTACTTCAAGGCTCTGTTCGACGGCCTGTCGGCCCTGCCGCAGGCCGATGCCGAGTTGCGCGCCACCATCGATGCCGAAGCCGCCGAGCGCGGCTGGCCGGCCCTGCACGCCGAGCTGGCCCAGCTCGACCCCGAGACCGGCGCCCGCCTCGCCCCCAACGACAGCCAGCGCATCCAGCGCGCCCTCGAAGTCATCCGCCTGACCGGCCAGCCGCTGAGCGCCCTGCATGCCGCCTCACGTGAAGAGGGTGTGGACTGGCCGCTGTTCTCGCTGGAGCCCACCGACCGCGCCTGGCTGCACGAGCGCCTGGCCCAGCGCTTCGATGCCATGCTGGAGCAAGGCTTGATCGACGAGGTGAAGGCATTGCGCGCCCGCGGCGACTTGAGCCTGGCCCTGCCCTCCATGCGCTGCGTCGGCTACCGCCAGGCCTGGGAAGCCCTGGATAGCAACGACTTCTCGGACCTGCGCGAGCGCGGCATCGCCGCCACCCGCCAGCTCGCCAAGCGCCAGGTGACCTGGCTGCGCAGCATGCCCCGGCGCCGCGTCATCGCCTGTGACGGCGTGCAGCCCATCGCCGAGCTGCTGGCCGGGCTGCAGCGCCTGCTCGGCTAGGGTTGTTCCCCTTTGCTTGACGCGCCGGAAACTTCAGCTAAAGTGATATCACTTTGATTCACTTTTGAGACAGGTTCCACCATGTCCAACTCCGCCCCGTCGCGTACCCTCGTGACCGAGAAGCCGGCCCGCGCCGCCAATGGCTATCTGATGGCCCTCGTTGGCCTGGCCCTGGGTGGGCTGGGCATGCTGATGCTGACGCGCGGTGCACCGGTGGTCGGCATCCCGCTGGGCCTGCTGGGCCTGTTCGTGATGGGCGGGCTCTACCTGCTCAATCCCAACCAGGCCGCCGCGCTGACGCTGTTCGGCGCCTACACCGGCAGCGACCGCGGCGCCGGCCTGCGCTGGGCCAACCCGCTGTCGGTCAAGAAGCGCGTCTCACTGCGCGACCGCAACTTGAATGCGCCGGTGCTCAAGGTCAACGACCAGCGCGGCAACCCCATCGAGATCGCCGCCGTCATCGTCTGGCAGGTGCGCGACACGGCCCAGGCCCTGTTCCAGGTCGACGACTACGAAGCCTATGTGCGCGTGCAGGCCGAGGCCGCCATCCGCCATCTGGCCACCTGCTATGCCTATGACCACTCCGACGAAGCCGACACCAACAGCGTGACGCTGCGCGGCGGCCAGGACGCCGTGGCCCAGGCCCTGCGCGTCGAGCTGCAGGCGCGCTTCCACGATGCCGGCGTCGACGTGCTGGACGCCAAGATCAGCCACCTCGCCTACGCCCCCGAGATCGCCCAGGTCATGCTGCGCCGCCAGCAGGCCGAAGCCATCATCGGCGCGCGGGCCAAGATCGTGCAGGGCGCCGTCACCATGGTCGAGACGGCCCTGCAGGGCCTGAGCGAACGCCAGATCGTCGTGCTGGACGACGAGCGCAAGGCGGCCATGGTCAGCAATCTGCTGGTCGTGCTGTGCTCGGACCGCGAGACCCAGCCGGTCGTCAATACTGGGACCCTCTACACCTGAAGAGGCATGGCCAGCCCCGAAAAGAAATCCTTCCCGCTGCGCATCGACCCGGCCCTGTGGGCCGAGGTCGAGCGCCTGGCGGCGACGGAGCTGCGCAGCGCCAATGCCCAGGCCGAACTGCTGCTGCGCGAAGCCCTGGCCCGGCGCGGCGTCAAGCTCGCGCCGCCCCAGGGTCGGGCCAGCGCCGCGCGCAAGGACCCAGAATCCGGGTCATGAGTCTTTTGAGTGCGCGCCGCCTCGCGAAGTCCTACGGCGAGGTGGCGGTGTTTTCCGAGGTGGACCTGGACCTGGAAGCGGGCGAGATCGTCGCCCTGCTGGGGGAGTCGGGCAGCGGCAAGTCCACGCTGCTGAACTGCCTGGCCGGCCTGGATGAGGCCGATGTCGGTTCCATCACGCTGGCGGGCCAGGACCTGCGCGCCCTGGACGACGAGGCCCGCTCGGCGCTGCGCCGCCGCGAGCTGGGCTTCATCTTCCAGGCCTTCCATCTGCTGCCGCATCTGAGCGTGGCCGACAACGTCGCCCTGCCGCTGCGCCTGCTGGGCCAGCGTGACGACGAGCGCGTGCAGCAGATGCTGGCCGCCGTCGAGCTCGGCGCCCTGGCGGCACGCATGCCCCGGCAGTTGTCCGGTGGGCAATTGCAGCGCGTGGCCATCGCACGCGCCCTGGTGCATCGCCCTCGCCTCGTGCTGGCCGACGAACCCACCGGCAACCTCGACCCCCGCCATGCCGGCGAGGTGCTGGAACTGCTGAGGCGCTGCACGCTGGAAGCCGGCGCGGCTTGCCTGCTGGTGACGCATTCGGAGCGCGCGGCCGAGGCCACGGACCGGCAGCTGCGCCTGGACGCCAGCGGGTTGCACGCCGCATGACCCTTTGGCGCCATTTCACCTGGCCTGCCTGGCGCGACCAGCCCGGCCGCGTCGTGCTGGCCGTCATCGCCGTCATGCTGGGCGTGGCCCTGGCCTTCGGCGTGCATCTGCTCAATGGCGCGGCCCTGGCCGAGTTCGCGCGAGCCGCACGCGGCGTCAACGGCCAGCCCGACCTGGTGCTGAAGGCCCGCGCCGGTGCGCTGACCGATGCCGATCTCGTCGAGCTGCTGAACCGCCCCGAGGTGACGGCGGCCAGTCCCGTCGTCGAGGCCATGGCTCTGTGGCCCGGCCAGGTCGGCCCCGGCGGCCGCGGCCTGTCCATCCACCTCATTGGCCTGGACCCCCTGGCCCTGCTGGCCTCGGCCGCCGCCGGCCACCCGCTGGCGCCCGAGCTGACGCCCCAGGTCGAAAGCGGCGTGGGCGGCTTGCTCGGCGCCAACGTCGTGCACCTGAACGCCGCGGCCCGCAAGCTGCTGCCCGCCGGCGCCAAGACGCTGACGCTGCGCCTGCCCGGCGACGGCAAGCCGCGTGATATCGAGCTCGCCGTTGGCGGCCGCGTCATCGCCGACAACACACCGCTGGGCGTGCTGGACATTGCCGACGCGCAAGCCCTGTTCGGCCGCCTCGGCAGCCTGGACCGCATCGACGTGCAGCTCGCGCCCGGCACCGACGCCAAGGCCTGGGCCGCCAACCTGCCCGCGCGCTGGCAGGCCA
Organism: Roseateles saccharophilus; assembly: GCF_031458095.1. Lineage (GTDB taxonomy): Bacteria > Pseudomonadota > Gammaproteobacteria > Burkholderiales > Burkholderiaceae_C > Pelomonas > Pelomonas saccharophila_A. The sequence goes on from NZ_JAVDXU010000001.1 coordinate 486,940, forward strand.
CGCCCCCCGACGACGCCGGCGCCCGCCTGTCCGACATGACGCGCTCCTACCGCGTCAATCTCGGGCTGCTGGCGCTGATGGCCCTGTTCACCGGCAGCTTCCTGGTCTATGCCGTGCTGTCCCTGGCCACCGCCCAGCGCCTGCCGCAATGGGCCCTGGTGGGCGTGCTGGGCGTGTCCGCGCGCATGCGCTGGCGGCTGATCCTGACCGAAGGCGGGGTCATCGGCCTTGTCGGCACGGGACTGGGCTTGGCCCTGGGCGTGGGCCTGGCCGCCGGTGCGCTCAAGCTGATGGGGAGTGATCTGGGCCTGCATGGCGCCAGCGATTCCTCGGCCGAGCTGCTGTTCAACCAGCCCTTGCTGGTACCGGCCCTCGTCTACGGCGCACTCGGCCTCGCTGCCGCCCTGGTGGCGGCGCTGGCGCCGGCGCTGACGGTCAGGCGCATTGCCCCCGCCCTGGTGCTCAAGGGCCTGGGCCTGCCGGCCAGCCGCACGCTGCCGGCCTGGGCGGGCCTGGCCCTGCTCGGCTTGGGCGCCGCCCTGGCCGGGCTTCCGCCTGTATGGGGCGACACGCCGGTCGGCGCCTATGCAGCCATGTTCTTGCTGCTGATGGGCGGCCTGGCCCTGGTGCCGGCGCTGGTGCAGGGCATGACGGCCCTGCTCTCCCACCTGCCGGCCAATGCCCTGCTGCTGCTGGCCCGCGAACGCAGCCGCGACCAGGCCACCGAGGCGCGCCGCTCGCTGGCCGGCGTCCTCGTCGCCCTGGCCCTGGCGGTGGCCATGACGGTCATGATCGGCAGCTTCCGCGAGTCGCTGCTGCGCTGGCTGGACGATGCCCTGCCGGCCGACCTCTACGTGCGCAGCGCGCTGCGCGCCGCCAACGCCCTGCCCGCGCCGCTGCCGCCGGCCTTGCTGCAGTCGCTGTCTCAACTGCCCGAAGTGGCCCGCAGCTCCCCCCAGGTCACGGCGCGGCTGCGCCTGGCCGCGAGCGGCCAGGCCGTGGCCCTGACCGCGCGTGACGTCAGCGCCGGCGGCCTGCCCCTGGTCGAGCGCTGGAGCGGCGTCCGAGAAGCCGACGCCTTGCCCGTCTGGGTCAACGAGGCCGCGCGGGACCGTGACGGGCTCAAGCCCGGGCAGGTGCTGCAGGGCGAGCTGATCGACGGCGGCCGCCTGCTGAAACTGCAGGTGCAGGGCGTCTGGCGCGACTATTCACGCCAGAACACGGCGCTGTGGATGGCCCTGGACGACTACCGCCGTGCCAGCGGCGACACGAGCACGGCCGAGCTGGCGCTGTGGCTGGCGCCGGGCCAGTCCCTGGAGGCCACGCGTGCCGCGGTGCGCAAGCTCGGCGGCGACAACGTCGAGATGGCTGCCGCGGGCGAGCTGCGTGCGCTGTCGCTGAAGATCTTCGACCGCAGCTTTGCCATCACCGTCTGGCTGCAGGCCGTGGCCCTGGCCGTGGGCCTGTTCGGCGTCATCGCCAGCCAGTCGGCCCAGGCCCTGGCCCGCAAGCGCGAGTTCGGCCTGCTGCGGCATCTGGGCCTGTCCAAGCGCCAGCTGATGCGGCTGCTCCTCATCGAGGCCAGCCTGCAGGGCGGCGCTGGCGCCATCGCAGGCCTGGCTCTGGGCCTGGGCCTGAGCGCCATCCTCGTCTATGTCGTCAACCCGCAGAGCTTTCACTGGAGCATGGAGATGCATCTGCCGCTGCTGCGCCTGGCCGTCCTCGTCGGCCTGGCCTTTGCCGCAGCCGTCGGCGCCTCGCTGCTGGCCGGCCGGCGCGCCCTCGGCACCGACGCCGTACGCGCCGTGAGGGAGGACGCATGAATTGAAGCCCCTCGTCCAGCCGCACACCGCTGAACGAGGTGCGTCTGACCGGTCCCCCTCGGGGACGGCGATGCTTGCGGCATCGAGCCGCAAGCACATCGCCAGCCGGGCCGGCTCGGGAGCGGCCCAGCGCTCGGCCCGAAACAAGCAGTCTGAGGTACCGCGAGTGCCACCAATGGCGAAGGGAAAACTGATATGAAGCGACGCGCTCTGCTGCTCGCCGCGCTGCCGCTGCCGGCACGAGCTGCGATGCAATTCCCAGCCGACTTCGGTGCCCACCCGGCCCAGGGCATTGAGTGGTGGTATCTGACGGGCCTGCTCGGCGACGGCGACAACGCACCGCCGCGCTTCGGCTACCAGCTGACCTTCTTCCGCCTGCCGGGGCCCGCGCCGGCCGACCATCCCAGCGGCCTGGCGGCAAAGCAGTTGCTGCTCGGCCACGTGGCCCTGTCCGACCTCGGCGCCCGCAAGCAGCGCCATGCCCAGCGCCTGCTGCGCGCCCTGCCCGGCACCGTGCAGACGCTGACGGGCGATTGCGACGTCAAGCTGCGCGACTGGACGCTGAAGCGCAGCGGCGACGGCTATCGCGCCGCCTTCAACGGCCCCGGCTTCGCGCTGGAGCTGAACCTGAGCACGGCCGAGGCGCCGTTGCTGCAGGGCGAAGCCGGCTTGTCCCGCAAGGGCGCCAACCCCGAGCAGTTCAGCCACTACTACACGCGGCCCCAGCTCACCACCCAGGCCACGCTGACGCTGGATGGCCAGCGGTCCCGGCTTGCGGGGCGCTCCTGGCTGGATCATGAATGGAGCGACCAATATCTCGGCGACACCGCGGGCTGGGACTGGCTGGGCATCAATCTGCATGACGGCCGCGCCCTGACCCTGTTCCAGCTGCGCCGCAAGGACGGCAGCCGCGACTGGGCCGGTGGCAGCCTGCGCACGCCTGGCCAAGCCGACCGCAGCTTTGCGCCCGAGGAGGTCGAGATGACGCCGACACGCCACTGGACCAGCCCGGCCACCGGCGCGCGCTATCCCGTCGAGTGGCGGCTGAAGAGCCCCGCCGGCGAGATGCTGCTGGCCACGTATTTCGATGTCCAGGAGATCGACGCCCGCCACAGCAGCGGTCTCGTCTACTGGGAAGGCGCCTCGCAGCTGTTCGACCTGCAGAAGCGACCACTCGGCGCCGGCTATCTGGAATTGACCGGCTACGCAGGCAGGCCGCCACTGCCGTGACCCACAATGCGCGCCGGATGCGACGCCAACCCTCCCGGTGGCGCCGCGTTGACCCCACACCATGAGTTCCACCACCGACCGTCCCGCCTCCAAGCAAGCCCGCTCCCTGAGCGGCCTGGCCCCCTTTCTGCGCCCCTACCGTGGCCGCATCGCCCTGGCCCTGGTGACCCTGCTGCTGGCCGCCCTGGCCACGCTGGCCTTCCCCATCGCCCTGCGCGGCCTCATCGACGCGGGCTTTGCGGCCGGCAACGCCGGCGAGCGCCTGATGGCCCTGCGCGAGCACTTTCTGGCCATGTTCGCCGTCGGCGCGGCACTCGGCCTGTTCTCGGCCTCGCGCTTCTACATGGTCACCTGGCTGGGCGAGCGCGTGACGGCCGACCTGCGCAATGCCGTCTACACCCATGTGCTGCGCCAGAGTCCCGAGTTCTTCGAGACCACGCAGACCGGCGAGGTGCTGAGCCGCATCACGACCGACACCACCGTCGTGCAGACCGTCGTCGGCTCCAGCCTGTCCATGGGTCTGCGCAATATGGTCATGGGCGTGGGTGCCCTGGTCATGCTGGTCGTCACCAACCCCTATGTGATGGGCCAGGTGCTGGGCATCCTGGTGCTGATCGTGGCACCGGCCCTCTACTTCGGCCGCCGCGTGAGGAAGCTCTCGCGCGCCAGCCAGGACCGCGTCGCCGACACCTCGGCCATCGCCGCGGAAGTGCTGAACGCCGTCACCGTCGTGCAGAGCTACACCCAGGAGGGTGCCGAGGCCAAGCGCTTCGCCAATGCCAGCGAGGCGGCCTTCGACACCGCCCGCAAGCGCACCCGCATCCGCAGCTTCATGGTGGCCTTCATCATCACGGCCGTTTTTGGCGCCATGCTGTGGGGCCTGTATCAGGGCACCCAGGCCGTCATCGCCGGCAAGATCAGCGCCGGCCACCTGGGGCAGACGGTGGTCTACGTGACCTTGCTGGTCAGCAGCGTGGCGGTGCTGGCCGAGGTCTGGGGCGACGTGCTGCGCGCGGCCGGTGCCACCGAGCGCCTCATCGAGCTGATGGAAGCCCGCTCGCCGGTGGGCGAGCCCGCACAACCGCGCGCCCTGGGCGTGACAACCGGCGGCAGCCGCGTCGAGTTCGACGCCATTCAGTTCCACTACCCCTCGCGCCCCGCGACGCCTGCGCTGGACAGGCTCAGCCTGAATATCGCCCCCGGCGAGACCGTCGCCCTGGTCGGCCCCAGCGGCGCCGGCAAGAGCACGGTGCTGCAACTGCTGCTGCGCTTCTATGACCCGCAGTCGGGCTCCATCCGGCTCAACGGCGTCGAGACCCGCGAGCTCCGCCTCAAGGACCTGCGCGCCAGCATCGGCCTGGTACCCCAGGACAGCGTCATCTTCTCGACGACGGCGATGGAGAACATCCGCTATGGCCGCCCTGACGCGACGGACGCGGAAGTCATGGCCGCCGCCAAGGCCGCCTTTGCCGACGACTTCATCCGCGCCCTGCCGGAGGGCTATGCCAGCTTCCTCGGCGAGCGCGGCGTGCGCCTGTCCGGTGGCCAGCGCCAGCGCATCAGCATCGCCCGCGCCATGCTGAAGAACCCGCCGCTGCTGCTGCTCGACGAGGCCACCAGCGCCCTGGATGCCGAGAGCGAGCGCGTCGTGCAGGCCGCGCTGGAAGCCGCCATGCAGCACCGCACGACCCTGGTCATCGCCCACCGCCTGGCGACGATCCAGAAGGCCGACCGCATCGTCGTGCTGGATGCGGGGCGCATCGTGGACATTGGCCGACACGAGGAGCTGGTCGCGCGCGGCGGGCTGTATGCCAAGCTGGCGGCCATGCAGTTCGGGCTGATTGCAGACGCGGACGTGGCCTGAGCGGTCCCCCGTCCGGCGGCAGCCGCATGCGCATGCCGGGAATGATCATTCGCCCACCTCGCCGGAAGCGAACCTCTTGTGCGCAAGCCATGATCGCGCCGGTGGCGGCTTGCCGTAGGCTTGCGCGCCGGGCACCGTGAATTCCACTTCCGTTCCCTTCTCCGGGCCGGGGCGGACCGTGAGCTTGCCGCCGACAAGCTCGGCGCGCTCGCGCATGCCGCTCAAGCCGAAGTGGCCTTGCTTTTCGCCCAGGCTGAGCACCTCCGGGGCGATCCCCTTGCCGTCGTCACGCACCCGCACCCACAGTTGCCGCGCGTCGTAGTGGATCTCGACGTCGATCCGCTTCGCCTCGGCGTGGTGGAAGGCATTGCGCAGCGCCTCGCTGGCGATGCGGAAGGTTTCGTCGCGCACGAGGGGATGCAGGGCCTGCGGCCTGCCCTGCACGTCGACGTGCGCGGACGCCGCATGACCGCTCTCGTGGGCAAGATCGTCGGCGAGCGCCCGCAAGGCGTCAGCGAGGTTGTTCGTCTCCAGGGTCGAGGTCCGCAAACCCTGCACGGTGTCACGGCCCTCGGTGATCGCCGCGGCCGCGCGGTCGATGGCACTCGCGAGGACCTGCTTCGACTCGCGGGGGCGATCGGGCAGCAGATTGAATGCGGCCTGGAACTGCAGCAACAAGCCGTGGAAATGCTGCAGCAGCGTGTCATGCAGGTCGCGGGCGATGCGCGTTCGCTCGGCGACGCGGGCTTCCAGCCTGGCTTCGAACTGGCGCTGCAGCCGCCGGATGCGCATGTGCAGCCGCAACTGGAAGCCGCTCCATGCCAGGCCGACGAGCAGCGCCGCAGCGGCCAGGCGAAACCAGGTCGTCTGATGGAAGGCCGGCGGGATCGAAAACTCGATCTGCGCGCCCTCCTCATTCCACACGCCGCTGTTGTTGGACGCCTTCACGCGGAAGCGATAGTTTCCCGGCGGCAGATTCGTGTAGGCGGCCTGGCGCCTGTCGATGGCCTCCTGCCAATCGCTGTCATGCCCTTCCAGCCGGTAGCGAAAGCGCGTGCTCTTCGGGTCGACCAGGCTGAGCGCGGTGAACGCTATCGTCATGTCGCGCACCAGCGCGGGCAGGCGAAGGCCATCGGCGACGGCGTAGGACTTCTGGTCGGCGACGAGAGTCTCAATATGGACCGGGGGAGGCAGCGGGTTGATCGGCAGGTGCGCAGGGTCTATCACCTGGACGTCGGCACCCGACACGAACCAGAGCTTGCCATCCGGGCCTTTGGCCACGGGAGGATTGAAGTAGGCCGGCGAGAAGGCCAGCAGCGGGACACCATCCGCGGCGCCCCAGAGCTTCGGAGCGACGCTGTGACCCGGGTCGGCGATCCAGGCCGCGAGGTCCTCAGGCAGGACTCGCACGAGGCCGCAGGATGCGTACATCCACAGCGACCCGTCGTCGTCCAGCGTCGACCAGTGGATGGTGTTGCAGGGCAGGCCATTGCCGACCGTCAGCGTGGCGACGTGGCCATCCTTGATGCGGCTCAGGCCACCCTCTTCCGTGGCCGCCCACACGGCCCCGTCGGCATCGAGCCGCAGACCCGCGACATGGCCCGCACCCAGCCCTTGCGCCACACCGTAGCTCGCCCGGACCGCGCCATCCTTGAAATACAACACCCCGCCGTCCTGCCAGAAGGACAGCCACACGCCGCCGCCATCGGCGACGATGACCTTGGCCTGCTGCCGGCGACCGAGCGCTGCCCACGGAATGTTCTCGACGAATCGGCCCTTGTGCAGCCGCCCCAGACCTTCGTTGCCTGACAGCCAGAGGTTGCCCGCCACGTCTCCCGTGATGGAGTAGAACTCCTTGCCAGGCACGCCACGGACCGCGACGAAGCGGTCAGCCGCGAAGTAGGCCAGGCCGCGGCCCGTGCTCGCCCAGAGTCGCCCATCGGCGTCCTGATACAGGGACTGCATCTGCGCATCCGGCAGCCCGTCGCGTTCCCTGTAGACGGTAGGGGTACCGCCCTTCCACCGGGCCAGGCCATCGTTCGTTGCCACCCAGACGCTGCCGTCCGTGGTGGCCAGCACGGCCTTCGTTGCTTCGTTGGGCAGCCCCTGCGGCGTTGACATGGTGGTGACGGGCAGCTTGCGGAAACGGTCCACCCCCTTCTCGCTGCCAAACCAGATGTTCCCCTCGCGGTCTTCGAAGAGGCTGCAGGCGATGTTGCCGGAGAGACCATCTGCCCGGGTGAACGCGTCCGCTTTGCCCTCCTGCAGATGGACGATGCCGTGGCCCTCGGTCCCGACCCAAAGACCGCCATCGCGATCGCGCAGCAACTTGTTGGACTTGATCTCGCGGTCGGTGAGCCACTCGCCGGGCCTGGCAGCGCTTTGCATCGGGTAAGGCTGCAACTTGTCGCCGGCCATCCGCTTGATGCCTGAGCCCCGGATGCCGACCAGCAGTTCTCCATCGGCGGTCGTGCTCAAGTCGCCCACGCGCATGCCGGGTGTCTCGAATCGCTGGGGAGGCCCGGGCTTCCATCGCCACAGGCCTGAGTCCGCACCCACCCAAAGCACCCCGGCACCGTCCTCGGCGAGGCTCCAGACAAACTGGCCGAAGCCGCCGTCCTGCGTGACGCACTCGGCCTGTCCTGCGCGAACCGCACACAAACGCCCCGGGTTTCCGAGCAGGCCGACCCAGATCGTGCCGTCGCGGCCCTCGAGCAACGACGTCACAAACCCACTGTCGATCTGCGGATACCGCGTCAGCTCGACGCCATTCCAGCTGGCAAGCCCGTTGAAGGTGCCGATCCACAGCGTTCCGTCGCGGGCCACCAGCAAGGCGTAGGGGTTGTCAGGCAGCAACTGGCCCTTCGGCGGTTGCCACGGAACGAACCGAAGGCCGTCGAAGCGAAACATGCCAAATGACCCACCAACCCACAGATACCCATCGGGCGTCTGCGCCATCGCGAAGACCAGGCCCAGCATGGCCCCGTCGCGGGCTGTCCAGGAGGTGTGCGCGTATTGGGTGACCTGCAGGGGTGGGTCCAGCGCAAGGGCGGCCGGCGGCGAGGCGAGCAGTGCCGACGCCAAGCACAGGCCGGGCAGGAGGCATCTTCGACGTTGACCTTGATTCACCGGGAATCCCTTTGCCGCTTGAGGCGCCCGGCAGCGTAGCGCGAAAGGCTCGCCGTCGGTTGAAGGCGAGACTAGCGGAGACAATGGCGGCCATGAGTATCCCGCCCCGCCCTCCGCAGCAATACGAAGACTTCATGCGTCATGTGTTCGAGCATGGCGTGCAAAAGAGCGACCGCACCGGCACCGGCACGCGCAGCGTGTTCGGCCACCAGATGCGCTTTGACCTGGCCCGGGGCTTCCCGCTGGTGACGACCAAGAAAGTGCACCTGAAGTCCATCGTGCTGGAGCTGCTGTGGTTCCTGCGCGGCGACAGCAACGTCAAGTGGCTGCAGGAACGCGGCGTGACGATCTGGAACGAGTGGGCGCGCGAGGACGGCGACCTCGGCCCGGTCTATGGCGTGCAGTGGCGCAACTGGCCGACGCCGGATGGGGGTCATATCGACCAGATCGCCGACGTCGTCAAGACGCTGAAGTCCAACCCGGATTCGCGCCGCATCATCGTCAGCGCCTGGAATGTGGCCGACCTGCCCAAGATGGCTCTGATGCCCTGCCACGCCTTCTTCCAGTTCTACGTGGCCGACGGCAAGCTCAGCTGCCAGCTCTACCAGCGCAGCGCGGATATCTTCCTGGGCGTGCCCTTCAATATCGCCAGCTACGCCCTGCTGACCATGATGCTGGCCCAGCAGTGCGACCTGGAACTGGGCGACTTCATCTGGACGGGCGGCGACTGCCACATCTACGACAACCACGTCGAGCAGGTGCAGACCCAGCTGGCCCGCGAGCCGCGGCCCTATCCGACCATGATCATCAAGCGCCGGCCACCGAGCATCTTCGACTACGAGTACGAGGACTTCGAGCTCAGCGGCTACGACCCGCATCCGGCCATCAAGGCGCCAGTCGCGGTATGAGCAGGATCACTTTGGTGGCGGCAGTCGCGAAAGACGGCGCCATTGGCCGCGACAACGCCCTGCTCTGGCATCTGCCCGAGGACATGGCCCGCTTCAAGGCGCTCACCAGCGGCAAGCCCGTTGTCATGGGCCGGCGCACCTGGGACTCGATCCCGGCCAGGTTCCGCCCCCTGCCCGGCCGGCGCAACCTCGTCGTCAGCCGCAGCGTGAGCGAACTGCCCGGTGCCGAGGTCTTCACCAGCCTGGAAGCGGCCCTGGCCGCCTGCGCAGCCGAGCCCGAGACCTGCGTCATCGGCGGCGGCGAGATCTACGCCCTGGCCTTGCCGCGCGCTGACAGGCTGGCGCTGACCGAGGTGGATGTCGTCTTTCCCGATGCGGACCGGCATTTCCCGGCCTGGCCGCGCGATCAATTCATCGAAGCCAGCCGCGCGACGCGAAGCAGCGCCAACGGCATGCGCTTCGATTTCGTCGATTACCTACGCAAGGAATAAAACCATGTCCGGAAAAGGCTTCCACGTCCACGGCCCCCACGAGCACGAGCTGGAGCATGCGGCCCACCACGAGCCCAAGGGCTTTGCCGGCAAGCTGGCCGTCATCACGGCCATCCTGGCCACGGTCGGTGCCTTCTTCTCCTACACGGGCGGCGTGACCCAGGTCAACGCGGCGCTGTACAAGAACGACGCGGCCATCAAGAAGACCGAGGCCAGCAACCAGTGGGCCTTCTACCAGGCCAAGAGCAGCAAACAGAACCTGTCCGAGCTGGCCCTGGACCTCAGCAACAACGAGGAACAGAAGGCCAAGTACCGCGACAAGATTGCACGCTACGAGAAGGAAAAGGCCGAGATCAAGGCGAACGCCGAGAAGCTGGAGGAAGAGTCCAAGCATTTCGACGAGATGAGCGCCGAGGAGATCCATCTGCATCACCGCTGGGCCCAGGCGACGACGGCCCTGCAGGTCTCCATCGCCCTGGCCGCCATCACGCTGCTGACCAAGAAGCGCTGGATGGAGTGGGCGACCATCGCCGCCGGCCTCGTGGGCGTGGCCCTGGGCGGTGCGGCCTGGATGCATATCTGACGGCAGCGGCCAGGGGGTCCTCTCGCTAGGATGGGCCCATGCTCAACCGCATCGACGAAGAGATCACTTTCCGCAAGCTGGAGATCCTGCTTGCCTTCCTGGAGAGCGGCAACCTCGCGCGCGCGGCTGAGCGCCTGGGCATCAGCGCCGTCAGCGTGCACCGCGCCCTGCATTCGCTGGAGACGGGCACGCGCTGCAGCCTGTTCCGCCTCGAAGGCCGCAATCTGCAGCCCACCGACGCGGCGCATGCCCTGGCCGACGTGGCCCGCGAGGTCTTGCAGACCATGTCTCACGGCATCCGCGCCACGCGCGAGATCGCCGGCTACGCGGCCGACCGCATCCGCATCGGCTCGCTGTATTCGCTGACCAGCGTCACCGTGCCGGCCCTCATCATGGGCCTGCGCCTGCGCAAGCCCGACATCCAGACCGAACTGGTGCTGGGCTCCAACAACGATCTGCTGCGCAAGCTGCGCGAGGGCAGCGTGGACGCCACCGTCATGGGCCATCCCGAGGGCGCCAGCGACGTCGAGTCACAGCTGCTGTTCGAGGATGACATCTTCTTCGCCGCACCGGCCGAGTCGCCCCATGCCCGGCAGGCCGAGATCGACCTCAGCGCCTGCGCCGACGAGCGCTTCGTGTCGCTGAACGAGGGCTATGTGACCCACGACCGCTTCGTCGACGCCTTCCGCGTGGCCGGCTTCGAGCCCAACGTGGTCATGACCACCAACGACATCTTCTCGCTGATGAATCTGGTGGGCGGCGGCATCGGCTGCACCCTGCTGCCGGGTCGTATCCGCGGCGTGCTGCCACGCAATGTGGTTCTCGTGCCGCTGCAGCCGCGCTTGCAGATGCGGCAGAAGATCAGCGTGTGCTTCCTGCGCACACGGGAGCGCGACCCCAATCTGCTGTCGCTGCTGGCCGCCTGCCGCAGCCATGCCGCCGAACTTCAGGGTTAACCCACAACCCTTGCGGCCGGCGTAAACATCGCCCGGCAAGGTTGATTGATCGTCAGAGGGGCCGCTCCCACACTGCGGCCGCATACCGCCCATCCAAGGCGGACTCTGGAGACACCCATGACCCTGACCCGACGCGACTGGCTGGCAGCGACTGCCGCCGCAACCGCCTGGCCCACCGCCTTCGCCCAGGCCGGCAGCCTGAAGATCTCCCACCAATTCCCCAGCGGCACGCTGGAACAAGGCGATTTCCGCGACCGGCTGTGCCGCAAGTTCGCCGCCGAGGTCGAGAAGCGCAGCAACGGCGCGCTGAAGGCCTCGGTCTATCCCGGCTCGTCTTTGATGAAGACCAATGCCCAGTTCTCGGCCCTGCGCAAGGGCGCCCTGGACATGAGCCTGGTGCCGCTGTCCTATGCCGGCGGCGAGGTGGCCGAGACCAATGCCGGCCTGATGCCGGCCCTGGTGCCCAGCTACGAGCAGGGCGCGGCCTGGAAGACGGCCGAGGTCGGCAAGCTGCTGTCCAAAGTGCTGGACGACAAGGGCGTGCTCATCGTCAGCTGGGTCTGGCAGGCCGGCGGCGTGGCCAGCCGCGCCCGCCCGCTGGTGACGCCCGACGACGCCAAGGGCCTGAAGGTGCGCGGCGGCAGCCGCGAGATGGACATGATGTTGAAGCAGGCCGGTGCCTCCGTCATCACGCTTCCCTCCAACGAGATCTATGCCGCCATGCAGACCGGCGCCATGGACGCGGCCATGACCTCGTCCACCAGCTTCATCTCCTTCAAGCTGGAGGAGATCGCCAAGCACCTGACCTCGGGCCGCCAGCGCACCTACTGGTTCATGTTCGAGCCGCTGATGATCTCCAAGGAGGTCTTCAACAAGCTGCCCAAGGCCCAGCAGGACATCGTCATGGCCGTCGGCGCCGAGATGGAAGTCTTTGCCCGCGACGCCGCCAAGGCCGACGACAAGGCCGCCGCCGACATCTATGCCAAGGCCGGCGCCAAGGTCTATGACATGGACGAGCCGACGCTGAAGAAGTGGCAGGCCATCGCACGCGACACGGCGTGGAAGGACTTCGGCGAGAAGAACGAATCCTGCGCCGCCATCCTCAAGGCTGCGCAGAAGCTGCTCTGAGGCCGCCATGAGCCACGGTTTTGAAATGCAGCCGGCGGTGGTGGCCGGTATCGACCCCGACACACCCGCGCTGCTGCGGCCCGTCGCTCGGGCCTTGAACTTCGTCAACCACGCCATGGTGGTGCTCGGCATGCTGGCCCTGCTGGTGGCCTCCTGCGTGCTGACCTACAGCGTCGTGTCGCGCTATGTGATGAAGGCGTCGACCGACTGGCAGGACGAGGCCGCCGTGTTCTGCCTGGTTGGCGCCACCTTTCTGTGCGGCGCCTTCGTGCAGGCGCTGCGCGGCCATGTCGGCATCGAGGCCATGGCCGGCCTGCTGCCGCGCTCCGTCAACCGCCTGCGCGTGGCCCTCGTGGACCTGATGTGCACCGCCTTCTGCGCCTTCTTCGCCTGGAAGTCCTGGACCCTCTTCCACGAGGCCTGGGCCGAGGGCCAGACGACCTCGTCGTCCTGGGCGCCGCCGCTGTGGATTCCCTACGGCCTGATGGCCCTGGGCATGACGCTGTTAAGCCTGCAGCTGTTGGTGCAGCTCACCGCGCGCATCAACGGCCTCTTCAAACCTGCACAAGGAGCAGCAGCATGAGCATGCTTGTCCTCGGCTCGCTGTTCGGCGTCGTCACGCTGCTGTTCATGTTCTCGGGCGCGCCCATCGCGTTCGCGCTCGGCAGCGTTGCGGTGCTGTTCATGGCCCTCTTCATGCCGGCCTCGGCTCTCGACACCATCACGCAGAACGTCTATGAGGAGATGGCCAGCATCACGCTGCTTTCCATACCGCTGTTCATCCTGAAGGGCGCGGCCATCGGCAAATCGCGCGCGGGCCAGGACCTTTACGCGGCCATGCATGTCTGGATGGGCCGCATCCCCGGCGGCCTGGGCATTGCCAACGTGTTCGCCTGCGCGCTGTTCGCGGCGATGGCCGGCTCCAGCCCCGCCACCTGCTCGGCCATCGGCAGCGCCGGCATCCCCGAGATGCGCAAGCGCGGCTACTCGCCCGGCTTTGCGGCCGGCATCATCGCGGCCGGCGGCACCCTGGGCATCCTGCTGCCGCCGTCCATCACGATGATCCTGTACGCCGTGGCGGCCGAGCAGTCGCTGGGCCGGCTCTTCCTGGCCGGCATCATGCCGGGCGTGCTGCTGGTGGCGCTGTTCGCCATCTATGCAGCCTTGCGCTACCGCAAGGAATACGCGCTGGCCGAGGCCGAGTACAAGCGCAGCGGCGCCGCCTCGGCCCTGCTGGCCAACGAGAGCTTCACCAACCGCCAGAAGTTCGAGATGCTGCCGCGCGTCGTGCCCTTCGTGCTGCTGCTGATCGGCGTCATGGTGGCCCTGTATGGCGGCTTCGCGACGCCGTCCGAGACAGCCGGCCTGGGCGCCTTGCTGGCACTGGCGCTGATCGCCGTCATCTACGGCGTGTGGCGGCCCAAGGACGTTGCACCCATCCTGCAGTCGACGCTGAAGGAGTCGACCATGCTGATGTTCATCATCGGCATGTCGCTGCTGTTCTCCTACGTGATGAGCTATCTGCACATCAGCCAGGCGACGGCGGAGTGGATCGTCGCCATGCAGCTGTCCAAGTGGGTGCTGCTGGCCGCGGTGCTGCTGATGGTCATCCTGCTGGGCTTCTTCCTGCCGCCCGTCAGCATCATCCTGATGACGGCGCCCATCATCCTGCCGCCGCTGAAGGCCGCCGGTTTCGACCTGATCTGGTTCGGCATCCTGATGACCATCGTCATGGAGACCGGCCTCATCCACCCGCCGGTGGGGCTGAACATCTTCGTCATCAAGAACATCGCGCCCGACATCGACCTGCGCGACATCATCTGGGGCGTTCTCCCCTTCGTCGTGCTGATGCTGTTGGCGGTGCTGCTGATCTGCATCTTCCCGGGCATCGCGACGGGTCTGCCCGACCTGGTCATGGGTGTCGCCGCCAAGGCGCATTGAGGAGCCGGCCATGAACGCTCCCGCCTGGAATCTGCGCGACCGCCAGCGCCGCGAGCGCCTCGCGAGGGCGGCCGAAGTCGCTGGCGTGAAGGGCCGGCACGTCGCCACCGCAGCCATCGTGCCCTTGCTCGAAGCCGTGCTGCAACCCGGCGACCGCGTCTGCCTGGAAGGCAACAACCAGAAGCAGGCCGACTTCCTGGCGCAGTCCCTGACCCAGGTCGACCCGCAGCGCGTGCGCGACCTGCATATGGTGCAGTCGGTGCTGGCCCTGCCGGAACACCTGGATGTGTTCGAGAGCGGCATCGCCAAGCGGCTCGACTTCAGCTTCTCCGGCCCCCAGGGCGCACGCCTGGCCAAGCTGGTGTCGAGCGGCGGCATCGAGATCGGCGCCATCCACACCTACCTAGAACTCTTCGCGCGCTACTTCGTCGACCTGATGCCCAAGGTGGCCCTGGTCGCCGCGCACGCCGCGGACGCGCAAGGCAATCTCTACACGGGCCCCAACACCGAAGACACGCCGGCCATCGTCGAGGCCACGGCCTTCTCGGGCGGCATCGTCATCGCCCAGGTCAACGAGATCGTGGATGTGCTGCCGCGCATCGACATCCCGGCCGACTGGGTGGACTTCGTGGTCAAGGCGCCCCGCCCCAACCTCGTCGAGCCGCTCTTCACCCGCGACCCGGCCCAGATCAGCGAGATCCAGGTGCTGATGGCCATGATGGCCATCAAGGGCATCTATGCGGAGTACGGCGTGCAGCGCCTCAACCACGGCATCGGCTTCGACACGGCGGCCATCGAGCTGCTGCTGCCCACCTATGCCGAGTCGCTGGGGCTGAAGGGCAAGATCTGCAAGCACTGGGCGCTGAACCCGCATCCGGCGCTGATCCCGGCCATCGAGGCCGGCTGGGTCGAGTCCATCCACTCCTTCGGCTCCGAGCTGGGCATGGAGGACTACATCCGCGCCCGCTCGGACATCTTCTTCACCGGCGCCGATGGCAGCCTGCGCAGCAACCGCGCCTTCTGCCAGGCCGCCGGCCATTACGCCTGCGACCTCTTCATCGGCTCGACGCTGCAGATCGATCTGCAGGGCAACAGCTCCACCGCCACGCTGGGCCGCATCACTGGCTTTGGCGGCGCGCCCAATATGGGCGCCGACGCCCGCGGCCGCCGCCACGCCAGCCCGGCCTGGCTGAAGGCGGGTGAAGAAGCTCGCGCCGGCCGCCAGGGCGCCGCCGGCACACCGCGCGGGCAGAAGCTGGTCGTGCAGATGGTGGAGACCTTCCGCGAGCACATGCAGCCGGCCTTTGTCGAAAGCCTGGACGCCTGGACGCTGCAGCAGCAGGCCGGCATGGCCCTGCCGCCCATCATGATCTACGGCGAGGACGTGAGCCACATCCTGACCGAGGAAGGCATTGCCAACCTGCTGCTGTGCCGCAGCGACGAGGAGCGCGAGCAGGCCATCCGCGGCGTGGCCGGCTACACGGCGGTGGGCCTGGCGCGGGATGCCCGCATGGTCGAGAACCTGCGCGACCGCGGCGTCATCAGGCGGCCGGCCGATCTCGGCATCGACCCGCGCGAGGCCACGCGCAACCTGCTCGCAGCGCGCAGCATGCGCGACCTCGTGCGAGCCTCCGGCGGCCTCTACAGCCCGCCCAAGCGTTTCCGCAACTGGTGAGGACGGACAAGATGACCACCCCTGGCCTCGAAATCCTGGACTACAGCTTCACCGGCACGCGTCCGGCCGGCAGCTTCATGCCCGTGCTGGTCGGCGTCGTCGGCTCCGGCAACCTGGAAGTGCTGCTGGAACCCGCGGCCGGCAGCGACTGCCGCATCCACATCGAAACCTCGGCCCGCGGCTTCGGCGCCATCTGGTCGGCCGTCGTCAGCGACTTCCACCAGCGCCACCAACTCGCCGGCGTGTGGCTGTCCATCCACGACATGGGCGCCACGCCGGCCGTCGTCAGCCTGCGGCTGGACCAGGCCGCCCAGGAGCTGCAGCCATGATCATCTCCTATGCCGAATGCTCGGCGCGCGAGCGCCTGGCTGGAGTCGTCGATGCGGGCAGCTTCCATGAGTGGCTGCCGCCCGCGATGCGCTTGACCAGCCCCCATCTCGCCCAGTTGGGCGTGCCCTCCTCTTTCGACGACGGCGTGGCCATTGGCCGCGCAACGCTGGCTGGCAGCGAGATCTTCGTCGCCGCGCAGGAAGGCCAGTTCATGGGCGGCGGCGTCGGCGAGGTGCATGGCGCCAAGCTCGTCGGCCTCTTCAAGCGCGCGCTGCGCGACAGGCCGCGCGCCGTGCTGCTGCTGGCCGAGTCCGGCGGCGTGCGCCTGCATGAAGCCAACGCCGGCCTCATCGCCGTCTCCGAGGTCATGCGCGCCCTGCTCGACGTGCGCGCCGCCGGCATCCCGGTCATCGTGCTGATCGGCGGGGCCAATGGCTGTTTCGGCGGCATGGGCATCGTCGCGCGCTGCGCCGACCACATCGTCATGAGCGATATCGGACGCCTGGCCATGTCCGGCCCCGAGGTCATCGAGGCCTCGCATGGCGTCGAGGAATTCGATTCGCGCGACCGGGCGCTGGTCTGGCGCACCACGGGCGGCAAGCATCGCTGGCTGAGCGGCGATTGCGATGTCCTCGTCGAGGACGACGTGACGGCCTTCCGCGCAGCGGCCATCGCGGCTCTGGATGCCGCACGGCCGGTCACGCTGGAGGCGCTGGAGGCCGAGCACGCGCGCCTGGCCGCTCGCCTGGACTTTGACGGCGCCGAGGCCATCGCGCTGTGGTCCACGCTGGGCGTGCCCGACGCGGCACAGGTGCCCGACCTCGACGTGGCCGGCGTGCTGGCCCTGGGAGCCCACTGATGGACTGGCAGACCCTGGCAACCCGGCTCTTTGGCGCCGATCACGGCATCACGCGCGACGGCGACTGCCTGCGCGGCGAGGTCGAGTTCGACGGCCAGCCGCTGACCGTCATCGGCACCACTGATCACGCACCCATCGGCGTGCAGCTCGCGCTGGTGCAGGCCCGCGCCGTGCTCGACACCATCGCCCAGCACCCGGGCAGAGCCATCCTGCTGCTGATCGACACCCAGGGCCAGCAGCTGCGCCGCCGCGACGAGCTGCTTGGCATCAACCGCGCCATGGCTCACCTGGGCATGTGCATCGACCTCGCCCGCCGCCGCGGCCACCGCGTCATCGGCCTCGTCTACGACCAGGCGCTGTCCGGCGGTTTCATCACCTCCGGCCTCATCGCCGACGCCTGCGACGCCCTGCCCGAGGCCGAGATCCGCGTCATGCGCCTGCCGGCCATGGCGCGCGTCACCAAGCTGCCCGAGGCGCTGTTGGCCCAGCTGTCCGAGTCCAACCCGGTATTCGCGCCGGGTGTCGGCAACTATGTGGCCATGGGCGGCGTGCGCCGGCTCTGGCAGGGCGACCTGGCCCAGGCCCTGCGCGAGGCGCTGGCCGATGCGCCGACCGAGGACCGCCGTGCCGAGGACGGCGCCGCGCGCGGCGGGCGCCGCCTGGCCGCCAGCGTCGTGCAGCGCGTGCTGGATGCCGCCTGAGGCCATGACGGCTCTGCACCGCCACCAGCTCGCCCGGCTGACGCCCGCAGGCTGGCAGCGGCTGCGCAGCGGGGCCTGGGATGCCCAGGCGCAGGACTGCCTGCGTCACTGGGCCGAGCAGGGCCTGCCTGTCGTCGTCACGCGCCAACGCGACGACGACGAACACATTGCGGTCGGCCTGTGCGCGCCGCGACGCTGGAACCATCGACGGATCGCGCTGAGCGTCGAGCGCAGCGAGGTGCTGTATTTCGACGAATTCCCGCGCCTGGACCAGGTTGTCACGCAACTGCCGCAAAGCGCCCGCGCACCGACCCGCCAGCTCGCCCTGGCCTTGCAGGCCTGTGGCGCAACGGCGCGCGTCTACGGCAGCCAGGGCTGGCAGCATCTGACGGGCCTGCAGCATGTGCGCGAGGGTTCCGACCTCGACGTCTGGGTCGGCGTCGACGGCGAGGCACAGGCCGACGCGGTGTCTGCGGCCCTGAACGCCTTCGCTTCGCCGTCGCGGCGCCTGGACGGCGAGCTGGTCTTTGCCGGCGACGCCGCCGTCGCCTGGCGGGAATGGCTGGCCTGGCGCGGCGGCCGTGCCCAGGCCCTGCTCGTGAAGAGGCTTCACGGCGCTTCGTTGGAAGCCCTGGCATGAGAGCTCTCGCATCCGTCCCGGCCGCGCCGACGGCGCAGCAGATCGGCCGCGCCGCCACGCTGGCCCTCTATGACGAACTCGCGTTGTCCCCCAAGCCCGGCCTGGTCACGCTGACCGACCGCGGCAGCCATGCCGACATGGACGCGCAGACCTTCATGCGCAGTCTGCTGGCGCTGCGCAGCTATTTCGTGCGCATCGCCGAGCTCGGTGCCGCGGGCGCGCCCTTCGAGGCGCTGGAGCAGTGCGGCATTGCCGCCGAAGCCCGCATGCTGGCGGCCACCGGCGGCATCAACACCCATCGCGGCGCCATCTTCATGCTCGGCCTGCTGTGCGCGGCAGCCGGCGCGCTCGGCCAGCGCCCCACGCCAGCCCTGATCCGTCAGACGCTGCTGGCGCGCTGGGGCGTGGCGCTGAGCGCACGCGCGCACCGCCCCTCCACCCTGCCCGGCGGCCTGGCCGCACGCCGCTTCCATCTGCGCAGCGCCTCGGCCGAGGCCGCACTGGGCTTCCCGACGCTGTTCGAGACGGCTGAGCCGGCCCTGCGCACAGCCCGCGCACGCGGCCTGTGCACGACCGCAGCGCGCCTCGACACCTTGTTTGCCGTCATGGCCGTGCTGGACGACAGCAACCTGGCCCACCGCGGCGGCCTCGAGGGGCTGCGCTTCGCCCAGGCCAGCGCCCGAGGCTTCCTCGCCGCGGGTGGTGCATCTCAAGGCGTCGAAGCAGCTGTGGCCATAGCCGCCGAGTTCGTGCGCCGCCATCTGTCGCCCGGTGGCGCCGCCGATACCCTCGCGGCGGCCTGCTGGCTGGAACGCCTGGCGTCCTGAATGGGCCTGGCCCTGCTCTTTCCCGGCCAGGGCGCACAGCACCCGCAGATGCTGCCCTGGCTGGAGGCCCAGCCCGAGGCCAGGCCCGTCTTGGAGGCAATGGCCCGGCATCTGGGGCCGGACTGGCGCGAGAACCTCAGCGAACCGGCCTGGATGCATGCCAACGGGGTGGCCCAGAGGCTGCTGACGGGCATCAGCATCGCGGCCTGGCAGGTGCTGGCGGCGCGGCTGCCGCCGCCGGCTGTGGTGGCCGGCTACAGCGTCGGTGAACTGGCCGCCTTTGCAGCGGCCGGCGTGTTCGACGCGACCAGCGCTCTCGATCTCGCGGCGGTACGCGCCCAGGCCATGAACGACAGCGTGGCCGGCCAGCACACCGGACTGCTCGCCGTGCAGGGCCCGAGCGCCTTGCGCCTGGCCGAGGCGTCGTTGGCGATCGCCATCCGCATCAGCGCCGAACGCGTCATCGTCGGCGGCACTGCGGCCCAGCTCGACGCCAGTGCAGCCCGCTGGTCGGCCGCCGGCCTGCGCTGCACGCGCCTGCCCATCGCCATCGCCTCGCATACGCCGGCCATGTCTGCCGCGGCGCCGGCATTCGCCCGACGACTGGCCGGCATCGACCTGCACCCGCCCCGCGCTGCCGTGGTCTGCAACTTCACCGGCACCGCCAGCCGAAGCCCCGCTGCACTCGCATCCGCCCTCGTGGGCCAGATTGCCAACACGGTGCGCTGGGACGATTGCATGGACAGCATTGCCGAGCGCGGAGTCCGTTGCGTGCTGGAAGTCGGCCCCGGCGCCGCGCTGGCCTCGATGTGGCGGGAGCGCCACCCCGACATCCCGGTGCGGTCCATCGACGAGTTCCAGGGCCCCGAGGGCGTGTTGGACTGGGTGCAGCGGCAGCTCGGCTGAGCGGGTTCCTCACCAGAGCTTGACGCAACTGCCGGTCAGCACGAACGCCCCCGGAGCAGTCGCAGCGACATCGGCGCTCTCCACCGTCACGCCCAGGCGCGGCACGTTGAAGAGCAGGCGCTCCGAGGTGTCGGGCATGTCGATCGACGTCGACCCCTGGGCCGGCAAGGTTCCCAGCAGGAAGGGTGCTCCGGTCTTGGGGACGGCCCACAGCCGCGCCACCATCCCGGGAGGGACGCTGAGGGGCGCCAGCACCTTCAGCGTCAATTGCCTGCCATGCCGCCGCGAACTGGCGAGCAGCGCTGGCTTGTCCTGTGCGTCGTGGAGAAGGCCGACATAGCTTTGCGGCAGGGCTTCCGAGCGCTCCTCCAGCCCGGCCCACTCGGGCGCGGACCTGAGCGTCAGCACGGCCACGAGAACACCTGCGGCAACGCCACCGAGCGCGCGGCCAGGAAACCAGCTGCCGACGGCCTGCCACCAGGAGGCACTGCGCGCGGGCTTGCCGAACAGGCGCCGCTCGATGCCCGCCCAGTTGCCCACCGGCGGCTGCACAGGGACATGGGACAGCTCCAGGACGGCCAGTCTTTCCTGCCATGCAAGGATCGCCTGCCTTGCCTCGGCGGCGTCACGGGCGATGGCCTCGAAGCGCCGGCGCGCTCCGCCCGCCAGCGTGCCCAGGACGTACTCACGCGCGAGCTGGTCCAGCAGCTCTGGCCGCAGGTAGTTCATGCTTGCCTCATTCCCACGGCTTCCAGGCAGGCGCGCAGTTGCTCGAGACCACGGCGCACCCACCCCTTGGCCGTGCCCAGCGGCGCATTCATCGCGGCGGCGATATCGGTGTGCACCAGGCCTCGGTAATAGGCCAGCGCAAGCGCCTGCCGCTGCGAAGACGGCAGGCCCGCCATGCAGGCCTGGACGCGGGCCTTCGCCAGGCTGTTCTCCAGCAGCTCTCCCGGCTCGCCCGCGGCGTCTGCGGGAAGCTCATCGGCGGCGTCATCGAGCTCCACGGTGGCCGCCGACTCGGTGCGTCGTGAGCGCACCGCGTCAATGGCCTTGTTGCGCACGACATTGATCATCCACGTCATCGGCGTTCCTGCCCGGGCATCAAAGGTCGCGGCCTGGCGCCAGATGTTCACATAAGCCTCCTGAAGGATCTCATCGGCCTTCTGCTCGTTCCTCAGCGTGCGCAAGGCAATCGAATAGAGATGGGCGCAGGTGGCGCGGTAGACGCGCTCGAAGGCGGCGCGATCGCCCAGCGCCACGCGCGCCATCAGGGCCGGCAGGTCCTCAGCGGTGGCCATATCGACGGTTGACGCGTGGGTGGATGGACATGGAAGAGTTCATATCGCTCCCTGGAGGAGGCCGCGATTCTGGTCATCGCGGCCGGCGCCAGGAAGGTATTTGTTTTGATGGTATCGATTGACAACTTCAATGCATCCAAAGCCCCGCGCACGCCGTAATGCGGCCCTGCCGGGAGTGCCTACCGGGCGGCGGCAGGCCCGGGTGCCCAGAATACGTACTCGGCCGCATAGGCCACCCGCGCGGCCTGGCCCGACGTCGCCGCCGTGCAGCCCTCCTTCGCGGGCGCGACACCCCCTTGCGTCGCCAGCCGCTGGATGGCCGAGACCTTGTCCAGCAGGCCCGTGCCGCTGCGCGCCTTGACCCCCAGCAGCAGCCAGGGGATGGCGCCGGGCACGGGTGCCGGCGCGGTGGCCTGGACCTGGCCGACCAGGCTGGACCCGTCGTTGAGCGCCCAGGACGGGCCCGCGCCATGGGTGCCCACCTTGAGCCCGGCGGCGTCGAAGAGATCGGCCTGCGGCCCCTTGAACAGCCAGGCCCAGGCACCTTGTGCGTCCTTGCCGCATTCATAGATCTGCTGGCCCACCGCATGGACTCGCAGCAGGGTGTCGAGCCCCGCCTCGGGCTGCAGCGGGGCAGCGCCGCCCACCACGGCGCAGGCCAGCCGAGCACCGCCGCCGCCCAACATCGCGGGATGGTCGGCATGGTTGTCGCCGCCGACGTGAAGCATCAGCGCACGACCGGCGATGTCCGACAGCTTCATGAGGCGCGGCGCGAGCACGGGCTGCGTGGCTTGGCCATCGGCATTCACATAAAGCGGCGGCAGGTCGCCCAGATGGCCGTCGCCCCAGGGCTCGCCGTGGTGCTTCGCCGCTTTGGGGTCGAAATGGCCACCTGCCGCGCCGGCCAACACGACATTGCCATTCGCCGCGGTGGAGGGGGCGCAGGAGCCGTTCTCGTGGAAATGAAAGCCGTGGAGGCCCGGGGGCAGGCCGGCCAGCTGAGGATGGAAGGCCAGCCCGTAGGCCGTCTCCTCGACGCGGATCGTGCCCACGCTCGGGCCCGCACCATCCGCGCGGGCTTCGTACAGGGTGACGGTCTGGTCGGCCGCGTGGGTTGTGCCGGGCAAGGCGAGGCCGGCGACCAGCGCCAGGCTCAGCATCGGGAAGATCTTCATCGGGATTCCAGTCTTGTTGCGGTTGCTTGTGAGGGCGGAAAGCCCCGCCGGAACCCACTTACGAGAGCGGCCGCGCGCCGGACGTCTGAAGTTCGACTTCTTTACAAATCGCCGCGTCGGCCGCCCCCCCACGTTTCAGGGGTAGTCCGCCACGCGGCCGAATTCGTAGGTGGGGTTGGTGCGCGCTTTGGCGCACATCCCTCCGCCCACAACCCAAGGAATCCCCATGCACTTCGTTTCCCTCGGCCGCATCTCGGCATCGCGCGCGCTGGCCTGTGCTTCGCTGGCCCTGATGGCCGCCGCAGCGCCCACGTCGGTCAACGCCGCCCCCGTCCTGTTCAACACCGATCCCTTCGCCGGCAGCACCGCGCTCGCCACGCCGGGGCGCCAGGTCTTCTCGGGCCAGGAGCGCACCCTCCCCTCCTTCGCCGTCGGCCAGGACAGCTTCGTCTTCGACCTCGGGGCCTTCAGCGCCTACGCGGTGAGCGCCCTGCACTTCCTGAACGCCCCTTCCAGCGCCATCCCCGGCTCGGGCTTCAATGTCATCGTGCTGCAGGACATCGACAACGACGCCAACCCCGCCACGCCGTTTGGCGCCGGCAACGCGGCGAACCTCATCGCGAGCCGCATCAGCACCGACGGTGCCGGCTTCTTCATCTACAAGAACAGCGTCCTGGACGTCAACCGCCTGGTGTTCTCCACCAACCTGAACGACGCCAGCGCCGACCTCAGCGTGCTGGCGCGCATCGTCTCACCCACCGGCCAGGCGGCCATCGACACGCTGCCGCGCTTCACGGCCGACAACTTCGTCGCCACCGTCCCGGAGCCCTCCTCCGTCGCCTTGATCGGCGCCGGCCTCGTCGGCGTCGCCGGCCTGCGCAAGCGCCAGATCAAGGCCTGATCCCCACCCCAACCTCCAAGGAGCACCCCATGAAGTCCCTGCAAGCCCTGACCCTCTGCGCTGCCGCCCTGCTGGCTCAGCTCGCGCAAGCCGCCGACACCATGGCCCCGGCCCCGGCCCCAGCGCCCGCAGCCGCCGCCAACCCGCTGGCCGCCGCCCGGACCCTGATCGATGCGCGCCAATGGGCCGCCGCCCTGACGGAGCTGCGGCGCGTCGACGATGCCGGCAACGCCGACTGGAACAACCTCATGGGCTATGTGCTGCGCAAGTCAGGCAACGCTGATCTGGCGGCCTCGGAGCGCCACTACGACGCGGCGCTGCGCATCGACCCACACCACCGCAACGCCCTCGAATACTCCGGCGAGCTCTACCTGATGAAAGGTGAGCTCGCAAAGGCGCAGGCGCGCCTGAGCACGCTGGCGGCCGAGTGCAAGGCCGGCTGCCAGCAGTACAACGAATTGAAGGAGGCGATCACCCGGTATCAGGCCAACGGCAACAAATACCTGGCCCAGGGTTGGTAGATACAGTCGTCGCACACTGGAGCCAGAAATGACAAACCCGGCACGAGGCCGGGTCTGGATCTGGTGGGCGGTGCAGGGTTCGAACCTGCGACCCCTGCCGTGTGAAGGCAGTGCTCTACCGCTGAGCTAACCGCCCGGGTGTTCGGTGGCCGTTTTCCAGGTTCCAAGCCAGGCTTGGTGGGCGGTGCAGGGTTCGAACCTGCGACCCCTGCCGTGTGAATGAAGGGAAATTGGATTTCTTGGGACTTCTTGGAATTGTATTTCTCCTATGAAAACAATCCCACAACGTCCCGACTGAACCAAGCGGTTTTGGCCTACTTGTGGCCCACTTTGGCCTACTTTTGGCCTACCCTAGAGCCATGAAAACTTGTGCTCTGGAGGCTTCATGACGGTGAAGCTGGACACCGTGATTGCCCGCGAAAAACTGAAGCCCCGCCGCGAGCCCTACTGGCATCGGCTGGACTCAGGCTGCATGCTTGGCTTCCGCAAGATGGCAACCGGGTCGATCGGTTCATGGGTAGCTCGGTACCGTAACGCCGAGACCGGCGAACGACCGAAGCAGGCACTCGGCGAGTTCTCCGACCGACCACCGTCAGAGCGGTTCAGCGCCGCCAAGGAGGCAGCCGACGCCTGGTTCAGCCATCTCGGTCGCGGAGGCAGCAGCGAGATCGTGACGGTGAAGGCGGCCTGTTCGAACTACGCCGATCACATCCTTGCGACGAAAGGCGAGGAGCGCGCCGAAGACGTCCGGGCGCGCTACCGGCGCTGGGTTGACCCCGAACCCATAGCGAAAATCGCGCTGCCAAAACTGACCAGGCGGCATATTGAGACGTGGCGCAAGAAGCTCGCGGCCACCCCAGTCATCGTCAATCCGCACGCCGCCGAAAAGAATCGCGTTGAGCGCCCGCGATCAGCGTCAAGCCTGAACCGCGACATGGCGTCGCTGCGTGCCGCCCTTAACTACGCCTATGACCTCGCGCAAGTCAGCAATGATCTCGCGTGGAGGGTGGCACTCCGCGCCGTCGAAAACGCCGGAACGGCACGCGAGGTCTACCTGGATCTCCCACAGCGCAAGACGCTGATCACAGCCTCACCCACTGACCTCGCTCAGTTTCTACGAGGCCTTGCACGGCTGCCGCTCCGACCAGGCGCCCTCGCAGCGCTGACTGTAGGCAGGTTTGAGTCGCGCCTTGACGTCTTGACGGTCGGCAAGGACAAGGCAGGCCGAGATCGGAAGTTGAAACTGCCCAAGGACACCGCCGACTTCTTCCGCGAACTCGCGAAAGACAAACCACCAACCGCCCTCTTGTTCACCCGAGCCGACGGCAAAGCATGGACTAAGGATGATTGGAAAAAGCCAATCAAGCTGGCCGCAGCCAAGGTCGGTTTACCAGCGGACACGGTCGCCTTGGCGCTGCGGCATAGCGCCATCACGGACCTCGTGACCGGCGGGCTTGACCTCCTCACCGTGGCGCAATTGTCCGGAACTAGCGTCGCAATGATCGAGCGCCACTACGGCCATCTGAGGGCCGATCATGCCGCGGCCGCATTAGCAACGCTCGCGCTTTAAAGCCCTTGTTTGCAGGCGTAGCTCTTGCCGGGCATGCCGATCCATGCACCGGTCCGAACTAACAAATATTGCCGATTTCTGTGTGACCGTTAGGACTGCAGGCGTGCGGCAGCTATCGCTGCACTTGGCTCCCATTCCTTGCGTGCTACCTTCCAGGCGCCTCCATAACTAATCTATCAAGCGCATCTTGGAGGACTGCGCGATCCACCGACAGCCATGAACTGCGGTCTTGCGCCACTGCACAATGCCCGAGCCACGTTGCAGGAAAACAGGCGCTCAGCGCATGACACCAAACCAAGATCAATCAGTCCTGGACTTCGCTACCGCTGCGCAAGGCTTCTGTCTCTGGTGCGAGGATGAAAGCGCTGAGCGCACCGATGTGCACGCCGCGTCTTGGCTGGCTCGCCTATACGGGTTAGGCGTCGTGCTCCCATCAGTCGATTCCGACAATGAGGATGGCCTGCCCGACCTGCCAGGCGATGTCCTGGTGCGTGCGCAGACCAATCTGGCGGTCTTCAATGGCCGGTACTACCGCGAAGTGTTTGATCCGGCTCCGGAACTGGACGACCAGCCTGTCATCGGCGACATCGGAGATGACCTGCTGGACATCTATAAGGACGTACGCCGCGGGCTCATGTTGTTCGAAGATGGGGATGTCGCTGAGGCGCTATGGCAGTGGTCGTTCTTGCATCGCGTTCATTGGGGGCGTCACTGTGCGGGCGCGCTACTCGCGCTTCACGGACTGACGATTTCGAATCTCGGCTAGGTCTTTAGGCGCGTGCGCAAGAGGGCTCTCGCGAAATATAGGGTCGCGCCCGCAAATCTGCTTCGCGTCAGTGAGCTGCCCGTGATCTGGCGCTTCACCTTGATTTCGTGGTTTTCGCATCGGCATGCCGACGAGGTCCTGGCGGTCGGGAGGTCAGTACGCGGGCGCACCACGCGCGCTCTGGAAGCGTGCGTGCTCCCGCTTCGGTCAGCTGGGTCTTGAGGTCCTCGCCAGATACAAAGCGTCGGATGAATCGCGCATGATCGGACGTCAGCCAAGTCCGCAACAGCTTCATTGCCAGCGACCGCACGACGGCGCGCGGCGCTTGGTCCATAGTGCGTACGATGCCTTCAAACGCTTGAGCAGCGTCGATGTGAACGGAGCACGAATCAATAACTACGTCAGCAACGCACTCAATCAGCGGACTCTGAAGAACCGGGACGACGGCTACGCCCGGTTTGTGTACGACGAGTCTGGACAAATGCTTGACGAGTCCGTCACGAGTAATGCGGGTTCAACGAACACCGCCTATGTTTGGTTCGACGGAGAGTTGCTGGGAATCTTGCGCTCTGGTCAGTTCTACCACTCTCACAACGACCATTTGGGCCGTCCTGAAGTGATGACCAATAGCGCGGGAGCAACTGTCTGGCGGGCCGAGAACTCGGCCTGGAGTCGTAAGGTGGTAGTCGATACCGTTGGAGGCCTGAATATCGGTTTCCCTGGTCAATACTACGATGCGGCGACAAGTCTTTGGTACAACTGGAATCGCTATTTCGATCAACAGTTGGGTAGATACCTCCAATCGGATCCGATTGGGTTTGAAGGTGGTACGAATACATACGCCTACGCCGCAGGAAATCCGTTAAGCCTGATTGACCCGGAAGGGCTGATCATGTTTACAACGAAGGTGGCGTGTTATGCACGCTTACCCCGGGCCTCAAGTTGGAGGTAAGGAGCACGCCAGATGGGGTGGCGGCAATGCCTACCATATTCACGCTTTCGACAGTTCAGGTCGAGAGGTCAGAATATCGACTGAAACTTGGACTCCGTTGGAAGACAAGGATGCCAAGGAATACGCGAAAAGCAAGCAGATCCAGCGTGTATGCGCGAACCTGACCGAAGGTGAAAAGAAGTTCCTCGATCGGGTCAATCGAAACACCTTCCATCGCGGCTGGCCGAGCCCCAATCAGTTACTTCGACTGGGCGGTTGGCGCGGCCGCGGCGGAGGCCCTAAACAGCCAGGTGATTGATGAAGAAAAGGTCTTCCGAGTTTTTAAATGCAATGGCGGCGTATGACGCCGACGACGAGACGCTGGCACTGGCCCTAATGGAGCAATGCGCAAAGTCAGGGGACCCCTCCGCCTGCTTTCTCGCGGCGCTTTGGTACCGAGACGGGGTAGGGGCGCCCGCCAGTCCGGATCGAAGTGCTCATTGGCTTACCCGCTTTCAAGAATTGGCCGAAAACGGTGACGTCGAGGCGCAATGGCAACTTGGGCAGCATTTCCGCTTCGGGAACCTTTTGCCGCTGGACATAGCGCGGGCGAATTATTGGCTCGAGCGCGCGGCAGAAGGTGGTCACGGCGAGGCGCAACACCACTTGGCCTGGTTTTACGAGCGTGGCCAGTACGGCTATCCAGTGGACAAAGAGGCGGCAGAAAGCTGGTATCAAAGCGCTTTCAAACTTGAAAATCCGGAGACGATTTACCTCTTCGCCCTCCGCCAGTTCAACGATGGGAGACCGACAGATTCCGCACTTGAACTTCTGCGCAAAGCTGGCGATCTTGGATTCGGTCAGGCCAATGATGTTCTGCAGTCGATTACTCATTGATCGGCCTGTTCGATTTGCCTGACCGAGGCACCCGCCGATTGCCGCCGCACGGTTCAGGCTCAGCCGACTTCCCGGTGCGGAGCGGGCATGGATCGACATGTTAGTTTGCGGGGAACTTCGCGAAGGCGGACCAACTGAAATCGCGTTTGACTTGAGCCCTTCGGCGCTCAATGCCCTCTGCGCCTTCGAACTGCCGATTGAATTCACGGCTGATACCGTTGCGGGCGAAGCAATGACTTCTCCGCATCTCGCGCCCAACCAAAGCTGAGGCCGCTAGCAGATCGAGGTCGACGGCGCTCGGCGCACGAAGTAGCGCTGGCGGGTGGTGCCCGAGCATGGAGTCGCGCCGTCGCGTGGCCTTGAGCTACGTAATGGACAAGCTCGTCGAATTCAGGCCGTATCGATCGAACCACAAGGCGTGATCGACGAAGCAGTTATTCGGCCTGATAGCCACCGTCGATGTAGTCGCCGACCGGGCCAGCCTTCCGCGGCGACGCCACCTTGGCGGCCTTTTTAGCGGGCACCTTCGCCGCCGACTTTGCGGCGACCGCCGCCTTGGTCGGCTTGGCCCGCTTCTTCGCCGGAGCTGCCTTCTTTTTGGCCGCGACCCAATCTGGAAAGCAAGCTCCCGCTCCACGAACGGTTGGATTTGGTTCTGAGCAGCACCGGCCGGAAAAAGTTGCAGACCACGAGCTGGATCAGCACATACGCACGCCTGCTCGATAGCAGCAGCGCTCACTAATGCTGGACGATTCCCGTGTCATGCGGCGACGCCATCGCCTGCTTGACGGGTAGTCCAGCTTCTCGGCCACGTCCTCGCCGATGCGCTGCGTGGCCTGGCCGCAGCTGCAGGTGGTGTTCGCGGGTTCATGGCACACGTCGCGGCGCGGCAGATGCGCCGGCAGCTTCTCGCGCCGGGGGCTGTTGCCGATCACCAGCAGCGCGGCTTGGCCGCAGCGCCTCAATCTCGGCGGCCACCGCCGCCAGGTCGCTGTCCAGCGTCTCGTCCAGCAAGCTCTTCTGCTCGGCGCCGAACCGCTCGCTCTGCGCTGCGAACTTCAGCCGCTTGAGGATGGCGTTCTCGTGCGTGAGCTTCTCGATGACGGCCTGCTTGAACGCAGCCTCGGCGCGTGCAGCCCGCAGGGCATCGCGCAATTGGTGGGCATCGAGCGTGTCGAGGTCGTCGGCAATCACGAGTGGTGATGCTGCCCGCCGCGCGCCTCGCCGCCCATTGGCAGATGCCGCAATGGACGCGCCGCTACAGCAGCGTGATGACGCCGGCCTCGCCGACGTGCTGCCAGGGCAGGCCAAGCACCAGGGCCTCGAACTGAGTGCGGCTCAGGCTCAACGTGCCGGTCACGTCGCGGGGCCAGACGAAGCGGCCCGCGTTGAGGCGTCGAGCTGCCAGCCACACCCCGATGCCGTCATGCACCAGCACCTTCATGCGGTTGGCGCGGCGGTTTGCGAACAGGTAAGCGTGGTGGGGGCGAGCAGCGCCGAAGACAGCGACCACGCGCCGCAGGGCTGCCTCGGTGCCAGCCCGCATGTCCAGCGGCTCGACCGACAGCCACACGGCGTCGACGCGGATCACCGCAACAACTCGCGAGTCCACGCGGCAAGCTCTGCCGCCGCGCTGACCGGCCAGGTGACCGTGATCGAGACCGGCCCGCGCCTGAGTTCGAGTCGGACTTCAGATGCCACCGCGGCGGGCTCCGTCGGCGCAGGGAGCGGGAGCGCGATGAACTCGCCTGTCTTGGCGAGTCCGGTAGGGGCCTGGTGTTGATTCCCACGCCATCCTGACCCACCGTTTCCGTCCAATCCTGACCCACCCTTGTTTGAGCCTCTCGGGCTCAGGTTGTGGGTAACTTCCTCGGTTTGGACTCCTTCTTGGTGGTGGGTTGAGCTGAGCTGTTCTTGAAGCGGTAGCTGTCGTTGCCGGTTTCAAGGATATGGCAGTGGTGCGTGAGCCGGTCCAGCAGCGCCGTGGTCATCTTGGCGTCGCCGAAGACGCTGGCCCATTCGCTGAAGCTCAGGTTCGTCGTGATGACGACGCTGGTGCGCTCATAGAGCTTGCTCAGCAGGTGGAACAGCAGCGCGCCGCCCGACGAGCTGAACGGCAGGTAGCCCAGCTCGTCGAGCACGACCATGTCCATGTGGGCCAGCCGGTGCGCCATCTGGCCAGTCTTGTTGCAGACCTTCTCCTGCTCGAGCTGGTTGACCAGCTCGACCGTAGAGAAGAAGCGCACCCGACGTCGGTGATGCTCCAGCGCCTGCACGCCGATGGCCGTGGCCAGGTGGGTCTTGCCCGTGCCCGGCCCGCCGACGAGCACGACGTTCTCTGCCCGATCCATGAAGTCGCCCAGGTGCAACTGCCTCACCAAGGCTTCGTTGACCTCGCTGTGCGCGAACTCGAAGCCGGCCAGGTCACGGTAGACCGGGAAGCGAGCCTGCTTGAGCTGGTAGGCCACGGCACGCACCTCGCGCTCGGCGGTCTCGGCCTTGAGCAGTTGCGCCAGCAGCGGCTGCGCGGCCTCGAAGGCCGGTGCCCCTTGCTCCGCCAGCTCGCCCACGGCGTGGGCCATGCCGAACATCTTCAGCTCGCGCAGCGCGACGACGAGGGCGTTGGTCTTGGTCTCACGCATGGCGCACCTTCCTCTCCTCGCGCAGCGCGTCGTAGCGGTCCACGTTGGCCTGCGGCTCGTTGACCAGGCGCAGCGCCTGCGGCGCGTCCACCGGCGGTGGCTCGGCCTTGCCATCGAGCAGCCGGTGCAGCACGTTGATGACGTACATCTTGGTCGGCACGCCCACTTCCAGCGCCAGCTCCACGGCCGCCAGCACCGACTGCTCCTCGTGGTGCAACACCAGGGCCAGCACCTCGACCATCTCGCGGTCGCCGCCGGGCTTCTTGAGCAACTCGGTCTGCAGCTTCTTGAAGGCCACCGGCAGCTCCGTGAACGGCGCGCCGTTGCGCAGGGCGCCAGGCTTGCGCTGCAGCACGGCGAGGTAGTGCCGCCAGTCGTAGATCGTTTGGCCGATGGTGTCGTGGCTGCGCTCGATGACCCGCTTGTGCTCGCAGATCAGGTTGCCCTCGGCCGCGACCACGAGCCGGTCGGCATAGACGCGCAGGCTCACCGGCCTGTTGGCATACGACGCCGGCACGCTGTAGCGGGTGCGCTCGAAGGTGACCAGGCACGTCGGCGAGACACGCTTGGTGTGCTCGATGAAGCCATCGAACGGCCTCGGCACCTTCATCAGCGTCGGCTTCTCAAGCTTCCAGACGTCGAACACCGTGCCGGGCTGCTGGCCGTGCGAGATCTCCTTCCATAGCGCCTGGCAGCGCTCCTCCAGCCAAGCGTTGAGCGCGTCCAGCGACGGGAACGCCGGCACCGGCTGCCAGAGCCGATGCCGCGCGTCGCGCACGTTCTTCTCAATCTGGCCCTTCTCCCAGCCCGAGGCAGGGTTGCAGAACTCGACCTCGAAGAGGTAGTGGCTGACCATCGCGGCGAAGCGCGCGTTGACGTCGCGCGCCTTGCCGCTGAGGACCTTGTCCACGGCGGTCTTCATGTTGTCGTAGATGCCGCGCTTGGGCACGCCGCCGAACACGCGGAAGGCGTGGTTGTGCGCGTCGAACAGCATCTCGTGGGTCTGCAGCAGGTAGGCCCGGACGTAGAAGGCCCGGCTGTGGCTGAGCTTGAAGTGCGCCACCTGCAGCTTGGTGCGCTCGCCGGCCAGCACGGCCCAGTCCTCGCTCCAGTCGAACTGGAAGGCCTCGCCGGCGTCGAAGACCAGTGGCACGAAGGTGCCCCGTCCCGTCGTCTGCTTGGCCTCCTGGCGCTTCTGGGCCCAGTCGCGGGCGAAGGCCGCCACGCGGTTGTAGGAGCCGTCGTAGCCGAGCGTGACCAGCTCGGCGTGGATCTGCTTCAAGGTGCGCCGTTGCTTGCGCGTCTTGCCGGCCTCGGTCTTGAGCCAGTGGGCCAGCTTCTCGGCAAACGGGTCGAGCCGGCTCTTGCTGGCCCGCTTGGCGTAGGTCGGCTCTTGGTCGCCGCTGCGCAGGTACTTCCTGATGGTGTTGCGAGACAGGCCGGTGCGTCGGGCTATCTCGCGGATGGACAACTGCTCGCGCAGGGCCCACCGCCTGATGACACTCAGTGTCGCCACGTCAATCACTCCAGTGCTCCTGCCGCAAATTGCGGCAGGCTAGGGTTCATACGTGGGTCAGGTTTGAACGGAAATCACTGAATGGGGTGGGTCAGGTTTCGGAGGAAATCAACAGACCTGGAGGCTGCGCAAGAGCGTTTTTCCCTTGGGCCGGCCGCGACGCAAAAACAGAAGCTCGGCTGGCTGGCGTGCCAAGTTCCTGACCTGCAGGTCCACTACGCGGCATTGGTCCGCAATGGGAAGGTAGCTGACACGCCGGAGGGCCTCGGGCTGTACCGAGCCCGGCATCGGCGACACGTTGCCTACTTGATCTTCGCGCTGGTCGTTGGCTGGGAGTGGTTCATCTTCGTCACCATGGCGATCAGGGGCATCATCGAGATTGCCGAACTCATCGGCTACATGGCCGGTGCTCTGTTGTTCTCTTTCTGGCTGACCCGAAATCTGTTCACCGCGCTTCGTGCTGACCAACGGGCGGTCGACCAAGTCAATGCGCGTCTACAACCTCAGGCGACCACTGGCAAGAGCCTCAGGTGGTAGATGCGGAGGATGGAGGAGCGCCAGCTAGGGGCTACGCCAACTCAGGCGGGGGAGCGCAGAATCCGCTGGCATCGTCACACTGACTTGTCTTCGACTGGCGTGCTGACGCAGAAATGCCCATGGCTGGCGCCACCAACGAGAGCCTCCCCCAACTTCGCGTCGCGCCGGTCAATCTGCTGGCGGCCTTGCTCGCGGGAAGCCCGGTGCTAAAGTGCCTCGCCCGTTTACCCCGCCACCGGTCAGTGTCCGCCTCGACACCCAAGCCCTCCCAGCCGACGAAAAGCCGTCGCCCCAAATTGCCCACGCTCGCTGACGTCGCGCGAGAAGCCGGCGTGTCGGATAGAGCGGCATCCTCAGCGCTCAAAGTCGGCAAGGGTTCGGCTCGCGTCTCAATGGAAACGCGCGAACGAGTGCTGGCGGCGGCAAAGCGCCTGCGCTACCTGCCAAGCGCACCGGCGCTTGCACTCAGCAGTCAACGGTCCAACGCTATCGGCTTCGTTGCAAACATCGCCTATGAGGACCCGAACCTCTACTTCCAGGAACTGTTCAATGGCGTCGTGCGGGGCGCGACGGAAGCCCAGCAGACCACATGCATCTTCCCCCTCAGCAGCTGGGATGAGGCTCCGCAGCGCATCCCGGCGCTTTGCGACGGCCGTGTCGACGGGTTGGTCGTTCTGGCGCCGAATCTCGAAGATGACAGCACGACCTGGTTGCCAATACATACGCCCTTGGTGACGATCCATGCCGGAAGGCAATTGCAGGCTGAGGTGAACGTCGAGGCGGACGACGAGGCGGGCGGCTTTGGCATCGTATGCCACATGTTCGAACTGGGCTATCGCCATATCCTCTGCGTGGGCGGACCGCCGCACAACAAGAGCGCAGACCGTCGTGTAGCTGGCTTCTTGCGTGCGCATGCCGAAAACGGAGTGCAACTTGCTTTCGACCACGTGATCCGCACATGGTTCACTGTGGTGGACGGCCGGAGGGTGATGGAAAAGTGGCTGCAGGACCACCGCGGTGAACCGCTGCCCGAGGCCATCTTCTGCGGCAACGACGACATTGCCTTCGGGTGTATGGAAGCGCTGGAGGCTCGCGGATTGAACGTACCACGGGACATCTCGATTGCCGGCTTCGACCATACCTTGCTGGCCCGCACGCTACGCATGGCGACCGTGCGCCAGCCTCTGCTCGAAATGGGTCGTCAGGCCGTCACCGTCCTCATGCAACTGATCGAAGCGCAGCGTGGTGGGACGCCATACGAGGGCCCACGCAACATCGTCCTTCCCGTCGAAATTGTTCCGGGTCGAACATTGGCCGCCCTTCCCCGCAATGGGCCGCTGACGATTTTCTGAAGGTACGAGGCGCGGCGGCGCGCGGGTCGCTTGTCAATGGGTTTTCCCCTGATTAGTACGGCGGTCGATCGAAATATCATCGCGGCGCGGTATGACCAATTAAGGTTGTGCCGCCCATGACTGCCGTGCGGTATGACCGCACTTCTTTTTCGCCAATTGATTCTGCGCCGAATCATTTCCATTGAAGCTGCCGGAGGGAACCCAGCTGCATCAGCCGCCGCCTGCACTATTGATCCTGGCCGCCACGATGGCGTCAGCCCGACCTATCAAAGCCAGCCTCGCCGTGACGCAGGGGCAGCAGGTGCGCGCATCGACGTAGCCCTGCACTGAGGCCACGTCCTTGCATACCGCTCGTGTCCGGAGGAGACAACCGGCCGAGCACTTTCAAATCTTGAAAGATAAAACATGAGAACCTTGACACCAGTCCTGCTGCTTGCCTTCGGCGCGAGCGCAGGCAGCCTCGCGCAGGCACAAGGCTGCGGCAGCGGTGGCGGTGTAACCGTCTGCCTCACGGCCACCGGGACCGCCAGCAACGTACAGCTTGGCTGGACCGTCAGCGGCACCGTCACGTCGCTGGAGCTCTACCGAGACACCGACGCCGATCCCAACGGCCGCACTCGCATCGCCGTGCCGGCCAGCAGCGCCAGGAGCTACGTCGACGCCTCAGCCAATACCGGCATGTCCTATTGGTACTGGGTCAAGTTCACGACCAAGGCGGGCAGCTACAACTCGGGCTCGGCCAACGCCACGCTTGGCACCGCCTGCACGCCGACGGCCATCACGCCCTATATCAATGCCAACGGCTCGTGGGCGCAAACGGCTTCGGCCACCATCATGACCAGCGCCTCGGCCATCCTCGGTCCGCAGCCGACATCCGGCGGCACGTGGAGCTGGAGCGGCTGCGGCACCGCCGGTGCGTCGCGCGAGCAGACCGTCCAGCCGCCCGCAGCTTGCACGGCCATCGCCACCTACACCAACAGCTGTGGTGCCAAGACGCAGCAGGCGTTTTCCATCAAGGTGGGCACCTGGACAAGCACAAAGTTCGGCGGCGGCGGCTACGTCAGCGGCCTGGTCTTCCACCCGACCACCGCTAACCTGCTGTACGCGCGCACCGACATCGGTGGCGCCTACCGCTGGAACCAGCCCACGTCGTCCTGGGTGCCCATCACCGACGGCTTGGGCTTCGGTGGCGGCGAGGCCAGTTTCCACGGCGTCGAGAGCATCGCCGTCGACCCGACAAACGACCAGCGCGTCTACATGGCCGCCGGCATGTACACATCCGGGGGCAACGGCCGCCTGTACATCTCTGGCAACCGCGGTGACCAGTGGACCTATGTCGCCCTGCCCTTCCCGCTGGGCGGCAACAACCCTGGCCGGGCCATTGGTGAGCGCCTGATGGTCGACCCCAACAAGCCGTCGACGTTGTTCTACGCCACGCGCACGGCCGGCCTGTGGAAGAGCGTCGACTCCGGCCTCACCTGGGCGCAAGTCACGTCGCTGTCCAGCGCCAAGCTGACCCAAGACCAGGTCAATGCCCTGGGCATGAACAGCGCGATGGGCGTCGAGACGGTCGTCTACGACACCGGCACCAGGGGCAGCGGCTCGGCCACGCAAACGATCTACGCCCCGATCGCGCCGGACTACGTCCAGACAGCGGGCCTCGCCTCGAACCTGTACAAGTCGACTAACGGCGGCGCTTCGTGGACCCCGGTCACGGTCCCGATCTCCGGCTATCACATCCCGCACATGGTGCGCGCCGCAGACGGCATGTTCTATGTGGTCTTTACCAAAGAGACCGGCCCAGGCGCCGGTGGCCCCGCCCGTCTGTACAAGTTCGACGGCAGCAACTGGACCTTGCTCAACAGCAACGACTCGGCGGGCTACGGCGGCGTGTCCGTTTCCGGCACCGGTGCGACCACGCGCATTGCGCTGGGTGTGACCAACACCTGGGGCAGCTTCCCCGGCCAGCAGATCATCCGGCTGTCCGACGACGGCCGCAACTGGCGCGAGATCGCGGCCGCCATGCCGCATACGCCGGCCGACGGCGGCTTCTGGGGCTGGCCCGACGATGTCGAGATCGATCCGCTCAACCGAGAGCGCGTCCTGCACGTCTCTGGCGGCGGCGTCTGGGAAACCCGCAACGCGTCCTCGGCCACGCCGAGTTGGAACGAAGTGGTCGATGGCCTGGAGGAGACGGCCGTGCTGAGCCTGGCCACACCCCCCGCCGGCGCCATGTACACCGTGATCAACAGTTTGGGCGATGTCGGCCTCTGGGTGCACACGGATCTTGCGACGAAGCCGACCCTGTCGCCGCGCACCGAATGGAGCAACAGCTTCGCCGCCGACATGGCATGGTCCGACCCGCAGTACATGGCCACCATCGGCGTGGTCCTGGGCAACAGCACCGGCTATGGCATGTGGTCCGGCGACGGCGGCAAGACCTGGGCCAAGTTCGCCACCTACCCGACGGGCGTCGCGGACAACAAGGGTGGAGAAGCGAGCATCGCCATCACGGCGCGCAGCAAGGCGGTCTGGGCGCCCGGCAACTCGGTGCCGTCCTACACCACGGACAACGGCGCCACCTGGGTCGCGACCAATCTGCCGGCGATCAATACCATCTTCTCCCGCGCCTATCACCTGGTCGCCGATCGCAAGAACCCGAACAAGGTCTATGCCTACGATTCCGGTGGCCACTGGTGGGGCACGCCGGGCAAGGTCTACACGTCGACGGATGCCGGCCACACGTTCACGCTGAGCCAGAGCTCGGTGAACGCAGGGCTGGCTCCGAACTACTTCGGGAACACCTCGCTGGCGGTCAACCCCAATGCCGAGGGCGACCTCTGGCTGGCCGACGGCAACGCGGTGTACCACTCGACGGATTCGGGCACCACCTGGACCAAGCTCAGCAACTTCGCGTCGATCTTCATCGGCAACCCCTGGGCCGATGTGCAGGGTGCCAGCGCCATCGCGCTGGGCAAGGCCAAGGCCGGTGCGCCGTACTCGGCGGCGGTCTACGTCGTGGGCGTGAGCAACGGCGTGTGGGGCGTGCATCGCTCGGATGACGGCGGCGCCACCTGGACTCGCTTCAACGACGACGCTCACCAGTTCGGCGGCATTGGCGTGATTGCGGCCGACCAGAACGTCTATGGCCGGATCTACGTCAGTGGCACGGGCCGAGGAATGCTTTACAGCAATTGAACGGATGGCTCGGCAGGCCAACGTCCACCTTCGGGCGCCTGGCCTGCCGCCTCGTCCATCACCTGTCTCTTGTGGCGCCCAAGCTCCGAACCGGGACACCCAAAAAGCCCGATTCCGGAGGAGGCAACCGGAAGAGCGCTTTCAACCTTGCAAAGCAGAACATGAGAACTTTGATACCCGCACTGCTGCTCGCCTTCGGCGCGAGCGCAGCATCAATCGCGCAGGCGCAAAGCAGCGGCACCGCTGCCGGCTCGACAGCCAACGGCACGGCGGCCACCACCGCACCGGGCTCCATGCGAGACCTGACGAGCATCCAGCTGTCGCAGCAAATGTCGCCCGCCTGGAACGTGGGCAACTCGCTGGACGCAACACCCAACGAGACCAACTGGGGCAACCCGCTGGTGAACCAGCAATTGCTCAACGCGGTGAAGGCGGCCGGCTTCAAGACCGTGCGCCTTCCGGTCAGCTGGAACCAGCATGCCGACGCCGACGGCAACGTCAGCCCGGCCTGGATGGCACGCGTCACCGAGGTCGTCGGTTATGCCCGCAATGCCGGCCTCTACGTCGTGCTGAACACGCACCATGAAGGCAACTGGCTCATCCCGACCTATGCCCACCAAGCCAGTGCCAACGCGCGCCTGGCCAAGCTGTGGACGCAGATCGCCAACAACTTCAAGAACCACGATGACTACCTGCTGTTCGCCGGCACCAACGAGGTCATGGTTGCGGGCGACTACGGCCCACCCACGGCCGAGTACCAGGCCGTCCAGAACGGGTTCAACCAAGTCTTCGTCAGCGCGGTGCGCGCCACGGGTGGCAACAACGCGAAGCGCCATCTGGTGGTGCAGGGCTTCAACACCAACATCGACTCGACCTACAGCGGCTTCATCAAACCCACGGACCCAGCGGCCAACCGCTTGTTCCTCGAAGTGCATTTCTACGATCCGTTCAACTTCGCGCTCAATGACAAGGGCAAGATCTGGCAGTGGGGTGCGATCGCGACCAACCCAGCGGCAACGGAGACCTGGGCCAACGAGGCCCACATCGACGCCCAGTTCCAGAAGCTGAAGACCCGCTTCGTCGACACCGGCATGCCGGTGCTGATGGGTGAATACGGCGCGGTCCTGAAGTCCGAGTACGACCCGGCCGGCATGTATCGCACCTACTGGACCAAATACGTGACCAGGTCCGCCGTCCAGCACGGCATCGTGCCTGTGTGGTGGGACAACGGCTACGACGCCAACCACCAGTTGGGCCTGTTCAACCGCGCGACCGGCGCGCAGTACTTCCCTGAACTGATCAAGGCCATCGTCGACAACGCGAAGTAAGGAGTGAGCGGGTTTGGCCCCCCACCGATCAGCGCGGGATCCTTCGGCCTCCTGCGCCCTGACCAGGTGCCGCCGCGCCCTGCCCTTCCATCAGCGAACCAGACCTTTCCCCTCATGAACAAGTGCAATCAACGACTCATCGCCCTTTCCATCTTCACGGCCGGCCTGGCAGGTTGCGGCGGCAGCAGCGCAGGCAGCGACACGACGGGCCTCGCGGGCGCCAGTCCAGGCTCCGGAGTCAGTGGCAATACGCCGGCGAAGGCTCTCCCCTTTGAATGGAAATCCAGCGAGCCGCTGATCAAGCCGCCGGCCGACCGGGCGGACATCTTCGGCGTCAAGGACCCGAGCATCGTCTACCACGACGGCCGCTACCACGTCTTCATGACCACGGCCGGAAAGAACGGCTGGGGCATGGCCTACACGAGCTTTGCGAACTGGGACGAGGCCCCCAAGGCCCCTCAGTTCATGCTCGACAAGTCACCCATCGGGCCGGGCTACCGCGCCGCCCCCCAGGTCTACTACTTTGCGCCGCAAAAGCTCTGGTATCTGATCTACCAGGGGGGTGACCCGCTGTATTCCACCACCAGCAACATCGCCGACCCGATGTCGTGGACGGCGCCGAAGCCCTTCTACGCGGCCGTGCCGGCAAGCGTCAAAGACGAAAAGGGCAATGCGGCCTGGCTGGACTTCTGGAACATCTGCGACGACAAGAAGTGCTATCTCTTCTTCACCGGCGACAACGGCCGCTTCTACCGCGCCGAGACGACCCTGGCGCGTTTCCCTGAGGGCTTCGCCGAACCTGTTGTCGTCCTGGATGAGAAGCGCGATGACGTGTTCGAGGCGAGCAACACCTACAAGATCGCCGGCACCAACCAGTACCTGACGCTGATCGAGGCGATGTCGCCCAGCGGCAGGTATTTCAGGGCGTGGACGGCGGATCGCCTGGACGGCAGCTGGCAACCCATTCCCGGTGCCCCGATGAACAGGTTCGCCGGCGCAGACAACGTCAAGTTCAACGACCGGATCTGGTCCGAAGGCGTGTCCCACGGCGAGATGGTCCGCGCCGGCATCGACCAGACGCTGGCCATCGACCCCTGCAAGCCACTGCAGTTCGTCTACCAGGGTCTGGACATGGAAAAGGGCAAGAACTACGAGTACATCGAGCTGCCCTATCGGCTGGGCGTGATCACCGCCACCGGCCCCAACGCCATCAGCGAGCTGTGCAAGAAGTAAACCCCCGCCGGATTGCTCATGAACCAATGCAGTAAACGATCCTTTGTCCTTTCCATTCTTGCCTCGAGCATCACTGCGGCATGTGGCGGCGGCGGGGGTGGCAGCACGGGTGGCGACACGCTGCCCCCGCCCCCATCGCCTGGCGGCGCGACGCCGCCGCCACCGCCTCCTCCACCTCCCCCGGGCGGCAGTGGCGGGACGATGTCCGGCTTCGCGACGTGGACGAGCGTCAAGTTCGGCGGCGGCGGCTATGTCAGCGGCCTGGTCTTCCATCCGACCGCTGCCGACTTGCTGTACGCGCGCACCGACATCGGCGGTGCCTACCGCTGGAACCAGGGCACGACGTCCTGGGTGCCCATTACGGACGGCCTGGGCTTCAGTGGCGGCGAGAGTCGCTACCACGGCATCGAGAGCATCGCCGTCGATCCGAACAACGACCAGCTCGTCTACATGGCCGCCGGCATGTACACGTCGGATGGCAACGGCCGCCTCTACATCTCCAGCGACCGCGGCGACCATTGGACCTACATCGCCCTGCCCTTCCCCCTGGGCGGCAACAACCCCGGCCGGGCCATCGGCGAACGGCTGGCGGTCGACCCCAACAAGCCTTCGACGCTGTTCTACGGCTCGCGCACGGCCGGCCTGTGGAAGAGCATCGACTCGGGCCTCAGCTGGGCCCAGGTCACTTCATTGTCGAACGTCCAGCTGACCCAGGATCAGATCAAAGCTCTGGGCATCGGCAGCGCGATGGGCGTCGAGCTGGTGGTGTTCGACACCGGCACCAAGGGCAGCGGTTCGGCCACGCAGACGATCTACGCCGCAATCGCGCCGGACTACGTCCAAACCGCGGGCCTCCTCTCGAACCTGTACAAGTCGGCCGACGGCGGCGCTTCGTGGGCCGCGGTGTCAACGCCGATCTCCGGCCATCACATTCCGCACATGGTGCGCGCGGCCGACGGCATGTTCTATGTCGTGTTCACCAAGGGCTCAGGTCCGGGTGCCGACGGCCCCGCCCGGCTCTACAAGTTCGACGGCAGCAACTGGACCTTGCTGAAGGACCCGAACGCGGGGACGAGCGGCACCGGGTTCGGCCTTGGCGGCGTGTCCGTCTCCGGCAGCGGCGCGAGCACCCGCATTGCACTGGGCGTGACCAACTCCTGGGGCAACTGGAACGGCCAGCAGGTCGTCCAGTGGTCCGTCGATGGCGGCAAGACCTGGCGCGAGATTGCGGCCACCATGCCGCACACGCTGCCCAGTGACGGGTTCGCCGGCTGGACCGACGATGTCGAGATCGATCCCCTCAACCCCGACCGCGTGCTGCACGTCCATGGCGGCGGCATCTGGGAAACACGCAACGCCTCCGCCGCCACGCCGAGCTGGAGCGACGCGACCGAGGGGCTCGAGGAGACCGCCACCCTCGCCCTTGCCACCCCGCCGGTCGGCGCAACGTACACCTTGATCAACAGTTCGGGCGACGTCGGCCCCTGGGTGCACACGAGCCTCGCGACCAAGCCGACCCTGTCGCCGCGCACCGAATGGAGCAACGGCTTCGCCGCCGACATGGCGTGGGCCGACCCGCAATATCTCGCCGCCATCGGCGTCGTCCTGGGCACCGGTGCGAGCTTCGGTTTCTCGTCTGGCGACGGCGGCAAAACCTGGGCAAGGTTCGTCACCCTCGCCCCCGGCGCTGCGGCCAACACGAGCCAGGAAGCAAGCATCGCGGTCACCGCGCGCAACAAAGCGGTCTGGGCGCCGGCGAATTCGGTGCCGTCGTACACCACGGACAACGGCGCGAGCTGGGTCGCGACCAATCTGCCGGCCATCAACAGCGTCTTCCCTCGCGGCTACCGGCTGGCCGCGGATCGCCAGAACCCCAACAAGGTCTATGCCTACGATTCCGGCGGCCATTGGTGGGGCACGCCGGGCAAGGTCTACGTCTCGACGGATGGCGGTCACACGTTCACGCTGAGCGCCGGCTCGTTGGCGGCGGGGCTGGCCCCCAACTATTTCGCCAACACCTCGTTTGCAGTCAACCCCAACGCCGAAGGCGACCTCTGGCTGGCCGATGGCAACGCCGTCTACCACTCGACCGATTCGGGTGCGACGTGGACGAAGCTCAGCACCTTCGCGTCGATCTTTGCCGGCAACCCATGGGCCGACGTGCAGGGCGCCTCGGCGGTTGCACTGGGCAAGCCCAAGCTCGGCGCCGCGTACTCGGCGGCGGTCTATGTGGTGGGCGTGGTGGGCGGCCTGTGGGGTGTTTACCGCTCCGACGATGGCGGCGCTACCTGGTCGCGCTTCAACGACGACGCGCATCAGTTCGGCGGCATCGGCGTCATGGCGGCCGACCAGAACGTGTATGGCCGGATCTACGTCAGCGGCACGGGCCGGGGCCTGCTGTACAGCAACTGACCCGTCCTGACCGTTCACCTCTCATCAGATAGTCCAAATGCATCTCCTGATCCAACGCGCCGCGCACACGCTGGCCCTGCTCGGCGCCCTGGCAGCCCTTCCGGTCCACGCGCACGACACCCTCAAGCTCGACGCTCCCAAGCCCAATCTCGCGCCGACGCCGCCCATGGGTTGGAGCTCCTGGAACAAGTACGCCTGCAACGTCAACGAAAAGCTGATCCGCGAACAGGCCGACGCGATGGTCGCCTCCGGCATGAAAGACGCCGGCTACCAGTACATCAACGTCGACGACTGCTGGCAGGCGAAGAGCCGTGATGCCGACGGCAACATCCAGGCCGACCCCGAGCACTTCCCGTCGGGCATCAAGGCACTGGCCGACTACGTGCACAGCAAGGGCCTGAAGTTCGGCCTCTACTCCGATGCCGGGTCCTTGACCTGCTTCGGCCGCCCGGGCAGCGCGGGCCATGAGTTCCAGGACGCGCTCCAGTACGCCAAATGGGGCGTCGACTACTTCAAGTACGACTGGTGCTACACCGGCACCCGCAATGCGGAGGCGGCCTACACCATCATGGCCAAGGCCCTGCGCGAATCGGGTCGCGACATCGTGTTCTCCCTCTGCGATTGGGGCGGCAGCAAGCCTGGCCGCTGGGCTCACCCCGTCGGTCACCTGTGGCGCACCACGGGCGACATCTACGACGCCTGGGAGGGCAAGAAGGGCTGGTCGCACGGCATGATCAACATCCTCGACATGAACGCCGAGCTGTCAAGCGAGTCCGCCCCCAACGGCTGGAACGACCCCGACATGCTGGAAGTCGGCAACGGCGGCATGACGACCACCGAGTACGAGTCGCACTTCTCCCTTTGGGCCATGCTGGCCGCGCCGCTGATCGCCGGCAACGACCTCTCGAAGATGGACGCCGACACGCTGCGCATCCTCACCAACAAGGATGTCATCGCCGTCGACCAGGACCCGTTGGGCAAGCAAGGCAGCCGCGCGTTGAGGGAAGGCGAGCTGGAGGTCTGGGTGCGTCCGCTGCAGGGCGGCGAGCACACCGTTGTGCTGCTCAACCGCGGCAAGACGCCGGCCAACATGAAGGTGGCTTGGGACCTGCTCGGGCTGCCCGCCGACCAGAAGGCCGACGTGAAGGACCTGTGGAGCAAGAAGGTCACGAAGAGCGTCAGCGGCAGCTACGGCGGCAAGGTCGCACCGCATGGCGTGATCATGGTGCGCGTCACGCCGCTGCGCTGACTGCAGGCCCATGTAAGCCCATGCTCAAACACGCATTCACCGCCGTGCTCGGTGCGCTCCTGCTGTCAGGCAGCGCTTTGGCCACGCCTGAAGCGCCGCCCGCGAAGCCGCGTCTCGTTGTCCTGACCGACATCGAGAACGAGCCCGACGACACCCAGTCCCTCGTGCGGCTGCTGCTCTACGCCAACGACATCGAGCTGCGCGGCCTCGTCGCCACGACCTCGGTGCACATGAAGCAAGGCGTGCATCCGGAGTCGATCAAACGGGTCATCCAGCGCTACGCCCAGGTGCTGCCCCGGCTGCGCCAGCACGACCGCGCCTACCCCGATGCCGCGCAGCTGTTGGCCCGAGTCGTGCCGGGGCAACCCGGCTACGGCCTGCAAGCCATCGGTGACGGCCGAGACACGCCCGGTTCCGAGCTGCTGTTGCGCGAGCTCGAACGCCCCGACCCACGCCCGCTGTGGGTCAGCGTCTGGGGCGGTGCCAACACGCTGGCGCAAGCCCTGCACAGCCTGCGGCGCACGCACCCGAAAGAAGCCGTCGACGCGGCGGTCAGCCGCCTGCGCGTCTACACCATCTCCGACCAGGACGACACCGGCGCCTGGCTGCGCCGCGAGTTCCCGGCCCTCTTCTACATCGTCAGCCCCGGCAGCTATGCGCGCCCCACCTGGACCGCGATACACCGCGAGGTCGAGGGCATCGACAACCAGCACGTCAGCAACGCCTGGATCGTCCGCCACATCCAGCAAGGCCACGGTCCGCTCGGCGCCGCCTATCCCGACATCGCCTACGGCATGGAAGGCGACACGCCCTCCTTCCTTGGCATCATTCCCAACGGCCTGAACGCGCCCGAGCATCCGAACTGGGGCGGCTGGGGCGGGCGCTACGAGCTGTACACGCCGCGCCGCGAGGACACCGACCCGGACGGCTTCACCGGCGGCGTGCCCGTTGAGCAGGAGACTCGCCCGATCTGGACCAACGCCATGGACCGCTACCGGCCCGTGGTTGCTGCCGCCTACGGCCGCCCCGTCAGGCCCGGGGAGCGCGAGTACAACGACGCGGCCGTGACGCTGTGGCGCTGGCGCGAGGCCATCCAGAACGACTTCGCCGCCCGCATGCTGTGGACGACGCGCCCGCCCGCCGAGGCCAACCACGCGCCCGTCGCGCGCCTGGCCCATGCCGCCGAGCTGCACGTGCGTGGCGGCGAGTGGGTC
This sequence comes from Roseateles saccharophilus, assembly GCF_031458095.1. Classification (GTDB taxonomy): domain Bacteria; phylum Pseudomonadota; class Gammaproteobacteria; order Burkholderiales; family Burkholderiaceae_C; genus Pelomonas; species Pelomonas saccharophila_A. The sequence continues at coordinate 531,674 of NZ_JAVDXU010000001.1, forward strand.
ACCCTCGACGCCAGCCCCAGCAGCGACCCGGACGGCGACAGCCTGAGCTTCCTGTGGATCGCCTACCCCGAGGCCGGCACGCTGAAAGCCCCGCTGCCGCTGGGCACCGAGGTCCAGGCCCGCATCGGCCTGCGCACGCCCGAGGTGGACGCGCCCGCCACCGCCCACGTCATCGTGCAGGTCACCGACAAGGGCACGCCCGCCCTCACCCGCTACCAGCGCGTGATCCTGCACATCGAGCCGCGGGCGCGTTGAGTCGGAGCCGCGGCATGCAAACACCAGCACGATGCGACGCGCCCAGCCTTGGAAGACGACGCGCCGATGAACCTAGGAGGCTGCCAGACAACAGCCGAAAGCCAGAAAAGAACATATGACTGCGTCCTCTCACGACGACTCCAACCCGCCAACTGCCGAACCGACGCAACGGCCTCAATGGCAACGCGGCCACAACGGCTACGCGATCACCATCGCCGTGCTCATCCATTTCGCGCTGCTGGTAGCGGTGCTGTCATGGCGCGCCAAGGCGCCGCCGCCCAAGCCCCGCAATTTGCAGATCAGCATCGTCGAGGTCAAACAGCCGCCCAGGCCTCCCGAACCCCCGCCGCCCGCGCCCAAGCTGCCTGAGCCGCCGCCGCCGAGCATGCTGCCCATACCCGACCCCCCGCCCATCGAGGTGCCCAAGGTGGAGCCCGTGCCACAGGCCGCCGCGCCGTTGGTGGCGGCCGCACCGGCGCCGGCACAGCCGGCTGTCAACGCGGCTCCCCCGCCTGCGCCGGCCGCTCCTGCGGCCAGCAGCCCGGCGCCGCCCAAGCTGTTTGAAGAATGCGCCGACTCGCCCGACCGCAAGATGATTGCGGAGGTGTACCGCCTGCGACCGAGCTTCACTACGGTGAAGGACATTCGCCGGCTCAAGCCCATCAAGACAGTCTGCCTGGCCCAGCTCGACGTCACGCCGCGCAAATTCACTGACGGGTTCCCGGGGCTGGACGTGAACGAATGGTTCGCGCTGGACATCCGCTTCACCGTCAACATGCCGCAGGACATCACCATGGAGCTCATGCTGCTGTCCGACGACGGGGCCATCCTTACCGTGGACGACGAGGAAGTGATCAACAACGACGGCATCCATGCCCCGGAGCCGGTGATGGCCACCGTGAAGCTGGCCAAGGGCCTGCGCAATTTCCGCGTGCGTTATTTCCAGGGACCGGCCCCGGATCTGGCTCTGATGCTGGGCTGGAAGAAGCCGGGAATGGCCGACTTCCAGTACATCCCACAACGGCTGCTCGGGCGTCCCGCAGCCGCTTCGGCACCGCGATAGCCCGGTTGCAGCCAAATCATCCAGCCTCCTGACACGCTCTTCGCCACCCGCAGCAGGTTTTTGATGGCGTGCCGCGGACCGGGCGCTGGACGTGGACGGCCAGCAGTTTGATGCAGGCCAAGGGCAGAACGTTGACTTGGGAGTGTTCATGAGAGCATCGCGCATCGCACGTTTCGCAGACGTCGGACAGATGGCCCAGGAGCTGATCGACAAGCAACGCGACGAAGCCACGCTCCGCGCAATGGTCGAACAGCGGGCAAAACTGCGGCAGCGCGTGCATCCTGAAGGCAATCACGAAGCGCTGGCGCGCGACGCGTCTATTCCTCCAAAGCGACCACCATGATGGCCTTGGCAGGCACCTTGATCGACAGCCTGCCGCCGGCGGCACGCACGCTGAAGGCTGCCGGCTTGATGACCTGCGGGTCCTGGAACGTGTTGTGCGCGTCCATCGCTGCCGAAGTCAGCACCTTGCCGGCCGCACCGTGGACCTTCGTGCCGTCGACGTCGACGGCGACGTCGACCGCCTTGTTCGGATCGGTATTGACCAGCGCCAGGTACACCTTGCCGTCCTTGGCGCGCGCCGCCGAAGCGCTCACGCCTGGAATATTCACAGCGCCCAGGGCGTAGCGGGTGTTGTCCTTGATGGCCAGCGGCAGCGACCTGGCATCCTGGAACGGCGCGTACATCTGGAACGCGTAGTAGGTCGGGGTCAGGACCATCTTCTCCTTGTCGGTCAGGATCATCGCCTGCAGGACGTTGACCATCTGAGCGATGGTGGTCAGCGTGACCCGCTCCGCGTGTTCATGAAAGATGTGGAAATTCAGCGCCGCCACGAGCGCATCGCGCAGGGAGTTCTGTTGGAACAACGCGCTTCTGGCGCCTGCTTCGTCGTACCAGGTGCCCCATTCGTCGACCATCAGTCCGATCTTCTTCTCGGGATCGTTCTTGTCCAGCACGGCCACGTGATCCTTGACCAGCTGATCCATCTTCAAGGCATTGGCAAGGGTCGAGATCCACTCGCCTTCCTTGAAGCCGAGGTCCTTGCCCTTGACATCCCAGTTGCCGGTCGGGACGGTGTACTGGTGGACGGTGATGCCAGTGGTGCGGCCCTTCAGTTCCTTGCTCAGGACCTGGGTCCACGTCGTGTCGAAGCCGCTGCCACCGCTGGCGATCATCTTCGGCCTGGACGTCTCTGGCGCTCTCAGGAAATGCTCGTAATTGCTGTACAGGTTCGCGTAGTAGTCGGGCTTCATGTTGCCGCCGCAGCCCCACAGCTCGTTGCCGACACCGAAGTAGGCGACCTTGAACGGCTTCTCGCGCCCGTTCTGCGCGCGCAGCCTGGCCAGGGGCGAACCGCCGTCCGACGTCATGTACTCGACCCAGTCGGACATCTCCTGCACGCTGCCGGTCCCGACGTTGCCGTTCACGTAGGCGTCGGCGCCCATCATCTCGATCAGGTCGAAGAACTCGTGGGTGCCGACGGCGTTGATCTCTTCGACGTGGTTCCCGTAGACGTTGCTCGGGCGCTTGTCCTGCGGGCCGATGCCGTCGCGCCAGTGGTAGACGTCGGCGAAGCAGCCGCCCGGCCAGCGCACCAGAGGCACATGCAGTTCCTTGAGCGCGCCGACGACGTCATTGCGCCAGCCCCTGGTGTTGGGGATGTTGGACTTCGGGCCGACCCACATGCCTTCATAGACGCCGGTGCCGAGATGTTCGGCAAACTGGCCGTACACGTACTTGTTGATGACCGGGCCGGGTTTGCCGGCGTCGATGTGGATGCTGACCGGGTTGGCGGCGAATGCAGGTGCAGCGATCAGGCCGAGAACGGCGAGGCCGTGTTTGATGGTGTTCACAGGGTTTGTCATTTCAGGTGGGCGCAATTGGAGTGAGGCGCAATGCAGTCGGTCGTGTCAGCGGCCATCCTTCTCTTGCGCCACCCGGTAGTAGTCAAAGTCCACGCGGCCGCCAGCGGTCTGGGTCGAGAAATAGAAGAGGCCGTAGCGATATCCCATGAAGTGCGGGAACGTGTACGCGAGGCGCGAGGGACGACCGATGGGGGTCCAGGTCTTTCCATCCAGGCTGTAGGAGAAGCGGGCCAACTCGGGTGCGGGCTCAAACTCGCAGTCGACCCTGAGGTGGACGGTGTTGCCGGCCAGGGGAATGGACGCGACTTCCTCGGGCTTGTCGGTTTCGGCGCTCACCATCACGAGCGATCTGGCGCCGTCGCTCATCTTCACGCCCACGAATCCGTACTGCCTCTGAAACGCGGCGATGCCGGCCCAGTCGCCGTCTTTCATGCCGCTCACGTCGATGCGGGTGGTGGCCGAGCTGTGGGGGCCAAACGTGCGCTGGGTGAGTGTGTTCCGGGCTTCGAGCAGCGTTTGAACGGTCCGGCTGGTGGTGAAGCTCATGTGTCCCGGGCGCCAGGTGAGCGACCAGTCACGCGGCTCGGGGTTGTGATTCCATTGCCAGGCCAGGGGCAGGGCGGGGTCGCCCGGCCGGCGGTCGAATTCGTCCGAGGCGACGATGCCGGAAGCCCCGGAAACGCCCTGCGTGCCAGCGGGGATGTCGAGCGTCATGGGCACCTTGCCGTCCTTGCCGAGCACGGGCCAGCCGTCCTTCCAGGTCACGGGCACGAGGTAGGGAATGCGACCGACGGCGCCGTTGTCCTTGAACAGATAGGCGTACCACTTGCCTTCCGGCGTGTCGATGAGGCCGCCCTGGGCGATGCCGCGGTCATCGAGCGCGATGCGACTCTCGTAGGGACCATCGATGCTGTCGGCGCGGCTGACGATGACGGTGCGCGCCCACCGGCTTCCGGGCGAAGCGATGTTGAAGAGGTAGTAGCGGCCGTCCACCTTGAGAAGCTGCGAGCCCTCGCCATTGAGCCCGCCCTGGTCGGTGCCGAAGACGGTGTTGACGTTCTCGATGAGAACCTTGTTCACGCCGCCGGGCTTGACGCCGGAGAGGTCGGGTTTGAGCTCCATGAGCGTGATGCGACCGCCCCCGTAAACCATGTAGACGCGACCGTCATCGTCGAAGAACAGGCTGTGGTCGTGCATCAAAGGCTCGAAATTCGTCTCCTTCCACGGGCCGCGTTCTGGGTCGCGCGTCGTGTAGACATGGGTACGTCCACCGCTGGTGGCGGCGAACGTCGAGGCATAGAACACGCCATCGTGATAGCGCAGGCTGCTCGCCCAGGAGCCTGCACCGTAGGCGTTCTTGCCGTTCTCGAGGCGGAAGGCTTCGTTGTCGGCCAGGGTCTGATAGGCGTAGGAGGCCATGCTCCAGTTCACCAGGTCCGTCGACTTCATGATCGGCAAGCCCGGGCTCATGTGCATCGTCGTGCTGCTCATGTAGTAGGTCTTGCCCACACGGATGATGGCGATGTCCGGGACGTCGGCCCAGATCAGGGGGTTGTGGGCAGGAGTCGCCTGTGCCGACTTCGCAGCTGGAGCCGCCCCTGTCGCAAGAACGGCCTGTGACCCGACGGAGAGGATGAGGGCCATCAGCAGGGAAAAAATCAGGCGGTTCATGAGACGGGTGGGACGGCGGCTCGGGCTGCCAGGGTGCTTGTGCATGTTTTGTCTGCGGAGTACTTGTTGCGTGCCAGCGCATCGGTCGCTGAATGCGGCTCAGGCCTGCCGCCGCGCTCTCGCGGGCGGCGGCCAGGCGCAGGCTGGCGCAGGCTGTCTGCGGCGGTTTCAGCCCATTTAGCGCGCGTAAAGCGCGAACGCGAAGTCCGCGGTGCGGCCGCTCTCACGGTCCTTCAGCGGCCGGTCGTCCATGCTGGCCTCGCCGTCGGCATAGACGTCGCTGCGGCTGGCGCGCAGATTGATCGTCAGCGCGTCCTTCTCGCCCTGCAGCGCCAGTGCGTAGCGGCGACCCGACTTCAGCACGACGGCCGGATGGGCGCTGAAATCAAAGCTCAGCAGCCCCGCCCCTTGCGGCCGGTAGGCGATGGCCAGACCCTCACCGGCGCCGAGCAGTTCGGTGCCGGCCTCCACGTCGCGCAGTGACAGCCGCAGCGAGTGCGTGGCATCCGTGCCATGGCCGTCGCCGGCGTACAGGCTGAGCCGGCCCAATGGGATGTCAGCGCGCGGCACGAAGGTCTGCGCCAGGCGGCCGGCGCCGCCGCCGTCGCGGTGGAAGCCCACGGGCTCAGGGGCCTGCTCGAAAGGCCGGGTGACGGAAGCCAGCGCCGGGCTGCCCGGCCAGGTGTCGGGATAGCCCTGAGCGAACTGCTGGACGGCCACGCGGGGGTCGGAGCGGCCCGGGTCGGGCAGCGCGGGCGCCTTCCCGGTGGGCGGCTTGGGCGGCGTGCTGATGCCGGCCTCGGTCTGCGTGACGGGCCACATGCGGCCGTCGGCGTCGTAGTAGAGGTACTCCATCGTGACGGAGCGGCGGTTGCCGTTGCCCTTCTGGCCGTCGGTCAGCGTCACCGCGCCGTTGTGATAGAAGAGGTAGGACTGGCCCTTGAAGTCGTCGAGGATGCCGGCGTGGATGGTGAAGCTGTCTTTCGTCGGGCCGGTCAGCACGCCCTGGTAGGTCCAAGGCCCGCGCGGGCTGGGCGCGGTGGCATAGGACAAGTGCTCCCAGACGTTCTGGTGCGCCATGGAGGCGTAGGTCATGTAGTACAGACCCTTGCGCTTGGACAGCCACGGCCCCTCGGTGTAGTTGGGCAGCGCGATCTTCTCGATGGGGCCGTCCAGCTCGGTCATGCTGGCCTTCAGCTTCGCCAGGTAGAGCACCGGGTTGCCCCAGGCCAGCCAGGCGGTGCCGTCGTCGTCGATGAAGACGGTGGGGTCGATGTCGTTCCAGTTGTAGGGCCCGGGCGTCGTGGCATCGGTAACCAGCGCCGAGCCGCGCGCGTCCTTGAACGGCCCCAGCGGGTTGTCGGCCACCGCCACGGCGATGGCCTTGCCTGGGTGGCTGTCGTCGTGCTGCACGGTGGCGTAGAAGTAGAAGCGGCCGTTGCGCTGCACCACCTGTGCGGCCCACGCATCGCCAATCGCCCACTTGAAGTCGGTGGGCTTCATGAAGGCGCCGTGGGCGGTCCAGTGGCGCAGGTCCTTGGACGAATAGGCCAGCCACTCCTTCATGAGGAAGAAGTCGTCGCCCTTGGCCTCGTCACGGCCGACGTAAAGGTAGACCGTGTCGCCCACGAGCAGCGGCGCGGGGTCGGCGGTGAAGCGGTCGCGCAGTATCGGATTGGCGCCGGGCGGCGGTTCCGCGGCTGGCGCGGAACCGCAGGCGAGCGCGGCCCCGCAAAGAGTGACGAGAGGCAGCAGATTGAAGAGGCGCATGGTGAGGTGTGAACTTTCAATAGGTTGTCGCAGGTGAATCGCCGTGCCGCGCCTTCTTACTGCGACCAGATAAAGCGCGCGCCATCGCTGTTGTCCGGCATGGGGCCGGGGCTGTCGGCCCGGATATCTCCCGTCTGCGGATCGATGCGCAGGAAGCGGTTTGTGGTCAATGACATCAGCACGAGTTCCCCCGTTGGCGTTTCAATCCATTGGAAGGTTTGTGCCGTGCCGGACTGGCGGGCCATGAGCATCACGCCTCCGTCCTTATCGACCGTGACAAAGCGTCGGCCCGCTCGCAGAGCGACGCGGCCCACTTTGCGGTCGGCGATCACGAATCGCGTCGGGATACCCGAGGTCAGGCGCCCATCGCTGGCCGCCAGTCCGGTCGTCGCGCGAAACGATGTCAGCCAGATCGATTGGCCGTAGGGAATGGGCCGCATCAGGCCGTGTGTATATGGCTGATTCACGTCGATGCTGTCGAAGTCGGCAAAGCCGCCCTCGGCGCCGGTCGTGTTGTAGTTGAACAATCCATAGCGAACGCCCTGGAAGGTGAAGGTCTGGTAGAGCATCACGACCTCGTTGCCGATAGGCGTGAAGGTGGTGCCGTCAACCGAATAGCTGAAGCGCGCGAGTTCGGTGAGGAAGTCGCAATCGGCACGCAGCCAGATGCGCGTCCCGGTCACCTTCACCCTCACCCGCTGGTCCAGGCGCTGGTCATGGAAAACGACGTTGAGTTCATCGGCGAGTTTCTCGACGCCCAAAGTCGCATAAGGGAGATTGAGCAGGCCCAGGCCGGCGGTGTCGCCCGGCTTCAGGTTCGACGCATCAAGCAGGACGGTCGGCGTCGACATCGGGCCGATGGCCCGCTGCGTCAGCGTGTTGCGCGCGTCGTAGAACGAGGTTGCCGGCAGGGCGTGAAGCCGCAGGAACCCCGGCCGTTCCGACAACGACCACTTGTCGTCGACGGGGACATGGTTCCATTGCCAGATCGGCTGGAGCTGCCGCGTCGAAAAATCGTCGCTGCGCTGAAAGGGCACGTGCACCGGCTGCGGCGTGGTGGTCTTGGGCTTCACCCAGGTCCGCGGCGTGCGTGTCAGATTGCCCGGCAATCCGAAGTAGGGCCAGCCGTCTTTCCAGGTGATGGGAGACAGGCTGAGTAGGCGGCCGACGGAGTTGAAGTCCATCATCGAAAAGCCCCACCATTCGCCCGCTGGCGTCTGGACGATGCCCCCCTGGTGCAATGCCAGGCTGTGTTTGGCGGCGGGGTCAGGCCCCCAGGTCTCGAACGGCGGCTCGGGGCTGCCCAGGCGCTTGCTTGACGCCATGCCGAAGTCCTCGTGCAGGCTGATCGCTTGATGGACCTCGTACGGCCCCAGCACATGATCCGCCCGTGCCGCCGGCATGCGAAAGCCGCCCGCGTAATTGGCGCTGATGATGTAGTACTTGCCGTCGATCTTGTAGAAGTGCGCGCCCTCCCCCATGCCGGCGTCTTTGGTGAACAAGACGCGCTCGGTGCCCGGCACGACGTCGGTCAGGTCGTCCGTCAGCTGGGCCAGGCGCATCGTCTGGTGACCCCAGACGACGTAGGCCCTGCCGTCGTCGTCGAACAGGACGGACAGGTCGTGGAAGCCGCGCTTCATCGGCGTGCGCGTCCAGGGACCCTTCGGATCGGTGGCCGTGAACATCTGGGTCGCCTGGCCGTTGACGTTCGCGAAGATGTAGAACTTGCCTGCGTGGTAGCGCAAGGACGGCGCCCAGATGCCCTGGCCGTAGATGTGCTTGCCGTCCTCCAGCCGGTAGGCCGGACCGAGGTCGAGCCTGTCCATGGCATAGGCGACGAACTCCCAGTTGACCAGGTCCTTTGAGCGCAGGATAGGCAGGCCCGGCATCGCGTGCATGGTGGTGCCGGTCAGATAGAACCAGTCGCCGACGCGAATCAGGTCCGGATCCGAAAACTCGTCATAGAACAGGGGATTGGTGAAGGTGCCGTTGCCGTTGTCCGGCGTCCAGGTCGCAGGCGCCCCGCCCTTCAACGCTGTTGCCGACACCGCGCAGGGCAGCAGCATCAAGGCGATGCATGACACCAGCCTGGATATGAAAACTGCGGGCGATCTCGACCCATGCCGCATGGCGCTTGACCTTTCAGGTTGATCAGTTCGAGCTGACGCCGGCGTGCGTGCAGCAGATGGTTTTCTCATGGGTCAGCCCAGCATCTTGAGCAGCGTGCGGTGGTGCTGCGGCATGTGCTCCACCGAGGCTGCAATGGCTTTGCGACGCTGGTCCAGCGCCTGCATGGCGCGCTCTGGCGGAATCTCCGCAAAGACCGGATCGTTGCGCTGCGGCCAGTGCTCCATGCCGGCGTGGATGGCCAGCCAGCTGGTGGCGTCGAACCCTTCTTCGTCGTACTCGTGCAGCACGCCGTAGCGGCGCCACAGTTCCATCCGGAAGGCCAAGGTTTCGGGCAACTCCATCGACGATACATGGCGCCACAACTCGCTGTCCCGGCGGCGTGTCAGGCAGTAGTGCAGGATGATGAAGTCGCGGATGCGCGCGAAGCGGCGCGCCGCGCCGTCGTTGAACAGGGCCCGGTCGTTCTCGTCCACCGGTCGGCCGGCGGTCAACAGGGTCATGAGACGGGCGATGCCGTCCTGGATCAGGTAGATGCTGGTGGACTCGAGCGGCTCCAGGAAGCCGGAGGACAAGCCGATGGCGACGACGTTGTGCACCCAGAAGCGTTCGCGGTGGCCGGTGGTGAAACGCAGCAGCCGCGGTTCGCCGAGCGGCTTGCCGTCGAGCCGGGCCAGCAGTTGTTCGCGTGCCCGATCGGGGTCGATAAAGCGGCTCGCGAAGACATGGCCGTGCCCCGTGCGGTTCTGCAGCGGGATACGCCATGCCCAGCCCCCTTCCAGCGCCGTGGCTTGCGTGTACGGGGCCAGTTCCTCGCCGACCCGCTCCGTGGGGCAGGCCCATGCGCCATCGACGGGCAACCAGTGGCTGAAGTCGACGAAGGGCTCTTCCAGCGCCTGGCCCAACAGCAGCGAACGAAAGCCCGAGCAGTCGACGAACAGGTCGCCTTCGATGCGCCGGCCATCCTCCAACTGCACGGCGGCCACGCCGCCATCGGCGCGGCGTGACACCTCGGTGATGCGCCCCTGCGTGTGGCGGGCACCGCGCTGCATGGCCAGCTTGCGCAGGAAGGCGGCGTACTGGATCGCATCGAAGTGGTAGGCGTATTTGAACTGCGCCTGCTCGCTGGGCAGAACGAAGCGCCCCTTCATCGCCATCACCGTCGGCACGCACTGCACGCCCAGCGGCTCCGTCAACCCCATGCGCCGATGCTGGGCCCACAGCGTCTGCGAACCGAACAGGTTGCCGAAGTGGCCGAAGGTGTGGAAGTAGTCCTGCCCCACCGTCAGCCAGTCGCAAAAGCGAATGCCCAGTTTGTAGGTGCCGTTCGTGGCGCGCATGAAATCGCGCTCGTCGATGCCGATCAGCTGGTTGTAGCTGCGGATGGACGGGAAGGTGGCTTCACCCACGCCGACGATGCCTATGTCCTCGGACTCGACCACCTCGACGGCGGCGCGGCCCTTCAGCCCGGTGACCAGCGCCGCGGCCACCATCCAGCCCGCGCTGCCACCGCCCACGACGACGATGCGATCAACTTTCTGCGTCATTGAGACCCTGCCAAGTTCCTTGGCGCCTTGAACGAACGGGTGGCCTCTTCAGAACTCGTAGCGTGCGCTCAGCGAGTAGCTGCGGCCGGGGTAGAACCACGCGCGTCCCATCACGCCGATATGCTGCTGCTGCGTTTGGCGCACGATGACGTTGTTCAGGTTCGTCACGTTGAGCGACATGCTCAGCGCGTCGCTGAACCTGTAGTTCATGCCTGCGTCCCACTGGCCGAATGCCTCCTGCCAGGTTGGCAGTCCCCAGCCCACATCCTGGGCACCCGGGCGCGACGGGTCCGCGCTCGTCGCATCCTCGCCGCGTGTGCCATTGGCGTCTGCCGACTGAAGGATGCGGCTGTGCCAGTTGTAGGCCAGCCGCGCCGACAGCGGACCGCGGTCGTACATCAGGACAAAGTTGTACGCGTTCTTGGCCATGTAAGGCAGCGGCAGATCACTGAACGGCAGGCCATTGGTGTCGCAGCCGAACAGGTGCAGGGTGCCATTCGTCGTCGCCCTGCCTGCATCGCAATAGGGGTTGTAGATCTGCTTGTACAGGCTTTGCTTGGCGTCGATGTAGGTGTAGTTGGCCGACACGCCAATGCCCTTGGCCCAATCCGGCAGCACGCCTTCCAGGAACGCAAGCTTGTCCAGATAGGTCATGCCTGCAACCTCCAGGCCGCCGACCTTGGCCTTGCCCACGTTGGCGGGACCGGTGATCGCGAAGATCTGCGGGTTGCCGCCCGTGCTGTCGTAGGCACGGCTGTAGGCGCTGTTCATGATGACGTCCTTGACGTCCTTATGGAACGCCGTGGCCGTGAGCGACTGGCCGTCACGCGGGTACCACTCCAGCGCCAGGTCATAGCTGTTGGCCGTGATCGGCTTGAGCTTGACGTTACCGGTGTTGTTGCCGGTGTAGGTGAGCGTCTTCTTCTCGAAGTTGTAGTTCTGCTGCAGCTTGATGTATTCGCCCAGCTGGTTGAAGCCGGGTCGGTTCATGCTCTGGGCCATCGCCAGGCGGGCCTGCAACCTGTCGGTGAAGTTCATCTTCAGGTTGAGCGACGGCAGCACCTTGACGAACTGGTTCTGCACGTCGATAGGTTGCGTGAGGTCGAAACGCGGCAGATCGGGCGGCGAATTCACGTCGTATTTCGTCTCGAAAACCGAGTAGCCGTGCGAGACGTCGCGGGTCAGCACGACGCGCACGCCCGCATTGCCCTCGAGCGGGAACTTCCAGTCGTCGAAGCCGAAGCGCAGCGTGGTGTAGACGGCATCGGTCTGTTCGCTGTGCGTGCTTGTTTTGGACGGATCGCCGTCGTAGACCAGCGTCTTGAAGCGATCCTCGTAGTCTGACAACTTGCACGCCGGCTTGCTCGGGTACAGCTTGTTGCCGTCCAGGCATTGCTGGTAGCCGTAGTCATTGACCAGCGTCTTGTACGCGTTCGGGTAGTCGCGCACGGCACCGATCGTCGGCATGACGATGTTCGGCAGCGTGCCCACCTTGCCCCCGTAGAAGTTGCCGAAGTTGAACGTTTCGACCGGCACGCCCTGGTAGCGTGGGTCGCCCATGTAGGCGAAGCTTCCGCGTGACTGCCATGTGCCGTCGTCCGGGGGCATCTGGCCCGGCTTGATGTTCTGCTTGACGTTCCAGGGTTCGGCAACGGACGTCCAGCCGTTGCCCGAGGCCTCGTAGTGGCGCGCGACACGGTAGGTGGCGCGCACGCCGACACGGATGTCACGCAGGATCGGGTCGTCAAAACGGTAGCGCGCGTCTGCCTTCCAGGCGTACAGGTCGGCATCGGCCTTGCTCGCGCTCGGCATGACCAGATTCCAGTAATAGTTTTCCGGCTTGGCCAGGAAATCTCTGCTGGTCTGGTCGAACCCGATGCGCACCGGGCTCTTTCCGGGCACATCGATGCTCATGCTGGGCACGAATGTGCCCAGCTGCAGGTTGCGGCCGACGGCATCGTTCTTCGCATGGACCCATTGAACGTCGTTCTGCACCAACCACTGGTCGTTGATGGCCCACTTGAAGTTCCAGGCCAGTTCACCGGTCTTTGAAGTCGTCTGGTTCCAGCCGCGCGTGATTTGCAGGCCCAGGCCGCCGAGCGGGGAGGTGTTTGCCCCGGCGCCGGTCAGATAGGTGTAGGTGCCAGAGGTCAGCACGTTGTTAGCGTCGTATTTCGCATCGGCGATCGTCGACTTGTAGGGGTTCTCCACACCGGTGTAGAAGCCCTGCTCGCTGCCCGTCTCACGTGCGCCCGACACGAAATAGGTCAGCGACGAGTCCATGCCGCCCTTCTTCCACTGCAGCGCGCCGTAGAAGCCGGCGCGTTCGTTGTCGCCGGTGTTATTGCGGAAGGAGGCCGATTTCGGCGCCCACGCCACCTGACCAGCGATCAGGTCTGTGCGAGGGTAGTAGGCATCCAGCTGGATGCTCTCGTTCTGGAAGCTGGAGTGGTTATAGGACAGGTCCAGCAGAACGCCGACACGGCCAATATCCGTATTCCATTGCGTGGTATACAGCCCCGACAGGTTGGGCGAGTTCTTGCCCGAGCGCTGCACGTAGTTGTTGCCGACGGACATGTAGGCCTTGGTCGCCTTGTAGTCAAAGGGCAAGGCCGTGCGCAGGTTCACCGTGCCGCTGACGCCGCCTTCGATGATCTCGCTGGAGGGGTTCTTGTAGACATCGACGCCGGCCATCAGCTCGGGTGGAATGTCGCCCCAGCTCAGCTCGCGGCCCGGCCAACCGGCCGAGAAGGACTCACGGCCATTCAGCAGCGAAGAGCCCCAGCTGAGGCCGCGCACGCTGATGCCCGAGCCTTCGACGGAGAAGTGCTCCGGGTCGCCGCGTGACTTGTTGCGGTCGATGATGACGCCGACGACGCGCTGCAGCACTTCGGTGATGGACTTGTCCGGCAGCTTGCCGGCCTCTTCCGCAACGACCGAGTCGACGATTTCCTCGGCGTTCTGCTTGATCTTCTGAGCCGTTTGCAGCGCTGCGCGCTGCCCGGTGACAACGACGGTGTCCAGGCTTGCAGGCGGCTTTTCAGCGGGCGACTGCGCCAGCGCGGCACCCCCGACGGTCAGCAGCATCATGTGGACCATGCCGCGGTGGACGGCAGTGGTGCGGAACTGTTTTTTCATGGTGTCTCCGTATTCCTTCGATGAGTCCGGCGGCAGCCCGCCCGTGCGGGCGGCTCCGCCTTCTCGGCATCGGATGCCGTGGCACTGTCCCGATCAACGCGGGAGGCTGGTCCTGGCACGCGACGCCCGCGCGCGAACTGGGTTATTGGAAGTAGATGAGGCCGTTGACGGTCAGGTCGGAGGCCGTGATGCCGCCGGTCTTGTTGTTCTCGTTGATGTCCATCAGCCAGAAGCGCGTGCGCACGACGCTGGAGGACTGCAGCAGCGTCCCAGCCGAGGCGCGCGAGGCCGCGATCTTTTCCAGGGCCGCCTGGAACGCGGCGTCGTTGACAGGCGCGCCCGTGCTGTCATACGGGTTCGGCAGCTTGCGCACGTCGTTGTCCAGAGAGGCCTCGGTGACACCCGAGAGGCCGCACGCCGCAGTCACCGCGAAGTTGCTCAGCGGCACGGCATAGCTGACCATCCCCGACTTCGGGACCCACACCAAGGTGCTCAGCGTGACGTTGCAATCGTTGTTGCGCTTGGCCAGATCCAGGTGCACGACGATGGGTTTGCCGGCCGAGTAGAGATCAGCGTTGACGCCCAACGTGAAGTTCAGCGTCTTCTCGGAAGCCAGCTTCAGTCCACCTTTGGTATCGCCTGCCGAATCAAACGCAAAGAGGTTGGGCGAAAAGATCTCGATGCGATTGAAGCCGTACTGCCAGTTGCCCGGCGTCCACCTGCTGTCGGGAAGGTGCAGCGCAGAGACGAGAGACAAACCGTCGTCGGAGACCTTGCTGTAGCACCAGTTCTCCGTACTCACACCGTCGTCGGTGGTGGGGTTGCAGCGTTCCCAGCCCGCGCCCAGGGTGCTGCTCCAGGGGTTGGTGGTCACACGACCGCCTTGCCAGGTCTTGAGGGACTCCGTCCACCCGACGCTGCTGCCCGGCATGAACCCACTCGAGACCAGCAGCGGGTCGACGACCAACTGAAGATTCTCGGAAGTGCCCGCGGCGCTGGACAGGGTCACCGCGCAGCCGCCCTTGGCGTTCAACCGAAGCTCATTGCCCACCACCGTGCAAACCGTGGGCGTGGTACTCGCGTACGTCAGGGCGTTGCCATTGGCATCGACCGATCCCAGCGCGACCGTCTGAGTCGCGCCCTGCAACGGGACCACCGAAGGCGGCATGGGCCCGATTTGAATGAAGGCCTGCCCCTTGGTCATCGCTGCATACGAGGCGTTTTCCGGCGCGGTCACCCCAAGCGCGCAAAAGCCCTCGCCCAAGACATTCAGCGTCTTGCCGCTGACGGTGCAGACGGAGGGTGTTGTCGACGTGTAGGTCGCCGGATTTCCGCCGTCGGTCTTGTCTGAAAGCGTGAGGCTCACGGGCGCCGCCGCCCGCAGAACAACACCCACCGGCACCAGCGGGCGTTGTTCATGCTTCAACACAACAAACAGTTGGCTCGTATCGTCTGCGGCTGCCCATTTGGTGCCGTCCGAGCCGACCCCGCCGGGTTGACTCGCGATGACGAGGCACTCCCCTGCAGCCACCAGCGTCACCTGGTTGTCCGCGACCGTGCAGGTGGTGGGAGTGCCAGTGCGGAAACTGACCGGCAATCCGGAAGTCGCGGTGGCCGACAAAGTCGTCGGGCCATTCAACAAGGTGTTGCCGCCTGGATAGCTGAAGCTGATGGCCTGGAAGCGCCCCTCAGACCCTCCGCCACCATCGCTGCCACCTCCGCCTCCGCAAGCGGCCAAAAAAGCGCATGCCGCTACAGCGGTCAACTTATGGGCGTGTGGAATCGACTTTTTCGTCACGTGCTGTCTCCTTTTTTGAAATCACCGGTAGCTGTTCCAACTGCAGTACTTGCAGCGACATCGCTTCCTCGAGCTCGGACCCGATTCGGTCGTTGAACGAACTGGTTCCGAGTGAAATGCACCTCGCTCGGCTTGCTTGGCAATCGTGGTCGGGTCCCACCACTCCAGCCCATGGCACAGGCGCGGATTCATGGCCGCCCTCCATGTGGGCAGCCCCCTGAACTACCGACCTGGGTGCGCATGGCGCCTCCGCGGGCATGCGGATTGGCGAGCCTGCGCTGGCCCCGGCTGTGGCTGTGCATGGCGACCCAGGTTTGCTCCCACTGGTTCCAAGACAAAACCAATGATTCGCCGCAGAATCATCAAGCGAAATCAAATTCCGCCGGACTGTGTCCGACCTCGCCCCTTTCGCGTCGAGGCCGGAAACACGTCTTGGCGAGCTCAGGACTGACGGAGAGCTCGGGGGCGTCGGTTCGCCGATCCAGCGTCCATGGGACGACTGCAGATGAAGGCACATCTCCGCAGCGGCGGCCTGCGGATGGCGCGATTTGAGTGCCCGAAGGATCGACTCATGTTCGTGCAGGACAGATTGCCAATTGCGTACCGTTTCGACGCGCATGCGCGTTCGCGATGACATCGGGTGCCAAGCGTCGAACAGTGCTCCGATCATTTCGACCAGTACTGAATTCGCGCTCTGCTCGGCGATGCTGAGATGAAATCGTCGGTCCGCCTCGACTGGCTCGTATCCTCTAGCAAGCCCATCCCGCATTTCTTCCAAAGCTTCCTCGACCCGCTGCAGTCCTAGGGAACTGACGCGAGCGGCGGCGAGCATCGTCACTTCGCTCTCGAGTACAACTCGCGCTTGCAGAAATTCCCCCGGGCTGCCCCCGACGTTCAGTGCCCAAAGGTCACGGCGACGGGCAGACGGGCAGACGTAGATGCCTACCTTTCCGCGGATTTCGATGAGGCCGTCAATCTCCAGCGCGATCAGCGCCTCACGAAGGGATTGTCGTGACACCCCGAGCTGGGAGGCGAGATCGCGCACAGCGGGAAGCCGCGCGCCTTCCTTCAGACGCCCTGCCCCTATCAGCGCCCTGATTCGGTCAGCAGTCCGCTCGTACGAGCGGCGGGTCTCGACGCTCCCCTGATGAATTGACATGGCCTCCGTAGGCTCCTATTTCTGACGGCGGCTGCTCAAGAGCCCGCCGAATTTGCAGACCACCCTGCAGCGGAGGTATGCCGCCCGGATCCGCATGACAGCCCGAACCGCATGCGGGTTGGGCAAGCGATGGGGACGACGATCAATCATTGGCTGAATCCAGAAGGTGAAGGCGATTGGTTAACCAGCAACTTTTCGCCACATATTGCTAAGAACAGCGGCCAAACCATGTGATTCGCCGCAGAATCATTGCGCCGAAAGCTAATGAAGAGATCAAGGCGGCCATCGTAGTTCGATCTGCGGTCTGACCAATTAGGGGAAACCCATCAGCTTCGCCCTCTCCGTTGAGACGGAGGGTGATGGCTGGCTTGCGTGCCAAGGCCCTGACCTGCAGGTCCATTACGCCGCCTTGGTCCGCAATGGGAAGTTGGTTGACTCGCCGGAAGGTCTCAGCCTGCATCGAGCCCGGCGCCGACGGCAAGTCGCCTACCTGATCTTCGCGCTCGTCGTCGGGTGGGAGTGGTTCATCTTCATCACCATGGCTATGCGGAGTGCCATTGGTCTTTGCGAGCTCGTTGCCTACATGGCTGGTGCTCTGTTGTTCTCTGTTTGGCTGACCCGATGTCTGTTCGTTGCATTGTGTTCGGACCAGCGGGCGATCGAGCAAGTCAATGTGCGCTTGCAGCCTCAGGGAACGACTGGCAAGAGCGGCGGGTAATAGATGCGAAGGATGGGGAGGGCCAGCTCGGGAGCCGCGCCAATGCCATCGCGCGCGCAAAATCCGCTGGCGTCGTCACGCAGACTTGCCCTCCGCGGGAGCCATGCCGCAAAGATGACCGCAACTGGCGCCACCGACGCAAACTTGACGTTTTGCGATCCGAGGACAAGTCTGTGACGCAGACAAGGAAAGCTTTTCAAAATCAATTACTTAGACCTGCCACGCCCTCACGGACTTCGCCTGGCCCCGTCATCGCGCTCGGACAGCGATTTCTTGTTCATGCCGACGTGATCTCCCCGCGAGGCATTTTGCCTGCTCGCCCCCAAGGAGTGCCCGGGGCAGTACCAAGTGCGCACACAGCGCGCGACAAGCGTTGGCGGTCGTTGCCGCTCAAGCACGTTCAGGTACTGCGAAGCCGCAGTTGTTGATAGTCAGGGCACCGACGCCGAACACCGTGGCAGTCGCGGCCTGCCATAGCAGTACCGGAAGCAATAGGCTAGTAGAGGAACTTCACGAATGGTTGGTCTGGGCGCTGTAGACCCGTTTGCGACCTTCAAACTCGCCAGTTCCGACGTCTGATACGAGACTTTGGCGCCGTTCGGCCAGGTCCGAATCGCGCCCTCATCGACGGATTCAAAATGGATCAGCCGTCAAACTCCCGAACAAGGAGCCAGCGAGGTGTTTCCATCGAATCCCAACCGTACCGAGGCCGATGCGAGCCAGGATAGGAGCACAAGCAGATGAAAGCTGCAGTCTTGCCGATTTGCTGTACGGCGTTGATGAGCATCAGTGCCGCGCATGCCAGTTCCATCTGTTGGGTGGAAGACGTCCTCAACCGCTCGAATGAGGTTGAAGTACTTTTTGGAAGCAGCTTCGTTCACGTCGTCTCGGCCGGTGTTCAGTACTCGTGGTCCGACCGCAAGCTAAAGCGCTTCTCCATGACTGAAAGTACGATGCTAGAGGGAGGCTTGCGCCTGAAACCCGGCGACACAGCGTTCCTGGACAATGGCGGTCACCACAGTCGCTGCGAATTGGAAGTCGTTGAAAAGGACGGGAAGCTGGCAATCAAGCTGAAATCGTTTGACCACTTGCCCGGCATGCCTGCCGAATCTGCCGTGAAGACGGTGATGGCCAGGTGATAGATTGCTGTCCGCTTTCGCTGCAGAAGAGACCTAGGCGGCTGGGTTCAGCCTGGCTGAAATCACTCTGCCGCTGGGGCTACAGCTGCAACTGTCTTCCGCGGCTTGCGCGCGGTCTTCGTAGCGGACGTACGCTTCTTTGCAGCGGCTTTGACGGCTGCTACCGGCTTGCGCGTGGCCTTAACGGCCGGCTTGCTGGCGCGAGTGGATGTTGCGGCTTTTCGCTTATCGCCTCCGATCAAGAACTCTTCAAGCGCCTTGCCCGCCTCGAGCGCTTGACGAAGCCATTCCGGACGCTTGCCCATACCGCCCCACGTGTTTCCGGACCCATCTGCGTACTTGGCGGCGCGGGCTTTCGACGCCTTCTTGGCCGGCTTCGAGGGCCGTGCGCTGCGACTCTCAGGCTCGCCGAAGAGCTGCTCAGGAGTCAGGCTGTATTTGGCGATCTCCTTCCTCATTCTGTCGATCACCTCCAGCTGGATCGACGCAGCCTCCTTCTGAAGACGTTCGATTTGACTGAGGATGGAAGAAAGGGACTTAGCCATTGCGTGAGGGTCCTTGAGTACCAAGATGGCTGCGAAATGCAGTCGCGCAGCAATTGAACTTTAGTTCACAGCCGCCACCGCTGATACCAGCCCGGCGTCTTCACCGTCGAGCGCCACATCCGCGGCAAGTGGGTGTGCAAGTGCTGCGAGCGGATCGTGCAGGCGCCGGTCGCCCCGCACATCATCGACAAAGGCCTTCCGACGACGGGCCTGCTAGCCCAGGTGCTGGTCGCCAAGTACCTGGACCACCTGCCGCTGTACCGGCAGGAGGCCAT
This sequence comes from Roseateles saccharophilus, assembly GCF_031458095.1. Lineage (GTDB taxonomy): Bacteria > Pseudomonadota > Gammaproteobacteria > Burkholderiales > Burkholderiaceae_C > Pelomonas > Pelomonas saccharophila_A. Next base: position 550,744 of record NZ_JAVDXU010000001.1, read on the forward strand.
CTTCGAGCGTGCCGGGCACGCCATCGCGCGCTCCACACTGGCCCAGTGGGTCGGCGGGGGCGGCGTGCAGCTGCAGCCGCTGGTGGACGCGCTGGCTGCAGAACTGCTGCGCCAGCCCGTGCTTCACGCCGACGAGACCCCAGTGGCCATGCTCAAGCCCGGCCACGGCAAGACACACCGCGCCTATCTGTGGAGCTACTGCAGCACGCAGTTCAGCCCGCTGCAGGCCGTCGTCTTCGACTTCGCCGACAGCCGAGGCGGCCAGCACGCCCGCGACTTCCTCGGACTGCCCGGGACGCCAAGCAAGCCAGCTTGGCAAGGCAAGCTCGTCTGTGACGACTTCGCCGGCTACAAGGCTTGCTTCGAGCTGGGCGTGACGGAGGTAGGCTGCATGGCGCACGCCCGGCGCAAGTTCCATGAGCTCTGGGCCAACCACGGCAGCCAAGTTGGCGAGCAGGCGCTGAAGTTCTTCGGCCAGCTCTACGAGGTGGAGCGAACAGCGACCAACGCCGACAGCCGAGCCAGGCTTGAAGCCCGGCGAGCAGCTCGGCCGCTCGCTGATGCATTCCACCGTTGGTTGCAGCAGCAGCGCCAGCGCGTGCCGGTTGGCTCAGCCACCGCAAGGGCCATCGACTACAGCCTCAAGCGCTGGGCGGCGCTGACCCGCTACCTCGATGACGGCGACCTGCCCATCGACAACAACTGGGTGGAGAACCGCATCCGGCCCATCGCGCTGGGGCGGCAGAACTGGCTGTTCGCCGGCAGCTTGCGCGCGGGCAAGCGTGCTGCGGCCGTGATGAGCCTCATCCACTCGGCCAAGCTCAACGGGCTTGATCCCTACGCCTATCTCCGCGATGTGCTGGAGCGGCTTCCGACGCATCCGGCCGGCCAGATCGCAGAATTGCTCCCGCACCAGTGGCAGACTGCATAACCACAGTTAGCAAGATGAGACATGGACGCCGACGCGGAAGCACGAGACCTAGTCGACCGTACTCGTACTAGATTCCCCGAAGAGGCATTGGCAACGGATCAATGGCTGCGGGAGCGGGGCTGGGCTCCTGAGGAAATGACATTCATGTGGATCGAGGCCTTCGCAGACAGAACCTCCGAAGCCGTCAAGCGGCGTGACCAAGCAGCAATTGCGGCGCACACGGAGTTCATGGCCAAGGAGCATCGCCAAGGGTCTGAGTCTGTGCGATCACTGGTCGATGTCGCCTATGCAGAGAACCTGATGTGGGACCTCGACATCTCGGACCGGGTTTGGGCGTGGCCCCACATTGCGCGCACGGTGCGAGCGCTGTACGAGGCCATGTGGGGTGTTCCCGAGGACGCCAACGCGTAGACGCAGCCCTCAGTCGGTTGCGCCCGTCAGGGATGGGTTGAGCGAGCTACCTGGCAACTGCAAGCGCCGCCAACGTGACATTGCCGTGCGCTTACGTCACTCAGAGCGCCCCGGATGAACGTCCGAAATTATCCTGAAGCCGACGTCCGCTTCAGGCTGATTCTGTTGAAGAACTCGCTCGGGCCGCGGCATCAATGCAGTGTCCAAGCCGCCCGCAGTTCGAGAGCGCGGGTGGTTGCGTTCGAGGTGGCCTTGCCCGGCCCTTCAGGCCGGAACCAGTTCTGGGCTGCTCAATCGCTTTGCCATTCGCCGCAAGTTCTGAACCGTCGCCGCCAGCAAGAATTCGTCGCGTGCGCCGGTGAGCCCTCGTAGCCGCAGACGGTCGAGCTTGAGGATTCGCTTGAGGTGTGCGAACAGCATCTCGACCTTCTTGCGCTCCCTCCTGGATTGCCGGTACTCGGGCGTGTCCGCTAGTTGGCGGGCGACGTCGCGGGCATCTTCATGGACGCTGCGCGCGATCTTGCGCATCGGCGTATTTGGGCAGCATTGCTGCTTACGAGAGCATTGTGCGCAGTCGTGGTGACTGGCCCTGTAGATCACGGTGTCCGCCCTGGTCACCCTGTCACGCTCCACCGTGAAGGTGCGCCGGTCGCAGCGAAGTGCATGGCCCTCAGGGCAGCGGTACTCGTTGCTCTGAGCGATCCACTGGAACTCCGAGCTTGATAGCGTCCCGTCCTTGCGACCGGTCTTGTCCCACACGGGCACGTGCGGCTTGATGCCTTTGTCCTTGACCATCCAGCTGAGCATCGGTGCGATGCCATAGGCCATGTCCCCCACCAGCCGACCGGGCTTGAGGCCGAAGCGGCGTTCGACGCGATCGACCATGGTCTTCGTCGCCTCCACTTCGCGAGGTCGAAGCGCAGGCGTAGCCTCTACGTCCACGATGACGCCGGCCTCCAAGTCGATGAGGTAGTTGGTCGAGTACGCGAAGAATGCTGGACCGCCAGAAGCAGCCGTCCACTGCGCAGCCGGGTCTGTCAGCGAGACCTTCTTGGGTGGTGACGAGGGCGGTTGTTCATCGTCGCCGGCCGGGTTCTCCAGTTGCAACGCCTCGATGTACTCACGCACAGCGCGCGTTGAAGTGCCGTCGTCGCGCCACTTCCTTGCCTCGGCTCCAGGCACGCCACGCGCGCGATTGGCATCGGCCTTGATCACGCTGGCATCCACAGCAAATCCCTCGCCACGTACCAGCCCCTCGTGCATGCAGCGGCGCAGAACGCTCTCGAAGACCAGGCGGAAGGCGTCGCTCTGACGGAAGCGCCCGTGTCGGTTCTTCGAGAAGGTCGAATGATCTGGAACTGGATCTTCGAGATCCAGCCGACAGAACCAACGGTAGGCCAGGTTCAGATGCACTTCCTCGCACAACTGGCGTTCGGATCGAGTGCCGAAGCAGTAGCCGATGACCAGCATCCGGATCATCAACTCCGGGTCAATCGAGGGGCGGCCGGTGTGGCTGTAGAACGGGGCAAGTTGTTGGCGCAGGTCGCCGAGATCGAAGTAGCGGTCGATGCCCCGAAGGAGATGGCCTTGGGGTATGTGGTCGTCGAGGTTGAAGCTGTAGAAGAGTCTGTCTTGCGTGCCGCCGCTCTGACCCATCATCTGCTCGCCCTCCGCTGCCACGATGCAGGAACTTAGGTCAGCAGGCGCAGATTGCCATCGGGTTTTTCAACAGAATCGGCTGTGAGCTGCCGTTCATAGCAACCTAAGAACCGCCAGCATCACACCGAGGAAGGGCCGCGTCGAGCCCGTCTTTTCTTCGCCTGGCTTCTTCTGACAGGTACTGTTGAAAGGGCATAAGCCGATAGCGTGCCATCGGAGCGGTAGCCGGCACAGCCTTTAGTGATTGCACCGCTCCGTTCACCATGGCGATGCCGAAATCCCTCCGGTCCGACACATTGGAAGCTTGTTGCCACACTGACCAACTGTCGTACTCGATCCGCGATGGCGGCTGATAAACAAAATTGGCAATCAGCGTACCGTCTTGCTTCAGTTCTCTGACCAGGACGGCACGAAGCTGCGTTGGATGAGCCGTGTGGAACTCAAACACAGGCTGGCCGGTGCTTGTTCGTCCAGTGAGTGCTTCTACGCCGCCACCCGTCGAGTCGGGTGTGACGGTTTCAACACCAATAGAAGTCCTATCAAGCCCTGCAGGAAAGCACACCTGGGCGATGACATAAACCCCCTGTGGCACCGGACCGCGCGTAATTGGACCGTGCGACGTGGTGGTTGCACATCCGGCCAGCGTGGAGACGATGCACGTCAACAGCGTTGTCCACCCTTCCACGCCCGAAAGGGCTCTCCTAGTACGAGCACGACGTGATCTCATGAGAGCCTATCGTAGGTCTTGGTTGTCCGTTCCCGCTGCAGAGCAGAAGATCGCCGCACCGTCGGCAGCGATAACACGCACTTGTCGATGGTCAGCGCGGCCGCCGCCATTCGCTTCGAGTTCGGACGGCCGGTCGGGGCCCCGCCAGCGACACTTGCCGTGGTAGCGGCCTCTAGCCGGTGTCAAGTCGGCGCGGAGGCGCTGACTCCTAGCCCTCCTAGCGAACGCGCACAATCGGCGGAGCCGTCGGATCAGGGCGCGACATCCCCGGATCGCTTTTCTGAGCTGTTGGCATGCGCACGAGTATTTCAGCGATCCCCTTCGCGAGCCCCGCGTCCCCACCTTTCGGCGACCTCTCAAGCGCAGTCCTCAGATGGCTCCATGCTTCAACGGCGGATGCACGACTGGCCATGCTGCGCGGGCTCGACTTCGTGCGCGCGAAGTCGCGCTGCAACCGCCCCGACGCACGGGCGTTGGTTTGCCAGATGGCGTCATAGTTGCGAGCTGCGCCTCGCGTCGCCTGCCTGGTGGCCTCGGCATCAATGCCAAGCTCGCGCAATTTCTCGGCGAACGTCTCTCGCCATCGGTGCAGATCGGTTTTCCTCGGGTTGAGCCGTCGCCCATCCCGCCCTTCGGCCCGGACACTGATGTGGACATGCGGGTTGGCCTGGTGGTCGTGCAGCACCATCACGTACTTGTGCCCGGCCAGCTCCAACCGCGCAAACTCTCGCGCCGCACGTTGCACAGCCAACGGGTCGGTTCCTCGTGGCATCGACAGCATGATGTTGTAGGCCTCGCGTCGCCCGCCCTGCTCGGCTTCCTCCGGGATCAATCCGCCACTGAAACGCCAGTCGTCGGCCAGGTCTCGCACCGCACGGGCGCCGCTGATGTGCTCACCTCGGTCGTCCTCAATGTCCATCCGCCCGTTCTTGCTGATGTAGCGGAAGTGCGCAGCGATGGCTTTCATGCCGCGCCCTCCTCCGGTCACCTTGACCATCACCTGCGGTGCCCGGCGCACCGTGGCCGCGATCCGACCGCGGATCAATGCTGCGCGCCGGCGCAGCGCGTCGCCCGTGAGCTTCGGCGGCGGGCTCCCTTTGACCATGCGGTTGCTGGGATAAAAGAGCCGGTCGCCCCAGGTGACCAGGACGCCGTCGATGTTCACGCCTCGTTCCATGGTCGTCTCCGTTTCGCTTGTGGTGCCCCGCCGGGCACCGACGCTGTACGACGCGCGGGGCGCAGTTCCGTGAGCACCTGCGCGGCGACACGCAGGTGCGCCCGCACGTCGTCGGCCAGGCTGTCCAGCATGTCGCGATACAGCAGCGCCTGCGGCACGTTGCCAACCTGCAGAAGCGCCGTCAGCTGATGCACTTTCCGGCTGATCGTGGACAGTTCTGCGCAGGACCGGGTCAGCGCTGAGACGAGCTCAGGGCGCGCGCCACCGGACGCGAGGACCGGAACGCCGTCGACCAGCCCGGCAAGGTAGGCACCGCGAGACATGCCGGCGGCCCGAGCTCCGGCATCGAGATTCGATGCCTCGCACCGCCGCATCCTGAGCGACAGCTTGACCCAGTCATCGCCTTCTGCGAGGCCATCTGACTGACCCGCAGGCCGGCCATCGGCATCGGTCCCGTGACCGATCTCCAGCTCGACGGCGCTGCGCACAAGCGCCGACACGCTGACCCGCCGCTGCGCTGCGCACGCCACCAACGCGGCCTTCAGGCCGCGCATGTCGACGGTGACGAAGTCATGCGAAGAGGTGCCCATGATCCGACTGGAAGGAGGTGCGCGGAGCGCTTGTGAATTTGGCGGCAGGCCGCCTATCTCTGCACTCACCAATAGAACCAGTATTGGCTCGGATCGGGCCAATCTGGATGCTGGATTCGGGGCCGAATCCAGCCGCTCAAGCGCCTCGGTCTCGACCAAATATTGGTCATGTGAAAACGAGGCGCGAAGTCAGCGAAGAACACGCGACAACGGAGCGTCAAAGATTCGAAAAGGCACGACAACCATGCGAAAAAGAGCCGAAAAAATTCCGGCCACGCGCGGTGCGCGAAGCGCTAGCAGTCGCGTCGGCAAGGAGGTGAATTGATGCGATTGATCCCGCCGCAGCCTCCTGGTCGTGCTGATCGGAAAGCGCGTGCCTACGCAGCCGAGATCGCGCAGCTCCACGCACAGGGCTACACGCTGAGCGTGATCCGGCAGGCCCTAGCAACAGTTGGCATCACCGTGAGCATCAGCACGGTTTGGCGCGAGGTGACGCGGCTCAACGGAAGCGAGCGCAAGCCCGTGACCCTGCCGGCCCAGGTTGATCCAGGAGCAATGCTTCCGTCACTGCCTGCCCCTGCTAGTTCCACCCCGATCGCGTCGCTGGTTGCACCACTACACATCACCACTTCGCGCCTCGGCAAAGAAGTTGCCGAGGCTTTTGCTCGAACTCAGAGCACCAACCCCCTCATCCGCGCGAAGGAGCAACGATGAAAGTCGCAGTGATCAACTTCTCGGGCAACGTGGGCAAGACCACCATCTCACGCCACCTGCTATTGCCGCGCATCCCTGGCGCAGAACTCATCTCGATCGAAAGCCTCAACAGCGGCGACGGTCAGAGCCAGGCCCTGCGTGGCCGGCAATTTGGCGAGCTGCAGGAGTACTTGCAGACCGTAGAAAGCGCCGTCGTCGACATCGGCGCCAGCAACGTCGAGGATCTGTTGAACCTCATGGAGCTGTACCGCGGCAGCCAGGAGGACTTCGACTACTTTGTCGTGCCCACTGTGCCGCCCGTGAAACAGCAGCAGGACACGATCGCAACGCTTGTGGAACTCTCGCAGTTGGGTGTGACACCTTCTCGGCTGAAGGTGGTTTTCAACATGGCGGAGATGGGAATCCCGGTCCATCAGTCGTTCTACTTCGTGCTCGCTTTCCTCAAAGAGCAGCCAATTGCCACGCCCGATCCGGCCTGTCGCCTGGGCGCCAATGAAATCTATGCGCGCATTCGCGGTGGGACCAGAGACCTGTCGCAACTGGCCACCGACAGCACGGACTACAAGACGCAAATCCAGCAGGCGCCAAGTTCACAGGAGAAGATGGTCTTGGCGCAGAACCTGGCAACCCGTCGACTGGCCAGCGGCGTCGTACCAGAGCTGGACGCTTGCTTTGCCGCACTGCGTTTGGGTGGGTCAGTTACCACGCTCGGACGCCCGACACAGCGGAAACAGAATGAGCAGCGCGCGTGAGGCATTGATCGCCGAAGCGCTTGGCGACGTCGGCGCTTTGCTCGATCGCGTCGAAATGGTTTCGGCGGCACTACAAGACACCTGTCAGGCAGTGGTGCAAGCCTCTGCCGACCTCAAGGCTGAAACTGCCACCGCCAACCGAAGTGCCGCGCTCGTCATGGAGAACGCGACTACCCAAGCGCTTAGACACATGGCCAGACGGTCGGACGAGATTGCGCGGGCCGCCGCTGAGACCGAGACCCGGGCCATGGAAGCAGCCGCCCGCAAGCTATTCAAGGACGAGCTGGCCCCGGCCTTCAATAGGCTCGCTCGTTCGCTCGGAGGCCGCGCAGAAACTCCCAAACCATTCAGGGGATCTCCCGCCGCGCACGCCGTGACTGCTATCGCTGCTTCTGCCGCAACGTGGACGCTCGCGGTCTTCTTGCTCACGCCATAGCGCCGCAAACGAGGTTGGCATGCAGTTGGAGATCCGCTAGATTTCCGAAGCCTCCAGATTGAGCGTCACAGGCAGGGTAGCGAGCGATGGCAGCTTGGCAGTTCGACGTAGCAGCAGTATTCGAGTACGGCGATCAAACGCTTCCACCGCTGCTGAGACGCCGTGCACAAACCATCTTGGCTGAGAGTTTTGAGCCGCCCCGGCAGATGACGAAAAGCTGGTGGGTCTACGGCCCTGAGGCGGGAAACCGCATCGACCTGTTCGTCGACGACGACGGCACTTGTGAGCTGTCGGCTCGGATCGATGCCCGATCGGACGCGGACTCGTTCCTCAACTGCTGGCTGATCTTGATGCTTGAGCTGAACTGCTCGCTCTACGCACCCGAGCTGGACTGGTCGTTTCCCGCAGATATCGTGTCCCTCAAGGAGGCACTTCAGTCATCGGCAGCGTGGCGCTACGCGCTGACTTATAGATGAACTCCAGCTCTGGCGGCCAGGCGAATACGCTTCGCAGCCCTCGCGCGTAACGCCAACAGAAGTCCAGTCGTGATGCCACCAAGCGATTACCGCAGCCGCATTTGCAACGGTGCGGGCGGACAGTACCTGGCCTCTCTCTACTCGAACCGCCTCCCACAGTTGTCACCCTCGCTGTCTTGCGCTCGGACGTCGATCGCAGCCCGATAGATGGCCTTTTGGTTCTTACGCGTGAGCTGGCCCATCACTTGAGTCCTAGTGGTAGTAGTCTTCCAGCTGATGCCGGGCCGTCAGCACGGCCCCGGTCGTCGCGTCCTCAATCTCGACGGATGCAAGAAAAGGCCCAGATCGAGGTTCACCGGCCGTGGGAGAGGAGCCAGCCGTAACGGACGAGGCCGCCAACACTAAGGGCACCGATAAGCCCAAAGTAGGCAACGAACATGGCGGCCCAAAATCCCGACCTCTCGGCAAGGTTCGGGCCGTCGAGCAAACCGTAGCAAAACAGCGAGACAGCAGCTACGAAGAACAAGCCAGCTACGCCTCGACCTACTGCGCTAGATTCAGTCATGGTTATCACCGTTCTTGAATGGTCGTCAGGGGCTCAAGCATGAGCCCGGGTTGTCGATCTGGATTGAGTCGGGAATATGCACCTTGTGCTCAGCGCCCGCGTATTTCGGGCCGAAGCTCTTGATGTTGCCGACCGGTGCTGAAAGTGGTGCGGCGATTGCATGGAAGATGCTTCAATCGCCACATGATTGGCGGCACTCGGTTTGACCAACAGCCGCCGCCTGGCTTCCCTCAGTGATAGTCGTCTTCGAGTTGGTGACGCACTGTCAGCACCGTCACCATCGACGCGTCTTCAATCTCAAACAAGGCGACGTACCCCGACCGCCCGAATGGAACCACCAGCTCCCGCAGAAATGGACTCTGCGCGGCTTTGCGGCAGGTGAAAGGTGACGTCTTCAGCGTGGCGATGCCGGCACGCAGTGCGTCAAGCGCCTCGCCGGCCAGCTCGAGATTGCCTCCATCGCGCGCCAACTCTCGCTCCAGCACAAAGTCAAATAGCTCCTCGAGATCTCGCTCGGCCGCACGCGTCAGCCTGACTTTGAAGGTCACTTGCGGTTCTTCGAGGTCTGAGCGCGCGCCGCGTCCAGCCTTCGTTGGAGGTTGCCGAGCAGGACGTCGGCCTCCACATACTCGCCTGTCCGACGCGCCTCGTCCCGTGAACGTAGACCACGGGCGATGAACTCCGCCTGGACCTGGCGCCGATGCACATGGGCTCGCACCGAGGCCTCCACGAACTCCGACAGTGACTCGCCCTCGTTGAGGACGGCCTCTACTTCCGCGCGGAGATCCGGCTCCACACGTACGGCTGGGATGGTCGCGGTCTTCATGGATGAATTGTAGTGCAATTGCATTACACCGTCTCGATTGATCCAAGTCGCGGTGTAGCGAGTTCAAGGCAATGCCGAAGGTCGGTGACATGAATAACCTCTGCCCAACGGAACAAGTGCGTTCCTGCCATGCTGCGACTCGCCGCGCGCCGAATTGGCGCTGGATTCGGAGGCGAATCCAGCGCATCACCGTCAACACGCCTTGATCTTGTGCATCTCCTCGGCCAGCATCCACAGCGCACGATTGAGACTGACGCCCCGATCAATGCTGCCAACCGGGCGTGTATGCAGGCGGCGGCCTTGGGCGCTGCGGCCAGGCTGACCACCACGAATCACGTTTTCCTGGACCCGCTGGAACGTCGTCCACAGGCTGTGACCGGCGTCTTCAGGCCTGCGCGCCTGGATGAGCTGTTGAGCTGTCACCGGCGCCGGCCGATGGCCGCCGGTTTCCTCCACGACCCGCTCACCGAACCGCAGTGCCAGCGCGGCGGTCGCGAAGGCAATTTCCTCTGGCGGTTCCAGTTGCAGCGCTTTCATGGCCTCGGCGTGCGTCGCGACCTTCTCGAATTCGTCGAGAACGCGGAAAGCGCCCTCGATGACCTCGTCTTGGATGTTGCCCTTGTGCGGGATGCGGATGTCATCCACGACGTCGCCGACCACCAGGCCATTGCAGCAGACGAAGCGGAACATGCCCGCGAGCATCTGGTACGAACTGGCACCGTCGTGGCTGTTGATCAGGATGATCTCGTTGGCCTCGGGCTTGGTCTGGACCTGCCCGGCATGCCGCATGCGGATCATGTGCTTGGTGAACTCCGTCTTGCCTTCGACTCGACTTGAGCCTTGGGCCACCATGAACGGCTCGAAGCCTTCCTTACGCAGGCCGCGCAAGACATCAATGGTTGGGATGTAGGTGTAGCGCTCTGAGCGGCTGACATGCTTGCCTGCCGCAAAGATGGACGGCGCTGCCGCCCGCATCTGGTCCTCAGTGAGGGGTTCATCGCTGCGCAGCGTGCGCGAAGCGCGGCCAGAAAAACGGGTGGCCAGCGTGGGATGGGTCGAGTACATGATGGATTCCTTCGATCGTTGCTGGGTTCGAAGGGCGGACAAACGCAATCCGCGAAGCCCGCCCTGATGGGGTCAGGCATCGGCATGCGCCGGCCGTCGTGCGTCGCTTGATTGGGTGCGGCGCGCCTCGCCTTCGGCACGGGTATCGAGGTAGTCGATCTCCTCTGCCGTGAACTCCATCCCGTAGACCGTCGCGCCGTCCTTCTCGTAGTTGTTGTTCCGGACACGCCCGACGATGTTCACGTGCGAACCACGGCCCAAGAAGTCGGCAGCGTTCTCAGCGAGGCTGCCCCACAGCGTCCATTGAATCGCGGTGGCGGTTTCTTCGCGGGTCTCGCCCGAGCCCCGCACCGAGTTGCTAATCGCCGTCACTGTCGCCTTGGTGATGCGGCCTTCCGGGCGCGGGACAAACTGAACCACCACAGGCCCAGCGAGATGCGCATTGCGTTGAATGACGTGAACGTTGGCCATGACCAATCTCCTGTCGTGAAAGATCAGCCGGGCTCCGGATTGGTTGCCCTGAATGAAGATCCTTCACTTGGACTCCTCGCACCCGCCCACGGGCGGGCGGGGGGTGGGCATGGCCCCTTCCTTTGGGAAGGGGTTGGGGATGGGGTCGGGTTTGAACGCAGCCGAAGCAGTGCGCCGGTTTCCCGGCCCACCGTATGAAGATCCCCCGCAAGTCCCCCTCACCCAGGGACGGGGGTTGCGGGGGAGCGCGGTGGGACGACCAGCGCACAGGCTGCCCCCACGGGCGACGCAGCCTCGCGGCCGATGTGCCAGCTCGCCTGGCGCAGCGGTTGCAACGAAGTCGCCCGCATCTTTCGAGCAGTGGCGACCCCGCGGCCGGCGTGACACCAAGCGAAGCGACTGGCGCGACGGTCGAGCCGCTGCGAGCATTTCTGGTGTTCGCGGCCCGGCTACGGGCTTGGCGGGTGACCGGGATGGCGATCTGGCCGGCCAGGCGCGAAGCGCAGCCCATCAGGACCGGCCTGTTCGCCAAGCGGCTCTTTCACGCGTAGCGGGAAGGAAACAAGCCGCGGTCTCCGGGAACGGGAAGGGCCCGCGCGCCAGCTTCTGGCTTGCAGCCAGCCCCGCGAACTTGCAGTTCATCCGCCCGCGCTGACGATCCATCGCCTGGCGCTCGCACCACGAGGCCCGCGTGCAGACACTGCAATCACTGACACAGCCAACGCACCGGAGCCCACCATGAACACCGCAGCCAAGACCTTCATCGTCGCCAGCGCTTCAGTCGCCGCGGCTGCCGCCACCGGCGTCGCTCTGGCCAATCACGCGGCAGCACCGGCCAAGGAGATCGTCAAGCTGGAGCGCGTGGTCATCGTTGGCAAGCGCGCCGATGCCGTGGCCCTGCTGCCCCGCGTCGTCATCGAAGGCCGCCGCGATTCGACGATGTTCGCCGCTGCGCAAGCAGCGGTGTGGATCGTCTGAGCGGACGCCGCCGTCAGTAACCAACCCGCCGCATGCGGGTTTTCTTTTTGCCGCAACGCGGCAGCGGCCCGGCTACGGGCATGGCGGGTGATCGGTGTGGCGAGCTGACTGGCTGGGCGCGAAGCGCCCTATTGAGCCAGCCAGTTCGCCAAGCGGCTCGTTCACGCGGAGCGTGAAGGAAGCAAGCCGCGGTCGTCGATCACGGGAGGGCCGCCCCAAGCCTTGAGCGAAGCCAACGTCGGACTTCAAGGATTCCCTGATCACAGCAGCTGGCCAAGTTGCTACAGTGAAACCCGGAGCGAAAGCCTCGGCCTCGCTCCCCTGCTTTTCCTCCCTGAGCAGGCTTCAACGCTGACAGCGAAGAAGGTACAGCCCTCGGCCGCGGCCGAGGGCTCTTTTTTTGCCTGATGCCAGTTCGGCCATGCCAGCCGAAGAGCTTCGGGCGGAATCGCCTGCAGACCGCTCAGCGGACACACGCGGCCCGGCTACGGGCGTGGCGGGCGCCGGCAAAGCCGAACAGGCCTGCGGCCAGATCGGCAATGCCGGCGCGGGAACGGGCCGCACGCCGCCCAGGCAATGCCTCGGCGGCGCCAACTCCAATCTCCAGAAAACGGGCAAGGGGCAAAGCCCCCTGCCCTGGCCCCTTCAGGCGTCGGTCCGCAGCAGCTCCGGCAACCAGCGCTTACCAGCCAGCAGACCTTCCGCCATGCCGACCGCCTCCGCCTTCTTGAGCCTCGACACCTCACCCACGGCGTCGCCCTGCCCCGCCTCCGTGAGCGCCTGTACGATCAGCGCCTTGGGCACTCGGCCGAGATAGGTCTCGCCGGTAGCTTCCCACCAGTCGGCCATGTCGAGCGCGGCAGCCTGTGCCAGCACTTGGGCCGGCTTCGTATGGGAGGAACCGTGCAGCGCATGCGCGGTTAGCGCCGCGCACACCACCAACAGCTCCTGCAGAGTCTCGATGGGCTGCTCCAGCATGAACGTCATCAGCTCCTTCGGGTCGGCTGGCAAGCGTGCACGCAACGCATCGACGACGGTCTGCAGATTCTTGTGCGCGGAGCTGTCGACCATCGCGGGCGCGATCTGCAACAGCTGCCAGTTCGGGCTGCGCACCGAAACCCCCAGCGCGGTCGGCGACTCATACTGCGCCGAGACCTTCTCATAGAGCAGCGGCACGGCCATCGAGTGCGCCAATGCCGCCAGGGCGACCTGCGGCTTGCGCAGCAGCGCGACCTGCAGGGCTTCCGTCTTGTAGGCAGTCAGCTCCATGCGCAGCATGGACGACACCCCCTTGGTAGGCGTCTCCTGATCGCTCGCGCCCTCTCCATCGGCGGCCGCACCTCGGGACACGGATGCCGTCGCCTTGGCGCGCCACGCCTTGTAGTCTTCCTGCCGCATCAGGTTGCGTTTGACGATCACGCGGCCATCCGACCCCAGCGTCAACAGCGCTCCAGCCATTGCCATCACATCCGCCGGGCAATAGGCAAGCTTGGACTCGATGGCGTCGATCTGCATCTGATAGGCCTGCGTCTGCTCTTCCAGCGCCTCGATGAGGTCGGTGCTGTCCGCATCCGAGTCTTCTTCGTCGTACAGGGCTTCAAGCTTGTCCTCGGTCTCATCCTTCGCCCGCTGCAGTTCGCCCAGCGCGCGCGCCTGCTCCGCCGAGGGCTCGTGCCGCTGCGTGGGCGCTTCGCAATATCGCTGCCGCACCTCGTAGTCGTACTCGAAGGCCACCTCGACCCAGGCCCAGCCGTCCTTGTCCTGTTCGGCCGCCCCCAGGGCCTTGAGCCGCTCCATCGCCAGCCGCTGCATCAGCTCCGGGTCGCCTATGTGCTCCGCATCGCCCTGCTCGTTGCTGAACAGGTCGCGAATGACATGGCCGCCCGCCTGCTCATAGGCGTCCAGGCCCACGAACTTGACCACCGAGCCCCGCACCCCGTCGCCGAGGATCACGTTGCGGATGGCGCTTGGGCTGCGGCTGTAGGCCGGCAGGCATTCCCAAGCGCCTTCCTGCTTCTCGTGCGTATCGGCCAGCGACAGCGCCATGAGCTGGTCCATGTTCATGTCGCCCGCGCGGTACAGCGCGAAAAGCTTGGGCGACACGGTGGCGAGCTTCAGGCGGCGCTTGACAGTCAGTGGCGTGAGCCCGAAGCACACGGCGATGTCCTCGATGCCGGCACCGGCCGCCACCATGTCCGCGAACGCCCGCACGGTGTCCGCGATGCTCATCGGCTTCTGGCCCTGGTTCTCGGCCATGCTGACCGCAATGGCCCGCTCGGCCGGGACCACGGCGCACAGCACCTCGAAGGCCAGCGTGATGCGCCCGCGCTTGACCAGCACGTTCAGTGCCCGCAAACGCCGACCGCCCGCGATCACACCGTGTGTGAACAGCCGCTTGCTGTCGCGGCCCTTGCCGCGCCGGGGGCTGTCGTAGGCCAGCACCGACAGGTTCTGCAACAACCCCTGGGCGTCGATGAGATCGGCCAGCTCGTCGATCTCAGCCTCGGTGGGCTCGTCCTTGCGCACGTTGCGCTCATCCAACCGCAGGCACCGCAGCGGCAAGTACTGGAGGTTCGCCTCTTCGGCCCCTGCCCGCAGGGCAATGCCTGCTTCCTGGTGAGTCTCGGGAGGTGCGGAGGGAACGTCCGCTTCGAGGCTGTTGCTGCCGCGGGTGGTGAGGGTTTCGGTCTTGCTCATGGTTCACGCCTTTCTGCGTTGGTGGTGGGAAAACCTGCTTCCTGGAGCCGTCTCGACGGACCAGGAGCGCGGCGCCCACCGAAGGCAATGGCCGGCCCGGAGGCCGCAGCCCGGCGCATCGCGACGGGACCGGGTGAGGACACGGAGCGCAGCTGCACCGTTGACTTCGGTGGGCGCTGCGCTACCCGTCGAGAAAGGGACGGCCCAGGACGCAGGCCCCCCCAAGCGGAAACTGCGAGCAAGACCGACGGATTCGCCCCCACCACCCGCGGCAGCGCGCAGCGGGCCCAGCGGGGGCCACTGCGCCCCCCCACTGCGCAGCGGTGCACTTCAGCGCCGCCAGGCGCCTGCGAGAGGGATCGAAAGGGCTGCGCATCAGTCCACGCACCGCGTGGATGAGCGCCAGGCGCGAACCCGCAAGAGCCCGGCCGGCCGGTGACTCCGGCCAAGCTCGCCCAGCTCACCAGGCCAGCCGAAAGCGTGGACGTTGCCCGCTTTATGATGTGCTGTATAAATACACAGTATTCAGCGAAGCGCCCGACATCGCTTCATCCCACCCACGCAGCCAGCACGCTGGCGCCTGGTCAGCCCGGTGGCCCAGTCCAAGGAGAAGCACATGAGCAAGCCGCTCTACATCGCCTACTTCGCCATCAACCCCTATGGCGAGGACGTGCCGACCCAAGCCATGGATGCGGCCAGGAAGGCGCTTGAAGACAAACTGGGAGGTGCCTGGCAGGTCCTTGCCGCCAAGGCCGCCTTCGAGGAAGCCGGCGGGCTGCCGGCGTACTGGGCTGGCAGCGAGCTGCCAAGCATCGTGCGCTGGACCAGAGCAGCCCAGGCAGCACTGAACGCCGCATTCAAGGCAGAACCCCCGCGCCAGGCCACGATCGAGGATCTCGAGCAACTAGACGAGGCCTGTATCGACGTCATATCGGCAGCCCACTACGCGTACACACCCGAGGAATGGCTTGTCGTGTTCACCGCCCACTTCGGCATGAGTGACCACTGCGAATCGCACGAACAGGCTCTGGAAGCCGCGCGCCATTGGCTCACGGTCGCGACCGGCGCATGCCCGATCTCCGCGGCCGACCAGCAGATCCGCAACGTCTACCGAGCCCGCAGCCGGGCTCTTGAGTCGAGCCGAACCGCCGGTGGCAATCGGCAAAGGCCAGCGACCGAGCTGCATCGCCTCGTGCTCCAAACGAACGCTCAGGGAGCCCGGCCATGCAATTGAAACTGACCGACCCCGACAGCATCATTGCCTGGTGGCAGGTGTTCCCGGAAAGGCACGACAGTTTCCTGACCTACAAGATCAACGCCAGCCCTGAATTCGCGCCAGCCATCAGCGAGGCCCGCCGTCGCATCGCCGCTGACCCAGTGCTTGCCGGCCTGCTCAGACAGGTGGAACAGCGCACCCGACAGCATGAAGCCCAGCAGGCCGCGTTCAGAGAGACGCCCAGCGCCAATGAGTTTCTGCATCGGGAACTCGCGGCCTAGACTTCCAACCAACACAGCGAGGTACCGACATGGATTCGCAGGCTTCATGGCGTCAGGACTGGGAGATTGACGAGAAGGTCGACAGCGTCGATGTGCCAATTGCATGGCACCGATCCGGCCTGGGCTTCGAAATCGAGTACGACGACATTGCGTGGGTTCACGGCGTCGCCTACGTGTCCAGGAGCCGCGAGAAGGAGCTCCTCCTGGAGATGGGCGAAGCGGCCTTCGCTGAGTCTCCACCGAACTGGATCGCCAGCTCAGCCAGCTGTGGCGCGAGCTGGGGTACACCGACTTCTCGTCGTGCAGGAGTGATCCCCATGCGCCATGGCGTGCCGACTGGGCCATGAACGTCGACGAAGGTGCCCGGGCGCAGGCGGTGCACTCGTCAGGCCTGGGCCTGACCATCCACCCCGACGTCGACATGGGCTCTGTACCCGTGTGGGAAGCTGTTGAATCGCCACACTACGCCGTCGAGTGCGCTCGCCTGAAGCGCGAGATGGGCGAAGACAAATACGCGGAGTTCCTTGCGAATCGCCGTCATGAAGCTCTAGAGCTCTGGTACGGCCTCGGGCATGGCAATGGCAACGCCTTGCGGCCGACCTCCTCTTCCGTCGCAGCTTCGCACTGCCCTGCGGACCGACAGACGCCGTACGCCCTTTGGTTTGAGGCCAGCCCTTTCAGCGCGGACACAGAGCCAGCGGCTCGAGAGGTCGCACGCAAGATCCTGGACCGCCACTTTGGCGCAGCCAATGTGGTCGCGGCTCATCAAGCCGCGCTGGCCACCGGCAAGCGATATGTCTGCGAGTCAGGCGCGATGCCTGAAGCAGTGCGTGCCTGGCTTGCCGCGATCGGCGAAGCGTACTGGGCCGCCTGGGAGGCGGCGGGACTGCCAGCCTTGACGGCTGAGTTGTCCCGCGACAACCCACAACTCGATTGCAGCTGCGTGATGGTCGGACCCAACGGCACTCCGGAAGCCGAGCAAAAGCCGTTTGGGCTCCACAGGCGGATCTTTGACGTCTGGATCGAATCGAGCGCCTTCGAGCCGGACGATGAGTCTTCGATTGCCGACTATGCGCGCGAGGCGCTCTGCACGAAGTTTGGCAACCAGGAGGCCGTCATCGAGGCCAAAGCCGCATGCCAGGCTGCTGGCGGCATTCACGCAGCGGAGCCGCAGCCCGATGCGGTTGTCGCGTGGCGAGCGGCCGCGCGCGAGGCCTTGGCTGAAGCGATCGACCTCGTCACGCATTTCGACGACGAGCTGGCTGGGCGTATCCGCACTCACGCCAACTTCGAACGCTGCTTCATCGAAGTGGGGAGTCCGCGCCTGATGTCGTCGGTCTGACCGCACTCGCTGGCGCCGAGCCGTAAGCGGCCAGCGAAGTCGTGTTGATCCGCTGAGCTGTGCCTAGGATGCTCGTATCCATCAACGACTGAACTGCCCCCCAGAAGTTGGACAGCCTGTGTCTGTGCCTAAGCGTTGATCTGCAACGGGGTTGAGCAAAATATTGAGGCTCGGCTTTGCAGCGGTTGCTGACCGTACCCGCCGGCGTCCGTACGGCAGCAATGTGCTGATTCTGTTGAAGAACTCGCTCGGGCCGCGGCATCAATGCAGTGTCCAAGCCGCCCGCAGTTCGAGAGCGCGGGTGGTTGCGTTCGAGGTGGCCTTGCCCGGCCCTTCAGGCCGGAACCAGTTCTGGGCTGCTCAATCGCTTTGCCATTCGCCGCAAGTTCTGAACCGTCGCCGCCAGCAAGAATTCGTCGCGTGCGCCGGTGAGCCCTCGTAGCCGCAGACGGTCGAGCTTGAGGATTCGCTTGAGGTGTGCGAACAGCATCTCGACCTTCTTGCGCTCCCTCCTGGATTGCCGGTACTCGGGCGTGTCCGCTAGTTGGCGGGCGACGTCGCGGGCATCTTCATGGACGCTGCGCGCGATCTTGCGCATCGGCGTATTTGGGCAGCATTGCTGCTTACGAGAGCATTGTGCGCAGTCGTGGTGACTGGCCCTGTAGATCACGGTGTCCGCCCTGGTCACCCTGTCACGCTCCACCGTGAAGGTGCGCCGGTCGCAGCGAAGTGCATGGCCCTCAGGGCAGCGGTACTCGTTGCTCTGAGCGATCCACTGGAACTCCGAGCTTGATAGCGTCCCGTCCTTGCGACCGGTCTTGTCCCACACGGGCACGTGCGGCTTGATGCCTTTGTCCTTGACCATCCAGCTGAGCATCGGTGCGATGCCATAGGCCATGTCCCCCACCAGCCGACCGGGCTTGAGGCCGAAGCGGCGTTCGACGCGATCGACCATGGTCTTCGTCGCCTCCACTTCGCGAGGTCGAAGCGCAGGCGTAGCCTCTACGTCCACGATGACGCCGGCCTCCAAGTCGATGAGGTAGTTGGTCGAGTACGCGAAGAATGCTGGACCGCCAGAAGCAGCCGTCCACTGCGCAGCCGGGTCTGTCAGCGAGACCTTCTTGGGTGGTGACGAGGGCGGTTGTTCATCGTCGCCGGCCGGGTTCTCCAGTTGCAACGCCTCGATGTACTCACGCACAGCGCGCGTTGAAGTGCCGTCGTCGCGCCACTTCCTTGCCTCGGCTCCAGGCACGCCACGCGCGCGATTGGCATCGGCCTTGATCACGCTGGCATCCACAGCAAATCCCTCGCCACGTACCAGCCCCTCGTGCATGCAGCGGCGCAGAACGCTCTCGAAGACCAGGCGGAAGGCGTCGCTCTGACGGAAGCGCCCGTGTCGGTTCTTCGAGAAGGTCGAATGATCTGGAACTGGATCTTCGAGATCCAGCCGACAGAACCAACGGTAGGCCAGGTTCAGATGCACTTCCTCGCACAACTGGCGTTCGGATCGAGTGCCGAAGCAGTAGCCGATGACCAGCATCCGGATCATCAACTCCGGGTCAATCGAGGGGCGGCCGGTGTGGCTGTAGAACGGGGCAAGTTGTTGGCGCAGGTCGCCGAGATCGAAGTAGCGGTCGATGCCCCGAAGGAGATGGCCTTGGGGTATGTGGTCGTCGAGGTTGAAGCTGTAGAAGAGTCTGTCTTGCGTGCCGCCGCTCTGACCCATCATCTGCTCGCCCTCCGCTGCCACGATGCAGGAACTTAGGTCAGCAGGCGCAGATTGCCATCGGGTTTTTCAACAGAATCTGCCCATAGCAGACCTCGGTCGAACTACGGGTCAAGGCTGGTTCCGGTCGCTCGCAGCGGGCCTGCTCAGTTACCGCTTTGCAACCCTGAGCCGCCGGTCGACCATCGTCGCCATCTGTCCCGAAAGCAGCCGTTCAACGTTCGAGTTAACCGACCCGCGGACGCGAGCCCCGTCCAGTTGAACGAGGGGCTAATCCGCCGTCCAGGTGCAGGGTGAAACGATAGCCTTGATCGCTTCCAATTTAAGGATTAGGCGCGGCCTTGTACGAGCTTCAGTGCTCCGCGATACAGAAACGGTATCCAGTATGAGGTCATACCTTTGCGATCACGCTTTTCAAAGAAGCCGACCGATACGAGGCGCTCAGCTAATGTTGTGGCCTTTTCCGGCGAAACCTGCCAGATAGCCTGCAGCGAGGTCAGGCCATGTTCGGATTTCTGACCCTCAAGTCGATCCATATACAACTTAAGGTCCGGATACTCGGCCACCATAGTCTGTGCGTATCGAACTCTAGATACTTCCTTCAGGGCTTCCTTGAAAACGGCTCGGTCAAATAGTTGAGTGTCTGGCGGTTCAGGTTCGCCGCGCTCAAGTCGCTTAATCTGCAAATCTTTGATCGACTCAAACAGGTGAATCAATTCACGAGGAGCGCTTACCCCAAGCCCATCCTTAACTCGCGTTACCATCCATTCAAAAGTGTCAGGATTCTTTCCGGTGTCTACCTTGTCGGGAAGGATGGCTCTGAGCAACTTCACCTGCTCCTCGAAATCGGTCTTAACTTCATGCGCTTGCAAGCCCAGCATACCCAGCAACTCGGGGCTATTGAGAAGTCGCAGCGCAATCAGATTCAGCAATCCTTGTTCGGTCCAGGCGATGCTGGTCGTACGGGTAATATGACTGGCCTCGGCAAAGCCGCCTTCGGAAATCCTGCGCCATATGTCATCACGAACAAAAATCTTGAGAACAATATTATCAAGCGAGCGCAAGTCGTTATACGTTCTAAACAGTGCGCGAAGGGCGTTCCGCTCTAAGTCAGGCGAATCTATGAAGGCAACGTCAAGCCGATCAAACAGAATCCAAAGCTTTGTTCCGATACGTTCGAAAGCTTTGTCTGCAGTTTCCAACAATGCGTCAACCGGAACGTCGTCAAGCCCCTGTTGCTGCGACGTATCCCTGAACTCGGTTTTGCGGGTAGCAGTGGGTAGTCCTGTGGCTGGATCAATAGACAGTCCATACTCAACGGCTGCCACGTCGCGCGTCAGAAGTCCCTTGAAGTAGCTTTGTGCCGATCGGAATGCTGAAGCAAGGCTCGCATCCGGAATGAGTAGCTTTGCCTTCTGAAGTGCGGAGATCAATGCATTGGCTTGATCATTCCGTACTGCGCGATCTTGAAGAGCTTTTGCGGCAAGAACTAGACAATAAAGCTTCCAAAGGAAGATGAACGAACTTTCTGAAGGCGGGGGCGAGGATACTAAGCCCTTAAAAACCGTTGCACCCTTTACGTTCTCGGCCGATGCAAGAATGACGCCGTTCCGCTCTAAGTCGTCGGCCTGCATATTCAGGAGGCCGTACAGGGCGCTCTTGCCAGTTCCCTTAGGACCATAAACAACATCTTTCCGACCTGTAAGCATGTCGGACCACTGGCTGGTCTCAACGAAATAGCGGGCCAGTTCAGAAAGTTCATCCTCTGCCACGCGTTGGCCGAGATTGAGGCTTTTCAAGACGGAAAGCTTCGTCATAGATGGGACGGGCGGGTCGCAAAGAACCACATCATAGTCCAGAGAGGGCGCTGCCGGGGGGCTGCCGGGGGACTGCCGGTAGCGCGCCGGGGGTTCGCCGGGGCGCGCCGGCCATTCTCATAACACGCCGCGTCGCTGCTGTTCGGCTGCCGCAGTTGTGGCGACGGTCGATGAGGCCACCAAGCGGCTGTGTGGGGCTTGTATGCGCCCTCAAGACATTCGAGGCCTTTACGAATAGGACGTCTGCCAAAACTGGTGCTTCCTGCGGTCAACGTTGAAGCTGAGCCGCGAGCGGCGGCCTGCCGACATGAGTCGGCTTGAGCCGCTTCCGGCAGCGACATCCGGACAGTGCACGAACTTCTGGGGCGTGCAGATGTGGCCATCACCATGATCTACACCCACGTACTACGCTTGGGTGGAGGTGCGGTACGCTGTCCGCTCAATGCGCTGTACGCGTCCTGCAAAGTCATCTTGAACCGGCTGTCGCCTGCGACAAGGATCCTGTCCACGTAACGTAGGTGGACGCATGACAAGCGACAAAATGACACGGCGGCGATACAGCGAGTCGAAGAAGGCGCAGGTGCTGGCCGAATGCAGCGAGCCCGGCGCGTCAGTGGCCAAGGTGGCGATGGCCCACGGCATCAATGCCAACGTCGTTCACCGCTGGAGGCAGCTGTGTCAGGGCCAGGTTCCTAACGGACTCGCCCAGACAACCGAGTTCATCGCGCTCTCGCTTCCCGCGCTGACGGAGCCCGCCGCGGTGGTGCCTGATGTCCGAGTCGAACTCAAACGCGGGCCGGTCTCGATCACGGTCACCTGGCCGATCAGCGCGGCCTCGGTGCCGGCCCGCATGTCCAGCGGCTCGACCGCCAGCCACACCGCATCCACCCGGATCAACGCAGCATCTCGCGCAGCCAGGTGACCCTAGGAGAAAGCGCACGAAGGTCGCACCGCGCGGAGAATGAAACTAGCGCGCCACCCAGTAGGTGCGCACGTTGGTGAACTCGCGGATACCAGCGGCGGCGAGTTCGTGGCCATAGCCCGACTTCTTCGTGCCACCGAATGGCAGCCGCGCGTCGGGCGTCGTGACTGTGTTGACGACGACTGCTCCGGTCGTGAGCGCCTTGGTGAGTTCAGCCCCACGAGCCGGCGACCGAGTCCAGATGCTCACGGAGAGCCCGAACGGAGTGGCATTGGCCAGGGCAGTGCACCCGGCTACATCAGGAGCAACAGAGATTCCTGCAGCAGGGCCGAATGTCTCCTCATCGAAGACAGCCATGCCAGGACCCGCGTCGGCCAGCGACGTCGGTGCGTAGAAGCTGCCTTGGCCTCCGAGTGCGTGCCCGCCAACAACTAGCCTCGTACCCTCGACGACGGACGCATCCACATGACGCTGAAGCTTATCGCGCAGGTCCTCACGGGCAGGACGCCGGTTCTACTAGCTCCAGGGCAGACTAAGCTCAAGGCAGACTAGTTGTACGGTTCGGGCGACGAGTATCGACGTAGCGAACATCTTCTTCGCCATCACCTTGCGCATCGACTCACCCTTGAGCGTGATGCGGTGCGCCTTGTGCACGATGCGGTCGAGCACCGCGTCGGCCACGGTCGGGTCCGGGAGGAAGGCGTGCCACTTCTCGGTCGGGTACTGGCTCGTGATGAGCAGCGACCCGGTGCGCTGGCGCCGGTCCACCAGTTCCAGAAGAAACTGTCCCGCGAGCGTGACCTCGTGCGGCAGGGTCCAGATGGGCTGATCCGACCCTGCAAATGGGACGGCTACGAAGCCGGGCGTCACGTCCCGACCGGCAAGCCTGGAGAAGTCAGCCCAGTCGATTTGGCCGAGGTGCAGTACCCAGGGACGGCAAAGTTCTTCAGTTCACCCCTACGGACCTTGTTACGGGACAGCACGGAGTCGATGGAGTGGGTCCTGAACCAGCTCCAGGGGCTGCCGCCAAAACTTCGCCGGTTGCTCTTCGAGCCGAAGGTGGCACGAGGAGTCGCGCCGAATCTGAAATCGTTCAACCTTGGCCTTGCTCAGCAACTGGCGAACGCGGGTGGATTCGATGCGTTGGTCGCTGCGGTGCTCCTGATGCGGCGCGCGGAACTGATTCCGTCCGTAGAGCTGCGCAGGCTGGCCTGGATGGCTTACATGGCCACGCAGCAAAGCGTGAGGGCCATGCCGGCGTTGGCCAGGGTGGCGGATGAACTTTTCGGAGCTATCGACATGATGTTTCCTAACTGGCTATATGTGCACCACGACAAAAGGACAAATGTGGTGGTCCATCCCGTATCGCTCGGGGCAAAGGCGAGCGAACAGGACCTCTACAAGCTTGAGTCATGGGATCGGCTCATGCGCACATGCCTGCAGCGGGATGCGGACTTTTTGAACCTCCACGTCGACACCGGCAAGTACATGAAGGTGACTGAGCTTTTCTCGTTCACCAGTGAAGAGCGACTCAGGAACGGAGAGTCGGCCGTGCCGAGACCGGACGGTGTGCAGCCAGGGACGGCGTCCTCCTAAGAGCGGCACATCCAATTCATATTCCGTGGGCCTTCGGCAGGCTACAAGTCCGCGGGCAGCTTCAGCGCTTTTCCCTCTTGAAGCGCGTCTGGCTGTAGACCTGGAACGGCTTCTCGGGCGGCGCCAGCTCAAAGGTCTCGGTGAACTCGTCGTCCGAGGCGAACTCGTAGGTCTCGCGTCCGCGCCAGGTGTTGCTGAAGTTCTCGAAGTTCTCGCTTTCGAACACCAGCGTCGTCTCCCCTTCGACGGGCGGCTGCATGCGATAGGTCGTGACGAAGCTTTCCACATGGAACTGCCTCAGCACGATCTGCTTGCGCGACTTGTCGTAGCTGAACATGCCCATGTGCTCGTGGACCTCGCCCTTCTTGTTCTTCTCCTGAACCGGGTAGCGCGAGACGTTGCTTTCTTGGATGAAGCGCTTGTTCATGACGAAGCTGTAGCTGCGCGTCACATCGCCATCGCCTGCCTGGCCGCTTGCCTTGCCGGTCCAATTGCCGATGAATCGAGCCATCGGCACAAAGGGATCGCCGGCAGCCGGCGCATCGGCCGCAAGTGCGCTCGTCAGCGCGAAAGTGGAGAGCAGCAAGGTGGCGCTGGCTTGGGCGATCTTCATGCGGAGGGTCCTTTCGGGACAAGCGGGTCGCAGTCTAGGTCTGGACGAGGCACCCGGTCACCAGGGCACGCAGGCGCTCGCCCTCGGCCGCAGCCGTGTACTCGGGCGCCAGTAGTGCGCACTGTGCGGCGAGCGAAGCCACGAGGTCCGGCTGCGGGACACAGCGCAACATCAGCGCGGCCAGCGCCTCGTCATCGCCCACGGGAAAGTAGCCGCCATAGCCCTCGCCAAGCAGCCCGACATTGCCGTCAATGTGGCTGGCGAGCACGGGCGTCGCCGACACGATGGCCTCGATGACCACGTTGGCACCCCCTTCGAGCCGGCTCATGTGCACCAGCGCCGTCGCACTGGCGACCTTTTCCCGCACTAGCTGATGATCCATGGCGCCGGTCCAGCGGTAGTCAGGGCAGTCGCGCATCGTTGCCTGGGCGGCGGCCGCGAAGGACTCGTCCAGTGCGGCACCGATGTGCAACACCTCAACGCCGCGCGGCAACCGACGCACCGCGCGCATCAGCGTCAGCGGGTCCTTCTCGGCGCGCAGGTGCCCGACCGCCACAAACCGGGCTGGCCCATCGGCGCGTGTGTTCCGCAGCGGCTCGGCGCCCTGAACCACCGAGATGGCCTTGGCTTGCAGCGGTGCGTCCAGCCGCCGAAGCGCCAACGGCTGCAGGCAGATGATCCGATCCGCAAGCACCAGTGAGCGCTGCGCCTCGGGGTCCGCGTCAATGTCGCGGTAGACATCCGTGCCCGTCAAGACCAGCACGATGGGCCGCCCTGGCATGATCTGATGAAACCGCTCGATGGAGGGCGCAGACCGGCGTGCATGCAGCGCGATCAGCATGTCGACCGGTTGCCCGTCCCATGCCTGTCGCACCTCGACATCGGCCACCGGCTGCAAGTGCGCCTTCCAACGGTCGGCCGTCCGCCAATTGCCGTTGTTGTCGGCCTGACGGGCCGGCGAAACGATGCACACTGAAGGCCTGGGCATCACCTCATGTTGACACAGGACATCTCTCAGGACGCTCGCCGGTTGAGTGGCGTCGCACTCGCCGCCGCCTTGCGCGACAGCCGCGAGGTGCTGCTCTCCCGGGTGACCGACCTCGACGACGCACAGTGGTCCTTCCCTTATCGCCTCGGCGTCAACCCCGTCCCCTGGGAGCTTGGGCACGTGGGTTGGTTCGGGGAGTTCTGGGTTTTGCGCGGCCCGCATCGCGTCGATGGGCAGGGCATTGTGAATGCCCAGCAGCCACCACGCTTCATCGGTCCCGACGACTGCTTCGACTCGGCGCGTCTGCCCCACGCCCGACGCTGGGACATCGAGCCCGTCACTCGGCAGGCGCTGCTGGACCGGCTGCAGGCCCAGCTCGACGCCTGCATCGCGACGGTGCCGCCAGAAGGGAGCGGCGATGACGCGGCCTACATGCACCGCCTGACGCTGTTCCATGAGGACATGCACGCCGAAGCCTTCGCCTGGCTGCGTGGCGTGCTCGGCTTCGCGCCACCGCGCGACTGCGAGCTCAAGCCCGTCATGCGCGAGGGCCAACTGCAACTGTCCGGCGGCGCGTTCCAGCGCGGCTGGCCGCACCGCCGAACAGGCTTTGCCTTTGACAACGAACTGCCGTCGTCCTCCAGCGCGCTGCAGCCGTTCAGCATCGACGCCGCGCCCGTCACCGCCGGCCAGTTCCTGCGCTTCGTGGAGGCGGGTGGCTATGCCGATGCCGCTTGGTGGCCGGGTGAAGCAGGCGCGTGGCGCGCAGCCGAGGCGGTCTCGCATCCCGAGCGCTGGCGGGAGCGGGAAGCCGGCCGCTGGGAGGTGCGCTGGTTTGACCGCTGGACCGACTTGGAAACCGCACGGCCGGTCATCCACGTGAACGCCTGGGAGGCCGAGGCCTACTGCCGATGGGCAGGGCGCCGACTGCCTACGGCGACTGAGTGGGAGTTCGCTGTCACGTCTGTGGCACCCGGCATGTTCGAGTGGGGCCGCAGCGTCTGGGAGTGGACTGCGACGCCGTTTGAGCCCTATCCAGGGTTCGAGCCCGGACCATACAGGGACTACTCGGCCCCCTGGTTCCACGACCACCGCGAACTGCGTGGTGGATCGTTCGCGGCCCACAGCCGCATGCACGACGCCCGCTACCGCAACTTCTTCCAGCCGCACCGGCGTGATGTGTTCGCGGGATTCCGGACCGCGACAAGCAAGCCCTAGCCAAGCTTTAGTCGGCACTGGGGTGACCATCCATTCGCCAACATTCCAACAAAGCATAGAATGTTGGCATGAGAGAGCTAAAGAACCACCTCTACGAGCAGGTCGCCCGCATAGGCAAGGCCGTCGCCAGCCCCAAGCGGCTCGAACTGATCGAGTTGCTGTGTCAGGGTGAAAAGACGGTTGAGACGCTGGCCCTGCAGGCCGACATCAGCGTCAAGCTCGCCAGCGCGCACCTGAAGGAGTTGCGGCTGGCGCGTCTGGTGGACACGCGCAAGGACGGCAAGTACGTCTTCTATCGGCTGGCCAGCACCAGCGTGGCGGACCTGTGGGTCCATCTGCGCACCGAGGCCGAGGAGCGCCTAGTGGAGCTGCAGATGGCGGTGGCGTCCATCGTCGAGCACGGTGATGAGCTGCAGGGGGTTGAGCGCGCCGACATCCTGCGGCGCGCAGCAGAGGGCGAAGTCCTGGTGCTGGATGTGCGACCCGAAGAGGAGTTCTCGGCCGCCCATCTGCCGCACGCACGCTCCATGCCGCTGGACGAACTCAAGAAGCGTGTGGCCGAACTCCCCGGCGATGTGCCCGTCGTCGCGTATTGCCGCGGCCCCTTCTGCCTAATGGCTAAGACCGCCGTCGAGCTGCTGCGCAAGAAGGGCTACCAGGCCTTTCATCTGACCGATGGCGTGGCCGAGTGGCGTGCGCGAGGTCTGCCGGTGACCGAAGCCTGAGGAGGCCGCCATGTTCTTCCGCCAACGCCCGGCCGCCGGCGCCACGCTGTCCTACTTTTTCGGCTGCGCCGGCCTGCAGAAGGCTGTCGCGGTCGATGTCGTTGCCGGCGACGAAGACTGGTTCATGGAAGGGGCTGACAAGGCCGGCGTGCGCATCGCCCACGTCATCGACACCCATGTCCATGCCGACCATCTGTCCGGTGGGCTCGCACTGGCGCAGCGAACCGGTGCGGCCTACTACCTGCACGAGAGCAACGCCGGGCGCGTGGGCTTCGAGTTTTCGCCTCTGCACGACGGCCAACGGCTGGAGTCGGGCAACGTCCTCGTCGATGTCATCCACACGCCCGGCCATACGCTCGACAGCGTCTGCCTGCTGGTGCGTGACCTGCGGCGCGGCAACGAGCCCTGGTTCGTCATCACGGGCGACACGCTGTTCGTCGGCGCTGTCGGCCGCCCCGATCTGGCGGGGCGCGAGCGCGAGATGGCGGCCATGCTCCATGACAGCCTGCACGGCAGGCTGCTGACGCTGCCGCCCGAGCTGGAAATCTATCCCGGGCACCAGGCCGGCAGCGCCTGTGGCGCGGGACTCTCCGGCAAGCCAGCGTCCACTCTCGGCTTCGAGATGCGCTTCAACCCGCTCCTGTCGCTGCCCAAGGCGGAGTTCATCGACGCGCTGACGGCAGTGGTCCCGGCGCAGCCCGACGACATGGAAAGCATCGTGGCAGCGAACCTGCGCGGCGTTGCACCGCACACCGTGCCGGCGTGAACGCGATGGACTTTGGAATCCGCGCCAACCGAGGGCAGTTCCTGCACCAGCTCCTGCAGGTGCTGTTCGTGGGCCTGACCCTCGGCCTGATGCGCACCGTCGTTCCAGCACTGGCCGAGACGGAGTTCGGCGTTCCCCGCGGCTCCTTCATGCTGCTGGGAGCCTTCGTCGTGGCCTTCGGCTTTGTGAAGGGCACACTGAACTTTGTCGCGGGCCGCCTGGCCGAGTTGCTGGGACGCAAGCGCGTGCTGCTGTTGGGCTGGCTGGTGGCGCTGCCGATTCCGCTGCTGGTGTACTTCGCTGCGAGCTGGGCCTGGGTGGTCGTCGCGACGACGCTGCTGGGCATCAATCAGGGACTGACCTGGTCCATGACGCAGACGGCCAAACTGGACTTCACCCGCGCAGACCAGCGTGGCCTGGTCATCGGGCTCAATGAGTTCGCTGGCTATGTTGGCGTTGCCATTGCCGGCGTCGTCACGGGCTACCTTGCCTCGATCTTTGGCGCCCGCGAGGCACTGCTGTGGTTCGGCATGGTGGTGATCGGGCTGGCCACCATGCTGGCCTGGCTCGGGGTCACCGAAACGCTGCCCTGGGCGCGTGACGAGGTGAAGCGGCAGACGGACGCGACGGTGCAGACCTTGCGCCCTCGCTATCCGTCAGGTGTCAGCGCCCAGCCGTCCACCGCCGAGATGTTCCTGCTGATGAGCTGGCGCGACCGGCGTATGGCCGCGCTCTGCCAAGCCGGCCTGGTGGAGAAGTTCGTGGATGCGCTGGTGTGGGCCTTCTGGCCGGTCTTCTTGCACCAGCGAGGCGTCAGCCTGTCCGGCATCGGTTGGATCGTTGGTGTTTACGGTTTCACCTGGGGTGCCGCGCAGTTCTTCACCGGCCGGCTGTCCGACCGGCTGGGCCGTCATCAGCTCAATGGCTGGGGCATGTGGATATGCGGTGTCGGCGTCGGATTGATGCCCCTGGGTGACGGCGCCGCATGGTGGAGCTTGTCGGCTGCGATCACAGGCCTCGGCATGGCGATGCTGTACCCAAATCTCAGCGCCGCCGTCGCCGACATTGCGCACCCGGCATGGCGTGCCTCTGCCATCGGTATCTATCGGTTCTGGCGCGACCTGGGCTACGGCGTCGGCGCCCTGGCTCTCGGTGCCGCCGCCGCTGCGGGAGGGAAGCTGGAAAGCTCGTTCTGGCTCGTCTCGGTGTCGATGGCGGTGTCCGGCGCCGTGCTCTTCCGCTGGGGTGAGGAGACGCACCCTCGACTGAATCCGGCGCATTGATCTAGGCTGCCGGTCCACACGCATTGGGGAAGCCATGGATGCCCTCGAACTGAAAGTGCCGCCGCCGGTCGTGGCCTTGGTGATCGCCCTGGCGATGTGGAGCATCTACCGGTTCATGCCTGGGGTCGACGTGGGTCTGCTGCCGCGTGCTGCGGCTGCTCTGTTGCTTGCGGCGATTGGGGGCGCCTTCAGCGCGGCGGGCATCACGGTGTTTCGGCGCGCGAAGACCACGATGAATCCGATGAAGCCGGAGGCGACGTCGGCGCTGGTCACCAACGGTGTCTATCGCTTCACCCGCAATCCGATGTACGTCGGACTGCTGTTCGTCCTGCTCGCCTGGGCCGCTGCCCTTGGTGCGCCGTTGGGGCTGCTCGGCCCGATAGCCTTCATCGCCTACATCACGCGATTTCAGATCGTGCCCGAGGAACGAGCGCTGCGTGCTGCGTTTGGCGACGCCTATGTGAGCTACCTGACTCAAGTTCGTCGCTGGTTATGAGCCTGAACACCCGCTGCGGTAGCCCCAGCTTGGGGCTTGGCTACTGCCAGGCTTTCGCTGGCGTCGTTTTGCCCAAATGCATGGAGCGTGGGGCTGCATGAGGCGCTGGGTTTTGAGCCGATCCGTGTACCGCAAGGTGGCTTCAAGCACGGCGCCTGGTGCGACGTGGAGTGGTGGCAGAAAAGCCTTGCGGCGTCCGATGCACCAACGACACCCGGGCCTTTCGAGCGCACGTGACGCGGGGCCGGGCGCTGCGCGCCCGGCTGGCCGTGGACAACGCTATGCGTTGCCCACCGCTGTAGAAAATTTAGAGCCAAGCAGCGACTGCGAACGAGCAGTAGACGCGGTGCTCAACGCGCTGGATCGACTGCTCACGAGCACTGGAATACGCACAACGACATGCGCGAGCTACTTCCGCATCGCTGGCAGGCCTCGTCACCGCCCGCAAGCTCAGAGAGACAATCGGTTAGTCGGCAGCGTGGTGGAACCGTGTGACTCGACTCCAGAACATGCAGCCATAGATGGGCGCCATCGAGGCTTTGCCGGTCTCGAACTCAAAGTGCACCGGTCGATCAGCCTTGGCTGACGTAACTGTGGCGACCTCCGTGGCCGGGGAATTCGGCGCTTCACTTCGCTTGATGCCCTTGAAGCCTCCCCACTCGGCATCGACGCCGTACCGCGGTCGAGAGATGAAATCTCTCCTCGATAGCACCCGGTGATCCGTCGCGTCGTAATGGCCCACCAGCTCTCGGCAGAGAAGTACGCGCTTGCGATAGGAAGCTCGCTGGGATCGAGTGCGAGGAGCTCAGCCAAGCCAGGATGCAGCTCGCCAATCTCGGTGTGCTTCCAGCTCCCAGCGTCCATCGAGTGGCGGCGAATGCTAGCGACGGCAACTCGGTATGCCTCTTGGTCGGTGGCTCCAATAGCGTGCGCAGCAGTCATGTTCCGAGCGGCCAAACGGCGCCAGCAGCAGGTCAGTGATTACCGCATTCTCGCGTCAACCATGACTTTCCAGGACGCTTACGAACCGATGCGCTCTACGCACGAAACACAAGCTCCTGAATAACGGCCTGGGATTGAACGAACGACTCGACCTCCACAGACGCTGCGGGCTCAAGGCTCTTGTACTCGGCGGCAAGGGTATTCAACCACTTCGTCGCGACTCCAAGGCCCGAGCGAGGCCTTGTAGTCAGGAATCTCGGTTTGCAATCGTGCCAAGACAAGCGCACCATCGAATACGTCTTCGGCACCCTCAAGCATCGGATGGGCTGGACGCACTTCCTGATGCGTGGGATTCGCGCGCAAACCTGGCGCGCAGCGCATCAACTGACGACCAACGAAGCTGCCGAAGGGTTCTCACGCAGCCTCGCTGCGAAGCCGCCGTCGGCCTGGCTACAGCGGCCTGAGGCTGGCCGCCACGGATGGACTAGTACGGTCAAAGTCTCCGTGCCTCCTGCGTGAGGCGGAGCACGTCGCGCAAGAGTAGCTGCCTGGAATCGAGACCAATTCTTCGTACTTTTTCCGTACGACCAAAGAAGAAGCACCTAGCGTTTCCGCTAAGTGCTTGTTCTACCTACCAAATTTGGTAGGCGCGATTGGATTCGAACCAACGACCCCCACCATGTCAAGGTGGCGCAGTGGCGCCCGGTCACAAGGGGCGCAACCCAGAGTCAGAAAAAGAAAACCGGCTCGAGGCCGGTCTGTTGAAGTCTTCGATTGGTGGGCGGTGAGGGTTTCGAACCCCCGACCCCGTCCGTGTGAAGGACGTGCTCTACCCCTGAGCTAACCGCCCAATCAAAAACCGCTTTGGCCTACTTTTGGCCTACCCGAGTGTTCGGCTGTTTCCAGGGCACCGCAACTTGTTGATTCACAACGAAGTTTTGGTGGGCGGTGCAGGGTTCGAACCTGCGACCCCTGCCGTGTGAAGGCAGTGCTCTACCGCTGAGCTAACCGCCCTGGAAAAACGGACCCGTTTCCGGGAAGCCCACGATTATGCCACGGGTTGGGCGGGCTCCAGCACACGCCACTTGCAGGAACCGCCCGCCGCCTTGTCGAGGTCGGTCAGCAGCTTGGCGTGGGCCGCCATTTCGGCCTCGCTGGCATGCAGCACCGGCAGCACGAAACGGCTCAGGTCCACGGCCTCGACGGTGGCATGGCTGTCCCCGCCACCGCCGTCGCCATGGTCATCCATGAGCAGCGCGTCCTGGCCACGCGTCAGGCGGATGTAGACGTCGGCCAGCAGCTCGGCGTCCAGCAGCGCGCCGTGCAGCACGCGCTTGGTGTTGTCGACTTCCAGGCGACGGCACAGCGCGTCCAGAGAATTGGCCTTGCCGGGGAAGAGGTCGCGCGCCATCAACAGGGTGTCGCGCACGCCGCCGACGTGGTCGGTCAGCACGCCACGCTTGAGGCGCTTGAGCTCGGCATTGATGAAGCCGATGTCGAAAGGCGCGTTGTGGATGACCAGCTCGGCACCGGAGAGAAAAGCCAGCAGCTGATCGACGATCTCGGCGAACTTGGGCTTGTCGGACAGGAAGGCTTCGGTCAGGCCGTGCACCCGCAACGCATCCTCGTGGCTGGCGCGCTCGGGGTTGATGTAGAGGTGCAGGTTGTTGCCGGTCAGCTGGCGATTCACCATCTCCACGCAGCCGACTTCGATGATGCGGTCGCCCTTGTCGGCCTCGAGGCCGGTGGTTTCGGTATCGAAAAAGATCTGTCTCATGCAGGCCTCTGGTTGCGCTTCGTGGCCCAGGCAAAGAGGGCGGCGCCCACGATCACCATGGGCAGGCTCAGCCACTGGCCCTGGCTCCAGTTCAGGGCGCGCAGGCCGAGGAAGTCATCGGGCTCGCGGAAGTATTCGGCGACGAAGCGCAGCACGCCGTAGCCCATCATGAAGACGCCCGAGATCTGCCCCGTCGCGCGCGGCTTGCGGGCATAGAACCACAGGATGATGAAGAGCAGCAGGCCCTCGCCGGCCGCCTGGTAGATCTGGGAGGGATGGCGGGCAATGCCGCCGTCATTGGCCTGCGGAAAGATCATGGCCCAGGGCAGATCGGCCGGCGCCGGTCGGCCCCACAACTCGCCATTGATGAAATTGCCCAGGCGCACGGCCATGATGCCCGTGGGCACGCAGGGCGCGACCAAGTCGGACACCTCGAGGAAGCTGCGGCCGCGGCGGCGCCCGAACAGATAAAGGCCCAGCAGCACGCCCAGCAGGCCGCCGTGGAAGGACATGCCGCCATCCCAGACGCGGATGACCTCGCTCAGGTGCTGGACGTAGTAGGCGGGCTTGTAGAAGAAACAATAGCCCAGCCGCCCGCCCAGCACGACGCCGAGCACGCCGTAGAAGAGCACATCGTCGACATCACGCTTGGTCCAGCCGACGGCCGCGTGCTGGGGCATGCGCGAACGCAGCGTGGCCAGCCACAGGAAGAGGCCGAAGGCGATCAGATAGGTGATGCCATACCAATGGATGCCCTTGGAGCCGATGTGGATGGCGATGGGGTCGAACTGAGGATGAACCAGCATGGCCGATGCAAAGAGAAGCGGCCGGCATCATAGCCAGCGCCCCTCTCCCCACCCGCTCAGGCCAGGCCGGCCAGCAGCTTCTTCGCGTCGTCGACGTTGCGCGGATTGGCGCGCTTGTTCTGCACGAAGCGCTCCAGGGCCGCCTTAGCGCCGGCCTTGTCGCCCTTGGCGATCAGGGCCTGGCCCAGGCGGTGGTCGATGGGCAGGCGCTCGGCGCCTTCCAGGCTGCGCGCGCGCTCCAAAGACTTGATGGCTTCGTCGGTCTGGCCTTGCTCCAGGGCGGTGCGACCCAGGCCATAGGGGCCGGCAGCATGCGCCGGGTAGTCGCGCTGCAGCGCCTCGAACACGCCCCGCGCCTTGGCAAAGTTCTTCTGCTCCATGTGCTCGAAGCCGACTCGGGTCCAGGCGCCGCGCAGTTCGCGCTGCAGGGCATGGTCGTCGCCCGCCTTGACGCCGGTCAACTCGCGCTCGGCGCTGGTCCAGTCCTTGTCGTTCATGGCCAGCAAGGCGCGCAGCACCTTGGCCTGCTCGGGTTGGCGCGCCTGCACCTCCACGGCCAGCTCCTTGGCCTTGGCCGTGCTGCCCCCCGCAAAGCCGGGCGCCATCAGATAGAACTGCGTCAGGCCGGTGCGCGCCTCGAAGAGCTGCGGATCGAGTTCGACCGCCTTGACGAACTGTTCCTTGGTCTTGGTGGCCAGGCCGGGCATCTTGAAGACACTGGCCGTCATCGCCTGCTGGCCGTAGACGCGGCCCAGGGCATAGGCGCAGCCAGCTGAATTTGCCGATGTGGGGCGTTTGTCCACGCAAGCCTGCAGGGCGGGAATGGCGGCTTCCAGGCGCGCGCCGTCGTTGTCGTCCACGGCGGCCAGGGCAAGAGCCACGGCGGCCTGGTCGTCATCGCCCTTGGCCTTGGCCGCGCGCACCAGATCGGCCGTCTTGCCGGCATCGAGCCAGCCCTGCCATTGCGGGTCCTTGAGCAGGTCGGCCTGGGCGGCGCCGGCCAGCAGGGCCAGGGCGAGGGGAAGCAGGCGAAGGGTCATGCGGGGGTCTCCAGAGTGTGAATTCGTTAACGCTTCGGCAATGCCCAGGACGACACGGGTTTGCACCAATGACTTCAGGCATGGGTGCGCACGTGCTCGACGAAGCGGGCGACGACGGGTGGCGCATCGGCACGCCAGATCAGGCTGGTCTCGACCTGGGGCGCCCCTGGCATGTCGCGGTAGCTGACGCCGGCCCGCTGCAGCCCCTGCAGGCTGGCCGGCACCCAGGCTACGCCGATGGCCGCCGACACGAGGTTGATGATGGTCTGCATCTGGATGGCCTCCTGGGCCACGCCGGCGCTGCCATGGTGGGCCAGGATCGCGTCGTACAGCGACGGCGCCACCTCGCGCGGGAAGATGACCAGGGGCGCGGTCAGGCACTGGGCGTCGCTGGGCGTCTCATCGCTGCTCGGCAAGGCCAGCACCAAAGGCTCGATGCCGATGGACAGGCGCTGGAAGCCGGCCGGCGCCGCGCCCGGGGTGTGGATGACGAAACCGGCATCGATGCTGCCAGCCTCGAACTCGCGCAGCTGCACGTCCAGCGTCGCCTCGCGCAGGCTCAGGGCCACCTGGGGACAGGCTTCGCGGAAAGAGCGCAGCCATTGCGGCAGGCCGCCAAAGCCCACCGTCGACACAAAGGCCAGACGCAGCCGGCCGGCCAGGCCGTCGGCCACCGCCCTCACCTCCGAGGGCAGCGCAGCCGCTTCGGCCAGCAGCTTCTGCGCGCTGGCCTGCAGGGCCGCGCCGGCCGGCGTCAGCCGCACGCTGCGGCTGCTGCGCTCGAAGAGCTGCACGCCGAGCTGGACCTCGAGCTTGCGCACGGCCTGGGTCAGCGGCGGTTGGCTCATGTGCAGGCGCTCGGCGGCGCGGCCGAAATGCAGCAGTTCGGCCACGGCGAGGAATTGCTGGAGGGGTCGCAACTCGATCATTGATTCACCATGCATATCAATGCAGAGCAAACAATATATTTGAAAAGCGAACCAGGCCGCGCCAAACTGCCGGCTTCTCCAGGAGACCGCCATGAGCGAAGCCAACCGCCGCAGCAAGAACATCACCGAGGGCGTCGCCCGTGCGCCCAACCGTTCCATGTACTACGGCATGGGCTACCAGGAGAGCGATTTCGGCAAGCCCATGATCGGCATCGCCAACGGCCACTCCACCATCACGCCCTGCAACTCCGGCCTGCAAAAGCTCGCCGACGCCGCCGTCATCGGCCTCAAGGCCGCCGGCGCCAATGCCCAGCTGTTCGGCACGCCGACCATCTCCGACGGCATGGCCATGGGCACCGAAGGCATGAAGTACAGCCTGGTGTCGCGCGAGGTCATCTCCGACTGCGTGGAGACCTGCGTGGGCGGCCAGTGGCTGGACGGCGTCATGGTCATCGGCGGCTGCGACAAGAACATGCCGGGCGGCATGATGGGCATGCTGCGCGCCAATGTGCCGGCCATCTACATCTACGGCGGCACCATCAAGCCCGGCCATTACAAGGGCCAGGACCTCAACATCGTCAGCGTCTTCGAGGCCGTGGGCCAGTTCAGCGCCGGCAAGATGAGCGAGGAAGACTTCTGCCAGATCGAGAAGCGCGCCATCCCCGGCAGCGGCTCCTGCGGCGGCATGTACACGGCCAACACCATGAGCTCGGCCTTCGAGGCCCTGGGCATGAGCCTGCCCCACTCGTCCAGCATGTCCAACGTCGAGGACGAGGTGGTCGAGAACGTCAAAAAGGCGTCGGCCTACCTCGTCGATGCCGTCAAGGCCGACCTGAAGCCGCGCGACATCGTCACCAAGAAGGCCATCGAAAACGCAGTCGCCGTCATCATGGCCACGGGCGGCTCGACCAACGCGGTGCTGCACTTCCTGGCCATCGCCCACGCGGCCGAGGTGGACTGGACCATCGACGACTTCGAGCGCATGCGCAAGAAGATCCCGGTGCTGTGCAACCTCAAGCCCAGTGGCAAATACCTGGCCGTGGACTTGCACAAGGCCGGCGGCGTACCCGCCGTCATGAAGGAACTGCTGACAGCCGGCCTGCTGCATGGCGACTGCATCACCATCACCGGCAAGACGGTGGCCGAGAACCTGGCCGACGTGCCGGCCCTGAGCGCCGACCAGGACGTCATCCAACCCGTCGCCAAGCCCATCTACGAAGAAGGCCATCTGGCCATCCTGAAGGGCAATCTGAGCCCCGAAGGCTGCGTGGCCAAGATCACCGGCCTGAAGAACCCCGTCATCACCGGCCCGGCGCGCGTCTTCGACGACGAGCAATCGGCCCTGGCCGCCATCATGGCCAACAGAATTGTGGCCGGCGACGTCATGGTGCTGCGCTACCTCGGCCCCAAGGGCGGCCCCGGCATGCCGGAGATGCTGGCCCCTACCGGCGCGTTGATCGGCCAGGGCCTGGGCGAGAGCGTTGGCCTCATCACCGACGGCCGCTTCTCTGGCGGCACCTGGGGCATGGTCGTCGGCCACGTGGCGCCGGAGGCCTACGAAGGTGGCGTCATCGCCCTGGTGCAGGAAGGCGACTCCATCACCATCGATGCCCACCAGTTGCTGCTCAATCTGAACGTCGACGACGCCGAACTGGCCAAGCGCCGTGCGGCCTGGGTCAAGCCGGCGCCGCGCTACACGCGGGGCGTGCTGGCCAAGTTCGCGAAGAACGCGTCCAGTGCCAGTTCCGGGGCGGTGCTTGACCGATTCGAGTGAGTGGGCACGCCGGGCTTCAAGCCGGCGTCACAACTCGAAATGAATCGCCGTCAACGATCCGAGAAGCGGGGGCGTTAGCGCGTCACCGCTTTTTCTTTGTTCCCGGCTTGACCTGCCCCAGTCCCTCCATGAGCTGCTGGCGGCGGGCTTCCTTCTTGGCCTCCAGGGAATTCATGGCGCCGCGTTGCGTGAGGCCGCTGGAATCCGCCCACCACCACCAGATCACGGCGAGCAAAAAGGGCGACAGCACGATGGCCCAGGCCCAGAAATCGTCCTTGTGGAACTGCACCCAGCCGCCCGCGCGCAGCACGATGAAGAGCACACCCAACAACACGAATGCCATGCGGCATCTCCTTCAGGTATCTTTGCACCCACTGTAGTCCAACGCCCCGAAAGGTTCGCATGAAGAAAGCCCTGATCCTCAGCTTCGCCCTCGTCATCGCCCCCGCCGCCTTCGCCAACCAGGAACTGGCGCAGAAGAAGAACTGCATGGCCTGCCATGCCCTGGACAAGAAGCTCGTCGGCCCCGCCTACAAGGACGTGGCCGCCAAGTACGCCAAGGACAAGGACGCCTACAAGAAGCTCGCCGACAAGATCGTCAAGGGTGGCTCCGGCGTCTGGGGCCCCGTGCCCATGCCGGCCAACACCCAGGTCAGCCCGGCCGAGGCCGAGACGCTGGCCAAGTGGGTGTTGACGGTCAAGTAAGGCCGTCGCCCCATCGAGAACAGGCCCTGCGGGGCCTGTTTGCATTTGAGGCGCGCATCCCTAGAACTTCGTTTCAGCCCATGGCCGGCTTCACAGGGCAGTCATGGCGGTTTCCAAGAATCCGCCGCGCGCAGGCCTTCTGCGCGCCTTTGACGGCGCCGCCCATGACCCACACCCCGAAACTCGCCGCCCTCGCGGCGACCCTTGCCGCCCTGACTGCCGGTGGCACCGTGCAGGCCGCCTCGGCCACGCTGGAAGGCTGGGCCCTGATGCCGGCCAATACCTTCGCCGAAGGCCCGACGACCGGCCAGTTCGCCACCGGCGCCGGCGGCAACCCGCTGCCGCTGCTGGACAAGCAGTCGGTGCAAGGCTTCTCCGCCGTGCTGGCCGGCCCCAAGGCAGGCACCTACCTCTTCATGCCCGACAACGGCTTCGGCGCCAAGGAAAACTCGGCGGACGCACTGCTGCGCATGTATGCCGTCACGCCGAACTTCAAGACAGCCGCCGGCGGCACCGGTACGGTATCGGCCGCCAACTTCACGACCGGCGCCGCCATGTCCGGCTTTACGGCCGGCAGCTACATGGGTCTGTCCGACCCCAACAATCTGCTGTCCATCAAGATCCAGGCCGACTACAGCCGCTACTACAACAGCGCGGCCAACCCGCTGGTCGATGCCAGCATTCGCTCCAACCGCCAGCTGACCGGCGCCGACCTCGACATCGAATCGGTGCGCAAGGACAAGAACGGCAACCTCTGGTTCGGCGACGAGTTCGGCCCCTACCTGGTCAAGACCAATGCCCAGGGTGTGGTGCAGCGCCGCGAGATCGGCATGCTCGGTGTGCTGTCGCCGCAGAACGAGGCCGTCATCAACGGCAGCGCCAGCGCGACGCTGGGCCGCTCCAACGGCTTCGAGGGCATGACCATCAACCCCAATGGCGACCGCCTCTACACGCTGCTGGAAGGCACGGTCACGGGCGACCCGGCCAAGACGCTGCGCATCAACGCCTTCGACGTCAACACGGAGAGCTACACGGGCCAGCAGTGGAACTACAAGCTCGATGCCGCCGGCACCAATATCGGCGACATGACGGCCATCAACGACCACGAGTTCCTCATCATCGAGCGCAATGGCGCCACGGCGACGGGCGGCGGCACACCTTTCAAGAAGATCTTCCGCATCGACCTGAACCACGTCGACGGCAGCGGCAACGTCATCAAGAGCGAGGTCGTCGACCTGATGAACATCGCCGATCCGCATGATCTCAACGGCGATGGCAGCGCCGCCTTCACCTTCCCATTCACGACCATCGAGAGTGTGCTGATCCTGGACGCTCACACCCTGCTGGTGGCCAACGACAACAACTACCCCGGCACCGGCGGCCGCAACCTCGGCTCGGACAACACCGAGTTCCTGAAGATCCATCTGGACCAGGCGCTGAATGTGTCGGCGGTGCCTGAGCCGGGCAGCTATGCCCTGCTGCTGGGAGGGCTGGGCCTGATCGGCTTCAAGCTGCGCAACCGCCAGCGCGTCTGAAGCGCCGGCGCCGCACCCAGATCGTCAACCCGAGGCCGGCCAGCAGCAACCAGGCGCTGGCCGGTTCCGGCACGGGTTGGGCGTAGTCATGCCCGCTGAGCGTCTGCAGCACGACGTTCGGCGCATCCGGTTGGGCATAGACATGGGCCGTGTGGAAGTAGTCCGACACGATGAACTTGACCGGGTTGGCGCTGCTCAGCCCGAAGATGCTCACCCCGCCCGAGGCCGTCAGTGAATATTCGATGGAGTAGCTGGTGCCGACCTTCGCCATGAAGCTGCCATGCGTCGTCGACGTCACCAGGCCATTGCCAGGATCGTTGTAGCTCAGGGTCAATTTGTTGGACTGGCCGCCGTTGGTAAATATCTCGGCCACCTTGAAGTCTGCAAAGGCCCGGCCGTTGCCCATGACGTCCAGGTCGAAACTCAGCTGCGTGAGCGCGCCGACCGGCAGCAAGCCTGACGTGACGGTGAAGTAGTCCTGCCCGTTCAGCTTGGCCTCCGCATAGATGCCCAACCCAGGATCGGAGCGCGGCGGGATCCCCTTGAGCTCGGCATCGACATAGGCGGACAGCACCCCATCGCTGCCGTCCATCCTGGCGTTGGCCATGCGCCCATAGATGATCTGCGGCGGGCTCTGGCTGCTGTTGAACGACTGCTGGAAGAACAAGGTCTGCGGCGGCTCCGCCTCGTCGTGGAAGGTGAAGACCTTGTCCGGCAACAGCCCGCTCGTCTGGAAGCTGCTGCCGCCATTGATATGCAATCGCCCGGTGACCGCTGCCTGGCTGGAAACCGCGGCGCTCGCGGCGAGCAGCAGCCATGCAAGGCGAGAAACGCGAGCGGGGAAGGTCATGGCGTGAACTCCGGCTGTGGCCACGCCATGAAAGCGAAAAGGGATGGGCCGGGCCATCCCCTGTTTGGCAATGAAAAGAGGCCCCACAGGGTCTCTTTCAGTACTCGTCCCTCGCTTTGTGGAGGGGCACCCACCGCCTTGCGGGGTCAGTAAGCCTGGCCCAGCTGTTCCAGGATGGTTGGGTTGTGGTGATCACTCACGTGGCGAGCCACATGAGTGCTCCCCAAATCCCGCTGTCGGCTGCGCCTCCCCGCGCTGTCGCGCGGCTTGAGCAAACGGGTCAGTAGGCCTGACCCAATTGCTCAAGGATCGCGGGATTTTCCAAGGTACTGGTGTCCTGCGTGACCGACTCCCCCTTGGCCACCGACCGCAACAGCCGCCGCATGATCTTGCCCGAGCGGGTCTTGGGCAGGTTGTCGCCGAAGCGGATGTCCTTGGGCTTGGCGATGGGGCCGATCTCCTTGGCCACATGGTCGCGCAGCTGCTTGGCAATGGCCTTGGCCTCGTCGCCCGTGGGACGCGGGCGCTTCAGCACGACGAAGGCGCAGATGGCCTCGCCCGTCGTGTCGTCCGGACGGCCCACGACCGCCGCTTCCGCGACCAGCTCGGTGCAGCTGACCAGGGCCGACTCGATCTCCATCGTGCCCATGCGGTGGCCCGACACGTTAAGCACATCGTCGATGCGGCCAGTGATGGTGAAGTAGCCCGTCTCGGCGTCGCGGATGGCGCCGTCGCCGGCCAGGTAGTAGCCCTTGAGCTCGGCCGGGTAGTAGCTCTTCTTGAAGCGCTCGGGGTCGCCCCAGATGGTGCGGATCATAGACGGCCACGGCTTCTTGACGACCAGGATGCCGCCCTGGCCATTGGGCACGTCATTGCCGGTCTCGTCGACGATGGCCGCCGTGATGCCCGGGAAGGGCAGCGTGCAGGAGCCCGGCACCAGCGTCGTCACGCCCGGCAGCGGCGTGATCATGTGGCCGCCGGTCTCGGTCTGCCAGAAGGTGTCGACGATGGGGCAGCGGCCGCCGCCCACATGCTGGTGGTACCACTCCCAGGCGGCCGGGTTGATGGGCTCGCCCACCGAGCCCAGCAGGCGCAGCGACGACAGGTCGTACTTCTTCGGGTGCACGGCCTCGTTGCTCTCGGCCGCCTTGATCAGCGAGCGGATGGCGGTCGGTGCCGTATAGAAGATGGTGACCTTGTGCTTCTGGATCATCTGCCAGAAGCGGCCGGCGTCCGGGTAGGTGGGCACGCCTTCGAAGACGATCTCGGTACCGCCCAGGGCCAGGGGACCATAGGTGATGTAGGTGTGGCCGGTGACCCAGCCGATGTCGGCCGTGCACCAGAAGACGTCGTCGTCCTTCAGGTCGAAGGTCCACTTGGTGGTCAGGGCCGCATGCAGCAGATAGCCGCCGGTGCTGTGCTGAACGCCCTTGGGCTTGCCGGTGGAGCCCGAGGTGTAGAGCAGGAAAAGCGGATGCTCGGCCTCGACCCACTCGGGGGCGCAGCTCGTCGACTCGGCGCTCATCAGCTCGTGCAGCCACAGGTCGCGGCCCTCGACCCAGGCGATCTTGCCGCCGGTGCGCTGGTAGACGATGACGTCCTTCAGCGTCGGGCAGGAGCCGCCGTCCAGGGCCTCGTCGACGATGGCCTTCAGCGGCAGGGACTTGCCGCCGCGCTGCTGCTCGTCGGCGCAGAGGATGGCGACGGCGCCGGCGTCCTGCACGCGGTCACGCAGGGACTGGGCCGAGAAGCCGCCGAACACGACGGAATGCGTTGCGCCGATACGGGCGCAGGCCTGCATCGCCACCACGCCTTCGACCGACATGGGCATGTAGATGACGACGCGATCGCCCTTCTTGATGCCGCGGGCCTTCAGCGCATTGGCCAGCTGGCCGACCTTGGCCAGCAGCTCGGCGTAGGTGACGTTGGTGACCGTGCCGTCGTCGGCCTCGAAGATCAGGGCCGTCTTGCCGCCCTTGCCGGCTTCGACATGGCGGTCCAGGCAGTTGTAGGAGACATTGAGCTTGCCGTCCTCGAACCACTTGAAGAAGGGCGCGTCGCTGTCGTTCAGCGTCTTGGTGAATGGCGTCTGCCAGCTCAGCAGCTCGCGGGCCAGGCGGGCCCAGTAGCCGGCGTAGTCCTTCTCGGCTTCCGCCACAAGCGCTGCGTAGCCGGCCTCACCCTTGACATGGGCGTTGGCGACCCACGCGGGGCTGGGTGCATAGGTGTTCAGCGTGCTCATGGCGTGTCTCCTTTGGTTGCTTGGCGCGGACTGTGCTTTGGCCGTCTGACGATGCCCTGACGGCAGGATGTCATTCACGCCACCTAGAATTTCCCGCAATTCTGCTCGGTCATTCTCCATGCCCCACGATCCCCAGCTCCGCCCCCTGCCCCGCCTCATCTTCGCCAGCCGCTGGCTGCAGCTGCCGCTCTACCTGGGGCTGATCCTGGCCCAGGCGGTCTACGTCTATCAGTTCTGGACCGAGCTGGTGCACCTCATCGAGGCGGCCTTCGGCAACGCCCATGCGCTGGAGACCCTGGTCAAGAGCATCGGCTACAAGGGCGAGACCCTGGTTTCTCTGAACGAGACGGTGCTGATGCTGGTCGTGCTCGGCCTCATCGACGTGGTCATGATCTCCAACCTGCTGATCATGGTCATCGTCGGCGGCTACGAGACCTTCGTCTCACGCATGGACCTGGAGGGCCATCCCGACCAGCCCGAGTGGCTGAGCCATGTCAACGCCTCGGTACTCAAGGTCAAGCTGGGCACGGCCATCATCGGCATCAGCTCCATCCACCTGCTGAAGACCTTCATCAACGCGGCCAACTACGACGAGAAGGTGTTGATGTACCAGACCATCATCCACCTGGCATTCCTGCTGTCGGCCATCGCGATTGCCTATACGGACCGGCTGCTGGCGCCAGCCCAGTCGCACTAGCGACCGACCATCGCGCCGGGGACGACCCAGGCATCGAACTGCTCGGCCGTCACATGGCCAAGCGCCAGCGCGGCCTCGCGCAGGCTGGTCCCTTCCTTGTGGGCCTTCTTGGCGATCTGGGCGGCCTTGTCGTAGCCGATATGGGTGTTCAGCGCCGTCACCAGCATCAGTGAGCGCTCCACCAGCTCGGCGATGCGACCCTCGTTGGGCTCGATGCCCACGGCGCAGTGCCGATTGAAGCTGGCCATGCCGTCGGCCAGCAGGCGCACGCTCTGCAGGAAGTTGTGGATGACCATGGGGCGGAACACGTTGAGCTCGAAGTTGCCCGAGGCGCCGCCGATGTTGATGGCCACGTCATTGCCCATCACCTGGGCGGCCAGCATGGTCACCGCCTCGCTCTGCGTCGGGTTGACCTTGCCCGGCATGATGGACGAGCCGGGCTCGTTCTCCGGGATGCTGATCTCGCCGATGCCGCTGCGCGGGCCGCTGGCCAGCCAGCGCACATCGTTGGCGATCTTGTTCATGCTGGCAGCCAGCGTCTTCAGCGCCCCGTGGGCATGCACAAGGGCGTCACACGACGCCATGGCTTCGAACTTGTTGGGAGCCGTCACAAAAGGATGGCCGGTCAGCCGCGCCAGTTCGCCCGCGACCGCTTCCGCATAGCCCTTGGGCGCGTTCAGGCCGGTGCCCACCGCCGTGCCGCCCAGGGCCAGTTCGTAGAGATGCGGCAGCGCCGCCAACACATGGCGCTCACCCTGGTTGAGCTGGGCCACCCAGCCCGAGATCTCCTGGCCCAGGGTCAGCGGCGTCGCGTCCTGCAGATGGGTGCGGCCGATCTTGACGATGCCGTCGAAGGCCTCGGCCTTCTGCTGCAGCGTCGTGCGCAAGGCCCGCAGCGGCGGCAGCAGGCGCTCCTGCAGGGCCTGCACGGCGGCCACATGCATGGCGGTCGGGAAGACGTCGTTGCTGCTCTGGCTGCGGTTCACGTCGTCGTTGGGGTGCACCAGCCGCCCCTCGCCGCGCTCGCCGCCCAGCAGCTCGCTGGCACGGTTGGCCAGCACCTCGTTGACGTTCATATTGGTCTGCGTGCCCGAGCCGGTCTGCCAGACCACGAGGGGGAACTCGTCGACATGCTGGCCGCCAATGACCTCATCGGCCGCGGCGACGATGGCCTCGGTCTTGCTGGCGTCCTGAAGCCCGAGGGCCTGGTTGACGACGGCCGAAGCCCGCTTCACCCGGGCCAGGGCGCGGATCAGCTCGGGCGCCTGGCGTTCGCCAGAGATGTCAAAGTTCTGCAGCGAGCGCTGCGTCTGCGCCCCCCACAGCTTGTCGGCCGGCACCTCGATGGGGCCGAAGGTGTCGCGTTCGATGCGGGTGGGGCTGCTCATGACGGTTCTCACGAAGGCGGGGTTGGTTTTCAGCATAGCCAGCATGAGAACCCTTCTCATCGCCGGGGCCACCGATAATTCGGGTTGCCCCCAAGCTTGTCTGCCCTCCAAATGACCACGATCCGCCAGCAAGACCTCATCGACAGCGTTAGCGCCGCCCTGCAGTACATCAGCTACTACCACCCGGCCGACTACATCGCCCACTTGGCCCGCGCCTACGAAAGCGAGCAGAGCCCCGCCGCCAAGGACGCGATCGCCCAGATCCTGACCAACAGCCGCATGTGCGCCGAAGGCAAGCGGCCCATCTGCCAGGACACCGGCATCGTCAACGTCTTCC
The DNA here is from genome assembly GCF_031458095.1 of Roseateles saccharophilus. GTDB lineage: Bacteria > Pseudomonadota > Gammaproteobacteria > Burkholderiales > Burkholderiaceae_C > Pelomonas > Pelomonas saccharophila_A. The sequence goes on from NZ_JAVDXU010000001.1 coordinate 595,230, forward strand.
TGAAGATCGGCATGGACGTGCGCTGGGAAGGCTTCAGCGGCAGCATCGAGGACGCCGTCAACGAAGGCGTGCGCCAGGGTTATCTCAACCCCGACAACAAGCTGCGCGCCTCGGTCCTTGACGACCCCATCTTTGCCCGCAAGAACACCAAGGACAACACGCCCGCCGTCGTGCAGATGGAGCTGGTGCCCGGCAACACGGTCGACGTCATCGTCGCGGCCAAGGGCGGCGGCTCGGAGAACAAGAGCAAGGTCTATATGCTCAACCCCAGCGACGACATCGTCGACTGGGTGCTGAAGACCGTGCCCACCATGGGCGCCGGCTGGTGCCCGCCGGGCATGCTGGGCATCGGCGTCGGTGGCACGGCCGAGAAGGCCGCCCTGCTGGCCAAGCAGGCGCTGATGGAAGACATCGACATGTACGAGCTGCTGCAGCGCGGCCCGCAGAACAAGCTCGAGGAAATGCGCGTCGAGCTCTACGAGAAGGTCAATGCTCTCGGCATCGGCGCCCAGGGCCTGGGCGGCCTGACCACCGTGCTGGACGTGAAGATCAAGACCTTCCCGACGCATGCGGCCAGCAAGCCCATCGCCATGATCCCGAACTGCGCGGCTACCCGCCACGCCCACTTCGTGCTGGACGGCAGCGGCCCGAGCTATCTGGAGGCCCCCAGCCTGGACCTGTGGCCCGACGTCAACTGGGCGCCCGATTACAACAAGAGCAAGCGCGTCGACCTGAACAAGCTGACGCCGGCAGAAGTCGCCACCTGGAAGGCCGGCGAGACGCTGCTGCTGAACGGCAAGATGCTGACCGGCCGCGACGCCGCCCACAAGCGCATCCAGGACATGCTGGCCAAGGGAGAGAAGCTGCCGGTGGACTTCACCAACCGCGCGATCTACTACGTCGGCCCGGTCGACCCGGTGCGCGAGGAAGTTGTCGGCCCGGCCGGTCCGACCACCGCCACGCGCATGGACAAGTTCACCGACATGATGCTGGCCAAGACCGGCCTCATCGCCATGATCGGCAAGGCCGAGCGCGGCCCGGTCGCCATCGAGTCGATCAAGAACCACAAGAGCGCCTACCTGATGGCGGTGGGCGGCTCGGCCTACCTCGTCAGCAAGGCCATCAAGGGCGCCAAGGTCGTCGGCTTCGAGGACCTCGGCATGGAAGCCATCTACGAGTTCGACGTGGTGGACATGCCCGTCACCGTGGCCGTGGACGCCACCGGCACCAGCGCCCACATCACCGGCCCGGCCGAGTGGAAGCAGCGCATTGCTTCCGGCAAGCCGCTGAGCATCCCGGTCGCGACGGCCTGATCAGCGCTTGGGCGGCGGCGATGCCGAAGCCCCCGGCGGCGGGGGCGGCGGCATGTCCTTGGGGCGGCAGGCCAGCGGCCGGCCCTCGGGCGCCCAGCAACTACCCTTCACGGTGCGGCTCTCGTGCGTGAAGCTGCAGTCCGCGCCGGCCTTGGCCGTCTTGCAGGCGGCCAGGGCCTCGGGCGGCGGGCCGCGGTGTTCGCCACCGGGCGGCGGGCCGCCCTGAGGCTGGGCGCTCGCCGCGGCGGCAGCGAAAAGCAGGCTGAGAAGCAGACGGGTTTTCATCGTGGGTCCTTCGTGAATCGGTGATGGCATGCTGACGGCAAAAAGTGAAGCCAATGTATGCATCGCCTCCACAATCCTTCACGATGAGCATCCAGATCCGCCCCCTCCAACCCACCGACCGCACCGCCTGGCAGCCCCTCTGGGACGGCTACAACGCCTTCTACGGCCGCGCCGGCGAGACCGCCCTGCCCGACCAGATCACCGAGACGACCTGGGCCCGCTTTTTCGATGCGGCCGAACCCGTCCACGCCCTCGTGGCCGAAGATGGAGCCGGCCAGCTGCTCGGCCTCGTCCACTACCTCTACCACCGCAGCACGACGCGCATCGAGCTGACCTGCTATCTGCAGGACCTGTTCACGACGCCGGAGGCTCGTGGCAAAGGCGTGGGCCGGCAGCTGATCGAGGCCGTCTACGCCGCTGCACGCGACGCCGGCATCAAGCGCGTCTACTGGCAGACCCATACCACCAACGCCGCCGGCCGCGCTCTCTACGACAAGGTCGCCCACCACGTGGGCTTCATCGTCTACGCGCGCGACGTGGCCTGACGACATGCGACTGCTCTGCATCACCGCCCTGCTGCTGTGCGCGCTGCCCGCGCTGGCCCGCGCGCAGGCGACGCCGGCCACTTGCTCGCTGACGCCGGTCAACGGCGAGATACGCGAGCTGACCTCGGGTGGCCGCAAACGCATCTACCGCCTCTTCGTGCCCGCCAACGCCGCCGGCCAGGCCCGCCTGCCGCTGGTCTTCGACCTGCACGGCACGGGTGGCAACACCACCGGTCGAGCCAAGGAGACCGGCTTCGAGGCCCTGGCGGCCCGCGAGGGCTTTGCCGTCGCCACCCTGCAGGCCGAGGACTCGCGCTGGAACGTGCCCGTCTTCACGCCGCGCGCCGACGATGTGCAATACGTGTCCGACGTCATCGACGACATCGCCGCCCGCAGCTGCATCGACCCGGCACGGGTCTATGCCACCGGCTTCTCGGGCGGCGGACGCATGTCCTCGCTGCTGGGCTGCCGGCTGAACGACCGCATCGCGGCCATCGCGCCGGTGGGCGGGCTGCGCTGGTTCGGTCCCTGCTCGGGCCGCGCGGTGCCGGTGCTGACGGTGCACGGCCTGGCCGACTTCACCAACGCCTATGAAGGCCACGGCGACCGTGGCGCCGAATGGGTCGAGAGCGTGCCCGAGGCGCTGGCCGGATGGGCGGCTCACAACCGCTGCCAGCAAAAGCTGGTGCAGGACAAGCAGGCCGGGCCGCTGCAGACCCTGCGCTACGCCGGCTGCGAGCGCGACGCCGAGGTGAAGCTGCTGCGCATCGACGGCATGGGCCATGTCTGGCCGCGCACCGAGGTCGATGCCACGGCCGTGATCTGGCAGTTCTTCAAGGCCCACCCGCTGCGCTAGGTCGGCAGCGGGCGCGCCTCAACCGCGGCGGCGGCGCGTTCCGGCCAGGGCCGCGAGGGCCAGGCCGATCAAGGCCAGGCTGGCCGGCTCGGGCACAGGCACGGTGCCCACGCTGACGATGTCGACGACCGGCGAGCTCAGCGCGGCGGCCGCCTGGAAGTCGGCGTCGGTGGCCACGAAGGCCCCGCCCGGGTCGAGCTTGCCCAGTGTCGTCGTGAGGGTGTGGGTCGCATCGAGCACGCCGCCAAAGCGCGCCCACAGGCCGAGATAGGACTCGACGAAGTAGTAGCGCCCCGCTTCCATCACGATGTCGAGATAGGTCGTGTCGCCCGAGGCCAGGATGCCGTTCTCCTCGGACACGCCTTCCAGCCGGAAGTCAGCGCGCGACTCCGCCTGGCTCCAGTAGCCGGTGGACTGGGGCTCGAGGCCGAGGTCGTAGTCGTAATCGAAGGCGGCGGCCGACAGCGAGAACACCGTCAGCCGGGTCTTGGCATAGACCGTCGGGTCGGTGATGAGGCCGCCCGGGGCGGGCACATTGAGGTCAGGCACCGGCGCGACGTTGGACGTGAAGTCCAGATGGTTCTGGATGGCGCGGTGCTCGCCCGTCGTGCCGCTGAACAGAAAACTCTGCAGGCCCAGCGAATGGCCCGAGACGCGCGAATAGCTGGTGCCCGAGAAGGCGCCCTGCTTGAGGATCAGCGTACCGGCCGCGCCCGAGGCATCGATGCTGGAACGCGTGGCCTGGCCGCCGGCGATGCCCAGCGGATTCGTGGCCGACACCGCCGCCGTGAAGCCGCCGGACACGTTCTGCTGCTGGATCTCCATCATGGTGGCGCTGAAGTCGCCGTTGACTTCGCATTTGTCCGGCGTGGTGGCACCGGCCGTGCGGGCCGCGGCGCTGCGGCAGTCGCGCACATAGCTGGCGGCATAGGCCGCGTTGGAGATCGCAACCGGCACTGCCAGCGCCGGCAGGGCCGCGCCTGCCAGACTGAGCAGCGCAATGCCGCGGACGAGTTGCTGCCTGAATGCGTTCTGCATGGCCCCTCCTGTTTGGATATGCCCGCGATGATGTCCAGCCACCGCACGCCGCGAATCCCCACAGTTGCGGGGCCGGGAGAACGCCTAGATGCCGCCTCGCGCGGCCTGCACAATCGCCCGATACCCGTCCCGGAGACCCGCATGCCCAACATCCGCGCCTATGCCGCCCTCGCCCCCGGCGGCGCCCTGCAGCCCTTCGACTACGACCCCGGCCCGCTGGGCGACGAGGACGTCGAGATCACGGTCGAGCATTGCGGCATCTGCCATTCCGACCTCGCCATGATCGACAGCGAATGGTTCCCGGCGGCCTACCCGGTCGTGCCCGGCCACGAGGTCGTCGGCCGCATCACCGCCATGGGTGCTCATGCCAAGGGCCGGCAGATCGGCCAACGCGTCGGCGTGGGCTGGCACAGCAGCAGCTGCACGCATTGCAATTTCTGCCTGGGCGGTGAACAGCATCTGTGCGGCAAGCGCCAGCCGACGCTGATCGGCCGCCACGGCGGCTTTGCCGACCGGCTGCGCGCCCATTGGAGCTGGGCCGTCCCCCTGCCCGACGCGCTGGACCCGGCCGCCGCCGGCCCGCTGATGTGCGGCGGCGGCACGGTCTTCCTGCCCTTCGTGCTGCACGCCATCAAGCCCACGGACCGCGTCGGCGTCGTCGGCATCGGCGGCCTGGGCCACCTGGCCGTCAAGTTCGCGCGCGCCTGGGGCTGCGAAGTGACCGCCTTCACCTCGTCTGCCTCCAAGCGCGACGAAGCCCTGGCCCTGGGCGCCCACAAGACCCTGTCCAGCGTCGACAAGGCCGAGCTGAAGGCGGCCGCCGGCAGCCTGGACTTTTTGCTGATCACCGTCGGCGCCGCGCTGAACTGGGACGCCCTGCTGGCTACGCTGGCCCCCAAGGGCCGCATGCACCTGGTGGGCGTCGTCACCGACGCGCTGAGCCTGAAGAGCGGCGGCCTGCTGAGCTGGCAGAAGAGCCTTTCCGCTTCACCGACGCCGCCGCCTTCGGTGCTGAAGACCATGCTGGAGTTCTCGGCCCGCCACCAGATCCTGCCCCAGGTCGAGCGCTTCTCCATGAGCCGCGTCAACGACGCGCTGGATCATCTGCGCAGCGGCAAGGCGCGCTACCGCGTGGTGCTGGACGCGGACTTCTAGGCAGCCGTCACGACTGCGGCGTCGGGCTTTCGGGCGCGAGCGCCGACTTCGGCAGACGCTGCACCTGCTGCGGATAGGGGATGTCCACGCCGAGGTCTCGCAGCGTGTGCAGCACGGCGAGGTTGACGTCCGAGCGCACGCCGCCGCTGCCGTTCTCCGGATCCATGATCCAGAAGAAGACGCTGAGCTCCATGCCGCTGTCGGCAAAGCGGCTCAGCTGCACCGACGGCCCCGGGTCGCTCAGCACCCGCGGCACCTCGACGACGGCGGCCGCCAGCGCCTTCATGACGGCGTCGACATCGCAGTCGTAGTCCACCTGCACGGTGGTGGACAGCAGCACCCGCGGGTCGGCCAGTGAGGAGTTCTCGACCCGCTGCGTGATCAGGATCTCGTTGGGCACGATGGCTTCCTTGCCGCCCAGCGACCGGATCACCGTGTAGCGCGTCTTGATGTCGGTCACCCGGCCCTCGAAGCCATCGACCTTGACCATGTCGCCGATGCGCAGGGACCGCTCGGCCAGGATGACGAAGCCCGACACGTAATTGGCCGCCAGCTTCTGCAGGCCAAAGCCCAGGCCGACGCCCAGGGCCCCGCCCAGCACGCCCAGGGCCGTCAGGTCGATGCCGGCCGCCGACAGCGCGAACAGCAGGCCGATGAAGAGCAGCAGGGAGCGGATCGCGTTGGAGGCGATCTTGCGCATGGACAGGTCCAGCGACTCGCGGCGCAGCAGCTGGGCCTCGATGGCCGCCGAGATCCACAGCGCCAGCACCAGCACCAGGGTCGCCGTCAACCCGCCTTCGATGAGGTTGCGCAGCGTCAGCTTGACGGTGCCGAACTTCCAGCCGATGTCGTCCAGCTCGTCCATCAGCACCGGCCACAGCCCGGTGATCCACAGCACTGCGCCTATCCAGACCAGCCAGGAGCCCAGCTTCTCCAGGGCCTTGAAGGCCGTCGAGTTGGGCCAGGCAGCGCGCAGCACGCGGGCGATGAAGCGGATGGCGGCCAGCGACACCAGTACCGGCAGGGCCAGCTTGAACAGGGCCGGCGCCAGGCCGTAAAGCGGCAACAAGCGGCGTGCACCAAAGGCCAGGCCCAGGGCGAGCAGCGGAAAGAGCGCGCCGTCGATGACGCGCTCGCCGAACAGCACGCTGTTCTCGCGCTTGGCGATGGCGCGCGACAGCGCCCAGCTCAGCAGGCCGGCCAGGGCCAGGCAGGCGAGCAGCAGGCCCCATTCGGCCAGGGCGTCGGCGCTGAAGACACGGGCAAGCAAGGCCTGGAGCTCGGCCAGGCTGAGAGGTTGATGCATCGAGTTCTAGTCAGTTGGGGACAGAGCTGCTCGCTTCGCGAGGGCGGTCTGTCCCGCAAGGTTCACAAGTCGGCCAGCACACGCAGATGGACGCCCACGCTGCGCGACAGGGCATGAAGGTTATAGCCACCCTCGAGGACCGACACGATACGGCCCTGGGCATGGCGCTCGGCCACGGCCTTGATCTTGAGCGTCAGCCATTCATAGTCGGCCTCCACGAGGCCGAGCTGGCCCAGGTCATCGTCGCGGTGGGCGTCGAAGCCGGCCGAGATGAAGATCATCTGCGGCTTGAAGCGCTCCAGGGCCGGCAGCCACATGGCCTCGACGATCTCCCTCACCTCGCCGCCACGCGTGTAGGCCGGCAGCGGCACATTGACCATGTTGGTGCCCTTGGGCACGGCGCCGCTGTAGGGATAGAGGGGGTGCTGGAACAGGCTGACCATCAGCACGCGCTCGTCGCCGGCAATGATGTCCTCGGTGCCGTTGCCATGGTGGACGTCGAAGTCGACGATGGCGACGCGCTTGAGGCCCTTGACGTCCAGCGCATGCCGGGCCGCGATGGCCACGTTGTTGAAGAAGCAGAAGCCCATGCTCTGGTCGCGCGTGGCATGGTGGCCGGGCGGGCGCACCGAGCAGAAGGCGTTGTCGGCGCGGCCGTCGATGACGAGATCGGTGGCCTGCACCGCCGCACCCGCGGCATGCAGGGCGGCGGCCCAGGTGTGGGCATTGGCCGAGGTGTCAGGGTCGACGGCACAGCGTTCGCCCTTCTCGGCGCAGTCGCGCAGCATGGCGCCGATCTCGGCCACATAGCCATGGGTGTGGGCCAGTTCCACGTCCTTGAGGTCGACCGGCTGGGCATCGACATACTCCAGCGCCTGGCCCAGGCCCGAGGCGATCAGCCAGTCGTCGATGGCGGCCAGCCGCTGCGGGCACTCGGGGTGACCCTCGCCCATGTCGTGACGGCGGCACTCGGGGGGATTGAAATACGCGGTGGGCATCTACCGTTGTCTCTTGCTATGGTCTGGTCCATGACGACGCCATCACGAACGCTGGCAGGGCAACTGCAGTCCCTGCAAAACCAGATTAGCACGGTCATCAAGGGCAAGCCGGCCCAGATCGCCGATTCCCTGGCCTGCCTGATGGCCGGCGGGCATCTGCTGATCGAGGACCTGCCCGGCGTCGGCAAGACGACGCTGGCCCATGCCCTGGCCATCTCCCTGGGCCTGAAGTTCTCGCGCCTGCAGTTCACGGCCGACCTGCTGCCCAGCGACCTGCTGGGCGTCTCCGTCTACGAACGCGAGAAGAACGGCTTCGCCTTCCACCCCGGCCCGGTCTTCGCCCAGGTGCTGCTGGCCGATGAGATCAACCGCGCCGGCCCCAAGACCCAGAGCGCCCTGCTCGAGGCCATGGAGGAGCACCAGGTCAGCATCGAGGGCATCAGCCACCCCTTGCCCGAGCCCTTCTTCGTCATCGCGACGCAAAACCCCAGCGAACAGCTCGGCACCTTCCCGCTGCCGGAGTCACAGCTGGACCGCTTCCTGATGTGCATCTCCCTGGGCTACCCCGACGCCGCCGCCGAGCGCGAGCTGCTGATGGGCGAGGACAGCCGCGAGCAACTGAAGACGCTCAAAGCCGTCATGACGCCGCCGGAACTGATCGCCGCCCAGGCCGCCGTCAAGGCCATCCATGCCGCGCCGCCGCTGCTGGACTATCTGCAGGCCCTGATCGCCGCGACGCGCTCGGGCCAGTGGTTCGTCGAGGGCCTGTCGCCGCGCGCCGGCCTGGCCGTGCTGCGCGCCTCCCGCGCCCGGGCCCTGCTGCAGGGACGCGACTACGTCTCCCCCGACGACGTGCAGGCCATCCTGCCCCAGACCATCGCCCATCGCCTGCAGCCCCGCGCCGGTGCCGGTCGTGGGGCGAGAGAGCAGGTACGGGCCATGATCGAAGCCCTGCCTTTGCCGTGATCCAGGCCCTGCGCCAACGCTGGCAGGCCTGGTGGCAGGCCCGGCAAGCGCCCGCCGACACCCACCAGACGACCCAGCGCAACGTCTACATCGTGCCGACCTGGGCCGGTCTGGCCTTCTGCGGCACGCTGGGCGTGCTGCTGCTGGCCAGCATCAACGAGCAGCTCAGCCTGGGCTATGCGCTGACCTTCGCGCTGACGGGCGCCGGCCTGGCCTCCATGCACACGACGCACGCCAACCTGCGCGGCCTGCAGATGGACCTGAAGGCGCCCGAGGGCGTGCACGCTGGCGACGAATACGCGCTGGAGCTGCGCCTGCACAACCCCGGCAGCGACCGCTTCGGCATCGCCGTCAGTGCCCAGCTCGACAGCGGCGTGACCGAGCCGGCCTGGATCGACGTGCCGGCCCTGGGCCATGCCGTGCTCAAGCTGCGCCTGCCGGCGGACAGGCGCGGCCTGCGCGAGCTGCCCCGCCTCATCGTGACGACGCGCTTCCCCTTGGGCTTCTTCCGCGCCTGGAGCTATTGGCGGCCGGCGGCCAAGGTCTGGGTCTATCCCCGCCCCGAAGACGGGGTGGCCCCCTTCCCCACCCAGGCCGAGGCCGGCTCCGCCGATGCCGCGTCGACCCGCCGGGCCAGCAGCGGCACCGACTTCTCCGGCGTGCGCGCCTACCGCCGCGGCGACTCCATGAAGCAGATCCTGTGGCGCAAGTCCGCCCTGGCCCTGGACCAGGGCCTGCCGCTGTGGGTGCGCGAAACCGAGGCGCCACTGGCCCAGGACCTGTGGCTGGACTGGCGCGACACCCAGGGCCGCGACGTCGAAGCACGGCTGTCGCGGTTGGCTGCCTGGGTGCTGGCCGCGGAGCGCCTGGGCCAGCCCTATGGCCTGCGCTTGGGCAGCCAGGAGATAGCGCCGTCGCTCGGCGCGGCCCACCGACAGGCCTGCCTGGAAGCGCTGGCAGGATTTGGTTCATGAAGGCCCTGACTGCTTGGTGGACCCGCCTGCCGCGCGACACCCGCGACAGCTTCTTCCTGCTCGGCGTCATCACGGCCGTCGTCGCCCCGCATGCCGGCCATCTGCCCTGGTGGAGCAGCGCGCTGACCGCGGTCGTGCTCGGCTGGCGCGGCCTGCTGGCCTGGCGCCAGCGCCCCCTGCCCGGCCGCTGGTGGCTGCTGGCCGTCATCGCGCTCTACACCGGCATGACCTGGCTGACCTTGCGCACCCTGATCGGCCGCGAAGCCGGCATCACGCTGCTGGTGATGCTGATGGCGCTGAAGACGCTGGAGCTGCGCGCGCGCCGCGACGCCTTCGTCGTCTTCTTCCTCGGCTTCTTCCTGGTGCTGACGCAGTTCCTGTACTCGCAGTCGCTGCTGATGGCCGTCTGGTCGCTGGTGTCGCTGTGGGGGCTGCTGGCGGCCGTCGTGCTGGCCCAGATGCCCACCGGTGTGCCCAGCATCGCCATCGCGGCCCGCCGCGCCGCGGGCACGACGGCCCTGGGCCTGCCCGTCATGGTGCTGCTCTTCGTGCTGTTCCCGCGCGTCGCGCCGCTGTGGGGGGTGCCCACCGAGGCCATAGGCAAGACCGGCCTGTCCAACCAGCTCGAATTCGGCGCGATGAACGAGATTGCCAACGACGACAGCATCGCGATGCGGCTCAAGTTCGACGGCCCGCTGCCGCCGCCCGACCAGCGCTACTTCCGCGGCCCGGTGCTGACCCGCTTCGACGGCAAGACCTGGCGCGCACCCGACCCACGTCCCAGCCAGAACTGGCTGCGTGGCCGCGACGAACTGGGCACCAGCGGCCCGGCCCTGCGCTACGAGATGACGCTGGAGCCGCTGCGCATCTCGGTGCTGCCACTGCTGGAGATGAGCCCCGGCACCGTGGGCAACCAGATGGTGGTGGCCGAACTGACCTTCACACGCGGCCCCGAGCTGCAGTGGGTGGCGTCCCGGCCCATCACCGAGAGGCTGAGGTTGGAGGGCAGCGCCCACGTGGCCTGGCGAGCCGGCGAGAGGCGTGTGCGCCTGCACCTAGCCACCGACCTGGAGCTGCCGGCCGACCAGAACCCGCGCACCCAGGCCTGGGCCGCCGCGCTGGCCGCCGAGCCGCGCTTCGCCAGCCTCACGCCTGGCCCGCGCGCTGAAGCGCTGGCGGCGGCCGTGCTCGACCATGTGCGCGGCAACGACTTCCTCTACACCCTCTCCCCGGGGCGCTACGGTGAAACGTCGCCCCATGTCATCGACGAATTCTGGTTGGACCGGCGCCTGGGCTTCTGCGAACACTTCGCGTCGGCCTTCGTCGTCGTCATGCGTGCCATGGGCGTGCCGGCCCGTATCGTGACCGGCTTCCAGGGCTGGGACACCGAGCCCCAGGACGGCTACTACGTCGTGCGCAATGCCAATGCCCACGCCTGGGCCGAGTTCTGGGTCGAGGGCCGCGGCTGGGTGCGCAGCGACCCGACCGCCGCCGTCGCCCCCAACCGCGTCATCCAGGGACTGGCCCTGCGGCCGCAGCCCGGCGTCATCGGCCAGATCAACCCGACGCTGTGGCGGGCGATGCGCAATGGCTGGGAAACCGTCAACAACCGCTGGCAGCAGCTGGTGCTGAACTATTCGCGTGAGAACCAGTTCGACCTGCTCAAGAAGATGGGCTTCGAGCGCGGCGACTGGACCAGCCTCGGCCAGGTGCTTGCCGGCGTCATCCTCGCGCTGGCCGTCGCCGGCGCGGCCTGGATACGCTGGAGCAGCCGCCCGCATGACGCCTGGAGCCGCCAGCGCGCCCGCATCGCCGCCCTGCTGGCCCGCGCCGGCGTCAGCATCCCCGCCCACGAAAGCCCCGCCGCCTGGGCTCGCGCCCTGCGCCGCCAGCATGGCCAGAAGGCCGAGCCGGCCGCGCAGTGGCTGGAGAAGCTGGAGCGCTCGCGCTACGCGCCCGGTGCGCCGGCGCCGGCCTGGGGCGAGTTCCGCACGGCGGCCCGTATGCTGCGGGCGTGAAGTTCAGACATCTGCCCCTGCTGGCCAGCCTGCTGCTGGCCTGTTCCGTCCACGCCAAGCCCCATCGCGCCAAACCGGCGCCGCCGCCCGAGCCTCTGGGCGAGCGCCCCGCTGTCATCGCCTTTGCCGACGAACTCGCCAGCGCCCAGGGCTGGGACGCCGCCGCCCTGCGCGGGCAGCTGACCCAGGCCCTGGACCTGCCGCGCGTGAAGCAGCTCATCCTGCCGGCTGCTGTCGGTACGGCCAAGAACTGGACGGCCTACCGCGACCGCTTCATCGAGCCCAAGCGCCTGGACGCCGGTGTGGCCTTCTGGGCCGAACATGAAGCGGCGCTGGCCCGGGCTGAGAGCAGCTATGGCGTGCCGGCCGAAGTCATCGTCGGCATCATCGGCGTCGAGACCTTCTACGGCCGCATCACCGGTGGCTTCAAGGTGCTGGATGCGCTGGCGACGCTGGCCTTCGACTTCCCCACCGAACACCCCCGTGCGGCCGACCGCCAGACCTTCTTCCGCAACGAGCTGGCCGAATTCCTCAAGCTCTGCCGCGAGAACGGCCTGGACGCCGCCGACGTGCGCGGCAGCTATGCCGGTGCCTTGGGGCTGCCACAGTTCATGCCTGGCAGCTGGCGCCAGCATGCGGTGGACTTTGACGGCGACGGCCGCATCGACCTCATCGCCAGCCCGGTGGATGCCATCGGCAGCGTGGCCCACTATCTGTCGGAATACGGCTGGAAGCCCGGCGACGCCACCCATTACAGCGTCAAGCTGCCGGCCGACCGCCGCGAGCGCGCCCGGCTGCTGGCGCCCGACATCAAGCCCACCTTCACGGCCGCCGAGCTGAGCGCCGCTGGTGCCCTGCCCTCGGAGGCCGCGCGCGACCACGACGGCCCCATGGCCGTCATCGAATTGCAGAACGGGCCGAAGAAGCCGCCCACGGTGCTGCTGGGCACGCAGAACTTCTGGGTCGTCACGCGCTACAACTGGTCGGCCTATTACGCCTTGGCCGTCATCGAATTGGGCCAGGCCGTGAAAGCCCGGCGCTTGCAGCAAAGATGAGCACACTGCGGCCGCGCAAACAGCCGACACAGCCGCGCGCCATCGAGACGGTGGCCTGCATCCTCGAGGCGGCGGCCCAGATCCTGGAAGCCCAGGGTTTCGAGGCCTTCAACACCAATGCGGTGGCCGAGCGCGCCGGCGTCAGCATCGGCTCGCTCTACCAGTACTTCCCCGGCAAGGATGCCCTGCTGATCGCGTTGATGGAGCGCGAGAAGCAACGCTTCCGTGATGACGCTGCCGCGGCGTTGGCCGAGCCCTCGGGCCGCACGGCGCTGCGGCATCTAATCCAAGCCGCCGTGCGCCAGCAACTCGATCGGGCCGAACTGGCAAGGCTGCTGGACCTGGAAGAGGAAAAGCCCGAGACCCGCCAGGTGCTGGAGGGCAAGAGCGGCTTTGCCGGACTGATCCGGCGCATCCTGGAGATGCCCGGCCTGCCGCTACAGCCGGACGTCGCAGGCGCGGCCGACGACGTCGGCCAGCTCATCCGGGCCTTGACCGACGCGGCCGGCCTGCGTGGCGACAGCGACGCCGCGGCCCTGGAAAAACGCATCGCCGCGGCCGTCTTCGGCTATCTGGGCGCCGCGCAAATGTGAGCAAGGGCGCCGGGCAAGCCGCTCTGCCCGAGAGGCTGCCCATGCGAGTAGCCCGAAAGCCCTCCAAAACCGACGATGAAGGCTCTGAAAAACCTTTGGAGCCTTCCATGACCACAGCATCGACTTTCGCCCCCATGAAGCTCAACCATCTGAGCTTCCCCTCCCTCGACCCCGCCCAGACCTCGGCCTTCTTCGAGAAATACCTGGGCTTCACGCGCTCGCTCGTCGGCGGCTTCTGGATCCTGAAGCGGCCTGGCTTCGACGTCGTCATCGAGAACGGCAGCGGTTTGGCACCGGACTGGCCCCGGACCTTCCACGTCGGCTTCGAACTGCCCACGCGAGCCGACGTCGAGGCCCTCTACGCCGCCATGGCCGCCGACGGCGTGGCCATGGAAACCGAGGTCATCAGCCATGAACGCGGTTCGCGCTTCTTCTGCCGCGCTCCGGGCGGGGTGATGTTCGAGCTGAATACGCGGGCCGATGCGACGCCCGAGTACCGCGCCACCTTCGACTGAGATCAGTACGGAGCGGGCATGAGCACGCCGGCTTCGACCGAGATGAAATACGGCGACACCGTCGGCCAGGTGGCCAGGTTGTACTGCCCGCCGGCCACGCGCTTCTCGACCTGCAGGCTGCGGAAGGTCAGCGGCTTCTTGGCCTGGACCGTCGTCGGCGCGATCGTCGGTTTCAGGAAATAGGCGCGGCCGGTGCGCCCGCCGGCGCCGTCGTCATTGCCCATGACGGTGGCGGTGTCGCCATCCACGACGACGGCCGTCTGCTCGTCCACGCCGATGCCGCGCAAGGCCTGCCAGCCGTCCCAGCCGTCGGCCGACAGGCGGGCCAGGAAGGTGACGAGGCGGCCCATGCGGTCGCGGGCGACGAGATGGGCGTCGGTGATGACGTTGCCCATCAGCGGCAGCGCATTCAGGAAGCTGCGGTCCAGCGTGACATTGCGGTCATAGGGATTGGCCATGGCTTCGGCCGACGAGACCGACTGGTTGGCGCCCGAGTAGTCGAACTGGCCCAGCACGGCCAGGCCGGCGCTGGTGCCGCCGAAAGGCACCTTGCGCGCGACGGCCGCCTTCATGGCTGCCTCCAGCGGCGTGCCGGCCCATTGGGCGATATAGGTGGACTGGTCGCCGCCGGCGATGAAGAGCACGTCGGCGCGGTTGACGAGGTCCAGCACTTCGGGAGCGCTGGCGCCGGCCCGTGTCTTCAGCACGATGGATTCGACGGAGTCGACGCCATCCATGGCCATCAGATAGGCGTTGTAGCCATCGGCGCCCGAGGTGCGCAGGATGACGACATCGACCTTGGCCGCCGTGCCGCCGCGGGCCTTGGCGATCATGGCGCGGAAGGCGTCGTCCACATCGATGCCCCCGCCCATCAGCACCAGCAGATTGCTCGCCGGCTGCGGCGGCAACGCGTCGGCGGCGCTGCCGCTGCGGTAGACGTCGTAGTCCCGGTTGCCGGCCGTGGCCTTGGCGCCGCTGCCGGCACTGCCACCGCCCGCGGCGGCGGCCAGGCTGACGCAGAGCAGACCCAACGAGATGATGTGACGAACCCAGCCCTTCCAGCGCTTCATGCGACCTCCACGGTGATGGCGGCTCGAGTGTGGCAGCCCCGGCCTCAGAAGGCCAGTTCGACCTCGGGCATGGCGGCTTCGTCCGGCGCCGGTCCTTGCGGCCCGGACCCCACCGGACTGCGATCCATCCAGTAGCGGCGGCGCCGCTCACGCTCACAACTCGACTCGCCGTTCGCGCTCGCCCACCGCCAGGCCCCGCACGACGGGCTGGCGACGATCGCGATGCCGGCGGCCTGATAGCGCGCCAGCACCGGCGGCGCCGGATGCCCGAAGCGGCTGCGGTAGCCGGCCTGCACGACACCCACGGCCGGGGCCACGGCGGCCAGCAGTTCGGCACTCGACGAGGTCTTGCTGCCATGGTGGGGCACCAGCAGCACGTCGGCATGGAGATCGGCCTCGCGCTTGACGAGCAACTTCTCCTGCTCGGCCTCGAGGTCGCCGGCCAGCAGCGCGCGCCGGCCAGAAGCCGCGGTGATGCGCAGCACGCAGGACAGGTCGTTGGGCCGGAAGCCGCCGCCGTAATGGGCCGGCGTCGGATGCAGCACGTCAAAGCGCACGCCGTCCCAGGTCCAGGCCTGGCCGGCTTCGCAGCGCTGCGCCGGTGCGCCGGCACTCAGCAAGGGATGCCCCGGCTCCAGCGAACTGCGCAGTTCGGTCACCGACAGCGCCTGCATCAGCACCGCTGCGCCGCCCACATGGTCGCCATCGCGGTGGCTCAGCATCAGCTGGTCCAGCCGCCTCACGCCCAGGGAGCGCAGCAGCGGCAACAGCACGCGTTCGCCAGCATCCGAGCCCGGCGCATAGGTCGGTCCGGCATCAAAGACCAGCACATGGCCCTGGGTGCGCACGACGACGGCATTGCCCTGGCCGACGTCGGGCGCCAGCAATTCGAACTCGCCTGCCGGCGGCCGGGGCACGGCCGGCCACAGCAGCGGCAGCATCATCAGCAGGCCGGCGGCGCGCAAGCCCCAGGGCAACCTCAGGACGATCAGCGCGGCCCCCACCAGGGCCAGGGCCTGCAACCACAGCGGCGCCGCCGGCAGCCACCACACCGCCGCCGGCCAGGCCATCAGCAGCTTGAGCCAGGCCATCAAGGCCTGCATCAGCAGCGCGGCCAGGGCCCACAAGGGCGTGAACAGGCCACCGGCCAGGGCCAGCGGCGTGATGACGAAGCTGATCAGCGGGATGGCGACCAGATTGGCCAGCAGGCCGACGACGGACAGCTGGGCAAAGCAGATCAGGCTCAGCGGTGCCAGGCCGAGGGTGGCGATGAGCTGGGTGCGCCACGCCGCCTTCAAGCGGGCACGCCAACCCTCGGCGCGCTCGCCGCCGGCCGCCATCAGCAGGCCCACGGCGCCAAAGGACAGCCAGAAGCCCGCCTGCATCAGTGCCCAGGGGTCGACGGCCGTGACGATGACGGCCGCCGCCAGCAGCAGCAGCGGCCAGGGCCAGCGCAGGCCGACACTGCGCAGCCCGGCCACCACCGCCAGCATGACGACGGTGCGCTGGGCTGGCACGCCCCAGCCCGAGAACAGCGCATAGGCGCAGGCGACCGCCACGCCCACCCAGCGTGCGGCCGTCGGCGCCGGGACGCGCAGGCAGAGCCAGCGGCTGCGGCGCCACAGCGGCGCGACGAGGGTGGCGGCCAGCCAGCCGAGCAGCACGACATGGCTGCCGGAGACCGACAGCAGATGCGCCACGCCGGTGTCGCGGAACAGATGCCAGTCCTGATGACCGATGGCGTTCTGGTCGCCCAGGCTCAGGGCCGCCAGCACGCCAGCCATGCCGGGGTCGGCCACGCGCTCGCGAATGGCGGTGCGCAGGCGCTGGCGGGCCGCGTCCAGCGACCACCAGGGCGCTGCCTGCAGCCTCTGCCCCACCCGCACGACGCCGCTGGCGCGCAGGCCCTGCTCGAAAAGCCACAGCTCGACATCGAAGCCGCCCGGATTGGCCAGGCCATGGGCGCGCTTGAGCCGGGCCGTGAAGCGCCAGCGTTCGCCGGCCGTGATGGGCGGCGTGTCATAGGCGAGCAGCATCAGCCGGCGCGGCACCTCGGGCGGCAGGGCCGCGCCCGTGGGGCCGACCGCGTCCACCTCGAACTCGAAGCGCCAGCCGGGCACGCCGCCCTGGCCGGTGACGGCAATGGGCAGGGAATCGACCCGGCCCGTCAGCACCAGATCGCGCCCTTCCCAGGCCGGGTGCAATTCGGGCTTCATGCGCAGTTCGGCGCGCAGCGCGGCCTGCGTGAAGGCGAGCATGGCGACCGCGCCAGCCAGCGCCAACCAATGCCGGCGGCGCAGCAGCAGCAACAGCAGCAACAGCAGCAAGCCTAGGGCCAGCAGCGCGTACTCGGCCGGCGTCGGCAGCCGCTCGCAGCGATGCAGCAGAGCCAGGCCGCCCAGCCAGGCCAGGCCGCTCGCCACCAGCTCGCGCATGCCCCACGGCCGCTGTGCCAATGCCCCTCCCTGTCCCGCGATATGGGGACCTGGGGTGTAGCATGCCGCGGTTTTTCGCTTGCGCCACCGCGCTTTCACGCATGAGCTCCTCCGCCATCCAAGCCAAGCTCGCCGAACTCGGCATCACCCTGCCGCCGCTGGCCATTCCCGCCGCCGCCTACCTGCCGTTCACGCGCACCGGCAACCTGCTGTTCCTGTCCGGCCACATCGCCAAGAAGGACGGCAAACCCTGGGTGGGCCAGCTCGGCAAGGACGTCGACACGGCCACCGGCCAGGCCGCCGCCCGTGCCGTGGCCATCGACCTGCTCGGCACGCTGCAAGCCGCCACCGGCGACCTTGGCAAGATCGTGCGCATCGTCAAGGTCATGAGCCTGGTCAACAGCACGCCCGACTTCACCGAGCAGCACCTGGTGACCAATGGCTGCTCGGAGCTGTTCGCCGCGGTGCTCGGCGATGCGGGCAAGCACGCGCGCAGCGCCTTCGGCGTGGCCCAGATCCCGCTGGGCGCCTGCGTCGAGATCGAACTCATCGCCGAGATCGCCGATTGATGTTCTCCGCTCCTTCCAAGCTGCCGGCCCGCGCGCTGGCCGGCATGGCCGTGGCCAGCTTCGGCGCTGTCGGCATCGCCCTGATCGCCCAGCACCAGTTCGGCGTCAAGCCCTGCCCCTGGTGCGTGCTGCAGCGCGCCATCTTCCTGCTCATCGGCGCCGTCTCCCTGCTGGGCTGGGTGGTGCAGTCCAAGCGCGCACTGCGCCAGACGGCGCTGGTGGTCGTGCTGGTGCTGTGCGCGGCGGGCCTGACGGCGGCCGTCTTCCAGCATGAAGTGGCCGCCCAGAGTGCCAGCTGTGCGATGGGCCTGGCGGACAACATCGTCACGGCCCTGGGCCTTGAGGAGTTGTGGCCGTCGGTGTTCATGATCACGGCCAACTGTGCTGACGCGGCGGCGTACCGCCTGCTCGGCCTGCCCTACGAGATCTGGAGCGGCCTGCTGTTCGCGGCCCTGGCCGCTGTCGGCCTGGTGGCCCTAAACCAGCGCCGGTAGCCCACCGAGCAGCTTGTCGAGCGTGATCGGGTAGTCGCGCACCCGCACGCCGGTGGCGTTGTAGACGGCGTTGGCCACAGCTGCGGCCGCGCCGCAGATGCCCAGCTCGCCGACCCCCTTGGCCTTCATTGGCGAGGAGATCGGGTCGGTCTCATCGAGGAAGACCACGTCCTGGTGCGGGATGTCGGCATGCACCGGCACCTCGTAGCCGGCCAGGTCGTGGTTGACGAAGAAGCCGCGGCGGTGGTCGACCTTCAGCGCTTCCATCAGGGCCGCCCCCACCCCCATGGTCATCGCCCCGATGACCTGGCTGCGCGCCGACGTCGGGTTGAGGATGCGCCCGGCCGCACAGACGGCCAGCATGCGCCTGACCCTCACCTCGGCGGTCGCCACGTCCACGGCCACTTCGCAGAAGTGCGCGCCAAAGGTGGACTGCTGGTAGCGCTTGTCGAGGTCGCCGTATTCGATGCCGTCCTCGGCCACCAGGCCGGCGAAAGACTTCAGCGCCACGGACTTGCCGCCCGCGCGCACCTCGCCATCGACGAACTCGGCCTGCGTCATGCCCGCCTTCTGCGCCACCAGCTCACGCAGCTTCATGCAGGCCGCATAGACGCCCGCCGTCGAGTTGTTGCCGCCCCATTGCCCGCCCGAACCGCAGGACACCGGGAAGGCCGAATCGCCCAGGCGCACGACGACCTTGTCCAGGGGAACGCCAAGCGTCTCGGCGGCCGTCTGCGCAATGATGGTGTAGCTGCCGGTACCGATGTCCGTCATGTCGGTCTCGACGACGACGCGCTCGCCGTCCAGGCGCACGCGGGCCTTTGACTTCATCAGCAGGTTGTTGCGGAAGGCCGCCGCCACGCCCTGACCCACCAGCCAACGGCCATCGCGCACCTGGGCCGGCTCGGACTTGCGCTTGCTCCAGCCGAAGCGCTCGGCACCAATCCTCAGGCACTCGGCCAGATGGCGCTGCGAGAAAGGCCGCTGCGGCTTCTCGGGGTCGACCTGGGTGTCGTTGCGCAGGCGGAACTCGATGGGGTCCAGGCCGAGCTTCCCGGCCATCTCGTCCATCGCGATCTCCAGCGCCATCAACCCGGGCGCCTCGCCCGGCGCGCGCATGGCGTTGCCTTCGGGCAGGTCCAGCACGGCCAGGTGCATGGCGGTGTGGCGGTGCTCGCCGGCATAGAGCAGCCGCGTCTGGGCTGTCGCGGTCTCGGGGCCGCCACCGGGCAGGTTGCCCGACCAGCTCTCGTGCGAGATGGCCTGGATGCGGCCGTCCTTGTCGGCGCCGATGCGGATGCGCTGGATGGTGGCCGGCCGGTGCGTCGTGTTGTTGAACATCAGCGGCCGGGTCAGCGCGATCTTGACGGGCCGATGGGCCGCCTTGGCGGCCAGCGCGGCGAGCAGGACATCGGCGCGCAGGAAGAGCTTGCCGCCAAAACCGCCGCCGACGAAGGGCGAGCGCACGCGCACGTCCTGCTTGGCGATGCCCAGCGTCTTGGCGAGGTCGCCGACGGCCCAGTCCACCATCTGGTTGGCCGTCCATACCGACAGCTTCTTGCCTTCCCACCAGGCGATGGTGGCATGCGGCTCCATCATCGCGTGGCCCTGGTCGGGCGTCGTGTAGGTTGCGTCCAGCTGCACCGGCGCCTTGGCAAAGCCGGCCTCGAAGTCGCCATGCTTGGTCTCGCCGGGGCCACCAAAGCCGTCGCTCTTGGCCACGGGCGCATGGCGCTTCTCGGCGGCCAGGTCGAAGCGGCCTTTGGCCTCTTCGTAGCGGATGTCGATCAGGCCCGCCGCGGCGCGGGCCTGCTCGAAGCTTTCGGCCACGACGACGGCCAGGGCCTGGTGGTAATGCTCGATCTGCGGGCCGCCCAGCAGCTTGGCGGTGTTCTTGCTGCCCTTGCCGAGCTTGCCGGCGTTCTGGGCCGTGACGATGGCAAGCACGCCAGGCGCCGCGCGGGCTGCGCGCAGGTCCATGGCGGCGACCCGCCCCTTGGCGATGCCGGCGCCGATGACGAAACCGACGGCCGGTGTCGGCTTCACATCGTGGTGCTCATAGGCATAGGGCGCCGTGCCGGTCGTCTTCAGCGGACCGTCGATGCGCGGCGTGGCGATGCCGACGACCTTGCCCTGGTCGATGGGGTTGGTGGTGGCAGGCTGGTCAAATCTCATGCGGGTCTCCGAGCCGGATGCAGTACATCGGTCGCCAGCCTTTCGGCCAGCTTGAGCTTGAAGGCGTTGTCCTGCTGGGGTGCCGCGCCCTTGAAGGCCGCGCCGAAGTAGCCGTGCACGCCCTCCGCAAGCTGGCCTTCCGCCGCCTCGACGCGCCAGGGCTTGGGAGCCACGCCGCCGAAGGCCAGGCGTGCGCTGCCGTCGCGCTGCACGATGGCCGCCAGCGAGACCAGGGCGAAGGCGTAGGAGGCCCGGTCGCGCACCTTGCGGTAGACCTGCTCGCCGCCCACCGGCGGCGGCAGCACGACGGAGGTGATCAACTCGCCGTGGCCGAGGTCGTGGTCGACATGCGGCGTGTCGCCGGGCAGGCGATGGAAGTCCGCGATGGGAATGCGCCGCTTCCCACCATCGGGCCTGACCGTCTCGACCTGGGCGTCCAGCACCCGCATAGCGACGGCCATGTCGCTGGGGTGGTTGGCGATGCAGGCGTTGCTGGTGCCGATGATGGCCAGCGAGCGCGCCACGCCGCCGATGGCGGAGCAACCGCTGCCGGGCTGGCGCTTGTTGCAGGGCTGGGCGGTGTCGTAGAAATAGGGGCAGCGGGTGCGCTGCAGCAGGTTGCCCGCCGTCGTCGCGCGATTGCGCAGCTGGCCCGAGGCACCAGCCAGCAGCGCGCGGGACAGCACGGGGTAGTCCTTGCGCACGCGGGCATCGCTGGCGAGGTCGGCATTGCGCACCAGGGCGCCGACGCGCAGGCCGCCGCCGTCCACGGGCTCGATGCGGTCCAGGCCCAGCGGGTTCACGTCCACGAGGTGGGTCGGCGCCTCGATCTGCAGCTTCATCAGGTCCAGCAGATTGGTGCCGCCGGCAATGAAGCGGGCATCGGGCCGTTGGGCAACGGCGGCCGCCGCCTCGGCCGGCGTGCGGGCGCGCTCGAAGCTGAAGGCTTTCATGCGGCACCTCCCGCGACTTCGGTGATCGCCTCGGCGATGTTGGAGTAGGCGCCGCAGCGGCAGATATTGCCGCTCATGCGCTCGCGCAGCTCCTCGGCGCTCAGCAGCGGCCTGGCGGCCAGGTCGGCCGTCACATGGCTGGGCATGCCGCGCTTGACTTCATCCAGCATGCCCACGGCCGAGCAGATCTGACCGGGCGTGCAGTAGCCGCACTGGTAGCCGTCGTGCTTGACGAAGGCGGCCTGCAGCGGATGCAGCTTCTGCGGCGTGCCCAGGCCCTCGATGGTCACCACCTTGGCGCCCTCGGCCATGACGACCAGCATCAGGCAGCTGTTGATGCGCCGGCCATCCAGCAACACCGTGCAGGCGCCGCACTGGCCGTGATCGCAACCCTTCTTGGTGCCGGTCAGATGCAAATGCTCGCGCAGCAGGTCCAGCAGCGTCGTGCGCGTGTCGACGTCGACGCTGCGGGTCTGGCCGTTGACCTCCAGCGTGATGCGCCCCGTCGTTCCCATGGACATGCCCGGCTCCCGGTCAGCGGCCTCGACGGTTGCCGCGGCGGCCGTGCCGGCGCCCGCAATCAACACGTCCCGGCGTGAAAGACAACACCCTTGCAACTCGTCCATCGCTGTCCCCAAGGCTGGCAACCTAACCAGCCTAGTGGGCGGCGGGCGAGCCGCGGTGTCGGACAAGACGCCGCGGCACGGCAGGACGAGGCTATTCCCCGCGCACAACCCCCTCGCGACGCGGATCGGCGCCACCGGTCCAGCCTTCCTTGACCCGCAGCAGCACCTGCAGACCGCTGGTCAGGTCGGTCTCGTTGACCTGCTGGCCGCGGGCCCGCAGGTCGGCCAATTGCTCGACCGTCAGCGCGCCGCGCTCGACGATGAGCTGGCCGGAGTTGAAGTGGCCGAAGTTGGGCAGGTCCACGGCCTGCTGGGCCGGCAGGCCCCAGGCCAGGGCGCCGGTGATGACCTTGGCGACGTAGTGGATGATGACCGGACCGCCCGGCGAGCCGGCCACCAGGACGAGCCGGCCGTCCTTGTCGAAGACCAGGGTGGGCGCCATGCTGGAGCGTGGGCGCTTGCCGGCCTCGACGCGGTTGGCCACCGGCTTGCCATCGGCGCCGACCGGGTTCAGCGAGAAATCGGTCAACGTGTTGTTCAGCATGAAGCCGCCGGCCAGGCCCGTGCCGCCATCGCTCATGACGCGGCTGCCGAAGGCGGACTCGACGCTGGTCGTCATCGCCACGGCGTGGCCCTCGGCATCGACGACGCTGACCTGGCTGGTGCCGTATTCGAGCTGCTCGGCCTGGGGCGCGAAAGCCAGCTTCAGCGGCCCCGGCTGGCCGGCCGTCGCCACGCCCATGGCCTTGGGCGCAATCAACGCGCCGCGCTGCTTCAGATAGGCCGGCGCGATGAGGTTTTGCCAGTCGCCGCCCGGCGCGGCAACGAAGGCCGGGTCGGCAATGAACTGGGCGCGGTCCGCGAAGGCCAGCTTGGCGGACTCGGCATAGGCATGCATCCAGTCGGCCGTGATGCCCTTGGCCGCCACGGCGGCGGGCTGGGTGTCGAGCAGGCCGAGGATCTGCATCAGCGTCAGATGGCCCGAGGTCGGCGGGCCGAAGCCGCAGATGCGATAACTGCGCCAGTCATTGCACAACGGCGGGCGAGCGACGGCCTTGTAGCCCGAAAGATCGGACGCCGCCAGCAGGCCGGGCCGGGCGTGGCCCTTCACGCGGCGCACGATGTCCTCGGCCACGGCGCCCTCGTAGAAGGCCTTGGCGCCCTGCTTGGCAATGCCGCGCAGCACGGCGGCATAGGCGGGGTTCTTCAGCACGGTGCCGACGGGCTTGGGGGCGCCGCTGGCGTCGTAGAAATAGGCCCCGGCCTGCAGGTCGTTGCGCAGGACGGTCTCCCCGGAGGCCAGCTCGAACAGGCGCGGACTGATCGCAAAGCCCTGCTCGGCCAGGCGGATGGCCGGCTCGAACAACTGGGCCCAGGCCAGCCTGCCATGCTGGCGCTGCGCCTCGGCCAGCATGGCCAGCACGCCCGGCACGCCGGTGGACAGGCCGCTCTGGATGGCCTCTCGCATCGGCATGGGCTTGCCGTCGGCCTTCAGGAAGAGCTCGGGCGTGGCCGCGGCCGGCGCGGACTCGCGGCCGTCCAGGGTCTGCACCTGGCGGCCGTCCCAATGCATCAGGAAAGCGCCGCCGGCAATGCCGCTGGACTGCGGCTCGACCAGGCCCAGCACCATCTGCACGGCGACGGCAGCGTCGACGGCCGAGCCGCCGGCCTTCAGGATCTCGAGGCCGGCGTCCACGGCCAGCGGGTTTGCCGCCGTCACAGCAAAGCGCTTGGCGGGCGTTGTCAGGCTGCCCTGCTTGGCCGTGCGGGTCGTGGCGGCCTCAGGTTGGTCGAGGGCGTGGGCCGGGGCCAGCAGGCCGGCCAGCAGAAAGGGCGTCAGGAGGCGGAGCATGGCGGCGATCTTAGGCACGGCCGCCATGCCCCTGGCGTCAAGCAAAGTAAGCCATGTCCTTCTGGCTGTAGTTGACGATCTGCGGCAGCACCCGCGGCAGATCGCTGGCGCCGATGCCCATCCAGGTGGCCAGCGTGGCGCCCAGTTGATCGACCGCCGTCGTCGGCAGCAGCCGCCCCTGGCCGACGTCGTCGGGGCCGTTGATGCTGACCGAAGGCAGCGTGCCCCAGAACCTGCCGCCCTGCACCGCGCCGCCGAGCACGAAGTGGTGGCTGCCCCAGCCATGGTCGGAGCCGTCGCCATTGCTGGTCAGCGAGCGGCCGAAATCGCTGGCCGTGAAGGTGGTGACCTGGTTGGCCACGCCGAGTTCGACGGTGGCCGCATAGAAGCTGGCCAGCGCGTCGTTGACGGCGCTCAGCAGGCCCGGGTGCTCGTCGAGCAGGAAGTCGTGGGTGTCGAAGCCGCCCAGGGACACGAAGAAGACCTGGCGCGTCGCGCCCAGGGCCTGGCGGGCACCGATCAGCCGGGCCACCATCAGCAGCTGGGCCGACAGGGAGCTCGCCGTATCGAAGGGCGTCTGCAGGGCCGGCACGCCGGCCAGCCCCGATGTGACGACACCCTGGGCGCTGACGGAGCGCGCCACGACCTTGTTCAGCTCGGCCTCCATCCAGTGCGTGCGGTCGGCCGTGATGAGGCCGCGCAGCGCGTCGGCGCAGGCTTGGGAGCCGTAGAGGGGCTTCAAGATGCCGTTGATGGGCACGGCGCCGTTCGTGGACACCTGGTATTGCACGGCCTGCTTGCCGGCCATGAAGACGGCGTTGCCCGCGGCATTGATGCAGGTGAAGGTGGCCGTGCCGTTGCCGCCGAGGAAGAGGTCGCCCATGCGGCCGCCCCAGCCCGAGGTGGCGCCCTCGGGCGAACTGCTCTGCCAGACCGATTGCTGGTCGTTGTGCGAGAACAGCTTGGGCGGCAGCGGCACGCTCCTGGCGTTGTACTGGGCCAGCGTGGTCGGCTGGATCAACGTGCCGACATTGAGCTGCAACCCCAAGCGCCCGCTGTCCCACAGGCCCTTGAGCTTGCCGAGCTGGGGCGCCAGGGCCATCTGGCGCCCGCCGACATTCAGCGCCAGCGCCGTCGCGGCGAGCTGGTCGCGTGGCGTGGCCAGAGTCTGGCGGATGGTGGCGTAGGCGTTGTAGCTGGCGGGATCGTAGGGCACCAGGGTGTTGCCGTGGTCGTTGCCGCCGTAGAGGAAGACGCAGACCAGGGCCTTGTAGTCGTTCGGTGCTGTGGCCGCGGCGGCTTCGCCGAGGGCGGCCAGGTTCAGCGCCCACGGCGCCGCCGAGCCGGCGAGGCCCAGGGCGCCGGCGCGGCGCAGGAACTCGCGTCGCTGCAGTTCGGGGAGTCGGTTCAGCTTCATGGTCGTCCCCTTATTTCTGCACCTGGTATTCGGGGCAGGCCATCAGCATCAGGATGACGGCCTGCACACGGTTGAGCTTGCCGGCGTCGCTGCCGGCCGAGATGGTCGCAACGGCCGTCGCGATGGTCGCCTGCGTCGCCGCCGAGATGCCGCCACCTCCCAGGCGCAGCGCGAGGCTGGCAACCAGGCCGGGTGCGTCGCTGGCCAGCGCGAGTTCGGCCGTGTAGCTGGGCTTCACGTCGTTGATGCCGTCGGCGATGGCCTTCTGCAGATAGTTCAGGTAGCCGGCCACCATGCTCTCGTTGCAGAGCTGGAATTCGGGCGCCGTGACGTCGTTGGTGCCCAGTTGGGAGTTGGGCGGCACATAGCCGGGGCGGAAAAAGTTGAAGACCGAAGGGCTGCGCAGGGGGCTCTGGCCCAGGCGGGTGCCCGCATCGCTGGTATTGCCGATATTCCACAGGCCATTGGGCGAGGTGACGCCGAAGCTTCGCCCCCACTGGATGAAGCGCAGCAGCGGTTCACGCAGCTTGCCTGCGCCCGGGGCGCTGGAGACGGTGCGGGCCTCGGTGTCCGTCAGGATGGCCTTGATGACGGCCTTGAGGTCGCCGCGCACGCCGGCGCCGTTGTCGGCCCAGACCGCCGCGACACGGCCGACATAGGCCGCGCTCGGATTGGAAGCCACGAGGCGCTGGATGAGCTGGCGGCCGATGAAGGGCCCGACGTTGGCATGCGCCGCCAGCGTGTCCAGCGCGATCTTCAGCGCCGCCGGGCCGTCGGCCGACGCCGGGATGTCCACGTCCAGCACCTTCTTGGCCCCGGCCGAGAAGCGCGAGGCGATATTGACCATGGGCTTCTTCATGAAGGCCGGGTCGCTGCCGCTGTAGCCATCGAAGTCCCAGCCGGTGAAGACGCGGGCCAGGTCGGTGATGTTGGTCTGGTTGTAGGTCTCGATGGGCTTGCCATTGCCGTCGAGCTTGAGCGTGCCGTCGGCATTGAGCTGGTAGAGGCCGATGCTGAACAGCTGCATGACCTCGCGGGCGTAGTTCTCGTCCGGCACGCGGCCGGTGTTGGGATCCTCCTTGAGGTTGCCACGCGTGGCGAGATAGACACCCATCCCGTTGGACAGCGTGACCGCGTTGAGCAGCTCGCGGTAGTTGCCAAAGCAGCGCTGCTCCAGCATGTCCATATAGCAGGCGATGGCGAAGCCGCGCCAGGGCATGGGCAGGCCGCTCATGGAGATGACGAAGATCTCGCTCAGGGCCAGCACGACACGCTGGCGCAGCGAGTCGGGGGCCGACATCAGCTTGCGCCACAGCGTGTTGTCGGCGCCGCCGAAGTCGTTGCGGTGGTCGACGATGGCATAGCCGTTGGCCACCATCCAGTCGAAGTGGCCATCGGTCACCGGCAAGGCGAACTGCGCGTCCAGCCAGGCCGCGTAGCCATTGGCCTTGACGGTGGCAATGTCGGCGGCGCTCGCCGCGAAGCCGGCCTGGGCGAGGAAGCGGGCCGCCTCGGCGTCGGTGATGCCCGGCGGCGGGGGCGGAGGAGGCGGTGGGGGGGGCGGAGGAGGAGGCGGCGAGGGCGATGGGGTCGGCGCATCGCTGCCCCCTCCTCCACCGCAGGCGGCCAGCAAGGCCGCAGCCGCTGCAGCAGCGGCGATGCCGCTCGGGTTCAGGTCTGCACTTGTCTCGAGTGCGGGGGCGATGGTCTCGACTTCAGGCGACGGAGGTGCGCGCATGGTGGCCTCGCTTGTTGTTCAAAGAATGCTCCGCGCAACGCAAACGGGCCAGCTTGCGCTGACCCGTCGAGGCCCATGAACTGGGGACAAGCAGCGAGGCTTTACCTCAGAGCAACGGAACCCCCGTCTTGCTTTGCGCTTGTTCACGCGTGACGCCCTCGGCCAGCTCGACGAGCTTGATGCCTTCGGGCACGACGTCGAAGACGCCCAGGTCCGTGATGATGCGGTCGACGACGCCGACACCCGTCAGCGGCAGCGTGCAGCTGGGGATGATCTTGAGGTCCTCGCTGCCGTCCTTCTTCTTGGCGACATGCTCCATCAGCACGATGACGCGCTTGACGCCGGCCACCAGGTCCATGGCACCGCCCATGCCCTTGACCATCTTGCCCGGGATCATCCAGTTGGCCAGGTCGCCCTTGCCGCTGACCTGCATGGCGCCGAGGATGCTGAGGTTGATCTTGCCGGCGCGGATCATCGAGAAGCTGTCGTGGCTGCCGAAGATGCTGGAGCCGGGCAGCGTGGTCACGGTCTGCTTGCCGGCGTTGATGAGGTCGGCGTCGACCTCGTCTTCCGTCGGGAAGGGGCCGATGCCCAGCATGCCGTTCTCGCTCTGCAGCCAGACTTCCTTGCTCGAGGGCACATGGTTGGCCACCAGCGTCGGGATGCCGATGCCGAGGTTGACGTAGAAGCCGTCTTCCAGCTCCTGGGCCGCGCGCGCGGCCATCTGATCTTGGGTCCAGGCCATCTCAAGCCTCCTTCTTCGGAGTGAGAGTCATCTTCTCGATGCGCTTCTCGGGGTTGGCGTTGACGACGATGCGGTGCACGTAGATGCCCGGCAGGTGGACGTCATCGGGGTCGATGTCGCCGGTCTCGACGAGGTGCTCGACCTCGACGACGGTCAGCTGGCCGGCCATGGCCGCGGCCGGGTTGAAGTTGCGCGCGGTGCGGCGGAAGACGAGGTTGCCGCTCTTGTCGGCCTTGTAGGCCTTGACCAGGGCCACGTCGGGCACCAGGGCCTTCTCCAGGATATAGGTCTGGCCGTCGAACTCGCGGGCTTCCTTGCCCTCGGCGATCAACGTGCCGACGCCGGTGCGCACGAAGAAGGCCGGGATGCCAGCACCGCCGGCGCGCAGCTTCTCGGCCAGTGTGCCCTGGGGTGTGAACTCCAGCTCCAGTTCGCCGGCCAGGTACTGGCGCTCGAACTCCTTGTTCTCGCCGACATAACTGGAGATCATCTTCCTGATCTGCCGCGTCGTCAGCAGCTGGCCGAGTCCGAAGCCGTCGACGCCGGCATTGTTGGAGATGACCGTCAGGTCCTTGACGCCACTGTCGCGCAGGGCGGCGATCAGGGCCTCGGGGATGCCGCACAGGCCGAAGCCGCCGACCGCGAGCATCTGCCCGTCCTTGACGACGCCACGCAGCGCTTCTTCAGCGCTCGGGTACACCTTGTTCATGCCGAATGTCTCCTGCGGTTGGCAACGACCGCAAGGGTACTATCGCGCCCCTCTCCAAGTCGATTACGCAAGATCGCCTAAGTGGAACCCGCCGCCCCCGACTATCGCAGCGCCTTCCAGCTCGCCCCCATCGGCCTGGTGCTGTCGGAAAAGCGCCAGATCGTCGACTGCAATGAGCGCGTGCTGGCCATGTTCGGCGCCACGCGCGAGCAGCTGCTGGGCCAAAGCTTTGCCGTCATGTACCCGAGCGCCGTCGAGTTCGAGCGCACCGGCGCCCGCATCATCGCGAGCCTGGACGCCCAGGGCCACTACGCCGACGACCGCGTCATGAGGCGCCTGGGCAATGGCGAATTGTTCTGGTGCCATGTGACCGGCCGCGCCCTGGACCCGGCCGACCCGCATGCCCGTGGCATCTGGAGCTTCGAGGACCTGTCGGCGCGCCGCCAGATCACGGCCGAGCTGACGCCGCGCGAGCGCGAGATCGCCGCCCTCCTCGTCGAGGGCCAGACCAGCAAGCTCATCGGCCGCCGCCTGGGCGTCAGCCCGCGCACCGTGGACATCTACCGCGGCCGGCTGATGAAGAAATACGCGGCCTCCAGCACGCCAGAACTGATCAACAAGCTCCTGTCCGCATGAGTGCTCATCACGCACCCGAACTGCCCTACTGCCGCAACTGCCACTTCACGCTGGCGACGCCGCGCCCCGTCTACTGCGGCCATTGCGGGCAGGAGACCGACCTGCACCCACCCTCGGTGCGCGAGATGTTCACCGAGTACCTGGGCCACTACGTCGCCTTCGACGGCCCGCTGTGGCGCACCTTGTGGGCGCTGATCTGCCTGCCGGGGCATCTGACCAATGCCTATTTCCATGGCCAGCGGCGCCGCTATGTGCTGCCGCTGCGGGTCTATCTGAGTGCGAGCTTCATCTTCTTCGTCGGCTGGGCCCTGCTACCCCAGGGGCCGACCCAGGTCGTCGAGACCGACCCGCCCGCCGCCACCGAGGCCGGCAAGCCGGTGACGGTGCGCGTGCCACCGAATATGTCGCCGGCTTCCGCCGCTGCACAGGCAGAGGCCATGTCGCGGGAGGCGAGCGCTGCGGGCAAGGTGAAGTTCAGCTCCAAGCTCAACGAATGCGACCCGGCGCAGCCCGCCAGCTGCAACAAGGGCGAGCTGTGGCTGGACGGCCTGTTCAAGAAGATCCAGTCCATGACCTGGGAGCAGCTGAAGGCCCGCGCGAGCGCCCTGGCGCCCTACGCGATGCTGGCCATGCAGCCGGTGTTCGCGGCCCTGCTGCTGCTCATGTTCGCCGGCAGCGGGCGCCGCTATGCGGAGCATTTCGTGTTCTCGCTGCACAGCCACAGCCTGTGGTTCCTGGCGCTGCTGGTCGCAATGGCGGCGCGCCTGGAGGGCTGGATGATGCTGGCCGTCTTCGGCCACGGCCTGATGGCCATGCGCCGTGTCTATGGCCTGGGCTGGTGGGGTGCGACCTGGCGCGGCGTGCTGCTCAGCGCCTTGTATTTCCTGCTGCTGGTCAGCGTCGCGATGACGCTGGTGGCGCTGATCGCCGCCACCGCCTGATCAGGTGAAGACACCCTGACGCAGCCACTTGGTGGCCACCCATTTCTCGCCCTCCAGCACCGGCGAGCCGCCGTGCAGGGTCTGGGTGGACGGGTGCGGCCGGTCGTAACTGAAGAAGACGGCATTGCCCTTGACCGGGGCGACATCCAGGCCGATGTCCGGGAAGATGGTCGAGCCACCGGCCGTGGGTGTGTTCAAGTACATGACCAGCGTCGCCACGCGCTGGCCGCCGCGCTTGAGGATGCTGGGTGTACTGACGTGGCCGGGGTCGAAATAGTCGTAGTGAGGCTGGTATTCAGCGCCGGGGCTGTAGCGCAGCACCTGCAAGCCCTCGCCATGGTCCAGCGGCCAGCGCAGCAGGGTCGCCAGACGCGACTCGATCTTGCAGATCAGCTCGGTCTCGCAGCGTTCGAAGAACATACCGTCGCTGGTGCGCGCGGCATTCACCTCGCTGCCTTCGCTGCCGGTGGCCACGGTCTCGGAGCGCGCCAGGCGCTTGCCCGCGAGCTCGACGATGCCGTCGCACTCCTCGTCGGACAGCAGATCGCCGAAGACGATGACGCGCGGCTGGCGCAGCGCCATCAACACCTTGACCTGGCGATCCCCGGCGTCGATGAGGGGCGCAAAGCGCGTCAGCTCGGGCTCGGGCAGGCCGGGCGTGGCGCCGGGCGGCGCCGTCAGCGTGGCCGACTGACCCAGGGTGCGAGCCAGGGCCTGGCGGGCGATGGCTTCATCCCAGCCACTGCCCAGCATGGCCGCCAGGATGCTTTCAGAGGCATGGCCGGCACGGCTCTGCTCGGTGATCCACTCACACAGCTCGGGGGTGATGACTTGTTGGCTCATGACTTGCGGCGGAAGACGAGTCTGTCAGGGGAGGAAACGTCAGGGGCCAGACGATAACCGTCCAGATCGAAGCTTTTGAGCCCTTCAGGCGTTTCAAGGCGTTGCTGGATGGCGAAGCGTGCCATCAGGCCGCGCGCACGCTTGGCGAAGAAGCTGATGATCTTGTACTCGCCGTTCTTCCAGTCCTCGAACTGGCAGTCAATGACGCGGGGCTTGAGGGCCTTGCGGTCGGCGGCGCGGAAATACTCCTGGGAGGCCAGGTTGACGATGACGGGCACTTTCTCAGCCTTGGCGAGCTTGTTCAGGTGCAGGGCCAGGCGGTCGCCCCAGTAGTCATAGAGGCTGGCGCCATGCTCGCCGGCCAGCCGGGTGCCCATCTCCAGGCGGTAGGCCTGCATGCGGTCCAGCGGCCGCAGGATGCCGTACAGGCCCGACAGCATGCGCACATGGGTCTGGGCCCAGGCGATGTCGTCGCTGGAGAGCGTCTTGGCATCCAGCCCGTCGTAGACGTCGCCATTGAAGGCCAGCACGGCAGGCTTGCTGTTCCTGTCGGTGAAGCGCGGCCGCCAGGCGGCATAGCGGTCGACATTGAGCTGGGCCAGAGGCTCGGACAGATCCATCAGCTCACGCACGTCGTCGACCGTCTTGGTGCGCAACAGCTCGATGAGGGCGGCGGTGTCGTCGAGGAATTGCGGACGGGTCAGGGCCGGCGCCAGTTCGGGCGGCGTCGGTGTCTCGTAATCGAGGGATTTGGCGGGCGAGAGCAGAAAGAGCATGGGCGCGGATTCTGGCAGCTCAACGCGGCCTCGCGCGGCGCTCCAGCAGCTCGAACAGGCCCATGCCGGCCAGCATCGCGGCGACGAAGCCGAGTGCCTTGGCGTCGCCCAGGCCCAGCACGACCAGGGCCGGACCGGGGCACAGGCCGGCCAGGCCCCAGCCGATGCCGAACAGCAGGCTGCCACCGACGAGGCGTCGGTCGATGCGGGTCGAGTCCGGCAGTTTGACCTTGGCCCGGCGCGCCCAGGCAAAGGCCGGCAGCCCCACCGCAATTGCGCCCGCCATGACCAAGGCCAGCGAAGAATCCCAGCCGCCTGCAAGGTCCAGAAAGCCCAGCACCTTGGCCGGGAACACCATGCCCGACACGATCAGCCCCAGGCCGAACACCAGGCCCGCGAACGCGGCAATCAGCCCCCTCTTCACAGCAGATGCCTCAGCACGAAGACGGTCGCGAACCCGGCCGTCATGAACACCGCCGTCGCGACCGCCGAGCGGGGCGACAGTCTGGACAGGCCACACACGCCATGGCCACTGGTGCAGCCCGCGCCATACCGGGTGCCGATGCCGACCAGCAGACCGGCCACCAACAGCAGGCTCCAGCCGGTGTCAATGCGCGGCCGCGGCATCCCCGCGACCAGCGCGTAAACCCATGGCGACGCCAGCAACCCGGCCAGGAAGGCCAGGCGCCAGGCACGATCGCCGGCCATCGGCCGCAGCAGCCCGCCGACGATGCCGCTGATGCCTGCGATGCGGCCGGCGAAGCGGATGAGCAGGGCCGCCCCCAGGCCGATGAGCAGGCCGCCTGCCAGGGCTGGCCACGGCGTGAAGGCATGCCAGTCGACGCTCATGCGTCCTCCTTCGGGCAATATTGCATGTAGAGGGTGTGCAGCAGGGCCAGCAGGCGCGGATCGGCCACGCTGTAGAGAACGTTCCTGCCCTCGCGCCGCGTGGCCACCAGGCCCTCGCGGCGCAGCACCCCAAGTTGCTGCGACAACGTCGGCTGGTGGATGTCGAGCCGGGCCTCCAGATCGGCCACGCTGGTCTCGCCCTGGGACATCTGGCACAGCAGCAGCAGGCGCTCGGGGTTGCCCAGGGCCTTCAGGGCAGCCACGGCCTCGCCGGCGGCCTGGCGCAAGGTCTGGGCATCGAGGGTGGGCGTTCTCGGCATGGTCAACATTATATCAATCGATATAATGAAACCCTCTCCATCGCCGGCCCTTCCCATGCCTGTCGCCATCCAAGGTTTCCACGAGCCCGTCACCGGCACGGTCAGCTATGTCGTGCACGACCCGGCCACGCGGCAGGCGGCCGTCATCGACCCGGTGCTGGACCATGACCTCGCCAGCGGCCAGACCGGCACGGCCAGCGCCGACCGGCTGCTGGCCTGGCTGCGCGAGCAAGGGCTGACGCTGCAATGGATCCTGGAGACCCATGTGCATGCCGACCATGTCTCGGCCGCGCGCTATCTGCGGCGCGAGGCCGGCGGCCAGATCGCCATCGGCGAGCACATCCGCGAGGTGCAGGCCACCCTGACCCGGCTGCGCGGCTGGTCCTCGCAGGACGATGGCTTCGATCGCCTGCTGCGCGACGGCGAGTCATTCCGCATCGGCAGCATCCAGGCGATCGCCCTGCTCACCCCCGGCCACACGCCGGCCGACCTGGCCTACCAGATCGAGGACGCCGTCTTCATCGGCGACACCCTCTTCATGCCCGACGTTGGCAGCGCCCGCGCCGACTTTCCCGGCGGCGACGCGGTCGTGCTCTACCGCTCCATCAGGCGGCTGCTGGACCTGCCGCCGGCGACCCGCCTGTTCGTCTGCCATGATTACCCGCCCGGCCGCGAGCCGCGCTGGCAGACCAGCGTGGCCGAACAGCGTGCCGCCAACATCCATGCCCACGACGGCATCAGCGAGTCCGAATTCGTCGCCATGCGTCAGGCGCGCGACGCGACGCTGGCCGCGCCGCGGCTGATGGCCCCGTCCCTGCAGGCCAATATCCGCGGCGGCGGTTAACGGCCCCGGCTTCGCCCGAGAAGCAACAGCACCACGCCCAGCAGCACGATGCCGGCAGCCAGCCACTCGTGGCTGCTGATCTGCTCACCCGCCAGCGTGACGCCGAGCAGCATGGCGATGACGGGGTTGACGAAGGAATAGCTCGATGCCAGCCCGGCCGAAGCCTCGGCCAGCAGCACCATATAGGCGTTGAAGGCGATCAGGGAGCCGAACACGACGAGATAGGCCCAGGCCCACAGCGCCTGCGGCTCGATGCGCTCGGGCAAGGTCTCGCCGCTGAAAAGGCTCAGCCCCATCAGCACGGCGCCGCCGGCCAGCATCTCGCTGGCAAAGCCCATGGCGCCCGGCGCCAGCGGCCAGACCCGCTGCGACAGCACGCTGCCCACCGCCCAGCTCGCGCAGGCGACGCTGATGGCCACCAGGCCCATGGGCGAGGCCCCGAAACCCTGGCCCTGGGTCAGCAGCAGCACGCCGACGAGACCCAGGGCAATGCCTGCCGATTCCAGCCGCGTCGGCTTCTCGCCCCACAGCAGATTGAGGCCGGCAATCATCAGCGGCATGACGGCGATGAAGGCCACGACCAGGCCCGAACCCACCGTCTGCTCGGCCGTGGCCGTGCCGCCCATGCCGCCGCCCAGCATCAGCCCGCCGATGACCAGGGCGTGCAGCCACTGCCGGCGGCTGGGCCAGGGCGCGCCGCGCCAGCGCATCCAGACGGCCAGCAGGGCGCCGGCCACCAGGAAGCGGCTGCCCATCTGAAAGAAGGGCGGCAGGCTGATCAGCGCGTACTTGATGGCCAGATAGGTCGAGCCCCAGACCAGCCAGGTGGCGGCCAGGCAGAGCATCAACTTGGGCGACAAGCCGGCGGCGGTCTTGAGCGGCAGCGTGGTCGTGTTCATGGCCGGCATCGTAGAAATTCCGGCCCCTTCGTAACATGGGCACCTCAAGGTTCATTGCAGTGTTGACCTTAGGATTGAAGAACTTGAAGCCGGATTCCGGAGACTTTCATGGCCATCGACCTTGATCAGCATGACCATCGCATCCTTGCCGAACTGCAGGCCGACGCCCGCCTCACCATGGCCGAGCTGGGCCGGCGCGTGCACCTGAGCCAGCCCGCCGTGACGGAGAGGGTGCGCAAGCTGGAAGACGGCGGCGTCATCCGCGGCTACCGCGCCGTCGTCGACGCGAGCAAGCTGGGCTATGGCATCCGCTCCATCATCCGCATCGGCAATCTCGACGAGGACCTGCTGATGCGGGCCCTCGAAGCCAGCCCCGAGGTCGTGACGGCCTATGGCGTGACCGGCGAGGACAGCTGGATCCTGGAGATCGCCGTGCGCGACGTGGCCCATCTGAGGGCAACGCTGTCGCGCTTTTGCCAGCAGGTGCCGACGTCGACGGCCATCATCCTGAATGCCATCCGCGAGCATGCTCCGATCAAACCGCTGCCGACGACGGATGTGGAACCAGCAACTGCGGAGCCGGAAAAGAAAAAGCCCCGCCGCAGCGGGGCTTGATCGCGGCCGCGCAGCGGCTTACTTGGCCAGCAGGGCGTTGGCAGCCGC
Source organism: Roseateles saccharophilus (assembly GCF_031458095.1). GTDB lineage: Bacteria > Pseudomonadota > Gammaproteobacteria > Burkholderiales > Burkholderiaceae_C > Pelomonas > Pelomonas saccharophila_A. The sequence continues at coordinate 630,401 of NZ_JAVDXU010000001.1, forward strand.
CACATCCTCGGGGCGCAGCTGGCCCGAGGCCTGGCGCAGCTTGAGGCTGTTGACGACGACGTCGTAGCGCGCCTTGGCCAGGTCGCGCTGGGTCGTGTAGAGCTGGGTCTGGGCGTTCAGCACGTCCAGGTTGACGCGCACGCCGACCTTGTAGCCGAGCTGTGTGGCTTCCAGGGCCAGCTTGGTGGACGACTCGGCGGCCTCGTAGGCGCTGACCTGGGCCTTTTGCGATTGCACGCCGAAGAAGGCGCGGCGCGTGCCCTCGGCGACGCTGCGGCGCGCGAAGTCGAGGTCGTTGCGGGCCTTCTCTTCCAGCACCAGCGTTTCCTTGATCTTGTTCTGGGTCAGGCCACCGGTGTAGAGCGGATAGGTCAGCGTCAGGCCCACGCTGGCGTTCTTGCCCGTGCCGGCGCTGCCCTGCTGGGCCGCAACGATGGCGGGGCTGGTGTGGGTATTGGTGCCGCCCAGCGTGGCGTTGGCATCCAGCGTCGGCTTCTCGCCGGCGCGGGCGATCTGCGTGTCCAGCTGGGCCATCTCCAGGCCCAGGCGCGCGCGGCGCACGCCGGGGTGCTGGTCGTCGGCGGTGGCGACCCAGGTGTCGACGTTGTCGCTGGGCAGGGCCGGCAGGGCGACCGGCACGGCCAGGCCCTTGGGCTCGACGCCGACGCGGCCGACGAACTGGTCCAGGGTCACGCGCTTGACGCGCAGGTCGTTGTCGGCGGCCAGTTCCTGGGCCACGGCGAGGTCGTAGCGGGCCTGGGCTTCACGCGTGTCGGTGATGGTGGCGGTGCCGACCTCGAAATTGCGCTTGGCGGAGGCCAGTTGCTCGGCGATGCCGGTCTTGTTGGCGCGCGAGGTGGTCAGCGCGTCCTTGGCGGCCAGCACATCGAAATAAGCCGTCGCCAGGCGCACGATCAGGTCCTGCTCGGCGGCTTCCAGGTCGGCCTGGGCCAGGGCGTAGGCGCGGCGGGCCTTGTCGATGGTCGGGATGTTGCTGGCGTTGTAGACCGAGTACTTGCCCGTCAGGCCGGCCTGCAGCGTTCGCGTGTTGAAGGCGCTCTGCGACGGCGGATCGGTACGCGCATAGGTGCCACCGGCCTGCAGGCCCAGCGTCGGGCGGATCAGGGCCTCGGCCTGGGCGGCACGCGCGGCCGCGGCATCGGCGCTGTTGCGGGTTGCCAGATAGGTCGCGTCATAGCCCCTAGCCGCGTCATAGAGCTCCTGCAGGCTCTGGGCCTGGGCCGCGCCGGCGAGCAGGAGGCTGGCGGCGAGGGCCAGCGGTTGCAGGGTCAGGCGGTAGGCGGTGACGAAGGGCATGGGATTCCTTGACTGGAGCAATGTAGTGAGCGCGGCCGGGTTTATAGAGGCAAAGCCCGCCGATGACACAAGCCATGTGACGACCTGCGCCCAAACGGGGGCAAGCGGCGTTTTATGGCGACAAACTGCATCGAGATCAGAATGAGAAGGCTGGCGCTTCGGCAAAACCGGGCAGGCGGCCGGCCACCGTGTCGAACATCTCCACGGTGCGGAAATCGCTGGCGCCGGTGCGCGTGACCAGCACGGCGCGCATGACCGGCTCGGCACCGACGATGGCCGCCAGGCGGCCACCGACCTTGAGCTGGTTCAGCAGCACCTGCGGCACGGACGCGACCGAACCGGACAGCAGGATGACGTCGAAGGGCTCCTCGGCGGCCAAGCCAGCGGCGCCGTCCTGGTTCAGCACGGTGGCGTTGAGCACGCCGGCACGCTTGAGGTTGGCCGCGGCCGCGGCGGCCAGGCCCGCGTCGGCTTCCAGCGCGATGACGCGCTGGGCCTTGTGGCCCAGCAGCGCCGCCAGGTGGCCGGTCGCGGCGCCGATCTCCAGCACCTTCTCGTGGCGCTGCACCTTGAGCTCCTGCAGCAGGCGGGCCTCGACCTTGGGCGCCAGCATGCGGCGCGTGGCCGTCAGCGGCAGCTCGGTGTCGACGAAGGCCTGGGCTTTGTGGGCCTCGGGGACGAAATCCTCGCGGTGGACGACGCGCAGCAGCTCCAGCACGCTGGGATCGAGCACGTCCCAGGGGCGGATCTGCTGCTCGATCATGTTGAAGCGGACTTGTTCGAGATTCATCTTGTTCTCCGGGGCGCGGTCGACGGCAGCAAAAAGCAAAATTCTAGAGGTCAGGCCGGGTTGGCCAGCAGTCCGTGCAGCAGCAGCGCCATCTGGGCGTCCAGCAGCTCCTCGGCGGCCATGGTCTGGTGGCAGATGTCGTGCTCGCCAAAGGAGTGCTCGTGCAGCAGCATGTGCAGCATGGGCGCGATCAGCATGTGGACCGTGGCCTCGACGGGCACGGCACGGAATTCCCCGGTGCGGATGCCGCGTTCGATGAGGCCGCCGATCAGCGCCTGGGAAGGCCGGATGACCTCCTCCACATAGAAGCGCGCCAGCTCGGGGAAGTTGCGCGCCTCCACCATCATGATTTTGCAGACGACGCCGGCATTGCCATGGCCGACCTTGGCCCACCAGGCCTGCATCATCTGGCTCAGCAACTCGGCGATGGAGCCTTCGTATTGCGCCGCCTGGGCGGCGGACTCGGCGATGTGCACCGACAGGTTGTCGCGCACCATGGCCTTGAAGAGCTCATCCTTGCTCGGGTAGTAGCGGTAGAGCGTGCCCTTGGCCACGCCGGCGCGCGCGGCGATCTCCTCGCTGCGGGTGGCGGCAAAGCCTTTCTCGACAAAAAGCTGCAGCGCGGCGTCCAGCAGCTCCTGGGGGCGGGCGTCCTTGCGGCGTTGACGGGGAGTGGCAGTGGCCAAGACGGCGGAGTTAATGACCGGAGAGTCAGTAATGTAGCCGCGGCGGCCAGCCGCCCGCAAGGACGCGTCTTGGCCGCTGGCTACACTGCGCCGCCTTTTGCTGTTGTCCGGAGCCGTTTACGTGGATGTCATCCTGCTGATCAAAGCCGCCATCATGGGCATCGTCGAGGGGCTGACCGAGTTCCTGCCCGTCTCGTCCACCGGCCATCTGATCCTGACCGGCAGCCTGCTCGGCATGACGGACGCCAAGTCCAAGGTCTTCGACATCGCCATCCAGAGCGGCGCCATCCTGGCCGTCCTCATCGTCTACTGGGCGCGCATCCGCGAGGCCCTGGCCGGCATCACCAGCAGCGCCAAGCAGCAGCGCTTCGTGCTGAACATCGCCCTGGGCTTCCTGCCGGCCGGCATTGTCGGCCTGACGGTCTACAAGGCCATCAAGGCCCATCTCTTCAACGCGCCCGTCGTGGCCGGCGCCTTCATCGTCGGTGCGCTGATCATCCTGTGGGCGGAAAGGCGCGCCCAGCCGGTGGCCCGTGTGCAGACCGTGGACGACATGACGCCGCTGGACGCATTGAAGGTGGGCCTCGTCCAATGCCTGGGCATGATCCCCGGCACCAGCCGCTCGGGCGCCACCATCATCGGCGGCATGCTGCTGGGCCTGTCGCGCAAGGCGGCCACCGACTTCTCCTTCTTCCTCGCCATCCCGACGCTGATCTCGGCCGGTGGCTACAGCCTGTGGAAGGAGCGCCATGCCCTGTCCGTCGCCGACCTGCCGATGTTCGGCGTCGGCTTCGTCGTCAGCTTCCTGGCCGCCTGGGCCTGCGTGCGCTGGCTGCTGCGCTATGTGTCCAGCCACAACTTCGTGCCCTTCGCCTGGTATCGCATCGCCTTCGGCATCGTCGTGCTGGCCACATGGCTTACGGGCACGGTGGTCTGGGCCGACTGAGGCCGCCCCTCGCCCAGCCATGCGTCGCTGAACGCGAGCGAGTCTGGTCGGTCTTGCAGACCGCGCTGCGGCAGTGCCGCAGCTCTTCGGCAGGCACATGCCGCCCACTGGGCGCCATGTGTCCGGCCTCAGCCCCCGCGGGGACGACGATGCTTGCCGGTTCGACCGGCAAGCACATCGCCCAAGGCGGGCCGGCTTGGGAGCGGCCCGGCGCTCGGCCCGCAACTGAGATAATTTCACGATGGCCATCACGATCAAGACCGCTGCCGATGTCGAAGGCATGCGCATCGCCGGGCGCCTGGCGTCCGAAGTCCTGGACATGCTGACGCCGCATGTCAAGCCGGGCGTCACGACCAATGAGCTGGACAAGCTGGCTCACGACTTCATCGTCAACGTGCAGCAAGGCATCCCCGCCCCGCTGAACTACTGCCCGCCGGGCTATATCCCCTACCCCAAGTCCATCTGCACCTCGGTCAACCAGGTGGTCTGCCACGGCATCCCGAACGACAAGGCGCTGAAGAACGGCGACATCGTCAACATCGACGTCACCGTCATCAAGGACGGCTGGCACGGCGACACCAGCCGCATGTTCGTCGTCGGCGACGGCTCCATCGCCGCCAAGCGGCTGTGCGCCTTCACCTATGAAGCCATGTGGAAAGGCATCGCCAAGGTCAGGCCGGGCGCGCGCCTGGGCGATATCGGCCACGCCATCCAGACCTTTGCCGAGAACGCGGGCTTTTCCATCGTGCGCGAGTTCTGCGGCCACGGCATCGGCCAGGTCTTCCACGAGGAACCGCAGGTGCTGCACTACGGCCGCCCCGGCACGCTGGAGGAGCTGGTGCCCGGCATGATGTTCACCATCGAACCCATGATCAACGCCGGCCGCCGCGAAATCAAGGAAATGGGCGACGGCTGGACCATTGCGACCAAGGACAGGTCCCTCTCCGCCCAGTGGGAGCACACCATCCTCGTCACCGACACGGGCTATGAGGTCATGACGCTGTCGGCGGGCAGCCCGCCGCCGCCGGCCTTCATCACGCAGGCCGCTGCGGCCACCGCCTAAGCCGTGGCGACCCTTGCCGAGCTCCGCCAGCAGTTCAAGGCGGGCAAGCAGACGCTGATCGACGGCTTCCTGGCCGCCCGGCCCACCCAGGCCGGCGCCCAGACCCTGCTGCGCCGCCTGGCCCGCCATGTTGACGACACGCTGCGCTCGCTGTGGGACGCCGCGGGCATGCCCGCCGGCGCCTGCCTCGCGGCCGTCGGCGGCTATGGCCGCGGCGAGCTGTTTCCTCATTCCGACGTCGACGTGCTGGTGCTGCTGCCCGACGGTGTCGAGGCCTACCAGCCCGGCGCGGCCAAATCGGCCATCGAGGGCTTCATCACGTCTTGCTGGGACGTCGGCCTGGAGATCGGCTCCTCGGTGCGGACGCTGGGCGAATGCCTCACCGAGTCGCAGGGTGACGTGACCATCCAGACCGCCTTGCTCGAAGCCCGCCCGCTGGCTGGCGACGCCAAGCTGTTCCGGCTGATGCACAAGCGCTTCATGCAGGCCATGGACCCCAAGGCCTTCTTCCGCGCCAAGACGCTGGAGACGGTGCAGCGCCACACCAAGTTCGACGACACGCCCTATGCGCTGGAGCCCAACTGCAAGGAAAGCCCCGGTGGCCTGCGCGACCTGCAGATGCTGATCTGGCTGGCCCGTGCCGCGGGCCTGGGCAAGACCTGGAAGGCCCTGGCTCAGCGCGGCCTCATCACGCCGTTCGAAAGCAAGCAGCTGCAGCGCAACGAGGGTCAATTGAGGCTGATCCGCGCCCGCCTGCATGCGGTGGCCGGCCGGCGCGAAGACCGCCTCGTCTTCGACCTGCAGACCGCCGTCGCCCAGAGCTTCGGCTTCGAGGGCACCGGCGCCCAGCGCGCCTCCGAAGTGCTGATGCGGCGCTATTACTGGGCGGCCAAGGCCGTCACCCAGCTGCACCAGATCCTGCTGCTGAACCTGGAGGAGCAGATCAACGGCTCCCAGCAGAACCATGTGCGCCCGCTGGAAGGCCATGCCGACTTCCTCGACCGCGGCCGCATGCTGGAAGTGGCCAGCGACGACCTCTACCAGCGCGACCCCCACGCCATCCTGCGCACCTTCCTGATCTACCAGCAGACGCCGGGCATCAAGGGCCTGTCGGCGCGCACGCTGCGGGCCCTGTACAACGCCCGCGGCTTGATGGATGCGGCCTGGCGGCGCGACCCGGTCAACCGTGCCACCTTCATGGCCATGCTGCGCGCGCCCGAGGGGCAGACGCATGCCTTCCGGCTGATGAACCAGACCTCGGTGCTGGGGCGCTATCTGTGGGTCTTCCGCGCCATCGTCGGGCAGATGCAGCACGACCTCTTCCACGTCTACACCGTGGACCAGCACATCCTGATGGTGCTGCGCAATGTGAGGCGCTTCTTCGTGCCCGAGCATGCCCACGAGTACCCGTTCTGCTCGCAGCTGGCGGCCCAGTTCGACCAGCCCGAGCTGCTCTATATCGCCGCCCTCTTCCACGACGTGGCCAAGGGCCGCGGCGGCGACCACTCCGAGCTCGGCGCCACCGAGGTCAAGCGCTTCTGCCGCCAGCATGGGCTGAGCGCCGAGGACACGACGATGTGCGTCTTCCTCGTCGAGCACCACCTGACGATGTCGCGCGTGGCGCAGAAGGAGGACCTGGCCGCCCCCGAGACCATCGCCGCCTTCGCCGCCAAGGTCGGCGACGTGCGCCGCCTGACGGCCCTGTATCTGCTGACCGTGGCCGACATCCGCGGTACCAGCCCCAAGGTCTGGAATGCCTGGAAGGGCAAGCTGCTCGAGGACCTCTACCGCATCACGCTGCGGGCCCTGGGCGGCGCCAAGATCAACCTCGATGCCGAGATCGAGGCGCGCAAGGCCGACGCACGCCAGGACCTGGCCCTGCACTCCCAGCTGCCGGGCACCGAGGAGCCGCTGTGGAAGACGCTGGCCATCAGCTATTTCGCGCGCCATGACGGCGCCGAGCTGGCCTGGCATGCGCGCTCGCTGTGGCGCCACGTCGAGACCCAGGTGCCCGTCGTGCGCGCCCGCCCCTCGCCCATCGGTGAGGGCCTGCAGGTGCTGGTCTATTCGCCCGACCAGCCCGACCTGTTCGCCCGCATCTGCGGCTATTTCGACACGGCCGGCTTCAGCATCCTCGACGCCAAGGTGCACACGACACGCAAAGGCTATGCGCTGGACACCTTCCAGGTCATCCGCCCCGAGGCCGATGTGCACCACCGCGACCTCGTGCCTATGGTGGAGCAGAAGCTGGCCAGCGTGCTGCAGGCCGGCGGCCCCCTGCCCGAGCCTAAGCGCGGCCGACTGTCGCGCCGCGTCAAGAGCTTCCCCTACACGCCGCGCATCTCGCTGCGCCCGGACGAAAAGGCCACCGCCTGGCTGCTGACCATCTCCACCAGCGACCGCGCCGGCCTGCTCTATGCCATCGCCCGCGTGCTGGCGCGCCACGGCATCAATCTGCAGCTGGCCAAGATCTCGACGCTGGGCGAGCGCGTGGAAGACACCTTCCTCGTCGACGGCCCGGCCCTGCAGCACAACAAGGCCCAGTTGCAGATCGAGAGCGAACTGCTGGACGCGGTCTCGTTGCCGGCCTAGCCGGCTATTTCAGGTCAGCGGCCAGGCTGGCCAGGGTCTCCGGCGCAATCTGCACATGGGCCGGGTAATGGGTGTGGTCGCAGCCCAGCTTGACGCCGGCGCCGGCCTTCACCGCCTGCCGCATGGCCGCGTTCAGCTCGAAGCGCACGAAGTGCACGGCCGAGGTCTTCTCCTCGTTCTCGCGGTCGAGGTCTTCGTCGGCGATGGCATAGACGCGCGGCTGGCCTTCCACCTCGACGAAGAGCCTGTCCTCGACGCCGATGAGGCGGGCCAGCTCGCGCTTGCGCTCGTTGGGGTCGGGGTATTCGATCAGCATGGTCGCCTTCCAGTTGCCGCCATCGGGCACGAGGGGCTGATAGGCGTCGATCTCGCTCTGGATGCCCTCCTCTTCGAAGATCTTCTCGATGCGCAGCATCTCCTGGATCTGGTAGCGGATGGTGCGCTCGTCCTCGAACTGCAGATTCAGGTGCTCGCCCAGCCGCACGCTGCGCAGCCGGCGGTGGGCAACGATGGCGCCCTTTTCGACCTTGCGGAACTTGGCATAGGCCTCGAGCGTCATCAGGCTGTCTGGCGTGATGGTCATGGTGCGATTCCGTAGGCAGTGCGCAGCAGTGTCAGCGGGTGGGCCACCGCCTTGGCTGGCGTACCGGCCTGGGCCATGCCTTGCGCGATGTGATGGCTGGCCAGAGCGCAGTCGCTGGCGACGACGTCGGGCTCGTCCTTGGCCATGGCCTTGAAGACGGGCTTGCCGATCTTCATCGCCACCGGGTGGTAGGGCGTCTTCACGCCATAGGTGCCGGCATGGCCCGAACAGCGCTCGACGATGTTGAGCCTGACCTCGACGCTCTGACCGATGAGCTTGAACATCTCCTCGGTCTTGCGGCCTATCTTCTGCACCCGGCCATGGCAGGGGATGTGGTAGCTGACCTTGCCCAGGGCCTGCTTGAAGTCGGTCTTCAGCAGGCCGTCCTTGTGGCGGGCGACGAGGTATTCGAAGGGGTCCCACATCGCGTCCTGCACGAGGGCCACTTCGGGCTCATCCGGGAACATCAGCGGCAGCTCCTGCTTGAACATCAGGGTGCAACTGGGGATGGCCGACAGGATGGCAAAGCCGTCGCGCGCATAGGGCGCCAGGGCCGCGATATTGGCCGTCTTGTGCTTCTCCACCGTCTCCAGGTCGCCCAGTTCCAGCTTGGGCATGCCGCAGCATTTCTCCTTCTCGACGATGACATAGGGAATGGCGTTGTGCTCCAGCACCTTGAGCAGGTCAAAGCCGATGCCGGGCTCGTTGTAGTTGACGTAGCAGGTCGAGAAGATGGCCACCTTGCCGGGCGTGCGCTCGCCGTTGGTGACGACATGCGACAGCGCCTTGGGCGCGCTCCAGCGAAAGCGCTGGGACGCCAGCTCGGGCAGCCAGGCGTCGGGGTGCACGCCGAGCTGCGCGTCCATCAGCTTGCGCGCGAACTTCGTGCGGTTCACCGCGTTGACGGCCTGCACGACGATGGGGATGCCGGCGAACTGGCCATGCACATCGGTGGAGGCCAGGAACTTCTCGCCGCCCTTCACCTCCCCCTTGCGGAACTTGATCGCCTTGGCGCGCAGCATGGTGTGGGGGAAGTCCAGGTTCCACGGGTGCGGCGGCACATAGGGACACTTGGTCATGTAGCAGAGGTCGCAGAGATAGCACTGGTCGACGACCTTCCAGAAATCCTGCTTGGCCACACCGTCGAGCTCGCCCGTCTTGCCTTCGTCGACGAGGTCGAACAGCGTCGGGAAACTCTGGCACAGCGACACGCAACGGCGGCAGCCGTGGCAGATGTCGAAGATGCGCTCCATCTCGTGGAGGCAGGCGGCCTCGTCGTAGAACTCGGGGTTCTTCCAGTCGAGGGCGTGTCGAGTGGGCGCTTCGAGATTGCCTTCTCTCATGCTCATCGCGTCTCCTGCGCAGTCGTCTGCACGCCAGCGCGCGCAGACGACTGCGGCCGCATCACACGGCCGCTTCTTGCTTAATCCACCAGCGCGTCCAGCGCCTTCTGGTAGCGATTGGCATGCGAGCGCTCGGCCTTGGCCAGGGTCTCGAACCAGTCGGCGATCTCGTCGAAGCCCTCGTCGCGGGCCGTCTTGGCCATGCCCGGGTACATGTCGGTGTATTCGTGGGTCTCGCCGGCCACGGCGGCCTTCAGGTTGTCGCGCGTCGGGCCGATGGGCAGGCCGGTGGCGGGGTCGCCAACGGTTTCCAGGAATTCGAGATGGCCATGGGCATGGCCGGTTTCGCCTTCGGCCGTGGAGCGGAACAGAGCCGCCACATCGTTCTGCCCTTCGATGTCGGCCTTGTTCGCGAAATACAGGTAGCGGCGGTTGGCCTGGGATTCGCCGGCAAAGGCGTCCTTCAGGTTCTGCTCGGTCTTGGATCCTTTCAAGCTCATCGCAGTCTCCTTCAGTGGGAAGACGGCGACGCTACTCCCGGGGGTGCCGGGCTACCAATCGATAGCTTCAATCCACCTCATAGCAGGCCGCTATACCAACGCAGGCCCAGCAGCTGGCGGGCAAGCTGGTGAGAGCGTCCCTGAGGGTCGGCGAGATCGTGCAGCACGGTGAAGTGGTTGCAGCCTGGCAGCGCCTCGCAAACCGGCACGGCTCGCGCTCCCCAGGCCGACCGGATCAGCTGGTTCTGGCGGTGGTACTCCTCGCTCTCCTGCTCGCCCACCAGGGCGACCAGGGTCTGCGGCGCGCGCGGCGGCGGGAAATGAACCGGACTCAAGCGGCGCACGCGGGCCGCGTCCAGCTTCAGGTCGGTCTGCAGGAAAGGCACCTGGCACAGCGGCTCCAGGTCATGCAGGCCCGATACCGACATCGCGCCCTGCACCAGGCGCCGCGGCAGGTCCCGGCCGACGCGCTTCCAGTCGCAGCAGCTCAGCATCGCCGCCAGATGACCACCGGCGGAATGCCCGAGCAGCACGATGCGGCTGGGGTCGCCCCCATGCTCGGCCGCATGCCGCCAGGCCCAGGCCACGGCCTCGGTCAGCTGCATGGCGATGCGCTCGATGCTCACGCCAGGGCAGAGGTCGTAGTTGGGCACGACGACGATGGCGCCTTCGTCCGTGAAGCTGGCTGCCAGGAAGGAGTAGTCCGACTTGTCCAGTGAACGCCAGTAGCCGCCATGGATGACGATGAGGACCGGCGCGAAGCCGCCGCCCGAGGTCTGATCGGGCTTGAAGACGTCCAGCGTCTGCTTGGGATCGGCCCCGTAGCGCAGGTCCAGCTGGCAGTTGGAGCGCTCGCGCACCAGCGCGGAGGCCTGGGCCCAGCGGCCGAGGATGTCGGCACTGTCGATCACGCGCTGGCGGTTGTTGTACTGGGCCTCGAACCAGGCCGTCGACTTGCGGGGCGTCATGGGCGATGACGATAGCAGCCACTTCCCGTGGCTATACTTTGTAGACCGTGTGGGGGGGTAGCTCAGCTGGGAGAGCGCCGCGTTCGCAATGCGGAGGTCGGGAGTTCGATCCTCCTCCTCTCCACCACCCGATCATCCAAGGCGATCCCGCATCTGCGACTTTAAGCATTGCTCTGCAGTGACTGCAGTCCGAATGTTTATTGGCAATCGTGCATACGCCAAGTTAAACAGCCCCTTCCGGGGCTGTTTTCTTTTGCGAGCGCTCGTCATGTGACTGCGCAGCCCATCGGCCAGACGAGCGCAACCTCTCGGATAGCCGGGTTCACGGTCCGGACAGGAGGCAGTCGTCGAGTCACCTGTCGACATGGCAGCAACGACCACGCTCGAGCGGCGAGGGTGCGCGACACGCACCTCACCCCGACATCTCTGCAGCGGAAGCAGCAATCAACCGTCCGATCGCTCAAGCATCATCTGGGTATCACTGAATGAGCCGTCCTGCCGGAGACATCAGGGCAGTTCCCGCAAGTACTCCCAGGACCGCTTCAAGTGGTCAATGAACCACCTGCCCGCGGGCCCGGGCGGTTCGGAAGCCGGGTGATACGCGGACATGGTCAACATGAAGCCCGTCCGCGGCATGTCGTCCACATCGAGGACAACCAGGGTGCCATCAGCGATGTCCTTCTCGACCATGTGCAGTGGCATGCCGCCCCAGCCGACGCAGTCCTTCAGGAAGGCGTACTTGGTCGACAGGTCGGCTAGGCGCCAGGTCGACGGCGACACCACGCCGTAGTCGCGTCCTGCCATCAGGTCTGATCGGTCGGTGAGCACCAGCTGGACGTGCTTCGCCAGCTCGCTCCGGGGAATCCGATCTGCCCATGCCGCGAGCGGATGGTTCGCGGCGGCGACCGATACCAGGGGCAATTCGCCCAAGCGCTCGCTCACCAGCGACGGGAACGTCAATGCAGGCAAGGTCGAGAGAATGCCCAAACTGCACCGCCCATCCAGCACGGGCTGGTAAGCCGCTCCCAGGCCCTCCACGAACAGGCGCAACGGCGTCAGGGGGAATTGGCTCGCAAATGCCTTTGCGGCAGCGCTGACGAGCGCAGTGGGGAAGAACACGTCGACCACCACCGAGAGCTCGGTTTCCTGGCCTGCCGCCATCAGCTTGGCTCGGGCCTTCAGCGTGTCCACACCAGACACGATGTTGCGGGCGTCGGCCAGCAGAAGCACACCCTCCGCGGTGAGCTTCGGAAACCGGCCTGAGCGGTCGAAGAGCACCACGCCGATTTGCTCCTCCAACCCGCTGACCCACCCGCTCACCGCTGACTGCACGCGGTTGAGCTTGCGTGCGGCGGCGGAAAAGCTGCCCTCGTCCACCGCGGCGATGAACGTCCTGAGCTGGTCCAGGGAAACGCCGTCGAGCAATTGAGACTCCTTCCATCTCTTCAACAGATGGATCGAATCTCAATATACCGGCTTCTCAGAATTGAAGCAGGTCTACATCATTCGTTCCCATGCAGCCATCGCTGCAAAGGATAGGAGGTAGCAGGGATCCATCTCTGTTTTCGCCCCAGTTACTGCAAGCCACCCTCAAAGGACACGTCCCATGCGCAAGACCCTCACCGCAGCCGCACTGGCCGCCGCCACCTCACTCGTCGGCACCGCTCACGCGGAAGTCGCCACCTACAGCATCGACCCCACGCACACCTTCGTGACCTTCGAGGTCACCCACTTCGGCACCTCGACCAACCGCGGTCGGTTCGACAAGAAGGAAGGCACGGTGCAACTCGACAAGGCAGCCAAGACCGGGAAGGTCGAACTGACGCTCGAGACCGGCTCCATCGACACCGGTACGGCCGCTTTCGACAAGCACCTGCGGAGCGACAACTTCCTCAACGCCGCTGTGTTCCCGACGGCGAAGTTCGTCGCCAGCACGTTCAGCTTCAACGGCGACAAGGTCAGCGAAGTGGCGGGGCAACTGACGCTGCTGGGCAAGACCCTGCCGGTCGTGCTGAAGGCCTCCAGCTTCAACTGCTACACGAACCCCATGCTCAAGCGCGAGGTTTGTGGCGGCGACTTCGAGACCACGATTCAACGCAGCCAGTGGGGCATGGGCTGGGGCATCAACTTCGGCATCCCCGACACCGTGAAGCTCGCCGTGCAGGTCGAAGCCGTCAAGCAGTAAGCCCGCTGCGAACCAACTCCTCCCACCCACTTCGAGCCCCTTCATGAAACTCCTCCACCTTGACTCCAGCGCGCTCGGCGCCGCGTCCGTCAGCCGCCAGCTGACCGCTGAAATCGTCGCTCGCCAAAAGGCGCTTCACCCCGGCATCCTGGTCACCTATCGCGATCTGGCGGCCGACCCCGCCTTGCACCTCACCGGCGCCCACATGGCCGCGCGCATGGGCGCCACCAGCGACGACGTCACCATCAACGCCGACCTGGTCAAGGGCAACGCCTACATGGATGAGCTGTTCGCGGCGGACGTCCTCGTCATCGGCGCTCCCATGTACAACCTGTCGATTCCGACGCCGCTCAAGGCCTGGATCGACCGCGTCGCCGTGGCCGGCAAGACTTTCCAGTACACCGCGACTGGGCCGCAAGGGCTGCTCAAGGGCAAGAAGGCCTTCATCGCGTCAGCACGCGGCGGCGTGTACTCGGCCGGCAGCCCGGCTGCAGCCCTCGAGCACCAGGAAAGCTACCTCACAGGACTGCTGGCCTTCCTTGGCGTGACCGACGTGAAGGTCGTGCGCGCTGAAGGCATCGCGTTCGGCCCGGAAGCCAAGGACGCCGCCATCGCCAAGGCCTTGCAAGACATCGAGGCCATTGCAGCCTGAGCGCCGAGCGCGCCGCACCTCACAACCCCCATCGAAAGAATCACCATGACGTACTCCATCATCGGTTCCGGCAACGTCGGCACGGCCCTGGCCCGCCACTTCGCCCGCACCGGCATCACCGTCCGGATCGCCAACACGCGCGGCCCCGAGTCCATCGCACCCCTTGCCGCGGAACTCGGCGGCAACGTTGTCCCCGTCACGCTGCAAGATGCCCTCGCCGCAGATGTTGTCATCTTGGCTGTTCCGTTTCGCGCTCACCCGAGCGTCGGCGGCGCACTCGCGACCTGGTCTGGCAAGGTCGTTGTCGACGCGATGAACACCTACGGCATCTCGCCGGAAGAGTTGAAGGGGCAGGCTTCCACTGACGTGGTGGCTGCCGCCTTCCCGGGCGCGCAGGTGGTCAAGACGCTGAACCAGCTGCCGGCCAAGCTGCTCGCGCAGGACCCCGCGGTCAACGGCGGTCGGCGTGTCATGTTCGTGTCGAGCAACGACGCCGGCGCTGAGGCGGCGATGGCCAAGCTGGTCGCAGACCTGGGCTTCGCGCCGGTCACCCTGGGCAAGGTGAACGAGGGCGGGCTGCTGATCGGTATGGGCGGGCCGCTGATCCTGCAGAACCTCATCAAGCTGAGCTGACTGCCGCCCACGGGTGGCTCGCCCACTACTCTCTTCGGATTGTTCATGCCACGTTCCATCATCAGCGTCGCCCGGCTCGGCACCCCCTGGGAAACCATCGACCCGTTTCTCGTCTGCGCCTATCACCTCGACCACTATCCACCGGGGAACGCCGACTTGGGACCGGTTGAGCCACCACCTGCCGAAGCAGGTGCCCGAAAGCCCTGGCGCATGTACTTCGGGCAGACGGTGCCAGGCTTCCCCGCCCACCCGCATCGCGGTTTCGAGACCATCACCATCGTCCGCCAGGGCGTCGTCGACCACTCCGACTCACTGGGCGCCACAGCCCGGTATGCCGCGGGCGATGTGCAGTGGCTGACTGCGGGGCGTGGTGTCGTGCATGCGGAGATGTTCCCTTTGCTGGACCCCCTCAAGCCGAACACGCTGGAGCTGTTTCAGATATGGCTGAACCTGCCGGCGCGCGACAAGATGGCTGAGCCCAGCTTCAAGATGTTCTGGGCCGAGGACATCCCGAGGCATGTTGAAGCCGGCGTCGACGTCACATGCATCGTCGGCACCTTGCACGGAGTGGACATGCAAGAGCCGCCGTCACCGCCCTCAAGGTCATGGGCGTCAGACCCTGGTTCGGACTTGGCCGTGTGGACGTTGAAGGTGGCGCCGGGTGCGAGGTGGCAGCTGCCGGCTGCCTTGGGTAGCGGCACGCGCAGGCAGCTCCTCTTCTTCAAGGGCTCCACGCTGACCATCGACGGTGTGTGCGTCGACGCGCGTTCTGCTATCGAGGTCGACTGCTCCGCCGTGGTCGAGCTGGTAAATGGGTCCAAGGAAGCCGAGGTACTGCTGCTCCAGGGCCGCCCGATTGAAGAACCCGTCGTGCAGCACGGGCCGTTCGTGATGACCACGCTAGACGAAATCCGACGTGCCTACGAAGACTACCGACACACCCGGTTTGGAGATTGGTCTTGGGGCGTCTACGACCCGAACCATGGCTCGAAGCGGGGAAGGTTCGCTTCAACCGATTGACTTTCGAGGACCGTGGTCAAGCGACTGCACCCATGGGCGAAGCTGCCGGTCGGTGCCAGAAGCGCCTTTCCCAAGGACCGCTTCTGGCTCTACCAGTCGCGCTGGCGGCCCGAGCTGCCCATGGCCCATCTGCTGCCGCACTGGACCTGGCCCGAACGGGTGGGCCAGGTCACGCCGGTGCATGCCTTCACCAGCGGCGACGAGGCCGAACTGCTCCTCAATGGCCGGTCGCTGGGCAAGCGCAGCAAGACTGCGGGCGAGTACCGGCTGCGCTGGGACGACGTGGCCTACGAGCCCGGCGAGCTGAGGCTGCAGGCCTGGCGCGACGGCAAGCTTCGAGCCCTTCCCGTCCACCAGCCGCAAGGCCTTCAATGGCCAGGCTTTGGTCATCGTGCGCTGCCGGCCGGACGCTGCGGGCAGCCTGATCGTGCATGCTCAGGCGGACGGCCTGGCAGCGGCAGATCACCCTCACCACCCGATGAATTGGCCGCGGCCGCGCACCGGCAGTTTGCAAACAGCCTATTGGGGGTAGCGCTTGCCCGCCGTCTCCAGCGCCCAGTCATCGCTGCGCGCCGGAGCCGCGGGCAGACCGTCGCCGCCCACCAGATTGGCCTCGCTGGCGTTGTCCACCCAGGCATAGCGGGCAGCGACCGGTGCGGACACGGCCGGGCTGCTCAGCACGACAGCGTCACCCTCGATGCGCGCCGTGGCGGCGACGAAGCGGCGGTCCGCGCCAGCCAGCACGAAGCCTCGCAGCTGCTCGCCGGCCTGAGCCGGCCGCAGGCCGCCAGCGGTGTCCCTGAAGCGCAGCCAAAGCTCGCCGCCTCGCACCTCCGAGCCCACCAGCATTGGCCCGCTGGCCGGCGTGGCGCGCAGGCCCATGTCGTGCAGGGCCAGGCCCGCCAGGCGCTGGCCCAGGGTGCGCTTGTTGCGCGGGTGGATGTCGTTGGCCTCGCCCACATCGATGGCGACGGCCATGCCGGTGTGGGGCAGCTTGAGCGCCTGAGCCTGCGCGTCGCGCAGCTCGGCCCAGCCGCCGTGGCCCGGGCGGTTGTTCTGCAGCGGCAGATAGGACGCCAGTTGCACAAAGAAGAACGGCAGGTTGGGCTGGCGGAACTGCACGCGCCAATCCTTGATCAGTCGCTGAAAGCCATCGGCATAGGCGGCGGCGCGGCCCGTGTTGCTCTCGCCCTGGTACCAGAGCACACCGCGAATCGCCAGGCCGTTCAGCGGCGCGATGAGGCCGTTGTGGGCCAGCGTGGGCGCGTCGTTGGCCGTGGGGCCGTTGGCGACGCTGACCTGCTCCACCCGGGCGCGCCAGGTGCCGGCCAGCGCCACGCTGCCGGCCGGCGTGTCCAGCCGCAGCTCGGCCGCGTCGCCGTGAAAGCCGCCACCGCCGCCCGTGTCCGTCACGCGCACGGCGATCCAGTTCGCACCCGCGCGCAGCAGGCCTGCGGGCAGCGGGTAGCGGCGCGGCTGGTCGTACCCGCACTGGCCGCCCACCTTCTGGCCGTTGACCCAGACTTCGTCGCAATCGTCCACCTTGGCAAGGTGCAGCACGGCCGCGCCGGCAGTTTGGGGTGCGGTCAGCTCGACCTTGCGGCGCAACCAGACGACGCCATCCAGGTCAGCCAGCCCCTGCCCCTCCCACACGCCCGGCGCCTGCAGCGTGGGCCAGTCCGTGTCGATTTCGCTGGCGGCCGACCAACCCTTGGCGTCCACACCCTTCCAGGCCAGGCCCGGTTGCCACGCCGTCACGCGGCTCTCCAGGCGCTCGCGCAGCGCAGTTGCGAAGCTGGCGTTGTCGCCTGGCAGGGCCTTCACGGCGGGCGCCAGGTCGAGGTCGGCCAGCGCAACGTCGCGGCGCACCCAGGTCTCCAGATGCGAGCCACCCCAGGCTGTGTTGACAAGGCCGATGGGCACGCCCAGCGTCGTCTGCAGCTGCCGCGCGAAGTGGTAGCCCACGGCGCTGAAGTCGCCCACCTTGCCGGCCTCGGCAACGACCCAGGCGGCCGGCGCGATGTCGGCCTCGGGCCGCAGGCTGGCGCGCAGCGGCACGCGGAGATGGCGCAATTGCGCGTTCTGCGGCGCGGCCATCTCCTGTGCCGCCGTGTCGGTGGCCGACAGCGGCCACTCCATGTTGGACTGGCCGCCCAGCAGCCAGACGTCGCCGATCAGGATGTCGTCGCGCGTCAGCTCACCGTCGCCCGTCACGCGCAGCCGGTGTGGCCCACCGGCCTTGAGCGCAGGCAGTTGCGCACTCCAGCGGCCGTCGCTGCCAACCATGGCACTGGCCTGACGGCCTGCCAATTCCACGCTGAGCCTGCGCCCGGACGTGGCCCAGCCCCACACGTGGACGGGTTGGTCGCGTTGCAGCACCATGTGGTGGCCGAACACCTCGGCCAGGCGCGTCTCGGCCTGGACGCCGGTGGCCAAAAGGCCCAGCAGGGCGGGAATCAGCGCCCGGGTGAGGGGTCGCAGGGCGGGTGAATTCATGGGTCTCCTGATTCGTTCTGAACTACGTCGCGCCCGCGGGTCAACGGAAAAATGGTCGCGCAACCATTCGTATGGTAGATCGGCAATGACTTACCATCTTTGGGCCGAACCCGGTCTTCTGGGACATCCACGGACGCAAGCAAACATCGAGGTCCAGACCGCGCACAGCGTGCCGGCAAGCCGCTGCCCAGCAAGCATGTGTTGATGCCTTTCGAGCTCGTACGCCGCCGGTCCGATGCGGCGCCGCGCTTGCGCCCACCGATCCGCGTCAGCGCCGTGGCTGAGCGAGCCCCTGTTTGGGTGAATCCCCGGCTGATTGGATTGATATCGATTTGGTGATCAATCCATTCTGGAATTTGATTGTCCGTCGCAGGCATGCCTTTCTAGGATGCCGCGGAGGTGCCAACCGGCATCGGCATTCAGGCTCCAAAGGGATGTTGTCCATGAAGCATGCAGAGCGGCCAGATGCCGTGCCCAAGCCGGCAACGGTGATGGACGTCGCCCGTTTGGCTGGCGTCTCGATGATGACCGTGTCGCGCGTCGTGAATGGCGAGGCCACGGTCAGGCCGACAACCCGCATCAAGGTGCAGGCCGCCGTAGCCGCCCTGAACTACACGCCCAACCCTTCAGCACGCAAGCTGGCAGGTTCGCGGCCCATCCTGCTCGGCCTGCTCTACAGCGATGCCCGGGCAGGCTATTTGAGCGGTTTCATGCTGGGGCTGCTGAGCAAGCTCAGCTTGCGGCATGTGCAGCTGAACGCGCAGTACTGCGACGCGAACAGCGATGGCGCGCAAGCGGTCGCCGCCATGCTTGCAAATGGCATCAATGGCCTCATCCTGCCGCCACCCTTCTGCGACTCCCAGCCGCTGCTTGACCTGATCGCCCGCAGCGGCACGCCCGCCGTGACTGTGTCCGCGGGCCAGCCCGTGCCGAACTGCTACGGCGTCAGCATCGACGACTACAAGGCGGCCTATGAGATGACCCGGCACCTGCTGGCCCTGGGTCACCAGAGGCTGGGTTTCATCAGGGGCGACCCTGGCCAGAGCAGCAGCGAACGCCGCCTTGCCGGCTTCCGGGCCGCGGTAGCCGAGGCGGGGCTCGATACCGCCCACGACATCCAGATGGTGCAGGGCCGCTTCACCTACCACTCCGGACTGGACGCAGCCGAGCAACTGCTGTCCAGCAACCAGCGGCCGTCGGCCATCTTCGCCAGCAATGACGACATGGCAGCTGCCACCGTTGCGGTTGCTCATCGCCTGGGCCTCTACGTGCCCAGCGACCTGACCGTTGCCGGCTTTGACGATGCGCCATTGGCCACGACGATCTGGCCCGAGCTGACGACGGTGCGCCAGCCCATCGGCGAGATGGCCAGCGCCGCAGTCGACATGCTTGTCAGACATATCCGCGCCTGGCGCAACGGCGTCAAGCTGCCCTTCGGCCAGCAGATGATGGAGCACGCGCTGATCCGCCGGCAATCCGACGCAGCGCCCAGGCACCGCCCCGCCGTACGCCTTGGCATCGTTGCCTAGTCCGACGGACGGGCGTCGGCTTTCGTCTCGACCGCCCTATTGCGGTGTCGTCGCCTGAGCGGGCACGGCCTTTTCAGGCGTTGTGCCCTCGCCGTCGAAAGGCCGAAGACGGAAGGCCACGCGAACGGGTTCCAGCTTGGTGCGGTACTGCATATGCGGTTGGCCGACATGGCTCCAGGAGTTGTCGCCGCCCACGCCCCATTGCGCACCATCGATCAGCAGCGTGCCGTGGTCATGCGCCACGATGTCGCTGCTCTTCCAGCTGCCGGGTGGGCGGCGGTAGAGATCGGCATAGGGGAAGGCCAGCGCATTGGCCATCAGCAGCGCCCTGCCCTCCACGCGCAGGCCGCGGCCGCCGCCGGACACCTCGAGCCAGCGGACATCGACCTTGTTGCCGGTGTCCTGCGGCCGCATGTAGTCGTGGTTCTGCTCGGCGATGGCGCCGCGCCAGAGGCCGACGGCCGCGCTGGTCTTGCGATCGACATAGCTTTCGTGCGGACCGCGCCCGTACCAGCCGACCGTGGTCAACGTTGACGGCATGTCGAACCACAGGCCGACGCGGACGGGGGGCGGCAGATCGCTCTTGAGCGGGGTCAGCAATCCAGTCACGTCGACACTGCCGTCGCCGGACATCGTGTAGGTGGTGACGAAGCCGGCCGCGCCGGCACCGAGGTGATGATCGACCGAGACCTCCACCCGGCCGCCTGAAACGCGGCGCGCGATGATGGAACGGACCTGACGTTCGCGGGTCATGAGCTTCCAGGATGTCTGCTGACCGACCGTGCCGGTCAGGGTGTCGTTGTCGGTTTCGGCGCGGAAGAAGTTCGGCCGGCCGCCACTCAGCAGCGGCGCGCCGACCTTGCCGTAGCCGGTCAGCAGGCCGGTCTTGCGGTCGAGCGCCAATCTCGTGCCCGCAGCCGACAGGATCACGGCGTCCGCGCTCTCCGTCAGCTCGACCGCGCCCTTGGCGAGCGGGCTGGAAGCGGCCACATACGGCGTCAAGGCGAACTGCTCCCAGCCGACGACATAGCCTTCCGGAGTCAGCGGCACAGCGCCCGCCCTCGCCTTGGCGCGAACGGTGACGAAGTACTCCGCACCGGGCTTGCGAGGGATACCGGCCAGCGGCAGCTTCACCTTCTGGGTTTGCCGCGCCGGGGTCGACAGCGCCGCCAGCGACCCCGAGGCGACGGTCACGCCGTTCTCCTGCAGCGCCCACTCGAAGGCAAAGCCCGACAGGTCGCGGAAGTCGTGGCGGTTGCGCACGCTCACCGTGGATGCGCGCGCATCGAAGGCCTCGAACTGGATAGGCGAGAGCACCTTCTGCACTTCGTAGAGGTGGGGATTGGGCGTGCGGTCCGGCTGGATCAGACCGTCGCCGAATTCGATGTCGCCGCCCGGATTGGGCCCGTACTCGCCGCCATCCCCCCAGTAGCGCCGGCCGTCCTGGGTGGTGCGGAACATCGACTGGTCCACCCAGTCCCAGATGAAGCCGCCTTGCAGCTTCTCGTGCCGGTAGATGGTGTCCCAGTAGTCCTTGAAGTTGCCGCCCGAGTTGCCCTGCATATGGGCGTACTCGCACTGGATCATGGGCTGGGTGCGGGTCGGGTCGGTGGCCCAGTCCACCATCTTCTCGATGTCGTCATACATCGGCGCGTAGATGTCGACGTAGGCGTTGGGCGCGTGCTCCCAGTCCAGCGTGCCCCAGCCGAGATAGGAGATCAGGCGCGAGGGGTCGCGCTGGCGCGCCTGCGCGGCGGCCTTCTCAAACGTCGGGCCTATGCCCGCCTCGTTGCCCAGCGACCAGAAGATCACCGAGGGGTGGTTCTTGTCGCGCTCGACCATGTTCATGACGCGGCTGACATGGGCGGCTTCCCATGCAGGATCGAATCCGATCTGCAGCTTGGAACGCAGCTCCGGATGGCGGTTGCCGTAGTCCATATAGGCGTGGCTCTCGATGTTGGCCTCGTCCATGACGTAGAGGCCGTATTCGTCGGCCAGCGCGTACCAGAGCTCGGCGTTCGGGTAGTGCGAGGTCCTCACCGCGTTGATGTTGTTGCGCTTCATCAGCTCGATGTCGCGGCGCATGGAGGCTTCCGACATCACATGGAAGGTCTCGGGATCGTGTTCGTGGCGATTGACGCCGCGGATGATGATGGGCCGGCCGTTGACCATCACCAGGCCGTTCCTGATCTCGACCATGCGGAAGCCGATGCGCTGCGGCGTCGCCTGGATGAGCCTGCCTTCGGCGTCGAGCAGCTCGACCAGCAGGGTGTAGAGATTGGGGGTCTCGGCGGTCCAGGGGCGAACGCCGGGCACTGGAGCGGCCAGCGTCTCGGTGCGGGCCGCGCCGGCCGCGACCATCGTGGCTTGGGTCAGCAGTACCTTGTCGCCGTCCAGCAATGTCATGCGCAGCTGCAGCGGCTGGGTGCGCTCGGTCAGGGTCACGTCGGTCGACAGCGCACCGTCGCGATAGGCCTTGTCGAGGCCCGCATGGACAAAGAGATCGGTCAGCCGGGTCTTGGGCACGGCCTTCAGATAGACCGAACGCTCGATGCCCGAGACGCGCCAGAAATCCTGGTCCTCCAGGTAGGACCCGTCGGACCAGCGGTGGATCTGGATGGCTAGGACATTCCTCTGCCCCGGCTTCAACAGCGCCGTGACATCGAATTCGCTCGGCAGCTTGGAGTCTTCGGAGTAGCCCACTTCCGCGCCGTTCACCCAGACCTGATAGGCCGAGCCGGCCGCGCCGATATGCAGGATGATGTCCTGCCCCGACCAGGCGGCCGGCACCTCGACCGTGCGGCGGTAGGAGCCCACCGGATTGGTGGCATGCGGGATCAGCGGCCGGTTGGCCGGGAACGGATAGGTGATGTTGTTGTAGCGCGCCTGGTCGTAGCCCTCGGCCTGCCACATGGCGGGGACCTTGATGGTCTTCCAGCCCGAGACGTCGTAGGCCGGCTTCTCGAAACCGGTCGGCACGTCGTCCGAGGACGGCGAGAAGCTGAACGACCAGGGGCCGTCCAGCGTCTGGTAGCGCGCCGAGCGCGTCTTGTCGCCCGCCAATGCCGCCGCGCGGCTCTCAAACGGAAAGTGGGTGGCTGCGGCCGGCAGCTTGCCGCGTGCAAAGACCGCCGGGTTCTCCCAGTCGGGCCGTGAGGCGTCCACCTGCACCGCCTGCACCTGCGGCGCTTGCGCTCGCGCCGTCTCAGCGGCAGCGGCACCCAACAAAAGCTCCACGCACACGTGGGCCATCCATCTTGCATGCACAGGCATCTCCTGGGTTCTCAAAGCACGGTGATGTCTTGGTGCCGCGGCACCAGCGCCTTCATGGCGAGCCAGGCGACGAGGTAGGCCAGCGCGCAAATGGAGAACATGATCATGTAGCCCGTCGTCAGCTCGCCGCGCGCACCATAGGCATCGAAGATCCAGCCGCCGAGCTTGGACACAGCCACGCCGCCCAGGCCGCCGGCCATGCCGCCGATGCCGACAACCGAACCGATGGCCCGCTTGGGGAACATGTCCGACACGGTGGTGAAGAGATTGGCCGACCAGGCCTGATGCGCCGACGCGCCGATGCCGATCAGCAGCACGGGCATCCAGTAGCTGATGCCGCCGAGCGGCTGGGCCAGCAGCACCACCAAGGGGAAGAAGGCGATCACCCGCATGGCCCGCATGCGGCCGTCATAGGGCATGTAGCCGCGCTGCATGAAATAGGTCGGGAACCAGCCGCCGCCGATGCTGCCGATCATGGTCATGCTGTAAAGCACCGTCAGCGGCAGTGCGATGTCCGTCGTGCTCATGCCGTACTGGCTGGTGAGATATTTGGGCAGCCAGAACAGGTAGAACCACCAGACGCCGTCGGTCAGGAATTTGCCGACGACGAAGGCCCAGGTCTGGCGATGCGCGAGAAGACGGAACCACGGCACCTTGGCGCCTGCATCGGCGGGCGCGGTGGCCTCGCGGTCGCTGTTGATGTAAGCCAGCTCCGCAGCGCCCAGCCGGCGCTGCTGGGACGGCGCGTCGTAACAGCTCACCCACAGTGCGATCCACAGGAAGCCGATGGCGCCGATGGCGATGAAAGCCATCTGCCAGCCCCAGGTGACGGCGATCCAGGGGACGGTCAGCGGCGCCAGGATCGCGCCGACGTTGGCACCGGAGTTGAAGATGCCGGTCGCGAGGGATCGCTCCTTCTTGGGGAAGTATTCGGCCGTCGCCTTGATGGCCGCGGGGAAGTTGCCGGCCTCGCCCAGGGCCAGCACGGCGCGCGACACCATGAAGCCCGCCACGGACACGGGCAGGCCAATGCCGAGCGCAGCCATCAGGCCGCCGATGGGCACGGAGAAGGCATGCATCATGGCGCCCACCGACCACACGCCAACAGCGATGGCGAATGCACGCTTGGTGCCGATCGCGTCGATGAAGCGGCCGGCGAACAGCATGGAGATCGCGTAGCCGAACTGGAAGACCGCCGTGATGTTGGCGTAATCGGTGTTGGACCAGCCGAACTCCTTGGACAGGGCCGGGGCCAGCAGGCTGAGGACTTGCCGGTCCAGGTAGTTGACCGTGGTGGCGAAGAACAGCAGCGCACAGATGGTCCACCTGTAGTTGCCCATGCCTTGCTGGCTCATGTTCAACCCTCCGCTCATTCGTTCGAAACCAGGCGGTCACCGACGAACACGCGATAGCGCCGGATCCGGCCCGTGACGCAGTCCGGCCCCTGGCGCGGCGTGTAGCGCAGGCCGGCGATGTCGACGGGTGCGCCGAGGTCGATGATCAGGCGGGGCGGGCCCGAGGGCCGAGGGGTGCCGCTGTAGGCCGTGTGCCAGTAGTCGGTGGCCTGGCCATTGATCGCGTTCAGGGCGCCGCCGTCTTCCTTGCGCGCCTCCTCGCTGCTGGCATAGGCAATGGTCCACGCAGTCTGGTTCAGCGGCTGGCCCTGGGCATCCAGCAGCGCCAGTTCGGCGATGGCCGCATGGGGCTTGCCGTCGAAGGTGTCGACCACCTCGATGCAGAGCTGGCGGCCATGGGCCACGGCCGCAAAGCGCAGGTCCTGGGTCGCCGGGCCGCTGGCGAACTGTCCCTCATGCACGGGCTTGAGCCCGGCCAGGCGCGGGCGTGCGG
Organism: Roseateles saccharophilus; assembly: GCF_031458095.1. Taxonomy (GTDB): domain Bacteria; phylum Pseudomonadota; class Gammaproteobacteria; order Burkholderiales; family Burkholderiaceae_C; genus Pelomonas; species Pelomonas saccharophila_A. The sequence continues at coordinate 654,825 of NZ_JAVDXU010000001.1, forward strand.
TGCTGGGCGGTCGCTTCAGATCGCGGTCGGGTTGCAATTGGTCGAGGATGGGCGTCGTGAGCCCCGCGATGCGGTTGGCCCGCGGGCCGGTTAGGTCCAGCACCACGACCTCGTTGCGGCCGGCCTGGATCCACGGACCGGGCAGGTACATGGTCTGCGTCGGGCCGATGCTCCAGTAGCGGCCCAGGCAGCGGCCATTGATCCAGACGATGCCCTGGCCCCAGCCGGACATGTCGAGGAAGGTGTCGGCCTGCTGCGCCGCCTCGAAGCTGCCGCGCCAGAAGGCGGGGCCCGTCTGGCGTTTGGCCTGCCAGCGCAGCGGAGGCAGCTCGCCGTCGACGCCGAAGTCGATGGCGCGGATCTGCCAGCCGGTGAGCTCCTGCGCCTTGTCCTTGGCCGTGCGCAGCATCACCGGGCCTTGCAGCCCCTTGCGGTCATGCACCTCCATGCCGAAGTTCACACGGGCAATCGTGTAGAGCAGGATCTCGACGACGGTGTCGCGGCTGCGTGCCGGCACATCGACGCCGAAGCGCCGGTAACGCGTGTCCATCGTGCCAACCAGACGGCCGTCGACGAACACCCAGGCCAGGTCGCGCGCATTCGCGGCCTCCAGCTTGCCGGCAGGGCCGGCGGGCAGCGTGGTGCGATAGGCAACCAGACCGCGGCTGATGTCGTACTGCTCGATGTTCTTTGGCGACTCCGCCTGGATGGCCTGGGCCTGCAGATTGGCGAGCACCGGCGCCGTCTCGGTGAGGGTGAACGAAGGGATGACCATCACCGGCAACCTGGCGGGCGGGTCGGGCAGGATCTCACCGGGCTTCAGGTGCTTGGCGAGGCATTCACGGTAGGTGCGGAACTTGTCGCCCACCCAGCCGGCCTCGCCGATGGGCGCGTCGTAGTCATAGCTGGTCGTGTCGGGCCGGAAGGGGCGGTCGCAGCCGCCCCACAGGCCGAAGGTCGTGCCGCCATGGGCCATGTAGAGGCTGAACGAGCCGTTCGCGCCCAGCATGGCGTCGATGTCCTGGATGGCGCGAGCGTTGTCGCCGCGGCGGTGGGGGGCACCCCAGGTGTCAAACCAGCCGGAGTAGTACTCACCGCACATCCGCGGCCCCTTTTGCAGCTCGGCCAAGGCCTTGAACCCGCCGGCCGGATCGCTGCCGAAGTTGGCCACCGTGAACAGCTCCGGGATGTGGGTCTTGCCGACCGCATTGGTCGGGTTGCACTGGAACAACGGCACGTCGAAGCCGCCGTCGAGCACGGCCTGGCGCATCACCCGCATGTATTCCTTGTCGTCGCTGAGGAAGCCGTATTCGTTCTCCACCTGCACCATCAGGATGGGACCGCCCTGCGTGACCTGCATCGGCCCCAGCACCCGGCCGACCTCCTTCAGCCAGCGCCGCGCCGGCTGCACGAAGGCGTCGTCGCGGCTGCGCAGGAAAGCGTCGCCCGGGTGCTTCAGCAGCCACCACGGCAGGCCACCCATCTCCCATTCGGCGCAGGCATAGGGGCCGGGGCGCAGGATGACCCAAAGGCCTTCAGCCTGGGCCTGCCGGCAGAACTCGACGGCATCGCGCTGGCCTTCCCATCGGTACTGGCCTTCGCGCCACTCGTGGTAGTTCCAGAACAGATAGGCGCAGACGGTGTTCATGCCCATGGCCTTGATGGCCTGGAGCCGGTGCTTCCAGTACTCGCGCGGCACGCGGGCGAAGTGCATTTCGCCGCAGCGGATCTGCAAGGGCTTGCCGTCGAGAAGGAAGTCGGCCTCGCCGATCGTGAAGCGCTGTGCTGCCGCGCTGGCAGGCGGTGGGTTGAGCAGGAGCGTGGCGCCCGATGCGGCCGCCCCGAGCAGCCGACGACGAGGTAGAAGAACGGTCATGGTGGGTTCCGGATTCGGCAGTCTTGATCAAAAAACACCCCGCCTCGCAAGGCGAGACAGGGTGAACTGCGCGCGCCTGAGCGCCGCACGGAGAGACAGGGAGGGCGACAAGCCTCAGAACGCCACCCGCACACCGACGTTGAAGCGGCGGCCGACGTCTTCCAGCGTCAGGAATTGCGACTCGTTGTTCGCATACTCGTGCATGCGTTCGTTGTTCAGGTTGATCGCATCCGCATACAGCGAGACCAGGGGCGTCACGTTGTAGCGCACGCTCGCGTCGGCCTGGCCATAGGCGGCACGGGTACGCGGCAAGGTGCTGCCGCCGCCGCAGTCGACGGAGAAGTGGTTGCGCCAGTTGTAGCTCAGGCGCGCCTGGAAGCGGCTGTTCTCGTAGAACACCGAGCCGTTGTAGGACTGCTTGGACAGGCCCGGATAGCCGCAGGTCGCCACGCCGCCTTCACGCTCGGCGTTGGCGTCCACGTAGGTGAAGTTGGCCGCCACGCCGAAGCCCTGAAGCAGGCTGCTGTTCGCGTCGAAAGCGTATTGCCCAGCCAGTTCCAGCCCCTTGATCTTGCCGTGCTGGCCATTGCGGATGCGGGTGTCGTGCGCGATCTCGGCGTACTGCGGCAGCTGCACGTCGACCAGCTGGGTTTCCAGGAAGTCGGTGACCTTCTTGTGGAAGACGGCGGCGCTGAGGTAGTTGGTCTTGGACAGATACCACTCCAGCGACGCGTCCAGGTTGGTCGAGCGCATCGGCCTGAGGTAGGGGTTGCCACCGCCGGTCTGCACGTCGCCATAGCGACCGCCGTACCAGTTGTCCACGCCCATCTGGTTCAGCGTGGGGCGAGTCAAGGTCTTGGAGGCGGCCAAGCGCAGCACCAGGTCCCGGGTCAGGTCCAGCCTGAGGTTGGCCGACGGCAGCAGGTTGTTGTAGCTGTTGTCGACCGAGTTCACGGTGCTCGGGCCGTAGTTCAGGATGTAGGTGGTGTCGTTGGGGCTCTTGACGGCCGACAGCAGCACCCGGCTGATGCCCATCGACGTGGAGTTCACGTGCACATAGCGCACGCCCGCATTGCCCGACCAGCCGTCGCCCTCCCATTTGCTGTCGACGAAGAGGCTGGCCACCTTCTCCTTGACAGCCCACATCGACGGCTTGGTGTAGTCGATGGCCATCGGGCCGTTGGGGTACTTGGTCTTGTCGCCGTAGAGCGCCGGGTCGTTGGACTGCGCGATCAGCGACGGCTGGTTCAGGTAGGCCATGTAGGCATAGGGGTCGAACCTGAGGAAGGTCGATGGCATCGCGCCCTCCGCGCCCAGGATGTTGTCGAGCTTGCTCACCGTGAACAGCGAGGCCGGCAGCGACACGTGATAGCCGCTGAAGGCGTTCCACGAATCGCTGTTCCACTGGGTGCGGTCGACCTTGCGGCGCGAGGCCGACAGGCCGAACTGCAGGCCCTTGAAGGCGCCGATCTCGTGCTCCCAACCCAGGTTGACGCGGCCTTCCTTCAGATCGTCGCCGTTGCGGATCTGACCGTAGGCCACCGCGTGGGCGCGCACCGCGGTGGGGTCGGAGAGGCTGTCGCCGAAGTGGATGGTGGGCGTGCCGTCGAAGGTCAGCGTGTCGCCGTTCTTGGGCACCATGCCGGCGACGATCCACATGTCGGGCGAGCCGGAGGTCGTGCGCGACGTCGACAGGTCGGCTTCGAGGTTCCACTCGGGCGCCAGCGCCCACTTGGCATTGCCGCCCAAGGCCTTGGTCGTCGACAGCCGGTCGCCGGCCTTGACGATCATGTCGTTGGAGTTCGCCTCGCCGAGCAGCTTGCCGGGACCGGCGATCTGGGGGTTGTTGGCGAAGAAGGTCGAGCCCGGCCGCAGGAAGCTGGTGATCTGGTTGTCGGCGTTGTACTTGACGCCGAGCTGGGTGGGATTGTTCCAGTCACTGACTGCGATGACGTCGTTCTTCTGGTCCAGGCGCGAGTACAGCGCATCGGCCGAGAGCTTGAGCGTCGAGGTCGGATTGAACTGGACCGTGCCCGCGGCCACCAGGCGCTTGCGGCGCTCGTTCTCTTCCTGGAAGCCGAAGCTTTGGGGGATGTACAGCTTCTTGACCGTGACGTCGGCCATCGTCAGGTTCTTGGAATTGAGATCGCCGTTGATCAGCGACACGTCCTTGTAGTTCCACGCGTCGTTGACCGCCTTGGTCTGCTTCGAGGCGCGGTCGGTATAGGACAGGGAACCGCTGACGCCGAAGCTGCGGTCGTCGTTCGCGAACGAGTACATCGCGCTCGCATTGGGCGTCTTTTTCTTGGAGTTCGAATCGTAGGAGCCGGACAGGTTCAGCACCGCGCTGTGACCTTTGCGGCCCGACAGCGGACGCGCCGTCTGAATATCGACCGTGGAGCCGATGCCGCCTTCCGGAAGAAAGGCCTGGGCCGTCTTGTAAACCAGGGCCTTCGAGATGAGATCGGGCGACAGCAGGTCGAACGAGAACTCGCGGCCGCCGGTATCGCTGGTCATGGTGCGGCCATTGACGAGCACATTGTTGAATTCCGGCCCCAACCCGCGCACGGAAATATACCGGCCTTCGCCGTTGTTGCGCTGGATCTGCACGCCGGTGACGCGCTGCAGCGATTCGGCGATATTCGTGTCGGGGAATTTGCCGGCGTCTTCCGCCGACACCGCGTCCACCACGCCCTCCTGCATGCGCTTGGTCGCGACCGACGACTCCAACGAGGCCCGGATGCCGGTGACGACGACCCGCTCCAGATCCTGCTTGGCGTTTGCCGCCTCCTGCGCCTGCACCGACGGCACCAGCCACAATTGACCGATCAAACCGGCGAGGATGGTTTTGATGAAATACTCTGACCGCATGGTTGTCTCCGTGAGGTGGATATGCTCGGCGGGTATTTAAAAACCCGCCACCTTATTGATTTCAATCATTACCCTGCATGGCACACAAACCATGAGCAGGTAATGCCGAAAGGCTAGCACTGCCGAATATGCCGTTCCTATATCGTTTTGCATTCGGCGCATCAAAAGTTCATATAGCTGCCGAAGTACATCCAGTTACGGAGTAATGCGCCAAGATCTTTCACGGACGATTGCATTCCTCCCCTCAGATCTGCGGGCGCCATCGCAGCACCCTCACCTTGCTGGCCGCGGCATTGGCGGCGCCCTCCTCGTCCACCTGCTGCACGGCCTGCAGGAACAGGTTCAATTCCCCCTGCCGGCGCCACAGCTCCGTGTCGAAACTGGGCTCCCAGGCCCCGACGGAGTCCGCCGTCAGGTCGTGCAAGGTCCAGCGCCCGGCGCTGAGGTCGGCAATGCGCGCGACCGACACCTTGCTGCCGCGCTCCTCGTCGCGGAACACGAGCAGCGCCGCCGGCTCGCCAGCCTTCAGGCCCACCATGATTTGCGGGCGCGACACGGGAATCGCCTTGGTGCCTACACCGCTGAGCGAAAACGGCGTGCGCCGGAAGCCCAGTTCCAGTTCCCGCCAGGCGCCGTCGCGGCGGTAGACCACCTGGTACTGCGGCACCGTGCCGCCCGCACGCCGCCAGTAGCTGGCGATGTAGGGCTGGCCGTCCCGGTCGGCCGACATCGAGGTCTGGTTGATCAACTCGCTGTTCTGCGGGATGCGCGCGGCGTACTCGGCGCTGGCCGCCGTGATGGGCAGGGCATAGGCCCGGCCGTCCGAGGTCTCCCAGGTCCGGCCACCGTCACGCGAGCGGGCGTAGGCCAGGTCGTGGTTGCTGGCGACGTCCGGCGATTCGCGCCAGACCCAGGACAGATGCAGGGTGCCGCGGTGGTCGAGAAAGGCCTGCCAGTAGGCGTTGCGCCGCCCTTCCCCGCTGATCAGGTTGCTGTGCAATCTCGTCCACGCCTGCGTGGCCACGTCGTAACGGTGGATGACCAGGTTGCCCCGGCCCGAGCCGCCGTCCCGGTAGAAGAACAGCAGATTGCCGTCGGGCTGGCGGTGGAACTCGGGATAGGACACGGAGCCCTCGCCCTGCCCCGTCATCGGCATTTCGGCCGTCATCTCCAGAGCGCCGGGCCGCAGGCTGCGCGCGTAGCGCAGAGCGCTGTTGTGGTGGTCCCAGGCGAGATGCAGGTAGTTCGCACCGTCGACCATGATGCTGATGCTGTTGTGCGCATCCAGCGCATGGCCTTTGTAGGGCGTGGTCTTCAGCTCCCAGGCATCGCTGCCGAGCTTGCGCTTGCCCAGCACGACGTTGGCCTCCTGGTCGTAGTAGGCGATGTATTGCACATCGCCCTGCGTGACGAGGGCGTTCTTGCGGAACACCACGGCGTTGACGGAGTTCCGCGCCCAGCCCTCACCCACGTCCAAAAGGCGCACGTCGCTCGCGGGCACGCCCTCGCCTGGAGGAGCGGCTGCGCAACCGGCGACCAATGCCGCAATGACCAGAGCAAACGATGCTGTTTTCATGCGAGGGCAAAGGGGCGAGCCTTGCATGAAGCCCGCCCTGCATTCAATCAACGTCGTGCTCAGAACTTGCCGCGCAGACCGATCTTGAAGGTGCGGCCGTCGTACTTCGCGTAGTCCATGCGGGTCTTGTTGCCCAGGCCGTACTGGCCGGTGGCGTCTTCGAAGTAGTCGTAGGCCAGCGTGTTCGACAGGTTTAGCGCGTCCAGGCGGATCTCCAGCGAATCGTTGATCTTGTAGCTGACGTTGGCGTCCAGGTAGCCACGCCCGGCACGCCAGCGGATCAGGTCGTCACCGTTGTTCTTCGGGTTGTCGCCGTGCAGGGAGCGGCCCTTGTAGTTGTAGGACGTGCGGAAGGCGAACGGGCCGTTCTCGTAGTAGAGCGTGGTGCTGTAGGCGTACTTGGGCACCGAGTTCACTTCGATGGTGTTGCCCGCGTTGGTGATCCACTGCGCGCTGTTGAAGGGGTTGATGTGCGTGTAGCTGGCGAGTGCGCCGAAGCCCTTGAACGGATCGGGCAGGAAGTTGAAGTCCTGCTGGTAGGCCAGCTCGAAGCCCTTGAGCGTCTGCTTGCCGGCATTGCTGTAGGTGCGCAGCGTCATCGGCAACGCGGGGTCGACCTTGCCCTGGGCGTTCTGGAAGATGGCGCCCAGTGCGGTATCCGGCAGGCCCAGCGCGCCGAAGGTGGTCTGCGTGGTGCTGGCCACGGTGGCGTCGGTCAAGTCCTTCTTGAAGAGGGCGGCCGACAGCATGCTGCCCTTCTGGAAGTACCACTCCAGGCTGGTGTCCAGGTTCTTGGACTGCTGCGGGCGCAGGCTCGGGTTGCCGGCGGTGGCCGTGTTGTCGAAGGGGTTGGGGATGACGGTCTGCGCGGCAATGATGGACAGCGACGCCCTGCTGAGGGTCTTGCCCCAGGAGGCGCGCCAGGTCAGGGTGTCCGTCAGGTCCAGTGCCGAGCTCACGGCAGGCAGCACATTGCTGTACGAGCCCTTCTCCTGGTTGGGCAGGTAGGTCAGGCTGGTGCCTTGCTGCTTGAAATTGTCGATCAGCGTCTTGGTGCGCGAGTAGCGCACGCCGGCGTTCAGGCGCAGCTCCCTGCCAAACACCTCGCCCTTGAAGTCGGATTGGATAAAGCCGGTGGACACGTTCTCCTGCGCCTTGAAGCTCTGCGCGGGCGTGAAGGTCGCCTCCGAGTTGAAGGCCAGCGGATCGAAGGTGGCGTAGGTGTAGTCGCGGGTGAAGGTGCCCCAGGCGTGCGGCCAGCCGGCGCCCATGTCGAGATTTCCGATCGGCAGCGTCGAGGTCATGCCCGACCGCAGGCCCGCCGTGCCCAGCGTATTGAGCTTGGTGGTGGCGCCGGCCGTGCCGTTGCGCTTGTTGATGTCCTTGGAGGTCTCGGCATACACCAGGCCGGCCTTCAGGTGGCCGGTCCAGTCACCGGCCAGGGCGTAGTCCCAGTCGGCCACCACGCGGCCCTGCTTGCCCTTGTCGGTCTCGCGCGTCCAGCCGGTGCCGATGCCGAAGCCCTGGAAGTTGGCCGGGTCGGTGTAGCTGACCGGCGAGGACAGCAAGGGGTAGACGTGGTCGCTGCCGTAGTCGATGGTGGAATCGACGCCGAAGATCTGGCCGGACAGGGTGTCCTGGTAGCTCAGCGCCTTGCTGCTGTTGCTGCTCAACTGGCCGGTCAGCACCAGCTTGTCGCTCACGCTCCAGCGGGCATTGGCGGCGATATAGCCGAACTTGGTCTCGTCTTCGCTGTAGGTCACGCCGCTGCTGTAGGACGTGTTGCCAAAGGTGCCGGTCAGCAGGTTCGAGTCCGGATCGATCTTCACGCTGAGCGGAATGAAGCCGCTGTTGCCGGCCTGGCCGGCGGGCTTGGTGCGGTCGGTGGTGCGGCTGTTGCGGATCAACAGGCCGAAATACATCTCGTCGCGCGTGTTCTTCAGCTTGGAGTACAGGGTGTCCAGGCTGAGGTTCAGCGTCGGGGTCTTGTACTGCAGGGACGACACGAGGCCGTCGCGTGTGCGGTCGTTGGACGAGCCGTAGAAGCGGTAGATGCGCGGTAGCAGCGCGTTGTCCACCTGGGCGCGGGTATAGCTGCCCAGGTTGGCGCGCGGGCTGTCGTAGTCCAGCGCGAAGGCGAAGTTGCCCTTCACCGGACTCTGGCTGGCACGGAAGGAACTGTTGTAGCCGCCGGTCGCTTCGAAGCCGGAGCGGTTGTTGACGCTCTGGGCATGCGACACGCCCGCCAGGAAACCCCATTCGCCCCAGGTGTTGGAGTAGAGCGCGAAGGCCGTCGGGTCCGTCTTGCCGGACGTGGTGTTGTACGACGCAGTGACGCCGTAGCGGATGGTGCGCTTGGGGTTGTCAAAGGGGCGCGGGGTCTGCAGATCCACCACACCACCCATGCCGCCTTCGCTCAGCTCCGCCAGCGGGGTCTTGTAGAAGTCCACGCGACCGAAAAGTTCGGACGCGAACACGTCGTAGTTGAAGCCGCGCGCCGCGCTGCCGATGGTGGCGGTGGACGTGGCATTGACCAGCGCGCCGTTCAAGGTGGTGACCGAGTACTCGGTGGGCAGGCCACGGATGGAGATGCGCTGGCCTTCGCCCGAGCTTTCATCGCGATTCAGGATCACGCCGGGCACGCGCTGCAGGGACTCGGCCACGTTGGCCTCGGGGAACTTGCCGATGTCCTCGGCGACGATGGAATCGCGCACGCCGATGGCCTGCTGCTTGAGGACCATCGATTTCTCGAGGCTGGACCGGAAGCCGGTCACCACCACGGCTTCGAGCTGGCTTTTTTCTGCCTTGGCCGCGCCGTCCGACGCGTCCGGCGCCTTCTCGGCCACCGGGGCTGCAGCCGTTGCCTGGGCGCCGGCCTGCCCGTAGGCAGCGGCAAGCGCCATGGATATTGCCGAACCAATCAGTCGTTGTTTCATTGTCTCTGCTCCATATGCCACTGCGGGCTTATTTTCAATTCCGGAGCCATTGAAATGGACCGGAGCTTTATATTTTTATTATTCAATCACCTGGGTGATTTATTTATTATGTCAACGTTACCATGTTGAGTTAAAAAAATAGCGACATCACCGCTCTCAACCGCGCCGCCGCGCCTGCTATCGCCCTAGAGCCAAGTGCCAGCGCTGCCCACCAAGGAGACAACGCCGGCTGCGTCGTTATGGTAACGTTGCCTCATTCGGCCGCAAGTTGCTTTGTAGCGACAGCTGAGGCGGCGGGCGCAATCACAGACCATGCATTGACTCAGCTTACTGCCAGAGGCGGACAAGAAGGTATCAATAAAAGGCGCCGAGATATACGAAATTGCAGGGACGCTGCTTGCATAGGGACAGCGCGGTCGACGCACATCAATCCTTGTATTTGAGTTCGATGTTCAGGAACGGCCCGCCTTGATAGACGAGGGCCGGTTCATTGGGAGCCGACCCGTCCACCGCATCGGCGACTCGATCCGCGAATGGGCGTGAGCTCTGCGTCGGCTGGTAGCGCAGAAAGCGCGAGTGCCGGTCATCCCACCACTTGCCCGGGTTGTCGGAGACGCCGAAGGCGATGGTGTGCCCCACCCGCGGTGTCAGCAGCGAACGGCGCAACAGCTGGACCAGGTCGTCCAGCCCCAGCCAGGTGGCCAGTTGCCGGTGCGTGGTGGCCTCGGGGAAGCAATAGCCGATGCGGATGCACACCGTCTCGATGCCGAAGCGGTCCCAATAAAGCCGGGACAGCGATTCCCCGAACACCTTGGACACGCCGTAGTAGCCATCGGGCCGCGTCGGCATCGAGGCATCGACGATTTCGGTCGTCCTGTACATGCCCATCGTGTGGTTGGAACTCGCGAAGACGACGCGCCGGATGCCCAGCTTGTGGACGGCCTCGTACAGATTGACCACGCCGAGGATGTTCGCCGCCATGATGGGCTGGAACTCGGTCTCGGTGGACACCCCGCCGAAGTGCAGGATGGCATCGACGCCCTGGCACATCTCCAGCACCTGGTCCCGATCCGCGAGGTCGCAGCGCACCACCTCCTCGCCCGGTCGCGCCGGCCCCAGATCCGCCACGTCGCTCAGGCGCACGATCTCGGCGAACTCTTGCAGGTGCTCGCGCAGGCGGCTACCGAGGCCGCCGGCCGCGCCGGTCATCAGGATGCGCTTGAAAGGCTTGGACATGGTGGGCATCGCTTGCTGCTACTGCACGCCGACTTCAACGTGGATCGGCGACGTCATGCGCTTGCGATAGGCCTCCACATAGGCCTGCCAGGCTGGCGCCGCGGTGAATTCGCCGGACCAGCTGGCCGCCGCGCCGAGGTAGTAGCGCAGCGGCTGCCCGGTCCTGGCCTTGACGAGGATCAGCTCGTTGTCGGCATCCGCCGCATAGCCCTCTGCGCCTGGCAGGACGATGGCGGTGCCGAAGTCGCCCGCACTGCGCTGGCGCACCCACTGCATCAGTGTGTCCGGCGCGCGGTAGGTGGCGACCTCGGGCGTCTGCTCGGCGTAGGCCGGCTTCTTGTTCAAGCCCAGGGCGACGTTGAGCTCCTGCGGGTTGGGCGTGCTGAAGGTGCTTTCGACCGTGTCGAAATAGTGGCCCGCGTCGACCGTGAAGCGCTTGGTTTCGCTGACCGGCACGCCCTGTGCGTCCCACTGCGCGTAGTCCAGTTCGAAGACGGCCCGGATGGGGCCGTTGGCCAGCACCCGCCAGGCCGAGTAGTTGCGGCTGGTGAAGAGGCGGCTGCCATTCCAGATGCCGGTGCCGCCCGCGCCACGCGTACGGCCCACCGCATACATGTCCAGGCCTTCGCCCTCTTCCCGGTGATAGTGGTCGTGCCCCTTGTTGTACCAGCGGTCGACGATGAGATAGGAAGGGCGCTTGAACCAGATGTCCAGGCCGCTCGTCACCAGGACTTCCTTGTCGCTTCCCGGTGGTGCCGGTTCGGCCAGGGCCGGGCCGTAGGTGCGGTGGCCGATCTTGTCGTTCTCCCATGCGAAGTCGTCCAGGCGCTCCGGAACATAACGGGCAAACGCCTGGACCGGGAATGGCGGCGCCACCGTGGCGCTCCTCTCGACGGTGAAGCGGGCGCTCTGCTCATCCGCCGCGAAGTCGTGCTGGAAGATCAGCTCGCCATAGGCAATGCCCGCGCCTTTGGGATCGCGCGCCAGGGGCGCCACATTGGTGACCTGGTAGGGCAACAGGCGGCCACTGGCATCACGCACGGCCAGCTGCAGCATCAGCGCGCCCGGCAGGCGCCGGGCGACCTCCGCCCACGGGACCGTGATCGTCTCGGCCGGACGCGCCGCCTTCAGCTCATGCCGGACGGTGATGACCATGCGCTCGGCCGCCTCGGCCCCAAGTGCCGCCACGGCCAGCCCTGCAGCAAAGATGGCGCGCCACATCAGTAGCTCACCGGGTAGTCTTTGGGAAACCGGCTGCCGCCGAACGCCTTCTTCTGCGTCCAGTCCTGCGCCGGCGCGGTCCAGTAGGAGTCACTGGCCGGCAGGCCCAAGGCCAGCAGGCCGGCGGCAGCGATGTACATGCTGCCGTTGTTGGAGTACCAGTCGCCCAGCTCGGGCTGGTGGCCGCGAAAGCCGATGGTGAGGAAGCCTTCCCGGCTGAAATTGCCCGGCCCACTCCAGATGGCGACATGGGCCGCATGCAGGGCCGACCGGACCTGCCCCTCGGGCAGCGAAGCGGGAAGCTGCTTGCGCCAGGCCAGCAGGGCCAGCGGCTGGAAGACCGCGGTGCGGTAGGTCAGCGAGCGCCCGATGGGCGGGTAGCTGCCTTGCGGCCCCACGAAGCGCTCCAGGTGTTCGCAGTAGCGCTGTGCGCGTTTGGTGGCTTGCGCCAGCAGCTCTTCCGGCTTGGCGTTCCAGAACGGCGCCTTCCGGGCCGCCAGCACCTCGAGGATCTCGAGGAGCATGGGGTACATGACGTAGGAGCAGTAGTAGTCGAAATGGAAGTCCTGGCCGTCCTTGATCCATCCGTCGCCGACATACCACTCGTTGATCTTGCGGATCGCGCCATTCATGCGCATCGGGTCGGACTCCTCGCCGATGGACAACAGCCAGGCCTCGTTCATCGCCGCGAACAGCAGCCAGTTGATGTAGGGCACCTCGATGCGGCGCAGGCCCTTGATCTCGGCCACGATGCGGCCCTTGGTGGCGGCGTCGAGCGGCTCCCACAACACCTCGGGAGCACGCATCAAGGCATTGGTGAAGTAGGCCGAATCGACCAGGGCCTGACCGTGGCCCTTCCAGGTCAGATAGTCGGGGCTCTTCGGGTCAACGGCGTTGGCATAGCTTTGCAGGGCTTGCTGCTGCAGACGCTGGCGCAACTTGCCTTCCGGCGTGGCGTCGGCAGGCAGCGCGAGCCAGGGCGCGATGCCCGACATCAGGCGACCAAAACATTCGAGGTAGGCGACGGACGGGTCGCGGCCATCCCAGGTGGGGCTGAGTTCCAGCACGAACTTCTTCTTCAGCTCGCCCCTGGACATGGGATCCAGCACCGGCTCGGTCATCTGCCGGAGCAACTCCAGCATGTAGGCCCGCTCCTGGCCGGGCGCTCCGGGGGATGCCGCAGCACCCGCAGCGCCTGCGCCCAGCAGCCCCGGCAGGACTGGGCCGAAGGCCGCTGCGCGCATGAAGTTGCGACGTTCCATCTGACCTCCTGGCGCCACTGTCATTTGTCGAGCAGGCGGGCCATTTCCGCCCCGGCAAGGAGGAAAGCGCCAACGCCAAAGTGCGAGGTGGAATTCTGGTCCACCACCTGACCTGCAATGGCGCGATCACCGATGGGTTGCACATAGCCCAGCTTGCCATCCGGCTGCAGGGCCACCGTCGTCAGGTAATGCCAGCCGCGCTGCGCGGCCGGCAGATACCGGTCCCGCGGCAGCAATCCGTTGTTGATCCCCCAGAGCAGGCCGTAGGTGAAAAACGCGGTGCCGCTGGTCTCGGGCCCGGGCGCGTGGGCCGGGTCCATGAGGCTGCGCGTCCAGTAGCCCTCGGGCTGTTGCAGCGGCAGCAGCGCAGCCGCCATGGCCTGCAGGCGTTCGACGTATTCGCCGCGATGCGGGTCGTCCTGGGGCAACTCCGACAGCACCCTCGCAAGCCCGGCAAACACCCAGCCGTCACCGCGCGCCCAGAAGTCCTTTTTCCCGTTGACGCTCTGGTGCTTCGGATACACGTATCTGGCATCGCGGTAATAGAGGTGCTCCGCCGGGTCGTACATGATGCTGCCGGCATGGCTGTAATACTCATACAGTTTGTCGAGATATTGGCGATTGCCGGTGATCTTGTGGAGTTTCGTCATGACGGGCATGACCATATAAAGCCCATCCGCCCACCACCAATAATCATTATTGGCGGTACTCATCTGATATTCCATCACCTCCCGGGCCCGGGCGATCTTGCGTGGATCCCGGTCGAGCTGGTAGAGGTCGGCATAGACCTGGAAACAGATCTGCCAGTCACCGAACAACACGTGGTCGTCGGTTTCACCATAGCTGTATTTCCAGCTGGCCTTGTCCTGAGACCTGGCCCCCATCCATTGGTTGTGCTCGGCCCAAGCCTCTGAATAGCGCCGATAGCTTTCCTTGCCCGTCACGCGGTAGGCCTCGATGTTGCCGGTGTGATAGGCCGCGACGTTCCAGAACGGACTTTCCTGCGCCGGTGTACGGGCCTGCCAATAGGCATTGACCTTGTCGATCGCGGCAATCACGTCGTCGCGGCCGCCGGCCCCATTTTTTGCGGGCGCATTCGCGCATCCGCCGAGCGCCACGCTCAGCGCGAACAACAGGCCAGTCACGGGGTTCTTCAGTCTGATCATTGCGCAGCGTTGAGCGAGGCGGATGCATGCCAGGGCAGCAACTTGGCGCCCTGGAACCGCGAATATGGTCACGTTAGCATACTCACTTCAACTGGAGAAGATGTTTTTTCTTCGCGCCGCGCCGCTGGAATAAATGGGGGTTTTCACGGGGTACCGAGACTCTCCCCACACAGAATGTGGTATCGTGACCACATTAGGTATTCAATTTCTACAGCGATCTATGCGCAAACCGAGCAGGCTCAGTGAGGTAGCAAAACTGGCAGGCGTCGCCCCCATCACGGCATCACGGGCGATTCGCGGCATTGGCTACGTCTCCGAGGACGCGCGGGCGCGGATCATGGACGCCGCCACACAGCTGAACTACGCACCGGACATGGTGGCGCGACGCATGCGTGGCGAAAAGAGCCGGCTGATCGGCATCTTCGTCAACAACTTCGGCTCGCTCGCGCTTCACGAGATCACCCGGGAAATCAGCAACGAGGCCCGTTCCCGTGGCTACGACATCGTGCTGTTCAATGCCGAGCGCTTCGACGGCCCGGATCGCGCCGGCACGCGCGACATGCTGGCCAATCTGTGCGCGGGCCTGATATTGCCCATGCCCAACGTCGAGGACGGCTATCTCGCCGAGCTGGAGCAGCGCCAACTGCCCTGCGTTTTCGTCAACTTCGAGGCGCGCCCCACCAAGCTGCCGGTCGTCGTCGTCGAGAACCGCAAGGGCGCCCGCCTGGCCGTCGAGCATCTGCTGTCACTCGGCCACCGTCGCATCGCCTTCATCGCCGGCTCACATCACACCGGCCAAAGCGGCGAGCGCCAGGCCGCCTATGTCGAAACATTGAACGCCGCGGGGATTGCCGTCGATGCGGCATTGATCGTCAGTGGCCGCTTCGTTCAAAGCGGCGGCTACGCGGCCACCCAGCAACTGCTGGCTTTGTCCGATCCGCCGACGGCCATCTTTGCCGCCAATGATGAGATGGCATTCGGTGCCATCGATGCCATCCACAGCAAGGGCCTGCGCGTCCCGGGCGACATCTCCGTTGTCGGCTTCGATGACATCGCCATCTCCAGCCATATCCACCCGCCGCTGACCACCATGCGCCAGCCGCTGTCGGAACTCAGCGCGTGCGCCGTGCGGGAGCTGATGGCCCTCATCGAGGGCCAGGGCCCTGAAGCGAAGAAGGTCGCCCTGCCCCTCGAACTCATCGTGCGCAAATCGACCGGTCTCGTCCCGCAGCGCGGCTGACGATGAACTACGTGCGCGCTGCGAGTGCCCGGGGCGTCGTGTCGGCCGGCCTTGCCGGGCTGGCCGTCTTGTTGCTCTGGCTGCTGTGCGGGGATTTCGGCGTCTCGATGCGCGAGCGCGCGGCCGTGCCCAGTGCGCTCGAGTTGCTGCGCCGGCATGCGGCGTCCGACACCACGATCTCGCTGCTGCTGTCCACCGTACCCGCCGCCTTGAGCTTGCTGTTGGTGCCCCTGGCTGGCTATCACTCGGACCGCTGCCGCAGCCGCCTCGGCAGGCGCAAGCCCTTCCTGATGATTGCAGCGCCCACCGGCCTTCTGGCGATGCTGGGCCTGGCGGCTTCACCCACGCTGGCGGGCTCGCTCGATGCCGCACTGGGCAGCTGGTCACCCGGCCTGCACAACTGCCGGCTCGCCCTGTTCAGCCTGTTCTGGGCCGTATTCGACTGCGCCGCCATCAGCGCCTTCTCGCTGTTCAACGGTCTCGTCAACGACCTCGTGCCCGCCGGCCTGCTCGGTCGCTTCTTTGCAGTGTTCCGAATCGTCAGCCTGACCATCGGCATCGCGTATCACAACTGGATCTTCGCGCTCACGGATCACTATCTGCGTGAGGTCTTGATCGGCGTCGGCCTGTTCTTCTGCCTGCCCATCCTCGCGATGGCGTTGATGCTGAAGGAGACGCCCTTGCCGCCCGAGAGCGCACCCGCGGACAAGACCGGGAACCGGCTGAGATTTCCGCTCGACCACGCGCTGGCCTGCTTCCGCTATCGCCCCTATGGCTGGGCCGTTGCCGCCTTCGTGCTGGCGAGCGTCACCTTCAGCCCCTTCAACACCTTCTATCTGCACTATGCCCACGCCGCCGGCATCCAGAAGGCCACGCTGGGCGCGCTGACGGCGGCAGGCTATGCGGTGTCCATCGTGTCGGCCTTTGCCATCGGGTCCATGGCCGATCGCTTCGGTGCACTGCGAGTCTCGGCGGTCATCATGACGGTGTACTGCGCCATCTCCGCGGCCGGCTTCGCCGCCGTGTCGGACGCCGCCAGCTTCCGTGCCTTCTACTTTGCCCACGTGGTGATCTCCGGCGCCTGGTTCACGGCCGCCGCTTCAATGCCCATGGCGCTGTTTCCCCGCTCCAGCTTCGTGCAGTTCAACTCGACCAAAGACCTGATGGTCATCTTCGGCACCATCCTCGTCTCCAGCATCCAGGGGCCGATGCTCGACCTCTCCGAGCATGACTATCGCTACACATTGCTCGCAGGAGCGGTGTTCTCCCTGCTGTGCCTGCTGTGCCTCTTGCGGCTGCAGTCCGGCCGTCTCGCCATGCAGGTCGCCATCCGCTGACTTGAGATCGCGACTGCGCATCAGCCTCAATGGCACGCATCGTCATCAAGGCGCCCCCTCCCGGAACATCAGAAAGCCCTTGAGCCCCAATGCTCCGGGGCTCTTTTTTCATCTCCAGACAGCCCCTGGCTGTCGTCGCAACGCCTTGGCGGCGCCCTCAATGTCATCAGATGTAAACCCAAATGACATCGATAACATTTGCCCGCACAGTGCGGCCCATCGACAGCCCGGCGAGGCCGCGCCGGCTCTCGGCAACATCACAACGACGGCCGGAGACAAGCCATGCAAGGTGAACGAGCAGCATCACGCAACGGCGCCCGCCCCGCCCATGCCCTCTTCCACCCGGGCGCACGGGCGCCCGCGGCGAGCAGAAGAGTCATGGCACCGCGGTCAGGCGGCAGCCGCGTAGCGATGGCCAGATCGGCAAAGACCATGATCCCTGATGGCGATCAGGGCTCCAGCGGTGGGGCATGTCCACGGACAGGACGGTCAGGGGGCTGCGCAGCGGGGCGTAGTCAGCGTGTAAGCGATTTCAATGTCCCTGAAATGAGGCTGCTGCCAAAAAACGCTGCATCAACGGCCGCTGGCAGACGTAGGCTGCGCACCCCGGGCAGTTTGAGCAAGGAGCAAGTTGCATCATGACGAGCGGATCTGTTGACGGCGCAATCTATGGCCCCGTGACGCAGTTGCTTCGACAGTGGTCCGACGGCGATGGCCAGGCGTTCGAGCGCCTGATCCCCCTCGTGTATGACGATCTGCGTCATCTCGCGCGCCGCCATCTGCGCAGCGAACGCTCGGGCCACACGCTGCAGAGCACGGGCCTGGTCCATGAGGCCTTTCTGCGCCTGTCGCGGGAAAGTGAAATGCAGTGGAAGTCGCGTTCGCAGCTGTTTGCGCTGGTCTCCAAGCTGATGCGCCACATCCTGGTCGACCATGCGCGCGCACGCCAGACGGGCAAGCGCGGCGGGGGCGAGATCGCCGTGAGCCTGGAAGACCTTCACGAAGTCGCGGCGGATTGGGACCAGTCCATCCAGGGCAGCGAGCTGGCACTCGACATCCTGGCCCTGGACCAGTGCCTGCAGCGGCTCGAAAGACTCGACCCGCAGCAGAACCAGGTCGTTGAACTGCGCTACTTTGGCGGGCTGAGCATCGACGAGACCGCCGAGACGCTGGGGATTTCTGCGGCGACGGTGAAGCGGGAATGGGTGACGGCGCGGGCCTGGCTGCTGCGCGAGATGGCATGGCCGGCGGCTGGCGTCCGGCAGCACGACGGGTTCTCCGCTGTCGCGCCGGCATGACCTGGCACCACCACCCCGGGAGGCAAGGCCGTTGAGCGCGTCGCTGGAAGCCGAGCTGTGGCAGCGCACCAAGTCCCTCGTGGCCGATGCCATGGAGCGTCCGGCGCACGAGCGCCAGGCCTTCGTGCAGCAGGCCAGCGCCGGCGATGCGGCCCTGATGCGCGAGGTTGAGGAGCTGCTGGCCGCCGCCGGCGTTGCGACCAGCCCCCTGGACGAACCGCCGGCCGAATTGATGCTCGAGGCGCTGGAGCAACGCGTCTCCGGGGCCTGGGTGGGGCGCAGCCTCGGCGCCTACCGCCTCGTGTCCCTGATTGCCCGCGGCGGCATGGGCGAGGTCTACCTCGGCGAGCGCGCCGACGGTCAGTACGAGCAGCAGGTCGCGGTCAAGGTCATGCGGGCGGATGCCGACCTGGCCGTCGCCCTTCAACCCTTCTGGGCCGAGCGGCGCATCCTCGCCTCGCTCGACCACCCCAACCTCGCCAAGCTGATCGATGCCGGCGTCACCGCCGACGGCGCGCCCTGGTTCGTCATGGAGCTCGTCCAGGGCGATCCCATCGACACCTACTGCGACGACCGGGGGCTCGGGGTGGACGAGAGGCTGCGTCTCTTCGTCACCGTCTGCCAGGTGGTGGGGTATGCGCACCGGCGCGGCGTGGTGCACCGCGACCTGAAGCCGAGCAATATCCATGTGCGCGACGACGGCACGGTGAAGCTGCTGGACTTCGGCATCGCCGAGCAGCTGTGCCCGGCGCCGGCCGAGGATCCGCACAGCGGCGCGGGCTATCGCATCCTGACCCCCGAATACGCCAGCCCCGAGCAGATCCGCGGCGAGCCGGTCACGCCGGCGAGCGACGTCTACTCGCTGGGCGTGGTGCTGTACCGGCTGCTGGCGCGAACCAGCCCCTATGGTCACGACGCCAGCGCCGGCGCGCTGAACCGGGCGATCTGCGAACAGGATCCGCCCTGGCCCAGCCGGGCCGTTGATGGCCGCCTGCCCGGTGCCCGCGCCTTGCGGCGGCAGCTCAGCGGCGGCCTGGATGCAGTGGTGATGAAGGCCCTGCACAAGGCGCCGGCGCAGCGCTATGCCAGCGCGGCGGAGCTGGCGGACGATCTGTCCCGGCATCTGCAGGGCCTCGCGGTGCAGGCCCAGGGGCATGCCTGGCGCTACCGCAGCAGCCGTTTCCTGCGGCGCCACCGCGTGGTGCTGGGCGCCTCGCTGCTGGTGCTGGTGGCGGGCTCCGCGGTCGCAACCTACGAGGCCTACGAGGCCCACCGTCAGAAGGTCCGTGCGGAGCAGCATTTCGCCGACCTCCGCAAGCTGGCTACCATCATGCTGCGGGACCTGCAGAAGGCGATCGCACCGCTGCCGGGCGGCACGGCGGCGCGGCAGATGATCGTGCAGAACGCCCTCGACTCGCTGCGCCGCCTGAGCGTCGAAGCCAAGGGCGATGCCGAGCTGCAGATCGAGCTGGCCAGCGGCTACCGCAGCATCGGCGACATCCAGGGGCGGCCGTATTCGTCCAACCTCGGCGACCCGAAGAGCGCACGCGAGAGCTATGACCAGGGCATTGCGCTGGTGAAGGACCTGGTCGGCAACCCGCGGGTCGCCGAGCCCGCGCAGTCCCACGCCACGGCCGCCCTCGCCCAGCTCTACCAGCGCAAGGGCACGCTGCTGGCCTCGCAGGACGACGATGCCGCGGCGGAGCCCCTGGTGGCCCGGGGTGTCGAGCTGATGGATCAGCTGGCCGCCGCCGGCCAGCTCGATGCGGACTTGCAGCTCGTCCACGCCGCCATGCATTCCCAGTTGGCCCAGGTCCAGCGTTTCGTCGACAAGGCGGCACCCTTCTTCAAGAGTCTGGAAACCGCCCGGCGCCTCTACCTGACCATCCTGACCAGCCGCCCTGGCGACGAGGCCGCCGCGTCCGGCCTTGCCACCACCTACCTGGAGGAAGGCACCTACTACTTCGAACGCGACGAGGAAGCCGCGACGCTGCAGCTGTCCATCGCCGCCTTCCGGCGCGCCCTCGAACTTCAAGGCCCGGTCGTGCAAAAGCATGGCGACGACGCGCGGCTGAGGCGCAATTTCGCGGCCCACCACGCCAATCTGGCTGCGGCCCTGATGCGCGCCAAGCAGCCGCGCGACGCAGCCAGCGCCTACCAGCAGGCGGTCCAGATCCTTTCCGAGCTGAGCGCGAGGGATCCCAGCAGCGCACAACTGCGCGCCGAGGTGGCCATCGTCACCGGCTCGATGAGCCGGGCCCTGCTGGCCAATGGCGATGCCGCCGGCGCCGTCGCGGCCGCGCAGCGGGCCGTGGAGGGCTACAACAGCCTGCCCGAGGGTTCGTTGCGGGACCTGAACACGCGCTACAAGCAGGGCGTCGCCCACTATCTGCTCGGCCAGGCCCTGGCCGCCGGCCACCAGGAGCAGCGGGCCTGCGCCGCCTGGCGGCGCAGCCTGGTCATCCTGAAGGACGTGCAGAGCCGCAACGGCCTGGGCCGCACCGACACCACGCCGGCCGTCGTGGCGCAGTCCCTGCAGCGCTGCCAGCCGGCGGGCTCGGACTAAAGCGTATCCAGCTGCAACGCCGTGAGCCGGTCGCTGCGCGTTTCTCGCCTTAGCAAGCATCTGGAACTGATGCTCAGCCGAGGTGGATGGCATGGGAATGTTGACGTCTTTGGGAGCGGCGTTTCGCCGTGAGGACTATCTTCAGCCGCCGGGAGCGAACGGCGGCGCGCCGGTCCTGCTGCACGAGGAGCCACCAGGCCTGGAGGGCCACCTGCCCCAGCCCAGGCTGCAGCCGGCCCTGCTCGTCGCGCTGATGGCGGCCGAGACGCCCGAGCTGCGCCAACGCACGGTGAAGGCGCTGCTGCAGTCGCTCGGCTTTGAATGGCTGGGCTATGGCTGCTTCAGCCAGGCGGGCGAGCGGCCCGTGCCGCGGTCCTTCTGCACGACCTATGCCGATCCCGCCTGGACGGAGCGCTATTTCGCCGAGTCCTACCACCTGGTCGACCCGCGGCTGCCGCGCGTTCCCGAGTCCGGCCTGCCCACCCTGTGGACGCTGGAGGAACTGGAGGCCGAGGCCGGCACGCCTTCCTATCTGCAGGGCCTGCGCCAGCGCTTCTTCGACGATCTGCGCGCCACCGGCGCCCGCAGCGGCGTGATGATGGGCCTGCCCAGCCTGCCGGGCCGCGACCGCCACATCGTCAGCCTGATCTCCAAGCGACCCTGCTGCGACTGGATGAGCGATGCGGTGCTGGGCCAGGTCCTGACCCTGGCCCTGTGCCTGCACGAGTTCTACAGCCGCTACACGCTGGCGCCTCAGGCCGACGGCCCGCGCCATGCCACCGGCACGCTGACGCCGCTGCAAAGCGAGATCCTGGCGCGGCTGGCGCGCGGCCTGCCCGACAAGCTCATCGCCGCTCAGCTCGACCTGTCGCTGCACAACGTCGATTACCACATGCGCCAGCTGCGCAAACGCTTCGGCGTGCGCAACCGCCTGCAGCTGATGCAGGCCGCACTGGGGCCGGCGCCTCACGTCGCCTGAGGGCTCGCCAGACGAGCCGCTGGCGGATGGCGCGGCCCTGGTGGTGCTCATGACTGCGGTGCGTGGTAGCCATCGGGCAGCACCAGCACATCCCCCACTTCGATGTAGTTGGGGTTCTGGCCGCCGCGCGCGTTGATGGGGCGCTTGTCGCTCTCCATGCGGTCGTTGAGCCACAGGTTGTGGCCATAGATCCACTCGACGACCTTGGGGTCATTGCCGGCAATGCTCCAGACGCTCTCGTCCGCATTCACCGTGTAGGTATTGCTGCGTGCGGTCTTGGATGTGTCCACCGGCGCCGGCGGCGTGTCGTCGGGCTTGGGCAGCGGCGGCGGCGCGATGCCGTGGGCCTGCAGCCAGTTCTTCAACCCATCTCCCTCACGGGCGGAGAGACGGATGTTGACGTCGGCCCTGCAATGGATTTCGCGCGACTTGGGGTTGTAGTCGATGAAATAGTGGGCCTTGCCGGGATCGTTGGCCTTGGCGGCGCCGGGTGCGGCTGCGATGTCCTTGTCATAGACCCAGCTGCCGCCGCGGTAGTAGGTCTGAGTCATCGGGTCCTCGAAGCGCTTCTTGCCCTGGTTGTATTTCACGCTCGAATAGGACAGATCTACCTTGGTCGGGTCCTCGGGCAGGGCCAGGAAGGCCTCGTAGTGTTCCGGGGCCTGCTTGTCGGTGTCGTACTCGGACGCCTGGCGCACCTGCTCCAGCCGCCCGGTGCGCTGCAGTTCGTTGACCCAGTCCACGAACTTGTCGGGGTCGCCCTTGGCATCGCTGTAGGCGTCCAACAGCCCCTCGGCCAGCGACTCGCCGCTGAGCCAGCGGGTGAAGTTGGCCTTCAGCAGGTCGCGATCGGCGAGGTTGTCGGCAGCGCCCGGCGACATGCCGGCGGCAGTGAGGAAGTCGCGGTCCACTGCTTCCAGCTGCTGGTGGGCCTTCTGCTCATTCCCATACCAGTTGATCAGGTCCGTCGCCGTCCAGGCCATGGTGGCCAGCCAGCCGGCGGGGCCGGCCTCCATGAAGGGCAGCTTCTTGGCCATCAATTCGCCGATGAACTTGTAGAGGTTGGCGGGCGCCATCACGGTCTTCAGCCCGAAGCGGCCGATGGCGTATTTGTCGATGGCTTTCTCGATGGCCACTTGCGCGCCCTTGATCGGCCCATCGCGCGTCAGCAAGGTGCCGCCCTCCTCGAGGATGCGTTTGGCCTCGGCCGGGGGCAGCTTCGGATCCTTGAGCAGGTCCCAGGCCCCCTTGAACTCGAGCGTCGAGATCGCGACGTCGTTGCTCAGGTTGACGGTGGCGGTCCAGAAGTTGCGCTGGTCCACCGGCTTGCCGTCCTGGAGATGGTTGATCTCGAAGTTGATCCGGCTCCAGTCCCACACCGCTGCATCGGCGTGCAGCAGGCCGAAGAAACCGATGGACTTCCATTCCGCGGTGCGCGTGAACTCGCTGCCGCGCCGGATGGTTTCGATACTTGGCAGCCCCTTGGTGTCGTTGAGGACCTTCTGCATGCTCTGCGGCAGCGCCTGAGCACCCTTGTATGTCAGCGCAGCGCCAGCCTCCAGCGCCTTGATGCCCGCGAAGCCCCCCACCAGCCCCAGCAGCACCGGCTTGCGCCAGGACTCGCTCGCGTCGAACTTGGCGTTGTGATAGAGGTAGTCGGTGAACCACAGCTGCGTGAGGCCCACCGCGCCCCAGCTCGCCGCTGCGGCCGGGCCATGGTTGCCCAGCCGCCCATAGCCATCGCCGTACTTGCGCTTGAGCAGGTTGTTCTCGATGGCGTTCTCGGCAAAGTCGCCGGTCCATTGCAGGTAGAGGTTCACAGGCACCGGCCCCAGGGCTGCCGGCGGCACGATGCCGGCGTCGCGCATCCAGTTCAGCGATGCATGCACCGACTGCTCCTTGATGCGGGTCGAGGCGGCATCGCTGCCCATCAGCATCGTCTTGGTGTAGTCGTCGTCCAGCAGCGCCTTGCGCTGGTCATCGACCTGGCCGAAGCCCTCGTGCTTGCCCAGCCTATCGTCCGCGCCATAGAAGGTGACCATCTCGCTGTCGCGCAGCAGCCGGTAGCCGCGCGCATCCAGCGCGCGCTTGCCGTTCTCGAAGTCCTTGACGAAGTCGGGGTGCAGCTTGATCACGGCCTGCAGCGCCTTTTGCTGCTGTTCTTCCGTCATCAGCTTGCCGAAGCGCAGCTGCGGCACTTCGAGCGGCGCCATGTCCTTGTGCTTGTCCTCGAACAGCTGGCGCGAGCTGTTCTTCTGGTCGTCCAGACCCTTGGCGGCGCTTTGCAAGGTCTCCTTCGCGAGGTCGACCTTCTTGCCGCCGGCCGGGCCCCAGTCCATCTGGAACTGGAATTCCTTTTCCTGCTTGGCCGTCTCCAGGGCCAGCGTCACACCGGCGCCGTTGGCGATGGCGCGCTGGAAGCCGCCGTTGAGCCGCCCCTGCTGCGGCCCCCAGTTCTGCACGATGTTCATCGTGAAGGCATGCCCCGCGGACTCGACGGCCTTCTGCACTTCGCCGGACTCCCAGGCCATCGCCGGCTTGCCGTCCGGCCCATTGCCCGTCGGGTGGGAGCCGGCCGCCGCGCGGTCAATGACGGTGGTGATGCCGCCCATGATCTCGTCGAAGTCCTTCAGGCCGTAGCCCAGCAGCATGTCGTTGTCCAGGTCGCGGAAGGAGTGGAAGTCCTGCGGCGTGCCGTCGATGGTCATCAGCTCGGCGGAATGCTCGCCATGCAGCGAGACATCGTTGATCACCTTGTCGAGCGTGCCGTTGCTCTGCGGGCCGAACAGCTTGTTGACGATGCGAGCCGTGATCTCCGGCGTCAGTTCTGGGTGCTGGCTCGGGTCGGTCAGCTCCATCAGCTTGCGCGTTGCGGCCGTGGCGGGCGCGGCGTAGTTCTTGTCCCGCCGGTAGGTGTCGCCGTACTCGTCCTTGTAGTCCTTGACGCCCTTGTCGTAGGCGTCGGTCACGGCCTGGGCCGATTCGTTCACGTAGCTGTCGACGAGCTGCTTCACGCCCGGGGCCGACATCACCAGCTCGCGGATCTGCAGGCTGGTGTCGGCCGGCATGGCCTTGCCGAGAGCGAGCATCTTGTCGGTCGTGCCACTGGCGCTCTCGGTGTGGCTGATGATGCGGGCCGCGGCGGCCATGCGCACCAGATCCTCGTCACCCAGGTAGCGGTCGACCAGGCCCATCGCGGCGTCATCGATCGCCTTGTCGCGCGCGGTGCCGTCCGGTTGCCCGGCCGCGCCCAGTGAGATCTCGTGACCCAGGGCCTGCATCACGGCGTCGCGCTTGGTCTGGTAGTCGGCCAGGGCGGTCTTGTAGGCGCCTTCGTCGACGTGGCCGCTGACATTGAGCTGGGCCTGCAGCGCCGTGACCTCGTCGGTCGCGCGGTGGAACTCGTAGAGCTTGTTGCCGGTGTCGCGCTGCTGGGCGTTCTCGGTCTTGACCGTCTTCAACGCGGCGTCGACCACCATCTGGGCCTCGGGGTCATCACGGAAGCGCTTGGCGATCTCGTGCGCCGCATCCTCGGTGGCCACGGCATTCTTCGGGTCGGCCTGGTAGGTCTGGCGCAGCTCCGCGGCGATGGCCTGCTCGCTCTTGGCGCGCTCCCGGATCGTCAGGTTGGAGGCGCTGCGGTAGGCCTGCGCGGCCTTCTCGTAATCCTCACTGCCGGGCTTGTACTTGGCGAGTTCCGCCTCCTTGGTGCGCGCGTCCACCAGCAGCTGGTGCGAGAGGTCGATCTCGTCGTCCGTGTAGGTCTTCATCGCCGCCAGCTCTTTGGGCGATGCACCTGCCACGCCCGCCGGCTCGGGCACGCCCGCGATCAGGCGCACCGTGGAGGCCAGCGTGTCGGGCGGCGCTGCCAGCACCGAGCCTGCCTGGGCGTTCTGCGGCGATTGCAGCGCAAACAGCACCGCATCGTGCAGTGCTCCCTTGCCGGCGTTGTGCGCGCGCAGGGCATCGCCGAACAGGTCGAGCCCGTCGGCGCCACCGCCCGGCTTGGCGGGCGCGGCCAGGTGATTCAGCAGGGTCTGGGCGAGCTGCCGCGCCTGCGCCGGGTCGCCGGCGGCATCGGTCGCCGTGGCCAGATCGTCCACCAGGGCGCGGTATTCCGCCTTGTCGTCAATGCCCGGAGTCTTGCCGGCCTGGCCATCGGCCGGCAGGTCGGTGTGGCGCGCCTCCTGGCCGGCCGTTTCGGCGAGCTTGCCGACCACCGGCTGGGCCTTGGCCATCAGCTGCTTGCGCTGCTCGGGGCTGAGGCTGGTGTCGCCCATCGCCTGCGCGAGCTGCTGGGCGGCTGCGGCAGCGCCTGACTGGGCATAGACGTCCTGGATCTGCTTGGCATAGCCATCGACATCATGCTTGGCGACCGGCGGCCCCTGCTTGATGCCGAAACTGGGCGCGCCTGCCGGCGTCCAGAGACCCGGCGACAGCGGATTGCCGCCGAGGCTGGGTTGGGCGCGCACCGGCCCCAGGCCGTTGATGAACGGGCTGCCGCTGTTGAAGCTGGTGGTGGCCGCCAGCGGGTCGTAGAAGGCATAGGTCGCCCTGGCCTTGTCGACCTGCTTCTGCGCGTCCTGCGTGGCGGCCGATGGCGCCAACGGAGCACGGTTGTCCTGCGCGTCCTTCAGCTTGGCCTGGGCGAGGCCCTGCTCCTTCTCCTTGAACACGGCCTGGGCTTCGGCCTTGAGCGCGTCTGCACTCTTGGCCTTCAGGTCGGCCTTGGCCGCGGAGGCCTTGTCCTGATCCGCTTGCGCCTGGGTCTGCTGGGCCTTGGCCTCGGCTTCCTCGGCAGCCTTGCGCGCGGCCTCGGCCTGACGCTTGGCTTCCTCGGCACGGCGGCGGGCCTCTTCAGCGCGGCGGCGTGCTTCCTCGGCGGCGCGGCGCGCGGCTTCTTCAGCACGGCGGCGCGCTTCCTCGGCCTGCGCGGCGTCGTCCCGGCCGACGTAAGAACCGGACCCGATGGCGTCAAGCATTCACTCTCTCCTTGTCTATGGCGGATGGACCCGGCGGCACGGCGCTCAACAGTAGTTGCAGGGGTGTCCGCATCGCAACTACGGGTCCACGTAGAAAATCAGTTATCCCACCGGGCCCCACCGCAGCAACCGGGCCACCGGCGCATGCCTTCATCCGCGGGGTGGCTTGTAGCCATTGGGCAGGATCAGGGGATCGCCGGGATGGATGATGTCCGGGTCCTGGCCCGGCAGGTCGTTGGGGTCGCGGCCTTCCATGCGGTCGTTGAGCCAGGGGTTGAGGGCGTAGATCTGCGCCTTCACGTCGGCGTCGTAGCCGGCGATCTTCTCGATGTAGTCGCCCTTCTTGACGACATAGACGTTGGCCCCGGGCGGCACATCGGGCGCTGGCGGCAAGGCGGGATCGCCGTTGTCGACGGGCGCGCCGCCGCCTGCCTGGGTGGCGGCCACCCAGCGGTCGAATTCGCCGCTGTCCTTGGGGTCGAGCTGCACCTTCTTGTCGCCCTTGGCATAGAGCACGCGGGTGTTCGGGTCATAGGACACCGTGCCGTAGGGATTGCCGTCGTTGCCGGCCGCCTTGGGATCGAAATACCACTTGCCGTCGGCAAAGGCCATGTGGGTGGTCTTGTCGTGATAGCGCTTGTCGCCCTCGTCATAGCTGAAGCGGGTGTCCTTCTTGAGGTCGAGCTTGCTCGGGTCGGCGGGCAGAGACAGGAAGTCGCCCGCATTGGGCGGCGTGATGGGCGGCGGCGCCTTGGGCGGCAGGGGCATGCCATTGGCCAGCATGAAGTTCTCCCAACCCGCCTTGCTGGTCAGCTCGATCGGCCGCGTGAAGCCGCTGCCAGCGCTGGAGTAGGTGTTGGACGCCATGGCCGGGTCATAGAACACCAGCCCGTCCTTGCGCGCCGGCGTGGTGCCCATCATGTTGCCGATCTTGGGGTCGTAGAACCAGCGGCCATGGCCATCCCAGTAGGTCTGGGTGACCGGGTCTTCATAGCGCTTGCTCTGGCCGTTGTAGCCGATGACGGTGTACTTGGAGACATCGACCTTGGTCGGGTCCATCGGCAGCGCGAGGAAGGCCTGGTCCTCCTGCGTGATCGGCACCTTGCCGTCCTTGTCGAGCTTGTCGTCCATGTGCTCGGAGGCGCCGATCATGGCGTCGAGCATCTTGGTGTCGGTGTGGTTGATGTAGTCGATGAACTTGGCCGGGTCGCCGCCCTGGGCCTCATAGGCCTTCAGGAAGCCATCGACCTTGGCATCGCCGCTCCACCAGTGGTGCTGGTCCATCACCTCGGCATGGGCGTGGTCGAGGCCGGCGCCTTCCATGAAGGTGCGGTCATAGCGCTCGAAGTTGTTGACGTTCTTGTTGTGGTCGTAGGCCCAGTTGCCGATGGTGGTGGCCATGTAGAGGATGTTGACCGCCCAGCCGATGGGGTTGTCGCCCAGCACGGCGAACTTCAGAACGCTCTTGCCGCCCTCGCCCACCGCTTCCTTGAAGAAGTAGCGCTTGAAGGAATCGGCCAGCATCTCCTTGGTGCCCTCCTTGGTGAAGATGCCTTCGAACCAGTTGAGGAATTTGCTGTTGCCCAGGGCACGCCAGCCGCCATTGGCACCATCCTTGAAGGCTTGAGCGCCGGCGCCGCGCAGGCCGAGCTGCTCGAAGGCGGTGGCAAAGGCCGGATCCTTCAGTGCCTCCTTGCCGATGGAGCGCAGCACCATCTCGCGCACCTGCAGGCGCAGCAGCACCGAGTCGCTGACGAGGTTGGTGCCCTGGGTGACGAGCTTGAAGACATCACGCTTGCTGCCGTCGAGCTCGGCGGCATTGAAGATCACGCCGCTCAGGTCCCAGACGGTGGCGATGGTCATCAGGCCCACCAGCTGCTTGACCAGGCCGGGCGTGGCCTCCACGGCCAGCCGCGTCCAGCGGTCGCGCGCCGTGCCCTCCTTCACATAGAGACCCCAGCTGTTCTCGCCGCTCTCGGCGGCCTGGAAGAACTTGGCTCCGAGCTTGGCGATCTGCTTGTCCATCCAGTCGGCCGCCGTGTTGGCGCCGCGACTGAAGGCGTTGCTGCCTTCGCCGAAGCTGTGCGGCGCGATGCGCGCCGCCGCCATGCCCGCCTGCATCAGGTGGAAGGCCGCGAAGCCGCCCACCAGGCCGAGCAGCAGGCCCTTGCGCAGCGGGCCGAAATCACCGCCGATGTGCACATTGTTGAAAAGATAGGTGGTCAAGGCGGCCTGCAGCCCGCCCCCCACACCCCAGATCGCGGCTCCGCCAAAGTAGGGAATGTGGGCCGAGCGCGATACGTCGATCTCCGCACCGGGCAGGTTGACCGCCTTGCCCTCGGGGCCCGCGTTGACGCCCTTGATGTAGTAGGTCTCGGCCAGGAACTCGGTCAGGTCGCCGGTGGCCTGGGCGCCGATGCCGTAGTACTGCGCGTCGAGACCGCCGTTCTTGAGGTCGTCGCTCAGCATGGTGCGCGCCACCTGCGTGGCCATGCGCCGGCTGGCGGAATTGCTGCTGAGCATGATGGTGGTCGACTTGTCATCGGCCATCAGCTTGTTGCGACCATCGCTGACGTCCTTGTAGCCCTTCAGGTCGCCCAGGTCCTTGGCGTAGAACTCGACCGCCTCGCCCGTGCGCACCAGGCGGTAGCCGAGCTGGTCGAAGTCTTCATAGCCCTTCTTCACTGCGCCGGCCAGGTCCTTGTCCTTGGCGGTCATCGCACGCTGGCCATTGAGGAACTGCTCCTCGGTGAGGTTGGGCGCATGCTTGCCCTGGGCCAGCAGCGGGGCCATGCCCTTCATCGTCTCTTCGGAGGTGTGGTCCACCTTGTCCTGCAGCTGGTCGAGGCCCTGGCTGATGGACCGCAGCGTGACGTCCTCCCAGACCTTGCGCTGCTCTTCGTCGGCCTTGCCGACGCCATTCATGTCGACCTCGTCGAGCTTCATGGTCTTGATCTCGGCAACGGTCTGCAGCGCCAGCGTCGCATAGCCGTTGCCCACCGCGTCCTTGAAGCCGAACATCGTCATGTCGGCCGCCGGCTTGGTGGCGATCAGATGGGCCGTGTCCTGGATGGCCTTCTGGATCTCGGGGCTGTCGTACTGCTTGTTGACGACGTCGCTGCCCCCGGCCGCCACGTCGACGGCCTGAGACAGCGCGTCGGCCACCTTGATACCAGCCCCCATGTCGGTGCCGTAGGGGCGGCCATCCTTGCCCTTGGGCGACAGGTCGTGAATGTCCTCGACGATCTTGGCCACCGTCGGCTGCGACTTGTTGATGACCTGGGCGGCGATCTGCGGCGTCACGCCGGCATGCTTGGCGGGATCGGTCAGGTCGCGTAGCGCCTCGGCGCCGGCCACCGTGCCCTGGGTGCGGTAGGTTTCGTCGACCTTGCCGGCGGAGTCCGCCACGTAGGTGTCGACCACCTTCTTCACGCCCTCGTCGTCCATGACGAGGCGCTTGACCGACGGGTCCACGCCCTTGGGCAGCGCCTGGCCCAGCTTGTCGATCTGGGCCTCGTTGCCGAGCACCGCCGTGTCGTTGATGCGGCGGATGTCGGTGGCGGCCTTCACCACCACCGTCATTTCGGGATCGTCGCCGTAGCGGCTGGCGAGCTGCTCGGCCGCGTCGGCCAGCGGATCGTCGGAGCGGATCATCAGCCCGTCGGGCAGGTGCTTGTAGGTCTCGTCGAGCTCGGTCTTCACCTTGCCGAGCAGGTCCTTCTGCGCCGCCTCGTACTGCTTGCGCGCAGCCTGGATCTGCTGGCTGGTGACGCTCTTGTCGCCGTCGCGCTGGCGGCCGGTGAGATCGTCCAGCGTCGCCGCCTTGCGGTTGACGTCGTTGAGCTGGGTGTTGGTCGCGCGCTGGGTCGGGCTCTCAGTGAGCACCGTCTGCTGGGCATGGGCGACCGCCTTCTGCATCAGCGGATCGCTGCGGTAGCGGTCGGCAATGCCGTGGGCCGCGTTCTCGGTGGCCGCCTTGTTGTTCGGGTCCGCCTTGTAGGTCAGGCGCAGTTCGGCCGCGATGGCCTGCTCGGCCTTGGCCTGGTCCTGGTTGGCGGTCTTGCGGCGGGCGGTGTACATCTCCCAGCCGGCCGGGTCGTCCTCGGGTGCGGTCTTTCCCAGCTTGGCCTGCAGCTGGTCGGCCAGCAGCTTGCTGGCCTGGGCCTGCTCGACGGTGTAGCGGGTATAGGCGGCGGCGATGTCGGGATCGCTGGCGTCGCCGACGCCGGGGCCGGTCAGGCCGTCCGGTGATGAAAGATAGGCGGCCGTCAAGGCACGCGACTGCGCCGAATCGCCCAGCACCGAGCCGGCCGTTGCGCTCTCCGGTGCATCGGCGTTCAGGCTCAGCATCACCATGTCACGCAGTGCGGTCTTGCCGGGCGGCAAGGCCGACAGGCCGGCGCCCAGCAGGTCCAGCGTGTCCGCGCGCCCTCCGGTGGACTTGGACTTGGCGGTGTTGGAGAGGATCAGGTCGGCGATATGCCGCGTCTGCGCCGGATCGCCGGCCGCATCGGCGGCGCTGGCCAGGTCGCCGACCAGGCCGCGGTATTCCGCCTGGTCATCGATGCCGGCGGTCTTGCCGGCCTGGCCATCGGCCGGCAGCTCGGTGTGGCGCGCCTCCTTGCCAGCCGTCTCGGCGATCTTGTCGACCACCGGCTGGGCCTTGGCCATCAGCTGCTTGCGCTGCTCGGGGCTCAGGCCCGTGTCGCCCTCGGCCAGGGCCAGCTGCTGTGCGGCGGCAGCGGCGCCCGACTGGTCGTAGACGTCCTGGATCTGCTTGGCATAGCCATCGACGTCATGCTGGGGTGCGGCCTGCACCGGCTTGGCCCAGGTAGAGGCCGGCGAGCTACGGTCCAGGGCCGGGGTGACCAGCAGCGGCCCGGAGCCGTTGACGAGAGGCACGACGTTGTTGGACTTGGCTGGCTCATAGAAAGCCGCGGTCGTCTTCGCCTTGTCGACCTGGGCCTGGGCGTCCTGGGTGGCGGTAGACGGCGCCGACGGGGCGCGGTTGTCCTGCACGTCCTTCAGCCTGGCCTTGGCCAGCCCATGCTCCTTCTCCTTCAGCACGGCCTGGGCCTCGGTCTTGAGGGCTTGCTGCTGCTTGGCCTGGTGATCGGCCTTGAGCTGGGCGGCCTTGTCCTTGTCCGCCTGTGCCTGGGTCTGCCGGGCCTTGGCCTCGGCCTCTTCGGCGGCCTTGCGTGCGGCCTCGGCCTGGCGCTTGGCTTCCTCGGCACGGCGGCGGGCCTCCTCGGCGCGGCGGCGCGCTTCCTCGGCGGCGCGGCGCGCGGCTTCCTCGGCGCGGCGGCGCGCTTCCTCGGCCTGCGCGGCGTCGTCCCGGCCGACGTAAGAACTGGACCCGATGGCGTCAAGCA
Organism: Roseateles saccharophilus; assembly: GCF_031458095.1. Lineage (GTDB taxonomy): Bacteria > Pseudomonadota > Gammaproteobacteria > Burkholderiales > Burkholderiaceae_C > Pelomonas > Pelomonas saccharophila_A. Next base: position 686,743 of record NZ_JAVDXU010000001.1, read on the forward strand.
TTCACTCTCTCCTTGTCTATGGCGGACGGACCGGATGTGCATTCCGGCACGGCGATCAACAGTAGTTGCAGGGGTGTCCGCATCGCAACTACGAGTCCACGTAGAAACTCAGTGATCGCCCTGGGCCCACTGCAGCAACCGGGCCACCGGCGCATACAGCGAACGCGGGATGGGGCGGTCCTGCGGCACCTCGTCGTACAGCAGCTCGGCCAGTTGCGGGTCGAAGGCCATCGGGATGAGGGCCTCGCCCGCCACGCGGCGGATCTGTGCCGCCAGTTCGGCCTCGCCACGCGCCAGCACGCGCGGCAGGTCGTGCTCGCCAAGGTATTGCAGGGCCACGGCGACGCGCTGGGAATGGATGACGGCCGAGGCCATGCGCACGCGGTCGGCCAGGCTGGCGTAGACGGCCTCGAAGTGGGCGTTGCGCCGGCGCGAGCGATTCAGCGGGTCACCCTCGGCGTCCTTGTGCTCGCGCCTCACCTCGTCGATGGACATGCGCAGGCCCTTGATGAACTCGTAGCGCGTATGCGCATAGTCCACACCCGCCATCAACGCATAGACCAGCCCCGCCCAGGCAAAGCTCTGCAGCACCAGGCTGGCGCCGACGCTCAGGGCCGCCGACGGCGTTGCGTAGCCGAGCTTCAGCGCCGTATCCAGGCAGCCGCGGATGACCAGCCACATCACGGAAGCGAGCAGCGCGGTCTTGACCAACATCTTCAGCAGGTTGATCAGGTTGCGCGTCGAGAAGATCTTCTGGAAGCCCTGGGCCGGGTTGAGCCGGTTCACATCGGGCTTGATGCGCTCCCAGGCCAGCAGCCCGCCCACCTGCGCGAACGAGCCGACCAGGCCGCCCGCCGCCGCCATGGCGCACAGGCCCAGCATGGTGACCACCAGCACGCGCCCGGCATGCAGCAGCAGGGCCGGCACGCCATCGTCCGGCGCGATGAACAGGCCCTCGCTGGTCGCGTGCAGCCACAGCTCGCGCCACAGCCCGAAGATCGTGGCGCCGGCCAGCCACAGCGCCAGCACGACGAAGAGGAAGACGGCGCTGGAGGCCAGGTCATGGCTGAACACCACCTCGCCGCGCTTGCGCGCGTCGCGCAGCTTCTTGGCCGTTGGGGCCTGGTCCTTCTCAGCCACTGCGGGGCCTCATGGACGAACGCAGGAACTCGAGGACGCCGTTGTCGGGCCGCAGGAACTGCTGCAGCGAGTCCCACAGCACATACATGAACAGCATCATCATCAGCGCGGCCAGCAGGCCCTTGAGCGACTGCGTGCTCTGGAAGACGTTGAGCTGAGGCGCCACGCGCTGCAGCAGGCCGGCGCCCAGCTCCACCAGCATCAGCACCAGGATGACGGGCGCGGCCAGCTTGACGATCCAGGTGAACAGGGTGTCGCCCTGGCGGATGGCGAAGGCCTCGATGACATGGCCCAGGTCGGGGAAGAAGTCGGCCACCGGCCACAGCCGGTAGGAGTCCACCACCGCGCCCACCAGGGCCAGCATGCCGCCCGCCGAGACGAAGAGATTGATGACGACCCAGCCGAGGAATTCGCCGGTGGGGCCGTTGTCATGCCCGGCCACGGGGTCGAAGAAGGCGGCGTTGCCGGTGCCGGTCTGGAAGTCGATCAGGTCGCCCACGCTCTGGATGGCCCAGAAGAAGATGCCGAAGCCCAGGCCCAGCATGACGCCGATCAGCGCCTCCTTGGCCGCGATGGCGATCCACATCGTCACCGACAGCGACGGCATGTCGCCCGCCAGCGGCGACATGAACAGGGCCAGCATCAGCATCAGCGAGTTGCGCGACATGCCGGTGATGACGTTGGGCGACAGAAAAGGCGTGACGGCGAACACGGCGAACAGCCGCGGCATCGTCAGCGCGATGGAGGCGAACAGCTGCTCGGGGTGGGTGAAGGCGGTGGGATCCATCAGGCCCGCCGCGCTGCCGACCACAACAGCACCGAGGCCTCCTCGGTCGCCTCGTCCTGCCGGCGCTCTTGCTGCGCACGCTGCTCGGCCCGGGCGCGCTGCTGCATCTGCCTGGCCTTTTCAACATCCGCGCTGGCGCGGCGCAACTGCGCGCGGCTCGTATCGAGCGCGCCCTCGGCCATCGCCACCACGGCCTGCGCTTGAACCACCGCCGCGCCGGCCGTCACGATGCGCGAGTCGAGAGCATGGCTCCAGGCGCCCGCCTGGCGCAGCTGCGCCACGCTGCAGCCGCCCTCGCCCACGGCGGCCACGGTGGACTGCCAATGCAGCGCCTTGGCCTGCTGCTGCTGCAACCAGTGCTGCTCGGCCTCCTGCGCCCTCGCCTCGCAGGCCCGCAGCGCCCGCTGGTCGCGCCCCACGGCCTGCATCGCGCTGCGCTGGTGGCGCTCGCGCACATCGGCCAGCAGCTTCCAGGCGATGGCCATCTCACGCGCCCTCGGCCAGTCGGCGCAGCGCCGCAAGCATCGGCTCGAAGTCCTGGCGCTCGCCGGGCTTCTGCGCGAGGAACTGCTGTATCGCCGGGCGGCGCGCCACCGCCTGGTCAGCCAGAGCATCGGTACCACGGCGGTACTCGCCGATCTGGATCAGCAGCTCCAGCTCCTGGTACTTGGCCATCAGCGAGCGCAGCTGCCCCGCGGCTTGAGCATGCTCGGACGACGCCACGGCCGACATCACGCGGCTGACGCTGGCGAGCACGTCGATGGCCGGGTAGTGGTTGGCCGCGGCGAGCTTGCGCGACAGCACGATATGGCCGTCCAGGATGGAGCGCACCTCCTCGGCGATGGGGTCGCTGTCGTCCTCGCCCTCGGTCAGCACCGAGTAGACGGCGGTGATGGAGCCGCGCTCGCCCTGGCCGGCGCGCTCCAGCAGCTGCGGCAGCATGGAGAAGATGGACGGCGGATAGCTGCGCCGCGTCGGCGGTTCGCCACTGGCCAGGCCGATCTCGCGCTGGGCGCGCGCAAAGCGCGTCAGCGAGTCCACCAGCAGCAGCACCTTCTGGCCCTGGTCGCGAAAATGCTCCGCGATGGTGGTGGCCACATAGGCCGACTTGATGCGCTCCATCGGCGGCCGGTCGGAGGTGGAGACGACCATCACCGTGCGCGCCATGCCTTCGGCGCCCAGGCTGTTCTCGATGAATTCCTTCACCTCGCGGCCACGCTCGCCGATCAGGGCCACCACGTTGACATCGGCCGTGGAGCCGCGGGCCAGCATGCCCAGCAGCGTGCTCTTGCCCACGCCGGGCGGCGAGAACACGCCCACGCGCTGCCCTTCGCCCAGCGTCAGCAGCCCGTCGATGGCGCGGACGCCGGTGGCCAGCGGCTGCGCCACCAGGCGGCGCGCCAGCGGGTTCACCGGCTGGCGCTGCACCGGCAGGCGCGCCAGTGCCTTCAGCGGTTCCTTGCCGTCCATGGGCTCACCCAGGGCATCGAGCACCCGGCCGAGCAGCCCCGGCCCCACCGGGCAGACATGGCCGCGGCCCGAGGGCACCACCTCGGTCAGCGCGGAGATGCCGGTGGTCGGCCCCAGCGGCGTCAGGATGGCGACCTGCTTCTGGAAGCCCACCACCTCCGCCAGCAGCGGCGGCTCGCCCGGCGTGCGCAATTCGCAGAGCTCGCCCACATGGGCCTGGATGCCGGTGGCATCGATCAGCATGCCCACGGCCTTGCTGACGCGGCCGCGCACGCCGACGGTGGGCAGATGGCCGAAGGCGCGCGACAGGTCGTCGACGATGCTTTGCGTGGCCAGCTCGTCCATCAGCCCTGCTCCGCCGGCTGCAGCAGCCCGCTGCGCTCCACGGCAGCGCGAAACGCTTCCAGCTGCGCATCAACGCCGATCTGCAGCGTGCCCGAAGGCGTCTGCAGCACGCAGGCCTGGGCCGGCAGGGCCGGGTCGGCCACGACGGCCAGCGCCTGGGCCCAGGGCAGCTCGCCGCCGATCTGCCTGAGCGCCGCGCGCACATGGGCCTCCTGCGGCGGCGCCACGCGCAGCGTGATGAAGGGTTCGTGGCGCACCAGCGTGTCCACGCGACGCAGCGCGGTCTCCAGCAGCGCCGCCGGGTCGGCCTCGCCCAGGAACTGGCGCACGGCCTGGGCGACGATCTGCGCCATGGCCGCGCGCAGCGCCTGCAGCTGGCGCTGCGCGGCCAGCGCATCGCCCACCAGCTGCTGGGCGTACTCGGCCCGCGCCGCCTGCAGACCCTGTTCATGCCCCTGGCGGCGGCTGTCCTCGGCCTGCTGGCGGGCCTGCTGCTCGATGCGGCGCGCCTCCTGGCGCGCGGCCTCCACCACGGCCGAGGCGTCCAGCAGGGCGGCGTACTCGGCCTCCTTCAACACCTTGCGCTCGCTGAGCAGCTGCAGGTTGTCGGTGGTGATCAGAAAAGCCAGTCCCATTGCGGCAGTCTTTCCGGGACGATGCACAGCAGCATCAGCTCCCTGAGTTGTTCGAGCTGGCGCGGCTGCAGCGGCGGCACGCGCAAGCGGCTGATGCGCTGCGGCAGCTTGAGCCGGACGCGCTGCAGCACCGCCGGCCCTTCGGGCAGCAGCGTGCCCGTCAGCAGGCGGTAGCCACGCTGCACCATCACATGGCCGGCGGCATGGGGCTGTTCCTGCAGGCGTTGCATGTCGACGCGGACGTGGGTGAGCTGGGGCAGGCGGTCGAGCACGAAGTCGACCGCGTCGTCGGCCACGCGCAGCGCCTGGCGCCGCACCTGGCTGCCCATGCCGCCCCGCAGGCCGAACAGTGGCTTGTGCGCGGCAAAGCCGCAGTAGATGGCCAGCAGGCGAAGCGAAGTCGCGTCCATCAGCTCCACGCGCTTGAGCTGGGAATCGAACTGCAGGTCCAGAGACTCATCGGCCAGGCCGCGATCCCGCAGCAGCTGGCCCAGCACGGCGCGGCCCGCAGGCCCGAGGCGCGCGATGCTGCGGTGGCGCACCGGCCAGCCGGGCGGCAGCCAGCTGGGATGCATCCCGTCTTCAGGATGCATGCCATTGCGCAGCGCGAGCCGCAGCATGTCCAGCGGGCCGTGCTCAGGCGCGGGCGGCACGGGGTCGACGGCGGGCTGCAGGGTTCGCACCTCAGTTGCTCCGCCGCGCTTCGCGTGAACTGCGGCGCACGTCATTTGCGGGCCGAGCGCCGGGCCGCTCCCTAGCCGGCCCGCGCTGGCGATGTGCTTGCGGCTCGATGCCGCAAGCATCGCCGTCCCCTCGGGGGCTGAGGCCGGACACATGGCGCCCAGTGGGCGGCATGTGCCTGCCGAAGGGCTGCGGCCCACGCCGCGGCGCGGTCTGCAAGACCGACCGGACTCGCTCGCGTTCAGCGACGCGAGGTTGGGCGAGGGGCAGCTTCATTTCAGCGCTTCAGCAGCTGGCGGCGCGCCCAGGTGCGCCAGTCGAGGCCCTGGCGGCGCAGCAGGCCGGGCAGCGCGATCAGGCAGGCCACCGCGGCCAGCAGCAGCACGCCCAGGGTGATCACCGTGCGGTCGAGTGACAGGCCGGCCACGTCGTAGCGCTGGGGGGCGTCGGCGGCGGCCTGCACCGCGCCACTGGAGCGCTTGGCCTCCACCAGCGACAGCGAGACCTGGTCATGCGACAGGCCCTCGATGCTGTGCGCCACCATGTCCTTGACGGTGGGCGCCAACAGCCGCAGGTCGACGTCGGGACGGTATTTGATGAAGACGGCCGCCGACGAAGGCTTGAGCTTGTCGCTCAGCGGGTCGTTGGCCGGGATCACCACATGCACGCGGGCGGCCACCACGCCGTCGATGGTGCGCAGCGTCTGCGACAGCTCCTGCGACACCGCATAGATGTAGCGCATGCGCTCTTCCGACGGCGTGGACACCAGGCCCTGCTTCTGGAAGACGTCGCCCATGCTGGCGTAGCGGTCGTGCGGCAGGCCCTGAGCGCGCAGCACATCCAGGGCCGCGGGCAGGCGGCTTTCCTCGACCTTGAGCTGCCACAGGCCGCCTTCGGCCGCCTCCTTCTCGGCGGGGATGCTCTCCGAGGTCAGCGCGGCCAGCATCTCGTTGGCCTCGCGCTCGTTGAGGTTGGAATAAAGGTCGACCTTGCAGGCGGCAAGGGCCAGGCACACGACCAGGGCTGCGGCGGTGCGGAGCTGCCTAGCCATTGTTCTTCAGCAAGGAGTTGAACTGGTTGCTGCAGGCGCTGGCCAGGGCCGTGCACATATGCATCTTGCTGAAATAGGTCATGGAATCGTTGCTGAACCTGACGATCTCCATCTGCGCGCGGCCGAACTCGACGGCGGCGGTTTGCGGGTCGCCCAGTTCGGCGGCCGGCAGCATGCGATGGGCCATCAATTCGCTGGCGCCAGGACGCTGGCCGAAGAACTGGTCGGCGGCGCTGGACAGCGACTGCAGCGAGCCGCTACCGCTGGCCGAGGGGCGGACCATATAGCCGGCGAACTGCTTCGCCTCCGCCGGATCGATCGCGGCCGGCGCGGTGGCGCTGGACTGGACCGCAACGGCCATGGCATCGACGGGTTGGACCATGATGACCTCGCTGGATGAAAGGGATGATCGGGAAATGCCGCCCCGGGCCCGGGGCGGCGAGCGCCGGAAGGTCAGACCTTCTGCGACTGCTGGCGAACGTCGCTGGCCGCCTGCAGGACCGTGTTGGTCTGCTGGGCATTGGCCGACGTGATGGCCGCGGTGCGCTGGGCGCTCTGCGACGTCACGGTGCTGAAGATGGTCAGCTGCTTGTTCTGTTCCAGGATTGCCTTGCTGTCCAGTCCGGACTCGGGTGCGGCTACGGCCATGGTGTGACTCCTAACGTCAAAAGTTGATGACATGACAAAAATCGCCCCCGCCCCGGAGGACGGAGACATTCCGCACGCAGGCCGGGCCTGCGGTGCGAAATCCCGTGGTGCTCATCGCTGCCCCTCCCGGCCGGGTGACACCACCAGGCCATCGGCTTCGATGCGCTTGAGTTCGGCGCCCGACTTGAGCACCGCCCCCTCGTAATAGCGGCTGCCATTGGCGAGCTGGATGTAGCTCATGCCGCTGGCGTCCTGGGTGATGCTGACCATGCGCGACGGCAGCACGTTCTGCCAGGCTTCCCACTGCGCACGCTGCAGCTCGGCCGTGCGGTCCGCCTGGGGCCGCGGCCGCACCTGGACTTGGTCGGACACCAGCACCGCCGGGTGCAGGTCGTCGGCCAGGCGGCGGATCTTCTGGCGCACCGAGTCGTCCTCGGCGGCGCCGCTCACCACCAGCCGACCCTGGCCCGCGTAGCTCATCGAGATGCCGGGGTCGCTCACATAGCGGCGCGCCTGCTCGACGATGTCCTGCGCCGCATGCACGCTGGTGCTGACCTGGCGGCCGAAAGGCGCCATGGCCTCGGCCAGGGCCTGCTTGCGCTGGCGCGATTCGACATAGCCACGCACATTGAAGCGGCCACCGGCCACCGCCACCACTTCCACCTCGGGGAAGGGCTTCAGGGCCTTCTCCACCTCGGCCAGGTCGACCGTGGCGGCCCGCGCCGGGCTGCCCGCGCTGCCGGCCCAGGCCAGCACGCCGGCCGCGCCGCCGATGGCGAGCACCATCACCGCCGCGCTCAGCCAGGGCGAGCCACGGCGCGCCGGCGCCTGCAGCAGGGCGGCCGGTGGCGCGTCGCCGGGCATGATGCTTTCGGCCCATTCGGACGCCGGGTCGTCATGCTCGGGCGCGGGATAGCTGCGGTCGACCTGGAAGTCGATGCTGCCGACCGAGACCACATCGCCCGCCACCACGCCCTTGCGCTGGGCCTGCACGTCCTGGCCATTGAGCTTCACGGCGGCCGCGCCGACCTTCTGCAGCGACATCGCCAGCTCACCCACCGTGAACACCAGGTGGCGCGGCAGCACGTCGCTGCCGGGCAGCATGACTTCGCATTCGCCCGAAGCGCCCAGCGTGTTGACACCGGGCTTGAGCGCGATGGTGCGGCCCTTGACCGCGCCACTGAGGAAGCGCAGGCACCAGCCCGGCACGGCGGCCGTGGTGGTCGTGTGGGCCCGCGCGTTCATTGCGTGGGCTCCTGCTGCAGCGGCGGCTTGCTGCCGGATGTGACGAGACGCGGCGTCAGCAGGTAGAAGCGCTCCATGTTGTTCTGCTTCTTCTCGCTGTACTGGAACAGCTTGCCCAGCACCGGGATGCTGGACAGCAGCGGCACGCCCGAGGTCGCGTTGGCCTTTTCCTCGGAGGTGTAGCCGGCGATCAGCAGGCTGGCGCCTTCGTCCACCAGGGCTTGCGTGTTGACGGTGCGCCGCCGCACGACCGGGATGCGGTCGACCATGCTGCTGCTGACGTCGCCGTCCTCGATGTCGATGGACATCAAGACGCCGCGGCCTTCCTTGTCGTCGACGATCAGCGGCGTCACGCGCACGGCGGTGCCGGCGGTGACGCTGTACAGGCTGGAGTCCTGGAAGCCATCGACACGCACATAGAACTCACTGAGGTTCTCCAGCACCGCCTCGTTGTTGTCCAGCGTCAGCACCTTGGGCCGCGCGATGAAATTGGCATTGCCCTTCTGGGCCAGGGCGCTGACGCGCGTCAGCAGGTAGTTGCGCAGGTCGTTGCCGATGGAGGCGGTGAACAGCGCGCCCAGCGGCGTGCTCGGGTTGCCCTGCGGGTTGACGGTGACGACCTGGCCGGCCTCGGAGTTGGCATTGCCGAAGGTCAGCGGTGGCAGGTTGCCGCGGCCGATCTGCAGGTCGCCATGGCGGGCATGCAGACGCCAGTCCACACCCAGGCTGTCCAGCGTGTTGGTGCTGATGTCCATGATCGTGACCTCGATCTCGATCAGACGCGGCCTCACGTCCATGGTCTGGATCAGCTTCTCGTAGCGCGCCATGCGCTCGGGCGTGTCGCGCACCAGCACCGCGTTGAGGCGCGTGTCGGGCTGGAACTGCGGCAATTCACCGCTGGCGAATTCCGTGCCGCCAGCGTCGCCCTCGTCCTCGGCGGCGCTGCTGCCCTCGCTGGACAGCTTGGCCACGCCGCTGCCGGCGCCGTCGCTGACGCCAAGCTTGGTGCGCCGCACCGGCCCGGTCACGGACGACGGCGCAGACGCTCGCCCTGCCCCGCTGCGGCCATAGAGATTGCGCAACACCGTCGCCACACCGGGGATGGACACCTGCTTGCCGGCGCGGTTGATCTTGAAGTCGGCGGCCCAGGCATAGCGCAGCGGGAACACCTGCACGTCGGCGCGGTCGTCGCGCGCCGCGCGCTGGTCGATCAGCCTGACCGTCTGGCGCACCAATTCCACATAGCGCTTGGGGCCCGAGACATAGACATTGCCGTCCGCCTCGCTGATCTGCAGCGGATAGCGGGCGTCGGCGATCTTGAGCCTTGCCAGCGTGTCGGCGATGCGCGGCGCGTTCTTGCCGGCGATGGTGAAGACCTCGCTGCGCGTGTCGGCGGCTGGATCGATGAACAGGAAGGCGCCGTCGTAATACCAGGTCAGGCCGTTGGCTGCGCAGATATTGCTCAGCACCATCTGCACCGCACCCGGCTGGCTGCCGGTGATGGCGAAGCGGCCGCTGATGGTGCCGCTGACCTTGCCATCGATGACCGCGGTGACGCCCTGGGACGCCGCCAGCTCGCGCAGGAAATCGCCCACCGGCTTCTCGTTGGCTTCCATGCGGAAAGGCCGGCCGTTGCGCGGCAGATCGGCCGCCGTGGCGGGACTGGCCAGCAGCGCCGCAACCAAGCCGGCACAAAACAGGAGGTAGGCGGAGCGCAGCATCAGCTCAGCGAAGCCAGGGTTTGGAAAGCGCGTTCGGCGAAGCGCAGCACATCGCGGCCCAGCCAGCCGGCGGTCACGACAAGGGCGATCAGCACCGCGATCAGCCGCACCGACTGGCCGATGCTCTGGTCCTGGATCTGCGTGACCGCCTGCAGCACCGCCACGACCAGCGAGGTCAGCGTGGAGACCAGCACCATGGGCAGCGAGACCATCAGCACGATGAGCAGCCCTTCCCGCGTGATGTCGAGAATGTTCTGAGGTGTCATGCCGCCTCCGCGATCGTCGGCAAGGCCTGAGGTTGCGGGTTGTTGACCCAGCCGACTGGCTGCAAGGCAACGTCCTCGTCCACCTCCTGGTAGGACAGCACCGCCAACTGGGGCGCCACCGGCTCGAGCAGCGTCTTGATGTAGCGCCGGGTGTCGGACGACACGATGGCCACCACGCGTTGCTGGGCGCCGCCGAGGATGCGCCGCACCTGCTCGCGCACGTCCTGAGCCACGGCGGGGTCGAGCAGCAGCAGATTGCCGCGCGGCGAGCGCTCGATGGCCGCCTGCACGCGATCGATCAGGCTGGACTCGAACAGGATGGCATGCAGCTCGCGCCGCGCGCCGACGTGGCGGCTGGTGATGAAGCGGCCAAGGTCGATACGAACCAGCTCGGTCAGCGCCACGACATCGGACTCGGTCGGCGCCCAGATCGCCAGGCTCTCGAAGATGGCATGCAGGTTGCGGATGGGCACGTTCTCCTGCAGCAGCCGGCGCAGCACCTCGGCCAGGCGCTGCAGCGGGACCACGCGGGCCACCTCCGCCGCCAGCTCGGGCACTTCGCGCTGCGCCGCATGCAGCAGGCGCTGCGCCTCCTGCAGGCCGATCAGCTGGGCGATATGGCGGCGCACCACATGGTCCACATGAAGGCCCAGCACTTCCTCGCAGCTCCAGGCGCGGTTCGCTGCCGGTGCTGCATCCACCCACACGACGCGGAGGAAGGGACCGAAGGGCTCGGCCACCTCGGCGCCCGCCGGCGGCGTGGCGGCCTCGGCCGCGTCCAGCAGCCAGCTGCCCGGCCGCAGCGCACCCTGCGAGACCACGACGTCCTGCACCAGCACCTGGTACTGGTTGTCGCCCAGGCCGCTGCCCCAGCCGACCTGCACGCGCGGGAACACCGGCCCCAGGTCGCTCTCGACGCGGGCCTTGGCCGCGGCCATGCGCAGGTCCAGCGCGGGCCGGTCCAGGCGGCCGCGCAGGCCGGTGGACAGGCGCAGCTCCAGCGGCGCCGCGATGGCGCCCTGCACCGCATCGTCGTCGCCGCCGTCGGCGTCGCGGTAGGACATCCAGGCCGGCGTGCGGCGGCTGTCAAGCAGCCGGCGCGTCAGCAGCCCGGCTCCCAGCACCACCAGGGCCAGCGTGCCGAACACCCACTTCGGAAAGCCCGGCACCAGCAGGAAGCTGGCGGTGGCCAGGCCGGCGATCACCAGCGCCCGCGGGTGGGCCATCAGCTGGCGGCTGATCTGGCTAGCCAGCTGATCGTTGCGCCCGTTGTGGGGCTCGCCGTCGGCCGACACGCGGGTGATGACCACGCCCGAGGCGATGGACACCAGCAGCGACGGGATCTGCGAGACCATGCCGTCGCCCACGGTCAGGATGGCATAGCGCTGCAGGGCTCCGCCAATGCTCATGTCGTGCATCAGCGTGCCGATGGCCAGGCCGGCGAGGATGTTGACCAGGGCGATGACGATGCCGGCGATGGCGTCGCCCTTGACGAACTTCATGGCGCCGTCCATCGCGCCGTGCAGCGAGCATTCCTGCTCCAGCTGCTGGCGGCGCTTCTGGGCCTGGGCCGACGACAGCACGCCGGCGCGCACATCGGCGTCGATGCTCATCTGCTTGCCGGGCATGGCGTCCAGCGCGAAGCGCGCCGCCACCTCGGCCACCCGCTCCGAGCCCTTGGCGACGACGATGAACTGCACGATGGCGATGATCAGGAAGACCACGCCGCCGACGACGACGTTGTTGCCGACGATGAGCTTGCCGAAGGTGTCGATGATGTGACCCGCATTGGCGTGCAGCAGGATCAGCTTGGTCGAGGCGATGTTCAGCGCCAGCCGGAACAGCGTCGTGAACAGCAGCAGCGACGGGAAGGTGGACAGCGACAGCGCCGACGGCACATACATCGCCACGATGAGCAGGGTCAGGCTCATCGACAGATTGGCGGCGATCAGGAAGTCCAGCAGCGGCGTGGGCAGCGGCAGCACGAACAGCGCGACGATGGCCACCAGCAGGCCGGCCAGCAGCAGGTCGTTGTGGCGGCCCGCGCTGGCGATCAGGTCCTTCACGCCGCTGCGTCGCGGCAGATGTCTTTGCAGTGCGTTCGGTGCGGTGTCGGCCATGCGAAGCACTCTATGGCGTGACTTTTTTCCGCACCACTACGAGTCCCCGTAGCGCCTCGCCGCGGCGCGCGGTGCTACGAATTCACGTAGTTCCTCCCAGCCCCGTGGATGGCTACGCTCGCCGCGTGCTGATGCCTACCGCCGTGATCGAGCTGAGCGAAGTGAGCGCGTTGACGCGCTTGCCGGCGCCCGCCTGCCAAGCCCTCAACCGTCTCTACGACCGCCGCGCGCCCGCCATCGAACTGATGTTGCGGGGCGAGAGGCATCGTCTGCAGTGGCGCTTCGGCAGCGCCCAGGACTTCACCGGGTCCTGCCGCTATCGATTCCGCCTCGGACCTCACACGGGCTGGCTGGTGCTTGATGCTGCTGCGCAGGCGGCCTTGCTGCAGGAGCGCAGCCACGCCCTGCTGCCGGCCGAGCTGCGCTACGTGCTGCTGGCCGATGCCCTGCAGCCCGTGGCCACTGCACTGGAAGCGGCCTTGCGCCTGCATTTCGAATGGTCGCCCGGCGAGTCCGACGAGGACGCCGAGTCACTGCCGCTGGAGGCCGCTGCCTGCTTCAGCGTGGCCGCCGACGGCCAGGCCTGGCCCTGGCAGGGCCTGCTGCTGTTCCAGGACCCGTCGGCCCTGGACAAGCTGGTGCCGGCCCTGCCGGCCGCCTCGGCCGGCCCCGTGGGTAGCGGCTTCGACGGCCTGCGCGTGCCGCTGGCATTTCGCATCGGCGACAGCGTGCTGAGCCTGGCCGAGGTGCGCGGCATCCGGCCGGGCGACATCGTCAGCGTCGAGCGCTGGACCGCCGCCGGCGCAGGCCTGGTCGTGCAGGCCGAACTGGGTGGCCCCGCGGGCCGGCAACTCATCGCACGGGCCGAGGGCTCGCGCATCACCGTCACGCAATGGAGGGACCCTTCGATGAAACGAGATGAGCTTGCCGGCGCCGGCGAAGGCGAGGACGCGACCGGTCTGCCGCTGGACCGACTCGATGCGCTGGAAGTGGCGCTGCGCTTCGAGGTGGGTCATCTGAGCCTGTCGCTCGGCGAGCTGCGCAATATCGGCCCGGGCCATGTGTTCGACCTGACGCAGCCGCTGAACCGCAGCCCGGTGCGCATCCTGGCCCACGGCAACGTGCTGGGCAAAGGCTTCCTGGTGGCGGTGGGAGAACGCCTGGGCGTGCGCGTCTCGGAGTTCGCGCCCACCGAGCTGAAGAGCTGACGATGAACACCACCGGCATGCCCGAGCCGATGACGCTCGTGGCGCTGATCCTCGCCTTCGGGGTGGCGCCCTTCGTCGCGATGATGGTGACCAGCTACACCAAGCTGGTCATCGTCTTCGGACTGCTGCGCACCGCCCTCGGCCTGCAGCAGACGCCGCCGAACATGGTGCTCAACGGCATCGCCATCATCCTGTCGATCTACATCATGGCGCCGGTGGGCATGGAGGTGGCCGAGGCGCTGCGGCATCGCCAGGCCGGCGCCAAAAGCGAGGGCTGGAGCGACGTGGTGTCGGTGCTGGACGCCGGCAAGGCGCCGCTGAAGGCCTTCCTGCAAAAGCACACCCAGGAGCGCGAGCGCCAGTTCTTCCTGAAGTCGGCCGCCACGATCTGGCCCAAGGAGCAGGCCGACAAGCTGCAGGCCGACGATTTCCTGGTCATGGTGCCCAGCTTCACGCTCAGCGAGCTGACGCGGGCCTTCCAGGTCGGCTTCGTCCTCTACCTGGTGTTCGTCGTCGTCGACCTGATCGTGGCGACGGTGCTGCTGGCGCTGGGCATGTCGATGATTTCGCCGACCACCATCTCCCTGCCCTTCAAGCTGCTGCTGTTCGTCATGCTCGACGGCTGGGCGCGGCTGATCCATGGGCTGGTGCTGTCCTACCGATAGCGGCCAAAATACTGTATACATAAACAGTCATTCATATGTCCCGCCAGCACGCCATGGAAAAGGCCATGACCCAGCAGCTCTACATCCCCTACTTCGCGATCAATCCCTATGGCGGCGATGTGCCGGCCCATGTGATGGAAGCGGCCGTGGCGGAGTTCGAGCGCCAACTCGGCGGAGCCTGGCAGGTGCTGGCTGCCAAGGCGGCTTTCGAGGACGCTGGCGGACTGCGTGCCTTCTGGCGCGGCATCTATCCGTCGGCCATCACCCGCTGGAGCATGGCGGCGCAGGCGGCCGTGAATGCGGCCTACCAGACGGAGCTGCCCCTGCAAGCCAGCCTCGATGACATCGAGCAGTTGAACGCAGCCTATATCGACGTCATTGCGGCGGCCCGCTACGGGTACACGCAGCATGAATGGCTGGACGTCTTCACGGCGCACTACGGCATGAGCGACTACTGCGACTCGCATCAGCAGGCCCTGACCGCCGGCCGCCACTGGCTCGCGGTCGCCCCGGGCGCCTGTCCCATTGCTGCCGCGGAACAGGAAATCCGGGCCCGATGCGAGACCGGCAGGCTTTGCCCGGCCGGCGCTTAGCGCTCAGATTTCTGCCGCCGCGCACTGGACACGGCAGGCTTTGTGGATTACTGTACAAATACACAGTATTCATACGGAGCTTCAGCCATGACGGAACCGCGCCTGCTCGTCATCTCTCTGGCCTCTGCCGAGGTGTGCGCTGCACTGTCGACAACCATGGCACTTCATGGCCTCGGCGCCCGCCTTGGCAAAGCGGCGTTCGCCACCGAGAACTGGCATCAATCCTGGTCCGATCGGTTCCCGGATACGCCTGAGATGGTCGAGCGGCTGCGCAGGGCCTGTGCGCGAGTCACGGCACCGGCATGCACAGTGACCTTGAACCGTATTGCCGGCGAGACGCATTGGACGGCCCTGGCCCAGGGTGAACCACCGGAGTTCACCGACGTCCTGACCGCCGTGCAGGCGGAATTGCTGCGCGAAGGCCTGGAGGCCTCCAACCACAGGCCCCACCTGACCCTGAGCTATTGGCCGCCAGAGCCCCTGGGCATCCTTCCCATCCGCCCCATCCCATGGCGCATCGACGAGATCCTGCTCGTGCGTGGCTGCGGACACGGTCCGGACTACCACTACGAAGTGCTGGGCAGCTGGGGTCTGCACGCCGTGCCGGCCGACGCACAGATCGAACTGTTCTGAGACTCACGAGGTGTTGTCCGACTTTTGCGGGGCCCTGATGCCGACACGGCCGGCATGACGGGATTTCTATGCTGACTGGCGTGGCACCCCCCTTGCCCCTGGGGCTAGAGGACCACCCAACAAGCCAAAGGAGATCCCCATGACGAAGCAAATCCACACCTCCCGTCTTTTGTGTGCCCTCGCGCTGGTCGGCCTGGCCGGCACGGCATCGGCCAATCTGACCAAGCCCGTCTATTCGCAGGCCAAGGACGAGGTCAAGGCCATGTTCAAGGCCGAGCGAGACAAGTGCGGCTCGCTGGCAGGCAATGCCAAGGACGTGTGCGTGGAGCGCGCCAAGGCCCATGAGAAGGTCGCCCTGGCCAACCTCGAATACCAGTACACCGGCACGGTCAAGGATCACAACGACTACCTGGAGTCGCGTTACGAAGCTCGCTACAAGCTGGCCAAGGAAATGTGCGATGACAAGTCCGGCAATGCCAAGGATGTCTGCGTCGCCGAGGCCAAGGCTGAGCATGACAAGGCCAAGGCCGATCTGAAGGCCAACAAGAAGATCGCCACCGCCGAAGCCGACGCCATGGAAGCCAAGCTGAAGGCCGACTACAAGGTTGCCAGCGAACGCTGCGACTCGCTGTCGGGCGACACCAAGGACAGCTGCCAGGCCAGCGCCAAGGCCCGCTACTTCCAGTGATGAAATCGCCCGCTGTGGTCGACACGGCGGGCGGCTCAGCAATACCGCCGGCCCTCGAGCCGGCGGTGTCACGTCAGCGTGAGGCGCCGGGTGCCGGGCTCACCGGCAAGGATTGCTGGGCGCCGTCGGCAATCGCAACGACACGGCCGGCCTGAGGCAAGGCCAGGCGGTTGTCGACGCCGCGCACGCCCTGCGGCGCGCCGGCCAGCACGGTGGCGCGCTCCTTGGCAGCGGCGTCGGGCGCAGGTCCCTCCAGGCGAACGACGCCATTGGTCGTCGTCACCTCGATGCGCGAGGCACTCAAGGCCGGGTCGGCCGCCAGTGCCGTCTTGACCTTGAGGCTGATGCCGGTGTCGTCGATGGCCGTGCCGACGCCATCCACCGCGCTGCGCGAGGCCTCGACGGCGGCATTCTGGGAGTCAGCCACGGTTTCGCCCATGCGCTGCCCCAGGCCGCGCACACTGGCGACCGCGTCATCCAGCTGGGTGCCCACACTGCGCGGGTCCTGCAGGCTGGCCACGGCAATCGCCGTGATGGCGGCACCCAGGCCCAAGGCCAGCAGCCAGGCACCGGCACTGGAACGCCGGTGCAGCCGCTCTTCCTGCCGCCAACGGCGTGCGGGGGGCGGTTCGACGGTGGGGTCGGTGGTGTGGCCGTAGGGCGGCAGACGGTCGCGCCAGTTTTCTTCGATATGGGGTTCGGCTGCGGATCTCATGGCGATCTCCTCTGATGGGCCCGGCGGGCCTCACGCAGCAAGTCTGGAGGGCGGCCCGGGAGCGGCCCATCGGCCGGCGGAGTTGCCGGCTGTAGGACCACGCGCCACTGCATCAGCACGCGCATCGTGGCCTCGCCTTGTCCGATAACGACTGCCGCTGCGGGCCGACACGGCGGGTCATGGCTGCTGCTCATCATCAGCTGCACCCAACTTGAAGCGCTGCCGTCATGAAGCTTCGCCTGCTGCTCTCGCTGCTCGGCCTGTCGATGGTCCATGCGACGCATGCCCAGTCCCTGATGGCTGGCAGCATCGGGCTGGCCGGCCAGGGGACTGCGCAATATGCACCCGATCCGGAGCTGAACTGGCGCGACCCGCAATGGCTGAGCCGCCAGCGCGAACGCTCGCGCTGGCGCTATCAGATGGGGCTGGAGCAGCAACTGCGCTCACCGGTCCAGCTCGGCCCGCAGGCTTCCGTGCGCGAAGCGCTGTGGGCCGGCGTCAGCTACGACTTCAACAAGCGCTTGAGTGGTGGCGTGGAAACGCCGGTCTGGCAACGCGACAGCGGCTGGGCCTCACGCATGAACTTCGAGCGGCCCAAGGGCCAGGGCCTGGCCGGCCTGCGCGGCGCCTTTTCCTACCAGCTGAGTCCGCAAAGCCGGCTGACGCTGCGCCCGCAAGCCCATCGCGTCATGCTCAGCTACTCGGCAAGCTGGTGAAGGTGGGGGCGCCCTCAGCGCCCACCGGCCGGCAGATCCAGGCCGTTGACGGGCGCGCCGTCGGCGAGATCCGCGCAATAGGTGATGAGCTCGTCGAGCTCGCGGCATTTGTCGAACACGCGCTCGGCGCCCAGCGTGGCGCAACGGCGGCGCACGTCGTCGGTGGCGTAATTGGTCAGCACGATGCGGCGCGCCGGCACGCCCAGGCGCTGGGCCGCTCGCAGCACGCCCAGACCCGTGCCGGAGTTCAGGAGGATGTCGACGATGACGACATCGGCATGGCGAGCTGACTCGCGGCTCATCCAGTGCACGGCGGACTCCTCGTCGCCCGCGCTGCCGATGACCTCGACATTGGCCAGTTCCTCGAGGGTGCCCGCCAGGTTCTCGCGGATCACCGGGCTGTTCTCGACGATGAAGGCACGTAAGGCAGGCATGACGATCCCCGGTTCAGGCACGCGCCATCCAGTCCTTGAGCTCGTCGGCATGCTCTTCCTCGTCGGCCAGGATGTCCTCCAGCAGGCGCCGGGTGGTGGAATCCTTGTCGCCCACGAGTCCGATCATCTGGCGGTAGGTCTCGACGGCCACCCGCTCGGCGATGAGATTGGACTTGATCATGGCCTTCAGGTCGTTGACCTCGTCATAGTCCGCATGACTGCGCCCCGGCAGGCCCACCGGATTGAAGTCCGGTTCGCCACCCAGCTGCACGATGCGCTGGGCCAGCCGGTCGGCATGGCCCAGCTCCGCATTGGCATGCACGAGGAATTCCTCGGCGATGCTGGGCGACTCCAGCCCCGTCGCCATGAAGTGGTGGCGACGGTAGCGCAGCACGCAGATCAGCTCGGTGGCCAGCGCGCCGTTGAGCAGCTTGAGGATGTCGTCACGCCAGGGCCCGTAGGCTGGCGTGACCGCCCCTTCGTCGAGGTCGGAACGAGCGGCCCTCAGGCCGGCCTCATCCAGCCGTAGAGCGGTAGGAGCCTCAGCCATTGCGTGCCACCACGAGCTGGTTGTCCACCGAACGCACGCCCTGGACGGCGTTGGCCAGCGTCGTGGCGCGGGCCTGCGAACCGGCATCGGGCGCGGTGCCGGTCAGGGTGACGCGGCCGTCTTCGGCGCGCACGTCGATCTTGGTGGCCTTGAGCCTGTCATCGGCCATCAGGGCCGCATTGATCTTGGTGACGATGGTCGCGTCGGTCGCCGCTTCAGCGGCCGCAGCGCTCGCGTCCTTCAGCTTGGTCTCGGCCTTGTCCATGGCCTGACGCGCATCGGCCTTGGCCTCGGTACCGGCCTGCTTGGCATCGGCGATGGCGCCGTCGAGCTTCTGCCCGGCGGTGCGTTCGTCATCGTGCTTGCCGCAGGCGGCCAAGGCGGCGGCCAGGGTCAGGGCGCCGATCAGCGGCAGTCGGAGGGAGGGGGTGCGGTTCATCATGCGTCCTTTCTTCATCGCTGAAGCGGTTGGGAAAACGATGTCGCCAACTGTGGCGACTGGACTGGCGTCGCGGCGGTGACGACGGTGCCTATCGGCTGTCGGACAACGCCGACTCGTTGCCACTGGCGCATTTCCTCGCCGTGGCGCACGTGTCTCTGGAGGGTGTCGACGAAGAGGGCCAGCAATACCCCGCCGAATACGGCGCCCAGGGCCAGCACCAGCCACAGCGGGGGCATGAGACGGGCCAGGTTGTCGCTCAGGGTCTTCATCACTCGCTCCGTGTGGCTCAATCGCCATGAGCTCACTTTGCGAAAACCCGAAGCCCTGCGCTGCCGGCCGCTTTCGCCAGCAACCGTAGGACAAGCGGCCGGCCTATACCCCGTGTAGGACAGCGCTGATCGCGCACGCCGTTTGCCGTCGCTACGCTTTACTCGTACTCACAACTGATTCGGAGCGCAACATGATTCGCATTGGCATCGTTGACGATCACGCCATCGTGCGTTCCGGCTTGCGCCAGTTCCTCAGCGAGAACGTCGACCTGCGCGTGACAGGCGAGGCCGGCAATGGCCGCGACGCGCTGGAGCTGGCGCGTGGCGGTGAAGTGGACGTGCTGCTGATGGACATCTCCATGCCCGGGCAGAGCGGCGTGGACGCCCTGTCGGCCATCAAGACCCGCTTTCCCGAGCTGCCCATCCTCATCCTCAGCGGCTTCCCGGAGACGCACTACGCCACCGCCCTGCTGCGCCAGGGCGCCAGCGGCTATCTGAACAAGGAATGCGATCCCGAGGAGATCGCCAACGCCATCCGCACCGTGGCGCGGGGCCGGCGCTACATCAGTCCCCAGGTGGCTGAACTGCTGGCCGACGGCGTGGCCGGCGGCGCCTCTGACCGGCCGCTGCACGAGTCACTGTCGGAACGCGAGCTGCAGGTCTTCCTGCGGCTGGCCAAGGGCGAAACAGTGGGTGACATGGCCAAGGCCATGTTCCTCAGCGTCAAGACCGTCAGCACCTACCGCACTCGCGTGCTGGAGAAGATCAAGCTGGAGACCAACAGCGACCTGACCTATTACGCGTTGAAGAACGGGCTGATCCAGTAAATGGCGCCCGGAAATGACAACGGCCCCTGACGGGGCCGTTTGTTCTTGCGTGCCGGCTCGGCTCAGCGGCCGATGTTCAGCGGCGCCACCGAGGAAGCGCGCGACTGGGCAGCAATGCGGCGCTCGAGGTCGGCGTGGTCGATGGCGTCCGACAGATAGCTTTCATCGATGTCGGACTGGGTCTCCAGCGTCAGGGCGCTGCGCAGGGAGGAGAAGAGGTTCTGGATCAGTTCCATTTGGGCTGGGTGGCTCGTGGCCGTTTGCGTTCATCGGGTAAACCCTATTATAGGGTTAACACCATGATTCGCGCAACCCAAGCTTCGTGAACTGCGTCACCCTGGCTCCAGAGCCAGGCCGGCCTGGGTCCAGGCGTCAATGCCGCCGCGCAGCACCTGGGCCTGGTGGCCCCGTTGCTTCAACCAGATGGCGGCGCGCACGGCTGAGGCATCGCCGGGGCAGGCGCAGTAGGTGATGAACACGGCTGCAGGCGGCCAGCCAGCCAGGGCTGCATCACCCAGCGCCCCCATGTCGAGATGCCGGGCGCCGGGAATGCGGTTTTGCAGCGGCATGGTCGGCGAGCAGGCGCGCACGTCGACAAACACGATGTCGCTCCGCTGCTGAGCCAGGGCCAGGGCCTCGGCCGGGCCCAGGCGCTCGAAACGCTCCAGCTCACGGCGAACGCGGGCACGCCGCCACAGCCGCCAGGCCAGGTACAGGCCCAGCGCCACGCCAGCCAGGGCCAGCGCGACGCCGCCCAGATGACTGAGGGCGTGCAGCAGATCGTCGATCTGCTCATGGAAAAGCCGCCCCACCCCGATGGCCACGCCGGCCCACAGCGCCGAGCCGAGCAGGTTCCAGGCGATGAAGCGCGAGGCCGGCATGCCCAGGGCGCCGGCCAGCGGCGGCGCCAGGATGGACAGGCCCGGCACAAACTTGGCGATGACCAGGGTCAGCACGCCGCGGCGGGCGAAGCTGGCCTCGTTCTGGCGCACACAGCTGTCCGGCGAGATCGAGATGCGGCACAGCGTCGCCAGCACGCGCCGACCCAGGCGCTGGCCGGCCCAGAACCACACGCCATTGGCCGCCAGGGCCGCCAGCGTTGCGACGGCAAAGCTTTGCAGCGCAAAGCCGTCCCGCATGGCCGATTCCACGCCCGCCAGCAGCAGCACCGGGGTCGACGGCACGGGAGCGCCCAACTGTTCAAGCAGCACGGCGAGGGCCACGGCCAGCAGGCCGTATTCGGAGAAGAGGTCGTTCAGCATGGTGAGGCTGGCGAGGATAGTCGCAAGCACAACTCCCTGATGTCAGCAGCGCGGGCCGGGCCCTCGTGATGTAGTTGATTACATTACGACATCATGCCCACCGACCTCTGGAGCCAGTTCGACGCCGCGCCGCTGGCATTGACGCTGCGCGTGGCCACGGTCGCGACCCTGCTGGCCCTGCTGCTGGGCGTGGCCCTGGGCTGGGTGTTCGCGCGCACCCGGCTGCCGGGCCGCGGCCTGCTGGAGGCGGTCTGCATGCTGCCCCTGGTGCTGCCGCCCACCGTGCTGGGCTACGGCATCCTGGTGCTGATGGGGCGGCGCAGCGCCCTGGGCGGCTGGCTGCGCGATCACTTCGACTACACCGTCATCTTCAACTGGCATGGCGCCGTCATCGCGTCCACGCTGGTCGCCCTGCCCCTGGTGCTCAAGGGCGCCAGCAGCGCCTTCGCCCAGGTCGACCGCAATCTGGAAGCCGCCGCCCGCACGCTGCGCCAGTCGCGCTGGAGCACCTTCCTGCGCGTGACCCTGCCCTTGGCCTGGCCCGGCATCCTGGCCGGCACCCTGCTGGCGTTTGCCCGCGCCATGGGTGAGTTCGGCGCCTCGCTGATGGTGGCCGGCTCCATCCCCGGCCAGACCCAGACCGCCTCCATGGCCATCTACGACGCCGTCCAGGCCGGCCGCGACGACCTGGCCCTGATGCTGGCCCTCATCGTGTCGGCCGTGTCGGTCGCCGTCCTCGTGCTGTCCAACCGCTATCTGCAACGCACTCCCTCATGAAGCGCGTCCTGATCGCCCTCTGTACCGCCCTGCCCCTGCTCGCATCGGCCCAGCAGCTGACGGTCTCTGCCGCCGCCAGCCTTGCCGATGCCTTCAAGGAGATCGGTCCACGCTTCGAGGCCAGCAAGCCGGGCGCCAGCCTTCGCTTCAACTTCGCCGCCTCGGGCGTGCTGCTGCAGCAGATCGCGCAGGGAGCGCCGGTGGACGTCCTCGTCAGCGCCGACCACGACACCATGAACCGCGGCGCGGACCAGAAGCTCATCGCCACCGGCACACGCCGCGATTTCGCCAGCAACACGCTGGTGCTGGTCGCGCCGCCCGACAGCCCCGTCAAGCGCGTGGACGATCTGAGCCTGCCCACCGTGAAGCGCATCGCCGTCGGCAAGGTCGCCTCCGTGCCGGTGGGCCGTTACATCCAGCAGGCCCTGGGCACGGCACAGCTCTGGTCGGCCCTGAGTCCCAAGCTCGTTTTTGCCGACAACGTGCGCCAGGTGCTGGACTACGTGGCGCGCGGCGAGGTGCAAGCCGGCTTCGTCTACCGCACCGATGCCGAGATCGCCAAGGACAAGGTGCGCGTCGTCGCGACGGTGGGCGGCCACACACCCATCACCTACCCGGCCGCCGTCGTCGCCGACAGCAGGCAGGCCGCGCTGGCGCGAGACTTCGTCGTCTTCCTCGGCAGCGCCGAGGCCCAGGCCATATTGGCCAAATACGGTTTCGGCAAGCCTTGATCGACGTTCGCCTTCAGCTTTCGGTCAGCGACGCGAAGCGCCGCTTCGACCTCGACATCGCGTTCGCCACCGATGCGCCCTTCGTCGCCCTCTACGGCCCCTCGGGCGCCGGCAAGTCGTTGACTCTGCAGGCCATGGCCGGCCTGTTGCCGGTGCAGGCGGGCCATGTGAGGCTGGATGGCCGCGCGCTGCTGGACACGACCGCCGGCATCAACCTGCCGCCCGAGCAACGAGACGTCGGCTATCTCTTCCAGCACTACGCCCTCTTCCCCAACCTCAGCGTGCGCGACAACATCGGCTTCGGCCTGACGAGCTGGCGCCGGCGGCTGACGGCAGACGATGCCGCACGCGTGGACGAGCTGATCGAGTCCTTCGGCCTCACCGCCATGGCGCGCAGCAAACCAGCGACGCTGTCGGGTGGCCAGCAGCAGCGCGTGGCCCTGGCGCGCGCCCTGGCCTGCAACCCCCGGGTGCTGTTGCTGGACGAGCCTTTCGCGGCCCTGCACCCCATGCTGCGCCAGCAGCTGCGCGACGAGTTGCGCGCCGTGCGCGAGCGCTGGGGCATCCCGGCCATCATGATCACCCACGACCTCGATGATGTCGCCGCCCTGGCCAACCGCGCCTATGTCATCGACGGCGGTCGCGTCACCTGCGAAGTCGACCTGGACGCCGGTGCGAGCCACGAGTTGCTCGACGGCGGCGCGCTGCGCCCCGAAGAGCAGCTGCGCCGCGACTTCTTGATAACGCGACTCGCATGAGTTCGGGCGACCATCCGCTGCTGCAGGGCGAGCTGCGCCTGGCCGGTCGGCTGGATGGCCGCTTTTTCGACCTGCTGGCCGCCCTGGCCCTGACCGGCTCGCTGCAGAGGGCCGCACGCGCCGCCGGCTACAGCTACAAGGGCGCCTGGCTGGTGTTGGATGCCGCCACGGCGCTGACGCACTCGCCGCTGGTCGAATCCGCCACCGGCGGCCCGGGGGGTGGCGGCACGCGACTGACGGCCGAGGGCCAGGCCTTGCTCGCCGCCTGGCGGGAACTGCAATCCCGCCATCAGGCCTTCCTGCGTGAACAGGCCGCCTGGCTGCAAACCCAACCCGCGCTCGACGCGCTGCTGAAGAGGATGTCCATGAAGACCACCGCCCGCAACCAGTTCCACGGCCGCATCGCCGGCGTCAACCCGGGCCCGGCCACGACGACGGTGCGCATCACCCTGGACGGCGGCCAGGAGGTCACCGCCTCGCTGACGACCCAGGCCGCCCAGGAGCTGCAGGTGCAGACGGGCAAGGAGGCCCTGGCCCTGGTGAAGTCCAGCGAGGTGGTGCTGGTGACGGACTTCGGCGGCTACCGGCTGTCGGCACGCAACCAGCTCGCGGGCACGGTGTCGCGCCTGCAGCGCGGCGCGGTCTCCAGCCTCGTCGGCCTGACGCTGCCGGGCGGGGCCGTCGTCACGGCC
Source organism: Roseateles saccharophilus (assembly GCF_031458095.1). Classification (GTDB taxonomy): domain Bacteria; phylum Pseudomonadota; class Gammaproteobacteria; order Burkholderiales; family Burkholderiaceae_C; genus Pelomonas; species Pelomonas saccharophila_A. Next base: position 710,812 of record NZ_JAVDXU010000001.1, read on the forward strand.
AGCGTCACCAACGATGCCGTCGACGCCCTGGGCCTGGCCGCCGGGCAAGCCGCGACGGCCGTTTTCAAGGCCTATGCCGTCATGCTGGCGGTGCGCGGCGAGCCGGGTCAAGCCGGCTGACGGACCTCGCCCCGGGTCCGTGACCCAGTTCACGGATCTCCAGAAGGCCCACCAAAACGCGGGTGTCGGCCTGCATGACAGCCATTGCGCCCGACGTTTTCACCCGGTGCGGCGCGGCAGGTCGACTTCATAGGGAAACCATTCATTCAAGGGGGCGGCCTGGCCCATCACTTGCATCGCATCTGGCGAATCCCCCCTAGTACTAGGGGTCAACAATCCAAAAAGGTCCATCGCCATGCTGAAGAAAGCCCTCGCCACCGCCGCTCTGCTGCTCGCAGGCTCCGCCGCTCTCGCCGGTCCGGTCGGCAACTACTACGCCTCCGTTAACGGCCAGCGCATCGTGGTCGTGCAAGGCAACAGCATGGTCAACAGCTGGGCCGCCCAAAATGGCTGCGAGTGGTCGATCAACGTCTACAACGACGTGCGCACCAACCCCGCGGGCACCAACTGCGGCGCCGGTGCTCAGTACACGCTGGGCGGCAGCTACGCCGGCGTGAACTATGCCGAGGAAGTCGGCGGCTACCAGGACACCGACGATTCCACGACCGACGGCAGCTTCAACTACACGGTTTCGTACAACACGGGCGCCGTCATCCGCACCGACCGCAACTTCGCCGGCGCGACCACGCTGTTCAATGCGGGTTCGAGCAGCCTGGGCATCACCTACGACGAGACCGACAACTCGCTGTGGATCATCGGCTTCGGCAGCAACCTGCTGCGCCACTACGACATGAGCGGCACCCAGCTGGGCAGCTTCGCGCTGGCCGGCGCCGTGACCGGCGGCCTGGCCCTGGATCACCTCGACCAGACGCTGTGGGTGGTCGACGCCGGCAACACCATGCAGCAATACAGCAAGACCGGCCAGCATCTGCAGACCGGCCTGACCATCGGCTATGTGCTGGGCGGTGAGTTCGATTTCGCGACGGCCAATGTCGGCCGCCTGCCCGAGCCCGCCAGCCTGGGTCTGCTGGGTGTGGCACTGGCCGCCCTCGGCCTGAGCCGCCGCAAGGCCCGCGCGGCCGTCTGAACAAGCACCGGGGGGCGCCTGGACAAGGGAGCTTCGGCTCCCTTGTCCGTTTCTGCGGGTCGGCGGCTTCTTGCAGGGCTGGAACTTCGCCACATCGCCCGAAGTTCCCTAACTCGGCAAGCCAGTGCTTTCCAGACTGTTGGCCCCCCCTCACGCAGGGGGGCTTCAGGACGCTGCCCCACGCCAGTGCCGGCGATTTGCGCACTAGCATTCGCGCCTCATTCGCGCTCACTCGGATAGACAGGGAAGTTCAATGGCCAACGCCGCAATCAAGTCATTCATCCTCGCGGCGGCTTCGGCAGTCGTCCTGGCTGCGCCCGCCGGTGCTGCCACCATCATCCTGCACGACCTCGGCGGCGCCGCCCAGGTGACCGGCACGCAGGCCGAGGTGGGCTTCAGGATCGCCGCCAAGTACTGGGAATCGGTCCTGACCAACAACGCCACGATCGAGCTGAATGTGGGCTACGGTGGGCTGCCGCCGGGCGTGCTGGGCTCGACCGGCTCCAGCCTGACGCAGTTCGTGCCTATCTCTGCGTATTACGGCGCGCTGAACGCCAACAAGACCAGCGCGCTGGACAACCTGGCCGTGGCCAACCTGTCGCCGCTGAATGGCAATGGCGGCGTGTCCGCCCTGGTGCCGTCCTATCTCTCACCGGCAACCAGCACCGGCATCAACGTCGCCGGCGGCACCCGGCTGGCGCCCGACGACGCCATCAACAGCACGCTGGCCCTGACCACGGCCAACGCCAAGGCCCTGGGTGCCAACTTCGGCCCGAACTTCATCGACGGCACCATCCAGTTCTCCAACCAGTTCGCCTTCGACTTCGACCCGACGAACGGCATCCAGGCCGGCAGCTACGACTTCATCGGCGTGGCCATCCACGAGATCGGGCATGCGCTGGGCTTCGTCAGCGGCGCTGACGATTTCGACTACAGCAATGGCTATAGCGGCTCGGTCGATGATGCCTGGTGGAGCTACGGCCTGGACATGTTCCGCTACAGCGCCCCGGGCCAATTGAACTGGGCACCGAACCAGCCGGCCTACTTCTCGTTGGATGGCGGCGCCACGCCCCTGTGGAGCGGCTATTTCTCGACGGGCGAGACCACCGGCGACGGCAACCAGGCCTCGCACTGGAAGGAGCCCAACCAGGCCACGCCGTGCAACAACTTCCTGGGCGTCATGAATCCCTACATCTGCGGCGGCAAGATGGATTCGGTCACCGCGCTGGACCTGGCTGCCTTTGATGCCATCGGCTGGAACGTGAACTTCGACGTGCTGGCCCACCCCGACTACGAGCTGACCACGGCGCAGATCTACGAGCAGTTCGCGACGCCTGAGCCGGCGACCTGGTCGGTGGCCTTGCTGGGCCTGTTTGCTGCCGGGCTGGTCACGCGCCGCCGCAAGCAGCAAGGCTGAGCCCTAGCGCCGCCTTGGCGGATCGCCCCGGTCGCGGCGCGTGCAGAGCACGCCGCCGCGCCGGGGCGATTTCATTGGCCTGTCGAAGACCGAGCCCACCGCGGACCGGTCAGTAGGTCTTGTAAGGCAGGAACTTGCCGCTCATGACGATGCTGACCCGGTCGCCGGCCGGATTGGGCTCGCGCTGCAGGTCCATCTTGAAGTCGATGGCGCTCATGATGCCGTCGCCGAACTCCTCGTGGATGAGCTCCTTGAAGGTCGTGCCGTAGACACTGATCAGCTCGTAGAAGCGGTAGATCAGCGGGTCGGTCGGCACCGATGTGGGCAGGCTGCCCTTGTAGGGCACCACCTTGAGCCACTGGGCCTCGCATTCGCTCAGGTCAAAGAGCCTGGCCAGCGTCGCCGCCTGGGCGTCGTTGAAGGTCATCTGGCCCAGGCAGCCAGCCGTCACCCACTCCTTGGACAGGCCCACGGCTTCGGCCACGTCGGCCCACTTCAGGCCCTTGGCCACCTTGGTGGCGATGATTTTTTCGGTCACGTCGAGGCGGCTCATGCGGGGTCTCCAGGTTGAGTGGCAAACAGTTGCCGCTCATGAGGCCAGCAAGCCCTGTGCCACGCTTGAGTGGTTATCGAATAAGGAAATAAGCAAACTGTCGTTTGGCGAATAAGCGAGTTCGGGCACTCTCGCGGCTTCGTTCATTCGACGGCCCCGCCATGTCCTTCTTCCTGCCCACCCGCCGTGCCGTTCTGGCCCTGCTCGCCGCCTCGGCCGCCCTGCCCGCCTTTGCGTCCGACCCGGCCCTGCTGAACGTCTCGTATGACGTCGCGCGCGAGCTCTACAAGCAGATCAACCCGGCCTTCATCGCCGCGCAGAAGGCCAAGGGCCAGGCCGTCAGCGTCAACCAGAGCCATGGCGGCTCCAGCAAGCAGATCGGCGCCGTCATCGGCGGCCTGGAAGCCGACGTCGTGACGATGAACCAGGCGACCGACGTGGACCAGCTCGCCAGCGCCGGCCTGACGCCGGCCGACTGGCGCAGCCGCTTCCCCAACAACGCAGCGCCCTATTCGTCGACCATGACCTTCCTCGTGCGCAAGGGCAACCCCAAGGGCATCAAGGACTGGAGCGACCTGGCCCGCCCCGGCGTGCAGGTCATCATCCCCAACCCCAAGGTCACCGGCAACGGCCGCTACAGCTATCTGGCCCTCTGGGGCAGCGTCATCGCCAATGGCGGCAGCGAGGCCCAGGCGAAGGAGCTGGTCACCAAGGTGCTGACCAATGTGCCGGTGCTGGACGGCGGCGGCCGCGGCGCCACCACCACCTTCACGCAGCGTGGCATCGGCGATGTGCTGGTCACCTTCGAGGCCGAGGTCGAGTTGATCGAGAACGAGTTCGGCAAGGGCCAGTTCGAGCAGGTCAACCCCAGCATTTCCATCGAGACCGATGCCCCCGTGGCCATCGTCGACAAGGTGGCGGCCAAGAAGGGCACAGCGGCCCTGGCCAAGGCTTACCTCGACTTCCACTGGACGCCGGAAGGCCAGGAAATCATCGCGAAGAACAACTTCCGTCCGCGCGACCCGGCCGTCTTCAAGAAGCACGCCCAGCGCTTCGCCAACATCAAGCTGTTCACCGTCGACCAGACGCTGGGTGGCTGGGCCAAGGTCAGCAAGCAGCACTTCGCGGACGGCGGCACGTTTGACCAGGTGATGGCGAGCATCAAACGCTAGACATGAAGCCCCTCGCCCAGCTTGCCTCGCTGAACGCGGGCAAGTCTGGTCGGTCCCCCGTGGGGACGGCGATGCTTGCGGCGTCGAGCCGCAAGCACATCGCCCGCCGCGGGCCGGCTAGGGAGCGGCCCGGCGCTCGGCCCGCAACGCAGAACCTATAACTTCGACATGGCATCCTTCTCTCTAGGTCGACGACGCGTGCTGCCCGGCTTTGCCCCGACGCTGGGCTTCACGCTGTTCTACCTGTCCCTCATCGTGCTGGTGCCGCTGGCCGCGGTCTTTCTGAAGTCCTCGGGCCATGGCTTCGACGCCTTCTGGGCCGCCGCCACGTCACCGCGCGTGATGGCCTCCTACAAGCTCAGCTTCGGCGCCTCGTTGATCGCCGCCCTCATCAATCTCTTCTTCGGCCTCATCCTGGCCTGGTGCATCGTGCGTTATGAGTTCCCGGGCAAGAAGCTCGTGGATGCGCTGATCGACCTGCCTTTCGCCCTGCCCACCGCCGTGGCCGGCATCGCGCTGACGGCCCTGTACGCGCCCAATGGCTGGGTCGGTTCGATGTTTGCACCCGGCGGCGTGTTCGCGCCGCTGTTCGGCGAGAACGGCACCAAGATCGCCTTCACGCCGCTGGGCGTGCTGCTGGCCCTGATCTTCATCGGCCTGCCCTTCATCGTGCGCACCGTGCAGCCGGTGCTGGAGGACATGGAGACCGAGCTCGAGGAAGCCGCCGCATCGCTGGGCGCCCAGCGCTGGACGACCTTCCGCTATGTGGTGCTGCCGACGCTGACGCCGGCCCTGCTGACCGGCTTTGCGCTGGCCTTCGCGCGCGCCGTTGGCGAATACGGCTCGGTGATCTTCATCGCCGGCAACATCCCCATGGTCAGCGAGATCACGCCGCTGATGATCATCGCCAAGCTGGAGCAGTACGACTATGTGGGCGCCACGGCGATTGCCGCCGTCATGCTGATCGTCAGCTTCGTGCTGCTGCTCATCATCAACGGCCTGCAGGCCTGGAGCAGCAGCCGGGGAACGCGCAAATGAGCACCGCCCTGCACCTCGCCCCGGCGCGCGCCCGCGCCAAATACCAGGACAACCCCGCCACGCGCGAATCCACAGGCGTGCGGCTGACGCTGCTGGTGCTGGGCCTGGGTTTCTTCGCCATCTTCCTGCTGCTGCCGCTGGTGGCCGTCTTCACCGAGGCGCTGCGCAAGGGCTGGGAGCTGTATTTCTCGTCGCTGGCCGACGAAGAGACCTTCTCGGCCATCAAGCTCACGCTGACCGCGGCCTTCATCGCCGTGCCGCTCAATCTCGTGTTCGGCGTCAGCGCCGCCTGGCTGATCGCCAAGCACGAGTTCCGCGGCAAGCAGCTGCTGATCACGCTGATCGACCTGCCCTTCTCGGTTTCGCCCGTCGTCGCCGGCCTGATGTATGTGCTGATCTTCGGCGCCCAGGGCTGGTTCGGGCCCTGGCTGCAGGAGCACGACATCAAGATCATCTTCGCCGTGCCCGGCATCGTGCTGGCGACCGTCTTCGTGACCTTCCCCTTCGTCGCCCGCGAGCTGATCCCGCTGATGCAGGCCCAGGGCAAGGACGAGGAAGAAGCCGCGACGGTGCTCGGCGCCAGCGGCTGGCAGACCTTCCGCCGCGTCACCCTGCCCAATATCAAATGGGGGCTGCTGTACGGCGTCATCCTGTGCAATGCACGCGCCATGGGCGAGTTCGGCGCCGTGTCGGTCGTCTCCGGCCATGTGCGCGGCCTGACCAACACGCTGCCGCTGCATGTCGAGATCCTCTACAACGAATACCAGTTCGCGGCTGCCTTTGCCGTCGCGTCCCTGCTGGCGCTGCTCGCGCTGGTGACGCTGGTGATCAAGCAATTCATCGAGTGGCGTGCCAGCCAGTCGGTTAAGGAAGCGTGATGGGCATCCAGGTTCAGAACATCCACAAAAGCTTCGGCAACTTCACCGCCCTCGGTGACGTGTCGCTGGACTTCCCGCGCGGCGAACTGGTCGCCCTGCTCGGCCCCTCGGGCTGCGGCAAGACGACGCTGCTGCGCATCATCGCGGGCCTAGAGCAGGCCGACAGCGGCCGTGTGCTGCTGGACGGCCAGGACGCCTCTGACACCCATGTGCGCGAGCGCCAGGTGGGCTTCGTCTTCCAGCATTACGCGCTGTTCCGCCACATGACGGTGTTCGACAACGTCGCCTTCGGCCTGCGCGTCAAGCCCAGGAAGCAGCGCCTGCCCGAAGCCGAGATCAGGAAGCGCGTCACCGAACTGCTCAAGCTGGTGCAGCTGGACTGGCTGGGCGACCGCTTCCCACCGCAGCTTTCCGGCGGCCAGCGCCAGCGCATCGCGCTGGCCCGCGCGCTTGCCGTCGAGCCGCGCGTGCTGCTGCTGGACGAACCCTTTGGTGCGCTGGACGCCAAGGTGCGCAAGGAACTGCGCCGCTGGCTGCGCCGCCTGCACGACGAGCTGCACATCACCAGCATCTTCGTCACCCATGACCAGGACGAGGCCCTGGAAGTGGCCGACCGCATCGTGCTGATGGACCATGGCCGCGTCGAGCAGGTCGGCACGCCTCAGGAGGTCTACGAGCGCCCGGCCACGCCCTTCGTCTACGGCTTCCTCGGCGCGGTCAACCGCTTCGTCGGCCAGTCGCGCGGCGGCGTGCTGCACATCGGCGAGCACCAGCTGCCACACGCCGGCGCCCACAACGATGGCGAGGTGCAGGCCTATGCGCGCCCGCATGAGCTGCAGATCCTGACCGACGAGTCCGCGCAGGGCCTGTCGGCGACGGTAGAGCGCGTGCTGTCCTTCGGTGCCAGCGCCCGCGTCGAGCTGATCGGTCCGGACGGCCAACCGCTGGAAGCCGAGCTGACGCGCGACCAGGCCGAGGAGCTGCAGCTGCAGGGCGGCCAGCGCGTCAAGCTCAGCGCGGCCAGGCTCAGCCTGTTCGAGGCCGGCGCCGGTATCTGAGCTTGAACCCCTAACTTGCCGGCCACGCAGCCTCCCCAAGCCTGGGGAGAGCGGCTGGCCGCTCGGCGCAGCCCCGCCTAGTCTTTGGCTCACGGGGGCCACCGCCGGCATGGGCTCCGACCTACCACGACGCCGGCCGGGAGATGCCCATGGCTGGCTTCACCACCGCGCGCCTGTGCGTCGCGCTCATCCTGGTCTGCGTCTGCGCGGCCCCCTCGCTCGCTGCGGCCAAGCCCCAGGCGATGGGCGCCAAGGCCCGCAACGACAGCAAGCCGCTGCGCTTCGATCCCCCCGCCGCCGGCCCGACCCAACCGGGCAACGCCGGCTATGACGCCTGTGTCGACCAGCCCTCACCGGACGGCGCCACCATCGACTGCCAGGCGCTGCAGCGCACTGCCGTCGCCGCCAAGCCCAAGCCGCGACGGCGCTGATATTCGGCACCCGCATGCGCTGCTGAGGATTGCTTCCTTCCCTGCGAGGGGCGGGGTGCACACACTGGTTCCACACCCATCCCCTGGAGCCTCCCGTGAGCATCACCGCCATCAATGTCCGCAACCAGTTCCGCGGCACCATCAAGGAAATCATCGAAGGACCGGTCGTCTCCGAGGTCGACGTCGTCACGCGCAACGGCGACGTCGTCACCTCGGTCATCACGACGCGCTCGGTCAAGGACCTCGGCCTGGAGGTCGGCCGCGAGGTCGTCGCCCTCGTCAAGTCCACCGAGGTGTCCCTGGCCGTGTTCTGAGGGCGACTCCATGCCATACCGCCCACCGCGCGTCCTCATCATTCCGGGCCTGAACGACAGCGGCCCGACGCATTGGCAGACCTGGCTGCAGAGCCAGTACCGCGACGCCCGCCGTGTCACGCAGCGTGACCCGAGCAGGCCGGAGCTGGAGCGCTGGGCCGAACGCATCCAGCGCACGCTGGAGGTGGCCGCGACATCAGACGGACAGGGCGAATGGCTGGCCGTCGCCCACAGCTTCGGCTGCCTGGCCCTGGCCCGCCATCTCGCCGACCACCCGGACTCGCCGGTGCGCGAGGCCCTCTTCGTCGCGCCCGCCGAGCCCGACAAGTTCGGCATCGCCGAATCCCTGCCCCACCAGCGCCTGCCGCGGCGCTCACGCCTGATCGCCAGCAGCACTGACCCTTGGATGAGCGCCGCCAGCGCCGCGCGCTGGGCGCATCGCTGGGGCGCCAGCTACAGCAATCTGGGGCCGGTCGGCCATATCAATGCCGAGGCTGGCTTCGGGCCCTTCCCCATCGCCAAGAGCTGGGTGGAGGCAGCAAGGGCACGGCATGCCGCCGAGCAGCGGCCCAGACATGCGGAGTTCAGGGAGTGGGCGTTCGCGGTCTAGCGTCGGCGGGCATCACCCACTCCGATTCAGCGACGCCATAGGCCCCCTCGGCGCTGGCCAAAGCCTCTTCCAGGGTTTCATGCCACGAGTCCGCGGCATAGCGTCCATCCAGCGACTGATAAGTGAGCAAGAAGTTCTTGTCTCCGTCATCGGTGACCTCAAACCGGAACTCAAGCTCAAGCGCGTTGTCGTCGCGACCAGCCGCTGTTTGGATGCCCGAGGATGCGTACCACGCGGCTTGCGATGCTTGCATAGGACTTCATTGACGTGCTCTGACGAATGAGTTCAGCGTCGCTTCAGGCGGCCCGCTGTGTCGGAGGTGCCATCGCAACGAACACCTGCACCAGGCACCGGCAAGACGCTGTCATGCCTTGCCTAGGTCAGCGCCTGCTTGAACACCGCCAGCGTGCGGTCCCAGGCCAACTGGGCCGACACCGGGTCATAGCGCGGCGTCGTGTCGTTGTTGAAGCCATGCTGGGTGCCGGCGTAGACGAACTGCTCGTAGCGCACGCCGGCGGCCTTCAACGCCGCCTCATAGGCCGGCCAGCTGGCGTTGACGCGCTCGTCGTTGCCCGCATAGTTCAGCAGCAGCCGCGCCTTGATGCGCGGCACATCCTCCAGCGCCGGCGCGCCGCCGTAGAAGGGCACGGCCACGGCCAGCTCCGGCACCTGTGTGGCCACGTAGTTGGCCAATGAGCCGCCCCAGCAGAAACCGACGACGCCGAGCTTGCCGTTGGCATCCGGCAGCGTCAGCAGGCCACGCGCCGCGGCAATGATGTCGGCGCGCGTCCTGGCCGCGTCCAGCTTGCCGAAAAGTTCGCGCGCCTTGTCCTCGTCGCCCGGATAGCCGCCCAGCGGCGCCAGTGCATCGGGCGCATAGGCGACGTAGCCGGCCAGCGCGACGCGGCGCGCGATGTCCTCGATATGCGGGTTCAGGCCGCGGTTCTCGTGCACGACCAGCACGGCCGGCAGCTTGCCCGCGGCGCTCGCCGGCTTGGCCAGATAGCCTTGCACCTTGCCGTTGCCCTGCGGCGAATCGAAAGCCTGGCGGCGCGTGACCAGGCGCGGGTCATCGGGCTTGACCTGCTGGGCCGCCGCGAAATCGGGGCTCAGCGCGGCGAGCAGGGCCGCGGCGCCGGCCGGGCCGCCCGTGAAGGCGGTCGCCTGTTCCAGAAAGCCGCGCCGGCTCAGGTCGCCATGCACATAGCGGTCGAACAAGGGCCAGGCCTGGGCGGGGATGTCGTTCGGAGGGGTCATCGCCGGTGTCCTTATGCGTCGGAACTCCAACTTTAGTGGGACTACCCCGCAAGAAGTGAATATCGATATCGCGAATGGTTCGACGACAGATGCGGCCGCGCTTCGCAGAATCGCGCCGCATGAACTTCCAGCAGCTCCGCTCCGTCCGTGAGGCCCAACGCCGCGGCTTCAACCTGACCGAAGTCGCCCAGGCCCTGCACACCTCCCAGCCCGGCGTCAGCCGCCAGATCCGCGAACTGGAGGAGGAACTCGGCATCGAGCTCTTCGTGCGCGTGGGCAAGCGACTGACCGGCCTGACCGAGCCGGGCGAGCAGGTCCTGCCTGTCATCGAGCGTCTGCTGCTGGAGGCCGAAAACCTCAAGCGCGCCGCCGATGACTTCGCCCAGGCCGGCAGCGGCCGCCTGCGCATCGCCGCCACCCACAGCCAGGCCCGCTATGCGCTGCCGCCTGCCGTGCGCGACTTCCGCGCCCATCACCCCGATGTCAGCCTGCACCTGCAGCAGGGCTCACCGCAGCAGATCGCCCGCCTGCTGCTGGATGGTGAAGCGGACGTCGGCATCGCCACCGAGGCGCTGGCTCAGTACCCCGAGCTCGTCGCCCTGCCCTGCTACCGCTGGACCCACTCGGTCGTGGTGCCGCCCGGCCATCCGCTGCTGGAAGGCCCGCTGACCCTGCCGCGGCTGGCCCAGTTCCCCATCGTCACCTACGAGCCCGGCTACACCGGCCGCTCCCACATCGACGAGGCCTTCGCCGCCGCCCAGCTGTCGCCCCACATCGTGCTGAGCGCCATGGATGCCGACGTCATCAAGACCTATGTGGAACTCGGCCTGGGTGTGGGCATCGTCGCCGCCATCGCCTTCGACGAGGAGCGCGACCGCCACCTGCGCGCCATCGACGCCCGCCACTTGTTCGAGGACAACATGACGCGGCTGGCCGTGCGCCGCAGCGCCTATCTGCGCGACTACATCTATGAGTTCATCCAGACCTTTGCCTCGCCGCTGAAGCGGGAGGTCGTGGACGCTGCACGCCACGAGCTGCCCCCGGTTGCCGCCGAACCTGTGTTGGCCTGGTCAAAGGCTGCATGAGCTTGCGCGAACTCCTTCTTTGCTGACGCCTGTCCTCATCCCTAGAGTGAACCGCTCCACCCCTAACTCAAACACCATGCGCCGCCTTCTCACCGCTCTCTCCCTCGCTCTCGCCGCCACCGGCGCCTTTGCCCAGACCTCCCTGCTCAATGTCTCCTACGACCCGACGCGCGAGCTCTACCAGGACTTCAACAAGGCCTTCGCGGCGCAATGGAAGGCCAAGACGGGCGAGACCGTCAGCATCAAGGCCTCGCACGGCGGCTCGGGCAAGCAGGCCCGCGCCGTCATCGACGGGCTGGAGGCCGATGTCGTCACCCTGGCCCTGGCCTATGACATCGACGCCATCGCCGACCACAAGCTGCTGCCGCTGGACTGGCAGAAGAAGCTGCCCAACAACGCCAGCCCCTACACGTCGACCATCGTCTTCCTGGTGCGCAAGGGCAACCCGAAGAAGATCAGCAACTGGCCCGACCTGGCCCGCAGCGGCGTCGAGGTCATCACGCCCAACCCCAAGACCAGCGGCGGTGCGCGCTGGAACTATCTGGCGGCCTGGGGCTATGCGCTGAAGAACGGCGGCACGCCGGACTCGGCCAGGGACTTCGTCAAGCGCATCTATGCCAACACCAAGGTGCTGGACTCGGGTGCCCGTGGCTCGACGACGACCTTCGTCGAGCGCGGCATCGGCGACGTGCTGATCGCCTGGGAGAACGAGGCCTATCTGGCCGTCAAGGAACTCGGCCCGGACAAGTTCGAGATCGTCACGCCCAGCGTCTCCATCCTGGCCGAGCCGCCGGTGGCCATCGTCGACAAGGTCGTCGACAAGCGCGGCACGCGCAAGCAGGCCGAGGCCTATCTGAACTACCTCTACAGCCCCGAGGGCCAGGAGATCGCGGCCAAGAACTACTACCGCCCGCGCGACGCCAAGGTCGCGGCCAAGTACGCCAAGACCTTCGCTCCGGTCAAGCTCTTCACCATCGACGAACTCTTCGGCACCTGGCGCCAGGCGCAAAAGACGCACTTTGACGACGGCGGTGTGTTCGACAAGATCTACACGCCGGGGGCGAAGTAAGCGCACCAGCGCCGTCAAAAGCGCAGATGGTCAACAACCTCCAGCGGGTAGTGACGCAGAAAGGCCCGCCGGAGTGCTCCTTCCGCGACAGCTCGCTCGAACATCTGCGTCAGCAGCGCCAGATCGGCGGAATCGAGATTGCGCCTGGCCAGGTAGACACCGCTCTCCATCAGCGGCAGGCTCTCCAGCAACTCGATGCGAAAGGCCGTCTGCGACAGCGGCATCCGCGGCGCCAGGTCCAGGGCACCCTGCCCCGTCACATAGGGCAGCAGCGTGAAATCAGCGCGGCCCGCCCGCAGCATGCGGCTCAGCGCCTCGATGTCGGGCACGACATCGGCGCGTTTCTCCACCAGCAGCTGGTCGACGAAATCGCCATAGGCCGGACCGAAGTGGTAGCCGCGCACGAAAATGCCGCGCAGGCTCTTATCAGCGAGCAGCCGCCTCAGGTCGGCCGGCACCGGCGCACGGGCGCGTAGCGTCGCCACAGCCACACCCTGGCGGCTCAAGGGCACGAAGAGATGGGTCTGGTCGCGCTCGGGTTTGCGCAGCGCCGGCAAATAGAGATCGCCGTCCTGCGCATCGAACACCGTTCGGGCAGCGCGCGCACGCGGCACGACGCTGAACCGGAATTCGCATCCGACCAGGACGCCACGCTCGCGCAGCAGTTCCGGCAGCACGCCCTCGACGCGCTCGTCCTCGACGAACACCAGCCGGCCCGCCGGTGACACCGGCACATCGATCACGCGCGAACAGCCCGCCTCGGCAGCCGAGGCGACCCAACCGAGCGTCACCAGCGCCAGCCCTACCCTGAGCGGAATTCGACGACCGCCTTGCATGCGCCGACATTACTGCCTGAGTGCGCTGACAGCAAGCCTGCGAGTCCAGGGCGTGCATCGGCTGCACGCCCGACTGGCTCAGCGGCGTCGACATCGCCAGGTCATTCCGCCCAGGACGGCCACACCGGCCAGCAGCAGGGCCGACGGCGCGGGCTCCGGCACGGCGGTGGTCACGGTCGTCAAGGTCACGTCGTCGATAAGGGTGGCTGACGCACTGCTGCCATAGATGGTGAAGCCCGTCAGCGGGTTGATTCACGTTGGGGCAGGTTCCGGCTACTGCCGCGGACCTTGGCTGCCGCAATGTGGCCAGCGCGGGTATCCGGCATGTCTGCGAAATATCACCACCTCGACACAAAGCGCCCTGCCCATGCGGGCCAGGCTACAAACCAGCAACATGAGGTCGGCCGACAGACACATTAGGGGGGCGACGGGTCTGCTAGCCTGCTGGAGTCAACCTCGGGCCAAGGCCGGTCGTTGGCCCCGGATTCAGCCCGAAAGGCCTGCCTGCGATGAAAGCCTTGCCCCGCCTCGCACTCTGTGCCGCCGCCTTGCTGGCCGGTTGTGCCGGTACCCCGCACCAGGTGCCCGGTGCCCACAGCGCCGCCGCCAACGCGCTCTGGCTGGACCGTCTCACTTGGGGCGCCAGCAGCGCCGACCTCAAGACCGTGCAGGCCAATGGCCGCGAGGCCTGGCTGGATGCCCAGCTCAAACCCGTCGATCCAGCGGTATTGCCCGAGGCCGCCAAGACACAGATCCAGGCCCTTTCCATCAGCCAGCAACCCTTGCTGCCCCTGGTGCAGCAGATGGAAGCCCAGCGCAAGGCCGCCGACGCGCTGACCGATGACGCGGCCAAGGTCGAGGCACAGAAGAACTACCAGCAGGCCCTGACCAAGCTGGCCCGCGAGGCCTCGACGCGGCAGCTGCTGAACGCGCTGTACTCGCCCAACCAGGTGCAGGAGCAGCTGACCTGGTTCTGGTTCAACCACTTCAACGTCCACCAGTACAAGAACAATCTGCGCGTCATGGTGGGCGACTACGAGCAGGGCCTGCGCGAGCGGGCCCTGGGGCGCTTTCGCGACCTGCTGGGCTACACGGCCCACCACCCGGCCATGCTGCGCTATCTCGACAACGAGCAGAACGCCGCCAACCGCATCAACGAGAACTACGCCCGCGAGCTGCTGGAGCTGCACACCCTGGGCGTTGGCGGCGGCTACAGCCAGCGTGACGTGCAGGAACTGGCCCGCGTGCTGACCGGGCTGGGCGTGAACCTGACCGACAACAAGCCCAAGCTCAAGCCGGCCCAGGAAGCCCAATACCGCCGCGACGGGCTGATGGAGTTCAACCCGGCCCGGCACGACTTCGGCGAGAAGAAACTGCTCGGCATCACCGTCAAGGGCCAGGGCGAAGCCGAGCTGGACCAGGTGCTGGACCTCCTGGCTAGGCATCCGAGCACGGCGCGCTTCGTGTCGCGCAAGCTGGCCCAGTACTTCGTCGCCGACGAGCCGCCGCCGGCCCTGGTGGAGCGCATGGCCGAGCGCTGGCAGCAGAGCGACGGGCGCATCGCCGAGGTGCTGCGCGCCCTGGTCGGCTCGCCCGAGTTCGAAGCGTCGCTGGGTCGCAAGTTCAAGGACCCCACGCATTACGTCGTCTCGGCCGTGCGCCTGGCCTATGCCGACAAGGTCGTGCTGAACACCGGCCCCATGATCGGCTGGCTCTACCGCCTGGGCCAGGCGCCCTACAACCGCCAGACACCCGACGGCTATGCCATGGACGAGAGCGCCTGGGCCGGCCCCGGCCAGATGACGACGCGCTTCGAGATCGCCCGCGCGATCGGCAGCGGCAGCGCCGGCCTCTTCAAGGTCGAGGGCGAGGCCAAGGACCGCCCCGCCTTCCCGCAGATCGCCCACCCGCTCTACTACGAGGGCATTGCGCCGCGCCTGGCCGCGCCGACGCAGCAGGCCCTGGCCCAGGCCACCTCGCCGCAGGAATGGAATACCTATCTGCTGGCCTCCCCCGACTTCATGCACAGGTGATGTGATGGACCGACGCCTTCTGCTCCACCTCGGCCTGGGTGCCTCTCTGCTGCCCACCCAACTGTGGGCCGCCACGCCCGAGGCACCAAGGCTGCTGGTCGTCTTCCTGCGCGGCGCCTATGACGCGGCCAATCTGCTGGTGCCGACCTCGTCGAGCTTCTATTACGAGGCCCGGCCCAATATCGCCATCGCGAAGTCGGCCGCCCTGCCGCTGGACGCCAACTGGGGCCTGGCACCGGCCCTGGCCGACAGCATCCACCCGCTGTGGGGCAAGGGCCAGGCCGCCTTCGTGCCCTTTGCCGGCACCAACGACACGACGCGCAGCCATTTCGAGACCCAGGACCACATCGAGCTGGGCCAGGCCGACGAGGGTTCGCGCGACTTCCGCAGCGGCTTCATGAACCGCCTGGCCGGCGTGCTGGGCGCAGGCTCGCGCCTGGAGGCCATGGCCTTCACCGACCAGGTGCCGCTGATCCTGCGCGGCAATCTGCCCGTCGCCAACCAGGCCCTGCGCGACCTCGGCAAGCCGGCCATCAATGCGAGCCAGGCCCAGGTCATCGCCGGCATGTATGCCAACACGCGCATGGCCAACACCGTCAGCGGCGGCTTCGAGGTGCGCGACGAGGTGTCCAAGGAGATGGCCGGCGAAATGGAAGCTGCCAGCCGAGGTGCCATCGCAGCCAAGGGCTTTGCACTGGAGGCACGCCGCATTGCACGCCTGATGCGCGAGCGCGTGACCCTGGGCTTCATCGACGTCGGCGGTTGGGACACCCATGTGGGCGAAGGCGGCGCGACCGGCCAGCTCGCCACCAAGCTCGGCGAGCTGGGCAGGGGCCTGGCGACCTTCGCCGACGAGATGGGGCCGCAGTGGAACAACACCGTGGTCGTCGTCGTCAGCGAGTTCGGCCGCACCTTCCGCGAGAACGGCAACCGCGGCACCGACCACGGCCACGGCAGCGCCTACTGGGTGCTGGGCGGCGGCGTGAAGGGCGGCCGCATTGCCGGCGAACAGCTGGAGGTCAAGGCCGCCACGCTGTTCCAGAACCGCGACTACCCGGTGCTCAACGAGTACCGGGCCCTGTTCGGCGGTCTGTTCAGGCGCATGTACGGCCTGAACGACGCGCAGCTGGCCCAGGTCTTCCCCGGGGCCAGTGCACGCGATATCGGCCTCGTTTAAGGCGCTTGCTTCAGGCCGACTTGGCCCAGCGGTCGACGACCGCCTTCACGCGCTCGCCGAAATGGCGGGCCGTGGCGATATCGCCCGGCACCATCTCTTCGGCCGAGGCATCGCTGGGGGTCTGGGTGATGAGGCCGGCGTAGCCACCGAGGTTGTTGACCTCGTCGCGCGTGGCGGCCTTGTGGTTGGGCGCCTTCAGGCCCATGCCGACCCAGATCATGCCGTGCTGCTGGCTGAGCGTATGCAGGTACTGGATGGTGCCCTGCTTGTCGCCATTCAGCGTGGCCGAGTTGGTGAAGCCGGCGGCGATCTTGTCCTTCCAGACCTGGGCATACCAGGGCTTGCTGCTGGCGTCGGCGAACTTCTTGAACTGCCAGCTCGCGCCGCCCATATAGGTCGGCGTGCCGAAGATGATGCCGTCGGCCGCGGCCAGCGAGGCCCAGTCGGCTTCGGTGATATTGCCTTCGGCGTCGATGGCAATCAGCTGCGCGCCCGCCGCGCCGGCAACGGCCTCGGCGACCTTCTTGGTGTGGCCGTAGCCGGAGTGGTAGAGAACGACGATCTTGCTCATGGAGGACTTCCTCTGTGGGTGGGGGAATGGGAAAACTCAGGCGGCCAGGTCGAAGACCAGGACTTCGGCGTCGCGGCCACCGGTCAGGGCGAGGCGCGATGTTTCGCGAAGCTGCAAGGCATCACCCGCCGTCAGGTCTTGCCCGTTTGCGGTAAGCGCGCCGCGAATGAGATGCACATAGGCGATGCGACCTGGGGCCAGGTTCAGTTCGGCAGATTCGCCGCCGTCGAACAGGCCGGCATAGAGCTTCGCGTCGGCATGGATGGTCACCGCGCCCTCGGCGCCGTCATTGGCCGCCACGAGGCGCAGCTGGCCGCGCTTGGAGCCGGCGTCGAAATGCTTCTGTTCGTAGCTCGGCGCGATGCCGCGTGCATCCGGCTGGATCCAAATCTGCAGGAAATGGGTCGTCTGGTCCTTGGCATGGTTGAACTCGCTGTGCAGCACGCCGGTGCCGGCACTCATGCGCTGCACATCACCGGGGCGGATGACGCCCGCCTCCTTGCCGTTTTGCGCCGCCCCACTCTCGCCATTGCCCATGCTGTCCCTGTGGGCCAGTTCGCCGGACAGCACATAGCTGATGATCTCCATGTCGCGATGGCCATGGGTGCCGAAGCCGGTGCCCGGGGCGATCTTGTCCTCGTTGATGACGCGCAGCGGCCCGAAGCCCATGCGGGCCGGGTCGTAGTAGTCGGCGAAGGAGAAGCTGTGAAAGGACTTCAGCCAGCCGTGGTCGGCGTAGCCGCGGTCACTGGACTTGATGAGTTGGCTCTTCATGCTGGGCTCCTTGCTTGTTGGCGATGTAGTCAATGTAGGAGTCGCTGCCGCGGCAATCGATGAGCCCGCCTCGGGGACACCATTCAAATAGACTGAACGCATGTCGACCTCCCAGGACAAGCGCCGCGCCCTCACCCCCGAGGCCCTGGCCATGATGGACACCATCGCCCGCACCGGCAGCTTTGCCGCCGCGGCCCGCGAGATGGGGCGCGTGCCCTCGGCCCTGACCTATTCCGTGCGCCAACTCGAGGATGCGCTGGACGTGCTGCTCTTCGACCGCAGCTCGCGCCAGGCCGTGCTGACCTCGGCCGGCCAGGAGCTGCTCGTCGAGGGCCGGCGACTGCTGCAGGAACTGGACGCCGTGGCCAATCGCGTGCGCCGCATCGCCACCGGCTGGGAGAGCGAGCTGACCCTGGCCGTCGACGACGCCATCGCCCGCCGCGCCCTCTTC
Organism: Roseateles saccharophilus; assembly: GCF_031458095.1. Lineage (GTDB taxonomy): Bacteria > Pseudomonadota > Gammaproteobacteria > Burkholderiales > Burkholderiaceae_C > Pelomonas > Pelomonas saccharophila_A. The sequence goes on from NZ_JAVDXU010000001.1 coordinate 728,683, forward strand.
GACCTGATGGAGGAGTTCTACGCCCAGAAGACCGAGGGCGGCGGCCCGCCGCCGACGCGGCTCAAGCTGCGCATCGAGGTGCTGGCTGGCACCTGGGAAGCCCTGCTCAACGGCCAGGCCGACATCGCCATCGGCAAACGCCCCGAACAGCCCACCAGCAGCATCGTCTGCGAGCCCGCCGGCGAGATCGAGTTCGTCTTCTGCGTGGCGCCCCACCACCCCCTGGCCGGCGCGCCCGAGCCGCTGACGGCGGCCCAGATCTCCGACCACCGCATCATTGCCGTGGCCGACAGCGCCCGGCAACTGCAGGCCATCACCATCGGCGTGTTGCCGGGCCAGGACGTGCTGACCATGCCGTCGCTGGCCAGCAAGCTCGAAGCCATGCTGCGCGGCCTGGGCTGCGGCTCCCTGCCGGCGCCCATGGTGCGCCGGCACGTCGAGGCCGGCCGCCTGGTGCAGAAGGCCACCTACGAGGGCCGGCGCGTCAGCGCCATGAGCTATGCCTGGCGCGACACCGGCCAGGCGCCGGGCAAGGCCGTGGCCTGGTGGCTGGACAAGCTGCGCGGCGCGGCCACCCAGCGGGCCCTGCTCGAACAGCACGAGGGCCTGCTGCTCTGATGGGCGGATATCGCGGCCGCTTCGCGCCCTCGCCCACCGGCCCGCTGCATGCGGGCTCGCTGGTGGCCGCGCTGGCGAGTTGGCTGGACGCCCGTGCCCATGGCGGCCAATGGCTGGTGCGCATCGAGGACGTCGACGGCCCACGCTGCCCGCCGGGCATGGCCGAGCTCATCCTCGGACAGCTCGACGCCCTGGGGTTGCAGCCCGACGAGCCACCCGTCCGGCAATCGCACAGCGGCGATCTGTACCAGGCGGCGCTGGACCGCCTCATCGCGTCCGGCCACGCCTATGGCTGCGCCTGCACGCGTGCCGAGATTGCCGCGGCGGCCGGCCCCCGAGCCAAGCATGGCGAGCTGGTCTACCCGGGCACCTGCCGCAAGGGCACGAACGGCCGGCCGGTACGCGCCTGGCGCTTTCGCGTCGAGGGTCATGTCGACTGGCTGGACCGCCGCCTGGGCGCGCAGTCACAGGACCTTGAGACCGAGGTCGGCGACTTTGTCTTGAAGCGCGCCGACGGCCTGTGGGCCTACCAGCTCGCCGTCGTCGTCGACGATGCGGACCAGGGCATCACCGACATCGTCCGCGGCGAGGACCTGGCCGACAACACGCCGCGCCAGATCGCGCTGCAGCGCGCTCTGGGCCTGCCCACGCCGCGCTATCTGCACACGCCGCTGGTGCTGGCCGAGGACGGGCACAAGCTGTCCAAGCAGAACGGGGCGGCGGCCCTCGATCTGCGCGATCCGGCGGCTCGGCTGCGCGAGGCGGCCCATCGCCTGGGGATGCGCTTGCCGCAGGGGCCGCTCGGCGTCGAGGATGTGCTGGCCGGCGTGGTGTCGAGATGGGAAGCGCTGGTGAGGGATTCAGCGGGTCAACGTTAGCGGCGAGCAGGAACAGGCTCAACCCTGCGCCAACTGATCCCACACGGGCCTGACCTCAACCGTGGCGACAGCAGCCATCGGGTGTAGGGCTGCGACCTCGAGAGCGAGGTCGAGACTGGCGCACTGAATGAGTTCATACGCACACATTTGTTCGCGTGAGCGCGAGAAAGGCCCGGAAGAATGGCCGATCCTTCCATCCCTCACGCGCACGGTGACGGCCTCAGAGGCGGGCCGTAGCGGGTTGCCCTGGACTCGAATACCGCGAGCCTCCATCGACTTGATCCAGTTCATGATCTCCGCGATGAGGCGCTCCGTGGGTGCGAACCCGTCGTCGTGGGCCATGATGAGCAGATAGTTCATGCGTCTCTTTCGAAGCGGCAGGGCAAAGACGCCCTGGGACATGACGAACAAGGGGCTGAGAAATCGACATCGAGACCTCACCGGCGACGAAACGACCGTCCCCGGCCAGGAGGCGACAATCCAAGGCTTTCCCCACAGCAAGGATTCCCCCATGAACACCACGCCCAGCGGCCTGCAGTTTGAAGACACCGTCGAAGGTGACGGCAAGCAGGCGGCGGCCGGCCATGACGTCACGGTCCACTACACGGGCTGGCTCTGGGTCGACGGCGCCAAGACGAGCAAGTTCGACTCCAGCAAGGACCGTGGCGACCCGTTCGAGTTCGAACTCGGCGCCGGCATGGTCATCAAGGGCTGGGACGAAGGCGTCCAAGGCATGAAGATCGGCGGCAAGCGCACGCTGATCATCCCGGCCCAGCTGGGCTATGGCGCGCGCGGCGCCGGCGGCGTCATTCCGCCGAATGCAACCCTGTGCTTTGATGTCGAACTGCTCGGCCTGGCCGGCGGCCCCGAGCCCGTCGAGCTGAACCTGCACACCACGTCCACCGGCCTGCAGTATGAGGACCGCATCGTCGGCGACGGCGCCGAGGCCGCCAAGGGCCAGCGCGTGTCGGTGCACTACACCGGCTGGCTGTTCAAGGACGGCATGAAGGGCAAGAAGTTCGACTCCAGCAAGGACCGCGGCCAGCCCTTCAAGTTCCGCCTCGGCGGCGGCGAAGTGATCGCCGGCTGGGACGAGGGCGTGCAGGGCATGAAGGTCGGCGGCACGCGCATGCTGGTGCTGCCGCCCGAGCTGGGCTATGGCGCCTACGGTGCCGGCGGCGTCATCCCGCCCAATGCCACCCTGCTGTTCGAGGTCGATCTGCTGGCGGTTTGACCGTAGTCAAATCAGGGGACGACGGCGCTGCTGACAAGCGCCTGTCATTCGCAGATGCTGTGATCCAGACTCCACGTTCCAGCTCACACCATGTCGATCGATCAACGCCGTTTCCCCCGCGTCGAGTTCTTTCTCGTTCCTGAAGAGCATGAGCAGCTGCCGGTCTGGGTCATCAAGCCCGAGGGGCTGGCGGAGGCGCGCGGCGGCGTCGTCGTCAACCTCAGCGAGGCGGGCCTGCAGATCCTGGCCGCCGCCGAGCCGCCGCTGGATGCCCAGCACTATGAGCTGCGTCTGCTGCTCGGCGAGGACGAGGGCGTGCCCCTGTTCAGCGCCGACGTGCGCCGCGTCTGGACGCGGCCGCTGAGCCGCATCGTGCAGCTCGGCGGCTTCGAGTTCGAAACCGCCAACTCCCAGGCCGAGGAGTTCCTGCTCGCGCAGACGGCCCATGTCACGGCGCGCAAATGGGTGCGCTGCGTGCTCGTGGAGCGCATGACGGCTCTCGCCTAGGCGGGCATACAACGGCCCTCTGGCGGGCCGTATCAGACTGGGTTAGCGTGGCCGCGGGGCAGCATCGCCCCGCCACCGGTCACGCCCATGCTCGAACCCGGCCACCTGCTGCGCTACTGGACCGACAGCCAATGGGCCGCCAATGTGCTGATGCTGATGCATCTGCTGGGCGCCATGGTGCTGGGCCTGCTGCTGGGCTATGAGCGGGCCTACCACGGCCGTGCGGCCGGCATGCGCACCTACGCCCTGGTCTGCATGGCCTCCTGCGCCGTGACCATCCTGGTCGGCTATCCCGACCAATGGTTTGGCGGCCACATGGCCGGCGGCCCGCTGCCGCAGTTCATCGATCCGACGCGGGTCATCCAGGGCGTGGTGACCGGCATCGGCTTCCTGTGCGCCGGCGTCATCATGCGCGAGGGCATGAACATCTCCGGGCTGACGACGGCGGCCTCGATGTGGGCGGCCTCGGCCATCGGCATCGTGCTGGGCATGGGCTTTTATTTCGCGGCCATCGCGCTGACGCTGCTGTGCGCGACGCTGATGATGTGGGGCGCCAAGCTGGAGAGCCGCCTACCCTCCCACCCGGCCATCGCGGTGACGCTGCGCGGTGAATCGGGCCGGCGCTTCACCCAGGCCGAGCTGGCCGAGTTCGCCGACGGCCTGGGGTACCGGTTCGCTCCAGGCTCATTGAGCATCGAGAAGCAGGGCGATCATGAAGAGTGGCGCTTTGTCTGCACCGCCAAGCAAAACTTCAAGGGCCAGACGCTGTGCCGCTTTACCGGCCGCCTGCATGAGCTGCAAGGCGTGGCCGGCTACCGGGTCACGCACGCCCGCAACTAGAGCAGGCTGACAGCCGCCAGGTTCAGCAGCGAGGTCTCGCGCATCAGCCGTACGAAGTCAGCCAGAAAGGGCTTGGCTGCGAGGCTGGGTGTGCTGACCGCATAGAGCCGCCCCGTCAGCCCCGCCTCGCCGATGCGCTGGCGCGCCACATAGCCGCGCGCCAGGTAGTTCTCCACCGCCCACAGTGGCAGGGCCGCGATGCCGCGGCCGCTCGCCACCAGCTGCAGCATGGCCACCGTCAGCTCGCTGGTGCGGCGCGGCGGCGCGATGCCGGCGGGTTGCAACACGCGGCGCACCAGGTCCAGCATCTCGTCCGGCACCGGGTAGGTGATGAGGGTGTGGTCGGCAAAATCGGCCGCCTCCAGCCACGGCTTGGCCAGCAGCGCATGACCCTTGGGCAGCAGCGCCACGATCTCGAAGCTGAACAGCGGGTGCACGACGACACCGGCCTCGTCCGCATCGACGTCGGACACGATGGCCAGCTCGGCGCGGTCCTGGTGCAGCAGGCCGACGGGGTCGGCCTGGAAGCCCGACACGATGTCCAGCTCCACCTCGGGCCAGCGTTCGCGGAAGGCGTCCATGGCCGGCATCAGCCAGTCGAAGCAGGTGTGGCACTCGACGGCGATGCGCAGCTGGCCGGCCGAACCGTCCACCAGCCGGCGCACATCGCGGTCGGCCTCGTCGACCTGCGGCAGCACGGCATCCGCCAGCTTCAACAGCCGCTGGCCGACAGCACCGAACGCGAGCGGGTTGCTCTTTCGCGCGAACAGCTCGGCGCCGTAGTGCTCCTCCAGGCCCTTGAGCTGGTGGGACAACGCCGATTGCGTCAGGTTCAGCAACTGCGCCGCACGGGACAGATTGCCGGCCTCGCGCAGGGCGACCAGGGTGCGCAGATGGCGCAATTCCAGCGGCGTTTGCATGAGCAGAACTGTTGATGAACCCAAAAACGTTTCGTTTGATTCATTGTGCCTGAGGGGCGAGCATCACGAACGAAATTCATCTCTTTTCGATTCATCATGATCAAGACTCATATTCTGGGCTTCCCTCGCATGGGCGAGCACCGCGAACTGAAGACGGCGCTGGAGCGCCACTGGCGCGGTGAATTGCCGGCCGCCGAACTGCAAGCCCAGGCCGCCGCCCTGCGCGCCCGCCACTGGAAGCTGCAGCAGGACGCCGGGCTGGACCATGTCACGGTCGGCGACTTCGCCCTCTACGACCATGTCGCCCATCTGATCCAGCTGTTCGGCTGCGAGCCGGCCCGCTTTGGCTTCACCGGCCAGGAGGCCGCCCTGGAGCGCTACTTCGCCATGGCCCGCGGCATCACGACCGCGCATGCCCACACCGAAGCCTGCGGCTGCAGCGGCACGCATGTCGACGGCGTGCCCGCGCTGGAGATGACCAAGTGGTTCGACACCAACTACCACTATCTGGTGCCGGAATTCGACAGCGCCACCGAGTTCAGCCTGAATGCCGAACGCCTGCTCGCCGAGGTCGATGAAGCCATCGCCCTGCCCGCCAGCCCCAAGGTCGCGCTGCTGGGGCCGGTCAGCTTCCTCTACCTGGGCAAGAGCAAGCAGGAGGGCTTTGACCGGTTGGTGCTGCTCAAGCGCCTGCTGCCCGCCTACGAACAGCTGCTAACCCGCCTGGCCGCCCGCGGCGTGACCTGGGTGCAGCTGGACGAACCCATCCTCGGCCTCGACCTTGCGCCGGCCTGGCAGGACGCGCTGCGCCTGGCCTATGCGCGCCTCGGCGTCGTCGGCCAGCCCCTGCTGCTGGCGACCTATTTCTCGCCGCTGGGCGACAACCTCGCCCTGGCCTGCGAGCTGCCGGTGGCCGGCCTGCATGTAGACGCCGTGCGCGCGCCCGACGAGTTGCTGCCGGTGGCCTTGCGCCTGCCGCTGGACCGCGAGCTGTCGGTCGGCATCATCGACGGCCGCAATATCTGGCGCAGCGACCTCGACCAGGCCCTCGCCCAACTGCGCAAGGTGCAGGAACTGCGTGGCGGCCGGCTGTGGGTGGCGCCGTCCTGCTCGCTGCTGCATGTGCCCTTCAGCCTGCGCCAGGACGCGGCCCTGGACACCGAGCTGCAAGGCTGGCTGGCCGGCGCCGTCGAGAAGCTGGACGAACTGCGCGTGCTCAAGCGGGCGCTGTGGGGCGACGAGGCCAGCGTGGCCCGCGAGCTGGCCGAGTCCCGCATCTCACGCGCCACGCGCGTCTCCAGCCGGCGGGTGCGCAATGGCACGGTCGCGGCCCGCCTCAAGGCCCTGCCTGCGGATGTCGACCGGCGCCGCTCACCCTTCCCCACGCGCCAGGCCGCGCAACGCCAGCGCCTGCGCCTGCCCGCCTTCCCGACGACGACCATCGGTTCCTTCCCACAGACGCCCGCGATCCGCGCTGCCCGCGCCGCCGTCAAGCGCGGCACGCTGGCAGAGCCCGCCTACCGCGAGGCCATGCAAGGCGAGATCGCCCTCGCCGTGCGCAAGCAGGAGGAACTGGGCCTGGACGTGCTGGTGCATGGCGAGGCCGAGCGCAACGACATGGTCGAGTACTTCGGCGAGCAGCTCTCGGGCTTCGCCTTCACGGCCAACGGCTGGGTGCAGAGCTATGGCTCGCGCTGCGTGAAGCCGCCGGTGCTGTTCGGCGACGTGTCCCGCCCCCAGGCCATGACGGTGGACTGGACCGTCTTCGCGCAGAGCCTGACGGACAAGCCCATGAAGGGCATGCTGACCGGCCCCATCACCATCCTGCAATGGTCCTTTGTGCGCGATGACCAGCCGCGCGCCGACACCGCCCTGCAGATCGCCCTGGCCATCCGGGATGAAGTGGCCGACCTGGAAGCCGCCGGCATCGCCGTCATCCAGATCGACGAGCCCGCCATCCGCGAGGGCCTGCCGCTGCGCCGCGCAGCCTGGAGGGCCTATCTCGCCTGGGCCACGCGCGCCTTCCGCGTCTCGGCCAGCGCCGTGCGCGACGACACCCAGATCCACACCCATATGTGCTATTCGGAGTTCAACGACATCCTGCCCGAGATCGCGGCCATGGACGCCGACGTCATCACCATCGAAACCAGCCGCTCCGACATGGAGCTGCTGCGGGCTTTCAGCGACTTCCGCTACCCCAATGAGATCGGCCCCGGCGTCTACGACATCCACTCGCCGCGCGTGCCCGACACGGCCGAGATGCTGCGCCTGCTGAAGAAGGCTGCCGAGGTCATCCCGCCGCAGCTGCTCTGGGTCAACCCGGACTGCGGGCTGAAGACGCGGGGGTGGCCCGAGACCGAAGCCGCGCTGGCGCGCATGGTGGCGGCGGCTCGCGAGCTGCGTCGCGAGGCCGGCTGATTCAGCCGCCAGGCCGCGGCTGGGGCTGGGCCAGCATGTCGGCGTGGCGGTGGACGATCTTCCAGCGGCCGGACTGCTTGCGAAAGACTTCGGTCACGCGCAACGTCATGGCCACCAGCTCGTCCTTGCCCTTCATCTGCACCCTGGCGTGCTGCAGCCCGGTCCAGTAGCCGATCTCGCCGTCGGCCGCGCTGTCGAATATCTCGAAGCGGCTGCTTTCCGTCTTTTCACTGAAGGCGCGGGCATCCTTGGCATAGCGCGCATTGACGGCCTCATTGCCCTGGACATGGCCGCCGCCCGGCGGAAAGAAGCTGGCGCCGCCCTCGGTGGCCGCGAGGGCCATGAAACTGTCTGCCTGGCCACGCACATAGTCGAGCGATGCGGCCTCTCGCTCTCTGAGGAATTGCGCGAAGGCTTCGGTGCGGATGCTCATGCGGGCTCCCGGCGCGCCAAGATTGGCGCACTGTCGGTCGCAGCAGCGGCGCGGCCGGCCGGAGGGGTCTGCATTGGCCTGTAGGTGCGGGCCTACATCTGTGACTCTCCACAAGAGTTGGGATGCGGTCCGGGCCCTCTGCACGCACATTGCGCTAGTTGCACAACGCAATGCATGCTCAGGGAGAAGACGATGGCAGGACATGGATCGCGGCCGCTGCGCGGCCTGGAAAGCACGGGGCAGTCCAGCGTGGGAACCGCCAAGTTCGGGCGGATGTTCCGCTGGTTGCCACCTGCCGCCTTGCCGCAAACCCCGGCCCAGGACGCCGCGTTGCGCGCAACGCTGACCACGCTGGCCGGACTGATGGTGACGTCGGAGTTCGACGAAAACGTCGACGACCACAAATTTCCGAACGACACGCCCGACGCGCCGATCGACATCCCGGAGCCTGACGACGAAAACCCCAGGATCGCTGCCGGCTACACCTATCTCGGCCAGTTCATCGACCACGACATCACCTTCGATCCGGCGTCGTCGCTGCAGCGCATGAACGACCCGGACGCGCTGGAGGACTTCCGCACGCCGAGACTGGATCTGGACTGCCTCTACGGCCGCGGGCCGGCCGACCAGCCCTATCTGTATGCCAAGGACGACCACGTCAAATTCATCCTGGGCCCCAATGTCGGCGTCAACGGCATGGACCGCCCCGACCTCCAGCGGACCTTGGACAACACCGCGCTGATCGGCGACAAGCGCAACGATGAAAACAAGATCGTGACGCAGATCCAGGCGTTGTTCCTGAAGTTCCACAACAAGGTCTACGACAAGATCGCGTCAAGCTTCCAGCCCGGCGAGGAAGGTGCCCGTTTCAACGAGGCCCAGCGCATCGTGCGCTGGTGCTATCAGTGGATCGTGCTGCACGACTTCCTGCCCAAGGTCTGCGATCCCGCCGTCGTCAATGCGCTGATGCCGGCCCCGGGGCAGCGCGAACCGCGGCTGCAGTTCTTCCATCCCCATGGCGGCACGGCCTATATCCCGGTGGAGTTCTCGGTGGCGGCCTATCGCTTCGGCCACTCCATGGTGCGGCCGAGCTATTCGCTGAACGACATCGTGCTCAAGGGAACCGCCACGTTCAAGGGCAAGCCCTTTGGCCGCATCCCGATCTTCTCGGCGCCTCCGCGCCAGCCGACCGATTCGATGACAGGCTTTGGCGAGGGCCTCCCGCCGTCATGGGGTCTCGACTGGAACTTCTTCTTCGGCACGCCCAACAAGCATCCCCAAGGTCAGAAACAGATCCCCCAGCCCAGCTACCGCATCGACGCCTTCCTGGTGGACCCGCTCGGCAAACTGCCGGAATTCGAGAAATCGGGGTCCCCGTTCGCTTCGCTGGCCTTCCGCAACCTGCAGCGTGGCGTCAGCATGGGCTTGCCCTCGGGTCAGAGCGTTGCCCGCATGATCGGCGTGGCACCGGCCAAGGTGCTGAGCGACAAGCAGCTCTGGACCGTTCGCAACGAGGGCGAAAACCTCGTGCCCTGGGACGAGGGCAAGGCCTTCTTCGACAAGCCCGAGAACAAGCGCTGGCTGGCCGGCGCGGCGCCGCTTTGGTACTACATCCTCAAGGAGGCGGAGATCATGCATCACGGCCACCACCTCGGCGAGGTGGGCAGCCGCATCGTCGCCGAGACGCTGATCGGCCTGGCCTGGAACGACCACTACAGCTATCTGTTCCAGATGCCGCGCTGGAACCCCTCGGAAGAGCTGCTGGGCCTGCCGGCCAGCCTGGACATGCTGGCCTTGACGCAGTGGGTTGACGCGCCCTAGGCGTCCGCGATGGCCGGATAGTCGCCAAGACCATCCGGCCACGGCGTCAGGATCTCGAAGCCGTCCTTGGTGACGGCCACCATATGCTCCCACTGGGCCGACAGCGAGTGGTCGCGCGTCACCACCGTCCAGCCATCGTTCAGCTCGCGGATGGCGGCGCCGCCGGCGTTGATCATGGGCTCGATCGTGAAGATCATGCCCTCCTGCAACTTCAGCCCCTCGCCGGGGCGGCCGAAGTGATTGACATGGGGATCGTCGTGATACACGTCGCCGATACCATGGCCGCCGTACTCGCGCACGACGCTGAAGCCGGCCGCATGCGCCACCTTCTGGATGGCGTGGCCCACGTCCCCCAACGTCGCGCCCGGGCGCACCTGGCGGATGCCGGCGCGCAGGGCCTCATAGGTCGTCATGACGAGCCGGCGCGCCAGCACATTGGCCTCGCCGACGATGAACATGCGGCTGCTGTCGCCGAACCAGCCGTCCTTGGTCAGGGTCACGTCGACATTGACGATGTCGCCCTTCTTCAGCTTCTTGTCCTTGGACGGGATGCCATGGCAGACGACATGGTTGGGCGAGATGCAGGCCGTCTTGGGGTAGCCGTGATAGCCGACGTTGGACGGGATGCACTTCAGCGTGCCCACGATGTAGTCATGGCAGATGGCGTCCAGCTCCTCGGTCGACACGCCGGGCACGACGTGGGGCTTGAGCATGGCCAGCACCTCGGCGATCAGATGCCCGGCCTCGCGGGCCTTGGCCACCTCGTCGGGCGTGCGCAGTTTCAGGCTCTTCATGCCCGCGCCCCCTTGGCCTTCGCAGGCTGAGTCCAGCCGGCCAGGCGCGCCAGATCCAGCCCGCCCTCCTGCTCGGCGCGGATCAGCAGCTGGCAGATCTCGCTGTGGCTCAGCTGCGGATGCAGCTCGGCCAGCATGCCGATGCGCATCCAGTGCTCGGCCTGGGCATTGATGGAACGCGACAAGGCCTGGCTCGCAACGCGCAGGCTCTCGTGCATCGGATCGGAGATTTTGACGATTCCCATGCCGCGACTATATACGCTTCGTATACGAAACGTATATCACCCGGGTTGGAAAACCAGCACCGCTTCGTAGGCGCTCAGGAACTCGGGCGGCATGCGCCGGGGTTTGCCGCTGCTGATCTCGATGCAGATCAGCGCCCAGCGCCCGCGCATCAGCGTCACCCCGTCGCTGGCGCGACGCAGCTGGAAGCGCCGCTCCATCGTCAGCTTGCCGTCGCTGGACGTCAGCCAGGTGCCCAGCACCAGGGCCTCGCCTTCGACCGACGGCAGCAGATAGTCGTAGTGGCCTTCGCGGATGGCCATGGCGCGGTCCAGGCGCCGGTAGTCGTCCAGCGACAGCCCTAGCGCCTCGGAGTGCGCCCAGCCCGCCTGCTCGCACCACTGCACGTAGACGGCGTTGTTGGTGTGGGCCAGCCCGTCGATGTCGCTCGGCTGGGGCGTCAGCGCCAGCGTGAACGGCGACGGGTGATCCCAGTCATTCATAGGCCGAGACTTCCGGCCGGCGCGCCAGCACGGCAATCGGCGGCGCCCAGCGCTCGCCGCGCGGCTTCTTGCTCGTCACCAGCGTGATCTCGCTGGGCTCGAAGACCTCGACGTTGTGCGTGATCGGCGTCGTCAGCAGGTATTGGGCGCGGGTCGAGCGCAGGAAGTGGCCGACGAGCTGGATGTTGCGCACGTCCAGGTGGGCGAAGGGCTCGTCGATGAAGACGAAGCCGCCGGGCGTCTCGTCATCCTTCATCAGGCCGACCAGCAGGATCAGGCTCTTCAGCACCTGCTGGCCGCCGGAGGCCTCGCCGTCGTTGAGCCCGACCTCGCCCTTGCCGTCGAAGTTGAACTTGACCTGCAGGCCGGCCTGGGCAAGCACGGTGTCGTCGTTGTCCAGATGCGGCAGCACGGCCTCGGCCGTCGTGCCGGCCAGTTCACCCAGCTCGGCGACGTTCTTCTTGTAGCGGCGCACCGTGGCACGCAGCACGTCGATATAGCGCTCGCGGGCATTGAAGGCCGCGATGCGCGCCATCTCGTTGCTGGCGCGGCGGTCGCTGAGCTGGCTGTCCTGCTCATGCACCTGGGCGGCCATGCGGGCATGGCGCTCGACGACGCTGGCGTCCACCTCCCAATGGCCGCCTTCCAGCTCCTGGTCCACATGATGGGCGCGGATCTCGGCCTGGCGGGCGTTCTCGAACTCATTGCGTGCGGCGGCGAGTGCAGCCGGCGTGACCCAGGACTTGGGAAACTGGGCCTTCTGTGCACGCGACTCGCGGGACGCCTTGCGCAGCGCCTCGCGCCTGGCTTCGTGCTCGCGCAGACGGCCGGCGGCCGAACCCTCGCCGTCCTTCAGCGCGATCTGGGCGCCTTCGTAGGCCTGCTCGCTGCGCGTGGACTCGCGCACGACGCGGTCGTGCTCGCTGTCCAGCGTGCTCATGCGCGTGGACGCCTCGGCGCGGGCCTGGCGCAGTACCGGCAGGCGTGAGCGTGCCTCGGCGAACTCGTCGGCACGCTCGCTCAATTCCTGGGCCGCCTTGTGCCCCACAGCGGCGCGCTGCACGTCCTTGAACTGGCGTTCGACCTCGGCCTGGGCCTTGGCGATGCGGCTCAGCTCGCCGTCCCAGCGGGCGAGCTCGGCTTCCAAAGCGCCGCGGCGCGAGTCGACGGCCGAGGCACCGAACTGGTGGTCGCGCGGCTCGACGAAGACGCTGCGGCCGCCGCGGCCATCGCGGTAGTAGGCGTCCGTCGTGATCCATTCGCCACTCGTCTTGGCGCCCTCTTCCGTCGATGTGACGCAGCGGATGGCGCCCAGCTGGCGCACCAGCCAGGTCGGCAGCGGCGCGCTGACGTTCAGCGCCGCCAGCAGCGAGCCGGCCGGCGCCTGACCTGCAGCCTGGGTGTCGGCGACGACGTAGTGGCGGTAGCGCTGCTTCGCCGCAATGTCGAAGGCGCGACCTTCGTCGCTGCGATGCTTGAGCACGACCACCCAGCGCGACGGGCGCAATAAACCTTCGGCAGCGGCGCGCCAGGTCTCGTCGGCGATGTCGATGCTGTCGGCCACCAGGTAATGGGCGATGCCGGCATCGTCCAGGGCCCGCTTCATCGGCGCGACCTCCGGCGGCGGCGGCGGCAGCCGCTTGCCGCTCAGCTCGCCGAGCTGGGCCTGGGCGCGCGAGGCCTTGTCGCTGGCGCGGGTGTAGTCGGCGCGCAGGCGCTCGCGCTCGGACGCCAGCTCCTGCATCTTGGCCGTCAGCGCGGCGGCATCGGCTTCCACGTCGGCCAGGGCCTTCAGCTCGTCCTCGCGCTTGACCAGGGCCTCGGCGGGCCGCTCGGCCTCGCGGGCCGCGTCGAAAGCGGCACGGGCCTCGCGGCGTTCGCCATCGAGCGCCTTCAGCCTTTCCTTGGCCGCTTCCTGCGCCGTGAACAGGCCATGCAGGGCTGCGCGCTTCTCGCTCAGCGCCTTCACATCGCCCGAGGCGAACAGGCGCTGGCGGTGCAGCTCGCGCGCATCACGGGTGATGCGCTCGCGGGCCTCGCTCCAGCGCAGCACGGGCAGCACCTCGGTGGCCAGGCGCTCGCGTTCCTGGATCTTGAGCTGGTACTGGCGATGACTGTTGACGCGGTTGGCCAGGTCGCTGAGCTGAGCTTGTGTATGAGCCAGCTCCGCACCGGCCTGCTCGACTTCCTTGCCCAGCTGCTGCTGGTGGCTGCGCGCCTGCTCGTAGCGGTCCAGCACCTCCTGGTCGCCAAAGACCTCGAAGACCAGACGCAGCAATTCCTTCGGCGACAGCTCGCAGAGGCGATCGGTCTGGCCCTGCTCCAACGCCAGTACGCGGCCGATAGCGCGCGTCAGGCCGGCGGCTTCGAGACGCTTCTTCCAGGCCTCGATGCCCAGCCAGTCGCGGTCGCCCTTCTCGGCCAGTTGCTCGATCTCGTGCACGCCATCGAGGATGACGTAGCGCCTCACCCAGTCGCCGCCATGGCGCTCGATGCGGCAGGCCAGCGTCACCTGGTCGGCATACAGCAGCGACGAGGCGAAGGGCCGGCTGCTGTTCTGACGCGAGCGCGGGCGGTTGTCCACCAGGGCGCGCAGCCAGGCCGTCTCGGCGTTGGCATGGCGGGCATAGGTCTTGTAGGTGCGGCCGCCCGAGCATTCCAGGCCCAGCAGGGTGCGCATGGCGTCCAGCAGCGTGGTCTTGCCCGAGCCGTTGGGACCGGCGATGGTGATGATGGCGCCGTCCAGCGGCAGCGTGACGCGCTGGCAGTAGTCCCAGTGCAGCAGTTCAAGCGATTGCAGGTGGAACATCAGTCGTCGAGTTCTTGTTGTTCGGCTTCTTCAACGGGGCGCGGCAGCGGGTGGCCGGCGCGGGCCATCACGTCGCCCAGGGCGCCATCGAGGATGCGCGGCGCCAGCAGGTCGTAGTCGATCAGCAGGTCCAGCAGCGGGCCTTCGGCAATGTCTTCGCCGCGGCGCGTGACGAAGCCGTGGCGCTCCAGCAGCTTGAGGTTGGTGTCTAGGCGCAGCTTCTTGCCGAGCTGGTCGCCGAAGTCGGCCAGCAGGCTGCGGTAGCTGATCAGCGGCGCGACGCTCGCCGCCTGGGGCATGGGCTTGTCGGTGGCGAAGAACTCGCCCTGGCCGGCATGGATGGCATCGCTGCGTGCCACCTGGCGCTGGCGCTTGGGCAGCACGATGAGGCTCCACAGCACGACGAGCAGGGCCACGCCGTCGCGCGGCAGGTCGAGGTTGTTGTTGGCGGCCAGGCCCGTTTCGCCGAAGACGGCGCTCTCGGCCGGGCGCAGCAGGGCCACCGAGATATGGTCGGCGTGCACGTTGTCCACCAGCTGCAGGCCAACGCCGGCCAGGCGGGCGCCGAGCTGTGTCCACAGCTCGGTATCGATCAGCGCGCGGCGCACCAAGGGGTGGCTGCGCGGCAGCCAGCGGCGGGCCAGCAGTTGCGCGGCGAGTTGCTGCGAGTCGTCGAGAGGGCTCATTGGGAAGAGGATTCAGGGGTGAGGACGCCGCGGCTCATCCATTTGACGAACTCGTCGTCGACGGGGCCTTGCTCGGCCGACCAGCGCACGCTCCAGGGCTGGCGGGCCATGTCGCCGGTGGCACCCTTGAGGTGGCGCGCCTGGGCGTCGCCCAGCAGCGGCAGCAACTGGGCACGGTAGGCGGCGCGGGCATAGCTGCCGCCCAGGATGGCGGGCGTCAGGTCGCGCTCGACGGGATCGCCGGCCCAGGCGGTCAGCAGGGCCTGCATCTGGTCCATGTCGGGCGGCAATTGCATGACGGCCAGCTCGCCGGTCGGCGCGGCCTGGCCTTGGGGCAGCGCGGCGGCCTCGGCAGGCTTGGGCCGGTCGCGCTCGAATTCGGCTTCGGCGGTGTCGACGAGGTCGCGCTGGGCCACGAGCACCGGATGCACCGGCCGCTCCCAGGCGCCATTGAGCAGCGCGGCCAGGTCGCCCTGGCTCTGCAGCCAGCGGCGCACGTCGGTCGTGGTGATGCCAGTGGAGCCCAGCGTGACGCGCTGACGGTCCGCCTGCTGCAAAGCCCGGTTGAACTGGCTGGCCATGGCCAAGAGGCGCGCCTGGGCCAGGCCCAGCTCGCGGGCCAGGCGCTCCAGCCGGGCCTCGCCGGCCGATTCGGCCTGGGCAATGATGGCCCCCAGGGCCTCGCCGGCGCGGTCCACCAGGGTCAGCGCCTTCTCGAAGCGGGTGCGGGCGCGGCGCAGGGCGAACTCGCTGCCGCTGGCGATGGCGTCGGCAAATTCGTCATACAGGCGCGACAGCTGGGCCAGCAGATGCTGCAGCTGGGCGGGCTGCAGGGTGCCGAGCTGGTGGGCACCGGCCACGCCGGCCAACAGTGAAGCCAGGTCGCCGTCGGGCGCCTGCTCCTGGGTCAGCGGCTGCAGCAGGCCGACGAGCTGCTGGGCCAGCGGCGTGACGGCATAGGTCTGGGAGGTGGCGTCCCAGGACAGCAGGTCGGCCTCGCGCAGGCGCTTCAGCGCGCTGTCCAGCACCTCGTCGCGCAGCACGTGGAAGGCCTGGTTCAGCGCCTCGCGGGTCAGGCGTGACTCGCGCAGGGCCATCAGCTCGAAGAACACCCACAGCCGCAGCCGCGTCAGGCCGGCCGGGCCCTGGAACAGCGCCCGCAAGGCGATCTGCAGGGCGTCCTGGCGCTCCAGCTGCCACCACAGCAGGGCCTCCACCGGCGCGGCGCCGTCGCGGAAATAGTCCTCGACGCGGTCGGGGCGCAGCGAGTCGTCGGAGTCCTGGGGTGCGGTCAACATGGGGCGCGGATTATCGACGGGCCCGGAAGCCGCCAAATTAGGGGGTGTCGAGGGCTTTGACAGCCTGAGGCGGCGGCATGCCCCGGCACGGTGCCGGCCCCCATGTCAGCGGGGCAATGGCATCGAACTTGCATCACTGACACCCATAACCCGGAGGAGAGCAGAAATGATCCAACGCGCCTTGTTCGCCACTGCCGCCCTGGCCCTCTCCACCCTCGCGCCGCAAGCGCAGGCGGCCGTTGTCATCGACTACGCCAACTTCCTCACCGCCTGTGGCAACACGCTGACCTGCGTGGGCGCGACCAGCCCCACCGCTGGCGGCGACCTGCGGTTGACGCCCTCGACCTTCGCTACCGGTGGCGCCGGCTACAGCACGACCGCCATCTCCCTGGGTTCCGGCGCGACCTTCAGCACCACCTTCCAGTTCCGCATGAGCGAGGCGGCCGGCATCGACCCGGCCGATGGCTTCACCTTCGTCGTCTCCAAGGCCACGGCAGGCCTCGGCGGCCTGGGTGGTGGCCTGGGCTATGCCGGCGTCGCCAACAGCGTCGCCATCGAGTTCGACACCTACAACAACGGCGAGGTCGGCGGCAGCAACCACGTCGGCATCGACGTCAACGGCTCGCTGGCCAGCCTGGCCCCGGTCAGCCCCTACGGCATCAGCAGCTGCGAGTTCGCCAACTACGGCGCCACCGGCTGCATGAGCAACGGCAAGATCTGGTCGGCCTTCATCAACTACGACGGCACGACCAAGAAGCTCAACGTCAGCGTGCAGGAAGCCGGCTCGGCCCTGATCCAGCTGATCACCAACTACGACATCGACATCGCCGCGGCCCTGGGCACCAACGACGCCTTCGTCGGCTTCACCGCCGCCACCGGCTCGGGCTACGAGAACCACGACATCCTGAACTGGCGCCTGGCCAACGACACCTCCATCACCACCGACCCGGGACGCCTGCCCGAGCCGGCCAGCCTGGCCCTGCTGGCCCTGGCGGGTGGCGCAGCACTGACGGCCCGCCGCCGCCGCGCCGTCTGAGCGTCGTTCGACTTTTGCGAATGCCGGCGTCAAGCCGGCTGAAACCAGGCCCGCACCAGCGGGCCTAGTCTTGGGGCATGCAAAACCATCGCCTGCCCACCTTCTTCCTGTCCCATGGCGGCGGCCCCTGGCCCTTCATGGACGGCGACTACCGTCGCGCCCACGCCCAGCTCGAGGCCTCGCTGCAAGCCCTGCCGGCCACGCTGCCGGCGAGACCGAAGGCCATCCTGATGATCTCGGCCCACTGGGAGGAGGCCGCCTTCACGGTGATGACCTCGCCGGCGCCGGGCATGCTCTACGACTACGGCGGCTTCCCGGCCCACACCTACGAGGTCGTCTACCCGGCTCCAGGTGACCCGGTGCTGGCCGAGCGCGTCGTTGCACTGATCCAGGCCTCTGGCCTGCCCGCCGCACGGGATGAAAAGCGCGGCTTCGACCATGGTGCCTTCTGCACCCTGGTGCCCATGTATCCGGACGCCGATGTGCCGGTCGTGCAGTTGTCGCTGAAGCGCGGCCTGAACCCTGCCGAGCATCTCGCCCTGGGCCGGGCCCTGGCGCCGCTGCGCGACGAAGGCGTGCTCATCCTCGGCAGCGGCTTCAGCTTCCACAATCTGCGCCTCTACGGCGAGGCCGGCCGCGAGCCTTCGGTGGCCTTCGACGCCTGGCTGCAAGACGCCCTGCCCGCGCCGGAGGGCCGCGCCGAGCGCCTGCTGGCATGGGCCCAGGCGCCCGCCGCCCGCCTGGCCCATCCGCGCGAAGAGCATCTGCTGCCCTTGATGGTCGCCGCCGGCGCGGCCGAAGGCGACACGGCCACGTGCAACTATCACGAGACCGAATTTCTCGGCGGCGTGACTGCGTCCAGCTTCCGCTTCGGATGAGCGCTTGACCTGACGGCTGCCGTCACCCTGAGGCTCATGGCCTTCCATCTGGAGACGCCATGAACCTCGACGACGCCCAATTCCTCGCCGCTGTAGCCGACGGCTCGCTGCCCGCCAGCGACTTTGGCCACCGCCAGCATCTGCGCCTGGGCTGGCTGCATCTGCAAACCGCGTCACTGGAGGTCGCCATCGAGCGCACCTGCGCCGACATCACCCGCTTTGCAACTCACCATGGCGCCCACGCCAAGTTCCACCGCACCATCACCGAGGCGCTGCTGAGGCTGATGGCGGCTCGCGGTCCCAACGATGCCGCCTTGGTGGACAACGCGCGCGGTCTGCTGGCCCGCCACTATTCGCCGACACTGCTGGCCACGCCCGAAGCTCGCCTGCGCTTCCAACCACCCGACCTGATGCCCCTGCCCGCATGAGCCCGCAGCTGACCCTGGGCCGCCTGGCGCGCGCCACCGGCCTGGCGCGCTCCTCCCTGCTGCACTATGAAGCCCTGGGGCTGCTGAAGCCTCTGGCGCGCAGCGAGAGCGGCTACCGCCTCTATGGCGAGGCCGAGGTGCAGCGGCTGCAGGCCATCCGCCGCTATCGCGAGGCCGGCCTGTCGCTCGAAGCCATCCAGCATCTGCTGTCACGACCTCATGCCGAGGGTCCTGCCCATCTGCTGGAGCAGCGCCTGCTCGCGCTCAGCGACGAGGTGCAGCGCCTACGCGAGCAGCAGCAGGAACTGGCGCGCCTGCTCGCCATGCCGGAGTTCCACGCACTGCGCCGCGCCCGCGGCAAGGCCGACTGGGTGGCGCTGCTGCGCCAAGCCGGCTTCAGCGACGACGACATGCAGCGCTGGCACGCCGGCTTCGAGGCGGCCGCCCCTGAGCAGCACCAGGCTTTCCTGAAGTCGCTCGGCTTGTCGGCCAAGGAAGTGGCCGCGATTCGCCATGCAGCCACGTCCGCGACACTGCGGGCATGAACAAGACCGCACTGATCGAACGGCTCGCCGCCTGTCACCGCGACGGCAGCCGCCTGAAAGCCGCCGACTGGGCCGACGCCGTGCGCGACGAGGCCGATGCCTATGCCGTGCAGGACGGCGTCGCCCAGGCCCTGAGCTGGCGCTTCGAGCGCTGGAAGTCCGGCGGCGCCAGCGCCCAGGGGCCGTTCAGCCATTCGCCGGTGAACCCGGTGGCGGGCAAATCACTGCTGGGCGTCGAGGCCGAAGTGGCGCTGCGGGTTGACTCGAGCGGTGCGCCCGAAGCCATGTGCATCGCCATCGAACTGGTCGCCTCGCGCTGGCAGGAAGGCCTGGACGCCCCCGCCTTGCTGCGCATGGCTGACCACCAGTCCAATGCCGGCCTGCTGCTCGGGCCCTGGCGGCCCTATCGCGAGCTGGACTGGTCCCAGCTCGAATGGCGGTTGACCCTGCCCGGCCAGCCCGACATCGTGCGCCGCGGCGGCCACTCGCTGAACCAGCCGGCCGGCGTGCTGCCCGCGTGGTTCCGCCATGCCACGCGAAACGGCGCCAGCATCGCTGCCGGCACCGTCGTGACGACCGGCGCCTGGGGCGGCCTGCATCCGCTGGCCGGCCCGGCCCTGGGCAGGCTGGCCATCGAGGGCCTGGGCGAATTCAGCTTTTCAGCAGCGGCGTGAAAACCGCGGTGAAGGCCGCGATGTTGACGGCCACCGTCAGCCAGTAAACACGCCGGAAGGCCGGCTTGACGCTCTTGTGCCGCAGCGTTTGCTGGGCCAGCAGAGCGCCCGGCCAGCCGCAGGCCAGGGACAACGCATGCAGGGTGTTCTCGCCCACGCGCCAGTCGCCGCGCCGGGCCGCCCGCTTGTCCAGGGCATAGACGATGAAGGTCGCCATGCTCATGGCGGAATACAGGCCCCAGAGCCAGTTGGGCACGCCCCACAGCAGGTGCACGGTGAGCACAAAGCCCGCGAAGGCCGGCACCAGCAACAGCACCCGTCCGCGGTCACGCGGTGCGGCGGGCGCAGGTGGCGCCTTGACGGGCCGCACGGCCAGGGCTCGAGGTTTGCCCTGGGCATCGCGTCCGGCCGCAAAACTCAGGCGCTCCCCCACCACCGGCCGCTGCGCGCGGGCCGCAAAGGCCTGGATGTGGACGAAGAGGCGGGCCGCGCCGCCGTCGGGAGCGATGAAGCCATAGCCCTTGGCGTCGTCCCATTGGACAAGGGTGCCGGTTTGCCTGTCGTTTGAACTCATCATGAAAAAAGGGCCCGCACAGCGGGCCCTCCATCATCGCCGGGCGGCCGAAGCCGCCGCGGTGTCAGCGGCCGAAGCCACCCTTGCGCGGGCCGCTCGGCGGACGGCGGTCGCCGAAAGCCGGCTTGGCGCCGAAGCTGGGCTTGGCACCCGGCTGGAAGGGGCGCTGCTCGCCACGCGGCGCAAAGCCACGATCTTCACGGGGCTGGAAACCGCGATCCTCACGGGGTTGGAAGCCACGGTCCTCGCGCGGCGCGAAGCCGCGGTCTTCACGGGGCTGGAAGCCGCGGTTCTCACGCGGCTGGAAGCCACGTTCGTCGCGCGGCTGGAAGGCCGGGGCATCACCACGCGGCGCAAAGCCACGCTGCTCGCCACGCGGAGCGAAGCCACGGTCGTCACGCGGCGCAAAGCCGCGGTCCTGGCCGCCATTCCCGTGATTGAAGGGCTTGCCGCCACCATGGAAGGGGCGGCCGCCGTCTTCGCGACGGAAGGGCTTGTTGCCGAAGCCGGGACGGCCACCGAAGTTGCCACGCGGGCCACGGTCGTCAAAGGAACCGGCCGGGCGAGGCGGGAAGATGCGCGGCTCTTGCGTCTTGGGCTCCAGGCCGGCGATGTGCTGGACCGGAATCGTCTGCGTCGTGAACTGCTGGATGCGGCGGATCATGGACACGTCGTCGCGCAGGCCCAGCGTGATGGCCAGGCCCTGGCGGCCGGCGCGGCCGGTGCGGCCGATGCGGTGCACATAGTCCTCGGCCTTCATCGGCAGGCCGTAGTTGATGACGTGGCTGATGGTGGGCACGTCGATGCCGCGGGCGGCGACGTCGGTGGCCACCAGCACCTTCAGGTCACCACGGCGCAGGCCCATCAGCACGCGATTGCGCTTGCCCTGGGGCATGGCACCGTGCAGGGGGGCGACGGCGTGGCCGAGCTCGGCCAGGCGGTCGGCCAGCCAGTCGGCGTCGCGCTGGGTGCTGGTGAAGACGACGGCCTGGTCCAGTTCCGGCTGGGCCAGGATGGACTCCAGCAGCTGGTCCTTGTGATGGGGGTTGTCGGCCCAGTGCAGGCGCTGCTCGATGTTCTCGTGCGTGTCGGTATGCGACGCAACCTCGATGCGCTGCGGATCCTTCAGCAGACTCTGTGCGAGACGGCCGACGTGGCCGGCGAACGTGGCGCTGAACATCACCGTCTGACGCTCGACGGGCGTGTTGCCTGCAATCATCGTGATGTCGTCGATGAAACCCATGTCCAGCATGCGGTCGGCTTCGTCCAGCACCAGCATCTCGACGTTGCCCAGCACGCACTTGCCGGACTGGATGTGGTCGATCAGGCGGCCAGGGGTCGCGATGAGGATGTCCAGCGGGCCGGTCAGCTGGCGGATCTGCAGCGGATAGGGCATGCCGCCCAGCACCGTCGCGACCTTCAGGCCGGGAATGAAGCGGCCGTAGGTTTGTGCGGCCTTGGCAACCTGCATGGCCAGTTCACGGGTGGGCGCCAGCACCAGGATCTTGGGGCCGTAGATCTTGCCCTTCTCGCGACGCTTGCTGTCGTCGCCGCGGGCGGCCAGGATCTTCTCCAGCGCGGGCAGGATGAAGGCGGCGGTCTTGCCGGAGCCGGTGCGCGCCGAGACCATCAGGTCCTTGTTGGCGATGGCTGCGGGGATGGCCAGCCCTTGCACGTCGGTGGCGTTCTCATAGCCGGAATCCTTCACGGCCTTCAGGACCACTTCGCTCAGGCCCAGGTTCTCGAAACTCATGTCTTACTTCTTTCAGTCAAAAGCCCGTCCGTGCCGCAGTGAAAAGCGGGCATGCGGGCGCTGAACAGACCATGCCGTTCAGCAGTCAAAGTCGCTGGGAGAAAGCTCGTGTCGGGCGGCTCGGGTTGCGGGCGCAACGCCGGGTGCGGCACGGGGGAACAGTCAAAGCGACGGCTTCATCGCCGCCGACCGATCCACGAGGGGTGTTCGAGAAGCCACAAGAACTGTGGGCCGAACGAGGTCAGAGGAGACGTACGAAGCTCGGGGTAAGCCGAGCGAAGCCGCGACTGTAGCACGGATCAGGGTTTTCACGGAAGCCACCCCGCAGGCACGGGTGTGCGGTCTGGCACACTCTTGGCCCGGGTCGGCAGAACACCCAGGCCTTGCCGCGCGGCAACCACCGCGAGCTGAACCTGCCAAACCAACGCCTTCGTTCACGTGGACCCCTCGCGTGCGCCCTGGCTGCAAGTCGGCAAGCCCAGCCTCTCGTATGGCGTGCGCATGGAGTGCCACCATGGCCCGTGAATCCCTGCCCCTCGTCGTGGACGATCTGTCCGCCTTCGCCAAGTCGCTGCGCGCCCAGTTGCTCAAGCATGAGCTGCCGCAGCCGCCCGGCCACCAGACCCTGCTGAACATGCTGGCCCGTGCGGCCGGACATCGCAATCTGCAGGCACTGAAGGCGCGGGCGGCGCCCGCACCCCTGCCCAAGCCGCCCGTGCCGGCCACCGAACTGAGCGACATCGTGAAGCGCACGCTGCGCCTCTTCGACGATCGGGGCCGGCTGACGCGCCTGCCCGTCAAGCGCTCGCTGCAATTGATGGCGCTGTGGGGCCTGTGGATGCGCTTCGACGCCAAGCGGCCCTACCGCGAACGCGAGGTCAACGAGATCCTGACCGCCTGGCACAGCTTCGGCGACTACTGCACGCTGCGCCGCGACCTCATCACGCAGAAGCTGATGGCCCGCACGCCGGACAGCTCGGTCTACACCAAGCTGCCCGCACGCCCGGGCGAGGATGCGATGGCGCTGATGCGGGCGCTACGCCAGCTCGGCAGCTAGCCAGCCGCGCAGGCTGTTGAAGAAGGCCAGGCCCGAAGCGCGGGCCAGGTCTTCGCGGGTGAGGCGCGCCTCGCGGATGCGGCCCTGGGCCAGCAACTCGCCGCGCAGCACGCCGGGCAGCAGGCCGGCGGCCAGTGGCGGCGTCAGCCATTGGCCGGCTATTTGCAAGGCGAGATTGCCGAAGCTGCACTCGGTCAGCTCGCCGGCCTCGTTCCAGAGGATGACGTCGAAGGCGTCGGCGGGCTTGGTGAAGGCATACAGCTCGCGCCGCGTCGTCTTGTGGGCCAGGTATTCGGCGCGCGGGCCTCGCGTCGGGATGTGCCGATCCGCCAGCGCCAGGCGCACGGGTTCGGCCGTCGGCGTCAAAGCGCTCAGCGTGTGACCCAGGCGCCCTTCGGCGTCGCAGGTCAGGCGCAGCCGCCAGTTGCCCTGCGGCTTTTCGGCGGCAACCGCCTTCAGGTACGCCCGTGCCTCGGCCAGCGAGAAGCGCAGGCCGAAGTGGCGCGCCGTGCGCTGCATGCGGGCCAGATGGGCGTCGCCGCGCAGCGCCGCGCCGGCCTCCAGGCGCAGCGTCTCCAGGGCCTCGACGGGTGCCTCGGCGCGCGCCAGGAAGCGCGACTTGGCTCGCCACTCGGCAATCTCGGCAGCGGGTTCGCTGTCCAGCGTGATGGCGCTGCCGACGCCGCAGGTCAGCGCGTCCTCATGAAACTCGACGGTGCGGATGGGCACATTGAAGCTGGCCACGCCGCCGGGCTGGATCAGGCCCAGCGCGCCGCAATACCAGCCCCGTGCCGTGGGCTCCAGCTCGCGGATGATCTGCATGGCCCTGACCTTGGGCGCGCCGGTCACCGAACCGCAGGGGAAGAGCGCCGCGAAAGCATCGGCCAGCGTCAGCCCGCTGCGGCTGACCGCCGTCACCGTCGATGTCATCTGCCAGACCGTCGGCAACGCATGCAGCTCGAACAGCCGCGGCACCCGCACCGTACCGAGCTGGGCGACGCGGCTCAGGTCGTTGCGCAGCAGGTCGACGATCATCAGGTTCTCGGCCCTTTCCTTCTCGCTGGTGCGCAGATGCTGCTGGGCGGCCTCGTCGTCGACACGGTCGCGCCCCCGCGGTGCCGTGCCCTTCATGGGCTGGGCGGCCAGCAGCCAGCTGGCCTTGGCGCCGGGCACGGGGCGCCAGTCGAAGAAGAGCTCGGGCGACACGCTGGCCGCGCCGGCCTCGCGCAGAAACAGGCTGAAGCCGCCGGGCTGGCTGGCATGCAGGGCGAGGAAGAGTTGCTCGGGGTCGAGAGTGCCCGCCGTGGCACGCAGCCGCGTCGTCAGATTGATCTGGTAGCAGTCGCCGTCGCGGATGTAGTCCCGGATGCCCTCGATGGCAGCCGTCGCATCGGGCTCGGTGTCCTGCCAGCCCAGCAAGCCGGTGTAGGCCTGAGGCAGTTCGGGCCAGGGCTCGGGTGCCGTCTCGTAGACGGCGAATTCGGCCAGGGGCGCAGTAGCCGCCTGCGTGGCCAGGGCCTTGTCGAAGGCGGCAGCCGCCTCGTAGCGCAGGCCGCCCAGCACCCAGGCGCCGGCCCGCGCGGCAACCTCGGCTTGCGAGATGACGGCGGACACCTCGTCCAGCCGTGTCGCGCGCAACCAGCGCGACGGCGGCGCACTCCAACAGCCGCGCAGTCGCTCGCCGTCCTCGCGGGCCAGCGGGTGGCGGGGGAAATCAAAGGCGGCGTGCAGCACGCGGCCGGGCTTAGAAAGCGGTCAACGCGGACAGCGGCTCGCAGGCCTTGTCGTCGCCCACGTCGGGTCGGAAGCACAGCGCATAGGCCTTGCCCTGGATCGTGCGATCCACCGTGCTGCCCGCCGGCACGCCTATCCACTCGACGTGCAGTTCGGCCTCAGGCGCATCGGCGCGCGGCGCGTCGACGAGGCGCACGCCGCAGCGGCCAGTCATGGACTTCACGCAGCGCAGGCTGAGCTTGCGGTCGCTCAAGGTATAGGCCAGCTCCCAGTCGCGACGCGTGTCGGTGCTGCGTACGACCTTCTGCACCAGGCGCGGCGCGCTGGCTGCCAGTTCTACGGCACGGCTGCCGCCGGCGAACAACGCCAACAAAAGAACCATGGCGCCTCCGGGCCGAGCGCCGGGCCGCTCCCTAGCCGGCCCGCTCAGGCGATGTGCTCGCGGCTCGAAGCCGTGAGCATCGCCGTCCCCTCGGGGGCTGAGGCCGGACACATGGCGCCCAGTGGGCGGCATGTGCCTGCCGAAGAGCTGCGGCGCCTGCCGTAGCGCGGTCTGCAAGACCGACCGGGATCGCCCGCGTCCGGCGGGGCGAGCCTGGGCGAGGGGCTGCGTCATGCCAGGTTCAGGAAGTGGGTGCGGTAGTGCACCAGTTCGTCGATGGACTCATGGATGTCGGCCAGGGCCGTGTGGGCCTGGGCCTTCTTGAAACCCTCCAGCGCGGCGGGCTTCCAGCGCTTGGCGAGCTCCTTCAGCGTGGACACGTCCAGGTTGCGGTAGTGGAAGAAGCTCTCCAGCTCCGGCATGTAGTTGGCGAGGAAGCGGCGGTCCTGGCAGATGCTGTTGCCGGCCATGGGGCTCTTGCCCTTGGGCACGTATTGCTTCAGGAAGGCGATGGTCTGGGCGGCGGCCTCGGCTTCGGAGACGGTCGAAGCCTTGACGCGGTCGATGAGGCCGCTCTTGCCATGGGTGCCCTTGTTCCAGGCGTCCATCTTGTCCAGCGTCTCGTCGGTCTGGTGCACGGCAAAAACCGGGCCTTCGACGCGTTTCTCGAGGTTGGCATCGGTCACGACGACGGCAATCTCGATGATGCGGTCGGTGTCGGGGTAGAGCCCCGTCATTTCGAGGTCGATCCAGATCAGGTTGTTTTCGCTGAGGGCAAGGGTGTCGGACATGGTGGGCTCACTCTGAGGATGGCGAATTCTCGCAGCCTAAAATTTGCCCATGTCTCCCCTGCTCCTGTCCGCCGCATTTGCGCTCGCGCTCGCGGCCTCGACCCTCGTCAAGTTCTGGCTGTCCTCGCGGCAGATCCGCCATGTGGCCGCCCACCGCGGCCAGGTGCCGCCGGCCTTTGCCGGCAGCGTCACGCTGGCGGCCCACCAGAAGGCGGCCGACTACACCATCGCCCGCTCCCGCTTCGGCCTGCTGGCCCTGGCCTTCAATGCCGCCGTGCTGCTGGGCTGGACGCTGCTCGGCGGGCTGAACGCGCTGAACGGCTGGGTGCTGGCCGCCAGCGGCGCCCTGCCCGAAGGCTGGCAGCCCATGGGCTATCAGCTTGGCCTGGTCGCCGTCTTCGTGCTGATCGGCTCGCTGCTGGACCTGCCCTGGGAGCTGTGGTCCACCTTTCGCATCGAGCAGGCCTTCGGCTTCAACCGCACCACGCTCAAGCTCTTTTTCGTCGACATGGCCAAAGGCCTGGGCGTCGGCGTGCTGCTGGGCCTGCCCATCCTGGCCCTCATCCTGTGGCTGATGGGCGCCATGGGCCCGCGCTGGTGGCTGTGGGCCTGGGGCGCCTGGATGGGCTTCAACCTGCTTGTCATGGTCATCTACCCGACCGTCATCGCGCCGCTGTTCAACAAGTTCGAACCGCTGACCGACCTGGCGCTGAAGGAACGCGTCGAGCAGCTGATGGCACGCTGCGGCTTCGCGGCCAAGGGCCTTTTCGTCATGGACGGCAGCCGCCGCTCCGCCCATGGCAATGCCTATTTCAGCGGCTTCGGCCCGGCCAAGCGCGTCGTCTTCTTCGACACCCTGCTGTCCAAGCTCAACGGCGGCGAGGTGGAAGCGGTGCTGGCGCATGAGCTGGGCCACTTCAAGCACAGGCACATCACCAAGCGCATCGTGTTGATGTTTGCCATGAGCCTGGCCGGCTTTGCGCTGCTGGGCTGGCTGATGCAGCAGCCGGCTTTCTACCTGGGCCTGGGTGCCCAGCCCAATCTCGGCGCGCCCAACGACGCGCTGGCGCTGATCCTCTTCCTGCTCGCCGGCCCGGTGTTCGGCTTCTTTGTCACGCCGCTGGCCAGTCATTTCTCACGCCGCGACGAGTTCCAGGCCGATGCCTATGCCCGCGCCCAGGCCAGTGGCGCCGACCTGTCGTCGGCCCTGCTCAAGCTGCACGAGGACAATGCGGGCACGCTGACGCCCGATCCGGTCTACGCCCGCTTCTACTACTCCCACCCCCCGGCCGCTGAGAGGCTTGCCGCACTCGCCGCATGAACGACCTGCTCCTGGCCCAATGTGACCCCAAGGCGCCCTTGATGGATGCCGACACGCGCGCCCGCGTGCTGGCCGCCCTGCCCGGCTGGCAGCCAGACGCCGACAACAAGGTCATCGGCCGCCGCTTCGGCTTCGAGAACTTCTACCAGACCATGGCCTTCGTCGACGCGGTCGCCGAGATCGCCCATGCCCAGGATCACCATCCCGACATGCTGGTCAGCTACGACGCCTGCACCATCAGCTACACGACGCATTCGCGCGGCGGGCTGACATTGAACGACGCCATCTGCGCGGCACAAGTGAGCGCCTTGCCCGAAGCGACCGCTACATGAGCAAGTTCCAGGCGCTGGACCTGGGACTGGTCGTGCGCGGCCATGGCCGCCACTACATCGTCGAGGATGCGGACGGCAAGCGCTTCGTCTGCCATCCGCGCGGCAAGAAGAGCGACGCGGTCGTCGGCGACCAGGTGCGCTTCGCCGAGTCTGGCGACGAAGGCGTCATCGAGGCCGTCGAGCCGCGACGCAATCTGCTGTTCCGCCAGGACGAGTGGAAGACCAAGAGCTTCGCGGCCAACCTCGACCAGCTGCTGGTGCTGGTGGCCGTCGAGCCCGTCTTCAGCGAAAGCCAGCTGGCGCGATCGCTGATCGCCGCCGAGTCCGCCGGCATCCGCATGGCCATCGCGCTGAACAAGACCGACCTGCCCGGCACCGATTCGGCCCGCGAGCGCCTGGCGCCCTACCGCGCCATGGGCCTGAAGATGTTCGAGGTCGCGCTGAAGGCCGACCGCGAAGGCTCGCGCGCGACGCTAGACCCCTGGCTGGCCGATCAACGCACCTTCGTGCTCGGCCCCAGCGGCACGGGCAAGAGCACGTTGATCAATCTGCTGGTGAAGGACGCCCAGGCCCAGGTCGGCGAGATCTCCCAGGCCCTGAACTCCGGCCGCCACACGACGACGACGACGCAGTGGTACTGGACCGACGAGACGCGCACGACGGCGCTGATCGACTCGCCCGGCTTCCAGGAGTTCGGCCTGCGCCAGATCGCTGCCGCCGACCTGTGGCGTTTCATGCCCGATCTGCGCGAGCATGCCGACTGCCGCTTCGCCAACTGTTCACATATTCACGAACCCGGCTGCGGCGTGCGCGCAGCGGTCGAGGCGGGCTTGATCAGCGCCAGCCGATACCGCATATATGGCGAAATCCTCGAAGAACTCCAACGCAAGACCTGGTGAAGACCACCTTACTGACTCTTTGCGCAGCGGCTCTGCTCGCGGCCTGCGCCACGCCCAGCCCACCGCCGCCCGCAACCGCTGAAGGGTGGCAGCCGCTGGCCCTGCCGGGCAAGAAGCCCACGATCTATCACTGGACCGAGAAGGACGGCCGCCAAGCCCTGGAGGCCTCCGCAGAACGCTCGGCCAGCATCTGGCGCAAGCGCCTGGATCCGGCGCTCGCGAGCGTCAGCGAGGTCAGCTTTTCCTGGTGGACCCAGAGCCTGATCGCCGGGGCCAATGTGGCCGACATCGACCATGAGGATGCCGTCGCCCGCGTCATCTTCGGCTTCGCCGGCGACATCGACAGGCTGCCGCTGCGCACCCGCATGAAGTTCGAGCTGGCCCAGGCCCTGACCGGCGAGCTGCCGCCCTACGCGACGCTGATGTATGTCTGGGACAGCAAGCTGCCGGTGGGCACCGTCGTCATCAACCCGCGCAGCGACCGCATCCGCAAGATCGTCGTCGACTCCGGCCCCGCCGAACTGCGCCGCTGGCGCGACCACCGACGCAACCTGGCCGAGGACTTCCGCCTGGCCTTCGGCGAAGCGCCGGGGCCGCTGACCTCAATGGCGGTCATGACCGACAGCGACAACAGCCGGGCATCGGCCCGCACCTGGTACGGGCCCGTCGAGCTGAAGTAGCTCAGTGCTGCTCGGGCGAGCGCAGCGACAGGGGCGCGGCGTCCGGCACTTCACGCGCCTCGACGTCGACCACGTCCCCCGCCGGTTGGCGGCGCTGGGCCCAGGGGTTCTTGTTGACGCGAAACTGCAGATTGGGCTTGCGGCCGGTCAGCAGGCTGACGATCAAAAAGGCCAGGAAGACCAGCACGGCGATCAGGAAAAGGCCCAGACCGATGAGGGCGCCAGCGGCGATCATCAGCAGGCGCACAAGCGTACGGAACAACGACATGGCTCTATTCTGAACGCTGGCCGCCGGCGGGGACTGTGACGATCGTCACCTCAGGTTCCTGTCTCAGCCCCGCCCGACAAACGGCATGGTCGTTGCCATCACCGTCATGGTCTGCACATTGGCCGACAGCGGCAGGCCGGCCATGTAGACGACGGCGCGGGCCACGTCCTCGACGTCCATGCGCGGCTCCACCGCCAGGCTGCCGTTGGCCTGGGGCACGCCACGCGCCATCTTCTCGGTCATCTCGGTGGCTGCATTGCCGATGTCGATCTGGCCTGCCGCAATGTCAAAAGCGCGGCCGTCCAGGCTCAGCGACTTGGTCAGGCCCGTGATGGCGTGCTTGGTGGCCGTGTAGGGCGCCGAGAAAGGCCGCGGCGCGTGGGCCGAGATGGAGCCGTTGTTGATGATGCGGCCGCCACGCGGCGACTGAGCCTTCATCAGCGCGAAGGCCCCACGGGCACAGAGGAAGCTGCCGGTCAAGTTGGTATCGACGACGGCCCGCCACTGCGCCACCGTCAGCTCGTCGATGGGTACCGGCGGCGCGCCGATGCCGGCGTTGTTGAACAGCAGGTCCAGCCGGCCGAAGCGCTCGCGCAGCGTCGCAAAGGCCGCATCGACCTGGCCCTCGTCGCAGACATCGGTCGGCAGCGCCAAGGCGTCAGGCAGGGTCTCGCGCAGGGCATCGGCCCGGCGACCCATCAGCGCCAGCGTCCAGCCCTCGGCAGCCAGCGCGCGGGCCACGGCCCGGCCGATGCCGGAGCCGGCCCCGGTGACGAGGGCGACCTTCATCGTCAACGACCGGTGGGCGAGACCAGGCTGCGCTGCACCCAGCCGCTGAAGTTGGCTGCATCGACCTTGACGAAGCCGTCCTTGACCTCACCGGTGGCGACCAGTTCGTCGCTGCGGTTCAGCGTGGCGACCACCTTGGCGTCGCGCGACGGCGCGGCATAGGCCTTCACATTGGAGATCTTGGCCACCAGCATCTGGCCGGCCGGGACGGGCGCGCCGGCCTGCGTGGAAGCGCCGGCGTTGGCATCGCCCGCGGCGCTGCCGGTGCGGATCAGGCTTTGCTGGTCGCGGATGGTCAGCACGATCTTGTTGTAGTTGTCGAGCAGGCTGGCCGCGATGAGCTTGCCCTCGGGCGTGCTGGTGTAGCCGCCTGCGGCACCGACCAGGCCACCGCCATAGCCCCAACCGCCGATGGAGAAGTCGGTCTTGGTGGCCTTGCCTTCGGCAGCGGCGACCTGGATGCTGGAGCGCACGTCGGCGATCAGCAGGCTGGTGCTGGCTTCCTTGAACTTCAGGCCGCCGGCAATCGAGCTGATGGCGCCCAGCTTGCCGCCGAGCAGGCCGCCCAAGGCACCGCCGACGCCGCCCGTATTGTTGGCAGCGACCAGCACATTGGGCGTCATGACGAAGTCGGCCGCCTGCATCTGGCCCTTGCCGATATTCGATTCCTGGCGCATCTCGCCGGCCGCGGCGAGGTTGCGCTCCTGCTGCAGGTTCTGCATGGCCACGCCGCGCTCGACGACGTCGAAGCAGCCCGACTGCTGCACCATCATGCGCAGCAGCGATGCGGGCGAGCCCAGGCCGTAATGCGACAGGTGGTTCCAGCCATGCTGGGGCTCGGCCACGGCCAGCACGCCAAGCTTCTTGGGGCACTTCTCGACATTGGAGCCCGCCTCCTGGGCCTGGGCGGCCATCGCGGCCAGAGCCAGCACGGCCATGCTGGGAATCTTGTTCTTCATCGTGAACCTCGCGTCGTTGTCGTAAGCCCAGGATTGTGCACAGCGCCCGGCGCCCGCGGCGTCCCCATTCCGCTGGAACGGGGTCGCCTGGATCAGGGGCGCAACACCAGGCGGTGCACCGTCTCGCCCGGCAGGAAAGGCAGGGCCTCGCCGGCCAGCCAAGCGGCATGGTCGCCGCGGTAGAAGGGTGACATCGGATGGCCGCTCTGGCCGCCCGGGATGACGAGGATGCCGCTCTCCTCATGGCCGGGCGAGACCACCATGCGCTCGCTCTGGCCATGGCCGTGGTTGTGCACCCGCGGCATATGGCTGTCGCCCGCCATGCCTTGCGACGCCTGGTCCAGCCAGCCGGCCAGTGCCGGCACGGCCAGACTGAGCGGGTGGCGCATGCTGGTGGTGTTGTCGGCACCCCAGGTGGCCGCGGCCAGGCTGCCGTATTTGTCGACCAGCTCCTTGCGGCTGTCCAGCACGGCGCGCTGCAGCAGCTCGGGCCAGCTCTTGAAAGCGGCCGGAAGGGTGTCGGGCCGTGCGGCCTGGATCAGGGCCCAGCCGGGCGTCTCGGGCACCAGCTTGAGGTCGGACAGCTTGAGCCCTTGAGCCTCCAGCAGGCCGGCCAAGGGGTCGAAGAGGCTCTTCAAGGCTTGCAGGCGGAAGGAACGCACCAGCAGATAGCCGACCGCATCGGGCCGGGCCGCGTCGGCACTCTTGTCGACCTCGGCGCGGTAGTCCGCCAGGCCGTTGGCCGCGACGAAGTCGGGCGTCAACACCTGCTGCTGCAGCAGTTGGCGCCAGCGCTGGTGGAAGAGCGCCCGGTGGTCGAGCTGGATGGCGTGCAGGCCGGCCTCGTCGAACTTGTCCTGGGCGCGCAGGCCGTCGCGGATCTGCTGGGCGCGGGCGCCGAGATCCCAGCCGCCATTGCCAACCAGCTTCATCGCGTCGCCGCCCACCATGCGCGAATTGGCTGTCCACAGGCGCCCGTCGGCCGGGTCGACGATGCGCGGCTGCTCGGCCGCGCCGAGATAGCCCTGCCAGCGCGAACGGCCATCGCTCCAGTCCTGCGGGCGGTCCATGTCTTCGACGCCCACACGCCTGGGCATGGCGCCGATGACGGTCCAGGCGATGCGCCCGCCGGCGTCGGCGACCAGCAGGTTCTGGGCCGGCATGCCGGCGCCCGCGGCCAGCTGCACGGCCTCGTCGACATTGCCGGCCGTCTCCATATGCATGAGGCGCAGATTCATGCCCTCGCGGTCATGGGCCACCCAGCGCAGCACATAGGCCTGGCCGCTGGGCGCCTTCTGGGGCATGACGGGCCCCCATTCGCTTTCCAGCACCACATGGTCGACCGCAGGCTCGCCGGCAATCTCGATGCGCTCGACGGCGCGCTGCAGCGGCTTCTCGACGCCGCCCGCCAGGTAGTGCGTGCCGGCCGCATTGAGCTTCAGAGCCACGACGTCGGCCCAGTCCGAGGTCGTGTTGGTGAAGCCCCAGGCCACATGGCCATTGCTGCCGACTACCAGCAGCGGCGCCCCGGGCAGGGTCACGCCGGCCACGTCGTGGCTGCCGGCCGTGTCCTTCCATTTCATGCGCGCCTTGAACCAGGTGCCGGGCGAGCGCAGGCCCAGGTGCATGTCATCGGCCAGGATGGCCCGGCCGGCGGCACCATGCGCGGCCGCGACGGCGAAGTTGTTGCTGCCGATGTCGCGCGCATCACGCAGGCTGCAGTCGCTGCAGGCCGTCTTGACGGCCCGCAGGGTGGCGGGCGAGGGGCCGGCGGGTAGCGGCACTACCGTCATGCGGCTGTCGTCCATGGCGGCCTGCCAGTCGGCGCTGTGCTGGGTCAGGAAGGCATACCAGTCCTCGGGGACGGCCTCGCGCAGCAGACCGGTCGCGACGTCGTCCCGCCCCTGCGAGCCCTGCAGGTCGAGATACATGCCGTAGGCGACCAGGACGGTATCGGCCGCCACCCAGGGCTGGGGTTGCTGGCGCAGCAGCAGGTATTCGGGTGGCCGCGCCGACAGGCCGGCCAACCCTGCGTTCACGCCGCTCACATAGGCATCCAGCAAGGCCCGCTCGTCGGCCGGCAGGGCCGCGATGCCTGCTTCAGCGCGATGGCGGAAGCGATGCAGACGACGCGATTTGTCCAATGGCAGGGCCTTGGCCCCGACCAGGGCTGACAGCTCGCCGGCGGCGTTGCGGCGCATCAGGTCCATCTGGAAGAAGCGCTCCTGGGCGTGGACAAAGCCCAGCGCCCGGGCCACGTCCAGGCGGCTCTCGGCCGTGATGGTCAGGTAGCCGCGGGCATCTCGTTGCAGCTCGGTGGGCGCGCTGAGGGCGGGCACGGCGCGCTCCCCATCGAGCTGGGCCAGGCTGCTGCGCAGCGTCAGCCAGATCGCCAAAGCAAGCAGCAGGACGAGGGCCAGCAGGCCGATGAGGATGCGCTTGAGCCACTTCATGAATACCCTTTGATCAGTTGGGGACAGAGCTGGCGCCTGCGGCGCTGCGGTCTGTCCCGCAAGTGAAAATCAGTTGGGGACAGAGCTGGCGCCTGCGGCGCTGCGGTCTGTCCCGCAAGTTCATCAGAATGTCCCCGGGTAGTTGCCGCCGTCCAGCAGGATGTTCTGGCCGGTCAGATAGCCCGCCTGGGCGCTGCACAGCATGGCGCAGATGGCGCCGAACTCGGCGGCCGTGCCGAAGCGCTGGGCCGGGATGGTCGAGCGCCGCCTGGCGGCGACCTCGTCGACCGACTGCCCGGCCTTGGCGGCGCCGGCGGCCAGGGTCTTCTTGAGCCGGTCGGTGTCAAAGGCGCCCGGCAGCAGGTTGTTGATCGTCACATTGGCCCCCGCCAGCCGCGGCTGGCGCGCGAGCCCCGCAACGAAGCCGGTCAGGCCCGAGCGCGCACCGTTGGACAGGCCGAGCACGTCGATGGGCGCC
Organism: Roseateles saccharophilus; assembly: GCF_031458095.1. Lineage (GTDB taxonomy): Bacteria > Pseudomonadota > Gammaproteobacteria > Burkholderiales > Burkholderiaceae_C > Pelomonas > Pelomonas saccharophila_A. The sequence continues at coordinate 762,695 of NZ_JAVDXU010000001.1, forward strand.
TTCACCGCACCCGAGGTGATGTTGACGATGCGGCCAAAGCCGCGCGACGCCATGGCATCGACCGTGGCCTTGATCAGCTCGATGGGCGCCAGCATGTTGGCGTCCAGCGCCGCGATCCACTGCTCGCGGCCCCAGTCGCGAAAATCCCCGGGCGGCGGACCGCCGGCGTTGTTGATGAGGATGTCGATGCGCGGGCAGGCCGCCACGGCTGCGGCGCGGCCCTCGGGCGTGGCGATGTCGCCGGCAACCGCCCGCACCTCGACGTCAGGATTGAGCGCCCGCAACGCATCGGCCGTGACCAGCAGATCGGCCTCGCCGCGCGCCGTGATGACGACGTTGACACCCTCGCCCACCAGGGCCTCGGCACAGCCGCGCCCCAGGCCCTTGCTCGCCGCGCAGACCAGGGCCCAGTGACCCTTCAAACCCAGATCCATCTCAGTCTCCCGACACCGCGAAAGACCGCATCATCGCGCGGCCGGGAGCCGTCGCTGCGCTCCGGGCCTAACGCCAGAACTTGCCGTCAGGCCCGACGATGGACACGTCGGTGAACTCCAGGCCGTTGTGGTCCTTGTCGGTGTAGTGCACCTGCAGGCCGCCGAGGTCGACGCGCGCGCCCTCAAGGGCCTTGGCGAAGGCCTCGCGGCCGATGTCCTTGCCGTTGGCGCGCTTGATGGTCTCGACGACCAGCTTGGCAGCGGCAAAGCCTTCCAGCTGGGCCGGCGTCAGTTCGCTGCGGCCGGCCGACTTGGCCAGGCCCAGGGCCTCACGCACCAGCGGATTGGCCGTGGAGCGCTCATAGGGGAAGAGCTGGGTCACGACGATGCCGCGGGCGTTCTCGCCCAACTGCTTGACGAAGTCGCTGGAGGCATTGTTGGACAGGGTCGCCACATGGGCCGTCGAGCCGGCCGCGCGCAGCGCCTGCACGCCCTCGACAACGGCATAGGCCGGTCCGATCAGCACCACGGCCTCGATGCCGGCCTTGGCGATGGACTGCATCACCGGCGCGAGATCGGGCTTGTTGCGATCGAAGCGCAGATTGGACAGGGCGCGCAGCTTGATGTCGTCCAGGCCCTTGATGGCGCCCTTGCCGGCGTCGTTGCCGAAGGGGTCGTTGACCTGCACGATGGTGATGCGCTTGACACCGATGCCGGCCAGGTGCTTGACGGCGCGCTCGGCCTCCTTCTGGTAGCTGGCGCGCAGGTGGTAGACCCAGGGCTGCACGGGGTCGCGCAGGCTGGCGGCACCGGTGGCGGGCGCAATCAGCGGCAGCTTGTTTTCCTTCAGTACCGGCAACAGGGCCTCGGTCGGGCCGGTGCCGCGGCTGAGCATCAGCGCCAGCACGCCTTGGGCTGCCAGGGACTTGGCGGCGGCCACGGCGGTCGCAGGGTCGTATTTGTCGTCCTGGGTGATCAGCTCGATGGTCTGGCCCTTGATGCCGCCCTGGGCGTTGATCGAGTCGAAATACAGCTTCGCGCCCTCGGCGCTCTCCTGCACGATGCCAGCGACAGGGCCGGTAAAGCCGGCCACCATGCCGATGCGCAGCGTGCTCTGCGCGAGCGCGCCGTTAGTTCCGATGCAAGCAGCGAACAATGCCGCCAGGCCAACCCAACGCTTCACTGTTTTTCTCCAGGCCAAGCGCCGACAGCGGCGCGTTTATGGCCGCGGATTGTGCGGCCAGCCCCCCTGCCCCCAGCAGCCCCCCTGCCCCAGGAAAAACCCGGGCCTCACCGGGCCCGAATGCGCATTTCGACCGCTTTTGCCCGGCCTACACTCTGGCCGCCCTGGCGCCCTTCCTGCGCCCGCCGGCACCATCCGCCCATGTCGGAAAGCCCCCTGCCGCCACCGCCCATCGCCCTGCCCCGCACGCCCGCTCCGGCGTTCGGCTGGCAGCGCAATTCCCTGACCTTCGCCGTCGTGCTGGCCCTGCTGCTGGGCCTGCTGCTGCCAACGACGGCCGTGCTGCTCTACGACGGGCAGAAGACCCGCGCGACCGCAATGGAAGACCTCAAGCGCGACCTCGCACGCGCCACCGAGGTCATGGCCCTGTCGCTGGCCGAGCCGGTCTGGCAGGTGTCGCCCGACCTGGCCGACCCCATGGTCAAGGCCCAGATGGACGACCCGCGCTTCGTGTCGGTGCAGGTCGTCGAGCCGGCCTCGTCGGCGCCCTTCTTGTCGCAACAGCGTGCCGGTGATGCCCCAGACGCCGACCTGGTGCTGAGCCAGACCCGCCCCATCCAGCGCGACGGCCGCGAGATCGCCAAGCTGACCGTCAAGATGAGCGCAGCCCCGCTGCTGCAGACCAAGCAGGCCGAGGTCTGGCGCACGGTCTGGCGCAGCGTGCTGACACTGACCCTGTCGCTGGTGCTGATGCTGTGGGTGCTGCAGCGCTATGTGATGCGTCCCATGACCGAGCTGACCGGCGCGGCCGAGGCGCTGGCGGCCGGACGGCTGGACCAGCCTTTGCGCGTGGGCGGCGCCGACGAGATCGCCCGCGTCGGCGTGGCCATGGAGCGCATGCGCCAGGCCCTGCTGTCGGCTTTCGAGGCCCTGCGCCAGCACAACCTCAACCTCGAGGAGACCGTCGCCCAGCGCACCGCCGAGCTGACGACCAGCAATGCCGAGCTGTCCGAGGCACTCGAGACGCTGCAGAAGGCCCAGCGCGAACTGGTCGAATCAGAGAAGCTGGCCTCGCTGGGCCGGCTGGTGGCCGGCGTGGCGCACGAGCTGAACACGCCCCTGGGCAACGCGCTGACCGTCGTGTCGGCCCTGGACGACCGCTACAAGCAGCTCGAGGCCATGCTGTCGGGCAGCGTGCAGATGCGCCGCAGCACGCTGGAGGAGCTGGCGCGCGACACGCGGCGCGGCCAGGACATCCTGCAGCGCAATGTGCAGAAGGCCGCCGACCTGGTGCGCGACTTCAAGCAAGTCGCCATCGACCAGACCGCCGACCTCAGACGCGACTTCGACCTCGCCAAGGTCGTCGAGGACGTGATGGTCATGGTGGAGCCCAGCTTCAAGCACACGCCCTTCGTCATCGACACCGACCTGCGCCATGGCCTGATGATGAACAGCTACCCCGGCGCCCTGGGCCAGGTGCTGACCAATCTGCTGATGAATGCGCTGCTGCACGGGTTCGAGGGGGTGGAGCGCGGGCACGTCAAGGTCTATTGCGCGCCGCTGGACGATCAGCAGGTCGAGCTCAGCGTCACCGACGACGGCCGCGGCATGGACGAGTCCGTGCGCCGGCGCATCTTCGACCCCTTCTTCACGACCAAGCTCGGCACCGGCGGCTCGGGCCTGGGCATGCACATCGTGCACAGCATCGTGACCAATGTGCTGGGCGGCCAGATCGAGGTGCGTTCCTCGCCCGGCCAGGGCACGCAGATGCTGATGAAGCTGCCGCTGCTGGCGCCTCAACGCGTCAGCGGCACGGCTTCAGAAACTCACTGAGACGCGGCCGAGGCAGGCGCCGAGGGCGCGTCGACGGCGGCCACGGCGGCTGATGCGGCCGACGCCGCCGGCTCATGGGCGCCGGCCGTCACATCATGCTTCTCGCCGCCCATGTCGATATTGCCGCCGCCCTTCATCAGGATGAAAAGCGCCAGCGCGGCAAACACGGCAAAACCCACCACCATCTTCCACATACCGTCACTCCGGTTTCGTTGAACTGGCGTGATTGTGTGCGGCAAGGCTGACGCTCAACTGAAGGCGAAGCGTTCGCCTTCCCCCCCCGCCGCGCTGTAGCTCAGCTCATGGGCCAGGCTGGCGAAGTTCACGCGCAGTACGGCCCATTCGCCGGCCCGCTCCCAGCGCAGGCTGAGTTCCTCGTCGCCGCTGGCCAGCAGCCGGAAGCTGCCACCGAAGGCGGGATGGCGGTTGCGCAGCCGGATCAGCTCGATGAGGCGGCGCACCACGGGGCGCTCGCACTCGGTGGCGATTTCGTCCGCGCCGTAGAAGTGGCGGTTGATGTCGCGGCCGACCTGGGTGCGTGACAGCAGCGCCATGTCGTTGTGGCCCGCGAGCAGCCCGACGTAGTAGACCTGGGGCACGCCCGGCAGGAAGAACTGGATGGCGCGGGCCAGCAGATAGGCGGTCTCGTCGCGGCCCATCGCGTCGAAGAAGCTGCAATTGACCTGGTAGAGGTCGAGGTTGCTGGCGGCGGCCCCCGTCGCACGCCGGCTCTCACCCTGGCTGGCGTCGTGGATGCGCTCGACCAGGGCGTCCAGCTCCTCGGGCGGCACCAGGCCGGGGTGGGCCTGGCGGTCGCCGGTGTCGGCGCCGATGTCGATGATGCCGATGCCGTCATGGGTGTCGAGCACGGTCAGCGCATTGGTCGGCCGGATGCCTATCCAGCGCTTCAGCGCGGCGGCAGTGCGGAAGTTGAAGGCATGCAGCACCAGCGGCGGCAGCGCGAAGTCGTAGACCCAGTCGACCTTGGACGCGATCTCGATCTGGCGCTGGTGATAGGCGTGGATCTCGACCAGCACCTCGATGCCCAGCGCCTTCGCCTCGCCGGCAAATTCACCGATGAAGTCGAAGGTCTCGGCCATCATGAAGCAGTTCTCGCCTGCCTTCTTGATGGCGTAGCCGACGGCGTCCAGCCTGACCATGCGGATGCCGTTGTCGGCGAAGGTTCGCAGGATGCCGCTGAGATAGGCGCGGCCCTGGGGATGGCGCACGGCGATGTCGATCTGCGCGGCGGTGAAGGTCGTCCACAGCATGCGGCGCTCGCCGGTCTTCAGCGTCACCGGGGCCAGCGGCAGGCCGGGGCGCGGGCGGTAGATGGCCAGCAGGTCGCGCTCGCGGGCGCCGTGCGGGAAGACGGCGTCCAGGGTCAGGAACAGGCCCGCATAAGCCGAGGCCTCGCCCTTCTCGGCGTAGTCCTGGAATTGCGGCGACTCGCTGGACATGTGGTTGACGATGACGTCGGCCATCACGTCCAGGCTCTCGGTCAGCGCCTTGACGTCGCCCCAGTTGCCCAGGCGCGGGTCGACCTGGGTGTGGTCGATAGGATCGAAGCCCGCGTCCGCGCCGTCGATGGCATGGAAGAAGGGCAGCAGGTGCACGCCGCCAAAGACGCCGGCCAGCGGGGACGACGGATCGCTGAGCAGTTGCTTCAGCCGGCGCAGGTCGGCGCCGTCGCGCTGGCCGCCCAGGCGGTCGACATAGGTGATGAGCTGGACTTGGTTCTTCATGAAAGCTTGGGACTCTTGACGGCTAGCACGCAGGCCGCGGCGACGGCCAGCAGCACGCCGGCGAGGCAGATGACGTTCTCGGGCCGGCCCGCCAGCAGGCTGTCGTAGAACAGGGGCAGCGTCACCGCCTGGATCAGCATGGGGATGACGATGAACATGTTGAAGATGCCCATGTAGACGCCGGCGCGCTCGGGCGGGATGCTGCCGGCCAGCAGCACATAGGGGTTGCCCATGATGGAACCCCAGGCCAGGCCGATGCCGACCATGGGCAGGAACAGCCAGGCCGGGTCGTGGATGCCGGGCAAGACCCACATGCCGGCGGCCGCACAGGCCAGCGCAAAGGCGTGCACCCATTTCGCGCCCAGGCGCCGGGTGAACGGCATCATCGCGAAGGCGGCGACGAAGGCGACGGCGTTGTAGAAGCCGCCGACCTGGCCGTTCAGCAGGGCCGCGTCGCGAAAGCCCGCACTGTGCGGATCGTCGGTGCCGAAGACCGTGGCGGCCAGCGTGGGCACGATGTAGATCCAGTAGCACATCATGCCGTACCACTGGAACAGCGCCATCCACCACAGCCGCCGCATCGTGGGCGGCATCTCGCGCAAGGCGGCCCAGATCTCGGCCAGCGCGGGGCCCAAGCCATGCGGCAGCGCGCGCAGCCGCGCCATCTCCTCGGCCGGCAATGGCAGCTCGGGCACCTTGTGGATGGACCACCAGACCGTCGTGAACGACAGCAGCGCGCCGATGACGAAGGCCAAGATCGTGACGACCGGGATGCCGTTGGCGCCCAGCGCGTCCTTGTTCATGCCGAAGGCCACGAGCAGGCTGGGCGTGAGGTAGGCCAGCGTCTGCGCCAGGCCCGTGAAGGAGGCCTGCGTGAGGAAGCCGCTGGCGTGCTGCTCCTCGCGCAGCCGGTCGCTGACATAGGCGCGATAGGGCTCCATCGTCACGTTGTTGGCCGCGTCCAGGATCCACAGCAGCCCGGCCGCGAACCACAGCGCGGGGCTGAAGGGCATGGCCAGCAGGCCCAGCGAACAGATCAGCGCACCGATGAGAAAGTAAGGCGTGCGCCGGCCGAGACGGTGCGTGGTGCGATCGCTCAGCGCGCCGATCAGCGGCTGCACGAGCAGGCCGGTGATGGGCCCGGCCAGCCAGAGATAGGGCAGGCTTTTGCCGTCGGCGCCCAGCATCTGGTAGATCGGGCTCATATTCGCCTGCTGCAGGCCGAAGCTGAACTGGATGCCGAGGAAGCCGACATTCATGTTGACGATCTGGGCGATCGACAGGTGGGGCTTGTTCATGGCTGCGCGTCCTCTGCGGGTAGCGCGTGCAAGGCCTCGCGCCAGGGGGTCAGCGCCGCCGGGTCGGTGGGCAGCGGACCGCGTACGCCGCAGATCATCGCGGCGTAGCGATTGCCCAGTTGCAGGGTCGCCCCCAGGTCGCGGCCCAGCGACAGGCCGGCCAGCAGCAGGGCCGTGAAGCCATCGCCCGCGCCGACGCTGTCGACGAAGTCCGGCTGGGCCACGCCCTCCCCCGTCGCCAGCAGGCGGCCCTGCTCGCCGTGCAGCGAGTAGCCGGCGGCGCCGCGCGTCAGCACCAGGCCCTGCAGCGCGAAGCGCGCCATCAGCGCCGGCAGCGTGGGCTCGAACCAGGCCAGCAGGCAGCCCAGTTCGTCCTCGTTGAGCTTGACCCAGTCGGCCAGCATCAGCGCTTCAGCCGCCAGCTCGGACGTGTCGGTGCCGGGGCGCAGGTTGAGGTCGAGCAGGCTCGGGCCTGAAGGCCGTCTCACGCGCTTGACCGCGGCGCGGATGGCGGCACGCGACACCACGTGACGCTGAGCCAGGCTGCCGAAGTAGACGATGCCGGCGTCGTCGGCTGCAGGGGCTTCGAGGTGGTCCCAGGCCGCGTCGGCATGGATTTCAAAGCGATGACTGCCACCCACGTCCTCATGTACGCTGACGCGGCCGGTGGCGCGGGCCGCGTCGCGCTGGATGCCGTCGACGGCGAGGCCGAAGCGAGCGGCGCTGTCCAGCACGAGGCGGCCGGCCGCGTCGTCCACGCCGATGCGGCTGATGAACCGCACCGGTGCCCCGAGCGCGGCCAGAGAGCGCGCGACGTTGAACGGCGCCCCACCGGCGACGGCACCGTCGTGGAACTCGTCCACGAGGGCCTCGCCGAGAACGAGGATGGGAATCATCTGCCGGCTCAGAAGCTGTAGCGCAGCGAGGCCTTCACGGTGCGACCCGTGTAGGCGCGCGCGGCACCGCGGCCGTCGTTGCTTTCGGTGTAGGCCAGCTCGTTGAAGAGGTTGTTGGCCGCCAGCGAGAGCGTGGCGCGTTCGGTGAGCGCGTAGCTCGCGAAGGCGTTGACGACGGTGTAGGCGGGCAGCGTGATGGTCAGCGAACCCGTAGGGCCGTCGTCCAGGCTCTTGGTCGTGCCGACGATGCCGACGCCGAACGTCAGCGCATCGTTGAGATTGACCGTCGGCGTGAGCTGGTAGACGACCTTGGCCTGGCGCTTCGGCGCGCGGCCGTCGGCCTGCTTCGCGTCGGTGTACGTCAGCCCACCCAGCACGTTGACGACGCCGAAGCGGGCCGAGCCCTCCAGTTCCAGGCCGTTGCTGCGGTAGCTGTTGGCCCTTGCGACGATGGGGTTGGTCGTCACGTCGACGTTGACCTCGTCCGTCTTGGCGTGGAAGAGCGTGGCGAACAGGCTCATGCCGTTGCCGCGGATCTTCACGCCGGCCTCGGCCTGCCTGACCTTGTTGGTCGGGATGGTGGGGCTCTTGCCGTTGACGAGGTTGGGGTTGTTGAAGAAGGTGATGCGATCGGCGTTGTAGGCGGCGCCGTCGGAGTAGCGGGCAAAGACGGACAGGTCCTTGCTCAGCGCGTAGTTGCCACCCAGCGAGTAGGACGTGCGACCAAAGTCGTAGTCGATGGCGTTGGGCTTGCTGAGGTCGTAGCTGACGCCGGCGTTGGACTGGTAGTAGGCACCGCTGGCCTTCTGGTTGTCGCGGCGCAGGCCAATGTCGGCGGACAGCGGGCCGGCCTCGTAGTTCAGCACCAAGTAGGGCGCATTGGTCGTGTACTTGCTGTCCTGGGTGTTGCTGCAGCAGCCACCGAAGCCGGGAGAGCCATTGACGATGCCGGGCACGTTCAACACGCGGGCACCCTCCCCGCTGGCCGACAGCGAGTACTGGTTGAAGTTCCACGTCAGGTCCAGCTGCTGCACCGAGGTGTAGAGGCCAGCCACGGCGCTGAGCCTGGCCTTGCCGCCGAGATCGAAATCGCGTGAGAACTTCAGGTCGTTGGCCATCAGGCCGGCGTTGTCGACCCTGGTGTTGAAGACGACGGCGGTGAACTTCGCCCCCGTATAGGCCGCACCGGCGTCGGGGCCGGTGGCGAGGGTCGTGCCGGCCGGCGCCGCAGCCACGTCGTCGCCGGGGAAGATGCCGATGAAGCGACCCGAGTTGCGGCTCCACGAGAACTTGTTCTGCAGCCGGAAGCCGCCGCCGGCATCGAGGTCGAGATCGGCGCCGAAGGCATCGCTCCTGGCGCTGAGGCCGTCGCGGATATTGCTGGTGGCGCGGGCGTTGGTCTTGGTCAGCGTGCTGTCCAGCGGCCAGGCCACGTCGTAGAAGGCGGCGCGGCGGGGATCCAGGCCGGGGATCTCCTGGATGCTGCCGTTCACATACTTCACCGGCGTCGGCATGAAGGTCGGCGTGTGATCGTCCAGATGCTTGAAGCTGAAGCGCACGTAGCTCTTGCCCTGCAGCTCGAAGGTCAGGTTGCCGCGCACCTGACCGCCGTTCTCGGTGCCATCGGCACCCTGGCGGCCGCCATCGCCGACGCGGTAGAAACCGCCGATGAAGAAGCGCGTCTTGGGCGCCAAGCGGCCACCGTAACCGAAGTCGACGCGGGTCTGCTCGAAGTCCAGGCCCTTGGTCAGCTGCAGGCTGCCGCCCTCTTCCAGCCCGGTCTTGCCGATGAAGTTGATGATGCCGCCCGGCGCGCCGGTGGCCAACAGCGCGGCCGAGCCGCCGCGCACGACTTCCAGGCGCTCAAAGCCGGCGTCGGCGCGCATCCAGGTGTCGGGCGTGGCGAAGGCGATGTCGCCGAACTGCAGCACGGGCAGGCCGTCTTCCTGGAACTGGATATAGCGCGCACCACCGGCCGAGACCGGAATGCCGCGCACGGCGACGTTGGCGTTCGATTCACCACCGCTGGCCTCGGCGCGGATGCCGGGCACGCCGCGCAGCAGGTCCGTCGAACTCGCGGCGGTGACGGCGGCGACGCCTTCGCTTTCGATGGTCGAGATGGCGACGCTGGAACGCATCTTGGACTTGGCCGTCGACGTGCCGGTGACGACGACGGCGTCGAGCTTGAGGCCATCGGCCGGCTCGGTGGCGGCGGCCTGCTGGGCTTGCACAGCGGCGCTCATCAGCGCGAAAGCCACGGCAGCGGACAACGGCTGGACGGACGGGCGACGGTGGTTAGGGCGTGGGCGGGTCATGGTGTCTCCTGGATGTCGGTATGCGGGCGCCCTCTGCGGGGCGGACCGGACCGGCTCCTGTCGAGCCTCGGTCCGTGCCGTCATTCTGCGTCGGTTCGATTTGTTTTGCAATCGATTGCATTTCGGTAGAAACACGTATTTAAATGACGACTAGCCACATACGACATCGCTTTTTGGAAACGATCGGCAGCGGGCAAAAAAAGCGGGTCGCCGTCCCCCTGGGGCGGGCACGCTCAGAGCGGGTCGCTCAAGTGTTCGGCGCGCTTTCGCGCAGCTTCAGATAGACCGGCAGGGTGCGCGGCCCGGCGCGCTCGCCGCGCAGTTGCCCCAGCAAGGCCTCCACCAGCTCGGCACCGGCCTCGGCCACCGGTTGATGCACCGTAGTCAGCGGGGGGTCGCAGTAGGCGGCCAGCGGCATGTCGTCATAGCCGATGACGGCCACGTCGCCCGGCACGCTGCGACCCGCTGCGCGCAGCGCCTGGATGGACAGCAGCGCCAGCACGTCGCTGCAGCAGAAGACGGCGTCGAAATCGCGCCTTGCCGCAAAGAACTCGCGCAGCTCACCGGTCGCCACGCCAGGCTCGAAGGCCGCCGGCAGCTCCAGCGCCGGGTCGGCCTGCAGGCCGGCGTGTTGCAGTGCCTGCTGATAGCCCTGCTGGCGCAGCCAGACCTCGGGCAGGCGGGCGTCGCCGACGAAGGCAATGCGCCGGCGCCCGAGCGCCAGCAGATGGCGGGTGGCCAGGGCGCCGCCCAGCACGTTGTCGCCGCCGACGCTGCAGTACAGCTGCTGGGGCATCTCGCCGCCCCAGACCACCAGCGGCAGCTTGCGCGCGGCCATGTCGTTGAGCTGGTCATGCTGGCGCCACTGCCCGATGAGGATGACGCCAATGGCCTTGCCGGAGTCGAACCAGTGCGAGGCCAGGTCCAGGCGCTCGGCGTCCACGCGCGACAGCAGCATGTCGTAGCCGCGGTCGGTCAACGCATCGGCGATGGAGCCGACGATGGACAGGAAGAAGGGATCGGAGATGTGCTGGCGGGACTTGGCGTCGTAGGGCACGACGACGGCCACCGTCTTGTTCTCCTGCAGCCGCAGGTTGCGGGCGCCGAAGTTGATCGAGTAGTTCAGCGAGCGCGCCAGCTCGGCCACGCGCTGGCGGGTCTCGGCGTTGACGAGCTCGCTGCCGTTCAGGGCCCGCGACACGGTCGACACCGACACGCCGGCCAGGCGGGCGATGTCGACCATCTGCAGCCGCCGCTGTTCGCCGGCACTGCCGTCGGGGGAGTCTTTGGACTTGGGCATCCGCGGCATCCTCGCAGGGCCGGGTGCAATCGACAAGCAGGGTGACCCAGAAAGGGAAAGGCCGGCTTGCGCCGGCCTTTCGGTCTCTGTCTCGCCTTCGGGCCGAGCGCCGGGCCCGCTCCCTAGCCGGCCCGCGCTGGCGATGTGCTTGCCGGTCGATCCGGCAAGCATCGCCGTCCCCTCGGGGGCTGAGGCCGGACACGGTGAGTCCAGTGGACTCCCCGTGCCTGCCGAAGAGCTGCGGCAGTGCCGCAGCGCGGTCTGCAAGACCGACCAGCCGAGCCGGCGTTCAGCCGGGCTCGACTGGGCGAGGGGCTCGTCAGTCGCGGGCGTAGATGTCCACGTCCTTGGTCTCGCGCACGAACAGCACACCGATGACGAAGGTCGCCGCGGCGATGACGATGGGGTACCAGAGGCCGTGATAGATGTTGCCGTTCTGGGCCACCATGGCGAACGTGATGGAGGGCAGCATGCCGCCGAACCAGCCGTTGCCGATGTGATACGGCAGGCTCATCGACGTGTAGCGAATGCGGGTCGGGAACATCTCGACCAGCATGGCGGCGATGGGGCCGTAGACCATGGTCACGTACAGCACCAGCACGAACAGGATGGCGATGACCAGCGGCACATTGGCCTTGGCCATGTCGGCCTTGGCCGGGTAGCCGGCGGCCTTCATCGCTTCGCCCAATTCCTTCTTGAAGGTGGCGATGGCCTTGGTGCTGGCTTCGTCGAACTTGTGCTCGGTCAGCTTGCTGGCGGTCGGGACGGCGATTTCCTTGTCGCCCACCTTGACGACGGTCGGCGCGCCTGCGGGGGCTTCGACGGTCTCGGAACTGGCCGAGGACTGGGCCAGGGCACGCTTGGCGATGTCGCAGGCACTGGTGAAGTCCACCTCACGCGCCAGCGGGCTGCCCTGGAAGGAGCAACTGGCCATGTTGGTGCTCAGCATGACCTTGGAGGTCTCCTGGGCCTTGGCGAGGTCGGGGTTGGCCGCGCTGGTCAATGCCTTGAACAGCGGGAAGTAGGTCAGCGCGGCGAGCAGCAGGCCGGCCATGATGATGGGCTTGCGGCCGATCTTGTCCGACAGCGTGCCGAAGATGACGAAGAAGGGCGTGCCCAGGATCAGCGAGATGGCGATCCAGATGTTGGCCGCGGTGAGATCCACCTTGAGCACCGACGTCAGGAAGAACAGCGCGTAGAACTGGCCCGAATACCAGACCACGCCCTGGCCGGCAACCAGGCCGAAGAGGGCCAGCAGCACGATCTTCAGGTTGCGCCATTGGCCGAAGGACTCGGACAGCGGAGCCTTGGAGGTCTTGCCCTCGGCCTTCATCTTCTGGAAGGCGGGCGACTCGTTCATGCTCAGGCGAATCCACACCGAGATGCCCAGCAGCAGGATGGAGACGATGAAGGGAATGCGCCAGCCCCACTCGCCGAAGTCCTTGTCCGACATCGAGTTCTTGACGCCGAGGATGACCATCAGCGACAGGAACAGGCCCAGGGTGGCCGTCGTCTGGATCCACGAGGTGTAGGCGCCACGCTTGCCGTGCGGGGCATGCTCGGCCACATAGGTGGCCGCGCCGCCGTACTCACCGCCGAGGGCCAGGCCCTGCAGCAGGCGCAGGCCGACCAGGATGACCGGGGCCGCGGCGCCGATGGTCGCGTAGGTGGGCAGCACGCCGACGATGAAGGTCGACAGGCCCATGATCAGGATGGTCACCAGGAAGGTGTACTTGCGGCCGATCATGTCGCCGAGGCGGCCGAACACCAGGGCGCCGAAGGGGCGCACGATGAAGCCGGCGGCAAAGGCCATCAGCGAGGCGATGAAGGCGGCGCTGGGGTCCAGGCCGGCAAAGAACTGCTTGGCGATGACGGCCGCCAAGGAGCCGTAGAGGTAGAAGTCGTACCACTCGAACACCGTGCCCAGCGAGGAAGCGAAGATGACCTTCTTTTCCTCCTTGGTCATCGGCGCGGCGGCCGTCGAAGTCGCAGTTGCCATGAAAAGTCTCCATCAGTTGTCGGGCCGCCCCACAGGCTTCCCTTGCTGCGACTATTCACACCGCCTCTGACCGTGTTCTGACGCCATTCTGAATCGAGGCTGACAAACCCCGCAGGAACCCGGAGTCAGCATTTCTCAATGCGAGATCAAATGATCCTCACGGGTAAATCCTGAGACGTTTTGAATCATGCCCGCAGGGCCAACGGCACTGCATGGTTCGCGATCCACGCTCAGTGTTTCCGGGTGATGCCGGGCCGGGCCTGAGCCGCCGATTCCCAGACGCCGCTGCGAAACCAGGGGTCGCCGTCCAGTGCCGCTCGCAGCATCGGCAACGCGTCCTGGCCCCAGAACAGCCGGCCTTCGAACTCGACCGTGGGCACGCCGAAGACGCCCAGGGCCAGGGCGGCCTCGGTCTCGGCGCGCAGGCGCTGCTTGACGGCCTCGCCGGCCGGATCCTGGGCCGGCGCCAGGCGCTCGGTCAGGGCCGCCAGGCGGGCCGCATCATTGGCATCGGCGCCTGCGCCGCGCCACACATGATGGAAGAGCTGCTCGACAACCCAGCGCCCCGGCGTGTCGCCCGGCTGGCCTTCGGGCGCTGCACAGGCCCAGGCCAGGCGCAGCAGCGGCAGCGGGTTGAAGGGATGCTGGGCCGGCGGGTCCAGCACGATGCCCTGGCGGTGGGCCAGCCAGGCGACCTGGCGGAAGGTCCAGCGCCGCTTGGCCTCGATCTCGGCCGGCCCCTTCTGGCCCAGGGCCTGCAACAGGGCCGCGAACAGGATGGGCCGGTAGACGACCTCGACGCTATGGCCGGCCAGGGCTTCCGGCAGGGCCTCGAAGCCCAGGGCCGCATAGGGCGAGATGGGGTCGAAATAGAAGGTCAGCCGCTTCATCGATCCTGTTCCTCCGAATGCGGCCAGGGCCCGAGCCACAGGCCGTGTCTATGCATCTCGACCCGCCTCTCGGGCAACTGGTCGAGGATGTGGCGCTGCACGGTTTCGGGCGCCCCACCCCAGCCGGCGATCTCGTTGAGGCTGCGCGCGCAGCCGCGGCACCAGCCGGTGGCCGCGTCCATCTGGCAGACGTTGACGCAAGGCGAGACGACCGCGGGTTTCATGCCTGGACGACGTCGATGACCGGGGCCCCGGTGATCTTTTCCAGCTCGCCCGGCGTCAGCTTGAACACGCCGTTGGGATGGCCCGCGGCGGCCCAGATGATGTCGAAGCGGAACAGCTCGCGGTCGATGAAGAGCTGGGGCGTGGCGAAACCCTCGGTCGGCGCAAAGCCGGCCGGCGACACGCCGCCGATGGAGAAGCCGGTGCGGGCCTTGACGAAATCGGCGTCGGCGCGGCCCAGCGGCCCGGTGTGGGGCTTGAGCTTGGCCTCGTCGACGCGCTTGTCGCCCGAGGTGATGACGAGGACGGCGGAGTCGTCTGCCTTGCGGCGGAAGACGACGGACTTGGCAATCTGGCCCAGGGTCACACCCAGCGCGTCGGCCGCTTCCTGGGCCGTGCGCGCGGCGACGTCCAGCCACAGCGGATGGTGGGGGTGGGCCAGCGCCGCCAGCGCGGCGCTGACGCGCTGGAAGCCTTCGGGACGGGTGTCGCGGGGATCGGGATCAATCATGGCCGCAATTGTGTCGCGGCCGAAGTGACTCGCCGTCAGTCGCGATCCTTGCCCTTGTGCTTGCCATGGCCCTTGCCGTGGCCCTTGCCCTGGTCGCCCTGGTCGTTGTCATTGCCGCGCCCGCTGTAGCGCTCCTGGTACCAGTCCTCGCGGACAAAGTAGACCGGCACGCCGCAGGCGTTGTACTTGGCGCAGTGCTTTTCCCAGTGCTTCTGATGGCCGGGCGGGATGCGCATATAGACGGGCTCGACATGCACGGGCCGGCGCTGCACCCAGACCGGCTGGGCCAGCACGACGGGCGGCGGTGCGACATTGCCGATGTCGATGCGCCCATAAAAGCCGGGCTGGCCGATCTGCACGGACACGCCGACATCGGTGGCCTGGGCGCCCCCCGCCAGCAAGGTCATCGCAACGACGGGGAGGAGGATCTTCTTCATGGTGTCTCCTTCAGGGGGTGGGCAAGGTGAAATCGAAGTCGTAGAAATGCTGGTGGCCTTCGACGCGGATGCGCATGCTGCCGGCCAGGCCGGTCAGCCCGGCGGTACCGGAGTCGGGCACGACGCTGATGTCGAGCGAGGGCTGGCCGCGGTTCATGCGGCCCTGGTGGACGAGGGCAAAGCTGCCCTCCCGCCCCTGCAGCGAGCCCGTCACCGTTTCCAGCGCCACATAGGCGGCCGAACCCGGGACGCTGCCATGGGTGGCCAGCATCTGGCCGGCGCCGCGCGCCTCGAGGGCGCCGTGGTATTGCTTGTCAAGCAGCATGCGGCCGATGGCCGGGCTCTGGCCTTCAGCGTCCCGGGCCGTCATGCCGACGCTGAATTCACCACTGATCGTCGTCACTGCAGTTCTCCTTGGAGCCTCTGCCCCGATTCGACCACGCTCAGGGCCTCGGCGGCCAGCGGCGTGAACAGGGGGTTGGCCACGCGCACCGGCACGACGTCGAGCCTGGCGCCGAGCACCGTGTAGTCCTCGCTGCCCAGCGTCGGGCTGCACCAGCCGGCCAGGCCGGGGCCGCGGCGCAGGCGGAACTCGAAGCCGATGTCGGCCATCGCGTCGCCGGGCCGGGGGTTGGCGCGATAGGCCAGGCCGCGCACCTCGGCAGACGGACCGTCAAGCAACTGCGTCAAGGCCTCGAGGAGGCAGCCATCGCCGAGGATGTCGAGGAAATAGCGGTCGGATTGCAGGCCGGGTTCGAAGTCCGGCGCGGCCGGGTCGATGCGCGGCTCGCGCAGCTTGTGGGCGGCTGGCGTCGTCGCGCCGCTGGCGAGGTCATGGCGGTCGCCCTGGTCGAGATAGGACAGGCGGGCACCACACAGGTTGAAGGCCGGCAGCGCCGCATCATGGGTGGCCTCGCCCAGGTCGACGAGGACGGCGCCGCTGCCGCCGATGACCTCGAGCTCGGTCCCCTTGATGACAACGGCGGCGTTTTCATCGACGCCCAGGCCCAGGCGATAGCCCAGGCCCAGCAGGGCTGGCAGCATGCGGCCGATGCGGCCGCGCTTCAGGAAATGCTGGTCGATGAGGAGGTCCGGGGCGACGAAACCGAAGCCGCGGTCGTATTCCTGGCCGGCCCGCCACTGGCCGCGCAGCACGGCGAGGTTGTCCATGGCGTCGCGGAACATCAGCCGGCTCATGACGGCGGCACCCGCGCTGGTGCCGGCGATGACGCCGCCGGCCGCGAAGACGGCGCGGATGGCGTCCAGCATGGCCGTGGACTTGCCGCCGGGCTGCAGGGTGTCGACGAGGTATTCCTGGGCGCCGCCGGAGAAGAACACCGCCCGGGAGGCCGCGACGCGGGCGATCAGCGCCGGATCGTTCAGCGTGGCTGCCAGGTCGACGCCCTCGAGGTGGGGCGCGAGGGGGACCGTCTCGGCGCGGGCGCCGCAGCGGTTCAGCGCGGCGACGATCTGGGCCGCGATGCGCTCGGGTTCATAGGCCGCGGTGGGGAAGACGGCGATGGCGGCGCCAGCGCCGCCGGCCTCGTCGACGATGCGCTGCCAGACGGCGTCGCTGTCAGCTTTGAGCGCGCCGCCAATGACGATGACGGTGCCGGCACGGGCGTGGGAGGTCAAGGTGGGCGAGAGGGCCCGGCGCAGGCACCGGGCGGGCAGGAATCAACAGCCCGTCATCATGGCAGCGCCAGGGCGCCCCCGGCAACCGGACATGCCCGGGGAAGCGCAAGCAGCCGTGAGCAAACGCTGCAAGCCGTCACTGCCCCGACGGAGCCGACGCCGCCGGAACCTGTATCGGCGGCACTGGGGTCTTGGGTGGCGTCCAGCCGCCGTAAAGCGGCATGGGCAGGCGCACCGGGCTGATGTCGAGGTAGAGATTGGTGACCGTGAACTGCTCGCCGCCAAACTCCTCGGTGCTCCAGCCCAGGGAATCCGAGCCCTTGTAGAGGCGGAACAGGAAACCCAACTCGGCCAGCGGGTCGTTGGCGCGCGGCAACACGTCGAAGGCCAGGCCCTTGACCTCCTTGCGCACGCTGTCGATGAGGCGGCTCATGGCGCCCGAGATGGTCGAGTCGCCCAGCATGTCGAGGTGAAAGACGTCGTCGGTGTAATAGGGCTTGAAGCTCGGCGACTCCGCGTCGTGCAGGTCGCCGCGCAGCTTGGGCGCCGACGGCGTCGTCGAGCGCGCGCGCAGGTGGTAGCGGTCGCCATGCTCGAGGTAGGACAGGCGGGCGCCCTGGATGTTGAAGGCGCCCAGGGACGGATCCATCCTGGCCTCGGTGACATCCACGATCAGGCAGCCGCGGTCGCCGATGACCTCGATCTCGTCTCCGCGGATGACGGCGGCCGTGTTCTCGTCCACGCCCAGGCCGATCTTGTAGCCCTTGACCATCATCAGCGGGATCATGCGCCCGAAGCGGCCGCGCTTGAGGAAGTGCTGGTCGACGAAGAGATGCGGGCCGACGAAGCCCAAGCCGCGGTCGATCTGCTTGCCCTCGGCAAAACGGCCCTTGAGGATGTTGATGACGCTGGGCGCGTCACGGAACATGATGGTGCTCATGATGGCCGCACCGGCGGAGGTGCCGGCAATGACGCCGCCCTTGCGGTAGACGTCCCAGATGGCCTCCAGCATGGGTGTGCTCTGGCCGCCGGGCTGCAGCACGTCGACGATGCGCTCCTGCACGCCGCCAGTGAAGAAGATGCCCTTGGCGGCCTTGACCTTGGCGATCAGGGCCGGGTCGCGCACGACCTTGTTCAGGTCCACCCACAGGAATTTGGGCGCCACCGGCAGGGCCTCGGCGATGGCGCCGCGGCGCTGCAGCAGATCGACGACCTGCTTGGCGCTGGCTTCGGGATCTTCGCTGGCGGTGCCAAAAACGACGAAGCGCGCGCCCTTGCCGCCGGCCAGCTGGACGATGCGCTGCCAGACCTCCTCGTTGTCGGCCTTCAGCGCGCCGCCGATGGGCACGGCATAGCCGCGGATGGCGGGTTCGCTGTCGACGACGGCGGGCGTGGGTGCCGGCGCCGGCGTTGGCGTGGCCGCAGCGGGCTTGGCCGGCGCCGGCGCATTGGCGCGCGGGGCCGAAGCCGGCGTGGCGGGGCGAAACAGCTTGAAACCCTGGGGCGCACTCGCCGCCGGTGCCGCTGGGGTGGCCGCCTGCACGCCGATGGCCATTGCCATGGCTGCCGTCGCGGCCCAGATCCTTGCCCTCATGCCCACTACCCTCCTTGGTCAGACCGCGCATGATGACAGAGGCGGGATGACCATTCGCCCCTAATTCGAACGACGACGGCGTGGCGCGGGCGAGACGAATCGACGCATGGAAACCGGCAGCTAGCGGCGCCGTGCCTAGACTCGCGCGAACCAAGGAGGCCTGCCAATGAAAACGCCCTGCCCTTCCCGCATTGCCGCCGCCGCGGCCCTGCTCGCGCTCAGCTGCGCCGCCCAGGCCCAGGCCACGCTGGAGCGGGTCGAGATCACCGGTACGGCCATCAAGCGCATCGAAGGCGAGACGGCGCTGCCGGTGCAGGTCATCACGCGCAATGACATCGACAAGGCCGGCGTGACGACGGCGGCCGAGCTGATCGCCCGCATCAGCGCCAGCGCCAACAACCTGACCGACGGCGGCAGCGTGGCCTATGGCGGCTTTCGCGACCAGATGGGCTTCAACGCCGCCAATCTGCGCGGCCTGGGCGTGTCGTCCACCCTGGTGCTGCTGAACGGCCGGCGCGTGGCCAATTTCGCCTCGCCGGGCGACGCGGCCGGCGTGGACCTGAACAGCATCCCCGCCGCCGCCATCCAGCGCGTCGAGATCCTGCTGGATGGCGCCTCGTCGCTGTACGGCTCGGACGCCATCGGCGGCGTCATCAACTTCATCACGCGCAAGGACTTCACCGGCGTCGAGGTCAGCGCTCTGGCCGGCAACACGACCGAGGGCCATGGCGCCGCCAAGCGCTCGGCGACGCTGGCCGGCGGCTTCGGCGACTTCGGACGCGACGGCTTCAATGTCTTCGGCGTGCTGGACGTGCAGAAGACCAGCAGTCTGAACGCCTCCAGGCGCCAGTTCATCAAGGACCTGGACATCCCGGGCCGCCTGCCCGATCTGCTGTCCAGCGCCAGCTTCCCCGGCAATATCCGGCTGTCCAACTATCAGCGCGACACGCTGATCGACGAGGGTTATTCGAGCAACGGCTCGACGGTCATCGACTCCAAGACCGTCAACCCGGCCGCCGCCAACGGCTGCAACCCGCCCGCCAGCCTCTATCTGCCCGACGGCATCGGCGGCGCGGACGGCTGCACCTTCGACTACATGCGCGACATCGAGCTGTATCCGAAGTCCAAGAAGAGCAGCATCTTCGGCCGCGGCATCTTCAACCTCGGCGGCGGCCATCAGGCCTTTGCCGAGGTCTCGCTGGCGCGGGCCCGCACCCTCTACACCGGCACGCCCAACCGCGTCGACGCCGACATGGACGTGTCACGCGTGCCCGCCTTCGCCGGCAGCGCGCTGAACAGCCTGGCCGCCGATGACGAGGAACGCATCATCACTGTGCGAACCCGGCTGGCCGAGGCCGGCCTGCGCACCAGCGAGCTGGTCTCGACGACGCAGCGCGTCGTGGCCGGCATGACGGGCCTGGTGTCGGGCTGGGACTATGAATGGGCGCTGAACCACAGCACCAGCAAGGTCTCCGACCGCGACTATCAGGGCTATCTGAACGAGCAGATGATCCTGGACGGCTTCGCCAACGGCACGTTGAATGCCTTCGGCCCGTCCAGCGCCGCAGGCCTGGCCCTGTACGAGAAGGCCCAGATCCGCGGCGAGGTGCGCCATGCCACCGGCAATATGGACAGCCTGGACTTCAAGGCCTCCAAGGCGCTGACGCCACTGGCCGGCGGCGACCTGGCCGTGGCCATCGGCGGCGAGTACCGGCGCGAGAAGCAGAACTACCACCAGTCCGACGCGCTCAAGCAAGACCTCATCCTCGGCGAGACCTCGCAGGGGCCCGACTCCGACTTCGGCAAGTCGCGCAAGGTGGCCGCCGTCTTCGGCGAGATCAGCGCCCCCATCACCAAGCAGCTGGAGCTGCAGGCTGCACTGCGCTATGAGCACTACCAGGTCAGCGGTGGCGCGGCCAGCCCGAAGATCGGCCTGAAATACGTGCCCATGCCGGAGCTGCTGCTGCGTGCCTCCCTCGGCAAGGGCTTTCGCGCGCCCAGCCTGTCGGACCTGTATCGCCCCGTCACCCAGGGCTCGTCGGCGACCCTGGTCGACCCGGTCTGCCTGGCCGAGGATCCGAGCAACACGCCCACTGACTGCTCCGACATCTGGACCACGCTGAACTTCAGCAATGCCAAGCTCAAGCCCGAGAAGTCGCGCCAGTTCTCGGCCGGCATGGTCTTCGAGCCCAAGCGCGGCGTCAGCGTCAACGTCGACTACTGGAACATCGAGAAGACCAACCTCATCAGCAGCCTGGGCGTGGATGTCATCCTCGGCAACCTGGCCAAGTACGGCAGCCTCGTACATCGCGACGAGGACAACGTCATCGACCACATCGACCTCGTCAAGGAGAACCGCGGCAAGCAGCGCATCTCCGGCCTGGACCTCGGCCTCAACCTCAGCGGACTCAAGACCAGCGTCGGCCAGTTCGGCCTGCGTCTGAATGGCACGCTGACGCTGAAGTCCCAGCAGCAGACCGGCGACGGCGACCCCTTCGTCAGCAACCTCGGCGTCTTCATCAACGACGGCGTCGTGCAGCGCTGGCGCCATACCCTGGCCCTGGACTGGGAGGCCGGCCCGGTGTCGATGACGCTGTCCAACAACTATCTGCAGGGCTACGACGACCAGCACATCATCGGCAAGCCGGATCGCAAGGTGTCGGCCTATTCGCTGTGGAATCTGTCGGCAGGTCTGGAGGCTAGCAAGGCCCTCACCTTCCGCGTTGGCGTGCAGAACCTGCTCAACAAGGCGCCGCCCTTCTCGCAGCAGGCCTGGTTCTTCCTGTCCGGATACGACCCGAGCTACACCGACCCGCGCGGCCGCTTCGTTTACGCCAGCGTCAAGTACGCCTTCCGCTGATCAGCTGACCAGCTCGCGGACCCAGTCCGGCAGGGCAATGGCCTTGTCGGTCTGGGCGTCGAACCACAGCGTCGTCGCGCCGCCCTCGGCGTAGATGACGCCAGGCTCGTCGAGCCTCTCCAGCGTGATCCAGGTCTCGAAACTGGTGCGGCCAGGATCGCTGACATAGTGCTTGGCCAGCACTTCTCCCGGCACCTTCAGCTGGCGATAGAAGTTGCAGAAGGCGTTCACGATGACCGGCCCCTGCCCGCCCGGGTTGGGCGGCGCCCCGATGGAGGCCAACCAGTCCACACGCGCCATCTCCAGGTAGCGGAAGTAGAGCGTGTTGTTGATATGGCCCATGGCGTCCATGTCGCCCCAGCGCATCTGGATGCGCAGCTCGAAGGTCAACTTCTTCTCGGCCGGGACGAGATACCTCATGGTGTGATGCCGAGTTCGACGGCGATGCGGTTGACGAGCTGGCGCAGGGAGGCGACCTCCGCACGCAGCAGGGCAACCTCCTCGTCGCGCGGCATGGCCGCCACAGCGGCCTGCTCGACGGACGCCACCGGCCCGCACAGCAGATGCGCCCAGCGCGCCTCGCGAGCGCCCGGCGCCTTCGGCAGCTTGATGGCAAAGGGCTGCTCGCGCTCGGCCAGCTCCTCGAGGAAGCCTTCCACCGAGGACACGTCGGCAAAGCGGTGCAGGCGCTCCGTGTTCTGGCGCAGCTCGGCGGCCGTCTGCGGGCCGCGCAGCATCAGTTGGGTCAGCAGGGCCACCGCGGCACCAGGCACGCCGAAGCCGCGCGCGAAGTTGTGCTCGTAGCGCACCACGCGGCTGCCGCTGACCGTGTTGACCAGGCTCAGGCCCTTGAGCTCCTCGACGGTGGCCAGCACCTCGGCTTCGGACACGTCCATGACGGGGTCGCGCGCCGTCTTCTGGTTGCAGCCCGAGGTCAAGGCATTGGCCGACAGCGGATAGCTGTCCGGCACGGTGGATTCCTTCTCGACGAGGACGGCGAGGACGCGGGCCTCCAGCGGGGTCAGGTCTCTTTTCTTCATTTATTTGTTTGGTATTGCGGGCCGAGCGCCGGGCCGCTCCCTAGCCGGCCCGCGTTGGCGATGTTGCATGGGCTCGATGCCCGTGCCATCGCCGTCCCCACGGGGGACCGACTGGGCAGGCCCGCGTTCAGAGCGGCCGGACCGGGCGAGGGGCTTCATGATCAGACGCCGAACCCATCATCAGCTTGGATCACCGCGCCATTGATGAAGTGGCTCTCGTTGGCGCACAGCATCAAGAGCGAGGTATCCAGGTCCTGGGGCTGGCCGACACGCTTCCTCGGCAGCAGGTCGACGAGCTTCTTGCCCTGCTCGGTGCCCCAGTGGTGGTGGTTGATCTCGGTGTCGATATAGCCCGGGCAGATGGCATTCACATTGATGCCGTACTTGCCCCACTCCAGGGCCATGGCCCGCGTCATGTGGATGACGGCGGCCTTGCTCATCGCGTAGACACCGATCTGGCCCAACACGCGCAGGCCGGCCATGGAGGCGACATTGACGATGCGCCCGCCGATGAAGGTGCCCGGTGCCGAGCCGCGGGCGCGGGCCAGCATGCGCTTGCCCACCTCCTGCGCGACGAAGAAGGCGCCGCGCGTGTTGGTGTCCATCACGTAGTCGTAGTCGTTCTCGGTGACGTCGGTGAGGCGCTGGGTGGTGGACACGCCCGAGTTGTTGATCAGGATGTCCAGCGTGCCGACCTCGGTCTCGGCGTGGGCCACGGCGGCCTTGATGCTGGCCACGTCGGTCACGTCGAGCTGCACGACATGGGCGTCGCCGCCATTGCCTTCGATCTCCGCACGCAGGTCCTTGAGCCGCTCGACGCGGCGGCCGGCGAGCACGACGCAGGCGCCGGCTTGCGACAACGTCTTGGCGAATTGCGCGCCCAGGCCGCTGGAGGCGCCGGTGATCAGGGCGACACGGCCTTCGAGATTGATGGAGTAACTCATGAGACTGCCTTCCGAGTGGGTTGCAGCCATCCTACCGGCCTAGGCTGCCCATACTAAAAAAGCACGATCGTTCGATTCGCAATCCAGCCTCTCTAGAATCGCGCGCAATTCAAAGCTGACGGAGACCTGCATGACATCCGAAGAAATCCTCGCCCAGTTCGGCCCCCGCGAGTCCATGGAGTACGACGTGGTCATCGTCGGCGGCGGGCCCGCAGGCCTGGCCACGGCCATCCGCCTCAAGCAGATCAAGCCCGACGCCAACATCGTCGTGCTCGAAAAGGGCTCGGAGCCCGGCGCCCACATCCTGTCCGGCGCCGTCATGGACCCGCGTGCCATGGAAGAGCTGTTCCCGAACTGGAAGGAACTCGGCGCGCCGCTGAGCCAGCCGGTGTCCGGCGACGACGTGCTTTTCCTGAGCGAGACCGGCAGCCAGCGCACGCCCGACTGGCTGGTGCCGCGCAACTTCCACAACCACGGCTGCTACGTCATCAGCCTGTCCGACGTCGTCAAGTGGATGGCCCAGCAGGCAGAGGGCCTGGGCATCGAGATCTTCCCGGGCTTTGCCGCCGCCGAAGTGCTCTACGACGAACAGGGCCGCGTCAAGGGCGTGGCCACCGGCAATATGGGCCTGGGCAAGGACGGCGAGCCCACCGACCACTTCCAGCTCGGCATGGAGCTGCTCGGCAAGTACACGGTCTTTGCCGAGGGCGCTCGCGGCCATCTGGGCAAGCAATTGCTCGCCAAGTACAAGCTGACCGAAGGCAAGGACACCCAGACCTATGCCATCGGCATCAAGGAGCTGTGGGAGATCCCCGCCGACAAGGCCCAACCCGGCAAGGTCGTGCACACGGCCGGCTGGCCGATGGAGGGCGACACCTTCGGCGGCGGCTTCCTGTATCACCTGGCAGACAACAAGGTCACGCTGGGCTTCGTCATCGGCCTGGACTACGACAACCCCTATCTGAGCCCGTTTGAAGAGATGCAGCGCTGGAAGGCCCACCCGGCCATCCGCGCCCATATCGAAGGCGGCAAGCGCATCGGCTACGGCGCCCGTGCCATCAACAACGGCACGCCCCAGGCCCTGCCCAAGACGGTCTTCCCGGGCGGCTGCCTGATCGGCTGCGACGCCGGCTATCTGAACGCCGCCCGCATCAAGGGCAGCCATGCGGCCATCAAGAGCGGCATGCTGGCCGCCGAGGCCCTGGCCCCGGCCCTGGACGCCGGCCGCGCCCAGGACGAGCTGACGGCCTACCCCGAAGCCTTCGAGAAGAGCTGGCTGAACGAGGAACTGCAGCAGACCCGCAACTTCAAGCTCTGGTTCAAGAAGGGCAAGACGACGGGACAGCTGATGACGGGCATCGAGCAGTGGCTGCTGCCCAAACTGGGCGTCAAGAGCCCGCCGTGGACCCTGCACAACCACAAGGCCGACAGCGCCTCGCTGCGCCCGGCCGCCGAGTGCCAGCCCATCGCCTATCCCAAGCCGGACGGCAAGCTGACCTTCGACCGCCTCTCCTCGGTATTCATCTCCAACACCAATCACGAAGAGAACCAGCCCGCCCACCTGACGCTGAAGAACGACACGGTGCCGGTGCAGGTCAACCTGGCCAAATACGCCGGCCCCGAGAGCCGCTACTGCCCGGCAGGCGTCTACGAGTTCGTGCCCAACGAGGGCGGCAGTGGCGAA
This sequence comes from Roseateles saccharophilus, assembly GCF_031458095.1. Classification (GTDB taxonomy): domain Bacteria; phylum Pseudomonadota; class Gammaproteobacteria; order Burkholderiales; family Burkholderiaceae_C; genus Pelomonas; species Pelomonas saccharophila_A. The sequence goes on from NZ_JAVDXU010000001.1 coordinate 787,515, forward strand.
CGCCTGCAGATCAATGCGCAGAACTGCGTGCACTGCAAGACCTGCGACATCAAGGACCCGACGCAGAACATCGTCTGGGTCACGCCCGAGGGCGGCGGCGGTCCCAACTACGCCGGCATGTAAGCCCGCTTGCGTTGGCAGCCTTCTGGCCGATAGACTGTTTTTTCATACAGTCAGCAGCCAGGAGGCGCTAGCGTGAGCTCAGCAGCAAAGATCAGGGTCGGTATCGGCGGCTGGAACTTCGAGCCCTGGCGCGACAACTTCTACCCCAAGGGATGGCCGCAGGCCCGTGAGCTGGAATACGCCAGCCAGCATCTGACGGCCATCGAGATCAACAGCACCTATTACGGCGCCCAGAAGCCGGCCACCTTCGCCAAATGGCGCAAGGAAACGCCTGAGGGCTTCATGTTCTCGCTGAAGGCCATCCGCTTCGCGACGCAGCGCCGCGTTCTGGCCGATGGCGCCGACTCCATCAAGCGCTTCATCGACAGCGGCATTGCCGAGCTGGGCGACAAGCTCGGCCCCATCGTCTGGCAGCTGGCGCCGACCCATAAATTCGACGCCGCCGATCTGACGGCCTTCCTCGAGCTGCTGCCGACCCAGGTTGATGGCCTCAAACTGCGCCATGCGCTGGACGTGCGCCATGCCAGCTTCCAGAGCCCCGAGTACCTCGCCCTGGCACGCAAGTACAAGGCCGCGACGGTGTTCACCGAATCCGACGACTACCCACCGATTGCCGAGCCCACGGGCGATTTCGTCTACACCCGCATCATGCGCACGCACAGCGAGGAGCCACTGGGCTGCAAGCCCGAGGTCTTCCCGCAACTGGCGGCGTCGGCTCAAGCATGGGCCGAGGGTGGTGAGCCCGAGGGCGTGCCGCGCATCGAGCCTGCCGCCGCCGCAGCGGCTCCTCGCGATGTCTTTGTCTACTTCATCAGCGGCGCCAAGGAGCGCGCTCCTCATGCGGCCATGGCGCTGCGGCGGGCGCTGGGCGAGGACGTGCCGGCCTAGGCTTGCAGCCGCGCCATCCAGTCGGCGGTGGCGCGGTCCTCGGCACGGTCGGAAGCCGCCAGCGCCTCGCGAATGCGCTGGCGCTCCGTCGCCGCGCGGTTCTGGCTCATCTTGAGCTTGAGTTCCCAGCGCGTCACGCGGATGCGAAAGCCGACGATGGCGCCCAACAGCTTGTGCTGGTAGTCCTCTTTCAGGCCGCGCCACTGCTCGGCGTACTCGGGCTCGAAGCGGCCAATGAGGCGCTTCAGCAGCGCGTCCTTGTCGGCCTGGCCATCGATCAGCTCGATGTCGCCATAGGCGTGCAGGGCCGCATAGTTCCAGGTCGGCACGTTCTGCACGGAGTCATAGTGGCTGGGGCTGACATAGGCGCTCGGGCCGCTGAAGACGGCCAGCAGGCTCTGCTGCTGCGACAGCCAGCCCCAATGCGGATTGGCACGCGCCATATGACCTTCCAGCACCAGGCCGCCATCGTCCGGCACGACGACCAGCGGCAGGTGGCTGCCGAAGCTCTGCCCTGCCGCGTCCGGGCCCAGCAGCAAGGCCAGCGGATGCTCGTCGATCAGGCGCAGGGCATGGTCGAGATCGGCAGACTTGAAGTGGGCGGGCAGGTACACGGCGGCTCCAGAAAAACAAGGTGCCTATCATCGCCGCCATGCTGAATGTCGATGCCCTGCAAACGCTGAAACCCCTGAACACGGCGGCCGACGAGGAGGTCGCCACCGAAGTGCCGGTCGCGCTGACCGTCAACGGCATTTCGCAGGCCGTCATGCTGGCCACGCCGGCCGACCTCGAGGAGTTCGCGCTGGGGTTCGGTCTCGCCGAGGGCTGGTTCACATCGCGGCGGGATCTGCTCGACATCGAAGTCCAGCCCCAGCCACAAGGGCTGGAACTGGCCTTGACCGTGACCGCCGCCTGCGATCAGCGCCTGAAGGCCCGCCGCCGCACCCTGGCCGGCCGCACCGGCTGCGGCCTGTGCGGCGTGGACAGCCTGGCGGAGCTGGCGGCCGTCCGGCCCCAGCCGGTGCTGCCGCCCCGGCTCGCGGGCGACGCCCTGGACCGAGCCCTCGCCGCCCTGCCCGCTGCCCAGGTGCTCAACGCACGCTGCGGCGGCCTGCACGGCGCGGCCTGGTGCCAGGCCGACGGCGAACTGCTGCTGGCCCGCGAAGACATCGGCCGTCATAACGCGCTGGACAAGCTGACCGGCGCCCTCGCCCGCCGCGATGCCGACACCCGCGGCGGCTTCGTGCTGATGTCCAGCCGTGCCAGCTATGAGCTGGTGCACAAGACGGCCATGGCGGGCATTGGCCTGCTGGCCTGCATGTCGGCGCCCAGCAGCCTGGCCATCGCGACGGCGCGCGGTCTGGGGCTGGAGCTGTGGGCCTTTGTGCGCGCGGGCCGCGCGACGCGCTACGCCTGAGGGCCGCTCAGGGCCATGGGCTCCGACGGCCTGGCCTCGGCTTCGCCTTCGCCGGCCAGGAAGCAGCGCATGACGACCTGGTCGCGTCCGCCGCGCTTGGCCTCGTAGAGAGCCTCGTCGGCGGCGGCGTACATGGCCTCGGGGGTCAGCAGGGAACTCGGTGCGGCCCACCAGGCCAGGCCGAAGCTGGCCGTGACCACCTTCCGCGGGCTGCCCTCGTGCGGCAGGGCCAGGGCATGTAGGGCGGTCGTGAGCTGGTCGACGAAATGCAGGGCCGTTTCGGCCGAGGTGGCCGAGAAGATGATGCCGAACTCCTCCCCGCCGAGGCGGAACAGCGCATCGGTCGAGCGCTTCAGGCCGTCCTTCAGGGTCTGGGCCAGCGCCTTGAGGACGGTGTCGCCCGCCTGGTGACCATAGCGGTCGTTGTAGGCTTTGAAATGGTCCACGTCGAGCATGCACAGGGCCACGGCCTGGCCACGCTGGGCGCCGGCGAGGGCCGCCAGGCAGACGTCGTTGAAATGACGCCGGTTGAAGGCCCCGGTCAGCGCGTCGACGATGGCCAGGTCGCGCAACTGGCGATTCGCCGCCTCCAGGGCCCTGGCGTCGTCCTGCAGGCGCTGCTCGTCGGCCTTGCGGCGCGAGATGTCCATATGCGTGCCGGCCAGGCGCAGCGGGCGGCCCTCGGCGTCACGCTCGAAGACGCTGCCATTGCTCTGCACCCAGACCCAGTGGCCGTCGGCATGGCGCATGCGGAACTCGGCCGTGTAGCGCTCGTCCGCGCCGCTGAAATGACGCTTCATGGCCAGGCTGGCCTCGATGAGGTCACCGGGATGGCACAGCCTCTCCCAGGTCGTGCCCGTCACGGGTTCGAGCTCGGCCCGCGTGCGGCCCAGCATCTGGGCCCAGCGCTCGTTGATGTCCAGGCGGCCACTGTCGATATGCCAGTCCCAGGTGCCGGCGGCCGTACCGTCCAGCACATTGGCCATGCGCTGGCGGTCCTCGGCCAGGTCGACCTCGGTGCGCTCCAGCCGGCGCCTGACGACGAGGCTGCGCGCCACGGCCAGCGCGACAAGCAGGCTGGCCAGGCCGCCCGTGGCCAGGGCCAGCAGCGGCGTCCTGTCGCCTTCACTGGCGAAGGCGCCCGGGCGGGGCCTGAGCACCAGTTGCCAGGGGCGGCCGCCGACATCGACGCTGAGGGCCGTGTCGCGCTCGTCGGTCTGGAAGGGTTCGCTGCCGGCCGAGGAGTAGATGAGGCGGTGCTTCTCCTCCTGATCGAAGACGAAGACGTCCAGGCCATTGGCATCGGCCCGCAGCGCCGCCTCGGACATGAGTGCAGGCAGTTCGATGACGCCGGCCAGGTAGCCGACCAGCTCGTGGCGACGCGCCTCGACACCGGCCGGCCGGGTCGACCGATAGACGGGGGCGGACACCGCGAAGCCATTGATGGCCGCCGTCTGCTGGCCGCGCCGGATCAGCGGGAAGGTCTCGGACGCGATGGGCACGCCGGCATCGCGGGCGATCTGCTTGGAGCGCATACGGCGCGGGTCGAAGGCCATGTCCACGCCGACGGCCGCACCGCTCTCGGGCCAGGAATAGCGCACCGGCACATGCAGCTCACGTTCGCGGGCGGGCACGAAACCCTCGCCCTGATGGTCAGGTGCCGGCTCGACGACGCGATAGCCGGGTTGCTCCAGATTCGCCAGACGCTCGAATTCACCCAGTTGGGCATGCGGCACGACGGGCTGCCACTCCAGCAGGCTCAGCGGCGACAAGTCGCCCACCAGCCCCGTGCCATAACGCGCAAACTGGGCGTGCGTCAGTTGGGGCTGGGCCGACATCATCTGGCTGGCCGCCTGCAGCGTCTCCACGACCCGCACCAGTTGCAGGTCGAAGGCGCCGACGACGCTCTGCCCCATGGCATTCAGCAGCTCGCGCTGCTGGCCGGCGGCCTTCAGCGCCAGAGAACGATAGGCGGCAACGCTGCCCACCAGGCCCACGGCAAGGATCAGGATGACCAGGGCCACATCGACGATCCAGGGCCAGAGGCGGCGGCGCGGTGGCGAATTCATGGCCTGGCCTCCAGTGTCGTCACGAGGCGCTCGTAGAACTGAGCCTGCTGGCGCAGATACTGGGTCGGATCCTTGATGGCCTGGATGCGGGGCGAGGCCCCCATGGTTTCGGTGCCGGCCTGCCACTCGGGATCGGCGGCCACCTTGTCCAGCACGCTGCGCCAGCGCTGAACCGCCTGCACCGGCATGCCCGCCGGCCCCAGCAGGGCCGACCAGCCCTGCAGCTGCTGCATGTCACGCAGGCCCAGTTCGGCGGCATTCTGCAGGCGTGGCAGCGACTTGAGCCGGCCTTGTGCCGTCGTCATCAGGGCGCGCAGGCTGCCCGACTGCACGGCCGGCACCATGGTGCGCGCGTTGTTGCAGCTGAAATCGACCTCGCCATTGAGCAGGGCCTGGGTGGCCAGGGACCCCTGGCCGAAATGCAGGGGCTTGGCCGCGTCGGCCGGCAGGCCGCTCAGCGCCAGCAGATAGCGCACGGCCAGGTTCTGCAGCGTGCCGGCCCCGGCGGTGCTGTAGCGCAGCTTCCCGGGCGTGGCCTCGATGGCCGCCAGCAGCTCGCGCATGGACAGAACGGGTGTCCCCGTGCGAACGGCACAGATGAGCGGCGCCTGATCGAGCAGGGCCAGCACGGTGAAGTCGCCCACCGGCGGGGCTGTACCGGGTGACAGTGCCGGCAGGATGGCGACGCTGCCCACGCGGGCCAGCAGCAGGGTCTGGCCATCCGATGCGGCCTGCTTGACGGCACGGCCCGCGGCGGCACCCGACTCGGCCGTCAGATGGATGATCTCGAAGCCCAGACCGCCCACACGGGTCGCGCTCTGGATGAAATTGCGCGCCGACCCGTCGGCCTCGCCGCCGGCCATGAAGGGCACAAAGATCTTCACCGCCGGGGCCGGCGGCGGCGCGGCGTGCACGGCCGCACCGGCCAGCCAGGTGCCAGCCAGTGCAATCAGGGCGCGGCACGCCCTTCCCAACCGATTTCTTCTTTTGATCGCCACACAGCGATCATAAATAACCGATTCGCCGACCGATTTGGCAAATTTGGACTCGAATCGCTCAATTCGTGACGAATCGCCCAAAAGCGGCCAGAGGCGCACGGAGCGCGCAGCGGCGGACAAAAGGCCCGTCCATGGAACGGGCCCAAAAAAAGAAAAAGCCCGTCGATGACGGGCTTTGAATGTGTCTGGCGGAGACGGAGGGATTCGAACCCTCGATGCAGGTTTTGCCCACATACTCCCTTAGCAGGGGAGCACCTTCGGCCACTCGGTCACGTCTCCAGCACAGCCGCGCATTCTATACCAGCGCGGCGCCTCTCTCAGAGGGAAATCAGTTTTTCGTTCCGTTTTCCTGCGGGCCGAGCGCCGGGCCGCTCCCTAGCCGGCCCGCTCTGGCGATGTGCTTGCCGGTCGAGCCGGCAAGCATCGCCATCCCCTCGCGGGCTGAGGCCGGACACATGGCGCCCAGTGGGCGGCTTGTGCCTGCCGAAGGGCTGCGGCTCATGCCGCAGCGCGGTCTGCAAGACCGGCCAAGGTACTCCTTGGACGAGGGGCTCCGTTTCAGGCGGCTTCCTGATCCAGGTCGAAGGCCTTGTGCAGCGCGCGCACGGCCAGCTCCATGTACTTCTCGTCGATGACGACGCTGGTCTTGATCTCGCTCGTCGAGATCATCTGGATGTTGATGCCCTCTTCCGACAGCGCGCGGAACATCTTGCTGGCCACGCCGACATGCGAACGCATGCCGATGCCGACGATGGAGACCTTGCAGATCTTGGGATCGCCGACGACCTTGCTGGCGTTGGTGGCCGGGCCCACGGTGTTCTGCAGCAGCTCCATCGTGCGCGCGTAGTCGTTGCGGTGCACGGTGAAGGAGAAGTCGGTCTTGCCGTCGTGGGAGACGTTCTGGATGATGACGTCGATGTCGATGTTGGCCTCGGCCACCGGACCCAGGATCTGGAAGGCGATGCCGGGCTTGTCGGGCACGCCGAGCAGCGTCACCTTGGCCTCGTCACGGTTGAAGGCAATGCCCGAAACGACGGCTTGTTCCATTTTTTCGTCCTCTTCAAAACTGATCAGGGTGCCGGACTTGGCTTCCTCGTTGATGTCGATGTCCCAGGGCGTGAAGCTGGACAGCACGCGCAGCGGCACGCGATATTTGCCGGCGAACTCCACCGAGCGGATCTGCAGGATCTTGGAGCCCAGCGACGCCATCTCCAGCATCTCTTCGAAGCTGATGGTGTGCAGGCGGCGCGCCTCGGGGACGATGCGCGGGTCGGTCGTGTAGACGCCGTCGACGTCGGTGTAGATCAGGCACTCGTCGGCCTTCATCGCGGCGGCGATCGCCACGGCCGAGGTGTCGGAGCCGCCACGGCCCAGCGTCGTGATGTTGTTGTCGGCGTCGATGCCCTGAAAGCCGGCGATGACGACGACCTTGCCCTCGGCCAGGTCGGCGCGCACGCGCTTGTCGTCGATGCTCTCGATGCGGGCCTTGGTGTAGGAGGAGTCGGTCGCGACCGGCACCTGCCAGCCCGTGTAGCTGACGGCCTGCACGCCTTCGGCCTGCAGCGCGATGGCCAGCAACCCCACCGAGACTTGCTCGCCGGTGGCGGCGATCATGTCCAGTTCGCGGTTGACTTCCGCGCTCATGCTGGCGGGCGACAACTCCTTGGCCAGGCCGAGCAGGCGGTTGGTCTCGCCGCTCATCGCCGAGGGCACGACCACCATCTGGTGGCCGGCGCGCACCCATTTGGCGACGCGCTTCGCGACATTGCGAATGCGATCGGTGGAACCCATCGAGGTGCCGCCGTACTTGTGGACGATCAGAGCCATGAGATTGAGCGAAGGCTGAAGGTGAGCCGCCGGGACGGCATGCTCGCAAACCCCTGATTTTATGCGGCAGTCCCGCCCTCGCCTTCGCTCTGCGGCAAGGCTGAGTCCTCCAGCCAGCGCAAAGACAGCTGCGGCTCATCTTGATTGGCGAAGGCACGGGCGTCCATGCCGAGGCCGGCGACGGCGATGAGGCGGTCTGCGGCGTCGAACAGCAGCGGCCCGCCACGCCGCCAGGGCGGCAGACCGGCCTCCTGGCAGGCCTTCTTGAGGCCGCGTGGCACCGCGGCCGGGGCGCGCTGGAATTGCTCGGCACCGCAGCGCGCGCGCTGCGTCAACCCGGCGAGGCGCCCGCTCGCGATGCCCGGCGTAGCCGGCTCGACGAGCCAGGCACCGCCCCAGCCGGGCTGGGGATGCAGCCCCGGGCGCTGCAGATCGAGGGCGGCAGGCGGCGGTGGCTGCAGGGATTCAGCCGCCCAGAACAAGCCGCCGCGGTAGGCATGCAACGCGCCGCCCGGCGCCGGCCAGCTCAGCGTCGCGCCCGGCCGCCACTCGGTCAACAGGCGCTCCACCAGGCTGGTGGGCGCGGCCGTGTGCGGCGCCAGCCAGGCCCGCAGCGCATTGCTGGCCCGCGCGGGAGACAGCTCGGCCAGGGCCACGAGGTCCAGGCGCTCGGGAGTCGAAAGGCGGGCCAGGTCCTCGGCCGCCACTTCCGCCGCCAGCGCCCCGGCCTGCTGGGCCCAGCGAGCGGCCTGGGCCAACCCGGCCTCGGCCGCCGGAAAGGCCGGCCACAGCGTCTGGCGTAAGCGGTTGCGGGCATAGCGCGGATCGGCATTGCTGGGATCCTCGATCCAGCTCAGCGCGTGCTGTTCGGCATAGGCACGGATGAGATCCCGCGGTTGATCCAGCCAGGGCCGCGCCCAGCACAGGCCGTTTCGCCATTGAGCACGAGGCATACCCGCCAATCCCGCCGTGCCGGCGCCTCGCATGGCCTGCAGCAGGAAAGTCTCAGCCTGGTCCTGGCGGTGCTGGGCCAGCAGCAGCAGGTCGGCGCCGGCAGCGATCGCCATGTCGTGCAGCGCACGGTGCCGCCCCTCGCGGGCCCAGGCCTCGATGCTGTCGCCGCGCGTCGGCGCACCGCTCAGCCGCGTACAGGCAAAGCCGGCGCCGAATTCGCGCGCCACGCGTTCGCAATGCGCGGCCCAGTCATCGGCCTGAGGCTGCAGGCCGTGGTGGACATGAAGTGCAACGACCCTGGCACCCACCGCCGCGCGGGCGGTGGCATGCAACAGGGCCGTGGAATCGAGGCCGCCGCTGAACGCGACGGCGACCGCATCACCGGTTCTTGGTGTCGCTGAAGCGGCCATAGGCCTGGACGCGCTCATAGCGGCGGTCCAGCAGCTCGCGGGTCTTGAGGTCGCTGACCTGGCGCAGCGAGTCGCTCAGCGCGCGCTTCAGGTTGGACGCCATCTGCTTGGCATCGCGATGGGCACCACCCACCGGCTCGTTGACGATCTTGTCGATGAGTCCGAGAGCCTTCAGCCGGTGGGCCGTGATGCCCAGGGCCTCGGCCGCATCCGACGCACGCTCGCTGCTCTTCCACAGGATGGAGGCGCAGCCCTCGGGCGAGATGACGGAATAGGCCGCGAATTGCAGCATCAGCACCTGGTCGGCCACGCCGATGGCAAGCGCCCCGCCCGAGCCGCCTTCGCCAATGACGGTGGCGATGATGGGCACTTCCAACTGCGCCATCTCGAGGATGTTGCGGCCGATGGCTTCGGACTGGCCACGCTCCTCGGCGCCGATGCCGGGATAGGCGCCCATGGTGTCGATGAAGGTGAAGACGGGCAGGCCGAACTTCTCGGCCAGCTTCATCAGGCGCAGGGCCTTGCGATAGCCCTCGGGGCGCGGCATGCCAAAGTTGCGCAGCGTGCGCTCCTTGGCATCGCTGCCGCGCTGGTGGCCGATGACCATGCAGGCCTGGCCGTTGAAGCGCGCGATGCCGCCGACGATGGCCGCGTCGTCGGCGAAGTGGCGGTCGCCATGGAGTTCCTGGAACTCGGTGAAGACTTCGGCGCAGTAGTCCAGGGTCTGCGGGCGCTGCGGGTGGCGGGCCACCTGATAGACCTGCCAGGGCGCGACGTTGGAGTAGACGTCCTTGGTCAGCTGCTGGCTCTTCTTGGAGAGGCGGTCGATCTCTTCCGAGATGTCGACGGCCGACTCGCTCTGCACATAGCGCAGCTCTTCGATCTTGGTCTCGAGCTCGGCAATGGGTTGTTCGAACTCTAGGAAGTGCTTCTTGCTCATCAGTCGTCCTGATATCAAACGCCCGCCGTCTTTCTACCGCGCGGAGGCGGTAGGACGTGGGCTAGTAATCCACCGGCAGTGGATCCAGGCTGCGCCAAATGTACCAAACCGCAACCGAGCGGTAAGGTGCCCAGGCGTCGCCGACTTCGCGGGCCTCGGCTCGTGACACGGGCTCGCCGGAGAAGTAGTTCTGGCTGATGCCCTTCAGCAGGCCGATGTCGTCCAAGGGCATCACATTGGGGCGCATCAGATGAAAGATCAGGAACATCTCGGCCGTCCAGCGACCGATGCCGCGGATGGCGACCAGTTCCTCGATGATGGCTTCGTCGTCCATCTGCGCCCATTGGCGCACATGAACCTGGCCGGAGTCGAAATGCTTGGCCAGGTCCGCCAGGTACTCGACCTTGCGCGCGGACAGGCCGGCGGCACGCTGCTCCTCCACGCCCAGGCCCAGCACGGCGGCGGGCTGGAATTTGGGCATCAGTGCCATCCAGCGGGTCCAGACCGACTGGGCCGCCTTGACGGAGATCTGCTGGCCGACGATGGAACGGGCCAGCGTCGCGAAGGCATCGCCGCGGCTTTGCAGGCGGGCCTCGCCAAACTGCGGGATGAGCTTCTTCATGACCCGGTCGCGCTTGACCAGATGCTTGCAGGCCTCGTCCCAGTAGGCCGGGATCACTTCGGGCGCGACCTCGGCAGGGGTCTTCGATGCCATCAGCTCTTCACCCACGTCGTGCCGCCGGCACCGTCCTTCAGCGTGATGCCCTTGGCCGTCAGCTCGGCGCGGATGGCGTCGGCGCCGGCAAAGTCCTTGGCGGCCTTGGCGGCGGCGCGCGCCGCGATGCGCTCCTCGATCCAGGCGGCCTCGTCGCCCGAGCCGCCCTGCAGATAGGCGCGCGGGGCCTGCTGCAGGATGCCCAGCACGCCGGCCAGTGCCTTGAGCAGGCCGGCACGCTGGGGCGAGCGGTCGCGGTTGACCTCGTTGACGAGGTCGAACAGCACGGCGATGGCGCCGGGCGTGCCGAAGTCCTCGTCCATGGCCGTCTTGAAGGCCGCGGCGCTGGGTTCTGCCCAGTCGATGGCGACATCGGCGGGCGGGACGGCGTCCAGCGCCGTGTAGAGCCGCGTCAATGCCGTGCGTGCGTCCTCGAGGTGGGCGTCGCTGAAGTTGAACGGGCGGCGGTAATGGGTGCGCAGCATGAAGAAGCGCAGCGTCTCGCCGTCGAACTTCTGCAGCACGTCGCGGATGGTGAAGAAGTTGCCCAGGCTCTTGGACATCTTCTCGCCGTCGACGTTCAGGAAGCCGTTGTGCAGCCAGTACTTCGCGAAGTCATAGCCGGCACCCTGGCTCTGGGCGATCTCGTTCTCGTGGTGCGGGAACTGCAGATCGGTGCCGCCGCCATGGATGTCGAAGGCCTCGCCCAGCAGGGCGCAGCTCATGGCCGAGCACTCGATATGCCAGCCCGGGCGGCCTTCGCCGAAGGGCGCGGCCCACTTGGCGTCGGCCGGCTCCTCGGCCTTGGCGGCCTTCCACAGCACGAAGTCCAGCGGGTCGAGCTTGCCGTCGTCCACGGCCACGCGCTCGCCGGCGCGCAGGTCATCGATGCTCTTGCCGCTCAACTTGCCGTAGCCGTGGAACTTGCGCACGGCATAGTTCACGTCGCCACCTTCGGCGCGATAGGCCAGGCCGCGTTGTTCGAGGCGCTCGATCAGCGACAGCATCTGCGGCACGTATTCGGTCGCGCGCGGCTCGTGGTCGGGGCGCAGCAGGCCGACGGCGGCGAAGTCCTCATGCATCGCAGCCGACATCTCTTCGGTGAGCTGGCGGATGGTGATGCCGCGCTCGACGGCGCGCTTGATGATCTTGTCGTCGATGTCGGTGATGTTGCGAACATAGGTGACGTCAAGCCCGCTGGCGCGCAGCCAGCGGTAGATGACGTCGAAGGCCATGTTCATGCGCAGATGTCCCATATGACACAGGTCGTAGACCGTGATGCCGCAAACGTACATGCGCACTTGGCCAGGCACGAGCGGTTGGAAGTCTTCGAGAGTGCGGCTGAGGGAATTGAAAACGCGCAGGGACATGGAGAAACGGGCGGTAGCCACCAACAAGAAGCCCCGCACCGGGTCCGGCCAGGCGGGGCTCATAGAATGAATTCAGTATAGCGGCCGACCTTTGTTGCCGTCCTTTCTGCCGCCCCCCGCGTCAACCCTCATGCGCCTGCCCCTCCCCCGCCTCCTGCTGCCCGTCATGTTGGTTCTGGCGCTCACCGCTGCACCCGCCCGGGCTGACGATCTCGCCAGCGCCCAGCGCCTGTGGCTGGCCGGCCAGAAGACCCAGGCCGTCGAGCAGATCGAGCAGGCCCTGACCCGCCAGCCCGACGACCTGCAACTGCGCTTCGCCCTGGGCGTGATGCGCATGGAGCTGGGCGACCGCGCCCAGGCCATGTCCATCTTCACGCGTCTCACCCAGGACTTCCCCGACCTGGCCGACCCCTACAACAATCTGGCCGTCCTGCATGCCGCCGCAGGCGAGCTGGACGAAGCCAAGACGGCGCTGGAGCAGGCCCTGCGCGTGCACCCCGACCACGCCCAGGCACAGGAGAATCTCGGCGACGTGCTGGTGCGCCTGGCCCTGCGTGCCTACCAGCGCGCCCAGAAGGCCTCGCTGATGCCCAGCGACGCCCTGGCCGGCAAGATCAACCGCACGCTGGCCCTGACCCACGAACTGCGCACCCGCTAACCCCCCGCCTCCCATGACCAAGTTGCTTCCCCTTCTCCTCGCCGGCCTGCTGGCCACGCTGGGCGCCCAGGCCCAGACCGTCAAGCTGCAGACGACCGAGGGCGACATCCGCATCGAGCTGAATGCCGAGAAGGCGCCCAAGTCGGTGGCCAACTTCGTGCAGTACGTGAAGGCCGGCCACTACAACGGCGTCCTCTTCCATCGCGTCATCCCCAACTTCATGGTCCAGACCGGCGGCTACGACGCCAAGCTGAACCAGCGCCCCACCAAGCCGCCCATCCCGCTCGAGTCGCACAACGGCCTGTCCAACCTGCGCGGCACGGTCGCGATGGCCCGCACAGGCGACCCCAATTCCGCGACGTCGCAGTTCTTCATCAACGCCGTCGACAACTTCTTCCTGGACGGCGAACCCACCGACCCGAGGACAGGCTACGCGGTGTTCGGCCAGGTCGTCGAAGGCATGGACGTTGTCGACAAGATCCGTGCCGCCGAGACTCGCGCGGCCGGCGTGCACGAAAACCTGCCCATCAAGCCCATCTTCATCACCAAGGCTCTCGTCGAGCCCGTCAAAAAATGAGCCAAGTCAAACTCACCACCAACCACGGCGACATCCTCATCGAGCTGGACGCCGAAAAGGCGCCCCTGTCGGTCGCCAACTTCCTGCAATACGTCCGCAGCGGCCACTACGACGGCACGGTCTTCCACCGCGTCATCAAGGGTTTCATGATCCAGGGCGGCGGCTTCGAGGTCGGCATGAAGCAAAAGCCCACCGAGGCGCCGATCCAGAACGAGGCCAACAATGGCCTGAAGAATGCCCACTACACGCTGGCCATGGCGCGCACCAATGCGCCCCACTCGGCCACGGCGCAGTTCTTCATCAACACGACCAACAACGGCTTCCTGGACTTCAAGTCCGAGAGCCCGTCGGGCTGGGGCTATGCCGTCTTCGGCAAGGTCATCGAGGGCAAGGAAGTCGTCGACAAGATCGAGAAGTCCAAGACCGCCGGCCGCGGCGGCCACGGTGACGTGCCCGTCGAGGACGTCATCATCGAAAAGGCCGTCGAGGTTTGATCCACACGCTGACGGCCCCGGCGCAGTGGCAGCAGGTCGACCTGCTGTCCGACCTGCACCTCGGGCCCGACACGCCGGGCACCCTCGCCCGGCTTGAACGGCATCTCGCCGAGACACCGGCCCAGGCGGTGCTGCTGCTCGGCGACATCTTCGAGGTCTGGGTCGGCGACGACGCCCGCCACGAGCCCTTCGAGGCCGGCGTCGTGCGCCTGCTGCGCGAGGCCTCGAAGCGGCTCGACCTCTTCTTCATGCACGGCAACCGCGACTTCCTGGTCGGCGCCGAGCTGCTGCTGGACGCCGGCATGACCGCCCTGCCCGACCCGACCGTGCTGGACGCCTTTGGCCAGCGCTGGCTGCTGGTGCACGGCGATGCCCAATGCCTGCACGACACCGCCTACCAGGCCTTCCGCAAGCAGGTGCGCTCCCCCGAATGGCAGGCCCAGCTGCTGACCCAGCCCCTGGCCGCACGCCAGGCTCTCGGCCGGCAGATGCGCGAAGGCAGCAAGGCCGCCCAGGCCAAGCAGCTGATGGCGACCGACCTGGACGCCGAGGCTTGCCGCGCGCTGCTGCGTGAGGCCGGAGCCAAGACCATGATCCACGGCCACACCCACCGCCCCGCCGAGCATGATCTGGGCGATGGCCTCCAGCGCGTCGTGTTGTCCGATTGGGACTTTGACGCCACGCCGCCGCGCGGCGACGTCATCCGCCTGTCGGCTGCCGGCCTGCAACGCCTGCCGCTGTGATCCTGAAGGCCATTCGCAACTGGCGCGAGCAACGCGCCGTCGAGCGCCACACCATTCCCGATGCGTTGTGGCGGCTGACGCTGCTGCGCTACCCCTTCCTGGCCCAGCGCAGCGAGGATGACCTGGCCGAGCTGCGCCGCCTGTCCAGCCTCTTCCTGTCGACCAAGGAATTCCACGGCGTCGGCGGCTTCGAGGTCAGCGACGAGGTCGCCGTGGCCGTCGCCGCCCAGGCCTGCCTGCCGGTGCTGCGCCTGGGCCTGTCCTGGTATGACGGCTTTGTCGGCATCGTCATGCACGAGGGCGAGGTCGTTGCCCAGCGCCGCTTCGAGGACGAGGATGGTGTCGTCCACGAATACGACGAGGAACTTGCCGGCGAGGCCATGGAGGGCGGCCCGCTGATGCTGACCTGGAACGCCATCGCCGTCAGCGACGACCCGGCCGAGTTCGGCGCCGACGCCGTCTACAACGTCGTCATCCACGAGTTCGCCCATGTCATCGACATGCGCGATGGCGTCGCCGACGGCGTGCCACCTCTCGACGCCGAAGCGCGCGAGCGCTGGATTGCTGTCATCGACGCCGAGTGGGAGAAGTTCTGCACCCGCATCGACGCTGGTGAGGAGACGCTGATCGATCCCTACGGCGGCGAAGCCGTCGAGGAGTTCTTCGCCGTCGCCGCCGAAGCCTTCTTCGTCGCCCCGGCCGCGCTGCGGGCCGAGGAGCCGGCGATGTACGAGTTGCTGGCTGGCTTCTTCAGGCAGGACCCGGCAGGCTGAAAGAAAAAGGGACGCCGAGGCGTCCCTTGCTTCATGCCGTGGCGGGTTCCGCCTTGGGCTTGCCGTCCTTGCTGGGCTTGGGTGGCGTGGGGTGGATGTCCAGCACCGTCTCGCCCTTGTCGTCCACGTCCACGCTGAGGCGGCCACCGTCGACCAGCTTGCCGAACAGCAACTCGTCGGCCAGGGCGCGGCGGATGGTGTCCTGGATCAGGCGCTGCATCGGCCGCGCGCCCATCAGCGGGTCGAACCCCTTCTTGGCGAGATGCTTGCGCAGCGCGTCGGAGAAGCTGACCTCGACCTTCTTCTCCTGCAGCTGGCTTTCCAGCTGCAGCAGGAACTTGTCGACCACGCGCAGGATGATTTCCTCGTCCAGCGGGCGGAAGGACACGATGGCGTCCAGGCGGTTGCGGAACTCCGGCGTGAACAGGCGCTTGATGTCGGCCATCTCGTCGCCCTGCTGGCGTGAGTTGGTGAAGCCGATGGTGGCCTTGTTCAGCGCCTCGGCGCCCGCATTCGTCGTCATGATGATGATGACGTTGCGGAAGTCGGCCTTGCGCCCGTTGTTGTCGGTCAGCGTGCCATGGTCCATGACCTGCAGCAGCACGTTGAAGACGTCCGGGTGGGCCTTCTCGATCTCGTCCAGCAGCAGCACGGCGTGCGGCTTCTTGGTGACGGCCTCGGTCAGCAGGCCACCCTGGTCGAAGCCGACATAGCCCGGAGGCGCACCGATCAGGCGGCTGACGGCGTGGCGCTCCATGTACTCGGACATGTCGAAGCGGATCAGCTCGATGCCCAGGATGTAGGCCAGCTGCTTGGCGACTTCGGTCTTGCCGACGCCCGTGGGGCCGCTGAAGAGGAATGACCCCACCGGCTTGTCCGGCCGGCCCAGGCCCGAGCGCGCCATCTTGATGGCGGCGGCCAGCGCATCGACGGCCGGATCCTGGCCGAAGACGACGCTCTTCAGGTCGCGGTCCAGGGTCTTCAACTTGCTGCGGTCGTCGCTGTTGACCGAGGCGGGCGGGATGCGTGCGATCTTGGCGACGATGTCCTCGACCTCGGCGCGGGTGATGGTCTTCTTCTGCTTGCTCTTGGGCAGGATGCGCTGGGCGGCGCCGGCCTCGTCGATGACGTCGATGGCCTTGTCCGGCAGGTGGCGGTCGTTGATGTACTTGGCCGACAGCTCGGCCGCGGCCTGCAGGGCGCCCAGGGCGTACTTGACTGAGTGATGCTCCTCGAAGCGGCTCTTCAGGCCCTTCAGGATCTCGATGGTCTGCTCGACCGAGGGCTCGGCCACGTCGACCTTCTGGAAGCGACGGCTCAGGGCCGCATCCTTCTCGAAGATGCCGCGGTATTCGGTGAAGGTGGTGGCGCCGATGCACTTCATCGCGCCGGAGCTCAGCGCCGGCTTGAGCAGATTGCTCGCGTCCAGCGTGCCGCCCGAGGCCGCACCGGCACCGATCAGCGTGTGGATCTCGTCGATGAAGAGGATGGCGTTGGGCTGGTCCTTCAGCGCCTTCAGCACGGCCTTCAGGCGCTGCTCGAAGTCGCCGCGGTACTTGGTGCCCGCCAGCAGCGCGCCCATGTCCAGGGAATAGACGATGGCGTCGGCGAGGACCTCAGGGACTTCGCCTTCCGTGATGCGCCAGGCCAGGCCCTCGGCGATGGCCGTCTTGCCAACGCCGGCTTCGCCGACCAGAAGCGGGTTGTTCTTGCGGCGGCGGCACAGCACCTGCACCACGCGCTCGACCTCGAACTCGCGGCCGATCAGCGGGTCGATCTTGCCGTCCTTGGCGCTCTGGTTGAGGTTCTGGGTGAACTGCTCCAGCGGCGAGGCCTTGGCATTGCCGCCCTCGCCTTCCTCGCGCTCGCCCTCCTGGCCGCCGGGAGCCTGCCCTTCCGGGTTCTTGGGCGGCTCGGGATCGGTCTTCTTGATGCCGTGGGCAATGAAGTTGACGACGTCCAGGCGGGTGACGCCCTGCTGGTGCAGGTAGTAGACGGCGTGCGAGTCCTTCTCGCCGAAGATGGCCACCAGCACATTGGCGCCGGTCACTTCCTTCTTGCCGCTGCCGGTGCTCTGCACATGCATGATGGCGCGCTGGATGACGCGCTGGAAGCCCAGCGTCGGCTGGGTGTCCACCTCGTCGCTGCCGCCCACCATCGGCGTGTTTTCCTTGATGAACTGCGTCAGGCTCTTGCGCAGGTCATCCAGGTTGGCCGCGCAGGCGCGCAGCACCTCCGCGGCGCTGGGGTTGTCGAGCAAAGCGAGCAGCAGGTGCTCGACGGTGATGAATTCGTGCCGCTGCTGGCGCGCTTCGACGAACGCCATGTGCAAACTGACTTCAAGCTCTTGCGCAATCATGCGGCCTCCATAATGCACTGCAGGGGGTGGCCGGCACGCCGTGAGGCGGCCAGAACCAGCTCCACCTTGGTCGCGGCGACGTCCTTGGTGAACACACCGCAGACCCCGCGACCCTCGTGGTGGATTTTGAGCATGATCTGCGTCGCCGTATCGAGGTCATGCCGGAAAAATTCCTGCAGAACCATGACAACAAACTCCATCGGCGTGAAATCGTCGTTCAGCAGCAGGACCTGGTAGAGCCGCGGGGGCTCGGTTTTCTGGGTCTGGCGCTCGACGACGACCGCACCTTCGCCCTCGTCCTTGCCGGGCTTCAGGGGAGGCACGGGCGGGGGCGGAGCCGACTGGTTTCGCGGTAAAAAAACGGGGAGCACAGGCATGTCGGGATTCTATCGACGAGGGGTTTCCCTCGCCGACTGCGGGCAAGTGGCGACGCCACCCGAAATTGCAAGCAGCTTCGGGTGAACCCGGCCGGGAAGGTCCCGAATTGACGCTTTTGTTCACGCAACCAGAATCCACGTCCGCCTCCTCGGGAGGTGCCACAAAGAATGGAGACAAGATGATGGCGCTGGGCAAAGTCAAGTGGTTCAACGATGCCAAGGGCTTTGGTTTCATCGAGCCGGAGACCGGCGGCGATGACGTCTTCGCTCACTTTTCGGCGATCCAGATGGAGGGTTTCCGGACCCTGAAGCAAGGCAGCCAGGTGCAGTTCGACCTGGTGCAGGGCCCCAAGGGCCAGCTCGCCCAGAACATCACGCCGATGGAAGCCGCTCGCAGCATGGAGCAGCCCCAGGCTTCCTGAGCAGGACACCCCCGAAAAGCCCCGTGAGCCGCAAGGCCACGGGGCTTTCGCGTTCAAGAACCCCGCAGGCCGCCGAGCCGGCTTGCTAGAGTTACGTGTTGCGCGCAGCCGCCCCGGCCCTGTGTGCCGCACGGATTTCTCACTTACCGGACCACGCTCATGACCGCCGAAAAGACGCCCCAGATTGTTTACACCCTGACCGACGAAGCCCCCCGCCTGGCCACGGCCTCGCTGCTGCCGGTCGTCCAGGCCTTCGCGGCGCAGGCGGGCATCGACGTCGTCACCAGCGACATCTCGGTGGCCAGCCGTATCCTGGGCCAGTTCCCCGAGCTGCTGACCGAAGCGCAGCGCCAGCCCGACAACCTGGCTGCCCTGGGCAAGCTGACGCTCAAGCCCGAAGCCAACATCATCAAGCTGCCCAACATCAGCGCCTCGGTGGCCCAATTGAAGGCCGCCATCAAGGAGCTGCAGGACAAGGGCTACAAGATCCCCGACTACCCCGAGAAGCCCGAAACCGACGAGCAGAAGGACATCCGCGCCCGCTACAACAAGTGCATCGGCTCGGCCGTGAACCCGGTGCTGCGCGAAGGCAACTCCGACCGCCGCGCGCCCAAGGCCGTCAAGGAATACGCCCGCAAGAACCCGCACCGCATGGACGACTGGAGCCAGGCCTCGCGCTCCCATGTCTCGCACATGCACGATGGCGACTTCTATCACGGTGAAAAGTCCATGACGCTGGACCGCGCCCGCGACGTGAAGATGGAGCTCATCACCAAGAGCGGCAAGACCATCATCCTCAAGCCCAAGGTCTCGTTGCTGGACCGCGAGGTGGTCGACTCCATGTACATGAGCAAGAAGGCCCTGCTGGCCTTCTATGAAAAGGAGATCGAGGACGCGCGCAAGACCGGCGTGATGTTCTCCCTGCACGTCAAGGCCACCATGATGAAGGTGTCCCACCCCATCGTGTTCGGCCATTGCGTGCGCATCTTCTACCGCGACGCCTTCGAGAAGCACGGCAAGCTGTTCGACGAACTGGGCATCAACGTCAACAACGGCATGGTGGACCTGTACACCAAGATCGCCACGCTGCCGAGCGCCAAGCAGGACGAGATCAAGCGCGATCTGCACGCCTGCCACGAGCACCGCCCGGAGCTGGCCATGGTGGACTCGGCCAAGGGCATCACCAACTTCCACTCGCCCAACGACATCATCGTGGACGCCTCCATGCCGGCCATGATCCGCAGCGGCGGCAAGATGTATGGCGCCGATGGCCGCCTGAAGGACGTCAAGGCCGTGATGCCCGAGTCGACCTTCGCCCGCATCTACCAGGAGATCATCAACTTCTGCAAATGGCATGGCGCCTTCGACCCGCGCACCATGGGCACCGTGCCCAACGTCGGTCTGATGGCCCAGCAGGCCGAGGAATACGGCTCGCACGACAAGACCTTCGAGATCACCGAAGACGGCGTGGCCAACATCACCGACCTGGAGACGGGCGAGGTGCTGCTGAGCCAGAACGTCGAGCAGGGCGACATCTGGCGCATGTGCCAGTGCAAGGACGCCGCCATCCGCGACTGGGTCAAGCTGGCCGTCAACCGCGCCCGCAACTCCGGCATGCCGGTGGTCTTCTGGCTGGACAGCTATCGCCCGCACGAGGCCCAGCTGATCCGCAAGGTCAAGATGTATCTGCACGAGCACGACACGACCGGCCTGGACATCCAGATCATGAGCCAGGTGCGCGCCATGCGCTACACGCTGGAGCGCGTCATCCGCGGCCAGGACACCATCAGCGCCACCGGCAACATCCTGCGCGACTACCTGACCGACCTCTTCCCCATCATGGAGCTGGGCACCTCGGCCAAGATGCTGTCCATCGTGCCGCTGATGGCCGGCGGCGGCATGTACGAGACGGGTGCCGGCGGCTCGGCGCCCAAGCACGTGCAGCAGCTGGTGGAGGAGAACCACCTGCGCTGGGACTCCCTGGGCGAATTCCTGGCCCTGGCCGTCAGCCTGGAAGACCTGGGCCTGAAGAACAAGAACGCCAAGGCCAAGGTGCTGGCCAAGACCCTGGACGCCGCCACCGGCAAGCTGCTGGACAACGGCAAGGGCCCCAGCCCCAAGACCGGTGAGCTCGACAACCGCGGCAGCCACTTCTACTTGACGCTGTACTGGGCCCAGGAACTGGCCGCCCAGACCGAGGACGCCGACCTGGCCGCCCGCTTCAAGCCGGTTGCCGCGACGCTGACCGCCAACGAGGCCAAGATCGCCGCCGAGCTGAAGGAAGTCCAGGGCAAGCCCACCGACATCGGCGGCTACTTCCTGCCCGACACGGCCAAGCTGGACAAGGTCATGCGTCCCAGCGCGACCTTCAACGCCGCCTTGCAGGCCCTGGCCGGCTGATCCACCGCTGCCAAAGCAAAGGGGCGCCAGCGGCGCCCCTTTTTCTTCTTAGCAGCAGCGTTGCCATTTCACGCTCGGGGGAAGTCCGTAATACAACAGCAAGCCAACGGCCTGATTAATTTCATACAGTCTGATACCAGGCGTTGACCTCCTGCAATGCCACCCATCGGGCGCCGAGTGAAGCACCACAAGCGTCCCCAAACCCCGGCCCTAAGCCGGGGTTTTCCTTTGGGGGCTCAATGCGGCAGGGGCTTGCGGAACGGATCCGGCAGGGGATTCGGCTTCAAGGCGCTTCGCACCCGCTCGACGGTCTCCGGGGAGTCCTTGTCGTCGACCGCCACGATCAGCCGCAGCCAGATCGCCCGATCGAGGTCGGTCTCTCGGCGCGTCCAGCACCAGACCTGCGCACCGCGCTTGCCCGACCGATCCGCCAGCACCACCTCGTCGAAGTCCGCCCCTTCGTAGATGAGCAGCTGTTCTTCAGCCACATAGGTGTTGGCGTAATCGGGCATGCTCAGAGTCTAGGTGTTAGACGAACCGGCCGCCATGGGGCCGCAACGTCACTCCATCTGATCGATCATCACCTGCCCGAAGCCCGAGCACGAGACCTGGGTCGCACCGTCCATCAGGCGGGCGAAGTCGTAGGTGACCTTCTTGCTGAGGATGGCCTTTTCCATCGAGCTGATGATGAGGTCGGCGGCTTCCTTCCAGCCCATGTGGCGCAGCATCATCTCGGCGGACAGGATCTCGGAGCCCGGGTTCACATAGTCCTTGCCGGCGTACTTGGGCGCCGTGCCGTGGGTGGCCTCAAACATGGCGATGGAGTCGCTCATGTTGGCGCCCGGGGCGATGCCGATGCCGCCGACCTGGGCGGCCAGCGCGTCGGAGATGTAGTCGCCGTTCAGGTTCAGCGTCGCGATGACGCTGTACTCGGCCGGGCGCAGGATGATCTGCTGCAGGAAGGCGTCGGCGATGCTGTCCTTGATGGTGATGTCCTTGCCCGTCTTGGGGTTCTTGAACTTGCACCACGGGCCGCCGTCGATGGGCTGGGCGCCGAACTCCTTCTGCGCCAGGGCATAGGCCCAGTCACGGAAACCGCCTTCCGTGAACTTCATGATGTTGCCCTTGTGCACGATGGTCACGCTGGGCTTGTTGTTGTCGATGGCGTACTGGATGGCCTTGCGCACCAGGCGCTCGGTGCCTTCGCGGCTGACGGGCTTGACGCCGATGCCCGAGGTCTCGGGGAAGCGGATCTTCTTGACGCCCAGTTCGTCCTGCAGGAACTTGATGAGCTTCTTCGCCTTGTCGCTCTCGGCTTCGTACTCGATACCGGCGTAGATGTCTTCCGAGTTCTCGCGGAAGATGACCATGTCGACCTTGTGGGGCTCCTTCACGGGGCTGGGCACGCCGTCGAAGTACTGCACGGGGCGCAGGCAGACGTAGAGGTCCAGCTCCTGGCGCAGGGCCACGTTCAGCGAGCGGATGCCGCCGCCGACCGGCGTCGTCAGCGGCCCCTTGATGGAGACGATGTACTCCTTGACCGCCTGCAGCGTCTCTTCCGGCAGCCAGACATCGGGGCCGTAGACCCGGGTGCTCTTCTCGCCGGCATAGATCTCCATCCAGTGGATCTTGCGCGTGCCGCCATAGGCCTTGGCCACGGCCGCGTCCACGACTTTCAGCATCACGGGCGTGATGTCCAAGCCGGTGCCATCGCCCTCGATGTAGGGAATGATGGGGTTGTTGGGCACATTCAGCGAGAAGTCGGCATTGGCGGTGATCTTCTGGCCGCCTTCAGGCACCTTGATGTGTTGGTACATGGCTTGTGGGCTTTCGAGACAAAGACGAAACCCGGCGAGTTTATGGCCGCCTCAGCAGGCCAGCCGCAGGCTCTGCCAGACGCCGTGCGCCAGGCCCCAGGCCGCGCCCGCGGCCAGCGCGAGCCCGGCCAGGCGCAGGGCCAGCACCTCGCCGCCCGCGCCGCGCCTGAGCAGCCGCGCCCGCCACAGCGGCGCGATGACCAGGCCCGGCATGCTGGCCAGCGCGAAACCGGCCATCGCCATGGCGCCGCTCAGCGGCGATCCCGCCAGCCCCGCCAGCAGCAGGGCGGCGTGCAGCAGGCCGCAGGGCATGGCGACCCAGGCCAGGCCGGTCGCGAAGGCGTGGCGCGGCTCGGGCCGCCAGCGTACGGCGCCCAGCCATGCCGGCACACGGCCGCGTGCCAGCAGCGTCAGGCCCAGCAGCAGCAAGGCCGCTTGCAGCAGGGCCCAGGCCGGCTGCAGCAGCATGACGCTGCTTGAAGCCCTGGCCAGCGCCTGCGCCGATGCTGCGGCCACCGCGCCGCCGGCCGAGTAGCCCAGCAATCGCCCGACCAGCAGCCGAGCCGGCCGCCGGCCCGCGGCCAGCGCACAGGGCGCGCTGCACATGGCTGCGCAATGCGGCGAGCCGGCCAGGCCCATCAGCGTGGCCGAGGCGATCAGCGCGGCGTCAAGGGCCATCAGAGGATCTTGGAGAAGCGCTCGCGGTTCGCGTTGGAGGGGAGATGGCGGTCGAACGCCATCGCCACGGCCCGAACGAAATACCAGCCCAGCGGCGTGACCTGGATGGCGTCGCTCTCCAGCACGACCAGGCCCTGCTGGGCGAGAGGCGCGAGCTGCGCCAGCTCGGCCGCGAAGTAGCTGGCCACGTCGACCCGATGCTGCTGCGCGATGGCATCGAACTCCAGCCGCCCCTGGCACATCAGCGTCATGATGACGTCGCGACGCAATTCATCGTCCGCCGTCAGCGCGAGGCCACGCTGCACCGGCAACTGGCGCCGGTCCAGCGCTTCCTCGTACTCAGCCAGCGTTTTGGCGTTCTGCGCATAGGTCGCGCCGACACGGCTGATGGCCGACACGCCCAGGCCCACGAGGTCGCAGTCCGGCTGGGTCGAATAGCCCTGGAAGTTGCGATGCAGCAGGCCCTGGCGCTTGGCGACGGCCAGCGGGTCATCGGGCAGTGCGAAATGGTCCATGCCGATATAGGCATAGCCCTCGCCGAGCAAGGCGCTGATGGCACCCGACAGCATGGCCAGCTTGTCCCCGGCCGGCGGCAGCAGCTCCGCGACGATGCGCCGCTGCGGCTTGAAGCGCTGCGGCAGATGGGCATAGGCATACATCGCGATGCGGTCGGGCCGCAGCTCGGCCACCCGGGCGATGGTGCGGGCAAAGCTGGCCGGCGTCTGCAGGGGCAGGCCGTAGATGAGGTCGACGCTGATGGAGGCAAAGCCCAGCTCGCGGGCCGCGCGCATCAGCATGGCGACAGACTCGTAGGGCTGGACACGGTGCACGGCCTTCTGCACGGCGGCATCGAAGTCCTGCACGCCAAAGGACAGGCGATTGAAGCCCAGCAGGCGCAGATGGGCCAGGCGCTGCAGGTCCACGGTGCGCGGGTCGACCTCGATGGACAGCTCGGCATCGGGCAGCAACTGGAAGCGGCGGCGTAGCGCTTCCATCAAGGCGCTCAGCTCGCCGTCCGACAGGAAGGTCGGCGAGCCGCCTCCCAGATGCAGTTGCGACACCGGCGCCGGGCCGCCCAGGGCCGCGACGACCAGATCCATTTCCAGCTTCAGCGCCTCCAGATAAGGCTGGGCGCGTTCATGGTGCCTGGTGATGATCTTGTTGCAGGCGCAGTAGTAGCAGAGCTGTTCGCAAAAAGGGATGTGCACGTAGACCGACAGCGGCTGCTCCACGCCGCGCTGGACGAGGGCCTGGACGTGCTGTTGCGCAGCGTGGGACTCGACGAAACGGTCGGCCGTCGGATAGGAGGTGTAGCGCGGGCCGGCCACGTCGTGGCGGCGCAGCAAATCGGGGTCCAGCGGTCTTTCGGTCACGGCAGCCATAGGCGTACTGTGCCGATGCCAGCCACCTCCAGGCTTGATCCAGGTCAAGAACGAAAAAAGGCCCCGCGGGGGCGCGCGGGGCCTCGAGCTCAAGGTGACGGCGTCAGCCGACCTTGATCTCGCTACGCACTTCCTTCACGCCCGGCACGGCCTGCACGGCCATGACGGCCTTCTGGGCCAGATCGGCGGAGGGCGCCGCACCCTTCAGGACGATGACGCCACCGCTCGTGGTGACGGTCAGCGGCAGGGCTTGCAGCTCCTTGTCCTTTTGCAGGGCGGCCTGGGCCTGGCTGGTGATGGCCGCATCGCCGGCCGGTTGCGCCTGCGCCACTTGTTGGGCCGGGGCGTCAGCGGGCGCCGGTGCTTGGTCGGCCGCGAAGCTCGCAGTCGCGGCACCCGCCATCAGGGCGGCAGTCAGCAGTCGGGCGAAGGTCGAGGTTTGTCGCATGCAGATCTCCTGAGGATGCGTGAATCGAAAGCGATGCCGGGTGGCACCACATCCGTCTTAGCGCAAGGCCCGTGCCAGACGAGGAAATCCCTTTGGAATCAAGCGCTTGAGGCATTTTTCGCGCCGCGGCCACGAGACCTGCAGACCGTTTTTGTCGCTGGGTGGCGACAGCCCCCGCGAGTCCGGCGCTAAGCGCTTGATTCGTCTGACAATTTCTTGTCGCCGGAATCCGACGGCTGAGCTAGGGGGGCTGCATCGGCGCGGAACAGCTGGGGGTCCAGGCCATGCTTTTGCAGCAGGCGGTAGAACTCCGTGCGGTTGCGATCGGCCAGGCGCGCGGCCTCGGCCACCTGGCCCGAGGTCAGCTTCAGCAACTGGTTCAGATAGTCGCGCTCGAAGCGCTGCTTGGCATGCTGGTAGTTCAACACCTCGGCCGGCGGCATCTGCAAAGCACGCTGCACCTGGGCCAGTGGCACCAGCGGCGCCGTCGCCAGCACGCAGACCTGCTCGACGACGTTGAAGAGCTGGCGCACATTGCCCGGCCAGGGCGCCGTCACCAGGGCCTCCAGCGCATCGGGGGCAAAACCCCTGACCGGCTTGCGATGCCGCCCCGCCAGCGTCAGCAGGAAATGCTGGGCCAGCAGCGCGATGTCCTCGCGCCGCTCGGCCAGCGGCGGCAGGCCGAGCTTGACGACATTGAGCCGGTAATAGAGGTCGGGACGGAACAGGCCCTCGCTCATGGCCTGCTCGAGGTCGCGGTGGGTGGCCGACAGCACGCGCACATCCACCGCCACGGCCTCGTTGCTGCCCACGGGGCGCACGACGCGCTCCTGCAGCACGCGCAGCAGCTTGACCTGCAGGGCCAGCGGCATGTCGCCGATCTCGTCGAGGAAGACCGTGCCGCCCTCGGCGGCGGGGATCAGCCCTTGGCGATGCCCCTGGGCTCCGGTGAAGGCCCCCTTCACATGGCCGAAGAGTTCCGACTCCAGCAGCGCCTCGGGAATGGCCGCGCAGTTCACCGCGATGAAGGGCTTGCCGGCACGCGGGCTGGCCTTGTGGATGGCGCGGGCCAGCAACTCCTTGCCCGTGCCGCTGTCGCCGGCGATCAGCACGCTGGCGTCGGTGCCGGCCACCAGCCTGGCCTCGGCCAGCACCTCGGCCATGCGCGGGCTGCGGCTGAGGATCTCGCTGCGCCATTCACCATCGCCATTGAAGGGCGCCGGGCCGGGCCGGTTCAGCAGCAGGGCCTGGTTGATCTTGTCCAGCAGCTCCTTGCCGTCATAGGGCTTGGTCAGATAGGCATGGGCGCCGCGCGTCGTGGCTTCCACGGCGTCGGGAATGCTGCCGTGGGCCGTCAGCAGGATGACGGGCAGCGACGGGTGGCGGGCGCGGATCTCGTCGAACAGGGCCAGGCCGTCCAGGCCCGGCAGGCGCACGTCGGTGATGACCAGGGCGGGCAGCTTGACGGCCAGATGGGCCAGGGCGGCCTCGGCGCTGGCAACGGCCTGCACCGCATGGCCGGCGGCGGTGAGGCGCATGGTCATCAAACGCAGCAGGTCGGTGTCGTCATCGACGACCAGGATGGCGGCGGGTGTGCTCATGCCTGCCCTCCTTCAACGCGGTGCGGCGCCGGGCTTGGCCGGCAGGGTCTGTTCGATGGCCTTCAGGGCCTCGAGCTTCTCGTTGAGCTGTTCGTTGCGGCGCTGGCTGTCGCGCAACTGCTGGCCCAGCTTGTCGAGGCTGTCCTGCAGCCGGCGCTGTTCGGCCAGACGCGTGACCATCAGCGCGGCGATGGGCTTCAAGGGCTCGGCCTGCGGGTCGCCGGAATTGGCGATGGCGTCCAGTTGCGCCGCGGCCTGGGCCTGCTCGGCGGCGCTGCGGCCCTGGCCCAGTTGCAGGGCCTTTTGCAGGTCGGCAGCGTAGGCCTGCAGGGCCTTGAGCCCCTCGTCGCTGGGCGCGGCAGGCGTGGGTGGCTCGGGGCAGACCGGCGCGGGCGGCAGGGGTTGCGGCGCGGGTGCTGGCGTTTGGCAGGCCGCCAGCAGCAGCAAGGAGCTGATCTCAAAAAGTCGTCGTCGCTGAATTCGCATGGGGAATCTCGATCCGGAAATGGGCGCCGCGCTCGCTGGCCAGCAGCCGGCAGCTGCCGCCGTGGGCCTGCACCACCTCGCGCACGATGGACAGGCCGATGCCGCTGCCGCGGCGCGCGCCCGGCGGCTGGTGACGGCCCTGGTAGAAGGGGTCGAAGATGCGCTCGACGTCCTCGGCCGCCACGCCGCTGCCCTCGTCGAGACAGTCGATGCTGATACCGGCGGCGTCCTGGGCCAGCCGCCAGCTGATGGTCCCGCCTGGCGGGCTGAAGCGCACCGCGTTGACGAGCAGATTGGCCAGCACGGCGCCGAGCTTGTCGCCATCGACGGGTGCCGTGACGTCGGCGGCATCGAGCTGCACGCGCAGCCCCTTGGCCTGCCACAGCAGGCGCTGTTCGTCGACGACGCGCTCCAGCAGGGTCTTCAAGGCCGTCGGCCGGCGGCGCAGCTGCTGGGCGTCCGAGGCCAGGGCCTGGTAGCTCAGCAGTCCCTCGATCTGGTGCTGCAAGGCGGCGCTGTTGTCGCCGAGGATGCGCACGATCTCGGCCTGGTCGCTCGTCAGCGGGCCGGCCACGCCGTCGCGCAGCAGGGCCGCGCCCTCGCGGATGGAGGCCATGGGCGTCTTCAGCTCGTGCGAGATATGGCGCACGAAGCGGGTCTTGTCGGACTCCAGCGTGGCCAGGCGCTGGCGCAGCCATTCCAGCTGCCGGCCCAGGCGGCGCAGGTCGACCGGGCCGCGCACGTCGACGGGCTGGTCGAAGCGGTTGTCGCCCAGGCGGCCGATGGCGGTCTCGACATCGGCCAGCGGCCGCAGCAGCCAGCGGCCAAAGCCCAGGCCCAGCAGCACGGCCAGCACGATGGCGCCGACGACCAGGGCGCTGATGAGGCGGCGCTGCTGCTCCAGCTCGGCCAGCACCGCGTCGCTGCGGCGGTCCATGGCCTGCTGGCTCTGCTGGGTCAGCGCCTGATTGAGACTGTGCAGGCGGGAGAACAGCGGATTGAGCCGCTGCAAGGCGGCCTGGCGGGCGCGGCCGGGGTTCTGCAGGATGCGCCACGCCGCATCGGCCTGGGCGCCCCAGTCGGCGAAGAGCTGGCGCGCCGCCGACCCCGTCAAGGTCTGCCCCAGTTCGGCCTGGGTGTCGCGCGCCTCTGCCCAAGCGGCCTGGAAGCGCTCGCGCAAGGCTCCGTCATCCAGCACCAGGAACTGGCGCGCACTGCGCTCCATGGCCACGGTGCGCTCGGCCAGGCGCTGCACCTGGGCGGTCAGCGCGGCGGCGTCCTGAGAGGCCTCGCGGCCCTGCAGGGCCACATGCTCCAGCGCCAGCATGGCCTGGGCCGCGGCACCGCCCAGGGCGACGGCGATCAGCAGGAAGACGGCCAGCAGGCCCTGGCGGAAGGACAAGCCGCGCAGGCCTTCGCTGCGCAGGCGCTGCCAGGCCGAGTCGGCGGTGGACGTAGGCTCGGAGGGGATGTGGACGGGCGCAGTGAGGGATTCGAGGGACATCGTTCGGAGCACCGAGCATGCTATGAGGGCGCCCTCACCAAGCGTCTCCCCAGCTTCGCATGCATTGCAACAGCAGGAAACGACGCTTGACCCCTTCCATGCTGCGGCGCAGCAAACGAGGCGTACCATGGGTCTTATGCGTCCCCAAGTCCTCATCATCGGCTGCGGCTTCGGCGGCCTGGAGGCGGCGCGAGCCCTGCGTGCCGCCGAAGTCGACATCACCCTTGTCGACAAGACCAACCACCACCTCTTCCAGCCCCTGCTCTACCAGGTGGCCACGGCCGGCCTGTCGGCGCCCTCCATCGCGGCGCCCATCCGGCACCTGTTCCGCGGCCAGCGCAATGTGACGACGCTGCTGGGCGAGGTCACCGGCATCGATGCCAACGCCAGGACGGCCACGTTGAAGGACGGCGCGGTGCTGCGCTGGGACCATCTCATCGTCGCCGCCGGCGCCACCCACAGCTACTTCGGCCGCGACGAATGGGCCGCCCACGCGCCGGGGCTCAAGACGCTGGAAGACGCCTTCGAGATCCGCCGCCGCGTGCTGCTGGCCTTCGAGGCCGCCGAGCGCGAGGACGACCCCGCACGCCGCGCGGCGCTGATGCAGTTCGTCGTTGTCGGCGCCGGGCCGACCGGCGTCGAGCTGGCCGGCACCTTTGCCGAGATCGCCCGCCATACCCTGCCCGGCGAGTTCCGCCGCATCGACCCGCGCCAGGCCCGGGTGCTGCTCGTGGAAGGCAGCCCGCGCGTGCTGCAGGCCATGCCCGAGTCCTTGAGCGAAAGCGCCCGCGCCCAGCTCGCCGCGCTGGGTGTCGACGTGCGCCTGGGCGCCCGCGTGACCGGCATCGATGCCGAAGGCCTGGACATCACGACAAGTGCCGGCGCCGAGAGGCTGGCCAGCCGCTGCGTGGTATGGGCCGCCGGCGTGGCCGCCTCACCGTTAGGCCGTGTGCTCGCCGAGGCCACGGGCTGCACGCTGGACCGCGCGGGCCGCGTCGTTGTCGAGCCCGACCTGAGCCTGAAGGGCTTTGCCAACCTCCAGGTCATCGGCGACCTGGCCGCCGCGCAAAGCCATGCGCCCGGCCAGGATCCCAAACCCGTGCCCGGCGTGTCACCCGGCGCCAAGCAGATGGGTCGCTGCGCCGCCGCCAACATCAAGCGCCGGCTGCGCGGCGAGGTAACGCAGGCCTTCCGCTACCGCGACTACGGCAACCTCGCCACCATAGGCCGCAACAGCGCCGTCGTCGATCTCGGCACGCCGGCCGGGCCGCTGCGCTTCTCGGGCTATTTCGCCTGGCTGTTCTGGCTGTTCGCCCACGTCTACTTCCTGATCGGCTACCGCAACCGCTTCGTCGTGCTGCTGGACTGGGCCTGGGCCTACTGGACGTATGACCGAGGCGCCCGTGTTGTTGCCAATGCCGGATTGGCAGGACTCAACGAGGCCAGCCCGGTGCATGACGTGAAGGCTTGACCTGATCCTCGGGCAGGTGCACTAGCAGCAGCGCCAGGCTGGCGCCCAGCGCGATGACGCCCCAGAAGATCAGGAAGCTGACGGTGTAGACGGCCTGGGCGGACAGTTGCACCGGTGCGGCACCGAACCAGCGCAGCTCGCCCGGGTCGACGACCGCGAACACGAGGGCTTCGAGGACGCCTGCCGCAAGAAAGGACGACCAGGCCACCGCCATCGCGAAACGCGCGACGCGCGAGGGGCCGGGGGCTCGGTTCACCGCTTGGCCCCCGGCACGCCGGTGGCGGCGTGGTTGCGCGCCACCAGCGCCGGCACGTCGCCGGATTGGGCCCGCACATCGGCCGGCTCGACGTCGTCGGCGGCATGCTGGGTCGTGGCGCGGATGTCCAGCGGCGGATCCGGGTGACGCAGCGCCAGGCCCAGGGTCAGGAAGCTCGCGACCACGACGGTGGCCGGCCCGCCCACGACCAGCCACATCATGGGTTCCCGCCAGGCGGGCTTGGAGTCCAAGGTATTCATGTCGTTCTCCTGATCGTCAACGCGGCAGCACGAAGGTGGATTTCTCGACGACGGCCTCGTCGTCGCGACTGATGCGCCAGTGCATCGCGTGGGCACCGGCCTTCAGCTGGCTGGCGGCTTCAGGCGGCAAGCGCAGGGCCACGGCCACCCAGCGCGCTTCGGCGGGGCCGAGGTCGACGGTCGTCGCCTGGCTCAGCTTCAGTCCAGGCAGGCCTTCGGCCTCGAGGCGGTAGTGCTGCGGTGCTTCAGTCGCGTTCATGATCTGCAGGCGGTAGACGTTCTCGATCCAGCCGTCCTCCACGAGGCGGGCCAGTGAGGCGCGGTCGCGCACCACATCGACGCGGAAGCTGTGCCGCGAGGCCAGGCTCCACAGCACGGCAGTGCCGATCATCAGCAGCACCGCGCTGTAGATCAGCACCCGCAGCCGCAGCACGCGGCGCCAGCGCTGGGCGCGGCTGAAGCGCTGCTCCAGGCCGTTCTCGGTGTCGTAGCGGATCAGGCCGCGCGCCGTACCCATCTTGTCCATGACGCCGTTGCAGACGTCGATGCAGGCCGCGCAGCCTATGCATTCATATTGCAGGCCGTCGCGGATGTCGATGCCGGTGGGGCAGACCTGCACGCACAGCTCGCAATCGATGCAGTCGCCGACGCCGCTGGCGCGCGCCTCGCCCTTCCTGCCGCGCTGCGCGTTCTTGCCGCGCGGCTCGCCGCGCAGCGGGTCGTAGCTGACGATGAGGGTGTCGCGGTCGAACATGGCGCTCTGGAAACGCGCATAGGGGCACATGTATTTGCAGACCTGCTCGCGCATATAGCCCGCATTGCCATAGGTCGCAAAGCCGTAGAACAGCACCCAGAAGCTCTCCCACGGCCCCAGGGCCAGGCCGGCCACCTCGGCAGCCAGCGTGTGGATGGGCGTGAAGTAGCCGACGAAGGTGAAACCGGTCCATAGGCCGAGCGCGATCCAGACGACCTGCTTGCCGCTCTTGCGCCACAGCTTGCTCCAGCCCCAGGGGGCCTTGTCCAGACGCAGCCGCGCGTTGCGGTCACCCTCGAACCAGCGCTCCACGCGCATGAAGATCTCGGTGTAGACCGTCTGCGGGCAGGCATAGCCGCACCACAGTCGCCCGGCCACGGCCGTGAACAGGAACAGCGCGAACGCCGAGATCATCAGCAGGGCCGTGAGGTACACGAAATCCTGCGGATACAGCACCAGGCCGAAGACGTAGAAGCGCCGCGCCTCCAGGTCGAACAGCACGGCCTGGCGGCTGCCCCAGCTCAGCCAGGGCAGGCCGTAGAACACGAGCTGGGTCAGAGCCACGATGGCCCAGCGCCAGCGGGCGTAGAAGCCATCCACCGCCCGCGGGTGGATCTTGTCCTCGGAGCGGTAGAGCCGGATGACGGCTTCGGAATCGGCCATCTCAGTGGCTGCTCAAGCCCCAGACGTAGGCGGCCAGCACCTTGATCTGCTCCGGCGTCAGCCGCTCGCCGTGGGCCGGCATCACGTTGTGCTTGCCGTTGTTGATCATGGCCGTGACGGCCTCTTCGCCCCAGCCATGCAGCCAGACTTTGTCGCTGAGGTTGGGAGCGCCCAGGGCCGGGTTGCCCTTGCCGCCGGGGCCGTGGCAGGCCGCGCAGACAACGAACTTGGGCTTGCCGAACTGGGCGTACAGCGCATTGTGCGGGCTGCCCGACAGCGACAGCACATAGTGGGCGACGTTGCGCACATCCTCACTCGTGCCCACGGCCGGCGCCATGACGGGCATGTTGCCGTCGCGGCCCTTGGTGATGGTCTCAACGATGATGTCGTAACTGCCGCCCCACAGCCAGTCGCCGTCGGTCAGGTTGGGGAATCCCTTGGAACCCTTGGCGTCGGCACCATGGCATTGGGAGCAGTTGTTGGCGAAGAGCCTCTCGCCGATGGCGTGGGCCTTGGGATCGCTGGCGAGCTGCTCGGGCGCCATGCCGGTGAAGCCGGCATAGACGGGTGCCATGGCGGCACGCGTCTGGGCGACCTCCTGTGCGTGCTCGCCCAGGCTGGTCCAGCCCAGCTTGCCGCTGACACTGCCCAGGCCGGGGTAGAGGGCGAGATAGATGCCGGAGAAGACCACCGTCAGCACGAACAGGCCCATCCACCACAGCGGCAGCGGGTTGTTCAGTTCGCGCAGGTCCTCGTCCCAGACGTGGCCGGTGGTGTTGTCGGCGGCCGAGGGCTGGCGGCGGCTGGCGATGATCAGCAGCACGACACAGGCCAGCAGGCCGAGCACGGTGGCCGCGGCGACGAAGGTCGACCAGCCCGAGTTGAAGAAGTCGCTCATTGCTCATCCCCCTGCAGCGGCAGTTGGGCGACGGCCTCGAAGCGGCCACGCCAGGCCCAGATGACGATGCCCACGAAGACAGCCAGCGACACGAGGGTCACGGCGATGCGGAGTTCGTTGATGCCCATGGTGCGGGCTCCTTCACTTGTTCGCGGTGCCAAGCACCTGCAGATAGGCGACCAGTGCGTCGAGCTCGGTCTTGCCGGCGACCTCCTGTGCGGAGTCTTTCACCTCGGCCTCGGTGTAGGGCACGCCGAGCAGGCGCATGGCCGACAGCCGCGCCGGCATGCCGGCGGCGTCCACCGCGTTGTTGGCCAGCCACGGATAGGCGGGCATGTTGGACTCGGGAACGAGATCGCGCGGGTTGTTCAGGTGGATGCGATGCCAGTCGTCGCTGTAGCGGCCACCGACGCGATGCAGGTCCGGCCCGGTGCGCTTGCTGCCCCACTGGAAGGGGTGGTCGTAGACGAACTCGCCGGCCGTCGAGTAGTGGCCATAGCGCAGCGTCTCGGCCGCGAGCGGCCGCACCATCTGCGAGTGGCAGTTGTAGCAACCCTCGCGCAGATAGACGTCCCGCCCCGCCAGCTGCAGCGGCGTGTAGGGCTTGAGCCCAGGCGCAGCCTGCGTGGTGGAGCGCTGGAAGAACAGCGGCACGATCTCGACGATGCCGCCGACCAGCACGGTCAGCAGCACCAGCACGATCATCAGCAGGTTGCTGGTCTCGATGCGCTGGTGGCCGCTGACGGTTGTGTTTTGTGTACTCATGTTGATTGCTCCGCCGCGTGACGCGGCGCTTGAAACTTGCGGTCCGAGCGCCGGGCCGCTCCCAAGCCGGACCGCGTTGGGCGATGGGCCCGCCGGTCGAACCGGCAGGCATCGCCGTCCCCGCGGGGGACCGGCCAACGTACTCGTAGGACGAGGGGCTCCATGGCGTCAGGCGTGGGCCAGTGCGGGTGCGGGGATGCGCACGGCCTTGGTACTGCCGGCCTGCACGGTCTTGATGACGTTCCAGCTCATGACGCCCATGCCGGCGAGGTAGAGCAGGCCGCCGGCGAGGCGGATGACGTAGAAGGGCCAGGTCGCCTTGACGCTCTCGACGAAGGTGTAGACCAGGGTGCCGTCGGGGTTGACCGCGCGCCACATCAGGCCCTGCATGACGCCGGCGATCCACATCGCGGCGATGTAGAGCACGATGCCCAGGGTCGCGATCCAGAAGTGCAGCTCGATGGCGCGCTTGGAATACATCTGCGTGCGGCCGAACATGCGCGGGATCAGGTGGTACAGGCAGCCCATCGACACCAGGCCCACCCAGCCGAGGGCGCCGCTGTGCACATGGCCCACCGTCCAGTCGGTGTAGTGCGACAGCGAGTTCACCGTCTTGATCGACATCATCGGACCCTCGAAGGTCGACATGCCGTAGAAGGACAGCGACACGATGAGGAACTTCAGGATGGGGTCGTCGCGCAGCTTGTGCCAGGCGCCCGACAGCGTCATGACGCCGTTGATCATGCCGCCCCAGCTCGGCGCCAGCAGCACCAGGCTGAAGATCATGCCGATGCTCTGCGCCCAGTCTGGCAGGGCCGTGTAGTGCAGGTGGTGGGGGCCCGCCCACATATAGGTGAAGATCAGCGCCCAGAAGTGGACGATGGACAGGCGGTAGCTGTAGACGGGGCGCTCGGCCTGCTTGGGGATGTAGTAGTACATCATCCCGAGGAAGCCCGCGGTCAGGAAGAAGCCCACCGCGTTATGGCCGTACCACCACTGCACCATGGCGTCCTGCACGCCCGCGTAGGCCGAGTAGCTCTTCCAGAAGCTGACCGGAATCTCGGCGCTGTTGACGATGTGCAGCAGGGCCACGGCGATGATGAAGGCGCCGAAGAACCAGTTGGCCACGTAGATGTGGCGGATCTTGCGCGTGCCCACCGTGCCGAAGAAGACGATGGCGTAGGACACCCAGACCACCGCGATCAACAGGTCGATGGGCCACTCCAGCTCGGCGTATTCCTTGCCTGTCGTGTAGCCCAGCGGCAGCGTGATGGCGGCCAGCAGGATGACCAGCTGCCAGCCCCAGAAGGTGAACCAGCCCAGCTTCGGGCAGAACAGCCGGGTCTGGCCGGTGCGCTGCACGACGTGGTAGCTGGTGGCGAACAGCGTGCAGCCGCCGAAGGCGAAGATGACCGCGTTGGTGTGCAGTGGCCGCAGGCGCCCGTAGCTCAACCAGGGAATGCCGAAGTTCAGATCCGGCCAGGCCAGCTGGGCGGCAATCAGCACGCCCACCAGCATGCCCACCACGCCCCACAGGACAGCGGCCAGCGCGAAGGCCCGCACCGGTCCGTCCTCGTACATCGCCCCGGTGGTGGCCAGGGTTGCTTCGTTCGCCATCGCGACTCCTTCAGTCTGATGCGAACCATTCTTCGTGGGAGGGGCCTCAGGCAGCTTGATCCTCGTCAAGCAGGATGCGTTCGGCCTCGTTTTCGAAGCCGTCGAGTTGTCCAGAGTTCACGGCCCAGCCGAACACGCCCACGATGAGCAGCACCAGCACGACCGAAAAGGGGATGAGGAGATAGAGGATGTCCATCAGCGGTTCAACCTCTGGGCATTGAGCACCACGAAGAGGGAGCTCGTGGCCATGCCGATGCCGGCGGCCAGCGGCGGCAGCAGTCCAACAAGCGCCAGCGGCACGCAGGCCAGGTTGTAGAGGGCCGCCCAGGCCAGGTTCTGCCGCAGCACGCCGCGCGTCTTGCGCGCCAGTGCCAGCGCCTGCGGCAGGGCCATCAGGCGGTTGGACACCAGCAGCGCATCCGCCGTGCTGCGGGCCAGCATGGCGCCCTGCCCCATGGCGACGCGCACATCGGCCGCGGCCAGCACGGGCGCATCGTTGATGCCGTCGCCCACCATCAGCACATGCTCGCCCCGCGCCTGCCAGTCGCGCAGCGCGGCCAGCTTGGCCTCGGGTGTGGCGCCCGCGCGCCAGTGGGCGATGTCCAGTAGATGGGCCATGCGCGCGACGGCGGCGGGTTGGTCTCCCGACAGCAGCCGCAAACGCAGCCCCAGGGCGCGCAAGGCCTTGACCGCCTCGGCCGCATCGGGGCGTGGCACTTCCGCGAGCTCCAGCCACAGCACGCAGTCGCCACAGCCGAAAGCCAGCCGTGCGGCGGGGTCGGGCTGCGCGCTGACCCAGGCCGGCGCCCCCAGGCGCCACAGCTTGCCGCTCGCATCGCGCGCCTCGATGCCCCGACCCGCCACTTCTCGCACATCGGTCCAGGTGCCGGCCTCGCCCGCGATGGCCTGTGCATGCGGATGGCGCGACAGCGCGGCCAGGCTGCGCGCAACGGCCAGCAGCGCATCAGCACCGGCGCCCTCGGCCCAATGACGGCGCAATTGCAGGCGCTCCTCACTGAGGGTGCCGGTCTTGTCGAAGACGACGGTGTCGACGGCGCACAGCCTCTCCAGCGCCGACAGGTCTGCCAGCAGCAGGCCGCGTCGGGCGAGCGCGCCGCTGGCCGTGAGCCAGGCGGCCGGCGCGGCCAGTGTCAGCGCGCAGGGGCAGGTCACGATGAGGACGGCGACCGCAACCGCGATCGCGCGCGACGGATCCACCCACCACCACCCGACGCCCGCGGCCAGCGCCAACAGCAGCACGACGGCCGTGAAGCCCGCGGCCACGCGATCGACCAGGCCGTTGACCACAGGCCGCTGGCTCTGCGCCTGCTGCATCAGCCTGACGATGCCCTGGGCTGTCGTGTCGGCGCCCACGCGCTGCACGCCGACGATGAGCGAGCCGTCCAGATTGAGGCTGCCCGCCACGACCGCATCGCCGACGGACTTGGCGACCGGTGCGGACTCGCCTGTCAGCAGCGCCTCGTTCACAAAACCCTGGCCCGACAGCACGCAGCCATCGGCCGCAAAGGCCTCGCCGGCAGCCACCCGGATCCGATCCCCTACGCGCAGGGCCTCGGGCGCCACGCGCTCGCTGCTGCCGTCGTCCTGCAGCCGCTCCGCCGCCGCCGGCAAGGCGGTGGCGACCGCCTCCAGCGCCTCGGCAGCGCGATGCCTGGCCCCCAGCTCGAACCAGCGCGCCAGCAGCAGCAGCGCGATGAACATCGTCAGCGAGTCGAAATACACCTCGTGGCCGAACAGCCCGCCGGGGTCGAACAGCGCCCCGCTGCTGGCGACAAAGGTGACCGCGATGCCCAGTGCCACCGGCACGTCCATGCCCAGGCGCCCGGCGCGCAACTGCCGCCAGGCACCACCGAAGAAGGGCCCGGCCGCAAAGGCCATGACCGGCAGTGTCAGCACCCAGCTGCCCCAGCGCAGCAGGCGGTCCAGATCGGGCGCCAGCTCGCCCGCGGCGGCCACGTAGGCCGGCGTCGCCAGCATCATGACCTGCATCATCAGAAAGCCTGCGACGAACAGCCGCCACAGCGCGCGCCGCTTCTCCTGGCGGCGCAGTTCACGGGCCGGCGCGGCGACATCGGGCGTGGCGCGATAGCCCGCCGCCTGCAGCGTCGCCATCACGTCGGCCAACGCGAGCTCGGAAGGCCGCCACTGCAGGGCCAGACGCGCGGAGACCGGGTTGACGCTGGCGCTGCGCACGCCGGGCAGCTTCAGCAGGGCTGACTCGATCAGCCCCGAGCAGGCCGCGCAATGCATGCCCGCCACCTGGAACTGCGACAGGGCCACACCACCCGGGCCGTCGGGCCAGGTGGTGAAAGGGGCAAGTTGGCGGGCGTCGGCATCAGCCGCGTCCAGGCCGGGAGGTGGAGCGCTCACGCCGCGAATCTAGGCGGCCCGCCCGGCCCCACCCATGACCTGCGTCAAGCTTTTGCAGGAACGCATATTGCGTGTGCCTCCAGGCCTGCAGTTTTTCAGGAGGTCGGGTCATGTCGGATCTGTCGATACCCGTGGACGCCGCCAACGATGCGTCCGCCACGCAGTTCTCCCACGTCAAGCCCGGGGACACGCCCTGGCGCAGCGACGGCCTGAGGGATTTCTTCCTCTACCGCGACCTCGGCGTGGCCGCGGCCACCGGCGGCAAGGTCATCGCGCACCTTGTGAAGGCGAACATGGCCCCCGAAA
This sequence comes from Roseateles saccharophilus, assembly GCF_031458095.1. Classification (GTDB taxonomy): domain Bacteria; phylum Pseudomonadota; class Gammaproteobacteria; order Burkholderiales; family Burkholderiaceae_C; genus Pelomonas; species Pelomonas saccharophila_A. Next base: position 825,326 of record NZ_JAVDXU010000001.1, read on the forward strand.
AGGGCACGGGATGGCACCGCCATGAGGCGGAATTCCAGATCGTGCTGATGACCAAGGGCTGGGCCAAGTTCATGTATGGCGACCAGGTGACGCTGGTGGAAGCCGGCGACTGCGTGCACCAGCGCCCCGGCATCGTGCACTATCTGTTCGACTACTCGCCGGACATGGAATACCTGGAGATCGTGTCGCCGGCCGACTTCGGGACGGTGGACATGCCGGCGCCCTGCGACGTTCCCATTCCGACGCCCTGGGACTAGGGCCCGATAGCCCTAAAAGTCCATGTCCAGCTGCTCGATCTCGTCGGGTTCGAGCCTGGCCGCGGCCGTCCATTCCTTGAGCTCGGGCATGGCGCTGATGGTCTTGCAATAGGCCATGCAGGCCGGGTTCAGCGGCACGTCATAGGTCGTGAAGCGCGTGACAACCGGCGCGAAGAAGGCGTCGGCCGCGCCGCGCTTGGCGCCAAACAGATAGGGGCCACCATAGCGCGCCAGGCAATCGGTCCAGATCTCGCTGATGCGCTCGATGTCGGGCTTGGCCCCGGCCCAGATCTTGTGGCGCGGAAAGTGGCCCTTCAGATTCATCGGCAGCGAGGCGCGCAGATTGGCGAATCCCGAGTTCATCTCGCCGCAGATGGCCCGCGCGTGGGCGCGCGCAACGCGGTCGGCGGGCCACAGACCGGCTTTGGGGAAAAGCTCGTTCAGATACTCGGCAATGGCCAGGTTGTTCCACACCGTGACGCCCTCGTGGCGCAGGCAGGGCACGCGGATGGACGGCGCCAGCAGCAGCAGCTCCTTGCGCGCATCCTCGTCGTCGGGCGAGACCATGATCTCCTCGAAGGCCAGGCCGGCAAAGCGCGTCAGCAGCCAGCCGCGCAGCGACCATGACGAGTAGTTCTTGCTGCTCAGCGTCAGCGTCGCGGCGGGCGCGGCGAGCTTGGGTTTGACGGCCTTGCGGGCTGCGGGCTTGGTGGGCGTGGCAACAGGCATGGGCGTCTCCTCGAGGCTGGGGCCTGCACATCGACGCAAGGCCCATGCCATGCTGGCGCGCTCCTTGCGTTGCCTGTAGCGTCCCCGGCCTTGCAGGAGCAGCCATGTACCCCGCCTACCAGGCCCACAGCGATCTGATGTGGCCCTTGCGCACGGCCACGCGCCTGTCGACATCCTTCCTGCAGCAGTCGGCCATCGCCGACGCGGGTTGGCTGCCGGCCCGGCAGATGTCGGCGGCCGGCAAGGTCTTCGAGCTGGCCCAGATCACCCACACCCGCCCGCCCTGGCGCATCGGCGAGATCGTCAACGGCGACGAGCGCTGGGCCGTCACGGAGGAGGCCACGCTGACCACGCCCTTCGGGACGCTGCTGCGCTTTCGCAGGGAAGGCGCGCCTGCCAGCCCCAAGGTCCTGGTGGTGGCGCCGATGTCGGGCCATTTCGCGACGCTGCTGCGCGAGACCGTGCGCACCCTGCTGCAGGACCATGACGTCTATGTCACCGACTGGCACAACGTGCGCGATGTGCCGCTCTCAGCCGGCCGTTTCGGCCTGGACGAATACACCGGCCATCTGATCGACTTCCTGGCCGCCATCGGCCCCCAGGCCCATGTGGTGGCCGTCTGCCAGCCCTGCGTCAGCGCGCTGGCCGCCGTGGCCCTGATGGCCGAGGACGACCATCCGGCCACGCCGGCGAGCCTCACGCTGATGGCCGGCCCCATCGACTGCCGCGTCAGCCCCACGGCCGTCAACGAACTGGCCACCAGCAAGCCCATCGAGTGGTTCAAAAAGAACCTCATCAGCCACGTGCCCTGGCAGCACGCCGGTGCGGGGCGGCGCGTCTATCCCGGTTTTGTGCAGCTGTCGGCCTTCATGAGCATGAACAAGGACAGGCATGCCAATGCCTTCAAGGACTACTACAAGCACCTCGTGGCCGACGAGTTCGACAAGGCCGAGGTCACGCGCATGTTCTACGAGGAATACCTGGCCGTGGCCGACCTGGCGGCCGACTTCTACCTGGAGACCGTGGAGCGCGTCTTCCAGACCTATGACCTGCCGCGCGGCGAGATGATGTTCAAGGGCCGGCGCGTCAACCCGGCCGCCATCCGCCGCACCGCGCTGCTGACCGTGGAAGGCGAGCGCGACGACATCTGCTCGGTCGGCCAGACGCTGGCGGCCCAGGACCTGGCCAGCAGCCTGAAGGCCTATCTGCGCACCCATTACATCCAGCCCAATGTCGGCCACTACGGCGTGTTCAGCGGGCGACGCTGGCAGCACCAGGTCTATCCGCTGGTGAGGCACGTCATTCAAGTCTCGCAATGAATGAAGCCGGCTCAAGGCCGGCTTCGTTCATCAGGTACTCGGGCCGAGCGCTGGGCCGCTCCCGAGCCGGCTCGCGCTGGCGATGTGCTCGCGGCTCAATGCTGCGAGCATCGCCGTCCCCTCGGGGGATCGGTCAGGCGTACCCGCGTTCAGCGGGAGCACGACTGGACAAGCGGCTTGATGACTTCAGGCGAAGTTGGCTTCGGCGAACGACCAGTTGACCAGGTTCGACAGGAAGGTCTCGACGAACTTGGGACGCAGATTGCGATAGTCGATGTAGTAAGCGTGTTCCCACACGTCGACGGTCAGCAGGGCCTTGTCGGCGGTGGTCAGCGGCGTGCCGGCAGCGCCGGTGTTGACGATGTCGACCGTGCCGTCCGGCTTCTTGACCAACCAGGTCCAGCCCGAACCGAAGTTGCCGACGGCGCTCTTCACAAACGCTTCCTTGAAGGCGGCATAGCTGCCCCACTTGGCATTGATGGCCGCGGCCAGGGCGCCGCTGGGCTCGCCGCCGCCTTGCGGCTTCATGCAGTTCCAGAAGAAGGTGTGGTTCCAGATCTGGGCCGAGTTGTTGTAGATGCCGCCGGAGCTCTTCTTGATGATCTCCTCGAGCGTCATGCTCTCGAACTCGGTGCCCTTTTGCAGGTTGTTGAGGTTCACGACATAAGCGTTGTGGTGCTTGCCGTGGTGGAACTCCAGCGTTTCCTTGCTGTAGTGCGGAGCCAGCGAGTCGATGGGGTAAGGCAGCGGGGGCAGCGTGTGTTCCATGGTGTGAACCTCAAAGTGTTGGGGGGAAGGGAAACGCGGCGGATTGTAGGGAGGGCCAATCACCCTTGCGGCAAAGGCCGTACCCGCAGGATTTGCATGTCAGCGGCGCCGTCGGCCAGCACGGCACGCACTTCGCCGCCGGGCTGCAGGGCCTGCACCGACGTGATGGCCCCGCCCTGCCCGTCGTCCAGCCAGGCATAGCCGCGGGCCAGCACATGCTGGGGGTCCAGGGCCAGCAGCCGGGCCTGCAGCGAATCCAGCCGGGTGTGCTGGCGCACCAGGATCTCGCGGTGGGCGCGCTCGTGGCGCTGTTCCAGGTGGGTCAACCGCTGGCCCTGCAGTTCGATGCGACGGCGCGGTGCGGCGCTGGCGCGCTGGGCCAGCAGCTCGAGCAGGCGGCGCTGCCGGGCCAGGCTGTCGCTTGGCCGCGCCAGGCGCAGGGCCAGGCGGTCCAGGCGCTGGGCCAGGGACTGCAGGCGGTGATCGGTGCGCAGGACCAGGCTGCGCTCCAGGCTTTCCAGGCGCTGCAGCAGGTGGGCCCGCGACGGCGCGGCCAGCTCGGCAGCGGCCGTGGGCGTGGGCGCGCGCAGGTCGGCGGCCAGGTCGCACAGGGTCACATCGGTCTCGTGGCCGACGCCGCAGACGATGGGCAGGGCCGACGTCGCCACGGCCCGCACGACGCGCTCGTCGTTGAAGGCCCACAGATCTTCCAGGGAGCCGCCGCCGCGCACCAGCAGCAGCACGTCCACCTCGGCCCGCGCATTGGCCGTCTGCAGGGCCCGTACCAGGGCCGGCGGGGCCTCGGCGCCCTGCACCGGGCTGGGATAGACGACGACCTCGGCCTGGGGCGCCCGCCGCGCCAGCGCCGTCAGCACGTCGTGCAGGGCGGCGCCGGCCGCCGACGTGATGACGCCGATGCGGCGCGGGTGCGATGGCAGGGCCCGCTTGGCCTCTTCGTCGAACAGGCCCTCGGCGGCCAGGCGGGCGCGCAACTTCAGGAACTGCTCGTAAAGCGTCCCGGCGCCGGCGCGACGCATGGCCTCGACGACGAATTGCAGCTCCCCGCGCGGCTCGTAGACGGCGACCCGCCCGCGCACCTCGACCAGCACGCCCTCGCCCGGCGCAAAGTCCAGCATGGCGGCGGCGCGGCGGAACATGGCGCAGCGCAGGCTGGCGGCCTGGCCGTCGGCATCCTTCAGGCCGAAATAGCAGTGGCCGCTGGCGGCCCGCGTGAAGCCGGCGATCTCGCCCCCCACCACCACCACCGAGAAGCGCTCGGCCAGGCTCTGGCTGACGGCCTCCAGCAGCCCGGCCACACCCCAGACACGCCGATTTGAAGCGGCCTCGCGAGGATCAATCACGCGCAAACCCAATACCGGCGCGGGCCGGGAAGTCCACAGCCGCGCCAATACTGGGCTGGCGGGCAGTTGCGCCTCATTTCGCCCGTCACGGAGCTGTCATGAGCACATAAGGCCTTGTTTTTCAATTCGAATTCCACTGCTCAAATTGGAGGCAATTTGTCCAAGGCCTTGATTTGACGGCCTCTGCGGCCCGAGCGCGGGGCTTTGCCCACAAAGTTATCCACAGCAACGGTGGATTGTGAGAACGCTTTCGTGGCGCCGAGGACCGGCTGGGGCCAGCGAGGCTGGGGCCATAATCCCGCGCACTCATCCGGCCGCCTGCGGCCGTTTTTGTAGACGGCCAGCTGGCCTTTTCATCGACGGGGACGCCCTTGTTTTCGATCATACAAGCCGCCGGTTGGCCGATCTGGCCCTTGCTCCTGTGCTCCGTGGTGGCCCTGGCCCTGATCATCGAGAGGCTGTCCAGCCTGCGCGCCAGCCGCATCCTGCCCCCGCGGCTGCTGGAGGACGTCATGAACGTCAGCGCCCAGCAGCTGCCCGCCCCTGACATGGTCGACCGCCTGGCCGAGAACTCCCTGCTGGGCGAAGTGCTGGCCGCCGGCCTGCGTGCCGTGACCGCCGAGCCGCAGATGCCCGAAGGCAAGCTGCGCCTGGTGTTCGAGTTCGCCGGCCGCCGCGCCGTGCACCAGCTCGAGCGCTATATGAACACCCTGGGCACCATTGCCACGGCAGCTCCCTTGCTGGGCCTGATGGGCACCGTGGTCGGCATGATCGAGATCTTCGGCAGCCAAACGCCCGGCGGCGGCAACCCCGCCCAGCTGGCGCATGGCATCTCCATCGCCCTTTACAACACGGCCTTCGGCCTGATGATCGCCATCCCCTCGCTGATGTTCTACCGCTACTTCCGCGGCAGGATCGAGGAATACGTGCTGGAGCTCGAAGCCGCCGCCGATCGTCTCTTGGGCCAGCTGCGCCGCTACACGGCTTGAAATGGACAGCCCCTCGTCTGGTCTCGCCCCGCTGAACGCGGGCGCGCCCAACCGGTCCCCCGAGGGGACGGCGATGCTTGCGGCATCGGGCCGCAAGCACATCGCCTGCGGGCCGGCTGGGGACGGCCCGGCGCCGGTCCGCGGCGCTAAGCGCTGCACACAAGGGATGAACTGACATCATGAGATTTCGCTCCCCTCACCGCGAGCCGCCGGAGATCAACCTGATCCCCTTCATCGACGTGCTGTTGGTGATCCTGATCTTCCTGATGCTGTCGACGACCTATTCCAAGTTCACCGAGCTGCAGATCACCCTGCCGTCGGCCGATGCGGACAAGCTCAAGGACAGGCCGCAGGAGGTCATCGTCGGCATCGCCGCCGACGGCCGCTTCGTCGTCAACCGCCAGCCGGTGGAAGGCCGCTCGGTGGACATCCTGATCGCCGCGCTGCGCCAGGCCTCGGGCGGCAACGCCGATGCCTCGCTGATCATCTCGGCGGACGCCGCCACGCCCCACCAGGCCGTCGTCAACGTGATGGACGCCGCGCGCCGCGTCGGCCTGACGCGTGTCACCTTCGCCGCGCAGACCGACGCTCGCTGATCGGCTGCAGCGCGAGTGGCTGGCGGGCGGCGCGCTGTCCGCGGCGCTGCTGCCGCTGAGCGGGCTCTACCGCGGGCTGCTGGCGCTGCGCCACCTGCTCTACCGCCTCGGGCTCAAGCGGGTCCAGACGCTGCCCGTGCCCGTCATCGTCGTCGGCAACTGGATCGTCGGCGGCGCCGGCAAGACACCGACGACGCTGGCCCTGCTGGCGCTGTTGCGCGAGCGCGGCCTGCGTGCCGGTGTCGTGTCGCGCGGCTATGGGCGCGAGGGCGACGGCGTGCGCCTCGTCACGCGGGTGTCGCCGGCGCGTGAGGTGGGCGACGAGCCCCTGCTCATCCATCTGCGCAGCGGCGTGCCGGTGGCCGTGGGCAGCGATCGCGTCGCCGCCGCACGCTCGCTGCTGGCCGCCGAGCCTGGCCTGCAACTGCTGGTCAGCGACGACGGCCTGCAGCACTGGCGGCTGCCACGCAGCTTGAGCCTGCTGGTTTTCGACGAACGCGGCCTGGGCAATGGCCGGCTGCTGCCAGCCGGCCCGCTGCGCCAGCCACCGGCCCCGCTGGCAGCCGACCAGCTCGTCGTCTACAACGCGCCCCAGCCCAGCACCGCCCTGCCCGGCTTTGTCGCCGAGCGCCGCCTGGCCGGCGCCGTGACGCTGGCAGACTGGTGGGGCGGCAAGCCGGCCCGCATGGACAGCCTGCTGGCGCTGCGCGGGCGGCCCGGGCTGCTCGCCGTCGCCGGCGTCGCCAGGCCGCAGCGCTTCTTCGACATGCTGGCCGGCCTGGGCCTGAGCTTCGACACGCTAGCCCTGCCCGACCATGCCGGCTTCGAGACACTGCCCTGGCCTGCCGGCGCCGCCGCCATCGTGCTGACCGAGAAGGACGCCGTGAAGCTGGCGCCCGAGCGCGTCGGCGCCCTGCCCGTCTGGGTCGTGGCGCTAGACTTCTCGCCCGGTGCCGGCTTCGAGGCCGCGCTGGATACCCAATTGCAAAGACTCTTCCCTCCCGCCTGATGGATCAACGCCTCATCGAAATGCTGGTCTGCCCGCTGTGCAAGGGGCCGCTGACGCTGCTGCGCGAGGGCGCCGGACTGGAACTTCCGGCCCTGGCCTGCCGCGCCGACCGCCTGGCCTTCCCCATCCGCGACGGCATCCCGCTGATGCTGGAGAGCGAGGCCAAGCCCTGGGACCCCGAGGCCGCCAGCGCGCCCGTGCCGCTCGCCCCGTGAGCTTTACCGTCATCATCCCGGCGCGGCTGGCATCGACCCGGCTGCCCAACAAGCCGCTGGCCGACATCGCCGGCCTGCCCATGATCGTGCGCGTCGCGCAGCGGGCGGCCGAGTCGGGCGCCAGCCAGATCGTCGTGGCGACCGACGCGCCCGAGGTGGCCGCCGCCTGCGCCGCCCACGGCGTGCGCGCACTGATGACGCGGACCGACCATCCGTCCGGCAGCGACCGCCTCGCCGAAGCCGTCGAGCAGCTCGGCCTGGCCGACGATGCCGTCGTCGTCAACGTGCAGGGCGACGAGCCGCTGATCGCGCCGGCCATGATCGACGCCTGTGCGGCCACCCTGGCGGCACAGGCCGGCTGCGTGATGGCCACGGTCGCCCACGCGCTGACCGACCCTTCCGAGTTCGCGAACCCGAATGTCGTCAAGCTGGTCACCGACCAGGCCGGCCGGGCCCTGTATTTCTCCCGTGCGCCCATCGCCTGGTGGCGCGATGGCGGCGGCCAGCCCAAGGGCGCGCTGCGCCATGTGGGCCTGTATGCCTACCGCGCCGGCTTCCTGCGCCGCTTCCCCACGCTGGCGGTCAGCCCGCTGGAGCAGATCGAATCGCTGGAGCAGTTGCGCGTGCTCTGGCATGGCGAGCGCATCGCCGTGCATGTCAGCGCCGAACGACCCGGCCCGGGCGTCGATACGCCCGAGGATCTGGAGCGCGTCAGGCGCCTCATCGAGGGTTGACGCGGGTCTGTCATGTCAGGCCCAGATAAGGCCACATGCGATACTGACCGCTGACCCATGCAGGACTTTTTCACGGTCCTGACGAGACGAGGAGACCCATGCGACTGATCCTTCTGGGCGCACCCGGCGCCGGCAAAGGCACCCAAGCTGCCTTCATCTGCAAGCAATTCGGCATTCCGCAGATCTCCACCGGTGACATGCTGCGCGCCGCCATCAAGGCCGGCACCCCCCTGGGCCTGGCCGCCAAGGCCGTCATGGACTCGGGCGCCCTGGTCAGCGACGACATCATCATCGGCCTCGTCAAGGAACGCATCGCCCAGGAAGACTGCGCCAAGGGTTTCCTGTTCGACGGCTTCCCCCGCACCATCCCCCAGGCCGACGCGATGAAGGCCGCCGGCGTCAAGCTGGACTATGTGCTCGAGATCGATGTGCCTTTTGACGCCATCATCGAGCGCATGAGCGGCCGCCGCGTGCATGTGGCTTCTGGCCGCACCTATCACGTCAAGTTCAACCCGCCCAAGGTCGCCGGCAAGGACGACGAGACCGGCGAGGACCTGATCCAGCGCGAGGATGACAAGGAAGAGACCGTCAAGAAGCGCCTGGACGTCTACTCGGCCCAGACCCGCCCCCTGGTCGACTACTACTCGCAATGGGCCGCCACCGGCGACGCCAACGCGCCCAAGTACCGCCGCATCGAAGGCGTGGGCTCGGTCGACGACATCATGAAGAAGGCGCTGGCGGCGCTGAGCTGAGCACCCGGACTTCCGAACAAAACCGCGGCGCGCAGGCCCCGCGGTTTTTTTGTGCCTCACAATTGACGTTTACGTCAACCAATCAACTGAGGAGATCCTCATCATGGAAATCGCAGGCAAGGTGTTCATCGTCACCGGCGGCGCCTCGGGCCTCGGCGAAGGCACGGCCCGCATGCTGGCCGCCCACGGCGCCAAGGTCGTCATCGCCGATCTGCAGGTCGAGCGCGGCCAGCAGGTCGCGGCCGAGATCGGCGGGGCCTTCGTCAAGTGCGACGTCAGCCAGGAGGCCGATGGCCAGGCCGCCGTCGCCGCGGCGGTCGGCATGGGCAAGCTGATGGGCCTCGTGAACTGCGCCGGCATCGCCCCCGCCATCAAGACCGTCGGCAAGGACGGCGCGCATCCGCTGGCCTCCTTCAGCAAGACCATCACGGTCAACCTGATCGGCACGTTCAACATGATCCGCCTCGCGGCCGAAGCGATGAGCAAGAACGAGCCGGAAGCCACCGGCGAGCGCGGCGTGATGATCTCGACGGCCTCCGTCGCGGCCTATGACGGCCAGATCGGCCAGGCGGCCTATGCGGCCTCCAAGGGCGGCGTCGTCGGCATGACCCTGCCCATCGCCCGCGACCTGGCCCGCAACGGCATCCGCAACATGACCATCGCCCCCGGCATCTTCGGCACGCCGATGCTGTTCGGCATGCCCCAGGAGGTGCAGGACGCGCTGGCCGCCAGCGTGCCCTTCCCCAGCCGCCTGGGCAAGCCCGAGGACTACGCCAAGCTGGTGCACCAGATCGTCACCAATGACATGCTGAACGGTGAAGTCATCCGCCTCGACGGCGCCATCCGCATGGCACCGAAATAAGGCCCCTCGTCCAGTCCCGCACCGCAGCACGCGGGCGGGCCTGACCGGGACCACGCTGCGGTCACAGCCCGCAGCGCTTCGGCAGGCACGGCGAGTCCTCAGGACTCGCCATGTCCGGCCTCAGCCCCCGAGGGGACGGCGATGCTTGCGGCATCGAGCCGCAAGCACATCGCCAGAGCGGGCCGGCTAGGTGAACTGGAGTCGGACACAAGCAGTCCCTGCGGACTGCTTGTGCCTACGGAAGGCCATGGGCCTCTGGCCCATGGCAGGCCCAGCGCTCGGCCCGGAATACTGGTGCCGAACGGGGAGCCGAATGAAAAAGGGCCTGGTTCGCACCAGGCCCTTTTGCTTCAGCGGTTCGACGATCAGCGCTTGCGCGACTGGATCATCCACAGACGGGCCAGATCGGCGGCGCCTTCGCTGCCCTTGACCGTCTTCCAGGCGGCCAAGGCCTTGGCGTGATCGCCGCCCAGCTGGTAGGCCAGGCCGAGGTTGAGCTTGGCGTCTTCGGGGCGCTTCAGATTGCCCTTCTCGATGCCCTGCTGGATCTGCTCGACGCCCTTCTTGGCGTCGCCGCCGAAGGCGTTGGCCAGACCGAGCGTGACGAGGGCATTGCCATCCTTGGCGTCGGCCGCGGCCTTCTCGTTGGCTGCGGCATTGGCCTTGGCCTCGGCGATCTTCTTGACCATCAGGTCGGCCAGGCGCTTGTGGCGGGCGCCTTCGGCACCCTGGCCCAGCACGCCGGCGGCCAGACCCTTGTCGACGACCTGCTTGCCTTCTTCCGGATAACCGGCCTGGGCGGCCAACTGGGCCATTTCCATGTAGTCCTCGGCGCCACGCGACATATTGCCGGTGGCCAGGCGCAGGCGATACAGGTCCAGCGCGTAGCGGCTGCTGTCGAAGCTCTTCTTCTGCGGCAGGCCACCCAGGATCTGCGCCCACAGCTTGGGATCCGGGTAGTAGTTCAGCAGCTTCTCGGTCGCCACCCCTTCGGCGTTCGCGTCGCCCTTCTTCTGGGCCGCGTAGAGCAGCAGGTTGAGCTTGTCCTTGGCGGGCGCACGGCCGGCGCGCTCGTCGGCAGCGATCTCCTCCAGCGTGTCCTTGATCGCACCGCTCATGTCGCCGGAAGCGAACTGGGCGGTCTGCAGCACCTGCTTCATGGTCGGGCTGTTGCCGCCTTCCTTGAAGTAGCGCTGCGCCCAGTTCAGTGCCTTGGCGCTGTCCTTGTTGCGCAGATAGGTGCCGGCGATGGCTTCCATGTACTGCAGCTGCTGGGCCTGGCCCAGCTTGCCGGAGCCCTTGAGGGCGTCAAAGGAGCGGACCATCGTGTCGGCCTCGCCGGCGCCCATGGCGGCCGAGAAGCGGATGCCTTCGATGGCATTGTTCTCGGCAGCGGTGCGGCCACCGACGGCTTCGGCGTCGCGCAGCTTGGCCAGCGCCTCCTTGAACTTGCCGGCCTTGTAGAGCTTGGAGGCCTCGGTCAGCGGCGCGCCAACCTCCTTGCGCACGCTCTCCTGGGCAGCCGCCTGGCTGAAACCGAACTCGGCGCCGGGCGCGCCGTTCAGGGACAGGGCCAGGGCGCCAACGGCGACAGCCACCATGGTTTTCAGAGTATTCAATTTGCTCTCCTGCAAAGCAAAAGCGCGCCGCCCTTTCGGGCAGCGCGCATCACAGTATCGTGGTCAGCGGTCCCGAGGACGTCACTTGACGAATTGCTCGTTACCAACCATGCCCATCTTCTTGACGCTGTTGCGCTGGGCCGAGGCCATCACCGCAGCAACGACGCCATAGTCCACCAGCTTGTTGGGCTTGATGTGGATTTCGGGCTGATCACTGATCGGCATGGCGCCGATTTCCTGCATCTTGGCGTTCACGGCGTCGATGTTCGCCAGCGCGGTTTCGTCCCAGTAGACGGTGCCATCGAAGTCGATCATGACGGTGTGCACGACCGGGTCTTGCTGGGGCGGCTGCGTGCTCGGCGGCGGCATGTCCAGGTTGACCGTGTGCAGCTGGATGGGGATGGTGATGATGAGCATCACCAGCAGCACCAGCATCACGTCAATCAGCGGCGTCGTGTTGACGTCCATCATGACTTCGGGTTCACCGCTGCCCGACGAACTTCCGACATTCATTCCCATGTTTGACTCCTGGGATCAGTTGCGAGCCGGCGGCTCGGTGACGAAGTTGACCTTCATGATGCCGGCACGCTGGCTGGCGAAGATCACACGACCGACCGACTCGTAGCGCGCCTTGTCGTCGCCGCGAATATGCACCTCGGGCTGGGGGTTCTTGACCGATTCCTTGCCGAGGCGCTTGACCAGCTCCTCCATGTCAGGAACCAGCTTGGTACCCCAATAGACGTCGCCGTCCTTGCTGACCGAGATTTCGATGTTTTCCGGTTTCGTGACGCGGATCTGGTTGGTCTCCTTGGGGAGATTCACCGCGATCGACTGCGTCACCACCGGCACGGTGATGAGGAAGATGATCAACAACACCAACATCACGTCCACGAGGGGCGTGGTGTTGATGGTCGAGACCACCTCGTCATCGCCGGAAGAGGATCCGACGTTCATGCCCATGGCATTGGCTCCTGTGCGAGCTTCAGCTCAGGGATTAGCGCTTGGCGACCGAGCGGTTGCCCATCAGCACGCCGTGCAGATCGCCGGCGAAGGAACGGACCTGGCTCATGACGGTCTTGTTGCGGTTGACCAGCCAGTTGTAGCCGAGCACGGCCGGAACGGCGACGACCAGACCGATGGCGGTCATGATCAGCGCGGCGCCCACGGGGCCGGCCACCTTGTCGATGGAAGCCTGGCCGGCCAGACCGATGGCGGTCAGCGCGTTCAGGATGCCCCACACCGTACCGAACAGGCCGATGAAGGGAGCGGTCGAACCGACGGTGGCCAGGAAGCCCAGGCCGGCGGAGATCTTGGTGTTGACGTCGGCAACGGCGCGGTCGACGTTCATCGTCACCCAGCTGCTGTGGTCGATGTTCTCGGTCAGGGCGCCTTCATGGTGCTCCGAAGCCTCGATGGCGGCCGTGGCGATGTAGCGGAAGGCGCTTTCTTCCTTCAGGCTGCGGATGCCGTCAGCCAGGCTGGCCTTCTTGAAGAAGGTGGCGCGGACTTCCTTGGCTTCGGAGGACAGCTTGCTCGTGTCCCACAGGCGCACGATCAGGATGTACCAGGAGCCCATGGACATGATGGCCAGGATGAACAGCACGACCTGGTCGACGATGTTGCCGTGGGCAACGATGTTGGCCAGACCGTAGGGGTTGTCTTGCGGCTTGGAGGCGGCGGCGGCCGGAGCGGGGGCGGCGGCGTCAACCACGGCGGCAGAGGCAGCGTCGGCCGGCTTCTGGTCTTGGGCGTGGGCGGGCGAAACAGCCAGGGTCGCAGCCATGGCGATGGCGGCCAGGAAGCCGGTGATGCGAGAAATCATGGAGTCAACTCCTAGGAAAAATTCTGGTTTGATGCGGTTCTGAATGCGCCGGTCTGGCGCCGGGTTCGAAGCGGGGCTCTTACTCGATCTTGAACTGGAACTCCTGCTCAAACACGTGATCGCCCGGGCATTCATAGGTGTCCTGCAGCGTTTGCGTGATGGCTTGCGTCATCGCGCGCTGGGCCTTGCGGTCAACACCACCGCGCAGCGGGGTGATTTCGACAGAGGTGACGCGACCCGCCTTCACGGTGGCCACGGCCTTGTACAGAGCTTCGCCGCTCCAGTTGACGGACGGCACTTCAGGCTTGCCCATCTTGGTGCAGACCATCGCAGCGGTGGTCTTGGTCGGCTTGACGGCCGGCGGAGCCGCGGGAGCCGGCGGCGGTGCGGGACGCACTTCAGCCACGGCCGGCGGGGCCACCTGGGTCGACTGGATGGCCGGCGCCGGCGGTGCCGGGGCGGTCACCTGGAATTCGGGCGGGGGGACGAAAGGCGGAGGGGGTGCCTTGAGATCCGGCGGCGGCGGCACCACCTTCTCAGGCGGCGGCGGCGGCTTGACCTTCTCTTCGATCACCTTGACGTCGATGGGGCCGGTGACCTTCTTGACGATATCGCGCGCCAGGCCACTGGCCAGCGCGTAGATGGCCACGATGTGGATCAGGACAACGATGCCGAAGCCCGTGAACCGGGACGCGCCCTGCTTCTCCTGCGCAAAATTCATGCGCGCTCCTTCTTGCAACTACAAATCACAGTCAATGACTCTTCTCGGACAAGCGGCCACTGCCACGGAGGAAGTTGCGTTCCTGCCGTCAACTGGTTCCCGAAGGGCGTGCATTCTAGATCGCGGAGAGAACGATTCCGCCTCGTCGAAAACACGCAGTACAGCCGGCGTGTAAAGCCTCTTTACACCTGCTCGAGCCAAAAAAAACGCCCGGTGGCAAAAGCCGTCGGGCACGCGTTTCATCGCCACGAACCAGGCGCAGCGAAACCACACCTCCGGCCAAACCTGGCCATGCAGTCATCTTAGCCCCGGGTTTTCTTCACACTTCCTGGGGCTAACCCGGGCAGGTGCAACAGCGCGATTACACGCAGCAAGCCCCGCGTGAAACATCGGTTCAATGTTCAGGCGGCGATGAGCCAGCCCGTGATCGCGTTGCGCTGCCCCTGGGCGAAGGGCGGCACATAGGACACGAAATGGGTCTGCGGCACGGCAAACAGCGACAGCGAATTGAAGTGGGGGAAGTAACTGTCCCTGACCGAGCCGTCCCGATCGCTGAAGTTCAGCAGGCCGCCCCAGTCCGGCCGCCACTGCCGGGTCAGGTTGATGACATAGGCCAGGCGCCGGTCTTCGACATCGACGTGATCGTCATGGGCGAGCAGAAAGCTGCCGGGGGCGTACATGGTCGCCTGGGCGTACACCCGGTTGACGTCAGGGACGCCGGTGATGTCACGCATCACCGACAGGAAGGCTTCGTCGGCCATCCAGCGGATGAAACGCGCCAACAGCCCCGTTTCACCTCGATACATTGCGTCAGCCAGTGACTCGGTGAAGAAGGAGAACTGGAATCCGCGGCGCGCGACTTCCGTGATGCCGTTGATCAGGTGAGCCCGCTGGTCTTCTTCAAGCCCGCGCAGCTGCTCGCCCGTCAGCCGACGGTCGCCCTGGGTGTCGCGGTAGCACAGGCTCCAGTCGATGGCCTCGACGGCGCGAGCCAATGCATCGGCGACATCCGGTTTGAAAAAATCCCGGATCAGCACGCGGCGGTCGCGACCGAACCTTGCACGGATCTCGCTCAGGTCGAGGGTCGGATTGATGTAGTCCATGGAAATGCTGAACGTCAATAAAAAAGCAGGCCCGAAGGCCTGCTGGATTCTGTTCGATCGTCGCGGGATCAGAACTTGTAGTTGGCGCGCACGTAGAAGCTGCGGCCCTTGACGTCGGCATAGGTCGGGTCGAAACCGACCTGGAAGTAGTCTTCCTGGACCGTCACCGGCGGCTTCTTGTCGAGCAGGTTCAGAACGCCGGCCGTGAGGACCAGGTTCTTCACGCCCTTGTATTGACCCTGCAGACTCCACAGGTCGTACTTGGGCACGTGGCGCACTTCGTCATAGTCGCGATAGCCGCTTTGACGGAAGTAGCGCACGCCGCCGGCCCAGGCGTCGGTGTCCCAGTCCAGGCTGACGTTCTGCTTGACGCGAACCACCGGGCCGCCGCGCAGGTACTTGCCCAGCGTGTCCTCGACTTCGCCCGTCACCACATTGGTTTCGCTGCTCTTCGTGACGATGGTGGCTTCCCAGTAGGGCGTGAAATTGCCGAGTGCCGTGCGGACGCGGTAGCGGGCCGACAGATCGAAGCCCGACACCTTGGCCTGGCCGACGTTCTCCAGCGAGGCTTCGACATGGTCAAGATAGCCCTGGGCGTTCTTGATCAGGCGGTTGGCATAGACCGAAGAGCTGGTCGTGGGGCCGGTCTGATGCGAGAACCAGTCCTTCAGGATGTCGTCGCCGGTGAGCGACTTGATGCCGTCGGTGATCTTGATGTTGAAGTAACCCACCTCCATCGACAGATCCCTGATCGGCTCGAAGACGACACCCAGGGTCGCCGTCTTGGACTTCTCAGGCTTGAGGTTGCGGTTGCTGTTGTTGACCACCGTCAGCTGCGTGTCGCAGTAGTTGGTGTTGGGGAAGGCCGCGCAACCCTTGAGCGTGTTGTAGTACGGATCGGTAAAGTTGCCGCCCGTGTTGGTGCCCGCGGAAGGTGCGTAGAGGTTGTCCAGCGCGGGGGCGCGGAAGCCCTTGCCCACCGAGCCGCGCACCAGCAGTTCCTTCATCGGCGTCCAGCGCAGGCTGAACTTGGGGCTGGTGGACGACAGGTTGGGAGAGCTGAAGGCGCCATCACGCGACTCGCCGCTGGCACCGCTGTAGCGGTCGGCACGCACGGCAGCGTTCAGCTCCAGGTTCTTGATGACCGGCAGGTTCAACTCGGCATAGATACCGGTGGTCTTGCGCTCGCCGCGCACCTTGCCTGCATTGCCCGAACCGCCCACGATGTCGCCGGAGCCGGCGATGTCGGAGTAGCCGTCCAGATACTCTTCCTTGCGGATGTCCAGACCCGCAGCCATGGCGGCATTGCCGCCCGACATGGCGAACAGCTCGCGCGACATCGAAAAGTCAAAGGCGTCCAGCGTCGTCTTGGAGGCGCGGTTGTTGCCGTGCAGCTCGGCTTCCTTCAGCAGGGCCAGGCCGGTTGCATCGTTGGGGCCGAAGGGATTGACGTTGCCGGTCTTCAGCACGCGCACCAGTTGCGTGTCCGAGAAATTGCCGGTCAGGAAGTCTTCGCTGGCCTTGGACGAGGCGCGCATCAGGCCGGCCTTGTAGTCCCAGCCTGCGAAATTGCCCTCGGCGCCAACCAGGGCGCGGGTCATGTCGTTGGTCACCTTGGTCAGGCGCTGGCCGCCATCGACCATGCGCCAGGCAATCACCAGGTCGCCACGGTAGCCCTTGCTGGAGGAGGCATCGACCGCCGCGGTCGGGTAGTACTTGCCGCCAGCCGGGTAGAGGTAGTCGTCACGGCCGGTCGTGCTGGACGGCGTCTGCGACGAACCCAGCGTGATCTCGTTGCGCGAATAGGAGAGTTCGGCAAACAGCAGGTGGTCGGCGCTCAACTCCGCCGTGCCGCGCAGCAGGCCGCCAAAGCGGTTGGAGGCCGGGATGATGTCGATCTTGCTGGTGTAGTCGTAACGGCAGTTTGCGCCACCGGGGAAGCTGTCGGGCGGCTTGCAGTTCGGGAAGCCGGCGACGCCGGGGATGTAGGCGCCTGTCTGGGCGTTGTAGGCATTGGCCGGGAAGGTATTGCCCGACGACTTCACCACGCCGATGTCGGGGCGATTGCCGGTCTTGGCGAATTCACGATCCGCCGCGTGCACGACGTCGTACTCCTGGAAGCTGAAGGTGCCCAGGATGTTGAACTTGTCCTTGGCCAGATCGCCAAAGCCGATGCCGCCCTGTGCCGAGACGACGGTGCCGCCGGTGGCTTGAGGCTGCTCGTAGCCGGCCGTCACCTCGCCGCCACGGAAATCCTTGCGCGTGATGAAGTTGATGACGCCGCCGATGGCGTCGGAGCCGTAGGTCGACGAGGCGCCGTCGCGCAGGATTTCGATGCGCTCGATGGCGGCCAGCGGAATCGCGTTCAGGTCGACGCCAGCGCCGGCGAAGGGATAGATCGCCAGGCGACGGCCATTGAGCAGCACCAAGGTGCGCTCACGGCCCAGGCCGCGCAGCGAGGCGCCCGTCTGGCCGGTGGCGTTGGAGTCGCCGATGGACTCGCCCAGGGAGCGGCCGCCGCCATTGTTCGAGCTGAGCCGGTCCACGAGTTCCTGGACGTTGGAGGCGCCGGACTTGTCGATGGACTCGCGCGTGACGATGGTCAGCGGCACTGCCGTTTCAGCGTCGATGCGCTTGATGCTGGAGCCGGTGATCTCGATACGCTCAAGCTTCTGTGCGTCCTGAGCCAGCGCGCTGGTCGCGGCCAGCGCCAGGACGGCGCTCGTGATGATGGTTTTTCTGAACATTGAGACTCCTTGAGGAAGATGGGGCCCGCCGTGGATACCCGGCGGTGCTGGCCCGGATGAGGCCAATCCTTGGCCTGAGCGATCAGCTCAGATTGGGGGGTGCCGGAAGTTTGTGCGGGCGCAACATAGCGACAGCCCAAGGAAAGCCCCTAGGCCATCGGCCCCCTCAGCCAAGTCATTGATCCAAAAGGAAATTCAGCGACTCCATCGGCTAGAGTCAAACCCTAGCCGTTGTCGGCGCGCGACGCGATTACGGCGCGGGAACAAGCAATCGCGGCACCGCCGCGAGCAGATTCCTCGTGAAGCTTTCACGGGGCTGTCTGAGAACTTTGTCACAGTCCCCCTGCTCGACGATCCGCCCCCCCTGCATCACCGCAACCTCGTCGGCGATGTATTCGACGACCCCGATGTTGTGGGTGATGAAGAGATAGGCCAGGCCCTGCTCGCGCTGCAATTCGCGCAGAAGGTTGAGGATCTGGGCCTGCACGGACACGTCCAGCGCCGACGTCGGCTCGTCGCAGACGATCAGCCTGGGCTCGACGGCCAGCGCCCGGGCGATGGCGATGCGCTGGCGCTGCCCCCCGGAGAACTCGTGGGGCCAGCGCTGCAGCGCGTCGCGGCGCAGGCCGACCTGGTCGACCAGGGTGTGCAGGCGCGCGCGGCGGGCGTTGGCGTCCAGGTCGGGGCGCAGCGCGATCAACCCCTCCTCCAGCAGATCGGCGACGCGCAGGCGCGGGTTCAGCGACGCGAAGGGATCCTGGAAGATGATCTGGATCTGGCGGCGCGCCTGCAGCAGGGCCGCGCCGTTCAGCTTGAACAGGTCCCGGCCTTCGAAGAGGGCCTGGCCGCTGATGCTGGCCTGGCGGCGCAGCAGCTGCACGATGGCCTTGCCCGAGGTCGTCTTGCCGCAGCCGGACTCGCCGACCAGGGCCAGGGTGCGGCCGGCATGCAGCTGCAGGCTGATGCCGTCCACGGCATCGAAATGGCGCGGGCCGCGATGCAGGAGCGGCGCCTTCAGCGCGAAGCGCACGCGCAGATCGCGGACGTCGAGCAAGGGCGCGCCCTCCCCCGTCGCCGCCGGCGGCAGGGCTTTGGGGCTCAAGGTCTCGCGCGGCGACAAAGCATCGCCGGGCTGGCTGTAGAGCAGGCAGCGCACCTGATGGCGCGGGCCTTGCTCGGTCAGCGCGGGTGGCGTGCTCGCGCAGTGGCCCATGGCCTTGTCGCAGCGGGGCGCGAAGCGGCAGCCGGCAAATTCCAGCCACAACGGCGGCACGGTGCCGGCGATGGCGGCCAGGGGAGCGTCGCGCCGCGCCGCTTCGGGCAGAGCCTGCAGCAGCAGCCGGGCATAGGGATGCTTGGGATGGGCGAAGAACTCCGCCGCCGGCGCGACCTCGATGATCTGGCCCGCATACATCAGTGCGACCCGGTGGGCCATGCCGCTGACGACGGCCAGATCGTGGGTGATCAGCAGCACGCCGAGCTGGCGTTCGCGCTGCAGGTCGCGGATCAGGTCGAGGATCTGCGCCTGGATGGTCACGTCCAGCGCCGTCGTCGGCTCGTCGGCGATCAGATAGTCGGGCTCGGCCGCCAGCGCGATGGCGATCATGACGCGCTGCTTCTGGCCGCCGGACAGGCGAAACGGGTAGTCGTCGATGCGCCGCTGCGGTTCCGGGATGCCGACGCGCGCCAGCCAGTCGATGGCCTTGGCGCGCGCCGCCTTGCCGCGCAGTTCGGTATGCGCCTCGATGGCCTCGACGATCTGCTCGCCGACGCGCATGACGGGGTTCAGGCTGGTCGAGGGCTCCTGGAAGATCATGCCGATCCGGCCGCCGCGCACCTGGCGCATGCGGCTCTCGGGCAGGTCCAGCAGGTCCCGCCCGCCCAACAGCACGCTGCCGCCGGCGATGCGGCCGTTCTCGGGCAGCAGGCGCATCAGGGCCAGGGCCGTCATGCTCTTGCCGCAGCCGCTCTCGCCGACCAGGGCGAAGGTCTCGCCGCGCGTCAGCGCCAGATGCATGCCGGCGATGGCACGCACCAGGCCGGCATCGGCATCGAGCTGGACCTGCAGGCCAGCGATCTCAAGCATCGACGGCCTCCTTGCTGCGCCGCAAGAGACGCGGCCGCGCCGAACGCGCCTTGGGATCGAAGGCATCTCGCACGCCGTCGGCAAACAGATTGGCCGCAAGCACCAGGCCGACCATGAAGCCGAAGGCCGCCGCGAAGCTCCACCAGACCACCGGGTCGCGCGACATCTCGGCGCGGGCCAGGTTGATCATGCTGCCGAAGCTGTTCATGACCGGATCGACGCCGACGCCGACATAGGTCAGCACCGCCTCGTAGAGGATGAGTTCGGAGAAGCTCAGCACCAGCGTGACCAGCACCAGGTGCATGACATTGGGCACGATGTGGCGGGCCATGATTGCCAAGTCGCTCACGCCGAAGGCCGTCGCGGCCTGCACATAGTCGAGCTCGCGCAGCTTCAGCGTCTCGGCGCGCACCAGGCGGCACAAGCCGGCCCAGCCGGTCAGGCCGAGGATGAGGCAGAGCATCAGCATCTTGACGTCCGAGCGCTCGGCAGCCGTCTCGAAGAGCTCGGGGTTCTTGTCGAAGAAGACCTGCACCATCATCACGCAGGCGGCGATCAGCAGCACATTGGGCACCGAGCTCAGCGTCGTGTAGACGTACTGGATGAGCTCGTCCACCCAGCCCTTGTAATAGCCGGCCAGCACGCCCAGCAGCAGCGCCAGCGGCAGCGTGGCCAGGGTGGACAGCGCCCCGATGACGAAGGCCGTGCGCACGCTCTTGAGGGCCTGCACGAGGACGTCGTTGCCGGTGCGGTCGGTGCCGAACACGTGATAGTGCGGCATCAACGCGATGACGGGGCCGGCCAGCAGCGCGACGACGGCCAGCGTCAGCAGCATGGCGCGCAAGGGGTAGAAGGTGCGGTCGGCGGCCAGGTCGGCCAGGGCGTCGCGCCAGCCGCCGTGATGGCGTGCCAGCGCCGCGGCCGTCAGCGCCACCATCAGCGCCACGACGATGAAGCCGCCCGCCAGTCCGAGGCCCACCCGGCCCAGGACATCGCCGGCCCACTGCTCGGCCGGGTCGGCCAGATGGGCGCCGCCGAACTGCAGGCGCGGGAAGTCGCGCCTCACCTGGCCGCCGGCTTCGAGGATGCTTTCCTTGTTGAGGCCGTGGGCGCCCAGCGGCAGCGAATAGCTGACCTCGCGCATCTCGATCTGGCGCGCCAGCAGCAGGTCCAGCAGCGACAGGGTGCGCGTGTCATAGACGGCCGCCGCGCCTTCGCCGCTCTGCAATTCGCGGCGCAGATGGAGGCTGTCCATCAACGTGACGAGCAGGAACAAGGCCATCACGACGCCGGCGCTCGCGGCCACCGGGTCGCGCAGCACCCGCACCCAGGTCGCGCGCAGATTGGCCTGAGCCCTCACGCGCCAGGCGTAGGCGATGCCGGCCGCGGCCATCAGCCACAGCGCGAGGTCGGTCCAGAGCAGCACGAACTTCATGACCATGCCCGCCCGGCCGCCCGAAGGGCATGAGCGCCCCCTCGGGGGGCAGCGTACGAAGTGCGCGTGGGGGTCATTGGAGTCTCACCCTGGGGTCGACCCACGTGTAGGCGATATCGATCAGCGCATTGCTGGCGATGTAGAGCAGCGCGCCGAGGAAGACCATGGTGCGCACGATGGCGAAGTCCTGGCCCGTGATGGCCTCGATGACGAAGGCACCCAGGCCGGGGATGCCGAAGAAGCTCTCGAACACCAGGCTGCCCAGGAAGACATAGGGCAGATAGCTGCCGGCGCTGGTGATGATGGGGATGAGGGCGTTGCGCAGCACATGGCGGCTCAGCACCCGGCCCTCGGAGAGGCCCTTGGCGCGCGCCGTGCGTACATAGTCCTTGCCCATCTCCTCCAGGAACATGGCCCGGTACAACCGCGCCTCGCCGCCCAGGCGCGACAGCAGCGACAGCAGGATGGGCAGGGCCAGGAACTTGATGGCGTCCAGGCCCGGCGCGAAGCCGTTCATGGGCACCAGCTTGAGCAGGCGGGCGAACAGGAACTGGCCGACGATGATGTAGAACAGGCTGGAGATCGACAGCATCAGCACGCAGAGCACCACGCCCCAGAAATCGATGCGCGTGTGCCTGAAGAACACCAGCAGCAGCGAGAAGGCCACGCTGACGAGGATCTGCAGCATGAACAGAGGCAGGGCCAGCTGCAGGCTGACGCCCATGCGCACCTTGATCTCGTGGCCGATGTTGACGGCCTGGCGTGCATCGCTCTTGCCGAAGTCCAGCGCGAACAGCGACACCGAGCGCTCCCACAGGATGGTGTGCGTGACGCGCTCGCTGCCCTGCTTGCTCGCGTCGTAGTACAGCGGCTTGTCATAGCCGCGCTCGGCCTTCCATTTCTCGATCTGCTCCTGGGTGACGCGCTTGCCGCCGATGTTCAGCCGCGCCATGTCGTCGGGCGTGTTGACCGAGAAGAACAGCAGGAAGGTGAAGAGGTTGACGCCGACGAGGATGGCCAGGCCGTAGCCCAGGCGGCGCAGCACAAAGCCCAGCATCAGGCCGACTCCAGCTTGGCGGCCGTGGCGGTCTCGCGGGCGCGCCAGGCGCGGCGCGTGGCGATGAAGATGGCCAGCCCGCCGACGGCCAGCAACAGCAGTGGCCACCAGACCGGCCGGTTCCATTCGGCGATGCTGCGCGTGCGCTCCTGCGCATCCACGCGCAGGTAGCGGGCGCGGTCGCGCACGACGACGCCGGGCTTGCCGTTGTGCACCCAGCGCTGGAAGGCCAGGCCCGAATAGCTCCAGAAGCCCCAGGCCCAGGGCGCGTCCGCGCGCACGATGTCATTCATCTGCGCCATCACCTTGGCCTTCTCGGCGCCGTCCTCCAGCGACTGCAGCTTGCGGAACAGGCGGTCGAACTCGGGGTTGGCGTAGTTGGCCGTGTTCTCGCCCTCGTGCAGGCTCTTGCTGTTGGGGCCGTAGAGCAGGAAGAGAAAGTTCTCGGCGTCGGGGTAGTCGGCGAACCAGCCCCACCAGAAGATCTGGTGCTTGCCCTTGAGGATCTTTTCCTGGAACTGGTTGAAGTCGGTGGCGCGGATGTCGAGCTGGATGCCGAGCTTGGCGAACTGGCGCACCATCCAGTCGTTCTCGGCCTTGAGCTCGGGCGTGATGACGCGCTGGAAGTCGTAGTTCAGGACCAGGGGCTTGCCGGTTTTCGCGTCGCGGCCGTCCGGGTAGCCAGCCTCGGCCATCAGCTTGAAGGCGTCCTCCAGCGGACGGCGCACCGGCTTGCCATTGACGAGCCTGTGCGTGACCGGGTTGTATTCGCCGGGCTGGCCCTCCTTCGACCCGAACACGCCCGGCGGGATGGGCCCATGGGCCGCGTCGCCGCCGCGGTCGCGGAAGATGCGGCCATAGCCCTCCTCCCAGTCGATGGCGATGGAGATGGCCTGGCGCAGCGCACGGTTGCGCTTCTGCTGCTCGGGCGTGTCGCCGCGGCCAACCACCGGATCCAGCCAGTTGAAGCCGAGGTACCAGTTGCTGATGTCCACGTCCATGGGCAGCCGGAAACCGCGCTGCTCGAAGAAGGCGCGCACCTCGTCGGAGTCGTCGCGGTCGACCGCCAGGTTCACGCCCCAGTCGGCGCGGTCCATCTCGGGCAGGTCGAGATAGCCCTGCTTGAACAGCTCCTTGATCGGCACCCTCTCCTTGACGTTGATGGCCACGACCTTGTCGACAAAGGGCAGGCGCTTGCCGCAGTCCGCCAGCAGGCCCGCCTCGGCGTCGCCGGGGCTGCCGTTGCAGGGGTAGGTCTCCACCCGGTAGTTGGGGTTGCGGCTCATCACATGGCGGCGGTCCTGCACGGACTCCGTCATCATGAAGGCGCCGCTGCCGACGGGCCACTGGTTCCAGGTCAGCGAATTGGCCGCCATGCCGGGCTGGGCATAGAAGGCGTCCACCTCCCAGGGCACGGCCGCCGTGAAGTTTGTGGCCAGCCAGAAGCGCCATTGCGGATAGCGGCCCTTGAGGCGGATGCGCAGCAGATGGTCGTTGACGGCCTGGGCGCCGGCCAGGGGCCACTGGCGCAGGTCCAGAAAGGGCTTGTCGGCCAGGTTCTCGGGCCGGCCTTCCAGTTGCCTGGCGCTCTCACGCTTGATCAGCGCGACATAGTCCTTCAGGCCCAGCACATGCTCGGAGAACACCGCCTGCAACGGCGCCTCGATGCGCGGGTTGGCATGGCGCTTGAGCGCGTAGACGAAGTCCTCGGCGACGACTGCACGCGTGCCGAGCTGCTTGAAGTCGAAGGGGCTGCGCTTGTCGCCCAGCTCGCCGGGCTTGAGGTGGTGGTAGAGGTAGCCGCCCTGGGCGTCGCGGGCGAAGGCCGGGTGGGGCGACCACTTCAGGTCCGCACGCAGCGGAATGTCGTAGACGGCCTCGGCGATCTGCTCGTCCGGCGCATCGTCGGGCAGGCGCTTGCCCTGGGCGTCGAGGTAATAGGGCTGGACCAGCTCGGTGGCCGTGCGCGGGATCAGCGTATAGGGGCGCTTGAGCGGGTGGTAGCCATAGGGCGGCTCGCTGATCTCGTAGGTGTAAGTGCTCTCGGGCGCCGTATAGGACGAGGTCGGGTCCAGATAGCGGGGCGAGCGCTCCGAAAAGGCCATGTAGAGCGTGTTGTCACGCTCGGCCCCGTGCGGATGAGGGCTGTTGTCGCAGGCGGCGAGGGGCACGAGCAGCAACGCGCCCAGGCAACTCCTCATCCAACCGCCAACTGCTCCCAACTCAGACCCTCAAAAGACAAGCGCCCCGGCGCGGGCCGAGGCGATGTCGGAATGATAGTCGGGCCACTCGTCTATACAGGGCCGTACCCGAGGTAAATCCGGCGAGGAAAACCCGGGGTGACTTCAGTGATGGTCGTGCCCGCAGTCGTCGCCGCAGTCTTCATCGTGCTGGTGATGGGCCGCATGCGCCAGGCGCGGGTCCGACTGCCAGCCCAGGATGGCCTCGCGGCCTTGCACATAGAGCTCCACCGTGCCGCCCACCGGCAGGCAGATCTTGGTGCGGATATGGCCGAAAGGCAGGCCAGTCAGCACCGGCGTCCGGGTGCGGGCGCGCAGCGCGGCGACAGCATCCTTGATGCCATAGCCACGGTCCAGCGGCGATTTGGCCGCGCCGCTGAAGTCGCCCAGCAGTACCGCGGCCTGGTTGTCGATGACGCCGGCCTGCTGCAGCTGCAGCAGCATGCGCTCGACGCGGTAGGGATGCTCGTTGATGTCTTCCAGGAACAGGATGCCGCCCTTGACCTTGGGCCAGTGCGGCGTGCCCAGCAGCGAGCACAGCACCGTCAGATTGCCGCCCCAGAGCCGGCCGCGCGCTTCCAGGCCGTCGAAACCACCAGAGGGCTCGCGAAAGCCGACGGCCTCGAGCGCGCCGCTCATGGCTTCCAGGAAGCAGTCACGCGTGATCTCGTCGACACCGCCGTCAGCCTCGCTGCGACCGAAGTCATCGCAGGCGAGAGGCCCGGCCCACATCGACAGGCCTTTGTGGCGGGCGATCAGGCCGTTCTGCAGCGCTGTCAGGTCGCTGTAGCCGACCCAGCGCGTGCCCTGCTCGATGCTCTTGGCGATGCGCCCCCAGTCGAGCTGGTCCAGCAACCGCGTCAGCCCGTAGCCGCCGCGCGTGGCCATGGCGACCGAAGGCGCGGCGTCGGCAATGCGATGCAGGGCCGCAAGCCGCGTCGCGTCGTCGCCGGCAAAGCGCTGGTGCTTGGACAGCGCATCGGCGTCGATGCCGACCTCGAAGCCGAGCTGTGTCAGCCGCTTGGCCGCACGCTTCAGGTTCTCGGCCTTGGCGACCACGCCCGACGGCGTGAACAACGTGAGTGAGGTCATCAGGATTCGTCCAATTCGGTGGCTTCGCCGGTCGGGATCAGGCCCTGGCCGGATTCGGCATTGCGGGCGCGGCGCGCCCGTGCGGCCTCGCGGCGTTCGGCGAAGAAGTCGCGCAGCAGCTGGGCCGCAGGCTCGGCGAGCAAGCCGCCCTCGATGCGCGTGTGATGGTTGAGCAGGGGCTGGCCGAACAGGTCGATGACGGAACCGGCCACGCCGGTCTTGGGGTCGGCCGCGGCGAAGACGACGCGCTTGAAGCGTGCATGCATCAGCGCCATCGCGCACATCGCGCAGGGCTCCAGCGTCACGAAGAGCTCGCACTCGGGCAGGCGGTAGTTCTCCAGCAGCGTGGCCGCATGGCGCAGGGCGACGATCTCGGCGTGGGCCGTCGGGTCATGCGTCGTGATGGGGCGGTTGTAGCCGGTCGCGATGATCTGGCCGTCACGCACGATGACGGCCCCCACCGGCACCTCGCCCACCAGCCAGGCGTTGTGGGCCTGGTCCAGCGCCTGGCGCATGGCGTATTCGTCGGCGGGGGTGAAGATCGTCGGCTGCTCGCTCATCGGGCCGGCAGTTTAGGCCCGGGCTTCAGAGCGAAGCGGCGGAACGCGACGCCTGGTCATAGAGCCCCGACAGAAGGCGCATCAGTTGGGCGCAGTCGCCGATGTCCTGGTTCTGCTGGCCGCTGTCGGCCAGGGCCTCCATCAGGCAGCGCTCGCGCACCTCCCGGTAGGCCGCGCACAGGGCCTGGCCCTGCTCGGTCGTCGAGAAGAAGGCCTCCTTGCCGATCTTCTCGCTGCTCACCAGCCCCATGCCGACCAGCTTGCGCAGCGAGTAGGCGACGACATGGGTGTCCTCCACATTCAGCACGAAGCAGATGTCGGCCAGCTTCTTCTTGCGGTCGCGGTGGTTGACGTGGTGCAGCAACGAGATGTCCAGCGCGGCCAGGTCTTTCATGCCGGCGGCGGCCATGCAGCGCACCATCCAGCGGTTGAAGGCATTGCTGACGACGATGAGTCCGAACTCGAACTCCGACAGCTCGGCGCTCTTTTCAGACACCAGATGCGAGGACGACACGATGCTGCGAACCATGATTGACATCATAAGCACGACTCGAATACAAATCGTATACGTTTTATTGATATTCAAATGAACACCGCGCCACCCGACCTCCTCGTTCGCCCGCTGGGCGAGGCGGCGCTGTGCTGCGCGGTGGACGGAGCCATCGACCTGGAACATCAGCAGCGCATCTGGCAGCTGGGCGCCGGGCTGGCCCAGACCGGGGGCGTGCTCGGCCTGATCCCGGGCATGAACAACCTGACCTTGACCTTCGACCCGCTGCAGACCGACGGCGCGGCTCTCGAGCAGGCCGCCCGCGCGCTGTGGGCGCGCCCGCTGCGGCGCCAGCAGGCGGGGCGGCTTGTCGAGATACCGGTGCGCTATGACGGGCCGGACCTGGCCGAAGTCGCCGCCCACTGCGGCCTGTCGCCCGAGGAGGTCGTGCAGCGCCACACCGCGGCCGACTACGTCGTCTATTTCATCGGCTTCCAGCCCGGCTTTGCCTATCTGGGCGGGCTGGACCCGGCCCTGCACACGCCGCGCCGCAGTGAACCGCGCACGGCCGTGCCGGCCGGCAGCGTCGGCATCGGCGGCGCCCAGACCGGCATCTATCCCCTCGTCACCCCCGGCGGCTGGCAGCTGATCGGCCGCACCGCCCTGCCCCTCTTCGACCCCCAGGCCGAGCCGCCGACGCTGCTGGCCCCGGGAGATCGCGTGCGCTTTGTCGCGGAGGCGTCTTCATGATCGAAGTCCTGCGCGCTGGCCCGCTGACCACGGTGCAGGACCTCGGCCGCGACACCTGGCGCGATCGCGGCATCAGCCGCTGCGGCGCCATGGACGACGTCGCCCTCGCCTGGGGCAATCTGCTGGTCGGCAACGACGCCGGCGCGGCGGGACTCGAGTTCACCCTCGGCCACGCCACGTTGCGCTTCAAGGCCGACTGCTGCATCGCCGTCACCGGCACCGATGCCGACGCCATGCTCGACGGCCGGCCGCTGCGGCCCTGGTGGCGCCAGCGCGCGCAGGCCGGCCAGACGCTGAAGCTCGCCGCGCCGCGCGAGCGCATGCGCAGCTATCTATGCATCTCGGGCGGCATCGCCCTGCCCCCGGCCCTGGGCTCGCTCAGCACCGACCTGAAGGCCGGCTTCGGCGGCCTCGGGGGCCGTGCCCTGCGCGACGGCGATGTGCTGCCACTGGCCGTGCCGGAACGCCTGCCCACACGCAGCATCGGCATCCGCCCTCCCGACTGGAACGCCAGCGTGCGCGTGCTCCCGGGCCCCGAGCATGAGGACTTCTCCGCCGCTGCGCACGAGGCCTTGTGGGCGATCGACTGGCAACTGACGCCCCAGAGCAACCGCATGGGCTATCGCTTTGCCGGGGCCGAACTGAAACGCGAGCGCGGCGGCGAACTCGCTTCGCACGGCGTGCTGCCCGGCGTCATCCAGGTGCCGCCGGCGGGCCAGCCCATCGTGTTGATGGCCGATGCGCAGACGACGGGCGGATACCCAAGGATTGGCGTCGTCATCCGCGCCGACCTGTGGAAGCTCGGTCAGCTGCGCTTGGGCGCCACGCTGCGCTTCACGCCCTGCACCGCCGACGAGGCTGTCGCCGCCCTGCGCGAGCGCCAGGCCACGCTGGCTCAACTGAGGACTGCCCTATGCATGTCGACCTGAACGCCGATCTCGGCGAAGGCGCGCCCGACGACGCCGAACTGCTGGCCCTGGTCAGCTCGGCCAATATCGCCTGCGGCTGGCATGCCGGCGATGCGCGGCTGATGCAGGCCACTGTGGCCGCGGCGCTGGAGCGCGGCGTGGCCATCGGCGCCCACCCGAGCTATCCCGACCGCGAGAACTTCGGCCGCAGCGAGATGCAGCTGGCGCCGGCCGATGTCAGGGCCGACCTGATCTACCAGATCGGCGCGCTGGACGCCCTGGTGCGCGCCGCTGGCGGCCGGCTGCACCACGTCAAGCCCCACGGCGCCCTCTACAACCAGGCCGCTCGCGATCCCGAACTCGCAGACGCCATCGCCACCGCCGTACTTGACGTCAATCCGTCGCTGGCGATCTACGGTCTCGCTGGTGGCGAACTGTTGAAAGCCGCCGAGCGCGCCGGCCTGCGCGGCGTCGCCGAAGTCTTTGCCGACCGCGGCTACCGCGCCGATGGCAGCCTGGTGCCGCGCAGCCATCCCGGCGCCTTCGTCGAAGACACGACCCAAGCCGTCGCCCGCACGCTGCGCATGGTCAGCGAAGGCGTCGTGCAAGCCGTCAGCGGCGAGATTGTTCCCCTGCAGGCCCAGACCATCTGCCTGCATGGCGATGGCCCCTACGCCCTCACCTTTGCCCGCGCCATCCACCAAGCC
The DNA here is from genome assembly GCF_031458095.1 of Roseateles saccharophilus. Lineage (GTDB taxonomy): Bacteria > Pseudomonadota > Gammaproteobacteria > Burkholderiales > Burkholderiaceae_C > Pelomonas > Pelomonas saccharophila_A. The sequence goes on from NZ_JAVDXU010000001.1 coordinate 854,254, forward strand.
CTCACTCAAGCCGGCGTCGAACTGCGCGCCTGAAATGAAGCCCCTCGCCCGGTCTTGCCCCACTGAACGCGGGCACACCCGATCGATCCCCCGAGGGGATGACGATGCTCGCGGCGTCTAGCCGCGAGCACATCGTCAACGCGGGCCGGCTAGGGAGCGGCCCGGCGCTCGACCCGCAATAACCCATGGAGAACTGACATGTCTGCTGATGTATCCCTCTGGCCGCTGATCGGCGTCGCCGTCGTCATCGTCGGCTTTGTGCTGCGCTTCAACCCCGTCCTTGTCGTGGCTGCGGCGGGAATCGCGACCGGCCTGGCGGCCAAGCTGCCGCTGGACCTCATCCTCGCCAAGCTCGGCACCGGCTTCGTCAAGACGCGCAACCTGCCGCTGACCCTGCTGCTGCCCCTGCCCATCATCGGCCTGCTGGAACGACACGGCCTGCGCGAGCGCGCACAGACGTGGATAGCAGGCATTCGCTCGGCGACCGCGGGTCGGCTCCTCGTCGTCTATCTCTTCATCCGCGAATCGGCCGCCGCCATGGGCCTGACGTCCCTGGGCGGCCATGCGCCCATGGTGCGACCTCTCGTCGCCCCCATGACCGAAGCCGCCGCCGAGAAGACCCATGGCCCCATCCCCCAGGCCGTGCGCGACAAATGGAAGGCCATGGCCTCGGCGACCGACAACGTCGGCCTCTTCTTCGGCGAGGACATCTTCGTCGCCTTCGGCTCCATCGTGCTGATGCAGACCTTCCTGGCCGAGAACGGCATCGTCACCGACCCCTTGCATATCGCGCTGTGGGGCATCCCGACGGCCATCGCCGCCTTCATCATCCACGCCGCGCGGCTGATCAGGCTCGACCACCGTCTGCCGCAAGACATCGCCCGCGCCCGCGCTCTGGAGAACCAGGCATGAACGCTCTTCTCAAGCTTGACCAGCTCTTCCTGCTGACCGGCATCGCCCTCGTCATCGTCGCGGTGCTGACCTGGCGCGACCGCAGCAACCCGCGGCGCTGGAGCAGCGGCCTGTTCTGGGCCCTGTGGGCCCTCATCTACCTGGCCGGCGACATGCTGCCGCCGGTCGTCAGCGGCCTCATCGTCGTCATGCTCGCGGCCCTCGGCGGCCTGGGCGGCGTGTCCCTGGGCAAGCATGGCCAGCGCGAGGTCAGCGAGCGCCAGGCCAGCGCGGCGCGCCTGGGCAACAGGCTCTTCCTGCCCATCCTGGCCATCACGGTGCTGGCCCTGGTCGGCACGCTGACGCTGAAGGACGTCAGCCTGGGCGGCTGGCTGCTGGTCGAGAGCAAGAACGTCACGCTGATCAGCGTCGGCCTCGGCGCCCTGGTCGGCCTGGCCAGCGCGCTGTGGATGACGCGTGAGACGCCCATGCAGGCCCTGCGCGAGTCGCGCCGCCTGCTCGAGACCATGGGCCCCGCCGTCATCCTGCCGCAGATGCTGGCGACCCTGGGGCTGCTGTTCACCGACGCCGGCGTCGGCAAGGCCGTGGCCCATCTGACGACCAGCTATATCCCGGTCGACAACGCGCTCTACGCCGTCGCCGCCTATGCCCTGGGCATGGCCCTGTTCACCATGGTCATGGGCAATGCCTTCGCGGCCTTCCCCGTCATGACGGCCGGCATCGGCATTCCCATCCTGCTCGGCATGCACCACGGCAACCCGGCCGTCATGGCCGCCATCGGCATGTTCTGCGGCTACTGCGGCACACTGATGACGCCCATGGCCGCCAACTTCAACATCATCCCCGCCGCCCTGCTCGAGCTGAAGGACAAGAACGGCGTCATCCGCGCCCAGCTGCCCACGGCACTGATGCTGCTGGCCGTCAACATCGTGCTGCTCAAGCTACTGATGTTCTGATGCAGGACGAGCTGTTCGGTGGCGAGGTACCGGCCAGGCGCTCGCGCGGCGTGCAGCCGGCGCCGCCCGAGGCCGATGACCAGGCCCTGGCCGCGGCGCTGTCGCCGCATATCCACCTCGGTACGTCGACCTGGAGCTATCCGGGCTGGGAAGGCCTGGTCTGGGCCGGCAAGCACAGCGAGGCGACCCTGTCCAAGACCGGCCTCACGGCCTATGCCGCCCACCCGCTGCTGCGCGCCGTCGGCATCGACCGCGGTTTCTACCGGCCGATCACCGCGAGCGAATTCCAGCGCCATGCCGAGCAAGTGCCAAAGGGCTTCCGCTTCACGGTAAAGGCACCCAGCCTCGTGACCGACGCGCTGCTGCGCAGCGAGGACGGTCGCCGCCAGGAACCCAATCCGCTGTTCCTGGACGCCGTCACGGCGCTGCAGACCTTCATCGAGCCGGCTTACGAAGGCCTGGGCACCACCATAGGTGCCCTGGTCTTCCAGCTCAGCCCCCTGCCCGCCCTGCGGCTCTCGCGCATGAACGAGCAGCTCGACCGGCTGCATGCTCTGCTGCTGGCCCTGCCTAAACCGCCGGCCGGCGTGCTGGCCGTCGAGGTACGCGACGCGGCTTGGCTATGCCCGGACTTCGTCGCCCTGCTGCGCGGCACCGGCGCGCGCTACTGCGTCGGCCTGCATCCCAAACTGCCGCCGCTGCAGGAGCAATTGCCGCTGCTGCGCGCGCTGTGGCCGGGGCCGTTGGTGGTGCGCTGGAATCTGAACCGCCTGCACGGCCCCTATGGCTACGAGGAGGCCGAGAAGCTGTATGGCGAGTTCAACGCGATGCTGGACCCCGACCCCGAGACGCGCGCCGAGCTGGCCCGCGTCATCCGCGGCACCGCCGGCGCGGGTCAGGATGCCTTCGTCACCATCTCCAACAAGGCCGAGGGCTCGGCGCCGCTGAGCGTGCGGGCCCTGGCCGAGGCCATCGTCAAGGGCTGACGGGCTTGGCGCGGGGCGCGCGGCGCTTGGCCGGCGGCTTGGCTGGAGACTTGGCGGCCGTCTGAGGCGTCGGCAGATTGCCGCCCTCGGCCTCCCAACGATGCACGTCTTCGCGATGCAGGCGCTTGTCGTCATGGGCCCGGCGCAGCCTCTGCTTGTGGCTGAAATGCTGGATCAGCTTGGCGGCCAGGGCCGAGGTGGCAACGAGGGCCAGGATGGATTTGGTCAACATGGTGGTCTCTCCTTGCAGGGGGACGCTCCATGGTGGCCAGGGCCCGGCTGGCCGCCCGTCGGCCGGCGGCTTCAAGCCCTGTAGGAGCAGGCCTCAGCCCTGCAGGGGCCAGCGCGCGATGATCTCGTGCCGCGTCTGGCCTTGGGGGCTTTTGACGAGGACGAATTCGCCGGCCACCCAGCCGGCCAGGTCGACAGCCCAGTCTGGCGCCGTGCGCTTGTCGTAGCGCAAGGTCAGATGCGGCTGGAAATCGCGCTCCGGCGTCGGCAAATCATGCGCGGCAAGACGCTCGACCAGGGCCTCATGCAGCTCACGCACGGCCTCCAGGCCCTGGCCGCCCGTCAGTACGAAAGGGTGCTTGGACGAGCGCTCGTTGCCCCAGCTCCTGAAGCAGTCAAAGCTCAGGTCAAAGGCCGGCCAGACGACCTCGGACGCGGCGCGGCTCGCGCGGGCAATGAGCTCGGCATCGGGCTCGGCGTCGAAATAGCCGAAGTAGTGCAGCGTGATGTGGAAGATGCGGCTGGGCCTGAGCCGGGCCTGCAGCCCACGGGCCTCGTGCTCGGCAGTGGCAAAGCGGGCGATGCGCTCGGCCGTCTCTTCGTCCGGCCGCAGCGCGAAGAAGAGCCTGTGGCCGGTCACGCCTCAGTTCGTCGATGCCGAGGCCGCTTCGGCGGCTTTCCGGGCGGCCTCGTCGATGGAGTTCTGCACCTGCTGGCCCACGGCCTTGGGCGTGGGCAGGGCCGCACCGCCCGCCGCGGCCGACGACGCGCCCGCGGCAGCCGGCTTCAGGGCCGTGGCTTGCTTCTTGGCGAGCGACAGCACGATGGCCGCGACGATGACGAGGGCGAGAAGGCTGAAGGCTGCGCGCATGGCGGGCGGAGATGGTTGAGCCGGCATCGAGCATAGCCCGAGCCGCCCGGTCCCGCCCTCCTTCAGCGGCGCCGCCTCAGCAAGCCACCCAGCAGCCCCAGCCCCGCCAGCGCATAGGCCAGGGTACCGCCCTCGGGCACGCTGCTGACGACGAAGGACAGGTTGTCGGCATAGCCGTCGTTGTCGCCGCCGCCCAGCCGCTCCATGGACAGCGAGAACATCAGCGCGCTGGTGTTGGCCGGCAGTTGGCCCGACGCCGTGCGCAGGAACAGGCCGGTCTGGTTGCCGCGCTCGGCCGGCGTCACCGGGCCGATGGCGGCATGGCCGATCTCGTTGTCCTGGGCATCGAGGAAGGACACATAGAGCAGCGCGTTGTCGCCCTGGGCAGCCCAGCCGCCGAGGTAGCCGCTCAGCTCGTAATGCAGGGACTGGCCGGCCAGGGCGCCGAGGTCCAGGGTCTGGAAGCCAGCGGCCTGCGCGGTCAGGCCGGTGAACATCTTGCTGCCGCGGTCAAGCGGGCCGGGCTGGGTCGGCAGCACCCAGTTGCTGCCGTAGTCGACGGACTGGAACAGCGAATAGCCTTCGAAGCCGGTCCAGCCGGAGACGCCGGCCTCCGCATTGCCGTTGACGATGAGATTGCTGCCCGGGGTGGCCTGGGCCTGGGCGCCAAAAGCCACAGCCAGCAGGGCCAGGCCGAGGGTGTGCTTGATCATGAGGGGATGCCTTTGCGGGGGGTCAGGGATGGGTCTGGTCGAGCACGGCGGCGCCGGACATGGCCGGATCGCTGACCGAGGGCTCGCCGTTTTCCAGATGGCCGGCCAGGCGCAGGCCGAAGCCGGCCACCTCCTTGGCCTTGAGGCTGTAGTCGTACCAGCGGTGCTCGCCGTCGACCGAGATGCGCACGGTCTGGCTGCTGCCGGCGCTCACGATCCAGTTACGGTCGGGCACGGCGGCGTAGCGGTGGGTCTGCAGCACAAAGGTGCAGGCCTTGCTGCCGGTATTGCGCAGCTCCAGCACCAGCTCGAGGTAGACGCGATCGGCCTGCACGCCCACTGCAGGCTGGGCCTGGGCCACGCCGGCCTTGGGCAGGTTGCCGGTGAAATGGCGGTGGAAGCCGTTCGGGCCCAGCACCCACAGGTCGTAGGCCGAGCCGGCGGCGCCCGTCCAGGCGCCCTCAAGCTGCTTGCCGGCCTCGACGGTGTAGCGGCGCGGCAGCTGGTCCAGGGCCAGGCGGTTGTAGACATGGAAGACGGCACCGGCCGTGCCCGTGTTCTCGAAGCGCAGCGTGACGCCCGCGGCCGCGGCGCTGCATTGCACCTGCAGCTCGTAGGGCAGAGCCCGGGCCATGCGCAAGCCGGCCTCTTGCACCGGTGCGGCCAGCGTGGCCGGCGCGGCCGGCGTCTTGGTGCCGGGCAGGGTCAGGGCACGGGCACGCAGCGCGGCGGTGGCCGGCAGGTTCTGCATGAAGGCGCTGTCCTCGGGGCGGGCGAAGTCGAAGCAGCCGGTCAGGTCGCCGCTGACGGCGCGCCGCCACGGCGTGATCAGCGGCTCCGGCACGCCGAAGCGCGCCTCGATGAAGCGGATGACCGAGGTGTGGTCATGCACCTGGGAGTTGACCCAGCCGCCCTTGGTCCAGGGCGAGACGACATACATGGGCACGCGCGGGCCCATGCCATAGGGACGGTGCTGGTAGGCCGGGTCGCTGCCGTTGAGCACGTGGTGGTATTCGCCCGTCGTGTCCACCGTCGAGGCGCCGGCCAGCCTGGCCTTGGCCGGGTCGGCGTCATAGGCCTCGTAGGACGGCGCGGCGGGCGGCGGCAGGTGATCGAAGAAGCCGTCGTTCTCGTCGAAGTTGATGAAGAGCACGGTCCTGGACCAGACGTCCGGGTTGGCCGTCAGCGCCTCCAGCACGCGAGCCGTGTAGTCGGCGCCCGAGGCCGGGCTGGACGGCCCCGGGTGCTCGGAGCCTTCGGCCGTGGCGACGATCCAGGACACCTGGGGCAGCTGGTTGGCCAAGACGTCGGCCTTGAGCTGGTCGAGATCTCGCGTGCTGACGCCACGCTCCTTCAGCTGCGCCGAGAACCCCGGCCGGCCGTACCAGGCGTCACGGAAGGGCCGAAAGCCCGCCAGCGAGTTGTCCGTGAAGTTGTCGTTCATGTCCTGGTAGACCTGCCAGGAGATGCCGGCAGACTGCAGGCGCTCGGGATAGGTCGTCCAGGTGTAGTCGGTCAGCGGGTTCTCGTTGAACCAGTCGTGGCTGTTGTCGGTGGATGGGCCGCCGGCCAGGGCCAGCGGGTCGTTGCCGCCGCTCCACAGGAAGAGGCGGTTGGTGTTGGTGCCGGTCTGCGTGGCGCAGTGGTAGTGGTCGCAGAGTGTGAAGGCCTTGGCCAGCGCGAACTGGAAGGGGATGTCCGCCTCCTTGAAATAGCCCAGGGAATGGGCCTGCTTGGCGGCCGGCCAGTTGTTCATTCGGCCGTGGTCCCAGGCCGCCTGGGCATCGGTCCAGGAGTGCGGCGTGCCGCTGACGCGCATGACCGAGAAGTCCTGCTGGGTGTTCAGGTGGAAGGGCGCGATGGCCGTGCGCTGGCCACCCCAGTTGGGCCGGCCGGGCACCTTGGCGCCGCCGCCATTGGGCTGCACGAAGACGGTCTTGCCGGTGAAGGTGCCCGGGCGGTCCAGCGTGGGCGCCGGGAAGGGATCGCCAAAGCCGCGCACGCCGGCCAGGGTGCCGAAGTAGTGGTCGAAGGAACGGTTCTCCTGCGTCAGGATGACGATGTGCTCGACATCGTGCAGGGTGCCGGTGCGCTGGTGGGCGGGGATGGCCAGGGCGCGCCGGATGACGGGCGGGAAGCTGGCCAGCGCGACGCTGGCACCAGCGGCCTGGCCCAGGCTGCGCAGGAAGCCGCGGCGATCTTGTGAGGACATGGGGCACTCCGGGAAGAAGAGTCGGGATGGCGAGCGACTCTAGGAATGCGATGTGCAGGCCTCGTGACGGCGGCTGCGCCTGATGGACCAGGCTTGAACCCTGATTGGGTGACGCGTTAGCAGACGGCGTCTTCGACTTGTCATCACCCGGAAAAAACCCGCCGAGGCTGCGTGCCATCGGCGGGTTGGCGAAGAGCTTTGGACGTCAAGGTCGCCGCGTCGACAGCACGAAGCGCACCAGCCGGCGCTGCGCATCCGCCGTGACGCCGAAGGACAAGCTGCCCCAGTCCTTCTCATACACCAGATAGACCGGCACGCTGCCCGGGCGGAAGCGCGGTGACGGGATCTCGGTCTTGAAGTCCAGCCCGTAATGGGCGCCGATGGCCGTGCCGTCAATGCCGCCGTCCTCACGCAGGGTCGCGCTGAGAAAGATCGCGCCGTCGCCGATGTCGGGGTCGGGCATGCGCAGGTCGATGGCCTCATAGGCGCCTCCCTTGCCTGGAGCGGCTTCCCAGGACTCAACGGCGCCCGTGTCGGCGTCCGGGTTGCGCACCAGCGTGGCGCCCAGGAGTTGCCCGATCTTGGCGGGGTCCAGGGCCGGCTCGGCCAGCAGCTGGTCAATCGTGGCGAAGAGGATGGGGTCGCTCATGGGCGGGCGCTCCGGCTTGAAGGTCAGGGGAAGAGGGTCACGCCGCTCAGGTCGGCATAGGAGAGCTGCTTGGCGGGCTCGGACGCATGGGCGCTGTTCCAGGTGTCGATATGGCCGCGGCCATAGTAGGTCTTGTAGTCCTCATGCGTCGTGCTGGTGATGAGGCTGCCGAATTCCTTGGCCATGTCCTGGCGGGCCGTGGCCTCGTCGATCTCGCCCTTTTCCAGCTTCTCGTAGATGGCCATGAATTTGCCGGAGGCGTCGGCCGGCACCTCGCTGACCACGCCCTTGGCCGCATGCTCCTTGGCCGTGCGGCAGGCCACGAGCTGGGCCTCGCCTTCGTCGATGAAGTCGACCTCGGTGGCCTTGCGCACGTACTCCAGCCCGCTGGCCACGCTGGCCACCGTGGGCTTGGGCGGCGGCGTGAACAGCGCGTGGCCGGTCTCGTGCGCCAGCCCGCCCAGGGCCTCGTCGAGCGGGTCGTTGGGGTCGATGGCGATGGTCTTGTTGATCTTGTCGCAATAGCTGCCGCCGCCGGGCTCATTGAGCTTGATGACCCATTTGTCCTGCTGCAGCTTGACGATATTGGTCTTCAACGTCGGCGACTTCGCCAGCTTCTCGTTGATGCCCTTGAGGCCCTTCTTGATGGTCTTGCTGCCCTTGGGCACCTTCTCCAGCGGCGTCTCGGCCAGCTGGTTGGTCTTGTCGACGACGGTCTGGGCGAACTTCTTCAGCTCGCTCTCCGACATCGGCTTGTCGGTCTTGCCGAGCTGGTCCTTCAGGGCCTGGTCGAGGATGCGCTTTTGCTCGGCATCGAGCTTGTCCGAGCCCTTGAGCTTGGCCAGCTCGGTACCGGTGGAGCTGAACTTCGCTGTCGCCGTGTCGACATTGGCCTTGCGTGCCACCGCCTTGGCGTAGTCGGCGACGGCGGTCTTGAACGCCGGCAGGGCCTTGATGCCGTCGACGTAGGCGGCGATGGTCTTGGGATCGGCGGGCAGCCTGGCCTGGGCCTGGGTGACCGCGTCGAAGGCTGCCGTGAGTCCGGTGGGCGCCGTTGCCGGCTGGCCCTTGAGCGCCTTGTCGATGTCGGCCTTGGCGCTGTCGTACTTCTTCTTCAGCTGCTGGACGGCCTGGGCCTCGGCCTTCAGGTAGGCGGCCACCTTCCCGACCAGCAGCTCCAGCGCCTTGGCGGCGCGGGCGTAGTCCGGCAAGGTCTTGGGATCGGCCACCAGGCCGCGGCGGGCGCTCAGCACGGCCGCATGGGCCGACTCCACGCCAGGCGGCGTCACATCGGGCACCTTGGCCAGATCGCCCTGCTCGAGCTTGAGCTTGGCGGCATCGTATTTTTCCTTGGCCGCAGTCAGCGGGTCGGGCTTCTTGGGCTTGCTGCCGACCGACTCCAGCACCTCGCGAAGGGCGGTCTTGCCGCTTCCCTGCTTGGGCAACTGGTCGGGCGGCGTGGACATGGAAGCACTCCTTGCTGCGCCAGGGCAGCGCCGCTGGCGGCGGCATGGCGCGCGAGGATATCAGCGACGGCACCACTTCGCCGAGTTGAGCGACCACCGCCGGGCCTTCACCGACACCCTCTCCAGTTTCCCGCAGGGACACGGCAAGCCCAAGCGAAGTCCCGCACTTCACCCGAGAACGGGGCGACTCCGTTCACCCCGGAGCCCCACCCGTGATGCGGGCCTGAGTTTCGCGGCAACTGGATCATTGGCGCTACGCCTGGCGGCAGTTCGAAGCCGTCGTCTGTGCCGCCCGCTGGCTGCAGGCATTCAGTTCGGCCGGCCGCGCGCGAAATAGCGCATCAACGCACCCTTCTCGCCTTCTGCATAAGCCTCCAGCCAGGAATCATCCGAATCCAGGAAGCCGGACCAGCCTTTCTGATGCTTCTCCTGCCGCTCTGCCTGAACCGCACGGAAGCGGTAGTGGTCGTAGACGTCGAGGATATGCACCGCATAGGCTTCGGCCAGGGCCTGATCCCCACTCACGATCACCATGTTCTCGTCGTTGCAGTAGGAGGCCTTGAAGCCCAGGTTGTGACTGCCGAGGATCACCGTGCATTCCGGCGACAGCGGATCGATCACGACCACTTTGTCGTGAATGATTGCCCCGATGCCACCCTTCGCAGTCAGTTGTTCCGCCCCGAAGTCCGCCAGCAGTGCCCGATCGTCGACGCGCGACGCGCGAACGATCGAGACGTTGTTCTCGAAGAAGGTGCGCGGCGATTCGGCCGCCTCGTCGTCGCTGTCGTCGTCGGGATCGTTCTTCTTGGCGGCCACATAGTTCGGCATGGCCTGCGCGCTGGACACGGCGCCGGTGACGATGAGCTTGCCATCCTTGCGTCCGATGTCGATCGCCTCGCCGATGATGCAATCCTTGCCACTCTGGGCCGGGTAGAAGGCGAGGAAGAGGATGGCCTCGCGTGCGAGCCGCATGCGCCGGTAGACCTCCTGCAGGTCGGGCGGAGTCTTCTTCCCCTTGGTCCGCTGCTGCATATTCGGCGAATACCAGAGTTCGATACGCGCCCCGTTGGCGAGTCCCACGCTGGCAGAGGCTTCATTGGAACGTCTGAACTCCAGGCTTTGCTGGTTCTTCGACATGGGGCTGCTGAAGGGATTCGGCACGGCCAGCGCGTCCGCTTTCATGCGCTCCCAGTAGTCCATGAAGAGCTGCGCGACAGCATCGTCTTCGATCAACAGCGCATTGTTGCTTTGCCCCGCAACCCCCGTCGAAGTCCAGTTGGTGCTGCCGGTGAATACCGAACGCGCCCCGCCGTCCGCGGGATCATGCACGACGAACTTGTTGTGGCCGATGTGCGTCGCGTTGTTGAACATGCGGTGCTGGATGTCGGCACCGGCATCGATCAGTGCCTGCCGTGCCTTGGCGTTTCGGCCATCCCACTTGCCATCCTCCAGCCCTGTGTTCGCCAGGATGACATGGATGCGTGCCGCGTTGGCGAGGAGGAGATCGACCAATTCCTTGTCGTCCAGTTCGTACAAGGCCAAGTGGAACGTTCCCGGCCGTCCGAACAGTTCGTGCAGCAGCGGCAGGACGTCGCCGGCCAGATACTTGCGATGCGGGTCGGCGGGATTGGAGATCTTCTCGAACAGCTCGTTGGGGGAGATTTGACCGTCCTCCATCAGCACGTTGCGCAGCCACTGGGCCGCGAGAATGCCGTTGGTGAACGTCGACCTGAACACGCTGCGATGGCTGGTCACGCGAACCGGTTCGGTGGGTACGGCTGGCCCCAGGTAACCCAGCGGACGCGGCTTGCCCTCGTAGGCCTTGACGGCGACCTTGACGGGGTGTCCGTTCCCGTCCTTGACCGGCCGCCCACTGGCGTCTCGTTGAACGACCTGGACCGACTTTGGCGTCGGATCAGGCGCCGCTGGCATGCCCGGCTCCAAATCGCCAAGCGGGCGGATTTCGTACCGAACGAAGACCTCTGCGGGCCGGCGCTGGAGGCCGTCACGCCTCTTGCGGACGGTGAGGTCGCGCCATTCGAGCTTCTGCACCGGCCAGATGCCCGTGTCCTGCGGCAGCCAATGAGGATTGCGTTGGCCGGAAAAACCCACCCAACTCGCGCAACGCACGCGATCCTCGCTGCCGTCTGCACGCAGGGCGACGGATCCGTCGGCGTTCAGGTACACGCGGGTGACCTCAAAGCCGAGGCATCCCTCGATCTTGCCGTCCAGGTTCCAGGCAACGTAGGCGACTTCGTTGTTGGCGTACGCGCAGGCGCTGACGATCTTCCCCATGAGCCCTCCTTGCCGCGTCCCGATCTGGAACGGCATGACCTCAAGCTAGCCCTGACTCATGACACCTGATTGCAGGGCTGCAACGCACGCGACGTTCCCTCGCCAGCGCCACGCGCACATCCTCAATGCTGTGGATATGCGCTAACTGATGCCCGCAACGGCGAGTGCCGGCCGACCAGGCGTTTGGTGGGCGCAGGGGTAGCCAACCTGCCATCCAGGCACCGCACCTGCGTGACGGGGATTTACCAGCTTGGCCAGCACCAAGCGGCTCGACGAACAATTCGCCGCAGGTCTTGCCCCAAGGTCTGCCCAGATTGCCAACAGTGGCCCGATATCAAATCATTCCCACTCGATGGTCGCGGGCGGCTTGCTGGAAACGTCGTAGGTCACGCGGTTGATGCCGCGCACCTCGTTGATGATGCGGCCCGAGGTGCGCTTGAGCAGCGCATAGGGCAGCTCGGCCCAATCGGCCGTCATGAAGTCGCTGGTCTGCACGGCTCGCAGGGCCACGACATAGTCATAGGTACGGCCGTCGCCCATCACGCCCACGCTCTTGACCGGCAGGAAGACGGCGAAGGCCTGGCTGGTCAGCGCATACCAGCTCTTGCCGGAGGCCGGGTCGATGGTGTTGCGCAGCTCCTCGATGAAGATGGCATCGGCGCGGCGCAGCAGGTCGGCATAGTCCTTCTTGATCTCGCCTAGGATGCGCACCCCGAGGCCCGGGCCCGGGAAGGGATGGCGGTAGACCATGTCGGCCGGCAGGCCCAGAGCCACGCCCAGGGCACGCACCTCGTCCTTGAACAGCTCGCGCAGCGGCTCCAGCAGCTTCAGGCCCAGCGTCTCGGGCAGGCCGCCGACGTTGTGGTGGCTCTTGATGGTGATGGCCTTCTTGGTCTTGGTGCCCCCGCTCTCGACGACGTCGGGATAGATGGTGCCTTGCGCCAGCCATTTGGCGTTCGTGAGCTTCTTGGCCTCGGCCTGGAAGACTTCGACGAACTCGGCGCCGATGATCTTGCGCTTCTTCTCGGGGTCGCTGACGCCGGTCAGCTTGCCGAGGAACTGGGCGCTGGCATCCACATGCACGACCTTGGCGTGCAGGCGGCCGGCGAACATGTCCATGACCATCTGGCCTTCGTTCAGACGCAGCAGGCCGTGGTCGACGAAGACGCAGGTCAGCTGGTCGCCGATGGCGCGGTGGATCAGGGCGGCGGCCACGCTGGAATCGACACCGCCAGACAGGCCCAGGATGACTTCCTCATCGCCGACCTGCTCGCGGATCTTTGCAACCGCCTCATCGATATAGCTGCCCATCTGCCAGTCGCCCTGGCAGCCGGCGATGTCGCGCACGAAGCGGCGCAGCAGCGCGTCGCCCTGCACCGTGTGCGTGACCTCGGGGTGGAACTGCACGGCGTAGTAGCGCTTTTCCTCGTTGGCCATGCCGGCGATGGGGCAGCTGGGCGTGGAGGCCATCAGCTTGAAGCCGGGCGGCATCGCCGTGACCTTGTCGCCATGGCTCATCCAGACCTTGAGCATGCCGTGCTTCTCGGGCGTCTCGAAGTCCTGGATGCCTTCCAACAGCTTGGTGTGACCGTGCGCCCTCACTTCGGCATAGCCGAACTCGCGGTGGTCGGCCGCCTCGACTTGGCCGCCCAGCTGCACCGTCATCGTGAACATGCCGTAGCAGATGCCCAGCACCGGCACGCCGGCGTCCCACACGGCCTGCGGCGCGCGCAGCTCGTGGTCCTCGTAGGTGGAGGCGTGGCTGCCGCTGAGGATGATGGCCTTGGGCGCGAACGACCTGATGAAGTCGTCGGACACGTCGTTCGGGTGGATCTCGCAGTACACGGCCGCTTCGCGCACGCGGCGGGCGATGAGCTGGGTGACCTGGGAGCCGAAGTCGAGGATGAGGACTTTGTCGTGTTGCATGGTGAACTCAGGCGGTTTGCAAAGCGGTGCGCTGGCCGTGGAAGAAACGATAGGCCACGATGAGGGCGATCAGCTGCAGGGCGGCACAGGTGTAGAAGGGCAGGCCCATCAGCGGATCGGTCGCCGGGCGGTGCGACACCCAGCCCAGCAGGGTCAGGCCGACGCCCGGGGCGAGGACGGCCATCAGGCTGTTCAGCGACGACACGGCACCCATGGCCTGGCCCTGGCGGTCGGCCGCAGCGGCGTTGGAGATGATGCTCTGCACCGCCGCCGTCGCGACGCCGCCGAGCAGGTTGAAGCCGATGACGGCATACATCATCCAGCCCTCGGTGGCCAGGCCGAAGCCCAGATAGGCCAGCGAGGCCGAGCCCATGGCGACGAGGGCCAGGCGCTGCGGGCTGTAGCGGGCCAGCAGCGGCTTGAGCAGCACGCCCTGGCTGATGACCGAGACAATGCCGACGGCGAATAGAGACCAACTGACCTCCAGCGGCCCCCAGCCGAACTTGAACTTGGTGTAGAGCACCCAGGTCATGTGCAACATGAACTGCGCCAGCGAAGCCAGTGCAATGACGACGACCAGGGAGCCAACGCCCTTCAGCGCCACCAGGCCGCGCAGGGCCGACACGGGATTGGCCTTCTTCCAGTTGAAGCCGGTGCGCCGGTCCAGCGGCAGCGACTCGGGCAGCACGAAGAAGCCATAGCACCAGTTCAACACGGCCATGCAGCCCGCGGCGATGAAGGGCCAGTGCACGTCGTAGTGGCCCAGCCAGCCGCCGATGACAGGGCCCAGGATGAAGCCCAGGCCGAACATGGCGCCGAGCTGGCCGAAGCGGCGAGCGCGATCTTCAGCGGGCGTGATGTCGGCCACATAGGCGTTGGCAATGGCGATATTGGCCTGCATGGCGCCCGAGAACAGGCGCACCACGACCAGCATCCACAGCGCCGTGGCCATGGCCGTCACGAAGAAGCTGAGGGCCAGGCCGGCAAAGCCGATCAGCAGCACCGGGCGGCGGCCATAGCGATCCGACAGCGAGCCCAGCACGGGAGAGCCAATGAAGTTGGCCACGCCGAAGGCCAAGGTCACCAGCAGGAAGGCCGAGGTCTGCTCGTCGTTGCTGTGCGTGAAGGTCCCCACGATATGCGGCAGCACCGGCACCATCAGGCCGATGGAGATCATGTCGATCAGCACGGCGGCCATGATGAAACCCATGGCGGGAGTGCGTTTCGGGGGCTGGCTCATCGTGATTCTGAAAAGAGAAACGGGGCGATTCTCAAATCGCCCCGTTGTCGCGGTCAGCAGCTCATTCGCTGCGGTAGTTGGGTGCTTCCTTGGTGATCTGCACGTCGTGGACATGGCTTTCACGCATGCCGGCCGTCGTGATCTCGACGAACTCGGCCTTGTTCTGCATGTCGGCAATCGTCGCGCAGCCGCAGTAGTGCATGGAGGCCTTCAGGCCGCCGGCCATCTGGAAGATGACCTGCACGACCGAGCCCTTGTAGGGCACCTGGCCCTCGATGCCTTCGGGCACCAGCTTGGACGTGTTGGGGTTGTTGCCCGAGGTGTCCTGGAAGTAGCGGTCCGCGCTGCCCTTGGCCATGGCGCCCATGGAGCCCATGCCGCGGTAGCTCTTGAAGGTGCGGCCCTGGTAGAGGATGGTCTCGCCCGGGGCTTCCTCGGTGCCGGCGAAGGCGCCGCCCATCATGACGCAGTCGGCGCCGGCGGCGATGGCCTTGGCCAGGTCGCCCGAGTAGCGCACGCCGCCGTCGGCGATGACCGGCACGCCGGTGCCGCGCAGGGCCGTGGCGACGTTGTCGACCGCCGTGATCTGCGGCACGCCGACGCCCGCGACGATGCGGGTGGTGCAGATGGAACCGGGGCCGATGCCGACCTTGACGCCGTCGGCGCCGGCTTCCACCAGCGCGAGGGCCGCGGCGCCGGTGGCGATGTTGCCGCCGATGACGTCCACGTTCGGGAAGGCGCGCTTGACCCAGCGCACGCGCTCGACGACGCCGGCGCTGTGGCCGTGGGCCGTGTCGACGATGATGGCGTCGACGCCGGCCTTGACCAGCAACTCGACGCGCTGCTCTGTGTCTTCACCGAAGCCGACCGCCGCGCCGACGCGCAGCTTGCCGTGGGCGTCGCGGGCGGCGTTGGGGAAGCTGGTCTGCTTGGTGATGTCCTTGACGGTCATCAGGCCGCGCAACTCGAAGGCGTCGTTGATGACGACGACGCGCTCCAGCTTGTGGGTGTGCATCAGGGCCTTGGCTTCGTCCAGCGACGCGCCTTCGCGCACGGTGATGAGCTTTTCGGCCGGCGTCATGATCTCGCGGACCTTGGCGTCCATGCGCGTCTCGAAGCGCAGGTCGCGGCCGGTGACGATGCCGACGACGCGCTTGCCTTCGACGACCGGGAAACCGGAGAAGCCATGCAGGCGGGTCAGTTCGACGGCGTCGCGCACCGGGGCGTCGGGGCTGATGGTCAGCGGTTCGCGGACGACGCCGCTCTCATAGCGCTTGACCCGGGCCACCTCGCGCGCCTGGGCTTCGGCCGACAGGTTCTTGTGCACGATGCCGATGCCGCCTTCCTGCGCGATGGCGATCGCGAGGCGGGCTTCGGTCACGGTGTCCATCGCGGCGGACACCAGCGGCAGGTTCAGGGGGATGTTGCGCGACAGGCGGGTCGCAAGGCTGGTGTCGCGTGGCAACACCTGGGAGAACGCTGGCACCAACAGAACGTCGTCGAAGGTGAGCGCTTTGCCGAGAAGGCGCATGAGGAAAGCTCCAGACGCAAAGCGGCATTATACGGAGGGTCAGATGACCCGTCGCGCCGCCCCGGTGCAGAGGCCTTCGCGAAACTGGGGCAACGGGTTCGCCGAGACTGTGCATTGCGTCCCGTTTTGCCGCCATTGCCCCCACGTGAACAGGCCCTAAACTGGTCGGATGTCTCGCCAAGCCCTTCGCCAAACTCTCCTCGTGCTGCTCTGCCTCGCCGCTGCCGGCGCCGCCCAGGCGCAATGGAAGTGGCGCGACGCCAAGGGCAATGTGCAGTACAGCGACATGCCGCCGCCGCCCGGCACGCCGGACAAGGACATCCTGCAGCGGCCCTATGTGGCCAAGCCGACCATCGTTGTCGCGCCGCCCGCAGCTCCCGCCAGCGCCGCTTCGGCACCCAAGCCGGCCGCCAGCGCGCCGACCAAGGCCGAGCTGGACGCCGCCGCGCGCCAGAAGCAGGACCAGGAAAGCGAAGCCGCCAAGAAGAAGGAAGAAGAGCGCCGCGTGGCCGCCCAGCGCCGCGAGAACTGCGCCCGCGCCCAGGCCAATCTGCGCGACCTGCAGAGCGGCCAGCGCCTGACCCGCACCAACGAGAAGGGCGAACGCATCTTCATGGACGACGCCCAGATCGCCGCCGAGGTCAACCGCGCCCGCGACCTCATCACCAGCGAGTGCAACAAGTAAGGGGCGAGGCCGGCTCAGCCTGAGTGCTTGGGCCGGTGGCGCGACACGATGCGCTCGCCGCGCTTGGCATAGCGCAGCCGCCGGGCTTCCTTGGGATCGACGGTCAAGGGGCGATAGACCTCGATGCGGTCGCGCTCGCGCAGCGCGGTCGTCAGCGGACGCAGCCGCCCCCAGATGCCCAGGCGCAATTCCTCCAGAGGCTGGCTGTGCGCCGCCATGAAGTCGGCGCAGGCGCGCAGCGCCGCCTCCAGCGTGGCGCCCTCCTCCACCTCCAGCCAGCGCTGCTGGACAACGCCGGCGGCAGGGCTCCAGACCAGTTCAACGCGCACCGTAGAGGCCTTCCGCGCGCTGCACGAAGCTGTCGACAAAGGTGTTGGCGATGCGATCGAACACCGGGCTGACGACGGCCTCCAACGCACCGCTCGTGAAGGCATAGCTGAGTTCAAAAGCGATCTTGCAGGCCGTCGCCTCGGCGTCCGCTCCGGGCTTGTTCAGCGGCTGGAACTGCCACAACCCGTCCAGATGCGAGAAGGGGCCGTCGACCAGCTCCATGCGCACGCTGCGCCCGTCCTCGTTGCGGTTGCGCGTCGTGAAGGCATGGCGCACGCCGGCATAGGCCAGATGCAGGCGGGCCGTGACCGTGTCGTCCTCGCGCGCCAGCACATCGACCTTGTTGCACCAGGGAAGGAACTCGGGATAGCGCTCCACTGCGGTGACCAGCTCGTACATCTCACGTGGCGTGTACCAGAGCAGAACGGACTTTTTGACCTGCTTCATAGAATGCCGGGATTGTAAGAAGGGCCTTGCGCCCCACATCCCACTTCATGTCCATCGCCGAGAACCGCCGCGCCCGCTACGACTACCACATCGAGGAACAGTTCGAGGCCGGTGTCGTGCTGTCCGGCTGGGAGATCAAGGCCATCCGCGCCGGCCAGGTCCAGCTGACCGACGGCTACGTGATGATCAAGGACGGCGAGCTCTTCCTGATCGGCTGCCGCATCAATGCGCTGCGCAGCGCCTCCACCCACGTCACGCCCGAAGCCGATCGCACCAAGAAGCTCCTGATGCACAAGGCCGAGATCAAGCGCCTGGTCGGCAAGGTCGAGCAGCGCGGCTTCACCCTGGTGCCGCTGAACCTGCACTACAAGGGCGGCCGCGTGAAGGCCGACATTGCCCTGGCCAAGGGCAAGGCCCAGCATGACAAGCGCGAGACGGAGAAGAAGCGGGACTGGGAGCGCGAGAAGGGTCAGCTGATGCGGCACAAGGTGTCAGCGAAGGGCTGACAAGGCCTGCTCGATGTCCGCCTTGAGGTCATTGCCGTCCTCGAGGCCAATCGCGAATCGCACCAAGGTGCCGCCCTCGAAGGGCAACGGCAGGTCACGGCTGCGGCTCATGTCGTAGGGCACGGCCAGGCTCATGGGGCCGGCCCAGGAATAGCCGATGCCGAAGAGCTGCAGCGCGTCGACGAAGGTATCCACCTGGGCCGCGCTGTATTCGGGCTTGAACACCGCCGAGAACAGGCAGGCCGCGCCGGCGCCGCCGACGGCCAGCCAGTGCTCGTGGCCGGGCGAGCCGGGCAGCGCCGGGTGGAAGACCTGGGCCACCTCGGGCCGGCCGGCCATCCAGCTGGCCAGCTCGCGCGTCACGCGATCCTGGGATTCGTAGCGCAGCGGCATCGTCGGCAGGCTGCGCAGCACCGCCTCCACATCGTTCAAGCCCAGGCCATAGCCCAGATGCTCGTGGGTGTGGTTGAGGCGGTCGTGCAGTTTGCGGTCGCGCGTGCAGACCGAGCCCATCAGCACGTCGGCGCCGCCGCTGGCGTATTTGGTCAGGGCCTGCATGACGATGTCGGCGCCCAGGCCCGGATGGGTGCCAGGCGCCGGCTCGAAGCCGTTGAAGGCCAGGCCCGCGCCCCAGGTGTTGTCCAGGGCCGTCGTGATGCCGCGCGCGCGGCAGGCGGCGAGCGTGCCCAGCAGGTCGGGGAACTCCAGCGTGATCGAGCCCGCCGCTTCCAGCCAGACCAGCTTGGTGTTGTCGCGCAGCTCCGGCACCGTCAGCGGGTCGTAGAAGCGGTGCGTGACGCCCCATTGCGGCAGCCAGGACTCGGTCAGATAGCGGTTCTGGCCATAGACGTTGTCCGGCACCAGCACCTCGTCGCCCGGGCGCAGCATGGCCAGGGACGGCAGCGTCACCGCCGCCAGGCCGCTGGGCACGAGCAGGCAATACTCGGCATGCTCCAGCGTCGCGATGCGGGCCGCCAACGTATAGCTCGTCGGCGTGCCGTGCAGGCCGTAGCGATAGGTCAGGCCATCGCGCGGCCGCGGCTTGTGCAGATCGGCCGTGTTTCTGAAGAGCACGGTCGAGGCCTTGGCCACCGGCACGGGCACCGCATCCCAGCCTTGCGGGGCACGGTAGGGGTGGTGGATGAGCTGGGTACTCGGTGCCTTCTTCTTGCTCATCAGACCAGGCTCGCCACCAGGTCATGGCCATCCGCGGCGACGACGCGCGCACGCACGAAGTCGCCCACCTTCATCGTCTTGCTGGCCTTCTCGGGCGGCAGGATCTTCACGGTGCCGTCGATCTCGGGCGCGTCGGCGTAGGAGCGCCCCACCCCGCCCTTGCGGCCCAGGGCCGGCGCGGAGTCGACGAGGACCTGCAGCGTCTGGCCCACGCGGGCCTGCAGCTTGGCGGCCGACACCTGCTCGGCCACGGCCATGAAGTGCGCGCGGCGCTCCTCGCGCACTTCCTGGGGCAGCGCGCCGGGGATGTCGTTGGCGCTGGCGCCCTCGACCGGCGAATAGGCGAAGCAGCCGGCGCGATCGATCCTGGCTTCCTGCATGAAGTCCAGCAGATGCTGGAACTCGGCCTCGGTCTCGCCGGGGAAGCCGGCGATGAAGGTGGAGCGGATGACCAGCTCCGGGCAGCTCTCGCGCCAGCGCAGGATGCGCTCCATGTTCTTCTCGCCGTTGGCCGGGCGCTTCATGCGCTTGAGCACATCGGGATGGGAATGCTGGAAGGGCACGTCCAGATAGGGCAGCACCAGGCCCTCGGCCATCAGCGGCAGCACCTCGTCCACATGCGGATAGGGGTAGACGTAGTGCAGGCGCACCCAGGCGCCATAGGGCTTGGCGAGCTCGCCGAGCTGGGCGACCAGGTCCAGCATGCGCGTCTTGACCGGCTTGCCGTCCCAGAAGCCCATGCGGTACTTGACGTCCACGCCATAGGCCGAGGTGTCCTGGCTGATGACGAGCAGCTCCTTGACGCCGCTCTCGAACAGCGCCCGGGCCTCGTTCAGCACGTCGCCGATGGGGCGGGACACCAGGTCGCCGCGCATGCTGGGGATGATGCAGAAGGAGCAGCGGTGGTTGCAGCCCTCGCTGATCTTCAGATAGGCGTAGTGCTTGGGTGTCAGCTTGACGCCGAAGCTCGGCACCAGGTCGACGAAGGGGTCGTGGGGCTTGGGTACATGGGTGTGCACCGCGTCCATGACCTCCTGGGTGGCGTGCGGGCCGGTCACGGCCAGCACGCTCGGGTGGATCTCGCGCACCAGGCTGCCGGCATCCTTGCTGGCCGCGCCGGCCTTGGCGCCCAGGCAGCCGGTCACGATGACCTTGCCGTTTTCGGCCAGGGCCTCGCCGATGGTGTCCAGGCTTTCCTTGACGGCGTCATCGATGAAGCCGCAGGTGTTGACGATCACCAGGTCGGCGCCGGCAAAGGTCTTGGAGGTTTCATAGCCCTCGGCACGCAGTTGCGTGAGGATGAGCTCGGAGTCGGTGAGGGCCTTGGGGCAGCCCAGGGACACGAAGCCGATCCTGGGCGCGGCGGCCGCAGCGGCGGTGGTGGCGGATTCATTCATCCGCCTATTTTCGGCGATGTGGCGAGAAACCGGCTCGGGGGCCACCAGGCGCCCGCGCGAAATGCCCGAACCTGGGCCATTGCGCCGGCTATTCGACCGCTTCGACCGTGACGGAAGCCGCAAACGGAGCGTCGGTCGCCCGGGCTTCGCGGATGACGTAGCGCCCGACGCGCCCGCCCGAGGGATCGACCACCTCGAAATAGCTGATCCGGGTGTCGACGCCCTCGGAGCGGACCGATTCGCCGCCCGTACGCCTCAATTCGTGCCCAGGCGGCACATAGATACGCCGCTCATGCTTCTTGTCGCTCATGCCCGCTCCACCAACATTGCCAAGCTGGCAGGTGCGGACGGGATCTAGAAGGACAAGGCGCTATTACCTGCGCTCACGCGCCGTTACGCGAGGCCTATTTCTTGGGCACGAAGGGGAACATCACGCCCGCCTGCTTGAGCTGTTCCTGCCACTGGTTCATCAGCGTCTTGGACTGCTCGGCATAGCCGCCCATCAGCCCTGTCCAGGCCTCGGGCGTGAAAGGCATGCCGGGCGTCTGCTCGGTGAAGCGCTGCTGCATGTCGGTGAAGGCCTGCATCTGGCGCTCCAGCAGCCCGCCCATGACGCCCTGCATGGCGTGGCCGTAGAACCGGATGATCTGGGCCAGGGAGTTGGTCGAGAACATCGGCACGCCGCCAGTCTCTTCCTCCAGGATGATCTGCAGCAGGATGGAGCGGGTCAGGTCCTCCTGGGTCTTGGCGTCGTGGACCTCGAAGTCCACGCCCTCCAGCACCATGCGCTTCACATCGGCCAGCGTGATGTAGCTGCTGGTCTGCGTGTCGTACAGGCGCCGGTTGGGGTACTTCTTGAGGATGCGCAAACCGGGCTTGGCGTCGCCGGCCTGGGCTTGATCGGGTGCCGCTTTCTTGCGGGCTGTCGCCATGCGGAGATCTCCTGTGCAGTGCAGCAAATTCTAGGCAGACCCTGACTTTGCCTCTGAACGGGTTTACCTGGGGCCGCTTCCAAAAATCAGAAGCCATGCCATGGGTGGGAAGCCGGCCTCCTACACAAGCTTCGGCATCGGCGTAGCAACACTCCTGGCATAGCAACGACAACGACGGTGCGCCATGAGATTCGTCCTCGACTTCCTCGTTGGCGGCATCACTGCGGTGATCGTCACCAGCGCCGCCTGCGCTCAGCCGGCCCCCTCTTCCTCGCCACCCGCTTCGGCGCCCGAGACCGCGGCCTCAAGGGTGGCCCCGGATCGCAATCCAGCCCTCACGGCCTCCGAGAACGCGAAGGAACCTGGGGTGCAGCGGCCTGAGGAGCGGGTGGTTCCGCAGATTTCGGTGCCACTCAGGTCCAGGAACATCACCGCCCCTGCTGCACCGCCTGCATCCGCACCTGTCGGCAGCCGGCCGGGCGGCGTCAATGACGCAGCCGCGCGTTGCCTGGCCGCAGACAGCGCCAAGACGAAGGCGGCCTGCGAGGGCGCCGGCAAAGCTTCCGAGCCGGCGAAGGCCGCACGCTGAGAATTTCACGCCATCGGCTGCCCCCTAGTTCAAGGGAGCGAAGCCCACCCTTGAAATAGCCTGGCTTGCTCCTAATTCCGCGGTGACCGGCTGGACACCCGGCCGGTGAACATCACTGAACGGAGATCAAGCCATGTTCAACTCATTGCTGACCCATCCGAACAGCCTGTTCGGACAATTTGACCGCTTGCACCGCGAGCTCGACGAGGTCTTTGGCATCGCAGGGCTGCCCACCAGCATTCGCTCGGTGGCGACCGGCACCGTGCCGCAGATCAACCTCGGCCGCACGCCGCAGAGCGTGGAGGTCTATGCCTTCGCGCCGGGCCTGGATGCCAGCAAGATCGAGGTCACCCTCGACCGCGGCGTGCTGCGCCTGGCTGGCGAACGGGTGGCGCCCGCGTCAGGCAGCGATCGCCAGCGCTTTTATGCGCGCGAGCGTGCCACCGGCCGCTTCGACCGGACGGTCGCCTTGCCTGACGACGTCGATCCCGACCAGGTCAAGGCCAGCTACCGCGACGGCGTGCTGCAGGTGAGCATCGCCCGCCGCGAAGCAGCGCAGCCCAAGCGCATCGCCATCCAGTAATCACCGCCTTGAAGGAGTCGACATCATGAGCAAGGAGATCACTCAAAGCGACAAGCCCCAGACCGCCTCGGATACCGCTGTCACCGAGCGGGCAGTAACGCCGGCTGTGGACGTCTTCGAAGACGAAACCGGCATCACGCTGCTTGCCGATATGCCGGGCGTTCCTCGCGACCAGCTGGAGCTGCACGTGGAAGGCGATGCCCTCCTGATCGAGGGGCGCGTCCAG
Source organism: Roseateles saccharophilus (assembly GCF_031458095.1). Lineage (GTDB taxonomy): Bacteria > Pseudomonadota > Gammaproteobacteria > Burkholderiales > Burkholderiaceae_C > Pelomonas > Pelomonas saccharophila_A. The sequence goes on from NZ_JAVDXU010000001.1 coordinate 877,113, forward strand.
CCGCAGACGCCGAACGGCCTGGAGGCCATCTATGCCGAACTGCGTGTGCCGCGCTACCGCCGCAGCTTCACCCTCAGCCGCGAGCTCGACACGTCCAAGATCGATGCCAACCTCAAGGACGGTGTGTTGACGCTACGCATTCCGAAGCAGGCACACGCGCAACCGCGGCGAATCGCCGTCAACGCGGGGTGACCGGAGGGCCGAAACCATGACGCATCTCGCAGAGCAGTTGAAACATGGCGCCGGCCAAGCCTGGGAATCGCTGACGGAGGGCTGGCGCGAACTGGGCTCGCGAGCCAGCGGTGCGTTGACGCGCTTCTGGAGCGACGCCGACGACGCGCAGCCCGCCAATGCCGATGGCGGCAAGCCGAACATGGCTGGCAAGGCCGATCGCTGGCTCCCGCCGGCCCGCTGGTCCTTCATGGCGGTGGATGTCTACGGCGCCCATGACAAGCTGGTCGTCCGCATCGAGGCGCCCGGCATGGCGCAAGAGGACTTCCAGATCGAGATGAGCTCGCCGGAGGTGCTCAGCGTGCTCGGACGCAAGCGCTACGCCCGCGAACACGCGAGCAGCAGCTATGCGCTGGTGCAGTGCGCGTACGGCACCTTCCGGCGGGACATCCGCTTGCCGGCGGCGGTGGACGTCGAGCATGCCAAGGCCACCTATGAGGCCGGCGTGCTGCGCATCGAACTGCCTCGGCGCGAGCTGGCTTCGCACCGCCGCATCGAAGTGCGCGTGGCGTGACCTGATAGGCGTCGCCACACAGCCCTCACGGCCCGCTGACCCAGCGCATGGTTGTGGGGGCCCCAAGCTCTTTGTGAATGCCTGAACCGATTCGGGTGAGGAACTGAATCATGGCCAAGTTGAACGCTTGCATCGCCACATCGGGACGCGCGCCGCGTTCGCGCCCGTCCATGACGCCGTCCCAACTCCGGGCCTACTTGCTCGCCCGGGAAACACTGCGTCGCCTCCAACATGCTGCCTCGGTCTCGATGTCGCGGGCCATGGAGGCGCACAAATGAGCCTCGAGTGCTATCGAGTCAAGGTGCCAGAGGGCAGACGGCTGACCGGCTTCACGGTTGCCGGACAGCGCGTGCCCCTTCTGCCGGGCGAATATCACGTCCACCGCTTGCCGCCCAAGGCTGCGTTGACCGGCGCCGCCGCGCTGCGCTTCGTCGGCGCTCATGGACTCGACAACGATGTTCACATCAAGCTGCCCGACGGAGCCGACATGAGCAAGGCGTTGTCCGTTGAAGTACAGCCGGTCGAGGAAGCTTGAACTGGCAAACCGGAGCGGCCACTGCGCCGGGAAGCCGAAGTCGCCAGGACCGCCGGTCTCCCTGCGGCACCTGAGCCAGGCCCGTTCTTCGCGGGAGCTGAGCTGTTCTGCCTGGCCGAGCGCTGTCTCGGCATGCGGAACTGCTGTTGAGGTCGCACATCCGAATGGGTGCCGAAGCGGTCAATCCGGGCTGACAGTGTCCGCCTGAACCTGAAGCCCGCGCTCCACCGCGGCACCGCAAACGGGCGACAACTGCGCGCAGGGATGGGGCGTCGACCCGCTTCGGTGCACGGGCCTGTGGCTGCCGTGTGCCGGAATTTCCTCGCCGCCGGCAGAGCGGAAAACCGGCATGTTCCAGGGCGTCATACGCAACGAACAGACCTTCCCTGGGGCGCCAACAACGAACGCTGAGCACCTCAAATCCGACTCCAGTGAGGCTGGCACGGCTCATGCTCGTGATGACTTGTCATAACGAGTTGGACGGCCATGAGCAAAGGCGCTCTTGCAGCTAGGAAACCGTTGGCGCTGGTGACCGCCCCTGGGGCGGACGGCGCTCAGCGCATCAAGCTCACTTCACCGCTGCCGCTGTACACGCAGATCAAGGAGATCCTGCGCGCCCGCATCCTCGACGGCAGCTACCAGCCGCATCAGCAGATGCCGTCGGAGAGCGAAATGATGGCGTCGTTCGACGTCAGCCGCATCACGGTGCGCCAGGCGCTCAACGACCTGCAGAACGAAGGCCTCATCTTCCGCATCCACGGCAAGGGCAGCTTTGTGTCCAAGCCCAAGGCCTTCCAGGACCTCGGGCGCCTGCAGGGCTTCGGCGAGGCGATGCGGCAGATGGGCTACGAGACCTTCGCCCGCGTGCTGTCCATCAAGACGGTTCTGCCGCCGCCGCAGGTGGCGGAGAAGCTTCATCTGCCCAAGCGCGCCAAGGTCACGGAGCTGCATCGGCTGCGCTTCCTGAACCGCGAGCCGATCTCGCTGGACGTCACCTACGTGCCGGCGGCGATAGGCCAACGCCTGGCCAAGGAAGACCTGGCCGCACGCGATGTCTTCGCCATCCTGGAGAACGACTACGGCCTCGCGCTCGGCCATGCCGAGCTGCAGATCGGCTCGACGCTGGCGGACGAGACGCTCGCCGGTCAGCTCCGGGTCGAAGAGGGATCCCCCGTGCTTTTCATCGAGCGCACGACGCACACGGCTGACGGCGTTCCCATCGACTACGAACACCTCTATTACCGCGGCGACGCCTTCCAGTACAAGGTGCGCGTCGATCGCGTGCCTGTTTCCGAACGAGCCTCTTGAGGAGAGCCTGCACATGGACACGATCGAACACGAGTACGACATCGTCATCGTCGGCGGCGGTACCGGCGGCCCGATGGCCGCGGTGAAGGCCAAGGAGAAGAACCCCAAGCTGCGCGTGCTGCTGCTGGACAAGGCCAACGTCAAGCGCAGCGGCGCCATCAGCATGGGCATGGACGGACTGAACAACGCCGTCATTCCCGGCCATGCGACGCCCGAGCAGTACACCAAGGAGATCACCGTCGCCAACGACGGCATCGTCGACCAGAAGGGTGTCTACGCCTACGCGGCCAACAGCTACCCGATGATCGAGGAGCTGGACCGCTGGGGCATCAAGTTCGAGAAGGACGAGACCGGCGACTACTCGGTACGCAAGGTCCACCACTTGGGCAGCTATGTGCTGCCGATGCCCGAGGGGCACCACATGAAGCGGGTGCTCTACCGGCAGCTCAAGCGGGCACGCGTGGAGATCACCAACCGCGTCGTCGCGACCCGGCTGCTGACCGGCCCGAGCGGCGAGATCGCCGGCGTGATGGGCTTCGACTGCCGCACGGCCGACTTCCACGTCATCAAGGCCAAAGCCGTCGTCATCTGCACGGGTGCTGCCGGGCGGCTCGGCCTGCCGGCCAGCGGGTATCTGTTCGGCACCTACGAAAACCCGACGAACTGCGGCGAGGGCCATGTGATGGCCTATCACGCGGGTGCGGAGCTGACCAACCTCGAGTGCTTCCAGATCAATCCACTGATCAAGGACTACAACGGCCCGGCCTGCGCCTACGTCACCGGCCCCTTCGGCGGCTACACCTCCAACAACGCCGGCCAACGCTTCATCGAGTGCGACTACTGGAGCGGCCAGATGATGATGGAGTTCTTCAACGAACTCGAAGGCGGCAAGGGGCCGGTGTTCCTGAAGCTCGACCACCTCGCCGAGGAGACGATCAGCGAGATCGAGCACATCCTGCACACCAACGAACGTCCCAGCCGCGGCCGCTTCCACGCCGGCCGTGGCACCGACTACCGCAAGCAGATGATCGAGATGCACATCTCGGAGATCGGCTTCTGCAGCGGCCACAGCGCCTCGGGCATCTGGACCAACGAGCGCGGTGAGTGCTCCATTCCCGGGCTGTACGCCGCCGGCGACTGCGCCAGCATCCCGCACAACTACATGCTGGGCGCCTTCGTCTATGGCAAGTTCTGCGGCGAAAACGCGGCGGACTATGTCAGCGGCATCGCGCAGCCGAGCTTCGAACCGGCCAAGGTCGAAGCCGAGAAGGCTCGCGTCTACGCGCCGCTGGGCAAGACGGACGGGCTCACGCCCTTCCAGGTCGAATACAAGACGCGTCGCATCGTCAACGACTACCTGCAGCCGCCCAAGGTCACCCGCAAGATGGAGATCGGCCTGCAGCGCTTCGACGAGATCCGCGAGGACCTGCAGCACATGGGCGCGGCCGACCCGCACGAACTGATGCGGGCCATGGAGGCCCACACCATCCGCGACTGCGCCGAGCTGGCCGCGCGCGCCTCGCTGTTCCGCACCGAGAGCCGCTGGGGCCTGTACCACCTGCGCGTGGACCATCCCGACAAGAACGACGCCGACTGGTTCTGCCACACCAACGTGACGAGCGATGCCAACGGCAACGCCGTCTTCCGCAAGCGCGCCGTCGAGCCCTATGTGGTGGAGCTGAACGACGAAGAGAAGTCTGCCTACCAGCGCCTGCGCGTCGCCACCCCGGCCGCCGCCTGACCCCGGAGATCGCCATGACCATCGCCCTGACCCGAACCCAGGCCCCCGTCGTCATCGACGAAGACAAGTGCATCGCCGACAAGGGCTGCACAGTCTGCGTGGACGTGTGCCCCCTCGACGTGCTGGCCATCGACCTCACGAAGAACAAGGCCTTCATGAAGTTCGACGAATGCTGGTACTGCATGCCCTGCGAGAAGGACTGCCCCACCGGCGCCGTACGAGTCGACATTCCCTACCTGGTGCGCTGATCATGCAGTCCGCCTCCATCCACGACCGACTCCGCGATGCCGACGCGGGCGTGCGCCGCATCGCCGTCATCGACCTGCCCTACACCGACGAGGAAGACGATATCGCGCCGCTGCTGATCGCAGCGCTGGGCGACGCCGACGCCGCCGTGCGGCTCGAGGCCGCCAAGGCCCTCGAAGGCTTCGAGGAGCCCGCGGTGTTGGCGGCGCTGGCGCCCCGGCTCAGGGATGACGACGCCGCCGTCCGCGAGGCCGTCGCCTACACGCTGGCGGAGTTGAAGGACGCGGCCTCCGCCTCCGCCCTGCTGCCCTACCTCGATGACGCCGATCCCGAGGTGCGGGCCGCCGCGCTGCTGGCCGTGAAGGCCCTGCGTGTGGACGCGGCCTTCGACCCCGCCATGGCGGCGCTCTCGCACGCAGACGCCAGGGTACGCCGCGCCGCCGTCAGCGTGCTGGGCTATCTGAAGAAGCCTCAGGCGATCTCCGCGCTGACCGAAGTCGCCGCCCATGACGCCGACGCCGAAGTGCGCCGCGTCGCCGTCGGCGCGCTCAGCTTCGCGAACGATGCCGACATCAGCGTGCATCCGGCCCTCAGCCGCGCGCTCGCCGACCCTGTGTGGCAGGTGCGCGAGGAGGCCGCGACGACCTTCGCCAAGACCGGCTCCGCGCTGGGCGTTCCCAACCTCGTGCGCGCCATGGACGACGAGTACTGGCAGGTGCGCGTGAAGGCCGCGCGCAGCCTGGGCAAGCTCAGGGCGCGCGACGGCGTCACCGCGCTGGTGGAGGCGCTGATCCACCCGGTCAGCAACCTGCGCAAGGAGGCCGTCATCGCCCTCGGAGAGATCGGCGACCCCCGCGCCATCACGCCGCTGGAGCGCACGCTGCGCGACCCGGATCCCGACGTGCGCAAGCTCTCCAAGCTCGCCCTCACCACCATCCAGATGCAAGGCGGTGTCGTATGAGCTTCGTCGTCACCGAGGCTTGCATCCGCTGCAAGTACACCGACTGCGTCGCCGCCTGCCCGGTGGAGTGTTTCCACGAAGGCCCGGATTTCCTCGTCATCGACCCGGCCGCCTGCATCGACTGCGGCGTCTGCGTGCCCGAATGCCCCGTCGAGGCCATCTACGACGAGAAGGACCTGGCGCCCGAGCACCGCGAGTACGTGGAACTCAACCGCCGCCTGGCCTCGCAGTGGCCGCTCATCACGGCCGCGCAGGACCCCTTGCCCGATGCCGAGCACTGGGCCGGCAAGGCGCACAAGCGCGCCCTGCTGACCGAGAACGCCGAGCAGGTCTGAAGACTGGTGGAGCCGCCGCGCAGGCATCGATCTTGCGCAACGACTTCGTGAACGTGAACCGATTGCCCAGGAGATTGAGATGAGGATTGCCACGCTCTCGCATGTTCCCGCCGCCATCCTGCGATGCCTGACCGGCCTCGCGCTCGGCATGGTCCTCCTGCAGGCCCACGCCGCCAAGGAGGTGGTGACGATAGGCATCGGCACTCAGAACACCACCACCAACACCGTCACCGGCGGCGTCGTGCTCAAGGAACTCAAGCTGCTGGAGAAGCGCCTGCCCAGGACCGGCAAGTACGCCAACATCGAGTGGAAGCTCGACTGGCAGAACTTCACCTCCGGCCCGCCCATCACCAACGGCATGGTTGCCGGCAAGCTGCAGATCGGCATGATGGGCGACTATCCGCTCTTGGTGAACGGCGCCACCGGCCAGCAGAACAAGGGCAACGAGACGCAGTTGGTCGCCGTCATCGCCTACAACGCCTTCGGCTCGGGCAATGGCGTGGTGGTGCACAAGGACAGCCCCTACTACGAGCTGGCCGACCTGAAGGGCAAGACGGTCTCGGTGCCCTTCGGTTCGGCGGCGCACGGCATGATGCTGCAGGCCATGCAGGAGCGCGGCTGGCCGGCGGACTACTGGAACCTCGTCAGCCAGAGTCCCGAGGTCGGCACGACCAATCTGCAGGAAAAGAAGATCGACGCGCATGGCGACTTCGTCCCGTTTGCCGACCTGCTGCCGCAGCGCGGCTTCGCCCGCAAGATCTTCGACGGCGCGCAGACCAAGATCCCGACCTTCCACGGCGTGGTGGTGCGCAAGGAGTTTGCGGACAAATACCCCGAAGTCGTGGTCGCCTACATCAGGGCGCTGATGGAGGCCAACGACTGGGTGCGCAAGGATCCCAAGCTCGCCGCCACCCGGATCGAGGAATGGACCAAGATCGAGAAGGAAGTCGTCTACCTCTTCCTCGGCCCCGGCGGCATCCACACGCTGGACCCGAGCATCAAGCCGCGCTGGATCGAGACGATCAAGATCGCTCACGGCGTGCTGTCCAAGCTCGGCCGCGTGAAGGAGTTCGACATTGCCGCCTGGGTCAACGAGAGCTATCTGCGCGAAGCCTTCAAGCAGCGTGGCCAGGACTACGAGGCCCAGAAGCAGACGCTGGCCAACTACGACATCGCCGGCAACGACCCCATCTGCAAGCTGCCCGTCACGCGCCCCAAGGAAGCCGGTGAGATCTGGTTGGCCTCCGGCGAGATCGTCGCGCTCAGTTCGCCCGCCTGCCTGCTGGCCGGCATGAAGCAGTACGAGGCAGCGGGCAAGAAGGTCAACGTCGCCTATCTCTACGACAAGGAGCTGGGCATCAAGGTCGTTGCTGACAAGGCCTTCTACGCGGTGGATGCCAGCAACCCCAAGGCACCGCTGGCCGTGCCCTTCCTGCTGCGCAAGGACGCCGAGGCCTACGCCGCCAAGACGCACGGCAGGCTCGCCACCTTCGCGGAAGCCCTGGGCCAGGCGTCCGCGACCGTCGTCGCCACCACCACCGCGGCCAGCGCGAAGTGACTGCCATGAGCGCCCTGCCCCGCATCGAAACCTTCGTGCCGCCGCCCGTGCAGGCCGCACCCAAGGCCGCCTTGCCCACCCACGTGGGCCAAGGCGTGACGCCGCTGCCCTTGCCGCTGCCGGTGGCCACGGCGCCCAATCTGTGGCAGCGCTTCTGGCGGGGCCGGGGCGCGACGGCGCTGATGGGCGCGCTCTCCATCGCCAGCGTGCTGCTGTTCTGGCAACTGGCCACGCACTACAAGCTCGATGCCTACATCCGCTTCAACAACATCCCAACGCCCTCACAGGTGCTGGAGAAGGTGATCGAGGTCAACGCCAGCCCGAAGTTCGTCACCAACATCGGCATCAGCGTGAGGCGCATCCTGCTGGGCTTCCTGGTGGCGACCCTGCTGGGCGTCGGCCTGGGCGTGGTGATCGGACGCTACCGCCTGGCGCGGGCGCTGGCCATGCCGGCACTGGAGGTGTTCCGCCCCATCCCGGCCATCGCCTGGGTGCCGATGTCCATCATGCTGTGGCCCGACAACGAAGTCAGCATCGTCTTCATCACCTTCCTCGGCGCCTTCTTCCCCATCCTGCTCAACACCGTGCACGGTGTCGAGGCCATCGATCCGGTGCTGCTGCGCGCGGCACGCACGCTGGGCGCCGGCGAGGCCAGCCTGCTCAGGCATGTGGTGCTGCCCGGCGCCCTGCCCCACATCTTCACGGGCCTGGCCGTCGGCATGGGCGTGGCCTGGGTGTCGCTGATTGCCGCCGAGATGATCTCGGGGCAGTTCGGCATCGGCTACTTCACCTGGGAAGCGTATTCGCTGATCAGCTACGCAGAGATTGCGCTCGGGATGATCACGATCGGCGTGCTGGGCCTGCTGTGCAGCGGCGGCATCCGGCTACTGGCCAAGCTCGCCATGCCCTGGCAAACCCATTCGCAAGGAGGTCGGTGATGGACATGCCGGTGGCGTCTCATGGCCGCGTGGACGTGCGCGACCTGCATATCCGCTTCCACGTCAAAGGGCGGGAGGTCGAGGCGGTGAGCGCAGCCAACGTGCACGTTCGGCCCGGCGAGTTCGTTTCGCTGATCGGCCCCTCGGGCTGCGGCAAGTCCACGCTGCTGAACGCCGTGGCGGGCTTCCTCCAGCCCAGCGCCGGCCAGGTGCTGCTGGACGGCCAGCGCATCACCGGCCCCGGCTCCGACCGCGGTGTCGTGTTTCAGCAGTACTCCCTCTTCCCTTGGATGACGGTGCGGGCCAACGTGGAGTTTGGCTTGCGCATGCAGGGCGTTTCGGCCAGCGAGCGCGAGGCGCAGGCGCGCACGCTGCTGGGCCTGGCCGGCCTGCTCTCGTTCGAGAACCACTATCCGGAGCAGCTCTCCGGCGGCATGAAGCAGCGCGTGGGCATCGTGCGCGCCCTGGCCACCAGCCCCCAGGTGTTGCTGATGGACGAGCCCTTTGGCGCGCTCGACTCGCAGACCCGCGTCGTCATGCAGGAGATCCTGACCAATATGTGGCAGCGCCTGCGCATCTCGGTGCTCTTCATCACCCACGACATCGAGGAGGCCGTGTTCCTCTCCGACCGCATCTACGTGATGACGGCGCGCCCCGGCCGCATCAAGGCCGAACTTGACGTGCCGCTGCCGCGGCCGCGCACCGCCGAGATGACGTCCTCGCCCGAGTTCGCCGCCATGGTGAGGCAGATCAAGGGCCTGATCCGCGAGGAGAGCATCGCCGCCATGGGTGGCGAGCTGAGCGAAGGCGGCCTGGGGGGCTTGTGCACGGATGTCGGCCCGCGGGGCGTGGGGCAGTTGGTGTGATGGGCTCGCACGACACCGTGCCTGCCGAAGTGGTGTGGCACCAGGCCAGCGGCGTGCTGCAGCTGGGCTGGGCCGACGGCCGCCAGGTGCGATTCACCGCGCCGCGCCTGAGGTCGGCCTGCAAGTGCGCCGGCTGCGAGAAACACCGCCGCGCCGGTCACCCGCAGACCGCACCCGCCGACACCGCCCTGACCGGCATCCATCCGATCGGCGAATTCGGCCTGCAGCTCGTCTTCAGCGATGGCCACGACCGCGGCATCTTTCCCTGGCCCTATCTCCACCAACTTGCCTTGGAGTCCTGCGCATGAGCCACCTCTTCGACGCCCAGGTGCTGGACGTCCGCCACTGGACCGACCGCCAGTTCTCCTTCACATGCACCCGCGACCCGGGGTTTCGCTTCCAGAGCGGCCAGTTCACGATGCTCGGCCTGATGGTGGAGGGCAAGCCGCTGCTGCGTGCCTACAGCGTGGTGAGCCCGCACTGGGAAGAGACGCTGGAATTCCTCAGCATCAAGGTGCCCGACGGCCCGCTGACGTCGCGGCTGCAGCACATCCAGGCGGGCGACACGGTGCACATCGGCCGCAAGGCCTCGGGCACCCTGCTCACCCAGAACCTGCTGCCGGGCCGCCACCTCTACCTCCTGGCCACCGGCACGGGCCTCGCGCCCTTCATGGCCATGGTGCGCGACCCCGAGGTCTACGAGCTGTACGAGAAGGTCATCCTCGTGCACGGCTGCCGCCAGGTGGCCGAGCTGGCCTACGAAGACGTCATCACCCGCGAGCTGCCCGACAACGAGTATTTCGGTGACCAGGTGCGCGACAAGCTCATCTACTACCCGACCGTGACGCGCGAGCCCTTCCGCAACCAGGGGCGCATTCCCGTGCTGATGCAGACCGGCAAGCTGGCAAGCGACATCGGCCTGCCGCCGCTGTGCAAAGACAACGACCGCTTCATGCTCTGCGGCAGTCCGGAGATGCTGCGCGACACGCGCGCGCTGTTCGACGACATGGACCTGAGCGAGGGGAACATGAGCCACCCCGGGCACTTCGTCATCGAGCGGGCCTTCGTCGAGAAGTGAGCGGCCATGCTGGCACGCGCCGCATTCCTCGAGGCCCCGAGCCAGACCTTGCGACGGGTCTGGCCGGGCTGGGCCACCTGCGTGCTGATCGCACTGGCGGCCTCCTTCGTGGCGGCCCTGCACCAAGGCCCGCCGATGCTGTATGCGCTGCTGTTCGGCACCGCAGTGCATTGCCAGGACCCGAAGGACCGCACCGCGGCCGGTGTGGACTTCTGCAGCCGCACGCTGCTGCGCCTGGGCGTCGGGCTGCTGGGCGCGCGCATCACCTGGGACCAGGTGGTGGGCCTGGGATGGCCAACGGTGCTCGTCGTCTTGGGTGCGGTCGCCACCACCTTGTTGTGCGGCTGGTGGGGGGCCAAGGCCTTGCGCCTGCCCTGGACGCTCGGCGTACTGACGGGCGGGGCCACGGCGATCTGCGGCGCCTCCGCGGCGCTGGCCATCGGGGCCGTGCTGCCACGCGCCAGCGACGGTGACACGCCGAACGAACGCCACGCCCTGGTCGTCGCTGTGATGGCGACGTTGCTCTCGACGGCAGCCATGCTGGCCTTTCCGCCGATGGCGCACTACCTGGAGCTCACGCCGGCTGCAGCTGGCCTGTTCATCGGCGGCAGCATCCACGACGTGGCCCAGGTGGTGGTGGCCGGATATGCCATCTCGCCGGCGGCCGGTGATGCCGCCTCGCTCGTGAAACTGCTTCGCGTGAGCCTGCTCGTCGCCGTTGTGCTGGGCGTGTCCATCGCCTGCAACAGGCCGGCAGCGAAGCATGACCCGGCCCAACCGCGGGCCCTGCGGCTGGGCGGGCTGGTGCCCAGCTTTCTATGGCTGTTCGTTGCGCTGGCCGCGCTCAATTCCCTGGGCTGCCTGCGCCCTGTGCAGGACCCGCTCAACCTGGGGTCCCGCGCATGCCTGATGCTGGGCGTGGCGGGGCTGGGCATGAAGACCTCATTTCGGCACCTCGCCAGCGCCGGCTGGCGCCCGGTCCTGCTGATGCTGGCGACGAGCACGTGGCTTGCCGCTGTCACTCTTGCCGCAGCTTGCTGTCTGGGCCTGCATTGAACTTCATGGACTGGCGCGGGGGCCATCTATCCGTCGAAGGGGTGCCGAGCCTAAACATCGTCTGCAGGTCGCCGTCCCGGGCGTTGCTCACCCTGATCGGCTTATCGCGACAGAACCTGACCAGATCCGCCCCCGGGAAAGTCCCAGGGCTCATGACCCGCCACCGTCACACGAATATTGCTTACTTACTAGTAAGTCAAACAAGACCAGTTTGACTTCATGACCCTGCAGCCCGGAAATGCCGTAAAGCGGTGCTGATCGCACCGTTCCGGGTGCTGCGACACGGGGCGCGTTGGGAAGTAACTGTAGGAAGCCGCATCCGACCGATGCCTGCCAAGAGCGGGCAGCGCCCGGATTGCGTGTGCTCGGCCCGATCGGGCTGAGATGCGGTCGCGCCGTATGCCGTGCAGGGACATGTCACCTCTCCTTTCTAAACACCAAGAGGATCTGACATGACTCGCCAATTGATCGTCACCCTGTTCTTTGCCGTGCTGGGCCTCAATGTCCAGGCCGCCGTCGTCACGCTGGACAAGGGCGGCTTCAAGCTGACCTACGACTGCACCAACCGCGCAGCCACCCGCTACGAATACACGCTGACCAAGGACACTGGCAGCGCCGCACGTCCTTCCAGCTTCTACCTGGACCCCGATCTGCCGTCGGGCTGCCTCGGCCAGCTGTCTACCGCCTCCTACGCCAGTGTCGTCAGCGGCTGGGACCGCGGCCACCTGGTCACGAGTAACCACATGGACGCCAGCACGACCTATATCAAGCGTGCAAACTACATGAGCAACATCGTGCCGCAGGTCTCGACCTTCAACCAAGGCATCTGGGTGGAGGCCGAGAACGTGGCTGAGTGCTACCGCGACCTGGCCACGGTCTACGTCTACGGCGGCCTGGTCTACAACGACACAAGCAACGACTACTTCGTCTCCTCGCACGGCATCAAGACGCCGGACTACTTCTGGAAGACCGTCATCACCACCGACGCCACGTCTGGCGCGACCAAGGCGATCAGCTGGTACATCCCGAACAAGTCCGGCCTGAGCTCGCTGAACAGCTACATCGTGTCCATCAGCGAACTGGAGACCAAGATCGGCGCGGCCAACGTGGGGATCACCGCCACCGCCACAGTCAAGGCGATGAAGCCGACGACGACGTGGGCCACCCCGAGCGGCTGCGACCTGAGCTGAGGCGCACTCGGCCCGGTTCTGCCGCAGTACGCATATCGTGACGTGGCAGGACCGGGCAGTGTCGTAATAGCGCGGCTGGGCCACGGAAAGACCTCAAGGCAGTTCAGCAGGTGGAACCTGGAACACGTTCTTGGCCAGATCGAGGCCGATCGTCGCAATCTCCATGGTGGACGCTCCTTCGATCGAGTGGTTGCTGACGCTTCCACTGTGGCACTTCGGTGCCGTCTACCGGTGGGGCGTCCATCCGATTGCTTACGCACGATCAGGCGATCGTTCTCAGCTCGGCGCCGTCTTGCCAGAGGGCCTTGAGGCCACGCTTACAGACCAACCAGCCACCATCGCTGACCAGTTCGCTGGCGCTCAGCGCTGACCTGGCGGAAATGAACTTTGCAGGGCCGGCGCGGTAACCTCCGTCGCCGGCGCGGCCCGCCCGCCCGGGCCCGCCACTCCAAGGAGCCAATGAAACCAAGCACCGCCTGGACCGCAGCCGCCATCGCTGTCGTGGTGCTCGTCGCCGTGCTGGCCTGGCCTAGCGCCGAGACGCCCGCGCCGGACGCCGCTGAATCGCCCCCCGCGCAGGTGCTGGCGCTGCCCTCCGCGCCAGCCGGCTCGGCGCCGCCGGCCGGGCCCGCTGCCGCGCAGCCGGTGCTGCTTGCGGGCGCCAAAATGATGGTGGTGGACTTGTGCGGCCTGGGCCGCTTCTCCGCCGCCGCGCCCGCCGCCGACGACGAGGAGCCGCTGGATCTGGAATCCCTGCCCGGCCCGGTGGGCCGCGAGCCGCTGGCCGCCGCTCGTGCGACGCTGCTGGCCCAGTTGCGCCAGGGCGACGCGCGCGCCCGCGCCGCCGCGTTGCTGTTGTCGCCACCCGAGGGGGACGACCCCGCCGCCGAGCAGGCCTGGTCGCGTCAGCTGCTGCAGCTGGCGCAGAGCAGCGGCCAGCCTGAGGTGCTCGGCTGGGCCGAGAGCGCCTGCGCGACACAGCCCGACCCCATGGCCTGCCGCCACGGCCTGATCCGTGCGCGGCTGAAGCTGGAGCCCGACAACGCCGCCCACTGGGCCGCGCTGGCCGATGCCGACCCCAGCGCCTCAGACGAGGCCTGGCGCGGCCTGCTGCGGTCGCGCCGCTGGCAGGAGCGCCCGCAGTCGCTGCTGCTGGCCGCCCAGGCGGCGCTGCCCGACAGCCTGCCCGGCTATCTGCGCCTGGCGCTGGGTGCCGAGATGCGGCTGCGCGCGCCGGCACCATCGGGCGGCGGCGAGGGCTTCATGCAGGAGCGCTGCCAGCAGCACGGCCGCACCGAGGAATGCGGCGCGCTGGCGCGGCTGCTGTCCGAACGCAGCGACGCGCTGCGCACGCTGAGCAACGCCACCGCGCTGGCCCAGGCCGCAGGCTGGCCGGCCGACCACCAGCAGCGCCTGCGCGCCGAGGCCGAGCGGCTCGCCCGCGCCTCGCCCACCTGGTGGCGCCGGCAGGGCCAGCCCATGGCCTGCGCCACGGTGCAGAGTTGGCAGCAGCACCTGACCGAGGTGGCGCGCGTCGGCGAGGTGGCGGCGCTGCGCGAGCTCAGCGCCCGCCAGGCAGCCGCCAGCGCGGTGCAATGAACGCACGCTGTGCATCGCCTGGGATTCCGATCTGGCGGAATTCCTAAGCACGCTGGAGCCCGACCGGGTGAAGGGCACCCACCCGGAATATCGACGGGGCGCTGGAGCTGCTTGAGCGTTGGGTCGCCCACCGCCTGGACCTTTCGAATGAGGGACGTCTTGCTCTCATGGGCGGGAGCATTGGCGCGGGAATCCGGGGTCCAGAATCTAAACCCCACGCCGCTGCTACCCCAACGCCAATCCTGTCGAGGGCGGCAGGTCGTGCTTCCAAGCCCTGCTGTTGCGGGACGGACGTTCGCTGCGGCCGGTACGCTGATCTACCTTCGGCGTCAAACGCCCCGCTGGCGCGCGGCTGTTTTGGGCACAGTGCTGCCGTATGGACGCCGTCCGCGACCGTCAGCTATCGCTGCGAAGCCGTCGCCGCTGCGGAGGGCCTGACACGGATAGCGGCTCCAGGCTGAGAACCGCTATCCGCGGTTCGGTCCCCATGAATTACCGGCGCGCATGCCGACCGGGAATTGGGTCAAGCCGCCCTCGCGGCGCCCCGCGGCCATATGAGCAAGGCCACTGCGATGGCTGCATTGAGCAGCGCGATCGCCGACAGGATGGTGGGGCCTTGCTGCGTCGATCCGGGTGGGTACTCGGGCACCCACAGGGATGCGGCGCCGGTGCGCAGGCCGGTGGTGTCCTGGACCACGTTGGTCGCGACGTGAAAGCCCAGCGCGAGCGGCAGACTGCGCCAGCGGGAGAAGGCGGCCCCGAAGACCAGCGCGGAAGTGAAGACGACCGCCAGGACGCTGAGCCCTGGCAGCCCCGGCCTGCAGGTGCAGCAGTGCGAACGCAGCAGATGTGGTCAGGGTGGCGGCAGCGGCTCCGCATGCCGAGTCCAGCCGAAGGAAAAGGTAGCCGCGGTAGACAAGTTCCTCGCCGAGGTTGTTCAACAAGTGGAACAGGCAGGCCGCCAGCACGGCGCCGCCGCTGAAGGCTGGATTGGCGTGCCAGAAGGAGCCCGTGACCAGCGTGACGATGCCCATCCAGGCTGCCGCCAGCGCAGTGCCAGCCAAGAAGCCTGCCGCGAAACAGCTCGCCGGCCGCTGGCCGCGGCCCAGCCCCAGGGCGGCGCCCCTCCAGCCTTGCGCCCGCAAGGCCCACGCGGTGAGCCAGGCCACCGTGGTGGCCAGCACCAGGACGGGAATGACACCCGCCGTGGGGCTGTGCAGGCCGATGGGAGGGAAGTTCAGCAAGAACAGGTAAAGCAGGACGCAGGCAGCGGCGCCAAGCAGGAAGAGCGCTGGGATTTTGCAAGAGGCCAAGGCTTTATCTCCAGGGGTCCGACGCGCAAAGGCTGGCATGGGCGTTCCTCAAGGGAATGAGCATGAGGGGGAGCCTGACGGCGCAAGCTCCGCGCCCACCAAGATAAACGCCTGCGCTGCTGATGTCGGATTCGCGGCGTTGTCGGTCTGGGGGGCAGCGGATTCGGGTTGACCGAAATGGCCGGCGAGCGGAACGGGCGGCGGCTCAGTCCGCGGAAGCCGATGCAACCTGCCTAGCTTTCGGCTTGGGGCTTCTTACGCGCCTTGACATCGAGCGCGCGTTGCAAGGCGATCTCAAGCCTCTGACGACTCACCGGCTTAATCAGATACTCGAACGCACCGAGGCTCATTGCCTTGAGAACGTCGATGTTGAGCCTGTCTCCAGTCAGAAGAACGACGCGGAAAGATCCGGCGGAGATGTCTTCACTGAGCCTGCGGACAACCTCAATGCCGGACATGTCCGGTAGGTGCATGTCGAGCAGTATTGCGTCGGGATGTTCGCTTCGGGCCAGTCTTACGCCTTCATCGCCAGTCAGTGCTCGAATGAGACGCACGTCGGGATGGCTCGACAAGAGCTCTTCCACCACGATGAAGCTGATAGGTTCATCCTCGACATACAAGACTGAGCCCCGTAGCGTTGCCGAGGCAGGGCTCTCAGTCGAGGAGGTAGTCATATCGTGCTCCACGAAGTGGGTGACGACGAGCGACCTCCAGCGCATGCGAACGGCAACTTCCAGCCCATAGCCGCAGGCCGCTCCGCTGCGGGCGCAGACGTTGCGTGCTCACGGATGGGATGGTACGTCTTGACTGCCCGTTCGCGCCATGAACCCCACGGCTGCTACGGCGTTCGCCTCCAGATGATTTCGCCCGTTCAGCACCTTACGATCATTCGCTACTGCCGGGACGGCAGGCAATGGGATAGTGAACAGATTCGTTCGCCGTCGTGGCAGCACGTAGCTGTCGCCATTCGACGAATGGACAACTTCTGCCTTCCCATTGTTCTGTTGAACTGCAAAGAGCATGACGATGATGAGGGCATCATCAACGTGATTGGTGGTGCTGTCTGCGGGGTTCTGCTCATACCTTGGCGAGGAAGGCCGCTGCATCACCCGCTTCACACTTCCAGTCTGCGAAGACGCCGACCAGATTGCATTCCACGCAGCGGCAAGCTATGTAGTACCAGCGCACGTCATGTGTGCCCTCGTACACGGAGACACCAGACATCAGCTCGAACACCTCGTTCTCGCACACGCACTCGTGCGCCTCGGGCGCGGCTTCTTCAACGTAGTCCGCACTGTCGCCCATCAGGTGTTCCTGCCCGCAGTCAGTGCAAGTGCGGATCGCCACGCCGGCTTCTTCATCGGTCTGCAGCGCGAAGGTCCGGCACCCGCAATCGCATTTGGACGCGGCAAACCGGACGGCCTCGTGGCGATTCGCAACGCTGTAGCTACGCAGCTCGGCTTGGGTGTCGCCGGACGTTGTTCCGTACCAGAACTCGCCCTTCTTCGTCAGTGCCATTGATGCTGCTCCATCATTCAAGGCGGGCTTCCCGGTAGGCCTGACGCCAGGCTCGCCCCGATCATCTGGATTTTGCCCGGCGGCCCGGCGAGTCGTCGTCAAGGGCCGGGTCGGGGTGATCGCCGAGTTTCAAGCCTGGCTTCGCGCAGGAGCCCCAGGAATATCAACAGAAGAACTTGGCCGCTACCCGCCGGATGAGCTGGGCGCAGTCTCACAACCGCCGGGTTCAACTCCTGGCCGGCGTCGAGGTGCGCGAGATCAGCATGGACGATTGGCTCAAGGCCAACAAGACTTCAAGGCCGGCTGATTGCCTGGACGGCGCACGGCGGTAGCGCGGCCATAGGCATTGGCACCTGCGTTGATCAAACCCCGTTCTTTGCGGCCCGGTTTTCCGTACTTTTTCCGTACGGCCAAAGAAAAAGCACCTAGCGTTTCCGCTAAGTGCTTGTTCTACCTACCGACAGACCGAACCATGGGATCGGTCTCAAATCTGGTAGGCGCGATTGGATTCGAACCAACGACCCCCACCATGTCAAGGTGGTGCTCTAACCAACTGAGCTACGCGCCTGAAGAGCTGCGCACTATAGCATGGTTTTTTGGGTGTCGTCCAGATTCACTTGCGGCGCGCAGAACGAACGCCCGAGATGGCGCAGAGATCGCGCAGCACCTTGGCCAGCTTGGACGCATCCGACAGCTCCAGCGTGAAGCTCATCCAGGCCGTGTCGCCGCCACCGGCCCTGGGCTTGGTGGCGCCGGGCTTCATCGATTGCGTGTTCACGGCGACGACGTTCATCTTCTCCTTGGCGAAGACTTCCAGCACGTCACGCAGCAGGCCCTGGCGATCGCCCGCTTCCACAAGCACATCGACCGGATAGACCGGTGCCTTGCCCGCGGCCTCGCCGCCGCCCCACTCCACCGCGATGACACGCTCGGGTGAACGGCGCTTCATCTCGGCGAGATTGCTGCAATCGCTGCGATGGATGGCCACGCCCTTGCCGCGCGTGACGAAACCCTGGATGGCATCCGGCGGCGCAGGCCGGCAGCAGCGCGACAGCGTCGTCAGCAGCGAGTCGATACCCACCACCAGCACGCCACCGCGCGTGCCGCTGCTGGCGCTGCGCGTGTGCTTCTGCGCGAGCAGCTCGTCCTCGTCGGCCACGGGTTCGGGCGGACGCAGCAGCAGCTCGATATTGCGCAGCGAGTACTCGTCCTTGCCGACGACCTCGAACAGTGCGTCCGCGCCCTTGAAGCCCAGGCGCGCGGCCAGTTCGTCGAGCTTGAGTGCCGTCTTGCCCTCGCGCTGCAGCAGCTTCTCGACCAGGTCGCGGCCCTTGGCCACGGTCTGGGCCAGCTGCAGCGCGTTGAACCAGGCCCTGACCTTGGCGCGCGAGCGCTGGCTCTGCAGATAGCCGAGTTCGGGGTTGAGCCAGTCCAGCGACGGCCCGCCCTCCTTGGCCGCGATGATCTCCACCGTCTGTCCGCTGTGCAGCGGCGTGTTCAGCGGCAGCATCTGCCCGTCGATGCGGGCGCCGCGGCAGCGGTGGCCGAGGTCGGTGTGCACCGCATAGGCGAAATCCACCGGCGTCGCACCGGCCGCCAGCTCCACGATGGTGGCCTGCGGCGTGAAGACATAGATGCGGTCGTCGAAGCTGGCCGCGCCTTCGGCATGGGTCGCGTCGCGCTCCCAGGCCAGCAGCTGGTTGAGCACCGCCTTGCGGGCGCGCGCCACCTGTTCCTCGAACTCGCCAGCCGCACTGACACCGGCATAGCCCCGCGCCCCCGCCTCTTTGTAGGCCCAGTGCGCGGCCACGCCATGCTCGGCGTGTTCATGCATTTCGCGCGTGCGGATCTGCACCTCCATGGCCCGGTCGTCGGGCCCCAGCACGACGGTGTGCAGGGACTGGTAGCCATTGGGCTTGGGCTTGGCGATGTAGTCGTCGAACTCGCCCGGCACCGGCGTGTAGAGCTCGTGCAACCGCGCCAGCGCCGCATAGCAGTCGGCCACGCTGGCGACGATGACGCGCAAGGCACGCAGGTCGAAGACGCGGTCCAGCGACAGGTCCTTGCCCTGCATCTTCTTGTGGATGCTGTAGAGGTGCTTGGGCCGGCCCTGCACCTCGGCGGCCAGGCCCTGCGCATAGAGATCGGCCTGCAGGGCCGCCCGCGCGGCCTCGACACGCTGCTCGCGCTCGACGCGGGTCTCGTGCAGAGCCTTGGCCAGGGCCTTGTAGGTCTCGGGCTCACGAAAGCGGAAGGCCAGGTCCTCCAGCTCCCACTTGATCTGCCAGATGCCCAGGCGGTTGGCCAGCGGCGCGAACACGGCCTGCGATTCATCGGCCAGCTCCCGCGGGCAGGGCTGCTTGCTGGCGGCGTACCAGCGCAGCGTCTGCAGCCGGGATGCCAGGCGCAGCAGCACCACGCGCAGGTCGCGCGAGAAGGCCAGCAGCATCTTGCGCACGCGCTCGGTCTGCTCGGCGCGGACGTCGGCGCGCCGGTCGGTATGCACCTTGGCGTCGCGCGCGGCCCGCTGCAGTTGCACGAGGCGGCGCGTGTGTGTGACCAGGCTGGTGTAGCTGTCGCCGAAGGCCTTGGCGACGACCTCCTCGGGCTTGTTGAGGAAATCGGCCGCATAGACCAGATAGGCGGCCGCCTGCAGTTCCTGCGCGGCGCCCACGCCCTGCAGGATGGCCGCCACGCCGTCGGCATGGGCCAGGGCGTTCTCGCCGGTGTCCAGCACCTCGCCGGCCAGCAAGGGTTCGGCAAAGGCGCGGGCGCGCACGACCTCGGCCGTGGAATGCCCCGTTCCGGCATCCAGCAAAGCAACGATGGGCGCGGTGGCCGCGCCCTCGGGCATCAAGCCTGTCTTCATGAACTGAGGAAGTCCCTCACGACCGCGATCTGGTTGGCATGGATCAAGGTGGGCGCATGGCCGATGCCGGGCAGTTCGACGAGGCGGGCGCTGGGGCCTCGCTGCGTCATGGCGCGCGCCGTCTCGGCACTGAGCAGATCCGACTCGGCGCCGCGGATCAGCAGCGTCGGGCAGCGCAACTGGTCATAGGCCGCCCAGAGCGCGGCTTCGCCCGCCGCGGCGAGTTCGGGTGTGACGGCCGAGAAGGGCAAGGCGATGGCCGGGTCGTAATGCAGCTTCCACTCGGCGCCGTCCTGGCGGAACAGCGGCTCGGACAGGGCCAGCCATTCGTCGTCGGTGTGCGGGCCGAAGCCTTCGGAGATGCTGCGCAGATAGGCCGCCCCCTCCTCCAGCGATTTGAAGCGCATGGCCTTGCCGAGGTAGGCGCCGATGCGCTGCAGGGCCTCGAAGCGGATGGCCGGACCGACGTCGTTCAGCACCAGGCGGCGGATGGGGCTGGCCACGCCGTCGGGCCGTGGCAGCGAAGCCAGGCCCAGGCCGATCAGGCCACCCATGGAGGTGCCGACCCAGTCCACCTGTTCCACATTCAGCCGCGCCAGCAGGGCCACCATGTCGGCGACATAGCTGGGGATCTGGTAGCCGGTTGGCTGGCGCAGCCAGTCCGAGCGGCCTCGGCCGACGACGTCGGGGCAGATGACGCGGTAGCGATCGCCCATGGCGCGGGCCAGGGCGTCGAAGTCGCGCCCCTGGCGCGACAGGCCGTGCACGCAGACGAGGACAGGCGCGTCCACGCTGGGGCCGGCCCACTCCCAGTAAGCCATGCGATGCAGGCCGGTGCTGTCTAGGCAATTGACGAAGCGCAGTTGGGGCTGGGTCATGATGCAATCCTTTGAAGTCATCCTAGCAACCCAGAAGGACCCCTCCATGTTGAAAGGCAAGACCGCCCTCGTCACGGGCTCCACCAGCGGCATCGGTCTCGGCGTCGCCCTCGCCCTGGCCCGTGAAGGCGCCAACATCATCCTGAACGGCTTCGGCGACGTCGACGGCCCCAAGGCCGAAGTGGCGGCCCTGGGCGTGAAAGTCGGCTACCACGGCGCCGACATGAGCAAGCCGGCCGACATCGCCGCCATGGTGGCCTATGCCGACGCCGAATTCGGCGGCATCGACGTGCTCGTCAACAACGCCGGCATCCAGCATGTGGCGGCGGTGCAGGACTTCCCGGTCGAGAAGTGGGACGCCATCATCGCCATCAACCTGAGTTCCGCCTTCCATACGACCCGCCTGGCCCTGCCCGGCATGTTGAAGAAGAACTGGGGTCGCATCCTCAACATCGCGTCCGTCCACGGCCTGGTCGCCTCGGCGCAGAAGTCGGCCTATGTGGCGGCCAAGCATGGCCTGGTGGGCTTCACCAAGAGCATCGCACTGGAGACAGCCACGACCGGCGTCACCGTCAACGCCATCTGCCCGGGCTGGGTGCTGACGCCGCTGGTGCAGAAGCAGGTGGATGCCCTGGCCGCCAAGGACGGCGTCGACAACGACGAAGCCAAGCGCCGCCTGCTCGCCGAGAAGCAGCCCTCGCTGCAGTTCACGACGCCGGACGAACTGGGCGCCCTGGCCGTCTTCCTGTGCTCGGACGCCGCCGTCAATGTGCGCGGCCAGGCCTGGTCCATGGACGGCGGCTGGACGGCGGTATAACTATTTGGTGAGCTGAACGCTGCCGCTGACATTCACCGTCACGGTCGCCTTGCCGGCCTCGGTCGGCAGGGCCATGTCGCCAGCCTCGGCCTTCATGCGCATGATGCCCATCACCGGGCGCGGTCCGGCCTCGTCGCTGTTGATGCTGACCTCGCCGACCACATAGCTGCCGTAGCCGAACTGCCTGGCGTAGTCGGCCGCCTTGGCCCGGTAGCGCGAGATCGCCTGGGCCGTGATGTCGCCCTCGGCCTTCTCGCGCGCCTCGCGCGACAGGCTGTAGCCGACACGAGCGATCGTCAACGTATTGATACGGCTGGTCAGCTGGGCGATGGTCGCCGCGTCACGCCCTTCCACCAGCAGCTCGGCGCTGCCCTGCCAGCCGCTGAGCTTGCCGGTCTTGGGGTCGTGGCGCGGGTAGAGCGAGAAGCTGCCTGTCTGCACATCGACCTGGCCCGGCTTGGCGACCTTGCGCGCCTCGGCCAGGGCAGCGTCCAGGGCCTGCTTCAGCGCCGTTTGCACGCCAGCGGCGTCCGCGCCCTCGCGGGTCGTCGAAAAGGCGATGCCCAGCACATCCCGCGTCACCTCGGCGCTGGCGCTGGCCGACAGGCTTAGGCGCTCGCGGGGCGGCCCGTCGTTGGCCGCATGGGCCGATATCGTCAGGGCAAGGGTCGACAGGACAAGGACGGCACGCATGGGGAACTCGCTTTGCAAGGAGGGAAAGCCCAGATTAACGCCGCCAGTTGGCAACGAGCTGTAACTGCTGCGTGATGTCCTACAAAGCGGGGTTTCAAAACCTGCTCACAATGCCGCTGTTACAAATTCAGGAACCGCGATGAACAGCAGCGCGACACCCCGCCCCAACCGCATCCTCGTCGTCGATGACGACGCCCGCATCCGTGACCTTCTGCGCCGCTATCTGACGCAGGAAGGCTTTGAAGTCCTGCTCGCCGAGGACAGCCGTGCCCTGAACAAGCAGCTGACCCGCGAGACCGTGGATCTCATCGTGCTGGATCTGATGCTGCCCGGCGAAGACGGCCTGACCATCTGCCGCCGCCTGCGCGCCGCCAACGACCAGACGCCCATCATCATGCTGACGGCCAAGGTCGAGGACGTGGACCGCATCGTCGGCCTGGAGGTCGGCGCCGACGACTACCTGGCCAAGCCCTTCAATCCGCGCGAACTGCTGGCCCGCATCAACGCCGTGTTGCGCCGCCGCCCGCCGCCGGAAGCCCCGGGCGCACCGTCCAAGGAACCGATGACGGTCACCTTCGGCCCCTTCGAATTCGACCTGGCCCTGCGCCGCCTGACCAAGAACGGCGAACAGCTGCCGTTGACGACGGGCGAGTTCTCCATGTTGAAGACCCTGGTGCGCCACCCGCGCCAGCCTTTGAGCCGCGACAAGCTGGCCCAGCTGGCCCGTGGCCGCGAGTTCGAGCCCTTCGACCGCAGCCTGGACGTGCAGATCTCGCGGCTGCGCAAGATGCTGGAAGCCGACCCGGCCCAGCCACGCTATATCCAGACCGTCTGGGGCGTTGGATACGTCTTTGTGCCTGACGAGAACGCCTAAGCCATGCTCAACTCCTGAGCATGGCTCGGCCGCATCTCGCACTCAATCTCTTCTGGCGCACCTTTGCCTGGCTGGCCCTGCTGCTGGCCGGCGCGGTGCTGGCCTGGCAATACACCTTCAAGCTGCTGGAAGCCCAGCCGCGCGCGCTGGAGTCGGCCGAGCAGCTGGCCGGCCTGGTCAAGCTCAGCCGCATCGCGCTGGAGCACACCGACCCCATCAACCGCGTCGCCGTCATCAGCTCGATGTCGCGCGGCGACACGGTGCAGGTGCGCGTGGCCGAGACCAGCGACCGCTGGCTGCCCTATGACACCAGCCCCTTCGCCAAGCAGCTGGCCGCGGAGCTGCGCAACACGCTGGGGCCGGACACGGTCGTGGCGCGCAGCGTCAACGACGTGCCGGGCCTGTGGGTGCGCTATGTCGTCGGCGAAGACGCCTTCTGGCTGCGCACCAGCCCGACGCCGCTGTCCATCTCCCTGGCGAGCAACTGGTGGTGGGTCGTCATCGCCCTGCTGGCCACCGTCGTCGGCTCGGCCCTGATCGCCCGCCTCATCAACCAGCCGCTGCGCGAGCTGGCCGAGGCCGCCGGGCGCATCCGCGAGGGCGAGTACGACTCGCGCCTGGACGAGACGACGATGACCAGCGAGATCCGCGAGGTCAATATGGGCTTCAACCGCATGGCCCGCGAGCTGGCCAAGCTGGAGGAGGACCGTGCCGTCATGCTGGCCGGCATCTCCCACGACCTGCGCACGCCGCTGGCGCGCCTCAGGCTGGAGACGGAGATGAGCGTCAACGACGAGCAGGCGCGCCATTTCATGGCCCAGGACATCGATCAGCTCGACGCCATCATCAGCAAGTTCATGGACTATGCGCGGCCCAATGAGACCCAGCTGCGCGAAGCCCGCCTGATAGACATCGTCGAGCGCGAGGTGCAGGGCTTTCGCGACCCCGACCAGATCCGCTTTCGCGTGCAGGTCAGCGAGGCCCTCAAGGTCTTCGTCGACGACACCGAGCTGGGCCGCGTGCTGCTCAACCTTTTCGAGAACGCGCGCCGCTATGGCCATGCGGAAGGCGAACCGGCGCGCGTGGACGTCAGCGCCGCGCGCCAGGGCTCCTGGGTCGAGGTGAAGGTGCGCGACCACGGCCCCGGCGTGCCGCCCGACCGCCTGCAGCGCCTGACCGTGCCCTTCTACCGCGGCGACGCGGCCCGCACCGCCGCCAGCGGCGCCGGCCTGGGCCTGGCCATCGTCGAGAAGTCGGTGCAGCGCCTGGGCGGCACCCTGTCCATCAGCAATGCACAGGGCGGCGGCCTGATCACGGTACTCAAGCTGCAGGCGGCCTGAGCCCCTCAGGCACACCGGCCTCAAGCAGGTGCGCCGAGCCTCAGTGGGCCGACGCGGTGCTGGCGGGTGCCGATGCCGCGGCCGGCATCGGCTCGCCCAGAGACTGGGCCAGTTGCCGCGCCAGGTCACGCTCGATGCCCGCGATGGCCGTCAGCGTCAGGCGGTAGCCGCGCAGGGCCTTCAGCGCCTCCACGGCGTCGGCGCGGCCGAACTCGGCGTCCACTGCGGCGTCGGTCAGGCGCGAGAACGAGCCCAGCACATTGAAATTGGTCTGCACCGCCATCTGGGCTTCGCGCTGGGCGGTGTAGGCCTCGGACAGGCGGCGCAGCGTGTTGATCGGCATGTGCATCAGCGCCTGGTCGGCCACGGCCGTGTCCCAGGCATCGCGCCTCAGGCCCGGCGTGAAGATGCTGATGCGCAGGCGCTGGTTCAGGATCTCGCTCAGGGCCTCGGACGACGGTTTGTCCTGACGGGCCAGGGTCTTCAGCTCGGCGTAGATCGTGTCGACCGCGGCGATGGTCTTCTGGTTCTCCTGCAGCGTCGAGCGCACCTCGGCCAAGTTGGCCTTCAGCTCGACCTCCACCTGCTCGATCGTCTTGTTCGCCAGCCGGCGGTGATGCCAGGCCTCGAAACCAGCCTCCAGACCCAGGGCGGTCAGGATGCCCAACACGATCATCAGATAGTGGATGCCGAGTTCTTTCAGATTCGTCGGGGCGTGGGTGGGCGGTTCGACATGCATGGACGCGCGGCTCGGGAAGTCAGAGGGCGCGCGATGTTAGCGACTCCTCAGCGGCACAACAGGCAGACCGCCCTCGCCTCGATGGCCCGGCCCTCGCCCACCGGCCCCATCTTCTCGGCCGTCTTGGCCTTCACATTGATCTGGCCCATGTCCACGCCCAACACCTCGGCCAGCCGCGCCCGCATGACCGGGATGTGCGGCGCCATCTTGGGCGCCTGGGCGACGATGGTGCTGTCCAGGTTGACCAGCTGCCAACCCGCATCGCGCACGCGGCGATAGGCCTCGGCCAGCAGCACCATGGAGTCGGCGCCCTTGAACTCGGCGGCCGTGTCGGGGAAAAGCTTGCCGATGTCGCCCAGGGCGGCGGCGCCGAGCAGGGCATCGGTGATGGCGTGAGCCAGGGCGTCGGCGTCGGAGTGGCCGAGCAGGCCGTGCGTGTGCGGGATGGTGACGCCGCCGAGGATCAGCGGGCGGCCGGTGACAAGCTGGTGGGTGTCCCAGCCCTCGCCGATGCGCAGGGAGGTCAAAGCGGTCATGCAGGGATTGTCGGGGAGACAGATCAGGCGGCCACGCGCTACCCTGCCCGCCATTTCCGGAGGGATGGAATTCAGCATGCGAGGTCTGCTTGTTTTGTTGCTCGCGCTGCTCTGCGGCACGGCCCGGGCGCAGCAGCTTCAGTTGCTGGTCTTCCCCAATCCCGGTCTGTTCGATGTCGCTGCTGACGGCACCGTCAGCGGCCCGGGCGCCGAACTGCTCGCCAAGCTGGGCCGGGTCAGCGGCGTGCCGCTGGGCATCCAGGCCCTGCCCATCCCGCGCGCCTTGGCCACCGCCAGCGCGACGCCAGGCAGTTGCGCGGTGGGACTGTCACGCACACCCGAGCGCGAGGCCGCCTTCCATTGGGCCGGCCCGCTGGCCAGTGGTGCCCTGGTCGTCTACGCGCGCGCCGACGAGACCCAGGCCCTGAACGGACCGCTGGACCTGCGTGGCCACGGCGTCGTCGTGCAGCGCGAATCCGCTGCCGCCAACTGGCTGCGCGAGCAGGGCATCGCAGCCCAGGAGGTCAACAACTCGGTGACCGCCCTGCGCATGCTGCAGGCGCGGCGCGTGGACTTCTGGTTCGTCAACGAAATTGCGGCCGAGCGGGTGATCCGTGCCGAGGGCGGCGCGCCGCTCAAGCACCAGCTGACGCTGGGTCGCGTGGACGCCTATGTGGCCTGCCACTCCGCCACGCCGCGGGAGCCGGTCGACAGGCTGCACCTGGCCATCCAGAAACTGCGCCGCCAGGGCGAACTGGCGGAGTTCGGCCTGCGCTGACGCTGCTATGGTGCGGGCCGCCATGAAACGCCTGCTCCTCCTTTGCTGCCTGATCGCCAGCTCCGTGCTGGCCGCCGAACCACCCCGCCCCAAGATCGGCCTCGTCCTCTCCGGCGGCGGTGCCCGCGGCCTGGCCCATATCGGTGTGCTGCGTGTGCTGGAGGAGATGCAGGTGCCGGTGGACCTCATCGTCGGCACCAGCATGGGCGCCGTCGTCGGCGGGGCCTATGCCTCGGGCCGCAGCCTCGACGAACTCGAAGCCCTGGTGAAGAGCGCCAACTGGAACTCCATCCTGGCCGACCGCCCCGCGCGTGAGCGCCTGGCCATACGCCGCCGCGAGGACGACGAGCGCCTGCCCTCGCGCATCGAATTCGGCTTCACGCCCCAGCGCGGCGCCATGCTGCCCGGCGGCGCCGCAGCCAATGGCCAGCTGGAAGCGACGCTGTCCGCGCTGATTCCCGCCACGCGGGCCGACGACCCGCTGCGCCGCCTGCCCATCCCCTTTCGCGCCGTCGCCACCGACCTGCTCTCCGGCGCCATGCTGGACCAGGCCGATACGCCCCTCTTCGAAGCCCTGCGCGCCTCCATGGCCGTGCCCGGCGTGTTCGCGCCGCTGCGCGTCAACGGCCGCCCGCTGGTGGACGGTGGCCTGGTGCGCAATCTGCCGGTCGACCTGGCGCGCCAGCTCGGCGCCGATATCGTCATCGCCGTCAATGTCGGCACGCCGCTGCTGGAGGACCGCGAGATCACCAGCGCCGTCATGGTGGCCAACCAGATGCTGCAGATCCTGACCGAGCAGAACGTGCAGCGCTCGCTGCGCGAGCTGAAAGCCCAGGACATCGTCATCGACCCCGACCTGCCCGGCATGGGCTTCATGGACTTCTACCGCGCCGACGAGGCCATGGCCACCGGCCGGCGCGCCGCCCTGGCCGCGGGGGCGCGGCTGGCGGCCCTGGCTGCACCGGCCGACCAGGCCGCCCTGCAGGCCAGGCGCCTGGGCACGCCGGAATCCGCCCTGCCCGCCCTGCCTCTGGCCGAGCTGAAGATCAGCGGCGCCCGACGCGTCAACGCCGAGGCGCTGCGTGCCGAGCTGGGGCTGCAGCCGGGTGACCCCGTCGGCCGCGCTGAGCTGACGCGGGCCGTCGAACGCCTGGACGGCACCGGTGACTTCGAACGCATCGAGACCGAGATCGACGACCGCGACGGCCAGCGTCATGTCGAGTTCAAGCTCACCGAGGCCGACTGGGCGGCCAGCCGCGTGCGCTTCGGTCTGGAGCTCTACAGCAACTTCGCCGATGCCAACAGCTACTCCCTGGTCGGCATGCATGTGGCCAACTGGCTCAACCGCTGGGGGGCCGAGCTGCGCACCGTCGCCCGCATCGGCTCCACGCGTGGCCTCAACACCGAGTTCTACCAGCCGCTGGGGCCCGGCTCGCGCTGGTTCGTCAGCGCCAAGCTGGCCTACACGGCCGGCAGCAACGACGTCTTCGACCAGGGCCAGCGCGCCCTGCGCCTGTCCAGCAGCCTGACCAGCGCCCAGATCGAGCTCGGCCACCGCGTGGCGGGCCTGGGTGACCTGCGCTTCGGTGTCGGCCGCCTGCGCGCCAGCGACGAAGTCGTGCTGCCCGTCATTCCCGAGAACGGCCGGCGCTCGCAGACCTATGGCCAGCAGTATGTGGAGCTGCACACTGACTCCCTCGACTCGCTGGCCTTCCCCAGCCGCGGCCAATGGACGACGGCCCGCATCGAATGGCTGCGCCCGCGCGGTGAATCCAGCGTCATCAATGCCTCCCTGCTCGGCCTGTCGGCCTTCCGCCTCGGCGAATGGGCCGGCCAGCTCTATGGCGAATTCGCCCATGCGGAGCGCGGCCAGGCGCGTTCGCTGGGCGGCTATCTGCGCCTGTCGGGCACGCCGGATGGCTCGCTGGTGGGAGAGAACATGCTGCTGGCCCGCGTCGTCATGGCGCGGCGCATCGGCGAGATGCCGGTGGGCCTGGGCGGCGCCGTGCGCATCGGCTTCTCGCTGGAGACCGGGGCCATCGGCGCGGGCTCGGGCCTCAAGCTGGCCAATGTGCCGCGCAGCGGCTGGCAGCAGGCCGTCAGCGGCTTTCTCAGCGTCGACACGCGCTTCGGGCCCTTCTTCCTCGCCCTGGGCGCGACCCGCAACGGCGAGTCCGCGGCCTATCTGCTGCTCGGCCCCACCTGGTGAATTGGCATTCAAGCCCTGGCTTCTTCGGCCGATAAGCCCCTCATGAGGCCCTGCAGCATGCAGGCTGGCCCCCATCGGGCATTGAGGAGAAGACCATGATGACCCTGTCGCTGAAGAAGACCGCCAATGTCCGAGGCCTGCTGGCCCTGGGCGCTCTCGTGCTGCTGGGGGCCGCCGGCATGCGTGCCGTGCAGGCCGCCGACAACGCCACCGCCTCGGCGACGGCCGTCGTGCTGCAACCCATTGCCGTCACCAAGGCGGCCGACCTGGTGTTCGGCAACGTCGTCGCCGGCAACGGCGTCGTGACCCTGGCGACGGACGGCACCCGCACCAAGTCCGGCACCGCCGCACTGCCCACCGGCGTCGCCGGCGTGGCTGCGCGCTTCGACGTCACCGGTTCGGGCAACAACACCTTCTCCATCGACTACACCGGCAGCGACACCACGTTGAGTGACGGCGGCGTCAACACCATGGCTGTCGACTGGATCACCGAAGCCCTGGCGGCGGCGACCGCGACCGGCAAGACCGACGAGACCACCGATGCAACGACGGGCACGCTCTCAAGCGGCGCCGCCTATATCTTTGTCGGCGGCAAATTGACCGTCGGCGCAGCCCAGGTCGCCGGCACCTACACCGGCGTCGTCAAGGTCACCGTCGCCTACAACTGAGGGCGCCGCCCTTCGCAGCCATGACGAGCGCCTCCTGCGCCCTGTGCGCGGCCGCCGGCCTGCTGTGCGCCCTGACGCCGCTGGCGCCCGCCCTCGCGGCCACCGCCTCGGCCCAGGCCAGCGCGGTCGTCGTCGTGCCGGTGGCGGTCAGCGCCTGGCTGGGCGTGCCCATCAATGTGCAGGACCTGCTGCTGGCCCAGAACGCGCCGGCCGGCCCGGGCACCGGCGCCCTGGTGCCGCGCGTCGTCAGCGCGACGACGCCGACCGTGCTGCGCGCCCTGCCCATCTGGATCGCCGCCGCGGTGGAATCGCGCCAGGCCTTTGGCATGGAGATGGTTGCCGCCACGGGCTCGGCCTTGCCGCCGCGCGGACCGGCCGCGGCCATCTCGTTCGGCGCTGCGGGTAACGATGGCGACGGCGAACCGCCCCTGACCATCACCGTCGCCTTCAACTGACATGAAGCGCTGCCTGCCCTGGGCCCTGATGCTGGCCTGCACGGCCGCGCCGGCGCAGACGCTGACCAACAACGGCGCCCTGTCCTTCGGCGCCTTCACGGCCGGCAGCGGCGGCACCATCACGGTGGCGCCGGGCGGTGGACGCATGAAGACGGGCAGCGTCATCCTCGTCAACCAGTCCGGCACGGCCAGCGCCGCGCAGTTCACCATCAGCGGCACGCCCAACGCCGTGTTCACCATCTCCCTGCCCATCGACGGCACGACCTTCCTGACCGATGGCGGCAGCGGCAGCATGGCCCTGAACAGCTTCTCCAGCAGCCCGTCGGTGACGGGCGTGCTGTCCGGCGGTGGCACCCAGACCATCAACGTCGGCGCTACGCTCAGCGTCGGCAATCTGCAGGGCACGGGTGCCTACAGCGGCAGCTTCAGCGTGACAGTCAACTACCAGTAGCAAATTGGGCCGTGAATGCGGCGCTTTTGCGGGCTTTGCCGCCCTCAAGTCCTGGCGACCATGCCGGCATGCGTGCAACACCCAAGCTTTTCCTGCTGGCGGCCCTCGGGCTGCTGCTGTCGCGCGCTGCGTTCGCGGACCTGATGCTGTTCCCGACGCGCATCGTCTTCGACAAGCAGCGTGCCGCCCAGGTCGAGCTGATGAACCAGGGCAAGACGCCCGAGACCTATCGCATCCACCTCGTCAACCGCCGCATGGGCCCGAACGGCGAGTTCATCGCCATCGAGCAGCCCGGCCCCGGTGAGCAGTTCGCCGACGCCATGCTGCGCTACTCGCCGCGCCAGGTCACCATCCCGCCCGGCGGCTCCCAGATCGTGCGCATCCTGCTGCGCAAGCCCGAGGACCTGGCCGCGGGCGAATACCGCTCGCATCTGCAGTTCGACCGCGTCGCCGACGCCACCGGCGCCACCAGCGTCGAGGACGTGGCCAAGCGTGGCGTGCAGGACGTCGGCGTCACCATCCAGGCTCTCGTCGGCGCCTCCATTCCCGTCATCGTGCGCCAGGGCGACACCCAGGCCAAGCTGGACCTCGCCGACCTGGCCGTGCAGCCGCCTGCCGCAGGTGGCCCCGGCCTGCTGTCATTCCAGATGAAGCGCGACGGCAACCGCTCCGTCTACGGCGACCTGCTCGCCACCTTCACGACGACGGCCGGCGTGACCTTCGAGGTCGCGCGCGCCGGCGGTGTCGCCGTCTATGTGCCCAATGCCAGCCGGCGCGTGCAGCTGCCGCTGCAACTGCCCTCCGGCAACGCCCTGCCCGCCGGCACCTTGAAGCTGGCCTTCCGCGAGCGGCCCGAGTCCGGCGGCAAGCTGCTGGCCGAGACCGCCCTCGCCCTCCCCTGACGGGCCGGCGCCCGCGCGCCATGGCCCGCTGCGTCGTCCGCCTCGTCCTCGCTGCCCTGGCCGCGTGGCCCTTGCTGGCCCTGGCCTCGCCCGACGACGCGCCCACGCCCTTGCGGCAACTGGAAGTGCAGGTCGACGGCCGCAAGCTGGCCGAACCACTGGATGTCTTCCAGACCGACTACCAGGTGCTGCTGCCGCTGGCCGCCGTGTCGCGCCTGCTGGGGCTGAACGTGCGCGTGCAGACCGCCACCGGCCGCGCCGCCGGCACCCTGCCCGGCTCTGGCGAGCCCTTCTGCCTGGACCTCGTCGAGTCCAGCATGCGCATCGGCGAGCGCCGCCAGTCCTTCGAGCCGCGCCTGGCCCAGGCCATTGGCGGCGACATCTACGTGTCGACCCAGCTGCTGGCGCGCTGGCTCAGCCTCGAGGTCGCCGTGGACCTGCCGCACTGGCAGCTGCGGCTGCGCGCACGCGACACCTCCGCCGTCGCCGTGGCGCCCGCCCCTGCGCCGCCGCCGGGGCCGCATCGCATCGATGAGAACAACCTCCTCGTGCTGGAAGTGGTGCTGGACGGGCAGGTCATTTCGGACAGCTTCTCCGCCTACCAGGACGGCACCCAGACCCTGCTGCCGCTGGGCGAGCTGTCGCGCCTGTTGACCCTGGCCATCCAGGTGCGGCCCGACCGCGGCAGCGCCGAGGGCCGCCTGCCGCGCGACCGCGCCTTTGCGCTGAACCTGCCCGAGGCCCTGGCCAGCGTGGGCGGGCGCGAGCAGAACTTCGAGCCACGCCTGGCCGGCGTCGTCGGTGACGACATCTATGTGTCGCGCCAACTGCTGACGCGCTGGCTGCCGCTGGACCTGCAGCTGGACCTTGCCACGCTCAAGCTCAAGGTCATCCCGAGCGAAAAGCTGCCGCTGCAGGAAAAGCTCGAGCGCGAGCGCCTGGCCGCGGCCCTGGCCGGCCTGCAGCCCGCCGAGCGGCCCAACTACCCCTATGCGCCGTCCACGCCGGGCGCCATCGGCGTGCCGTCCATCGACCAGTCCCTCGGCGCCGATGCCCGCTACGGCCGCCACTCGCGCCAGTACAAGGCCGCCTACACGGCCTATCTGACCAGCGACCTGCTCGGCATGGAGGGCTCGGCCTATGTGCTCAAGACCCAGGACAAGGCCACGCCCGACCTGCGCGTGACCCTGGCCCGCAACGACCCCGACGCCGGCCTGCTGGGCCCGATGAAGGCGCGTTCGGTGGCCCTGGGCAACCTGACCCTGCCCAGCGTGCGCAATGTCATGGCGGGCAGCGCCAAGGGCAATGGCGTGGCCGTCAGCAACCGGCCGCTGGACCAGCCCAACAGCTTCGACCGCCACAGCCTGCGCGGCGACCTGCCGCCCGGCTGGGACGTGACCCTGTACTACAACGACCAGCTGCTGGGCTACCAGTCCTCGCGCGCCGACGGCCAGTACGCCTTCGACGACCTGCCGCTGTCCTTCGGCGCCAACGAGTTCCGCCTGGTCTTCCACGGCCCGCTGGGCCAGTTGCGCGTCGAAAAGCAGAGCTTCCTGCTCGACCAGGCCAGCGTGAAGCCCGGCGAGCTCTTCTACACCCTGGCCTCGCAGGTCGCCGACGACGGTTCGGTGCGCAGCGTGGCCCAGGCCGACATCGGTCTGGGCAAGAAGCTGACCGGCAAGCTCGGCCTGGTGCGCCGGCCGCGCCTGGTCGGCGGCGTCGCCACCGAGGCCATGGACTATGGCCAGCTGGGACTGCTGGCCTACCTCGACGCCATGATCCTGAGCGGCCAGCTGACCGGTGTGCGCGGCGGCGCCCTGGGCGAGCTCGGCCTGAAGACGCGCCTGGGCGGCTTTGCGCTGGACGCCCTGCACACCCAGCGCCAGGGCAGCTTCAGCAGCGACCAGTTCACGATGCGCCGGCGCGACGAGCTGCGCCTGCAGGGCAGCATCAAGCTCGGCACCCTGCCGCGCCTGATGCTGGACACCAGCGTGCTGCGCAGCGTGCTGGACTATGGCGGCACCGATCTGCAGCTCGGTCTGCGCACCTCGCTGATGTTCTGGGGCACGGCCCTGTCCAACAGCCTGCGCTGGCAGCGCCTGGGTGACCAGACGATGACCGACGGCGCCTTGCAGATCAGTCGCCGCGTGGCCGACATCGGCCTGAACGCGCAGTTCAACTACCGCCTGCAACCCGGCAGCAGCCTGCAGGCCGTCGCCATCAGCGCCGACCGCAATCTGGCCGACGGCTACCAGCTCAACGCCGGCCTGCTGCGCAGCATGGATTCGGGCCTGACCCTGGTCTCGGCCGGCCTTGCCAAGAACCTCGGCAGCTTCGGCCTGGCCCTGAGCGCCAGCTATTCCAGCCAGCGCGAGCTGGCCCTGGGCCTGCAGCTCTTCGTCGCCCTGGACCGCGACCCGCGCAGCGGCCGCTGGCAGTTCGACGGCCAGCCCCTGGCCGGCACGGGTGCCGTCTCGGCCCGCGCCTTTGTCGACCGCAACATGAACGGCATCCGCGACCCCGGCGAGGAGTTCGTCTCCAATGCCGGCTTCATCCTCAACGGCGGCGGCCGGCATCCGCGCCTGACCGACGTCGGCGGCATCGCCTTCCTGAACCGCCTGGCACCGGGCCGCTATGCCGATATCGCGCTGGACCCGGCCACGCTGGAGGACCCGCAGTGGAAGCCGCTGACGCCCGGCGCGCGCGTGCTGCCGCGGCCCGGCCGCGTCGAGCAGCTGGAGTTCCCGGTGGTGCTGAGCTCCGAGGTCGAAGGCACCATCTACCTCGTCGAGGCCGGTGGCAAGAAGCGCGGCATCGGCGACGCTCAGGTCGAGCTGGTCGGTGCCAAGGGCCAGGTCCTTGCGACGACGACGAGTTCGGCCGACGGCTACTACCTCTTCCACCAGGTGCTGCCCGGTGCGCTGCGGCTGCGCATCGCACCCGAACAGGCCGCCAAGCTCAAGCTGCGCGGCACGCTGGAACGCGACCTCGACGTGCCAGCCAACGGCGACTTCCTCAGCGGCGAGGATCTGGTGCTGAAGCTCTGAGCCAGCGCTCGGCCAGTTCGAAGTCCTCGGGCCAGGTCACCTTGAAATTGGCCATCGACGCCCGCACCAGCCGCGGTGCCAGGCCCAGAGCTTCGACGGCGCTGGCTTCATCGGTCGCCGCTGCGCCCATTGCAGCGAGCGCCTTTTCGACCAGACCGAGGCGGAACATCTGCGGCGTCTGTGCGGCCCATTTGTCGCGGCGATCGATGGTGGCCGTCACGCGGCCCTCGGCATCGCCGGACTTCAACGTGTCGGCAATCGGCTGGGCCAGCAGGCCACCGACGGCATCGGGCAGGCAGGCGTCGATCAGCGCATCGACCCATTCGGGCCGCAGCAGGCAGCGGGCGGCGTCATGCACCAGCACCCAGTCGTCATCGACCGCACCGCGGCGGCGCAGCTCGGCCAGGCCGCCCAGCACGCTTTCGGCACGGCTGGCGCCGCCGACACGGGCCACCCAGCCGACATGTCCCGGCACGGCCGCCTCGAAACGATCGTCGGCCGGTGACAGCACCACCAGGGTCTGGGCGATGCGCGGCACGGCCGCCAGCGCCGCCAGCGTGTGGGCCAGCATGGGGCGGCCGGCAATCTCGACGTATTGCTTGGGAATGCCAGCGCCGGAGCGCTCGCCGATGCCGGCAGCGGGCACAAGGGCAAAACAGCGTGAGGTCATCCGAGGATTAGAGCAACAGGTAGTCCACCGGCTGCAAAGGCGGCGGCGTGTCGGCGTCGCCCAAGGCCTGGCGCAGTTCGATCTCGATGCTGCGGCAGATGGCGTCCAGCGGCAGGTCGTTGGCCTCGGTGCCGAAAGGCTCCTCAATCTCGTCGCCCAGCGCGTCCAGGCCGAAGAAGGTGTAGGCCACGATGGCGACGACCAGGGGCGTCATCAGCCCGATGGCATCGACCAGGCCGAAGGGCAGCAGAAAGCAGTAGAGATAGGCCGTGCGGTGCAGCAGCAGGGCATAGGAAAACGGCAGCGGCGTGTGGCGGATGCGCTCGCAGCCCGCGGCGGCGGCCGTCATCGCGCTCAGCGTCGCGTCGATCTCCACGGCGCGCACGCCGTCCAGCAGGCCGTCGCGGCGGCAGCGCGCCAGGTCGGCGCCCTGGTTCAGCATCAGCGCGGCCGGCCGGTTGTGGGCGGATGCCAGGGCGCCCAGGGTCGCCAGCTCGGCGGGCGCCACCAGCCCCTGCAGGCCGCTGACGTCCTGGCCACGGCCGCGCAGCAAGGCCTTCAGCGCATGGCAGAAGGCTGCCGTGCGCAGCAGCAGGCGCACGCGCATGTCGGCCAGGTCGCGCGCCTCGGCGGGCGGCGCGGGCCAGTCGATGAGGTGCAGCACCTGGCGGGCGAGATTGCGCGAGCGCTGCACCAGCTCGCCCCAGAGCTTGCGCGCCTCCCAGTAGCGGTCGTAGCAGGAACTGTTGCGAAAGCCGAGGAAGACGGCCAGCGGCAGGCCCATCAGCGAGAACGGGATGGGCGACAGCATCAGCATCAGGGTCTCGCGCGGCAGTGCGCGATGGCCCAGGGTGACGATGACGGCCAGCAGCACATTGGCCAGCAGCACACCGCGGATGCGGGCCAGGATGGAGCCGCGCAGCACGAAGAAGAGCTGCAGGGCCGAGGGGCGCTGGCGAAGAATCATGGTGGCGGCATTGTCTTCGCCAGCGCGTGTTGCACGGCGGCGAGCACCGCCTGCGGCGCCTCCATCTGGGGGTAGTGGCCTACGCGGGGCAGCTCGACGATATCGGCCGCGATCTTCAGTTCGCGCAGCCTGGCGATCATGTGGGCGCCCGAGATCGGGTCGGCACTGCCGTTGATGACCGTCAGCGGCACCGGGCAGCGCTGCAGCGCCCCGACCCAGCGCTCGCGGTTCTCGCGGCGCTCGACCATGTAGCGGATCAGCCCCGGCAGGGCCAGCCGGCCGTCGTCCCGGCTCATCAACTGCCACATGGCATCCAGCTCGGCAGCCGTCGGCTTCGCGTCGCCTGCGATGGCGGTCAGGTTGGCGCCCAGCTTGGCGCGGCTGGACAAGCGGGCGATCAGCGGCCCCAGCGGCGACAGCAAGAGCTTCTGCAGCAGCACCGGCCGATGCGTCTCCGGGAAGAGTCCGCCGTTGAGCAGGATGACGCCGCGCAGCCTGACCGGCAGGCGGCCTTCGATCGCGCGGGCTATCAGCTCCTGGGCGATGGTGTCGCCGAGGTCATGGGCCAGCAAGGCGCACTCGCTGACGCCAGCTTCGGCCAGGGCAGCGAGGAAGAGATCGGCCTGCTCCGCCACCGTGTAGCGGTGCCCGCGCGGCTTGGCCGAGAAGCCCAGGCCCAGCATGTCGGCGGCGACCAGGCGATGCGTCTGCGCCAGGTCGGGCCAGAGCTTGCACCAGTCCCAACTCGCCGTCGGGAAGCCATGGATCAGCAACAGGGCCGGCGCGGCGGCCGGCCCGTCGGTCCGCATGAAGATCTTGCGGCCCCGGAAGTCGAAATGGCGGCCCGCCGCTTGCCAGGTCTCGATGCTGGGCGTCACGCGTCGTGGCCCGGGTTCTGGCGCGCCAGGCGGCGCAGCAGGCCCGGCCAAGCCAGCTCGGCGCCGGAGCCACGCATGACCTTGTCGCTCTGGGCCCGGATGCCGGCCAGGATGGCTTGCGGAATGCGTATCAACTCACCGCCCCCCGCCTGCGCCGCAATCTGGATCTCGCAGGCACGCTGCAGCATGAACATTTTGAGGAAGGTGTCGGCGGCGCTGTGGCCCAGGGTCAGCAGGCCATGGTTGCGCAGCATCATCAGCGACGCCTTGCCCAGGTCGCGCACCAGGCGCGACTTCTCGTCCGGGTTCAGGGCCACGCCCTCGTAGTCGTGATAGCTGAGGGAAGCCAGCGGGAACAGGCTGTGCTGGGAGATCGGCAGCAGGCCTTCACGCTGCGTGCTGACCGCCACGCCGGCCACCGTGTGCAGATGCATGACGAACTTCGCATCCTCGCGGGCCTCGTGCACGGCGCTGTGGATGATGAAGCCGGCCGGGTTGACGTTGTAGTCGCTGGGCGCGACCTTCTCGCCGGCCTTGTCCACCTTGACCAGGCTGCTGGCCGTGATCTCCTCGAACATCATCCCGTAGGGGTTGATGAGGAAGTGATGCTCGGGACCGGGAACGCGGGCCGAGATGTGGGTGAAGATCAGGTCGTCCCAGCCTTGCAGGGCGGCCAGGCGGTAGAGGGCGGCGAGGTCGCAGCGGACTGCCCACTCTTCGGGGGCGCAATTCGGCATCTGGCTCATGACGGTCTCCTCGTCAAAAGGGTCGATCCAGCATAGCGCCGACAATCGGGGGCTGTTGTCACCTCCGTTCCCATGCTGATTGCCGACCTCCGCCAGCGCCTGCGCGCGCTGGGCGCCAACCCCGACCACGAAAGCCGTGTGCTGCGCCACTGGGTGCGCAGGCTGCCGCTGGAGGGTGGCAAGCGGCCGCTGCAGGGCTGGCTGCCCAAGGCTGTCTGGGAGGCCCTGCCGGGGCTGATGGCCGAGCTGGAAGGCCTGCTGTCCCTGCGCAGCGAGCATGCCGGCGGCGATGGCCAGTCCGCGCGGCTGCTGCTGGGGCTGAACGACGGCCAGACGGTGGAGACCGTGCTGCTGCCGCGCGACGGCGTCTGCGTGTCCAGCCAGGTCGGTTGTGCTGTCGGCTGCCGTTTCTGCATGACGGGCGTGGACGGCCTGATACGCCAGGTCGGCAGCGCCGAGATCGTCGCCCAGGTGGTGCTGGCACGGTGCAAGAACGCCCAGCTGAAGAAGGTCGTCTTCATGGGCATGGGCGAGCCCTCGCACAACCTCGCCAATGTGCTGGACGCCATCACCCTGCTGGGCCGCGAGGGCGGCTTCGCGCACAAGCAGCTGGTGTTCTCCACCGTCGGCGACGAGCGTGCCTTCGAGGCCTTGAACGAGTCCGAGGTCAAGCCGGCCCTGGCCCTGTCCCTGCACACGACGGACGCCGCCAAGCGCGCCGACCTGCTGCCGCGCGCGCCGCGCCTGTCGCCCGAAGAACTCGTCGAAGCGGCCGACGCCTATGCCCGCGCCAGCGGCTATCCCATCCAGTACCAGTGGACGCTGCTGGACGGCGTCAACGACGGCCCCGAGGAGCTGGACGGCATCGTGCGCCTGCTCAAGGGCCGCTATGGCCTGCTCAACATGATTCCCTTCAACACGGCCGAGGGCCTGCCCTTCCAGCGCCCGAGCTGGGAGCGTGCGAGGGCCATTGCCGCCGAGCTGAGTGCGCGTGGCGTGCTGACCAAGCTGCGCGACTCGGCAGGCCAGGACGTGGAAGGCGGCTGTGGCCAGCTGCGCGCCCGCGAGGCCAAGGGCCGGCCGGCCCGGGTTGTGAGGATTCACGCCTGATTCGAGGGTGGCGGGCGGCCGGGTACAGCCGGTTCCAACCGCAGAATCGCGTCGCCGCAGCGGCACCGCTGCGAGAAGAGCCCCCTCGGAGAAGACATGACCCAGCCTCAGACGCTCGCCGCGCGCGTGCGCCTCGCCACCCTGATCGCCGGCACCGCGCTTTGCCTGCAGGCGGGCGCGGCTCCCACCGCCACCAAGTTCGACACCACGGCCCAGCTCGGCGGCAGCACCCTGCAGCTCAATGGCAAGGGCACGCGGGTTCGTCTGGTCTTCAAGGCCTATGACATGGGTCTGTACACGAGCAAGCATGTCGGCACGGCCGCCGAGCTGCTGGCCCTGCCAGGCCCCAAGCGCCTGCAATTCACGGCCCTGCGCGAACTGCCCGGCACCGACCTGGGCCGCCTCTTCCTGCGCGGCATCAGCGACAACACGCCCAGCCAGCAGATGACCCGCCACACGCTGGCGACGACCCGCCTCATCGAGGTCTTCTCCGGCAAGGCCAAGCTGATGCCCGGCGACAGCTTCACGATGGACTTCGTGCCCGGCAAGGGCACGCAGTTCTACATCCAGGGCCAGCCCCAGGGTGAGCCCATCGGCGATGACGAGTTTTTCGCGATGGTGCTGAAGATCTGGTTCGGCGACTCACCGGCCGACGCCAATCTGCGCGACGCGCTGCTGAGCGGCAGGGACTGAGCCTTCGCCGCTCCCGGCCGGCGCTGTCCGCCTAGGATGGGGCGTCACCCAGCCCGCCTCACCCGCCATGAAAACCGCCGTCTTCAGCGCCCGCCGCTACGACCAGCGCCTGCTGACCCAGGCCAATGCGCACGCTGGCCACGAGCTGATCTTCGTCCAGGACCGGCTCACCGCAGACACCGCGCGGCTGGCTGAAGGCTGCGCGGCCGTCTGCGTGTTCGTCAACGACAGCGTGGATGCCGAGGTGCTGGCCCGGCTGGCCGCCCAGGGCACGCGCCTGGTCGCCACGCGCTCCACCGGGTACAACCACATCGACGCCTCGGCGGCCGCAGCGCTGGGCATGGCCGTCGTGCGCGTGACCGACTACTCGCCGCACTCGGTGGCCGAGTTCGCCGTGGGCCTGCTGCTGGCTGTCAACCGCAAGATCGCCCGCGCCAGCGCCCGCACGCGCGACGGCAACTTCGAGCTGGAAGGCTTGATGGGGTTCGATCTGCACGGCAAGACCGTGGGCGTCATCGGCACGGGCAAGATCGGCGCGATCTTCGCGCGCATCCTGCATGGCTTCGGCTGCACGCTGCTGGGCCATGACGTGGTGGCCAACCCGGCCTTCGAGGCGCTGGGCGGCCGCTACCTGACCGTGCCGGAGCTGATGGCGCAGTCGGATGTCATCTCTCTGCATTGCCCGCTGCTACCGAGCACCCA
This sequence comes from Roseateles saccharophilus, assembly GCF_031458095.1. Taxonomy (GTDB): domain Bacteria; phylum Pseudomonadota; class Gammaproteobacteria; order Burkholderiales; family Burkholderiaceae_C; genus Pelomonas; species Pelomonas saccharophila_A. The sequence goes on from NZ_JAVDXU010000001.1 coordinate 917,122, forward strand.
CCACATCGTCAACGCCGCATCGCTGGCCGGCCTGAAGCGTGGCGCCATCCTCGTCAACACCAGCCGCGGCGGCCTGGTGGACACCGAGGCCGCCGTGCTTGCGCTCAAGAGCGGCCAGCTCGGCGGGCTGGCCATCGACGTCTACGAGCAGGAGGCCAGCCTGTTCTTCCAGGACCTGTCGTCCACCATCATCACGGACGACGTCATCCAGCGGCTGGTGTCCTTCCCCAACGTCATCGTGACGGGCCACCAGGCCTTCTTCACCGTCGAGGCCATCGGCCAGATCATGGCGACCACCCTCGAGAGCCTGGACGACTTCGAGGCCGGCCGGCCGCTGCGCAATCTCATCCCTGCATAGAATCCCCGGCCATGCGCCGCTGCTTCCTCGTCCTGCTGACCCTGCTCGTCGCCGCGCAGCTGTCCTGGGCGGGCGCGGCGCTGTGTTGCGTGGACGAGCTGGGCGGCCAGAAGACCGGCCTGGCGCAGCTGGGGGGCGAGCAATCCCACACCGCCAAGGCCGCTGACGCCCATCCGGTCTGCGAGACCGGCCATTGCCACTGCCACCACGCCGGCTGCGCCACGCCGCTGGCCGAGCGCGATGCTCTCGCCGCGCCACTGGCCCTGGCCCCCGAGCCCGCCGATGCGGCCAGGCGCAAGTCCCACATCCCCGCCGGGCTCGAACGCCCCAATTGGCTGCGCGCCTGATCCGGCGCGCCGCTTCTCCCCCATCCCACTGAAGCGCAGGCACCCGACGGGTGCCGGCCGCGCCGAACCGTCCGTCGTTGTCCCAACAACTGGAGCGTTCGATGCGAACCCTTGCTTTCCTGCCGGCGCTGCTGATGGCGCTGGCCCCTGGCGTGACGCACGCCATCACGCTGGCCGAGGCGAGAGCCCTGGCCCAGGCCCACAACCCCGAACTGGCCGCGGCGCGGCTGGAGCTGCAGGCGCTGCAAGCTGCCGAGCTGCAGGCCGGCGCCCGGCCCAATCCCGAGCTGGGCGTGCTGCTCGAAGACACGCAGCGCAGCGCAACACGGACCAGCACCGTGCAGCTGTCCCAGGCCATCGAGCTCGGCGGCAAGCGCGCGGCGCGCCTGGCCGCAGCGGCGCAGACGCGCGAGCAAGCCGCAGTCGCGCTGCAGGCCAAGCAGGCCGAGATCCGCGCCGCCGTCACCGCGGCCTTCTCTGAGCTGCTGGCCGCCCAGCAGCAGCAGGGCCTGGCCGAGTCGTCGCTGGAGTTGGCCCGCGGTGCTGCCCACGCCGCCGACAAACGGCTGCAGGCCGGCAAGGTCGCGCCGCTGGAGCCCGCCAAGGCCCGCGTGGCCGAGGCTGGCGCGCGTGCCGAGCTGGCCCAGGCGAGAAGCGCGTTGCTGCTGGCCCGTGGTCGCCTGGCCGCGCTGTGGAGCCAAAGCCCACAGGCCGTCACGCCGGCTGAAGGCGACGCGACCGCCCTGCCCCGCCTGCCCGATGAGCAGCGCCTGGCCGAGCAGTTGCCCGATGCGCCGGCCCTGCGCCTGGCACGGCTGGACATCGCACGCCACCAGGCGCTCACCGAGGGCGAACGCGCCCGCCGCGTGCCCGACCTGACCGTCACCGTCGGCGCGAAGCGCGATGCCGAGCAGGGACGCACCCAGGCCGTCATCGGCTTCTCCGTGCCGCTGCCTCTGCACGACCGCAACCAGGGCGCCCTGCTGCAGGCCCTGCGCCGCGAGGACCAGGCCCGCGAGGCCCTGACCGTCGCGACGCTGAAGCTGCAGGGCGAGGTGGCCGAAGCCGGCTCTCGGCTGAGGCTCAGCCACGAGCAGGTGCAACTGCTGCGCGACGAAGCCCTGCCAACGGCGCAGACCGCCTATGACACGGCCCTCAAGGGCTATGAGCTCGGCAAGTTCGCCTTCCTGGACGTGCTGGACGCCCAGCGCAGCTTGTTCCAGCTGCGCCGCCAGCTGCTGCAGGACAGCGCCGCGGCCCACCGCGCCGCCGCCGACCTGGAGCGCCTGCTCGGCCGCAACCCCTCCGAGGAATGAAAGACATGATTCCCAAGAAAAACGCCATCGCCATTGCCGCCGTGCTGGCTGTGGGCCTGCTGCTGGGCGCTGCCATCCTGCGCAGCGGTGGCACCAAGCCCGGCCATGACGACCATGGCCATGCCGAAGAGAAGCCTCAGGCAGCCGCATCGGCGCCTGCCGCCGCACCGCGCACCCGCTTCAGCGACGAGCAGCTGCGCCATAACGGCATCGCCCTTGCCGCGGCCGGGCCGGCCCGCATCGAGACCGCGCTGCAGCTGCTCGGCGAGGTCAAGCTCAATCAGGACCAGAGCGTCGTCGTGACACCGCGCCTGGCCGGCCTCGTGGAGGCCGTGCGCGTGAACGCGGGTGACCGCGTGCAGCGCGGCCAGGTGCTGGCCCTGCTGTCCAGCCCCGCTCTCGCCGACCAGCGCAGCGAGCTGCTCGCCGCGCAAAAGCGCCTGGCCCTGGCCCGCAACACGCTGGAACGCGAGAAGAAGCTCTGGGAAGACAAGATCTCCGCCGAGCAGGACTATCTGGCGGCTCGCCAGGCCTTCCACGAGGCCGAGATCGCCGCCGAGAACGCGCATCAGAAGCTGGCCGTACTGGGCGCCTCGGCGGCGGCCACGCCGCAGGGACTGACGCGCTACGAGATCCGCTCGCCCATTGCCGGCGTCATCGTCGACAAGAAGATCGCTGTCGGCGAGGCGCTGAAGGAAGACACCGCCGTCTTCCAGGTCGCCGACTTGTCCAGCGTGTGGATCGAGCTGGCCGTACCCGCCAGGGAGCTGAACCGTCTGGATATCGGCATGACGGCCCGAGTCCGGGCCGCCGCCTTCGAGGTCGAAGGCGAAGCCCGGCTCGGGTATGTGGGCGCCCTGGTCGGCGAGCAAAGCCGCAGCGCCACCGCCCGCCTCGTGCTGGCCAACCCCAAGGGCCTGTGGCGGCCGGGCCTGCCGGTCACGGTGGATCTCAAGGGCAGCGACACCGAAGTGCCGGTGGCCGTCACGACCGACGCCGTGCAGACGCTGGACGAACGCAGCGTCGTCTTCGTGCGTCAGGGCCAGCAGTTCGAGGCCCGGCCCGTGACGCTGGGAAGGCGCGACGGCCGGCACGTCGAGGTGCTCCAGGGCCTGTCGGCCGGCGAGCGCCATGCGGCGAGGAACAGCTTCCTCGTCAAGGCCGACATCGGCAAGGCTGAAGCCGAGCACGAGCACTAAAGAAGCTATGAACGAACCACACACGCCCGCTAATCCCGCCGCGACGCCGCCACTCGGCGTTGCAAATGCTCGCCGTAGCACACGCTGCGACTCCGCTTTGCGCCTTGACTGGCGACGCCGCGACGGCCTGCTCGGCCGCGCGCGGTCCATTCACAGCTTCCGTCATGTTTGAAAACCTCATCCGATTCGCCATTGCCCAGCGCTGGGGGGTGCTGCTGGCCGCGCTTTTCATGGCGGCCCTCGGCGTCTTCAGCTACCAGCGCCTGCCCATCGATGCCGTGCCCGACATCACCAATGTGCAGGTCCAGATCAACACCGAGGCGCCGGGCTATTCGCCGCTGGAGGCCGAGCAGCGCGTCAGCTTCGCCATCGAGACGGCCATGGCCGGCCTGCCCAGGCTGGAGCAGACGCGCTCGCTGTCGCGCTACGGCCTGTCCCAGGTCACCGTCGTGTTCAACGAGGGCACCGACCTCTACTTCGCCCGCCAGCTCGTCGGCGAGCGCATCCAGCAGGCGCGCGCCGCGCTGCCGCCCGGCCTGACGCCCACGCTGGGCCCCATCGCGACCGGCCTGGGCGAGATCTATATGTGGACCGTCGAGGCCAAGGACGGCGCGCTGAAGGCCGATGGCACGCCCTACACGCCGACCGACCTGCGCGAGATCCAGGACTGGATCGTCAAGCCGCAGCTGCGCACCGTGCCCGGCGTGACCGAGATCAACACCATCGGCGGCTTCGCCAAGGAATACCAGGTCGCACCCTGGCCCGACAAGCTGGTGGCTTACGGCATCACCCTGCAGGAGCTGGTGCAGGCGCTGGAGCGCAACAACGCCAATGTCGGTGCCGGCTATATCGAGAGGCGCGGCGAACAGGTGCTGATCCGTGCACCGGGCCAGGTGGCGAGCATCGAGGACATTGCCGACATCGTCGTCGGCACCGCCCAGGGCGTGCCGGTGCGCGTGCGCGACGTGGCCGACGTCGGCCTCGGCCAGGAGCTGCGCAGCGGCGCCGCCACCGAGAACGGCCGCGAGGTCGTGCTGGGTACGGTCTTCATGCTGATGGGCGAAAACAGCCGCCAGGTCTCACAGGCCGTGGACAGGCGGCTTCAGGAGATCAACCGCAGCCTGCCCGCCGGCGTCATCGCCCAGACCGTCTACGACCGCACGACGCTGATCGACAAGGCCATCGCCACGGTGCAGAGGAATCTGCTGGAGGGCGCCCTGCTCGTCGTCGCCATCCTGTTCGGCTTCCTGGGCAACCTGCGCGCGGCCGTCATCACGGCGGCGGTGATCCCGCTGTCCATGCTCTTCACCTTCAGCGGCATGGTGGCCCACAAGGTCAGCGCCAACCTGATGAGCCTGGGCGCTCTGGACTTCGGCATCATCGTCGACGGTGCCGTCGTCATCGTCGAGAACTGCGTCAGGCGGCTCTCGCATGCCCAGGCCGCGGCCGGCCGGGTGCTGACGCGCGGCGAGCGTTTCGACGCGGTCTTCGCCGCCGCCCGCGAGGCGCGCCGGCCGCTGCTGTTCGGCCAGCTCATCATCATGGTGGTCTATCTGCCCATCTTTGCCTTGAGCGGCGTGGAAGGAAAGATGTTCCATCCCATGGCCTTCACCGTCGTCATCGCCTTGCTGGGCGCCATGCTGCTGTCGGTCACTTTCGTGCCGGCGGCGGTGGCCCTCTTCATCGGCGAGCGGGTCGGCGAGAAGGAGAACCGCCTGATGGGCTGGGCCAGGCGCGGCTACACGCCGCTGCTCCACTGGACGCTGGCCAACCCGCCGCTGGTGCTCGCCATCGCGGGGGTCAGCGTGGCCCTGAGCGCGCTGATGGCCACGCGCATGGGCAGCGAGTTCGTGCCCAGCCTCGACGAAGGCGACATCACGACGCATGCGATGCGCATCCCCGGCACGTCGCTCAGCCAGTCCGTCCAGATGCAGCGCGAGCTGGAGCGCACCCTGCTGGCCCAGCCGGAGGTGCTGCGCGTCTTCTCCAAGATCGGCACGGCCGAGATCGCCACCGACCCCATGCCGCCCAGCGTGGCCGACACCTATGTGATGCTGAAGCCCCGCGCCGAATGGCCGGACCCGCGACGCAGCACGGCGTCCCTTGTCGAGGACCTGCAGGCCCTGGCCGCCACCGTGCCGGGCAACAACTACGAGTTCACCCAGCCCATCCAGATGCGATTCAATGAGCTGATCTCCGGCGTGCGCAGCGACGTGGCCGTCAAGGTCTTCGGCGACGACATGGCGGTGCTGGAGGCGACGGCCGGGCAGATCGCGGACGCGCTGCGCGGCGTGGACGGCGGGTCGGATGTGAAGGTCGAGCAGACGACGGGCCTGCCCATGCTGACGCTGCAGATCGACCGCGCCAGGCTCGCACGGCTGGGCCTGAGCGTGGCCGACGTGCAGCAGACCGCCGCCACGGCCATCGGCGGCCAGGAGGCCGGCGTGCTCTTCCAGGGCGACCGCCGCTTCGACATCCAGGTGCGCCTGCCCGACGGCCTGCGCAGCGACGTCGACGCGTTGCAGCGGCTCCCGATCCGCCTGCCCGGCGGAGCCCATGTCCAACTTGGCGAGGTGGCCCGCTTCGAGCAGTCGCCCGGACCCAACCAGGTCAGCCGCGAGAACGGCAAGCGCCGCATCGTCGTGACGGCCAATGTGCGGGGACGCGACATCGGCTCCTTCGTCGCCGAGGCCCAAGCTGCATTGCAAGCCAAGGTGAGAGTGCCCACCGGCTACTGGACGAGCTGGGGCGGCACGTTCGAGCAGCTGCAGTCGGCCACCGAGCGCCTCAAGCTGGTCGTGCCGCTGGCCCTGGCCCTGGTGTTCGCGCTGCTGTTCGCCATGTTCGGCAATCTGCGCGACGGTCTCATCGTCTTCACCGGCGTGCCCTTTGCGCTGACCGGCGGCATCGTGGCGCTGTGGCTGCGCGGCATCCCGTTGTCCATCTCGGCTGGCGTGGGCTTCATCGCGCTGTCGGGCGTCGCGGTGCTGAACGGCCTGGTCATGATCGCCTTCATCCGCTCGTTGCGGGACGGCGGGTCCACCGTGGAGGACGCCGTGCGCGAGGGCGCGCTGTCGCGGCTGCGGCCCGTGCTGATGACAGCCCTGGTCGCGTCGCTGGGCTTCGTGCCCATGGCCCTGGCCACCGGCACCGGCGCCGAGGTGCAGCGGCCGCTGGCCACCGTCGTCATCGGCGGCATCCTGTCGTCGACGGCATTGACGCTGCTGGTGCTGCCCCTGCTCTACCGCTGGGCGCACCGCGAGCGCGGCGCTTCAGCTGGGGCGGTAGGCGTCGGCGTCCAGGCCTAGGCGGCGGATGCGGTCGTGCAGGGTCTTGCGCGCCAGGCCCAGGCGTTCGCCGGCCTTAGCGACATTGCCGCCGCTCTCCTGCAGGGCCTGCACGATCCACTGGCGCTCGACCGCGGCCAGGGCTTCGTCCAGCGGCGCCTCGGGCAGGGCCGCCGGCCTGCTGGGCACCGACGATGCAACCGGCGCTGATTCACCGACCAGGCCCAGCACCCAACGCTCGGCAAAGTTGCGCAGCTCGCGCACATTGCCGGGCCAGTCGCGTGACTGCCAGGCCGCGAGCTGGGCACCAGTCCATGTCGGCACGGCGCGCTGCAGGCGCTCGCCCGCCTGGGCGCAGAAACGGTCCAGCAACAGCGGGATGTCCTCGCGGCGCTGGCGCAGCGGCGGCAGCGCGATGCTGGCCACGTCCAGGCGGTAGAACAGGTCCTCGCGGAAGCGCCCTTCCCGGGCCAGCGCCAGCAGGTCCACCTTGGTCGCGGCGACGACGCGGCAGGCCAGCGGCACGGCCGTGTTGGCGCCCAGGCGCTCCACGCTGCGCTCCTGCAGCACCCGCAGCATCTTGACCTGCAGGGCCAGGGGCATGGACTCGATCTCGTCGAGGAAGACCGTGCCGTCGCCGGCGAATTCCAGCTTGCCGATGCGGCGCTTGTTGGCCCCCGTGTAGGCCCCGGCCTCGGCGCCGAAGATCTCCGACTCGAAGACGCTCTCCGGCAGAGCGCCGCAATTGATGGCGACAAACGCGCCGCGCGCGCCGCTGGCCGCGTGCAGTGCTCGCGCCACGACCTCCTTGCCCGTTCCCGTCTCGCCGTGGATGAGCACGTCGACCCTGGCGGGGCCCAGCGTGCCAATCAGCATGCGCACCTGCTCCATGGCGGCGCTGGCACCGATCAGCCCATCGGCCGGGCCGCCACCGAGCTGAGCCTTGAGGCGCCGGTTCTCCAGTACCAGGCGGCGCTGGGCCAGCGCGCGTCGCACGACCTCGACGAGGTGTTCGGCCGAGAAAGGCTTCTCGATGAAGTCCCAGGCGCCGTCGCGCATGGCCTCCACGGCCATGCCGATGTCGCCGTGGCCGGTGACGAGGATGACGGGCAGCTCCGGGTCCTGCTCGCCCAGGCGCTGCAGCAGCGCCAGGCCACTGTCGCCCGGCAGTTGCACATCGCAGACGACGACGCCGGCAAAGCCCGGCTTCAACCAGGCTTGCGCCGCCTCGGCCGAATCCACGCCATGGGCCTGCAGGCCGGCCAGGCGCAGGCTCTGCGTGGTGGCCAGGCGCACATGCTCGTCGTCCTCGACGAGCAGCACATCGATGGGGTCAGTCAGGGCCATGGGCGGATTGTGTGATGGGCAGCCTCAGCGTGAACTGGGCGCCGCCCTCGGGCCTGTTGCCGCCCTGCAGCGAGCCGCCGAGGGCGTTGGCGATGGAGGCCGAGATGGACAGGCCCAGGCCGAGGCCGTCGCCGCGGCGCTTGGTCGTGAAGAAGGGCTCGAAGAGACGGGCCAGCACCTCGTCGCTCAGGCCCGGGCCGTCATCCGTCACGCGCAGCAGGGCCTGGCCGGCCTCGACCTCGGCCTGCAGCGTGACCGTGCCGCCGCCCTTCTCGGCGCTGGCATCGATGCCGTTGCGCAGCAGGTTCACGAGCACCTGCTCAATGCGCACCTGCTGACCCTGCACGGCCAGGCCTGGAGGTACGGGCGGGCATTCAAGCTTGATGTGCTGGCGGCGCGCCTCGGCGCTGACGAGGGCCACGGCCGCCTGGAAGGCCGTGGCCACATCCACGGGCTGCACGCGCAGCTCGTCACGCCGCGCAAAGCCCTTGAGCTGGGCCACGATGGCGGCGATGCGCTGGGTGAGGCTGTCGATGGCCTCGAGATTGCCTTCGGCATCGGCCTGCATGCCGCGCTCGAGGAAGACGCGGGCGTTGTCGTTGAGCGCCCGCAGGGCCGCCAGCGGCTGGTTGATCTCGTGGGTGATGCTGGCCGCCATCTGGCCCAGCACGGCGAGCTTGCCGGCCTGCACGAGGTCGTCCTGGGTCGCGCGCAGGGCCTGCTCGGTGCGGTGCAGCTCGTCGACGCGGGCCTGCAGCTCTCGGGTGCGCTCGGCGATGCGGGTCTCCAGGCTGTCGTAGGCGGCACGCAACTCGCCCTGGGCGGCCAGGCGCTCGCGGGCGCGGCGACGGCGCAGCTGGACATAGGCCAGCGTCAGCAGGATGGACACCCAACCCAGGCCCGCGGCCCAGGCGCGGCCGGCGGCGATCTGCTCGGCGCCGCGGATCTCGGTGAAGGACAGCAGCGTCCAGCCGCGGCCTTCCACCGGCAGCTCGGTGACCAGCGCGCGCAGCCTGGCGGTCGCTGTGGCGATGCGTTCGATGCGCAACCCGGTCGACGCGCTTGAGGGTTCGCGCGCCAGCGCCGGCAGCGGCAGGTCGCCGTATTGCTGGGTCTCGTGCAGCTCCGTGCGTACGGCCGGCGACAAGGGCTGCAGCGTGCGGTACTTCCACTCGGGCCGGCTGGCCAGGAAGACCACACCGCGCGCATCGGCCAGCATCAGCTCGCCGGCGCTGCGCGCCCAGTTGGCCTCCATCTCGTCCAGCGATACCTTGAGCACGACAACGCCCGTCGCACGGCCGGCAAGGCGGTGGGCGATGAAATAGCCCGGCGTGCCCGTCGTCGAGCCGCGCGCATAGAAGTGCCCCCCGCCGCTCGCCATCGCGTCGCGGAAGTACGGCCGGTAGGCGTAGTTCTGGCCGACAAAGGTCTGGGCGTCGCGCCAATTGCTCGAAGCCAGCGTCAGGCCGTTGGCGTCGATGAGGAAGATGGCCGCCGCCGCGGCATCGCGGGCCACGCTTTCAAGCAGGGCGTTGACATCCGCCTGGCGTTGGCGCGAGCCCGGTTCGGTCAGCAAGCCGGACAAGGCAGGATGCCGCGCCAGCACCTGCGGCACGGCCTCGTATTTGTCCAGGGTGCCGGTCAGCTCGTGGGCGACAAAGCGCAGATGGCGCTGGGCGTCGTCCTGCGTCTGCCCCAACGCCAAGTCCAGTGACAATCGCCACGCGGCGTAGGCCACTGCCGCGCCGCCCAGCACCACCAGCAACAACAGCGCAAGGCTGCGTTGCCAGCGAGGCCGCTTGGGTCGGTCAGTGGGTTGCAGCTTCTGCATCGATCCTGGAATGCCGGCGCGTGTCACGCATCAGGACGTAGACGAGCAGCGAGCAGGCGATCACCGCGGTAGCGTACCAATAGAAGCCGCTCTCCAGGCCCTGCTGCTTGAACCACAGCGCCACGTACTCGGCGCTGCCGCCGAACACCGACACCGCGATCGCATAGGGCACGCCGACACCGGTGGCACGGATGGAGGCCGGGAAGAGCTCGGCCTTCACGACGGCGTTGATGGAGGTGTAGCCGCTGACGATGAGCCAGGCGCAGGCGATCAGGCCAAAGGCCTCCCAGGGGCCTTGCGCATGGCGGATGGCCGTCAGCAGCGGCACCGTGAACAGCGTGCCCAGGATGGCAAAGCCCAGCAGCAGGGGCTTGCGGCCGATGCGGTCCGACAGCGCGCCGTAGAGGGGCTGCAGCAGGGCCGCGAAAACCAGGCTGGCGGCGGACACGGCCGTGGTCTGCGCGTCCGTCAGGCCCACCGACAGCTTCAGGAACTTCTGCATATAGGTCGTGTAGACGTAGAAGGCCAGGGTGCCGCCCATGGTCAGGCCGATGACGATGAGGCATTCGCGCGGGTGCTGCAGCAGCAGCTTGAAGCCGCCCATGCGGTCCTTGCCGTGCTGGCTTCTGTGCTTCTCGAAGGCCTGGGTCTCGGGCAGGTCGGAACGCATGATCAGCGCGACGACGGCCAGCAGCGCGCCGATGAAGAAGGGGATGCGCCAGCCCCAGGCCTTGAGCTCGGCCGCGTCGAGCACGAAGTTCTGCAGCACCAGCAGCACGACCAGAGCCGTCAGCTGGCCGCCGATCAGCGTCACGTACTGGAAGCTGGAATAGAAGCCGCGGTGCTTGGACGTGGCCATCTCCGACAGATAGGTGGCGCTGGACCCGTACTCACCGCCCAGGCTCAGGCCCTGCAGCAGGCGCGCAACCAGCAGGATGGCCGGCGCCCAGACGCCGACGGCGGCATAGGTGGGCGAACAGGCGATGAGCAGCGAGCCGCCGCACATCAGCAGCACCGAGGCCATCAGCGCCTTGCGCCGGCCATGGCGATCGCCGATATAGCCGAATAGCAGGCCGCCGACCGGCCGGATGAAGAAGCCCAGCGCAAAGATGGCCGCGGTGGACATGGACTGGGCCACCGGGTCGCTGGACGGGAAGAAGGACGACGAGAAATAGAGGGAGAAGGCCGCGTAGCAATAGAAGTCGTACCACTCGACGAGATTGCCGATGGAGCCGACAAAGATGGCCTTGACGCGCTTGAGTTCAATGCGGTCCGGCGCTGCTGCGACCGGACGGTCCGAAGTCGGGGGATAGATCGCTGACATGGGGGCTGTCTCCTGTGGTTGTGTGCCCCAGGATGAGCAGCTTGCGTGCCAGGCTTGTGCGCGCGCCCCGCCCCGGGAGAGACGCGCAAGATCGGCGGTTTCTCGCCAATCCGGCTCGACGCAAGGCCGCCAGCGGCGGCAATCCGCCGGCGGTTTGCGAGGCCTTAGCGCCTGGACTTGACCCAGTCCATGACCAGTTCGCGCAGCACCGGCAGCGGCACCTGGCCGGCGGTCAGCACGACGCGGTGGAAGCCCTTGATGTCGAACTTCGGGCCAAGGGCCGCGGTGGCTTCGGCGCGCAGCTTGGTGATCTCCAGCTGGCCGATCTTGTAGCCCAGGGCCTGGCCCGGCCAGACGATGTAGCGCTCGACCTCGGAGACGACGTCGCTCTCGGCCATGGAGGAGTTGTCCAGCATGTACTGGATGGCCTTCTCGCGCGTCCAGCCCTTGTGGTGCAGGCCGGTGTCCACGACCAGGCGCATGGCGCGCAGCTGCTCGTCGGACAGGCGGCCATACCACTGGTAGGGGTCGGTGAAGAGGCCCAGCTCCTTGCCCAGGCTCTCGGCATACAGGGCCCAGCCCTCGACATAGGCGGTGTAGGAGCTGCCGTAGCGGCGGAACTTGGGCAGGGTCTGGTCTTCCTGCGCGATGGAGATCTGGAAGTGATGGCCCGGCGAGGCTTCGTGCAGCGACAGGGTCTCCATGCCGAAGATGGGCTGGGCCTTCAGGTTGAAGGTGTTGACGTAGAAGACGCCAGGCCGCGAGCCGTCGGCCGTACCGTTCTGGTAGGACGCGCCCGCCGCGCTCTCGGCGCGGAAGGCCTCGACCTCCTTGACCTCGTAGTCGGCCTTCGGATGAATGTCGAAGAGCTTGGGCGTCAGGCCGTTGATCTTCTTTTGCAGCTCGCGGTAGCCGTTGAGCAGGTCCTCGGGCTTGCTGTAGTAGTACTTGGGGTCGTCCTGGAGATGCTTGAAGAAGACCTTCAGGTCGCCCTGGAAGCCGACCTGCTTGCGCACGCCCTCCATCTCGCCCAGGATGCGCGCGACCTCCTTCAGGCCGATGGCATGGATCTCGTCGGGCGACAGCTTCAGCGTCGTCGATTGCTGCACACGATAGGCATACCAGGCCTTGCCATCCGGCAGGGCCGACCAGGCCGTGCTCTTGCGTGCCTTGGGCGTGTAGTCGTCGCGCACAAAGGCCAGCAGGCGGGCGTAGGCGGGCAGCACCTGGGCAGACAGCAGCTTGCGCATCTCGGCCGTGATGCGCTCGCGGTCGGCCGCCGGCACGGCCTCGGGGAAGTTCTTGATCGGGCCCCAGAAGAGGCTCTGCTCGGGGTCGGTCACGGCCAGGGCCTGCAGCTGGGGCAGCACCTTCTCCATGACGGCCTTGGGCTGGGTCACGCCGGCCTTGAGACCGTCGCGCATATTGGCGATGCTGCCGTCGAACAGGGGCACGGCCAGGGCCAGGCGCTTGAGCCAGTCGTCGTAGTCCTTGGTCGTCTTGAAGGGCTGGATGGACTGGCCCGTGCCCATCTGGGCCAGGAAGCTGGGCAGGCCGCCGATCTGGCTGATGGGCTGCATCCAGTCGGGGAAGCGCTCGCCGGCCAGGTTCTGCTCCAGGTCCAGCTTGAGCATGCTGTAGGAGATGCGGTCCTTGGCCTCGAGCTGGTCCTTCCTGAAACCGCCGAGTTCCTTCAGCGTCTGCTGCAGTTCGCGCTTGGCCTGGGCGCGGTAGGCCGCTGTCGTCGTGTCGATGAGGCGGTCGTTGTAGCGCGGGTCGCCCAGGGCGGTGGCGAGGATGGGTTGGCGCTGCAGGGTCAGTTCCCACTGGGCGTCCAGCCAGTGATGGAAGCGTTCGCTCTCGGTGGCGGCAAAGGCGGGCAGGCTGAGCGACAGGCTGGTGGCAAGCAGGCTCAGGGCATGACGACGGCGCATGGAATCTCCGGTTGGAAGAGCCGCGATGCTAGCGAGGCCCCTGCTGACAAGCCAAAGGCCATGGTGTCCCTAGAATTCCGCCAAGCCCCGCTTCGGGGCTGTTGTCGTTTGTAGGTCCGCATGAGTCTCCCCTCGCTGCCGGCAATCCAGCCCGGCAAGAAGTTCACCCATCCCCGCCCCCTCGGCTCGGCCGACGCCCTGCTGCTCGCCCGTTTCGTGCAGCAGCAGCGCGACGCCGGCCGCCTGGCCGCCATCTTCACGGCCGAGCCCGGTGACACCCAGCGCCTGGAAGACGAGCTGAAGTTCTTCGCGCCCGAGCTCAAGGTGGCCGTCTTCCCCGACTGGGAGACCCTGCCCTACGACAGCTTCAGCCCCCACCAGGACCTGATCTCCGAGCGCCTGGCCACGCTGTGGGAGCTGCTGCAAAGCAAAAAAACGAAAAGCATCGATGTGGTGCTGATGCCGGCGTCGACCGCCCTCACCCGCCTGGCGCCGCCCAGCTTCCTGGCCGGCACCACCTTCAACTTCAAGCAGAAACAGCGGCTGGACGAAGCTTCGCTGCGCAGCCAGCTGACCCTGGCCGGCTACACCAACGTCAGCCAGGTCGTGCAGCCCGGCGAATATGCCGTGCGCGGCGGCCTCATCGACCTCTTCCCCATGGGCTCGACCGTGCCCTATCGGGTCGACCTGTTCGGCGACGAGGTCGATTCCATCCGCACCTTCGACCCCGACAGCCAGCGCAGCCTCTACCCCGTGCCCGAGGTGCGCCTGCTGCCCGGCCGCGAGTTCCCGATGGACGAGGTGGCGCGCAAGAAGTTCCGCGAGCGCTGGCGCGAGAAGATGGACGGCGATCCCACCAAGTCGCGCCTGTACCGCGACATCGGCGAGGGCATCGCGTCCGGCGGCATCGAGTACTACCTGCCGATCTTCTTCGAGCAGCCGGCGTCGGTATTCGACTATCTCGGCGACACGGCAGCCCTCGTCCTGCACGGCGAGGTGGACGAAGCCATCCAGCGCTTCTGGACCGACACCAAGGAGAGGCACCGCTTCCTGCAGCACGACCCGGAGCGGCCGCTGCTGCCGCCGCAGGAGATCTTCCTGACGGCCGAGGACTTCTTCGGTCTGACCAAGCCGCACGCCGTGCTGTCGGTGCACGGCAACGAGCCCGTCGATTTCGCCCGGCCCCTGCCCGATGTCAGCGTCGAGCGCGGCGCCCAGGAGCCGCTCGCCCGACTGGAAGCCCACATCAAGGCGACGCCCCACCGCGTGCTGCTGCTGGCCGAAAGCGAAGGCCGGCGCGAAAGCCTGCTGGAGCAGCTGCGCGACCACAAGATCGACCCGCCCTCGGTGGCCAACCTCGCCGAGTTCTGGGCAGGCGACGAGAAATACGCCATCACCGCCGCGCCGCTGGCCGAGGGCTTCTTCTGGGTCGATGCCGAACGGCCGGTCCAGCTCATCACCGAGACCGAGCTGTTCGCGACGACGCCCACCACGCGACGGCGCCGCAAGCAGGAGCAGGTCAGCGACGTCAATGCGCTGATCAAGGACCTGTCCGAGCTCAAGGTTGGCGATCCGGTCGTGCACATCAACCATGGCATCGGGCGCTACCAGGGCCTCGTGAACATCGATTTGGGAGACGGCCAGAAGAGCGAGTTCCTGCACCTGGAATACGCCGACAAGGCGACCCTGTATGTGCCGGTGGCGCAGCTGCACCTGATCGGCCGCTACACCGGCGTGAGCGCCGAGGAAGCGCCTCTGCACAAGCTGGGCTCGGGCCAATGGGAAAAGGCCAAGCGCAAAGCCGCCGAGCAGGTGCGCGACACCGCCGCCGAGCTGCTCAACCTCTACGCCCGAAGAGCTGCCCGAGAAGGACATGCGTTCAGGTATTCAGGCCATGACTACGAGGCCTTTGCGGCCAGCTTCGGCTTCGAGGAGACGCCCGACCAGCGCGCCGCCATCCACGCCGTCATCCAGGACATGATTTCGCCCAAGCCCATGGACCGCCTGGTCTGCGGCGACGTGGGCTTCGGCAAGACCGAGGTGGCGCTGCGCGCGGCCTTCGTGGCGGTCATGGGCGGCAAGCAGGTCGCCATCCTCGCGCCGACGACGCTGCTGGCCGAGCAGCACTACCAGAACATCTCCGACCGCTTCGGCGCCTGGCCCATCAAGGTCGCGGAGATGAGCCGCTTCCGTTCGGCCAAGGAGATCAAGGCGGCGATGGAGGGCATCGCCGACGGCACGCTCGACATCGTCGTTGGCACGCACAAGCTGCTGTCCAGCGAGGTCAAGTTCAACCGCCTGGGCCTCTTGGTCATCGATGAGGAACACCGCTTTGGCGTGCGCCACAAGGAGGCCATGAAGGCCATGCGCGCCGAGGTCGACGTGCTGACGCTGACCGCCACGCCCATCCCGCGGACGCTGGGCATGGCCCTGGAAGGCCTGCGCGACCTGTCGGTCATCGCCACCGCACCGCAGCGCCGCCTGGCCATCAAGACCTTTGTGCGCGCCGAGAGCAGCGGCACCATCCGCGAGGCCGTGCTGCGTGAATTGAAGCGCGGCGGCCAGGTCTATTTCCTGCACAACGAGGTCGAGACCATCGAGAACCGGCGCCAGAAGCTCGAGGAGCTGGTGCCCGAGGCGCGCATCGTCATCGCCCACGGCCAGATGCCCGAGCGCGAGCTGGAGCGCGTCATGCGCGAGTTCGTGGCCGGCAAGCACAACCTGCTGCTGTGCTCCACCATCATCGAGACCGGCATCGACGTGCCGAGCGCCAACACCATCATCATCGCCCGCGCCGACAAGTTCGGCCTGGCCCAGCTGCACCAGCTGCGCGGCCGCGTCGGCCGCAGCCACCACCAGGCCTATGCCTATCTGATGGTGCCCGACCTGCAGGGCCTGACCAAGCAGGCCACGCAGCGCCTGGACGCCATCCAGGCCATGGAGGAGCTGGGCTCGGGCTTCTACCTCGCCATGCACGACCTGGAGATCCGCGGCGCCGGCGAGATGCTGGGCGAGCACCAGAGCGGCAACATGATGGAGGTCGGCTTCCAGCTCTACAACGACATGCTGGCCGAAGCCGTGCGCTCGCTGAAGGCCGGCCGCGAGCCCGACCTGCTGTCGCCGTTTGCGGCCACCACCGAGATCAATCTGCACGCCCCCGCCCTGCTGCCCGACGCCTATTGCGGCGACGTGCAGGTGCGCCTGTCCCTGTACAAGCGCCTGGCCACGGCCGAGAAGAACGAGCAGATCGACTCGATGCTGGAAGAGATCACCGACCGCTTCGGCAAGCTGCCCAACCAGGGCCAGACCCTGTTCGACCTGCACCGCCTGCGCGTGCTGGCCAAGCCCTATGGCGTCAGCAAGATCGACGCGTCGCCGGCCCTCATCAACATCAACTTCCGCCCCAATCCGCCCATCGACCCGATGCGCGTCATCGAGCTGGTGCAGAAGAACCGCAACATCAAGCTGGTGGGTAACGAGAAGTTGCGCGTGGAAAAAATGTTGAGCAGCCCGCAGGACCGTGCGCAGGCGGTACGTGAGGTTTTGCGGTTACTTGGGACACCAATTCAGGCGAACTAGGGGCTTTCAGCGTCGAGGTGTCTGCCTAGAGTGCGGCCACCTCATCGTTGGAGACGCTCATGAAGAAGCTCCTCGCCGTAGCCGCCCTGCTCCCCACACTTGCCAGTGCGGCCAGCCTGCTCGAGTCGAGCGTGAACGTGCACTACCACCTCTCCGACGGGGCGAACACGATCAACACGCTCGACAAGGTCGTGGTCGGGACCGGCGTGGAACTGACCTGTTCCGGCGATGCCGATCTTTGCAACGTGCTGACGGCGCCGACACAGACTCTGGACTTCAGCGCCAACGCCATCCGCTACAGCTATTCGGGCGTCGCTGGCACCAATTTCCTGGACACCCAGCACAACCGCTTCCAATTCACCTCGCTCTATGACGGGGGCGCGGCCCTCACGGGTGTGCAACTGACGACCAACATCGCCGGCTTGGATGCTTCGCGCATCAGCTTCGGCGGACACATGGTGAGCGTCGACATGCGCGGCCTGCAGGTGAACACCGGCGCGTTCTTCGAACTCGGGCTGCAGGCGACCCCGGTGCCAGAGCCCGCCAGCGCTGCCTTGCTGTTCGGCGGGCTCGCGCTGCTGGCCGCGCGCCGCCGCCGCTGAACGATCGGGATAATGCGGGCATCCGATGGCCCGCACTCTCCCGACCCGTGACCTCCCCCGCCCCTGAAGGCCTCGTCCTGCGCGACGGCCCCGCGCTGCCGCCGCTTGCCCATTTCAAGCTCGCCGCCTTCGACATGGACTCGACGCTGATCAGCATCGAGTGCATCGACGAGATCGCCGCCCTCGCGGGCAAGGGCCGGGAAGTCGCCGCCATCACCGAGGCCGCCATGCGCGGCGAGATCACCGACTTCAAGGACAGCCTGCGCCGGCGTCTGGCCCTCCTCGCCGGCGTGCCGGCGAGCGTGCTGGACCGCGTGCTGGCCGAGCGGCTGACGTTCAACCCCGGTGCGCGCGAGCTGTGCGCGGCCCTGAAGGCGGCGGGGCTCAAGCTGGTGCTCGTCTCCGGCGGTTTCACCTTCTTCACCCGCTTCGTCGCGGCCGAGCTGGGCATGGACTTCGTGCGCAGCAACGAGCTGGAGATCGAAGGCGGCGCCCTCACCGGCCGCGTCGTCATGCAGGACTGGGGCGACATCTGCGACGGCGAGCAGAAGCGCCTGATGCTGCTGCAGAGCTGTGCGGCCATCGGCTGCCGGCCCGACCAGGCCATGGCGGTGGGCGACGGCGCCAACGACCTGCCGATGATGGGCGCGGCCGGCCTGTCCGTGGCCTATCACGCCAAGCCCAAGGTGAGGGAACAGGCCCGCATCGCCATCAACGAGGGTGGCCTGGACCGCCTGCTGGAGTTGATCCAGCCGTGAGGCGACTGGCGGCGCTGCTGCTGGCCAACGTGCTTGCGGGCGCGGCAGCGGCGCAGTCGCCATCCTCCCTGCCGCCGCTGCGTTTCGTCGCGGCGACCAACAACGCGCTGCCCATCGCCCAATTCGACGCCAACGAGCGCCTGGTCGGCGGCATCGTCAAGGACCTGGGCGAACTGATTGCCGCCGGCCTGGACCGGCAAGCCGTCTTCGTGCCGATGGCGGGCAAGCGCGTCAGCGCCGCCCTGCTGGCCGGCGAGGCCGATGCCGTCTGCTTCGTGCTGCCGCAATGGCTGCAGGGCGACTTCCGCTGGACCCGCGGCCTCATCCCCGACGCCAGCCTGGTCGCCGCCCATGTCGACGCGCCGGCCCTGCGAAGCCTGGAGCAGCTCGCCGGCCAGCCCCTGGGCACCGTGCAGGGCTACAACTATCCCCATGCCGAGCAGGCCCTGGGCAAATGGTTCCGGCGCGCCGATGTGCCCAGCATGGCGGCCAATCTGCGCCGCCTGGCCGCCGGCAAGCTGCGCTACGCGCTGGTGGAGAAGACCTCGCTGCAGTTCTTCCTGCACGAGCAGCCCCACGCGCCGGTACGCATCGCCTGGGTCATCAACCAGTTCGACGCGCGCTGCGCCTTCTCGCCGCGGTCGGGCGTGCCCTTCCCCGAAGTGGCCCAGGTGCTGGATCGCCTCGTCAGCGACGGCAGCATCCAGCGCGCGCTGGCGCCTTACCGCTGACGCCGCCTAACCCGCCGCCCCCCGACTCAAAGCGGTCAGGCAGCAGGCGGCTCGCACGGCTCCGGCATCAATTCGAAGAGCGAAAAGCCAGGCGCGAAAGCGTTGTCGGCCGCGCCTTGAAGCCCCTATCCCCCATACCACAAGTTCAAACTAGGGATGTCGAGAACGTTGACATTCATTTGACCCGCGCAGCCCCCAAGAAGTCATTTATTTGTTTCCCATCAATGAGTTATCGCATCTGGCATGGACGGTGCTTTACACGCTTGTCCCGCGGTTTACCGCAACTTCATCAACCCTCATAGGGAGTTCACGATGCGCAAGATTCTTTCCTCCGTGGCGATCGCCGCCGGCCTGCTGGCCGCCGGCAGCGCCAACGCCTACCTGGTGTTCACTGGCATTGACAGCAACGGCAGCGCCAGCACGCAAGCCACGTCCACCAATTCGACCGCCGCCGAAACCGCCTTCAAGAGCAACCTCGTCGGCGTCGGCACCGAAGACTTCGAAACCCGTTCTGGCGGCGCTCCGCTGGCCCTGAACTTCGGCGCCGCCGGCACCGCCACGCTGAATGGCGCTGGCAACATCAACACCAATGCCCCGGGCGCCACCCAAGGCAACGGCCGCTACTCCGTGCCTGGCGGCACCCGCTTCTGGGAAGTGTCTGCAGGCGGCGGCAGCCCCTTCCAGGTGGACTTCAGCAACAACCTGGCCGCCTTCGGCTTCTACGGCATTGACCTGGGCGACTTCGGCGGCACCCTGACGCTGGAACTGTCCCGTGGCGGCAGCGTGATCGGCTCGCAGATCGTCAACATGGCCGCGCAAAACGTTGCCGACGGCAGCATCCTGTACTTCGGCCTGATCGCCTCGAACGCTTCCGAAGAGTTCGACAGCATCCGCTTCCTGTCGACCACCGGTACCGGCGACGTGTTCGCCTTCGACAGCTTCACCATCGGCACCAAGGAACAAGTGCGCCAGCTGCCCGAGCCGGCCAGCCTGGCTCTGGTCGCCGGTTCGCTGCTGGGCCTGGGCCTGGTGCGTCGTCGCCGCGCCTGATCCTTCACACCCTCGGGTGTCAAAACGGCGGCCCTCGGGCCGCCGTTTTTCTTTGCCGACCGGAGGCGGCCTAGCTGCCAGCCGGCCCCGGCATCACCTTGACCTGCTGGCCGCCAAAGTCCACCACCTGGCCGGCGCGGATCTTGGCGGTCTTGCGCAGCTCCACCTGACCATCCACGCGCACTTCACCGGCCGCTACAGCCAAGCGCGCCCGGCCACCGCTCTCGACCAGGCCCATGGCCTTGAGCAGCTTGTCGAGTTCGATGAAGTCGCCGCGCAGCGTCAGCTCAAGCATGCTGGGCCTTCTTCGCTGCTTCCCGAATAGCGGTCAGCGTGCTGCGCGAGGTGCTCACATCGCTGGACAGGCGCAGATGCAGCAGGGCCGGCTTGCCGGCAGCGATGGCCGCGTCCAAGGCCGGGCCGACCTGCTCTGTGCTCTCGGCCTTGAAGGCCACGAAGCCAAAGGCCTCCGCGAGCCTGGCGAAGTCGGGGTTGAAGAGATCGCTGCCCGACACACGGCCCGGGTACTCGCGCTCCTGGTGCATGCGGATGGTGCCGTAGGTGCCGTTGTCGACGACGACAACGAGCAGCTTCCTGGCGCCGTAGCCGGTGGCCGTGGCCAGCTCCTGGCCGGTCATCAGGAAGTCGCCATCGCCGGCGATATTGACCACCCAACGGTCCTGCAGCAGGGCCGCGGCCACCGCAGCGGGCACGCCATAGCCCATCGCGCCCGAGGTCGGCGCGAGCTGGGTCTTGCCGAAGCGGTGCAGGCCCGTGTAGCGGTGGAAGCGATGCAGCCAGCCGCTGTAGTTGCCGGCACCGTTCGTGAAGATCGTGCCCTCGGGCAGCTTGGCGTCGATGAGGCGGATGACCTCGGCCATGTCCAGCGGCGCCACGGGCGTCGGCACGAGATTGGCCTGGTAGTCGGCGTTGGCCGCCGCCGTCCAGTCGCGCCAGGCAATGTCGGCCGGCGGCGCCAGCTCGGCCAGGGCCAGCGCGGCCTGGCTCATGCTGGCGTTGATCAGCAGCTCGCCGGTGTAGACGCGCCCCAGTTCCTCGGCGCCGGCATGGATGTGGATGAGGGCCTGCGCGGGCCGTGGCGCCTGCAGCAGCGTGTAGCCGCCGGTCGTCATCTCGCCCAGTCGCGGGCCGATGGCGAGGATGAGGTCGGCCTCCTTCACGCGCGCAGCCAGCTTGGGATTGATGCCAATGCCGACGTCGCCGGCGTAGTTCGGGTGCGCGTTGTCGAACAGGTCCTGGAAGCGGAAGGCACAGCCGACGGGCAGCTGCCAGCCCTCGGCAAAGCCCTGCAGCGCGGCCGTGGCGTCAGGCGTCCAGCCGCCGCCGCCCGCGATGACCAGCGGCTTCTTCGCAGCCGCCAGGCGCTCGCGCAGCTCGGCCAGCGCCGCTGGCGTGGGTGCTGCCTCGGCGGGCCTGGCCGGCGCGACGACGGGTGCCGTGATGGGCTTGGTCAGCATGTCCTCGGGCAGCACCAGCACGACCGGGCCGGGGCGGCCCTGCATGGCGGTGTGGAAGGCGCGGGCCACGTACTCGGGCAGACGCTCGGCGTCATGCACCTCGCCCACCCACTTGGCCATGCCCAGCGTGCCGGGGCCGAACATCTGGCGGTAGTCCACCTCCTGGAAGGCCTCGCGGTCGCGCTGGTCGCTGGCGACCTGGCCGATGAAGAGGATCATCGGCGTCGAATCCTGGAAGGCCGTATGCAGGCCGATGCTGGCATTGGTCGCGCCCGGGCCGCGGGTCACGAAGCAGATGCCGGGGCGACCTGTCAGCTTGCCCTGGGCCTCGGCCATGAAGGCCGCGCCGCCCTCCTGGCGGCAGGCGACGAAGCGGATCTTGTCGGCGTACTCATGGAAGCCGTCGAGCACGGCGAGGAAGGATTCGCCGGGCACGCCGAAGGCCGTGTCGACGCCCTGGGCGATCAGCGCCTCGACCAGCTTGTGACCGGCGAGACGGGGGGTGTTGGCTTGTCTAGTCATGTGGAGACTTTAGCTGGCGTCGCCGTCCGGCCTGTCCCCTGAGCGCGGGCTTGCCCGTCAGCGCGTGGCGCCCTCGACGGCACGCTCGATGAGCTTGTCCTTGAGGCCGTCGTCGCGCGTCATGTCCAGGGCCTTGTGCAGTGCCGACGGCCCGCTGCCGGCTGTAGCGGGCTTGCTGACCGGCGTGGCGGGCAGCACGTTGACGGGCGCTGCGGTCACGGCCTGCTCCTGATACCCAGGCGGGCATTCGACGTTGGAGTAGGACACCTGCTGGCCCTTGACGCATTTGCGCAGGTCGCCGCGCTTGAACTGGGAGGGCGCCCTTGACGACGTGGCGTCTGCCACGGCGGGGCCGGGGCCAGGGCTGGCCGAGGCTTGCAACGGGACCGACTCAACCCAGGCTTGCAGCCCTTGCCGCTGATGCCAGCCCAGACCAAGCGCTGCGAGAAGGAACAGCACGGCGACAAGACCACGGGTCGACATAGAGGACGGCTGAAAGACGAGGCGACCACTTTACCGTTGGGCAGCGCTCAGTCGTCGACCGCTTCGATGCCCTGCTGCCGCAAGCGCGCCAAGTGTTCCCGCATCGTCTGCAGCTGCTCGGCCGAATGCCCCTGCCAGTCGCTGACCTCGCCCACCACCCGCAGAGGGTGCCGCGACCGGTACGACTTGGTGGGGTTGCCGGGGAATTTCTTGTCGGTCAGATTGGGATCGTCGGCGATGGGCCCAGTCGGCTCCACGATGTAGATCCGCTGCGGCCCATCCCCCTGGGCCAGCTCGGCCCCCCAGGTCGCGGCCTCCAGCGTGGCGCTCAGGTACACATGGTTGGCCTTGCGTCCGGTGCCGTAGTTGCTCATGTAGCCGGGCGCAATGAGGTCGCCTGGCTTCAAGTCCGCACGAGTGCCGTGATAGAGCGGTTGCTGATCGATATCGACTCGGTCGTTTCCCATGTTGGCCCCAGCGGTGGTGAAAACGGCCGCGACTGTCTCACAAGCCCGCCCAACAACCCCGTAAGCCATTGATACAAAAGGGAATTTTCTCCAGCAAGGAAATTCCAGCGCTACACTGTGGCCCAGCGCAACAGCCGTTCAGCGGCATCAGGCCCGCATGAAAAAAGCGCCCAGGCCGTTGACCGACCTGGGCGCCCGAGAGCGTGAATTCTGATGTGGCCTGCCCGGAGGGACTCGAACCCCCGACCTGCTGCTTAGAAGGCAGCTGCTCTATCCAGTTGAGCTACGGGCAGACTTCAACTCGTGATTATCAGATCAGCACGTTGATGATCGCGTTGCCGATGCCCATCAGCGCGGCACCCGAGATCAGGCCGGCGCAGATCGGCTCCATGCCTTCGACCCACACGCGGTGGCCCTGGGTGCCGGCCGTCTTGTGCTTCTTGGCCATGATCCAGAAGATCAGCGCGCCGACGAACATCGCAAACGTCGACTCCGGCGGCAGCGTGACGCCCAGGCCCACGGCCACGGCCGACAGGCCGAAGCGGCCCTTGGTGGCGATGCGCGTCAGCTCCATCGCGAGGGCCGCAAAGGCGGCGACACCCATGGAGATCAACGCCGACGTCGGCAGGCCCTTCAGGCCCTTGGCGATGATCTCGGCCACGCCCTTCCACTGCAGGGCGGCCGGCATCGCGAACTGGTCAGACACGATGGTGGCCGCGCTGCGCACGCCGTTGGCGTCGGGCTGCAGGAACAGCAGGAAGAACAGCGGCACGCAGACCAGCACGCCGGCCAGGTTGCCGATGACGTGGCCGATGGCCTGGTGGCGCGGCTTGCCGCCCAGCATGTAGCCGGGCTTGATGTCGGACAGCAGATTGGCCGCGTTGGACGCGATCTCGGCCGTCATGCCGGCCGGCAGCAGGTTGGAGCCGGGGTTGCTGCGGTCCAGCGCGCCCATCGTGAACTGCGTGATCTTGGACAGCGAACCGGTCGGCGTCCACGACGTCAGCGCCATCGAGTTCGTGCAGATGATGGTCAGCACGAAGATCAGCGGCAGCGACACCAGGGCCAGCCACAGCGGCACGCCGAAGAAGGCGTGGGTGATGTAGCTGCCGAACAGGCCCAGCACCGGGATGCCGATCCAGGAGATCCACAGCGGCACCTCGATGTCCTTCAGCAGGTCGTTGCCGGCCTTGGCCTCGGTCTTGGCGGCCGGGCTCTTGCGCTTGAAGGCGCTCGTGAAGATCTCTGGCTTGGCCAGCAGGCCCACCAGGGCGCCGACGACCATCATCGTCACGCCCCACCACAGCGACCATTGGTTGACGATCTCGGCGCGGTTCAGCGGGATCAGCGCGCCATTGGCGCCGAGGCGCGGCGCGATGTCGCCGCCCTGGATCATCAGCGGCGCAAGCACGACGAAGTTGATGAAGGCACCCAGGAAGCAACTCGTCGCCACCGCAATGCCCATCAGGCCGCCGACGCCCAGCATGGCGGCGTCCAGCGTCAGGCGCAGGCCGAGCTGGCGGATGTCCGTGCCCATGATGCTCGGGATCAGGTTCGAGGCCTTGCCGGCCCACATGTAGTAGTAGTCGTCCAGGCGTTCGTGGAAATGCCAGGGCTCCTTCAGGCCGGCCCACTTGTCCAGCATCAGGATCTTGAACTGCACCAGCTTCATCCAGCCATCGCTGACGAGGGCCTGGTAGAGCGCCGTCACGCCCGACACCACGCCCAGCAGCTTGGCCTTGAAGATGCCTTCGTCACCAGCGCCGTGGTACAGCGAATCCAGCACCACGCCGCAGGCGCGGCCTTCCGGGAAGGGGGCCTGGTCTTCGTTGATGAAGCGGCGCTTCAGCGGGAAGGCGATCAGCACGCCGATGGCCGCGATGACGAAGATCCACAGCATCAGCTGCCACCAGGGCGGGATGACGCCGGTCACCATCATGTAGGCCACCAGGCTGGAGAACAGCGGCGTGACCACATAGCCCGAGGCCGTCGCGATGGACTGGGTGCAGTTGTTCTCGAGGATGGTGTAGTCGCTGGCGATGCCGCTGGCGTGCAGGGCACGGAACAGCGCAAAGGCCAGGATCACCGACGTGAGGCCCACGCCGACGGCAATGCCCGTCTTGGCGCCGATGTACAGGCCCGTGGCCGACAGGATGCCGCCGAGCAGGAAACCGGTCAGGCCCGAGCGCAGCGTCAGCTGGGCCATGTCGCCGCGGAAGACGTTCTTGAACCACCACTCGTCCTTTTGGGCGCGAGTCATCGTGGCGATCTGATCGTCGGTCAGGTGTTGGAGTGCCATGGGATCAGGGCGGCGCTTGTGGCGCGGCCTGGTTAAGCAAAGCTGGGGATTGTCCCGGCCGACCGCTCGGTCGGACTTTGGGATATGCCCTGGGTCAAAGCCCCTGGATTGCGGGGGCCCAAAAAAATACCGCCACGGCAAAGCCAGCGGCGGCCCTTCGGTGCGCAGATGAGTTCACCCGCGCCTGCTTGGTCAGCGCGGCACATTTTGCCAGCTTTCGCCGGACGGGCCGGCGCCACAATGCGATGGCTCGACCCTCCACATGACGGCACCCATTTCTCCCCTGATTCACGCCCTGCGCCTGCTCAAGGCCGAACTGGCGCAGGCACGTCCGTCCCCGGCTCAAGGTCAGGCAGCGGGAGGCGCTTCAAGTGGTTTGGCCCATGGCACGGCCCCGCTCGCCGCCGCGACGGCCTTGCAGGGGCTCAGCGCCAAGCTCAAGGCCGCCCGCGCGCAAAGCGGCGGCGCCCTGCCCCGCTCCAAGGCGCTGCGCCTGTTCGTCGAAGCGGCACTGCTCGATGAACTCGGCGGGGACCTGCAACTGGACCCGGCCCTGGAAGGCCTGGTGGAGCGCACCTGCCGGGCGATTGAACAGGATGCCGCCAGCGAAACGCTGCTGAGCGAGGCCTTGCAAGAGCTGCAGTCCCTGGCCGACTGAGCTGCATCAGCCATCGCCGCTCAATGTCTTGAGCTCTATCAAGCGCTGGCGCAGCCGCCGCAGCGCAGCATGATGAAGCTGGGAGATTCGCCCCTTGGTCAGGTTCATGCTTGCGGCGATCTCGTCGAACGGCTGCTGCTGGAAGTAGTGCCGGAAAACCACCCGCCGCTCCGCTTCGGGCAAGCGCTCCGTGAGCTCGGCAAGCCGGCGGCGCAGCTGAGCCAATTCCATGCGCGCATAGGCGTTGTCGGGCTCGGCCGGTTCTTCGGCCTGGGCGAGCCCCGAGTCCTCAAGGGCAAAGCCTAGGGCCAGGCTGATGGCGAGCTCGGCCAGGCGCTCCAGTGCCGGTTTGTCCTGCGGCGTCGGCTCCTGCAGAGACTTCGCCCGTTCTCGCACCAGCTCACGCCGCACGGCCAACTGGCGCTGCAATTCGCTGTAGGCCGGAAGACCGTTGAGCAGGGCGCCCTCGATGCGATGGGTGGCGAAGGTCTCGAAGCGCACGCCGCGAGCCGGCGTATAGCGATCGATGGCTTCGAGCAGCCCCACCATGCCCATCTGCACCAGGTCGGTGTAGTCCAGATCGGCACCAAAGCGCCTGCCATAGACCCGGGCGGCCAGGCGCCGAACGAGCGGCGTGTAGGCATCCACCAGGCTGGCCCGCTCGGCCGGCGACTGGCGCTGGGCCCAGGCCGCGGCACGCTCAGTGGATGGTGCCGAGGAGTGATCGGGTGACGATGTTCCAGCCATCGATCAGCACAAAAAGCAGCAGCTTGAGGGGCACGGACACGGTGGTCGGCGGCACCATCATCATGCCCAGGGCCATCAGCGCGCTGGCCACGACAAGGTCGATGAGCAGGAAGGGCAGGAAGATGATGAATCCGATCTGGAAGGCGGTCCGCAGCTCGGACAGCATGAAGGCGGGGATGAGGTGCAGCATGCTGACGTCGGCCAGGCTCTGCGGCCGCTCGGCATTGGCCAGCTCGATCATCAAGCCCAGATCCTGTTCGCGGGTCTGCCGGACCATGAACTCCTTCAGTGGCTCGACACCCCGGTCGGCCGCGGCGGCCATCTTGACCTTGCCGGCCAGATAGGGCTGAACGGCATCGTCATTGAGCCGTTGCAGCACGGGCTGCATGGAGAACAGCGTCAGGAAAAGGGCCAGGATGATGATGACGACATTGGGCGGCGACTCCATCAGCCCGATGGCATGGCGCAGCATGGACAGCACCACGACGATGCGCACGAAGCAGGTCATGCAGACCAGGGCGGCCGGAATGAAGCTGAGCGCCGTGAGCCCGAGAAAGATGCGCAGCGCCGAAGCCATCTCGGGCGACTGCGCGCCCTGTTCTGCCAGGTTCCATGGCGACGGCGGTGTGCCGGCGGCCCAGGCTGCGCCGGCACCAAGCAAGGCGACAGCTGCAAACAAGCGGAGCCCCTTCATGCCTGCGCGTCCTCGGCGTCCGGATCGTCTCGCAGGCACTGAGTCCCTGCGGGGCCGATGCTGAGCAGCAGGCGTCTGCCCGCATAACGGGCAACCACGAGTTGGGTCTGGGTGCCCAGGCTGCGGGTTTCCAGCACATCGACCCAGGCCTCGCGGCTGCGCGGCCAGGCACTTCGCATGCCGCCGCGACGACGCAGGCCCCAAAGCATGAGTGCCAGCGCGGCCAAGCAAAGGACGATGGCCAGCCCCCATTGGGAGCCGCCCGGAAGGGCCGCATCATCGGCCGACCGATACGGAATGGCCGCGCTGGCCGCAGTGCCTGGAGAGTTCATGGCCGCGATTCGTGAGGCGCCACCTGCACGATGCGGATGCCGAACTGCTCGCCGACGGCAACGAGCTCGCCACGGGCGATCACGTTGTCACCCAGCATCACGTCAAAGGGCGCATTGAGCGCGCGGTCGAGCGCCAGCACGGCGCCTTCCTTGAGGGAAAGGATGTCGCCCACCTTGCTGCTGGCATGGCCCGCAACAACAGTCAGCTCGGCCTTGACGCCGGCCAAAGCGGCCAGCCGTTGGCTGGGGGCAGCCGCCTTCGAGCCGGCTTGCCCGTTCAGCTCGGGAAGTTCGATGGATTGAATGGTCATGGCTTGCTCGAACCGAATCAGGAGGCCAACCAGCGCACCGCGCGCCGAGGTGGATTGCAAATGGCTCCGAGATGTGCGGACAGCGCCAGCTCACTGCCCGGGGCCACCATGCGCAGCGGCGCGTCCAGCGTCTCCCGCAGAAGAAGCACGTCGCCAGGCGCGAGCTGCATCAGCTCGTCCAGGTTGACATCGGCTCGCCCCAGCTCGGCAACCAGTGGCACGGCAACATCGGCCAGCGCCCGTTCCAGGTTCACGCCGGGCATCGGCCTGGCCCCTGGCACTGCAAGCTTGCCGCCGGCTCGCAGCTGGGCGCATGTCAGCAAGAGACCGCAGCGCTGCCCGAGCAGTTCGACCAGGACCAGAACGCCCTGATGTCCCAGCGGCCCATGCACCTCCTCGCTGACCGACTTGGACGAGAACGTCTCGCCAAGTTCGCGCGTCAAGGCCAGGGCGACTCTGCGAGTGACGTTATCGATCACAGCCGATCCAGGCGCATCGAATTTGAAGAGTGCCTGGGAGAAGGATTGCCTCAAGTCCTGCGACGGAGCAGCCATCAGATCGATGAAATCGCGAGGTATTGGGGCAGCGGCCGCAAGCGGTTCGCAATGGACCGGCATCGGCTGCGGCAAGCCCCAGGCAGCAGCCCAGCGCGACAGCACGCCGTCCACGTCTCGAGCGACAGCGCCGCATACCGACGCCGGCACCCAGGCGAGGTTTTGAATCGCGCTCAACGGTGGCCCTTCATGTCGAACAGGTCTTGCAGCAGCTCGTTGGCCGTCGAGACGATGCGGGATGAGGCCTGGTAGCCGCGCTGCGCAACGATGAGATCCGAGAACTCGCTCGCCAGATCGACGTTGGAACCTTCGATCTGACTGGACCCGATGCTGCCGAATCCACCCTGATTCGCCTTGCCGATGTGCACACCCTGTCCGGAGTCGTAGGTGAAGTCGCTGCCGCCCTGCGGCTTGAGCTCGGCGTTGGCGTCGAACCTGGCCAACGCGATCCTGGCTCCCTTGGCGTTCTGGCCATTGGAGTAGCTCAGGCCCATCGTGCCGTCGGCATCGAAGCTGATCTGGCTCAGCGTCCCGACGCCGTAACCGTCGCTGCTGCCGACGGCCAATGACGAAGTCGAACCGGTGTCGAAGCTGGTGACGTTGCCCGAGAAATCCAGCGTGATGTTCGTGCCAGCCACGCCCGCGGGCGCGTAGGTGAAGTTCAGCGTATTGGCGATCGGCGATGGAATCCCGTTGCTGAACTGAATCTCGCCGGCCGCCACGTCGGTCGTCCCGTCGGTGATCTTGACCACCCAGGTTCCCGCCACACCGGTCTTGGGCTTGAAGTTCACGCTCAGCGCATGCTCGCCGCCGACCGCATCGATGACTTTGAGGTTGAACAGGTTGAAATCGGTCGCGCTGCTCGACAGATTGCCGCCCATCTTCACCGCCGTCGTCGCCCTGGGCGCCGATATGCGCAGGCCGTCCAGCGTGATCGTGGTTTGGGCGCTCGTCGCTGTCAGGCCCATGACCTGACGCTCGGTACCGCGAACGACCAGCACGCCGTCGCGATTGAACTCGAACTGGCCGGCACGCGTGTAGACCGGATTGCCGGTGCCCTTGTCGCGAGTGACGAAGAGCCCCTCCCCATTCACGTTCAGATCAAGGGGATTGCCGGTCTGGCGCAGCTCTCCGCTGCGGAAATTGACGACCGCCTGATCGAAGGCCACGCCGCTGCCGAACCGCGTGGAGCCGCCAGAGGATGGGCCGGAACCGTCACCGGCGCCGGCGTAGTAGAGGCTGGCAAACACCGAATTGCTCGCCTTGAAGCCGGGGGTGTTGAGGTTTGCGACGTTGTTGCTGATGACCTTGAGGTCTGCCGAGAACGTCTGAAGGCCGCTGGTGCCGATGAAGATGGAGTCGAGCATGGGGGTCCCTTGAAGTTTCTTACTTGACGGCCGTCACTTCGGCCAAGCTGATATCAGTCACAAAGCGTCCGTTGCCCGCGTCGACCGTCAGACGGGGTGAACCCGACGTGAAGGAGAGCGCTGTAACCCTCCCGTTTGCCGTGGCGCCGGTTTCCGTCCTGACGTCCACGGTCTTGCCAAGGAGGCCGACCGACTGCATCGATGCCTGAGCAGTCAGCAGGGAGCCCAGCTTGTCGTTCATCTCCTGCGTTTGCTGCAGCGAGGTGAACTGGGCCAGCTGGGTCACGAATTCCGTGTTGTCCATGGGCTTGAGCGGATCCTGATTGCCCAGCTGGGCAACGAGGATCTTGAGGAAGTCCTGGATTCCGATTTGGGTGACTGCGTCAGTGCTGGTTGCCATGGCGAGCGGATTGACTGTTGGGTGTTTCAGAAGCGGCGGCCTCCAGACGGCGCGCGGCAACCGTTGCCGTGTCTTCGGGTCCCTTGGACACGTCTTGCAGTTCGCGATGCCCATTGACGACCACCTGCACGCGTGCGTATCCGGCTTGCATCAAGGCCCTCGCGAGGCCTTGCGCTGCCAGCTGCGATTCATGCGATCCCAGCTGCGCGTCGCGCATCGAGGCAAGGACTTCTTGCGCGCCGACTTCCCGCAGCATGAGGTGCCGCGGCGCCGGCTTCTGATCCGGGCTGGTGGTCGACATCCGCTGCGGTGCGGCCTTGCCGGCTTCCATATCGCCATGGTCCGCCTCGGTAGACGGCAGCAGCGTCGGCGCCGCAAAGGCCGGCATGGAGCCCGGCCTGGTCGCTGTGGAGATGGTGGTGGTGCTGGTGGCAGCGACTCCTGTCGAAGCCTCTTGCTCAGCGGCGTTGCCAGCTGGCATGGCGCAGGCGGCGCCGGGGCCGCGCAGCGCACGCCCCGCTTCACCGTGGTCATTCTGTGGCGAATGCCGCAAGGTGTTCATCTGAGGCATGCCAGACCCAGCAATGGCCGTGTCGGAAGCGGCGTCCTGCGACTTCTGCTCCCCAGGCCGGACCTGTACGTGCTGGGTCCATCCGTCCGATGGCCGATGTGCATCCGTCGTCATCGCTGACATGCCGGCCTCACTCGACGCCAGATGACGGTCGCCAGCGCGGCTTGCTGACGCAGCGTGCACCCCGCTCATCTCGCTACCGCCTCCCCCTTCCATCTGAGCAGGGTTGGCCAGACCCCGACGTTCTGCAGAAACGGCCACCGAGGTTGACTTCGTGCGAATAGACGGGGACTCGGCCTGGACGCCGGCTGCCCTCTCGGCAGAAAGGGCCGGTTCATTTGCCGCTGCCGCCTTTTCATCCGGCGAAGCCGCTTGTGCCTGGGCCTGATCTGCTCGACCCCAGGTGTCCAGCCATTGGCGCTCGAGATCCTGCAGCAGACGCTTCTGGAGGGCCGTGCTGTCTTCGGGCCGCCCGCGCGGGACCACGCTACTGCCGTGTATCAATGTCATCGGAACCTCCTCCCTGTGGACGTGTCTTTGGAGAGCCCCCATCGGGGTCGATTTCGCCCGCCACCGGCGAGGCCGGCACCGCGATGGAACACTCGGGTTTGGGCGCCCCCCAGGGGCGTACGAATTGCCCCAACAGCCAGGCCTCGGCGGCACCCTGGGTTTCCTTGTCCCACGCCTCTCGCCGACGCTGCTCGGCGGCCTGTTGGGCGACCTTTTCCAGCGTTCGCTGCACGGCGTGGGTCTTTTGCAAGTCCGTCATCGCCACTTCCATGCGTGCCTGACAAGCCCGTTGAGACTCGCCGGCCACCTCGGCCTTGTCGCGCAGGAACCCGTGGAAGAGTCGGTAGACGCCATCCAGCTCAAGGCTCAGGGAAGCATCACGGCGCCGCCCTGCCCACGACTGGCTCAAAGTGTGCAGCGCCTGGCTGGAACGGCTGGCGAGTTGCTCGGCCGCTGACAACTCATCCCGTGCCTGCTGAGCGCGTTGCAGATGGTCGAAGGTCTGCGCCTGATGCGCGCGCACCGCGGCCTGCAGCCAAGTCCCGTGCCGCTTCATGACGCCACCCGCTGGCTCAACGCGTCCACCAATGCCATGCGCGTTTGCGGCAGGCTCGAGCGTTCCGCTGGCGCCTGCCGCAGAAACTCGTTGATGCGGTCCCAGTTCTGCAGCGCATGGTCCATCTTGGGATTGCTGCCGGCCTTGTAGAGACCCATGTCCACCATGTCGTGCTGGCGCCTGTGCACAGCCAGCAGACTGCGCAACTCCTTGGCCAGTTCACGGTCATCCGGCTTCAGCAATTCCTCGTCCAGACGGCTGACGCTGTTCAGTACGTCGATGGCGGGGTAGTGGCCGGCATTGGCCATCTCCCGGCTCAAGACGATGTGCCCATCGAGGGTGGCCCGCAGTGCATCCGAAACAGGCTCGTTCAGGTCATCCCCGTCCACCAGGACCGCATACAACGCCGTGATCGAGCCCGCGCCCAGCAGGCCGCCGCAACGCTCACACAGGGCTGGAATGGCCGAAAAAACAGACGGCGTATAGCCGCGCGCCGTCGGCGGTTGGCCGGCAGCCAGGTCGATCTCGCGGCGCGCCATCGCAAAACGGGTGATGGAGTCCATCATCAGCAGCACATGCCGCCCCTCGGCACGGAAATACTCGGCGATGCTGGTGGCGGTGTAGGCGGCACGCGCGCGCACGACGGCCGGCTGCTCGGCCGTCGCGACCACCACCACGGTCCTGGCCCGCGCTTCGGTGCTCAGCCGCTTCTCGAGAAAATCCTGGACCTCACGGCCGCGCTCCCCGATCAAGCCGATCACAGCCACATCCGCAGTCAGGTTGCGCGCCAGCATTCCCAACAGCGAACTTTTTCCAACACCGCTGCCGGCAAAGATGCCCATGCGCTGGCCACGTCCCAGCGGCAACAGGGCATCGATGGCGCGAATGCCGGTTTCGAGCGGCTCATTGATGGGGGCACGAGCCAAAGGATTCAGAGGCAGTGGATGCAGCGGCATCTCTCGCACCGCCCCCGCAATGGCGCCGTCGATCGGCCTTGCAAAGGCATCAACCACCTGCCCCAGGAGACCAGTCCCCACTTGCACGCTGGGCTGTACATCCAGGGCGACCACCTCGGCGCCCACCGTCAACCCTTTGCAAAGCGCATAGGGCATCAGCGTGATTTGATCGCCATGGATGGCGACCACCTCGGCCTCCATGCGCTCGCCGCCCGTTGTGCGCAGCTCGCAGATATCGCCCAAGGCAGCGGCCGGACCGCGGGACTCGATTCCCAGGTCGGTCACTCGCGTGACTCTGCCCACGCGCCGGTACAACGGCAACTGGGCGAGCGCTTGAGGCCAGGTCGACAAGGCTCAGTCCTCGGTGCCGGCGCGTTGGCGCCGGAGCTTGTCGAGGCGCTCGCGCAGCAGCTCGAGTTGAACCTCGAGGCGAGCATCCAGGGTCTGAACATCCGACTGAATCAGGCAGCCGCCGAGGCCAACCTTGGCGTCAGCCGCGAATATGACGTTCGCCGGCCAGGCATCCGACGCCATGGCGCCACCAGCCACAAGACTCGCCAGATCCTGTGCATGCAGCAGCACCGTCAGTGATCCCTCAAGCCGCGACTCCGCCAGCACTTTGCGCACCACGGCCGCGGCGTCCTCGGCAGCACGCTGGCCCAGCAGGCGCACGACGGCCACGAAAGTCCACTCGGTGACTTCGGCCTCAAGCTGCTCACGCAATGCCTGGGTCTGGCTGGCGAGGGCAGAGGCCAGACCCCGCCATTTCTCGGCCTGCTCCCTGGCGTGCCTGTCCTGAAGCCCCTTGAGCTCCTGCTCGAGCCGCGCTTTGGCTTCGGAATCGGCCCGCAGCTGAGCCGCCTGCTGAGCGAGCCGGCGCCCCTGCTCCTCGCCTTCGGCGCGGCCCTGCTTGATGCAGCGGTCCTTGAGCGCCTCCAGGTTGGCCTGGCTGATCCAGATTCCCGGGTCATCCAGCGGCGCCCCGCCGACCTCTGCCGGACTGCGCAGGACGAAGCGCGAAGCCGGCGACTCCGTCGCCAGACTCGCCTTCAATACCGACTTCGTGCTCATGCTGCAGCACCTCCTTGGGCCAGCGCGAGCTCGCGCCAGCTTTGCATCACGGCATCCTGCAGGCTGGGTGTCCAGGCCTGTGCAGCCACGGGGCTGGGGCGAGTCAGGAGTTCATAAGGCCAATGCATCAGAACGGCTTCCCGCTGCGATTCGGGCAATGCAGCAAGCAAAAGGCTCTGCAGAACTGGGGCCTCCTGCGCCAGCACGATGCACAGCCCTCGTGCTTCCTCGACGGTCGGCCCCTCATCGGACGAAGCCCCGGCAAGCGCGGCACGAATGACGCCCGAATCAGGCGTGATGGCCAGGTCTTTCAGCTCGCGCAGCAGCTCGCCGAGCGCGCGCCGGTCGGATTGCGGCAGTTGCTGCAAGAGCCAGTTGCGATCTGCGGGCCGCAGCGCATGCAAGGCCAAGGCTGCACGGCGCTGTCCGGCAGAGGTCTGCGATTCCAGATTCATGACTGCGGCCCCAGCCATTGCTTGATCGAAACCAGCAGCGCTTCGCGTTCACGCTCACTGAGCGCCGGCGCCTCCCTAGCCGGAGGCCGGCGCCGAGTCCACCAAAGCGCGCCCATCACAAGCAGGGCCAGCCCAATCATGGCGATCAACACCCTGGCAACTGCTCCAGTACCTCCCTCGCCTGATGGGCCGCCCGGATGTACCGGCTGGACCGCCAGCTCTCTGGAAGGCAATGCGGCCTGACTGGCCGCCGGCCCGACAGGCAAACCCAGAGCGCCGAGATCCGCGATCGAATGCACCGTCACCATGTCGCCGCGCGCAGGCTGCAACCCCACCGCGGCGGCGACCAGCTGTCGCACGCGCGCAAGCTCGGACTCGCCCAGATTGCGTTTGACGACCACGGCCACGTTCAGATGGGAAATCTGGCCGCCCTGCGACACCACCTGGGCGACGCGCCTGCCGGTCTGGTAGTCGGTCTCCTGCGTCTGAACCTGTGCGCTCACCACACCACCATTGACGCTGGTGTCGCCAGCGGGCTCCCTGGTCACGGTCCGCTCCCGAGCGATGACCCCAGCGGGGTGACCGCTCTGCCCTCCTGCGGCGCCCAGCGCCTCCTCCGTCGTGATACGCGACTGCTCATGATTGAGCACCACGTCCACGGCCACCATTGATTCACCCGGCTGGAACATCTGATCCAGCAGCCGCGCCGCCTTCTTGGTGAGATGGGCCTCCAGCCCCTGGCGCGCGTCCAGCTGGCCGCTCGCCAAGCCGGCGTCCTCTCCGCCCGCGTGCGACAGCACCACGCCATGCTGGTCCAACACCGTGACGTCCTCGGGCTTGATCTCGGGCACCGACGCCGCGATCAGGCGCTGAATGCCGACGACCTGATCCATGCGCAGGGATTGGCCGCCCTTGAGCGAAACACTGACGGAGGCCTTGGCTTTGGGGCCATCCTTGCGGAACAAGGTGGGGTCCGGAAGGGCGAGGTGGATGCGCGCATCCTGCACCTGATCGATGGCGAGAATCGTCCTCGTCAACTCGCCCTGCAATGCCCGCTGGTAGTTGACCTTCTGAACGAAATCGCTGACGCCAAAGTCGGCGTTGTTGAACAGCTCAAAACCCACCGCGCCATGCAGCGGCAGTGGCTTGCCCATCAGTGCCAGGCGTGTGCGATGCACGGTATCGGCAGCGACCAGAATGGAGCGGCCGTCCTCACTCAGGCTATAGGCTTGCTTGAGCTTGTCGAGCTCAGCGGTCAGGACCGCTGCGTCGCGCTCGGCCAGGTCAGAGAACAGCACGGCCTTGGGTACGCGCTGCGACCACCAGGCCAAGGCCAGGACAAGCCCGACGACAGCCACCAGGCTCAGGCCGAAACCCAGCTTCCTGCGCGTCGACCAGCCTTCGAAGAAGCCGCCCCATACGGCGGTTCGGGATTCGGTACCCATCGCCTACACCTGCATGCGCATCACGTCCTGATACGCCTCCAGTACGCGGGACCGCACCTGGCCAGCGATCTGCATTGCCAAGCGGGCCTGTTCCAGTTGTAGCATCACCGCATGCAGGTTCTCGGCCGTGCCTGAGGCCAGCTGGCTGATGCCTTTCTCCGCGCTGACGAGCTGCGTATTGAGACTGTTGAGTTCGTGCTCCACCCAGCTCGCAAAGCCCGGCGCAACGGCAGTCGTGCCAGCCTGGGTCGTCTGCAGGGTTTGGGGTTGAATGGCCTCAAGGGCCCCGATAGCCTGGACGCTCATCCCTGTCCTCCGATATCCAAGGCCTTGGCAGCCATGGCCCTGGCCGTGCTCGCCACGGCCACATTCGCCTCGTAGGCGCGCAGCGCCGTACTGACACTGACCATTTCGGTGACCTGGTCCACAGGCGCGTAGGCCACGAAACCCTGGGCATTGGCATGCGGATGGCCTGGGTCCTGCACCAGCCGAGGAGCTGAGTCGGACGCCACCAGCTTCACTTCGCGCGGCATGACCGTTGGTTCGGCCAGGCCCAGCGCGCGACTGAAGTTCACCAGCAGCGGCTGGGCGACCACCTTATGAACGGCGTAAGGTGCCTGCCCGGCGGGCGCGCTGCTGTGCATATTGGCCAGATTGAGCGCGGCGACGTCGACACGGCGCTTCTCGAAGTCCATGCCGGCGGCGGCAATCTGAAAAACGGCGCGGTAGTCCATCAGCGACGCCCCTCCTGTGCGGCCAGCGACAGGATGCTCAGCTGCCGGCTCAGGGCCTTCAGCAGCGCCTGATATTGCAGGCTGTTGCTCGACAAGGCAGCCGTCTCTTCGTCAAGCGCAATCGAACGGTCCGCGATGGCGACGACCTGCGGCACCGGCACGGCATCGGCCTTGAAGCCGCGGCCTGCGGCCAGGTCTGCCGGTATGTCGCCAAGTAATTCCTCGAACTGCACTCGTGTGGCCTTGGCGCCAGCAACGTTCGCGTTGGCGATGTTCTGGGCAATGGCCTGGTGCCTCAAGGCGCCCGCGTCCAGGGCGCGACTCACCAGTTGCAAGGTGGCGGGGTCAATGAAGTTCATCGGCATTCCCTGTAGTTACTGCACGATCAGTTCGGCATGCAGAGCGCCCGCCGCCTTGATCGCCTGAAGGATGGAAATCATGTCGCGCGGCGGCGTCTTGGCCTTGGCCAGCAACTGCACCAGATCGGTCACCCGCGTCGGTCCTGCCGGCACGAACTTCGGCATGACCGGCTCCTGCACACGGAGCTGGCTGTTGGTGAACACCTCGGTCCTGACGCTCGAACTGGGCGATCGCAGCAACATCGGTTGCGAAACCGCCGTTTCGGCGGTGACCGTCACCCGGGTTTCACCAACGACCACGGCCACCGGCGAAATCCGGACGTCGCCGCCGGCGACCAGCGTGCCAGTGCGCTCATTGATGACAACGCGCGCGTGGTGATCGGGCTCGACGGCCAGTCCTTCGATCTGCCGCACAAAGTGGGCGACCTTGGTGCGGTAGGCAAGCGGCACCTGCACCTCGACGGCGCCCGCATCACGGACCTCGGCCAGGTCGGCCCCGAAGCTCTCGTTGATGCGGTCCGCCATGCGGCCGGCGGTGCCGAAATCGGCCTGATTCAATACCAGCGACAACAGCGGCTGAACGTCCGGTCCATCCTGCAGGGCCACTTCGACCGTTCCGCCACCGCTGACAAGGCCCGCGGTCGGGTGGTTTTTCTGAACCTGATTACCCTGGGCATCGTGCCGAAAACCGCCGACCGTCAACGCTCCCTGCGCCAATACATAGACCCGTCCGTCGGCCCCCTTGAGCGGCGCCATCAGCAAGGTGCCGCCCTCCAGGCTGCGGGCATCTCCCACTGAACCCACGGAGACGTCCACGTGATCACCCGGACGGGCATAGGCGGGCAGGCTGGCCGTGACCATCACGACGGCGACATTGCGGCTGGCGATGTCGTCAGAGGCGATGCTGAGATCGAAGCGGTTCAGCAGGTTGGACAGGGTCACACGGGTCGCCTTGCTGCGCGAACTGTCGCCGGAGCCGGACAGACCGGTCACGACGCCATACCCCACCAGGGCGTTCTCGCGCTGCGCACCGACGCGGGCGAGATCCTTGAGCCGCACCGACTGCGACTGCGCGGGCAGCGCGACGAGGGCAAGGCTGAGAACAAGCGCCGCTCGCATATCAAATCCCGAACAGGCTCAGCAGCTTCTGCCACCAGCGCGGGCGCTGCATATCGCCGAGCACGCCGTCACCGACAAAAGCCAGCCTGGCTTCGGCCAGTCGACTCGACAGCACGACGTTCTGTTCGCTGACGTCGCGGGGCCGCACACGCCCTTCGGCGCGGATGGTCTGCTTCTCGCCATTGATCTCGAGCAGCTGCTCGCCGCCCACGCGCAGGTCCCCGTTGGGCAGCACCTCGCGCACCAGCACGGTGATCTGCGCCAGCACGCGGCCGGCCCGCTGCGTGCGGCCCGTGCCATTGAAGTCGTTGTTGGCCGTGGCGCCCACGCTCTTGTTCCAACTGGGCAGAGCGATGCCCAGGCCGACGTTGGAGTCCCGGTTCGTGCCGGTGTCGGCCGAGGACGTGGCCGACGCGTTCTCGAAGACCATGATGGTCAGCACTTCACCAACTTCGAAACGACGTCGGTCGGCGGTCAGCGACTGGAACTGCGCGTCCGAATACAGACTGCCTCGCGCTCGTGGACGCGGGGCCGCCCCCGCAGGAGCCACGGGGCTGGCCGAGGCAGGGGCCTGGGGCGCGACAGCGTCGGCCTTGGGAGGGACGGGATCGAAATCGTCGGCCCATGCCGCAGCACAGAGCGGGACCAAGGCGAAGGCAAGGGCTCTCATTCGTTCACCACCAGTGTTTGCGCGTCGACCAACCGCCCCTCAAGCGGCGCCGCACGTCCTGAAGCCTGTACCCGCGCGAGCTGACCGACGCTGGTCGGTGCCAGCAAACGGGCCGGCAGACGAATCTCCACCCCCCCCTGTACCAACAGCGCGATGACGTGATCGCCGCGTACCAACGCGTCGGCAGGCAACAGCGCAGCAGAAGTCAGAACGTCGCCGGTGTGCAGAGCATTGCGCAGGCGACCGAAGGGTTGGGCTTGTGCGTCAGCAGGCTGGACGACCAGTCCCTCGGGCCAGCGGTGCAATTGCAGCTCGAAGTCGCCTGACCGCAGCTCCGTGCCGGCCCGGAGGTCGCGGGCACTGACCCAGGCCGGGGCTGTCCAGGCCACCGTCAACGGCACCTGTTGGACATAGGTCCGTCCGCCACCTGGCTGAACACGCACCGGCCACGTCATGGGCCCGCTGCGAACGATTGGGCTCCTGGGCAACTCCATCGCGGACATGGAAACCCCGCCAGGCACCGATTGCGCCGCGGCCCGGCAGCGCACCTCTGCAGTCAGGCCACGGGCCCGGGCGAAGCGTTCCAGCCCGACCTGTGCGGCCTCGCACAGAGGGTTGGCTTGGGCGAACGGCACGGCGGTGAGACCGCAGAGCGCCAGGACGAGGGAGGGGTTCATTTGCGCAGGTTGTTGGTCATGCCGGCCACCTCATCGGCTGCCTGCATGACCTTGACGTTCATCTCATAGGCACGCTGAGCCACCATCAACTGCACCATCTCGTCGACCAGGTGGACGTTGGAGGCTTCCTGGTAGCCCTGCTTCAACCGACCCGCACCGGCCTCGCCCGGTGGCGCCAGCGTGGCCTCTCCCGAGCCGGTGCTAGAGCGCCACAGGCCCTCGCCAGCAGGCGCCAAGGCCGAAGCGTTGGCGAATACCGCGAGCTCGATGCGCCCCAGGGTCGTCGAGCGACCTGCGTCATCGCGCCCCGTCACCTGCCCGTCCTCGCTGATGACCAGGGTGCGGACGTCGGTGGGTATGTGGATGTGCTGGCGCAGGACGAAGCCGTCGGATACCGCCAGCAGTCGATCGGCATTGACCTCCAGTCGCGCACCACGGACGAATGCCGGACTGCCATCCGGCAGCTGCACCTCGAGGAATCCGTCGCCCTGAACCGCAACGGACATGGCGTCATCGACGCGCCGAAGTTCACCGGCCACGAAGGAGCGCTGCACAGCACCAATCTTGACGCCAGCAGAAACCGCAGAAGCCTCGACGGACCGCTGACCCTCCAGGCCGGTACTGACCAGGTCGCCAAAGCGCAGATTGCTGCGCTTGAAGCCCGGCGTGCTGACGTTGGCAACGTTGTTGGCAATGGTGTCGAGTTGGGCGGTCTGGGCCTTCATGCCTGTGGCGGCGATGTAGAGGGCGTCGTTCATGTCAGTTGTTCTCCCCCAGGCGACGGATGGCGGTCGCCTGCATGTCGTCGGCCGCCTGGAACAGGCGCACCATGGTCTCGGCGTGGCGTGTGATGCTCATCAGGGTCACCATCTCCTGGCTCGAGAGGACGTTGGACTGCTCCAGATGACCACTGCGCACACCGATCACCGGGGACTCAGCCTCCCATTGACTGCTGTCCGCAACGTAAAGGCCGTCCCCGAGCGGGCGCAGCGCCTGGTTGGGCCGCACGCCGATGAGTCGCAAGGCGTCCACCACCTGTCCCTGCTGCCTCAGCTGTCCCTGGGCATCGATTTCAAGGCCGGCGCGCTGATCGGCTCGCAAGCTGACCGCGCCACGAGCCCCCAGGACCTTCTGGCCGGCCAGGGTGCGCAACAAGCCTTGGGCGTCGATCTGCAGCGCTCCCTGGCGGCTCAACGCCAGCCCTCCGTCCTCCGCCTCCAGCAGCAGATAGCGCCCGTCCGGCAGAGCGATGTCCAGCGCCTGGCCGGTCGCATTCAGCTTGCCGGCCCTGACGTCGGTTTGCACCTGCAACTCGCTGGCCGGGCCCACCAGATCGGCAAACGGCGTCTGCACGGCGATCTGGCGCTTGTAGCCCGGCGTGGAGAGATTGGCGACGTTGTGGCTGGTCAGCTTGAGCCGGTCCAGGTCCTGCTGCAAACCGATGGCGGCGATTTCCAGGGTATTCATGGGCTGCTTTCGGTGGTCGGCAGGCTCAGGCTGCCAAAGGCCTTGAGCGGGATCAGGTTGGGCACCTCGGTGACCGCCAGGACTCGCATATGCGGCAGTGCACGTTCCGTGAGCGCACGCAGATGGCGGCGCAGATCGGGAGCGCAGAGCAGGACGGGCAGCAGATTGCTGCGGACCATCTGCTCAGCCAGCACGACGGCGCGCGCCAGGACCTG
Source organism: Roseateles saccharophilus (assembly GCF_031458095.1). Taxonomy (GTDB): domain Bacteria; phylum Pseudomonadota; class Gammaproteobacteria; order Burkholderiales; family Burkholderiaceae_C; genus Pelomonas; species Pelomonas saccharophila_A. Next base: position 957,902 of record NZ_JAVDXU010000001.1, read on the forward strand.
CTCAATGAATCGGGGATCAGTGGGCGCTGCGTCATGAGCGCCTTGACGCAGCCGCTGCTCCACGCTGGGGTCGAGCGTCAGCACATGCAGGGCCTGGCCATCAGCCATCAACTGCTGACAGATCGCCGCACCCAGGCGCTGGCGCACGGCTTCCGTCAGAAGCGCCGAGTCCTTGGTGCTTCGGCCTGCGTCTGCCAGGGTCTCGACGATGCCCTCGGCGTGCACCAGGCTGACCTTCTCGCGCAGCAGTGCCTGGAAGACCTTCTGGACGTCAACGACGCCAAGCACGGTGGGGATCAGTTCCTCGACCAAGCCAGGCTGGGCATCCCGGACCCGATTCAGCAAGCGATCCGTCTCGGCGCGGGTCACCAAGTTGGCGCAATGCTGGCGCAGCGTCTCGCTCAGATGGGTGATGAAAACCGTGGGCGCGTCCACCAGCGTGTAGCGCGCCGCCCGCGCCTTCTCGCGCTCGCTCTCGGCTATCCAAACCGCCGGCAATCCGTAGGTTGGCTCGCGCGTCTCGATGCCCTTGACGTGCTTGGTATCACCACTGGGATGGATGGCCAGCAGTTTGCCCTCGTGCAACTCCCCTCGGCCGTAGACAACGCCATAGATGGCCAGCTCGTAGGCGTTGGCTTGCAGACGTGCCTCACCGACGAAGCGCACCGCAGGCAGCAGCAAGCCGAAGTCCTGGGCAAACTGCTTGCGCAGCGCAGCGACGCGCTGCATGAAAACCGATGCCTCGCCCTGAGCCAACGCCGAGAGGGCACTGCCGATACGGACCTCGACCGGATGGACCCGTGGAATGAGGTCGTCGCTTTTGGACTGCTCTTCCGCAGAGGCTTCGGCTTGTGGCTCCTCGCCTTCGCGTCGGCGCCAGCCAGCGGTCAGGGCCAGCATTGCCAGGACTGTGGCGACCGTGAGCACGGGCATTGCCGGAATTCCAGGCAGCAGCAGCAAGACGCCCAGAGCTCCCACCACCAGCCAGATGGCCTTCGGGAAACTGGTCAGCTGCTTGAGGACCTCGTCGCTGAGATCGCTGTCCGAGGCCGATCGCGTCACGATGATGCCGGTGCCGACTGAAATGACCAGCGCCGGAATCTGCGTGACGATGCCGTCACCGACCGTCAGCAGCGTGAAGGTCTGCAGCGCCTCGCTCCAGCCCATGCCGCGTTGCATGACACCGATGACCAGCCCACCCACGATATTGATGAGCAGGATGATGATGCCGGCGACGGCATCGCCCTTGACGAACTTGCTGGCGCCATCCATGGCGCCATAGAAAGCCGCCTGCCGCTCCAGTGTCTTGCGGCGGCGCTGGGCCTCGGCCTGGTCGATGAAGCCCATGTTCAGGTCCGCATCGATGCTCATCTGCTGGCCAGGCATGCTGTCCAGAGTGAAGCGTGCCGCCACCTCCGACACCCGCTGCGCGCCATTCGTCACGACAACGTACTGCACGACGACCAGGATCAGGAAGACGATCAGGCCGATGACGAAGTTGCCGGCCACGACATAGGAGCCCACCGCCCCGATCACTTGACCCGCGCTGGCGTCCGTCAGGATGAGCCGCGTGGCAGCGACGTTCAACGACAACCGGAACAGGGTTGCAATCAGCAGCAGCGACGGGAAGGTCGAGAACTCCACCGGCCTGTGCATATAGAAGGTCAGCATCAACAGCGTGAGCGCGAAGCCGACGTTGGCCAGGATCAGGAAGTCCAGCAGTGCCGCCGGGATCGGTGCGAACAGCACCGTGAGCACGCCCAGCACCATGAGCACCAGCAAGACATCGGCATGGCGACCGAAAACACGACGCAAGCTGCTCATGCCGGTCTCACTCCGCCTCGGGCTTCACGCAGGCTGCGCAGCCACACCAGGATGCGGGCCACCGGCGGATACCACTGCTCCGGGACATAGGCGTCCTGGGGCACCTCCTTGTACAGAGCTCGTGCCAGGCGCGGGCTGTGAACGATGGGCACGCCTGCCTTGTTGGCTGCACGGCGGATCTGCCGCGCCAGCATGCCCGCCCCCTTGGCGACGACCAGGGGAGCCGGCGTCACGCCATGCTCGTACCTGAGCGCTACCGCCACATGCGTGGGATTGGTGACCACCACCTGCGCTTCAGGCACCTTGCTCACCGAGCGCGCCGCCTTCAGGAACTGCATGCGGATCTCGCGCTGGCGGTTGCGGATGCGCGGGTCGCCTTCGCGGTGCTTGTGTTCGTCCTCGATCTCGCGCCGGCTCATGCGCAGGTTGCGCAGGAAGTCCCAGCGAACGAAGAGCAGGTCGATCAGCACAAAGATCAACAGCGCCGCGCACAGTTTGGCCATCAGGCCTCCCGAGGACTGCATCACGCGAAAAAGGACTGCCTTGCCAGGCAACCCAAGCAGCTTCACGGCGTCCGGCCAAAGAACCTGGAGGGAAAGATAGGCCGTAGCGATCAAGGCCGCCAGCTTGAGCGTGCTCTTGAAGGCCTCGTAGAACAGGCGCATCGAGAACAGCTTCTTGAGGCCTTGCGCCGGATTCAACCTCGCGAAATCTGGCTTGAGTGGCGTGGACGAGAACACCAGCCCACCGCTTTGAAGAAGGCCCGTCAACAGCGCTGTGACGACAACTGCGAAAAGCAAGGGTGCCAGCACCAGCACGACATCGTGCAGCCCTCTTTCCATCAGCCGCGAGGCGGCCACGGAGTCGTCCAGCAGCCCTGGGCGCAAAGTCAGGCCGCGGACCAGCAGCTTGGCCAGATCCTTGACGGCCGGAGCGAGCAGTGCAAAGCAGCCCAGCGTCATCGCCATCAGCACCGCAAAACTCGCAGCCTCCGTGCTGCGCGCCACCTGGCCACGCTTGCGCGCCTCTTCGAGCTTGAAGGGCGTGGCCCGCTCGTTGCGGTCGAGATCCTGCTCGCGGCTCATGGCACGACGCCCTGCCAGAATTCGAACACGCTGGCGAACAAGCGCCGCAGCGCAGGCGCCATGCCGGGCGCGGCGATCGCGAGAGTCGACAAGCCCACCAAGGCCTTCACCGGCATGCCGATGAACAGCACGTTCATCTGTGGCAGCACCCGCGACGTGACGTCCAGCACCAGCTCGGTCAGCAGCAGCATGAACAAGGCCGGCGCCATGACGACGATGGTCATGCTGAACATCACGCCCATGGCACGCGCCAGGAGGGAGGCATCGGGCAAGCGCCACACGGCGCCCGGCGGCACCCATTGCGCGATCTGTGCAATGCCGCGCAACAGCGCATGATGCCCATCGCCCCCGAGAAAAGCGCTCATGCCCAGCATGGTCAGCGCAACGCCCACGACGGGGATGTTGGCGCGCGTCACGGGATCGAGCACCGCAGCCATGCCGAAGCCCATCTGCAGATCCAGCAGCCGCCCGGCCATGGAGAGGGCCGCAAAAGCCATATGCAGGGACAGACCGAGGAGTGTTCCCAGAGCGGCCTCACCCAGGATCAGCAAGGAGAGTCCGCCCACGCCGTCCGGCAGGGGCGCACGCAAGCCCAACGCGGCGCACAGAGTGCCTGAAAGGGCGAGCGTGAACAGAACCCAGAAGACAGACGGCGCCTTGACAACCTGCGCAAGCGGGCTGAGCGTCAACAAGCTGCCAAGGCGCGCCCACAACAGGAGCACGGCCAGTGCCCAAGCGGGGTCGATCCCTGGCATGGCTACTACACCAGTCGGGGAATCGCGCGAATGAGGGCGCTGCTGTAGGCCACCAACTGGCCCAGCATCCACGGCCCCGCCAGCACCAGTACTGCGACGCTGGCCAGCAGTTTGGGGATGAAGGTGAGCGACATCTCCTGGATCTGCGTGACCACCTGGAAGATGCTCACGACCAGGCCGACGATCAGCACGGTCAGCAACAGTGGCGCAGAAACGGCCACCGCTTTCCACATCAGCTGCGCAAACAAGCGCAGTGAAACGTCTGGAGTCATGACGCCCCCTCCCTCAAACTGCTTCGTTCTGTTGTGCCGACGTTCTCGCGCCGATCACATGAGGGCCGATTCTTCGGGTGATTTCGCTGCAGGTTTACAGGGACAAATTCGCACCTCGTTGATGGGACGCGCAAACCCTCACAGACATTTGCACATCCGATCGGCGGTGGTCGTCGGAGCCTACGAGGAGGTGCTCAGCCAGCGCGATGGGCGACAACCAGTACAAGGCTCTCCATGCCGGTCGACGTCGTGCTGCTGGAATCTCGGCCCAGGGTGTAGCCACTCGGCCGTCATTGATGGCCTCCACAAGCTCACCAGTCCATGCAGACACATCGGGCGCCAGGCCAGCTTCGGCAGACGCTGCGCCTGATGGACGAGGCTTGAACGCCTGGCCGGGGAGGCAGCCGGCGCAATGGCGCCTGCCTCAACCTGCCAGCATGGTCGCCGTCACCAGGCAGGCGCCCGAGGCCAGACCCGCCAGCGTGCGCACCGTGTTCCAGAAGGTCCAGTCGCGCAGATAGGTCTGCCAATAGTTCTGCCCGGTGACGCTGTCGGCCCCCAGCTTGGCCAAGGCCTCGTTCATCGGCACATTCAGCGCGGCGGTGACGCCGAACACGCCGACTACATAGGCCAACGCACCGGCCGTCAGCAGCACGGCAGCGCCGCGCGGCGCCTGCGCCCAGCCCAAGGCGGCTGCCGCGCAGGCCAGCAAGGCCGTGACGACAAAGATGCCGAGGAAGACCCGGTTCAGGATGACCTCGTTGATGGTTTGCATCAGCTGCATGCCGCTCGCGGCCCCCGCCAGCGCCGGCATGACTGCCGTGGAAAAGGCGAAGAAGACGCCGGCCATCAACAGGCTGCCGAGCGTGGCCAACAGGGTGGTGAGATTGAGCAAGGTCGTCATGGGGGAGGAGTTTCAACCGGCACGGTAAGCCTCGGCCAGTTCATGCACAAAACTCTGCATGCCCGTGGGCGTGGTGTTGGCCGCACTGCGGCCGAAAGTCGTGCGCACCCGGCCGTCATTGATGGCCTCCATCAGCTCGCCGGTCAACGCAGACACATCGGGTGCCAGGCCAGCTTCGGTCAGCGCCCGCTCCAGCTCGCCGCGCGGCAGCTGCACATAGGCCAGTTGCGGCAGGCCAAGGCTCTGGGCCAGCAGGCGCGTCACCTCGTTCATGCTGATGTCGCGCGGCCCCAGCACTTCGCGCACCTGCTGGCCGTGCCAGGCCGGGTCCAGCAGCGCCTGCACGGCGGCGTCGGCGATATCGCGCGTCGCCACCATCGGCACGGGCAGATCGGGCAGGAAGCCGTCGGCCACGATGCCAGCTTCGCGGATGACGGGCAACGCGCCGTAGAGGTTCTCCATGAAGGCACCGGCGCGCAGGCACATCACGTCCAGGCCGGGAATGGCGCGCAGCCTCTCTTCCTGATCGTGCATGGGCCGGATCATGCCGGTGCCGCCGGGCTGCTCGGCGGCCAGGCTGGACAGGAAGACGACGCGCTTGACGCCGGCCTGGCGCACGGCGCTGGCCATGGCTTCGCCGAGGCGGCGCTGGCTGTCCAGATAGCCGGGCTCGGTCAGGTCATAGGGCAGCAGGCCATAGACGGTGTGCACGCCTTCGAAGGCGGCGCTCAGGTAGGCGGTATCGGCCGGGTCGCCGAGGCAAACATCGGCACCTTGCTCTTGCAGTGCAGCGAGCTTGTCGGCCGAACGGCCCAGGGCCACGACGCGGCAGCCGGCATTCAACAGGGCTTGAGCGATGCGCTGGCCGGTGCGGCCGCTGGCGTTCATCACCGCGATACTGGTTTGCATGCTGTGTCTCCAAGGTGGGTTGCGATGGAGTCAGTGTCCAAATCGCCGCCCGCCGCGGCCATGCCGCGCCGTCTCCTTCCGTTGATCATTCGTCCAGCAAGTGAAGCCCCTCGTCCACGCCCGCCCCGCTGAACGCGGGCGCCCCTGGCCGGGACCGCGCAGCGGCCAGTGGCCGCTGCGCTTCGGCAGGCACACCGCGCCCACCGGGCGCACTGTGTCCGGCCTCAGCCCCCGAGGGGACGGCGATGCTTGCCGGATCGACCGGCAAGCACATCGCCAGCGCGGGCCGGCTAGGGAACTGGAGTCGGACACAAGCAGTCCCTGCGGACTGCTTGTGCCTACGGAAGGACATTGGCCTCTGGCCAATGGCAGGCCCGGCGCTCGGCCCGCAGACACCCCCAACGCACGCTGAACTATTGAGCATGGACAAACCCGCCGCCGCGCCCGCCACCGTCCCCACGCATTGGGAGCGCGGCGACCCGATTGCCGACGCCCTGCACTTCCTGCGCATGAGCGGCGTCGTCTATTGCTGCTCGGAGCTGACGGCGCCCTGGGGCTTCCACATGCCGGCCATGGAGGACTGCCTGATGTTCCATGTCGTCACCAGCGGCAGCTGCCACCTGGTGGAGCCCGGTGGCGCGACACACCTGCTGAAGGCCGGCGACTTCGCCCTGGTGCCGCGCGGCGCGGGGCATGGCGTCGTCAGCCGGCCGGGCCAGCCCACACCCTCGCTGTTCGAGCTGCCACGCACGGCGGTGAGCGACTGGTTCGAGCTGCTCGAACACGGGGGTGGCGGGGAGGCGGCCACGCTGGTCTGCGGCGCGGTGCGCTTCGACGACCCCGCCGTGCGCCTGCTGCTGTCGGCCCTGCCCGGCGTCATCGTGCTGGCCACGGCCGACACGCCGGACCTGGCGTGGTTCCACAGCACGGTTCGATTCCTGGCCGAGGAGGCCCGCGGCCGCCGCCCGGGCAGCGAGACCGTCATCACGCGGCTGGCCGACATCCTCGTCATCCAGGCCCTGCGCGCCTGGATAGACCGCGACCCGCAGGCCCGCAGCGGCTGGCTGGGCGCCCTGCGCGACAAGCAGATCGGCCGCGCCATCGTCATGATCCACCGCGACCCGGCCCAGGCCTGGACCATCGAAACCCTCGCCCAGGCGGTGGGCCTGTCGCGCTCGGCCTTCGCGGCCCGCTTCAGCGAGCTGGTGGGCCAACCGGTGGTTGAGTACCTGACGCAATGGCGCATCGCGCTGGCGACGACGCGGCTGCGCCAGGGCGGCACCTCCATCGCCGAGATCGGCTTCGACGTGGGCTATGGCTCGGAGGCCGCCTTCAGCCGCGCCTTCAAGCGCGTCACCGGCGTCACGCCAGGCTCGATACGGCAAACCTCATGAGGGCGAAGCCCGCCGCGGCGGCGCCGAGCGACCCCAGCACATGGGCCAGGGTGTGACCCAGGGCGAGCAGGAATTCGCCGCGCTGCAGCAGCGACAGCGATTCGCCGGAGAAGGACGAAAACGTCGTCAGCCCGCCCAGGAAGCCGGTGACCAGCAGCAGCTTGAGCAGCTCGTTGGGCTGGCGGCCAAACCACTCCAGCGCCATGCCGATCAGCAGGCCGCCCACCATGTTGACGAGCAGGGTGCCCAGCGGAAACCCCATCCAGCGCGTGTTCAGCCACAGGCCTGTTTGCCAGCGCGTCAGCGCGCCGAACATGGCGCCGACCGCCACCGCCAGCGCGTTCAAGAAGCGTTCCCCGCCGCGATGCCCCAGCGCGCCAGCGCCTCGTCGTCCGCCACGCGGGCGTCCACCCAATGAGCGCCGTCCGGCGTGTGCTCCTTCTTCCAGAACGGCGCCTGGGTCTTCAAGTAGTCCATCAGGAATTCGCAGGCTTGAAACGCCTGTCCACGGTGGGCGCTGGTGACCAGCACGAGAACAATCTGGTCGCGGGCCTCCAGGCGGCCGACGCGGTGGATGACCTTGGCGGCGCGGATGTCGAAGCGGGAAAAGGCTTCATCCACCATGGCCTCGATGGCCGCCTCGGTCATGCCGGGGTAGTGCTCCAGCTCCATGGCCGACACGGCGGCGCCGCTGCTGTGCTCGCGCACGGTACCGATGAAGGCGACAACAGCGCCCACGCCGCCATCCCCCGTCCGAAGGGAGGAAGTTTCGGCGCCGACGTCAAAGTCCCCCGTCTGGATGCAAACTCTGGCCATGGCACGGATTCTCACCTCGCCCGCGGTGAGATTCACCTGTTTGGGCGTCTGGGTGCCCGGCCGCCGCCGGATACTCGTGATCATTTCTTTTGCAACGCACGCAGGAACCAACATGGCCCTGATGGATTTCATCAAGAAACAGTTCATAGACGTCATCCAGTGGACGGAGGAAGGTGACGGCACCCTGGCTTACCGCTTCCCGATGTCGGGCATGGAAATCCAGAACGGCGGCCAGCTCGTCGTGCGCGAATCCCAGGTCGCCGTCTTCGTCAACGAAGGCCAGGTGGCCGATGTCTTCGGCCCCGGCACCCACAAGCTGACGACCCAGACCCTGCCGGTGCTGACCTATCTGAAGAACTGGGACAAGCTGTTCGAGTCGCCCTTCAAGAGCGACGTCTACTTCTTCAGCACCCGCCAGCAGATCGATCAGCGCTGGGGCACCAGCCAGCCGGTCGCCATCCGCGACAAGGATTTCGGCGCCGTGCGCCTGCGCGCCTTCGGCAACTACGCCTACCGCATCCAGGATCCCAAGGTCTTCCACACCCAGGTCTCGGGCACCCGTGAGCGCTACACGGTGCAGGATCTCGAAGGCCAGCTGCGCGGCCTGATGCTGCAGCACATCAGCGACGCCGTCGCCAGCAGCGGCACGCCCTTCCTGGACCTGGCCGCCAACCAGGTCGAGTTCGCCGCTGCGCTGAAAAACGCCACCGCCGAATCCTTCACCGCCCTCGGCCTGGAGCTGGTGTCGGTGACGATGCAGAACGTGTCCCTGCCCGAGGAGCTGCAGAAGATCCTCGACCAGCGCATCGGCATGGGCATCATCGGCCAGAACATGGGCCAGTTCATGCAGTACCAGGCCGCGCAGGCCCTGCCCGAGATGGCCAAGAGCGGCGGTGACGGCGGCGGCATCGCCGGCCAGGCCGTGGGCCTGGGTGCCGGCGTGGCCCTCGGCCAGACGTTGGCGCAGACGCTGGGCCAGGGCCTGGCCGGTGTCGGCACCGCGGCTCCCGCTCCGGCGGCCAGCAAGCCCGAAGACATCGTCTCGCTGCTGGAAAAGCTCGGCGACCTCAAGGCCAAGGGCATCCTGACCGATGAGGAATTCGCCGCCAAGAAAGCCGACCTGCTGAAGAAGCTTGGCTAGTCCTCGGCCCACCCCCTACCGGCTGACGCCGGCCCCCTCAAGGGGGCGCTGCCAGTGGCCCGGCAAAGCCGGTTCCACGGCAGCCGCGCGGCCGCTACCTAGCCTTCGACGATTTGCACGCTTGAGCGGCACTCATGGCTGAGGCAACGCCTCAGCGTCGTTGGAGAGCGGCGTGCCCCAACTGCGGCGCGCCGGTCGAGTTCGCCAGTGCGGCCTCGGCCAGCGCCGTCTGCGGCTTCTGCCGCAGCACGCTGCTGCGTGACGGCGACACGCTGAGCCAGATCGGCCAGAGCGCCGAGATCTTCGAAGACTATTCGCCGCTGCAGCTGGGCACGACCGGCCGCTGGATGGGCCGCAGCTTCGCGATCGTCGGCCGCGTGCAGCGCGGCTCGGAGCTGGGCAACTGGAACGAATGGCATCTGCTGTTCGACGCCGGCGCCGAGACGCCGCGCACGGCCTGGCTCAGCGAGGACAACGGCCAGTTCGTCGTCAGCCTGGAGGCACCACTCACCGAAGCCCCGCCCTCAGCCCCCGCCCTCGGCCAGCCGCTGACGCTGGCCGGCCAGCGCTGGCAGGTCGCCGCCATCATCGAGGCCGCCCTGCGCGCCGCCGAGGGCGAGCTGCCGCGCCCGCCCAAGGCCGGGCGCGTCGTCGAGCTGCGCAACGCCCAGGGTGAAGTCGGCAGCCTGGAGTACCGCGAGGGCGCGGCGCCGATCTGGTCGGTCGGCCGCAGTGTGGCCTTGGCCGACATGGCCCTGCAGGGCCTGCGTCAGACGGCCGAGGGCGAGTCGATCGCCGAAGCGAAGTTCAAGGGCAGATCAATAGCCTGCCCGAGCTGCGGCGCGCCGCTGGAACCCAAGCTGGCGCAGACCAAGAGCATGGTCTGCGCCCAGTGCAATGCCATCGTCGACCTCCCCGAAGGCGAGGCCAAGGCGCTGGGCTTCACGCCCCAGAACCGCGGCCTGCCGCCGCTGATCCCGCTGGGCCGCACCGGCACGCTGGCGGTCGGCGATGGCAAGCCCGAGGCCTGGCAGGTCGTGGGCTACCAGGAGCGCTGCGACATCCCCGAGGACGCCGAGGACGAACAGAGCTTCTGGCGCGAATACCTGCTCTACAACCGCCTGGCCGGCTTTGCCTTCCTCGTCGACACCCGCGAGGGCTGGAGCCTGGTGCGCACGCTGACCGGCGCGCCCACCCAGGGCCGCGGCGGCGTCAACTGGCAGGGGCGCGACTATGCGCAGCGCTGGGTCTACGGCGCCAAGACGACCCATGTGCTCGGCGAGTTCTACTGGCCCGTGCGCCTGGAGGACCGCGTCCAGGTCACCGACTACATCACCCGCGACGGCCAGAACCTGCTGAGCCGCGAGCAGCAGGGGCCGGAGGTCACCTGGAGCGGTGGCAGCCCGGTGCCGGCCGAGGCCGTCAAGAAGGCCTTCAACCTGGTGGCGCCCGCCGGCCAGTTCGCACGCGACACTTCGGCTTTCAAGAGCGGCGGCAACCTGCTGCGCAACATCATCATCGGCCTCTTCCTCATCGTGCTGCTGTTCGCCCTGCTGCGCGCCTGCTCCAGCGACGATTGCCAGCAGTACAAGACCAGCTTCGGCGAGAACAGCAACGAATACCGCCAGTGCCGCAGCTCGCGCAGCAGTGGCTATTACGGCAGTGGCAGCAGCGGCGGCAGCTATGGCGGCTACAGCAGCGGTGGCGGTGGCCACAAATAGGAGAACGACATCATGACCCTCGACTGGCTCAAGCCTGAAGTCATCCTCGGCTCGACGATGTATGCCGTCATCGGCGTCGTCATCTTCTGGGTGTCCTTCATCATCGTGGACAAGATCACGCCCTACAAACTCTGGGAAGAGTTGGTGGAGCACAAGAACATCGCCCTGGCCATCGTCGTCGGCGCCATGTGCATCTCCATCGGCAACATCGTCGCTGCAGCCATCCACGGCTGAAGCCGTCCATCCCGTCCTGCACGCAGCCTGTCGCATCGCGCCTTCCGGTGCGGTGTGCGTCGCCACAATCGCGCCGCTTCAAGACAGGAGGAATTGATGAAGACATGGTTGACCGCAGCCACCCTGGCGCTCAGCCTCACGCTGACCCACGCCGCTGACGCTGGCAGCGCCGCCACACAGGCCCAGAAGGCCGACGCCACCGCCCAGGCCTCGGGCTTCAAGATCCGCCCCGTCGACGACGCCTGGCGCGCCGCCCTGCCCCGCAACGCAGAGGCCGCTACCCAGGCCTATATGGACCGGCTGCCGGCCGACGTCGTCGCCAAGTCCGACGCCTATTACACCGGCGGCTACTGGCTGCAGCTGTGGAACCTGCTGCTCGGCCTCGCGGTCGCGGTCCTGATGATGAGCGGCCGCCGCGCCGCCCGCGTGCGCGACTGGGCCCAGCGCGTCGGCAAGGGCCCGCTGCGCCGCGATGCGCTGGTCGGCGCCATCTACGTGCTGGCCTCCACGCTGTTGACGCTGCCGCTGGCCGTCTACGAGGGCTGGTGGCGCGAGCAGGCCTATGGCATGTCGACCCAGACCCTGCCAGCCTGGCTGGGCGAGGCGGCGCTGATGCAGGGCATCAACGCCGTTCTCATGGCCCTGGTCGTCGCCGGCCTCTATGCATTGATCCGCCGCGCCGGCGCGCGCTGGTGGATCTGGGGGACGGCCGGTGGCATGGCCGTGGTCGTCCTGCTGGTCGCGGTCTCGCCGGTGCTCATCGAACCCCTGCTCAACACCTACAAGCCCGTGGAGGACGGTCCCGTCAAGACAGCCGTGCTGCAGATGGCCCACGCCAACGGCGTGCCGGTGAAGGACGTCTATGTCTTCGACGCTTCGCGCCAGACGACGCGCATCAGCGCCAATGTGGCCGGCCTGTTCGGCACCGCTGCCGTGCGCCTGAACGACAACCTGCTGCGCCGCACTTCGGAGCCCGAGATCCGCGCCGTCATGGGCCATGAGCTGGGCCACTATGTGATGAACCACATCGGCAAGACCATGGCCATGCTGACCATCGTGCTCTTTGTCGGCTTTGCGACCGTGCAATGGGTGCTGGGAAGGCTGCTCGCGCGTTTCGCGGCGTCCACCGGTGTGAGCCGCGTCGACGACGTGGCCGGCCTGCCGATGCTGGTGGCCGTGTTCTCCGTTTTCCTGACCCTGGCCACGCCGGTCAACAACAGCATCACGCGCATCCAGGAGGCCGAGGCCGACCAGTTCGGCCTCAACCTGTCGCGCGAACCGCATGGCTTTGCCGAGGGCCAGCTCAAGCTGGTTGAATACCGCAAGGCCGACCCCGGCGCCCTGGAAGAGATCATCTTCTTCCACCATCCCAGCACCCGCCACCGCATCCATGACGCCATGCGCTGGCGCGAAGCGATGAACACCCCATGACGCACGACTTCGCCGCCCTGACGGGCAACGCCCATGAAGACTGGACGCTGTTCGCCATCCGCTTCCACGACAAGCCCGGTGCCGGCGAGTTGCGCCGCCAGCTGCTGCAGGCCCATCTGGAATGGGCGGCCGCGAACACCGGCATGGTCAGGGCCATAGGCTCGCTGCGCGAGTCTCCCGAGGCGACGCCGGTGGGCGGGCTGTGGGTGGTGCGGGCGCCGGACAAGGCCGCCGTCGAGGCTCTGATCGCCACCGACCCCTTCACCACCGGCGGCCTGCGCGCCGGCTGGGACATCTTCTATTGGAGCAAGGCCCTGCCTCAGCCGGTGTCGTTCTAGCGGACACTCGCGATCCGCTGAACGACTGCACAGGCAAGCCATGAGCTTCTCCGTCCGCCGCCTCATCCCGGCCCTGTTTCTCGCCATCGCCGGCGCCGCCTCGGCCGCCGACGCGCCGCCCGACGTCGCCGTCTTCATCGCCCAGCTGGACGTCAAGGCCGGCAAGGTCAGCGAGGCCCGCAACATCACGCCGGGCAAGGGCAACAACTTCCAGCCCGCCTTCACGCCCGACGGCGCGGCCGTCGTCTACACCTCGGGCCGCTCGGGCTCGAACAACATCTACCGCTACGAGCTGGCCAAGGGCACGACGACGGCCGTCACGGCGACGAAGGAGAACCTCTACTCGCCGACGCCGCTGGCCGACGGCAGCGGCTTCTCGGCCATTCGCGTCATCACCGCCGACCCGGCCTATGGCATCGAGATGAACGAGCCCTCGCTGTGGCTGTTCGGCTGGAACGGCAAGCCCGTGGCCCCGGTCGTGCCGACCAAGCGCATCGGCTATCACGCCTGGATCAACCCCGACCTCATCGCCGCCTTCCTCGTCGACGACGTGCCGGAGCGCAACAACCATCGCGCCGTCATCATCAGCCGCACCACCGGCCAGCAGACGCTGCTGACGGCCAAGCCTGGCCGGTCGCTCGGCCGCACGGCCGACGGCAAGCGCGCCCTCTTTGTCGATCAGACCGACCCGGCCCATTGGCGCATCTGCGCGATGGGCGCGGGTGACAAGGAGCCTCAGGCGCTGGTGGAGACACCCGTCGGCCCCGAGGGCGAGAAGGACCCCAACCGCAGCCAGTATTTCGTCGCCCTGCCCGACGGCTCGATGCTGATGGCGCGCGGCAACCTGCTGCTGCGTTGGGACGGCAAGGCCGGCAGCAGCTTCCAGCCCTTCGCCGAACTCGCCGACCTGGGCGGCGTCATCCGCAATATCGCCGCCAGCCCCGACGGCAGACGGCTGGCCTTCTCGGTGACGCTCAAGCCGTGACCGAGCAGCCGTCCACGGCTCGCGCCTCGCTGGCCGAGCTGCTGCTGCTCGCCAGCGTCTTCGTCATCGCCGCCTGCGGCCTCGTCTACGAGCTGGCGGCAGGCGCCTTGGCCAGCTATCTGCTCGGCGACTCGGTGCTGCAGTTCTCCACCGTCATCGGCGTCTACCTCTTCGCCATGGGCCTGGGCTCCTGGCTGTCGCGCTTCGTCGAGCGCCAGCTGGTCGGCGTCTTCCTGCAGGTGGAGCTGCTGGTCGGCGTCATTGGCGGGCTGATGCCGGCCGGCCTGTTCGCCGTGCACAGCCTGCTGCCACCCGGCGAGGGCATGGCCTTCCGCGCCCTGCTCTACGCCCTGGTGCTGCTGGTGGGCGCCCTGGTGGGGCTGGAGATCCCGCTGGTCATGCGCATCCTGAAGCGCCACTTCAGCGCGCGCTATGGGCTCAAGGACCTGGTCTCGCAGGTGCTGACCTTCGACTACCTCGGCGCCCTGCTCGTCGCCCTGGCCTTCCCGCTGGTGCTGGTACCCCAGCTCGGCCTGGTGCGCACCGGCATCGCCTTCGGCCTGTTGAACGTTGCCGTCGCGGTGTGGGCGCTGTGGATCTTCCGCGCCGAGCTGCGCGCGCGCCGCAGCCAGGCCATCGCCTGCGGGCTGTCGGCCGTGCTGCTGCTCGCGGCCCTGCTCGGTGCCGATGCGCTGACGCGCTGGTCCGAGGAGCGCTTCTACGGCGAGCACATCGTCTTCAAGCAGAGCAGCGCCTACCAACGCATCGTCGTCACCGACGGCGGCGGCGGCACGCGCCTCTTCCTGAACGGCAATCTGCAATTCCATTCGCGCGACGAGTACCGCTATCACGAAGCCCTCGTGCACCCGGCCATGGCGGCCCAGGGCGTGCCCAAGCGCGTGCTGGTGCTCGGCGGTGGCGACGGCATGGCGGTGCGCGAGATCCTCAAATACCCCAGCGTCGAGCAGGTAACGCTGGTGGAGCTGGATCCGCAGATGACCGGCCTGTTCACCTCGAATCCGAAGCTGGCAGCGCTGAACGGGCACTCGCTGTCGTCCCCCAAGCTGCGCATCGTCAACGCCGACGCCTTTGGCTGGCTGGAGCAGCACCCCGAGGTCTTCGACGTCATCGTCATCGACTTCCCCGATCCGTCCAACTTCGCGCTGGGCAAGCTTTACACGGCCAGCTTCTACGAACTCGTCGACCAACATCTGAGCGCCGCCGGCTATGCCGTCGTGCAGACCACCTCGCCGCTGATCGCACGGCGTAGCTTCTGGACGGTGGTGACGACGCTGGAGTCCGTCGGCCTGACGGCCACGCCCTATCACGCCCACGTGCCGAGCTTTGGCGAATGGGGCTTCGTGATGGCCTCGCGCCGGCCCTTCCGCCAGCCACCCACCTTCCCGCCTGGCCTGCGTTTCCTCAGCCCCAAGAGCCTGCCGGCCCTGCTGGACTTTCCGCCCGACATGGCCCGCGTGCCCACCGAAGTGAACCGCCTCAGCAACCAGGTCCTGGTGCAAGAGTTTGAAACCGAGTGGGGACAGGTTCACTAGGAGCGTCTTTTGCTGCAAGATGGGCTCGCCGGCCACTAGGCGCCGGCGCAGGAGCCACCCATGCAGACTGCCCACTTGAAGCCCGAAGCCCTGGCCCAGGTCCACGTGCCCAGCACGCCGCCTGATACCGATGCCGGGGACCTCGACAGCATCTATGACAACCTCGTCCACGGCGTCGGTCACGAGCATGTGACCGAAGCCAATGTCGAGGCGCTGATGCTGCGCGCTGCGGCCGACCACCACCCGGTGCTGGCCGAAGAACTGCGCGAATGGCGCTCGAATAGCGATGGCAAGGACGTGACGCCGGCCGCGAGCTGACGGCGCGGCAGCGCAGGCTGCTACCCTGCCGGCCTTGCGCCCGCCCCGCCCTCTCTCTAGCCCCGTCGCTGCTCCCGGCCCTTCGCGCCGGGCGGTTTTGCTCGGCCTGCTCGCCAGCGGCTGCACGACCGATGCGCCACCCCTGCAGGGCGGGTGGGTCGGCACGCATCCCGAGCGCGGCCACCGGCTGCGCGGCGAGTTGCCCAAGGCCGATGGACCGCTGAAGACGACGGGCGTCCTCATCGTCGGCGCTGGCATCGCGGGCCTCGCGTGCGCGCGGGCTCTCGCCAAGCGCGGCATCGATGACTTCGCCATCCTGGATCTCGAGGATCAGGCCGGCGGCAACAGCCGCGGCCACAGCATCGGCGGCTCGGCCTGCCCGCTGGGCGCCCACTACCTGCCCTTGCCGGACGCCCAGGCGCGTGAAGTGGGCGAACTGCTGCATGAGCTGGGCCTGGCCCGCGAACAGCTGGGGCGCACCGTCTGGGACGAGAAGCATCTCTGCCACAGCCCCCAGGAGCGTCTCTTCATAGCCGGTGAATGGCGCGACGGGCTGCTGCCGCCACCGGAGGGCGCCGCTGCGCAGGCCCAGTACCGGCGCTTCTCAGACCGGGTCACCCAGGCGCAGCGAGAACTCGGCTTCGCCATGCCCAGTCACCGCGCTCGCTGGACGCCCGGCCACACAGCCCTGGACAGCCAGACCTTCGCCGCCTGGCTGGACCGCGAGGGCCTGAACGACAGCCGGCTGCGCTGGTACCTCGACTACTGCTGTCGCGATGACTTCGGCGCCGGCGCTGACATCGTTTCGGCCTGGGCCGGGCTTCACTATTTCGCCAGCCGCCACGGCTTTCACGCGCCGGGCGACGAGGCCGGCGAACGCGAGCCGGTGCTGACCTGGCCCGAGGGCAATGGCTGGCTCAGCGCCCAGATCGTCGCGCCGCTGCACGAGCGCATCCACCTGGGCCGCACCGTGCTGCGCGTCACCGAACGGCGCCAGGGCATCGAGCTGCTGGCCTGGAACGAGGCCGCCGACGCGCCCGAACGCTGGGCGGCGCGGGCCGTCGTCATGGCGACGCCGCTGTTCGTTTCTGGGCATCTGCTGGCCGCACCACCCGATGCGCTGCGCTCACTGAAGCAGCGCCACGCGCCCTGGGTGACGGCCAACCTCTCGCTGCGCGAACCCCTGCTGCAACGCCCCGGCGCACCGCCGTCCTGGGACAACGTGCGCTATGGCTCGACGGCCCTCGGCTATGTGGATGCCCGTCACCAGACGCTGGACCCGACGCCACGTGCGCCGCTGCTGACGGCCTATCTCGCCCTGCCCGAAACCCAGCGCGGCGAGTTGCTGAAGCAGCCCTGGCAACACTGGGCACAGGTCGTCACGCAGGAACTGGCCCAGACCCATCCCGATTTGCCGGCCAAGCTGGAGCGCATCGACCTGTGCCGCTTCGGCCACGCGATGAGCATTCCCACGCCGGGCCTGCGCGGCTCTGCCGAGCTGGCGGCGTTGAACGCCCAGCGTGGCCGCGTCGTCTTCGCGCACAGCGACCTGGCCGGGTATTCGGTCTTCGAGGAGGCCTACACAGCCGGCGTCGAGGCAGCGGCGCGGCTCAGCCTCTGAACCTCGGTTTCGCGCGGCGCAAAGGCCTTCAGCAAGGCATCGAGCAGGGCCTCGGCCTTGGCGCTGTTGTCGGCACCGTAGTTGCAGACGTAGACGTCCAGCGTCACGCCGCCGAGTTCGGGCCAGGTGTGCACGGCGAGGTGGGACTCCGCCAGCAGCACGACGCCGGTGATGCCGCTTTGCTCTTCCTTCGGCGCAAATCGATGGAAGAGTTCGGCAACGCCGGTCAGCCCGGAGCGCGTGACCGCATCGCGGCACAGCGTAGCGAGCGCGTCGGCATCACGCATGACCGCCAGTGCCGGCTCGACGCCGTGCAGGTCGGCCGTCAGATGCAGGCCCTGCACGTCAGCCGCCGGTGACCGGGGGAAAGAAAGCCAATTCGTCGCCGTCTGACAGCGGGGCGGATTCGGCGCACATCTTCTGGTTCAGTGCCGCACGCACGGCACGGCCACGAGCCAAGGCTTCGGCGTGGGCACCGCCGCGCGCCATCAGCGCCTCGCGCGCGGCAGCGACCGTGCTGCTCTCGGGCAAAGCCATTGCCTCGCCCTCGCCCAGCTTCTCGCGCAGCGAGGCAAAGAAGCGCAGCTTGACGGTGATGCTCATGGGTGCACCCTTCGGCCTGCGGCCTGTCCCGCCAGGCGGGAGCGAGCTCGCTTGGGGCGGCCCGGCGCGGCGCTCACGACAGCAACTCCGCAAAGGGGATGAAGCGCACCGCGTCACCGACCTTGAAGGCCTGGCCGGCGGGGTTGTCGAGCAGGCCATCGGCCCAGAAGGCCGAGGTCAGCACGCCGCTGCTCTGGTTGGAGAACATCGCCAAGCCGCCCGCCTCGTCCAGGCGCACGCGCAGGAACTCGCGGCGCTTGTCGGGCTTGGGCCAGTCAAAGCCCGCTGCCAGCCGATAGCCGCGCGGCGTCACACGAGCGGCGCCCTGCAGCTTCAACAGGAAGGGCCGCACCAGCACCAGGAAGGTCACCAGGCTGGACACCGGATTGCCGGGCAGTCCGATGAAGTGGGCTTGCCCGACGCGACCGTAAGCGAAGGGCTTGCCGGGCTTGATGGCGATGGCCCAGAGGTCGAGCTGGCCTTCCGCCTGCACGGCCGGGCGCAGATGGTCTTCCTCGCCGACGGAGACGCCCCCCGAGGTCAGGATGACG
Source organism: Roseateles saccharophilus (assembly GCF_031458095.1). Lineage (GTDB taxonomy): Bacteria > Pseudomonadota > Gammaproteobacteria > Burkholderiales > Burkholderiaceae_C > Pelomonas > Pelomonas saccharophila_A. The sequence continues at coordinate 976,357 of NZ_JAVDXU010000001.1, forward strand.
TCGGCCTTGGCGGCGGCTTCGCGCAACGCCGCGCGCGTCGCGTCGAGCTGGTCCGGCACGATGCCCAGGTCGATGACCTCGCAGCCCAAGCCTTCGACAAGGGCCCTCAGCGTGAAGCGGTTGGAGTTGTAGATGGCGCCGGGCGGCAGGGGCTCGCCCGGCATGACGAGTTCGTCGCCGGTCGAGAACAGCGCCACCCGCGGGCGGCACGTCACGGTCAGTTCGGCAGCACCGGCCGTGGCGGCCAGGCCGACGGCGACAGCATCCAGCCGCGTGCCGGCCGGCAACACGACGGCGCCAGCGCGCACGTCCTCGCCGCGCAGGCGCACATTGGCGCCGGCCGTGATGGGCTGGGTCACGCTGACCTGGTTGCCCACCAGCTCGGTGTACTCCTGCATGACGACGGTGTCAGCACCCAGCGGCACCTGGGCGCCGGTGAAGATGCGCGCGGCCTCGCCGGGTGGCAGCGGCACGGGCACGCTGCCGGCCGGGATGCGCTGGGTGACGGGCAGCGACCGGCCCAGATCGGCGGCGCGCAGCGCATAGCCGTCCATGGCCGAATTGTCGGCCGGCGGCACGTCCACGGGCGAGACCAGGTCGGCGGCCAGCACGCGACCGATGGCCGCGCTGGTGGCCAGAGTCTCACGTCGGCTGAGCGGCTGGACCTGCGCCAGCAGCTGGCCCAGCGCGTCGTCCAGCGGGGTCAGGGCAGGTTTGGCTTTGGGCGCTTCAGACATGAGCGTGAATGTAGGCCTTCACCTGGCCCACGTCGGCCGGCATGACCTTCACGCGTTTGGGGAGTTGCTCGATGCCTTCCAGGCCCGCGGGCCGCGGCGGCTCCTGGCCCAGGGCTTCGACGATGGTGGCCGCGAACTTGGCCGGCAAGGCCGTCTCCAGCACCAGCATGGTGACATTGGGGTCGCGCTTCTCCAGCGCCACCTTGAGGCCGTCGGCCGTGTGCGGGTCGATGACGACGCCATGCTCGGCATGGCAGCGGCGGATGGTGGCGACGCGGTCGGCATGCGTGCTGCGGCCGGACAGGAAGCCGAAGCCGGCGATGTCGGCATGCTCGCCGCCGCCCAGCTCGAACTGGCTGGCGCCGAAGTTCTGCTTCACGCGCGCACCGTCGCGGCCGAGCAGGTCGAAGATGAAACGCTCGAAGTTGCTGGCCTTGGAGATGTCCATCGAAGGGCTGGACGTCTCGTGCGTGTCGGCGGTGCCGCGCGGGCGGTAGGCGCCGGTGCGGAAGAACTCGTCGAGCACGTCGTTCTCGTTGGTGGCGACGACCAGCTTGGCAATCGGCAGGCCCATCATGCGCGCGACGTGGCCGGCGCAGACATTGCCGAAGTTGCCGCTCGGCACCGTGAAGCTGACCTTCTCGGCATTGCTCTTGGTGGCCTGGAAATAGCCGGCGAAGTAGTAGACGACCTGGGCCAGCAGGCGCGCCCAGTTGATGGAGTTGACAGTGCCGATGCGGTGCTCGCGCTTGAAGGCGAGGTCATTGGACACGGCCTTGACGATGTCCTGGCAGTCGTCGAACACGCCTTCGATGGCGATGTTGTGGATGTTGGCGTCCTGCAGGCTGAACATCTGCGCCTGCTGGAAGGGGCTCATGCGGCCGTTGGGGCTGAGCATGAAGACGCTGACGCCCTTCTTGCCGCGCATCGCGTATTCGGCGGCGCTGCCGGTGTCGCCCGAGGTGGCGCCCAGGATGTTCAGCGTCTCGCCGCGGCGGCCGAGCTCGTACTCGAACAGCGCGCCGAGCAACTGCATGGCCATGTCCTTGAAGGCCAGCGTCGGGCCGTTGGACAGGCCTTGCAGGGCGATGTGGTCGCCCAGCCAGGTCAGCGGCGTGATGGCCTCCGAGCCGAAGACCTCGGCCGTGTAGACCTTGCGCGTGATGGCGCGCAGGTCATCGGCCGGGATGTCGTCGATGTAGAGAGACAGGATCTCGAAGGCCAGGTCGGCATAGGCCAGGCCGCGCCAGCGCGACAGCATGGCCGCATCGACCTTGGGATAGGCCTTGGGCAGGTAGAGGCCGCCGTCGGGCGCCAGGCCTTCCAGCAGGATGTCGGAGAAGCCGCGCTCGGTCTGGTCGCCGCGGGTGCTGATGTACTTCATGTCGATGTCCGGCTCAGGCCAGTTCTTCCTTGCGCAGCTTGACGATGGGGGCGAGGACGGTCGGCAGGCCCTGCATCTTGGCCAGGGCCTCGTTCATGCGGCCCTCGACGGTGTCGTGGGTCAGGATGATGAGGTCGGTCTGGCGCTCGCCCTCGGCGGATTCGCGCTGCAGCACGGCGTCGATGGAGATGTCGTGCTCGGCCAGGATGGTGGTGATGCGCGACAGCACGCCGGGCTGGTCGGCCACGACCAGGCGCAGATAGAAGGCGGTGTGCACCTCGGCCATCTCTAGGATGGGCGTGTCGCTCATCGCGTCGGGCTGGAAGGCCAGATGGGGCACGCGGTGGTCCGGGTCGGCCGTGTGCAGGCGGGTCACGTCCACCAGGTCGGCCACGACGGCCGAGGCGGTCGGCTCGGAGCCGGCGCCCTTGCCGTAGTACAGCGTCGTGCCGACGGCATCGGCCTGCACGACGACGGCGTTCATCGCACCCTCGACATTGGCGATCAGGCGGCTGGACGGGATCAGCGTCGGGTGCACGCGCAGTTCGATGCCGTTGTCGCGGCGGCGCGTGATGCCCAGCAGCTTGATGCGGTAGCCCAGCTGCTCGGCGTATTTGATGTCGGTCGCCTGCAGGCTGGAGATGCCTTCCACATGAGCCTTGTCGAACTGCACCGGCACGCCGAAGGCGATGGCGCTCATGAGGGTCAGCTTGTGGGCGGCGTCGACGCCTTCGATGTCGAAGGTGGGGTCGCTCTCGGCATAGCCCAGGCGCTGCGCCTCCTTCAGCACGACGGCAAAGTCCAGGCCCTTGCTGCGCATCTCGGACAGGATGAAGTTGGTGGTGCCGTTGATGATGCCGGCAATCCACTCGATGCGGTTGGCCGTCAGGCCTTCGCGCAGCGCCTTGATGATGGGGATGCCGCCGGCCACGGCTGCCTCAAACGCGACGACGACGCCCTTCTCGCGGGCGGCTTCGAAGATCTCGGTGCCATGCAGGGCCAGCAGGGCCTTGTTGGCCGTGACCACATGCTTGCCGTTGGCAATCGCCTGCAGCACCAGGCTGCGCGCCGGTTCGATGCCGCCGATCAGCTCGACGACGATGTCGATGGCCGGGTTGTTGACGAGCTGCTGGGCGTCGCCCACGCAGGGCACGCCGTCACCCACGATGGCCTGGTAGGCCTTGGCGCGCTCGGCATTGCGGGCGGCCACCATCGCAATCTCGATGCCCCGCCCGGCGCGGCCGCGAATCTCGGCCTGGTTGCGCTGCAAGACGTGGAAGGTGCCGGCACCAACGGTGCCGAGGCCGATCAGGCCGACTTGGATGGCTTTCATTGCAGGGCTCTCGGGGACAGGGAAATCAGACGGAATGACGGCGGCGATAGCCACCCAGGAAACGTTCAATGCGGCCGATGGCCTCGCGCAGGTCGTCCACATTGGGCAGGAAGACGAGGCGGAAATGGTCGTGCTCGGGCCAGTTGAAGCCGGTGCCCTGGACGATGAGCACCTTCTCCTCGGCCAGCAGCTCGTAGGCGAACTGCTGGTCGTCGGCTATTGGGTAGATCTTGGGGTCCAGACGCGGGAACATGTACAGCGCTGCCTTGGGCTTGACGACGCTGACGCCCGGGATCTGGGTCAGCAGCTCATAGGCCAGGTCGCGCTGGTGGCACAGCCGCCCGGTGGGCGCGACCAGGTCCTTGATGCTCTGGTAACCGCCCAGGGCGGTCTGAATGGCCAATTGACCCGGCGTGTTGGAGCACAGGCGCAGCGAGGCCAGCATGTTCAGGCCCTCGATGTAGTCGCGGGCATGGCGCTTCTCGCCGCTGACGACCATCCAGCCGGCGCGGTAGCCGCAGGCGCGGTAGTTCTTGGACAGGCCATTGAAGGTGATGAACAGCACGTCATCGGCCAGGGACGCCATGGCGGTATGCGTGTTGCCGTCGTAGAGCGTCTTGTCGTAGATCTCGTCGGCAAACACCACCAACTGATGCTTGCGGGCCAGTTCGATGATGCCGCGCAGCAGGTCGTCCGGATACAGAGCACCGGTCGGGTTGTTGGGGTTGCAGACCATGATGCCGCGGGTGCGCGGGCTGATCTTGGCCTCGATATCGGCCAGGTCGGGCAGCCAGCCGGCGCCCTCGTCGCACAGGTAGTGCACGGGGCGGCCGCCCGACAGGCCGACCACCGCCGTGTAGAGCGGGAAGTCGGGCGCCGGGATCAGGATTTCGTCGCCGTCATTGACCAGGGCATTGATGGCCATCTGGATCAGCTCGGAGGCGCCGTTGCCCAGGTAGACGTCGTCCACCGTCACGCCCTTGACGCCCTGCTGCTGCGTGTAGTGCACGACCGCCTTGCGCGGCGCAAACAGGCCCTTGCTGTCGGTGTAGCCGCCGGCGTCGCCGAGGTTGCGGATCATGTCCTGCACGATCTCGTCCGGTGGCGTCAGGCCGAACACCGCCGTGTTGCCGATGTTCAGCTTGATGATCTTCTGGCCCTCTTCCTCCATCTGGCGGGCCTTGTCCAGCACCGGGCCACGGATGTCGTAGCTGACGCTGGCGAGCTTGCTGGACTTGGCGATGGGCTTCAAAAGGGGCTCCGGCGCAGCGTTGCTGCAGTGCAAAAAGGGGGATCTTGGAGTTTAAGCAAGGCCCGGGCACGCGGCCTGCCGTTCTGCGCGACACTCGCGCCCGGTTTTCCTGGGCCGAGCGCCCCTTTCCCGATGAAGTTCCAGCTCGACGAGCCGCAAGGCGGCAACAGCATTTCCCGCCATGACACCCAGGGCGTCTGGGTCAACGGCCGGCCGCACACGACCAGCGTCCTCGTCCCCTGGAAGGGTGACGTGGTCGCCTGGGCGCCTTCGCGCTTCGAGGAATTTCAAACTGCGCATTTCGAAGCGATCCGGGCCCTGAACCCCGAACTGGTCGTCTTCGGCAGCGGCGCCCGGCTGCGTTTCCCCAGCCCCGCCCTGTGGCGAGGCCTGGTCGAAGCGAGCATCGGTTTCGAGGTCATGGACAACGCTGCCGCCTGCCGGACTTACAACGTGCTGGCCAGCGAAGGCCGCAATGTTCTGGCAGCATTGCTCATTGAGGGATGACCTCCGCCGGTCGGGAGACCGGCAAGGCTTTATAATCACGGGCTATTGCCTGCGGGCGCCCGCGTAGATTGCTTCCGTGAAAGGCTTCACGGAGTGATCACGAACCGGGGACCCCGCGAGCACAACGCTTCTGCTGCACTCCCCAATGACGCCTGCGCTCAACAAACCCCTGCCGGAAATTGAGGCTCAAGCCACCGGCGGCGTGAAGTTCACTGCCAATGCCTTCCTGGGCAAGTCGGTCGTGCTGTATTTCTACCCGAAAGACAACACGCCGGGTTGTACCACCGAGGCGATGCAATTCCGCGACCGCCACAAGGACTTCGTGAAGGCCGGCGCAGTCGTGCTGGGTGTCTCGCGCGACAACATGGCCTCGCACGAGAAGTTCAAGCAGGCCCTGGAGCTGCCCTTTGAGCTGATCGCCGACACCGAGGAAAAGCTCTGCCATATGTTCGGCGTGGTCAAGAACAAGATCATGTACGGCAAGAAGGTCAAGGGCATCGAGCGCTCGACCTTCCTGATCGCCCCGAACGGCATCCTGGTGGGTGAATGGCGCGGCATCAAGGTCGCCGGCCACGTCGACGAAGTCCTGAAGGCTGTGAAGGGCCTGAAGAAGGAAGCCGCCTGAATCGCCAGGTGACGCGTCAAACGCGTTGTTTGCTGACATCGCGGGCCCCCGCGGTATGTGCATAATCAACTCATGCCCCGGGTCGAATCCTTGTCTCAGACTGCAAAGCCGCACTCATCCTGTGCGGCTTTTTGCTTTCTGGAGCCTGGATCGCAGGGGGTTCACTTGTCGCCCATCCGCCGTACATGCCACTGCCTAAGCCTCCTGCACAACGCGCCAGCCGCCTCGATGCCACTGCTTACTCGGCCACTTTGACCCCCAGCAAACCCCGCGCGACAGCCCATGTCGCGCCTGCGGTTGCCCCGGTGACACCGGTTGCAGCCCCGACAGCCGAAGTGCTGCGCCTCCCCACCCCCGCTTCCAGCCCCGCGGCCGCCAGGCCGGCCTTGCCCACCAAAACGGCGAGCAAAGCCCCGGCCAAGTCCGCCGCGCCCAAGCGCACCCGCAAACCCGCCGGCGCCGCCAAGCTCTTCGTGCTCGACACCAATGTGCTGATGCACGACCCGATGTCGCTGTTCCGTTTCGAGGAACACGACGTCTTCCTGCCCATGATCACGCTCGAGGAGCTGGACGGGCACAAGAAGGGCATGACCGAGGTCGCCCGCAATGTGCGCCAGGTCAGCCGCGAGCTCGACCAGCTCGCCGCCAGCCTCAAGACCAGCGGCATCGAGGAGATGTCCAAGGGCCTGCCCCTGGCCGGCACCGGCCACCGCGAGGCCGAGGGCAAGCTGTTCTTCCAGACCGAGCTGATCGACACGCCCCTGCCCCAGGGCCTGCCCCAGGGCAAGGCGGACAACCAGATCCTGGGCGTCGTCCAGGCGCTAAAGGGCCGCCACCCGGGCCGCGAAGTCGTGCTGGTGTCCAAGGACATCAACATGCGCATCAAGGCCCGCGCCCTGGGCCTGCCGGCGGAGGATTACCGCAACGACAAGACGCTGGAAGACTCCGACCTGCTCTATACCGGCGTCCAGGCCCTGCCCTCGGACTTCTGGGACCGCCATGGCAAGACCATGGAGAGCTGGCAGCAGGGCAACACGACGTTCTACCGCATCAGCGGCCCGCTCGTGCCCACGCTGCTGATCAACGAGCTGGTCTACCTGGAAGCCCCCGGCGAGACGCCGCTGTATGCCAAGGTCACCGAGATCACCGGCAAGACGGCCGTGTTGCGCACGCTGAAGGACTACGGCAACCAGAAGCACGCCGTCTGGGGCGTCACGTCGCGCAACCGCGAGCAGAACTTCGCCCTGAACCTGCTGATGGACCCGGAATGCGACTTCATCACGCTGACCGGCACGGCCGGCACCGGCAAGACGCTGATGACGCTGGCCGCAGCCCTGGCGCAGGTGTTCGATGACCGCCGCTACAGCGAGATCATCGTCACCCGCGTCACCGTGCCCGTGGGCGAGGACATCGGCTTCCTGCCCGGCACCGAGGAAGAAAAGATGGGGCCCTGGATGGGCGCCCTGGACGACAACCTCGAGGTGCTGGCCAAGGGCGGCTCTTCGGCCGGCGAATGGGGCCGCGCCGCCACCAACGACCTGGTGCGCAGCAAGATCAAGATCAAGAGCCTGAACTTCATGCGCGGGCGCACCTTCCTGAACAAATTCGTCATCATCGACGAGGCCCAGAACCTGACGCCCAAGCAGATGAAGACCTTGATCACCCGCGCCGGCCCGGGCACCAAGATCGTCTGCCTGGGCAACCTCGCCCAGATCGACACGCCCTACCTGACCGAGGGCAGTTCGGGCCTGACGTTTGCGGTCGACCGGTTCAAGGGCTGGGCCCACAGCGGCCATGTGACGCTGGCCCGCGGCGAGCGCTCGCGGCTGGCGGACTTCGCTTCCGAAGTGCTTTGAACGACTGAACCGGCCCGGGGGGCGGCACGGCGATTGCCATGGGGATTCCGGAAGGAATCCTCATGAGCCATCCCGCGCCCCCGAACGCCCAGCCCGCCGCTCCCGCACCGGCCAACCCGCCCGCGACGCATCTGCCGCAGCACCCCCAGAGCGATGACGCCCCCTCCGGGCAGGAGAAGGCGATCCAGCCGGACGACGCCGACCGCGAGGACCCGGACCTGCAACACGAAAGCCCCGTCTGAGTTCGGCGCTGCGCTGCTGATCAACGCGGCGATACGCGCCAGACGACGTTGCCGACGTCGTCGGCGACCAGAAGCCCGCCACGCGTGTCCATGGCCACGCCGACCGGCCGGCCACGCGCCTTGCCGTCCTTGTCGACAAAGCCCGTCAGCACGTCGATGGGCAGGCCCACGGGCTTGCCGTCGGCGAAAGGCAGGTAGACGACCTTGTAGCCCGACAGCGGCCTGCGGTTCCAGGAGCCGTGCATGCCGATGAAGACGCCCTGGTCCCCCTTGCCGGCTGCGAGGACGCCCGGCAGCTTGCCGTCCGCCGACGTCATGCCCAGCGGCGCCACATGGGAGCCCAGTGCGTAGTCGGGCTTTAAGGCCTTGGCCACCAGGTCGGGCCGCTGCGGCTTGACCCGATCATCCAGATGCGCGCCGTAATAGCTGTAGGGCCAGCCGTAGAAGCCGCCGTCCCGCACCGAAGTCAGGTAGTCGGGGACGAGGTCGCTGCCGAGTTCATCGCGTTCGTTGACCACGGTCCACAAGACCTGGGCGCCGCCGGCCCTCATCCAGGCCATGCCATTGGGGTTGCGCAATCCGGTCGCGTACAGGCGCTTGTTGCCGGTGGCACGGTCGATCTCCCAGATCGCGGCGCGCCCTTCCTCGGCTTCGATGCCGTTCTCGGCCACGTTGCTGTTGGAGCCCACCGTGGCGTAGAGCTTGCTGCCGTCGGGACTGGCGATCAGCGACTTGGTCCAGTGGTGGTTGATGGTGCCCGCGGGCAGGTCCGTCAGCGTCCTGCCCTCGGCAGCATTCAGCTGCGTCTGGCCCTGCTTGTAGGGATAGACCATGACGGCGTCGGTGTTCGCGACGTAGAAAAGGTCGCCGACCAGGGCCATGCCGAAAGGCGAGTTCAAGCCGGACAGGAAAACGACGCGCTGGTCTGCGGTGCCGTCTCCGTCCACGTCGCGCAGCAGGGAAATCCGGTTGGCGCTTTTCGGCCCCGCACCGGCGCGCTTCTGGAACAGCTTCATCGCTGCGCCCTTGATGCCCTTGGCATCGTCGGGCCGCTCCGGCCCGTTGGTTTCCGCCACGAGGACGTCGCCATTGGGCAGCACATGGACCCAACGCGGGTGGTCAAGCCCGCTGGCGAAAGCGGCCACTTGCAGGCCGGCCGCCGCTGTCGGGGCCTCCTGGTCACCCCAGGGCTCGGCGGGTGCAACGTTGACCGTAGGAATTGCGGACTTCACCGGCTTCACCAGCGTGGGGTTCGGACCGACGTCGGCATTGGCGGGCAATTTGCTCTCGTCGGCACGAACCGTTGCTGCGCCGAAGGCCAGGACCAGCAGGCCCAGCGAGGCCAGGAGTTCCCGATGAGGGCGGCGGGGATGAGGCATGGCAATTCCGATGGGGACGATCCTCATCCAAGGCAATGCACATGCCCGGAGCTCGCCGGGAACGGGGCTTGCCGTTCGGGATGGATGCGCATCTCGCGCAGCCCCTTCATCACCAGGAGCCCTCCATGCGCCGTTTTCACCATCTGCTCGGTATCTCGCTCGTTTCCATCGCCGCCTTCGCCGCCCTGCCCGCGCAGGCCAAGTCCGATGCCGCCTTCATGAAGGACGCGGCCCACGCGGGGGCCGCCGAGATCGAGGCGAGCAAGCTGGCCCAGACCAAGGCGAAGAGCCCCGACGTCAAGTCCTTTGCCGATTCCATGATCGCGGACCACACCAAGGTGGCAGACGAGCTGAAGGCGCTGGCAGCGTCCAAGAACGTCAAGCTGCCGGACGGACCTTCGGTCAAGCAAAAGGCCGAAATCAAGTTGATCGACGCGGGCGACAACGACAAGTTTGACGAGCGCTATGCCAAGCACTTCGGCGTCAATGCCCACAAGGACACGGTCAAGCTGTTCGAGGATGCCGCCAAGAACGCCAAGGATCCGGAGGTCAAGGCCTGGGCCGAAAAGACGCTGCCCGGCCTTCGTCATCACCTCGAGATGGCACAGGCCCTGAGCGTCGCGCCCAAGAAGTAGTTCGCCGCAGCGGCGTCACCCGGACCGGAGCTCAACGTCGTTGCGCCACCTTGAGGCTGCGCCAGGCTTCCTCGCAGAAGGGCAGCACATTGAGCAGCATCGAGATGGTGAACATCACGGCCGTGTACGTCCACGGCGGGTCCGCCTTGAAGCGCAGGGCCCAGTCCGCCGTGTAGCCGGGCCGCTGCAGCAGCGCCAGCGTCTGACCTGGCGCCAGCGCCAGCAGGCATGACAAGCCCGCCCAGGGCAGCAGGTGCTGGAAGCCGTGCACCCATTGCTCCAGGATGGGAATGCGGCGCTTTGCCAGGGCCACGCGCAGGTCGGCCAGATAGCTCAGGTCATGCAGCAGCACGACGCCGATCAGGCACGCCAGCAAGCCGGCGGTCGGCTCCAGCAGCAGCGCTGCCAGGATGGCGCTGCCCACCAGCACCAGCATGGCCAGGTGCAGCGCCGACTCGGCAATGCCGGCCGTGAACTCGATGCGCTGCGCGCGGTGCAGGGCCCAGTCCAGCACGCCCGCAGCCACCAGCATGGGCGCCCACGCGAAGGCGAGGAGGCCCTGCAGCAGCGATGCGGTGTCGTCCATGGTCCATTCGAGTACGAAGCCGGCGCTTCACTCCTCGTTTCGAGACCAGGCGACGAAAGGCTCGATGCCCTCGATGACGTGGTGGGCCGCCTCGGTCGCGTAGTTCAGCGCCTCCGTCTCGGTGGCCCAGGCGTTCTCGGTCGCCGGCCGATACGGATCGTCGACGCCGCTGGCCTTCCATTTCGTGTCGAGGAGGGTGAAGCGGCCTTCGAAAAGCGGCCCACGGGCCACCACCTCCACCTGAAAGCGGATGCCGTTGTGCACATCGATCACGGTCTGGGGCATGGTCACTCGTCGTCGTTGGGGTGGTTGGCAGCAGCCGTGTTGGCCTCGGACGCGGGTGCGTCCTTGGCCGGCGGACTGCAGGTTCCGTGGCAATCCGCGCGCCCGCGGCATCGCAAATGGTTGCGTTACCATCAAACATCCACTTCCGGCCCAACGCATGATCTACCGTCCCCTCGGCCGCACCGGCTGGAACATCTCTGCCATCGGCTTCGGCGCCTGGGCCATCGGCGGCACCTGGGGCGATACCGACGACACGGCCGCGATGGCCGCCCTGCATCGCGCCCTGGACCGCGGCGTGAACTTCTTCGACACGGCCGACGTCTATGGCGACGGCCACAGCGAGCGCCTGCTGGCCCGCCTGAAGCGCGAGCGCCCGGGCGACGCCTTCCACATCGCCACCAAGGCCGGCCGGCGCCTGAACCCGCATGTGGCCGAGGGCTACCGCGACTTGAAGCCCTTCATCGAGCGCAGCCTGAAGAACCTCGAGACCGACACCCTCGACCTGCTGCAGCTGCACTGCCCGCCCACGGCCGTCTACGCCATGCCCGAGGTCTTCGGCGCCCTGGACGACCTGGTGCGCGAAGGCAAACTGCGCCATTACGGCGTCAGCGTCGAGCGCATCGACGAGGCCCTTGCCGCCATCAAGTTCCCGGGCGTGCAGTCGGTGCAGATCATCTACAACCTGTTCCGCCAGCGCCCCGCCGAAGTCTTCCTGCCCGCCGCACGCGCCGCTCAGGTCGGCGTGCTGGCGCGGCTGCCGCTGTCCAGCGGCATGCTGAGCGGCAAGTTCACACGCGACAGCCAATTCGGCGCCGACGACCACCGCGGCTTCAACCGCCAGGGCGAGGCCTTCGACAAGGGCGAGACCTTCTCGGGCGTCGACTACGAGCAGGGCCTGGCCGCCGTCGAGGAACTGCGCCAGCTGCTGCCCGAGGGCGTCAGCATGGCCCGGCTGGCCCTGCGCTGGATCCTGATGAATGAGGCCGTCACGACAGCCATCCCCGGTGGCCGCACGCCGGCCCAGGTGGACGAGAACGTCAGCGCTGCCGACCTTGCAGCCCTGCCGGCGCCGTTGATGCAGGCCCTGGCCGAGCTCTACCAGCGCCGCATCGCGCCGCAGGTCCACGGCCTCTGGTAACTATTCGCCCCGCTGCACGCTCGCCGAGAAACGCTGCACGCCGCGGTCGCGCTGCACCGCGCGCCGGCCGGCGGCGATCAAGGCGTCGATCTGATCGGCCGGCAGCTTGAGCCGCGTCGGGATGGCGTTGAGCGCCACCTCCTCGGCCTCGGGCAGGTCGCCGAAGCTGACCTGCGTGACGGCGAACTTGATGTCCTCGCAGCGCCAGTCCGGGTTCCAGGCCCGCAGCGCGGCCTTGCGTTCCTCGGGCAGTGAGCAGCGCCAGGTCACGATGTCGCGCTCCCAGTTGCGCACCATGGGCACGAAGTAGGCATAGCTCATGCGCATCGTGCTCTCGATGGCCGTGTCCACGGCGGCCGTCGCCACGTCCAGGCCCGAGGGCCCGGCCACCTCGCGGCCGAAGTCGCCGCTCGGGCCCTGGCCTGCATCGACCACGACGAACAGCATGCGTCGCATGTTCGCCGCGTCGTGCTCGCTGATCGGGCCGTAGGGCGTGTTCAGCAGGATGCGGCTCTGCAGGATGCTGACCAGGCCCAGGTTGTCGGTGATGCCGCCGTCCACCAGCTTGATATAGCGGCCCGTCCGGGTGTCGCGGAAGTCCTTCAGCGCCCGCAGCAGCGCCACGCGCAGCCGGTGCTGGTCGTCGCGCTCGGGGCCCACCACGCGGTCCGAGCTGGCGGCCATGGGCTTCTGGCAGGACTCGGGAAACTTCTCCAGCACCACCGGCGCGAAGAACAGCGGCACCGCCATGGACGCGGCGACGGCCTCCGACACCGGGAAGCTGGCCAGGTCGCTGCAGATGGCGTCGAAGGCCCGCTCGTGGAAGGGGAAGGCCAGCCGGTACTGGGCATTGCTCGCGTTGATCCAGATGACCGGCTTCTGGTGGCGGAACATGTCGGCGAACGTCGCCCCCTGGAACACGTCGCGCTCCAGCCAATCGTTGAAGTTGCTGCGATCGTTCAGCCCGCCGGCGAACAGCCGGCGCAGGTTGTTGGGGTTGAGCAGACTGAAGCGCAGGCCGGCCTCGCCATCGCGCATCAGCACCTTGTCGCGGAACTCCCTCATGCCCTCGGTGCCATGCAGGCCGAAATAGGCGGCCGTGATGGAGCCGCCCGACACGCTGGTGATGAAGCTCACGTCGTCCAGCAGGTTGTGGCCATCGGCCGAGGGCTGATCGCGCAGGCCCTCCAGCACGCCGTAGGAGAAGGCCGCCGCGCGCAGGCCGCCGCCCGAGAAGCTCAGGGCCACGATGGTCTCGCTGACGGCGCTTTGCGGTTCACGCGCCACCGGCTCGGCCACCGCCGGCTTGTTCTTGGGCGTGTTCAGCGGTCCACCGGCACAGGCGGCCAGCCACAGGCAAGTGCAAAGCAGCAGGACGCGCATCGGGCCTCTCTCCGTTGAGATTCGGCGCATTCTGCCGATGCTGCCAGACCCTGTCTTTATTCCCAGTGACAATCAAGGCCATGCACCAACCGGAGCGCTGGATCGCCCACCTCGACATGGACGCCTTCTACGCGTCCGTCGAGTTGCTGCGCTATCCGCAGCTCAAGGGCGAGGCCGTCGTCATCGGCGGCCGGCGGGCCGATGCGCCACAGCAGCTGGAAGACGGCAGCTGGAAGTACTCCAAGCTGCGCGACTACACCGGCCGCGGCGTCGTCACCACCTCCACCTACGCCGCCCGCGACCTCGGCGTGTTCTCGGCCATGGGCCTGATGAAGGCCGCCCTGCGCGCCCCCGATGCCATCCTGCTGCCGGCCGATTTCGACAGCTACCGCAAGTACTCGCGCCTCTTCAAGGCCGCCGTCGCTGAGGTCGCCCCCGTCATCGAGGACCGCGGCATCGACGAGATCTATATCGACCTGACCGACGTGCCCGGCGTGCGCGACGCCGTCGGCCACGATCCGCTGGGCGGCGTGAAGGCCGTGGCGCGCGAGATCAAGAACTCGGTCGGCCGCGCCACCGGCCTGACCTGCTCCATCGGCGTCACGCCCAACAAGCTGCTCAGCAAGATCGCCAGCGAACTGGACAAACCCGACGGCATCTCGGTGCTGACCCTGGACGACATCCCCGCACGCGTCTGGCCGCTGGGTGTGCGCAAGATCAACGGCATCGGCCCCAAGGCCAGCGAGAAGCTCATCAAACTGGGCATCGAAACGGTTGGCGACATCGCCGCCGCCGACCCGCGCTGGCTCATCGAGCAGTTCGGCGACAGCTATGGCCACTGGCTGCACAACGCCTCGCATGGCCGCGACTCGCGCCCCGTCGTCACCCACAGCGAGCCCGTCTCCATCAGCCGTGAGACCACCTTCGAACGCGACCTCAGCGCCGTGCACGACAGGCTGCTGCTGGGCCAGATCATGGACGAGCTCTGCGAGAGCCTGTCGCGCGACCTGGCCCGCAAGCGCTATGCGGGCAAGACGGTGGGCATCAAGCTGCGCTTCGAGGGCTTCGTGACCGTCACGCGCGACCAGACCGTCAAGCTGCCCATCAGCAGCGCTGCCGACATCCGCCGTGCCGTGGGCCTGTGCCTCAAGCGCGTCAGGTTCGACAAGCGCTTGAGGCTGATGGGCGTGCGCATCGGCAACCTGGTGCATGCCAGCGAAGTGCAGGCAGCCCCCGCGGCAGCGCGCGCCGAGCCCCTGCCCGCGCCCGACAACCTGAGTCTGTTTTGAGCGACTGGCACTACAGCGTCTCGGTGCGCAGCCTGTGCGAGTTCACCGCCAAGCGCGGCGACCTGGACCGCCGCTTCACGCCCTCGGCCACGGCGCTGGAAGGCCAGGCCGGCCAGCTGGCTGTGCTGGCGCGCCGCTCGCCGGGTTACGAGATCGAGCTGCCGCTGGAGGCTGTCCACGGCAACCTGCGCGTGCGCGGCCGGGCCGACGGCTACGAAGCCGACGTGAACCGGCTGGAGGAGATCAAGACCATCCGCGGCCCCGTCGACCTCATCCCCGAGAACCGCCGCGCCCTGCACTGGGCCCAGCTCGAAACCTATGGCGCCCTCATCGCCACCGACCGTGGGCTGGCGGAGCTGGAGCTGGCCCTGGTCTACGTGGACGCCGACACCCAGAACGAGACCGTGCTGCGCGAGAAAGTCGCGGCCCCCGCGCTGCAGGCCGCCTTCGAGGCGCGCTGCCGCCAGTTCGAGGCCTGGGCGCAGCAGGAGGCCGAGCACCGCGTCGCACGGGATGCCGACCTCAACGCCCTGCCCTTCCCCAAGGGCGATCTGCGCCCCGGCCAACGCCTGCTGGCCGAGGCCGTCTACCGCGTTGCCGCCAACGGCCGCCATCTGCTGGCCCAGGCGCCCACCGGCATCGGCAAGACGCTGGGGACGCTCTACCCGCTGCTGCGCGCCATGCCCACCCAACAGCTCGACAAGATCGGCTACATGACCTGCAAGGGCACCGGCCGCATCGCCGCGCTGGAGGCCCTGGATGCGCTGCGCGAGGTCTCGCCCAGCAAGTCGCTGCGCGTGCTGACCCTGGTGGCCAAGGAGCAGGCCTGCGAGCACCCCACCCAGGCCTGCCATGGCGAGGCCTGCCCGCTGGCCAACGGCTTCTACGACAAGCTGCCCGCCGCCCGCGCCGAGGCCGTGCAGCAGGCGTGGCTGGACCCTACCGCCCAGCGCCGCATCGCACTCAAGCACGACGTCTGCCCCTACTACCTTGGCCAGGAACTGCTGCGCTGGGCCGACGTCGTCGTCGGCGACGTGCATCACGCCTTCGACCCCTATGGCCAGCTCTACGGCCTGGCCCAGTCCCAGGACTGGAAGCTGGCCCTGCTGGTGGACGAGGCCCACAACCTGATCGACCGCGCGCGGGACATGTACAGCATCAGCCTGAGCCTGGCCCGTGTGCGCGAAGTGCTCGCCAGCGCGCCCGTGAGCCTGCGCGCGTCGCTGCGCCGCCTGGCCGGCGAGCTGGCCCGCTTGGGGACCGAGCAAGTCGAGGATTACCAGCCCTTGAAGCAGGTGCCCGACGCGCTGGCCGAAGCCCTGCAGCGCGTCAACGTCGCCCTGGGCGACCATGTGCAGAAGCATCCGCTGGAGGTGGGCGCGCTGCTGGAGTTCTATTTCGAGGTGCTGGGCCTGCAGCGCCTGCTGGACCGCTTCGACACCCACTCGCTGTGCGATCTGCAGCGCAGCGCCGGCCGCGTCGTGGTGGCGGATGCGCCGCTCAATCTGTCGCTGCTGGAAGACGATGAGCCCGTCGACACCGGCGAAGTGCGTGACGTCGTGCTGTCGGTGCGCAATATCGTGCCCGGCGCCTTCCTGAAGGAGCGCTTCGAAGGCTGCCACAGCGTCACGCTGTTCTCGGCGACTCTGGGCCCGCCGGACTACCCGCGCCAGCTGCTCGGCATGCCCGAGGACACCGCCTGGATCGACGTGCCCGCGCCCTTCCCGCCCGAGCACTTGACCGTTCAGGTGGCCCATCGCCTGTCCACGCGCTACGAGCACCGCGAGGCCTCCATGGACGCGCTGGTGGACCTGTTGGCCGCTCAGTTCAACGAACACCCCGGCAACTACCTGGCCTTCTTCAGCAGCTTCGACTACCTCGACAAGGCCGCCGCCCGCCTGGCGCAGCGCCACCCCCAGGTCGTGCAATGGAGCCAGGGCCGCGCCATGGGCGACGGGGCGCGGCGCGCCTTCCTCGACCGCTTTGTCGAGGGCGGCCGCGGCATCGGCTTTGCGGTGCTCGGCGGCGCCTTCGCCGAAGGCGTGGACCTGCCCGGCACCCGCCTCATCGGCGCCTTCATCGCCACGCTGGGCCTGCCGCCCGTGTCGCCGCTGCAGGACCAGGTGCGCGAGCGCCTGGACGCCCTGTTCGGCGCCGACCATGGCTATGCCGACCTCGTGCCCGGCCTGCAAAAGGTCGTGCAGGCCGCCGGCCGTGTGCTGCGCTCGGTGGACGACCGCGGCTGGGTCTGGCTGCTGGACAAGCGCTATGCCCGGCCCGAGGTGCGGGCTTTGTTACCCGCGTGGTGGCAGCTCTAGCGTCAGGCCGGTTAGATTGCGCGCCATCACGGGAGACCCCATGTTTGACCACGTCAAGTTCGGCGTCAGCGACTTCGCCGCCAGCAAGAACTTCTATCTCAAGGCGCTTGCGCCCCTTGGTGTCACTGCGGGCGCTGAAGGCGAGCCGAGCTATGGCATCGAGCTGGTCATCAAAGGCCAGATCACGAGCCTGTGCCTGTTCGAGACCGCGGAGAAGCCGGCCCATCTGCACCTCGCCTTCATGGCGCAGAACCGCCAGCAGGTCGATGCCTTCTACCGCGAAGCGCTTGAAGCGGGCGCCAAGGACAACGGCCCGCCGGGCCTGCGCCCCAAGTACCACGCCCACTACTACGCCGCCTTCGTCATCGACCCCGACGGCCACAACATCGAAGCCGTCTGCCACGCGCCCCAGGCCTGAAGCCGCCCCTCTTTGTGTTGGGATGTTGCCGGCCATCCGGCGCGGCTGCACCCGGTAACCGGGGCCCACGGCGGGCGTGCGACGCTGCTGGCCTATGCGCCAACTTCCCGCTCGCCTTGTTGCTCCCCTCGCTGTCGCGACCCTGGTTTCGCTGACCGCCTGCGGCGGTGGAGGCTCCGATTCGCCGTCCACCACGCCGACAACGCCTCCAGCGCCGGCGCCCGCCCCTTCCCCCGCTCCAGCGCCTTCCCCGGCACCAGCGCCGCCGCCCACCGCGGGCACCCGCATCTCCTGCAACCTGCCCAACTTCGAGGCCGACATGCTGGCCGCCGTCAACGCCCGCCGCCGTGCCGGCGCGACCTGCGGCGCGCAAGGCGCTTTCCCTCCGGCGCCCGATCTGGCCTGGAACGCCGCCCTCACCCAGGCCGCCGTGGTGCACAGCGACGACATGGTCGCGCACAACTTCTTCAGCCACACCGGCAGCGACGGCAGCACGCTCGGCACGCGGGCCACTGCCGCCGGCTATGTCTGGAGCAGCTTGGGCGAGAACATCGCCGCCGGCCAGGCCACCGTCGCCATCGTGGTGGATGGCTGGATGAAGAGCGACGGCCATTGCGCCAACCTGATGAACGCCAACTTCCGCGACATCGGCGTGGCCTGCGTGGCGGGCAATGCCAGCAACACTTACCGCACCTACTGGACGCAGGACTTCGGCAAGGCCCGCTGAGGCCCGGCGGCGCATCCATCAAGAAAAAGCCCCGAGGGCGAGTCACTCAGACTCGCCCTCGGGGCTTGTCAACCTTGGCTGAGGATCAGGCGGTCTTGCGAGCCTTGGCGCGGCGGGCGGCGTAGGCGCCAACCAGGGCCAGGCCGACCAGGGCGGCGGCATCGGGCTCAGGGACGTGATTGGCGGCACCGATCTGGAAGGTGATGAACTCGCCGGTCTGCGCGTCCGTCACCGTGTAGGTGCCGGCAAACATCTGCAGGGAAGCGAAGGAAGAGTTCAGGAAGGTCCAGGTCTGGTCAGGCGACCAGAGCGTGCCTTCCAGGTCTTCGCGCTCGATGCCCAGGCCCGGCAGCTGGGGGCCGCCGCCGTTGGCGCGGATATAGGTCGTGAAGCCCTTGTGACCGCTGTTGACGGTCGTGTTGAAGCTGGACTGAGCCCAGGGACCGTTGGCCGAGGACCAGGCCGAGAAGTTGGTCCCGGCGTGGAAGCCGAAGGACATGTTCACGGCACCGACGCTCGTGCCGCCCATGATGTCGTGATTGCCGTTCTGCTCGACGCCGGTGCCGCCCCAGCCGGACACGGACTGCTGCAGCACGAGCAGGCTGGTGTCGATGGTGCCGGAGGAGTTCATGACGACGTTGGCGCCGTTTTCCGTGAACGTGAAGACGATGCCGGCGTTCGCGCCGCTGCAGAGGGAAGCCGCCAGGATTGCAGCTGCGATGGAAGTCAACTTCATGGCGGATGCCCTCAAAGAATTTCAATGATCCCCAATCAGCAATCGCCATGCCAAATCATTAATTCCATTCAATATCAATGACTTATGAGTACAGACCCCCAACTTCAATCTAGGGGTGTAAATTTTTTCGACATTCAAAACCCATGGATTTGAGGGGGTGCAGCGCCTTTTTCTTTACCGGCTCGAATCCAAACGCCGCGGCCGGGCGCTCCAAGGAAGCACCATCCACTGCTTGCCCCGGAGCCCGCCCATGTTCTTTGACCACTTCCAGGACGTCAGCCCGCTGATGATCCCCATCCTGTCGCTGCTGATTCCCATCGTGGCCATCGTGGCTCACTACATGGGCAAGGCCCACACGGAGCGCCAGCGCCATGAGACCATCCGCGAGCTGGCCCGGGCCGGCCAACCCATCCCGCCCGAGCTGCTCAGCGACGTGCAGGACAGCGACTGGCACCGCGCCAAGCGCGACCAGGCCAACCCCAACCGCATCCTGATTCCCGCCGTCATCAACATCGGCGTCGGCCTCGGCCTGATGGGCATGTTCAACGCCATGATGCCGGGCACCTGGCTGTGGAGCATCGGCCTGATCCCTCTCTTCCTGGGCCTGGGCCTGGTGCTGTACTGGGCCGTCGAACGCAAGCAGCAACCGCCCCAGCCGTGACCTCCGGCGTGCCCGCCGCGCCCACCGAGGCGGCCCTGCAGGAGGCCCGCCTGGTCTCTCGCGCCGCCGCCGGCGACCGCACGGCCTTTGCCGCCCTCGTGCAGGCCCACCAGGGCTATCTGCGCAAGCTGCTGGGCCGCGTCTGCCGCGGCGACCAGGGCCGGGCCGACGACCTCGCCCAGGAGGCCTTTGTGCGCGCCTGGCGCGCCCTGCCCAAGTTCCGCGGCGAGTCGCGCTTTCGCACCTGGCTGACGCGGCTGGCCTATTCCGCCTTGTCGGCCGAGCGGCCGGCCCTGCCCTTGGCGGACGACGCGCCGCCTGAGCTGGGCGCACACAGCGACTTCGCACCGGGCGCCGATTGGCGCATCGACCTCGACCGCGCGATGGCCGAGCTGAGCGAGGCCCAGCGCCACGCGCTGCTGCTCTGCTATGGCGCCGATTTGAGCCACGCCGAAGCCGCCCAGGTGCTGGGCTGGCCCCTCGGTACTGTCAAGACTCAGGTGCTGCGCGCCAAGGCCAAGCTGCGCGAGCAGCTGCAAGCATGGGAGAACACACCATGACGACGATGAATCACGACGACGACAAGCACGACGATTCCGCTTTTGACGAGGCGCTGCGGGATCAGTTGCTGGGCAGTGAAGAGCCCGCCGACGACGGCTTCAGCCTGCGGGTGATGGTGGCGCTGGCGCCCAAAGGCGTGACATCTCAGCAGCGCCGCTGGGCGCGCTGGGTCAGGCGGGCGCAATGGACGGCGATCAGCGTCGCGGCGTTTGGTACGACAGCGTTGATGGCCGACACGAATGGACCGCTGGATACGCCACATGTGGTGGCAGCGGCGGCGCTGGTGGGGCTGCTGGTTTTTTGGTCGGTTCCGAGTCGATGGACTCGGGGGTGATACCTCTGTTGGGCTCACGCAGAATCGCTCCTCATGGAAATGCTCAGTCGTCCAGACCCCTATTCCATAAGGCCCGCCGTTTGCGCACTGATCGCACTCGCTTTCCTGGGCGGTTGCGCGTCCATCGGTCCCGATGTTGACCCAGACTACCTGGCCGTGGCTCGCATCGCCTTTCCCGCGATCGAACGCGAGCCAGGAAGCGTCAAGCTTGTAGCCGGCCCTTGGCTCAGTCTCCAAGCCCAGTCGGCGCTTTCTGCACTGGGCCGGGCTCCGGTGGCGCCCGAAGCGCTTGCGCGCCGAGCCCAAGATGCGCTGCCCCAGGGCTACACAATGCTCAAAGCGTTTGACGTCACCGGCGACAGTGCTGTGTTTGAAGTCAACAATCACCCGAAGTGCGGCTTGGGCTCCAGAGTTTCGATGGCGCGAACCGCGAGCGAATGGAAGGTCGTCGCCACGTCGATCTCCGTCTGCACGACTCACTATGCGCTTGACGCCATCGGCGACGGGGCCGAATAGATATCGCCCCCCGGTGCTCCTGCTCTGCCGACACACCGTAAAGGGCGATGGCGGGTCGATACATGGCGCCTCAGGCCTCGATACCCAGGCTAAGCCTGAGCTTCTTCGGCAACTTTCCCGCCACCAGCCCATGCGAGCGCTTCACCAGCGCCTTGAGCTCCGACAAGGGCAAGGCCTTGGGGTCGGACACCGCGACCCAGTGATAGCGCGCCGCATAGGGCGCCGGCGCAATGCCCGGCAGGCCGGTCAGCTCCAGGAAGCGATGGTCATCCACCTTGATGCTGCAATGCGTCCATTGATCCGGGTGCGGCCCGCCGACGAAGAACATCTTGCCGCCGACGCTGGCGACCCAGTCGGCGCCCCATTTGATGTCCTGGGTGGCGCCGGGCAGCTCCATGGCGAACTTGGCGAGGGCGGCAAAACTCATGTTGAAGCGCGGCGCCGGGCCGATCCGGGTGATGGGATGGCCGCGATTCTCACTTCTGATAGCGCAATAGCGGCAATTTGCGGCATCGCCGCGGCGGCCCGGTCAGGTCGCTGACGGGCCTGCCACGGACAATCCGGGCGATACAAATTGTCACGCCGGGTGTCTGCCCGGAAGCGGCCACCGCCGCCGTCACCCTCGCCTGCCGGATGCTCCTTCAAGACCTGGGCCCGAGCCCGATCAAAGCGCCGCCTGTCACTGCTTTCCAGCGGGGCATGGAACTCTTCCATGCCACGCCGCCGAACTACGAAGCCGCCGCGCGCTGCTTTCGCGCCGCGGCCGACGCCGGCAGCGGCGACGGGCTGGCCATGCTCGGCCTGTGCCAACTGGAAGGCCTGGGCATGCCGGCGGATGCCGAGCAGGGCCGGGTGCTGCTGAAACAGGCTGCGGCACGCCGCAGCGCCCTCGGGCGCTTCCAGCTCGGGCGGGCGCTGATGATCGGCCGCGGCGGCGAGGCCGACGAAGCGGCCGGCCTGACGGCCTATGTGGCCGCGGCCGCGATGGGCCATGCCGAGGCCACCTTCAATCTCGCCAACTGCCTGTTCGCCGGCGTGGGCTGCATCCCGGACCGCCTGGCCGCCAAGTCGCTGTATCTGCGCGCCCGCGCCCTGGGCTGCACGCTGCGCCCGCAGGGGGTGCTGGTGAAGCGCAGCGAGCTGGAGTCGGTTCGCGCCCTGGCCGAGCGCTTCGCCGATCCCAATCGCATGTTCTTCCTCGTGCAGGAGCGCCAGCAGGAGCTGGCCCAGGCCCATGCCGCCGCACCGACCCGCGCGGCGCAGGACGGCGCGGGCGACGCGGCCAAGACCCGCAGCCTGCGCCAGGCCGGCTGGCTGGCGGCGGGTGTCATGGCCGCCATGGCCGGCACCCTGGGCCAATACCTGCGGCCGACGTCGCGGGACGCGGGCCCGACCGAGCTCGACTTCTGACGCCTGGCCGGCCGGGGCGCCGGTAACACCGGCAATATTTCACGCTCCACGCAGTCAACAAGTTACACCTTGCAAGACCCGGGCCCCGCGATCGATGGCGCGGCCAGCAGTTGCCCACAATCTAGGGATTAGGCCTCGCTGGGCCCACATCACAAGACTGCGTTGGATGAACTCCCGAGACCCGGGCCTCGCCCCGACCGTGCCTTCGGCCCTGGATACGCCGGCCATCAACCCGCTGCAGCATGGGCTGGAGCTGTTCCATGCCGTGCGGCCGGACTACGCCCTCGCCGTGGGCTGGTTCCGCGCCGCGGCGGATGCGGGCGATGGCGACGGCCTGGCCATGCTGGGCCTGTGCCAGCTGGAAGGGCTGGGCATGCCGGCCGACGCCACCGAGGCGCGCAAGCTGCTTGAGATGGCGGCGGCACGCGGCAGCGCCATCGGGCGCTTCCAGTTCGGGCGGGTGCTGATGACGGGCCGCGGCGGCCCGGCCGACGAGGAACGCGGCCTGTCGGCCTATGTGGCGGCAGCGGCCATGGGCCATGCCGAGGCCTGCTTCAACCTGGCCAACTGCCTTTACGCGGGTGTGGGCTGCCTGCCCGACCGTCTGGCCGCCAAGGCCCTCTATCTGCGCAGCCGCAACCTCGGCTGCACGCTACGGCCCCAGGGCGTGCGCGTGCAGCAGCGCGAGCTGAAGGTGGTTCGCACGCTGTCGCTGCGCTTCGCCGACCCCAACCGTCTGATCTTCCTGATCCAGGAACGCCAGCAGGAACTGGCCCTGGTGCAGGCCGTGGTCCAGCCCCGCCAGCCGCGCGCGGCCGCCCCCGCCAGGCCCAGGCGCCTGCACAAGGCCGGGTGGCTGGCCGCCGGCGTGGTGGCAGCCATGGCCGGCACGCTGGGCCACTATCTGCGCTCGTCTTCGCGCGACGCTGGACCGACGACCGTCAACTTCTGACGGGCCTGCCCGCGATGGTGGCTGGGTAGGATGCCCCCATGTCCCAGCGCCCCATTCGCCTGCCGTCCCTCGACGCCCTGCTGGCCTTCGAGGCCGTGGCGCGCGCCGGCAGCTTCGAGGGAGCCGCGGCGGAGCTGGCCCTGACCGCCAGCGCCATCGCCAAGCGCGTGGCCGGCCTGGAGGACAGGCTGGACCAGCCCCTCTTCCTGCGCCAGCCGGCCAAGGGCCTGAGCCTCACGCCCGCCGGCCATGAATATCTGCCGCAGGTGCGTCAGGCCCTCGCCCTGCTGCAGGCCATGCCCCTGCATCAGCGCAGCGGGCCACAGCGCGAGCGCCTGCGCGTCAGCTCCACGCCCACCTTCGCACGCCAGTTGCTCGTACCGGCCTTGCCCGGTTTCGCAACGGCGCATCCGCAGATCGAACTCGAGCTGACGCTGTCGGTGCCACTGCTGGCCGAAGGCGACGCGGGCGCGGACCTGGAAATCCGCCATGGGGCGGTGCCGGACGACATCGCCTCCGTCCAGGTGCTGCTGCGCGACCACCTTACGCCGCTGGCCGCACCGGCCCTGCTGGCCCGCCACGGCCGGCTGCAGGTCCCGGCCGACCTGCTGGCCCTGCCGCTGCTGCGAACCCCACTGCAGCCCTGGGCACCCTGGCTGCGGGCCGCGGGGCTGGGCGACGCGCCGGAGCCGGACGACGGCCCCCGCTTCGTCGACCTCGGCCTGACACTGGCCGCGGCCCTGGCCAGCCAGGGTGTGGCGCTGGCCCGGCTCAGCCTCGCCCGCCATGAACTCGCCGAGGGCCGCCTCGTGCAACCCTTTGCGCTGACGGTGCCGGCCGAGCGCCACTACGGCCTGGTGGTCCACCGCCCGAGCCCGGCGGCCGACGCCTTTGTCGCTTGGCTGCACGCCCACTGCCGTACGGTCGAAGCGGAAAACTCTTCCGCCACGGCCTGAGGTTTTTTCCTGGGCGGGCCGCGCCGGGCGGACCTAGCATCGCGGCCTCACTGTGACTTGCCCGCCATGCCCGTCATCACCTGCATCGAAGACCTGCGCCAGCTCGCCGAGAAGCGCGTGCCGCGCATGTTCTACGACTACGCCGACTCCGGCTCCTGGACGGAGACGACCTACCGCGCCAACCAGAGCGACTTCCAGGCCATCAAGCTGCGCCAGCGCGTGGCCGTCAACATGGAAGGCCGCAGCACGGCCGTGAAGATGGTGGGCCAGGACGCGAAGATGCCCGTGGCCATCGCGCCGGTGGGCCTGACCGGCATGCAGCACGCCGACGGCGAGATCCACGCCGCCCGCGCGGCCGAGAAGTTCGGCATCCCCTTCACGCTGTCGACGATGAGCATCTGCTCCATCGAGGACATCGCCGAGCACACCTCGGCGCCCTTCTGGTTCCAGCTCTACATGATGCGCGATCGCGAGGCCATGGCCCGCATGATCGCCCGCTGCAAGGCCGCCAAATGCTCGGCCCTCGTGTTGACGCTGGACCTGCAGGTCATCGGCCAGCGCCACAAGGATTTGAAGAACGGCCTCACCGCGCCGCCGCGGCCCACGCTCGCCAACCTCATCAACCTGGCCACCAAGCCGCGCTGGTGCCTGGGCATGCTGGGCACCCGGCGCCACACCTTCCGCAACCTCGTGGGTCATGTGAAGGGCGTCAGCGACATGCGGTCCCTCTCGGCCTGGACCAACGAGCAGTTCGACCCCCGCCTGTCCTGGGCCGACATCGCCTGGGTCAAGGAGCAATGGGGCGGCAAGCTCATCCTCAAGGGCATCATGGACGTCGAGGACGCCAGGCTCGCCGCGCTGGCGGGGGCCGACGCCATCGTCGTCAGCAACCACGGCGGCCGCCAGCTGGACGGCGCGCCGAGCAGCATCCACGCCCTGCCGGCCATCGCCGCCGAGGTGGGTTCGCAGCTGGAGGTGTGGATGGATGGCGGCATCCGCTCCGGCCAGGACGTGCTGAAGGCCTGGGCCCTCGGCGCCCGGGGCACCCTGATCGGCCGCGCCATGGCCTATGGCCTGGGCGCCATGGGGGAGGAAGGCGTAGCCAAGGCCCTGGCCATCCTGCACAAGGAGCTGGACGTGACCATGGCCTTCTGCGGCCACACCCAGCTGACGAATGTGACGCGCGACATCCTCGTACCCGGGACTTTCCCGACGGCCTGACTTCTTGCCAGCGGCATGCCGGCATGCGCTACTGCAGCGCATGAAGACCAGCGCCGCTGCCACCCTGCTCTCGTCCCTGGCCTTGACCGCAGCCGCGCAGACCTGTGCACCGCCGGCCAACCTGAAGGACGAGACCGACCAGGGACGGATCCAGCAGCAGGCCGTCGCCCTGCTGCCCTGCCTGGGCCACGCCGACCCCACGCTACGTGATGACATCGCCTTCGAGCAGATCGCGGCCTGGGCGCGCGATGGCAAGCTGCAAGCGGCCACGCTGCAGCGCCTGCGCAGCGACCTGGTCGCCGTGCTGGACGCCAAGCCCGACGCCGCCGGCGTGCACCAGCCCTTTGCGGTCCTGACCCTGGCCGAGGTGGCGCGGGCCGACCGGCTCAAGCCCTTCATGACGGCCGAACAGCGCAGCGGCCTGGTGGAGCAGGCCACCCGCTTCCTGGCCGGCGTGCGCGACTACCGCGGCTTCATCCCCGGCGAGGGCTGGCGTCACGGCGTGGCCCATGGCGCCGACCTGGCCCTGCAGCTGGGCATGAACGAGGCGCTGAGCGCGGCACAGCGCCAGGCGCTGCTGGACGCCGTCAGCAGCCAGGTGCTGGCCGATCACCGGCACGCCTACCGCTTCGGCGAGGGCAACCGCCTGGCGCGCGCGGCCCTGCAACTGCAGCTCAGGCTCAAGCCCGACGAAGCCGCCGTGCAGGCCTGGCTGAACGGGCTGCTGCAGCCGCTGAAGTCAGCCCAGGCCTGGGACGAGACGGCCCTGACCGATCTGCACAATCTGCGCGAATTCCTGTGGCCGCTGCTGGCCGGCGCGCTGGACGTGACCGACGCCGCCCAGCGCGAGCGGCTCGTACCACCGCTGCAGAAGACGCTGCGCCGCCTGCCCTAGCTGGCGTGCCGCTCGAAATGCAGGCGGTCGTGCCAGACGCCGCCCAGCTCGAAGCTGCGCAGCGAATGGCCGAACTGGCGAAAGCCATTGCGCAGCAGCACCTTCACCGAGCCGCCGTTGCCCACGCGCGCATTGGCCTCGATGCGCATCAGGCCCAGTTCGGCAAAGGCCTTGGCCAGCACCAGGCGCACGGCCTCGCTGGCGTAGCCCTTGCCGCAGGCCGATTCGGCCATGCGATAGCCCAGGTCGGCCATCTGGAAGTGGCTGCGCTTGACGCCAGCCAGGTTGATGCGGCCCACCAGCTCGCCGGCCTCGGTGCGCACGAGGAACTGATAGCCCTTGTCTTCGGCCGCCTCGCGCTCGGCCAGCGCGATGGCGGCACGCACGCCTTCGGGTGAGTAATAGCCCGCGGGCCGTGAGTTGATGCGGGCCTCGAAGAAGGCGCGGTTGTCGGTCTCGAAGCGCAGCAGCTCGTCGGCGACATCGAGGGTGGGAGGAATGAGTTGAAGCGAGGGCATGACCGGCCTATTTGAACAGCCGTTAGGCTGCGGGCCAGGAGGTTTCCCGCGATGCGCCCGATCCGATTCGCCGGCCTGCTGGCCGCCCTGCCCCTGGTGGGCGCGCTGGCCCAGCCCGCCCTGCCGTCCAGCGCGTCCATCGATGCCGAGGCCGCCCGCCTGATGGCCGCCACCCAGGCCCAGGGCCTGGCCGTGGCCGTCATCGATGGCGGCCAGGTCGTGCACGTGGGCGCCTATGGCAAGCGCAATGCGGCGGGCGACCCGCTGCTGCCCGACACCGTCATGTACGCGGCCTCGCTGACCAAGACGGTGTTCGCCTATGCCGTCATGCAGCTCGCGGAAGGCGGCCGGCTGGACCTGGACAAGTCCATCGCCAGCTATCTGCCCCAGGCCCTGCCCGACTACCCCTCGCAAGCCCGGTACGCGCCCTGGGCCGACCTGGCCGGCGACGCGCGCTGGCGCCGCATCACGCCGCGCATGCTGCTGACACACAGCGGCGGCTTCGCCAACTTCGCCTTCCTCGAGCCCGACGGCAGGCTGCGCATCCACTTCGAGCCGGGCAGCCGCTATGCCTATTCCGGCGAGGGGATGATCCTGCTGCAGTTCGTTCTGGAGAAAGGCCTCGGCATCGACGTCGGCGAAACCGTGCAGCGCCGCGTCTTCGACCGCCTGGGCTTGCGCCGCACCGGCATGACGTGGCGCGACGACTTCGCGCCCAATGTGGCCGATGGCTGGAAGGCCGACGGCAGCCCCGAGCCGCATGACCGGCGCAGCCGGGTGCGCGCGGCCGGCTCCATGGACACCAGCATTGCCGACATGGCCCGCATCGCCGCCGCCCATCTGAACGGCATCAGCCTGTCGGAAAAGGCCACGGCGGCGCTGACCGTGCCGCTGCTGCCCATCACGACGGCCTCGCAGTTCCCGACGCTGCAGACCGAACTGCCGCCGTCCAGGCGCCGCGCCGACCTGGCTGCCGGCCTGGGTGTGGTCACCTTCGAAGGCCCGCAGGGACCGGGCTACTTCAAGGGCGGCCACAACGACAGCACCGGCAACACCTGGGTCTGCGTGAAGCCAGCCAAGCGCTGCGTCGTCATCCTGGCCAATGACGTGAGGGCCGAGCGGGCCTTTCCTCAGCTGGTGCGCTTCATCCTCGGCGAGACGGGCGTGCCGTGGAGCTGGGAGTACGGCAGCCTGACGTTCGTGGACTGACCCCGGCTGCGCTCAAGGCTGAAGGGGTCGCACCAGGCGCACCGACAACTGCTCGCGCTTGGCCATGTCGCGAGGGGCGCCGCCCGGCTGCTCGACAGCCCAGCCCTGCTGCACCGACAGCCGGTCCACCTGGCGCTGCGACGCGCCGCGCTCGACGTTGCGATAGCTGTAGGGATTCACGGCCTCGCTCTCGATGCGCGTGGTGCCGGTCCAATACCAGCCCTTGGGTGCCGCGGGGGCGAGCGTCGCCGCCGCTTGGGCGCGGGCCAGGTGCTCGAAGAACCGCTTCAGCTCGGTGACACGCGGCATGCGCCAGGAGCGGCCTTCGGCCTCGCTGCGGGCCCGTGCCAGCGCCAGAGCCTGCGCGTGCGTGGCGAGCACGGGTTCGCCGCTGCAGCGCCGGCCATCCCATTTCATGCCCTCGACGCAACGCGACCAGGCCAGGCCGGCCGCCGCGTCGATCAGCTCGCGGCCGTCGGCGCTGGGCACCAGGCGGGCCGCTTCGTCAGCGGCCGCCAGGCTAGGCGCCCCGAGGGCCAGTGCCAGGGTCAGGACGGCGATGAGGCTGTGGCGCATGGGATCTCCGCAAGGGGTGAGGTCAGCGTGCCGCGGCGTCGACCAGGGCCCGGGCCTCGGCCTGCGTGACGGGGCCCTGGCCCGCAAGCTCGACGACGACCAAGTAGCCGGCCAGGTCGGCCCTTGCACCGGCCGCGGCATAGGCCTGGGCCAGGTTCAACTGCCGGCTGGCCAGCAGGCGGCCGGTGGCCGGGTCCCAGTCCTCGTTTGAGATCATGCAGCCCTGCTGGGGCGTGCCGGGGAAATAGCTCGTGCCGGCGTAGTAGGCCGGGTTGATGGTGGTGCCATGGACGAGCAGCTCGTCCCGCCCCGCGCGGCCAGCCAGCCAGGCTTCCTTGATGTCGGAAAAACCGCGCCAGCTCGGCGGCAGAAAACTTTCGTAGACGGCTTCGCTCCAGGCGGCCGGCGTCTCGCCATGCTCGAACTCGGCCGGCGTCGCCTCGACGGGCAGCTTGCTGTGCAGATAGGGCGTGGGGCCGATATTGGGATTGGTGGCCGTGCCGGCGCCGACGATGGTGAAGACACCCTGGGGCGTGTTGCCATTGGTGATGGTGCCGGGCAGGCCACTGCGCGACAGGGCCAGCTGAGGCTGGGCGAAGAGACGACCGCCGGCATCGCGCACGAAGCGGCCGTCGGCGCCGCGCACCAGCACCAGGCCCATGTCGGCGCGGCCACGGCGCTGCAGGCTGTAGAGGACGGGGTAGCCCGGGCGCAGCGGCGCCGCGAACAGGTCGGCCAGCGGCGGCTGGGCCAGGCGGACGGTGGCCACGTCGTCCATCAGCGCCACCAGGCGCGGGTCGTCACGCCATTGCGGGAACTGGCGCGGCACGAGGTCGCGGATGAACTCGGCATAGCCCGGGTTGGCGGCCTTCAGCGTGTAGGCCGCAATGGCAAAAGGCTTGCTCGCGGTGAGCTGGGTCAGCAACGGCTGCAGCGCAGGTTCAGCGTCGGCCACATACAGGGCCCGCGCCGCCGTCAACAGGGCCCGCTGATAGTCGGCGTCGCGGCCGGCCAGCGTCGGCAGGGCCTGCAGCAGCAGCGGCCGGGCGGCGTCGATCTCGAGGTTGTACTGGGCCACCAGGTCGAAGAGCCTGGGCAGGGCCGCGTCACGCTCTGGACCGGGCGGCAGGGCGATGCGGGCGCGGATGTCGGCGAGTGCCGCCTCGCGCTGGGCCCGCTCGCCAGCCGTCGACATCGCGGGCCAGCTGAAGTCGCCCGGCCGCAGCGCCAGCAATTCGGTGGCGCTGTAGCGCTTCTCGGGGCCGGGTTGGGGTTTCAGGGACGAGCAGGCCGCCAGGGCCAGGGCCAGCAGGGCGATGAGGAGTCGGCTGTTCATTGGGACAAACAAATTTGCAGGCTGCTGTCGAAATCGCGCGGCCCGCTTCGTCATAGTGTCAGGCAAGCGCCTTTCACCACCCTTCAAGCCATCCCAGGAGACTTCCATGAACCGACTCGCCCTGCTGCCCGCCCTGCTCGCCGCCTCGATGGCCCAGGCCGCACCGGCCACCTATGTGATCGACCCGGCCCACACCTACCCCAGCTTCGAGGCCGACCATATGGGCATGTCCTACTGGCGCGGCAAGCTGACCAAGAACGCCGGCACCATCGTCTATGACAAGGCCACCGGCAGCGGCAGCGTCGACGTGCAGATGGACCTGGCCAGCATCGACTTCGGCCTGGACGCGATGAACGGCTGGGCCAAGGGCGAGCAGTTCTTCAATGTCGCCAAGAACCCCAGCGCCAGCTTCAAGGGCCGTTTCGACAGCGCGCCGGGCAAGCTGGTCGGCGAGCTGACGCTGAACGGCCGCACCAAGCCGGTGACGCTGACCATCAACCAGGTCAAGTGCATGCCGCATCCGCTGTTCAAGCGCGACTGGTGCGGTGCCGATGCTTCGGGCAGTTTCAACCGCGAGGACTTCGGCCTCATCGCGGGCAAGGACTACGGCTTCAAGATGGACGTCAACCTGCGCATCCAGGTCGAGGCCGTGGTCAAGGAATAAGCACCCAACGAAGAACGGCAGCGAAACGCTGCCGTTCTTCTCCTCCAGCAGCAGCCGTGGCACCGGCTTTGCCGGGCCACTGGCTGCTGCCAAGGCCGGAGGCCTTGTCCTTCGCTAGGCACAAACAGTCCTCAGGACTGTTTGTGTCCGAGCTCAGCCCCCTTGAGGGGGAGGCGCGTCAAGCGCCTCGGGGGTGGGCTACTTCACGCCCATCTCATCCAAGAGGCGGGTCGTCTTGTCGACCGTGCTCATCTGCCACAGCATGTAGCGGGCATCCAGGCAGATGCTGCGGACCATCTTGGGGTTGAAGTCCCAGTCCGAGATCACGGCATCCAGCGTGCCGTCGAACAGCAGGCCGACGAGTTCGGCGTTCTTGTTCAGCACCGGCGAGCCGGAGTTGCCGCCGGTCGTGTCCAGCGTGGACAGGAAGTTCACCGGCACCGAGTCCAGGCTCTTCACGTAGTACTTGCCGAAGTTGCGCGCCTTGATGGCGGCCAACTGCTCGGCCGGGGCGTTGAACTCGCCACCGGCTTCGTCCGGGCCACGATGCTTGGCGACGATGCCGCGCAGCGTCGTGAAGGGCGTCCAGTTGCTGCCGTCGCTGCCGGGCGTGCGGCCCTGCACCTTGCCGAAGCTGATGCGCAGCGTGCTGTTGGCGTCGGGGTAGACGGCCTCGCCACGGCTGGCGTGGTAGTCGATCATGGCCTGCTGCGCGCCCGCATAGGCCTTCTGCAGCTTGCCGGCCAGTTCCTTGTCGCGGTTCTCGCGCTTCTCGTAATCGTCGTTCAGGGCCACGGCGAGCTTGATGAAGGCGTCGTCGCTGGCCTTGAAGGCGGCGGCGTCCTTGTCCAGCCAACCCAGGCGGGTGGCGGTGTCGGACAGCTTGCTGCCGGCATACAGCTTGTCGATCTGCGCGCGGATGCTGGCTTCATCCTGGCCAGCCTTCAGGCCCAGGGCGTTCAGCCAGGCTGTGTTCAGCGTGTTGGCGGGCTGGGCCAGGTACTGGGCCAGGAAATGGGCCACCAGGCGCTTGTCGGTCTGCTCGTCGTAGCGGCGCTCCAGCGTCTGCTGGGCGGCACGCTGGCGGGTGGCGTCGCGGTCCTGGAAGCCGGTCTTGCGCTCGGCATCGGGCTTGGCGCGCTCCAGGGCGCCCTCATACAAGGTGTGGGCGGAGTTCAGCAGCGCGGGCGCCATGAAGCCCATCAGCAGCTCGGCGCGGGTGATGGCCTGGCGCTCGGCGATCAGGCTCTCGGTGGCGGCGATGTCGGCGCCATAGCGCTCCTTGCGCTTGGCATCGGCATTGACCCAGGCCTTGAGCTTGCCGAACTCGGCCGACTTGCGGGCCAGGATGTCGCTGCCGTCGTAGCTCTGCTGCTGGCCCTGCAGGTTCTTGAAGTAGTTCTGCAGGCCCTGCATCTTGGCGGCCATCTTGATCTCGCCTTCGCGGCGGCCGGCCGTCTCGGCCTTGATCAGGTCGATGGCCTCGCCCATCACGCGGGTCTGGGTGGGCTGCTGCCAGCCGAAGGCGAAGTCGACCTCGGTGGGCAGGCGGTGGCGGTTGGTGCGGCCCGGGTAGCCGGCCACCATGACGAAGTCGCTGTCGTTCAGCGGGCTGCTCGCCATCTTCAGGTGGTGCTTGGGCAGATAGGGCTTGTTGTCCTTGCTGTAGTCGGCCGGCTTGCCGTCCGGGCCCACATAGGCGCGGTAGAAGCTGTAGTCGCCGGTGTGGCGGGGCCAGACCCAGTTGTCGGCGTCGCCGCCGAACAGGCCCACGCCGGTGGCAGGCGCATGCACCAGGCGCACGTCGCGGATCTCGAGCTGCTTGATGAGCTGGAACTGCAGGCCGCCGAAGAAGGAATAGACGTTGCAGCGGTGGCCCTTGTCGGCCTCGCAGGCTGCCACCAGGCTCTTCTCGGTCGCCTCGATGGCGTCGGTGCGGGCCTTGCCGCTCAAGGCCAGGGTCTTGGCGTTCAGGATGTCGGCCGACACGTCCTTCATGTCGACCGTGACGAGGATGCGGCTGCCGGGCGCTGCGGGCAGTTCATCGGCCAGCGTCTGGGCATAGAAGCCGTTCTTCAGCAGGTCACGGTCGGGCTTGGAGTTGTACTGGATGCTGCCGTAGGCGCAGTGGTGGTTGGTGACCGTCAGGCCCTGGGGCGACACGAAGCTGGCCGTGCAGCCGCCCAGGGACACGACGGCGCCCATCGGGAAGTCGGTCAGTTCCTTGAGCTTGGCCGGGTCCATGGCCAGACCGCCAGCCTTCAGCGGCTTGGCGATCTGCGGCAGTTGCTTGGGCATCCACATGCCTTCGTCGGCATGGGCGGTGACGGCCAGCATGGCCAGGGCCAGCAGCGAAAGGGAGTGACGGGTCATGGAGCGGTTCGGCAAAAAGGCGAAACCGCGAGCGTAACCCGGAGACAGCAAATTGCCCGGGTGAGGAAAGCCAGGCTTCGGCCTGGGGAAAGCCCCGTGATTGGGGGGCGATCAGTGCGCCATGCCAATCCACTCGCCGGCGGACTGGTAGGCCTCGAACAAATCGAGAGCGAGTTCGCGCAGGCCGGGGTGGTCGCTGCCATGGCCGTCGGCCAGGCGCTCATAGGCGTACTGGCGGTCGTAGAGCATGCGCGTGGGGTTGATCACCAGGCCGGCGTCGTTCATCAGCTGGCCGAAGCGCAACAGGTCGCGGCTGCTGACCGGGCCGCTGGCGGTGCCCGCCGTGGTCAGGCCGAGGGCGCGGATGTCGCCCAGATTCACGCCCTGGGCGATCTTGAGGCCGCTCCAGGCATGGCCCGGGTCACCCGCGCCGCGGGGTTCGTCGGCGGGGATGGGAATCAGGTGCAGCGGGATCAGCATGGCGGGCCTCGGCGGACTTCTGGCGTATGCCGCCATCGTGCCGGGGCCTCGGCTTTTCCAAGGCCGGATAAAGCCCGAAAAGACCGGGCTAACTCCGGCTCATCGGGCTCAAGTCAGCAGAACTGCAGGTCGAGGTCGCCGTGGGCGTAGAGCACCACGCCGGTGTCCGTCTCCGTGATGCGGTGACCGGTGCCGGCCGGGGCCAGCTGGTAGTCGCCGGTCTGCAGCAGCACGTCGTCCAGGAAGAGCTCGCCCTGCACCATCAGGCATTCCTCGTCGTGACCATGGCTGTGATTGGGCACGCTGGCGCCCGGGTCGGCGCGGTAGAGCAGCGCCGCCTGGCCGCCACCGGCCCACAGCACGCGGCGGCGGATGCCGGGTGCGAACTCGGGCCAGCCGGCCTCCTGATCGCGCACCAGGGTGCGCTCGACATCACCCTCGCCTTCGGCCTCGCGCACAAAGACATGGGCACCGTCACGGCTGGCAACCAACGGCGTGCTGCCGGCCGGCAGCAGCAGGAAGTCGCGCAGGCTTAAGCGCTCGGCGTCGACCTCGACGCTGCCGCGCAAGACCAGGAATTCACGCGGACCACCCGGCGGCAGCGCCAGGCGGCCGCCGGCTTCCAGCTCGATGACGCTGGCGGCGCGCGGCTCGCCGGGGCGCGGCGCGCGGCCGGTGGGGGCGCGGTAGAGCCAGCGCTGCTGCACGCCTTCGGCCATGGGTTCGGCCTGGGCCTTGCGGCGGCGCACGGTCACCATGCCCTGCTCGGCCTTCAGCGAGCGCTCCAGGCGCTCGCCCAGGCGCTCACCCATGCGGCCGGGCAGGCCCGGGGCGGGCGCGGCCCAGGCACGGGCAAAGGGTTCGCTGAGCAGGGGGCTCAGGTCGTCGTCGGTGGATTCGGGAATATTGGGTTGCGTCGTCATGGCGTTCCCCTCAGGCCGGCAGCGCATGCGCGCCAGTGTCGCCGAGCGCCTCGCGCAAGGTGATCAGCGCACGGCGGATCTGCGACTTGACCGTGCCCAGCGGCAGGCTGGTCTGGCTCGCGATCTCCTCGTGCGACAGGCCATTGAAGAAGGCCAGCGCGACGAGCTGGCGCGGCTGGGGCTTGAGCAGCAGCAGGGCGCGATGCAGCTCGGCATGGCCCTGGGCGACGGCCAGCAGCTCATCGCCCGACTCGGCCGCCGGCGCGGACAGCGGTGCGGCCTCCTCGTCCAGCTCCTCGTGCTGGAAGCGGGCCTCGCGGCGGATGGCGTCGATGGCGCGCGAGCGGGCCATGCCCAGCAACCAGGTCAGCGGGCGGCCACGTTCGGCGTCGAAGCGCGGCGCCTGGCGCCAGACCTGGAAGAACACCTCCTCGGCCACCTCCTCGGCCAGCTGGGGCCGGCGCACCAGGCGCAGCACCAGGCCGTAGACGCGCGACAGCGTGGCTTCGTACAGCGCCAGCAGCGCGCGCTCGTCATGGTCGACGATGGCCTCGATCCAGGCGGCGAGCTGGGCGTCATCCAGGTTCGGGCAGCCCGGCTTGGCACTGGCCGCCTCGGCGACGCAGGCCTCCTCCAGCTCGGCGTCATGCGGCTCGACGTCGTCGAACAGCAGCGCCGGGTTGGGCGGCTCGTCGGCGGCTTCGGTCGGGTGCGGGAGGGTCATGGCGTCTCCTCAGACCAAAAGCTGGTCTACATGCGGCTCGGCGCCGCGTAGAAAGATGGTGGCACCCGTCTGGGTGCTGATGCTGGCGTGCAGGCTGCCGGCGCGGGCCAGGTGGTAGCCCCCGGGGCCGACCTCGGTCTGGCTGCCGACCTTGAGCACGCCTTCCAGCACCAGGCATTCCTCGTCCAGCGGGTGGCGGTGGGCCTCCAGCCGGGCGCCGGGCGCGAGCTTGAGCAGATAGCTCAGAATGCCCTCGTGCTCATGCAAGACCTTGATCTGCACGCCGTCCCCGAAGGGCTGCCAGCCAGACGTGCCCGCGGGCACCGTCAGGTGGCTGTCGTCGGTGTCGGCAACCCGCTCCAGCAGGCGCCGGCGGATGGCGCGGGCCTGGGCGGGGGTGGCAGAGGGCGAGGTCATGAAAGGCCTGTACGCAGCGGTAAGAATTCCGGATGCAGCGTAAACCTCGGCATCTACCCTGGGTAGTGCGGCGTATCCCCTTTGCATGTCTCAAACCGCGTATTTCGATCTCGTCAGCCACTGGCGCCTGGACGCGCCCGTTCCCCAGGTCTGGCAGGCCATCACCCAGACCGAACACTGGCCGCGCTGGTGGCCGGGCGTCGTGGCGGTGAAACGTTTGCATGACGGCGACGCCCAGGGCGTGGGCCGCCAGCAGCAGATCAGCTTCCGCACCGGCCTGGGCTACCGCCTGCACCTGGTGCTTGAGGTGACCGAGGTGCTGCGCGAGGAGCGCCTGCGCGCCAAGGCGGGGGGCACGCTGGCCGGCGAAGGCATCTGGCTGATGAAGCAGGCCGCGCCGGAGGTGGGCGGGCATACCGACGTCACCTTCGTCTGGCGCGTCACCCTGCCGCCGGGCATCCTGCGCTGGACGGCGCCGCTGCTGGCGCCGCTGTTCCGGTGGAATCACAAAAGGGTGATGCGGGCGGGGCGGATGGGGTTGGAGCAGTACCTGGCGATGATGGGAGGGTGAGTCCTGTCCGTGTTTGCGGGCAGAGCGCTGAGCCGGCCCGCCAAGGCGATGTGCTTGCGGCTCAACACCGCAAGCATCGCCGTCCCCTCGGGGGCTGAGGCCGGACACGGCAAGTCCTGTGGACTTGTCGTGCCTGCCGAAGAGCAGCCGCTCTGTCGGCTGCGCGGTCTGCAAGACCGGCTGGGCGTGCCCGCGTTCAGCGGCGCGAGACCGGACGAGGGGCTATCAATTTCAAGCCTTCGGCAGCGTCACCCCCACCTGCCCCTGGTATTTGCCGCCGCGATCCTTGTAGCTGACCTCGCAGACCTCGTCGCTCTCGAAGAACAGCACCTGGGCGCAGCCCTCGCCCGCGTAGATCTTGGCCGGCAGCGGCGTGGTGTTGCTGAACTCCAGCGTCACATAGCCTTCCCACTCGGGCTCGAAGGGCGTCACGTTGACGATGATGCCGCAGCGGGCATAGGTGCTCTTGCCCAGGCAGACCGTCAGCACATTGCGCGGGATGCGGAAGTACTCCATGGTGCGGGCCAGCGCGAAGCTGTTGGGCGGGATGATGCAGACGTCCTTGTTGACGTCGACGAAGCTGTTCTCGTCGAAGTTCTTCGGGTCCACCACCGTCGAGTGGATGTTGGTGAAGACCTTGAACTCGGGCGCGCAGCGGATGTCATAGCCATAGCTCGAGGTGCCGTAGCTGACGATCTTGCGGCCGTCCTGCTCGCGCACCTGGCCGGGCTCGAAGGGCTCGATCATGCCGTGCTGCTCGCACATGCGGCGGATCCATTTGTCGCTCTTGATGCTCATGTCGTTGTCCTTGTTGCTTAGCGCGGCGTGACGCCGTCGAGATAGATGCCGCCGTCGAGGTCCAGGATGAATCCCTTGACCGCCGCGCGCTCGGGCACGGCGATGCGCCCATTGGCGATGACGGTCCAGGGCAGCTCCTGCATGGCGATGCGTTGGGCCTTGGCATAGAGGACCTTGCGGTCTTCCTGCTTCAAGGCCTGGCGGGCTTCGACCAGCAGCTTGTCATAGGCCGGGTTGCACCAGAAGCTGCCGCTGGCCGCACCGCAGGCGAGCTGGCCGAAGGTGTTGGCGGGCTCGGGGTCACCATTCCAGCCGCTCAAGGCCGCGTCGTGTTCGCCGGCGTCAATGCGGCGCAAATACTCGCCCCATTCATAGGTGACGATGCGCGCCGTCACGCCGACCTTGGCCCAGTCGGACTGGATCATCTGCGCCATGCGCTGGCCGTTGGGGTTGTAGGCACGCACGACGGGCATGGCCCACAGGGTGATGTTCAGCGGCAGCACGCCGGCCTTCTCCAGCATGGCCTTGGCCTTGGCCGGGTCGTAGGCCTGGGGCTTCAGGGTCGCGTCATGGGCCCAGTTGGCAGCGGGGATGTTGCTGGTGGCCAAGCTGCCGGCGTCGCCGTAGACGGTGCGCACGATGGCGAGCTTGTCGATGGCCATGTCCAGGGCCTGGCGCACCTCGACCTTGGCCAAGGCAGGCCGCTTGGTGTTGTAGGCCAGGAGGCCGACATTCATGCCCGGCGCGGTGGCGAGCTTGATGGCGGGGTCTTTCTTGAGCTCGTCCAGCTCCGCGGGGCCGACGGGCGCGGCGATGTCGCACTCGTCGCGCTTCAGGCGCTGGGCACGCACGCTGGCATCGGTGGTGATGGCAAAGACCAGCTGGTCGGCGCGCGGGCGCTCGTCCTTGCGCCACCAGGTTGGGTGCTTCACGTAGCGGATGACGCTGTCGGCACGGAAGCTCTTGAACTGGAAGGGGCCGGTGCCGATGGGCATCTGGGCGATGCGCTGGGGCGTGCCGGCCTTGAGCAACTGGTTGCCGAGTTCGGCAGACTGGATCATCGCGAAGGCAAAGCTCAGCGCCGACAAAAAGGACGCATCGCGCTCGGCCAGCGTGAAGCGGACCTGGTGCTCGCCCAGCTTCTCGACTTTGGTGATGAGCTTTTCCCAGCCGAAGGACACCACATAGGGCGACACGCTGGGGAAGGCCTTGGCGAAGGCGCTGTCACGGCTGAGCAGGCGGCCGAAGGTGAAGAGCACGTCGTCGGCATTGAACTCGCGCGTCGGCTTGAAGCCTTCGGCGCTGTGCCAGGTCACACCCTTGCGCAGCTCGAAGGTATAGGCCAGGCCGTCTGGGCTGACGCTCCAGCTGGTGGCCAGGCCCGGAATGAGCTGATCGGTGCCACGCTTGACCTCGATCAGCGTGCTGAAGATGGGCAGATGGGCGACATGGTCGATGCCACTGTCGGTCATCGCCGGGTCGAAGGTCTTGGGGCTGCCCGCGGCGCAGAAGCGCAGCGTGGTGTCGGCCTGCGCGATCAGCGGCAGGGTCAAGAGCAAGGCCGCGAGACGCTTCACTTGACCACCTCTGCTGAAGGCACGAAAGGCAGGATGCCCATGGTCTGGTAGAGGGCCGACGGCGACAGGGCCTGCTCGCCCTTGATGACGAGGGCGATGCGGCGGATGGCGCGGATGTCGGCCACCGGATCGCCGTCGACCAGCACGAGGTCGGCACGCTTGCCGCGCTCGATGCTGCCGATCTCGCCCAGGCGGTCGCTGTACTTGGCGCCGTTCCACGTCGCGATCTTCAGCGCCTGCGCGGCCGGGATGCCGGCCTGCACATAGAGCTCCAGCTCGCGCTGGAAAGCGAAGCCCGGCGTCGCGTCGGTGCCGGCCACCAGCGGGATGCCCGCGGCATGCATGCGGCGCAGCAGGTCCATCATGACCTTCCAGCTCGCCCCCCAGCGCTTGGCCTTGGCCTCGTCCAGGTCGACCTCGGCCGACAGATAGCCGCGCTGCACGACGGCGGGCAGATTGGCCGCCACCATCACATAGCTCGGGCTGGGCTGGCCCTGGCGCTGGGTGTAGGTGGCCTCGAAGGCCGTCATGGTCGCGTCGACGACGGTGCCCTTCTTTTTCAGCAGGGCGATGAAGTCCTGGGTGCGGCGATCGTTGAGCTTGAGGTCGGCCGCCTTGTCACCGACGAGGTTGAAGCGCAGCAGGGTGCGCGTGTCGTCACCCTTGCCGACCAGGAAGTTCAGCGTGACCTGGTTGATGTGGTGCAGCTCGTCGTAGCCGGCCTCCACCGCCTGGCGCGCCGTCATGAAGGCCGGCACATGGCCGCCGGTGCGCAGGCCCAAGCTCCGCGCATGGGCCACCATGGGCTTGACCCATTCGGGACGGATGGAGTTGTAGAGCTTGAGCTGGCGATAGCCGCGGGCGGCATACCAGTCGATGGCGGCGAGAGCATCGGGCAGGTTGTCGGGCACGAAGTCGGCCTGCGACGAGAAGGGGCTCTTGCCTTCGATGAAGCCATTGGCCGCGATGCGCGGGCCCAGCACCTCGCCGCGCTCGATGCGTCCGCGCAGCTCGGCCAGGTCGGCATTGCTGTTGCCGACATCGCGCACGGCCGTCACGCCCGAGGCCAGGTTGAGCAGCAACGCGCTGGCATCGAGATGGGAGTGCATGTCGATGAAGCCGGGCAGCAGGGTGCGGCCTTTGCCGCTGATGCGCTGCTCGGGCGCGGCACTGGTCAGGGCGCCGGGCTTGGCGATGGCCGCGATGCGGCCCTCGAACAGATAGACGTCGGACGGGCCGCGCAGCACGGCCGCTTGCGAGTCGAACCAGCGCACGTTCTCGATGACGGTGAGGCCGGGCAGCGGTTTGGGCAGCTCGGTCGCGAGCTTCTGCAGCCGCGCGATCTGGGCCGCCTTCTGCGCATCGGCCAGGCGGTCCAGCTCGGCTTCGAAGCCCTGCAGCAGCGTGCCGCCCCAGCCCGGGTCCACCTTGGCGAACAAGGCCTGGTTGTCCTCGCGCAGCCAGAGGTAGCTCGGATCGAGGTCGAAGCCCTGGATGGCATAGAGGCCGACCTCGAAGCTGGCGCCGGCCGGCTTCAGTGTCTGCACCCGCTCGATCGAGATCTGGCCCACCGGCAGGGCCGCGGCGCGATGGCCGGGGCGTTGCAGCAGGGTCCTGGCCAGGCGGCCGGCCCAGGCGGGCGTGGACTGCACCGGCAGATAGACGAGGTCGCGCCCCGCCCCGGGCCGCTCGCCCTGGTCGACCGGCGAGCGCCACGCGGCGCGGCCATCCTTGAGCGTGAAGCTCTCGTCGATGCGCGCGCCATAGGTCGACACGCCCTCGGTGCGATAGCTCAGCCAGGCGCCATCGGGGGCGAACTCGACGACTTCCTTCTGGTCGGGGCCGCGGCCGTTGTTGCGGTAGCTGTGGTCGGTCTCCAGCCGCGTCGCCGTCTCGTTGACCAGCAGACGCCCGCAGCTGACCTTGGCACACATCACCGTGTAGGTCTGAGCCTGGGCAGCGCCTGCCAGCATCAGCAGCGCGATCAACGGGGTCAGGAGCTTCATGGGCACGTTTCCCTTTTTGGGGGCTTCAGGTGGCGCGCACTTTACTGAGGGAGGCGACGCCCTTGTTGGCCAGCATGTCAGCGCGCTCGTTGCCGGGGTCGCCGGCATGGCCCTTGACCCAGCGCCACTCCACGCTGTGCAGTTTGCGCAGCGCGTCCAGGCGCTGCCAGAGGTCGGCGTTCTTGACCGGCTTGCCGTCGGCCGTCTTCCAGCCGCGGCGCTGCCAGTTGGTGATCCATTCGGTGATGCCCTTGCGCACGTATTCGCTGTCCAGGTAGACGACGACATCGCAGCTGCGCTTCAGCGACGCCAGGGCCTCGATAGGGGCGGTCAGCTCCATGCGGTTGTTGGTCGTCTCGCGCTCGCCGCCGAAGAGTTCCTTGTCGTGGCCACCGCTGGACAGCCAGGCGCCCCAGCCGCCGGGGCCGGGGTTGCCCTTGCAGGCGCCGTCGGTGTAGATGGTGACCTGGGGCTTCTTGATGGCCAGCGCAGGCTTCGGTGTTTCGGTCATTCTTCTTTGTGGTGATTGTTCAGCGCGACGGCCGGTGCGGTCTTGGCCGCCACGCGCTTGTTCTTGGCCAGGCCGATCATGCGCATGCCCTGCACGCGCTTGACTGCCTGGATGAAATACACGGCGCCCAGCACCGGCCACCAGCGCGAGCCGACGCCGTCGACCCAGCGCCAGCGCTGCAGCCAGGCCTCGGAGCGCAGCGGCGGCCGGTAGATGCCGAAGCGCGCGGCCTCGACGTCGAAGCTCAGCAGCTTGAGCCAGTCGCGCATGCGCCAGTAGCCGATGAAGTCGCCCTCGCGCGGCAGGTAGGGCTCGCCGCGGCGCTTGAGGCGGCCCAGCTTCTGGCGCAGCCCCCAGAGGCTGGCAGGGTTCAGCCCGAAGACGATGAGGCGGCCTTCGGGGCGCAGCACGCGCTCCACCTCGCGCAGCAGGGCATGGGCGTCGCAGGCCAGCTCCAGCGCATGCGGCAGCAGCACGAGGTCCAGGCTTGCACTCTCGAAAGGCAGGGCGTCGAAGTCGCAAAGCAGGTCACGGCCGACCAGCCAGCGATGCGGCATGCGGTTGGTCAACAGACCGTCGAGTTCGGGCAGGCCGAGTTGTAAGGCGTGAAACCCGAACAAATCGGTCACGGCCGCATCCACCTGGGCTTGTTCCCAGGCCAGCAGATGACGGCCGGGCGGTGTCTGCAGCCAGGCTGCCAAATCTATACTCGGCGCTTTATCTGTCATGGGTGATGCGCCTTTGACGCTGACGCCGATTCCTGCTTTTGACGACAACTACCTCTGGCTGCTGGACAACGGCCGCGAGGCCCTCGTCGTCGATCCCGGTGACGCCGCGCCCGTGGTGGCAGCGCTCGACGCCCGGGGCCTGACGCTGGCGGGCATTCTATTGACCCACCACCACGGCGATCACGTCGGCGGCGTGAACGCGCTGCGGCCGCGCCTGCAGGGTCCTGTCTACGGCCCCGTGCACGAGCAATTGCCCGAGCCGGTGCAGCGCCTGCACGGCGGCGACAGCGTCGAGCTGCTGGGCCTGAAGTTCGCCGTCATGGACGTGCCCGGCCATACGGCGGGTCACATCGCCTACTTTGCCGCCGCGGTGCCGGGTGGCGACCCGCTGCTGTTCTGCGGCGACACGCTGTTCAGCGCCGGCTGCGGCCGCCTCTTCGAAGGCACGCCGGCGCAGATGCACGCATCGCTGCAGTCGCTGGCCGCCTTGCCCTCCGCGACGCGCGTCTGCTGCGCCCATGAATACACCTTGTCCAACCTGCGCTTTGCACGCGAGGTGGACCCCGGCAACGCGGCCCTCCTTGCCTATGCCGCCTGGTGCGAAGCGGAGCGCGCCGCCGGCCGCCCCACGCTGCCGGGCCGCATCGGCAACGAGGTTCGCATCAACCCTTTCCTGCGCTGTACCGAGCCGGCCCTGCGGGACGCCGCGCGTCGCCACGCCCCCCTCAAACTTCCGGCCGCGCCCAGCCCGGTCGACGTCTTCGCCACGCTGCGCGAATGGAAGAACGGATTCCGATGACGCTGATTTCCCGACTCACCCCGCTGGCGGCCGCCCTGCTGCTCGCCGCCTGTGCCACCACCTCCCAGCCCGCGCCGGACGAAGCGCCGGCAGCCCCGCTCTCCCCACCCGCCGCCCAGGCCGTCGCCAGCATCACGGCCGAACCGACCCCGCCCGCCGTGCCGGCGCGCGCCATGGCCGCCCAACTGCTGGAAGACAACCTGCGCCCCGGCGAGAAGATCGACCTCGACAACCCCGACGTGAACGCCGACCTGTGGGCCCGCGTGCGCAAGGGCTTCCAGCTGCAGGACCTCGATGACGACTGGGTGCGCAAG
Source organism: Roseateles saccharophilus (assembly GCF_031458095.1). Lineage (GTDB taxonomy): Bacteria > Pseudomonadota > Gammaproteobacteria > Burkholderiales > Burkholderiaceae_C > Pelomonas > Pelomonas saccharophila_A. The sequence goes on from NZ_JAVDXU010000001.1 coordinate 1,019,217, forward strand.
GCCGAGGCCTGGTACAGCGCCCGGCCCGACTACGTCGAGCGCATGACCACACGCGGCAGCCGCTATCTCTTCCACATCATGGAGGAGGTCGAGAAGCGCGGCATGCCTGCTGAGCTGGCCCTGCTGCCCTTCATCGAGAGTGCCTTCGTCACCCACGCTGTGTCGACGGCCAAGGCCACCGGCATGTGGCAGTTCATGCCCGCCACCGGCCGCGACTTCGACCTGAAGCAGAACATCTTCCGCGACGACCGCCGCGACGTGCTCGCGTCCACGCGCGCCGCACTCGACTACCTCGGCCGCCTCTACAAGCAGTTCGGCGACTGGCATCTGGCGCTGGCCGCCTACAACTGGGGCCCGGGCAATGTGCAGAAGGCCGTCGCCCGCAACCAGAAACTCGGCCTGCCGACCGATTACGCCAGCCTCAAGATCCCCGACGAGACGCGCTACTACGTGCCCAAGCTGCAGGCCGTCAAGAACATCGTCTTCGCGCCCGACCGCTATGCGCTGACCCTGCCGGTGGTGGCCAACCACCCCTATTTTCTCAGCGTCAAGATCGAGCGCGACATCGACGTGTCCCTCGCCGCCCAATTGGCCGGCATCTCGCTGGAGACCTTCCAGCAGTTCAACCCGCAGATGAACAAGCCGGTCATCCTGGCCGCCGCCACGCCGCAGGTGCTGCTGCCCTATGACCAGGCCAGCGCCTTTGCCGAGAACCTGGCGCGCCACAGCGGCCCCATGGCCAGCTGGACGGCCTGGGTCGTGCCCAAGACCATGAGCCCGGGCGAGGCCGCCAAGCGCGCCGGCACCAGCGAGGCCCTGCTGCGCGACATCAACAGGATCCCGCCCAAGATGCTGGTCAAGGCCGGCTCCACGCTGCTGGTGCCGCGCGGCGAGCATGTGCATGCCGATGTGTCCGAGCGCCTGGCCGACAGTGCCAGCCTCAACCTCGCACCCGATGCGCCGCCGCTGCGCCGCGTCAGCCTCAGGGCCGGCAAGGCCGACACCGTGGCCGTCATCGCGGCGCGCTACAAGGTCAAGGCCGAACAGGTGGCGCAGTGGAACAAGATAGGCGCCAACGGCCGCTTCAAGCCCGGCCAGGCCATCGTCGTCTACACGGCGACCGCACCGGCCAAGGCGCCCGTGGCCAGGAACACCACGCCCGCCAAGAGCGTGAGGGTGGCGGCAGCCAAGCCGCAACCCAAGGCCAAGGTGGCCGGCAAGGGCCGCACCGTCGTGGCCGCGGCCACGCCCTGAAGGCCTGCTAGCCCTAGCTGACGAAGAAGAGGGCGACGCAGGCCGCCAGGCCTGCTGCCCACACCAGTGAGCGCAACGAGGCCAGGTCGGCCAGATAGAGGGCGATGAAGCCCAGGCGCGCGGCGATGAAGCCCATCGCCAGCGCGTCCACCGTCGCCTGGCTGGCCTGGTGCTGGTGAGCCACGAACAGCCCGGCCATGAAGATGGGCAGGGCCTCCCAGCTGTTGGCCTGGGCCGAGTTCGCGCGCGCCTGCCAGCCGCTCAGATTGGCCAGCCATTCGCGCGGCCGGTGGTTGTCGAAGCCGCCGTCACGGCGCCGCTTGCCGAAGCCCTTGGACTTGGCCAGCCAGGTGCAGCCCAGGGGCAGCAGGCAGGCCACCAGCAGACAGATCTGGGCCATCGTCATCGGGATCTCCTCCTCTTATCGGCGGTCACTCAAGGCATGGGCGATGGTGCCCAGGTCCACGTATTCGAGCTCACTGCCCACCGGCACGCCGCGCGCCAGCCGCGTCGACTTGATGCCGCGGGCGCGCAGGGCCTCGGCCAGCACATGAGCCGTGGCCTCGCCCTCGGCCGTGAAGCTGGTGGCGAGGATGACCTCCTCGACGCCTTCTTCACCCGCCCGCGCCAGCAGCTCTGCCGCGCCGATCTGACGCGTGCCGACACCGTCCAGCGGGCTCAGCCGTCCGAGCAGCACGAAGTAATAGCCGCGATAGGAGGCCGTGCGCTCCAGCGCCGCCTGGTCGGCCGGCGTCTCCACCACGCACAGCAGCCTGGCATCGCGCTCGGCATCCGCGCAGACACTGCAGATCGGCGTCTCGCTGAAGGTGTGGCAGCGCTCGCAATGCTTGATGCGCTCACCCGCCGCCGCCAGCGCGTCGGCCAGGCGCGGCATGGCCAGCCTGTCGTGCTGCAGCAGGTGATAGGCCATGCGCTGGGCCGATTTCTGGCCCACGCCGGGCAGGCGCTTGAGCGCCTCGATCAGCGATTCAAGCGCCGTCAAGATCAGAAGGGAAATTTCATGCCCGGGGGCAGCGGCATGCCTTGCGTGAGCTTGCCCATCTTCTCGGCGCTGGTGGCCTCGGCGCGGCGGGCCGCATCGTTGAAGGCAGCGGCGACGAGGTCTTCCAGCATGTCCTTGTCATCGGCCAGCAGGCTGGGGTCGATGGTGACGCGGCGGACTTCGTTCTTGCAGGTCATCAGCACCTTGACGAGGCCGGCGCCGCTCTGGCCCTCGACCTCGATATTGGCGAGTTCTTCCTGCGCCTTCTTCAGGTTGTCCTGCATCGCCTGGGCTTGCTTCATCAAGCCGGCGAGTTGGCCCTTCATCATGATCGTGTCCTTGTCTAGGGAGTGGGAGTCAGCACGGGCTGCACGGAGCCCGGCAGGATGCGTGCCGACGGGAATTGGGAAAGCAGCGTCCGCGTCATCGGATGCTGGGCGGCCAGGTCCTCGGCCGCGCGTTGCTGGGCCTCGGCACGGGCGACCGTGCGCAGGGCGATGGAGTCTTCGGCGACGCCGGCCTCGATGTCGAGCTTGGCGTTCAGCGCCGCCTCGAGCTTGCTGACCAGGGCCGGCGCGCGCAGCGATTCGCGCTCGACGCGCAGCTTCCAGACCTCGCGGCCATCGACGCTGCTGCAGCCCAGGGCCTGGGCCTGACGGGCCAGCTCGCCCGTCATGCCGACGAGATTGACCGCCGCGATGCGCTCGGCCCATTGGCCCCCCTCGGGCGTCTCGCGCAGTTCGGCGCGGCGCGGGGTTTCGGACTCACGGGCAGCAGCGGGCGCCGCGGGTGCCGGTGCGTCATCGGCGTCCATCCACGGCGGTGGCGCGTCATCGGGAGGCGCACCATCGAAGTCCGCGGCCTCGTCTTCGGCCAGGGCCTCGACCGGCTTGGGGCGCAGGCGATCGCTGAGCCGGGGCGCGGCCGGTGGCTCGGCGACCGCGGGCGCGGCCACCACCGGTGCAGGGGCCACGGGCCTGGGTGCGACGACGGGCGCAGTCACGGGTGCAGCAACCGGTGCAGCCATGGCCACCGGGGGCGTCACCTTGGGCAGGGGCACGGCGACGACGGCCTTGGCCACCGCCGGCGGCCTCACCAGGGCCGCGGCCTTGACGGCCTTGGGCTGGGTGCCGGCCGGCCGGAAGGCCAGCATGCGCAGCAGCACCATCAAGAGGCCCGCGTATTCGTCGGGCGCCAGATGCAGCTCGGCGCGGCCATGCAGGGCCATGCTGTACATCAGCTGGATCTCGTCGGCCGGCAGCAGAGTGGCCAGGCGGCGGATCTCGGCGGTCTCGGTGTCGGCGTCGTCCAGGGCCGAAGGCGCAGCCTGGGCCAGGGCCATCTGCTGCAACAGCGTCGCCAGGTCCTCCAGCGTGCCGGCGGCCGACAGGCCCGCGCCACGCAGCGCATCGGCCTGGGCCACGACAGCCTCGCCGCTGGCCGCCGCCAGCGCATCGACGATGGCCACCACATGGCCACGGTCCACGCTGCCCAGCATCTGGCGCACGCCGGCTTCGGAAAGCGCCCCGGCGCCGAAGGCAATGGCCTGGTCAGTCAGCGACAGCGCATCGCGCATGGAGCCGCGCGCCGCACGCGACAGCAGGCGCAGGGCGCCAGGCTCGGCCGGCACGCTCTCGGCGCCCAGCACATTGCCGAGGTGCATCTGCACGTCCGCCGCGGCCATGGGGCGCAGATTGAACTGCAGGCAGCGCGACAGCACGGTGACGGGCACCTTCTGCGGGTCGGTCGTCGCCAGCACGAACTTCAGGTAGTCGGGCGGCTCCTCCAGCGTCTTCAGCATCGCGTTGAAGGCGGTGTTGGACAGCATGTGCACTTCGTCGATCATGTAGACCTTGAAGCGCCCGACCACCGGCTTGTAGACGGCCTGGTCCAGCAGCTGCGAGATCTCCTCGACACCGCGGTTGGAGGCCGCGTCCAGCTCCACATAGTCGACGAAACGGCCGGAATCGATGTCCCGGCAGGCCGGGCAGACGCCGCAGGGCTGGGCCGTGATGCCGCCCGTGCCGTCAGCTCCGGTGCAGTTCAGGCTCTTGGCCAGGATGCGCGACACCGTCGTCTTGCCGACGCCCCGGGTGCCGGTGAACAGATAGGCGTGGTGCAGCCGGCCCTGGGTCAGGGCATTGGCCAGGGCTTGCACGACATGCTCCTGGCCGACGAGCTGCTCGAAACTCTGCGGACGGTATTTGCGGGCCAGGACCTGATAACTCATGGGGCAGGATTCTATGGGTGGGGCCACCGGGGATAATCCCGCGCCATGACCTCGCAAGCCCCCCTCACCTACGACCAAGCCGGCGTCAATTACGACCTGATCGACCCGCTGAAGATCACGGCCCAGCGTGCCGCCGCCGCCACCGCCTCCCACCTCGCCGGCCACGGCTTCAGCGAGGTCAAGGCCTCGCGGGGCGAATCGGCCTATGTCGTGGACGTGGGGCCGTTCTACATCGCCTCCATCGTCGAATGCCTGGGCACCAAGACCCTGGTGGCCGACGAGATGGCGAAATTGACGGGCAAGAGCTTCTTTGCCGGCATCGCCCAGGACACCATCGCCATGGCGGTCAACGACCTGATCACCGTCGGCGCCACGCCCCTGGTCGTGCAGGCCTACTGGGCCGCCGGCGGCAGCGACTGGTTCGGCGACGCCCAGCGCGCGCAAGCCCTGGTGGCCGGCTGGAAGGCCGCCTGCGACACCTGCCAGGTCGCCTGGGGCGGCGGCGAGACGCCGGCCCTGGCCGGCATCGTCGAGGACGGCCGCATCGACCTGGCCGCGTCCTGCACCGGCCTCATCAACCCCAAGGAACGCCTGTCGGTGGGCGACAAGCTCGGTGCCGGTGACGCCATCGTGCTGCTGGCCTCCAGCGGCATCCACGCCAACGGCCTGAGCCTGGCCCGCAAGCTGGCCGAGCGCCTGCCCCAGGGCTATCTGACCGAGATCGAGCCCGGCGTGACCTATGGCGAGGCCCTGCTGGCCCCCACTGCGCTTTACTCGCCCGTCACCGAGGCGCTGTGGAAGGCCGGCATCGCGCCGCACTACTGCGCCAACATCACCGGCCACGGCTGGCGCAAGCTGCTGCGCCACCCCAGCGCCCTCACCTACCGCATCCACACGGTGCCGCCCAAGACGGCGGTGCTGGACTTCATCCAGAAGCAGGCCGGCCAGGACGACCGCGAGGCCTATTCGACGCTGAACATGGGTGCGGGCTTCGCCATCTTCGTCAAGGCCGAGGACGCCGAACGCACCGCGCAGATCTCGCGCGACTGCGGCATCGAAGCCTGGGTGGCGGGCAAGGTCGAGGCGGGTGAGAAGCAGTTGCTGATCGAACCACTGAACATCCGCTTCAGCGAAGACGACCTCGCGCTGCGCTGAACGTGAGTTGGTACTACACCCAGATGATCCAGTGGCATGTGCTGCTGGCCTGGTGCAGCGTGGGCCTGTTCTTTGTACGCGGCCTGCTGGTCCAGTTTGGCCCGCCGCCGGCGCAGGCCTTTGCCAAGGACGCGCGCCTCTTGGTGGTGGTGTTCGGCGTCAATGCCTGTCTCGTCGTCACGGGCCTGAGCCTGTGGGGCTCCATTGGCTACAACCCCATGCGCGACTGGTGGCTGGGCATCAAGCTGGTCGCGCTGGTGGGCTACATGATTTGCGGCCACTGGGCCATGAGCCAGGCGCGCCTGCACCTGCTGGGCTATCTCACCGCCTTGGCGCTGCTGGCCCTCGCGATGGACCTTTCGATCAACCGGCAGTTCCTGCCGGGCTGAGCACCGACTTCAGCAGCAGCGACAAGGCCGCCAGCGCGGCCTCGGTGTCGCCGAGCACCTGCGCCTGAACGATGGCGCCATCCACCGCCAACGCCAGGGCGCTGGCCCGCGCAGCGCGCCCGCGGCCGGGAGGCAAGACCCTGGCAATCGCATCGGTCATGTCCTGCTTGTGGGCGCGCGCTGCGTCCACCACGCCAGCATGCACGGGCCCGACCTCGCCCACGCTGTTGATGAAGGCGCAGCCCCGGTAGTCGGCGCTGCAGAACCATTCACGCAAGGCCGGCACGATGGCCAGCGCCGTACCGCCATGGCGTGCCAAGGCGTCGCTGAACCAACCCATCCAGAGCCGATGACGGCGCCCGAGAAAGGCGACGATGAGGTCGTCCTTGCTGGGGAACTGGCGATAGAAGGTGACCTTGGTGACGCCGGCCTCGGCGATCACGCGGTCGATGCCGGTGGCGCGGATGCCGTCGCGGTAGAACAGACCGTAGGCGGCGGCCAGGATGCGCTCGCGCGGCGTGGCATCGGATGAAGCAGGAACATCAAGCATTCGGACCAGTGTAGACCGACCTGTCCACATGCCCTAGACTCGTCTGTAGACAGACCTGTCTACATCATCACTTCACCACGCCATCATGGACACCAAGCCACCCCTGCCCCCATTCACTCGCGAATCTGCCGTCCACAAGGTCCGCCTTGCGGAAGACGCCTGGAATTCCCGTGACCCGGCGCGCGTCGCCCAGGTCTACACGGAGGACACGCGCTGGCGCAACCGCGCCGAATTCCTCGCTGGCCGCGAACAGGTGAAGGAATTCCTCGCCCGCAAATGGGCCCGGGAACTCGACTACCGGCTCATCAAGGAGCTGTGGATTCACGACAGCCACCGCATCGCCGTGCGCTTCGCCTACGAGTGGCATGACGATTCCGGCCAGTGGTTCCGTTCCTACGGCAACGAGAACTGGGAGTTCAACGACGCCGGCTTCATGCAGCGCCGCTTCGCGAGCATCAAGGACCTGCCCATCGCCGCCACAGATCGCAAATTCTTCTGGCCACTGGGCCGCCGACCGGACGACCACCCGGGGCTTTCAGAGCTGGGCTGCTGAGCCCGACTACAATGCACCTCGACGGGCCTCCCCGCATGGAAGCGCGCCCAACCGGGTCAGGTGGGGAACCAAGCAGCCCTAAGCGTTGCAACCAGTGCCGGGGGTAAGGCTCGTCACCCTCCCCTTCTTCGGCCCTCGAGCGAGGGGCTCGCTTCGCCGGTGACCCGCACAAGGCAAGCGGCCGGCGTCTGCTTGAGCAGGCCGGCCGATCGAGTCTCAGCAAAACGAGGGGCGTTTCAGCCGCCCGGCGACTTCGGAATGTCGGTCGAGCGCACCACCAGCGTCGTCAACTGGCCGCCCCCCTCCACGCTGCCCGTGACGATGCCTTCGCGCACACGGCGCTCGCACATCTCGCGATCTTCCACAGGCTGGGCCTGGCAGCGCTTGAGCGCGTTGTTGGCCCACTGATCGGGCCGGTCCCCCGGCGAGATCAGCTTGCCCTGGCGGGCCTGCGCATAGGCCGCGCCAGCTTCCTTCAGGCAGACGTCGCGCGGCTGGTTGGTCTGGCCGGTCATGCAGTTGGCGCGTTCGCGCTCGTACTGCAGGCGCAGCGGATCGACATTCTTGGCTGCCTTGGGGGCGGCCTGGGCAACGCCGCCCAGGGCAAGCAGGGCGGCTGCCAGCCAGGCGGCGGTATGACATCGGCGCATGTTCATGGTGATCTCCTTCAAGGTTCAGCCTCAGCCGCGGGCGCGCACCGGCTGGTTGTCGTTCGAGATATAGACCTCGACGCGGCGGTTCATGGCGCGGTCGGATGTGCTTGAGTTGCTGGCCACCGGATAGGCCTCGCCATAGCCGCGGGTCGCGACACGGGTCGGGTCGACACCCTGAGCACGCAGCGCCTCAGCCACGGCCTGCGAGCGGCGTTGCGACAGCGTCAAGTTGGCCGAGTCGCTGCCGACGCTGTCGGTGAAGCCCTCGATCAGCACGCGGCGGTCGGGATGCTGGTTCAGGTAGTGCGCCAGCTTGGCGATGGACGCCTGGGCCGCTGGCTTGATCTCGGCGCGGCCGAATTCGAACAGCACGTCGCCCAGCGTCACCAGCATGCCGCGATCGGTCTGCTTGGCCTGCAGGTCGGCCAGCTCCTGCGCCAGCGCTGCGGCCTGGGCCTGGGCATTGGCGGCCTGGGCTTGAGCGTTGGCAGCGTCTGCATTGGCAGCGGCGGCCTGCTGGCGGGCAGCATTGGCATCGGCGCTGGCGTTGGCAGCCGCGATCTGCGCATTGGTGGCCTGGGCCTGCGCCACATTGGCGCGGTTGGCGTTGGCATCGGCGCGGGCGCGCTCACGGTCGGCCTCGGCCGCCTTGATGGCCTCTTCCTGCGTCGCGGCGCGGCCAATGGCCATGGCGGTGCGGGCCTGGGTGGCGGCCACATAGGCGGCGGAGTCGATGTCGGCCGGCGCTTCGCGCTTGGCACTCAGCTCCTCGGCGCGGCGCAGCGAGTCGGAGGCCTTCTTGATGTCCAGCGAGGCGTACTTCAGCACGGCCGGATCGGCCTCGGCGCTGTGCACGGTGGAACGCGCTTCACGCAGGGCGGGCGTGACGGTGGGGGCGCTGGCGCAGCCGGCGAACAGTGCAGCGGCGGCGGCCAGGGTGGTCAGTTGGGCAAGGGTCTTCATGGCGGGTCCTTTCGATGAATCAGGAACGGTTCAGCTGCACCTGCAGCTGCCGGATGCTTTCGTTCACCTCGGCCAGGGCGCGGCTGGAACGGGCGGAGCGTGCCGTCGCCTGGGCGAGGGCGGCATCGGCCGCTGCCTCGTCGGCCAGCTGGCGGGCCGCCACATAGTCCTTGCGGGCCATCGCGGCGTTGGCTCGGGCCAGCTTGTCGCGGGCCGTGGTCAGCTCGGCCGGTGCTTCGGCAGCGTTGCCGGAGGCTTGATCGACGGCGGAATTGGCCACCGCCATCTGTTCCTTGGGCGCGTCGCCGTGGGTGGCGCACGCCGACAGGGCTGCGGCGGCAAATGCCGCCAACAAAACAGCCCGGCCATTCATCGATTGGTGATTCATACGAACTCCTGTGGTTTAAATACCCGGCGTTCGCGCATCACGGCCCCGCCGGGCTCGGGTTCTCTCAGGATGCAGATCGAGTATTCGCCATCGCCCCTGCCCGCCCAGTCAGCGGGCCGGTGCGACACCGGTCAGCCTGAGGCCTCAAGAGTTGTGGGATATGCCCTACACCCCTGTCGGGAGGGCGTTGGACTCAGCCGGTTGCCTGCCTGAAGGCCATCACGGCCTGGTTGCGCAGGGTGCGGAGCAAGGACAGCTCCTTCTCGCCCAACTGCACGACGCCGGCCTGGGGGTGGTCGGCATAGATCAGCCCGAGGGGTGAGCCCTTGAGCATCAGCGGCAGCAGCAGAAAGCTCTGCGCCTTGAGTTCACCGCGGAACCAGCTCGGCATGCGGGAGGCGATGTTGTCCGCCCGTGCGTCCTGGATCAGCGTGTCGGCGCCTTTCAGGCAGACGGCGGCGATCAGATCCAGGGGCTGGGTCGCGAGGTCCACGCGCAGCAGCGGGGCCAGGCGCTCGACATCGGCGCCGACGCCGAGCCGACCCGTCAACGCCTGGCCACGCGCATCGCGCAGGCAGAAGACGACGCGACGAAAACCCAGGGCGCGGTAGATGGTCTCCAGGATCATGCGCAGCACGGCATTGAGCTGGAAGTTGTCGACCATGGCGTCGGTGATGTCCTGCACGCCGGCGGCCAGCAGCTGGGTGGCCTGTTCGGCGCGCGAGACGGGGGCGGTGTCCTGGGTGCGCTCCATGACGACGGTGGGCGCAAGCTCGTGGGCCGTCAGCGAGTCGTGCACCGACGGGGTCAGCGGCGCCAGCAGACGCTGGGCGCGCGAGTCGCGCGGCAGGCGCAGCTCCAGCGCCTCGGTGGTCTGGGCGAGATGCTGGCGTGCGGTGTCGGCCGCCTTCTCGAAGGTCTCGGCACTGATGCCCAGCGCCCGCGAATGCCGCTGGGCCATCGCACGCAGCCTGGCATGGGCCTGCTCCGGCGGCGTGTTCAGGATCAGGTCGGCCATGTCGTTGCTGGCGCGGGCCAGCCAGCGCTGGCGCTCGGTGCCATCGTCCAGCGGCCGCTGCGGCGGCTCGCCGCTGGGGCGGCGCATGGCGCGCTGCAGGCTGTCCGGCAGCCCCCATTGCTTGGCCACGCCCAGGCCCAGGGCCTCATAGCTCATGCCCAGCACCTGGGCCGAGGCCGAGGCCTCGCTGAGCGCGGCCTGGCCATCCTCGGCGGGGCTGACGAGGCGGCGCACGGCGTCGGCTTCCTCGGGGAAATAGAACTCGGTCAGCGAACGACCGAGGTGATGGAACATCGCGCCGAGGAAGGCCTCCTCGGCCTCGCGGGGATTGGGGCAGAGCTCGCGCGCCAGCGAGGCTGCCATCAGCGAGCGCAGATAGTCCTCGCGCAGCCGCTTGGCATGGCCCTTGTTCTCCATGCGCTCCAGCAGCACCAGGCTGAGGGCCAGGTTGCGGATGCCGGCGAAGCCGATCAGTGCCACCGCCCGCGACACCGTGCTGATGCCGCCACCGCCCGTGTGCCGGTACTGGGCCGTGTTGACCAGGCGCAGCAGCTTCTGCGTCAGTGCCACGTCCTTGAGGATCTCGTTGGACAGATTGGCCAGGCTCTCGTTCTCGGACTGCGTCAGGCGCTGGATGCGGCCGATGGCATCGCTCAGCGCCGGGAAGTCGCTCTTGTGGCGCATGCGGCGCAGCAGGAAATCCAGCACCGGCGCGTCCTGGGCTTCGGCGTCGGGCTCGGCCACCGGGCGCAGCCAGGCGGCCAGCGCATCGCGCAGCAGGGCGGCGCTGGGCCAGCGCGCGGAGGGCTCGCGGGCCAGGCCGCGCTGCACGATGGCGCGCAGGGCGTCGTCCACGCTGGGGTCCAGGCCGGAGGGCAGGACGAGGTCGGTGGTCTGCACGCGCTGGATGGCGCGCCAGGGATCGGGATCGTGGTTGAGGCGCTGACCGCTCAGCATCTCGGCCAGCATCACGGCGGCCGCGAACACGTCCATCTGCGGATGCGGCGGCGCGCCGCGCGCGGCCTCGGGCGAGATATAGCCGGGCGTGCCGACGACGCGTGACGGCGCGTTGGCATCGGTCGACACCCGCGCGGCGATGCCGAAGTCCATCACACGCGGCCGGCCGCGCGCGTCGATCAGGATGTTGCTGGGCTTGAGGTCGCGGTGCACCAGGCCGGCGGCATGAGCGGCGGTCAGGCCGTCCAGGATGCCCAGCATCAGCGTGACGGCCTCGGCCGTCGTGGGCTTGGGCCCGGCGCGCAGGCGCTGGCTCAGCGTGCCGCCGCTGACGTATTCGAAGACGAGGTAGGACCAGCCCCCCTGGGTGTCGGCCTCGAAGACCGGCACGATATTGGGATGGGTCAGGCGGCTGACGGCCCGGGCCTCGTGCAGCCATTCGTCGACGCTGCCGGGCTCGGCCATGGCCTTCAGCAGCTTGACGGCCACCTCGCGGTCCAGCAGCGGGTCATGGGCCAGCCAGACCGTGGCCTGGGCGCCCTCGCCCAGGCGCTGCAGCAACCGGAAGCGGCCGAGCTGGGGAGGCAGGTCGTCGGCCATGGCGCGGGTCTAGGAGCCGCCGCGGGCGGACAGGCGATCGCGCAGGGAGCCCGCCGGCGCGGAAGCCTCGGCGGCGGGGGCAGCCGGCGGCTTGCTGGCGCCGGGGTTGAGGGCTTCCATGACCTCGCGCAGGCCCACGCCCAGTGCCTTGGCGTAGCGGCGCGTGGCGGCCTCCACGCCCGCGCGGCGGCGCGCCTCGGGCTGGCCCAGGGCGTCGACCAGCTCGTTGGCGAAGCTGCAAGTCAGGCGCAGCGTGTCGGCATCGCTGCGCGGCGGATGCACGGCGGCGTCCAGCGGCTGGCGGCGGATCATCTGCAGCAGCTCGTCACCCAGGCCCCAATGGCGGGCGACGGCGCTGCCCAGGGCGTCGAGGTCGCAGCCGAGCACGGCATAAGCCGCGGCCTGCTCGCTCATGGACGGCGGATTGGGCTGCTCCTCGGTGGCCTCGGGCGGCACCATCAGCTGGCGGATCTGCTGGGCGTCGTCGGGGAAGTGGTATTGCAGCAGCAGGCGCCCCAGGTTCTGCATGACGGTGATGAGGTGCACGACCTCGCCGTCATAGCCCGCCGGGCGCAGGGCCTGGGCTACCTGGGCGGCCTTGGTCACGCGGGCCATCAGCTGGCGCAGCATCTCGGCGGCCACCGGCGGCAACGGCCCCGGCCAGGGCTTGAGGGAGTTCGCGGCGTATTGCAGCCCGTCCAGGCCCAGCATCTGGATGGCGCGCTGCATGTTCAGGATGGTCTGGCCCTGGTGGCCGGAAGCCTTCAGCGCGTTGTTGACGCGGCGCACCAGCTCCAGGCTGAGGGCCATGTCCTTGAGCACATATTCCGACAGCGCGCTGGCATGCTGGGCCTCCAGGCCCGAGCCGCCGGTGAAGCGGTGCATGCCCGAGGTCGTCGTCGGCAGATGACCAATGCGTTGCAGCTTGTCCAGCAGCAGCACGATGGGCCCGCCGTCGTCATAGGCCGCGGCCTGGCGCCAGCCGTCCAGGGCGCGCCAGAAGCTGCGCGCCAGGTGATAGCGCTGGCGCAATTGGCGGTCGGTGGCGCGGTTGCAGATGGCGCGCAGCGGATCGGGGATGGGGTGGGGTGTCTCCCAACCCAGGCGCACCATCTCGCGGCCCACCGGCTGCATCTGCTGCACGACATGCTGCAGATCGTTCTCCTCCAGCACGGGCTTGCCGCTGAGGATGCGATGGAGCAGCAGGCCGACGCAGAGCACGTCCTCCTCGGCCGACTCGCGCACGGCGCGGCGCGTCACGGCATTGAAGTCGACGGTGGCGGGGAAGACTTCCTGCGCGACCTCGAGGCCGATCAGGCGCACCTTGTCGCTGGCGTCGATGACGAGGCTGGCGGTCTGGATGTCGCGATGGGCATGGCCGGCATCGTGGGCAAAGGCCAGGCCTTCGAGCAGCTGGGCAATCCAGCCGGCCGCGTCGATAGGCAGGGGGGCGGGCTGGCGGGCCAGGCGCTCGTCCAGGGTCTCGCCCAGGGCACGGTCATAGGCCACATAGGGCCAGTTCTCGACCTGGCCGATCTCGAAGGGCGGCGCGAGATTGGGGTGCTGGATGCGCTCTGCCCCCTGGGCCATGCGCAGCCAGTGCTCCAGGGCTGCGGCGCTGTTGGGCTTGTCGCGCGGCATGCACAGCACCAGCTCCTGGCCATGGCGCGGGTCGAAGACGCGCCAGATCAGGCTGCGAGCGCTCTTGGACAGCAGGGCGCGCAACTCGAAGTGGCCAAAGCCTTTCAGCGGTGGGGCGGCAGGGCTGGTTTCAGGCACGGCGGACGTGGACAGGCTGTAACAGTTGGTGTCCCTGCATTGGACTCCAGGCTAGAGGGACCGAGCTTGCAGCCAAGCGTCGAAATGCGACGGATTTCCTCCCCATCCCACCGCAATCGCCGGCTTGTGTGCATGAGCTCACAGTCTGCCGCTTGTACACCTGCGCCCGCCACGGGCACGTCAGTCAAACCCTGGTTTCACCGCAAAGCTGGCCTCAACTTGTCAGCTGAGACCAAACCTTGTCGAGTCGTTTCACGCTCACCGGCTGCGGCGTCCTGAGCTCCTGAGCAAACAGGCTGACACGCAACTCCTCCAGCTGCCAGCGGAAGTCGTCCAGCCGCGCATCCTTCACCCCCTTGAGCTCGGCCAGGCGGCGGGTGTAGCGCTGCTCCAGGGGCTTGACCTCGCTCATCAGCTTGGCATCGCGGGCCGCGTCGGCGCGCAGCTTGTCCAGCCGCGCCGTGATGGCCTTGAGGTAGCGCGGCAGATGCTGCAGCTGGGCCCAGGGCGTGTCCAGCGCAAAGCGCTTGGGCACCAGGCGCTGCAGCTGGGCGGTGATGTCGTCCGCGACATCCTTGGCCGGGCGCGAGTCCTTGAGCTTGCGCGTGGCGTTGGCCAGCTCCTGCAGCACGGCATGCGCAGCACGGGCCACTTCCTGGGCGATGAGGTTGAGCCGGCTGCGGCCTTCCTCGATGCGCTTCTTGAAGCTCATCGCATCGGTGGGCAGCGGGTCGCCCAGGAAGGCGCGGTCCAGGGCCACGCCGATGATCTGGTCGCGCAACTCCTCGGCCGTGCCCAGGCCCATGTAGAGGACCGACATGCGCTGCAGGTCGGGAATGTTCTTCTCCAGGAACTTCAGCGGCTCCTTGAGCTGCAGCGCGATCAGGCGGCGCAGGCCGGCGCGGTGCCTGGCGGCGGCCACTTCGGGCTCGTCGAAGACCTCGATCTCGACCGCATTGCCCTTGTCGATCAGGGCCGGGAAGCCGATCAGCGTCTGGCCACCCTTGCGCACTTCCAGCAGCTCGGGCAACTCGCCAAAGCTCCAGTCCGTGTAGCTCTGGCTGGCATCACGGGCGGGCGCGGCGGGCTTGACGATCTCGGCGCGGACGCCACGTTCGGGCTGGGGCTTGGGAGCCGGTTCGGCAGCCGGCAGCTTCAATGCCGCCAGCGCCTGGAAGGCCGACCTCGCCTGCCCGCCCAGCTCCGCCTTCAGCGCGGCGAGCTGCCGCCCCTGCCCCAACTGACGGCCATGCTCGTCAACGATGCGGAAGTTCATGAACAGATGCGGCGGCAGCTGCTCCAGCTTGAAGTCGTTGCGCTGCACGGCGAGCTGGGTGCGGTCTTTCACGGCCCTGAGCAGCGTGTCCACCAGCCCCCCCTGGCAGAAGGGCTGCAGCTCGATGAACTCGGCGACAAAGTCCGGCAGCGGCGTCAGCCGCGCGCGCGGCTTCTGATGCAGGCTCTTCAGCAGGGCCGTCACCTTCTGGGCCAGCATGCCGGGCACCAGCCATTCGGCACGCTCCTCGCTGACCTGATTGAGCGCAAAGATGGGCACGGTCACGGTCAGCCCGTCGCGGGCGTCGCCGGGCTGGTGCAGATAGTTGGCCGCGCAATCGACGCCGCCCAGGCGGATGACCTTGGGAAAGGCCTCGCTGGTGACGCCGGCGGCCTCGTGACGCATCAGTTCGTCCTGGCTGAGCTGCAAGAGCTTGTCGTCGCTCTTGCTGGCCTCGCGCCACCACTTCAGCAGCGTGGCGCCGGAGAAAACGTTGGCCGGCAGCTTGTCGTCGTAGAAGGCGTAGATGAGCTCATCGTCCACCAGCACGTCCTGGCGGCGCGACTTGTGCTCCAGCGCCTCGACCTTGCCGATCTGGCGCCGGTTGTGGCCGATGAAGGGCAGCTGCTTGACGAGATCCTCGGGCAGATCGTCGTTGACCAGGCCCTCGCGGATGAAGATCTCGCGCGCCGCCTTGGGGTCGACGCGACCGAAATTCACGCGCTTGTTGCTGTACAGCACGATGCCGTACAGCGTCGCCCTCTCCAGGGCCACCACCTCCGCGGCCTTCTTCTCCCAGTGCGGCTCCAGCAGCTGGGTCTTGATCAGGTGGCCGGCAATGGGCGGCAGCCATTGCGGCTCGATATTGGCGATGCCGCGGCCATACAGGCGCGAGGTATCGACCAGCTCGGCCGCGACGATCCAGCGGCCGGGCTTCTTGGACAGATGCGCGCCGGGGTGGCGCCAGAACTTGATGCCGCGCGCGCCGAGGTACCAGTCCTCGTCGTCGCTCTTCTGGCCGATATTGCCGAGCAGGCCGGCCAGCATGGACAGATGCACCTGCTCATAGGTGGCCACGCTCTGGTTGAGCCGCCAGCCCTGCTCGGCGACGACGGTGTGCAGCTGGGAATGGACATCGCGCCACTCGCGCACGCGGCGCGGGCTGACGAAGTTGTCGCGCAGCAGCTGCTCGTGCTTGCGGACCGACAGCTTGTGGCCGCCCTCCTCGCCCTTGGATTCGCCCAGCCATTTCCACAGCTTGAGATAGCCCATGAACTCCGACTTCTCGTCATCGAACTTCTTGTGCTTTTCGTCGGCCGCCTGGGCCTGCTCCATCGGCCGGTCGCGCACGTCCTGGCCCGACAGGGCCGAGGCGATGACCAGCACCTCGGTCAGCGCGTCGCGGGTGCGGGCCTCCAGGATCATGCGGCCCACGCGCGGGTCCAGCGGCAGGCGCGACAGCTCCTTGCCCAGGGGCGTCAGCTCGTTGGCATCGTCCACGGCGCCCAGTTCGGCCAGCAATTGGTAGCCGTCGGCAATCGCCTTGGGGCGCGGCGCCTCCAGGAAAGGAAAGCGCTCCACGTCGCCCAGGTGCAGGGCCTTCATGCGCAGGATGACGCCGGCCAGGCTCGACCGCAGGATTTCCGGGTCGGTGAACTTGGGCCTCTCGTTGAATTCCTTCTCGCTGAAGAGGCGGATGCAGATGCCATTGCTGACCCGCCCGCAACGGCCCGCGCGCTGGTTGCTGGCGGCTTGGCTGACGTTCTCGATCAGCAACTGCTCGACCTTGTTGCGATAGCTGTAACGCTTGACGCGCGCCAAGCCGGGGTCGATGACGTAGCGGATGCCCGGCACCGTCAGCGACGTCTCGGCCACATTGGTCGCCAGCACGATGCGGCGCTGGCCGTGGGGCTCGAAGACACGGTCCTGCTCCTGCTGGGACAGGCGCGCGAACAGCGGCAGCACCTCCACGCCCGGCGGGTGATGCTTGCGCAGCGCTTCGGCCGCTTCGCGGATCTCGCGCTCGCCGGGCAGGAAGACCAACACGTCGCCGCCGCCCTCGCGCCACAGCTCGTCCACCGCATCGGTGATGGCGTTGTTGAGATCGTATTCGCGGCTCTCCTCGAAGGGCCGGTAGCGCTGCTCGACCGGGTAGAGGCGGCCCGACACCATCAGCACCGGCGCCGGCCCCTTGGCCGACTCGAAATGCTTGGCGAAGCGGTCGGCGTCGATGGTGGCCGACGTGACAACGATCTTCAGGTCGGGCCGACGCGGCAGCATCTCACGCAGATAGCCGAGCAGGAAGTCGATGTTGAGGCTGCGTTCGTGGGCCTCGTCGATGATCAGCGTGTCGTAGGCCTTCAGCAGCGGGTCGCTCTGGGTCTCGGCCAGCAGGATGCCGTCGGTCATCAGCTTGACCGAGGCGCCCTTGGACAGGCGGTCCTGGAAGCGCACCTTGTAGCCGACGACATCGCCTAGCGGCGTCTTCAGCTCCTCGGCGATGCGCTTGGCCACGCTGCTGGCGGCAATCCGCCGCGGCTGGGTGTGGCCGATCAGGCCGCCGCCGTTCAGGCGCCCACGGCCCATCGCCAGCGCGATCTTGGGCAGCTGGGTGGTCTTGCCGGAGCCGGTCTCGCCACAGACGATGACGACTTGATGCTCGGCCATGGCCGCCATGATTTCGTCGCGGCGCGACGAGACCGGCAGGCTTTCGGGGAAGGAAATGGAAAGAGCCGGTTGAGGCAACCGGCTCTCGGGTCGTTCGGAATTCATTGAGGCGGGATTGTCCCGCAGAGCGTCACTCGGTCCGCGGGAAGTAGCTGATGACCTGGATGACGGCGCCCTGGGGGTCCTGCAGCACGGCCATGCGGCCGATGGTGGGGATGTCGAAGGGACCGGCGCAGACCGTGCCGCCCAGGCTCTTGGCCTTCTCCACCGTGGCGTCGCAGTTCTCGACGGTGACGTAGGCGCCCCACATGGCCGGGCCAGGCGCCGGGGGCGTCATGACGCCGCCCACCGCGACCTCGCCCACCTTGATGACGTGGTAGTCGCCCTGGCCCATGTTCATGGTGTCGAAGGTCCAGCCGAACAGGCTGCCGTAGTACTCGCAGGCGGCCTTGGGATTGGGCGTGCCCAACTCGTTCCAGCTGAAGGCGCCGGGGGTCATGTAGACGTCTTGATAGTCCTTCATCGCGGTCTCCTTGGGGGTGGGAGGCGCATCGTCGGCAGCAGGCATGACAGCGTCAAGTCCGGTTCGTCAGGCTTCACAATTCGTCCCCATGACCGGTCTTGTCTTTCCCCACACCTTCGTGCCCTGGTTCCGCGCCGTGGCGCCCTATATCCACGCCTACCGCGGCGAGACCTTTGTCGTCGGCATGCCGGGCGAGCTGGTCGCCGCGGGCAAGCTGAACGCCTTCGTGCAGGACCTGGCCATCCTGCACGCCATGGGCATCAAGATCGTGCTGGTGCATGGCTTCCGGCCCCAGGTCAACGAACAGCTGGCCGCCAAGGGCCAGGTGCCGCGCTACAGCCATGGCCGCCGCATCACCGACGCCGTCGCCCTGGACTGCGCCCAGGAGGCCGCCGGCCAGCTGCGCTTCGAGATCGAAGCCGCCTTCAGCCAGGGCCTGCCCAACACACCCATGGCCAATGCCACGGTGCGGGTCGTCTCGGGCAATTTCCTGACCGCCCGGCCGGTCGGCATCGTCGACGGTGTCGATTTCCAGCATTCCGGCCTGGTGCGCAAGGTCGACGGCGCCGCCATCCAGCGCGCCATCGACATCGGCGCCATCGTGCTGCTGTCGCCCTTCGGCTTCTCGCCCACGGGCGAGGCCTTCAATCTGTCGATGGAGGACGTCGCCACGTCCACCGCCATCGCCCTGCAGGCCGACAAGCTGCTGTTCGTCTGCGAGGTCGACGGCGTGCCGGAGAACCCGGACGACCCGGAAAGCCCCATCGACACCGAACTGGCCGTGGCCGACGCCGACCGCATGCTGGCCAAGGCCGCCCCCAATCCCGAGCCGACCGACGTGGCCTTCTATCTGCGCCACTGCGCCGAGGCCTGCCGCGCCGGCGTCGAGCGCTCCCACATCATCCCGTTCGCGGTGGACGGCGCCCTGCTGCAGGAGGTCTACACCCACGACGGCATCGGCACCATGGTCGTCGACGAGAAGCTGGAGAGCCTGCGCGAGGCCAGCGCCGACGACGTGGCCGGCATCATCCAGCTCATCGAGCCCTTCGAGCGCGACGGCACCCTGGTCAAGCGCAGCCGGACCGAGATCGAACGCGATGCCGAGCTCTATACCGTCATCGAGCATGACGGCGTCATCTTCGGCTGCGCAGCGCTATACCCTTATGTCGAGGCGCGCACCGCCGAAATGGCGGCGCTGACCGTCTCCGCCGAAGTGCAGGGCCAGGGCGACGGCGACCGCCTGCTGAAAAGAATCGAGCAGCGCGCCAAGGCCATGGGCCTGGACAGCATTTTCGTGCTGACCACGCGCACCATGCATTGGTTCATCAAGCGCGGTTTCCAGCAGGTCGACCCCGAATGGCTGCCCGAGGAACGCAAGCGCAAATACAACTGGGACCGCCGCTCGCTCGTGCTGGTCAAACGATTCAACTAGCCCCACCGGGCTGGCCCAAACGGCCTGCGCGCTAAAGTGCTGGCCGTTTCCCTTTTCTCTCGTGTTTGTAGGAGTCCGTCATGCCCCGCACCGTTCAATGTGCCTATCTGAAGAAGGAAGCCGAA
The DNA here is from genome assembly GCF_031458095.1 of Roseateles saccharophilus. Lineage (GTDB taxonomy): Bacteria > Pseudomonadota > Gammaproteobacteria > Burkholderiales > Burkholderiaceae_C > Pelomonas > Pelomonas saccharophila_A. Next base: position 1,038,732 of record NZ_JAVDXU010000001.1, read on the forward strand.
GGGCTGGACTTCCCGCCCTACCCCGTCCAAACCGAACTCGGCAAAAAGGTCTGGGAAAACGTCAGCAAGGAAGCCTGGGCGGCCTGGATGAAGCACCAGACCATGCTCGTCAATGAAAACCGCCTGAACCTCGCCGACCAGCGTGCCCGCCAATACCTGATGCGCCAGGCTGAACAGTTTTTCTTCGGCACAGGTGCCGAAGCGGTGGCGGGCTATGTCCCGCCAGCGAACTGAGCGGGACTCAGTTGAAAAACTGGGGGAGCGCTCACCTACGCGCAGCGCAGGTGATGCGATCACAGCAATTCTTCTTCGGCACGGGTGCCGAAGCGGTGGCGGGCTACGTCCCGCCCGCCAGCGAATAAGCGCGGCGCAATTCAGCGCCCATACACAGAGGGCCGGGACGAAAGTCGCCGGCCCTTTCTCATTCAACCGCCCCGCCCGCGGCCAAGCCGATTGGGCAATTAACCCGAACTCGCGAGAAACTCGTCGCAACCGGCCAACGAAAACCCTTGCATTTATCCACCCCGTCGCGATTTAATTCGTCCACGGAGATACTCGCGGCCCGCCGCCCCAGCTCCAAGGCCGCCGCGGGCAACCGTTGCGGGCCTCCCCGCTCAAATCGCAAGAGGAATAGCAGCATGTCCACCCTGAAAGAACTCCTGGCTCAGCGCGAAGCCCTTGATCAGCAGATCAGCCAAACCAAGGACCGCGAACGCAGCGAGGCAGTGGCCAAGGTGAAATCCCTGATGAGCGAATATGGCCTGACGGTGGCCGACCTCAGCATGCGCACGCCCAAGCCGGCCAAGGTGTCCAAGGTGGCGGCCAAGTATCGCAATCAGGCCACCGGCGAAACCTGGAGCGGCCGCGGCCTGCAGCCCAAATGGCTGAAGGCGGCCATTGCCGGCGGCGCCAAGCTGACCGATTTCGCCGTCTGACCCGGAAATCCCGGCGCCGTTTCGACGGCCGGGTTTGAAAAGATTTCCGCCGCCCGCCTGCAGCGCGGGCCGCCAGCAGGGCCATCCATCTACGGGATGGCCCTTTTCCTTTTTGGTGCATGTCACGCCTAAACTGCGCCATGCCTTTCGTCACGCCGTCCGAAGCCCAAATCTCGGGGTTTTCACCGAGATCGATGGGCCATGGCGGCGATGAGATTGCGCCAATGCCCGGCCGCTGCCCTCTTTCTCCATTCATCCTGGCATCGCTGCGCTGGCGCGCGTTGACCCGGGTATCGGCCTGAGGCCCGCCGAGACATGGATCTGCATTCCGGCGTCCCGGAATCCATCGACGGCCAGGCGCCTGACCTGAGCGTCCAGGCGCCGCCGTCATCGACCCTGCCACCCGGCCCGCGCCGCATCCACGACCGCCGCGGCTGGCGCCGGCTGCGCCGTGTCGGCCTGGGCGCCCTGGCCGGCCTGGGGGGCGGCGTCATCACCGCCTGGGGGCTGGCCGCCGACGCCCTGCCGCCGCTGCTGCGCATCCCGCAGCCCGCCGCCGCCGCGCCCGCCCAGGATCTGCTGCTGCCCTTGCTGCTGGCGGCCCTGGGCCTGCTGGCGCTCTGGCGGCTGAGTGCCTGGGTGCTGCCCCTGGTCATGGCCGGCCTGCTGCTGGGCGGCGGGCTGCCCCTGCTGGTCCGTTCGCCCGCCGACCCCGCGGCCGCGCTGGACCTGCTGCTGTCGGCCCCCGTGCTGACGGCACTGGCGCTGCCGCTGCTGGCTCTTGTCCTGAACCGCACCCTGCTGCGCCGCCTGCGCCTGACGGGCCGGCTCGCCGGCCGGCGTGAAGTCCTGCTTTTCGGCCTGTTGGGCGGGCTGGCCGCGCCGACGCTGGCCGGCCTGTTCACCCTGGCGGCGCTGAAGGCCGGGGGCTTGAGCTGGCCCGTCGCGCTGGTCGGCGCCCTGGAGTTGGCAGCCGCCTGGGGCTTTGCGCTGCTGAGCACCGGCACCATCCTGCAGGCCAGCACCCAGCGCCCACGCCGCGGCGGCCGCTGGACGGCCCGCGTGCTCACCGCGGTGGCCGTGCTGGCCCAGGCGGGCCTGGCCTGGCTGCCCGAGCCCGGTGCCGCCTTGCTGCTGCCCCATCTGCTGCTCTGCCTGCACGCCCTGCAGGCATCGCCACGCACCAACGCCCTGCTGGGCGCCGGCCTGCTCGGCCTGTGGGCGCTGAGTGCGCCGCCGACCCTGGTCTCCTACGCACTCGGGGGCGGCCTGGCCTTGCTGCCCCTGGCCCTCATCGCGCTGAGCCACCACCAGTTGCGCGACCGCGACGGCTGGCGCAGTGCCCTCGACGCCCAGGGCCTGGCCCTGGCCGAGTGGCGCCTGCCTGAAGGCCGCCGCCATGCCTCGGCGCGCTGGCAGGCCCTGACGACGCCCGTCGACGGCACCAAGGCCGGCACCGCACCGCTGGACTGGGTGCGCCTGGCCCACCCGCGCGACCGCGAGCCGCTGCGCCGGGCGCTGCGCGAGCTGCTGGGCGACCCGCAACGCAAGCAGCTCGGCCTGTCGCTGCGCCTGGCGGCGGACGGCGGCGACTGGCGCTGGCATGAATTGCAGGCCCATGTGCCCCTGCGCGACAACCGCGGCCGTGCCCGCGGCCTCATCGCCACCCTGGCCGACGTCAGCTGGCGCCACACGGCCGAAGAGCGCGAGCGCATGTCGGCCACCCTCTTCCAGCAGGCCAGCGAGGGCCTGGCCATCGTCGACACGCAGTGGCGCATCGTCGAGGCCAACCCTGCCTATTGCGACATCCTCCATGCCCCCCGCGAAGCCCTCGTCGGCCGGGTGGCCACGCCGCTGAGCATCGCCAATCTGCAGCGCAGCGGCCACCAACCCGCCGAGTTGCAGGCCGCCCTCAACGACGGTCTGTCCTGGAGCGGCCAGTTGCATGCCGAGCTGGACGACGGTGGCCAGCATGTCTTCGCCGCCAAGCTCAGCCCCGTGCCTGAGTCCGAAGGCGTCAGCCCGCGCTGGCGGCTGCTGAGCCTGACCGACCTGGGCGAAAGCATCCGCCAGCAGGACTTGCTGCGCCGCAGCCTGCGCTTTGACGTCGCCACCGGGCTGCCCAACCGCGACGAGTTCATGCGGCGGCTGCAGCAGGCCCTGAGCGCGGCCAACCGCGACGGCTTCAAGCTCGTCATCGGCCTCATCGACCTGGACGAGTTCGCCCGCGTCAATGCCGAGCATGGCCCGCTGGTCGCCGATGCCGTGCTGCTGCAGCTCAGCGGCCGGCTGCAGGCCACGCTGCGCGGCTCGCGCGGCGCAGCGCCCGACACCGCCGACCAGCTCGCCCGCCTGCATGGCGACGAGTTCGCCGTGCTGATGCGCGTGCAGACGCCGGAGGAAGCCCAGCGCGCGTCGGACCGCCTGCTGGGCCTGCTGTCCACGCCGGTGGCCATCCGCGAAAGCCGGGTCGGCAACGGCCTGGCCATCGAGATCGGCGCCAGCATGGGCGCCACCCTCTATCCCCAGGACGACGCCGACCCCGAGACCCTGCTGCGCCACGCCGGCCACGCCCTCTACCGGGCCAAGCACGCCGGCCGCGGCGGCATCCAGTTCCACGACACGACGCTGGACCAGCGCGACGAGGCCGGGCTGATCGCCGTCGCCCGCCTGCAAAAGGCCCTGGACAGCAACGAACTGCTGCTGCACTACCAGCCGCAGATCGACCTGCGCACCGGCCAGGTCATGGGCGTGGAAGCCCTGCTGCGCTGGCAACACCCCGAGCGCGGCCTGCTGGCGCCGGCCCATTTCCTGCCCCTCGCGGAGACGACCGGCCTGGCCGTGCAGATCGGCGACTGGGTCATCGAGCAGGCTCTGGCCCAGGCGACGGCCTGGCTGCGCGCCGGCGTCAACGACGGCAAGGGCCTGCCGGTCAGCGTCAACGTCGGCGCCCGCCAGTTGCGCCGCCACGACTTCCCGCAGCGCCTGCAGGAACTCATCCAGCGCCAGTCGCCCGAGGTCGCCCACCTGCTGCACCTGGACGTGCTGGAGTCCGACGCTCTGGCCGAGACGGTTGCCACCCAGGCCCTGATCCAGCGCTGCCTGGGCCTGGGCGTGGGCATCGCGCTGGACGACTTCGGCGCCGGCTACTCGCGGCTCAGTTCGCTGAAGCGCCTACCCGTCGACACCCTCAAGCTCCACCGCAGCTATGTGCAGGGCATGCTGGGCGACGCCCAGGACCTGTCGCTGGTGGAGAGCGTCATCGGCCTGGCCCGCAACATCGGCTGCGCCGTGCTGGCCAAGGGCGTCGAAAGCCGGGCCCATGCCCGCGAGCTGTTGCGCCTGGGCTGCCGCCTCGGCCAGGGCAATGGCATCGCCGCCGCCATGGCGCCGTCGGCGCTGCCGGGCTGGATGGATGCCTTCGGCAACGGCGACTGGGTGGGCCAGTTGCGCAGCCCCTCCCAGGCCAATCTCTAAAATCCACGGGTGATCCCGCCCGGCTTTATCCATGACCTGCTGGCCCGCGTCGACATCGTCGAGGTGGTGGGCCGCCACGTCGACCTGAAAAAGGCCGGCATCAACCACAAGGGCCTGTGCCCCTTTCACGGCGAGAAGTCACCCAGCTTCATCGTCAGCCCCAGCCGCCAGACCTATCACTGCTTCGGCTGCGGCGTGCACGGCAACGCCATCGGCTTCCTGATGGAACACACCGCCGCCACCTTCGTCGAGGCGGTGGAAGACCTGGCCCAGCAGGTCGGCATGGTGGTGCCCCAGGACGAGCGCAGCCCCGAGCAGCGCGAGCGCGCCAAGGCCGAGAAGGCCAGGCAGCAGAGCCTGACCGACGTGCTGGCGCGCGCGGCCGACTTCTACAAGGCCCAGCTGCGCAAGTCGCCCCGGGCCGTGAGCTATCTGAAAGGGCGTGGCTTGACGGGCCAGATCGCCGCCCGCTTCGGCCTGGGCTATGCGCCCGAGGGCTGGCGCTCGCTGGCCAGCGGCTTCCCGTCCTATGACGACCCGCAGCTCGTCGAGTCCGGCCTCGTCATCACGCCCGACGCCGAGCCCGGCGAGGACGCCAAACGCTACGACCGCTTCCGCGACCGCATCATGTTTCCCATCCGCAATGTGCAGGGCGAGGTCATCGGCTTCGGCGGCCGGGTGCTGGACAAGGGCGAGCCCAAATACCTGAACTCGCCCGAGACGCCCGTCTTCAGCAAGGGCCGCGAGCTTTACGGCCTGTATGAAGGCCGCCAGGCCATGCGCCAGCGCGGCTACGCCCTCGTCGTCGAGGGCTATATGGACGTGGTCGCCCTGGCCCAGTACGGCATCGGCAATGCCGTCGCGACATTGGGGACGGCCTGCACGGCCGACCACGTGCACAAGCTGTTCCGACATACGGAATCGGTCGTCTTCAGCTTTGACGGCGACGCCGCCGGCCGTCGCGCCGCCGTGCGGGCGCTGGAAGCTGCCCTGCCCCATGCGACCGAGACGCGCAGCGTCAAATTCCTCTTCCTGCCGACCGAGCACGACCCCGACTCCTATGTCCGGGAACTCGGCACCGAGGCCTTCGAGCGCTGCGTCGAGACGGCGGTACCGCTGTCTCGCCAGCTCATCGCCGTCGCCGGCGAGGGCTGCGATCTCGGCACCCCCGAAGGCCGCGCCCGCATGTTGAACCAGGCCCGGCCGCTATGGAATCTGCTGCCCGACAGCCTGCTGCGCCGGCAATTGCTGGGCGAACTGGCGCGACAGGGGCAGATGCCCGAAGCCGAATTGCAGGCGCTGTGGTTGGGCGAACCGGCGCCGGCCGTTGGTCCAGGCACGTCGACCGAAGCCTCGCCCGACAAACCTCGCTCCCAACCCAAGGGCGAGTGGAAGCCGAAGGGGGAGTGGAAAGCCAAAGGCGACTGGAAGCGCAAGGGTCGGGACGAAGAACCTCGCCCCGCCGGCCCGCGCGCCGCGCCCGCCACCGCGGCCGACCACACCGTGCGCCTGTTGCTCCAGCACAGCGAGCTCTGGGACGGCCTGACCGCCGAAGACCACACGCTGCTGCACGACCTGCCCGGCGAACACGGCGACCTCATCCGCTGGCTGGAACGCGAGCTGACCCATCATGGCGCCATGCCCTGGGCCGCCGTCGAAGCCGGCCTGGCCGCCGCCGACTTGGCTGACGCGGCCGGCCGGGTCATCCGCCCCGCCCGTGACCTGGGCGTCGAAGCCGAGCCAGCCAAGGAGCTGGCCGCCACCTTGCGCCAGCTCTGGCTCAGCCACGTCAAGGCCGAAATCCAGCGCCTGCTCGCCCAGCCCCGGCTGAGCGACGCCGACCGCCTGCGCTATCGCCAGCTGTGCCAGCGGGCTGACGAACTCAAGGGAGCCGGCGGCGCGGAAGCCGCCTGATCAGGGTTTACCTGTCACAGTTTTGCAATTCGAGTGCAAATCGCTGATAATCTTGTGTTTTCCGCGCGCGTCAACAAGAGTGACGGCAGAGAAATGCCGGACCCGGCCACCCAGCGACACTGGGCAACCCGATCAGGGTTTTGATGGCCAAAATATCCGCCAGCTCTGCATACCAAACGATCACGCCAGCTTGTTCGCGCCACGCCAGGGTCCCTCGATCACGCGCTGATTGACACCCTGACGACGAAAGCCACCGCCCCCATGCCCCGCCGGTTTGATGCCGAGCCCGGGCTGGCCGCGGTGGCTGCTGCATTTCTGAATTGACCCGCGCAAACCCGAAGGACCTGCATGACCGCCAAGAAGACCGCGCCCAAGGCCACCCCCGCCGAAGAACTCAAGAAGAAGCCTGCTGCCAAGACGGCAGCGGCCGAGGCGCCTGCCAAGAAGGCGGCTGCAGCCAAGCCGGCCGCGAAGACGGCCAAGGCTGCCGTGGCTGAGGAAGACAAGCCCAAGCGCGGCCGCAAGCCCAAGGCGGAAACCACGTCCAAGAAGACCGCTGGCAAGAAGGAAGCCGAGGACGAGGAGGACTTCTCCGACATCGACGCCGAGCTGGAAGTGGAAGGCGAAGAGGCCGAAGTCGAAGAGGTTGCTGCGGTCGAGGAAGAGACCGTCAAGGCCAAGCCCCTGCGCATGAAGGTCAGCCGCGCCAAGGAGCGCGCGCTGATGCGTGAGTTCGGTCTGGAAGAGACCGCACTGACCGAAGAGGAAGCCGTCAAGCGCCGCTCCGAGCTGAAGACCCTCATCAAGATGGGCAAGACGCGCGGCTTCCTGACCCATCAGGAAATCAACGACCACCTGCCCGAGAAGCTGGTCAACGAGGAAATCCTCGAGGCCATCGTGTCCATGTTGAACGACATGGGCATCGCGGTGTATGAGCAGGCCCCCGACGCCGCCACGCTGCTGATCCAGGGCAATGCGACGACGACGTCGACCGAGGAAGAAGCCGAAGAAGCCGCCGAAGCCGCCCTGTCCACGGTGGACTCCGAATTCGGCCGCACGACCGACCCGGTGCGCATGTATATGCGCGAGATGGGCACGGTCGAACTGCTGACCCGTGAAGGCGAAATCGAGATCGCCAAGCGCATCGAAGGCGGCCTGCAGGCCATGATGCTGGCCATCTCGGCCTCGCCGACGACCATCGCCCACATCCTCGAGTACGCCACCAAGATCCGCGCCGGCGAGATGCAGATCTCCGACGTCGTCGACGGCTTCGTGGCCGAGGACGAGGCCGACGACTACGTGGCCGAGGAAGACTTCGACGAGTTCGACGAGGAAGACGACGACGACGGCAACGGCGGCTCCAAGGCCCTGACCAAGAAGCTCGAGGAGCTGAAGAACGCCGCCCTGGTCAAGCTGGACTCCATGTCCGCCGCCTTCGACAAGATGCGCAAGGCCTTCGAGAAGGAAGGCTACAAGTCGGCCTCCTACAACAAGGCCCAGCAGGCCATCAGCGCCGAGCTGATGACCATCCGCTTCACGGTCAAGACGATTGAAAAGCTCTGCGACATCCTGCGCTCGCAGGTGGACGACGTGCGCCGCTACGAGCGCGAGCTGCGCAAGATCGTGGTCGACAAGTGCGGCATGCCGCAGGACCACTTCATCAAGACCTTCCCGCCCAACGCGCTGAACCTGAAGTGGGCCGAGAAGGAAGTCGCTGCTGGCAAGAACTACAGCATCATCCTGAGCCGCAACCTGCCGCCGGTGCAGGAGCTGCAGCAGAAGCTCATCGACATCCAGGCCAAGGCCGTGGTGCCGCTGGACGACCTGAAGGACATCAACAAGAAGATGAACGAGGGCGAGAAGGCCTCTCGTGACGCGAAGAAGGAAATGATCGAGGCCAATCTGCGCCTCGTGATCTCCATCGCCAAGAAGTACACCAACCGCGGCCTGCAGTTCCTGGACCTGATCCAGGAAGGCAATATCGGCCTGATGAAGGCGGTGGACAAGTTCGAATACCGCCGCGGCTACAAGTTCTCGACGTATGCGACGTGGTGGATCCGCCAGGCCATCACCCGCTCCATCGCCGACCAGGCCCGCACCATCCGCATCCCGGTTCACATGATCGAGACGATCAACAAGATGAACCGCATCTCACGCCAGCATCTGCAGGAGTTCGGCTACGAGCCGGACGCCCCGACGCTGGCCGAGAAGATGGAGATCCCGGAAGACAAGATCCGCAAGATCATGAAGATCGCCAAGGAGCCGATCTCCATGGAGACGCCGATCGGCGACGACGACGACAGCCACCTGGGCGATTTCATCGAGGACACCAACAACACGGCGCCCATCGAGGCCGCCATGCAGGCCGGCCTGCGCGACGTGGTGAAGGACATCCTCGACTCGCTGACGCCGCGCGAAGCCAAGGTGCTGCGCATGCGCTTCGGCATCGAGATGCAGAGCGACCACACGCTGGAAGAAGTCGGCAAGCAGTTCGACGTCACGCGTGAGCGCATCCGCCAGATCGAGGCCAAGGCGATCCGCAAGCTGAAGCATCCCAGCCGCTCAGACAAACTCCGCACGTACTTGGACAACCTGTAAAGGGTGGCCGAGGACGTGGCCGCCGCCAGGCGGTGCGGGCTGCTTGCAGATCGCATGGAGTTTGCGCCCCGACTTGCAACGCAAGGCGGGGCACAAATTGCGCTGCCAAATGACAACAAAGGCCGGCCTGTCCGGCCTTTCTTACGCCGATAAACTGTCCCCATGACCGCGATCCGCGAGCGCACCGTCCTTTTTGCCGACCTGCGCGGCAGCACCGGGCTGTACGAGGCCCTCGGGAATGCCGAAGCCAGTGGCATGGTCACCCAGACCGTCGGCCAGATCAGCGAAGCCGTACTGGAGAGCGGCGGCCAGTTGATCAAGACCCTGGGCGACGGCCTGATGGCCGCCTTCGACACGCCGCGCGACGGCGTGCGCGCCGCCCAGCGCATGCAGGAAATGCTGGAACGTACCGTGCAGCGCGCACGCCGCCAGAGCAACCCCTCCATGCTGGCATTGCGGCTGCAGGTGGCGCTGGCGCGGGGCGAGGTGGTCGAGCTCAATGGCGACTGCTTCGGCGACGCCGTCAACGTCGCAGCCCGCCTCATCGATCACGCCGGCGACGGCGAGATCCTCATCACCGCCGAGGTGCTGGCGGGGCTGCACCACGCCTCCAAGGGGCGCTTTCGCAGCCTGGACCGCATTTCCGTGCGCGGCCGCATCGAGCCCGTGCACGTCTACCGCATGGACGCCGCACCTCTGGTCAGCGCCGACGACACCGCCACCCAGTTCGGCGAACCCATGCGCTCGACCGAGCCCGATGGCATGCGCCTGATCTGGGGCGACCTGGACCGTGTCTTCGACATCGGCGCCATGCCCATCGTGCTGGGCCGCAGCGTGCAGGCCACCTATTGCATCACCGACGCCCGCGTGTCGAGATCGCATGCCCGCATCGACTGGCAGGGCAGCAGCTTCGAGCTGACCGACCTCTCCTACAACGGCACCTATGTGCGCTTTGGCGATTCGGGCGAGCTGCTCAGCCTCAAGCGCGGCAGCTGCACCCTGCACGGCAGCGGCATCATCGGCCTGGGCGGCCTGCCCACCGACGAACAGTCGCCCATCGTGCGCTTCGAGGTGCTGCACTTCTACGACACCGAGCCCCAGCCCTTCGGCGGCCCACGCTCAAGGCGCTGATCCATGGCCTTTCTCCCCGAACCGCCGCAGCGCCACGGCGCGGCGCCCGCTGGCCCCGACGTCGCCGTGCTGCTCTGCAATCTCGGCACCCCGGACGCACCGGACGCACCGGCTCTACGCCGCTATCTGGCCCAGTTCCTGGCCGACCCGCGCGTCGTCGAGATCCCGCGGCTGATCTGGCTGGTCATCCTGCACGGCATCATCCTGCGCATCCGACCGGCCAAGTCGGCAGCCAAATACGCCACCGTCTGGACGCCCGAGGGCTCGCCGCTCAAGGTCTGGACAGAGAAGCAGGCCAAGCTGCTGCAGGGGCGCCTGGGCGTGCGCGTGGCCATGGCCATGCGCTATGGCCAGCCGGCCATCGCCGCAACCCTGGATGCACTGAAGCGCGACGGTGTGCGCCGCGTCCTCGTGCTGCCGGCCTACCCGCAGTACTCGGGCGCGACGACGGCCAGCGTCATCGACGACGTGGCGCGCTGGACGCTGCAGACCCGCCACCTGCCGGAGCTGCGCTTCATCAACCGCTATCACGACGAGCCCGGCTACATCGCCGCGCTGGCCCAGACCGTGCGCGAACACTGGCAGCGTGAAGGCCGCGGCGACAAGCTGGTGATGAGCTTTCACGGCATGCCCGAGCGCACCCTGCACCTGGGCGACCCCTACCACTGCGAATGCCTGAAGACCGGCCGCCTGCTGGCCGAGTCCCTGGGGCTGAAGGACGGTGAGTGGCTGGTGACCTTCCAGAGCCGCTTCGGCAAGGCCAAATGGCTGGAGCCCTACACCGAGCCCAGCCTGGTCAAGCTGGCCAAGGGTGGGCTCAAGACCGTGGACGTCATCTGCCCCGGCTTCGCGGCCGACTGCCTGGAGACGCTGGAAGAGATCGACCAAGAGGCCCGCGCCGCCTTCCTGGCCGCCGGCGGCCAGCGCTTTGCCTATATCCCCTGCCTGAACGACCACCCGGCCGGCATCAAGGCCCTGGCCAAGCTGGCCGAGCGGCATCTGCAGGGCTGGACCACGGAAGCGCCGCACCCCGACACCCTGGCCCTGCAGCGCCAGCGCGCCCTCGCCGCGGGAGCCAAGCAATGAGCGAAGCGCCCACGGCGATGCGCCTGGACAAATGGCTCTGGGCCGCGCGCTTCTACAAGACCCGCGCCCTCGCCGTCGAGGAGATCAACCTCGGCCGCGTGCGCATCGGCGGCCAGCCCGTGAAGCCGGCTCGTGACGTCAAGGTCGGCGACCTGCTCAATATCCGCATCGGCCAGATGACCCGCGAAGTCGAGGTCAAGGGCCTGTCCAACCAGCGCGGCCCCGCCCCGCAGGCCCAGGCCCTCTACGCCGAAACCCAGGCCAGCATCACCGCTCGCGAGGCCGCCGCCGAGGCCCGGCGCCTGGCGCCGGAGCCGGCTGACACCATCATCCAGGGTCGTCCGACCAAGCAGGACCGGCGCCGCTTGGCAGACTGGGACCGATGGTCCGTCTCGCTGGATGATGAAGATCCGGGTTGACCCGGATAATTCGTTTTGAATCTCCCCTCTTGAAACCAGGGCATCGCGCCCCATGTCGACGCGATTGCCCCTTTTTCTGCCATGACGACCGAGAACCCCCTGCCCGAAGACGCAGCCGGCGCCGCCGAGCCCACGGCCGCCGAGTTGAACCCCGAGATCAAGATCGCCGAGCTGGAAGGGCGCCTCGCCGAGATGAGCGACGCCTATCTGCGCGCCAAGGCCGAGGCCGAGAACACCCGCCGCCGTGCCGACGAGGACGTGGCCAAGGCCCGCAAATTCGCCGTCGAGGCCTTTGCCGAGGCCATGCTGCCCATCATGGACAGCCTGGAGGCGGCCATCGCCACGCCCAGTGCCAGCGTCGAGACCGTGCTGGAAGGCGTGCACGCCACGCGCCGCCAGCTGTCCAGCGCCCTGGAGCGCAACAAGGTCGTCGAGATCAATCCCGGCCAGGGCGCCAGGTTCGACCCCCACCAGCACCAGGCCATCTCCATGGTGCCGGCACCGGGCCAGGAGTCCAACACCGTCGTGACCGTGCTGCAGAAGGGTTTCCTGATTGCCGACCGCGTGCTGAGGCCCGCACTCGTGACGGTTGCCGCACCGAAGTAATACACAAGCCGCCGCTCTCTTGAAACGGCGCGACTTATCCACAACTCGAATACATCAACAAATCTTCAGGAGTTCCAAATGGGAAAGATCATCGGCATTGACCTGGGCACCACGAATTCGTGCGTGGCCGTCATGGAAGGCAACACCACGCGCGTCATCGAGAACGCCGAGGGCGCCCGCACCACGCCGTCCATCATTGCCTACCAGGAAGACGGCGAGATCCTCGTCGGCGCCTCGGCCAAGCGCCAGTCGGTGACCAACCCGAAGAACACGCTGTACGCCGTCAAGCGCCTGATCGGCCGCAAGTTCTCCGAGAAGGAAGTGCAGAAGGACATCGATCTGATGCCCTACACCATCGCCGCCGCCGACAACGGCGACGCCTGGGTGGAAGTGCGCGGCAAGAAGTTCGCGCCGCCCCAGGTCTCGGCCGAAGTGCTGCGCAAGATGAAGAAGACCGCCGAGGACTACCTCGGCGAGGAAGTGACCGAGGCCGTCATCACGGTGCCGGCCTACTTCAACGACGCCCAGCGCCAGGCCACCAAGGACGCCGGCCGCATCGCGGGCCTGGACGTCAAGCGCATCATCAACGAGCCCACCGCCGCGGCCCTGGCCTTCGGCCTGGACAAGCATGGCAAGGGCGACCGCAAGATCGCCGTCTATGACCTCGGCGGCGGCACCTTCGACGTGTCCATCATCGAGATCGCCGACGTCGACGGCGAGATGCAGTTCGAAGTGCTGTCGACCAACGGTGACACCTTCCTGGGTGGCGAAGACTTCGACCAGCGCATCATCGACTACATCATTGCCGAGTTCAAAAAGGACCAGGGCGTCGACCTGACCAAGGACGTGCTGGCCCTGCAGCGCCTGAAGGAAGCCGCCGAGAAGGCCAAGATCGAGCTGTCCAACTCGTCGCAGACCGACGTCAACCTGCCCTACATCACGGCAGATGCGACCGGGCCGAAGCACCTGAACGTCAAGCTGACCCGCGCCAAGCTGGAGTCCCTGGTGGACGAACTGATCGAGCGCACCATCGCTCCCTGCCGCACCGCGGTCAAGGATGCTGGCGTCGCCCTGTCCGACATCGACGACGTCATCCTGGTCGGCGGCATGACCCGCATGCCCAAGGTGCAGGACAAGGTCAAGGAGTTCTTCGGCAAGGAACCGCGCCGTGACGTGAACCCCGACGAGGCCGTGGCCGTCGGCGCCGCCATCCAGGGCCAGGTCCTGGGCGGCGAGCGCAAGGACGTGCTGCTGCTGGACGTCACCCCGCTCTCCCTGGGCATTGAGACCCTGGGCGGCGTGATGACGAAGATGATCAAGAAGAACACGACCATCCCGACGAAGTTCAGCCAGACCTTCTCCACCGCCGACGACAACCAGCCGGCCGTGACCATCAAGGTCTACCAGGGCGAGCGCGAGCTGGCCCAGGCCAACAAGTCGCTGGGCGAGTTCAACCTCGAAGGCATCCCGCCGGCCCCGCGCGGCGTGCCCCAGATCGAGGTCAGCTTCGACATCGACGCCAACGGCATCCTGCACGTCGGCGCCAAGGACAAGGGCACCGGCAAGGAAAACAAGATCACCATCAAGGCGAACTCGGGCCTGTCCGAAGCCGAGATCGAGAAGATGGTCAAGGACGCCGAAGCCAACGCGGCCGAGGACAAGAAGAAGGTTGAGCTGGTGCAGGCCCGCAACCAGGCCGACGGCATGGTCCACAGCGTGCGCAAGTCGCTGAGCGAGCATGGCGACAAGCTGGACGCTGGCGAGAAGGAAAAGATCGAGGCCGCCGCCAAGGAACTGGAAGAAGCCATCCAGGGTGACGACCAGGCCGCCATCGAGGCCAAGACCGAAGCCCTGATGACGGCCAGCCAGAAGCTGGGCGAGAAGATCTACGCCGACCAGCAAGGCGCTCAGGCGGCCGCTGCGGCCGCGGGTGCTGCCGAGCAGCCCCAGGCCGCACCGCAAGGCGAAGCCAAGCGCCCGGCCGACGACAACGTCGTGGATGCCGAGTTCAAGGAAGTCAAGGACAACAAGTAATCCTTCGATGACGTCACAGCCCGGGAGCGCCTCATAGCGCCCTCGGGCTTTTCCCTTGAAAGAGAAGCATGGCTTCCAAGCGCGATTACTACGAGATCCTGGGCGTCGCCAAGAACGCGTCCGAGGACGACATCAAGAAGGCCTACCGCAAGCTGGCCATGAAGTTCCACCCCGACCGCAACCAGGGCGACGGGGCGAAGAAGGCCGAGGAACAGTTCAAGGAGGCCAAGGAGGCCTACGAGATGCTGTCCGATGCGCAGAAGCGCGCGGCCTATGACCAGTACGGCCATGCCGGCGTCGACCCCAACATGGGTGCCGGCCGCGGCGGCCCGGGTGCGGAGGGCTTTGGCGGCTTCGCCGAGGCCTTTGGCGACATCTTTGGCGACATCTTCGGCGGCCAGGGCGGCCGGCGCGGCGGTGCAAGCGGCCAGCAGGTCTACCGCGGTAGCGACCTCAGCTATGCGATGGAGATCACGCTCGAGGAGGCCGCCCGCGGCAAGGAGACGCAGATCCGCATCCCCAGCTGGGAAGGCTGCGAAACCTGCGGCGGCACCGGTGCCAAGCCGGGCACGAGCGCCAAGACCTGCGGGTCATGTGGCGGCTCGGGCACGGTGCATATGCGCCAGGGCTTCTTCAGCATCCAGCAGACCTGCCCGCACTGCCACGGCACCGGCAAGATCATTCCCGAGCCCTGCACCACCTGCAACGGCCAGGGCAAGGTCAAGAAGCAGAAGACGCTGGAGGTCAAGATCCCGGCCGGCATCAACGAGGGCATGCGCATCCGCTCGGCGGGCAATGGCGAGCCCGGCGTGAACGGCGGTCCGGCGGGCGACCTCTACATCGAGATCCGCATCAAGCAGCATGAGATCTTCGAGCGCGACGGCGACGACCTGCACTGCACGATGCCGGTGTCCATGATCACGGCGGCCCTGGGCGGCAACATCGAGGTGCCGACCCTGGGCGGCAAGGCCGAGATCGAGCTGCCCGAGGGCACCCAGCACGGCAAGACCTTCCGCCTGCGCGGCAAGGGCATCAAGGGCGTGCGCTCCAGCTACCCCGGCGACCTCTATTGCCACATCGCGGTGGAGACGCCGGTCAAACTCACCGAGCACCAGAAGAAGCTGCTCAAGGAACTCGACGAGTCGCTGAAGAAGGGCGGCGAGCGCCACTCGCCCAATGCCAAGAGCTGGACGGATCGGGTCAAGGACCTGTTCAAGTAAGCCGGCTCCAGCGCCACCAGCCGCGGCACCCGCCCAGGGTCCCGCGGCTTTTTTGCGCCCTCAGCTTGCGTGTCATGCGAAGCCCGCCTGCGTCGTAAATCACGCCGCGCACCAAAAAGGCGAGTAAACGAGATCTCCCGGCTTGACTCAGAAACCCTAAAGTCAGCGGACTGTCACCGCAATGACTCATAAGTGATTCGATCTGCGCGTTTCCCGATCACAGTCCACGGCGTTTCGCCGGGGAGGGAGGCCGCATGTTCCTGATGGACCAGACCATCCAGGAAGCGTCGGCGCTGATCATCGACAGCAATGCCAATTCGCGCAGCCTGATGTCGGCGCAGTTGCGCGACCTCGGCGTCGGCACGGTCAAGCAGACGCCGCGCGTCAAGGACGCCCGCGTGATGCTGGAGCACCAGACCTTCGACATCGTGCTGTGCGACTACCACTTCGACAGCAGCGACAGCTCGGGCCAGGACCTGCTGGACGAATTGCGCCGCGAAGGCCTGCTGCCCTATTCCACCGTCTTCGTCATGGTGACCAGCGAGGCCACCTATGCCAAGGTGGCCGAAGCCGCCGAAGCGGCGCTGGACGCCTATCTCATCAAGCCCTACACCAGCGCCAACCTCGCCGAGCGCCTGGCCAGCGCCCGCCAGCGCAAGCGCATCCTGAAGGGCATCTTCGAGGCCATCGAGAACCAGGACTTCGAGACCGCCGCCAACCTCTGCCTGGCGCGCTTCGAGGCCAAGGACAAATACTGGCTCTACGCCGCCCGCATCGGCGCCGAGCTGCTGCTCAGGCTCAAGCGCTTCGACGACGCGCGCACCCTCTACGAGGCCATCATCGCCGCCAAGACCGTGCCCTGGGCGCGGCTGGGCGTGGCGCGCACGGAGGTGGCCAGCGGCAATCTGCAGGCTGCGCGCCGCACGCTGGAAAACCTCATTGGCGAACTGCCCGACTACGCCGACTCCCACGACCTGATGGGCCATGTGCAGATGGAACAGGGCGACTTGGCCCAGGCGCTGAAGACCTACCAGACCGCCGCGACGCTGACACCCGGCTGCCTGCTGCGCCTGCAGCGCTGCGGCACCCTGGGCTTCTACGCCGGCCAGCGCGCCGAGGCGGTGAAGATGCTGGAGCGGGCCATGTCCCAGGGCCTGCGCTCCAAGCTTTTCGACATGCTCAGCCTCGTCCTCGTCGGCCTGATGCGCTTCGACGCCAAGGACTTCAAGGGTTTCAAATACACCCACGACGCCCTCATCGCGGCGCTGGAGCGCGCGCCGGGCTCCATCCGGCTGCAGCGCTTCGACCTCGTGTTCCGCGGCCTCGCCTGCCTGCTGGAGCGCCGCGTGGGCCAGGCCCTGGTCTTCGCGCGCGAGTTCACCGAGCACGCCGATGCCGGCAACTTCGACCTTGAGGCCGCCTCGCTGCTGACGGCACTGTGGATACGCCTGTCCAGCCAGGAGGTCGAGCTCGAGGAGATGATGCCCATCCTCAAGGGCCTGGGCACCCGCCACTGCACGGCCAAGGCCAGCACCGAGATCCTGGTCTCCATGTCCGAGGGCCACCAGGGCGCGGCCGATCAGTTCCGCGACTGCCACCAGCAGATCTTCAACGTCGCCGAGACGGCCATGCGCTATTCGCTGCGCGGCAGCGCCAAGGCGGCCGTCGAACTCCTCATCCAGCAGGGTGAGGCCACGCGCAACGCCAAGCTCATCGACATGGCCGGCCTGGTGCTGAAACGCCATGCCGAGAAGATCGAGGGTGCCGAAACGCTGGCCGAGCAGATCGACGCGCTGCATGGCCGCTACGTGAAGCCGATGACCGGTGGACCGTCCAAGGCACGGGCCGCGGGCGGCGTCACACTGCGCACCTCGGCGGCCGCCGTCGCCGCCTGAACTGACCCGGCCCTGTCAGCCGCGTATCACCTGAGGCGGTGGTCACACGGCGCCGCGAGAATGCGCGCGCCGTCCCCAAGTTACTTTCAATGCCTCTGCTCAAGCGCCTGCTGGCCTGGTTCCAGCCCGACACCTCGCGTCCCCTCACCCAGGCCTGGCTGGCCGCCCTGTGGATGGGCCTGCTGGCCAACTGGCCGCTGTGGAAACAGCTGCAGGCCCTGCCGGAGATCAGCGGTGCGCGCGGCGCCCTCTTCATCGTCGCCTTCGCCGGCATGGTCACGGCCGCCAGCGGCGCCCTGCTGAGCCTGCTGGCCTGGCCCCGCCTCATCCAGGGTCTGCTCGTCGTGCTGCTGCTGGCCAGCGCCGCGCTGGCCCATTTCATCGGCAGCTACGGCATCGTCTTCGACCCCACCATGGTCGTGAACATGCTGCAGACCGACGCCCGCGAGACGCGCGACCTGCTGAGCTGGCGGCTGCTTGTGAGCCTCGTCCTGCTCGGCGCCCTGCCCGCCTGGTGGCTGCTGCGCCGGCCCCGGGCGCCTGCCCAGGCCTTCGCCAAGCGGCTGGTTGGCAACCTGGCCGCCTGCGGCCTCGCCCTTGTGGCCATGGTGCTGCTGGCCCTGGCCGTGTTCGCCGACCTGTCCTCGACCATGCGCAACTACAAGACCATCCGCTACATGGTCACGCCGCTGAACGCCGTCTATTCGGTCAGCAGCGTCGCGCTGCGCCGTCAGGCCGCGCCCAGTGGCCCGCCGGCCGTCATCGGTGCCGATGCACGCCTGCTGCCGCGTGCCGAGGGCGCCAAGTCGCCGCTGCTGCTGTTCGTCGTCGGCGAAACGGCGCGGGCCATGAACTTCAGCCTCAACGGCTATGCGCGGCCCACCAATCCCGAGCTGGCCAAGTTGCCCGTGGTGAGCCTGCGCCAGGTCGCGTCCTGCGGCACGGCCACGGCGGCCTCCCTGCCCTGCATGTTCTCGCCGCTGGGCCGCACGGCCTTCGGCGATTTGAAAGGCACACAGGAGAACCTGCTCGACGTGCTGCAGCGCGCAGGCCTCGCCGTGCTGTGGCTGGACAACCAGAGCGGCTGCAAGGGCCTGTGCGACCGCGTGCCCAACAGTCCCACGTCCAGACTGCCGGAAGGTGCCGCGCCGCTGCCACCGGGTCTGTGCAGCAAGGACGAGATGGGCGAGGAGGAATGCTTCGACGAGTCGCTGCTGCATGAGCTCGACAAGCGCATCGCAGCCCTGGACCCGGAGCGCGTCCAGCGCGGCCTCGTCCTCGTCATGCACCAGATGGGCAGCCACGGCCCGGCCTATTTCAAGCGCTCGCCGGCCGACCTGAAACCCTTCCAGCCCGAGTGCAAGAGCAACGCCCTGCAGCAGTGCGAGCGCCAGCAGGTCGTCAACGCCTACGACAACACCCTGGTGACGACCGACCGCCTGCTGGCCCGCTCCATCGCCTGGCTGCAGACCCAACAGGCCCGCTTTGACACCGGCATGCTCTATGTCTCCGACCACGGCGAATCGCTGGGCGAGAACGGCCTTTATCTGCACGGCATGCCGTATGCGATGGCCCCGGCCGAGCAAACCCATGTGCCGATGGTGCTGTGGGTGCCCGAGGGTGGGGGTGTGGCCGCTTCGCTGAAGCCCGGCTGCCTGCAGTCCCTGCGCGACAAACCGGCCTCGCATGACAACCTCTTCCACACGGTCATGGGCTGGGTAGGAGCGAGAGCGGACGTCTACAAGCCGGAGTGGGACTTGCTCGCCAGCTGTCGAAGCTAGAAAAGGTCGCCTTGCGCCGAAGGCTTGCGCGGCGGCTTGAACAAGGCCAGTTGCACAGACCGTCGTTTGTTGCGCAGGCCCAGCTTGCGCACTGCACGCTGGAAACGCGCCTGCATCAACTGGGCCCAGACGCCCTCCCCGGTGAAGCGGGTGCCGAAGCGCGCATCGTTGTCCTTGCCGCCGCGCATGTCGCGGATGCGGGCCATCACGCGGTCGGCGCGGTCGGGGAAGTGGCGCTGCAGCCAGTCCTGGAACAACGGGTTGACCTCCCAGGGCAGGCGGATGGGGATGCTGAAGGCACTGCTGGCGCCAGCGGCATGGGCGGCTTCCAGGATGCGCTCCAGCTCGGGCTCGTTGATGAAGGGAATGATGGGCGACACGCTGACGCCCACCGGCACGCCGGCTGAAGCCAACGCCTGGATGGTGCGCAGCCGCCGCGCCGGCGCCGCGGCGCGCGGCTCGAGGATGCGTGCAAGTTCGTTGTCCAGCGTCGTGATCGACAGATAGACCGACACCAGGCCCTGGGCCGCCATCGGCGCGATCAGGTCCAGTTCGCGCTCGATGCCGCTGCTCTTGGTGACGACGGAGAAGGGGTGGCTGGTTTCGGCCAAGACCTCGACGATGCGCCGCGTGATGCCGAGCTTGCGCTCGATGGGCTGGTAAGCATCGGTGGCCGTGCCCAGCACCAGCGACCGTGGCTCGTACCGCGACCCCGCCAGCGTCTCGCGCAGCCTCTCGGCGGCATTGACCTTGGCGACGATGCGGGTCTCGAAGTCCAGGCCCGGCGACAGATTCAGATAGCTGTGTGTGGGCCGCGCAAAGCAGTAGACGCAGCCATGCTCGCAACCCCGATAAGGATTGATGGAGTAGTCGAAGGAGATGTCGGGCGACTGGTTGCTGGTGACGATCTTCTTGGCGTATTCCTCGATGACCTCGGTGGCCGGCGGCAGATGCTCCTCGGCGGCCTCCTGATCCAGCGAACCCCAGCCGTCGTCGTACTGCTCGCGCTCGCGCTGCTCGAAGCGATGCGGCATGGCCGTGGCCGTGCCGCGGCCCTTGATGGAGTCGAGGGGAACGAGGCTGGGCTGGGCAGCGGCAATGCGGGTGGGAGCGGGTGGCATGCTGTAAATATATACAGTATTCCTCGGGGCTTCCAGGCAGAAATTGCCGCCTCCTGGGGATGGTGGCTGCGGCGAGGCCTTGGGTAGAGTCCGCGCGATGTCCCGCCCTGTCACGTGGCCTTTGCCGCTGCTCCTCCTCACCCTGGCCGCCACCTGCGGCGCCACGCCACCGCTGCCATCGCCCGGCAACTACCGCATCGACGGCGAGGCCCATATGCGCAGCGGCAGCGGGCCGACGCTGGCCGAACGCATCGAACGTTGGGACGGCAGCAATGGCAACCGCGTCGTCACCACCGTGGCCGGTGGCCGATCGCAGCAACAGACCTATGCCGGCACCGAGCCGGTGACATGGTGCGTGCTGGGTGTCTCGGTGCCGGCCAACCAGCTGCCCGACCGCTGCAAGACGCGCTGGTGGCCGGCCCAGGGCGGCTCTGAACTGCAGGCCGAATGCCAGGCCGGGCGCCTGCAGGAGCACTGGAAGCAGATCGACGCCAAGACCTGGGAGCGGCAGATGACGTTCACGCCAGGCCCGGGTGGCGGCAATGACCCCGCAGCAGCGCTTGCCATGGTCGAGAAAGGCCTGTCGCCGGCCGAGGCCGCCAAGGCGCGCGCGGCCATCGCCGCCCTGCCCTCGGCCCAGCAGCGCGCCGCCGCCATGGCGCCGGTCTACGAGAAGATCGAGGCCACCATCCGCAATGGCACGCCCGAGCAGGCGGCCGAGGCGCGCCAGCAGCTGGCCGCCCTGCAGGCCGCCCAGGGCGGCGGTGGCGGCGTGGTCTGGACGACGACGCTGACCGAGCGCTGGACGCGCATCGCCGAAGCCTGCGCGCCGCCGCGCAAGCCCTGACCCGGATCTGCCGGGATACTGCGTGAGACCGCTGCCGCACCGCTTGGCAGCGACCTGGTCTCCGTGGACTCGGCTCGATGACTATTTCGGAAGCGATGGCCGGCACGCCGCAGCGCCTGCGTGACCAGCGCGACTATCTGCGCCTGCTGGGCGCCCGCGTAACGGGCGGTGCGGCCAACCAGATGTTGATGGTGGCCCTGGGCTGGCAGATGTATGACCTGACCGCCAGCGCCTGGGACCTGGGCCTGGTGGGCCTCGCGCAATTCCTGCCGGCCCTGCTGCTGACCCTGCCGGCCGGCCACCTCGTCGACCAGCGCGACCGCCGCCTGCTGCTGGCGGCCAGCTTGGGGCTGCAGCTCATGGTGGCGGCCTGCCTGGCCCTGTCCAGCGCCGGCGCCTGGGTGGGACCGAACATGATCCTGGCCCTGTCCATCCTGCTGGGTTGTGCCCGGGCCCTGCAGATGCCGTCGCAGCAGGCCCTGATGCCCATGCTGGTCACGCCCGCCCTGCTGCCCCGCGCAGTGGCTGCGGCGAGCTCGACCATGCAGGCAGCCATCATCGCGGGGCCCGCCCTCGGCGGCGCGCTGTATGCGCTCGGCCCGTGGGCGACGGGCGCCATGGCACGGGGCGATGCCGCGCACTGGGGCGCCGCCATCGTCTATGGTGTGTCGCTGCTGCTGCTGGCCGTCGCCATCACCGGCGTGCTGACCATCCGACACCGCGCCGCGCAGCCACGCCGCGCCGCGCCCGACCTGGCCCAGCTGACGGCCGGCATCCGCTTCATCTGGCAGCGCCCGGTCGTGCTCGGCGCCATTTCGCTGGACCTGTTTGCCGTGCTGCTCGGCGGCGCCACCGCCCTGCTCCCCATCTTCGCCAAGGACATCCTGCACACCGGCCCTGAGGGCCTCGGGCTGCTGCGCTCGGCACCGGCGCTGGGCGCCGTGGTCGTCGGCATCTGGCTGGCCCGCCACCCCATCGCGCGGCGCGCCGGCCACTGGCTGCTGGGCGCGGTGGCCGTGTTCGGCCTGTCCATGATCGCCTTCGCGCTGAGCCGGTCCTTCCTGCTCGCCTTTGCCGTGCTGGCGCTCAGCGGCGCGGCCGACATGTTCAGCGTCGTCATCCGCCAGTCGCTGGTGCAGTTGGAGACGCCGGACGAAATGCGCGGTCGCGTCGGCGCCGTCAACTCGGTCTTCATCGGCGCCAGCAACCAGCTCGGCGAGTTCGAATCGGGCGCTACAGCCGCCCTGCTCGGCCCGGTGGGCTCGGTGCTGCTGGGCGGCATCGGCACGCTGGCCGTCGTTGCATTGTGGTTCAGGTGTTTCCCGGCGCTGGCGCAGCGGGACCGGCTGCTGCCTTGGGGGTGAAGAGTAGGCCCAGGCCTACGCCAGCATGCGGCATCGGAGAGATGGCCATGCGATGCGCCGAGGCCTAGATTTGATTCGTCGAAGGCCAGGAGCTGTAGCCTCAACAGGTCGCTCCACAGGCCAACGACTGAAGGCCCGATGCCATGCGTCGGGCCTTCTCTTTTGTTCGCCCTGCAGGCATGCGCCTTGCCCGTTCGCCACTGCGTGCAGGCACACTGCGGACGCTCATCAACGCCCCAATCCGAAAAGGTCCCATTGAAAGCCGACGACCAAGGTCTGCAGCACAGCGAGGAACGCTTTCGGCTGCTGGTGGACAGCGTGCGCGACTACGCGATCTTCATGCTGGACCCCGAAGGCCATGTGCTGACCTGGAATGCGGGCGCCGAACGCTTCAAGGGATACCGGGCCGACGAGATCATCGGCAGCCATTTCTCGCGCTTCTACCCGCCGGACGCGCTGGCCCGGCAGTTGCCCGCGCATGAGCTGGAGATGGCGACGCGCGAAGGCGCCTTCGAGGACGAGGGCTGGCGGGTGCGCAAGGACGGCTCGCTCTTCTGGGCCAATGTCGTCATCACGGCGATGCGCGACCCGACCGGGCGGCTGGTGGGTTTCGCCAAGGTCACGCGCGATCTGACGCAAAGACGCAACCACGAGGAGGCGCTCAAGCGCAGCGAGGAACGCTTTCGGCTGATGGTCGAGGGCGTGGCCGACTACGCCATCTTCATGCTCGACGTGAACGGCCGCGTGGCCTCGTGGAACGAGGGGGCTCAACGCATCAAGGGCTATGCGGCCGACGACATCCTCGGCAAGCATTTCTCCGTCTTCTACCCGAGCGAGGTGCGCGAAAGCGGCTGGCCCGAGTACGAGCTTCAGCAGGCCCAGGAGACGGGGCGCTTCGTCGACACCGGCTGGCGGCTGCGCAAGGACGGCACGACCTTCTGGGCCCAGGTGACCATCACGGCGCTGCGCGACGAGAGCGGGCGCCTCATCGGCTACGCCAAGCTGACGCGCGACCTGACGGCCAGCATGCGCATCGAGGCCATGGAACTGGCCAACCGCGAGCATGAAGAGATCCTGAGCGCCGAGCGCAATGCCCGCATCGCCGCCCAGCGCGCCACCCGCATCAAGGACGAGTTCCTGGCCACCCTGTCGCACGAGCTGCGCACGCCGTTGACGGCCATTCTTGGCTGGACCCAGGTGCTGCTGCGGGCCAAGCCGGGCGACGAGCGCGTCAACCTGCAGCGCGCCATCGAGGTCATCGACCGCAATGCCCGCTCCCAGGTGCAGCTCATTGATGACCTGCTGGACCTGAACCGCATCATGACCGGCAAGCTGAGGCTGGACCTGCAGCAGCTCGGCATGGCCAACGTCATCCAGGCGGCCGTCGAATCCGTCGCGCCCGCGGCGTCGGCCAAGGGCGTGGCGCTGCAATCGCTGCTGGACGGCGGCCCCGCCATGGTCAATGGCGACAGCGGGCGGCTGCAGCAGGTGGTGTGGAACCTGTTGAACAACGCCATCAAGTTCACGCCCGCCGGTGGCCGCGTGCAGGTGCTGCTGCAGCGCGTCGACTCGCATGTCGAGTTCAGCGTCAGCGACACCGGCATCGGCATCCCAGCCTCCTTCCTGCCGCAGGTCTTCGACCGCTTCACGCAGCAGGATGGGTCCACCTCGCGGGTCCATGGCGGCCTGGGCCTGGGCCTGGCGATCTGCAAGCAGCTCGTCGAACTGCACGGCGGCAGCATCCGTGCGGAGAGCGCGGGCGAGGGCCAGGGGGCGAGCTTCTTCGTCAGGCTGCCGCTGTCCATCCTGCAGACGGCCGAGGAGCGTGCGCACGACCCCGCCTCGGCCGATGCGCGGGCCAGCGAGAACCTGGCCCTGCCCAAGCTGGACGGCGTGCACATCTTCGTGCTTGACGACGAGCCCGATGCACGCAGCCTGCTGTGCCGCATCCTGGCGGATCAGGGCGCCCGGGTGGTTGCCTTCGCCTCGGCCCAGGAACTGCTCCAGGCCGTCCAGCTGTCGCGCCCGACCGTCATCGTCAGCGACGTCGGCATGCCGGGCGTGGACGGCTACCAGATGATCCGCGCCCTGCGCGCCACGGAGACGCGGGACTCGCGCATTCCGGCCCTGGCCCTCACGGCCTTCGCCCGCGCCGAGGACCGCAAGCGCTCGCTGCTGGCCGGCTTCCAGGCCCACCTGGCCAAGCCCTTCGACGTGGCCGAACTCATCCTGCTGGTGGCCAATCTGGCGGAGAAATAGCGCGGATCAGTACTCGTCGCGCTCCACGCCCACATAGCCGGGCGCGAGGTTCTCGAACTTGGTGTGCATGCGCTGAAAGGCGAGCTTCACGGTACCCACCGGGCCGTTACGCTGCTTGGCGATGATGATCTCGGCCACGCCCGGCTCCTTGCACTCATCCTTCGTGTAGTACTCATCACGATAGATGAACATGATGATGTCCGCGTCCTGCTCGATGGCGCCGGATTCGCGCAGGTCGGACATCATGGGGCGCTTGTCGGGGCGCTGCTCCACCGAGCGGTTCAGCTGCGACAGCGCGATGACCGGGCACTTCAGCTCCTTGGCCAGTGCCTTCAGACCGCGCGAGATTTCACCCAGCACGGTGGCGCGGTTTTCCTCGCTGCCGCCGCCGTTGCCGGACATCAGCTGCAGGTAGTCGATGACGATGAGGCCGAGCTGGCCGCAGATGCGGGCCTGGCGGCGCGCACGGGCGCGCACTTCCGAAGGGCTCAGGCCCGGACTCTCGTCGATGAAGATGCTGGACTTGCCGAGCTTGTCGACGGCTTCGGCCAGGCGGCCCCACTCGTCATCCTTCAGCTGGCCGGTGCGCAGATGGCTCTGGTCGATGCGGCCGATGGAGCCCACCATACGCAGGGCGAGCTGGGCGGCGCCCATTTCCATCGAGTAGATGACGACGGGCAGGCCTTCGCTGATGGCGACGTTCTCGGCGATGTTGACGGCGAAGGCCGTCTTGCCCATGGAGGGGCGGGCCGCCAGCACGATGAGGTCGCCGGGCTGCAGGCCGGCCGTCTGGCGGTCCAGGTCGTAGAAGCCGGTGCGCACGCCGGTCACGTCCTGGGCACCGCTCTCGGCCAGCTCGTTGACGCGATCCATCAGCGCGATCATCAGGTGATCGATGGCCTGGAAGCCCTGCTTGCTGCGCGAGCCTTCTTCACCGATCTTGAAGATCTTGCCCTCGGCCTCGTCCAGGATCTGCGTGACGGCGCGGCCTTGCGGGTTCATCGCGGCGGTGGCGATCTCGTCGGACGTGGAGACCAGCTTGCGCAGGATGGCCCGCTCGCGAACGATCTCGGCATAACGGCGCAGGTTGGCGGCACTTGGCACGCTCTGGGCCAGCGCGTTCAGATAGGCCAGGCCGCCGCACTCCTCGGCACGGCCCACCGAGGTCAGCTCGTCGAAGACGGTGACGACGTCGGCCGGCTTGCCCGCGTTGATCAGCTTGCCGACGGCCGTGTAGACATGCTTGTGCTCGAAGCGATAGAAGTCGCTCTCGGTCAGCAGGTCGGCAGCGCGGTCCCAGGCCGAGTTGTCGATCAGCAGGCCACCGAGCACGCTCTGCTCGGCCTCGACCGAGTGCGGCGGCACGCGCAGGCGCGAGACCTCATCGTCATGCGGTGCGGCGGAGGAGGAAGCAGGGAAGATCGCGGACATGCCTGTGGACAAACCTGTGGACGAGCTGGGTGTGACCGGTGGGTTGAGCGGGACAACTCAGACCATAAAGACCGAAGGCCGAAACCCTGAGGGTATCGGCCTTCGTTGGATGATGCGGCGACCAAGTGTCACCGCGCCATCAGGGGAAGCGAGATTTACTCGGCTTCGGCAACCACCTGGACGGTGATTTCCACGACCACGTCGGTGTGGGCGGCAACGCTCACCGGGAACTCGCCGACGGCCTTCAGCGGGCCGTTGGGCAGGCGCACTTGCGACTTGGCGACGGCGGTGCCGGCCTTGGTCAGCGCGTCAGCGATGTCGGCGTTGGTGACGGAGCCGAACAGGCGGCCATCGACACCGGCCTTCTGGGCGATGCGAACCGTGGTGCCGGCCAGCTTCTCACCCAGCTTCTGGGCTTCGGCCAGCTTGGCGGCGGCGATCTTTTCGAGTTCGGCGCGCTTGGCTTCGAATTCCTTGATCGCGGACTCGGTGGCGCGGCGAGCGGCCTTGGTCGGGATCAGGAAGTTGCGGGCATAACCGTCCTTGACCTTGACGACGTCGCCGAGGTTGCCGAGGTTGGCCACTTTTTCGAGCAGGATCACTTGCATGTCGTCAGCTCCTTAGACCTTGTGCTGGTCGCTGTACGGCAGCAGGGCCAGGAAGCGCGCACGCTTGATGGACACCGTCAGCTGACGCTGGAAGAAGGCGCGCGTGCCGGTCAGGCGAGCGGGCGTGATCTTGCCGTTTTCGGAGATGAAATCGCGCAGGGTGTCGATGTCCTTGTAGTCGATCTGCTCGACACCGGCGACGGTGAAGCGGCAGAAACGCTTGCGACGGAACAGCAACGATTGTTGGTTGCGCTTGGGCTTCTTGTCCTTGGAGAAGCGACCTTTGCCACGAAGAGGGGGCATGTTGGACCTCTGTTAAATCTATCCGGATTCAATAAATTCCGGGTTCTAGGAAGCAGCGGGTTCGATCACGGTGACGTGGGCGATGAAGCCCCGGCCGTTGCGCTGGTGGGTCAGGAAGCCGCGAAAGATCGCGGTGCCACCGACTCCCAGCGCCTGCAACTGCTTGGCCACCTCGCCCACCGCGACCGCCTTGATCTCCAGGGAGATCTTGCGCGGCTTGCCGGCTTCGATGACTTCGGACTCGGCCTTGAGGCTTGCGTCCAGGGCCATCAGCCCGGCGGGGGTGTAACGGATCAGACCGAGTTGCTGGATCTGCGCCTGCAGGTGAAGCTGGTTCACTCCGTAGGCACGCTGCTCGAAAAACCTGGTTCTTCAGCGATGAGCAGTGCTCAGGCCGCTTCCTGTTGCGGAGCCTTGCGGGCTTCTTCGCGCTCGACGGCCTTCATCATGACCGAGGGGGTCGTGATGGCCTTGTCCTGGACCACGGTGAGGTGGCGCAGCACGGCGTCGTTGAAGCGGAAGCCGGTCTCGAGCTCAGCCAGGACTTCCTTGCTGCACTCGATGTTCAGGCACAGGTAATGGGCCTTGGCGAGCTTCTGGATCAGGTAAGCCATCTGGCGACGGCCCCAGTCCTCGACTCGGTGCACGACACCACCACCGGTGGTGATCAGGCCCTTGTAACGCTCCAGCATGGCCGGAACTTGTTCGCTTTGATCCGGATGGATCAGCAGAACGATTTCGTAGTGACGCATATTGACTCCTTGTGGATTCCAGCCCGGCGTTGTCGGAATGAACTGTCGGTCTGTGGAAGCCGCGCCACGGCGTCTACACGCGGTGCGGCAAGGGGGAACCAAGGATTCTAGCCTGGAAGGCGAAAACGGCCAAATCCAGGCTGACGGCGATCATTGGTTTTGCGGGCCGAGCGCCGGGCCGCTCCCTAGCCGGCCCACTCTGGCGATGTGCTTGACGGTCGAGCCGGCAAGCATCGCCGTCCCCTCGGGGGACCGACTAGCCCTGCCCGCGTACAGCGGGGCAGGACTGGGCGAGGGGCTTCAGACGCCTGGACGGCTGCGCAGGCTGTCAATGAAGTCACGGTCGCGCTGGCTGGGCGCGGGCGTCAGCAGGCTGACGATGGCAAGCAGCAGGGCGCCAGCGGGCACGCCGAAAAGACCGGCCGAGGCGGGCTGGATGTCCCAGATCAGCGTCGCCGGCCCGGGCAGACCGATCAGGGCCCGCGCGCCGGGATGGGCCATGAAGAGATAACCCAGGCAGACGATGAGGCCGGCCAGCATGCCCGCCAGCGCGCCCGCACGGTTGGCGCGGCGCCAGAACACGCCGGCGACCAGGGCCGGGAAGAAGGTCGAGCCGGCAATGGAGAAGGCGGCCGTGACGACCGCCAGGATGTCGGCTGGCCGGCTGGAGGCCACCGCCGCCGCCGCCAGCGCCGCCGCCAGCAGCAGGGCCTTGGACAGCGTCACCCGCCGCGTGCGCGAGGCTTCGGGGTTGACGGCCTTGTAGTAGAGGTCGTGGGACAGCGCGCTGGAAATGGCCAGCAGCAGACCGTCCGCCGTGGACAGCGCCGCCGCCAGCCCGCCGGCCGCCACCATGCCGGAGATGACATAGGGCAGGCCGCCGAGTTCGGGCATGACCAGCATGACGAGGTCGGGATGCAGGCGCAGCTCGCCCAGTTGCAGACGGCCGTCGCCATTCAGGTCCACGGCCGACAGCAGGGCCGGGTCGACGCGCTGCCACTGGCGTATCCAGGCCGGCAGCTGGTCGAAGGCCGTGCCGACCAGGCCGTTGAAAACCTCGGTCTTGACCATGACGGCCAGGGCCGGCGCCGTCAGATAGAGCAGGCAGATGAAGACCAGGGACCAGGCCACCGACTGGCGCGCCGTGCTGACCGAACTGGTCGTGTAGTAGCGCGTCAGCAGATGCGGCAGGCCGGCCGTGCCGACCATCAGGCACAGGGCCAGGGCGATGAAGTTGCGCCGCGCCGCGCTGGCCTGCTCGCGCTCGGGCGGGCTGCCGTCGGGGTTGCCGGCAAAGGGCTGGGTGTGGGGCACCAGGCCCGACAGCGGCTGGGCCAGCAGGGCCTCGCTGGCCTGTTCGCGCCGCCAGCGCTCCTCGGCCTCGGGCGGCGTGCGCGGCAGGGCCGCGCGCTGCTTCTCGGCTACCTGGATGCGGGCCAGCGGCGCGTCCTGTGCCTTCAGGGCCGCGACCTGGGCCGCCGCCCTCGCCTGCTCGTCGGCCAGGGCCTGGGGCACATCGGCCAGGCGCGCGGCGGCGGCATCGGCGCGCTGCTGGTGGATGGCGCGCACCTGCAGCTCGCCCGGGTCGCGCATCAGCTCGCGCTCGCGCTCGGCCAGCTGGTGCAGTTGCTGGCCGTAGACGAGCTGGGGCAGCGGCCAGCCGGTCTGCTTGACGCTGAGCCAGATGACCGGCACCAGATAGGCCAGGATCATGATGAGGTACTGGGCCACCTGGGTCCACGTGACGGCCCGCATGCCGCCCAGGAAGGAGCAGACCAACACGCCGCCCAGGCCGACGAAGACGCCGACCTCGAAGCCCAGGCCCGTCAGCCGCGTCGTGATCAGGCCGACGCCGTAGATCTGCGCCACCAGGTAGACGAAGGACACCAGGATGGCGGCGCAGGCCCCGACGATGCGCAGCGCGCGGCTGTCGAAGCGCTCGGCGAGGAAGTCACCCAGCGTGAACTGCCCGAAGCGGCGCAGATAGGGCGCGATGCACAGGGCCACGAGCACGAAACCGCCGGTCCACCCCAGCACATAGGCCAGGCCCGCATAGCCGCTGGCGTAGAGGGTGCCGGCCAGGCCGATGAAGGTCGCGGCACTCATCCAGTCGGCGCCGGCCGCCATGCCGTTGTACAGCGGCGGCACGCGCCGGCCGGCGACGAAATACTCGGCCGGGTCGGTGGTGCGGCACAGGATGCCGATGACGGCGTAGACGAGAACGGTCGCGCCCAGGAAGGTGTAGCCGATCCAGGCCTTGGGCAGGCCGCGCTGCTCGGCCAGGCCCAGGCCGACCACCAGCGCGATGAAGCTCAGTGCGAAAAGGAAATAGCGGCGGTGGAGGTGGCGGGCGGGCACGGCCGCGATCATGGCAATAAAAAAGCCCGGGCTCCCTTACGGAGAACCCGGGCTGCTCGTCAATCGCGAAGCCTTACTTGGCCGCGAGACGCTGCCAGGTCTCGATGACCGTGTCGGGGTTCAGGGAGATGGACACGATGCCCTCCTCGGCCAGCCAGTCGGCGAAGTCCGGGTGGTCGCTGGGGCCCTGGCCGCAGATGCCGATGTATTTGCCGGTGGCGCGGCAGGCGCGGATGGCGCGCGAGATCATGGCCTTGACGGCCGGGTCGCGCTCATCGAAGTCGCCCGCCAGTTGCTCCAGGCCGGAGTCGCGGTCCAGGCCCAGCGTCAGCTGCGTCAGGTCGTTGGACCCGATGGACATGCCATCGAAATGCTCCAGGAACTGCTCGGCCAGGATGGCGTTGCTCGGCACCTCGCACATCATGATGACGCGCAGGCCGTCAACGCCGCGCTTGAGGCCGCGGTCGGCCAGCATCGCGACGACCTTCTCGGCCTGCTTCACGGTGCGCACGAAGGGCACCATGATCTCGATGTTGGTCAGGCCCATCTCCTTGCGCACCCGCTTGAGGGCCTCGCACTCCATCGCGAAGGCGTCCTGGAAGTCGCCGCTGATGTAGCGCGATGCGCCGCGGAAGCCCAGCATGGGGTTCTCTTCGTCCGGCTCGTAGCGGCTGCCGCCGATGAGCTTGCGGTACTCGTTGGACTTGAAGTCCGACAGGCGCACGATGACGGGGCGCGGGAAGAAGGCGGCGGCAATCGTCGCGATGCCTTCGGCCAGCTTGTCCACATAGAAGGCGCGCGGTGAGGCGTGGCCGCGGGCCACCGACTCGACGGCCTTCTTCAGGTCGGCGTCGATGTTGGGATAGTCCAGGATGGCCTTGGGGTGGACGCCGATGTTGTTGTTGATGATGAACTCGAGGCGAGCCAGGCCCACGCCGCCCGAGGGCATCTGCGCGAAATTGAAGGCCAGCTGCGGGTTGCCGACGTTCATCATGATCTTGATGGGGCAGTAGGGCAGCTGGCCGCGGTGCACCTCGCTGATCTCGGTCTCCAGCAGGCCGTCGTAGATGTAGCCGGTGTCGCCTTCCGAGCAGGCGACGGTGACGAGCTGGCCGTCCTTGAGCTTTTCGGTCGCATCGCCGCAGCCGACGACGGCCGGGATGCCCAGCTCGCGCGCAATGATGGCCGCGTGGCAGGTGCGGCCGCCGCGGTTGGTCACGATGGCGCTGGCGCGCTTCATGACCGGCTCCCAGTTCGGGTCGGTCATGTCGGTGACGAGGACGTCGCCCGGCTGCACGCGCTCCATCTCGGCGACGCTGTCGACCAGGCGGACCGGGCCGGTGCCGATCTTCTGGCCGATGGCGCGGCCCTCGGCCAGCACGGCGCTGTGGGCCTTGAGCTTGTAGTGGTGCTCGACCTGGCCGGCGGCCTGGCTCTTCACCGTCTCGGGACGGGCCTGCAGGATGTAGAGCTTGCCGTCGACGCCGTCGCGGCCCCATTCGATGTCCATCGCGCGGCCATAGTGCTGCTCGATGATCATGGCGTACTGGGCCAGCTCGGTGACCTCGGCGTCGTTCAGCGAGTAGCGGTTGCGGTGCTCGGGCACCGTGTCCACCGTCTTCACGAGCTTGCCGGAAGCGGCCTTTTCCTCGGGCGACGCGAACTCCATGCGCAGCAGCTTGGAGCCCAGGTTGCGGCGGATGATGGCCAGCTTGCCCGCCTTCAGCGCAGGCTTGTGGACATAGAACTCGTCGGGATTCACGGCCCCCTGCACCACCGTCTCGCCCAGGCCATAGCTGGAGGTGATGAAGACGACTTCCTGGAAGCCGCTCTCGGTGTCGATGGTGAACATGACGCCGGCCGAGCCGAGGTCGCTGCGCACCATGCGCTGCACGCCGGCCGACAGGGCCACGTCGCCATGGGCAAAGCCCTTGTGCACGCGATAGCTGATGGCGCGGTCGTTGTACAGCGAGGCGAAGACCTCGCGCATCTTGTGCAGCACCTCGTCGATGCCGTGCACGTTCAGGAAGGTCTCCTGCTGGCCGGCGAAGGACGCGTCCGGCAGGTCCTCCGCCGTGGCGGAGGAGCGCACGGCAAAGGTCGCGTCGGGGTTGTCGGCCGTCAGCTGCGCGTAGGCGGCGCGCACGCCCGCCTCCAGGTCGGCCGGGAAGGGCTGGTTCTCGATCCAGCCACGAATCTCGGCGCCGGCCTCGGCCAGCGCGCGGACGTCGTCGGTGTTGAGCGTGGACAGGCGCGCCGCAATGCGCGCGTCCAGGCCCTCATGCTTGAGGAACTGCCGGAAGGCATGCGCCGTGGTGGCGAACCCTCCGGGGACGCGCACGCCGCTGGCGGCGAGCTGCGAGATCATTTCGCCGAGGCTGGCGTTCTTGCCGCCAACTGCCTCGACATCGCTCATCCTCAGGTTCTCAAACGGTACGACCAGGGCGGTCGCCTCGAACAGGGTGGACATGGGAAAACTCCGGGAGGTTGAAAAACCGGTGTCGTCGCGTCGTCCGCGCCCAATGCCGAGCCAGGCTCAAGGCAAGCGCAGCTCCGTCCATTTCTGGATTCTTCTAGGAGGAGGGAGGCGCGCATGGGCTGATCGCGAGGAATTGCGGCGGATTCTAGGCTGCGGGTTTCATCCGGGTACGAAGAAAGGCCGTGCAATAAGTCCGCCCGCGCCGCCGTGCCCCCTCTTTGAGGGTGTCGTGAAAACGTTGTCAAGCGACTGATTCATATCAAGCGCCCCAGGGGCGAGCCTGTGCACAATGTCCGCGTGACCGCCGACGAAACCGCCCCGGAAGAAGTCAACCCGCACTACCTGGATCATGTGATCCGTGTGTCGGAGTCGCGCGCAGTCGAGGCTGCCGAGGACATCGTCAGCCAGAACGGCATCAAGCTGCTCGCCAAGGGCGCCCGGATCAACGACAAGGTGCGCGAGCGCCTGCTGATGCACAAGCTGCAAAAGCCCCTGGAGGATTGCATCCAGGTCACCCAGGGCGTCATGCCCGAGAGCTTCGGCCCCCTGGGCGAGGCTCTCTTCGAGCAGCACCCACTGCTCAAGGCCCTTTGCGCTCATGACCTCTACCCCAGCGCCCCGAAGACGCTGGCCACCCTCAAGCTCAGCATTCCGGTGCAGTCGCTGCTGACCGTCTATGCCGAACATCAGGGAGAACGGCTCAAGCACACGGCCGGCGTGGCCATGCTGGCCCTTGCGCTCGCCCGGCGAATGCTGCCCGGCGAGACCGAGCGCCATCGCATGCTGGCCCTGGCCGGTTTGCTGCACGACGTGGGCGAGCTCTATATCGACCCGCAGTTCATGCGCCCCGGGACGCCGCTAGGCCCACCAGAATGGCGCCACGTGGCCTCCCACCCCATCGTTGCCGAGCGCGTGCTGCGCAATATGCCGGGCGCCGGCAAGGAGATCGCCAGCGCAGTTCTGCACCACCACGAGAGGCTGGACGGCTTTGGCTATCCGCGCGGCGTCCAAGGCACGGCCCTGCCCCTGAACGGCCAGATCCTGGCCGCCGCCGAATGGCTGATGGCCCTCATCGAGACCAGCATGACGCCGATCACGCGCGCCAGCGTCGCCACCCGCCTCATTCCCGGCGAATTCAGCCGCGAGCTGACCGAGGCCATTGCCGCAGCCGCGCTGGCGGACACCTCGCCGGCAGCCGTCGTGGCCGACCCCATGCCGTTGGAGTCCGCGATCCCGCGGGTCATCGGCATCGCGTCCACCCTCGAGCGCTTTCGCGAAGCCCGGCCCTGGATCGACAAGCACATTGCCGCCGCGCGGCCGGGCCTGCGCGCCGTGCTGGAGGCCGGCCTGCAGCGCCTGCTGCGCATCCAGACCGCCTTCTCCAGCACCGGCTTGGATACGCACGACCCCGACGCCCTCGTCGCAGGCCTGGCCGAGCAGCGGGATCCCGAGCTGCAGGTCGAGCTCATGACGGTGGTGGGCGAACTCGAATGGCGGCTGCGCGAACTCGAGCGCGAGTCCCTGCTGCGCGCCGGCCTGCTGCCCGCCGAGGAAAGCGCCGTCATGCGCGAGCTGATCGGCAAGCTCAAGGGCGAGTAGGCCTCGCTATCATGGCTTCGCCCTGAACTTCGCGAGCAGTAGCCATGACCGCCAGAACCGTTTACTTCGTCTCTGACGGCACGGGCATCACCGCCGAGACCTTCGGCAACTCCATCCTTGCCCAGTTCTCCATCAAGGCCCGGCATGTGCGCCGACCCTTCATCGATTCGGCCGAGAAGGCCCACGCCGTCGTCGCCGAGATCAACGAAGTCGCCATGCGCGAAGGCCAGCGCCCCATCGTCTTCGCCACGCTGGTGGACCGCGACGTGCTCAAGGTCGTGCGCGAGCATTGCCAGGGCAAGGTCATGGACATGTTCGGCACCTTCATCGAACCGCTGGAAGACGAGTTCGGCATCAAGAGCAACCACCGCGTGGGGCGCTTCTCGGACGTGGCCGAGAGCAAGGAGTACCACGACCGCATCGAGGCCATCAATTTCTCGCTGGCCCATGACGACGGCCAGTCAGCACGCAACCTCGACGTGGCCGACGTCATCCTCGTCGGCGTGTCGCGCTCGGGCAAGACGCCGACGTCGCTGTATCTCGCCATGCAGCACGGCATCAAGGCCGCCAACTACCCGCTGATCCCCGAAGACTTCGAGCGCCGCAAGCTGCCGGCGCCGCTGCTGCCGCACAAGCGCAAGTGCTTTGGCCTGACCATCGACCCCGAGCGCCTCTCGTCCATCCGCAATGAGCGCCGCCCCGGCAGCAAATACGCCGACTTGCTGAACTGCCGCTACGAGGTCAACGAGGCCGAGGCGATGATGAAGCGCGACGGCATCTCCTGGCTGTCGTCCACGCACAAGTCCATCGAAGAGATCGCGACGACCATCCTGCGCGACATCCGGCCGGATCGACTGATGTACTGATGCCGGTCCACGCCCTCCTCCTCGTCCTCACCGCCGCCCTCCTCCACGCCGTCTGGAACCTCGCCGCCAAGCGCTGGGGCGGCGGCACGCATTTCGTCTTCAGCTGCGCCCTGGGCGTCTGCGTGCTGTGGCTGCCCGCGGTGCTGTGGGTCGGGCTGGACGAGTTGCCGCGCTGGTCCTGGCTGGCCTGGGGCTTTGTTGCCGCCAGCGCCGTCGTGCACCTGGGCTATTTCAACTGCCTGATCGCTGGCTACCGCGCCAGTGACCTGACGGTGGTCTACCCGGTGGCACGCGGCAGCGGGCCGCTGCTGTCGGCCGTGGCCGCGGTGCTGCTGCTGGGCGAGCAGCTGGGCGCCAGCGGCACGCTGGGCCTGGCCGGTGTCGTCGGTGGCATCCTGCTCATCACCATGGGCCCGCGCCTGATCGGCCGCGGCGTAGCCCATGAACCCGAGGCCGCCAGACGCCGCCGCCATGGCCTCTACTGGGGCGCGGCGACCGGCACGCTGATCGCCGGCTACACCGTGCTGGACGGCTATGCCGTCAAGGTGCTGGCCATCTCGCCACTGATGCTGGACTACTTCGGCAATGTGCTGCGCGTGCCGTTGCAGCTGCCGACGCTGCTGCGCCAGCCGCAGAGCTTCTGGCCAGAGCTGCGCCGCTCATGGAAGGGCGTGCTCGCCGTCGCGGGCCTGGGACCGCTGGCCTACATCCTGGTGCTGCTGGCCATGCGCGAGGCGCCGCTGTCGCGCGTGGCGCCGGCCCGCGAAGTGTCCATGCTGTTTGCGGCGCTGCTGGGCGGGCAGTTGCTGGGCGAAGGCGAGCGGGGCTGGCGAATTGCCGGCGCCGCGCTGATTGGCGCCGGGGTCATTGCGCTGGCGGTTTGAGGTCAGGGCGCCAGCATCGACGCATTGATCGCGCCGCACTCCGCATCGTCGTCATCGAAGATCACGATGAACCAGAAGGACTGCTCGGGCGAGCCATGTTCTTCCTTGAGTTCGGAGGCCGGTCGGGAGAGCTTGAGCTTCAGGTCGAGCGACAGCTCCTCGGCCGCGACGAGGTCCCCGCGTGCCACGGCCTCGAGCTGGGCCGGGCTGTCGCGGAAGTCCAGCAGCACGACGAGATCATTGGTCTGGAAGTGGCGCTGAGCGGCCTGCGCGAAATCGGTGACGCGCGCGTCGAGGAGGTCCTGGATGCGGTCAGGGACGGGTTGGCTCATGACGGGATGATGGCTCAGAACCCACCCACCGGGATCACTTCGCGATACACGCCCAGGTAGCGCACGGCGGCGTCGTCCCAGCCAAAATGCTGGCGCATCGCCGCCTCACGCACGCGAGCCCAATACTCCTGGCGACTCCATAGCGCAAACGCGCGGCGCAGCGCGCGGCGGTAGGCGTCGACGTTGAAGGCGTTGAATACAAAGCCCGTTGCCGTACCGGCAGCGAGATCCTCCAGCGTCGTGTCGACGATGGTGTCGGCCAGGCCGCCGACGCGATGCACCAGCGGCAAAGCGCCATAGCTGAGGCCGTAGAGCTGGGTCAGGCCGCAGGGCTCAAAGCGGCTGGGCACCAGCATCACGTCGCTGCCGGCATAGATGCGGTGGGCCAAGCCTTCGTCCATGCCGGTGCGGCGGGCCACCTGGCCCGGGTGCCTCGCGGCGGCAGCGGCAAACTCGGCTTCCAGGCGCGCGTCGCCGCTGCCAAGGATGACAAGCTGGCCGCCAGCATCGATGAGGTCGTTCAGCGCCTCCAACACCAGGGGCAGGCCCTTCTGCTCGGTCAGGCGGCTGACGATGCCGAACAGCGGCGCGTCGGCTTTCACCTCCAGTCCGCATTCGCGCTGCAGCGCGGTCTTGCAGGCTGCCTTGCCCTCAGGGCTGTCGGCGCTGTAGGCCTGGGCAATGCTGCGATCGTGGGCGGGCGACCAGACGACGTAGTCGACGCCATTCAGGATGCCCTGCAGCACATCGGCGCGATGGCGCAGCAGGCCGTCGAGGCCGCAGCCCTGTTCCGGTGTCTGGATCTCGCGGGCATAGGTCGGGCTGACCGTCGTGATCGCGTCGGCGAAATGCAGGCCGGCCTTCATGAAGCTCACCTGCCCATAGAACTCCACGCCCTCGACGGCGTAGTGGGCCGGCGGCAGGCCGAGGTCGCAGAACTGCTCGGCCGGGAACAGCCCCTGGTAGGCGAGGTTGTGAACGGTGAAGACCGTGCGCGCCTCGGTGCGGCGGCGGGAGTGGCTGGCGGCGATGTGGGCGCAGGCCAGGCCGGCATGCCAGTCGTGGGCATGCACGATCTGTGGGCGCCACGAGGCGTCCACACCTTCGGCCAGGCGCGCCGCGGCCAGGCCCAGCAGCGCAAAGCGCCGGTGGTTGTCGGCATAGGCCACGCCGACGGCATCGCCATAGGGGTTGCCGGGGCGGTCGAAGAGGCCGGGCGCGTCCAGCACGTAGACGGGCACGTCGAAACCCGGCAGGCGGCCCCGCAGCAGCGCCGCCCTGCCCTCGCTCCATGGCAGGGCAACGGGCGCGACGGCGCATTCATTCGTCAGCGATTCGCGGATGGCCGGAAAGCCCGGCACCAGCAGGCGCGGCTCGGCGCCCGCCGCTGCCAATGCGGCGGGCAAGGCTCCCGCCACGTCGGCCAGGCCGCCCGTCTTCAGCAGCGGGAACAGCTCCGCGCTGACCTGGAGAACTCTCGTCACAGCCTGGACAGCATCTGCTTGGTGATCAACACGACACCATTCTCCGTGCGCTCGAAGCGCTCGGCATCCAGGGCCGCGTCCTCGCCGACGACGAGGCCGTCGGGGATCTCGCAGCCGCGGTCAACAATGACCTTGGTCAGTCGGCAATGCCGCCCGATCTCGACGCCCGGCAGCAGCACGCACTGATGGATGTTGCAGAAGGAGCGGATGCGCACGTTGTTGAACAGCACCGACTGCACGACATGCGAGCCCGACACGATGCAGCCCGCGCTGACGATGGTGTTGACCGTCATTCCGTGCATGCCGTTGTGGTCGGGAATGAACTTGGCCGGCGGCAGCTGGCGCTGATAGGTCCAGATCGGCCAGTCGGTATCGTAGATGTCGAGCTCGGGGCTGATCGAGGCCAGGTCCAGATTGGCGGCCCAGAAGGCGTCCAGCGTGCCGACATCGCGCCAGTAGGGCGTGGCGCCATTGGGGTTCATGATGCAGCTCATGCCGAAGGGATGAGCCACGGCGCGGTTTTCGGCCACGACCTTGGGGATCACGTCCTTGCCGAAATCGTGGCTCGAGCTGGCATCAGCCAGGTCCTCGGCCAGCAGGCGGTAGAGATAGTCGGCATTGAAGACATAGATGCCCATGCTGGCCAGGCAGACGCCCTCACGGCCGGGAATGCAGGGCGGGTCGGCGGGCTTTTCCTTGAAGGCGGTGATCTGGCGCGTGTCGTCCACGGCCATCACGCCAAAGGCGCTGGCCTCGCCCTTGGGCACCTCGATGCAGCCCACCGTGCAACCCGCGCCGGTCGCCACATGGTCGACCAGCATGCTGGAGTAGTCCATCTTGTAGATGTGGTCGCCCGCCAGCACGACGATGTAGTCGGCGCCGGTGCTCTGGATGATGTCCAGGTTCTGGAACACCGCGTCGGCCGTACCGCGGTACCAGCTCTCTTCGTCGACGCGCTGCTGGGCCGGCATCAGGTCGACCGTCTCATTCAGCTCGGCGCGCAGGAAGCTCCAGCCGCGCTGGATGTGGCGCAGCAGCGAATGGCTCTTGTACTGCGTGACGACGCCGATGCGTCGGATGCCGCTGTTGACGCAGTTGGAGAGCGCGAAGTCGATGATGCGGAATTTGCCGCCGAAGTAGACGGCCGGCTTGGCGCGTGAGTCGGTCAGCTGTTTGAGGCGGGAGCCGCGGCCGCCGGCCAGGACGAGGGCAATGGCGCGACGGGACAGCTGGTGCGGCGAGGGGACGGTGGCCATGACGGGACGGCGAGTGGCGGACCGCCCCAGTCTGCGGGGGCGGCCGGCCAGCCGCCAGGGGGAGTTCCCCGCAAATCCTAAACAGTGGCTTCGGGCTGTATCAAGGCGCGCGCCGCGGCAGGCAACTGGCGTCGCTTCTTCAGCCACAGGTAGAGGCCGCTGCCCAGCACGAGGATGGTGACCCCGTCGAGCAAGGCCCAGATGATCTTCATCGGCATGCCACCGTAGTCGCCAAAGTGCAGGGGCTGGGACACCAGCAGCGCCGTCACATACCAGGGCAGCGCGGGTGCCACGGTCACCTCGGCGCTGCGTGCGTCCACCAGCACCGGCTGCAGCAGCTTGGCCGTCAGCGGCGTGTTGCCCTTCATGAAGAAGGTGACATGGTGGGGGCTGGAGAAGGCGGTGCCGGGGAAGGCGATGAAGCTCAGCTTCTTGTCCGGCAGATGGGCCTGCGCAGCCGTCAGCGTGCGCTGCAGCGGCGCGCGTTCGGACTCGGGCACCAGGGGCTGGCCCTTGTACGGCGCGAGCAGGCTGCTGAGCTGGTCGTACTGCCAGTACTTGATCAGCAGATCGGCCCAGGTGTTGATGACGCCCGTGGCGCCGACGACCAGGGCCCACACCAGCGTGACGATGCCCAGCAGGTTGTGCAGGTCCAGCCAGCGCGTGCGCGGGCCGCTGGCCTGGCGCACGCTGCCGAAGGCGAGCTTGCGCATGAAGGGCGCATAGAGCACGACGCCGGAGACGATGGCGATGACGAGCAGCAGGCCCATGAAGCCGAGAAACAACTTGCCGGGCAGGCCGGCGAAGAGGTCGATGTGCAGCCGCGTCATCCAGTACATGAAGCCTTCGTCGAAGCGGGGCTCCGCCAGCACCGTGGCGCTGCGGCCGTCCACGGCGACGGAGCGGTAGTCGTCGGTCGGGTCGGGCGTGGGCGTCAGCGTCACATACCAGAGCCGGGCGTCCTCCTCGTCGGGGGACACGTACTGCACGATGCGCTCCGGATGGCGTGCGCGGCCGGCCGCGACGACGGCGTCCAGCGCCGCCAGGCCGGACTTGGCCTGGGCCTCGGGCAGTTCGACGGCCTTGCCCGTCAGGTGGGCAATCTCATGCGCAAAGATCAGCGGCAGGCCGGTCAGGCACAGCAGCAGCATGAAGGCGGTGCAGATCAGGCTGCTCCATTTGTGCAGCCAGGCCCAGACGCGCAGGGAGCGGGCGGTCATGGCTTGGCCTTGCACAGGCTGTGACGCGTGCCGACGAGCAACGGCAGGCCCAGCGCGAACCAGGACCAGCCGTCGCCCCAGCTGTCGGAGACCAGGGCGCTGACCAGGCCCGTCGCGGTGAGGACGGCCAACGCCACGGGCCAGGCCCAGACGCGGCGGAAATGAGAGGACATGCGATCTCCTGCGCGGCCGGCGGGTCGATGGGACGCCGACTAAAAGTCTGATTATTTTATGCCAATCTACATGCGAATCATTCGCATTTGTATTTATGATGGCGGCGTTTTCCTCCCCAACCGGGGTGGACCGCTACGCCGCTCGGGCGCTGCCATGCCTCCCATCCCCCAGGCTTTCCCATGCAGAACAAATTCCTGATGAGCGCCTGCGCCGCCGCCGCGACCTGCGCGGTGTGGGGCGACGCCATCGCCCAGGCCCAGGCTCCCACCCAGCAGATCGAATCCGTCGTCGTGACGGGCAAGCGCGCCAACCACATCTCCAAGGGCGCCACCGGCTTGCCGATGGAGCTCAAGGACACGCCGCAGAGCATCAGCACCCTGGACAAGGAAGACCTGGCCAACTTCGGCCTGACCGGCAGCAACGAGGCCCTGTCGCTGGCCACCGGCATCAATGTCGAGCAGTACGAGACCAACCGCGCCACCTTCAACTCGCGCGGCTTCGAGATCCAGTTGACGCAGGTCGACGGCGTCGGCATGAGCAATGACTGGGGCACGGTCGTCGGCCGTCAGGAC
The DNA here is from genome assembly GCF_031458095.1 of Roseateles saccharophilus. GTDB lineage: Bacteria > Pseudomonadota > Gammaproteobacteria > Burkholderiales > Burkholderiaceae_C > Pelomonas > Pelomonas saccharophila_A. The sequence continues at coordinate 1,079,737 of NZ_JAVDXU010000001.1, forward strand.
ACCTATTTCTTCGAGCGCATCGAGCTGATCCGCGGCGCCAACGGCCTGCTGACCGGCGTGGGCAATGCGTCGGGCACCATCAACTACGTGCGCAAGCGCCCGACCAACAAGGACGGCGGCGAGATCAGCGTCAGCGCCGGCTCCTACGACATGCGCCGCGTCGCGCTGGACTACAACAAGGTCTTCAGCAGCGACGGCTCCTGGGCCGGCCGCCTCGTGGCCGCTGACGAGGACAAGGACTCCTATGTCCGCGCCCTGCACGACAAGCGCTCGACGATCTATGGCGTCGTCGACGGCCAGATTGGCGACAACGGCGTGCTGACCATTGGCGCGACCTTCCAGGACGCAAAACAGCGCTCGCCGATGTGGGGTTCGCTGACCCTCGTCTACGCCGACGGCCGTCTGGCCGACTTCCCCGCGTCGTCGTCCACCTCGCAGGACTGGACCTTCTGGAACATCCGCTCCAGCAACGCCTTCGTCGAATACGCGCAGGCGCTGAATCCCGACTGGGAAGCCAAGCTGACCTACAACGTGCGCCACGCCAAGGAGGCGGCACGGCTGTTCTACGCCTTCCCCTTCGGCGCAGGCCTGAACAACGACAACACCGGCCTCTACGGCTGGCCCTACAGCAGCCGGGTCATCACCGACAACCAGCTGTTCGACGCCAGCGTCAACGGCCGCTTCGAAGCCTTCGGCCGCTCGCACACGCTGATCGCCGGCATCAGCCGCTCCCACCAGGAAGCCAAGACCGACACACAGTCCTACGACACGACCAAATACCAGTTCCTGCCCTTGCCGACCTTCCCCTACCCGGGCAATGCCTATCCCGAGCCGGTCTGGGGCGAGTTCTCGCCGGCTTCGGGCGGCGAGCAGACGTTGACGCGCTTCTACGCTGCCACTCGCCTGGCGCTGACCGACCAGGTCAAGGCCATCGTCGGCATCAACGCCATCAAGCTGGTGCGCACCGGCAGCTCGCGCTATGGCAGCGTCTCGCCCGGCGACCCGGTCTACCCCGCCACCCGGGAGACCAGCCCCTATTTCGGCCTGACCTATGACATCACGCCGAATGTGCTGGCCTATGTTTCGCACTCGGACATCTTTCAGAACCAGGACCAGAAGGGCATCGACCTGAAGACCTATCTGGCGCCAATGAAGGGCGTGAACCGGGAGCTGGGCGTCAAGGCCGAATGGTTCAACAAGCAGTTGCTGACGACGCTGGCCGTCTTCCGCGCCGAGCAGCATGGCCTGGCCACCGTGGCCGGCACCAAGCCCGACCCGGACAACAACAACCAGCCCATGGACTACTACGAGGGCCGGGACGTGAAGTCCAGGGGCATCGAGTTCGAAGCCAGCGGTCGCATCGTCAAAGACACCCGGTTCACGCTGGGCGCCACCCATCTCCGCCTCAAGGGGCCGGATGGCAACGACACCTACGAGTGGATACCGCGCACCACGGTCAACTTCCTGGTTGACACCCGGCTGCCCGCCCTGCCCCGGCTGAATCTCGGCGTGGCCGGCCGCTGGCAGTCCGACATCAGCAAGAAGGGCGGTGCGCGCCAGGACTCGTATGCGCTGGTCAACGCCTTCGCCGCCTATGACGTGACCGACCGCGCCACCGTGAGGCTCAATGTCAACAACCTGTTCGACAAGAAGATCATCCGCGGCCTGGCCTACGGCGCGCTCTACAACGAGCCACGCAACTACGCGGTCACGTTGGACTACAAGCTCTGACGAGAGCCCGAGCCCGTCAGGCCTCGGGCTGCAGCACCGGACTCATGGGGTCTCCATGGCCACCTGCGTCAGCGCACGCTCGAAAGCGCTGCGGCTGGGCGTCTCGACAAAGACACAGCGCTTGCCGTGGCGCTTGCAGTGGTCCTTCACGCGCCAGTAAGCGTCGTGGCTGATGCAGCCGGTCTGGCAGATGACCAGATCGGCCGCCGCGAGCTGGGGCTCCAACTGGGCGGGCTTGTGCTCGCTGCCGCCATCGTGATGCAGGAACTGCGCGCCGCAGTCCTCCACCGCCTGGCGGTATTGCGGCACGCTGCCGCCGCGCCCGCCGACGCAGAGCACGACGCGGCGTTCCAGCTTGACCGGTTCGTCGGGCAGCGCCTCCTCTACCGGCGCTGCCGGCTCCGCGGTCTCCGCCGGCTGGCGCGATGCGAGCCGGTTGACCTCACGCTGCAACGCCTGGTTGCGTCCCAGCTGCTCGGCCAGGCGCTCGCGCAGGGCCTCGCGTTCGGGCAGGTCGGGCCGCACAGCCTGCCAATGGGCGAGCTGCTCGTTGGCCTGGGCCAGCTGGGTCTGCAGGCTGATCTGGGCGGCGCGCAACTGCATGCGCTCCTGCTCCCAGGCCTGCTGCTCGCGGGCGCGTTCGAAGCTCCAGCTGGTGACGCGCTGCTGCACCTCGGCGTAGTCGCGCGCCAGCGCCTGGTGCTCGATGGCCAGCTCGCGGTGGCGGGCCACATCAATGCGCTGAGCGGCGCCAACTTGGTGCTGCAGCATGTGGACCTGGCCGAGCACGCGCATCTCCAGCCATTCGTCGCAACGCGCATGCGTCAGCGTTGCCCAAAGCGCGCCGGCAATCTCGCCCTGGGCGGCACGGTTGCGCCACCAGATCATCAGGCTGTCGCGACACTTGGCCTGGACAGCACTGCGCACGTCAAGGGCGAACCGTTGCTCCAGGTCCTTCTGCAGCGCCTCGGACACCGCGTTGCGGCGCGCAGCGGCGGTGACGAGGCTGCAGTGCAGCGTGTAGTCGTCCTCGTCGCCTTGCAGCACCAACAGCTTCTTCGCGAGCACGCGAACACGCTCCAGCGGTACGCAGACGCCGACGACAGGGCAATGCGCATGGCTGCCCAATTCCCATAGGCGACGACGGCGCGAACCGGTGGTGTGAGGAAGCGCAGCGTGCGCGGCGCAGCAGAGGTCGGCCATTCAGGGGTCTCCGGAAGGGGAACGCTGGCGGGCGACGGCTGGCTGGCGCGAGATCAGGCTTACTTGGTCAGGATGAGCTTGCCGAGCGAGGTGACGCGCAGGCGGTAGACCTGCTCATGGTGGACGATGAACACCTCACCGCGCTTGCCGAGCAGCGTGGCGCTGTCGATGCGGCGGGCCTCGCCCACGCCCTGGGCGGCAGGCGTGGGCCGTGCCGGGGGTTGGGGGGACTGGGGATCAGCAGGCATGCTCCACTGTAATGAGAATCATTCTCGATTGCAAGCAGCATCCTGACTCGGGCCGCGGCGTGGCCGGAACAAAAAAGCCCGCCTCGGGGGAGGCGGGCCAAAAGCAACGCGGGGATGGGATCGCGTGCCTAGGAGGAAAGGTCAATTCAGAAGCTGTGGCGGATGCCGGCCACGACCTCGGTCAGGTTGCGGTCGCTCGCGTTGGTCAGACCCACCGGGATGGAGCCGGCCGCACGGTCCACATAGCCCACGCCGTCGTTCTTGAAGCGAGTCAGGGAGCTGTACAGCGCGGTGCGCTTGGAAAGGTCGTACTGGTAGCCCACGCCAAAGGCCTGGGTCTTGCCGTCGGCCAGAGCGCCGTCGTTTTTGCTCTCGACGTATTGGCCCTTGAACAAGTGCTGGCCCATGCGGTAGCTGGCACCCAGCCAGTAACCCTTGCCGTCGCGGTCGGCGAGCGTGCGGTCGTTGACTTCCATCAGGCCACCGTTGAAGCGGAAGTTGTTCCAGTCGTAGGCCGCGGCAGCGGACACCGTGCGCAGGTTCTGCCCGAGCGCGTCGGCCTTGTCGTCCACGATGGACAGCATGGCGTCGACGCCGTGGCCGGTGTAGCGGCCATAGATGTCGGCAACGCGGTTGCCCTTGGTGTCGCCCGCCACCTCGCCCATGCCCCACAGCGCACCGGCACTGAAGCCGCCGTAGTTCTGCGACTCCAGCTTCACCGAGTTGTTGACCCGGGCCGGGCCGCCATTGCCGGTGGCAGAACCATTGCTGCCGCGCACAGGCTCGTAGCCGCCGAAGCCGCCAATGACGGCGGTGCTGGCGCCGGTGCCGACGTTGGAGAACTGGCTGAACTCATTCGTCAGCGTGTAGACACTGCCGTATTGGCGGCCCAGCGACACCTTGCCGTAGGGTGTGGCGAGGCCCACCAGGGCCTGGCGGCCCCAGAAGGCATTCTGGCCATAGCTGCCGTCATCCACATTGATGCCCGACTCCAGCGTGAAGAAGGCCTTCAGTCCACCGCCGAGGTCCTCGCTGCCGCGCAGGCCGAAGCGCGAACCTTGCAGTCCACCTGACTGCACGCGCGTCAGCGTGGACGCGCCGTCGAGCACCTGCACATTGGCATCAAGAATGCCGTAGAGCGTCACCTGCGGACCCGAGGACTGGGCCAAGGTGGCGGAACTGGCGGCCAGGGCCAGGGCGGAGAGGGCGAAAGTCTTGTACTTCATGGTCATGTCCTTGGATGTCTTGCGGTCGCTGAAGCGCCACCGCACAGGCCAGGACATCGGGGACGGTCCTGAGATCAAAAGACCGGGACGCTGGAACGGACTGTTCCGGAATTACTGTCAATGACGCGTACCGACATGCGGCATCCGCGTGACGCGCAAGTTGAGCGTGAGCCACCGATGACGAGCAACGCCAGACGCAGAATGCCGCCATGCCCGGCCGTCACCTGGAACTCCTCGCCCTCACGCGTCGCCATCCCTCGGCCGTGCTGCTCCTTGTGCAGCTCACCGGCCTGCTGCTCTACCCCTTGCTCGAGTCCACGCGCGCCGGCCCGTTGGCCCTGAGCGCCTTCGGCATCGTGGTGCTGGTGTTCACGACCGGCATGGTGCGCCGCACGCCCGGCTTGACCTGGCTGAGCGTCTGCCTCGCCCTGCCAGCCATCGTGCTGTTGCTGTTGCAGGGCCTGCTGGACATGCACTGGCTGCTGCCCTGGTCGGCGGCGCTGGAGGCCCTGTTCTACTTCTACGCCGCGGGCAGCCTCGTCGCCTACATGATGGGCGACATGCACGCCACGACGGACGAGCTGTTCGCCGCCGGCGCCAGCTTCACGCTGCTGGCCTGGGGCTTTGCCTACAGCTTCGTGGTGCTGCAGTCGCTGCAGCCCGGCAGCTTCTCGGCCGCAGTCAATGCAGAGCAGCCACGCAGCTGGACGGAGCTGATGTTCCTGAGCTTCGCGCTGCTGTCCAGCACCGGCATCGGCGATGTCATCCCGCTGCGGCCGCTGGCCCGCGCGCTGTGCAGCCTGGAGATGTTCGTCGGCGTCATGTATCTCGCGGCCGTGGTGTCGCGGCTGATCGGGTTGACGCTGCTGCGACGAGAGTGATCCCCTGGCTCAATAGCCGTTGCCGACGAACACCCGGCCGTCACCGCCCACCAGGACTGGCTGGCGGGAGCCGGTGAAGCCCGGTGTCAGCCAGAAGCCCTCGACCAGGAAGTCGACATCGCGATTCCAGGTCTCTCCGCCATCGCTGCTGCGATACACGGCTGCATGGCTGGCCATGATGCCGGTCTGCCCGTCCGCCGAGAAGCGGATGGTGAAGAAGTTCTCCATCGGGACCGGCTGCGTCCTCACCCGGCGCCAGGTCTGGCCGGCATCGTCGCTGCGGTTCAGCGCACCAAGGGCGTCCAGGATGAAAACCGTCGAATCGCTGGCCCAGGCGACGTAGACGCCGCGAGTGTCGGGGTAGGCGCCTGCACTCCAGGTCTTGCCGCCATCCATGCTGCGGTGAACGTGGCCGTCGTTGGCAACGGCCAGCACCCTGTTGCCGCGCGCAGCCACCGCGTACAGGCCGAGGTAGCGCGGGTAGCTGACGGCCAGGGTGCGGGTCCAGCTGCTGCCACCGTCCGCCGTGCGCCAGGCCCCGTCTTCGGCAATCATGACCGCCGTGTTCCGGTCGACCATCGCCAGCACGCTGTTGCCGCCGCTCAAGCCGTTCTCGCTGCTGATCGGTGGCGCCGGCAGCTGGGTCCAGCTGCGCCCGCCATCGGTGGTGCGCAGCAGCGGTCCGTTGGACTGGGCCACCATGCCGACCTGGGCATCGGCGAAGGACACGCTGCTCGGGTTGTAGATCGAGTTGACGTTGAACTGCTGCAACGGCTGCCAGTGGAGGCCGCCATCGGTCGTCTGGAACAAGCTCATCTTGCCCCCCACGTTGCCGAAGGCGATGCCGCGTGCATCGTTGTCCGGGAACTCGATACCCCAGAACTGGACACCGTCCAGGCCCTGGCTGCCGTAGGGCTTGCTCCAGGTGTCGGCCAGGTCGCTGCTCTGCCTGATTTCGCCGTGGGAGTTGACCCCCAGCGCCAGGCCTTCCGTCGAGAAGGCCACGTCGGTGAGCATGTGCGGGCTGCTGCGTTTGACCCAGGTCTTGCCGCCGTCGACGGAGCGCACACCGCCCCATGCATCGAAGCCGATCTTGCCATCCGGGGTGAACCGCAGCGCATACGGCGTGCTGTTGGTGCCCGGCACCGCCGGCAATTCCTGCCAGGTCACGCCGCCATCGCTGCTGCGCGCGAATTTGCGGCCGCTGGCCATCAGCGTCTGGTCGTCGAGGTAGACAACCTCCGTGCTGGTGGTGGGCACGAAGGCCAGGAAGGACTGCGGCAGATCCACCGCCTTCCAGGTCGCGCCGCCGTCGCTGCTGCGGAACCAGTTGTCCTCGCCGATGGCGAAACCCTGCTGGCCGCGCAGCGCCATGCCGCTCAACTTTTCGAACGGCCGGGCCGCATCGACGGAAGCCAGGGGCGTCCAGGTCAGGCCACCGTCGACGCTGCGGAAGGCACCGTTCTTGGCACTCATCACGCCGATGCTGGCGTTGCGGAACGACAGCGAATAGACCCAGCCGGTCGTCGGGATGGTGATCGGGCGCCAGGTCAGGCCGGCATCCTCGGAACGCATCAGGGTGCCGTTGTCGCCGGCGGCCAGCACGGTGCGCGCATCGAGCACGGCGAGCTGCGAATACCGTGGCCGACCGGCCATGGGTTCCTGCGCGAACTGCCAGCTCGCACCACCGTCGGCGGTGCGGACGATGACCCCCAGGTGGCCCACGGCCACCGCGACCTTGGTGTCGAGCCAACGCACGGCGAGCAGCGCGCTGCCGACGAAGCTGGGCGACACCGCCACCCAGCGCGCCTTGCGGATGCGGGCGGCATTGCTGTAGGCCGAACCCACCACATTGCTGAACCTGGCGCGCAGCAGCTGCAGGTCGTCGGCACGGCTGGGTGACCAGGTGTAGCTCGCGGCCGTTGCGCCGGAGATGTCCTGCCAGGTCGCGCCTTCATCACGGCTGGACTGCCACTGCACGCTGGGCGCCGGCTTGCCCGACGCGGCCACCGTCAAGGTCACGGAAGACTGGCTGATGCCCGAGACCACGTCCTTGGGATGGAGCGTCACTTCCGGCGCCGTCTGCACCGTCAGTTTTGCCGTGGAGGAAAGCATGCTCCACAGGCGGTTGTCGGCGACGACGCGGAACAGCTTGCCATCGTCCGCCGCAACGGTGGTCGACAGCTCCAGGCGCGTGCCGGTGGCGCCGTTGATGTTGGTAAAGGTCTTGCCATCGTCCAGGCTGACCTGCCACTGCAGGGTCGGCGTCGGGGTGCCGCTGGCCTCGACCTCGAAGGCCACGGCCTGGGCCAGATTCACCGTCGCCGCCTGGGGCTGGCGCACGAAGGTCGGCGCCACGGGCGCGATGACCGTCAGCCGTGCCACGGCGCTGGTTTCGCTGCCCTGGGCGTTGGTGGCCACTGCCCGGTAGCGGCGGCCGTTGTCGGCCTGCGCAATCGCGTTCACAGCCAGCGTGGAGGTCGTCGCGCCACTCACCGGCGACCAGGATTGCCCGTCCAGGCTGGTTTCCCATTGCAGCGTCGGCACCGGCTCGCCGCTGGCAGTCGCCGTGAAGGTGGTGCCGTCGCCGGCCACGACGCTGCGGTCCTGCGGCTGGGCCGTGAACAGCGGCTTGGCCAGCGCCGGCAGCACGCTCAGCGTCACGGCGCGCGAGGTCACGCTCGCCAGGCTGTTGCGCACCACCACGCGGTAGAGCTTGCCGCTGTCGGCCAGGGTGGCGGTGGGCAGGGTCAGCGTCTCGGTCGTGGCACCGGCCACATCGGCCCACGCCAGGCCGTCGCTGCTGCTCTGCCATTGGTAGGCGACGTTGGTGCCGCCGGCAGTGACGCTGAGGCTCGGCGCCTGGCCCACGCGCGCCTGCACGTCGCTCGGCTGCACGGCCACGCTTGCCGGAACGGGCGGCGTCACGCTGAGCGTGGCCGCGGAGCTGGTCAGCACCACGGCGCCGGCCTTGACCTGAGCGCGGTACTGGCGGCCGTTGTCGGCCTCGGTCAGGCCGGTCAGCACCAGCTCGGCCAGCGTGGCACCGGCGATGTCCACCCATTGCGAATCGGCGCCCAGGCGTTGCCACTGGAAGCTGGCGGCGCCATTGGCAGCGACGCGGAAGGTGGCCCCGCTGCCCGTCACGACGCGCTGGTCGGCGGGCTGCTGGGTGATGGCCAGGCTGGGCTGGGTGACGGCATCGCCGCCACCTCCTCCGCCGCCGCAGGCGGTCAGCACCAGCATCGCCAGCACGGCGGCAAACCAGCGCAGCGACCGCTGCAAGCCGCCCATGGCAAGGGCTCGGGCCTCGAAGCGCCCAACGGCGAAGCTGATATTCATGGAACTCCCTGTTCATCCTTGTCCGCGCGCGAGCACTGCCGGCCCGTTGGCGTCGCCCCAGGATAGGGGCGGGGAAATTTTCTGCGAAACAGCGGCGGAGCCCGTGCGGCCGGGGCGCCAGCCCCCTCAACCCAGGGATCTCAACCCTTGCGACGCTCGCTCTCGTACAGGCAGATCGCCGCGGCTGCCGCCACGTTGAGCGACTCCTCGCCGCCGGGCTGAGGGATGCCGACCCGCAATGCGCAACGCGCCATCAGCTCGGCAGACACGCCCTGCCCTTCGTGGCCCATGACCCAGGCACAGGGGCTGGGCAGGGCGGCGCGGTGCAGCGGCTCGCTGTCGTGCGAACTGGTGGCGACCAGAGGCACCGACAAGGCCTGCAGATCGGCCTCGGCCAGGCCCTCGATGAGGCGCAGGCCGAAGTGAGCGCCCTGCCCGGCCCGCACGACCTTGGGCGACCACAGCGCAGCCGTGCCCTTGATCGCCAGCACCTGGCTCACGCCGAAGGCCGCCGCGCTGCGCAGGATGGCGCCGACATTGCCGGCGTCCTGCAAGCGGTCCAGCACGACGCTGGCGGCGTTCGCGTCAATGGCGGGTGCGGCAGGCAGGGTCAGCTCGGCGCCGATCTGCGCAGGCGACTCCAGGCCGCTCAGGCCCTTGAACAGAGCCGTCGGCACGACCAGGGCCCGCAGCGCGGACTCTGCGAGCGCTGCCAGGGTCGCGTCCTGCATCGCGGCTTCCGTCAGCACGACGAGGGCCGGCTGCCAGCCGCGCTGCAGGGCCGCGCGCAGCAGATGGTCGCCCTCGATCCAGACGCTGCCGATCTTGCGGTAGCCGCTCGCATCCACGGTCAGCTTGCGCAGGCGCACCAGGGCCGGGTTGTCGCGCGAGGTGATGTGGTCGAGCTTCATGCCAGCGGGTTGATCGTCACGTCAATGCAGACCTCGCGCACCGGCGCGAAGCTGCGGCGGTGCCAGGGGCTGGCGCCGTGCTGCTTCAGCGCCGCCAGATGCTCGGGCGTGCCATAGCCCTTGTGGGTGGCGAAGCCGTACTGCGGATGGCTGGCATGCATCTGCTCGCAGAACAGGTCACGCGCCACCTTGGCCAGGATGCTGGCCGCCGAGATGGCTTGCACGGTGGCGTCACCCTTCACGATGGCCTCGGCCGCCATCGGCAGCACGGGCAGGCGGTTGCCGTCGATGCGCACCAGGGCGGGCTTGAGGCGCAGGCCATGCACGGCCCGCTGCATGGCCAGCATGGTGGCCTGCAGGATGTTGATCTGGTCGATTTCCTCGGTCGTCGCGTGCGCGATGCAGCAGCACAGGGCCTTGGCGCGGATTTCGTCATAGAGCTTGGCGCGTTTGGCGGCCGTCAGCGCCTTGGAGTCGGCCAGCCCCCGGATGGGCTGCAGGTCATCGAGGATGACGGCAGCCGCGAACACCGGGCCAGCCAGCGGGCCGCGACCAGCCTCGTCCACGCCAGCGACGAGGCCGGGCGGCGTCCAGTCGAGGGACACCTGCTCAGGCAGCGATGAGCGTCGCGATCGCATCGCTGGCGCGCTGCGCCGTGTCCTGGCGCAGCAGCTCGTGGAGTTGGACGAAGCGCGCCTGCAGGGCGGCGCGCCGCGGCGCGTCGGCCAGCAGGCCCTCGGCCTCGCGCGCCAGGGCCTCGGGCGTGCAGGCCTGCTGGATCAGTTCGGGCACGAGGAATTCCCGCGCCAGGATATTGGGCAGGCCCACCCAGGGCAGCAGACCCTTGCCCTTCATGCGCCACCAGTTCAGCGCATTCATGCGGTAGGCGATGACCATGGGCCGCTTGAACAGCGCGGCCTCCAGCGTGGCCGTGCCGCTGGCGACCAGCGTCAGGTCGCAGGCGGCCAGCACGGCATGGGACTGGCCGTCGACGAGCTGGATGTCGGCACCGCCCAGCATGGGTTCGACCAGGCCACGCAGACCCGGCACGATGGGCATGACGAAGCGGCGGCCCGGCCTGGCCAGCAGCCGGGCGGCACCGATCAATGCCGGCGCGATGTAGTTGATCTCGCTCTTGCGGCTGCCGGGCAGCAGGGCGATGACGGTGTCGCCGTCAGCAAGCTTCAGGGCCCCGCGGGCGGCCGCGCGCGGCGCCTCCATCGGGATGGCGTCCGCCAGCGGGTGGCCGACATAGGTCGCACCGATGCCGGCCTTGTGCAGGATCTCGGGCTCGAAGGGGAAGAGGCAGAGCACATGGTCGGCCGCCGCCTTGATCTTCACGACGCGCTCGGGCCGCCAGGCCCAGATGGACGGGCAGACGAAGTGGACGGTCTTGATGCCGGCCTCGCGCAGCCGCGTCTCCAGGCCGAAGTTGAAGTCGGGGGCGTCGACGCCGATGAAGACATCGGGGCGGCTCGAGATGAGGCGCGTGCCGAGCTGCTTGCGGATGGACAGCAGCTCGCGGATGTTCAGCAGCGCGTCCACATAGCCAAAGATGGACAGCTTGCTGTGCGGCCACCAGGTCTCAAAGCCCTGGGCGATCATCTTGGGGCCGCCTATGCCCTGCGACGTGAGTTCGGGCCAGCGCGCACGCAGGCCCTGCAGCAGCAGGCCGGCCAGCAGATCACCGCTGGCCTCGCCGGCCACCATGCCGAGGCGGGGCGCTGCTTGCATCGATCAGCGAACGATGCCGCGGGTGGACGCGGTGAGGAATGCGAGCATGTTGTCGATGTCGCCGTCGGCCGCGCCATCTTCCGTGCCCTTCAGCGCTGCGATGGCCGCCTTGGCCTCGTCCAGCGTGTGGCCGCTGCGGTAGAGCAGCTTGTAGATCTGGCGGATGACGGCTATGCGCTCGCTGCTGAAGTCGCGGCGCTTGAGGCCGACGACGTTGACGGCGCGCGCCGCCAGCGGGTTGCCGTCCACCGTCATGAAGGGCGGCACGTCCTGGGCCACATGGGCCTGGAAGCCGATCATGGCGTGGTCGCCGATGCGCATGCGCTGCAGGATGCCGGTCAGGCCGCCGATGGTGACGTGGTTGCCGACCTGCACATGGCCGGCCAGCGTGGCGTTGTTGGCCAGCACGCATTCGTTGCCGATGACGACGTCGTGGGCCAGATGGCAGTAGGCCATGATCCAGTTGTCGTGGCCCAGCGTCGTCTCGCCGCGGTCCTGGACCGTGCCGACGTTCAGCGTGCAGAACTCGCGAATCGTGTTGCGGTCGCCGATGACCAGCGTCGTCGGCTCGCCGGCGTACTTCTTGTCCTGGTTGGCCGCGCCGATGGAGCTGAACTGGAAGAAGTGGTTGTCGCGACCGATGGTCGTGTGGCCTTCGATGACGACATGCGGGCCGACCTTGGTGCCGGCACCGATCTTCACGTGCGGGCCGATCAGCGAATAGGCGCCGACCGTGACCGACGAGTCCAGCTCGGCGGCGGGGTCGACGATGGCGGTCGGATGGATGCTCATCAGATCAGTCTTGGATACGGCGCATCGTGCACATCAGCTCGGCCTCGGCAGCCACCTGCTCACCCACCAGGGCACGAGCCGCGAACTTGTAGATGCCAGCCTTGGCGCGGCCCAGCGTCACTTCCAGGATCAGCTGGTCGCCCGGCTCGACCGGGCGCTTGAAGCGCGCGCCATCGATGCCGGCGAAGTAGACGACCGACTTCTCGTCCAGCACGATGCCCACGCTCTCGATGGCCAGCAGCGTGGCGGCCTGGGCCAGGGCCTCGAGCACCAGCACGCCCGGCATCACGGGCCGATGCGGGAAATGGCCGAGGAAGAAGGGCTCGTTGATGGAGACGTTCTTGATGGCGCGGATGCGTTCGCCCTTGATGAGCTCCACGACGCGATCCACCAGCAGGATGGGATAGCGGTGCGGCAGGCGCCTGAGGATTTCGTGGATGTCCATCGTCGTCGGGACAGGGGTCGGGGTCGTCGTTTCGTCGTTCATTTCTTCTCCAGCGCGCGCACGCGTTCGCGCAGGGTGCTGAGCTGGCGCAGGGTGGCCGCGTTCTTCTGCCAGCTCGAATTCTCTTCGAAGGGATAGGGGCCGCTGTAGACACCGGGCTCGCTGATGCTGCGCGTCACGGTCGTCGCGGCCGAGATGTGCACGCCGTCCACGATGACCAGGTGGCCGATGATGTTGGCGGCACCACCGATGGTGCAGTTGGCACCGATGCGCGTCGAGCCCGCGACGGCCGCGCAGCCGGCCATGGCCGTGTTGCGGCCGATGTGCACGTTGTGGGCGATCTGGATCTGGTTGTCGAGCTTGACGCCGTCCTCGATGACGGTGTCGGAAAGCGCCCCGCGGTCGATGCAGGTGTTGGCGCCGATCTCGACGTCGTCGCCGATCGTCACATTGCCGAGCTGCTCGATCTTCACGTAGCCGCTCTTGCTGGGCGCAAAACCGAAGCCGTCCGCGCCGATGACGGCGCCGCTGTGCACCAGGCCACGCGCGCCGATGCGGCAGCCATAGCCCAGCACGACGCGCGGCGCCAGCCGCGTGTGGTCGCCAACGATGGCGCCCCGTTCAACGACGCAATGCGCGCCGATGCGGGCCTGGTCGCCGATGACGGCACCTGCCTCGATGACGGCCAGCGGTCCGATCTCCACGCCCTGGCCCAGCCTGGCGTCGGGCGACACGATGGCACTGGCATGCACACCGGCCTGGGGCGAAGGCCGCGTGCGAGCAGCCCACCACTGCGTCAGGCGGGCGAAGTAGAGATAGGGGTCGGGCGTGACGATGGCCGCGCCGCGGGCGGCCGCCGCCTCGGCCATCGACGGCGACACGATGACGCAGGCAGCGGCCGTCGTGGCGAGCTGGGCCTGGTAACGCGGGTTGGCGAGGAAGCTGATGCTCTGGGCGTCGGCCTCGTCCAGCGGCGCGATGCGGGCGATGCGAATCTCGGACCCACCAAGCAAATCGCCGCCCAAGGCGGCGATCAGCTGAGACAGCGCGACCGCTGTCGTTTCGCTGGACCCGAGCGCGACGTTTGTCGGGCTCATGGCGGGCTCGGTTTACTTCTGCGCGTTCAGCGCGTCGATCACCTTCTTGGTGATGTCCACGCGGGCGCTGAAGTGGATGGCGTCCTGCAGGATCAGGTCGTACTTCTCGGCCTCGAAGATCTGCTTGATCACGCGGTTGGCCTTCTCGACCACGGTGGACAGCTCCTCGTTCTTGCGCTGGTTCAGGTCTTCCTGCCATTCGCGGCGCTTGCGCTGCAGATCGCGCTCCTGCTCGACGACATCGCGCTGGCGGCGGTTGCGCTCGGCCTCGGACAGCGTCGGGGCGTCCTTCTCCAGCTTCTCGGCGGCGCCGCGCAGTTTGGTCTCCAGATCGCGCAGGTCCTTCTCGCGCTTGCCGAACTCCGTCTCCAGCTTGATCTGGGCTGCCTTGGCCAGGTTGGCCTCACGCAGCACGCGCTCGCTGTTGACGTAGCCGATCTTCAGTTCCTGGGCTTGCACCACCGTGGTGGCCACCATCATCGACGCGGCCAGGGCCATCGATTGCAAGAGCTTGCTCATCATCAGAATGCAGTCCCGATCTGGAATTGGAATTTTTCGATTCTATCCGTCCGCGCTTTGCGGATCGGTTTGCCGTAACTCAGGCGCAGCGGGCCCATCGGCGAGATCCAGGACAGGCCGATACCGGCGGACATGCGCAGCATGTCGCGGCCCTCGTTGTCCTTGCCGTTGGTCAGCGTGTTCCAGTTGAGCTTGGCGTCCGGGCCCCAGACGCCGCCGAGGTCGGCGAAGCCGAAGATGCGGAAGCTCTTGTCGTTGCCGCTGCCCGGCACCGGCAGGTAGAGCTCGGCGTTGGTGTTGAAGCGGCGGTTGCCGCCGATATAGGAGCCGGTCGGGTCCACCGGACCCAGTGAGCCGGCTTCGAAGACGCGCACCGAGCCCAGGCCGCCGCCGTAGAAGTTCTTGAAGATGGGATAGGGCTTGCCGCCCAGGCCCACGCCCCAGCCCAGTTCGCTGTTGATGCCCAGCGTGATCTTGTTGGTGATCTCGAAGTACTGCTGGTATTGCAGGTTGATGCGGGCGAACTTGGCGTCGCCGATGGCACTGGTCTCGACGTTGACGCGCTGGTACTTGCCCTTGAGCGGCGAGATGACACTGTCGCGGCTGTCGCGCTGCCAGCCGATGGTCAGCGGGATGGAGTTGCTGCGCTGGCCGAACTGGTTGACGAACAGCAGATAGCTGTTGGGCAGGCCCTTGGACGTCGTGATGTCGGTCTGCTCGTAACCGACGCCGAAGAAGACGGTGTCGACTTCCGAGAAGGGCACGCCGAAGCGGATCGCGCCGCCCTTGGTGACGTACTGGTATTCCTCGCCCAGCGTGTTGATCGGGCGCGTCGTGCGGTAGAACACGTCCAGCGAACGCGACACGCCGTCGACCGTGAAGTAGGGGTCGACCGTGCTGACCTGCAGCTGGCGGCCGGTGCGGGCCGTTGCGACGTCGATGCCGAGGTAGTTGCCCGAGCCGAAGACGTTGTCCTGGCGGATGGAGCCGGTGAAGGACAGCTTGGTCTGGCTGGAGTAGCCGGCGCCGACCGTGATGGCGCCGGTGGGGCGCTCGACGACGGTCAGCAGCACGTCGACCTGGTCCTGGGCGCCCGGCACCTCCTGGGTGTCGATGGTGACTTCCTTGTCCTTGAAATAGCCCAGGCGTTCGACGCGGTCACGCGAGGACTTGATCTTCTGGCCGTCATACCAGGCCGCCTCGAACTGGCGGAACTCGCGGCGGATGACCTCGTCGCGGGTGCGCGAGTTGCCGGAGATGATGACCTTGCGCACATAGACGCGGCGCTGCGGTTCGGCGACGAAGGTGACGACGACCTGGCCGGTGGCGCGGTCGATGTCGGGCTTGCTGTCGACACGGGCGAAGGCATAGCCATAGGTGCCGAACAGGTCGCTGAAGGCGCGCGTCGTGTTGGCCACCAGTTCGCCCTGGTAGGCCTCGCCGGGCTTCAGGAAGACGAGGTGCTTGAAGTCTTCCTCGCGGCCCAGGTAGTCGCCTTCGAGCTTGATGCCGGTGACGGTGTAGGGCTGGCCTTCGCTGACCGTGATGGCGATGCTGATGCTCTGCTTGTCCGGCGAGATCGTCACCTGGGTGGAGGTGACGGCGAACTCCAGATAGCCGCGGTTCAGGTAGTAGCTGCGGATGGTTTCCAGGTCCGCGTTCAGCTTGGCGCGCGAGTAGCGGTCGGTCTTGGTGTACCAGGTCAGCCAGCCGGTCGTCGTCTGCTCCAGCAGGCCCTGCAGCGTGCTCTCGGAGAAGACCTTGCTGCCGAGGATGCGGATCTCGGCGATCTTGGCCGGCTCGCCCTCGGTCACGTTGAAGCTGACGTTGACGCGGTTGCGCTCGATGGGCGTGATCGTCGTCGTGACCTCGGCGCCGTAGAGGCTGCGCGTGAGGTACTGGCGCTTCAATTCCTGCTCGGCGCGGTCGGCCAGGGCTTTGTCGAAGGGCTTGCCTTCGCCGATGCCGACGTCCTTCAGCGACTTGCTGAGGGCCTCGGTGTCGAACTCCTTCAGGCCGACGAAATTGACGTTGGCGATGATGGGGCGCTCGTCGATGATGACGACGACGGCATTGCCGTCGATGCTGATGCGCACGTCCTTGAACAGGCCGGTGGCGAACAGGGCGCGCAGGGCGGCGGCGCCTTTTTCATCGTTGTAGGTGTCGCCGATGCGAAAGGGCAGCGAAGCGAACACGGTGCCCGGGTCGGTGCGCTGCAGGCCCTCGACGCGGATGTCCTTCAGCACAAAGGGGTCGACCGCCCAGGCGAGGCCGGACTGGAACATCCCCGTGACAGCCAGAGCCAGCAAGCCGAGGCGGAAGGGGCGACGCTTCGCTCCCGAACTGAAAGAAAAGGACATGGGAACCGGGAGTTTCAGTGTCAATGCCAGCCCGTCAGACGGGAGGCAATGTCGTTGGTAAAGGCCAAGGCCATCATCAGCACCAGGATCAGCGCACCAGCGCGCTGCAGTTGCCGTTGCCACCATTCGGAGACGGGGCGGCCGCTCAGACCCTCAAAAAGATGATACATGAGGTGTCCTCCGTCGAGCATCGGCAGCGGCAGCAGGTTCAATACGGCAAGACCCAGGGAGATCCGCGCCAGGAATTCCAGATAGGGCACAAGCCCGGCGCGGGCGGATTGTCCTGCGGCATCGGCAATCGCCAAGGGCCCGCCAAGGTTCTTTACCGAAGCCTCGCCGACCAGCATGCGGCCAAGCAGGCGCACCGTCGTGGCGGCCATGTCCCAGCTCTGGCCGAGGCCGCGCCACAGGCCGTCGGCAAAGCCATAGCTGACGAAGACGCGCTCGGCCTTGCTGGCCGGCAGGATGTCCAGCCTCGCCACCTTGCGCCCGCCGTCGTCGGCGAGGCGCGGCGTCGGCTTCAGTTCGACGACCTGGCCGGCACGCTCGACGCGCCAGACCATGGTGCGCGGCTGCTGGCCGTCATGGGAGCGGCGGATGGCGTCGCGCAGGAAGGCCGAATCCGGCACCAACTGGCCGTCCACGCTCAGCACGCGGTCGCCGGCCATCAGCCCGGCGGCGGCGCCAGGGCCACCGGCCGTGACCTGGCTCAGCACCGGATCGGCCAGCGGCAGCAGGCCGATATCCATGAACAGCCGGGCATCCGGCGCACGGCCGGCCAGGCGCTCGGTCTCGAGGTGGACGCTGCGCGAGCCATGGCCCTGGGCGTCGCTGACTGTCAGATGCAGCGACTCGCCCAGGGCCTGGGCCCGCGCCACGGCGGACTGCAGATCGGACAGGGAGTCGACGTCCTGCCACTGCTGGTTGTCGGGCGAGGTGGCCCGCACCCAGTCGCCCGCATGCAGGCCGGCGCGTTCGGCGAGCGATCCGGCCGGCGGCGTGCCGAGCACGGCCTTGGGCACCTCGGAGCCTATCCAGGCCACCGCGGCGAACAGCAGCACGGCCAGCAGCCAGTTGGCCAGCGGGCCGGCCGCGACGATGGCGGCGCGCTGGCGCAGCGGGCGCTGGCTGAAGGCCTGCTCGCGCTCGGCCGGCGCAACCGGGCCGTCGCGCTCGTCCAGCATGCGCACATAGCCGCCCAGCGGCAGGGCGCTCAGCGTGAATTCGGTGCCGTTGCGGCCCACGCGGCGCCAAAGCACGCGGCCAAAGCCGATGGAGAAGCGCAGCACCTTGACACCACAGGCCCGTGCGACGCGGTAGTGACCCCATTCATGGATGGCGATCAGCAGCGCGAGCGCGACGAGAAAGGCCGGGATATCCGAAAGGCTCATAGCAGTCGCCGGGCATGCTCGCGGGCGCGCGCATCCAGGTCCAGCAGCGCCTCGATGCTGGCGCAGTCGCCGGGCTGAACGTCGGCCAGACATTGCGAGTTGACCGCATGGATGCGATCAAAGCGCAGGCGGCCGTTCAGGAAGGCATCCACGGCCACCTCGTTGGCGGCATTCAGCACCGTCGTGCTGCCCTCCGGCGCCCGCAGGGCCTGCCAGGACAGGTGCAGGCCGGGGAAGCGGACGGCATCGGCCTCCTCGAAGCTGAGGCCGGGTGTGGTCAGCAGGTCCAGGCGGCTGGCGCCCGAGGTGATGCGCTCGGGGAAAGACAGGCCGTAGGCGATGGGCACGCGCATGTCGGGCGTGCCCAGCTGGGCCAGCACCGACTGGTCGCGGCAGACCACCATGGAATGGATGATGCTCTGCGGATGGATGATGACCCTGATCTGGTCGGGCGTCAGATTGAAGAGCCAGCGCGCTTCGATGACCTCGAGCGCCTTGTTCATCATGGTGGCCGAGTCCACCGAGATCTTGCGGCCCATGACCCAGTTCGGATGGGCGCAGGCCTGGTCGGGCGTCACATCGGCCAGGGTCTGGGGATCGCGGTTGCGAAAAGGGCCGCCCGAGGCCGTCAGCACGATGTGGTCGATGCGCTGGGGCCAGGCCGTGCGGTCTTCGGGCAGGCACTGGAAGATGGCCGAATGCTCGCTGTCGATGGGCAGCAGCGTCGCCCCGCCCTCCTGCACCGCCTGCATGAACAGGGCACCGCCGACGACGATGGCCTCCTTGTTGGCCAGCAGCAGGCGCTTGCCGGCGCGCGCCGCGGCAATCGCCGGCGCGAGGCCCGCGGCACCGACGATGGCCGCCATGACAGCGTCGACGTCCGGGTGAGCGGCGATGTCGGCCAGGGCCTGGGCGCCATCCAGCACCTCGGTGCGGCTGCCGGCCTCGCTCAGCCGCCCGCGCAGACGGGCCGCGGCATCGCGCTCGGGCATGACGGCGAAGCGTGGCTTCCAGGTCAGGCACTGGGCCAGCAGCTCGTCGACGCGGCTCATCGCGCTGAGCGCAAAGACCTCGTAGCGCTCGGGATGGCGGGCGATGACGTCCAGCGTGTTCGCACCGACCGAGCCGGTGGAGCCGAGGACACAGACGCGTTGACGATTCATAGGCTGATCAGCGCAAGCGCCAACGGGAAAACCGGCAGCAGCGCATCGATGCGGTCCAGCACGCCGCCGTGGCCGGGCAGCAGACCGCTGCTGTCCTTGGCGCCGACGGCCCGCTTGACGAGGGATTCGAACAGATCACCGACAACGCTCATCGCAGCCAGGAAGACCAGGGCCAGCAGGGACACCCAGCCATGGCGCTGCACCAGCAGGGTGTAGAGGCTGGGGGAGTCGACGGCCAGGTTCACGTCGATGACGTGCACCCAGAAGAAGCCCAGCAGGATGACGCCGGCCAGACCGCCCCAGACCCCCTCCCAGCTCTTGCCCGGGCTGATGGCCGGCGCGAGCTTGCGCTTGCCGAAGGCCCGGCCGCAGAAGTAGGCCGCGATGTCCGCCATCCAGACCAGGCAGAACACCGACAGGATGAAATTGATGCCATGCACCTTGGCCTGCACGATGGCCAGCCAGGCGCCCCACAGCAGCAGCGCGCCCAGGGCCAGGCGGGCGCCACGGGCGATGCGCGGCCAGCCGGTCGGGCCGGCGCGCAGCGCATAGGCGCCGCCCAGCACCCAGACCAGGCTGGCCAGGGACCAGACCCAGGCCGGCGGAGCGTTCAGGCCGCCGATCAGCAGCGTCCAGACGCAGGCCAGGGCCAGGGCCACGCCGCCGGCGATCGCGCCGGTGCCGGGCAGGCCGTTGAGCTTGACCCATTCCCAGCCGGCCGCGCCCATCATGACGACGGTGACCCAGGCAAAGGGCCAGGGCGAAGCCTGGAAGAGTACTGGCAGCAGGATGGCCAGCAGCACGACGGCGGTGATGACGCGCGTTTTCAGCATGGCCAGCCTTTCAGGCAGCGGGGGTTTCTTTCACGCCGCCAAAACGGCGGTCGCGCTCGTGGAAAGCCGCGATGGCCGCATCCAGCTCGCGCTCACCGAACTCGGGCCAGAGGCAATCCGAGAACACGAACTCGGTGTAGGCGGCCTGCCAGAGCAGGAAATTGCTGATGCGCACCTCACCGCCGGTGCGGATGAAGAGGTCGGGGTCGGGTGCATAGCTCATGGCCATGAACTCCGACAGGCGCGCCTCGGTCAGTTCGGCAGCCGGCACGCCGGCCTCGATGGCCTTGCGGCAGGCCTGCACGATGTCCCAGCGGCCGCCGTAGTTGAAGGCGACGTTGAGCGTCAGCTTGGTGTTGTGCAGGGTGCTGCTCTCGGCCTCGTTCCAGGCATTGCGCAGCTTGTCGGACACCGCGTCGCGGTCACCGACGATGCGGATGCGCACGCCCATGGCGCCCATCTTGGCCAGATAGCGGCTCACCGCGGCCAGCACCAGGCCCATCAGGCCCGAAACCTCGTCGCTGGGCCGCTTCCAGTTCTCGCTGGAGAAGGCGAAGACGGTCAGATGCTCGATATCGCGGTCGATGCAGGCCTGGACGACCTTGACGAGGCTGTCCACACCGGCCTTGTGGCCGAAGAAGCGCGGCAGGAAGCGCTTCTTGGCCCAACGGCCGTTGCCATCCATGACGATGGCGACATGGCGCGGCGGCGCCGGGCGGTCTTGCGCCATGAGGACGGCGCTCAAACCGCGAGGATCTCGGCTTCCTTGCCCGAGATCAGCTTGTCGATCTCGTTGATCACCCGGTCGGTGAGCTTTTGCACCTCGTCGAGGCTGCGGCGCTCATCGTCCTCGCCGATTTCCTTGTCCTTCAGCAGCTTCTTGGCGTGCTCGTTGGCGTCGCGGCGCAGATTGCGCACGGCCACCTTGGCGTCTTCGCCGATATTGCGCACGACCTTGGTCAGGTCCTTGCGGCGCTCTTCGGTCAGCGGCGGCATCGGCACGCGGATCAGGTCGCCCTGGGAGGCCGGATTCAGGCCCAGGTCGCTTTCGCGGATGGCCTTCTCGATCTTGGCGCCCATGCCCTTTTCCCAGGGTTGCACGGAGATGGTGCGAGCATCCAGCAACGTCACATTGGCCACCTGCGAGATCGGCACCATGGAGCCGTAGTAGTCGACGTTGACCTGATCCAGGATGCCGGGGTGGGCACGGCCGGTGCGGATCTTGTGCAGTTCGTTCTTCAGGGCTTCCACCGACTTGGCCATTTTGGCCTCGGCGTTCTTCTTGATGTCGGCAATGCTCATGATCAGTCTCTCTGGTTCGCTTAAACGTGGACGAGCGTGCCCTCGTCTTCGCCCTGCACGACACGCTTCAGGGCACCCGGCTTGAAGATGCTGAAGACCTTGATCGGCAGCTTCTGGTCGCGGCACAGCGCGAAGGCGGCGCCGTCCATGACCTGCAGGTTGCGGGTGATGGCCTCGTCGAAGGTGATGCGCGAGTAGCGCGTCGCGTCGGGGTTCTTCTTGGGGTCGGCCGTGTAGACGCCATCGACCTTGGTGGCCTTCAGCACGATCTCGGCACCGATCTCGGCACCGCGCAGGGCCGCGGCCGTGTCGGTCGTGAAGAAGGGGTTGCCGGTGCCGGCGGCGAAGACGACGACCTTGCCCTCTTCGAGGTATTGCAGGGCCTTGGGGCGCACATAGGGCTCGACGACCTGCTCGATGGCGATGGCGGACATGACGCGGGCCGTCATGCCTTCCTGGCGCATGGTGTCGGCCAGGGCCAGGGCGTTCATCACCGTGGCCAGCATGCCCATGTAGTCGGCGGTGGCGCGGTCCATGCCGACCGAGCCGCCGGCCACGCCGCGGAAGATGTTGCCGCCGCCGATGACGACGGCCACCTCGATGCCCATCTGCGTCACTTCGCGGATCTCCTGCACCATGCGCACGATGGTCGCGCGGTTGATGCCGTAGGCGTCGTCGCCCATCAGGGCTTCGCCGGAGAGTTTGAGCAGGATGCGCTTGTACGCGGGCATGGTGTCCTCAGTAGTGGGGGCCTATGGTGGGCCGCAAGTTTAAAGGGCGCCAACTTGGCGCCCCTTCATTTCGTACGATTTCGCAAGCGTCTTTACTGACCCTTGGCAGCTGCCACCTGGGCCGCCACTTCGGCCGCGAAGTCGTCAACCTTCTTCTCGATGCCTTCGCCAACGACGTAGAGCGTGAAGCCCTTGACCGTCGTGTTGGCCGACTTCAGGTAGGCGCCCACGGTCTGCTTGCCGTCGGCGGCCTTCACGAAGACCTGGTCCAGCAGCGAGACTTCCTTCAGGAACTTCTGCACCGAGCCTTCGACCATCTTGGCGACGATGTCGGCCGGCTTGCCGGATTCGGCGGCCTTCTCGGTGGCGATCTTGCGCTCCTTCTCGACCAGCTCGGCCGAGACGTCGGCGCCCGACAGGGCGGCCGGCTTCATGGCGGCGATGTGCATGGCCACGTCCTTGGCGGCGACGTCGTCACCTTCGAACTCGACCATCACGCCGATGCGGGTGCCGTGCAGGTAGGAAGCCAGCTTGCTGCCAGCGTAGCGCTGGAAGCGGCGGATCGTCATGTTCTCGCCGATCTTGCCGATCAGGCCCTTGCGCACGTCTTCCACGGTCGGGCCGAAGCCTTCTTGCGACAGGGGCAGGGCCGACAGGGCGGCCACGTCGGCCGGGTTGGTTTCAGCCACCAGGCCGGCCAGGGCGGACACGAAGGCCAGGAAGGCGTCGTTCTTCGAGACGAAGTCGGTCTCGCAATTGACTTCGATCAGGGCGCCATTGCCGCCGACGACGGCGGACGACACCACGCCTTCGGCGGTGATGCGCGAAGCGGCCTTGCCGGCCTTGTTGCCCAGCTTGACGCGCAGGATCTCTTCAGCGCGGCCCAGGTCGCCGTCGGCCTCGGTCAGCGCCTTCTTGCACTCCATCATCGGCGCGTCGGTGCGGGCACGCAGTTCGCCCACCATGCTTGCAGTGATTGCAGCCATTTCTATCTCCAGATTTCGGTTGGCAAAAGGGGCCTCGCGGCCCCTTTCAGATGCGGGGTCGAGAAGGCTTCAGGCCTCTTCGGAAACCTCGACGAACTCGTCGCCAGCGGGGGCGACGGCGGCCAGCACGTCATTCGTGGCGTTGGCCTTGCCTTCCAGCACGGCGTCGGCGACGGCGCGGGCATACAGGGCGACCGCCTTGGCGGAGTCGTCGTTGCCGGGGATGACGTAGTCGATGCCGATGGGCGAGTGGTTGGTGTCAACCACGCCGATGACGGGAATGCCCAGCTTCTTGGCTTCGGCCACGGCAATTTTGTGATAGCCGACGTCGATGACGAAGATGGCGTCCGGCAGGGCGGTCATGTCCTGGATGCCGCCGATGTTCTTTTCCAGCTTGGCGATGTCGCGCTGGAACAGCAGGGCTTCCTTCTTGATCGCGGGCTGGGTGCCAGCCTCGACCTGGGCCTGCATGTCCTTGAGGTTCTTGAGGGAGGTCTTGACCGTCTTGAAGTTGGTCATCATGCCGCCCAGCCAACGCGAGTCGACGTAGGGCATGCCGGCGCGCTGGGCTTCGGCGGCGATGAATTCGCGGGCCTGGCGCTTGGTGCCGATCATCAGGATCGTGCCGCGCTTGGCAGCCAGCGAGCGGATGAACTTCATCGCATCGTTGAACGCGGGCAGCGTCTTCTCGAGGTTGATGATGTGGATCTTGTTGCGATGGCCGTAGATATACGGGGCCATCTTGGGATTCCAGAAGCGGGTTTGGTGGCCGAAATGGACGCCGGCTTCCAGCATCTCGCGCATCGTGACAGACATGGTCTTGCTCCGAAGGTTGTGTCTAAAATCCGGCCCGAATTGCGTTGCAGCGCCTGGAAACAACCGTTTCGAGACTGCCGCAAGCCGCAACACCTTAGGTGGCCGGTTTGCGATTTGTTGCGACGAGTGGCCGTCAACGCCCGTTGACCGCTGCACCCCTCACAACCGTTTTGCCTTGAGTTGCGCAGCTCCAAGAGCCACTCCCTCCGGCAAAACCCGCAGAGTATACACAACTTCATGCCCCTCCTCAGCCGACGCCGCGCCCCCGCGGTCGCCAGCGCGCCCTTCCCGACTGCCTTCAGGGTGTCCGCTTGACGCGCAGCGTCGCCGTGGTGGGCGCCGGCCTCGCCGGCGTCACGACGGCCTATGAACTGGCTGCCCTGGGTCTCAAGGTCCAGGTCTTCGAACGCGGCGGCAGCGTGGCCGAACAGGCCAGCTTCGCCAGCAGCGCCCTGCTCTCCCCCTTCGTGCCCGACCTGGCCGACACGGCGCCCCCGGCGCCGGTGGGCTTCAGGTTCGCCCGTTGGCGCGCCGGCCGCAAAGGCGGCGAGGCCCCCGGCCAACTGGCCGCGTTGAGCCAGCTCAGCCTGGCGCGCACCGCCGAGCTGCGCCGTGAGCTGGGGCTGGATGACGAGGCCAGCCAGGGCCTGCTCGTTGCGCTGACCGACGCCAAGCGCGTGGCCGCCGCCGAGGCGCGGCTGGAAGGCTGGAAGGCCCTGGGCCTGCAGGTCGAACTCATCGAGGCCGGCGAGGCCCGGCTGCGCGAACCCGGCCTGAATGCCGATGCACCGCTGTCCGCCGCCCTGGCCCTGGCCCACGGCGGCGCGGGCAACGCCCGGCTGTTTGCCCAGCAGTTGCGCCTGCAGGCCCAGCGCCTGGGCGCGGAGTTCCGCTTCCACACCACCGTGCGCGCCATCGCCGCCGACGGTGCCGGCCTGAACCTGCGCCACGAGTACACCCCGCCCATGGAGGCGCCGACGCGCGGCCCCGAGCGTGAGGCCGGCGACACCCTGCCCCAGTTGCTCGGCCCACAGGACTCGCGCTTCGACGCCGTCGTGCTCTGCAACGGCCTGGAAGCTCCGGCCCTGCTTGGCCAGCGCCTGCCCTTGTCGGCCCATCACGAGACCTCGGTCACCGCGCCGCTGCGCCTGCTGGAGGCCCACCCCGACCTCGGCCCCAAGGCGGCCTGGGTCGACCCTTCACGCGGCCTGACGGTCACTCGCACCGGCCAGCGCGTGCGCGTGACCGGCGGCCTCACGGTCACCGATGTACGCGCCAGGGTCACGCCCGACTTCGAGACCCTGCATCGCGGCCTGCAGCACTGGTTTCCCGGCTCGGTCCTGCACCAGCAGGTGCAGCAAGGCCAGAGCCGTCGCGCGCTGACCGCCGATGGCCTGCCGCTGCTTGGCGCCAGCGGCCGCCCGGGCCTGTGGCTCAACCTGTCGCCCGGCGGCCAGGGCTGGGGCCTGGCCTGCGGCAGCGCCCAGGTGCTAGCGCAGCTGATCGCCGGCCAGGCACCAGCGCGCGACATTGCCGCCCTCGGCCCGCAAAGACTCGCCTAAGCTCGTGGGCATGCGCGCGCTGCTGCCCACCACCGCCTCCCTGCCCCTTTTCAACGTCGCCGCCAGCCGGCGCATCGAGGCGCGCGCCCTCGTCCATTCGCCCGACCTGATGGAGCGTGCCGGCCTGGCCGTCGCCAAGCTCGCGCTGGCGCTGCGCCAGGGCCAGGGGCCGGTCTGGATTGCCTGCGGCCCGGGCAACAACGGCGGCGACGGGCTGGTGGCTGCAAGGCGTCTGGCCGAGGCCGGTGTGCCGGTGCACGTCAGCCACGAGGCACCGGCCTGCCCCTCCCTGGTCATCGACGCGTTGCTGGGCCTGGGCCTGAACCGCGGACCGTCGGCCGAGATGCTCGTCACCATGGCCGCGATGGCCGCCTGCGGCGCACCCATCCTCGCCGTGGACCTGCCCAGCGGCCTGCTGGCAGACACCGGCCAAGCCGCCGGCGACCATGCCGTGCACGCCGACCACACGCTGACGCTGTTGACCCTCAAGCCCGGACTCTTCACCGGCGAGGGCCGTGCGCACGGCGGGCGCATCTGGTTCGACGACCTGGGCATCGCGCCCGACGAGCCGCCCACGGCTGACTTGCTGGGGCCCGGCGCCCCCCCCCACCGCAGCCCCACCAGCCACAAGGGCAGCCATGGCCAGGCGCTGGTGGTGGGCGGCGCACCCGGCATGCAGGGCGCCGCGCGTCTGGCCGCCCGCGCAGCGCTGGCCTGCGGCGCCGGTCGGGTCTATGTGGACCTGTTGGGCCTGGACGCCGGCGAAGTGGCCGATGCCGGCCGGCCCGAGCTGATGCGCGGCCGCCTTGCCGACGTCCCTCAGGCCGTGGGCGTCATTGGCTGCGGCGCCGGCAACGCCATCACGCCCGCCCTGCCCGCGCTGCTGCGGACGCTGCCGCGCCTGGTCCTGGACGCCGACGCGCTGAACGCCGTGGCCGCCGACGCAGCCCTGCAGGCGCTGGTGAGCGCGCGCCCCGCAGGGACCACGCTGATGACGCCGCATCCGCTCGAAGCCGCACGCCTGCTCGGCCGCGACACGGCCACGCTGCAGGCCGACCGCCTCGCCGCAGCGAATGCGCTGGCGACACGCTTCAATGCCAGCATCGTGCTCAAGGGCTCGGGCAGCGTCGTTGCATCGCCGGGCGAGCGGCCCGCCATCTGCGCCAGCGGCGGGCCGGCCCTGGCCACGGCCGGCAGCGGCGATGTGCTGGCCGGTTGGCTGGGCGGCCTCTGGGCCCAACAGCCCACACTCAGCGCCCACGCGGTGGCCTGCGCCGGCGTGGACGCACACGGCCGCGCCGGCGAGGTTGACGGCGTGCTGCGCGCCGGCGACCTCATAGACCGCCTGGCCGCTCAGCGCTGAGGCTCAGCGCCGCTTGCGCGGCGCCGGCTTGGCCGCCGTTTTCTTGGACGCCTTGTTGGCAGCCTTGCGCGCCGCCTTGACGGGGTGCAGGCCGGCGACGACGGCCTTGCGGCTCTGCTTCACGTCGCGGTCGGTCTGGCGCACCTCCTCCAGCGACTCCACCGCGGTCTTGGGTGCGCGCTTCTTGGCTGGCGTCTTGCCCGAAGGCTTGCCCGCCGAACCACGGCTCGGGACCCGCAATTCGTCGCTGTCGCGCACCAGGCGGAAGTCGATGCGGCGCCCGTCCAGATCCACGCGGCTGACCTGCACCTGCACGCGCGCGCCGGTGGCGTAGCGAATGCCGGTGCGCTCGCCGCGCAGCTCCTGGCGCACCTCGTCGAAGCGGTA
Organism: Roseateles saccharophilus; assembly: GCF_031458095.1. Classification (GTDB taxonomy): domain Bacteria; phylum Pseudomonadota; class Gammaproteobacteria; order Burkholderiales; family Burkholderiaceae_C; genus Pelomonas; species Pelomonas saccharophila_A. The sequence continues at coordinate 1,106,760 of NZ_JAVDXU010000001.1, forward strand.
GTACTCGCCGCCCAGCTCCGTGATGTGAACCAGGCCCTCGACGTAGAGCGCGTCCAGCTGCACGAACAGCCCGAACGATGTGACCGCGCTGACCGTGCCGGCGAACTCCTCGCCGAGGCGGTCGCGCATATAGCGACATTTCAGCCAGGCCTCGACATCGCGGCTGGCCTCGTCGGCGCGGCGTTCGTTGGCACTGCAATGCGCACCGACGACCTCCCAGCGCTCGGCCTCGTTGCGAGCATCGGCCGGATTGGGCGGCGGCGGGCGGCCCGGGCGCTTGGGCGCCTGCGGCACGTTCATCTTGGACGCGTCCAGCGTGTAGCGCTTGCCCGCCAGCAGGCCCTTGATGACGCGGTGGACCAGCAGGTCGGGATAGCGCCGGATCGGACTGGTGAAGTGGGTGTAGGCCGGATAGGCCAGGCCGAAGTGACCGGAGTTGGTGCCGGTGTAGATGGCCTGCTGCATGGAGCGCAGCAGCATGGTGTGGATCTGCTGGGCGTCTGGCCTGTCCTTGGTGGCCTCGGCCAACTGCTGGAACTCGCGCGGCGACGGATCGTCGGAGATGCCCACCGAGATGCCAAGAGAGCGCAGATAGTTCTGCAGGGTCTGGCGCTTTTCCGGTGTCGGGCCTTCGTGCACGCGGTAGAGCGAGTGGTGCTTGGATCCCTGGATGAAGTCCGCCGAGCAGGTGTTGGCGGCCAGCATGGCCTCCTCGATCAGCCGGTGGGCGTCGTTGCGCGTGCGCGGGATGATCTTCTCGATGCGGCCGTTGTCGTCGCAGACGATCTGCGTCTCGGTGGTCTCGAAGTCGATGGCGCCGCGACGCTGGCGCTCGCCCAGCAAGGCCCGATAGACCTCGTGCAGATGCAGCAGATGAGGCACCAGTTCGCGCCGCTTGGCCGCCTCGAGGCCATGGGTGTTGGCCAGGATGGCTGCGACCTCGGTGTAGGTGAAGCGCGCATGCGAGCTGATCACCGCCGGATAGAACTGGTAGGCGGCGACCGTGCCGTCGCTGGACACGAGCATGTCGCAGACCATGCTGAGCCGGTCTTCGTAGGGGTTCAGCGAGCACAGGCCGTTGGACAACTTCTCGGGCAGCATCGGGATGACGCGGCGCGGGAAGTAGACCGAAGTGGCGCGCTCATAGGCATCGGCGTCCAGCGGCTCGCCGGGCTTCACGTAATGCGACACGTCGGCGATGGCCACCAGCAGGCGCCAGCCCTCGAAGGCCTTCTTGCCGCGGCCCTGCTTGAAGGGCTCGCAGTAGACGGCGTCGTCGAAGTCGCGTGCGTCCTCGCCGTCGATGGTGACCAGAGGCACGTCGCGCAGGTCGATGCGGTGCTTGAGGTCCACGGCACGCAGTTTCTCGGGCAGCTTGGCGCTCTGCGCCAGCGTGTCGGGGCTGAAGCGGTGCGGCACGTCGTACTTGCGCACCGCGATCTCGATCTCCATGCCGGGGTCATCGATCTCGCCCAGCACCTCGACCACGCGGCCTACGGGCTGCGAATACAGCGAGGGCGGCTCGGTCAGCTCGACGGCGACGACCTGGCCGGCCGTGGCGTTGGCGATGCCGTTCTTGGGGATGAGGATGTCCTGGCCCATGCGCCGGTCTTCGGGCGCGACCAGCCAGATGCCCGACTCCAGCAGCAAGCGACCGATCAGCGGGCGCTTCTTGCGCTCCAGGATCTCCAGCACCTTGCCCTCGGGGCGGCCGCGCTTGTCGAAGCGCACGACGCGCACGCGCAGGCGGTCGCCGTGCATGACGGCATGGGTTTCCTGCGAGGACAGATAGATGTCCGAGGAGCCGTCGTCGGGGATCAGAAAGCCATGGCCGTCGCGATGGCCTTGCAGCGTGCCTTCGACTTCGCCGAGCAGGCCCGCGCCGTCGCCCGTAGGCGATGCAGTTGTGTTCTTCAAGTTTTTGATGATATAGTCTCTGTTTTCCTGAAACGGCTCAGGACTTCGCTAGAAGTTTTGAGCACCTTGCCCAGGTGGCGGAATTGGTAGACGCACTAGTTTCAGGTACTAGCGGGTAACTCCGTGGAGGTTCGAGTCCTCTCCTGGGCACCAAACAAAAGACAAAAGGCCAGCACGAAAGTGCTGGCCTTTTGTCTTTTGGTGTCCAGGAGAGGACTCGAAAGGCGCGTCGTCATGGACCGAGGACAAGCCAGTGGCTTGTCCGACGCCTCGACGAAGGCTTCGCGCCTGTGGCGCGGGGCCGACCGCCGGCGGGGTCGCGGGACGTGACCGAGTCCCCGACGATGGGCCCTCGATGGGCCCTTCGTCGAGTGGTGGCACAAACCGAACTCCGATCCGCGCCACAAGTCCAAACCTCAAACGACGAACTTCTTCGCCAGCGCCTCCGGCCCCATGCCGTCGTACTCCTCGAACGGCTGATGGATCCACGGCGAGGTTTCCAGCATCTCGCAGTAGTAGTCCGGCGTATAGGCCGAGACCTTCTTCGTCCAGATGACCGCGGAACGCAGTTCGGTGATCGACGGCATGCCGCGCAGGCGCTCCACCACGGCCTTCAGCGTGACGCCGGAATCGGCCAGGTCGTCGACCAGCAGCACGCGGCCGGCCAGTTCGCCCTTGGGCATGGTGATGTACTTGGCCATGTCCAGGCGGCCCTGAATGGTGCCGGCCTCGGCGCGGTAGGAGCTGGTGGACATGATGCCCAGCGGCTTGTCGAAGACACGCGACAACACATCGCCCGGGCGCATGCCGCCGCGGGCCAGGCAGAGGATCTGATCGAACTGCCAGCCCGAGGCGTGCACCTTGAGCGCCAGGCGCTCGGTCAGCAGGTGGTACTCGTCCCAGGATACGTAGAGGTGTTTGCCGTCGTCGGTCAACATGGTGGCGTTGTCTCCGTTGGTGTGATGGTAATCAGGCGGAATAAGGATGGCGCAGCACGATGGTGTGCTCGCGGTCGGGGCCGGTCGAGACCATGTCGATGGGCGCGCCGATGACCTCTTCCACGCGCTTCAGATAGCTGCGCGCATTGGCCGGCAGCGCGTCCCAGGACGTCGCGCCGAAGGTGGTCTCGGTCCAGCCCGGGAAGGTCTCGAACACCGGTTCGCAGGCTTCGATCTCATCGCCGTCCAGCGGCAGGATGTCCAGCAGACGGCCATCGAGCTTGTAGCCCACACACATCTTGATCTCGGTCAGGCCGTCCAGCACGTCGAGCTTGGTCAGGCACAGGCCGGTGATGCCGTTGATGATGATGGAGCGCTTCAGTGCGGCGGCGTCCAGCCAGCCGCAGCGGCGGGCGCGGCCCGTGACGGTGCCGCGTTCCTGGCCGACGGTGGACAGGTGGTAGCCGACGGTGCCGGGCTGCTCCCAGTCCAGCTCGGTCGGGAAGGGACCGGAGCCGACACGCGTCGTGTAGGCCTTGGTGATGCCCAGCATGTAGTGCAGCATCTGCGGGCCCACGCCGGCACCGGCGGCGGCATTGCCCGCCACGCAGTTGCTGGACGTGACGTAGGGATAGGTGCCGTGGTCGATGTCCAGCAGCGTGCCCTGGGCGCCTTCGAAGAGGATGTTGGCGCCGGCCTTGCTGGCCTTGTGGATCAGGTAGCCGACGTCGGCCAGCATGGGCTTGATCTGCTCGGCCATCTTCATGGCCTGCTCGAAGATGGGCTCGAAGGCGAGCGGCTCGCCCTTCAAATAGCCCGACAGCGCGAAGTTGTGCAGGTCCAGCAGCTCGCGCAGCTTCTTGGCGAAGCGCTCGGGGTGCTTCAGGTCCTGGGCGCGCAGGGCGCGGCGGGCGACCTTGTCTTCATAGGCCGGGCCGATGCCCTTGCCGGTGGTGCCGATCTTGCCGCTGCCGCTGGTCTCGCGCAGTTGCTCGCGCGCCTTGTCCACGGCGACGTGGAAGGGCAGGATCAGCGGGCAGGACTCGCTGATGAAGAGGCGCGAACGCACCTCGACGCCGGCCTTCTCCAGGCGCTCGATCTCGGACAGCAGATGGGTCGGGTCGACCACGACGCCGTTGCCGATGTAGCAGGCCACGCCGTCGCGCATGATGCCGCTGGGGATGAGCTGCAGCGCCGTCTTCACGCCCTTGATGACCAGGGTATGGCCGGCGTTGTGGCCGCCTTGGAAACGGACAACACCTTGTGCATGGTCCGTCATCCAGTCAACGACCTTGCCCTTGCCCTCGTCGCCCCACTGGGTGCCGACGACGACCACATTGCGTCCACGCGCGGTTTGGCTCATGTTGATTGCCTGTCTTGCTTGAAAGGATTGGTGGTCGCCGCGCCTTACAGCGTCCGGACAACCCACTGAGTGTGCTCGCGAACCAGCTCGCGGTCACAGTCGAATTCATCGGCCTCGTGCTCATGCCCGGGCAAAACGCACACCACGGTTTCACCCTGCTCGCGCAGGGCGCGCACGGCCTGGCGCAGCGAGGCGTCCTCGCCCCAGGGGGCGCGCACGGCGGCGCGCAGGGGCGTGGCCGGCACCAGGGTCACCAGCGTCTTCAGGTCCAGGCTGAAGCCAACGGCCGGGCGACGGCGGCCGAAGGCTGCCCCCACCTCGTCGTAGCGGCCACCGCGCAGCACGGCGTCGGAGCAGCCCGAGGCATAGGCGGCGAAACGGATGCCGGTGTAGTAGGCATAGCCCTGCAGGTCGGCCAGGTCGAAGCCCAGCGCCACCTCGGGGTGGACGGCGGCCAGATGGCCGGCCAGCCAGTCCAGGTCGGCCAGGGCCGCCTTGACCAGCGGATGATCGGGCAGGCGGCGCGCAGCCTCGGCCAGCACCTCGCGGCCGCCGAAGAGGCTGGGCAAAGCCAGCAGCGCGTCGCGCGTCACGGCGGGCATGTTTGCGGTCAGGTCGGCCAGCACGCCCATGTCCTTGGCCGCAAGGGCTGCGGTCAAGGCAGCCAGGGTGTCGGCGGGCAGCTTGACGCCGTCCAGCACGCCCTGCAGCAGGCGGGCATCGCCCAGGTCCAGCATGACGTCGCTCAAGCCGGCGCGGCGCAGTGCATCCAGGGCCAGCTCATGCACTTCCAGGTCGGCTTCCAGGCCGGCATGGCCGTAGATCTCGACGCCGAACTGCAGCGGCTCGCGGCTGGTGTTCAGGCCGTCGGGCCGCGTGTGCGCCACGGGGCCGCAGTAGCACAGCCGGGTCACGCCCTGGCGGTTCAGCAGGTGGGCGTCGATGCGGGCGACCTGGGGCGTCGTGTCGGCGCGCAGGCCGAGCGAGCGACCGGAGAGCTGGTCGACCAGCTTGAACAGCTTGATTTCCGAGCCGCTGCCCGTGCCGGACAGCAGGGAGTCCAGATGCTCCAGCAGCGGCGGAATGACGAGCTCGCAGCCATAGCTGCGGGCCATGTCGAGCAGCTCTCTACGCAGCTCTTCGATGCGGCGTGCCTGCGACGGCAGGACATCGGCGATGTGCTCGGGCAGCAGCCAAGCAGAGGACATGGGCGCAGGCTAGGCGGTTAAAAACGGCATTGTACCTATGCCCTCCCCCGCCCCAGCGCCACGAGCCTTCAGATCAGCGCAACCACAGCAGTCCAAAAACACCCATCAGGATGCTGGCCAGGCCGATGAAGCGGATCTGGCCATCGCTCATCGCCAGGATGCGGCTGAAGACCTCACGCCAGCGCGCCGGACTGATCAGGGGCATCAGCCCCTCGATGACCATCACCAGCGCGAGCGCGGTCAGCAGCTCGTTCACTTGCGCGCGGGCGCGGCGGCAGGCGTGGAGCCGGAACCCCGCATGGCCTTGAAGAAGTCGCTGCTGGGGTCGACGACCATCACGTCGCTCTTCTTGCTGAAGCTGGCGCGATAGGCCTCCAGCGAGCGGTAGAACTGGGCGAACTGCGGGTCGCGGCCGAAGGCTTCGGCGTACAAGGCCGAGGCCTTGGCATCGCCCTCGCCCTTGATCAGCTGGGCGTCGCGATAGGCCTCGGCGACGATGATTTCACGCTGGCGGTCGGCGTCGGCCTTGATCTTCTCGCCCTCGGCGGCGCCGGTGGAGCGCGTTTCGTTGGCCACGCGCTTGCGCTCGGACTCCATGCGGCGATAGACCGAGTCGGTGATGGTGGAGGCGAAGTCCACGCGCTTGATGCGCACGTCGACGACCTCGATGCCGAACTGCTTGGCCTCATCGGCCAGGCGCTTGCGCACGTCGTTCATGATCTTGTCGCGCTCGGCGGACAGCACGCCGATGACGGTGCGCTTGGTCACTTCCTCGTTGAAGGCGGCCTGCACGATGGGAGCCAGGCGGTTCTCGACGTTGCGGATGTCGGAGCCGTTATTGCGGATGAACTGGCGCGGTTCGGTGATGCGCCACTTGATGAGCCAGTCGATGACCAGGCTCTTCTTCTCGGCCGTGAAGATGGGGCGCGATTCGGGGCTGTCCAGCGTCTGCACGCGGCGGTCCAGCATGACGACGTTCTGCACCGGCGGCGGCAGCTTGAACTTCAGGCCCGGCTCGACGACGACTTCCTTGATCTCACCCAGCGCATAGATGACGGCGAACTGGCGCTGGTCGACGATGAAGAGCATCGACGACAGCAGCATCAGGACGACGATGGCGCCGGCGAGGATGGCGGCAATACGGTTCATTCGGATGGTCCTCGATCAGCGGCCGTCGCGGCTGCGCTGGTTGTCACGGCTGCGCAGGTCGTTGGTGGCGGGCAAGGTCTGCGGCTCGGGCACGGTAGCCGGCTGCGGCGCCGACACGGTCACGCTGCCGCTGCCGCCCTGCTGCAGCAGCTTGTCCAGCGGCAGGTAGAGCAGGTTGGAGCCGCTCTTGCTGTCCACCATGACCTTGCTGACGTTGGTGTAAACCTGCTGCATCGCATCGATGTAGAGGCGGTCACGCGTGACCTGGGGCGCCTTCTGGTATTCGGTCAGCACGCTCTTGAAGCGCTGCGCATCACCTTCGGCCGTCGCGATGACGCGGGCCTTGTAGCCCTCCGCCTGCTCGCGCAGGCGAGCCGAGTCGCCACGGGCGCGCGGGATCACGTCGTTGGCATAGGCCTGGGCCTCGTTCTTCAGCTGCTCGCGGTTGGCGTTGGCCTTGAACGCGTCCTCGAAGGCGGCCTGCACCTGCTCGGGCGGCTGCACGCTCTGCACGTTGACGTTCTTGATCTGGATGCCGGCCTTCAGGCGGTCCAGCTGGGCCTGGATGGACTTGACGAGGTCGGTGGCGATGGCGTCGCGCTGCTCGTAGAGCACCGAGTCCATGGTGTTCTTGCCGACGATCTCGCGCACGGCCGACTCGGCGGCCAGCAGCACGGCCTGCTCGGGGTCGCGGTTCTCGAACAGGAAATCGCGCAGGTCGCGGATGGTGAACTGCACCGTGAAGCGGATGTCGACGATGTTCTCGTCCTGGGTCAGCATGGACGAGTCGCGCAGGCCGGTGGCCGCGACGACGGAACTGCGGCCGACCTCGACCTGGCGCAGCTGCGAGACCGGCTGGATCTCGTGCGCCTGGAAGGGGTAAGGCAGGCGCCACTGGAAGCCGGCCTCGACGGTCTTGCTGTACTTGCCGAAGGACGTGACGACGCCCTGTTGGCCTTCCTGCACGATGAAGAAGCCGCTGGCCAGCCAGCCCAGGGCGACGACGCCGGCGATGAGGCCGACTCCGATGCCCGCGCCCTTCATGTCGGGCGAGCCGCCCGAACCACTGGGCCCCGAGGGCCCGCCCGACTTGCCACCGAACATGCCCGAGAGCTTGCGGTTGAAGTCGCGCCAGAGCTCGTCGAGGTCGGGTGGACCGTCGTTGCGGCCGTTGTTCAGCAGGCGCCCCGCGGCGCGGGCGACCGGCGTCATCAGACGCTGGGCCCAGGTGCTGCGGGGCGTGGTGTGGGGAGTGCTGCTCATGCCTGGGAAGGGTCTGAGGAAGAAGAATCAAGATCCGACGGATCAACGTCGAAACGTGGGTCCCGCTCGTCGGGAATCAAGGGCTGGGCCTGCATGGCCGTCGCAATCAGCTGGCGCAGCTCGGCCAGGCCGCTGCCGTCCAGGGCGCTGACGAAGACGCGCGGCGTCGGTTCGGTGCTGCCGTTGGCGCGCAGCACGGCGTCGACCACGTCGCGCGGGCGCTGGTCGTCGGGCAGCAGGTCCTGCTTGTTGTAGACCAGGATCTGCGGCACGCCGGCGGCGCCGATTTCCTCGAGCACGCGCTCGACTTCGACCATCTGCTCCTCCAGCACCGGGCTGGCGGCGTCGACGACATGCAGCAGCAGGTCGGCATCGGCTGCCTCCTGCAGCGTGGCGCGGAAGGCCTCGACGAGCTTGTGCGGCAGGTCGCGGATGAAGCCGACCGTGTCGGACAGCGAGACGCTGGCCGCCGCCTGCTCGAGGTAGAGGGAGCGGGTCGTGGTGTCCAGCGTCGCGAACAGCTGGTTGGCCGCATAGGCGCGCGCCTTGGTCAGCGCGTTGAACAGCGTGCTCTTGCCCGCGTTCGTGTAACCGACCAGGGAGACCTTGAAGACGCCGTTGCGCGAACGCGAGCGGCGCTGGGTGCTGCGCTGCTTCTGTACCTGCTTGAGGCGGTCCTTGGTCTTCTTGATGCGGTCGTCGATCATGCGACGGTCCAGCTCGATCTGGGCCTCGCCGGGGCCGCCGCGCATGCCGATGCCGCCGCTCTGGCGCTCCAGGTGGCTCCAGCGCCGCACCAGGCGCGTGGCCAGGTATTGCAGCCGCGCCAGCTCGACCTGCAGCTTGCCCTCGTGGCTCTGGGCACGGGCGGCGAAGATCTCGAGGATCAGTGCGGTGCGGTCGGCCACGGGCACGCCGAGGACGCGCTCCAGGTTGCGCTGCTGGGCCGGCGAGATGGCCTGGTCGAACAGCACCGTGTGGGCCTGGTGGGCCTGCACGAGCAGCTTGATCTCGTCGGCCTTGCCGGAGCCCACGAACAACGCCGCGTCGGGCGCCTGGCGGCGCGCGATGATCTTGGCCACCGGCGTGTCGCCGGCGGATTCGGCCAGCAGCGCGAGTTCGTCGAGGCTTTCGTCGAAGCCCTGGGCGGAGCGGTGGCGACCGAAATCGACACCCACAAGAATGGCGCGCGCCGCCTCGGAGGGCGGCGTCGCGTCGTGGGCAGAGGTCGAGGACAAGGGGTGGGGATCAGGCGTCCGCGGGAGCGTCGCCGGCGTGGAAGTTGACTGCGCGGCCCGGCACGACGGTCGAGATCGCGTGCTTGTAGACCATCTGCGTCACGGTGTTGCGCAGCAGGACAACGTACTGGTCAAACGATTCGATGTGGCCCTGGAGCTTGATGCCGTTCACGAGGTAGATCGAAACGGGCACATGCTCTTTGCGAAGCAGGTTCAAAAAGGGGTCCTGCAAAAGTTGGCCTTTGTTGCTCATCGGTATGCTCCGAGTTATCGGGGGGGATGGGGACTACGGGTAAGACCTTAACACAGCGTCTGAGCCCCTCCAGAGGTCAGCCTAGGTCTTTTCGTCGAAGGGATTCTTCGAAGAACGTAGCTCAATCTTCAGCGGCGTTCCAACCAGCTTGTAGTGGGCACGGATGCGCCCTTCCAGATAACGCTTGTAGACCTCGGTGACGCCGTCCAGCGCATTGCCGTGGATGACGACGATGGGCGGATTCTGGCCGCCCTGGTGGGCGTAGCGCATTTTGGGACGGGAAACGCCCGAGCGCTTGGGCTGCTGGTGCTCGACGGCCTCCTGGATGAGGCGGGTCAGCACCGGCGTCGTCATCTTGCGGTAGGCCGACGCATAGGCATCGGCCATGGCATTCCACAGCTGCGACAAGCCCTGGCGCTTCAGCGCCGAGATGTTGTGCATGGGCGCGAACTTCAGGAAGGCCAGGCGCTGCTCGATCTGGCGCTTCAGCGTCTCGCGCTGGTAGCTGTCGACGGCGTCCCACTTGTTGCAGGCCAGCACGACGGCGCGGCCGCTGTCCAGGATGTAGCCGGCGATGTGGGCGTCCTGGTCGGTCACGCCCTGGGTGGCGTCCAGCAGCAGCAGCACGACATGGGCGTCGGCAATCGCCTGCAGGGTCTTGACGACCGAGAACTTCTCGATGGCCTCGAAGACCTTGCCCTTGCGGCGCAGGCCGGCGGTGTCGATGAGCTTGAACTTCTGGCCGTTGCGCTCGAAGTCGACCGAGATCGCATCGCGCGTCGTGCCCGGCATGTCGAAGGCGACGAGGCGCTCCTCGCCCAGCCAGGTGTTGATCAGCGTGCTCTTGCCCACATTGGGGCGGCCGGCGACGGCCAGGCGGATGACATCGTTCTGCTGCGGCCCGGCGCCGAATTCCTCGCTGGTGTCCTCGAAGGGCTCCAGCACGGCGTCCAGCAGGCTGCGGATGCCCTGGCCGTGGGCCGACGAGATCGGGTGCGGCTCGCCCATGCCGAGCTCGTGGAACTCGGCCAGCAGCGGCGAGTCGCTCATGCCTTCGGCCTTGTTGACGGCCAGGTGCACACGCTTGTTGACGCTGCGCAGGTAGCGGGCGATGTCGCTGTCGTGGGCCGACAGGCCCAGGCGGATGTCGACGACGAAGATAACTGCATCGGCCTCGGCGACGGCCTGCTTGGTCTGCTTGGCCATCTCCTTGACGATGCCGGTGCTGCTGTCGGGCTCGAAGCCGCCGGTGTCGATGACGATGAACTCGCGGTCGCCCAGGCGGCCGTCGCCGTAGTGGCGGTCGCGCGTCAGGCCGGCGAAGTCGGCCACGATGGCGTCGCGCGACTTGGTCAGGCGGTTGAACAGCGTCGACTTGCCCACATTGGGGCGGCCGACCAGAGCGATGACTGGTTTCATTCGGCCTTGACCGCGAACAGGCCGCCGTTCTTGGTGGCGGCCAGGGCCGTGTCGCCCTGCAGGGCGATGGTGACGACCGGGCTGCCGTCGGTGGCCAGGCGCGAGCGCGTCTTGCCGGTGTCGCGGTCCAGCAGATGCAGCTGGCCCTCGTAGTCGCCGATCAGCACCTGCGTGCCGATGACGACGGGCTCGGAGAGCTTGCGGCGCTGGAACTGGTCGGCCGACCAGGCCAAGTCGCCGTTGGCCAACTTCCAGGCCGACAGGCGGTCGGAGGCATCGCCGGCGACGACGACTTGCGAGTCCGCACCGATGCCATTGGTGCCGCCCACAACGCGGTTCCACAACGCGCTGCCGCGCTCGGCGTTGATGCAGCCCACCGAGGACTGGAAGGCGCGGGCGCAGATCAGGTCGCCCTGGCGCTGGGCCGGGCCGACCAGATCGGCCAGGCGCTCGACCTCGTTGGTGCCGCGCGGCGTGGCCACGCTGGCCTCCCAGCGCAACTGGCCCTTGACCGGGTCGACGCCCGCCAGGCGCGGGCCCTGGCCGACGACCAGGGTGTCCTTGTAGGCCAGCAGCACACCGGCTTTGGCCAGGGTCAGCGGCTCGCCGGGGCGCTTGAGTTCCCAGATCTTGCGGCCGTCCAGGGCGTCGAAGGCCAGCACCTGGCGGTCCAGGGTCAGCGTGAAGACACGCTCGCCGGCCACCAGCGGCGCAGCGACGACGGGGGTCGGCAAGGCCTTCTTCCAGACCACGCGGCCAGCGTCCAGCACGATGAGTTCGTTGTCACGGTTGACGACGGCGGCAAAGCGGCCGTCGCTGCCGATGCCGGCCAGCAGCTTGGCGCCGACATCGCCGCGCCACAGCTCGCGGCCGTCGGCGGCCGACAGGGCACGCACCTGGCCGTCGACGCTGGCGACGACGAAGCGGTCGCCCGGCGTCGCGATGCTGAGCGGGAAGGTGATGTCGCCACCCCGGGCGCTCCAGACGATGCGGCCGCTGGCCGGGCCGGACAGGGTCTCCAGAGGGGCCGGCTTGCTCTTCTCGTCGCCGAACCAGCTGTTCCACGTCGAGCTGATGGTGGAACAGCCGGTCAGCGAAGCTGCCAGCAGGGCGATCAGCGCGACGCGCTTCATTGCGCGGCTCCGTTGGCCTCGACGGCCGTCGGGACGCCCAGCGTCGCCAGCTTGGCCTCGATGATGCTGCGGTAGTTCTGGGTCTTGTCCATGCCGGCCAGGGCCTTCTGGTACTCGGCCTTGGCGGCGTCGCGCTTGTCCTGCAGCAGCAGCAGGTCACCGCGGCGATCGGCCACCAGGGCGGCGAAGTCGGCCGACTTGATGGCGTCCAGGGTCTTGGCGGCCTCGTCATAGGCCTTGGCGTCGAGTTGCAGGCCGGCCAGGCGCAGGCGGGCGACATCGCGGTAGGGGCCGCCTTCGGAACCCTGCTCGGCCACCCAGGTCAGGCTTTGCCTCGCGTCGTCGGCCTTGCCCTTGTCCAGTTGCAGCTTGGCGACCTGCAGGCCGGCCTGGGCCGCATAACCGGTACCGCCGTAGCGGGCTTTCAGGTCACCTGCGGCGATCGAGGCCTTGTCGACGTCCTGAGCCGCCACGGCGCGGTCGAACTCGTCATACATCGCGGCGGCCTTGGCGGCCTGGTCGCGCTGGTACCAGTTCCAGCCCTGCCAGGCGGCAAAGGCGGCCAGGACGGCCGTGATCACCCAGGTGATGAGGTTGCCCCAGCGCTTCCAGAACGCTTTGAGTTGTTCAAGTTGTTCTTGTTCTTCGAGGTCGAGATGGGCGGCCATGGGAAAACTTCGAGGGAAGGAAAGGGGCTTGGGAGGCCCGGGATTATGCGGGGAGGAGGTCGGCGGCCCAGGAGGCCACGTCGGCGAGCGGCCGGCTGACCTGTTCGCCACCTTCGCGCAGGGGTTTGACGGCCACCTCGCCACGGGCCAATTCATCGGCACCGAAGACGAGAGCAAAGCGCGCGCCGGAGGCGTCGGCCTTCTTGAACTGCGACTTGAACGAGCCGCCGCCGGCATGCATCTGCACGCTGACGCCGGCTTTGCGCAGGGCCTCCAGCACCGGGAAAGCCTGCGGCAGGGCCGCGGCGTCGGGCAGGATGGCGTAGGCCTGGGGCGCGGCCGACGGCACGGGCAGGCCGATCTCATCGATCAGCAGCAGCAGGCGCTCGATGCCCAGACCAAAGCCGACCGCCGGCGTCGGCTTGCCGCCCAGCTGCTCGAACAGGCCGTCATAGCGGCCACCACCACAGACCGTGCCCTGGGAGCCGAGCTGGTCGGTCACCCATTCGAAGACGGTCAGGTTGTAGTAGTCCATGCCGCGCACCAGGCGGGTGTTGACGCGGTATTCCAGGCCGGCCGCGTCGAGGATGGCGCGCACGGCGTTGAAGTGGGCCAGGGTCTCAACGCCCAGGAAGTCCATCAGCTTGGGCGCCGCTTCGATGACGGGCTGCATCGCCGGGTTCTTGCTGTCCAGGATGCGCAGCGGGTTGCTGTGCAGGCGCTTTTTGCCGTCCTCGTCGAGCTTGTCGGCATGGGCTTCGAAGTGGGCGATCAAGGCGGCGCGGTGGGCATTGCGCTCGGCCGGCTGGCCCAGTGAATTCAGCTCCAGGCGCACATGCTGGCCAACCACCAGGCCCAGGGCCTGCCAGAGCCGGCGCACCATCAGGATGATCTCGGCGTCCACGTCCGGCCCGGCGAAGCCCAGGGCCTCGACATCGAGCTGGTTGAACTGGCGGTAGCGGCCTTTTTGCGGTCGCTCATGGCGGAACATCGGGCCCATGGTCCACAGCCGCAGCGGGCCGTTGTAAAGGGCGTTGTGCTCGACCATGGCGCGCACGATGCCGGCCGTGGCCTCAGGACGCAGCGTCAGCTGGTCGCCGTTCATGCTGTCGGTGAAGGAGTACATCTCCTTCTCGACGATGTCGGTCACCTCGCCCAGGCCGCGCACGAACAGCGCCGTGGGCTCGACGATGGGGGTCAGCATGTACTGGTAGCCATAGCTGCCCAGCACCTTGCGCAGCGTGGTCTCGAACCAGCTCCACAGTTCGCTGCTGGGCAGCTTGTCCTTGCGGGTGACGCTGGCCGGGAGGATGTCGTTCATCCCCTTCACGGCCTGGATCTGTTTGCTCATGCGGTAGCCGTGGCGCCGAAGCGCTTCTCGATGTAGTTCTCGACCAGGGCGTGGAATTCGGCGGCGATGTTGTCGCCGCGCAGGGTCACGGCCTTCTCGCCGTCGATGAAGACGGGCGCCGCCGGCGCCTCGCCGGTGCCGGGCAGGCTGATGCCGATGTCGGCATGCTTGCTCTCGCCCGGACCGTTGACGATGCAGCCCATGACGGCCACCTTCATCTCCTCGACACCCGGGTATTTGTTGCGCCAGACCGGCATCTGCAGGCGCAGGAAGTCGTCGATCTGCTTGGCCAGCTCCTGGAAGGTGGTGCTGGTGGTGCGGCCGCAGCCCGGGCAGGCCGTCACGCTGGGGTTGAAGTGGCGCAGGCCCAGCGACTGCAGGATCTCCAGCGCCACGACCACTTCCTGGGTGCGCGACTCGCCCGGCTGGGGCGTGAGGCTGACGCGGATGGTGTCGCCAATGCCTTCCTGGGCCAGGATGCCCAGCGCCACCGACGAGGCCACCGTGCCCTTGGTGCCCATGCCGGCCTCGGTCAGGCCCAGGTGCAGGGCGTAGTCGCAGCGGCGGGCCAGCTCGCGGTAGACGGAGATCAGGTCCTGCACGCCGCTGACCTTGCAGCTGATGATGATGTTGTCGGGGTTGAGCCCCAGCTCGGTCGCATAGGCGGCCGAGGTCAGGGCCGACTCGACCAGGGCCTGGTACATGACCGGCTTGGCGTCCCAGGGCTGGGCGCGGCGGGCGTTCTCGTCCATGAACTGGGCGAGCAGCTCCTGGTCCAGGCTGCCCCAGTTGACGCCGATGCGCACGACCTTGTCGTACTTCATGGCCGCCTCGATCATCTGGGCGAACTGCTTGTCCTTCTTCTCGCCCTTGCCGACATTGCCGGGGTTGATGCGGTACTTGGACAGGGCTTGCGCCATGGCCGGGTAGTCGGTCAGCAGGCGGTGGCCGTTGTAGTGGAAGTCGCCCACCAGGGGCACGTCGATGCCCATGCGGTCCAGCTGCTCGCGGATATAGGGCACTGCTTCAGCCGCCTCGGGCGTGTTGACCGTGATGCGCACCATCTCCGAGCCGGCGATGGCCAGCTCCTTGACCTGGATGGCCGTGCCGATGGCGTCCACCGTGTCGGTGTTGGTCATGGACTGCACGCGCACCGGCGCGTCACCGCCGACCGTGACGACGCGGCTGCCCCAGACCACGCGGGCCTGGCGGCTCTTGCGCGGCGCAGGAGCCGCCTCGGGAATGATCCATTCGCTCATTTCAACTCCAGTCGAGCGACGTTGTCCTTGCTTCGCGCGGCCAGGTCGATGGCGGCACCGCGCCATTCGATCTGCGTGCCACTCACATTGCCGACGCGCACCTTGTAGGGTGCCGCGCCGCTGTATTCCTGCTGTTCGCCCGCGCGCAGCACACGCGACAGCAGCAACTGGCCCTGGGCATCGGCCACCTCGATCCAGGTGTCGGCCGTCGCCGTCACGCGCAAGGCGCTGCCGGACGTGGCACTGACCGTGGTCTTGAGAGCCGGCACCGAGGCGAGCGCAGCGGCCGGCGGCGGGGCGACCTCGCGCACCTGCAGCGGCGCGGAGGCGATCGGATCCGGCGCCGAGGCGGGCGCCGCCACGACCGGCTCCGAGGCCGCCGGGGCCGGCACGTAGTCGACGACGGGCGCGCTGGCCGCGACGATGACGCCCGAGGCGGCCGTCGGCGCGGCGGAACGTTCGAGCCAGCCGGCCGGAATCCAGTAGACGGCCGCAGCGGCGATCAGCAACAGCAGCGGGCCCCAGACGACCGGCCGGGCCACCAGGGCCAGAACGCCACCGTCGATGGGACCGGCGCCGCGCTCGCGGAAGGGCTGGTTGAGGCCGGGGCGCACATCGAACTCGCGGTCACGCGTGCGCGGCAGCATGGCCAGCACCGGCGCCGGATCGACCTTGAGGGCGCGGCACATGGCCGTGGCCAGGGCGCGGGCGAAGGTGGCGTCGGGCAGCTCGTCGAAGCGGTCGGCCTCCAGCGCCTCGAGCTTGGCCTGCGGCACCTTGAGCATGACGGCCAGGGCGGCAATATGCAGGCCGCGCTGCTGGCGCACATTCCTGAGCCAGGCGCCGGCGCTGGCAGCCTGGCTGGCGGATCCCTCGGAGATGGGTTGCATCGTCTCGTTCTTGTTGTCGGTCGCGGTCACGGCTTATTCGTCGTAGCGGCCGGCGTCCAGGGACTGGGTCTCGGGCGCCTGGGGGTAGCGGCGGCGCAGCTTCATGGCCAGCTCGTCCACCATGTTCGCGTTGCCCAGCTTGCGCTCGACGCGCAGCTGCAACCACAGGCTCTGCGCATTGAGCTGCTCGGGCTGGTCATTGACGCGTTTCACATAGAAGCGCGCCCGCTCCAGCTCACGGTTGCGGTAGAGCACCTCCGAGAGGTTCATCGCGATGGCGGGGTTGGCGGGGTCCAGCTCGAAGGCGCGCGTCAGCGTCTTCTCGGCCACCAGCATGCGGCCCGAACGCGCCTCGCAGACGCCCTTGGCCAGCAGGGTACGGGCCGGCGCGCGATAGGTGGACTGGCCCAGGGCCTGGTCGAACAGCGAGTCCGCCGTCGGCCAGCGCTGCTGCTGGCACATGAACCAGCCGTAGTTGTGCAGGGTGTCGGGATCGTTGGGGTAGACGACCAGGGCGCGGCGGAAGGCATCCTCGGCAAGCTGGTGCTCGCCCATGGCGCCGTAGATCAGGCCGCGCAGATTGACGGCCTCGCGCATGTCGGGCTTGGCCTGCAGGGCCAGCTTGAGCTCGTCCAGGGCGGTATTGAACTGCCCGCGCGAGAAATAGCCCTGGGCCAGCTCCAGCCGGATGCCGGCCTTGCGGTCGGCGTCGGTCTGGTCGGAGTCCGTCTTGATCTCGCGTTCGGCGCTGGGCCCGGTGCCGCTACCGGTGCTGGCACAGGCGGCCAGGAGGGCGGTGGTCAGAACGATCAGCAGTCGCTTCATCAAATCCTCTAAGGTGGCACCAGGGGGCATCAGGTGGATTTGGCCACCGTGACGGGTGCCCTGACCATGCGGATATGCGCGCGGGTGCGGTCCTGGACCTCACCGGCCAACTGGCCGCAGGCGGCGTCGATGTCGTCGCCACGCGTCTTGCGCACCGTCGTGACGATACCGGCCTGGATCAGCACCTCGGCAAAGGCCTGCACGCGGGCATTGGTGCTGCGTGTCAGGCCCGAGGCCGGGAAGGGATTGAAGGGGATCAGGTTGATCTTGCAACTCACCTTGCCCTTGAGCAGCTTGACCAGCTCACGGGCCTGCTCGGGCGAATCGTTCACCTCCTGCAGCATGCAGTACTCGAAGGTGATGAAGTCGCGCGGCGCCTTCTCGAGATAGCGGTTGCAGGCGTCGAGCAGCTCGGCGATGGGGTATTTCTTGTTCAGCGGCACGAGCTGGTCGCGCAGCGGATCGGTCGGCGCATGCAGGCTGACCGCCAGGGCCACGGGGCAGTCTTCGCGCAGGCGGTCGATCATGGGCACGACGCCCGAGGTCGACACCGTCACGCGGCGGCGGCTCAGGCCATAGCCATGATCGTCCAGCATGGTCTTGAGCGACGGCACGAGCTGGTCGTAGTTCTGCAGCGGCTCACCCATGCCCATCATCACGACGTTGGAGATGACGCGCTCATCGGTGTTCTGGCGCTTGCGCAGGCTGTGCTCGGCAAACCAGAGCTGGGCCGTGATCTCGGCCGTCGTCAGGTTGCGGCTGAAGCCCTGGTGGCCCGTCGAGCAGAAACGGCAACCGACGGCACAGCCGGCCTGGCTGGAGATGCACAGGGTGCCGCGATCATCCTCTGGGATGAAGACCGCCTCGACGGCATTGCCGGCGCCGACGTCGAACAGCCATTTGATGGTGCCATCCGCCGAGACATGCTCGGAGATGACGGCGAGGCCCTGAATGAGGGCCCGGCCGCTGAGCTTCTCGCGCAAGGACTTGGCGAGATCGGACATCTGGTCGAAGTCCGACGCGCCCTTCTGGTGGATCCAGCGGAACAGCTGGGTCGCACGGAATTTCTTTTCGCCCAGTTGCTCGCAGTAGGCGGCCAGGCCTGGCAGATCGAAACCGAGCAGGTTGACCGCGTCCATACGAACTTTCTGGGCCGGGGTCACCGACCCCGTTGGGGATCAGCGACCCGAGTAGACGTTCATGCCGGGGAAGAAGAAGGCCACTTCGACGGCGGCCGTCTCGGCGGCGTCGGAGCCGTGCACGGCGTTGGCGTCGATGCTGTCGGCGAAGTCGGCGCGGATGGTGCCCTTCTCGGCCTTCTTGGGATCGGTGGCGCCCATCAGGTCACGGTTCTTCAGGATGGCGCCTTCGCCTTGCAGGGCCTGGATCATCACGGGGCCGCTGATCATGAAGTTGACCAGGTCGTTGAAGAAGGGGCGGGCCTTGTGGACGGCATAGAACTGCTCGGCCTCGACGCGCGACAGGTGCACCATCTTGGCAGCCACGACCTTCAGGCCAGCGGCTTCGAAGCGGGCGTAGATCTGGCCGATGACGTTCTTTGCCACGGCATCGGGCTTGATGATGGACAGGGTGGTTTCGATCGCCATGGGATTCTCCTGATGGGGCGTATTGGACAAAGCCTGCGATTGTAGCGGGCAGGGATGACCCTAGTTGCGGTTTACGCCCGGTTTCAGCGGTGACGCCCACCGAATCCGCCGCCCGAACGGCCACCACCGCCGCCGCCCTTGCCGCCACGGCCGCCGCCGCCACCGCGGCGCAGATAGGCGTCGCCGCCGATATAGCCCACCGAGGTCTGCATCGGATCGGGTTCACGGGGGCCGTTGCCCTTGTTGCCACCGCCCTTGGGCCGGTCGTGCTGCTGGCTGCCGCCGGCGCCAAAACCCTGCGGCAGACCGCGCTTGCCGCTGGTCGCGTGGCGGCGGTCGAAGGTCTGCTCCAGCGGATTGACGTGGTGCGGGATGAAGCCGTCGTCCTCGTCGTCGTCGTCGCGACGCTGGACACGCTCCTCGCGGGGCGGACGCGGCTGCTGCGGCTCGGGCGGGCGGCTCGGGCGCGGGCCGACGCCGGCATGGCGGTCATCGTTGCGGCGCTTGTTGCGGTCGTTCTTGTTGCCCTGCTGCTGGCCCTTGCCCTGCTGACCTTGGCCCTGGCCCTGCTGCTGGCCCTGGCCACTGTTGTTGGTGTGGCCGGCCAGGCGGCGGATGATGCGCACATCGTCGTCGCCCAGCTCCACCCAGACGCCGCGCTTCAAGCCGCGCGGCAGCACGACGGTGCCGTAGCGGATGCGGATCAGGCGGCTGACCACCATGCCGACGGCTTCGAAGAGCTTGCGCACCTCGCGGTTGCGGCCTTCGGTGATGACGACGCGGTACCAGCGGTTGGCGCCTTCGCCGCCGCCATCCTCGATGCTCTTGAAGGATGCCGTCTGGCCGTCGACATTGACGCCCTCCAGCAGCCGGGCGCGCTGCTCGTCGCTCAGCGACCCCAGCACGCGGGCCGCGTACTCGCGCTCCACGCCGAAGCGCGGGTGCATCAGCTGGTTGGCCAGCTCACCCGAGTTGGTGAACAGCAGCAGGCCTTCGGTGTTGATGTCCAGGCGGCCGACGGACTGCCACTTCTGGCCCTGCACGCGCGGCAGGGTGCGGAAGACCGTCGGACGGCCTTCGGGGTCGTTGAAGGTCGAGACCTCGCCGGTGGGCTTGTGATAGGCCAGGATGCGCGGATTCGGCGGCGAGATGCGCACGCGCACTTCCTTGCCATTGACGCGCACGCGGTCGCCGAAGGAGATGCGCTGGCCGACATGGGCCACTTCGCCATTCACTTCGATCTTGCCCTCGGCGATCCATTCCTCGATGTCGCGGCGCGAGCCGATGCCGGCCTGGGCCAGCACCTTCTGCAGCTTGGGTGCGTCGGCGTCGGGCGCCAGCACCCGCTTGCTCTCGCCTTCGCCGCCCTCTTCCGCCACCTCTTCCGGCTCGGGCCGCAGTTGCGGCGGCTCGCCGACCGGGCCTTCCGATTCCGCATCCAGATTGCCCGACAGCACATCGGCAAAGCGCGCCCCCGCGGCCTCGACGAGTTCCGGCGCCAGGGCCGGGCCCGGCAACTCGCCACCGCCACCGCCGCCGCCAGCAGTCGCCTGTGCAGCAGCCTGGCGCTCGGCGCGCTCCTTGCGGTTGCGGCGGCGGTTGCGGCTGCGGCCGCCGCGCTCGCCGTCTTCGCCCTCGCCTTCCTCATCCCCCTCCTCGTCCGCGTCGCCATCCTGCTGCGCAGACGGCGCGGCGGGCGCCTCGGCGGCCAGCGTGAAGACGGGCGCCGGCGCCTCGACCGGAGCCGGCGCTTCGGCGACGGGCGCAGCCTCCTCGGCGGCCGCAGCCGTCTTGCGCGGCGCGCGCTTGCGGGCCGGTGCCGGTGCCTCCTCGGCCGCCGCGGCTTCGGGCGCGGGCGCCGCCTCTTCCGCCACGGCCTCGGCCGCCTTGCGGCGGGTGCGCTTCACGGGCACGGGCGCCTCGGCAGCCTCGGGCGCGACTTCGGGAGCCGCCTCGACGGCGGCCTTGGCCGGCGCGCGGCGGCGCTTGGGCGCGGCGGGCGCTTCGGCGTCAGCGGTGGGAGGCAGGGACTTGTCTTGATCGGCGGCGTCGTTCATGCGGATTCGGGCTGGGTTTGCGGGGGCGGATCTTCGGGATCGGGATTGGGGAGAGCGGGCGTACCGTCGTCGCCAAACAGGCTCAGGGACGGTGCGGGCGCTTCGGCGGCGGCGGCTTCGACAGCCACCGCTTCGAGGGCGGGTTCTTCGGGCGGCGCCTCTTCGGCGGTGTCCAGCAACTGGCCCTGCAAGGCTTCGAAGGCCGGCGCTTCGCCGCCGACCTCCAGGGCCGGCAGCTGTTCCAGGCTGGCCAGGCCGAGGTCGTCGAGGAAGGACTTGGTCGTCGCGTACAGGGCCGGGCGGCCCGGCGTCTCGCGGTGGCCGATGGCCTCGATCCAGCCGCGGTCCTCGAGCTGCTTGACGATCTGGCTGGCGACGACGACGCCGCGGATGTCCTCGATGTCGCCGCGCGTGACCGGCTGGCGGTAGGCAATGATGGCCAACGTCTCGAGCACGGCGCGCGAATAGCGCGGCGGCTTTTCGGGATGCAGGCGGTCGAGGTATTCGCGCAGCTCGGGGCGGCTCTGGAAGCGCCAGCCCGAGGCCAGCGCCGTCAGCTCGACGCCCTTGCCTTCCCAGTCGCGGCTCAGCTCGTCGAGCAGGCTGCGCACGGTATCGGCACCGAGCTCGTCGGCGAACAGGCTGCGCATCTCGCGCAGCGTCAGCGGCTGCGAGGCACAGATCAGCGCGGTCTCGAGGACGCGCTTGGCATCCTGGGTATTCATGAACGCAAGTGCGCCCTCAATCAAGCCAAGTCTGGCAATCCGTCCGGGCCTGGGCGCTCACAGCGTTCATCAGGCGAAGCGGACGGGGTCTGTCCGGGCGTCAGCTTGGGGCTCAGCAGCCTTCCAGCGGGACGCGATCGGGGTGGTTGACCGGCGGGCGGATGGACTGCTGACCGCGCGGGTCGCGCCCCATCTTGTCGACTTCGGGGCGCGCTGGCTGCCACGACAACCGAGATGCATTGTAGCCATGTCAGTCGGGCAGGTCGGCAGCAGCGATTTCGGCCCACGCGGCGGCCATGTCCGCGGGCAGCGGCGCGGTCAGCACCAGGGCCTCGCCCGAGACCGGATGGGTGAAGGACAGGCGCGCCGCATGCAAGGCCTGGCGCGCCAGGCCCAGGGCGGGTGCGCCGCCGTACAGCGTGTCGGCCACCATGGGGTGGCCACTGTGCATCAGGTGCACGCGGATCTGGTGGGTGCGGCCGGTGTGCAGCACGCAATGCACGGCACTGATCGGCCGGCCATTCACCTCACCCACGCCGAGCGGGAAGAAGTCGGTGCGCGCCGGCTTGCCCAGGTTGGCGGGGGCGATGGCCATCTTGACGCGCGACACCGGATCCCGGCGCATGGCCTGGTCGACCGTGAAGTCCTCCTCGATGCGCCCCCAGGCCAGGGCCAGGTATTCGCGGTGCACCTCGCGCGCGGCGATGACGCGGCTCAGGGCCGTGACGGCCTCCAGCGTCTTGCCGACGACCATCAGGCCGCTGGTGTCCTTGTCCAGGCGGTGCACGATGCCGCCGCGCGGCAGCGTGGCCGCGGCGGGGTGGTGGGCCAGCAGGCCGTTCATCAGCGTGCCCGACCAGTTGCCCGCGGCCGGGTGCACGACCAGCCCGGCCGGCTTGTTGACGACGGCCAGGTGCTCGTCCTCAAAGACGAAGTCCAGGGCCATGGCCTCGGCGCGGAAGGCGCGGCTCTCGTCGGTGGGCTGCAGCTCGATTTCAACGCGCTGGCCGGCCCGCAGCTTGTGGGCGGCCTTGGTCAGCAGCTTGCCATCCACCGTCACGCAGCCGCGCTCGATGAGGGCCTGCAGATGGTTGCGCGAGAACTCCGGCGCCTGCGTTGTCAGCCAGCGATCCAGGCGCTCGCCATGGCCGCTGGCGTCGACTTCCGCGGCACGCCGCTCGGCCTCGCCAACATCCTCGGCATCCTGCTCGAAGTCCTGTGGACCCCCCACCCTATACTCCGCGTCCATTGTTCTCCGTGACCAGCCGGCAGCACCGCCGTCGACTTCAGACATGTTTGTTGAGAAATTCAAGGCCGGCCGCATCGTCGCCGGCGCTGTGCTGATGGCCCTTGCCCTGGGCCTGAGTGGCTGCGGCTCCACGGCCAAGGAGGATCCGAACTCCCAGGCGGCACTGGACAAATTGTATGCAGACGCCAAGGACGACCTGAACGCCGGCAGCTACGACCGCGCGATCAAGTCCCTGGAGAAGATCGAAGGCCGCGCCGCCGGCACCACCATGGGCCAGCAGGCGACGCTGGACCTGGCCTGGGCCTACTACCGCACGGCCGAGCGCGCCCAGGCGATCTCGACACTGGACCGCTTCATCAAGCTCAACCCCTCCAGCCCGGCGATGGACTATGCCCTGTACATGAAGGGCATCGTCAATTTCAACGAGGACCTCGGCCTGTTCGGCCGCATCGCCAACCAGGACGTGTCCGAGCGCGACCAGCAGGCCTCGCGTGAAGCCCTGCTGGCCTTCCGCCAGCTCGTCGAGCAATTCCCCGAGTCCAAATACTCGGCCGAGGCGACGACCCGCATCAACTTCATCACCAACACCTTGGCGGCCTACGAGATCCACGTCGCGCGCTACTACTTCAACCGCAAGGCCTATGTGGCCGCGGCCAACCGCGCCCAGGGCGCCGTAGCGGAGTTCCAGTACGCGCCTGGCATCGAGGAAGGCCTGTTCATCATGGGCGAGAGCTATGACAAGCTCGGCCTGACCCAGCTGCGCGACGACGCCCGCCGCGTGCTGGACAAGAACTTCCCCGACAGCGTCTACGCCACGGGCAACGCGAACAAGCGCAAACCGTGGTGGCAGCTCTGGTAAGTTGAATTGAACGGGCCGCTCAGGCCCGTTTTCTATTCCGGGCCGAGCGCCGGGCCGCTCCCAAGCCGGCCCGACTGGCGATGCCGCGAGCATTGCCGTCCCCGCGGGGGCTGAGGCTGGACACGGCAAGTCCTGTGGACTGGGTGTGCCTGCCGAAGAGCAGCCGCTCCGTCGGCTGCGCGGTCTGCAAGACCGACCAGACTCGCTCGCGTTCAGCGATGCGAGTCTGGGCGCGGGGCAGTTTCACTTCAGGCCCGTTCTTCATTCAGGCGCTGCAACCACTCCAGCGCCTCGGCCTCGTTGGCCACCGGTGTCATCGGCGGCAGGGCTGCGCGCAGGCGGCGGCCATAGTTCATGCCCGCCATGCGCGGGTCGCAGACCACCAGCAGGCCGCGGTCGGTCTCGGTGCGGATCAGCCGCCCGGCGCCCTGCTTCAGCGCAATCGCCGCCTCGGCAACGAAATACTCGGCGAAGGCATTGCGCCCCTGCGCCTCCAGGCGCTGCACGCGCGCCTCCACGAGGGGATCGTTGGGCGGCGGGAAGGGCAGTTTGTCGATGACGACGCATTGCAGCGCATCACCCGGCACGTCGATGCCTTCCCAGAAGCTGGCCGAGCCGACCAGCACGGCGGCCGGGTTCTCGAGAAAGCGTTGCAGCAGCATGCGTTTGGGCATGCTGCCCTGCTGCAGCACGGCGATGGCGTCGCCCGCCTCCTCGAAGCGCTCGCGCAGCGCATCGGCCACGGTCTGCAGATTGCGCAGCGTCGTCGTCAGCACAAAGGTGCGGCCACCCAGGGCGCGCGCCAGCCGCGAGGCCAGCAGCGCGACGCTGGCCGGATGGCTGGGCTCGGCAGGCTTGGGAAAGCCGCGCGGCACATAAAGGCGCGCATGGGCCGGATAGTCGAAGGGGCTGCCGACGCGCAGCACTTCGGCGTCGCTGAGCCCGGCCGGCTCGGTGAACCAGGTCAGGCCCTCGTCGTCGCCCAGCGTGGCCGAGGTGAACACCCAGGCCTTGGGTGGGCCTTCGAGCTGCTGCTGCATGGCCTCACGGATGTCCAGCGGCGACTCGACCAGGCGGGCCGAATGCGGGCTGATGTCGATCCAGCGTACGTCGCCCGGGTCGGGCTGGGCGGCGAAGGTCTTGGCCAGCTCGCGCAGCTCCAGGGCACGCTCGCAGAGGCGGGCAAAGTCGGGCGCCGCATCGCGCACGGCGGTCAGGGCCTCGAGGGCGGCCGCGGTGGCCTGCTCGACACCGGCCAGGGCTGCCGCGAAGCCGGGCTGTGTCGCCCTCTCCTTCCAGCCCAGCTTCAGCGTGCCGCGCAGCTCGCGGCCGGCGGTGGCCAGCGGCCCCGCAGCCGCCAGGCGCAGCTCGCGCGCGGCCTTCTCGACGCCGGCTTGCAGGCCCTGCCAGTCATGCACGCCGCGGGCATGGGCCAGGCCCTGGGCCAGGGTGTCGCGGGCGAAATCGATCAGCGAGGCCGTGCCCAGCACCGTGCCGAGGAATTGAACGCCGGCTTCGGCCAGCTGGTGGGCTTCGTCGAAGATGGCGATCTCGACACTGGGCAGCAACTCGGCGACACCGGTATCGCGCAGCGTCATGTCGGCGAAGAAGAGGTGGTGGTTGACGACAACAACGTCGGCATCCATGGCCTCGCGCCGCGCCTTCACCACGTAGCAGGCCTTCCAGTCGGGGCACTCCTGGCCCAGGCAGTTCTCGCGGCTGGAGCTGACGATGGGAATGATGGGTGAGCGCTCGTCCAGGCCGTCGATCTCGGCAAAGTCGCCCGTCGTCGTGCCCAGGGCCCAGCGCTCGATGCGCGCCAGCGACAGGGCCGTGCGCCGGTCGGGAAATTCGCCCGAGACGCGCGCCTCCTTCATGCGGTGCAGACAGAGGTAACTGCCGCGGCCCTTCAGCAGGGCCAGGCGCACCGGCGTGTTCAGCGCCTTCATCAGCCGCGGCAGGTCGCGCATGAAAAGCTGGTCCTGCAGGCTCTTGGTGGCCGTGCTGATCAGGGTCCGGCTGCCGGCCAGCAGGGCCGGCACGAGATAGGCAAAGGTCTTGCCGACGCCGGTGCCGGCCTCGACGACCAGGGCCCGGCGGCGCGCCAGGGCGCGGGCGACGGCCCGGCTCATCTGCAGCTGGGGCTCACGGGGCTTGTAGCCGGCATCCAGCCGCGCCAGCGGGCCGTCGACGTCGAAGGCGGCCAGCACGGCCTGTTCGAGTTCGTCGGCGGGAGGCGGGGCGGGAGGGGTGGCCTGATCGAGGGCGTCGAGCCAGTCGTCAATGGAGTGTGTTTGCACGCCGGTCATGGCCCCCGTTGCCCCGCAAAAGCCGTGGATGCAAGGCGCAAACCGCTGCCGGGCTCGCCGCCCGGCGAGGATTTGCAACGCCGCAGACGCTGTTTTTGCGGGGCAACCCGAAGGGCAAGGCAGCCCAGCGACGCACTCGTTGTTGCGCGACTGGTGCAGGCACCCGGCCTGCACTGCGTCGCACGTCTAGATTGCGTCGCTGGGCTGCCTTGCGGGCGCCATGACCGGCGCGCAAACACACTCCTAGGCGAGGTCATCGGGTTCCGAGGTCGCCTCCAGCCGGGCAATCATGTCCTTCAAGGCCAGGCGGCGCTTTTTCAGCCGCTGCAGTGCCAACTCGTCCACCGGCGGTTGTTCGACCAGTCGGTCGATCATTGCGTCGAGGTCGGCATGCTCCATGCGCAACTCGATGAGCCGCCGCGGCAACGAGTGAAGTTCTTCATCCATCCGGGGTTTACGAGTGCAGGCGGCGACGGGGCGAAAGCGGCTGGCCCAGTATAGTTTTCGCATGGCCTCTCCCACCGCCGTCGGATTCCGACTCACAGCCGCCACCGGCACCCATCGCGGTGACCGGGCCTATCAGCAGGACCAGGTGGCCGTCATCGCCCATCCACGCGTTGCGGGTTGCGTGATGGGCATCGTGGCCGACGGCATGGGCGGCAAGAGCGGCGGGCGCAAGGCAGCCGACCAGGTCATCCTGACGGCGCAGCAGCTCTTCGAGCGCTATTCGCCCGAGGACGAGTTGCCGGCCGAACTGCTCAGCCAGATCGCCGCCGAGGCGCATCTGATGATCAAGCTGACGGCCATCTCCGCCGAGGAGGAGCCGCACAGCACCATCGCCGGCTTCGTCATCACCAGCGACCGCTGCGCCCACTGGATCCACTCCGGCGACTCGCGCATCTACTGGTTCCGTGGCGCCCGCCTCGTCAAGCGCTCCATGGACCATTCCTATGTGCAGCGCCTCGTCGACGAGGGCCAGCTGACCGAGGCCGAGGCCAGCTCCCACCCGCAGAGCAATCTGCTGACGGCCTGCCTGGGCACGGTACAGGATCCGACCTCGACGTCGGAGCGCTTCGAAGGCCTGGAGGTCGGCGACACGCTGATGTGCTGCAGCGACGGCCTCTGGCACTACTTCACCGCCCAGGAGCTGGGCAGCGTGCTCTACAGCCTGCCGCCGCGCGAAGCGGCCGAGTTGCTGGTCAGCAAGGCGCGCCAGCGCGCGCGGGGCGGCGGCGACAACCTGTCCATCGCCATCGTCAAGCTCGAAAACCTCGACTAATTCTTCGACGCTGCGGACGCGCCCGGCAAAGGCAGGGGCGCAGCCGCGGGCTTGGTACGGTTCCTCAACCTGGCCTCATGCTCGGCAAGGCGCTGCTGCTGGCGTTGCTGGCGCGCTTCGGCCTGCTCGCGCCGTTTGGCGGCCTCGGCATCGGCCTTGTGCTCGGCTTTCAGGCGAGTCTGCTCGGCGGCCTGCGGGCTGAGGGCCTTGGGCGTGCGGGCTGGCGCTGAGGCGGGTGGCGCCGAAGGCGGTGCCATCAGCAGCTTCTCGCGCTTCTGCCCCTCATCCTGGGCCGCAGCGAGCTCACGCTCCCGCACGCGCTGCGTCTGGGCCGCCGAGCGCTCGCGCCGCTCTTCGGCCGCCAGCTCATGCTCACGTTTGACCAGCGGCGCCAGCGCGTCGTGACGGCGGCGGCGCACATCGTCCAGGCAGGCCGACACCGAAAACTGCTGTTGACACGCCGCCTTCTCGCGATCGAAGCGCTGCTCGACGGCGGCACGCTGGGCCGCGACTTCGCTTCGCGTGGCCGGTTGGGCCGCAGCGGCAGTGGCGATCAGGGCAAGGATCAGGGGGCGCAGGCTCATGTCAGCGAAGTATCGACCTCGCGGCGGGCGAGCGCGAGGTACTCGGCTGATCTCATTTCCTGCAAACGCGACACGGTGCGCGGGAATTCATGGGCCAGCGGGCCCTCGGTATAGAGCTGTTCCGCCGGCACGGCGGCCGAGATGATGAGCTTGACGCGGCGGTCGTAGAGCACATCCACCAGCCAGGTGAAACGGCGCGCCTCGCTGGCCAGGCGCACGGGCATCTCGGGCACCTCGGACAGGATGACGGTGTGGAACTGGCTGGCGAGCTCCAGGTAGTCGTTCTGCGAACGCGGGCCGCCACAAAGGGTTGCGAAATCGAACCAGACGACACCGCCGGCGCGCCGCCGCGCATAGAGGGCGCGGTGCTCGATCATCAGCTTGCGGTCCTCGTCCTGGGCCTCCGCGAGCGATTCGAAAGCCTGGGTCAGCGCCGCCTCGGTGTCATCGTTCAGCGGCGTCAGATAGAGGTTCATGTCCTCCAGCGTGCGGCGCCGGTAATCGGTGCCGGCGTCGACGTTGATGACCTCGAGGTTGGCCTTCAACAGCTCGATGGCCGGCAGGATGCGGTCGCGGTGCAGGCCGTTGGGATAGAGCTCGTCCGGGTGGAAGTTGGACGTCGTGACGATGCTGACGCGATTGCGGAACAGCGCGTCCAGCAGGCGGTGCAGGATCATCGCGTCGGTCACGTCGGCGACGTGGAACTCGTCGAAGCAGATCAGCCGGAACTTGCGCGCAATGCGCTTGCCGAGTTCCTCCAGCGGGTCGGCGATGCCCTTGAGCTCCTGCAGCTCACGGTGCACCTCGCGCATGAACTCGTGGAAGTGCAGCCGCGTCTTGCGCTGCAGCGGCACGGCCTGGAAGAAGCAGTCCATCAGGAAGCTCTTGCCCCGCCCCACGCCACCGTACATATAGACGCCGCGCGGGATGGGCGGGCGCACCAGCAGCTTGGTGACCGCATTGGCGCGGCGGGCCTTGTAGCTGGCCCACTCGTCCTGGCAGCGCTGCAGCGACGCAATCGCGCGCAGCTGCGCCTCGTCGGCCGTGAAGCCGCGCTCGGCGAGAGTCTGCTGATAAAGCTCGGTGACGGTGGTCATGGCAAAAAAAGGGGCGACTGCATGGCCGCCCCTTGTTGCTCTCGCTTCTCGATCAGAAGTTCAGCGTGCGCTTGTCGACGGCCAGCGCGGCTTCCTTGGTCGCCTCGCTCAGCGACGGATGCGCGTGGCAGATGCGGGCGATGTCCTCGGCCGAGGCCTTGAACTCCATCGCGACGACCGCTTCCGAGATCAGCTCGGACGCGAACGGGCCGATGATGTGCACGCCCAGGATCTCGTCGGTCTTGGCATCGGCCAGGAACTTGACGAAGCCGGTCGTGTCGCCCAGAGCCCGCGCCCGGCCATTGGCCAGGAAGGGGAACTGGCCGGCCTTGTAGGCCACGCCTTCGGCCTTGAGCTGCTGCTCGGTCTTGCCGACCCAGGCGATCTCGGGGCTGGTGTAGATGACCCAGGGGATGGTGTTGAAGTTGACGTGGCCATGCTGGCCGGCCATGCGCTCGGCCACGGCCACGCCTTCTTCCTCGGCCTTGTGCGCCAGCATGGGGCCGCGCACCACGTCGCCGATGGCCCAGACGCCCGGCAGATTGGTCTTGCAGTCGTCATCGACGACGATGGCGCCACGCTCGTCCAGCTTCAGGCCGACGGCTTCAGCGCCCAGGCCGATGGTGTTGGGAACCCGGCCGATGGAGACGATCAGCTTGTCGATCTCCAGCGTCTTGGCCTCGCCCTTGGCATCGGTGTAGGCGACGCTGACACCCTTCTTCGAGCTCTTGACCTCGCCGACCTTGACGCCGAGCTGGATGTCCAGGCCCTGCTTCTTGAAGACCTTGGCGGCCTCCTTGGCGACGCTCTCGTCCACCGCGCCGAGGAAGGCCGGCAGGCCTTCCAGCACGGTCACTTCAGCGCCCAGGCGGCGCCAGACCGAGCCCATTTCCAGGCCGATGACGCCGGCGCCGATCAGGCCCAGCTTCTTGGGCGTGGTGCCGACGCGCAGCGCGCCGTCGTTGGACAGGATGTTCTCTTCGTCGAAGGGCACGCCGGGCAGGGCGCGGGCGTTGGAGCCGGTGGCGACGATGATCTGCTTGGAGGCGATGGTTTCCTCGCCGGCCTTGAGCTCATAACCGCCATCCTTGGCGGCGACGAAGGAGCCACGGCCGTGGAAGAAGGTGACCTTGTTCTTCTTGAACAGGTAGACGATGCCGTCGTTGTTCTGCTTCACGACCTGGTCCTTGCGGGCCAGCATCTTGGCGACGTCGATCTTGACGTTGTCGGCCGTGATGCCGTGGTCGGCGAAGTGGTGGTTCAGCTGCTCGTAATGCTCGCTGGACTGCAGCAGGGCCTTGGACGGGATGCAGCCGACATTGGTGCAGGTGCCGCCGAGGGCGGGGCCGCCCTTGTCGTTCTTCCACTCGTCGATGCAGGCCACGTTCATGCCCAGCTGGGCCGCGCGGATGGCGGCGATATAGCCGCCGGGGCCGCCGCCGATGACGACGACGTCGAATTGCTTGGTAGTCATGCTCGTCTGTCCTTTGGCTTAGATGTCGAACAGCAGGCGAGCGGGGTCTTCCAGCGCTTCCTTCATCGTCACCAGGCCCAGCACGGCTTCGCGGCCGTCGATGATGCGGTGGTCATAGGACATGGCGAGGTAGTTGATGGGGCGCACCACGACCTGGCCGTTCTCGACGACGGCACGGTCCTTGGTGGCGTGCACGCCCAGGATGGCCGACTGCGGCGGGTTGATGATGGGCGTGGACAGCATGGAGCCGAAGACGCCGCCATTGGAGATGGAGAAGGTGCCGCCCGACAGGTCGTCCAGCGACAGCTTGCCGTCCTTGGCCTTCTGGCCGAACTCGGCGATCTTCTTCTCGATGTCGGCGAAGCTCATCTGGTCGACATTGCGCAGCACCGGCACGACGAGGCCGCGCGGCGAGCCGACGGCGATGCCGATGTCGAAGTAGCCGTGGTAGACGATGTCGTTGCCGTCGACCGAGGCGTTCAGCACCGGGTACTTCTTCAGCGCGGCGACCGCGGCCTTGACGAAGAAGCTCATGAAGCCGAGCTTGACGCCGTGTTCCTTCTCGAACTTCTCCTGGAACTTCTTGCGCATCTCCATGACCGGGGCCATGTTGACTTCGTTGAAGGTGGTCAGGATGGCGTTGGTGGCTTGCGACTGCAGCAGGCGCTCGGCGATGCGGGCGCGCAGGCGGGTCATGGGCACGCGCTGCTCGGGGCGGTCGCCCAGGTTCTGCTGGACAGGCGCGGCCACGGCCGGCAGGGGCTTGGCGACGGCGGGCGTGGCGGGCACGACCAGAGGAGCCGCTGCAGCAGCGGGCTTGGCACCGGCAGCCAGGGCGTCGCCCTTGGTCACGCGGCCGTCCTTGCCGGAGCCGGCGACGTCGGTCGCGGCCAGGCCCTTCTCGGCCAGGATCTTGGCGGCGGCGGGCATGGCCACGTCGCCCTTGTTGCCACCGGTGGCGGCAGCCGGCGCAGCAGGCGCAGCAGCGGCAGCAGCAGGCGCGGCGATCGAGGCCGTCGTGGCGGGCGCGGCGACGCCGGCCTTGCCTTCGGTGTCGATCTTGGCGAGCAATTGCTGGCTGGTGACAGTGCTGCCGTCAGCGACGCCGATCTCGGCCAGCACGCCGGAGGCGGGTGCGGGGACTTCGAGCACGACCTTGTCGGTCTCGATCTCGACGAGGGTCTCGTCGACAGTGACGGCTTCGCCGGGCTTCTTCTTCCAGGTCAGCAGCGTGCCCTCGGAAACGGATTCGGAAAACTGGGGAACTTGGACGTCAACGATGGCCATGGTGTGAGGCTCCGTGTTCTTTATTCGGTGTGATGCGGTGCAGGCGCGAACGAGCGCAGCGCCATCGGGAGGGCGCTGCGTGCTGCGGTCTTATTTGGTGAGGATGAAGCCCTTGAGCTTGGCGAAAGCCTGATCCAGCAGCGCCTTTTGCTGCTCCTGGTGCAGGTGGGCATAGCCACAGGCCGGGCTGGCGCTGGCCGGGCGGCCGGCGTAGCCGAGCTTCTGGCCTTCCGTCATGTTCTCGTGCACATAGTGCTGCACGAAGAACCAGGCACCCTGGTTCTGCGGCTCGTCCTGGCACCAGACGATGTCGGTCGCGTTCGGATACTTCTTCAGCTCGGCCGCGAAGGCCTTGTGCGGGAAGGGATAGAGCTGCTCGACGCGGACCACGGCCACGTCATTGGCCTTCTTCTCGGCACGCGCCTTGACGAGGTCGTAGTAGACCTTGCCCGAGCAGACGATGACGCGCTTGACCTTGTCGCCCACGATGTCGGCGCTCTGCTCACCGATGATGGTCTTGAACTCCCCCTTGGTGAAGTCCGACAGCGGCGAGGTCGCATCCTTGGCGCGCAGCAGGCTCTTGGGCGTCATGATGACCAGGGGCTTGCGGAACATGCGCAGCATCTGGCGGCGCAGCACATGGAAGATCTGGGCAGCGTTGGTCGGCTGCACGATCTGCATGTTGTTGTCCGCGGCCAGCTGCATGAAGCGCTCCAGGCGGGCCGAGCTGTGCTCGGGGCCCTGGCCTTCGTAGCCGTGCGGCAGCATCATGGTCAGGCCGTTGGAGCGGCCCCACTTCACTTCGCCGGAGGCGATGAACTGGTCGATGACGACCTGGGCGCCGTTGACGAAGTCGCCGAACTGGGCTTCCCAGATGGTCAGCGTGTTGGGCTCGGCGGCGGCGTAGCCGTATTCGAAGCCCAGCACCGCTTCTTCCGACAGGATGGAGTCGATGACGGTGAAGGGGGCCTGGCCTTCGGCGACGTTCTGCAGCGGGATGTAGGTGCCGGCATCCCAGTTGGCACGGTTCTGGTCGTGCAGCACGGCATGGCGGTGGGTGAAGGTGCCGCGGCCGCTGTCCTCACCGGACAGGCGCACCGGGTAGCCCGAGGCCACCAGCGACGCGAAGGCCATGCTCTCGCCCATGCCCCAGTCGATGTTGCTCTCGCCGCGGCCCATGGTGGCGCGGTCGGCGTAGAGCTTGGCGACGAGGTTGTGGGGCGCGAAGTCCTTGGGCAGCGTCGTCAGCTTTTCGGCCAGGCGCTTCCACTCGGTGACGGGGATGGCGGTGTCGCAGTTGTCCGTCCACTTCTTGCCCAGGAAGGGCGACCAGTCGGTGGCGAACTTGCTCTTGAAGTTGGTCAGCACCGGGTCGACGGTGTGGCGGCCTTCGTCCATGGCGGCGCGATAGGTCTTGACCATCTCGTCCGGGCCCTCGGCGGGCAGCACGCCCTGGGCGACCAGCTTGTCGCCATAGACCTTGCGCGTGCCGGGGTGGGCGGCGATCTTCTTGTACATCAGCGGCTGGGTCAGGGCCGGCGTGTCCTGCTCGTTGTGGCCCAGCTTGCGGAAGCAGACGATGTCCAGGACGACGTCCTTCTTGAACTCGACGCGGTAGTCCATGCACAGCTGCGTGGCCCACACGACGGCTTCGGGGTCGTCGCCGTTCACGTGCAGCACCGGGGCCTCGATCATCTTGACGACGTCGGAGCAGTACCAGGTGGAGCGCAGGTCGCGCGGGTCGCTGGTGGTGAAGCCGATCTGGTTGTTGATGACGATGTGGACCGTGCCGCCCGTGCGGTAGCCGCGGGTCTGGGCCATCGCCAGGGTTTCCTGCACGACGCCCTGGCCACCGAAGGCCGCGTCACCGTGCACCAGCACCGGCAGCACCTGGGCACCGGCGCTGTCGCCACGCCGGTCCTGGCGGGCGCGCACGCTGCCTTCAACGACCGGGTTGACGATTTCCAGGTGGGAGGGGTTGAAGGCCAGGCTCAGGTGCACCGGGCCGCCAGGCGTGGACACGTCGGAGCTGAAGCCCTGGTGGTACTTCACGTCACCGGCGGGCAGGTCCTCGGCGGCCTTGTGCTCGAACTCGGCGAACAGGTCGGCGGGCATCTTGCCCAGGGTGTTGACCAGCACATTCAGGCGGCCGCGGTGGGCCATGCCGATGACGATCTCCTGCACGCCGCGCTCGCCGCCGCGCTGGATCACCTCGTCCATGGCGGCGATGAAGCTCTCGCCGCCTTCCAGCGAGAAGCGCTTCTGGCCGACGTATTTGGTGTGGAGGAAGCGCTCCAGGCCTTCGGCCGCGGTCAGGCGGTCGAGGATGTGCTTCTTCTCTTCGGCGGTGAAGGTGGGCTTGCCGCGCGCCTTCTCCAGGCGCTCCTGCCACCAGCGCTTCTCGGCCGGGTCGGAACCGTGCATGAATTCGGAACCGATGCTGCCGCAATAGGTCTCGCGCAGGGCCTGCACGATCTGGCGCAGCGTCATCGTCTCGCCACCGAAATAGCTGTTCACGGCGCTGAACGAGATGTCCATGTCGGACTCGGTCAGGTCGTAGAACGCGGGGTCGAGTTCGGGAATCTTGGGGCGCTCGGCGCGCTTGAGGGGGTCCAGCTCCGCCCAGCGGTTGCCGAGGAAGCGGTAGGCCGCGATCAGCGACTGGACATGGACCTGCTTGCGGGCGACGGCGAGGTCGGCGCTGCTGGCCTTGTTGGCGAAGGCATTGGCCTTGGCGCGTTGGGCGAAAGACTCGATGACCGGGGCATGGGCCACGTCACGTGACTCGCTGCCGTCCACGGCCGGGACATGCTGCAGCGCATCGAAATATGTGCGCCAGTTGTCCGGGACGGAACCGGGGTTGTCGAGGTAAGCCTCGTACATCTCCTCCACGTACGGGGCATTGCCACCGAACAGGTAGGAGTTCGACCTGTATTGCTGCATCATCTTTCGCTCACCTCATACCCCGGTTTCCAGGGAGTTGGCTGGTTGAAGAACCTTCCGCGACACGGCTCGACCGGTTGGCGGATTGCGACCCACCTCTGCTGTCGCCAGCAAAAGGGACGGGAAGGACCGAAAAGTCTCAGGGGCCGAACTCTAGCACCCCGGGTTTGCCCGACAAGCTGCGTGGGATGCGACAAAGTTCACTGTTCGCTGTAGGCAAAAGTTGACTGCCCCGTAAACTTGGCACCCGCGACAGCCCCGCGATTGAATGGCTGCGCCACGGGACAACAAGGAATCCCACATGCAAGTCCAGGTCGTCGATTACCGCGCGCCCGACGCGGCCGAGAAGTTCACCCGCTCCCTGCACGAGACGGGCTTCGGCGTGCTGACCAACCACCCCATCCGCCAGGCCCTGGTCGAGAAGATCTATGCCGACTGGCTGGCCTTCTTCAACGGCGACGGCAAGGACGCCTACGCGTTCTCCAAGGAAACCCAGGACGGCTGGTTCTCCACCGAGATTTCCGAAACTGCGAAGGGTTCCAAGCAGAAGGACATCAAGGAGTACTTCCACATCTATCCCTGGGGCCGCATCCCGCCCCAGCTGAAGGAAGACGCCCTCACCTACTACCGCGAGGCCAATGCGCTGGCCGAGGAACTGCTGAGCTGGGTCGAGAAGTACACGCCGCCCGACATCGCCAGCCGCTACCGCGAGCCGCTGTCCAACATGATCAAGGGCAGCACCAAGACCCTGCTGCGCGTACTGCGCTATCCGCCGTTGACCGGCAACGAGCCGGCCGGCTCCATCCGCGCCGCGGCCCATGGCGACATCAACCTGCTGACCATCCTGCCCGCCGCCAACGAGCCGGGCCTGCAGGTGCTGGGCAAGGACGAGCAGTGGCACGACGTGCCCTGCGACTTCGGCACGCTGACCATC
This sequence comes from Roseateles saccharophilus, assembly GCF_031458095.1. Classification (GTDB taxonomy): domain Bacteria; phylum Pseudomonadota; class Gammaproteobacteria; order Burkholderiales; family Burkholderiaceae_C; genus Pelomonas; species Pelomonas saccharophila_A. Next base: position 1,142,038 of record NZ_JAVDXU010000001.1, read on the forward strand.
AACATCGGCGACATGCTGCAGGAGGCGTCCGAAGGCTATTACCCGTCGACCCAGCACCGCGTCGTCAACCCGACCGGCGAAGGCGCCAAGAAGAGCCGGGTGTCGCTGCCCCTCTTCCTGCATCCGCGCGACAACGTGGTGCTGAGCGATCGCTACACGGCGGACAGCTATCTCAATGAGAGGCTGCGCGAGCTGGGTGTGAAGACGTGAGGCAGGCCGTCTTCAACAGCAAAGGGCGCCATGGGCGCCCTTTTTCATGGGGCCGTCATCGCCTGCAGCGCCCGATACACCAGCAGCGAAGCATGCGCGTCGTTGGCCGCGTACTGCAGCTGCTGGGGACTGAGCTTGCGATTGGCCCAGTTGGACGTGGTGACCTTCTTGGACTTGGGCATGCGCTGCCCCAGCACGACGGCGACGGCGACTTTGAGGCCGACGGCCTGCTTGAAACCCAGGCGCCTCACCATGTGGGAGACGTCGACGCCACCGCTCAGCTGCACGCCCAGCTTGCGGTGCAGGGGCACGCGGTCGGAGACGATGCCGAAACCCACCTTGGCGATGGCGTCGGACTCCAGCATGGCGCGCAGGAAGTCTGCGGTCTCCGGCGCTTCCGTGTGCACGATGAAGGCGTGCTCCGTGGTGGCGAACTGCACGATATGCGGCCCGGTCTGCTCACCGCCGGCGACGAACATGGGTTTGGTCTCGGTGTCGAAGCCCACATGCCCAGCGCGGCGAAGCTCGGTCTCGGCGAACACGCATTGGTCCGCGCTGCGAAGCACGTGGATGCGCTCGAGCGGCAGCGCCGGGTAGGCCGGCAAGGCCGCGATCTGTTCGCTGGTGGGTCTCTCCATCGCCGCAGTATGCAGGGGCGGCTCCCTGCCTCCACAGATCTGATGTCAGCGGCCCTGGCCAGTGCGCATCAGGCGCGCGTATCCACCGCCACCCAGTTGAGCTCCCAGGTCTTGCCGCCATCGGCGGAGAACGCCTGCTCGAAGTGGCGGCGCTCAGGGCTCAGGGACTCGATGACGAAGCGCACCAGGATGGGCCGGCCGTTGAAGTCCTCGGCGCCGTAGAACAGGCCCCGCGGGCTGCCGCCGAAACCACCCACCATGGGCGCGGCGAGCGTGCCGGAGGCGGCGTTGGAGAAGTTGAGCGTCCAGCGCCGGTTCTGCACCTCGAAGAGCCGCAGCGACAGGCCCTGGATGCGCCCCTCGGGGCCGGCCACATCGAGCTCCACGAGGTTGGCGCGGCCACCCAGGATGGGACGCACCAGGCTCGTGCCGGAATACTCGGCCCACAGGTCCGATCCGCTCAGCGGTCGCAGGCGACGGCGCAGTGAGGTGCGCCAGCTGCCGTGCTCGAAGTCGAAATCCTGCGGCTGGCCGGCCGGCGTCGCGGGCAGCGTGGGCGCGGCGACGGCACCAGCAGCGGCACCGGCAGTAGCGAGCGCAGCGACGGCGGTGCGGCGGGTGGGTGATGCGGGCATGGGCTTGCTGGGGTGACTAGACTGACCGATCCACTCTACGCAGCCCCATGCCCACCGCCAAGAAGGCACCTGCAGGTAACCGCCCCCGCCGGGCTCGTGGCAACGCCATCCCGGGCTGCGCGCTGACGGCCGCGCTGGCGGCCATCGGCGGCCGCTGGAAGCTCTTCGTCGTGTACCGCCTGGCCGGCGGTCCCTTGCATTTCGCCGCGCTGCGGCGCCGCCTGCCCGAGGTGTCGGCCAAGGTGCTGGCCGAGCAGCTGCGCGAGCTGCAGGCCGACGGCCTCGTCAGCCGCGAGCGCACCGGGCCCGTACCTGCCGTCGTGCGCTATGCCCTCACGCCGCACGGGCTATCGGTGCTGCCGGTGGCCGAAGCCATCCGCGGCTGGGGCCTGGCGCATCAGGCGGAGTTCGCATCCGGGACGCGTGATGTCGCCCCTGACGCGCGCGCCGCCTGCTGAAGCTCAGCCCGACCTCGCCATCACCACATGCAGGGCCTGCGCCGTGCCCACACGCTCGGTGACACGCCAGCCCATGGCAGGCAGGTCCAGACCGGCCAGCAGTGCCTCACCGCTGCCAAGCAGCACCGGCGACATGGCCAGATGCATCTCGTCGATCAAACCGGCCTGCAGAAACTGGCGGATGGTCGAGACGCCGCCGCCGATGCGCACGTCCTTGCCGGCGGCCGCTTCCTTGGCGCGCCGCAGCGACGCCTCGATGCCTCCGGTCACGAAATGGAAGACCGTGCCGCCCTCCATCTCCAGCGGCGGCCGCTCGTGGTGGCTCAGCACGAACACCGGCACGTGATAGGGCGGGTTGGACCCCCACCAGCCCTTCCAGCTCTCGTCCGGCCAAGGGCCGCGCACCGGGCCGAACATATTGCGGCCAAGGATCCAGGCGCCGACGTTTTCGAAGCTGCGCGCCGCAAAGCGATCGTCGGCGTCCGTGCTCCCGTCCTCCCCGCCTCCGACCATCCGCTGGAAGGTGCGGGTCGGGAGGAACCATTCATGCAGGCCCTCGCCGCCCACGCCCAGCGGCGCTTGCAGGCTCTGGCGGGGTCCGGCCCCGAAACCGTCGAGGGAAATGCTGAAGGCGGCAACTCTGACCTTGGACATCTTGAACTCTCCTGTCGTGTAGCGTGACCGGGCGACGCCTCGGCGAGGCGCACCGTCCTGAAGGAAGGGCATGACGGCGCCATCATCCTGGTTTGAACAAAGTCATGGCCTGGCTCCCCTGTCAATTGCCGGTGATCCGCAGGCCGCACAGGCCCGCCACGATCGCGACCGACACACTGGCCGACACCGCCAGCCCCGCCAGCCAGACACGGTTGACGCCCGCCGGCGGCCGGCCATGCGCCAGCAGCACGCTGCGCAGGCCGCAGCACAGATGCGCGAGCACGCAGAACACGCCCAGCGCATAGTGCGGCAACAGGCGGATGTTCCAGGCGTCCAGCAGCAGGCCCTGCGGCGCGCCGGAAGCCCAGGCCCAGTCCGTCGCAATGCCCTGCAGTGCGCGCGCCGACACCAGGGCCGAGTTCATGTGCGTGAGCAGGAAGAAGCCGAGGTAGACACCCGTCGCCACCTGCACGGCGCGGTAGCCATCCATGCGCTGCCGGCTCCAGCGCCAGGCCAACCGGCTGCCGAGGCTGAGTTGCAGCAACAGCAGCGCCACCAACATGGCCTCCACCGCAGGCAGGCGGTAGACGCCGCGCCCGACCTTCATGACCGCGGCATGCGCCTGCGGCCCGAGCAGGCCGAACAGGTGGTTGGCGAGGTGGAACGCGACGAAGGCCAGCAGCATCGCCGCCAACAGGCCGTGGGCGACGCGCGCGGTCGCGTCCGCAGGCTGGGCGGCAGGGGGCTCGACCCTGCGCGAGCCTGCCCACGCCCACAGGCCGGCGGTCAGCCACGCCACCACCCAGGCCAGTGGCTCGGCAACCGGGCGGCCCAGCACACTCAACAGGAAGGCGCAGAACACGAACAGCGGCGGCGCCGCCACGCTCATCAGCGCCAGCCGGCGCGTGCGCAGCTCGAAAGCCGAGCCGGGCACCGCACCGGCTGCACGCAGCCACAGCAACGCCGCGAGCAGCGGCATGGCGAAGGCGGCCAGCAGCGGCAGCGCGGCGAGTGGCCACTGCGGGCCGCTGGCATGGAAGGCCCGCAACCAGAAGGGATAGGCCATCGCAGCCAAGGCCGGCGCGAGAGCCACGGCCTGGCGGGCCGCCGGGACGGGAGCCGGCGTGCCAAGCCCGTCGTCAGATGATCGAAGCTGCATGTCCATGGCTGCAACTCTCCCGGAGAATGGCCTGCTCAAACAGAGCCAAATCCTCGCGAATTGACTGGGCCATGACTCAACTGCCACCGCCGTCCCCGCTGGGTGCGCTGCGCCTTGAAGCCGCGTCGGCCCAGCCGCTGCAGGAGCAGGTCTACCAGCGCATCCGCGAGGCCATCGCTGAAGGCCGACTGGCGCCCGGCGAGCGCCTGCCGTCCACGCGCAGCCTGGCAGCCCAGCTCAACGTGGCCCGCGGCACGGTCGACGCGGCCTACGGGCGGCTGGCGGGCGAGGGCTGCGTCCTGGGCCGCGGAGCGGCCGGCACCGTCGTGGCGCCCAGCCTCCGGCCGGCCAACCTGGCGCCCGCCCGGGTGCCTGCCGTTGCGCAGCCTGCGGCGTTCACCCTGCCCGACGACTACCTCTGGCCGTTTCGCGGCGGCCTGCCGGCGCTGGACCTGTTCCCGCGCACGCTGTGGGCCAGCCTGACGGCCAGCGCGGCACGACGTCTGGACGCCCAGCGCTTCTGCTACCCCGACCCGCGCGGCCTGCCGGAATTGCGCGCTGCCATCGCGGCCTATCTGCTGGTGTCGCGCGGCATTGCCTGCGACTCCGCCCAGGTTTTCGTCACGGCCGGCTATCAGGCCGCGCAGCAACTGGTCGTGGGCCTGGTGGCGCCGCCGGGCGCGGAGGTCTGGTTGGAGGACCCCGGTTATCGCTTCGCCCGCCGGGCGCTGGAGGCGGCGCAGCTGCGGCTGGCCTTCATCCCGGTCGATGCGGCCGGCATGGACGTGGTCTACGCTCGGCAACACCACCCGGCCGCCTGGCTGGCCGTCGTCACGCCCGGCCACCAGAGCCCGCTCGGCGTGGCGCTCTCGGCCCAGCGCCGCCAGGCCCTGCTGGATTGGGCCCAGGCCGGCGATGCCTGGGTGCTGGAGGATGATTACGACAGCGAGTTCCACTATGTCGGGCGCAAGCCGGCGGCACTGAAGAGCATCGACCGGCACGACCGCGTGTTCTACGCGGGCAGCTTCAGCAAGACCCTGTTCCCCGGGCTGAGGCTGGGCTATCTCGTCGCGCCCGCCGCCTGGGTCGAGGCCGCGACCGCCGCGTGCGAACTCTGCCACCGCGGCCATGCCCAGCAGGAGCAGGCCGCCGTGGCCGCCTTCATGGCCGGCGGCCACTACGCCCGGCACCTGCGGCGCATGCGGCTGCGCTACGCCGAGCGCAGCGCGGCGCTGACCCGCGCACTGCAGCAGGAATTCGGCGGCAGCATCGAGCTGGCGGCTCCCGAAGGTGGGCTCACGCTGCTGGCCCGCTTGCCCGGGCGCGAGCCGGACACGGACCTGGTCTTGCGTGCTCGCACCCAAGGCTTGGCGCCGTCGGCACTTTCCGCCCATGCCGTACAGCACGAGGCGGGCCAGGGCCTGTTGATCGGCTTCACCAATGTCAGGCCCGAACAGGCGACCGAGGTGGCAAGCCGATTGCGGCAGGCGTTGCAGTCCGGGCCGTCTTGCGGCCCATGATTCCAGCCATGGACCCGACACGGATCATCCGGATCCACCCCGACGCGCCGCCCAAGCCGGGCCTCGGAGCACCCTGCAATGGCTGCGGCGTCTGCTGCCTGGCCGAGCCCTGCCCGCTGGGCGTCATCCTGAGCCGGCGCCTCAAAGGTGCATGCGTCGCCCTGCGCTGGGACGGTGCACGTTATGTGTGCGGCGCGCTAGCGGCACAGCCGAGCGGGCTGCGAGGCTGGCTGGTGAAGCGCTGGATTGCTGCCGGCGTCGGTTGCGATTGCTCACTCGAACCCGCGGGCAAGCCCTAGCGGACACCCGGGGGGGCGCGGCTACATTTTTCGGCTTCGACGCACCGAGGACGCCGCATGAAATCCCTGCTCCGACTCCTGCCCCTGCTGGCCGCGCTGACGCTTGGCGTGGCCACCGCCAACCCGCTGCGCTGGGCCGCGCAGAACGACATCCTGACGCTGGACCCGCATTCGCAGGACCACAACACCTCCAACGCCATCGGCGCCCATATCTACGAGGGCCTCACCCGGCTGGGCAAGGAGTACCGGCCCGAGCCGTCCCTCGCCACCAAGTGGACCTATCTCTCCCAGACGCAAGTGCGCTTTGACCTGCGCAAGGGCGTCAAGTTCCACGACGGCTCGCCCTTCACGGCCGACGACGTGGTCTTCAGCTTTGGTCGCATCACCCAGCCCCAGGGCACCAAGCAGACCTATGTGTCGGGCATCAAGGAGGTCAAGAAGATCGACGACCACACCGTCGACCTCCTCCTCGAGGCGCCGACGCCGATGCTGCTGCAGAACATCATCAGCTTCCCCATCATGAGCAAGGCCTGGTCGACCAAGAACAACACGACCAACACCCAGGACTACAAGGCCAAGGAGGAGAACTACGCCTCCCGCAACGCCAACGGCACCGGCCCCTACAAGCTGGTCAGCTGGCAGCCCGACCAGGCCGTCAAGATGGTGGCCAACAAGGACTGGTGGGACAAGAACCCGGGCAATGTCACCGAGCTGAGCTATCTGCCGATCAAGAGCGCGCCGACGCGCGTGGCCGCCCTGCTGTCGGGCGACGTCGACCTCGTCACCGACCTGCCGCCCCAGGATTTCTTCAAGCTCAAGGAGGAAGGCAAGGTCAAGCTGCTGGAAGGCTCGGAGATCCGCACCGTCTTTTTCGTCATGGACCAGGGCAGCGAGGAACTGCGCGAGTCCAGCGTCAAGGGCAAGAACCCCTTCAAGGACAAGCGCGTGCGCGAGGCCCTGAACCTGGCCCTGGACCGCGAGGCCATCAAGCGCAGCATCATGCGCGGCCTGTCGGTGCCGGCGGCGCTGATGATCGCGCCCGGCGTGAACGGCTATGACGCGGCCCTGGACGCACCGCTCAAGCCCGACCTCGACAAGGCCCGCAAGCTGCTGGCCGAAGCCGGCTACCCGCAAGGCTTCGAGGTACCGCTGCACTGCCCCAACAACCGCTATGTCAACGACGAGCAGGTCTGCCAGGCGGCGGTGTCGATGTGGGCCAAGATCGGCGTCAAGGTGAGGCTGATCGCCGCGCCCTTCTCCACCCACAGCCAGACCTTCCAGCGCGGCGAGTCGCCCTTCTACATGCTGGGCTGGGGCGTTTCCACCTATGACGCCCTCTACGGCATGCAGGCCTGGGGCCATACGCGCACCAATGGCGCCGACGGCAACTTCAACTTCGGCAAGGTCAGCGATGCCACGCTGGACGCGCTGATCCAGAAGATCAAGTTCGAGCCCGACGTGCCCAAGCGCAATGCCCTCATCAAGGAGGCCCTGCTGCGCATCCGCGATGAATACCTCTTCGTGCCCATCCACCACCAGATCCGACCCTGGGCCATGAAGCCGGGCGTGGACACCATCCACCGCTCGAATGACTATTTCGAGGCTCGCTACACGACTGTCAAGTGAGGATCCTCGCCGTCCTGGCCTGTGGGCTGTTCGCCGCCCTGTCGGCCGGCGCGGCTCCACTGCGCTGGGCGGCGCAGAACGACATCCTGACGCTGGACCCGCATTCGCAGAACCACACCACCTCGCTGACCATCGCCGCCCAGGTCTACGAAGGCCTGACGCGGCGCGGCGAGAACCACCAGCCCGAGCCCTCGCTGGCGACGCGCTGGACGTACATCTCGCCGACGCAGGTGCGCTTCGAGCTGCGACGCGGCGTCAAGTTCCACGACGGCAGCGCCTTCACGGCGGATGACGTCCTCTTCAGCTTCGCGCGCATCCGCGAGCCCCAGGGTGCGATGCAGGCCTATGTCTCGGGCATCCGCGAGATCCGCAAGCTCAACGACTACAGCATCGACGTGATGCTGGAGGCGCCGACGCCGCTGCTGCTGCAGAACCTCGTCAGCTTCTGCATCATCAGCCGGGCCTGGGCGCTGAAGAACAACGCCGGCCATGTCGAGGACTTCAAGGCCAAGGAGGAGGGCTACGCTTCGCGCAATGCCAATGGCACTGGTCCCTACAAGCTGGTCAGCTGGCAGCCCGACCAGGCCGTGCAGATGGTCGCCAACAAGGACTGGTGGGACAGCAACAAGGGCAACATCACCGAACTGAGCTATCTGCCTATCAAGTCGGCGCCCACGCGCGTGGCGGCCCTGCTGTCGGGGGATGTCGATCTCGTCACCGACGTGCCGCCCCAGGACTACCAACGCCTCAAGGCGGACGCCCGCCTCAAGCTGATGGAGGGCACCGAGGTGCGCACCGTCTTCTTCGCGATGGACCAGGCCAGCGACGAACTGCGCGACGCCAGCGTCAAGGGCAGGAACCCCTTCAAGGACAAGCGCGTTCGCGAGGCCCTGAACCTGGCCCTGGACCGCGAGGCCATCAGGCGCAGCATCATGCGCGGCCTGTCGGTGCCGGCGGCGCTGATGGTGGCGCCGGGCGTCAACGGCTACGACGCGGTCCTGGACACACCGCTGAAGGCCGACCCCGACAAGGCCCGCAGGCTGCTCGCCGAGGCCGGTTACCCGCAGGGCTTCGACGTGCCGCTGCGCTGCCCCAACAACCGCTACGTCAACGACGAGCAGATCTGCCAGGCGGCGGTGGCCATGTGGGCGCGCATCGGCGTGCGGGCGCGGCTCAATGCCCAGCCCATGAGCCTGCACATCCAGGCTCTGGAGCGCTTCGAGTCGCCCTTCTATCTGATCGGCATCGCCATGCCGACCTATGACGCCCACCAGGGCCTGCAGGGCTGGGGCCACAGCGTGGACTCGCGCGGCAACGGCGGCCAGAACTTCAGCCGTCTCGCCGACCCGACGCTGGATGCCCTTGTCGAGCGCATTCAGTTCGAGCCCGACGTCAGCGCGCGCAATGCGCTGATCCGCGAGGCCCTGCTGCGCGTGCGCGATGAATTCCTCTTCATCCCGGTGCACCACCAGATCCGGCCTTGGGCCATGAAGCCCGGCGTGCGGACCCTGCACCGTTCGAACGATACGTTTGAGGCGCGCTTCACCTCGGTCAACTAGCTCGAGTCTGCCTCGGTATCCGCACGCGAAGCGCTTCAATCGAAGTTGTGGGCGACGAAGGACGACTTGTTGGTGATCAGCCAGCTGCCCGCCAGCCGATGCAAGACGAAGTGATCGTTGAACAGCTTCTTCCCGATGCGCACCCTCACCGTGGCGGTGGACAGGCTGTCCGAGATGTTCTCGGTGCAGAGGATGGCCTCTTCTCTGGGCGCGCCAGTCGAGCGGGGACTCGGCCGCGCATGGATGAGCGCCGCATAGTCTGGCGCCGACAGGGTGTTGAGCTGGCCGTCCTGCAGCCATTGGACCAGGCAGCTCGGATGGAAGACCTGGTTGAAATCCCGGCTCTCGGGCTCGTAGGCCAGATGGAAATAGTCCTCGATCAAAGCGACGATGGCTTGGGTCTGTGTCATGGTTGGGTTTACTCAGTGGTCGAACGACCCACATGTTGAAAGCTCCTCCCGCCCTCGCCTACTGCGACGCGGTTATCGCAGCCATGATCGGAACGCATCGATAGGGCAGGCTCGATGGAAGGGAACGGCGCTTCGAGTCCAATAGCCGGAGCGCGGCCACTACCGGAACGACCATGGAAGACCTCGACGGCGGATTTGTCAGCGACTTGCTTGCCCTTGCCGCCGTGGCCGAATCCAGGAGCTTTGGTCGTGCGGCACTGCGCCTGGGCAAGACCCAACCCGCGGTGAGTCGCGCCATCCAACGGTTGGAGGACCGCCTGCGGGCGAAGCTGGTGCATCGCAGCAGCCGGCACGTCGAAGTGGCAGACGCCGGACACGAGCTGTTGTCAAAGGTACTGCCCCTGCTCCAGGGGATCGAAGACGCTGCCGTCGGAGCCTCAGGCCAGGCCGCAGCCGTCAAGGGAACGCTCCGTGTGGCCTGTGACGCCGTCTTTGCCCGCCTGGTATTGGCGCCGGAATTGGCCCAGTTCCTGAAGTGCCACCCCGGACTTCAACTGAAGTTGGAGACCAGGAACGACCTCTCGGACCTCGTGAGCGATGGCTTTGATCTGGCCATACGGTTTGGACCACCCTCCCTGTCGACCCTGGTCTGTCGCCGGCTCTACAGCCCGCGGGTCCTGACCGTGGCCGCGCCGTCCTACCTCGCGCAACGGGGTAGGCCGAAGGCGCCCAGGGATCTGGTCGAAGATGGTCACGAGTGCATTCTGGCCATCGACCCAGCCACCGGCAGGTCCTTCGACTGGGAGTTCTGGCGCGGCGATGAGAAGGTCAAGGTGGCCGTGAGCGGCAGCCTGACCGTCACCGAAGCGGGCACCAAGATTGGCGCCTGCCTTGCGGGCCATGGCATTGTCCAGGTGATCGACCTCGGCATCGACGCCCACCTGCGCGCGGGCACGCTGGTGCCCGTTCTGGCGGACTGGCCTGACGAAACCTTCCCTCTCTACGTCTATTACCCCAGTCGCGACCACGTTCCGGCCAAGGTCAGGGCGTTCATCGACTTCGTGGCCGGCATGATGACGGGCTTGCAATCACCGGCGCCCGCCAACCGACCACCCGTCACCGAGCAAGCGGCGCTGTGACCCCAGCCCCAGCAGGGAAACAGTCCGGCAACACCCCGGAAACCCATCGGCAATCAGCGATCATCGCGGCTCCGAATCAACGAGGATTCCCAAGATGAAGCTGCGTCTGGTCGCCGCCGCCCTGCTGGCGTGCGCATCCCTCACCGCCAATGCCAACTCGCTGCGCTGGGCCGCGCAGAACGACATCCAGACGCTGGATCCGCATTCGCAGAATCACTCGGCGACGTCGACCATCACGGGCTATGCCTACGAGGGCCTGACCCGCTACACCGAGAAGTTCGACGTCGAGCCGGCGCTGGCCACCAAGTGGACCTATGTGACGCCCACCCAGCTGCGCTTCGACCTGCGCCGCGGCGTCAAGTTCCACGACGGTACGCCCTTCACGGCGGATGACGTCGTCTTCAGCCTGCAGCGCATCAAGCATCCGGCCAGCAACATGATCATCTACGCCTCCGGCATCAAGGAGGTGAAGAAGATCGACGACTACACGGTGGACTTCATGCTCGAAGGTCCCAACCCCGTGATCACGCGCAACCTGACCTATGTGCGCATCCTCAGCAGGGCCTGGGCGGCCAAGAACCGCTCGGAGAACCCGCAGGACTTCAAGGCCAAGGAAGACACCTACGCCTCGCGCAACGCCATGGGCACGGGGCCGTTCAAGATCGTCAGCTGGACGCCCGACCAGAAGATCGCCATGGTGGCCAACAAGGACTGGTGGGACAAGCCCAAGGGCAACATCAGCGAGGTCACCTATCTGCCCATCAAGTCCGACGCGACCCGCGTGGCCGCCCTGCTCTCCGGCGACCTCGACCTGCTGACCGACCTGCCGCCCCAGGATGTCGCCAAGCTCAAGGCCGACCCCCGCCTGAAGGTCATCGACGGCCCGGAGAACCGCACCATCTTCTTCGCGCTGGACATCGGCAGCGACGAGCTCAAGGGCTCGAACGTGAAGGGCAAGAACCCGCTGAAGGACAAGCGCGTGCGCGAGGCCATGTCGCTGGCCATCGACCGCGAAGCCATCAAGCGCAGCCTGATGCGCGGCCTGTCCATCCCGGCCGGCATCATGGTGGCGCCGGTGGCCTACGGCTGGTCCCAGGAGCTGGACACGGTGGCCAAGTCCGACTTGGCCCGTGCCAAGCAGCTGATGGCGGAAGCCGGCTACGCGGAGGGCTTCGAGACGCCGCTGGCCTGCCCGAACGACCGCTACGTCAACGACGAGGAGATCTGCCAGGCCGTCGTCTCCATGTGGGCGCGCGTCGGCATCAAGGCCAAGCTCAGCACCCAGCCCATGACCCAGCACTCGGCCGCCATGCAGCGCTACGAGCTGCCGCTGTATATGTACGGCTGGGGTGTGACGACCTTCGACGCGCAATACACGCTGCAGGACATCGTCCACACCAAGACCGGCGGCGCAGACGGCAAGGGCAATTTCTCGCGCGTCAGCGATGCCAAGGTCGACGCCCTGGTGCAACAGATGAAGGTCGAGACCGACGTGCCCAGGCGCCTGGCGCTGATGCAGGAGGCGCTCAAGCGCACCCGCGACGAGTTCCTCTTCATCCCCATCCACCACCAGGTGCGCCCCTGGGCGATGAAGGCCGGCGTGACGATTCCGCATTCGGCCAACGACGCGCCGCAGGCCAAATGGGCCACGGTGAAATGATGCCCCTCGCCCAGTCTCGCTCCGCTGGACGCGAGCGCGCCTGGTCGGTCCCCGAGGGGACGGCGATGCTTGCCGGATTGACCGGCAAGCACATCGCCAAAGGCGGGCCGGCTAGGGCGCGGCCCGGCGCTCGGCCCGCAAGCTACAGCGTCACTCGATGATCCGAGAGTGAAACCTCCCGTCATCAACTTCTCGACGATCCAGTCCGTCGTCGAGATCACCGCCACCCTTGCCTTCGCGCTGTCCGGCCTGCTGGCCGGCGCGCGCAAGCATCTCGACGTCGTCGGCTTGTGCATCGTGGCGGGCCTGTCGGCCTTCGGCGGCGGCACGCTGCGCGATGTGCTGCTGGACCGGCGGCCCTTTTTCTGGGTTGAGCACGCCGACTGGCTGTGGGCACTGATGGCCCTGTCCTTCGCTGCCATGCTCTTCCTGCGCCGACGCCACCTGGCGCTGACGGAGAAGGCCATCCAGTGGCCCGACGCCTTGGGTCTGGGCCTGTTCACCGCCAACGGCGCGCTGATCGCTCTGGACCTGGGCCAGCCGCCCATCGTCGCCGTGCTGATGGGCGTGATCACGGCCACCTTCGGCGGCGTGCTGCGGGACATCGTCTGCAACGAGATTCCGGCTGCCTTCCACGACCACCGGCCCTACGCGCTGTGCAGCTTCGTCGGGGGCTGGGTGCTGGTGGGCGCCGTGCAGCTGCAAGCGCCGCAATGGGCGGTCATCAGCGCTGCAGCGGCAACGGCCGTGCTGCTGCGCGGGCTTGCACTCTGGACCGGTTGGACGCTGCCAGCCTGGCGCATCAACGCCAGGCGCTGAACGGATCCGCAAAAGAAAAGGCCCCGCAACGCGGGGCCTTGTTCATGGCGTAGTGGGCCTACCAGCCGATGGTGTAGGTCACCGTCGTCGGGGCCTGGGTGTGCAGCGACGGGCTGAAGTCGCCGACGTCGTCATACGCAAAGCCATAGGCCTTCTTGTTGATGCTGTGGTCATGCCAGAACTTGGCGTACCAGTTGCCCAGCGTGCCCGACGGGTAATGGGCAGACTGGACGTACCAGTTGGCTGGCGTTTCCATCACGTGGCGATTCAGCGCGGCGCAGATCTGGGCCTGGATCTGCAGCTGCGTGCCCGTGTTGGTCGGGTTGCCGCTCGCGTCGGCCAGCAGGCCGGCGCCCAGCAGCACCATGGCCGTGTCGGGCTTGCCGTTGATGTAGAAGGTGCCGGCCGGCGAGCCGCCCGTGAAGGTGAAGCGGTCCCCGCTGACGCGGCCGCGGAAGGTGCCCAGGTTCTGCAGCGTGAAGACCAGGTCTTCGTTGCGGTAGCGCGCCCAGACGGCGTCGATATAGGGCTGCAGATAGTTGGCGTTGGCCTGGCCGGGTTTGAAGCTGGCGTGAGCCGGGGCCATGATGCGGTACGGTGAATAAGGCGACTGGGCCAGCGGCTTGAACTGCGTGGGCACCTCGGCAATGAACTTGCTGAAGAGCTGGTCGCGCGTCTCGGCCAGGGCCTCGCCCACGGTCTGGTCATAGCCACCCAAGCCCTGCACGCGCAGCTTCAGCGGGAAGCCGAAATGGTCGACGCGCGTCGTGTTGATGAAGATGCCGGGGTCCGGGCGGCCCTGCGGGATGATGGCCATCTCGCCGAAGTCGAAGTAGACGTCGATGTTGGGATCGGTCGGGTTCTCGATGTTGGCGCCGGCATAGCCGATGTTGCCGTTGCCATCGACGACGACCTTGATGTACATCGGCGAGCCCACCGACAGCAGCACGCGGGCCGAATTCAGCGCCGGGATGGTGATGGAGCGGGTGTTGCTGAGCTTGTGGAAGTAGTTGGTATAGGTCTGGCCTCCCTTGGTCAGCGCGCCGTTGTCGGCCGTGGACATGGGAATGAAGTTGCCCGAGGCATCCACGCGCACGAACTTGTCGGTGCTCCAGTCCTTGCCAATGATGGCCCAGTAGACCTGATCGTCGGCCCAGCGGCCGCCGGTCTGGTTGACGATGTTGAAGGTGGTGCGGCCGTTCCAGGTGCCGCTGGCCTGGCCGACCTTGTACGAGGACGTCAGGTCGTTGAAGCCACGGTTGACGAGGTTGGGCTCGTTGGCTGCCAGGACCAGCGAGGAGCCGCCGTAGTTGACGTCGTTGTACAGCGTGACCTGGTAGCCCGACTGCACCTTGACGGAGGAGACGCGGTCGTTCCAGGCCGTGCCGATCCAGCTCGAATCGGCGCTGACGCACAGGCTGGCGCCGGTGTAGTTGATGTCGGCGTAGAAGCAGATCGGACCGCTGGCCGTGTCGCCGCCCACCGTGTACGTGAACTTGGGCGTGTCGTAGGCCGGCGTGCCGTTGTTGTAGGTGAACCAGTAGCCGATCACGTTGCCGCTGGCGACGGTGAGCTTCTGTTCATAGCGGCCGTTGGCGGCCGTCATGCGGATGTTCTGCTGGGCGCCGTTGTTGACCGTGTAGTGGGCATCGACCCAGGTGGTCGACACATTGGACTTGAACCAGATCGTGGCCGTGGTGCCGCTGACCTCGACACCCTGGGTGTAGTCCTGGGCCAGGGCCGGCGTGGCACCGAGCAGGCCGAGGGCCAGCAACCAACAAGCGCCGAGCAGGCGCAAGCAACGCAAAACAAGATTCACCTTTGTCTCCTTGCCCGCTCGTCGTGGGGATCGGCGGGTCGTTCGGGTCCCAACGCTGGGAGGGCGGATTGGCCCTTCCCCGGCCGGCGTCTCGACTGCGAAGACCTACTGCTCTCCCCCGCATGCAGCCGCTGCAAGGGTCAGGTCGCCATCGGAAAGCATTTATGAAAGCGCTTTCAAATTTGCCTGCCATCCTCCTGGGAGAAGCAAGAAAGCGGTTTCATGGAAAACCCGTGCGAGACGTTTTCATGCGTCGCCCGCTTCAGGGACAGGAAATCCACCAAAAGCAACGGCCGCCTCGAGGGCGGCCGTTGCAGCTTCAGGTGCGGATCAGCTCAGGGACAGGCGCTGCCGCGCTGCCGCGTACTCGCGCTTGAGACGGCCGATCAGCTGCGCCGCCGGCACAACCTCCTTGACCGCGCCAATACCCTGGCCGCTGCCCCAGATGTCCTTCCAGGCCTTGGCCGCGCTGCCACCGAAGTTCATCTTGCTGGGGTCGCTCTCCGGCAGGTTCTCCGGGTCCAGGCCCGCCGCGACGACGGAGCCGCGCAGGTAGTTGCCATGCACGCCGGTGAAGAGGTTGCTGTAGATGATGTCGTCGCTGTTGCTGGCGACGATCATCTGCTTGTACTCCGCGCTGGCGCGCGCCTCTTCGGTCGCGATGAAGGCCGAGCCGATATACGCCAGGTCGGCACCCATGGCCTGGGCGGCCAGGATGGCGTCGCCCGTGCCCATGGAGCCCGACAAGGCCAGCGGGCCATCGAACCATTCGCGGATCTCGTGGATCAGCGCGAACGGGCTTTTCACGCCCGCATGGCCGCCCGCACCGGCCGCCACGGCGATGAGGCCGTCGGCGCCCTTCTCGATGGCCTTCCTGGCGAACTTGTTGTTGATGATGTCGTGCAGCACGATGCCGCCCCAGCCATGCACGGCCGCGTTCACGTCCTCGCGCGCGCCCAGCGACGTGATGACGATGGGCACCTTGTACTTGGCGCAGACCTGCATGTCGTGCTCGAGGCGCTCATTGCTCTTGTGCACGATCTGGTTGATGGCAAAGGGCGCGGCCGGCTTGTCCGGATTGGCGCGGTTGTAGGCCGCGAGCGTTTCGGTGATCTCGGCCAGCCACTCGTCGAGCAGTTCGGCGGGCCGGGCGTTGAGCGCCGGCATGGCGCCGACGACGCCGGCCTTGCACTGCTCGATGACGAGCTTGGGGTTGCTGATGATGAAGAGCGGCGAGCCGATGACCGGCAGCGGCAGGTTCTTCAGGATCGGTGGCAATGCCAATTCAGTCTCCTCAGAAGGATTCGAGCGACAGCTCGGTCACGCTGTCCGCGCCGTCCACGATGGCGGCACGCAGCGATGCGGTGCGCGGCAGGATGTGTTCGGCATAGAAGCGCGCCGTCGTGATCTTGGCGGCCATGAATTCCTTGTCAGTCGCCAAGGCGTCTTCCGCGGCCATCAGGGCCCGCGCGAGTTGCCAGCCGGCGACGAGATTGCCCGCCAGCATCAGATAGGGCACCGAGCCGGCATAAGCGGCATTGGGATTGCCCTTGGCGGAACCGGCGATGAAGTCGACCACGGCCAGAAAGTCCTCGCGCGAGCTGCGCAGGGCCTTCAGCACCGCGCGGGCGGCGACGCTGTCGCGCTTGGCCAGGGCGCCTTCCGTCACTTCGATCTGGCCGGCGATGCCGCGCGCCAGCTGGCCGCCGTCGCGCGAGGTCTTGCGGCCGACGAGGTCGTTGGCCTGGATGGCCGTCGTGCCTTCGTAGATGGTCAGGATCTTGGCGTCGCGGTAGTACTGGGCCGCGCCGGTCTCCTCGATGAAGCCCATGCCGCCGTGCACCTGCACGCCGAGCGAAGTGACCTCCAGGCTCATCTCGGTGCTGTAACCCTTCACCAGCGGCACCATGAAGTCGTAGAAGGCCTGGTTCTGCTTGCGCGCCTCGGCATCGGGATGATGATGGGCGGCGTCGAACGCAGCCGCAGCGGTACTCGCCATCGCGCGGCAGCCCTCGGTCAGCGAGCGCATGGTCATCAGCATGCGGCGCACATCGGGGTGGTGGATGATGGCGGCGCTGCCGGCCACCGAGCCGTCCACCGGGCGGGACTGCACCCGGTCCTTGGCGTAGGCCACGGCCTTCTGGTAAGCGCGGTCGGCGATGGCGATGCCCTGCAGGCCGACGCCGTAGCGGGCCGCGTTCATCATGATGAACATGTACTCCAGGCCGCGGTTTTCCTGGCCGATCAAGGTGCCGATGGCGCCGCCGTGGTCGCCGAACTGCAGCACGGCCGTCGGGCTGGCCTTGATGCCCATCTTGTGTTCGATGGACACGCAGTGGGCGTCGTTGCGCGCGCCCAGCGAGCCGTCGGCATTGACCATGAACTTGGGCACCAGGAACAGGCTGATGCCCTTCACGCCCTCCGGCGCGCCGGCCACGCGGGCCAGCACGAGGTGGACGATGTTCTCGGCCATGTCGTGCTCGCCATAGGTGATGAAGATCTTGGTGCCGAAGATCTTGTAGCTGCCGTCTCCCTGAGGCTCGGCGCGCGTGCGCACCAGGGCCAGGTCCGAGCCGGCCTGAGGCTCGGTCAGGTTCATCGTGCCCGTCCACGAGCCGTCCAGCAGCTTGGGGATATAGACGCTGCGCTGCTCGTCGCTGCCCGCGGTCAGCAGGGCTTCGACGGCGCCGTCGGTCAGCAGCGGGCACAGCGCGAAGCTCATATTGGCCGACTGCAGCATCTCGTTGCAGGCCGCCGCAATCGTCTTGGGCGCGCCCTGGCCACCGAACTCGGGCGGGTGCACCAGGCCCTGCCAGCCGCCTTCGCCATAGGCCCGGAAGGCCTCCTTGAAGCCGGGCGTCGTCGTGACCACGCCGTCCTTCCAGCTCGACGGGTTCTTGTCACCCTCGAAGTTCAGCGGCGCGATGACGTCCTGGGTCAGCTTGGCGCATTCGTCCAGCACGGCAGCGGCGGTGTCCAGGCCGAAATCGGCGAAGGCAGGGATCTGTTGGGTCAGCGTCTCCAGGCCAGCGAGGTGCTGGATGTTGAAGAGCATGTCCTTGACGGGGGCTTGGTAACTCATTTGTTCCTCCTGGCGGAAACAAAAAGGGCGCCGCGACGACGAAAGTCGGGGCGCCCGATGTGGTCAGCGTGGGCTGTTTACAGCGCGGCGACGAGTTCCGGCACGGCCGTGAACAGGTCGGCTTCCAGGCCGTAGTCGGCCACCGAGAAGATGGGCGCTTCCGGATCCTTGTTGATCGCGACGATGACCTTGGAATCCTTCATGCCGGCCAGATGCTGGATGGCGCCGGAGATGCCGCAGGCCACATAGAGCTGGGGCGCGACGATCTTGCCGGTCTGGCCGACCTGCCAGTCGTTGGGGGCGTAGCCGGCGTCCACGGCGGCGCGCGAAGCGCCGAGTGCAGCGCCCAGCTTGTCGGCCAGCGGCGTCAGCACTTCCATGAACTTGTCGTTCGAGCCCAGGGCACGGCCGCCGGACACGATGATCTTGGCGGCGGTCAGCTCGGGGCGATCGCTCTTGGTGACCTCGCGGCCGACAAAGCTGCTCTTGCCCGAGTCGGGCGCAGCGGCCGCGGATTCCACGGCGGCCGAGCCACCGGTGGCAGCGGCCGGGTCGAAGCCGGTCGTGCGCACGGTGATGACCTTGGTGGCGTCGGCGCTCTGCACGGTGGCGATGGCGTTGCCGGCGTAGATCGGGCGCTCGAAGGTGTCGGCGCTGACGACCTTGGTGATGTCGCTGATCTGGCCCACGTCCAGCAGGGCAGCGACGCGCGGGGCGACGTTCTTGCCGGCGGCGGTGGCGGGGAAGAGGATGTGGCTGTAGCTCGAGGCCAGCGCGATGACTTGCGCGGCGACGTTCTCGGCCAGGCCTTCGGCCAGGGCGGCGGAGTCGGCGTGCAGGACCTTGGCGACGCCAGCGATCTGCGCGGCGGCCGCGGCGGCGGCGCCGGCGTTGTGGCCGGCCACCAGCACGTGCACGTCGCCGCCCAGGGCAGCAGCGGCGGTGACGGTATTCAGGGTGGCGGCCTTCAGGGTGCCGTGGTCGTGTTCAGCAATGACGAGTGCGGTCATTTCAATATCTCCAAATTCTTTTGAATCAGTTGAGGACAGAGCACGCGGCTGCGCCGCGCGGTCTGTCCCGCAAGGTCATCAGATCACCTTGGCTTCGGTCTTCAGCTTGGTGACGAGGGTGGCCACATCAGGCACCTTCACGCCAGCGCCACGCTTGGGCGGCTCGCTGACCTTCAGCGTCTTGATGCGTGGCGTCACGTCCACGCCCAGGTCGGCGGGCTTGACGACGTCGAGCTGCTTCTTCTTGGCCTTCATGATGTTGGGCAGCGTGACGTAGCGCGGCTCGTTCAGGCGCAGGTCGGTCGTCACGACGGCCGGCAGGCTCAGCGACACGGTCTCGAGGCCGCCGTCCACTTCACGCGTCACGTTGACCTTGTCGCCGGCCACTTCCACCTTGGAGGCGAAGGTGCCTTGCGGCATGCCGGTCAGCGCGGCCAGCATCTGGCCGGTCTGGTTGCAATCGTCATCGATGGCTTGCTTACCCAGAATGACCAGCGAGGGGCCTTCCTTGTCCACCAGGGCCTTCAGCAGCTTGGCGACGGCCAGGGGCTGCAGCTCCAGGTCGGCGGGCGTCTCGACCAGGATGGCACGGTCGGCACCGATGGCCATGGCGGTGCGCAGGGTTTCCTGGCACTGCGTGACGCCGCAGGACACGGCGATCACTTCGGTGACGGCGCCCTTCTCCTTCAGGCGCACGGCCTCTTCGACGGCGATCTCGTCGAAGGGGTTCATCGACATCTTCACGTTGGCGATATCAACGCCCGTACCGTCGCTCTTGACGCGCACCTTGACGTTGTAGTCGACGACGCGTTTGACAGGGACCAAGACCTTCATCGAAAACTCCAGCTCGAATTGACGTAAACGTTAATCAGATTCTAAGGGTCGCTCCGGGCGGAGCCGCGCATAAAAAAGCACGATCGTTCGATTCTAGCCAGACCCTTGTTGGCGGTGGACGAAGCTTTTTTGGAGAGGCCTCTCGAAATCGTGAAGCTAGACTGCTTTTTGCCCATGCAGATTGAACCCAACACGCGCCGCGAGATCGGCGTCTTCGACTCCGGCGTCGGCGGACTGACGGTGCTGCGCGAGTTGCGCGAGCAGTTGCCCACCGCGCGCCTGCGCTACCTGGCCGACACCGCCTATGCGCCCTATGGCAACCGCAGCCCCGAGGACATCCGTGCTCGCAGCATCGCCATAACCGAACATCTGATCGAGTGCGGCGCCGAACTCATCGTCGTGGCCTGCAACACAGCCACGGCTCATGCCATCGAGGCGCTGCGCGAGCGCTGGCCCACCCTGCCCTTCGTCGGCACTGAGCCTGGCATCAAGCCCGCCGTTGCGGCAACGCGCAATGGCCGCATCGGCCTGCTGGCAACGCCCGCGACGGCGGCCAGTGCAAGGCTGCGCGCCTTGATTGACAGGCATATAGGCGATCGACAGGTCGTCGTGCAGGGCTGCGCCGGCGTCGTCGATCACATCGAGGCCGGCGACCTGGACAGCACCGAGCTTCGGGCTCTGGTCGAGCGCTATTGCGAGCCCTTGCGCGCGGCCGGCGTCGACACCGCCCTGCTGGGCTGCACTCACTATCCATTCATCGAGCCGCTGTGGCGAGCGGCGCTGGGTGCCGATGTTGAATTGCTGCGTATCGAGACCGCTGTCGCGCGTCGCGCGGTCAGCCTGTGCCCCCCCACTGACGGCGCACCCGCACTGGACATTGAGACCAGCGGCGATCCGGTCGCCCTGCAGGGCTGGATCAGCCGAGTGCTGGGCTGGCAGGACACGGCCGTCCACGCCTGGCAGCCCGAAAACAGGAACGGCCAGCAGGTGCTGACCGTTTGAGGAGTTGGTGCGCGGGACGGGACTTGAACCCGTACGTCCCTTTCGAGACGGCGGATTTTAAGTCCGCTGCGTTTACCGATTTCGCCACCCACGCGGCGAGCGGATTATCCCGGCCGCACAAAAGAAAACGGGAGACTCGATCGCTCGAATCTCCCGTGAATTTGGAGCGGGTAACGAGGCTCGAACTCGTGACCTCAACCTTGGCAAGGTTGCGCTCTACCAACTGAGCTACACCCGCGCATTTCGCCTGGCCTTGCGGCCAAACATCGGTGCGACCGATTTTTTGGAGCGGGTAACGAGGCTCGAACTCGTGACCTCAACCTTGGCAAGGTTGCGCTCTACCAACTGAGCTACACCCGCATGGTGCCTAAAAGCGAATTTTTTGGAGGCGCGGTCCGGAGTCGAACCGGACTAACCGGATTTGCAATCCGGGGCATAACCGCTTTGCTACCGCGCCGCCGTAAAACCCAATCAAAGCCGTTGGTGCGACTCTGATGAAAAAGGGAAGCCGGGGCTTCCCTTTTGAAAAACTGGAGCGGGTAACGAGGCTCGAACTCGTGACCTCAACCTTGGCAAGGTTGCGCTCTACCAACTGAGCTACACCCGCATTGCTTACGCAATTTCGCTAGAACACTTGGATCACTCTTTGCGATCTAGCGAAGCTGGCATTGTAATCCAATTTTTGGTCGGCTGACAAGCCAGCGGCACTTCTTCAGTGAGGGACCACCGTGGTCTTGGCGGCGCCATCTTCCGGCTTGGCCGCGGCGACGGGGACTTCCTCGTCGGGCAGCGGCGTCGGCGCGGCTTCCAGTGCGACCTCGAGCACGCGCTCGATCCAGCGCACCGGCACGATCTCCAGCTGGTTCTTCACGTTCTCCGGAATGTCCTGCAGGTCCTTGACGTTCTCTTCCGGGATCATCACGGTCTTGATGCCGCCGCGGTGGGCCGCGAGCAGCTTCTCCTTCAGGCCACCGATGGCCGTGACTTCGCCGCGCAGTGTGATCTCGCCGGTCATCGCGACGTCGGCACGCACCGGGATGCCGGTCAGCGCGGACACGAAGGCCGTCGTCATCGCAGCACCCGCGCTCGGACCATCCTTGGGCGTCGCGCCATCGGGCACGTGGACGTGCACGTCGCGCTTCTCGAAGACCTCGTCCTTGATGCCGAGACGACGGGCGCGCGAGCGCACCACCGTGCGAGCAGCCTCGACCGACTCCTTCATCACATCGCCGAGCGAGCCCGTGCGGATGATGTTGCCCTTGCCCGGCATCGCGGTGGCTTCGATGGTCAGCAGATCGCCGCCCACTTCGGTCCATGCGAGGCCGACGACCTGGCCGACCTGGTTCTTCTTCTCGGCACGGCCGAAGTCGTACTTGCGCACGCCCAAGAAGTCGTTGAGGTTGTCCTCGGTAACCGTGACCTTGCCCTCATAGGTCTTGAGCTGGATGCCCTTGACCACCTTGCGGCAGATCTTGGACATCTCGCGCTCGAGCGAGCGCACGCCGGCTTCCCGCGTGTAGTAGCGGATGATGCCGCGCACGGCAGACTCGGTGACTTCCAGCTCTTCGTCCAGCACGCCGTTGTTCTTGCGTTGCTTGGGCAGCAGATAGGTCTGGGCGATGTTGACCTTCTCGTCCTCGGTATAGCCCGACAGGCGAATCACTTCCATGCGGTCCAGCAGGGCCGGCGGGATGTTCATCGAGTTGGACGTGGCGACGAACATCACATCGGACAGGTCGAAGTCGACCTCGATGTAATGGTCACCGAAGGTGTGGTTCTGCTCGGGGTCCAGCACCTCCAGCAAGGCCGACGACGGGTCGCCACGGAAGTCCATGCCCAGCTTGTCGATCTCGTCGAGCAGGAACAGCGGATTGCGCGTGCCCACCTTGGTCAGCGACTGCAGCACCTTGCCCGGCATGGAGCCGATATAAGTGCGGCGGTGGCCGCGGATCTCGGCTTCATCGCGCACGCCGCCCAGGGCCATGCGGATGAACTTGCGGCCGGTGGCGCGGGCCACGCTCTGGCCGAGCGAGGTCTTGCCGACACCCGGAGGGCCGACCAGGCACAGGATGGGCGCCTTGACCTTCTCGACGCGCTGCTGCACCGCGAGATATTCAAGGATGCGGTCCTTGACCTTCTCGAGGCCATAGTGGTCTTCGTTGAGCACGTCCTCGGCGTTCTTGAGGTCGTGCTTGATCTTGGTCTTCTTGCTCCAGGGCAGGTTGACCAGGGTGTCGATGTAGTTGCGCACCACCGTCGCTTCGGCGGACATGGGCGACATCAGCTTGAGCTTCTTCAGCTCGGCGTCGGCCTTCTTGCGCGCTTCCTTGGGCATGCGGGCCGCGAGAATCTTCTTCTCGAGCTCCTCCATGTCGGCGCCTTCTTCGCCGTCGCCGAGTTCCTTCTGGATGGCCTTGACCTGCTCGTTCAGGTAGTACTCGCGCTGGCTCTTCTCCATCTGGCGCTTGACGCGGCCACGGATGCGCTTTTCGACCTGCAGGATGTCGACCTCGTGCTCGAGCAGGTCGAGCAGCTTCTCCAGGCGCTTGGCCACTTCGGCCAGGTCCAGCACGGCCTGCTTGGCATCGAGCTTGAGCGGCAAGTGGGCGGCGATGGTGTCGGCCAAGCGGCCCGGATCGTCGATGCCGCCGATGGACGTCAGGATCTCGGGCGGGATCTTCTTGTTGAGCTTGACGTACTGGTCGAACTGCTGCGTGACGGCGCGGCGCAGGGCCTCGACCTCGGGCGCGTGCTCGGTCTCGGGCGGGATGGGCGTGACCTCGGCGACGAAGTGCTCGCCGGGCTCGGTGATGGACAGGGTCGTGGCGCGCTGCAGGCCTTCGACCAGCACCTTCACGGTGCCGTCGGGCAGCTTGAGCATCTGCAGGATGCTGGAGACGCAGCCGACCTCGAACATGTCTTCGGGCTTGGGCTCGTCCTTGCCGGCGGCCTTCTGGGCCACCAGCATGATCTGGCGGCCTGCCTCCATCGCGGCCTCAAGGGCCTTGATGGACTTGGGGCGCCCGACGAACAGCGGGATGACCATGTGCGGGAAGACGACGACGTCGCGCAGCGGCAGCAGCGGCAGCGTGATGGGGTCGGCGGGAAGGATGGGATGTCCGGACATGAAGACCTCTCTTTCTCAGGCCGATGTGCGGCCTGAGGGGGCGATTGCAAGTTGGAGGGCTCAGTGGCGGTTTACGCGCTGGCCTTTTGTTCGCGGTAAACCAGCAAGGGACGTGCCGAGGCGTCCTCGATGTTGTGTTCGTCCAGCACGACCTTCTCGACACCTTCCAGCGCCGGCAGGTCGAACATGGTGTCGATCAGGGACTGCTCCATGATGGAGCGCAGGCCGCGCGCGCCGGTCTTGCGCGCCAGCGCCTTGCGGGCGATGGCGGCGAGTGCCGGCTTGCGGATCTCGAGCTCTACGCCGTCCATCTCGAACAGCTGCTGGTACTGCTTGACCAGGGCGTTCTTGGGCTCGGTCAGGATCTGCACCAGGGCGTCCTCGGTCAGCTCGCCGAGCGTGGCGACGACGGGCAGGCGGCCCACCAGTTCGGGAATGAGGCCGAACTTGATGATGTCCTCGGGCTCGCATTCGCGGAAGACCTCGGAGACACGGCGTTCGCTCTTGCTCTTCACCGTGGCGCCGAAGCCGATGCCCGACTTCTCGCTGCGGTTCTGGATGACTTTCTCCAGGCCGTCGAAGGCGCCACCGCAGATGAACAGGATGTTGGTCGTGTCGATCTGCAGGAAATCCTGGTTGGGGTGCTTGCGGCCGCCCTGCGGCGGCACCGAGGCCATCGTGCCTTCAACGAGCTTGAGCAGGGCCTGCTGCACGCCCTCGCCCGACACGTCGCGGGTGATGGACGGGTTGTCGGCCTTGCGCGAGATCTTGTCGATCTCGTCGATGTAGACGATGCCGCGCTGCGCACGCTCGACGTCGTAATTGCAGTTCTGCAGCAGTTTCTGGATGATGTTCTCGACGTCCTCGCCGACATAGCCGGCTTCGGTCAGCGTCGTCGCGTCGGCGATCACGAAGGGCACGTTCAGCAGGCGCGCCAGCGTCTGCGCCAGCAGCGTCTTGCCGGAGCCGGTGGGACCGATCAGCAGGATGTTGCTCTTGGAGAGCTCGACCGAATCCTTGGTCGTGCTCATGTGGCGCAGGCGCTTGTAGTGGTTGTAGACGGCCACGGCCAGCGTGCGCTTGGCGACGTCCTGGCCGATGACGTATTGATCGAGGCTGGCCTTGATCTCGCTGGGCACGGGCAGGTCGGACTTGCCGGCGCGCGCGGCAGGCGCCGGCGCCGGGATCTCGTCACGGACGATGTCGTTGCACAGCTCGATGCATTCGTCGCAGATGAAGACCGAGGGACCGGCGATCAGCTTTTTGACTTCATGCTGGCTCTTGCCACAGAACGAGCAGTACAGAACTTTTTCGCTGGAGGTGCCTTTTTTGTCGGCCATGGGGTCTGCTCGGGATGCCAGTGGTCAGGCGGGTGCCTGAAATGATGATAGTCCAAACGATCTCGGGGCCCTCGTAGGGATAAGGGCCCCGATTGCGCTGCGAATCCGGGGGCCAGTTACGGCCCCTCACAACTCAGGGCCGGTGTTCCAGCACCTGGTCGATCAGGCCGTAGGTCTGGGCCTCGGCCGCGGACATGAAATAGTCGCGCTCGGTATCCGACTGGATTTTCTCCAGGGTTTGGCCGGTGCGCTCGGCCAGGATGCGATTCAGGGTCTCGCGAGTCTTCAGGATTTCACGCGCATGGATTTCGATATCCGTGGCCTGGCCCTGAGCGCCGCCCAGCGGCTGGTGAATCATCACCTTGGCATTGGGCAGGGAGAAGCGCTTGCCCTTGGCACCGGCCGCGAGCAGGAAAGCGCCCATGCTGGCCGCCATGCCCATGCACAGGGTGGACACCTCAGGCTTGATGAACTGCATGGTGTCGTAGATCGACATGCCGGCCGACACGCTGCCGCCCGGGCTGTTGATGTAGAGCGAGATCTCCTTGTCAGGGTTCTCGCTTTCCAGGAACAGCAGCTGGGCGACGACGAGGTTGGCCACCGCATCGTTGACGGGGCCCACCAGGAAGACGATGCGCTCGCGCAGCAGGCGCGAATAGATGTCGTAGGCGCGCTCGCCACGGCCGGACGTTTCGATGACCATGGGCACCAGGCCCAGGTTGGTGGTTTCGAGAGCGCTCATTCAGGTCCTTGAAAACAGATTCAGCATCAGCCGTTATGGGGGCAGATTATGAGGTTGCAAGCAAAAGGGCGCCGAGCCTCGCGGCACGGCGCCCTTGATGCAGCCAGGGGCTATCAGTTGCCGGCGGCCATCAGCTCGTCGAACGGCAGCGCCTTGTCGGTCACCTTGGCCGTGGACAGCACGTAGTCCGTGACATTGTTCTCGACGACGACAGCCTCGACTTCGGCCATGCGCTCACGGTCACCCAGGTACCAGCGCATCACTTCAGCGGGCTTCTCGTAGCTCTGCGAAAGCTCTTCGATGTGGGCCTGCAACTGGGCCGGCTTGGCGAACAGGTTGTTGGCCTTCACCAGCTCGGAAACCACCAGGCCCAGGCGCACGCGGCGCTCGGCCTGGGGCTTGAAGATGTCGGTGGGGATCTCGGCCTTGTCGGCATCCTTGACGCCGCGCTTCTTCAGGTCCTCACGGGCCTGCTCGACCATGCGGGCGGCTTCGCCTTCGATCAGCGCATTGGGCACTTCCAGCTCGGAGGCGGCCACCAGGGCGTCCATGACGGCACCCTTGTTGCGGGCCAGCACGCGGAACTTCACTTCGCGCTCGAGGTTCTTCTTGATGTCGGCGCGCAGGCCTTCGACCGTCGCGTCCTTGATGCCCAGGGACTTGGCGAAGGCCTCGTTCACCTCGGGCAGGTGCTGGGCTTCGATCTTCTTGACGGTGACGAGGAAGTCGGCTTCCTTGCCGGCCACGTCCTTGCCGTGGTAGTCCTCAGGGAACTGCAGCGGGAAGGTCTTGGACTCGCCGGCCTTCATGCCACGCACGGCAGCGTCGAACTGCTCCAGCATCTGGCCTTCGCCGATCAGGAACTGAAAAGCCTCGGCCTTGCCGCCGGGGAAGGGCTCGCCGTCGATCTTGCCTTCGAAGTCGATGGTGACGCGGTCGCCGGCCTGGGCCACATCGGCAGCCGGGCGCTGGGCGAAGCTGCGCCGCTGCTTGCGCAGGATTTCGACGGTCTTGTCGATGGCTTCGTCGGTGACTTCGCTGGTGACGCGCTCGACTTCAGCGGCGGCCAGGTCGCCGATCTTGACTTCGGGGTAGATCTCGAAGATCGCGTCAAAAGCCATCTGGCCTTCGGGAGCTTCGTTCTTCTGCTCGATGCGCGGAGCGCCGGCGACGCGCAGCTGGGCTTCGTTGGCGGCGGTCATGAAGGCCTGGCCGACCTTGTCGTTGACGACTTCGTACTGCACCGAGTAGCCGTAACGCTGGGCGACGACATTCATCGGCACCTTGCCGGGGCGGAAGCCGTCGGCCTTGACGGTGCGGGCCAGCTTCTTCAGGCGCGACTCGACTTCGTTGTTGATGTCAGCGGCCGCCACGTGCAGGGTGATGCGGCGCTCCAGCTTTTCGAGGGTTTCGACGGTGACGGCCATGATGGACTCGGGAAACAGTTGAAGGACAGTGGTGCGCGGGGCCGGACTCGAACCGGCACGCCCGTGAAGGCGTCAGGACCTAAACCTGGTGCGTCTACCAATTTCGCCACCCGCGCAACGGGTTGGTTTTTGTCGGGTTGCTTCAGGAAGCAACCCTTTTGGGACGATTCAGGCGATTCGGCAAACCGGCGATTGTAGCGACCCCGCGCGGTCTACCGGCCGCCCCGATGCGCGGGGCGGCAAAACCCTGAAGAAACGGCGTCAGGCCTGGCCGGGGATTTCGCTGTCGACGAACTGGGTTTGCAGCCGGCTGTGCTCTTCTTCCCGAGGCCGCATGACGCGGAACCAGGCCGCGTACATGGCCGGCAGGGCCAGCAGCGTCAACACGGTGGCGACGATGAGGCCGCCCATGATGGCCACCGCCATCGGGCCCCAGAACACGCTGCGCGACAACGGGATCATGGCCAGCACCGCCGCCGCCGCCGTTAGCACGATGGGACGGAAGCGCCGCACCGCCGACTCGACGATGGCCGACCAGTCCGGCACGCCGCGGGCGCGATCCTGCTCGATCTGGTCGATCAGGATGACCGAGTTGCGCATGATCATGCCCATCAGCGCGATGACGCCCAGCAGCGCAACGAAGCCGAAGGGCCGGTTCAGCACCAGCAGCGCCATGGCCACGCCGGCGATGCCCAGCGGGCCGGTCAGGAAGACCAGCATGGCGCGGCTGAAGCTCTGCAACTGCAGCATCAGCAGCGTGAAGGTGATGAAGAGCATGATGGGCACGCCAGCCGCGATGGAGCCCGTTCCCTTGCTGCTCTCCTCCACGGCGCCGGCGATCTGGATGCCGTAGCCGGTGGGCATCTGCTTTTGCAGCTCATCCAGCTTGGGCCAGACCTCCTTGGTCACTGTCGCGCCCTGAAGGCCTTCGGCGACGTCGCCCTGCACGGTGACGGCGTAGAGCCGCCCCTCGCGCCACATCACGCCCGGCTCCCAGTCGAACTCGACCTTGGCGATCTGCGTCAGCGGAATGGCACGGCCGGTGCTCGCCGGCACATAGGCATTGGCGATGTCGGTGATGACGGCGCGCTCGTCCAGCGGCTGGCGCAGCACGATGTCGATGAGCTTGTCGGCTTCGCGGTACTGGCCGATGACGGTGCCCGACAGCAGGGTGCG
The DNA here is from genome assembly GCF_031458095.1 of Roseateles saccharophilus. Taxonomy (GTDB): domain Bacteria; phylum Pseudomonadota; class Gammaproteobacteria; order Burkholderiales; family Burkholderiaceae_C; genus Pelomonas; species Pelomonas saccharophila_A. The sequence continues at coordinate 1,170,383 of NZ_JAVDXU010000001.1, forward strand.
GGCCGACTGCGCCAGGCCCTGGCTGGACACGCCGAGCGCCCGCGCCTTGTCCTGGTCGATCTTGAGGCGCAGCATCTTGACGTTCTCGTTCCAGTTGTCATTGACGCCGCGCATGTTCGGGCTAGCGCGCAGGATGTCCTTGGCCTTGTCGGCCCAGTCGCGCACGATCTTGGGGTCGGCGCCGGTGACGCGGAACTGCACCGGATAGGGCACCGGCGGCCCGTTGGGCAGCAGCTTGACGCGGCCGCGCGCATCCGGGAATTCTTCGGCCAGCACGGCCGGCAGGCGCTTGCGCAACTCCTCGCGAGCCGCCAGATCCTTGGGCAGCAGGATGGACTGCGTGACATTGGCCTGCGGGAAGATCTGGTCCAGCGGCAGATAGAAGCGCGGCACGCCGGAGCCTATCCAACTCGTCACGCTGGCAATGCTCGGCTCCTTCAGCATGCGCGCCTCGAAGCGCTTGGCCAGGGCCTCGGTCTCCTGGATGGTCGAGCCCTCGGGCAGCCACAGGTCGACCAGCACCTCGGGGCGGCTGGAGTCGGGGAAGAACTGCTGCTGCACGCGGCCCATGCCGAGGATGCCCAACGCGAACACCAGCAGCGTGATGCCAATGGTCTTCCAGCGGTTCTCCACGCACCAGCGCACCACGGCGCGAAAGCGGTTGTAGAAGGGGGTGTCGAAAAGCTCGTGCACCTCGCCGTCCGCAGCCGGCTTGCTCTTTAGCAGCAGGGCGCCAAGATAGGGCACGAAATAGACCGAGACGAGCCAGGAGATGACGAGCGAGGCCGCGGTCACGGCAAAGATGGCGAAGGTGTATTCGCCCACCGTCGACTTGGCCAGGCCGATGGGCAGGAAGCCCACCGCCGTGATCAGCGTGCCGGTCAGCATGGGCATGGCCGTCACGTCGTAGGCAAACGTGGCCGCGTGCATCTTGTCGTAGCCCTCTTCGAGCTTGCGCACCATCATCTCGACGGCAATGATGGCGTCGTCCACCAGCAGGCCCAGCGCGATGATCAGCGAGCCCAGCGAGATCTTGTGCAGGCCCACCCCCCAATAGAACATGGTCGTGAAGGTGATGGCCAGCACCAGCGGGATGGTGATGCCGACGACGAGGCCGGGCCAGATGTCGATGCGCAGCGGCTTGGTGTGCAGGCCCAGCGAGATGAAGCTGACCGCCAGCACGATGACGACAGCCTCGATGAGCACATGCACAAACTCGCCGACCGAGGTCGTCACGGCCTTGGGCTGGTCCTGGATCTGCTCGAGCTGGATGCCGGCCGGCAACTCACGCTCTATGCCCTTGAGGGCGATGTTCAGCGCCTTGCCCATCGCGATGATGTCGCCGCCCTTGGCCATGGACACGCCCAGCGCCAGCACTTCCTTGCCCTGGTGGCGCACCTTGGTGGCCGGCGGGTCGACGTATGCGCGCTTGATGTCGGCGATGTCGCCCAGGCGCATCTGGCTGGCCACGCCGGTCTGCGGGTTGATGGCGCGGATGGGCACCTCGGCCAGGGCCTGGGCTGTCGTGAACTGACCCTGCACGCGGATCTGGAAGTTGGCGCTGCCGGCGTTCAGCACACCGGCGCCCTCGACGGCGTTCTGCGCGCCGATCTGATTGATGACCTGGTTGAAGTCCAGGCCCAGCTGGGCCAGGCGCTTTTGCGAGACCTCGATGAAGACCTTCTCGGGCTGCACGCCGAAGATCTCGACCTTGGCTACATCCTTGACCTGCAGCAGGGCCTGGCGCACGCGGTCGGCATGCTCGCGCAGCTCCTCGCGGCTGAAGCCGTCGGTCGACAGCGCGTAGATGGAGCCGTAGACGTCGCCGAACTCGTCGTTGAACACCGGGCCCAGCACACCCTGGGGCAGGGTCGAGCGCATGTCGCCGATCTTCTTGCGCGTCTGGTACCAGAGGTCGGCGACCTCCTTGGGCGGCGTGTTGTCCTTGACCTGGAAGACCGTCAGTGACTCGCCCGGCTTGGTGTACGAACGGATCTTGTCCGCGTGGTTCACCTCCTGCAGCGTCTTCTCGATCTTGTCGGTGACCTGGTCGGCCATCTGCTGGGCCGTGGCGCCCGGCCAGAAGGCCTGGATGACCATGGCACGGAAGGTGAACGGCGGGTCCTCGTCCTGGCCAAGCTGGAAATAGGCGACGAAGCCCATCAGCATCAGCACCACCATCAGGTAGCGCGTCAGGGCCGGGTGCTCGAGCGCCCAGCGCGAGAAATTGAAGCCGCCGACGTGGGGCTGCTTGGTGATATCGGGACTCATATGCGGCCCCGGCTCAGCGTGAGGCCGCAGAAGCCGCGGCAGCCGTCGGCGCCGCCGTCGTGCGCGGCGGCACGTAGCGCTTGACCTTCTGGCCTGGGCTGAGCACATGCACGCCCGCGACGACCACCTCCTGGCCGGGGCTCAAGCCGCCGGCAATGATGACCTCGTTGCCGTCGGCGCCGCCCACCTGCACGGCCACCGGTTTGACGGTCATCGAGGCGCCGTCCAGCGTCCAGACCGAGGTCTTGCCGCTTTGCTGCAGCACCGCCGCCAGGGGCAGCTTGATGACGCCGACCCTCTGCGGCAGGTCAAGCACCACGGTGGCGGACTGGCCGAGCCTGACGTCCAGCTTGCCGGCGTCGGCCTTGATGAGAAAGGTGCGGGTGACAGGGTCGGCTGCGGCGGCGACCTCGCGCAGCGTCAGCGGCCAGGTCTTGTCGCCGCCCCACAGGCGCACCTTGAGCGCACCGGCCAAGCCGGCGGCCGCCTTCACGGGGCCGATCTGATCCTCAGGCACGGAGAAGACGATGTCGCGTGGACCATCCAGGGCCACGGTGACGACCGGCGTGCCGGCGGCCAGCACCTGGCCGGGCTCGGCGTTGATGCCGGTGACGACGCCGGCGGCGTCGGCCAGCAGCTGGGCATAGCCGGCCTGGTTGCCCTGCACGTCGGCTTGCGCCTTGGCCTGCTCGAGCTGGGCCTGGGCGGCCTTGAAGGCCGAGTCGCGCCGCTCCAGCTCGGCGGCGCTGATGAAGCCCTGGCGCTGCAGATCGACGAAACGCTTGTAGTCCTGGCCGGCCTGGTCGCGGTTGGTGCGCGCGGCCATGACGGCGGCACTGGCGGCCGCTTCGGCCAGCTTCAGGTCCTGGGCGTCGATGCGGGCCAGAGCCTGGCCGGCCTTGACCGAGTCACCCAGGTTCACGGAACGGCTCAACAGCTTGCCGCTGACGCGGAAGGACAGGCGGGATTCGATGCGCGGCCTCACCTCGGCCGCATACTCATGGCTGGCATTGGCCGCGCCGGCATTGACGAGTTGCGTGCGCACAGCGCGTTCCGGCTCGGGAGCGGCAGGCTGCTTGCCACACCCGGACAACAGTGCGGAAAGCAGCGTCGCCAGCAGCAGGGGCGGCGCGAGACGCAGAAGATGGGGCATGCAAACCTCGGCAGGGTGAAACGACCAGCCCTGAAATTTAATGACCGGCGGGTCAGTAATGTATTCAGACCCTGTGACAACTGTCAAACCTCGCCGAATTTCGCTGGTACACCGGGGCTTTGCAAGCGGAACTTGAGAAAAAGCTTGAGCGTCGACCATTACGAGAACTTTCCCGTTGCTTCCGTGCTGTGCCCGCCCGCCCTGCGGCCGGCGGTGGTTGCCGTCTACCACTTCGCGCGTACGGCGGACGACCTCGCCGACGAGGGTGACGCCGCCACGGCCGAGCGCGCCCAGGCCCTGCGCGACTACCGCGCCGACCTCGCTGCGGTGGTGGCCGGCCAGGCGCCCTCGTCGCGCTGGCCCCAGGTCTACGGGCCGCTGGCGCACGAGCTGTACCGGCTGCAGCCGCCGCTGCTGCATGACCTCCTCGACGCCTTCGAGCAGGACCTGACCCCGCCGCGCTACCGCGACCGCGCCCACCTGCTGGACTACTGTCGCCGCTCGGCCAACCCGGTGGGACGGCTGCTGCTGGGCCTGTACGGCGTGAGCGACGCCATCTCCCTGCAGCGATCGGATGCGATCTGCTCGTCGCTGCAGTTGATCAACTTCTGGCAGGACTTCAGCCGCGACGGGCCCAACGGCCGGCTCTATGTGCCGCACTGCGACCTGGACCGGCATGGCGTGAGCGCCGCGGATGTGCTGGCCTGCCGAGACAGCCCCGCGGCCCGCGCCCTGATCACTGACCTCTGCGCCTGGGCCCGCGCCCTGATGCTGGAGGGGGCGCCCCTGGCCCTGACCCTGCCCGGCCGCGCCGGCTGGGAGCTGCGCCTGGTCGTGCAGGGCGGCCTGCTCATCCTCGACAAGATCGCGGCGCGTCATCACGACAGCCTGCTGCACCGCCCTGCCTTAAGGGTTTGGGACGGGCCTCGGCTGCTGTGGCGCGCCCTGACAATGCGGGCCGCACCATGAGCCCAGAGCAATACGTCCAAGAGAAAGCCGCCGCGAGCGGCTCGAGCTTCTACTACGCCTTCCTGTTCCTGCCGCCGCCGCGGCGGGCGGCGATCACGGCCTTCTATGCCTTCTGCCGCGAGGTGGACGACGTCGTCGACGAAACCCACGACGCCGGCGTCGCCGCGACCAAGCTGGCCTGGTGGCGCAAGGAGGTGGCCAGCGCCTTTGCCGGCCAGCCCAGCCATCCGGTCATGAAGGCGCTGATGCCTCATACGGCCACCTACGACATCCGCCTCGAGCACCTGAACGCCGTCATCGAAGGCTGCGAGATGGACCTGCAGCAGACGCGCTATCTCGACTACCCCGGCCTGGCGCGCTATTGCCACCTGGTCGCTGGCGTGGTGGGCGAAGTCGCCAGCGCCATCTTCGGCCGCACGCAGCCGCAGACCGTTGAGTACGCTCACAAGCTGGGCCTGGCCATGCAGCTGACCAACATCATCCGCGACGTCGGCGACGACGCGCGGCGCGGCCGCATCTATCTGCCGGTGAACGAGCTGCAGCAGTTCGGCGTCAAGGCCAACGAGATCCTGCTGCGCAGCAAGCCCTGGGGTTACAGCGACCGCTTCACGGCGCTGATGAAGTTCCAGGCCGAGCGGGCACACAAGCTCTACGACGAAGCGCTCGCACTGCTGCCCGCAGCCGACCGCGCGGCGCAGAAGCCCGGCCTGATGATGGCCAATATCTACCGCGCCCTGCTGGTCGAGATCGAGCGCGAGGATTTCCAGGTGCTGCACCAGCGCATTGCCCTCACGCCGCTGCGCAAGCTCTGGATCGCCATGAAGACGAATTGGCGAGGCCGGTGAGCCGCGTCGCCATCGTCGGTGGCGGCTGGGCGGGCATTGCAGCCGCGGTCGCGCTGGCCGATGCCGGCCATGACATCACCGTCTTCGAGATGGCGCCCCAGCTGGGGGGCCGCGCGCGCAGCGTCGCTGGCGAGCCGCCCTACGACAACGGCCAGCACATCCTCATCGGCGCCTACCGCGACAGCCTGGCGCTGATGGCGCGCCTCGGCGTCGACGCAAGCCGCGTGCTGAAGCGCCTGCCGCTGGCCCTGCCCTACCCCGGCGAGCCAGGTCTGCGGTTGCCGCCGGGGTCGCCGCTGATCGCCTTCACGCGCGGCGTGCTCGCGCACCGCGGCTGGCCTTGGTCAGCCCGCCTGGGCCTGCTGATGGCCGCGGGCGGCTGGCTGGCGCGGGGCTTTCGCTGTGATGCCAGCCTCAGCGTTGCCGATCTTTGCGCTGGCCTGCCCGCCGCCGTGAAGCGGGATCTTGTCGAGCCGCTGTGCGTGGCCGCGCTGAACACGCCGGCACCCCAAGCCAATGCCCAGGTCTTCCTGCGCGTGCTCAAGGACGCCCTCTTCAGCGGCCCCGGCAGCGCCGACCTGCTGCTGCCGCGCCGGGCACTGTCCGAGCTGCTGGCCGGCCCCGCGACGGTCTGGCTGGGCGAGCGGCTGCGCCTGGCCACCCGCGTACAGCGCATCGAGCCCGGCTGGCGTGTCGATGGCGAGGCCTTCGACGCCGTCGTGCTGGCCTGCACCAGCGTCGAGGCCGCACGACTGACGGCCGAGCTCGCGCCGGCCTGGTCGGCCACGGCCGGCGCCCTGGGCTTCGAGCCCATCATCACCGTCTACCTGAGCAGCCCCGGCAGCGCCCTGGCCTCACCCATGCTGGCCCTGCGCGAAGGGCCGGACGCGCCGGCCCAGTTCGTCTTCGACCATGGTGCATTGGGAGGCGCTCCAGGCCGCTTCGCCTTTGTCGTCAGCGGCGCGGCGGCCTGGGTCGAACGCGGCGGCTGCGCGGAAGCCGTCCTGGCCCAGGCCAGGCGCGAGATCGACTGGGCCACGCCCCCCGTCATCGACAAGGTGCTGACCGAGAAGCGCGCCACCTTTGCCTGCACGCCGGGCCTTCAACGGGCCACCGGCCGCATCGCACCGGGCCTGTGGGCCGCGGGCGACTACATTGCCGGCCCCTACCCTGCCACGCTGGAGGGCGCCGTACGCGCCGGCCTCGCGGCTGCTCAGGGCGTGGGTGCCGATGCCGGCGCTGGAACGGGAGCAAAGGGCGCCGCCAGCGGCTCGCCGACAAACACGCCCTGAGCCGGCCAGGCCACGCTGTGCCAATAGGCCTCCAGCGCGCTGACGCCCTGGGCATAGGCCGCGATCAGCATCTGCGGATGCGGAAACTTCTGCAGATGGTTGCAGGGCTCGCTGACGGTGCCGTAGCTGGCCGTCGCACCGGCGTCGATCCAGTCAAGGATGTTCATCTGCCCTTCACCAGCGGGCTTGTCGAGCTGGCCGCCAAAAGAGGTCAGGTGGTCAGCCAGCGCACCAGGCAGCCATTCACCGCCCAGCGGTGACGGCACGCGGGCAAGGCCCGTTTCATAAACCAGGATGCGGCGCATGGCCGGCAACGCATTGCTCTTCACCCGTGCCACCTCGAAGCCCGCGGCGCCGGGCACGGGGCCGGCCGGCGGGAACAGGCGTTCGCGAACACTGCGCGCGGCGTCTGGCGTCGAAGCCAGATAGGCCATGGCCGGCTCGGCACTGCCGGCGGCCAGCGTGTGGTCGGCGGCCATGCCACGCTCGATCATGGCCATGGCGGCGGGCACCGAACGGGCCGCCAATTGCATGGTGGGCCGCAGACCGATGACCAGCCAGGGCTTGGCGCCGAAATAACTCGTGTAGGCGCTGGTGCGCGTGGCGGCGCAGGACTGCGCGCAGACGTTGGGCTGCAAGCCCTGCCCCAACGCGCTGGTCAATGAATTGCAGTCGACGGCATAGGGCTGCACCCAGGCCAGAGCCAGGCCGTTGACGTGCTCGGGCATCTGGTTGCGGATGGCCTGGTCCAGCGCCGTGAACTCCTCGCGCGTGAGGTTGGCACGCAGCGGCAGCTGCACGCGCACGATCTGCTCCGCCGGGATCCCGCGGCGCCTGGCGTAGTACTCGCCTACGGCGACCGAATAGGGGTCGGCGGTGTTGATGACCAGGCCCAGCTCGTTGGCCGTGATACGGCCGTACAGCCGCGGCACCCGCGCCCAGCGCGCCTCTCCAGGCGCCGCTGCTGCAGAAGAAGCCGGCTCGGCGGCCCACGCCGGCGCCGCGCAAGCCAGCACCAGCGCCATTGCCGTTTGCCACCTCCTGAAGCCCGCTTTCGCCATACAAAACACAGGCAATCTCCCCCACAATGACGGCATGAAATCCAAAGAGGCCCAGCAGACCCCGGCGATCCAGGTGCTGGAGCGCATGTTCTCGCTGCTGGACGTACTGGCCCAGCACCAGGATCCGGTCTCGCTGAAGGCCCTCTCCGAGGCCACCGGCCTGCACCCCTCCACGGCCCACCGCATTCTCAATGACCTGACCCTGGGCCGCTTCGTGGATCGACCCGAGGCCGGCAGCTATCGCCTGGGCATGCGCATGCTGGAGCTGGGCAATCTGGTGAAGGCCAGGCTGGACGTGCGCGACGCCGCCCTGCCGGCCATGCGCGAATTGCACAAGTTCACCCACCAGCCGGTCAATCTCTCGGTGCGCCAGGGCGACGAGATCGTCTATATCGAGCGCACCTACTCCGAACGCTCCGGCATGCAGGTCGTGCGCGCCGTCGGTGGCCGCGCGCCCTTGCATCTCACGTCGGTCGGCAAGCTCTTCCTGGCCAGCGACGACAGCCCGCGCGTGCGTGCCTACGCCACGCGCACCGGACTGTCGGGCCACACCCGCAACAGCCTGACGGACATCGGGTCGCTCGAGCGCGAACTGGCCATGGTGCGCCAGCGGGGCATCGCCCGCGACGACGAGGAGCTGGAGCTGGGCGTGCGCTGCATGGCCGCCGGCATCTACGACGACCAGGCCAAGCTGGTCGCCGGCCTGTCCATCTCGGCGCCGGCCGACCGCCTCGAGGAAAGCTGGGTGGTGCGGCTGAAGGAAACCGCGGCGCAGATCTCGGCGGCGCTCGGCCATCGGGCCTGAACCCGGGCTCGGCCGGGCCGGTCAGCGCTTGGTGCCAGGCCTGAAGATGAGGCCCATGTTGAGCATCGATGTTTCCGCCGTGACCGGGATGACGGCAACAAAAAGCTTGCCGCCCTCGACCATCCATTCCGACGTCGCAGACAAGCCGGGGAAGCCGGTTTCCTTGGTCTTGAGCTCGCTGGTGCTTGGCTGACCGTACTTGCGGCCAAGGAATTGGGTCAATCTTTCAAACGCAGCCAGATTGCCGGTGTTGCTGCTCAACTGAAGATCGAGCACCTTCCCGTCACCGACCCGCTCGAAAAGAACCGACTTCAAGCCTCTGTCGCCGTCAAAGGCGTACTGGACAGCGAAGTCGAAGCCCGCAACCCTCGCTTCCCGCTTTCGCGTCAGCGACTGGATCCTGCTTTCGCCAGTGGGAGCACCCAGGTCCGGAACAAGGCGCTTGAGGTCTTCGGGGGACATGCCCTGGCGCAAGCCTTCCCAAGGCAAACCGCCGGCGCCAGTCTGGATGGGCGTCGCCACCTGCGCGCTCACCGCCGCCCCCTCACAGGGCGAACTCTGATAGCTGATGCTGCCGCCCTTGACGCATTTGTAGACGGACTGCGCAGGGCTCGCCAATGCCGCCATCAGCCCACACAGGGCGAGGGCAGCCCTCACGCCGGGGCGGCGAATCACAACTTCGTCGATGCCGTCGCGGCTTGGCCGGCATCCGGCACCGTCGCCAGCCACTTGCGCATACGCTCGGCATCGGCGATCCGCGAGGCCTTGCCGCTGGAATCCAGGAACACCATGATGAGCTTGCGGCCCGCCATGCTGGCCTGCATGACCAGGCACTTGCCGGCTTCGTTGATGAAGCCGGTCTTCTGCAGGCCGATGTCCCACAGCGGGTTGGACAGCAGGCCGTTGGTGCTGCGGAACTGCACCAGGCGCTTGCCCAGGGCGACGCGGGCCTCGCGCGAGGTGGACAGGTCGCGCAGCAGCGGCACCTGGCTGGTCACATTGACCAGCTTGGCCAGGTCGGCAGCGCTGCTCTGGTTGCGGCTGGACAGGCCGGTCGGCTCGACGTAATGGGTGTCGCTCATGCCCAGGGTCTGGGCCTTGGCGTTCATGGCGTCAACAAAGGCCTCCAGGCCGCCGGGGTAGTTGCGGCCCAGGGCATGGGCGGCACGGTTCTCGCTGGCCATCAGGGCCAGGTGCAGCATTTCGCCGCGCGTCAGCGTCGTGCCGACGGCCAGGCGGGAACGGGTGAACTTCTCGGTGTCGATGTCGTCATCGGTGACCGTGATCTTCTCGTCCAGCGACAGGCCGGCTTCCACGACCACCAGGGCCGTCATCAGCTTGGTGATGGAGGCGATGGGCAGGACGGCCTGGGGGTTCTTGGAGAACAGCACCTCGTTGGTGTCCTGGTCCAGCACATAGGCGACGCTGGACTTCAGGGCCAGGGGGTCGTCCACCTGGTGCAGGCCGGCCACCTGGCCGAAGGTCGGCACGGCCGGAATGACGGGGGCCGCCGCCTTGCGCAGCACGACCGAGCGCACCTTGCGAGCAGGAGCCGTGGCCGTCTTGGCGGGCGTACGGGTGGCCTTGGAGGGGGTGGAGTCTGCGGCGGCCGTGGCGGCGCCAGGCAGTGCGGCCAGGAAGGCGAGGCTCAGAAAAGCGGCGGCAAATGTCTTCAACGGAGGTCCCCAACGCAGGGCGGCAGTGTACGTGACGCCAAAAGTACCGACAAGATAAGAACTTAAGTGAGATACCTCAAGTGAATTCCGGTCCCGTACTGACGGGCCATGCACCCAGGCTTGCCACCGGCTCTTTCGCTTCGCAGCGGGCTCCAAACGCACGCAAGTAGGCCTTGGCTGACAAGCTAGGGGTATCGGGACCGGCCCGAATGCCCACTTTTGCTTCCCAACCGACCCGCACGCTGCTCACGGGCCACCCATGGGCTGAATTCTGCGGGGGTTAGCAGTGGTTTGAAGCAGGAGCAGACGGGGCTTTCCGCGCCAGATTGCGCAAGCGCGTGAAAACGTTTGTGAGCGCCGTGACCGCGGTCACGGCGGTTACAAGGCCGCCGCTCGACTAGCCCTGGGCGGCGACCCGTTCCGCCTTGCTCTGCAGCTTGTTCAGTGCGCTGAGATAGGCCTTGGCCGAAGCCACGATGATGTCGGGATCGGCACCGACGCCGTTCACGACCCGGCCGGCATGCTGCAGGCGCACGGTGACTTCGCCCTGGGACTCGGTGCTGCCGCCGGTGATGGCGTTGACCGAATACAGCAGCATCTCCGCCCCCGACTGCACGACCGACTCGATGGCCTGCAGCGTCGCGTCGACCGGGCCGTTGCCGTCGCTCTCGGCGCGGTGCTCCTGGTGGCCGACGGCGAAGACGATGGCCGCATGCGGACGCTCGCCGGTCTCGCTGCGCTGGGCCAGCGACAGCAGGCGGTAATGCTCGGCGTCATTGATGACGGACTCGTCCATGACGAGGGCGACGATGTCCTCGTCGAAGATCTCGTTCTTGCGGTCGGCCAGGTCCTTGAAGCGCACGAAGGCGTTGTTGACCTCGGCCTCACTCTCCAGCTGGATGCCCAGTTCCTGCAGGCGCTGCTTGAAGGCGTTACGGCCCGACAGCTTGCCCAGCACGATCTTGTTGGCCGCCCAGCCCACGTCCTCGGCGCGCATGATCTCGTAGGTGTCGCGGGCCTTCAGCACGCCGTCCTGGTGGATGCCGCTGGCATGTGCAAAGGCATTGGCGCCGACAACGGCCTTGTTGGGCTGCACGACGAAGCCGGTGGTCTGCGAGACCAGCTTGGAGGCCGGCACGATCTGCGAGGTGTCCAGGCCCACATCCAGGCCGAAATAGTCGCGCCGCGTCCTGACGGCCATGACGACTTCTTCGAGCGAACAATTGCCGGCCCGCTCACCCAGGCCGTTGATGGTGCATTCCACCTGGCGGGCGCCGCCGATCTTCACGCCGGCCAGCGAATTGGCCACCGCCATGCCCAGGTCGTTGTGGCAGTGCACGCTCCAGATGGCCTTGTCGCTGTTGGGCACCTTCTCGCGCAGCCGGCGGATGAAGTCGCCATACAGCTCGGGGATGGCATAGCCGACGGTGTCGGGGATGTTGATGGTGCCGGCGCCTTCCTTGATGACGGCCTCACAGACGCGGGCCAGGAAGTCGATGTCGGAGCGGTAGCCGTCCTCGGGCGAGAACTCGATGTCGCCGCAGAGGTTGCGCGCGAAGCGCACGGCCAGCGTCGCCTGCTCCAGCACCTGCTCGCGCGTCATGCGCAGCTTCTTCTCCATGTGGAGCTCGCTGGTCGCGATGAAGGTGTGGATGCGGGCGCGGTGCGCGGGCGCCAGGGCCTCGGCCGCACGCGAGATGTCGCGGTCATTGGCGCGGGCCAGCGAGCAGACCGTGCTGTCCTTGACTGCCGCGGCAATCGCCTTGACCGCCTCGAAGTCGCCATTGCTGGATGCCGCAAAGCCGGCCTCGATGATGTCGACCTTCATGCGCTCCAGCTGGCGGGCGATGCGCATCTTTTCCTCGCGCGTCATGGACGCGCCAGGCGACTGCTCGCCGTCGCGCAGCGTGGTGTCGAAGATGATGAGCTTGTCGGTCATCGCACGTTTTCCTCTCGAATCTGGGGCACGGCCACCGGTGCACGCGACAGGCCTGACAGGATGGCCTGCATGGACGCACGCACGATGCTGCCATCAATACCGACGCCGTGGCGAGTCACGTCACCCACGCGCAGCTCCAGATAAGCAACCGCCCGCGCATCAGCGCCGCTGCCGATGGAGTGCTCGTGGTAGTCCAGCACGCGCACCTCCTGCCCCAGTCGTGAAGACAAGGCATTGACGAAGGCGTCGATGGGGCCATTGCCCTCGCCCTGCACATGGCCCATCCAGCCACCCAGCACGACCTCGGCCGACAGGCGCATCGCGCCGCCCGCCACCTCGGTCATCTGCGGCTGCACGACGGAGGCGCCGGCGTTGCCGATGCCGTATTCGCGCTCGAAGATGGCATAGAGGTCCGCCGCGGTCAGCTCCTTGCCGGCGTCGTCCATGACGCGCTGCACGACCTGGCTGAACTCGATCTGCAGGCGGCGCGGCAGCTCCAGCCCGTATTCCGCCTCGAGCAGATAGGCGATGCCGCCCTTGCCGGACTGGCTGTTCACGCGGATGACGGCGTCATAGCTGCGGCCCAGGTCCTTGGGATCGACGGGGAGATAGGGCATGTCCCAAATCTCCCCCTCCTGGCGAGCCGCGAAGGCCTTCTTGATGGCGTCCTGGTGGGAGCCGGAGAAGGAGGTGTAGACGAGGTCGCCGACATAGGGGTGGCGCGGATGCACGGGAATCTGGGTGCAGTGCTCGACGCAACGGCGCACCTCGTCGATGTCCGAGAAATCGAGCTGCGGATCGACACCTTGCGTGTAGAGGTTCAGCGCGATGTTGACCAGGTCGACATTGCCAGTGCGCTCGCCATTGCCGAACAGGCAGCCTTCGACCCGATCGGCACCGGCCATCAGAGCGAACTCGCCAGCCGCCGTGCCCGTGCCGCGGTCGTTGTGCGGATGGACGGACAGCACGATGCTGTCGCGACGCGCGAGGTTGCGGTGCATCCACTCGATCATGTCGGCAAAGATGTTCGGCGTGCTGTGCTCGACGGTGGACGGCAGGTTGATGATGCACTTGCGCTCGGGCGTCGGCGCCCACACGGCGGTGACGGCATCGACGACGCGCTTGCTGAAGGCCAGCTCGGTGCCGGAGAACATCTCGGGTGAATACTCGAAGCGCCAGTCCACGCCCGGCCGCGCGGCAGCCAGTTCCTTGATCTGGCGGGCATGCGAGGCCGCGAGCTCCACGATGCCGTCTTCGTCCGTGCCCAGCACCACACGGCGCATGATGGGCGCGACGGCGTTGTAGACGTGGACGATGACGCGCCTGGCGCCATCCAGCGATTCGAAGGTGCGCTCGATCAGGTGGGCGCGCGCCTGGGTCAGCACCTGGATGGTCACATCCTCGGGGATGTGGCCGCCTTCGATCAGCAGGCGGATGAAGTCGAACTCGGTCTGCGAGGCCGACGGGAAGCCGACCTCGATCTCCTTGAAGCCGATCTTCACCAGCTGCTGGAACATGCGCAGCTTGCGCTCGATGTCCATGGGCTCGATCAGGGCCTGGTTGCCGTCACGCAGGTCGGTGCTCAGCCAGATCGGCGCGCGGGTCAGCACGGCATCGGGCCAGGTGCGGTCCGGCAGAGCGACAGGGGCGAAGGGGCGGTACTTTTGCTGCGGTTGCTTCAACATGGTGAGTCCATCCGGTGGGGGTGGGCGCAACCAGCAGCCTTTGAAAACACGAACGGCCCGCTGCGGTTGCATACGGGCCGTTGGGGTCAGGTGTGAGCGTACGTGCGCGACTGACTAGCGAACCCGTGGTTCCTCTAGGGCTAGTAGCAGGCTAATTCGCGTGGCGCGGCTCATGGGTCGGGAATCTAGCACGAAAGCCTATTGATGCAAGCCACGTTCATCGGGCTCGTCGGTGCTGGTGGAGATGACGCTGACGGGCTTGCCCTTGGACTTGCGCCAGCCGTAGATCACATAACCGGACAGCCCGTACACGCAGAAGATCACGAACAACACGGTGGGCGGATCGAGGGCGATGAGGCCGATGCCGAGCATGATGGCCACCAGCACGATGAAGGGCACGCTGCGCCGGCGGTCGAAGACTTTGAAGCTGTAGAAGGGCGCATTCGTGACCATCGAAAGCCCGGCGAACAAGGTCACGCCAAACGCAACCCAGCGCAGCCAGGGCATGTTGCCCACGCCGGAATACCAGGGCGCGTCGATCGCGCACCAGATCAGGCCCATGACGATGGCCGCTGCCGCGGGGCTGGGCAGCCCCTGGAAGAAGCGCTTGTCGACCACGCCGATGTTGACGTTGAAACGCGCCAGGCGCAGGGCCGCGCCGGCGATGTAGACGAAGGCCGGGATCCAGCCCGGCTTGCCCATGTCCTTCAAGGCCCACATGTAGATGATGAGGGCCGGCGCGGCGCCGAAGGCGACCATGTCGGACAGGCTGTCCATCTGCTCGCCGAAGGCCGACTGGGTGTTGGTCATGCGCGCGACGCGACCGTCGAGGCTGTCGAGGATGGCGGCGGCGAAGATGGCGACGCAGGCCACTTCGAAACGGCCGTTGATCGCCATGACGATGGCGTAGAAGGCGCTGAACAGCGCGCTCAGCGTGATCGCGTTGGGCAGGGCATAGATGCCTTTGCGGCGGGGACGGACGGCGAGGCTGGGCTCGTCGTCCTCGGTGGGCTCAGGGGTCATGGTCGGCAGGATAGCTGACAGATCCCGGCAAATGACGCTCCTAGCATTGCCGAAAACGACAGGAGACCGCCTTGAAGCTCATCGAAGTCCGCAGCTACCGCCTCAAGCCCGACTGTGCCGATCGCTTCGTCGCCGCCGTGCGCGTGGCCCTGCCGCTGGTGCGTGCCAGCGGCATGGACGTCGTGGCCTTCGGCCGCTCCGACCACGAGGAGGAGAGCTTCTTCCTGATCCGCGCCTTTGACAGCCGCGAGCAGTTGGTGGCTCAGCAAGATGCCTTCTACGGCTCCGCCATCTGGCGCGAAGGCCCACGGCAGAAGCTGGTGGACTGCCTGGACACCTATCTGAACACCCTGCTGTGGCTGCCTGAAGAAGCGGTCGAGGCGCTGCGGGCCAATCACCAGCCCTGAGCCATGGACAGCCTGGACCGCTTCATCCATGCCCAGGAAGGCCACTACGAACAGGCCCTGGCCGAGCTGAAGGCCGGCCGCAAGACCAGCCACTGGATCTGGTTCGTGCTGCCGCAGTTGCGCGGCCTGGGGCGCAGCGCCATGGCCCATGAATACGGCATCGCAGGCCGCGCCGAGGCCGAGGCCTATCTCGCCCACCCGCTGCTGGGCGGACGGCTGCGCGAATGCGTGCAGGCCATGCTCGCGCACTCGGGAGAGTCGGCGGCCGCCATCCTCGGCGACATCGACGCGATGAAATTCCGCTCCTGCCTGACGCTGTTCGACGCGGTGTCGACGGAACCTCTCTTCGGCCAGGCCCTGGACGCGTTCTACGCTGGCCAGCGGGACGCGGCCACGCTGGCTCTGCTCTGAAAACAAAAAGGCCGGCGCCTCGCGGCACCGGCCCAAACGATCCGGAAAAGCCAGGTCTTAGTTCTTGGCTTTGTCGACCAGCTTGTTGGCCTTGATCCAGGGCATCATTTCGCGCAGCTTCTCGCCGACCTGCTCGATGGGGTGCTCGGCGGTCAGCCGGCGGCGGCTGATCAGCGTCGGAGCGCCGGCCTTGTTCTCGAGGATGAAGGACTTGGCGTATTCGCCGGTCTGGATGTCCTTCAGGCACTGACGCATCGCGTTCTTGGTGGCCTCGGTGACGACGCGCGGACCGGTCACGTACTCGCCGTACTCGGCGTTGTTCGAGATCGAGTAGTTCATGTTGGCGATGCCGCCTTCGTAGATCAGGTCCACGATGAGCTTGAGCTCGTGCAGGCACTCGAAGTAGGCCATCTCGGGCGCGTAGCCGGCTTCCGTCAGCGTCTCGAAGCCCGCCTTGATCAGCTCGACCGCGCCGCCGCACAGCACGGCCTGCTCGCCGAACAGGTCGGTCTCGGTCTCTTCGCGGAAGGAGGTCTGGATGATGCCGGCCTTGCCGCCGCCGTTGGCCGCGGCATAGCTCAGGGCCAGGTCACGCGCCTTGCCGGTCTTGTCGGCGTAGACGGCGATCAGGTGGGGCACGCCGCCACCTTGGCGGTAGGTGTTGCGCACCGTGTGGCCCGGGGCCTTGGGAGCGACCATCCAGACGTCCAGGTCTTCGCGCGGCTGCACCTGGCCGTAATGGACGTTGAAGCCGTGGGCGAAGGCCAGCGAGGCGCCCTGCTTGATGTTGGGCTCGACTTCCTTCTTGTAGACGTCGGCGATCTGCTCGTCGGGCAGCAGGATCATGACCACGTCGGCCGACTTCACGGCTTCGGCGATCTCGGCGACCTTGAGGCCGGCGCCTTCGGCCTTGGACCAGGACGCGCCGCCGCGACGCAGGGCGACGGTGACCTTGCAGCCGCTGTCGTTGAGGTTCTGCGCGTGGGCGTGGCCTTGTGAGCCGTAGCCGATGATGGTGACGTTCTTGCCCTTGATGAGGCTGAGATCGGCGTCCTTGTCGTAGTAGACGTTCATGATGGGTCGCTCCAGGAAAAAACTGTGAATGTGTGGGGGTGAAGACGGATCAGACGCGCAGGATGCGCTCGCCGCGGCCGATGCCGCTGGCACCCGTCCGTACGGTTTCGAGGATGGACGCGCGGTCGATCGCGTCGATGAAGGCGTCGAGCTTGCTCGCGTCGCCGGTCAGCTCGATGGTGTAGGTCTTCTCGGTGACGTCGATGACGCGGCCGCGGAAGATATCGGCGGTGCGCTTGATCTCCTCGCGCTCCTTGCCGACGGCGCGCACCTTGATGAGCATCAGCTCGCGCTCGGTGTAGTTGCCCTCGGTCAGGTCGACGACCTTGACGACCTCGATGAGGCGGTTCAGGTGCTTGGTGATCTGCTCGATGACTTCATCGGACCCGGTGGTCACGATGGTCATGCGCGACAGCGACGGGTCTTCCGTCGGCGCGACAGTCAGGCTCTCGATGTTGTAGCCACGGGCCGAGAACAGGGCCACAACGCGCGACAGCGCGCCCGGCTCGTTCTCGATGAGCAAAGCAATGATGTGTTTCATGAGGGATGTCGTCCTTCGCGCTCTTCAGTGCCGCTGGCGGTAACCAGCGGACCTTGGCTGCGGGTTCGAGTGAAGTGAATCGCTGCGGGTGTCGGACTGCTTGCGCTTTTCACCGGCAACCCCGACTGGCGCGGTAACGCCAGCCAGAGCCGCGGATTTCAGGCGCTCACAGGTCTTCCGAACCCAGCAGCATCTCGGAAATGCCCTTGCCCGCCTTGACCATGGGCCAGACGTTCTCGGTCGGATCGGTTCGGATGTCGAGGAACACCGTGCGGTCCTTCAGGCGCATCGCTTCCTTCAGCGCCGGCTCGACGTCGCTGGGCTTCTCGACCAGGATGCCGACGTGGCCATAGGCCTCGGCCAGCTTCACGAAGTCGGGCAGCGCGTCCATATAGCTGTGCGAGTAGCGGCCCTCGTAGTCGAGCTGCTGCCACTGGCGCACCATGCCGAGGTAGCGGTTGTTCAGCGAGACGATCTTGACCGGCGTCTTGTACTGGAAGCAGGTCGACAGCTCCTGGATGCACATCTGGATGCTGCCTTCACCGGTGACGCAGAACACGTCCGAGTCCGGTTTGGCCAGCTTGATGCCCATCGCATACGGCAGGCCCACGCCCATGGTGCCCAGGCCGCCGGAGTTGATCCAGCGGCGCGGCTGGTCGAACTTGTAGTACTGCGCGGCCCACATCTGATGCTGGCCGACGTCCGACGTGATGTAGGTATCGCGGTCGCGGGTCAGGCGCCACAGCGTGTCGACCACCATCTGCGGCTTGATGACCTCATCCGAGCCCTTGAAGGCCAGGCAGTCACGACCGCGCCATTCGTTGATCTGGCTCCACCAGGCATTGACGGCAGTCGCATCCGGCTTGGCCTGGGCTTCCTTCAGCTGAGCGATCAGCTCCTGCAGCACGTCCTTCACATCACCCACGATGGGGATGTCGACACGGACGCGCTTGGAGATCGACGAGGGGTCGATGTCGACGTGGATGATCTTGCGCTCGACCGAGCCGAAGTGCTTGGGGTTGCCGATGACGCGGTCGTCAAAGCGCGCACCCACGGCCAGCAGCACGTCGCAGTGCTGCATGGTCATGTTGGCTTCGTAGGTGCCGTGCATGCCCAGCATGCCCAGGAAACGCGGGTCGGTGCCGGGCATGGCGCCCAGGCCCATCAGCGTGTTCGTGCAGGGGAAGCCCAGCATGTCCACGAGCTGGCGCAGCTCGGCCGTCGCCTCGCCCAGGATGACGCCGCCACCGGTGTAGATGTAAGGACGCTTGGCCTGCAGCAGCAACTGCACGGCCTTGCGGATCTGGCCGCTATGGCCCTTCTTCACCGGGTTGTAGGAGCGCATCTCGATGCGGTCCGGGTAGCTGAACGTCGTCTTGGCCAGCGACACATCCTTGGGGATGTCCACGACGACCGGGCCGGGACGGCCGGTGCGGGCGATGTGGAAGGCCTTCTTCAGCGTCAGCGCCAGGTCGCGCACGTCCTTGACCAGGAAGTTGTGCTTGACGATGGGGCGGGTGATGCCGACGGTGTCGCACTCCTGGAAGGCGTCCAGGCCGATGGCGGGGGTGGGGACCTGACCCGTGATGATGACCATCGGGATCGAGTCCATGTAGGCCGTCGCGATGCCGGTCACGGCATTCGTCACGCCCGGGCCCGAGGTGACCAGCGCCACACCGACCTCGCCGGTCGCGCGGGCAAAGCCGTCGGCGGCATGGACGGCGGCCTGCTCATGGCGAACCAGCACGTGCTGGATGCTGTCCTGCTTGTAGAGGGCGTCGTAGATGTAGAGCACCGCGCCGCCGGGGTAACCCCAGAGATGGCGCACCCCTTCGGCCTGCAGGCAGCGAACGAGGATCTCGGAGCCGTTGAGCTCCGCGGTGGTGGAATTGGGGGATTGGGAATTCGGCTGCGCCAGGGCGGCGCGCTTGATATCCGCGGCAGACATGTCCATTTTTCGAACCTCTGTGAATTTCTCTAACGAAAAACCATTGGTGCCCCTCTTCTCGCCCTCGTGAGGCGGATTCGGAACCTGCGCGATCAACCGGTGGGGCCCGAGTCGGGCGGCCACGGTGAGAGCAATAACTCTTTGTGCGAAGCAAC
Source organism: Roseateles saccharophilus (assembly GCF_031458095.1). GTDB lineage: Bacteria > Pseudomonadota > Gammaproteobacteria > Burkholderiales > Burkholderiaceae_C > Pelomonas > Pelomonas saccharophila_A. Next base: position 1,189,638 of record NZ_JAVDXU010000001.1, read on the forward strand.
ATTATGCCGAGCAAAAACGTGTGAGCCTTCGTATCAGACGAATGCCATAATCCGCGTTGCTGTTTGGACCCCGCTCCAGCCTTGGCCACCGACAAAGAACTCAACGATTTCCTGCGTGCCGTAGACCGCCGCGCCTTCAAGCGCACGGCCTATCTGGTTCGAGACGACGATTCCGCCCTGGACATCGTGCAGGACGCCATGATCAAGCTGGCCGAGAACTATTTCGACCGCCCTGCGGCCGAATTGCCCCTGCTGTTCCAGCGCATCCTGTCCAACGCGACGATGGACTACTTCCGTCGTCAGAAGACGCGCAACGCGGTCATGACGAATATGTCTGACTTCGAGGGCAGCGATGGCGACGGCGACTTCGACCTGCTCGAGATCCTGGAAACCCGGGACGGCGCCATGGGCGCCCTCAGTGCAGCCGACGAGGTCAGCCGGGCGCAGATCTTGCAGTCCATTGATGCGGAAGTTCAGCAACTCCCAGCGCGTCAACGCGAAGCCTTCCTCCTGCGTTACTGGGAGGAACTGGATGTTGCAGAGACCGCCTCTGTGATGGGTTGCTCGGAGGGCAGTGTCAAAACTCACTGTTCCCGTGCCGTCCACTCGCTGGCGAAGTCGCTCAAGGCCAAGGGGATCACGCTATGAAGTCGCCGCAAAATTTTTCCACCCTCCCTGCCGACCTGGACGCTCGCGTCACACGTTTCGGCCTGCGCATTGCCGCCGGCCTGACCGAGCGCAATGCCTCACTGCCCCACGATGTGTCCGAGCGCCTGCGCTTCGCGCGTGAGCAAGCCTTGGCCCGCGCCGCCCAGGCCCGCGCGGCGCGCACCTCGGTGAGCACCGCCAGCCCCGGCGTGGTGCAGATGGGTTCGACGCTGGCCTTGAGCGGCGGCCCGCGCGGCGCAGACGGCGGCAACGGCCTGTGGGCCAAGCTGGTATCCGCCCTGCCCCTGCTGGCACTGTTGGCCGGCCTGCTGCTGATGCAGCAGGGCCAGATCCACGAACAGATCGTCGCCGCGGCCGAAGTCGACACCGCCTTGCTCAGCGACAACCTGCCGCCCTCCGCCTTCCGCGACCCAGGTTTCGCTGAATTCCTGAGAGATGGTCAAGAATGACCGGATGCCCATGAGTCGAGCCGCGCGGACAGTGTCCGCCCCTCTCCGTCCCCTGATGGCCCTGCTGCTTGTCGCAGCGGGGTTTTCTGCTTTTGCACAGGCCCAGGAAGCGGCCTCGGCGCCTGAGGCAGCAGCAAGCGCGCCAGCGCCGGTGGCAGCGCCGGCCAAGCCGCGTCCCGCGACCACCGTCATGCCGCCGGTCTCCGCGCTGGCCGCCGTGCCGAACTGGCAGTCGCTGACGCCGACCCAGCGCGAGTTGCTCGCCCCGCTGGCCAAGGACTGGGACAAACTCGGCCCCAACCAGCGCAGCAAATGGCTGAACGCGACGCCGCGACTGGCCACGCTGCCGGAACCCGAACTCGCCCGCCTGCATGAGCGCATGCGGGATTGGGCCTATCTGACGCCGGCCGAACGCGTGGATGCCCGGGTCAGTTTCCAGGTCGCCAAGCAGGTGGACGCCGAGGAGCGCCAGGCCAAGTGGGAGGCCTATCAAGCCTTGCCCCCCGAGAAGCGCCAGGAACTGGCCGACAAGGCCGTCGCACGCCGCCAGGCCAAGGCGAGTGCTCCGACGCCCAAACCTCCAGTCGCGGCTGGCCCCAAGTCCAATATCGTGCCGGCCGCGCCCAAGATGGTCACGCCGGTCCCGGTGGCGGGCAGCCTGGTGCAGGCCAAGCCGGGCGCCACGACGGTGCTGATCACGCGCGGCCTCGCCCGCCCCGCCCACCACGCGGCAGGCGAGGCCAAGGTCGTGGCCGACCCATCGCTGGTCGATCCCAAGACACTGCTGCCGAAATCGCTGAAGGCGCCGCCCGCGTCCGCTCCGCGCACATGACGGCGTTGGTCGACACGAACGCCGCGCCCGCGGGCCTGGCGCGACGTTTCGCGGCCTTTCTCTATGAAGGCGTGCTGCTGTTCGGCGTGATCTTCTTCGCCGGCTTTCTGTATTCGGTGCTCACCCGCCAGCAGCATGCCCTCGAGGGCCGGGCGGGGTTGGGTCTCTTCCTTTTCTTTGTACTCGGCCTTTACTTTGTCGGTTTCTGGACCCACTCGGGGCAGACCCTGGCAATGAAGACTTGGCATCTGCGCGTCGTCACCGCGGGCGGCCAGCCTCTGGCCTGGGGCCGCGCGTTGCTGCGTTATCTGCTGAGCTGGCTGTGGTTCCTGCCTGCCCTCGTCAGCGTCTGGGCCCTGGGACTGCATGGCGGCGGAGCCATCGTCGGGAGTCTGGTCGCCGGCATCGCGGCCTATCTGCTGATCGCGCGCCTGCACCCACAGCGGCAATTTCTGCACGATACGATCGCCGGCTCTCGCGTCATCACCCAGCTCCCGCAGCGTTCATGAGCAACCCCCACAAAGGTCGCACCGGCCTTGATCGCGTCATCCATGCCGCCGGCTATTCCTGGGCCGGCCTCAAGGCCGCTTACACGGGCGAGAGCGCCTTTCGCCAGGAGACCTGGCTCTGCATCATTGCCGCGCCACTGGCGTTCTGGCTGGCCAAGACCTGGGAGCAGGCGGCGCTGCTGCTGGGCTCGCTGCTGGTGGTCCTCATCGTCGAGTTGCTGAATTCGGCGATCGAGGCGGTCGTCGACCGCGTGTCCTTCGAGCGGCACGAGCTGTCCAAGCGCGCCAAGGACATCGCCAGCGCCGCTGTGCTGATGGCGCTGGTGCTGGCCGCCGGCATCTGGGGCAGCGCCATCTGGCAGCACCTGCGTTGACGATGTGACACTCGGGCCATGACTTCGGCCCGAGGCTTCCAGTTGCTGTGCTCCGCTATGCCCGGCGTGGAAGTCGTCGCGGCCGACTCGGCCCATGCCTTCGGCCGACACACGCACGACCAGTTCGGCATCGGCCTGATCGAGCGCGGCGCCCAGAAGTCGGCCAGCGGCCGTGGCATGGTCGAGGCGGGCCCGGGCGACATGATCACCGTCAACCCTGGCGAGGTACACGACGGCAAGCCCTTCGACTCAAGCGGCCGGCGCTGGCGCATGCTCTACGTCGATCCGGATCGCGTCCTCGATGCGGCCCAGGACATCGCGCCAACCACCGCCTTCGAGTTCACATCACCGGTCATCCGCGACGCCGTGCTGGTTGCGCGCTTTCGGGCCCTCTTCGAAGCGGCGACGGCCGACGGCGCGCTGCGCTCCGAGACCGCGCTGCTGGCCCTGATCGCCCGGCTGCTGCAGCCCGTGCCAAGCGAGCGCCCCGCCCTCGCCGCTGGCGTTGCCGCGGCCCGCGAACGCATCGATGACGACCCCAGCGCCACGCCCACGCTCGCCGCAATGGCCGCCGACGCAGGACTGAGCCGCTACCAGTTCCTGCGCGCCTTCACCCGCCTCACCGGGCTGCCGCCCCACGCCTATCTGCTGCAGCGCCGCGTTCAACATGCCCGCGGGCTGGTACGGGGCGGCATGGCACTCGTCGATGCCGCCGCCGCCAGTGGTTTTGCCGACCAGAGCCATATGACTCGCTGCTTCGTGCGCAACTTCGGGCTCACACCCGGTTCGTTCTCCGCCACCTGAAATTTCGTTCAAGACCGCGCCCAGGCGACTGCCGCAGCATGGTGCATCCACCCAGGAGCACCTGCATGAACTTCGAATTCCTGACTGTCTCTCTGCTCGTCGTCGCCTCGCCCGGCACCGGCGCGGCCGTGACCATCGCCACCGGCCTGACGCGTGGCACGCGCACCGCGGTCATCGCCGCCTTCGGCTGCACCCTCGGCATCGTGCCCCATATGCTGGCGGCCGTGACGGGCCTGGCCGCCCTGCTGCATGCCAGCGCCCTCGCCTTCGAGACCGTGAAGTTTGCCGGCGTCGCCTACCTGCTCTACATCGCCTGGATGACCTGGCGTGAGCGCGGCGTCATGAAGATCGAGGCCGATGGCGTGGAGCGCTCGAGCTGGCAGGTCATCCAGCACGCCGTGCTCGTGAACCTGCTCAATCCCAAGCTGTCGATGTTCTTCCTGGCTTTCCTGCCGCAGTTCATCGCCAGGAACGAGGCCGCGCCGACGCTGGTCATGCTGCAGCTCTCAAGCATCTTCATGGCCATGACCTTTGCGGTGTTCGCGGTCTACGGCGTCTTTGCGGCACGCATGCGGCAGCATGTGCTCGGCAGCCCGACGGTGATGGCCTGGTTGAGGCGCAGCTTTTCAGCCACCTTCGTGGCGCTGGGGCTGAAGCTGGCGCTGACGCAACGCTGAGGCGCGGCGCATGGCGCCGCGCAGGACCAGGGGCTATGCTGACAGACCACCTGTCGAGGCCGGCCGTGCGAAAAGAGTTCCTGCTGCACTGCTGTTTCGCCGCCTGTGCGCTCAGCGCCGGGGCCGAGCCCCTGCGTCACGTGGAATTCGGGACCCAGCTCTTTCCGCCGTATGTCGTCGAGCTGCAGGAGCGCGCTTCTGGCCCCATGGTCGACGTGCTGAACGCCGCCTGCAGAAGCCTGGGCTGGAATTGCAACGCACGCATCTACCCCTGGCGCCGCGCCGTCGACCTGATGGAGCGGGCCGAAATCGACGGCCTCTTCCCGCTGCTGGACGTCCCCGCCCGCCATGAGCGGATGTGGATGAGCGTGCCAGTGGTCGACGGCCGCTATGTCTTCTTCTCGCGCCGCGGTGTGGACTTCGCCTACCGGGGCCCCGAATCCCTGGCCGGCCACGAGATCGGTGTCTTCGGTCCCTCGGGCACATCGATGACACTGCAGGATCTGGCCGCCGGTGCGCAGGCCAAGGTGAGGCTGGAGCGCGACAACCTCGTCGCGCTGAAGATGCTGGCCGCGGGTCGCTACGGCGAGCGGGGCCTGGTGTTCGCCAACGAACAGGTGGCCCTGTGGCTGTTGGCCAGCAATGCGATGACCGGCCTGCAGTCCTCCGGAGGCGCCAAGGACATCTACTACGTCTTCGGACTGACGCGCCGGCGCGTGTCCGCCGCGGATTCCGCAGCCTTTGACGAGGCGCTCAAGGAACTGTGCCGAACAGGCCAGACGGCCGAGCTGGTCAAACCCTATGGCGTGCCGGCCTCGGCCTGCACGACCGCGCCGGTGCGGCGCTGAGTTTCAGACGGCGGCTTCGTCGGTCTCGCCGGTGCGGATGCGGATGACCTGCTCGACGGGCACGACGAAGATCTTGCCGTCGCCGATCTTGCCGGTCTTGGCCGCCTTCAGGATGGCGTCGATGCAGCGGTCGACCTCATCGTCCTTCACGACGACCTCGACTTTGACCTTGGGCAGGAAGTCGACGACGTACTCGGCACCACGGTAGAGCTCGGTGTGGCCCTTCTGGCGACCGAAGCCCTTGACCTCGGTGACCGTCAGGCCCGAGGCGCCCACCTCGGCCAGCGCCTCGCGGACCTCGTCGAGCTTGAAGGGTTTGATGATGGCGGTGATCTGCTTCATGGGGCGAGGCTCCTGATTTCGTCTGTCGTCGATTTAAGCACGTTCGTCCGGGATGCGGTCCACGTCGGCGAGCCAGACAACGGCTTCGGAATCGCTGGGGGCCCGCCAGTCGCCGCGCGGCGACAGCGAGCCGCCGCTGCCCACCTTGGGCGCATTGGGCACGCAGCTGCGCTTGAACTGGCTGCCCTTGAAAAAACGCTGCACGAAGATGCGCAGCACGCGCTTGATCTCGGCGAGCTGGTAGACCTCGCTCCAGGCGTGGCGAGCCAGGAAGGCGATCTTGGTTGGCGTGTAGCCATGGCGCAGCGTGTAGAACAGATTGAAGTCCTGCAATGCATAGGGCCCCACCGTCGCCTCGGTGCTCTGCAGGCCGCCGGGCACCAGTTCGGGGCTGATCTCGGTGCCGAGGATGTCCAGCAGCACCTGGGTGTCGGTGCCGGCGCCCAGTTGCCCGGTCTCGGCCACCCAGCGCACCAGGTGCTGGATCAGCGTCTTGGGCACGCTGGCATTGACGTTGTAGTGCGACATATGGTCACCCACGCCATAGGTGCACCAACCCAGGGCGAGCTCGGAGAGGTCACCCGTGCCAAGCACCAGGCCGCCGCTGAGGTTGGCCAGTCGGAAAAGATGGCTGGTGCGCTCGCCGGCCTGAACGTTCTCGAAGGTGACGTCGTAGACGGGCTGATCGTCGCGATGCGGGTGGCCGATGTCCTGGAGCATCTGCGCGCAGCTCGGCCGGATATCGATCTCGCGCGCCTCGCAGCCCACGGCCGCCATCAGGCGCAGCGCCTGCTCGCGCGTGCGCTCGCCGGTGGCAAAGCCCGGCATGGTGACGCCGATGATGTTGGTGCGTGGCAGGCCCAGCGCGTCCATGGCGCGCGCCGCCACCAGCAGCGCATGCGTGGAATCCAGTCCGCCCGAGATGCCGACCACGAGCTTCTTGATGCCGCTCGAGGCCAGGCGCTGGGTCAGGCCCTGGACCTGGATGTTGTAGACCTCCTGGCAGCGCTCGTCACGACGGCTGTGGTCGGCCGGCACATAGGGGAAGCGTTCGACGCGGCGCCGCAAGGCCAGCGGCTGGTCACGATCGAGATCCAGCTTGAAGGGGACTTGCCGGAAGGCATTCACCTGCGCCGCATGCAGGCGGACGGAATCGCCGAAGCTCGTCTGCCGCATGCGCTCGCGAGCCAGGCGCTCCAGGTCCACATCCGCCGTCACCCGATGCGAGCCGCGCAGGAAACGTTCGGACTCGACGAGCAGCTCGCCGTTCTCGCAGACGAGGGCCTGGCCATCCCAGGCCAGGTCGGTCGTCGACTCCCCGGCGCCGGCCGACGAATAGACATAGGCCGCCAGGCAGCGCGCCGACTGCTGCGACACCAGCTGGCGCCTGTAGGCGGCCTTGCCGATGACGACGTTGGACGCCGACAGATTGACGAGCACGGTGGCGCCAGCCAGGGCCGCAAAGGAGGACGGCGGGATCGGCGTCCACACGTCTTCGCAGATCTCCACATGCAGGCGCAGCAGCGGCAGGTCCTCGGCGCTGAAAATCTGGCGGCTGCCGAAAGGCACCTGCTGGCCCAGCAGCGCCACGGTGTCGACCGTGGCCTCCTCGCCCGAGCAGAACTGGCGCGCCTCGTAGAACTCGCCATAGTTGGGCAGGAAGGTCTTGGGCACCACGCCGAGGATGCGGCCGCGCAGCAGCACGACGGCGCAGTTGAACAGGCGCTGCTCGACGCGCAGCGGCATGCCGACGATGGCCACCAGGGACAACTCGGCTGTGGCCGCCAGCACCTCGGCCAGCGCCGCCTCGCAGCCGTCGAGCAAGGCGCGCTGCTGGAAGAGGTCGTCGCAGCTGTAGGCCGACAAGCCCAGTTCGGGGAAGGCCATGACGGCCACGCCCTCGGCGGCTGCGTCCTTCAGCAGGGCAATCGTCTGCGCGGCGTTGAACATGGGATCGGCCACGCGGCATTGGGGCACGCCCACGGCGACGCGGGCGAAGTCATGGTTGTAGAGATTGTCGAAACGCATAGGGCATCAGCAAAACCCCAGTCTAGTGCGGCGTTCCCCGCCTGCATTCCAATAGACCGCCATGCCCACCCTCCGCGTCCACGATTCGCCTGCCGACCTGGCGCCCGACGCCTGGAATCGCCTGCTCGCCGCGTCGGCGCGGCCCACGCCTTTCATGCGCCACGAATACCTGCAGGCCCTGCACGACTCGGGTTCGGCTGTGGCCAAGACCGGCTGGCGGCCCAGCTTCCTGAGTGTCTGGGAGAACGGGCAGTTGCTCGCTGCCTGCCCGGCCTATCTGAAGACGCACAGCTATGGCGAATATGTCTTCGACTGGGCCTGGGCCGACGCCTACCACCGCCATGGCCTGAGCTACTACCCCAAGCTGCTGGTGGCCGTACCCTTCACGCCGGTGCCGGGCAGCCGGCTGCTGGCGGTGGACGCGGACGCACGCGCCCTGCTCGCCCAGGCGCTGCGGGCGCTGGCCAAGGAGACCGAGGCATCGTCCCTGCATGTACTGTTCGGCGACGAGGCCGACCAGGCGGCGCTGGCTGCCGCCGGCTGCTCGGCACGGGCCGGCGTGCAGTTTCACTGGACGGCCGAGGGCGACGCCGACTTCGCCGGCTTCCTGGCCCGGCTGCAGCGTGACAAGCGCAAGAAGATCCAGCAGGAACAGCGTCGCGTGCGCGAAGCCGGCGTCGTCTTCGAGGCCGCCACCGGCGCGGACCTGGTGACCGAGGACTGGGACTTCTTCTACCGCTGCTACCAGCAGACCTACCGCGAGCACCACAGCAAGCCCTATCTGAGCCGCGACTTCTTCGCCCGCATGGCAAGCGACATGCCGGACAACTGGCTGTTGTTCACCGCCCGCCGCGACGGTGAGCGCGTGGCGGTGTCACTGCTTGCGCTGGATCCCGAGCGCCGCGCCGCCTTCGGCCGCTACTGGGGCGCCGTGGAGCACATCCCCAACCTGCATTTCGACGCCTGCTACTACCAACCGCTGGCCTGGTGCATCGCCAACGGCTATGAGCGCTTCGAGGGCGGCGCCCAGGGCGAGCACAAGATGGCCCGCGGGCTGATGCCGACGCCCACCGCCTCCAGCCACTGGCTGGCCCATCCGTCGTTTGCCGATGCCGTCAACGACTTCCTCACCCGTGAGGGCGAGGCCATGTCGGGCTATATCGACGAGTTGAATGACCACGCGCCCTTTAAAGCAAAAGACGCCGCGGATGCGGCGTCTTGAGCGGGGGCGGGAAGGATCAGGCCTTGGCGTAGTTGGCCATGCCCTCGGTGATCTCGGACTTGGCCTTCTCCGGGCCTTCCCAGCCCTTGACCTTGACCCACTTGCCCTTCTCCAGGTCCTTGTAGTGCTCGAAGAAGTGCTGGATGGCGGCCAGGCGGGCCGGGTTCACGTCCTCGATCTTCTGCCAGTGGTCGTACATGGGCAGGATCTTGCTGGTGGGCACGGCCAGCAGCTTGGCGTCGCCACCGGCCTCGTCGTCCATCATCAGCACGCCCAGGGGGCGGCAGGTCACGACAACGCCGGGCGTCAGCGCGAAGGGGGTGATGACCAGCACATCGACCGGGTCGCCGTCGTCCGCCAGCGTCCTGGGGATGTACCCGTAGTTGCAGGGGTAGTACATAGGCGTCGTCAGGAAGCGGTCGACGAACAGCGCACCGCTCTCCTTGTCCACCTCGTACTTGATCGGGTCGGCATTCATCGGGATTTCGATGATGACGTTGAACTCGTCGGGCACCTTGGCGCCGGGGGTCACGTTGTGCAGGCTCATGGTCGTTTTAATGGCTAAGGAAAACCCGCATTCTAGGTTTCCCCAACAACGCTGGTAAACGCGCAAGCCCGGGGCCAAACCCGGCCCTTAAGCTCGGCCGCCGAGCCCAGGCATACCCTGCCGCCGGGCCACAGATGACACGCTAAACAGGAGACTTGTACATGTCGACGGAAATGGCGCTGTATTTCGCGCTGGCTTGCGGCCTCGCGGCCGTTCTTTATGGCTTCATACAAAGAAGCTGGATCCTGAGCCAAGACGCGGGCAATCCGCGCATGCAGGAGATCGCCACCGCGATCCAACAAGGCGCCGCGGCCTACCTGGGCCGGCAATACCGCACCATCGGCATGGTGGGTGTCGTGCTCGCCATCGCCATCGCGGCGTCGGGCCTGGGCACGACGACGGCCATCGGCTTCGTCATCGGCGCAGTGCTGTCGGGCATCTGCGGCTTCATCGGCATGAACATCTCGGTGCGCGCCAATGTACGCACCGCCCAGGCCGCCACCAAGGGCATAGGCCCGGCGCTGGACGTGGCCTTCAAGGGCGGTGCCATCACCGGCATGCTGGTGGTGGGCCTGGGCCTGCTGGGCGTGGGTGGCTTCTACATGGCCATCGGCGGCGGGCATGACAGCGCAGCCCTCAAGCCCATGCTGGGCCTGGCCTTCGGCTCGTCCCTGATCTCCATCTTTGCCCGTCTGGGCGGCGGCATCTTCACCAAGGGCGCCGACGTCGGCGCCGACCTGGTGGGCAAGGTCGAAGCCGGCATCCCCGAGGATGACCCGCGCAACCCGGCCGTCATCGCCGACAACGTCGGTGACAACGTCGGCGACTGCGCCGGCATGGCCGCCGACCTGTTCGAGACTTATGCCGTCACGCTGATCGCCGCGATGGCCCTCAGCGCCCTGATGGTGGTGGGCGGCTCGGCCCAAGCCGGCGTCGTCTACCCGCTGGCCCTGGGTGGCGTGTCCATCATCGCCTCCATCATCGGCTGCTACTTCGTCAAGGCCAGCGAGGGCATGAAGAACGTGATGCCGGCTCTCTACAAGGGCCTCATCGTGGCCGGCGTGCTGAGCCTGATCGCCTTCTTCTTCGTCACCAAGGCCATGTTCCCCGGTGACATCGAACTGAGCACCGGCGGCACGACCAATGCGATGGCCCTGTTCGGCGCCTGCACCGTGGGCCTTGTGCTGACGGCCGCCATGGTCTGGATCACCGAGTACTACACCGGCACGCAGTACCACCCGGTGCAGCACGTGGCCCAGGCCTCCACCACCGGCCATGGCACCAACGTCATCGCCGGCCTGGGCGTGTCGATGAAGTCCACCGCCTGGCCGGTGCTCTTCGTCTGCGCGGCCATCTTCGCGGCTTTCAAGCTGGCGGGCCTGTACGGCATTGCCGTCGCGGCGACGTCCATGCTGAGCATGGCCGGCATCATCGTGGCCCTGGACGCCTACGGCCCCATCACCGATAACGCCGGTGGCATTGCCGAGATGGCCGAGCTGCCTGCCGCCGTGCGTGACGTGACCGACCCGCTGGATGCCGTCGGCAACACCACCAAGGCCGTCACCAAGGGCTATGCCATCGGCTCCGCCGGCCTCGCAGCCCTGGTGCTGTTCGCCGACTACACGCACGCGCTGGAAGCGCGCGGCATGCATGTCGCCTTCGACCTGTCCGACTACAAGGTCATCCTCGGCCTGTTCATCGGCGGCCTGATCCCCTATCTGTTCGGCGCCATGGCCATGGAAGCCGTGGGGCGTGCGGCCGGTGCCGTCGTCGTCGAGGTGCGCAAGCAGTTCGCCGACGGGGCCATCATGGCCGGCCAGCGCAAGCCCGACTACAGCGCCGCGGTCGACATGCTGACCACCGCTGCGATCAAGGAAATGGTCGTGCCGTCGCTGCTGCCCGTGGCTGCGCCCATCATCGTCGGCCTGACGCTGGGCCCCGCGGCCCTGGGCGGCCTGCTGATGGGCACCATCGTCACCGGCCTCTTCGTGGGCATCTCGATGTGCACCGGCGGCGGCGCCTGGGACAACGCCAAGAAGCTGATCGAAGAAGGCTTCACCGATGACAAGGGCGTCGTGCACCGCAAGGGCGGCGAGGCGCACAAGGCCGCCGTCACCGGCGACACCGTGGGCGACCCCTACAAGGACACCGCCGGCCCGGCCGTCAACCCGCTGATCAAGATCATCAACATCGTGGCCTTGCTGATCGTGCCGCTGCTGCCGCTGCCTGCGGGCAGCAAGGCGCCCGAGCCCGCGGCGGCCACGGCCGTCGTGGCGGCGCCGGCCGCCAGCATGGCGGAGATGCCTGCCTCGGCGGCATCGCAGTAAAGCTCGCGTAAACCCGGCAATTAACGGCCCGTTCGCGGGCCGTTCCTACGTCCGGGCACGGCAGAATCGCAACTCATGGCGAGCATGGCGATCACCCGGCACGAACTGACGCGGCGACGCGAGCAATTGCAGGACCTGCAGCGCTATCTCGTCGTGTTGGAGGCCGACCACGACGGCGCCCGCGCCAAGCTGCTGGGCTTTCGCCAGCGCTACCTCGAGGCCCTCGGGCCGCTGATGCGCGAGCTCGATGAACTCGAGGCCCAGCTCCACCAGGCCACCGCCCTGCTGTCAGAGGCATTGAAGCGTCAGGGTGTCGACGCGCCGGTCACGAACACGCCTGGCGCCAAGGCCTGGCCCGACATCCCCGCCCTGCCCGAAGCGACGCCGCTGCCCCCCGAGCCCACCGGCCCGACCATGGACCTGCCGCCGCCCAGCCTGAAGACGCTGTATCGGCGCGCGGCCATGCGCTTTCACCCCGACCTGGCGCCCTCCGGCCCGGAGCGCGAGGTCTGCGAGCAGCGCATGATGATCGTCAACGAGGCCTATGCGAACAGCGACCGCGCCAGGCTGGAAAGCCTGCTGCTGGCCGCTGGCGAGGCGCCGGAGAAGGTCATTGGCGGCCCCGCAGACGCCGTGCGCGCCTGGCTGGGCCTGTGCGAGCACATGGTGCAGGGCCGCATCCGCATCGTGCAGGCGCAGACGGCCCTGCTGCACAACCTGCAGATGCACCAGCTGCGCGTCGCCATCGAGCGCGCCGAGGCCGGCGGCATGAAGCCGCTGGACATCATGGCCGCGCGGCTGCGCGCCCAGATCACCGAGCGCCGCCAGGAGCTCTATATCGGGGAGCGCCTGCAGCCCGACTCGGACCTGGCCGCGAGCTTCATCAGGCAGCGCCAGGCCCGCATCGGCGGCCGCTGAGCCTGACCTCCCGCATGAGGCGGGAGGCGCTTTCCCACTCAGCGCTCGTCGTTCTGGGTCTGCGGGTCGGCGCTGGGGTAGAAGTTCACCATGTCGCCTGCATCGTTCACCTGGACAAACAGCAGGACCACGCCGCGCGTGGTGTAGTTGTTGGGGCCCCAGGGGATGACGACGCCATCCACCCAGACGTCGCCCGCCTGCGCGCGGGTGGCCGGCAGATAGTTGTAGGGGTTCATGGTCGGGTCGTTGCCCACGGTCTTCGCCGCGGCGCCGACCAGACGCAGGCTCTCACCATCCACGACCGCTTCGGTGAAGTTGATGGCCAGTTCGCCGGCCTGCCCGGTGGGCGTCGACGTGGTGAGGAGGGCGTCGGGCGGCACCTGCAGGCCGTTGCCGTCGACATAGGTGCATTGCGAAAGACCGCCGGCAGTGCTGGTGACGGTGACGGTATAGGGGGGAACAAAGGTCGGCACGGAAACTCCTTGGGCTGGGAATGGAAAGGCGCTGGACGGCCAGCGCGAGGTCAGGAATCACGTTGATGCTGCAGCCAGGCCTGAGCGGCCTGCCAGTCGGACCGCTCGCCGGCTCGCGGGTCCAGGCAGCTCTGCACCTGCAGCCATCGCTGCGTCAGTTCTGCATGGGATTGCGACCAGCCGGCGCGAAGCTGCAGCAGCCCCTGGGCGCGGCCACAGGCGGCCTGCCGGTCCGATGCATCGGCCGCTTCAGGTCGCGCCTTGAGCAACTGCAACCGCACGGCGGCATTCAAGGTTTGCAGGGGTGTGGCTTCGGGGCGGCTGGCAATCACCGCGTCCAGCCGCTGCTCAGCCCGCGACAGGGCCTGCCTCCAGGCGCTGCAGTCCGCCGGAGCACATCCAGGCCCCACCATCATTTCAACCAGGGCCACCCAGAGCGGCAACCAGTTCTCCAGAGGCGGCTTGCCGGGGCGCAGGCCATCCAGGGTCTGAAGCAGCAAGCCGGCCTGGCGGACGCGTGCGGCAGGCGTCAGATCGCGCCGCTGCGCCAGCAGATCCGCCTCGATATCCAGGGCGAGCACGGCCCAGCTGATATTGGCCGGATCGCCGCGGCTCAGTTGGTCCGCCGCGGCCTTGGCCCGCGTCAGTGTCGGCATGGCGTTCCGGCCCGCCCCGAGCTGGGAACGGCTCAGCTGGGACAGCAGGCTCGCTTCCCGCTTCAGCCATTCCAGGTCTGCCGGATGCTGCAGGCGCAAGGACCGGACGCGAGACAGCGCACGCTCGAAGGTCTGCGCGGAGCCTTCGTAGCGGCCCGTCTGCTGCAGCAGACGGCCGATCCAGCTGACGGTGTCGCTCCAGTCACTCTGCAGACTCGCATCGTCGGGCCGCCCCTCCAGCACCGACTCCTTCAGCGCCAGCGAGTGCCGGAAAGCCTGCTCCGCCTCGGCGAACTGGCCCCGCCCCAGGCGCAGGCTGCCCAGGCTGTTCTCGGCATAGGACAGTTCGAGCTGCGCGTCCGCGTCCTTCGCGTCCACCTGCAACCACTTCGCGCTCACATCACGGTAGCGGGTCCAATGCTGCTCGGCCTTGTCCAGTTGGCGCTGGCGGAAGAACACCTCACCCTGCCAGAACGCGGCGGCGCCCTGCGCCTTGCGCCAGGCCGCCGTCATGTCAGCGTTCGGCGGATCGCCCTGCAGCAGCTCGGTGGCCGACTCCAGCGGCTCCAGCGCGGCCTCGAGCTCGCGTTTGGACACCCTCACTTCGCCAATCACGGTCAAGGCCTTGGCGCGCTGCAGCCGGTCGGCCGGGCTCAGCGTGCCGCCGCCGTCCAGCACCTTCAGCGCCTTGCCACCCACGCTGTCCAGCAGCTCCAGGCGGCCGATGGGGCGCAGCTTGTCGGCGAACTCCCCCAGCATGAAACTGAGCACATCCTCGGCCTGCTGGCGGCGGGCCTGGGCCTGCTGCTCGGCCTGTTCGGCCCGGTGGGCTTGCAACAGACTGGTCGTCGTCAGGGCGAGCAAGGCACCCACGGCCAGACCACCGGCCGCCACGGCCCCGCGGTGGCGGCGCACGAAACGGCCCAGCACATAAAGGCGGCTGTCCGGGCGCGCCCGGATGGGCTCGTGGTCCAGCCAGCGCTGCAGGTCCTCGGCCAGGGCCTGCGCGTTGGCATAGCGTTCAGCCGGCGTCTTCTTCAAGGCCTTGGCGACGATGGTGTCGAGGTCGCCACGCAGGCGCCGGGCCTGGCTCGCGATGACCGTGTCGTCCTGGCTGGCCGCCACATCCGACAAGCGCTTGGGCACCTGCTCGACGACGGCCTTGAGCCGGTCCAGCTGGGTCTGGGTGTCGTCTGCGGTGGGGTGATGGCCGCCCAGCAGCAGATACAGCAGCACGCCCAGGGCATAGACGTCGGTGGCCGTCGTCACGTCGGCCTGCTGCACCTGCTCGGGCGCCGCGAACTGCGGCGTGAAGGCGCTGCCGGCGCGCTGGGTCAGTTCGGTGGCGGCGGCGCCTTCGCTGGCCTGGGTCGCGTCGGCCAGCAGCTTGGCGATGCCGAAGTCCAGCAGCTTCACATCGCCGTCGCGCGTGACGAGGATGTTGCTGGGCTTGAGGTCGCGGTGCAGGATCAGCCTCGCATGAGCGTGCGCCACGGCAGCCAGCACGTCCAGGAACAGGCGCACGCGGGCTTCGACGTCGAGCTGATGCTGGCGGCAGTAGACGTCGATGGGTTGGCCGTCCACATACTCCAGCACCAGATAGGGCTGCTGGCCCTCGTGCACACCGGCGTCCAGCAACCGGGCGATATGCGGGTGGGACAGCCGCGCCAGGATCTCGCCCTCGCGCGCGAACCGGCCCGCATCGCCGCGCCCGAACAGGCCGGCCATCAGGAACTTGACGGCCACCTGACCTTCGAAGCGGCCATCGGCGCGGCGCGCCAGCCAGACCGTGCCCATGCCGCCCTGGCCGAGCTGACGCTCCAGCAGATAGGGGCCGATGGCCTGACCGGCCAGATCGGGCGGTGGCGAGGTGTCGTCGGGTACCGAGGCCAGCGCCTCCTGCCATTGGGCGACCACGGGCTCGCTCAGGAAGCCCTGGCTCTGCAGCTCGCGCGCCCGCGCCAGCATCCGCCCCAGCTGCTCGGCCGCCTCGGGGTCTTCCAGCTGCAGCTGGGCCAGGCGCTCTTCACGCTCGGCATAGGACAGATCCAGCAGCTCGTCCAGCAGGGGGCTCAGCGCCAGCCAGCGTTGCCTGTCCATGGATCAGGCGGCCAAGCTCAAGGAGAGGAAGAGGCGCGCCTTCTGCCAGTCGCGCTGCACGGTGCGTTCGGTCACGCCCAGGGCCTCGGCGATCTCCGGCTCCCGCAGGCCGGCGAAGTAGCGCATCTCGACGACCTGGGCCAGGCGGGGCTCGAGCTGGGCCAGTTCGTCCAGGGCCTCGTGCACGCGCAGCACATCCTCGTCACCCTGCGGTAGCTGGTCGGCCAGCACGGTGTCCAGCGTCAGATGGGCCTCACCGCCGCCGCGCCGCTCCGCTCGGCGGGCGCGCACCAGGTCGACGACAACCGAGCGCATGGCCTGGGCGGCGTAGGCGAGGAAGTGGCGCCGGTCCGGGAACTCGGCGCCTGGGGTGCCAGCCACGCGCAACCAGGCCTCGTGCACCAGGGCCGTCGTGTCCAGCAGGGTCAGATGACCCGCGTCGCGGACATGGCGGCGCGCCAGGCGCTGCAAGTCCACATAGAGCTGTGCCACCACCTGGTCGGCGGCGGCGCGATCGCCCAGCCGGGCGGCCTGCAGCAATTGGGTGATGGCTTGCACGGCCGGACTCTAACGGCTTGTAACGCCGGCTCGTGGGCTGGTGAAGGGCCCCCGGGCCGGCTGGCGACAAATATTTTTGCGTCCCGATGTCGGGTTTGTCGGACCGCCACCGTTTTGATGGATGAGGAGCGACGGCCAAGCGGGGCCAGGGAGCCGGCTCAAGCCGGGGCCGCGCCGCCGCCGCGCCTCAACCTTCCACGCCAACCCACCCACCGACGCCATGTCCCAAGCCCCCCAGCTCGTCAACAACCTCCCTGCTTCCGAGCGTGCCGGCATGTACACGCAGCTGCCACAGGCTGACTCGACCGCCGCCTTCGGCCTGCGCGTGTCGCGCCAGTTCGCGCAATGCCGCCGCAAGGGTGAACAGCTCGCCCTGCTGTGGCTGGAGATCGAACTGCGGACTCGCCCCGACAACAGCCTGGGCCCGGCCGAGCGCGACCACCTGATGCAGACCGTCAGCCTGCGCCTGCGCAACCGCGTGCGCGGCGCGGACGAGGTGGTGCATATGGGCGAGCAATGCTTTGCGGTGCTGCTGGTGGCCGCCGGCGCGGCGGAGGCGGGGCTGGTCGAGCAGCGGCTGCGGCAGGCGCTCCGGGGCGCTTATGGCGTCGACGGCCGGCTGATGCAGGTGGGTGTGCGCCTGGGGACGGCGGTCTATCCGCAGGCCGGGCGCAATGGTGCCGAGCTGGCGGAAGCGGCGCGCGCCAATCTGCCGGAGGCGGGTGGCGACTGAGCGCCTTGCCTTACACCTCCAGCCACTCCTTGCGGATGTAGGCGTTGGCGCGCAGGTCGGCCGGCGTGCCCTCGAAGACGATGCGGCCGTGCCCCATCACATAGCAGCGCTCGGAGATCTCCATTGCGATGGCCAGCTTCTGCTCGACCAGCAGCACCGCAATGCCGCGGTTCTTCAGCTCCTTGAGGTACTCCGCCACCAGCTCGACGATCTTGGGTGCCAGGCCCTCGGTGGGCTCGTCGATCATGATGAGGTCGGGGTCGCCCATCAGGGTGCGGCACAGCGTCAGCATCTGCTGCTCGCCGCCGGACAGCACGCCAGCCTCGGTGTGCTGGCGCTCCTTGAGCCGCGGGAACATCTTGTACATGTCCTCGAAGCTCCAACGCGGGGTCTTGTTCCTGGTCTTCTCGCCCAGCATCAGGTTCTGGTGCACCGTCAGCTTGGGGAAGATGTCGCGGTTCTCGGGCACATAGCCGATGCCCTGATGGGCGATCTCGTAGGCCTTGCGGCCCACCAGTTCCTGCTCACCCCACTGCACCGAGCCCTTGGCGTCGACCTGGCCCATGATGGTCTTGACGGTGGTGGAGCGGCCGGCGCCGTTGCGGCCCAGCAGGCTGACGATCTCACCGGGTTTCACCTCCATGCTGACGCCGTGCAGCACATGGCTCTTGCCATAGAAGGCATGGACGTTGTCCAGCTTCAGGAGTCTGCCTTCGCTCATGCTGCCGCCGCCTGTGTTTCTGCGAGCACGGAGCCCAGATAGGCCTCCTGCACCCGCGCATTCGCGCGCACCGCATCCGGCGTGTCGAAGGCAATGACCTCGCCATAGACCAGCACTGCGATCTTGTCGGCCAGGCCGAAGACGACGCCCATGTCGTGCTCCACCGTCAGCAGGGTCTTGCCCACCGTCACGTCGCGGATCAGCTGAATGAAGCGCTTGGTCTCGCTCTTGCTCATGCCGGCCGTGGGCTCGTCCAGCAGGATGACGCTGGAGCCGCCGGCAATGGTGATGCCGATCTCCAGCGCCCGTGCCTCGGCATAGGTCAGGTTCATGGCCAGCACGTCGCGGCGCTTGTCGAGCTTGATCATCTCCAGGATCTGCTCGGTGCGGTCGTTGGCGTCGTCCAGGTCGGCCAGGAACTTCCAGAAGGCGTAGCGGTGGCCCAGGCTCCACAGCACGGCGCAGCGGATGTTCTCGAACACCGACAGCCGCGTGAACAGGTTGGAGACCTGGAAGCTGCGCGACAGGCCCTGGCGATTGATCTCGAAGGGCTTCTTGCCGTCGATGCGCTGGCCATGCAGATGGATCTCGCCCGAGGTCGGCGCGAAGCGGCCGCTGATCAGGTTGAACAGCGTGCTCTTGCCGGCACCGTTGGGGCCGATGATGGCGACGCGCTCGCCGGCCTGCACGGCCAGGTTGGCGCCGCGGATGATCTCGCTCTTGCCGAAGCTCTTGCGCACGTCGCGCAACTCAAGCGCGTGGCTCACAGGGCTTCCCTCCGCTTGATTTCCTTCTCGATGTCTTCCTGGATCTCGCCCCACTCGTGCACGTACTGGCGGCGCACCAGTTCGAAGAGCGCAACCCCGATGACGATGAGGAAGCCGGCGCCGAACCAGGCGTCCAGGCCGGCGCTGTTCAGGGTGGCGCCCATGAACCTCAGCTCCGGGCCCAGGGCCTCGTTGAGCTGGCGGTGGTAGACCATCTCGATCATGGTTGCCGCGCCGATCAGGGCCGCCAGGGCCGTGCCGGCCAGCGCAAGATACGAGGTCCAGAGCTTCTTGAACTTGCCAAAGGCCGCGACGCGCAGATTCATCAGGATCAGGCTCGCGAAGCCACCCGGCGCGTACATGACCATGAAAAGGAAGATCAGGCCCAGGTAGAGAAGCCAGGCCTTGGTCAGCTCCGACAGCAGCACGCCGCAGAAGACCATCAGCACCGCACCGATGATGGGGCCGAAGAAGAAGGTCGCACCGCCGAGGAAGGTGAACAGCAGATAGGCCCCGGAGCGCGACGCATGCAGCACCTCGCCGTTGACGATCTCGGTGTTGATGGCGCCCAGGCCGCCCGCGATGCCGGCGAAGAAGCCCGAGATCGTGAAGGCCATGAAGCGCACCCAGTGGGTGTTGTAGCCGACGAACTCGACGCGCTCGGGGTTGTCGCGCACCGCGTTCAGCATGCGGCCCAGCGGCGTGCGCGTCAGCGCGAACATGGCCGCCGTGCAGATGAAGCAGTAGATGGCGACGAGGTAATAGACCTGGATCTGCGGCCCGAAGCTGATGCCCATCAGCGGCTTGCCGATGACGCGGTTGCTGGACACGCCGCCCTCGCCGCCCGAGAACTCCGGCAGCATCAGCGCCAGCGCGAAGACCAGCTCGCCGATGCCCAGGGTGATCATCGCGAAGGGCGTACCGGCCTTCTTGGTCGACACATAGCCCAGGATGGCCGCAAACACCAGGCCGGCCAGGCCGCCCACCAGCGGAATCAGGCTGACCGGCACACCCAGGGTCCCCGCGCCGGCCATGTTCAGCGCATGGATGGCCAGGAAGGCGCCCATGCCGCTGTAGACGGCATGGCCAAAGCTCAGCATGCCGCCCTGGCCGAGCAGGATGTTGTAGGCCAGGCAGGCGATGACGCCGATGCCCATCTGCGTGAGCATGGTCTGGGCCAGGCCACTGGTCCAGATGCGCGGCGCGACGAAGAGGATGAGGGCGAACAAGCCCCAGACGATCCAGCGCCCGACGTTATGGGGCTTGAAATGGAATTCCTTGGCCTGGCTCATCAGTCCTCCCGGGTTCCCAAGAGGCCCTTGGGCCGGAAGATCAGGATCAGCACCATCAGCAGATAGGGCAGGATCTGGGCAACGTCCTTCAGCGCCAGGCGCAGCACCGGGTAGCCGGGCGTTTCCGGCGTGACGGTGAAGCCCATCGACGTCAGCGCGGAGGCGAGCGAGGCGTCCACCGTCAGCGGCAGCGTCTGCAGCAGGCCGATGACGAGAGAGCCGACAAAGGCGCCGGCCAGCGAGCCGATGCCACCGACCACCACCACCACGAAGATGATGGAGCCGACGATGATGGCCATGTTCGGTTCGGTGACGAAGGTGATGCCACCGATGACGCCGGCCAGCGCCGCCAGCGCGCAGCCGCTGCCGAACACCAGCATCAGCACGCGCGGCACGTTGTGCCCCAGGGCTTCAACCATCTCGGGGTGGGTCAGCGCGGCCTGGATGACGAGGCCGACGCGGGTGCGCGTCAGCAGCAGCCACAGGGCCAGCAGCATCAAGAGGGCCACCAGCATCATGAAGGCCCGCGTCAGCGGGAAGGTGGAGCACAACGCCGCGGCGCAGAGCTCGGGCGCGGCCTTGCCCAGCGCAAAGGACATGCCCTGGCCCGGCGTCGAGATGATGGTGAAGGCCGAACCCTGCAGCACCTCGGGCGGCGTGAAGGGCACGGCCGTGCGCCCCCAGATCAGCTGCACCAACTCCAGGATCACATAGGACAGGCCGAAGGTGATCAAGAGCTCGGGCACATGGCCGAACTTGTGCACCCGCCGCAGCGCCAGGCGCTCGAAGCCCGCGCCCAGCATGCCGACCGCGATCGGCGCCAGCAGCAAGGCCGGCCAGAAGCCGAGGATGCCGACCAGGGTGTAGGCGATATAGGCGCCCACCATGTAGAAGCTGGCGTGCGCGAAGTTCAGCACGCCCATCATGCTGAAGATCAGCGTCAGGCCCGAGCTCAGCATGAAGAGCAGCAGGCCGGACGACAGGCCGTTCAGCAGATTGATGAAGACTTGATCCAAGGCGGTGGCCGGCAAAGTCAGGAGGATCGCGCCACCGCTCGCGAGCGGGGCGCGGTCGAGTCAGGCACCCAGGGGCTCAGGGCCTCTTCATCTGGCAGGACGTCGGCGTCGACGACACATAGCTGTCGTACATCTTCACTGGCGCCAGCGTCATGCCCGTCTTCTCGGGGCTGTAGGGGTATTTGGCATCGGCCTTCTGCCAGACCGAGATGAACAGCGGCTGCTGCAGCTGGTGGTCGGTCTTGCGCATCGTCACTTCGCCGTTGAAGCTCTTGACGCTCAGGCCTTCCATGGCCGCGGCGACCTTGACCGGGTCGGTGGACTTGGCATTGGCCATGGCCTGGCTCAGCAGCGTGTAGATGTGCTGCACGCTCAGCGTGTACATGTCGTCGTTGAACTTCTTGTTGTATTCCTCGGCATCCTTCTGCGCCTGGCCACCCATGTTGTAGTGGCTGTAGGCCACCTGGAAGACGCGGCCCGCGCCGCCCGTGCCCAGCGCCGTCGGCGTGCCCGAAACGCCGGTGTAGTAGGTGAAGAACTTGCCGTTGTAGCCGGCCTCGTTGGCGGCCTTGACGAGCAGGGCCAGGTCCGAGCCCCAGTTGCCGGTGATGACGGTGTCGGCGCCGCTGGCCTTGATCTTGGCGACATAGGGCGCGAAGTCGCGCACCTGGGCCAGCGGGTGCAGGTCCTCGCCGACGATCTGCACGTCGGGGCGCTTGCGGCCCAGCATCTCCTTGGCGTACTTGGCGACCTGGTGGCCGTGGGCGTAGTTCTGGTTGAGCAGATAGACCTTCTTGACGTCGGCCTGGTCCTTCATGAAGGTGGTCAGGGCTTCCATCTTCATCGACGTGTCGGCGTCGAAGCGGAAGTGCCAGTAGCTGCACTTGCTGTTGGTCAGGTCGGGGTCCACCGCCGAGTAGTTCAGGTAGACGATTTCCTTGCCCGGGTTGCGCTCGTTGTGCTTGGCCACGGCATCGCTCAGGGCCAGCGCGACGCTGGAGCCGTTGCCCTGCATGATGTAGCGGATGCCCTGGTCGGCCGCGGCCTTCAGCAGGTTCAGCGACTCGGCGGGGCTGAGCTTGTTGTCGAAGGTGACGATCTCGAACTTCACGCCGGCCGGGTTGCTCTTGTTGAACTTCTCGCCGAGGAACTGGAAGGTCTTGACCTGGTTCTGGCCCACCGGGCCCATCAGGCCGGAGAGCGCGTCGATGTAGGCCAGCTTGACTGTCTCGCCCTTCTGCGCATGGGCGGCACCGGCCGTCAAGGCCAGCACGGCAACGGCCGTCAATGCGCGCGGCAGGCGGCGGACTTGGGCCGAAGTGATGTCGAACATGCTTGTCTCCTGTTGTGGCTCTGAATGTGAACGAAAGTTAATCCAGCCCGGCTGCCATGCAGTCCCGTGCTTACCCCAGACGACGGCTCAAGCCGTCGGCAGCACGTGACTCAGGAACTGCTCGCGCAGCTTGAGCTTCTGCACCTTGCCGGTGGCCGTGTGCGGAATCTCGGTGACGAAGACGATGTCGTCGGGAATCTGCCACTTGGCGATGCGGCCCTCGTAGAAGGCCAGCAATTCCTCGCGCGTGACGGTCGCCTCGGGCTTCTTCACGACGACCAGCAGCGGCCTCTCGTCCCACTTGGGATGCCTGGCGGCAATGACGGCGGCCTCGTGCACGGCCGGGTGAGCCATGGCGATGTTCTCGAGGTCGATGGAGGAGATCCACTCGCCGCCGGACTTGATGACGTCCTTGCTGCGATCGGTGATCTGCATGAAGCCGTCGGCGTCGATGGTGGCGACGTCGCCGGTCGGGAACCAGCCGGGCTCGCCATCCACGCTGACCAGCGGCGACTCGTCGTGGTTGAAGTAGCGGGAGATGACCCAGTGGCCGCGCACGACGAGGTTGCCCGAGCTCTGGCCGTCCCAGGGCAGGGAGCGACCCTCGTCGTCGATGATGGCCATGTCCACGCCGTAGACGACGCGGCCCTGCTTCTCCAGCAGGCGCTGCTGGGCTTCGGCCGGGAGGTCGAGCTGGCGCGTCGTCAGCTTGGACAAGGTGCCCAGCGGCGACATCTCCGTCATGCCCCAGGCATGGATGACCTCGACGCCATAGTCCTGCTGCAGCGACTTCATCATCGCCGGCGGGCAGGCCGAGCCGCCGATGACGGTGCGCTTGAAGGTCGAGAACTTGAGGTTGTTGGCCTTGACGTAGTTCAACAGGCCCAGCCAGACGGTGGGAACGCCGGCGCTGAAGTTGACCTTCTCGCTCTCGAACAGCTCGTACAGGCTCTTGCCGTCCAGATGCGGGCCAGGCAGCACGAACTTGCAGCCGACGATGGCCGCGCTGTAGGGCAGGCCCCAGGCGTTCACATGGAACATCGGCACGACGGGCAGGATGACGTCGCGGCTGGAGCAGTCCATCGCGTCCGGCAGGGCTGCTGCGTAGGCATGCAGCACCGTGGAGCGATGGCTGTAGACGGCCCCCTTGGGGTTGCCGGTGGTGCCGGACGTGTAACAGATGCTGGAGGCGGTGTTCTCGTCGAACTGCGGCCAGACGTAGTCGCCGGTCTCGGCAGCCAGCAGGTCCTCGAAGCACAGCAGATTGGGGATGGCCGTGTTCGCCGGCATGTGGGCGCGCGAACTCATCAGCACAAAGTGCTTCACCGTCTTCAGCGCCGGCGCGATCTTTTCGACCAGGGGCAGGAAGGTCGCGTCAAAGCACAGCACGCGGTCTTCGGCGTCGTTGGCGATCCAGACGATCTGCTCGGGGAAGAGGCGCGGGTTGATGGTGTGGCAGACCAGGCCCGAGCCCGAGCTGCCGTAGTAGATCTCCATGTGGCGGTGGCCGTTCCACGCCAGCGTCGCGATGCGGTCGCCGGGCTGGCAACCCAGGCGCGCGAAGGCCTGCGCGGCCTGGCGCGAACGGCGCGCCACCTCGCGCCAATTGCTGCGGTGCAGGTCGCCCTCGACCCGCTTGCTGACGATCTCGGTCTCGCCCGAATGCCGCTCGGCGTGCTTCAGCAGCGACGAGATCAGCAGCGGATCCGACATCATCCGGCCCATCAATGCCATGGTTGTCTCCTGGCGGTCTTATCGACCCAGTCTAGTCGCCACTGTGTTGACTGAAACGTCACAACCGCGACCCTCGGACCCCGGGGAAACACCCAGGTGAGCGAGGTGAAAGGCCCTCTCACTAAACTGGTGCGATGAACCCCTTCGACGGCCTCGCCTGGACCAATCGTTTCGCTGGCCTGGGGCCCGACTTCTTCACCGAGCTGCCGGCCCAGGGCCTGCCCGACCCGCATTGGGTGGCGCAAAGCCCCGACTGCGCCCAGTTGCTCGGTTTGCCCGCCGACTGGACCACACGACCCGAAGCGCTGGCCGCCCTGTCCGGCAATGGCGCCTGGCCCGGCATGCAGCCACTGGCCTCGGTCTACAGCGGCCACCAGTTCGGCGTCTGGGCCGGCCAGCTGGGCGACGGCCGCGCGCTGTGGCTGGGCGAGCTGGACACGCCCTCGGGCCCGCAGGAACTGCAGCTCAAGGGCGGGGGCATGACGCCCTACTCCCGCCGCGGCGATGGCCGCGCGGTGCTGCGCTCGTCCATCCGCGAATTCCTTTGCTCGGAGGCTATGGCGGCGCTGGGTGTGCCGACGACGCGCGCCCTGTGCATCACCGGCTCGCGCCTGCCCGTCATCCGCGAGACGGTGGAGACGGCGGCCGTCGTCACCCGCGTCGCGCCCAGCTTCATCCGCTTCGGCCATTTCGAGCATTTCGCCCACCACGACCAGCTCGATGCGCTGCGCCGCCTGGTGGACTGGTTCATTGCCCATCACGCCCCCGAATGCGCCGACGCGCCCGAACCGGCCGTCGCGCTGTTGCGCAAGGTGTCGCTGCAGACTGCTGACCTCATCGCGCATTGGCAGGCAGTAGGTTTCTGTCATGGCGTCATGAACACGGACAACATGTCCATGCTGGGGCTCACCCTGGACTACGGGCCCTTTGGCTTCATGGATGCCTTCAACCCCGGCCATGTCTGCAACCACAGCGACGACCGCGGCCGCTACGCCTATGCGCGCCAGCCGGCCGTCGCGTTCTGGAACCTGCATGCCCTGGCCCAGGCCTTCGTGCCGCTGTTGGAGGGCGAACAGGAGGCCGCCGGCGAACGGCTGCTGGAGGCGGTGGAGGCCTACCGCGGGCGCTTCGCCGAGCAGATGCTGGGCCGACTGCGCGCCAAGCTCGGCCTGGAGGGCGAGGACGCCGGCGACCAGGCCCTGGCCGACGACTTGCTGAAGCTGATGGCCGCCTCCAGCGCCGACTTCACGATCACCTTCCGCCGCCTGTCCCGTGCGCTGAGCCAGCCTGAGCCGCTGCGCGACATGTTCATCGACCGCGAGGCCGCGGACGCCTGGCTGGCCCGCTGGCGCGCCCGCGTCACGCCGGGTGCCGAGGCGCGCATGCTGGCCATCAACCCGGCCGTCGTGCTGCGCAACCACCTCGCCGAGGGCGCCATCCGTGCCGCCCAGCAGCAGGATTTCACGGAGATCGAACGCCTGTTGAAAGTTCTGAGCCGGCCGTTCGACGAACCCGCAGTCCCCAGCGACGCGGCCCTGCCGCCCGACTGGGCCTCCACCCTCGAAGTCTCCTGCTCCTCATGAACGACAAGCCCTACCCCGTCCAGAAGACCGATGCCGAATGGCGCGAGCAGCTGGACCCCATGCAATACCAGGTCGCCCGCCATGCCGCGACGGAGCGCGCCTTCACCGGCAAGTACTGGGACCACTTCAAGGACGGCCACTACAACTGCATCGGCTGCGGCACGCCGCTGTTCGAGTCGGACACCAAGTTCGACGCCGGCTGCGGCTGGCCGAGCTACTGGGCGCCGGTCAACAGCGAGGTCATCGAGCGCGTCGTTGACCGCAGCCACGGCATGGTGCGCGTGGAAGTGCGCTGCAACAAGTGCGGCAGCCATCTCGGCCACGTCTTCCCCGACGGACCCGAGCCCAGCGGCGAGCGTTACTGCATCAACTCGGCCGCCATCGATTTCGTGAAAGACAATCCCGGCGCATGAAGTTACTGCTCGACTTTCTTCCGCTGATCCTCTTCTTCGTCGCCTTCAAGGGTGCCGAAGGTCATGCCGACGCAGCGGCCGCGTTCTCGACCGAGCATTTCGGCTTCCTCGTCTCCGGCGGCGTCGTCGGCGCCCAGGAAGCCCCCGTGCTGCTGGCCACGCTGGTCGTCATGGTCGCCACGCTGGCCCAGGCGGCCATCCTGAAGCTGCGCGGCAAGAAGATCGACCTGATGCTGTGGATCAGCCTGGTGCTGGTCGTGACCCTGGGCGGCGCCACCGTCTGGTTCCACAACGAGACTTTCATCAAGTGGAAGCCCACCGGCCTGCACTGGGCCATGGCGCTGACGCTGTGGATCTCCCAGGCCTGGTTCGGCAAGAACCTGATCCAGGCCATGCTCGGCACCGAGCTGCAGCTGCCCGACGCCATCTGGCTGCGACTGAACCGGGCCTGGGTGCTGTTCTTCGCCGTCATGGGCGTGGCCAACCTCTACGTGGCCTATCACTTCTCGACCTCGGCCTGGGCCAACTTCAAGGTCTTCGGCGTGACCGGCCTCATCGTGCTGTTCACGCTCGCCCAGGGCCTCTACCTCAGCAAGCATCTGCCGCCCGAAGAGGACACGCCGTCGTGATCGCCACCGAGATCGAACGCCGGCTGCGCGCCGAGCTCGCGCCGACCGAACTGAGCATCCGCGACGACAGCGCCCAGCATGCCGGTCACGCCGGCGCCCGCGAGGGCGGCCACTTTCACGTGGCTGTCCGGTCGGACCGCTTTACCGGCCTGCAAAGATTGGCCCGTCACCGCCTCGTTTATCATTGTTTGTCCGACCTGATGCAGCGCGGCATCCACGCGCTGGCCATCGACGCCCGCGCCCCGGGTGAACCCTGAGCCAGGTCGAGCATGATTGAACCGCGCGCCCCGCAGCCGGGCGCGATTTTTTTAGCCTGATTCACACCCCCCATCCATGAAGAAGCTTGCGCTCGCCGCCGTCGTCGCGGCCTCCATTTCGGCATTGCTGCCGGCTGCCGCAATCGCGCAGAACGTCGCCACCGTCAACGGCAAGCCCGTGCCCAAGGCGCGCGTCGAGACGCTGATCCAGCAGGTCACCAAGAGCGGCCAGCAGCAGCGCTCGCCCGAGCTCGAAGCCCAGGTCAAGGACGAGGTCGTCCGCCGCGAGATCTTCATGCAGGAAGCCGAGAAGCGCGGCATCCCCCAGGGCGCCGACTACAAGGCCCAGATGGACCTGGCCCGCCAGATGCTGCTGATCCGCGGCCTGATGGAGGACTTCAAGAGCAAGAACCCCGTCACCGACGCCGAAGCCCAGGCCGAGTACGACAAGTTCAAGGCCGCCAACACCGGCAGCGAATACCGTGCCCGCCACATCCTGGTCGAGAAGGAAGAGGACGCCAAGGCCCTCATCGCCCAGATCAAGGGCGGCGCCAACTTCGAGGAGCTGGCCAAGAAGAACTCCAAGGACACCGGCTCCGCCGCCAACGGTGGCGACCTGGACTTCGCCAACCCGAACAACTTCGTGCCCGAATTCAGCAAGGCCATGACGGCCCTGCAAAAGGGCGAGATGACGCAGGAGCCGGTGAAGAGCCAGTTCGGCTACCACATCATCAAGCTCGAAGACATCCGCCCCGCCACCTTCCCGGCCTTCGACGACGTCAAGGCCCAGATCAAGCAGCGCATCGAGCAGCAGAAGATGGCCGAGTTCCAGGAAGGCCTGATCAAGAAGGCCAAGACGGACTACACCTTCAGCAAGTAAGCCGCCGCGCGGTTCGCTTCCCCGAAGACCCGCTCCGGCGGGTCTTCTGCCATCTGGACCCTGAACCCTTCCACACCATGTCCGACGCCCTCAGCACCCGCCTCGTCCACGCCGCCGGTGGCGACCGCCAATCCGGCGGTGTCCACGTGCCCGTCCACCCTTCGGTGCAATACGCCTACGAGAACGTCGAGGACCTGATCGGCGTCTTCCAGGGCAAGGTCAAGGGCAGCTTCAACTACGCCCGCCAGGGCACACCGACAACGGCGGCGCTGGAGGCCGTCATCACCGAGCTCGAGGGCGGCACCGGCACGGTCAGCTTCGCCACCGGCATGGCGGCCCTCAGCGCCCTCTTCCTGACCCTGCTCAAGGCCGGCGACCACCTCGTCACCAGCGCCCGCGTCTTCGGCAACACCAACAGCCTGTTCCAGACGCTGGAGGGGCTGGGCATCGCGGTCAGCCGCGTCGACGCCGGTGATGTCGCCGCCGTGCAGGCCGCGCTGCGGCCCGAGACGCGCATGGTCTTCGTCGAGACCATTGCCAACCCCAGCACCCGCATTCCCGAGCTCGAAGGCCTGGGCACGCTATGCCGCGAGCATGGCCTGCTCTATGTCGTCGACAACACCGTCACTTCGCCGGCCCTGTGCCAGCCCAGGCGCTTCGGCGCCGGCCTGGTGATGAACTCGCTGACCAAGACCCTGGCTGGCCATGGCGAGGCCCTGGGCGGCGCCATCACCGACACCGGCTGCTTCGACTGGTCGAGCTATCCCAACATCTTTTCGGCCTACCGCCAGGGCGACCCGCGCGGCTGGGGCCTGCAGCAGATCCGCAAGAAGGGCCTGCGCGACATGGGCGGCACCCTGTCCAGCGAGGCCGCCCACCGCATCCTGGTCGGCGCCGAGACGCTGACGCTGCGCCTGCAGCGCAGCAGCGAAACCGCCCTCACCTTGGCCCGCCATCTGGCGGCGCATCCCGCCATCGCCAAGGTGCACTACCCGCTGTTGGAGAGCCACCCCGAGCACGCCGAGGCCAAGGCCTGGTTCGGCAGCGGCTCCTGGATGATGAGTTTCGAATTGCGCGCGCCCGAGCGCATCGTCGAGGTGCTGAACCGCTTGCGCCTGCCGCTCAAGGCCACCGGCCTGGCCGACACGCGCACGCTGATCATCCCCGTCGCGCCGACCATCTTCTGGGAGATGGGCCGCGAAGCGCGCGCCGCCATGGGCATTGCCGAAGGCCTGGTGCGGTTGTCCGTGGGCCTGGAAGCGGCCGAGGACCTGATCGCCGACTTCGACCAGGCGCTCGCTTAAGCCGCGAGGCGCCCGGCTTCGATACGGAGCTGGCGCTCGCAGCGCGCCGCGATCTCACGGTCGTGGGTCACGAGCACCAGCGTCGTGCCGGCTTCGCGGTTGAGTTCGAACATCAGCTCCATCACCGAGGCACCGGTCGCGAAATCCAGGCTGCCCGTCGGCTCGTCGGCCAGCAGCAGGGCCGGGCGCAGCACGAAGGCGCGCGCCAGCGCCACGCGCTGTTGCTCGCCGCCCGACAGCACGCGCGGATAGTGGCCCAGGCGCTCGCCCAGACCGACGCGGGCCAGCATGGCCGCGGCCTGCTCGCGCGCGTCGCGTTCGCCGCGCAATTCCAGCGGCAGCATGACGTTCTCCAGCGCCGTCAGATTGGGCAAGAGTTGAAAGCTCTGGAACACAAAGCCGAGTTCCCGGGCGCGCACGGCGGCGCGCTCGTCCTCGTCCAGCGTGAACAGGTCCTGGCCGCGCAGCTTCACCGAGCCGTCGCTGGGCGTGTCCAGGCCCGCGAGGATGGCCAGCAGCGTGCTCTTGCCCGAGCCGGAGGCGCCGACGATGGCGACCGACTCCTGGGCGGTCAGCTCGAAGCTGATGTCATGCAGAATCGTCAGCTCCCCGGTCGCGTCGCGCACGCGCTTGGTGATCTGGTCAACTTGAACAAGGGCTTCGGGCATGTCGGGACTGCGGCGGCGATGGGTGTTGGCGCACTTTAGCCTGGGGGCTCTGGCGAGCTGGTCGTCAGGGGTTGCTGCGGCCGCCGAGGCGCCGGTGGTGCTGGTCGTCGGCGACAGCCTGTCGGCCGAATATGGCCTCAAGGCCGGCGACGGCTGGGTGGCCCTGCTGCAAAAGCGCCTGGCCGAACAGAAGAAGCCCTACCGCGTCGTCAATGCCAGCATCAGCGGCGACACCACCTCGGGCGGCCGCAGCCGCCTGCCGGTGGCCCTGCGCACCCACAAGCCGGCCATCGTCATCCTCGAGCTGGGTGGCAATGACGCGCTACGCGGCCTGCCGCTGGCGAGCACGCGCGACAACCTGCTGGCCATGGCGCGCGCGGCCCAGGAGGCCGGCGCCAAGGTCGTGATCGCCGGCATGCAGGTGCCACCCAATTACGGCACGGCCTACGGCAAGGAATTTGCCGAGCTGTTCGAACAGGTCGCCAAGCAGGCCAAGGCCGCCCTG
Organism: Roseateles saccharophilus; assembly: GCF_031458095.1. Taxonomy (GTDB): domain Bacteria; phylum Pseudomonadota; class Gammaproteobacteria; order Burkholderiales; family Burkholderiaceae_C; genus Pelomonas; species Pelomonas saccharophila_A. Next base: position 1,219,806 of record NZ_JAVDXU010000001.1, read on the forward strand.
GTGCCGTTTCTGCTCAAGGGCGTCGCGGACCGGGCGGACGCCATGGACTGGTTCCAGGGCGACCGCATCCACCCCCTGGCCAAGGCGCACCCGCTGATGCTGGACAACGTCTGGCCGGCCCTGAAGCCGCTGCTGTAAGGGCTTCTAGCGCTCGTTCTGCCGCGGCTGGTCACCGCGGCGCTCCTTGGCCGGGCCGTCCTGGCGGCCGCGCTGCGGACCTTCGTCGCGCGGTTGGGCGCGAGGTTGGGCCTGCGGCTGGGGTTGCGGCTGCGGCACCTGGACGCGCGGAGGCTCGGCCTGACGCTGAGGTTCAGGCTGGGGCATACGGCGCTGCTGTTCCTCACGACGCTGCTGCATCTCGCGCTGCTGCATTTCGCGCTGCTGCATTTCGCGCTGCTGCATCTCGCGCTGTTGTTGCTGCTGCAGATGCTGCTCGCGCTGCTGCATCTCCTCGCGGCGCTGCTGCATCTCACGCTGCTGGGCTTCGCGGTGCTGGGCATCGCGTTGCTGCATCTCGCGCTGCTGTTGGGCTTCGCGTTGCTGAGCCTCGCGCTGCTGGGCTTCGCGCTGCTGCATGTCGCGCTGTTGGGCCTCACGCTGCTGTTGCTGGGCGCGCCAGGGCATGTTGTCGCCGCCGCGCTGCGGCTGCTCCACGCCCGGGCGAGGCTGAGGCTGCTGCTGGGGCAGCTGAGCCTGCTGGGGCTGCGGCACGACGACAGGCATGGCCGGCTGGGCCAGCGCGGGCACCGGAGCCTGCGGTTGCCCTTCGGGGCGATCACGGCGCAGGGGAAGCTGGCCCTGGCTGCGCCAGCCCATATTGGCCTCAGGCGGACGCGGCGTGCGGCGCGGCAGCTCCGCCTCGGGCGGGCGTGTCGGAGCGGCGGGCAGCACCGCGGCGAGGTCGCCACGGCCCGGCGCCGTCGGCAGCGGGCGGTTCCAACCCGGTTCGGGCTTGCGGTCGGGGCCACGCACTGGCAGGGGCTGGATGGCGGCACCAGGTGCCGGCAAGGTGCTGACAGCGGCGGGGACGTCGCGGTAGCGGTGCGGGCGCTGCACGGTCACCGGGTCGCGCACGTCGCGCGGGTCGTTGATGCGGTTCACATAGCGCGGGCTGTGGTGATAGGCCGGCCGGTAGACCTCGCGCGGCGCCAGCGGATACCAGCCGTAGCGCGGCGGCGGCGGGCGGCTGCCGATGCTGATGCCGACGCTGACGGACCCGCTGCCCACCCAGCCCACCAGGGCCGGCGCATAGACGGGCCGATGCACATAGGCCCCTGGGGCCCAGCACCAGCGGCCGCCCCAGTTCACCCAGCGTCCATAGTGGAAGGGCGCGAAGCCCCAGGGGCTGTCGTCCACCCAGGTCCAGCCCCAGTGGCGCGACCAGGTCCAGCGGCCATAGCGGTAGGGTGCCCAGTCGGCCACGGCGATGGTGGTCGGGATCCAGACCGTGCCGTACTCGGGCGCGGTCTCCCAGCGGCCATAGCGGTCCAGATCCTCGGCGCCGGTCATCTCGGGCGAGACATAGCGGGCGACGGGGCGCTCGCCCTCCTCGCGGCTTTCGGCCAGCACCCAGTCGCCGAAGCCATCGCTGTACAGCGGCGAGCGCTCGGCGCGCGGGCCATCGGGCCACCAGAGCTCAACCTGCTCGCCGGTGCCCATGTGCACGGGCGAGGCGGCGCGCGCCCACTCGAAGCGCATGCGGCCCTGCCAGACATAGATCTTGCTGCCACGGTCCAGCTGCTCGACGCGATAGAGGCCTTCGCGCTCGGGCTGGGCCGTGCCCTCGCGGGTGCGCAGCCGCGTCTCAGCGGCGTTCTCGGGCGAGCGCAGGCGCAGGGCGACATCGCCGCGGTCGATCTGCAGCAGGGTCTGGCCTTCGTCGAGCTGGCTCAGCTCCAGGTCGCTGCGCTCGTCGATCCAGATCGTCGTCGAACCGGTGCGCAGGCTGATGCGGGCGCGATCGTCGGTGCGCACGCGGTCGCCTTCGCCGATGGTCTGGTTGCGCGTCAGGCGTGTCCATTCACGGGTGTCGTGGTCGAACAGCCAGGCGTCGCCAATGACGTCGACGACACGGGCCGCACGGGTGGGCGGGTCGCGGTCGGTGTCCTGGGCCTGGACGGCCGGTGCGATGGCGATCAGCAGGGTCAGGGCCAGCGTGCGCCAGCTGCTGCGCTTCAGGACAAGCTTGGATTCGATGGACGTGGTCATGAGCCGATGCTCCTTTACGCTTGCGCAACGCACAAGCCCCGCTCGCGGTGCACCGCGCTTACAAGTTTTGCAATCAGTCGTCGTCCGACGCCGGGTCCAGTTCGGGAAAAAGCACCGAGGTGTAGCCAAAGCGCGCGAAGTTCTTCACCCGCATCGGATAGAGGATGCCGTCCAGGTGATCGCACTCATGCTGCACGACACGGGCGTGGAAGCCGTCGGCGATGCGGTCGATGGGCTGGCCCTCGGCATCGAAACCGGTGTAGCGGATGCGCTCGTCGCGCTCGACGACGCCGCGCAGGCCAGGCACCGACAAGCAGCCTTCCCAGCCCTCGGTGCGGCCGCCGTCCAGCACCTCGATGACCGGGTTGATCAGCACGGTGGGCGGCACCGGCGGCGCGTCCGGGTAGCGGACGTTCTTGGTGTAGCCGAAGATGACCAGGCGCAGGTCCACGCCGATCTGCGGCGCGGCCAGGCCGGCGCCGTTGGCGGCAGCCATGGTCTCGAACATGTCGGCGATCAGCAACTTCAATTCGGGCGTGCCGAATTCGGTGATCGGCTGGGCAACGCGCAGCAAGCGCGGGTCGCCCATCTTCAGAATCTCGTGAACGGCCACCCGGGCCTCCTTCGGCTATCGTGACCGGCGATTCTAGGAAGCCCCGCATGCTTGATTTCATCGAAGACCTCGGCCACGGCATCTACGCCATCGACACCGGCTTCCAGCGCCCGCGCTTCGACGCAGCCTATCTGATGGTGGAGAACGGCCACGCCGCCTTCATCGACACCGGCACCAACCACGCCGTGCCGCGCCTGCTGGCCGCGCTGAATGCGCTGGGGCTGGCGACCGATGCCGTGGACTGGGTCATTCCGACCCACGTCCATCTCGACCATGCCGGCGGCGTCGGCCTGCTGATGGAGGCTCTGCCCCGCGCCCGCGCCCTCGTCCACCCGCGCGGCCTGCGCCATATGGTGGACCCGAAAGCGCTGTGGCTGGGCGCCCTGGCCGTCTATGGCGACGAGGAGATGCAGCGCAGCTATGGCAAGCTGGTGCCGGTGCCGGCCGAGCGCGCCGAGGCCACGCACGACGAGCAGATCGTCCATCTCGCCGGCCGGCCGCTGCGCTTCATCGACAGCCCCGGCCACGCCAAGCACCACCACGCCATCTGGGACGAGAAAAGCCGCAGCTGGTTCACCGGCGACACCTTCGGCCTGTCCTACCGCGCCTTCGACGTCGACGGCCGCGCCTGGATCCTGCCCACCAGCACGCCGGTGCAGTTCGAGCCCGAGGCGCTGAAGGCCACCGTGGCCCGCCTGCTGGCCGCCGAGCCGGTCGCCATGCAGGTCACCCACTACGGCCGCATCGGCGGCTCGGTGGCAGAGGTACAGCGCCTGGCCGCCGTGATGCTGGAGCAGGTGGACGAGATGGTCGCCCTGGCCCAGTTGCTGAAAGACGCGCCCAACCGCCATGAAACCCTCAAGGGCGGCCTGTTGGCCGCCTATCTGGCCCGCGTGCAAGGCCATGGCTACCGCGGCGACATGGCCGCGGCGGCGGATTGGCTGGCCCTGGACGCCGAGTTGAACGCCCAGGGCCTGGAAGTGATGCTGGACCGCCCGGCCCGCTGACGGGGCGACGCGCCCCGTCGCGGTGCATCGCGCCGCACCGCCCCTGTGCCAGCTGCAGGCCGGCTCATGGGTGATGCCCCTTTTCTGGCGCAGGCATGGTCCTTGCGAAGCAGGAGGTGAGGCGCCGCGCTGAAGCGGCCCTCTGCTTCCGCAGAAGCATCGCCAAAGGCGGCGAACCTCATCTTCCGGCCCCGACCGAGCAGACCGCTGCTCTCGGGGCCTTCTTACTGGTGGCTCCGATCCGGCCCTGCAAGGCCGGATCGGCGCAGCCTGCTTCGCCCAGAACAGACATGCAGCACATCGTCCTCATCGGCCACGGAATGGTGGGCCAGAAATTTCTCGAGTCCCTCGCGGAGGGCCCCGCTGCCGCCGACGTGCAGGTGACGGTGCTGTGCGAGGAGCCGCGCCCGGCCTATGACCGCGTGCATCTGTCCGAGTTCTTCTCGGGTAAATCGGCCGAGGATCTGTCCCTGGTGCCCGCGGGCTTCTTCGAGAAGACCGGCTTCCAGCTGCGCCTGGGCGCCAAGGCCGTGGCCATCGAGCGCCGCGACCACAGCATCACGCTGGCCGACGGCGAGGTCATCCATTACGACAAGCTGGTGCTGGCCACCGGTTCCTACCCCTTCGTGCCGTCCGTGCCGGGCCGCGATCGCCCGCACTGCCATGTCTACCGCACCATCGAAGACCTGGAGGCCATGCAGGCCAGCGGCAGGGTCTCCAAGAGCGGCGTCGTCATCGGCGGCGGCCTGCTGGGACTGGAATGCGCCAAGGCCCTGCGCGATATGGGCCTGCACACCCATGTCGTCGAGTTCGCGCCACGCCTGATGGCCGTGCAGATCGACGAGACCGGCGGCCGCGTGCTGCGCGAAAAGATCGAGGCCCTGGGCGTCGAGGTCCATACCAACCGCAACACCGTCGAGATCACCGACGGCGCCATGGCCCGCCACCGCCTCGTCTTCAACGACGGCACCTGGCTGGAAACCGACATGCTGGTCTTCTCCGCCGGCATCCGCCCGCGTGACGAAGTGGCCCGCCAATGCGTGCTGGCCATCGGCCCGCGCGGCGGCGTCGTCATCGACGACCACTGCCGCACCAGCGACCGCAACGTCTACGCCATCGGCGAGGTGGCGGCCTGGAACGAGCAGACCTTTGGCCTGGTCGCCCCCGGCTATGAGATGGCCCGCGTGGCGGCCCGCCACATCGCCGGCGACACCGAGGCCGCCTTCCCCGGTGCCGACCTCAGCACCAAGCTCAAGCTGATGGGCGTGGACGTGGCCAGCATCGGCGACGCCCATGGAAAGACGGCCAAGAGCCGCAGCTACCAGTTCGTCGACGAGCGCAAGCAGGTCTACAAGAAGATCGTCGTCAGCGAAGACGGCGAGAAGCTGCTTGGCGCCGTGCTGGTGGGCGATGCGGCCGAGTACGGCACGCTGCAGCAGATGCAGCTCAACGGCATCAAGCTGCCGGCCGACCCCGAGTTCCTCATCCTGCCCAGCAGCGACGGCAAGGCCAAGGTCGGCCTCGGGCCCGACGCCCTGCCCGACAGCGCCCAGCTCTGCTCCTGCAACAGCGTCAGCAAGGGCCAGATCTGCGCGGCCGTCGGCGAAGGCGCGACGACCATTGGCGCCCTCAAGGCCTGCACCAAGGCCGGCGCCACCTGCGGCGGCTGCGTGCCCCTGGTCACCCAGGTCATGAAGTTCGAGATGGCCAAGCGCGGCATGGCCGTCAACAACCATCTCTGCGAGCACTTCCCGCATTCGCGCCAGGAGCTGTATCACCTGATCCGCGTCGGCGGCATCAAGACCTTCAGCGACCTGCTGCACAAGCACGGCACCGGCTTGGGCTGCGACATCTGCAAGCCCGCCGCGGCCAGCATCTTCGCGTCCTGCTGGAACGACTTCGTGCTGCAGCCCGAACTGGCGGCGCTGCAAGACAGCAACGACTACTACCTCGGCAATATCCAGAAGGACGGCAGCTACTCGGTGGTGCCGCGCATGCCGGGCGGCGAAGTCACGCCCGACGGCCTCATCGCCGTCGGCCAGGTGGCCAAGAAATACGGCCTGTACACCAAGATCACCGGCGGCGCGCGCGTCGACATGTTCGGCGCCCGCGTCGAGCAGCTGCCCTTCATCTGGGAGGAGCTGATCGCCGCCGGCTTCGAGAGCGGCCACGCCTATGGCAAGGCCCTGCGCACGGTGAAGAGCTGCGTCGGCAGCACCTGGTGCCGCTACGGCGTGGACGACTCGGTCGGCCTGGCCGTCGAGATCGAGAACCGCTACAAGGGCCTGCGCGCGCCGCACAAGATCAAGTTCGGCGTCTCGGGCTGCACGCGGGAATGCGCCGAGGCCCAGGGCAAGGACGTCGGCATCATCGCCACCGACAAGGGCTGGAACCTCTACGTCGCCGGCAATGGCGGCATGAAGCCGCGCCACGCCGAGCTGATCGCCAGCGACCTCAGCAAGGCCGACCTGATCAAGTACATCGACCGCTTCCTGATGTTCTATGTGCGCACGGCCGACCGCCTGCAGCGCACCAGCACCTGGCGCGACAACCTCGAAGGTGGCCTGGACTATCTGAAGGACGTCGTCATCAACGACAGCCTGGGTCTTGGCGCCGAGCTGGAGGCGCAGATGCAGGTCGTTGTCGACACCTACCAATGCGAGTGGAAGACGGCCGTCACGACGCCCGAAGTGCGCCAGCGCTTCCGTACCTTCATCAACAGCGAGAAGCGCGACGAGCAGATCGTCTTCGTGCAGGAGCGCGGCCAGATCCGCCCGGCGCGCGCCGAAGAGCGCGATGAAGCCACCGTCTGATCAAGAAGGAAGAGCCATGACCTACACCCCCATCTGCAGCGTCGACGACATCCTGCCCAACACCGGCGTGGCCGCCCTCGTCGGCGAGCGCCATGTGGCCGTGTTCCGCGTCGGCAGCGACCGGTTCCACGCCATCGACAACATCGACCCGCGCTCCGGCGCCAGCGTGCTGGCCCGCGGCCTGATCGGCAACCTGGGCGAACGCATCGTTGTCGCGTCGCCCCTCTACAAGAACCACTTCGACCTCACCACCGGCGAATGCCTGGAAGCCCCCGAGCAATCGGTACGGGCCCATGCGGTGCAGGTGCAGGACGGCCGCGTCCTCGTGGCGCTGAACTGAACAAACCCAGGCGAAAGAGGAGACAACCCATGGCCTACGTCGTACCCACCGAATTCGTGACCAAGATGGTCGATGCCGGTGAATCCAAGCTGCTGATGTCCACGCGCGACACGCTGATCCGGGCCTATATGGCCGGCGCCATCCTGGCGCTGGCCGCGGCCTTCGCGATCACGGTCAGCGTCAACACCGGCAACCCGCTGGTCGGCGCCCTGCTCTTCCCGGTGGGTTTCATCCTGCTCTATCTGATGGGCTTCGACCTGCTGACCGGCGTGTTCACGCTGGTGCCGCTGGCCGTGCTGGACAAGCGTCCCGGGGCCACCTGGGGCGGGTGTTTGCGCAACTGGACGCTGGTGTTCTTCGGCAACTTCGCCGGGGCGATGACGGTGGCTGTCTTCATGGCCATCATCTTCACCTTTGGCTTCAGCGAGGCGCCCAATGCCGTCGGCGTCAAGATCGGCAGCATCGGCGAAGGCCGCACGGTGGGCTATGCGGCCCATGGCGCCGCCGGCATGCTGACCCTCTTCATCCGCGGCGTGCTGTGCAACTGGATGGTGTCCACCGGTGTCGTCGCGGCCATGATGTCGACCTCGGTGTCGGGCAAGGCCATCGGCATGTGGATGCCCATCATGGTGTTCTTCTACATGGGCTTCGAGCACAGCATCGTCAACATGTTCCTGTTCCCGTCAGGGCTCATGCTGGGCGGCAAGTTCACCATCATGGACTATCTGATCTGGAACGAGATCCCCACCGTCGTCGGCAACCTCGTCGGCGGCCTGACCTTCGTCGGCCTGACGCTGTACTCGACGCACTACAAGACGGCCCCCAAGCGCGTGCTGAGCTGACCCGGCCATGGGCGCGGCGCTGAGACTGGCGCTGGGCCAGCACTCCGAGGCTGGCTCCAAGCCGCTGAACCAGGACTTCCACGGCGCGGCCCTGCCGACCGACGCCCAGCGCCGCTCGCGCGGCATTGCGCTGGCGATTGCCGATGGCATCAGCAGCAGCCCGGTCAGCCAGGTGGCCAGCGCGGCCGCGGTGCGCGGCTTCCTGGAGGACTATTACGGCACCTCCGAGGCCTGGACGGTGCGCCGCGCCGCCCAATGCGTGCTGGCCGCCACCAACGGCTGGCTGCACGCCCAGACCCAACGCGGCGACGGCCGCTTCGACAAGGACAGAGGCCATGTCTGCACTTTCAGCGCCCTGGTCTTCAAGGGCCGCGAGGTGCATCTGCTGCATGTTGGCGACACGCGCGCCTACCGCGTCCACCCGACGGCGCTGGAGCAGCTGAGCCACGACCACCGCGTGCGCCTGGACGGCGGCCAGACCTATCTCGGCCGGGCCTTGGGGCTAGGCCCGCATCTGGAGATCGATCACGCCTGCTGGCCCACCGAGGTGGGCGAGACCTATCTGCTGGCCACCGACGGCGCCTACGAGCACCTGGACCCGCTGCTGGTCATCAACACCCTCGCTCGGCATGGCAACGACCTGCAGGCCGCCGCCCAGGCCCTCGTCGCCGCGGCTCTGGCGCGTGGCAGCCAGGACAACGCCACCGTCATGCTGGCCCGTGTCGAGTCCCTGCCCGACCAGCTCAGCCCCCCGGTGCGGCGCGAGCGCCTGCGCCTGCCGCCGCGGCTGGCGCCGCGCATGGAGTTCGAGGGCTATCGCGTCATCCGCGAGCTCTATGCCAGCGCGCGCAGCCAGGTCGTGCTGGCCGTCGACGCCCAGGACCGCGAATGGGCCCTCAAGCTGCCCTCCACCGACATGGGCAGCGACCCCAAGGCGCTGGACCGCTTCGCCACCGAGGAATGGGTGGCCCGACGCGTCGACAGCCCTCACGTCATCAAGGCCGCGCCGGCCGAGAAGCGCCGCGAACACCTCTTCACGGCGATGGAATTCATCACCGGCCAGACCCTGGCCCAGTGGATGACCGACCACCCGAAGCCGGGTCTCGACGAAGTGCGCCAGCTCGTCGACCAGATCGCCCGCGGCCTGCAGGCCCTGCATCGCAAGGAGATGCTGCATCAGGACCTGAGGCCCGAGAACCTGATGATCGACCGCCAGGGCACCGTCATCCTCATCGATCTGGCCTCGGCCCATGTCGCGGGCCTGAACGAGGGCCTGGGCGACGCGCGCGCCACCGACATCGCCGGCAGCCTGCAGTACACGGCGCCCGAATACTTCACCGGCGACGGCGGCACGCCGGTGTCCGAGCTGTTTTCGCTGGCCGTGCTGGCCTACCAGATGCTGACCGGCGAGCTGCCCTACGGCCTGCAGGTGCCCCAGGTGCGCGGCCCGCGCGACCTGCACAAGCTGCAATACGTACCGCTGCGCACCCGCCGCCCCGACCTGCCCGAATGGCTGGACCGCGTTCTGCGCAAGGCCCTGCACCCGCAGCCGGCACGCCGCCAGCAGGCGCTGTCCGAGTTCGCGCACGACCTCTATGCCCCCGGCCCCGAATTCATGAGCCGCGACCGCACGCCGCTGCAGCAGCGCCACCCGCTGCTGTTCTGGCGCGTGCTGACCCTGGGTTTCGGGCTATCGACCCTGGTGCTGCTCGGCCTACGTGTAACGGGCCACTAGCCCCCAAACCGAGGGAAGCACCGGTGCTCATCGCCGGCGAATATGTTTCAGAATGTGCTCATCCCGCAGCCCGCACCGGGAGTGCGGCGCCGCCGATTCGCGGCGGGGAGCGTGGAGGGCATGAATGGGCAGTACGCCGTGGTTTCTGGAGAGCGTGGCCGCCGACGGTGCACGCGTCACGCATCGCATCGACAGGCTGCCGTTCAGCGTGGGTCGCGATCAGGGCAATGACCTGACCATCGAAGCCCAGGGGCTGTCCCGCCGGCACGCCGAGTTGCAGGCCGATGAGGTCGGAGGACTGCTGGTCGTCGACCTGGGCAGCACCAACGGCACTTTCGTCAATCACGAGCGCCTGGCGGGCCCGCGGCAGCTGGCGCCCAACGACATCATCCATTTCTGCACTGCCGAGTTCCGCCTGACCCACGACGAGACCCTGGCCGCGGCCACCGTCTCCGAGCCCCGTCCGATGCGCACGATGGTGGTGCCGGGCACCAACCCCCTGAGCCAGAACTTTGTCCGCCAGGAGGCGCAATTCCTGGAGTTCCTGGGCGGCCGCGGCCTGACGGCGGCGGCGCAACCCATCGTCGATGCCCGCACCGGCCGCCTGCTCGCCTACGAACTGCTGGGGCGCAGCACCCACCCCGACCTGCCCGGCTCGCCCATGCATCTCTTCATGATGGCCGCCACGCTGCGCCGCGAGGCCGAGCTGAGCGAAGCCTTCCGCTCCTACGGCGTGCGGGCGCTGGCACCCAAGGCCCAGGGCGTGCATGTCTTCGTCAATGCCCATCCGAGCGAGACCTTCTCGGAGGCCTTCTTCCAGTCCCTGCACACCCTGCTCGCCCTGCCGGAGCGGCCGAAGCTGGTGGTGGAGGTGCATGAAAGCGCGGTGGTCGAGGTCGAGCGCATGCGCGAGCTGGCCGAGAGGCTCAAGGGCATAGGTGTGGCCTTCGCCTACGACGACTTCGGTGCCGGCCAGGCCCGCCTGAACGAACTGGCCGAGGTGCCGGCCCATTTCGTCAAGTTCGACATGGGCATCGTGCGCAATCTGCATGAGGCCAGCGAGCGCAAGCAGCGCATGGTGCGCGACCTGGTGCGCATGGTGCTGGAGCTGGGCTCCATCCCCCTGGCCGAGGGCGTCGAGCAGGAGGCCGAGGCCGAGATCTGTCGCGACATGGGCTTTCGCCTCATCCAGGGCTATCTGACCGGCAAGCCGGTCATGGTGGACAAGCTGTAGCAGCCCGCCTGGCGGGCGTCAGCCCGGCGCCTGCTGCAATGCCGCACTGAGCCTGTCCACCACTTCGGCCCAATCGGCGTCTTCGAGCAGTTCCTCCCTCAGCAGCGTGGCCTGGGCGGGAGTCCAGAACGAGGCCTCGGCCAAGGGCACGCCGGCCCCGAGCGGCGCATGGGCGCTCAGGAAGGCGGCAATGCCAGCATCGTCGGCTGGCAAACCGAGCTGGCTGAACAGGTCGGAGAAGCTGTGAAACGGGCTGTCCATGGTCTTGATTCCTCCGTGCGTCGACAGTATGGACCTAGCCCCGGCGTCCCGCGACCACCGAACCGACGACCACCAGGGCGGCACCGGCCCAGAAGCTCAGCGGCAGCGCCGTGCTCAGCCACAGCGAGGCGAACAGGGCCGACAGCAGCGGCGTGGCATTGGCGGCCAGGCCCAGGGTGCCGACATTGCCACGCAGGATGGCCAGGTTCCACAGCGCATAGGCCGCGCCGACGGCGCTGCCGGCCAGCAGCACTTGGCTGACTGCAGGCAGCGACCAATGCATGGCCGAGGCGCCGGGCTTGAGCAGATGCAGCGCCCAGAAGGCGACAGCGCTCAAGGCCATGAAGAGCCAGACCCCATTGCAGCCCCGGGCCAGCCGGTTCGTGACCGTGCAATAGAGGGCCCAGGTGAAGGCAGCCCCGAGGGCCAGGCCATAGCTGAGCGGGTTGCCCGCAGCGTGGGCGACAAAGCCGGCAAGCGCGAAGCCGTGGGCCGGCATGCAGGCCACGACGACGCCGGCGAAGGCCAGGGCCAGGCCGGCCAGCAGGGCCGCTCCGACGCGCTGGCCCATGGCGAGCGCCGAACACAGCACCGTCAGGCTGGGCCACAGGTAGTTGACCATGCCCACTTCGATGGCCTCGCTGCGGTTGCGGGCCAGGCCCACGGCCAGCGCGAAGCAGAGCTGGTAGCCGACAAAGAGGACCGTGCCCAGCACCAGGTAGACGGGCGGGAAGGACTTCAGTGGCGTGCGCTTGGTGATGCCGAACAGCAGCAGCGCGCTCAGCGTGTACAGCACCGCCGCGCCGCCGGTCGCCCCCAGATGCTCGGTGATGCCACGCATCGTCCCGACGGACGTGCTCCACAGCAGGATGGCACCCAGGCCCATGGCCAGCGCGACGCGAGAAGAAACGGCCACTCAACAACTCCCCGCAGACCGGGGAGTCGGTCATGCGCTCAAACGTCCAGGCCGAGTTCCTGGATCTTGCGCGTGATCGTATTGCGGCCGATGCCGAGCTTCTGCGCGGCCTCGATGCGGCGGCCCCGCGTGATGTCCAAGGCCGTCAGGATGAGCTGGGCCTCGAACTTCTTGGTCAGCGCATCCCACACATCGGTCTCGCCTGCCGCCAGGCGCGCGCGGGCATCGGCGGCCATGTCGGCCAGCCAGCCTTCGCCGCTGCTGGTGCTGGCAGGCGCAGCAGCGGGCGCGGGCGCCGCGGCGCTGGGCTGAGCGACCGGCGTGCTCGTCATGGCCGTCGTGGACGGCGCCGGCACATAGCCCGGCTGGACCTCATCCGGCAGGTCCTTGGGCTCGACGACCTGGCTGGGCGCCATGACGCTGAGCCAGTGGCAGATGTTCTCCAACTGGCGGACGTTGCCGGGGAAGTCGAAGTTGGTCAGCACCGTCAGGGCCGCGTCGGACAGGCGCTTGGGCTCGACGCCCAGCTCGGTCGCGCTGCGCTGCAGGAAGTGGCGGGCCAGCGAGGGCACGTCCTCGCGGCGCTCGCGCAGCGGCGGCAGGCGCAGGCGAATGACGTTGAGGCGGTGGAAGAGGTCCTCGCGGAACACACCCTGGCGCACGCGGTCTTCCAGGTTCTGGTGGGTGGCCGCGATGACGCGCACATTGCTGCGCATGGGGCTGTGGCCGCCGACGCGGTAGAACTGGCCGTCGGACAGCACGCGCAGCAGCCGCGTCTGCAGCTCGAAGGGCATGTCGCCGATTTCGTCGAGGAAGAGGGTGCCGCCATCGGCCTGCTCGAAGCGGCCGCGCCGCGAGGCCTGGGCGCCGGTGAAGGCGCCGCGCTCGTGGCCGAAGAGTTCGCTCTCCAGCAGGTCCTTCGGAATCGCCGCCGTGTTGATGGCCACGAAAGGCCCTTCGCCACGCGGGCTGTGCTTGTGCAGGGCACGCGCGACCAGCTCCTTGCCCGAGCCGCTCTCGCCCGTGATCATCACGGTGACATTGCTCTGCGACAGGCGGCCGATGGCGCGGAAGACGTCCTGCATGGCGGGCGCCTGGCCCAGCATCTCGGGCACCTGCGCGGCGGCTTCCTGCTCGCCGGCCTCGCGCTGGCTCTCTTCCTGGGCGCGGCGGATCAGCTCGACGGCGCGCGGCAGGTCGAAGGGCTTGGGCAGGTACTCAAACGCACCGCCCTGGAAGGCCGAAACGGCGCTGTCCAGGTCGGAGTAGGCCGTCATGATGATGACAGGCAAGGCCGGCAGGCGGGCCTTGACCTTGGCCAGCAGCTCCAGGCCCGAGCCCCCCGGCATGCGGATGTCGGACACCAGCACCTGTGGCGAGTCGTCATCGAGAGCGGCGAGCATGTCGCGCGCATTGCTAAAAGACCGCACCGGCAGGCCTTCGCGTGCCAGGGCCTTCTCGAGCACGAAGCGGATCGAGTGGTCGTCGTCAACAACCCAGATGGATTTCATGCGGTTCCTCAGCCCCTCCCGTCGGCTTGTGGCGTCAAGGCAAGGGCAGCGTGATTCGGAAATTCGTCAGGCCCGGCTCGCTCTCGCAATCGATCATGCCCTGATGTTGCTGGGCGATCGTCTGCGCAAGCGTGAGTCCGAGTCCCGAGCCGCCCTCCCGTCCCGAGACCAGGGGAAAGAAGATGCGATCCCGGATCTCGGCGGGGACGCCGGGACCGTTGTCCTCGATATGCAATTCCAATGCCAAGCGCCAGCGCTGCTTGCCGATGGTGACCTGGCGAGAGACGCGGGTGCGCAACACGATCTGGGCATCGCCGGCCGAAATGCGCGAACCCAGCACCTGAGCGGCGTTCTGCACGATGTTCAACACCATCTGGATCAGCTGCTCGCGGTCGCCGCGGAAATCGGGCAGGGAGGTGTCGTAGTCGCGCTGGATGACCAGGCCCTTGGGATGCTCGATGAGCACCAGCGCCCTCACCCGCTCACAGATCTCGTGGATGTTGACGTCGCCGACGACCTGGGCCTTGCGGTGCGGCGCCAGCAGCCGGTCCACCAGGCTTTGCAGGCGGTCGACCTCGTGGACGATGACCTGGGTGTATTCGGTCAGCTCCGCCTGGCCGGTCTGCAGCTCCAGCGCCAGCAGCTGGGCCGCGCCGCGGATGCCGCCCAGCGGGTTCTTGATCTCGTGGGCCAGGTTGCGCGTCAGCTCCTTGGTGGCCTGCACCTGGTCAAGGCTGCGCTCATCGCGGTCCTGGCGCGCCTGCTGGGCAATCTCGATGAGCTCCACCAGCACGCGCGGCTCGCCGTCGTCGCTGGCGTCCATCTGCGACACGATGACGTGCACGGGCAGCCCATCCTCATGGGCCCAGGCGCCGCGGCGCAGCAGGGCATCGAAGCGGCTGCTGGAGTAGTGGTTGGCGGCCACGCCGGCCAGGGTCTCCAGCAGGCGCTGGGCGTCGTCGAACCAATCGGCCAGTTGGGCCTTCTGCACGGTGCGGCGCGACAGGCGCATGCCGTTCTCGAAGGCGGCATTGGCAAACAGGCATTCGCCGTCGGCGCGGGCGACCACGACCATGGTCGCCAGCAGGTCCAGGCCGGCGAACTCGGCCGGCAGCAGGGGGGTATCAGTCATGGCGCACACCGGCGCCGGGCCGATGTTCAGGAAGGTAGTTTGGCGATTTCGCGCTTGAGCGCCTGGATATCGGCCTCGTGGCGGGCGATGCTGTCCTTGAGCTCGGCCATGCGGTCCAGATAGCGCTGGTAGTTGCGCTCGTCGCCCCGGCGCTCGCCCTGGCCGTTGCTGAACTCCTTCTGGGCCGCGCTAAGGCGCTCCTCGGCCGCGCGCAGCTCGGTCTGCAGCACGCGCCGGCGCTCGTCGTCGCGAACGCGCTGCTGGCCGGCATCGACGCGGCTGTCAGCACCACGCTGCCCCTCGGCCACCGGGGCGCCGGGCGCCGCGGGGCGCGGCTTGGGCGACTGCAGCACGGTGATGGGCGTGCCCTCGATGGTCCTGCAGCCCTTCTCGTTGGCTTCCTTGGCGGACAGAGCATCGGTGTAGAGCACCGGCGGGCCGGGGCAGCGGTAGACGGTGCCTTCGGCCTGCGCGCCCAGGCTGGCCAGAACGAGCAGCGGTGCCAGCAATCGATTCAGCATGGCGGGATTGTGGCTCAGCGGCATCAACAAAAAAGGGGCCGCAGCAGCGGCCCCCTTCGCCGGGGATGTCCAAGGCAGCGGTGAGGCTGCCCATGGTCATCACAGCGCGTAGTACATGTCGAACTCGACCGGGTGGGTCGCCATGCGGAAGCGCGTCACTTCCTGCATCTTCAGGTCGATGTAGGCGTCGATGTAAGAGTCGGTAAACACGCCGCCCTTGGTCAGGAAGGCGCGGTCCTTGTCCAGATAGTCCAGGGCCTGGTCGAGGCTGTGGCAGACGGTCGGGATCTTCGCGTCTTCTTCCGGCGGCAGGTGGTAGAGGTCCTTGGTGGCGGCTTCGCCCGGGTGGATCTTGTTTTCCACGCCGTCCAGGCCGGCCATCAGCAGAGCCGAGAAGGCCAGGTAGGGGTTGGCGGAAGGATCCGGGAAACGCGCTTCGATGCGGCGGCCCTTGGGGTTGCCGACATAGGGGATGCGGATCGAGGCCGAGCGGTTCTTGGCCGAGTAGGCCAGCTTGACCGGGGCTTCGAAGCCGGGGACCAGGCGCTTGTAGGAGTTCGTGCCGGGGTTGGTGATGGCGTTCAGCGCACGGGCGTGCTTGATGATGCCGCCGATGTAGTACAGGGCGAACTCGCTCAGGCCGGCATAGCCGTCACCGGCGAACAGGTTCTTGCCGTCCTTCCAGACGGACTGGTGAACGTGCATGCCGCTGCCGTTGTCGCCCACCAGGGGCTTGGGCATGAAGGTCGCGGTCTTGCCATAGGCGTGGGCGACGTTCTGGATGATGTACTTCTGCAGCTGCAGCCAGTCGGCGCGCTGCACCAGCGAGCTGAACTTGGTGCCGATTTCCATCTGGCCGGCGTTCGCCACTTCGTGGTGATGCACTTCGACCGGGATGCCCATCTGTTCGAGGATCAGGCACATCTCCGAGCGCATGTCCTGGCCGCTGTCGACCGGGGGCACGGGGAAGTAGCCGCCCTTGACGGTGGGACGGTAGCCGCTGTTGCCGTGCTCGTATTCCTTGGACGAGTTCCAGGCGCCTTCCTCGGACTCGATCTTGAAGAACGAGCCGGACATCTCATTGCCCCAGCGCACGCTGTCAAAGATGAAGAACTCGGGTTCCGGACCGAAATAAGCCGTGTCGCCCAGGCCGGAGGCCTTCAGATAAGCCTCGGCGCGCTTGGCCAGCGAACGCGGATCGCGCTCATAGGCCTTGCCGTCGGCGGGGTCGACGACGTCGCAGGACAGGATCAGCGTCGGCTCTTCGAAGAAGGGGTCGATGTTGGCCGTGTTCGGATCGGGCATGAGCAGCATGTCCGAAGCCTCGATGCCCTTCCAGCCGGCGATCGAGGAGCCGTCGAAGGCGTGACCCGACGTGAACTTGTCTTCGTCGAAATGGGAAACGGGCACGGAGACATGCTGCTCCTTGCCACGGGTGTCGGTGAAGCGGAAGTCAACGAACTTGACTTCGTTGTCCTTCACCATGCTCATCACATCGGCGACGGTCTTGGCCATCAATAGCTCCTAGCGGGATCGGTCAGGGGTGGGTTGCCGCCGCCGACGCACACGCGCCTGCGGCCACGGGGGGATTCAAAGCAGGTTGCATGCCAGATGCACCGACATGGGTAGTGCCCGGCAACGCCGGGCATTATGTGGCGGCAGGGGTTACGGCGCGAGAACTATCGCACCAGCTCGGTGCTGATGGACGCACCAAACTGGATCACGCCCTGTTTGAGGGCGTCATAGGCCGGCGAGAGCTGCTCGGCGTCGCCCTTGACGCCGAGTTCGATGCAGCGGCCCCACTGCGGATGATCCACGCTCGGCAGGCTGAACACCTTGACGCCGGGAAAGCCGGTCTCGACGGCCTCCATCAGCGGCGTCAGGCTGGCTTCCATGGCGCCCTGCACGATCAGCGAGCGCTCGATGACGCCGACCTGACGGTGCAGTTGCGGATAGCGGTCCAGCACCCAGGCCATCATCGGATGGGCCATGACGGGGAAGCCGGGCACGAAGTGGACGTTGCCGACGTAAAAGCCCGGGATCTTGTTGAAGGGGTTGGGGATGATGCCCGCCCCCTCGGGGAAGACGCCCATCTCCAGACGGCGATGCGTGTCGGGCTCATCGGGGCCGACGGTCTTGCCCTGTTCGGCCGCCATCTGCTGGATGCGCTGCCAGATCAGCTCGCGCGCCTCGGGGTGCAGGGCCAACGGCCGGCCCAGGGCCATGGCGGCGGACTGGCGGGTGTGGTCGTCCGGCGTGGCGCCGATGCCGCCGCAGCTGACGATGAGGTCGCCACTGGCAAAGGCCTCGCGCAATCTGCCGACCAGCAGCTCGCGGTCGTCGCCCAGGTACTGCGCCCAGGCCAGTTGCATGCCGCGCTGGGACAGCAGTTCGATGAACTTGGCCAGGTGGGAGTCCTGGCGCTTGCCGGACAGGATCTCGTCGCCAATGATGATCAGTCCAACTTGCATGCGTTTCAGTTCTCCAGGAGGACGGCGGATTCGGCCACCGGTTCCGCCGCCCTTCGCGCCTGCAGGGCGGCGAGTGCGTAATGCGTGAACCAGGCGGTGGAGAAGGCGAACACCAGCGTATACAGCCAGATCGCCAGCAGTACGACAAAGGGGGCAAAGATGATGGCAGCCACGCCGGCAACGGCCCAGATCAGCGACGGCACCGCGCCGAGATAACCGCAGACCACGCCCATGGCCAGCATGGGCGCGCGGTGCTCCTTCAGCAGGGCGCGGCGCTCCTCGCTCGAGGCATGGTCGGCCAGCACATCGAAGCCGAAGACGCGGTAGGTCAGCCAGCCCCAGATCAGCGGTGGCAGCACCATGACCAGCGGCGGGATCAACCACAGCGGCATGGACAGGATGATGAGCACGAGGGCGATCAGCGTGGCGCCCAGCGATGCCGCGACGCTCTGCATCAGCGTGCCGCCGCGCTTCTTCTCCAGCAGCGGAAAGCGGCGCTGAGCCACCAGGCGCACGATGGCCGGGGTCATGAACAGCGCGACCAGCAGCAGGCTGAGCAGGATGACGACGGGCAGCAGGCCTGCCAGCACGACCATGCCGGTCAGTGCGCTGCGGAAGGACTGCAGGCCGAAGCTGTCCAGCCATTGCAGCAGGCTCTCGATGAGATGCCAGCTCTCCAGCGTCGCCCGCACGCTGGCGTTGGCGGTCTCCCAGAAAAAGAACATGAAGGCGAACACCAGGCTGCCGGCGACGACCAGGGGCAGCAGCGACAGGCCGATGACGCGCGGGTGCAGGCAATACGCGACGGCACGCCAGAAGGAGTCGACGAGGCTTTGCATCAAGCAGTTTTCCTGAACGAGCCGAACAGCCGGACCAGCCCCAGCCATTGCTGGCGCCAGAAGCCGGTGCCGTAGTCGCGGCCGCCCTCCTCTGGGAGCTGGTCGCGCACGCCGGTGGCGTCGAAGCGGTTCTCGAAACTGGCCGTGCGGAACAGCAGATCCCACAGCGGCAGCAGTACGCCGAAGTTGTGGCCACCCAGGGTGCCACGGCCGCCGGACTCATGGCCGATGCCGATGCTGTGGTGCAGGCGATGAAAGCGCGGGCTGATCAGCAGCTTCTCGCCGATGCGCCCGAAGCTGATGCGCGCATTCGCATGCTGCAGGCTCTCGTGCAACTGGGTGATGACGGTGATGGCGACGAACTGACCCGGCTCCACGCCGATGAGGCGGGCCAGCAGGGCCAGTGCGGTGCCCAGCAGCACATCGTCCAGCAGATGGTTGCGGTTGTCGCTCCACATCGTCATCTGGCGCTGACTGTGGTGCAGGCTGTGCAGGGCCCACCACCAGTTGAACTGATGCTGGGCGCGATGCAGCCAGTAGCCGACGAAGTCGAAGACGACGAGATACAGCAGCAGGCTGACCCAAGCGATGTCGGTGACGCCGGGCCAGAGGCCGTCCAGCTGCCAGGTCGGCAGGCCAGCCATGCGCAACTCGGCGGCGATGCCATCCCACAGCGGCTCGATGCTGAAGAACATCAGCAGGCGCACCAGGCCGAGGCGGTGGATCAGCGTGTAGATGACATCGGTGCGCACGGCCGCGTGGTCGGTGATGGGCTCGACGGGCCAGCGCCTCTCCAGGATGCCGATGCCGAGCACGATGACGGCGACCTGGATCAGGCCGAGCAGCAGCCAGCCGGTGGCATCGAAGGCGTCTTCCAGCAGATTGCCAAAACCCAGGGCGAACACCACCGGCTGCACGATGGACTCGTAGAGCCACAGCTGCAGGCTGTCAAAGGTATTGGAGATCCAGTCGATCACGGCTTGCGGGCGTAGGTCTTGGCGCCTGACCGCAGGGCAACCTTGCTGTCCTTGGTCTCGGCGGTTTTGAACAGGCTGGCAAAGCGCGGATGCTCGCGCAGCGGTGCAAAGCATAGGCCCCGCTGCTCCAGGCCCGTCATCAGCGGCTCAAGCACCGCAGGCGCCCAGGGGTCTTGGCGCTCCCAGATGCCGAGATGGGCGAGCAGGATGTCGCCCGGCTTGATGTCGCGCAGCGCCTTCTCCAGCAGCTGGGCATTGGGGTTGGTCTGGCTGGGCAGTTCGTCGCCCAGGAAGCCGGCGCGGCTCCAGCCCACATGCGTGAAGCCGCAGGCCTTGGCGGTGTTCAACAGGGCTGTCGATGAGCGGCCGGCGGGCGCGCGGAAGATGGGGCCCAACGGCTTGCCTGTCATGGCCGTGAAGCGCTCGCCGACCTTCTTGAGGCTTTCGCAGTACTGCTCGGGCGTCAGCTCGCGCACGACGGGCGGGTTGACGCCGGCCTGGGTCTTGACCTTGAAACGCACCACCTTGCCGTCGGCATCCAGCACGTCTTCCAGGAAGATGTCGTGGTCCCAGGTGTGGGATCCGAAGTCATGGCCCTCGGCCGCGCGCTCGCGCCACCAGGGCGCCCAGGTCTCGTCCAGCGTCGTGCCGCCGGTCAGCGTGGGCTCGCTGGCGAGGAAGAAGGTCGCCTTGGCGTTGTGCTTCTTCAGCGTCTCGGCGATCAGCGGCGCGACACCCATATGGCCGGTGTCGAAGGTGAGATAGACCGGCTTGTCGCAAGACGGTTGCGCTGCGGCCGTGGTGACCGCCAGCGCGAGGACCCAGGCTTTCATAGACGTGGCTGATGGTCCAGCGTCCAGATGCCATGTGGCGACTTGCCCACCTTGACCTGCTTGACGACCTTGCGCGTGGCGGTGTCGATCTGCGTGACCTTGCCGGCCCAGCGCGAGGTGACGAGCAGGGTCTTGCCGTCGGTCAGCAGCTCCATGTCGTCGGGGCCGGCCGGCGCGGGGAACTGGTCGACGACGGCCAGCGTCGTCAGGTCGATCTTGCTGATGGTGTTGGCCGCACGGTTGCTGACCAGCACATGGCGCTTGTCGCCCCAGGCGCGGAAGGAATGAGCGCCGGCGCCTGTCAGGATGCGCTTGGCCAGCTTGGGCGCGCCAGCGCCACTGACGTCCCAGACCTCGACGAACTTGTCGCCCGTCAGGCCGACCAGCAGGAACTTGTCATCCGGCGTCAGATAGATGTCGGCCGGCATCTTGCCGACGGCCTGCTTCCACTTGACGTTCTGGGTCGCCAGGTCGATGGCCAGCAGCTCATCGCTGTCCTGCAGGCTGGCATAGAGCGTGGTGCTCTTGGTGTCGATGTTGAGGTGACTCGGCGTCTTGGGTGCCGGGATGCGCTTGACCAGCTGAAGCGGCTCCGTGGCGGCGCTGCCCTGCCAGCGGTAGAGGTCGACGCGGTCCAGCCGGTTGGAGGCGGTGACGAACCACTTCATGTCCGGCGAAAAGCGCAGGTGGTAGGGATCGGGAATGCCCCGCACCACGCGCTGGACCTCGGCCGTGCGCGGATCGATGAAGGTCAGCGAATCGGCCAGGGCGTTGGCGACGATGAGGGACTTCTCATCGGGCGACAGATAGAGGTGGTGGGGTTCCTTGCCCGTCGGGATGCGCTTGACGACGGAGAAGCTGACCGGGTCGACGACCGAGATGTCGGCATCCAGGGAATTGAGCACGAAGACCGGCGGGCGGCCGTTGGCCTGGGCCAGGCCGGCCAGCAGCATCAGGAGCGCGAAGGCGCTGCGACGAAACATCAGGAGTCCTTGCAAAGCAAAAAGGGCGGCAGTTGCCGCCCTCTACAACGCCGCAGTTTACCGGGGCGCTTACTCGTCATCGCCTCCAAGGATGCCGCCCAGCAGGCCGCCACCGGCAAAACCACCGAGAACCGAGCCCTCTTCCTTGTGGCCGCCCATCTGCGGCGCGGCGGCAAAGATGCGTGAAGCCAGGCGCGAGAAGGGCAGGCTCTGCAGCCAGATCTCGCCCGGACCGGTCAGCTTGGCCAGGAACAGGCCTTCGCCGCCGAACAGCGCCGTCTTGATCTTGCCGACGTACTGGATCTCGAAATTGACATTGGGCGTGTAGGCCACGACGCAACCCGTGTCCACCAGCAGGGTCTGACCCGGTTGCAGGCTGCGCTTGACGATGGTGCCGCCGGCGTGCACAAAGGCCAGGCCATCGCCGTCGAGCTTCTCCATGATGAAGCCCTCACCGCCAAAGAAGCCCGTCGACAGCTTCTGCTGGAAGGCGATGCCCAGGGACACACCGCGCGCCGCGCACAGGAAGGCGTCCTTCTGGCAGATCAGCGTGCCGCCGAGCTGCTTGAGGTCCATCGCGATGATCTTGCCCGGATAGGGCGATGCGAAGGCCACGCGCTGCTTGCCGCTGCCGTTGTTGGTATAGACCGTCGTGAACAGCGATTCGCCGGTCAGCAGGCGCTTGCCGGCGCCGAGCAGCTTGCCGAAGAAGCCGCCCTGCCCGGCCGAGCCGTCGCCGAAGACGGCGTCCATGCTGATGGACGAGTCCATGAAGAACATCGAACCGGCTTCGCCGATGGCCGCCTCGCCGGGATCGAGTTCGATCTCGACGAACTGCATCTCGGCACCCTTGATCTCATAGTCGACAACATCCATGGCCATATGGCTCTCCCGTCTATCAAAAACGGCCCGCATGATAGCCACGGCCGGTGTCTCCAATTTCCATTTCCGTATTGACAGAAATTACAGACGGCGTACGCTCGCGCCATGGAACTCACCGACATCGCCCGCCGCTTCATCGTCCACTGGGGCGAGATGGGCTCCAACTGGGGCGTCAACCGCAGCGTCGCCCAGATCCACGCCCTGCTCTTCGTGCACGGCCAGCCCCTGCATGCCGAGGATATCGCCGACACCCTGGTGCTGGCCCGCTCCAACGTCAGCAACAGCCTGAAGGAACTGCTGAACTGGCGGCTGATCCGCGTCACCCATGTGCTGGGCGACCGGCGCGACTACTACGAGACCTCGGGCGATGTCTGGGAGCTGTTCCGCACCATCGTGCGCGAACGCAAGGAGCGCGAGTTCGATCCCACCGTGGCCCTGTTGCGCGAGCTGTCCCAGGACCCGGCCCTGGACAAGGAGGCCCCCGCCCTGCAGGACCGGCTGCGCAGCACCCTGGACTTCATGCAGACCCTGGGCAGCTGGAGCGACGAGATGCTGCGGCTGTCACCGGCCACGCTGGAGAAGATCCTGCGCCTGGGCGCCCAGGTGCAACGCTTCGTGAGGCCGGGTGACGGGGCCGAAACCGGGGCGCCCAACGTCTTCCCGGTCACGCCTCCCATGCCGCCGATGGGGTGAGAAACAAGCGCCTCTTCCGGGGCCCTTTTTTTGCCTTGCAATTTCACTTTAGACAGAAATAACCGCCATGACCGCAAATCAATCCCAGATCCACACCGTCTACTACGACGGCGCCTGCCCGCTGTGCCGCGGTGAGATGGCGCTGCTGATGGCCCGCAATGGCGCAGGCCTGCTCGAGTTCATCGACATCGCCGCGCCTGGTTTCGACCCAACGCCACTCGGCGTGAGCCTGGACGCGATGCTCAAGCTCATCCATGTGCGCCGGCCCGATGGCGGCTGGCTGATCGGCATTCCGGCGTTTGAGGTCATCTACGCGGCCACCGGATTTCCCGGCATTGCACGCTGGCTGCGCCGGCCCTGGTTTGCGGCCCTGGCTGCGCGGGCCTACCCCTGGCTCGTCAAGCACCGCTACCAGATGCCCCACAACCTGGTGCGGGGCCTGTTTCGTCTTCAAGAGCGCAGCTGCCCGGTCGACGGCAGCTGCCGCGTGAACTGATTCAACCCAAGGAGAGCAAGCATGCTTGAACTGAACTTTTCCCTGACCCTTCTGATTGCCGTGCTCGGCCCCGTCATTGCCATCGGCTATCTGCAGCCCATCCTGCTGGTGGTGCTGGACTCGCTGTGCGTCGAGCCCCTGCCCGGCAAGGTCGGTGCCCACTTCTGGGTGCGCAGCGCCTATGTGCTGGCCATCGCAGGCACGCTCGTGCTGGCGCTGACCTTTGGCGACATCCGCGGCAGCATCCTGGACGCCGTGCACCGCGCGCTGTGGCTGACGGCGGCCGGATGCTTCGTCAGCATCGCCGTCATCTCGAGCCGCGTCTGGGCGCCGGTGCAGCAAAGGCTGGCCAGGCAGGCCAAGCCCATGGCATCCCTGGGCCCCGTCGCAACCGCTGCAGCCTCGAGGTGAAGCCATGAAGATCCTCGTTGTCGGCGCCGGCGGCTTCGTCGGCCGCCATCTCCTCACCGCCCTGGCCGCCGCCGGCCATGAAGCGGTGCGAGCCGACCTCCAGCCGGTGGACTGCTGGGACCTGCCCGAGGCCTGGGAGACGCAACTCAAGGGCGTGGACGGCGTTGTCTACACGGCCGGCTCCCTGCGTGACCAGGCGGGTGGGGTGAACGACCTGCTGGATCTGATGCACCACCGCGCACCCGCCGCCCTGGCCGACGCCTGCGAGGCCCGCGGCATCGGTCGCCTCGTGCATGTGTCGGCGCTGTGCGGCGGCGTCAGCGCCTATGCGCGCAGCAAGCAGGCCGGCGAGATCGCCCTGGCCGGGCGCGCCTGCATCGTGCGGCCCAGCCTCATCATCGGCGTCGGCGGCATCAGCAGCCGCCTGCTGGACCGGCTCAGTCGCCTGCCCTGGCTGCCGCTGCCGGCCGCCGTGGCTCGCTGCCGTGTGCAGCCCATCCGCGTCGAAGACCTGGCGGCCGGCATCGTCGCGGCGCTGCTCACTCCCCACGCTCCCTCATGGACCGCCGTGGGTCCCGAAGCCGCGACGGTGGCCGAATGGATCGCGCGCCGCCGCGCCACCCGCGGCCTGAGCACGGCCCGCCAGGTCGAACTGCCCGATGCGCTGACGCGCGCTTCGGCCCGCCTCGGCGACCTCATCCCCCTCGGCCCCTGGTGCAGCACGGCTCTGGACCTGCTGGCCCACGACAGCGCCGAGCCCGCCGGAATTTCGCCGCTGGGCCGGCCGCTGCGCAGCGCCATGCAAGGGGCCTGGGCATGACGGCCGCCCGACTCTCGCTGGCCCGCGCCTCCCTCGTGCTGCTGTGGTGGGGCACCGTAGCCGCCAGCCTGCATGACGGCGGCGCCGCGGGCATGGCCCTGCTGCAGAAGACCACGGGCATGGACGCCGGCATGGCGCTCGCCGTCGTGCTGCTGGGCAGCGCCTGGGACGCCGGCATCGGCCTGCTGATCCTGCTGCGCCCCGGCGCCCTCAGCTACCGCCTGGCCGCGGCCGGCGTCATCGGCATGACGGTAGTGGCCACCTTGCTGCTGCCCATGCTGTGGCTGGACCCCTTCGGCCCTTTCCTGAAGAACCTGCCCGTGCTGGCCCTGCTGGCCCTGCTGGAGCGCCCCACCGCATGAACACCTATCTGCTTGTCAAATGGCTGCACATCGTGTCGAGCGTGCTGCTCGTCGGCACCGGCTTCGGCTCGGCCTTCTATCTCTTCTTCACCAACCGCAGCGCCAACCTCGAAGCGCGCGCCGTCGTCGCCCGCCTCGTCGTGCGGGCCGACCTGTGGTTCACGTCGCCCGCCGTCATCGTGCAACCGCTCAGCGGCCTGTGGCTGGCGCATGCCGCCGGCTTGCCGGTCACGACGCCTTGGCTGCTCGCGTCCATCGTGCTCTACGCCCTGGCGGGCGCCTGCTGGCTGCCGGTGCTGTGGCTGCAGCTGAAGATGGCGCGGGAGGTCGAGGCCGCGCTGGCTCACGGACGCAGCCTGTCACCGCGATATGCCGGCTGGCAGCGCACCTGGGAGGGGCTGGGTTACCCGGCCTTCATCGCCATGCTGGCCGTGTTCTTCCTGATGGTGAACAAACCGGCCCTCTGGGCCTGATTCCCATGTCCACGCCCTCTCCCCACGCGACACCCCGGCCCCACACCGTCTACTACAACAGCGCCTGCCCCGTCTGCGAGGCCGGCGTATGCGCGATGCGCGCGCGCATCGCCGAGGCCGACGTCGAGTGGGTGGACATGCACAGCCAGCCAGAGCGTCTTGACGCACTCGGGCTCGACCTGGAAGACGTCCGCGAGCGGCTGCATCTCATCGATTCCGAAGGCCAGCTGCAGATAGGCGCACCCGCGCTGCTCACCACCTGGTCTCTGCAGCCGCGCTGGGGCTGGCTGCTTCAGCCGCTGGCATGGCCCGGCCTGCGAACCCTCACCTCGTGGACCTACAACGCTTTCGCACGCCAGCTCTACCGCTGGAATCGTCGCCGCGGGCACTGGTGACCCCTTCAGGCAAGGAAAACAGCATGACCACGCATACCAACTTCGATGCCGGCGAGCTCGACAAGTTCCAGGCGCTGGCTTCGCGGTGGTGGGATCCGGATTCCGAGTTCTGGCCCCTGCATGCGATCAATCCGCACCGGCTCGAATGGATAGCCCAACTGGCGGGGCTGGCGGGCCAGCAGGCACTGGACGTCGGCTGCGGCGGCGGCATCCTGGCCGAAGCCATGGCAAACCGCGGCGCTGCCGTGCTGGGCATCGATCTCGCCGACAAGGGACTGAAGGTGGCGGCGCTGCATGCGGCGCAGAGCAAGGCTTCGGTCACCTATCGCCACATCGCGGCAGAAGACCTCGCTGCCGAAACACCCGCTGCCTTCGATGTGGTGACCTGCATGGAGATGCTGGAACACGTACCCGATCCGGCCCAGGTCGTGGCCGCTTGCGCGACGCTGGTGAAACCCGGAGGCTGGGTGTTCTTCTCGACCATCAACCGATCGCCCCTCAGCTGGCTGGTCGCCATCCTGGGCGCCGAACGTCTGCTGAAGATCCTGCCGCGCGGCACACACGATTTCTCCAAGTTCATCCGACCTGCCGAGCTGAAGGCGATGGCCGCCGCGGCCGGATTGGTGCTTCGTGACGAAAAGGGTCTTCGCTACCACGCGTTCACCCGGCGCTTCAGGCTGGGGACCTGGATGGGCGTGAACTATCTGCTGGCGATGCAGAAGCATCCCTAGAACCTCGGCTGGCTTCTGCGTAAACCCTAGTCGACCGTCAATTTGGAACCGGTTCCAATGCCCCGGCGACAGGAGGCTGACGCGGCAGTTCTGCATGGCTTTCGGATCGCATCCACAAGCGCGAACGCGCAAACAAGGAGACACCGAACCATGACCCACTTCCGCCCGTCCCTCGTCCGAGGGCTGTTGATCGCCGCCCTCGCCGGCCTCAGCGCCACCGCCCACGCCGCCCTGCCCATGCTGCGCGCCAGTGGCCGCAATGTCGTCGACGCCGCCGGCAATGTCGTGCCGCAGCGCGGCCTCAACCTCGGCGGCTGGTTCGTCATGGAGAAATGGATGACCCCGCTGGACAGCGGGGCCCTGCCCGACCACTACAGCGTCATGCGCACGCTGAACAACCGCTTCGGCGTCGCCGCCCAGCAGGCGCTGATGAAGGGCTACCAGCAGAACTGGATCACCACGGGCGACCTCGACAACATCAAGGCCGCCGGCTTCAACACCGTGCGCGTGCCGGTCTGGTGGGGCCAGTTCTATCCGCTGGACAACGTCTCCAACGCCGGCTGGCGGCCCGATGCCTTCGAGATGCTGGACTGGCTGGTGAACGCCTGCGCCCAGCGCGGCCTCTACGTCATCATCGTCATGCACGGCGTGGTGGGCAGCCAGTCCACCTCCGACACCACCGGCCAGGCCAACACCAACGCCTACTGGAGCAATGGCAACCACCAGGGCAACACCGGCTATATGTGGTGGCAGATCGCCAACCACTACAAGGGCAACCCGACGGTGGCGGGCTACGACCTGCTCAACGAGCCCACCGGCGCGCCCAACAACGCCGCCGTCATCTCGGCCTACGACAGCCTCTACAGCACGGTGCGATCGGCCGACCCCGACCACATCATCTACCTCGAGGGCACCTTCTCCAGCTGGAACTGGGACATGCTGCCCTCGCCCAGCTCGCACAACTGGACCAATGTCGTCTACCAGATGCACGAGTACCAGTACGGCAACATGAGCGACGCGGGCGTGCGCGCCGGCACCGACAAGCAGGTCAACGATTTCAACAATCACGCGAGCTGGAACGTGCCGGGCCTGATCGGCGAGTTCAACGACTTCGGCAACAGTTCGGCCACCTGGCAGTACACGGTCAACGCCTACAACAACGCCGGCCTGAGCTGGACGATGTGGTCCTACAAGGCCACCCATGGCCTGGGCAATGACAGTTGGGGCTTCTACAACCCGACCTACTGGCCCCAGACACCCAATATCTCGACGGACTCCCAAGCCACCATCGCCTCGAAGTGGGCGCAGTGGACGACGGCCAACGCCTTCGCCAAGAACCCGGCGCTGGGCATCAGCGGCGGCGGTGTCAACGGCCCTCGCGGCGTGTCGACAGGCAGCTGGTTCAACGTCATCAACGTCAAGAGCGGGCTGTGCGTCGATGCCGCCGGCTGGGGCACGGCCAACGGCACGGCGCTGCAGCAATGGAGCTGCGGCAGCAACCAGACCAACCAGGGCTGGCAGTTCCAGACGGCCAATGGCGACATTCGCAAGGTGGCCAATCGCGGTGCGAGCTCGGAAGTCTGGGACGTCGCCAACAACGCCTCAGCCAACGGCTCGCCCACCCAGCTCTGGGCCTATGGCGGCGGCGCCAACCAGCAGTGGCGGCCGGTGCTGCGCAACGACGGCTACTACCAGTTCGTCGGCCAGGCCAGCAACCGCTGCCTGACCGTGGCGGGCGGCGCCACCACCAATGGGGCAGCCCTGCAGATCGCCGATTGCGACGGCAGCGCCCAGCAGGGCTGGAAGCTGTCGGCCCAGCCTTGAGGTTTGTCAGGCGATGGCGGTGCGAAAGCGCGCCGCCGCATCCCGCAGCTGCCCGGCCCGGTCTTCCAGCATCGACGCGGACGCCGCCGTCTGCTCGACGAGAGCGGCGTTCTGCTGCGTCGTCGAATCGACTTCGCGGATGGCCGCGGCGAGCTGGCGGATCTGGTCGGCCTGGGACGAGGACTGGCTGCTGATGTCGCCAACGATGGCCGCGACGCGCTGGATGGCCTGCACGATCTCGCCCATGGAGCCGCCGGCCTGGGCCACATAGGCCTCACCCTGATGGACGGTCTCGATGGAGGTGGTGATCAGCGTCTTGATTTCACGCGCAGCCTCGGCCGAACGCTGGGCCAGCGAGCGCACCTCCCCGGCAACGACCGCGAAACCGCGGCCCTGTTCGCCGGCCCGCGCCGCCTCGACGGCGGCGTTCAGCGCCAGGATGTTGGTCTGGAAGGCGATGGAGTCGATGACCTGGATGATGTCGCCGATTTTGCGCGAGCTGGCGGTGATCTCTTCCATGGAGTCAACGGCGCGCTGCACGATGGCGCCGCCACGCCCTGCCAGGTCGGCCGCGCCCTGCACCAGGTCGTGGGCCTCGCGGGCGCTGCTCATGTTGTCGTCCACCGTCTGCTCCAGCACACCGGTGCTGGCGCTGGTCTGCTCGACGACGGAGGCCATGGCATTGCCGCGGGCCGACAGGTCCTGGTTCGCGCCCGAGATCTGCGTGGCAGAGCTGGAGATGTGCTCAGCGCCCGCGCGCACTTCGTGCACAAGGCCGCTGAGGCGCTTCACGGCGTCGCGCATGGCGTTGGTCGCCAGCACAACCTCGTCGCGGCCCTCCAAGGCCGGGGTCTCGCTGAGGTCGCCGGCACCCAGCGCCTCGATGCGGCGGCCCAAGGCCGCACAAGTGCTGCGCGCGGCCAGGTAGTAGCTCACCAGCGCATAGACGGCGATGGTCACGAAGGTGATGGCCAGCACCATGGCTGTCCACAGCTCACGCGTCAGGCGCTTGACCCGCACCTCGACCAGCTCGGCCAGCTTGGCCTCGGCGGCCCGCTCCAGCTTGTCGGTGGCGGCAATCTGCGCCGTGCCGAGGGCGAACCATTCGGCAGCTTCGACCTTGGGCGCCTCGCCCAGCACAAAGCTCTGGGCGAACTTCTCGCGGTAGTCCTTGCGGATGCGATCCGTGAGCTGCACGTCCAGGTCCTTGACGGCCTCGGGATTGGCCGCCGCGACGCGGTTCAGCGCGCCGGTCAATCGCGTCAGGTATTCCTCGGTCAGCGTGTCGGCCTGGTGAAGACGCTGCAGCACGCCATAGGGCGGTGTGCCCATTTGCGCCGCGGCGGCACCAAGAGCGCGCATGCGCCCGACGGCGTCCCGCAGATGGGGCAAGGCGTCGGTGACGCTCAGCATCAGGTAGTAGGTGTCGGCGTCGGGATCCAGGGCCAGGTTGGATTCCGACGCGGCCTGTTCGACCAGCGACTGCACGCTGTCGGTCAAAGCAAAGCTGGCGACGATGACGGCCTCGGGCTCGCCCGCGCCCAGGGCGACGAGGACTTTGGCCTTGTCCCGAACGGCAGCGAGGCCGGCAGCGAGCTTGAGCGGATCCTGCTCGGCGGCGATGTGCTGGCCCAGCGCGTCGGCCTGGGCGTTGAACTTGGCCAGGGCCTCGTCGCGCCTGGCCTCGGCGCCGGGCGTCTTGGCGCTCACGCCGATGGAGCTGCCGCGCAGCACCATGGCGGCATTCAGCAGGCCGCTGACCTGGCGCACCTGCGCGACACCGACCAGCTCTTTGGCCGAGAAGTCGCGGGCATCGGCGCGGTCCCCCGCCAGCGACGCCAGAAGATAAACCAACGGGATCGCAAAGCACAGACAGACGATGAGGAACTTGTGCGCCATGGGCAGGCGGCGCATCAGTTTCACGGCAGGCAGAAAGATCAGGTTCATCCGACGCATCCCTGTAGCTAATGCGCCAGCTGGGCGGCGCGAGTGCCCGGAATGTAGTCAGGCCAAGTCCCTGATTCAGGTGACGAGTTCACAAGCACGCATCGTTCTTCGCACGAGCGTGCATTTGTTGCCAACAAAAAAGCCGACCGCATCGCGGCCGGCTTTCAGCAAGCTTGCAGCGCTTGAATCAACCCATGTGCATGCCGCCATTGCAGGAGAAATCCGCACCGGTCGAGAAGCCCGAATCGCCGCTGGCAAGCCAGGCGACGATGGAGCCGATCTCCTCGGGCGTGCCCAGGCGCTTGACGGGAATCGTCGCGACGATCTTCTCCAGCACTTCGGGCTTGATGGCGCGGACCATGTCGGTACCGATATAGCCGGGGCTGACGGTGTTGACCGTCACGCCCTTGCTCGCCAGCTCCTGGGCCAGGGCCATGGTGAAGCCATGCATGCCGGCCTTGGCGGCCGAATAGTTGGTCTGGCCGGCCTGGCCCTTCTCGCCGTTGACCGAACTGATCTGGATGATGCGGCCCCAGCCCTTTTCGACCATGCCGGGCACCACCTGCTTGGTGACGTTGAACATGCTGTTCAGGTTGGTGTCGATGACGGCATGCCAGTCGTCGGGCGTCATCTTCAGGAACATGCGGTCCTTGGTGATGCCGGCGTTGTTGACCAGCACGTCGATGGCGCCATGCTCGCCAATGGCCTTCTGGAAGGCCTCGACGGTCGAGTCCCAGTCGGCCACGTTGCCGACCGAGGCATAGAAGGTGTAGCCCTGGGCCTTCTGCTCGTCCAGCCACTTCTGGTAGTCGCGGCTCGGCCCGCAACCGGCGATGACCTTGAAGCCTTCCTTGTGCAGGCGCTGGCAGATGGCGGTACCGATACCGCCCATGCCACCCGTGACGTAGGCAACTTTCTGGCTCATGGGATGTCTCCTGTTGTGGTGAGTGAGGGTATCAACGTTCGACGGTCAGGGCCACGCCCATGCCGCCGCCGATGCACAAGCTGGCGATGCCCTTCTTGGCGTCGCGCTTGACCATTTCATGCAGCAGCGTGACGAGGACACGGCAGCCGCTGGCGCCGATGGGGTGGCCCAGAGCGATGGCGCCACCATTGACGTTGACCTTGCTGAGGTCCCAGCCCATCTCGTTGTGCACGGCACAGGCCTGGGCCGCGAAGGCTTCGTTGATTTCCAGCAGGTCGAGGTCGGCAGGCTTCCAGCCGGCACGCTGCAGGGCCTTCTTGGCGGCGGGCACGGGGCCCATGCCCATGTAGGCGGGGTCCAGGCCGGCCGAGGCGTAGGAGGCGATGCGGGCCAGCGGCGTCAGGCCCAGGGCCGCGGCCTTGGCGGCCGTCATGACGACCACGCCGGCGGCACCGTCGTTCAGGCCCGAGGCATTGCCGGCGGTCACGCTGCCGGCCTTGTCGAAGGCGGGGCGCAGCCCGGCCAGGGCTTCAGCGTTGGATTTGCGGTTGATGAACTCGTCGGCGGCGAACACGACGGGGTCGCCCTTCTTCTGCGCAATGCTGAAGGGCACGATCTCGTCCTTGAAGCGGCCGGCGTCCTGCGCGGCGGCCGCCTTCTGCTGCGAGCCCAGCGCGAGCGCGTCCTGCTGCTCGCGCGTGATGCCGTACTTCTTGGCCACGTTCTCGGCCGTGATACCCATGTGGTACTGGTTGTACACGTCCCACAGGCCGTCATTGATCATGGTGTCGACCATCTTCCAGTCGCCCATGCGCTGGCCGTCGCGCGAGTTCGGCAGCACGTGCGGGCTCATGCTCATGCTCTCCTGGCCGCCGGCGATGACGATCTCGCTGTCGCCATCGCGGATGGCCTGGGCCGCCAGCATGACGGCCTTGAGGCCGGAGCCGCAGACCTTGTTGATGGTCATGGCCGGCACCGCATGTGGCAGGCCGGACTTGACGACGGCCTGGCGCGCCGGGTTCTGGCCAACGCCGGCCGTCAGCACCTGGCCGAGGATGACCTCGTTGACCTGGTCACCGGCCAGGCCCGTGCGGCGCAGCAGGTCCTGGATGACGGCAGCGCCCAGCTCGCTGGCGGGCGTTTTGGCGAGCGTGCCGCCGAACTTGCCGATGGCGGTGCGTGCCGCCGCGACGATGACGATGTCTTCTTTGCTCATGGAAGTCTCCTTAAAAACGATCAGGCCTTGGCCTTCACATACCGACCGGGCGCGGGCTCGATCGCCTTGAACTTGCGGTTGCCCGGCGTCTTGGGCGCCGGCTTCATGGCGCCGGCATGCGAGGCCAGCCAGGCGGACCAGTCCGGCCACCAGCTGCCTGGATGCTCGGTCGCGCTCTTGAACCAGGCGTCGGGGTCGGCCGGCAGGGCCGTGCCCTTGGCGATCCAGTGGCTGCGCTTGCCCTTGGCCGGCGGGTTGATGACGCCGGCGATATGGCCCGACGCGCCCATCACGAAGCGCTTCTTGCCGTTGAGGATCTGGGTGCTGCGGTAGGCCGCCTGCCAGGGCACGATGTGGTCTTCGCGCGAGCCGTAGATATAGACCGGTGCTTCGATGGCGCCGAGGTCCAGCTTCTCGCCGCAGACTGTCAGCTTGCCCGGCTGCTTCAGCTCGTTTTGCAGATAGGTGTGGCGCAGATACCAGCAGTACATGGGCCCGGGCAGGTTGGTCGAGTCGCCGTTCCAGTACAGCAGGTCGAAGGCCGGCGGGGCCTCGCCCTTCAGGTAGTTGCCGACGACGTAGTTCCAGACCAGATCATTGGGGCGCAGGAAGCTGAAGGTGGTGGCCAGTTCCTGGCCGTGCAGCAGTTGCGGGCCCTTGGGCGACTCGGGGCCCAGCGTGGCCTCGCGCAGCCTCACCATGGCTTCGTCGACAAAGATGTCCAGGATGCCGTTGTCGGCGAAGTCCAGCAGCGTGGTCAGCAGCGTGAGGCTGGCGGCCGGCTGCTCGCCGCGGGCAGCCAGCACGCCCAGGGCCGTGGCCAGGATGGTGCCGCCGACGCAAAAGCCCAGGGTGTTGATCTTGTCCTGGCCCGAGATCTCCTGCACGACGCGGATGGCCTGGATGGCACCCTGCTCGATGTAGTCGTCCCAGGTCAGGGCCTTGACGGATTCGTCCGGATTGCGCCAGCTGACGACGAAGACGCGGTGGCCTTCGCTCACCGCATAACGGATCAGCGAGTTGTCCGGCTGCAGGTCGAGGATGTAGAACTTGTTGATGCAGGGCGGCACCATCAGGAAGGGTCGCGCATGCACCTGGGCCGTCAGCGGCGTGTATTCGATGAGCTGGAAGAGCTCGTTCTCGAACACGACGTTGCCCGCCGTCGTGGCGACGTTCTTGCCGACCTCGAAGGCACTCTCGTCCGTCTGCGACACGTGGCCGCGCTGCACATCGCCCCACAGATGCTGCAGGCCGCGGGCCAGGGTTTCACCATGGCTGTCCAGGGCCAGCTTCTGTGCTTCAGGATTGAGCGCCAGGAAGTTGCTGGGTGATGCAGCATCGACGAACTGCTGCACGGCGAAGCGGATGCGCGCCTTGGTCTTGTCGTCGGCCTCGACGGCCGAGGCCATCCTGCTCAGCGTCTGGCTGTTGAGCAGATAGAGCTGAGTCATGAAGTTGGCGGCCGGGCTGGCCCGCCATTCGGGCGCGGCGAAGCGGCGGTCGCCGATGGCCGGAGCCTCGCCGTGACCGAGCGAGGTGTTCCACAGCGCCGTGGCCTGCTTCAGGTAGTCGGCCTGCAGTTCGGCCAGGGCCGCGGGCGAGATCTGCGGCAGATGCGCCATCTGCTGCATCAGGTCCGCAAACGCGGCCTGCCCCTCCATCGCGGACGGCGCGTCGTTCTTCTTGCGTGTGGCCATGTCTTCCTCGGAGCTCCCGCTTCAGCGGGTGTTGTCTCGATCCGTTGCAATAAGCTTGCCACATCTCGCAGACCCAGCTTTTTAACTGCACGCGCTGACGTGCCAATGACACATGTATCTCGTTGCGATTGCCTGGGCCTATGTGGCGCTGATGATGGCCGCGGCCGAAGCGACAAGCCCCCAGGGTACGCTCTTCGGTGCTTTCATCACGCTGATGCTCTACGGCATCCTTCCGCTGGGCCTGTTGCTCTACATCCTCGGCACGCCGGGCCGCAAGCGTCGGCGGCGCGCCGCTGAATCAGCGGCGCAGGGCGATGCAGGCGGCCATGCGACCCCGGGGCCGGCCGAGGGCCTCGCCCCGGAACGAGAAGAAGCGTGAATCATCGGTCAGCGTGCACCAGGCCCCGCCGCTGATTTGAGTGACATTGACCGAGGTCAATCTTTCGCGAGCCAGCAAGGGCAGGTCGGCGCGCCAGCGAGGCTCCGGATTCGGGCGGTAGACAAAGCCGGGCTGGTCGCGCTCGACGGGCGCACGACCGAAGGCCGCAACGACCTCCGGCCCAACCTCGAAGGCCTGGGGACCGATGCAGGCCCCCAGCCAGGCCTTCACCTGATGCGGCTCGCAGCCGGCGGCGTTGCACAGCTCGGCCACCGTGTTCTCCAGCACGCCGGTCGCCAGGCCCCGCCAGCCCGCATGCGCGCCGGCCACGCCGCCCGGCGCCGTGAACAGCACCGGCAGGCAGTCGGCGACGAGGATGGCCACAGCCAGCTCGGGGTCGGTCGACACGGCGGCATCGGCCTTGGGGGCGTTGTCGTCATGCCAGTCGGGGCGCAGGCGCAAGACGTCGGCGCCATGGACCTGGTCGAGGAAGACGGGCCGCGCGCCCAGCGCCTCGGCCAGGCCGGCGCGGTTGGCCAGGGCCTGGGCCGGATCGCCCGCCTTGCGGCCGAAGTTGGGGCCGCGCGTCGTCATGAAGGCCGTCACCTCCGGCCAGTCGGGCCGCAGCCAGTGGGGATCAAGCAGCATCGGGACAGGCGCTGGGATGGGTATTGGCAAAGGCCGGCAGGGTCAGGCAGGCGGCGTTGACGCGCATGACGGTGGGGTAGTCGTCCAGCGGGCATTCGAAGCGCTGGGCGTTGTAGATCTGGGGCACCAGCACGCAGTCGGCCAGGCCCGGCGTGTCGCCAAAGCAGAACCGGCCCGCCGTGGCCGCCAGGCGCTGCTCGACGATGGCCAGGCCCGTGGCCACCCAGTGGCGGTACCAGCGGTCGACCGTGGCCTGTTCCTGGCCGAGGTCGTTCTTCAGATAGCGCAGCACCCGCAGGTTGTTGATGGGGTGGATGTCGCAACCGATGTCCTGGGCCAGCGCCCGCACCTGGGCGCGCGCCAACGGGTCGCGCGGCAACAGCGGCGGCTCGGGATGGGTCTCGTCCAGGTACTCCAGGATGGCCATGGACTGGCTCAGCCACTGGCCGTCGTCCAGCACCAGGGCGGGCACGAGATGCGAGACCTGCTGATTGGCGAAAGGCTCGGCGAACTGCTCGTTCTTGGCGAGATGGATGGCGGCGTAGTCGTAGTCCACGCCCTTCAGCGCCAGGCCGATGCGCACTCGCCAGGAGGCCGAGGAGCGAAAGTAGTTGTAGAGCTTCATGGTCTGGAATTCTGCGCCTCTAAACTGGGCCGATGCCCTTCCCCAGCCCGCTCCGACACTGCCCCAACTGCGGCACCGCCGTGGAGTACCGCGTCCCCGCCGACGACAACCGCGAACGCGCGGTCTGCCCGGGCTGCGGCGCCATCCACTACCAGAACCCGCTGAACGTGGTGGGCACGCTGCCGGTCTGGGAAGAAGACGGCCGCGTGCTGCTGTGCCGCCGCGCCATCGAGCCCCGCCACGGCCTGTGGACGCTGCCGGCCGGCTTCATGGAGCTCAACGAGACCCTGGCCGAAGGTGCCTGGCGCGAGACGCGCGAGGAGGCTGGCGCCGACATCGAGATGGGACCGCTGTACACGGTGCTCAACGTCGTGCGGGTCGGCCAGATCCACCTCTTCTACCGCGCCCGGCTGCTATCGCCGCACTTCGACCCCGGGCCGGAGTCGCTCGAAGCCCGGCTGTTCGGCGAAGACGAGATCCCCTGGGACGAGATCGCCTTCAAGACGACCCGCGAGACCCTGCACTGCTTCTTCGAGGACCGCCGCAAGGGTGTGGGTTACAGGCTGCACGAGATCGACATTCCTTGATCCCGACGCCCCGGGCGCGCATCATCGACGGCATCTCCAAGAGGGGGAGCTGAGCCATGTCGACACGACGCGTTTGGTGCAGGGCGGGACTGGGTTGGATGGCGGGCATGGTATTGCCTCGCGTGGCCCACGCGACGCCGCTGCGGGCGGTGGGCTCGCAGTTTGCGCGCATCTTCGAAGGCGCGGAGGGCCAGGCGCCCAAGGGACTGGCGGTGGAGTTGCTGGGCATGCTGTTCGGCGACAACGTGCGCTGCGAATGGGTGCCCTGGTCGCGGGCGCAGTTGATGATCGAGCAGGGCGAAGCCGACATCCTCGTCGGCCCCTACCGCACACCCGAGCGCGAGGCCCGCATGCTGTTCAGCGTGCGCTCCTTCTACTCCGACGCCATGGTCTGGTATGCGCGGCGCGGCGAGGAAGGACGCTGGACCGGTGAAGTTGCCGAACTGGCCCAGACCCCCGTGGCCGCCGTGCGCGGCTGGGCCTACGGCAGCCGCTTCGAACGCATGAAGACCGCGATGAACCAGCTGACCTGGGTACAGAA
Source organism: Roseateles saccharophilus (assembly GCF_031458095.1). Lineage (GTDB taxonomy): Bacteria > Pseudomonadota > Gammaproteobacteria > Burkholderiales > Burkholderiaceae_C > Pelomonas > Pelomonas saccharophila_A. Next base: position 1,256,694 of record NZ_JAVDXU010000001.1, read on the forward strand.
CGTCGACGCCGGCCTGCAGATGCTGACCAAGCGGCGCGTCGACCTGTTCGCCGCCAACGACCGCAACTGCCAGCCGGTGCTGCAAAAGCTCAACGTCGGCGACGCCGTGGCGCGCTGCTCGCCGCCGTTGGACGTGCTGCACGGCCATATGGCCTTTGCGCGCAGCGCCTCGGGCGAGGAGATCGCGCGGCGCTACGACCAGGCTTTCGAGCAATGGCTGCGCACCGGCTCGGCTTCGGAGCTCTACCGGCGCTGGGGCGTGGACCGCCCCATCACCGCCGCCTAGCGCCCGCTCAGCACCCGCGCCGGCAGCATGACGATGGCGCGCAACAGCCCGAAGGCGCCATCGACCGCGATGCCCAGCAGCCTGAAGGGCAGCGTGATCAGCCAGACCAGCGGCCACAGCAGCAGGGCCAGGATGGCCAGCGGCCAGCAGATCACAAACAGGATGCACCAGAGCAGGAAGCTGAACATCGCGGAACTCCTTACTTCGCGGGCTGGCCCACGCCAGGCTTCAGGTATTTGTCGAGGAACTCGACCATGCGGCGGTTGGCTTCCAGCGTGTTCTTCTTCTTCGAGAAGCCGTGGCCCTCGTCGTCGAAGACCAGATAGTCCACCGGCACACCGTTCTTCTTGACCGCCGCGACGATGTCATCGCTCTCGGGCTTGATGACGCGGGGATCGTTGGCGCCCTGTATGACCATCAGCGGCTTCTTGATCTCGCCGGCGTGGAACAGCGGCGAGGTGGCCATCAGGCGTTCGCGGTCCTTCACCGGGTCGCCGATCTCCTGGTAGAGGGCCAGGCGCTGGGCTTCCCAGTAGGGCGGGATGCTCTCCAGCGTGCGGATCCAGTTGGCGACGCCGAAGATGTCGATGCCGACCTTGAAGGCCTCGGGCCGGAAGGCCATGGCCGACAGCACCATATAGCCGCCATAGCTGCCGCCGACGATGCCGATGCGCTCGGGGTCGATGACGCCGGTGCCGGCCAGGAAGGTCTTGGCCTCGATGCAGTCCCACAGCGGCTCGCGGCCATGCTTGCCATCGTCGGCCGTGAAGAAGCTCTTGCCATAGCCCGAGCTGCCGCGGTTGTTGATGCCGAGCACCGCATAGCCGTTGTTGACGAAGTACTGCATCAGCGCCGAGTAGCCGCGCGTCGTCTGGCCACCGGGGCCGCCATGCACCCAGACGATGGCCGGCACCTTGTTGGTTGGCGAGGCGTCCTTCGGTGCCATGTAGACCGAGGGGATGACCATGCCGTCAAAGCTCCTGAAGCGGACGATGGAGGCATCCACCAGTTCGGCCGGGTCGATATCCTTGGACAGGCTTTGCGTCAGCTGCCTGGGCGCGGCGCCGGAGCCGACGTCGGTCACGAAGAGATTGCTCGGCGAACGGTCGCCATTGACATAGAAGGCCATGCGCTTGCCGCTGCGCGAGAAGGTCACGCCACGCGCCTCGCCGCCGGGCAGCTTGGGCAGGGCGACCGGTTTGCCGTCGCGATAGATGCGCAGCTGGGTGCTGGCATCGGCATTGATGCCGGTCACACGGTGGTGGCCGTCCTTGGAGAAGCGTGTGTAGGCCACGTCCCAGTCGGCCTTCTCGACCTCACGGGTCGCGCCGCTGGCCAGGTCATAGGCAATGACGCGCGTGAACTCGCCGCCGTCATTGCTCGTCATCAACAGCTCCTTGCTGTCGGGATCGAAGTCCTCGGAGGCGTACTGGGCGATGCCCTGGTGCTTGGTGATGTGCTTGATCTCGCCGCTCTTCAGGTCGGCCAGGTGCACGTCGGTGTCGGCCGTCGTGTTGACCTTGCCCAGGGCCAGCCAGCGGCCGTCGCGGCTGATCTCCAGCGAGCCCCAGCCGGCGTCGTTCTTGAAGACCAGGGTGCGGGCATAGGTCTTGGCGTCGTAGCGGTAGAGGTCGTAGAACTTCGCATTGCGCTCGTTGGTCGCGACATAGAAGGCCGAGTCATCGCCGCTCCAGTCGACGAAGCGAGCCTTGAGCTTCTCGCCGGGCGTCAGGTCCTTCTCGCTGCCATCGAGCTCGCGCACATAGAGGTGGTTGAGCTCGTTGCCGGCCTGGTCGCGGGTGTAGAGGAAGCGGTCGTCGCCCGGGAAGAAGCTGACGGCGTAGTGGCTGTCGGTCTTGGAGTTCGTCAGCTGCACCGGCTTGCCGCCGGCCACGGGCATGGCATAGACATTGAAGATGCCCGTCTCGTTGTTGTGGAAGAGGATGCGGCTCTCATCGGCCGAAAAGCTGGCGCCGCCGATGTTGACGGTCGCCATGAACTGCTCGATGGTGTAGCGCTTGGCCGGCTTGGGCGCCACGGCGGCGGCCGGCTTGTCGGCAGCCACGGCGGCCAGGGGGGCGCCGGCCAGCAAGGCCAGGGACGCGACGAGAGTCAGCAGGGGTCGGCTCATGGAGTCTCCGTTGAATTGAACGGGCAGACTCTAGCCACCCGCGCCGCCCTCCCCCATCAGGGTTGTGACGAAGCGGCGGAATCGACCGACAGGCGGTTCAGAGCATGGGACGGCCTGCAACGTAGCAGGCGGCCAGGTTGCGCTCGTCGGCCAGCGTCATCCAGGCGAAGACCCGCTCGTGCAGCTCGCGGGCGACGGCGTCACGCGCCTCGGCCACCGGGCCGGCCGCCCAGTCCCACACGCAGATGTCGGCGGTCTGGCCGACCGACAAGCCTCCGATCTCGCCGCCCAGCTGCAGGGCCTCGGCCGCGCCGCGCGTGGCGGCGTGCAGGGCCGCCCAGGCCGTCATGCGCTCACCGCGCAGGGCCTGGATCTTGTAGGCGTCCAGCATGTTGCGCGGCAGGCTCAAGCTCGTGCCGCCACCCACGTCGGACGCCAGGCTGACGTTGAAGGCCGCGCCCGGCCAGTCGAACAGGCCGCTGCCGAGGAAAAGATTGCTCGACGGGCAATGCGCCACCTGGGCGCCGCGGTCGGCGATGACGACGCGGTCATGCGGGTCCAGGTAGATGCCGTGCGCCAGCACCGAGCGCTCATGCACCAGGCCGACGGCGTCGTAGACGTCCAGATAGCTGCGCGCCTGCGGAAACAGCTCGCCCACCCAGGCCACCTCGGCGCGGTTCTCGGCCACATGGGTCTGCATGTAGAGGCTGGCGTCGGCGCGGCACAGGGCGCCGGCCATGGCCAGCTGCTCGGGGGTGCTGGTCGGCGCAAAGCGCACGGTCACCGCATAGGCCAGGCGGTCGCGGCCGTGGAAGCGGCTGATGAGGTCGATGCAGTCCTTCTCGGCCTGCACGACGTCGTCCCGCAGCCCGTCGGGCGCATGCCGGTCCATCAGCACCTTGCCGGTGACGAGGCGCATGCCACGGGCCGCAGCGCTGCCGAACAGGGCCTCGGCCGAGACCTTGTGCACGGTGGGGAAGACAACGGCCGAGGTCGTGCCGCTGGCCAGCAGCGCGTCCAGAAAGACCTCGGCGCCGGCGCGGCTGCGGGCCGGGTCGGCAAAGGCGCATTCGCTGGGGAAGGTGTAGCGCTTCAGCCAGTCCAGCAGCTCGGTGCCATAGGAGCCGATGACCTCCAACTGGGGGCAATGGACATGGGTGTCGATGAAGCCCGGCAGCACCAGCTGGCCGGCATGGTCCTTGCGCACCCAGGTCGCGTCGGGCTCGGCCGCCTGGCGGCCGACGATGCGGCCGTCCTCGACCAGCAGCCAGTGGCCGCGGTCAAAGCGCACCGCCGACGACTCCGTGTCGCCCCAACGCGGTGCGGCCGTGAAATCGAGCAGATCGCCCCTCAGGGCCCATCGCCGGGGGCTGTCGACGAATTTTTCCTGGTTAGTAAAACTCATATGGCAATTCTGAGGCAAGGCCGGACAATCGGAGCCAGCATGAATACCCGTCCCATCCGCTTTTTCCACCGCGGCGAAGTCGTCGAGGTCCAGAACCTGCCCCCGACGACCACCGTGCTGCAGTACCTGCGCGAGCATGCCGGCTGCACCGGCACCAAGGAAGGCTGCGCCGAGGGCGACTGCGGCGCCTGCACCATCATCCAGGGTGAATTGGGCGCCGACGGGCAGTTGGAACTGCGCAACGTCAACGCCTGCACCCAGTTCCTGCCGACCCTGGACGGCCGCGCCCTGCTGACCGTGGAAGACCTGGGCGGCCCCGAGCAGCTCAACCCTGCCCAGGAAGCCCTGGTGGCCTGCCACGGCTCGCAATGCGGCTTCTGCACCCCCGGCTTCGTCATGAGCCTGACGGCCTGTTACGAGACCCACCAGGGCGCCGGCACCCAGCCCACGCGCCAGCAGCTGGCCGACGCCCTGGCCGGCAATCTCTGCCGCTGCACCGGCTACCGGCCCATCCTGGACGCCGGTGAGCAGATGTTCGACGCGCCGGCCCGGGTTCTCGACCGCGCGCCCATCGCCCAGGCCCTGCAGGCCCTGGCTGCCGACGAGCCGCTGGACTATGGCCAGGCCGGCGCCCGCTTCCATGCGCCGCAAAGCCTCCCCGACCTCGCCCTGCTGCGCGAGACCTATCCCCAGGCCACGCTGCTGGCCGGATCGACCGATGTGGGCCTGTGGGTCAACAAGCAGTTCCGCGACCTGGGCGACATCATCTACACCGGGCGCGTCGCCGCCCTGCGCGAGATCCGCAACGACGGCAGCAGCCTGTGGATCGGTGCCGCCGCGTCGCTCGAAGACAGCTGGGCCGCCCTGACCGCCGCCGTGCCGCACCTGCGCGAGCTGTGGCTGCGCTTCGCCTCGCCGCCGGTGCGCCATGCCGGGACGCTGGGCGGCAATATCGCCAACGGCTCGCCGATCGGCGACGGCGCCCCGGCCTTGATCGCGCTGGGGGCGGACGTCATCCTGCGCCGCGGCGCCACGCAGCGCCGCCTCAAGCTGCAGGACTTCTATCTCGACTACATGAAGAAGGACCTGCAACCCGGCGAGTTCGTCGAGGCCATGCATGTCCCCCTGCCCTCGCCCGACTGGCGCTTCAGCGCGCACAAGATCGCCAAACGGCATGACAGCGACATCTCGGCCGTCTGCGCCGTGCTGGCCGTCAGGTTGGACGCCGGCGTCGTGCAGGAGGCCCGCTTTGCCTTCGGCGGCATGGCGGCCATCGTCAAGCGCGCCGCCGCGGCCGAAGCCGCCGTCGTCGGCCAGCCCTGGACCGAGGCCGCTGCCAAGGCGGCGGCCGCCGCGCTGGCCCAGGACTTCAAGCCCATGACCGACATGCGCGCCAGCGCCGACTACCGGCTCAAGGTCGCGCAGAACCTGTTCACCAAGCTGTGGCTGGAGACCGCGGGGGCCATTCCCATCGGCATCTGGCCTTCCATGCAGGAGGTGGCGGCATGAACAAGCCCGAAACCCTGCCCCTGGCGCAACCCGTGGTCGGCAAGTCGACGCCGCATGAGTCGGCGCATCTGCACGTCAGCGGCGCGGCGCCCTATATCGACGACCTGCCCGAACCCGCCGGCACTCTGCACGCGGCCCTGGGCCTGTCGCCCATCGCCCACGGCAAGCTGCTGTCGGTCGACCTGGACCTGATCCGCCGCCAGCCCGGCGTCGTTGCGGTCCTCAGCGCGGCCGACATCCCGGCCGAGAACAACTGCGGCCCGCTGCTGCATGACGATCCCATCCTCGCCTCGGATGAGCTGCGCTATGTCGGGCAACCGGTATTCGCCGTCATCGCAACCAACCGCGAACTGGCCCGCCGCGCTGCGAGTCTGGCCAAGCAGGTCATCCAGGCCGAGGCGCTGCCGCCGGTGCTGACGGCCCTCGATGCTCATGCCCAGGGCCAGTACGTCTTGCCGCCCATGCATCTGACGCGCGGCGAGCCCGACCAGCACCTCGCCACCGCCCCACATCGCCTGCAAGGCAGCTGGAGCCTGGGCGGCCAGGAGCAGTTCTATCTGGAAGGCCAGATCAGCCTGGCCGTGCCGCAGGAAGGCGGCGAGGGCCTGCTGGTGCATTGCTCCACCCAGCACCCCAGCGAGATGCAGCAGCTCGTCGCCCACTGCCTGGGCTGGCACTCGCACCGCGTGGCCGTGCAGTGCCGGCGCATGGGCGGCGGCTTCGGCGGCAAGGAAAGCCAGTCGGCGCTGTTCGCCTGCGTGGCATCCATCGCCGCGCTGAAGCTGAAGAAGCCCGTCAAGCTGCGCGTCGACCGTGATGACGACTTCCTCGTCACCGGCCGCCGCCACGGCTTCGACTACCGCTGGGACATCGGCTTCGACGCCGACGGCCGCATCCTCGCCGCCGAGATCGACCTGGTCTCCAACGCCGGCCACAGCGCCGACCTGTCCGCGCCCGTGATGGCCCGGGCCCTCTGCCATTTCGACAACGCCTACTGGCTGCCCCATGTGGCCATGCACGGCTACTGCGCCAGGACCAACACGCAGAGCAACACCGCCTTCCGCGGCTTCGGCGGACCTCAGGGCGCCATCGCCATCGAGATGATCCTGGACGGCATCGCGCGCCAGCTCGGCCTGGATGGGGCGGTCGTGCGCGAGCGCAACTTCTACGCCGCCGGCCAGGACATGACGCCCTATGGCCAGCAGGTCGAGGAACTGCATGCCCAGCCGTTGACGGCCCAGTTGCTGGCCAGCAGCCGCTACGACGAGCGCCGTGCCGAGATCACCGCCTTCAACGCCGCCAGCCCGGTGCTGAAGAAGGGCCTGGCCTTCACGCCGGTCAAGTTCGGCATCTCGTTCAATGTCGCCCACCTGAACCAGGCCGGCGCCCTGGTCCATGTCTACACCGACGGCTCGGTGCTGGTGAACCACGGCGGCACGGAAATGGGCCAGGGCCTGAACACCAAGGTGGCCCAGGTCGTCGCCCATGAGCTGGGCCTGCCTTTGAGCAGCGTGCGCTGCTCGGCCACCGACACCAGCAAGGTCGCCAACACCTCGGCGACGGCCGCCTCCACCGGCAGCGACCTGAACGGCAAGGCCGCCCAGGACGCCGCGCGCAAGATCAAGGCACGCCTCGCCAGCTTCGCCGCCGAGCGCTTTGGCTGCGCCGCCGAGCTGATCGCCTTCGAGAGTGGCCAGGTCAGCGGTGGCGGACAGAGCATCGCCTTCGGTGACCTCGTGAGCGCTGCCTATCTGAAGCGCGTGCAGCTATGGAGCGATGGCTTCTACGCCACGCCCGGCCTGCACTGGGACAAAGCCAAGCTGCAGGGCCATCCCTTCTACTACTACGCCTGGGGTGGCGCCGTCTGCGAGGCCCTCGTCGACACGCTGACCGGCGAGAGCCGCATCACCCGTGCCGACATCCTGCACGACGTCGGCACCAGCCTGAACCCGGCCATCGACATCGGTCAGATCGAGGGCGGCTTCATCCAGGGCATGGGCTGGCTGACGATGGAGGAGCTGGTCTGGCACCCCGTGACGGGCCTGCTGACCACGCACGCGCCAAGCACCTACAAGATCCCGACCGCCAACGACTGCCCGCCCGAGATGCGCGTCGAGCTGTTCGGCATCGCCAATGCCAGCGAGACCATCCACCGCAGCAAGGCCGTCGGCGAGCCGCCGCTGCTGCTGGGCTTCGCGGCCCTGCTGGCCATCAAGGACGCCTGCGCGGCCTGCGGGCCCGAGCGCTGCGATCCGCCGCTGCGCGCGCCGGCCACGGCCGAAGCGGTGCTGAACGCGATCGACGCCATCCGATGAGGCTTGCCGCAGCCGCACTGCTGCTCGCGCTGGCCGGCTGTGCCAGCGCTCCACGCATCATCCCCGTTGAAGCCTGGGGCGGCAGTCCGCCCACGGCCCACGACGAGCCTCAACACATCAGCCGCATCACCCTGCATCACCAGGGCGAGATCTGGAAGGAAGGCGCCGACCCCGAGGCCTATCTGCGCCGGCTGCAGCAATGGTCGCGCCTGACCAAGCGCTGGGCCGACATCCCCTACCACTACGTCATCGCGCCCGACGGCCGCATCTATGCGGCGCGGCCGCTGACCCAGGCCGGCGACACCAACACCGAATACGACCCGCGCGGCCATGCCCTCATCATGCTGGTGGGCAATTTCGAGGAGCAGCAGCCTACGCCGGGCCAGCTCAAGTCCGCCGTCGAGCTGACGGCCTGGCTGGCGCGCGAACACCATCTCGGCCTGGACGCCATCGCCAGCCACAAGGACTACAGCCGCCAGACCGTCTGCCCGGGCAGGAACCTCTACGCCTATCTCGAATCCGGCTGGTTCAAGGCCGAGGTCGCCAAGCGCCTCTAGCTGCGCTTCTGCGTCGCGATCAGCACGGCCTGGGTGCGCGAGCTGGCGCCCAGGGCCTTGAAGACGGCGGCGACATGGTCCTTGACGGTCTCGACGCTGACGCCCAGTTCGCGGGCGATCAGCTTGTTGGACAGGCCTTGGGTCAGCAGATGCAGCACATGCTTCTGGCGCGGCGTCAGCGGCAGCTCGGCCCAGTCGGGCAGGGGCGCCGCCGCGCTGGCCGCCGCGGGGGTGTCATCCACGCGGGGCTTCAGCGGGGGCACGTAGGTGCCCCCGGCCAGCACCAGGTGCAGGGCCTGCACCAGGGTGTTGAGGTCGCTGCGCTCGGGCACATAGCCCATGGCGCCGGCGCCCAGGGCCTGCAGGGCCTCCTCGGTGTCGTCGCTCCCCGAGATGACCACGACGGGCAGCAGCAGATGCTCGCGGTGGATCTGCTGCAGCAACTCGAAGCCGCCGTCCATGCGCAGGTCCAGCAGCACCAGGCGGGGCACGCCCTGCTCCAGCGCGGCGCGCGCCGCGGCAACGCTGTCCACGCCCTGCACCTGCGAGCCGGCAAAGTGCTGCTCGATCAGGCCGGTGAGCGCAGCGCGCACCATCGGAAAAGCATCGACCAGCAAGACCCTCATCGCAACCCAAGCCTGTTCATTGGGCGCCGATGATAGTCAACGCAGGGCCGCCGCCAGCAAAGGTTTTGCCCAGGCCGGCACGCTGCGCAGCGGCGCGTGCGCAATGACACGGCCCGCCTGCATCCGCAACAGCAGCACCGGCTGGGGCCGGCGGCCGGCGCGCGGGTCGGCCTCGAAGCTGTTGTCATAGACGCGCAGGCTGGCCAGATGCGGCATCAGCTTGACCAGATTGCTGCGGCTGGCGTCGAAGCGCTCGCGCACCTTGGTTTCTGGGATGTCATGGCCGCCCGCCGCCACGCGCGCAGCAATGCGGCGCAGATGCAGCTCGGGCGTCGCGAGGCCCGCGTACCAGAGGTGGACGTCGGCACCAGCGCGGGCACCTTCGAGCAGCAGCTTGACGATGCTGTTGCCACCCAGCGTGGTCTCGAAGGCATAGGTCAGGCCCTCGGCCAGCGCTTTTTCAAGACCGTGCCGGCCCAGCGTCCAGGCCAGGCCATTGGCCTGTTCGGCGGACAGGCCCGGCTGCTGCTCGCGCAGCCGCGCGGCGGCGATATCGGGGTTGAAGAACTCGGCGCCGCTGGCCTGCAGGGCCGCGCCGCCGATGGAACTCTTGCCGGCACCGTTGACGCCGGCCAGCACATAGAGCTTGGCGGGCAAGGCTCAGGCGGCTTTCTTGATGCGCGGGCGGCCGGGCTTGGCAGCCTTGACGGCTGCCTGGCCGAGGGCTTCGGGCGCCATCGCGAAAGCATCGGCGAGGGCATCGCCCTGCTCCTGCATGCGCGCCAGCATGGCGTCGAACTCGCCGCCCAGGGCGCCCAGGTCGGGCTCGGCGGCGCGCTGCAGTTCGCGGTAGCGCTCGACCGACATCAGCACATAGGCTGGCTGGTCATGCTTGGTGATCAGCACCGCGCCATGGGTGGCGACCGTGCGGCCGACCTTCTGGATGCCCGCCACGAGCTGGGTGGCCGACACGCTGGGCAACTGGTCGGCCAGGGTGGGTTCGAGGACTGCGGACATGATGAGGCTCCCGACTGGCATTTTCGGTATTTTCCCTATTTTGGGAAAAATAGGAAATCCAGGGGATTGCAACACCTCTTTCAGTGGGCTTCTTCCCAGTTCGAGCCCACGCCCACCTCGGCCAGCAGCGGGACCTTGAACTGGGCCACGCCAGCCATCAGGCGCGGCACCTCGGCCTTCATCCACTCCAGCTCGGCCTCGGGCACCTCGAAGACGAGTTCGTCGTGCACCTGCATGACGATCTTCGACTGCTTGCCGGCGCGGTCCAGCTCGGCCTGCACGGCCAGCATGGCCAGCTTGATGAGGTCGGCCGCCGTGCCTTGCATGGGCGCATTGATGGCCTGGCGTTCGGCGCCGGCGCGCCGCGGGCCGTTGCCGCCGCGGATCTCGGGCAGATAGATGCGCCGGCCAAACAGCGTCGACACATAGCCGAGTTCGGCCGCACTCGCCTTGGTCTCGTCCATGTACTTCTTGACGCCGGCAAAACGGGTGAAATAGCGCTCGATGTAGTCCTTGGCGGCCTTTTGCTCGATGCCCAGGGCCGAGGCCAGACCGAAGGCGCCCATGCCGTAGATGAGACCGAAATTGATGGTCTTGGCATAGCGGCGCTGCTCGCTGGAGACCTCGTCCAGCGCGACGCCGAAGACCTCGCTGGCGGTCGCCTTGTGCACGTCCTGGCCTTCCTGGAAGGCGCGCAGCAGGCCCGGGTCCTCGCTGATGTGGGCCATGATGCGCAGCTCGATCTGCGAGTAGTCGGCGCTGACTATTCTGAATCCCGCCGGCGCCACGAAGGCCTCGCGCACCTTGCGGCCCTCGGCCGTGCGGATGGGGATGTTCTGCAGATTGGGCTCGTTGCTGGACAAGCGCCCCGTCACGGCCACGGCCTGGGCGTAGTTGGTGTGCACGCGGCCGGTGTGGGCGTTGATCTGCAGCGGCAGCTTGTCGGTATAGGTGCTCTTCAGCTTGGACAGGCCGCGGTATTCGAGGATCTTGGCCGGCAGCGGGAAGTCGGCAGCGAGTTCGGTCAGCACCTCTTCGTCGGTGGACGGCGCGCCAGTGGCGGTCTTCTTGACGACGGGCAGGCCCAGCTTGGTGAACAGGATGTCGCCGATCTGCTTGGGGCTGCCGATGTTGAAGGGCTGGCCGGCGATCTCGTAGCACTGCTGCTCCAGCAGCACCAGGCGCTGGCCGATCTCATGGCTTTGCAGCTTGAGGCGCTCCGAGTCGATCAGCACGCCGTTGCGCTCGATGCGGGCCAGCAGGTCGGCCGACGGCATCTCGATGTCGCGGTAGATGCGGGTCAGGCCGGCGTCGGCCTCGATCTGAGGCAGCAGCACGCTGTTCAGGTGCAGGCACATCTCGGAGTCTTCGCCCGAGTAGGTCGTCGCCTTGGCCACGTCGACCTGGGCGAAGGGGATCTGATGGGCGCCCTTGCCGCACAGGTCCTCGTAGCTCAGGCCCTTGCGGCCCAGGTGGCGCTCGGCCAGGGCCTCGAGGTTGTGGGTCTTGTGGGCCTCCAGCACATAGCTTTGCAGCAGGGTGTCGTGCTGCACGCCGGCGAGATCGATGCCGTGATTGAGCAGCACGTGGCGGTCGTACTTCAGGTTCTGGCCGATCTTCTTGGCGGCCTCGTCCTCCAGCCACGGCTTGAGGCGGGCCAGCACCTGGTCCAGCGGCAGTTGCTCCGGGGCGTCCGGGCCGCTGTGGGCCAGCGGGATGTAGGCCGCCTCACCGGGCTTGTCGGCGAAGGAGATGCCGACGATGCGGGCCGCCATCGGGTCCAGCGAGTCGGTCTCGGTGTCCAGCGCGCACAGCGGCGCGGCGTGCAGGCGCACCAGCCAGGCTTCCAGCTGCTCGAAGCTCAGGATGGTTTCGTACTGGCGCGCCAGATCGCCCGCGTCGGCAGGCGGCTGCGGCTCATCGAACAGGCCCGGGTTGGCGACGGGCGCTGCCTTGGGCTTGGGGATGACGGCCGTGCCGGTCAGCTCCTCCAGCCACTGCTTGAAACCGTTGCGGGCGTAGAACTCGCCGAGGTGCGCCTTGTCGGGCTCGCGGAAGGCGAGCTCATCCAGCTTGGGCCAGCCGGTCACATGCTCGGCCAGCTCGCAATCCACCTTCACGGTGACGAGCTTGCGGCCCATGGGCAGCCAGTCCAGGGCGGCGCGCAGGTTCTCGCCGGCCTTGCCCTTGATCGTCGGCGCCGCGGCGATGACGCCGTCCAGGGACCCGTACTCGGCAATCCACTTGGCCGCCGTCTTGGGGCCGACGCCGGCCACGCCCGGCACGTTGTCCACCGTGTCTCCCATCAGCGTCAGGTAGTCGATGATGCGATTGGGCGGCACGCCGAACTTCTCCACCACGCCGGCCTCGTCCAGCCTCTCGTTGCTCATGGTGTTGATGAGTTCCACGTCGGGGTTGACCAGCTGGGACAGGTCCTTGTCGCCGGTGGACACGATGACGCGGTGGCCCTCCTTGGCCGCGATGCAGCACAGCGTGCCGATGACGTCGTCCGCCTCGACGCCCGGCACCGTCAGCGTCGGCCAGCCCAGCAGCTTGACGACCTCGTGGATGGGCTCGATCTGGGCGCGCAGCTCCGGCGGCATGGGCGAGCGCTGGGCCTTGTATTCGGGATACCAGTCGTCGCGGAAGGTCTTGCCCGGGGCGTCGAAGACGCAGACGGCGTGCTCGGCACCGATGTCGCTCTGCAGCTTCTTCAGCATGGCCACCATGCCGCGCACCGCGCCGGTGGGCTGGCCCTCGGGGCCGCGCAGGTCCGGCATGGCATGAAAGGCACGGTAGAGGTAGCTGGAGCCGTCAACCAGCAGCAGGATGGGTTTACTCATGGCGACGGATTGTCCGGTAGCCGGCCACCTAGAATCGGCAGCATGTTGCGCCTCGCCGTACCCCTGCTGATCGCCGCCTTCGCCGGCAGCGCCCTGGCCGACCCGCCGCCCGAACCCAAGGTCGAGAGGACCGTGGCCGAGGACGACCAGGTCCGCATCGAGGAGCTGAAGGTGAGGGGCGAGACCAAGAAGGTCACGGTCAAGAACAAGAACAGCAAGGCACCGGACTACGAAATCGTCGTCAACGATGCGGGCCGCGAGTCGGCCGGCGGTACGGGCACCGGGATGCCCAAGAGCGGCTCGGGAACGCGGGTCTGGCGAGTTCTCAAATTCTGATCGCGGGCGGCCCTCCGGGCCCCTTTTGGACCCATGGCCGTTTTTACTGAAGTCAGCCCGGCGCAGGCGCAAGCCCTGCTGGACCACCTCGCCCTCGGGCAGCTCACCTCGCTGCGCGGCATCGGCGCCGGCATCGAGAACACCAACTATTTCGTCGACTGCACGCAGGGCGACGGCCATCTGCACCGCTATGTGCTGACGCTGTTCGAGCGCCTGACCGCCGAGCAGCTGCCCTTCTATCTGCGCCTGATGCAGCACCTGGCCCAGCGCGGCGTGCCGGTGCCCGAGCCGCATGCCGACGCCAGCGGCGAAATCCTCTTCAAAGTGGCCGGCAAGCCGGCAGCCATCGTCGACCGCCTGCACGGCGGCCACCAACTGGCGCCTGACGCCTTCCACTGCGAGCAGGTCGGGGCGACGCTGGCCCGCATGCATCTGGCCGGCCAGGACTTCCCCCTCTACCAGCCCAATCTGCGCGGCCTGGCCTGGTGGCGCGAGGTGGCGCCACAGATCCTGCCCTTCCTGGACGCCGCCGAGACCGAGCTGCTGCAAAGCGAATTGGCCTACCAGGCACAGCTGGCCGCGTCGGCCCGCTACGCCGATCTGCCCAAGGGCCCGATCCACGCCGACCTGTTCCGCGACAACGTCATGTTCGAGCCCGGCGAGGGCCCGGGCCGCGAGCGCCTGACCGGTTTCTTCGACTTCTATTTCGCCGGTTGCGACACCTGGCTCTTCGACCTCGCCGTCTGCCTGAACGACTGGTGCATCGACCTGACCGACGGCCGCCTCATCGAGGAGCGCGCCGGCGTCTTCGTCCAGGCTTATGAAAGCGTGCGGCCGCTGTCGGGCGCCGAACACCGCCTGTTGCCCGCCCTGCTGCGCGCCGCAGCCTTGCGCTTCTGGCTGTCGCGCCTGTACGACCTGCATCTGCCGCGCGAGGCCAGCCTGCTCAAGGCTCACGATCCGCGCCACTTCGAGCGCGTGCTGCGCGAGCGCATCGCCAAGCCCTGGCATGCTCTGCACGACGGAGCGGCTGAATGACGATGCAGCTGCACCTGCAGCAGGTGCCCGCCGCCAACGGTCGGCTCTGGATACGCCACGGCTTCAAGATCTTCCGCCGCCAGCCGCTGGCCTTCTCGGGCCTGCTCGGCCTGGCCCTGCTGGCCTCCATGCTGCTGGGCGCCCTGCCCTTCATCGGCCCGGTGTTGGGCCTGATGGCCATCCCCGTGTGCTCGCTGGGCTTCATGCTGGCCACCCACCTGGCCCTGCAGCGCAAGACGCCCAGCGTCGAGGTCTTCGTCGCCCCCTTCAAGCTGACGCGCGAGAGGCGCCGTCATCAGCTCGTGCTGTGCATCGGCTTTGCGCTGGCCATGCTGCTCATCCTGCTGCTGTCCGACCAGATCGATGGCGAGGTCACGCACGCGCTGATGACGCTGATGAAGAACGACGCGAACTCCGAAGCCATCGCCGCCGTAGCGGCCGACCCGCGCCTGATCTGGGGCTTTGCGGCCCGCGCCACCGGCATGACCCTGCTCTCCATCCCCTACTGGCATGCACCGGCCCTGGTGCACTGGGGCGGGCAGAGCGCGGCCCAGGCCCTGTTCTCCAGCACGCTGGCACTGTGGCGCAACAAGGGCGCCTTCGCACTGAACGCATTGCTGTGGGCCGGGCTGGCCTTTGCCTGCAGCGGCGTCATCAGCATCGTCTTCGGCCTGCTGGGCCTGCTGCAGCTCGCGCCAGTGGCTTCCATCGCCTGCTTCCTCGTGCTGATGTCGGTGTTCTACGCTTCGCTGTACTTCAGCTTCGTCGACTGCTTCATGTTCGGCGCCCCGCAGAGCCTGCTCGACGACCAGCAGGCCTGACGCTTCCATCGGTGGACCGGGCCGCGTTTTCACGCGGCTGACACGCAGACTTCCTACATTGCGCGGCTCGTGCCGGGCCGGCGTGCGACCTCGCACAAGGCCTGGCTGTGCAGTCTTCTTCTGTAGCAGTCGCCCAATGTCCGAATCCCTGAATCGCCGCCACGCCCTCAAGTTCATGGGTGCTCCCCTGATGCTGCCCATTGCCGGTACCTCCATCGCCGGCCTGCTGACCGGCTGCGGCGGCGGCAGCGACGACGACAGCAAGCCCGCCCCGAGCTTCGCCTCCGCCAGCTTCGTCGCCATGTCCGCGCCCAGCCTGGCCACGCCGGCCGACATGGCCAAGACCCTCGTCAACTCGACGCTGATGGTCAAGTTCAGCGACGACAGCACCCAGGGCTTCTCGCTGTCCTATGCCCCCTTCTTCACGACCGGCGACCTGGTTGCCGACGGCAAGGGCGGCACCGTCCTGGCCGGCGGCTATGTCGACTTCGCCGGCAAGCCCATCGTCGACACGACCGTGGCCGGCAAGGAGCGCCAGTTCTTCAGCGATTCGCCCGACGGCACCTCCCTGCTCAAGCTCGACAACGCCAGCGTCGCCGGCGTCAAGGGCAATGCCGTCTTCGCCGTCGTGCAGTTCGAATACACGACCTGGGCCCAGGACGGCAAGACCGACATGTACGGCAAGCTGCCCTCGCCCATCGCCGTGCTGACGCTGGACCAGGACCCCGCCACCGGCAAGCTGTCCCTCGTCAAGTACCACAACGTCGACACTTCGCCCGCCATGGGCCTGTGGATCACCTGCGGCGCCAGCCTGTCGCCCTGGGGCACCCATCTGTCCAGCGAGGAATACGAGCCCGACGCCTTCACCATCGCCGGCAACGCGCAGTTCAAGGCCTACAGCAAGAACCTGTTCGGCAACGAAACCCAGGCCAACCCCTATCACTACGGCCATCTGCCCGAAGTGACGGTCAACCCCGACGGCACCGGCACCATCAAGAAGCACTACTGCCTGGGCCGCATCTCGCATGAGCTGATCCAGGTCATGCCCGACAACCGCACCGCCATCATGGGCGACGACGCGACCAATGGCGGCTTCTTCATGTTCGTCGCCGACAAGGAGAAGGACCTCTCCGCCGGCACGCTGTATGTCGCCAGGTTCGGCGCCGGCTTCTCGCTGGACCCGGCCGCCGCCGGCGCGCCCATCACCTGGATCAAGCTCGGCTCGGCCAGCAGCGCCGAGATCAAGGCCCTGGCCGACACGCTGAAGGCCACCGACATCATGGACATGGCCACCACCGATCCGCTGGACGCCACGTTCACCAAGATCTGGTTCAGCGGCAAGGTGCAATGGGTGCGCGTCAAGGCCGGCATGGACAAGGCCGCCGCCTTCCTCGAGACCCATCGCTACGCCGCGCTGAAGGGTGGCTCCATGGCCTTCACCAAGATGGAAGGCACGACGGTCAACGCCAAGGACAAGATCGCCTACTCGGCCCTGCAGAACATGCAGAGCTCCATGGTGCGCGGCAACGCGGCCTGGAACGAGGCCGCCAACATCACCCTCGACAAGGCGCTGAACGCCGGCGGCGTGCTGGCCCACACGCTGAGCACGGGCCAGAAGGACACGGGCGGCGCGGCCATCAACAGCGAGTGGGTGCCCTCGCTGACCAAGACCCTGCTGGTGGGCGAAGACCTGGCCACGGCCGACGCCCTGGGCAATCTCGCCAACCCCGACAAGATCGGCGCGCCGGACAACCTGAAGTTCTCGGAGAAGCTGCGCACCCTCTTCATCGGCGAGGACAGCAGCTACCACGTCAACAACTTCGTCTGGGCCTACAACGTCGACACCAAGGTGCTGAGCCGCATCGTCTCCATGCCTTCCGGCGCCGAAGCCACAGGCCTGGGCGTCGTCGATGACCTCAACGGCTGGACCTATATCACCAGCAACTTCCAGCACCCGGGCGACTGGGGCACCCCGCTGCACAACGTCGTCAAGGCCACGCTGGACCCGCTGGTGCGCGCCAACTACAAGGACCGCTTCGGCGCCCAGGTGGGCTATCTGACGGGTGCCATCACCAGCGTGAAGCTGGCCAAGATCGGCTGATTGCAGGCGTGTGGCCGAAGGGCTGCGTGAGCAGCCCTTTCTCGTGGATCACCGAGGCTCGGCCGCAGGCGACACGCCCTCCTCATCGACCTCGCGGGCCATGTCGGCGCTCAACTCACCGGTGCCCACGTGGCGCCGCTGGCTGTCCTGCTTCCTGCCCAGCGCCGAATCGAGCGTCCGCGTCAACTTGTCGGCCGCGCCCTCGATCGCCAGGTGCAGGCTTTCGGCCTGGTGCTTGACCGCGATGTTCTTCAGCCCCAGCACGCGCGCCTCCAGCAGGCAGCGCATGTCGTCGGGGCCCGATTTCACGCCGCCATTCATGTCGCCCAGATGCGCCTCCACATGCGTCACCTGGCCCTGGTAGTGGTCCACGGCGTCGCGGATCACGCCCTCGACATGCTCGATCAGCTTCTCCCGGCCCTCGACGTGGTTGTCGGTCTCGATGTGTACCTGCATCGCATTTCCTTTCGGCGTACGGAAGTCGCGCGCTTGAAAGCAAGGGGCAAGCGGCATGCCGCACGGTGCTGCGCAGGCGATGGACCTCAACGCTCCCGCGGAATCGCGTAGGTGCCCGTCGCGTGTGCCACCGGCTCGTCCTCGCCTTCCGAGAAGATCCACACCTCGCCCACCGCCAGCGTCTTGCCCAGCTTCATCAGCCGGCAGCGCGCAATGACACGCCGGTCCGCGCGCGGCTTGCGCAGGAAGTTGATGGACAGATGGGTCGTCACCGCCAGCGGCACGATGCCGATGCGCGCCAGGATGGCCAGGTAGAGCGCCACATCGGCCAGCGTCATCATGACCGGCCCGGACACCGTGTTGCCCGGGCGCAGCTCGCGCTCGCCCACGGGATGGGCGACCACGACGCTGCCATCCTCATCCACCTCTTCCAGCGTGCAACGGTTCTGCGGGAACTCGGCCAGCAGGAAGGCGTTCAGCTCAGCGTGTGAGGGACGATGTTCGGTCATGGCGAATTGCAAGTATTTGCGAAGACAGCGCCGGCGAGCCTAGCACCGCCTCAGAATCGGCCCATGAACCTCACCGACCGGGGCTTCACGGGCTCCATCCCCGAGCTCTACGAGCGCTATATGGTGCCGCTGATCTTCGAGCCCTATGCGCTCGACCTCGCGGCACGTGTTGCTGCGCTGCAGCCCGCCGACGTGCTGGAGATCGCCGCCGGCACCGGCGCGCTGACGCGCCGCCTGGTGGCCGAGCTGCCGCCGCAAACGGCCATCGTCGCCAGCGACCTCAACGCCACCATGATCGACATGGCCGCGACGCTGGGCACGGAGCGCCCCGTCGAATGGCGGCTGGCCGACGCCATGGACCTGCCCTTCGAGGACGAGAGCTTCGACCTCGTGGCCTGCCAGTTCGGCGCCATGTTCTTTCCCGACAAGGCCCTGGCCTATGCCGAAATCCGCCGCGTGCTGAAGCCGGGCGGCTATTTCCTGTTCAACGTCTGGGACCACATCGACAGCAACGAGCTGGCCAAGACCGCCACTGACGCCCTGGCCCAGGCCTTCCCCGACGACCCGCCACGCTTCATGGCGCGCACGCCCCACGGCTATCACGACGTCGACGTGCTGCGCGCCGACCTGGAAGCCGGCGGCTTTGAGCGCGAGGCCGACATCGTCACGCTGCCGCTGCGGGCCTGCGCCGATTCGCCGTCGCCCGCAGCCCTGGGCTATTGCCAGGGCACGCCGCTGCGCACCGAGATCGAGGCCCGCGCGCCGGGCCGCCTGCCCGAGCTGACGGCCCTGGTCGCACGCGCCTTTGCCGATCGCTTCGGCGCTGGGCCTCTGGACACGCGCATCCAGGCCCACATCGTCATCGTTGGCCGCTGACCCTCAATCGATCGGCGTCAGTTTGGCGACGGAGAGCGCCAGCCACTTCGTACCGTGGCGGCCGAAGTTGACCTGGGCCCGCGCATCCGCGCCCGTGCCTTCCAGCGTCAGCAGCACGCCTTCGCCGAACTTGGTGTGGAAGACGCCCTTGCCGACACGCAGGCCGCCATGCTCTTCCGACACCTTCTGCTTCATGCTGGGCGGAATGGGCGGCTCCACCCAGGCCGCTTTCTGCACATTGCCAGCCCCCACCATGCCCTTGAGGCCCGAGCCCCGCTGCCAGGCCTGCTGATACTCGCGTGCAAAGCCCGAGCCGAAGCCCTGGTTGCGCGGCGTCAGCCATTTCAGCGCCTCCTCGGGCAGCTCGTCGAAGAAGCGGCTCTTGATGTGATAGCGGGTCTGGCCATGCAGCATGCGGGTCTGGCAGAAGCTCATGGACAGCTTCTTGCGCGCCCGCGTGATGGCCACATACATGAGCCGGCGCTCCTCCTCCAGCCCGTCGTGGTCGGACATGGAGTTCTCGTGCGGGAACAGGCCCTCTTCCAGGCCGGTGATGAAGACGGCATCGAACTCCAGCCCCTTGGCCGAGTGCACCGTCATCAGCTGCACCGCGTCCTGGCCCGCCTGGGCCTGGTTGTCGCCGGCCTCCAGCGAGGCATGGGTCAGGAAGGCCACCAGCGGCGACATGATCTCGCCGGTCTCGGCGTCGGGCACGGCGCCCGGCGTGCCGGTGGATTGCACGCTCGGGGCCACCTCGTCCACGGGCAGGCCCACGGCGTTCTTGCCAAAGCCCTCCTGCATGACGAAGGCCTCGGCGGCGTTGATCAGTTCGTCCAGGTTCTCCAGCCGCTCGGCGCCATCCTTGTCGGTGCGGTAGAAGTCCAGCAGGCCTGAGGTCTCGAGCACCTGCTCGATGATCTCGCGCAGCGTCATGCCTTGCGTGAGGTTGCGCGTCGAGTCGATCAGGTTGGTGAAGGCGACGAGGTTGGCGCCGCCCTTGCCGGGGATGGCGCCCACGCTCTGGTAGAGGCTGCGGCCGCTGGCCTTGGCGGCGTCCTGCAGGTTCTCCAGCGTCTTGGCGCCGATGCCGCGGGTCGGGAAGTTGACGACGCGCAAAAAGCTGGTGTCGTCGTTGGCGTTCTCCAGCAGGCGCAGATAGGCCAGCGCATGCTTGACCTCGGCACGCTCGAAGAAGCGCAGGCCGCCATAGACGCGGTAGGGGATGCCTGAGTTGAACAGCGCCGACTCGATGACGCGCGACTGCGCATTGCTGCGGTAAAGGACGGCAATCTCCTGCCGCTCCAGGCCGCCGCGGTGCAGGCTCTGGATCTCCTCGATCAGCCACTGCGCCTCGGCGAAGTCGCTGGGCGCCTCGTGCACGCGGATGGGGTCGCCCAGGCCGGCGTCGGTGCGCAGCGTCTTGCCCAGGCGCTGCGTGTTGCGGCTGATCAGCTCGTTGGCGGCATCCAGGATATGGCCGAAGCTGCGGTAGTTCTGCTCCAGCTTGATGACCTTGCGCACACGGTACTCGCGCTCGAAGTCGGCCATGTTGCCGACGCGGGCGCCGCGGAAGGCGTAGATGCTCTGGTCGTCGTCGCCCACGGCCAGGATGCTCTGGCCGCTGTCGGCTCCCGGCGGCGCGAACATCTTCAGCCAGGCATATTGCAGCTTGTTGGTGTCCTGAAACTCGTCCACCAGAATGTGGCGAAAGCGCCGCTGGTAATGCTCGCGCACGGCCTGGTTGTCGCGCAGCAGCTCGTAGCTGCGCAGCATCAGCTCGGCGAAATCGACGACGCCTTCGCGCTGGCACTGGTCTTCGTAGTTGGCGTAGATCTCGACGAGCTTGCGCGTCTGCTCGTCGCGCTGCTCGACGTCGCCGGGGCGCTGGCCGTCTTCCTTGCAGCCGGCGATGAACCAGCCGACCTGCTTGGGCACGAAGCGCTCCTCGTCGAGGTTCATGGCCTTGATGACGCGCTTGACGGCCGAGGTCGTGTCGCTCGCGTCCAGGATCTGGAAGGCCTGGGGCAGGTGAGCCAGCTTCCAGTGCGCGCGCAGGAAGCGGTTGCACAGACCGTGGAAGGTGCCAATCCACATGCCGCGCACATTGAACGGCAGCATCGTGCCCAGGCGCGTCAACATCTCCTTGGCGGCCTTGTTCGTGAAGGTCACGGCCATCACGCCGCCGGGGCTGACCTGGCCGGTGTTCAGCAGCCAGGCGATGCGTGTCGTCAGCACGCGGGTCTTGCCCGAGCCGGCGCCGGCGAGGATGAGGGCGGGTTCCGGAGCGGCGGTGACGGCGGCCAGTTGCTCGGGGTTGAGGTTGCGCAGCAGCGGGCTGGACGCAACGTCGACGACAGCGTCGACAGGGAAGGAAGTCATCCCGGCATTTTAGGGAACCCCCTCTTACAGACCCGGCCGGCGGCCACCGCATTCCCATGAGACCGTTGGCGATACTTCTGGTTTTCCCGTAAGCGACCCTTTCGAATGCCTCGTCTCACCCTCGCCCTCGCCGCCTTCGCCCTCACTGTCGCTTCGCAAACCACCCAGGCCCAGGACACGCCCGACGGCAAATGGCACGGCGGCCTCAGCGTCTCCGGCGCCCTGGCCAGCGGCAACAGCAGCAGCAAGACCTTGGCGGCCAACGCGGACGCCAGCCTCGCCACGGCCGAAGACAAGCTCAGCCTCTATGGCATCGCCAACTACGGCCGCAACAAGAACGCGGGCGTCGACACCACCACCGCCGACCTGCTGCGCGTGGGCGGCCGCTACGACTTCAACCTCGGCCCGCAGTGGTTCTCCTTCGGCGGCGCGGAAGGCGAGACCAACAAGGCCGGTGGCGTGCGCGACCGCTACAGCCTCAACGGTGGTCTCGGCTACCACCTGGTCAAGGACGATGCCACCAACTGGGACATCTTCAGCGGTCTCGGCTACACGGCCACCCGCCTCACGGACGGCAGCGAGGCCAATGGCGCGCAGGTGCTGTTCGGCGAAGAGTCCAGCCACAAGGTCAGCGAGACGACGACGCTGAAGCAGCGCCTCGTCTACTACCCCGGCGGCGGCGATCTCGGCAACCGCGCCACCTTCGACGCCGGCCTGGCCACGCAGATCCTGGGCGGCTGGACGCTCAATGCCGGCCTGGCCAGCCGCTACAGCAGCCGCGTGCCCGTCGGCACCAAGAAGACCGACAACCTGTTCACCGTGGGCTTCGGCTACAAGTTCTGATTCAACGCCCCTTGCGCACCTTGCCGGCCCGGCCGGCCTTGGACCACTCGTAGGCCTCGCCGTCGGGCGTGCGGCCGGACTCCACAGCCGCGACACCCGCCTGACCGACGTGGTCCTCCAGCTCGGTCGAGATACTGACGTGGCGATGGCCCGCCCGGCGCCGGTCTTCCGCCCAGGCCAGGGCCTGGGTCAGCTCCTTGCTGCTGAAGAGCTGGCAGACGGGCATGGTCGTCTCGCCCTCGCTCTCCAGCCAATACACGACGATGCCCACTTGCTTGCTCCCAGTTTGACGCCGGCGCCAGCGTAGCGCCTCTCAAACCACCCAGCCTAAACTGCGGCCCGCGCGACAGCACGGCCACGTGCGGATCGCGAGCCAGGGAGGCGAACATGAGATCAATGGGCTGGATGGCCGGCATTGCGCTGGCCTGGGCGTTGACCGCCTGTGGCGGGGGCGGCGGCGGTTCGACGCCAACGCCCACACCACCACCACCGCCGGCGACAACCCTCAGCGGCAGCATCGCACCGGGCCCCGTCGCGGGCGCCACCGTGCAACTCTTCAGCGTGGACGCCCAGGGCCGCACGACGCTGCTGGAGCAGGTGCGCACCGGCAACGACGGCGAATACGCCTTCCATGCCACGCCGGCGGCGGACACGGTGCTGATGGTGTCGGCCAACGGCGGCAATTGGACGGACCCGCTGCGCAAGGCCAGTGCGACTCTGGACGCCCCGATGCGCTCTCTCGACGTGTGGGCCGGCACGACGCGGCGCGTCAATATCACGCCCTATACCGAGGCCTTCGTGCGCGGCATCGAGAAGGCCAAGGCACCCAACTGGTCGGCAGCCGGCGTGCGTGCGGCCAGCAACGAGGCGGCCAGGACCCTCGGCTTCGACAGCCTGACCGACTTCACGCGCCTGGACCTGACCCAGCCACCGGGCACCACGGCGCCCAAGCTCAGCGATGTCAGCCATGCCGTCGCCAACGGCAGCTTCCTGGGCTTCTGGCACCGCCTGGAAACTACGCCCGGCCAGCTCAACCTGGCTGCGGCCCTGGACGCGCTGGAGCGCTTCATCAATGTCGACCCCGAGGACGACCGCCTGGTACCGGCCTTCATCGCCGGCGCCGTGGACTTCGTCGACGTGGCGGCGTTGAGCGCCGATGACAAGCTGGCAGCCAAGGGCCAGATCCTGTACGGCACCGACATCGTCCCGACGCCGGCCACGATTGCCCAGGCCATGCCCAGGGGCGTGTCCAGCGGCGGCGGCCAGGCGCCCATGCCCGACGACCAGTTCAGGCTGGTCGGCCAACCCCAGGGGCGCACCCACTTCAACCTGCGCGGCGCCCTGGTGAGCTATGGCGAAGGCGACGCCAAGACGCGCCGCAGCGAGCTGTATTCCGCCAGCGTCGCCGAGGTGTTTGCCGACGGCGACGTCGGCGTCGGCCGGTGGAACGGCGGCCTGCAGCAGCTCACGTCGCCGTCGGGGAGTTCCAGCGTCACGAATTCCGTCATCCTGTCCACCGACGGCTGGACCTATGCCGCCGGCCGCGAAACCTCCCAGGTTCCGGCCTGCGGCCTGCGCAAGCTCAGCCTGGCCGGCAGCACCAAGCTGCTGTTCACGCCGTGGAACAGCGGCGATACCGGGCCGGCGCTGACGCTGGACGCCGATTCCGCGCTGGGCGCGCTCTACCTGGGCTATGTGCAGGTCGGCGTCGACATCGGCATCAGGACGGCGGCCGGCGACACCCTCCGCCTGCAGTCCGTCGGCGGGCTCGACCATCCCGAACTCGCCGGCCTGCAGTCGGCCGCCGAGAACGAGGTCTTCCTCAACGTGCCGACGTCGGCCACCTTTCCGGCCGGCAGCACTGCGACGCTGACCGTGCGCCCGGCCGGCGCCGGCGCGCGAAAGGCGGCCGCGCTGCTGAAGATCAGGATGGCCGGCGGCAGCACCTACAGCGCCGCGCTGGCCTTCGTCGCGCCCGACACGCCGCCGGACGCCCGCGGATGCGCCCAGCCTGGCGCGCCGGGCGCCGGCATCAATCCCAGGCCCGCGCCGGGCAGCTACTACGTCTTCCTCAACCAGGCCGACACCGATCTCTTCATGGGTGCCCCGCAGGACGCGGTGGCCTTCGGCAGCGCGGGCGATCTGACCGGCAGCCTGTGGGGCATGAAGTTCGCCGGCCCGGCCTTCGACCTGGCGGGCAACGCCTATGCCAGCATCGGTCGCATCACCGTCACCACCGGCAGTGCGGCCGCGGGCAATGAGCTGACGCGCTCCCAGCCCTATGCCGTCGCCCAGCCGGGCGCAGTGACGCCCACCAGCGGCAGCGCCGTCTACCAGTTGGTGGCGGCCACCGCGGTCACGGCGGAGCGCGGCAGCGGCCAGGCGCAGCTGCCGCCCGGCCAGATCGATGCCGCCAGTGTGACGGTCTACTTCAACCAGGACCCCGTCGGCACGATCAACCCCAACTACGGCACGGCGCGCTTCAACATCGCCGGCCGCTTCGCCGGCCTGCCCTTCGGCAGCGATGTGCTGGCCAGCCAGGGATTCGGCCCGGTCGACGTGCGCATCTATGGCCAGACCCTGGGAGGCAGCAGCCAGGTCTCGGGATCCTTCGCCGGCCCGAGCGGTGACTACCTCGTCGTGCTGTACCGGGACGGCGTCAGCGGCGTCCCGGTACGCGCCGCCCTGTTGTTCAAGCGCCAGGGTTCCTGAGCGGCCCGACGGCGCTGATGAACCGGCCAGCAGGCTCCGGCAGGAAAGCGAAGCGGAGGACTCGAGGCATGCGGGCTCTCGGTTGACGTGCGCCTTCATGGCCCGCGAAAATACTTGCCAAAAGCAACCATCACGTCGAAGATGGCGGCCATGAGCACTCCCAATCCGGCTTTGGACGTCCGCGCCTTCAACCGCTTCTACACGCGCCGCATCGGCGTGCTGGCGCCCAAGCTGGACAGCGACTTCACGCTGCCCGAGGCGCGCCTGATGTGGGAACTGGCGCACCACGCGCCGGTCAGCGCGTCGGCCCTCAGCAAGAGCCTGCAACTGGATGC
The DNA here is from genome assembly GCF_031458095.1 of Roseateles saccharophilus. GTDB lineage: Bacteria > Pseudomonadota > Gammaproteobacteria > Burkholderiales > Burkholderiaceae_C > Pelomonas > Pelomonas saccharophila_A. The sequence goes on from NZ_JAVDXU010000001.1 coordinate 1,281,789, forward strand.
CGGCTATATGAGCCGACTGCTGCGCGGGCTGAAGAATCGCGGCCTGCTGGCCGAACAGGCTCACCCGAGCGACGGCCGCCAGACCCTGCTCAAGCTCAGTGCCGCCGGCAAGCGCGCCTTCGTGCCGCTGGATCGTGAGGGCACGGCCAAGGCAGAGGCCATGCTGGCCCCGCTGTCCGAAGCGCAGCGCCGTGCCTTGCTGAGCTCGATGGCGCGCATCCAGGCGACACTGGAGCCCGACGCCACCGCGGCCGTGGAGCTGCGCCCTCCCCAGCCCGGTGACCTGGGCTGGATCGTCGAGCGCCATGGCGCCTTCTACGCCGCTGAGTACGGGCTCAACGCGCACTTCGAGGCCCTGGTCGCGCGCATCTGCGCCGACTTCGTCGACCAGTTCCAGCCTGGGCGCGAGGCCTGCTGGATCGCCGCCCGCGGCGTCGAGCGCCTGGGCTGCGTGATGCTGGTGCAGGCGCGCGACGAGGCCACGGGCAAGGTGAAGCCGGGCGTCGCCAAGCTGCGCCTGCTGCTGCTGGAGCCGCATGCCCGCGGCCTGGGCCTGGGCAAGCGCCTGGTGCGCCAGTGCAGCGATTTCGCGCGCGAGGCCGGCTACCAGCGCATCGTGCTGTGGACGCAGAGCGCGCTGACTTCGGCGCGGGCCATCTACGCGGCCGAGGGCTATCGGCTCGTCGCCAGCGAAGCGGTGAACAGCTTCGGCCAGGACGTCATCAGCGAGAGCTGGGAGCTGACCCTCTAGGGCCGCCCGCACCACAGGCGTGCGGGGCGCTGCACGCCGATGGGGCTGCCGGCGCCCACCCACCCGCCAGGGCGTGAGCTAGTGCGCAATTCACGCGGGTGGTGCGCTGGCATGCGAATTGCGCCGTCCCCGCGCATGACAAGCAATCGGGAAGTCAGCATGCCGGCCGCGGCCCTCGAGTTCGGGCCGCCGCGACACCTTCCCACGCCCGCCGCCGCCTGCCCGCAGCATCTCGAGCAGGCCGCCGGCTTCGGCCAGTGGTGGTACGACCCGCAGACCGGCGTCAGCCACCTGTCGCCCACGGCGGCCGACTACCTGGAAATGCCCAGCCGTTCGGCCAGCCGCCTGGGCATCTGCTTGGCCCATGTCGTCGAGGACGACCTGCCCGAATTGACCCGACTCTGGACCGGCGCCTCGCCCCAGCGCCCCATGGACATCCGCGTTGCCGGCCAGGCACGCGGCCTGCGCTGGCTGCGCGTGACGCCGCTGCCGCCTGACCCGGCCCGGCCCCGCTGGCGCCACGGCCTGCTGCAGGACGTGACCGCCCTCACCCATGCCGCCGTGCGCGAGCGCCTGGGCTATGCGCTGACGGAGTACCTCGTCGGCACCCACACACTGGAGGATGCGATCAGCAACGTCATCCAGCTGATCTGCCGCAACCTCGGCTGGGAATGGGGCGCCTACTGGAATATGGAGGACGGCGGCGGCCGCCTGTATTGCCGCCACTTCTGGCACCAGCCCGATGCCCGGCTGGAGCAGTTCAGCGCCGTCAGCGCCTCGCTGAAGATGGCACCGGGCGAAGGCCTGGTCGGCCGCGTCTGGTCCACCGGCCAGGCCGAGTGGGTGGAGGACATGAGCACCGACCCGCGCTTCCTGCGCCGCGGCAGTGCCCAGATGTGCGGCCTGTGGTCGGGTTATGTCTTTCCCGTCACCTATGTCTCGGACGACGGCGAACGCCACCGCCCCGGCGTGCTGGAGTTCTACAGCAGCCTGGCGCGCCAGCCCGAGGCCCAGTTGCCCAAGGTCTCGGCCACCATCGGCGCGCTGATCGCCCAGACCGCCCAGCGCCTGGAGACGGAGGCCGTCATCCTGCGCATGGCCCAGGTCGACGAGATGACCGAACTGGACAACCGCGCCCATTTCTACGCCCAGCTCAATCGCCACTGCGCGCTGAGCCACCAGCAGGGCCGGCGCTTCGCGCTGATGTTCATCGACCTGGACCGCTTCAAGCCCATCAACGATGCCTTCGGCCACGAGGCCGGCAATGCGGTGTTGCAGGAGTTCGCGAAGCGGCTGCGCAAGCTCGCACCGCCGCCGGCCCGTGTCGGCCGCCTGGGCGGTGACGAGTTTGCCGTGCTGGTGCCGGACAGCGGCGACGAGCAGGCACTGGCCGCTCTCGTCGATGCCATGCTGGCCGCCGCCAGCCGGCCCTTTGGCTACGAGGGCGTGGCCCTGACCGTGTCGGCCAGCATCGGTGTCAGCCGCTTCCCCGAGAACGGCCAGAGCGGCCCCGAGCTGCTGCGCAGTGCCGACGCGGCCATGTACCGCGTCAAGGAGAACGGTCGCAATGGCAGCAATGTGTTCTCCACCAGCAGCCCCGACACCCTGGCCCAGCAGCGCGCCAAGCTGGCCCAGCGCCTGGCCATCGAGACCGAGCTGCACGAGGCCCTGCAGACGCAGCAGCTGCACCTGGTCTACCAGCCCATCGTCGACATCGCCTCGGGCGCCCTGCATGGCGTGGAGGCCTTGCTGCGCTGGCACAAGCCGGACGGCACGACGGTGCCGCCCGACGTCTTCATCCCCATCGCCGAGCAGAGCGACCTCATCGTCGACATCGGCCGCTGGGTGCTGGGTCAGACCCTGCGCGACCTGGCCTCGCTGAAGGGCGGCGCGCTGGAGAAGCTCAAGGTCCACGTCAACATGGCGGCGTCCGAGTTCACCAGCAGCGCCCTGCCGCAGATGCTCGAGGCCATGTCGACCGGTCTCGAAGTGCCGCCCTCGCAGATCGTGCTGGAACTCACCGAGGGCATGCTGATGCGCCAGCCCGAGCAGGTGAAGCGCGTCATGCACCAGCTGCGCGACATCGGCTTCGAGATCTCGCTGGACGACTTCGGCATGGGCCACTCGTCGCTGGCCATGCTGAAGAGCCTGCCCATCAGCTCGCTGAAGATCGACCGCAGCTTCGTACGCGACCTGCCCAGCGGCGAGCGCGACCGTGCCATCGCCCAGACCATCGTCGACCTGGGCCGCCATCTGCAGCTGCAGGTCATCGCCGAAGGCATAGAGAGCGCCGAGCAGCTGCAGGTGCTGAGCGAATGCGGCTGCGGCTTTGGCCAAGGCTGGCTGCTGGGCCGGCCGCTGCCGCTGAACGCCTTGATACATGCCTTTCCGCAAGGCCGGGCGCGCTGATTGCCGCCCGTGCATCCGGGCCTGTAGAGTCGGATGACAGAAGCGCTGGAGGCTGCCTGAGGCAGGCCTCCCTCTGCATCGAGACAGGCGCGCCCGGGAGCGCAAAAGGCATGCGATGAATATGTCCACCTTCGTGGCGGCCGCGGCCCACGACATGAAGAACTCGGTCAGCGTCATCGCGGCCTATCTCGAGGACGCCCTGCACGAGCTGGCCAAGACGGACGCCAATCCGCCGTCCGCGGCCACGCTGTCGACCTGCCAGGCTCTCTACGAAACCCAGCGCGTCAACGGCAATCTGGTGCAGCTGATGGCCATCTACAAGCTCGAGGAAGGCATGTACCCCTTCGAGCCGGCCCACATCCAGCTGGACGAATTCGCCGAAGAACTGCTGGGCCGCGTGCGCCCCCTGGCCAAGCTCAAGGGGCTGGAGCTGCAATACGAGGCCGCGGCGGGCACGAACGACTGGGTCTTTGACCATGACCTGATCGGCAGCGTCCTCATCCAGGCCCTGTTCGGCGCGGTGCGCTATGCGCGGCGGCGGGTCAGGCTGAGCCTGACCGTCCAGGACGAGCGCCTGGAGATCGAAGTGGCCGACGACGGCCAGGGCTTTCCCGACTTCATGCTGGCCCAGGGCTTCCCGTCCCGCCAGGGCATCGATGTGCACACCGGCAGCACCGGCATGGGCCTGTTCTTCGCCCGCCTGGCGGCCGGCCTGCACCGCCGCGGCGACGTGAGCGGCAGCACCCGGCTGTGCAACGGCGGCGAGCTCGGCGGCGGCCGCTTCACCCTCGTGCTGCCATGATCAACAACTGGGCCACGACGGCGGACCCGCTGCGCGGCAGCCAAGTCCTGCTGGTGGAGGACTTCGAGGCCATGCGCAGCGTGCTCAAGGGCCTGCTGCTGCGCTGCGGCACCCAGCATGTGGACACCGCCCGCGATGGCCGCGAGGCCACGGCCATGTTGAGCGCCAAGAGCTATGACATCGTCATGTGCGACTACAACCTGGGCGAGGGCAAGAACGGCCAGCAATTGCTGGAGGAGGCCCGGCTCAGGAACTGGATAGGTCCGGCCACGGTGTGGCTGATGATCACTGCCGAGAAGACCAGCATCATGGTCTCGGCCGCCGCCGAGGAGTCGCCCGACGACTATCTGCTCAAGCCCATCACCGAGAGCATGCTGCAAAGCCGCCTGCTCAAGCTGGTGGAGCGCAAGGCGGCCCTGGCCGGCATCGCTGTCGCGATGAAGGCCCAGGACTGGCGCAAGGCCTTGCGGCTCTGCGAGGAGCAGATCGCCGGCGGCACCAAGAGCCTGGCCGAGGTGCTGCGCCTGCAGGCCCAGCTCCACCAGAAGCTGGACGACTGGCCCCAGGCCCAGGCCGTCTACGAGGGCGTGCTGCAGCGCGGCCCCATCCCCTGGGCCAAGCTCGGCCTGGCCCAGGTGCTGCTGCACAACAGGGAGCTGGAACGCGCCCAGGCCCTGCTGCAGGACACGGTGCGCGAGCATCCGCAGTACCTGGAAGCCTATGACGAGCTGGCCGGCCTGCTCTCTTCGCAAGGCCAGGGCGAGCAGCAGGTGGCACTGCTGGAGCGGGCCGTCAACCTGTCGCCCAACTCCGCGCATCGCCAGTCGGCACTCGGCGTGGCGGCCCTGGCCCGCGACCAGCGCGACATTGCGGTGCGCGCCTTTTCGCGCGCCATCAAGCTCACCGAGCACAGCGCCATCGAGAGCCTGGAGCCCTTCCTCGGCATGGCCCGCATGCAAACCGAGGCCGGCAACCCCGGCGAGGCCCAGAAGCTGGTGGCCACCATGACCCAGCGCTACAACAGCCACGACGCCCAGTTGCTGGCCAAGGCCGAGCAGGTGCGCGCCCTGCAGGCCCTGGGCGACAAGGCCGGCGCCGCCCGCCTCGCCGCCGAACTGGTGGCCCTGAGCGCGGATGAGACCTCGCCCGGTGCCGCCGACATCGCCGCGCGCATCGCCGAGACCCTGATCGACGCCCAGCAGGCCGAGGCCGCCACCCAGCTGTTGCAACACGTCACCCGCAACAACTACGACAACGAGCGCCTGCTGCAACGCACCCAGCGCGCCTTCGAACGCCTGGGCCTGGGCATGGCCGGCGGCGAGCTGGTGGCCGCCGCGCGGCGCGAAGCCACCAACGCGATGAAGGACAGCATGCGGCTGATGGCCGAGGGCGACCCGCAGGCGGCGCTGGAGGGCCTGCGCAGCGCCAAGACCTCCATGCCACGCAATGTCCGCGTGCTGCTGAACTTCGCGGCGGTGGCGATGACGGTGCTGCAGCGCCATGGCCGCTCGGCGGCGCTGGAAGCCGAGATGCGCCAGAGCATCACCACGGCCCAAGCGCTGAAGCCCGATGACGCGCGCGCGGCCGATCTGCTGCAGCAGCTGGACCGCTGGACCACAGACGCGGCCTGAATCGCCGTCCGGCATCATGCGGTGCCTATGAGTTCCCCTTCTCCCTGCCCCTGCAGCAGCGGCCTGGCCTACGCCGGCTGCTGCGGCCGCCTGCATGCGGAACACGCTGCCCGTGGCGCGCTGACCGCGCCGACGCCCGAAGCCCTGATGCGCTCGCGCTATGCCGCCTTTGTGCTGGACCTGCGCGGTTATCTGATCGCCAGCTGGCATGCCAGCACGAGGCCTGCCGAACTGGAACCGCCCGAGCAAGGCCTGAAATGGCTGGGCCTCGACGTCAAGCGCAGCGCGATGCAGGACGCCGATCACGGCAGCGTCGAGTTCGTCGCCCGCAGCAAGCTCGGCGGGCGCGCCCACCGCCTGCACGAGGTCAGCCGCTTCGTGCGCGAGAACGGCGAGTGGTTCTACGTCGATGGCGATATGAAAAATTGACTCTGACCCTGCTTTATCAGGACGAGCACCTCGTCGCCGTCGACAAGCCGCCGGGCCTGCTGGTGCACCGCACCCAACTCGCGGCCGGCGAGGACGAGGCCGCGCTGCAATTGCTGCGCGACCAGCTCGGCCGGACGGTCTGGCCCGTGCACCGCCTGGATCGCGGCACCTCGGGGGTGTTGCTGTTCGCGCTGTCGTCCGAAGTGGCGTCGCTGCTGGGCGCGATGTTCGAGCAGGGGCGGATGGACAAGCGCTATCTCGCTCTCGTGCGTGGCTGGCCGCAGGCCGATGAAGGTCTGATCGACCATCCGCTGGCCCGCGATCCCGAACTGCCGTCGGCGGGACAGACGATGCTGGAAGCGCAGACCCGCTGGCGCGTGCTGCAGCGCCTTGAGTGGCCGGTCGTCACCGACCCGCGCTTTGCAGCCACCCGCGTCGCCCTGCTCGAGGCCGAACCGCTGCAGGGGCGCCGCCACCAGATCCGCCGCCATCTGAAGCACATCGCCCATCCCATCCTGGGCGACGCGACCCATGGCAAGGGGCCGCTGAACCGCGCCGTGGCGGTGCACCTCGGCATGCAGCGGCTGTGGCTGCACGCGCGCGAACTGAGGCTGGCGCACCCGGTCACCGGCGCACCACTGCAACTGCAGGCGCTGCCGGGGCCAGGCTGGCCGGGGTGAGCGCTGTCGCATCGGCGATGGCCATGGAGCCCCGGGCGGCTCAGAATCGACGCTCCATCCAAAAAGCAGGAGACCGGCATGGCCATCCAGGGCGTCAAGTCGCTTTACGAACAACGCGGCCCGGTGCCGCAGGACGTCATCGGCGCGGTGCCGTTCGACGTGCCCGCACCCGCAGCGGGCCAGGCCGTCGTGGCCGTGCTGGCCGCACCCATCAACCCGTCCGATGTGCTGATGCTGACCGGTGGCTACGGCATCCTGCCGCCGCTGCCGGCCGTGGGCGGCAGCGAGGGTGTGGGCCGCATCGTCGCCGTCGGCGAGGGCGTGAGTCACTTGAAGGAAGGCCAGACCGTGCTGCTGCCCGCCGGCAGCGGCACCTGGGCCAGCCATCTGGTCGCCGACGCCAAACGCCTCGTGCCGCTGCCGCCGGGCGCGGATGCCCAGCAGCTGTCCATGCTCACCGTCAACCCGGCCACGGCCTCATTGATGCTGTCGGAGTTCGTCAATCTGCAGCCGGGCGACTGGGTCATCCAGAACGTCGCCAATTCGGGTGTGGGCGGCTATCTCACCCAGCTCGCCAAGCTGCGCGGCCTGCGCACCGTCAACATCGTGCGGCGCGAGGGCGCCGCGGCCGTCGTCAAGGCCGATGGCGGCGACGTCGTGCTGGTGGACGGCGACGACCTCAGCAAGCGCGTCAAGGACGCCGTCTCGGGCGCCCCCATCCGCTTAGGCATAGACGCAGTCGGCGGCAAGGCCACCAACCGGCTGGCCATGTGCGTCGCCGAGGGCGGCACCGTCGTCAACTACGGGCTGATGAGCGGCGAGCCCTGCGTGGTGTCGCCGCAGTCCTTTGTCTTCAACGACCTGACGCTGCGCGGCTTCTGGCTGGCCAAGTGGTTCAAGGTGGCCTCGCGCGAAGCCCAGATGGCGCTCTACGGCGAGCTGACCCAGCTGATCGCCACTGGTCAGTTGAAGGCGCGCATCCATGCGACCTATCCGGTCGAGCAGATCAAGGATGCCATCGCCGCGGCCGCAACCGGCGAGCGCGACGGCAAGATCCTCGTCGTGCCCCGGCATGGCTGACATCGCCCTCATCACCGGCGCGTCGTCGGGCATCGGCGAGGCCCTGGCCCACCGCTTCGCGCGCGCCGGCCACGACCTCGTGCTGGTGGCGCGCAGCGAGGACAAGCTCAAGGCCCTGGCGAAAGCCTTGGCGGCCGAGCACGGCATCAAGGCCTGGGTGGCGCCGGCCGACCTCTGCCAGCCTGGCGCCGCCGAGCGCCTGGCCGCGGCCATGAAGCGCTCACGCCGGCACATCGCCATCCTCGTCAACAACGCCGGCGTGCTGGAGCATGGCGAGTTCACGGCCATGCGCAGCAGCCGCCATCGCGAGCTGATCGACCTCAACGTCAACAGCCTGACCGAGATGCTGGCCCACTTCCTGCCGCCCATGCAGGCACGTGGCGCGGGCCGGGTGCTGAACGTGGCGTCCATCGCGGCCTTCCAGCCCATCCCCATGCTGGCGACCTATGCCGCGACCAAGGCCTTCGTGCTGTCGCTGACCGAGTCGCTGTCGGAGGAGCTGCAGGGCACGGGCGTGACCATCACGGCCCTGTGCCCCGGCATCACCGCCACCTCCATGCTGGACCAGGCCCAGGCCGGCAGCGCCGAGCTGGGGGCCCTGCCCGGCTTTGTCATCGGCACGGCCGAGGCGGTGGCCAATGAGGGTTACGAGGCCTGCATGGCCGGCGAGGTCATCCGTGTGCCGGGCGTGCTGAACCTGGCCGCCACCTTGGCCGGGCGCAGCACGCCGCGCTGGCTGGTGCGGCGCATGACGGGGGCCGTGGCCCGGCGGCTCAAGCCCAAGGGCTGAGGCCGGACCGAGGACCAGCCCTGCGGCTTGTCCGACGCCTGACGAAGGACCGCCGCCATGCAGGGCGGCGGGCATAGCGCTTCAGCGCTTCAGCGCTTGAGCCCCGCCTGGCCCAGCCAGCGGGCGCGGATGCGCTGCAGCTCGCCGCTGGCTTCCAGGTGCTGGATGGCCCGGTTGAAGGCGCGCAGATCGGCCTCGGTCAGCGACTTGCGGCTGAGCTTGTAAGTCACAGGGTCGCGCAGCAGCGTGATGGGCAGCTCGATGAGGGGCACGTCGGCGGCACGCGCCGCGAAGGCGATGGCGACGCTGTCACCCAGCAGCACATCGCCCCGGCCGAGCTGCATCAGCTGCACGCCCTTGGCGTATTCCTCGAACCAGGTGAGCAGGCCGCGCGCGCGGAAGTCGTTGATGATGGCCACGCTGGCCGGCCCGCGGTGCGTGACCAGGCGCAGGCCGGCGCGCAGCAACTCGTCCAGCGAGCGCACGTCCATGCGGGCCTCGTCGGCGCGCATGAAGACGCCCAGCACCTCGTCGCGGTAGGGCCGGGTGTACCAGGCGCCGGGCTCCGGCACGGGCGTGGCGGCGATCAGCAGGTCCAGTTCGCCGGCCAGCAACATGGGCAGGCGGCGGTTGCGCGGCACCTCGCGCACATAGCTGAGGCGGCAGCCGGCCTCCTTGGCCACGGCGGCCAGCAGCTCGGTCTCCAGGCCGGTGTGCCGGCCATCGGCCATGAAGGAATAGGGCCGCCAGTCCTCGAAAGGCACGCGCAGCGGCCGCGTGCAGGCGGCCTGGGCCAGCAGCGGCACGAACAGCGTCAGCGCAAGCAGTCGGCTAAGCATCGGGGCCTGACCCTGGGCGGCGATCGGCGCAGGATAGTCCTGTCCGCCTAGCGCGGTAGCACCTTCACCTCCAGCCCCGAAGCCTGGCCCTGCCAGCGATACAGCTTCTGCGTCGCGGCCTGGAAATCCTCGGGCCGCGCGCTGCGGATGGGCACGAAAGCTTGCGGGTTGCGGTCGATCAGCGGGAACCAGCTGCCCTGGACCTGCACCATGATGCGGTGGCCGCGGCGGAAGCTGTGGTTGATGTCCTGCAGCTCCACGCGCAGCTCCTCGACCTGCCCCGGCACCATGGCCTCGGGGGTCTCGAAGCTCTTGCGAAACCGCCCACGCAGCGGATCGCCACGCACCAGCTGCTGGTAGCCCCCGAGCGGTGCCTCGGGCGGCTCGACGTCCTCCGTGCGCTTCTTGCGCTTCCTGGCTTCTTCTTCCTCCAGCTCGGGCGGATAGACGTCGATGAGCTTGACGACCCAGTCGGCGTCCGTGCCCGAGGTCGATGCGAACAGCCGCGCGACGAGGGGGCCGACGACGGTCACGTCCTCCTCCAGCACCTCGCTGCGATAGGTCAGCACATCGGGCCGGGTGGCGGCGAAGCGCTGGTCGCTGACCATGTATTCCTGAGGCACGCCCAGGCTCGCATAGCCGACATAGGGGACCGGCTTGTTGGGGTCGCTGACCCAGCTGTCGAACTCGGGCTGGGCCGCGGCGGGCGGGGTGAAGCTGAGCCGGCCCCCGGGGGCGAAGTAGAGGGTGCGTGCCTGGGCCTGCTGAGGCGGCCAGGCGTCGTAGCGACGCCAGACATTGGTACCGGTCTCGAAGACGGTGGCCTTGGCAATCGGCGTCTTGGGCGCCACCTCACGCAGATGCTGCTCGAAGAAAGGGAAGAGCACCTCTTTCTGGAACTGCTCGGACGTCGGCTGGTGGAACTGGACCCTGCCGAGCTGCCGCCCTGGTGCCCCCACCCAGCCGCCATGCACCCACGGGCCGATGACAAGGCGGTTGTCGGTGGCGGGGCTCTGCCTGGCAATGGCACGGAAGGTGGTGAAGGGGCCGGCCAGGTCCTCGGCGTCGAACCAGCCGCCCACGGTCAGCACGGCGGCACGGATGTTCTTCAGATGCGGCGTGAGGGCGCGGGCCTTCCAGAACTCGTCGTAGCGGTCATGCGCCAGCTGCACGTCGAAGTAAGGGTTGGGCCCGCCATCCTTGGCGAGGCGCTTTGACAGCGTGTCGAGGTTGCCCTGCTGCAGATAGAACTCATAGCCGTCCAGCGTGCCCCAGTCGAACTGCGGCCATTGCTTGGGCGGCAGCACCGGCGTCTGCTGGGGCTTGAAGCCGGTGTAGAAGCCGAAGTTGGCGGCCAGCATGAAGGCGCCGCCGTGATAGCTGTCATCGCCCTTGAAGAGGTCCGCGATGGGGGCCTGGGGCGACGCGGCCTTGATGGCCGGATGCGAGTCGATGATGGAAGCCGAGGTGTAGAAGCCCGGGTAGGAGATGCCCCAGAGGCCGACGCGGCCGTTGTGGCCGGGGATGCGCTCCAGCAGCCATTGCACGCTGTCATGGGTGTCGGAGCTTTCGTCCACCTCCGCCGCCGTCTTCTTGACGGGTTGGTGCGGCGTCATCTCGATGAATTCGCCCTCAGACTGGTGGCGGCCGCGCACGTCCTGGCAGACGAAGATGTAGCCGGCCTTCAGGAAGTCCTCGCTGGGCGCCAGGCCCATTACGCCGTCACGGTCCACGCCATAGGGGCCGCAGCCATAGGGCGTGCGCACCATCAGCAAGGGGTAGCGCCTGCTCTGGTCCTTGGGGATGTAGACGGCAGTGAAGAGCTTCTTGCCGTCGCGCACCGGCACGCGGTACTCGTACTTGGTGTAGTGCTCGCGCGGCTCATAGGCCGGCGGCTTGCTTTCCTCGTCGACGGCATGAGCGGCCGCGCCGGTCAGGCCCAGCAGGAACAGGAGGGAGGCGCGCAACAGCATCTTGGGCGACGGCGGTGTGAGAGAGGGGCGAAGTCTGACACCGACCAGCCCGTCGGCGGCGTTAGGCTGGGTCTTCGCCAGCCTGCAGGAAACCCCACCATGACCATCGACACCCAGGCCTACCGCGTCCCCGCCGGCCAGAAGGTCAAGCTCAAGCACTGGGCCACGCGCGTCGATCCGCTGTACAGCGACAAGGGCGACTACGAAAAGCGCCTGGGCGCCCAGGTCGAACGCCTGAGCGAATTGCAGAACCTGCTCTACGCCCACAACCGCTATGCCCTGCTCGTGATCTTCCAGGCCATGGACGCGGCCGGCAAGGACGGCGTCATCAAGCATGTGATGTCGGGCGTGAACCCGCAGGGCTGCCAGGTCTTCAGCTTCAAGCATCCCAGCGCCCAGGAGCTGGACCACGACTTCCTGTGGCGCACGACGCAATGCCTGCCTGAGCGCGGCCGCATCGGCATCTTCAACCGCTCCTACTACGAGGAGGTGCTGATCGTGCGCGTGCACCCCGAGATCCTGAAGGCCCAGTCCCTGCCCAAGGAGGCGGCACGCGCGCCGGCGATCTGGCAGCAGCGCTACGAGTCCATCACCCACCTCGAGCAGCATCTGCACCGCAACGGCACGCGGGTGCTGAAGTTTTTCCTGCACCTGTCCAAGGACGAACAGCGCCAGCGCTTCCTGGCACGGCTGGAGGACCCGGCCAAGAACTGGAAGTTCACCGCCGACGACATGGCCGAGCGCGAGCTCTGGCCCAAATACCAGCAGGCTTATGCCGAGATGCTGGGCGCGACCAGCAGCGCGGAAGCCCCCTGGCATGTGGTGCCGGCCGATGACAAGCGCAATGCCCGCCTCATCGTCGCCCAGGTCATCGTCGACGCGCTGAAGGCGCTGAAGATGAGCTATCCCGAGCCGACGCTGGATGCGGCCGAACTGGCCGCCATCAAGAAAAGGCTCAGCCGAGCTTGACGTCGGGACGCGTATTCCGGGCCGAGCGCTGGGCCGCTCCCGAGCCGGCCCGCTTGGCGATGCAGGAGGCTCGATGCCGCCAGCGTCGGCGTCCCCTCGGGGGACCGGTCAGACGCACCGCGTTCAGCGGTGTGCGGCTGGACGAGGGGCACCAGCTCAGCCGAACTTGACGGCGTAGATGGGCGGCAGGTGGGCTGACACCGCCTGCCAGCTGTCGCCCGCGTCGGCGCTGGCCCAGACGCTTCCCGTCGTCGAGCCCATCACCAGCTGCTCACCCGCGTCATCGACCGCCAGGCCGTGGCGGAAGATCAGGTCGTAGCAATGCTGCTGGGGCAGGCCTGTGCGGAGCACGTCGAAGCTCTTGCCACCGTCGCGTGTGCGCGTGACGCACAGGGCGGCGTCGACCGGGATGCGGCGCTCGTCCTTGACGGCCGGTACGAACCATGCCGTGTCGCCATCCTTGGGGTGGGCCGCCACCGCAAAGCCGAAGCTGGACGGCCGGGCCTGCAGCTCTTCCCAGGTCGCGCCGTTGTCGCTGCTGCGGAAGATGCCGCAATGATGCTGGCACCAGAGCACATCGGGCTCGGCGCGGCAGCGGGCGATCAGGTGGGGGTCCTGGGAGTTCTCGTCGCCGGCCAGCTCGGGCGGCATGAAGTCGGCCCGCATGCCCTTGGCGCGCAGGCCCCAGGTCCGGCCGCCGTCGGTGGTGCGCCAGGCGCCGCCGCAGGACACGCCCACCAACAGCTCGTCGGCGTTCTGCGGATGCGGGCAGATGGAATGCAGGGCCGGCGCGGGGTTGCCGCCGCCCATCCACTGCAGACGCCGCGGGTCGTTCCAGAGGGTCTCGTCCAGCGTCCAGCTCTCGCCCCGGTCGCGGCTGACGAAGAGACCGCCGGGCACGGTGCCGCACCAGATCGCATCGCCGGAACGTTCCAGCGCGAAGACGTGGTCGAGCTTCCAGGCCGGGCCTTCGGCGCCCTCGGGCTGGGGCGGGAAGCTCGGCGCCGACACTTCCTTCCAGGTCTTGCCGGCATCGTCGCTGGCCTGCAGCTTGGCGCCGAAGTGGCCCAGGTTGAGGCCGGCCAGCATGCGGCCGGAAGCATCGGGCGGCAGCAGCATGGTGACCGGGTCGGCCACGAAGCTGAGGTTCTCGATTTGCCAGGCGCCGCCACGGCGGCGCAGCTCGAAAAGGCCTTTGCGGGTCGCGGCCCAGGCGCGGTCGGTCATGGTCAACCTCCAGAAAGTGCTTGCAGGACGTGGATGCGGCTGTCGACCCGCAGGGGGTCGCTCAAGCCGCGCAGGTCGCGCGCCCGTTTGCCGTCGATGAAGACGACCACGTTGACGCGCAGATGGCCCTGCTCGTCGAGGATGTAGCCCCGCAGCCGCGGCTGCTCGGCAAAGGCGGCGTCCAGGGCCTCACCCAGCGTGGCCGCCTTGCATTGGCAGGAAGGCGCGTCCACGAAGCGGCGCAGCTGGGGGGTGAATTCGACAAGGGCCATGGGTGGATGACGAACGAGGCGGTGGCAATTCGACGTGGACACCCCTAGCGCAGCACCCGGAATAACCCTTAACGACAATGCCGACCATGAACTCCGGTGTCCTCTTCGCCCTCGGCGCCTATCTGAGCTGGGGGCTGTTCCCGCTCTACTTCCGGCAGATCGCCGCCATTCCCGCCCTGCAGATCGTCGCCCACCGCACGCTGTGGTCGCTGGCCTTCGTGGCCGTCGTGCTGCTGGTGACGCGCAATCTCTCATGGCTCAAACAGGTCAGCGCGGCGACCTGGCGGCGTTTTGCGGTGTCTGCCACGCTGATCGCCGTCAACTGGCTGACCTATGTCTGGGCCGTCGGCCATGGCCATGTCGTTGACGCCGCCCTGGGCTATTTCATCAACCCGCTGGTCAATGTGGCCCTGGGCTTTGCAGTGCTGCACGAGCGCCCGCGCCGCGTGCAATGGCTGGCGGTGGGCTTGGCCGCCTTCGGGGTGCTGTGGTTGACGCTGGCCGGCGGCAAGCTGCCCTGGGTGGCCCTGGTGCTGGCGGTCAGCTTCGGCCTCTATGGCCTGATGCGCAAGACGGCCGCCCTGGGCGCCATCGAGGGGCTGACGCTGGAGACCCTGATCCTGGCCCCGCTGGCGGCCATCGGCCTGGCCTTCTGGTGGCAGACCGGCGCGCTGAGCGGACAGACGCCGGTGGACTGGGCCTGGCTGATCGGCACCGGCCCGGTCACCGCCGGCAGCCTGCTGCTGTTCGCCGCCGGCGCACGGCGCATCCCGCTGGCGACGCTGGGCATCGTGCAGTATGTGTCGCCGTCGCTGCAGTTCCTGCTCGGCGTCTTCCTGTTCAAGGAGCCCATGGACGCGACCCGGCTGGTCGCCTTCGGCTTCATCTGGGCAGCGCTGGCCGTCTACAGCGCGGAGGGTCTGTGGCAGACCCGCCGCGCGCTGCAGGTCAAGCCGGCCTAGCTGCGCATCAGGTAGTCGAAGGCGCCGAGTGCTGCCTTCGCGCCGTCACCGGCGGCGATGATGATCTGCTTGAAGGGCACGGTCGTCACATCACCCGCGGCGAACACGCCGGGCAGCGAGGTGGCGCCCTTGGCGTCCACGATGATCTCGCCGTGCTTGCTGAGCTCCAGCGTGCCGCGCAGCCATTCAGTGTTGGGCACCAGGCCGATCTGCACAAAGCAGCCTTCCACCTCGACGCGCTTGGCTTCACCCGAGACGCGGTCGATGTAGTTCAGGCCGTCGAGCTTGCCGTTGGTACCGGTGAACTCGGTCGTCTGCGCGTTCACGAGGACGGTGACGTTGGGCAGGCTTTGCAGCTTCTTGACCAGCACGGCGTCGGCACGCAGTTCCGCGCCGAACTCGATCAGCGTCACATGCCTGACGATGCCGGCCAGGTCGATGGCCGCCTCGACACCCGAGTTGCCGCCGCCGATGACGGCGACCGGCTTGCCCTTGAACAGCGGGCCATCGCAATGCGGGCAGTAGGCCACGCCCTTGTTCTTGTACTCGGCTTCGCCGGGCACGTTGACGTTGCGCCAGCGCGCGCCGGTGGACAGGATGACGGTCTTGCCCTTGAGCTTGGCGCCGTTGGCCAGTTCGACCTCGACAAAGCCGCCCGGCGTCGCTGCCGGCGTCAGCTTCTCGGCGCGCTGCAGGTTGTGGATGTCGACCTGGTAGTCCTTGACATGGCCTTCCAGGGCCGCGGCGAACTTGGGGCCGTCGGTGACCGACACGGAGATGTAGTTCTCGATGCCCAGGGTGTCATTCACCTGGCCGCCAAAGCGCTCGGCGGCCACACCGGTGCGGATGCCCTTGCGAGCGGCGTACACGGCCGCAGCTGCGCCGGCGGGGCCGCCGCCGATGATGAGCATGTCGTAGGGTTCCTCGGCATCCAGCTTCTTGGCGTCGCGCGCCGCGGCGCCGGTGTCGAGCTTGGCGACGATCTCCTCCAGCGACATGCGGCCCGAGGCGAAGGGCTGGCCGTTGAGCCACACCGCCGGCACGGCCATGATCTCGCGCGCCTCGACTTCCGACTGGAACAGGCCGCCATCGATGACGGTGGTGCGGATGCGCGGGTTGACTATGGCCATCAGCGACAGGGCCTGCACGACGTCGGGGCAGTTGTGGCAGGTCAGGCTCATATAGATCTCGAAATCGAGATCCATGTCCAGGGCCTTCACCGCGTCGATCTGCGCCTGCTCGACCTTGGGCGGGTGGCCGCCGGTCCACAGCAAGGCCAGCACCAGGGACGTGAACTCATGGCCCAGCGGGATGGCGGCGAAGCGCAGCGACTGCTCGGTGCCGGTGCGGCGCAGCAGGAAGGACGGGGTTCGGGTGTCGACGCCATCGGCGCGAAACGAGATCTTGTCGTTCATGCCAGCGATCTCTTCGAGCAGCTCGCGCATCTCATCGCTGGAGGCGGAGTTGTCGAGGGAAGCGACGATCTCGAAGGGGAGTTTGACGTGGTCCAGGTAGCCCTGGAGCTGGGTCTTCAGTGCGGCGTCCAACATGGAGGTCTTCCTTTCAGTGAGGCGTGGCGGAGCTGGCCACTGCTGAAAGAGTCCCCGGGTTCGGAGGCCCTTTCAGCAGAACCTGCGAGGCTCTGCGAGAGGAAGGAGCCCTCCCGGGCTCCTTGCCATGGGCATGGACTTAGATCTTGCCGACGAGGTCCAGCGACGGAGCGATCGTGGCAGCGCCTTCGTTCCACTTGGCCGGGCAGACCTGGCCGGGGTTCTTGGCGGTGTACTGGGCAGCCTTCAGCTTGCGCAGGGTTTCCTTGACGTCGCGGGCGATCTCGTTGGAGTGCACTTCGGCCGTCTTGATGACGCCTTCGGGGTTGATGACGAAGGTGCCGCGCAGGGCCAGGCCTTCTTCGGGGATGTGCACGCCGAAGGCATTGGTCAGGGTGTGGGTCGGGTCGCCGACCAGGGGGAACTTGGCCTTGCCGACGGCCGGCGAGGTTTCGTGCCAGACCTTGTGCGAGAAGTGGGTGTCGGTCGTGACGATGTAGACCTCGGTGCCCAGCTTCTGGAACTCGGCGTAGTTGTCGGCCGCGTCCTCGACTTCGGTCGGGCAGTTGAAGGTGAAGGCGGCCGGCATGAAGATCAGTACGGACCACTTGCCCTTCAGGGATTCTTCGGTGACGGTGACGAACTTGCCGTTGTGGAAGGCTTCGGTCTTGAAGGGCTGGACTTGGGTGTTGATCAGGGACATTGCGAAAGCTCCAGAGGGACTGGGTTGATGGGATAGGCAGAACTATATCGGCTTAACATTTTCAGTTGAAAACATTAATCAAATCGCCGTTATTGATCCAGCCTATCGGGCCGGACCGGCCTGGCGTCAGGCTTCGTAGCGGCGGTCGTAGAGCTGGTGCGGGCTCAGCTTCACGCGCAGGACCTGGGCGGCCACGAGGCCCGTGATGGCGTACTCGGCCACCGCCGTATCGCGCCTGACCGGTGAGCCTAGGGCATCCCCATGACGATTCATCACGGCGCTGACGATGGGAGTGTTGCCCGATGTACCGCGGCGCACGGCCACGGCCGTCTCGCCGCTGGCCAGCTTGACCAGGGTGCCGGGCGGGAACATGCCGACCTCCTTGACCAGCAGAGCGGCGAAAGGGTGGCCGTTGCTGCCGGTGTAGAGCGACTTGGCGGCCTGCGGCGCCGGCAGCCCGGCCCGCCCTCCCCGGCTGGCCAGCTTGGCCAGGAAGATGTCGACGAGGCGCAGCAGCTGGGCCGTCTCGTCGGGCTCGGTCAGGCCCTGCGGGTAGCCGCCGCCGCCCGGCTGCTCATGGTGCTGTGCCACGGCGGCCAGCCATTCGGCGTCTTCGAGCCCGGCATTGCGCAGCCAGGCTACGGCTTCGTCCGGATGGCGGTCGATGGCCGCACGCTGGGGCGGCGCCAGCTTGCCGCCGCGCGAGGCGAGCCGCCCCTGCAGGTCGATGATGGACAGGTTCATCGTCAGCGCCGCGCCGACCAGGCTCTTCTGGCGCTCGGGCGCCCAAGCCAGGCGGCGTGCCAGCAAGGCAGCGACGGCCGCCGTGTGCAGCAGGTGGGCCAGGCCATACACCTCGTGACGACTGTGGTCGTGCTGAATCACGACGAACAGCAACTGGTCCGGGAAGCGCTCGGCCCAAGCGATCAGCAGCGCGGCGCATTCCTTGACGCGCGGCAGGAACAGCGGCTCCTGCGGCGCGCGCAGCAGCACCGACAGCCGCGTCTGCAGCGCCTCCCAGCGGGCGAAGAAGTCCTCACCGCCCGTGCCCTCGTCACTGCCGCGCCTGGAAGGATCACGCAGTTCTTCCATGTCGACGAAGACGCCGCGGTTCAGCAGCGCCTCGCGCATCTGCTCGTTGGGCACCGGCTGGCCCTTGGCGAGCAGCAGCTTGCCTTCGGCGTCACGTACCCCGAAAGGCAGGGGCGCCCCGGCCTTGATGTGACCGGCAACCTGCTGGATGGGGACGAGTTTCATGGCCGGATGATCTCCGGACTTGGGCGCCCCCCGCAGCGGAGAAACGCTCAGGTTTCCAGCGCCAGCAGCTCCTCGACAGTCTGGCGACGGCGGATCAGGCGGCTGGTGTCTGCCTCGACCAGGACCTCGGCGGCCAGCGGGCGGCTGTTGTAGTTGCTCGACATGGAAGCGCCATAGGCCCCCGCGTCGTGGATGACGAGCAGGTCGCCGACGGCGGCGGGCGGCAGGTCGCGCGTCAGCACCTCGCCACCGGGGCCCTGCGTGAACACATCGCCCGATTCGCACAGCGGGCCGGCGACGACGGTGGGCTGCTCGGCGCCGCCGGCGCCGATGAGGCTCATCGCATGGAAGGCGCCATACATGGCCGGGCGCATCAGCTCGTTGAAGCCGGCGTCCACCAGCACGAAGCGATTCGCACCGGCGTTCTTCACCGCCCTCACCTCGGCCAGCAGCACGGCGCTTTCGGCCACGAGGTAGCGGCCGGGCTCCAGCTCCAGCTTCAGCGCGTGGCCCACCAGGCCTTGCGCCTCACGGCGGGCGGCGTCCCAGAGGCCGAAGTAATGGGCCACGTCGATGCGGGCATCGCCATCGCGATAGGGAATGGACAGGCCGCCACCGGCCGAGATCGCGTGCAAGTCATGCCCGGCCGCGACGGTCTCGCGCACCAGGCCCACCATGGCCTGGCCGACCTGGGCCAGGTGTTCGTAGTCGACGCCCGAGCCGATGTGCATGTGCAGGCCGACGAGTTGAAGCCCATGGCGGCGGATGGCCGCCAGCGCGGCGCCCAGGTCGGCATGCCAGATGCCATGCTTGCTGTGCTCGCCGCCCGTGTTGGTCTTGTGGCTGTGGCCATGGCCAAAGCCGGGGTTGATGCGCAGCCAGACGGCATGGCCGGGTGAAGCGGCGCCGAGCTGGTCCAGCATGTCGATGGAGCCGGCATTGACCGGGATGCGGTGCTCGACGACGGTGGCCAGCGTGGCGTGGTCCAGCAGGTCGGCCGTGAAGACGATCTCGTCACCGCCCACCTCGTAACCAGCAGCCAAGGCACGCAGGATCTCGCCGCGCGACACCGAGTCGACCTTGACGCCGGCCTCGCGCAGCAGCTTGAGGATGTGGATGTTGGAGCAGGCCTTCTGCGCAAAGCGCACGACGTCGAAGCGCTGCAGCGAGGCCACGCGCTCGCGGATGGTGGCGGCGTCATAGACCCACAGCGGCGTGCCGTGCTCGGCGGCGAGGGCCTGCAGGCGGGCGGGGTTCAGGGCGGTGGGCAGGGGCTTGGTCATGGTGCGCAGCATGCGCCTGGCAATCCATTCAATCAAATTGAAATTTGTACTGCGACAATTCAATCCTGATATGGATATCCAGCACCGCCACATCGAGGTCTTCCGCGCCGTCATGACGGCCGGCAGCGTCACTGGCGCCGCTGCGCTGCTGCATACCTCCCAACCGACGCTGAGCCGCGACCTTGCGCGCCTGGAACAGCTGCTGGGCTATGCCCTGTTCGAACGCGAGCGCGGCCGGCTCAAGGCCACGGCGCGGGCGCGGGCGCTGTTCGAAGAGGTGGAGCGCAGCTTCCAGGGCCTCGCCCGCGTCATCGAGAGAGCCGAGGCGCTGGGGCGCTCGGAAGACGCGGAATTGAGCCTGCTCAGCCTGCCCGCCCTGTCCCACGCGCTGCTGCCCGGCGCGCTGCAGCAGTTGCTGGCGGCAAGCCCGTCAGCGCGCGTCTCCATCACTCCGGCCGAGCCGCCTTTGCTGGACGCCTGGATCAGCGAGCAGCGCTTCGACCTCGGCCTGGCCGAACAGGCCACACCCCTGCCCGGCGTGCGCGTCGAACCGGTGCTGGAGGCCGATGAAGTGGCCGTGCTGCCGGCCAGCCATGCCCTGGCGTCGCGCAGGCGGCTGGCCTTGAAGGATTTCGAGGGCCAGGACTTCATCAGCCTGGCCGAGGACGACCCCTACCGGCGCGAGATCGATGCGCGCTTCGAGGCTGCGGGCATCCCGCGCCGTCTGCGCGTGCAGACGCACAGCGCCGTGGCCGTCTGCGAGCTGGTGCGGGCGGGCCTGGGCGTGGCCATCGTCAATCCGCTGACGGCCGCGGCCTGCGCGAGCGGGAGCCTGCTCGTGCGGCCGTTGACGGTGTCGATTCCCTACCGGGTCAGCGCCCTGATCCCCTTGCATCGACCCGCGCAACCGCTGGTCGATGGCTTGCTCAGCGCGCTGCGGTCCTGGCGACCACCGTCGGTTTCGCGCCAAAGCGCTTGACGATGCTGGCCTCGATGCCGGCGGCGTCCAGGCCGCACAGGCTCATCAGCTTGACGGGGTCGCCATGCTCGACAAACTCGTCGGGCAGGCCCAGTTGCAGCACCGGCACATGCAAGCCGGCGGCGTTCAGCGCCTCGGTGACGGCACTGCCGGCGCCGCCCATGAGGCAGCCGTCTTCCACCGTGACGATGGCCTCATGCGTGCGCGCCAGCTCGCAGACGAGCTCGGCATCCAGCGGCTTGACGAAACGCATATTGGCCACGGTGAGGTCCAGGCGCTCGGCCGCCTCCAGCGTCGGGTAGAGCAGCGTGCCGAAGGCCAGCACGGCGATGCGCTGGCCCTTGCGGCGCACTTCGCCCTTGCCCCAGGCCTGGGCGGTCATCTGCTTGACCGGCACGACGCCGACGCCGGCACCGCGCGGATAGCGCACGGTGACCGGGCCGTTGTGCAGGAAGCCGGTGTACAGGGCCTGGCGGCACTCGTCCTCGTCGGCCGGCGTCAGCACGGCCATATTGGGAATGCAGCGGGTGTAGGCGATGTCGTAGTTGCCGGCGTGGGTCGCGCCATCGGCACCGACGAGGCCGGCACGGTCCAGAGCGAACAGCACGGGCAGGTTCTGGATGGCCACGTCATGGACCAGCTGGTCGTAGGCGCGCTGCAAAAAGGTTGAATAGATGGCGACGACCGGCTTGACGCCCTCGCAGGCCAGGCCGGCGGCGAAGGTGACCGAATGCTGCTCGGCGATGCCGACGTCGTGATAGCGCTGCGGGAAGCGCTTGTGGAACTCGACCATGCCCGAGCCCTCGCGCATGGCCGGCGTGATGCCCACCAGGCGCGGGTCGGCCTCTGCCATGTCGCACAGCCAGTCGCCGAAGACCTGGGTGAAGGTGGTCTTCCCCGGCGTGGCCGGCTTGACGAAGCCCACGGCGGGGTCGAACTTGCCGGAGGCGGCGTGGTACTTGACCGGGTCGGCCTCGGCCAGCTTGTAGCCGGCACCCTTCTTGGTGACGATGTGCAGGAACTGCGGGCCCTTTTTGTCGCGCAGGTTCTCCAGCGTCGGGATCAGCGAGTCCAGGTCGTGGCCGTCGATGGGGCCGACGTAATTGAAGCCGAACTCCTCGAAGATGGTGCCCGGCACGACCATGCCCTTGGTGTGCTCCTCGAACTTGCGCGCGAACTCGTAGAGCGGCGTGTTCTTCAGCACGCTCTTGGCGCTCTCGCGGGCGGCGGCGTAGAAGCTGCCGCTCATCAGCCGCGCGAGGTATTTGTTCAGCGCGCCGACCGGCGGGCTGATGGACATGTCGTTGTCGTTCAGGATGACGAGCAGGTCACCCATCAGGCCGCCATGGGCCACGCCGGCGTTGTTCAAGGCCTCGAAGGCCATGCCGGCGGTCATCGAACCGTCGCCGATGATGGCCACGGCCTTGCGGTCCTCGCCCTTGAGCTTGAACGCCATCGCCATGCCATGGGCGGCGGAGATGCTGGTGGACGAGTGGCCGGTGCCGAAGGTGTCGTACTCGCTCTCATCGCGGCGCGGGAAGCCGCTGATGCCGCCGAGCTGGCGCAGCCCCGGCATGCGGTCGCGCCGGCCGGTCAGCACCTTGTGCGGATAGGTCTGGTGGCCCACGTCCCACACCAGCCGGTCATCCGGCGTGTTGAAGACGTAGTGCAGGGCCACGGTCAACTCGACCGTGCCGAGGTTGGAGCCGAGATGGCCGCCAGTCTTGGAGACGCTTTCCAGCACATAGGCGCGCACCTCGTCGGCCAGCTTCTTCAGCTCGGTGCGTGGCAGGCGGCGCAGGTCTGCCGGGCTGTCGATGCTCTTCAGCAGCGTGTATTCCATGGCGGTCCTTCTTCAGTTGTCCCGCTCTACAACGGAGTCGGCCAGCAGGCTGAGGTGGCTGACGTCGGCCAGCCCCGTGGCGGCCAGGGCCGCCTTGGCCTCGGCGCGCAACTGCTGGGCCAGGGCTCGCGCAGCCTCCAGGCCCAGCACGCTGACATACGTCGGCTTATTGGCATCCTGGTCCTTGCCGGCCGTCTTGCCCAGCACGGTGGAGTCCTGGGTCACGTCCAGGATGTCGTCGACGACCTGGAAAGCAAGGCCCAAGGCCGCGCCGTAGTCGGCCAGGGCCTGGGTCGCCTGCGTCGAGGCGGGGCCGCAGGCAGCACCCATCATGACGCTGGCCTGCAGCAGCACGCCCGTCTTGCGGCGGTGCATGTCGCGCAGCGTGACCTCGTCGAGTTGCTTGCCAATGCTGGCCAGGTCGATGGCCTGGCCGCCGGCCATGCCGTCGTGGCCCGCCGAGCGGGCCAGCAGGGAGCACAGCCGCGCCTGCAGGGCCGGGGCGATGCCGGTGTCGGGCGTCAGCACCTCGAAGGCCAGGGCCTGCATGGCGTCGCCGGCGAGCATGGCCTGGGCCTCGCCGAAAGCCACGTGGGTCGTCGGCTTGCCGCGGCGCATGACGTCGTCGTCCATGCAGGGCATGTCGTCATGCACCAACGAGTAAGCGTGGATGAGCTCGACCGAGCAGGCCGCACGCATGGCGGCAAAGCTGTCGCCGCCGACGGCTGCGCAGCTGGCTAGCACCAGAAGGGGGCGCAGCCGCTTGCCGCCGCCCAGCACCGCATAGCGCATCGCCTCGCCAAGGCCGGCCGGCGCGCCCGCGGGCACGAGATCGTCCAAAGCCGCCTCGAAGGCGTTCAGCGACGCCTGCACCCAGCGGTCAAAGTCCTGTGCATTCAAGATTCGGGGCCCTCCCAGGCCTTCAGTTCGGCGCCATCCAGCAGCCTAACCTGCTGTTCGACCGCCGTCAGCCGGCCGCGGCACAGTGCCAGCAGCTCGGCACCGCGCTTGTAGCTGTGCAGGAGCTGGTCCAGCGGCAGCTGCTGCCCCTCCATGGCCGCCACCAGTCGCTCCAGCTCGTCGAGCGCCTGCTCGTAGCTGAGGTCGGCATCGCCGTCGGTCGCGGCGGCCTTGGTGCGGGGAGAGGTCTTGGTCATTTCAAAGCGCGAAACGCTGATTGTAGTCAGCGGGTTTTGCCATTCCCGCACAGCCGCAGCGTGTCCTTCGTCAGCAGGTCGCCCGGCATGGGTAGAATCCCGGACCTCTCGCCCGAGCGCGCGCACGCGCGACTCCTGATCTCCACCACCACAGCAACCTGGCCGACTCGGCAACCCCGAGATGCGCCGGAGGGACGCAGCACCCCTACTCCGCCTGAAAGACCCGCCTGGATCATGTCCGACCTGAGCCTTCCCGTCTCGGCGCTACAACGCAGCCAGACCCAGCTCCCGGTGAGCGCCTATTTCGATACCGATCTGTTCCAGCGCGAGCAGGCCAGCATCTTTCAGCGAGGGCCCCGCTATGTCGGCCATGCACTGGCCGTCCCTGAAATCGGTGACCACTACGCCCTGCCGCAGGAGGGCGAAGGCCGGGCCCTGGTGCGCTCGGCCACCGGCATCGAGCTGATTTCCAACGTCTGCCGGCACCGCCAGGCCGTCATGCTGCGCGGGCGCGGCAACACCCGGGCCAATATCGTCTGCCCCCTGCACCGCTGGACCTATTCCCACCAGGGCGAGCTGATCGGCGCACCGCACTTCGACCACGACCCCTGCCTGAACCTGAACCGTTACAAGCTTCAGGAGTGGAACGGCCTGCTGTTCGAGGACAACGGCCACGACGTCGCCGCCGAACTGGCCAAGCTGGGCCCGCGCGCCCAGCTGGACTTCTCCGGCTATGTGCTCGACAAGGTCCAGGTCCACGAGTGCAACTACAACTGGAAGACCTTCATCGAGGTCTACCTCGAGGACTACCACGTCGGCCCCTTCCACCCCGGCCTGGGCGGCTTCGTCAGCTGCGACGACCTGGCCTGGGAGTTCGGCAAGCACCATTCGGTGCAGACCGTGGGCGTGCACAAGGAACTGGAGCGCCCCGGCTCGCCCGTCTACCAGCGCTGGCATGACGAGCTGCTGAAGTTCCGCGAAGGCCGCCCGCCCGAGGCCGGCGCGATCTGGCTGACCTACTACCCCCACATCATGGTCGAGTGGTACCCGCATGTGCTGGTCGTCTCGACCCTGCATCCGGTGTCGCCGCAGAAGACCGTCAACCTCGTCGAGTTCTATTACCCCGAGGAGATTGCCGCCTTCGAGCGCGACTTCGTCGAGGCCCACCAGGCCGCCTATATGGAGACCTGCATCGAGGATGACGAGATCGCCGAGCGCATGGATGCCGGCCGCAAGGCCCTGATGATGCGCGGCGACAACGAGGTCGGCCCCTACCAGAGCCCGATGGAAGACGGCATGCAGCACTTCCACGAGTGGTTCCGCCAGCAGATGGGCAACGTGGGCTGATGCCGGCTCCCTTGCTCATGATGGCGGCGACGCTGCTGTTCGCCACCATGGGTGTCTGCGTCAAGCTGGCCAGCGAGTTCTACGCGGCCAGCGAGATCGTCATGTACCGCGGCCTGGTGGGCTCGGTCATGATGGCCCTGCTGGCCCGCCGCCAGGGCGTCGGCCTCAAGACCCGCCTGCCCGGCATGCATCTGTGGCGCAGCATCTCCGGCGTCACCTCGCTGTGCCTGTGGTTCTATGCCATCGGCAAGCTGCCCCTGGCCACGGCGATGACGCTGAACTACATGTCCTCGGTCTGGATGGCCCTCTTCCTGCTCGGCGGCGCCGTGCTGATGGGCGCCCAGCGCCTGGACTGGAGGCTGATGGCCTCGGTGCTGCTCGGCTTTGTCGGCGTGGCCCTGATCCTGCGCCCGACGCTGGACCAGCAGCAGCTCTGGCACGGCCTGGCCGGCCTGCTGTCGGGCATGATCGCCGCGATGGCCTATCTGCAGGTCACGGCCCTCGGCCGAGTCGGCGAACCCGAGCTGCGCGTGGTCTTCTACTTCTCCGTCGGCGGCTGCGTGGCCGGCGCCGTCATCACGGCCATCGCCGAGGGCGGCCTGCACACGCACACGCTGTGGAGCGCCGCGCTGCTGCTGGCCGTCGGCGTGCTGGCCACCACGGCCCAGGTCTGCCTGACGCGGGCCTACTCCATCGGCCGCCCACTGGTGAACGCCTGCCTGCAATACCTGGGCATCGTGTTCTCCTTCATCTACGGCATGCTGCTGTTCAAGGATCCGCTGACCTGGCATGCCTTCTTCGGCATGCTGCTCATCATCGGGGCCGGCATCGCCGCGACGCTGCTGCGTGCCAAGGTCGCCCCGCCGGCCAAGGACAGCCAGTTCAACCCCAACGAGACCTGACCGTGCCCTACAAGACGCTGATCTCCCCCGCCGAGCTGCGCGCGCTCTCCAACCCGCTCATCCTCGAAGCGAGCTTCGACCTCGCCGACACCGCAGCCGGCGAGCGCACCTACACGGCCGGCCACATCCCCGGCGCCTTCTATCTGCACCTGGACCGCGACTGCTGCGGCCCCCTGACCGGCCCCGACGGCGCCTTCCGCGGCCGCCACCCGCTGCCGGAGCGCGAGACTTTCGCCGCGCTGATGCGGCGCCTGGGCCTCACGGCCGGCCGCCAGGTCGTCGCCTACGACCGCCAGGGCGGCCCCTATGCCGCCCATCTCTGGTGGATGTTGCGCTGGCTGGGGCATGCCGAGGTCGCTGTTCTCGACGGCGCCTGGGACGGCGAGATGACGGCCGAGGTTCCGGCCGCCACGCCCAGCGACTGGCAGCCCGGCGCGCCCCTCGTCGGCCAGATCGACGCCGCCACGCTGCTGAAGAAACTCGGCAATGTCCGCCTCATCGACGCCCGCGCCGCCGAGCGCTTCCGCGGTGAGATCGAGCCCCTGGACAAGGCCGCCGGCCACATCCCCGGCGCCAGCAACCGCTTCTTCAAGGACAACCTCGGCGCCGATGGCCGCTTCAAGCCAGCCGCCCAGCTGCGCGCGGAGCTGCAGCCCCTGGCCGCCAAGGTCGTCGTGCACCAATGCGGCTCAGGCGTCACGGCCTGTCACAACCTGCTCGCCATGGCTCACGCCGGCCTGGGCGACGGACTGCTCTACCCGGGCTCCTGGAGCGAATGGTCGTCCGACCCGACCCGGCCGATCGCGAAGGGTTGATCTCCGACAAGCATTCCGGCCCCTGTTGCGCCACACTGTGGTTCCCTGCAACGACTGGAGGACCGAATGTTCAAGCGCATCCTCGTCCCCACTGACGGCTCCGACATCACCGCTCACGCGGTGGATACCGCCATCCAGCTCGCCAAGGTGCACGGCGCCCAGCTGCTGACACTGAGCGTCATGGAGCCCTTCCCCTACAGCGCGGTCTCCGAGATCCAGCCCGTGCCGCCGCAGGAATTCATCGACGCCCAGCTGCGCGTCGCCACCCAGCGCGTCGAGGCCGTCAGCGCCTCGGCCGCCGCCGCGGGCTTGTCCTGCAAGGGCTGCACGGTCGAAGCCCTGCACGCCTGGGAAGCCATCGTCGACCACGCCAAGGCCGAGAACGTCGACCTCATCGTCATGGCCTCGCACGGCCGCAAGGGCTTCGCCGCCTTGCTGCTGGGCAGCGAAGCGCAGAAGGTGCTGACTCACATCGAGACGCCGGTGCTGATCGTCAAGTGAGGGCCGGCCCGTGCCGGGCTATCGCTGCTCCGCCTTGCTTTCGTCCTCCCGCTGCGCGCGCCGCTGCAGCCAGGCGTCGCGCACGAACAGGTATTTATCCAGCGCCGCCTCGTCGACGATGCGCGTGACGTCCAGCAGACCGGCGCGCTTGTCCACCATGCTGAGCACCGTCAGCGAGTTGCGCAACGCAACGTCGCTGACCTGACCGATCGGGCTGGCCAGGCTGTTGACGGGAAACGCCGCCGCTCCGCGCAGATCGGACGGCCCCAGCAGCGGCAGCACCAGGTAGGCTCCGCCGCCCACGCCCCATGCGCCCAGCGTGCCGCTGAAGCCTTCGCCATGGCGCGGCATGCCCCAAGCCGTGGCGACGTCCAGCAGGCCGAACAGACCCGCCGTCGTATTGGTGCCGAAGCGGGCGAAGTCCGACAGGCCCTCCCGCACTCGCCCCTGCAGCATCAGGTTCACACCCGACCAGGGATCGCCCAGGTTGGCGAAGAAGTTGGACACGCCCGTGCGCACCGGCGTCGGCAGGGCGGCCTTGTAGGCTGTGGCGGCCGGTTTCAGCACGACCTTGTCGAGGCCCTCGTTGAAGGCAAAGGTCTTGCGGTTGATCGACTCCAGCGGGTCGGGGTTCTGCGTCGTGGCGCAGCCCGACAACAGTGCGCTGGAGCCCAGCAGCAGGCCGGGCAGGAAGGTTCTGACAGACAGCATGCGAGACCTCGCTTCATCTTGATGACCCGGGTCATCGTGTCCGGGGTCGTCTTGCTGAACACTTACCGCGGCGCCAGCGCGACCTGGGCCAGCAGGCCGCAAGCCAGGGGCGCGGCCAACTCCGGCGGCGGCCCGTGCGCAGCGCTGACAAGCGAGATGGCCGCGCCCGCGACGGCGATGAAGAAGGTTGACAGGAGACGCCGGGTGGAGGCTTGCATGTCTTGTCCTCGGAGTCATCGCTTCACGCGCCCGTTGCGCGCCAGCTGCGAAGGAGGCTCTGCATTGGCTGAATGGCGATGCGCAGCCACGTCGTCAACGTGCGCGGCTGCAGGCAAGCGGGGCTGCCTTGGCGTCGCGGCGGCTGCCGCACGCAGCAGGCCCGCGGCGGCCCAGACCATGCGGGAAGGGGGTGTGAATCTCATGGGACGGACTGTTCGGCCACCCGACTTTCCGGGCACTTACGGCGCCATGCCCTGCAGCAGAGGCCCGGTAAGTGCGCGGTAAGACGGCGACCTCGACGATGAGCGCCCCTTCACCTTGCCCACCCCGGGAACGTCCCCATGCGACAGCTGTACCTCATCTCCTCTCAAATCCTGGCCCTGGCCTGCGCAGCGGTCGCACCGCTGGCTGCAGCAGCAGCTCCCGCAGACCAGAGCGGCAAGGATGGTGAGGCGTCGTCCTGGGGCTTGGGCGTCGCGGCCATCTCCAAGCAGCAGCCCTATGCCGGCATGGATCGCGAGACCCGTGTGCTGCCCATGCTGAGCTACGAGAACAGCTGGTTCAAGTTCAGCGGGCTGGGCGCCGAAGTCAAGCTGCCGCGCTTGGGGTTGGGCGAGCGGCAATCCATCGACTTCCGCCTGGTGGGCCGCTTCGACATGGCTGGCTACGAGGCCGGCGACGCTCCCATCCTGAACGGCATGGCCGAGCGCAAGGGCGGCTTCTGGGCCGGGGCCAAAGCCACCTGGCGCAACGACGTCGCCCACCTGAGCGCCGACTGGTCGGCGGACGCCTCGGGCCACAGCAAGGGCCAGCGCTTCGGCCTGAGCCTGGAGAAGAGCTTCCGTCTCGGTCCGCAGCTGATGCTGACGCCGCGTCTGGGCGCGGCGTGGCTGGACAAGAAGTACGTCGACTACTATTTCGGCGTCCGCAGCCATGAGGCCAATGCAGGCCGTGCGGCCTATACGGCCAAGGCCGCCGTCAACACCGAGCTGGGCCTGCGCGGCGCCTATATGTTCGACAGTCACCACTCCGTGTTCCTCGACGTCGGCGTGACCGGCCTCGCCAAGGAGATCAAGAACAGCCCCCTGGTCGACCGCTCGACCGAGAACCGCGTGCTGCTGGGCTATCTCTACCGCTTCTGATGAATCGCATTCTCCTGGTCGAGGATCACGAACGACTGGCGCAGCTGATCAGCAAGGGGCTGGCCAATGCCGGCATCGCCGTCGACGTGGTCGACCGGGTGAGTGCGGCTTGGGCAGCCCTGCAGCAGATTCCCTATCGCGCGCTGGTGCTGGATCGCGGCCTGCCCGGCGGCGACGGACTGGAGCTGCTGAAGCGCCTGCGTGATGCAGGCCTGGGTACACCCTGCCTCGTGCTGACGGCGCGCGACGCGCTGCACGACCGTGTCGAGGGGCTGGAGGCTGGCGCCGACGACTACCTGGCCAAGCCCTTCGCCATGGATGAGATGGTGGCGCGCGTGCGCGCCCTGCTGCGCCGGCCGGTGCTCAGCCGCACGCTGGCCCCGCGGCTGGGCGACCTGCAGTTGCGGCCGGATGCCGGCACGCTGGGCTGCGGCGACGAGAGCGTCACACTGGCCGCGGCCGAGATGCAGATCATGCTGCTGCTGATCGAGAAGGCGGGCGAGACCGTCAGGCGCGGGGCACTGGAAGCGGCCGGCTGGGGTCTGGACGAAGCGGTGACGCCCAACGCGCTGGACGTGGCCCTGCACCGCCTGCGCCGCAAGCTGGGGGCCGTGGGCTCGCGCCAGCGCATCGTCAACGTGAGGAACCTGGGATATGCGCTTCGTGAATCGGGCGTGGACGAATAGCCTCAGCTTCAAGGTCATCCTCGCCTACGTGGCGGGTGTCGTGCTGAGCGTGCTGATCATCGTGCTGGTCATCAAGGGCCTGCTGGCCTTCAGAAGCCCCATCCTGCTGGAGGAAGACGTCAAGGAGAACGCCGAAGGCCTGGGGAAACACATGAAATTCGGCGCGTCAGGGGCGCCCGTCGGCTTTGACGAGAAGCATGCCTGGGTCTTCGAGACCATGAAGGAAGAGGTGGCGTATCGCGTCCTCGACAGCTCGGGGCGGGTCGTCCTGCAGTCGCAGGCGGGAGATGGCTTCTGGCCGTCGAACAGCGGCCAGGCGGGGGCGCCCAAGCCGGGCCGCATTGATTTCAGCCGGGCAGGGACCCCATTCCAAGGCGCCACCGCGGTGATCGAACACGGCGGTCGACAGTGGTTTTTTCAGATGGCCAACAGCGCGAGGCTGGCCGAGCTGATCAGGCTCGAATTCGCGCTGCCCTTCATGGGCATAGGCATCGGCCTGTTCAGCGCGGTGCTGCTGTTCGTGTTCGGCATCTGCGCCTTCATCACGCTGCACCATGTGCAAAAGCCCTTGCAGGAGCTGTCCACGGCGGCGGCCGCGATCTCGCCGCGCTCCCTGCACGCCAGGCTGCAAAGCGAGCGCGCCCCGATCGAGATCGCGCCGCTGGTGGAAAGCTTCAACCGCGTGCTGGAGCGGCTGGAGCACGGCTACCGCGTGCAGCAGGAATTCCTGGCGACCGCCGCCCACGAGCTGAAGACGCCGCTGGCCCTGATCCGCGCCCAGATCGAGCTGACCCACCCAGGGGGCGAGCGCGACGCGCTGCTGCGCGACGTGGCCCACATGACACGCCAGGTGCAGCAGCTGCTGTTGCTGGCCGAGGCCAGCGAAGCGCACAACTACGGCTTTGCGCCCATCGACGTGCTGGACGTGGCGCGCGAGGCGGCCGACTATCTCGACCGCATGGCCCAGGCCACCCAGGTGCGCATCGAGCTGACGAGCCAGGCCGGCAGCATCGAATGGAACGCCGACCGCGGCGCCCTCTTCACGCTGCTGAAGAACCTGCTGGAGAACGCCGTCCAGCACGCGCCGGCCGGCACGGCCATCGCCATCGATGTGGACGCCACGACGTTGTCGGTGCGCGACTTCGGCCCTGGCGTGACACCGGACCAGCTCGCCAAGCTGTTCGCGCGCTTCTGGCGCGGCGCCCACCGCCGCGACCATGGCGCCGGGCTGGGCCTGGCCATCTGCCAGGAGATCGCGCAGGCCCATGGCTGGCGGCTGACGGCGCATCATGGCGACCCGGGGCTGCGGCTGGAGGTCTCCATCGTCAAGTGATCGGCGGCCCTCCCGGAACTTCACACTGACCTCATCTTGACCTCACCGGCGCTCTGCACACTGCAGGCAGGGCAGTCGGCACCCGTCTGCCCCCGCGGTCCACGCGCGACGTGGTTCAAGTTCACGGAGGCCTCTGACATGACGACCGGCAATGACAACACGCACTGGATCGAAGTCGTCGATGGCGAGGGGGTCTACCCCGTCAAGCGGCTCGGCCCCTATGCCACCGCACGCCTGGCGGACCGCGCGAGCCGCGGCGTCCTGCGCCTGCTGAATGCCAGGCGCTACACCGTCGCCGTCGTGCCGCAGCAGGCGCCTGAAGACCGCAAGCAGGGCATCGGAGTCGCCGCATGATCCCGGCACGCCTGCCAACGCCCCTGCTTCAATGGCGCGAGGCAGCCTTCACCTTCCTCGAGCTGCGCGACCTCTGCAGGCCGCACTGGCCGCCAAGGGCGACGCCCCGCCAAGGCCACGCTGGCCGTGGCCGCCCTCATCGGCGCCATGGCCATCTCGCGCGGCGTCGTGAGGACCGGCGAGGCCCTGGCGAACGAGGTGCTGAAACAGGTGCGCGAGCAGATCGAGAAGCTGGCGGAGTGATGAGGCACTGTCAGGCACGGCCTACGCGGGCACGCGGCACTGATGCACTGCATAGAGTCGCCAAGCGTGGATTAAATTCAAACCCATGATCCTCGTCTGCCCCCAATGCGGCACCCGCAATCGCGTGCCGGATGAACGCCTTGCCGACGACCCAACCTGCGGCCACTGTGGCGGCCCGGTTGCGCCACGCAAACCTGTGGCCCTGGGCGATGCCGACCTCGGCCCCTATCTGCAGGGCACCGAGGCGCCGGTGCTGGTGGACTTCTGGGCCGCTTGGTGTGGGCCCTGCCACTCGTACGCTCCGCATTTCGAGCAGCTCGCCGCCGCCCGGCCCGACATCCGCTTCGTCAAGGTGGACAGTGATGCCGCGCAGCGCAGCAGCGCCAGCCTGCAGATTCGCAGCATTCCGACGACCGTGCTGTTTGTCCGCGGGCGCGAGGTGGCGCGGCAGAGTGGGGCGATGACGGCGGCGCAACTCGACAATTGGGTCAAAGGGGCAATGGACTAACTAAGCGTACCCGCAGCTGTCAGCTGCGAATAAAGAGATACCTGTTCACCTGTACGCCTCTCCAAGTTGATTTCCTCCCTGCCCTTCTCTTCGCCTGCTGGCATATCAACCTTACCGCCGAATCACTGACTCGCGAGTCAATAAGTGGCTAGTACGCCTTAAATTGGGCATTTCGAGCGGGCGCAGACTTCGAGCGCGTCGATAGACATGTCGCGCCGAGGGCAGCAAAGGGCTTAGAACTGCAGACAAATTATTTATGCAGTCGGTGGGGCTGCGAATTTTTAAGCGCTTGCATCAGCGCTATCTCATAAGCCCTAGCTCCTGCGACTGATGCAATATGTTGCCGCACACAGCGAGCAAAAATTTCTTTGAAGAGATCTTCCTCGTAAATACGCCAAC
Source organism: Roseateles saccharophilus (assembly GCF_031458095.1). Lineage (GTDB taxonomy): Bacteria > Pseudomonadota > Gammaproteobacteria > Burkholderiales > Burkholderiaceae_C > Pelomonas > Pelomonas saccharophila_A. The sequence continues at coordinate 1,314,535 of NZ_JAVDXU010000001.1, forward strand.
TCGGTTGAAATGCATAATCCTCTGGATCGGTCCATGCAAGGAAGCCGCCGCAAATGTAATCCAATTCCGGATCCGCGCCTAGTTTCGATAAGAAAATTAGAAATGCAGAAACCTAGGGCCTAGTGACTAGGCTCGTTGTCTTGTTCTCCTAAGCCAGAGAGAGCGATGAATAATTACTCATTGCCGCCCTGGGTGTGCATAAATTTTCGGAACTCCATCCGGACCGATTGACCCTGACCCTGAACACCGCGCGCGTAATCCCGAACCCCGAACTTGCGAACCTGCCACCGGACGCGCAGCCACAAGACCTGTGCGAGACCATCGCGCCCCGCAATAAGTGGACGCGCTGGGGAACAGACGGCTTTCTGCGGCGGTGAAAGCCGCCAGGGGTGGCGAGTTCGGCGCTTCAAGCGCTGAGTTCCAGGCCTTGATCCCGCTGCGTGACTAGTGCGCTGCGGCGCAGCCCAATACTTCGAGAACCAAGTGCGCGGTGAGTTCGATGGCGGGGAATCCAGTCTTTAAGGAGAAGAGGTGCGCTCTTGCGGTGCAAAGGAGCGTGTTTGCCACTTGACGCGAACGTCTAATGGGTGATCCCGAATTTGCGAATTTGCGCCCCGGATTCGCGAACTTATGACTCGACTATCCACAGAGCATTAATGCGACGCCGGGTTTCGCAAAAAATCAAGAATCATCTCAATTTGATGCTGAAATCGAATCCAGTTAATTTCGTCGGACCAATCGATATTTGTATCTCTCTCCAACTTTTTTATAAAATCGCCATTTCGATCCAATTGGAGCCCTCTAAGAATATCAACGACTTTATTCAGAGAATCGCCACTGGCGTAGAAAGCAAACCTTTCCGCCGAGTTTTTAGCGAGTTTCCGAAACGCCCAATCCTCCCAGATCAATTCATCCGCCTGATAGTAGCAATCAAACTCCTTGGCAACCAACGCTGACGCATCTATAGCACTCATTTGCAGCACCTCACTCTGGATAATATGTCACCTGTCGCCACCCACCGATACTTGGAACATATTCCCATATAATTTTTGCACTCATAAGAACAGTAGGCGAAATTTGAGTCACCGGCAAACCAAAACCATCATAAAATACCGCGCCAGTAGCAGCATTTTTAAGTTTAACAACAGATTTACCGAAACCGCCAGGTTGATTCGTGGAAACAATCACGGAATACCTAACAGGGAGCCCGTTTGGTTCTACAAAGGTAGGCATGCCGCGCCCGTCTATTACGCCGGGTGGCACAACTCCTCTTCCAAGAGCACGCATCAATTCCTCTGTTCCCCGACCAATGGCCTCCGCCTCAGCTTCAGGTGAGACAAACTTCGAGGCTTTACTCGTCGGCGCCGACCTTCCAGTGGGGCTAATGCCGGTTCTTACACGAGTGGCTTGTTCGCTAAAACTGGTCTGGTGTCCATGATCGCCATGTCCGTGTCCTATTCTGGATGCGATGGGTGAAGGGCTCTCTAGGGGCAGATCTACGCCGGCCACTGTCTGCTCAGCGCGCAAACGACTATTGGAAGTCAGCCATTCTTCTCTTGCTGGGTTTGTTTTAGGACGTCTATTTGCTCTTGAAGCGTATGTGTTGGACCTTGCGTACCGTGGCAATTGGAACCCGCCCAGTTGCCCAAACGATCCCTCCACCAGTTCCCCACCTTGAGCGAGCCGATCCAGGGTTGTGCTGCTCGCGCCGGTGGCGTCGCCGACCAAGGACACAATGCCTGCCAGCCCTGAGTTGCGAACCGCATCGATGCGCGCAAAGCGCGGATCAGGCGCTGGATTGATGCGCTCGTAAATAGCTGCCCGAGCTTCCGGCGACGGCTCGTATTTCCAATGGGCACGCGCCAATGCCCAGTCCCCACGCCATGCGGCGGCAATCGCTTCACTGGTCGTGTTCAGCGTGCCTTCGATGGCCAGACGCCCAGCGGCGTCGTACTCGTAGCTGATCTTGAGCTTCAGGCCCTCGGGGTCCACGATTTCGGACGTACGCCGACCAAGGATGTCGTACGCATAGGCCGTCTTGCGTGAAGCGGCCGTGCCGGCGCCTTCGACGACGGTAAGCACGCGACTCTGGGCGTCGTAGCTGTAGCTGGTCTTGAGCTTGAGGCCGCCTGCCACGTCGTCGACGATGACGTCCGCGAGTTCGCCTTTGGCGTTGAAGACCTGGGTCGTCACGGTGCCGCGGGAGTCGGTGATCTTGAGCTTGCGCCCCTGACCGTCGTACTCGTAACGGGTTTGCAGGTTCAGCCCCACGCCGTTGACCAGCGGGTCTACCGTCTGGGTCAGCACGCGGTTTGCGGCATCGAAGCTGTAGCTGGTCGTGGTGGCGGACCCGTCGTTGATGGGGGCGCCGCTGGCGTTAGCTTTCAGGCCCTGGACGACTTGGACAAGGTTGTCGTTGGCGTCGTAGCCGTTCTGCGTAACGTTGCCCAGCGCATCGGTCACGGTGAGTAGGTTGCCGTGAGCGTCGTAGGCGTAGGTGGTGGTCGCGCCGGCGCCGTCGGTCACCTTGTAGACCTGGCCGTTGCGGTTGTACTCGGTGACGATCTGAATACCCGCAGCGGTCTTCACCGTCAGTTTGCGATTGATGGCGTCGTGTGTGTAGGTGACGGTGCTGATGGTGCGATCGACACGGGCGACCATTCGATCCAGCGCGTCATACGTGGTCGATGTGGTGCCTGCAGGCCCGGCGATCGTGACCTTGCGGCCACTGCCGCTGTCACGCGTATAGGTGTATTGCGTAACGCGGCTGAGTTCGTCGGTGGTGTCGTAGAGCCGGCCAAGAGCGTCGAAGGTAGCGCCCGTGATCACGGCGCTTGTCAGCCCAGGGCCGCTGCGTTCGGTTCGCGTGGCATGGCCGCGCCGGTCATAGCCATAGTCGAGCGTGAGGCGGCGCGCATTGGCCGTGCCCACCGGGTCGATATCGCGGCTCTCTTGACGCAGCTGGCTGAAGGCGTTGTAGCTGTAGTCAGTCTTGTCTCCCAATGCGTCAATAGCCTGCTGGATCAGGCCTCGACGGTTGTAGATCGCCGAGCTGCGGTTGTCGAAACTGGTCTTGCTCAGCGCTGCAATCGCTTCTGCCAGCGAGATGTCACCCGCCGGTGCACGACTGAGTCGAGCTGTCGCTGCTTGGCCGCCTGTGAGGCCTGCGACGTCGTTCAGCGAAAGCCGCTCACGGTGCGTGACAGTGGCCTGCACCTCGCTGAAGTTGCTGTAGATCGTTTCGGTGACTTCCCCACCCACGAGGGGATCGCGCAGGATGGCGTACACCTGCCGCCCCTGGGCGTCGTAGTAGTAGAAGGTCGTGTTGCCGCGCGCGTCCTTGATCCGGACGCGGCGGCCAGCGGCGTCGTACCACGTGACGGCCTCGGCCGCATCGCCCAACGTCTTCGCGATCTGGACGCGTCCCCAATCGTCGTAGTCGACATAGCGGCCGACGGCCTCGCTGCTGCCATAGGCCAGCGTCTTGGTCTTGAGGCGCTGCAGGTCGTCGTACTGATAGAAGGTGACCGTGCTGTCCACCGACGTCTCGCTCTCGAGCAGGCCGCGGTTGTTGTAGCTGCGGCTGGTCTTGAGGGCCGCACCCAAGGTAGGCCGCAGGGTGTCCAGCTCCGCGCGCTGCAGCCATCGCAGGGTGTTGGGACTGCCAGTGACGATCGGCCTGAAGGCTCGCGTCAGGTACTGCAGCGTGTCCTTGAGCCGCCCGGCTCCGTCGTAGGTGAATTCGGTGAAATAGCCCTCGGCGCTCAGCTGCGCGATCTGGACGCCATGGCCGTCATAGAGCCACTGGGTGAATTCGTCATCCGCAAGCAGCGCCAGGTTGCTCAGCGTGGCCAGGTCACCCGTGGTGCGAAGGCTGTCGTCGAGAAGCGTGGAGCGGCGCAACTGTGAGCGCCGATTGCCCGTGGCGTCATATGTCCACCGCGTCAACCCGCCATCGCCGTCTATTTGAGCCGCCAGACGGCCGGCCCCGTCGTAGAGATTGCGAAGCGTGCGATCCCGGGCGGCGTCCACAGTGGGGGCGGGCTGACTCGGCGCGCTGCTTTGAGTTGTGCCTTTGGAGACGTCGAGCCGAGTCACGGCCACCGCATTGGCGTAGGTCGTTTGCGACGTGACTGCACTTGCGCCGTCATATTTGGTGACGCTGAGATAACCGTCGGCATCGAGCACCCCGGTCAGCCGGCCGGCCATGTCGTAGTAGGAGGTGGTGATGCGGTCCTGATCCACCTGCATCGCGGGTCGAACGCTGGCCACCGTGCTGGCGGCGGTGAGGCCGCTCAGCGTGGTCTGGCTCAGCAGCGTGGCGTAAGCGATCCGCTGGATCAGGCGTCCGGCGGCGTCGTAGAGGTACTCCGTGAGCTGACCGTTGGCGGCGATGTCCGCACTCTTGCGCCCGCTGACGTCATAAAGGCTGAAGACGGCCACGCCGGTCGCGTCCGTGGTGCGCCAGAGACGACCCAGGTTGTCATAGCTGTATTGGGTGGCGCCTAAGGCCTTGGGATTGGCCTGCGTGTTGCCCGCCCCCAGAACGTCGCTCGCAACAAGATCGCCCCACTGGTTGAAAGTTTGGACGGTGGTTTGGCCATTGGCCAATTGAACGCTGGTCTTGCGACCAACATCGTCGTAGCTGTAGACCGTCGCCACCAGGTTGGTGTCCAGGCTCTTGGTGATGCGCCCCAGCCCGTCGTACTCGTAAGCCAGCTTGACGCCGCTGGCGTCCAGGCGGCTGAGCAGGCGGCCTGAAGGGTCGTAGGTGTAGATCGTGTCGGTCGCGTCGACGGAATCGAACCCGTTGGTGGTGGCGTTGTAGGTGCTGCTGGCATAGCTGCGCTCCTTGCTCAGCAGGCCACGCAGGTCGTACTCATGGTGGAGGCGCTGGATACCTTTGTCGGTTTTGAAGGCGTTGGTGGCAAAAGCGCTGACCTCGGACCAGGTCTGGCGATTGCCAGAGAAGACGACGTCGGGGCTGTACTTGAAGGTGTCGGTAAGCTGACCCAGACCGTCATAGACATAGCTCGTCAACGATCCGTCGCCGTAGATGACGTACATAAGACGCCGACGCCCCGAGGTCGTGTCGTAGTAGTAGTTGGTCGTAAGGGGCTTGCTGGCTGTGCCGGCATTGGTCGGACCGTCCGGATCAGGCACGAGATAAAGGGTCTCAGTGGCGAGCAAGTTCCCAGACGTGTAGCCACGCTCCAGCACATTGCCAGCTGCGTCCGTCCGGCGCGTCATTGCCCCTACGCTGTTGTATTCATAGGTCGTGGTCTCGTTCTTCGCGTTGGTACTGGTCAGCAGATCGCCGGTGGTGGGGTCGTAGGTGTACTTCTGGGTGAAGCTGCTGCCACCCGTCACGGCACCCAAGATTTCAAGCAGTTCGCCCTTGGGGCTGTACTTGAGCGTGGTAGCTTGGCCCAGCGCGTCCTTGACGGTCGTGGTACCAGGCGCGTCGTAGGTGAAAGTTGTGCCCAACCCCCGACCGTCGAGGACCGACGCGACGCGCCCGGTGCCGGACTCGTAGCTGATGGTGATCTGGGTGCCGTCGGTCTGCTGGATCGAGTTCAGCCGCGCATCCACGGCGGCGCCTTCATAGCCGTAGGTGATGGTGTAGACCTTGCCATCGGCAACGGCGCTGTCGTCCGGGCTCAAATCGGTCGTGACGTGCCAGAGCCGGTCCGAGCTGTCGTAGTCATAGCGGGTGAGGCTGCGCGCCTTGGCGCCGCTTTCCCAATACTCGGTGCTTTGCAGCTTGGTGCCGCCGTAGGTGAGCTTGATGACTCCGATCGCCGTGGCGCCGCCTGCCTTGTATGTCGAGATCCGCGAGATCTGGTCGCCGCTGTAGTCGATGGCGACATAGTGGCCCTCGGGGTCCGTCACTCGCGTCAGGCGATAGTTGCCAGCGCCATAGAGTTGATAGGTCTCGGTGGTGCCGGTATCGCCGTCGCGCCAGGTCCAGGTATCACTGGGAGCGTCGTAGCTTAGGGTGTCGTACTGACCCGAACCGTCCTTGCTGACGTATTGGCCACCTTCCAGGGTGTAAGTGGTCAGCCGGCCATCAGCCTCCACGCGCTTGATCATGCCGCCGCCGAGGCCGTACACCTTGCGGTAGTAGCCGATGCGCCAGCGGTCGCCGTTGTCGCCATCCCAGCCACCCTGGCTGTTGTAGGTACGAAGGAGATTGGCGTCCGGACCAACGCCAGCTAGGAATTCGTCGCGGTCCTGCACGACGAGATTGCCATTGGCCGCGTTGACCGTGACCTGCTCACCGGCCCGCCCCGTCGACGCTTGCCCCAGCCCGCCCGCTGCGCCCAACACGTCCTTGGAGGTGTTGACCAAGCCTGCGCCACTACCCGTCACCACTGAAACCATGTGTTCTCTCCCAAGGATCGGCATTTAGGTAATCCAGAGAACGGCCCAGCGGTTTAGCGTTGTTTCAAACGGTCACATATCGGCTATCGCAGACGCTCGCGGAAAAAGTGCACCACCGCCTCCACCCATCGCGCAGTCGCGCTGGGGCGATCAAAGCCCGGCGGGTCGCACAGCAGGTCGCATTCCAGCCGGCCGAGATTGCTGGCCGGCGGAGGCGGCGCGAGTAGTGCGCCATGGCCGGCGCCCGGCAGCGCGGCCAGCAGCTCGCAGCTTTGGCAGGCCGCCAGCACCGCGTCGCCGTGAAAGCGCGGCGCAAGCCAGCGGTCGCCGTCGGCGGTGATGAGGCCCAGCGGCACGCGCGGCTTGGCTAGGGTGCTCATGTCGAAGTCGGCCGCCGCCGGCACGGCGGCCACGATGGCGGCCATGCGCGGGTCGGTGTGGGTCTGCGGCGCATCGTCGCCACCGAACTTCCAGCCCAGCACGCGCCGGGCCAGCCAGAGCTTGAAGCCGTCCAGCGCCCCACCGGTCAGGCGGGTGGCCAGGCCGACGCAGGCGGGGAAGTCCTCGGCCAGGTCGCGCTCGCAACGCGCGCGGAAGGCGCTCGGCCGTAGCAGCTGCCAGGCGATCAGGCTGGTCAGGGTCAGCAGCATCGCCACGTCGGCCAGGGCCGTCGCGTCGCTGAGGGTGCCATCCCGGGAGCTGACGCGCAAAGCCACCATGGCCAGGGCATAGCTGGCACCGCCGCCCACCACGAGGCCGCGCAGGCGCCGGCGCGGCTCGACGAGGTCGACGCGCCAGGGCCCGGCCACGGCCGCCAGGCCCAGCAAGGCGAAAACGACGGGAATGGCACGCATCAACACCCAGGGCTGCCACCACGTGCCCCATTGGCAGGCCATGGCGCCGAACAGCGCGACCGCCCCCCACAGCAGGCCATGCCAGGGGCGCAGGCGGAAGCCGTCTTCGAAGACGGCGCGTGCAAACAGCCAGAACAGCACGGCGGAGCCCAGGGAAATGCCGATGCCGGGCGCCTGGACGGCGCAGCGCAGTTCATGTTCCACCCAGGGCGAGGCCGAGAGGGCCTGCACGGCCGAGGACAGCGACAACGCGATGCCCGTGCGCACGAGGTCGGCATGTCGGGCATGCCGCCAGTGGGGCAGCAGCATCAGCACCACCAGGACCAGCACGGCGACCAGGGCGCCGCGCAGCCCGGCGTCAATGAGCCCCATGCAGCAGCTGTGACACCGCGAAGGCCACGCCCAGGCCGATGGCCAGCCAGGCCACCTGGGCGAAGGTCTCGCGCCAGGCCAGGCGCTGCTGCAGCTGGGGCAGCAGGTCGGCCACCGAGATGTAGATGAAGCTGCTGGAGGCCAGCACCAGCAGATAGGGCAGCACGCCGTCGAAGCTGCCGATCAGGAAATAGCCCAGCACGCCGCCGACGACAGCGGCCATGCCGGAGATGGCGTTGAACAGCAGGGCCTTGCCGCGCGACAGGCCGGCGTTGAGCAGCACGATGTAGTCGCCGACTTCCTGCGGAATCTCGTGGGCCACGATGGCCAGGGCCGTGGCAAAACCCAGGCGCGTGTCGGCCAGGAAGGCGGCCGCGATGATGGCGCCGTCGCAGAAGTTGTGGATGCTGTCACCCACCAGCACGGTCAGGCCGCCACGGCCGGCCTGCTCGGCGTCGAAGTGGTGGTGATGGTGGTGGCCGTCGTCTTCGTGGTGGTGGGTGTGGCGGTAGAGCTCGACCTTTTCCAGCAGCCAGAAGAACAGCAGGCCGCCCAGCAGCACGGCGAACAGGGTCTGCGGCTGGGCCGTGCGGCTCTCGAAGGCCTCGGGCAGCACGTTCAGCAGCGACGTGCCCAGCAGGATGCCGGCCGACAGGCTGACCAGGCTCTTCACGAGGCGGGTCAGCACGCCGATGGTCAGGCTCGCGGCGACGAGCACCGACAGCAGGCCGCCCGCGAAGGTGGCGAGCACAATATAGAGAAGGGTCATGGGATCAGGCAAAAGCAACGGGCCACAGCCATGGACTGCGGCCCGAGGGCGGTCAGCGTAGCAGAGCCGTCAAACCCCGTGCTTCTTGAACCAGGCCAGGCAGCGCGCCCAGGCGTCGTCGGCCGCGGCCTTGCGGTAGCTGGGGCGGTAGTCGGCGTAGAAGGCATGCGGCGTGTCGGGGTAGACGACGAACTCGCATTTCGTGTTGCCGGCCGCCTTCAGCGCGGCTTCGAGCTGGGTCAGGGTCTCGACCGGGATGCCGCCATCGGCCGCGCCGTACAGGCCCAGCACCGGCGCCTTGATGCTGCCGGCCAGCTCGATGATGGTCGGGTCGCCCTTGAAGTAGCTGCGCGCCACGGGGCCATACCAGGCTGCGGCGGCCGTCAGCCTGGGGTTGTGCGCGGCATAGCGCCAGGTCGTGCCGCCGCCCCAGCAGAAGCCGGTGATGGCCAGCTTGCTGGTGTCGCCGCCGTTGGCCGCGGCCCAGGCGACGGCGGCGTCCAGGTCGCCGTTGACCTGGGCGCCGGACGCCTTGCCGACGACCTCGCTGATCAGCTTGGGGATGTCGGTGTAGGCGCCGGCATTGCCATGGCGCACGAAGAGTTCGGGGGCGATGGCCAGATAGCCCTGCTTGGCAAAGCGCCGGCAGACGTCGGCGATGTGCTCGTGCACGCCGAAGATCTCGCTGGCCACCAGCACGACGGGCAGGTTCTTCTTGCCGGCGGGCGCGGCGCGGTAGGCCGGCATCTGGAAGTCGCCCACGGGAATGGTGACCGTGCCTGCCTCCAGGCCGGCGGTGTCGGTCGTGATCGTCTGGGCCGTCACCGGCAGCACGGCGGCCGCGAAGCCGCTGCCCACGGTCGTCTGCACAAAGCTGCGGCGGCTGAAGTCGCGGGACGGCGCGAGGCTGTCGATCTCGTCTTTCAACATAGGGCTCCTGGGGGCTCGGTTACCGGATGGGTTACGGAAGGGCGTCAAATTTTGCCCCGACAATGCCCGCCCATGACGACGCGCCCCGACCCTGCCGGCCAAATCTGGGCCTCCATCGACATCGGCTCCAACAGCTTTCGCCTGGAGCTGGCCCGGCTGTCGGGCGATCGCTACCAGCGCGTCAGCTACATCAAGGAGAGCGTGCGCCTGGGCGCCGGCCTGGATGACCAGGGCATGCTGACCGAGGCTGCCATGCAGCGCGGCCTGGAATGCCTGAAGGGTTTTGGCGAGCAGCTCGTCGGCATCGCGCCCGAGCGCATCCGCGCCGTCGCGACGCAGACCCTGCGCGAGGCCCGCAACCGCAATGCCTTCCTGGCCCGTGCCCAGGCCGTGCTGGGCCATCCCATCGAGGTCATCGCCGGCCGCGAGGAGGCCCGCCTCATCTATGCCGGCGTGGCCCGCCTGCAGCCCTCGGACAAGCCGCGCCTGGTCATCGACATCGGCGGCCGCTCCACCGAGATGATCCTGGGCCGCGGCCGCAAGCCGCTGCTGGCCGAGTCCTTCGGTGTCGGCAGCGTGGGCCTGTCGGTGCGCTTCTTTGCCGACGGCCGCTACACGCCCGAGTCTTTCCGCGCCGCCCAGGTGGCCGCCGGCGCCGAGCTGGAAGAAGCCCTGACGCTGTTCCGCCCCGAGCTGTGGAAGGAGGCCCTGGGCTCGTCGGGCACCGTGGGCGCGGTGTCGCAGATCCTCGCCGCCAGCGGCAAGACCGACGGCCGCATCACGCCGGCTGCGCTGCGCTGGTGCGTCGAGCAATGCCTGGCCGCCGGCTCGCAGGACAAGCTCCAGCTGCCCGGCCTGAAGGACGACCGCCGTCCCGTCGTCGCCGGCGGGCTTTGCATCCTCTACACGCTGCTGACCCAGTTCGGCATCGAGGAGCTGCTGCCCACCAAGGGCGCGCTGCGCCAGGGCGTCATCTTCGACCTGGTCGAGCGCCTGCAGCCCAGCGGCGCGCGCGACCCGCGGGCCGACTCGGTCAACGAGCTGCAGGAGCGATTCGAGGTGGACGTGGCCCAGGCCGAGCGCGTGTCCAGCCAGGCCGAGCTGCTCTACCGCCAGCTGGCGCCGAAGCCGGCGCCCGAACTGCTGCGCGAGCTGGGCTGGGCCGCCGCCCTGCACGAAGTGGGCATGCTGGTCTCCCACCACGACCACCACCGCCACAGCGCCTACGTCATCGCCCACGTCGACGCGGCCGGCTTCTCCACCAACCAGCTGCAGCGCCTGGCGGGCCTGGCCCTGGGCCAGCGCGGCGGCCTGCGCAAGCTGGAGGCCCAGCTGAACGATGCCAGCCTGCTGGACCAGCTCATCGCGCTGCGCCTGGCCGTCATCCTCTGCCATGCCCGCACGCCGACGGCCGTGGCGACGCCCAGGCTGGAGCGCGCGGGCAGGCAGCTGACGCTGCACTGCCCCAAGACCTCGTCGGCCGAGCAGGCCCGCACCCGCTTCCTGCTGAAGGAAGAAGCCGAGGCCTGGGCCAAGAGCGGCTTGTTGGAGCTGGCCGTCGTCTGAGCATCCTGGGGATGTCGAACCCGGGGCCGGCCCGGGACACTGCTGCCAAGGCCTGACAGCACCGTCGGTGAGCATCTGGGCCCGCCCCATCACAGGAGACACCCATCATGCTCAAGACCTACACCGGCAGCTGTCACTGCAAGGCCGTGCGCTTTGAAGTCGACCTGGACCTGGCCGCCGGCACCGGCCGTTGCAACTGCTCCATCTGCTTCAAGACCCGCAACTGGAGCGCCAGCGTCAAGCCTGAGGCCTTCCGCCTGCTGTCAAGCGAAGACGCGCAGAGCGACTATCAGTTCGGCAGCAACAGCGTCCACAACCTGTTCTGCAAGACCTGTGGCGTGCGCTCCTACGGCCATGGCTATATCGAAGAGGTTGGCGGCGCCTTTGTGTCGGTCAAGGTCAATTGCCTGGACGACGTGCCGGCCGAGGAACTGGTTGCCGCACCCATCCAGTACTTCGACGGGCTGCACAACAACTGGTGGAACAAGCCTGACGAGACCCGGCACCTCTAGAGCGCGTCGGGGCCCTGCACCGCGTGCAGGGTGACCTCGGGCTCGCCGTCGCGCTGGCGCCAGCGCAGCCACCAGACGGCGCCCTTCTTGACGGTCCAGTCCTGCTCCACGCCGGCCAGCAGGTGGGCCGCCAGCTGGCCCAGCGTCGGCTGGTGGCCGCAGATCAGCACCGGCTCGCTGGACTTGGGCCAGCGTGAGGCCTCGATCAAGGCCGAGATCGGCGCGTCCGGAGCGATGGCCGGCACGATGCGCACCTCGCGGCCCAGGGCCTCGGCCGTCTGGCGGCAGCGCAGGGCCGGACTGACCAGCACCCGCGTCGTCGCGGCCAGGCGGTGGTTGAGCCAGGCGGCCATGCGCCGTGCCTGGCGCTCGCCCTTGGGAGTCAGCGAGCGCTGCAGATCGTCCTGCCCGGGGGCGGCGATCTCGGCTTCGGCATGGCGCCACAGAATCAGGTCCATCGTCGGTCAGCCCTCGGAATAGCGCCGCATCAAGGCCTGCTGGGCGCTGACGCCGGTTTCGCTGATGCGCACCGAACGGCCGTCGGGCCCGAGCTGCCAGGCATCCATGGTGTCATTCAGATAGGGCTGCAGGGCCTCGTCGATGACACGCTGGCGCAGGCGGGCGTCCTGCACCGGCCAGGCCACCTCGATGCGGCGGAACATGTTGCGGCTCATCCAGTCGGCGCTGGACAGGAACAGCGCTTCGCCCTCCTCCGCATCGGCCCAGCGGAAGTACAGCACCCGCGTGTGTTCCAGGAAGCGGCCGACGACGGAGCGCACGACGATGTTGTCGCTGACGCCCGGCAGGCCCGGCGGCAGCATGCAGGCGCCGCGCACGATGAGGTCGACCTTGGCGCCCGCCTTGGCCGCGCGCAGCAGGCCATGGATGAGCTCGGCATCGGTCAGCGCGTTGATCTTCACGACGATGCGCGCGGCCTTGTAGCCGGACAGGGCCGCGGCCTCCACCTGGGCCAGCAGCTCCAGCATGCGGCTGTGCATATTGAAGGGCGCCAGCAGCATGCGGCGCAGCGCCTTGAACTTGCCCAGGGACGCCAGTTGGCGGAACACCGAGTCGGCATCGGCCGTCAGGTCGGCATCGGCCGTCAGCAGGCCCAGGTCGGTGTACAGGCGCGCCGTCTTCGGGTTGTAGTTGCCGGTGGAGATATGCGCATAGCGGCGCAGCTTGCCGTTCTCGCGCCGCGTGATCATCAGCAGCTTGGCATGGGTCTTGTAGCCGACGATGCCGTACACGACCTGGGCACCGACGGCTTCCAGCCGCTCGGCCCAGTTGATGTTGGCCTCCTCGTCGAAGCGCGCCTTCAGCTCGACGACGGCCATGACCTCCTTGCCGCGCCGTGCCGCCTCGATGAGCAGATCCATCAGCTCCGACTTGGCGCCGGTGCGGTAGATGGTCTGCTTGATGGCCAGCACCTCGGGGTCGGCCACGGCCTCGCGCAGCATCTGCACGACCGGCTCGAAGCTCTCGAAGGGATGGTGCAGCAGCACATCGCCCTTCTTCAGCTTCTCGAAGATGGACTTGTGGCGCGGCAGGCGGCCCGTCGGCCAGGCCGGCTCGAAGGGCGTGAAGCGCAGGCCGGGCGCATCGGTCTGGTCGATGAGCTCGTTCAGGCGCACCAGGTTGACCGGGCCGTTGACACGGTAGAGGGCCGCATTGGGCAGGCCGAACTGCTCGAGCAGGAACTCCGACAGCTCGGCCGGGCAGGTGTTGACGACCTCCAGCCGCACCGCGCGGCCGAAGTGGCGTGTCGTCAGGCCCGAACGCAGCGCATGGCGCAGGTTGGCGATTTCTTCCTCGTCGACTTCCAGGTCGGAGTCGCGCGTGACGCGGAACTGCGAGAAGGCCTCGACCTTGCGGCCGGGGAACAGCTCCTCCAGGTGGGCGCGGATGACGCTGGTCAGCAGCACGAAGGCCTGGCGGCCGTCGCTGAGGTTGGCCGGCAGCTTGATGACGCGCGGCAGCACGCGCGGCACCTTGACGATGGCGATGCGGTTGTCGCGGCCAAAGGCATCCTTGCCCGACAGCCGCGCGATGAAGTGCAGCGACTTGTTGGCCACCTGCGGGAAGGGGTGGGCCGGGTCCAGGCCCACCGGCACCAACAGCGGCTTGACCTCGCGCTCGAAGTACTTGGCCACCCAGCGCCGCTGCGGCTCGTCGCGGTCGGCGTGGTTGAGGACGACGATGCGCTGCTTGAGCAGCAGCGGCGTCAGCTGCTCGTTGAAGATCAGGTATTGCTCGTCGATCAGCGTGTGGGCGGCGCGGCCGACGCGGTCGACGTCCTGGCCCGTCACGGTGCTCAGCGGGTCGCGCACGGCCTCCAGCATGTCGGCGAAGCGCACCTCGAAGAACTCGTCGAGGTTGCTGGACACGATGCAGACGTAGCGCAGGCGCTCCAGCAGGGGCACGTCCTCGCGCTGGGCCTGGGCCAGCACGCGCCGGTTGAACTCGAGGATGGCCTGTTCGCGGTTGAGGAGCTTCAGCGGAGTCGGGTCGGTCATGAAGAAAAGTGTATGAAGCTTGTGTGACAAGCGCTTGAAATGACCCCGGGATAATCCAGGCCCATGCATCTGATGATTCCCCATGCCAGCGCCCTGGACGACGCGGCGCGGCATGCCTTCTCCAGCCTGGCCCTGCCCAACCTGGCTGGGCAACTGGCTCGATTGAGCCCCGCCGAGACCTGGGGCAGCGACGAGTACGCGCCCCAGCCCCCGCACCACCTGGCCCTGGCCGCCCTGCGCGGCCAGGCCGAACCCAGCGCAGCGGCCTGGGCCGTCGATGCCGGCCCTGAACTGTCCTGGGCCTTGATGACGCCCGTGCATCTGGCCGTCGGGACCGATGGCGTCGACGTGCTGCCGCCCGCGGCCCTGCACCTGTCCGAATCCGATGCGGCCCGCTTCTGCGCCGTGCTGCATGAACTCTGGCCCGAGGCCGAAGGCTGGCAATGGCGCTTGCTGGACGCCAACCGCTGGGCCATCGGCCATGCAAGCGCCCTGGATGACTTGAGCGCCGCCAGCATCGAACGCGCCGCCGGCCGGCCCATCGAGCCCTGGCTGCCCCAGAGCCGGGTCTTGCGCCGCTGGCAGAACGAAGCCCAGATGCTGCTGCACGAGCATGCGCTGAATGTCGAGCGGGAAGCACGCGGCGAGCACGCCATCAATTCGGTCTGGATCGGCGACATCGGCCGCAGCAATGGGCGGGCCGCCGACGTGACGGTCGACGCCCGGCTCACCGAGCCGCTGCTGAATGGTGACCTCGCCGCCTGGGCCGAGGCCTGGCAGCGCCTGGACGCCGGTCCTCTCGCCAAGGAACTGACCGGCCTGACGCTGTGCGGCGAACGCTTCGCGCGCCGTTTTGCCGTCCAGCCCCTTTCCTTCTTCGACAAGCTCAAGCGCCGGTTCCAGACGCCCGATGTGGCCGCCGTCATGGAGGCGCTGTGAACTCGCCCCGACTCATCGAACGCGACGTGCCGCCGCGCACCGCCTGGGCGCTGGAGCAGGCCGGCGTCGCCCCGCTGCTTGCCCGCCTGCTCGCCTCGCGCGGCGTGCGCGAAGCGGGCGAGCTGGACGAGAGCCTGGCCCAGCTGCTGCCGCCCACCGACCTGAAAGGCCTGCCCGAAGCCTCCCGCCTGCTGGCCGATGCCATCCAGTCCGGCGAGCGCCTTGTCATCGTGGCCGACTACGACTGCGACGGCGCCACCGCCTGCGCCGTCATGCTGCGCGGCCTGCGCCTGCTCGGCGCCCAGCCCGAACAGCTGGGCTATGTGGTGCCTGACCGCGCCGTGCATGGCTATGGCCTGACACCGACCATCGTCGACCTGGCGCTGGAGCAGCAACCCAAGCTGCTGGTGACCGTGGACAACGGCATTGCCAGCCTGGCCGGCGTCGCCCACGCGCGGGCGCTGGGCATCAAGGTGCTGGTGACCGACCACCACCTGCCGGCCCAGATCAACGACGCCATCGTCGTCCCCGAGGCCGAGGCCATCGTCAACCCCAACCAGCCCGGCTGCACCTTCGCGAGCAAGTCGCTGGCCGGCGTCGGCGTGGCCTTCTATGTGCTGATGGGCCTGCGCGCCGAGCTGCGCTCGCGCGGTGCCTTCACCGAGGTGCCGCGCCTGGATGGCCTGCTCGACCTCGTGGCCCTGGGCACCGTGGCCGACGTCGTCAAGCTCGACGCCAACAACCGCCGCCTCGTTGCGCAAGGCCTCAAGCGCATGCGCGCCGGCCGCGCCCAGCCGGGCGTCATGGCGCTGTTCAGTGCCGCCAAGCGCGATGCCTCCAAGGCCCAGGGTTTCGACCTCGGCTTTGCGCTGGGCCCGCGCATCAACGCGGCGGGCCGTCTGGCCGACATGACGCTGGGCATCGAGACCCTGACGACCGACGACCCCGAGCGTGCGATGGAACTCGCCACCCAGCTCGACGCCATCAACCGCGAGCGCCGCGAGATCGAGAGCGGCATGCGCGAGATGGCCGAGGCAAGGCTGGAGGCCCTGGTCGAAGCCCTGTCCGGCGCCCTGCCCCCGGCCGTGGCCCTGTTCGACGCCGACTTCCATGAAGGCGTGGTTGGCATCGTCGCCTCGCGCATCAAGGACCGCGTGCACCGCCCGACCTTCGTCTTCGCCCGCGGCGCCGATGGTCAATTGAAGGGCTCGGGCCGCTCCATCCCGGGCTTTCATCTGCGCGACGCGCTGGACCTCGTCAGCAAGCGCGAGCCCGATCTGCTGGCCAAGTTCGGTGGCCATGCCATGGCAGCCGGCGCGACGCTGGCCGTCGATGACGTGAATCGTTTCGCCCTGGCCTTCGCCCGCGTCGCCGAGGAATGGCTGAACGAGCAGGACCTGACCCGCACCCTGCGCCACGACGGCGCCCTGCCCCCCGAGGCCGCCACGGCCGAGACGGCGCGGTTGCTGGACGCCCAGGTCTGGGGCCAGGGCTTCGAGGCGCCCCTGTTCTGCGACCGCTTCGAGCTGGTCTCGCAGCGCCTGGTGGGCGAGAAGCATCTCAAGCTGCGCCTGCGCCGCGCCGGCCAGCTCATCGACGGCATCTGGTTCAACCACGTCGACATGCTGCCCGAGCGCGTCACGCTGGCCTATCGCTTGAGCCTCGATGAATGGCAGGGGCAGCTGCGCGTGCAGTACGTCATTGAAGCTGCCCAGACGTGAAGGAGTTGGCAGGGCCGCGTGCCCTGCCTTGCCAAGTCACCTGACTGTCATGGGGGACTCCAAGAATCCGCGGCGCCAGCCAGCCCGGAGCCTCACCCCATGCGCGCCACCGCGCCCGATCCCCTTGCCCTCGCCCTCGATCGCCTGATCGAGCAGCGCAGTTTCGACATCCACTTCCAGCCCCTCGTCGCCATCGACCGCGCCGAGATCTTCGGCTTCGAGGCCCTCACGCGTGGCCCGGCCGACGGCCCCCTGCATTCGCCGCTGGTGCTGTTCGAGGCCGCCGCCCGCCTGGGCCGCCTGGTCGAGCTGGAGCACCTCATCGTGCAGCGCGCCCTGCAGCGCTTCAAGCAGCTCGGCCTGCCGGGCCAGCTCTTTCTGAACGTGACGGCCGACACCCTGCTCGGCGCGCGCGAGCATGCCGGCCGCCTGGCCGCCGAGCTGGCCGAGCTGGGCCTGCCGACCTCGCGCCTCGTCATCGAGCTGACCGAGACCCGCCCCATCGAAGACCTGGCCCAGCTCGACGACGCCCTGCAGGCCCTGCGCGAGCGCGGCTTTCGCGTCGCGCTGGACGACCTCGGCGAGGGCTTTGCTTCGCTGCGCCGCTGGATGCAGATGCGGCCCGACTTCGTCAAGATCGACCGCCACTTCATCGACGGCATCGCCCAGGAGCCGCTGAAGCAGCAGTTCGTGCGCTCCATCGTCGAGATGGCCGCCACCAGCGGCTGCGAGGTCGTCGCCGAAGGCCTGGAGCAGGAGCCCGACCTCGACGTGCTGCGCCGCCTGGGCCTGACCATCTGCCAGGGCTATCTCTTCGCCCGGCCGAGCGCGACGCCGCGCGCCTCGCTGGGGGCGCAATGGAGCGGCCGCCTGGCCGCCAACGCCCAGCCGCGGCTGCTGCAGAACGACCTCGCCCTGACCCTGGGCCAAGGCGCCATCACGATGGCCGCCCAGCTCGCGCGCCGCGGCCGGACCGTCACCGCCGCGGCCAACTGCCGCAGCGTCGTGGACCTCTTCCACGGCGACGAGCAGCTGCTCGCCATCCCCGTGCTCGACGAGCAGCAGCGCCCCATCGGCGTGCTGCGCTCCCTGCATGTCCTGAAGCGCAGCACCGAGCGCTATTTCATGGACATCTTCGACAAGCGCAGCTGCGTCGAGCTGATGGACAGGAACCCCCTGGTCTTCGACGTCGCCACGCCGCTGCGCGCCATGAGCGATGCCGTGTCCAATCTCGACGAACGCCTGCTCATCGACGGCTTCATCGTCACGCGCGACGGCGCGTATTTCGGTTCGGGCCGCAGCTCCGACCTGCTCAAGGCCGTGTCCGACCTGCAGGTGCATGCGGCCCGCTATGCCAACCCGCTGACCCTGCTGCCGGGCAACGTGCCCATCGACAACCACCTGGACCGCCTCATCGAGGCCGGCGAGACCTTTGCCACCGTGGTCTGGGACATCGACCACTTCAAGCCCTTCAACGACATCTACGGCTACCGCATCGGTGACGACATCATCCGCCTGGCCGCCCGCGTGCTGACCCAGGCCGCCGACCCGCAGGTGGACTTCGTCGGCCATATCGGCGGCGACGATTTCGTCATGGTGCTGGGCAGCGCCGACTGGGAGGCCCGCCTCTCACGCATCTGCGAGGACTTTGACGCCGGCGTGCGCAGCTTCTTCTCGGCCGAGCACCTGGCCGCCGGCGGCTATGTGACGCTGAACCGCCAAAACCAGCCCAGCTTCCATCCGCTGCCGACGATCTCGGCCGGCGCCGTGCTGCATCTGCCCGGCCACTACGAGAACTCCCGCGCCCTGGCCGCCGCCCTGGCCGAGCCCAAGCGCGTGGCCAAGGGCCGCGCCGGCGGCAGCCGCTTCTTCGTCGACCGCCGCCAGCCCCAGCGCGCCCTGCTGGCCGCCTGATCCTGCCTCGCGCGTCGCAGCGCCGCGGCGCCCTTCACCGCCATGAACCTCTTCAAAGCCACGGAACACTGGAGCCTGCGCACGCGCCTCGCCCTGGTCGCCTGCCTGTCCCTGCTGCTCGGCGTCGTGCCCAGCGCCCTGCTGCTGCGCGGCTATGCCGCCCAGTTCGACTCTGCGTCGCAGCAGCACCAGGCCCTGCCCGCCAACCACGCCTGGCAGGCCCTGCTCGAGCGCCTGCAGGCCCAGCGCGGCCTGGCTGCCGAAGCCTTGTCCACCAAGCCCGACAGCAAGCCGCAGGCCATCGCCGCCGCCGCGGCCGTGCAAGCCGCGCTGAAGGCCCTGGACGCCGCCCTGGCCGACGGCCTGCCCGCCGGCCTCGCCGCCACCCAGCGGGAGCGCGTCGCCGCCCTGCGCAGCCGCCATGCCGAGCTGGCCCGGACCCTGGCCCAGGGGCCGCTGGACCCGCCGCGCCTGCTGGACGTCCAGGCCGCCCTGGCCGACGGCGCCTTCGAGGCCATCGCCGAGCTCAATGCCGCCACCGGCCTGCTGCTGGACGCCGAGGCCGCCTCTCATTTCGCCATCGAGGCTGGCCTGCAGTCGGCGCCGCGCGTGCAGGACGCCCTCTCAGAACTCGCCGCCCTGGCCCGCGCCGCCGCCGTGGACGACCTGGGCCGCATGTCGGCCGCCCACACGCGCTACCGCGAGCATGCCGCCCAGATGCAGTTACGCCTGCGCCTGGCCCTGCAGGCGGATGATGCCGAACTGGCCCGGCGGCTCGCGCCGCTGACGCAGATCGCCAAGGCCCAGCGCGAGCAGGTCGACCAGACGCTGGAGGCCGCCACCAAGGACGTCAACTATCCGCTGGACCAACTCGCCGCCAAGCTCGCCGAGGCCGGCGCCCTGCAGGCCCGGCTCAGCGCCCAGGTCATGGAGGCGTTGGACGCCGGCCTGTCGGCCCGCGCCGAGCGCGCCGCCCACCGCCGCAATGCGCTGACGCTCCTTCTGCCCGCCGCGCTGGCGCTGATGCTCTTCCTGATGGTCCGCTCCATCCGCCAGCTGCTGACACCGGTGCGCCAGATGGTGGAAGTGACCGAGCGCATCGCCGCCGGCGACCTCAGCCAGGCCGTGCCCCAGGGCCGGCGCGACGAACTCGGCCGCGTGCTGGCCGCGCTGGCGCATATGCAGCAGCGCCTGCGCAGCCTCGTCAAGCGCATCCACGAGGACGCCGGCGGCATCCGCCTCGCGGCGCAAGAGATCGCCGCCGGCAACCAGGATCTGGCCCAGCGCACCGAGGCCGCCGCCGCGCGCCTGCAGCAGACCGCCTCCAACGTGCAGTCGCTGACCGAGGCAGTGCGCCACAGCAGCCAAGCCGCACGCGATGCCGAAGCCCTGGCGGCTTCGGCCGCCGACGTCGCCACCCAGGGCGGTCGCATCGTCGGCCAGGTCGTTGGCAGCATGCAGGGCATGGCCGAGGCCAGCCGGCGCATTGCCGACATCACCGGTCTCATCGACGGCATCGCCTTCCAGACCAATATCCTGGCCCTGAATGCCGCCGTGGAGGCCGCGCGCGCCGGCGACGCAGGCCGGGGCTTCGCCGTCGTCGCCTCCGAGGTGAGGGCCCTGGCCCAGCGCAGCGCGACCGCGGCGCGCGAGATCAAGACGCTGATCCACCAGTCCGTCGAGGGCGTCGAGACCGGCACTGCCCAGGCCGCCGAGGCCGGTCAGGCCGTTGACGCCATCCTCGGCAAGGTGGGTGAGATGAGCACCCTCATCCATGCGATGGCCGAGCAGACCCGCGCCGAGGCCCAGCAGACCCTGGAGGTCGGCGAGGCCGTGGGCGCCATCGACGCCATGACACAACAGAACGCCGCCCTCGTCGAGGAGGCCGCCTCATCGGCCGACAGCCTGCGCTGCCAGGCCCAGGACATGGACGAGACGGTCAACGCTTTCACCCTGTAACCCTGGCGCGAAGGGGGCGTGCAGCGCCTGCGAGAATCGGGCCGTGAACCTCGACCCCACCCTCAACGCCGACCTGCACTGCCACTCGGTCGTTTCCGACGGCACGCTGACCCCCGAGGCCCTGGCCGAACGCGCCAAGGCCGGTGGCGTGCAGCTGTGGTCGCTGACCGACCACGACGAGATCGGCGGCCAGGCCCGTGCCATCGCCGCGGCGCGTGCCAACGGCCTGGCCTATCTGACGGGCACCGAGATCTCGGTGACCTTTGCCGGCCGCGTCGTGCACATCGTCGGCCTGGGCTTCGACCACGAGGCCACCGAGATCATCGAAGGCCTGCGCGCCACCCGTGGCGGCCGCGAGGCCCGCGCCCGCGAGATGGCTGCCAGCCTGGCCGAGGTCGGTATCCGCGGCGCCTTCGAGGGGGCGCTGAAATACGTCGGCAACCCCGACCTGATCTCGCGCACCCATTTCGCCCGCTTCCTGGTCGACGCCGGCCACTGCGCCGACGTCCCCGAGGTCTTCCGCCGCTTCCTGACCGAAGGCAAGCCCGGCTTCGTGCCGCACAAGTGGGCGACGCTGAAGGACGCGGTGGGCTGGATCACGCGTGCCGGCGGCATCGCCGTCATCGCCCATCCGGGCCGCTACGACTTCACGCCGACCGAGGAGTACGCGCTGATCACCGAGTTCATGGCGCACGGCGGCCGCGGCATCGAGGTGGTCACCGGCAGCCACACCACGGCCGAGTTCGAGCAGTACGCCAACACGGCGATCGAGTTCGGCCTGCTGGCCTCGCGCGGCTCGGACTTCCACTGCCCCGAAGAGAGCCGCATCGACCTGGGTGCCCTGCCGGCGCTTCAAGGCCGGCTGACGCCGGTCTGGGCGGAGCTGGCAGACCGCATTCGCTGAGCCTGCGCCGCCATTGGCCGCTACGGTGACGTCCGGTTGATGCGGGCGAAATAGAGATTCAGCCCGGCGAAGCCGCCAACCATCTTGCCCGAGTCGGTGATGCTGTAGCAGTGCATGACGTCCGGCATTGGCGAAGGGGCTGCCGGGATCGCGGCAATGGCTGCGTCGACGGCCTCCTCAATCGATACGCCCATGCCAAAGCCCTCCTCTGCCGAGTCCCCGACGAGGCTGGCCAAGGTCTTCGACACCTGCAAGCCCTTGATCTCGACCTGGTGGCTCCCTTGCGCATCGCGGATGAGGACGGTCTCCGGCCCCTTCGGATAAGCGACCATCACGGTGAAGTGGAACGGCCGCAGCGCAGGCGGCGTGATCTGTGGCGAGTAGACGAGGAAGTCGAAGGCGGGCGGGTAGATGCGAATGGGCGCCTGCCGGATGTCGGCAATCTCGTTGTAGTTGCCCAGCGTGCCCTGGGCCGTGATGAACAGCGCCGTGCCCAGCCGGAATGCCGTGTACTGCGCGCCGCTTCCGAACGCCTCCGAGTAGCCCGGCGGCGCGGCAGGGTAGCCGCCACCGTCTCTGGGCGCGGCTCGCGTCGCCTGGGCGCGGGCCGAGGGAATCGGGATGAAGGTGTCACCCAGCAACTTCATCAGCGGGGCCCAGGGCCAGTTGTCGCCCGGGTCACGGTTGGTCGAATCGCTCATAGCCATCCTCCACAGGTTCGTCGGCAGACCCGTCAAAGCAACACGCCTTGCATGATCACGATGCCGAACCGCAGGGATTGCAGCCCCCTTGAACAGCAGCGTCATCGTCAGAAATTGGTAGGCTGCAACCATTCGCAGGCTTGAGCGGTTACGGGCCACGGAGGCCGCCCCCGGATCTGCCGTCGGGAATCGCGCGGGCGGTATACGCTTGCGGACATGGCCCAGCTCTTCGAAGTCCACCCCGACAACCCGCAGCCGCGCTTCCTGCGCCAATGCGCCCAGATGCTGCAGGCCGGCGGCATCGGCGCGGTGCCGACGGACTCCAGCTATGCCTTTGTCTGCCATCTGAACGACAAGTCCGCCGCCGAGGCCCTGCGCCGCGTGCGCGGCGTGGACGACAAGCACCACCTGACCCTGCTGTGCCGTGACCTGTCGGAGCTGGCCACCTATGCCATGGTGGACAACCGCCAATACCGCCTGCTGAAGCTGGCCACACCCGGCGCCTACACCTTCATCCTGCCGGCGACCAAGGAAGTGCCGCGGCGGCTCTCCCACCCGAGCCGGCGCACCATCGGCCTGCGCGTGCCCGAGCACAAGGTCATCCAGGAGCTGCTGGCCCTGTTCGGCGAGCCGCTGCTGTCGACGACGCTGATCCCGCCGGGCGAGACCGAGCCGATGAACGACGCCGCCGACGTCTGCGATCGCCTGGACCGCCAGCTGCAGTTCGTGCTGGACGCCGGCGCCTGCCCGGCACAGCCGACCACGGTACTGGACCTCAGCCAGGGCGACGAGCCGGTGCTGGTGCGCCAGGGGCGCGGCGATCTGACCCGTCTGGGCCTGCAGCTGGACTGATTCAGGCCAGGCCGGCCGCCTTCAGCTCGCCGATCAACAGCGCGTTGTCCGGTCTCGGCAGCAGCGGCTGCACGGCGTTCACCACGTCGCGTGCGTCCTCGCCGCGGCCGGCCTGCTGCAGGGCCAGCGCCCACCAGCCGGCAGCGACACCGAAGATGCCCCAGACGGCCGACATGGTGGCACTCTGGGCCGCCCAGCCCTCGACCCGCGGCGTCAGCAGCTCCAGCGCGTCGGGCTGCGCCTCGCGCACGGCCAGGATGCCGCGCACGAGAGCCACCCAGGGGGCGAAACCCGGGTTGTCGAACAGCCCGGCATGCTCGGCCAGCAGCGCCCGGGCGGCCTGCACCGAGCCGCAGCTCGCCTCCCTCAGCGCGCGGTCCAGCCGTTGCATGGCAACGCCCTGGCCCGCGGCGATGAGGCGGTCGCGCAGCTGTTCGGCTTGAGCCTCGGCGCCGGCGGCCTGGAAGACGCTCATGCAGCGGCTGTCGAAGGTGCCCGGCGCCAGCGCCTCGGCCGCCTCCCGCCAAGGTTCGAGCGCGGCCAGGGCCTCGTCCAGCCGGCCCTCGGCGGCCCAGGTCTTGGCTTCGCGCACCGCGAGGTCCCACAGCGTCTTGGCGTCGGTGGCCGGGTCCATCAGGGGCCGCAGTCGGGAGATGCCTTCGCGCACCGCGGCGGCTTCACCCAGGGCTTCGGCACCGACCACGGCCGAGAACAACTGGGACCTCGCCACGGCGGCCAGCGGACCTTGGGCCAGCTCCGGCGGCGGGAAGTCCGGCAGCGCAAAGCCCAGGCCCTGGATGCGCCGCACCAGCTTGGCGATTTCATCCCGCACCGGCACGGCTGCCAACGGCTGTGGCGGGGCCAGCAAGCGGTGGCGCAGATGGGCGACCGAGGCCAGCCAGTCCTCGCCGCTGTCGCTCTCCTCCCACAGCTCCTTCAGTTCGGAATCTTCACCCGTGATGCGCTCGAGCACGGCCAGCGCCTGCTTCACGAGGGCCTCGGGCGGGACCAGCCGCGTGCGCGCGATCCAGTCTTCGGCGACTTCGGGGCAGCTCTCTTCCCCGCCGTGGCCGCGCAAGTGGGCGATCAGCTCGGTGGCCGCCAGGGCTTCGGTGGCCTGAGGCGCTTCCAGATAGCCCTCGCCGTCGTCGAGGACGGCTTGCAGCGCCGCCTCGATCAACGACAGGTCGTCAACCTCCTCCAGGCCATGGACCCAGTCGAGGGCGTCGTCGTTGCCGAAGGCTTCGTGGCTCCAGGCTCCCATGGCGGCTGACCGGATAGCCCGGCGTGGTGGTGATGGGCCGCAGTGTAGGAAGCCGCCAGCTCGGCCTTGCCGGCCATATTCACACCGTCGGTTCATCCACCACGCCTGCAGTTCATCCCGCGCGGCTGGCGCTTGATCGCAGAGCCCTGGAAGCACTCGGGTCCATTGCCGAAACTGACGCCATCGAACAAGCAATCACGCTTCTCGAACCCCAGTCAACGGAGTCCATCATGAGCCTGCAAACCGCCCTTACCGCCGCCGTCCTGGCCTTCTCGGCCGTCGCCGCCCAGGCCGCACCCCAGCCCACCGTCAAGCTGGAACGCGTCGTCGTCACCGGCAAGGCCGTCCGCGAAGTGGCACAGCTGCCGCGCGTCGTCGTGACCGGCTATGCCCAGCGTGAAGTGGCCCAACTGCCGCGCGTTGTCATCACCGGCTACAGCGAAGCCACCCTGGCCCGCCAGACCCTGGCCGCCGCCAGGACCACCGCCAAGCGCGGCTGAGCAAGCGTCGTCGAGATATGCGAATGACGTCTTTGAATCCCATCGCCACCGAGCCGAGTCGCCAGCGCTGCTGAGCAGCGTTGCCGACTCGGCTCGGTCTTTGGCCCTCGTGAGCCGCCCTCGGGCGGCTTTTTCATTCCGAGTGCAGCCCGGGGCAGGAAGGTGATCCAGCCGCAGCCTGTCCGCCGCGCCTGCAGTTCATCCAGCGCGGCCAGCGCTTGATCGCAGGGCCATGGAAAGGCCCGCCGCCATTGCCGAAACTGACTCCATCGAACAAGCAATCACGCGGTTCGAAACCCCAGCAAAACGGAGTCCATCATGAGCCTGCAAACCGTCCTTACCGCCGCTGTCCTGGCCCTCTCGGCTGTCGCCGCCCAGGCCGCGCCCCAACCCACCGTCAAGCTGGAACGCGTCGTCGTCACCGGCAAGGCCGCCCGCGAAGTGGCGCAACTGCCGCGCGTCGTCGTCACCGGCTACAGCGAAGCCACCCTGCTGCGCCAAGCCACGCTGGCTGCCGCCAAGACCTCCGCGAAGCGCGGCTGACGCAGGCGTCGACCGGACATGCGAATGACGCCTTTGATTTCCACCGCCGCCGAGCCGAGTCGCCAGCGCTGCTGAGTCAGCACTGCCGACTCGGCTCGGCCCTTGTTTCTTTCAAGACTTCACGATCTCGATGATGCGCTCGCGATCGAAGCCCAGCACCTGCTGGCCGCGCACGATCAGCGTGGGCGTGCCCAAGCCGCCCTGGGCCCGGTAATCGGCCATGCATTGCTCATCGCGCTCGATGAAGCATTCGCTGAAGGCCACACCCTCTTCCTGCATCCAGTGCCTTGCCGCCGTGCACCAGCCGCAGGTTTCGGACGAGATCATGCGGATGTCGCCGGGCTTGACACGCTCGGCCAGCAGTTCGCCGTCTTCAGCAGACACATGGCTGCGCCAGGCCCAGGAGGCCGCGGCGGCCACGGCGATGACGACGAGCAGGGAGCGCGGTGGCAGGTTCATGCCGCCATTGTCCGACGCCTCTCAATACACCTCGGGCACGATGAGGTTCTGCGGCACCGGATGGCGGATGTAGTCCTCGCGGCGCTCGCGCGGCGGCAGCTCGACGTCGGCATGCGGCACCTCCCGGTAGGGCATCTGCGACAGCAGATGGCTGATGCAGTTCAGGCGCGCGCGCTTCTTGTCGTCGGCCGGCACCACCCACCACGGCGACTCGGGAATGTGGGTGCGCTCCAGCATCACCTCCTTGGCCTTGGTGTACTCCTCCCAGCGGCGGCGCGACTCCAGGTCCATGGGGCTGAGCTTCCACTGCTTGAGCGGATCGTGGATGCGGCCGAGGAAGCGCACCCGCTGCTCGTCGTCGCTGATCGAGAACCAGTACTTGATCAGCTGGATGCCCGAGCGCTGCAGCATGCGCTCGAACTCGGGCGCGGAGCGGAAGAACTCCTCGTACTGCTCGTCGGTGCAGAAGCCCATCACGCGCTCGACGCCGGCGCGGTTGTACCAGCTGCGGTCGAACAGCACGATCTCGCCGGCGGCCGGCAGATGCGAGACATAGCGCTGGAAATACCACTGCGTGCGCTCGCGGTCGTTGGGTGCCGGCAGGGCAGCGACGCGGCAGACGCGCGGGTTCAGCCGCTGCGTGATGCGCTTGATGACGCCGCCCTTGCCCGCCGCGTCGCGTCCCTCGAACAGGATGACGACCTTGTGGCCCGTGTGCTGCACCCAGTCCTGCAGCTTGACGAGCTCGCTCTGCAGCCGGAACAGCTCGCGGAAATAGCGCTTGCGCTCCAGGCCGTCTCCGGCCGGCGCATCGCTGGCCATGACGCCATGGTCGCGGTCCTCGAGTTCGAGCTCCAGCTCTTCGTCGAAATCGTCCTGCAGGTCGCGGTGAATGCGCTTCACCAGTTCGTCATCGATGTGGCTCACGACGGCTCCCGGCCGCAACGGCGGCGCTAAGCGCCAGCCTACGCCGGTGCCGTGGCGGGCCTGTGACAAACCCGTACTTGACGACATCGTTTACAGGCGTAATCATTCGCCATCGTTTACACACGTAATCATGAACAAAGCGCCCCACCCCATCAGTGATGCCGAGGCCCAGGTCATGCGCCAGCTGTGGCAGCGCGCGCCGCAGGCGGCCGACGAGATCGCCGCGGCCCTCGGCCCCCAGCAGGGCTGGGCCCTGGCCACCGTCAAGACGCTGCTGAACCGCCTGCTGAAGAAGGGCGCCATCACGGCCGAGCGCGACGGCCGGCGCTTTCTCTACGTGCCGGCCATTCCCGAAGACGCCTGGGTGGCCGACACCGGCCTGTCGTTGATCGACCGCCTGTTCGGCGGGCGGCTGGCGCCGCTGGTGGCCCAGTTCGCGTCGGAGCGCAAGCTCAGCGCCGACGACCTGGCTGCACTGAAGGCCCTGCTGAAGGAGCAGGAGCGTGGCTGAGGGCGCCTGGCTGTCGTGGCTGGGCCAGCAGGCCTTGCTGCTGAGCGCGGCCGTGCTGCTGCTGGCGTTGGCCCGCCCGCTGCTGAAGCGCCAGGGCGCAGGCCTTGTCTACGCCGCCTGGCTGCTGGTGCCCGCTCTGCTGCTGACGCCCCTCCTGCCCCGCCCGGCGCCGCAGCAGGAACCCCTCCCCCTGGTGCTCGGCGCGGCCGGCCTCGATGCCCATGCCACCCTGCCGACATGGAGCCGGCCGGCGCCCGATCAGGGCTCGCTCTGGCTGATGTTTTGGCTGATGCTCTGGCTGGCCGGCGCGGCCTTGTCGCTGGCACTGCAGCTGCGCCACCAGTGGCGGCTGCAACGCCACGGCAGCCGCCTGCCTGCCGGCCACAGTCCCGCCCTGATCGGGCTGCTGCGCCCACGCGTGCAGCTGCCGCTGGACTTCGAGGCGCGCTTCGGCGCCACCGAGCGCGCCCTGATCCTGGCCCATGAAGACGTGCACCGCAGCCGGCACGACAACCTTTGGAATCTGCTGGCCGGCCTGCTCGTCGCCCTGCACTGGTGGAACCCTCTGGCGCACTGGGCTTGGCGGCGCATGCAGACCGACCAGGAGCTGTCCTGCGACGCCGCCGTCCTCGCCTCCCGGCCCGGTGACCGGCCCGTCTACGCCCGCGCCCTGCTGCTGGCTCATGGCCTGGATGCCCGGGCCGCCCCCCTGGCCAGCCGCTGGAGTTCCCACCACCCCCTCATCGAAAGAATCGCCATGCTGAACCGCCCCCGCTCTGCCACCTCACGCGGCCGCAACGTGCTGGCTGCCTCGCTGCTGGCCCTGACCGGCCTCGTCTACGCCGCCCAGGCCGCCGACGTCCCGGCGCCGCGCGAGTACCAGGCCGTGACCGTCGACCTGCAATGGCAGGACGCTGCCGGCCGCACCCAGGGCCATTGGCCCGTCACCCTGCCCTGGCACTTCTTCGTGACCAACCAGCCCTTCGTCTTCTCGCCGCCGTCGACGGCCCAGCCGCTGGAGGTGGTGCTGCGCGGCAGCCAGCTCCCGGATGGCCGCAGGCAGCTCACGGCCGCTGTGCGCGACCGCAAGACGCAGGACACGCTGAGCGCCGAGCAGGCCCTGGCCGAAGGCGCTGCGGCCAGCGCGGAAGTCGCCGCGCCGGCCCAGGCCGGCAGCGGCCGGCTGGTGTTCAAGTTCCTGCAGCCATGAGCGAGCTGCTGCTGTCATCGCTGCTGCGCCAGGCCCTGCTGCTCAGCGCGGCGGTGCTGCTGCTGTGGGCCCTCCACCGCCCGCTGCTGCGCCTCGGTGCGAGCGCCGCCTATGCATCCTGGCTGCTGCTGCCCCTGCTGCTGCTGACGCCGGCCCTGCCGCGGCCGGGCCGGGAGCCGCTGCAGCGGGCGCTGCAGGCCGCGACGAACGCCGACATGACCGAGTTGCCGGCTGTGGTGGCGCCGGCGACGGACCACGCCGCCCTCTGGCTGGTGCTGTGGCTGGCCGGCGCTGCCGTCGTCGTCGCGGTGCAGGCGCGCCGCCAATGGCAGCTGGGCCGCTTCGGCGAGCGCTTGCCCGCGGGCAGAAGCCCGGCCCTGGTCGGCCTGCTGCGCCCCCACGTCGCCCTGCCCGCTGACTTCGAGCAACGCTTCTCGGCCGCCGAGCGCGAGCTCATCCTGGCCCACGAGCAGGTGCACCGCGAACGCGGCGACAACCTCTGGAACCTGCTGGCCTGCGCGCTGACGGCCCTGCACTGGTGGAACCCGCTGGCCTGGTGGGCGGCGCGGCGCATGCAGGCCGACCAGGAGCTGGCCTGCGACGCGGCCGTGCTCGCCCGCTACCCGGGCAGCCGCCCGACCTATACCCAGGCGCTGATGACAGCGCATCACCTCATGCCCGCGCGCGCGCCACTGGCGAGCCGCTGGGGCAGCTCCCATCCCCTTGTCGAAAGGATCACCATGTTGAACCGCTCCCGCACCCTGCCGCGCCGGCGCGCGGCGGCGCTGGCCCTCGCCCTGCTGGGCGTCGCCGGCCTGGCCTATGCAGCGCAGACACCCCCCCAGGCCGCGAGCGCCACGCAAGCCGCGCAGCCGCAGAAGGTCGAGATCCGCCTGAACGTGACGTCGGGCGCTTTCAAGGCCGCGCCGCGGTTGATCACGGCGCTGGGCGAGCGCAGCAGCCTGCAGTGGGGCGGCACCGCGGCCCAGAGCTGGCGCCTGGACTTCACCGTGACGCGCGGCGACGACGGCAAGCTGCAGGTGCTGACCCAGCCCAGCTACGGCGGCAAGGCGCTGGGCGAGCACAAGGGCGTGCTGGCCTCCGGCGAGAGCTTCGGCCAGCGCATCGGCGGCAGCGACGGCGTGCCGGCACTGCAGATGACGCGTGTCGTCACCCTGCTGCCGGCCGATTTCAAGATGCCAAGCCACGAATCCAAGCCGCGCAGCTGACGCGGCATGCTCAGGGAGAATTTTCATGAACCGACTGCTTGAGATCCTGGTCTACCAGACCCTGCTGTTCAGCGCCGGCGTGGCCTTGCTGGCCCTGCTGCGCCCGCTGCTGTTGCGCAGCCTGGGTGCCGGCGCGACCTATATGGCCTGGCTGCTGGTGCCTCTCCTGATGGCCAGCCCCCTGCTGCCCGTGCCCGCCGCGGCGCTGCCGGCGCCCACTGCGGCCCCGGTCAAGCTGGTCACCCTCGTCGACCAGGCCCTGCCAGCCCTGCAGCCTGCCCAGGCCGCCCCCAGCGTCGCCGCCCTGGCCTGGCTGCTCGCGTGGGCTGCGGGCGCACTGCTGGTGGCAGTCAGCTTGTTCCTGCTGCAGCGCCGCTACCTGACCGGCCTGCATCGCGACGCCCAGGGCCGCTGGCTGGCGCCCAGCGGCGCCAGTCCCGCCGTTGTCGGCCTGTGGCCGCAACGCCTGGTGCTGCCTCTGGACTTCGAGCAGCGCTTCGACGCGCCCGCCCAGCGCCTTGTGCTGGCCCACGAGGCCGTGCATGCGCGCCGACATGACAACGCCTGGAACCTGCTCGGCGCGCTGCTGCTGTGCCTGCAATGGTTCAATCCGCTGGCCTGGTGGGCCTGGCGACGCCTGCGCGGCGACCAGGAGCTGGCCTGCGACGCCGCCGTGTTGTCGGCCGAGGCCGGCCCGGCAGCGCTGGCCGCCTATGCCCAGGCCATGCTGGCCGCGCATCCGGCCGGCCGCCAGCCCGCCCTGGCCAGCGGCTGGGCGGCCCGCCACCCGCTGGTGGAGCGCGTGCGCATGCTGTCGCGCCACCGCCGGGCGCCGCGCTGGCAGCATGCGGGCGCCATGCTGCTGGTGCTGGGTCTCGGCGGCAGCGCCGCGCTGTTGGCTCGCGCAGCACAGCAACCCGCACCCGCACGGGATGCGAAGCCACCCCAGGGCCAGGGGCTGATCTTCGAGGTCTCCTCGCAGCTGGGCCAGAACGACTGGACGCGCCGCACGGTGACCATGCCCGGCAAGAACGTCTCGATGGCCGGCGGCCCCTGGGGTGTCTTCATGGATGTGCTGCAACCCGCCTCGTGCATGCGGCTGACGTTGCATGGCTTTGACGACGGCAGCTTCCGCCTCACCGGCCAGGTGCTGGATGAAACCTGCCAGCGCGTGCTCAGCGACTGGCGGGAACTGAAGGTCGATGGCAGCCTGGTGCAGTTCGTCGCCACGACGCCGCAAGGACCGCTGCAGGCCCAGCTGTCAGCGCGCCTGTTCGACCCCAAGGATGCGCGTCTGCCGGCCCAGATGAAGGCCGAGCTGGAAGCCGCGCAGCCGCTGTCGCCGGCGCAACAAGCACTGCAGGCCGAGCAGCGCGAGCGCATGGCCGCGCTGCATCGCGAGCAGGAGGCCCAGGACCGCGCCTGGCGCGCCGCGCGCGCGGCCCGCTAAAGTCGCGCCCTCCCGAATCCGCCCCTTTCCTTTTCGATGAGCCTTGCCGACGTGCGCGCGGCGCTGAACGCCGAGCTGTCGGCCACGCCCGAGTATTACGACTTCAAGGTGCTGAGCAGCGAGCGGGAGGGCGCGCTGTGGCGGGTCACGCTGGAGCCCGGCTATGTATTCGCCGAGGGCCAGCGCCCCGGCGCCGCCTCGGCCCAGGCGCTGCTGGACGACAGCCTGGACGGCGCCAGTGCCTGGTGGGGCGCGCCCACCAAAGGCGGCGCCAGCGTGCTGGCCGTCGTCGCCGAGGACGATCAACTGGTGCTGCAGAACGCCAGCAGCGCGCCGCCCCCGGCAGGCAGCCTGATCCGCCTCTACCCGACCCGATTCCTGAACGCCGTCGCCGACGCCTGGTGGGACAGTCCTTGGGCCGAGCGCGCCCTGGCCTGCCTGCCCGACCTGGGCCGGCCACAGCGCATCGATGCCGGCCCGGCCTTGACCGGCTCACCCTTTCGCTGGCTGCGCGCGGCCCAGCGCCAGGCCCTGGCCCTGGTCGGCCACAGCAGCGCCTTCCTGTGGGGGCCACCAGGCACCGGCAAGACGACGACGCTGGGCGTGCTGCTGGCCGAGTACCTGGACACGCGTCCCGACGCCCGCGTGCTGCTGCTGTCGACCACCAACCACGCCGTCGACCTCGCCACCCTGGCCATCGACAAGGCCTTGCAGAAGGGGCGGCGCGAGCACTGCCGCGCCGGCGTGCAGCGCCTGGGCACACGCTTTGACGCCGCGGCCTACGCCGGCCGCGAGCACCTGATCCCGACCGAGGACGCCGAGCTGATCGCGCGGCTGGCGCGGGCCGAAAGCGCGCGGCCGTCGGCTCGCGACGCCGTGGCGCTGAAGGGCTGGGCCGACCGCGTCGCGGCGCTGCGCGACGAATTGCGGGCCTCCTCGCTGAAGGTGCTGAGGCGCTGCCGCCTGGCAGCGATGACGACGACGCGCGCCGCCTTCACGCTGAAGTCGCTGCGCGAGCTGGCGCCCGATGGCGAGCCGCCCTTCGATCTGATCGTGTTCGACGAGGCCAGCCAAGCCAGCCTCGCCCACGCGCTGGTGCTGATGCCGTTGGGCCGTGCACGCCTGTTCGCGGGCGACCCACAACAGCTGTCGCCCGTGCAGCGCAGCGAGGACCGCCTCGCCCGCCGCTGGCTGGGGCGCTCGGCCTTCGCGGAGATGCCGCGCTCAGGCCCATCGGTCGCCCTGCTGGACGAGCAGTCGCGCATGGCCGCCCCCATCGGTGACCTCGTCAGCCAGCTCTTCTACGACGGCGCCCTGCGCGTGGCGGCGGACACCCCGGCTCAGTGGCAGGCGGCGCGACGCCGCACTCTGGGCGACATCGCGCCCGACGACCATCTGCATCTGCATCGCGTCCAGCTCGATGGCGGCTGGTCCTCCACCCACCGCGGGCCGGTGCGGCGCGAGTCGGCCGAAGCGATTGCTGCGCTGGTCGCCAGCGCCTTGGAGAGCGGCAACTGGCAGCCCGAAGAGCTGATCGTGCTGACGCCTTTCCGCGCCCAGCGGGCGTTGATCCGCCAATGCCTGCGTGCGCGCGGCCTGCCCGAGGCGCTGCGCGTCAGCACCGTGCATCGCGCCCAGGGCAGCGAGGCCCCGGTCGTGCTGTTCGATCCGGCCGATGGCGCCCAGCCTTTTCTGCAGGGCGAGGAGGCGCAGCGCCTGCTCAATGTGGCGCTGAGCCGCGCCCAGGCCAAGCTGGTGCTGTTCGTGTCAGCGGCCGATGCGGCTGGCGCTTTCCTCGCACCGCTGGTGCGCAAGCTGCGGCTGGCGGCCGACGAGCGCACCGCCCAACCCTTGATCGAGCTGGCGCGCGCACCGGGTTTTCCGGCCAATGCCATCGGGCGCCGCGTGACGGCCGGCCGCCTGAGCGGCGAGGTCACGCGCGTGAGCTGCGATGGGGATCAGTTCTGGCTCGTCAACGCGATCACCGGTGCCGAACAACCGTTCGACACCGCGTTCTGGCGCCAGCGTGCCAGAGAGGGCGTCGCAAACGCCTAGACCGCCGCCGTCACGACGATTTCGACCTTCCACTCCGGGCGGGCCAGGCCGGCGATGACGGTGGCGCGCGGCGGCGTGTGGCCGGCGGCGACCCAGGCGTCCCAGGCGGCATTCATGCCGGGGAAGTCGGCGCGGTCGGCCAGGTAGATCTGGGCGCGCAGGATGCGGCTCTTGTCGGTGCCGGCGCGCTCCAGCAGCTTGTCGATGGCGGCCAGCACCTGGGCCGTCTGGCCCGTGATGTCGGCGCTGGCGTCCTCGGGCACCTGGCCAGCGAGGTAGGCGACGCCGTTGTAGACGGCCATCTCGGACAGGCGGGCACCGATGTCGAAGCGTTCAACGGGGGCGGAGGCGGTCATGATTTCTTCCGGGCAGTTTTCGAAGACGTGGATTTGGCGGCAGGCGCCGCGGTGCCGGCCTTGGCCCCAAGCTTGCTCTCGGTGCCGGCCAGCAGCTTCTGGATGTTGGCCGAATGGCGCCACACCAGCAGCAAGCCCATGATGATCAGGGCCAGCGCGGTCGGGCCGGCTTCCCAAATGAGCAACTGATACATCGGCGCAAAGGCGGCCGACACGATGGCGGCCAGCGAGGAGTAGCGGCTGAACCAGGCAATGATGAGCCAGGTCGCCAGCGTCGCAACCCCTAGCAGGGGATTGAGACCGAAGATGACGCCGGCCGCCGTCGCCACGCCCTTGCCGCCCTGGAAGCGGAAGAACACCGGCCACAGATGGCCGAGGAAGGCCGCCACGCCGACGAGGGCCATCGTGCCTTCCTCCAGGCCATGGGGCTGGCCCCAAAGCTTGACAGCCAGGACCGGCAGGAAACCCTTGAGGGCATCGAAGACCAGGGTCAGGATGGCGGCGGCCTTGTTGCCCGAGCGCAGCACATTGGTGGCGCCGGGATTGCCCGAGCCATAGGAGCGCGGGTCCGACAGGCCCATGGCGCGGCTGATGATGACGGCAAAGGACAGCGAGCCGATCAGATAGCCGACGACAGCGGCAAGCAGGGGGAGCACGGTTTGCATGGGGCAGCATTGTCGGGCAGGTCTGGCCGGCCGACGCTGCCGCCGCGAAGCTTCAGCGTCTGTCCCGGCCGACCAGCCGCGGCAGCACCGCGAGCACGGCCAGGGCCAGCAGCGTGCTCAAGACGGCCTTGCTCTCCCGGCCCAGGCCACAGGCGACGCCGATGGCCGCCGTCATCCAGATGCCGGCCGCCGTCGTCAGGCCCTGCGTGTCTTCCTCGCTGCGGTGCTTGATGATGGCGCCGGCACCGAGAAAGCCGATGCCGGTGACGATGCCCTGGATGACGCGGCTCATGTCCGCGACGGCCATGCCATCGAACTCCGGCACCAGCACGAAGAGGGCGGCCCCCAGCGCCACCAGCATGTGCGTGCGGATGCCGGCTGCCTTGCCCTTGTGCTCGCGTTCATAACCCAGCACTCCGCCCAGCAGGGCCGCGAGCAGCAGCCGCGTCAGCAGGCGGGTCAGCTGCGCGACATCGGGCGCGTCGGAAAACTCGTCGTGAAGGGTCGCGAGGATGGTGTTCCACATGGCCCGCACCGAGCAACCGGCATGCCCGCCGCGTCAGTTCGCGCAGCTGACCGGCCTGGCACCCAGCAGCTCGGTCAGCACCTGGGGCTCGATGCCGACCAGATAACCGCGCCGCCCGCCGTTGATGCAGATCTTCGGCAATTCGAGGATGGTCGCCTCGACGAACACCGGCATGGCCTTGCGCACACCGAAGGGTGAGGTGCCGCCGACCTGGTAGCCGCTGTGGCGCTGCGCCACCTCGGGCTTGCAGGGCTCGACCTTCTTGCAGGGGATCTGCCGCGCCAGCTCCTTCAGGCTGACCGTGCGGTCGCCATGCATCAGCACGATCAGCGGCTCGGCCTTGTCATCCTGCATGACCAGGGTCTTCACGACGGCGTGCTCGTCCACGCCCAGCTGCTTGGACGACTCGGCCGTGCCGCCGTGCTCGACATAGTCATAGACATGCTCGGTGAAGGCGACGCCGGCACGCTTCAGGACCTGGGTCGCGGGGGTCTCGCTGACGTGGCTGCTCTTTTTACTCATCCCCTCATTCTCGGAGAGGTGCCGAATTCCGTTGGGCGGCGACTATTTATTGTTTTACAGTAAGTTTTTCTTGTTTTACGAAGACCACCATGCCGGATTCCTTCTCCGCCGACGGCCTGCGACGCATCCGCCGCCTGGCCTGGATCGTGCGGCTGCTTTGTCTGCTGGGCGTGGTGGTCATCGGCACCCTCCCCTTCATCTTCTGGGCCGACGCGGTCTGGGTGGCCGAGGTCGCTGCCCGCACCTGGAGCCTGAGCAAGATGCAGCTCGACCTCGGCGCGCGCCTGGGCGGCCTGGCGGCCTCGCTGCTGCCCGCCTCGGTCAGCGTGTTCGCGCTGTGGCAGATGTGGTCGCTGTTCGGCTGCTTCGCCCAGGGCGAGCTGCTGGCGCGCCGCCCGGCCCAGCATCTGCGCCGCCTGGGCCTGGGTCTGTGCGCCCTGGCCGCCGCCCAGCCCCTGGGTCACACCCTGGCCATCCTCGCCTTGACCTGGGGCAACCCGGTCGGCGAGCGCCAGCTGTGGTTCGGCCTGTCCTCTGACCATTACCTCGCGCTGCTCTTCGGCCTGCTGCTGCTGGCCTTGGCACAGGTGCTCCATGAAGCCGCCCGCGTTGCCGACGAGAACGCAGAGTTCATCTGAGAAAGCCATGCCCATCGTCGTCACCCTCGACGTCATGCTCGCGCGCCGCAAGATGCGTTCGCGCGAGCTGGCCGAGCGCGTCGGCATCACCGAGGCCAATCTGTCCCTGCTGAAGAGCGGCAAGGTGCGCGGCGTGCGCTTCGACACCCTCGCGCGCATCTGCGCAGTCCTGCAATGCCAGCCCGGCGACCTGCTCGCCTGGGAGCCTGGCCCCGAACCTCCCGAAGACAACAACTGACCCATGCGATTCCTGCTTGCCTGCCTGCTGGCCCTGGCCACGGCCGCCCATGCCCAGACCGAAGTCCTGCCCGCCGTCCAGACCGACCTCAAGCGCGACAAGGACGTCCTGCCCTATGCGCGCATCAACGAGCTGCTGACCAAGTTCGGCAAGCATGGCGAGGGGCTGTTCCGCATGGACTTCAAGGTCGATGCTCAGAAGACCACGATGGCCGTGACGGATGTGCGCCTGGTGGTGCGCAGCGACGAGGCCGACCATCCCATCCGCATCGACGGCGAAGGCCGCTTCGACCTGCCGGTGCTGCCCGAGGCCGAAGCCAAGACAGCCGACCTGGCCAGCAATGCC
Source organism: Roseateles saccharophilus (assembly GCF_031458095.1). Lineage (GTDB taxonomy): Bacteria > Pseudomonadota > Gammaproteobacteria > Burkholderiales > Burkholderiaceae_C > Pelomonas > Pelomonas saccharophila_A. The sequence continues at coordinate 1,350,866 of NZ_JAVDXU010000001.1, forward strand.
GGCAAGGGCAAGCTGGCCGTGCGCGGCACCATCGAGCTGACCGTGCCGCCCGAGCAGCTGACCCTGGCCAAGGTGCGCCAGGTCGTGCGCGTCGCCCGCACGCTGCGCGAGGAGCTGCTGCCCTGGTATCTGCGCTGGCTGTTCCCGCGCATCGAGGCCGTGCGCGTCTGCAGCGCCACGCCCGACTGGCAATTGCAGTGGAGCGAAAACGGCCAGCTGCTCGGCCTGCCCCTGGCCGTCGCCGCCGGCGAGCGCGACCCCGAGGCCGGCAAGGCCGAGGCGGGCCGCCCCTGCACCCTGCTGAGCGGCCAGGAGAACTGGCCCGACGCGGCCCGCCTGGTGGCGCCGGCCGGCACCAAGCTCAGCATCAAGTTCTGACCGCCATGAATCACCGCTGGATCGCGCGCATCGCCGTCGCGGCCCTGCACCTCGGGCTGCTGGCGGCGCTGTGGATGCACAAGCCGCCCCCGCCCGCCGAGCATGCCGACAGGCGGTTGACGGTGGTGCGCCTGATCGCACCGCCGCCCCCGCGCCTGCCACCTTCCAGCCTGCCGAAGACGGAGCTTCCCCGCGCGGCAGCCCGGCGCGCCATCCCACCCCCGGACCTCGCCCCCGAGCCGCAGAAGACGCGTGAGGCGGCAGCCCCACCCGCAGCGGCGGATCCTCCCGCCATCGTGCCGCCTGCCGAGCCCCCCCGTACGACACTGCGCCTGACCCTGCCGTCCGGCTATGCCGCCTCCAGCGCCGCCGCGCGCAACCCGGCGCTGAGCGACCCGCGCAGCAACACGCCGCGCCCGACGCTGGAAGACCGCATCGCCGACGCCACCGGCGGCGCGGGTGCCTGGGTGGAGGAGAGCACCAGTGAGAACCGCTCCCAGTCCGTCGGCGCCCTCGGCGACCGCCGCACCGTCATGCGCCGCGGCGACACCTGCGTGGAGATCTTCCGCTCGCGCATCGCCGACATGGACAACTTCAACGGCAACGTCGCCCCGCGGGCGATCAGCATGGTCGGCAAGCCCTACAAGTGCAAGTGAAGGCCGTCTGCCGCTGGCATAGACTGCGCGCAAACAGATCAGGGGGAGATGGCCAGCATGCAGCTGACCACGGAGGCCGTACTCGCGCTCGCACCGGATGCCGCTTCGGCCAAGGCCGCGCATGGCCTGGTCAGGCCCTCGCAATGGCCGCTGCTCGGCGCCGACGATGCGGCCCTTTGGGGCGAATGCCAGGGCAGCGGCGCCAAGCCCTACCAGACCCAGGTCGACCTCGCCGGTCCTGCCTTCCGCTGCTCCTGCCCGAGCCGCAAATTCCCCTGCAAGCATGGCCTCGCCCTGCTGCTGATGCGCGCCCAGCAGGCCGCCGCGTTCACGGCCAGCGAAACGCCCGCCTGGGTCCGCGAATGGCTGGACAGTCGGGCCGAGAAGGCCGAGAAGCAGGCCGAAAGACAGGCCGCCAAGGCGACCGCCGCGCCGGCCGACCCCGAGGCCGCCGACAAGCGCGAAGCCCAGCGCTGGCAGCGCATCGTCACCGCCGCCAGTGATCTGCAGCGCTGGCTGGCCGACCAGCTCGCCCGCGGCCTCGGTGCGCTGGACGATGAAGCCCTGGCCAACTGGCAGACCCAGGCACGCCGCCTCGTCGACGCGCAGGCGCCGGGCCTGGGCCAGCGCGTATTGGCCGCTGCCCAGGGCGTGCGCCACGGCGCCGACTGGCCCGAGCTGACGCTGCAGCGCCTGGGCCTGCTGCAACTCGCCTGCGAAGGCCTGGCCCACCGCGAGCAACTGCCGCCATCCTTGCAGGCAGACCTGCGCACCGTCGCCGGCTGGCCGCTGGAGCGCAGCGAGGTGCTGGAACAGGGCGAGCGCGTGCTGGACCGCTGGACGGTGCTGGGCGTCGTCACCGAGGAGCGCGACGACAAGTTGACCGAGCGCCGCGTGTGGCTGCACGGCGAACGCAGCGGCCGTCGCGCCTGGCTGCTGGACCATGCCTTCGGCGGCCGCGGCTTCGAGCAGTCCTGGCTGGTCGGCACCTCGACCGAGACCGCCCTCGCCTTCTTTCCTGGTTCGGCGGCGCTGCGCGCCCTGCCCGCCGAACCGCTGTCGGACGCAGGCAGCCCACGCTGGCCTGACGCGACGGCCACCGCCGAATGGCAGGCCATCGCCGAGCGCCTTGCCGCCAACCCCTGGGTGAACCTGCACCCCCTGGTGCTGGCCGACGCGGTGCCGCTGCGCCGGGGCAATGTCATGGCCATGGCCGGCGCCGGCCGCCTGCTGCCCATGACCCTGCCCGACACCGAGGCCTGGACCCTGCTGGCCATCGCCGGCGGCCGGCCGCTGCGGCTGATGGGCGAATGGGATGGCCGCAGCCTGGTGCCGCTGACGGCCTGGGCCGCCGATGGCAGCATCAGCTGGCTGCGGAGGTCGGCATGAGCTCCGCCTGGACCGCCCTGCTGCCCGCCGCCACGGTGGGTACGGACCGCCATGCAGCGGCGCTGCCGAGCTGGCCCGGGGACATCGGCGACGCCATCCGCCAGGCCGCCGATGCGGCGCCCGACCCCGCCACCGCGCTGCTGCGCACCGTGGCCGTGCTGGCCGCCTGCAGCATGGCGGGCACGCAGGGTGCAGCTGTGCCCGCCGGGCTGCCCGCGCCAGCCGCCGCCGAGACCCTGCCCGCACCCGGGCCTGGCCTCGTCTTTGATGCACTGCGACTGGCCCTTTTCGACGGCCCGCCCCGCCTGCCTCACGAAGCCTGCCTGATCCTGGCCCAGGCCGGACTGCGCCTGCCCGAGCTGCTGCTGCCGCAGGCCCTGGAGCTCGGCCGTCGCTCGATCGCGCTGCGTGCCGCCCTGCTGCCCGCCCTGGGCCAGCGCGGCCTGTGGCTGGCGGCGCAGCGCGAGGACTGGGCCTATGCGGCCGGCGTCACCGAGGACGAGGGCGGAGACACGCCATGGCTGGAGGGCACGCTGGAACAGCGCCGCGCCTGGCTGGCGCGCCTGCGTGCCGCCGACCCCGGCGCCGGCCGCGATCGCCTGCAGGCCGCGCTGGCCGAGCTGCCCGCCCGCGAGCGCGCCGACCTCGCAGGCGCACTCGCCACCGAGCTGAGCCTGGCCGACGAGGCGCTGCTGGAGACCCTGCGCAGCGATCGCAGCAAGGAAGTGCGCCAGGCCGCGCTGCAACTGCTGCTGCGCCTGCCCGATGCCTCCCATCCGCGTCGTGCCATGGATAGACTCGCGCCGCTGCTGACGCAAGAACGCGACCTGCTGCTGCGCAAGCGCTGGCAGATCGACGCACCTGCCGCCGCCGCCAGCGACTGGAAGGCCGACCAGATCGACGCCGTCCGCCCCACCCACGAGTCCCTGGGCGAGCGCGCCTGGTGGCTCTACCAGCTCGTGCGCCAGACGCCGCTGGGCTGGTGGAGCCGCCACACGGGCATGACGGTGCCTGAGCTGCTGGCCTGGGCCGCCGGCACCGACTGGAGCGAGGCCCTGGTGCGCGGCTGGGCCGACGTGTTGTTCGCCGCGCCCGATGACGCCTGGTGCGACGCCCTGCTGGACCGCTGGCCGCCCGCGTTGCGCGAGGACCCGGCCCGTGTGCTGGGCCTGCTGCCGCCGGCCGCGCGCGACCGCCACCTGACGGCCTCTGCGCGCAACGGTTCGCAGCAACTGGCCCTCGTGCTGATGCACGCGCTGAATGCCTGCCCGCCCGGGCAGTCGCTGTCGGCCGAACTGTCGGGTGTGCTGGTGCGCGCCCTGCACAACAAGGCCCGCGACGGCGCCCTGAACACCGACTACGGCCTGCGCGGCCAACTGGCCGACTTCGCCTGCGTCGCCCACCCCGGCAGCTTCGGCGCTCTTGCCGACCTGCCCCGCCGTGCCGACGAAACCCCCGGCTGCACCGAAGTGCTGGCCCTGGTTGACAGGACCATCGCCGCGCGGCGCGCCCTGCACACCCTGATCCCGACGAGGACGCCATGAGCTCTGTACTTCGCCAGCATGCCGAGACCCAGTTCGCCGAGGAACTTGCCGAACTCCAGCGCGCCGACACCCGCCAGCGCCCCACCAACTGGCTGCTGTCGCCCTGGGCCGTCGTGCGCTATCTGATGGGCGGCCGGCTGGACAACGGCTTCGAGGTCAGCCCCAAATACATCGGCGATGCGCGGCTGATGGAGATCGCCGTCGCGACGCTGGCCACCGACCGCGCCCTGCTGCTCTACGGCGTGCCGGGCACGGCCAAGTCCTGGGTGTCTGAGCACCTTGCAGCAGCCATCAGTGGCGACTCGACCCGCCTCATCCAGGGCACGGCCGGCACCAGCGAGGAGCAATTGCGCTACGGCTGGAACTACGCCCAGCTGCTGGCCCACGGCCCCTCGGAAGCGGCCCTGGTGCCCAGCCCGCTGATGCAGGCCATGCGCCACGGCAAGATCGCCCGCGTCGAGGAGCTGACGCGCATCCCGGCCGACGTGCAGGACAGCCTCATCACCGTGCTGTCCGAGAAGACCCTGCCCATCCCCGAGCTGTCCAGCGAGGTGCAGGCGGTGCGCGGCTTCAGCGTCATCGCCACGGCCAACAACCGCGACAAGGGCGTCAACGAACTGTCGGCCGCGCTGAAGCGCCGCTTCAACACCGTCGTGCTGCCGGTACCGTCCAGCGCCGAGGACGAGATCGCCATCGTCACCAAGCGCGTCGGCGAAATGGGCCGCGCGCTGGAGCTGCCGGCCGAGCCGCCGGCGCTGAAGGAGGTGCAGCGCGTCGTGCAGATCTTCCGCGAACTGCGCAGCGGCCAGACCGAGGATGGCAAGACGCGCATCAAGTCGCCCACGTCCACGCTGTCCACGGCCGAGGCCATCTCCGTCATCAACAGCGGCATGGCCCTGGCCGGCCATTTCGGCGACGGCGTGCTGCGCCCGGCCGACATGGCCGCCGGCCTGATCGGTGCCGTCGTCAAGGACCCGGTGCAGGACAAGGCCGTGTGGACCGAATACCTGGAAACCGTCGTCAAGGAACGAGCCGACTGGAAGGATCTCTACCGCGCCTTCCGAGAACTGAACTGACATGGCCCACCTCTTCGGCATCCGCCACCACGGCCCGGGCTGCGCACGCAGCCTGGTGCGTGCGCTGGAAGCGCTGAAGCCCGACTGCGTGCTGGTCGAGGGCCCGCCCGAGGCCGATGGCTTGGTGACTGCCGTGCTGCAGGCCGGCATGCAGCCGCCCGTGGCCTTGCTGAGCTATTGCCCCGACGAGCCGGGCCTCGCCGTCTACCACCCCTTTGCCGAGTTCTCGCCCGAATGGCAGGCCCTGCGCTGGGCGGCCGCGAACGGCGTGCCGGTGCGCTTCATCGACCTGGCCGTCGCGCATTCGCTGGCGATGACGAAAGCGCAGCGCGAGCGCGAGGAGGAAGACAAGGACAGCCCGCGCGAAGATCCGCTGGGCGAGCTGGCCAAGGCGGCCGGCTATGCCGATGGCGAGGCCTGGTGGAACCATCAGGTGGAGGAGCGGGGCGACGGCGAGGAGCTGTTCTCGGCCATCACCGAGGCCATGACGGCCCTGCGTGCCGACATCGGCGAGGACAACCCGCGCGACCTGCTGCGCGAGGCCCAGATGCGCCAGGGACTGCGGGCCGCGCAGAAGGAAGGTTTCGAGCGCATCGCCGTCGTCTGCGGCGCCTGGCATCTGCCGGCCCTGCAGGCGAATGTGACGGCCAAGGCCGACGCCGCACTGTTGAAGGAGGGCTTGAGCAACCTGCCCAAACTCAAGGTCGCCGCCACCTGGGTGCCCTGGACCAACCGGCTGCTGACGCGCGCCAGCGGCTATGGCGCCGGAATCGCGTCGCCCGGCTGGTACGAGCATCTGTGGACCGACACGGGCGCGCGGCGCAGCATCGGCTGGCTGGCCCGCGTGGCCGCGCTGATGCGGGCGCGCGACCTGGACTGCTCCTCGGCCCATCTCATCGAGGCCGCACGCCTGGCCGACACGCTGGCCGCCCTGCGCGGCCGCCCAGCGCCCGGCCTGGAGGAACTGCACGAAGCCACGCGCACCGTGTTGACCCTGGGCGATGAGGCCCTGCTGCACTTCGTGGCCGATGCCCTCGTCGTCGGCGACCGCCTCGGCGCGGTGCCACCCGACCTGCCCACCGTGCCGCTGCAGCGCGACCTGGAGCAGACGCAGAAAAGCCTGCGCCTCAAGGCCGAGGCCCTGCGCAAGACCCTGGACCTGGACCTGCGCCAACCCAACGACCTGGCGCGCAGCCATCTGCTGCATCGGCTCAAGCTGCTGGACCTGCCCTGGGGCGAGATCGCCCAGGTGAGGCGCTCGTCGCGCGGCAGCTTCCACGAGGTCTGGACCCTGCAGTGGCAGCCCGAGTTCGCGCTGCGCCTCATCGAGGCCAGCCGTTTCGGCCAGACTGTCGCTCAAGCCGCCGCGAACCGCGCCATCGAGCGCGGCGCCCAGACCGAGGCCCTGGGCGAACTGGCCACCCTCATCGACACCGTGCTGCTGGCCGACCTGCCCGCCGCCGTACCGGCCGCGACGCAGGCCCTGCAGGACCGAGCCGCGCTGACCGGCGACGCCGGCCAGCTGCTGGCCGCCCTGCCACCGCTGGCCCAGGTCTTCCGCTACGGCAATGTGCGCCAGACGGATGCGGGCCTGGTGTCGCATTTGCTGGACAGCCTGATCGTGCGCGCCGCCCTCGCCTTGCCGCTGGCCGCCACGGCCCTGGACGACGAGGCCGCCGCCGCGCTGCGCAGCCGCCTGCTGGCGGCCCACTCGGCCGTGGGCCTACGCGACGCGGAGGAGCAGACCGCCGCCTGGCGCAAGGCGCTGCAGCAGCTGGCCGGCCTGCCCACGGCCCACGAGCTGCTGCAGGGCCTGGCCACGCGGCTGCTGCTGGACGCCGGTGACTGGACCAGCGAGCGTGCCGCCCAGCAGCTGTCACTGCACCTGTCGGCCGGCGCCGATGCGCCCAAGGCCGCGGCCTGGCTGGACGGCTTCCTGAACCGCAATGCCGTCGTGCTGCTGCACGACGCCGCCGTCTGGGGCCTGGTGGACGCCTGGCTGGCCGGCCTTGGCGAAGCCCATTTCGTGCAGGTACTGCCGCTGGTGCGGCGCAGCTTTGCGCAGTTCTCGGCCGGCGAGCGGCGCGATCTCGGCCAGCGCGCCGTGCAGGGCGCTGTCGCGGCCGACCCGCAGGCCGGCACCGACTGGGACGAAGCCCGCGCCATATTGCCGCTGCCCACGCTGCGGCTGTTGATGGGGTTGAGTGCATGAGCGAAAGCGAACGACTGCGGCGCTGGCGCCTGGTGCTGGGCGGCGAGGCCGAGGCATCCCTGGGCGGCCTTGCGGGCCCGGCCCAGGAGATGGACCAGGCCCTGGCCGCCTTGTACGAAGCGCCCGGCTCGGGCGGCGCCAAGTCGCGCGATCGTGTCGGCGGCCGCGGCGGTTCGTCGCCCAGCGTGGCGCGCTGGCTGGGCGACATCCGCAAATACTTCCCGAGCTCCGTCGTGCAGGTCATGCAGCGCGACGCGCTGGAGCGGCTCAACCTGCGCGACATGCTGCTGCAGCCCGAAATGCTGAACGCCGTGCAGCCCGATGTGCACCTGGTGGCCCAGCTGATCTCGCTGTCGCGCGTGATCCCGGCCAACACCAAGGAGACGGCCCGCCTCGTCGTGAGACGCGTCGTCGAGGAGCTGCTGCGCAAGCTCGAGGAGCCGATGCGCTCGGCCATCACCGGCGCCCTGGACCGCAGCCAGCGCAACCGCCGGCCGCGCCATGCCGAGATCGACTGGCACCGCACCATCCGCGCCAATTTGCGCCACTGGCAGCCCGAACACCGCACCATCGTGCCCCAGCAGTTGATTGGCTACGGCCGCAAGGCGCGCCGGCCGCAGCGCGAGGTGGTGCTGTGCATCGACCAGAGCGGCTCCATGGCCAACTCCGTCGTCTACTCCAGCATCTTCGGCGCGGTGATGGCCTCGCTGCCGGCGGTGTCCACCCAGTTGGTCGTCTTCGACACCGCGGTGGTCGACATGACCGAGCAGCTCGACGACCCGGTGGAGCTGCTGTTCGGCGTGCAGCTGGGCGGTGGCACCGACATCAACGGCGCGGTCGGCTATTGCCAGTCCATCATCCGCGAGCCGCGCAACACCATCCTCGTGCTGATCTCCGACCTGTACGAAGGCGGCGTCGAGGCCGGCCTGCTGAGCCGCGCCGCGGCCCTGGTGGAAAGCGGCGTGCAGTTCGTGACACTGCTGGCGCTGAGCGACGAGGGCGCGCCGGCCTATGACCGCGGCCTGGCGACCAAGCTCGCCGCCCTGGGCGTGCCTTCCTTCGCCTGCACGCCCGAGGCCTTCCCCGGCCTGATGGCCGCAGCCATCCGGCGCGAGGACATCGCCGCCTGGGCCGCCGGCCAGGGGCTTACGACGTCTCGCTGAGGCGTGCGCGCAAGGCCTGGCCGCCCGCGCCGCCGCGGCGCTTGAGCTGGCGGAACAGGGTCTGGCGCGAGCCCAGGCCGCTGCGCGCGGCGACCTCGTCCAGCGACAGCGTCGCGTCCTGCAGCAGGCACAGCGCCTGCTCGGTGCGCTGGCGCGCCAGCCAGGCCATGGGCGTGCAACCGTGCAGGGCGCGGAAGCAGCGCACGAAGTGGTATTTGGACAGCCGCGCCACGGCGGCGATGTCGTCCAGCATCAACGCCTCGGCGCGGCAGCTCAGCATGTAGTCGGTGGCACGGTCGAGGCGGGCCAGCAGCTCGGCATGCTGGCCACGGCTGAGGGCAGCCAGGGAGCCGCTGCGCGAGCGCCAGCCGGGTTCAGCCTCCAGCATGCGCCACAGCAGGGACTGCATCCTCTCTTCCAGCCAGGCTTCGTCATCGCCATCGCCGATGCGCTCGCCACGGCCGGCGAGGATGGCGTCGCGCAGGCCCGCCAGCTCGGCACCCAGGGCGCCGTCGGCCGGGCGCAGATGCTCGGCAAAGCACAGCCCCAGCGAGCCGGTCTCGCCGTCGGCAGCCAGGGCCTCAGGCAGGGTCTGGCGGGCCGCATGGGCCAGCTCCGCCGCCAGGCCGGGGCGAAAGAACACGCCGAAGCTCAGCACCGGTTCGCGGCTGCGGATGCGGGCCCCGTAGTGGCCGCCCTGGTTCAGGATCAGGCAGTGGCCGGCATCGACGCGCAGCCGCCGCGCGGGCAGCAGATAGTCCTCGCCCTCGCCGCCCCAGGCCCGCTTGATGGACAGCGTCTGGGTGTGCGGCGGGAACTCGACGTTGCGCGACCAGCCCATGACGATGGCGTTCTCCCGCCCCCAATGCTCGGCGAACCACTGGCGAAAGCCCGCGTTGGCGGGTGTCAGCGGCCGGGGCGCCAGGTCGGGCAGCTCGCGCAGGATCATGGCCCCCAGTCTAGGGTGGTGAAGCGCGTGGCGCCGGTGCGCTCGCAGCCGGCCTGCCGTCGCCGCCGCTGGGCTGCATGGCGCGGTCCGATCTGCCCCCCGCGGCCTGCCCCGCCGTCATGGCGCCGATGGCAGGCGCTGCCTGCGGATGGTCGGACGCCCCACGCGCCTCGGCGCCCGCGCTCACGCGCGGCGTCGGCTCGGCGGGCGGCACCGGTGGTGGCGGCACCTCCTTGCGGCAGGCGGCCAGCACCACAGTCAGCACGGCCGCGGTCAGGCGAAGGTGGGAAGTCAGGGCGGTCATGACGGGCTCCTTGGGGCGCTCGCCCGTCCGGGGCAATCCGCATGCCCCGTCGGCCGTCGCAGCGACGCGGCGCCACCGGAACGCACGGGTAGGACTCTGCTGCAGCGAATGACGGCGGCGGGAATCGACAGCGCGCAATTTCTGCAACACCGGCAGGCGCGGTGCCCGCCTAGGCTGACGCTCTCGCCACTGCCTTCAGCCGCCATGCGCTCCGTGATCGCCGCCACTGCCATGTTCGCCGCCCTGCTCCACCCCGCCCAAGCCGCCACACCCGCCGAACTGTTCGACTTCTGGATCGGCGACTGGGTGGTCAGCTGGAAGAACGCCAACGGCAGCCCGGGCCAGGCCCGCAACCGGGTCAGCAAGATCCTGGACGGCAAGGTCATCGAGGAGGATTTCGCCGGCGACCCGGCCGTCACGCCGCGCCTGCTGGGCCGCTCGCTGTCGGTCATGGACAAGGCCGGGGTCTGGCGTCAGGCCTGGGCCGACAACCAGGGCGGCTTCTTCGCGCTGAGCGGCGGCGCCGAGGGCGAGACGCGCTTCTTCACCACCGCCTTCCAGCCGGTGGGCGAGCAGCTCAAGGGCCAGCGCATGCGCTTCTACGACATCAGGCCCGACAGCTTCGACTGGGACTGGGAAGGCAGCAGCGACGGCGGCAAGACCTGGACGCTGATCTGGCGATTGCACTACCGCCGTGCTCAGTCTTGAGCTCTTCCCTAGACTGGCCGGGCTTTCACCTCCTCCCGGCCCGACCATGCCCCTCTCGACCTGGCTGCTGTTTTGCGGCGTCGCCCTGCTGACCTGTTTCTCGCCGGGCCCCGGCGTGCTGCTGGCCATCTCCAACTCGGTGGCCGTCGGGCCGCGTCACACGATGTTCAGCTCGCTGGGCAATGCGGCCGGCCTCTTCATCGTGTCGGGCGCGGCGACGGCCGGTATGGGTGCGCTGCTGGCCGTGTCGGCCTCGGCCTTCCTGGTCGTCAAGCTCGTCGGTGCAGGCTATCTGATCTATCTGGGCATCAAGCAGTGGCGCAGCGCGCCGCTGCGGCTGGATGCCGCCGCCTCACCCCACCAGCCGACCACGCCGGGCAAGCTCTTCCTGCAGGGCCTGGGTGTGGCCGTCACCAACCCCAAGGCCATCCTGTTCTTCACGGCGCTGTTTCCGCAGTTCCTGGTGCCGGGCGAATCACTGGCGTGGCAGACGGTGCTGCTGACCGTCACCTTCACGACCTTCGCCCTGGTGTCGCACGCCTTCTACGTCAGCCTGTTCCGCACGCTGCGCCGCTTCCTGACCGAGGCCCGGCATCTGCGGCTGTTCAACCGCATCTCGGGCGGTCTGTTCGTGCTGCTGGGCCTGAGCCTGCTGCGGCTGCGCAACCGCGCGGCCTGACGGCTCAGCGCGCGGCCGCGGCGGGCTGGGGGCGCACCGCCGTCGGCTCGATGCCGAACATGCGCTTGTGCGTGCGGCTCAGATGGGCCGAGTCCGCAAAGCCGGCTTGGTGGGCGGCCACTGTCCATGAGGCGCCAGCCATCGCGGCGTCGATGGCCAGGTTGATGCGCAACCACAGCAGATAGGCGCGGAAAGAGCTGCCCGTACCGCTGACGAAGAGATGGCGGAAGCGGCTCTCGGACAGCGCGACCGAGGCCGCCACCTCGCCCAGTGACAGCGGCTGGGCGATGCGCTCGCGGATGAAGGCCAGGGCGCGGGCCAGCCGCGGGTCCAGCTCGGCATCGGGCTCGGTGTTGGCGCCGCACAGCGCGGCGATGGCGGCGAGGGCCGCCTGGCGCATGGCCGGCGCGTCGGCATCGGCGGCAAAGGCCGCGAACAGGGCCTGCGCCGCCGCGCGCGCCTCGTCGCCCGGCAGCGAGGCGATGCTGCCGGCGCCGAAGCGCTGCAGCAGCGCCCGGCCGGCCCGGCTCTCGGGCTCGACGAAGAGGTGGATGACACGCAGGCCGTCGACCTCGAATTGATGCTTGCAGTGGCTGGGCACCAGCGCGCCGGCGAACTCCGTCCACGGCCCTTGCGCCTCGGTGCGAAAGCGCAGTTCGCCCGCGGGCGCCAGAGCCAGCTGGTGGGCATGGTGGTCATGCCATTCGGTGCGGCCCTGGCTGCTGCCTATCCACAGACTGCCGCCCTGCCAGGAGTAGATGCGGCCACTGCTGTCGCTGCCGCGCGCGGGCCGGCCCACCAGGCTCCAGGGCTGGGCCGGTTCCAGGCCCGGCCCGCTCATGCCAGCCCCTTCAGGTCAGCCGTTTCGTTCAAGCGCATTCCGGTCTCCCCGCGAAGAATCCAAGCCATTGCAGCCACCCACGCCATCGCGATGAACCTCTCGCCCCAGTTTGCCCGCCGCATCCGCCCCCGCGTGCAGGCCGAGCTCGACGCTGCTCGCTGGCAGGAAGCGCGCGGCCGCCTCGACCTGGCCCTGCACCACCTGGAGCGGGCCCACATCCTAGGCCAGGCGTCGACGCTTGAGCATGTGCGCGCGCACGGCGCCATGCTCGCCTTCGCCTGGCGCCAGCGCGATGCGGCCGAACTGCTGGGCCAGGCCTGGCGCGTCGCCGGCGCGGCGCTGAAGACCTGGCTCTGGGTGCCCGTCGGCAACACCGGCCGCGCGAATGTCAGCGGCTGGCGGCCCATGCCGGTGCCGACCGAACTGCAGCGCCTCATCGACGCGGCACGCCGGCCCGGCCGCTGACGCCTTCTCCTTCCTTCAACCTTGCAGGGGCGGCCACGTCGCCCCGGGGCGCACTCGCCCCCACAACACCTACGGAGCTCCGCCATGCGCAGATCAACCCTCATCGCCACCCTCGCCGCCGTCGCCAGCGCCGCCTACCTGAGCGCCTGCGGCAGCCCACCCAAGGACCTGGACCTGTCGCTGCAGCACGCCAGCACCCAGGGCCTGTTCGTCGTCGGCATGACGCCGCCGGCCGAGGGGCCGGTCATCGACAGGATCCAGACCTGGCAGCTGCGCCTGACGGCCGCCGACGGCACACCGGTCTCGCAGGCCCGCATCCTGTTCAGCGGCGGCATGCCCCAGCATGGCCATGGCTTCCCGACCCAGCCGCGCGTGACGCGCGAACTCAGCCCCGGCGTCTACGCGCTGGAAGGCGTCAAGTTCAGCATGTCCGGCTGGTGGGACATGCGCCTGGGCATCCAGGCGGGTGGGCGCGCGGACACCGCCGTCTTCAACGTCGTGCTGGACGACGGCCGCAATCGCCGCTGAGGAGGCCCCCCGCATGAAAGCAACCCTGTGGCTGGCCCTGGCCGCCCTGCTGCCCCTGGCCGCCGCGGCGTCGGGCTGGACCGAGGCAGAGCGCACCACGCTGGCCAGCCTGCACATCGGCAAACTGCCCGCGACGCCGGCCGATGCATCGAACGCCGTGGAGGCCAGCCCCGAAGCGGCCGCCCTGGGCAAGCGGCTGTTCTTCGACACCCGCCTGTCCGCCAACGGCCGGGTGGCTTGCGCGAGCTGCCACGCGCCCGAGCGCGGTTTCCAGGACGGGCGGCCTCTCGGCCAGGGCCTGGCCACCGGCAGCCGGCGCACCATGCCGATCGCGGCGGCCTCGCATGGCCGCTGGTTCTTCTGGGACGGCCGCAAGGACAGTCTGTGGTCCCAGGCCCTGGGGCCGCTGGAAGATGGCGCCGAGCATGGCGCCAACCGCGTGCAGCTGGTGCGCCTGCTGGCCGGCGGCTACCGGCGCGACTACGAAGCCGTCTTCGGTCCGCTGCCTGCCCTCGCCGGCCTGCCAGCGGCGGCCAGCCCGCTGGGCACGCCGGCCGAGCGCGAGGCCTGGACCCGGCTGCCGGCCGCGCAGCAGGACGCCGTCAACCGCGCCTTCGCCAATCTCGGCAAGGCCATCGCGGCCTATGAGCGTGGGCTGATGCCGGGCGAGACGCGGTTGGACCGCTACATCGCCGGTGACGCATCGGCCCTGTCGGCCCAGGAGGTGCGCGGCCTGCGTCTGTTCATTGGCAAGGCCCAATGCGTCAGCTGCCACGCCGGCCCGCTGCTGAGCGATCAGCACTTCCACAACACCGGCGTCGCGCCGCGCAACCCGCTGCAGCCCGACCGCGGCCGCGCACCGGCGGTGGCGCGCGCGCAGGCCGACCCATTCAACTGCCTGGGCCCGTTCAGCGACACCCCGCCGGGCGGCTGCGCGGAGCTGAGCTTCATCGCCACCGACGACGAGCGCATGGAGGGGGCCTTCAAGACGCCGGGGCTGCGCAACGTGGCCGAGCGCGCGCCCTTCATGCATGCCGGGCAGATCGCGACGCTGGAGGACGTCGTCGTCCACTACGTCGCCGCACCCGACGCGGCCGTGGGCCGCAGCGAGCTGGCCCGCGCCGACCGGCGCCGCGCCGAGCGCCGGCCCATCGCCCTCAACGCGGCCGAGGCGGCCGACCTGGTGGCGCTGCTGCGCGCCCTGTCCGGCCCGATCTGCGAGCGCGGCAAGCCATGCTGAGCTGCCGCCACGCCACGCGGCGCGATGCGCCCGCGCTGTTCGAGATGCTCCGCGAGCTGGCTGCGCACGAGGGAAGTCCGGCGGCGCTGCAGACCGACCTGGAACGCTTCTGTCGCGACGGCTTCGGCCCCCAGCCCCGCTTCGCCGCAGTGCTGGCCGAACTCGACGGGCGGCAGGTCGGCTATGTCAGCTACACCCGCGTCTACGCGATCTGGCGCGGCGCGACGACGCTGGCCATCGACGATGTCTATGTGCGCGCCGCCTGCCGTGGCCGTGGCATCGGCGAGGCGATGCTGCGCTGGCTGCACGGTTTCGCGGCGCAGACCGGCGCGAACCGGCTGCGCTGGGAGGTCAACGCGCGCAACGCCAGCGCGATCCGCTTCTACGAGCGCCTGGGCGCAGCGGTGACGACCAAGGGTTTCTGCGCCTGGGAGGTGCCGGAGCGCGTTCGCTAGGCCGTGGCCGCCGCGCGCTCCTGCTCGCGCAGCCTCAGCACGCGGCGCTGCACCTTGCCCGTCGTCGTCATGGGCAGGGCGTCGATGAACTCGATTTCCTTGGGGTACTCGTAGGGCGCCAGGCGGGCCTTCACGTGCGCCTGCAGGGCCTCCACCAGCGCGGCGTCGCCGGCGTGGCCGTCGGCCAGCACCACATAGGCCTTCACGAGGGCGCCGCGCTCGGCGTCCGGCTTGGGCACGACGGCCGCGTTGGCCACGGCCGGGTGCTTGAGCAGGCAGTTCTCGATCTCGCCGGGGCCGATGCGGTAGCCGGCGGCCTTGAAGACGTCGTCGGCACGGCCCTCGTACCAGAGCGTGCCGTCGCGGTCGCTGCGAGCCAGGTCGCCGGTGCGGCACCAGTCGCCCGTGAACTTGGCCTTGGTGGCCGCCTCGTTGTTCCAGTAGCCGAGGAAGAACACCGGGTCGGGGACGCCGTGGCGGTCATAGGCGTTCACGGCCACCTCGCCAGTCTCGCCGGGTGGGCTTTCACGACCTTCATCGTCGATGACGGCCACGCGATGGCCCGGGTAGGCCCGGCCCATGCTGCCCGGCTTGGCCGGCCACAGGGCCTGGCAGTTGCCGACGACATAGTTCATCTCGGTCTGGCCGAACATCTCGTTGACCGGCACGCCAAGCGCATCCCGGCACCAGCTGAACACCGCGTCCCCGACCGCCTCGCCGGCGCTCATCAGCGCGCGCAGCTTCAGCCCATGGCGCTTCGGCCGCGGCTCGGCCTTCATCATGGCCTTGAGTGCCGTCGGGAACAGGAAGGCATGCGTGACGCCATAGGCCGCCATCAGCTCGAAGGCCTTGGCCGTCGAGAAGCGGCCCTGCCAGGCGACGATGGGGCGACCGAAATAGAGGGTGGGCAGCAGCGCGTCCATCAGACCGCCCGTCCAGGCCCAGTCTGCAGGGCTCCAGAAGACGGCGTCGCTGGGCTTGCTGGCATCGAAGGGATCGAAGCCGAACCAGTTCTGGCTGGCCACAAAGCCGGTCAGATTGCCGATCAGCGCCCGCTGTGGGATCAGCGCGCCCTTGGGGTTGCCGGTCGTGCCGCTGGTGTAGATCAGGATGGCCGGGTCCTCGGCCTTGGTCCCCACCGCCTTGAAGCGGGCTTCCTCGGCCTGCAGGGCCTCCATCCACGGCATCTCGTCGCAGTCCACCGGGCATTCGCCGACGACAAAGATGCGGCGCAGGGCCGGGCAGCGGGCCTTGACCTCGCGCAGGGCCGGCAGGGCCTCGCAGGCGGCGATGGCCAGCACGGCCCCGCTGTCCTGCAGGCGGTATTCCAGGGCCTCGGCGCCGAACAGCATGGACAGCGGCATGGCGACCGCACCGATCTGCTGGATGGCGATATGGGCGACGGCCGTCTCGAAGCGCTGGGGCAGCACGATGGCGACGCGGTGGCCGCGGCGTACGCCCTGGTTCAGCAGCGCGTTGGACAGACGGTTGGCGGCGCGCTGCAGCTGGCCGTAGCTGTAATGGGCGCGGCAGCCGCTCTCGCTGTCGAAATAGATGGCCGGGGCATCGGGCGTGTCACGCGCCCAGCGGCCACAGCAGGCTTCGGCGATGTTGAAGTCCGCCGGCACCTGCCAGCGGAAGGCGCCGTGCAGCTGCTCGTATCGGTCTTCCGCCATCGGCCACCCCCGGTTGGGACAAGGGGGCGAATGCTAGCCAGCCCGCCCCGGGCCGGTCTCATGGATTGCCCGGAGCCGATGCTGTGATTGGATCCAGCGTTTCGTCAGCGAGTCAGAGCCCGAGCCATGCGGAGGGCGACCACATGCTGGGACGGTCGCCGTCGGCATAACGCTGCAGCGCCTCGCCGGTCAGGCGGCAGATGCGCCAGTCGGGCATGACCTCGGCACCCAGCTTCTGATAGAAGCGGATGGCGTCCTCGTTCCAGTCCAGCACCGTCCAGTCGAAGCGGCCATAGCCGCGCTCGCAGGCCAGCTGGGCCAGCTGGATCAGCAGGGCCTTGCCCAGGCCGCTGCGGCGGTGGGCGGGGCGCACGTAAAGGTCTTCCAGATAGAGGCCGGGCTTGGCCAGGAAGGTCGAGAAGTTGGTGTAGTACAGCGCGAAGGCGACGACCTCGCCGTCGATCTCGCCGACCATGCACTCGGCCACCGGCTCGTCGCCGAACAGATGCGGCTCGAGCTTGTCGGGCGTGACCTCCAGCAGATGGGTCAGATGCTCGAACTCGGCCAGCTCGCTGATCAGCTGGACGATGGCTTTCAGGTCGCGCGGCTCGGCGGCGCGGATGTCGTGGGGTGAAGGCATGGTGACCCCATTGTCAGCGGACTGCGGTGTCCTACAGTGCGGATATGCCCGATGTCTATATCCCGCGCCGCGCTCACCGCAGCGAATTCCTGACCCTGCGCGGCCTGCGCCACCACATTCTGCGCTGGGGTCAACCCTTGCAGGGGCAGCCGCCCCTGGTCATGGTGCATGGCTGGATGGACGTCGGCGCCTCCTTCCAGTTCGTCGTCGACGCGCTGCGGCAGGAACGCGAGGTCATCGCGCTGGACTGGCGCGGCTTCGGCCTCAGCGCCACGACGGGCGCCGACTGCTACTGGTTTCCCGACTATCTCGGCGACCTCGACGCCCTGCTCGATGCCTTGAGCCCGGACCGCCCCGTCGACCTGCTGGGCCACAGCATGGGCGGCAACGTGGCCATGAGCTATGCCGGGGTTAGGCCGCAGCGCATCCGTCGCCTCGTCAATCTCGAAGGCTTCGGCATGCCCGACATCTCGCCCGCGGCCGCGCCCGAGCGCCTGGCCAAATGGCTGGACGAGCTGAAGGACCCGCCCTCGCTGCGCCCTTACGCCAGCCTGTCCGACGTGGCCGAACGCCTGCGCCGCAACAACCCCCGCCTGGCCGCCGACAAGGCCGCCTGGCTGGCCAGCCACTGGTCCCGTGAGACGGCGGAGGGCTTCCAGCTGAATGCCGATCCGGCCCACAAGCTGGCCAACCCCATGCTCTACCGCAAGGCCGAGGTGCTGGCCTGCTGGCAGCGCATCGCCGCGCCGACGCTGTGGGTGGAGGGCAGCGACGACCAGCTGACGCGCTTCTGGGGCACGCGCTACCCGCGCGCCGATTTCGAGGCCCGCCTGGCCCTGGTGCCCGGCCTGCGCCAGGCCGTGCTGCAGGACGCCGGCCATATGCTGCACCACGACCAGCCCGAAGCGCTGGCGGCGGCCATCGAGGCCTTCCTGGCTTGAGCATGGGCCCAAGACACGCCGCCTTCGCCCTGCTGGCCTTGGCCGCCGCCCAGCCCGCGACGGCGGCTTGCTCCCGCGAGCTCCATATCGGCGTGTCAGACCTGGGCTATTCGGCCTTCCTGCGCGATGGCCGCGTCCAGGGCGTCGTCCCCGACCTGCTGGACGAGGTCGCCCGGCTCAGCGGCTGCAGGCTGACGCTGCGCTACATGCCCCGCGCCCGCGTGCTGCTGGACTTCGAACGCGGCGAGATCGACGTCGTGACCTCGGCCATGCGCGCCGCCGACCGTGACCGCGTCGGACACTTCCTGCCTTATGCCTACACCAAGCTGGACCTCGTCGTCGCTTCGGCCCAGGGCCCACAGTCACTCAAGGCCTTGCTCGGCCGGCCCGAACTCAGGCTCGGCCTGGTGCGCGGCGTGCGCCTTGGCGAGGCCCTGGAGGAGCAGGTCGCGCCGCTGCTGGCCTCGCGCCAGGCGGAGTATTCGCCCGACTTCAACAACCTCGCGGCCAAGCTCGTCGCCGGGCGCATCCAGGCCGCCATCATGCCCAACATGATCCACGCCAAGCTGGTCCGCGAGGGCAGCCTGCCTCCCCAGGCCGTCATCGTGGACCTGCCCGAAGCCGCCACCGAGCCCATCGGCCTCTACCTGAACCGCGGCAACGTCAGCGACGACGACGTGCAGTTGCTGCAGGCCCAGATCGCCATGCTGCGCCGCGAAGGCTGGATCCAGCAGCTTTATGCCCGCTATGTCGGCGAAGCCGAGGCGCGCCGGCTGTTCAGGAGCGAAGCGGCTCGCTGAGCTCCGCCTCCAGCCTGTCCATCGCACGGGCGTAGACGATGACGATGGCGCAGAAGCCCAGCAGGGCGCCCTGCGAGGCCAGCCAGAAGCCCAGGGGCCAGCCGAACACCTCGATGCTGAGCTCGCGCGCGAAGAACACCGGCGCGAAGCCCACGACGGCCCAGGCGAGCAGCAGCCCGACCGTGAGGCGGCGCGTGCGGCGCCAGTAGCCGTCACTCATTCAAGAGGCCCCACTGCTGCAGCATGAAGGCATAGGTGCGCGCCGTCTCGCGCAGCGCATCGAAGCGGCCCGAGGCGCCGCCATGGCCGGCTGTCATGTTGATGTCGAACAGGACCGGGCCGCTGCCACTGTTCATGCTGCGCAGCTTGGCCACGTATTTGGCCGCCTCCCAGTAGGGCACCTGGCTGTCGTTGATGGCGGTCTTGGCCAGCACCGCCGGATAGGCTGCCGGCTTCAGATTGTCATAGGGGCTGTAGGCGCGCATCCAGGCGTATTCGTCGGCCTTGTTGGGGTTGCCCCACTCGATGTATTCCTCGGTCGTCAGCGGCAGGCTCGCGTCCAGCATGGTGTTGATGACGTCGACGAAGGGCACCTGGGCGACCACGGCCTTGAAGAGGTCGGGGCGCAGGTTGGTGGCCGCCCCCACCAGCAGGCCGCCGGCGCTGCCGCCATGGATGATGAGCTGGCCGGGCTGGGTATAGCCCTGCTTCACCAGGCCTTCCGCGCAGGCGACGAAATCGGTGAAGGTGTTCATCTTCTTGCCGAGCTTGCCGTCCAGATACCACTGCCGGCCCAGGTCGCCGCCGCCGCGGATGTGGGCGATGGCGTAGATGACGCCGCGGTCCAGCATGGACAGGCGGGCGCTGGAGAAGTACGGGTCGTTCGGGAAGCCATAGCTGCCATAGCCGTAGAGCCACAGCGGCTGCGGGCCGGCGCGGCGCTTGTCCTTGCGGTAGACCAGGCTGACCGGCACCTTGGCGCCGTCGGCCGCTGTCACCCACAGGCGCTCGCTGGCATACAGGCTGGCGTCATAGCCGCCCTGCACGGGAGCCACCTTCAGCAGTTCCAGCTTGCCGGTAGCCAGATCGGCCTCGTAGGTGCTGGCCGGCGTGGTCAGCGAGTTGTAGGCGAAGCGCACCTTCGGCGCGTCGAACTCGCGCTGGACGCTGACCATGGCGCTGTAGGCCACCTCCTTGAAGGCCACCTCGCGCGGCGCGCCGCCGGCCATGGGGTAGATGCGCAGCTTGACCGAGCCGCCTTCGCGGATCTGGGCGACCGCATGGGTCTTGAACGCCACCGCCCTTTCGATCATGGCGTCGTCGCGGTGGGCGATCAGCTCGCGGCCGCGCTTCAGGTCCTGGGCAGCGTACAGCGGCCCCTTGCCGGGCTTCATGGGCAGGCGCAGCAGGCGGTAGTTCACGCCGCGGTCGTTGATGCGCAGCAGCAGCTCGCCGCCAAAGGGCGTGATGGCGTACTCCTGCCCGGACTTGCGCGGCAGCACCTCGCGCCAGCGGCCTTCGGGCTGGTCGGCCGGCAGCACCTGCCAGTCGAAGGTGTCCTTGGACATCGAGCCCAGCATTAGCGTGCGGCCGTCCAGCGACCTGGTCAGCTGCAGGTTGAAGAGTTCGCTGGGCTCCTCGTGCACCAGCACGTCCGGCGTGGTGGTGCCGAGGCGGTGGCGCCACAACTGGTGGGAGCGGCGGGCCTCGTTGTGGCGGATGTAGAACAGGGTCCGGCTGTCGGCCGCCCAGACAAAGGCGTCGGCGTGAGGCGTGCTGGCGATGACGCGGTCCTCGCCCGTCGTCAGGTCGCGCACATGCAGCTCGAAGTCGCGCGCGCCGCTGCTGTCCACACCGTAGGCCAGCAGGCGGTCGTCGGGGCTGACGGTCATGCCGTTCAGGTTCACGAACTTGCGGGTCTTGGCCAGCTCGTTCATGTCCAGCAGCAACTGCTCGGGCGCCTGGGCGTCGTGCAGGCGCTGCGGGCCCTGCGCCGGGCGGCGGAAGAAGATCGGGTACTGCTTGCCGACCTCGGTGCGGCTGCTGTACCACCAGGCGCCCTGGCGCTGCGGGACGGCCTCGTCGCGCTGCTGGATGCGGCCCTTCATCTCCTCGAAGAGCTTCTCCACCGCCGCCTCATGGGGCTTGTACCAGGCCTCGGCATAGGCGGCCTCGGCCTTCAGATGGGCCTGCACCTCGGCATCGTCCTTCTCGCGCAGCCAGAAATAGTCGTCGATGCGGCGGTCGCCGTGGACGCTGACGTCACGCGGCTTCTTGGCCGCGACCGGCGGCGCGGCGGTGTCGGCCAGGGCGGGGCTGGTGGCCCAGATCAGGCAGGTGGCGAGCGCGGCCGTCTGGGCCAGCGCGCGACAGGAGGACAGCAGGTGCATGTTGTTGGAGCTCCCACCGGGCGCTGCCTGCGGCAGTCTCGTCCCCGGCGGCCCGCAGTGTGCCTCCTCGCCATGCGAAAATCTCCCCCTTTTGACCCGCGTGCCCGTCATGGACATCGAACACATCAATCAAATCGGCAACAACCTCGCCGACCTCGCAGCGCGTACCGACGCGCTAAGGGGGTATCTTTGACTTCGATCGCAAGGCCCTGCGCCTGAACGAAGTCAACGCGTCGCTCGAGAACCCCAACGTCTGGAACGACCCCAAGCGCGCCCAGGAACTGGGCAAGGAAAAGCGCACGCTGGAAGCCGTGGTCGAGACGATCACGCACCTGACCTCCTCGCTGGCCGACAACGCCGAGCTCTTCGAGATGAGCAAGGAGGAAGGCGACGAGGCCGGCATGCTGGCCATCGAGGCCGACGCGGCCGCACTGCAGGCCAAGGTCGAGGAACTCGAGTTCCGCCGCATGTTCAACAACCCGGCCGACCCGAGCAACTGCTTCATCGACATCCAGGCCGGCGCCGGCGGCACCGAGGCCTGCGACTGGGCCGGCATGCTGCTGCGCCAGTACCTGAAGTACTGCGAACGCAAGGGCTTCAAGGCCACGCTGGAAGACGAGACGCCGGGTGACGTGGCCGGCATCAAGAGCGCCACCATCAAGGTCGAGGGCGAGTACGCCTTCGGCCTGCTGCGCACCGAGACCGGCGTGCACCGCCTGGTGCGCAAGAGCCCCTTCGACTCGTCCGGCGGCCGCCACACGTCCTTCGCGTCGCTGTTCGTCTATCCCGAGGTGGACGACTCGATCGAGATCGACATCAACCCGGCCGACGTGCGCACCGACACCTTCCGCGCCAGCGGCGCCGGTGGCCAGCACATCAACAAGACCGACTCGGCGGTGCGCCTGACGCACATCCCGACCGGCATCGTCGTGCAATGCCAGGACGGCCGCAGCCAGCACAGCAACCGTGACGTCGCCTGGCGCCGCCTGCGCTCGCGCCTGTACGACCACGAGATGAAGAAGCGCATGGAAGAACAGCAGAAGCTGGAAGACACCAAGACCGACGTCGGCTGGGGCCACCAGATCCGCAGCTATGTGCTGGACCAGAGCCGCATCAAGGACCTGCGCACCAACTACGAGACCTCGGCGACGCAGAAGGTGCTGGACGGCGACCTCGATCCCTTCATCACCGAATCGCTGAAGCAGGGCGTCTGATGAAGATGGGGTTTGCCCTGGCCATGGCCGTCGCCATCACCGGCCAGGTGCTCTACCACCTCATGCAGAAGCAGGTCGCGCCCGGCGCCCATCCGGTGCTGGCGCTGATCGCCTTCTATCTCGGCGCGGCGGCCCTGAGCCTGCCCCTGTTCCTGCTCTTCCCGCTGCAGGCGCCGCTGGCGCAGGCGGCGGGCGAGCTGGGCGGTGCGGTCTGGGGCGTGGCCGTCGCCATCGTGCTGATCGAGCTGGGCTTTCTGCTCGCCTACCGGGCGGGCGCAACGCTGTCCAGCGCCTTCGTGCTGTCGGCCTCGGTCGTCACAGCGGCGCTGCTGATCATCGGCATGATGGCCTTCAAGGAGGCCGTAAGCCTCAAGCAATTCGCCGGCCTGGTGCTTTGCCTGGCCGGCATCTGGCTGCTGTCGGGCAACCGAGCGGCCCATTAAAAGGAAACCTCATGCGTGAAGGTACTGCCCCCCTGATCCAACGCCTGGACTACCAGCAGCCGGCGTTCTGGATCCGCAAGGTCGACCTGACCTTCGATCTCGATCCGGCCAAGACCATCGTCACGAGCAAGATGCAGATCGAGCGCAACCGCTCGGTCGCCCACGGCCCGCTGCGCCTGCATGGCGAGGAGCTCAACCTGCTGCGCGTGCTCATCGACGGCAGCAGCGTGTCCTTCCGCCAGGAGGGCCACGAGCTCATCATCGAAGGCGCGCCCGATGCCGACTTCGCGCTCGAGATCCGCAACACCACCTGCCCCGAGAAGAACACCGCCCTGTCCGGCCTCTACACCTCGGGCGGCAGCTTCTTCACGCAGTGCGAGGCCGAGGGCTTCCGCCGCATCACCTATTTCCTGGACCGGCCCGACGTGATGGCCGTCTACAAGGTGACGCTGCGCGCCGACAAGGCCCGCTTCCCCATCCTGCTGGCCAACGGCAATCTGGAAGACAGCGGCGACCTGGAAAACGGCCGCCACTTCGCCGTCTGGAGCGATCCCTTCCCCAAGCCCAGCTATCTGTTCGCCGTCGTCGCCGGCGACCTGGTCGCGCGCGAGCAACGCGTGCGCACCCGCGCCGGCAAGGACCATCTGCTGCAGGTCTATGTGCGCCGCGGCGACCTGGAGAAGACCGAGCATGCGATGAACTCGCTGATCGCCTCCATCGTCTGGGACGAGGCCCGCTTCGGCCTGCCGCTGGACCTGGAGCGCTTCATGGTGGTCGGCGTGTCCGACTTCAACATGGGCGCCATGGAGAACAAGGGCCTGAACATCTTCAACACCAGCGCCCTGCTCGCCTCGCCCGCCACCGCCACCGATGCCGACTTCAACCGCATCGAGTCCATCGTCGCGCACGAGTACTTCCACAACTGGACCGGCAACCGCGTCACCTGCCGCGACTGGTTCCAGCTGTCGCTGAAGGAAGGCCTGACCGTCTTCCGCGACCAGGAGTTCTCCATGGACATGGCCGGCAGCCCGTCGGCCCGCGCCGTCTGCCGCATCCAGGACGTGCGCCAGCTGCGCGCCATGCAGTTCCCCGAGGACAGCGGCGCCATGGCCCACCCGGTGCGCCCGGACAGCTACAGCGAGATCAACAACTTCTACACGGCCACCGTCTACGAGAAGGGTGCCGAGGTCGTGCGCATGTACCAGACCCTGGTCGGCCGCAAGGGCTTCGAGGCGGGCATGAAGCTCTACTTCGAGCGCCACGACGGCCAGGCCGTGACCTGCGACGACTTCGCCGCGGCCATCGCCGACGCCAACCCTGGCTCGGCGCTGGCCACCCGCCTGGACACCTTCAAGCGCTGGTACTCCCAGGCCGGCACGCCGCGCGTGACCGCCCGCGGCGAGCATGACGCGGCCGCCCGCACCTTCACGCTGCGCCTGTCGCAGACGACGCCGGCCACGCCGGGCCAGACCGACAAGCAGCCCCAGGTCATTCCCATCGTCATGGGCCTGCTGGACCGCCACGGCGCCGCCCTGGCGCTGAACGCCAACGGCGAGACCGAACAGGTGCTGGTGCTGGACCAGGCCGAGCAGACCTTCGTCTTCGACAACATCGACAGCGAGCCCGTGCCTTCGCTGCTGCGCGGCTTCTCGTCTCCGGTGGTGCTGGAAGACGGCCTGTCCGACGCCGGCCTGATGGTGCTGATGCGCCATGACAGCGACCCCTTCAACCGCTGGGAAGCCGGCCAGCGCCTGGCGCTGAACCGCATCCTGCACTCGCTGCGCGCTGGCCAGCCCCTGGTGCTGAGCCCCGTCTTCATCGAGGCCATGCGCGCCATCCTCAACCACCCCGAGCTGGACCCGGCCTTCAAGGAGCTGGCCCTGACCCTGCCCGGCGAGGCCTATATCGCCGAGCAGCTCGAGGTCGTCGATCCGCAGGCCATCCACGCCGCCGTCATGGCTGCGCAAACCCAGCTCGCCGCCGCCCTGCGCGACGACTGGGCCGCCGCCTTCGAAGCCAACCAGGTCGCCGGCGGCTACACGCCCGACCCGGTCTCCTCCGGCAAGCGCGCCCTGGCCAACCTGGCCCTGTCCATGCTCGTGCTGGATGCGCAAGCCTCGGGCGACACCGTCTGGCCGGGCAAGGCCTACCAGCGCTTCAAGGACGCGTCCAACATGACGGAGCGCCTCGGCGCCCTGGCCGCCTTGGTCAATGCCCATGCCGGCCTGGCCGCGCCGGCCCTGGAGCGCTTCCACGCGCTGTTCAAGGACGACGCCCTGGTGGTGGACAAGTGGTTCTCGCTGCAGGCCCGCGCCCCCGAAGCCGATGGCCGCGTGTTCGCCCGCGCCAAGGCCCTGACCAAGCATGCCGACTTCACGCTGAAGAACCCGAACCGCGCGCGCAGCCTGCTGGCCTCGCTGTGCATGTTCAATCCGGCCGCCTTCCACCGCGTCGACGCGGCGGGCTATGTGTTCTGGGCCGACCAAGTGCTGGCCATCGATGCCATCAACCCGCAGCTGGCCAGCCGCATCGCCCGTGCCATGGACCGCTGGGCCGTGCTGGCCGAGCCCTATCGCGCGGCAGCCCGCGAGGCGGTGGCCCGCGTCGCCGCCAAGCCGGACCTGTCCAGCGACGTGCGCGAGATCGTCGAGCGCGCCCTCGCTTCCGGAGGCCAGGCATGAGCCGCGTTTCGCTTACCCAGTACCTGGTCGAGCAGCAGCGCGAGCACGGCCACATCCCGCAGGAACTGCGCCTGCTGATCGAGGTCGTCGCGCGCGCCTGCAAGCACATCGCCATCGCCGTCAACAAGGGCGCGCTGGGCGGCGTGCTGGGCAGCGCCGGCAGCGAAAACGTGCAGGGCGAGGTGCAGAAGAAGCTGGACATCATCGCCAACGAGGTGTTGATCGAGGCCAACGAATGGGGGGGTCATCTCGCGGCCATGGCCAGCGAGGAGATGGACAGCATCTACGTCGTGCCCAACCGCTATCCGCAAGGCGAATACCTGCTGCTGTTCGATCCGCTGGATGGCTCGTCCAACATCGACGTCAACGTCAGCATCGGCACCATCTTCAGCGTGCTGCGCAAGGTGGGCCATTCGCGCGGCGTCAGCGACGAGGACTTCCTGCAGCCCGGCAAGCAGCAGGCCGCTGCCGGCTACTGCGTCTACGGCCCGCAGAGCATGCTGGTGCTGACGGTGGGCGACGGCGTCGCCATGTTCACGCTGGACCGCGAGACCGGCTCCTGGGTGCTGACCCAGGACGAGGTACGCATTCCCGAGGACACCAAGGAATTCGCCATCAACATGTCCAATATGCGCCACTGGGCGCCGCCGATGCGCCGCTACATCGACGAATGCCTGGCCGGCTCCACCGGCCCGCGCGTCAAGGACTTCAACATGCGCTGGGTGGCCAGCATGGTGGCCGACGTGCACCGCATCCTGACCCGCGGCGGCATCTTCATCTACCCCTGGGACCAGCGCGAGCCCGACAAGCCCGGCAAGCTGCGCCTGATGTACGAGGCCAACCCCATGGCCTTCATCGTCGAGCAGGCCGGCGGCGCGGCCACCAATGGCAGCGAGCGCATCATGAGCCTGCAGCCCACCAAGCTGCATGAGCGCGTGGCCGTGGCGCTCGGCTCGAAGAACGAAGTCGAGCGCATCACGGCCTACCACCGCGACGCGAGCTGATCACGGCACCGGCTGGTCCATCCAGCCGGTGATCAGCCTCACGGCCTCGGCCTCCATGCCGATGAAACCGTGCCAATGGAAGGCCTCGCAGGCGTCGCCCGTCGGGTCGGCGCCGCCTTCCACCATCCACTGCTTCTTCATCGGTGCGGCGGTCAATCCCTTCAGGATGTAGCCGACGTCTCGCGGCAGGGTCTGGCGGCACTGGTCCTTGGCGTGGTGCAGCACCAGCACCGGCACGTGGATGGCGGCCAGATCCTGGCGCGGTACGGCGCCCGGCTTGTCCCAGGCGACGATGCTGGACGTCAGCACCAAGCCCGCGATGTCGCTCTGCAAGCGGATGGCCGCCGCCGTCGCTGAGACCGTGCCGCGACTGGTGCCCACCAGCCAGACCGGCAACGTGGACTTCTGCTTCACCGCCCGCAGCACCGCACGGATGTCGGTCATGTGGGCATCCGAGATGCGCTCCTGGTAGCCGAGGTCGGGCGTGTCGCTGGGCTTGCCGAAGATGGCGACGTTGTAGCCCTGGGCCAGGAAGTCGCCCATGGAGCGCACCAGGAAGTTGCGACTCGCCGGCCGCCCGGCTTCCACGCGCCCGAAGCCGCCGATGCCGCCGGGAAACAGCAGCACCGTCGCCTTGGGCGAGTCCGCCGCCTCCCAGAACACCGGCGTCACGACGCCTTCGCGGGTGGCCACGTCAAAGCGCTCACCCGCGGCCTGGACCGCCACCAAGGTGAACAACGCCCAGACGGCGAGCAGCAGGTTCCGGATCGTCTTCATGCGGCGGAGTTTGCTGGCTGAAAGCCGAAAAGCAAGCCAATCTTGGCGGTCCGCAACACTTAGGCTATCATCTAGGGCTTCGCCAAACCCGCAAGGGAAAAGCGGATACGGCTGCCCCGCAAGGGGCAGAGGCCGGCATAGCTCAGTTGGTAGAGCAGCGCATTCGTAATGCGAAGGTCGGGGGTTCGACTCCTCTTGCCGGCACCAGAATTCCAAGAAATCCAATACCTTGTCAAAGCCGCCTCGCGCGGCTTTTTTGTTGTCTGCGCTTGACTCATTTAGATGATTAGCTAATCATCACAACATGAGCCAAGTCTTCAAGGCACTCGCCGATCCGACCCGCCGCCGGGTGCTGCAGTTGCTGCGCCAGGGGCCATTGAGCGCGGGCGAAATCAGTGATCAATTCAATGTCTCCAAGCCGACGATGTCGGCGCACTTCGCGGTGCTGAAGGAGGCTGACCTGGTGCACGCGGAAAAGAGCGGCAAGTCCGTCATCTACCACCTCAAGCTCTCGGTGCTCGAAGAGGCACTGCTGGGCTTTGTCCATTCCTTCAGCCTGGGCGACCAGGCGCCGCACACTGGCAGGGAGATTGCGCAATGAACAAGGCACAGAGAAGCGAACTGATTGGCAGCCTCGCCTGGGGTGCAGGCATCGTTGTACTGGCGCTTGTCGCCAGCGTCGCGCGCAAACTGGGCTATCTGGACGGCGATACGGTCACGCGCCTGGTCATCGGCGCCAACGGGCTGATGATTGCCTGGTTCGGCAACCGCATGCCCAAGGCCTTCGTGCCCAGCGCCTGCGCACGACAGGTCCGCCGGGTTGCTGGGTGGTCCCTGGTGCTGAGCGGCCTCGTCTATGCCGGGCTGTGGGCATTTGCACCGATGCCGGTGGCGATCTGGGGCGGTACCAGTGCCGTCATGGCAGGGATTGCCGTGACGCTGGGCTACTGCCTTTCGTCGCGGGCCAAGATGAAGGCCGTCTGAGCTGGGCAGTTTTTCGCGCTTGAGACGGCTGTTGCAATCGACTCCGGCCCAAGCTCGATAACGCACGCGCAGCGCCGGCGCGAGGCCGCTAGTCTGGGCGGATTGCAGTACCGGACCTCGCCCTCACACCATGGACAGCGCCAGCAACACCCCTTCGCCCGGGTTGCGTCAGAAGCTCATCATTGCGGCCAGCGCCGCGGCCCTGCTGCTGGCTGGGCTCGGCCTGTCGACGCTGCATGAACGCACCGCCAGCGAGATGCAGGCTCGCAAGAACGCCACCGCTCTTGCCTTCGAGAAGGCGCCCGAGCAATGGCTGGCCCACCCGCGCGAGGCCTCGGAGTTCGAACGCGCCCTGCAGGCCAAGGACGTTGCCGCCGTCGGCGTCAGCGGGGGCCTGGTGCTCTATACCGACCGTAGCGGCAAATTCTTCAGTACCCGGCTCATCGACTGCGGCCTGGGCTGCAAGAACGAGATCGGCTCGCGCCTGGGCGAGCTCAGCGTGGCCCAGGGCTTTGCGCTGACCGACATCGACGTGGACGCTCGCACTTCGGGCCAGCGCCTGTTCCAGTCCCTGGAGCGCGCCGCGAATGTGCTCGGCCCCATTCTGCTGCTGCTGCTGGTAGCCGCACCGCTCATCTATCTGCAGATGCGCGGCGGCCTCGGCCAGCGCACCCGCCTGGCTGAAAAGCCCCGCACCCGCTTCGACGACGTCATCGGCGCCGACGAGGCCAAGAAGGCCCTGCGCCGCGTCGCCGCCTTCATGAAGGATCCCAAACAGTACGCCGCCGTCGGCGCCAAGGCCCCGCGCGGCGTGCTGCTCGACGGCCCGCCCGGCACCGGCAAGACGCTGCTGGCCAAGGCCCTGGCCGGCGAGTGCGGCGCCAGCTTCATCAGCGTGGACGGCTCTTACTTCAGCTCCATGTTCTATGGCGCCGGCATCGGCAAGGTGAAGGAGTTGTTCAAGAAGGCCCGCGAATCGGCCCCCTGCATCATCTTCATCGACGAGATCGACGGCATCGGCAAGCGCAGCAACGGCAAGGAAGCCGGCGGTGGCGGCGGCGAGCAGGAGCAAAACCGCATCATCAACCGCCTGCTGGTGGAGATGGACGGCTTCGCCGCGCTGGAGAACGTCGTCGTCGTCGGCGCCACCAACCATGTCGACAACGTCGACGAGGCCATGCGCCGCCCTGGCCGCTTCGACCTCATCGTGCGCACCGCCCTGCCCACGGTGCCCGAGCGCGAGCAGCTGTTCGGCCTGTATCTCGGCCAGACCAAATCGGCGCCCGGCATCGACGTTGCGTCCATCGCCCGCACCGCCGCCGGCATGTCGCCGGCCGACATCGCCAACTGCGTCAACCGCGCCGCCGCCTATGCGGCCGAGGCCGGCGAGGCCCTGGTCAGCCAGGAGCGTGTCTACCAGTCGCTGGAGACCCACCAGCTCGGCGGTGAAGTCAGCAACACCAAGAACCTCATCACGCCGGAGACGCTGCGCCGCATCGCCTTCCACGAGTCCGGCCATGCCCTGGTGGCCCATGTGCTGGAGGCCGGCAGCGTCGAACGCGTCAGCATCGAGCCGCGCGGCCCCGCCCTGGGCGTGACCTACGTGGCCCGCGCCAATGAGGAGCCCCTCTATGGCGAGCGCGAGCTGCGTGGCCGCCTGGCCATGATGCTGGCCGGCCGCGAAGCCGAGCTGATCGCCTTCGGCAATGCTTCCTCCGGCGCGGCCGACGACCTCAAGCGCGCTTCCGAACTGGCCACCAACATGGTGGGCTCGCTGGGCTTTGGCAAGACCTTCGGCCTGCTCAGCATGGCCGGCGTGCCGCGTGAGCTGATCGGGCCGGACGTGCAGAAGTCGGTGCTCGACGAGGCCCGCGCCCTGCTGGAAAGCGCCCAGGCCGAATGCCGCCGGGTGCTCGAGGAAAAACGCGACCGCCTGGACAGGCTGACCGAGATGCTGCTGGGCCAGGAGACCGTCAGCGGCGCACCGCTGAAGCGCGTGCTCGCGGGGGACACCGTCTAAACCGGCTGCGGCTAGGCCGCGGCCACGGCGGGCCGCAAGACCGCAGCGCGTCGGGCCGGCGTGAGCCGCCGCTCCCGAGTCTGCCGCCTCTCGGGGGTGAATTGCCAGTCTGCCAGGGCCGCGGCGATGTCGGGCACCCTCAGCACATCCACCTCCAGCAGGATGGCCTTGGGCAGGCGCTCCACCACCTTGGCCCCGCAAGCGGCGGCCACGGCGCCGGCCTTGCGCACGGCCTCATGGTCGGCCGCGTTGTTGAAGAAGACGTAACGCTCAGTCGATGTCGACATGGGCCACCCGGTTCGAAGCTGGAAGACCTGTCTGGCAATCGGCGTGCCTGATCCGGCCTCGTCAGACCGCCCTGGACGCCATCCACAGCGCCATCGCCGCCATCATCAGGTTCTCGGTCAGCGACACAAAACCCAGCGGCACGGCGCTGTCGCCTCCTACACAGGCGCATTTGAGCTCCCGCTTGTCGACATAGACCGCCTTGATGACCGAGACGGCGCCCACCGTACCAATGAAGAGGGCCAGCGGCACGGACAGCCACGGCGCCACGTCCGCCAGCATCAGCAGCCCGGCCAGCCCTTCGGCAAAGGGATAGAGGTAGGCATAGCGCACCCAGCGCCGCGCCAGCAGGTCGTAGTTGAGGAACAGGGTCGAGAAGCTTTCGACATCGCGCAGCTTCTGCAGCGCCAGCAGGCACATGGCGATGGCGACGAAGCGCTGCAGGGTCTGCACAAGGAGCAGGCCGCCGACCTCGTCCCAACTGATCGCCAGCGCCAGCGCTGCCGCCATGCCGAACAGCGCGACGACGGGCATGTAGCTGACCGCATCCTTGGCCTTGACCGGATGGTCGAAGAAGGCGCGCAGATCGTCATGCCCGCCGATACGCCGGCCCTCAATGAAGGTCTGGGGCGTGGTCTTGACGCCCTCGGCCTTCTTGAAGACCTCGGTCATGGCGTGGCTGGTCAGGTGATGGTCCTCGACCTCGTAGCCCTGGCGCTTCAGCAGGTCCAGCGACTTCAGCCCATAAGGGCAGATGTGTTCCGGCATGACCATGCGGTAAAGCACGGCGCGTTTGGGGAGCTGCTTCATCGCTTGGGCGGCCAGCGCTTGACGGTCTGGCGGCTCTTCCAGAAGTCAGCCCAGGGGTCGCCGCGCTGCAGCGACAGGTGGTCGCGCGCCGTCTTCACCGTCCACTGCGCCCCGCTCTTCAGCTCGGCCAGCTGTTCCCAGGCCACCGGCATGGACACGCCCAGCCCGGGCCGGGCACGCGCCGAGAAGGCCGCCACCGTGGTCTGGCCTTCGCCATTGCGCAGATAGTCGATGAAGATCTTGCCGACGCGGTTGGCCGGGCCACTCTTGGCGACAAAGCGTTGCGGGATGGTGCGCGCCATATGCGTGACGACCGTATGGGCGAAGTCCTTGGCCTGGGCGTCGTCGATCTTGGGCTTCAGCGGCACGACGATGTGCAGCCCCTTGCCGCCGCTGGTCTTGAGCCAGCTGTGCAGGCCCAACTCCTCCAGCATCGTGCGGGTCAGCACCGCGGCCTCCTGCACATGGGCCCAGGGGACGCCCTCGCCCGGGTCGAGGTCAAAGACGATGCGGTCGGGTTGGTCGATATGGGCCGTGGTCGAGTTCCAGGTGTGGAACTCGACCACATTCATTTGCGCGGCGGAAACGAGGCCCTCGACGCTGTCGACCACCAGCAAGGGCTCGTGCTCGGGCCACAGTTCGACATCGAGCTGGCGTATGCCTGGCATCGCCGTGTCCGCGTGCTTCTGGAAGAAGAGCTGGCCGGCGATGCCGCGTGGCGCCCGCACCAGGGACACGGGCCGCTCACGCAGATGCGGCAGCAGCCAGTCGGCCACGCTCTCGTAATAACGCACCAGGTCGAGCTTGGTGACGCCCGAGGCGGCATCGATGACGCGTTCGGGGTGGGACACCTTGGGCGCCGACCTGGCTGCCAAAGCCGGCAAGGCCTGCTCACGCGTGATGGCACTGGCCGGCTTGTCCTCGCGCAGGCCGCGAAAGCTCGCATGGCGGATATGGCCATCCGGCGTCCATTCGCCAAAGGCGATCTCGACGACGAGCTGCGGCTTGACCCAACGCTCCTGCCCGCGCGAGCGACCGCCGCGCCGGCTGGGCGGTGGCGCCTCGGGGGCGACGGCCGGACGCTTGGTCTCCAATTTCACCAGCTGGCGGTGCAGGTCGCGCCCCTGCGTGGACGACCATCCCGTGCCCACCGCGCCGGCATGCCGCAGCCGCCCCTGCTCGTCGTGATAGCCCAGCAGCAGCGCGCCGACCTCGTTGGCCGAGTTGCTGCGGTCCGTGAAGCCGAGCACGATGAACTCCTGGCGGCGCTGGCATTTCAGCTTCAGCCAGCTGTCGCTGCGCCGGTTCACATAGGGCGAATCGGCCCGCTTCAGGATGATGCCCTCCAGGCCGATGCGGCAGGCCGCATCCAGCACCTCGGCCGGCGGCGCGGGAAAGGCGTCGCTGAAGCGGATGCGCGGACCCTCGTGGCCCCCCAGCAGGCCCTGCAGCACGGCGCGGCGACTTTGCAGCGGCACGGCGCGGAGGTCGCGGTCGCCGAGGAAGGGCACGTCGAAGAGGTAGAAGACGATGTCCTCATTGCGGGCGCCGCTTATGGCGTCCTGCAGGCGGTTGAAGTCCGGCACGCCGGCCTCGTTGAGCACGACGATCTCGCCGTCCAGCCAGGCCCGCGTGATGCCGAGCTGCTCGACTTCAGCGGCCAGATGCCTCAGCTTCGCCGTCCAGTCATTGCCGTTGCGCGTGATGAGGCGGGCCTTGCCCGCCGACAGCCGCACCAGCATGCGATAGCCGTCGAACTTGTTCTCGACCACCCAGTCCACGCCCGGGGGCACGGCGGCGGCCAATGTCGCCAGCTGCGGTTCCAGCGTCTTGGGCAGGGCCGCCTTGACCGCCTTGGCGAGGTCTGGCGCAGATGGCGCCTCGCCACGGCCCTCGCGCTCCTCGGCCAGGCCCAGCGGCGTCTGGACGACGCTGTCCGGCAGTGCCGTCACGACGTCGTAGTCGCTGCTCGGCCGCGCCCACGCGTCGCCCTTCTTCTTCAGCAGCAGCCAGGCCTCCTGCTTGTCGCCCGGCTTGGCGATGCGCACCAGCTCCCACAGGCCGGCCAGCTTCTCGCCATGCAGCTGGAAGACCAGCTTGCCCTGGGCCAGGCCCTCGTGCGGATCGCCGACGGGCGTCCATTCGCCGCGGTCCCAGATGATGACGCGGCCAGCGCCGTAATGGCCCTTGGGGATCTCGCCCTCGAACCGGTTGTAGCTGACGGGGTGGTCTTCCACGCGCACCGCCATGTGCTTGACGGCGGGGTCGTAGCTCGGCCCCTTGGGCACGGCCCAGCTCAGCATGACGCCATCGAGTTCGAGGCGGAAGTCGTAGTGCAGGCGCGAGGCCCAATGCTTCTGCACGACGAAGGCCAGGGCCTTGGCCTTCTTGCGCCCGAGACGGCCCTGGGGTTCGGCTGTGCCGCTGAAATCCCGCTTGGCGTTGTAGCGCGCGAGCGGGATTTCCGCCGAGGCCTGCGGGGCACGGGCCATGGGCTAGCGCGTGCCTTCCCTGAGGTAACGCTCGACCTCGTCCGCATGGTCGCCAACGAGCAGCACCGTCTCGCGCAGGCGCTCGACGGAGACGCCGAACTTGGCCGCCCAGTCCCGCAGTTCATAGTCTTCGTTCACATTGATGCGCTTGCGGTCCTGGCCGCCAGATTGGGTCTTGTCGTCTGCCATGAAGGATCTCCTGTCGATTCAACGATGGGCCCGCGCCCGCTTGGGCGCCGGTTCAGTGGGGGCGGCCGCCTTGCGCGCCGGCAACCGCGTGACCTTGGCCGAGGTCTTGGCGCCGGCCTTGGGCTTGTCGACCTTCTCCGCCTTGGCCGCCGGCTGCTTGCCCAGGCTGGCGCGCAGGGCGTCCATCAGGTCGATGACCTGGCCGCCGCCCACCGGGCCGTGTTCCTCGCGGGAGGACGTGACGATCTTCTTGCCCTTGACCTTTTCCTCGATGGCCGCCAGCACCCTTTCCTTTTCCTCGTCGTGGAACTGCTCGGGATCGAAGCTGTCGGCGGCGATCTGGTCCACCAGCTGCAGGGCCAGCTGCAGCTCGGGCTTGGAAACGGCGGTCTTGGGGATGTCCAGGGCCGCCAGCGACCTCACCTCGGCCGAATAGCGCAGCTGCTGCAGGATCAACCCATCCTCGTTGGCCCGCACCTGGGCCACGTACTGCTTGGCCTTCCACGGCCATTTGGCGAGAGCGCAGCGGCCCGACTGGCGCAGGGCCTCGGCCAGCAGGGCATAGGGCTTCTCGCCGCGCTTGTCGGGCGCGAGCAGATAGCTCTTGTCGTAGTAAAGCGGGTCGATGGATTCCAGCGGCACGAAGCTGACGATCTGGATGACGTGGCTGCTGCCCTCCTCCAGCTCCTTGAGCTCCTCGGGCGTGAACAGCACGAACTGGTTGTCCTCGATCTCATAGCCCTTGACCATGTCCTTGCGCTCGACGACCTTGCGGGTGCGCTCGTTGACGTATTGCTGCTTGAGGCGCGAGCCGTCCTTGTCCAGCAGGTTGAAGCGGATGTCGGCGCTGCTCTCGGTCGCCGAGAACAGCCGCACGGGCACGTTGACGAGGCCGAAGCTCAGCGTCAGCGAGGCGATGGAACGGGTCGGGGTGGCCATGGAATCTCCTGTCGACTGCGCAACCCTAGCCCCGTGGCCGGCCTCGGCTCAGGGGATGGGCGCCGCATCGGCCTGTAGGACGCGGTTGTCGGCAAGGGCCATTCCCGCCACCGGGCACGCCGATTGCCAGAGCTGCTGCCGCACCGCCCTCCACCCGATGCCCACCGCGAAAGCCCCGATGTCCACGCCTCACGACCCTTTCAGCCCGTCGACGATGCGCGATCTGCAGCGGCCCGTCACCCGCGCCCCGCAGCGTCCCTGTCTCTTCATCGACAAGGACGGCACCCTGGTCGAGAACCTGCCTCACAACACCGACCCGCTGCTGCTGCGCTTCCTGCCCGGCGCCGGCCAGGCGCTGGCGCGCCTGCAGGCGGCGGGCCTGGCCCTGGTCATCGTGACCAACCAGAGCGGCCTGGCCCGCGGCTACTTCACCCGGGCCGAGTTCGCGCGCTTGCAGCAGGTTCTGCTGCAGCGCCTGCAGGAGGAGCACGGCGTGCGCATCGATGGCGTCGAGGTCTGCCCGCATGGCCCGGACAGCGACGGCCGGCCGGCCTGCCTGTGCCGCATGCCGGCACCGGGCATGCTCATCCGCGCCGCGCATCGCCACGGGGTGGATCTGAAGCGCTCGTGGCTGGTGGGTGACACCCTGGACGACGTCGAAGCCGGCCACCGCGCGGGCGCCGGCGGCCTGCTGCTGGACAGCGGCGCCGAGACGATCTGGCGCCGCTCGCCGCTGCGCGAGCCCGACGCCCGTTTCTTCGACTGGGAGGCCCTGGCCGACTATGTTCAGAAGATGGCCGACGGCCCTGCCCATACCCCGGTCGAATGGCTGCCCAGGCCCCCGACGGGGTACACGTCGGCGCTCTCGGCCGGCTGAACCTCTGTAACGCTTGTTTTGAAGCTGACCCACGCCGAGCGCGTCGTCGATGCCCGCAGCGGCGCGACCAAGGGCGACGTGGCGCGCTACTACGAGGACGTCGCGCCGCTGCTGCTGCCCCAGCTCAGGGGACGTCCCGTCGCGCTGCTGCGTGCGCCCGAGGGCGTGGGCGAGTCGACGTTCTTCCAGAAGCACGCCGGCAAGACGGCCTGGCCCGGCCTGCGCGAACTCGACCCGGCCCTCTGGCCCGGCCATGAAGCCCTGCTGGAAGTGACCACGCGGCAGGCCCTGAGGGGTGCCGTGCAGATGAACACGCTGGAGTTCCACAGCTGGAATGCGCGCAGCGCCAACCTGGGCAAGCCAGACCGCCTGGTGCTGGACCTCGACCCCGGCGAGGGCGTGGCCTGGCAGGCCATACGCGAAGCCGCCGGCCTGGTGCGCGATCTGCTGCTTGAGCTGAGCCTGCGCAGCTGGCTCAAAACCAGCGGCGGCGCCGGCCTGCACCTCATCGTGCCGCTGGCGGCACGCTGGTCAGTGGACACGGTGCGCAGCCTCAGCGCAGCCATCGTGCAGCGCCTGGCCGATGAGCATCCGCAACGCCTGGTTGCCAAGAGCGGCGCGGCGAATCGCGTCGGCCGCATCTATGTGGACTGGCTGCGCAACGGCGAGGGCGCCACCGCGGTGGCCGCCTATTCGCTGCGCGCCCGGCCCGGCCTGGGCGTGGCCATGCCTATCGGCTGGGAGGAGCTGCCCTCGGTGAGCGGCGCGGCGCACTGGACCCTGGCCAATGCCCGGGAGCATCTCGCCGCGCGCAGCACCGCCCCGTGGGCCGATCTGGCCGCGCACAAGCAATCGCTCGCGGCGGCGCTGCAGGCCCTGGCCTAACCCTGCTCGGACAGGAAGATCTCGACGCGCCGGTTGGCCGCGCGGCCGGCCTCGCTGTCGTTGCTGGCCACCGGCTCGTGAGAGCCCCGCCCCGCGACGCTGACCCGCGCCGTCGACACGCCGCGCAGCGACAGGTAGTCGCGCACGGCCGCGGCGCGCTCGCGCGACAGCGGATCGTTGATCGCATCGCTGCCGGTGCTGTCGGTGTGGCCGACGATGGTCACGTGCACATTGGGATCCAGATTGCGGCCGACCTCGTCCAGCACCGGCCGCATCTGCGGCTTGATGTCGGCACGGCCGGTGTCGAAGGACACGTCGCTGGGCACATTGAGCCTCAAGCGGTTGTCGTCGGTGCGGGCCACCTCGACACCCGTGCCCTGGCTGGCCTGGGCCAAGGCCGCCCGCTTGTCCTCCATGCGCTTGGACCACAGGTTGCCGGCCACTGCGCCGACAGCGCCACCGATGACGGCGCCACGGCCGGCACTGCCGCCGGTCACCGAGCCGATGATGGCTCCGGCCACCGCACCGGCACCGGCGCCTTTGGCCGTGCCCTGTTCACGCTCGCTCATGGACGAGCAGCCGGTGGCCAGCAAGGCCGCCGCGACGAGGACCGCTGTCGCGCTCTGGCGCAGCGGCATGGAGAAGGAAGAATTCATCGTTACCTCTTCAAAGAGAAAAAGCGCCGCCGGGCGCACAGGCCCGGCGGCGCGGCAGTTAACAAGCCAGTCAGATCTTGCGGTTGTCGCGGGCGTCCTTGACGGCCTCGCGCACATCGCCCACGGCCTTCTGGGCCTTGCCTTCCACCTGGGTGGCGGCGCCCTTGACCTGCTGCTCGGTGCTGCCGATGGCTTCGCCCAGCTTGCGCTGCGCCTTGCCGGCGACGTCCTTGACGCTGCCCTTGATTTGATCGCTGTTCATGGTGAACTCCTTTGCGATGGCCCCTTGTGGCGGCTGCCTAGGGAATGGCCTTCAGGCTAAGCGTTAGGCCCATGGACCGGGGCCGGCCTGGGCCCTGTCCGCCGGTGGGTCCAGTCCTACGCCCCGGGCCGCGTCCGCTCTTCCTACGCGAACGCCGGGCCTCGTCCGCTGTCCCGACGAAGCTGCTGCGTTCAAGCTTGCCCTACCCTTCACCCTCACAGGAGAACCATCATGGGCAAGTACCTCCTCGCCTGGCTGCTCGGCGTTCCGGGCATCGTGCTGCTGCTGGTCTATCTGTTCTTCCACTGACGCACGGCCACGCGGGCCCGGCTTTGGCAGCGGGCCCGCGGTGGATGCCGGTTCAGAGCCGGCCGCGCCCCAGCCGGGGCAGCAGGGTC
Organism: Roseateles saccharophilus; assembly: GCF_031458095.1. Lineage (GTDB taxonomy): Bacteria > Pseudomonadota > Gammaproteobacteria > Burkholderiales > Burkholderiaceae_C > Pelomonas > Pelomonas saccharophila_A. The sequence goes on from NZ_JAVDXU010000001.1 coordinate 1,388,816, forward strand.
AGCGCGAACAACGCGGCGATGCCGACCAGCACATAGACGGCACGCGACAGCAGCGTCATGCGGCCAAACAGGGCGGCGACAAAGTCGAGATTGAACAGTCCCACCAGGGCCCAATTCAGGCCGCCGATGATGAGCAGCACCAGGGCTACGGTGCTGGCGGTGCGGGCGGTTCGACGCCCCGTGACGGTCGTATCAGGTGTTTGCATCATGGCAGAAGGGGGCAGGTCGTGTGCCCGGCACCCCCCTTGCCGGTCCTTGATTCCAAGCCTCCAGGAGACACCATGACCACCATTGCCGACATCATGTCCACCGACGTGCGCACCATTCAGCCGCAGGAAAGCCTGCGTCGCGCCGCCCAATGCATGCAGGAACTCGACGTCGGCGCTCTGCCGGTCTGCGACGGCGAGCGTCTGCTCGGCATGGTGACCGATCGCGACATCACCGTGCGCGGCATCGCCGACGGCCTCCACCCCGACCACGCCTGCGTGTCCGACATCATGAGCCCGCAGGTCGAGACCTGCACCGTGGATCAGGACGCCGACGACGCCAAGCGGCTGATGGGCGCCAAGCAGCTGCGCCGCCTGCCCGTGCTCGACAGGACCGGGCGTCTGGTGGGCATCGTCTCCCTGGGTGACCTGGCGGTGCGCGAGTCAGGCCATATCGACCGGGCGTTGCGTGAGATCTCCGAACCCGCGGTCGCTCCGGCCCACTAGAGCCGGCCTGCGCCGGCGCTTTGGACGTTGCCCAACCTGCCCATCAGACTGGGCGCGGAGCTCAAGCCACGCGGCGGCGTCGATCTACCGCCTCGATCTTCAGCATCTGGCGGTATTTGGTGACGGTACGGCGCGCCACCACCAGGCCCTGCTGGGCCAGCTGGCGCGTGATCTCGGCATCCGACAGCGGCAGGTCGGGGCTTTCGGCCTCGATGATGTCCTTGATGAGGCCGCGGATGGCCGTGCCCGAGCAGGCACTGCCATTGGCGCTGATCATGGCGCGGCTGAAGAAGTACTTCAGCTCCAGCACGCCGACCGGCGTGGCCATGTATTTGTTGTTGGTCACGCGCGAGACCGTGCTTTCGTGGATGCCCACTTCATCGGCGATCTCCTTGAGGCCCAGCGGCTTCATGGCCATGGCGCCGTAGTCCAGGAAGTTGTGCTGGCGCCTGACGATGGCCTCGGCCACGTCCAGGATGGTGGAGAAGCGCTGCTCGACATTGCGCAGTGTCCAGCGCGCCTCCTGCAGATGAGCGCCGAGCTCGGCATTGGCCGGCGTGCGGTGGCGTTGGAACAGCTGGGCATAGACCTGGTTCAGCCTGAGCTTGGGCACGATGGCCGGGTTGAGCTGTACCGTCCAGCGGTCGCGCACCTTCTTGACGATGACATCGGGCACCACATAGGCCACATGGGAGGAGCCGAAGCGCCAGCCCGGCCGCGGATCCAGGCGGCGGATGCGGTCGCAGACGGCCTCGATGCGGGCCGGCGACTCGCCCAGCTGCCGGGCCAGGGCGGCGATGTCGCGCGCGGCCAGCGCCGGCAGGTGGTCGGTGATGATGGCCTGGGCCAGACTGCGGGTCTCGCTGCAGTCGATGCCGGGCAGTTGCAGCAGCAGGCATTCGCCGACGTCGCGCGCGGCGACGCCGGCGGGATCCAGGGATTGCACCAGCTTGAGCGCGATCTGCATCTCCTGCAGATCGGGCGCCGGTTCCAGGCCGACGACGACACCGACCAGCTCCTGCAAGGGCGTGCGCAGATAGCCGTCGTCATCCAGGGATTCGACGATGGTTCGCGCCAGCGCGAGGTCGCGCTCGGACAGCGGCAGCACGTTCAGCTGTCCGTGCAGATGCGTCGTCAGCGAGGTCTCGACGGCCATCATGTCCAGCGCACTGAGCTCGCCGTCCTCGGCGCGCCGCTGGCCGCCTCCATCGGCAGCCCAGAGGTCGCGATCGCTGCCCTCCTCGTTGATAGCGGTGACGTCCACGTCGGCCGGGGCCGCAGACACGTCGGCGCCGGCCTCGGTCACGGCGACGTCCGCATCGTCCATCAGGCCCGACAGGCTGGACAGCTCCGGCGCGCTGGCCGTCGCCTCGCCTGGCGTCAGCGGGGCGTCTTCGCTTTCCGGGGCGTCGCCGTCTTCGGCTTCCAGGAAGGGGTTGCGGCCCAGGGTGTCGCGCAGCATGGCGGCGAAATCCAGCGACGACATCTGCAGCAGGCGCACGGCGTGCTGCAGTCGGGGCGACAGGGTCTGACTTTGCCGGTGGTCGGCGCGAAGATCCATGGACGGCACGTGGTTTCCTCTTGCAGGGGTCGGGTGCTTGCCATGGCGCTTCAGCGCTGCAATGCGACATGGCCCTAGCCTTGCTACGCAACGTCCATGCCGGCCGCGGCGCCGTCGTCGCATCCGGAAACAACACTGCAATCCTCGTTGTATGGCAAGGGTTTGCGTGCGTGCTTTCGCATCGTGGAGAGGCGTGCCCGCCCGGGCTTTGCAGGATTTACCGATCACCCCTGCAGCCGCCGGCATTTTCGGCAAAGCCTGCCGCGGCGATCGGCTTCTGCAGGCCAGCAGGCACACCGCTTGCCTCGGGCCGGCCGCGAAGTCCCTCGCGCAAGGAGAACGCATGAACAAGATCCTCATCGCCTCCATGGTCGTGCTGACCGCCCTCGCCACCGGCGGCTGCGCCGTGACCAGCGGCCAGAGCACCGTGGGCCAGTACGTCGACGACGCCACCATCGCCACGCGCGTGAAGACGCGCTTTGCCGAAGACTCCCAGGTCAGCGCGATGCGCATCCAGGTCGAGGCCCTGAAGGGCACGGTGCAGCTCGCCGGCTTCGCCACCTCCAAGACCGAGAAGGACCGCGCCGGCCAGATCGCCCGCGCCACGCCGGATGTGAAGGAGGTACGCAACAACATCATCGTGAAGCCACCCACGAACTGAGCCCGCAGGGCGCGTAGCCCGAGGTGGCTGCGCCGCTTGCGCCTACGTGCCTCCCACCACCCGGGTGGGCGGGCACGCCGTTTGCCCGGCGGACCGGCAATTTCCGTGGCCGGGGCCGGGTCATGGCGCTATGGTTGCGTCCGTGCGATCGGCCCTGCCCTGCCCGCACCCTGGACTCGCCATGCCGGTCACCATACGTTCCCGCCTGCTGCTGCTCGTGCTGTCGGTGCTGCTGCCCGGCATGCTGGGCGTCGCCTGGCTGATCGCCAGCACCTTCGAGGCCGAGCGCAACGCCCATGAGCGCAATCTGCGCGACACTGCCCGGGCGTTGTCGATGCTGGTTGACGGCGAGCTGTCGCGCCGCGCAGCCATCGCCCATGTGCTGGCGCAGTCGCCCGCCCTGGATGCCCCGGCCCCCCTGGACGAGGACAAGCGCCTGGCCTTCGAACGGCTGGCCCGGCGCGCCATGCAGGGGCTGGACGGTTGGATTGAACTCAGGGCGCCGGGCAGGCTGCTGCTGAGCACCCGACTGCCCGAAGGCAGCGGGGGCGAATCTGCCGGGCCGGCGACGCTGAGCGCCAGCCCCATCATGCTGCCGCTGCAATCCAGCGGTCCGTCTTCGGCCGGAGAGGCCCAGGAGCCGCATGCCGCCTGGGTGGAGCCGGTCATGCGCAATGGCAGCCTGCTCTACAACCTGGTCGTCACGGTCAGGCCCTCCGAGCTGCAGCGCCTGGTGCAGGCCCAGGCCCCCCATCCCGGCTGGATAGGCACGGTCATGGACAGCCGCGGCCGCCTCGTCGCGCGGCTGCCGGGCGGCGCCAGCTTCGTCGGCCGGCAGGGCAGTGCCGATCTGCTCGAGCGCATGGCCGCCGAACGCGAAGGGGCCTTCCAGTCGGTCTCGCTGGACGGCCGGCCCACGGCGGGCTACTTCAGCACGTCCGCTCTCGGCTGGAGCTATGTGAGCGCAATGCCGCGCGAGGAGTTCGCGGGCCGCATGCCCCAGGCCGTGCAGCGCGTGGCGGTAGGCGCCCTGGTGTTGCTGGCCCTGGCCATGGCCGGCGCCGTCTGGGTGTCGCGGCGCATCGAGCGGCCCATGCGCTCGCTCAAGCGCCTGGCCCAGGACCTGCAGGCGGGCCGGCCCGTGGAGGCCCGGCCTACCGGCATGGCCGAGTCCGACGAGGTGGCCGAAGCCCTGGTGTCTGCCGGCCGCAGCATGACCAGCGCCCGCGCCGAGCTGGAGCGCAGCGTGGCCGAGGCCGTGGAGCGCACGCGCCAGGTGGAGCAGCGCGGCGCGCAAAGCCAGCGCGTCGTCGCCCTGGGCCGCCTCACCGGTGGCGTGGCCCACGAGTTCAACAACCTGCTCGGCGTCATCAGCAACAGCATGCATCTGATGCAGCGCCATGCCAGCGCCGCCGAGCTGCAGGGGCCGCTCAGCGCCACGCAGCGCTCGGTCGACAAGGGCAGCCAGCTGACCCAGCATCTGCTGCGCTTTGCCGGCAAGCGGCCGGTGCGGGTGCAGACCCTGTCGCTGGCCCGCTACCTGCCCGAGGTGCAGGAGCTGATGCGCAGCGTGCTCGGGCGGCGCATAGCGATCCAGGTGCAGGTTCCGGCCAATGTCTGGCCGGTGCGGGTCGACGTCAACGAGTTGGACCTGGCCCTCGTCAACCTGGCCTTGAACGCCCATGACGCCATGCCCTCCGGCGGCGAGCTGAGGCTCAGGGCCTGCAATGCCGAGGCGGCCGACAAGGAAGGCATGCCCAACCTCGCGCCGGGCGACTATGTGCTGCTGACCGTCAGCGACGACGGCATGGGGCTGGCCCCCTCCCTGGTCGAACATGCCTTCGAGCCCTTCTTCACGACCAAGGCGGTCGGCCAGGGCAGCGGCCTGGGCCTGAGCCAGGTCCACGGCTTTGCGACCCAGGCTGGCGGCGGCGCGCGCCTGGCCAGTACGCCGGGCGTGGGCACGACGGTGTCGCTGCTGCTGCCGGTGGCGGGCAATTCTCCGGATCAGACGACGCCGGTCTTCGACGACGTCACCCAGCAGAGCATCGCCGGCATCACCGTGCTGCTGGTCGAGGACGACGAGGCCCTGGGCGACGTGACGGCGGCCTTGTTGATGTCCCACGGTGCGCGCGTGCTGCGCGCCGGCGACGCGGGCGCCGCCCTGCGTCTGCTGGAGGATGGAGCCCAGGCCGACGTGGTGCTCAGCGACGTCGTCATGCCTGGCCCTCTGGACGGCGTCGCGCTGGCGCGCCGGCTGCGCGAGCAGCGCCCCCGGCTGCCGGTGGTCCTGATCACTGGCTTCAACAACGCTGGCATCGCCGACGGCGAGTTCGTCACCCTGCGCAAGCCCTGCGCGCCGGCCGAATTGCTGGGTGCCCTGCAGGCCCTCATCACGGCGGCCCGCATCGCCCACCCGTCGCCGCTGGCAGGCCACAAGCCCTAGAGGCCGGCCTACCGCACCTTTCGCGGGCATGCCAAATGCCCCTCCTCGGCCTGGACGCCCGGCCACCGAGGCACGCCGCGCGCCTTCATCGAACCGCGAAAGGACCTGCCATGAGCAACGACGACATCATCGACACCCTGAACGACCTCATCGAAACCTGCAAGGACGGCGAATACGGCTTCCACGCCTCCGCCGAATACCTGAAGGACGCGTCCATCAAGCAGAGCTTCGAGCGCCGCGCCGAGGAATGCCGCCAGGCCGCCGCCGAACTGCAGTCCCAGGTCGTGCGCCTGGGTGGCAAGGCTGAGGACAGTGGCACCGCCGCCGGCGCCATGCATCGCGGCTGGGTGGCCGTGAAGGGCACGCTGGCCGGCTATACCGACAAGGCCATCCTCGAGGAGACCGAGCGCGGCGAAGACAGCGCCATGAAGGCCTACCGCGAAGCCCTCGAGCAGGCGCTGCCGCCCGATGTGCGCCTGGTGGTGGAGCGCCAGTACGAAGGCGTGAAGCGCAACCACCTGCAGGTGCGTACCCTGCGCGACCAGGCCCGCGCCGCAGTCTAAGGAGCCGCTCGCCCAGTCCCACGCTGCTGTATGCGGGTGGGACGGGCCGATCTTCCGAGGGGACGGCCCGCCTAGGCAGCGGCCCGGCGCTCGGCCCGCAGGAAAGGAAACGCTGCCCTAGCTTCGGCCGGGGCGGTGGGAGGATTCGGCATCGGCATCGCCGGGCCGTTCCTCGCTGTCGGCCGACGTGGCCCGCGCGGTTCGCTTGCCGCGTGGGGCCGCATCGCCCCCCTCCACGTCCTCATCTTCTTCGTCCTCGCTGAGCGGCGCGTCGTCGACCGACTCGAGCAGGGCTTCCAGATCGTCGTCCTCGCCCGGCGTGAAGACGCGGTCCACGCCGATATCGGCACCATCGCGCACCCCCGTCTCGCCCTCGCTGGAGGGCAGCGATTCGCCCAGGGGCAGCGGGGCGGCCTGATCGTCGCGCAGGGCCACGTCCACGGGCAGGCCCGGGTCAGCGCCATCGTCGGCGCCCTCGAGGCCACTCACGTCGCTGCCACTGTCCGAACTGTCGCCGGGGCCGAGGCTGGCCTTGTCACGGCCGGCGGGCTCGGTCGCGGCGGGGTCGATGCCGAGCAGGCTGCTGCGTGCCATGGGAACCTCCGATTTCGTCAACGCGGGACGTCCCCGCCCACCATCAATGGCAAGCCATGTGCCGCCGCCACGTCGGGCGCCGGCTCAGACGGGCAAGGACTTCTGTTCGTCGGCGCCTTCGTCGTCATCAGCCGGCTTGGCCTCGCGGATGACGCTGATGCCGCCGTCGGGCTCCATGCGGGCGATCTTCACGTCGGCCAGCTTGTCGATGCCATGGGTGCGCAGGCTGGCCATCAGCTCGGGAACGGTGACGAACTCGCGGCGCATATTGCGCAGCAGCAGCCGACCATGGCGCACCAGCACGAGGGGCGGCGGCTCGACGAAGCGGCGCACGCGCTTGAAGCGAAAGCTCGCCCAGTCCATCAACCAGTTCCAGCCGACCAGCGTGGCCACCAGCACGAAGCCCTCGGCCAGCGTCTGGTAGCCGCCCGCCATCGCGTTCTGGGCCGCATCGGCAATCAACACCAGCAGCAGGATGTCGGGAATGCCGATGGAGCCGGTGTCCCGCCGCATGATGAAACGCAGCATCAGGAACAGCGCCCAGTACATCACGCTGCCCCTGAGGATCAGCTCAAGCGGCGAGACGTCGAAGCGCAGCAGCTCGCCAAGATCGGGCAGCAGGGGCATCACGGCGCCCCGAAAAAGCGCAGGCCGTCTACCCCGAAGCCGCGTTCGCGGGCGATCTGCACGAGGGCCTGGCGGCGCTCCTCGGCCAACGTGGGCCGGCGCGACAGCAGCCACAGGGACTCGCGATCGGCACTGCCGATCAGCGCCTCTTCATAGGCGTCGTCGACATGCAGTACGGCACGCTCGATCCAGGCCCAGGGCAGGAAGTGCAGCGTCTCGGGCCAGTGACTGAATCTCAGCCGTGCACCATGGCTGCCCGGCACCACCTGGACGCGCGCCTCACTGCCGTGCGTGCCATGGGCATCGATACGCCGCTGCAGCAATTCGAACTCGGCCTCGCCGCGCGCCAGCAGGCCCAGCTCGGGCGGCTGCAGCGGCTCGGCCTGCAGGGGCAGCGGCAGCTCGCCGACGAGGAACCAGCGGCCGGCCAGGCGGCTCAGGTCGACCTCGGCCATCGTCGGCAAGGAGCGGGCGCGACGGCGGCTGAGCAGTCCCTCGACCAGCGGCAGGCCGAGCGTCACGACGCTGCTCGCCGTGGCAGGACTGACGCGCTGGCGCCAGCGCGAAGGCAGCAGGGGCCAGGCCAGGCCCAGCACACGCAGCCACGGAATGTCCAGCAAGGCGCCCGCCAGGATGGGTGATGGGGGAGTCGCAGCGGGGCGCCGGCGCAGCGCCAGCAAGGCCGCAACGCCGAGCACGATGCTGCCCGCCGGCAACAGCAGCCTTCTGGGCTGCAGGCTCTGGCGCAACCGGCCGGCGAGATCCTGGGCTCCCGCCCGCAGCCGCGCTTCGCGGGCCACCAACCGCTGCTCGACATGCAGGATGCGGGCCTCGATGTCGCGCTCAGGCGACGGCGCGGTCATTGGCGGCCTCCTGGGGTTGCGGATCGGGCGCGAGCATCAGATGCCGCTGCGTCAGGGGCAGCGCCAGCCTGGGCAGCAGCCGGCGCACGCGCCGCACCGCCAGCAATATGGCCAGGCCATTGACGCCGATGGCCACCAGCAGGGCGGCCTCCCACGGCAGGCCGGCCCGCACCATCAGGCGGATGGCGCCAGCCCACAGCACCAGCCAGGCCGTCACGCCGAGGATGGCCACGGCCACCATCAACGCGACGATCTGAGCCAGGGCGCGGGCTGCGCGCTGCAGTTCCAGCGACAGCAGCTCGACCCGGTCGCTGACCAGGCCGGGCAGCTCACGCCACAGCGACTGCAGTTGCGCCAGCAGTGGCTTGTCGTCTTGCGGCGCGTCGGCCAAGGCGGCCTCAGCGCGCGAGACGCGAGACGAGCACGCCGACGGCCAGTGCCGTCGCCAGCGCCGCCAGCGGATGTTCGCGCACCGTGCTGCGCAGGCTCTCGACCCATTCGTCGCCGGCCTCGCGCGCCTCGGTGGCGCGCTGCGTCAGCGTTTCGCCGGCGGCCTGCACGCCGTCCTGCAGGCGTTGCACGGCGGGTCCGGCCGTCTCGGCCATGCGGTCGATGGCGCTGTGGGCGCCCTGCACGACGCGGTTCAGCACGTCGTGGCCGACGGCTGCGCCCTTGTCGACGGCGTCACCTGCCTTGGATGCGGTGTCGTTGATGGCGGCGACGGCCGGCGCGGGCGTGGCCGGAGATGCCGAGGAGGTGGGAAAGGGCGTGTCGACTGTGGTGGTGGGCATGGTGGTCCTTGGGTTGAAAACAGGAGGAAAGGTCAGCGGCGCCTTCGATGCGACGCAGCGCCGCTGTGCAACAGGCAAACGGCACGCCGTCCGCCAGCGGGCCGTTTCGGCAGGACTTGCCGCAGCGCTTGCCGGCTTCAGATCGCACCTACGCTGCCCGTGACGGGCAGCACGATGCCGGTGATGTAGCCGGCGCAGACCGGCGACGCCAGAAAGACATAGGCCGGCGACAGCTCCTCGGGCTGGGCCGCGCGCTTCATGTCGGTCTGCTTGCCGAACTCGGCCACCTTGCCGGCCGGCGCATCGGCCGGATTCAGCGGCGTCCAGACCGGCCCCGGCGCGACCGCATTGACGCGGATGCCGCGCTCGAGCAGGTTGCTGGCCAGGGACTTGGTCAGCGCATGGATGGCACCCTTGGTCGCCGAGTAGTCGATCAGATGCGGGCTGCCGCGCAGGCCGGTTGTCGAGCCCGTGTTGATGATGGAAGCGCCCGCCTTCATGTGCGGCAGCGCCGCGCGGGCCATCCGCAGATAGCCGCCGATATTGGTGTCCAGCGTCTCCATCATGCGTTCGTCGTCGATGTCCTCCAGCGAAGCGGCGTGCTCCTGGAAGGCGGCGTTGTTGACGAGCACGTCGATCCTGCCGAAGCGCTCGATGACCTGGTCGACGGCGTCCTCGCACCAGGCGCTGTCCTTCACATCGCCCTGGATCAGCAGGCATTGCCGGCCTTCGGCCTCGATGCAGCGCCGGGTTTCCCTGGCGTCCTCCACGGAGGAATGAAAGGCCACCGCCACGTCGGCGCCCTCGCGGGCGAACAGCACGGCCACGGCGCGGCCGATGCCCGAGTCGGCTCCGGTGATCAGCGCGACGAAGTCCTGCAGCTTGCCGCTGCCCTTGTAGTCCGGCGCCAGGAAGCGCGGCGCCAGTTCGAGCTCGGCCTCGCGACCCGGTTTCTGCACATGCTGGGCCGGCAGCGACTCGGGCTGCTCGCGGGCGCCGGCCTGCACCGCGCCTGGCTGCTGCTTCTCGCCCTTGGGCTGGCGGGCATCGGCCGCATCCTGGCGCTTCTGGATGCGGCGCTGGGTCTCGAGGGTGGAGTCGGTGGAGGTCATCACAGGCCTTTCTTCAGCGTCGCTGCCTCGGTTTCCTTGCCGGACGGCGTCTGCGCATCCAGGCCGCGGTCGGGGGATTCGGCCACCTGGCTGATGTCGCCAGGGCGCTCGATGAGCTCCTCGATGATGAAGTGGCCATAGTGCTGGGCGCGCTCGGCGCCGCAGCCCTCCGCCGCCCGGGCCACGCGCGTGGCCTGATCGTCATTGCCGACATGGACGACCAGCCAGTGATAGCCCCGGGCGGCCAGGGCCCGATGCGCGAGCACGAGGTTCATCTCCTGGCCCACGGCGGCGATCGGGCTGGCGTGGGCGATGTCCTCGTCGATCTGGCTGAGCATCTCGCGGTCGCTGTAGTGGCGCACGGCATCGTCGGGCAGGCCGAGGTCGGCCAGGGCCTGGCGGGCATGCAGAGCCTGGCTGGCCTCGGGGAAGGAGATGACGACGTGGCCGACCGGCTTGAAGACGCCGAAGCTGCGCGGCGCGCCGTTGGAGGTGGTGCTGGACATGGCGGAGCCTTGGTTGGGTCTATGCCCGGTCCATGGCAATGGCGGTGCCTGCGAACGGGCACGCGGATTGCCGCTCACGCGGCCCATGATGCCCGGAGGATCCATGCCCAATCCAGCCCGCCGACCCGTTCTCTATGTCGAGGACCACCCGGTCAACGCGTTGCTGATGGCCGCCATCCTGGAGAGACGTCCCGAGCTGGAACTCGTCGTCGCCACCACCGGCGAGGAAGCCTTGTGCATGGCGGCCGGCCTGCATCCGGCCCTGTTGCTGCTCGACCTGGGCCTGCCCGATTGCCACGGCAGCCGCCTGCTCGGCCTGCTGCGCGCCCTGCCCGGCTGCGAGTCGGTGCCGGCCGTGGCGGTGACGGCCGACGTCAATTTCTCCGTGGAGGACTGGGGCTTTTGCGAGCTTTGGCCCAAGCCGTTGAACGTCGACGAGGTGCTGACGCGCCTGGATGAGCTGACCGGCACCCATCCTGCGCCGGCGCCCCAGCTGCCTGAGTTGCGCACGCGGCCGGCGCCGTCCGTGCTGGCGCCGCACTGGCGTTGAACGACGCCGCGGGCATTGCCATTGCCCGTCACCCAGACCCCGCCTGCATCACGGCGGCGGTTTTGGATCACTCTTGAAGGAGATTGGCATGAGCAAGACTTTCACCCGACTCGCGGGCGCGGCCGCGGTCTGTGCGGCGGTAGCCGGCGGCATGGCCTATGCGCAGAATTCCGACCCCAACAGTCCCGCCGCGAGCACACCGGCCAACACCCAGCCCACCGATCAGCGCTTCAACACCGGCACCAACAACAGTACGCCCGCCAGCAGCGCGATGCCGGACAGCAACAGCAGCTCGTCGGGCAGGTGGAACGCCGACGGCACGCCGGCCCCGCGCACCGACCGCCACTGAGGACGCGTCACCCGGGCTCAGGCCCGGGCCGCTGCGACGATGCGATGCACCAGATGGAGCTTGCGCACGGCCGGCGCCGACAGCACGAAGGGATAGAAATCGGCCACGCCCATGCTGCGTGACAGCTCGTTGAGCACGCCCGTCAATTCCATCCAGCTGTTGATGAGCTGCAGGAAACCCTCGTCGGCCACCAGTTCGGCGTCGAAGCGCTCATAGCTCAGCTCCACGCGCTCGCCGTCCAGGCCGAAGCTGCGCGCCGTGTCCAGCGTGTCGACGAGATGCAGGTAGTGGGCCCAGGTCTCGGCCCAGTCCTCCCAGGGGTGGGCGCTGGCATAGGCACTGACGAAGCGCTGCCCCCAGTCGGCAGGTGCGCCGTCGGCATAGTGGCGCTGCAGCGCCTGGGCATAGTCCTCGCGCTCGTCGCCGAACAGCTCGCGCCAAGGCTGCAGCCAGGCCGAGGGTTCGACCAGGCACTGCCAGTAGTAGTGACCAGTCTCGTGGCGCAGATGGCCGAGCAGGGTCCGGTAGGGCTCGCCCAGCTCATGGCGGCGAGCCTCACGGCGGGCATCGTCGGCCTCTGAAACGTCCAGTGTGATGACGCCATCCGCATGGCCGGTGACGACGGGGGGCCCGTCGGGGGCGCTGAGCAACAGATCGAAGGCCAGGCCCTGCTCGGCGTCCTCGGCCTTGGAGACGACCGGCAGCTTCAGCCCGATCAGCGATGACACCAGGCGGCGCTTGGCCTGTTCGATGCGGCACCACCACAGGCCGGCGCCGGGCTGGGCCAGGTCGGGTACGGTGCGCGTCAGGCGGCAGCAGCGGCACAGCGTGAAGCCGGCCAGCACCTCGGCCGAGTCGAGCAGCCAGTTGCAGGCGGCGGCGCTGTCAAGGTTGGCGCAGCGGGCATAGCGCGGCGCCCGCCGCACCGGCACGCCGGCCTCGCGCCAACTGCCGCGGCCCGAACGCGAGGGCGCGGCCTCCAGGGCCAGCAATTGACCACGCAGGGCGGCATAACCCAGAGGTCGGTGGCAAGCCAGGCATTCGCTGTTGCGGAAGAACACCGGCCGGCCACAGGCGCAGCTGAAAGCGCGCGCCGTCGTCGGCGCGGGCAGGGCGCGCGGCGTGGCGGCGACAGGCAGCATCAGCGCGGGCGGCCGGCGTCAGGCCAGGGCGGCATAGCCCGGCACCGCCTGCGAAGCCGCGGCCAGTTGCACCAGCATCTGCTCGAAGCGGCGCTGCACGCTGCCCCAGTCGGCCCGGACTGCGGCCAGCCGCGCCTCCAGGCGCAGCAGGCCATCGGGCGCCGATGCATCGAGGGCACGGGTCGCGGCGTCAAGGAAGGCGTCGGCCGCATCCAGCCCCTCGCAGGGCTCCGCCAGGCAGCCGCTGACGTCGTCGCGCACATGTTGGGCGGCGGCACCGCTGTCGAAGGCCGCCACGGCCAGGCCGCTGGCCAGGGCCTCCAGCGTCACATTGCCGAAGGTCTCGGTCTGGCTGGGGAAGAGGAAGACATCGGCGCTGGCGTAGTGGCGGGCCAGCGCGATGCCGGTCTGCATGCCGACAAAGCGCGCCGTGGGGTGGGCCTGCTCCAGCCTTGCGCGCAGCGGCCCGTCGCCGACGACCACCATGCGCAGCCCCGGGCGGCGCGCGCTCAGGCGCTCGAAAGTCTGCAGGGCCAGCCCCGGGTTCTTCTCGGGCGCGAGGCGGCCGACATAGAGCATGACGCGATGGTCGGCGCCGATGCGCCAGTCGCGGCGCAGGCGTTGATCGCGGCGCTCGGGTGAGAACAGCCCGGCATCGACGCCTCGGCCCAGCACCTGCAGACGATCGAAGCCATGGCCGGCGAGCTCGCGCTGCAGTTCGACGGTGGGGACGAAGTTGAGGTCGGCCATGCCATGCAGGCGCTTCAGATAGCCCAGCACGACGGACGCCATCCAGCCCAGGCCGTAGTGGCCGCAATAGGCATGGAAATTGGTGCGGAAGTCGGCGCTGCAGACGATGCCGTCGCCACGCGCGGCACGCAGCGCGGTCCAGCCCAGCGGCCCGGGCGTCGCCACATGCACCAACTCGGGCGGCCCGCCGAACTCGCGCCACAGCTCGCGCAGGGCCGCCGGCGTGGCCCAGCCGTAGCGCAGCCCGGGATACATCGGAACGGGACCGCCGGCGCAGCGCCATTCCTGCGCGTCGCGGCGCGGTGGTTCGTCCGGCTGGCGGGGGCGGATCAGCTGGACGTCATGGCCGGCCTCGCGCAGATGCCGCAGCGCGCGTTCGGCGGTCAGCGACACCCCGTTGATCTCGGGCGGAAAGGTCTCGGTGACATAGGCGATACGCACGGCGGGTTCACTCCAGCGGGTTGCAGCCCCGCTCAACAGGCAAGCGGGATGCCTGCGCCGCTCTGGTGCGCAGCAGTGCCAGCAATTGGCGCTCCGCGGCATTCAGGCCGGCGCGGGTCGCCGGCGCCGTCCAGCGCTGCTGGCGCAGGGCGCGGCGGGCCGCCTCGTCGCCCAGGGATTCGCCCAGGGCCAGCACGCGCGGGTGGATGTAAGCCTTGCGGCAAACCGCGGGCGTGTTGCCCAGGCGGCGGGCCACGGCAGCCAGCACCTGCTGGGGCCGGCAGGGCTCGGCACCGTCGGCGCAGGCCTGCAGCGTCAGTTGCAGGGCCAGCACGCTGCCATGCCAGGTGCGGAAGTCCTTGGCCGTCACGCGCAGCCCCGCGGCCTGCGCCAGCCAGGCATTCACGTCGGCGGAATCCAGCGCATGGCTCTCCCCTTGCTCGTCGACATAACGGAACAGCTCCTGGCCGGGCAGCTCGCGGCAACGGCGCACGATGCGGGCGACGCGGCGGTCGTTGATGCTGACCGAATGGCGCACACCGCTCTTGCCGACGAAGGACAGCTGGATGGCGTCGCCCTTGACCCCGGCATGGCGATTGCGCAGCGTGGACAGGCCGAAGGAGCCGTTCTCGCGCGCATAGGCGCTGTTGCCGATGCGCAGCCAGGTGGTGTCCAGCAGGCGCACCAGCGTCGCCAGCACGCGTTCGCGGGTGGGCTCGCCCGGCCCGGCCAGGGCGCGCTGCACGCGCCGGCGCAGCCGCGGCAGCACGGCACCGAAGCGCAGCAGGCCGTCGAACTTGGTCTGGCCGCGGCCGGCCATCCAGTCGGCGTGATAGCGGTATTGCTTGCGCCCGCGCGCATCCCGGCCGGTGGCCTGCAGATGGCCGTTCGCATGCGGGCTGATCCAGACCTGCTGCCAGGCCGGCGGGATGGCCAGCTTGCGGATGCGGGCCAGCGTGGCGGCGTCGCGAATCAGGCGCCCGCGCGCATCGCGGTAGCGAAAGCCATCACCGGCCGGCTCGCGGGCAATGCCGGGGCCGGCGTCGCTGAGCCAGCGCAGGCCGACGCTGCGCGCCTCATGGACCTCGGAGGAGTTGGGCATGCGAGGCCCAGGCAGGCGGCATGCCAGGCATGGCAATTGCCCCGCACGGGAAATGCATGTGAACCCCCTCATGCCCGAACAGCAGCACCCGGAAGCGACCCCTGGTGTGGGCCATCATCTGCTGGACGTGTCGATGTTCTGGGCCCCCACCGGCGGCGTGCGGCGGGTGCTGATGGCCAAGCATGACCGGCTGCGCAGCCTGGGCTGGCGCCACACCGTCATGGCGCCTGGCGCCCAGGGACCGGGCCTGCTGGACTGCGGCGGCCTGCCGCTGCCGTACAGCGGCGGCTACCGCCTGGTGCTGGGCCGGGGCCGTGCCCTGCGGCAGATGGAATTCGTCGCCCCCGACCTCATCGAATCGGCCGACCCCTATGTGCTGGCCTGGGCCGCGCTGGCCGCGGCCGAGCGACTCCAGGTGCCGGCGGTGGCCTTCTGCCACAGCGACCTGCCCGAGCTGGCGGCGCGCCTGGGTCGTGGCGCTCAGCGCTGGGCCCGACGCTATCTGGTCAACCTGTATCGCCATTTCGACCTCGTCATGGCGCCCAGCCGCAGCATGGCCCAGCGCCTGCAGGCCTGGGGCGTGCCGCGCGTGACGCTGCAGCCGCTGGGCGTGGACTGCTCGATCTTCACGCCCTGCGCCCAGGACCCCGCCTGGCGGCAGCGCTTCTGCCTCGACCATGGCCTGGCCGCGGACACGCGGCTGCTGATCTACACCGGCCGCT
Source organism: Roseateles saccharophilus (assembly GCF_031458095.1). Taxonomy (GTDB): domain Bacteria; phylum Pseudomonadota; class Gammaproteobacteria; order Burkholderiales; family Burkholderiaceae_C; genus Pelomonas; species Pelomonas saccharophila_A. Next base: position 1,404,309 of record NZ_JAVDXU010000001.1, read on the forward strand.
TCGCGCCGGAGAAGAAGCTGCAGCTGCTCGCCGATGCCGTCGCCCTGCTGGGCCGCGGCCATGCGCTGCTGGCCGTTGGCGCCGGGCCGGCAGCGCCGGTAGGCGAGCAGGTGCTGGTGCTGCCGCCCGAGCAGGACGGCCAGCAGCTGGCGCGCATGGTGGCCAGCTGCGATGCCTATGTGCATGCCGGCGACCAGGAGACCTTCGGCCTGGGTGTACTCGAGGCCATGGCCTGCGGCACGCCGGTCGTCGTCGCCGGCGCTGGCGGCCTGGCGGAGCTGGCGCAGGACGCGGGCCTGCTGGTGGACCGTCCACGCGCCGGTTCCTGGGCCGAGGCGCTGGAAGCCAGCCTCGGCGGCAACAACGCCGCCTGGCGCCGCACCGCCCTGGCCCGCGCCCAGGGCCAGGACTGGCCACGCGTGCTGACGCAGATGACGCGCCGCTACGCCGCCCTGCTCGGCGGCCACTCAACCGCAGCGGCACCCAGCCGAGAGCGCGTGCTGGCGCCGCTGGCCAGCCGGCTGGCTCGCCAGCGTTGATGGACGCGCACGCCTAGCCGACCGCGTACAGGTTCTCGACACCGCCGCTGTCCGCCCGCCATTGCAGCAGCGCCGCTTCGGTGCTGCGCTCCAGCTCTTCCCACGGCAGCGACGTCGCATCGACCTCGGCCAGCAATTCGTCCAGGCTGACGAAGTGCAACTGGACCAGGCCTTCGAGCAGGGCCATGAGGGCGCGTTGCTGGGTATCGGCGGCGCGACCGCCCAAGGCCACCAGGTCGCGCAACGCCACCACCGATTCCATCGCCCGGTCCAGGGCCGGCCAGGGCTGGGGCCGGGAAGCGGCCAGCGCGGGGTGCAGCAATTCCTGCTGCAGCTGGCACAGCAACTCGATGCCCGAGCTCAGCCGCAGCAGCCCGGCACCGGGCCGGTAGCGGGCGCCATGGCGGCAGCTGTCGAACTCCTCGTTCAGGGCACGCTGGAAATCGGCCAGCTGAGTCAGCAGCGGCAGCCTGGCCACCAAGGCCTGCGCCGTCAGCGGGAATTGCGCGAGCTCAGCAGATGCCATAGCGCAAATGCCAGGGTTCCCACCGCCGCGGCGGCGATGGCCGCCCGCACGGGTTCATTGCGCACATAGCCCAGGGTGCGGTCGGAAGCGTGGGCAACGCGCGAGCTCACATCCCGCAGCATCGGCGTCACCGCATCGGCGGCTTGGTGCATCAGATCGGAGTGACCCATGGCCTGTCCTTCATGGAGATGTCGGGACAGGATGCACGGCAATCGGCGCGCCCGGCGGCGCGCAGCGTCAGTCCTGCTGCGTGGTGTTGCAGTCCGGCGGCTGGGCGCCCTCGGCCGCGTATTCCTTCAACCGGTTGTAAAGCGTCTTCAGGCTGATGCCCAAGGCCGCGGCCGTGCGCTCCTTGTGGTGGTTGAAGTGGCGCAGCGTGGCCAGCATCAGGGCGCGCTCGGCCTGGGCCACGCTGGAGCCAATGGGCAGGGTGATGAAGGGCACGTCGGCATCGGCGCCACGCACCTCGGCCGGGCGCGGGGCCGGTGCACTGGCGGGCGGTGCGGCCGGCGCCTCCTGCGGCCCCAGGGCGCCCCAGGCTGAAGCCCCCGCAGCCTCCTCGCCGCCGGGCAGCCAGGTCTCGTCGATCAGCTCGCCCTGGGCCATCACATAGGCGCGCTGCACGACGTTGCGCAGTTCGCGCACATTGCCAGGCCAGGCATAGCCGACCAGGGCTGCCACGGCAGCCGGCGTGAAGCGGCGCACCACGCCTTCCTGTTCGCTGATGGCGGCCAGGAAGTGGTTGGCCAACAACGGGATGTCGGTGACGCGGTCGCGCAGCGGCGGCAGCGCGATGGGGAAGATGTTGAGCCGGTAGAGCAGGTCTTCACGCAGCTTGCCCGAGGCCACGGCCTGGTAGGGCAGGCGGTTGGTGGCCGCCACGATGCGCACATCGGTCTCCAGCGCCGTCGTGCTGCCCACGCGCATGAAGCGCCCGGTCTCCAGCACCCGCAGCAGCTTGACCTGCAGCTCCAGCGGCATCTCGGTGATCTCGTCCAGGAACAGGGTGCCGCCGCTGGCGCGCTCGAAGAAGCCCTGGTGCTGGCGCTCAGCGCCCGTGAAGCTGCCCTTCTCGTGGCCGAAGATCTCGCTCTCGATCAGGTTGGGGCTGATGGCGCCGCAGTTGACGGCCAGGAAGGGCTGCTTGCGGCGGCGGCTGAGGTCGTGCACGGTCTGGGCGACGACCTCCTTGCCGGTGCCGGATTCGCCGGTGATGAAGACCGACACGCTGGTGCCCGCCACGCGCGAGATCTGCTCGTAGATGCGCTTCATCGGCAGGCTACGGCCCCAGAGATGGCCGAAATGGCCGGATTCGTCCAAGGTAGCGGCCAGGTCCTCGACCTCGGCCTGCAGGGTCGCCGGCTTCATGATGCGCGACAGCACGCCCTGCAACTGCTTCAGGTTGACGGGCTTGACGAGGTAGTCGGCCGCGCCCAGGCGCAGGGCCTGCAGCGAGGTTTCCAGGCTGGCGTGGCCGGTGCACAGCACCACCTCGGAATTGGCGACCAGCTTGGGGTCGGCCAGCAGGTCCATGCCGTTGCCATCGGGCAGGCGCAGGTCGAGCAGCAGGATGTCGGGCTGCTGCAGCGAAATCTGCCGGCGGGCGTCCCGCATGTTGTGGGCAACCGCCACGGTGAACTGCTCGCCCGCAATCAGCTCGCGCAGCGAGGCGGCCGAATCGTGGTCGTCGTCCACTACCAGGGCATGCGGCATCGTTTCCTTCCAACGTGGTTACGGGCGCCGAGGGGCTTCGGCACCGATCATTCTTCAACACATTCGACAGCGCCGGGAGAAATCCCGGTCGTCCGCGGGCATGCCAACTGCCGGCCCGCGAGCAGGCACCGTAGCGTTATGCATTGCTATGGGCAAGCCCTCGTTACAAAACGTTGGCCGGGTCTGAGGCAGGGCCGGCGCGGCTTTGGCAGGCTTGCTGCAAGTTCTACCGGTGACCTGCCCGCCTTCTTCCCGTTTCGCCGCGCAATCGAGCGGGCCTTCGCGCGGCGCGGGCACGTCGCTTGCCGTGATTGCTCAACATTGGTGCATTCATAAGGGCCTCATGAAGCAATCTGGCGGCTGGCGCCTCGGCGGCTGGGCTCGGGCCCTCGCAGCGGCAATCGCCTTGGCGGGTGCGGTGGCCTGCGGCACGCTGCCGGAACAGAACCGGCAGGTGAAGACGCTGCCACCCCAGCAGGCCGCCAATCACATCACCCTGCAGGGCCGCAACGGCCCGGTGTCCGAGGCCACCGAGGCCCGGGACCTGGCCCGCGTGCGGGACGAAGGCAATGGCGCCTTGTTCGAACGCCATCTCGGCGTGCTGGCGGCCCAGGGCGATGCACAGCTGCTGCGCGGCAACACGGCCAAGTTGCTGGTCGACGGACCGGCCACCTTCGCCGCGATGAAGGCCGCGATCTCCGCCGCGCGCCAGCGCCTGCTGGTGGAGTTCTACATCGTCGAGGACGAGGGCGTCGCGGCCGAAGTGGGCGAATTGCTGCTGCGCAAGGCCGCCGAGGGCGTCCAGGTGGCGCTGATGTACGACAGCCTCGGTTCGGTGGGCACCGACGGCGCCTTCTTCGAGCGCCTGCGCCAGGGCGGCATCGCGGTCTGTGCCTTCAACCCGCTGAACCCGCTGGAGCGGCCGGGCCACTGGGGCGTGCTGGAGCGCAATCACCGCAAGATGCTGGCCGCTGACAGCGATGTGGCCTTCACGGGCGGCATCAACCTCAGCAATGTCTACGCCGAGGGCTCCTTCGGCAGCGCGCGCCGTCAGCGCCCACCAGAGGATGCCGACAAGCGCGGCTGGCGTGACACCCAGATCGAACTGCGCGGACCCGTCGTGTCGGCCCTGGCCGCCGTCTTCAGCGCATCCTGGGCCCAGCAGGGTTGCAAGGGCCAGTTGGCCGCGGCGCCGACGCCCCGCGTGCCCCTGCCCGGCCAGCGCGTCGTCAAGCTGGTGGCGGGCGACCCCGCAGCCGGCATCAACCCCAGCTACACGGCCCTGCTGCATGCCATCGACGCGTCCGAGCGCAGCGTGCAGCTGACGATGGCCTATTTCGCGCCCGGCCCGGAGCTGATCCAGGCCCTTTGCGATGCGGCGCGCCGCGGTGTGGCCGTCTCCCTCGTGCTGCCGGGGCGCAGCGATGTGTCCCTGGTGCTGCACGCCGCGCGCTCACGCTACGCCCAGCTGATGGAGGCCGGCGTGCAGATCCACGAGATGTCGGGATCCGTCATGCATGCCAAGACGGCCGTCGTTGATGGCGTCTATTCCAGTGTCGGTTCGAGCAATCTGGACTGGCGCAGCATCGTCGGCAACCACGAGATCGACGTCATCGTACTGGGCGACGACTTCGGCCAGCAGATGCAGGCCCTGTTCGCCCGCGACCTGACGGTGTCGCAGCGCATCGACCCCGCCCAATGGGCCCGACGCGGCCTGGGCCAGCGCCTGCTGCAGGGATTTGCCCGGCTGGTAGAGCCGTTGCTGTGAGGCTGGCACCCCGTTTGCCCTGGATTGGCGGGTTTATTCAGCAACTCGGAGTCTTGAGATGACGATTGACACCATGGCCACCTCCACCATGGCCAGCACCGCCAACATGGCTGCTGCCGGACGCCTCTTGAACGACATGCGCCTGGAGCAGGCTCGCCGGCCCGGCGGCAGCAGCACAGGGCGGCTGATGCGGCGCAGCCGCACGCGCACCGCCGGCATCCGCTTTGAATGGGTGACGCGCACGACCGGACCGGTGCTGCGCGTCGTGGCCACCTGGACCGACCGCCACGGCCAGCCCCATCACACCTCGTTCTCGGTGCAGTGCAATGGCCTGGAAGGCGCGCTGGACCGCGCCATTGCGGCGCGCTGCTCCTGCGGCGCGCCGCTACCGGATCGCGAGGATCTGCTGCAGCGGCTGCGTCAGGAATTTGCCACGGCACCGTTGGCCGCAGACCTGCTCGCCGGCATGGCGCCGGGACGGACGCTGCTGACGGCCCAGACCGCTCAGGGCAGCTTGGCCAGCATGGCCGCCTCGGTGGCCTCGTCCCAGGCCAACGGGTAGAGGCAGCGGGCCTGAGTCAACAGCTCAGGCCGTCCGCCCCAGAGCGCGATCTGCTCGCGCACCGTCGCGAAATCGATGCTCATCAGCACGGCCGGCGCATTCACGCGCGGGTTGTGCCGGGCCGTCGTGTAGGGCAGCAGGCCCAGATAGCGGCGATAGAAGGCGACGTGGCGCGGGTTGACCTCGATGACGAGGCGCTCGCAGCGCGCGCGGCGGTGGGCGTGCAGATAGCCGAGGTGAAAGACCTGGGCCAGCACGCGCTTGGCGTTGTGGGAGTGGCGGTCCACGGCCAGGCTGCCGAATTCACAGAGCTTGACGCCGGCCGAGCGCCACTCGGCCAGTTCGGCTTCGAACAGCGCGTCCGCGTGCAGGCCGCCCACGCCGTCAAAGCGCACCGACAGCGTACCGACGATCTGCTCGCCATTGCGGGCGGTGCAAACGATGTCACCGTCCACGTCGCGGCTGCTGTAGCGCTCCTTCGTCATCGCAAGGCCGCGATCCCCGTAGCGACGCTCGACGAGGTCGTAGGCGTCCCCTTCGAGTGCACCGAAATCGCTGTCCAGCTCCAGCGGCGGGCCGCCGAGGGGGTTCAGCGGCGTGCGGCGGCTTTCTTCAAAGGTAGGGATCATCTACAGCATCCTTGGCGCCCAACGCGCCGAGCGGCGGAGTCTAGGGATTGAAAGGCCAAATTTCGTTGAAGCTCACAGACCGATACATCTAAATGGGTGGGATTTCGGGGTTTACCCCGTCACCCGGAAATGCGACAGGGGCAGCCAAGGCGGCCAAACGGCTCATTCCGGCGGCAGGCGCGGGTCCTCGTGGCCATAGGCCTGGGGCAGCAGATGCGGCAGGCGATGGCGCCAGTGGGCCAGCAGGCGCTCGGCCTCGGCCTCGTCCGGCAAGGTCGGTTGCGCAGGGGCTTCGCCCGGGCCGATGCGCTGCAGGGCCTGCTCCAGCGCTGCCACCGACCGGCAGGCATCGATGAGCAGGCCCGGACCCGGACCCGGGCCCGGCCGGCCGGCCTGCGGCAAGGCCAGGCCGAGGTTGCGCGCCAGGATGGCAGCGACTGCCTTGTCGCCGCCAAGCGGCAGCTGCAGTCCCGCGGCCGCACGGCGCAAGGGCTCGATGCCGCCCAGCAGCAGGCCCAGCCCCAGGGCCAGCCAGGCGCGCGGCAGGCGCGACGGATCGCGGGCATCGGCCAGGGCCAGCAAGGCCTGGGCCGTCGCCAAGGCCTGCGCCTCGAGCAGACGCAGGGCGCGCCGCGTCTGCATCAGCAGGGCCACATCCAGCAGCTCCTGGCTGAGCGGGTCAGGCAGGTGGCGGGCCGCCTCGACCTCGCGTGCCGAGGCCCAGGACTGCAGGCCGGCCTCGGCGCGGGCCAGGGCCACGGCGGCCTGCACCTCGAGCAGGGCCTGCCCGACAGCAGGCGGCTCGAACAGCGCGGCGCAACCGGGCTCGGCGGCAAGCTTCATCGACCCAGCATAGCCAAGCGGCCAAGAAAAAGGCCACGCTGAGCGTGGCCTCGGGGCGCTGGCCGCCGCGGGATCAGGCCGCGTACTTGCCCACCAGGCGGTTCATGTTGGTCAGCGACAGGCGGTGCATCTCGATCATGGCGATGAGGCCATTGCGATGCAGTTGCAGCACCTTGTCGTCGGCCAGCTCGGCGTACTTCTTTTCGTCCAGGGCCATGAAGCCCTCGACGTCGATCTTTTCCTCATTGGGCAGGGTTGCCTCGAAGCGCATGTCCTGCAGCAGGTCCAGCTCGACGAGCAGGTTGCAGATCAGGCGGGTGCGCTCGGCTTCCTGCTCGAAGTTCTCCAGGAAGGCCTTGGCATTCATCAGGAACTCCGTGGGCTGGCCGTCCTTGAACAGCGCCTCGCCGGTCGTCTCGTTGAAGGCCGGCCACTTGGTGTCGTAGCAGACCGCCATGCTGTCGGCCTTGTCGTCCAGACGGGCCATGGCGAAGGGGTAGCGGCGCACATAGGCCGGCACATAGTTGCCGGTCCACTTGCCGTCCTCGATGAAGAGGTTGGAGCCGGGGCGCAGGCCCAGCACCGCCAGCGGCGCGACGGGCGTCTTGCCGTCCGGGCCGGGCTGGCCGGCGCGCACGAAGACGATGGGGTGCTCCTTGCAGGCGTCGGCAAATTCGACCGCGGCCAGGAAGACCGAGTTCTGGTCGGCCACGCGGGCCACGACGGACTGGTCGGTGTCCAGCTTCAGGTTCTTGTGGACATCACGATCCAGCGGCGCCAGCTCGCCGTACATCGGGGGGTTGCTCATGTTTCTCTCTCTCTCGTTTCCTCGGCCAGACGACTGACCAGCACTTTGTCCACACGCTTGCCATCGAGGTCCACGACCTCGAATCTCCACGCGTCCCACTCCACGACATCGGTCGTGCGCGGCAAGCGCCCCAGCAGCAGCATGATCATGCCGGCCAGGGTGTTGTAGCGCCCACGGTCCTCTTCGGGCAGTTCCTTCAGCTCCAGGCGGTCTTTCAGCTCGGGCACGGGGATGAGGCCGTCGATCAGCCAGCTCCCGTCCTCGCGCTGCACCGCCCAGGCGTCGCCATCGCTCGGGGCATTGAACTCCCCGGCAATGGCCTCCAGCACGTCGCGCACGGCAATCACGCCCTGCACCTCGCCGTACTCATCGACGACGAAGACCAGGGGCGCGTCCGAGACGCGGAAATGTTCCAGCAGCTCCATGCCAGACAGCGTCTCGGGCACGAACAGCGGCGACTCCAGGCCCGACGTCAGGTCCAGCGGCTGCCCTTCCAGCATGTCGGCCAGCAGGGCCGGCGCATTGGCGACGCCCAGCACCTCGCTCAGGCCACCACGGCAGACTGGATAGCGGCTGAAGCCGTGCTCGCGCAGCACCGCAAGCACCTCGGCGGGCGTCGCGTCGGCATCCAGCCAGGCGATCTCGGCGCGCGGAATCATCATCGAGCCGATCTGGCGCTCGTCCAGGCGGAACACATTGCGCACCATCTGGTGCTCATGCTCCTCGATGACGCCGGCATCCAGGCCCTCTTCCAGGCTGGCCGCGATCTCTTCTTCCGTCACGCCGCGCTGGCCCTTGTTGCGCAGGCCCATGAGGCCCAGCGTCGCCTCGGTCAGGAAGCTCAGCGACTTCACCAGCGGCCGCGCGGCGAAGGAGAGGAAGTTCATCGCCGGTGCGACGAGGCGGGCCACCGTCTCGGGATAGATCTGACCGACGCGCTTGGGCACCAGCTCGCCGAAAACGATGGTCAGCAGCGTGATGATGACGACGACCAGGGCCGTGGCGGCAATGTCGGTGGCGTGAGGATTGAGGTGGAAGGTCTCGGTCAGCCAGCGCGACAGCGGGCCCGAGAAGGCCGCGTCGCCGACGATGCCGTTCAGCACGCCGATGCCGGTGATGCCGATCTGCACCGTGGACAGGAATTTGGTGGGGTTGTCGTGCAGGTCCATCGCGGCCTGCGCCCCGCCCTCGCCGCTCTCCACCATCACCTGCAGCCGCGCCTTGCGGCTGGCGGTCAGGGCCATCTCCGACATCGCGAACAGGCCGTTGAGAAGGATCAGAAAGAGAACGAGAGCGGTATCCATCGAGGGCGCCAGGGTCGGGAAAATTACGGGGAAACCCGAAGTGGCGCGGGAGCAAAAACGAAGCCCGGGAGACTATCAGAAGGGCGTGACGCGGCCCACCGTGCGATCCCTCGCTTCGGGGCCCACCGGGCGCTGCCCGGACAATCCGGCGCATGAACTACCTGATCGGCGACCTCCAGGGCTGCTGCGATGCGCTGGAGCGGCTGCTGCAACGCCTGGACTTCTCCCCCTCGCGCGACCGCCTCTGGCTGCTGGGCGACCTCGTCAACCGCGGCCCGTCCTCGCTGACGACACTGCGCCGGCTGAGCAGCCTTGGCGAGGCCGCCACCTGCCTGCTCGGCAACCACGACCTGCACCTGCTCGCCGCCCACCACGGCGTGCGCCGGCCGCACCGTGGAGACACCCTGGACGACATCCTGGGCGCCCCCGACCGTGCGGCGCTGATGGACTGGCTGCGCCGGCAGCGCATGGCCGTCTTCGAGGCCGGCTGGCTGATGGTGCATGCCGGCGTCGTGCCGCAATGGAGCCGCGACGACACCCTGGCCCTGGCCGGCGAGGTCGAGGCCGTGCTGCGCAGCCCCGCACTGCCCGACTTCCTGCAGGCCATGTATGGCAACGAGCCGGCGCGCTGGGACCCCATGCTGACCGGCACGGCCCGCCTTCGCTTCACCGTCAATGCGTTGACGCGCTTGCGCTTTTGCAGCGCCGACGGTGAGATGGACTTCAAGACCAAGGACAGCGCCGGCGCCGCACCCGAGGGCTTCATCCCCTGGTTCGACGTACCGGGGCGCCAGACGGCCGACACGCCGATCGCTTTCGGCCACTGGTCGACACTGGGCCTGCTGGACCGCCCGACGCTGCTGGGACTGGATACCGGCTGCGTCTGGGGCGGCCAGCTGACGGCGGCACGCGTGGACGGCACGGCGCGCGAGATCATCCAGGTGCAGTGCGAGCAGGCGCAGAAGCCGGGCGCGTGAGCTGGGCACCGTAGAATGCGCGTCCCGCTGGAAGCGTGGGAGAGTGGTTCAAGCCAGCGGGCTTGCTCAATCGACGCCATGGGCGGCGATTGCGCCGAAGCTCATGTCGCTTGCGACGTGAGCGCAGGCAAAACCGCATTGCTGCGATTTCCGGGGTACGGAGGCTTGGGGGAGCGGTTTAACCCAACGGTCTTGAAAACCGTCGGCCGGTCAAACGGCCCGTGAGTTCGAATCTCACAGCCTCCGCCAGTCCTGGAAGCAATAGCGCAGTGCTTGCGACTTAAGGCATTCCATTGCGCCGATCGCAGGTCTTAGGTTTATTTCGGCGGCGCAGTTCTAAGGTTAAAACGGTCCCACGGGGCCGTTTCTCGTTGCCAAGCAGCGGTTCGGCAGCGCCAGACGTGTGGACACGCCACCGCTCGCCTCAAGCAGTCAGTCGCGAGACAGGAGCAGGTGGTGCTCAACGGCCTGCCGATCAAGCCCCAACATCATGCGCACCAACCGATCCGGCACTGCCTGGTTGGGCGCTGCTTCCAGCGCATGACGCATTGAGCTCGTATTCGCCACCATCTCAATTCGGTGGTCGGCGCGCAGGTAGACCCAATGGGGGAACTTCGCGTCAATGGCCGCAAACAGCTTGTCGGCCATCACGGAAAACTCGGGCGCGGCGGCAATCTGATCCTTATCTGATTCGCGTCGATCGCAGACAGCTTGGGCGAGTGTTTGCAGGCCCTAGTAAATGACGTTCACCGCAGCTCTGCAGAATTCGACCAAATTGAGTTCTGCCTTCCACCGTTTCTTTCCTAAATGACCATACAGATGAACGAATGGGTTGAGCGCACCTCGTTGCCCCCCGATGTCAGGAGTTCCATCGAAGTGAACGGTGGTAGCGTGAATGATCTTGTTGCACGCTTCGCGCAGTTCCAGTGGCACTGTGACGGCTGGCACGGTCATGTCGGGACATAGGACGCCAGTGCCCTGGAAATCGGCATGCAGCCAGTGCCCGTGATCCCACATGTCACTGTCTGCCTTGACACGAAAATAGGTAGCGACGCGGATTAGCAGGCGAGATATCTCTGACGTCTGCCATCCTAGGCCGAACCATCGGCTCATCGGACTTCCGTCATGATTCGCAGCAATCGCTGGACTCGCAAGCGCACACGCGAGCAGACGGTAAATCTCCGCCATGTACTCAGACGGATCAATTTGATGCGTAGCTTCGTACTTCTCCGGCGGGACTAGCTCTGCCATGACTTACCTGCCCATGTCGATTCGGCTCAATTGTCAGGTTCTTAGATCCATTGCCTACCATGAGCCATGACGGACGCGGAGCAAGTTGCCTTCCAGCCTCCGTCGACGAACGTCTGCTGGGTCGCGGAGTCAACGCCGGATACGCTGGCGGCTCTCACCCACCAAGACGCTGGAGTCGCCAGAACACGCCCCCCTAGCAGGCATGCCGCCTTGAGTTCAAGCACACAAGAATCCTTCCATGACGACGCAACGGGTAAGAAATCACGAGCTTGAGGACCTGTCCCTTGCCGCTCTGCGCCTGGCGTTGCCAGACAAATGGGTGATCCATGAATTCCGGCGCGACTACGGAATAGACGTTCAGCTTGAACTGTTCGACAAGGACGGCATGGCGCTGGGCCTGCGAGCGTACGGGCAACTCAAAGCTACTGACAACCTTGAGGACGCGGACGAGCTGTCGTTGGACCGTGACCATTTTGAGTATTGGTCCTCGCACTCTGACCCCGTATTGCTGCTCCGCTTCTTCAGCACGAATCAAAGCTTCAAATGGTGCTGGCTGCACGACGTGGCTTGGTCGATAAAGCCAGGCGCGGGAAGCCTTTCGGTTGCACGCTTCCTACGGCACTGGAACCGCGAGACGTCAGCCGCGGATGTAGCAACCTTCCTGAAAGAACGAGGTCAGGTGCTTGCTTCAAGGCTTCTCCCTCCGTTCACCGTCTCCATCCAAAGCCGGACTCTTCCGCCTGATGCCGTGATGGCGATCGCTCAGCGCGCGGCGGACCCGGTAGATCGGAAAACCTTCCGCGTCCTTTCAGGTGATCAACCAGACGCAGCTTTCAAGGTCTTCATCGAGCGAGCGTCAATTGCTACAACGCATCTTGGCGCGGCAGGAATCGTCGTCAATCTTGACGGCCAAGAGGACGACTTACCGTCCTTGGTGTGGCTCCTGATCTTTCTGACCGCATGCAGGTATGACCGCGTTCTAGTTGCGCGGCCACTGGCGCAGCGGCACTTTGAGGTACTGAAACGAGCCGCGAATGGATCGCTAGTGGCGTTGTTGGCCGAGGCAGCGACCTTCGCGCTTGGCCTCAAACACGCCGCGGCCTTGCTGAAGCCGTTTGAGGCCTCGGACAGAGACTCGCAAGAGATGTGGGCACCATTGACCTACATGGGCTTATTTAGTGCCGCCACTCGCTTTGGCGAGCACGCGGCATGGACCGAGCTGCTCGCGGAAGCGTATCAAGTCGTTGGGAACGACGAACGAGCGTCAATCGCCTACAGCAGCGGAAACGCGTTTTGCTCAGTGGGGAGTTGGGATGAAGCTGTAGCGATGTTTCAAGCTGCAGCGCGTAGTGACCCCAGCTACCTCGAGCGCCCGTACTTCCTGTGCGAGTTGGCTGGCGCGCTGTTCGAGAGCGGTCGGTACCTAGAGGCCGTGAAGCACTATCGCCTGGCCCTCGAAGTGCAGGAGGTGCCCCGAACAAGATATTTCCTTGGAGACGCCTTGTTCTGCCAAGGAGAGTTCGCGGCGGCAAGGGCCGAGTTGCTGGGCGCGATTGCCGGTGGGTTGGATTCCGAATCCGAGGCGCACGCGATGCTCATCGCGGAAATGAGCGCCGAGATGTGCGACAACTGGAGCTTGCCAGCAGTCATCCAAACAGTTCCCTATGACGGGGGCACCGAGGCCCTAGAAGCGTTTGGAGGCCAGACGGGCCAAGACTTTATGGACAGTCTCAAGAGGATGCTGGCCACGTACGGCTCCGATGGCTTCTTCAACTTCAATGCGGCTCACATGTGCCGTTTGGCTGGGAGGGCGGATTTGGCTTCGTATAGATACTTTCACTGTGCGCATAGACAGCGCAACGATGCAGAAGCATGGGCGTTGGGGATCGCCTCTTCGATAGAAGCAGGCGACGCCGAGCTGACCGCTCTTGGGATCTTCGTGGGCTACTTCTATTGCGGCGAACGCCTAACCAGCGAGTACCTGAGAGTCGTCCGCCCAGTGGGCATGGAAGCCGACTCCTATCGACTCTGGCAGCAAGACGTGATCGACATGTTTCGAAGCGCGCGGCAAAAAGAGGATCAACCGGCCACAGTCAGGCTCAACGGCAAGGGGAATCAACAGCCTACCGAGGTTGAGCTGTGACCTGCGCTAGCCCATGTTTTGCTTCGCGACAGAACGCCACTTCATCAAAAGTGCTGACGTGCTGTCCTTGACACCGCGATACAGAAGGAGCTCTACCAGTTGCCCGTATGAGCATGATGCCCAGGGCTGGCTGAAGCTAAGGGGCCAAGCTGCCCCTTTTTTAAATCTGCTTTCTTGTTTAGATCAAAACGGGTCTCCCCATGTCACGCTATGTCGATGAGGTCCTCGTCCCCGGTGAGCGGGTCGTCCACCTGGGGCGCACCAGCCTCTGGTCGGTCTGGCATCTGCTGCTGTTCGGCTTGCTGCTGCTGCCCGCCTTCGGCCTGGGCCTCATCCTGTGGGCGGTCGCCTACGTGCGCATCAGGTCGACCGAATTGGCCGTGACCACCAAGAGGCTGATCGTCAAGCACGGCTTCATCCGTCGGCACACGATGGAGATCAACATCAACAAGGTGGAGAGCATCCAGGTCGAGCAGTCGCTCACGGGTCGGATGCTCAACTTCGGCACACTCGTCATCGCGGGCACGGGCTCATCGCATGCGCCCCTGGCCGGCATCGCCGACCCGCTGGGTTTTCGCCGCGCCTTCGTCGAGGCCCAGGACGCGGCCCCCACCAACCAGACCTAGCATGCACCTGCCTTCCTTCCGCTACCACCCCGACCCGCTGGCCACGGGCGCCATCGAAGCACGGCAGATCGAATGCGCCTGCTGCGGCCAGGCCCGTGGCTTCGTCTACGTGCAGCCGGTCTATGCGACCGGCGACCTGGACGAGAAGCTGTGCCCCTGGTGCATCGCCGACGGCTCGGCAGCAGCCAAGCTGGGCGCGAGCTTCTCGGACCCGCAGCCGCTGCTGCAGGCGGGCCTGTCCCAGGACGTCATCGACGAGGTCAGCCTGAGGACGCCGGGCTACTCCTGCTGGCAGCAGGAAGAGTGGCTCGCGCATTGCAACGACGCCTGCGAATTCCACGGCGACGCCTTGGAGGAGGACGTCGAGGACGCGCGCGAGGCCGTCAAGGCCGAATGGCGCCAGCACTATGGCCTGACGGAGAAGGACTGGGCGCGGGCGACCCGGGACTACGAACCGGCGGGCGACAACGCCTTCTACAAATTCGTATGCCGGCATTGCGGCGTGGTGCGCCTGGGATGGGATGCCTCCTGAGCCCCGCGCATCGCGCGCCGCCGCTCCCCTCAAGACAGGTAGATGATGTGGATCTGCGCCAGGGCGCGGAGCACGCCCTTTTTCTTGACCTTGACGTTGTACTCGTAGGCCTTCTTGGTCGTGCCGCCCGCACCGATATTGAAATAGTGGTTGCTGCCGAGCTTGAATTCCTTCAGCTCCTTGGCGGGCGACAGGCGGTTGAAGCGGTCCCGGACGGCCCGCTTCAGGCGCCCCGGGTCGTACCGGTTGCGGGGGAAGAACGCTGACACGTCGTAGGAGGGGCCGGCGTAGTCAAAACGCCCACGAAAACGCTGCAGCACTTCCCTGACGATGGTGTCGGCCGCAGCGGCGTAATCGGGCGGCGCGGGCGGCTGGCGCGGCGGGCGCTCCGCACGCTCGACCTTGCTCCATTCCTTCTGCCGCTTCAGGAAGTGCGCGATCTTTGGCTTGAGCTCGTCTTTGACAAAGTCCAGGGCGAGGCCAAAGGCGGTCTCCGTCTTGGGCTCGGCCTTGCTGCGGGCCTGCCCGACCAGCTTCTCCATGGTCTGAACCTCGGCCGGGTCGATCTCCCCCTCCTTGTAGTCCTCGACCTTGTCCAGCGCCTCAGCCAGTGCGTTCTCGAAGGTCTCCTGCGCCTGCTCCGTGGCCTGGATGCGCAGCTCCACCTCGGCCAGCAGCTCCTCCAGGGCGTCGCATTGCTTCAGCGCATCGACGTAGTCGCGCTTGCGGGCCGCGGCGCGGGCGGCGGCCAGCAATTCCTTGAGCGCCTTCTTGTCCTTGGCGCTGGCGAGTTCCTCCGCAGCGACCTGCTCGACGGGATCTTCCAGCTGGTCCAGCGCGGCCAGGTAGTCATCGCGCTGCGGGTGGGCTTCGCGCAAGTCATGCTCCGCGGCATCGAGCTGCGCGGGCATGTCTTCCAGCAGCCAGAGCGCCTTGGCGAAGTTCGATGCAGCGATGGCCTGCTTCACGTCGATGTAGGCGCCAGCGAGCCGGACGGGGAGGTCGCCATCCTTGAGGATTTGCTCGCAGCGCTCGCCCAGTTCAGCGGCGCGCTCACGCAGCTCCGACTCCTGCTCCGCCTGTTGCCGGGTCAGGTCGTCCCAGCGCTGCTGGCTGTCCTTGACGTTCTGCTGCAGCTCCGTGTGCAAGCGCTCGGCTTCGTCGTAGCGCGCCCCGACCTCGGCCAGGGGCAGCAGCCGGTTCTCCAGCTCCCCCTGCTCGCGCTTGGCCTTCTTGATACGCTCCTCGTAAGCGTCCTTCTTGCCCGTGAAGTTCCCGGTCTGCAGATTCGTCTCCAGCAGCTTCACCTGATCCTTCTTCAGCTTGAGCTCATCCCTTAGCTGGTGCAGACGGACCTTTTCGCCGGCCTTGCGCGCCTCTTCCTGCCGCTCGCGCGCTGCGCTCTCTTCCTGCTTGAGACGGGCCAGCTCGGTCTTGGCGGCTTCCGTCTGCGCGGTTTTCCTCTGCTGCACGAAGCTGACCCAACCTTCCTGGAAGAGGGGCTCGAGCCGATCGATGCCTTCCAGGATCTTCACGGGCTTGCCGGTCTTACTCTTGATCGCCGATACGATGGCCGCGCGAAGCTTGATGTACTCGCCCAAGGCGTTTTCAAGGGCCTTGTCCTTCTGGTCCTTCTCGTCGACCTTCTTCATGAGCCGCTCGCGGACGGCCGCGAGGGCGACCCCGCAGTCTTCATGCGTCGGCCCGCTGGGGCCCGGCTTCTCGATAGGTTCGATGTCATCACGGCTCTCGGACAGCTTGATCGCCACCAGCACCTTGCCGGTCTCCGACTTGGGCGTCAGCTTGTCCATCTGCTCCGAGCTCTGGGCCATGACTCGATCTCCTGAAATGCGGCGTTAGCTGATTATGCTCAGCCGCCAGCGCGCCGCCATTGACGCGCGCCACCTGCCGCTGGCAGACTTGCGGCCTTCATCAACGCAGCCCCAAGGAGATGGCCATGGAACAAGCAGATCGTGTCGCCCTCCTCGTGTCGGCTGCCTGAGCGCCAAGCACCCCTGAACTTGCGCTGACAGGCCCTCGCGTTCATCGCGGGTCCATGGATCGCCGCCTCAGCGGCGGCCGGCTTCACTTCCCTTCTCGACCCTCGCGCGCAGCCGTGCGCGGGGCGGGTCCGCGTACGCGCGGACGAAGCCAATCTCCAATGGACTCCCATGATGGAATTCGAATTCGAGACGCTGCGCGCTCTCGGTCTCACACAAGCCGTGGCAAGCCGCGTCGCGCAACTCCCCACGTCAGACCTGCGCCTGGCACGCGTGATCGAGGCTCAGCGTGACTGCTACACCCTGCATGACGGGCGCGTCGAACAGCCGGCGCGAGCGTTGCCGAGGCTGGTGGAACAACTGCAAGCCCGGGCCGAGCCGCTGACCATCGGCGACTGGGTCGGCATGCAGGTCGACGTGCACGGCCAGGCCTGGGTCGTCGACCGCGTCGACCCCGTCACGCAGATCGCCCGCCGCGCCAACGACGGGCGCCGCCAGCCGCTCGCGAGCAATGTGGACGCTGCGCTGCTGGTGATGGGGCTGGACGCGGATTTCAACTCGCGCCGCATGGAGCGCTACATCGCCATGGTGCGCGCCAGCGAGGTGGCCCCCGTCGTCGTGCTGACCAAGCTCGACATCGCGCCCAACGCCCGGGAGCGCGTCGCCGAGATGCATGCCCGCCTGCCCGCCACCGTGCCGGTGCTGTCGGTCAACGCCCTGTCGCGCCAGGCCTGCACCGAGATCGGTCCGTGGCTGCACGCGGGCCAGACCCTGGTGCTGCTCGGCTCCTCGGGCGCCGGCAAATCGACCCTCATCAACACGCTGGCCGGGGCCGGGCAGTTGACGGGCGGCGTGCGCAGCAGCGACGGCCGCGGTCGCCACACGACGACGGCGCGCTCCATGCATCGCTGCGCTCAGGGCGGTTGCATCATCGACACGCCGGGCCTGCGCACCTTCCGGCCGGATGCGGATGCCCAGACGCTGGCCGCGACCTTCGACGACGTGCAGGCGCTGGCGCATCAATGCCGGTTTCGCGACTGCCGTCACGAGAGCGAGCCGGGCTGCGCCGTGCGGGCACAGGTCAATGGGGACCGGCTCGACAACTACAAGAAGCTGATGCGGGACGCGCAGCGCGGTGACATGACCCCGCTTGAGCGCATCGAACAACGCAGCAAGTGGAAGACGATCCGCAAGGCGGGCAGCCAGCGTGCACGCGAGAAGCGGACCTAGCCGTCCCGCCCCCACCCGCCGCCACGGTCCTACCGCGTTTCAATGCCCATGTCGCCTTGGCCTCAGGCCCGTGGCCGGCGCGCTCATCAGCCCCAGCTGCGGCGTGGGCTGCAGCCGCTTGCCCTCCTGCAGCATGCGCGCGTAGTCGTCGGCCGGCACCGGGCGGCTGAAGTAATAGCCCTGGATCTGGTCGCAGCCGGCGCGGCGCAGGAACTGCAGCTGTTCCTGCGTCTCGACGCCTTCGGCGATGACGTGCATGCGCATGCTGTGGGCCATGGCGATGATGGCAAGCGCAATGGCTGCATCCTGCTCGCCGCGGGACACGTCGGTCACGAAGGCCCGGTCGATCTTGACCGAGTTGAAAGGGAAGAGCTTCAGATAGGCCAGCGATGAATAGCCGGTGCCGAAGTCATCCAGCGACAGATGCAGGCCGAACTGGCGCAGGTCCTGCATGGTGCGTTCGGCCTCGCCCGGGTTCTGCATGACCAGGGTTTCCGTCAGTTCGAGTTCGATGGCATCGGCCTCCAGACCGTTGTCGCGCAGGGCCTGCTCGACACACAGGCGCACGCGCCCCTCGCGGAATTGCAGGGCCGACAGGTTCACGGCCACCGGCAGCGTCGGCATGCCGCGCTCGCGCCAGGCCGCCTGCTGGGCGCAGACGGCCTGGATGACCCATTCACCGATGGACACGATGAGGCCGGTCTCCTCGGCCACGGCGATGAACTCGCCGGGCGACAGCAGACCGCGGCCCGGATGCTGCCAGCGGATCAGCGCTTCGGCGCCGGTGATGCAACCCTGGTCGAGGTCGACCTTGGGCTGGAAATGCAGCACGAACTGCTGGCGCGCCAGGGCTTCGCGCAGCTGACGCTCCATCTCGTGCTTCTCGACCATGCGGGCGTTCAGCTCGGGCGAGTAGGTGGCCTGCCTTTCCCCCGACAGCCGGGCCTGGCGCAGCGCCGCCTCGGCGTTGCGGAACAGCGATTCGGCGTCCCTGCCGTCGTCGGGGTAGACGGCCAGGCCGAAATGCGCGTCCAGGGCGATTTCGGCGCCGTCGATGCCGACCGGCTTGCCGACGACCTCGCCCAGCGTGCGCAGCAGCGCGGTCAGGCCCTCGTCGCCGCTGTAGGGCCCGGCCAGCGCGAAGGTGTCGCCGGCGACCCGGGCGACGCTGTGGCTGCGGGAGAACTCGGTCGTCAGACGCTGGCCCAGCTGGCGCAAGAGCTGGTCACCGACATGGCGACCGAAGCTGTCGTTGAAGCGCTTGAAGCGCGCCAGGTTGGCGACGATGGCCACCACCGTGCGGCCGGCCGAAGCGGCCGACTGGATGGCCAGGCCCAGGTGGTCGAGGAAGACATGGTTGTTGGGCAGTCCGGTCAGGGCGTCGTAACGCGACAGGTAATGGACCTTCTCCTCCTGCTCGATGTGCTTGAGGGCGAAGGAGATGTCGCCGGCCAGCTCGCCCAGCAGCTTGAGCTCATCGTCGTCGAAGAGGTGGGCGTCGCGGGCATAGAGCACGATGACGCCGACGGGGCGCTCCCAGGGCGTCAGCGGCAGCGCGATGGCGGAGCCGAAGCCGCAGGCCCGTGCGTCGGCGCAGATGGCGTCGGCTGCGTCAGCCTGCGAGAGGTCGTTGCTGTAGACCGCCGCCGCCTCATCCAGCGCCCGGTAAGGCAGGGCCAGCCGCGGCGACAACACGCCCTTCGAGAGGGTCAGACACAGGCGGTCCAGCTGGGCCGCGTCCAGGCCGCGAGTCGCGACCGGGCTGAGGGTGGACAGCGGGCCATGGGCCAGCGCCACCCAGGCCATCGCGAAGCCGCCGTCCTCGGCGGCGACGCGGCAGGCCTCGTCCAGCAGCGCCTGGCGCTCGCGCAGGCGCACGATGGCGGAGTTGATGCCGCTCAGCACGGTCTTGATGCGGCTGAGCCGGCCGATCTTGAGCTGCTGGGCCTCCAACTGCTGGACGTAGCGCTCCAGCATGGAGGCGCGTACCAGCGACAGCTGGTTGCGGACCCGGGCCAGCACCAGGGCGGGCGACACCGGCTTGACGATGTAGTCCACCGCGCCGCAGTCGAAACCCGCGGCTTCGTCGCCGACCTCGGCCAGGGCCGTGACGAAGATGACGGGGATGTGCTCGGTCTGCGGGTCGGCCTTCAGACGCCGGCAGACCTCGTAGCCGTCCAGGTCGGGCATCTGCACGTCGAGCAGGATCAGCGCAGGCTGGTGCTTGGCCGCCGCGGCCAGGCATTCATGGCCGCTGCGCGCGAAGGCCAGCGTGTACTGCGGCGCCAGGATCTGCTTCAGGGTCGCGAGATTGATCGCTTCGTC
Source organism: Roseateles saccharophilus (assembly GCF_031458095.1). Classification (GTDB taxonomy): domain Bacteria; phylum Pseudomonadota; class Gammaproteobacteria; order Burkholderiales; family Burkholderiaceae_C; genus Pelomonas; species Pelomonas saccharophila_A. Next base: position 1,424,085 of record NZ_JAVDXU010000001.1, read on the forward strand.
ATCAACGACGAGGATGGGTCGGGTCGACATGGCTTACTGCTCCATTGGTTCGCTCAACTCGGCAACGAGGTCTCGCGCCATTTGTTCCGCGCGGCGGAAATCGAAGTCCTCGACGCTGGCCCGCAGCGCTGCCAGCCTGGCCTGGGGCAACTGCCCTTCCAGATGCTGCAGCGCGGGGGCCGCCAGGTCAGGGTTGTCGCGGTCCAGGGCGTCCAGAAGTTCGCCCAGCAGCGCCCGCAACCGCGTCTTGCTGACCGAGGCCGGGGCGCCGGCCGGCTCCACGGCCTCGGTCTCGCCCAGATAGGCGGCGATGGCCTGGCAGGCGCGGGCGAAGGCGGCCTGCAGCGGCGCCAGCTCGGCGCGCACGTCACCACCGTCCATCAAACGGTGTTCGAGATGTCCGGCGGCACGCGCCAGCTCGGGCAGGGCCAGGTTGCCGGCCGAGCCCTTGAGCTTGTGCAGCAGCGCGCCGGCCTGTTTGGCATCGCCCTGTTCGAGCAGCAGGCCCAGCTGCTGCATGCTGTCGGCGTTGTCGCGGGCGAATTTGGCCAGGAAGCGGCGGTAGACGGCGAGGTCGCGCCAGACCTTGGCGGCCTCGTCGACGACCAGGCCCTCGAAGGAGTGCCCGGACGCGGGTTGCGACCCGGCCGGCACCGGCGCCTCCAGTGGCGCGGCGGAGCGCCGCGGCCCGACCAGGCGCTGGATGACGGCGATCAGCTCGTCGACGGCGAAGGGCTTGGCGACGAAGGCATTCATGCCGGCCTGGCGGGCTTCGTCCTGCTGGATCTTGAAGGCGCCCGCCGTCAAGGCCACGACGGGCAGGTCGGCGAGGCCGGGCGTGCCGCGCAGCAGGCGGGTGGCCTGGTAGCCGTCCATGACAGGCATCTGGACGTCCATCAGCACGATGTCCACCGCGCCGACATGGGCCGTCAGCCATTCCAGCGCCACCTGGCCGTTCTCGGCCAGCTCCACGCTGGCGCCCTCGGACTGGAGGATGCGCGACGCGACCTCGCGGTTGATGTCGCTGTCGTCAACGACCAAGGCCCGCACGCCCGCCAGGCGCTGCGCCGTCTCGGCGTCCTGCCGCTCGGGCGCGGTTGGGCGGCCGCGGCGGCGCATGGCTTCAGCGACGCTGTTGTAGAGGGAAGAACTGGTCACGGGCTTGTTCAGCACGCCGTCGATGAGGTCGCTGCCGGCGTTTTTGCGCAACTCGTCGTGGGAATAGGCCGTCACCATCAGCACGATGGGCGCCTCGCGCCCCTCCATCTCGCGGCGAATGGCGCGCGCGGCCTCCAGGCCATCCATGCCGGGCATGCGCCAGTCCAGCAGCAGCACGTCGTAGCGCTGCTCGGCCTGCCAGCGATGGCGCACCTGGTCGACGGCGGCCTGGCCGGAGTCGGTCAGCGTCGGCGCCCAGCCCATGGCCCGGGCGGTCAGTGCGAGGTTCTCGCGCGCCACATCGCTGTCGTCGGCGACGAGCACGTCCAGCTTGGCCAGGGCCATCGGCTCGTAGGCCTGGGCCGGCGCCCACCGGAAAGGCAGGTTGAACCAGAACTCGCTGCCCTTGCCCGGCGTGCTGATGACGCCGATCTCGCCGCCCATCTTCTCGACGAGCTGGCGGCAGATGGCCAGGCCCAGGCCCGTGCCGCCGAAACGGCGTGTCGTCGAGGTGTCGGCCTGGGCAAAGGCCGAGAAGACGTGGGCCTGCTTGTCCTGGGCGATGCCGATGCCGGTGTCGCTGACGGAGAAGCGCAGCCGCGCGATGCTGTCCGAGCGCTCCAGCAGGGTGATGCCGACCTTGACGACACCGCGGCTGGTGAACTTGATGGCGTTGCCGGTCAGATTGATGAGGATCTGCTCCAGCCGCAGCGCATCGCCATGCAGCTCGCCGCCGACGTCAGGGGCCGGTGCGATGACGAGCTCCAGGTCCTTGTCGCCGGCATTGGTGCCCATGATGTTGGCGAGGTTGTCGAGCACGCCCTCGAGATGCAGCGGCGCCTCCTCGATCTCCAGCCGGCCGGCCTCGATCTTGGAGAAGTCGAGAATGTCGTTGATGATGGTCTGCAGCGAGCGTCCGGCGTTGCGGATCTTGCGCACCAGGTCCAGGGCGTCGGCGTCCAGCGGCTTGTTGGCCAGCAGATAGGCCAGGCCCAGCACGGCATTCATGGGCGTGCGGATCTCATGGCTCATATTGGCCAGGAAGTCGGCCTTGGCGCGGCTGGCGGCCTCGGCCTCGCGGGTGCGCACGGCCAGCTCGGCCGTGCGCTGCTCGACACGCTGCTCCAGCCCGGCGTTGAGGGTGCGCACCTCCAATTCGGCGGTGCTGCGCTCGGCAATCTCATGCTCCAGCGTCTGCAGCATGCCGTTGAAGGACTCGGCGAGCTGCCCGATCTCGTCCTCGGTGGTCTTGGCCGCACGCAGGCTGAAGTCGCGCCTCTCCATGACCTTTCGGGCCACGTCGCCGACGGCCAGGATAGGGCCCGTGACGCGGCGCTGCAGACGCGAAGACACCAGCAAGCCAAAGGCGAGGCTCGCGGTCAGCACGAGGCCGAAGATGACGAGATAGTCGCGCAGCCATTGCGCCGCGTCATGCCGGCCATCCACATAGACGGCGCCGATGCGGCCCGACACCCCGTTGATGGGCACCAGCACCGTCAGGTTGTCGCGGTAGACCTGCACGCCGCCGGCCGCCGTCGTGGCCGGTACCGTGGCCGGCACGCGCGCCTCCTGCGCCTGCGGGCTGGCGTACTGCGCGAACAACTTGCCGCCGGCGGTGTACAGGGCGGCCGCATTGATGTTGGCGTCGCCGCGCAGCTGCATCAGGTTGTCAGTGGCGACCTTGGCGTCGTCGAACTCCAGGGCCGCCACGCTGCCCTGGCCCAGGATCTCGGCCAAGGTGGTGAGCTCGCGGACCGCCCGGTCGCGGTTCTCCGCCATGTCGTGATAGAAAAAGGCTGCACTGGCAGCCAGCAGCGTGCAGGCGTTGACGGCGAGCACCATCAGCAGCAGCTTGGTGCGGATGGAGCGCAGCTGGATCTTCATTCAAGGTCTCCCGGTATCGACGCGCTGCGCGACCGCCAGCAGGCGGGCGCTCACCTTGAGCCCATGGCGCTCCGCATTGCCGGTCGAGATCTCGAAGCGGATGCGCTTGTCCACCGTGACGAAATTGATGATGCAGCCCGCGTCCATGCCGCCCGGGATGTCCGAGATCGTCAGCGCGGGCACGGCCTTGTAGAGCTCGAGCAGGCGGCGCAGCTGTGCCGTGTCGGCGCTGCCAATGAAGATCAGCTGGACGCCGCGGGTCGGGTCGCCGGGCTTGAGGACGCGCACCTCCACCGGCCTGTCGTTGGCCGCGCGGTTGGGCTTGAGCTTGTTGAGCTCGTCGGCGACATCGCTGGCGCCGACGACGCCGATGGTCAGTGGCGTCGCCGCGTCGGGAAAGGCGCTGGGCGGCCATTCGATATGAGCCACGAATTTGTAGAGATAGGCCGCCTTGACCTGGGCTTCCAGCGGCCGGCCGTCGCCGTCGGCCGCGGCGCTGCCCATGGCGGCGCAACTCAGCAGGCCGGCTGTCGCCCAGCGCTGCCAGCCCACGGCGCCACGGCGAGCCAGGAAGCGGCGCAGCGCGACCATCATGGCCTCACCGTCAGCGTGAGCTGCACCGTGCGCCCCACCATGACGGGATTGGCCGCGGCCGCCGCGCCGCTCTGCGGGAACTCGCGATGCTGGGCATGCAGCAGGTTGCGTCCCGACAGGGCGACTTCCATGCGCTCGGAAATCCGCCAACCCAGCCGCGCATCGGCCTCGTTGTAGGCCGGCACGCTGGTATAGCGCAGCCCGCCCACGCGGCGCAGCGACATATCGAGATCGACGCCGTCGGCGAGCGACCACGAGGATTGCAGCCGCGCCTGGAAGGGCGGATCGTTGCCTGGAGCGATGGACAGGATGCCGGCGCCGCTGAAGCGCTCATGCATGGCAGTCAGGCCCGCCTGCAGCGCCCAGCCGCGCAGCACCTGCCAGCGCCCCCAGGCCTCGACGCCATAGACATTGGCCGTGGCGGCATTGATCAGGATGAAGGTGTTGGCCGTGGCACTGATGCGCCGGTAATTGCGCAGGCTGGTGTAGCGGCTGCCGAACAGCGTCAGCGAATAGGACAGCGTCTCGGTGGGCTGGGCGCGCAGGCCGGCCTCCAGCGTGTTGGCGATCTCCGAGCGGAAGCCGGGGCCGCCAGCCAGCAGATAAGGCGGCTGGGGCGGCGAGAAGAGCTCGACGTCGGTGCGCGACGGAGTGCGCACGGCGCGCGAGACCGCGCTCCACAGCAGCAGCTGCGGCGACAGCTTCCAGCCGAGCCGTGCACTTGGCATCCATTCGACGCCCGAGTAGCTGTTGTGCTCGGCCCGGGCGCCGAGCGTCAGCGTCGTGGCGGACGACAACGTGCGCTCGTATTGTGCAAACACATTGGCCCAGTGCAGGCGCCGCGACGCCGGCAGAAAGGCCAGCACGCCATAGCTACCGACGACGTCGTCGGCCTGGCGGTAGCCACCGCCCAGGGTCCACTGGCTGCTCTCCCCGGCTGCCAGCAGGTATTGCAGATCGAGGTCCAGCACGCGCAGGTTCTCGGTATAGCTCCCCGGGACGTCGCGCCAGGAACGGTCGACATAGCCCTGCAGGTTCAGCGCCGCGCCGCCGTCAAGCGAACGCGCCCAGCGCGCCAGCAGGTTGGCACCATGGTGGCGCTGGTCGGCGGCATTGGTCTGTTCGATGGCTTGCTTGTAGGCGTCGCCCTGCAGCGTCAGCGCACCGTCTGCGATGTCGGCGTCGGCGCGAAAGCCGAGCTGCAGCTTCTCGAAGCCGTCGTTGGCATCGATGCCGCTGGCTCGCTCGCTGTCACGGCGCTTGTTGTACTTGGCATAGGCACGCAGCGCGCCACCATCGTCCCAGCGCCAGCCTTGGCGCAGCGATACGGCCCGACTCAGGTTGCCGGCTGCGGCCTGGGCCTGCGTGCCGACGCTGTTGCGGGCCGAGGTGGTGATGACGTTGATGACGCCATTGACCGCGTTGGCGCCCCACAGCGTGCCGCCCGGGCCGCTGATGACTTCGATGCGCTCGATGTCTGACAGGGACACGTCCTGCGTCTCCCAGAACACGCCGGAGTACAACGGCGTGTAGACGCTGCGGCCGTCGACCAGCACGAGCAGCTTGTTGGCCGTCGCCGCATTGAAGCCGCGGGCGCTGATCGCATACTGGCTGGCATTGATGCGCGCCACCTGCAGATTGGGCGCCAGTCTCAGGGCCTCGGCCAGCGTGTTGACGCCGGCGCGCTGGATGGCTTCCCGGGTGATGACGTAGATCGACGCCGGCGCATCGCCCAGGCGCTGCTCACGCTTGGAGACCGAGGTGATCTCAATGTCACCCAATTGCTCCAGCGACAGGTCGGCCAGATTGCGCGTTTGCTCCGCGCCCGCTGCGCCCTGTGAAGCCGTCAGCAACGCCGCACAAGCCCAGGCCCAGGCCCAATACCCAGCCCCGCGAATTCGCCCCTGGCTGGCCCATACAGTCTCCCGCTTCGCCCGGCCTTTCGCTCTGTCGCACATGGCCAGCCTCGTCTGATGGACTTGTTAGTCAGTTGATTCTGGAAGTCATGAAACGACAAGGCAATGCCGGGTGAAATACCTCGGCCGCGACGTGGTTTTGCACCCAAGCGACCGCGCATCAGCTAGGAGCCGGGACGGCCATCGCCAGTCCGGCGCCTCAAGATGAGGCGTAACGGTCAAAAAAAGCCCCGAGCTGAACCAGCTCGGGGCATGAATCCATCCAGGCGGATGGAGGAGACAACTGACTGCTTCGGGCTTTGCAGATTGCGTGCCAGCTCGCTCCTGAGGGGGCGCGCAGCGGGACCATCCGGGCCGTGGCTGGCCGGGCCTCAGGCCTGGGCCGCGCCCAGCAGCTCCGCCATCTGCTGCGGCGCCAGCGGCTTGCAGAAGCCGAAGCCCTGCATCAGATCGCACCCCATGGCGATCAGCGCCGCTTCGTCGGCCGGCAGCTCGACGCCTTCGGCCACGACCACCATGCGCATCGCATGGGCCACCCTCACCATGGATTCCACCAGGGTGCGCGAGTCGGCACTGGCCGACAGGCCGTGGACGAAGAGCCGGTCGATCTTGAGCTTGCGGCAGCGGATGCGGCGCAGATAGGCCAACGAGCTGTAGCCGGTGCCGAAGTCGTCGATGGCCAGGCCATAGCCCAGGCCCTGCAGCGTGAAGACGAAGGAGTCGGGCTTGTCGATGTCCTCGAAGCCGGCGCTTTCCGTCAGCTCGAACTCGACCTCGCCGGGCCCCAGACGCAGCGTCTTGAGCTGCTGCAGGAAGCGCTCGCGATGCAGGGGCTTGCGGCATTGCTCCCAGGACAGGTTGACGGCCACGGGCGGGCAGGTCAGGCCCTGAGCGCGCAGGCCGTCCAGATCGCGGCGCAGCACGGCGAGCAGCACCAGGCCGAGTTCGACGATCAGTCCCGAGTTCTCCGCCACGGGGATGAACTCGACGGGCGCCACCCAGCCGCGCTCGGGATGACGCCAGCGCGCCAGCGCCTCCAGGCCCTGGATGCGGCGCTGGGCGTCGTACTGCGGCTGATAGAAAAGGCAGAACTGATCCTGCCCCAGGCCATCGCGCATGTCCTGCTCCAGCGCCAGCCGCTGGCGCAGGGCCTCGCCGATCTCCGGCGTGAAGAGCTGGAAGCTGTCCTTGCCGGTCTGCTTGGCATGGCGCAGGGCCGCGTCGGCGCTGCGCAGGGCCTCGCTGGGATCGCTGGCATGCGCCGGCAGAGAGACGCCGCCGCTCGAGATATGCAGATGCAGCCAGTGGCCGTCATGCAGCACGGGCTGGGTCAGCTCGGCCTGCAGATGGGCCACATGGGTTCGCAGTGCCTCGTCGTCCATGGCCGGCACCAGCAGCATGGCGAACTCGTCGGCGGACAAGCGGGCGATCTGGTCACCCGGCCGGCTCAGCAGCCTGAGCCTCTGGCCGACGGCCTGCAGCACGGCGTCGCCAGCGGCATGGCGGTGCTGGTCGTTGATCTGCTTGAAATCGTCCAGGTCCAGGATCAGCAGCGTCGCGCGGCCCTGCTGCAGCAGCAGGCGCTCCAGCAGGCCGCGCATATGGTCGCGGTTGGGCAGGTCGGTCAGCGCATCGAAGCGGGCCAGGTAGCGGGTGCGGCGCTCGACCTCCTTGATCTGCACCCTGAGCCGCTTGGACATCCACCAGGCCAGCCCCGCGGTGGCCAGCAGGATGGCCACCGCGGCGGCCAGGAACTGGACCAGCCCGTCCCACACCGGCAGGCGGCTGGCTTCGACGGCCAGCATGCCAACGCGCCGGCCGTCGGCCATGACGGGCACCTGCACGGTCGCGGTGCCCGCCGCCGCATGCAGCCAGGAGGCCTCCGCTGGCGAGCGTGAGAATTGCGTGAAGACGGCGCCGTCGCCCTTCAGCAGGCGGGCATGCAGGATGGCGGGGCTTTGCTGCAGGGCGGCCAGGCTTTCGCCGGCGTCGCTGCGGCTGTCAAAGACGAGGGCGGCCGAGACCGTCTGGGCGACGATGTCGGCCTGGATGCGCAGATCCTCGAGCTGGCGGTCCTGCAGCCGCCAGTACTGCAGCACGCTGAGCAGCAGGGCGAAGAACAGCAGGGCGGCCAGCGCGACGACGAGTTCGCGCAGGCGCTCGAAGGCATCGGCAAATTGCGGCTTCACGGCGATGTCGTCTGGTGGCGCACATAGCGGGCCAGGCGCAGCAGCTTGGTGCTGACGGCCAGGCCGACGCGGCGTGCGGCGTCGAGATCCACGTCGAAGACGATACGGCCATCCTCGATCTGCAGGTTGATCATGGCCCCCTGCTCGAGCATCGCCGTGGCATCCGACACGACGAGCACCGGCAGCTCGGCCAGCGCCGGGCGCAGGCCCGGCTGGGGCGTGGGCAGGTAGAGCAGATGGCAGCCGGCCAGCTGATCGGCGCGCGGCTGGCGCCGGATATCGACGCTGAGATGCCGGATGGGCCTGCCGGCCAGGCTTTGCAGCGCCTGGTCCATCCGCCCTTCACCGAGGGTGCAGAGCTGCAGGGGGCGGCCGGCCAGCTCGCGTTCGGCGGGCCAGTTGACGAACATCAGCAGACGGTAGACGACTTCGGCCTTCAGCGCTTCCGGGCTGCCGCCCTGAGCCAGCGCGGGCCGGCCCGACAGCAGGGCGAACAGCATCGCGCAGCCGGCACCCCAGCGCCAGCGCATCGATCGGTTCGCCATGACCGGACTGCCGTGCATCGCCGGGCTCAGAGCATGAAGCGCCAGTCCAGCCGCCAGGCGCGGCCGGGCTGGGGGATGGCGCTCAGGGGCGTGTCGGGGGTCGACGGGTCCAGATTGCGGCGGTCCAGCGCGTTGTTCAGATGCAGGGCCAGGCTCTGGCGCGGGTCGACGTGGTAGCGCAGATGGGCATTGACGAGAGCTGTCGTGGGTACCTCGACGCGCCCGATGCGCGGACCGAGCAGGTTCCACTCCACACCCAACTGCCAGCGCTGCCACAGCGGCGTGACGAGATCGCCCTTGAACATCCACGACGGCGAGTTGCTCAGGCGCTGTCCGGCGTCGTCGCGGCCGTCCATCCAGGAAGCGCTGAGGCGCCACAGCCAGCCGTCCGTCGCCCGCCTCTCGATGCCCAGGTCCACGCCGCGCAGCCCGACCTTGCCGACGTTGCGGTATTGCACGGCAGCGTCAACTTCGGCGCTGACGGGCTGCTGCTCGATGAGGCGGTTCATGCGCGTGTAGTAGGCATTGGCACTGAGGGCGTGGCCGCTGCTGAGCACGTATTCCCAGGCGCCCTCGACGGAGTTGAGGCGCTCGGGCTTGAGGTTGTCGCTGCGCAGCTGGGAGACACCGCCGTCGTCGTAGAAGCGCTCGTACAGATTGGGCGTGCGAAAAGACTGGGCCCACATCAGCTTGAAGGATTCACGCTCGTCGGGGCGCCAGGCGAGGACGGCCCGCGGCGACAGGGCGGTCGCGAAGCCGCGCACATGGTCCAGGCGCAGGCCGGTGGTCAGCTGCAGGGCCGAGGACAGCCGCCACTGGTCCTGGGCGTAGATGCCCAGGGCGTCCTGGCTGACGCGCGAATCCAGACGCAATGCATAGGGCTCGACGTCGTAGTTGCGTTGCACGCCGTCGGGCGAGGTGCGCAGCTCGGCACCGAACATCAGCTGGTGGTTGAGCAGGCCGCGCCACAGCATGCGGCCCTCCAGCGTCGTCCACTGTGCGCGCGCCACGTCCTTGTTGACGAGTTCAGGCGCCGAGCCGAAGACATAGCGGCCCAGGAATTCATAGCCGGCCAGGCTGAGCCGGGCGGACTTGCGCACATCGCCCTGCCAGCCTTCGTCGTAGCTGAGTTCGGCCAGCACGAGACTGTCGACATAGTGGGTGCCGGCGGCGCCGGCCTCGGTGCCATAGGGCGCCGTGGGAGCGTCCTTGTCGCGGCGCACCGCGTTCAGGGCAACCCGCCAGGGCCCGTTGCGGTATTTGGCGAGCAGGGCCAGCTGGCGCTCGCCGTCCAGGCCGCGCACCCAGCCGTCGGCGGTGCCGAGTTCGGGCAGGAAGAGATCCTCGCCGGCCGTGCGCTGCAGATTGAGGCCGATGAAGAGGTCGCTGCCCGCGCTGGCGGCGCCGTAATGCATCTCGGCGCGGCGAAAGCCGTTCCCGCCCACGCTGCCCTGGGCCGTCAGCCCCGGCGCGTCGGCACCGTCCAGGGTGACGATGTTGACGACGCCCAGCAGCGCATTGCTGCCATAGATGGAGGAGCCGGGGCCGTGCACCAGCTCCACGCGCTTGACCCATTCGGCCACGACGGGCAGCTCCAGCTGCGGGAGGCCCTGGTCGTAGATGGCGTCGTTGACGCGCTGGCCGTCGATGGCCATCAACAGGCGGGCGCTGTAGTCGCCCGGCCGGTTGAAGCCGCGCAGGCCCAGGCCGCTGTAGGTGCGCGAGTTGCTGAGGTAGACACCCGGCAGGCGGGCCAATTGGTCGCCGACGGTCTGGTGGCCCAGACCCTCGGAAGCGGCACGCTCCAGCACGCTGACGGAGGCCGGGGCATCCATCAGGCTCTGGGCATAGCGGGAGGGGCCCTGCACTTCCCGTTTCAGCAGGGCTTCCAGCGCCTGGTCTTCCGAGGCGTCAGTGGCGGGGGCGGCGTGTGCCGCGGGAGTCAGGGCCAGCGTGGACAAGCACGCGAGCGAAAAAAGGCGGCTTTTCACGAGGGCGGTCACCGTCATGCGACGGCGAGGGGCAAGGGTGGCGGAAGCTTAGCCCCGGCCCTTGTGGCAGTCCCTGTCAGATTTCACGGCGGCGCCGCTTGAAAGCGCCCCTCAGGGCTGGGCCGTGTAACGCGTATGAAAGCGCCGCCCCTGGCTGTCCATGGCTTGCAGCCACAGCTCGGAGGTCTCGGCGCCCGCGGGCGTGTGGGCCGTGCTCAGCGTGGCCGTGGTCTTGGGCGGCAGGGGCACGGCCGTGTCGAGCACGGTCGGCGCCCCGCCGGCGGTGGGCGTGAAGACGCGCTTGATCTCGATGAGGCGCAGGTCGGGGTTGGCGGCGGCCCAGCCCGCCCAGTTGATCACCAGGGTGCCGCCCTGCAGCGACGCGGCGGACACCGGGCTGGTGGCCGAGACGCTGTCGATGCGCGGGAAGCGCGTGATGGCCGGCTCGCCCAGCACGTCGGCACGCAACCAGGCATTGCGCGTCTCGGCGACGCCGCCGATGGTGTAGCTGGTGATGAACTTGGCGCCGCGCACGCTGTCCACGCTGCCTATCCAGCCCACCGCGGCGCGCTGGATGGCGATGTCGCCCACGCCGCCAGTCGGAATCAGGTTGGTCGCGCCCGGCGTGGACGACACGCACAGCAGCAAGCGGTTGCAATAGCCGAAGGGGATGCTGAAGCCGCCGGGCAACTGCACCGTGGCCGAGCTGAGCAACTGGGTCGGCGGAATGCCGGGCACCGGGTCGGCCGTCTGCGCCTGGAGCTCGATCTGCAGGCCGATGCCGGGGTTGGGCACGACGGCACTGCTGGCGCTGCCATCGGCGGTCAGGGCCCGGTAGCCCAGCGGGTAGACCGCCACGGACAGCTTCTTGCCATTGCCGATCAGGTTCCACTTGTTGGTCGTCGCGGCCGACTTGTTGTAGCTGACGGCGTCGCTGAAGAGGCCGACGGTGGCGCCCGTCGAGTCGCTGATGATGGCGCCCACCAGCACCTTGGCGCAGTTGCCGGCGGTCGGCGCATCGTCGGCGCAGCCCAACAGCTGCAAGCGCCCGAACTGGCGGTTGCTGGTCGTGTAGGTGGACAGGATGCCGGCCAGGTCAGCCTTGCTGCGGCCGTTGTGCTTGTCGTAGCCGCTGACCAGGGTGTGGGTCAGGATGGTGCTGACGTCGCGGCCCTGGGCGATGAGCTGGTTCAGCGCCGCGCCGAGGTCGTCCAGGCCGGACAGCGTGCTGAGCAGCGTCGTCGCGCTCGTTGCCGCCTTCAAGGTGGACGTGATGGCATTGGCCGGCGTGCCGCTGGTCTTGAGCAGCTCGGTCTGGGCCGTGGGCAGCTCGACCACGACCTCGGCCGTCGGTGCAGCAATGAATTTGTTGCCGATCTGCAGGACCGGCACATTGAGCTTGCTGCGGGCGAGGTCGATGCGCACGCTCTCGATGAGCAGGTCGTGGGCACCCTTGTTGGCGGCGAAGCTGGCGTCGGCCAGGGGGTCGAAGGCCGTGGCATCGGTGATCTTCAGGTCGCTGATCTGGGTCTTGACCAGGGTCTTCAGGAAGGTGGCGGCCGCCGGAGCGGCGGTGGCCATCTGCGACAGCTGGCTGCCGCTGGTCGATGCAGCGGCGAACACTGGCGCGGGCTCGGTGCCCAGGGACAGGGCGACGATGGCGTTGGTCAGCGGCGTCACATGGCCGACCATGGCCGCGCTGATGGTGGGCACCGTCGAGTGCAGGACCTGCATGGTGCCGGCGGCATCCATGCCACGCACCTGGATGAACAGCGGCGCGGCCGGGCTGGTGGTGTTCAGCGTCAGGCTGTAGCTGCCATCGGCGGCATGGGTGGTGGCCGAGCCGACCGCCCTGCCCTGGCCGTCGACGACGCTGACCTGGGCGCTGATCAGGGGCGCGCCGGTGGCGGCCACACCGCGCAGATTGGGCGGTGTCTCCAGCGGCGGCGTGCTGCCGCCCCCGCCCCCACCGCCTCCACAGGCGGTGAGCAGCAGGGTCAGGGTCAGGGCGGCGAGGCGGTACAGCATGGCACGGGCGGAAATCTGGCTTCAGGCAGTCTGCCTAAACGCCCGTCTCGCATTCACCTGATAACGAGGCGAACTTAGGGCTTTACCCAGCGGCTCCCGCAGAACCGGCTTTGCCGGGCTGCGTGGAGCGCCCCTTGAGGGGCCGGCGGAAGCCGGTAGGGGTGGGCCTATTTCATCTGCACCCAGGCCAGCTCCAACCAGTTGTCGGGGCGATGCACGGCCGTGACGTTTGCACGGGCGCCCCAGGGTACGACCTGGCGGTGCAGCGGGATGATGTTGATCTGCTCGCGCAGCTCGGTGAGCGCGCCGCGGATCAGCTGCTCGCGCTTCTTCGCATCCGGCTCGACGCTGGACTGGGCCGCCAGCGCGTCGGCCTTGTCGTTGCGAAAACCGCCGAAGTTGTAGTTGCCCACGCCCTTGTCGCCGCGCGTGCGGTACAGCGGCGTCAGGATGCTCTCGGCGTCCGTCACCGAGCCGCCCCAGCCGTACATATAGAGGCTGGTGTCGTACTTCTCCAGCTTGGGGAAGTAGAGGACGCGCGGCATGGCGTTGACCTTGACCTTGATCTTCAGCTGGGCCCACATCGAGGCCAGGGCCGTGCAGATCTCCTCGTCGTTGATGTAGCGGTTGTTGGGGCAGTCCAGCGTCACCTCGAAGCCGTCGGCATAGCCAGCCTCGGCCATCAGCTTCTTCGCCGCGGCGAGGTCATGCGGCAGGCGGGTCTGCAGGGCCGGGTCGTCGAAGGAAGCGAGGCCCGAGGGTGTCAGCGCGCCGGTGGGGACGGCCAGGCCGGCCATCAGCTTGGTGCGGATGGCCTCGATGTCAATGGCCTGATACAGCGCCTTGCGCACGCGTTGGTCCTTGAACGGGTTCTTGTCGCCCGGCACATTGCCGTAGAGCAGCTTGTCGCGCGACTGGTCCATGCCGATAAAGACCAGGCGGTTCTCCGGCCCCTCGATGACCTTGACGCCGGCCGTGTTGCGCAGGCGGGCGATATCGCGCGGCGCCGGGTCGAGGACGAAGTCGATCTCGCCCGAAACCAGGGCGGCCAGGCGCGTCGCATCGGTGGCGATCGGCGTGTAGACCACCTCCTGCAGATTGCCTTCGAACTTGTTCCACCAGTTCGGGTTGCGCTTGAGCACGGTCTTGATGCCCGGCTGGCGGCTGGCCAGCATGAAGGGGCCGGTGCCATTGGCGTTCAGCGCCGTGAAGCTCTCTTCCTTGTTCTTGAAGTCCAGCGGCTTGGTGACCTTGTGCGTCTCGCACCACTTGCGGCTCATGATCCACAACTGGTCGATGTGCTGCAGGAAGATGGGGTCGAAGGTGGTGAGCTGGAAGTCCACCGTCAGCTCATCGACCTTCTTCGCCGTGCCGACCGCATTGGCCCAGACGGCGATCTGGGACGTGGGCTCCTTGGCGCGCTGCACCGAGAAGACGACGTCGTCGGCCGTCAGCGGCGTGCCGTCGTGGAACTTGACGCCCGGGCGCAGCTTGAAGCGCCAGGCCAGCGGGCCGGTCTGGGACCAGGAGGTGGCGAGACCCGGCACCAGGCCCAGCTTGGCGTCACGGTTGGTCAGGCGCTCGTAGATCTGGCCATTGACCATATTGGTCAGGCTCTCGTTCTGCGAGTCCGGGTCCATGGTCTGGGGATCGCCCTGGCTGGCCCAGCGCAGGGTCTGGGCCGACGCGCCACAAGCGACCGCCAGCAAGGCCACACCAATCCATCGCTTCATCGCTGATCTCCCAACTGCATGCACTGGCAACAGTTTAGGAGGGCGGGCAAAGCCCCTGCATCCGCGATTTGCGTTGGGCGATCAGCGTTTCCCGTTGGGATTCCAGAGCTCGTCCAGATGGCCGAAGTTCCAGTTCTCGGGCGGCTCACGGCCGGCAATGCGGTCGGTGGACGTGGCCAGGTCGATGAGCTGCACCGGAATGGGCATGTTCGACTTGGTCGAGAAGAAGACCTTGATGCGCGGCGCGACCAGGGAGGCAGGGTTCTGCTCGACGACGACGGCCAGCTTTCCCGATTGCAGGCGCACCAGGGTGCCGGTAGGGTAGATGCCGACGCTCTTCACAAAGGCCTGGAAGATGGCCGGGTCGAACTGGCCCTTCCACTGCGACATGCGCTGCAGCGAACCAGCCGGGTCCCAGGCCGCCTTGTAGGGCCGGGTCGACGTGATGGCGTCATAGACATCGCAGACGGCGCCCATGCGCGCCAGCAGGCTGATCTGCTCACCGGCCAGCTTGTGCGGATAGCCGCTGCCATCCATCTTCTCGTGGTGATGCAGGCAGACGTCCAGGGCCGCGGCCGGTACCTTGGCGCCGTCCTTGAGCAGGTCCCAGCCGCGCTCCGGGTGGCCACGCATGACGCTGAACTCGGCATCGGTCAGCGCACCGGGCTTGTTCAGCACCTCCAGCGGCATCTGCATCTTGCCGACGTCATGCAGCAGGCCGGCCAGACCGGCCTCGCGCTGCTCGGCGTCGCTCATGCCCAGTTGTCGTCCCAGGGACACCATCAGGCCGCAGACGGCGACCGAATGCATATAGGTGTAGTTGTCCTTGTCCTTGAGCCGGGCCAGGCTCAGGAAGGCGGACGGGTTGCGCGCCAGCGAGGACGTGACCTCGTCGACGATGGGCAGGCAGTTCTCGGTGTCGATGGCCTTGCCCAGGCGGGCCTCGCCGAACAGGGCCGTGACGGCGACGCGGGCCTTGTGCAGCACCTGGGCGGCGCGGTCCAGTTCGGCCTCCATGCTGACGCGGGGCTCCGGCACCGGCACCGGCGCCGCGGCCGGCGCGGGGGGCGGTATGGGCGCCACCGCGACGACGGCAGGGGCCGCCGCCGGGCTTGGCGCGGCATCCTCGCCCTTGCTGTCGTCTATCCACACCGCCGGCACGCCGCTGGCCTTCAACGCAGCCAGGTCGGCCGGGTCGGTCAGGACGAACTTGGTTTTCCAGAAGGGGTGGGACAGCCATGCGCCCTCAAGCGCCTGGAGATACATGCCCAGCCTCACCTCCGCGGTGGCAATCTTCTTCAACATGACAGCGTCGTCTATGTAACGCCGAGTATCTCCGTCGGTCTCGCCGGCCACTGTGCATCCCTGCACGCTTTTTGCCCGGGCAACAAAAAGCCGCCTCGAGGGCGGCTTCCAGGATCGGGGCGGACCGGATCAGCGGAACTTGCCTTGCGGCACGGTGGCCAGTTCAGTGGGCAGCGTGCTGATGTAGGCGGCGATGGCCTTCAGCTCGGCATTGCTGAACTGCTTGACCTGGCCGGCCATGACGCCGTTGCTGCGGCCGACGCTGGCGTTGTGCTCGGTCTTGTAGGACTTCAGCGCCACCGTCAGGTAGTCGGCATGCTGGCCGGCCAGCTTGGGATAGCTCGGGTCGATGGGCTTGCTGAAATTGGCGCCGTGGCAGGACACGCAGGCGCCCTTGGTCAGCAACTCGGCGACATGGGCCGGGGCGGCCGGGATGCCGTCGGCCACGGCCGGCAGCTTGGCCTGCTGCTCGTAGAAGGCGGCCACGTCGTTCATGTCCTGCTCGCTCAGCGAACCGGCGATGCCGCGCATGGTCGGGTGCTTGCGGTCGCCCTTGGCATAGGCCTGCAGGGCCGAGACGATGTATTTGGCGTTCTGGCCCGCGATCATCGGCACCTTGTGGATCTCGGGGAAGCTGGCCTGGTAGCCGACGATGCCGTGGCAGCCAATGCACATCGCAACCTTCTTCTCACCGGCCTTCGCATCCTGGGCCTGGGCGGCAAAGGCACCAAAGGCAGTGGCCAGGGCGAGCGAGATCTGCAGCAGTTTTTTCATGGTCCCAATCGTCTTCGGGTTGGTGTCGTGTTCCAGAGCGGCGGCGATTATAGGGGGCCACCTATACTGGTCCGGCACCTCTGCCCGCCCCGGTTTTCCCCATGAAATTCCAAGGTTCCGACCAGTACGTCGCCACCGCCGACCTGATGCTCGCGGTGAATGCCGCTGCCAAGCTGCAGCGCCCCCTGCTCATCAAGGGGGAGCCCGGCACCGGCAAGACCATGCTGGCCGAGGAAGTGGCATCTGCCCTGGGCATGCCGCTGCTGCAGTGGCATATCAAGAGCACGACCAAGGCCCAGCAGGGCCTGTACGAGTACGACGCCGTCAGCCGGTTGCGCGACAGCCAGCTCGCCGGCATCGAGGGCAGCGACCGCGTGCGCCACATCGAGAACTACATCGTCAAGGGCGTGCTGTGGCAGGCCTTCGAGGCCGACCAGCCGGTCGTCCTCCTCATCGACGAGATCGACAAGGCCGACATCGAATTCCCCAACGATCTGCTGCGCGAGATCGACCGCATGGAGTTCTATGTCTACGAGACGCGTCAGCTGATCAAGGCCAGGCACCGCCCGCTGGTCTTCATCACCTCCAACAACGAGAAGGAGCTGCCCGACGCCTTCCTGCGCCGCTGCTTCTTCCACTACATCAAGTTCCCCGACGCCGAGACGATGAAGAAGATCGTCGATGTGCACTTCCCGACGCTGAAGAAGGACCTGCTGGCCGCGGCGCTGAAGAACTTCTACGACGTGCGCAACCTGCCCGGCCTGAAGAAGAAGCCCAGCACCTCGGAGCTGATCGACTGGCTCAAGCTGCTCGTGGCCGAGGACGTGCCGGTGGACGCCCTGCAGGCCAAGGACGAGAAGGTCAGCATCCCGCCGCTGGTCGGGGCGCTGCTGAAAAATGAACAAGACCTGACGCTCTTCGAGAAACTGGTCTTCATGCAGCGAAACAACCGCTGATGGCGCAGGACTTCGATCGCGCCCTGCGCGAAGGCCTGGCCGATGCCGTCGGCTTTGTCGGCGGCGCCCTGGCCGGCTGGTGGCTGGGCCGGCAGTTCGGCATCGACTTCGTCGCCAGCACCGACTGGAATGCCCGGCAGCTTGTCGGCCTGCTGCTCATCGTCGCGGGCTGCGGCGCCGGCCGCCTTCTCGCACGCCGCCTGATGCTGAAGGACAAGGCATGAAGCCCGTCACCCCCACCACCCTGGCCGGCGGCCCCATCCGCCTCGTGCCGCTGACGCTGGAGCATGTGCCCGGCCTGCAGGCCGCCGCCGCCGACGGCGAGCTGTGGAATCTGCGCTTCACCAGCGTGCCGGCGCCCGACGAAACCGTCGCCTACGTCGAGGCCGCTCTGGCCGGCCAGGCTGCCGGCCACCGCCTGCCCTTCGCCGTGCTGGACGCTTCGACCGGCGAGGTGCTGGGCTCCACCAGCTATCACGACATCGTGCCGGCCGTCGAGCGCGTCGAGATCGGCTACACCTGGTATGCCCAGCGCGTACAGCGCAGCGCCGTCAACACGACGGCCAAGCTGCTGCTGCTGACCCATGCCTTCGAGACCCTGGGCGCCCGGCTGGTGGGATGGCGCACCGACAACTTCAACCACGCCTCGCAGCGCGCCATCGAGCGCCTGGGCGCCAGGCGCGACGGCGTGATCCGCCACCACGCGCTGCGCCGCGACGGCACGGTGCGCGACACCGTCATGTACAGCCTGACCGCGGGCGAATGGCCCGAGGTCAAGGCGCATCTGCAGTGGCAACTGACCCGACCCAGAGCATGAAAAAAGAAGCATCCAGGGCCTTTGACGTCAACGCACTCTGGGCCCTGGATCGCATCGGCGAACCCAGCCTCAGCCCCGATGGCGCCCAGGCAGCCGCCGGCGTTACGCGCCATTCCATGGAGACCAACCGAGCCCAGAGCAGCCTGTGGCTGTTCTCGACCCTGGGCGGCGAGCCGCGCCGCCTGACGGAGGCCGGCGAGAAGGACGGCAACCCGCAGTGGAGCCCGCGCGGCGACCTGATCGCCTTCACGGCCAAGCGCGAGCAGGCCGGCCAGCGTGATGAGGAGACCCAGCTCTATGTGATCCCGCCGGACGGCGGCGAGGCGCGCCGCGTCGGCCATGTGCCCACCGGCGTCGAGTCCTTCAAATGGTTCCCGGACGGCCGCCGCATCGCCTTCGTGTCGTGGGTCTGGCCCGGGCTGAAGGCCGCCGCCCAGGATGCGGCCCTGCGCGACTTCAAGAGCCGCAAGGAGAGCGCCTATGTCACCGACGAGGCCCTCTACCGCTTCTGGGACCACCATGTGCCCATGGACCGCGTGCCGCATCTGCATGTGATGGATGTCCAGACCGGCAAGGCCCGCGACCTCTTCGAAGGCACGGCCTGGGAACTCAGCCGGGCCGAGCCCGACGCCAACAGCTATGACGTGGCTCCCGACGGCAAGCGCATCGCCTTCGCCTTCGACCCCGCCGCCGAGAAGAAGCTCGACGGGCGCTTTGCGCTGGCCGAGATCGATGTGCGCACGCGCCGCGTCGAGAACCTGCTGCAGGACGCCGACTGGGACTTCGCCGCGCCGCGCTACAGCCATGGCGGAACCTATCTCGCCTTCCTGGCCAGCCACCAGGCCCTGGGCCACAACCGTCCCAACCGGCTCGCCGTGCTGGACCAGCAGGGCCAGTGGGCCGTCTTCAGCGAGGACTGGGACCACGAGGTCAGCGCGCCGCTGCGCTGGACCGCCGACGATCAGTCGGTGCTGTTCGCCGCCGAGGAACGCGGCCGCCGCCATCTCTGGCAGTTCATGCTGGGCGAGCGCCTGGCTTCAGCCCTCTTCGAGGGTGGCCATGTCGGCAGCTTCACGCTGGCCCAGGACTTCGTCGTCATCAACCATGACGGCGTGCAGTTCCCGCCGCGGCTGTCGGTGCTGGCCGACGATGGCCTGCGCCGCATCGAGGCGTTGAACGACGAGCGCCTGGCCGCCCACCGCTGGGGCCGCCACGAGGAGGTCACCATCAAGGGCGCGCGCGGCGACGACGTGCAGATGTGGCTGATCTACCCACCCGGCTTCGACGCCAAGAAAAAGTGGCCTGTCATGCACGTCATCCACGGCGGCCCACACACGGCCTTCGGTGACAGCTGGCATTGGCGCTGGAACCACCAGGCCTTCGCGGCCCAGGGCTATGTCGTCGCCTGCGTGAACTACCACGGCTCGTCCAGCTACGGCTTCGAGTTCCTGGACAGCATCACCGGCCACTGGGGCGAATACGAGCTGCAGGACGTCGAGGCCGGCACCGACTGGCTGCTGAAGAAGCCCTGGGTGGACAGGAAGCGCATCGCCGCCACCGGCGGCAGCTATGGCGGCTTCATGGTGGCGTGGATGAACGGCCACGTGAAGCCCGGCCGCTACCAGGCCTATGTCTGCCATGCCGGCTGCTATGACTGGCAGGCCATGTATGCCGACGACGCCTACAGCTGGCACCGCAAGGAGCTGGGCGCCGCCTACTGGGACGACCCGGCCCGCGTCGCCGCGCAAAGCCCGCACGCGTTTGCCAGGCACTTCAAGACGCCCACCCTCGTCATCCATGGCGCCATGGACTACCGCGTCCCCGACGCCCAGGGCCTGGCCTACTACAACACGCTGAAGACCCTCGGCGTGCCGGCCCGCCTGGTGTGGTTCCCCGACGAGAACCACTGGGTGCTGAAGCCGCGCAACAGCAGGCTCTGGTATGGCGAGTTCTTCGCCTGGCTGGACAAGCATCTGGCGCGATGAAGCGGCGCTGCCTGCTGGATGCCACCATCGCCGCGCTGGCGGCGGGCGCCCTGCCCGCCTCGGCGCGCGGCCAGCCGCCGCAGGCCGAGCAGAAGCGCCTGCAGGCGCATGTCCGCTTCCTGGCCGACCCGCTGCTGGAAGGCCGTGAGGCCGGCACGCGCGGCTTCGACCTTGCCGCCGCCTATGTGGCCAGCCAGTTCGCGCAGCTCGGCCTCAAGCCCATGGGCGACGCCGGCGGCTATGCGCAGGCCGTGCCGCTGAAGAGCGCCCGCCTCGCGGCCACGCCGCCGACACTGGAGTTCTGCCGCGGCGCGGCCTGCGAGCGCCTGGCCTGGCTGGACGAGTTCAGCACCCGCCCCGACATGGCGCGGGCCCATGCCGAGATGCAGGGCGAGCTCGTCTTCGTCGGCTACGGCATCACGGCGCCGCGGTTCGGCATCGACGACTACACCGGCCTGGACGTGAAGGGCAAGATCGCCGTCGCCCTGGCCGGCCGGCCACTGAAGCTGCCGTCCGAGGAAGGCGCCCATTTCGGCAATGGCCGTACCAAGCAGGAACTGGCCGACCGCCATGGCGCCATCGGTCTCATCACGCTGGCCACGCCGCGCAGCGACCGGGTCTCGCCCTTCCACCTCAACCGCCAGTACGCCGACGCCGTCTACATGGACTGGCAGGCGCCCGAAGGGGGCGGCGGCAATGACGTGCCCGGCATGCTCGGCACGGCCACGCTCAGCGTGCAGGCCGCGCCGCGGCTGCTGGCCAAGATCACCGGCGACTACGCCGGCCTGGTGGCCGACGCCGAGGCCGGCCGGCCGCTGCCCCGCGGCGAGCTGGGCCTCAGCGCCCGCCTCGTGCGCGACACGGTGCATGGCCAGGCGCGCAGCCACAACGTCATCGGCTGCATCGAGGGCGGGCGCCGCAAGCATGAGTTCATCGTGCTGACCGCCCATCTCGACCACCTCGGCCGCAAGGGCGACGTCATCTATCCCGGCGCCATGGACAACGCCATGGGCGTGGCCATGCTGCTCGAGACGGCCCGGCTGCTGGCCCAGAGCCCGGGCACGCTGGAGCGCTCCGTCCTCGTCATCGCGCTGACCGGCGAGGAGAAGGCCCAGTCCGGCTCGTCCTATTTCGCCCAGCACCCGACCGTGCCGGCCCAAGCGATGGCCGCGGCCATCAATATCGACATGCCGGTGCTGCTGCACGACTTCAAGGACGTCGTCGCCCTGGGCGCCGAGCATTCGACGCTGGGCGCGGCCGTCGAGCGCGCCGCGCGCCGGCTGGGCCTGCAGACCTCGCCCGACCTCATGCCCGAGCAGAGCCGCTTCACGCGCTCCGACCAATACAGCTTCGTGCGCTGCGGCATCCCGGCCCTCATCCTCGGCCCCGGCGGCGCCTCATTCAAGCGCGGCGAAGACGGCAACGCGCTGATCAACGACTTCCGTCGCCAGCGCTATCACCAGCCCGGCGACGACCTCAGCCTGGCTTTCCATTGGCCGGCCGCGCAGCGCTTCGCGCAATTGCAGTGGGAGCTGGTCCGGGAGCTCGCGCAGCAGGCCGAGCGGCCGCGCTGGCTGCCGGGTGACTTCTTCGGCGAGCTGTACGGGCGCCAGGGCGGCCGCTAGCTCATCCAGTCGATGTCCGTGCACAGCACCCGCAGCCCATCGGGCGTGGGACAGGCCACGGACAGCGTGACGCACATGCGCGCGCCGTGCAGGCTCAGATAGGGCCGCGTCATCTGGATGACGCCAGGCTCCTCCAGCGCACGGCGGAAATAGGGCCGCCGCGCCCAGCGCGCCTCGCCGGCCAGGCCCAGGGGCTTGAAGCGCGGATCCTGGGACAGGTCCTGCACACCCGGCGGCAGCAGCGGTTCGGCGACATGGCGGCCCTGCTCGTCCAGCAGGAAGCAGACCTGCACGCCGGCCAAGGCCAGCAGTTCGGCGCAGGCCGCGGGCAAGGCCTGGCCCGCCAGCCTCTCCTGGGCCTGCCGGAGCGCTTCGCGGTAGGGCGCGATCTGGGCCGCATGCACGCGGCGCGTGTCGGCGTGGCGCCCATCCAGCAGCTCCCAGATTTCCTCGATCTCGTCGGACACGCCCTGCGGCCCCAGCATGCCCGGCACGGGCCGGCCAAAGACAAAGCCCTGCACCATGTCGACGTCCACATCCAGGGCCAGCAAGGCCTCGTCGCGCGTCTCCACGCCCTCCAGCAGCACCAGCGAGCCGCACTCGTGCAGCAGCGACACCATCTGGGCCAGCACGCGGGCGATGCGCGGCGAACCGCAGGCGCGGCGCAGCAGGCTGCGGTCCAGCTTCACGATCTCGGGGTGGATATGCCAGATGCGATCGAAATTGGAATGACCCGCGCCAAAGTCGTCCAGGGCCAGCAGGCAGCCGGTCTGGCGCACATTGGCCACGGCGCGCTCGAAGTCGGCCTGCTGGGACATGACGTCCTCGGTCACCTCCAGCACGACGCGATGCATGGGCAGGCCCAGGGACTGCAGGGTGCGCACCGATGACTCCAGCGCCTGCATCTGCTGGGCGCCATGCACGAAGACGGCCGGATGGATGTTCAGGAACAGCCAGCCCTCGTCACCCGCCTGGTGCACGAAGTTGTGGACATGCAGCAGACGGCACAGGCGGTCGGCCGCCCATTGCTGATCGAAGCTGCGCAGCTGCTCGAAGAACTTCAGCGGCGACACCTGCTCGCCGCTGGCGTCGGCCACGCGCAGCAGGGCTTCGTAGCCGACGGCGCGCCGGTGCGGAAAGCTGAACACGGGCTGGAAATGACTGTCCAGCAGCCAGCCGCCCTGGCGCGCCCGCCAGCGCCCGTCCTCCATCTCCAGCGACTCGACCAGGCGCAGCAGCATGGCGTCCGCTCCGGGCGGGGCGATGGCTTTCAAGGGCGGTCCTGCGCGAGCGACATGCGGCCCATACTAGCCCTGCGGCCTGCCAAGGCGCGGGAATATCGCACTGCATAATCGTTTTCGACTCCACAGTCCCCCCGAGTGACGCGCCCATGCCGACCCCGTTGCTGCACACGCTGCGCGCCGCCAAGCTCCCGGTGACGGTGCGGCAATGAGCGAAGCGCCTGACCATCCCTCCGGGCGCCCCGCGCCAGAAGACAAGGTAGAGCGCACCGTCGCCGTGGAAGTGCAGTTGACGCCGGGGCACACCCTGCCGCCCGGCACGCGCATCCACGACTACCGCATCGACCGGGTGCTCGGAGAAGGTGGCTTCGGCATCGTCTATCTCGCCACCGACGTCGCGCTGGAGCGCCAGGTCGCCGTCAAGGAATACCTGCCCTCCTCGATGGCGGCACGCGCCGGCAAGGGGCTGACGGTGCTGGTCAAGTCGGCTGAGCACGCCGAGACCTTTGCCATCGGGCTGAGGAGCTTCGTCAACGAGGCCAAGCTGCTGGCCCGCTTCGACCACCCGGCCCTGCTCAAGGTGCACCAGTTCTGGGAAGAGAACGGCACCGCCTACATGGCCATGCCCTATTACCAGGGGCAGACGCTGAAGGAGTCGCTGCGCCAGCTTGGCCGGCTGCCGACCGAGAAGGAAGTGCGGGCCTGGCTGATGCCGCTGCTGGATGCGCTGGAGGTGCTGCACAACGAACACTGCTACCACCGCGACATCGCGCCGGACAACATCCTGCTCACCGACCACGGGCCACTGCTGCTGGACTTCGGCGCCGCGCGCCGCGTCATCGGCGACCTCACCCACGCCCTGACCGCCATGCTCAAGCCGGGCTTCGCGCCCATCGAGCAATACGGCGACATGCCCGGCGTCACCCAGGGCCCCTGGACCGACATCTTTGCGCTGGCCAGCGTGCTCTACGCGGCCATCAGCGGCAAACGCACCGTGGCCTCGGTCGAGCGCCTGCTCAACGACCAGCTGCAGCCCCTGTCCACGGTGGCGGCCGGCCGCTGCGGCAACGCCTTCCTCTCGGCCATCGACCGCGCCCTGGCCATCCATCCCAAGGACCGCCCGCAATCCATCGCCGAGTTCCGGACCCTGCTCACCGCCCACGACACCCAGGCCATCGACCTGCTACAGCTGCAGGCCCTGGGCCTGCCGACGGGCGAGGAAACGGTGCTGTTGCCGGATTTCGACCCGACCCAGATGGCGCCGACGGCGCCCGCCCCCGCGCCGCGGGAGCCGACACGCACCCAGCCCGCGTCGCCACCGCCCGCACCGGCGCAGCCACCTGCGCTGCCGCCAACGCCCCCGGTGCAGCCTGCGCCGCCGCAGCCTCGCCCCACCGCCGCGCCCGTGCAGGCGCACCTACCGGCCCAGCCGCGACGCAACCTGCTGTTCGGCGCCGTCGGCGCGGTGGGCCTGGCTGCCGTGGCCTGGGAAGCCTATCGCCTGCTCGCCACGCCCGCGCCCGCGCCCGCGCAACTGCCGCCGGCATCTGCGCCAGCACCCGCTGCAGCGCCAGAACCGGTGCCGGTCGCCTCCGCGCCTCAGCCGATCCCGGCCGCCTCGGCGCCGGATCTGCCCGCTTCCACGGCCCCGCCGCCGCCTGCCCCCACGCCGGCCTCGGCGCCCGCACCTGCGGCCCCGGCGCCGACACCCGCAAGCGCGGCATCGGCCGTCCCCAAGCCGCGGCCTGCCGCCCCCGCACCCGCTCCCGTTGCCACGAAAGGCGCAAAGTGCAGTGATATTCTGCAAAAGGCCTCGCTGGAACCGCTGACCGCGAGCGAGGCCGCCTACCTGAAGAAGGAATGTCGATGAGTAGCGCTGGCCACACGAATCGCATCGTTTTTTCAGTGCAGCTGGCGCGTGCCGCCATGCTGGGCTGCCTGGCCCTGCTGGCCGGCTGCCTGGAGACGGCGCCCAAGCAGCCGACCGTCTCGACCAACGAGCTGTCCTTCAGCGAAGCCATCGTCGTGGCGACCGATGGCCTGGTGGGCCAGACCCAGAAGCTGCCCGCCTTCCTGGCCAAGATGGAATCCAAGATCGTCAGGAAGAACGTCGTCGTCGACCCCATGATCGACGCCACCAGCGGCCAGCAGACCCAGACCACCCAATTGCTGGAACGCCGCATCGGCGAGCGCCTGGCCGCACGCAAGGAAGGCGGCTTTGACCTGCTGCCCTTCAAGACCGAGAACCTGTCCAAGGTCCAGTACCTGCTGACCGGCACGCTGACCCGGCTGCTTGGCGTGCCGGGCAAGAAGTCCCTGCAGATCAACCTGGCCCTGGTGGAGCTCAAGACGGGCCAGGTGGTGGCCCAGGCCTCGGCCCTGGCCCGCGACGACGGCCTCAACCACACGCCGCTGGCCATCTACCAGGACAGCCCGGTGCTGGTGAAGGACCGGGTGGTGGACGGCTATATCAGCACGGCCCTGACGGCGCCGGGCAGCGCGGCCAACAGCACCTATATGGAACGCGTCTCGGTGGCCAGCGTCATCAACGAGGCCGGCTCTCTCTACAACGCCGAGCGCTACCAGGAATCGCTGGCCAAGTACCAGGAGGCCCGCGGCCAGACCGGTGGCGAGCAGCTGCGCACCCTCAACGGCATCTATCTCAACAACGTCCGCCTCGGGCGCACCGCCGAGGCCGAATGGGCCTTCGGCCAGATCGTGGCCTACGGGCTGCGCGCCAACAAGCTGGACGTGAAGTTCCTGTTCAACCCGGGCAGCACCGAGTTCTGGTCCGACACCAAGGTCAGCGGCGCCTATCCGATGTGGCTGAGGCAGATCGCCAAGGAAGGCAGCGGCGCCCGTGTTTGCATGGTCATCGTCGGCCACACCAGCCACACCGGCTCGGAGCAGACCAATGACGCGCTGTCGCTGCAGCGCGCAACCTTCATCCAGCAGCGCCTGGCCACCGAGGCCCCCACCCTGGCCCAGCGCATCAAGGCCAGCGGCATGGGCTGGCGCGAGAACCTGGTCGGCAGCGGCAGCGACAACGCCGTGGACGCCCTGGACCGCCGCGTCGAGTTCCGCGTCGAACCCTGCAACTGAGAGCCCCTCGCCCAGTCCCGCGCCGCTGAACGCGGGCGGGCCTGATCGGTCCCCCGAGGGGACGGCGATGCTTGCGGCATTGAGCCGCAAGCACATCGCCTACGCGGGCCGGCTAGGGAGCGGCCCGGCGCTCGGCCCGCAAGAACTTAGTCGCCAACTCGGCATCCCTAGTTCCAGCAAGATGCGCACTGCATAATCGTTTTCGACCTGCAGTCCCCGAGTCCGCGCCCATGCTGATCCAGTTCTTCTACACGCTGCGTGCCGCCAAGCTCAAGGTGACGGTGCCCGAGTACCTGACGCTGCTGGAGGCCCTGCAGGCCGGCGTCATCGGCGGGCCCGACAACGGCGGCGTGGCCAGCATCGACGACTTCTACACCCTAGCCCGCACCAGCCTCGTCAAGGACGAGACCCAGTACGACAAGTTCGACCGCGCCTTCGCCGCCTACTTCAAGGGCGTGGAGATGCTGACCGACTTCACGGCCGAGGTGCCGCTGGAATGGCTGCGCAAGCAACTCGAGATCGAGCTCACGCCCGAGCAGAAGGCGGCCATCGAGAAGATGGGCTGGAACGAGCTGATGGAGACGCTCAAAAAACGTTTCGAGGAGCAGAAGGAGCGCCATGAGGGTGGCAACCGCTGGATTGGCACCGGCGGCACCAGCCCCTTCGGCAACAGCGGCTACAACCCGCAGGGCATCCGCATCGGCGGTGCCGGTGGCAACAAGAGTGCCGTCAAGGTCTGGGAGCAGCGCGCCTACCGCGACTACGACGACTCGCTGGAGCTGGGCACGCGCAACATCAAGGTCGCCCTGCGGCGCCTGCGCCGCTTTGCGCGCGAGGGCTCGGAGCTGGAGCTGGACCTGGACGGCACCATCCATGGCACGGCCGCCAATGCCGGCATGCTGGACATTCGCATGCAGCCCGAGCGCCACAACAAGGTCAAGGTGCTGCTGCTGATGGACGTGGGCGGCACCATGGACGAGCACGTGCACCGCGTCGAGGAACTCTTCAGCGCCGCCAAGAGCGAGTTCAAGCATCTGGAGTTCTATTACTTCCACAACTGCGTCTACGACTTCGTCTGGAAGAACAACCGGCGCCGCTTCGCCGAGAAGCTCAACACCTTCGACCTGATCCGCAAATACAACCGCGACTACAAGCTCATCTTCGTCGGCGACGCGACCATGAGCCCCTACGAGATCCTGCAGGTGGGCGGCAGCGTCGAATACAACAACGACGAGGCCGGCGCCGAATGGCTGCAGCGCCTCACCCACGCCTTCCCCAAGTACGCGTGGATCAACCCCGAGCCGCAAGGCGTCTGGCAGTACCGGCAGAGCATCGCGCTGATCCAGCAGTTGATGCAGCAGCGCATGTTCCCGCTGACCCTCTCCGGCCTCGAAGGCGCGATGCGGCTGCTCAGTAAATGAGGCGTCTGCTCGCCCTGCTGCTCGTGGCGGTACTGAGCGGCTGTGCGACACAAGCACCTCCGCAGGCTCCCGCGCCGCCAGCGCCTGACATCCCCGCCGATGCCCCGGCCGTCTACAACCTGGACATCCGCATCGACGGCGACAGCCGCGACGCCGCCGCGCTGCGCACCCTGCTGTCCCAGAACCTGGACATCGCCCGCTACCGCGCCAGCGAGGCCGCCCTGAGCAAGGTCGAACTGGCCCGCCTCGCCGCGGCCGCACCGGCCCAGACCGAAAGCCTGCTGGAGACCGAAGGCTATTTCAATGCCAAGGCCGACGTCGACCGCGACCCGGCGGACGAGACCCGGCTGCTGCTGACCGTCAAGCCGGGGCCGCTGACGCGCGTCGGCCAGCTCGACCTCGAGTTCAATGAAGGCCTGGCCGAAGAGGAGGCCAAGCCCCTGCGCGAGATCCTGCGCGGCGCCTGGCCCCTGAAAAACGGGGCGGCCTTCACGCAGTCGCAATGGGCCGCCGGCAAAAGCGATGTGCTGCTGCGTGCCCGCAATGGCGGCTACCCGCTGGCGCGCTGGGCCGAGACCGCCGCCCGCGTCGACCCCGAGACTCAGACGGCCGACCTCCACCTCGTGCTGGCCAGCGGCAACCGCGCCAAGCTGGGCGCCCTGCGCATCGAGGGGCTGAAGCGCCAGAGCCGGGATGCCGTCGAACGCCTGGCCGGCTTCGACAAGGGGGACGGCTACACCGAGCAGAAGCTGGCCGAGTTCCAGGAACGCCTGGCCAAGACCCAGCTCTTCGATGCGGTGCGCGTGCAGTTGATGCCCGAGGCCCCGGATGCCGATGGCCGCTTCCCCGTGCAGGTCACCGTCACCGAATCGGCCCTGCAGCAGGCCACGGTCGCCGTCGGCTATCACAGCAACACCGGCCAGAGCGTCAGCGTCGAGCATCTGCACCGCCGGCCCTTCGACTTGCCGGTGCGCGCCCGCACCAAGCTGCAGCTCAGCCGCGACCTGCGCGGCGCCGAACTCGAGCTGAGTTCCCATCCCCAGCCCGACCTGCACCGCAATCTCGCCTCCGTGCAGTTCGAGCAGGACCGCACCGGCGACACCCTCGCCACCAACCTCGGCGTGCGCCTGGGCCGCCTCTACGAATCCACGCGCGACGAGCGCCTGAGCTATGTGGAGCTGCTGCGCGCCCGCGAGACCGAAGGTGAGCAGGTCAACACCAACCTGGCCCTGTCCCTCAACCAGCAATGGATACGCCGCCGCCTGGACAGCACCCTGCTGCCCACCGACGGCCATCAGGCCCTGGCCCTGGTCGGCTTCGGCTATGCCAAGGGCGGCGGCACCGACGACAGCGGTCCCTTTGGCCGCATGCAGTTCAAGCTCGGCGTCTACAAACCTTTCGGCGGCTGGTTCGGCTCAGCGCGTGCCGAGGTCGCCCAGGTGGTGGCCAAGGAGCAGGTCGGCGTGCCCGAGAAGCTGCTCTTCCTGGCCGGCGGTGACGAGTCCGTGCGCGGCTATGCCTATCGCAGCCTCGGCCCGCAGAAGAACGGCCTGACCGTCGGCGGCCGCGTGCTGGCCACCGGCAGCCTGGAGATTGCGCATCCCATCATGCCCAGCTTCCCCAGCCTGTGGGGCGCCGTCTTCGTCGACGCCGGCAATGCCGCCTCGCGCTGGCAGGACTACCGCGCCGTCGTCGGCTACGGCGCCGGTGTGCGCTGGCGCAGCCCCGTCGGCCCACTGCGCGTGGACCTGGCGCGGGCACAGGAGACGGGCAAGTGGCGACTGCACTTTAGTGTGGGGATCACGCTATGAGGCGATCCCTGCGCGTACTGCGCGCCTTGCTGATCGCGCTGGCTTTGGTGCTGCTGCTGGTCGCCGGCTTCATCGCCTGGCTGTTGCACAGACCCGCCGGCGGCGCTTGGCTGATGGCCCATCTGCCCGGAGTGCAGATCGAGGCGCCCGAGGGTTCGCTGATGGGCGAGTTCAGCGCCCGCCGCCTCATCATCACCTGGACCGGTGGCTCGGCCGAACTGCGCGGCCTGCACTGGAAGGGCCTGGGCCTGACCGCCAGCGATGGCCTGCTGCTAGCGCAGGAACTGGTGGTCGACGAGGTCGTCATCCGCAGCCAGGCCAGCGACAAGCCCATCGCCCTCCCGCCGGACCTGACCCTGCCGCTGGGCGTGCACATCGCCAGCCTGCGCGTCGCCAAGCTCAGCTGGGCGCCCGACCAAGCACCGCTGCTCGGCCTGGATGGCCAGCTCAACCTGCCGCGCCGCGGCACCCACCACATCCAGCTCAAGGCCGCGCGCTGGCAGCACCTGACGCTGGCCGGCGAAGCCAAGATCGCAAGCGCCGCCCCGCTGCAGACCGATGCGACGCTGCGCGTGCAGCAGACCGAGGCAACCGACCTGCCCTGGACGGCAATAGCCGCCGTGACCGGGCCGCTGGCCAAACTCAAGGCCAAGGCCGAACTGGAAGCCGCCCACCAGACGCTGAAGGCCGACGGCGAGGTGCAGCCTTTTGCGCCCTGGCCCGTCAATGCCCTGCAACTGAAGGCCGACAAGCTCGACCTCGCCGCCCTCGCGCCCGGCCTGCCGCGCACGGCCCTGAGTGGCGAGGCCCAGCTCAAGGCCCCGGCCCGCGACGCCGAGGCCACGCTGCAGGCCGACCTGAGTAACGCCAGCGCCGGCCGCTGGGACCAGGGCGCCCTGCCCGTGCGTCGCCTCGTCATCGCCCTGGCCGGCCGCCCTGACCAGCTGGCCAGCCTGCGCCTGACCGCCCTGGACGCCGAACTGCCCGGTGGAGGCCGCGTGCAAGGCAAGGGCCAGCGCGAGGCCGACGGCCGCTGGCAGCTCGAGGCCCGCGTGCAAGGCCTGCGCCCCGAGGCCCTGGACGCGCGCGCCACGCCGGCGCGCCTGGACGGCCCGCTCACGCTCGCCGGCAGCAAGGGCGGCCCCTTGAACGTCAGGCTGGATCTCAGCGGCACGATCGAAAACCGCCCGCTGCGCCTGAAGGCCCAGCTTCAAGGCGAAGGCACGAAGTGGCGAATCGAGGATGCCCGCCTGGCCAGCGGTGACGCCACGCTGCAAGCCAGCGGCCGCGTCGATACCGCAGGAGCTGCCCAGTTCAAGGCCCAGCTGCGCCAGTTCGACCCGCATCTGCTGTGGCGCGGTGCGCCCGGTACCGCCTGGGCCCGTCTGCCCGGCCCGACGCGGATCAATGCCGAGGCCGATGTGGATGTGCGCGGCAAGGGCCTGGCCACGCTCAGCGGCACCGCCTATGTCCGGCTGCTGCCCGGCCAGTTCGCCGGCCTGCCGCTGGAAGGCCGCGTCAAGCTGCAGCGCGAACGCACGGCCGACGCGGCGGCCTTCGACATCGACGGGCGCCTGGGCAACAACCGTGTGCAGACCAGCGGCCAGGCCCGGCCCGAGGCCGTCACCGGCACCGCAAGCCTGAAGGCGGCATCACTGGCCGAGCTGAATCCACTGCTGGCCCTGTTCGAGCAGCAGCCCATTGCCGGCCAGGGCGAGGCCGAAGGCAGCTACCAGTTGGTGCGTGGCGCCAAGGGCTGGCAGGCCGGCGGCAGTGGGCGGCTGTCGCTGGCCTCCGCCAAGGCCCTGGGCACCAGCATCGCCAGCCTGAAGGCACGCTGGGAACTGCCGCTGCCCGGCGCCGATGGCGACGGCCCGGTCGCGCTGAACCTCGACATCGGCCAGCTGCGCGACCCGCTGGCCCAGCTCAGCAGCGCCAGGATCGATCTGCAGGGCCGGCGCAGCGCCCACGACGTCAAGGCCGCGGTCAGCGGCAAGATCACGCGTGAAGCGCAAGACCTGGCTCTGAACGCCAGAGTCCAGGCCCGCGGCCGCTGGGACGGCCAGGCCTGGAGCGGCCGCGTCGCGCGCATCGACATCGGCCCGCTGCGCCCCAACACGCCGCCGCTGCTGGCGGCCCAGGACATCAGCCTGCGCTGGTCCAGCGACGGCCCGCGCCTGCAGGCCGAGCCCGGTCGCGCCGAGGTGGGCGGCGCCTTCATCCGCTGGCAGACCCTGAGCTGGACCGGTGGCGAGCACCCTGAAGCCCGTGCCGAGCTGCAGCTGGAGGACGTGGCTGCCGCGCCGCTGATGGCGCGCTGGCAGCCCGATTTCGGCTGGGGCGGCGATCTGCGCGTGACCGGCCATGCTTCGCTGCTGCTGAACGACAGGCTGACCGCCGAGCTGCTCATCGAACGCCAGAGCGGCGACCTGCGCGTGACCGACGAGTTCGGCCAGCGGGCACTCGGACTGACCGACCTGCGCCTGGCCGTCAACGTGAAGGACGGCATCTGGCAGTTTGCCCAGGGCATTGCCGGCAGCGAACTCGGCAGCCTGGGCGGCGCGCTGACGCTGCGGCCGGCCGGGCTCTGGCCCGATGCGCAGACGCCGGTGCAGGGCGTACTGCAGGCCAATGTCGCCAACCTCGCCACCTGGGGCAGTTGGGTACCGGCCGGCTGGCGCCTGGGTGGCCGCGCCGCCGCGACGGTGCAGTTGAGCGGACGCCTGGGCTCGCCCGACCTGACCGGCCGTGCCGAAGGCGAGAACCTGGCCCTGCGCCACCTGCTGTTCGGCGTTGATGTCACCGAGGGCCGTTTCACGCTGGACTTCAAGGGCCAGCATGCCGAACTGTCCAAGCTCGAAGCCCGCGGCGGCGACGGCTGGCTGCGCGCCAGCGGCAAGGCCGAGCTGGGCGCCGAGCCCAAGGCCCATATCGAGATGACGGCCGACAAGCTGCGCGTGCTGTCGCGGGTGGACCGCCGCCTCGTCGCCAGCGGCCAGGCCACGCTGGACCTCGATGCCAAGGGGCTCAAGCTCGACGGCAAGCTGCGCGCCGACGAAGGCCTGTTCGACTTCAGCCGTGGCGACGCCCCGGCCCTGGCCGATGACGTCACCGTGCTGCGCGGCCAGCGCGATGCCGCGCCCACTGCGCCACCGGCGCCCAAGGCGGCACGCAACAGCATCGTCAACGTCGCCATCGACTTCGGCCGCGACTTCAAGGTGCGCGGCCGGGGCCTGGCCACGACGCTGCGCGGCCAGTTGCAGGTCAGCCAGAACAACGGCCCGCTGCGCGTGACCGGCAAGCTGGACGCCGACAGCGGCCAGTACGCGGCCTATGGCCAGAAGCTGGACATCGAGCGCGGCGACATCAGCTTCACCGGCGCCTACGACAACCCCTCGCTGGACCTGCTGGCCGTGCGCCCCAACCTCGACGTGCGCGTTGGTGTCTACGTTGGCGGCACCGCGCTGGCGCCGCGCGTCAGCCTCTACTCCTCGCCCGAGATGAGCGACACCGACAAGCTCTCCTGGCTGTTGCTGGGCCGCGGCCCCGACGGCCTGGGCCGCACCGACACGGCCCTGCTGCAACGCGCTGCACTCGCCCTGCTCAGCGGCGAGGGCGAGGGGCCGACGGGCAAGGTGCTGCGCAACCTGGGCCTGGACGAGCTCTCGCTGTCGCAGAGCGACGACGACACCAAGGCCACCATCGTGCGCCTGGGCAAGCAGATCTCGCGGCGCTGGTATGTCGGCTACGAGCGCGGGCTGAACGCGACCACGGGCTCCTGGCAACTGATCTATCGCATCGCGCAGCGTTTCACTCTGCGCGCCCAGGGCGGCGAGGACAACGCCCTGGATCTGATCTGGCAATGGAAATGGGACTGAGGCAGGACCGAGAACAGGCCCTGCGGCCTGTTCGACGCCTGCCGAAGAACATCCGGCATGCTTGCCGGATGGCATGAATGGCACCCCTCAGCCTGCGCTGTAAGACAACGCCGCATCGAAGCTCGCGTTACATCCGCCAACCGCCAGCGCCTTCCTACAAAGCGATGCGATGGCACGCCCCTTCGCCATCCCGGCCTGCCTACACATCTGGAACCTCATCGAGACCAAAGTTGTCTCATCAACCCCGCGTTGATTCCGAAGGAGGTTCACGATGACCCAAATTCAACTCCCCACGGCGACGGCGCCCACGGCGCTGCCGGTTCCGCAGTCCGCATCCAAGACGTCGCTCGCCGACGCACTGCCGACCGACGCCGAACCCACGCATCTGCTGCATTTCGAGCCCCTGGCCTACCAGGGCGCGGGCCTCGACATTCCCTGCGACCCGCAGGGCCGCGTCGGCCTGGACGCCCTTGGCGACAAGCTGCGCAACGACTACTTCTTTGCGCGCGCGCTGATAGGCCGCCTGTTCGACAAACCCACCGTCAAGCAGGCCATGCCGATGATGCACGCCTGAGCGATCAGGCGCCGTCCTACAGCCGCGCCCTGGCCTGCCCGACAACGGGCAGCCGGGCCTTCCGCGAGGATTCCGGTCATGTTTTCAGATTCCCTTTCCCCGGCGACCGTGCCTCATCTGCCGGTCGCGGCCGACCTTGTCGATGCCGATCTCGACGTGTCGCTGAGCACGCCGTCCACCCTGGTCGTCCATGCCAGCCTGGAATTGCAATCCCACGAAGCCATGGACCTGGCCCTGGTCATTCCCCGCTCGCGCTGCAGTGGCGAGCGGCCCCGTGTGGCAGCCCTGCTGGACGCCATGCAGGCGGCCGTGGCCCGTGCCACGCGGGGCGGCACACTGCACCAGCCCCGCCGGGTGCTGACCAGCGTGGCCGGCCAGCCCCATTTGGTGGCGCAGTTCTGAAGCGCCTATTTCGAGCGCCCGTCGTACTCGGTGATGGGTACGGCCTTCAGCTCGATGTCCTCCAGACAGCGGAGATTGATCGCCGCCATCGCCGAGCCGTCCGGCCCCTTGCCCTCGCCATAGGGGTGCATGCCGCAGGTCGGGCAGAAGCGGTGCCGGATGACATGCTGGTTGAAGGTGTAGCTGCTGGCGTCCTCTTCCGGCGTCAGCAGCCTCAGCGCGCCACGCGGCACGAACCAGAGCAACGAGCCCTTGCGCTGGCAGATCGAGCAGTTGCAGGACAGGGCCGAGGCCGGCTCGCCCTCGACCTCGAACTTGATGCGGCCGCAGTGGCAGCTTCCGTGATGGCTCATGTCAGGCTTCCTGGATCTGAGGTTGAAGAAAGGCGTCGAGTTGAGCGAAGGCCGGCTGCCAGCCGCGCTCATGATTGGCGCGCGCCTGATCGTCGAAGAAGCGGTCGTGCACGAACAGCAGCGCCGTGCCGCCGTCTCGCGCGATGAAGTCGATGCTGATGCGCGAAACGCGCTCCGGCGTGCTGCGCCAGGCCCAGCTGAAGACGAGACGGCGCTGGGGCAGCACCTCGAGGTATTCGCCCGAGACGTCATGGCGCTCGCCATCGGGCAGCTGCGACACGATGCGATAGCGGCCACCGACGCGAAGATCGATCTCGGCCTCGGTGCTGACACCCGGCCGGCCGCCCATGAACCAGCTGCTCAGGGCTTGCGGCTCGGTCCACGCCCGCCAGACTTTTTCGGGGCCGACGGGGTAGTGGCGTTCGATGCGGACCTGGGCGGCCGCTTGCTGTTCGTCGTGCATGAGGGGGTTTGCTCCTTTTGATAGAGATAGCGGCCGAGCGCGCCGAGTTGCTCGCCCCAGAATCGCTCGTAGCGCGACACCCAGGCCGCAGCGGCCTGCAGGGGCGCCGCATCGAGTTCGCAGCGCACGACCCGCCCTTCCTTGGCCCGCGCGATGAGGCCGGCGGCCTCCAGTACCGCGAGATGCTTCATGAAACCCGGCAGCGACATGCCGTGCGGCTCGGCCAGTTCGCTGACCGTCGCGCCACCGCCGTCGAGCTGCTCCAACACGCGCCGCCGCGTCGCGTCGGACAGCGCGGCAAACACGAGATCGAGTTGGGCATCCGTTTCGTTAACCATTTGGTTTAGTATTCATGCCAGGCTCGCCCGTTGTCAAGCGTCCCCATGCGAGAATCCGCGCCGCTCGTCAGGCGTGACCACGCCGAGCAGGCTCTCTCCGTAGTTCAATGGATAGAACGGCCGCCTCCTAAGCGGCAGATACAGGTTCGATTCCTGTCGGAGGGACCACCAGCAATCCCGGCATCTCACGGCAAACCAGGCAACGCCCTGAAGCGCTCCGAGCGCCCCTGCTCCAGCCGCCGCAGCCGCCTTTCCAGATCGGCGAGATCCCGGGCTTCGCAGAGGAAGGCCTCATCGTCATCCCGCATGAACCTGCCCAACAGGCCAGGCAGCCAGGTGCGCAAGCGCAGCGCCAGGCCGGTGACGGCAGATCGTGAGGTCCAGGTGGCGGTGGCGTGCATGGCGGGCTGTTCGTGGAGCTCGGGAAGCGATGAGCCACGATAGGCAGCACCCATGCCATCGCAAAGACACAACCGGGTCGCAGATTCGCTCGCCTGTATCAGCGGCGGCGCAGGCACAGCCAGATGCCTCGGCAGGCAGCCGGCACCTACTCGCCGGCCGGTTCGAGAAAGCAGCGGCTATAGCTCTTGAAGGGTGGGACCGCGAAGCGTCTGTTGGCCTCCATGCCTTCGGGGTCGGTCGCCACGTTTTCGCGGTAGCGGCGGTAGGCGTCGTCGTCAGGGAAGGCGAACAGGGCGACTGCCTCGTTCGCGGGGCCGCTGCTGCCCAGGCCGGCAAAGCTCATGGGCGACCCCGCCGGCGCCGCGCGCGGCATGAAGAACCCATGGTGGACGCCTCCATGCCGGCGAATCAGGCGGATCCAGGTAAGGGCGTAGTCCGCGAACTCATCCAAGCGGTCGGGATCGAGTTCGTAGCGGACTTCGCAAACGAGCTTGTAGTGGCGCATGGCGCCCAAGTGTCCCTGACGATGCCTTGGGGCCGGCTCAGGCGTAGACG
The DNA here is from genome assembly GCF_031458095.1 of Roseateles saccharophilus. Taxonomy (GTDB): domain Bacteria; phylum Pseudomonadota; class Gammaproteobacteria; order Burkholderiales; family Burkholderiaceae_C; genus Pelomonas; species Pelomonas saccharophila_A. The sequence goes on from NZ_JAVDXU010000001.1 coordinate 1,460,125, forward strand.
TTCAGATGGCGGCCCAGCGAGCCCTCGGTCGCCAGTGCCGGTTGCTGCGGCAGCGCGCTGAGCAGGGCCAGGGCGCCATCCGCCTGGATGTCGAGTGCCTTGCGCAGCACCAGCAGGTTGACCGCATCGGCCGTTTCACCCTGGGTCTGGGGGGGCGCGGCGCTGACGGCGGTGGAGTTGGCGATGTCCATCCCGCGTCTATCGGCCGGGCGGTTCGGAACTTGAGGGCCGGGTTTGTATCCGCCTGCAAATCGGCCCGCCCGCGCAATTTGCCCTTGTCTCGGCGGCCCTCAGCGCAAGAATTGCGGGTTGCCTTCACCGAGGACTTGCGATGCCGACACTCGCCTTGCGCGCCCTGGGCGCTGCCCTCCTGCTCAGCGCGACCGCCGCGGCTTGCGCCGCCGACCAGGTCGTCACCCTGCCGCTGAAGGAAGCCTGGTTTGAAGGCGAGATCGTGCACTACGTCAGCACCGACATCTCCGACCCCGGCATCGCCAAAAAGCAAGGCATCAACTACGTGCCCGCCCTGGCCGACACCCTCAAGCCCGGCATGCCGGTCGAGAAGGCCTACAAATTCCCCGGCGACGAGCAAGCCACCGTGCTGCCCTCCATCCCGCGGCCGCTGGGCGGTGCCAATGCCGATGCCAGCTACAGCCCGCTGTGGGTGCTGGTCATGGTGCGCTGGAAGCCAGGCATCACGCTGCACACGCTGAAGTCCGAGGAGGCGGTGCTGGCCGCCGAGGAAAAGGGCGAGGTCGAACTGACCCGCACCCGAATCGTCGCGAACTGGCCCGTCGTGCGGGCTCGCGGCGCGGCCCTGCAGGGCGTGCGCTAACGCCCCTGCGCAGCGCCAACCACGCTGCGCGCATAAGCATCGCCGCTTTCCTTCGTTCCGCGAGGAAGGCGGTTTCCCTATCGTGCAAGGCATTCACCGATTCCGGCCGCCATGCACATCACCAGCCTCTCAGCCAGCCCCAGCGAACGCTCGCGCTCCGCCTGGCTCACGCAGTTCGCTCTGACGCGGCTGGAAGGCCGCGGCACGCAGTACGAACAGATCCTCGTGCGCCAACTGCCCGCCGCCGCCCTGCTGAGCGCCGACGTGCAGGACCCCGCGATCGCTGCCGCCGTGCAAGCCGTCGAGCAGGCCGACCTCGTCGTCGTCGGCACTCCCATCTACAAGGCGGCCTACAGCGGCCTGCTCAAGGTCTTCCTCGACCTGCTGCCGCCCGATGCGCTGCGCGACAAGCTCGTGCTGCCCCTGGCCACCGGCGGCAGCCCGGCCCATTTCCTGGCCCTGGACTATGCGCTCAAGCCCGTGCTGTCGGCTCTCGGCGCCCGCCACGTGCTGGATGGTGTGTTCGCCACCGACGCTCAATTGCGCCGTCACGAAGCGGGCGGCTTCGTGCCCGAGCCCGACCTGATCGCGCGCCTGGACCGCGCCCTGGCTCCACTGGCGCCACGAATGCGGGCGCGGCTGGAGCCGGCGCTCAGCTGTTGAAGCCCGCCCCACCGCCTACCCCCACCGCTTGTCTCCTCGCCCCCCGCACGGGAACGGCGACTTCATCCCGGCGCCATCGGGTGCTGATCGGGTGCGCCCCGGCGCCGGGATCTTTTTGCACAGGACCTCTCTCATGCAATTCCGTTCACTCCTGCGCTGGACCGCGCCGCTGCTGATCGCGGCCGCCAGCTTCCACGCCTCGGCCCAGACCACCCTTCGCATCGGCTTCCAGAAATCCGCCAGCCTGCTCAGCTTCCAGAAATCCTCGGGCTCGCTCGAGAAGAAGCTCGCGCCCCTGGGCGTCAGCGTGAAATGGGTCGAGTTCCCTGCCGGCCCGCAGCTGCTCGAAGGCCTGAACGTCGGTGCCGTCGACGTCGGCTTTGTCGGCGAGGCTCCGCCCATCTTTGCCCAGGCTGCCGGCGCCCAATTTGTCTACATCGGCTACGACCCGGCCGCGCCGGAGGCCGAAGCCATCGTCGTGCCCAAGGACTCGCCCATCAAGTCGGTGGCCGACCTCAAGGGCAGGAAGGTTGCGCTGAACAAGGGCAGCAATGTCCACTACCTCATCGTCAAGGCGCTGGAGAAGCAAGGCCTGAAGTTCAGCGATGTGCAGGCCGTCTACCTGCCGCCGGCCGATGCGCGCGCGGCGTTCGAGCGCGGCGCGGTGGATGCCTGGGTGATCTGGGATCCCTTTCTGGCCGCCGTCGAGAAGCAGAGCGGCGCCCGCGTGCTGAAGGACGGCCGCGGCATCGTCAACAACTACGCCTACTACCTGGCCGAACGCGGCTATGCCGAGAAGCAGCCGCAGGTCATCCAGGCCCTGTTCGAGGACACTCAGGCCCAGGCCGCCACGCTGAAAGCCAACGTCAAGGCCGCCGCCGCCGTCATCGCACCGCTGCAGGGGCTGGAGGCCGAAGTGGTCGAGAAGAGCCTGACGCGCTACCAGTTCGGCGTGAAGCCGCTCAACGCCGCCGTCGCTGCCGAGCAGCAGAAGATCGCCGACACCTTCCACGCCCTGGGCCTCATCCCCAAGCCCATCCGCGTGGCCGACGCCCTGCCCGGCACGGCCAAGCTCGCCGAGGCCGCCAAATGAATGCCCATACCACGCGGCGCGCCGCCGTCGCCATCCTTGCGACGACGGCCGCGGTCTGGACGCGCGCGCAGACGCCGCAGCAACTTCGCATCGGCTTCCAGAAGGGCTCGCTGAATCTCGCGCTGCTGAAGAGCTACGGCCTGTTGGAGCAGCGGCTGCCCGGCACGCGCATCCAGTGGATCGAGTTCCCGGCCGGCCCGCAGTTGCTGGAGGCCCTGGCGCTGGGCAGCGTCGAGTTCGGCGCCACGGGCGATGCCCCGCCAGTGTTCGCCCAGGCCGCCGGCAAGGACGTCGTCTATGTCGGCGCCGAGCCGCCCAAGCCCGACAGCTCGGCCATCCTCGTCAAGCCCGATTCGCCGCTGAAGACCCTCGCCGACCTCAAGGGCCGCCGCGTGGCTTTGCAGAAGGGCAGCAGCGCACACTTCCTGACCGTGCGGGCCGTCAAGAAGGCCGGGCTGGGTTGGAGCGACATCCAGGCCGTCTATCTGCCGCCGGCGGATGCCCGCGCCGCCTTCGAGCGCGGTTCGGTGGACGCCTGGGCCGTCTGGGATCCCTACTACGCCGCCGCTGAAGTCAGCGGCGAACTGCGCGCCCTGGCCACCAGCCGGGGCCTGACGAGCAACAACACCTTCTACCTGGCCTCGCAGGCCCTCGGCCGCGATGGCGGCCTGATCAAGACGCTGTTCCAGGCCCTGACCGACACCGACACCCGCGCCCGTACTGACCGCCGCGACGCCGTGCAGCGCTATGCCGAGTTCGCCGGCCTGCCGCTGGCCACGGTCTACAAGATGGTCGAGCGCCGGGGCGCCGCGCCCGTGGGGCCGCTGACGACAGAGCTCGTCAGGGAGCAGCAACTGGTGGCCGACTCCTTCACCGAACTGGGGCTGATCCCCCGCTCCATCCGCGTGGTCGACGCCATCGCCACGCCGATCCGAAAGGCCTGACATGAAGATCTTCTGGTTCATCCCCACCCATGGCGACAGCCGCTACCTCGGCAGCTCGCGCGGCGCCCGTGTGGCCGACCATGCCTACTTCAAGCAGATCGCCATCGCCGCCGACAGCCTGGGCTACGAAGGCGTGCTGCTGCCCACCGGCCGCTCCTGCGAAGACTCGTGGATCGTCGCGGCCAGCCTCATCGACGCGACCAAGCAGCTGAAGTTCCTCGTCGCGCTGCGGCCCGGCCTGGTGGCGCCGTCGCAGAGCGCCCGCATGGCCGCTACGCTGGACCGCCTCTCGGGCGGGCGCCTGCTGGTCAACCTCGTCACCGGCGGCGACCCCGACGAGCTGGCGGGCGACGGCCAGTTCCTCGACCACGCGGCGCGCTACGAGCAGTCGGCCGAGTTCATCCGCATCTGGCGCGAGCTGCTGGCCCGCTCGCACAGCGGCGAGCCGCTGGACCTGGACGGCGAACACCTCAGCGTCAAGGGTGGGAAGGTGCTGTATCCGCCCATCAACAAGCCCTACCCGCCGGTCTTCTTCGGCGGCTCGTCGGCGCCGGCGCATGAGCTGGCCGCGGAGCAGGTCGACACCTATCTGACCTGGGGCGAACCGCCCGCCGAGGTCCAGAAAAAGCTGGCCGATGTGCGCGAGCGCGCCGCGGCACGGGGCCGCCAGCTGCGCTACGGCATCCGCCTGCATGTCATCGTGCGCGAGACCGAGGACGAGGCCTGGCGCGCCGCTGGCGAGCTGCTGTCCGAGTTGGACGAAGCCACCGTGACCGCGGCCCAGGCGCGCTTCAAGACCATGGACTCGGTCGGCCAGCGCCGCATGGCCGAGCTGCATGGCGGCCAGTTCAACAAGGCCGATGTGCGCCAGGGGCTGGAGATCTCACCCAACCTCTGGGCCGGCGTTGGCCTGGTGCGCGGTGGCGCGGGCACGGCCCTGGTCGGCAGCCCGCAGCAGGTGGCGGATCGCATCAAGGAATACTCGGACATCGGCCTGGAGTACTTCATCCTCAGCGGCTATCCGCATCTGGACGAGGCGCATCGCTTCGCCGAGCTGGTCTTCCCGCTGCTGCCGCTGGGCGTGCGCGAGAAGCTCAGCGCGCCGGCGCTGACCGGACCCTTCGGCGAGGTCGTCGCCAACAGCTATGTTCCCAAAGCCGTCTCCGCGAGCTGAAGACATGCTGAAGCGCCTCACCCCCTGGCTGCTGCCCGCGGCCATCCTGGTCGCCTGGGAGATCGCCTCACGCAGCGGCCTGCTGTCCGCGCGCATCCTGCCCGAGCCTGCCGCCGTGCTGGCTGCCTTCTGGCAGCTGCTGCGCTCGGGCGAGCTGGCGCATCACGTCGGCGTCAGCGCGGCGCGGGCCTTCTCGGCCCTGGCCATCGGCGGTGGCCTGGGCCTGCTGCTGGGACTGCTGACGGGCACGTGGAAACACGCCGAAGCCCTGCTGGACACCACGCTGCAGATGCTGCGCAATATCCCGGCCCTGGCCCTGATCCCGCTGGTCATCCTGTGGTTCGGCATCGACGAGGCCGCCAAGCTGGTGCTGGTCGCGGTGGGCGTGTTCTTCCCCGTCTACCTGAACACCTTCCACGGCATCCGCAACGTCGACCGCGACCTCATCGAGATGGCACGCAGCTATGGCCTCAACGGCTTCCAGCTGTACCGCCAGGTCATCCTGCCCGGCGCCCTGCCTTCCATCCTCGTCGGCCTGCGCTTCTCGCTGGGCCTGATGTGGGTGCTGCTCATCGTCGCCGAGACACTGTCGGCCCAGGCCGGCATCGGCTATCTGACCATGAATGCCCGCGAGTTCCTGCAGACCGACATCGTGCTGGTCGGCATCCTGCTCTACGCCGTGCTCGGCAAGCTGGCCGACGTCGTGGCGCGCGGGCTGGAGAAGGCCTGGCTGCCCTGGCACAAAGGCTATGCCGAGCAAGGAGGCTGACCATGTGGCTCACCGAATACGACGCCCCCGTGCTGCCGCGTGAACCGGTCGTTGAGGCCTCATCACCCACGCGCAAGGCTTCCAACGGCCTGGCGCTCAAGCTGAGCGGCGTCAGCAAATCCTATGGCTCACGCCATGTGCTGGAGCAGCTGGACCTGAATGTCGCGCCCGGAGAATTCGTCGCCCTGGTGGGCCGCAGCGGCTGCGGCAAGAGCACGCTGCTGCGCCTCATCGCCGGCCTGGACGCACCGACCGCCGGCCGCATCGAAGCCGGTGTGGCCGAGGAGCGCCGGCTGATGTTCCAGGACGCGCGCCTGCTGCCGTGGAAGCGCGTCGTCGACAACGTCGCCCTCGGCCTCGAAGGCCGCGATGCCCGCGACCGCGCGCTGGAAGCCCTGTCCCAGGTCGGCCTCGCCGGCCGCGGCGGCGACTGGCCCGCCACGCTGTCAGGCGGCCAGCGCCAGCGCGTGGCGCTGGCCCGCGCCCTCGTGCACCGGCCGCGCCTGCTGCTGCTGGACGAGCCGCTGGGCGCGCTCGACGCGCTGACGCGGCTGGAGATGCACCGCCTCATCGAGCAGCTGTGGCGCCACCACGGCTTCACCGCCCTGCTCGTGACCCACGATGTCGCCGAGGCCGTGGCCCTGGCCGACCGCGTGCTGCTGATCGATCGCGGCGGCATCGCGCTGGACGCGACGGTGGCTCTGCCACGGCCGCGCTCACGCACGGCGGCGGGGTTTGCCGAGCTGGAGGAGAGGGTGCTGCGGCATATCGTCGGCAACGGCGCGACCGTCTGAGCGGGCTTTGCCCGCCATGCCCTTCCAGCGCCAGAGCAGCAATACCGCCGCCGCGTCTGCAACGACGGCCAGGACGCTCGCCTCGGGACCGAAGGCGCCACCGCTGAGCCATGGCGGCACGTCCAGCAGATGCGGCTGCCACCACCCGGCCTGGGCCAGGCCACTGACGTCGAAACCCAGCACGCCGCCCTGCATCCAGTTCCAGCCGAAATGGATGCCGATCGGCAGAGCGAGGCTGCCGGTGCGCAGCCAGGCCAGGCCGAGCAGGATGGCGCCCAGGCCGTTGTCCAGGGTCGCCAGCAGCAGGCTGCTGCCGTCCATGCCGGGATTGCCCAGATGCGCAGCGGCAAACAGCGCTCCCGCCAGCAGCAAGGCCGCGGGGGCGCCAAGGCCGTCCACCAGGCGCTGGAACACGAAGCCGCGGAACAGCAGTTCCTCCAGCGTCGCCACCCAGGTGAAGCACCAGATTCCATAGCCCAGGGCCGCCCATCCGCGTGCCGGATCGAGCTCGAAGCGCACGCCGCCGGCCAGCAGCATCAAGGCCGCGACGGCCAGCATCTGGGCCACGCCGAAGGAGATGCCGCCCAGCAGCTGGCGCCACCAGCCTGCATCCAGGGCCAGTCCCACGGCAGCCAGGCGCTGGCGCCGCAGCCGCATGCAGACCCAGGTCACCGCCAACAGAAAGACGACGGGCAGGGGCAACAGCCAGGACTTGGTGACACCGAGCTGTTGCAGGCCCTGCGACACGGGCCGATACAGCCACTGGCTGACCAGGAAGACGGCGGCGAACAGGAGGATCCACCAACCGCTGCGCAGCTGGCCCTGGTCATTGCGTAGCAGCTTGTTCACATCCATGTCCGTGGCTCGGTGGGATGGAGGCATTCTGCAAAGGCTGCCCGGGCGGGGACAAGGCTGGAGCGACGAACTGCAGCAGGGGCGGACAGGCCGCACGGCCGCGCCCCACAATGCCGGCATGATGAAGCTCGCGTTCACCTCCTGCATGCTGCAGCAGCGCTTCGAGAGCCAGCCGGTCTGGAGCCGCATCCAGGCCCTGGATCCCGACTATCTGGTGCTGCTCGGCAATGCCATCCACCTGGACATTGACGCCACGCCAAGCCGCATGTCCCCCGGCGAATTCGCCGCCCATGCCCATGGCCTCTATCGCAGCCAGCTCGCCGTGCCCGAGTTCGACGCCCTGCTGCGCCACATGGTCGCCAAGGGCGGCCGCCGCGTGTTCGCGATCTGGGGCGAGCACGACTTTCTCTGGCATGAGGCGGCAGGCGCCGACATCGTCCACAACGCCGAGCATGCCGCCAAGCTAGAACCCAGCCGCGTGTTGTTCCAGCTTTTCCAGCAGGCCCTGGTGGGCGTCGGCAGCTTCCCGGCGCAGCTCGACGACATCACGCCGCCGACGCCGCCCGAGACGGCACCCCTGCACGAATCCCTGCCGCTGGGCGACGACGTCTGGCTGCACCTGACCGACGGCCGCAGCCAGCGCACCGGAACCTGGCTGGTGCCTCAGGACCAGCGCGCCCTGCTCGGCCTGTCCCAGCTCGACGCCCTCGCCACGGCCATCGCGACGACGGCGCCAGGCACCCTGCACCTGGTGGCGAGCGCGTCGACGAGTGCGGACTGGCAGGACTACCCGCGTGAATGGACGGCGCTGGGCGACATCGCCGCTCGCCACCGCCTGCTGATGCTCAGCGGCGGCCTGCAGCGCAATGCCTTTGCCTCGCATATCGAGGCCCCGGGCTGGCCTTTGCACGAAACCACCTCATCCGGTGCCGCCGTTCGGGATGCCGTCCTCTACGGCGCCGAGGTCGAGAACTTCGCCCTGGCTGAGATCGAGGCGGCCGACGTCCGCATCCGCTTCTTCGACCGTCATGGCGAGGCGCTACCGCGTCGTATCGGGCGCGAGGCTTGGAATCTCGCCGCGGCCTGAGGCGCCCTACTTCACGGCGCTGCCCGACATCTCCATGATCAGCCGCGTCACCAGATAGAGCCGCGGCGGGATGGAGCGGATGTCGACGTATTCGGCATCGTTGGAATGGGCGCCAAAGCCCGTCAGGCCCAGGCCTTCGATCACCGGGCCGCGCGCCCGCAGCGCCGCGAAGGCGGCGTCCGTGCCACCGCCCGTGGCCACCTCGGCCACCTGCATGGGCAGGCCCAGCTCCGCATAGATGGCCTGGGCGCGTTTGGCCAGCGCGCGCGAGGCCTCGGTAGCCTCCAGCGGCGGGCGGCGCAGCTCGAACTTGAGCTGGACCTTGGCCTCCGGCAGGCGCCTGTGCTGCACACGGCGCTGCAGTTCCTTCTCCAGGCGCTCGAAGTCCGCCACGCGCAAGGCGCGCGCGTCGGCCTGGGCCGTCGCCTGCGCCGGGATGACGTTGCGGTTGGTGCCGGCCTGGGCCACGGTCCAGTTCAGCTTCAGGCCCGTGCCCGGCTCGGACAGGTCCTGCATCTGCAGCAACTGGTGGGCCAGCTCCGTCAGCGCGTTGACGCCGCCCTCGGGCCGGGCGCCGGCATGCGAGGAGCGGCCCTCCACGCTCAGATAGGCCGAGCCAATGCCGCTGGTCGCCAGCCGCACACCCCCTTGGGCGCCGGCGCCTTCGAAGGACAGCGTCATGTCCTGCTCGGCCGCGGTGCGGGTGATGGTGGCGCGCGAACCGGGCGAGCTGATCTCCTCGTCGCCGTTGATCAAGACCGTCAGCGTGCCGTAGTCGTCGATGCCCGCCTTCTGCAGCAGCGCGATCGCATGCAGGATGGTGGCCACGCCCTGCTTGTCGTCGGCGACGGCCAGCCCGTAGGCGCGGTCGCCGTCGATGCGAAAAGGCTGGTCCTTCAGCATGCCCTTCAGATAGACCGTGTCCATGTGGGCGATCAGCAGCAGCTTGTTGCTGCCCCGGCCCTTGAACTGCGCCTTGACCATCTGGCCCTGGCGCTCCGGCGTGTCTTCCATGCGGTAGACCTCGCCGGGTTCGATCATCGACACCTCGCCGCCCAGCGCCTTCAGCTTGCCGGCGATGAGGCCGGCCAGCGCGGCCAGGCCGTCCAGGTCACGGCTGCCGGACTCGATCTCGACCAGGGCCCGCAGGGTCTCCAGCAGCGCGGGCTGCTCCTGCCTGGCCAGCTCCTGCAGTTGCTGGGACGTGGGGGCGGCCTGGGCCAGGGAAGCCATCAGCAACGCGGCGGCGGCGATCAAGGGACGGACTTGCATGTCGAGGAGTAGCGAGCTGGGACCGGGCGGACTGTGCCAGCGACGCTGCGCGGCGCCCATCGACAAGTTTTCCCCACCCTATGCAGTGATGTAATAGTCCAATGCGCTTCCGCTCGCCGTCGCTGGCCGAACTCCATGCCTTCGCCGCCGTGGCCGAGCTGGGCAGCTTCTCGGCGGCCGCCCAGGCCCTGTCCGTCACACAGGGTGCCGTCAGCCGCGCGGTGCAGCGCCTGGAGACGGAACTGGGCCTGGCGCTGCTGGCGCGCGGCGGCGCCCAGGTCAGGCCGACGCCGCATGGCGCGGACTATCTGGCCCGCATCAGGCCAGCCCTGGACATGCTGGAAAGCGCCGTGCCCCTGGCGGCCGCCACCGCCGGCCCCTCGCTGCGCATCGCGCCCGTGCCCTCGCTGTACGCGCGCTGGCTGGTGCCGCGCCTGCCGGCCCTGCAAGCCCAGCATCCCCAGCTCCAGCTCGAGTTCCGCCGCTGGCGCCACGACGACGGCTTCGAGCGCGACGACGTCGACTGCTGGATCAACCCCAAGCCGAGCGTGCACAGCCGCTGGCCCGAGGGCGTCGTTGCGCAATACCTGCTTGGGCGCGAGCTGGTCGCCGTGTGTCGCCCTTCCCGCGCCGCGCGGCTCAGCCGGCCGCAGGATGTCCTGCAGCACCCGCTGCTGCATCACAGCGCCCATCCCGGCGACTGGTCGCTCTGGCTCAAGGCCCAGGGCGTGCAGGCCGCCCGGCCCCGGCTGGCCTCGGGCTTCGACCTGGCCGCCGCGCTGATCGAGGCCGTCGTCGCCGACATGGGCATCGCCGTCGTGCAGCTCTGCCTCATCGAAAGGGAGCTGGCCGCGGGACAGCTCGTCCTGCCCTTCAGCGGCTGGGTGTCGTCGGGCCGCGGCTTCTACCTTTGCCGACGGGCGGACCGGGAAGCTTCGTCCGAGCAGCACAGCTTCGCCCAATGGGCGGTGGCCGGGAGCCGGCACTGGCGGCGCCAGGCCCTGGCCGCGCTCGACTGACGGCATGCCGGCGAGGGACTTGCCGGCCATGGCACCATGGCGCCCATGTCCCTTCACGTCGCCTGCCTTTGCGCCGCCTGGTGCCGCACCTGCGAGTCCTACCAGCAAGTCTTCGAAGCCGCCTGCGCGGAGCTGCCGCAGGCCGGTCTGCAGGTGCGCTGGATCGACATCGAGGACGAGGCCGAGCTGATCGGCGACCTGGACATCGAAACCTTCCCGACGCTGCTGATCGCGGATGACGCGCACGTTCGCTTCGCCGGGCCGCTGACGCCCCAGCCTGAGACGCTCAAGCGCGTGCTGCGCGCCCATCTGGCAGACGCGCGACCCATGGCGGTCGACGAGGCCTATATCGAACTCGCCTCACGCCTTCGCAACCAGGCTTGAGTCTGGCCAAACGCCCTATCCGAGCGGATCGCAGCCGGCGCGTTTCACGATGCGGCAGAACCAGCGTTTTTCATGGGGGACGCGTAGGACTGCGCCGACAGAGACACGCGACGCAAGCCGCTGTGCCGACAAGGCCTCGACACCCAAAGTCGAAGCATGTCCGCACCCCCGCAACATCCCCCGCATGACCTGACGCCCGCCGGCGCTGCGCAAGCCTTCATCCGCCTGGCCAGCGGCACCGAGGCCGCGGCGGCGCCGGTGCGCGCCGTGCAGTTCGGTGCCGAGCGTTTTGCCGAGCATGGCCGCAGTCTCGCCGCCGCCCAGCGCGTTGACGACCCGCGCCATCAACCGCGCCCCTTCTCACCGCGGCTGCGCAGCAATCTGCAGGTCTGGGCGGCCGCGCTGGGCGTGCTGTCGGAAGAAGGCCTGCAGGCGGACATCGACCCCGCCCACGCCTGGCTGCTGGACAACGCCCGCATCGTGCAGCAGCAGCTCGACGAGGTGCTGCACGACCTGCCGCGCAGCTATTTCCAGCGCCTGCCGCGCCTGGCCGATGAGCCCCTGCAAGGCCTGCCACGCGTCTACGGCGTCGCCTGGGCCTGGGTCGCCCACGCCGACAGCTCGCTGGACCTGACGCTGCTGCATCACTTCCTGACCGGTCACCATGACGTCCAGGCGTTGACGCTGCGCGAGCTCTGGGCCCTGCCCTCGACGCTGCGCGTCGTGCTGGTGGAGAACCTGCGCCGCCTGGCCGAGCGCGCCGCCTGGCGTCATCTGGCGCGCCGTGCTGCCCAGGGCCTGTTCGAGGCCCTGCCGCATCTGGATGCCGCCGCCGCGCGCAGCCAGCTGCAGCAGTGGCAGTCGGCCTGGCCGCGCGATCCCGCCATCGTCGCCCTGGCCCTGCGCCTGCATGAGCGCATGACCGACCGCGCCCTGGGCCAGCCCGAGCAGCGCGATGCCGACGATTCCCCCTGGGCCGCCGTGAGCGCCTGGCTGGCCGAGGTGCTGCCCGACCCCGCCGCCGCCCAGGCCACCGAGCAGGCCGAAAGTGCGGCCGACCACCAGAGCATCCGCAATGCCATCGGCAGCCTGCGCAACCTCGGCGCGGCCAACTGGGCCGGCCTGTTCGAGGCCGTGCACCCGACGCTGCGCGCCCTGGGCCGCATCGACGTCTACCGCCAGGAGCACGAGGCCACGCGCGACATGGCCATGCATGCCATCGAGGCCCTGACCGAGCGCCACAAGGTGCCCGAGGCCGACGTGGCCCAGGTGCTGCGCCTGCTGTGCAACGACCCCGACTGGGCCGACGACGCCGAGGAGCGCGCACCGCTGTACTGGCTGTCGGGCGCGGGCCGCGGGCGGCTGCTGAGCGAGCTGCGCCTCAAGCCCACGGCCGGCGAGCGCTTTGCCGCGGCCCTGCGCCGCCACCGGGTTGTCCTCTACCTGGCCAGCCTGGCGGCCTTGCTCGGCCTGTGCGAGCTGACGCTGCTGATGCTGGGCCTGCCGCCTGGTGTGGGCTGGCCCATGGTGGTGGCCGCCGTGCTGCTGTCACTGTTGCCGGCCAGCGAGGCCGTCGTCGCCCTGGCCAACCGCCTCATCAGCGAATGCGCGCCGCCGGCACTGCTGCCGCGCCTGACCTGGCCGCAGGGCATTCCAGCGGCGGCGCGCAGCCTCGTCGTCATCCCCTGCATGTTGACCCGGCCCAAGGGCATCGCGACGCTGCTGGCCCAACTCGAGCGCCACCACCTGGCCAACCTGGAGGCCGAGGCGCAGTTCGCCCTGCTCAGCGACTGGACCGATGCCAAGGCCGAGCACCTGCCCCAGGATGCCGCCCTGCTCGCCCAGGCCCGCGCCGGCATCGAGGCCCTCAACCAGCGGCATGGCGTGGCCTGCGACGGCCGCCCGCGCTTCCTGCTGCTGCACCGCGAGCGGCGCTGGAGCGAGACCGAGCAACGCTGGATAGGCTGGGAGCGCAAGCGCGGCAAGACCGAGACGCTGGCGGCCCTGCTGGCCGGCCAGGCCGCGGACACCCTGCCCGATCGCTTCGTCGACCTCGGCGAGCTGTCCGTGCCGGCGCCTGGCATCCGCCACATCGTCACGCTGGACGCCGACACCGCCCTGCCCCCCGGCGCCCTGCGCGAGCTGGTCGCCATCGCCGCCCATCCACTGAACCGCCCGCGCCTGGGCACCTCGGCCAGCGGCGCCGTCACCGTCGTGCGCGGCCACGGCATGCTGCAGCCGCGCGTGGCCACGCCGCTGGCCACGGCTGCCGGCAGCTCCACGGTGCACGGCACCTGGTTCCACAGCCTGTTCGCCGGCCAGCCGGGGCTGGACCCCTACAGCGCCGCCAGCTCCGAGGTCTACCAGGACCTGTTTGACGAAGGCAGCGCTGCCGGCAAGGGCGTCATCGACGTGCAGGCGGCGGCCCGGGTACTGGCCCATCGCCTGCCCGAGGGCCAGGTCTTGAGCCACGATCTGCTGGAAGGCTCGCTGATGCGCTGCGCCGGCATCAGCGATGTCGTCCTGGTCGAGCCCGCGCCCATGCATGCCGACGTGGCCGCCTCACGCATCCACCGCTGGACGCGCGGCGACTGGCAGTTGCTGCCCTTCCTCGGCCACCCGCGCCGCTGGGGCCTGCACGGCATCCACATCTGGAAGATGCTGGACAACCTGCGCCGCTCCCTGGTCGCGCCGGCCTCCTTGCTGCTGCTGGTGACGTCGTGGATGGGCCTGGGCCTGGCACCGGCCTGGGCCCTGGGCCTGGTGGCCGCCGCCTTCGGGGCCGGGCCGCTGATGGGGGCCCTGGCCGCCTGCGCGCCGTCGGGCGAGCGCATCTCGCTGCCGCGTTTTTATCGCCAGGCCGCCATCGAGCTGGGCCGCGCCATCGGCGGCACCGCCTGGCATCTGGCCATGCTGCCTGCGGCGAGCTGGCTCAGCGCGGACGCCATCGTGCGCGCGCTCTGGCGCCAGCGCGTCAGCCACCAGCACCTGCTGGAGTGGACGACGGCCGACGCCGCCGAGGCCGCGGCCCGCACCGACTGGAAGTCGATGTGGCGCCAGCACCGGCGCCTGACCTTCGCCAGCGGCGTGCTGGCCCTGCTGCTGATGACGCCGGCCCTCATCGGTCGCCCGGTCGACTGGGACCTCGCCCTGCCCCTGCTCGTGGCCTGGGCCCTGTCGCCGCTGTGGATAGGCCTGGCCAGCCGGCCGCGCCCCCGCCCGCGCCGCGAGGCCATCAACGACGACGATCGCCAGTACCTGCTCAGCGTGGCGCGCGACACCTGGCGCTGGTTCGAGCGCTGGGTCACCCAGGACGACAACGACCTGCCGCCCGACAACGTGCAGTTCGACCCCGACATCGCCGTCGCCCACCGCACCTCGCCCACCAATATCGGCCTGTACCTGCTGTCGGCCTGCTGCGCGCGCGAGTTCGGCTGGCTGCATGACGTGGGCCTGGCCGAGCGCATCGGCCGCACCCTGGACACCCTGGACAAGCTGCCCCGCCACCGCGGCCACTTCTACAACTGGATCGACACCCAGCGCCTGGCCGTGCTGGAGCCGCCCTATGTCTCGGCGGTGGACAGCGGCAATCTCTGCGCCCACCTGCTCGTCGTCGCCGCGGCCTGCGAGGGCTATGCGCAGGGTGGCGAAGGCATGCCGCCGCCGCCCGCCGTGGCTGAAGCGCTGAACGCCGTGGCCGCGCGCGCCCGCGCCCTCGCGCTGGCCCACGACTTCAGCTGGCTCTACGACCCGCAGCGCCGCCTGCTGCACATCGGCGCCGTCGCGGCCGTCGGATCCGAACCCGGCACCGAGAGGCTGGACCAGAACCACTACGACCTGCTGGCCTCCGAAGCCCGCCTGGCCAGCCTCGTCGCCATTGCCAAGGGCGACCTGCCGGCCACGCATTGGGGCGCCCTGGGCCGGCCCTTCTTCTCGCGCGGCCGCGTCACCGGGCTGAAGAGCTGGTCGGGCTCGATGTTCGAGATGCTGATGCCTTCGCTGGTGCTGGACGAGCCCACCGGCAGCGCCCTGGCCGAGGCGTCGCGGGCAGCCGTCATGGAGCAGATCCGCGCCGGCCGCGCGGCCGGCCTGCCCTGGGGCGTGTCCGAGAGCGCCTATGCCAAGCGCGATCACAGCCTGGCTTACCAGTACGGCCCGCAAGGTGTGGCCAGCCTGGCCCTGCGCGACACACCGCCCGAAGAAATGGTCATCGCGCCTTATGCCAGCCTGATGGCGACCATGGTGATGCCGCGCGCGGCCGTCGCCAATCTGCGTGCCCTGCAGGCCCTGGGGGCGCGGCACGATGGCGGCTTCATGGAGGCCCTGGATTACACCCTCGGCCGCCAGCCCGAGGCCACGGCCGAAACGCGCCCGGCCGGGCGGCGCTTCGAGCGCATCGGTACGACCATGGCCCATCACCATGGCATGTCCCTGGTCGCGCTGACCGAAGTGCTGTGCGGCGGCGCGCCGCAGCGCTGGGCCGACGCCGAACCACGCCTGTGCGCGGTGCGCTGGCTGCTGCACGAGCGCGCGCCGCACAAGGTCGCGCCGCTGCGCGAGCCGCCACCCCAACCCAGGCGCAGCGCGCCGCGCAAGGCCCGCATCTCCCTGGTCGTGCCCGAACTGCATGGCCGCGCCCTGCCCGCCACCGCCTGGCTGGGCCACGGCAAGCTCAGCGCCATGGTCCGCGAGCATGGTGGCGGCACCCTGGTCTGGGGCGAACCGGGCAGCCAGGTGCTGGTGAGCCGCTGGCGCGACGACCTCGCCCAGGATCTGCTCGGCCACCACCTGCATCTGCGCGACCTCGACCTGCACTGGAACGGCGCGCCCGAGACCAGCCCCTGGCGTTCCCTCACGCTGCGGCCCACGCCCGGCCCGCAATGGCGCTATGGCTGCCGGCTGCACCCGGCCAGCGCCCAGTTCACCGCAGAGGGCGAGGAACTGCATGCCCATACCGAGGCCTGGGTGGCGGTGGAGGACGATGTCGAGCTGCGCCGCATCACGTTGCGCAACCTCGCCCACCGGCCGCGGCGCCTGGCCCTGGTCTCGAGCTTCGAGCCCGTGCTCGCGCCCGCCAAGGCTGACCTGGCCCACCCGGCCTTCGGCAAGCTCTTCCTGCAGGCGCGCTGGGAGCCCGGCCAGCAGGCCCTCTACTGGCAGCGCCTGCCGCGCGGCCACAAGGAGCAGCCCCTGCATGCCGTGCACGCCCTGGTAGGTGTGGAGTTGGACGGCGGCGCGCGTCTGGACCAGGTGCGCGCCGGCGCCGACCGTGCCCACTGGCTGGCTCGCGGCGGCACGCCCGGCCAGCCCGGCGGCGTCATTGCGCACGCCGGCGTGCAGACCCTGCTCGGCACCGACGTGGCCGGCCTCAACACCGAGGCCGGCATGCTGGACACCGGCAACGATCCCATTTCCCTGCTGCACCTGGTGCTGACGCTGCCACCCGGCGCGCGCGTGACGCTGACGCTGGCGACGGCCGCCGCCCGCGAGCCCCAGACTCTCAACCATCTGCTGGACAAGCTGCGCCAGCCGGCCCTGTGTGAACGCGCCCTGACCCTGGCCCACACCATGGCCGGCGTGCGCACCCAGGGCGCGGCGCTGGCGCCGGGGGCCTGGCGCGCCGGCCTGACGCTGCAGACCCTGCTGACCTCGCAGGTCGCGCGCGAGAGCCTGCCTCTGCCCGAGACCGGCTATGAGCGCGACGCGCTGTGGCGCCATGGCATCTCGGGCGACGATCCCATCATCCTGATCCGCGTGGCCGATGCCACCGGCGTCGTCATGGTGCGCGAGCTCTGCGCCCTGCTGCAGGCCCAGGGCAGCCCGCTGCCGGTGGACGTCGTCGTGCTGGATGCCGAGCCGCCGTCCTATTTGGCGCCGGTGTCGCGCGCGCTGCGCTCGCTGGCCGAACAGCAGGTCCATGGCCGCTGCCGCGTGCATGTGCTGTCGGACGAGACCGTCGGGCCGGACACGCGCTTCGCGCTCAACCTGCTGGCTCGCGTGCGCTGGTTCGCCGACGGCCGGCCGCTGGCCCAGCAGCTCGAGCGCCTGCCCATCAACCACGAGCAGGCCGCCAAGGCCAGGCGCGGGGCTGGCGCGACGCTGGTGTCCAGCCTGGCCGCGGCGCCCAACGCCCAAGCCCCGGCCAGCCATTTCGACGACACCAGCGGCGCCTGCCACTTCGAGCTGGGCGAACGCAGCCAGCCGGCACGGCCGTGGATCAACGTCATCGCCAACGAGAACTTCGGCTGCCAGGTGTCCGAACGCGGCGCCGGCATGGCCTGGGCCGGCAACAGCCGCCTGCACCAGATCACCCCGTGGTCCAACGACGCCCTGCTGGACTCGCCCGGCGAGTGGCTGATGCTGCATTGTCTGAGCAGCGGCAAGGTCTGGCTGCTGGGCCGCTGCAGCCCACGCCAGAGCGTCGCCCATCTGCCGGGCGCCACGGCCATGGCCTTCCAGCTGCCCGGCATGGTGGTGCGCCTGCGCTGGACCGTGGACGCCGCGCACGCCGTCAAGCAATGCCAGGTGGAGCTGCACGCCGCGCCGGGCAAGCCGCCACGCCTCATGCGCCTGCTGGCGGCCGCGCAATGGCAGCTGGGCATGGACAGCAGCGCGCGGCGCAGCGTCGTGACCCGGCTTGAGGCCCCGCAGGGCGATGGACCGCTGCTGGCCCTGGCCACCCAGGCCGATGGCCTCAATGGCTTTGGCGGCCACACCGCCTGGATGACCCTGCGCCCGACCCGCGAGGGCGATGCCATGGCCGACGAGGTCGGCAATCTCACGACCGACGAGGCGCTGTGGCCCTGGCCGGCCGACGCCGGCTTCACGCCCGACCTGAACCGTCCCCGCCCCTGGACGGCCGCCATCGAGGCCAGCGGCGACCGCCGCCTGTTGTTCGACGACGAAGGCCGCCTCGTCATGCCGCATGCGCTGGATGGCCAGGCCGGTCCCGCCACCGACCCCGCGGCCCTGCTGGCCGTGCCCATCCGCCTGGAAGCCGGCCATGCCTGGCATGGCACGGTGCTGCTCGGCCATGCGCCCAGCCTCGCGGCCGCGCGTGAACAGGCCGCCCAGGCCTGGGCGGCTGACCCGCTGCGCCGCTTGGCGGCACAGCGCGCGGTCTGGCGCAAGCTCAGCCAGCCGGTGCAGGTGGAGACGCCCGACCCGGCCTTCGACGCCCTGGTCAACCACTGGCTGCCGGCCCAGGTGCTGGGCTGCCGCATCTGGGCGCGTGCCGGCTTCTATCAGGCCGGCGGCGCCTTCGGCTTCCGCGACCAGTTGCAGGACGCCATGTCCCTGGTCCAGCACGCCCCCGAGCGCCTGGCCGCGCAGATCCGCCTCCACGCGGCCCACCAGTTCCCGCCCGGCGATGTGCAGCATTGGTGGCATGAGCCGGCGGGTGCCGGCGTGCGCACGCATTTCGCCGACGACCGGCTCTGGCTGGCCCTGGCCCTGGCCCTGTATGTCGAGCGCACCGCCGACACCTCGCTGGCCGACGAGATGGTGCCCTTCCTGCAGGGCCGCCCTGTGCCCGAAGGCGCCGAAGACGTCTACGAGGTGCCCGCCATCAGCGACGAGAGCGCCAGCATCTACGAGCATGCGGCGCGCTCCATCGACGTCAGCCTGCCCGTTGGCGCGCACGGCCTGCCGCTGTTCGGCACCGGCGACTGGAACGACGGCATGAACCGCGTCGGCGCCGAAGGACGCGGCGAATCGGTGTGGATGGGCTTTTTCCTTTGCGCCGTCATCGATGCGCTGCATCCCCTGGCCATCGCCCGCGGCGAGCAGGCCCGCGCCGCGCGCTGGCGCCAGGCCCGCGACAAGCTGGCCAAGGCCCTGGACACCGAAGCCTGGGACGGCCGCTGGTACCGCCGCGGCTGGTTCGACGACGGCAGCGTGCTGGGCACCCACAGCGACACGGAATGCCGCATCGACCTCATCGTGCAAGCCTGGGCCGTGCTGACCGGCGCCGCCGAGGCTGACCGCGCCCGCCTGGCCCTGGACAGCGCCTGGCGCGAACTGCATGACCGCGATGCCCATCTGCTGCGCCTGCTGTGGCCGCCGCTGAAGGACCACCAGCCCGAGGCCGGCTACATCCAGGCCTACCCGGGCGGCGTGCGCGAGAACGGCGGCCAGTACAACCACGCGGCCACCTGGGCGCTGATGGCCAGCGCCAAGCTGGGCCAGGCGGAGCGCGCCTGGGCAGCCTTCACCGCCATCAGCCCGGCCCACCGCGGCGCCCATGGTGCGGCCTACGGACTGGAGCCCTTTGCCGTGGCCGGCGACATCGAGACCGCGGCGCCTCACGCCGGGCGGGGAGGCTGGAGCTGGTATACCGGCGCCGCCGGCTGGCTGCTGCGCGCGGCCACCGAGTCGCTGTGCGGCGTGAAGCTGGCCGACGGCATGCTGCGCGTCCAACCCTGCCTGCCACCGCACTGGCCCCAGGCCCGGGTGCGGCTGCAGCAGCAGGGTCGCCGCATCGAAGTGCTGCTGCAGCGCGCGCCGCTGGGCGCCGGCATCGCCCCGCCGCCCGGCTATCGGACGCTGGCGCCGGGTGCCACGCTGGCCTTGGGCGACCAGGCGGGCGACGTGCTGCTGTGGGTGCCCATCACCGAGACGCCGGCCCGCCGGCCCGAGCCGGCGACGACGTTCTGAAAGCGCAATGAAAAGCGGCCCCAAGGGGCCGCTGTCTGGAAGGCCGGCAGGTTTACACAGTGACGCTCAGCACCGCCGCGATGAGGACGCTGCCCAGCACGACGGTGGTGAACAGGCGGTCGCCGATGGCCGAGTCCAGCGCCTCCAGCGAGCACAGCATGCGCAATCGGCGGTCGGACAGGGTCCGGCACTGGCGCAGATGGACGCCCAGGCTGTCCAGGTGCTGACGCAGCAGATGATCGGTGGCGCGGGACATGGTGACCTCCTCTGAAAACAATGACTTCAAGTCTAGACAGGACGGCCCGCCGTTGCATTCGGACACCAAGGCGGCTGCGTGTAGGGCATGTCTGACATTGGGATGCAGGTCATGAGGCACCATGCGCCCATGAGAACAAGCCGGCAAGCCTTTTGGTGTTTGACCCTGCTAACGGCGTGGTTTGCCGGCGTGGCAAACGCCGCTCCCGCCCTGCAAGTGGGCTCCAAGCGCTTCACGGAAAGCTATCTGCTCGGCGAGATCGTCACCCAGACCCTGGCCGGCCAGGGCATCGCCGCCGAGCACCGCCAGGGCCTGGGCAACACCGCCATCCTGGCGGCGGCCCTGCAGCAGGGCCAGATCGACCTCTACCCCGAGTACACCGGCACCATCGTGCGCGAGCTGCTCAAGCGCGAGTCCGCCGCCGACGCCCAGGCGCCTCTGGACAGCATCAACGCCTGGCTGCAGCCGCTGGGGCTGAAGGCGGCCGTGCCGCTGGGCTTCAACAACAGCTATGCGCTGGCCCTGCGCGAAGCGGATGCAGCGCGGCTGGGCATCGCGACGATCTCGGACCTGGCTGCCAAGGCCCCGCTGCTCAAGCCCGGGCTGTCGCATGAATTCCTGGCCCGCGCCGACGGCTGGCCGGCCCTGCAGCGCGCCTACGGCCTGAAGCTGCAGCCCGGCTCGGGGCTGGACCATGGCCTGGCCTATCAGGCGCTGGCGAAGGGCCAGGTCGACCTCATCGACGTCTACACGACCGACGCCCAGCTGGCCCGCCAGCCCGTGCGCGTGCTGCACGACGACCGCGGCTTCTTCCCGCGCTATGACGCCGTGCTGCTGATGCGCGCCACGATCGACCCCGGGCCGCTGCTGGGCCTGAGCGGCCGTCTGCCCGAGGCCGAGATGACCCGCCTGAATGCCGCCGCCGAGCTGGACGGGCGCGCCTTTGCCGATGTTGCGAAAAGTTTTCTGCAATCCGCGCACGACGGCTCGACCCGCCAGGGCCTGCTGGCCCGGCTGCTGGCGCCGGATCTGCCGAAACTGCTGGCCCAGCATCTGGCCCTGGTGCTGGCTTCTCTCGCCCTGGCCGTCGTCGTGGCCGTGCCTCTGGGCGTCGCCGCCCACCGCCTGCCGCGCCTGGCTGGGCCGGTGATGGCGACGGCCGGCCTGCTGCAGACCCTGCCCTCGCTGGCCCTGCTGGCCTTCCTGATCGCCGTGGTCGGCCGCATCGGCTTCGCGCCGGCCCTGCTGGCCCTGTTCGTCTACGCGCTGCTGCCCATCGTGCGCAACACCCACGCGGGGCTGCAGGCCGTGTCCCGGGGGTTGACCGAGTCCGCCATGGCCCTGGGGCTGACACGCGGCCAGACGCTGCGCGCCGTCGAGCTGCCGCTGGCTCTGCCGACGCTGATGGCCGGCGTGAAGACAGCCGCCGTCACCAATGTCGGCACGGCCACCGTGGCGGCCTTCGTCGGTGCGGGCGGGCTGGGTGAGCGCATCGTCGCCGGCCTGGCCGTCAACGACAGCACGCTGATGCTGGCCGGCGCCCTGCCCGCCGCGGCCCTGGCCATCGCCGTGCAACTGCTGTTTGATGCGCTGGAACGCCGAGTCGCGCACAATGGGCCAAAACAGACTCGGGATCGAGGGGCATGAACGCAAGGGTGCGATCGGGCTTGCTGCTTTGGGGCTGGCTGGCGGCGGCAGCGGCCCAGGCCGATTGCACCCGCCCCCTCAATGTGCCCATGGCCTCGATAGGCCTGAGCGTCAGCTTCGAGGACGGCCAGGCCCAGGGCATCTACCCGACGATGCTGCGCGAGGTGGCCACCAGCACCCGCTGCCAGTTTGAAATGCACAAGGTGCCGCGGGCGCGGCTGCAAACCCTGTTCGACGCCGGCCAGGCGGACCTGCTGATCCCGGCCTCGACCACGCCGGCCCGTGATGCGGTGGGCGAATTCGTGCCCCTGATCCAGGTGCGCGCCAGCCTGCTGACGCTGGACAGCGACGCGCCCGTCCCCCGCTCCCTGGCCGAACTGCTGGCCCAGCCGGACTACAAGCTCGTCGTCGTGCGCGGCTTCTCCTTCGGGGCGGCCTATGACAGTGCCATCGCGACGCTGCGCCAGCGCCAGCGCCTCATCGAGGAGGCCGACGCCAGCGGTGTCGCCCGCGCACTGCGCCAGGGCCTGGCACGGGCCACCGTCATGACGGCCTCCATCCTGGTTGGGACCCTGGTCATCGAACCAGAACTGACGCCGCTGCTGAAGCGGCTGCGCATCGAACCGCTGGAGGAGCTGGGCTGGCATGCCAGCGGCCTCTATCTGTCGCGCCGCAGCCTCGGCGAGGCCGACCGGCGCACGCTGCGCCTGGCCCTGAGCCAGGCGGCGCGCAGCGGGCGGCTCTGGCAGCTCTTCAACGAGGCCCACCCGCCGGGCAGCCTGGGCGTCAGCATCCGGCCGCTGCCGACGCCCTAGGGGGTCAGGCTTTCAGCGCAGCTGGCTGCTGTAGTCCAGCGGCAGCCATTGCCAGCCCTTGCCGGCCTGGCGCAGGCGGCCCACGCCGGGGAAGCTGAAGTGGGTGATCGCGACCAGGCTGCCCTCCTTGGCCAGCTCAGCAAAGACGCGGGCGCGGGTCTTGGCGGCCTGCGGCTCGTCCGCGTCGAAGGCGATGGTGACCTCGGGCGAGGCCAATTGCACCGAGGCGACGTGGATGAGGTCGCCGATCAGCACCAGGCGCTGGCCCTGGCTCTCGACCGCATAGACCGCATGACCGGCCGTATGGCCATGGGCCTGCAGGGCGCGGATGCCGGGCACGATCTCGCCATCCCGCTCGAAGGGGGCGAAGCGGCCGGCCTGCACATAGGGCGTCAGCGATGCCATGGCGCCCTGGAAGAAGCCCTTGACCTCCTTGGGCGCGGCGTCGGCCTTGGCCGGGGACAGCCAGTAGTCGGCATCGGCCTTGTCGGCATGCACGGTGGCGTTGGCAAAGACGCGCTGGCCGTCGGCCGCGAGGCCGCCGACGTGGTCGGGGTGCATATGGGTGATGAGGATGTCGTCGACCTGCTCGGGCTGGTAGCCGGCGGCACGGATCTGCGTGACGAGCTTGCCCAGGGTCGGGCCGAACAGCGTGCCGGCGCCGGCGTCGACCAGGACGAGGCGGCTGCCGGTGTTGATCAGCCAGGCATTGACCGAGGTCTCCAGCGGGGTCTGCTGGAAGTTCTGCTTGAGCCCCTGGGCGACACGGCCGGCCGGGGCGTGCAGGATCTGGTCGACGGCCAGGCCGACGGTGCCGTCGCTCAGCGACGTGACCTCGAAGCTGCCCACCATCAGGCGATACCAGCCGGGGGCCTGAGTCTTGAACTGGGGCGCCGCGGCCTGGGCAGGCGCCGGCAGCGTGGCGGCAGCCAGGCCGGACAAGGCCAGGGCCGCCGCGACCGCCAGGCGGCCGAGGGTGACGGGGCGGCGACGGGAAGGAGTCGGGAACGGGGCGGTGGAGTTCATGGTCGGCTTTCTTTGAGTGGTTTGGCGAACGAGGCGCATTGTTTTGCTTTGCGTTTCTCGGAACAATCACGCAAAACGCAAACTGCACTTGCGAATCACGCAAAGCTCCATGATCGAATCCTTCGAGACCTTCCTGGCCGTTGCCGCTGCCGGCAGCTTTTCCGAGGTGGCGCGCCGCCAGGACGTTGCCGTGTCGTCGGTGACCCGCAAGATCGACGCGCTGGAAGCCGAACTCGGCTCCAAGCTCTTCCACCGCAGCCCGCGTCGCCTGGCTCTTACCGACGCCGGCGAGCAGTTCCTGCCGCGCGCCCGCCTCATCCTGGGCGAACTGGCCGGCGCCAAGGAAGCGCTCAACGCCGGCGACGCCGAGCCGCGCGGCCTGCTGACGGTGACGGCGCCCACGGTCTTCGGGCGCCGCCATGTTGTCGGCGCCCTGGCCAGCTTCCTGCGCCGCTATCCGGACATCGAGGTTGACCTGCACCTCATCGACCAGATCGTCGACCTGTCCGAACAGCGCATGGACGTGGCCATCCGCATCGGCCTGCTGCCCGACAGCGACCTGCGCGCCACGACGCTGGCCCAGGTGCGCCTGGTCACCTGCGCCAGCCCGGCCTATCTGGCGCGCAAGGGCCGGCCGCACAGCCCCGAGGACCTGCTGCAGCACGACTGCATCACCGTGGCCTCGCCGCCGGCGCCGGGCTTCGTCTGGCGCTATGCCGGCGTGAATCGCAACCAGCCGCTGCCGGTGCGCGGCAGCTTCAGGACCGATGACAAGGACGGCATGCTGCAGGCCGCGCTGCAGGGCCTGGGTGTGCTGCACATCGCGACCTGGGTGGTCTGCGACCAGCTGCGCTCGGGTGAACTCGTCGCCCTCTTCCCCGACGAAGCCGGCGCGCCGTCCTCGCCCGGCATGCCTGGCATCCACGCCGTGCGCCTGCCAGGCCGCAGTCACGCGACCAAGGCGAGGCTCTTCATCGACCATCTGCGCGCCGAGATCGGCGACACGCCGTGGTGGGACCGCATGCTGCAGCAAGACCGCGGCGTGCCGGCCTGAGGGGCGTCCTCCTGCCGATTGGGGATTCACGCTGCGCGACAAGCGCCTAAGGTGGCGGCTGTTCTTCCTCGAGGAGGCTTGCCATGTGCATTGCCAAGAGCGTCGGGCTGGGTGCCCGCAACGACGTCGCCGATGTCCGCATCGTCCAGGTGCTGCTCAATATGAACAGCGAGGCCTGGAGCGGAGCGGCGATGAAGCAGTTGGGGGTGGACGGGCAGATCGGCCCCAACACCATCGATGCGATCCGCGCCTTCGAGACCCAGGCCATGGGGCTGTCGGAATCCGACGGCCTGGTGACCCCCGGTGACGCCACGATGGCGCGGCTACTGGCCGGCCTGCCGCCCGGAGCGACGAAGGAAAAGCTCGGCATCGTCATGCCGCGGGCCATGCCAAAGCGCATCGATCTCTACTTCGAGCCCCTGGTGAAGGGCATGACCCGCTATGGCATCGACACGCCGCGCCAGATCGCCCATTTCATCGCCCAGCTCGCCCATGAATCGGGCTCGCTGCTCTATTCGGAAGAGCTGGCCAGCGGCAGCGCCTATGAGGGCCGCACCGACCTGGGCAACAGCCAGCCCGGCGATGGCGTGCGCTTCAAGGGTCGCGGCCTCATCCAGCTCACCGGCCGCAACAACTACCAGCAGTACAGCAAGTTCACCGGCGTCGACTACGTCAGCGACCCCACCAAGGTGGCGCTGGACCCCTTCGCCTGCGTGGACGTGGCCTGCTGGTTCTGGAAGGACCGCAACATCGGCCCGCTGGCCGAAGCCGATGATGCCAAGGCCGTCACCAAGCGCATCAATGGCGGCTACAACGGCCTGGATGATCGTCTCGAGCATCTGGCCCGGGCCAAGGCGCTGCTGGGCCTCTGACGGCAAACCGCGCAGGCAAGAAAAAAGGACCTGCCTCGCGGCAAGTCCTTGTTTCGCTCGAAATTTGGTGGGCCCTGAAGGATTCGAACCTTCGACCAACGGATTAAGAGTCCGCTGCTCTACCAACTGAGCTAAGAGCCCTGATTCAACTCGGCGAGTGCCTTGCTGAGCCAATTATTATAGCGTGGATTCTTTCGAATCACCGCCAGAAATTCTGGTGGGACGTGCAGGATTCGAACCTGCGACCAACGGATTAAAAGTCCGCTGCTCTACCGACTGAGCTAACGTCCCTCGTCAAGCAGAGCCCGCCATTATAGGCAGATTTTTGCGAGCGCGGCAATACTTTTTGATGTGCGTGATCAAGACCTGACCCGGGCCAGATGCAGGCGCTGCAATTCGGCCGCGGCGCACAGGCCGAAGGTCGCCGTGACGGTGACGCTGGAGCCATAGCCGTGGCAGTTCAGGCTGCCATCCACATCACAAGCTTCGCCCTCTTCCTGCTGCGGCAGATGCACCGGCTCGCGCGAATAGACGCAGGCCACATCCATCCTGCCCGTGCGCGGTGCGCCGTGCTGCTTGCGCAGGCGCTGGCGCAGCGAAGCGAGCAGCGGGTCATGCGTCGTCGCGCTGAGGTCGTCGAGTTGCACGCGATGCGGCTCGCGCTTGCCGCCCGCGGCACCCACGGTCACGAAAGGCAGGCCCTGCTCGCGCGCCCAGGCCGCAAGCGTGGCCTTGGCGCGCACTTGATCGCAGCAGTCGATGAGGCCGTCGAACTCGGCATCATCGATCAGCGCCGGCCAGTTCTCAGGCTCGACGAATTCCTCGATGACGCGCACGGCGCAGCCGGGATGGATGTCGGCGATGCGGGCCTTCAGCGCCTCGGCCTTGGCCATGCCGACGGTCGAGCCCAGGGCCTGGATCTGGCGATTGATGTTGGATTCGGAGACCTGGTCCAGGTCGATCAGCGTCAGCGCGGCAACCCCGCTGCGCGCCAGGGCCTCGACGGCCCAGGAACCGACACCTCCCAGGCCCACGACCGCGAAACGCGCGGTGCGCAGGCGCTGGTAAGCGGCGTCGCCGTGCAGGCGACGCAGGCCGCCGAAGCGGCGCTCCAGATCAGCCTCGAGCTGATCCGTCATCACTTCAAGGCGTGCAGGCGTTCCTTGCCCGCTTGCGCGGCCTCGGTGCCGGGATAGGCCTTGATGAGGTCTTCGAGGCTGCGACGCGCGCCCTTGTTGTCCTTCAGCTCGATCTGGCAGTTGGCCAGGGCGAGCAGGGCTTCGCCGGCGCGCGGATGGTCAGCATTGCCGGCGATGAAGGTCTTGAAGGTGGCAATGGCGTCCTTGTAGTCGCGCTTGCCGTACTGGGCGTTGCCGAGCCAGAAGCGCACCGAGTCGGTGTAGCCGCTGGCGGGGTAGCGCTTCAGGAAGGCGTTCAGCGCGGCCACGGCCTCGGCGAAGTCGCCGCGGCGCACGAGGCCGATGGCGGCTTCGTACTGGTTGCGCTCGTCCGGGCTGACCTGGAACTCGCGGCCATCGAGGCTGACCTTCTGCGGCTCCAGGGGCTTGAAGCGGGCTTCGACGGACTGCGACTGGTCGGTCAGCTTGCGCTGCGTGTCGGCCAGGTCACGAGCAAGTTGCTCGTTGGCGCCGCGCAGCTTGGCGATCTCGGCACGCAGCGCCTCGATCTGGCCGTTCAGGTCCAGCATGCTGCGGCGCAGCGGCTGGATCTGATCCTGGATCAAGGCATTGATCTGCTCGTCGCGCCGCTTGGCGGCATCCTCGTTGGCCTGGACCTTGGCACGCAGGTCGAGGATGGCCTTGCGGGCTTCGTCATCCTCGAACAGGCCGGCACGGGCCGGCTGCATGAAGGCCGCGCCCACGGCGAGCGCCATGAGCGACAGTCGCAGCACTCGCATCACTATCACTTGTCCTTCAGTTCGACGCGGCGGTTCTTGGCCCAGGCTTCTTCGCCGCTGCCTTGCACGGCCGGACGCTCCTTGCCGAAGCTGACGGCTTCGACCTGGTTGCCACCGGCACCCAGCAGCGTCAGCGACTTGGCCACGGCCTCGGCGCGGCGCTGGCCCAGGGCCAGGTTGTACTCGCGGCCGCCACGCTCGTCGGTGTGGCCTTCCAGCATCAGGGCGGCCTGGGGACGGGCCTTCAGGCGCTTGGCATGCAGGTCGACCACAGGGCGGTACTCTTCCTTGACGACGTCGCTGTCGAAGTCGAAGTAGACGACGCGCTTGCCGCTGGCATTGACCTCGCGGGTGTACTGCTCGAACAGGTCCACCGTCGGCACATTGGTCTGAGCCGGCTCGGCAGGCCTTTGCGCCTGGGGAGGCTGGGCAGGTTGGCGCGTCTCGACCGGCACATCCTTGGGCTCGTCCAGCTTGACGGCAGAGCTGCAGCCGGCCAGGGCAGCGGCAGCAGCAATCAGGGTGAGCACATACAGGGTCGGTTTCATTCGAAGGGTCTCCACAACAGACGGGGGGCGGGGGGATGGGGGCTCGGCACCATCAGCGGCGCGGGCGCTGCATTGTCCAACATGGTGCGGGTTGTCAAGTTACTGGCGTGTAAATGGACCCCAAGTGGGTTCGCGAACCTCTACCAAAGTGACGAGCAGCGGCGTCTTCATCTTGCCGTCCAGCGTCGTCGTCATCAGCACTTCCTTGCCGCCGGCGCGGGTGGCATAGACGATGAGCTTGCCGTTGGGCGCAAAGGCCGGGCTCTCGTCGTCGCTGCTCTCGCTGATCTGCTGGGACTGGCCGGTGCCGAGGTCCATCACCGTCAGGCGGAAGGCGCCGTTCAGGCGCGTGATGTAGGCCAGCGTGCGGCCGTCGGGGCTGACGGCCGGGCTGATGTTGTAGCTGCCGCTGAAGGTCACGCGCTCGGCGCTGCCGCCCGCAGCGGGCATGCGGTAGATCTGCGGGCCGCCGCCGCGGTCGCTGACGAAGTAGATCTTGCTGCCGTCGGGCGAGTAGCAGGCCTCGGTGTCGATGGAGCCGCTCTGCGTCAGGCGGCGCAGGCCCGAGCCGTCACGGTTGATGACGAAAAGCTGGGTGCCGCCCTCGCGCGACAGGCTGAGCACCAGCTGCGAGCCGTCGGGCGACCAGGCCGGCGCGCTGTTGGTGCCCTTGAAATCGGCCAGCACGCGGCGGCCGCCGGTCAGCACGTCCTGGATGCGCACCGTGGCCTTGCGGCTCTCGAAGCTCACATAGGCCAGCTCGCGGCCATTGGGTGCCCAGGCCGGCGAGATGATGGGCTCGGGGCTGGTCAAGGCGACCTTGGCGCCCTCGCCGTCGGCATCGGCGACGACCAGGCTGTAGCGCGGGCCGGCCTTGGTCACATAGGCCATGCGCGTGGCGAACACGCCCTTGTCGCCCAGCAGCTTTTCGTAGATGGTGTCGGCGATGCGATGGGCCGCCAGGCGGGCATCGTCGGGATGAACGGCCTGGGCCTGGCCGACGAGTTCGGTCCCCTTGGCCACGTCCCACAGCTTGAAGCGGATGTCCAGCCGCCCATCGGCCAGGCGGGTGACGGAGCCGGCGACCAGGGCGTCGGCCTGGCGGGCCTTCCACTCGGCCCAGGCGGGGCTGCTGGTCTCGCTCAGGCCCGGCGGCGCGTCGACGCTGCGGAACAGGCCGCTGCGCTCCAGGTCGGCCCGCACGATGGCGGCGATGGGCTGGGTCGAGGCCTTGGCGTCGTCGCGGAAGTCGACGATGGCCATGGGGTAGCGCGAACCGCCATAGCCGGCGATGTCGATGCGGACCTGGGCGAGTGCGGGGCCGACGCCCAGCGCGGCGAGGGCCGCAAGGCTGCGGCGGCGGGAGACGGTTGCAAGGGATGCGAGCATGGCGCGCGATTTTGCCGCAGCCGCGCCAGTTGTAACGTCGGACAAGACCGCGTCGCCTTCACACGGTTTTGCAGCGCGGGAAAGCGCCGGGCCGCTCCCAAGCTGGCCCGCGGGCGATGTGCACGGGGCTCCATGCCACGTGCATCGCCGTCCCCGCGGGGGCTGAAGCCGGACCCATGGCGCCCAGTGGGCGGCATGTGCCTGCTGAAGAGCTGCGGCGTCTGCCGCAGCGCGGTCTGCAAGACCGATTGGACTCGCCCGCGTTCAGCGCGGCGAGGCCAGGCGAGGGGCTCACAACAAGACGATGTCGTAATGCTCGGTCTGGTTGGTCGGCTCGGCGGTCAACGAGATGGGCTTGCCAATGAAGTCGGACAGGCCGGCCAGATGGGCGCTCTCCTCGTCCAGCATCATCTCCACCACATTGGCGGCGGCCACGACGCGGAACTCCCTGGGCGAGAACTGGCGCGCCTCGCGCAGGATCTCGCGCAGGATGTCGTAGCAGACCGAGCGCGCCGTCTTGACCTGGCCGCGGCCTTCGCAGGTCGGGCAGGGCTCGCAGAGCATGCGGGCCAGCGATTCGCGGGTGCGCTTCCTCGTCATCTCCACCAGGCCAAGCTGGGTGAAGCCGCCGACGGTGACCTTGGTGCGGTCGCGCCCCAGCTGCTTGCGGAACTCGGCCAGCACGGCCGTCTTGTGCTCCTCGCGCGTCATGTCGATGAAGTCGACGATGATGATGCCGCCAAGATTCCTCAGCCTGAGCTGGCGGGCTATTGCGCCCGCCGCTTCGAGGTTGGTCTTGAAGATGGTGTCGTCAAAGTTCTTGGCGCCGACGAAGCCGCCGGTGTTGACGTCGATGGTCGTCATCGCCTCGGTCTGGTCGAAGACCAGCGAGCCGCCCGACTTCAGCTCCACCTTGCGCGCCAGGGCCCGGGCGATCTCGGCGTCGACATTGCACAGGTCAAAGATGGGCCGCTCGCCGCGGTAATGCTCGAGCTTGGCCGTGGCCGCCGGCATGAAGGTCTCGCCGAAGGCGCGCAGCACGTCGTATTGCATCTTGGAGTCGATGCGGATGGAGCCCGTGCGCTCGCTCGTCAGGTCGCGCAGCACGCGCTCCACCAGGCTCAGGTCCTGGTGCAGCAGGCTGGCCGGCGGCGTCGTCAACGCCTTCTCGCGGATCTGTTGCCAGGTCTTGCGCAGATAGGCGATGTCGGCGCCAAGCTCCTCGTCCGACGCATCTTCCGCATTCGTGCGCAGGATGAAGCCGCCGCCACCGCCCTGCTCCTTGGTGCCGACCAGCGCGACCATGCGGGCACGCAGGGCTTCACGCGCCTCCGGCGAGCCGATCTTCTGGCTGATGCCGATGTGTTCATCCTGTGGCAGATAGACCAGCATGCGCCCGGCGATGCTGATCTGGCTGGACAGGCGCGCACCCTTGGTGCCGATGGGATCCTTGATCACCTGCACGGTCAGCGGCTGGCCCTCGAAGACGAGGCGCTCGATGGGCGTCGGCGGCACTTCCACGCCATGGGCGTTCTGATGCCGGCCATGGCCGAACTGCGAGGCGCTGTGCAGGTCGGCCACGTGCAGGAAAGCGGCGCGCTCCAGGCCGATGTCGATGAAGGCCGATTGCATGCCGGGCAGCACGCGCACGACCTTGCCGAGGTAGACGTTGCCGACGAGGCCCCGCTCCAAAGTGCGCTCGATGTGCAGTTCCTGCACGGCGCCGTTCTCGACCACGGCCACTCGCGTCTCCTGCGGTGACCAGTTGATCAGGATGTCTTCCATCTCTCATCCTTGAATGCTGATGCTTGCCGCCGGCCGGAGCGGCATGCATCAAAACTCAAGCGTCAGAACTCAAAGCCGAATTTGTCCAACAGCTGGGCTGTCTCAAAGAGGGGCAACCCCATGATGCCCGAGTAGCTGCCGGCAATCTTCACGATCCAGGCAGCTGCCTGGCTCTGGATGGCGTAGGCGCCCGCC
The DNA here is from genome assembly GCF_031458095.1 of Roseateles saccharophilus. Classification (GTDB taxonomy): domain Bacteria; phylum Pseudomonadota; class Gammaproteobacteria; order Burkholderiales; family Burkholderiaceae_C; genus Pelomonas; species Pelomonas saccharophila_A. Next base: position 1,491,174 of record NZ_JAVDXU010000001.1, read on the forward strand.
TTGCCGAAGGGCTCGCGGCTGGCGACGTAGCGCTCGATCTGCGCAGCAGACAGCTGCGCGAACTCGACTTCGGACACGTTCAGCGTCGCCACTCGTCGCGTCGCGTCAGCGACCGCCACCGCCGTGATGACGCGGTGGCTGCGGCCCGACATCAGCCCCAGCATGCGCGTCGCATCGGCTTCGTCCGCCGGCTTGCCGAGTATGAGGCCATCGATGGCCACCGTCGTGTCGGCGCACAGGATGGGCGCCGGCGGCAGGTCACGCGCGGCCAGGCGCATCAAGGCGGCATCGAGCTTGGCAGCGGTGACGCGGGCGCAATAGGTCTCCGGCACCTCGTCGGCCTGCACGGCCTCGAGCGCCTCGGCATCCTCGTCCGCACCGGGCAGCAACAGCTCGTGCTTCACACCGATCTGCTCCAGCAGCTGGCGGCGGCGCGGACTCTGCGAAGCGAGGTAGACGAAACCGGCGCCGGGCCGCCCCAAGCCGGTTGCGCCCCCTCGGGGGGCCGACGACAAAGTCGTCTCGGGGGTTGTCAATTTATTCACGGTGGTAGGGATGCCCCGTCGTGACGGTCCAGGCGCGATACAGGCCTTCGGCGAGCAGCACGCGGGCGAAGGCGTGCGGCAGGGTCAGGTCGGACAGGCGCAGGGTTTCGTCGGCCGTGGCCTTGAGGTCGGGATGCAGGCCATCGGGGCCGCCGATGATGAGGGCCGCATCGCGCCCCTCGCCCATCCAGAGCTTGAGCCTCTCGGCCAGTTGCACCGAGGTGCGGCGCTCGCCGCGCTCGTCCAGGATGATGCGGCGCACACCTTTGGGCAAGGCGGCCTCGATGCGCGCCGCTTCGGCCGCCATCAGCTGCTCGGCCGTCTTGCTGCCGCGCGTCTCGGCTTTGACGGCCTTCAGCTCCAGCCTGAGCTCGGGCGGGAAGCGCTTGGCGAAGTCCTCGTAGGCCGTGTCGGCCCAGGCCGGCTGGCGCTGGCCCACGGCGACAAGCAGCAGGCGCATCAGCCCTTTTTGCTGGCTGCCTTCTTGGCCGGCGCCTTCTTGGCGACGACCTTCTTGGCGACCGTCTTGGCGGGTGCGGCCTTCCTGGCAGGGCTCTTCACAGCAGCGGCCTTCTTGGCGGGCGCTGCTGCCTTCTTGGCTGCCGGCTTGGCCGCGCCGACCTTGATGGTCTTGGCGGCAGGCGTCTTGCTGCCAACGACGCGGCTGACGCCCTTCTTTGCGGGCGCCGCCTTCTTGGCCGCCGGGGCCTTCTTGGCCGGCGCTGCCTTCTTTGCAGGAGCCGCCTTCTTGGCCGGCGCCGGCTCTTCCGAGGCCTTCACCAGCTTGGTCTCGCCGCTGGCCACCTTGAGCTTGATGGGCTTGTCGCCCCAGATTTCCTCGAGGTGGTAGTAGTCGCGGATGGCGGGCTGCATCACGTGCACGACGGCGGCGCCGCAGTCCACGATGATCCATTCGCCGTTGTCCTCGCCCTCGGTGCGCATGACCTGCATGCCGCGGCCCTTGACCGTTTCTCGCACGCTGGACGCGAGGGCCTTGGTCTGACGGTTGCTCGTGCCCGAGGCGATGATGACGCGCTCGAACAGCGGCGACAGATGCTCGGTGTTGAACACGACGATGTTCTGGGCCTTCACGTCTTCGAGACCATCGACGATGGCGCGTTGCAGCTTGCGGATGTCCATTCTTACTTCTTCTCGTAGAGGCGGTGCGAGGCAATATAGCTCGCCACCTCGGCGCCCACCATGGGGCTGATGTCCTCGCCGCGCGCGACGGCGTCGCGAACGGCGGTGGACGAAAGGGGTATTTCGGGCAGGGCCAGCACCTGCAGGCGGTGGGGCGGCAGGCCCGGCGGCGTGATGACGGCCTCGCCGGCACGCGGCACGACGACCAGGGTGGCCAGGGCCGTCACGGTCTCGACCTGATACCAGGTCGGCAGCCGCGCATACTGGTCCTGCCCGATCAAGAACATCAGCTCGACGCCCGGGTTCTGGCCCGCGAACTCGCGCAGCGTGTCGGCCGTGAAGCTGGGGCCGCGGCGGTGCAGTTCGCGATCATCGAGGACGAAACGCGGCTCCCCGGCGATCAGGCGCCGGATCATGCCCGAGCGATGCACAGCGGCCGCCATGATCTGGTCGGGCTTCTGCCACTGCCGGCCCGCGGGCAGCCAGACCAGGCGGTCCGGCGCCAGCGCCTCCAGCGCGAAGCGGGCGAAAGCCAGATGACCGAGATGGGGCGGGTCGAAACTGCCGCCGAAGATGGCGAGCTTCACAGCCATAGCGCGGTCGGGGTTTCGTCGGCCCAGTCGCGCGGGCGCAGGAAGTCGCTGTACAGCCGCGCCTCGGGCGTGTCCGGCTCGGGCGACCAGTCGTAGCGCCACTTCACTTGCGGCGGCATCGACATCAGGATGGATTCGGTGCGGCCGCCGGACTGCAGGCCGAACAGCGTGCCGCGGTCCCACACCAGGTTGAACTCGACATAGCGGCCGCGGCGATAGGCCTGGAAGTCGCGCTCGCGCTCGCCGTAGGCATAGCCCTGGCGGCGCTCGAGGATGGGCAGATAGGCCTGCAGGAAGGCATCACCGACGGAGCGGATCAACGCAAAGCCTGCATCGAACCCACCCTCGGCGAAATCATCGAAGAAGATGCCGCCGACGCCGCGTGGCTCGCTGCGGTGCTTCAGGAAGAAGTAGTCGTCGCACCAGGTCTTGAACTTCGGATACAGCTCGCCGCCATGGGGCGCGAGAGCATCGCGGCAGGTGCGATGGAAGTGCTGGGCATCGCGCTCGTAGCCGTAATAGGGCGTCAGGTCCATGCCGCCGCCGAACCAGGTCACGGCAGGCAGCCCGGGCGGCAGGGCGATGAAGGCGCGCACATTCATGTGCACCGTCGGCACGAAGGGGTTGTGCGGATGCAGCACCAGCGACACGCCCATGGCCTCGAAAGGCGCGCCGGCCAGGTCGGGGCGGTGCTGGGTGGCCGAGGGCGGCAGCACGCGGCCCTTCACATGCGAGAAGTTGACGCCGCCGCGCTCGAACACCGAACCACCCTCGATGAGGCGAGACAGGCCGTCGCCCTCGAGCCGGCCGCCGGGCTCGCGCGTCCAGCCGTCGCTGAGGAAGGCATTGCCATCGGCCGCTTCCAGCGCGGTGACGATGCGCTGCTGCAGTTCGAGCAGATAGTCGCGGACGGCTTGCGTGTTCATGAGCGCGGGCGGATGGGGCTGGCCAGCTCGGGGCGCTTGCCCACACGCTGGCCGAGATAGTCGGCGAAAGCGGCGAAATCGGTGTCGACGTTACCGGTCAACTGCACGAAACGGGTCAGGGACACGGTCCGGGTCTGGAAGTCAAAGTAACAAAGGCCGACCGGCACACCGGCCTGCACGGCCACTTGGTAGGCGCCGGTGCGCCAGCCGGCGGCGAGCGAGCGCGTGCCTTCGGGCGCCACGGCCAGCCAGAAGCGTTCGCCGCGCAGGGCCGCCTCGCGCATCTGCCTCACGGTGTCGCCGACGATGCCGTGGCGGCTGCTGCGGTCTACCGCCACGCCGCCGACCCAGCGCACCCAGCGGCCCAGCAGCGGCACCCTGAACAGGCTGTCCTTGCCCCAGAAGCGCAGCTGCAGGCCCAGGGCCCATTTGGCGAGGATGCCAACGACGAAGTCCCAGTTGGAGGTGTGCGGATAGACCAGGATGACGCCCTGCTGCGCCGGCAGGCCGGGCGACTCCACTCGCCAGCCGAACAGGCGCAGCACCGCCCGCGCCAGACGGCTCTGGTGGCCGTGGGGATGCAGCGGCCCGGTCAGGACGGCGGGAGCCTGGCTCAACGCTTGATGGCCCGATGGCCGATGTCGGAGCGGTACTGGCGACCGGCGAACTGGATGCCCGAGGCCGTGTCGTAGGCACGCTGGGCCGCCGTGCGCACCGACTCGCCCAGGGCCGTCACGCACAGCACGCGGCCGCCGCTGGTCACCAACTGGCCGTCGGCCATGGCCGTGCCGGCGTGGAAGACCATGGCCTCGTCCTCGTCGTCGGGCAGGCCGGTGATGGCGTCGCCCTTGCGCGGATTGAGCGGATAGCCCTCGGCGGCGAGCACGACGCCCAGCGCCACGCGGCGGTCCCATTGCAGCTCGACCTGGTCCAGCGTGCCGTCGGTGGCGTGCATCATCAGCTCGAAGAGATCGCTCTTGAGCCGCATCATGATGGGCTGGGTCTCGGGGTCGCCCATGCGGGTGTTGAACTCGACGGTGCGCGGCTGGCCGTGGTCGTCGATCATCAGGCCGGCATACAGGAAGCCGGTGAAGGGATGGCCGTCCTTGGCCATGCCGGCGATGGTCGGCTGGATGATCTCGTGCATGACCTTGGCATGCACATTGGGCGTGACAACGGGCGCGGGCGAGTAGGCACCCATGCCGCCGGTGTTGGGGCCGGCATCGCCGTCCAGCAGGCGCTTGTGGTCCTGGCTGGTGGCCAGGGACACCACATGCTTGCCGTCGCAGACGACGATGAAGCTGGCCTCCTCGCCGGCGAGGAAGTCCTCGATGACGACACGCGCGCCGCCGGCGTTGTGGGTCACGCCCAGCTTGTTGTCTTCGAGGATCCAGGTGATGGCCTCATGGGCCTCTTCCAGCGTCATCGCGACGACGACGCCCTTGCCCGCCGCCAGGCCGTCGGCCTTGATGACGATGGGGGCGCCACGGCCGTCCACATAGGCGTGGGCAGCGGCCGGGTCGGAGAAGGTCTCGTAGGCCGCGGTCGGGATGCCGTGGCGCTTCATGAAGTCCTTGGCAAAGGCCTTGGAACTCTCGAGCTGGGCGGCCGCCTTGGTGGGGCCGAAGATGCGCAGGCCACGCGCGCGGAACTCGTCGACGACGCCGGCCGCCAGGGCCGCCTCGGGGCCGACGACGGTCAGCGTGATCTTCTGCTCGACGGCGAAGTCGGCCAGGGCCTTCACATCGGTCATGCCGATGGGCACGGTCTCCAGGCGCTCGTCGCGCGCCGTGCCGCCGTTGCCGGGGGCCACATAGACCTGGCTGACGCGCTCGCCCTGGGCCAGCTTCCAGGCCAGCGCGTGTTCGCGGCCACCATTGCCAATGACAAGGACTCGCATCAGTTCAGCTCGGCGTTGTGATAGACGGCTTGCGTATCGTCCAGGTCTTCGATGACATCCAGCAGCTTCTGCATGCGCTCGGCGTCCTCGCCGCTCAGCTCGATGGTGTTCTCGGCGCGCATCGTCACCTCGGCCAGCTCGGGGGTGAGGCCGGCGGCCTCCAGCGCGGCCTTGACGACTTCGTAGTCGGCGGGCGCAGTCAGCACCTCGATGGCGCCGTCTTCACCGGTGATGACGTCCTCGGCGCCGGCGTCCAGGGCCACTTCCATGACCTTGTCTTCCGAGGTACCGGGCGCAAACAGCAACTGACCGCAATGCTTGAACTGGAAGGCCACCGAGCCGTCCGTGCCCATGTTGCCGCCGTATTTGCTGAAGGCGTGGCGCACCTCGGCCACGGTGCGGACACGGTTGTCCGTCATCGTGTCGATCATGATGGCCGCACCCCCGATGCCATAGCCCTCGTAGCGGATTTCCTCATAGGTCAGGCCATCGATGTTGCCGCTGGCCTTGTCGATGTTGTACTTGATGCGGTCAGCCGGCATGTTGGCCGCCTTGGCCTTGTCGACAGCCAGGCGCAGGCGCGGGTTGTCCTTGATGTCCGGGCCACCCTGGCGGGCCGCCACCGTGATTTCACGAATGATGCGCGTCCAGATCTTGCCGCGCTTCTCGTCCTGGCGGCCTTTGCGATGTTGGATATTGGCCCATTTGGAATGTCCTGCCATGTTCGGGAGCCCTGACGCTGTGCGGTTCTGAGAAAACCGGCATTTTACGAAGCCTCACAGACAGGTCTGCTGAGGGCGGTGCCGGGAGGCCGGCCGGCAAGGCATGGCGACACCATTGCGGGCAGCAGGCTGGATGTTCTTCTCCATCTTGCTCTCCCTGTCTGCGTCGGATTCTGAAGGCGGCGGCCGGCCCGCGCCGCCTCGATCAAGGGGGTGGACAGCCGGCCCGCAATAGACTCCGACCCAAGACTTTCCAAGGACCCGTTGACATGGCCGATCCCATCCTGCTTGCCCGCAACAAGGACACCGAGTGCCTGCTGCTGCCGGCACTGGCCAACCGCCATGGCCTCATCACCGGCGCCACCGGCACCGGCAAGACCATCAGCCTGCAAAAGCTCGCCGAGAGCTTCTCCCGCCTGGGAGTCCCCGTCTTCATGGCCGATGTGAAGGGCGACCTGACGGGCATCAGCCAGACCGGCAACCCGAGCGACAAGCTGCTGGGCGTGCTGAAGGACCGTGGCCTGGAGGCGCCCGAGAAACTGGCCTGCCCCACCACGCTGTGGGACGTGTTCGGCGAGCAGGGCCACCCGGTGCGCGCCACCGTCTCCGACATGGGGCCGCTGCTGCTGTCCCGCATGCTGGCCCTGAACGAGACCCAGGCCGGCGTGCTGCAGATGGTGTTCAAGATCGCCGACGACCACGGCCTGCTGCTGCTGGACCTGAAGGACCTGCGCGCCATGCTGCAGCATGTGGGCGACAACGCGAGTCAGTTCACCACGCAGTACGGCAATGTCTCGGCCGCCAGCGTTGGCGCCATCCAGCGCGGCCTGCTGCAGATCGAAGCCCAGGGCGGCGACAAGTTCTTCGGCGAGCCCATGCTCAACATCGCCGACTTCATGCAGACCGAAGGCGGTCTCGGCGTCATCAACGTGTTGGCCGCCGACAAGCTGATGAACGCGCCACGGCTGTACGCGACCTTCCTGCTGTGGATGCTGTCCGAGCTGTTCGAGACCCTGCCCGAGGTGGGGGACCTGGAGAGACCGAAGCTGGTGTTCTTCTTCGACGAGGCCCATCTGCTGTTCAAGGACGCGCCCGACGCGCTGGTGGAGCGCATCGAGCTGGTCGTGCGCCTGGTGCGCTCCAAGGGCGTGGGCGTCTATTTCGTGACCCAGAACCCGCTGGACATCCCCGACGCCGTGCTGGGCCAGTTGGGCAACCGCGTCCAGCACGCGCTGCGCGCCTTCACGCCGCGCGACCAGAAGGCCGTCAAGAGCGCGGCCGACACCATGCGCGCCAAGCCGGGGCTGGACATCGCCACTGCCATCACCGAGCTGGCCGTCGGCGAGGCCCTCGTCAGCCTGCTGGATGACCACGGCCGCCCCAGCATCACCGAGCGCGTCTTCGTGCTGCCGCCCGGCAGCCAGATCGGCCCCATCACAGCCCAGCAGCGCCAGGCCCTGGTGGCCAACTCCCTGGTCGCCGGCGTCTACGAGAAGCAGCTGGACCGCGAGTCCGCCTACGAGAAGCTCAGCGGCAAAGCCGCGGCAGCGCCCTCGAGCGGTGGCGTCGCGGCTGGCCCGGCGCCCCAGGGCGGCGCCGCTGCACCGGCACCCGCCGGCGGCGGCATGATGGACAGCCTCAAGGACGTGCTGTTCGGCACCACCGGCCCGCGCGGCGCCCACCATGCCGGCCTGGCCGAGACGGCGGCCAAGTCGGCCGTGCGCAGCATCGGCTCGGCCGTCGGCCGGGAGATCATCCGCGGCGTGCTGGGCAGCATCCTGGGCGGCGGTGGCAGCCGTCGGCGCTGACGCGGGCGCCATTCGCGCCAGCACAGCCCTACTCGTCGCGTGTTGCTGGCGCCATGGGGCCGGCGACGCGATGCTGGCGCCATGACGCTCCCTGATTCCCGACACAGCTGGTGGACGCATCTCGGCGGCACCGCGCTGATCTGCGTCGTCGTCGGCCTGCTGAACTATCTGATGCAGGGCGGCAGCTTCGGCATTGCGATGCTGTATTCCTTTGCCGTCGGTACGCAGATCTCGCTCTACATCCAGTTGCTGATGACGGGCGTCACCCGGGCGCTGCGGCTCCAGCGCGGTGACCTGCCCGAGTTGCGCCACGGCTGGATAGGCTGGGGCTGGGTGGCGCCCTGCGTGCTGCTGGGAGCCCTCGCCGGCTATGCCGGCGGCCTGTGGCTGGGCGACCTGATCAGCGGCCGCCACGCCGTGCGGCCCTGGAACATGCCCCAGGGCCGCGCCGCGTTGTCGGTAGGCTTCGTGCTGCTGGTGTCGGTGCTGGGCACGTTTTTCTTCTTCGTGCTGTTCCGGCTGAATGCGCTGCGGCTGGAACAAGCCCAGGCGCTGCGCCAGGCCGCCGAGGCGCGCCTCACGCTGCTGCAAAGCCAGCTCGAACCGCACATGCTGTTCAACACCCTGGCCCATCTGCGCGTGCTGATCAAGCTCAGGCCCGACGAGGCCCAGCGCATGCTGGACCGCCTCATCGACTATCTGCGCGCCACCCTGCAGGCCAGCCGCGCCACCGAGCACCCGCTCGCCGACGAGTTCGAGCGCCTGTCGGACTACCTCGCGCTGATGCAGCTGCGCATGGGCGAGCGCCTACGCGTGAAGCTGGAGCTGCCGGCCGACCTCGCCGGCATCGCCATCCCACCGCTGCTGCTGCAGCCGCTGGTGGAGAACGCCATCAAGCATGGGCTGGAGCCGCATGTGGACGGCGGCGAGCTGCGCGTGACGGCGGCTCGCGATGGCAAGCAGTTGGTGCTGGAAGTGGCCGACAGCGGCGCCGGGCTGGTTCAAGCAACGGACCTGCCTGGCACGGGATTCGGCCTCTCTCAGGTGCGAGAGCGTCTCGCCCAGCGCTATGGCAACGCAGCGAGCTTTGAACTCAGGCCTCAACCCGGCGGCGGCAGTGTCGCCCGCATCGAGATCCCGTCATGACCACTGCACTGATCGCCGAAGACGAACCCCTGCTCGCCGAGAACCTGCGCGCCGAGCTGGCCACCGCCTGGCCGGCGCTGGACATCGTCGCCCAGGCCGGCAGCGGCACGGCCGCCGTCGAGCTGGCGCTGCAGCATCGCCCTCAGGTCTGCTTTCTCGACATCCGCATGCCCGGCATGACGGGGCTGGAGGCCGCCCAGGCCATCAGCGAGGACTGGCCCGAAGACGTCGGCGCCCTGCCCCTGTTCGTCTTCGTGACCGCCTATGACCAGTACGCGCTGCAGGCCTTCGAGGCTGCGGCCGCCGACTATCTGCTCAAGCCGGTCACGTCCGAGCGCCTGGCCCAGAGCGTGGCGCGGCTGCAGGCCCGCCTGGCCCAGCCCACCGCGGGCGACGCGACCCTGGCCGCGCTGCGCCAGTTGCTGACCCAGGCGAGCGCGCCGGCGCCACGGCTGCGCCATCTACAGGCGGCCGTTGGCGACGCCATCGAGCTGGTGCCCATGGACGACATCGTCTACCTGGAGGCCGCCGACAAATACGTGCGCGCCGTGACGGCCCAGCGCGACTACTGGGTGCGGGTGTCGCTGCGCGAACTCGTCCCGCAGCTCGACCCCGAGCGCTTCTGGCAGGTGCACCGCTCCACCGTCGTCCACATCGACGCCGTCGCCCGCGCGCTGCGCCAGGAGAACGGCACCGTGCTGCTGGAGCTGCGCCAAAGACCCGAGAAGCTGACCGTCAGCCGCGTGCACGCAATTCGTTTCAAGGCCCTGTAGCCGCGCGATAGCGGACCGGCGACGAAAACCGTATAAACGGTTTTCATCGTTATGAGCCCACACCGCAAACCCGCCCCCGTCGAGCGCGCCAAGCTCGTGCGCGACGGCTTCACCATGCCGGAGGCCGACTACGCCTTGCTGAAGGCGCTGAAGGACCGGCTCCACGAGGTCAAGCGCGAGGCCAAGAAAAGCGAGTTGCTGCGCGCCGGCCTGCAGGCACTCGCCCTGCTGGACGCCAAGGACCTGGCGGCAGCGTTGGACCGCCTGGCGCCGGTGAAAACGGGGCGACCGCGGAAGGCGGAATAAGGAGACGCCATGACCGACGCGACCTATTGGTGGCATCTGCTCTGCGCCATCGCCGGCCTCAACCTAATCGCCTGGACGGCCTCGACCGCCTGGCTGCACCGCAACCGCCCCGACGGCACGACCTGGCCCCACCAGCGCCTGCAATTGCTGCTGTCGGCCCTGTACGTGCTGGGCTGCGGTTACCGCTGCTTCCTGCCGGTCTTTGACGTGCCGCGCGTCGTCATGGTCGATTCCTGGGCCTCCAGCGTCCTCGTCGGACGCAGCGTCGCCACCATCGCCGAGCTGAGCTTTGCTGCCCAATGGGCCCTGCTGCTGCGCGGCGGCGCGCTGACCACGGGCCACCGCTTCGGCCTGCACGTGGCCCACGCCATCGTGCCGCTGATCGCGATTGCCGAGATCAACTCCTGGTATGCGGTGCTGACGACGCGCAATATCGGCCATGTCGTCGAGGAGACGCTGTGGGGCACGGCTGCCCTGCTCAGCGTGCTGGCCCTGCTGGCCATGTGGCCCCGGGCGAGCGCCCGCGGCCGGCGCTGGCTGGCCTTGGCCATCGCCGCGGGCGGCCTGTATGCCGCCTATATGTTCGCCGTCGACGTCCCCATGTACTGGGCTCGCTGGGTGGCCGACGAGGCCGCCGGCCGGACCTACGCGACGCTGGCAGCCGGCGTGGCGGACGCGTCCAGCCGCTGGACCGTCTCGCACGACTGGGCGCATTGGCGCAGCGAGGTGGTCTGGATGACGCTGTACTTCAGCGTTGCGGTCTGGATCAGCATCGGCCTGGCCCATGTGCGCCTGCCGCTGAGGGCCCAGCCGCCCCGTCCTTAGAATCGTCGCCATCGCGGGCCTGAGAAAGCGGCCCGCTTCCGTTTCCTGAGTCGACGATGAGCCAAAACTCCCCTGCGCCCGCCCCGGCGAGCAATTTCCTGCGCCAGCGCATCGAGAACGACCTCGAAGCGGGCACCTTCAGCGGCCGCCGTTTTGCCGGCACGCCGGGCGACGCCGCCCACCACGCCGCCGGCCCGCTGGACGAGGCGCGCATCCGCACCCGCTTCCCGCCCGAGCCCAACGGCTATCTGCACATCGGCCACGCCAAGAGCATCTGCCTGAATTTCGGCCTGGCGCGCGACTTCGGCGGCGCCTGCCATCTGCGCTTCGACGACACCAACCCCGAGAAGGAGGAGCTGGAGTACGTCAACGCCATCAAGGAAATGGTGCAGTGGCTGGGCTGGAGCTGGGGCGACAACCTGTTCGAGGCCAGCAGCTATTTCGACTTCATGTACGCGGCCGCGGAAGCCCTGGTCAACGCCGGCCACGCCTATGTGGACGAGCAGAGCGCCGAGGACATGCGCGCCAACCGTGGCGACTTCGGCAAGCCGGGCGTCAACAGCCCCTTCCGCGATCGCACGCCGGCCGAGAACCTGGCCCGACTGCGCGAGATGCGCGACGGCCAGCATGCCGACGGTGCCATGGTCTTGCGCGCCAAGATCGACATGGCCTCGCCCAACATCAACCTGCGCGACCCGACGCTGTACCGCATCAAGCATGCGGAACACCATGCCACCGGCGACAAATGGTGCATCTACCCGATGTACACCTTCGCCCACCCCATCGAGGACGCGCTGGAGCGCATCACCCACAGCATCTGCACGCTGGAGTTCGAAGACCAGCGGCCCTTCTACGACTGGCTGCTGGCGCATCTGGCCGATCTCGGCATGCTGGCCCGCCCGCTGCCGCAACAGGTCGAGTTCGGCCGCCTCAACCTGAACTACGTCGTCACCAGCAAGCGCAAGCTGCGCCAGCTGGTCGAGGAGAACCACGTCAACGGCTGGGACGACCCGCGCATGCCCACACTGGTGGGCCTGCGCCGCCGCGGCTTCACGCCGGCCAGCCTGCGCGCCATGGTCGAGGCCACCGGCGCCAGCAAGCAGAACGCCTGGATCGACGACACCGTCCTCGACCAGGCCCTGCGCGCCGACCTCGAGCCGCAGGCCCCGCGCGCCTTTGCGGTGCTGCAGCCACTCAAGCTCAAGCTGACCAACTACGCCGAGGTCTTCGGCAGCGCCGAGCACCGCGAGCCCTGCGAGACGGCCGCCCACCCTCACAAGCCTGAGCTGGGCCTGCGTCAGTTCTCGCTCGGCCCGGAGCTGTGGATCGAGGCCGAGGACTACATGGAAGTGCCGCCCAAGGGCTATTTCCGCCTCTTCCCGGGCAACAAGGTGCGCCTGAAGGCCGGCTACATCATCGAGTGCACCGGCGCCGAAAAGGACGCCGAAGGCAACGTGACCGCCGCGCTGGCCACCGTCATCCCCGACACCAAGAGTGGCACGCCGGGCGCGGACGCCGTCAAGGTCAAGGGCACCATCGGCTGGGTGGGTGCCCACGAGGCGGTGCAGGCCGAGGTGCGCCTGTACGAGCGCCTGTTCGCCGAGGCCCAGCCCGACGCCGGCGGCCGCGACTTCATCGAGTTCCTGAATCCGAACTCGCTGCGCATCGTGCAGGCCTTCGTCGAGCCCTCGCTCGCAAACGCGCCTTCAGATGCGCGCTGGCAGTTCGAGCGCCATGGCTATTTCGTCACTGACCGCGTCGACCACCGCGCGGAAAAGCCGGTGTTCAACAAGATCACCGGGCTGAAGGACAGCTTCAGTCGCTGATCGAGGGCGCCGGCCTCAGGCCGGCATGCGGTCGTCGCCAAATTCCAGCAGCGCCCGCTGGTAGAGCCGGGCGATGCTGCCGTCGCGCTGCAGGGACTCGACAGCCTTCGTCAATCGATCGATCAACTCGGGCGTGGCGCTGCGCCGGGACAGATGCAACCAGAAGGTCTGGCGCTCCACGAGCAAAGGGCGCGCAAATTCTTCCATGCGCAGCCCCAGTCCACGTGCTGCGCCAAACAGCCCGAGGTTGCTACCGTAGGCGGCGTCCACGCGCCTGCCCATCAGCATCTGGATGGAATGCTCGTTGTTGTTCACCGCCTGCACGCGCAGCCCGGCCAGGCTGACCAGCTCTTCAGGCATCGGAAAACTGCGTGGCACGGCCAGCGACAGGTGCGCCAGATCCTCCAACCGACGCAGCGGGGCGTCGCGGCGGCTCACCACCACCGTCGGCAGGGTCAGCACCGGCGCCACCTGCTGTGCGACGGCCTTGAGTTCGTCATTGGAGAAACGCAGCACCACGTCAGACACGCCATCCTGCAGGCTGAGCACCGTGCGGGCATAAGGCACCACGCGGTTGCGCACTGCAAGACCCGCGCGCTGGGCAATCAGGTTGCCAATGTCGTACATCAAACCGCCCGGCCCCGGGGGCCCGGCGCGGCCGAATGGCTCGGACTGGATGGTCTCGATGCGCAGCACGAACTCTTCGGCCGCAAGCAGCGGCCCTGCCGGCAACCCGAATGACAGGCCTGCCACGCACACCGCGCGCCGGCGCACGGCCATCCAGCGCTGGGGCTGGTCTCCCGATGATTTGTACATGCAGGCATTGAACCAAGGCCAGGCCCCCGGACCTTGACCTGGCGCAAGAGCGCGGGCCGCCGGCCTGCTCAGTCGCGGGCGCCGCCGCAGCGCAGCACGATGGGTGTGGCGTATTCGCGGCCGACGACGGCGCGCGCGAACAGATAGTTCTGGCGCGCCCGGTCGCTCAGGGAATCCAGTCGCACGCCACCCTGCGCGTCGCAGGGGAAAGCGAGTGCGCGGCCGGCCTGGAACAGGGACTCGAAACGCAACTCGTAGTTGTCACACATCAGGGGCATGGGGCGTGAGTTCATGATGCACCTCGTCTTGCTTGCAGACTAGGCGCCGCGTGAGGCCCTTGCGCGTGAAAAGGTCGCAGCCGCGCTCATCGCCCCCCGCAGTTGCCTGCCCCGGCGCCAACATGTCACGCCCGTTGCAGGTCCTAACGCGGCGGCGAGCGCAGCAAGTCGATCTGGAAGGGCCGGTCATTCATCTCGACGATGGCGGGGCTGGGCACGTTCAGCGTCATCAGCCGGCGTTGCGGCAGGTTCAGCAGGGTCAGAGAAGGCTGCAGATGCTGGCGCAGCAGGGCCTGCAGCGAGCCGTCCGCATAGGCCTGGCGCAGGCCTCGGCCGATGCGCTCGAGCGCGATCTGGTTGCCGGGGTGGGTGTAGATGTACTGCGGCAGGTCATAGGCCAGCAGCAGGCTGTCGTCCAGGGCCAGGCCCTTGAGCCCGGCATGGGCCTTGGCCTCCTCGCCCACCTCCAGCACGCTGCGGCAGAACAGGTCGGCGCGACCCAGGGCCACCATCTGGAACAGGCCCTCGTAGCCATTGACCTCGGCGACCGTGAAGCCGTTGGCACGCAGGATGTCGGCATCGGCCCAGCCCCGACCCTGCACATGGCGCAGCCGGGCCACGGCGCTGACCGTGTCGGCCTCGCGCACCAGGGCGCGATGGGGCGCATGCACAAAGCAGACGCGGTAGCGGTTCACGCCCAGATGGATGGGAAAAGGCACCGGCACCAGCCCGGCCGCCCGGCCCGCATCCGGCCCGGTGACGACAAGGAAATTGGGCGCGCTCTGCTGGGCCGCCTCCAGCAGGGCGCGGCGCTTGTTCATGGGCGCTGACAGCTGCAGGCGGTAGGCGCCGTCGGTCGCCCGCGTCCTGTCCAGGGCCAGCTGCACGGCATCGCGGACATAGGCGTTGCGCAGGTCGGTCTCGCTGTCCGGCGCACGCAGCGTCAGCATCAGCTCCTGAGCGAGTGCCGGCCCGGCTGCCGTGGCGAGCAGCGCGGGCATTCCCTTGAGCAGGTCGCGTCTGAGCATCATGGGCAAGGCGGCGTCGGCCCGAATGTAGCGGGAACCGGGGCGTTAGGGCCAACCCGTGATTTCCTGCACGATTGACGGCTTGCAAAGCGCCGTGCTTGCAATTGCTCACACCACGCCGGCGCCGGCCTCCTAGCATGGCCGACGCCATGCCCACCACCCCGTCCACGCCCGCGCAGAACCGCCCGGCCCAGCCCCGGCTGCTCAGCGGGACCGGCGGCCGGCGCGGTGACGACCAGACCCGCACGGCGACCGAGGCCACCAGCTTCACGGCCACCCTCCCCTACCAACGGCCGCAGCCGACACCGGCACGCCCGGCGGCCACACCGGCCGCCGCCTCCGGCGCCCTGCCGCGCTGGACCAAGGGCTTTGTCATCGGCGGCGTGCTGCTGGCCGTGGCCATGCCGGCCTCGGTGCTGATGTCGCGTTCCATGCTCGTGCAGGAAGCCCTGGCCGAGCAAAGCAGCTCCAAGGCGGCCATGATCTGCACGGCCGGCGAAGGCAAGGCGGTCGACGACTCCAGCCTGCTGGGCTGGCTGTTCGGCGGCTCCTATTTCAGCTGCGGCGACTGGGAAACCCGCGAGGCCCGCGTGCAGCGCGATCGCGATCGCGACCAGGCCAACTACATGGCCCGCGAACGGGCCAAGCAGGGGTTGAATTAGTCGTCGGTCAAATCCGCCAGGCGGCGGACCTTGACCTTACGGCCCTTGAGCTTGCCCAGCGACAGGCGCTTCACTGCTTCCTTGGCAATGGAACGCTCGACGGCCACATAGCTGTGGAAGTCGGTCACGTTGATCTTGCCGATCTGCGTGCCCGCGAAACCGGCCTCGCCGGTCAGCGCGCCGAGGATGTCGCCGGGGCGGATCTTTTCCTTGCGGCCGCCCAGGATCTGCAGCGTGTCCATGGCCGGCAGCAGCGGGCCGCCGGGCGCGTCCTTGAGGCCGTCCAGCGGCTGCCACTTGAACTCCTCGCCCTGCAGCTGCTCGATGCGGCCGATGCGGCCCATCTCGTCGAGACTGGCCAGGCTCAGGGCCAGGCCTTCGGCGCCGGCGCGGCCGGTGCGGCCGATGCGGTGCACATGCTGCTCGACGTCGGCGCTGATGTCGACATTGATGACACAGGCCAGGTTGGCGATGTCCAGGCCGCGCGCGGCCACGTCGGTGGCCACCAGCACCGAGGCGCTGCGGTTGGCGAACTGGATCAGCACCTGGTCGCGGTCGCGCTGCTCGAGATCGCCATGCAGGGCCAGGGCGACAAAGCCCTGGGCGGCCAGCACGGCTTCGAGGTCGCGGCATTGCTGCTTGGTGTTGCAGAAGGCGATCGTCGACTCGGGCCGGAAGGCGCGCAGCAGGCGCGGCACGGCGTCCAGCCGCCCGGCGTCGCTGACCTCGAAGGCGATCTGGCGGATGGTGGAGGCGGCCGCGCTGGTCGCGCCGGCCATCTTCACGGTCTGCGGCTCGCGCATGAACTTGGCCGCAATGTCGTTGACGCCCTCGGGGAAGGTCGCCGAAAACAGCAGGGTCTGGCGGTTGGCGGGCGCCCGCTTGGCGATGGTCTTGATGTCGTCGACGAAGCCCATGTCCAGCATGCGGTCGGCCTCGTCCAGCACCAGGGTGTTGAGGGCCGACAGGTCCAGCGACCCGCGCTCCAGATGGTCGATGAGGCGACCCGGCGTGCCGACGGCGATATGGGCGCCGAAGGACAGGCTTTCCATCTGCGGCTTCATCGGGCTGCCGCCGCACAGGCTCAGCACTTTGATGTTGTCGGCGGCGCGGGCCAGGCGGCGGATTTCCTGGGTGACCTGGTCGGCCAGCTCGCGCGTCGGGCACAGCACCAGGGCCTGCACGCGCGGCAGGTCGGCCTTGAGGCGATGCAGCAGCGCGATGGCGAAGGCGGCGGTCTTGCCGGAACCGGTCTGCGCCTCGCCGATGACATCCTTGCCGGCCAGGGCCAGCGGCAGGCTGGCGGCCTGGATGGGCGTCATCTGCGCATAGCCCAGCTGACCGAGGTTGGCCAGCATGGCGGGGCTGAGGGGCAGGCGGTCGAAAGCGGTATCGGTCATCGCCGCATTGTCGGGGCTGGGCTGTTCAGGCCGGTGCCAGCGCAGCCGCCGTCACACGGCCCTTTTCGAGGGCGGGCTGCCATGCGTTGACCTACGCGCTCGCCCCGTCAACGGATTCACCCACCTGGGCGGACAGCGCGGCCGAGGAAAGGCCGCCTGCCCGGTCGATCAGGAGGCAACAGCCGCTTGCTCGGCCCAGGGTTCGCCCTGGCGCCGAAGGAGGGGGCCGGGCGCCTCACGAAAAGCGCTCGCCACAGACGTTCGCCGGGACGTTTCGATCGGCGCGGTCGCGGCGGCAAAGAGGGCGGGCGGACGGAAAACTTGCCGCTGCTGCGCACTGTGAAGCTCGATGAGGGCTTCATCTTCTGCTGGCGGCGCCGTGGCGGAGATGGCGCGAACGACATCGTCTAACAACGTGCTTGCAAGAGGCATGGCAGTTCCGTTTCGTTGGCACGCACCCTTGGGGCGGATGCGGAAGGAAGCTCGAATCCACTGGACGCGCAGGAGGGACTGCCAGCCGGGTGTCTCAAGCCGGCTGGGCACCTGCAAAGCGAGGATGAATTAGCGCTAATTCACTGGATCAAAATATAGTTCGGGCGTCGAAGAAATTAACTCCGGGGAAGTCCTAGTCTCGCGAGGCGGATGGGTTCAGCGCGGTGACTTCAGCGTCGCACGGTGAACGAACTCGGTCGGCAAGATGATGTTGGCCGGCCCCTGCCACTGACCGCCTTCGCGCCTGGCCTGGATCTGTTCCATCAACACTTCCGTCGCCCGCCTGCCCATGGCGTGCAGCGGCTGTCGAACGGTGGCCAAGGACGATGCTCGCGCGAACCAGATGTCGTCGAAGCCGACGACGGACACGTCCTCGGGCACGCGCAGTCCCTTCATCGCGAGAGCCTGGATGCAACCCAGCGCGATGGCATCGTTTGCGCAGAACACGGCCTCCGGGATCTTCTCTCCGTGATGCCGTTGCAGCCAGTCCAGCACCGCCTCGCGACCGCCATCGGCGTTGAGGGACGAATGCACCACATGATCGTCGGGAGGCTGCAACCGCGCCGCCTCGTGCGCGCGCCGGTAGCCCGCCAGCCGCCGTTGCGCACCGAGCAGTCCCGCCGGCCCACCGATATGCAGAATCCTGCGATGGCCGATGGCCAGCATCTGGCTGACGGCTTCGAAGGAACCGGCTTCCTCGTCAGGCTCCAGGTTCACAACGCCGTCGATGGCATTTTCGGAATGCAGGCTGGTGACCGGGACCTGCCTGGGCATCCAGCCCGACACATCGATGCCAAGTCGTGGCGCGACGAGGATGAGACCGTCGACGCGGCCGTCGCATATCTCGGGGATGCGCTGCTGCGCCTCTTCCCAACCCTGCAACATGAACACGGACACCGTCTGCCGGCTCGGCGTCGCGCTTTCGATGATGCCGCCCAGGATTTCCATGAAATAGAGGTTGGCGTCCTCCTTCCAGTGGCTGGCGACGATGCCGATGGCGTTCGCCCGGCCGTTCGCGAGGGCGCGGGCCGTGGCGTTCGCGCGGTAGTGCAGCCGTTCGGCCGCGGCGACGACGCGCGCCCGGGTCTCCGCCGAGGTTCGCGTCGCAGACTTCGCGCCGTTCAGCACCACGGAGGCGGCCATCACGGACACACCCGCCTCACGGGCGACGTCAGCGAGTGTGGCCACACCACGATGGCGACGAGGCTTCGAGGGAAGCGGCGGCGAAGTCTTGGGAGGCGAGGCGGGCACGGACGTGGTGAGAAGGTCGGTCGTTTCACCGCGCAGCTGCGGCAGACCCCCTGAGTTGGAAGACTGTAGCAGCGAGGCCTGCGGCATCTCCAACCGGAGAGGCCTGCGATGTGCCTATCGGCCTGCTGGCGGATTCACCCTCCCGCGCGCTTGACTTTCCAGCCCTCCGGCCGCGCCTGCAGCCAGGCCATGAGCCTGTCCGCGTGGTCGCCCTGGATCTCGACGACGCCGTCCTTGACCGTGCCGCCGCTACCGCACGCCGCCTTGAGCTGCTTGGCCAGCA
Organism: Roseateles saccharophilus; assembly: GCF_031458095.1. Lineage (GTDB taxonomy): Bacteria > Pseudomonadota > Gammaproteobacteria > Burkholderiales > Burkholderiaceae_C > Pelomonas > Pelomonas saccharophila_A. Next base: position 1,509,894 of record NZ_JAVDXU010000001.1, read on the forward strand.
CGGTCAGCGCCGCATCATCCAGCGGCAGGCCGCGGATGACGGTGACGCCCTTGCCCTTGCGACCCGCCGTCTCGCGGCTGACGCGCACGATGCCGTCGCCGGCCGGGCGTGCCTTGGCCTTGCAGGCGCATTGCGCGATGGGTTGACCGCAGCCGGGGCAGACGCGGCCGACGTCGGTGGAATAGACGAGGGTCATGGCGTGGGCTTCAAGTGCCGTTCGAGGAAGGCGTCCATGGTGCGGTAAAGGTGCAGTCGCGCCGCGCGGCCGGCGATGCCATGGGCCTTGCCGGGGTAGATCTGCAGGTCGAAGGTCTTGCCGGCGGTCTGCAGGGCTTCGACCAGGCGCAGCGTGTGCTCGAACAGCACGTTGTCGTCGGCCGTGCCATGCACCAGCAGCAGGGGCTTGGACAGCAGCGCGGCACGGGCCGGCAGGTTGGCGCTGACATAGGTCGCGGCCTTGCCCCCCTCGGGCATGCCGAGATAGCGCTCGGTATAGGCGGTGTCGTAGAGCGTCCAGTCGGTCACCGGTGCCACGGCCACGGAGGCGGCAAACGGCGTGTCCGCATCCAGCACGGCACGCGCGCCGAGGAAGCCGCCATAGCTCCAGCCGAAGAAGCCGATGCGCGCCGCATCAACGCTGCCCACCTGGCCTGGCAACTGGCGCACGGCGGCAAAGAGGTCGGCGATCTCGTGCCTGCCGAAGCTGCGGTAATGGGCCCGCGTGTAGTCGCGGTCGCGGTGCTCCATGCCGCGCACATCCAGCATCAGCACGCCATAGCCGCGCTGCTGCCAATAGGCGATCAGCGGCATGTCGCGGCCCCAGCCCCAGTTGACCGTCGCCGAGCCCGGGCCGCCATAGGCCAGCACGATGGCCGGATGCTTGCCACCCTGGCGTCGCGCGGCAAAGAAGAAGGCGTTCAGCAGCGTCTTGCCGTCGGCGGCCATCAGGTCCAGCGGCAGCGGGATGTTGGTGAAGACGGCCAGGGCCGGGTCGGGTGCATCGCCGGCCAGCGCGATCGCGCCGCTCTGGCCGAGGCTGCGCAGCTCCAGCCGCGGCGGCTGGCCCCAGGCAGAGCGGGTCACCAGCAGGCGGGCGCAGGCGCTGTCGGCCTTGGCATCGCGCCATTGGCGCTCGGCCGTGCCCGCCAGGGCCTGGGCCTTGCCGCCGGCCAGGGGCTGCAGATAGAGGTCGCGGGCCTTGCCGCGGTCGCCGGCCGCGGCGAAGACGACGCCGCGCTCGCCCACGCAGACGGCGTGCGCAACCGCCTCGGCCTGCTGGGTCAACGGCGTGCGCTGGCCTGTCGCGCGGTCGATCAGCAGTAGCTGGCGCCGGCCCGAGGCCTCGCTGGACCAGAGCAGGCCGCGCGGCGTCTCCATCAGATCGTCGTGGACCTCGACCCAGGCGGCGTCGGTCTCGACGGTGATGTCATGCGGGGCGGCCTTGAACTCGGTCAGCGTCAGCCGCGTCTGCTCGCGGTTGAACCATTGCAGCCAGGGCGTGCCGTCCTTGAACCAGCCGGCGCGGGCGATGTATTCGGCGCTGGCCGGCAGCGACAGCGCATGCGCCTCCGCGGTGGCGATGCTGATGACAAAGGCAGAGACCACGGCATTGGCTTCACCGGCGGCCGGATAGCGTTGCTCCGTCATTTCGGTGCGGTCGGCAAAGATCTGCGCCCGCGTCTTCAGGCCAACGCGCGATTCGTCGACGCGCAGGGCCAGCAGCTGCCGGCCATCCGGGCTCCACCAGTAGCCACGATGCCGGCCCAGTTCCTCGCCGGCAATGAACTCAGCCAGGCCCCAGGTCGCTTGAGGATTCATCCGCGCGCCGAACAGGGGGCGTGGTTGGGCGCCGGCCTGCAGGGGCAGCACCATCAGCTCGCCCCCCTGCACATAGGCCAGCGTCTTGCCATCGGGGGCGCAGCGCGGGTCCTGCTTGGGCGCGTCGGGCGTGTTCGTCAGGCGCTGAGCCTGCGGACCCGAGGCGCCCAACTTGACCAGGTAGAGGTCGCCCGACAGCGGGAAGAGCAGCGCGCTGTCGTCGCTGCCGCACCATTGATAGCCGGTGATGCCGCGCTGGCTGATGCGCTGGCGCTCCAGGGCCATCTTCTCGGCCTCGCTGAGCTTTTGCGCCGCGCCGCCGAGCAGGTCGGCGGCGCTGACGAGCTTGCGCGGCTCGCCGCCCCCGCTGGGCTGGGCCCAGAGTTCCAGCACTTCGCTGTCGGCAGCGGAGGGGCGCAGGAAGCTGACCCATTGCCCGCCGGGCGAGATCTCGGCCTGGCGGGGCAGGCGGCCGGCCAGCGGGGGATCGGCGGTGATGCGTTCGAGGGTGAGCGGGGCGAGGGACTGGGCTGCGGCGGCGCTTGTGACGCAGACGGCTGCCAGCAGGGTCAGCAGGTTCTTCATCCCTCCATGCTAAGCGGCGGCCACGGCCTCCTGCGCCAACTCGAACCCTTCATCGACCCAGCCGGTGACGCCGCCCGCCATGATCTTGACGGGCCGGCCCAGCCGCGCCAGGCGCAAGGCGCCGCGGGCCGCGCCGTTGCAATGCGGGCCGGCGCAATAGGTGACGAAAAGGGTGTCCATCGGCCAGGCGGCGAGCTTGCTCTCGACCAGCTTGCCATGCGGGAAGTGGATGGCACCGGGCACATGGCCACGGGCATAGAGCTCGGCCGAGCGCACGTCCAGCAGCACGAAGTCCACCTCGCCGCAGCTGAAGGCGTCATGCACATCCCAGCAGTCGGTCTCGAAGCCGAACTCGGCGGCGAAATGGGCCTCGGCGGCGGCGGCAGGGGCGGCGGGGATGGCGGTCACGTGAGAGGGCATGGTGAGCTCCGGTTGAAAGATGAGCCATGGTCGCGGCGCCCGGCCTGGCCCACAATTGGCGCTCATGACGAGTATCGACAAGATCACGCCAAACATCACCGGGCCTCTCGTGGTGGCGCCGGTCTACGACGGGCTGTGCACCTTCGAGTTCGCCATCGCCGCCGAGATCTTCGGCCTGTCGCGGCCGGAGATGGGGCAAAACTGGTACCGCTTTGCCAGCGCTGCCATCGAGTCGGGGCCGCTGCGCGCGCATGGAGGCTTGAGCGTGACCAGCGACGGCGGCCTGGAACTGCTCGACCAAGCCGACCTCATCGTCATGGCCGGCTGGAAGGGCGCCGACGTGCCAGTGCCCGAGGCCTTCGGCCAGGCGCCTGCGCCGCGCTTGGCAGCGCGGTGCGCGGCTGGCGTCCATCTGTTCGGGTGCCTTCGTGCTGGCCGCTACCGGACTGCTCGACGGCCGCCGAGCGGCCACGCACTGGCGCTATGCCGACAAGCTGCGCGCACGCCATCCCGCCATCGAGGTGGACGCTGGCGTGCTCTATGTCGAGGAGGAGCGCGTGCTGACCTCGGCCGGCAGCGCCGCCGGTATCGACCTGATGCTGCACATCGTGCGCAGCGACTTCGGCGTGGAGGCAGCCAACAGCGTGGCGCGCCGCCTCGTCATGCCGGCCCACCGCAGCGGCGGCCAAGCCCAGTTCATCGAGCGCCCCGTGCCCGCCGACCGCGGCCACCGCCTGGCGGGCGTGCTGGAACAGGTGCGCGCCGACCTGCGCGCGCCGTGGACGGTGGAGCGCATGGCCGAGGCCGCCGCCATGAGCCCGCGCACCTTTCTGCGGCGCTTCAGCGAGGCCACGGGGCAGTCGCCCGGCGACTGGCTGATCGCCGAGCGCGTGGCTGAGGCGCAGCGCCTGCTGGAGGCCAGCGCCCTGCCCGTCGAACGCGTGGCGGCCGAGGCCGGTTTTGGCAGCGTGCAGGCCCTGCGCCATCACTTCCAGGCCCGGCTGGGCCTGGCGCCGCGGGCCTACCGGGCGAGCTTCGGGACCTAGCCCGGTGTGCCGCCGACAAAGCCCAGCGTCAGACCGCCGACAAAGCAGACGACGCTGAACCATGCCGTGATGGCCAGCTCGCGCCGCATGACCTGACCGTTCTTCAGCACGCCGGCCGACACGCGGAACTTCCAGCTCGGGATGGACCAGACGGCCACCAGATTGGCCAACAGGCTGAGCAACAGCAAGGCCACCGCGATGGCCAGCACGACGCCATCCGGCGTCGAGAAGCCCGGCTTGCTGCCGAACACCGTGATGACGACGAAGCTGCCAGTGACGAGGGACGAGAACCAGCTGTGGAAGGCGCTGCGGTCGCGCAGCCATTCGACGACATGGGGCCGCGTCTCGTCGTCGATGCGGCTGAGGTCAAGCGTGCGGACTTCGGACATGGCCCGGCGATCTTCGCCCGCCGGCCGCCGGCCCGCAATGCTTCAGGACCCCGCCAGGGCCGTGGCCGCGCCTTCGTCCAGCCCGCGGCCCTCGGCCTCCAGCGCGGCCGCGCGGTCGCGGCCCAGCAGGGCCTGGGCAGGCTCGACAGCGCCCGCCAGGATCTTCAGCTCCACCGGGTCCAGCGTCGTTTCGGCTGCCGTCCAGACGCGCCGCACATAGCCCGCGAGGCGGCAGGCGGCCTCCACGCGCCGCTGGGCCGCCAGCAGCGGCAGGATGCCCATCCAGGCGACATGGGTGCCGAAGCGCCGGCCCACGGCCAGGGAGCGCGGCACCAGGGCGGCGGCCTCGTCCAGCCGGTCCAGGCCCACCAGGGCCTCGACGAGGGCGTTCAGCACCCAGGGCAAGGCGCCGTTGTTGCCGCTGCCGTCGGCATCGAGGCTCTCCAGCAGCAACTTCGTGCGCGCGGCGCCCTCCTCCAACCGGCCCAGGCGCACCAGCGTCAGGCAGATGTTGTTCTCGGCGATCTGCACGCGCGCCTGCATGCCCAGCTCGCGCGCCGCGAGTTGCTCGCGCTCCATGCAGGCCAGGTGCTCCACCATGTTGCCGCGCAGGCGTTCGGCCACGGCCATCGCGTTGTTCACGCGAAAGCGCGTCATGGGCGAGTCGTCACCCGCGGTCAGCGCCTGCAGCAGCGCGCAGGCCTCATCCAGCTCAGGCGAGGGGTTGGACTCCGAGAAGGCGCGCACCCAGTGCACGGCGGCGATCTGCAGCTCGGTCGGGTTGCCCAGTGGCCGCCACAGCGTCACGGCGCGGCGCGCCACCGGCACGGCACGCACGTCGGCGCGGATCAGCAGCAGATAGGACAGCATCGACGTCCACAAGGCCAGCACCTGCGGCGGCAGGCTGTTGCCGCGGGCGTCCATGGCCGGCTCCAGCGACAGCAGCCAGCCGGTGACCTCGTGGCGCCAGACCGTCAGCACCATGACGCGCGCCGCGCGGGCGCTGAGCTGGGCGGCAGTCGCAAGGTCGTGCTCGCGCGCCCACAGGAAGGCCTCGCGCACGTTCTCCATGTCGGCCAGCCACAGTTGCGTGTCGTCGCTGGGTGCGATCAGTGCCAGCACGGCGGCCGCGTGGCGGCGCCTTGCCGAGTGGCGGCCGGCCTCGTCCAGCCGCGCCAGCGCATGGGCGCGCATGGTCTCGAGCAGCCGGTAGCGCGGCGGGTCGGCACCATCGACGCTGACCAGCGAGCGCTCCACCAGCGTCGCCAGGCCGTCCACCACGTCCCAGCGCGACACATGCTCGTCGCCGCTCAGCGTGACGGCCAGCTCCAGCGTGAAGCCGCCAGCAAACACGCCCAGGGCCTGGTAGAGCTGCTGCTCGGCCGGCTCCAGCAGGCCATGGCTCCAGTCCAGCGCCTCCAGCAGGCTGCGGTGCCGGGCCGAGGAGTCGCGCCGGCCGCGCGACAGCAGCGCGAAGCGCTCGGCCAGCGCGTCATGCACGGCCTGCAAGCCCATCAGCGGCACGCGCGCCGCCGCCAGCTCCAGCGCCAGCGGCAGGCCGTCCAGCTGCCGGCACAGCGCGGCCAGCAGGGGCAGGGACTTCGGCGTTGCTTCAAAACGGGCATCCATCGCGCGGATGCGCGCCAGCAGCAGCGCCTGCGCGCCCTCAGCGCCCTCGGCCACGGCCAAGGGCTCAACGCGCAGCACGCGCTCGCCCGCCACGCCCAGCGCAAGCTGGCTGGTCACCAGCAGGCGCAGCCGGCTTTGCAGCGCGGCGGCCCAGGTGGCGCAGGCATCGACCAGGTGCTCGGCGTTGTCCAGCACCAGCAGCGCGGGCTCGCCCTCGGGCAGCAGCTTGATGACCTGAGCCACTGCATCGTCGCCAGCCAATTGCCCGCCCAGCGCCCGGGCGATGGCCTCGGCCACCTGGCCGCCCTGGGTCAGCGGCGCCAGGTCCACCCAGGCGCCCTGGCCGGCGGCCACACGGGCCAGGCTGCTCTTGCCCACGCCGGCCATGCCCACCAGGGTGACGCAGCCCGGGCCGGCGGCCAGTGCGTCACACAGCCGGGCGAGGTCGGCATCACGGCCGAACAGCGCCTGGGCAGGGATGGCCTCGGCAGGCGCGGTAGCAGCCGCTTCCTGCAGCAGGGCCGTGAAGCGATAGCCCCGCCCCGGCACGGTCGCGATGGCGTCCTCGCCCAGCAAGCGGCGCAGGCCGTTGACCTGCACGCGCAGATTGCCCTCCTCGACGACGAGGCCGGGCCAGACCTTCTCGATCAGCTCGCCCTTGGTTAGCAATTCGCCGGGGCGCGCGGCCAGCGCGAACAGCAGGTCCAGCGCACGGCCGCCCAAGGGGCTGGGCGCGCCGTCCACCAGCAGCCGATGCTCCGTTGGCCGCAGCTCGAACCGCCCACCCGCACCGAACCGCAGCACCGCTGGCGCCTCGTCCATTGACACATAGCCTCCCGTCCCGAACCGCGCGCAGCTTAAGCCAGCCGGCCCCATCACGTTTAACAACGTTGAACACCCGTTCGGGAGCGCCAGCCCTGAACATTCGCTCACCCACCAGGAGCCCGACATGACCGAACCCGAAGTCTCCGTACCCGCCGTCATGCGCAACTACCACGAGGTGCTGCGCAACGACCTCGCCAAGGTGCTGGCCCCGTTGGCCGAGGCTGGCGACCTGGCCCGTTTCGAGACCGCCTGGGTCGGCTATGTGGACGCCATCGCCGTGCACGCCGCCATGGAAGACGGCGTGGCGGGCGCCGGTGGCGGCATCACGACCATGCTCGACCTGCATTTCGACGGCGCCGTCAACGCCGCCCTGTTCCGCGCCGAGCATGAGGACGAACACGGGCTGCAGGCGGCGGTGACGCGCGCCATCCCGCTGGGCGTGGGCGCCTTGCGCGATGCCTGGGTCGCTTACCGCGCCTGCGCCGAGGCCCATCTGCTGCACGAGGAAGACGTCATGATGCCGCTCGTCGCCCGCCTGCCCAAGGAGGGCAAGGCGGCATTGTTCGCCCAGTGGTGCGTGTCGGCCGGCATCGCCCAGGGTGGCTTCGACCACCTCGTGGCCCATGGCGTGGCCTCGCTTGCGGCCTTCGGCAGCACCAAGAACACGCCGGCCGGCGCCACCCGCGTCTTCGTGCAAGCCCTCAAGGCCGTCTGCACGCCCGAGCAATGGACCCGCTACCTGCCCATCGCCCGCGCCGCGGCGGCGCCCGCCGTCTGGGCGGCTGTGCTGGCCGAGGTGCCCAGCCTCGAAGGCGCATAGACCCTTTCCGAGCAAGCAAATGCCCACCAGGCATCCGCTTCGTTCCTATCATCACCCCCTGCCCCCAAGCCACTCAAGGAGACCCACCATGTCCCTGCGCATCAACGACATCGCCCCCGACTTCACCGCCCAGACCACGCAAGGAACGATCAAGTTCCATGACTGGATCGGCGACAGCTGGGCCATCCTGTTCTCGCATCCCAAGGACTTCACGCCGGTGTGCACGACCGAGCTGGGCTATATGGCCAAGATCGAGCCCGAGTTCACCAAGCGCAATGCCAAGCTGATCGGCCTCTCCGTCGACCCCGTGGACAACCACCACCGCTGGGCCGCCGACATCGAGGAGACCCAGGGCCATCTGCCCAAGTACCCCATGATCGGCGACCATGACCTGGCCGTCGCCAAGCTCTACAACATGCTGCCCGCCGACATCGAGGGCACGTCGGAAGGCCGCACCGCCGCCACCAACGCCACCGTGCGCTCGGTCTTCATCGTCGGCCCGGACAAGCGCATCAAGCTGATGCTGACCTACCCGATGACGACGGGCCGCAATTTCGACGAGATCCTGCGCGTGCTGGACAGCATGCAGCTGACCGCCAAGCACAAGGTGGCCACGCCGGTGAACTGGAAGCAGGGCGAGGACGTCATCATCGCCGGCTCGGTCTCCGACGAAGACGCCAAGACCCTGTTCCCGCAGGGCTGGAAGGCGCCCAAGCCCTATCTGCGCATCACCAAGCAGCCGAGCTGAGCGCGGCAAGGTCTGTTACCAACAGGGGGTGATGCCGGCGGACATCGCGGTTAGGCTTTTCCGGCAGACCGGAGAACGCCCATGGCCCAGCTCACCCCCGCCGCCCAGTTCGCCGAGAAGGCCAACATCCCCTTCCCCGGCGCCTCGGCCGAGTATCTGCAGGCCCGCAAGGCCCTGCTGGCCGAGGAGATCGAGTTCCGCCGCCACATGACGCGGCTGGGCGAGCAGCGCCGCGCGCTGCCGCCCGGCCCCGTCATTGCCAGGGACTACCGTTTCAAGGACGAGCAGGGCTTTGACGCCAGGTTGCTCGACCTGTTCGGCGACCAGGACACCCTGGTCACGTATTTCTGGATGTACGGCCCGCAGCGCGAGCGGCCCTGTCCCATGTGCACCAACTGGCTGGGCGCAGTGAATGGCAATGCCGCCGACATCAAGCAGCGCGTGGCGCTGAAGATCCTCGGCCGCTCACCCGTTGAACGCCAGTACGCCTTCGCCCAGCAGCGCGGCTGGCGCGACCTGAACTTCGTGCAGACCGTGGGCGATGACTACGCCAGGGATCTCGGCCTGCTGAACCCCGACGGCAGCGAGAACCCGGCCCTGGTCGTCTACCGCCGCGATGGCGACCAGGTGCGGCTGTTCTGGTCGAGCGCGATGACGCGCGACATGGCCGACCCCGGCCAGGACCCGCGCGACGCGCCGGACATCGCCTCGCTGTGGTCCGTCCTGGACCTGACGCCCGCGGGGCGCGGCACGGACTGGTATCCCAGGCTGCAGTACTAGGCGAAGAGCCGCGCGGCCAGCTCATCCGCCGCATTGACGGTGCGCAACTCCGCATAGGCGGCATCAGCCTCCGGGTAGGCGCGCTTCAGATAGTGCAGCCACTGCTTGAGTCGCCCGCCCTGGTGGCGGGCTGCGACGGTGGTCCGCACCTGGTCGAAGAAGACCTGCATCAGCGGCAGCAGCTCGCGCCAGGGCAAGGGGTCGGCGCGCTGGCCAGCCACGCGCAGCGCCAGGCCGGGGTCGGCCACCATGCCGCGGCCCAGCATCAGATGCTCGCAGCCGCTGCGCTCGCGCGCCAGCTTCGCATGTTCGACGGTCCAGATCTCGCCGTTGGCGATCAGGGTCAGCGGCACGGCCTCGCGCACCTCGGCGATGCGCTCCCAGTAGGCCGGCGGCTTGTAGCCATCGGCCTTGGTGCGGGCATGCACGACGATCTCGCTGGCGCCGGCGGCATGGATGGCGCGGGCAACGTCCAGGGTCTTGCTGCTGTCCATATAGCCCAGGCGCATCTTGGCCGACACCATCACGTCCATCGGCACCGCGCGGCGTACGGCGGACACGATCTCGTGGATGAGCTCGGGCTCGTCCAGCAACACGGCCCCACCGCGGTGGCGGTTGACGCATTTGGCCGGGCAGCCGAAGTTCAGGTCGATGCCCTCGGGCTTGAGCTCTGCCAGGCGGGCCGCGTTCTCGGCCAGGCAGTTGACGTCCGAGCCCAGCAATTGGGGATGCACCGGCACGCCGGCCAGCGTGCGGCCGCCGTTCTTCAGCTCCGGCACGATGCGCGTGAAGACGCGCTTGGGCAGCAGTTGGTCGGTCACGCGGATGAACTCGGACACGCAGCGGTCCACGCCGCCGACGCGGGTCAGCACATCGCGCAGGATGTGGTCGAGCAGGCCTTCCATCGGCGCCAGCAGGATCACGACGGGTTCTCCTGGTTCATCAGGTAGAGCCGCAGATCGAACTCGAGCTGGAAGTAGTCCGGCTCCATGTGCTGGCAGAGCTGGTAGAAGGCCTTGTTGTGGTCCAACTCGCGCAGATGCGCCAGCTCGTGCACGACGATCATGTGCAGCAGGGCGGCCGGCGCTTCCTTGAACAGCGTGGCGACGCGGATCTCGCGGCGGGTCTTGAGCTTGGCGCCCTGCACCTGGGTGCGGCGGGTGTGGGTGCCCAGGGCTTGCTGCAGCACGCGCAGCTTGGCGTCGAAGCCCACGTACTGCAGGGGGCCGGCATTGCGCATATGGCGGTTCTTCAACTCCTGCACATAGTCGAACAGGGCCGAGTCGCTGCGCACCTCGTGCGCTTCAGGCAGGCGGCGGGCCAGGTGGTCGGCCAGGCGGCCTTCCAGGCGCAGCGCTTCGGCTTGAGCAATCAGTTCCGGTGGATAGCCGGCAAGGTAACGGGCGGCGAGCATGGGGCAATTCAAGGGGCGCGGCCCGCTCCGGGGAGAGAGCCGCGCCGGAGTCATCGGCTTAGGCGGTCAGCGCATCCAGGCTGTCCAGGCTCGCTATTGTCGCGAGGCAGGCGCGCGCCACCTCCAGGCCCTTGGTGGAGAAATGCTCGGCGAAGAAGCGCTTGTGCTCGCCGTGCTCGTGGAAGTGATGCGGCGTCAGCACGCAGGAGAACACCGGCACATCAGTCTCCAGCTGCACGTCCATCAGCGCCTGGATGACCGTCTGGGCGACGAAGTCATGCCGGTAGATGCCACCGTCGACGACGAGGCCACAGGCGATCACGGCGTCGAAGCGGCCCGTGCGCGCCAGGCGCTTGGCATGCAGCGGGATCTCGAAGGCGCCGGGCACGTCGACGACCGTGACCTGCTCAGCCGGGATTCGACATCGGCCGAACTCGCTGCGGATGGCCGCCACGGCCACGCCGACGATGTCCTTGTGCCAGCTCGCGGCCAGGATGGCCACGCGCGGCAGGCGGGTCAGATTGAAGCTGGGGTTGAGAGTCTGATTCATGGTGTCCTCTTGAAAGACGGTTTTTCCAGAATCAGGGCAAGCGCACGCGGCAGCGGCGCCTCCGCCAAGGCAGAAGCACCGACACAACGCGATCTCTTTCATCCGGACTGTGACCGTCGGCCCTGGCATCGCACCAGGTCTGCTGACCCTTCGCCGCTTTCGCGGTGAAGGCGCTCGCGGGCTCGCGCTCAACTTCTTTTCATCGAGCGCATACCGCCGGTGGGGAATTCCGCCCCGCCCTGAGAACGCTGCCGGCCTTGCGGACCGGCACAGTCATGCTAGCCGTTGAACGGCATGATGGCGGTCATGTCCGAGACATTCAGAGTGACGCTACTCCCCGGCGGTGAACAGTTCAGCGCCACGGCCGACCAGACCCTGCTGCTGGCCGGCCTGGCCGCGGGCCTCCAGCTGCCCTGGTCCTGCCGCACGGGCACCTGCCGCACCTGCATCTCTCATCTGGTCGAGGGGCGCATCGAATACCGCGTCGAATGGCCGGGGCTGTCCTACGAGGAGAAGGCCGAAGGCTTCATCCTGCCCTGCGTGGCCGAGCCGCGCAGCGATGTGACATTGGAAATCAGCGTCTGAACCCCCGCGGGCCGAGCGCCGGGCCGCTCCCTAGCCGGCCCGCACTGGCGATGTGCTTGCGGCTAAACGCCGCAAGCACCGCCGTCCCCTCGGGGGCTGAGGCCGGACACGGCAAGTCCAGTGGACTTGTCGTGCCTGCCGAAGCGCTGCGGGCAATGGCCGCAGCGCGGTCCCGGCCAAGGTACTCCTTGGACGAGGGGCTCACTACTTGCGGGCCATGACCAGGGTATTGCCGCCCTGCAGCAGCGTCACCGAAGCGGCCTGGCCCTCTTCGGCGCTGAAGTCGAGCTGGGCGTCGACCTGGGGAACGTGGACGCGGCGCGGCGTGCTGGCCTTCAGCTCGAAGGCGGGCTGCCCCGGCGCCTGGCCCTGCAGCCGGCCCTGCTCGTCGACAAAGACGCGCACCGAGAACTGCGGCGAGACGTAGCTGCCGACGAGCGCCTGCATTTGCGCCGCGCTCAGCGGGATGAAGACGAGTTCGGACGGCAGCTCGCCACTGCGCACCCAGCGCTCGGCGTCGTCCTTCTCGCCGTTGTTGAAAACGCGCGCCGCCACGGCCTTGCCATCGGCACCGCGCTCGATCTGCATTTCGGTCAGCGAGTCGGGGAAGGCGAAGCGATCACCGCCCAGGGCGATCAGCGCCGTGCTGCCGCCGCTGCTGCGTTGGCTGTGCAGCACGCCGTCCTTCACGCGCAGCATGCGGCTCTGCTTGTCCTCGCGGGCGTAGACGCCCTCGGCACTCTTCAGCTGCTCGGCCGGCACGGCCACCGCCTGGGCTGGCGCAAACGGCTCGCCGACGGCAAAGGCTGCCAGCTTGCGGGCCACCGTCTCCATCGCAAGGCCGGGGCCATCGCTGTTGCGCAGGATGACCACGGTGGTCCGGCTCTGCGGCAGATAGTCCAGCACCGACACGAAGCCATGGATGCCGCCGCCATGCGTCAGCATCGGCTGGCCGCGCAGCGTGGCCGTCGCAATGCCGAAGCCGTAGTGGACGGGCTGGGCCGGACCTTCCGGCGTCGTCATGCGCTGGTAGCTGGCGGCGCTGATCAGCTTGCCGCCATGCAAGGCCTGGTTCCAGTGCCACAGGCCTTCGGCATTGGCGATCAGCGCACCGGCCGCGTGGGGCTGGGTCATGCTCAGATAGCCGGCGGGCGCCACCTGGGCCTGGGCGTTCAGCGTATAGCCCTGGGCCATGCCCTTGAAGAGCCTGTCGCCGGCCTGGTAATGCACGCCGGTGATACGGACCGGTTGGAGCAGCAATTCGTCGATGGATTGGTGCCAGCTCTTGCCCGAGATGGCCTCGACGACGGCGCCGAGCAGCACATAGCCCGAATTGTTGTAGGCCCACTTCTCACCGGGCTGGAAATCGACCGGCAGGTCCTTGAACTCCTTGATCAGTTCGGCCGTGCCGAGGTCGCGTCGCACGGGGTTGCCCATATAGCCGGGAATGCCGGTGTAGCTCTTGACGCCCGAGGTGTGGTTGAGCAGGTGCAGCAGCGTGATCTTGCTGCCGTTGGGATAGTCGGGCAGGAACCTGGAGATGGGGTCGTCGAGCCTGGCCTTGCCCTCGTCGATCTGCTTGAGCAGGGCCGCGGCGGCGAATTGCTTGGTGACGGAGCCGATGCGCAGCAGATGGTCTGGCTGCATGGGCACGCCCAGTTCGATGCTGGCCATGCCGCGCGCGCCCTTGTAGAGAAGCTGGTCGCCGCGTGCCACCAGCACAGTGACGCCGGGGCCGTCGCTGGCGATCTTCTGCGCATCGAGCAGTTGATTGGCATAGGCCGTCATGGCCGCAGGTGTGGCGGGCTGCCCCGCCTGGGCCGAGGCGACCACGAGCGAGAGCAGGACTGCGGCAGAGATCGGTGTGTGGCGCATGGATGCAAGCGGATGGGTTGAACGGTGCGCAGCATCGCGGTCTGCCGCGTTGGCGGCAAGCCGCGCTGCGACGGACTGCACAAATAGCGGCATGGATGGCAGGCGCCATCCACAGCCGCTGTGGACAACACCGTGCACAGCCTGCGGGCTGCAAGCCCAAGTCCTTGGCACAACAGCACTTTTCTTGCGTTGCCTCAGATTGAGGCAGGCACCGGGGCCGGACAATCGCGGCCATGCATCGCACCATCTTCACGACGCCCGGACTCAGCACCCTGCTGCGCGGCGTCTCCCTGGCCTGGCTCAGGCTGGCCGGCTGGACCGTCCAGGGCAGCCTGGCGCCCGAGGCGCGCAAGAGCGTCTTCATCGCCGCCCCCCACACCAGCAACTGGGACCTGCCCTACACGCTGTTCGCCTCTTTCGCGCTGCGCCTGACGCCCTACTGGATGGGCAAGGCCTCGATCTTCAGGTTCCCCTTCGGCGGGCTGATGCGCTGGCTGGGCGGCATCCCGGTGGACCGCAGCCAGTCCAACAACCTCGTGGCCGCCTCGGCCGAGGCCCTGGTGAACGCCGACGGCCCGGTGCAGCTCATCGTGCCACCCGAGGGCACACGCAGCAAGACCATCTACTGGAAGACCGGCTTCTACTGGATCGCCGTCACGGCCAGGCTGCCCATCGTGATGGCACACATGGACTATCCGCGCAAGCTGGTCGGCCTCGGGCCCATCTTCAGGCCCACGGGGGATGTCGACGCCGACATGGCCGAGATCAAACGCCACTATGCCCAGTACAAGGGCAAAAACGCGAGTCAATTCACCCACGAATGAACGGCAGCAACGATCCTCTTCACGGCCTCACCCTCGAGGCCATCGTGACCGAACTGGTCGCCTACTTCGGCTGGCGCGAGCTGGGCCAGCGCATCGAGATCAAATGCTTTCGCATCGATCCCAGCGTGACGTCCAGCCTGAAGTTCCTGCGCAAGACGCCGTGGGCGCGCGCCAAGGTCGAGAGCCTGTACCTCTTCATGCGCCGCGAGCAGGCGCGCGCTTCCCGCTGATCAGGTTCAGCGGCCTGCGGCCGCCTCGGGCAACTCGATCTTGACTTCCAAGACCTCGAGGTCACCCTGGCGCTCCATGTGGACCTTGATGTCGTCGGGGTTGATCGACACGTATTTGCTGATGACCGCGACCAGCTCCTTCTGCAGCTGCGGCAGATAGTCGGGGCTGGAACTGCGGCCGTTGCGCTCGTGCGCGAGGATGAGCTGCAGCCGCTCCTTGGCGACGCTGGCCGAGCTCTTCTTCTCGCCGAGGAAAAAGTTCAGGAATCCCATTGCGCGGCTCCCATCACTTGGCGCCGAAGACGCGCTTGAACCAGCCCTGCTTCACGGCTTCCGTGAAGCGCATGGGCTTGTCCTCGCCGAGGAAGCGCGCAACGACGTCCTTGTAGGCCTCGGCCACGTCGGTGCCCTGCAGATGGATGGCCGGCGTGCCCTGGTTGGAAGCCTGCAGCACGCTCTCGCTCTCGGGGATGACGCCGATCAGCGGCGTGCGCAGGATCTCGTGGATGTCGTCCAGGCTCAGCATCTGGCCGCCCTCGACCCGGTTCGGGTTGTAGCGCGTGATGAGCAGATGCTCCTTGACGGGCTCCTTGCCTTCGATGGCGCGCTTGGTCTTGCTGGACAGCATGCCGAGGATGCGGTCGCTGTCGCGCACCGAGGAGACCTCGGGGTTGGTCACGACCAGGGCCTCGTCGGCGTAATGCATGGCCATCAGCGCGCCGGTCTCGATGCCGGCGGGCGAGTCGCAGACGATGAAGTCGAACTCCATGGCCTTCAACTCGTCCAGCACGCGCTCGACGCCCTCCTGCTTCAGCGCATCCTTGTCGCGCGTCTGCGAGGCGGCCAGGATGAAGAGCTTGTCGAGCTGCTTGTCCTTGATCAGGGCCTGCGTGAGCTTGATCTCGTCGTTGATGACGTTGATCAGGTCGTAGACGACGCGGCGCTCGACGCCCATGATGAGGTCGAGGTTGCGCAGGCCGACGTCGAAGTCGATGACGCAGGTCTTGTGGCCCCGCATCGCGAGGCCGGTGGCAAAGCTCGCGCTGGTGGTGGTCTTGCCGACCCCGCCCTTGCCGGAGGTGACGACGACGATCTTGGTCATCTGGGTATTTCCTTGCGTTTCGATTCAGGACTGCAGCGGTTGCAGCAGCAGTTTTTCGCCCTGGAGGTAGACCTGGGCCGGCTTGCCCGCCACGTCGGCGGGCAGCGCGTTTTCGGCGGTGCGGTAGATGCCGGCAATGGCCAGCAGCTCGGCCTCCAGGCTTTGCGTGTAGATGCGCGCCGAGGTGTCGCCGCGCGCACCGGCAATGGCCTTGCCGCGCAGCGGCGCATAGATGTGGATGCTGCCGTCGGCGATGACTTCGGCACCATGGCTGACGACGGCCAGCACGACGAGATCGCCGCCCTTGGCATAGACCTGCTGGCCGGAGCGCAGCGGCTTGTCGATGACCAGGGTCGGCGCCGGCACGGCGGGCTTCTCGATGATCTTCTCGACGGTGATCTCGCGCACCACCTCGCGCACGACTTCGGTCGGTGCCGCTTGAACGGCGCGTTCGGCCACCGGTTCGTCGGCCGCATCGGCCAGGCCCAGCTCATGGGCCAGGGCCAGTTCCTCGGCCGTTGCGCCGGCCACGGCCACGGGCTGCAGCTGGCTCTTGCGCAGCAACTCGACGATGGCTCGCAGGTCGACGGGCGCCGGTCCATCCAGGGCCAACGGCGCCTGGCCTTCGATCGGGTCGGTTGCAGCAGCCGGCGACACGCGCTCCAGCTGGCTCAGGTCGATGACGACCGGCTCATGCTCGAAACCGCCGGCACCCGCGCGCTGGGCCCAGTCGGCGCTCAGCTCGGCCATGTCGACGCTGTGCAGCACCAGGCCCAGCAGGCTGAAGCGGCGCGACTTCAATTCGAAAGTGCCGGCGCGCGATGCGCTCTTGCCGCGCCCGCCACTTTCCCTCGTCAGATCCGCCATTGCCCCGCTGTCGCCCCGCTCAAAAGGCCGCGAGTTTAGCCGCCGGCCTCGGGACCACTTCTTGGGGACTGCCCCCAGACCGCCGCCTCAAAAGCAGGCAGACCAGGCTGCACGATGGCCGATCAAGCACTTAGCGCCGCTGTCGTCAGCCGGCCCACAGACTTGTCCACAGCGGACGGGGACAAAGCGCATCGAAATGTCATCCAGAGTCGTGACATCCGCACTCCGCAGCTTGACTTATCCCCAAATCTGGAAGGCGTCAAGCCCTGCCGGGCGCCCTGCCCCCTGCCCCATGGGCTCGCTGGCGCATGAGGCTAAGTTATTGATTCATATAGCCGCTCGGCAACTGCCTAGAAATGAGGCAAGCTAAGACAACCCGCATTCCATAAGGGCTTGGCCGCGATGGAGGGGGGTTCTCCACAAAGTTTTCCACAGACTCGGTGGATAGCTTTCAGAAGCGTTACAAATCAGTGACTTAAGCGCGGTCCTTGATGCGGCGTGGAGCTTTCGGCTGCAACTTGGGAGCGCTCCGGGGCCCATCGCAAGCTACATTGGGCCGGCCACCTCAAGGAGAGTCCATTTTGGCTACCCCGAACTACAGCTATGAAAAGCGCCAGCGTGAGCTGGCCAAGAAGCGCAAGGCCGAAGAGAAGCGCCAGCGCAAGCTCAGCGGCAAGCCTGACGATCCCGCCGCACCGGATGAGCCCCAGGCCGATGGCGAGGCCGCCGCCGATCCCACCGCCCCTGCCGACCCGCAAACCTAGAATCCGCAGTTCCGTCCGCCAGCCCCGCCATCCGCGCCCATGTCCCGCCAGCTCTTCGTCACCACCGCCCTGCCCTATGCGAACGCCGGTTTCCACATCGGCCACATCATGGAGTACACCCAGGCCGACATCTGGGTTCGCTACCAGCGCATGGCGGGCTCGCAGGTGCACTTCGTCTGCGCGGACGACGCCCACGGCGCGCCCATCATGATCGCGGCCGAGAAGGCCGGTAAGAGCCCCCAGGACTTCGTCGCGGCAATAGCGGCCGGCCGCAAGCAATACCTGGACGGCTTTCACATCAGCTTCGACAACTGGCACTCGACCGACGGCCCGGAGAACCACGAGCTGTCCAAGGCCGTGTATCTCGCGCTGCGCCACAACGAGCTGATCTCGACCAAGACCATCGAGCAGTTCTTCGATCCGGCCAAATCCATGTTCCTGCCGGACCGCTTCATCAAGGGCGAGTGCCCCAAGTGCGGCGCCAAGGACCAGTACGGCGACTCCTGCGAGGTCTGCGGCGCCGTCTATGCGCCGACCGAGCTGAAGAACCCCTACTCGGTGCTGTCCGGCGCGACGCCGGTGCTCAAGACCAGCGAGCACTACTTCTTCAAGTTGAGCGATCCGCGCTGCGTCGATTTCCTGACCCAGTGGACCCAGGAGCCGGGCCGCCTGCAGCCCGAAGTGCTGAACAAGATCCGCGAATGGTTCGAGCCCGACGAGGACGGCAACAACCGCCTCAGCGACTGGGACATCAGCCGCGACGCGCCTTATTTCGGCATCGAGATCCCCGACGCGCCGGGCAAGTATTTCTACGTCTGGCTGGACGCGCCCATCGGCTATCTCGCCTCGCTGAAGAACTACTTCGGCAAGCTGGGCCAGGACTTCGACGCCTTCATGGCGAATCCCGATGTGGAGCAGATCCACTTCATCGGCAAGGACATCACCTATTTCCACACGCTGTTCTGGCCGGCCATGCTGCATTTCAGCGGCCGCAAGACGCCCAACCACGTCTTCGTGCACGGCTTCATGACCGTCAACGGCGGCGAGAAGATGAGCAAGAGCCGCGGCACCGGTCTGGACCCGCTGAAGTACCTCGGCCTGGGCCTGAACGCCGAATGGCTGCGCTACTACATCGCCGCCAAGCTCAATGCCAAGGTCGAGGACATCGACTTCAACCCCGAGGACTTCGCGGCCCGCGTCAACAGCGACCTGGTCGGCAAGTTCATCAACATCGCCTCGCGTGCCGCCGGCTTCCTGAGCAAGCGCTTCGGCGGCAAGTTGAGCGGCGATCTCGGCGTCGAGGGCCGCACGCTGCTGGACGCGCTGCGCGCCCAGAGCGGCGCCATCGCCGAGTTGTACGAAACCCGCGAGTTCGGCAAGGCCCTGCGCGAGATCATGGCCCTGGCCGATAAGGTCAACGAGTTCGTCGACCAGCACAAGCCCTGGGAACTGGCCAAGCAGGAAGGCATGGACGCGGCCCTGCACGATGTCTGCAGCGTCTGCATCGAGGCCTTCCGCCTGCTGACGATCTATCTCAAGCCCGTGCTGCCAGCCCTGGCCGCCCAGGTCGAGGCCTTCCTGAAGGTCGAGCCCCTGCAGTGGCGCCACAGCGCCCGGGCCCTGGGTGCCCACACCATCGGCACCTACCAGCACCTGATGCAGCGCGTCGACCTCGCCAAGGTCGAGCAGCTTTTCGAAGCCCCGCCGGCGCCCCAGGTCCAACCCGGCGGCGAGGACATCGCCGCCGAGATCAAGATCGACGATTTCGCCAAGGTCGACCTGCGCATCGCCAGGATCGTCAAGGCCGAGCTGGTCGAAGGCTCGGACAAGCTGCTGCGCCTGACGCTGGACGCCGGCGAAGGTCGCATGCGCAATGTCTTCAGCGGCATCCGCGCCGCCTACAAGCCCGAGGACCTGGAAGGCAAGCTGACCGTGCTGGTCGCCAACCTCGCGCCGCGCAAGATGAAGTTCGGCATCAGCGAGGGCATGGTGCTGGCCGCCGGCCACGCCGACGAGAAAGCCCACCCCGGCATCTTCGTGCTGGAGCCCCACGCCGGCGCCCAGCCAGGCATGCGGGTGCGCTGAACGCCATGCGCCGAGCGACTCCCAGCGCGCTGCTCGGCCCCTCCAGGCGCCGGCGTTTCATCGCCGAGCGCTATCACTGCGGACCTCCGGCCGCGACCACGCTTGTTGCGTCGTCGCCCTTCCGGAGGTCATATGTCACTGCCCCAGCTGCACCCCTTCCGCCCCCGCGCGCTCGCGCTGCGGTCGGGCTACTCGCGTGAACGCTTCCTCGCCGACCTCGGCGCCGGCCTGACGGTCGGCATCGTCGCGCTGCCGCTCGCGCTGGCCTTCGCCATCGCCTCCGGACTGCGACCGGAACAAGGCCTGGCCACGGCCATCGTCGGGGGCTTGCTGGTCTCGCTGCTGGGCGGCTCCAGCGTGCAGATCGGCGGCCCGGCGGGCGCCTTCATCGTCGTCGTCTACGGCATCCTGCAGCGCCACGGCCTGGCCAACCTGCTGCTGGCCACGATGGGCGCGGGCCTGCTGCTGCTGGCCATGGGCGCGCTGCGCCTGGGCGTGCTGGTGCGCTACATCCCGGTGGCCATCGTCACCGGCTTCACCAACGGCATCGCCGTGCTGATCGCACTGGCCCAGCTGAAGGATTTCCTGGGCCTGCGCATCGACAAGATGCCGGCCGACTTCTTCGGCCAGATCGCCGCACTGCGCGAGCACCTGGGCGGCCTCAACCCGGTGGCGCCGGCCCTGGCATCGGCCTGCATGGCCGTGGTGCTGCTCTGGCCCAAGAACATCGCGCAGGACCGGCCACTCACCGGCCTGCGGCGCTGGATGGCCCTGTTGCCCTCCACGGTCATCGCCCTCGTCGGCGCGACAGCCGCGACGGCCTTGCTGCAACTGCCGCTGGACACCATCGGCAGCCGCTTCGGTGGCATTCCGCAGGCCCTGCCCGCCCTGGCCTGGCCGACGATGGACTGGGCCGGCATGCAGCAGCTGGTCATTCCGACGCTGACGCTGGCGCTGCTGGGCGCGATCGAGTCCTTGCTGTGCGCCCGCGTGGCCGACAAGCTCACGCCCGGGCTGCCCCGCCACGACCCCAACCAGGAGCTGATGGCCCAGGGCCTGGCCAACATCGCCGCCCCGCTGTTCGGCGGCCTGCCGGCCACCGGCACCATTGCGCGCACCGTCACCAACATCCGCGCCGGCGCCACCAGCCCCGTCGCCGGCATCGTGCATGCGCTGAGCCTGCTGCTCATCCTGCTCGTCGCGGCACCGCTGGCGGTGCATGTGCCGCTGGCGGCCCTGGCCGGCATCCTGCTCGTCGTGGCCTGGAACATGGGCGAGTGGCACGAGTTCGCGCGGCTGCGGCGTTTCAACCTGACCTACCGGACCCTGCTGCTCGGCACCTTCGTGCTGACCGTCGTCGCCGACCTGACCGTGGCCGTGGAGGTCGGGCTGATCACGTCCTGCGTCTTCTTCGTCTGGCGCATGGGCCAGCTGTTCACGCTCAAGCGTGTCGAGGAGCCGCAGCTACCACCCGGCGTCGTCGCCTACGAACTCTATGGCGCCCTCTTCTTCGGCGCCGTCGGCAAGCTGGAATCGCTGCCGGAGCAACTGCCGCCGGACACCCGGACCGTCGCCCTGGAGATGCACCGCCTCATCGTCATGGACACCTCGGGCCTCGAGGCCCTGCGCGAACTGCACCGGACGCTGCTGCGGCGCGGCGTCGCCCTGGTGCTGGCCCAGGTCAACGCCCAGCCCCTGGACCTGCTGCACCGCGCCGGGCTGGCAGCCGAGTTGGGCGAGGCCGCCATCGTCCCCGGCATCGCCGATCTAAAATCCGCCCTTCAGCCCTAGAGACCCGCCATGCCCCTGTTCTGGAAGCCCTACAAGTCCGAAGTCACCAGCTTCATCGAGCAACTGAAGGCCCAGCGCCCGACGCTGGAAGCCGAGCAGCGCGCCGGCCGCGCCCTGCTGTGGGACAAGGAGCAGGATCGCACGGCCCAGGCCGGCTTCAACGAAGCCCGCGTACCCCAGCAGCCCTACGTCTACCAGACCTCTGGCAAGTAAACCTTGACCGCCGTGGCTGAGGAATCCAGCCAGGCCGAGTCCGACCTGCCCGAGGTCGTCGACGCGGTGGCCGTGGCTCGCCTGTATGGCGAGCCGCTGTTCCAGATGCCGCTGGACCTCTACATCCCACCGGATGCGCTGGAGGTCTTCCTGGAGGCCTTCCAGGGCCCGCTGGACCTGCTGCTCTACCTGATCCGCAAGCAGAACTTCAACATCCTCGACATCCCGCTGGCCGACGTGACGCGCCAGTACCTCAGCTATGTCGAGCAGATCCGCAAGCACAACCTCGAGCTGGCCAGCGAATACCTGTTGATGGCGGCCATGCTGATCGAGATCAAGTCGCGCATGCTGCTGCCGCCCAAGAAGAGCGAGGACGGCAAGGAGGTCGAGGATCCGCGCGCCGAGCTGGTGCGCCGCCTGCTGGAGTACGAGCAGATGAAGCTCGCCGCGGCCCGCCTGGACCGCCTGCCGCTGCTGGGCCGCGACTTCCTGCGCGCCCAGATCCACATCGAGCAGTCCCTCACGCCGCGCTTTCCCGACGTCAACACCGACGACCTGCGCGAGGCCTGGCTGGACATCCTCAAGCGCGCCAAGCTCAACCAGCACCACAAGATCAGCCGCGAGCAGCTGTCGGTGCGCGAGCACATGAGCATCGTGCTGCGCCGGCTCCAGGGCCAGCGCTTCGTCGAGTTCGAGGCCCTGTTCGACGTCACGCGCGGCCAGGCCGTCCTCGTCGTCACCTTCATTGCGATGCTGGAGCTGGCCAAGGAGCGCCTGCTCGAGATCACCCAGGCCGAGGCGTTTGCGCCTATCTACGTGCGGCTGGCCTACACGCCGGTCTAGCGGCCACGCAGCTTCTGCACCGCCATCACGCCGGCCAGCACCAGGGCGCCGGCGATGACGCCCACCAGCGCATTCGCGCCGTTCTCCAGCAGCGCCGCCACAACCCAAGCCTGGCCCAAGGCCAGATGCTCGATGGCGTGATGCAGCGGCGCAATGCCGTGCACGAGGATGCCACCGCCGACCAGGAACATCGCCGCCGTGCCCAGCACGGTCAGCAGCTTCATCAATCGCGGTGCCGCGGCCAGCAGAAAGCGGCCGACGGCCTGGGCCGCAGCACCCGCCTTGCGCGATAGCCACAGGCCCACATCGTCCATCTTCACGATACCGGCCACAAAGCCATAGACGCCCACCGTCATCGCGATGGACACGGCCACCAGCACTGCGAGCTGGGTCTGCAGCGGCGCGGTGGCCACCGTGCCCAGGGCGATGACGATGATCTCGGCGGACAGGATGAAGTCGGTGCGGATGGCGCCCTTGACCTTGTCGCGCTCGAAGCTGGTCATGTCGACCTGGGGGTCGGCAATGGCCTTGACCAGCTCGTCGTGATGGGCCTGGTCTTCCTCGGCACTGTGCAGGAATTTGTGGGCCAGCTTCTCGAAGCCCTCGAAGCACAGATAGGCGCCGCCCACCATCAGCAGCGGCGTGATGGCCCAGGGCATGAAGGCCGAGATGGCCAGCGCCGCGGGCACCAGGATGGCCTTGTTCAGCAGCGAGCCGACCGCCACGGCCCAGACGACGGGCAGCTCGCGATCGGCATTGACGCCGCTGACCTGCTGGGCGTTCAGCGCCAGGTCATCGCCCAGCACACCGGCGGTCTTCTTGGCGGCGACCTTGGTCATGGTCGCCACGTCATCAAGGACGGTGGTGATGTCGTCGAGCAGAACTAGCAGGCTGGAGGCCATGGCGGCAGGCGAAAGCGGTCGTTGGAGAGGCCGCGATGCTATCTGCTCAGCGATAGTGGCGCGCCAGGCTCTCGGCCACACAGACGGGTTTGGCCGCACCTTCGGCTTCAATGGCCACTTCCACGGTCACCTGCACGGCGCCGCCCGCCACCTCCTCCATGGCCAGCAGCTTGAAAGCCGCCCTCAGCCGGCTGCCCACCGGCACCGGCTTGGTGAAGCGCACCTTGTTGAGGCCGTAGTTCAGCACCATGCGGCTCTCGCGCACCGCAAAGCCGGTCTCGAAGAAATAGGGGATCAGCGACAGCGTCAGGAAGCCATGCGCGATGGGCGCGCCGAAGGGCCCGGCCTTGGCGCGCTCGGGGTCGACATGGATCCACTGCCGGTCCTCGGTGGCCTCGGCAAAGGCATTCACGCGGGCCTGGTCCACGGTGATCCAGTCGCTGTGGCCCAGAGGCTGGCCGATGAGAGCCTGAAGATCGGCAAGGGTCTCGAAGATGCGCATTCGGGCTGACCTGGGTGGATGTGTCGTCCAGGGACGGTAACCTAGCTCGCCATGCCTGACAGTACCGCCCGCGACATCCTCGTCCTCGCCGCCCACCCCGACCTGGCCCGCTCCCATGCGACCCGCACCGTGCTCGACGCACTGCGCGCCTCGCCGGCGGCCGCCCGTGTGGAGCTGCGCGACCTCTACCGCCTCTACCCCGACTTCCACATCCACATCGACGCCGAACAGCGCGCCCTCGAGGCGGCCAAGCTCGTCGTCATGTTGCATCCCATCTACTGGTACAGCATGCCGGCCCTGCAGAAGCTCTGGCTGGACGAGGTGGCACGCCTGGGCTGGGCCTATGGCCCGGGCGGCACGGCCCTGCATGGCAAGGACTTCTGGCTGGTGGCCTCCACCGGCGGCGGTGCCGAGGCCTATGCGCCGGGCGGCCACAACCACCACGCCATCGAGGAGTTCCTGCTGCCCTATCAACAGTCGGCCAAGACCTGCGGCATGCACTATCTGCCGCCGCAGATCCTGCACGCGGCTCACCGCGCCACCGATGAGGAGATCACCGCCCACGCCGAACTGTTTGTGAAGCGGCTGACGCACTACCCCGAGTGGTGCCACGACCTCGCGGCGCCGGAGGTCGGCGACGAGGAAGCGGTAGCACTGGACGAAAGGCCGCCGCTGTTCTCGACGCTGGGTGGGGGGGACGCGCCATGAGCCATGGCAACTGGCTGCAACTGCCCCTCGTCTTCCTGGCTGCCGCCGTGCTGGCGGTGCCGCTGGCGCGCTATCTCAGGCTGGGATCCATCCTGGGTTATCTCGTCGCCGGCCTGCTGATCGGTCCCGGTGTGCTGGCGCTGATTCCCGAAACGACGGCCATCCCCGAGGTCGCCGAACTCGGCGTCGTGCTGATGCTCTTCCTGGTCGGCCTGGAGCTGGAGCCCAAGCGGCTGTGGTCCATGCGCCGGCCCATCTTCGGCTGGGGCAGCGTGCAACTGCTGGGCTGCGCGGCCGTGCTGACGGCCGTCGGCCTCGCCCTGGGCTACCCCTGGCGCCTGGCTGTCGTCGTCAGCCTGGGCCTGGCCATGTCGTCCACCGCCGTCGCCCTGGCGGTGCTGGCCGAGCGCAACCTCGGCCGCACGACGGCGGGCGAGAGCATCCTGTCGGTCGCCCTGCTGCAGGACATCGCCGCAATTCCCGTGCTGGCCCTGGTGCCGGTGCTGGCCCTGAGCGGTGCGCATGACGACGGCGACGGCAAGACCTGGCTGGCAGGCGCCAAGGCCGTGGGCGCCATCGTCGTCATCATCTTCGGCGGCCGCCTGGCGCTGCGCCCGGCGCTGCGCTGGATCGCCCACAGCAAGACGCCCGAGATTTTCACGGCGGCGGCGCTGCTGCTGGTGCTGGGCACGGCGGCGCTGATGCAACTCGTGGGGCTCTCGATGGCCCTGGGCGCCTTCCTGGCCGGCGTGCTGCTGGCCGAAAGCGAATACCGGCGCGAGCTGGAGACCGACCTGGAGCCCTTCAAGGGGCTGCTGCTGGGCCTGTTCTTCATCGCTGTCGGCATGGGGTTGGACCTCAAGGCCGTGGCCGGCCAGCCCGGCTTCGTGCTGGCCGTGCTGGCGGCACTGCTGGTGTGCAAGATCTTCGTGCTGGTGCTGATGTCCAAGGCCATGAAGATCCCCCTGGTCGAGCGCCCGGCCTTCGTGATCCTGCTGGCCCAGGGCGGCGAGTTCGGCTTCGTCGTCTTCCAGCTCGCGCAGAGCGAGGGCATGATCAACGCGGCCCAGAACTCGGCCCTGGTCGCCGCCGTGGCGCTGTCGCTGGCGCTGACGCCGCTGCTGCTGACCGGCGGCGACCGGTTGATGTCGCAGAAGCTCGCCCGCCGCGGCCTCAAGAAGCGCGCCGAAGCCGTGCCGCCGCCGCCCTCGCCCATCATCATTGCCGGCAGCGGCCGCTATGGCCAGGTCGTGGCCCGCATGCTGCGCGCCAATGGGCTGGAGGCCACCGTGCTGGACCACGACTCCGAGGCCATCGAAAGCCTGCGCCGCTTCGACTGGACGGTCTATTACGGCGACGCCACGCGCCTGGACATGCTGAAGACCGCCGGCGCCGCCACGGCCCGCATCCTCGTCATCGCCATCGACGACATCGCCCAGAGCGTCGAGCTGGCCGAGCTGGTGCGCGAACATTTCCCGCAGATCACCGTCGTCGCCCGCGCCCGCAACGTGCAGCACTACTACCAGCTGCACGAGGCCGGCGTGCGCCACATCGAACGCGAGACCTTCGACGCCGCGCTGATGAGCGCGCGCAGCGTGCTGGAGCTCAGCGGCATGGAGCCGCACGCCGCACGCCGCCAGGCCATGCGCTTCCGGCGCCACAACATCGACGTGCTCAACACCATGGTGCCGCTGCAGGGCGACGAGAACGCGCTGATCGCCGCCGCCCGACTGGGCCGTCAGCAGTTCGAGCAGCTGATGGCCGCCGAGCGCGAGGCCGAGGACGCGCACCGCAAGGCCCAGCGTGGCGGCTGGGACAAGCACGACACCGACGCTGCCTCATGAGCGAAGCGGCGCTGGACCAAGCCGCCGCGCTGATCGCCCAGGCCGATGCGCTGATCATTGCGGCCGGCGCTGGCATGGGCGTGGACTCCGGCCTGCCGGATTTCCGCGGCCGCGAGGGCTTCTGGCGCGCCTATCCGGCCCTGGGCCGGGCGGGGCTGGACTTCACGACGGTTGCGTCGCCCCGGACCTTCGAGCGCGACCCGCGCCTGGCTTGGGGCTTCTACGGCCATCGCCTCGCCCTGTACCGCCGCACCGTGCCGCATGAGGGCTTTGCGCTGTTGAGGACGTGGGGCGAGCGCATGCCGCAAGGCCTGGCAGTGTTCACCAGCAATGTCGATGGTCAGTTCCAGCGCGCCGGCTTCGACGAGGCCTTGATCCACGAATGCCATGGCTCCCTGCACTGGCTGCAATGCCTGTGTGGCTGCGGCCAGGCGCCCTGGCCGGCCGATGCCATCCAGCCCGATATCGACGAGCTTGAGTGCCGCTGGCTGGGCGAGTTGCCCACCTGCCCCGGCTGCGCCGGCCTGGCGCGCCCCAACCTGTTGATGTTTGGCGACTGGGGCTGGGTGGGCGACCGCTACGACGCCCAGGAGACCCGCCTCGCCCGTTGGCTGGCGCGCGTGGAGCGGCCCGTCGTCATCGAGATCGGCGCCGGCACGGCTGTGCCTTCGGTGCGCCACTTCAGCCAGCAGGTCGTGGCCCGCCACGGCGGCCAGATGCTGCGCCTGAACCCGCGCGAGCCGGCCGTCGCCACGTCGCTGGGCATGAGCCTGGCCCTGGGCGCGCTGCAAGGCTTGCAAGCCCTGGCAGACCGGCTGGATTGAGGCCGGCGGCGACAATCGCCCCATGTTCGCCCCGTCCCAACTCGAAGTCCGGCGCTTCTTCTGCGCCACCTACCGCAAATGGCGCGATGGCGCGCCGCTGATCCCCATGGAGGCGCTGGCGGCGGACTGGATTGCCGAGCATCCCGAGTACCACGACGAGCTGGACGACGAGGCGGCCGCGCTGGACAAGGTCTACACGGTCGAGGAAGGCCGCACCAACCCCTTCCTGCATCTGTCCATGCATCTGACCATCACGGAGCAGCACGCCATCGACCAGCCCTCCGGCATCCGCCAGGCCATTGACCTGCTGGCCGCCAAGCGCAATTCCCGGCATGAGGCCCATCATGTCGCCATGGACGCCCTGGGCGAAATGATCTGGGCCTCGCAGCGCAGCGGCCTGCCGCCGGATGGCCACGTCTATCTGGACAAGGTGCGCCAGGCCGCCACTCGCTGATGAATTCGCTCGAATTTCGGCATGACGATTTATTGAAAGCGTAGATTGTTTTCCTTTTAAGAACGCCGCATTGCTCCAGTACTGGTGTTTCTACTGAGCTTCACTGCCTAGAGTTCAGCCCATGGACACCGCGGTCGCGATGCCCAAGCCAACCAGGCGGAACAACCGCCACGGAACTTGAAGGAAATCATCATGAGCAAGCTGTCTACCGTCTTCGCCGCCGCCACCCTGCTGATCGCCGCCGGCGCCGCCTCCGCCCAGACCACCCGCGAAGCCGTCATCGCCGACCTCGTGGCCGCCCGCAACAGCGGTGAACTGGCCGTCCTGCAAGGCGAGAAGGGCGTCGAGCCCTCGACGCCGGCCGCCGCCAAGGCTTCAGCCGTCGTGACGGCCAAGCTGCCCCGTCAAGCCGTGCTGACGGTCAAGGCCACCGAGCTGCGTAGCGAGACCACGGCCGCCCTGGCCGCCGACCATGGCGAGAACGCCGCCCGCGAACTGGGCGACTTCCCGGCTCCGGTTGTGCGCCGCACCACCGCCCTGGCCGCCAAGTAATCAGCGCCTCGCGCCATGACAAGCGGCGCCGCGGGGCCGCTTTTCTTTTGCCATCGCCCGGCGATCGGGCGCAAAAAAGCCACCTCGCGAGGTGGCGTTCTTCGTTGCGGAACTGATCAGGCCTGGTAGCTGCCGCCGCCGACGCTGCGGCGCTCAGCCTTGCCGCCGGCGCCGTAGAGGCCGGTCGGTTCGCTGGGGATCAGCACATCCAGGGCGCGATCCAGCGACGCATTGCCGCGGGCCAGGGCCTCGCGCTGGGCGGCCAGCAGGCCGCCGGCACGCACCAGACGGTTGCGCAGGGCGCTCGGGACGCTGCCGGTGCGGGCGGCTTCGGTAAAGCTCTGCACGGCTCGGGCCAGATGCTGGTGCAGCTCGGCCGCGTGCTGTTCGATGGCTGCCGCGTCGCGGCGGGCCAGCGCATCGCCGAGCTGGTTCAGCGCCGCCTCGACGGCCAGCAGGGGCTGCTCGAGTTCGGTGCTGAGGGTGGACGAAGCGGTGGCGGTCATGTTGTCAGTGCTGCTTGTTGACGCGGCTGTCCAGCAATTCTTGCGCATTCGAGACCAGCTTGTCCGCGATGGCGTTCGCGTTGACCGTGAACTTACCCTCACTGATGGCCTTGGAGATGCGGGCGACCTTGGCAGCGTCGAAGCTGCCGTCGTCTGCACCGGCGCTGGCGGCGAGCTTGGCGGCGCTGGAAATATCGACCTGGGCGCTGGGCGCCGACGTGGCGGCCTGGGCGGTCTGGCGGACGATGTCGGTGGTGGACGCAGCCTCGGGCTTGCGAGCGGCGGGGCGCTCGGCCTTGGGCGGGCTGGCGCTGCCGTCTGGGCTGTTACCGATCTTCATGAGCTTCTCCAGGGTGCGGGGCGGGCCCCGCAGAGGGCATTGCAGGGGAGTTTCCCCCTGTATCGGCCCCAGGCCTAGGAACTTGAGCCGGAACTGGCCGGTTTTTCCGGCCAGTTGTAGCGAATCGTGGCAGTTTGCTCACAGCAGTACATCCACGCGGCGTTCGCCGACGGCCCGGCCGCTGGCAATGCGGCCACTTTCGAACCTCACCCTGACCTCCTGGCCCTCGATGCCGGCCGACAGGGCCTGGGCCTCGGAGGCAACGGCAAATCCCTCACCCGCCACCCGGACCTGGACGGTCTCTCCGGCGGCAAACCACTGGCGCGACTTCAGCGCCGGCGCGCGCACGGCTTCCGAGGCGCCCAGCGGCCGGGCCAGCGTGCGCCCGATCAGCAGGGCCGGGTCGGTGAACACAGCGCCGGGTTCGGCCGCGATGTCGATATCGGCCAGGGCCAGCTGTTCTTGAGACAAATTCACGCCCGCCGGCAGCGGGCCGTTGGCAACGACGGCGCGGCCGAAGACGGCGACGCGCACCGGCAGGGTCACATTCCAACGCGCCACGCCGTCGGTACAGCGCAGGCCGATGCGGCTCCTGCCCCAGACGGCCATGCCGGGCGGCAGATAGGGCTGGATCTGCTGGCAGGGCGCCAGGCGCAGGCGGGCGTCGAGGGCGCCGATCTCGACGGCGACGCGGGTATTGGGCGGCGCGGCTGCGCGGGCGGCCGTCTCGGCCAGCACGCGGACCCGCTCCAGCAGTGCCGGGTCGAGCACGGTCTGCGCCCGCCCCGGCAGGGCGGCGAGCAGGCAGACGAGGAGCAGGGTGGCACGCAGCATGGCCGCCACTCTAGAGAAGGAGTCGCCAGCTCTAGGTCGGAATTGAGCGGCTTTGGCCCCGCTAATCCCGCTCATGTTTTCGGGCCTGCTTCAGACAATTTGCGAGAAGAGCCATCCCGGCCCTGCACCTCGAAAGAGGCCCCAAGATGTTGAACCGACTCACCGACACGCTGAACTTCCAGACCCAGGCGCTGACGCTCCGGGCAGAGCGCCAGCGCCAGCTCGCCAGCAACATCGCCAATGCCGACACGCCGGGCTACCAGGCCCGTGACATGGATTTCTCCAAGGCCCTGCGCGAGGCCACCGGCGAGATCGCGACCAACGGCGCCCTGCAGACGACCCAGCGCGGCCATATCGCCCCGCTGGCCGGTGCGCGCGGTGAGAGCGGCAAGGAATACGCGCTGCAATCCCAGACCAGCCTGGACAGCAATGGCGTGGACATGGACCGCGAGCGCGCCAGCTTCGCCGACAACTCGGTGAAGTACGAGGCCACGCTGCGCTTCATCAACGGCTCGGTGCGCACGACGCTGGACGCGATGAAGTCGCACAACCAGAGCTGATGGAGGACTAGGCCATGTCGATGTTCCAGATCTTCCACGTCGCCGGCAGCGCGGTCAGCGCGCAGAGCCAGCGCCTCAACGTGGTGGCCAGCAACCTGGCCAATGCCGACACCGTCGCCGGCCCGGACGGCCAGGCCTACAAGGCCCGTCAGGTCGTGTTCCAGACCCAGCTGATGGGCGCCGGCAACGACAGCGGCAGCGCCGGCGTGCGCGTGACCAACGTGACCGAGGACCAGACCCCCGGCCGCCGCGTGCACGACCCCAAGCACCCGCAGGCCGACGCCGATGGCTATGTGACCTATTCCAACGTGAACCCGGTGGAAGAGATGGTCAACATGATCTCGGCCTCGCGTTCCTACCAGAACAACATCGAAGTCATGAGCACGGCCAAGAGCCTGCTGCTCAAGACCTTGCAACTCGGCCAGTCCTGACCGCTGAAGGCCCGCCATGGACATCACCGCACTCAACGGCAGCAGCACCCAGACGCCGACCACCTCGGCCAAGAACGCCGCCGAGACCCAGGACCGTTTCCTGAAGTTGCTCGTCGCACAGATGAACAACCAGGATCCGCTCAACCCCATGGACAACGCCCAGGTGACGAGCCAGATGGCGCAGATCCAGCAGGTGACGAGCCTGTCCACGCTGGACACCAGCATCAAGGGCCTGGGCTCACAGCTCGGCCAGATGCAGGCCCTGCAGTCCATCTCCCTGGTCGGCCGCGAGGTCAGCGTGCCCAGCGACAAGCTGCACGTCGAGAACGGCGTCGCCGAGGCCAGCTACGAGCTCGACGGCGCGGCCCAAGCCGTCAAGCTGGAGATCCTCGGTGCGGCCGGCAATGTCATCGACACCGTCCAGCTGGGCGCCCAGGGCTCGGGTCGCCAGACCTTCTCCTGGCCCGCAGGCAGCAAGGCCGCCGAAGGCAGTGACCTGAAGTACCGCATCACGGCCACCAATGGCGCCAAGGCCGTCACGTCCACCCTCTACACCCATGACAAGGTGGACGCCGTCTACAGCGAGAACGGCAGCCTCAAGCTCAATCTCGAACACCTGGGCCCGGTCGACTACACGGCCGTCTCCTCGGTCAACTGACCCCACCGTCCCATTTCTCCCGCACGACAGCAAGGACTCCCCCATGAGCTTCCAGCAAGGCCTCTCCGGGCTCAACGCCGCCTCCAAGAACCTGGACGTCATCGGCAACAACATCGCCAACTCCGGCACCTTTGGCGCCAAGGGCTCGCGGGCCGAATTCTCCGACGTCTACGCCGCCGCGCTGAACGGCGCCGGCGCCAACCAGATCGGCATCGGCACCTCGCTGCAGTCGGTGGCCCAGCAGTTCACGCAGGGCAATATCACGACGACCGAGAACCCCATGGACCTCGCCATCAATGGCGGCGGCTTCTTCCAGGTCAGCGACGGCGTCAACCCGACGCGCTACACCCGCAACGGTCAGTTCAAGGTCAGCAAGGACGGCTTCATCGTCAACAACGACGGCCTCAAGCTGATGGGCTACCCGGCCAATGGTGCCGGCGTCATCCAGCCGGGCACGGCCCAGCCCCTGTCCCTGCCCACCGGCGGCATCCCGCCAGCCGTGACGACCAAGGTCTCGATGGAGTTCAACCTCGACTCCCGCCTGAAGACCACCGCCCCGGGCGGCGGTACCGGCACCGGCATGGACCTGAAGGACAGCACGACCTACAACAACGCGACATCCATGACCGTCTATGACGCCAAGGGGCAGGACGTCGCCGTGACCTTCTACTTCCAGCGCGCCACCGACCCCAGCGGCGCCGTGCCGCCCAACGACGTGTGGAACGTCTACGCGACGGCCAACGGCACGCCGTTTGACACCGACGCCTCCGGCAACGCCATCCCGCTGGACGCCAACGGCAACCCGACCATCCCCTACACCACCGTCACCTTCCCGCCCACCGGCGGCGCGCCGTCCACCATCGCCGGCAGCGCGACGACGCCGCCCGGCACCATCCCCATGCCCGTGCCGTCCGGCACCAGCTCGCGCGGCAATCCGACGCTGGCCATCCCCGGCATCCAGCTCGACCTGACCGGCGCGACCGAGAACGGCAGCAGCTTCGCCGTGACCAACCTGACCCAGGACGGCTACGCCCCCGGCCAGCTGACCGGCATCCAGGTCGGCAACGACGGCATCGTCCAGGCCCGCTACTCCAATGGCCAGAGCAAGCCCGCGGGCCAGGTCGAGCTGGCCAGCTTCCGCAACCCGCAAGGCCTGCAGACCATGGGCGGCAACGTCTGGATCCGCACGGTGGCCTCCGGTGACGCGGTCGTCGGCGTGCCGGGCGACGGCAATATGGGCGCGCTGCAGTCCGGCGCGCTGGAGGAGAGCAATGTCGACCTGACCGCCGAGCTCGTCAACATGGTGACGGCCCAGCGTGCCTACCAGGCCAATGCGCAGACGATCAAGACGCAGGACCAGGTCCTGCAGACCATCGTCAACCTGCGCTGATCAAGACCACGGCTGAGGACGCGCGATGGACCGCATGATCTACCTCTCGATGGCCGGCGCCAAGGCGGCCATGCAGCGGCAGGACGTGCTCTCGCACAACCTCGCCAATGTCACCACCAACGGCTTTCGCGCCGAGCTGCAGGCCTTCCGCGCCGTGCCGGTGCGCGGCGACGGTGCGTCCACGCGCGCCTTCGCGCTGGAAACCACCATCGGCTACAACGACGCCCAGGGCCCGCTGACGCCCACCGGCCGCAACCTCGACGTCGCCATGCAGGGCAACGCCTGGCTGGCCGTGCAGTCCAACGACGGCACCGAGGCCTATACCCGTGCCGGCTCGCTGGACGTCAACGCCGAAGGCCTCCTCGTCATGCGCAACGGCATGCCGGTGCTGGGTGACGGCGGCCCCATCAATGTGCCGCCCAACAGCGAGGTGTCCATCGGCAGCGACGGCACCGTCAGCGCCAAGGCGCCCAACCAGAAGCCGACGACGGTGGGCCGGCTCAAGCTGGTCACGCCCGAGGCCACCAACCAATTGACCCGTGGCGACGACGGCCTGTTCCGCGCCGCCGACGGGGACCTGCCCGCCAACGCCGCCGCCCGCCTGCAGGACGGTGCGCTGGAAGGCAGCAATGTCAGCCCGGTGGAGACCATGGTCGCCATGATCGCCGCCGGCCGCCAGTTCGAGCAGCAGATGAAGCTGCTGCAGATTGCACAGACCCAAGGCCAGCAATCGGCCAAGCTCCTCGGGAGTACCTGACCATGATGCGCTCGCTCTGGATCGCCAAGACCGGCATGGAAGCCCAGCAGACCCAGCTGGACAACATCTCGCACAACCTCGCCAACGTCGCCACCAATGGCTACAAGCGTTCGCACGCGGTGTTCGAGGACTTGATCTACCAGAACATGCGCCAGGCCGGCGCCAACAGCACCGACCAGACCACGCTGCCCACCGGTCTGCAAGTCGGCCTGGGCGTGCGCCCGGTGGCCACGGCCCGCATCTATACCCAGGGCAATCTGCAGCAGACCAGCAACAACCTGGACCTCGCCATCAAGGGCGACGGCTTCTTCCAGATCCAGCAGCCCGACGGCACGACCGCCTACACCCGCGACGGCTCCTTCCAGCTCAACGCCAACGGCCAGATGGTCACCAACAACGGCTACACGCTGCTGCCCGGCATCACCATTCCCGCCAACGCGCAGAGCCTGACCATCGGCAACGACGGCACGGTCAGCGTCACCCTGCCCGGCCAGGCCGCCGCGCAGACCGTGGGCCAGCTGCAGCTGGCCACCTTCGTCAATCCGGCCGGCCTCGATCCCAAGGGCCAGAACCTGTTCACCGAGACGGCCGCCAGCGGCACGCCCAACACCGGCGCCCCCAACAACAACGGCATCGGCGCGGTGCAGCAGGGCTTTGTCGAGACCTCCAACGTCAACGTCGTCGAGGAGCTGGTGCAGATGATCCAGACCCAGCGCGCCTACGAGCTGAACTCCAAGGCCGTGCAGACCTCCGACCAGATGCTGCAGAAGCTGGCCCAGATTTGATCCGCCTCGCCATGAAGAAGTACCTCGCCCTCATCGCCATTCCCGCCCTGCTCGCCGGCTGCGCCACGCCCTACCCCGAGCCGCATGTGGAGATGGCCGCGACGCCGGTCGTCAACCTGCCGCCGGTGCAGCCCATGGCTGCCAGCAACGGCTCGATCTACCAGGCCGCGAGCTACCGCCCGCTGTTCGAGGATCACCGCGCCCGCCTCGTCGGCGACACGCTGACCATCAACATCACGGAGCGCGTCTCGGCCTCCCAGACCAGCACCAGCGAACTGAGCAAGACGGGCAGCCTGTCGGCCGGCATCACCGCCGTGCCCGGCATCTCGCCCAAGGCTTTTGGCCGCGCCAGCGCGGAGGCCACGTCGGCCAACGACAACAAGGGCAAGGGCAGCAACCAGAACACCAACGAGTTCACGGGCGCCATCACGGCCGTCGTGACCGGTGTGCTGCCCAACGGCCACCTGATGATCAGCGGCGAGAAGCAGATCGGCGTGAACCGCAATGTCGACGTGCTGCGCTTTTCCGGCCAGGTGGACCCGCGCATGATCGGCCAGGGCAATGCCGTGGCATCGACCTCGGTGGCCAATGTGCGCATCGAGCAGCGTGGCCGTGGCGCCACCGCCGATGCTCACGCGGTGGGCTGGCTGTCGCGCTTCTTCCTCAACCTCGCACCGAGCTGATCACTCCGCCTTGCTGACAAGGTAGTCGACCGCCAGGTTGGCCAGGGCCCTGACGCCCACTTCCAGGCCGCGCTCATCGACGATGAAGCGTGGCGAATGGTTGGAATAGGCCTTGCTCGGCTCGATCTCCGGCGGCGTCACGCCGACGAAGAAGAACAGACCCGGGATCAGGCGCTGGAAGAAGGAGAAGTCCTCCGCCCCCGTCGCCTTGGGCACGACCTCGATGCCCATGGGCCGCGGGCCGGTGCTGGCCACGCGGGTCAGCGTCGGCACCATCTGCTCCGTCAGCACCGGGTCATTGCGCGTGACCGGGTAGTTGCGCGTGATGCAGACCTTGCAACTCGCGCGCGACGCCGCCGAGATGCCCTCGGCCAGCTGCGTGACGCGCTCGTGGATGGCCTCGCGCATGCCCTCGTCGAAGCTGCGGATGGTGCCGCGCATCTCCACGGTGTCCGGGATGATGTTCTCGCGCACGCCGCCCTTGATGGCGCCGATGGTCACGACGGCCGGCTCGCGGTTCAGGTCCAGGGTACGGCTGACGATGGTCTGCAGGCCGAGCACGATCTGCGCCGAGGTGACGATGGGGTCGATGCCCAGCCAGGGCGCGGCGCCATGGGTCTGCTTGCCCTGCACGGTGATCTTGAGCTTGTCCGAGCTCGCCATCGTCGGCCCGGGCCGGTAGCCGATGACGCCGGCCTGCTGACGCGAGGTGACATGCAGGCCGAAGATGGCGCTGGGCGTCGGGTTCTCCAGCACGCCTTCCTTGATCATCAGCGCCGCCCCGCCCTCCTCGCCCTCCGGCGGCATCTCTTCGGCCGGCTGGAAGATGAACTTGACGGTGCCGGGGATCTCCTCGCGCAGGCTCGCGAGGATGCTGGCCACGCCCATCAGGATGGCGACATGGCAGTCGTGGCCGCAGGCATGCATGACGCCGACCTCCTCGCCGTTCCAGACCGCGCGGGCCTTCGAGGCGAAGGGCAGCTCCACCTCTTCGGTGACGGGCAGGGCATCCATGTCGGCGCGCAGCGCGACGACGCCGCCGGGCTTGCCGCCCTTCAACAGGCCGACGACGCCGGTGTGGGCGACGCCCGTCCTGACCTCGTCAAACCCCAGGCTGCGCAGGTGCTCGGCGACGACGGACGCGGTGCGGAACTCGCGGTTGCCGAGTTCGGGGTGTTGGTGAAGATCGCGCCGCCAGGCGATGACCTGGGACTCCAGGGCCGCCGTCAGCGCGGCGATGCGCTCGCTAAAAGGGGGCTGGGGGCTCATGAAGAGCCATGGTAGGCCCGCCGGGCCGGGCTGTGTGCCCGAGGCGTCTCAGCGACCCAACAGGCGTCGTAACCGACGTTTCAAGTCCAGCCACTGCTTGCCGCGCGAACGGTCGATGCGCTTCACGTCGATGAGGGTCAACTCACCGCAGCCGGTCAGCGTGTGCAGGCCGGCGGTGTGGCTGTCGCTGGCCAGGTCGCCCGTCAGGCGCTCGGCGCCGGCTTCGATCTCGACATGCTCGGGCGTCAGCGTCGGCAAGCGCAGCAGGCGTGTTGCGCTGCCGTAGCCGGTGGAGCTGTCCTGCACCGGCAGGGTCAGCACGCCGTCACGGCCGACGAAGGGGCGACCCGCCGGGCGCGCGCCTTCACGGTTGACGCGCACCGGGTTGGTGGC
Organism: Roseateles saccharophilus; assembly: GCF_031458095.1. Classification (GTDB taxonomy): domain Bacteria; phylum Pseudomonadota; class Gammaproteobacteria; order Burkholderiales; family Burkholderiaceae_C; genus Pelomonas; species Pelomonas saccharophila_A. Next base: position 1,546,489 of record NZ_JAVDXU010000001.1, read on the forward strand.
CAGCGGCTTCCAGGGCCCGACCAGGGCGGGGGCATGAGCGATATGCAGCTCGCGCTGGTCGCGCGCGCCGGGGCCGACCAGGGTGTAGAACATCCACCAGCGCCCGCCGTGCTCGACCAGGGAGGCGTCGGCGCCGGGCAGGCCGCCCAGCAGGGCGCATTCGCGTTCCCAATGGTTGAGCGAGGCGTCGGTGGCGCGGTAGAGGGCGATTTCGCCGGCCTGGTAGCTCTCCGGCACCATCCAGGTCTCGCCTTCGTGCTCGAAGACCTGGGGGTAGGACAGGTGGAAGGGCTTGTCCAGCACCGTCGCGCTGCGCCGCCAGCTCAGGTCGGCCAGGCCGAATTCGTGGCGCTCGATGTTGGCGCGCTTGACGCGGTAGTCGAAGGCCTCGACGAAGACATGCAGGGCGTCGCCACGCACCAGGCCGAAGGGATCGGCCAGATAGCGCCACCGGCCCGCCTCGGGCAGCCAGGTGATGCTGCCACGCGCCGCGCTCAGGCGGCGCGCGTCGATGTCTTCAACCGGAACGGGGACGATGCCGACCCGCCAGAAGTCGGTACGCGGCGACTTGAACATCAAACGTGCCAGGCGGCGTAGGCCTCTTCCTCGCTGTCGAAGCCCTTGGCCTGGGCAGCCTGGTGAAGCATCACGTCGCGATAGAAGCCCAGGGTGCGGGCGACCGCATTGGAGCGATCGTAGGCTGCCGTCGCATAGGCCACGCTGCGCTGCTGCGGCAGCAGGGGGCGCAGGCGCCCCAGTTCTTCGGCGATGGCATGACCCAGGGCGTGGGCGTCGCCCACCGGCACCAGGCGCGCCGGCTGGCCGGCCAGCATTTCCTGCGGACCCTGGGTGGCGCTGGACAGCACCGGCCGGCCGGCGCGCATGGCCTCCAGGATGGCCAGCGGGAAGGCTTCCTCGCGCGACGGCGACACGAAGAGGTCAAAGGATTTCAGGCACTGGTCGACGTCGCCGCGGAAACCCAGCAGGCGCACGCGCGCATCGCCGGCCGCCAGCTCCTTCAGCGCGGCCTCGTCTGGACCTTCGCCCAGGATGGCCAGCACCGCGTCGGCCGGTGCATGGGCCTTGAAGCCGGCAATCAGCAGGTCCATGCCCTTGCTGCGGTGCAAGCGTCCGACGCTGCCGACCAGCAATTGCTGCGGCGCCAGGCCGAGTTCGGCGCGCAGGTCGGTGTGACGGGCCGCGGCCGCGGCGTCGCGCTCGGGCGCCCAGTTGTAGATGACGCTGGCCAGGGCGCCGCCCTGCGGCAGGCTCTCATGCTGGGCGCGGTTCACGCAGACCAGGCCGTCCAGGCGGGCATGGTGGTGGGCCTTATAGCCCACGTGCAGGGTGCCGATGCGCGCCGCGGACCGGGCATGGGCCACCGCCTTGCAGGCCGGGCCGAGATGGCCGTGGCAGATGTCGGCGCCCAGGCGACGCGCGAGGGCGGCGACACGCCAGCCACGCAGCAGCGGCAGCTTCAAGCCATGAAAACCAACACCCGACGCGAGAGCGCCAGACACGGCCGAACCGGCCGAGCCGATGACGTGGACGCGATGGCCCAACGCAGCCTGGGCGTTGGCGAGATCGATGCAATGCCGCTCACCGCCCGCGATACGGGACGAAAACACGACATGAACCAGGGTCAACGGTTCGAAGGGCGGAGGCATGGCAGGTCTTGCAAACGGATGCAGCTCGGATCAGTACGCAAAACTTTACCGAGAGACACATTCAGAAACCTGTCATGAACCCCTCCGATTCGGGGTCTGAGTGCACCGAAAATTCCGTCAAACGCCCTCAAACGCCGTGAAATTCGGGAATACGTGAACTACTTCCGTCCACATCGCCGATCCGCAGTGCGATCGACGCGTCGATGACTTTCAGGGATCGGGATTGACAGGATGTCACGTCAGCGAGGCCGAAGCTGAGCACGAGCTTGCAGGAGGCTCAAAGCAAGATGCCCGATCCATCGGTCGGGCATGGGCGGCGGCGGCTGGCCGCCGGCGATGTCGCGGGTTCAGCGCATCTTGCTGATCCACTCGTTCCGCTGCTCGTCGTAGCGGTACATCATCAGGAAGCGCAGCGTCTCCATATTGACCTGCTCGCGCGTCAGCGTGCTCATGTCGCGGGGCGCCTTGACCGGCACCCAGGTGCCGACGGTGTCGTCGTAGACGTTCATGCGCAGGAACTGGTCGCGCATGGCGATGACCTCGGCGCGCGACATGACGCCCTTGGGCGGCTCCATGCCGGACTTCAGCACCCACATGCCGGTCAGTTCGTCCCAGCGCATCAGGGCCAGGAAGGCGTCGCGCTCCATCTTGACCTGTTCGCGGGTCAGGCTCTGGGCCTGGGCGGGCACGGTGAAGGCGACGAGGGTGACGGACAGCAATACGGGCAGCAGGGAAAGACGGTTCATTTCGGTCTCCAAAAATAGAAGGATGGGCAAAGTTCGCTGTGCTGCCTGGGCGCCTCAGTCCTCACAGGTGCTCTGTGGTCGGGCGAGGCGGCCCCGCCTTACAGCGTGAAAAATCCCCGCCCGGCAGCGCGGCACGACCGGTGGTTGGGAAAAGCAGGGCCGTCCGCGTCCTTTTCGGTGGCTTCGCGGGCTCAAGCGTCCGCAGAATCTGCCGAGTGAAGTACCTGAAAGTCCTCCTTCTGAGCCTGGCCGTCGTGCTGGCGCCCTTCTCCCATGCCACGCGCATCAAGGAAGTGGCGTCGGTGGCCGGGGTGCGTTCCAACCCGCTGACGGGCTATGGCCTGGTCGTCGGCCTGGACGGCACGGGTGACCAGACCACGCAGGCCCCCTTCACCGGCCAGAGCCTGACGGCCATGCTGCAGCAGTTCGGCGTGCTGCTGCCCCAGGGCGTGACCATGCAGCCGCGCAACATCGCCGCCGTCATGGTGACGGCCTCGCTGCCGCCCTTCGCCCAGCCCGGCCAGCAGCTGGACATCAATGTCTCCTCCATCGGCAACGCCAAGAGCCTGCGCGGCGGCACGCTGATCGCGACGCCCCTGCGCGGCGCCGATGGCCAGATCTATGCGATCGCCCAGGGCAACCTGGTCGTCGGTGGCGCCGGCGCCTCGGCCGGCGGCTCCAAGGTGCAGATCAACCACCTCAGCGCCGGCCGCATCCCGGCGGGCGCCCTCGTCGAGCGCTCGGTGCCGACGCCCCTCTCGCAGGGATCGGACAGCCTGCAATTCGACCTCAACAGCAGCGACTTCGCCACCGCCCGCGCCGTCGCCCAGGCCATCAACAAGGCCAAGGGCGCCGGCACCGCACAGGCCCTGGATGGCCGCGTCGTGCGCGTGAAGGCCCCCAGCACCCCGGACGAGCGCGTCGCCTTCCTGGCCGATGTCGAGAACCTCGACGTCAGCATGGCCGCGCCGGCCGCCCGCATCGTCATCAACGCCCGCACCGGCTCCGTCGTCATGAACCAGGCCGTCACGCTGCAAGCCTGCGCCGTGGCCCATGGCAGCCTGTCGGTGACCATCAGCTCCACGCCCATCATCAGCCAGCCCAATGCGCTGTCTGGCGGCCAGACGACGGTGGCCGAGAAGGCCGACATCTCCATCCGCCAGGAACCCGGCAGCCTCATCCAGCTGGCCGCCGGTGCGCGCCTGTCGGACGTCGTCAAGGCGCTGAACTCCCTTGGCGCCACGCCCCAGGATCTGCTCGCCATCCTGCAGGCCATGAAGAGTGCGGGCGCGCTGAATGCCGAGCTCGAGGTAATCTGATGGCCTCCACCTTCCAGTCCATATCCGGCCAGAGCCTCGGGGGCGCCGATGCCCTGAATTCGCTCAAGGCCCAGGCCTCGCGCGACCCCAAGGCCACGATCCGCGAGACGGCCAAGCAGTTCGAATCGCTCTTCATGCAGGAAGTCATGAAGAGCATGCGCGCTTCCACGCTGTCCAGCGGCATGCTGGACAACAACGCAACCCAGCTCGGCACCGAGATGCTGGACACCCAGTTCGCCGGCAAGATGAGCGGCCTGCCGGGCGGCCTGTCCGAGGCCATCACGCGCCAGCTGCAGCGCCAGATGGGCATCCAGGACCTGTCACCCGAGAACATCCGCAAGAACAGCCAGACGACGCTGGCCCAGGCCCTGCCGGCCCTGGCCACCAAAGGCATTCCCAACCACGTGCAGGGCTTCATCCAGAAGCACGACGCCGCCGCCCGTGCCGCTTCGGCCGCCACCGGCATCCCGGCCAGCTTCATGGTCGCCCAGGCCGCCCACGAGAGCGGCTGGGGCAAGCGCGAGATCACGGGTGCCGATGGCACGCCTTCGCACAATGTCTTCGGCATCAAGGCCACGCCCGGCTGGACCGGCAAGACCGTCGACGTGAAGACCACCGAGGTCATCAATGGCCAGGCCGTCAAGGTGACGGCCAAGTTTCGCGCCTACGGCAGCTATGACGAGGCCTTCAAGGACTACGCCAGGCTGATCAGCAGCAACGACCGCTATGCCAAGGTCGTGGCGCAGGCCCAGAACGGCAACGCCGCCGGCTTCGCCCGCGGCCTGCAGCAGGCCGGCTACGCCACCGACCCGGCCTATGCCGAGAAGCTGGCGAAGACCATCCACACCACCCAACGCGTGCAAAGCACGCTGATGGCCTGACATGAAGCCCCTCGCCCAAGAAGAATCTTGGTCGGTCCCCCGCGGGGACGGCGATGCTTGCCGGATCGACCGGCAAGCACATCGCCCGCGCGGGCCGGCTAGGGAGCGGCCCGGCGCTCGGCCCGCAAATCTGATGCACCGCAACTGCCGCGTGCGCGGAACGGAGAACTGAGATGGCTGGCTTGCTCACCCTCGGCGCCCGCGCAATGTTCGCCAACCAGGCGGCATTGCAGACCATTGGCCAGAACATCGCCAACGCCAACACGCCGGGCTATTCGCGCCAGTCCGTCGTGCTGACGACCTCGCCTGGCCAATACACCGGCGCCGGTTTCTTCGGCAAGGGCGTTGACGTGCAAACCGTCGTGCGCTCGCACAACGACTTTCTGACCAAGGAAGCCGCCAGCTCCAAGGCCACGGCCATGGCCGACTCCACCCGCGCCGAGCAGCTGGCGCGCATGGAAAAGATCTTCCCGCCCGGCACCGAAGGCCTGGGCTATGCGGCCAGCCAGTTCCTGAACTCCATGGTCGACGTGGCCAGCCGCCCCAACGATCCCTCGGCCCGCCAGGTGGCCCTGGGCCGCGCCAACGAGCTGGCGGTGCGCTTCTCCAATGCCGGCCAGCAGATCACCGACCTGCAGTCCGGCGTCGTCAGCGACCTCAAGGCCCATGTCGTCGTCGTCAACCAGCTGGCCCAGCAGATCGCCAACATCAACGACCAGATCTCCAAGACGCGCGGCAGCGGCCACACACCCAACGACCTGCTCGACCAGCGCGAGCGCCTGATCTCCCAGCTCGGCGAGCACGTGGCCGTCACGACCCTGGCGGCCGACGACGACACCGTCGGCGTCTTCATCGGCGGCGGCCAGCGCCTGGTGCTCGGCAACCAGGCCTCGACGCTGCAGATCGCCCAGGACGCCTACGACCCGTCGCGCGCGGTGATCTCCCTCAACGAAGGCGGCATCAACCGGCCGCTGGACGAGAGCGTGCTGACCGGCGGCTCCATGACCGCCCTGCTGAGCTTCCAGAACAAGGACCTGCAGGACGCCAAGAACATGCTGGGCCAGCTCGCGGCGGCCATCGGCACACGGGTCAATGACCAGAACGCCCTCGGCCTGGATCTGTCCAACCCGCCCGGCAAGGGCGCCGCCATCTTCAGCGTCGCCCCGCCCAATGTGCTGCCGGCGGCCACCAACCAGCGCAACCCCGGCGGCGGCTTCACCAATGGCGTCGCCGCCACCATCGTCGACGCCGGCCAGCTGCAGGCCAGCGGCTACAAGCTGACGTCGAGCACGCCGGGCGTCTATGAGATGACGCGGCTGTCCGACGGCCTGGTGCGCACCGTCAACGACGGCGACACCATCGATGGCTTTCGCATCAACTTCACGCCCGCCCCCCCCGCCGCTGGCGAGAGCTTCCTCATCGAGCCCGTCGGCTCCGCCGCCGTCAACATGAAGCGCGTGCTGGACAGCCCGAACGGCATCGCCGCCGCTTCGCCGCTGACCGCCTCCGCGGCCATCACCAACAAGGGCACCCTCAGCGTCGACAGCATCTATGCGGTCAACCAGAACTTCGATCCGACCACGGCGCCGATGACGCTGGACTTCGGCGGCCCCGACCCGGCCAATGCGAGCAATGTGCTGTACACGCTGACGCTGGCCAACGGCACGGTGCTGTCCGGCAGCTGGAGCTCCGGCCAGCCCATCGGCAACCAGCCGGCCGCCGGCATCGACCTCGGCTTCGAGCTGCGCACCAACGGCGTGCCGCGCCAGGGCGACCGCGTCACCATCGACCCGACCATCTACACGGCCACCAACAACGGCAACGCCAAGGCCTTCCTGAACATCCAGAGCGAGACCTTCGTCGGGCGCCAGTCGCTGGCCGGCGGCGGCCTGACACCCGGTGCGACCATCAACGACAGCTATGCCGCGGCCATGAGCGACATCGGCGCCCGCGTGCAGAGCGCCAACTATCTGTCCGACGTCTCGACCAGCGTCGCCGGCGACGCCGAGAGCAGCCGCGCCGGCCAGGCCGGCGTCAACCTCGACGAAGAAGCCTCGCGCCTGATGCAGTTCCAGCAGGGCTACCAGGCGGCCGCCAAGGTGCTGCAGACGGCCCAGACCCTTTTCGACGAACTGATGCGCATTGCGCAGCGCTAGGCCCCGAGGTAAGCCATGAGACTCTCCACCGCCAACCTCTTCGACGCCTCCATCGCCAATCTGCAGCGCCGCCAGACGACGATGCAGAACCAGCAGGAGCAGCTGACCTCCGGCAAGCGCATCGCCCTGGCCAGCGACGACCCCACCGGCGCCGCGCGTGCCGAGCGGGCGCTGGCCTCCATCGGCCGCGTCGAGGCCAACCAGCGCGCGCTGGAAGCCAGCCGCAACAGCATGACGCTGGGCGAATCGGCCCTGGGCGACGCCAACGAACTGCTGCAGCAAGCCCGCGAAACCATGGTCGCGGCCGGCAACGCCAGCTATTCCGACTCCGAGCGCCAGGGCCTGGCCGCCAAGCTCAAGGGCATCCGCGACCAGCTGCTGGCCATCGCCAACCGGCCCGACGGCTCGGGCGGCTACATCTTCTCGGGCCAGGGCGCGTCGACGCCGCCCTTCCTGGACCAGGCCGGCGGCGTCTCCTATATCGGCGTGCCGGGCAACATCCAGACCGGCAACCTCGACAACTTCCAGCTCACCCTCGACGGCCGCTCCGCCTGGGAACAGGCCGGCAGCGGCAACGGCAGCTTCGAGACCGCACCGCGCATCCTGACGACCGACCCCACGACCGGCAAGCCCGTCGTGCAGCTGATCGACCCCGTCACCGGCGGCCCCCTGGTCAACGGCATCACCGGCCAGGCCGCCTCGGGCTGGATCGACAGCGGCCGCACCATCGACCCCAAGCTGCTGACCGGCCACAACTACCGCGTCGACATCGCCGGCACCACGCCCAGCCAGACCTACACGCTGACCGACACCGACCTCGGGGCACTCGTCTCCAGCGGCGCCTTCAAGCCCGGCCAGGCCATCACCGGCGACGGCATGGCCGTCACCATCTCCGGCGCCCCGGTCGATGGCGATGCCTTCGCCATCGCCGGCTCCAAGAATGGCCTCAAGGTCTTCGACGTCATCGACAAGGCCATCACCGACCTCAACACGACGCTGCGCACGCCCACCCAGGTCACCCAGGCCAACACGGCCAGCATCCGCGACATCGATGCCGTCATGGGCAATATGCAGAGCATGCGCAGCCAGGTCGGCGAGCGGCTGAACAATCTCGACGGCACCGAGGGCCGCCTCGCGGCCTTGAAGCAGTACAGCAAGGAAGAGCAGAGCGCCGCCGAGGACCTCGACATGGTCCAGGGCATCTCCGACTTCCAGAACCAGCAGACCGGCTACCAGACCGCCCTGCAGACCTATGCCATGGTCCAGCGCATGACGCTGTTCCAGTACATCCAAGGCTGAACTGGAGCCCCTCGCCCAGCCTTGCCTGCTGAACGCGGCAAGGCCAGTCGGTCCCCCGAGGGGACGGCCCAGCGCTCGGCCCGAAATACCCGGAAGCCGCACAAGCCTTCAAGACAGGCCAGACAGGCCTCGCTAGCGTCCTCTCGCCCGCGAACGGGCAGGAGAAGCGAATGGAACTCGGATTCATCGGACTTGGCGTCATGGGCCTGCCCATGGCGCGCCGACTGGCGGCCGCGGGCCGGCCGCTGCGGGTCTGGAGCCGCAGCGGCAATGCCGCCCTCGAAGGGGTGGCGGGCGTTCAGCACGCGGCCAGCGCCGCCGACGTCTTTGCGCAGGCCGACACCGTCGTGCTGATGCTGGCCAATGCAGCGGCCACCGACGCCGTCCTCATGCGCGGCACCACCCACTTCGGCCGCCTGGTCCATGACCGTACGGTCGTGCAGATGGGCACCACGGCGCCCGAATACTCCGCAGGCCTGGCCGCCGATGTGCGCGCCTCGGGCGGCCGTTATGTCGAGGCACCGGTCTCCGGCTCCCGCGTGCCGGCGGAGAACGGCCAGCTCGTCTGCATGCTGGCCGGCGACGCCGACGACGTCGCCCGCGTGCGCGAGCTGCTGGCGCCGCTGTACAAGGACTGCTTCGCCTGCGGCGCGCCACCCGCCGCGCTGCGCATGAAGCTGTCGGTCAACCTCTACCTGATCACCCTGGTGGCCGGCCTGGCCGAGGCGGTGCATTTCGCTGCGCGCCAAGGGGTCGACCTGGACCTGCTGAGGGCCGTGCTGGACGCGGGCCCCATGGCCAGCGCCGTGTCGCGCATCAAGCTGGACAAGCTCGTCCGGCGCGATTTCGGCGTGCAGGCCGCCATCAGCGACGTGCTGATGAACGCCCGCCTCGTCGCCGACGCCGCCGCCCGAGCCGCTGCCGCCACACCGCTGCTGGACGACAGTCTGCAGCTCTTCGCCGCCACCGAAGCCCTCGGGTTGGGCCGCGAGGACATGGCCGCCGTCATCTGCGCGCTGGAAGCGCGAGCGCGGCCCGCCACTGGGCCGGCGTGAGGCCGACCGTGCGGCGGAACTGCCGCGTGAAGTGGCTCTGGTCGGCAAACCCCGCCTCCGCCGCGACAGCCGCCAGCGCCAGCCCGGCACGCATCAAGGCCTGGGCCCGAGCGACCTGACGCTGCACGCGATAGCCGCTGGGGCTGACCCCATAGGCCAGCCTGAACTGGCGCGCCAGGGTCCAGCGGTCCACGCCGGCGCAGGCCTCCAGCTCCGCCATGGCGGGCAGGCGCTGCGGCTCGGCGGCCAGCCGCTCCCGCACACGGGCCAGGGCGGCTTGCTCCAGGCGCCTGCCCGGGCCTGGCCGGCCGGCCGCCGCCGCCAACAGCCCGGCCAGGGCCAGCACCAGATCCTGGGCGGCCAGCGCGTCCAGTGGCGCCGCGAAGTCCCAGGGCGACAGATCGGCCCCGTCCAGCAGCGGCGTCGCCACGAAAGGCAGCGCACCGCCGCCCAAGGCTTCGCCCACGAGCGCCGGATCCAGATAGACCATGCGGTAGGCGAATCCGGCCGCCGTGCCCGGCTCGCCGTCGTGCAGTTCGTCCGGATGCAGCACATGCACCTGGCCCGGCAGGCCGTTCCACGTCGCGCCGCGGTAGCGGAAACGCTGCACGCCGCTCAGCGTCAGGCCCACGGCATAGCAGTCATGCCGATGCGGCGCAAAGCCCTGCCCGGCCAGGACTGCCTCAAAACGCTCCACGCCAGGCGCACTGCCCTGTGGGCGGATGCAGACGGAGGGTTCGGCCATGCCCCGAGTGTCGACCCGGCGAATGAATTCGGTCACGATTCATCCCCATGGCCTGGCGGCGCTCATGGCAGACTGCCGCATTCACCGCCAGCCCCGCGCCGCGCCATGTCTGACACCACCCCTGCTGCTCTCGACCACGCCCTCCTGCCCGGTGTCGCCCTGGGCTATGCCCCGGTCATCGATCGCCAGCGCGCCATCGCCGGCACGCGGCTGACGCTGGTGCCGCTGCGCGCCGACGCCCGAATCGACCATGCCGAGCTGCTGGCCGCCCTGAGCGCCACCTGGCCCAAGGGGGGCGCCGTCATCAGCGCCCAGGGCGAGGCACTGCTGGCCGCCCTGCTGGCCCAGCCGCCGGCCGAGCCGATGCAGATCGAGGTGCCGGCCTTCATCGCCGCCGATGCCGCCCATGCCGACGCTATCGCCGCACTGAAGGGAGCGGGTCATTCCGGCCTGCTCAAGGGCCTGCCCAATGCGCCGCTGCCGGCCGCCGTGGCCGCCGTCTTCAAGCAGGTGGTGCTGGAGCCCGGCCAGGCCGGGCCGGCCGGCGTTGCCGTCGTGCATGCCGGCGTGCGCGGGGCCGATGCCATCGACGCCAGCTTCAAGGTCGGTGCCCAGATCGTCATCGGCTGGCCCATGGACGGCAGCTACGAAGCCCCTGCCGGCGCCACCAAGACCGAGATTGCCGCCGACCTGCAGGTCATCATGGAGCTGATGTCGCGCGTCGACGAGGGCGAGGACGTCGAGCGCCTGGAGCAGACCTTGAAGCGCGACCCCAGCCTGGCCTTCAAGCTGCTGCGCTACATGAACTCGGCGGCCTTCGGCCTGCCGGTCGAGGTGTCCAGTTTCCGCCACGCCATCATGCTGCTCGGCTACGCCCGGCTGAAGCGCTGGCTGGCCCTGCTGCTGACGACGGCCAGCAAGGACCACAGCATGCGCCCCATCATGTACGGCGCCGTACGCCGTGGCCTGTTGATGGAAGAACTGGCGGCCAGCATCGAAGACCGCGAGCAGCGCGACGAGATGTTCATCTGCGGCCTGTTCTCGCTGCTGGACCACATGCTCAAGCAGCCTTTCGAGAAGCTGCTGACGTCCATCCCCGTGCCCGAGCGCGTGCGCCAGGCCCTGGTGGACGAGAGCGGCCCCTTCCTGCCCTATCTGCAGCTGGTGCAGGCCATCGAGTCCGAAAGCGTCTTCGACTATCGCGAGCGGGCCGACGCGCTGATGCTGGGCGCCGGCGAGATCAATGCCTGCGTGCTGAGGGCCCTTCACAAGGCCGCCCAGCTCGAATGAGCTGCGGCCCCTCGCCCGGTCTTGCCGCGGCTGAACGCCGGCAAGCCCAGTCGGTCCCCCGCAGGGACGGCGATGCTTGCAGCATTGAGCCGCAAGCACATCGCCCGCTGGCCGGCTTGGGAGCGGCCCGGCGCTCGGCCAGCGCTCCAGGCCCGACGGAACATCCGCACGCACGCTGAACCATGTTCGGCCCGCCTGCCTCCGCTGCGCTGCTAGACCTTGTCGGCGACCCGGTGCTGACGCTGCGGGCCGACCTGTCCGCGCTGCGCGCCAACCCGGCCGCACGCGAATGGCTGGGCGCCGACGCCGCCGAGGGCTGGCGCCTGCTGCGCCAGGCCGCCGGCACCCGCCTGGAGAGCTGGCTGCGCGAGGCCTGCCATGCCATCGATGCCGGCCGCGCGCCGCCCTCCGCGCCGCCGCTCAAGCTCGCCGACGGCCAGCGCGCCACCCTGCACCTGCTGCGCGACCGCCCCAACTGGCTGCTGCATGCCCACCTCAGCGCGGCCGATCCCAGCGAGCCGCCGCTGGCCGAATGGCTGGCCCTGCTGCCTCTGCCGGCCCTGCTGGCCGACGCCGCCAGCGGCTCGCTGCTGCGCCACAACGCTGCCTTCGCCGCCCTCTACGCCGGCACGCCGCGTCATCTGAACGATCTGCCCGACCTGCTGCAGGCCCTGCTGGGCTGGCACCGCGGCATGCCGCTGCCGGCGCTGACGGCCCAGCGCCCGCAGGATGGTCCCCTGATCACCGAGGCCGAGTTCGTCGATCCCCAGGGCCAGCAGCGCTGGCTGCAGGCCCGGCTGCGGCTGTGGCGCCACAACGGCCGGGCCCTGCTGCTGGCCGTGCTGGAAGACCACAGCACCCTGCATGAGCGCGACCTCGCCCACCAGCAGCTGGACGCGCTGATGGACACCGCCGCCGTCGGCCTGGCCACCTTCCAGCCCGAGGCCGGCTGGCTCAAGGCCCACCGCAAGGGCTCGCCCTTCAAGACCGGGGCCAAGCAGGCCGTGAACTCACTGCAGGGCATCAACCGCGACATCGTCGAGCCCAGCTCCCTGCCCGAATTCGAACGCCTGCAGCGTGCGCTGAAGAAGGGCGACGCGGTCGAGGTGCGCTATGCCGTGCGCCACCCCGAACTCGGCCGGCGCTGGCTGCTGACGCGCGTGGCGCCGGGGCTGCTGGCCGGCGGGCGGCGCTCCACCTCGGTCGTCACGCTGGACGTGACGGCCCAGGCGCAGGCCGAGAACGCCCTGCTGCTGCGCGCCGAAAGCGAGCGCGCCGTGCTGGACTCGGTGCTGGTGGGCATCGTCACCGTCGGCCCCGAGGGCATCGAGTGGATGAACCGCTCCGCCCGGCGCATGTTCGGCTGCGAGCTCGAAGACGTGCTGGGCCAGCCCATGGGCGTGCTGGCGCCGGAAGACGACGAGCATGCCTTCCACGCCGAGCCCGGCAGCGACGTCTTCGAATGCCGGCTGCGCGGCCGCGACGGGCGCGAGTTCTGGGTCATCGGCAACGCGGTGCAGACGCCCCGCGAGGACGGCCCGGGCGTCACGAGTTGGCAGACCACCTATGCGCTGCTGGACATCGACCGCCGCCGCCAGGCCGAGGCCCAGAGCCGGCTGGCCCAGGCCTCGCTGGCCCGCATCATCGAAGGCGCGCCGCTGGCCATCACCCTGCACGAGGCCCAAAGCCTGCGCATCGTCAAGCTCAACCACGCCGCGGCGACGCTGGCCGGCCGGCCCGAGGCGGCCATGCTGGGCGGCACGCCGGCCCAGCTCTTCGGCGACGAACAGGGCGCCCAGGTGGTGGCCGACATGCGCGAGGCGCTGGAATCCCAGACCGTCGTGCAGCGCGAATACCACGTGCCGGCAGGCGGCTCGACCCGCATCTGGGACGCCCGGCTGCTGCACCTCGCCGGCGTCGGCGGCGACGACACGCCCGAACTGCTGCTGCTCGTCGCCAGCGACGTGACCGAGCAGCGCGCCGCCGAGCAGGCCCGGCTGCAGGCCGCCATCTCGCAGCGCGAGCTGCTGGTGCGCGAGGTGCACCACCGCATCAAGAACAACCTGCAGGGCGTGGCCGGCCTGCTGCAGCAGATCGCCGCGCGCCGCCCCGAGGTGGCGGGGGTGCTGAAGGAGGCTGTCGGCCAGGTGCAGGCCATCGCCCAGGTCTACGGCCTGCAGGTGGGCGCCGCGGGGCCACTGGTGCTCAAGCGCGTGTTCGACGCCATCGTCGGCTCGGTGCAGCGAATGCAGGGCCGCGTCCTGACCACGACGGCTGAGGGCGGCGCGCTGCTGAACGACTGGTGCCTGCCCGAAGCCGAGGCCATCCCCATCGCACTGAGCCTCAACGAGCTGCTGGGCAACGCGCTCAAGCACAGCAACGAAGCCCAGGTGCGCTGCCAGTTGATCTGCGACACGACCGGCGTCACCGTCGAGATCGCCAACCCCGGCCACCTGCCCCAAGGTTTCCTGCTGCAGAACGTCAGGAGCGGCGTATCGGGCCTGGGCCTGGTGCGCGCCCTGCTACCCCGGCGCAGCGCCATCCTGAGCCTGGAACAGCAGGGCGAAGACGTGGTCTGCCGCCTGGAACTGATTCCGCCCAGCGTGGTTCACAATCCGGCCACAAAACCAAGTTCTGGATAGAGGGGCACGGTGAGCAAGGGCAAGATCCTGGTCGTCGATGACGACAGATTGGTGCTGGCGACGCTGAGCTATGGGCTCACGCAGGCCGGCTTCGAGGTCATCGACGCCGACAACGGCGACGACGCCATCCTGCTGGCCCGTGAACACCGGCCCGAACTGGCCCTGCTCGACATCCGCATGGAAGGCCTGACCGGCTTCGACGTGGCCGCCTATCTGCGCGAATACCTGCAGACACCCTTCATGTTCCTTTCCGCCTTCGCCGATGAAGCGACGGTGGCCAAGGTCAAGGAGCTGGGCGCCGTCGCCTACCTCGTCAAACCGCTGGACATCTCGCAGATCGTGCCCGCCGTCGAAGCCGCCTTTGCGCGCTCGACGACGCCAGTCCCTACGGCCCCGGCGGCCGCCCCGGCGGCAATGGCCGAAGCCTTCGAGGCCCCGTCCGAGCTGCCCGCACTGGACATGACGGCGCTGGCCGTCGGCGTGCTGATGCACCGCTACTCGCTGCCGCGCGACGAGGCCCTGGCGCGGCTGATGAGCCTGGCTTCGGCCGATGGCCACAGCCTGCCCGAGCAGGCGCGGCGCATCGTCGATGCGCTCGAGCTGCTGGCGCGCCCCGGCGCGCGCTGACGCACTGCGCGGCCGTAGTGCCCGTCCGCGGGCCGAGCGCCGGGCCTGCCATGGGCCAGAGGCCCATGGCCTTGCGTAGGCACAAGCAGTCCGCAGGGACTGCTGGTGTCCGACTCCAGTTCACCTAGCCGGCCCGCTCTGGCGATGTGCTTGCCAGCGTTCAGCAGGCAAGCCTGGGCGAGGGGCCGACTCAGCCCAAGGTGAAATAGAAGCGCGAGCCTTCGCCGACGGCAGACTCGGCCCAGATGTCGCCGCCATGGCGGCGGATGATGCGGCGCACCAGGGCCAGGCCGACGCCGGTGCCCTGGAAGTCGCTGGCGCTGTGCAGGCGCTGGAAGACGCCGAACAGGCGCTCGGCAAAGCGCATGTCAAAGCCCGCGCCGTTGTCCGAGACGACGAAGACGCGCCGGCCGCCTTGCTGCACACTGCCGAAGCTGATCTCGGTCTGCGGCACCTTGCCGCTGTACTTCCAGGCGTTGCCCAGCAGGTTCTCCAGCACCATGCGCAGCAGCGTCGGGTCGCCCTGCACCGTCATGCCCGGCTCGATGTCCAGCACCAGCTCGCGCTGCGGCGCGCTGCGGCGGATCTCTTCCATCACATAGCCGGCCTGCTGCGACAGGTTGACGGGCTGGCAGGCCAGCGGCCGGGTGGACAGCTGGCTCAGCGACAGCAGCGCGTCGATCATGCTGTTCATGCGCGCAGCGGCACTCATGACGCGGTCGAGGTGGTCGTTGCCGACGCGATCCAGGCGGGCGCCGTAGTCTTCCTTGAGGATGCGCGCAAAGCCCTCGACGACGCGCAGCGGTGCGCGCAGGTCGTGGGAGACCGTGTAGCTGAAGGATTCGTGCTCGGCAGTCAGGTCGGCGGCCTGAGCCGGCTGCGGCGCCGGCGTCGCAGCCTCCGGCTCCCCAGGCTGGGCCGTGCCCAGATAGCCGGCGAAATGGCCCTGGGAATCGATGCAGGGCAGACCACGCAGCCGCCATTTCGCGGCGCCGTCCGCCGCCGTCAGCAGCAGGTCGGCGAAGGGCTGGTGGACGGCGAGGCGCTCGCGCAGCTGGGCGGTGGGTTCGGCGGCCTCGAAGCGGTCCCAGAGCTGCTGGGTGCTGAAGCCAGCGCCTACCCAGCTCGACGACGGCGCACCCTGAGGCGCCTGCCAGCGCACCAAGCGGTGCTCGGCGTCCGTCGCCCATTGCCAGTCGCGCTGCAGCTGGGCCTGCATCAGGATCTGCTGGCGCGCCTCGCGCAGCGGTTCGGACAGGCGCTGGCGCGTCAGCCGCACGCCGGCATGCCAGCCCAGGGCCGCCGCGACGAGGACCAGGACTCCGGTGAAGAAAGCCGTCAGGACCAGGGCGGCATGCACGAGGCCGACCTCGCCCCCCCACACCCGCATCAGGGCCAGCACCACCAGGCCGCCCAGCACCAGCATCAGGATGGAGGCCGTGGCCAGCGCCAGCATCAGCAGCCGCATCGGCAGTCGTCGCTCCTGGCGGCGCGACGGGAGCGCGCTGTCGTCGCTGAGGCTGTTCATGCGCTTCATTGTAGGCAGCGCTTCCACGGCCCCAGGCCCTGGGCAAGCCCTGTGTGGCCCGATGTCAATAACCACAGCGTGCGCGGCTGAATGTGTGCATTTCTTCGCGTTTGGTACCCCTCCCACCCGAGATACATTTAGGCATGCCGAGTCCTTGACCCGCAGACCTGTTCATGACCGCCCCAGAACCCGCAGCCCTGCTCGACCCCGAGGCGATCCGTCGCCTGCGGGAACTCGACCCGAGTGGTGGCAACAAGCTGCTGGAGCGCGTTGTGGCCGCCTTCTCCAACTCACTGGATCGTTTGCTGCCCGACCTCGCCCGCGCCCGTGAAGGCGCCACGCCCGACCTGGCCGTCGTGCGCCATGTCAGCCACACCTTGAAGTCCTCGTCGGCCAGCCTCGGTGCGATGGCGCTGTCGGCCCGTTGCGCCGACATCGAGACCATGGCCCGCGACGGCCGCGTGGAAGGCCTTTCCGAGCAGTTGGACGCTATGCTCCAAGACATCCAACAGGTACGCACGGCTCTGGCCGCGCTGCTTTGACACCCAGCCCCATGCTGCCCACCGGTCAAGCCCTCGACGATCTGCCGCCGCGCCCGCGCGTGCTGCTGGTGGACGATGACGAGGTCAACCTGCTGTTGACCGCCGCCGCGCTGCGGGAGCGCGGCTTTGAAGTCACCGAAGCCCCCAGCGGCAGCGAGGCCCTGGGTCTGCTGTCCACGCGCACGCCCGACGTCGTCGTGCTGGACGCGCTGATGCCCGAACTCGACGGCTTCGAGACCTGCTCGCTGCTGCGCGCCACGCCCGGTTTCGAATCCCTGCCCGTGCTGATGCTGACCGGCCTGGACGACGAGGCATCCATCAACCGCGCCTACCAGGCCGGCGCGACCGACTTCTTCGTCAAGTCGCCGCAATGGAGCCTGCTGGACGGCCGGCTGCGCTATCTGCTGCGCAGCTCGCGCACGCGGCTGGAACTGGAGCGCAGCAAGGCCAAGCTGGCCCGCGCCCAGGATCTGGCCCGCATGGGCAGCTTCGAATGGTGGCGCGACACCGCCGCCAGCTTCGCCATCTCCGCCGAGGGCCTGCGCGTCTTCGGTCGCGGCCCGCAGGACCGCCTGGACTTCATCGGTGTCATGCGCATGGTGCCGTCCGACGACCGCCATGTCTTCCTGCGCCTGCTGCGCGACGTCATCGCCCACACCTCGGTGCTGGTCACCGACCTGCCGCTGATCCTGCCCGATGGCCGCCAGCGCGTCGTCCACATCGAGGCCGAGCCCGAGTTCAGCGAGCAGGGCGCCGTCAGCGGCTATACCGGCATCCTGCAGGACGTGACCGACCGCCGCCAGGCCGAGGACCGCATCCGCCAGCTGGCCCATTTCGACGCGCTGACCGGCCTGCCGAACCGCCGCCAGCTGATCTACCGCGTCGAGCGCGCCATTGAAAGCGCTCGCCGCGGCGGGCACGAGGTCGGCCTGCTGCTGATCGACCTGGACCGCTTCAAGGTCATCAACGACACCCTGGGCCATGCGGCCGGCGACGAGCTCCTCGTCGAGGTCGGCCGGCGCCTGCGCAGCTGCGTGCGCCATTCCGACCAGATCCTGGAAGGCGTGCTGGACGGCATGGGCAACCGCAGCCACCGCGGCCTGGAGGCCGTGGGCCGCCTGGGCGGCGACGAATTCGTCGCCCTGCTGCCTGAGGTGGCCGACGAGCGCGATGCCGAGCGCGTCGCCCAGCGTGTGCTGGATGCCCTGCGCGAGCCCATCTTCGTCGGCGGGCAGGAATGCTTCGTCACGGCCAGCGTCGGCATTGCGCTGTACCCGCGCGACGGCCAGACCATGGCCGACCTGCTGCGCAATTCCGACGTGGCCATGTATGCGGTCAAGAGCCAGGGCCGCAATGCCTCGGCCGTCTACTCGCCGCAGCTGGCCGGTCACGGCAAGCAGAAGCTGGAACTGGAGTCGGCCCTGCACAAGGCGCTGGAGCGCAACGAGATCGTGCTGCACTACCAGCCCAAGATCGACGTGCGTGCCGCCCGCATGGTGGGCGCCGAGGCGCTGATGCGCTGGCAGCGCGGCAATGTGCTGGTGCCGCCGGCCGACTTCATCCCGCTGGCCGAGGAAACCGGCCTCATCGTGCCACTGTCCGAGTGGGCGCTGAAGGAAGCGGCCCGCCAAGCCAAGCTGTGGTCGCTGCAGTTCGGCTTCAGCGACTCCATCGCCGTCAACCTGCCCAGCCGGCTGTTCGAGCGCACCGATCTCGTCGAGCACATCCACCAATGCGTCAGCGCCTATGGCGTGCCGCACCGCTCCATCCAGCTCGAGATCACCGAAAACAACCTGATGAAGGACCTGCAGAACGTCATCCCGTCCCTGCACCGTCTGAACGAGGTCGGCGTCGAGATCTCCATCGATGACTTCGGCACCGGCTATTCGTCCCTCGCCTACCTGACCACGCTGCCGATCTCGGAAGTCAAGGTCGACCGCACCTTCGTGCGCGACCTCGGCATCACGCCGCAGAGCTCGGCCGTCGTCACGGCCATCATCGCCTTGGCACGGGCCCTGGGCCTGCGCGTCATCGCCGAGGGTGTCGAGACGCTGCGCCAGATGGAAGTGCTGCACCGCCTGGGCTGCTCGCTGATGCAGGGCTTTCTGTTCAGCAAGCCGCTGCCGGCCGACGAGCTGGAGCGCTGGATCGCCCAGACCGTGCTGCCGCGCAAGGCGCCGTGGATCACGCAGGCCGACGGCGCCTCCGACATCGCTTCGCGCGGACAACGCTAAATGCGCAGCCAGCTCCCGCCGGCTCAGATCGCCAAGGCGGCGTTGCAACGTCTGGCCCAGGCCCGCCTGGAACCCACGCCCGAGAACTACGCCCGCGCCTACGCCATCGAAGGCGGTGGCGAGCCGGCCCCGGCGGCCGCCAACAGCGCCGTGCCCGAGCGCCTGCAGCAGCTGATGTCCAAGCTCATCAGCCTGGCCCTGCCCAGCGGCAGCACGCGCCAGGACCTGCAGACGGCCCTGCGCGATCAGAAGCTGGACGAGCTGCAACGCCAGGTTGACAAGCTGCTGGACGTGGCCGGCCCCGCGGCCCAGGCCGAGGCCCTGGCCCAGGCCATCGAGCGCCTGGTGCGTGGCCTGGAGCGCGGTGGCAAGCATTGGACGCTGGCGCGCAAGAAGGACGGCGTCAGCCGCGTGCTGGAGCTGGGCCGCAGCGACAGCGGCAAGCTCGTCAAGCGCCTCGGCCAGCTTGTCGCCAGCTGGGACAAGGACGGCGACGGCAGTGGCGTCGAGACCGACGAGGAAGGCGGCACGCCCAGCCAGTTCTTCTCCGAGAGCACTTTCACCGAAACCGGCTTCAGGGAGAGCACGGGATTCGGCGAACTCAGCCGCACCGGCCTGCGCGACTCGCCCGCGCCGGCGCCTGTGGTCGACACCAGTCCGCACTGGGCCGATGTCAGCAGCGAGTTGAACGGCACCGTGCGCCATGCGCTGCGCTCGCCACAGACCGAGGCGACGCCGGCCGACGCGCTGATGCGCGAACTGGACGCCGCCCAGGCGGAGCTGAAGGCCCAGGGTGCCAGCCCCGAACGCGCCACCCAGATGGCGGCCCTTTGCCTGCGCGCCCGCCACCTGCTGGACCACCGCCGCCATCTCTTCGACGAACTCGGCGGCCTGTGCCGCGAGCTGAGCGCCAGCCTGGTCGACCTCGCCGAGGACGACTCCTGGGCCCGCGGCCAGGCCGAGGCCATGAACAACACCCTGGCCCAGGGCCTGTCCGGCCGCGGCGTGCGCACGGTGTCGGAGCTGCTGACCGGCACGCGCGAGCGCCAGCGCGCCCTGCGCGACGAGCGCTCCAAGGCCCGCGATGCGCTCAAGGGGCTGATCCAGCGCATGCTCAACGAGCTGGGTGAACTGGGCCAGCACACCGACCGCTTCCAGAACAATGTCGGGCGCTATGCCGAGGCCATCGAGCACGCCGATTCGCTGGAAAGCCTGGCCGGCACCGTGCGTGAGATGGTCGAGGAAAGCCGCAGCGTGCAGGGCTTGGTGGCGCAGACCCAGCAGCGGCTGACGCTCGAGCATGACAAGGCCAGCGCCCTGACCCAGCGCGTCGACGAGCTGGAGACCGAGCTGCGCCGCCTGTCCAACGAGGTCCATACCGACCAGCTGACCCAGGTCGCCAACCGCCGCGGCCTCATCCAGGCCTTCGGCATCGAGCAGGCCAAGGCCGAGCGGGAGTCCACCCGCGTCGCCCTGGCCCTGCTGGACATCGACAACTTCAAGAAGCTCAACGACAGCCTGGGCCACCATGCCGGCGACATCGCGCTGAAGTCGCTGGCCGAGCGCACCCAGGCCTCGCTGCGCCCCGGCGACATGGTGGCGCGCTATGGCGGCGAGGAGTTCGTGCTGATGCTGCCCAACACGCCGCTGGACGAGGCCCAGCAGGTGCTGGTGCGGCTGCAGCGTTCGCTGTCGTCCGCCCTCTTCAACCATGAAGGCAAGGACGTGTTCGTGACCTTCTCAGCCGGCGTGACGCTGTATCGCCCCGGCGAGACGTTGGAGGCGGCGCTGGACCGCGCCGACGTGGCCCTCTACGAGGCCAAGCACACCGGCAAGAACAGGGCCTGCATCGCCGAGTGAGGTGGCGCGGCAAAACACACGGCAGCCAACGTTCTCTCGCATTGCCGGATGCTGGCGGGCTGACTAGGCAGTTCTGAGCGCCATCCCGCATGAATCGCCAGCCCCTCGCCTCCACCCTCCGTCTGGCTGCCGCCATCGCCTGTCTGGCCCTGTCAGTGACAGCGGCACAGGCGCAGACGGTGTCGCTGTGCATGACCGATTTCCCGCCCTATGTCAGCGTCGAACTGCCCGATGGTGGCAGCCTGACCGCCCTCGCCCGCCGGGCCTTCACGGCCGCCGGCCTCACCGTGCAGACCCAGCACGTCCCCTGGGTACGCGCTTTTGCGCTGGCCAAGAACGGCGACTGCATGCTGATGACGATGTGGCGCAACGAGGAGCGCGACGCCTTGTTCCGCTACTCGCTGCCGGTGGCGCGCATGCAGCTCGGCTTCTTCGTGCGCAGTGAGCGCAAGGCGCCGCTGCCGCTGGATGCCACCGTGGCCTACCAGCGCGGCTCCTACCTGCCGCCACAGCTGACCACCGGCCGCTACAAGCTGCACGAACTGATCGATCCGCGCCCGGGGCTGGAAATGCTCAGCCTGGGCCGCGTCGACGCGGTGTTCTCGGAGCGTGCCACGTTCGAATACCAGCTCGCCCGCCAGCCCGGACTGGCCGGGACCATCCGCTGGCAGACGGCGCTGGAGGTCAAGCCGACCTTCATGGCCATCAGCAAGAACCATCCCCAGGCGGATGCCTGGCTGGAGCTGCTGAATCAGGAGATCAAGTCCTCGATCAGAAATTGAACGCCAGGCGCAGGCCGCCCCAGTGTTTGCCCTTGACCATGATGGGGGCCGTCGCCTCCTTCAGGATGACGAAGCGGCCGCCGCCCATGTCGCGGCGGTAGGTCTGCAGCAGAAATGGCCGGCTGTTGCGCGCCGAGGCCAGGCCGGTGCGGTCGTTGAAGATGCGGCGGTAGCGGCTGTTGGCCGTGTTCCAGACCGTGTCGCCGGGCCGTTGCGGCTGGCAGTACTTGCGGTTGTGCGTCGCGATATAGCCGTTGCGATCGGCGGCGATGCAGAACACCACCTTGTCGCTGAATCCCAGCGCCTTCTCCTGCACGGCGGGGAAGAGGCGGTCGGTCAGCTGGCAGAAGCGCGTGGTGTGCTGCTGCGGCAAGGTGCCCTCGATGGGACGATAGTTCTGATCGAAAAGGTCGGCCTCGCTGATCTGGCCGCTCTTCAACGCGTCCTCCAGCAGGCCGGCGATCTCGTCGGCGGCGGCCTGGGCGGCGCGGATGAAGGGCATGTCGTCGACCTCGACGCCGCTCTCGGCGATCTGCTCGACCAGCTCCTCCGACATGCGCAGGAAACGGTCGCTGCCGTCGAAAGCCACCTTGAGGCCATGCGTGGCCTCGGATACCTCGCGCTCGAGTTCATGGGCGCGCTCGTTGAGCAGGCTCATCTGCTGGCCGCTCTCGCCGGCCGACACCGAGATGCGCTGCACGTCCTGCTCGACCTCATGGAAGGCGGCGTGGATCTGGCTGGGCTTGGCCGGGTTCTCCGTCAGCTCGGCGCTGAAGCGGTCAATGCGTTCCTGCAGGCTGGCGATGGCGCTGACGATGGCCTTGGAAGAGGCCTCCACTTGACCGGCGAGTGCCTTGACGGCTTCGGCGACGACGGCAAAGCCGCGACCGGCATCGCCGGCGTGCTTGGCCTCGACGGCCGCATTGAAGGCGACCAGGCGGGTCTGCAGGGAAATCTTGGTGATCTCGGCAGCCGCGTCGGAGACCTGGGCCAGCGTGGTCGCCATGCCGACGACCTCACCGCCGACGACGCCCAGGGCGCCACGGGCGCGCTGCACGGCCGAGGCGCTTTGCGCCGTGGCGTTGGCGATGGCGGCCTGGGCCTGACCGATCTGGTTGAGTTGCTGGGCCAGGGCCTGCATGGCCTGGCTCTGAGCCTGCACGATGCGCTGGGTGTCTTCCAGGGCGCCGCGCACTTCAGCGGCATCCTTGCCCACGGTCGAAATGGAGCGGGCCAGCCGCTTGACGACATTCAGCGCCGCGCTGTCCTCACGCCGGTAGGGCTCGTCGTGAGGGATGGCGGTGGACGAGCCACCGCGCTTGGGCCACTTGAACATGCATTTGTCCCCGCTGATTGGCCGGGGCTCG
Source organism: Roseateles saccharophilus (assembly GCF_031458095.1). Taxonomy (GTDB): domain Bacteria; phylum Pseudomonadota; class Gammaproteobacteria; order Burkholderiales; family Burkholderiaceae_C; genus Pelomonas; species Pelomonas saccharophila_A. The sequence continues at coordinate 1,569,229 of NZ_JAVDXU010000001.1, forward strand.
GCAAGAAGTGGCCCCGTGGATTACCAATCGCGCAGCTTAACGCGCAACCTTGCAATCGACTGACTGTGCAACTGACAGACGCGCGACTCCGTGACCTTGAGCACGGCCGCAATCTCCTTGAGATTCATGTCGTGCTCGTAGTACATGCTCATCACGAACTGCTCGCGCTCGGGCAGGTTCTTGATCGCTTCGACCAGGGCCTCGCGCATGCGGTGGTCCTGCAGCATGGCCACGGGGTTGGCGCTCTCGTCGGCCACGTGGCGGTCGAGGTAATCGTGGTCGCCGTCGTCGCCCGACATGTCTTCCAGATAGACCAGCTGGGTGCCGCGCACCTTGCCGAGCAGTTCCTGGTATTCGGCCAGCGGCAGGCCCATCTCGGCGGCGATCTCATCCTCGCGCGGCGCACGCCCCAGGCGCTGCTCGACCTTGTGCACGGCAACCTCGATCTCGCGCTGCTGGCGGCGCGTGCCGCGGCTCATCCAGTCACCGCCGCGCAGCTCGTCGAGCATGGCGCCACGGATGCGCTGGGTCGCAAACGTTTCGAACTGCACACCCTGCTCGGCATCAAAGCGCGACAGCGCGTCGGTCAGGCCGATCAGGCCGACCTGGATCAAATCATCCACCTCCACATTGGCCGGCAGCTTGGCGATCATCTGGTGCGCCAGGCGTCGGACCAGCGGGCTGTACTGCTTGATCAGCGTGCTGTTGTCGAGGCGGCCTTTGGGCGTGTACATGGTGGACTCCGGCGAGTTCAATGCGCTGCAACGAGGGGGCTAGACAGGCTGCGCGCCGGGCGCAGCGGAGTCGCGTCGGAGGCGGCGTCGACGGCCGCTCCCGGGGGAGCCGCAAGCAGCAGCTCGCGGGCGAGATGGCGCAGCTCGGGTGTGAGCGGTGCGTTCTGGGAAGCTCTCGGGTCCAGGCAGGCCCAGTCGCGCAGGACCGCGCCGAGGAAGCCGTCGGCGCAGGAGTGAAGCTGTTGCGCGATGCGGGTGGCCACGCGCAGCTGAGGGTGGCAGGCCATGAGCAGACTGTAGACCATCAGCCCGGCCCGTTGTGTGAGCCATTTCATGCCGGCATAGGCTTCCGTCACGCTGGCGGGCTCGGTATCGGCCAGCAGCAGCGGGCGCACCTCGCGCAGGGCCACGACGCGCGCCAGTTCGGCCGCCGGAGCGTGCAGCAGGATGACGTCGGCATCCGGCGCGGCATCGGCCACGGCCTCCAGGAAGGAAGCGGCCGAACCATGGGCATTGATGTGGCGCAGCGGCAGGCCGCGGGCCGCCAGGTAGGACACCTTGGGCGACAGCCGCTCGATGCAGTTGGAGAGGTCCACGCTGGCCAGCTCGGACGGCTTGGGCGAATGCTCGCCGGCATCCACCACCAGGGTGGTCAGGTTGAGCTCGGCGAAGGCCGTGCACAGGCCTTCCAGCAGCGCCCCGGCGCCCATGACGCGCGGGTTGCTGACGACCGGCACGAAGCGGGTCTTGGAGGCCGCGAACAGGCGGCGCAGGCCGTGGGCTTGGTCTTGCGGCATTTCGCGCGACATCAGTGGACGGCCCTCATGCCTTCGGTCAGCGGCGCGCCGGCGAAGATGAGGTTGACGTCGGTGTTGTCCATGCGCCAGGCGCCCGAGGCGGCGCCCTTGAGCGCGCGCTGCACCAGGGCGACGCTGGGCAGGCGGTGCCAGTCTTCCGGCACGCGCTGGCCATTGGCCACGCCCAGCACCTTGAGCTTGTGGCGGATCAGGGTGTCCAGGGCCGGGGCCAGCTTGACGGCTTCGTCGATCTTGCTGAGCACGACGCCTTCGCAGGCGGCGCCCTTCCAGGCGGTGACGACGTCTTCAATCGTCTCGCCCTGCTGGGCGGCGTTGATGACGAGCAGCTTCTTGATGCTGGGATGAGCCAGCATCTCCAGCAGCTCCTGGGTGCGGCTGTCACGCTGGGCCATGCCGGCGGTGTCGATCAGCACCAGCTTCTTGCTGGACAGCAGGTCCAGCAGGTCGTCCAGCGAGGCGCGGTCGTGGGCGGTATGCACGGGCACGCCGAGGATGCGGCCATAGGCGCGCAGCTGCTCGTGGGCGCCGATGCGGTAGGCATCCAGCGTGATCAGGCCGAGCTGGCTGGCGCCGAACTTGGTGGCGAAGTGGGCGGCCAGCTTGGCGGTCGTCGTCGTCTTGCCGACGCCGGTGGAGCCGATCAGCGCGAACACGCCGCCGCGGTCCTCGATGGCCGGGGCGGCCTCGTCGGTCTGCAGATTGCGCGACAGCACATGGGCGGCCCAGGCGGTCTCGTCGGCCGGTTCCTGAGCCGTGGTGCCGCGGAAGTCGGACGGGCAGCTCTCGGCCAGCTTGCGCACCAGGGCGGGCGAAAAGCCCAGCTCCAGAAGCTTCTGGGTCAGACGGGCCTGCACCGGCTGGCGCTGCAGCTTTTCCATGAAGGCCAGGGACGAGAAGCGTTCCTCGATGAGGCCGCGCATCTGGCGCAGCTCGGAGGCCATGTCCATCTGGTTGCGCTGGTTGGCCGTCGGCTGGCCCGGCAGGGGCATGGGCTCCACGCCACCGATGTCGCTCAGCTGCGGCACGGCGCGCGGCGAAGCGGCGGTCGGGATGCGGATCTCGTCACGCAGCACCGGCGGCATCGGGCGGGCCTGGGGCACAGTGGGCGGCGGCGCGGCACGCTTGGGCGCCAGGGCGGCCATGGCTTCGGCGGCGCGGCGCTCGCGCTGCAAGCGGGCGGCGTCCAGCGACACGGCAGCCGGCTGGGTCGGCGGCGGGGCGATCTGCGGTGCCGGTGCGATCGGATCGGGCTGGCCGCTGATCTCGGCCTGGCGGCGGCGCAGCACGCGCTCGCGCACATAGTCCTGGAAGGACAGCGTGCTCATGGCCAGCTGCTCCACGTCACCACGCACCTCGGGGCTGCCGAAGCTGGGCTCCTGGCGCGTGGCGCGGTCGGCAAAGCTGGCGCGAGGGGCGGGCTGCTGGGGCACGGTAGGCGGCGGCGCGACCTGCGGGCGGGCCTGGGTGCGCGGCGCCGTGGAGGCCATCTGTTCGATCTGGCCCATGCCCTCCGGGGCCATGGCCAGCACTTCCACGCCTTCCGGCACGTTCTTGTTGGACAGCACGACCGCGTCGGGACCGAAGGCCTGCTTGACGAGGGCCAACGCCTCGCGCGAGGAGCGGGCGGTGAATTTACGGACGTTCATGCTGTGCCTCCGATGATGGAGCCGATGCGGATGGTGTGGGTCTCAGGAATCTCGCTGTGGCCGAGCACCTTGAGTCGGGGCGCGGCGCGCTTGAGCAGGCGGGCCATGGGCGCGCGGATCATGTCGGGCACCAGCAGCGTGGCGGGCACGCCGCGGTCTTCCTGCTTCTGGGCCGTCTCGGCGGCGCTGCGGGCCAGGGTGTCGGCCACGCCGGGGTCCAGGGCCGCGCCATGCGGCGAATTGAGGGCCTGGGTGACGAGGCGCTCCAGTTCGGGCTCCAGCGCGATGACGTCCAGCTCCTTGGTGCTGCCGTAGATCTGCTGCACGATGGCCGGCGCGATATGGGTGCGGATGCGGCGGGCCAGCTCGACCGGGTCGGTGACGGCGGCGGCGTTCTCGGCCAGGCATTCGACGATGGAGCGCATGTCGCGGACGTGCACGCCCTCCTCCAGCAGCAGCTGGAGCACGCGTTGCAGGGTGGCGATGCTGACCATTCTGGGAATCACGTCTTCGATCAATTGCGGCGCCTGCTTGGTGAGGTGTTCCACCAGGGCTTGCGTCTCCACGCGGCCCAACAACTTGGCCGCGTGCACTTGCATCAAGTGTGAAAGGTGGGTGGCCACCACGGTCGAGCAATCAACGACCGTAAACCCGCTCATTTGGGCCATCTCCTTCTGGCGTTCCTCGATCCACACCGCTGGCAGGCCGAAGGCGGGGTCAGTGGTCGGCGTGCCAATGAGCTTTTGCGTGGCGTGGCCGGGGTTGATGGCCAGCCACATGCCGGGATAGGCCTCGGCCTCGCCGACGACGGCGCCGCGCAGCGAGATGCGGTACTGGCTGGGGCGCAGCTCCAGGTTGTCGCGGATGTGCACCGGCGGCGGCAGGAAGCCGACCTCCTGCGCGAACTTGCGGCGCACGCCCTTGATGCGGGACAGCAGGTCGCCCTCGCGGCTCTTGTCCACCAGTGTGATGAGGCGGTAGCCGACTTCCAGGCCCAGGGTGTCGACCGGCACCAGGTCTTCCCAGCTCGCCTCGCCGGCGCCTTCGCTGCTGGGCATGATGGGCTTGACGGCCTTGGCGGCCTCCAGGGCCTGCTCCTTGCTGCGCAGCCAGTAGGCCAGATAGCCCAGGCCGGCGGCGATCAGCAGGAAGACGATATGGGGCATGCCCGGGATCAGCCCCAGGGCGCCGATGACGCCGGCCGTGATGGCCAGCGACTTGGCCGAGCCGAACACCTGCTTGCCGATCTGGCTGCCGATGTCCTTGTCCGTGCCGACGCGCGACACCACCATGGCGGCGGCCACCGAGATCAGCAGGGCCGGCACCTGGGCGACCAGGGCGTCACCGACGGCCAGCAGGATGTAGCTGTCGGCGGCCTGGCTGGCGGACAGTCCATGCTGGGCCACGCCGATGATGAAGCCGCCGACGATGTTGATGACCAGGATCAGCATGCCGGCGACCGCATCGCCGCGCACGAACTTGCTGGCACCGTCCATGGAGCCGAAGAAGTCGGCTTCGTCGGAGAGTTCCGCGCGGCGGCGCTTGGCCTCGGCCTCGTTGATGAGGCCGGCATTCAGGTCGGCGTCCACCGCCATCTGCTTGCCGGGCATCGCGTCCAGGGTGAAGCGCGCACCAACTTCCGCGATCCGCTCGGCGCCCTTGGTCACGACGATGAAGTTGATGACGACCAGGATGGCGAAGACGATCAGGCCGACGGCGAAATTGCCGCCGATCAGGAAGTGGCCGAAGCTCTCGATGACCTTGCCGGCGGCACCGGTGCCGGTGTGGCCCTGCAGCAGCACGACGCGGGTGGAGGCGACGTTCAGCGACAGCCGCATCAGCGTGGTCAGCAGCAGCACGGTCGGGAAGGCCGCGAAGTCCAGCGGACGCACCATGTGGGCGGCCACCATCATGACCATGACGGCCATGGCGATGTTGAAGGTGAACAGCAGGTCCAGCGCGAAGGGCGGCAGCGGCAGCACCATCATCGACAGCACCAGCAGGATCGCGATGGGCGCGCCCAGGGCCGCGATGACGCCGGCGCGTGGGCCGAGCAGGCCTTGCAGCTTCTGGATCAAGGGGTTCATGAATCGGCCTGGGCCAGCGGTAAGGGAGCGTGAATCGATGTGTTCGTGATCTGGCGCATGAAGCGCAATGGCCATGGGCCCAGGTCACCTGGGAAGTGATTGTTCTGGGCGGGTCTGAAAACTTGAGCCGGAGAAACGGCGGGAAAACGGGGCTGTTCTCGCCCAGGGCGCCTCACGGCGCTCACTCCGTGAAGTCTTCCTCGGGGTCCGGTGCCCAGCCCGGCTTGTTGTGCGGATCGAGTTCCGGCGGCACATGCGGCTTGGGCATGTCCGGGCGGGTGGCATTGCGCGCAGCCAGGGCGGCGCGCAGCTGGTAGACATAGGCCAGCACCTGGGCCACGGCGCCGAACAGGGCGGCGGGGATCTCGTGGTCGACCTTGGCGTGGGCGTAGAGGGCGCGGGCCAGCACCGGCTGCTGCAGCACCGGCACCTTGCTCTCCTTGGCCAGGTCGCGGATCTTCATGGCCAGCAGATCGGCGCCCTTGGCGACCACCTTGGGCGCGGCCATCTTGCCTTCCTCGTACTTGAGGGCCACGGCATAGTGGGTCGGGTTCATGACGACCAGGTCGGCCTGCGGCACGGCGGCCAGCATGCGGCGCTTGGCCATCTCGCGCATCTTGGCGCGCACCTTGGCCTTGATCTCGAGGTTGCCTTCAACCTCCTTCATTTCCTGCTTGACCTCTTCGCGGCTCATGCGCATGCGGCGCAGCCAGAGCTGGCGCTGCAGCGGCACGTCGATGGCGGCAAACACCGCCAGCGTCACGGCCAGCAGGCCCAGGCCCCCCATCAGCTGCTGGCCGGCATAGGCCAGGGCCGAAGGCAGGGGCACGGACATGATGCCGACATAGGCCGCCAGGCGGTCCTTCAGCACCATGGCGCCGACAACGCCCAGCACCAGGGCCAGCAGCACGGCCTTCAGCGCTGCGCCAAAGCCCTGACCGGTGAACAGGCGGCCCAGGCCGGCCAGAGGATTCAGATGCGTGAACTTGGGCGCCAGCGGCTTCATCGTCCAGTTCCAACCGCCACTGGCCAGGTTGCTGGCGATGCCGACGGCCATCAGCAGGGCCGCGATGGGACCGGCGATGGCGGCAAACGCCAGGGTCATCTCGATGAGGCGCTCGCCCATGAAGCCCGGCCGGGCCAGCAGGCGGGCGTCGAAATGCAGGCCGTTGACCAGGGTCTGGCGCAGCTTGTCGATGATCTGCGGCCCTCCCGCGGCCAGGGCCGCGCCGCCGGCGACCATCATGGCGAAATGCGGCAGGTCGCGCGAGCGCGGCACTTGGCCCTCGCGCCGGGATCTTTCGATCTTCTTGGGCGAGGCGGGTAGGTTTCTGTCCTGTGCGTCGTGGTCGGCCATGGCGGTGCTCACCCGAATTGTTCGAGGCGGCCCCGCAAACTTGAGCGAGAAAAGCGGGGTGCTTGGCCCGCTATTCCGCGCCGTGCGCCGCGGCCGCCGCCCCAGGTGTGCAGGATTGCCGCTGCCGGGGTGGCAAGGTGCCGGCGGCCGGCGTTAATCTGCCGGTCATGCGCTGTCCTGCCCGCCTGATTGCCGTGATCGCCGCGTCCTGCGCCGGCGCGGCCCTGGCCCAGGCCCAGTCGCTGGCCATCGAATACCGCGACAAGCCGCCCTACAGCCATACCGTGGACGGCAAGCCGGCCGGTTTCCTGATGGAGCGCACCATCCGATTGCTCAAGCGCGCCGGCATCGAGGCCCGCTATGCCGAGGTACCGATCCGCCGCACCCTGCAGAACCTGCAGGCCAACCAGGTCGCGCTCTGCTCGCCCGGCCTGTACAAGAACCCGGAACGCGAAGCGTTTGCGCGCTTTTCCCTGCCCATCCACCGTGACAAGCCCCACGTCGTGCTGGCCCATGCCAATGCGGCCGGGCAGATCCGCGCGATGACGCGCGTCGCCCAGTTGTTCGCCGACGCGTCGCTGCAGCCCGGCTTGATGGACGGCGTCTCCTATGGCCAGCAACTGGACCAGTTCCTCGCCAGCGCCCCCAAGCCGCCCATCCGAGCCCAGCTGGCACCGCTGCAACTGGCGCGCATGGTGGGGGTGCGCCGGGTCGACTACATGCTGATCGACGAGGAAGACCTGAACTGGCTGCGCAAGGACCCGGAGTTCACGCCCCTGCCCCTGGTGCGCATCGAGTTCGCCGACATGCCGCGCGGCGAGTTGCGCTACCTGGCCTGCTCAATGCAGGTGGCGCCGCAGACCCTGGACAGGATCAACCAGGTGATCCGGGAGCTGCTGCCCGAAGCCCAAGGCGACTGATGCTCGAATCGAGATGAAAAAGGCCGGCGCTGCGGCCGGCCTGGTGTGGGACGCAGCCCGGCTCAGAAGCCGAGGCTGGCCAGCAGGTCGTCGACCTCGCCCTGGTTGGTGACGACGTCGGTGCGCCCCTCGGGATTCACGACCGGACCCTGCAGGATGTTGGGGTCGACCTTTTCGCGCTGCTCGGGCGGAACGACCTGCACCAGCAGCTTGACGAGGCTGTCTTCCAGGTCATTGGCGAGCTTGACGACCTTGGCGACGACCTGACCCGTCAGGTCATGGAAGTCCTGGGCCAGCATGATGTCGGTCAGGTGGTTGTCGATGCTCGCGGTGCGGTTCTCGACATCCTTGACGAAGTTCATCACCGCGCCGCTGGCCACCGCGCGGACCGGGTCGGCCACGATGGCCGCGGCAAGCTCCTGCGTGGCCTTGCTGATACCGGCGTGCTCGGCCTTGGCCTGGTCGACGGAGTTCAGCACCTTCTCGGCGGCGGCCGCCGTCTTCTCGGCGATGTAGCTCAGCCGGCTGCGCGCATCGGGCAGGCCGTCGGTGGCCACCTGCAGCTTGGGCATGACGCCCAGGCGCTGCATGGTGTCGTGCAGCGTGCGGGTGATGGTGCCGAGCTGCTGGAAGACTTCGGGCGAGACGAGGAGCGGCTCCTGGGCCTTGCCCAATTGCTCCAGTTGGTCCATCGACATGGCGGTCCCCTTGTTGTTGTCAGGCGGCCGCGGCCAGCTTCTGCATGATCTTCAGAACTTTTTCTTCCAGCGTCGCCTTGGTGAAGGGCTTGACGATGTAGCCCGCGGCGCCCGACTGGGCGGCCAGCACGATGTCTTCCTTGCGGGCTTCGGCGGTGACCATCAGCACCGGCAGATGCTTGAGGTTGGGGTCTTCCTTGATGGCCTTCAGCAACTCGAAGCCCGTCATGTTGGGCATGTTGATGTCGCTGACGACGAAGTCGAACTTGGCGCCCTTGAGCATGTTCAGGGCCTCGACGCCGTCCTCGGCCTCTTCGCAGTTGTTGTAGCCGATTTCCTTGAGCAGGCCGCGCACGATGCGGCGCATGGTGGAGAAGTCGTCGACGACCAGGAATTTCATGTCAGTGCTCATGGCGATCCTCTCTCGGAGCTGGCGGTATTTCGGGGGTCAGCCCGCAGTCTAGTTCTAGCGGGCTGGCGCCGGCGCTTGAGTTTGCGGCAATTTACCGCTTGGCGGCACTTGCGTTGCGGCCTCGGGCGCGGCGGCCTCGGGCTCGGCCTCATCAGGCAGATTCTTCAGCACGGCGTCCTCGGCATCGCGGTTCATGACGATGATGCTGATGCGCCGGTTCAGGGCGCCGTTGGGGTCCTTGGCGTCGAGCAGCTTGCTGGCCGCCAGGCCCTGCACGCGCAGCATGCGTGCCTCCGACAAGCCGCCAGCGACGAGCTCGCGGCGCGAGGCGTTGGCGCGGTCGGCCGACAGCTCCCAGTTGCTGTAGCCCTTGTCACCGCCCGGGAAGGGCTGGGCGTCGGTATGGCCTTCCACGGTGAGGCGGTTGGGCACCTCGGTCAGCACGCTGCCCAGCTCGCGCAGCAGCTCGCGCATATAGGGCTTCACGACGGCGCTGCCGCTGTCGAACATGGGCCGGTTGCCCTCGTCGACGATCTGGATGCGCAGGCCTTCCTTGGTCATGTCCAGGCGGATCTGGCCGCCCAGGGCCGCCAGCTTGGGGTTCTCCGAGAGCACCTCCTCGACCTTGGTCTTGAGCTGCTCCAGCCGCGCCTTCTCGGCCTTGCGCTGTTCTTCCTTCAGGGCGCGCAGCGTGTAGCTGGACTTCTTGGCGGCGCTCTCGCCTTCCTTGACCTGGCCGGTCTCGCGCGTGAGGTCCTTGCCGCCGCCACGGATGACGCTGGAGGAGTCGCCGGAGCCCGAGCCGCCCAGCATCGACACACGCAGCGGCGACTGGAAGAACTCGGCAATGCCCTTCTTGTCGCCCTCCGTCGTGGAGCCGAGCAGCCACATCAGCAGGAAGAAGGCCATCATGGCGGTGACGAAGTCGGCATAGGCGATCTTCCACGCGCCGCCATGGGCCGCGTGGCCGCCCTTCTTCACCTTCTTGATGATGATGGGCTGGAGCTTTTTTGCGTCTCCTGCCATTACAGCCCACCCCCGAAGCGCCTACGGCGCTCCCCCTCAAAGGGGCACCGCCAGTCGCCTGGCAAAGCCAGTTCGACGGCGGCCGCGCGAGGGGCGCCGCCGGCTGGCGCCGGCTGGCTGATCAAGGCGAAGCTGATCATTTCTTTTTCACGTGGCCTTCGAGCTCGGTGAAGCTCGGACGGTCACCGGAGAACAATACCTTGCGGCCGAACTCGATGGACACCGCGGGCGCGTAGCCCTGCATGCTGGCCAGCAGCGTCGTCTTGATGCACTGGAATTCCTTGCCGGCGTCCTCGACCTTCTGCTCGAGAAGACCCGCCAGGGGCTCGGCAAAACCATAGGCCAGCAGAATGCCCAGGAAGGTTCCCACCAGGGCGGAGCCAATCATGCCGCCCAGCACCGCCGGCGGCTGGCCGACCGAGCCCATGGTGTTCACGACACCCAGCACGGCGGCGACGATGCCGAAAGCCGGCAGGCCGCCCGCCAAGCGCTGCAGCGCCGCCACGGCGGCATGCTCTTCCTGGTGGTGGGTCTCGATCTCGCTGTCCATCAGCGATTCGATCTCGTGGGCATTCAGATTGCCCGACACCATCATGCGCAGGTAATCGGTGATGAATTCGGTGACGTGGTGGTCATTGCCCACCGTCGCGTACTTCTGGAACAGCGGGCTGTTGTGCGGGTCCTCGACGTCCTTTTCAATGGACATCAGGCCCTCCTTGCGGGCCTTTTGCAGGATGTCGTACATCAGGGCCAGCAGCTCCATATAGCGGGCCTTGCTGTATTTGCTGCCCTTGAAGCACAGGCCAAGGCCGGCCGCCGTCGCCTTGACGACCTTCATCTGGTTGTTGGCCAGGAAGGCACCAATGGCGGCGCCGAAGATGGTGATCATCTCGAAGGGCAAGGCGTGCAGGATGACGCCGATGTTCCCGCCGTGAGCGATGAACACGCCGAAGATGCAGGCCATGGAGATGGCCCAGCCGATGATGACGAACATGCGCGGTTGAGTTGGGGGTCTTCAGGCCATATCGGCCCGGTGCCGGGGGGCTTGAGCAAAGTATGCCGCGATGAAGCCCGCTGGAAGCACTCAATTGGCCGGCTTTGCCGCCCCATTCCGCACCGGGCGGTAAAGCCACACGAACTGGCCGCCGGGGAGTTGCCAGCTCGCCACCGGCTGCGCATCGGGCACGGCGAAGTCCAGGCTCGCCAGCCAAGCGCCGGGCGCCAGCTCCGCGCAGGCCTTGGCCCAGACGCGCGGCATGGACTCGGGTCGCTGGAAGACGTAGACGAGGGCGAAAGGCGCCCAGTCGTCCGCCCACAGGTCGCCCTGGCGCACTGTGGCGCCCCGCACACGCAGCCGGGCAGCCCAAGCCAGCGGCCGGCTCCATTCGACGCCTTCGACGCAGGCCTCGGGGTAGATGTGAACCAGTTCACGCAGGCCGTCGCCGACACCGCAGCCGGCGTCCAGCACGCGGGCGCCCGGCGGCAGCGGTGCCAGCGCCGGCAGACGCTCGAGGGCGCCGCGCGGCGTGGGGAAAAGAGGCGCCTCGGACCACGTGCGACGCGGATACAGCCACCACAGCAGGGCCAGTGGCGCCAGCCACAGCAGACCCGATGCCCCACCCTGCCAGCCCAGTGCCAGCACCGAGGTCGGGAAGCCCAGGGCGACGATGAGGCGGCGCCAGCGCTCTTCATTCAGCCAGGCGAGGGCAGCCGCGACGGCGGCACCCAGCGCCAGCGCCGGTCCGGGCGACAGGCCGGCCCCAAGCGCGGCCGCATAAATGAACCAGGCCGCCAACCAGCTCCACAGAGCCGGCAGCGGCCAACGGGTGATCCACATGGCGACAGTGTCGCCCTATTAGTTAGTGCATCTGGATGGAGCCCTGCGCGCGGCCCTTGCCGGCGCGTGCCGGCGGGTTGCACAGGCCACAGACGAAGTGGCGCGAGATTTCGTGCGGGTGGGTGACGAACTGGCCATTGCACTTGGAACACTTGGTCAGCGTCAGCATGCCGTTGTCGACGAACTTCACCAGGCGCCAGGCGCGGGTGACGGACAGCATGGCTTCCAGGCCCTGGGCCGTCGTCTGCTCCTGGTAGAGCTGGTAGGCCTTGATGACGGTGTCAATCTCGTCCATCTCCGCGGCCTTGTTCAGGTACTCGTGGATGTTCAGGAAGAGGCTGGCGTGGATATTGGGCTGCCAGGTCATGAACCAGTCGGTCGAGAAGGGCAGCTGGCCCTTGGACGGCGACTTGCCGCTGACTTCCTTGTACAGGCGCAGCAGGCGCTCGTAGGACAGGTCGGTTTCGGATTCCAGCACCTGCAGGCGGGCACCGAGGTGGATCAGCTGAACGGCACGTTCGATCTGCTTGGCTTCGGTGAGGATGCTCTTGACGCGCATGGTGGGCTCCGGAATCTGAATCTGTGATCGAGTTGGCGAATCGACGAGGGCTTAGGCGTGCTCGTGGCGGCCGGCCATCAGGATCGACGCATGCAGGCGGGACACGCTCTCGTTCGCACCCGGCTTGCTGTGGTTGGTCAGCAGGCCCCACACCAGGTCGTCGCTCATGCGGAAGGCGCACAGCAGGGTGTTGCCGGATGCAATCTTCAGGATCTGCGCCGGGCTCAGCGTGCCGATCAGCGTGGCCGTGTCTTCGCTGATGCCCAGGCGGTACAGGGCCTGTTCGCGGTCCGCACGGATCAGGCTCTGGGCCAGCATCAGATAGGACAGGTTGGCTTCACGGATCTCGGCGAGCATTTGGTCGGCGTTCATGGCGGGTTTCCGTTTCAGAGGTAGAGGGGTGTTGCGGATCAGTGAAACGGATTGTGTTGAAGGCCCTTTTCCCGCGATATCAGGCTGCGTCGGTGCGCAGCGTCACCCTGACAGGAAGCCCTTGTCAGCGAAATTCCTACAGGCGCGTCGGGCCTGGCGGCGACCAAAGCAGCGGGGCCCCGCCAGCTTGCGCCGGCGGGGCCCCGAAGGTGTGAATTAGGTCTCGTCAGCCAAGCAGTCGCTGCAGCTCCGTCATGGCCACGGGCATCAGCTCGGGCGACTCGGCGCGCAGGCTGTCAGCAGCCGGGCCGGACTTCAGTGCGCTCAGCACCTCGATGGCCTGCTTCTTCTGGCCGCGGCCCGACAGCGCAAAACCCAGGGTGTAGAGACTGGGGCCGTGGTCGGGATGGATCTTGAGGGCGCGCTCGGCGCAGTTGGCGGCCTGCTCGTGGCGTCCGGCCACCAGCAGCAGGGCCCCCATGTCGGCCAGCAGCTCGTGGCTCATGGGCTCGTCGTCCAGGGCGTCCTGCAGGATGCCCAGGCCCTGGCCCAGGTTGCCCCGGGCGGCTTCGGCGAAGGCGGCATTGCGGGCGCGGGCCAGCAACATCAGGGCGTCTTCCGGCATCGCCTGGGCGGCAGCGGGAAGTTGATCAGCGTTTTGACGGGTCGAAGCGGACAAGGCGGGCATCTGAGGCTCCAGTCCGGCGCGGGGTATCGGCCGGGATGGAGCGCACTTTAGGCAAGCCCGTTTCGGTCGATCTCATGAAAAGCCGGGCCAATCAGGGCGAAAAAAAGGCCTGCGGCCGATCCGATGAACAAGGCCTTGCGCCCACCTCTGTTCAAAAGATCACACCCCTTGACAAAAGCGCCTCAAGAAACGTGTGGAGACATCCGATAGCCATTCCAACGGCGCCGGCAACGGTTCCGTGGTCCGGCTGGAAGGCCGAGGTGGTGTCCCATCGCTCCCGCGATCGGACAGACTTCAACGGTTGACTGGCGTCGGGCGTAGCCACAAGGGCTTGCCAACTAACTAATAAGGCGGGTCTGCGTGGGCAGCACGGGTGCCTCACCCGGGCACCTGGGTCTTCGCCGGCGCCTTTGCCGGGTTATCTCTAGCTAAAAGGAAGCATCATGCCCGCAGTCATCAATACCAACCTGCTGTCGCTGAACGCGCAGCGCAACGCCAGCTCTGCCCAGAGCTCGCTGGCCGCCTCCATGCAGCGCCTGTCGTCGGGCCTGCGTGTCAACTCCGCTCGTGACGACGCCGCCGGCCTGGCCATCGCGGAACGCATGAATTCCCAGGTCAAGGGGATGAATGTCGCCATCCGTAACGCCAACGACGGCATCTCGCTGGCCCAGACGGCTGAAGGCGCCCTCGGCAAAGTGAACGACATGCTGCAACGCATGCGTGAACTGGCCGTGCAGTCTGCCAACGGCACCAACAACACCGACGACCGCACCGCGCTGAACAACGAGTTCACGCAGCTGCAGAGCGAAATCACCCGTCTGAGCACCAACACGACCTTCAACGGCCAGGCGGTGCTGACCAACACGACGTCGTTCAACTTCCAGGTCGGCGCCAACGCCACCGCCAACGACACCATCACCATCAGCGGCCAGAACGTGCTGGGCACCGCCACGGCAGCCGGCAAGAACGACGGCGCCCTGGCTGAAGTGGCCAACGCGGCCAACACCGACATCTCCAATGTCGGCGCGGCCGGCACCGGCGCGACCTTCGACCTGTACACCGGTACCGGCACCAAGGGCGCCCTGGACTCGATCGCCAAGATCGACCAGGCCATCTCCCAGGTCAACGTGGCCCGTTCGACCTTCGGTGCCGCCCAGAACCGCTTTGACGCCGTCATCGCCAGCCTGGGTACCGCGGTCGAGAACCAGTCCGCCGCTCGCAGCCGCATCATGGATGCCGACTACGCGATGGAAACCGCCAACCTGAGCCGCGCCCAGATCCTGCAGCAGGCCGGTACCGCCATGATCGCCCAGGCCAACCAGCAGCCGCAGCAAGTGCTGTCGCTTCTTCGATGACCCTGGGCCAGCCTCAACGCTGGCCCTGAGCTCAGCAACGACGACCGTCGTCGTTGAACCCCAAGGGCAAAGCCCGCCAGCTCAAGCACCCTAAAAGGCCGCCAATCACCCCGCAATTCGCGAGATTGAGCGGCCCGTTTTTCGAAGGATCCCTCTCAAGCGTTCCACCACCCGGTCCGATAACGGTCTCAACGGGTCCCAGCTCGTAGCCAACGCAACCGGCCACACCAGCCGACTGCGCCGACTGCCAGGGCTCGGATTCCACTTATTGGCACTGAAAGGAACGCGCCATGTCTGCCACGATCAACACCAACATCGCTTCGCTGAACGCGCAGCGCAACACCTCCGCCTCGCAGGGCTCGCTGATGGTCAGCATGCAGCGCCTGTCTTCCGGCCTGCGTGTCAACTCGGCCAAGGACGACGCCGCCGGCCTCGCCATCGCCGAACGCATGAACACCCAGGTGCGCGGCATGAGCGTCGCCATCCGCAACGCCAACGACGGCATCTCCTTCGCGCAGACCGCTGAAGGCGCGCTGGGCAAGATCGGCGACATGTTGCAGCGCATGCGTGAGCTGGCCGTGCAGTCCGCCAACGGCACCAACAACGCCGACGACCGCACCGCGCTGAACAATGAATTCACGCTGCTGCAGTCTGAAATCACGCGCCTGTCCAGCAACACCAATTTCAACGGCAACGCCATCCTGACGGGTTCGGCCGCCACCACTTTCCAGGTGGGTGCCAACGCGACGGCCAATGACGTCATCACCATCACCGGCAGCGACATCCTGAACGCCGCCACGGCCGCCGGCACCAACCAGGGCGCCCTGGCCGAGGTCGCCAACTCCGCCAACACCGACATCTCCAACGTCGGCGCGGCCGGCACCGGCGCCACGTTCGACGTCTATACCGGCTCGGGCACCAAGGGCGCGCTGGACTCGGTGGCCAAGATCGACCAGGCCCTGTCCCAGGTGAACACGGCCCGCTCCACCTTCGGTGCGGCCCAGAACCGCTTCGATGCCGTCATCTCCAGCCTGCAGGTGTCGGTGGAAAGCCAGTCGGCCGCCCGCAGCCGCATCATGGATGCCGACTACGCCAGCGAAACCGCCAACCTGAGCCGCGCGCAGATCCTGCAACAGGCCGGCACCGCGATGATTTCGCAGGCCAACCAGTTGCCCCAGCAGGTGCTGACGCTGCTGCGCGGCGGTTGAACGTAAGCCCCTGGTCCAGGCCCGCCCCGCTGGACGCGGGCGTACCTGGCCGGCTCCCTAGGGGACGGCGATGCTTGCGGCATCAAGCCGCAAGCACATCGCCCCAGGCGGGCCGGCCTGGGAGCGGCCCGGCGCTCGGCCCGCAACTGATGGACAGGGCAGCGATGAGGGCGGTGGGGGCACCACCGACACAGGCCTTTATTGGCCGTGGTTTTGGGCGCTGTTCGCGGCTTTGACCCGCGGGCAGCGCCAACACAATGGCACTCCATGACGTCGCTGTTTTTGCGGCGGCGACACCGGAATCAACCGGGCTGTTTGCAGGAGTGCTCAAATGCCCCAGACCATCAATACCAACATTGCATCGCTGAACGCCCAGCGGAACTTGAACAGTTCCCAAGGGTTGCTGGCGGTGTCGATGCAACGCCTGTCTTCTGGCATGCGTGTCAATTCGGCCAAAGACGATGCCGCCGGTCTGGCGATCGCCGAGCGCATGAACACGCAAGTCCGCGGCATGTCGGTCGCCATGCGCAATGCCAATGACGGCATCTCGCTGGCGCAGACGGCTGAAGGCTCGCTCGGCAAGGTCGGCGACATGCTGCAACGCATGCGTGAACTGGCCGTGCAGGCAGCCAACGGCACCAACAACGTGCAGGACCGGGCCGCGCTGAACAACGAGTTCACGCAGCTGCAGACCGAAGTCGGTCGGCTGATCCGCAACACCAACTTCAACGGCTCGCAGATCCTGACCGGCACCGGGACGTCTTTCACCTTCCAGGTGGGCGCCAACGCCACGGCGGATGACCAGATCGTCATCACCCAGAGCGATATCCTGACGACGACCCTGGGCACCAGCGGCACGCCCAACGGCAACGATGGCGCCCTGGAGGCGGCCATCAACAACACCAAGATCAACATCCTGGGCGCTTCCGGCAGCGGTACCGGCGGCGTGCCACCTACCGCGGCCGTGGATTTCGCCGCCGCGGGTGCGCCGCCGGCCCTGACCGGTGCCAACGGCGACGAAGGCGACCCCTCGGTGGCCGTCCAGTTCCTGGACTTCGCCCTGGCCCAGGTCAACCTGGCCCGCTCCACCTACGGTGCGACCCAGAACCGCTTCGACTCCGTGATCGGCAACCTGCAGGTCGCCGTCGAGAACCAGACCGCCGCCCGTTCGCGCATCATGGACGCCGACTACGCCCAGGAAACGTCCAATATGTCGCGGGCACAGATCCTGCAGCAGGCGGGCAATGCCATGGTCGCCCAGGCCAACCAGCTGCCGCAACAGGTGCTGCAACTGCTCAAGGGCTGAGTCGCCCGCCTCTCGAAAACGCCGGGATCCGCGTGTCGGAAGTCCCGGCGTTGTCGTTTCAGGGCCTGCCTCGCGAAAATTTTCCTAAAGTTCGCCACCGGCATGCCGAAGGCCCTACGGAACGGGTCCTAACAGGAAAGGGATATGGCCACCATCTCATCGCTCGGTATCGGCAGCGGTCTCGATGTCGAAAGCCTGGTCAGCAAGCTGATGTCGATCGAGCAACAGCCGATCAACAACATCAAGCAGGCTTCGGCCAAGCTTCAGACCAAGATCTCCGCCTACGGCCAGCTGCAGTCGGCCGTATCCAGCATGCAGACGGCCGCCCAGAAGCTGTCCGACGCCAGCCTGTGGAACGCCTCCACGGTCAGCGTGTCCGACACCTCGGTGGCCACGGTCAGCGCCAGCAGCGCCGGCAGCCAGAACCACCTGCTCAAGGTCAGCCAGCTGGCCTCGGCCCAGTCGGTGGCCAGCCGCATCTTCACCAATGGCAGCCAGACCCTGGGCGACGGCACCCTGACCATCGCCCTGGGCCGCTGGGCCGGTGACCCGCCGGTCTTCACCCCCGGCAGCGGCACGCCCGCCGCCATCACCGTCAGCGCCACCGACACGCTGACCAGCATCCGCGACAAGATCAATGCCGCCAATGTCGGTGTCAATGCCAGCCTGGTCAACGACGCGGCCGGTACCCGCCTGGTCATCCGCTCGCTGAGCACCGGTGAAAACCAGGCCTTCCAGATCACGACGCCCGACGCGGCCCTGGCCGACCTGGCCTACGACGGCAGCGGCACCGGCCTGAGCCAGACCCAGGCCGCCAGCAATGCGTCCTTCAACTGGGACGGCCTGGACCTGACGTCCGAGAGCAACACCCTGTCCGGCCTGTCCGACGGCATGACCGTCAACCTGCTCAAGACCACGGCCAACACCGTCAACATCGGCACCAGCAACGACACGACCAGCATCAAGAAGGCGATCACGGATTTCGTGGACTCCTACAACAAGCTGTTCAACCTGATGCGCGACCAGACCAAGTACGACGCCGGCACCAAGACCGCGGGCGTGCTGCAGGGCGACTCCAAGGCGGTGTCGGTGCAGCAGATGCTGCGCGGCATCACCGGCGGCACGACGACGCTGGCGGGCGCCTTCGGCCGCCTGTCCGACATCGGGCTGGAGCCGGGCCAGAACGGCACGCTGACGGTCAACAGCACCAAGCTCGACAAAGCGCTGACCAATCTGACCGACCTGAAGAAGCTGTTCTCGGCGCCGGACACCAACAACAAGCAGAACCAGGGCTTCGCGCTGCGGTGGAACAGCTTCGCGACCCAGATCCTGGGCACGGACGGCGCCATCACCAGCGGCCAGAGCGCCCTGCAAAAGCGCATCGCCAACAACGACGACCAGATCGACCGCATGCAGGACTCACTGACGCTGACGGAAAAGCGCCTGCGCGCCCAATACAGCGCCCTGGACACCAAGATGAGCTCGCTCAGCGCGCTGTCGGCCTATGTCTCCAAACAGTTCGGCAGCTCGTCCTCGAGCTGAGGTCGGCGCAAAGATCCTCAAACAAGGCGCCTAAGGGCGCCTTTTTCACGCCGCCGGGGTGGGTGGGCCACCTCAAGTTCCCCGCCAGGACGCCGAAATTCGAAGGTATCCAGCCCAGAGAAACCTCATGTACGGATCCTCCTCCCCGTTTGCCTCCCGAGCTCAGCGCAGCGGCTCGGCCTATGGCAAGGTCGGCGTCGAAACCGACGTCCTCAGCGCCAGCCCGCACCGCCTCGTCGCCCTGCTGTTCGACGGCGTCGTGGAAGGCATGAACCTGGCGCTGGCCGCCATCCAGGCTGGCAACACCCCGGTCAAGAACAACGCCCTGTGCCGCTGCGTGCGCATCCTGGACGAGGGCCTCAAGGCGGCTCTCAACCTCGAATCCAACCCGCTGGCCCACGACCTGCGCGATCTCTACGCCTATCTGTGCATGCGGCTGACCTATGCCAATCTGCACAGCGACGTCGCCGCCATCGAAGAGTGCAAGCGCCTGCTGCTGCCGGTGCGCGACGCCTGGGCAACCATCGCGGACAGTCCCGCGGTGCGCGCCCCCAGGGCCGCCTGACGCCCCCACCGCCCCGCCCCCTTGCCCCAGCTTTCCGGTACGCCCCCATGAATTCCGAACTGCTCAACTATTACGAGGCCATCGAACAAGCCAGTGCCGACATGCTGTCGGCCGCCCGCACGGGCAACTGGGACGAGGTCGTCAAGCTCGAAGGCGCCTGCGTGCTGCTGATCTCGCAGCTGAAGTCCGCCGCCAGCCAGGCCCAATTGGCCCCGGGCGAGTCGCAGCTGAAGACGCGCATCATGCAGCGCATCCTGCTCAACGACGCCGAGATCCGCCACTTGGCCGAGCCGTGGCTGGAGGACCTGGACCATGTGATGAAGGGCAAGAGCCGGATGGTGCATTGAGCCCCTCGTCTGGCTCGCCCTGCTGAACGCAGGCGAGTCCAGCCGGTCCCCCGAGGGGACGGCGATGCTTGGCGGATCGACCGCCAAGCACATCGCCCAAGGCGGCCGGCTTGGGAGCGGCCCGGCGCTCGGCCGCAATACCCAAGACCGCTACCATTCCGCCATGAGCGCCCCTGAACCCACTTCCGAGGAACTGCGCGTCGCCTCCACCGCCGAGATCGCGGCCTATCTGCAGCAGTTGCAGCGCGAGAACGCCGGCGTGCTGTTGAGCGGCCCCCAGGGCCAGAGCCTGTCCAGCCGCATCGTCGCCCTGGACGCCGATGCCGACCTGCTCGGCCTGGAAATCGCCACTGATCCCCAGGGCATCAGCCAGGCCATGGTGGCCGAGGGCGAAATCACCGCCGTCGCCTACCTCGGCGCCATCAAGCTGCAGTTCGAACTCGAAGCGCCCGTCCTCGTCAGCGGCGAGCAGGGCACGGTGTTGCGCAGCGCCTTGCCGGCGCGCCTGTACCGCTTCCAGCGCCGCCAATCCTTCCGCGTGCAGCCGGCCAACAGCGCCTACCCCCGGGTCGTGCTGCCAGGAGCCGAACAGCCCGGGCACGCCCTGCGGGTGCTGGACATCAGCATCGGTGGCCTGGCCCTGGCCCTGCCGCCGGATCTCCTTCCCCTGCCCCTGGGTCAGGTCAGCGACGGCCTCGTGCTCGAGCTGGACCGCATCAGCGCGCTGCGCATCGCCCTGCTGCCCCACCACGTCAGCCCCATCGCTGGCGACGGCAGCGGCATGCAGCAGCTGGGATGCTCCTTTGTCGACCTCGACGCCAACGCCGGTCGCTCGCTGCAGGTCTATGTGGACCAGACCCAAAAGCGCCGCCGGCTGCTGAAGCTGGATCCATGACGCGCAGAACCCAGGGCTTCACCCTTCTGGAGGTGGCCTTCGTGCTGGCCATCATCGGCATCATCATGTCGGTGGCCATCCCCAGCTACGCGGGCTATCTGGCGCGCCAGCGCCTGCGCCATGTGGCCGAACTGCTGGAGCTGGACCTGCGCCGCGCCCGCGCCCTCAGCGTGGATGAAAGCCGCAATATCTATGTCAGCTTCAACAGCGGCGCGCAATGGTGCTGGGGCGCCAGCCGCAGCGCGCCCTGCAACTGCGCCACCGGCTTGCCACGCTGCGAGCTCGGCGGGGTGAGCCACAGCGAGCACAAGGGCATGCTGCTGCAATCGGGCCAGACCATCACCTTCCAGGCCGGCATGGGTCGGGCACTGGATTGGGCACGCATCGGCCTCTCCAACGACCGCAACCAGCAGCTCTACCTGGACCTGAATCCGCTGGGCCGCCCGGCCATCTGCGGAGCCGACGCACGCAAGGGCGGCTGCGGCAGCTGAGGTGCAGCCTCAGATCTGCATGTTCATGATCTCGGAATAGGCCGAGACCAGGCGGTTGCGCACCTGCAGGGTCGCCTGGAAGCCGATCTGCGCCTTCTGCATCGAGACCATGGTCTCTTCCAGGCTGACGGTCGGGTTGTCCAGTTGCACCTCGCGCTGCAATCGCGCCGCTTCGTTCTGCTGGGCGCTGACGCCCTTGAGCGCCTGCGTCATCGCGTCGCCGAAGCTGGCGCCGCTCGTCGCGGCCGGCTTGGGTGCAAGCGGCGTGCCATTGACCGCCAGGCCCGCTCGGGCGGCGGCCTGGGCAAAGTCGAAGGGGCGCAGCTTCATGTCCATGGGGCAGGACTTTGGCAGCAAGTCACGCGCACGAAGGGCCGAGATGCGCTGCTCGCGTCGGCCACTTCGGCGCTTTCTTGAGGGTGGCGGCACGAATAATTTGCGCCATCGCCGGATTCCCCGGCCCCCGCTGTATTCGCCCATCCGATGGACAACGCCCTGAGCGCCCCCGCTGCCGCCGCCCCGGTGATGATCACCCCGGTCGAAGCGCCCAACTTCGTGCAGCGTCTCAATGGCCTGCCGCTGCGCAGCAAGCTGACCATGGGCGCCGGCCTGCTGGCCCTGGCCGGCGCCGTGCTGGCCATCACGCTGTGGTCCAGCCAGGGCGACTACCGCCCCCTGTTCACCGGCCTGGCCGACAAGGACGGCGGCGCCGTCATTGGCCAGCTGTCGGCCATGCAGGTGCCCTACAAGCATGAGGCCGGCGGCACCATCCTCGTGCCGGCCAATCAGGTCTACGAGCTGCGCATGAAGCTCGCCGCCCAAGGCTTGCCCAAGGGCGGCAGCGGCAATGCCGCCGGCTTCGAGCTGATGGACAAGTCCTCCATCGGCCAGACCCAGTTCGCCGAGCGGCTGAACTTCCAGCGCGGCCTGGAAGGTGAGCTGGCCCGCACCATCACCGCCATGTCCGATGTGGCCGATGCCCGCGTACACCTGGCCATCCCGCAGCAGAACGGCTTCTTCCGCGAGCAGCAAAAGCCCAGCGCCAGCGTCTTCCTGACCCTGCGCGGCGGCCGTACCCTGGACCGCGCCCAGATCGCCGGCATCGTCCACCTCGTCTCCAACGCGGTGCCCGAGCTCAATCCCAAGGCTGTCAGCGTTTCGGACCAGACCGGCGCCCTGATCTCCCAGGCCGGCGCCGACAGCGCCAGCGGGCTGGACAGCCAGCAGCTGCAATACAAGCAGCAGATCGAGGCTGGCTACAACAAGCGCATCTTCGAATTGCTGGAGCCCGTCGTCGGCCGCGACAACCTGCGCTCCACCGTCACGGCCGACGTGGATTTCTCGCAGACCGAGGCCACCGCCGAGGAATACCGCCCCAACCAGGGCCCCAACACCCAGGCCGCGGTGCGCTCCAGCCAAAGCAACGAGAGCAACAACGCCAGCAACGCCACGCCCACCGGCGTCCCCGGCGCCGCTACCAACCAGCCGCCCGTGCCGGCTACGGCACCCGTCAACGGCGCCAGCGCCCCGCTGCAGGCGGCTCAAGGAGCGGCCGGCAACGGCAACAGCCGCCGTGAGCAGGTCACCAACTACGAGCTGGACAAGACCGTACGTGTGACGCGCGGCTCGGTCGGTAACGTCAAGCGCCTGAATGCCGCCATCGTCGTCAACCACCGTTCGGTGACCGATGCCAAGGGCAAGACCACCCAGCAGCCGGTCTCGGCCGAGGAGATCACCCGCCTGACCGACCTCGTCAAGGAAGCCATGGGCTTCAGCGCCGATCGCGGCGACTCGGTCAAGGTCATCAGCGCCCCCTTTATCGTCGACAAGACCGAACCGGCCGACGCCCCGATCTGGAAGCAGCCCTGGCTGCTGGACGTCGCCCGCAGCGCCATCGTGCCGCTGGCCTTCGTCGCCATTGCGCTGATCGCCGTCTTCGGCATGATCCGCCCCGCCATCAAGGCCGCCACCGCCAAGCCGGAGGCCGAAGAGAAGTCCGAGACGGTGGACGAAGTCGTCGACGACGAAGAGCTGCTGCCTGGGGCCGCCGGCATGCCGCGCCTGGAAGCGCCGGTGCATAACGAGAAACTTGATCGCGCCCGGCTGCTGGCCCGCGACAATCCGGTCGCGGTCGCCAATATCGTGCGCGACTGGATGACGGGTGAAACCGCTGCTTGATCATGGATGACAAGGGCATCGAGAACGCCGCAATTTTGTTGATGTCGCTGGGCGAAGAAGAAGCCAGCGAGGTCTTCAAGCATCTGTCGCCCAAGGAAGTGCAGGCGCTGGGCGAGACCATTGCCAAGCTCAAGGTCATCAAGCGCGCCCAGGTCGAGAGCGTGCTCGACAAGTTCGACGCCGTCGCCGAGACGCAGAGCACCCTGGTCACCGACACCGACGAATACGTGCGCGCCGTGCTGCGCAAGGCCCTCGGCGAGGACAAGGCCAACCTGCTGCTGGACCGCATCCTGCAGGGCAGCGACGTCTCCTCCATCGAGAGCCTGAAGTGGATGGACGCCGCCAGCGTGGCCGAACTGCTGCGCAACGAGCACCCGCAGATCATCGCGGCCATCCTGGCCCACCTCGATTTCGACCAGACCAGCTCCGTGCTCAAGCTCTTCACCGAGCGTGGTCGCAACGAGGTGCTGATCCGCATCGCCACGCTGGACGGCATCCAGCCGACGGCGCTGAAGGACCTGAATGAAGTGATGAGCCAGATCCTGGCCGGCGGCGAGCGCATGAAGAAGAGCTCGCTGGGCGGCGCCAAGACGGCGGCCGAGATCATCAACATGATGGGCTCCAGCGTCGAGGCCTCGGTGCTGGACTACATCCGCGAGGCCGACTCCGACCTGGCGCAGAAGATCATGGACAACATGTTCACCTTCGACGATGTGACCAAGATCGACGACAAGGGCGTCCAGGCCATGCTCAAGGAAGTGCAGAGCGAAAGCCTGGTCGTCGCCCTCAAGGGTGCCAGCGCCGAGCTGCGCGAGAAGATCTTCCGCAACATGTCCACCCGCGCCGCCGAGACGCTGCGCGAAGACCTCGAGACCCGTGGCCCGGTGCGCCTGTCCGAGGTCGAGGCCGAGCAGAAGGAAATGCTCAAGATCGTGCGCCGCCTCGTCGACGAGGGCCAGATCGTGCTGGTCGGCGGCGGCGACGACCAGTTCGTCTGAACATGAAGCCCCTCGTCCAAGAAATACCTTGGCCGGGACCGCTCTGCGGCCACCGGCCGCAGAGCTTCGGCAGGCACATGCCGCCCACTGGGCGCCATGTGTCCGGCCTCAGCCCCCGCGGGGACGGCGATGCTTGCCGGTTCGACCGGCAAGCACATCGCCTGAGCAGGCCGGCTAGGGAGCGGCCCGGCGCTCGGCCCGCAATGCATCATGTGCGCGAAGATGCACAGCGGAGCAACTGACATGGCCACCGGACGTCAACCCCCGCGGCAAGTGCCGCCGCCCGATCGTCGCGAAGGCGATCGCCGCGGCACCTATGCCCGCTTCATTCCCGGCGAGGAGCTGCAGGGCGCCAAGGCCTGGAGCATGTCCAACCTGGGTGGCGTGACCGCGCCATCGCCCTTCTCGCCGGCCAAGCCGCCGCCGCCCGCTGCCGCCACGGCGCCGGTGCAGCCACCCCCACCGCCCGAACCCAGCCCGCAAGAGCAGCTGCATGCCGCCCGCCAGAGCGGCTACCAGGATGGCTACCGCGACGGCATGGCCGCGCTGGACGCCTTCAAGCAGAGCTTTGCCCAGCAGATGAGCAAGCAGCTGGGCACGCTGGTGCACAGCTTCGACGACGAGATGCGCGCGTTGGAAGACGAGATGGCTGCATCAATTGCCCGCATCGCCGTCGAACTGGCCCGCCAGGTGGTGCGCACCGAGCTTGAACAGCGCCCCGAGCTGATCGCCCGCGTGGCTCATGACGCCGTCGAGGCCCTGCAGCTGTCGGCCCGCCATGTGCGCGTGCGCGTCCACCCCGACGACCACCCCCTGGTGCAGGAAGGCGCCGGCAACGAGCTGCAGGCCCGCGAGGCCCAGCTCATCCCCGACCCCGATGTGCCGCGCGGTGGCGTCAAGGTCGATGCCGATGTGGCCAGCGTCGATGCCACCATCGCGACGCGCTGGCAGCAGGCCGTCTCGGCCATCGGCCAGCAATCGATCTGGGAAGACCGTCGCCAGGACGACGACGAATGACTTCCGCGCGCACGGACCGCTGGCAGCGCTACCTGGGCGACCTCGAAACGCTGGCCGCCAATGCAGCGCCGCTGGAATCCCAGGGCAAGCTGGTGCGCGTGGCTGGCCTGGTGCTGGAAGCCACCGGCATCAAGGTGCCGCTGGGCTCGGTCTGCCGCATCCAGATGCCCAGCAGCGGCAACAACCCGCGCCGCGGCTCGGCCCCGGTGAATGCGGAGGTCGTCGGTTTCTCGGGCGACCGCGCCTATCTGATGCCCACCGACGAGGTCCAGGGCCTCTCGAGCGGCGCCACCGTCGTGCCCCGCCACCTGCCGCCGCTGGCGCCCCAGCTGGGCCAGCCCCTGCACCCCTGGCGCCGTGGCGAGGACCGCGGCCTGCACCTGCCCATGGGCGACGGGCTGCTGGGCCGCGTCGTCGACCCTCATGGCCACCCGCTGGACCGCGGCGGCGAGCTGAGCAACATCCACAACGAGCCCATGGTGCGGCGCCCCATCAACGCGATGGACCGCGACCCGGTACGCACGCCGCTGGACACCGGCGTGCGCGCCATCAACGCCATGCTGACCGTCGGCCGCGGCCAGCGCCTGGGCCTGTTCGCCGGCACCGGCGTCGGCAAGTCGGTGCTGCTGGGCATGATGGCCCGCTACACCCAGGCCGACGTCATCGTCGTCGGCCTGATCGGCGAGCGCGGCCGCGAGGTCAAGGAATTCATCGAGGACATCCTCGGCGACGAGGGCCGCCAGCGCAGCGTCGTCGTCGCCGCTCCCGCCGATTCGCCACCGCTGATGCGCATGCAGGGCGCCCACTACGCCACCGCCATCGCGGAATATTTCCGCGACCAGGGCCGGCACGTGCTGCTGCTGATGGACAGCCTCACCCGCTACGCCATGGCCCAGCGAGAGATCGCTCTGGCCATCGGCGAGCCGCCCGCCACCAAGGGCTATCCGCCGAGCTGCTTCGCCAAGCTGCCCCAACTGGTGGAGCGCAGCGGCAACGGCCTGCCGGGCGAGGGTTCCATCACGGCCTTCTACACGGTGCTGACCGAGGGCGATGACCCCCAGGACCCCATCGCCGACGCGGCGCGCGGCATCCTGGACGGCCACATCGTGCTCAGCCGCGAGCTCGCCGAGGCCGGCCACTATCCGGCCATCGACATCGAGCGCTCCATTTCCCGGGTGATGACCAGTGTTGCACCCCAAAACCAGGTCGATTCCGCGCGTCGGTTCCGCCAGCTTCTGGCGAAATACAACAAGGCCCGCGACCTGATCCAGCTCGGCGCCTATGCCCCGGGCGCCGACCCCGAGCTGGACCTGGCCGTACGCCTGCATGCCGACATGACGCGGCTGCTGCAGCAGGACATGCACAGCCCGGCACTTCTTCACGCCAGCGTCAGCCAATTGCAGGCCGTGGTCCAAGGCGCCTAAACCTTCGGGTGGCGCCCGCCGATATCGAATGAGCGCTCACCCGCGGGTTGGGCGCTGCGCTGGAGAAGTTGAATGAGTGCAACCGCCAAAGACACGCTGGCCCTGCTGCTGGAACGCGCCGAGAACGAGCGCGACGCCGCCGCACAGGCCCTGCATGCCGCCAGCAACCAGGCGCAAGCCGCGCGCGCCCAGCATGGCGAGCTGGCCGGCTATCGCCAGGAATACCAGCAGCGCTGGACGCAGAGCTTCGCCCAGGCCACCACCATGGACATCGTCGGCTGCTACCAGAGCTTTGGCCGCCGCATCGATCAGGCCGTGGACACCCAGGGCCATGTGGCCAGCCACGCCGACCAGCGCCAGCAGCGCGCGCGTGAAGCCCTCGGCCAGGCCGAGATGCGCGTCGCCGCGCTGCGCCAGCTGATTGCCCGCCGCCAGGCCGAGGCCGACAAAGTCGCCCAGCGCCGTGAACAGCGCGCCGCCGACGAATTCGCCGCGCGTGCGCATCTGCGCCGCATGGCCCACGCCTGAGGAGTCGGATCACCATGCTCAGCAGTGCCCAATCCGTCGCGCCCAAGCCCGCCGCCATGCCGCCCGCCGCGCCTGCGGCCCAGCCCGCCCTGCCCGGTGCGGGTTCGGCTGGCCGCCCCAGCTTTGCGCAATTCCTGAACGACCAGGCCGACCTGGCGCTGCCCCATACCGACCCCGTCCCGCAGGATCCCGACACGGCCAGCGAGGCGACGGCCGCACCGGCCCCTGCAGCCAACACCGCGCCGGCGCGCCGCAAGGAGGGCAACACGCCTTACGCCAAGGCGGCCCCGTCCTCCCAGGCACGCACGCCCGAAGCGACCGATGCGGGCAAGACCACCAAGGCCGTTGGCGACAGCGCCGAGACCACCGACGCGGCCAAAGACTCCGTGCAGGATCTGGAGACCTCGGGGCTGAACGAATTCACGCAGCTCATCGGTCTGGCCGTGGCGCCGCAAGCAGGGCCTCAGCCCATGAGCCCTGGCCTGCCCGGCGCGGAGGCGGCCACCGAGTCCGGCGCCAAGGGCGCCCGCGGCGCTCGTGCCGGCCGCGTGAGCACCGAAGAGGTCGGGGAAGTCGCCACCCATCGCGATGCTGCCGAGGCCGCGACGACATCCACGGGCGAACGCCGCCCCGCCGAGGCCCACAACCGCGCCGCCGATGCCCCCCATGCCAAGGGCATCGAGATCGCCGCTGACAAGGCCGCGGCGGCGCGCAGCGCCAGCAGCGAGGCCCTGCAGCAAGCCACGACCTCGGCACCCGGCGACGCCAGCCCCCGCATGGCCGCGGTGGGCGACGTCGCGCCCCCCAGCTTCTCGGCCATGCTGGCCCAGGCCCTGCCTGCGGCGGCCGCGGCCGGCGACACGGCTCCGACGGCAGCGACCAGCCAGGTGCATGCCGCCCTGCACAGCAGCGCTTTTGCCCCCGAACTCGGCGCCCGCGTCAGCCTGCTGGCCGTGGACGGCGTGCAACAGGCCGAATTGCAGCTCAATCCGGCCGACATGGGCCCGGTGGCGGTGCAGATCGTCGTCGACGGCTCCCAGGCCCAGGTGTCCTTCCATGCCGTCCAGGCCGAGACCCGCCAGGCCCTGGAACAGAGCCTGCCCGACCTCGCCGCGGCCCTGCAAAGCCAGGGCCTGACGCTGTCCGGCGGCGGCGTCTTCCAGCAGGCGCAACGCGATGCCCAGGGTGGCGATACCGAAGCCGGCTCCGGCGGTGACGGCCGTGGTTCGCGCACAAATACCGCTGGCGGTCGTGGCGCCAGCAGCAGCGTGGCCGCGCCGGTACGACGCAGCGTCGGCCTGCTCGACACATTTGCCTGAAGCTGTAGTGGAAATAGCCACGCCGGGCTCCAGCTAATCGGGGCTTGCCCGGCGGGCCCGAGGTCAATAATCGAGCGCATAGGCCCAGGTCCGCAGTGGCGGGCATAGGCATGGACCGTTCAAGGAGTTCACATGGCGACTGCGCCGGCAGCTGAAGCCGCCGCGCCCAAGGGCGGCGGCAGCAAGAAGCTCATCATCATCATTGCCGCCGTGCTCGTGCTGGTGCTGGTGGGCGGCGGCGCGGCCGTCATGCTGCTGAAGAAGAAGCCGCCGGCCGAGGACGGCGAGGACGGTGCCGAGGCCACCGAGACTGCGGCCAAGCCCAAGGCCCATGCCAAGAGCGACCATCCGCCCACCTTCGTGCCGCTGGACCCGTTCACGGTCAACCTGGCCGACAAGGACGTGGACCGCTTCGCCCAGATCGGCGTCACGCTGCAGGTCGAGGATCCCAAGTTCGCCGACCAGATCAAGGCCTATATGCCGGCCATCCGCAGCAATGTGTTGATGGTGCTGGCCCACAAGACGGCCGCCGAGCTGCTCACCAAGGAAGGCAAGGAAAAGCTCGCCAAGGACATCATGCGCGAGTCGGTGCGCCCCATGGGCATCGAACTCGACGATGAGGAAGACGACCACGCCGCCGCCGACGCGCCGAAGAAAAAGAAGAAGAAAAAAGCCCACGTCGAAAGCCCCGTGACGCAAGTCCTGTTCTCCAACTTCATCGTGCAATAAAGCCGCGCAAATGAATCAGCAGATTCTTTCGCAAGACGAAGTCGATGCACTGCTCCAGGGCATCACCGGCGAGAGCCAGAAGCTCGAGGCCGAGGAGGAGCAGGTCGGCGGCATACGCGAGTACAACCTCGCCAGCCAGGAACGCATCGTTCGTGGGCGCATGCCCACGATGGAGATCATCAACGAACGCTTCGCGCGCAATATCCGCGTCGGCCTGTTCAACTTCATCCGCAAAAGCCCGGAAGTCGCCATCGGCGGCATCAAGGTGCAGAAGTACAGCGCCTTCCTGCGCGAGATCGTCGTTCCGACCAACTTCAACATCGTCTCGGTGAAGCCGCTGCGCGGCAGCGGACTGATCGTCTGCGACCCGACGCTGGTGTTCGCCGTCATCGACTCGCTGTTCGGCGGCATCGGCAAATTCCACGCCCGCATCGAGGGCCGCGACTTCTCGCCCACCGAGCAGCGCGTCATCACCCGCATCGTCGAGGTCATCCTCGCCGAATACCACAAGGCCTGGAAGGGCATCTATCCGCTCGAGCTGGAATACCAGCGCTCGGAGATGCAGCCGCAGTTCGCCACCATCGCCACGCCCAGCGAGATCGTCGTGTCGACGTCCTTCACGCTGGAGATCGGCGAGACCAGCGGCACCATCTACTTCTGCATCCCCTACTCGACGCTGGAGCCCATCCGCGACGTGCTGTATTCCACGACCGTCGGCGACTCCTCCGAGCCCGATCGGCGCTGGATCAATCTGCTCAAGACCCAGATCCAGTCGGCCGAAGTAGAACTGGTGGCCGAGCTCGGCACGGCGCCGGCCACCGTCGAGCAGTTGCTGGCCTTCAAGCCGGGGGACTTCATCGAGCTGGACCTCGACCCCATGATCCAGGCCAAGGTGGACGGCGTGCCCGTCTTCGACTGCCACTACGGCACGTCCAATGGTCGCTACGCCC
Source organism: Roseateles saccharophilus (assembly GCF_031458095.1). Lineage (GTDB taxonomy): Bacteria > Pseudomonadota > Gammaproteobacteria > Burkholderiales > Burkholderiaceae_C > Pelomonas > Pelomonas saccharophila_A. Next base: position 1,599,235 of record NZ_JAVDXU010000001.1, read on the forward strand.
TGAAGATCGACAAGATGCTGACCGGCTCCAACGAGAGCTGGTTGGGAGCCAAACATGAGCCCTGATTCACCCAGCCAAGAAGAACAGGACGCGATGGCGGCCGAATGGGCTGCGGCCCTGGCCGAAGCCTCGTCCGCCCCCGCGCCTGCCACCGAGGTCGTCGCCGAAGTGGCCCCCGAGCAGGTGTCCACGCCCAGCTTTGCCAACTTCACGCCGACCAGCGGCGCGGGTCCGGGCAATGACATCAACATGATCCTGGACATCCCCGTCCAGCTCACCGTTGAACTCGGCCGCACCCGCATCCCGATCAAGAACATCCTGCAACTGGCCCAGGGCTCGGTCGTGGAACTGGACGCCCTGGCCGGCGAGCCCATGGACGTGCTGGTCAACGGCTATCTGATCGCCCAGGGCGAAGTGGTGGTCGTGAACGACAAGTTCGGCATCCGCCTGACCGACATCGTCACGCCTTCCGAGCGCATGCGCCGCCTCTCCAAGGCCGCTTAAACAGACCACCCCCTACCGGCTTCGCCGGCCCCCTCAAGGGGGCGACCTCGGCCGCCCGGCAAAGCCGGATCGGCGAGGTCCGCGCGAGGGCGCCGCGCCTTTGGCGTCGGCGGTCGTTGAACGAGCGCAGGTTTAACGCGCCATTTAGGGGGTTTGCGGGCTCAAGTCCGTCCGCAGAATGCCGAGGCATGAATGCTTCCGGCCTGCTCCCCTTCCTCTGGTTCCTCGGCATCGTCGCGCTGATCCCGGTCGCGCTGTGGCTGCTCAAGCGCACGCCCATGGGCGGCGCGGCGGCGGCCGGCGTGTTGCGCGTCGTGGCCCAGCTGCCCACGGCGCCCAACCAGCGCCTCCTCGTCGTCGAGGTCGGCCAGGGTGAAGACCGCCGCTGGCTGGTGCTGGGCGCCACCGCCCAGAACATCACGACGCTGCATGTGATGCCGCCGCAGGCCGAGCCGGTGGCACCGGCCACGTTCTCCAACCTGCTGAAGAAGGAACGCGGCGATGCGTAAGGCGATCGGTCTCGCGCTGCTGCTGGCCGCCGGCGGCGCCTTCGCCCAACAGGGCCAGACCCCGCCGGCCTCGCTGCCGCTGCTGGTCGGCCAGGGCGCCGGCGGCAGCTACTCGGTGCCCATCCAGACCCTGCTGTTCTTCACGGCCCTGGGCTTTCTGCCCGCGGTCATCCTGATGATGACGGCCTTCACGCGCATCGCCATCGTGCTGAGCCTGATGCGCCAGGCCCTGGGCACGCAGGCCGCGCCGCCCAACCAGGTCATCGTCGGCCTGTCGCTGTTCCTGACCTTCTTCGTCATGAGCCCGACACTGGACAAGGTCTATGCCGACGCCTGGCAGCCCTACAGCGCCGGCACCATCCAGTTTGACGAAGCCCTGAAGCGCGCCGAGGTGCCGATGCGCGGCTTCATGCTCAAGCAGACCCGCCAGGCCGACGTGGCCCTGTTCTCGCGGCTGGCCAAGGTCGACCCCAGCGTCAAGCCCGAGGACGTGCCCTTCAAGGTGCTGGTGCCGGCCTTCGTGACCAGCGAGCTGAAAAGCGCCTTCCAGATCGCCTTCCTGATCTTCATCCCCTTCCTCGTCATCGACATGATCGTGGCGAGCGTGCTGATGAGCCTGGGCATGATGATGCTGTCGCCCGTGCTCGTCGCCCTGCCCTTCAAGCTGATGCTGTTCGTCCTCGCGGACGGATGGAACCTGCTCCTTGGCTCGCTTGCAGCCAGCTTCGTGACTTGATCAATGGGGACAGGGCAGTCGGCGAGTACGCCGCCAAGTCTGTCCCGCGAAGGAAAACATATGGACGCCCAACAAGTCTTCACCTTCGGCCAGCAAGGCCTCTACATGCTGATGCTGGTGGCCGCACCCATCCTCATCGTCGTGCTGCTGGTCGGCGTCGTCATCAGCGTCATCCAGGCGGCCACGCAGATCAACGAGGCGACGCTGTCCTTCGTGCCCAAGGTCGTCGCCGCCATCCTGACGCTGGCCGTCGCCGGCCCCTGGATGATGACCACGCTGGTCGAGTACATCCAGCGGACTCTCATGACCATTCCCAACGTCGTAGGCTAAGGATGTGTCGGCCCCTCGCCCGGTCTTGCGGCGCTGAACGCGCGCAAGCCCAGTCGGTCCCCCGAGGGGACGGCGATGCCTGCCGGATCGACCGACAGGCCCATCGCCAGAGCGGGCCGGCTAGGGAGCGGCCCGGCGCTCGGCCCGCAGTTCCATGCACCACGGAACGCTGACATGTTTTCTGTGACCGAAGCCCAGCTGCTGGCGTGGTTGAACCCGCTGCTCTGGCCCTTCATCCGCACGCTGGCCCTGTTCGCCGGCATGCCGACCTTCAGCCAGCGCAATGTGCCGCTGCGCCTGCGCGTCGGCCTGGCCCTCTTCATCTCGGTGGCGGCCCAGCCCTCGCTGCCGCCCATGCCGGTCACGCCGCTGGACTCATTGCCGGGGCTGACGCTGCTGGTGGCCCAGCAGCTGCTGATCGGCCTGTCCATGGGCTTTGCGGTGCGCATCGTGTTCGCGGCGCTGGAGTTCGCCGGCGAGATCATCGGCCTGCAGATGGGCCTGAACTTCGCCGGCTTCTTCGACCCCGGTACCGGCGCCCAGGGGACAGCCAGCAGCCGCTTCTTCGGCAGCATGGTGGCCTTCCTCTTCATCGCGATCAACGGCCATCTGCTGCTGATCAACGCGCTGATCCAGAGCTTCCACGCCTTCCCGGTCGGCACCGAGCCCTTCGCTTTCCTGCGCGTGGCCATGCCCCAGCAATGGGGGGCCGAGATCTTCAGCATCGGCCTGTGGATCGCACTGCCGCTGATCACGATGCTGATGTTCGTCAACCTCGTGCTCGGCGTGATCTCCCGCGTCGCGCCTCAGATCGGCGTCTTCTCGGTCGGCTTTCCGCTGACCGTCAGCATCGGCCTGATCGGCATGGTGGCCACGCTGCCGCTGATGCAGACGCCCTTTACGGTGGCGTTGGAGCGTCTGCTCGCGGCGTTCAGTTAGCTGCCGGGGATACGGCGACCCGCTGGATTGAGCTCTGCAGCGGGGGCGGGCGCTTCTTCTGGACTTCAGACAACTTCTGGAGGCAACTGATGGCGATCTTCAAGGCGTGCGACAGGGGAGAGAATCCCGGTCTGGACTGCCCCCCGGTCGACTGGACAGCCTGTCCCGATCGACAGCGGGTGCCGTCAGACTGCTCATGACCGACGCTCAATACACGACCCTGCCCCAGTGGCCCCACGCTTATCCGGCCAACGGCGCCAGCGCCACCCTGAAACTCCTCAACGAGGATTTCATCGTGACCGAACTGCCGCTGCAGCTGCCTTCCGGTGAGGGCGAACACATCTGGCTGGACATCGAAAAGAACGGTGCCAACACCGCCTTCGTCGCCCAGCAGCTGGCCGAGGCCGCCGGCGTGCAGGAAATGGACGTGGGCTATGCCGGCCTCAAGGACCGCTACGCCGTCACCCGTCAGTGGTTCAGCATCTATCTGCCGAATGGGAAGGGGAAAGGCGAGACGCCCGACCTGACCGGGCTTCAGCACCCGGAATTCAAGGTACTGAGCCAGAGCCGCCACGTGAAAAAGCTGCGCCGCGGTGATCTGCGGGGCAACCGGTTTCGCATCGTGCTGCGTGACGTGAGCGGCGATCGCGACGCCATCGAGGCCAATCTCAAGGCCGTTGCGTCGCAGGGCGTGCCCAACTACTTCGGCGCCCAGCGTTTCGGCTTTGAGGGCGGCAACGTCGAACAAGGCCGGGCCATGCTGGCGCGAGAAATTCGCGTGCGCAACCCGAAGAAGAAGGGCCTCTACCTGTCGGCGGTGCGCTCCTTCGTCTTCAATGAAGTGCTGGCGCTGCGCATCCGGCAGGGGCTCTGGGGCAAGACCCTGCCCGGTGACGTGATGGATGAGGCGGGCCGGCCCACCGGACCGCTCTGGGGACGGGGCCGCGTGACCACCACCGATGAAGCGCAGGCCCTGGAGAACGGTGTGGCTGGACGTCACGCCATCTTGTGCGACGGCATGGAGCACGCCGGCCTGGATCAGGAGCGCCGCGCCCTGGTGGCGACCCCGGAGGACATGTCATGGGAATGGCCGCAAGCGGACCAACTGGTGCTCAGCTTCTCCCTGCTCGCCGGGAACTACGCCACTTCCGTGCTGAATGAAATCCTCCGCACCACGGAGCCCGATCGGCACACGGAGAACGAGGCTGCGGCTGTCGAATGAGGGAGGCCCACCCACGCGACGTGCGGTGATGATGCACGCGCTCAGGGTTCAATGAGCGCCGCCTGCTGAAGCGTCGCCTGGCCGCATCGCCAGCTCGCTACGCAGCGCCTGCACCAGCGCTTGCGCCGGCCCGCCCAAGCGCCGGCCCTGGCGGGTGATCAGGCCCAGCGTGCGCTCGATGCGCGGCTGCTTGAGCGACACCCCCACCAGAGCCGCCCCGGGCCGCACGGACAGCGCCAGCCGCGGCACCACCGCCACACCCAGCCCAGCCTCCACCAGGCCCAAGGCGCCGGCCACATGGTTGGCTTCGAACTGCACCATGGGTCGCTGCTTCAGGCGCGACAACGCCTGGTCGATCAAGACGCGGTTGCCGCTGTCACCTGCCACCGCCACCATGGGCTCGGCCAGCAGGTCCCGCCAGCTCAAGCCGGCGCGCTGCGCCAAGGGGTGGTCTGTTCGCAGGGCCAGAACATAGTCCTCGGTCAACAGCGGCTGGAAGTCGATCTCGGGGTGCGAAGCGCCGGTGAAGCTCAGGCCCAGCTCGGCCTCGCCAGACTGCACCGCGCGCAAGACTTCGGGCGCCCCCTCGTCCAGCATGCGCAAGCGCATCTCGGGGTGGTCGGCGGCCAACCGAGCAAAGGCGCGCGGCAACAACGTACTGGCCACGGTGGGGATGCAGGCCACCGTGAGACTGGCGGCGCGGCGCGCCACCTCCCGCTCCACCTCATCCACGCCGGTACGCAGGGCCGCCAAACCGCGCTCGGCATGGGCCAGGAACTCGCGCCCCTCCGGCGTCAATGCCACCCGACGTGTGGTGCGCTCCAGCAGCCGCACCTCCAGGACCTGCTCCAACTTGTCCACCCGACGGCTGAGGGCGGGCTGCGAGAGGAACAGCGCGTCAGCTGCTCCCTTGAAGCTGCCGGCATGCGCCACGGCGACGAAGGCCTGGACTTCATCGAGCGTGAGATTGATGCGCTTCATGGAAGAGTGAATCCAAATAATGCACTTAACAAATAAGTGTGCCCGTTGCACCATCGCTTCACAAGCAGGCGCCCACGCAACAAGCAGGCGCCGGCGCATTCAGAACATCGGAGACACCCTTGAAGCAGAAATCCATCCTGTCGGCAGCCCTTTTGTCCCTTGCGGCCGGCGGTGCCCTGGCGCAAAGCAGCGTCGTCGTCGGCGGCATCGTCGACTCGGCCGTTCGCTACGTCCACAACGAAGGCGGCGGCTCGATCAAATCGCTGGTGAGCGGCTCCAATCAGACCAGCCGTCTGTACTTTCGCGGGGACGAAGACCTCGGTGGCGGCCTTTCCGCTGGCTTCTGGCTGGAGTCTGGCCTGAACGTTGACACCGGCACCAGCACGGGCGGCACGCAGTTCTTCGACCGTCGCGCCACGTTGTCGCTGTCGAGCCGCGGCATCGGCGAACTTCGCCTGGGCCGCGACTATGTCCCGACCTACACCCTCTGGGTGCGCCACGACCCCTTCTCGCATGTCGGCGTGGCCGGTTCGAACAATTTCTCGTCCTCGTCTCAGCAGGGGCCGATCCGAAGCGCATTCAGCACGGGCCCGAATACGACGGTCCGATCCAGCAACGCCGTGGAATACCTCCTGCCGTCCGGCCTCGGTGGGCTAGAGGGTGGGCTGACGGTTGCAGCCGGCGAAGGTGGAAGCGCTGCGAATGGCCAAGACAAGCTGATCGGCGGCCGCATCGGGTGGCAGAGTGCCAGCCTGGGCGTGCACGCCAGCCGGGTGATCACCTCCAATGACCTCACGGCGTCCGGCAAGTTCAAGGACACGCTGCTCGCCGTGAACGGAACCGTCGGTCAGGTGCGGATGAACGCAGCGCTGCGCAAGTATGAGCAGGCCCTGTCCGAGGAGACCCTCCTCTTGCTGTCGACAGCGGCGACCTTGGGCCAGGTCGAGCTGAAGGCGTCCTATCTGCGGGCCAATATGAAGGGCAAGGTCGGCACGGCGGCGATTGACGCCAATGATGCGACGCAGATCGGCCTCGGTGCGGTCTACAGCCTATCCAAGCGGTCAGCGCTCTATGTCCAAGGCGCTCGGATCAACAACGACGGCAAAGCAAGCTTCTCAATCCCGGGTGGCACCACGATGGTCGCCGGGGGCAGCTCCAAGGCCCTTGAAGCCGGTGTGCGCCACAACTTCTGACGCTGGTCTCAAGCCCCGATAGGTCACGACCAGGCGACGCTTCATCGTCGCCCCTTGCTTCACAAACAGGAGACAAGCCATGAATCCCACGCGCTGCAGCCATCAGCCGCTGCCCCGAATCGCCCTTTTCCTCATCACCAGCCTGCTACTGATGCTGGCCGGCCCCGTCGCCCGGGCCGACGAGGTGCGCGTCGTCAGCTCCGGCGGCTTCGCCGCCGCCTACAAGGCCCTGGCACCGGCGTTCGAAAAGGCCACCGGGCACACCCTGATCAGCGGCTGGGGCCCATCGATGGGCGAGACGAAGAACGCGATCCCCCAGCGGCTGGCGCGACAGGAGCCCATCGACGTGGTGATCATGGTGGGCAGCGCCCTGGACCAACTCGTGGCCCGGGGACAGCTCGATGGCACCACCCGCACGGTGCTGGCCAGCTCGCGCATCGCCCTGGCCGTGCGCCACGGTGCGCCGCAACCCGCCATCGCCACGGTGGAGCAGCTAAAAGACGCGCTGATCGCGGCCAAGTCCATCGCCTACTCCGACAGCGCCAGCGGCGTCTACCTTTCGCAGGTGCTGTTCCCGCGACTGGGCCTGGCCGAGGCCTTGAAAAACAAGGCACGCATGATCCCCGCCGAACCCGTGGGCCAGGTGGTGGCGCGTGGTGACGCGGAGCTCGGCTTCCAGCAGCTCAGCGAGTTGCAGCACATCGAGGGCATCGACGTGGTCGGCCTGTTGCCCGAGGCCGCGCAGGAGGTGACCCTGTTCTCGGCCGCGGTAGTCCAGGGCGCCGCTCACGCCCAGGCAGGTCAGGCCCTTATCCGCTTTCTGGCCTCGCCCGACGCGGCACCCATCATCGACGCCACCGGCTTGACCGCCACCCGCCGCTGAGTCGCTGCTCGCGCCCATTCACAACGATCTGGAGACCTCCCATGACACGTCGCCCCTTTCTGCAGGCCAGCCTGGCCGTCGGCCTGACTTGCGCCCTCACCCCCACCCTCAGCCACGCCCAATCGGCCCCCATCCTCATCAAGTTCAGCCATGTGGCCACGGCGGATACGCCCAAGGGCCAGGGCGCCGAGCGCTTCAAGAAGCTGGCCGAGGAACGCACCAAGGGACGGGTCAAGGTCGAGGTCTATCCCAACAGCCAGCTCTACAAGGACAAGGAAGAGCTGGAGGCGCTGCAGCTGGGCTCGGTGCAGATGCTGGCGCCCTCGGTGTCCAAGTTCGGACCTTTCGGCATCAAGGAGTTCGAAGTCTTTGACCTGCCCTTCGTGACGCCGGACCAGGCCAGCTACCAGAAGGCGGTCGGTGGCGATTTCGGCAGCGCGATGCTGAAGAAACTGGACGCCAAGGGCGTGCACGGCCTGGCGTATTGGGACGCCGGCTTTCGCGTCATCACCGCCAACAAGCCGCTGCGCAAACCCGAGGACTTCAAGGGCCTGAAGATCCGCATCAACTCGTCCAAGGTGATCGACGCGCAAATGCGGGCCCTGGGCGTCATGCCTCAGACCCTGGCGTTCTCCGAGGTCTACCAGGCGCTGCAAACCGGCGTGGTGGATGGGGCCGACGTGACGCTGTCCAACGTCTACACCCAGAAGCTGTACGAGGTGCAGAAGTATGTGACGCTGCTGCATCACTCGCACCAGGCCTATGCGGTGGTGGTCAACCGCAAGTTCTGGGAGGGGCTGCCCAAGGACCTCCGGACCGCGCTGGAGTCCGCCATGGCCGACGCGACCACCTACGCCAACGGCCTGACCCTGGCCGAAGAGCGCAACGCCTACGACAAGATCAAGGCGGCCGGCAAGGCCGCGCTGGTCGAGCCCACGCCGGCCGAGCGCGACGCCATCCGCGCCGTGATGGTGCAGACTCACAAGGACATGGAGGGCCGCCTGGGTCGTGACACCATGCAGGCGTTGTACAAGGCGACTGAGTTCAACGTCGGCAAGCGCTGAGCCAAGCCCCCAGGGGGCGCCGGCTGCGTGCACCGCCGCCTTGGCAAGGCTGAACGCCACGCGTCGCGAATCCAGGGGGAGCCATCCTGACGCGGCCGCTCCCCCTGCATCGCGCTACTACCGCATCAAGCCTCGCGCAGCGCGGTCGTCACCGGCAGGCTTGCCGCCCGCACCGCCGGGAACAGCCCGCCGACAAAGCCGATGGCCAGGGCCCACTTGATGCCCTCCCACAGCAGGCCCGGCGACACGGCCAGGTTGAAGCTGAGCTTGCCGACCGAGCCGGCCGCCATCGTCGAGGCCTCGAAGCCGTTGAACAGCAGCCAGGCCACCCCGCCGCCGATGAGGCCGCCGATCAGGGCCAGCAGCGTCGTCTCCAGCATCACCGCGATGACGACCGGCAAGCCGCGAAAGCCGATGGCGCGCAGCGTGGCGATCTCGCGGGCCCGTGCCGCCACGGCCGCGAACATGGTGTTCAACGCGCCGAAGATCGCGCCCACGGCCATGATGGAGCCCACCGTGATGCCGATGATGCGCAGGATCTTGGTCATCTGCTCGCTCTGCTTGGCGAAGAATTCCAGCGTCGTGCTGGCCTTGACCTTGAGCTGGGGGTTGTTCTCCAGCGCCTCGCTGAAGGCCTTGATGGCCGCCGGGTTCTCGAGCTTGACCGTGGCCGAATTGCGGCCGCTGCCGCGCTTGTAGCTGTCGTTGACGACATTGGCGTCGGCCCACAGCTCCGACTCCATCGCGTCGCCGGAGGCAAAGATGCCGACGATGGTCCAGGGCTGGTTGCCCAGCTTCAGCGTGTCGCCAACCTTGAGCCCTGCGAACTGCCGCACCGCGCCCTTGCCGACGATGATCTCGCGCAGACCCGGCTGGAAGGTCCTGCCCTCGATGATCTTGGCATTCGGCCGCACGGCGAAGGCGGCTTCGCTGATGCCGCGCACCTGGGCGCTGCCCGACTCGTCGGCCTTGCCGCCCTTGATGGGCAGGTTGGCCGCCACCACGGTCTCGGCCGAGACGATGGGCTCGCCCTTGGCGTTCTTGGCCACGCCAGGCGCCTGCTCGATCTGCAGCACGTCCTCGCGGCTCAAGGACGACGACACCTCGTTGGCCGAAGCGCCACGCATGACGATGGCCGTGTCGGTGCTGCCGGAGTTGCGCAGCGTCTGGGCATAGCCCTCCGCCATGGCCAAGAGGGCCACCAGCACGCCCACCACGCCGGCGATGCCGACGACGATGACGGCCGAGGAGCCCAGGCGTTGGGTCAGCGTGCTGATGCCCACCGAGGCCACGGAGCGGGTCTGCATGCCGGTGCGGAACAGCAGCATCCACAGGCCCAGCAGGGCCGCCAGCGCAAGAGCGCCATACCAGGGCAGGAAGATCCAGCCCACCAGCATCAGGACGGTGAGGACAAAGAGTCCGAGATTCTTGAGGAATTTCATCGTCATGCCCTCCCGGCCAGTGCATCGGTGATGTTGACGCGCATGGCGCGCAGGGCCGGCAAGGCGCCGACGGCCAGGCCGAAGAAGAGGGCCAGGCCGACGCCGATCAGCCAGCTGACCAGGCCCGCGGCCGGCAGGTTGAGCGCGCCGCCGCTGCCGGCGCTGACGATGGGGCCGATGACGCTGGCCAGGCCCAGGCCGATGACGCCGCCGATCAGCAGCAGCAGCACTGACTCGGCCAGCACCATGGACAGCACGCTCTCGCCCGAGAACCCGAGGGTCTTGAGCACGGCGATCTCGCCGGTGCGCTCGCGCACGGCCTGCATCATGGTGTTGCCGGCCAGCAGCAGCAGCGTGAAGAAGACGGCGCCCATGATGGAGGTGACGATGAGATTGATGTCGGCCACCTGCTTCATCCAGCTGGACATGGCGGCCTGCTCGGTCAGCGTGCGCGTCTCGTGGTCGGAATTGGCCGAGATCTCGTCGATGGCCTTGAGCACGCGGTCGGCCTGGTTGACGTCCTTGACACGCGTCACATACCAGCCCACCTGGCCCTGGTTCCAGGGCGTGGTGTCGTCGAAATACTTCCAGTTCAGCAGGAACATCTGGTCCCACCAGCCGGCGGTCTTCCTGTCGGCCACATGGATGATGCCGACGATCTTGAAGGGCCAGTTCTGGCTGCCGCTCTTGTCCGGGAAGATGGTGGACTGCATGGGCACCTGGTCACCCACCTTCCAGCCGAAGCGCCGCGCCAGACCCTCGCCGATGAGGGCCCCGTCCTTGGTCTCGGCAAAGGCCTTGCGGTGCTCGGCCGAGACTTCCATCTCGGGATAGATGTCGAGATAGTTGGGCGCGACGGCGAAGCTGAAGACCTGGTTCTCGGGCTTCTGGTAGGCGCCGCCGAACCAGTTGGCGAAGGTGGTGTCCTTGACGCCGTCGATCTGCGTGATGCGGGCGCCGAGGGACATCGGCAGCAGCTGGATGAAGCTGATCTTGGCGCCGGTCTGCAGGCGCTGGGCGCCGTTGGCGCTCTGGCCGGCCTGCTCGAAGCCGACGCGCACCGCGTCCAGCAGGCCGAACAGCAGGAAGGCCGTGATGATGGACACCAGGGTCAGGAAGGTGCGCCCCTTGCGCCTGAACAGCGCCGCCCAGATGAGGTGGAGGTATTTCATGGCGTCACCTCACTCAGGCGGTGGCTTCTGCCTGTTCGACCAGGGTGCCCTTGTCCAGATGCAGGGTGTGGCTGGCGCGGGCGGCGGCGCGCGGGTCGTGGGTGACCATGACGATGGTCTTGCCATGCTCGCGATTCAGCGCCTGCAGCAGGGTCAGCACGTCCTCGGCGGACTGGCGGTCCAGGTCGCCGGTGGGTTCGTCACAGACCAGCAGCGTCGGGTCGGACACGATGGCCCGGGCGATGGAGACGCGCTGCTGCTGGCCGCCCGACAGCTCGGTCGGCTTGTGCGTGGCGCGGTCGGCCAGGCCGACCAGCTGCAGCGCAATCGCCGCGCGCTTCTTGCGCTCAGCCGCAGACAGCTTGGTCAGCAGCAGCGGCAGCTCGACGTTCTTCTGCGCCGACAGCGTCGGCATCAGGTTGTAGAACTGGAAGACGAAGCCGACCCGCGAGGCCCGCCACTTGGCCAGGGCCGCGCCCGACAGCTTGTCGATGCGCTCACCGCCCACGCTGATGGCGCCGCCGCTGGGCGCGTCCAGCCCGCCCATCAGATTGAGCAGCGTCGTCTTGCCCGAGCCCGAGGGGCCCATCAGCGCGAGGAAGTCGCCCTGCTGCACATCGAGGTCGATGTGGTGCAGCACTTCCACCTTCTGCTTGCCGCGGGTGTAGACCTTGGACAGGTCACGGATCTCGATCAGTGCGCTCATCTCTTCAGTCCTTCTTCACGATGTTGGAACCCTGCTTCAACTCGGCCGGCGGCGACACGACCACCGTCTCGCCCGCCTTCAACCCGCTGGTGACCAGCTTGAACTTGCCCTGGTCCGCGCCGAGCTTGACGGCGCGCTGCTCCGCGCGGTCGTCATGGACGACGAAGACGGCGTCGCTGCCGTCGCGCTGCACCAGCGCGTCCGGCGGCAGCAGCACGCCCGGCACCACCGCCGCCTCGGCCTTGGGCTTGGTGGCCAGGAAGCTCACGCGCACGCCCATGTCGGGCACGACGCGGTCGTCCTTCTTTTCCAGCGCCACCCTCACCTTGACGGTGGCTTTGCCGCGGTCGGCGCTCGGGATGACGGCGACGACGTGGGCCGGGATCTTCCAATCCGGGTAGGCGTCGAGCACGGCCTCGCAGGGCATGTCGGCCTTGACCTGGGCGATATAGGCTTCGTTGACGTCGACATTCACTTCCAGCGAGTCCATGTCGACGATGGTGCCCACGCCGGTGCGCGTGAAGCCGCCGCCGGCGGACAGCGGCGAGATGATCTCGCCGACCTGGGCCGCGCGGGCCGTGACGACACCGTCGAACGGCGCCTTCACGGTGGCGTAGTCGAAGTTGACACGGGCCTGGCGGGCCTGGGCCTGGGCCGCCTCGATCTGGCGCTGCGCGGCCTCCAGCTGGGCGCTGACGGTCTTCACCGCGGTGGCGGCCTGCTCGCGGGACTGGCGCGTCGTCATGCCGCTGGCGTTCAGCTCGGCCTGGCGGCGCTCGTCGGCCTGGGCCTGGGCGAGCTGGGCGCGCAATTGGCCGAGATTGGCTTCGGCGGTGCGGATCTGGGCCTCGGCGGCGGCAAGGCCCGCCCTCAGGCCGGTGTCGTCCAGCCGCGCCAGCACCTGGCCCTTCTTGACCTTGAAGCCCTCGTCGATGAGAACCTCGGTCAGCGTGCCGGTCATCTGGGCCGAGACGGTGGCCATGCGGCGCGCCGTCACATAGCCCGTGGCCTGCAGCACGGCATCGGCGCTGGCGCCCTGGCCGTTGGCGCGGACCGTGGCCGTCTGCACCGGGATGGGCTTGTTCCCCGATAGCCACCACCAGGCCCAGGCCCCGCCCGCGGCCAGCAGCACGAGGGCCACCACCAGGGCCCAAACCCATTTGGGCGGCCCGCCGCCGTCATGGTCCTCGCGATGCGCACCGTCGATGCGCAACTCCTTCAGCAATCCGGTATCGATGACACGCCCCCTGAAAGTCTCGCCCGCCAGACCGCAACGGCCCTCGAACGCACGGCCTGACGGCCACCCACTTGGAACCCGGGGCGCATTGTGCAGGGGCTGCTGCCACAGGGTGTCATCAATCGATAAACGGCGACCTGGGCTGGCGAATCGACAGCCAGGCGGGACGAACGGCAAAACCGTCCGTTTCAGCGCACTTCGCGGGCCAGCTTCAGCACCGGCGCCGCCAGGCTCAAGCCACGCTTGCGGGACTCGCCATGGTTGACGGCAAACGCCATGCCCTGGGGCTCGCTGATGAGGGCGATGCAGACGCCGGCGCGCATGGCCTCGGGGCTGGTCGCGATGACCAGCACCGGCGCATCGCCCACGGCGGCGATCCAGTGGCGCAGCGTCGCCGCATCGGCATGGCCGAGCAGCAACACCTGGCAGTCGCGGGCCGCATCGCGCGGCTCACCGAGCGCCCTCACCCGGAGCTGGGCCGCGCCCACCGGCCGGCTCGTCAGCGCCCGCAGCGCTTCCATGCCGGCGGGCTGCAGCCCGGCCGCGCACAGCGACAGCGTCGGGCTCTCCGCCACCGGCGCCGGCCACTGGGTGTACTGGGCCAGGCGCAGCACGAAGGCGGCGCGCAGCCTGTCCTCGTCCAGGCTGTCGGCCCGCGCCAGCGCGGCGGCTGCGGCCAGCAGGAGCGGCCACAGCCTCAAGGCGCGTCTCCGCGCCAGGTCAGGCCCGCCTGCCAGCGGGTGCCCTGGCGCTGCACGGGGGCGCTGTAGCCGGGGCCGCTGGCCTCGGCATAGGCCCGGCCACCGACATTCTCGGCGCCGACGAAGAAGTCCCAGCGCCGGCTCGGCTGCCACAGCAGATGGGCCTGGTGCTGGGCATAGCCGGGCAGTTGCTCGTCACCGAAGCGCGCCTTGGTGGCCCAGCCGCTCAGGGACAGGCGCAGCGCCGGTCCGGCGACGGGCATCTGCAGTGCCCATTTCAGCGTCTGGCTGGGGCTGTAGGCCTGGTGGCTGCCGTCGGCCGCGGCATTGCGCTGGCCCATCAGGCTGAGCTGCAGCTGCCAGCCCTCGCCCCAGTGGCCGTGCAGGCCCAGCTCGGCGCCACGCGAGTGGGCAACCGCGGTGTTGGCATAGGGCTTGTTGCTGCCCCGCTCGATGAAATTGACGAGATGACTCGTGAACAGCGAGGCCTGCCAGCTCCAGGCGCCCGCCGACAAGCCCGGCAGCGGCCCCTGCCAGGCCAGCTCCAGCGTGCGCAGCCGCTCGGGACGCGGCGCTTCGGCCTCGGCGCTCTGGTTGAGCGCCCGCTCGAAACGGTTGGGGGCGCGGAAGGCCGTGCCCCACATCAGCTTCAGGCTCTGGCCCGGCTCGGGCGACCAGACCCAGGCCGCGCGCGGGTTCCAGCTGGAGTCACCGCCGTGAACGCCGTCCTGGCGCAGGCCCAGCACGAGGCGCTGACGCTCGGCAAGCCGCCATTCGTCCTGCAGATAGAAGCCCAGGCGCTGGGACGCGTAGTTCTCGTCGGACGGCGTCTCACCCAGATAGACATAGCGGAAGCGCTGCACGCCGTCCCGCTGCCAGTCCATGCCAACGCTGGTGGTGTGGCTGTCGCCAGCGGGGCCACCCCAGGCGCGCGCCAGGCGCAGCTCGGCCAGCCACCAGCGGCCCAGGGCCTCGAAGCGGCTGGTGCGCAGCTCGGCCTCGTTGTCGTCGGCCTGCTCCGAGCGGTAGCGCGACTGCTGCCAGGCCAGGCCCAGGTGCAGGTCCCAATCGGCGGCGCGCCCCTCCCAGCCGGCCTGGGCGAACTGTTCGCGCAGGGAGTTGACGCTGCCGGTGATGTCGCCCGACTTCGGCAGGAAGCTGTAGAGGCCGCGTTCGCGTTGCACGCCACCCACCCGCAGCGACAGGCCGCCGCTGCGGCCGCCCAGCAGCCAGCGTCGCGCGCGGTCCCATTCCAGCGGCTGCAGGCGGGCCCGGTATTCCTCGGGCTCGCCGAACAGCAGCGGTGTGTGGGGCTCCTCGTCGCTGCTGAAGGCAGCCAGCCACTCGGCGCCGCTGTCCAGGCGCTGGGCATAGCTCAGCCGCGTGCTGACCTGGCCGCGCGGCGACAGCACCACGTGGGCCTGGGGGCCGGCCAGGGTGTCGGCGCGCTGGGTGACGATGTTGACGACGCCCAGCAGCGCATTGCCGCCATACAGGGCCGAGCCTGGCCCGGGCGTGAACTCGACGCGCTCGATGAGGCTGACGTCGACATAGAACTCGCGGTTGATCGGGCCGCCGTCGTAGAGGTTGTCGTTCAGCCTCAGGCCGTCGAGCAGGAAGAGGACGCGGCCATTGAAGTCGCCGGGCGCGACGCCGCGCACGGCTACGCGCGTGAACTCGTCGTCCTCGCGCACCTCCAGGCCCGGCATGCGGCGCAGCACGTCGCCCAGCGTGCGCAGGCCCAGCCGGGCGATGTCCTGGCGGCTGACCACATGGGTGACGGCGGGCGCCAGGTCGGCGCTCTGGGCCTGGCGCGAGGCGGTGCTGACCGACACGTCGGCGGCCGCGCCGCGGCGCTCGGTGCGCAGCAGGTCTTCGAGTGAGGGGAGTTCGCCCGTCTGCGCCAGGGCGGGAGCGCCCGCCAACAGCAGGGCGCAGAGTTCAAGGGCCCGCAGCAGGCGCGCGGCTCGCCCTGCGGTAAGTGTTCTTGCCGGCATGCTTGGCAGCGTACATGGCGGCATCGGCGGCGCACAGCAGGGACTCGGGGTCGGTTGCGTCATCAGGCACGAAAGCCAGGCCCACGGTGGCCCCGACGGGCTGGACCTGGCCCTGGACGACCAGCGGCTCGCGCACGCTGGTGATCAGCCGGCCCGCCAACTGCTCCACGGCGTCGGGTTCGGCCACGTCGGCCACCAGCAGGGCGAATTCGTCGCCGCCGAGGCGGAACAGGGTGTCGCTGGCGCGCAGCACGCTGCCCATGCGCCGGCTGACCTCGACCAGGACGGCGTCCCCCGCCGCATGGCCCAGGCTGTCGTTGACATGCTTGAAGTTGTCCAGGTCGATGAAGAGCAGGGCCAGGCGTTGCCCGCCGACATGTCCCGGGTGATGCAGGTCGACAAACAGGCGCTCCAGCGTCAGCTCGAAGGCCAGGCGGTTGGGCAGGCCGGTCAGGGTGTCGCGATGGGCCAGCTGTTGCATGGCACGGCCGGTCTGCTGCTCCTGCGCGAGCTGCTGGTTCATGTCCTCGTGCCAGACCTCGATGCGCCTGAGCATGCCGTTGAAGCGCTCGGCCAGACGCCCCACTTCGTCATGCTCGCGCACGGGGGCGCGCAGGCTGTAGTCCTGGCTGGTGGCGACCCGCTCGGCCAGGCGTGACAGGGCGATCAGCGGCGCCAGCGCGCGGCGCTGCGTCCAGCGCAGCAGCAGGCTGGCGCCCAGCAGGGACAGGGCCAGCACGGTGACGGCCCCGGCGGCCAGGCGCAGCAGGGTCGCGTTCAGCGCTTCAAATGACTCGGCCCAGGCCAGGCTGCCGATGCGCTCGCCATGCAATTGCACCGGCACGACCAGGCGCAGCCCCTGCCAGCGGACCTGCACCGGCGTGTCGCTCCAGGGCGCCGAGGCGGCCGCGTCGGGCCAGTGGGCAAAGGTTTCGCCGCCGGGCTCGCGCACGACCAGGTTCTGCAAGCCCTCGCGGCGGCTGAAGGCGATCAGGGCGTCGCGCGTGGCTTGCTGGTCGTGGAAGGCCAGGGCCGGCGCGACGTTCTCGGCCAGCAACTGGGCCGACTGCTCGGCGCTCTTGAGTTGGGCCTCGCGCAGGCTCAGGTACACCCAGCCGGCCAGGGCCAGGGAACTCAGCAGCAGGGCGGCGCCCATGACGGCGACGCTGAGCCGCGTCAGCCGCCTGACCAGCGACGGCCGGCGACGCGAACGCCTCTCAGCTGGCGACGAGGCCATTGCGGATGGCATAAACCGTCAACTCGGAGTTGTTCGTCAGGCCCAGCTTTTCCAGCACGCGGGCGCGATACACGCTGACGGTCTTGGGGCTGAGCATCAGCTCCTCGGCGATGTCCGAGAGGCGCTTGCCGGAGGCGATCATGACCAGGGTCTGCAGCTCGCGGTCAGACAGCTTGTGGTGGGCCTGCTCGGTGACGGGCGCGGTCAGGCTCTCGACCAGCATCTGGGCGATCTCGGGCGTCACGTATTTGCGGCCCTGGGCCACGGTGCGCACGGCCTGCACGAGCGTCGCCGGGTCGCCGCCCTTGTTCACGTAGCCGTAGGCGCCGGCCTTCAGCGCGCGGATGGCGTACTGGTCTTCCGGGTACATGGAGACGATCAGCGTGCGCACCGGGTTGCCCTCGTCCTTGAGCACATGCAGCACGTCCAGGCCGCTGCGGCCCGGCATGTTGATGTCCAGCACCAGCACGTCGCAGGGGTTGTCCTTGCCCAGGGTGTGCAACAGGCCGCGCAGCTCGGTGTAGTCGCCGGCTTCGCCGACGACCTCGATGTCCTGGGCGTCGGCCAGGGTGTCGCGGATGCCGCGGCGGATCAGGCCATGGTCGTCACAGAGGATGACGCGGATCACACACGCCCCCAGATGGAGTTGCCGTCATCCTTGCTGAAGTCGGTCGAGTCGTCCAGCGCGTCGATGGCGTCCTGGGCCAGGGGCACGGTCAGGATGAGGCTGGTGCCGCCGCCCGGCGGACTGGACAGGTCGACCCAGCCCCCCACCGTCGCGGCGCGCTCGTGCAGGCCGCGGATGCCGAAGGATCTCTCCTTGGCAAGGTCGTTGGCCCCCATGCCGCGGCCGTTGTCGCGGATCTCCAGCGTCAGCACACCGGAGTCCTGGCTGAGTTCGATGTCGACCCGGGTCGCGAGGGCGTGCTTGGATACATTGGTCAGCGCCTCCTGGGCGGTACGGTAGGCGACGAGGGGGACGCCGGAGGGCAGCTCCAGCCTCTCTTCGCCGATGCGCAGGCCGGCCTCGATGCCGGTGCGGCGCTCGAAGCGCGCCGTCATCCATTGCAGGGCCGCCACCAGGCCCTGCTCCAGGATGGCGGGGCGCAGGTTGTGCATGATGCGCTGGCTGGCCTCGATGGCGGCATTGACCGTCTCCAGGGCCGCGGCGACGCGCGCCCGCACCTCGGGCTCCTGGGCGTGGCGATCGATCCAGGCGAGGTCGAACTTGACGGCCGTCAGAGACCCGCCGACGTCGTCATGGATCTCGCGCGCGATGGCCGCCCGCTCCAGCTCGACGCTGGTCTGCAGATGGCCGGCCAGCTGGTGCAGGCGCTGCTTGGACTTGACCAGCTCGTGGTCGGCGGCGACGCGGGCGCGCTCGTTCTCGGCCGCGTCGATGGCGTGCAGCAGGGCCGGCGCCAGGCGGTTGAGGTTGTTCTTCAGCAGATAGTCGGAGGCGCCATTGCGCATCGCGCCCACGGCCGTGTCTTCGCCGATCTCGCCCGACACCAGGATGAAGGGCGTGAGCAAACGGCGTTCCTTCAAGGCCTCCAGCACGTCCAGGCCCGTGAAGCCCGGCAGGTTGTAGTCCGAGATGATGGCGTCCCAGCAGCGATCGAGCGCGGCCAGCACGGCCGGCAGCGCGTCCAGCCTGTCCATCTCGACCTTGAGCCCGGCACGGGTCAATTGGGCGAGGATGAGTTGATGGTCGAGTTCCGAGTCCTCGACATGCAACAAGCGCAGGACGCGGGGCGCCTGCTCCACACCAGAAATCGTCATGGGGGCGCAGTATGCCGCCGCTCGCGGCATATGGCCCGGCGCCACACTCGACCCGGTTCAGACCGGTAATACGGCTCGTTCTCGCGACATCTCAAGGTCGACAGGGGCCGAAAAAGAGGTGAACATGCCATGATGCATTCGCCCTGAGGGTATTCACAGGGCTTTGGAAAAAGAAGCAGCATCCCCTCGCGGAGACACGATGCAGACAGAACCTTCCACCGCCGCTGAATTCGATGGAGCCGTGGCCGCCATGCCGCTGCTGGCGGCCGCGGAACTGCAGGATCACCTGATGACGGTGACCAACGACCTCGAGCGCCTGCAACGCCTGCTGGACGACGCCGGCGAAGCCCTGTCCAGCCATTTCTACAGTGCCTCCAACCAGGCCATGACGCTGCTCAGCGCCAGCGACGGCACGTCGGCCTCCGAAGGCCTGAAGCAGATCATGCAGGACATCGCCGGTGCCATCACCGCCCTGCAGTTCCAGGACATGGCGACGCAGTTGATCGCCCACACCAGCCAGCGCCTGCGCAATTGTTCCGACCAGCTCGCCCGCGACACCTTCGGCATGGATGACGAGGACGGCGCCGCCGTCGTCGAGATCGCGCCGCTGCGGCCCAACCCGGTCACGCAGGACGAGATGGACGCCGGCTCCATCGAACTCTTCTGAATCCCCCCGCCAATCTCAGCCCCCAGGCAACACGTCCTCTCGGAGAAAACTAAATGCACTCAATCCTCGCTGTCGACGACTCGGCCTCGATGCGCCAGATGGTGGCCTTCACGCTCAAGAACGCCGGCTTCAACGTGGTGGAAGCGGTGGACGGGCAGGACGCCTGGGAAAAATCCGGCCAGCGCGACTTCGACCTCGTGCTGACCGACCAGAACATGCCGCGCATGGATGGCATCAGCCTGACCAAGAAGCTGCGCGAGAACCCCAAGTTCAAGACCACGCCCATCCTCATCCTGACCACCGAGTCCAGCGACGCGATGAAGCAGGCGGGCCGTGCCGCCGGCGCCACCGGCTGGCTGGTCAAGCCCTTCGACCCGGCCAAGCTGATCGAGGTGATCGGCAAGGTCATCCGCTGAAGACCAAGTCAGGGGAGCACCAGCCATGGGTGACATGACCTCAGAAGGCGCCAGCATCAGTGCCGGCATCGACCTCAGCCAGTTCTACCAGGTCTTCTTCGAGGAGGCTGGCGAGAACCTCGACAACATGGAGCAGTTGCTGCTCAATGTGAATGTCGAAGCGGCCGACGACGAAGAGCTGAACGCCATCTTCCGCTGCGCCCACTCCATCAAGGGGGGCGCGGCGACCTTCGGCTTCAGCGACGTCGCCGAGCTGACCCACCAGATGGAGACGCTGCTGGACAAGCTGCGCCGCCACGAGCTGCAGCCCAATGCCGCCATGGTGGACGTGCTGCTGCAGTCGGGCGACGCCCTGCGCGCCCAGCTCGGCCGCCACCAGGGTTCGGGCGCCGACCCGGTCGACACGACCGATCTGCTGACCAATATCAAGGCCTTCGTCGAGGGCGGCGCTGCACCGGTTGCCGCACCGGCCCCCGTGGCCGCCGCGCCGGCGCCCAAGACCGCTGCTCCCGCCCCCGCCGCCACGGCCGCCAAGCCGGGCACGCGCCTGCTGGAGCTGCAGGTCGGCCCGCTGACCGACCTGAGCCTGGCCGACAACCTCGTCGAGCTGTTCAAGGAAATCACCGACCTCGGCAACATCGAGCCGCTGGACGCCGGCCAGAGCTCGGACGGCATGCGCCGCTTCAAGATCCTGACCAGCTCCACCGACAACGACCTGCTGGACCTGTTCACCTTCCACGTCGCCCGCGAGCAGGTCAAGCTGATTCCGCTCGGCCCCGGCTTCGGCTTCTATGACGGGGCGCCCGGAGCACCGCCGGCCGAGGCGCCGTCCAGCGACCCCGGCTATGGCTTCTTCGATGACGCCCCGGGCGTGCCTGCCGTCGAAGCGGCGGCCGCAGCGGCTCCGGCCCCGACCGCCGCCATCGTGCCGGCCCGCGCCGCCACGCCGGCCAAGACCGAGGCCAAGCCGGCCGCCGGCGGCATGGACCAGACCACGCTGCGCGTGTCGATTGAAAAGGTCGACCAGCTCATCAACCTGGTGGGCGAGCTCGTCATCACCCAGGCCATGCTGGCCCAGAACAGCCGCGAGCTCGATCCGGCGCTCTATCAGCAGCTGACCTCGGGCCTGGCCGACCTGGAGCGCAACACGCGCGACCTGCAGGAATCGGTCATGTCGATCCGGATGATTCCGATGTCGACGGTGTTCAACCGTTTCCCGCGCATGCTGCGCGACCTGGCCGCCAAGCTCGGCAAGAAGGTCGAGCTGGTCACGCAAGGTGAAGCCACCGAGCTGGACAAGAGCCTGGTCGAGAAGATCACCGACCCGCTGACCCACCTGGTGCGCAACAGCTGCGACCACGGCATCGAGATGCCCGAGGACCGCCTCGCCCGCGGCAAGCCCGAGCAGGGCACGATCACGCTGGTCGCCTCCCATCAGGGCGGCAGCATCGTCATCGAGGTGCGCGACGACGGCCGCGGCCTGAACCGCGAGAAGCTCATCAAGAAGGCCCGCGAGAAGGGCATCGACGCGCCGGACAGCATGACCGACGCCGAATGCTGGAACCTGATCTTCGCGCCGGGCTTCTCTACCGCCGAGCAGGTCACCGACGTGTCCGGCCGCGGCGTCGGCATGGACGTGGTCAAGAAGAACATCACGTCCCTGGGCGGCACGGTCGAGATCGACTCCGCCGAAGGCTACGGCATGAAGGTGTCCGTGCGCCTGCCGCTGACGCTGGCCATCATGGACGGCATGAGCGTGGGCGTCGGCGACGAGTGCTACATCCTGCCCCTGTCCTCGGTCGTCGAATCCTTCCAGGTGCAGTCCGACACCATCAAGACCGTCGCCGGCTCCGGCCGCGTCGTCGAGGTGCGTGACGAGTACATGCCCGTCATCGAGCTCGAGAAGGTCTTCGACGTGCCGCGCTTCGACTTCGAGCATGTCAGCTCCATCATGGTCGTCGTGGAGGCCGAAGGCGGCCGCGTCGCCCTGCTGGTGGACGAGCTGCTCGGCCAGCAGCAGGTCGTCGTCAAAAACCTCGAAGCCAATTACCGCAAGGTCAACGACGTGTCGGGCGCCACCATCATGGGCGACGGCCGCGTGGCGCTGATCCTGGACGTCGGCAGCCTGGTGCGCCGCTCGCGCCACTAACCCACCACAACTAGGAGAGGTCTGCATGGAAGCCAACGTCCCTGCCCTGCGCCAACAAGGCGCCGTCACTACCAAGGCCCACGGCCCCAAGAGCGGCGAATACCTGACCTTCCGCCTCGGCTCCGAGGAATACGGCATCGACATCCTGAAAGTGCAGGAGATCCGTTCCTACGAGCAGCCCACGCGCATCGCCAATGCGCCGGACTTCATCAAGGGCGTCGTCAACCTGCGCGGCGTCATCGTGCCCATCGTCGACCTGCGCCTCAAGCTGAATTGCGCGACGGCCGAGTACAACAGCTTCACGGTCGTCATCGTGCTGAACGTGAAGAATCGCGTCGTTGGTGCCGTCGTGGACTCGGTCTCCGACGTGCTGGAACTGAGCCGCGACGCGATCAAGCCGGCACCCGAGCTGAGCTCGGCGTCGGTGGACACCAGCTTCATCACCGGCATCGGCTCGGTCGGCGATCGCATGCTGATCCTGATGGACATCGAAGGCCTGATGAGCAGCGCCGAGATGGGCCTGATGGATGCGGCCGTCGCCGCCTGATCACCGAGCCCTGATTCCCGTTCGCGCACCTCGGCCATGAGTCGGGGTTGGCAGCGCTTTGCTTGCTTCTGGAGATTTGCATGAGTCAGCCCATCAACTCCATTGCCCGCCAGGTGTCAGTGACCGGCGCCGTCGCCGTCGCGGGCGTGCTGCTGGTCGTCAGCCTCATCGTCGGCGCGCTGCTCAAGCGTTCGGCCAATGAGCAGGTGCAGACCTGGGTCGGCGACAAGGCCGCTTCCCTGGTCGACGCCATGCAGGCCATGGACGACGTCGCCGCCAAGCAGACCCAGCGCAGCTTCGGCTCCTTCCGCCAGGACTTCGGCCCCAGCTTCACGCTGGACGAAGCCACCGGCGACCTGCGCGACTGGGGCCCCAAGCTCAACGGCAACTTCACCCAGGTCGACAAGTTCGCCGCCGTCAACGGCGGCGTGGCCACCGTCTTCGCGGCCAAGGGCGACGACTTCGAGCGCATCACCACCTCGCTGAAGAACGAGAAGGGCGAGCGCGCCATGGGCACCCTGCTGGACCGCCAGGGCGCCGCCTACGCGGCCATCAAGGCCGGCAAGTCCTACACCGGCCGCGCCATGCTGTTCGGGCGCGCCTACATGACGCATTACGAGCCGATCAAGAGCGATGCCGGCAAGGTGGTCGGCATCCTCTTCGTCGGCTACGACCTGGATTCCTTCGAACAGGCCATGGACCGCATGGCCGGCAGCGCCAAGTTCTTCGAGCATGGCGGCACCTATATCGTGGCCGTGCCCAAGGACCCATCCAAGGCTCAACTCGCGGCCCATCCGACGGCCAAGGGCAAGCTGCTTTCCAGCGTGGCTCCCGGCTTCGAGAAGACGCTGGCCGAGCAAAAGGAAAGCACTGTCGTGCTGGACGACGTGCCCGAT
Source organism: Roseateles saccharophilus (assembly GCF_031458095.1). Classification (GTDB taxonomy): domain Bacteria; phylum Pseudomonadota; class Gammaproteobacteria; order Burkholderiales; family Burkholderiaceae_C; genus Pelomonas; species Pelomonas saccharophila_A. Next base: position 1,622,545 of record NZ_JAVDXU010000001.1, read on the forward strand.
GTGCTGGGCAACGGCATGAGCGACAACTTCGCCGTCGCCCGCAAGAGCGACAAGACCGGCTACTGGGTCGTGGCCCAGGTCTCGCGCAGCGAGGCCCAGGCCGCCGGCCGCGCCACGCTGTGGTTCTTCTGGGGCGCCCTGGCCCTGACGGCCGCGGGCCTGGGCTTCGGCCTGCTGTGGATGATGCGCCGCTGGGTGGCCCAGCCCCTGGCCTCGCTGCAGAAGGCGGTCGGCGCGATTGCCGACGGCGACCTGACGCAGTCGGTCAGCAGCACGCGCAACGACGAGATCGGCTCGCTGATCCAGGACACCGAAAGCATGCGCCAGCGCCTGGCTTCCACCATTGGCACGGTGCGCAACTCGGTCGACAGCATCGGCACCGCCAGCACCGAGATCGCGACCGGCAACCTGGACCTCAGCCAGCGCACCGAGCAGACGGCCAGCAATCTGCAGAACGCCGCCTCGTCGATGAGCGAGCTGACCGGCACCGTGCGCCAGACGGCCGATTCGGCCCGCACCGCCAACCAGCTGGTGCAGTCCGCCGTGTCGGCGGCGACGCGCGGCGGCGAGGTCGTTGGCCAGGTCGTCACGACCATGGACGAGATCAACGCGGCCAGCAAGAAGATCTCCGACATCATCGGCACCATCGACGGCATCGCCTTCCAGACCAATATCCTGGCGCTGAATGCCGCGGTGGAAGCCGCGCGCGCCGGCGAACAGGGCCGCGGCTTCGCGGTCGTGGCCGGTGAAGTGCGCTCCCTGGCCGGCCGCAGCGCCGAAGCGGCCAAGGAGATCAAGGCCCTGATCGGCAACAGCGTCGAGCGCGTCGAGAACGGCGCCCGCCTGGTGCAGACCGCCGGCACGACCATGGGCGAGATCGTCTCCAGCGTGCAGCGCGTGCAGGACATCATCGGCGAGATCAGCTCGGCCGCCACCGAGCAGAGCGAAGGCATCAACTCGGTCAACACCTCGGTCGTGCAGCTCGACCAGATGACGCAGCAGAACGCCGCGCTGGTGGAAGAGTCCGCCGCCGCTGCCGAGAGCCTGAAGGAACAGGCCCAGCGCCTGGTCGAGGCGGTCGCCGTCTTCCGCGTCGCCGGGGGCGAGTCGCATCGAGTCTCGGCACCGCGGCCGGCACCCGCGCCCGGCTTGGCACCCAAGGCTGCGCCCAAGCCCGTACCCAAGGCCGCACCCAAGACCGCAATGTCTGCGCCCAAGGCAGCGGCATCCCGCCCCGCCCCGCCGGCCGCCAAGCCCGCGCCCATCAGCGCGCCTCGCACCGCCCCGGCGCCAGCGCCGGCGACCGAGGAAGGCGACTGGGAAACCTTCTGAGCCCGGCGCGCTGCTGTTGACGCCCGCCTAGGGCGCCATGGCCTTGAGGGTGGCGATGGCCACCGCACGGACGGCCTTGTCGGCATTGACGTCTTCGCTGGCATTGCTGGCCACCAGCACGGCGTCTTCGCTGTCCGGCTTCAGCACGATGAGGGCGAACCAGGCCCCGTTGCTGCCGGTGTGGGCGAGGTGGCGGGCGGTCACCCCGGCCATGCTGCCCTGCGCCCGCCAACCGAGCGCGAACTTGCCGCCTTCACGCGCCGGCTGGTGCAGCAGGCGGTAGGTTGGCGCCTTCAGCAGCTTGCCGCGGCCCTGCTCGCCGGCCATCTGGTCGACGGCGAACCTGGCCCAGTCCTCCAGCGACATGAAGATGCCTCCGGCCGGCGCGATGACGGCGGGGTTGTCCGCCTCCATGCCCTCGACGGGCTCGCCCGCCTTGTGCCCCAGGGGCTGGCCGCGATGGGTGGCGCCAAACCCCGCGCTGCGCAGCCCCAGCGGCTCGAACAGCTCGCGTTGCATCAAGACCTCGTAGGACAGACCGGTGGCGCGCTCGGCCACCAGGCCGGCGACCAGCACCCCCGAGTTCGAGTAACCGTCGCCGGCCCCGCGCGCAAAAGCCGGGGCCTGCGCCAGCGCGATGCGGGCAAAGGCCAGACGCTGCTCGTGCAAGGGGCGCTTGTCGTCGTAGAAGACGGCCATCCAGGATTCGTCGATGTCCGCTTGCAGGCCCGCCTGGTGCGCGAGCAGGTCGCGCAGGGTGACATCGCGGTAGGCGGGCTGCATGTCGTTGGCCAGCTCGGGCAGCAACTGACTCAGCGGAGCATCCCATGACAACACGCCCCGCTCCACCAGTCGCGCGACCATCGTGGCCGTCATGGCCTTGCCGTTGGAGCCGAGATGCCAGACGTCGCCGCGCTGAACCGCTTCGGCCCCGGCCTTGGCGCGCAGGCCGGCGACCGCCAGCTCCGTCACCTGGCCATGGCGTATCGACACGGCGCCCATGGCCGGCACCTTGCCGCCCACGCTGGCTTCGAGGCGGGCCTGCAGGCCAAGGGCGGGCGCGGCCTGGGCTGCTGCCGACGCGGACAGCTGGGGCGCATCGGCTGCGATGACCAAGGATGAGGCGGCGCAAACGGCCAGGGCGATCAAGCAGAGTCTGTGGTTCATCTCGGTGGTTTCTTCGGTTGGGACACACCGATCCCGCAGCTCGACGCGACGACGCAGGACCGCCCCCTTGAGGCATGGGGAAGGTTGGAGGGCCGCGCAGTGTTGTCGGCGCCCTCCCTGCATGCCAGCGCCGGCCGACGAAACGCACGATCGCCGGTATGGTCGGTTGCCGACCCAAGAAAAAAGGCCCGCGATGCGCGGGCCTTGTTCAGTGCGGGTCGAAGCGTCGATCAGACGCGCTCGGCCACCCAGCCCGCCACGCTCTGCAGCGCGGCCGCCACTCCGGCCGGCTGGGTGCCACCCGCCATGGCCAGGTCAGGCTTGCCGCCGCCCTTGCCACCGACCTGCTGGGCGACGAAGTTGACCAGTTCACCGGCCTTGACCTTGCCAATGCTGTCGGCGGTCACGCCCGCGGCCAGCTGGACCTTGTCGCCGTCGACCGCCGCCAGCACGATGGCCGCCGTCTTCAGCTTGTCCTTGAGCTTGTCCATGGTCTCGCGCAGGGTCTTGGCGTCGGCGCCCTCGAGCTTGGCAGCCAGCACCTTGAGGCCCTTGACGTCGACGGCCTGAGCCAGCAACTCATCACCCTGGGCGGAAGCCAGCTTGCTCTTGGCCGCCGTGAGCTCCTTCTCCAGCGACTTGATCTGGTCCAGCACGGCGTGCAGGCGGGCGCCCAGCTCATGCGGCGAGGTCTTCAGCGTCATGGCCGCGCCCTGCACCGTCGTCTCGAGCGACTGCAGATAGGCCAGGGCGTTGTCGCCGGTGACGGCTTCGACACGGCGGATGCCGGCTGCAACGCCGGACTCGGCCACGATCTTGAACAGGCCGATGTCGCCCGTCGCCTTCACGTGGGTGCCGCCGCAGAGTTCCTTGGACGAGCCGATGCTCAGCACGCGCACGGTCTCGCCGTACTTCTCGCCGAACAGCATCATGGCGCCCGACTTCTGCGCGTCGTCCAGGGCCATGACCTGGGCCTTGGCGCCGGCGTTGCCGAGAATCTCGGCATTGACCAGGGCCTCGATCTCGCGGATCTCTTCAGCGGTCACCGGCGCGTTGTGCGCGAAGTCGAAGCGGGTGCGCTCGGCATTCACCAGCGAGCCCTTCTGCTGCACATGGGCGCCCAGCACCTCGCGCAGGGCCTTGTGCATCAGATGGGTGGCGCTGTGGTTGCGCACGGTCCTGGCGCGGCGCTCGGCGTCCACGCGGGCGACGAAGACATCACCCACCTTGACCGTACCTTCGACGACCTGACCGTGGTGGCCGAACACGTCGGCCTGGATCTTCAGCGTGTCGGCCACGACGACGCGGGTCGTGCCGTTGCGCAGCTCACCGGCGTCGCCGACCTGGCCGCCGCTCTCGGCGTAGAAGGGGGTGTGGTCCAGCACGATGACGGCGTCGTCACCGGCCTGGGCCTCGTTGACCTGGGCGCCGTCGACATAGATGGCCGTGACCTTGCTGTGCTCGCACACCAAGTGCTCGTAGCCGTGGAACTCGGTGGCCGCGCCGCTGTAGGCCAGGCCCTGGGCCATCTTGAACTTGCCGGCGGCGCGGGCGCGGTTCTTCTGCTCTTCCAGCAATTCGTTGAAGCGGGCCTCGTCCACCGTCACGCCGCGCTCGCGGCAGACGTCGGCGGTCAGGTCGACCGGGAAGCCATAGGTGTCGTGCAGCTTGAAGGCGGTGTCGCCGTCGACGTTGCCGCCCTTGGCCAGCGCGCTTTCCAGGATTTCCATGCCGGTGGCGATGGTCTGGAAGAAGCGCTCTTCCTCCTGCTTCAGCACGTCGGTCACGCGCCCTTGAGCCTGACGCAGCTCTGGATAGGCGTCGCCCATCTCGGCGGAGAGAGCCGCCACCAGCTTGTGGAAGAAGGGGGTACGAGCGCCCAGCTTGTAGCCGTGGCGGATGGCGCGGCGGGCGATGCGGCGCAGCACATAGCCACGGCCGGCATTGCCGGGGATGACGCCGTCGACGATGGTGAACGAGCAGGCGCGGATGTGGTCGGCGATGACCTTCAGCGACGGGCTGGTGGCATCGCAGTCGCCACCACCGGCCGCATCGACCGCCGACTTGGCAGCAGCCAGCAGGTTGACGAAGGTGTCGATCTCATAGTTGGAGTGCACATGCTGCAGCACCGCGGCCAGGCGCTCCAGGCCCATGCCGGTGTCCACCGAGGGCTTGGGCAGCTTGTGCATGACGCCGTCTTCAGTGCGGTTGAATTGCATGAAGACGTTGTTCCAGATCTCGATGTAGCGGTCGCCGTCCTGCTCGGCCGAGCCCGGGGGGCCGCCAGCCACGTCCGGACCGTGGTCATAGAAGATCTCGGTGCAGGGGCCGCAAGGGCCGGTGTCGCCCATCATCCAGAAGTTGTCGGACATGTAGCGCGCGCCCTTGTTGTCGCCGATGCGCACGATGCGCTCGGCGGGCACGCCAACGACCTTGTTCCAGATCTCGTAGGCCTCGTCGTCCTCTTCGTAGACGGTGACCCAGAGCTTGTCCTTGGGCAGGCCGAAGTTGACCGTCAGCAGCTCCCAGGCGTAGGAAATGGCGTCATGCTTGAAGTAGTCACCGAACGAGAAGTTGCCCAGCATCTCGAAAAAGGTGTGATGGCGGGCCGTGTAGCCGACGTTGTCCAGGTCGTTGTGCTTGCCGCCGGCACGGATGCACTTCTGGCTGGTCGTCGCGCGCGTGTAGGCGCGCTTGTCGAAGCCCAAGAAGACGTCCTTGAACTGGTTCATGCCCGCGTTGGTGAACAGCAGCGTCGGGTCGTCGCCCGGGACGACCGGGCTGGAGGCGACGATCTGGTGGCCTTTCGACTCGAAGAACTTCAGAAAGGTCTGGCGGATCTCGGCGGCTTTCATCCCGGGGGCTTCCTGGAAAAGGTCAGTGACAAAGAGGGGCGATTGTAGAGAGAGGGCTTTACGTCCCACGGGTAGAGTGGGCGTCAATACGACTGGAGAAGCCCCTGATGGACGCGAATTCCCCCCTGGAAACGCTAGAAAACCCCGGATTGCTGCGCACCCAGGCCCTGATCAACGGCAATTGGGTGGACGGCCCGGCCAGCTTTGCCGTGACCGACCCCGCCACCGGCCGCGAACTGGCCCAGGTGCCCAACCTGGGCCGCGCCGACGCCGACTCGGCCATTGCCGCTGCTGCCAACGCGTTGAACGCCTGGCGCTCCAAGCCGGCCAAGGAACGCGCCGCCGTGCTGGTGCGCTGGCAGCAGCTGCTGGTCAAGCACGCCGACGACCTGGCCCGGCTGATGACGGCCGAGCAGGGCAAGCCGCTGGCCGAGGCCCGCGGTGAGGTGGTCTACGGGGCCAGCTTCCTCGACTGGTTTGCCGAGGAAGGCAAGCGCGTCTACGGCGAAACCATCCCGACGACCGACCCGACCAAGCGCTATCTGGTCATCAAGCAGGCCGTCGGCGTCTGCGCCGCCATCACGCCGTGGAACTTCCCGCTGGCCATGATCACCCGCAAGGTCGCGCCGGCCCTGGCCGCCGGCTGCACCGTCATCATCAAGCCGGCCGAGGCGACGCCGCTGACGGCCCTGGCCACCGCCGAGCTGGCCCAGCAGGCCGGCATGCCGGCCGGCGTGCTGAACGTGCTGACGGCCGACTCACAGCAATCCATCGAGATCGGCCAAGTGCTGTGCGAGAGCGACGTCGTGCGCCATCTGTCCTTCACCGGCTCCACCGAGGTCGGCCGCATCCTGATGAAGCAGTGCGCGCCGTCCATCAAGAAGCTCAGTCTGGAGCTGGGCGGCAACGCGCCCTTCATCGTCTTCGACGACGCCGACCTGGACTCGGCCGTGGAGGGCGCCATCGCCAGCAAATACCGCAACGCCGGCCAGACCTGCGTCTGTGCCAACCGCATCTATGTGCAGGCGGGTGTCTACGACGCCTTCCTGGAGAAGTTCGCCGCCAAGGTCGGGGCGCTGAAGACCGGCAATGGCTTCGAGGCCGGCGTCAATGTCGGCCCGCTGATCGACGACGCCGCGCTGCAGAAGGTCGAGACCCATGTCGCCGACGCCATTGCCCTGGGCGCCAAGCTGCTGACCGGCGGCAAGCGCATCGAGACGGCAGGCGGCAACTTCTTCGAGCCCACGCTGCTCGCCGACGCCACGCCGCAGATGCTGTGCTCGCGCGAGGAGACCTTCGGCCCGGTGGCGCCCATCTTCAAGTTCCAGACCGAAGAGGACGCTATCCGCCTGGCCAACTCGACCGAGTTCGGCCTGGCCAGCTATTTCTACAGCCGCGACATCGGCCGCATCTTCCGCGTCGGCGAGGCGCTGGAATACGGCATGGTGGGCATCAACACCGGCCTGATCTCGACGGCCGAGGTGCCGTTTGGCGGCGTCAAGCAATCGGGCCTGGGCCGCGAGGGCGGCCGCCAGGGCATCGAGGACTATGTGGAGGTGAAATACCTCTGCCTGGGCGACATCCAGAAGTAGCGCACCACCGCAGCCAACAAAAAGGGGCCCTTTTGGGGCCCCTTGCTTTTGGCAGGACCGATAAGGCGGTCCTGCTTTTCTTGCTCTTTGCTGCTTAGAACTCGTACTTGGCCGTGAGCTGCATGGCCCACTGGGACTCGCCGCGGTTCTGCTTGGTCGTGTAGTCGCCCGGATCGTTGACGGAGTAAACCATCTTGCCGGTGGAGGGATCGATACCGGCGTAGTTGATCCAGCGACGGGTCGCGCCGCCAGTGCCGAAGCCGACTTCATCGATACGGCCCCAACGCTTGTTGATCAGGTTGCCGAAGTTCAGGATGTCCAGCGTCAGCGTGCCCTTGTTGTTGCCGAAGAAGCCGGGGACTTCCTGGCTGACGCGCACGTCGAAGCTGTTCACGAAGGGCGAGAAGGACGAATTGCGGCCGACCACCTTGCCCTTGGAATTGCGCAGACCCGGGTTGGCGTCCACGATGGACCAGAACTTGGCTTCCGCGGCGGCCGAAGTCGTGGCCGTGTACGTGTCGATCGCAGCCTGATTGGCGAAAGTGGCACCCGTGGTGTTGGGCAAGCGGAAGATGACTTCGCCGGAGCCCTGGCCCTTCGGGATGTAGAGCAGGTCGTTGCCGGCAACGCCGTCGCCGTTGACGTCGTTGTTGAACGTCCAGCTGTAGGAGTGGCCGGTACGGCCCTCGTAGAACATGCCGAAGGTCGTCTTGTACTTGCCGAAGAAGGCCTTGGCCCAGTTCACGTTACCCGTGACGCGGTTGCGGATCAGGGAGGCCGAGTTGGCCGCCACTTCTTCGTTCGGGTTGAAGACGGCGCGGTTCAGCCAGCCGGAGTTGGCGGTCGACGAGGTCAGGCCGCTGACTTCCGTGGCGCGGGTATAGGTGTAAGCCACGCCCCAGCCCAGGCCGCTACGGTTGGGGCTGTTCAACGACAGGGTCAGCACGTCGCCGTCGCCCTTGCTGCTGTTCTTCAACACGGTGACGTTGTTGAAGTTGGGGTTGTTCAGCGCCTTCACCAGGCGGCCGCAGTTGGTCGGACTGGAGTCGTTGTTGCCTGCGTAGCAGAGCGGGCTGCGGCCTTGGGCGTTGTAGTACATCTCACGGCCATCCACCGGTGAGGTGGACGTGACCGGGCCGAGGTTCAGGTAGTTGTAGTACAGGCCCTTGTCGACCTCGGTGTGCAGCCATTCGACGCCAGCCACCAGGCCGTACCAGGGCAGTTCCTTGTCCAGGGCCAGGTTCATCTTCCAGACCGTCGGCTGCTTCACGCCCGGAGCGATGAAGTCGACGTTGGCGGCCGGCGGTGAACCAGACAGGGTCGGCTGGGAGTTCGGGTTGCCCGAGAACTGGATCGGCGTGCCCGAACCGCCCGGCGTTGCCGGAGCACCAGCCGTCGCGCAAGGCGTCGCGCCGCTGCCGCAGTTGAAGTTGGCCGTCGTGACGCCGGTGTTCTGGTAGGGGTTGGTCAGCCAGACCGAGGCTGCCGAGCCCATGAACAGGCCCACGCCACCACGCAGTTGCGTCTTGCGATTGTCGGCCGGATCGAACTGGTAGTTGAAGCCGAAGCGCGGCTGCACGATCTTCTGGCCATCCAGCGTGTAGCTGTTGTCATAGCCGAAACCACCGGCCTGGCGACCAGTGGCACCGATGGTCGTCGGGCCGGAAGCGAGCGCGTTGAACTTGGGCTTGTCGTCCGTCTTCAGAACGTCGACGCGCAGGCCGGCGACGATGTTCAGCTTCTTGCTGATCTTCCAGGTGTCCTGCGCGAACAGGCCGATATTGCTCAGCGTCCAGTTCGCAGCGCCGTCCTGCAGCGTGTTGCCGGCCAAGGGCTGTTGCACTTGGTAGGCGGTCGGCACACCCTTGTTCCAAAGGTCAATTGGATCCGCGCCGCTGAACGTGTAGACGCCCTTGGTGTTCTGCAGGAAGGCGTTGAAGATCTGGTTGCGCTCGACGTCGGCGCCCGCCTTGATCTCGTGGTTGTCCAGGAACAGGTTGCCCGCAAAGTAGCCGTTGGTGGTCTTGGTGTGCAGGCTGTTGAAATGACGGCTCATTTCCGTACCCATGAACAGGGTACGGCTACCGGAGGCCGTGCCGGGCGGGGAGGTCGTCGTCCAGGTCAGGGCGACCTGCGGCAGGTCGCTGTTGTTCTTCGGATCGCTCTTGTAGTCGCGCTGCGAGATCTTGAATTCGGTGGAGAAGTTGTCGGTCCAGTCAGCGAACCATTGGCCCACCAGGGTCTCCAGCGTCTTGACCTGGCTGTACCAGTTCGACGACAGCGACAGCTGCAGGTTGGTGAAGTTGGGGAAGACCGGGTTGCTTTCTTCTGACTTGGTGTAGCGGAGGTTGACCTTGTGGTTGTCCGTGACGTTCCAGTCCAGCTTCAGCAGCGTGTCCTTGGCGACCAGCTCGACACCCTGCGGCGTCGACAGGCTGCCGACGTCCATGCTGTACTTGTTCTTGGCCAGATCGATGGCCGATTGGACCTGGGCCTGCGTGATGCCCACGTTGACGCTGTCCGTGCCGATCGGGCCGAAGGCCGGCGACGTGCGGCTGCTGCGCAGCTCTTCATAGCCGGCGAAGAAGAACAGCTTGTCCTTGATGATGGGGCCGCCGGCCGTGAAGCCGTACATCTTCTCGTAGAAGCCCGGCGTGCGGAAGGTGACGTTGCGCTGGCGGTCATAGCGGTCGCCCGTCAGCTTCTCGTCGCGGTAGACGTAGTAGACGCTGCCGGTGAACTCGTTGGTACCAGACTTGGTGACGGCGTTGATGTTGGCGCCGGTGTAGCCTTGCTGAGTCACGTCGTAGTTGGAGACGTTGACCTGCACGGCCTGGATGGCGTCGATGGAGATCGGCTGCTTCAGCATCGGCAGGCCGTTCAGCTCCAGGCCGAAGGTGTCGTTGATCTTCACGCCGTCGACCGTGACGGTGTTGAAGCGACCGTTCTGGCCGGCCACGGAGATTTCGCCGTTGCCCTTGTCGGACTGGGCGACGCGCGGGTCGTTACGGGCGTAGTCCTGCAGGCTGCGCGAGATGGAGGCGTAGGCGGCGAGTTCCTGCTTGCCGATGCTGGTGCCGGCGCCCATGGCGCTGCCATCAAACTTGGCTGCACCACCGCTGGAGCTGCCGGTCAGCACGACCGTCTCGAGCACGTTGGAGCCACGCACGCGGATTTCGAGATTCAGCGTCTCGGCCAGCGCCAGATAAATGTCGTTCTGAACCTCCCTGTCGCTACCCTTGACCGCAGTCAGGGTGTAGGGACCGCCGACGCGCAAGCCGCGAGCCGAGAAGCGGCCGTCGGCATCCGTCGTGAGCGTGTTGGTCGAGCCCGATTCGCGGTGCACGATGGTCACGGTGGCACCGCCCATCGGCTTGCCGTCAGCGCCAATGACCTGGCCACCGATGGCGGCCGTCGTGTTCTGCGCCATTGCCGGCGCGGCGGCCACGATGGCCACGGCGGCGCACAGCGCCGACAGCGGGAATCCGGACCCAAACCTGTTGCTCATCCCAATCACTCCTGTTGTGCGCGCGGCAGGCACGCGGCTGATGTGTCGAAAGTCGTCACGGAAGCGTCATGAAGCGCTCACCGCTGTCGCGTTTGCGGCGCCAAAAAGGGCGCGGCCGCTACGGTGACGGAATTGTCATGACTTTCTGTGACAGAACTTTACGGGTAAGTCAGAAGTGGCCCGTTTCAGACACTCTCCCCCGGCGTCAGGCACTGCGACAGTGCGTCGCCTGCCGGCGACATTGACCCGGTTTCGGGCCCGGTGGCTTGGGCAATACGGCAGCAAAACGCTCGAAATCGACCAAGTTTGCACCTATTTGGTGCAATCTTTACTGGAATGTAAACCTAGAGCCGGAGCTGCCGCGATGTAGCGAAACCGCGACAAACTCGCGCTACAAACCGACCTTCCAGATCCCAGCCTCCTCCAACAGCTTCGTCATGGACCTGATCCCCTCCTTCCGACTCGGTGCCGGCCTCATCCTTGGCGCCGTGCTTGCCGGCTGCGCTACCCAGCAGCCGTCCGTCCCGACAGAGCTGACGCTGCTGTCCATCAACGACTTCCACGGCAATATCCAGCCGGCCAAGCCGACGCCGCTGATGCCGCGCCTGCCCGATCCGGTCAGCGGCGAGGTCAGGCCCCAGCCGGCCGGCGGCGTGGCCTATCTGTCAACGGCCCTGGCCCAGCTGAAGGCCAGGAACCCGGATGCCCTGGTGGTCGCCGGTGGCGACCTGATCGGGGCGTCGCCCCTGATCTCCAGCCTGCTGCGCGACGAACCGACCCTCGCGGCCATGTCCGAACTGGGCATTTCGGCGAGCGCCCTGGGCAACCACGAACTGGACGCCGGCCTGCCGGAACTGCTGCGCAAGGCCCGCGGCGAATGCGCGCCAACGGAATGCCTGTGGCCGGGCTTCAAGGGTCCCGGTTTCCCCTATCTCGGCGCCAATGTGCTGGACGCGAGCAGCGGCAAGCCTCTGCTGCCCACCCATGTGCTCAAGCAGGCCGGCGCGCTCAAGGTCGCGATCGCCGGGGTGGCGACGCTGGAGACGCCGCACGTCATCGTCGCCCGTGCCATCAAGGGCATCCGCTTCGCCGACGAGGCCGACACGCTGAACGCCCTGGTGCCCCAGCTCAAGGCCGAAGGCGCCCAGGTGCTGGTGGCGGTCATGCACGAAGGCGGCGTGCAGGGCCAGGGCGCCGGCGCCAACGACCCGACCTATGCCTGCCCGACGCTGACCGGCCGGGTGCAGGACATCGCCAAGCGCCTGGACCCCGCCTACGCCATCATCATCGGCGGCCATACCCACCAGGCCTACACCTGCAAGATCGACGGCCGCCTCGTCGTGCAGGCCGGCAGCTATGGCGGCTGGATCACGGAGAGCCATCTCAAGTTCGATGCAGCCGGCAAGGTGATAGCCGCGCAGGCCGTCAACCATCCGGTGCTGCAGTCAGCCTATGCGCCGAACGCCGCTTTGGCCGCACTGGTGGCCCAGGCCGCCGCGCTGACCGAGAAAGCCCGCAACAAGCCGGTCGCCACCCTGGCTCGCGGCGCCAGCCGCTTTCCCAAGGACCCGCATGGCGATGCCGTCCTGGGCAACCTGATTGCCGACAGCCAGCTCGCCTACGCCCGCAAGCAGGGGCCCGCCGACGTCGCCTTCATCAACCAGGGCGGCATCCGCGCCGAGCTGGTGGTGGAGCCGGGCAAGCCGACGACCATGAGCGATCTGCTCGCCATCCAGCCCTTCGGCAACGACATCGTCGCGCTGACCCTGACCGGCCAGCAGCTCTGGGACATCCTGCAGCGCCAACTGCCCAAGGGCGACGCCTCGCCCCGCATGCTGCAGCCCTCGTCGACGCTGCGCTACCGCTGGCGCAAGGGAATGGATGGCGTGCCCCAGCTCGGTGAAGTCCTCGTCGACGGCCAGCCGCTGAACCGCACGCGGGACTATCGCGTCGTCGTCAACAACTTCCTGTCCGAAGGCGGCGATGAACAGGGGGGCTTCAAGCATGGCCGCGACCGTGCCGTGCTGGGCACCGATATCGATGCGCTCGTCGACATGCTGAGCCACAACCCCAAGGCCCTGGACGAGGCAGCGCCGGGACGCATCGTGCGCGAGTGAAATCACCCCTGCCAGGCGTCCCGAAAGCGCCCTAGGGCAAACCTGTAACTTCTTGTAGCGACCCGGCGGCGCCAGCCCGGCGGGCGGTCCTAGACTCGAAGCGCCCGGCATTGCTGGCCGGGCAACAGCGGCGCGGGGGAGTCATGGCGTGGGACATGCAAGCTGGCGGTGACGCCCAGCCTCGGGCCGGTCCTGGAGACGCGAGCCCTTCGAGCCGTCCCGCCAGCCCGCTCGTCCGCGAGGTCATCGCCCACCTGCCCTGCGGCCTCGCCGTCTTCGACGCCGAACGCCGCCTGCTGGTTCACAACGCCGAGTTCGAGCGCCTGCTCAATGTGCCGGCCTCCCTCTTCGAAGAGCCGCCGCTGCGCTTCGACGACCTCATCCTCTTCTTCGCCGCCCGCGGCGACTACGGCCAGGGCGAACAGGCGCGCGCCTCGGTCGACGCCGCCTTGGCCCTGGGCCGCGACCAGCGCGCCAACCGCCTCGAGACCTATCGCACCGGCGATCGCCTCATCGAGGCCCGCACCGCCCCGCTCCCGGACGGCGGCCTGGTGCTGACGGTGCTGGACCTGACGCCGCAGGCCCAGGCGCGGCTGGCCGCCGAGCGCGCGTCGCAGGCCAAGACACGCTTCCTGGCCAATATGAGCCACGAGATCCGCACGCCGATGAATGCCGTGCTCGGCATGCTGCGCCTGCTGCAGAAGACGCCTCTGGACGCCCGTCAGCGCGACTACGCCGTCAAGAGCGAAGGGGCGGCCCGCGGCCTGCTCGGCCTGCTCAACGACATCCTGGACTTCTCCAAGATCGAGGCCGGCCACCTCGGCCTGGACCCGCATCCCACGCGGCTGGACGAACTGCTGCGCGACCTCTCCGTCATCCTGGCCGCCAACGTCGACAAGCGCGAGTTGGAGCTGCTGTTCGACCTGGACCCCGACCTGCCACCCGTCATCGTCGCCGATGCCCTGCGCCTGCAGCAGGTCCTCATCAACCTGGCCGGCAACGCCGTCAAGTTCACGCAGGCCGGCGAGGTCGTGCTCAGCATCGCGCGCAGCTCGCAGGGCGCCCACAGCGTCGTGCTGGACTTTGCCGTCCGCGACACCGGCATCGGCATCCCGGCCGAGCAGCAGCAGCGTATCTTCAGCGGCTTCGCCCAGGCCGAGGCCTCCACCGCGCGGCGCTTCGGTGGCACCGGCCTGGGCCTGGCGATCAGCCGCCGCCTCGTGCGGCTGATGGGCGGCGACATCCACGTCGACAGCACCCCGGGCGTCGGCAGCCGCTTCAGCTTCTCGCTGAGCTTCCCCCTGCCCGCCGAGGATCCCGTCCCGACACCGCGCCAGGCCTTGCGCGCCCTGGTCATCGACGACCATCCCGAGGCCCGCCGCGTCATCGGCGTGCTGGCGCAATCGCTGGGCTGGCAAGTCCGGCTGGCGGCCGGCGGCGCGGAGGCCCTCGAACTCATCGAAGCCGGCACGCCGGAGGTCGTGCTGCTCGACTGGGTCATGCCCGGCATGGACGGCTGGCAGACCGCCGTGCGCCTGCGCCAGCGCCTCGGTCACGAGCCCCTGATCCTGATGGTCACCAGCCATGACCGCGAGCGCCTGGCCCAGCGCAGCGCGGCCGAGCAGGCCCTGCTGGACGGCTTCCTCGTCAAGCCCATCACCGCGGCCATGCTGAGCCAGGCCGTCGCCGCGGCCATCCAGGCGCGCTGCAGCGACGGCGCCCCGCCCGAGCCACCGCCGCAGCGGCTGGCCGGCCTGCACCTGCTCGTCGTCGAGGACAACCCCGGCAACCAACAGGTCACGCGGGAACTGCTCGAGCTCGAGGGTGCCGAGGTCAGTCTGGCCGGTGACGGCCAGCAAGCCCTGACCCTGCTGGCCCGCACGCGCGGCCGGCGCGGCTTCGATGCCGTGCTGATGGACGTGCAGATGCCCGTCATGGACGGCACCACGGCCACGCGGCTGATCCGCCGCCAGCTCGGCCTGACCCTGCCCGTCATCGCCATGACCGCCGGCGCCCTGGACGCCGAACGCCAAGCCTGCCTGGAAGCCGGCATGGACGAACACATCGGCAAGCCCTTCGATCCTGACATGTTGGTCGCCGTGCTGAGGCGGCGCTGCGGCGCGGCGGCCGTCGAGCCCAAGGCCGCCGCCTCCGATCTGCCGCCCACACTGCTGGCCGACGCCGGCCGCGCCGGCATTGCCCTGGCCGAGGCCCTGGCGCGCATGTCGGGCCGCGTCGAGCTCTTCGAACGCACCCTGGGCGCCCTGCACGAACAGGACCGCAAGCTCGCCCAGGCCCTGGCCGAAGGCGGCCGCGCCGCCACCCGCGGACTGCACGGCTATCGCGGCCTGGCCGCCATGCTGGGTGCGGGTGAATTGGCCGCCCTGGCCGCCGAGGGTGAGCATGCCGCGCAACCCGATGAAGACTGGCGCCGCCGCTTTCTCGAACGCCGTCAAGCCGACCTCGCGGCCCTGGACCGCCTCGCCGCCGATCTGCATGCCCGCCAAGCCCTGCATGACCATCACGCCGAGCAGGATCGCCCCGGTCCGCCGGACAGCCTGCCCCAGCGCCTCGACAAGCTGGCCGAGCTGCTGGATGGCGCTGACCTTGAGGCGCTGGACGTCCACCAGGGCCTGCGCGAGCCGCTGCGGCATGCGGCCGACGAAGACACCGCCACCGCCCTCGATGCGGCCATGGAGGCCCTGGACTTCGGCACCGCGCTGACGCTGTGCCACCGCCTGCGCACGACGCTGGAGGCCAGAACATGATGCAACTCTCCCTGCCCGACCGGCCCCCGCTGATGCCGGGCCACGCGCCGCCCGGCCGGCGGCCGCGCCTGCTGCTGGTCGACGACCAGCCGGTCAACATCCAGGCCCTGCACCGCGTCTTCGCCAGCGACTGCCAGGTGCTGATGGCCACCGACGGCAATCGCGCCCTGCAGCTGTGCCGCGACCGCCAGCCCGACCTCGTGCTGCTGGACGTGCAGATGCCCGGCATGGATGGCCACCAGCTCTGCGCCGAGCTCAAGGCCGACCCGCTGCTGCGCAGCATCGCCGTCATCTTCGTGACCGCGCAGGACCAGCCCGAGGACGAGACCCGCGCCCTGGACGCCGGCGCGGCCGACTTCATCACCAAGCCCTTCAACCCGACCGTCGTGAGGGCGCGCGTGCGCACCCAGCTGACCTTGAAGGCCCAGGCGGACCTGCTGCGCGAGCTGGCCTTCGTCGACGGGCTGACCGGCGTGCACAACCGGCGGCATTTCGACGAGCGCTTCATTGCGGAGACACGGCGGGCTCAGCGCACGCGCTCGGCACTGGCCATCGTGCTGGCGGATGTCGACCACTTCAAGCGCTACAACGATGCGCTGGGGCATCTGGCGGGGGACGACTGCCTGCGCCGCGTCGCCGGGGCCTTGAGGGCCTGCCTGAGGCGGCCGACCGATCTGCTGGCCCGCTACGGAGGCGAGGAGTTCGTCTGCCTGCTGCCGGATACCGATCTGGCGGGCGCCATTGGCGTGGCGCAATTGATGGAGGACACGGTGAGGGCGCTGTCGCTGCCGCATCCGGGCGTCGAAGGCTGCGTGACGATCAGCCTGGGGGTGTCGGCGGGAGCGCAGGGACAGGGGCTGGTGGAGGCGGCGGACAAGGCGCTGTATCTGGCGAAGGCGGCGGGGAGGGGGAGGGTGAGTTGGGTTGAGGGCTGACGGTGGATGGGAATGCTCGGGATCGGTCGGACCGATCCCTCGGCCCTGCGGGCCCGTGCCGCAGGCATGTCCAAGGACTGCCACTGGCTGTCCTTGAGCGAACCCGGGTGGGTTCTCCTCCCAAGAGCCCAATCCAAATGCGAACGGCCCCGAATGGGGCCGTCTGCATTTGGAGCGGGTGATGGGAATCGAACCCACGTAGTCAGCTTGGGAAGCTGAAGTTCTACCATTGAACTACACCCGCATTGGGGCGCGAGTTTACGTGACGAGGAGGCTCGAGCCCGCCAACTCGAAGTCACGCCGAAAGCGAGGCCACGTAGCGGCTGCGTCAGATGGGAATGCTCGGAATCGGCCGGACCGATTCCTCGGCCTCGCTTGTACTCGGCCCGGCGCCGCGCGCCGTCCAAGGACAGCCACCGGCTGTCCTTGAGCAAACCCACTTCGTCAGCTTGGGAAGCTGAAGTTCTACCATTGAACTACACCCGCATCGGGGCGCGAGTTTACGTGATGCGGGAGCGCGACGAAGCGTGTAGGACGAGGCCGCGACCTGGGCACGGCGCGGCGATGCGGGCCGGTGCGCGCCCTAGCATTTCGGCCCATCCCACACCGACTCCCACCGCAGGAGACCGACATGAACACAGCACGGCGCGTCCTTTCTTCCATCCTCATCGCCTCCCTGGTCTTCAGCGGCATCGCGCAGGCGGCACCGACCGCGCTGATCAGCACCGAGCAAGCCGCGGCGGCAATGCAGCCGGCGCCACGCAGCGAAGCCCATGCACGCCTGCAGGCCGCCCTGGACCGCGACGACCTGGCCACGATGCTGCAGGCGCGCGGCGTGTCCACGGACGAACTGCGTGCACGGGTGAACGCGCTGACGGATGCCGAAGCCCAGCAGATGCTGACCCAGATCGACCAGGCCCCGGCCGGCAGCAGCGACGTCGTCGGCGTGCTGTTCACCATCTTCATCATCCTGCTGGTGACCGACATCCTGGGCCTGACCAAGGTCTTCCCGTTCACGCGCTCGGTGCGTTGATCGCCCGTGCCGCCGCGGCCGTCGCCGCGCTGCTGCTGAGCGGCTGCGCGGCCTTCTTCACGCCGCCGCAGACGGCCGCCCTGCAGGCCAGTCCGCCCCCGGATCTGCCGCCGCGGGCGGAGCGCGCCGAGGTGCCCTTCTTCCCGCAGACGCGCGACCATTGCGGCCCCGCCGCGCTGGCGACGGTGCTGGCCGACATCGGCCTGCCCGCGGATCCCGACCGCCTGGCCGATGCCGTCTTCCTGCCCTCGCGCGGGGGCAGCCTGCAACTGGAGATGCTGGGCGGGGCGCGCCGCCAGGGCGCCGTCGCAACGCGGCTGCCGCGCGAACTGGAGGCCGTGCTGCGCGAGGTCGCGGCCGGCCAGGCCGTCGTCGTGCTGCAGAACCTCGGCCTGGACTGGCTGCCGCGCTGGCACTACGCCGTCGTCGTCGGCTATGACCTGGCCGAGCGTGAAGTCGTGCTGCGCAGCGGCGACACGCAAAGGGCGACGCTCCCGCTGCGGACCTTCGAATACACCTGGGCGCGCGGCGGCCGCTGGGCCATCGCCGTGCTGCCGCCGGAGCGCCTGCCGGCCACCGCCACCGAGGCCGACGCGCTGGAGGCCGCCATCGGCTTCGAGCGCGCGGCGCCGCCGGCTCGCGCAGCCCTGGCCTATCGCAGCCTGCTGGCGCGCTGGCCGGCCAATCTGCTGGCCGGCATAGGCCTGGGCAACACGCTGAACGCGGCCGGCGATGCGGCCGGCGCCCAGGCCGCCTTTGCCGCCGTCGCCGAGCGCCACGACAGTGCCGTGGCCTGGAACAACCTCGCCCGGCTGCGCCTGGCCGCGGGCGATCGCGCCGGCGCCCGCACGGCGGCCGAAAGGGCAGTACGGCGCGCCGAGGCCGCAGAGCCGGCCTGGCGCGATGCGGCGCACGCCACATTGGCCGCGGCTGACGAGAGTCGCTGAGGCTTCGCGCGGCTACAGTCGCGCGCATGACGTCCCCTGCTGTTTCGCGTCCGCCCGCCACGCTGCTGATTGCCTGGCGGCAATTGCTGCGGGACTGGCGCGCCGGTGAGCTGCGCCTGCTGATGCTGGCCGTGGCCCTGGCCGTCGCCGCCCTGTGCGCCGTGGCCTTCCTGTCCGATCGCCTTGACCAGGGCCTGCGCCGCGACGCGGCCCAGTTGCTCGGCGGCGATGCCGTCGTCGCCAGCGACCAGCCGACGCCGCAGGCCCTCGTCGACCTGGCGGCCACCCAGAACCTGACCACCGTGCGCAGCGCCACCTTCCCCAGCATGGCGCGCGGCGACGAGGCCCATGGCGGCGAGAGCCGGCTGGTGGCGGTCAAGGCCGTCGGCGCCGGCTATCCGCTGCGCGGCAGCGTCAAGCTGCGCGAGGCCCTGCCCGGCCGCAGCGGTTCACCGGCCGTCGGCGAGGTCTGGGTCGACCCGGCCGTGGCCGATGGCCTGGGGCTCAGGCTCGGCGACTCGCTGCTGCTGGGCGATGCCCAGCTCAAGCTCGCCGCCCTCATCGAGACCGAGCCCGACCGCGGTGCCGGCTTCATGAGCTTCGCGCCTCGCGTCATGCTGGCCGAGGCCGACCTGGCCGCCACCCATCTCGTGCAGCCGGCCAGCCGCCTGACCTATCGCATGGCCGTCGTGCCCGGCCCGGGTGCGACGCCGGGTGCCGTGGCGCGCTTCGTGACCGGTGCCGAGCAACTGGTCGACAAGGACAAGCTGCGCGGCGTGCGCCTGGAATCGCTGGAATCCGGCCGCCCCGAGATGCGCCAGACCCTGGACCGCGCGGCGCGTTTCCTGCGCCTGGTGGCCATGCTGTCGGCCCTGCTCGCGGCCGTCGCCGTGGCCCTGGCGGCGCGTGACTTCGCGGCCCGCCACCTGGACGACTGCGCCATGCTGCGCGTGCTCGGCCAGCCGCAGCGCCGCATCGCCTGGGCCTATGGGCTGGAGTTCCTGCTCGCCGGCCTGGGCGCCAGCGCCGTTGGCGTGCTCGGCGGCCTGGCCCTGCACCAGGTCTTCGTGTCGCTGCTGGCCGGCCTCATCGACGTCAACCTCCCGCCACCCAGCGTCTGGCCGGCCCTGCTGGGCCTGGGCCTGGGCCTGTCGCTGCTGATGGGCTTCGGCCTGCCGCCGGTGCTGCAGCTGGCCGCGGTGCCGCCGCTGCGCGTCATCCGCCGTGACCTGGGCGCACCCAAGGCCGGCTCCCTCCTCGTGCTCGGCGCGGGCGTGGCGGGCCTGGCGGCCATCCTGGTCGTGCTGGCCGGCGACATGAAGCTGGGCGCCATCGCCGCCGCGGGTTTTGCCGGCGCGGTGCTGCTGTTCGCGCTGCTGGCCTGGTGCGCGGTCTGGCTGCTGCGTCGCGTCGTGCCGGTCAACGTCAGCGGCGCGGGCGTGCCGCGCTGGCTGCTGCTGGCGACACGCCAGGTGGCGGCGCGGCCGGCCTTCGCCGTCATGCAGGTGGCGTCGCTGGCCGTCGGTCTGCTGGCCCTGGCGCTGCTGGTGCTGCTGCGCACCGACCTCATCGACAGCTGGCGCCGCGCCACGCCGGCCGCGGCACCGGACCGCTTCGTCATCAACATCCAGCCCGACCAGGGCGAGGCCTTCCGCAAGACGCTGGCCGGTGCCGGCGTGAAGGACTTCGACTGGTACCCCATGATCCGCGGCCGCCTGACCGCCATCAACGGCGATGCGGTGCAGGCCAAGCGCTTTGCCGAGGAGCGCGCCCAGCGCCTGGCCGAGCGCGAGTTCAACCTCAGCCACACGGCCGACAAGCCCGCCCACAACCAGATCGTGTCGGGCCGCTGGGGCGATGCCAAGCCCGGCGAGATGGGCATGAGCGTGGAGGAAGGCCTGGCAACGACGCTGGGCCTCAAGCTCGGCGACACCCTGGCCTTCGACATCGCCGGCCAGCCCGTGCAAGGCCGCATCACCAGCCTGCGCAAGGTCGACTGGTCGTCGATGCGCGTCAACTTCTTCGTGCTGTTCGAAAAGGCCGAGCTGCCCGAGCTGCCGGCCACGCAGATCGCCGCCTACCGCAGCCCGCCCGCAGCCAAGCTGGATCGCGAGCTGGCGCGCCAGTTCCCCAACCTGACCGTCATCGACGTGTCGGCCCAGCTCAACCAGGTGCAGGGCGTGCTGGACCAGGTCATCCAGGCCGTGCAGTTCCTGTTCGGCTTCACGCTGGCCACCGGCCTGGTCGTGCTGCTGGCGGCCGTGGGCAGCACGCGCGAGGCACGCACCCGCGAGTTCGCGCTGATGCGCGCCCTCGGCGCCCCGGGCAGCCTGCTGGCCCAGGTGCAGCGCGCCGAGCTGCTGGGCGTGGGCGCGCTGGCCGGCTTTCTCGCCGGCGCCGTGGCCCTGGTGCTGGCGGCCCTGCTGGCGCGCTTCGTCTTCGAGTTCGACTGGCAGATCAAGCCCTGGGTGCCGGTCGTCGGCGCGGCCTGCGGTGCCCTGCTGGCCTGGAGTGCCGGCTGGTGGAGCCTGCGCGGCGTGCTGCAGCGGCCCGTGGTGCAGACGCTGCGGGAGGCGCAGGCCGAATGAAGGCAGTGGGCGTCCGCGACATCGGCCGCTATCTGGCGCTGTCCGCGGCTGTCGTCGGCGTCTACTACCTGCTGGCCCGCCTGGGCCTGTTGATGGTGCTGCCGCCCTACCAGGTGGCGCCCATCTATCCGGCCGCCGGCTGGGGCCTGGCGGTGCTGCTGGTCTGGGGGCTGCGCTACACGCCGGCCGTGGCCCTGGGGTCCTTCATCGTGCAGGCCACGACGATGAGCGAACAGACCGGGGTGCTGCCGCTGGCCCTGGGCATTGGCCTGGGCGCCGCCACCCAGGCGGTGGCGGGGACGCTGCTGATGCGCCGCTGGTGCGGCCGCCCGCTGTTGCTGGCCTCGCCGCGCGAGATCGCCGGCTACCTGGCCGCCGCGGCCCTGGCCGGCTGCATCAGCCCGAGTTGCGCGACGCTGCTGCTCAAGCTCTTCGCGGTCATTTCAAGCACCCAAGCTATCCTGGTCTGGACGGTGTGGTGGACCGGCGACCTGATGGGCGTGCTGATCGCCACGCCCATCACCCTGGCCTTGATCGGCAAGCCGCGCTCGGCCTGGGCCACACGGCGCTTCAGCGTCGGCCTGCCCATGCTGCTGACGACGCTGATAGTCGGACTGGGCGTGGCGGTCACGATGGAATGGGACCGCCAGCGCAACCGCGCCGACTTCACCCGCGACGCGACCCGCGCCGCCCAGGACCTGGCCGGCCGGCTGCGCGAGCCGCTGCTGGCGCTGGAGGGCATGCACGGCCTCGTCAAGGTCAAGCCGCGGCCGACACGCGAGGAGTTTGCGCGGGCCACCCAGGGTTTTCTGACGCAGGACAGCCCGTTGATCGCCCTGGGCCTCACGCTGCGCGTGGCGCGTGCCGACGTCGACCGCTTCAATGCCGGCGCCCTGGTCGATTTCACGAGTGGCTACCAGGCGCGCGACCGTCTGCGCGCCGGCGACCTGCGCCCGCCGCCGGACGAGGACATGATGGCCATCCGCCTCATCGAGCCGCTGTCGCGCAACGCCGGGGCGCTGGGTGTCAATGTGCGCACCATTCCCGGCGCGCGCGCGGCCATCGAGAAGGCCGCGGTGGCCGGACGGCCGCTGGCGTCGGCGGGCTTCCAGCTGTCGCAGGACAAGGAAGCCGCCGTCGGCGTCGTCGTCTACCAGCCGCTGTACCGCGGCAATGCGGCCCCCAGCGAGCAGGCCCTGGACGGCGTCGTCTTTGCGACGCTGAGGCCTGACCTGCTGCTGTCGCGCCTGTCGGCCAACTGGCCCGAGCATCTCGGCGCCTGCCTCGTCGATCTCGAGCCCGGCGCCCTCTTCCCGCGGCTGGGTGGCCGCATCGGCTGCGAGGCCGTGCAGCGCGGCGACGACGCCACCCTGCCTCTGGTCAAGCTGCCGCTGGAGTTCGGCGGCCGGTCCTGGGAGGTGCGTGTCTACGACCTGCCCGGCCTGGTGCAGGCGCCCGGGCGCAGCTGGGCCTTTGCCCTGGTCGGCCTGCTGGCCACGGCCATGGTGGGCGCCCTGCTGCTGCTGATGTCGGGCCGCACCCAGCATGTCGAGGCCCTGGTGCGCGAACGCACTGCGGCGCTGGAACGCGAGGTGGCCACCCGCGCCCAGGGCGAGCGCGCCTTGACCCAGAGCGAGCAGCGCTTTCACAGCATCTTCGAGACCGCCCCCATCGGCATCGCATTCACCGACCTGAACGGCGGTTTCCAGGAGGTCAATGCGCATTTCTGCAATATGGTCGGCTACTCGGCCGAGGCCTTGCTGGGCAAGCGCTCCATCGACGTGACCCATGCCGACGACCGTCGCGAAGACATCCGCCTGGCGCGGCGGCTGATGCGCGGCGAGATCCCCTCCTACCGGCGCCTGAAGCGCTATGTCCGCCCCGATGGCAGCACGGCGCATGCGCGCGTGCTCGTCAGCCTGCTGCGCGGCGCCGACGGCCGGCCACACCGGCTGGTGGGCGTCGTCGAGGACATCACTGACCAGTTGCGCATCGAGGAACTGGACCGCGCCCGCGAGGCCGCCGAAGCCGCCAACCAGGCCAAGAACGAATTCCTGTCGCGCATGAGCCATGAACTGCGCACGCCGATGAACGCCATCCTCGGCTTCACCCAGCTGATGCAGATGGACGCCAGTGAACCTCTGGCACCGGGCCAACGCGGCCGCGCCCAGCAGATCGCCCAAGCGGGTTGGCATCTGCTGGAGATGATCAACGACACCCTGGACCTGTCGCGCATCGAGGCGGGCTCGCTGCGCCTGGAGCCGGTGCCACTGGAGCTGCCGCCGCTGCTGGCCCGCGCCCTCGCCCTGGTGCAGGGCCAGGCGACCGAACGCGGCCTGGCCATCAGCCAGCGCGTCGACCCGGCTGCCGTGCGCCTGGTTGGCGACCCGACGCGGGTGACCCAGATCCTGACCAATCTGCTCAGCAATGCCGTCAAGTACAACCGGCCGGGCGGCAGCGTCAGCATCGAGGCGGCCAGCCCCGAGCCCGGCTGGATAGAGATCGCCGTGCGCGACACCGGCTTGGGGCTGACGCCCGAGCAGCATGCGGCCCTCTTCCAGCCCTTCAACCGCCTGGGCCGGGAGCGCAGCGGCCTGCCCGGCACCGGCATCGGCCTGGTCATCAGCCAACGCCTGGCCGAGATGATGGGCGGCAGCCTGCGAGCGGAGCCCGTGGACGGCCCGGGCGCCTGCTTCGTGCTGAGGCTGCCCGCCAGCGGCGCCGCCGAGGCCCTGCCCCAGCAAGCCGCTTCCCAGGAGCCCACCGCGCCCCGCGCCGGCCCCCAGCGGCGCCTGCTCTATGTCGAAGACAACCCGCTGAACGCCGAAGTCATGCGCGGCATCCTGGAGCAGCGGCCCAATATCGAATTGGAAGTGGCGCCGACGGTCGAAGCCGGCCTGAAGGCGCTGCGCGAGCACCCGCCCGCCCTGCTGCTGCTGGACTGGCAGCTCCCCGACGGCGATGGCCTGACCCTGCTCAGCCGCATGCGCGACCTCGGCGCCGCCCTGCCACCGGTCGTCGTCGTGTCGGCCAACGCCCAGCCCGAGCAGATTGCCGCGGCCCAGGTGGCGGGCGCCCAGCACTATCTGACCAAGCCCCTGGACGTGCGTGAATTGCTCGCCCTGGTCGACGATTTGTTGGCCCCAGGGGGCAGCGCGGAGCGGGCAGAATGAGGGCCCAGCCCCCCATTAGCAGCAGCGCCCGATGAGCTCCACCGACCTCGTTCCCAGCACTGGTGCCCAGGCCGTGCAGACGCTGGCCCGCACCGATGGCCGCCAGTTCCTGACCTTCCGCATCGGTGCGGAGGAATACGGCCTGGACATCCTGCGCGTGCAGGAAATCCGCTCCTATGAGGCCCCGACACGGGTCGCCAACGCTCCGGCCTTCGTCAAGGGCGTCGTCAACCTGCGCGGCGTCATCGTGCCCATCCTGGACATGCGCATCCGCCTGGGCCAGGCCAGCGAATACAACGCCTTCACCGTCGTCATCGTGCTGAACGTGGCCGGGCGCATCGTCGGCGTCGTCGTGGATTCAGTGTCCGACGTGCTGGAGTTGAGCGCCGACGAGATCAAGCCCCGCCCCGAGGTGGCCGCCGCCCTGGACGCCCGCTTCATCACCGGCCTGGGCAAGCTCGGCGAGCGCCTGCTGATCCTGCTGGACATCGAGGCCATGATTAAGAGCCCGGATTTCGGACTGGTTGACTGACGGCGGCGCTTGCAAAGTTAGCGGGCGCTGACTGTTTCACCGTTGGAAACATTGCATTCCAGCTGACGCATCGTCATTCTTAGCACTCGTCGAACGGGAGTGCTAATATCCTGCTCACCCCAGTATCCCAAGCCGGGGTTTAGCAAGGATTCAAGACGATGTCCGCCTCTTCTGCCATTGCCGTCCGCGACCCCTGGGCCCTGGTGCCCTCGCTGGGCAATCTGGACGCATACATCTCCGCCGTCAACCGCCTGCCGCTGCTGACAGCCGAGGAAGAAGGGTCCGCCGCGCGCAGCCTGCGCGACAAGGGCGACCTGGAAGCCGCTGGCCGCATGGTGCTCTCGCATCTGCGCCTGGTGGTGTCCATCTCGCGGCAATACGTCGGCTACGGCCTGCCCCAGGGCGACCTGATCCAGGAAGGCAACGTCGGCCTGATGAAGGCCGTCAAGCGCTTCGACCCCGACCAGGGCGTGCGCTTGGTGAGCTATGCCATGCACTGGATCAAGGCCGAGATTCACGAGTACATCCTGAAGAACTGGCGCATGGTCAAGGTCGCGACGACCAAGGCCCAGCGCAAGCTGTTCTTCAACCTGCGCTCGATGAAGCATCAGCTCAAGGCCGACCAGGCCGAGGGTCAGACGCATCGCAACACGCTCAGCGAAGCCGAGGTGGCCCATGTCGCCCGTGAGCTGAACGTCAAGCGCGAGGAAGTGCTGGAGATGGAGACCCGGCTGTCGGGCGGCGATGTGGCCCTGGAGCCCCAGACCGACGACGACGGCGAGAGCTTCGCCCCCATCGCCTACCTGGCCGACGACAGCCATGAGCCCACCCGCGTCATCGAGGCCCGCTCGCGCGACGCCCTGGCCGGCGACGGCATCCAGCGCGCGCTGGAGGTGCTGGACCCGCGCAGCCGCCGCATCGTCGAGGAGCGCTGGCTGAAGGTCAACGACGACACGTCGGGCGGCATGACGCTGCACGAGCTGGCCGCTGAGTACGGCGTGTCGGCCGAGCGCATCCGCCAGATCGAAGTGGCGGCGATGAAGAAGATGAAGAAGGCGCTGACCGAAGCCGCCTGATCCCTCGGCGCCTTGCATGCAAAAGGCCCTTCGGGGCCTTTTGTCATGGGGTGCTCGTGGTCTGACGGGCCGGGTGGCGGCCAACTACTTCTGGGCCGCCATCGCGTCGAGCACCTTCTTCGTGACGTCGACCGCCGCGCTGCGGAACGGTGCGTTGTCCTGCAGGATCAGATCGTATTTCTCGGCCTCGAAGACTTGTTTGACGGCCTTGTCGAACCTGTCCTTGACCACGCGTTGCTCTTCCTGCTGGCGCCGCTCGGCGTCCTCCTGGAACTCGCGGCTCCTGCGCTCCAGTTCCCGCTTCTGGTTCGTGAGGTCCCGATTGCGACGGCCGCGCTCCTCCTCGGAAAGCACGGCCGCGTCCTTGTCCAACTTCTCGCTTGCCTCGCGCAGCCTGGCTTCCAGTCGCTGCAGTTCCTTGGTGCGGCTGCCGAACTCGTTCTCCAGCCGCGCACCGGCGGCCTTGGACGGCGCGGACTCCTGCAGCACCTGCTGCACATCGACAAAACCGATCTTCAGCGGCTGTGCCGCTGCACCCGTCATCGCCGCAAAGAGGCTGACTGCGGCGATGGTGATGGCTGTTTTCATATTCATTTTCGAACTCTCTGCGGCGTAGACCGCACGCTTCAGGACGGCTTCCTGGCTTCGGCCAGCAGCAGCTTGATGTCATCAGCCAGCGGCTGGGCGCCGGCACCATAGCGCGCATAGACGCGCACGCGGCCCTCGGTGTCGAAGATGAAGCTGGCTGCCGTATGGTCCATGGTGTAGGTCTCGGGCGTCTTGCCCGGCACCTTGGCGAAGAAGACCTTGAACTCCTTGGCGGCGGCCTGGGTCTGCTCCTCGCTGCCGCGCAGGCCGACAAAGCTCGGATCGAAGCTGGCCAGATAGGCCTTGAGCAGCTGGGCCGTGTCGCGCGCGGGATCAATGGTGACGAAGACGCCCTGCACCTTGTCGCCGTCGGCGCCCAGGGAGCGCTTGACCTCGGCCACCTCGGCCATGGTCGTCGGGCAGACGTCGGGGCACTGGGTGTAGCCGAAGAAGACCACCAGCACCTTGCCCTTGAAGTCGGCCAGGGACCGTGCGCGGCCGTCCTGGTCGGTCAGGTTGAGCTGGCGCGCGTATTCGGCGCCGGTCAGGTCAATGCCCTTGAAGGCCAGCTTGTCGGGGCCGCCCTTCTGGCAGGCGGCGAGGGACAGGGCGGCCAGCACGGCCAGCGCGAAACGACGGGTATTCATCATGCGATGTAGTGGTCGATCAACAGGGCCGCGAAGAGCAGCGACAGATACCAGATCGAGAACCAGAAGGTCCGGCGCGCCAGCATCTCCGAGTAAGACCGCCACAGCCTAAAGCCATAGGCACAGAAGCCCAGGCCCAGGGCCAGGGCGGCTGCCAGATAGAACCAGCCGCTCATGCCGGTCAGGAAGGGCAGCAGCGTGGCCGCCAGCAGCACCCAGGTGTAGAGCAGGATCTGCAGCCGGGTGTAGTCGTTGCCATGGGTGACCGGCAGCATGGGCAGGCCGGCGCGGGCGTAGTCCTCGGCGCGATACAGGGCCAGGGCCCAGAAATGCGGCGGCGTCCACAGGAAGATGATGAGGCAGAGCAGCCAGGCCTCGAAACCCACCTCGCCGCGCATGGCGGCCCAGCCCAGCACCGGCGGCATGGCGCCCGAGGCCCCGCCGATGACGATGTTCTGCGGCGTCGTGGGCTTGAGGATGACGGTGTAGATGACGGCATAGCCGACGAAGGTGGCGAAGGTCAGCCACATGGTCAGCACATTGACGTAGACGCCCAGGATGGCCATGCCGATGCCGCACAGCAGGGCCGAGAAGGCCAGGGTCTGCGGACGGCTCAGTTCGCCCTTGGCGGTGGCGCGCCAGGCGGTGCGCTTCATGCGCGCGTCGATGCCGTCCTCGATGAGGCAGTTGAAGGCCGCGGCGGCGCCAGCCACCAGCCAGATGCCGGCGATTGCCGCGAGCATGGTCACGGCCTGCGGCAGATCCGGCAGGCCGGGCACGGCCAGGGCCATGCCGATGGCGGCGCAGAAGACGATGAGCTGGACGACGCGCGGCTTGGTCAGCTGGTAGAACTGCTGCCAGCGCGGGCTGTGCACGAAGGCACTGGCGGTGGACGTGGAAGCCATGGTCAGGATCCGGCGCGCTTCAGGCGCGCGAGCAAGGTGGTGAGCAGGGCCAGCAGCATGGCGGCGCCTGCGGTGTGGCCGAGTGCCGCGACGATGGGCCAGTCGAGCACGATATTGGACAGGCCGGTGACGAGTTGCCAGCCAGCCGCGGCGAGCAGCCAGCGCGACCATTGCGGCGCAGGCGAGCGCAGCACCCACGCCAGCGCCAGCATGGCCGCAAAGACGCAGGCCGCGCCGATGCGATGGGCCATGTGGATGGCCGCCAGCGCCTCGAAGCCCAGCACGCTGCCGTCGGCCTTGAGACCGAGGGCACGCCAGAGCTGGAAGCCCTGGGCAAAGTCCAGATGCGGCCACCATTGGCCGCCGTGGCAGGTGGGGAATTCATCGCAGGCCAGCACGGCGTAATTGGTGCTGACCCAGCCGCCCAGGGCGACCTGCAGCAAGGCCAGCAGCAGGACGGCGGCCGTGGCATGGCGCAGCCAGCCCGGCACCGCCACGCGCTGAGGCGCAAACGCCTCGCGCTGCCAGGCCAGCAGCATCAGCAGGCCCAGGCCAAACAGCAGATGCAGGGTGACGATGGCCGGGAAGAGCTTCATCGTGACCGTCAGCGCGCCGAAAGCGCCCTGCACGCAGACCCAGGCCAGGGTCAACGTCGGCAGCCAGGGCGAAGGCGCGGCCTCACCGTCATGGCGCTTGAGCCGCCAGCTCAGCACCGCCATGACGAGGATGAGCAGGCCGACGCCGCTGGCCAGGTAGCGATGGACCATCTCGATCCAGGCCTTGCCATGGGTGACCGGGCCGGTGGGCATGGCCGCCTGCGCCGCTTCGATGTGCTCATGTGCGCCGACGGGGCTGGCGGCGCTGTAGCAGCCGGGCCAGTCGGGGCAGCCCAGCCCGGAGTCGGTCAGTCGCGTGAAGGCACCGAAGACGATGAGGTCGAAGGTCAGGAAGAGCGTCAGCAGCGTCAGCGCACGGAGGCGGCCGGCCGGCGTGCTCGCGCGCGAGCGCTGGCGCCACCAGATCAGCGGGCCGAGGGCGACGGCGCCGCCGATGGCGGCGACCTGACCCAAGGGGAGCAGCAGCTCGTTCATCGTCCAGCTGTATCCCAGCTGGCACTGGCGCGCAGCAGCTTGTCGAGGTCGGCCTTGAGCTTCTTGGGCTCGGGCTCGGCAGGAGCGCGCTCCATCCAGCGGCCCATGGGGTCGATGATGTAGAAATGCTTGGCCAGCCCATGTCCCGCCGCCGGCTCGAGCCAGGCCGCTAGGCGCTCGGCGGGCACGCGCAGCACGGTGACTTCCGCGCCCTTCTGGCCGATGGCGGCCAGCACCTCGGCGCGCGGCGTGCCGGTATCGGGAATCAGCCAGAGCTTGTCCACGCGCGCGCGCTCCTTGCCCAGCATCTCGCGCAGCTGGCGCTGCACGAAGAGTTGGCGCTCGCAGGCGGCCGGGCAGTCGGAGCCCTGCACGACGGCCAGCAGCCATTGGCCGCGCAGGGAGGCCGGGGCGACCGGGCGGCCCTGCAGATCCGTCAGCGGCAGATCGGCGGGCATGTCGACGGCCGGCGCGACCAGTTCGCCATAGGCCGAGCCGCTGGGCTTGACGACATAGAAGGTGAAGTAGGACGCGACGACGGGCGCGGCGCACATGGCCAGCACGAGCAGCATCTTCCAGCGCCCGACACGCTGCTGCGTCGACGTGCGCGGATCGGGCAGGCTGTGCACCGCGAAGCTCAGCGGTTCAGGACTGCTTGCGGAACCGGGGGCGGAGGAGTTGGAACCAGACATAGAGACCGACGATCAGCGCACAGAGCGCAAACCATTGAAAGGCGTAGCCATAGTGTTTCTGCAGGCCGAGGTCGGGCGCCGGCCAATGGCGCAGCAGCGTGTCGTCGGGCGAATCGGCGGAGGTCTGCACGACGGTCAGCGGCAGCAATTTCAGGCCGGACTCGACGGCAAAGGCCGCAGGGTCGAGATTTTGCCGGATCGCTCCGGTCGAGCCTTCGCCGAGCTCATAAAGCTTGGACGGCGCGGCGGCCAGCCGCCCTTGCACGACGACCTCGCCGGTCGGCGTGGCCAACGGCGGCAGCTGCTGGCGATCGAGCTGGTTGCGCGGCGCCCAACCACGCTGCACAAGAATGACGTCATCGCGGCCGCTCAGGCGCAGCGGCGTGACGACGAAGAAGCCGGTGTGGCCGTCCATGGGCCGGTTGTCCAGCCAGATGGTGCGTTCGGCGAGCCAGCTGCCGCGCACAAGCACGCGTCGGTGCAGTTGCTCGGCGCCACCCAGCTCGGCATTGGCAAGCGCCGGCCTGCCCGCCTCCGTCTCGATAGCCGCTTGCAGCGCGATCTTCTGCGCGGCCCGGTCGAGCTGCCAGACGCCCAGCCGCGCCGTGAACGCCGTGGCCAGCAGTGCCGCCAGCAGCACCAGCCAGCGCCTACCGGCCATGCCCAACCCCGAGCGGATAATTCGACCCCATGAAATTCGTGATCCTGATCGCCTTCATCGGCATCCTCGGCGCGCTCGCGGCGGCCGGCTTCTTCATGCTGCGCAAGGGCGGCAACAAGAAGAGTCCCAACATGGCCCGCGCGCTGGCGGTGCGGGTCGCCGTCTCGGTGACGCTCTTCCTCATCATCCTGCTGAGCTGGAAGATGGGGTGGATACAGCCGACCGGACTGCCGGTGAAGAGTGCATAAAGAAAAAGCGCCGCGACTGCGGCGCTTTCTCATTGTGGGACCGCCTGGTCACAACCAGTAGACGACCACGTACAGGCCCAGCCACACCACGTCCACGAAGTGCCAGTACCAGGCTGCGCCTTCGAAGCCGAAATGGCGCTCGGGCGTGAAGTGGCCCTTCATCAGGCGGATGGTGATGAACAGCAGCATCAGGGCGCCCACGCAGACGTGGAAGCCGTGGAAGCCGGTCAGCATGAAGAAGGTCGAGCCGTAGATGCCGGAGTTCAGCTTGAGGTTGAGCTCGGTGTAGGCGTGGTGGTATTCATAGGCCTGGAAGCCGACGAAGGTGAGGCCCAGGGCCACGGTGATCCACATCCAGGCGATGGTCTTGGCGCGGTTGCCGGCGATCAGCGCATGGTGGGCGATGGTCAGCGTGACGCCCGAGGTCAGCAGCAGGGCCGTGTTGATCGTCGGGATGGGCCAGGGGCCCATGGTGCTGAAGGCCTCGACGGTGCCGGCCGGTGCGGCGGTGAAACCGGGCGCGTTGCTCGGCCAGATGGCCTTGAAGTCAGGCCACAGCAGCGCGTTCTGCAGGCTGCCGAGTTCCGGCACCGAGTACAGGCGGGACCAGCCCAGCGCCCCGAAGAAGGCGGCGAAGAACATCACCTCCGAGAAGATGAACCAGCCCATGCTCCAGCGGAAGGAGACGTCGATGCGGTCGCTGTAGAGGCCGCCCTCGCTCTCGCCGATGGCGTCACGGAACCAGGCCTGCAGCACGAAGGCCCAGAAGGCCAGGCCGCCGAACAGGGAATACATGCCCCAGCCGTGGCCATTGATCCATTGGCCGGCACCGAGGATGACGAAGAACAGGCCGGTGGCGGCCATCACCGGGTGCCGCGAGGGCGCCGGGACGAAGTAGTACGGGGTCTTGCCCGGGGTAGTCGCTGCCGACATATTGTTCTCCTAGTACTCGCTCGTTCTGAACTTTGTTGCGACCGGGCCGTCAGGCTCCGGCCACGCCACTGCTGATGACCCAACGGACCAGCAGTACCAGCATCAATACAAACAGGGCCGCGCCAAGCACGCCCGCGATCAACACATGCACCGGGTTGAGCTTGGCCATGTCTCTCTCATGGTCCCGGCCCCGGCGCACGCCGAAAAAACTCCAGGCCACGGCCGAGATCGTCTGGGCGAAGGAGGCCTTGCGGCCCACCGCTTCCTTCAGATCCTGGCCCGGCTTGTCACTCACAGCGCGGCTCCCACACCCTGCGGTGCCTGGCCGAGCTTGACCCCGCCCTTGCCCGCCACCTCGAAGAAGGTATAGGACAGGGTGATGGTCTTCACATCCTTGGGCAGCTTGGGGTCGATGACGAACACGACCGGCCACTGCTTGCTTTCGCCCGGCTTCAACGTGTATTCGTTGAAGCAGAAGCATTCCAGCTTGTTGAAATGCGCGCTCGCCTGCATGGGCGCATAGCTCGGAATGGCCTGGGCGGCCATGGTGCGGTCCTGCTTGTTGCGGAACTCGTACATGACCTGGCTCAGCTCGCCCGGGTGCACCGTCATGTGACGCACCGCCGGCTTGAAGTCCCAGGGGCCGCGCGCATTGGTGTCGAACTCGACCGTGATCTCGCGGCTGTAGTCGACCTGGCCATTGCCATCGGCGATGCCCTTGGCCGACAGCGCCGTCTGGCGTTCGGCCAGCGACAGCACATTGATGCCCAGCGCGTTGCAGATGGCCTTGTACAGCGGCACCAGCGCATAGCCGAAGCCGAACATCAACGCCACGACGACCGCCAGCTTCATGACGAGCTGACGGTTGTCGCGGTGGAGTGCGGCCAGGAAACGCATGTCAGTGGCTCAGCAACACCATCTTGGCGACGAAGCCGACGCCAAAGACCAGGGCGATCGACAGCAAGATCAACGCCAGTCGGCGGTTGGCCTTGCGCTGCTCGGGCGTCATGGCAGCCAGTCCGCTCAGGCGACGATCTTGGTCGCCGACGCGTTCAGCTTGGGCGGCTCTTCGAAGGTGTGGAAGGGGGCCGGCGACGGCACTTCCCACTCCAGGCCTTCGGCGGCTTCCCAGGGCTTCTGCGAAGCGGTCTCGCCCTTGCCGCGCATCATCGGCACGACGACGAACAGGAAGAAGTAGACCTGCATCAGACCGAAGCCGAAGGCACCGACCGAGGCAATCGCGTTGAAGTCGGTGAACTGCATGGGGTAGTCGGCATAGCGACGCGGCATGCCGGCCAGACCCAGGAAGTGCATCGGGAAGAAGGTCACGTTGAAGAAGATCAGCGAGCCCCAGAAGTGGATCTTGCCGCGGGTCTCGGAGTACATGACGCCGGTCCACTTCGGGCCCCAGTAGTAGACGCCGGCGAACAGCGCGTACAGCGAGCCGGCCACCAGCACGTAGTGGAAGTGGGCCACGACGTAATAGGTGTCCTGCAGCTGGATGTCGACCGGCGCCATGGCCAGGATGAGGCCGGTGAAGCCGCCCATCGTGAACACGAAGATGAAGCCGACGGCGAACAGCATCGGCGTCTCGAAGGTCATCGAGCCGCGCCACATCGTCGCCAGCCAGTTGAAGATCTTCACGCCCGTGGGCACCGCGATCAGCATGGTCGCGTACATGAAGAACAGCTGGCCCGTCACCGGCATGCCGGTGGCGAACATGTGGTGGGCCCAGACGATGAAGGACAGGATGGCGATGGAGGCCGTCGCGTACACCATGGAGGCGTAGCCGAACAGGCGCTTGCGGGCGAAGGCCGGCACGATCTGGCTGATGATGCCGAAGGCCGGCAAGATCATGATGTAGACCTCGGGGTGGCCGAAGAACCAGAAGATGTGCTGGTACATGACCGGGTCGCCGCCGCCCGCGGGGTTGAAGAAGGCGGTGCCGAAGTGACGGTCGGTCAGCGTCATCGTGATGGCACCGGCCAGCACGGGCATGACGGCGATCAGCAGGTAGGCCGTGATCAGCCAGGTCCAGGCGAACATCGGCATCTTCATCAGCGTCATGCCGGGGGCGCGCATGTTGAGGATGGTCACGATGATGTTGATGGAGCCCATGATGGACGAGGCGCCCATGATGTGCATCGCGAAGATGCCGGCGTCCATGGACGGGCCCATCTGCAGCGTCAGCGGCGCGTACAGCGTCCAGCCGGCGGCGGGGGCGCCGCCGGGCATGAAGAAGCTGCCCACCAGCATGATGGCGGCCGGGATCAGCAGCCAGAAGCTGAGGTTGTTCATGCGCGCGAAGGCCATGTCACCCGCGCCGATCTGCAGCGGGATCATCCAGTTCGCGAAGCCGACGAAGGCCGGCATGATGGCGCCGAACACCATGATCAGACCGTGCATGGTCGTGAACTGGTTGAACAGCTCCGGGTTGAAGAACTGCAGGCCCGGCTGGAACAGCTCGGCACGGATGCACAGGGCCAGGATGCCGCCGACCATCAGCATCGTGAAGGAGAACAGCAGGTAGAGGGTGCCGATGTCCTTGTGATTGGTCGCAAACACCCAGCGGCGCCAGCCGTGAGGTGCGTGGTGGTCGTGATGGTCGTCGTGGGCGTGGTCGCCAGCATGGCCGCCATGGCCATCAACCGCGCCGTGGGGGGGGAGCACTGCACTCATGTGATTTCCTCTGATTCGGCGTTCGGTCGATTACTTGCGGGCGGCCAGCACTTCGGCCGGTTGCACCGTCTGGCCCGTCTTGTTGGACCAGCTGTTCTTGGTGTAGGTGATCACGGCGGCGATCTCGGTATCGCTGAGTTGCTTCCAGGCCGGCATGCCCTTGTCCATGCGGCCATTCAGCACGACCTGGATCTGCTGCAGCTTGTCCTCGGCCAGCACGACGGGCGACTTGTCCAGCGGCTTGATCGGGCCGGCGCCGGAGCCGTCGGCCTTGTGGCAGACCGCGCAGTTGGCGGCATAGACCTTCTCGCCGCGGGCGATCAGGGCGGCCTGTTCCCAGACCTTGTTCGGGTCGTCGGCCTTGGCGGCCATTTCCTTCTTCTTGCCGTCCACCCACTTGGTGTAGTCCTCGGCGGACACCACCTTCACGTGGATGGGCATGTAGGCGTGTTCCTTGCCGCAGAGCTCGGCGCACTGGCCATAGTAGTCGCCAATCTTCTCGGCCTTGAACCAGGTGTCGCGCACGAAGCCGGGGATGGCATCCTGCTTGACGCCGAAGGCCGGCACCATCCAGGCGTGGATGACGTCGTTGGCCGTCGTGATGATGCGGACCTTCTTGTCCACCGGCACGACCAGGGGGTTGTCGACCTTGAGCAGGTAGTTGTCGACCGGCTCGGGATGGGCCGAGTTGGAGGACTCGCGCTGGGCGGTGTCCAGCGTGGCCAGGAAGCCGATGCCCTCGCCTTCGCCCTTCAGGTAGTCGTAGCCCCACTTCCACTGGTAGCCGGTGGCCTTGATGGTCACGTCGGCATTGGTCGTGTCCTTCATCGCGACGACGACCTTGGTGGCCGGCAGGGCCATGCCGATGACGATCAGGAAAGGAACCACCGTCCAGGCGATCTCCACGGCCACGCTCTCGTGGAAGTTGGCCGACACCGCGCCCTTGGACTTGCGGTGCTTGAAGATGGAATAGAACATCACGCCGAACACGGCGACGAAGATGACCAGGCAGACGATCATCACGAAGTTGTGCAGCCACATCTGATCGTGCGCGATGCGGGTGACCGGCTCGTGCAGATTGAGCTGATTGACGCCCGGGCCGCCCTTGAGGTCGTTGACCGCCAGGGCCGGAGCCGCTGCCAGGGCCGCCATCGCTGCCGTGGCCCAGCGGCCCCAAGCGCGTGAGGCGCTATGCACTCGTGCGTTCATCATCGTCATGGTTGTCACTTGGTTCTTTGAGGAGCGGGGCTTGCTTTTGCGGCCTGACGGCCGGACGTAAGACGCAAGTTCCGCGGTTGAGCCGGGTTTTGCCCCCAAGCCCTCTATGCGGCGCGGGATTTTAGCCCAGGCTCCGAGAGGGGCCGGGCCGCTCCGCCCCCGGGGATTCACCCCCCTTGAGCCGCTGACTCACCCGGTCTCGCGCCCCTTGCGCAGCGTCGCGCGCATGGCGTCGATGGATACATGGGTCTCGGCCGCCACCGTCAGCCGAGGTGCCGCTTTGAAGGCGTGGCCGAAGACCAGCTCCAGCGTCAGCGCCAGCTTGCCCTCGCTGTCGCGCAGGGTTTCGAGCTCGGCCAGCAGGGCCGCTTGCCAGGCCCGGCTACGCAGGCCGGCAAAACGGCTGGGCGCCAGGTTGCCACCGAGGCTGCGCAGGTCGGCAAGCAGGCTTTCGGCGGAAGACCAGGTCAGGCGCAGCCGCTGCTGATCCATGACGGGATCCGCGAAACCGGCCTTCAGGACCAGGTCGCCGATGTCGTGCATGTCCCACCAGTCCGGCGCCGGCCGGCCCCAGCCGTTGCGGGCATACAAGGGACGCAGCTCGACGAAGCTGTCGGGGCCCAGACAGGAGAACATGACGAAGCCGCCCACCGCGATGCTGGCCTGCCAGGCGCCGAGCAGGCCCGGCAGATCGGCGCAGGCGTGCAGGGCCATGTTGGACCACAACAGGTCGACCTCCGGCCGGGCAGGCAAAGCATCGATGTGGCCGGACGGCGCGCCGCGCAGCTTCTGCCACCAGTTGCGCTGGCGCTTCTCGCGGGCCCGCGCGGCCAGTGCGGCATCGGCCTCGTGCCACAGCAGCTCCGCGCCCGGATACGCCAGGCGCAGCAGCTCGCCGCTGGCGCCCAGGGCCGGCGAGGCATCCAGCACCCGCTGAGGCTGCAGCTTGATATAGGTCAGGCGTTCGGCCATGCGGCCCGCGACTTCCTCGTGCAGCCAGGGCGGCTGGGCGGCAGCGGCGAGGCGGCGCGTCTGGCGCCGCACGGCGGCGGCATCCAGGTCCTGGGGCCGCGGCCCCTTGTTTGAAGTAGGGGCAGCGGCAGCTTCACTCATGGCGCGGTCAGTATATTGAGCCGATGCCCGAGCGCGCCCTGTCGGCAACCAAGCCCGCATTGATCGAGAAGGTGCTGCTGCGCTGCGCCGGCCAGTGCGCCGTCTGCCGTGCCTGGAGCCACCAGACCATCTGCGAGTCCTGCCTGGGCCAGTACGCGCGCCCGCAGCCGCGTTGCTGGACCTGCGCGGCCAAGCTGCCTCTCGAATTCACCGGCAGGCCCGGGCCGCAATGCGGCCGCTGCCTGCACACCGCACCCCCGCTGGATCGCACCGTGGCGGCCCTGGACTACCGCTTCCCCTGGGACGGCCTGCTGCAACACTTCAAATACCACCAGGCCCTGGAACTGCGCGAGAGCCTGCTGGAGCGGCTGAACACGGCCCTCAATGCGGCCGAGGTTGAGGCGCCGGACTGGCTGCTGCCTGTGCCCCTGTCGGTCGAACGCCTGCGCGACCGTGGCTACAACCAGTCCCACGAATTGGCCAAGGCCCTGGCGCGGCGGCGCGGCCTGCGTTGCGAGCCCGAGCTGCTGCTGCGCGTGCGGCACAACGCCGTCCAAGCGGGCCTGAAGCTGGAAGACCGCGCCGCCAATGTGCGCGGCGTCTTCGCCGTGGAGCCTGTGCGCGCGGCCAAGCTGCGCGGCAGCAGCGTCGCCCTGCTGGACGATGTGATGACCAGCGGCGCCACGCTGTTCGAGCTGGCCGGCGTGCTGCTGCAGGCCGGCGTCATGAGCGTGCAGGCCTGGGTCATCGCCCGGACCCCCGAGCCCGGCGAGGCATGAGGGGCGCGGGATACTCCCGCCCCATGTTCAACATCGTCCTCGTCCAGCCGGAGATCCCGCCCAACACGGGCAACGTGATCCGGCTCGCGGCCAACACGGGCTGCGCCCTGCACCTCATCGAGCCGTTGGGTTTCTCGATGGAGGACAAGCTGCTGCAGCGCGCCGGCCTGGACTATCACGAGTACGCCCGCGTGCAGCGCCATGCCGACTGGGCGGCCTTCCTCGCGGCCGAATCGCCCGACGTCACGCGCATGTTCGCCTTCACGACCCGCGGCAGCCGGCCCTTCAGCGAAGTGGCCTGGCGGCCGGGCGACTGGTTCGTCTTCGGCAGCGAGACGGCAGGCCTGGCACCACAACTGCGCGACAGCTTTCCGCTCGAGCAGCGCGTGCGCCTGCCCATGCGCGAGGGCCAGCGCAGCCTCAACCTCAGCAACAGCGTGGCTGTCGCGGTGTTCGAAGCCTGGCGTCAGAACGGCTACAGCGGCGGGACCTGACTACTCGGCGCGTGCGTCGCGGCTCATCAGCCGCTCGACCGCTTCGCCGACACGCAGCCGCCCGTCCAGCAAGGCCACCATGCCCTCGGTGATGGGCATCTCGACGCCGGCCTCACGCGCCCGCGCCAGCACGGTCGGGGCGCTGTAGACGCCCTCGGCGACATGGCCGAGTCGCTGCAGGATCTGCGGCAGGGCCAGGCCCTGGGCCAGCATCAGGCCGACGCGGCGGTTGCGCGACAGGTCACCCGTCGCCGTCAGCACGAGGTCGCCCAGGCCCGACAGGCCCATGAAGGTCTCGGCCTTGGCGCCCAAGGCCAGGCCCAGGCGCAGCATCTCGGCCAGGCCACGCGTGATCAGCGCGGCGCGGGCGTTCAGGCCAGGCGCATCCGGCGCTGCAGCGGACAGGCCGTCGCAGACCCCGACGGCAATGGCCATGACGTTCTTGACCGCCCCGCCCACCTCGACGCCGACCGGATCGCCCGAGGTGTAGACGCGCAGCCGCTCGCCGTGGAAAGCATCGACGGCGGCCTGGGCCAGCTCGGTGTCCTCGCTGGCCGCCACCAGGGCCGTGGGCCGGCCGGCGGCCACTTCCTGGGCGAAGCTCGGGCCGGACAGGATGCCTACGCGCATCGCCGGCTGCAGCTCGCGGGCGATCTCATGGCCCAGCCGCCCCGTGCCGGCCTCGAAGCCCTTGCACAGCCACAACACGCGCTGCGTCGACGGCAAGGCGGCCAGGGTCTCACGCAGGCCGGACATGGGCGTGGCGATGATGGTCAGCCCCTCGCCGGCGTGGGCGATGGCGGCCTGGCGATCGGCGGTCAACCCGAGGCTGGCGGGCAATTCGCTGTCGGGCAGATAGGCCGCATTGCGGCGGCTGGCTTGCATCGCCTCGATGGCTGCGGCGTCGCGCCCCCACAGCCTCACGTCATGGCCAGCCTGCGCAGCCTGGATGGCCAG
This sequence comes from Roseateles saccharophilus, assembly GCF_031458095.1. Classification (GTDB taxonomy): domain Bacteria; phylum Pseudomonadota; class Gammaproteobacteria; order Burkholderiales; family Burkholderiaceae_C; genus Pelomonas; species Pelomonas saccharophila_A. The sequence goes on from NZ_JAVDXU010000001.1 coordinate 1,661,173, forward strand.
GGCCGTGCCCCAGGCGCCAGCCCCGAGCACGCTGATCTTCATCGTCGTCATGCACGGGAGTTTCCCCCAAGTAAAACGCCCCGCACGAGGCGGGGCGTCTTCAGCGAAGCAGCTGGAATCAGTTCACAGCCTGGCCGCCCTGGGCGGCGCGCTGGGCCTGCTGAGCCTCGAACATGGCTTGGAAGTTCACTTCGGTCAGCAGCACGGGCGGGAAGCCGGCACGGGTGCAGACATCGGAAACGATGGCACGCAGATAGGGGTAGACCATCTGGGGGCAGACGATGCCGAGGATGCCTTCGATCTGGTCCTGGGGGATGTTGCGGATCTCGAAGATGCCGGCCTGCTTGGCTTCCACCAGGAACAGCGTCTTGTCGCCGACCTTGGTGTTGACGGTGGCCGTCACGCAGACTTCGAAGATGCCTTCGGTGACGTTCTCAGCCGACAGCGTCAGGTTGATGTCGACTTGCGGCTGCTGCTGCTCCAGCAGGATATGGGGGGCATTGGGCTGCTCCAGCGACAGATCCTTCAGATACATGCGCTGGATCTGGAACACGGGGGTGCCTTCGGGGGCGGCTTGGATCTCGTCGGCCATGAGAGTCTTTCGAACGAAGCGTCAAACAAAAGCCCGCAGGCTGAATGCTGCGGGCGGTAGCTGGATTATGGGCGAGGCCCCGTGACCAAGCGCCGGGGGCTTGCCCGGGCTTGAAATCAAGCGGCCTGGAGCAAGGGCAGCAATCCGCCCTTCTGATCGAGGGCGATGAGGTCGTCACACCCCCCGACATGGGTGTCGCCGATGAAGATCTGCGGCACGGTGCGCCGGCCCGTGGTCGCCATCATGTGCTGGCGCTCGGCGGGGTTGAGGTCGACGCGGATCTCGTCGATCTGGTCCACGCCGCGCTGCTTGAGCAGCATCTTGGCGCGCACGCAGAACGGGCAGACCAGGGTGGTGTACATCTTGACGTGGGCCATCTCAATCTCCTGGGAGGCGAAAAACGGCTTACGCCGTTTTATGCCCAGCAAAACCAACCGAACGGCCAGCTGGGCGAAAAACTGCCTCAGGCAGTTTTTTCCACCGGCAAATTGGCCTCCCGCCAGGCTTTGAGGCCACCCGCCAGCACCTGGGCCTTTTCATAGCCCAGCTTGCGCAGCATGCCCACGGCGCGGCCGGCGCGCGCGCCCGTCGGGCACACCAACACCAGCGGCAGGGCCTTGTTGGAGGGCAGTTGCTTGTGGCCCTCGATCTGGCCAAACGGGACGTTGCGGGCCCCGACCGCATGGCCCTTGGCAAATTCCTCGGGCTCGCTGACATCGATCAGCACGCCCTTCTCGCGGTTGACCAACTGCACCGCCTCGGCAGGGCTGAGGCCGCCGCCTTGGGCGCCCGAGACCAGCAGGGGGTAGAGCAGCATGCCGCCGGACACCAGGGCGGCGACGATCAAAAACCAGTTCTCGATCAGGAAGTTCAAGCAAGCATCCCGTGTAATTCAACGAAGCCGGTGATTATCGCCGGAGCCGATAATCCGCCGCCTTCCACCCTCCGTGCATTCCTGCCCATGTACAAGCTCGTCCTCATCCGCCACGGCGAATCGACCTGGAACCTGGAAAACCGCTTCACCGGCTGGACCGATGTGGACCTGACGCCCACCGGTGTCGAGCAGGCCAAGACGGCCGGCCGGCTGCTGAAGGAAGCGGGCTATGACTTCGACATCGCCTACACCTCGGTGCTCAAGCGCGCCATCTGGACGCTGTGGCACTGCCTGGACCAGATGGACCGCACCTGGCTGCCGGTGCGCCACGCCTGGCGCTTGAACGAACGCCACTACGGCGGCCTGCAGGGCCTGAACAAGGCCGACATGGCCAAGCAGTACGGCGACGAGCAGGTGCTGATCTGGCGCCGCAGCTACGACACGCCGCCGCCGGCCCTGGAAGCGACCGACCCGCGCAGCGAGCGCGGTGACCCGCGCTACGCCAAGCTCGACCCCAAGGACGTGCCGCTGACCGAATGCCTGAAGGACACCGTCGCCCGCGTGCTGCCCTTCTGGAACGAGACCGTCGCGCCGACCATCAAGAGCGGCCAGCGCGTGCTGATCGCCGCCCACGGCAACAGCATCCGCGCCCTGGTCAAATACCTCGACAACATCGCGGACGACGCCATCGTGGGCGTCAACATCCCCAATGGCATCCCGCTGGTCTATGAGCTGGATGAGAACCTCAAGCCCATCAAGAGCTACTACCTGGGCGACGCGGAAGCCGCGGCCAAGGCCGCCGCAGCCGTCGCCAATCAGGGCAAGGCTTGATCAACCGCTGACATCACCTCGTCCACGCTGACCCACTCGGTGGGGCCACGTCGCATGAGGGTCACTGTCGAGCCCCACGGCGCCCAGCGCGCCGGGTCTACCGGCCCCCAGATGCTCAGCAGCCGCGCGCCCACGCCCGCGGCCATATGCGCCGGCCCGGTGTCGTTGGCGACGACGACACCGGCCCCCTGAAGCAGCGCGTTGTAGACCCCCAGAGCCACGCCGTCGAGACGGATGGCGTCGGGGTAGAGATCCTTGGCGCCCTGCTCCTCCGCCGGTCCGGGCACGATGACGACCTGCCGCCCGGCGGCATGCAGCCGGCGCACGAAGTCCGGAAAGGCCGGCCAGCTGCGGTCTAGGAATTCCACGCGGCCGTTGGCGAAGGGGCAGATCAGCACGCAGCGGCCGGGCTCGACGCCATGGCCGGCCAGCAAGGCACGCGCCTGCTCCCGCTGCGCCTCGCTGACCTTCATGGCGATGTCCTTGGGCGGCTCGGCCTGCACGCCGAGGAAGTCGCAAGCCAGCTCCCAGTACTCGACCAGGGTGTGCCGCCCCTCGCGCCGCGGCAGGCCGCGCTTGAGCAGCCAGGTCCGGCCGTCACCCGCATGGCCCTCGGCCCGGAGCCCGGCCAGGCGCGCGTCCAGGGCTGCAGAGAAGGCATAGGGGAAGAGCAGCGTATTCGAGCGCCCGTCAAAGCTGGGGTCTTCCGCGTCGAGGCGCCGCCTCAGCTCGCGCAGCTGGGTGATGCGCTCGCGCAGCCCGCCGGGCCGCACATGCACGGACCAGCCCTCGGCCTCCAGCAGGCCACGCGCCCAGCCCTTGCCCACCAGCTCCAGGCGGTAGCCCTGGCTTTGCAGCAGCCGCAGCGCCGGAATGCTCAGCACCGTGTCACCGACGAAATTGCGCAGGCGGACGATCAGTGGGCGGGCTTCTATCATCAGCAGTTCTTTACGAAGTGGCGCGGATTCTCACTGCGCCAGCCAGCCCTCCATGCCCGAGATGACCCTGCCCTCCTCCGCCGAAGTGATCGCCGCCCATGATGCGGCCCTGGCCTCGGCACCGGTTGCCGCCGATGCGAACGACGTGCGCGGCTGGGTGGCCGTGAACCACTTCCACAACCGCAGCCTCTGGGCCCAGGAGGACCTGGCACGCCGCACCCTTGCCGCCGATGCCGAGATCGTCGCCAACAAGCGCGCCATCGACCGCCACAACCAGGCCCGCAACGACGCCATCGAGCGCATCGACGAGTTCCTGCTGTCGGCCCTCGGCCTCGTCGACCCCGCCACCATCGCCAGCGCCCTGCCCCTGTCCACCGTGCCTGCCGGCGCGCGCCTGAACAGCGAGACGGCCGGCTCTATGCTGGACCGCATCTCCATCCTGGGCCTGAAGATCGCCGCCATGCGCGAGCAAACCCTCCGCAGCGACGTCGACGACGCCCACCGCCAGTCCTGCGCCGAGCGGCTGGAGCGCCTGATCCAGCAGCGTGCCGACCTCGGTCGCTGCTTTGACGAACTGCTGGCCGATGCCCGCGCCGGCCGGGCCTACTTCAAGGTCTACCGCCAGTTCAAGATGTACAACGACCCACGGCTGAACCCGGCCCTGGTGGCGGAGTCCAAGTGATCCCGGCACGCTTCGCGGCCAACCTCGATTGGCTGTACGCGGAGCATGCCTATCTCGACCGTCCGGCGGCGGCGCGGGCCGATGGCTTCACCGCCGTCGAATTGCAGCAGCCGCATCTGCACGACATCGCGGCGCTGAAGGCCTCGCTGGCCGAGCTCCGCGTCGTTCTCATCAACGCACCGGCCGGCGATTGGGCGGCGGGCGAGCGCGGCTTTGCCGCCCTGCCCGGCCGCGAGGCCGAGTTCCGCGACACGACCCTGCGCGGCCTGGACCTGGCCCACCGTCTGGGCGCAGCGCGCGTTCACCTGCTATCCGGCCTCGCCGAGGACAGCGCGACCACCCGAGCCACCTGGCTGGCCAATCTCCGCTGGGCCGCCGGGCAGTCGGCACTGCCGCTCGTCGTCGAACCCATCAACCGGCGCGACATGCCGGGCTATTTCCTGCATCGCCAGGCCCAGGCCCTGGAGCTGCTGGGCGCACTGGGCACGCCGGGCGTGCAACTGCAGCTGGACCTGTATCACTGCCGCGTCACCGAGGGTGAATCCATGACGCATCTGCTGCGGGCATTGGACCTGGGTCGGCTGGGCCATGTGCAGCTGGCCGGTGTCGCCGGGCGCCACGAACCGGAGGCGGCCGAATACACCGCCGAGCTCGCTTTGCTTGAAGCGCGCGGCTGGCCCGGCGCCGTCGGCCTCGAATACCGGCCGCGTGCCGGCACGTCGGCCGGCCTGGCCTGGCTTACAAGCGTGCGCTGATCGCGCTGCGCAGCGTCTCGCCCAGGGCGCGGCGATCCTGGCCTTCGGTCATCACGCTGGGCAGGATCTGCACGGCGATGCCCAGGCCCTTGGCAGACGCAATGCTCCAAAGGCTTTGGGCCAGGGTCATGTCGCCGATGAAGCGGGCCGAGCTGCTGAAGCGCTCGCCCGACTCGTACCAGCGCAACACGACGGGCAGCACCGGCGCGCCCGTGGAGACGGCGGCCTGCAGCAGGTTGGCATGGAAAGGCAGCATCTCGGGGCCGGGGCCTGTCGTGCCTTCCGGGAAGACCGCCACGCAGTCGCCGGCCTGCAATGCAGCGGCGGTCTGGTGCACGACGCGCAGCGCGTCGCGCTTGCTGGTGCGCTCGATGAACAGCGTGCCCGCGCCTTCCACCAGCGCACCGACCAGCGGCCAGTGCTTCACGTCGGCCTTGGAGACAAAGCGGGCCTGCGGCAGCACCGCATGGACGCCGGCGATGTCCAGCCAGGAGATGTGATTGGCCACCAAGAGATGACCCGCCGCCAGGGCCTGGCCCTCGGCTTTCAGCTCGATGCCCAGGATGCGCAACAGCTTGATCGCCCACCACTGGATCTGCCCATGGCGCTCGGCCGCCGTCATCAGCTCGAAACGGCGCTTGACGATCCACAGGCCGTGCAGCACATGCGGCACGAGGCGCGCGAGGCGCCAGGTGGCGACCAAGGCTCTCATTCGGCCTCCCGCCGGACCGTCCCGAGGGAGGCCCCGCCCCCGCGGGGGGCAGCTCGCAACGCGAGCGTGGGGGCCATCATGCAGCCTCGTAGGCGATGTGGCCGGCGACCAGCGTCGTGCGCACGCGCGCCGGCAGCTCGAAACCGCTGCGCGAGAACTCGAAGGGGCTGTGCTTGCCCTGGCTGGCAAGCATGTCCGGCGTGACGGCCCAGCTGGCACCAGCGTCGAACACGCAGACATCGGCCACGCCGCCTTCCACCAGGCGACCGGCGCTCGCCGACAGCGAGCCCAGGGCGCTGCCCAGCACCCGCACGGGTTCGGCCGTGACGACGGCCAGGGCGCGCTGCAGCGGCAGCTCGGCATCCTTGGCCCAGCGCAGGGCCAGGCTGAGCAGCAGCTCCAGGCCCGTCGCACCGGGCGTGGCCTCGGCGAAAGGCACGGCCTTTTCGTCGACGGTGACGGGCATGTGGTCGGACACCAGGGCGTCGAGGGTGCCGTCGGCCAGACCGGCGCGCAGGGCGTCACGGTCGCGGCCCTGGCGCAGCGGCGGCGTCAGGCGCATGGCGGAGTCGAAATAGCCGATGTCGACATCGCTCAGGTGCAGCGAGTTGATGGACACATCGGCCGTGACGGGCAGGCCTTCCTTCTTGGCGGTACGCACCAGTTCGACGCCGGCGGCGCTGCTGAGGCGGCACAGATGCACGCGGGCGCCGGTGGCGCGGACCAGCTCGAAGATGGTGTGCAGGGCGATGGTCTCGGCGCTGACCGGCACGCCGGACAGGCCCAGGCGCGTGGCGACCGCGCCGCTGGCCGCCACGCCGCCGCCCAGCCAGGCGTCCTGCGGGCGCAGCCAGACGGTGTAGCCATAGGTCGCGGCGTATTGCAGCGCGCGGCTCAGCACGACGGTGTCCTTGACGGCCACCTCGGCCTGCGAGAAGCCGATGCAGCCGGCCTCGGTCAGCTCGGCCATCTCGGTCAGGGCCGTGCCTTCGAGCTGGCGCGTCAGCGCGCCGAGGGGAAAAAGACGGCAGCGGCTCAGCTTGCGGGCGCGGAACTTCAGCATCTCCACGAGGCCGGGCTCGTCCAGCACTGGGTCGGTGTCGGGCGGGCAAACCAGGCTGGTCACGCCGCCGGCGGCCGCGGCCGCCAGTTCGCTTTCCAGCAGGCCTTCATGCTCATGGCCGGGCTCGCGCAGGCGGGCGCAGAGGTCGACCAGGCCGGGCGCGACGATGAGGCCGCTGGCGTCCACCGTGCGGTCGGCGCCGAAGTCGCTCACATCGCCCAGATGCACGATGCGGCCGTTGGCGATGGCGACATCACCCTTGCGGTCGAGATTGGATGCCGGGTCGATCAGCCGGCCACCTTGGATGAGGATCTTCATGCTTCGTTCCCGGCGAGGATGGCCATGACTGCCATGCGGACAGCGATGCCGAATGTCACTTGGGGCAGGATGACGCTGCTCTTGCCGTCGGCCACTTCGGAGGCGATCTCCACGCCGCGGTTGATGGGCCCGGGATGCATGACGATGGCGTCGGGCTTGGCCAGGGCCAGCTTCTCCGGCGTCAGGCCGAAATGCTTGAAGAACTCGCCGCTGCTGGGCAGCATGCCGCCGTTCATGCGCTCGTTCTGCAGGCGCAGCATGATGACGACGTCGGCACCCCTGACACCCTCGGCCATGTCATGGCAGACGCGCACGCCCATGTCGCGCAGGTCGCCCGGCACGAGCGTCTTGGGGCCGACGGCGCGGATCTCGGGCACGCCCAGGATGTTGAGGGCATGGATGTCGGAGCGGGCCACGCGCGAGTGCACGATGTCGCCGACGATGGCCACCGTCAGGTTGCGGAAGTCCTTCTTGAAGTGCCGGATCGTGTACATGTCCAGCAGGCCCTGCGTCGGGTGGGCATGGCGGCCGTCGCCGGCATTCACCACATGCACATGGGGCGCGCAGTGCTGGGCGATCAGATGGGGCGCACCGCTCTCGCTGTGGCGCACGACGAACATGTCGGCGTGCATGGCGCTGAGGTTGGCCACCGTGTCCAGCAGGGTCTCGCCCTTGGCCGTGGACGAACGCGCGATGTCGAGGTTGATGACGTCGGCGGACAGGCGCTTGGCGGCGATCTCGAAGGTGGTGCGGGTGCGGGTGCTGTTCTCGAAGAACAGGTTGAACACCGACTTGCCGCGCAGCAGCGGCACCTTCTTGACCTCGCGGTCGTTGACGGACAGGAAGCTGCCGGCCGTGTCCAGGATCTGCTCGATGACCGCCCGCGGCAGGCCTTCGACGGACAGCAGGTGGATGAGCTCGCCGTGCTTGTTGAGCTGGGGATTTCGCTTGCTGAGCATCACAAGACTCCTGCCGGGCCGCCCCAAAGGAGGCCAGCGCCCCCTCGGGGGGCAGTGAACGAAGTGAGCGTGGGGGCCATCACTTGACCTCGAACTTGAAGCGTCGATCCTCGCCCTGGGCCAGGCGCAGGCTCTGGTCGGCGCGGAGTGTGACCCGGGCCGCCGAGAAGGCCGGCTCGATGGGCAGCTGGCGGCCGCCGCGGTCCACCAGCACGGCGAGCTGCACGCTGGCCGGGCGGCCGAAGTCGAACAGCTCGTTGAGCACGGCCCGCGTCGTGCGGCCGGTGTAGAGCACGTCGTCGATCAGCAGGATGTCGCGGCCGTTGACGTCGAAGGGCAGCGAGGTGTGGTCGGCCTTGGCCAGGCCCCGCGAGCCGAAGTCGTCGCGGTGCAGCACGCTGGAGATGGTGCCGGCGTCGGCGAGGCCCAGGTCGACGGCCAGGCGCTCGGCCAGCCAGGCGCCGCCGCTCCAGATGCCCACCAGGGCGGTGTCCGGCGTCAGCAGCCGCTGCACGCCTTTCTTCAGCTCGAGGTAGAGGGCCTCGGCATCGAGCAGCAATTCACTCATGGATGTTCTCGGAAGAATTGTTCAAGGATCAGGACGGCGGCCGCGGCGTCCACATCGTGCGCGCCTTCAGACTCGGCTTCAACGCTGGTGTAGCGCTCGTCCACCTCGAAGACCGGCAGGTGGTAGCGCCCGGACAGGCGCCGGCCGAAGTTCTGGGCCTTGGCCGTCATCTCGTGCGGCGCACCATCGGGATGGCGGGGCACGCCGATGACGAGGGCGTCGGGCTGCCAGGTCTTGATGAGGGCGGCGATCGCGTCGAAATCGCCGCCCTTGAGCGTGCCACGCGGCTCGGCGGCACCGAGCAGGCGTGTGCCCGAGGCCACGCCGATGCGGCGCAGACCGAAATCAAAAGCAAGAAAGGACTGAAGCGTCGGCGCGGAGGCGTCGAACTTCATTGGAGCCCCTGGCTTGGCGCAGGCGCCAAGCGGTCCCCCGAGGGGACGCGCGCCGGCTTGGGAGCGGCCCGGCGCTTGGCGCTCATGCGTGGCCCGCGTCCGAGCTGAGCATGCGCTGGTCCACGCCCAGCAGGGCCAGGGCCTTCTCGTAGCGCAGCTCCACCGGCGTGTCGAAGATGATTTCCGGCGTCGCGTCGACCGTCAGCCAGCCGTTGCGGCCGATCTCCTCTTCGAGCTGGCCGGCGGCCCAGCCGCTGTAGCCCAGGGTGACGAGGATCTTGCGCGGGCCGGCGCCGTTGGACAGCGCCTCCAGCACGTCGCGGCTGGTGGTCATTTCAAGGCCGCCAGGCACGGCCAGCGTCGCGTTGTAATGGCCGCCCTCCTCGTCCAGGGGCTCGTGCAGCACGAAACCGCGGTCGGTCTGCACCGGGCCGCCATAGAAGACGGGGCTGTCGGCCAGCGGCACGGCCGGCGGGCTGAGCTCGACCTTCTCGAACAGCGTGCCCAGCGTCAGCGAGGTCGGCTTGTTGACGACCAGGCCCAGGGCGCCGTTGTCGTTGTGTTCGCAGAGGTAGACCACCGTGCCTGCGAAAGCCTCGTCGGCCATGCCGGGCATGGCGATGAGGAACTGGTTGGTCAGGACGATCCGGTCGGCAGGCATGGCGGCATTTTATTCTGCGGGTATGAAACCCCGCCTCAATCGCGCCTTGGTCTGGTTTCGCCGCGACCTGCGTGTGGATGACCAAGCCGCCCTCTACCAGGCACTGAAGAGCGCTGACGAGGTGTTCTGCGCCTTCATTCTGGACCGCGACATCCTCGACGCCCTGCCCCGCGAAGACCGGCGCGTCGAGTTCATCCTCGGCGCGCTGCAGGTGCTGGACGAAGACCTGCGCCAGCGCGGCGGCGCGCTGATCGTGCGCCATGGCTTCGCGACCGACGAAATTCCGCGCCTGGCCGCCGAGCTGGGCGTGCAGGCCGTCTTCACCAACCATGACGACGAGCCCGCGGCATGCAAGCGCGACGCGCTGGTGGCCGAGCTGCTGCAGAGCTTCAACGCCGAGCTGCGCACGTTCAAGGACCATGTCATCTTCGAGCGCCGCGAGGTGATGACGGCCGCTGGCGGGCCCTACGGCGTGTTCACGCCCTACAAGAACGCGTGGCTGAAGAAGGTGGACGAGTTCTATCTGAGCAGCTACCCGGTCGAGCGCCACGCCCAGGCACTGGCGAAAAGCAAGCTCGCGACCGGCGTGCCGGCGCTGAAAGGCATCGGCTTCAAGCCCGCCGGACTGCCGTCCCATGTCAGCCAGGGCAGCCGCGGCGCGCAGGGCCTGCTGGAAGACTTTTTGAACCGCATCGACGAGTACGACCGCAGGCGCGACTTCCCGGCCGTCAAGGGCCCGAGCTATCTGAGCGTGCACCTGCGCTTTGGCACCGTCTCCATCCGCCGCCTGGCCCGCATCGCCCATGAACGCATGCAGGGCGGCGACCATGGCGCCGAGGTCTGGCTGTCGGAGCTGATCTGGCGCGACTTCTATCACCAGGTCATGCACCACCACCCCCACGCGATGACGGCGGCCTTCCGGCCCGAATACGACGCCATCCGCTGGGAAACCGGCGCGCATGCGGACGAGCTCTTCGCCGCCTGGTGCGAAGGCCGCACCGGCTTCCCGCTGGTGGATGCGGCCATGCGCCAGATCAACCAGACGGGCTATATGCACAACCGCCTGCGCATGGTGGTGGCCAGCTTCCTGACCAAGGATCTCGGCATTGACTGGCGGCGCGGCGAGGCCTGGTTCGCCCGGCAGCTGCTGGACTTCGACCTCGCGGCCAACAACGGCGGCTGGCAATGGGCCAGCAGCAGCGGCTGCGACGCCCAGCCCTATTTCCGCATCTTCAACCCGACCAGCCAGAGCGAGAAGTTCGACGCCGAGGGCCGCTTCATCCGCCGCTACTGCCCGGAGCTGGCCGATCTGCCCACCCCAGCCATCCACGCTCCCTGGGAGCGGGCGCCGCTGGACATGCAGGGGATCGACTACCCGCGCCCCATCGTCGACCACGCCGTCGCGCGCGAGCGCACGCTGGAGCGCTACGCCGTCGTCAAGCGGCGCGACTGATCACAGCGCGCCGAAGGCCGTCGCCTGGGCGAGGGTCAGCAGACCGCGCGGCGAAACCGCGTCGGCCGGGAACAGGGCCATGCCCATCTCGATGCCGAGGACGTAGTCGCGGCCGCCGACGTGAAAAGGCTCGCTCATCAGCGCGACCAGGCTGCGCGCGTGGGCGGCGGCCTGCTCGGCCTGGTCCAGGCGGGTCTGCACGACGGCAAACTGGTCGGCCGAGCTGCGCGCGACGATGTCCGAATCGGCGCTGGCCTCCTTCAGCCGCAGCGCCACCTGGCGCGCCACCGCGCCGGCGACGTCGTCTGCCAGTTCGGCCAGACCGGCCAGGCGCACCACGTAGACGGCCAGGTCGACGCCGTCGCGTGTCGCGCAACGCGACACCTGGTCCAGGCGCTCGTGCAGGGCGGCTTCGTTGAAGAGGCCGGTCAGGCCGTCGCGCAGCTGGACGGCGGGCTTGTCGTCCAGCGTCGCCGGGCGGGTGGCGGCGTAGCCGGCCAGGTCGTCGAACAGGGTCTCCAGGCCGCTGGCCTTGTCGTAGAAGGCATCGGCACCGGCGTCCAGGCAGGCGCGGCGGTAGGCGTCCACGTCCTGGGCCGTCAGCACGGCGATGCGGCCGCTGTAGCCGGCACGCCGCAACTGGGCGAGCAGGCTCAGGCCGCTGCCCGTGGCCAGCGACAGGTCCATCAGCACGACGTCGGGTTGGGTCCACTGGATCAGGGCCAGGGCCTGGCGCTCGCCACCGGCCTCGCCGACGACGCGCATGCCGGGCATGGCATCGAGACGGCGCACCAGCAGGCGGCGGATGGAAGCGGAGTCTTCGACGAGAAAGATGTTCATGGCCGCCATGGTCCATCGCGCCGGGGTTTCCGGGCAGCGGGGGATCTGGGCGTTAGGCCGCCAGCAATGACGCAAGTCGTTGTAGGCAAATTGCCTACACGCGCTGCCCTCAGAGTTCCGTCAGCCCGTGCTGCACGCAGTATTTGGTCAGCTCCGTGTTGTTGGCCCAGCCGGCCTTCTCGAGGATGCGGGCGCGGTAGCTGCCCACGGTCTTGACGGACAGATGCATGGTTTCGGCGATCTGCGCCGGCGTCTGGCCTGCGGCGATCAGCAGCATGACGCGATGCTCCTGGGTCGACAGTTGCTCGTGCGGCAGGGCGTCGGGCGCCTTGCCGCTGAGCAGGCCCAGCAGATGATCGGCCATGGCGGCGGTCACATAGCGCCCCCCTTCGGAGAGGCGGCGCAGCGCAATGCGCAGCTCTTCGGGGGCGCGGTCCTTGGGCAGATAGCCCGCGGCGCCCATCTGCATCAGGCGCGCCGCGTAGGCGGCCTCGGCATTCAGGCTGAGCACCAGCAGGGGCACGCCGGGCAGGACGCGCAGCAGCCTGCTCGCGCCCTCGGTCCCCCGCGCGTCCGGCAGGGACAGATCCAGCGTGACGAGATCGGGCCGGGCGGCTGCGATGCGAGCCAGCGCTTCGGCAATGGTCGGCGCCTCGTCGATCTGGGCGTCGGGCCATTCCTGCAGCACCAGCTGGGTGATGCCCATGCGCATCAGTGGATGGTCGTCGACGATCAGCAGTCTCACAGCCAGGCCTCCTCTTGCTTGCTGGCGGCGGGGGCAGGCAGCGGCGACTCCAGGGGCAGCCAGACGCGCACGCAGGTGCCGGCCCCCGGTGCCGGCCCGAAGTCGAAGCTGCCACCGGCCAGTTCGGCGCGCTCGCGCATATTGCGCAGGCCCGAGGCATCGGGCCGCGTGCTGCCCGGGCCGCGGCCGTCGTCGATGACCTCCAGCTCATAGCCCGGCCGGGCGCCGACCGCCAGGCCGCGACCGGCCACGCGCAGCTTGCGCGCCTGGGCATGGCGCAGCACATTGGTGCAGGCCTCCTGCACGATGCGAAACAGCGGGCTGGCCTGCTCGGGCGGCAGCAGGGCGTCGTCGCTGAGGTCGAGTTCGGTGGTGAGGCCCGACTGGCGCCCCAGCGCTTGCAGATAGTGGCCCAGGGCCGCCTCCAGCCCGAGCTCATCGAGCAGCGGCGGGCGCAATTCCGCCGAGATATGGCGGGCCGAACGTATGGCCTCCTCGGCCATCTCCTGCAATTCGTCCACCAGGGGCTCGCTGCGCGGGGCGAGCCTGGCGCGCAGCGACAGCGTCAGCATCTTGATGGCCGTGCCGACCTGGCCGACCTGGTCGTGCACCTCACGGGCCAGGCGGCGGCGCTCGGCCTCGATGCTGCGGTCCATCTCGACGGCAAAGCTGCGGATGCGCGCCAGCGCATGGCTCAGCGCCTCGGTGCGCTGGGCGACCTGCTGCTCCAGGCCGGCGTTGGCATCGCGCAGCGCCGCCTCGGCGCGGTCACGCAGGCGGCGCTCGCGCAGCATCAGAGCCACGGCCACGGCCAGCGTGGCCAGGCCGCCCGCCGGCAGCAGACGCGTCAGCCGCGTGGTGCGCTGGCGCACGGTCTGGGTGGCTTCGTCGGCCATGGCGACACGGCGCTGCTGCTCGCGAGTCAGTTGCTCGATCTGGAAGCGCAGCTCGTCCATGACGCGCTTGCCGTCCACATAGGCGCTGAGATCGTGCATCGCGGCGCCTCCGTCGGCCAAGCGGCGGGCGATGGTCTGGCGGGTCTGTGCCAGCCTCTCGTCGATGAGGGCGTCGAGCCGGCCCAGCATCGTCGTGTCGGCGCTCTGCCTGGGCAGGCGCTCGCGCAGGCCGGTACGCACGTCGGCCAGTTCGCCCAGGGCATCTTCATAGGGACGCAGAAAGGGTTGCTGGCCGGTGATGATGAAACCGCGCTGGCCGGTCTCGATATCGATCAGCAGCATCAGCAGGCGCTGCAATTCGGTCTGGGTGCGCAGGGCCTGGCTGCGCTCGGCGTCGCGCTCCAGCAGCTCCGCCAGGCTGTGAGAGGCGCCCACGGCCGTGCCGACGAAGGCCAGGAAGGCCGCGACAAGAAGGCTCAATGGAAGCCAGGAATAACGCATGCAGGACCCGCAACACGCCGCGAACCGGGAGGTCGCGTCACGGGCGTCGCCGATGGCGACAGCCTGCCCACGCCACCCCCCGCACTGGGCCGCCCGCCGGCGTCTGGGACGCGCCGGTTCGGGCGATGTCCCTAGGCTATGGCTGGGGCGGTGGGAAAGTCAAGCCGCGGTGTTGCCGCGTGCAATTGCGCCGTTAGCGGGGCGCACTCAGAACAGCTCGACGTCGCTGAGCTGCGTGGCTTCCTGGATCACGCCGCTGGCCACCAGGGCCGCGTAATTGTGAACCTGGTTGCGGCCATGGCCCTTGGCGTGATAAACGGCCTTGTCGGCGCGCTCGAAGGCGGCGGCCGGCGCATCGCCGGCACGGACTTCGGTGAAGCCGATGCTGACGGTGATGCGGCCGACCTGGGGGAAGGCATAGCGCTCGGTGTTCACGCGCAGCCGCTCGAAGGCCTCGCCGGCGTGGATCTCCTCGTCGCAGCGCATCAGCACGACGAATTCCTCGCCGCCGAAGCGGTAGAGCAGGTCGTGGAAGCGGAAGGAGCCGCGCATCAGCCGCGACAGCAACAGCAGCACCTCGTCGCCGATCAGGTGGCCGAAGCGGTCGTTGACCGACTTGAAGTGGTCGATGTCGATGACGCCGAGCACATAGTGAGGCACGGCGGCCTCGTGGCGGCGGTCTTCGGTGCCATGCTCGGGCGGCGGGCTCTTGGCCGGGATCTCGGAGAGCACCTTCAGGAAGCTCTCGTCGAAGGTCTTGCGGTTCAGCAACCCGGTCAGCGTGTCGCGCTCGGAATAGTCGAGCAGGCCCTGGAAGTTGTGATAGATCCGCAGCACGCTGCTGACCATGCGCTGGGCGCCGGCGCCCAGGCGCCGCGTCGACAGGATCTCGATGACGCCGATGACGTCGCGGTCGGTCGCAATGGGGAAGAGGTAGAGCCACTTGCCGCCGTCGGCCACCTGCGTGACGCTGCGGCTGCGCATGGCCTCCAGGCGCAGCGGGTGGTCGGTCGCCAGCGGCAGCGCCTCAGGCTTGGCCCACAGCGGGTCGGCCGAGGCGACGGCATCGCCCGCCCGCAGATGGGCACGCGTGAGCCAGCGCTCGTGCCCCGGCTCGCCGACCAGGCGGTAGATGGCTGCCGACTCCGGCTCGAGCAGGTCGCGCAGCGCCATGACCAGGGTGACGTCCATGACGTCACGGTCACGGAAACCGGTCAGCTCGGCGAGGTGGTCGACAACCTGGGACATGGAATGATGCTCAGGCGGCAAGCGCCTGCTGGGTGAACTGCTGGATCAACCCGAGCAGATATTCCTCATCGTAGGGCTTGCCGAGATAGTGGTCGACACCCAGTTGCGCCGCGTAGTCGCGGTGCTTCTGGGCGATGCGCGAGGTGATCATGATGACGGGCAGGTTGGCCAGCCGCGAGTCGGCGCGCATATTGCGCACCAGGTCGAAACCGTCCATGCGCGGCATCTCGATGTCGGACAGCACCACCGAAGGCAGCTCGTCGCCGGACAGCTTCTCCATCGCATCCAGGCCGTCCTTGGCCAGCATGACGCGCAGGCCGACGCGCTCCAGGAAGCGCTGGGTGACGCGACGCACTGTCAGCGAATCGTCGACGACGAGGACCAGCGGCGCCTGGGTGACTGTCTCGACGACGGACGCCACCTGCTGCTGCGGCACCTCGCCCAGCGACAGGGCATGGGCCGCCTGCAGGCGGGCCTGGGCATCCAGGCCATACCAGTCGGCCAGGGCCACGACGTTGTAGATCAGCGCCACCTCGCCCGAAGCCAGCAGGCTGATGCCCGCCAGGCCCGGCACGCGGTTGAGCTGGGCGCCGAGGTTCTTGACCACGACTTCCTGGTTGCCGATCACTTCGTCGACGTGCAGGGCCAGCGAGGTCTGGGCCGTCTTGACCAGCACGACGTGGGTGTAGCGCCCATGGACATGGCCGCGGCCGGCGTGTCCGAGGAGGCCGCCCAGCCAGTAGAAGGGCATCTCGATGCCGGCGTGCTGCAGCTTGCCGGTGGCGTAGGCTGCCTCGACCGCATCGACCGGCACGCGCTGCACCGAAGCCATCAGGGCCGCGGGCACAGCGATGACCTGGTCGGCGCTCTTCAGCAGCACGACCTGGGTCAGCGCGGTTGTCAGCGGCAGGCGCAGCAGGAAGCTGGTGCCCTGGCCGGCCTCGGACGTGGTCTCGATGCTGCCGCCCAGCGTGCCGACCTCGGCGCGCACGACGTCCATGCCGATGCCACGGCCGCTGAGCTCGGTGATCTGGCTGGCCGTCGAGAAGCCCGGCGCGAAGATCAGGCGCTTGAGCTGGGCGTCATCGGGCTCGGCGTCGGCCGAGATCAGGCCCAGCTGCAGGCCGCGCTCGCGGATGCGGGCGAGGTTGAGGCCGGCGCCGTTGTCGGAGAAGTTCAGCAGCACTTCGTTGCCGTGCTGGCCGACCTCGATGCGCAGCGTGCCGACCGGATCCTTGCCGGCGGCCGTGCGGGCCTCGGGCGTCTCGATGCCGTGGGCGACGCTGTTGCGCAGCAGATGCTCGAAGGCGCCTGCGGTACGTTCCAGCACCGAACGGTCGAGTTCGGTCTGGCCGCCGACGATCTCGAGCTTGACCTGCTTGCCGCTGTCGCGGGCGGCCTGGCGGACGACGCGGTGCATGCGCTCGCCGATGGAGTCGAACTCCACCAGGCGGGTGCGCAGCAGATCGTCCTGCAGCTCGCGCGTCAGCCGCGACTGCGCGGCCAGCTCGTCTTCACCGGTCTGGACGTTGCGGCCCAGGGTGCGCTGCAGGGTGGCCACGTCGCCGACCGACTCGGCCAGCATGCGGGTCAATTCCTGGAAGCGGGTGTAGCGGTCGAATTCCAGCGGGTCGAACTCGCGGCCGCCCTGCTGCTGCATCTCCTGCTGGATGTGCATCTGGGCTTCGGCCTGCAGCTCGAGCTCGCGCAGCTGGGCGCGGATGCGCTCCAGGTTGTCGTCGAGGTCGAGCAGGGCGCCCTTCATCTGGTTCAGCTCGGACTCCATCCGCGCGCGGCGGATGCTGACCTCGCCGGCCTGGGTGGCCATGCGCTCCAGCAGGCTGCCGCGCACCCGCACCAGGGCCTGGCCGATGGCGAGGTTGTCGCTGCCGGCGGCGATCTCGGCGGTGTCGGTGAAGCGGCTCCAGTCGATCTCGCGGGCCGGTTCGACCGGCTTGTCGACGGCGACGGGCGCCATCGGCCGGATCGAGGGTTCCGAAACTTCGGCAACCGGCGCGGCCGCCACGGGCTTGGCGGCGGGCGCGGGGGGCGGCGGCGCGACGATGGCCGGGGCCACGGGCGCGGCGGCGGCGGCCGTCAGGCTGCGGCCCAGTTCCTCGAAGGCATGCTCGAGGGCGTCACCCTCGTGCTGCAGGGCCTGGACCTGGGCGTGGTCGGCATGGCCGGCTCGCACCAGGGCCTCGACGGCCGACTCCAGGTGGTGGGCCTGCTCACCCAGGCGCATGGCGCCGGCCAGGCGGGCGCCACCCTTGAAGGTGTGCAGGGCACGCATGCAGGCGTCGGAGCGGCCCAGCTCGGCCGGGTGGGCCAGCCAGTCGCGCAGGGCGCCGTGCAGTTGCTCCAGCAGGTCGCGGCCTTCCTCTTCGAAGATGGGATAGAGGTCGGGCTCGATGTGGTCGGGCAGGCCGGGCTCGGGTTCGTCTTCAGCAGCCGTCGGCACCGGGGCCAGTTCGGCTTCGACAACGGGCTCAGGCACGGGCTCGGGTTCGGGCTGAACCTCGGCCACCGGCTCGGCGATGGGCTCAACGACGGGCTCTGCCACGGGCTCCACAACCGGTTCTGCCACGGCTTCGACGAGGGGCTCGGCGGCGGGTTCCACCACCTCGGCCATCTCGATCACTTCGGCCGCTTCGACGACCTCGGGCTCCGACAGATCGGCAGCCACCGTGGCCGACATGTCCAGATCGCCGGCGATGGTCTCGTCCAGCGCATGCAGATGCGCAGCGTCCAGCGGTGCCGCCGCGGTGAAGGACTCTTCCTGCGGCTCGTAGGCATGCAGGCGGGCGATGATGTCCGGATCGTTGGGCTTCAGGAAACCGGCGGCGAACTGGTGCAGCAGGCGACGGATGTCGTCGGCGGCGCGCACGAAGAGTTCGGCGTCGTCCGGCTCGTAGCGCACGGCGCGCTGGGCGCGATCCAGGGTGTGCTCGAGCTCGCGGGCCAGGGCCGACAGGTCGTCATAGCCCACCGTGGCGGCATTGCCGGCCAGGGCGTGGGCCTGCACTTCGCAGCTCTGCGGCACCGGCTGGCTGAGCTCGGCCGCCCACTCGGCCAGGCCGATGGACAGCTTGCGCGACAGCTCGTCGGCCTCGTTCAGGAAGATGTTGAACAGCGCAATGCTGATGCGCAGCGGGCCGATGATCTTGAAGCCTTCGTCGGGGTCGACGGACTCGGGTTCAGGCTCGGGTTCGGGTTCTGCCGCGGTGACGAGGCGGAGCGCGGGTTCGAGCGGCGCCTCATCGTCCTCGTGGAGGAGCTGGGCCATGGCCAGCGTGGACTCCTCGGGTCGGACCGGCGCTTCGCCCACGGGTTCGGCAATGACGACCTCGGGCTCGTCCAGGTCCAGCACGACGCCAAAGTTGGCCAGCGTCGGCTCCTCGTCGGGCATGACGGGCAGCGGCAGCGGCTCGGTCGGCGCGTGGGCGGCGGATTCGCTGGCCGCCTCGTCGACGGGCACCTCGGTCGGCTCGAAGTCGAGAACGACATCGGGCAGGGCCAGGGCGGCCTCGGCTTCGAGCTGGGCGGCGTCGCCGACGGGCGCGGCGAACTCGAGCACGAAGTCGGGCGCCACCGGCGGCGTCTCTTCCATCTCGGCCGGCAGGGCGGCGGCGACGGGCTCGGCGCCGTCATCGGCGACAGCCTCGGGGCTGCGCTCGACGGCCTCGACAGCGGGCACTTCCAGCGGCAGGGGCTGGCCATGCAGACGCAGGGAGTCGGCGCTGCGCCGCACCGGATCGGGCAGGCTCTGGCCCGGCTCGGTGCCGGCGATCTGGTTGCGCCAGTGGGCGAAATAGTCCAGCACCTCGGCGGTGAAGCCGAGCAGGGCCGCATCGGCCTGAGGCGTGGCTTCGGCCAGGCGGGCGTTGTAGAGCTGCTCGCAGGCCCAGGCGCCTTCGCCGAAGGCGTCCAGGCCCACCATGCGGGCGCTGCCCTTCAGAGTGTGGAAGGCACGGCGCACGACGGTCAGCTGGCCATGGTCGGCCGGAGCTTCGCGCAGTTCGTCCAGGGCAGCGCGGGCGTTGCCAATGACCTCCTCGGCTTCCTCAAGGAAGATCTCGCGCATCTCGGGGTCGTCGGCGACGCTGGGCGCGGGGGCAGGCGCGGGCGGCGGCGGAGCGACCACGGGAGCGGGTGCGGCAACGGGCGGCTGTGACAGGTCGACGTCGGGCAGGCTGAGGTCGGGCAGATCCAGCGAACCGAAGTCGACGCGCAGCGGCTGGGTGGCCTCGTAGGACGGGGCGGTGACTTCCGGCTCGAGATCGACGTGGAAGCCGCTGGCCTCGAAGCTGGGCAGCTCGACGGCGCCTTCGCGGCGGCCCATGACGGCGTCCAGGCGACCGCTGGCATCGTCGAACTGGAACATGCGCTTGGCCAGGGCCGGCTGCACGCTCAGCATGTCGATCAGGAAGCCGAGGGCGCCGAGGTTGTTGGCCAGGCGCTCGAAGACGTCGCGCGCGCCGGGGCGGTTGAAGTCGATCTCGGTGTTGGCAAGGCCGTCGACCTCGTCACGCATGCGCACCGTGGCCTGGGCGGCCTGGTCCAGGCCCAGCACGCTGAGCACGCCGCGCATGGCCTGCAACTGGCCGGGCACGGGGATCAGCAGGGCGCGCTGGGTCGGGTCGCGGAAGTATTCATCGCACTGCTTCTCGACTTCCGAGAGGCTGGCGCGCAACTCATGCACGACGCTCCCGAGGGTCTGACGGTCGGAGACCCGGCGGTACAGGTCCTCCATCCAGTCTTCCAGCGGCTCGGGCGTCTGGCCATGGGCCACGCCCTCGACGCGGCGGGCCAGGCGGCGCACGCGGTCGGCTTGCTCGGGCTGGTCGAAGGCGGCGTCTTCCAGCGCGGCTTCGACATAGAGCAGGCTGGTGGCGATTTCCATCGCCAGGGCCGGCGGCGGCGTGGTGCGCGAGCGCAGCGTCGCGACGACGGCGCGCTGCAGGGTCTGGGCCAGCACCTCGCCGCTGGGGAAGAGGCGGGTCAGGGAATCGGCCAGGCCGGCGAATTGCTCGTCCAGGCCAGACAGGCGGTGCTGGTCGCCCTCGGCGGCGCTGGACCAGCTTTCCTTGGCCGACATCACACGGCGCTTGGCCTGGGCGACCCAGGCCGGGTCGATGCGGCCGAGGCTGGCGTCTTCGTAGTCGCCGGCATGCTCTTCGGTCAGGCGATAGGCCTCGTGGACGGCGCTCAGGCGCGGGCCGGCGCCCTTGGCGACGCGGCACTGGGCGCAGAAGAACAGCAGGTCCTGGGCCAGGCGGTCGCGCACGGGGTCGGTGCCCGGGTCGCCCTGGCCGACGAGGCGCAGTTCATGCAGCAGCTTGGAGCCCAGGCGCTTGGTGTAGGCGTCGCTGGGGATGAGCTTGAGGGCCTGGCCCTCGAAGACGGCGGCGGCGAGCTGCCACAGCGTGCGCGTGGTGCCGGCCGGCAGGGCCGCGGCCAGGCCGGCGCACAGGCCGGACAGGTTGGCCGCATGCGCGGAGCTGGGCTCGCGCATATGGCGCAGTAGCGCGGCTTCGAAGGGCGCGCGCACCGCCTCGGGCGAGCGCGGCAGCACGCCGGCCTCGGGCGCGATGCTGCGCCAGGACCAGTCGTATTGCCAGAGGTCGGCCGGGTGGATGCGCTCGACGCCGTTGAGCTGCTGCAGCCCGCGATAGCCCGGATAGAGGGCCAGCGACGAGGTCTTGCTGCCTGCCAGCAGGCGGGCGACATAGGCCAGCAGCGCGAAGTTGGCGCGTTCGATGGTGTCGACGGTGCTGGCTTCGATCTCCAGCGGCTTCTCGGCCAGGCGGGCAACGGCCGACTCGGCGGCGCGCAGCACGCTGGCGCCGGCCGGCAGGCCGACCAGCGACAGCACGCCGCTGACCTGGTGCAGCTGGGCCGCGGCCTGCTGCAGCGGGACGCTCGGCTGGGCGTCACCGCCAAAGGCCGAGAGGCGGTTGTCGCTGCCGTCGCGCACATGGCGTCGCAGGGTCTTGTGCACCGACTCCAGGGAGCGGCGCAATTCCTCCTGCACCCAGGCCAGGGGGCTGAGGTCGGCCGGGAGTTCGGAGTCTCGCAGGGAGCTGTCCATGCGTGGGCTTTCTCGCTCGGTGCGGTGTGCTGGGGTCAGGCGACCTTGAATCGGGACACGGAGGTACGCAGCGCCTCGGCGGAGCGGGACAGCTCATGCACCATCTGGGCGGTAGAGCGCGTGCCCTCCGACGTCTGCTCGGTCACCGCGAAGATGTGCTGGATGTTGGAGGCCACCTCGTTGGCGTGCTCGGCTTCCTGCTGCGCCTGGGTCGAGATGCGTCCGATCAGCTCGTCCAGCTGGCGCGACACGCTGTCGATGTCTTCCAGGGCCTTGCCGGCCGCGTCGGACAGTTGCGTACCTTCCACCACACCGCGCGTCGAGCGCTCCATGGCGGCCACCGCGTCGTGGGTGTCGGTCTGAATGGTCTTCACCAGCGCAGCAATCCGGCGCGTCGCGTCGCCGGAGCGTTCGGCCAGGCGCTGCACTTCTTCCGCAACCACGGAGAAACCGCGACCGGCTTCACCGGCGGACGCTGCCTGGATGGCCGCGTTCAGAGCCAGCACGTTGGTCTGTTCCGTAATGTCAGAGATCAGCTCCGTGATCTCGCCAATTTCCTGAGACGACTCGCCCAGGCGCTTGATGCGCTTGGAGGTCTCCTGGATGGAGTCACGGATGGTGTTCATACCGGCGATGTTGTTCTGCATCGCGGAGAGGCCCTGCTCGGCGGCCTGACGGCTCTGGCGCGCCACATCGGCCGTGGTCTGCGCCTGCGCGGACACCTCGGTGATTCGACCCGCCATGCCGAGCACGGCCTCGCCGGTGGCGCGGATCTCGTGCAGCTGCTCCTTGGAAGCGGCCAGCAGGTCGGTGGAGGTCTGGTCCACCGCGCCGGTCGTGTCCGTCACGCGAGCCGCCGTGGCCTGCACCTGGCCGACCAGGTTGCGCAGCTCCTCCACCGTGTAGTTCACGGAGTCGGCGATGGCGCCGGTGATGTCTTCCGTCACCGTGGCTTGCTGTGTCAGGTCACCTTCAGCGACGCTGGCCAGTTCGTTCATCAACCGCAGAATGGCGGCCTGGTTGGCGTCGTTGACGCGCTTGGCCTCCTGCTCCTGGGCTTCGGCTTCGCGCTTCTGGGCTTCGGCGATCTCGGCACGACCGGCCTGGTCGGCCAGATAGAGGCGCAAGAAGCCGACGGCGCCGACGATCAGGGCGGCCAGGGACAGGATCAGCAGGATGATGAGGCCGGCACCGGCACCGCCGGACTTCTCCAGCTCGGCAGCGGTCTGCTCCAGGCCTTTGCGCAGCGGCTCGGAGTCGTTCAGGATGGCGGTCTGGGCCTCGCGAGCCGACACCAGGCCTTGCAGGTTGCCCAGAATGGCGGAGGCCTGCGTGCGAGTCTGCTCGTACTGCTTGAGCAGGGTCTGCAGGCGTTCCTTCAGCTGCGGGTCACGCGCGGCGTTCAGGCGCAGCTCGGGGCTGCCGCTGATCAGGGCCTCGGTGATGAGCTTGAAGGAGTTCAAGTCCTTGCCCAGCAGGAACACGGCTTCGGGGCTGACGCCTTCCTGGGTCAGGAATTCGTTGGCGCTCTTGCCGATACGCTGGGTCAGCATGACGAGCTGACCAACCGCGGAGACTTCACCCGCGGAGGAGCCGATCTGCAGGGCCTGGGACGACACGGCCTCGGCGCTTTCCAGCAGGTCGCTGGACTGGCGGTTGATCGCGCGCAGGGCCTGGCCGACCTGGGTCAGGATCTTTTCCTGGGCCTGCACGACCTTGCCGTTCTTCTCGGCGCGCTCGACCAGCGGCTTCAGCGATTCCAGCGTCGGCTGCACGGCGGCCGGCGCGATGGCCAGCTCACCCTCGCCGGTGCGCAGGTTGTTGACGACGCCGCTCAGCGTGCTGACCGACTCGCGCAGTTCGGCGAAGGCGGCCGGGTTGCCCACCAGGGCCGCGGACACCGACTTGGCCATACGCTGCGAATGCATCAGCGCTTGGCCGGAAGCGCGCACCTGGGCCGCGCTGCGGTTGGAGCTGGCCAGCACCAGGGACACCGAAACCGCCGTACCGACCAGGCCCAGGGCCACCAGGCCCGTCAGCACGCGCTGGCGATGCTTGCCGAACAGCTCGATCAGCTTCTCGGCGCCGGTGGCGGCCGCGGGCGTCGGCAGCATGGTCGGGTCGGCCGCCTGCGTCGTCGGCGCGAAGCTCATCGTGCTGCTGGGCGGGAACTCGCTGTTCGGGCCCGGCTCCGTCGGCACGGCCGGCGAAATGATGGACGGCGCCTCGGTGCGCGGGTAGATGTCGGTGCGCGCGGGGATCTCGACCCCCGCGAGCGTCGAGTCGGCGTTGCGGGTCGCGTCGAAACCGATGTTGCTGCGCGAGTCGATCGTCGTGTCGGCCGCCTCCGGCACTGCCGGCGGCAGCTCATCGACTTCGGACTTTCCCCTGATTTTGTCCAGCAGGCTCATCTCACCCTCGTCCTTCAGTGTTTGTGATGTCCGCGTTTTGCAGCGGCTCGGAGCTTGGTAGCTTGGAAATGGATGCGTGCATCACGCGACGATGTGCAGGAAATTCTCCTGCCGCGACAACGCCTCGAGATTGATTTCTTGCCAACTGCGACCGGCTTCGTCGCGGCGCAGCGCGCCAGCAAAACGGGGCAGCGGCCCGACGGGCTGCTGCGGGGCCAGAGGCAGTTGCTCGTCGCTGCGCAGGCCGGCCAGGCGGTCCACGAGCAAGGCGCAGTTCAGGTTCAGCTCGCCGCCCAGCGACACCAGGCGGCTTTGCGCCGGCAGGGCGCGGCCCGGCGCGGGATCGCGCAGGCCCAGGTAGACAGCCAGGTCGACGACGGTGAACAGGCCGCCGCGCAGATTGGCCACGCCGGCCAGCCAGGGCTTGGCATAGGGCACGGGCTTGATGGGCACGGGCGCGAAGATTTCGCTGGCCTGCTTCAGCGAGAACAGCAGGCCGACACCGGCGCATTCCACGGCCAGCCAGTTCGCGATCAGCGTCTGTTCACGCGCGGCCTGCATGCGCTCGGCCAAGCGCTGCTGGAGCTCACGGAGTGCCGTCTTGTTTGCCATGTTCAGCCGAGGGCCTTGATCTTGGCCAGCAGCTCTTCGGCCTTGACGGGCTTGACGACGTAGTCGCTGGCGCCCTGGCGCATGCCCCAGACCTTGTCGGTCTCCTGGCTCTTGCTCGTGCACATGATGACGGGCACGCCGGCATAGCGCTCGTCACGCGTGATGGCGCGGGTCAGCTGGAAACCGTTCTGGCCGGGCATGACGACGTCCATCAGGATCAGGTCGGGCTTGGCCTCGGCCAGGCGCTTCATGGCCTCTTCGGCGTTCTCGGCCGTGCGGACATTGAAGCCGCGCTTGACCAGCATCTCCGACAGGGCATGCAGCTCGGTCTTGGAGTCGTCAACCAGCAGGATGTTTTGAATGCTCATGGCAGTTCTCTCTCTAAAGATGCTTCTCAGGGCCGGTGCTGCAGCACCGCTTGAAGCAGCTGGTCCTTGGTGAAAGGCTTGGTCAGGTAGTCCTGCGAGCCCACCATGCGCCCGCGGGCCTTGTCGAAGAGGCCATCCTTGGATGACAGCATGATCACCGGCACGCCCGAGAACTGCGGGTTGCGCTTGATGATGGCGCAGGTCTGGTAACCGTCCAGGCGCGGCATCAGGATGTCGCAGAACACGAGGTCGGGATGAAAGTCGCCCAATTTGGCCAGCGCATCGAAGCCGTCCTCGGCCAGGGCCACCTCATGGCCGCCCTGCTTCAGGAAGATCTCCGCGCTGCGGCGGATGGTGTTGCTGTCGTCGATGACCAGGATGCGGGTGGGTCCTGCACCGGAAACTTGCTCGTTCAAACGTCGTCTCCTCGGAACTTCAGCTCGGGGCCGGGCCGGCGATGAGGCCGAGTCAGATGCGCACCATCTCGAAATCCTCTTTGCGCGCACCGCAGTCGGGGCAGGTCCAATTCATGTCCACATCGGCCCAGGCGGTACCGGGCGCGATGCCATGCTCAGGATCGCCCGTCGCTTCGTCATAGATCCATCCACAGATCAGGCACATCCAGGTACTGGGTTCGCTCACGGTGCTTAGAGTTTGCTCACTACAATCGAATCATTCTAGCCAGGGCCCGAGAGCGCAATGCTGAGGGCAAACGCCTGTGCCCCGGGCCTCAGAAGCACGCTTTTAGCGGCAGACTCCACGCTTTGCGGCACCAATTGACCGCATCCGCCACGACTTCCCCATGAGCCCAACACCCCTCCCCACCGACCCCGAGGTCGCCGAACCCCAGGACGAGCAGGAGAGCCCGCCGCCGGCTTGCGTGCTCAGTTTCAATGCCAGCGACGCCTCCGGCGCCGGCGGCCTGGCCGGCGATGTGGCCACCATCGCCGCCATGGGCGCCCACTGCCTGCCCGTCGTCACGGCCGTCGTGCTGCGCGACACAGCCGAGGTTTTCGAACACGAGAACCTCGACCCCGACACCGTCGCCGAGCAGGCCCGCCATATCCTGGAAGACGTGCCCATCACGGCCTGGAAGGTCGGCTTCCTCGGCAATGCCGAAGCCGTGGCCGCCGTCGCCGAGGTGCTGAGCGACTATCCCGACGTACCTCTGGTTACTTATCTGCCCTCGGTCGCCTGGATTGACGAGGACGAGCAGCAGAGCTATCTGGACGCGGTGCGCGAGCTAGTGCTGCCGCAGACGGCGGTTCTGGTGGGCAACCACAAGACCATGACCGACTTCCTGCTGCCCGACTGGGACAACGAGCGCGCGCCGTCGGCCCGCGAACTGGCCGTAGCCGCCGCCCAGGCTGGCGCCCAGCACGTGCTGGTGACCGGCATCCAGTTGCCCAACCAGTATGTGGACAACGTGCTGGCCAATGCCCAGGGCCCCATCACCGGCGAGAAGTTCGAGCGCTTCGAGACGGCCTTCGTCGGCTCCGGCGACACGCTGTCGGCTGCGCTGGCTGCCCTGCTGTCGGTCGGCGCCGAGCTGCATTCGGCCGTCAGCGAGGCCCTGTCCTTCCTCGACCAGTCCCTGGACGCTGGCTTTCGCCCCGGCATGGGCAACGTCATCCCCGACCGCTTCTTCTGGGCCCTGCCCGCAGCGGACGAGGAAGGGGGCGAGCCGCCCGACTTCGAACCCGATCCCGAGCCCGAGCAGTCGCCCAAGACGCCGCGGCGCATGCACTGATCTCCTGATTTCCGTTCCATGGCCAGCAATTCAGAGCTCTTCGAGCGCGCCGCCCGCGTCATCCCCGGCGGCGTGAACTCGCCCGTGCGCGCCTTCCGCGCCGTCGGCGGCACGCCGCGCTTCATCGCCCGCGGCGATGGTGCCTATATCTTTGATGCCGAAGGCAAACGCTACGTCGACTACATCGGCTCCTGGGGCCCGATGATCCTGGGCCACGGCCATCCGGCCGTGCAGGAAGCCGTGATGAAGGCAGCCGCAGAAGGCTTCTCCTTCGGCGCGCCGACCGAGCGCGAGATCGAGCTGGCAGAGGAAATCCTCAAGCTCGTGCCCAGCATGGACCAGGTGCGCCTGGTCAGCTCCGGCACCGAGGCGACCATGAGCGCCATCCGCCTGGCGCGTGGCGCCACCGGGCGCGCCAAGTTCATCAAGTTCGAGGGCTGCTATCACGGCCACACCGACGCCCTGCTGGTCAAGGCCGGCTCGGGCCTGGCCACCTTCGGCCACCCCACCAGCGCCGGCGTCACGCCGGGCGCGGCGGCCGACACCGTCGTGCTGGAATACAACAACGTCGAGCAGCTCGAGGCCGCGTTTGCCCAGTACGGGAGTGAGCTGGCCTGCGTCATCGTCGAGCCCATCGCCGGCAACATGAACTTCGTGCGCTCGTCGCTGGCCTTCATGAGCGCCATGCGGCGGCTGTGCAGCCAGCACGGCGCCCTGCTGGTGCTGGACGAGGTCATGACGGGCTTGCGCGTCGGCCTCGGCTCAGCGCAGGCTCACTATGCGAAGCTGATCCCCGGCTTCGCGCCCGACATCTCGGTCTTTGGCAAGGTCATCGGCGGCGGCATGCCGCTGGCGGCCTTTGGCGCCAAGCGCGAGGTCATGCAACACCTGGCGCCGCTGGGCGGCGTCTACCAGGCCGGCACCCTGTCCGGCAATCCGGTGGCCACGGCCTGCGGCCTGGCAACGCTGCGCGAAATCCAGAAGCCCGGCTTCTTCGAATCGCTGTCGGCCAAGACGCGCCAGCTCGTCGACGGCCTCAAGGTGGTCGCCGCCGAGAACGGCGTGCCCTTCAGCGCCGACTGCGAGGGCGGCATGTTCGGCTTCTTCCTGCTGCCCGAACTGCCGCAGAACTACACCACCGTCATGACGACGGACAAGGAGCGCTTCAACCGCTTCTTCCATGCGATGCTGGACGCCGGCATCTATCTGGCGCCCGCCCTGTACGAAGCCGGCTTCGTGTCGGCGGCCCACGGTGCGGCGGATATCGAGGCCACACTGGCGGCCGCACGCACCGCCTTGCGCTGATCTGAGAGCGCCTTCGCGCGCCACTGCCATGCATCTTCACATCCTCGGCATCTGCGGCACCTTCATGGGCGGCCTCGCGGCGCTGGCGCGCGAAGCCGGCCACAAGGTCACGGGCTGCGACGCCAACGTCTACCCGCCAATGAGCACCCAGCTCGAGGCCCTGGGCATCGAGCTGATCACGGGCTTCGGCGCCGAGCAGCTGGAGCTCAAGCCCGACGTCTTCGTCATCGGCAACGTCGTCACGCGCGGCGAGCGCTTCCCGCTGATGGAAGCCATCCTCGACGCCGGCCTGCCCTATGTGTCGGGTCCGCAATGGCTGGCGGAGCATGTGCTGCAGGGCCGCCATGTGCTGGCCGTGGCAGGCACCCATGGCAAGACGACGACGACGTCCATGCTGGCCTGGATCCTCGAGCATGCCGGTCAGAAGCCGGGCTTTTTGGTCGGCGGCGTGCCGCAGAACTTCGGCGTGTCGGCGCGGCTCGGCGAAGGATCAGCTTTCGTCATCGAGGCCGACGAATACGACACCGCCTTCTTCGACAAGCGCAGCAAGTTCGTCCACTACCGCCCGCGCACGGCCATCCTGAACAACCTCGAGCACGACCACGCCGACATCTTCCCGGACCTGGCCGCCATCGAGACCCAGTTCCACCATCTCGTGCGCACCGTGCCGGCCAGCGGCCGCCTGGTCGTCAATGCCCGCGAGGAAGCGCTGCAACGCGTCATCGCCCGCGGCTGCTGGAGCGAGGTGCTGCGCTTCGGCGCCAAGAAGGAAGAAGCGGGCATGCTGCGCGCCCGTGGCGAACCGCAGGCCTTCGACGTGCTGCGCGGCAGCCTCAAGGTCGCCCGCGTGGAATGGGGCTTGATCGGCGAGCACAACCAGCTCAATGCGCTGGCGGCCATTGCCGCAGCCGAGCATGTCGGCGTGTCGCCCGAACAGTCGGCCGCGGCCCTGGCCGAATTCCAGAACGTGCGACGCCGCATGGAGTTGCGTGGTGAGGCGCGCGGCATCAAGGTGTACGACGACTTCGCCCATCACCCGACGGCGATACGCACCACTGTCAACGGCCTGCGCCGCCGCATCGCGCCGCAGGATCGCATCCTGGCCATCTTCGAGCCGCGCTCCAACACGATGAAGCTGGGGACGATGAAGGCGCAGTTGCCCTGGGCTTTGGAAGAAGCCGATCTGGCGTTCTGCAATCAACAGGGGTTGAGCTGGGATGCGAAGGAGGCGTTGGCGCCGATGGGGGCTACGGCTTTCGTCGGTGCGGATGTGGATGCGCTGGTGGCTGCTGTCGTCAAGGCTGCGAAACCGGGAGACCATTTGCTGTGCATGAGCAATGGCGGGTTTGGTGGCATCCACGAAAAATTGCTGGCTACGTTGGCCAAATAGCGCCTGCTCGATGCATTGCCGGGAGTCCGTCCCGGCGGCCGGGTAACTTTGGCGAAACCTTCGGTTTTCTTCTGCGGGGCCAGAAGAAAGTCACCAAAGAAGAGGCCCTGAACCGCACACCATCGCGACGACGCCACCAGCGGCGCGCGAAAACGGCCAGCGGCATTGCGGGAAGAAGCGAACCGCTGCGCTCTCGCGTCTGACTTGTCACGAGCACCATCCATCGCACCAGCAGCCCGTCCGACGCGCGGCTGCACGCCGTGCTCATCAGGAAATACCGAACAGCCGCGTCGCTCGGGCGACGCTGCATTGGGTTTCCTTGCTGATGAGCACGGCGTGCAGCCGGCGTTAACTGGCGTGAAGGTCCGATCGCTGGTGCTCTTCACAAGTGGGAGGCGAGAGCGCAGCGGCTCGCGTGTGGGCATGTCCCACTCCGAGCGCAGCGAGCGTGAGCTACCGCTCGAGTGCGGATTGGATTAGCGCTCCTCTTTTGGTGACTTTTCTCTGGCGCGTCAGAGAAAAGTTACCCGCCCTGCCGGGGCGGACTCCCGGCTCACTGCAACGGGTCGAAAGGCTCGATGCAAAAGCAACCCGCGCCCAACTCACTTCCCATACAGCACCATCTGCGTGCACCTGAACAGCGCCATGGTCTTCCCCGTGTCCTTGTTGGTGACCACCGCATCCCACACCTGCGTCGTTCTTCCCAGATGCACCGCCTTGGCCACGCAGGCGATGGTGCCCTCGCGTGCCGTGCCGAGGTGGTTGGACTTCAGCTCAACCGTCGTGAAGCCCACCGCGCCTTCGGGCAGAGCCTGCACACAGCCATAGCCCGCGCAGGTATCAGCCAGCGTGACGACGCTGCCGGCATGCAGGAAGCCGTTGGGCGCCATCAACTCGGGCCGCACTGCCAGCTCCGCATGGACCTCGCCGTTCTCGACCTTGGTGATGACGATGCCCAGATAGCCGGGCAGGTTTTTGGCGCCGAATTGATTGAGTTTGTCGGGTGTGGACATGTCAAGTCTCTCGAAGTGGCGGCCATGCTAAGACAAGAAAAAAGGCCGGCATGAAGCCGGCCTTTTGGCTAAGCGCGAAGCGGATTAGCTGCGCACCAGCGACGCCTTCAGCATCGAGTTCAGCATGTCCTGCGTCTCGGCCAGGTGGGCGCGCGTCTCGACCGACAGGCCCGGCTTGGCGGAAGCCGTGCGCAGCTCGTTGAGCAGCTGGCTGGCGTGCCAGCGGGCCATCGAGAAGGCATCGGCATAGACCGCGGCGCCGTTGGTGGCGCGGTTCAGCTGGGCCTGCAGGCGGCGCAGGTATTCGCGCTGCAGGCTGCGGCGCATGCGGTCGATCTCGGCACCGGTCTTCAGCTCGCTGAAGATGGCGCCCTGCAGCGTGCCATAGACCTCACTGAGCGACACCGCGCCCTTGCGCTGGGCCTCCGGCAGGTAGGCGCCCTGCTCGATGAGGCGGCGGGCCGTGTTGGGCGACATCAGGCGGTCCAGCACGCGGCCCTGCAGCGCGGCCACGCTGTCGGGGATGGAGATGGGCAGGCCGCGGTCCCACTCGTTGTAGTCCAGCGTCTGCGTGACCAGGAACTCGGGCTTGAACTTGAACGAGTCGCTGGACAGCAGGCCGCTGGCGATGAAGCGCAGGGCTTCGCGCTGCTGGGCGTTGTCCACCGGCTTGAAGGCCGGGCCGGTCGTGACACCCGGCACCACGCGCTCGGCATACAGGCCACCGACGTATTTGCTGATGTTGTTGGCCGTCATGCCGAGCTGGCGGAAGCTCTCGAAAATGGAGCGGCGGTTGCGCAGCGGGTCGTCGCCGACGGCGGCCTGGCGTGTCTGCACGCGCTCCCACAGTTCCTGGCTCAGCTTCAAGCGCTTCTTGGCATAGGCCAGCGGATCGTCGCCCAGGTCGCGCTGGTTGGTGCGCGGGTCGAAGCCGTCGTAGGGGCCGCCGACGCCCTGGTCGAAGTCGTCCCCATAGGCCAGCTGCGGCTCGGTCGAGCGCGCGGCGATCTTGGCCAGCTCGGCCGCTTCCTGCTCGGCAGCGATGGGCTTGTAGGCGTACTCGATGGCCCAGTAGTCATAGGCACCCAGCGTCGTGTTGGTCAGGCTGGCCTTGGGCTCGCCCTTGAGCGGCAGGTTGTAGGCGTTGTAGTCCATCACCGAGTTGGAAATGCCGTGGGCCTCGGTGAAGGCCTTGTCCTTGAGCTGGGCCTGGGTGACGGTGGTCGAGGACCTGAAGTTGTGCTTGAGGCCGAGCGTGTGGCCGACTTCGTGCATGACGACGTCCTTGATGACGGCCTGGGCCAGGGCCTCGGCCTCGGGGCCGTTCATGTCCATGCCGTCCCGCAGGGCCAGCAGGTCCAGCGCGAAGCCGAGCTCGTTGGCCTGGTCGGCCATATAGGTGCAGTTCTGCTCGGACAGCACGCGCAGGCTGCGCTCGCCCATCCAGTTGCTGGCGGCCGCCTGGTCATGGGCGTGCAAGCCCAGCACGTCGTCCGATGCCAGGCGGCGCGAGCCGCGGCCGAAGACGTCGCTCATGCCGATGTCGGCGTCGAGGATTTCGCCGGTGCGCGGGTCACGGTTGCTCGGGCCGATGGCGAAGCCCACGTCCGCGCCGGTAAACCAGCGCACGGACGCGTGGGTCGAGTCCATATTGTCCCAGTCGGCGTCGTCGGGCTGCTGCTTGGCCTGCACGGCGTCCTTGAAGCCGATCTTCTCGAAGGCCTTGTTCCATTCCTCGATGCCGGCCTTGACCGCGGCGCGGTACTTTCCGGGGATGTTCTTGTCCATCCAGTAGACGATGGGTCGGACCGGCTCGGACAGGGCCGCGTTCGGGTCCTTCTTCTCCAGGCGCCAGCGGGCAATCATGTGCACGCGCGGGTTGGCCTTGAGGTCGTCGCCGAAGTCGGCGTAGCTCTCCATGAAGTGGCCCAGGCGCGGGTCGGCATGGCGCATGGCGGCCGGCACTTCAGGCAGCGCGCGGAAGCTGTAGACGAAGCTGAAGAACATCGAGCGCGGGTCCGGCGTGGCCTGGGGCGGCGTGGGCACGGGCACGGGTGCGGGCACCAGCGGAGGCGCCGGGATGCGTGGCGTGGCGAAGTGCACGCGCGAGGTCAGCGTCGTGACCTGGGCGTCGGCCCGGGTGGACTCGATGAAGGAGTTGGCGCGGTCGGGCGCAAAAGGCAGGCGGTAGGCGAACTCCAGGCGCGTCGAGTAGCCAGGGATGTCGTTCAGCAGCAGGCTGCTGGCGTCGATCAGCACCGACTTGCGGTCCGGGTGGTCGGCGCTGGCCACGGGCAAGCCGCCGATCAGGCTGGGCGAGAAGGCCTGCTCGATGGCGAGCTTGGCTGACGGGTTGGCGGTGCGGAACTTGGTGTTCAGCGCGATCAGCTGCACATGGTTGCCGATGCGGCGCCATTCGGCCAGCTCGTCGCCCAGCATCTGGCTGGCGTACAGGCCGCGCTCGCCCACGGCGTTAGCAACGTTGACGCTGAACAGGAAAGGCTTGTTGAAGGCTTCCTTGGGGATTTCGATCCAGACCTTCTCGTCCTTGCGCCAGATCGGGAACAGGCCGGGCTGCTCCTTGGCGCCCTTGATGACGTCAGCAAAGGGCTTGGGCGCTGTGGGATCGGCGGGCGGGCGAGCGGCGGCGGGGCCGGAGGCGGCGCTGCCAGGCGCGGAGGCGGCCGCAGCGGGCGGGGTCTGGGCTTGGGCGACCGCGGCCAGTGCGAGCAGGGCGGCAGTGGCCAGGGCGGTGCGGGGCGTCGGGATCATGGGACAGGTCCGGGATTGCGCAAAGGCAGGCACTGTGGCTGGCGGCGACACTCGCGTCAATCCGATTCCTCCCGCGTCGCAGGGGCACAAAACTTCACATCAAAACTTCCGTCATGGATCTCACACATCTGCTTTATCTGCACGGCTTTCGCTCCTCGCCCGCCTCGGCCAAGGCGCGCCGCATGGCCGCATGGGCGGCCGAGCAGCCGGGCCTGGTTTTCGTGGCGCCGCAACTGCCCCCGTCGCCGCTGGAGGCCATGGAACTGGTCGCTGGCCTCATCCAGGCCTGGCCGGCGCGGGGTGCGGCCGTCATCGGCAGCTCCCTGGGCGGCTTCTACGCCACCTTCGTCGCCGAGCAGGCCGCCCACCGCGGCTGGCGCGCCGCCGTCCTCAACCCCGCCGTCAATCCGGCCCGCGACCTGTCACGCCACATCGGCGTGCAGACCGCCTGGCATGACCCCGAGCTCAAATTCGATTTCACGGCCCAGCATGTGGCGGAGCTGGCCGCGCTGACGCCGCCGGCCCGACTGACCCACCCGTCGCGCTATTACGCGCTGATCGCCAAGGGCGACGAACTGCTGGACTGGCGCGAGATGTTGGCTCGCTACGCCGGTTGCGACGGCGAGGTGCTGGAGGGCAGCGATCATGGTCTGACAGACTTCGACGACCATCTTCAACCCCTCACGGAATTCCTGACGAAGCCATGACGACGATGAAACTCCAGAACAAGGTTTGCATCATCACGGGCGCGGCCCAGGGCATAGGCCTGGCCACCGCGCTGAAATTCGCCCGCGAGGGCGCCACGGTCATCGTGTGCGACCTGCGGCCAGAGGGCGTCGAGGCCGCCGTGAAGGCCTGCGAGAAGCTGGGCGCCACGGCCCAGGGCTACACGGTGGACGTGGCCGACCGCGTGTCGGTCGACCTCATGGTGGCCGCCGTGCTGGCCGATTTCGGCCGCGTCGACGTGCTGGTCAACAACGCCGGCATCACCAAGGACGCCCGCCTGCAGAAGATGACGCTGGCCCAGTTCGACGCCGTCATCGACGTCAACCTGCGCGGCGTCTTTCACTGCGCCCAGGCGGTGACCGACACCATGGTGGCGCAAGGATCTGGCGTCATCCTGAATGCCTCGTCGGTGGTCGGCATCTACGGCAATTTCGGCCAGACCAACTACGCGGCCGCCAAGTTCGGCGTTATCGGCTTCACCAAGACCTGGAGCCGCGAACTGGGCCCCAAGGGCATTCGCGTGAACGCGGTCGCGCCCGGCTTCATCGACACCCCCATCCTCGGCACCATCCCCGACAAGGTGCTGGAGGAGATGCGCGCCCATGTGCCGCTCAAGCGCCTGGGCAAGCCCGAGGAGATCGCCAACGTCTATGCCTTCCTGGCCAGCGACGAAGCAAGCTATGTCAACGGAGCGGTCATCGAGGTCTCGGGAGGCATGACCGTCTGAGGCGACAATCGACCGCTTATGTTTGCGCTTTTTGATGACGCCGGGAAATTCCTCGCCGGCCGGGTGATGTCGGAGGCCGATGCCTCGCTGCAGGTCGAGCTGGACTCGGGCAAGCGGGTCAAGGTCAAGTCCGCCAATGTGCTGTTGAAATTCGAGCAGCCGGCGCCTGCCGTGCTGCTGACGGATGCCCGCAAGCTGGCCGACGACATCGACCTGGACCTGGCCTGGGAGTTCGCCCCCGAGGGCGAATTCGGCTTTGCCGACCTGGCCCGCGACTATTTCGATGCCAAGGCCGGCGTCGTGCAGCAGGCCGCCGCCCTGTTCCGCCTCTATGACGCGCCGCACTACTTCCGCCGCGCCGGCAAGGGCCAGTTCAAGAAGGCGCCCGAGGAGATCGTCAAGGCGGCCCTGCTGGGCATCGAGCGCAAACGCCAGCAGCAATTGCAGATCGAGGCCTGGGCGGAGGAGCTGGTGAAGGGCAGCTGCCCCCAGCCCATCCAGGACCAGATCTACAAAATCCTCTTCAAGCCGGACAAGAACGGCCCCGAATACAAGGCCGTCGTCGAGGCCAGCAAGCGCTCGCACAAGGCCCCGCTGGACCTGCTGCAGGGCGCGGGCGCCATCACCAGCGCCTACCAGTTCCACTGGAAGCGCTTCCTGTTCGAGAACTTCCCCAAGGGCACGGGCTTCCCGGCCCTGACAGCGCCCGAGATCAAGGACGAGCTGGCACTGAGTCCGGCGCATGCCTTTTCCATCGACGACTCGCAGACGACCGAGATCGACGATGCGCTGTCGGTGCAGGGCCTGGGCACGGGCACCGTCATCTTCGGCGTGCACATCGCGGCGCCGGGCCTGGCCATCACGCCGGACTCGGCCGTCGACAAGGTGGCCCGCGAGCGCCTGTCCACGGTCTACATGCCGGGCTGGAAGCTGACCATGCTGCCCGACGACGTCGTGCAGGCCTACACGCTGATCGAGGGCCGCGACTGCCCGGCGGTGTCCATCTATTTCACGATGGACGAGGCGACGTTCGAGATCAAGGCCAAGGAAACGAAGCTGGAGCGCGTGCATATCGCGTCCAACCTGCGCCACGACAAGCTGGACGGCATCGTCACCGACGCCACGCTGTCGGGCGAGGCACCGGCCGACTATCTCTTCGCCCCCGAGCTCGCCTTCACCTGGCGCCTGGCCAAGCATCTGAAGGCCCAGCGCGAGGTGGTGCGCGGCAAGCCCGAGAACTTCAACCGGCCGGACTACAACTTCCGCCTGAAACCTGGCCCCTCGTCGGCGAGTTCGCCGACGGTCCCCCAAGGGGACGCTGCCGCCCTTGGGAACGGCCCGGCGGGCGGCGGCGAGCGCACGGAAGCACCCAACGGCAGTGAATTGGTCCAAATCAGCGTGCGCGCCCGCGGCAGCTCGCTGGACCTCATCGTCGCCGAAGCCATGATCCTGGCCAACTCGGCCTGGGGTGGCTGGCTGGCCGAACTGGGCCTGCCCGGCATCTACCGCAGCCAGGCCAGCCTGGCACCCGGCATCAAGGTGCGCATGGGCGTCAAGGCCCTGCCCCATGCCGGGATGGGCGTGGCCCAATACACCTGGGCGACGTCGCCGCTGCGCCGCTATGTCGACCTGGTCAACCAATGGCAGATCATTGCCTGCGCCCGCCACGGCCGCACGGCGGCTCTGGCCGCGCCCTTCAAGCCCAAGGACGCGGCGCTCTTCTCCATCATCTCGAGCTTCGAGTCCGCCTATGCGGCCTACAACGGCTTCCAGAACGGCATCGAGCGTTTCTGGACGCTACGCTGGCTGCAGCAGAACGGCACGGCCGAGCTGACCGCCACCGTCATGAAGGACGGTCTGGTGCGGGCCGACGACCTGCCCCTGGTCTTCAAGGCCCTGGGCTGCGAGCCCCTGCCGCGCGGCAGCCATGTGAAGGTGCGCATCACCGGCTTGGATGAGATGACGCTGGACGTGCATGCCACGCTGATCGAGCGAATGGATGAAGCCGCAGCGGCCGAGGAGTCGGAAGGCGACGACGACGAGCTGGAGGCCGCGGCCGCACCGATCGCTCTGGCCATTGACGTCAACGAAACAGAGCCGGCCGAAGCCGCATCGTCCAACTGAAGATGCGCAAACCGAGCACGCTGCAGATCGCGCTCGCGTTTTCGCTCGGCGTGCATGCCGCACTGCTGAGCCTGCGCATCGCCGCGCCCGAGGCCTTCAACCGCATCTTCCAGGACACGCCGCTGGAGGTCGTCCTCGTCAACACCCGCTCCAACGAGGCGCCCGTCAAGGCCCAGGCCCTGGCCCAGGCCAACCTGGCCGGTGGCGGCAATACCGAGGTGGGTCGGGCCACATCGCCGCTGCCGCCGGCCCGCCAGAACGAAACGGGCGACGCGGCCGAATCGCAAAGCTCGCAGATCGCCCAACTGCAGCAACAGCAGCAGCAATTGCTGACCCAGGTGAGGCGCGAACTCGCCCTGCTGCCGCCGCCCGACCCGCGCCGCGAGAAGACCGACGCCACCGAGCGCGCCCTCGCCGAGAAGCGCCGCCAGCTCGTCGACCTGCTCGCCGAGATCGAGAAGCGCGTCAACGAGGAAAGCGCTCGGCCGCGCAAGCGTTACGTGAGCCCGGCTACGCGCGAGGTCGTCTATGCGCAGTACTACGACGGCCTGCGCCGCCGCATCGAGGAGCGCGGCACGCGCGACTTCCCGGAGTCGCGCGGCAAGAAGCTCTATGGTGAGCTGACCATGAACATCCACATCGACCACAAGGGCCGCGTCATCGAGACCGAGATCGTCGCCTCCAGCGGCAACCCGACGCTGGACCGCCGCGCCGTCGCCATCGTGCAGGCCGCCTCACCCTTCGGCAACTTCAGCAAGGAGATGCTGCGCGGCGCCGAGGTGCTGGTCATCACGTCGCGCTTCAAGTTCACGCGCGACGAGAACCTGGAAACGACCCTGCAGGGACAACCGCAATGACGATGGATCGATATGCGGTCGTGGGCAACCCGGTCGAGCACAGCCGCTCGCCGGCCATCCACGCCATGTTTGCCGAGCAGACCGGGCAGAGCCTGGCCTATGAACGCCTGCTGGCGCCGCTGGATGGCTTCGAGGCCACGCTGCGCGCCTTCGCGGGCGCTGGCGCCAAGGGCTGCAATATCACCGTACCCTTCAAGTTCGACGCCTTCGCTCTGGCCGCAGAGCACACCGAGCGCGCTGCGCTGGCCCATGCCGTCAACACGCTGCGTTTCGACGAAGGGGGCTGGGTGGGCGACAACACCGACGGCGCGGGCCTGGTCAACGACATCCAGCGCAACGCCCGCCGCCCGCTCGAAGGCCTGCAGGTGCTGCTGGTCGGCGCCGGTGGCGCGGCGGCCGGGGTGCTGGGCAGCCTGATCGCGGCCCGGCCGGCGCGCATCACCGTCGTCAACCGCTCGGTGGACAAAGCCCAGGCCCTGGTGTCCAGCCATGCCCACCTCGGCGTGCCCCTGGCCGCGGCCACCCTGGCCGACGCCCCACTGGCCCAGGACATCGTCGTCAATGCCACCAGCACCAGCCTGGCCGGCGCCGCCTCGCCCGTGGAGGCCGGCGTGCTCAAGCCCGGCACCCTGGCCCTGGACATGATGTACGGCCCCAAGGCGCAAGCCTTCCTGGACTGGGCCGCCGCCCACGGCGGCGAGCCGCGCGACGGCCTGGGCATGCTGGTCGAGCAGGCCGCCGAGGCCTTCTTCTTCTGGCGCGGGCTGCGCCCGGATACGGCGCGGGTGCTGAAAGCCTTGAGGGCCGCGCTGTGATGCGCCACATCGGCCGCCTCCTTGCCGTGCTGGCCCTGGCCGTGCTGTGCCTGCAACTCTGGTTTGCCGGCCGCATCCTGATGATGCGCTTCGTCGCGCCGCAGTCGACCAGCTTCCAGCGCAGCGAGATCGTGCGCCTGCTGAAGGAAAAGCAGCAGGTCGCCTGGAGCCAGCAATGGGTGGACGACACCCAGCTGCCGACGACGCTGAAGCGCGCCGTCATCGCCAGCGAGGACGACGGCTTTGCCGAGCATGGCGGTGTCGACTGGGATGCCCTCAAGGGCGCCTGGAAGAAGAACGAAAAGGCCCAGGCGCGGGCCGAAGCCCGCGGCAAGCCGACGGCCAAGGTCGTCGGCGGCTCGACCATCACCCAGCAGCTGGCCAAGAACCTCTTCCTGTCCGGCGAGCGCACGCTGTTGCGCAAGGGCCAGGAGCTCATCCTGACGCTGATGCTGGAAGGGCTGCTCGACAAGCGTCGCATCCTGGAGATCTATCTGAACAGCGTCGAATGGGGCGAAGGCCTGTTCGGTGCCCAGGCTGCCGCCCGCCACTACTTCCATGTCGACGCGGCCCGCCTCGGCACCTTCGAGGCCGCCCGCCTGGCCGTCATGCTGCCGGCGCCCAAGCGCTTCGAGCGCCAACCCGCGTCGCCTTATGTGCTGGGCCGGGCCGGTGTCATCAGCAGCCGCATGAACAGCGCGCAATTGCCATGAGTGATTCGGAAGAGATCGCCGCAGCTGCTGCCCGCCTCATCGTCGATGAGGGCATGGACTGGGGCCCGGCCAAGCAGCGCGCTGCCCGCGACCTGGGCCTGCCGCGCGCCGCCCTGCCCGGCAACGACGAGGTCGAGGCTGCGGTGCGCGAGCACATCGCCATCTTCCATGCCGACACCCAACCCGGCGAGCTGCGCGCCCTGCGCGAACTGGCGGCGCAATGGATGGAGCGCCTGGCCGAGTTCCGCCCCCACCTGACCGGCGCCGTCTGGCGCGGCACGGCCACACGCCTGTCCAACCTCCATCTGCAGCTCTATTGCGACGACAGCAAGGCCGCCGAGATCGCCCTGATCGACCGGGGCCTGGACTTCGATGTGGCCGAAACGACGGCCGGCCGCGGGCGCCAGGTCGATATGCTGATCCTGGACGCGCCCTGCCCCGCCCTCGACGAGCGGGTGACGCTGTGCCTGACCATCCTGGACTTCGACGATCTGCGCGGCGCGCTGAAGCCCGATGCGCGCGGCCTGACCGAGCGCGGCGACCTCGGCGCCCTGCGCAAACTGCTGGACGAGGAAGCATGAACCCCATCACCCGCCGCCTCATCCTGACCGGCGCCGGCCTGGGCGCAGCGGCCCTGGGCGCCTCCTTCGCCTGGCGCAAGCTCAACCCGCCCCAGGCCTCGGCCGTCGCCCAGGCTTTCTGGACACGCCGCTTCCTTGGCGTGGACGGCGCCGAGCTCGCCGTCGCCCGCTGGCGCGGCCAGCCCCTGCTGGTCAACTTCTGGGCCACCTGGTGCCCGCCCTGCGTCAAGGAACTGCCGGAGATCAACCAGTTCTATCAAGAGGCCAAGGGCAAGGACTGGCAGGTGCTGGGCCTGGCCGTCGACCAGCTGGACCCGGTCAAGGCCTTTCTGCAAAAGACCCCGCTGGACTTCAGCGTCGCCCTGGCCGGCCCCGAAGGCCTGGGCCTGGTGCGCGAACTCGGCAACGCGGCCGGCGGCCTGCCGTTTTCCGTCGTTTTCGATGAATCCGGCGAGATCAGCTGGCGCCGCCTGGGCGTCAGCCGCCTGGAAGAGCTGCGCCAACTGGCCAAAACCTAGGCCACCCCGAGAATTTCCCTATCCGGCGGGAATTCGGCGCCAAAACGCGTAAAGTTCGCCCTTCCTCAATTTAGTGGCGACTCTCTAGACGCTCGCGTCCGGCCGCCGCCACCTGTTTGATGCAAGTTCTCGTCCTGCATGGCCCCAACCTCAACCTGCTCGGCACCCGCGAGCCCGAGGTATACGGCGCGCAGACCCTGGCACAGATCGATGCTGAACTGAGCACGATCGCGAAAGATGCCGGCGCAACCCTGGTGAGCTTCCAAAGCAACCACGAAGGCGCCCTGGTCGATCGCATCCAGGCCGCGCGCACGGACGGCACGCGCTTCATCCTCATCAACCCGGCCGCCTACACCCACACCAGCGTCGCCATCCGCGACGCGCTGGCCGCCGTGGACCTGCCCTTCATCGAAGTCCACCTGTCCAATATCCACCGCCGCGAGGCCTTCCGCCATCACAGCTATGTGAGCGAGCTGGCGGTGGGCGTCATCTGCGGCCTGGGCGCCAACGGCTACCGCCTCGCCCTGCGCCACGCCCTCGATTCGTTGGGAGCCGCCGGCGCCTGAGCGGTGCCGGCCTCCTTTCCCTTCCCCCCACAACAACAACATAGCCTGGAGCCACGATGGACCTGCGCAAGCTCAAAACCCTGATCGACCTGGTCTCGGAATCCAATATTTCCGAGCTGGAAATCACCGAGGCCGACGGCAAGGTCCGCATCGTCAAGGCCGACCCGGCCGCCGCCGTGGCCATGCAGCCGGTTTACGCCGCCGCCCCGGCCGCGCCGGTCGTCCACGCCGCTGCGCCCGTCGCCGCGCCGGTGGCCGCAGCCGCCCCGGCCGCCGCCCCGGTCGAGACCGGCCACATCGTCAAGTCGCCCATGGTGGGCACCTTCTATCGCGCCTCCAGCCCCAACGCCAAGGCCTTCGCCGACATCGGCCAGCAGGTCAAGGAAGGCGAGGCCATCTGCATCATCGAGGCGATGAAGATCATGAACGAGATCGAAGCCGACAAGAGCGGCACGATCACCAAGATCCTGTGCGAGAACGGCCAGGCGGTCGAGTTCGGACAGCCGCTGTTCGTGATCGAGTAATCAAGGACTTCTGATGTTCAAGAAGGTTCTTATCGCCAACCGGGGCGAAATCGCCCTACGCATCCAACGAGCGTGCCGGGAACTCGGCATCAAGTCCGTCGTCGTCTACTCCGAGGCCGACCGCGACGCCAAGTACGTGCGCCTGGCCGACGAGGCCGTCTGCATCGGCCCGGCGCCGTCGGCCCAGAGCTATCTCAGCATGCCGGCCATCATCGCGACGGCCGAGGTGACCGACGCCGAGGCCATCCACCCCGGCTACGGCTTCCTGTCTGAGAACGCCGACTTCGCCGAGCGCGTCGAACGCAGCGGCTTCACCTTCATCGGCCCGACGCCCGAATCCATCCGCATGATGGGCGACAAGGTCTCGGCCAAGCAGGCCATGATCCGCGCCGGCGTGCCCTGCGTGCCCGGCTCCGAAGGCGCCCTGCCCGAGGACCCCAAGGAGATCATCAAGATCGCCCGCACGGTCGGCTACCCGGTCATCATCAAGGCGGCCGGCGGTGGCGGCGGACGCGGCATGCGCGTCGTGCACACCGAGGCAGCCCTGGTGCACGCCGTGCAGACGACGCGCGCGGAAGCGGGTGCGGCCTTCGGCAACCCCGAGGTCTACATGGAGAAGTTCCTGGAGAACCCACGCCATGTGGAGATCCAGATCCTCGCCGACACCTTCAAGAACGCCGTCTGGCTGGGCGAGCGCGACTGCTCCATGCAGCGCCGCCACCAGAAGATCATCGAGGAGGCGCCGGCCCCCGGCATTCCGCGCCGCGCCATCGAGAAGGTGGGCGACCGCTGCGCCGCCGCCTGCAAGAAGATGGGCTACCGCGGCGCGGGCACCTTCGAGTTCCTCTACGAGAACGGCGAGTTCTACTTCATCGAGATGAACACCCGCGTGCAGGTGGAGCATCCGGTCACCGAGATGGTGACGGGCATCGACATCGTGCAGCAGCAGATCAAGATTGCCGCCGGTGAGAAGCTGCCGTTCACGCAGCGTCAGATCGAGATGCGCGGCCACGCCATCGAGTGCCGCATCAACGCCGAGGACCCGGTCAAGTTCGTGCCCTCGCCCGGCCGCATCACGATGTGGCACGCACCCGGCGGCCCCGGCGTGCGCGTGGACTCGCATGCCTACACGAACTACTTCGTGCCGCCCAACTACGACTCCATGATCGGCAAGATCATCGTCCACGGCGACACCCGCGAGCAGGCCCTGGCCCGCATGCGCATCGCGCTGAGCGAGACGGTGGTCGAAGGCATCCAGACCAACATCCCGCTGCACCGCGAGCTGATGGCGGA
This sequence comes from Roseateles saccharophilus, assembly GCF_031458095.1. Classification (GTDB taxonomy): domain Bacteria; phylum Pseudomonadota; class Gammaproteobacteria; order Burkholderiales; family Burkholderiaceae_C; genus Pelomonas; species Pelomonas saccharophila_A. The sequence goes on from NZ_JAVDXU010000001.1 coordinate 1,703,360, forward strand.
CGCCAAGTTCATCGAGGGGGGAACTTCCATCCACTACCTCGAAGGCTGGATGGCTGCCCACAAGCGATGAAGGCGGCGGCAGTCGCGGGACAATAGGCGCATGAGCAACTTGTTTGAACTTGCGCTGGTCTGCCGCGAGGCCGACGTCGAGATCGTCAGCGACGCGCTGATGGAAATCGATGCGCTCGCCGTGTCGGTTGAAGACGCCGACGCCGACACCGATGCCGAGCACGCCCTCTTCGGCGAGCCCGGCATGCCGGCACCCAAGGCCGGCTGGGAACGCTCGGTCGTCAAGGCCCTCTTCCCCAGCGAGCCCGAGGCCACCGAGGCCGCCACGCTGATCCTGGCCCAGGACTGGGCCGCCGACGTCCACGTGCAGGCCATCCAGGCGGTGCCCGAGCAAGACTGGGTGCGCCTGACGCAAAGCCAGTTCGCGCCGGTCGAGATCACGCCCGAGTTCTGGATCGTGCCGAGCTGGCACGAGGCGCCGCCGCAGGCCCAGCGCGTCATGCGCCTGGACCCGGGCCTGGCCTTCGGCACCGGCACGCACCCGACGACGCGCATGTGCCTGCGCTGGATCGCCAACCATGCACAGCGTTGGCCGCGCGTGCTGGACTATGGCTGCGGCTCCGGCATCCTCGCCATCGGCGCGGCCCTGCATGGGGCTCACGACATCGACGCCGTCGATATCGACCCGGCCGCCATCACCTCCTCGCGCGACAACGCGACGGCCAACGGCGTCACGCTGAATCCGGGCCTGCCGGAGCTGGCCAACGGCGAATACCCGCTGGTCATCGCCAACATCCTGGCCACGCCGCTGAAGCTGCTGGCGCCTCTGCTGTGCGCCCACGTCGCACCGGGCGGCGACCTCATTCTGGCGGGCATCCTGAGCCGCCAGGCTGATGAGCTGAAAGCCGCCTACGCGCCCTGGCTGGCACTCGAAGTCAGTGATGAAGAGGACGGCTGGATCCTGATGACGGCCCGACGCAACGCATGAGTCTGGCGACGCGCTGCACCGCCTGCGGGACGATCTTCAGGATCGTCGAGGATCAGTTGCGCGTGTCCGACGGCTGGGTGCGCTGCGGCCGTTGCGCCGAGATCTTTGACGCGCGCGAACTCCTGTTCGACATCGAGCGCGAGGCCCCTCCGCCCTGGCCTGCGCAATACGCGCCGGCCCCCGTTGCGCCAGAACCCGAGCCCCTGCCACCGCCCCCTCCCCCGCCGCCGGCACCGATCTACACGCCGCCGCAGGATTGGATGCCGCCCCCGGAGCCGGAGCCGCGTGCCGAAGCCCTGCCCACCGGCTGGCCCCCTGAGCCGGGCCGGGCGGAGTCCAGGCCGGAGCCGCGCTGGGTTGAGGATGAGCCTGACACCGCGGCCGTGGCGCAGCCCTCGCCCATGGTGGCGCGTGATGTCGAGCCCGAGCCCTCGATGGCCGATATGGCGCCCATCACAGCCGAACCGGCGGAGCGCCCCGGCAAGCCTGCCAAGGCAGCCAAGCCGCCCAAGCCCAAGAAGCCCGCCAAGACCGAAGCGACCGTGCCCGAGTTCATGCGCCAGGCACAGAGCAGCGCGCGCTGGAACCGCCCGGCCGTGCGCGTGGCGCTCGCAGCGGCGTCGCTGCTGCTCGCTGCCCTGCTGGTCCTGCAGGTCATGCTGCATTTCCGCGATGCCATCGCGGCGCTGCACCCGCCGATGCGCGCGCCGCTGCAGGCGATCTGCGGCATCACCGGTTGCGAGGTCAAGCCCTGGCGGCGCATCGAGGCGCTCAGCATCGATTCGACGTCACTGAGCCCGGTCGGCAGCAGCAGCTACAAGCTCAATCTGTCGCTGCGCAACAAGACCGGCGTCGACGTTGCCGCGCCCTGGGTGGAGTTGAGCCTCACCGATGCCGGCGGCGCGCCCTTCGCCCGCCGCGTCCTCGGTCCCGAAACACTGAGCCCCGTGCTGACGCAGGTGAACGCCGAGTCCGAGCAGGCCCTGAGCCTGGTCTTTGGCACCGGTGGCCAGAAGGTCAGCGGCTACAGCGTCAACATCTTCTACCCCTGAACGCCGCGCCTTTGCGGGCGGCGCAAGGGAAAAGGCGCAGAGCCCCTGCGCGTCCCTGAGACTTGAACACATCGGCCGGGACGCGAGGTCAGGCCAGCACACGCTGTCGTCTGCGGGGAGAGAGGCAAGGGGTCTGCGCCCGAATACCACTCTAGGCAACCGAGCGAGACCGCTGCGTAGGACCACGCCGCGTCGCCGGATCCGGCTGTTAGCAGATGCACGCCCGGCGCGGCCAATAAAAAACCCGGCGCCGAGAGACTCGGGCCGGGTTGTCTGATTCACCGGGCTCCGGGTGGACGAGCCACCCGGCGGCGAGTCAGCGGATTGCCGTATTAGGGCTTGTTGCCGGTCGGGAAGGGCCAGGCCGCTTGCGGGCTCAGAGCCGTCTTGGCGGCAGGAGCGGGCGCAGCAGCGGCAGGCTTGGCCGCAGGGGCAGGCTTGGCAGCGGCCTTCTTCGGAGCGGCGGCCTTCTTGGCAGCAGGCTTCGCGGCAGGCTTGGCAGCGGCCTTCTTGGGAGCAGCGGCCTTCTTGGGCGCAGCCTTCTTGGGAGCAGCCGCCTTCTTGGCCGGAGCGGCCTTCTTGGCGGGTGCAGCCTTCTTGGCGGGCGCCTTCTTGGCCGGAGCAGCCTTCTTGGCCGGAGCGGCCTTCTTCGCCGGAGCGGCCTTCTTGGCCGGAGCCTTCTTGGCCGGAGCGGCCTTCTTGGCCGGAGCCTTCTTGGCCGGAGCGGCCTTCTTCGCCGGAGCCTTCTTGGCCGGAGCGGCCTTCTTCGCCGGAGCGGCCTTCTTGGCCGGAGCGGCCTTCTTCGCCGGAGCAGCCTTCTTGGCCGGAGCGGCCTTCTTGGCGGCGGCCTTCTTCGGAGCGGCCTTAGCCGGGGTCTTTGCAGTTGCCATGGTTTTCTCCTTGATCAAGTGGAAAAGACACCGTCCCGCACGGACCGGTCCGTGCGGCTACGGTTATTCACCATCCGAGAGTCGCTCAGGAGGAACGCCTCGGTACGGTGAATGGGATCGCCATGCAGCCCCGCCACCTCGAGGGTGTTGATGCGGGTTTCGCTCGGTGACTGCATTGGCCAGGTCTTGATCGGGTTGCGGCTGGGGTTCAGTCCCAGCTCAGGGCCCCGCCCGATTGATATTCGATGACGCGCGTCTCGAAGAAGTTGCGTTCCTTCTTCAAGTCGATCATCTCGGACATCCACGGGAAGGGGTTTTCTTCGTTCGGGAACAGGGCTTCGAGGCCGATCTGCACCGCACGGCGGTTGGCGATGAAGCGCAGATAGCCCTTGAACATGGAAGCATTGAGGCCCAGCACGCCGCGCGGCATGGTGTCCTCGGCGTAGCGGTATTCCAGTTCGACGGCCTTCAGGAACAGCGCCTTGATTTCGGCCTTGAACTCGGCCGTCCACAGATGCGGGTTCTCCAACTTGATCTGGTTGATCAGGTCGATGCCGAAGTTGCAGTGCATGGACTCGTCACGCAGGATGTACTGGTACTGCTCGGCAGCGCCCGTCATCTTGTTCTGGCGGCCCATGGCCAGGATCTGCGTGAAGCCGACGTAGAAGAACATGCCTTCCATCAGGCAGGCGAAGACGATCAGGCTCTTCAGCAGGGTCTGGTCGGTCTCGGGCGTGCCGGTGTGGAAGTTCGGGTCCATGATCGCGCCGATGAAGGGGATCAGGAATTCGTCCTTGTCGCGGATGGACTGGACTTCGTTGTAGGCGTTGAAGATCTCGCTCTCGTCCAGGCCCAGGCTTTCAACGATGTATTGATAAGCGTGGGTGTGGATGGCCTCCTCGAAGGCCTGGCGCAGCAGGAACTGGCGGGCCTCGGGCGCCGTGATGTGGCGGTAGGTGCCCAGCACGATGTTGTTGGCGGCCAGCGAGTCGGCGGTGACGAAGAAGCCGAGGTTGCGCTTGATGATGCGGCGCTCGTCTTCGGTCAGGCCGTTGGGATCCTTCCAGAGCGCGATGTCGCGGCTCATGTTCACTTCCTGCGGCATCCAGTGGTTGGCGCAGGTGGCGAGGTATTTTTCCCAAGCCCACTTGTACTTGAACGGCACCAGCTGATTCACATCGGTCTGGCCGTTGATGATGCGCTTGTCGGCGGCCTTCACACGGCGTGCGGTGGTGGCTTCGCCAGTCAGCTGAGGGGCGGGCATCGAGACGCTGGATGCTTCGCGCACAGACGCCGATGCGAGCGTCGCCGAAGGCATGGCCGCGAGAGGTTTCGCGGTGTGGGTATCAGTGGACTTCAGGTCTTCGTCCCAATCCAGCATGGTGTGCTTCCTATCACTTCGAATTATCCGCAGTGCTTGTGCAAATCAACAAGAACTAGCAACTGCTATTTGCATCATTCGCGCAATCTTTGTTGCGCGACGACATCGAAAACATGCAGGGCGAACTTGTCTATACAAGTTCGCCCTGCCGCTTCGATTACTGGCAGGCCTCGCAACCGGGGTCGTCGATGGCGCAGAACTTCATGTCGGTGGCCGGCAATTCGGGCTCGACGACGGCAACCGGCGCGGCCGCAGCCGCCATCACCGGCGCCGCACCGGACGACACGGCGTTGAGCTGGCCGGAGCGCGTGACCGTGCTCTTCTCGGCCTGCGTCGCGCTGATGGTGCGCAGGTAGTAGGTCGTCTTCAGGCCGCGCGTCCAGGCCAGCTTGTAGGTCTCGTCCAGCTTCTTGCCCGAGGCGCCGGCCATGTAGATGTTCAGGCTCTGGGCCTGGTCGATCCACTTCTGGCGGCGTGCGCCGGCTTCGATCAGCCACACGGTGTCGACCTCGAAGGCCGTCGCGTAGAGGGCCTTGATGTCCTCGGGCACGCGGTCAATGCGGCGCAGCGAGCCGTCGAAGTGCTTGAGGTCCATGACCATCACGTCGTCCCACAGGCCCAGGGCCTTGAGGTCACGCACCAGCGATTCGTTGATGACGGTGAACTCGCCGGACAGGTTGGACTTGACCGACAGATTGCCGAAGCAGGGCTCGATCGAGGCGTCCACGCCGATGATGTTGGAGATGGTGGCCGTCGGCGCGATGGCGATGCAGTTGCTGTTGCGCATGCCGAAGGTGGCGATGCGGCCGCGCAGCGAGTCCCAGTCCAGCGTCGTCGAGCGGTCGACTTCGACGTAACCGCCGCGCTGCTCGGCCAGCAGGTCGATGGAGTCGATCGGCAGGATGCCGCGGTCCCACAGCGAGCCCTTGTAGGACGAATAGCGGCCGCGCTCCTCGGCCAACTCGGTCGAGGCCCAGTAGGCGTGGTAGCAGACGGCTTCCATCGAGCGGTCGGCGAATTCGACCGCAGCGTCGGAGGCGTAGGGCGTGCGCAGTTGATACAGCGCGTCCTGGAAACCCATGATGCCCAGGCCCACCGGGCGGTGGCGCAGGTTGGAATCACGGGCCTTCTTGACGGCGTAGTAGTTGATGTCGATGACGTTGTCGAGCATGCGCATGGCCGTGCGCGTCGTCTTCTTCAGCTTGGCCTGGTCGATGGCGCCATCCTTGATGTGCTGGGCCAGGTTGACGGAGCCGAGGTTGCAGACGGCGATCTCGCTGTCGTTGGTGTTCAGCGTGATCTCGGTGCACAGATTGGACGAGTGCACGACGCCGACATGCTGCTGCGGGCTGCGCACATTGCAGGCGTCCTTGAACGTGATCCAGGGGTGGCCCGTCTCGAACAGCATCGACAGCATCTTGCGCCACAGGTCCTTGGCCGGCATGCGCTTGAACAGCTTGAGCTCGCCGCGGTCGACCTTGTTCTCGTAGCCGACATAGGCTTCCTCGAAGGCCTTGCCGAACTTGTCGTGCAGGTCCGGGCAGGTCGACGGGCTGAACAGCGTCCAGTGGCCACCGTCCATGACGCGCTTCATGAACAGGTCGGGAATCCAGTTCGCCGTGTTCATGTCGTGGGTGCGGCGGCGGTCGTCGCCGGTGTTCTTGCGCAGATCCAGGAACTCTTCGATGTCCAGGTGCCAGGTTTCCAGGTAGGCGCAGACGGCGCCCTTGCGCTTGCCGCCCTGGTTCACGGCCACGGCCGTGTCGTTGACAACCTTCAGGAAGGGCACGACGCCTTGCGACTTGCCGTTGGTGCCCTTGATGTGCGAGCCCAGGGCGCGCACCGGGGTCCAGTCATTGCCCAGGCCGCCGGCGAACTTGCTCAGCAGCGCGTTTTCCTTCAGCGCCTCGTAGATGCCGTCGAGGTCGTCGGACACCGTCGTCAGATAGCAGGAGGACAGCTGCGAGCGGCGCGTACCGGAATTGAAGAGAGTGGGCGTGCTCGACATGAAGTCGAAGCTGGACAGCACTTCATAGAACTCGATGGCGCGGGCTTCGCGGTCGATCTCGTTCAGGGCCAGGCCCATGGCCACGCGCATGAAGAAGGCCTGGGGCATCTCGATGCGCACGTCTTCGATGTGCAGGAAGTAGCGGTCGTACAGGGTCTGCAGGCCAAGGTAGTCGAACTGCAGGTCGCGTTCGGCCTTCAACGCGGCGCCCAGCTTGGCCAGGTCGTACTGGGCCAGCTTCTCGTCCAGCAGCTCGGCCTTGATGCCCTTCTTGATATAGCCGGGGAAGTACTCGGCATAGCGGGTCTGCATCTCGGACTGCAGCACTTCGCCACCGATGATCTCGCGGCGGATGGTGTGCAGCAGCAGGCGGGCGGTGGCGCGGCTGTAGCCGGGATCCTTCTCGATCAGCGTGCGGGCGGCCAGGATGGCGGCCTTGTAGACCTCGTCGATGGCGACGCCGTCGTACAGATTGCGCTGGGTCTCGGCCAGCACGGGGTCGGGCTTGACGTCGGCACCCAGGTTCTCGCAGGCGGAGACGATCAGCGTCTTCAGCGCGCCGAGGTCCAGCGGGCGGCGCTCGCCGCGGTCCACCACCATCAGCTGCGGCTCGGCGGCGCGGGTGGCCTCGCCCTGGGCGGCACGCTCCTGGGTGCGGCGCTCGCGGTACAGCACATAGGCGCGGGCCACATCGTGCTGGCCGCTGCGCATCAGGCCCAGCTCGACCTGGTCCTGCACGTCTTCGATATGGAAGGTACCGCCGCTCGGACGCGAGCGCAGCAGGGCGCGCACGACGTTCTGGGTCAGCTGCTCCACCGTCTCACGCACGCTGGCCGAAGCGGCGCCGCTGGTGCCGTGCACGGCCAGGAAGGCCTTCATCAGCGCGACGGCGATCTTGCTCGGCTCGAACGAGACCACGGCGCCGTTGCGACGAATGATCTGGTAGGCCTGGTAGGTCGACAGCGTGGGCTGGGTGGCGGCGGCGGGCGCGTCGGATTCAAACGCGACCGGTGCAGCGGTGGCCGGGGCCTGGCCGGAGACGGCTTGTTGCATGAGGGAATCCTTTATCGAAAAACTGCAAAGCGATGCGCGGCTTCAACCCGGGGGCGGGCCTTCGCATCGTGGGGGGCTTCTAAAGAGGTGTTTCGTCCCTGCCGGTCCATGACGCGGCCGACTGAGCGGCGCGCTTCTCTGGTGCGTCGCCGCGGGCCACAGGCCTCGGCAAACAGCGCGTCCAGAGAGATGGTCATGGGGGGTCGACTGGGTCAGCAGGATAGCACGAGAGACCACTATATATGTGGCACCCGCCCCCCTCAAGCCACTAGGGATAGTGTGAAACCCCGGGTCACAAATCTCCTCAACACTGAGGATCCGCGGCTCTTTCCCCGATCAATACGGCACTCGCAAGCCACAACCCGCATGGGTATTGGGTGCGCGGCCCGAAACTCGGCGCAAGGCCGCGCCAATACTCGATTTGCGACGCAATTGCGCGTCGCGCGACACCACCCACCAAGGATTCAAGCAGGGCAAATCCCGAGAAGGAATTTCGTTGGGGACTTTCAGCGCGCGAACGGCTGGCGCGCAAGGCTTTGGCTGCCGCGACCTGCCCGACTTGCGGAAACAGCGCGCCAAAAGTCTGGTCAGCTGTCACCCGCGCTGATCGCCAGCCGCGCCATGCGATAGCGGATCTGGCGCAGCGACAGCCCGAGGCTGGCCGCAGCCGCGGTGCGGTTGAAGCGATGCAGCTCGAGTGCCCGCAGCAGGATGGCGCGCTCGACCTCGTCCAGGTAATGCGCCAGGTCGGACGGCAGTTCCTCGGGCAGGGACACGCCCTCGGCCACCGGCTCGACCTCAAGCGGCGTCTGGAGTGCGGCGAACTGCGACTCGCTGCGGCCCTCGTCCAGCAGGGTGTCGGGCAGGCCGAGGTCGTCGGCATCAATCCATTCGCCGCCGGCCAGGGCCAGGGCGCGGTGCAACAGGTTCTCCAGTTCGCGCACATTGCCGGGGAAGGCATAGCGCGACAGGGTCTGCAGCGCACCGGCCGTCAGGCGCGGCGCGGGCGACACGCCGGCGTCGTGGGCGATGCGGGTCAGCACCCGCGTGCTGATCAGGCCCAGGTCCTCCAGCCGCTCGCGCAGCGGCGGCACGCGGATCTGGATGACGTTGAGGCGATAGAACAAGTCCTGGCGGAAGCGCCCCGCCGCCACCTCGGCGCCCAGATCCTTGTGCGTGGCGCTGAGGATGCGCACATTGATGGGGCTCTCGGCCGTCGCGCCCACGGGGCGCACCGAGCGCTCCTGGATGACGCGCAGCAGCTTGCTCTGCATCGCCAGCGGCAGATCGCCGATCTCGTCAAGGAACAGCGTGCCGCCCTCGGCCGCCTGGAAGAAGCCCTCGCGGTCCTCGTTGGCGCCGGTGAAGGCCCCCTTGCGATAGCCGAAGAACTCGGCCTCGAGCAGGTTCTCCGGGATGGCGCCGCAGTTGACGGCGACGAAGCGCGCTTCGGCGCGCACGCCATGGTCGTGGATGGCACGCGCCACCAACTCCTTGCCGGTGCCGGACTCGCCCTGCACCAGCACGGGCGCCATGCTGCGCGCGACCTTGTCGATCAGCGCGCGCACCGCGCGTATGGCCGTCGACTCGCCCACCAGGCGCAGTGCCGTGGCCGGCCCGGCGGCGGGCGTCGGTGCCGCAGCCGCCCGCACAGGCTCCGCCACGACACGGCCCAGGGCCGAGCCGACGACGAGGCGGAACTGGCGCAGGTCCACCGGTTTGGTCAGATAGTCGAAGGCGCCGGCCTTCAGCGCCTCGACGGCGTTCTCCGCCGAACCGAAGGCCGTGATGACGATGGCCTTCTCCGTGCGGCCGGCCTGCTCCAGCCAGCGCAGCAGGGCCAGGCCCGAGCCGTCGGGCAGCTTCATGTCGGTGATGACGGCGCTGTAGGTCTGGGCCTGCAGATGCTCCAGGGCCTCGCCCACCGAGCCGGCGCTGTCGATCTCATAGCCTTCGCGCAGCAGGGTCAGCTCATACAGCGTGCGCAGGTCGGGTTCGTCGTCGACGACCAGCAGGCGAGCGGGCGTTGTAGTCATGCGGATGCGGGCGTGCGAAGGCGCACGCAGAACTCGTTGGCTGCCGAGTCGGCGGCGCGGCGGTAGTCGATGTGGGCGCCATGGCGCTCGCACAGCTCACGACAAATATAGAGGCCCAGGCCCGAGCCGCGGCTGCGCGTCGAAAAGAAAGGCTCGAAGAGGTGGCGCTCGATCTCGGGCGGCACCGGCGGGCCGGCGCTGCGCACGACGAGATTCAGCGTCTCGCCTTCGCGGTCCAGGGCGACGCGGATGGCGCCCGCGCCCGGCTCGGCATGGCGATGGGCGTTGTCCAGCAGATTGACGAGGACACGGCGCAGATGTTCGGCATCGAAAAGGCCGATCAAGCCCGGCGCGGCGATCTGCAGCCGGAAGCGGCTCTGCTCGCCGGGCCGCACGTCGTTGACCCGCGTCCACTCGCTGCACGTCTCCTGCACGATCGCGCCGACGTCCAGGGCCTGGGTGTCGGGCTGCACGCCGGGCGCCAGCTCGCTGACGTCGTCCACCAGGCGCTTGAGCCGCTGCACATTGGACGCCACCATCTGCGTCAACTGCTCGGCCCGCATGCCGGCCACGTCCTCCGCGATCAGCGCGTTCGCCTGGGCGATGGCGGCCAGCGGGTTGCGGATCTCGTGCGCAATGCCGGCCGACACCCGGCCCATGGCGGCCAGCTTCTCCTGGCGGGTGCGCGCCAGCAGCTCGCGGTTGTCCTCGACGAAAAGCACGCACAGCTCCTCGCTGCCCTCGCGCTGGCGCGTGAAGCGCAGGCGCAGGCGCAGGCTGCGCGAGGCGCCGCTGTCCAGGGCCAGGGCCACGTCGAGCTCGGCGCCGATGCCGTTCGGGCTGCCGGCGTAGGCCTGCTCCAAGGCCAGCACCAGCGGCTGCCAGTCGCTGCGGCCGCGCAGCTGCCAGCTGAGCTCGCCGCTGGCAGCGCCGAGCAGGATGCGGGCCGCCGGGTTCATAGCCCGCACGCGGCCGCGCCGGTCGACGACCAGGACGCCCTCCTGCATCTCATCGATGACGAGGCGGTTCAATTGCTCCTGCTGGCGCGCGAGCGCGAGGCTGCCCCGCGCGGCCTTCTCCTCGCGGGCCAGTCGGGCACTCAGCTCGCTGGCCAGCAGGCTGACCGCGAACAGGCCGCCCCCCACCAGGCCCGCCTGCGTCATCCTCAGGCCCACACCCACACCCGACAGCAGCGCCCAGGCCGCCGCCGCCAGCAGGCCCAGCGTGGCCATGGCCGCCGTCGCCAGCGCCAGCAGTCGCGGGCTCAGCACCGCCGCCATCAGCACCGGCATGACAAAGAGGGCGCCGTAGTTCACGCCGCTCGGATCCAGCGCATGCAGTGCGCCGAACAGGACCAGGTCGATGCCGATGGCGCTCCACCAATGCGGGCTGCTGATGCGCGCCAGGCTGGGCGCGGAAGCCCCCTGGCGCAGCTGCGGCGCCAGCCACAGGGCCAGGGCCGCCACGGCATAGGAGACGCTCAAGGCCAGGGTCGAACGCGCCGGCGGCGTGCCGAGGATGGCCGTGATCAGCTGGGCCGCCACCAGGGCCAGGCCCAGGGCGGCGCGCGCCGACAGGAAGGCGCGGTAGAGGCGCTCGAACGAAGCACTGGCCTCGGCCGGCGGCTCCGCCAACGGCTGCTCGACGAACCAGCTCGCTGCGCCAGTCAAGTCAGGCCTGGCCCTGACGGGCCTCGAAGCTGGTGCGATGCGCCGCGCTGCAGAACACGCCACCCTTGCCCGGCAGGGCCTCATCGGCCGGCAGATGCATGCCGCATTCGGCGCAGCTCAGCATGGCCTGCGGCGGTGCCGGCGGCGGAGGCTTGCGTGCTTCGGGCTCGCTGGGCCGGCCACGTCGTGCACCCAGCACGAAGAAGAGCACCCCCAGCCCGATCAACAGCAGCAGGTATTTCATGCGCCGCCTCCATTGGCGCCGCGCTGCAGGACGACCTCGAGCACGAAACGTGAGCCGGCGTAGGACAGCAGCAGCAGGGCCGCGCCGGCGTAGAGCCAGCGCGTCGCACGCCGGCCGCGCCAGCCGTAGATGCGCCGGCCGACCAGCAGGCCGGTCAGCACCAGCCAGCCCAGCACGGCGAGCAGGTTCTTGTGATCCCAACGCCAATGCGGCGTGAACCACCAACCGAGCAGGATGGCCAGGGACAGCACGCTCACGCCGGCGGCGACGAACTGGAAGGTCAGGCGCTCCAGCCGCAGCAGCGGCAGCCCGCCCGGCGTCGACTGCTTGCGGCGCAGCTGCGACTCGGCGCGGTTCATCAGCGCCGCATGCAGCACCGCCACGCCGAACAGGCCGTAGGACGCCAGGCCCAGCACCCAGTGCAAGGGCGCCCAGGGCGATGCGGCCGTCGGCCGGCTCTCGCCCGGAAAGCCCCAGGCCAGCAGCACGGCGGCCGCTGCCAGCCACGCCAGCACGCGCCGCACGCTGTGCAGGGGCAGGAAGCGGCTTTCGACGAGATAGACCGTCAGCACCAGCCAGGTCGTCATCGACAGGGCCGGCGCAAAACCGAAGCGCGCGCCGGGCTCGGCCAAGCCGTAGCCGCTGATATCTATATAGAGGGCGACGAACTGGGCCGTCCAGGCCAGGGCCATGGGCGGCACGGAGCGCAGCGGCCGCTGCGCCGCGGCGTCGGCCTCACCCGCCCGTGCGCGCAACAGGCCGACCCAGACATAGCCCAGCAAAGCCAGCGCGCTGGCGATGGCCAATGCAAGGCCCGGCCCGACGGCTCCGACGACGGCGGCCTCTCCAACAGGGGCGGGCGATAAACTCATGGCTGCAGTGTACTTTTGGGCTGTCGCCGTTCTGGCCGCACTCGCCCCTCCCCAACGCCATGGCTTCCACCCTCACCGACCGCCTGAGTCGCCTCGTCAAGACGATGCGCGGGCAGGCCCGCATCACCGAGAGCAATGTGCAGGACATGCTGCGCGAAGTGCGCATGGCCCTGCTGGAGGCCGACGTGGCCCTGCCGGTGGTGCGCGACTTCATCGCCCGCGTGAAGGAGAAGGCCCTCGGCCAGGAGGTCGTCGGCTCGCTGAACCCGGGCCAGGTGCTGGTCTCGGTCGTGCACAAGGAGCTCGCCGCCACCATGGGCGAGGGCGTGGCCGACATCAACCTGGCCGCCCAGCCGCCCGCCGTCATCCTGATGGCCGGCCTGCAGGGCGCCGGCAAGACGACGACGACGGCCAAGCTGACCAAGCACCTGATCGACAAGCGCAAGAAAAAGGTGCTGACGGTCTCCGCCGACGTCTACCGCCCCGCCGCCATCGAACAGCTGAAGACGGTCACCAAACAGGCCGGCGGCGAATGGTTCCCGTCCGAGCCCAACCAGAAGCCGCGCGATATCGCGCTCGCGGCGCTGGACTATGCTAAGCGCCACTACATCGACGTGCTGCTGGTCGACACGGCCGGCCGCCTGGCCATCGACGAAGCGCTGATGGCCGAGATCAAGGAGCTGCACGCCGTCCTGAACCCGGTCGAGACCCTGTTCGTCGTCGACGCCATGCAGGGCCAGGATGCGGTCAACACCGCCAAGGCCTTCAAGGAAGCCCTGCCGCTGACCGGCGTCATCCTGACCAAGCTCGACGGCGACTCGCGCGGCGGTGCGGCCCTGTCGGTGCGCCAGATCACCGGCGCGCCCATCAAGTTCGCCGGCGTGTCCGAGAAGATCGACGGCCTGGAAGTCTTCGACGCCGACCGCCATGCCGGACGCGTGCTGGGCATGGGCGACATCGTGGCCCTGGTCGAGCAGGTCACGCAGAACGTCGACATGGCCAGCGCCCAGGCCATGGCCGAGAAGCTCAAGAGCGGCAGCGGCTTCGACCTCAACGACTTCCTGCAGCAGATCGCGCAGATGAAGAAGATGGGCGGCCTTGGCGGCCTGATGGACAAGCTGCCGCAGAACATGATGGGCAACAAGCAGCCCGGCCAGGCCGACATGGACCGCGCCGAGCGCGACATGAAGCGCATGGAAGGCATCCTGCGCGCCATGACGGCCAAGGAGCGCGCCCAGCCCACCCTGCTGATGGACGGCAAGAGCAAGGCCAGCCGCAAGCGCCGCATCGCCGCTGGCGCCGGCGTGCAGATCCAGGACGTCAACCGCCTGCTGAATCAGTTCGACCAGATGCAGGGCATGATGAAGAAGATGAAGGGCGGCGGCCTGATGAAGATGATGAAGCGCATGGGTGGACTCAAGGGTTTGCCCGGCATGTGATCCGGGCCAATCCTTCGGCGGCCTGTCCGGCGACACAAGTCCTCACACTTGGTCCCAAGGTCCGGGGACAGCCAGGCATGGTCAAGACCCGGCGCGGCCACTAGCCTCGCGCGCATGCTGAACCTCCACCTCCCCCGCGCCGTGGGCGCCTGGCTGAGCAACCTGACCGGACAGAGCCCCGAGCGCCGCCGCGCCGATGCCTCCGACACCGTGATGCACTGGCCGCCCACCGCCGCGCGGGTGCTGGTCAGCGCCGAGCGCCATGCCCACAAGAGCATTGCGCAAGCCCTGGCACTCGAACACCCCAAGGGCTTTTTGCTGGCCCATGTGCCGCTACACAAGCTGGTGCGCGTGCCCAAGCAGTATTCCTATCGCGAATGGCTGTCGCGCACGGGCCTGCTGACCGTCGACTTCGCCCTGTGCGACGAGCACGGCTATGTGCGCTCCGTCGTGCTGCTGCCCATCGCCGAGGACCAGCCCCGCCATTCCCGCAAGCGCGAGCGGCTGCTGCGCGTGCTGGGGGCCACCGAGCTGGCGGTCACGCATTGGGACCGGGAATGGCAGAACGAGGCCAGCGATCGCCTACGCGACAAGCTATTCCCCAAGGCGCGCGCCTCCGGCTACTACGCCGACACACCGCACGCGCACTGAGGCTTCAGCCGAACATCACCAGGGCCGCGCAGCCCAGCAGTCCCAGGCCGCCCAGGCGGTTGAGCCACGGCCCGGCGGGCAGGCTGGCGTGCCGTTGCAGCAGCAGTACGCCTGTGACCAGCAGCGCGAACCAGCCGATATTGATCAGCTCGAAGATCAAGCCCAGACGCAGGAAACCGGCCAGCCAGTCGCCGCTGCCGGGCGCGAGGAAGAGCGGGAAGAAGGCCCCGAAGAACAGGATGGGCTTGGGGTTCAGCAGCGTCAGCCACAGCGCAGGGCCGAAAGCCGCGGCTGGCACCGGCTCAGCCGCGACGCAGGACGGCGCGCTGCGCAGCATGGACAGCCCGAGCCAGGCTACATAGACGGCGCCGACCGTTCTCAAGACCAACAGCGCTGCCGGCCATTGCTGCAGCAGGGCGCCGAGACCCAGCCCGGCGGCCGTGATCAGCAGCAGGTCGCCCACGACCAGGCCGGCTACGGCCAGCACCGCCTGCCGCGCCGCCCGTCGCGCCTGGCCCAGCACATACAGGGTGGCCGGTCCGGGCACGACGATGACGAGCAGGGCCGCCAGCAGGAAGGCAGCGACGTGCTGGACGCCGTTCATGCCCCCACCTGCTGGCCGGAAAGCGCCGCGGCATGGGCATCGACGAGGGCGTCCAGCCAGTCGGCCACGCGGCCAAAAGTCCATCCCAGCGCCGTTGCGCGCCCGGTATCCAGGGCATGGGGCGCGGCGTAGTCGAAGGGGCTTGCGCCAACGCCGCCCACCGGTTCCAGCAAGACCTCGCGCCCCAGCCGCGAGGCGATGCGTGCGTGCAGTTGCGGCGCCGTCAGCGTGCCGCGGCTGCCCACGTTGAGCGGGCCGAGGAAGTCCTGCCGACCCGCCCAGGCCAACAGTTCGACGACGCCAGCTACGTCAATGAAAGAGGTCGCCCCCGGCACGGCCGCATGCCGCAGCGGTTCGCCCAGCAGCACCCGCTCGACATAGCCGCGCAGCCGCCCGGTGAAGTCTTCGGTGCCACCCAGCACATGGGCCAGCCGCAGGGTCGCGACGGGCAGGCCTCGCGCCGCCAGCAGCACGGCCTCGGCGCGGCGCTTGCCGTCTCCGTAGGCGGTGGGCGGGCTCGCCACCGGCTGCGCCAGGTCGAGATCGTCTTCGCGATAGGCGCGCGTCGAGCGGCCATGCAGCACGTCATAGACCTCGATGGTCGACGTCATCAGATAGCGGCCGACCCGGCCGGCGAAAACCCGCGCGGCGAGTTCGGCCGCCTCGGGGCCGTAGCACATCTGGTCATAGACCACGTCGAAGCGCGCCCCGTGAAACGCTGCCTGCATGGCCGTGGCGTCGCCGCGGTCTACGGCGATGCGACGTACGCGGCTGCCAAAGGAGTCGGGCGTGCGGCCACGCGTCGCGATCGTCACGCGCTCGCCTGCCGCGAGCAGGGCCTCGACGAGGCGGATGCCGAAGTAGCGCGTGCCACCGATGACCAGGATTTCTTGACCCATGGCATGTCCTTGAAGTGATGGTCCGCAGTTTTTCTCTGCTGAGATCAAGGCGAAAGCGGGAATTGGCTATCCTGAGGGATAGAAAAACCAATCCTGCATCCATGGCCAAGCCTTTTGCCAGCCTGTCCGGCCTGCTCGATTTCGAGGCCGCGGCCCGCCATGGCGGCTTTCGCGCGGCAGCTGTGGAACTGCACAAGACACCGGCAGCGCTGAGCCAGCAGATCAAGCTGCTGGAGCGGTCCTTGGGCCTGGCCCTGTTCGTGCGCCATGCGCGCCATGTCGCGGTCACGCCGGCCGGACGGGCGCTGGCCGTCAATGTCACGCGCATGCTGGGCGAGCTGCGCGAGCAGGTGCAGGCGCTGCGTGAAACCCAGGACCCGCATACGGTGCGCGTGTCGGGCACGCATTCGCTGACGATGAAATTCCTCGTGCCGCGGCTGCATGCCTTCACGGCCGCGCATCCGGCGGTCGATGTGCGCGTCGAAGCCAGCGACCAAATGGCCGACCTCGCCGGTGGCGGCTGCGATATCGCGCTGCGCTACCAGGCCCTGGATGCCATGGAGGGGCCACCGCTGTATGCCGAGCAGCAAGTGGTGGTCTACAGCCCTGCCCTGCTAGCCAAGCCCTTGCCGCTGGCCGGGCTGCTGCGCCAGCCGCTGCTGCATGAGGAAGGCGGGCTGGATGCCTGGCACCGGTTGCTGGCCCGCGAGGGCCTGGCGGCGCGGCGACATCTGGATTTCTCTCGCGCCTACAGCCACGGCGGTCTGCTGGTGCAGGCGGCAACCGCAGGGCTGGGCGTGGGCCTTGTGCCGTTTGCCCTCGCTGCCGAGGACCTGGCCCAGGGCCGCCTGGTGCGCGCCGACTGCCCACCGCTGGCTTCGGCCTACGGCTACCGCCTGCTGCGTGGCAGCGCCCGCAGCGACGCGCCGGCCGTCGACGCCTTCGAGGCCTGGATCCGCGCCGAGTTCGGGCGGCTTACTCCAGCAGCGCCCGCGCGAACTCGCGGGCGCTGAAGGTCTCGAGGTCCTCCAGCTTCTCGCCGACACCGATGAAATAGACCGGCACGGGCCGCTCGCGCGCGATGGCCGCGAGCACGCCGCCCTTGGCCGTGCCGTCGAGCTTGGTGACGACCAGACCGGTCAAGCCCAGGGCCTCGTCGAAGGCCTTGACCTGGTTCAACGCGTTCTGGCCGGTGTTGCCGTCCACCACCAGCAGCACCTCGTGAGGCGCGCCCTCCTGGGCCTTGGTGATGACGCGCTTGATCTTCTTCAGCTCCTCCATCAGGTGGATCTGCGTTGGCAGGCGGCCGGCGGTGTCGGCGATGACGACATCGGCGCCGCGGGCGCGGCCGGCGTTCACGGCATCGAAGGACACGGCCGCCGGGTCGCCGCCCTCCTGGCTGATGATCTCGACCTTGGCGCGATCGGCCCAGACACCCAGCTGCTCGCGCGCCGCGGCACGGAAGGTGTCGGCGGCGGCCAGCAGGACCTTCTGGTCGGCTTCGGCCAGATGACGGGTCAGCTTGCCGATGCTGGTCGTCTTGCCGGCGCCATTGACGCCGACGACCATCATCACCGTGGGCGTGAAGCGACCGACTTCCAGGCCTTTTTCCAGGGGAGCCAGCAGCTCGGCCAACGCATCGATGAGCAGGCCGCGCACGGCCTGCGGGTCGCTCACGCGCGCATCCTTGACGCGGCGCTTCAGGTCATCGAGCAGAAACTGCGTCGCCTTGACACCGGCATCGGCCAGCAGCAAGGCCTCTTCCAGCTCCTCGTAGAGCTGGTCGTCGATCTGGGTGCCGCTGAAGACGCTGGCAATGCTGCCGCCGGTCTTGCGCAGGCCGGCACGCAGCCGGTCCATCCAGCTGGCGCGAGGCGGCGGCGCGGGCGTGGCGACGGGTGCAGGCGGCGGTGCCGATACGACAACGGGAGCCGGAACGGGGGCTGCCACTGGGATCGGGACGGGCGCGGCCACGGGAGGGGCGACCGGTGCAGCCACCGGAGCCGGCTCGGGCGCCGGCTGGCTGGCGGGCTTGGTGACCCAGCCCTCGGGCAGCAGGGTCGGCGCCTCGTCGGCGGGCGCGGGGGGCGGGGGCGCCTTCTTGAAGAAACTGAACATAGGCCGCCATTTTCGCCTGCCCTGGTGAAAGCCCTCCGGCGGACGTTTCTCGCACGCGCTTGATTTTTTGGCGACGGGGAACCGGGTGACACTGAATCAGGCTCCCCGCACTCCCGGTCCGCTATGCCCGCTGCCCTGCCCTTCGCCCTCCGGTCGCTCCCGCTCGCCGCGCTGCTTTTGTGCGCCGCCGCCGGTGCCCAGGACCTTCCTGGCCAGCAGGCGCCCACGGCCGTCAGCACGCCGGCTCTGGCGGTCAAGCCCGCAGTCAAGGCCGAGCGGACCTTCCTGATGTCGGCCTTCATGGCCACCTCGCAGAACAAGCTCAGCCTGTTCTCGTCGACCGACGGGGTCACTTTCACGTCGCTGGGCTCCGAGGTCTACCAGCCGCCCAAGGACCTGCTGCGCGACCCGTCCATCATCCGCGCGGCCGACGGCCTCTACTACGTCGCTTACACGACGAACTGGAGCGGCTCGACCTTTGGCATCGCCAGATCGGCCGATCTGAAGACCTGGACCCATGTGGCCGACGTGCCGGTGAAGCTGCCCGGCGTCAGCAATGTCTGGGCGCCCGAATGGTTCCGCGACAGCGACGGCGGCCTCAAGCTGGTCATGAGCCTGTCCAAGACGGGCACGTCGGGGCCCTTTGCCGCCTATTACGTCAAGGCGCTGGACGCCGGCTTCACGAAGTTCTCCGACCCCGTGCCCATGCGGGGGCTGGAGAACAACTGCATCGACACCTTCGTCATCCAGCACGACGGCCGCTACGTCGCCTTCACGAAGAACGAGACGACCAAGTTCATCGAGCTGGCCACCGCGCCGTCGCTGGACGGCCCGTGGATGATGCAGAAGACCGGCGACTGGGCCGGCTGGGGCGGCCCGTCGGAAGGCCAGGCCTTGGTGCCCATCCAGGGCGGCTGGCGCATCTACTTCGACGACTACACCACCAAGCGCTACTGGTATTCCGACAGCTTCGACGGCCTGCAGACCTGGACGGCCAAGAAGGAATTGGGCGGCGTGTCGGGCACGGTGCGCCACTTCACCGTCATCTCTGAAGAGACAGCGCAACTGGAGCGCGCGACGGCGCCCAAGCACAAACCCAAGTCGATTGCCTGGGACCGCCATTCGCTGATCATCGACGGCAGGCGCGAAATGATCTTCGCCGGAGAGATCCACCCTTTTCGCCTGCCCTCGCCCAGCCTGTGGCGCGACGTGCTGCAAAAGATGAAGGCCTCCGGGCTGAACGCCGTGTCCTTCTATTTCAGCTGGGGCTACCACTCGGCCAAGCCGGGCCATTACGACTTCACCGGCGTGCGCAATATCGAGCGCGCGATCCAGATGGCCGAGGAGGAAGGCCTCTACGTCATCGCCCGCATGGGGCCGTACGTGAACGCCGAGCTGACGGCGGGCGGCTTCCCCGGCTGGCTGCTGCGCCAGCGCGCCGAGGCCCGCACCGATGCGGCCGAGTACCAGGACGCGGCCGACGAATGGATGACGCAGATCAACGCCATCCTGGCCCGCCACCAGATCACCAATGGCGGCGGCAACGTCATCGCCTACCAGCTGGAGAACGAGCTGTTCTCGGTGCAGCCCAAGAACATCCGCCATATGCAGCATCTGGCGGACAAGGCGCGCGCCGACGGCATCACCGTGCCCCTCTTCCACAACGCCGCGTCGCGGCTGCCTGACTGGACACCGAAGAACTCCACGGCGCCCTTCGCCAACCCCGGCCCGACCGACCTCTATGCCTTTGACGGCTATCCCGGTGGCGTCTGCGGCGTGGACGGCCAACCCGGCGCGCCGGCCCCGGCGCCCGACTGGGGCCTCTACGGCAAGAACTTCCCCAAGGTCGGGTCGCAAGCCTCCCCCAACACGCCGGGCTTTGTCGCCGAGATCGGCGCGGGCTGGTTCGACTACTGGGGCAGCAACGGCACCTACGAGTGCACGGCCCGGCGCCAGGGCCCGGGCTACCAGCGCGTGTTCTACGGCAGCAGCCTCATCAATGCGCTGACCATCCACTCCATCTACATGGCCTATGGCGGCACCAGCTGGGGCTGGCAGCCGGGCCCCATCGTCTACACGAGCTACGACTACGGCTCGCCCATCAGCGAGGCCCGCGTCATGCGCGACAAGGCCCTGGTGCTCAAGCAGATGGGCGGCTTGGTGCAGGCGGCCACGCCGGTGCTGGCGCAGATGGACAAGGGTGAGGTGTTGGACCCGGGCAATGCCAAGGTCAGGCTTTATCACAACGTCAACAACGCGCTGGGCAGCCATGTGCTGCTGGCCCAGCACAACCAACTGTCTGGCACCGAGGCTTTCGGTTTCAAGCTGCAGACGCGCGACGGCACGTATCAAATCCCGCAGGCCGGCAAGCTGACGCTGACGGGCCAGGACGCCAAGATGCTGCTGGCCAGCTATGCGCTGGAGCGCCAGCACCTCGTCTACAGCACCAGCGAGCTGCAGGCGCAACTGCAGCAGGGCATGCGCGATGTGGCCTTGTTCTACGGGCGCAACGGCGACGACGGCGAGACCGTGCTGCGCTACGCCGCCCAACCAGGCGTGAAGCTGCTGCGCGGTCAGGCGCAGGTGACCTGGGATGCGAAGAGCGGCGACCTGCGGCTCAACTACCGGCACGCCGGCCTCATTGAAGTGCTGATCAGCAGCGCGGGCCGCGCGCCCTTGTTGCTGCTGCTCGCCGACGAGAAGACAGCCCAGGAGTTCTGGCGGCTGCCGGCCGTGCTGGTGCGCAGCCCGGCCCTCATCCGTACCGCAGCCATTGCCGGCAAGACATTGGAGTTGAGCGGCGATACAACGGCACCGAGCGCGCTGCGCGCCTGGGTGCCCGACGGCATCACCGGCTTGAGCTTCAACGGCCAGCCGGTCGCCGCTTCGACGCTGGACTTCAGCCTGGCCGCCCGCACGCCCCTGCCTGGTCCTGAGGCAATCAAGTTGCCCGACCTGATGCAGTTCACCTGGACGCGCCGCTTCGACTCCCTCGAAGCTGCCCCCGGCTTCGACGACAGCGCCTGGCGCAAGGCTGATGCCAGCGCTTCCGCCGCCAACGTCTACACCGCACCCGACAAGGGCCAGCCCGTTCTGGCCATGAGCGACTACGGCTTCCACCATGGCGACGTCTGGTACCGCGGCCGCTTCACGACGACGGCTGAGACCAAGCCGCTGCAGCTCGAGCTCTTCTTCGGCGCGGGCGGCGCCGGCATGATCCAGGTCTGGCTGGACGGCAAGTTCCTGGGCCAGCAGGAGAACGACACCGGTCGCCCCTTCCCCGAGACGACCGACAGCTTCAAGCAATGGCTGAAGGACCTGCCGCCCGGCGAGCATGTGCTGGCCGTCGTCGTGCGCAACAACTCGCACAACTGGGACCTGTTCGCCGACGACGCGCACAAGGAAGGCCGCGGCCTGCTCGCCGCCTCGCTGGCGACCCGGGGTGGCCAGCGCTTCGGCATTCCCATCGCCTGGAAGATCCAGGGCAACAAGGGTGGCGAGGACATTGCCGACCTCGTGCGCGGCCCCATGAACAACGGTGGCCTGCAGGGCGAGCGCATGGGTTGGCATCTGCCGATCGACGCGGCCAAGCCCCAGCCCGGCTGGGAGGCCACGACCGTCAGCGCCGCACCGCCGGCGCCGGGCAGCTATTGGCTGCGCACCAGCTTCAAGCTCGACCTGCCCCAAGGTCACGATGTGCAGCTGGGCCTGGCCTTTGGCGACACGAGCAAGCCGCGCTCCGAGGTCGAGAACCGCGCCTTGATCTTCGTCAACGGCTGGAACCTGGGCCAGTTCATCGCCCACATCGGCCCGCAGCGCGTCTTCGTGCTGCCGCCGGGCATCCTGAACCCCAACGGCGAGAACACGCTGACGCTGGCGGTCACCACCGATGGCCAGGCGGCCAACGCGTTGGAGGCAGTGCGCCTGGTGCCTCTGGCCGTGGCCCGCGGCGGCGTACCGTTGGAACCTGTGCCGCAGCCCCGAAACCTGCAGCGCTGACTTCCAAGATTTCACCGAGACAAGACCATGTCCAAGCAGATCCTCAAGCCCGTCGACTCCTCGCGCATCCACCCGCTGCTGGCTCACCACACCGCCGGCCTGGGCGCGGACCGCAACGACATCCGCGGCGCCATCGATAGGCTGATCCACAACCTGGTCAACATCGAGGACAAGGACGGCAAATTCCTGCTGCGCCTGGACGATGGCCGCGTGCTGGACACCAAGGGCTGGAACGGCTTCGAGTGGACGCATGGCGTGGGCCTGTACGGCGTCTACAAGGTCTGGGAGCTGACCGGCGACCCCAAGGCCTGGGACATCATGACGAGCTGGTTCGAGGCCCGCTTCGCCGAGGGCATGCCCAGCCGCAACATCAACACGGTCGCGCCCTTCCTGACCCTGGCCTATCTGTTCGACCGCAGCGGCGAGCGCCGCTTCCTGCCCTATATCGACCGCTGGGCCGAGTGGGTCTACAAGGACCTGCCGCGCACCGAGGAAGGCGGCTTCCAGCACATCGTCTACAACAGCGTGAACCACCAGCAGCTGTGGGACGACACGCTGATGATGTCGGTGCTGCCGCTGGCCAAGTTCGGCCTGCTGCTGAACCGGCCGCACTACGTCGAGGAGGCCAAGCGCCAGTTCCTCGTCCACATCAAATATCTGGCCGACCGCAAGACGGGCCTGTGGTTCCACGGCTGGACCTTCGAGGGCCGCCACAACTTCGCCAATGCGCTGTGGGCGCGCGGCAACTCCTGGGTCACCATCGTCATCCCGGAGTTCATCGAGCTGCTCGACCTGCCCGAGGGTGACGCCTTCCGCCAGTTCCTGGTCTCGACGCTGGAGGCCCAGGTCAAGGCGCTCGCCGCCTGCCAGTCCGCATCCGGCCTGTGGCCCACCCTGCTGGACGACCCGACCTCGTATGACGAAGCCGCCGCCTCCGCCGGCTTTGCCTACGGCATCCTGAAGGCCGTCCGCAAGGGCTATATCTCCAAGGAGTTTGAGGCCGTCGGCCTGAAGGCCGCGCTGGCCGTGCGCAGCAAGATCAACGAAGCGGGCGAGCTGACCCAGGTCAGCTTCGGCACGCCGGTGTTCAACACCCTGCAGGAATACAAGGACATCCCGCTGACCTCCATGCCCTTCGGCCAGGCGATGGCCCTGCTGGCCATGGGCGAACTGCTGGTGCGCTTCATCTGATGAAGAACCTGCACCCCGCGGCCCGCGAGCCGAACTGGATCAACTACTGGGGCTGGGGCTCGGGCGACATGCTGGGCGCCGGCGCCCAGGCCGTGATCACCGGCTGGCTGTTCTATTTCTTCACCACCTTTTGCGGCCTCTCCGCCGTCGAGGCAGGCCTCATCCTCGGCCTGCCGCGCCTGCTGGAAGCCATCACCTGCCCGCTGATCGGCTATGTGTCCGACAACCTGCGCCACACCTGGGTGGGCCGCAAGATCGGGCGGCGCAAGCTCTTCCTGCTCATCACCATCCCGCTGCTGCCCAGCTTCGCGCTGATCTTCCGCACCGGGCACAGCTTCAGCTACTACCTGCTCGCCTTCATCTTCTTCGAGCTGCTGTACACGATGTTTCTCATCCCTTGGGAGACGCTGGCGGCCGAGATGACCAAGGATTACAAGGCCAAGGCCAAGTTCGCCGGCGCGCGCATGATCGTGGCGCAGAGCTCGGCCATCCTGGCCTCCTACCTGCCCACGCTGCTGATCAGCCAGTTCGGTGGCAAGGACTCGCCCGACACCTTCTTCTGGATGGCGGCCATCTTCGGCGTCATCTTCTCGGTCGTCGTCACCCTCGTCGTGCTGACGACCTGGGAGCGGCCTTACGGCACACGCGAGCAGGCCGTGCTGTCGCAGACCTATGGCGGCGTGACGCTGAAGGCCGCGCTGGCCCTGCCGGTCAAGATGTTCGGTGACCTGTTCTCGACGCTGAAGATCCGCGCCTTCCGCCAGCACCTGTCCATCTATCTCGGTGGCTATCTGTCGCAGGACATCTTCAACACCGCCTTCCCCATCTTCGTGGCCACGGTGCTGATGGGCGCGACGCTGGTGATCTCGCAGCTGATGACGGTCATGTACGTGGCCCAGCTGATCTCGGTGATGGTGGCCATCCAGATCGTCATCCGCACCGGCCCCGTGCTGGCCTATCGCCTGGCCATCTCGTTGTTCGGCGCCGCGCTGCTGCTGTACTTTGGCTTCTACCTGACGCGGCCCGAAGGCTTCCAGGCCGGCTTCAAGGCGCTGGGCGCCAACCTTTTTACCGCGCTCGATCCCACCAGCCCCAGCTTCTCCTTCAGCCTGATCTTCTGGCTCTTCGTGCCCATCGTGCTGGCGGGCCTGGGCCGCGGCACGCTGAACTTCGTGCCCTGGTCGGTCTACAACTACCTGCCCGACATCGACGAGGCCGTCACCGGCCAGCGTCGCGAAGGCATCTTCGCCGGCGTGATGACGCTGGTGCGCAAGATGGCCCAGAGCGCCGCCATCATCGCCAGCGGCTGGATCATCGACCTGGGCGGCTATGTCTCGCCCAAGAGCCGGCCCGGCGAAGCCATCGTGCAGACGCCCGAGGCCATCCAGACCATCACGCTGCTGATGGTGGGCGGGCCGCTGCTGATGATGCTGTTTGGCCTGCTGGCGTCCTGGCGCTTCCGACTCAACGCCAGCACGCACGCGGTCCTCGTGCATGAGGTGGAGCGCCTGCGCAGCGGCGCCACCGAGGCCAAGAGCGAAGCGAACCGCCGCATCGTCGAAGACCTGACCGGCTGGTCCTATGACCGCCTCTGGGGCCGCGGCAGCGGCCACGCCGCCGACTCCTCGCTGCAACCCTTGCAAGCCCGCCCATGACCGATTTCAGTCGCCGCAATTTCTTCAAGACCGCGTCCCTGCCTCTGGGGCTGACGGGCCTGGCCACGGCCGCCAGTGCCGCACCGGCGCCCGCACCGGCTGCTTCCGTCACCGCGGACACGAACGCACTGCGCTGGCTGGACGGCTCGGCACCCGAGCTGATGTTGGGCGCCACGCTCGGCCTGCCCTGGCCGCGGGGTCAACACAAGAAGAACCAGGAGTTCAACGCCGTCGACGCCCAAGGCCGCCCGCTGCCGCTGCAGACCTGGCCGCTGGCATGGTGGCCCGATGGCTCATTGAAGTGGACGGCACATGCGTTGCCAGCCGGCGTCGACGCAAGTGTGGCGCCCAGCATCCGCCCCGGCAAGGGTGCGACCATCGTCGGCGCGAAAGTGACTGTGCGTGAAGAGAAGGACTTCATCGAGGTCGATACTGGCGTCATCCGCGCCAAGCTGCCGCGCAGCGGAGCGCAGCTCGTGCACAGCGTCGAGCGCGACGGCCGCGAGATCCTGCGCGCCGCCACGTTGATCGCGCAGACCGATGACAAGCCCGATGCCGAGAACGGCCCGGTCACCCAGACCCGCTTCGACAGCCGCATCAGCAAACTGACCATCGAGCAGACCGGCCCGGTGCGCGCCGTCATCAAGGTCGATGGCCAGCACCGCAGCAGCGCCGGCCGCGAATGGCTGCCCTTCGCGGTGCGCTTGTATTTCTATGCCGGCGCCGAGTCGCTGCGCGTCATGCACAGCTTCATCTTCGATGGCGACGACCAGAAGGACTTCCTGCGCGGCATCGGCCTGCGCTTCGACGTGCCGCTGCGCGACGCCCTCTACGACCGTCACGTCCGCTTCGCCGGCGAGTCCGGCGGCCTGTGGGCCGAGGGCGTGCGCAACCTGACCGGCCTGCGCCGCGACCCCGGCGCCGCCGTGCGCGAGGCCCAGCTCGCTGGCCGCGCCACGCCGCCGCTGGCGCAATGGGGCAAGCAGGTGCGCGATCTGCATCACCGCATCCCGGCCTGGGGTGATTACAGCTTGACCCAGCTCAACGCCGACGGCTTCCAGATCAAGAAGCGCACCAAGGCCGGCCACGGCTGGATTCCCGCTGCCTTCGGCAAGCGCGCGCCGGGCACGGGCTATATCGGCGGCGCGACCGGCGGCGTGGCCTTCGGCCTGCGCGACTTCTGGCAGCGCCACCCGACGCAGCTGGACATCCGCAACGCCATCGGCGAGGCCGCAGAAGTCACCGTGTGGATGCACTCGCCCGAGGCGCCGGCCATGGACTTGCGCTTCTATCACGATGGCCTGGGCCAGGAGACCCACGAGCAGGAGCTCGAGGGCCTGGAGATGACCTACGAGGACTACGAGAAGGGCTTCGGCACGCCGGTCGGCATCGCGCGCAGCAGCGAGATCACGCTGTGGGCGCTGGCCGCCACGCCGACGCGCGAACGCCTGGTGCAGATGGCCGCCGCCGTGCAGACGCCGCCGCAGCTGGCCGCTTCACCGCAGCGCTATCTGCAGGCCGGCGTCTTCGGCAAGCTGTGGAGCCTGCCCGACCGCAGCACGCCGGCGCGCCAGAAGATCGAGGACAAGCTGGACTTCCTGTTCGGCTTCTATGCGAAGGAAGTCGAGCAGCGCCACTGGTACGGCTTCTGGGACTACGGCGACATCCGCCACACCTATGACAGCGACCGCCACGAATGGCGCTACGACGTCGGCGGCTTCGCCTGGGACAACTCCGAGCTCTCGCCCGACCTCTGGCTCTGGTACGCCTACTTGCGCAGTGGCCGCGCCGACATCTTCCGCTTCGCCGAAGCCATGGTGCGCCACACCAGCGAGGTCGACATCTATCACGCCGGCCGCTTCCAGGGCCTGGGCACGCGGCACAACGTCCAGCACTGGGGCTGCAGTGCCAAGCAGGCGCGCATCTCGACTGCCGCCTACCGGCGCTTCTACTATTACCTGACCGCCGACGAGCGCATCGGCGACGTCATGCGCGAGGTGCTGAGCGCCGACACCAAGATGGACGAGGTCGACCCGGTGCGCAAGATCGCCGGCCGCGTCGACAAGGGTCCCTGGCCGGCCCGCATCGGCTTCGGCACCGACTGGGGCTCGGTCGTCGCCAACGTGCTGACCGAGTGGGAGCGCACCGGCGACGTGCGCTGGCGCAACAAGCTCTTGCGCGGCATGAAGGGCATCGCGGCCATGCCGCATGGCTTCTTCACCGGCAGCGGCGGCTACGAGCCCAGCGGGCCCAACGAAGGCGCCTTCCACAACGTCAGCGGCGACAAGCTCAGTGCCAGCCACCTCAGCGCCGTCTTCGGTGCGGTCGAGATGATGGCCGAGCTGGTGGAGTTGATCGACGAACCCGCGTTCAAGCAGGCCTGGCTGCAGTACTGCGAGCTCTACAACGCACCGCGCGAGCAGCAGGTCAAGGCCCTGGGCGCCCCGCACGGCGGCGGCACGGTGCTGAGCGTGGGCCACTCGCGCCTCAGCGCCTACGCCGCCAAGCACAAGCAGGACAAGGCCCTGGCCCAGCGCGCCTGGCGCGAGTTCTGGGCCGACGACCCGCGCGGCCACAAGACGCTGAAGACGACACGCATCGCCGGCCCGCTGGCGCTCAATCCGGTGGACGAAGCGCCGTGGATCAGCACCAACGACACGGCGCAATGGGGCCTGGCGGCGATCCAGAACCTGGCGCTGATCGGCGATCAACTGACCGACTGACATGCCTGCAATGAACACAACCACAGAGGCACTGAGACACAGAGGAATGAAGGTTCTTCTTTCCTTGCTTCTCTCTGTGCCTCTGTGTCTCTGTGGTTGCATTTCGCAGCCGCTTGCGGCACACGCGCTGCGCTTCGACTTCGACGGCAAGGCCGAGCCGACGTACAGCCGCGAACGCGGCAACGGCTTCGAGCCCGGCGCGCCGCCCAATGCCGCCGGCCAGCCCAGCTTCTTCTCGGTCGACCTGCCCGAAGGCAATTACCGCGTGACTGCGACGCTGGGTGGCGCGGCAGCGAGCGACACGACGATCAAGGCCGAGCTGCGCCGGCTGATGCTGGACAGCGCCAGGCTGCCCGCCGGCGGCACCGAGACCCGCAGCTTCATCGTCAACGTGCGCACGGCCGACATCGCCGCCGCCCCGGGGATTGAAGCCGGCCGCGTCAAGCTCAAGGAGCGCGAGATCGCCAGCGAAGCCTGGGCCTGGGACCGCCGCCTGACGCTGGAGATCAACGGCGACCGTCCCGCCCTGCGCCGCTTCGTCATCGAGCCCGTCAGCGTGCCCACCGTCTTCCTGCTGGGCGACTCGACGGTCGCCGACCAGAGCGGCGAGCCCTATGCCAGCTGGGGCCAGATGCTGACGGCCCTGTTCAAGCCCACGGTGGCCGTGGCCAACCATGCCGAGTCGGGCGAGACCTATCGCGACTCGCTGGCGCGCCGGCGCATCGACAAGATCCTGTCCGTGCTGCGGCCCGGCGACACGGTGCTGCTGCAGTTCGGCCACAACGACCAGAAGCAGCAGAAGGACGGCAGCGGCAACGCCCAGACCTACAAGGCCGAGCTGCGCACCCACGCCGAGCGCATCCTGGCGCGCGGTGGCGTGCCGGTGGTGATGTCGTCGATGGAAAGGCGCAACTTCGATTCGCAAGGCAAGCTCAAGCCCAGCCTGACCGAGTACGCCGACGCGGCTCGCGCGGTGGCCCAGGACATGAAACTTGCCTTCATCGACCTCAATGCGATGAGCCAGCAGTTCTATGCCGCCCTCGGCTCCGAACGCTCCCAGGCCGCCCACCCACTGAACAACGGCAAGCTGGACAACACCCACCACAACAACTACGGCGCCCTGCAGTTGGCGCGTTTGGTGGCCCTGGGCTTGAGGCAAGCCCGGGTGCCGGTGGCTGATCAGCTGCGGGATGATCTGGGCGCCATCGAGCCGGGCCGGCCGCAGGCGCCGGAGCAATTCCGCGTCGCTACCAGCCCCGGCTTCACCAACCAGCGCCCGCTGGGCGACTAAGCCGCATGAAGTCTCTCGTCCTCGCCGTGGCACTGGCCGGTGCCACGCTGGTCCACGCGCCCGTCGCTTTCGCAGCGCCACCGGCCCTCGTCGCCGGCTTCTCGGTCGAACGCCTGAAGCGGCTGGACGCGGCCATCGACGAGCAGATCAACGGCAGACAGCTCGCGGGCGGCGTCATGGTGGTGCTGCGCGACGGCAAACCCGTCGTCTTTAAGGCCTATGGCCAGCAGGACATCGAGAGCGCCCGGCCCATGCAGAAGGACACCATCTTCCGCATCGCCTCCATGACCAAGGCCCTGACCACCGTCGCGGCCATGATGCTCTACGAGGAAGGCCGCTTCCTGCTGAAGGATCCGGTGGCCCGCTATCTGCCGGCCTTCGCCAACGTGCAGGTGGCTCTGCCCGGCGGCGGCACCGAGAAGCCGCGCCGGCCGCTGACCATCCACGACCTGCTGACCCATACCGCCGGCATGAGCTATGGCGGCGGCCCGGCGGCCTCGGCCTATGCCAAGGCCGTGCTGACGGACTGGTATCTCGTCGGCAACGACGAGACCCTGGCGCAGTGGACCGAGCGCTTCGCCGCCCTGCCGCTGCAGGGGCAGCCGGGTGATGCCTTCATCTACGGCTATGCGACCGACGTGCTGGGCCGGCTGGTGGAGGTCGTCTCAGGCATGCCGCTGGACCGCTTCATCAAGCAGCGCATCACCGATCCGCTGCGCATGCCCGACACCAGCTTCTTCCTGTCGCCGGACAAGCTCTCGCGGCTGGCCAATGTCTATGGCCTGGAGGGCGGCCAGCTCAAGCTGATGGAGACGCCGGCCCGCAGCGACTTCGTCAACGGCCCGCGCAAGCTGCTGTCCGGCGGCGCCGGCATGTTGTCCACGGCCGGCGACTACACGCGCTTCCTGCAGATGCTGCTGAACCAGGGCGAGCTGGACGGCGTGCGCCTGCTGTCGCCCCATACCGTGGCGCTGATGACGGCCGACCACCTCGGAACGAAGTCCGGCGGCGATGCCGACGGCTTCGGCCTGGGCTTCTGGGTCAATGTGCGTCGCGGCGGCTTCAAGGAACTGGGCAGCGAAGGCGCCTTCGGCTGGGGCAGCGCCTATTTCCCGCAGTACACGGTCGATCCCAAGGAGAGACTGGTCATTCTCTTCATGACCCAGCTGCGTCCCGCGGGCAACTCGACGCTGCATCTGCGTGTGCGCAACCTCACCTATCAAGCGTTGATGAAGTGAGCGCGATGCCGCATCGGCTATCGCAAACACCGTGTTAGCGCGCATCAAGGCGCCCCTTCAACGGCGCGTTTGAAACGACGTCCAAACGCTCAGCGGGTTGAGTACACGCACCGAGGTCCCCTGCCTAGAGTCCGTTCCCGGTCATAGACCGTGAACAAAGACACCAACCAGGAGACCTCATGAACACGACGACAAGCGCGCGCCCGCCCTGGACGCGCTGGCTGGCCGCAGGCCTGCTCGCCGCCTGCGCACCCGCGATGGCGGCCTTCAGCATCACCACCGTGCACGACAGCGGCAATGCCGCCAAGCCGCAATACATCATCGACACCGATGGCGGCCTCGTGTTCAAGGTGCGCGCCTATGACAACGGCGCCAGCACCACGTCGGCGGGCGACATCTCCAGCCTGGTCTACAAGGGCGTGGAGTACGCCGACCCGGCACGCGGCACCCAGCTGAACTCGGGCGCGGACTGGCTCTACACCAACGTCAGCGCGCTGACCGTCAAGGCCGAGCTCGTCGACGCCAACGGCGTGGCCACGCCCGCCGCCAACATCAACGGCGGCGTCGTCACCGGCAGCGACTACATCAAGATCACGCTGACCAGCACCAGCACCAAGGGCGGCGTGCTGACCCACTACTACCTCGTCAGGAAGGGCCAGCCCCATATCCACATGGGCACCCACTTCACCGAGG
This sequence comes from Roseateles saccharophilus, assembly GCF_031458095.1. Classification (GTDB taxonomy): domain Bacteria; phylum Pseudomonadota; class Gammaproteobacteria; order Burkholderiales; family Burkholderiaceae_C; genus Pelomonas; species Pelomonas saccharophila_A. The sequence continues at coordinate 1,734,064 of NZ_JAVDXU010000001.1, forward strand.
AACCCGACGTGCACGGCCTGGTGCGCTTCATCGCCCGCGTGCCCATCGCCAAGCTGCCCAGTGGCGGCCCGGCCAGCACGGCCGGCGGCCTCGTCAGCTACAACGGCGCCAACTTCTGGGCCGAAGACCTGCGCGGCACCAGTGGCGCCATCGAGTCGGCCGACGTGTTCGGCTTCACCGCGCCCGATGCGCGCGCCGGCGAGTCGCGCTCCAAGCACTACTCCAACCGCCGCCTCAAGGACTGGCAGATCCTCGGTGGCACCGGCCCCGGCGTCGGCCTCTGGTTCTGGCGCGACAACCATGAGGGCGACTCGGGCGGCCCGTTCTACCGCAGCCTGCTGCAGCAGATCACCGACACCACCAACGAGCTGACCTATATGGTCAATTACGGCGAGGCCCAGACCGAGGCCTTCCGCCTTGGCATCCTGAACACCTACATCCTGATGTTCACCGACGGTGCGCTGCCGACGGTGCGCCCGGACACGAGCTGGTACGGCGCGCTGAACCTGGTGGGCTATGTGCCGCCGGTGGGCCGCGGTTCGGTCAGCGTGGCCGGCCTCAACGGCCGCGTCGCGGGCGTGCCCTACACGGCGGGCTTCGCCAACAGCAAGGCGCAGTACTGGGTGGATGCCGATCCGGCCGACGGCCATTTCACGGCCGAAGGCATGCTGCCGGGCGTCTACACCATGACCATCTACAAGGGCGAGCTGGAAGTGCAGACCGCCCAGGTCACCGTGACGGCCAATGCCAATTACGCGCTGAACCCCATCACCATCACCGCCGACCCTGCCGCCACGCCGGCCCTCTGGCGCATCGGCCAGTGGGACGGCTCGCCGCAGGAGTTCATCAACGGCGACAAGCTGACCTTCATGCATCCGGGTGACGTGCGCATGGCGTCGTGGAATGTCGGGCCCTTCGTCATCGGCCAGTCCAATGCCGCGACGCAATGGCCGGCCTACCAATGGAAGGACGTCAACAACGGCCTGCAGGTGCGCTTCATGCTCAAGCGAGGCCAGAACGCGGCGCCGCTGCGGCTGCGCGTCGGGCTCACGGCCGACTTCGCCGGCGCCCGCCCCCAGGTCAGCGTCAACAGCTGGACGTCGGCCATTCCCCCGGCGCCGCCCAAGGTGTCGCGCAACATGACGGTGGGCACGTACCGCGGCGTGAACCGCATCTACAACTTCGACATCCCGGCCAGCCAACTGGTCGTCGGCACCAATGTGCTGACCATCAACACGGTCAGCGGCACCGCCGGCGCGCGCTTCCTCAGCCCCAGCATCTCCTTCGATGCCATCGACCTCATCCAGCTGCCCTGACATCATGAAAACCCGACTCCTTTCGCTGATCGCCGCCCTGTTCGCCGCACCGGCCATGGCTTCGGTCGTCCAGACCACCGGCGTCGGCAGCGCCACGCCGGGTGCAGCCCACCTGACCTACGCCGCCGACTTCACGGCCAACGTCAACCTCGACAGCCCCTGGTCGGAAGGCGGCCTGCTGTTCAGCCACACCGGCCTGGCCAACGACAACGGCGGCTGCGGCTATGCCGGTGGCAACTGCGTGGACCTCAATGCCGGCGAGAGCTACAGCCAGTCCTTCTCAGGCAACTACTTCGCCACCGCGGGCATGAACGCCTATCTGTCCATCCGCAGCGCGGCGCGCGACCTCAACGGCATTGAGTTCGCCGTCGATTCGGGCTACGCCAGCATCTATCTGATGTGGCAGACCTGGCTGGACGGCGTGCAGACCGGCACCGGCCGCGTGTCCCTCGGCGCAGCAGGCATCGGTGGCGTGCTGGGGCTGAGCGATCTCGTCGGCTTTGACGAAGTTCGCGTCTATGCCTTCGACAGCGCGACCGACACGAGTGGCTACAGCGTGCCGGCCATCGACAGCGTGCGGGCCTTCAGCATTCCGGAGCCGGGCTCGCTGGCCCTGACCGCGCTGGCCGGCCTGGGTGTCGCCGGCATGCGCCGTCGCCGGCGCGGCTGATCGTCAGCGCTCAAGTCAAAGGGCCGGTCTCGCGAGAGACCGGCCCTTTTCGTTCAATGCGCGCCGGCCTGCGTTCGCCAGGCGTCGCGGTAGGCCCGCCAGCCCATCGGGTTCAGCGCTGCCACCGGCTCGCCGGCCGGCTCGGGCGCAGTGCCCCAGGCATCCAGCAGCCAAGCACCGCAGGTCGTGCCGCTGCTGTCATCCGACACACTCACATCGCGGCCCTCACGCAGGCCGGCCAGCAGCGGGCCGAACCAGGGATTGGCCGTGAAGGCGCCTTCCACGACGACGCGGCCCTCGGCGCCGAGGGCGTTCAGGCAGTGGTCGGTCATCAGCACGACGTAGAGGGTGGCCAGCGCCGCCTGCTCGGCGGGCGTGGCCGGTGCGGGGCCGGCGATGCGGCCGGCCTGACCGGCGAGGGGGCCGCCGGTCTCGGCAAAGCAGGGCAAGGCCAGGCTGCGCTGGGCGATCAGCTTCTCGACCTCCGCCTGCCCGAAAGCTGCCGGCCGGGCACCGGCGATGGCACCGAACTCGCGTCCGCCCATGAAGCGCATGCAGGGCACGGCGTCGCCGAAGACATCGCAGTTGGCCAGCATGTCCTGGGCTTCGACAAGCGGCCGCGTCGCCGATCCCAGGGCCGCGGCAATGACCCAGGTGCCGGTGGACAGCACCGTGCAGGGGCCGCTCTGTTGCAGCGTCAGCAGATGGCGCAGCAGCGACGCATTGCTGTCGTGGATGCCGCAGACGATCTCGCAGTCTGCGGGCAAGCCGGTATCGGCCGCCAGTTCCGGCCTCAGCTTGCCGAGCCGCGCCCAGGCATCGCGCCGGGGCGGGAACAGGGGTTCCCAACCCAGCCTTTCGACCAGGCTGGACCACCGCGCCACCCGGGGCCGCCACAGATCGGTGTGGCAGCCCAGGGACGTCACCTCGCTGGCCGCGACGCCGCAGAAGCGCCAGGCCCAGTATTGCGGATACATCAGCACATGCGTGGCGCGGGCGACCTCGGCAGGAAAGCGCGCCTGCAGCCAGTCCAGCTGGCGGCCGAGGTTCAGCCCCGCCGGCAATTGCGGCGAGCCGCTTTCCTCGAAGGAAGGACGCAGCGATTCGTAGCGCGCCGCGTCGGTCGCGTCACCCGGCACATGCTCGTAGTCGAGCACCGGCAGCACCAGGCCCGCGTTGTCGACCAGCGCCGCCGTGGCGCCATGCGTGACCGGCACGATGGCGCGGATCTGCGCCAGCGCTGACAGCCCGCGCAACTCACCCAGCATCCAGCTCCACAGCCTGTCGGTGTCGTGGTGGGGATAGGGGCCATCGCGGCGCACGGTGTTGGGCGTGCGCCGCTCGGCCAGCGTCTTGCCGGCCGCATCGATCAGGGTGAGCTTGGCGTTGGTCTTGCCGATGTCGAGGACAACAGTGCCGGGCGACGCAGCGCTCAAGAGACCAGCCCCGCGTGCCGGTGGTAAGCGCCCGACTCCAGCACGGCCGCGTAGTCATGCGAGCTCATGGCCGAAGCCTCCACCACCCGGGGGTCCACCGCTTCGGGCTCCACGGTGATGACGCGCACGCCGTAATGCTCCAGCAACTGCACGGCGCTGTCCGACGCGCCGGTATCGGTGATGACGGTGGAGACGCGGTTCAGGCCGCACAGCACCAGGCCGGCCTTGCGCTGGAACTTGGAACTGTCCACCAGCACGACCAGCTCCTCGGCCTGGCCGATCAGGCGCTTCTCGGCCTGGATCAGCAGCGGGTCGGCCTCCATCAGGCCCAGGATGGACAGGCCATAGACGCCCATGAACATCTTGGCCGCGTAATGGTGCTGGGCGACGTCGTTCTCGAAGGGGCTGAGGATGACGTTCTGCTCGCGATAGACCTTGCCGCCGGGCAGGATGATTTCGTTGTCGCTGGTGACGAGCAGGCGCTCGGCCATCAGGAAGGAGTTGGTGAGAATCTTCAGCTGTTTCTCGACGAGAAACTCCGCCATCATGAAAGTGGTAGTTCCGCCATTGATGATGATGGTTTCGCCGTTATTGCACATCGACGTGGCATAACGGGCGATGGCACGCTTGGCCGCAGTATTCTGCTGGGCATTGCTTTGAAAAGTCTCGCTGGACAGCGTGTATGACTTTTTCTTTTGCTCCAGCCTTTGCGCGCCGCCGCGGGTGCGCGTCAATTGGTTTTTGGCAGCCAGCCAGGAAATATCCCGGCGCACGGTTGCGGCCGAGGCCGACAACCATTCCATCAATTGTTGGACGCTGGCGTGCTCGCGCTCGTCCAGCAGTTTGAGAAGCCGCTTGTGACGCTTGTGATTGATCATCGGATCACCTTTATCGGGCGCCCCTTCGATGCCGGCGGCGACCGTTGTCTCATCGTTATGGCATCCAGCCTCTGCAGGGCGGATGTCGCTTGGCCTGACGGCCCGGCTCGGGCCAGGTCTTGAGTCACGGCCGGTGAGCGTAGGCACCGGCCGGCGCAGCCCGCTTCACTCACGCTCAGAAGCAATCAAAGCCTGGGTGAAACGCTGTTCCAAGTGCAGATTACGTCAGCTGCATGACAGCGTCAATCAACAAACGCTCATGAGCTTGAGCGTTTCGTGAGCGGAGCCGCCGCCGTGCCCGCTTTCGCTCATCCTTTTGATTTACTGCGCCGGCACCGCGCAGGGCGCCCGGTTTGAGCCCACACTGCGTTCCGCCAACCCGCAAAAGGCGGGCCCCGCAGCGCAAGAAGCGCTCATGGGGATGATTGACGACTGAATACAGGCCAGCTGATGACTGCAAATTCCCAAACTCCCGCACAAACCCCCATCGCCTCGAAATGGGATGACGCCGTGGCAGCCAAAATGAGCGAGCCCGAACTGCTGCTCTATCGCTCCAATCTGCTCGGTTCGGATTTGCGCGTGACGAATTTCGGCGGCGGCAATACGTCGGCCAAGGTGAAGATGCGCGACCACCTGAGCGGTGAAGACGTCGACGTGCTGTGGGTCAAGGGCTCGGGCGGCGACCTCGGCAGCATCAAACTCGATGGGTTTTCCACCCTCTATATGGACAAGCTGCAGGCGCTGAAAAAGCGTTATCGCGGCCTGGCCCATGAAGACGAGATGGTGGACTATCTGCCGCACTGCACCTTCAACCTGAATCCGCGTGCGGCGAGTATCGACACGCCGCTGCATGCCTATATTCCGAAGGCGCATGTCGACCACATGCACCCCGACGCCATCATCGCCATCGCCGCCTGCGCCGACAGCCGCCGCCTGACCGAGGTCATCTTCGGCGGCCAGCTGGGCTGGCTGCCCTGGCAGCGGCCCGGCTATGACCTCGGCCTCAAGCTCGAGGCCCTGGCCACGTCCCAGCCCAAGTTGAAGGGCATCATCCTGGAAGGCCATGGCCTCTTCACCTGGGGCGACACCGCCAAGTCCTGCTACGAGATCACGCTGGAGATGATCCGCCTGGCCGAGCAATGGCTGGCCGAGAACATCAAGCAGCCGGTGTTCGGCGGCGTGAAGACCCTCACCCTGCCGCCCGAGCAGCGTGCCGCTCTGGCCGCCAGGCTCATGCCCGCGCTGCGCGGCCGCATCAGCGCCGGTGAACGCAAGCTGGGCGATTTCAACGACAGTGCCGCGGTGCTGGAGTTCGTCGCCAGCAACGACCTGGCCAAGCTGGCCGCGCTGGGCACCTCCTGCCCCGACCACTTCCTGCGTACCAAGATCCGCCCCCTGGTGCTGGACTTCGATCCCGCCCAGCCCGACGTCGACAAGCTGCTGGCCGGCCTGGACCGGCAGCTCTCGGACTACCGCGCCGACTACACGGCCTATTACGAGCGCTGCAAGCGCGCCAACAGCCCGGCCGTGCGCGACGCCAATCCCGTCATCTATCTGATCCCGGGTGTCGGCATGCTGTCCTTCGCCAAGGACAAGGCCACGGCCCGCATCGCCGGCGAGTTCTACATCAACGCCATCAACGTGATGCGCGGCGCCAACGGCGTGGACACCTATGTCGGCCTGCCCGAGCAGGAGGCCTTCGACATCGAGTACTGGCTGCTCGAGGAAGCCAAGCTGCAGCGCATGCCCAAGCCCAAGAGCCTGGCCGGGCGCGTGGCCCTGGTGACGGGCGGCGCCGGCGGCATCGGCCAGGCCGTGGCCCGCCAGCTGCTGCAGGAAGGCGCCTGCGTCATGCTGACCGACATCGATGCCGGGGCACTGGAAGAAGCGAAGCAGGCCCTGATCAAGGTTGGTGGCAAGGACTGCGTCGCCTCCGTGCAGGGCGACATCACCTCCGAAGCCCAGGTCGAGGCCCTGCTGTCGGCCACCTCGCTGCGCTTCGGCGGCCTGGACATCCTCGTGTCCAACGCCGGCATCGCCTCCGCCGCGCCGCTGGAAGACACCACGCTGGAGATCTGGAACCGCAATCAGAACATCCTCGTCACCGGCTACTTCCTGGTCAGCCGCGGCGCCTTCCGCCTGATGAAGCAGCAGAAGATCGGCGGCAGCATGGTCTTCGTCGCCAGCAAGAACGGCCTGGTCGCCTCGGCCGGCGCCTCGGCCTATTGCACGGCCAAGGCGGCCGAGATCCACCTGGCCCGCTGCATCGCGCTGGAGGGCGCCGCCATCGGCGTGCGCGTCAACGTCGTCAACCCCGACGCCGTCATCCGCGGCTCGCGCATCTGGGACGGCAAGTGGAAGGAAGAACGCGCCGCCTCCAACAAGATCGAGGCCGACAACATCGAAGAGTTCTACCGCCAGCGCAGCATGCTCAAGCTCAGCGTGCTGCCCGAGGACATCGCCGAGGCGGTGTACTTCATGGCCAGCGACAAGTCCGGCAAGAGCACCGGCAATGTCCTCAATGTGGACGCCGGCAACGCCGCCGCGTTCACCCGCTAACAATCGGCGGGAAGGAGACAAACATGACGACGCAAATCATCGACTCAGGCCAGGTCGAACAGCACAACGCCAGCCAGCGCGCCACACTGCAGGCCGACTACGACGCCCTGGGCGGCATGCTGTCGCGCCGCGGCGTGGACATCGAGGCCCTGACGGCCAAGGCCCAGACCTTTGCCGTCGCCCTGCCCAGCTGGGGCGTGGGCACGGGCGGCACGCGCTTCGCGCGCTTCCCCGGCAAGGGCGAACCGCGCGACGTGACCGAGAAGCTGGAGGACTGCGCCGTCATCCACCAGCTCACGCGCGCCACGCCCACGGTGTCGCTGCACTTCCCCTGGGACAAGCCGGCCGACCCCAAGGCGCTGCGCCAGCAGGCCGACAGCCTGGGCCTGTCCTTCGACGCGGTGAACTCCAACACCTTCCAGGATCAGCCGGGTCAGGCCCAGACCTACAAATACGGCAGCCTGACCGCGCAAAGCCAGGCCGCCCGCGAGCAGGCGGTGGCCCACAACATCGACTGCATCGAGCTCGGCAAGACCCTGGGCTCCAAGGGTCTGACGGTCTGGGTCGGCGACGGCGCCAACTTCCCCGGCCAGCACAATCTGCGCGGCGCGCTGGAGCGCTATCTGGACAGTGCCAAGGGCATCTACGCCGCCCTGCCCGACGACTGGCTGATGTATATCGAGCACAAGCTGTTCGAGCCGGCCTTCTACTGCACGGTCATCGCCGACTGGGGTACCAGCTTCGCGGCGGCGCAGACGCTCGGCGACAAGGCCAAATGCCTGGTCGACCTGGGCCACCATGCGCCCAACACCAATATCGAGATGATCGTGGCCCGCCTGGCCCAGTTCGGCAAGCTCGGCGGCTTCCACTTCAACGACAGCAAATACGGCGACGACGACCTGGACTCGGGGAGCATCGACCCCTTCCAGCTTTTCCTCGTCTTCAACGAGCTGGCCGATGCCACGCTGCGCGACGGCACGTTCAAGCCCGCCTATATGCTGGACCAGTCGCACAACGTGACCGATCCCATCGAGAGCCTGATGAGCAGCGCCGTCGAGGTGCAGCGCGCCTTCGTGCAGGCCGCCCTGGTCGACCGCGCCGCCCTGGCTGGCTTCCAGGAAGCCAACGACGCGCTGCAGTCGGCCCAGGCGCTGAAGAAGGCCTTCCGCACCGACGTCAGCCCCATCCTCGCCATGGCCCGCCTGCGGGCCGGTGGTGCGGCCGACCCGGTGGCCGCTTATCGCGCCAGCGGCTATCGCGAGAAGGTCGCCGTGAAGCGTCCGCCGAAAGCGGGAGCCTCCGGCAGCGGCATCGTTTGAGGTGGATGCCCAAGCCTTCGGCGCCCGCGGCGACGGCATCACCCTCGACACGCGGGCGCTGCAGGCCGCCATCGACGCCGCAGCCCTGCAGCGCACGACACTGAGCCTGACGCCCGGCACCTATCTGACCGGTTCGCTCTTCCTGAAGAGCGGCATGACGCTGAGGTTGGAGACCGGCGCCACGCTGCTGGGCTCACGCAACCTCGCCGACTATCCGTTGCTGGCCACGCGCGTCTCGGGCATCGAGATGCGCTGGCCGGCGGCCCTCGTCAATATCTACGGCGAGCATGACGTCGGTCTCATTGGCGATGGCTGCATCGACGGCGACGGCCAGGTCTTCTGGGACAGCTACTGGGCCCTGCGCGCGACCTACGAGCCGCGCGGCCTGCGCTGGGCCTCGGACTACGACGCGCAGCGCCCGCGCCTCATCCAGGTCTTCGAGTCGTCCCGCGTCAGCATCGGCGATGGCCTGCTGCTGCGCCGTTCCGGCTTCTGGACGCTGCACCTCTGCTACTCGGAAGACGTGACCGTGGACCGCCTCACCATCCGCAACAACGATGGCGACGCGCGCGGTCCCTCCACCGATGGCATCGACATCGACTCCTCGCGCCGCGTCACCATCCGCCGCGCCGACATCGCCGTCAACGACGACGCCCTGTGCATGAAGGCTGGCCGCGACGCCGACGGCCTGCGTGTGGCTCGCCCCTGCGAGGACATCAGCATCAGCGACTGCATCGTCCGCGAGGGCGCCGCCGGCCTGACCTTCGGCAGCGAGACCTCGGGCGGGTTCCGGCGCATCACGGCGCAGCGCATCGAGGTGCACGCACCGGTGCCGGTCGGCCTGCTGTTCAAGTCGGCGCCCAGCCGTGGCGGCTTCATCGAGGGCGTGACGGTCAGCGACCTGTCCCTGCGCGACGTGCCCACCGCGCTGCGCGTGACGATGAACTGGAACCCCGCCTTCAGCCGTGCCGACATCCCGGCCGCCGAAACAGCCGGCGCGCCGGCGCACTGGCGCAACCTGGCCGCGCCGGTGCCTGCCGAGCGCGGTCGCGTCCAGGTGGACGGCGTACGCATCGAGCGCCTCAAGGCGCGTGGCGCGGATGTCGCCTTCGAGGTCGACGCCTATGCCGAGGCGCCGCTGCGCAACTTCCATTTCACGGGGCTGGACGTCGAGGCCCGGCGCGGCGGACATGTGCTGGATGCGGCCGACTGGCACTTCACCGGCAGCCGCCTGGCGCTGGGCCAGCCCATCGCCGTCGGTGCGGGCATCGAACTGGGCGGACTGAACCCTGGCTGCTGGCAGCATGATCCCGCCCTGCGCCGCCGCGACGTGTCGGCGCTGCCGATGGCGGAGCAGGACATTCAATAGACAGGAGACCCCCGGATGAGCGACGAAACCCTGGCCTTCAAGATGCAGCTCAAGCCCGGCGTGGTGGCCGAGTACAAGCGCCGCCACGACGAGCTCTGGCCCGACCTCGCAGCAGCCCTGCGCGAGGCCGGCATCCACGACTACTGGATCTTCCTGGACGAAGACACCCTCTCCCTGTTCGCCGTGCTCAAGCGCAAGCCCGGTGCCGCCTTCGACGCCCTGCCCCGGCAGCCCGTCATGCGCCGCTGGTGGGACTACATGGCCGACCTGATGGAGGTCGAGCCCGACAACAAGCCGCGGCAGTGGCCGCTGACGCCCCTCTTCCACTTCAACTGAAGGGCCGTCATGCGCGCCTGGATCACGCTCGCCCTCGCCTGGACGCTTTGCTCATTGGCCACCGCCGACACGCTGCGCCCGCCCCTGCTGCTGACGGCACGCGCCGCCGCCCAGGACCTGTCGGGCCGATGGGCCTATTCCAAGGACCTCTACCGCACCGGCTTCACCGACATCAACGGCTGGCCCGCCAAGCCGCGCATGCAGCGCTTCCGCGATGTGGACGTGGCCGCAACCGAAGCCAAGGGCGGCGTCGGCTTCTTCGAGTACGACCTCGACCGCGCGCCGATGCTGGACATCCCCGGCGCCTGGAACTCGGCCCTGCCCGAGCTGCGCTACTACGACGGCCTGATGTGGTTCCAGCGCCGCTTCGATGCTCCGGTGAAGCCGGGCCGGCGCAGCTTCCTGCGCTTCGAGGCCGTGAACTACCGCAGCACGGTCTTCCTGAACGGCCAGGAAGTCGGCAGGCATGAGGGCGGCTTCACGCCCTTCGTCGTCGAGATCACGCAGGCCCTGCGCGAGACGGGCAACCGCCTCGTCATCGGCGTGGATTCCAAGCACGATGCCCAGGCCATCCCGGCCGAGATCACCGACTGGGATCTGTATGGCGGCATCACGCGGCCGGTCAAGCTCTTCCAGACGCCGGCCACCTTCATCGACGACGCGACGCTGCGCCTGACCGACGCCGGCCGGCTGGTGGGCAGCCTGCAGCTCAACGGCGCCCAGTCGGCCAACCAGGCGGTGAGCCTGCGCATCGCGACGCTGGGCGTCACGCTGCAGGCCCGCACCGATACGAATGGCGAGGCCCGCTTCGATACCGCCGCGCCGGCGGGACTGAAGCGCTGGTCGCCCGAGTCGCCGACGCTCTACGACGTCGAATTCGAAGCGAGCGGCGACCGCGTGCGCGACCGCATCGGCTTTCGGACCATCGCGGTGCGCGGCAGCGAGATCCTGCTCAACGGCCAACCCGTCACGCTGCGCGGCATCTCCATCCATGAGGAAGAAGTCGGTCCCAACCCGGCTCGCCGCATCGACGAGGCCGCCGCACGCCGCCTGCTGACCGAGGTGAAGACTGGCCTGCATGGCAACTATGTGCGCCTGTCCCACTACCCGCACAACGAGACCATGCTGCGCGTGGCCGACGAACTCGGCCTGCTGGTCTGGAGCGAGATCCCCGTCTACTGGAGCATCGACTGGGACACGCCGGCCGTGCTCGACAGGGCCCGCCGCATGCAGGCCGAGACCATCTACCGCGACCGCAACCGTGCGGCGCTGATCCTGTGGAGCATCGGCAATGAAACGCCGGTGGCCGACAACCGCACGCGCTTCCACACGGCGCTCGCGCAGACCGTGCGCGCGCTGGACCCCAGCCGCCTGGTCAGCGCAGCCCTGCTCGTCGAGCGCCAGGGCGACATCCTCCACATCGCCGACCCATTGCTGCCCCAGCTCGACGTCATCGCCGTCAACACCTATGCCGGCTGGTATGGCGACGACACACTGGAGGCGGTGCGCCAGCTGCGCTGGGACGTGCCCAAGGACAAGCCCCTGCTGTTCTCCGAGTTCGGCGCCGATGCCCTCGCGGGCTTCCGCGACCCGGTGCTGAAACCGAAGTTCTCCGAGGACTACCAGGCCGACTACTACCGCGCGACGCTGGCCATGGCCGCCCAGGTGGCGACACTGCGCGGCATGTCGCCGTGGATCCTGAAGGACTTCCGCTCGCCGCGCCGCGAGCATCCGGTCTACCAGAACGGTTGGAATCGCAAGGGCCTGATCTCCGAGACCGGCCAGCGCAAGCTCGCGTTTGACGTGCTGGCCGAGCACTACCGGGCGCAGCGGCCATGACGTCCCGCCGCCTGCTGCTGGCCGGTGCCAGCGCCGCCCTGCTGGGCGCGGCCCTGCCCTCACGAGCCCAGTCCGCCTGGCCCAATCCCCTGATCCCCCAGCGCGCCGACCCGCAGATCCTGCGCCACGGCGAGTGGTACTACCTGATGGCCACGGTGCCCGAATACGACCGCCTCGAGTTGCGCCGCGCACGCAGCATCACCGGCCTTGCGACGGCTGAGCCGAGGGTGGTCTGGCGCATGCACGACAGCGGTCCCATGAGCCGCCATATCTGGGCGCCGGAGCTGCATTTCCTCGATGGCCGCTGGTTCATCTATTTCAGTGCCGGCGAAGCCAGGGAACCCTGGAAGATCCGCCTGTGGGCACTGGAGAACGCCTCGCCCGACCCCATGCAGGGCGAATGGCGGGAGCGCGGCCGGATCAAGACCCGGTGGGAGACGTTCACGCTGGACGCCACCGTCTTCGAGCACCGCGGCCAGCGCTATATGGCCTGGGCCCAGACCGACCCGGCGCAGAAGAACCACAGCACCGACATCTATCTGTCTCGCATGGCCAGCCCCACGGCGCTGGAAGGGCCGCAGCTGAGGCTGAGCCGGCCCGAGTACGCCTGGGAAAAGGTGCGCCACAGGGTCAACGAGGCGCCCACCGTGCTGATCCACGGTGGCCGCGTCTTCATCAGCTACTCCGCGGCCGGCACCGGCGCCGAGTACTGCCTGGGCCTGCTTTGGGCCGACGAGAACGCCGACCTGCTCGATGCCGGGTCCTGGCGCAAGTCCCCCGGCCCCGTCTTCGTCAGCAGCCCCGAGAACGGCATCTATGGCCCGGGCCACAACAGCTTCATCACCGAGCCCGATGGCCAGGTGCTCACTATCTTCCATGCCCGCAACTACCGCGACATCGTCGGCGACCCGCTGAAGGACACGGGCCGCGCCACGCGTGTGCAGCCGCTCAACTTCACGGCTGACGGCATGCCCGACTTCGGCCTGCCGCTGAAGGAAAAACCGTGACCGTCATTGCCCTCTCGGCCGGTGCGCCCAATGTCTTCGACGGTGAATCGCCTGACCGCATCTGCCGCCACCCCACGCGCGCGGAGCTCCACGCATTCCTGGCGCCCACGCCGGCCCGCGGCCGTGCCCTGGTCTACGCGGGTGGTGGCTATCTGCAGCTGATGCATGACAAGGAAGGCGTCGAGATCGCGCAATGGCTGAACACGCTGGAGCTGGATGCCTATGTGCTGGTGCACCGCCTGCCCGGCCAGAACGGCCAGCCCTTTGACATCGCCCTGCGGGACGGCCTGCTGGCCCTCGACCACCTCGCCAGCCTGCCGCCGCTGCCGCTGCTGCACGTGGGCCTGTCCTCGGGCGGGCATCTGGCGGGCGTGATGGCCTGCCAGCGTGAGTGCGCGGGCGCTGTCATGGCCTACGCGCCCATCAACGCCAACCACCGCGACCACAAATTCCCGCCCGGCAAGCCCGACTTCGCGCCGCCCGAGAAGCAGGCCTTCTACGACGCCTGGCCCATAGGCATCGCCAGCGAACCCCATGGCCTGCCGCGCTGCCCGGTCTTCCTGGCTTATGCCCTGCATGACGCCATCGTGCCCATCGCCCACGCCCTCCATCTGATCGCCGCGGCCCAGCAGCACAGGCTGGACGTCGAGGCCCATGTCTTCCCGCAGGCCGAGCACGGTTTCGCGCTGCGCGGGCTGGGCGGCACCCAGCAGCAATGGCCGGCCCTGGCGGCCCGCTGGATGGCCGAAAAACTGGACGGCCCAAACTTCGCCTAACCTTGCGCGCTTGTTGGGGCCACGAAGCAAGCATGCTGCAAGAGATCAATACCTGGGCTGACTACCGTTCGAAGCTGCGCGAATTCGACGCCGTGCTCGAGCATGGCAGGGCGGCGGCCGTGACCCTGGGCGGCCTGTCGGCGGCTTCTCCGCAGGTCAGCTACGGCCAGCAGATCTTCCTCAAGCTGCTGGCCCACTGCAGCGCCTTGCGCCGGCTGGCGCCTGATCCCACCCAGCCGCCGCCGCGCGAGCTGTCCGACCTGCCCTCCATGTGTGCCCTGGCGCGCTGCGTCATCGAGGCCCACGACGCCTTCGAATACATCGCGGGTCATGCGGTGACGGAGTCCGAGCGGGGCTTTCGCATCCGGCTCTGGGAGCTGCACGACGCCACGCGCCGCCTGAAGATCCTCGGCGGCACGGCTTCGGCGAACCCGGCCGTTGCCACCATCCTGGCCGATGCGGCACGCCTGCAGCTCGCGCTGGAAGCGCACGAGTACATGGCCTCGCTGCCAGCCGTGCCGCAGGCGGAGCTGCGGTTGCGGCTGCGGCGCAGCGATCCGCCGGATTTCCACCTGACCCGGCGCCAGCGCTGCGCCCTGAGCGGCATGGACGCCGACTGGCACAAGGCGGTCACCATGCAACTCTCCCTGAACATGCTCACCCTGCCGTTCTCCGTCCAGCAGTCGTCACAGTTCCAGGCCGGCACGCCCGAGGCGCTGCGCCTGATGGCCATGCCGCTGCTCTTCGCCCTGCCCTTCCTCGCTCGCGTCATCCAGTCCATGGACCAGCTGATTCCCGGCAAGATTCCCCGGCCACCGAGCCGGACGGCCCGCACCATGGCGCTGTGGCGCAGGGTGGGCGAGCAGGACGAACAGGCGGGCGATCCGCGCTAAGCGTGCGGCAGGCGGCCACCGGCCGGCGAGAAGTTCTCCCAGGGCAGGTCCTGGAAGACCACCATCAGGTTCTCGGCGTCCAGGCCAGCATGCGCGGGCGCACCTCGGCCGGGTAGGCGTCGAAGCGCGCCTGGACATCCGGGTTGCGGATGGGTGTCATGCCTCGCCGGGCGGCGCGTACTGCTCGATGACCTGCTGCTCGGTCAGCATGGGCGTCGGGTTGGCGAAGTCGTAATAGGCCGGCTTCTTGTCGACATAGATCTGGCTGGCCAGCTCGAAGTCCTGGCTGTCGAAGACGCCGGCCGGCACGAAATACTCGCCGGTGGCCAGCAGCTTGTAGAACAGATGCGTGCCGCAGCGCTTGCAGAAGGCACGTTCGGCCCATTCGGACGAGGCATAGACGCCGATGTGCTCCTGGTTCTCGAACTGCACCTCGGTCCCGCAGTGCACGGCCAGCAGCGGGCCACCGCCCCAGCGCCGGCAGAAGCCGCAATGACACACACCGATCTCGCGGGCCGCGGGCGAGGTGAAGCGGACGGCGCCGCACAGGCAGTGGGCTTGCATTTCTCGACTCTCCATTCGCAGCAGACCGCCCTCGGGTCGGCCAGAACGCGCGCATTGTTGCTCGAGGCTGCGGCAGCCGCAGCGTCAGGGCGAGCCGCTACCCGCCCTAGCGGACAGAGCTGGACAACACCGGCGCGAGCCGCTCGGTGCTCGCTCCGTCAGCCGCCAAGGCGGGTCATGATCCGTCCTAGCGGCAAGTCGCCACGAGCGCGCGCCGCACCACCTTGCCAAGCGACGCGCCACGCTCGTCGAAAGCTTCCATCAGTACCTGTCCGCCGAACTTGTCCATCTTGCCGACGAGATCGAAGGTCTTGATGCGCCGCACGTCGGCCGGTGCGAAAGGCAGCTTGATCAGGTCGCGAGTCGAGGGGGCCTCGCTCAGCCTGTGCAGGTGCACCAGCGAGCGTTCGGCGCTGTTGAACTGCTTGAACTCGCTGCCGTAGGCATCGACCGCGAAGTTCAGGCCGGGGCGGATGGTTTCATCGACCGGCAGCATGCCCGCATGGGTGGTGCGGCCGTTGACGACGGCGTCGAAGCGGCCCTCCAGCGCAGCCGGCTTGATCTCGACCGTCATGCTGCCTTGCCCGAAGGCGGAGAAATCCGCAACGCAGCTGATATCGGCGTGAGCGGCGGTGGTCAGCAGGCTCAGGGCCAGGGCGGAAGCTGCTTTCATGGCTATCACTTTGTCACGCCCGCAGGCGTGCCAGGTATTGTCCGACGGGGAAAATCACCCACGCCTTGCTGGGTCCGCTCGACCTTGCGAATCGTGCCGTCCTCGTTGAAGTAGAGATACTCGGCCGCCACATGGCGCTGCTTCCTGGCGCAGGCCGCGCCAGGGACGTCCAGCCAGCGGTGATAGAACAAGACCCACTGCCCCTGGTACTGCACGATGGAGTGGTGGTTGTTGCCACCCTCGGCGTCCATGATGACGCCGCGGTAGGTCCACGGTCCCTTGGGCGCCGTGGCCGTGTAATAGGTCAGGATGCGGTTGTGCTCGGGCATCGTGAAGTAGTACAGGCCGCCGCGCTTGAACACCCACGGGCCTTCCATCGGTGGCTCATAGCCGCCCATGTCCATCTTCTGCAGCTCGCCCTTGAGGCTGCGCATGTCGTCGGCCATCTCGGCGACCAGGTAGTTGACGCCCGAGGTGCGGCTGTAGAGATAGGCGCGGCCGTCGTCGTCGACGAACAGCACCGGGTCGTTGGCATAGGGCTTGCGCCACAGCGGCGCGCCGATCATGTCCTTGAAGGGGCCGGCGGGCGAGTCGCTTTCGGCGATGCCTATGCCCATCCACTTGGTGCTGTTCTTGGGGTTCTGGCGGTCCTTGATGCCATTGCCCGCGGGAAAGACGAGGTAGTACTTGCCGTTCTTGTAGGCCGCGTCGGGCGCCCAGGCGTAGTCGTCGGCCCACTTCAAGTCCCGCACCGACAGCACGGCGCCGTGGTTGGTCCAGTTGACCAGGTCGCTGGACGAGAAGGCGACCCAGTCCTTCATGTGGAAGTCGGCCTGGCACTCCTCGTCGTGCGAGGTGTAGAGCCACATCCTGCCGTCGGGCCAGACATGGCCGGAGGGGTCGGCGGTGCGCAGGTCCTTGCCGAGGGCGAGCGGGTTCTGGGCCTGGGCGAGCGGCGCTGCCAGCAGAGCGACAAGAGCAAGCGAGGCGAGCTTCATGGATTGCCTTTGCAGGCGCCGGGCAGCAGCTCGGCACCATCGAACATCAGATCACGTTGACCGGCCTTCAGGCGCAAGCCCACGGGGCGATCGGGCAGCGTGAGTGCGGCACCCAGGCGGTTGGCCAGCACGCCCTGGGCCCAGACGGCGTCCTGAGCGCCGCGCGGCCAGCGCAAGGGATAGGTCTGGCCGTCGACGAGCACCTCGGCCTGCCAGGGCTCATTCGCGGCCTGCGGGTAGTTGGGCAGCACATGGATGCGCAGGCAGCCGGGACCGGCGGCGGGGGCTTCGGCTTGCAAGCCCAAGGTCGCGCCGGGCTGCAGCGCGCTCAGCACGCCCTCGCCACGGCCGAGGCCGGGGATGCGGCGCCAACCTTCGGAGGCGATGACGCGGAGCATGAGCGGCGCGTCGGCAGCGACCACGGGCGCGAGATCCGCGGCCGCTTTTGCGAGATCGCTCAATGCATGGTCAGCTCGACCGCCCAGGCCGGCAGCCGGCATGAGCGGCGCCTGCTGGCGGTAGCTGGTCCACAGGCCGTCGGCCGGCTCCTCGGCCAGGATGCCGGCCCAGCGGCCGCTGTTGTAGCGGGCGGTCAGGGCCTTGAGTCGGGTGTCGGCCCGCACGGCTTGGGCGGCAAAGGTGCGCGCACCGACCGGGTCGCGCTCCAGCGTCGCGGCGTAGCGCTCCAGCGCGAAGAAGCGCTCATTGGCCAGGGCCGAGGCGCGCAGCGGGTACTCGACGAGCTGGAAGAAGGCGGCCTGCTGGGCGACGGCGACGCGCGCGCGCTGAGCATCCAGCTTCGCCAACAGTTGCGCGAAACGGGTCAGGCGTTCGTTGACCGCGGCGGCAGGCCAGCCGCTGCGCTTGAACTTCTCGCCGGGCAGGTGGAACTGCAGGTGCTCGGGGCGGCGCTCGAAGTTGACGCGGTAGTAGCCGTCCCAGATGTCCGCGATCTCCGCCGCGCCGAACCACCGCTGCGCCAGTTCGCGCAGGTAGCCGCCCTGCCCCTGCGCGCGCACGGCGGCGGGATTCCAGGCCAGGTCGAACCAATGGCTGAGGTTGACCTCGTGCGGCTTGATGTCGCCCGCGTTGGCCATCCACAGCCGCTGCGCGCCGGCGTCGAAGGCGCGGCCCATCTCCTCGGCCACCAGGGCCGGTGGCGTCGTGCTCAGCCACAGATAGGACAGCGGCGCGCCGAGATAGCTGAGGTGGTAGTAGACGCCCGAGCCCCCTGAGCGTTTGGCTTGAGCCGCGTCGGGGAACTGGCGGATATAGCCGAAGTTGTCGTCAGGCCAGACCAGGGCCACGTCTTCGGGCAGCGCCAGGCCCGGCAGCAGGGGCAGCACCTCCTTGTAGGGCACGAAGACCTGAGGCAGCGCCGCCGGATCGCCGACGTGTTTCGCCAGCAGCTCGCGCTGGTCGGCGATCAGCTGGCTCAGCAAGGCCTGCTTTTCGACCGCCGTGCCTCCACCCTGCATGCCCGAGTCGTGGATGCCACGCATGCCCAGGGTGTAGAGATTGTCGAAGCGGCCGTTCGTTTTCAGCCGCTCGGCCCAGTAGTCGCGCACCAGTTGCGGGTGGGTCGCGTAGTTGTACTGCTCGTGCGGCGCCTTCCATTCGGCCACGTTGTTGCGCAGCAGCGGCTCGGCGTGGGACGAGCCCATGACGATGCCGTAGAGGTGGGCCAGTTCGGCGTTGCGCGCGTTGGCGTTGAAGGCGCCCGACACCTGGTGCATGGCCGGCCACAGCGTATTGCCCTTCAGGCGCAGCAGCAGGCGAAAGACCTGCTCGTAGGTCCTGGGGCCGAGGGTGCCGGCCTCGGGCTCGAAGGTCCGCGAGGCCCAGGGGAAGAGGCCCCAGTCCTCGTCGTTGATGAAGAGGCCGCGGTACTTCACGGCCGGGCCATCGTGCAGCGGCGCCTCGAGGCCGAGGTGCAGCGGGCCGCGCCTGAGCGGCGCGACATCGGCCCACCAGTGCCAGGGCGACACGCCCAGGGCCTGGCTCAGCGTGTAGACGCCGTAGGCCGTGCCGCGGCGATCGGCGCCGGCGACGACAAGGGCCGCCTTCACGCCTGGCGCGGGGTTGCGCAGCAACTCGATGTGGAAACACTCCCAGCACCCCTGCAGCCGGCTGAGGTCAAGGCCGGCGGCGTCGATGGCGGGGTGATGGCCGGCGGTGCCGACCCAGATCTGCACGGCGCCCTGGCGGCCGACGCGCAGGCCCAGGCGCTTGAGGTCGTCGGCCAGGTCTTGGGCGACAAAGCGCTCGAGCGGATCAGCGTCCGGTGCCGCGACGATGACGGCGCCATCCAGCGGCACGCTGCCGGGCCTGGCATGGACGTCGACGGACAGGCCGGCCTGGGCCACGCCCGCGCAACACCACAGCCAGCCCAGCAGCAGCGCGCGCATCAGTGGCCCCTGAAGGCCGGCCTCAGATCGGGTGGCGGCGCGTTGCGATCGACTGCCAGCCAGCCGTCCTGCAGCTTCATCTCCGCCACCTGGATGACGGTGCGCTGGTGCCAGCGGTCGTCCGTTTGCGCCTCGGGCTCGCCGCCCTGGTGAGTGAAGTAGAAGAGGTAGGCCCGGCCGTCGACGACGGTCACGCCGGGGTGCTGGCCTTTGGCGCGGTCGGTGGCGTGCTGCCCGATGTCGGCCAGCAAGCGCGTGGGCTGCTCCTCCCAGTTCAAGGCGTCGTCGGAGCGCATGACGAGCAGGCCCTTCCACAAATCGGCCACCAGCCACC
Source organism: Roseateles saccharophilus (assembly GCF_031458095.1). GTDB lineage: Bacteria > Pseudomonadota > Gammaproteobacteria > Burkholderiales > Burkholderiaceae_C > Pelomonas > Pelomonas saccharophila_A. The sequence goes on from NZ_JAVDXU010000001.1 coordinate 1,753,439, forward strand.
ACTTGCCGGCGAAGCGGAAGACCGTGGGCCCTTCACCAGGCAGCGGGCTCACCGGGCCGCGCACGGTCCAGGTCTTCAGGTCGGGGCTGTCGGCCATCTTGAGCTTGCTGCCGCCCTGCTCGTCCTTGAACCACATCCGCCAGCCGCCCTGCGGCGCGCGGATGACGGATGCATCGATGACCTTGCTCGAACCCAGCTCGACGCGGCCGGCGCAGGTCCAGCTGCGCAGATCGGTGCTGGTCAGATGCTCGATGCGGCGCTCGCCGGTCCAGCTCTTGTGCACGCCGGGCACGATGGTCAGCCACAGGTGGTAGACGCCGTCGAAGTCCTGGATCTCCGGCGCCCACAGCGTGGGGCCGGTGCATTCGGCGGGGAAGCTCGCCTCGCCCGCCGCCTGCCAATGGTTGCCGTCACGCGTCGTCGCGATGCCTATGGGTGTGGCGTGCACCCAGCTGACGTCCTTGGGATCGTCCAGCCGCAGCGTGGCCCGGCGGTTGGTATAGAACATCTCCCAGCGCTTCAGGCCCCGGTTGAAGACCAGAGCGACATCGGCCGCGCCATCCAGCACAGGATCACGGTAAAGCGGGCGCGGCGCGGGTTCGACGCCGGCGCAACCCGCCAGCAGGGCGAGCAGGAGCAGGGCGACCCGCTTCATGGCGTCGTGATGGGCAGATAGCGCGGCGGCTTCATGCCGTGGCCCAGATGAAAACTGGTGTGCGGCGGCTGGTTGTAGCCGGCGTTCTGGGCGGCGACCTGCACGCGGTACTGCGGGTCGTGCATCAGCGTGACGAGGCGATGTTCGGTGGGCAGGGTCGTGGAGAAGATCAGCAGCGCCGTGCTGTCCTCGTTGCGCCAGACCACTTCCTCGCGCCAGTCGCCGAACAGGTCGGCCGACAGCACCGGGTTGCCCTTGGTGCCGTTGTTGGACGCGGCACCGAAGGCCTTGCCGTTGAGCAGGTTCTCGAACTTGAATTTGGCCGGATTCCATTTGTCGATGGCGACATGGTCCAGCGATTCGCGCAGCAGGTCGCCATCCCACCAGAGGGCGAAGTTGTAGCGGTTGGGGTGCTGCTCGCTGATGAGCTTGCCGCCCGCGCTCATCAGGCCCCCGACCGAGCCCCAGCATTCAGCGCCCGGGTAAGCCGGGTCGATGTCGAAGCAGACACCGCGGCCCACGTCGGTGTTCTTGCCGGACATGCTCCACAGCACCTTGCCGGTGGCGGCGTCGTGCATCTCCAGGCCGTGTTCGCCATAGCAACGCGGGCTCTCGTGGACCATGAAGACCTGCTGGCCTTCTCGCGACGGGTCGAAGGCGCTGACATGCAGGGCGTCGCCATGGCACAGGCCGGTGCTGTAGAGCAGCTTGCCGGAACTCGCGATGGTGGCGGCGCCATAGATGATGTCGTCGCGGCCATCGCCGTCCACATCGGCCACCGAGAACCAGTGGGCACCCTGCCCCGCGGCCGGCTTGCTCGCGGCATCGGCATCGCTGTCGAAGACCCAACGCTGCGAGAGCTTGCCGTCGCGCCAGTCCCAGGCCGCCAATACGGCGCGGGTGTAGTAGCCGCGCGAGAAGACGGCGCTGGGGCGCTGGCCGTCGAGGTAGGCCACGCCGGCCAGGAAGCGGTCGACGCGGTTGCCGTAGCCATCGCCCCAGGCGTTCACGTCGCCACGCGGCGGCGTGTAGGGCGCGGTCGCCATCGCCGCGCCGGTCATGCCGTTGAAGACGGTCAGGAACTCCGGCCCGGCCAGCACATAGCCGGCCTCGTTGCGGTAGTCGGCCTTGGCGTCGCCGATCACCTTGCCCGCACCGTCCACCGTCCCGTCGGCCGTCTTCATCATCACCTCGGCCTTGCCGTCACCATCGAAGTCGTAGGCGAGGAAGCTGGTGTAGTGGGCGCCGGCACGGATGTTGGGGCCGAGGTCGATGCGCCACAGCCGCGTGCCGTCGAGCTTGTAGGCATCGAGCAGGGTGTGTCCGGTGTAGCCCTTGTGCGAGTTGTCGTGGGCGTTCGTCGGCTGCCATTTGACGATGAGCTCGTACTCGCCGTCGCCATCAAGGTCGGCGGCGGCGCCGTCATTCGCCTCGTAGCGATAGGCGACGCCGTCGGGTGTCACGCCGCCCTCAGGCTTTTGCAACGGCACGCGCAGATAGGGCTGGCTCCAGGGTCCGGTAGCAGGGGACGCAGCCTGCTCCTGGCCAGCAACAACGGCACGCACTGTGTAGAGGCTGTCCGCACGGCCTTGGACATCCACCAGATTGGTCAGCTGTAGCGGTTCGCGGTTGACGCGCTTGCCATCGCGGTAGACGTTGAAGCGCACCTCGGCCGGCTCGGTGCCGAGCAGCCGCCAGCTGAGGAAGACGCCCTGCTGCGTCTTCAGCGCGACGACGCCGCGGTCGAGCTTTTCCATCTGCTTGGGTTGGGCCTGGGCCGTGCCGGCCAGCAGCAGGCAGCAGATCAGGACATGGCGCAATGGGTTCATGATGATGGATAAAAAACGGCCCCAGCGGAGGCGGGGGCCGGCGCGCGATCTGCGCAACTACGCAAGGCCCATGCCGGCCCGGGAGTTCAGGAAATGAAGAAGGCAATCAGAGCTTGTAGCCCAGCGTGACGTAGTAGCGGCGGCCCGACCAGGCCAGCTCGTTGGGGCGACCCAGGTCGCCGGCATAGGTCAGCTCGGCCTGGTTGGTCAGGTTCTTGGCCTCCAGGGCCAGCGTGAAGTTCTTCGTCGCCTTCCACTGGATCTTGGCGTCCAGATAGCCGGTCTTGTCGGCGAAGTTCGGATTGCCGGAGACGTCGTTGCCGCCGGTGTAGTACTTGTCTCGGTAGGCGTAGGCCAGGCGGGCGTTGAAGTTGCCGTCGTCGTACCACAGGCCCAGGTTGTAGGAGTTCTTCGACAGGCCCGGATAGGGCAGGACCGAATTGTCCAGCGGGCTGATGAGCTCGTTGCCCTTGGCGTAGCTGAAGGCCATGCGGGTGTAGTTGGCATCAACGCCGAAGTTGCCCAGCCAGCCCGGCAGGAAGGACAGTGCCGTGCGGCCGGCCAGTTCCAGGCCCTGGGTCTTGGCGCCTTCGCCGTTGATGGCCTGGGTGACGTCGAACAGGCGGCCGTCGCCGTAGAAGTCCACGCCGCGGTTCACGATGCCCTTGCGCACATAGGTGCCGATCTCGGTGCGAAAGGTGGCCAGGCTGAGCTGCGTGTCGCGGCTGGGGTAGTACTCGACGCTCAGGTCGTACTTGGTGGCGCGGTAGGGCTTGAGGTCGGGGTTGCCGGCCGTGCAGTCGTCGGTGCCGTCACCGCCGGGGCGCGCGGGACTGCCACTGCCGGTCGTGCAGGTGACGTTGGGCGCCAGCAGGTCGATCGCCGGGCGCGCCATCACCTTGGCCGCGCCACCGCGCACCAGCAGCTTGCTGTTGATCAGCTGCAGCGTGGCGTTCAAGCTGGGCAGCACGTCGTTGTAGCTGTTGCTGAGCGACACCACCTTGTTGCTGTTGACGAGGACCGAGCAGGTCGACACAGCGGCCGGATCACAGGTGCGGTCCGTCTGCAAGCCGGTCGAGGTCACGTCGGTGCGGGTGTAGCGCACGCCGACGTTGCCATCCAGCGGCAGGCCGAAGATCTCGGTGCCCCAGTCCAGCCTCACATAGCCGGCCTTGACCTTCTCGACGATGTCGAAGGCGGGGATCTGCGGATAGGTCTTGCCATCGCTGCCGGGCGACTCGTAGAGGTATTTGTGGGAGAAGTCGCTGGTGTCGAAGATGCCCGAGGCCGCCGTGACCGCGTAGCTCGGCGACGTCCAGTTGGCGGGAACGCCAGAGACGTCGCCATAGCCACCCATGAAGGTGCCGGGCGACTTGGTGCGGATGGTGTTGACGATCTCCTGCATGCGCGCGCTGGTCACATAGGACGTCTTGTAGCCGCTGTTGATGTAGGTCTGCACGTCGTTGGGGCGCTGCGCCGTGCCGGTGTAGAGCGGATCCCAGATGAGCGTCTGGTTGACGTTGGCGGTGCGGACGTTGATGTCCACCGCTTCGTTGGTGTTGTTCAGCGCGCCGTTGTTCTGCACCAGGTAGCCGCCGCCGTTGTATTGGCGCGCGCTGGACTCACGCAGCTGACCGCCGAACCACAGGCTCTGGAAGAAGCTGTGATCGAAGTTGTACTGGAAGTCCAGCTTGCCCTGGCGCTCGGTGTTCTTGGTGGCCGACGGGCGGTACTGCAATTGCGCCTGCACATAGGACGAGGCGTTGTCGGGGCTGTAGGCCGACGGGAAGGTGAACTGCGGCAGATGGCTGCCGTCGAGCTTGACGACCAGGCCGGGCGCGTTCTGCGTCAAGACGATGTTGTTGCTCTCGCTCTTGTAGTCGGACTTGGAGTCGCCCAGCAGGCCTTCGATGCGCCAGCTGCTGTTCTTGAACTTGAAGCCGGCCGTCGTGTACTTGGAGTCGATGTCCAGCGCGAAATCGCGCGCCGAGGTGCTGAACGCGCCCTGGCCGCCCTGGCCGGCCACGTTCAGGCAGTTGCCCACGGTGAACTGCGTGACGTGATGGTTGTCCACCACCATGCCGGCCGGCGTCGTGGCCGTCGGCGCGGCCACGCAGGTGCCGGCCGTCAGCACCGTGGCGTCGGCGCGGTAGACCGGCGCATTGCCCGCCGAGGCCAGCCGCGTCACCGCCGAGAAGTCGGTGCCGTAGTTCATGTCGTTGAGCCGCTGCGCCTGCTTGTTGGCCTGGTAGCTCACATAGGCGTCCAGCTCGGGCGTGAACTGGTATTGCGCCGTCACTTCGGCGGAGCTGCGCTTGTGGTCCCGGGTCCAGATGCCGTAGCGCGAGATGCGCGGCGAGTAGTCGAACCACTGCGACTGGCAGGGCGTGCGATCAGCCGCGGCCAGCGACGCGCAGCCGGCAGCGGTCGTCACCGCAGCGGCATTGGCGTTCAGGCTGGTGACGGTCTTCTCGGCCGAGAAGTCCCAGTCGCGCAGAAAGGCCCAGGAGGTGTTGCGCGAGAAGTCGCCACGCGTGTAGATCTTGTCGTAGACCAGGTTGGCCATCAGGCCGAGCTTGCCGTCCAGGAACTTGTCGGCCAGCAGCAGCGTGCCGCGCGGCTGGATGCCACCGCGCAGGCTGCCCCGCTCGGCGGCCAGCGTGCCGGCGACGGTGGTCTTGGTGAAGTCCAGCGGCTTGCGCGTCTTGATCTCCACGGTGCCGCCGATGCCGCCTTCGGTCAGGTCGGCCGTCGAACCCTTGATGACGTCGATGGAGGCGATCAGCTCCGACGCCAGCTCGCGCAGTTCGGCGCCGCGGCCGGCACCGCCGGTGGTGCTCAGCACGGACATGCCGTTGATCTGGACGCGGTTCAGGTCGGGCTCGACGCCGCGGATGGAGACCTGCGAGCCTTCGCCGAACTGGCGCGACAGCTGCACGCCGGTGATGCGCGACAGGGCCTCGCCAACGTTCTTGTCGGGGAACTGGTCGATGTCTTCGGCCACGATGCTGTCGCTGACGGTGGAGGCATTCTTCTTGCGGTCGATGGCGCTCTGGATGGAGCGGCGAATGCCGGTGACGGTGACGGTATCGAGCTGCTGAGCCTTGGCCTTGTCGGCAGCGGGCGCGGACGCGGGCTCAGCCGGCGCTGCAGCTTGCTGGGCCTGGGCCTGTCCGGCCAGGGCCGCCGAGATGGCGATCGCCAGCGGAGTCCAACGCGAAACCGCTGCAGCGCCGTGATTCTTCTTCAGCATTTTGTCTGTCTCCAGAATATCGACCGGGGAGAGTTAGCAAGGTCTCTCTTTAATGCCCCGGAGACAGTCTAGGGCGCTGGTTTTGCCGCGTGTTCACACGCCAGCAAAGAATCACGCGCGTGATTGCTTCGACTCCGCACAAACCCTTGAACGACTCAGGTTTCGCTCAAATTCCTGATTATCCGCGGCGGCTGCGCAGGCAGCGTGCGCTCAATGGTGATCGAAGCTGGGATGCCCGCGCTGGCCGCCCGCCGGGTGGTTTGAGCGTTAGGCAGAGCAGATGCTGAATATCGAAAACAAAGAAACCCGCGCGCGGCGGGTTTCAAGAATATCCCGAATATTCAGATTGAATCTGGTTTCGTCAATATCAAATACTGCAGGCGGAATCTCAGGGCTGGCGTTCCAGCCATGCCTTGGGCACCGGTACGATGCAGATATTCATCCCGCGCCCGTCGGCGGCCAGCATGGCGGACTGGATCTGGATCTTGCGGCCATCCGGGCTGAAGGTCGGATGCGGATGATCGCGCGCCGTGGTCTTGTGGCCGGTGGTCAGCAGCAGCATCTCGCGCGTCTTGCGGTCGATCAGATAGAGGCTGCGGCTGAAGTCGTCGCCGACCGCAAAGCGCCCATCCGGTGAGCCGTGGACATGCCACAGGCCGCTGCCCGAGGGCGTCTGGCCGACCAGGTTCATCTCGCGTGTGCGCAGATTGACGATGGCCAGGCCGGTCGGCTTCTCGCGCGTGCCGGCGTCGCCCCAGGCGGCGTCCTGGCCGGGGTTGGCGCCTTCGACACCGGTGGCCGCCGGCCGGCTGGGGTCGACGACGCCAGGGATGGCGCGGTGGCCCATGATGGCCAGGGCCACCTCGTCCTTGCCGATGAAGGCCTCGTGCGTGACCCACTCATACGGCGCCTCCGGGTAGAGGAGGCGCAGGCCCGAGCCGTCGCCCTTGACCGTCCAGGTGCGCTGTGGCGACTTGCCGCCCGTCTCCCAGCTGAACACGAGCTCGCCCGGATTCCAGCTGTTGCTCTGGATATGGCCGATCTGGAAGGGCACCGAGACGACATGGCGGATCTCGCCCGTCTGCACATTGATCTTGCCGATGGCGTGCGGCCCTGCACCCATGCCGCGCGGGCCGAAAGGCGGCTCGACCTTGGTGCCTGCGGGCAGGCGCGCACCGGCGTAGGCCTTGCCCTGGATGCGGAAGTAGAACCACTGGCCATCGGCATCCAGTGCGTTGTCGCCCACGGCCTCCAGCTCGGCCGGCAGCGTGCCGATGACGCGCTGGTAGCTGGCGGCGGGTTTCATCGCGCCCGCCTTGCTGTCGGTGAAGACGCGGTCCAGGTCCACCTCGATGGCCTGCATGGCCTTGGCCTCGGGGGCCTTGCGCAGGAAGTAGAGCCTGTTGCCGCCGGACTGCGCCAGATTGAGCATGCCCTCATAGCCGCCTTCGGTGACCTGCACCATCTCGCCGCTGGCCTCGTTGACGGCGATGGCCTCGCCCTTGACGCGGGCCGAGCGGAACACCAGCCACTGCCCGTCGGCCGTCCATTGCGGATGGCTGGGGTAGATCTTGGAGTCGCCGCGCGGCTGGGTGGTCAGGAAGGTCAGCGGCGTGCCGGTGACGGGGTCGTTGACAACGCGCTTTTCCGAAGGGAAGCGCTGGCCGATCTGGGCCCAGGCGGGGACCGTGGCGAGCAGCAGGCCCAGCAGCAGGGAGGTCTTGCGAAGCGACATGATGATGAGGGTCCCGGATCGAGGTGGCGCGACTCTAGGACCGGCTCTGTTGCGCGATATTGCTGGGCCCCAATCGCTCAAGAACTTGCGCCATCCCGGCCCGGGCTGCTCCTAGCATCCGCGCCATGCTCCGCACCCTCACCGCCCTGCTCTCGCTGCTGGCCCTGCCCTTGGCCCAGGCCCAGACCTTCACCGCCGCGACCGACCCGGCACGTGCCCAGGTCACCCTGCCTGCGCCGGCCCGGCCCGAGCTGCCCTCCATCCTCCTCATCGGCGACTCGACGGTGCGCAACGGTCATGACGACGGCCAGGGCAAGGGGGCCGAGGGCCAATGGGGCTGGGGCAACCCCATCGCCGCCTACCTCGATGCCAGCAGGGTCAACCTCGTCAATCGCGCCGTCGGCGGCTTGAGCAGCCGCACCTATCGCAGCAGCGGCCACTGGGAGCGCAGCAAGGCCTTCATCAAAAAGGGCGACTGGGTGCTGATGCAGTTCGGCCACAACGACGCCAGCCCGGTCAACGACAACAGCCGTGCCCGCGGCGTGCTGCGCGGCACCGGGCCCGAGAAGGAGGACATCAACAACCTGCTGACCGGCCAGCCCGAGACCGTCTACACCTATGGCGCCTATCTGCGCGGCTATATCGCCGAGATCCGCGCCCTGGGTGCCACGCCCGTCATCTGCTCACCCGTCATCCGCAAGCGCTGGGAGGCCGACGGCGTCAAGGTGCAGCGCGCCGGCGGCAACTTCGCAGCCTGGGCGGCCGAAGTGGCAAGGCAGGAGGGCGTGGCCTTCATTGACCTCAACGAATGGGGGGCGCTGCGCTACGAGGCCCTGGGCAAGGAGACCGTCGAAAAGCTGTTCCCCGCGGACACGCCGCAGGAGACCGTGCACACCAACTGGCTCGGCGCGGCGGTCAATGCCCAGCTCGTCATCGCCGGCCTGATCCAGAACAAGCTGCTGCCCGATGCCTTCTACACGCACCGCTTCGCACCCGATGGCAGCGATGATCGGCCGGTCGTCGATGCCCGCAAGGTCAAGGTCGAGGCGCCACGCGATCCCCGGCTGCCCAGCCTCGTGCTGATCGGCGACTCCACGGTGCGCAGCGGCGGCCAGAACGGCGCCTATGGCTGGGGCGAGCGCCTCGCCGCCTTCTTCGACACCCAGCGCATCAACGTCGTCAACAACGCCATCGGCGGGCGCAGCAGCCGCACCTTCTTCACCGAAGGGCGCTGGGCTTCCGTGCTCGAGCAGCTCAAGGCGGGCGACATTTTGCTGATCCAGTTCGGCCACAACGACGGCGCCCGCATCGGCGACCCGGCGGCCAAGAACCGCGGCTCGGTGCCCGGCATCGGCCCGGAGGCCGTCGAGGACACCAAGCCCGACGGCAGCAAGGAGATGGTGCAGAGCTTCGGCTGGTATCTGGCCCGCTACATCAGCGACGCCAAGGCCAGGGGCGCCAATGTGGTCATCCTCTCACCCATCCCGCACAAGGACCGCTGGCAGGCCGGCCAGCCGCGCGACTTCGAGAACTACGCCGCCTGGGGTGAGCAGGTCGCACGCGCCAACGGTGCCCAGTTCATCGACCTGACGATGCTCGTCACCGAAGCCTATCGCGGCATCGGCGCCGAGCGCGTCGACGGCTTCTTCTCCGATGCCCGCACCCACACCAACGACGCCGGTGCGGTGTTCAACGCCACGCGCGTCGTCGAGGGCCTGAAGCGCCTGCCGGGCCAGCCCTTGAAGGCCTATCTGCGCGAGCCGCCGCCCTGATTTTTTGCGCCCGCTTGCCAGCCTCAAAAAACTTCGTTTAGAATGGCGGGCTCAGGCGCTTTAGCTCAGTTGGTTAGAGCGATGGAATCATAATCCACAGGTCCGGGGTTCGAGTCCCTGAAGCGCCACCAAATACGCAAGCCCGCACCAGCTCCCGCTGTGCGGGCTTTTCTCATGGCCGGCCGGGACGGCTCATCTGGCGGATGGGGTTCGTTGCAACCGGACCGCAATCACCGCGGTGTTGGGGAGGCATCTGTGAGTGCACGCACAGACGGCCCGCATGGCGGGTGCTGTACTGGCCGCGCCCGCGTGGTGCGGGCGAACAGCAAGGAGTTCGCATGATGCACACCCCCAGCAAGTTGCGGTTCCCGATCCTGCACGGCGCCTCGGTCGCCGCCGCGTTGATGACGTTCTGCGTCGCCGCTTCCGCGGCCCTGCCCACGTTCAATTTCAACCCCGGCGCGGTCGGGCTCAATGGCGCCTCGCTCACCGCCGACAACATCCTGATCTCGAACTACTCCACGGTCACCATCGATCCGGCGGGCACTTTCACCGAGAGTGGCTATCTGCCCATCACGGGCTTCCAGCTCAGCGGCAGCGCCCTCACGCCGGGCGGGCTCAATACCGACTACGGGCTCTATCTGGCCTTCACCGGTACGGGCACGACGACGGTCAACGATCCGACGACGACGTTCAACTTCGGCAACTTCACGACGCTGACCTATACCCTCTACGGCTACAACGGCACGGCAAGCTTCGGCTTCAGCGGCAACACGCCGACCGAAACGGCCAGCGGTGAAGTGGCCCTGGCCAGCGGCACGCTGATTTCCGGCAGCGTGCTGACGGTGCCGACCGGCGGCGGCACGTTCAGCCCCTCGGCCAACGCCATGTTGACGGTGTCGCTGACCCAGCCGACCTTCTTCTCGCCCGACCCCTTCTATTCGGTCGCGCTGACCGCCTTCTCCAACACGCCTTCGCAGGTCGAGCCCTTCGCCGGGGGCTTTCGCATCCGCCAGGGCGGTGGGTCGCTGAACTTCGCGCCGGTGCCCGAGCCGGGCAGCGCCGCCATGCTGTTGTGCGGCCTCGTGGCTGCAGGCTTCCTGGGTTATCGCCGCCAGGGTAGACAAGGCTGACGCCGCCCTCAGCGCCGAGGTGTCACCTCGGCGCTCCTCAATACGCCGGTCGCGGCCGCAGCAGGCGATCGAACTCCAGTCTGATGGTGCGGTAGCAATCGCAGCAGCGCCCCTCCAGCCCGCCGCGGTCCTGCACCGCGATATGCCCCCGCGCATAGCGGATATAGCCACCTTGCTGCAGCCGGGCCGCGGCCAGCGTGACGCTTTCGCGTCGCACGCCCAGCATGCCGGCCATGGACTCCTGGGTCATGGCCAGTTCCCCGGCCTGCTGGCGGTCCAGCCGCAACAGGATCAGGCGCGCGAGCTGCTGCTCGAGCGCGTGATGCCGGCTGCACAAGGCCGTCTGCACGATCTCTGCCACCAGGGCCTGCGAATAGGCCAGCAGCAGGCGCCGCACGGCGGCATGGCGGGCGAATTCCTCGGCCACGACAGAAGCGCGCAGGCGCAGCGCCTTGCCGGGGACCTGCACCACCGCACGGCTGCGTGTGTAGTTGCCGTCGATCAAAGGCAGACCCACGACACCGTCGCGGCCGACCGTGGCCACCTCGGCGCAGGCACCAGTGCGATCCGGCACCGTCAGCGACGCCAGGGCCGTGATCGGGAAGTAGACCCACTGGATGAAGCCTGCAGCCTCGTGAAGCATCTGGGCGGACCGCAGATAGACGCACTCGGCCGACGCCAGAAGACGCTCGCGATGAGCCGGCAGCAGGCTGGCCAGCAGCCGGTTGTAGCGCCAGTCATCGGCGTAGTCCAGGCCATGCCGGACGCCCTCGTTTGGATCGTCCTGCAGCCATGCCTGGGCATGGACGCCCGCATGGACAGCCGCATCCGCGGCGACAAGGACTGGCGGGTTCTTCATGGCCCAACGATTGACGAACGTGGCCGCAGTTGCGGCAACAAGAGCCCTGGGAGGCAAAAGCCATGCCCGCCGCCATGTCGAGAGCTCCTCTCCCGGCTTGAAATATTTACGGAATCCTTTCCTTGCCCTCCCCTGACGCACAGCGATCCAGGCCCGCTCATTACAATGGCGGTCTCGCTCGACCTGCATCGAGCGCCACGGCTCGGGGCACCCCGGGTCGTTTTCATTTCCAACCGCAGCCACTGGACACATACCATGTACCGCTGTGCACTCGCGCTGGCCCTGGCCGCCAGCTGTCTGGTCGCCCACGCCCAGACCCACCGCTTCTTCCCCGCCACCGCCCTGCGCGGCGAGCTCGTCATCACGCAGTTCCCCGACGCATTGCTGAACGGCAAGCCAGCACGCCTGGCGCCCGGCAGCCGCATCAAGGGCGACACCAACCTCTGGGTGCCGCCCGCCGGCCTGACGGGCCAGAAGTTCATCGTCCACTACACCGTCGAATCCAGCGGCCTGATCATGGACGTCTGGGTGCTGAACCCCGCCGAGCTCGCCAACAAGACCTGGCCGACGACGCCGGCCGAGGCCGCGACGTGGCAGTTCATTCCCGCCAACCAGCTGTGGGTGAAGCCATGAGCGACGTGAGCTCCAAAAAGGTCTACATCAAGACCTTCGGCTGCCAGATGAACGAGTACGACTCGGACAAGATGGCCGACGTGCTGGGTGCCGCCAAGGGCTATACGCCCACCGATGACCCCGAGCAGGCCGACCTCATCCTGTTCAATACCTGTTCGGTGCGCGAGAAGGCGCAGGAGAAGGTCTTCAGCGACCTCGGCCGCGTCAAGCACTTGAAGGCCAAGGGCGTCATGATCGGCGTCGGCGGCTGCGTGGCCTCGCAGGAAGGCGCGGCCATCATCGAGCGCGCGCCTTATGTTGATGTGGTGTTCGGCCCGCAGACCCTGCACCGCCTGCCGCAGATGCTGGAAGCCCGCCGCGAGCAGCGCCGCCCGCAGGTCGACATCTCCTTCCCCGAGATCGAGAAGTTCGACCACCTGCCGCCGGCCAAGGTCGAGGGCGCCTCGGCCTTCGTCTCCATCATGGAAGGCTGCTCCAAGTACTGCTCCTACTGCGTGGTGCCCTACACCCGTGGCGAGGAGGTCTCGCGGCCCTTCGACGACGTGCTGACCGAGATCGCCGGCCTGGCCGACCAGGGCGTCATGGAGATCAACCTGCTGGGCCAGAACGTCAATGCCTACCGCGGCAAGATGGGTGACACGGCGGAGTTCGCCGACCTGGCCCTGCTGCTCGAGTACGCGGCGGAGATTCCCGGCATCCAGCGCCTGCGCTTCACCACCAGCCACCCCAACGAGTTCAGCCCCCGCCTCATCGAGGCCTACGGCAAGATCCCGCAGTTGGTGAACCACCTGCACCTGCCGGTGCAGCATGGCAGCGACCGCATCCTGATGGCCATGAAGCGCGGCTACACGGCGCTGGAGTTCAAGAGCATCGTGCGCAAGCTGCGCGCCATCCGCCCGGACCTGCGCCTGGCCAGCGACTTCATCGTCGGCTTCCCCGGCGAGACCGACGAGGACCACGCCAAGCTGATGAAGCTGGTGCACGACGTCGGCTTCGACGCCTCCTTCAGCTTCATCTTCAGCCCCCGCCCGGGCACGCCGGCCGCGGCCCTGGAGGACACCACGCCCTACGAGGTCAAGGTCAAGCGCCTGCAGGAGCTGCAGGCGGCCATCGAGGCCCATGCCATCACCATCTCGCAAGCCATGGTCGGCAAGGTCGAGAAGGTGCTCGTCACCGGTAACGCCCGCAAGGATGCCTCCGAGCTGATGGGCCGCACCGAGTGCAACCGCATCGTCAACTTCGCCGGCTCGCCGCGCCTGATGAACCAGTTGGTGGACGTGCGCATCACGACGGCCTTCGCGCATTCCCTGCGCGGCGAGGTCGTCACGACTGAGGAGGTGCTCAGCGCTTGAAGCTGAGCAAATACCACTGCGGCAGGGCGACGCCGAGCACCAGCAAGGCATAGCCCGCCATGCGGCCATCGCGGCCCAACAGGACCAGCGTAGCGATGGCCGCCGCCGTGCCGCCCGCCGCGCCCCAGCCCCAGAGCTTTCGCCAACCCAAGGACTTCGCCTCCCGCCGCCACAGCCCCTTGATCGCCACCGCCAGCAGCGCCGCCAGCCCCCAGGCCGGGGCAAACAGGTTGGCGATATGCCAAAAAGCGTCGAGAGGGCTCATTCGGACTTGACCGGTGTCAGGGGCGGAAAAGCCGCGAATCCTACAATTCAAGCCATGTCGGTCTTTGCTCTCGGCCTGAACCACAACACCGCCCCGCTGGATCTGCGCGGGCGGTTTGCGTTCACCCTCGAGCAACTCGCGCCGTCGCTGACCGGGCTGCGCCAGAAGCTGTCCGGCACGCCAGAGGCGGCCATCCTGTCGACCTGCAACCGCACCGAGGTCTATGTAGCCGCGCCCTCAACCCTGGTGCAGCCGGCCATCGCCTGGCTGGCCGACGCCGGCGGCGTGCAGGCCGGCGCCCTGCGCGAACACGCCTATGTGATGCAGGGCAGCGACGCCGCCCGCCACGCCTTCCGCGTCGCTGCCGGCCTGGATTCCATGGTGCTGGGCGAGCCGCAGATCCTCGGCCAGATGAAGCAGGCCGTGCGCGAGGCCGAGAACGCCGGCGCCCTGGGCACGACCCTGCACCAGCTCTTCCAGCGCAGCTTCTCGGTGGCCAAGGAGGTCCGCAGCTCCACCGAGATCGGCGCCCACTCCATCAGCATGGCCGCCGCCGCCGTGCGCCTGGCCGGCCAGCTGTTCGAAGACCTGGCCAAGACCCGCGTCCTTTTCGTCGGCGCCGGCGAGATGATCGAGCTGACCGCGACTCACTTCGCGGCCAAGACGCCGCGCCAGATGGCCGTGGCCAACCGCACCCTGGAGCGCGGCGAGAAGCTCGCCATTCATTTCGGCGCCGAGGCCATGCGCCTGGCCGACCTGCCGGAGCGCTTGCACGAATTCGACATCGTCGTCTCCTGCACCGCCTCCAGCCTGCCGCTGATCGGCCTGGGCGCCGTCGAGCGCGCGCTGAAGAAACGCAAGCACCGCCCGATGTTCATGGTCGACCTGGCCGTGCCGCGCGACATCGAGCCCGAGGTCGCCCAGCTGGACGACGTCTACCTCTACACCGTCGACGAACTCGCCGCCCAGGTGCAGACCGCCGGCGAAAAGCGCCAGGCCGCCGTGGCCCAGGCCGAGGCCATCGTCGAGACCGGCGTGCAGAGCTTCATGCACTGGCTGGACCAGCGCCACACCGTGCCGCTGATCCAGGCCCTGCACGCGCAGGCCGACGACTGGCGCGCGCTGGAGGTCGCCCGCGCCCGCAAGCTGCTGGCCAAGGGCGCCGAGGTCGACGAGGTGCTGGACGCCCTGTCCAGGGGCCTGACCCAGAAGCTGCTGCACGGCACCCTGGCCGAGCTGCATGCCAGCGATGGCGAGCAGCGCCTGCAGCTTGCGCAGACGGTGTCGCGCCTCTTCCTGCGCGGCAAGCAGTCTTAGCGGCGCTCTCTGCCGCCGCCCGGCGCTGCGCGCCGCCCCTGACTGCCACTCGTTTCCCGCCATGAAAGACTCCCTGCGCCAGCAGTTCGAACGCCTCGGTTTCCGCCTCGCCGAGCTGGACGCCCTCCTCGCCGACGGCGGCATCGCCGCCGACATGAAGCGCTACCGCGCCCTGACCAAGGAGCAGGCCGAGGTGTCCGGCCTGGTCGAGCGCTACCGCCGCTATCAGATGCATGAGGCCGACCTGGCCGCCGCGCGCGAGATGCTGGATGACCCCGAGATGGCCGAGATGGCCCGCGAAGAGGTCACTGCCAACGAAGCCGCCCTCGTCGCGCTGGACCAGGAACTGCAGCTCGCGCTGATCCCCAAGGACCCCGACGACGAGCGCAACGCCTTCCTGGAGATCCGCGCCGGCACGGGAGGTGACGAATCGGCCCTGTTCGCCGGCGACCTGGCGCGCATGTATCTACGCTTCGCGGAAGGCCAGGGCTGGCGCACCGAGATCCTGTCCGAGAACGTGTCGGACCTGGGTGGCTACAAGGAGCTGGTCGTGCGCATCGAAGGCGATGGCGTCTATGGCCGGCTGAAGTTCGAGAGCGGCGGCCATCGCGTGCAGCGCGTGCCGGCGACCGAGACCCAGGGCCGCATCCACACCAGCGCCTGCACGGTCGCCGTGATGCCCGAGCCCGACGAGGCCGAGGCCATCACGCTGAACCCGGCCGACCTGCGCATCGACACCTTCCGCGCCAGCGGCGCCGGCGGCCAGCACATCAACAAGACCGATTCCGCCGTGCGCGTCGTCCACCTGCCCACGGGCATCGTGGCCGAATGCCAGGATGGCCGCAGCCAGCACAGCAACAAGGCCAAAGCGCTGCAGGTGCTGCAGGCACGCATCCAGGAGAAGGAGCGCAGCGAGCGCGCCGCCAAGGAGGCCGCCACCCGCAAGGGCCTGATCGGCAGCGGCGACCGCAGCGACCGCATCCGCACCTACAACTTCCCGCAGGGCCGGCTCACCGACCACCGCATCAATCTGACCCTCTACAAGCTCGGGCAGATCATGGACGGCGACCTCGACGACATCATCCAGGGCCTGCTGGCCGCACAGGCTGCCGAGCAGCTGGCCGAATTGGAAGCAGGCCGCGCATGACCGTCGACGAGGCGCTTGCCCTCGCCCGCCAGCTCGGCGTCGAGCGCGGCGATGCGCAGACGCTGCTCGGTCACCTGACCGGCCAGGGTCGCGCCTGGCTGATCACCCATGGTGACGCGCCCGTGGACGCGGAACCCTCCTTGCGCCGCCTGGCCGCGGGCGAACCCCTGGCTCATCTGACCGGCTGGCAGCCCTTCCACGGCCTGAAGCTGCAGGTCACTCCGGCCACGCTGATCCCCCGGCCGGACACCGAGACCCTGGTCGACTGGGCGCTGGAACGGCTCGCCGAGCTGCCGGGCCAGCCCAGCGTCGTCGACCTCGGCACCGGCAGCGGCGCCATTGCGCTCGCCATCAAGGCGGCCTGCCCGCGCGCTCAGGTCACGGCCGTCGACTTCAGCGCCGAAGCCCTGGCCATCGCCCGCGCCAATGGCGAGCGCCTGGGCCTGGCCGTCGACTGGCGCCACGGCAGCTGGTTCGAGCCGCTGGCCGGCCAGGGCTTCGACCTCGTCGTCAGCAACCCGCCCTATATCGCCGGCGACGACCCGCATCTGCCGGCCCTGCGCCACGAGCCCCTCGCCGCCCTGACGCCTGGCGGCGACGGCCTGGCTGACCTGCGTACGCTGATTGATGTTGCACCGCAACACCTCAACGGCGGCGGCTGGCTGCTGATGGAGCATGGCTGGGACCAGGCCGAAACCGTCGCCGCCTGGCTGGCCGCGCGCGGATTCACCATGGTGACGCTGAGGCGCGACCTGGCCGATCGGCCCCGGGCCAGCGGCGGCCGCTGGGGTGCAACCAGCTGAAACCACCCCGAAATGTGTGATGTATTGCTGCCAGTTCTTGATTCCCGTAACTGAGCGGCCGGCGTAGTATCAAATCCCGGTGCCAGCCGATGCACCGCGCAGGAGACGATCATGGCCCGCCTCGCCAGCGCTGCAGTACTGAGCCTCTCTGTCCTTTTCACCGCGTCCGCCCTGGCGGCTGACAGCGATGCCAATCCGCGCTGGCAGGCACGATTGCAGCTGAGCAGCGTCGATGGCGGCACCGAGGCCCAGCAGCCTCATCTCGGCGGCTCCCGCGTCCTCAGCGCCAATCTGCTCGGCGACTACTACCTCACCAAGTCGGGCATGACGGGCGTCAGCGGCGGCCTGCGCGCCACCGGCGGCCTGCTGCTCGGCCCCCTGTCGATGGCGCAAAGCAGCGGCGGCCTGGCCCTGGGCAGCGGCCCCGTCGCCGCCGGCCGGCGCAGCCTGTCGCTGAGCGGCCCGGACGGCTATTCGGACAACGCCAACCTCTCCTACGTCGGCATCGGCTACACCGGCCGCGTCACGGGGGGCGGCCTGGCCTTCAGTGCCGACTTCGGCCTGATGTCGGGCTCCTATGGCGGCCTGCGCCTGGGCCGCAGCAGCGCCCAGGGCTTCGAGGACGCGATGCGCGATCTGCGCTTCAAGCCCCTGCTGCAACTGGGTCTGGCCTACAGCTACTGACCGGCCCTCGCGCTGTCTCGGATAATCGGGGTTTTGCCTTTCCGAGAACTGCAATGAGCGACGTTCAGCAACGCATCGACGACCTGGTCAAATCCAACCGCGTCGTGCTCTTCATGAAGGGAACGGCCCAGTTCCCCATGTGCGGCTTCTCCGGCCGCGCCATCCAGATCCTGAAGGCCGCCGGCGTGACCGACCTGAAGACCTTCAACGTGCTGGAGGATGAGGAAGTGCGCCAGGGCATCAAGGACTACGCCAACTGGCCCACCATCCCCCAGCTCTACATCGGCGGTGAATTCGTCGGCGGCTCGGACATCATGATGGAGATGTACGAATCGGGTGAGCTGCAGCAGGCCCTCGCCACCGCTTGATGACTCAGCGGCTCGTCGTCGGACTGACGGGCGCGACCGGCGCGGCGTACGCGCTGCGCCTGTTGCGCCGTTCGCGCGAGCTGGGCGTCGAAACCCATCTTGTCGCCACGCCCGCCGGCATCCTGAATGCCCATCACGAGCTGGGGCTGGACCGCTCGATGCTGGAAGCCGAAGCGGACCATGCCCATGCGCCGGGAGACATCGGCGCCTGCATCGCCAGCGGCAGCTTCGCCACGGCCGCCATGGTCGTGGCGCCCTGCTCGATGAAATCCCTCGCTGCCATCGCCCATGGCCTGGGCGACAACCTGCTGACCCGCGCCGCCGACGTGACACTGAAGGAGCGCCGCCGCCTCATCCTGATGGTGCGCGAGACGCCGCTGAACCTGGCGCATCTGCGCAATATGGTCGCCGTGACGGAGATGGGTGGCATCTGCTTCCCGCCGTTGCCGGCCTTCTACCATCACCCCAAGACCATAGCCGAGATGGTCAACGAGACGGCAGAACGGGTGCTGGAACTGGCTGGTGTGAGCCAGGCACAACCCAAGGTCTGGACGGGCCTGTAGTAGCCCGTCAACGCTGATCAGGGGGGCATTCCCCGCTCAGCTGGACCGTTTGCACCGGCGCCGCTCCCGCAAGATGCCCGCATCTACCGGCTCAACGGGTGCGCCATGCTTTCTGGCCTCAACAGCTCTCTGCTCAGCTATCTGAGCCTGCAAGGTCAGGACAGCGCGGCAACCAGCAACGCCGCCGCCGGCAAGTCCAGCACGCCGACGATCTCGTCTGCTGCGATGCAGCGCGCTGCGGGCACGGCAAAGACGTCGACCGCCGTCCACAACCTCGACACCAGCCAGAAGAAGCTGGCCACCGAGCTGCGCGCCGCCATGGACAAGGCCGGAGTCCATCTCACGGGCGCCATCGAGTTCTCGGTGAAGAGCGATGGCAGCGTCGACATCAAGGGCTCGGACGCCGACAAGGCCGCGACCCAGGCCTTCCTGAAAGCCGACACCAGCCAACCCGGCTTCGCCAACCGCATCGCGACCCAGGCGCGCGACGCACTGAAGCTGTCGACCAGCATCCAGCAGAGCGCCGCCATCTCGCAGGCTGCCAAGCTTGCCAAGACCTCGGGCGGCGTGATGTCGCTCTACACCTCGCTGATGCAGCAGACCGCCGCCACCAGCGTGGTGTTCTCGGTCTCGGCGGCGTCGAGCTCGCTGACCTACCCGGGCTCGCTGGCGACCAACGCCTGACGAACCCGGGCCGCCCGCAGACTCAGGGCTTCTGCACCACCAGGCCGCGGCGCTCCAGCAGCGGCTTGATGTCGGGCTCGTGACCGACGAGGTTGCGGAACAGCACCATCGCGTCTTCCGAACCGCCGCGCGACAGCAGCTTGGCGCGCAGCGCGTCGCCATTGGCGCGCTTGAGGCCGCCATGGGCCTTCAGCCATTCCACGGTGTCGGCGTCCAGCACCTCGCTCCAGATGTAGGCGTAGTAGCCGGCCGAATAGCCGCCCATGATGTGGCTGAAGTAGGGCAGACGGTAGCGCGGCGGCACGGGGCCGAAGTCGAGACCTTCGTCCTTCAGCACCTTGGCCTCGAAGGCCATGACGGCGTCGGCCGCCGGCACCTCACCGGCCTTGAGCTGGTGCAGGCGCTGGTCGACGATGGCCGCGCTCAGATAGGACAGGGTCGTGTAGCCCTGGTTGAAGCGCTTGGCGCGCGCCACCTTGTCCAGCAACTCGCGCGGCATGGGGGCGCCCGTCTGGTAGTGCTTGGCGTAGTTGGCCAGCACGCTGGGCCAGTCGGCCCAGACTTCGTTGACCTGCGAGGGGTATTCGACGAAGTCGCGCGGCACGCGCGACAGGCTCGGGTACAGGCCCTTGTTGAACATGCCATGCAGGGCATGGCCGAACTCGTGGAAGAGCGTGTTGACCTCGTCCCAGGTCAGCAGCGTCGGCTCGCCGGCCGGCGGCTTGGGGATGTTGAGGTGGTTGGCCACGACGGGCTGGGTGCCCTCCAGCGGGTTCTGGCCCACATAGGCATTCATCCAGGCGCCGCCGCGCTTGCTCGGGCGGGCATAGAGGTCGGCGATGAAGATGGCGAGCTGCTTGCCGTCCTTGTCGAAGACGTCGTAGGTGCGCACATCGTCGCGGTAGACCGGCAGGTCGGTGCGACGCTTGAAGCTGATGCCATAGAGCTGGTGGGCGGCATGGAACACGCCCTTCTCCAGCACGCTGGTCAGCTCCAGATAGGGCTTGAGCTGGCTCTCGTCGAAGCCGTACTTGGTCGCGCGCAGCTTCTCCGAGTAGTAGCTCCAGTCCCAAGGCTGCAGCTCGAAGCTGGTCTGCTGCTTGGCCGACTGGTCGGCGTCGATGAGCTTCTGCAGTTCGGCGGCTTCCTGCCTGGCCGAGGCGACGGCAGCCGGACCGAGCTTGCCCAGCATGGCGTTGACGGCGTCCGCTGTCTTTGCAGTCTCCTCTTCCAGCACAAAGGCGGCCGGCGTCGCGTAGCCCAGCAGCGCCGCGCGTTCCTGGCGCAGCGCCATCACGCGGGCGATGATGCCCGTCGTGTCATTGGCATTGCCGCGGCTGCCGCGTGCCACCGAGGCGCGGTGCAGGCGCTCGCGCAGGGCGCGGTTCTGCAGCTCGGTCTCCTGCGGCTGGATGGTGGTGTTCAGCAGCGTCAGCAGGTATTTGCCTTCCAGGCCCTTTTTCTTGGCGGCCTCGGCCGCGGCGGAAATCTGGGCCGGCGTGAGACCTGCCAGCTCGTCGGCGCTGTCGACGACGATGGCCGAGTCGTTCACCTCGGCCAGTACGGCCTTGTTGAAGCGCGCGCCCAGCATCGCCAGCTCGGCGTTGATGGCCCGCATGCGGGTCTTCTGCTCGTCGCTGAGCTGGGCGCCGGCGCGCACCATGTCGCGGCGATAGCGCTCGATGAGGCGCTTGGCTTCAGCGTTCGGCGCCGCCTTGTTGCGGGCCGCATAGAGGACCTCGATGCGGGCGAACAGCTTGGGATTGAGCTGGATGGCGTCGCGATGGGCGGCGAGCTTGGCGGCGTAGTCGGTCTGCAGCTGCTGGCGGGCCGGGTTGGCGTCGGCACCGATCAGGCTGAACAGCAGGGTGCTGGTGCGGCCCAGCAGACGACCGCTGCGCTCCATCGCGATGATGGTGTTGTCGAACGTCGGCGCAGCAGGGTTGTCGGCGATGGCCTGGATCTCGGCCAACTGATCGGCCATGCCCTTGTCCAGAGCCGGGCCGAAGTGCTCATCCCTGACCTTGTCGAACTGCGGGTACTGCAGCGGCAGCGGGCTGGGCGAGAACAGGGGGTTGTCGGAAGGCGCTTGAGCCCAGGCCAGGCCGGTGGCGAGCAAGGTGGAAAGCAGGAGAGGCGCGAAGCGTTTGGCAGCGGGCATGGGAAGGCTTGTCTTGTGGACGGAACCGCAAAGCCTAACGCGGCAACAGGCGCCAGCCACAAGCCACGCCGGGTCAACCCTGAGGGCTTTACCGGCCCTTCACTTCTCGCCGGGCAGCAGCCATTGCCGGCGTGCGGCGAACACGGCGTTCGGGTACTCGGGCCTGCCGCGGCTGCCGTTGTAGCGCCCCAGGGCCAGATACAGATCGCCCTTCTCCAGGTCGAGGTAGTGGCGCAGGATGACGCAGCCAAAACGCAGATTGCTCTGCATGTGAAAGAGCCGCGCCGCGTCGCCATCGCCGATCAGCTTGGTCCAGAAGGGCATGACCTGCATATAGCCGCGCGCGCCGGCGATGCTGATGGCGTATTTGCGAAAGCCGCTCTCGACCTGCACCAGGCCCAGCACCAGGCTGGGCTCCAGGCCCGCACGCTTGGCCTCGTACCAGACCGTCTCGAGGAACTCGATGCGAATCTGCGTCTCGGTCTTGCGCTTCTTCAGCCGCTCGCTCATCTCGCCCAGCCAGCGCAGATAAGCCATGCGTTCGTCGACCTGATGCGCCTCGAATCTCGGCCGCGGCGGCGCGGCTTGTGCGATGGAGGCGCTCAAGGCCGAGCGCATCGAGTCGGCCAGCGGCTCCTCGACCTGAGCGCCCGCCCGCGCCGCCAGCGGTGCGGCGAGCAGGCTGGACAGCAGCAGCCGGCGCTTCAAAGCTTGAGCAGGCCCTTCAGGTGGCCAACCACATCGTTGACGCCGAGCTTGGTCGCGGCGTCGTCACGGCGGCCCTGGTATTCGACCTGGCCTTCCTTCAGGCCACGGTCGCCCAGCACGACGCGGTGGGGCACGCCGATCAGCTCCCAGTCCGCGAACATCGCACCGGGGCGCTCGCCGCGGTCGTCCAGCAGCACATCCACGCCCAAGGCCTTCAGCTCTTCGTAGAGCTTGTCGGCCGCGGCCTTCACGTCTGCGCTGCGGTCCGCGCCGATGGGGCAGATCACGACCGTGAACGGCGCGATGGCGTCCGGCCAGATGATGCCGCGGGCATCGTGGTTCTGCTCGATGGCGGCGCCCAGGATGCGGGTCACGCCGATGCCGTAGCAGCCCATCTCCATCAGGGCCGGCTTGCCGTTCTCGTCCAGGAAGGTCGCATTCATGGCCTTGCTGTACTTGGTGCCGAGATAGAAGACATGGCCAACCTCGATGCCGCGCTGGATGGCCAGCAGGCCCTTGCCGTCGGGCGAGGGATCGCCGGCGACGACGTTGCGGATGTCGGCCACCAGGTCGGGCTCGGGCAGGTCGCGGCCCCAGTTGACGCCGGTGAAGTGGAAGTCCACCTCGTTGGCGCCGCAGATGAAGTCGCTCATGACGGCGACGGTGCGATCGGCGACGATCTTGACGGGCTTCTTCAGGCCGATGGGCCCCAGGTAGCCCGGCTTGCAGCCGAAATGGTCGACGATTTCGCCAACCGTGGCGAAGCGGAACCCGCCCTTGAGGCCTTCGACCTTGCCGGCCTTCACTTCGTTGAGCTCATGGTCGCCACGCACCAGCAGCAGCCAGACCTGGGTCTTGACGATATTGCCGTCCTTGTCGAGCTCGTCAGTGGCCAGCACCAGCGATTTGACGGTCTGGGCCAGCGGCAGGCCCAGCAGCAGCGCGACTTCCTCGCAGGTGGACTTGCCCGGCGTGGGCGTCTTGGCCTGGGCCTGCAGGGCCTCGCCGCGGGCGGGCAGCAGGGCCACGCCTTCAGCCAGCTCGATGTTGGCCGCGTAGTCGCTGGTGGGGCAGTAGACGATGGCGTCTTCGCCGGTCTCGGCGATGACCTGGAACTCGTGCGAGCGATCACCGCCGATGGCGCCGGTGTCGGCCGCGACGGCGCGGTACTGCAGGCCGAAGCGGTCGAAGATCTTGCAGTAGGCCGCGTACATATTGTCGTAGCTGCGGCCGGCGGCGTCCTTGTCACGGTCGAAGGAGTAGGCATCCTTCATCGTGAACTCGCGACCGCGCATCAGGCCGAAGCGGGGCCGGCGCTCGTCGCGGAACTTGGTCTGGATGTGATAGAAATTTTTCGGCAGCTGGCGGTAGGAGCGCAACTCCTGGCGGGCGATGTCGGTGATGACCTCTTCGCTGGTCGGCTGGACGATGAAGTCGCGGCCATGGCGGTCTTTCACGCGCAGCAGCTCGGGGCCCATCTTGTCGAAGCGGCCGGTCTCCTGCCACAGCTCGGCGGGTTGGATGACGGGCATCAGGCATTCGACGGCGCCGGCGGCGTCCATCTCCTCGCGGATGATCTTCTCGACCTTGCGGATGACGCGAAGCCCCATCGGCATGTAGTTGTAAATGCCCGCGCCCAGGCGCTTGATCATGCCGGCGCGCATCATCAGCTTGTGGCTGACGACCTCGGCATCGGCGGGGGCTTCCTTCAGCGTGGAGACGAAGAACTGGGTGGCTTTCATGGGCGGTACTAAATGCGAAGGCCGGGTGAAAACCCGGCCGAAGTCACAGCAAAACAGGGGCAAATCTTCGGGTTAGCGAGGGCGCTGTCGCAATCGCGGCCCGATGCAATAATCGAACCAACTAGAGATTTGAGGTTGATTATGCTCGACCGTGAAGGCTTCCGCCCCAACGTCGGCATCATCCTGCTCAACCAGCGCAACGAGGTTTTCTGGGGCAAGCGCATCCGGACACACTCGTGGCAGTTCCCGCAAGGGGGCATCAAGCACGGTGAAACGCCTGAGCAGGCGATGTTCCGAGAGCTCCACGAAGAGGTGGGGCTCACGCCAGAGCATGTGCGCATCATCGCGAGGACTCGCGACTGGCTGCGCTACGAGGTGCCCGAGCACTTCATCCGGCGCGATGCGCGCGGCCACTATCGCGGCCAGAAACAGATCTGGTTCCTGCTGCAGATGGTGGGCCGTGACTGCGACATGAATCTGCGCGCCACCGACCACCCCGAGTTCGACGCCTGGCGCTGGAACGAGTACTGGGTGCCGCTGGAGGCCGTCATCGAGTTCAAGCGCGGCGTCTACGAGATGGCGCTGACGGAGCTCGCCCGCTATCTGCCGCGCATCAACCATCACAACCGCTATCTGCGGGCCGGCATGCGGCCGGCGCACCGGGAGCGCAACAGCGGACCGATGCCGCTGGAAGCGACGGCGACGCCGCCTGACGGCGAGCCGCCAAGCTCCTCCTAGCGAAGTACGAGATTGTCTCGGTGAATCAGTTCAGGCTCTGCGGCATAGCCCAGCAGAGCCTCGAACTCCGAGGACGGCTTGCGGGCGATCAAGCGCGCTTCCGACGCTGAATAGTTGGCCAGGCCGCGGGCCAGTTCGACACCCTCGGTCGTCTGCACGGCGATGACGTCACCGCGATGGAAGCCGCCCTGCACTTCCACGACACCAATGGGCAGCAGGCTCTTGCCCTCGTCGCGCAGCTTGACGGCCGCGCCGGCATCGACCTTGACGGAGCCGCGCAGCTGCAGGTGGTCGACCATCCACTGCTTGCGCGCCGCTAGCTTGGGCGTGGCCGCGAGCAGTGCAGTACCGATGGATTCGCCGCGCGCCAAGCGCAGCAGCACGTCGGGCTCGCGCCCCCACGCGATCACCGTGCCGGCGCCGCTGCCGGCGGCGCGCTTGGCCGCCAGGATCTTGGTGATCATGCCGCCGCGGCCGATGCTGGAACCGGCGCCGCCCGCCATGCGCTCCAGTTCCGGGTCGCCGGCCTGGGCTGTGTCGATGAAACGGGCGTTGGGATCCTTGCGCGGATCGGCCGAATACAGGCCGCGCTGGTCGGTCAGGATGACGAGGGCATCGGCTTCGACGAGGTTGGCGACCAGGGCGCCCAGCGTGTCGTTGTCGCCGAACTTGATCTCGTCGTTGACGACGGTGTCGTTCTCGTTGATGACGGGCAGCACGCGATGGGCCAGCAGCGTCAGCAGCGTCGAGCGGGCGTTCAGATAGCGCTCGCGGTCGGCCAGGTCGGCGTGGGTCAGCAACACCTGGGCGCTGGCCATGCCTTGGGCGCTGAGCTGGCTCTCGTACATCTGGGCCAGGCCCATCTGGCCGACGGCCGCCGCGGCCTGCAGTTCGTGCAGCTCTTTGGGGCGCGTCGCCCAACCGAGGCGCTTCATGCCCTCGGCGATGGCACCGCTGGAGACCATGACCAGCTCGCGCCCTTCGCTCGCCAACGCCGCCAGCTGGCGACTCCAGTTCGCAATCGCTTCGGCATCAACGCCGCGGCCCTCGTTGGTGACGAGGCTGGAACCGACTTTGACAACGATGCGACGCGCGCTGGACAGCAGACTCATTCGGCAGGATCGGGGGAATCGAAACGGATATCGCGCTCTTCGATCACGCGCTGCTCGGCGGCGACATGGTCGTAGATGGCGTGGATCAGCGGCTGGCAGCCTTCGCGGGTCAGGGCCGAGATCTCGAAGACAGGGCCCTTCCACTTGTAGCGCTTGACGAAGTCCTTCACGCGCGCGGCGCGCTCTTCCTCGGGCACCATGTCCAGCTTGTTCAGCACCAGCCAGCGCGGCTTGGCGTGCAGCTCGGGGTCGTACTTCTTCAGCTCGGCCACGATGGCCTTGGCTTCCTTGACGGGATCGACCTCGGGGTCGAAGGGCGCCAGGTCGACGACATGCAGCAGCAGCCGGGTGCGCTGCAGATGGCGCAGGAACTGGTGGCCCAGGCCGGCGCCTTCCGCGGCACCCTCGATCAAGCCGGGGATGTCGGCGACAACGAAGCTCTTCTCCGGGCCGACGCGCACGACGCCCAGGTTGGGATGCAGGGTCGTGAACGGGTAGTCGGCGATCTTGGGCTTGGCGTTCGAAATCGCCGTGATCAGCGTCGACTTGCCGGCATTGGGCTGGCCCAGCAGGCCGACGTCCGCCAGCACGCGCAGCTCCAGGCGGACCTTCTTGATCTCGCCCGGCCAGCCCGGCGTCTTCTGGCGCGGCGCGCGGTTGGTCGAGGTCTTGAAATGCAGATTGCCGAAGCCGCCGTCGCCGCCCTTGCAAAGCAGGATGCGCTGGCCCGGCTCGAGCAGTTCGCCGATGACGGACTCGGTTTCCAGGTCGGTGATGATGGTGCCGACCGGCATGCGCAGCACGATGTCGTCGGCGGCGGCGCCGAAGCAGTCAGAGCCGCGGCCTGCCTCGCCATTGCGCGCCTCGTGGCGGCGCGCGTAGCGGTAGTCGATCAGCGTGTTGAGGTTGCGATCGGCTTCGGCCCAGACGCTGCCGCCCTTGCCGCCATCGCCACCGTCGGGCCCGCCAAAGGGGATGAACTTCTCGCGGCGAAAGCTCGCGCAGCCTGCGCCACCGTTACCGGCGGCGACATCGATGGTGGCTTCGTCAACGAATTTCATGGCGGGAAAGCCATCGTAATGGCTGGGGTTGCGTCCGGCGTGCCGTCGTGTGGCGCAGCAGACTTCAGAAATGACAAAGCCCCGGCGAGCCGGGGCTTAGGCTTTCGGGCGATGTTGCCGCCCGAACCTTGCCGACCTTAGGCGGCCAGCGGGGTCACGACAACCGTCGAACGGTTGTTGGCGCCCTTGGTGGTGAAGCTCACGTGGCCATCGACCAGCGCGAACAGCGTGTGGTCCTTGCCGATGCCGACGTTGACGCCGGGGTGGAACTTCGTGCCGCGCTGGCGGACGATGATCGAGCCCGCGGAGATCAGTTCGCCGCCGTAAGCCTTGACGCCCAGCATCTTGGGCTTGGAGTCGCGGCCGTTCCGTGTAGAACCGCCGCCCTTTTTCTGTGCCATGAGTAGCTCCTAGAAATTAGCGAAAAGAAGAGAACTGAGGGATCAGCCGTTGACCGCGCTGATTTCCAGCTCGGTGTAGTTCTGGCGATGGCCCTGGCTCTTCTTGTAGTGCTTGCGACGGCGCATCTTGAAGATGCGAACCTTGTCGTGCTTGCCGTGGCTGACGACCTTGGCGCTGACCGTAGCGCCGGCGACCAGCGGAGCGCCGACCGTCAGGCCGTCACCGCTGCCAACTGCCAGCACCTGGTCAAGGGTGACCTCGGCGCCAACTTCCGCGTCGAGCAACTCGACCTTGATCTTTTCGCCGGCAGCAACCTTGTATTGCTTGCCGCCGGTTTTGATGACCGCGTACATATTCATCCTTCCGCACCTTGGGGTGCAATCACCCGGCTCCAGCAGCTTGACGCCAGCCCTCAAGCTCGCGCCGCCGCCCTCGCCGGGCCTTTTTGTCGGTTTTGGTCTCTCGGCCACCATGCGCAATGGCTCACACCAAGGCGCACGAAATGCAAAGAGCCCACGAGTATACCCTGAGGCTCCGGCGGAAGGCAAACACCCCTCGCCACCAGACACGCAAGCCCCGCGACAACTGCACGTCCCGGCGTACCTGGGAGGGGGTGGACACCGTTTCTATAATCGACCATCCCTTGCCTGAGAGTCCAGAGTGCGCGTCGAGACTGCCTCGCCCCCATCCCAAGTCGCCGAGGTCCTCGCCCTGCTGGCCGCCGAAATGGCCCAGGTCGATGCCGTCATCGCCCAACGCCTCTCCTCAGACGTCGCGCTGATCGACCAGATCGCCCACTACATCGTGCATGCCGGGGGCAAGCGCATGCGGCCCAAGCTCGTGCTGCTGTTTGCCAACGCGCTGGGCTTCGACAAGCCGGCGCGCTTCGAGCTGGCCGCCGTCGTCGAATTCATCCACACGGCGACGCTGCTGCACGACGACGTCGTCGACGAGTCGTCGCTGCGCCGCGGCAAGCCGACGGCCAACGCCCTGTTCGGCAATGCCGCCAGCGTGCTGGTGGGCGACTTCCTCTACTCGCGCGCCTTCCAGATGATGGTCTCGGTCGACCGCATGCGCGTGCTGGAGGTGCTGGCCGAGGCCACCAACGTCATCGCCGAGGGCGAGGTCCTGCAGCTGATGAACATGCACGATCCGGACATCACGGTGGAGAGTTATCTGCGCGTGATCCGGTTCAAGACCGCCAAGCTCTTCGAAGCCAGTGCCCGCCTGGGTGCGGTACTTGCCAATGCATCACCCGAGGTCGAAGAAGCCTGCGCCGCCTACGGGCGCGCCCTGGGGACGGCCTTCCAGCTCATCGACGACGTACTGGACTACGAGGGCGATGCCCAGGAACTCGGCAAGAACATCGGCGACGATCTGCGCGAGGGCAAGACGACGCTGCCGCTGCTGATCGCCATGGAACGTGCGACGCCCGAGCAGCGCGCCCTGCTGCGTCACGCCATCGAGGAAGGCGAGCAGGAAAAGCTGCAGGAGATCGTTGCCATCGTGCGCTCGACCGGCGCCCTGGAATCAACCCGCGAAGCGGCCCGCACCGAAGCACGGCACGCAGCCGACTGCCTCAGCCATCTGCCTCCCAACAAGTGGACAGAATCTCTGCTAGAATTCGCAATTCAGTCGGTTGAGCGTCACTCGTAAGAGCAGCGCGCAACAGAAGAACATCGGGGTGTAGCTTAGCCTGGTAGAGCGCTACGTTCGGGACGTAGAGGCCGGAGGTTCGAATCCTCTCACCCCGACCAGTCTTCTGATGCTCCCCTCGGGACGAGGGTTGAGCAAAATCCGGCCAGATTGCCGATCGGCGACCCTGAAATCCTGACGTTATCCCTGGAAATCGTTTGCTTCGAGCCCGCTTTGTGGCTGGCACAATCGGTGGACTTCGCTCCTTCCGTCGCCGACGCAACTGTCTGTGGAAACTCCGCTCGCCGAGCCGCTCCAGTCTTCCCTGTCGGGGGTTGCGCGCATGCTTGTGCATGCCGGCAAGCTTCAGGCCAAGGCGGCCGAAGACCTGGTCAGGCAGGCCCGTGAGAAGAAGACCAGCTTCGTCAACGCCGTGATCGCGAGCGGCCAGGTCTCGCCGGTCGACTTGGCGCACACGCTGTCGAGCGCCCTGGCCCTGCCGCTGCTGGACCTGTCCGCGATGGACCCGCAGCGCATGCCGCAGAACGTCATCGACGCCAAGCTGGCCCAGCAATACCAGGTCGTCGCGCTGTCGCGGCGCGGCAATCGTCTTTTCGTCGGCGGTGCGGAT
Organism: Roseateles saccharophilus; assembly: GCF_031458095.1. Taxonomy (GTDB): domain Bacteria; phylum Pseudomonadota; class Gammaproteobacteria; order Burkholderiales; family Burkholderiaceae_C; genus Pelomonas; species Pelomonas saccharophila_A. The sequence continues at coordinate 1,782,681 of NZ_JAVDXU010000001.1, forward strand.
CCGACCGACCTCGAGGTCATCGAGCGCATCAAGTTCGCGACCCAGTTGCAGCCGGAATGGGTCATCGTCGAGCACGACAAGCTGGCCAAGATGCTGGCCAGCGCCAGCGCCAGTGCGACGGAATCGCTGGAGAGCATCGCCGGCGGCGACTTCGACTTCGACATCGCCGAAGAGGATGCAGCGCCCCAGCAGGAGGCCGCCGAGCTGGCCGACGTCGAGGACGCGCCCGTGGTGCGCTTCCTGCAGAAGATGTTGGTCGATGCCATCAATCTGCGCGCCTCCGATCTGCACTTCGAGCCCTACGAGTTCCACTACCGCGTGCGCTTCCGCGTCGACGGGGAATTGCGCGAGATCACGCAGCCGCCCATCGCCATCAAGGACAAGCTGGCCTCGCGGATCAAGGTGATCTCGCGCCTGGACATCTCCGAGAAGCGCGTGCCCCAGGACGGGCGCATGAAGCTGAAGTTCGGAGCGAAGTCCATCGACTTCCGCGTCAGCACCCTGCCCACGCTGTTCGGCGAGAAGATCGTCATCCGTATCCTGGACTCCTCGTCGGCCAAGCTCGGCATCGAAGCGCTGGGCTACGAGAAGATCGAAAAGGAACGCCTGCTCGCCGCCATCTATCGCCCCTACGGCATGGTGCTGGTGACCGGCCCGACGGGCTCGGGCAAGACGGTGTCGCTCTACACCTGCCTGAACATCCTGAACCAGCCCGGCGTCAATATCGCGACCGTCGAGGACCCGGCCGAAATCAACCTGCCCGGCATCAACCAGGTCAACGTCAACGACAAGGCCGGACTGAACTTCGCGGCGGCGCTGAAATCATTCCTGCGCCAGGATCCCGACATCATCATGGTCGGCGAAATCCGCGACCTGGAAACGGCCGACATCGCGATCAAGGCGGCGCAGACGGGCCATATGGTCATGTCGACGCTGCACACCAACGATGCGCCCAAGACGCTGACCCGTCTGCTCAACATGGGCGTGGCGCCGTTCAATATCGCGTCCAGCGTGCTGCTCATCACCGCCCAGCGCCTCGTGCGCCGCCTGTGCGAGAACTGCAAGGCGCCGGCCGACTACCCGCGCGAAGCCCTGCTCAAGGCCGGCTTCGTCGAGGACGATTTCGACGGCAGCTGGAAGCCGTATCGGGCCGTCGGCTGCAGCAACTGCACAAATGGTTACCGTGGCCGCGTCGGCCTTTACCAAGTGATGCCCATCACGGAAGACATCCAGCGCATCATCCTGTCCGAGGGAACGGCGATGGACATCGCCGAGCAGGCCAAGAAGGACGGCGTGCGCGACCTGCGCCAATCCGGCTTGGTGAAGGTGCGCATCGGCGTGACGACGCTGGAAGAAGTGCTGTCGGCCACCAACGAATAATCAGTCTCGAGGAGAGCGCATGGCCACTGCCACCGCTGCAGCAAAAGGCGTCAAGGACTTCGTCTTTGAGTGGGAGGGCAAGGACCGCAACGGCAAGATCGTCAGGGGCGAACTGCGCGCCGGCGGCGAGGCCATGGTCAGCGCGACGCTGCGCCGTCAGGGCATCCTGGTCAACAAGGTCAAGAAGCGCCGCTCCAGCGGCGGAAGCTCGATCAAGCAGAAGGACATCGCCATCTTCACGCGTCAATTGGCGACGATGATGCGCGCCGGCGTGCCGCTGCTGCAGGCCTTCGACATCGTCGCCCGTGGCGCCACCAACCCGCGCCTGACACGCCTGCTGAATGACATCCGCCAGGACGTGGAAACGGGTACCAGCCTCTCGGCGGCCTTCCGCAAGCACCCGATGTATTTCGACGCCCTGTACTGCAACCTCGTCGAGGCGGGTGAAGCGGGCGGCATCCTGGAAGCCCTGCTGGACCGCCTGGCCGTCTACCAGGAAAAGACGGTCGCCATCAAGAACAAGATCAAGTCGGCCCTGACCTATCCAATCGCCGTCATGGTGGTCGCCTTCATCGTCGTCGCGGTCATCATGATCTTCGTCGTGCCGGCCTTCAAGGACGTGTTCACGTCCTTCGGCGCCGACCTGCCGGCCCCCACGCTGATGGTCATCGCGATGTCGGAGTTCTTCGTCAAGTTCTGGTGGCTGATCTTCGGCTCGATCGGCGGCGGCATCTATTTCTTCATCCAGAGCTGGAAACGCTCCGAGAAGATGCAAAAGCGCATGGACCGCCTGCTGCTGAAGGTGCCCGTCTTCGGCGACCTCATGTACAAGTCCGCGATCGCGCGCTGGACCCGCACGCTGTCGACGATGTTCGCGGCCGGCGTGCCGCTGGTCGAGGCCCTGGACTCCGTTGGCGGTGCCTCGGGCAATGCCGTCTTCCAAGAGGCGACCGAGCAGATCCAGCGCGACGTCTCCACCGGCGCGGCCCTGACGACGTCGATGCAGACAACGGGCATCTTCCCGACCATGGTGCTGCAGATGGCTTCCATCGGCGAGGAATCCGGCTCCCTGGATCACATGCTGGCCAAGGCCGCCGAGTTCTACGAGGACGAGGTCGACGAAGCCGTCAAGGCCCTGTCCAGCCTGATGGAGCCTTTCATCATCGTCATCCTGGGCGGCCTGATCGGTGGCATCGTGGTGTCGATGTACCTGCCGATCTTCAAGCTCGGCCAGGTGGTCTGATGGCGGTGGACTACGGCCTGCTGCTCTCACCCTGGGTCCTCGGCATCTTCGGCCTGTGCATCGGCAGCTTTCTCAACGTCGTCATCTACCGCCTGCCGCTGATGCTGGAGCGGCAATGGCTGCATGAGTCGGCCGCCCAGCTGACCGACGCGCCCGCCATGGCGCGCGTCGCCGGCGTGCCCCTGCCCGAGGCCGAGAAGCTGGCCAAGGCCGTCGACGCCTACGGTACCCAGATCGAGGCCCTGCCGCCCTTCACCATCGCCGCACCGCGCTCACGCTGCCCGCACTGCGGCCACCAGCTGCGCTGGCACGAGAACCTGCCCGTCATCGGCTGGCTGCGCCTGGGCGGCAAGTGCGCGTCCTGCAAGGCTCCGATCTCCAAGCGCTACCCCCTCATCGAAGTCGTCACCGGCGCCGCCTTCGCCGCCCTGTCCTGGCGCTTCGGCGCTCAGCCGACAACGCTGCTGTGGTGTGGTTTCGTCGCCGCCTTGATCGCGCTGGCGATGATCGACTGGGACACCACACTGCTGCCCGACGCCATCAACCAGCCCCTGCTCTGGGCCGGCCTCGCCGCCGCGCTGATGGGCTGGACCATCCCGCTGGACAAGGCGCTCATCGGCGCGCTGGCCGGCTATCTGTCGCTGTGGTCGGTCTACTGGGTGTTCAAGCTCCTCACCAAGAAGGAGGGCATGGGCTATGGCGACTTCAAGCTGCTGGCGGCCCTGGGCGCCTGGCTGGGCTGGCAGATGATCCTGCCCATCGTGCTGGGCGCTTCTGCGATTGGCGCGGTCATCGGCATCATCATGAAGATGAACGCCGGCCTGCGCGAAGGCCGCTACGTGCCCTTCGGCCCCTTCCTGGCCGGTGGCGGCCTCGTCGTGCTGTTTGCCGGCCAGGCCACGGTGCTGGGGTGGCTGGGCTGGACCTGACGCCGCGATGAGGGTGGGCCTGACCGGCGGCATCGGCAGCGGCAAGAGCACGGTCGCCGGCTTTCTGCGTGAGGCCGGCGCGGCCATCGTCGATACGGATGCGATCTCCCGTGGCCTGACAGGGCCGGGCGGTGCGGCCATGCCCGCCATCGCCGCGCAGTTTGGCGCTGACTTTGTCAGCCCTGACGGCGCCCTGGACCGCGATCGCATGCGCGCCCTCGCCTTCTCGGATCCGGCGGCCAAGCGCCGGCTCGAGGCCATCCTGCATCCACTGATCACCGCTGAAGCCCTGGCCCAGGCCGATGCGGCCACGGCCCCACTCGTTGTCTTCGACGTGCCCCTGCTCGTCGAATCCGGCCGCTGGCGCCCGCGACTGGCGCGCGTGCTGGTGGTCGATTGCTCGACCGAGACCCAGATCGAGCGCGTGCTGCAGCGTCCAGGCTGGACCCGGGAACGTGTTGCCGGGGCCCTGGCCGCGCAAACGACACGCGAGGCGCGCCGCGCCGCCGCCGATGTGGTGCTGCTGAACGACGGCCTGCCTCTTGTTGCGCTCAGAAACGAGGTTCTCGACCTGGCCGGACGCTGGGGCTGTGAAACAATCGCCCGGCCCTGATTGCAGTCCATCCCGAGGCCCCTTTGGTCCTGTACGAGTACCCGTTCAACGAAAGCATCCGCACGATGCTTCGCCTCGAACATCTGTTCGACCGCCTCGGGTCGCTGATGTCGCGCGAAACCGCGCTGGACCACCATTTCGCCCTGGTCACGCTGTTCGAGATCATGGACGTCGCCTCCCGCGCCGACCTCAAGAGCGATCTGCTCAAGGAGCTCGAGAAGCACAAGGCGCAGTTCGTGGCCTACCGTGGCAGCCCCGGCGTCGACGAGGCGCGCCTGGATGAGGTGGTCGCCCGCATCGATGGCGCCTTCGGCCGGCTGAATGCGTTGGCCGGCAAGGCGGGTGCGGCCCTGACCGGCAACGAGTGGCTGATGAGCATACGCAGCCGCATCAGCATTCCCGGCGGCACCTGCGAATTCGACCTGCCGGCCTACTACAACTGGCAGCAGCTGTTGCCGGTGCGCCGCCGCAAGGACCTGATGACCTGGGCCCAGACGCTGATGCCGCTGGCCGAGGCCCTGCAGGTGCTGCTCGGCATGCTGCGTGATTCGGGTGCGCCGCACAAGGTGGCCGCCACGGCAGGCCAGTTCCAGCAGAGTCTGCCGGCCGGCCGCGTCTACCAGCTGCTGCGCATGCGCATCGACCCCAGCCTGGGGCTGATCCCCGAGATCTCCGGCCACCGCCTGATGGTGTCCATCCGCCTGATGCGCCAGGACGAAGAGGGCCGGCTCAAGCTGGCCCAGGAAGACACCGGTTTCGAGCTGACCCTTTGCGCATGACGACCCCGAGCAAGCCCAAGGAACGCATCGTTCGTTGCCCGCAATGCGGCGGCGACAGCGTGTTCGCGCCCAGCAACAAGTGGCGGCCCTTCTGCGGCGAACGCTGCCGGCAGATCGACCTCGGCGCCTGGGCCAGCGAATCCTTCCGCGTGCCGGCGACGCCGCCCCAGGATCCCGATGAATTCGGGCCGAACGGCGAGCCGCTGATGCACTAGGCGCTCAGCAGGCGCCGCGACACCAGCTCACGCCGCGCGCTCGCGGTGTCCGTGAACAGGAAAGCCTGCCAGTCGCGGGACAGCGCCGCGTCGACATTGGCCGGATGGTCGTCCAGGAACAGCAGTTCCTGAGGCGGCACGCCAAAGCGCCGTTCGGCGATGGCGAACATCTCCGCGCTGGGCTTGATCTGCTTCACATGGCTGGAGAACACGCCCGACTCGAACCACTCGCCCAGCGGATGCGCCTTGGCCAGATGGGCCGCATAGGGCTCGGGCATGTTGGACAGGAAGTGCAGGGTGTGGCCGGCCGCGCGCAGGTCGCGGATCAGCACCGCGGTGGCGGGGATCAGCATCAGCTCGTCCGGCACGGCGCGCACGACGGCCGCCACATCACCGCGCGACCAGCCGGTGCGCGCGGCGATGCGGCGCACCACTTCATCGGCGCTGATCAGCCCCTGGTCGAACAGGCCCCAGTCGCCGCCGTAGTTCTGGAAGAAGGTCGCCGCCGCGGCCGCGCCCTGCTCCAGCGTCTCGATGCGATGCGGCCACAGGCGCGCGAGGAAGCTGGCCGGATGCCAGCGGAACACGACGCCGCCGAAGTCGAAGACGATCCTCATGCGTCCACCAGCCGCTTCAGCAGGCCAGCTGTTGAGCCGTCCAGGCCCGCCGTGTCGCCCGAATCCAGGCGCGGCAGCAGCTGGTTGCACAGGGCCTTGCCCAGCTCCACGCCCCATTGGTCGAAGCTGTTGATGCCCCACAGGGCGCCGGTGACGAAGACACGGTGTTCGTACAGAGCGATCAGGGCGCCAAGGGAGCGCGGCGTCAGCGCCTCCAGCACCAGGGTCGTGCTGGGGCGGTTGCCCGGGAAGCTGCGATGGCGAGCCAGCACTTCGCGGTCCAGCGTGGCCGAAGCCGTCGGCGCCTTCTCGGCCAGCGCCTCGGCCGCCGTCTTGCCCTGCATCAGGGCCTGGCTCTGCGCCAGGCAGTTGGCCAGCAGCTTGCGGTGCTGCTCGACGAGCTTGTCGGTCAGCTCGCCCGCCTTTTCGACGCCTTCACCATGGTTGGGCCGCTTCACGGCGATGAACTCGACCGGGATGACGTCGGTGCCCTGGTGCAGCATCTGGAAGTAGGCGTGCTGGCCATTGGTGCCGGCCTCGCCCCACACCACCGGCGACGTGCCCAGCGCCAGCGCGTTGCCGTCCAGGTCGACGCCCTTGCCATTGCTCTCCATCTCCAGCTGCTGCAGATAGGCCGGCAGGCGGCGCAGGCCCTGGTGATAGGGCGCGACGCTGCGGCTCGCGAAGCCGTGGAAGTTGCGGTACCAGATGTCGACCAGGCCCAGCAGCACCGGCAGATTGCCCTCCAGCGGCGCGGTGGCGAAGTGCTGGTCCATCGCATGCGCCCCGGCCAGCATCTCGCGGAAGTTGGCGGCGCCTACAGCGATGGCAATGGGCAGGCCGATGACCGACCACAGCGAGTAGCGGCCCCCGACCCAGTCCCAAAAGCCGAAGGCGGTGTCGATGCCGAAAGCGGCGGCAGCGGCGGTATTGCTGCTGGTCGCGACGAAATGGCGTGCCACATCCGTGCCGCCAGCCGCTAAGAACCAGGCCTTGGCGGCTTGGGCGTTGGCCAGGGTTTCCTGGGTCGTGAACGTCTTGGACGCAATGACGAACAGCGTGTGCTTGGCATCCAGGCCGGCCAGCACCGGCGCCAGATCGTGGCCATCGACGTTGGAGACGAAATGCAGCTTCAGGTCACGGCGGCCAAAGGCCTGCAGGGCCTGCACCACCATGGCCGGGCCGAGGTCGCTGCCGCCGATGCCGATGTGCACGACGTCGGTGATCTCGCCGCGATCGCCGTGCCGCACGCTTTCGGCAAAGGCCAGCATGGTGTCCAGCGAAGCCTGGACTTCGGCGTTGAAGGGGGCGTTGCTGCCGGCCGGCGCGCGCAGCGCCGTGTGCAGCACCGCGCGACCCTCGGTGTGGTTGACCGGCTCGCCGCGCAACAACGCATCGCGCCGCACCTCCAGGGCGCAGTCGCGGGCCAGGTCCAGCAGCAGCGCCAGCGTGGGCGCATCGATGCGGTTCTTGGACAGGTCGGCAAACACCTCGGGCGCCTCGAACGACAGCGTGCCGAAGCGGCCTGCGTCGGACTTGAAGGCGTCACGGATGTCGAAGCCGCGACCGCTCGCGGCGTAATGGGCTTGCAGTTCGGCCCAGACGGGAGAGAGGTCGCAGCGGGTCGTCATGTCAGGCGGCCTCGATGAGCTTGTCGAGCTTGCCGGCGTCGACGGCGAACAGGCGGATGCCTTCGGCCAGCTTCTCGGTCGCCATTGCGTCCTCGTTCAGCGCGAAGCGGAAAGCGGCCTCGTCGAGATGGATGGCGGGCATGGCGGCCGATTTCGCCGGGTCGAGCGCGCGCTCCAGCTTGGCCTGCGAGGCCTGCAGTTGCGCGAGCAGGTCGGGGCTGATGGTCAGCAGGTCGCAGCCGGCCAGCGCCTGGATCTGGCCGATGTTGCGGAAGCTCGCGCCCATGACCTCGGTCTTGATGCCATGCTGCTTGAAGTAGGCGTAGATCTGGCTCACCGACTTCACGCCCGGGTCGTTCACGCCAGCCATTGCGGCCTCGTCCCACGCGGCACCTGCCGACTTCTTGTACCAGTCGTAGATGCGACCGACGAAGGGCGAGATCAACTGCACCTTGGCCTCGCCGCAGGCCACGGCCTGGGCGAAGGCGAACAACAGCGTCAGATTGCAGTGGATGCCTTCGCGCTCCAGTTCGGCGGCGGCCTGGATGCCTTCCCATGTCGAGGCCAGCTTGATCAGCACGCGGTCGCGGCCAATGCCGGCGGCCTCGTACAGGCCGATGAGGCGGCGCGCACGCGCCAGCGATGCGGCCTTGTCGAAGCTCAGGCGGGCATCGACTTCGGTGGACACGCGGCCCGGCACGACCTTGAGGATCTCCAGGCCGAAGCGCACGAGGACGTGGTCGACGATCTCGTCCAGCGGTTTGCCGCGATGCGCCTGGACGGTTTCCTTCAGCAGCGGCGCGTAATCGGGCGACTGCACGGCCTTCAGGATCAGCGAAGGATTGGTCGTCGCGTCGCGCGGGGCGAACTGGGCGAGCTGCAGGAAGTTGCCGGTGTCGGCAACGACGGTGGTGAAGGCCTTGAGTTGGTCGAGCTGGTTCATGACTGGCATGCCGGATTGACCCGGCGAAGAAACTGCTGCATAGTATTTCACGAAACTTAGTTACACAACGGTTAGCGCCTCCAGTGAAGCGCTGGCCTGGAGACCCCGCAGATGTCTTTCGATCTCGTGTTCTTTGGCGGTACCGGCGACCTGACATGGCGCAAGCTGATGCCCGCGCTGTTCCAGGCCTTCCGGCACGGCAAATTGCCCGAAGGCGGTCGCATTCTCGCCGTCGCGCGTGACGACCAAACCGATGAGCGCTACCGCGAATGGCTGAAGGAGCGCTTCCGCGAAGTGGACGGCGCCAAGCGCCCGACGGACGAAGAATTCGAGAAGTTCGGTTCGCTGATCCACTACCGCCGCATGGACCTGTCCCAGCCCGAGCATTACCAGGGGCTGAAGGACTGGCTGGATGCGCGCAACGCCGACACCGTGGTGCTGTACCTGGCCACCAGCCCGCATCTGTTCACCGGCATCTGCCAGCAGCTCGGCGCCGTCGGGCTGAACCACGGCAAGGTGCGCGTGGTGCTGGAGAAGCCGCTGGGCCACGACCTGGCCAGCGCCCAGGAGATCAACCGCGCGGTGCGCGGCGTCTTCGCCGAAAGCCAGGCCTTCCGCATCGACCACTACCTCGGCAAGCCCTCGGTGCAGAACCTGATGGCCCTGCGCTTTGGCAATGCCCTGTTCGAACCGCTGTGGCGCCGCGAAAGCATCGCCAACATCCAGATCACGCTGGCCGAGCGCCTGGGCGTGGGCACGCGCGGCGCCTTCTACGACGGCACCGGCGCGCTGCGCGACATGATCCAGAACCACGCGCTGCAGCTGCTGACCATGATCGCGATGGAGCCGCCGTCCAGCAACGACGCCGATGCCATCCGCGACGAGAAGCTCAAGGTGCTGCGCTCGCTCAAGCCCTTCACGGCCGAAAGCGTGGCGCGCGATGTCGTGCGCGGCCAGTACCGCGCCGGCAGCATCGAGGGCAAGGCCGTGCCGGGCTATCTCGAGGAGGTCAAGGTACCGCCCGAAAGCCAATGCGAGACCTTCGTCGCCCTGCGCACCGAGATCAACAACTGGCGCTGGGCCGGCGTGCCCTTCTACCTGCGCACCGGCAAGCGCCTGGCCGAGCGGGACGCGCAGATCGTCGTCAACTTCCGCCCCGTGCCGCACAAGATCTTCGCCGGCGGCGGTCAGCCCAACCGCCTCGTCATCAAGCTGCAGCCCGAGGACGGCCTGGAGCTGCAACTGCTGGCCCAGAAGGGCACGGGCCAGGGCGAGCAGCTGACGCCGGTGTCGCTGGACCTGGACTTCGACAAGGCTTTCGCGACCCAGCGCGTCGGCGCCTACGAGCGCCTGCTGCTGGACGCGATTGCCGGCCGCCTCAACCTCTTCGTGCGCAGTGACGAGCAGGAACAGGCCTGGCGCTGGGTAGAACCCATCCTGAATGCCTGGACGGCGGACGCCAGCGGTCCCCGCCCCTATTCCGCCGGCTCCTGGGGCCCGGCTGCCGCGAGCGCCCTGGTGGCGCGGGACGGCTTCTCCTGGGCTGAAGAACAATGAGCATTCTCGAGCGCGTCAAGGCGGCCCTGCCCGCCCTCCCTCCGGCAGAACAGCGGGTCGCCAAGCTGCTGCTGGCCGACGCGCGCAGCTTCGCCAGCCTGCCCGTCAGCGAGCTGGCCGATCGCTCACATGTGTCCAAGCCGACGGTGGTGCGTTTCTGCCGCAGCGTCGGCTATGACGGCCTGGCCGACTTCAAGCTCAAGCTGGCCGGCAGCGTCAACGAAGGCGTGCCCTTCGTGCACCGGGCGGTGGACGAGGACGACAAGCCCGCCGACATCATCGTCAAGGTCGTCGACAACGCCGTCGCCGCCCTGCTGCACTACCGCAACGACGCAGCCAGCCACGCCTTCGAGCGCGCCATCGAGGCGCTGGCCGATTCGGCCCGCCACAACAAGCGCATCGAGTTCTATGGCGTCGGCAATTCCGGCATCGTGGCCCAGGACGCCCAGCACAAGTTCTTCCGCCTCGGCGTCAACACCGTCGCCACCAGCGACGGCCATGTGCAGTTGATGAGCGCCACCATGCTGCAGCCGGGCGACTGCGCCGTCATCATCAGCAACTCGGGCCGCAGCCGCGATCTGCTGGATGCGGCCGAGATCGCGCGCAAGAAGGGCGCGACCATCATCATCATCACGGCCAGCGCCTCGCCGCTGGCGCAACTGGCGCTCGGGCCCAGCCAGATCCTGCTGGCGGTGGACCACCCCGAGGACTTCGACCGCTACAGCCCCATGGTGTCGCGGCTGCTGCACCTGATCGCGGTGGACATCCTGACGACGGGCGTGGCGCTGAAACTCGGCCAGCACCTGCGGCCCATGCTGCAGGAGATCAAGAAGAACCTGCGCGCGAAACGCTACGCCGGTTAGACAAGCCCACCCCCTACCGGCTGACGCCGGCCCCCTCAAGGGGGCGCAGTCAGTGGCCCGGCAAAGCCGGTTCCACGACTGCCGCTGGAAGGGACAAAGCCCGCTTTTCAGGCGGGCTTTGTCTTTCTTGACTCAAGCTTGTGCGGAAGGGCTTGGCCCCCAGAACAGCTCCGACACCCCGTAGACGCGCGCCAGTTCGCGCAGCTTGTCGGGGGCATCGTCGAGCTTGAGCGTGGCGCCCTGCTCGCTGCATTGACGGGCCGCGGACAGCAGCAGGCTCAGAGCTGACGAGTCGAAATCCGTCAGCCCGGCGGCCGACAACCTGACCTCGCGGCCAGCTGCCGCCAGCACCTGGGCGGCCTCGGCGCGCAGGGCCGGCGACATCTGCGCCCAGGCGGCGCGGGCGCCATCCATGCGCAGCGGATTGGGCAGCTTCAGGCCGCTCAAGATCAGCTCTTGGCCGCGGTGGCGGTGCCACCGGCCTTGGCGTTCTTGTCGGCCAGGCTCTTGATCAGGCCATCGATGCCGTTGGCACCGATCTCCTGGGCGAAGCTGTTGCGGTATTGGTCCGCCAGCCAGATGCCCAGCACATTGACGTCATAGATCTTCCATTCGGCGCCGGCCTTTTCCAGGCGGTAATCGAGCTGGATGGCGTCGCCCTTGCCGCGGATCTCGGTACGCACGACGACTTCGGTGTCGGTCGGCTGGGCGCGCAGCGGCTTCAGGCCGATGGTCTGGTCCTTCACCTGGGTCAGGGCGCCGGCATAGGTGCGCACCAGCAGGGTCTTGAACTCGGCCTGCAGCTTGGTTTGCTGCTCGGGCGTGGCCTGGCGCCAGAAGCGGCCGACGGCCGAGGCCGTCATGCGCTGGAAGTTGACGTGGGGCATCACCTTGGCATCCACCAGGGCAATGATCTTGTTGATGTTGCCGGCCTGGATGTCCTTGTCGGCCTTGACGGCCTCGATGGTTTCCAGGGACAGCCCGCGGATCAGCTGGTCGGGGGCGCCGGCGTCGGCCGCATGGGTGGCATGCACGAGACCGAGGCCCAGGGTGGCCACAGTCAGCAGACGGCGCAGGGAGGTCAACAAGGTCATGGTGTCGCTTTCACTGAACAGGACGGACGCTCAACGCGTCAGCCCGGATTTTGGTTGGCTCTCGGCAAGTAACCGTTCGCACAGGGGGTCAGCGCGATGCGGCGGAGGCCGGTTCGGCGGGCCGCTTCACGCTGGGTTCGGAGGCCGCGGCCTCGGGGGCCGATGCGGCAGCCGCCGGAGCCGAAGCCGCCGGAGCCGAAGCCCCATTGCCCGGCACCAGCACTTCGACCTCATCGTCATCATCGAAGCTGCCGCGCCTTTGCAGATAGGCATCGCGGTAAAAGGTGTATTTATCCAATGCGATGCCATCGAGCATCTCGCCGGCGCGCAGGAAGTTGGAGCGCGTGTTGATGAGGCTGAGGGCGGTGATCGCGACCTTCTTGCGGCCGTCGTCGAAGATCACGCCCGGCGAGGCCTGCCAGTCGACCGGCAAGGCCAGCGAGTCGCGCACCGACGACGGGCCGAACAAGGGCCAGACGATGTAGGCGCCGGTACCCATGCCCCATTTGCCCAGCGTCTTGCCGAAGTCCTGGCTGTTCTTCTCCAGGCCCGCCTCGGTGGCGATGTCCAGCACACCGGCCAGACCCAGCGTCGAATTGACGGCAAAACGCATGCCCTGCTCGACACCCGCCTTGAAACGACCTTGCAGGAAGAGGTTCACCGCCGACCAGGCGTCGCCGATGTTGCCGAAGAAGTTGTCGATGCCGGTGCGGATGGGCGAGGGCACGATCTCGGTGTAGGCCGTCGCCACGGGCTTCAGCACGGTCTCATCCAGCTTCTCGTTGAAGGCGAAGACCTTGCGGTTCCAGGATTCCCAGGGATCCAGCCTCTGGCCCTTGGAGCCCATGACCTTGTCGACCGCCCGCTCGATGCGGCTGCCGACCCCCTTCACCGTCTGGCAGCCGGCCAGGCCCAGGGCCAGGGCCAGCACGACCAGCATGCGCAAGATCTGGCTCACGGCTTGCCCCCCGACGCCGCGGGCTGGGTCGCCGGGGCGCTGCCCATGTCGGCGGCCTTGCTGTTGATGAACTGGCCGATGAGGTTTTCCAGCACGACGGCGCTCTGGGTCTGCTTGATGACATCGCCACCGGCGAGGTTCTTCTCGTCAGCGCCGGGCTCCAGGCCAATGTACTGCTCCCCGAGCAGACCCGAGGTCAGGATCTTGGCCGAGCTGTCCTTGGGGAACTGGGTGGTCTTGTACAGATTCAGCAACACCTTGGCCTGGAAGGTCTTGTCATCGAAGTTGATGGACTCGACCCGGCCGACGACGACGCCGGCACTCTTGACCGCCGCGTTGGGCTTCAAGCCGCCGATATTGTCGAAGCGCGCCGACACCTGGTAAGTGGCATCGAAATTGAGGCTCAGCAGATTGCCGGCCTTGAGCGCCAGGAACAGCAGGGCCGCGCCGCCGATCAGCACGAACAGACCCACCCAGGCGTCATAACGAGAGGATTGCATCCTTCCTTCTCCCTAAATCGAAAACATCATGGCGGTCAGCATGAAGTCCAGGGCCAGCACGGCCAGGGACGACAGCACGACGGTCCGCGTGGTCGCCGCCGACACGCCTTCCGGCGTGGGACGGCAGGCATAGCCCTGCAGCAGCGCGATGAAGGTGACCGTCACACCGAACACCAGGCTCTTGATGACGCCGTTGCCGACGTCCTTGAACACGTCCACGCCGCCCTGCATCTGCGACCAGAAGGCGCCGGGGTCGATGCCCAGCAGCGGCACGTCGACGAGCCAGCCGCCCATGATGCCCACCGCCGAGAAGACCGCGGCGAGCAAGGGCATCGCGATCAGCCCGCCCCAGAAGCGCGGCGCCAGCACACGCTGCACCGGGTCCACGGCCATCATCTCCATGGCGGTGAGCTGCTCGCCGGCCTTCATCAGGCCGATCTCGGCCGTCAGCGAGGTGCCGGCGCGGCCGGCGAACAGCAGCGCCGTGACCACCGGCCCCAGCTCCCGCACCAGGCTGAGCGCCGTCAACAGGCCCACGGCCTCGCGGGAACCGTAGCGCTGCAGCGCGTAGTCGCCCTGCAGGGCCAGCACCGAGCCGACGAAGAGGCCCGACACGCCGATGATGAGCAGCGAGCGGTTGCCCAGATAGAAGAGCTGCTCGCGCACCAGCACAAAGCGCATCAACGCCCGCGGCGAGGCAGCCAGCAAGGCCCAGAAGAGCCGCGCCGAGGCGCCCCAGTCGGCGAGCAGACGGCGCACGCCCAGTCCGATATTGGCAGCCAGGCTCATCATGTCGCCACCCCGAAATCCTCGGCCACGGGTCGGGCCGGCTGATGGAAGCGCACCGGCCCGTCGGCCTCGGCGCCGACGAACTGGCGCACCAGCGGGTCGTCGCTGTGGCGCAATTCGTCCGGCGTGCCCTGGGCCACGACGCGGCCATTGGCCACCATGGCTACCACGTCGGCGATCTCGAAGGTCTCGTGCAGATCATGCGAGACGATGATGCTGGTCAGGCCCAGCGCATCGTTCAGGTCGCGGATCAGCCGGGCGGCCACGCCCAGGGAAATCGGGTCCAGGCCGGCGAAGGGCTCGTCGTAGAGCACCAGGTCCGGGTCCAGGGCGATGGCGCGGGCCAGGGCGACACGCCGGGCCATGCCGCCGGAAATCTCGCTCGGCAGCAGGTCGCGCGCGCCGCGCAGGCCGACGGCATTGAGCTTCATCAGCACCAGGTCGCGGATCATGGCCTCGGGCAGGTCGGTGTGCTCGCGCAGCGGGAAGGCGACGTTTTCGAAGACGCTGAGGTCGGTGAACAGGGCGCCGAACTGGAACAGCATGCCCATGCGCCGGCGCACGGCATACAGGCCCTGCAAGTCCAGCGGCGCCAGGTCCTGCCCATCGAACAGCACCTGGCCGCTGATGGGGCGAAGCTGGCGGCCCAGCAGGCGCAGGACCGTGGTCTTGCCGCCCCCTGACGTGCCGATCAGCGCCAGCACCTTGCCGCGCTCCAGCTTCAGGTTGACGCCGTCCAGGATCACGCGGTCGCCGTAGCCGACGCTGACGTTGCGCAGTTCGATCAGAGGTGCGGTTGCCAATTGATTCACGCGGGCAGGCTGCGAGCCGGGGCGGAAGAAAGGGCGCCATGATAGGGGAAACACCGAGAACCCCGGGGTTCACCCTCGACAAGCCCGTCAACCTGCCGATACAGCTCAAGGGTCAGGGCAGCGCGCTGTTACGTCCACTTGCTTCGGTCAACCCTCCGAACGACTGTTTTTGGCCCGCCAAACGTGCGCCAGTTCACGAATCGCCGCGCGACCGCGACCAGCGTTCGTTGCTTCGCGACAAGCGGTATCGCGCCGACGCCCCTCGCTACCAAAATAGCTTCCACCCGCCATGCAAAGCGCCAACATGCCCCGCCACAACCCCTCCTTCGCCAATCGCGGCTTCACCCTCGTGGAGCTGATGATCACCGTGGCCATCCTCGGCATCCTCGCTGCGGTGGCGATCCCGCAATACAAGGACTACGTGACGAGGGGCCGCATTCCGGATGCCACCTCGGGCCTCGCCGGCAAGCAGGTGCAGATGGAACAGTTCTATCAGGACAACCGCACCTATGTGGGTGCGCCGGCCTGCAGCTCCGACACGACGACCAGCAAGTACTACACCTTCTCCTGCGTCACCGGCAGCGCCACCGCCACGGCCTACACCCTGCAGGCCGTGGGCCGCAGTTCGATGGCGGGTTTCACCTACACGGTGACCCAGGCCGGCGCCAAGGCCACGACGGCCGTGCCGACCGGCTGGACCACGTCCACCACCTGCTGGGTCGCCAAGAAGGACGGCTCGTGCTAAACCCCATGCGTCAGCGCGGCGTCACCCTGATCGAGCTCGTCGTGGCCGTCGTCATCATGGGCGTCATGATGGCCATGGCCGCGCCGAGCTTCGGCACCTGGATCACCGGCACGCGCATCCGCTCGACGGCCGAGAGCATGCTGGCCGGCCTGCAATACGCCCGCAGCGAGGCCACGACGCGCAACACCCAGGTGCGCTTTCAGCTGACCACCTCGCTGGACGCCACCTGCGCCCTGAGCACCAGCAGCGCCAACTGGCTGGTCGACGTGGTGACCACCGACGCCAATGATTCGGTCGAAACCCGTTGCAACGCCACGCCGAGCGACACGGTCGCGCCCACCATCCTGCAGGTGCGCGCCGCCGCCGAAACCGGCTCCGGCATCGTCGTCGCCGCCGGGTCCAGCCAGATCATCTTCAACGGCCTCGGCCGCCAGGTGCCCATCGCACCGGCGACGGCGGCAGCCAACGTGTCCATCGACATCACGCCCGCCACCACGCGCGGCACGTGCGTGGCCAGTGGCGGCAAGGTCACCTGTCTGCGCATCGTCATCAACCCGGGTGGCCTGGTGCGCATGTGCAACCCCGCTGCCGCCTCGAGCGACCCCCAAGCATGCTGAACCACCGCCGCTCCCAATCCGGCGTCCTGCTGCTGGAAGTGCTGATCGCACTGCTGATCTTCTCCCTCGGCGTGCTCGGCCTCGTCGGCCTGCAGGCGAATGCCATCAAGCAGTCCGGCCAGTCCAAATACCGCATCGACGCAACGCTGCTGGCCAATGAGTTGATCGGCCAGATGTGGGTCGCCGACCGCAACTACACGACGCTGAACGCGGCCTTCACCAGCACCTCCGGCGGCGGCCCCAGCTACCGCGCATGGAAGACCAAGGTCCTGGCCGCCCTGCCCGGGGCCGACACCTATCCACCCACGGTCATCCTGACTCAGGTGAACCCGCTGAATGCCATCGTCGGCAACACCACCGTCGCCCCCGTCGGCCTGACGCCCAGCACCCGGGTGACCATCACGATGCAGTGGAAGGCGCCCGGCGAACCGTCCGGCGACCCCGCCCACAGCTTCGTGCTGACCAACGAGATCAAGTGATGCGCCGCCACCACTTTCACCGCCGCGTACGGGGCTTCAGCCTCGTCGAGCTGATGGTCGGCATCGTCGTCGCGATGGCCGCCGTTGTCGTCGTCATGCAGGTCTTCAAGGTCTCGGAAGGCCAGCGCCGCAACACCAGCGGCGGCGATGACGCGCAGACCACCGGCGCCATCGCCGTCAGCCTGCTGCAGCGCGACCTGCGCCAGGCCGGCCAGGGCTTCAGCAATGAGCAGATGCTGGATTGCCAACTCAACCTCACCAGCACCCGCAGCATCGCCAACCTGGCGCCCGTCATCATCAACCCGCCCGGCATTCCCGATGGCGAGGACAACACCGACGTGCTGCTGATCGGCTATGGCTCGGGCTGGGGTGCGCCGGAAGGCGGCCTGATCAATTCCCAGCCCGGCGCGGCGACCTATGCCGTGACGGCGCCCCAGGCCTACCAGCTGGGCGACCGCGTCGTCGCCGCACCGCAGAGCCGGGCCAGCCCCTGTGTGCTGACCCTGACAAGTCTGGCTGCCGCGCCGACATCGACGTCGGTCACCGTCACGCAAGGCATGGCCAATGCGTCCAACGGCACCCTGTTCAACCTGGGCCGCGCGCCCCGCTTCGTGGCCTACGCCGTGCGCTCGGGGCAATTGACCGCCTGCGACTTCATGACCCAGGACTGCACGAGCGCCGATCCGGCCAACTGGACCGATGTCGCCGAAGGCATCGTCAGCCTGCGTGCCGAGTATGCCCAGGACACCTCGACGCCGCGCGACGCCGTGGCCGACAGCTACAGCCAGACCGTATCGACGGCGACGCCGACCTACTGCGGATGGTCACGCATCGTCGGCCTACGCCTCGTCCTCGTCGCCCGCAGCCGCCAGGCCGAAAAGGAGGACGTGACCGCGTCCGCACCGACGTGGGCAGGCGCCGCATCCGTCTCGCTGACCGACCCCGACTGGCGGCGCTACCGCTACCGGACCTTCGAAACCACCGTGCCGCTGCGCAACACGCCCGCCGCCACCGCCGCGGCCTTCACATCATGCCCCCCCTGAACGCTCGCCCCCTCCGCCAAGCCGGCCAGCGCGGTCTCGTGCTGGTGCTGGCCCTCGTCGTGCTCGCCGCGATGTCGCTCGCCGCCGTCGGCCTGATGCGCGGCGTGTTCGGCAGCAACCGCGTCGCCGGCAACCTCGCCTACCAGCAGGCCGCCGTGCAGGCGGCCGACGTCGGCGTGGAAACCGCCATCGCCTGGCTCGAGCAGCGCACACGCGAGCTGGAGCAGCCCAACCCCAATGTCGCGACGCTGAGCCTGGCCAACAAGCTCTACAGCAACATCGTCAGGGGCACGGGCGAGCCCTATGCCTATGTGGCGACGCGGGCCGACCCGCCGGCCAACCAGACCTGGGACGCCTTCTGGCAGACCCTGACGACGGCCAATGTCGTCAACAACCTGCCCGTCGATGCCGCCGGCAACCAGGTCTCCTTCGTCATCCACCGCCTCTGCGCCAATGCCGGCGAGCCCTCGGTGAGCCGCTGCGAGGCGGCGCCCGTCCTGCCCGCCGCCATCCAGACCAGCAGCAAGTCCAGCAGCCTCAAGCTCAAGGAAGCCAGCCAGGTCTATTACCGCATCACGGTGCGTGTGCTGGGCCCGCGCAATGCCACCAGCTTCATCCAGACCATGGTCGCCATCTGAGCGGCCGCACCCGAACCACATCGAGGTCATCATGGTGTTCCGATCGCCCCGCCCCCTGATCCGCGCCGCGCTGGCAGTGCTGCTGACGGCCACGGCTCATTTCAGCAACGCGGACGTCATCGACGTCTCGCAGTCCCCCCTCATCGTCACCTCGCAGGATTCGGTCAAGGCCAACCTGCTCTTCATCCTCGACGACTCGGGCTCGATGAACTTCGACTTCCTGCCCGACCACATCAACGGTGACGGCAGCCCCGACCCGGCCCTGTGCCGCAGCAGCGGCGCCACGCCGGTCAACAGCGGCAACTTCAACAACACCTGCTGCATCGGCGGCAACAGCTCGGCCGCCTGCTGGACGGGTGCCGCCCCCTTCGGCAGCCTGCGCGGACAACCGCCCTTCCTGGCCGCCAGCTTCAACGGCCTGGCCTATGACCCCGCCGTCAACTACAAGCCGCCGATCAAGGCCGACAACACCTACTGGCCCAGCCAGACGCGTACGCAGACGTCCAACTGGACCTCGGTCAAGAACGACGCCTACAACGTCCAGAACACCGGTTCCATCAACCTGACGACGCAGTTCCCTGACACCGAATGGTGCGTGGACAGCAGCTACACCGACTGCCTGCGCAACGACAACTACATCCTGCCCGGCACCGTCAACAGCAAGGCCTACACGGTCTTCCACGCCACCGTCGCCACCGGCACCGGCGCCGTGGCCACCGGCGCCCCCGACAACCCGTCGGTCACCCTGGCACGCCCCTTCGGTCCGCATTACTACAACATCGTCGCCGCCGAGTACTGCAACGGTGTCGACCTGCGCGACTGCTCTGGCACCGCCGGAAACGGATACGTCTATGCCGCACCGCTGCGTTGGTGCAAGACCGACGCCGACTCGCGCGCCACCGCCCCGGCCGCCAACGCCTGCCAGGCCACGCGCAACAACGTCTTCTCCTACGCCCGCTTCCCGACCAAGTTCTTCAATGCCGGCCAGGCCGGCTCGCCCGAGGTGCGCGCGAAGGCGACGTTCACGATCACCGCCAACACGAGCTGCAGCATCCAGGTCACGGCCGTCACCGTCGGCGGCCTCAACCTGATGGGCACGGCCACGGCCTCCAGCACCAACCGCGGCACCATCGGCAATGCCATCCGCGACTCCATCAACAACAAGAATCCGGCGAGCGGCTACACGGCCTCCACCAGCAACAGCGGCCGCACGGTGACCATCACGGCGCCCGCCGGCCTGAACACGACAGCGCAGATCTCCTTCACGCGCACGCCGACGAACTGCACCTTCCCGCTGGACAACAACAACCCGGCCTTCAGCGGCTATGCCGCCGCCGTTCCTGCCACGCCCGGCATCTATGGCGGCAGCTTCCAGCGCGTCGACATCGTCTCGTCGACGACCAGCTATGCACGGCCCAGGACCCGGGACGACTGTGCAGCCATCG
This sequence comes from Roseateles saccharophilus, assembly GCF_031458095.1. GTDB lineage: Bacteria > Pseudomonadota > Gammaproteobacteria > Burkholderiales > Burkholderiaceae_C > Pelomonas > Pelomonas saccharophila_A. Next base: position 1,802,571 of record NZ_JAVDXU010000001.1, read on the forward strand.
CCTCCGCGAGGGCGGCGGGCAACTGCACCTATGACGAAGAGATGACCAATTTCGCGAACTGGTGGACCTACTACCACTCGCGCATGCAGTCCATGAAGTCTTCGGCCGCGTTGGCTTTCGGTGCTGTCGGCAACAACCGCCGCGTCGGCTACATGAGCATCAACAACAACACCGGCACGGACTTCCTCAACCTCGACACCTTCGAGAACCGCACCTCGCCGGCCTACAACCAGAAGACCAACTGGTTCAACAAGCTGACCGCCGCCATTCCCAACAACTCGACGCCGCTGCGCAGCGCCCTGTCCAAGGCCGGCAAGCTGTACGCCGGCAAGTACAACCCCATCAACTCCCAGGGCACCACGCTCAACGGCGTGACCACGGTCGACCCGGTCCAGTATTCCTGCCAGCGCAACTTCACCATCCTGTCCACCGACGGCTTCTGGAACGAGACCTCGAACCCGACCAAGCTGGACGGCACCGAGATGGGCGACCAGGACGGCAGCCTGGTGCGGCCGATGCTGGACGGCTCGGCCACCGGCAACACCCTGGCCGACGTGGCCGCCTACTACCTGAACACCGACCTGCGCACCGGCACGACCGGCGCCAACGAGTGCAAGAGCTACAGCGGCACCAATGCCGATGTCTGCGGCAACGGCAATACCTCCCCCGACATCCTGCTGCAGAAGATGAAGACCTTCACCCTGGGCCTGGGTGCCTCGGGCTATATGCAGTTCTCGCCCACCTATCTGACCGACACGAGTGGCGACTTTCATGCGGTGAAGGAAGGCTCCACGCCCAACGGCGGCGTCTGCAGCTGGCAGAGCAGTGGCGACTGCAACTGGCCGACGCCGGTCAGCAACACGCTGACCACCATCGACGACCTCTGGCATGCAGCCGTCAACGGCGGCGGCACCTACTTCAGCGCCTCCAACCCGACGTCGCTCTACACCGGCCTGGCCAGCGCCATCAATTCCCTGGCCGGCCAGGTGGGCGCCGCCGCGGCGGCCACGACCAGCAACCCCAACGTCTCGGCCGGCGACAACCAGGTCTTCATCTCCAACTTCATCTCCTCCGAATGGTCGGGTGAACTCAGGAGCCAACGCCTGGACATCGACACTGGCGTGGTCCAGTCGGGGGCCTACGACTGGTCGGCCAGCGAGCGTCTGGACGCCAATACCTCGCGCAACATCTATTTGTTCTCGGCGGGCGCCGCGGACAAGCTCAAGGCCTTCAACTGGGGCTCGCTGACCGCCACCGAACAGGCTTATTTCTCGCTGGCCTATGTGACCACCACCGGCCGTGCACTGAGCCAGTTCTGCGCCTTCGGTCCCTACTGCGTGTCGGCTTCCGACCAGGCCGCGGCGGCCGGCCAGCCCCTGGTCGACTTCCTGCGCGGCGACCGCACCAACGAAGGCGATGTGACGGTCGCGACCAAGTACTTCCGCCAGCGCACCCACCGCCTGGGCGACATCGTCAACTCCGAGGCCGTCTACGTGTCGAGTTCCCTGGTGAACTACAACGATGCCGACTACGACACCTTCAAGGCCACGGTGTCCACACGCCAGGGCGTCGTCTATGTCGGCGCCAACGACGGCATGCTGCACGCCTTCCGTGCCGACACCGGCGACGAGGTCTGGGCCTATATGCCGACGGCCGTGCTGCCCAATCTCTACAAGCTGGCCGACAAGCAGTACGCGGTGCAACACCAGTACAGCGTCGACGGCACGCCCGTGGTGCAGGACGTCTATATCAATGGGGCCTGGCGCAGCATCCTCGTCGCCGGCCTGGGCGCGGGTGGCCGCAGCTATTACGCGCTGGACGTGACCGACCCCACCGCGCCCAAGGCCCTCTGGGAGTTCACCGACACCAACCTCGGCCTGACCGTCGGCAAGCCGGAAATCGGCAAGCTCGAGGATGGCACCTGGGTCGTCATCTTCGCCTCGGGCTACAACAATGTGTCGCCCGGCGATGGCGTCGGACGCCTCTATGTCGTCAACGCCGCCACGGGCGCACTGATCCGCAGCATCAGCACCGGCATGGGCAGCACCTCCACGCCCTCCGGCCTGGCCCATATCCGCGGCTGGGTGGAGAACAGCGACCTCGACAACACCATCGTGCGCGTCTACGCCGGCGACAACATGGGCAATCTCTGGCGCTTCGACGTCAACGACAACGTCGGTGCCGCCGGCTATGACGCCCAGCGCATCGCCACGTTGAAGTCCAGCACCGGCATCGCCCAGCCCATCACGTCGCGCCCCGAGCTCGGCTTGGTTGGCACCTATCCCATGGTCTTCGTCGGCACCGGCCGCTATCTGGGCCAGACCGACCTGACCGATACGAGCGCGCAGACCATCTATGGCATCAAGGACAACATGAATGGCACCGACATCGGTGACCCGCGCCTGACCGCCAACGCCTTCGTGCAGCAGACCCTGACCGCCGGCACCTGCCCGGCGAACTCCAACGCCTGCGCCAGCGGCGACGTGGTTCGCAAGGTGGCTGCTCCCAATCCGGTCAACCTGGCGAGCAATGGCGGCTGGTTCGTTGATCTGCCCCAGAGCCGCGAGCGCGTCAACACCGACCCGCAGCTGGCACTGGGCACCCTGGTCGTCACGTCCAACATCATCGAATCCGGCAACGTCTGCAAGGTGGGTGGCAGCAGCTGGGCCAACTTCCTGGACTACCGCACCGGCGCGGCGGTCGATTCGGCAAGGGGCGTCGCCAGCGTCTCTCTGGGTGACGCGATTGCCACGCGGCCGGCCCTGATCAAGTTGCCGAACAACAAGGTCATCAGCCTGTTCCGCCTGTCCAACGACAGCACCGTGTCGGCGCCGACGCCGACGCCCAGCACGTCCAACGCGACGCGCCGCCTGTCCTGGCGCGACCTGCTGCAGCAATGAGGTGAATGAGGCCGTGAAGGGCGGCAAACCGGTCCTGGTCAGCGCAGCCCTCGCGCTGGCCGCCCATGCCGCCCTGCTGCTGGGGCCCACCGGTCCGCGGGCGGGCCGGCAAGGCGCAAGCGCGCCGCCGGCCGTGACCGCAAGGCTCGCCATCGAAACGCCCGCCCCTGCCGAGCCACCGCCCCTGCCCGAGCCCGAGCCCACACCGGCCCCCGCCCCGGCCCAGGTGGCGGTGGCTTCCGCATCGGCCCAACCTCCGGCCGCGGCCGAAGTAGGCCCTCCCGACACCGAACCGCCCGTTTTCGAAGCGGCGGCACCGCGCATCGGCTTTCCTGATGCACCGCTGCCGGCCGATGGCGTGCAGTTGCGTGCCTATGTCGAACTGGAGGCGGACGGCAACCCACGGCAGATCAGCATGGCCAGCCCGCCCGGCACGGCCGTGCCGCCGCTGGGCTTCCAGAAGCTGGCCGAGATCGGCCTGAGGCAGGCGCGCTTCAAGCCCGGCCTGGGCTCGGCGTATTGCCTGCAGATCCGTTTCGAGCCGGACACTCCCGCGCCCAAACTCTCCTGGCTGCCTGGCGCCGCGCGCGACGTATCGCGCTGTCTGGCCGGTACTGCGCCGCCACCGCGCGATATCGACGTCGCGGCGTCAGCGCCCTGACGCGCCTTCAGCGCGGCAGCGTCGTCGAACCCATCAGATATTCGTCCACCGCGCGGGCGGCCTGGCGGCCTTCGCGGATGGCCCAGACCACCAGGCTCTGGCCGCGGCGCATGTCGCCAGCGGCGAAGACCTTGTCGACATTGGTCTTGTAGGCGTTGGCGCCTTCGGTCGTCGCCTTGCCGTTGCCGCGGGCATCCTTGTCGACGCCGAAGGCTTCCAGAATGGTGGCGACCGGCGACACGAAACCCATGGCCAGGAAGGCGATGTCGGCCTTGAGGACCTGCTCGCTGCCCTCGACCTCGATCATCTTGCCGCCTTCCCACTTCAGCCGCACGGTCTTGACGCCGGTCAACTTGCCCTTCTCGCCGATGAATTCCTTGGTGGCGATGGCGAACTCGCGCTCGCAACCCTCTTCATGGCTGGAGGAGGTGCGCAGCTTGATCGGCCAGTAGGGCCAGGTCAGCGGGCGGTCTTCCACTTCGGGCGGCTGGGGCAGCAGCTCGAACTGGGTCACGCTCTTGGCGCCGTGGCGGTTGCTCGTGCCGACGCAGTCGCTGCCGGTGTCGCCGCCGCCGATGACGATGACGTGCTTGCCGGCAGCCGTGATCTGGCCCTTGAGCTTGTCGCCGGCGTTGACCTTGTTCTGCTGCGGCAGGAACTCCATCGCGAAATGCACACCGGCGAGTTCGCGACCGGGCACGGGCAGGTCGCGCGACTGCTCGGCGCCGCCGGTCAGCACGATGGCGTCGAACTGCGCCTTCAGCTCATCGGCGGTGACCGTTTCCTTGGCCCAGTTGGTGACCTTGCTGCCCTCGGGCAGGGTCGCGACCATGACGCCGGTGCGGAACTCCACACCCTCGGCCTTCATCTGCTCGACACGGCGGTCGATATGGGACTTCTCCATCTTGAAGTCCGGGATGCCGTAGCGCAGCAGGCCGCCAACGCGGTCGTTCTTCTCGAAGACGGTGACGCTGTGACCGACGCGCGCCAGTTGCTGAGCAGCTGCCAAGCCGGCCGGGCCGGCGCCGACAACAGCGATCTTCTTGCCCGTCTTGACCTTGGGGGGTTGGGCGTGCACCCAGCCCTCGGCCCAGGCGCGATCGATGATGGCGTGCTCGATGGACTTGATGCCCACGGCGTCGTCATTGACGTTCAGCGTGCAGGCCGCCTCGCAAGGCGCGGGGCAGATGCGGCCGGTGAACTCCGGGAAGTTGTTGGTGCTGTGCAGAACGGTGATGGCGTTCTTCCAGTCTTCCGGCCGGCCCTTGTAGACCAGGTCGTTGAAGTCCGGAATGACGTTGTTGACCGGGCAGCCGTTGTTGCAGAACGGCGTGCCGCAGTCCATGCAGCGGGCGCCCTGCTGCTTGGCCTGGTCGACGTTCAACGCGATGACGAATTCCTTGTAGTTCTTGACGCGAGCGACGACGGGCTCGTAGCCCTCTTCGAGGCGCTCGTACTCCATGAAGCCGGTGACTTTTCCCATGCTTCCTCTCCTCAGGCCTTGGCAGTGACGGCCTCAGGCGACTTGGCCTGGGCGATGGTTTGAGCGGCTTCCTTGGCGGCGTTGATTTCGCCCAGGGCACGACGGTATTCGTTCGGGAACACCTTGATGAACTTGGTGCGCGACTCGGCCCAGTGGTCGAGGATGTCGCGGGCGCGTTGGCTGCCGGTCCAACGGTGGTGGTCTTCCAGCAGCTTGCGCAGGATGGCCTCGTCCGTCTGGGCTTCGCGATCCACGCCGTCGACGGCCTTGGTCTTGTGCCAGATGGCCTTGTCGACCGTGGCCTCCTGCTCGTGGGCCGGCAGCAGCTTCTCCAGCGACACCATGCTGGTGTTGCAACGCTTGGCGAAGTGGCCATCCTCGTCATAGACGTAGGCGATGCCACCGCTCATGCCGGCGGCGAAGTTGCGGCCGGTCTTGCCTAGCACGGCGACGGTGCCACCGGTCATGTATTCGCAGCCATGGTCGCCCGTGCCTTCGACGACGGCCGTGGCCCCCGACAGGCGCACCGCGAAGCGCTCGCCCGCCACGCCGCGGAAGAAGGCCTCGCCGCGCGTCGCGCCGTAGAGCGCGGTGTTGCCGACGATGATGTTCTTGGTCGCGTCGCCGCGGAAGTCGATGCTGGGACGCACGACGACACGGCCGCCGGACATGCCCTTGCCGGTGTAGTCGTTGGCGTCACCGATCAGATAGAAGGTGATGCCCTGGGCCAGGAAGGCGCCGAAGCTCTGACCGCCCGTGCCTTCCATCTGGATGAAGATGGTGTGGTCGGGCAGGCCCTCGGGCTTGCGACGGATCAGTTCACCGGACAGGCGCGCACCGACCGAGCGGCGCACGTTGGTGACCTCCTGCATGAACTGCACCTTCTCGCCCTTCTCGAAGGCGGGCAGGCACTTCTCGATGAGCTTGACGTCCAGCGCACGTTCCAGGCCATGGTCCTGCACATCGTTGTGGATGCGCGAGACGTCGGCCGGCACGTTGGGGCGGTGGAAGATGCGGGCGAAGTCCAGGCCCTTGGCCTTCCAGTGCGAGATGGCCTTCTTGGTGTCCAGCCAGTCACTGCGACCGATCAGTTCGTCGAACTTGCGCACGCCGAGCTGGGCCATGATCTGGCGCGCTTCCTCGGCGACGAAGAAGAAATAGTTGACGACGTGCTCGGGGCGACCCGTGAACTTCTTGCGCAGCACCGGGTCCTGAGTCGCCACGCCCACCGGGCAGGTGTTGAGGTGGCATTTGCGCATCATGATGCAGCCCTCGGCCACCAGCGGCGCGGTGGCGAAGCCGAACTCATCGGCACCCAGCAGCGCGCCGATGACGACGTCGCGGCCGGTCTTCATCTGGCCGTCGGCCTGCACGCGCACGCGACCGCGCAGGCGGTTCAGCACCAGGGTCTGCTGGGCCTCGGCCAGGCCGAGTTCCCACGGCGTGCCGCAATGCTTGATGGAGCTCCAGGGCGAGGCACCGGTGCCGCCGTCGTGGCCGGCGATGACGATGTGGTCGGCCTTGCACTTGGCGACACCCGTGGCCACCGTGCCCACGCCCACTTCCGACACCAGCTTGACCGACACGTCCGCCTTGGGGTTGACGTTCTTCAGGTCATGGATGAGCTGGGCCAGGTCCTCGATCGAGTAGATGTCATGGTGGGGCGGCGGGCTGATGAGGCCCACACCCGGCACCGAGTGGCGCAGGAAGCCGATGTACTCGGACACCTTGCCGCCGGGCAGCTGGCCGCCTTCGCCAGGCTTGGCGCCCTGGGCCATCTTGATCTGGATCTGGTCGGCGCTGACCAGGTATTCGGTGGTGACACCGAAGCGGCCCGAGGCCACCTGCTTGATCTTGGAGCGCAGGCTGTCGCCGTCCTTGAGCTCGTAGTCGGCCTCCATGATCTTGTGGCCGAGCACGTCGCCGACCTTGCTGCCGCCGGTGATCTTGATGCCCTTGAGCTCGTTGCGGTAGCGGGCCGGGTCTTCGCCGCCCTCGCCCGTGTTGCTCTTGCCGCCGATGCGGTTCATGGCGACGGCCAGCGTGGCGTGGGCCTCGGTGGAGATGGAGCCCAGCGACATGGCGCCGGTGGCGAAGCGCTTGACGATGTCCGCCGCCGACTCGACCTCTTCCAGCGGCACGGCCTTGGCGGGATCGAACTTGAACTCGAACAGGCCGCGCAGCGTCATGTGGCGCTTGCTCTGGTCGTTGATGATCTGGGCGTATTCCTTGTAGGTCTCGAACTTGCCGCTGCGCGCGCTGTGCTGCAGCTTGGCGATGGCGTCCGGCGTCCACATATGCTCTTCGCCGCGCACCCGCCAGGCGTATTCGCCGCCGGTCTCCAGCATGCTGTCCAGCAGCGGGTCGTCGCCGAAAGCCGCCTCGTGCATGCGGATGGCTTCCTCAGCCACCTCGAACACGCCGATGCCGCCGACCTGGGTGGCCGTGCCGCGGAAGTACTTCTCGACGAAGTCCGCCTTCAGGCCGATGGCCTCGAAGATCTGCGCACCGCAGTAGGACATATAGGTCGAGATGCCCATCTTGGACATGATCTTGGACAGACCCTTGCCCACGGCCTTGATGTAGTTGTAGCGGGCTTGCTCGGCCGTCAGCTTGGCCGGCAGTTCGTCTCCCATGGCCTCGAGCGTCTCCAGCGCGAGGTAGGGGTGGACGGCTTCGGCGCCGTAGCCGGCCAGCACGGCGAAGTGGTGCACCTCGCGGGCCGTGCCGGTCTCGACGACCAGACCGGCCGTCGTGCGCAGGCCCTCACGCACCAGGTGGTGGTGGACGGCGGACAGGGCCAGCAGCGCGGGGATGGCGATGCGGTCGGCGCTGAGGTGGCGGTCCGTGATGATGAGGATGTTGTGGCCGGTCTTGATCGCGTCCACGGCCGAGGCACACAGTGAGGCGAGCTGCGCTTCCACGCCGGCGCGACCCCAGTCGCGCGGGTAGGTGATATCCAGCTCGCTGGGCTTGAACTTGCCGTGGGTGGGCGCCTCGATGCCGCGCAGGCGCGCCATGTCGTCGAAGTCCAGGATGGGCTGGCTGACTTCCAGCCGCATCGGCGGGTTGATGGCGTTGATGTCCAGCAGATTGGGCTTGGGGCCGATGAAGCTGTTCAGCGACATCACGATGTTTTCGCGGATCGGGTCGATCGGCGGGTTCGTGACCTGGGCGAAGAGCTGCTTGAAGTAGTTGTAAAGCGGCTTGTTCTTGCCCGACAGCACCGCCAGCGGCGAGTCGTTGCCCATCGAGCCGATGCCCTCTTCGCCGTTCGCGGCCATGGGCGCGAGCAGGAACTTGATGTCTTCCTGCGTGGTGCCGAAGGCCTGCTGGCGGTCCAGCAGCGTCGTCGTGAAGCCGGGGCGGGCCGCGTCGGGCACGCTGATGTCGTCCAGCTTGACGCGGACGTTCTCGATCCACTGGCGATACGGGCGCGCGTTGGCGAACTGGTTCTTCAGTTCCTCGTCATCGACGATGCGGCCCTGCTCCAGGTCGATGAGGAACATCTTGCCGGGCTGCAGGCGCCATTTCTTGACGATCTTGGCTTCGGGAATCGGCAGCACGCCGGACTCGGAGGCCATCACGACGAGGTCGTCGTCGGTGATGCAGTAGCGGGCCGGGCGCAGGCCGTTGCGGTCCAGTGCGGCGCAGACCTGGCGGCCGTCGGTGAAGGCCATGGCGGCGGGGCCGTCCCACGGTTCCATCATGGCGGCGTGGTACTCGTAGAAGGCGCGGCGGCGCTCATCCATGCCTTCGTGCTGCTCCCAGGCTTCCGGGATCATCATCATGGCGGCGTGGGCGAGCGGGTAGCCGGCCATCGTCAGCAGCTCGATGGCGTTGTCGAAGGTGGCCGTGTCGGACTGGTGCTCGAAGCTGATGGGGTAGAGCTTCTTCAGGTCGTCGCCCAGCACCGGCGACTTCATGACGCCTTCGCGGGCGCGCATCCAGTTGAAGTTGCCCTTGACCGTGTTGATCTCGCCGTTGTGGCAGACCATGCGGTAGGGGTGGGCCAGCGGCCACTCGGGGAAGGTGTTGGTGGAGAAGCGCTGGTGCACCAGGGCAATGGCCGAGACGACGCGCGGGTCGGCCAGGTCCAGGTAGTACTTGCCGACCTGGTCGGCCAGCAGCAGGCCCTTGTAGATGATGGTGCGGCAGCTCATCGACGGCACGTAGTACTCGCGGCTGTGCGTGAGCTTGAGTGCCTGGATGGCGCTGGAGGCCGTCTTGCGGATGACGTAGAGCTTTCGCTCCAGCGCGTCGGGCACGATGATGTCCGGGCCGCGACCGATGAAGATCTGGCGGATCACCGGCTCCTTCTCGCGCACCGTGGGCGACATGGGCATGTCGCGGTCCACCGGCACGTCGCGCCAGCCGATCAGCACCTGGCCTTCGGCCTTGATGGCACGGGCGAGTTCCTGTTCGCAGGCCAGGCGCGAGGCGTGCTCCTTGGGCAGGAAGATCATGCCGACGCCGTACTCGCCGGGCGGCGGCAGGTTGATGCCCTGCTTGGCCATCTCTTCGCGGTAGTACTCGTCCGGGATCTGGATCAGGATGCCGGCGCCGTCGCCCATCAGCTTGTCGGCCCCCACCGCACCGCGGTGGTCCAGGTTCTCGAGGATCTTCAGACCCTGCTGGACGATGTTGTGCGCCTTCTGGCCCTTGATGTGAGCCACAAAGCCCAGGCCGCAGGCGTCCTTCTCATGGGTGGCACGGTAGAGCCCATGTTCGGCAAGGTCTTGGATCTCGGCTTGAATCTGCGCGGCGTGGCTCATGGCGCCCTCCTGGAACACAACAGGGCGGGAGCGTAATGCAGTGCAGCATTTGCAGCAACTTGATTAAATTAGGGTCAGAGTCGATTATTTGCATTCAAAGACGCTGAGCGATAATAATTGGGGCCACAGTCAGATGCACTCACCGGGGCCTGACTCAGGAGGAACCGGTGTTTTGCGTGGCCGGCCACGGGGTCGCTTGACCGCGACCTTCGGATGAACATCGGCCAAAGTCTCCAGGAATGCGGCGCTGCCAACGGGCCGCCCGCGCAGCACGGCCTGGGTGAATTGCGCCTGTTCCAATGGCGTGGCGCCCTGCCCCATCAACTCGGCATAGGCATGCTCGCGTTCGAAGGGAGTGTTTCCGAGCGACCAATACAACTTGTGCTCGGTCACCAGCGGACTGCGCATCCGGCCCAAATGATGGGCAGCGCTGGACCAGGGCCATTGCGCCGCTTCCTGACACAGGCCCGCACGCACAGGATTCAGCTCGATGTAGCGCATGCAGGCCAGCAGATGCCGCTCGCCCTCGATCAAGCCGGCGCGGAAACGTCCTTCCCAGAGCGTGCCGCTGCGTTGATGGCGGGTGTTGAACCAAGCCACATAGCGTCGACCCAGCGCCTGCATCATGCGGCTGAGGGCATCGGCTTGCGAGGGCGTCAACAGCAGGTGGAGATGGTTGTCCATCAGCACATAGGCATGGATGGCAACCCGGTACAGCGCGGCGACCTCGCCCAGCGTGGCCAGCATGTGCTGGCGATCGTGATCGCTGAAGAAGATCGCCTGACGGTTGTTACCGCGCAGGATGACGTGGTGAGGCTGACCCGGCAGGATCAGTCGGGGGAGACGGGCCATGGAGGCATCCCTTTCGGCTCGGCAGCCGGATTGGAGGCACCTAGGATAATCGACTCCGACCCCAATTTATCGGGATTGCTCTAGAACAGGCTCTTGCCCGTCAGCCTCAAATGCTCGCGGATGGCGAAGCGGTCGGTCATGCCGGCGATGTAATCGGCGCAGGCGCGCTCGCGGTCGAGGCGGTCGGCGAAGTCGGCGGGCATCTGGCTCGCGTCGGACGAATAGGCCGCAAACAGATCGCGCAGCACCTGTTCGGCACGCGCCCGCGTTCCCTGCACCTGGGGATGGCGGTAGAGGTTGGCAAACAGGAAGCGCTTCAGCGCCGTGCTCTTGGCACGCATTTCCGGGCTGAAACGCAGCAGCGGCTTGTCGGCCCGGCGCACAGCCTCGACGTCGGCAGGCGCCGCCTCGGCCAGAGCCGCGCGCGTGGCGTCGATGATGTCGTAGACCTGGGCCGACAGCATGCGGCGGATGGTCTCGAACAGCAGGCGCTTGCCGGCCAGGCCGGGGTGCGCGTCCAGTGACGCCTGCCAGTGCTCGCGCACGAGGTCCACCTCCAGCAATTGCTCCAGTTCGATCAGCCCGGAGCGCACGCCGTCATCGACATCGTGGGCGTTGTAGGCCACCTCGTCAGCGAGGTTGCAGAGCTCGGCCTCCAGGCTGGTCTGGCCACCATGCAGGAAGCGCGTCGCGATGCCTTGCGGCTCGGCCGCCTCGATCAGTTCGGCATTGCGGCGCGAGCAATGCTTGAGGATGCCCTCTCGCGTTTCGAAGCAGAGGTTGAGCCCGTCAAAAGCGGGGTAGCGCTGCTCCAGGTGGTCGACGACCCGCAACGACTGCAGGTTGTGCTCGAAGCCGCCATGGCCCTTCATGCAGTCGTCCAGCACGTCCTGGCCGGCATGGCCGAAGGGTGTGTGGCCCAGGTCATGGGCCAGGGCCACCGCTTCGACCAGGTCCTCGTCCAGGCCCAGGCTGCGCGCGATGGAGCGTCCGAGCTGGGCCACCTCCAGCGAATGCGTCAGCCGCGTGCGGAACAGGTCGCCCTCGTGGTTGAGGAAGACCTGGGTCTTGTAGACGAGGCGGCGGAAGGCCGTGCTGTGGATGATGCGGTCACGGTCGCGCTGGAACTCGCTGCGCGTCGGCGCGGCCGGTTCGGGAAGGCGGCGGCCGCGGCTGCGCGCCGGGTCGGCGGCATAGGCCGGGCGCATCGCCGACACCTCAGGCGGCCCCGTGGGCCGTCAGCGTTTCGACGATGCTTGCGTCGGGCACCGAATGCAGCCCCGCCTTGCCCAAGGCCTCGATGAGCACGAAACGGATCTCGCCGGCCTCGGCCTTCTTGTCCACACGCATCAGCGACAGATAGCGCTCGGCGCCCAGCTTGGGCGGGTGCACAGGCAACCCCGCCCTCTCGATGAGGTGTCGCAGGCGTTCGACAAAATCAGCCGGCATCAGGCCCATGCGCTGCGACAGGTCGGCCGCCAGCACCATGCCGCAGGCCACGGCTTCGCCGTGCAGCCACGCGCCATAGCCCATGCCGGCCTCGATGGCGTGGCCGATGGTGTGGCCGAAGTTCAGGATGGCGCGCAGGCCCTGCTCCCGCTCGTCCTGTCCCACCACGTCAGCCTTGATCTCGCAGCTGCGCCGCACCGCATAGCCCAGCACGGCCTTGTCCCGCACCAGCAGCGCGTCGAGGTTGTCCTCGATCCAGCACAGGAAGGCCGCATCGGCGATCGGTCCGTATTTGATGACCTCGGCCAGGCCGGCGCGCAACTCGCGCTCGGGCAGGCTGTCCAGGGTGTCGAGGTCGGCGATGACACGCTCGGGCTGGTAGAAGGCGCCGATCATGTTCTTACCCAGCGGGTGGTTGATGGCCGTCTTGCCACCCACCGAGGAGTCAACCTGGGCCAGCAGCGTCGTGGGCACCTGCACAAAGGGCACGCCACGCATATAGATGGCGGCCGCGAAGCCGGTCATGTCGCCGATGACGCCGCCGCCCAGTGCGAACAGCACGGTCTTGCGATCCAGGGCCTCGCCCAGCAGGTGGTCGCAGATGCGGTTCAGGCTGGCCCAGTCCTTGTGCTGCTCGCCATCGGGCAGCATGACGACATCGACACGCTTGTAGACGGCCAGCAGGCGTTGGCGCAGCCGCTCGGCGTACAGCGGCGCCACGGTCTCGTTGCTGACGATGACGGCGGCCGCGGCCTTGGGCAGGCGCTGCCAGCTCGCCACCTCATCCAGCAAACCCGAACCGATGCGGATCTCGTAGTCGCGGTTGTCGGGAAGCTGGATGCGGACGGTATCGGTGGCAGGCATGCGGTCGAGTGTAAGAGCCGCCCCGGCGGGCGCCCTCCGCTTCCCGTCAAGCCGGCATCAAAGCGGCTCGGCGCCCACCGTGGCGGCCACGCGGGCCGGGTCGAGCAGGCCCGCCAGCTCCAGTTGCATCAGCGCCATGTTGACGAGGGCATGCACGGACGGGCGTGCGCTCTCCAGCACATAGTGGGCGCAGCGGCGGTAGAGGGGGTCGCGCTGCTGATGCAGTTCGCGCAGCTTGGCCAGGGGGTCGCGCACCTGCAGCAAGGGCCGCGTCGTGTCGTGGCGAAGGCGGCGGAACAGGTCCTCGGGCGTGGAGCGCAGATAGAGCACGATCGCGCCGTTATGCAGCAACTCGCGATTGCGCTCCCGCAACACGGCGCCGCCGCCAGTCGCCAACACGCACTCGCCGGCGCGCGCGATCAGCTCGGCGATGACCTCGGTTTCAATGTCGCGAAAGGCATCTTCGCCGTGGCGCTCGAAGAACGGCCTGATGCTGCCGCCGATGCGCTGCTCGATTTCATGGTCCGAATCGACAAAAGGCACGCCGATCTGGCGTGCCAGTTGCTTGCCGACGGTGGACTTGCCACCGCCCGGCATGCCCACCAGGGCGATCACGTCACTTCGGGTCGGAACAGCTGACAGCTGTGCCATATGGGCTGACCTTGAACGCGGGATCCCCCACGCCGCCGAGATCAGCGGCCGCCACCGGCAGCGAAGCGTAGGTGTACAGGTAGTTGATCACCGCATCGGCGTACGTCGTGCCGCCAGCGACGGCCTGGGCCGTCAGGTTGGAGTAGGACGTTGAAGGCAGAACCACCGGGACGCCGATCGGATAGTAGGCTGGCGGGCTGAGGACCCCTGCAGCGGTGACCGTGATCTTGTACTTCACCCAGCTGCCCAGGCTCTTCGCATACTCGAGCCGCAGGACGGCCACGCCATTCGCATCCGTCTTGGTGGAGCCCACCAGTGTGATGGCCACGTCGGATTTGCGCGGGTCGAGTTGCTTGTTGCCGTTGGCGTCCTCGACGCCGTCAATGACGCCGTTTCGATTCAGGTCCTCGTTGGGGCAGATGGCCGTCAGTGCACCCGCGCCGTAACCCTGGCTCCCGAGGGCCGTGAAATAGTCACCCTGCGGCCTCAGCTCCCAGCGTTGCGTGGCGAGGTTGTATCCCCAGGCGCCCTTGTAGAAGCCACCCAGGTCCACCGACGGCGTGATCTGGACGTCAGGCTTGGGATTGCCGGCGGAATCGACAACCAGCACCACGTACTTCTTGACGTAGGTCAGCCCCGAAGGTCCGTCGGAGATGGTGTTGTCCGTACCGATGGAGATCGAGACCGGATTGGACACGATGGTCAGCGTGGTGGTCAGCAACTGGCCGCCCGCCGCAGCGCAGTTGCCAGCCGTCGCGCCGGCTGCAAAGTCGCTGACCTTCCAGCAGGCCTGAATCGTCACGCCGTTGGTGGGGCTGCTGACGGCGCCAGGTGAGTAGGTCGTCGAGGCCGTACCCGAGGCGTCGGACAGCACGGAATTGAGTCCGGCGCCGATCTTGCCCGTTCCGTTGTCGCCCGTTGCCGCGAACAGGACGCGGACGTTGGAGATGGGGGCGTTGTTGCCATCGCGGAAGATGGCGCTGATGGTGACCTGGTTGTTGGTGGCCGCGGTGTTGACCGAGACGACGTCCGCGGACAGGTTGAGCGCGGTCGCGACAGGTGTCGAGCCGGCATCGGGCACCGTCGTGCCACCACCGCCGGCGATCGGAATCGTCACGATGGACTCGCGGCCACCCGCCACTGCCTTGATCGTCAGATTGGTGCCCGGCGCGTTGGGCGTGGTGTAGTTGAAGGTGTAGGCCCCGTTCAGGTCTGTCGTACCCGTGGCGCTGGTCACACCATTGCCGCTGACGCTGATGGGCACGCCCGGCATCGGGTTGGTGTTCACATCCGACAAGGTGTACTGCACGGTACCCGCCGCACCCACAGTCGCCACGGACGGAACCGGGCTGGCCTGCGAGAAGCTCGCCCCGATGACCTGGAAGGCGGCGGTACGCGTCAGGGTGCCGCTTGTCGCGACAACGGTGATGGTGCGGTTGGACCTGTCCTGGCCGATGCTGACCGTGCCTGTCACCTGACCACTGCTATTGGTGGTGCTGGATGGCGCGATCATGTAGGCGCTGGCATCCGTCACCGACAGTTGAACGGGGATGCCCTGCAGGGCGTTCCGGTTGCCGTCCACCGCGGTGGCCGTCGCCGTGATCGTCGCGCTGCCGCCGTTGTTGATATTGCTGGCACTCAACGTCAAGGACAGGTCATTCGCCTGCGGATTGTTCGGCGACGAGTTCTGGACGATGTTGAAGGTCACGGCCCGCGTGACCTCGCCCGACTTGACAGTCAGCGTCACTGGCCGCAGGGACGAGTCCGAACCTTGGGTGATGGTGGCGACCAGCACACCCTTGGCGTCGGTCGCTGTCGCGGTGGTCGACACCACTGCGTTGGCATTCACGGAAACGCTCACCGGCGCGCTGGCAAGTGCCGCGCGGTTGCTGTCGATGGTGGTCACCGTCGCCGTGATCGAGTCGGTTCCGGAGTTCGTCATCGTGGATTTGTTCAGCACCACAACGACATCGGCCGCCACGGCGCTGGCTGCGCCCGTGGGGCTTGACGCACCACCCCCGCCGATGACGGGAGTTCCGGCGCTGCCACCACCGCCACCACAGGCTGCGAGGGTGGCCGCAAGCACGCCACCCAACAGCGCGCGGACCGCGGTCCGGCTCCAAACATCAAACTTCAACATCTCTTTGCACTCCCGTGTGTAGCCAGCGCAGCTGACACATCGTCAATTCAGTGAAACCTCAGCGCACCGTCTGCCGCTCGCTGACGACCTTGGGCGTCAGGAAGATCAGCAGCTCGGTCTTCGAGGTGGTGCGGGTCTTGTTCTTGAACAGATTGCCCAGCAGGGGCACATCACCCAGCAGCGGGACCTTGTTGACGGTCTCACCTTCATCCTGGGTGTAGATGCCGCCGATGACGACGGTACCGCCGTTCTCGACCAGCACCTGGGTCTGGACATGCTTGGTGTTGATCGCATAGCCCTGGGGCGTCAGCGTGCCACGGCTGTCCTTGTTGACGTCCACGCTCAGGATGACGCTGCCTTCGGGCGTGATCTGCGGCGTGACCTCGAGCTTGAGGTTGGCCTTGCGGAACTGCACCGAGGTCGCGCCGCTGGACGTGGCCACCTGGTAGGGCAGTTCCTCACCCTGCTCGATCAGGGCCTTGACCTGGTCGGCCGTGATGACGCGCGGGCTGGACACGACCTTGCCCTTGCCATCGGACTCGAGGGCCGAGAGCTCCAGGTTCAGGAAGCGGTTGGCCGTGGCGCTGAACAGCGACAGCGCGACCTGGGCGGCCGTACCGCCACTGAAGGCGTCGGACGAGGTGTTGGCCGGCAGGTTCACGAACTGCGTGTTGTTGTAGTTGGTCGCAACCCCCTGGTTGGTCTGCGAGCCGACGCCGTTGTAATTGCCGCCCACGGTCACATAGTTGCCGCCGCCCACGCTGTAGCCCGGGATGCCGCCCTGCTGGCCGCGCAGGTCGTTGACGCCGAGCTTGACACCCAGCGAGCGGCCGAACTTGTCGTTGGCCTCGACGATACGGGCCTCGATCAGCACCTGGCGCACCGGGATGTCGATCTTGGCGATCATGGCCTGGATCTCCTCGAGCTTGCTCGGGATGTCGGACACGAACAGTTGGTTGGTACGCGGCTCGAAGATGACACTGCCGCGCTGCGACAGGATGCGGGTGCCACTGCTCGAACCGCCGCTGCCGCCGGAAGCCTGACCAGTCAGGCCCTTGGCAATGTCCTCGGACTTCACGTAGTTGAGCTGGAAGGACTGGTTGCGCAGCGGTTCAAGCTGGGCGATGGCCGCCTTGGCCTCGAGATCCAGCTTTTCCTTGGTGGCCAGTTCGTCCTTGGGCGCGATCCACAGCACATTGCCGGACTTCCTCAACCCCAGGCCCTTGGCCTGCATGATGATGTCCAGGGCCTGGTCCCAGGGCACGTCCTTCAGGCGCAGCGTGACGCTGCCGGTCACGGTGTCGCTGGTCACCACGTTGAAGTTCGTGAAGTCGGCAATGACCTGCAGCAGCGCGCGGACTTCGATGTTCTGGAAGTTCAGCGACAGCTTGTCACCCGCGTAGCCGGGGCCCTGGGTCAGCTTGTTCGGGTCGACCTTCATCGATCGAACTTCAAGCACGAACTGGTTGTCGCTCTGGTAGGCGCTGTGCTCCCAGTTGCCCTTCGGCTGGACCACCATGCGCACGCGGTCACCGACCTGCGTCGTCGTGATGGTCTGCACCGGCGTGCCGAAATCGACGACGTCGATCTTGCGGCGCAGGTTCTCGGGCAGGCTGGAGCGCAGGAACTCGACGACCAGGCTCTGGCCCTGCTGCTGGATGTCGACGCCAACCTGGTTGCTCGGCAGGTTGACGACCACGCGGCCGGCATCGTCTGCGCCGCGGCGGAAGTCGATGTCGCGCAGCGCTTGCGGCGCGGCGTTCAGGCTCTGCGCAAAATGCACGGGTTCGCTGGGCGCTGGCACGGCCTGCGCAGCGCCGGCGTCCAGCACCAGGACGATCGCATTGCCTTCGAGTTTGGCGCTGTAGTTCGACGCATGGCGCAGATTCAACACCACACGGGAACGCTCACCCGCCTGGGCCACATTGGCCGAGCGCAGATTGCCCTGGTTGATGTCGAGCTGGTTGCGACCCATGCCGTTCACGACGCCGGGCAGATCGATGGCGATGCGTGGTGGCGTCTGGATGGTGAAGCCCGCTGGCACGGCCGCCAAGGGCTCGCTCAGTTCGATCCGCACGATCTCCACGCCCGCCTGCTGGCTGGTGTTGATGGCACGAATCTGCGTCTGCGCCCAGGCCGCCGGCACAGCCAGCAGGGTGAGTGCAATTCCCAGCAACCAGCCACGGCCCATCGACTTGTTCTCCTGCAATGTCTTCATCGTCCCTTCTCCTGTAGCTGGAGGGTACTGGTGCGCTCGATCCACTCGCCCGCAGCGTCCTGGACGACTTCTCGCAACGTGATCTCGGTCTCGCTGATCTTGGTGATGCGGCCGAAGTTCTGGCCGAGGTAGTCCCCGGCCTTGACCTGATAGAGCAGGTTGTCGACGCGCAGCAGCGCATAGCGACGGCCCTCGCGCGTCAGGCTGCCCACCATGGCCATGCCATCCAGTGGATAGGCCTCCAGGGGCTCCTTGCGACGGCTGATCTCGGCCGTCAGCAGAGAGTTCGGCTGGGCCGCTTCCTGCTTGATCGCGACACTCAGCTTCTGCGGGCTGTAGGGGTCCACGCCAGCCGCCGATTCATAGGGCTGAGGCAGGAACTTCTTGGGCGGCAGCAGCGGCGTGACGGTGGTCTTGGCGTCCTTGCGCTCCTGTTCCATCCATTGGCGCAGCTCGTCCATGTCGCTTCCGCAACCCGACAGCGACATCAGGACCGCGAGGGGAATCAGCAGGCGCTTCATTTCTTGGCTCCCGCCTTGGTCGCGGCCTTCTTCTGCTCGGCGACCTCCGCCGCGTCAAGGTAGCGGTAGGTGCGGGCCGTGGCCTCCATGCTGAGGGGGCCATTCGCATCGCGCGGACCTTGCGGCGCGACGACATTGAGGTTGTGCAGAGTGACGATGCGCGACAGATTGGACACGTCGGCCGCGAAGGCGCCGATGTCGTGATAGCGGCCCGACACCTTGACCGCGATCGGCAGTTCGGCGTAGTAGTCCTTGATCAAGACCTGACCCGGGCGGAACAGCTCGAACTGCAGGCCGCGTCCGACGCCGGCGCTGCTGATGTCGGAGAGCAGGGAGTCGATCTCCGCCTTGCCTGGCAGCTGCTTCTCGAGCTGGGTCACATATTCCTCGACCTGGCTCTTCTGCTTGCGCAGTTCGGGCAGGTTGACGGCCTGGCCCAGCTTGTTGTGATAGTCCTGGCGCAGCTGCGGCTCGCGGTCGCGCTCGGCATCCAGGCCGGCCTGTACATCGGACAGCACGAAGACATAGCCCGCGACACCGACGGCCAGCATCACGATCAGCGCGGCCGCAAGCTTGGGCAGCAGCGGCCACTGGCCGGGCTCCTTGGGGTTCAGCCCTTGGAACTGGCTCGCGACGTCGGCGAACCAGGCGTTCAGGTCAAACTTGGAAGTGGAGGTCGCCATGGCGGTCAGCTCTTCTTCGGCGCGGAAGCACCCGGTGCACCCGGCGCGGCCTCGCGGACCGGGGACTTGATCGATACCTTCATAGAGAAGTCCAGCAGGCGCCGCGGGTCACGCGTGTTGGTCGTGACGGAGGCCAGCTTGACTTCGATGAGGTCGGGTTTCTCCAGCCACTCCGAGCTGCGCGAGACGTTGCGCAGGAACTCGGACACACGCTCGTTGGTCTGGGCGATGCCGCTGATGGTCACCACCTTGGCGTCCTGCCTGAGCGCCGTCAGGTAGATGCCTTCCGGGGCGAGGCGGGCGAGGTCGTTGAGCAGCTGCACCGGCGTGTTGCGATCGGTCTGCAGGTCTTCGACGGCGCGCTGGCGTGCCTTCAGGGACTCGATCTCGGCCTTCAGGTCGGCGATGTCCTTGATCTGGGCCTCGAGCCGCGTGATCTCGTTCTGGATGTACTGGTTGTGCGACTGCTGTTCAGCCGTCAGGAACTGCAGCATCAGATACGCCGCAACGACGATGCCGGCACCCACCAGGCCCGCGAGACCCAGACCCGCGAAGAAGGCTGCCTTGCGCCGCTTGCGCCGTTCCTCACGGTAGGGCAGCAGGTTGATCAGGATCACTGGAAGAACCTCCGCATCGCGAGGCCGCAGGCGGTCAGATAGGACGGGGCCTCACGCCGCAGCTTGGGCTCGCGCACGGCCGCGCCCATGCCCATGTTCTCGAAGGGATTGACGACCATGCAGGCAAAGCCCGTCAGGTCGGTCACGCGTTCCTTCAGCCCGGGCAGCGTTGCCGTGCCGCCAGCCAGCATCACGTAATGCACCTTGTGATGCGGCGTGCTCGTGAAGAAGTACTGCAGGGCCCGGCCGATCTCCTGGGACAGGCTGTCGACAAAGGGGTTGAGCACGCTGCTCTCATAGTCCTCGGGCAACTCGTTGGCCAGCTTCTTCTGCTCGGCCTCTTCGAAGGAGAAGCCGTATTGGCGTGAGATGAGCTGTGTCAGCTGGGATCCCCCGAAGGACTGGTCCCGGTCGTAGAGGAGTTCGTCGTCACGCAGCACCTTCAGGCTGGTGGTATCGGCGCCGATCTCGAACAGCGCCACGAGGGCGTCCTTGCCTTCATTGGGCAGCGCCGCGATGAGACGGCCCATGGCCATGCGCGAGGCGTGGGACTCGATGTCCAGCACGACCGGACGCAGCCCGGCCGCTTCGGCCAGACCCTGGCGATCCTGCACGCGGTCCTTGCGCGAGGCGGCGATCAGCACCTCGACGTCACCCACCGACGTGGGGCTGGGGCCGATGACGCAGAAGTCCAGGCTGACCTCGTCCAGAGAGAACGGGATGTATTGATTGGCCTCGGCCTCGACCTGCAGCTCAAGCTCTTCCTCGCGCAGGCCGGCCGGCAACATGATCTTCTTGGTGATGACGGCCGACTGCGGCATCGCCAGGGCCGCGTCGCGGGTCTTGCTGCCGCTGCGCGCAACCACGCGGCGCACGGCGTCGGCCACCTCGTCGAACTTCTCGATCTGGCCGTCAGCGATCCAGCCCTTTTCGAAGGGCTCGCTCGCGAAACGCTCCAGAACGAATTCGCCGCTCTTGGTCTGGCTCAATTCCACCAGCTTGACGCTGGAGGAACTGATATCCAGGCCAATCAGGGGGGGGTGCTTGCGACCCAAAAGTGCGTCAAGTATTCCCATGCCCTTTATCTCCGAGACGCTCCCCGACACGCGAGTTACGTTCTGGACTATTAATAAGTTACTTGAATGCTAGCAGCAAAGCCGTTGACGCCGAACGGAAATTCGGCGCGAGCTGGTAACGCCACGTTGCTAAACATACACGATTCAACTGACTTGCAAGCTCCTGAAAAACACATGTGATCCGGTCGTTTGGCACGCCGTTTGGGGCGCACTGCGTATACAAGGAGGCGTCAACCGCCCTTCCTATAATCCGCCGCCTCCTCCCAACGCGTCTTCGGGCGCGCCCCGCCGGCTCATGAATGACAAGCCCCGCTCCGCTGCATCCAGTCCTTCGCCTGCCGGCTCATCCGCTTCCAGTCCCCTCTCCCGCCTGAGTTCCTACTTCGGTCGCTGGGTGCTTTGGGCTCTGGGTTTGCTGGCTGGTGGCATCGCAGCCGTTGCCCTGCTGCTGGCCCTGGGCCTGGCCCTGGCCTATCCCAACCTGCCCGACATCGGCGGCCTGACGGACTACCGTCCCAAGCTGCCCATGCGCGTGCTGTCCAGCGACGGCGTGCTGCTGGGCGAGTTCGGCGAGGAACGCCGCAACTACCTGCCGATCCGGGAAATTCCCAAGGTCATGCAGGAAGCCGTGCTGGCGATCGAGGACGCCCGCTTCTATCAGCATGGTGGCGTCGACTACCTGGGCATCATTCGCGCCGGCCTGGCCAATGTGGGCGAATCCCGCAGCCAGGGCGCTTCGACCATCACCATGCAGGTGGCGCGCAACTTCTATCTAAGCACGGAGAAGACCTTCACGCGCAAGATCTACGAGATCCTGCTGGCGCTGAAGATCGAGTCGGCCCTGTCCAAGGAAAAGATCCTCGAGATCTATATGAACCAGATCTTCCTGGGGCACCGCGCGCACGGCTTCGCGGCGGCCAGCGAGATCTATTTCGGCAAGACCCTGGACAAGCTCAGCGTGGCGGAGGCGGCCATGCTGGCCGGCCTGCCCAAGGCGCCGTCGGCCTACAACCCCATCAACAATCCCAAGCGGGCCGCCATCCGCCAGCAATACATCATCGAGCGGATGTATGAGACAGGCTACATCACCGAGGAGCAGCGCGACGAGGCCAAGGCGGAGAAACTGCGCATCCGCCCGGTGCAGGAGTCGGTCTCTCACGCCGAGTTCGTCGCCGAGGCGGCGCGTCAACTGATCTTCAACCAGTACGGCGACGAGGCCTATTCGCGCGGCCTGAATGTCTATCTGACGCTGAACAGCGCCGAGCAGAACACCGCCTACCGCGCCCTGCGCCGCGGCATCCTCGACTACGAGAAGCGCCAGGTCTACCGTGGCCCCGAGGCCTATGCCGACCTGCCCGGCGATGCCAAGGCCCTGGACGCGCGCATCGCCGAAGCCCTGGCCGACCATCCGGCCAACGACGAACTGCTCGCCGCCGTCGTGCTGGAGGCCGACCCGAAAAAGGTGACGGCGGTGTTGCAAAGCGGCGACGCCATCACCATCGTCGGCGACGGTCTCAAGCCCGCCACCTCGGGCCTGTCGGACAAGGGCAACCCCAAGACCCGCATCCGCCGCGGCGCCGTCATCCGTGTCGTCAAGGGGATCAAGCAGAAGGATGGCAACGAGTGGACGATCACCCAGCTGCCCGAGGTCGAAGGCGCCTTCGTGTCCATGGACCCCAAGACCGGCCAGGTGCACGCCATGGTCGGCGGCTTCGACTACAACAAAAACAAGTTCAACCACGTGACCCAGGCCTGGCGCCAGCCGGGCTCCAGCTTCAAGCCCTTCATCTACTCGGCGGCGCTTGAAAAAGGCTTCACGCCGGCCACCGTCGTCAATGACGCGCCGCTGTTCTTCGACGCCGGCACGACGGGCAGCCAGCCTTGGGAGCCCAAGAACTACGACGGCAAGTTCGAGGGCCCGATGCCGCTGCGCACCGCCCTGGCCAAGTCCAAGAACATGGTCTCCATCCGCGTGCTGCACTCCATCGGTGTCAAGTACGCGCAGGAGTGGATCACCCGCTTCGGCTTCGAGGCCGAGAAGCACCCGGCCTACCTGACCATGGCCCTGGGCGCCGGCTCGGTGACGCCCATGCAGATGGCCCAGGGTTATGCCGTGTTCGCCAACGGCGGCTACCGCGTCAGCCCGCAGCTCATCAATCGCATCACCGACAACAAGGGCCGGCTGCTCTACGAAGCCCTGCCGACGACGCTGAGCGACGACGCCCGCGCCATCGAACCACGCAACGCCTTCCTGATGAGCAGCCTGCTGCAGGAGGTCACGCGCAGTGGCACGGCGGCGCGCGCCCAGGCCACGCTGAAGCGCCCCGACATCTATGGCAAGACTGGCACGACCAACGACTCCATGGACGCCTGGTTCGCCGGCTACCAGAAGGACCTCGTTGCCATCGTCTGGATCGGCTACGACCAACCGCGCAAGCTGGGCGACCGCGAAACCGGTGGGGGCTTGAGCCTGCCGGTCTGGATCGAGTACATGGGCTTCGCGCTGAAGAACAAGCCGGTTGACGAGATGACGCCGCCCGAGGGCATCGTCAACGTCAATGGCGAATGGTTCTACGAGGAATACACCACCGGCAACGGCGTGCGCGAACTGTCCAACGAACCCGCGGCGGTGCCGGGAGCGGCCACCGAGGACGAGAAGAAGTCCATCCTGGACCTCTTCAAACGATAGGGATCAGGCGCTCAAGCTGAGAACTTCAGCGCCTGGCCGGCCTGCTCACTGGCGCTGCGCGACAGCCGAGCGAGGAATTCCTGGCCTTCGCGGTCGACCCACTGCGAACCGTCCCATTTGAAGTGATAACCGCCGGAGCGCGCGGCCAGCCAGATCTCCTGCAGCGGCGGCTGGGTGTTCAACACGATCTTGCTGCCACCCGGCATGCTGAGCTCCAGCAGCCCACCGGTGCGATGCGCGTCGATGTCCACCACGTCCTCATCGAGCCACGCGTCGATCTGCGCCTCGATACGGGCGAGCAGGGCATGGGCCTTGGCGTGGTAGTCGGCGTCGGACAGGGACATAAACTGGGCGGATGAAGAAGACTGCCGCCAGTTTAGGTGTCCTGCTGATCACCCTTACCGCTCTCATGGGTTGCGGGCAGAAGGGGCCGCTGAGCCTGCCCAAGCCGGCCGGGGCCGCATCCGCGGCTTCGGCGCCCCCGCACTGATCAGCCTGCCCTGCCCTCTTCCACCGCGTGGCAGGCCACGCGCACACCCTTGATCTCCAGCAGCGCCGGCCTCTCGGCCTTGCAGCGCACATTGGCCAGGGGGCAGCGCGGGTGGAAGCTGCAACCGCTCGGCGGGTTCAGCGGATTGGGCACTTCGCCCTGCACCGGCGTGCGGGCGCGGCCGCTCATGTGGATGTCAGGGATCGCATCCAGCAGCATGCGCGTGTAAGGGTGGCGCGGCTGGGAGAACAGCCTGGCCTTGTCCGCCACCTCGACGAGGCGGCCGAGATACATGACGCCGACCTGATCGGCCACGTGCCGCACGACGGCCAGGTTGTGCGAGATGAAGAGGTAGGTGAGGCCGCGCTGGCGCTGCAGGTCCTTCATGATGTTGAGGACCTGGGCCTGCACCGACACATCCAGCGCCGACGTGGGCTCGTCGCAGACGAGGAATTCGGGCTGGGTTGCCAGCGCCCGCGCGATCGAGATGCGCTGGCGCTGACCGCCGGAGAACTGGTGCGGGAATTTCTCGGCATCGGCCGGGTTCAACCCGACCGAGCTGAGCAACTCGGCGACGCGCATCCTGGCCTCGGCGCCGTCACGGATCAGGCCATGCTCACGCAGCGGCTCAGCCACGATGTCCAGCACCTTCCAGCGCGGATTCAGCGACGCATAGGGATCCTGGAAGATCATCTGCATGCGCCGGCGCAGCTTGAGCGCACCGGCACCGCCGCTCAGCGTCTTGACGATGTCTTCGCCGTCGAAGTGCACCGCGCCACGCGTGGCGCCATACAGGCCGACCAGCAGACGCGCGACGGTGCTCTTGCCGCAGCCGCTTTCACCGACCAGGGCCAGGGTCTTGCCACGCTCGATGCTGAAGGACACACCATCCACCGCATGCACGAAGGCCTTGGGCTTGCGCTCGACGACGCGGTTCAGCCAGGGCGGCGACACGTCGAATATCTTCGCAAGGTCGCGGACCTCGACGAGGGGGGCACTCATCGCACGACCTCCACGGTGACGGGCCGCCAGCATGCCGCCGTCGTTGCCCCCACCTCGACCAGTTCGGGTCGCTCGCTGCGGCAACGATCGACGACGCGCGGGCAGCGCGGGTTGAAGGCACAGCCGGGCGGGATGGCGGTCAGGCGCGGCATGGCGCCGTCAATCTGCAGCAACCGCTCGCGGTCCTCGTCCATGGCCGGGATGGAGCCCATCAGGCCAACGGTGTAGGGATGGGCCGGGCGGTGGATGACGTCGGCCACCGGGCCGATCTCGGCGACACGGCCGGCGTACATGACGGCCACGCGGTCGCAGGTCTCGGCGATGACGCCCATGTCGTGGGTGACCAGCATGACGGCGGCACCCTGCTCGCGGCAGACCTTCTTCAGCAGCGCAATGATCTGGGCCTGGATCGAGACATCCAGCGCCGTCGTCGGCTCGTCGGCGACGATGAGCTTGGGGTTGGCCGCCAGCGCCAGCGCGATGACGACGCGCTGGCGCATGCCGCCGGAGAACTGGTGCGGGAAATGGTCGACCCGCGCCTCGGGCGCCGGGATACCGGTGGACGCGAGCAGCTCGATGGCGCGGGCGCGGGCCTGCGAGGCCGTCAGGTCCAGGTGCGTCGTGATGGTCTCGGTAAGCTGGCGGCCGACCGTGTAGAGCGGATTCAGCGACGTCAGCGGATCCTGGAAGACGGCACCGATCTCCTTGCCGCGGATGCGGCGCATCTGCTCATAGGGCAGGTTGTCGATACGCCGGCCGGCGAGCTTGATTTCGCCCGCGGCGATGCGCCCCGGCGGGTCCAGCAGGCCGATGATGGCCGCGCCCGTCAGCGACTTGCCGGCGCCGGATTCGCCGACGACGCCCAGGATCTCGCCCGGCGCGATCGAGAAGGAGATGTCGTCCAGCGCCAGCAGCGTGCCGCGGCGGGTCGGGAACTCCACCCGCAGGTGGCTGACTTCGAGCAGAGGGGCAGTCATCGCAATCAACGCAGCCTAGGGTTGAGCGCGTCGCGCAGCCAGTCGCCGAGCAGGTTCACGCTGAGCGTGATCAGCACCAGGGTCAGGCTGGGCCAGGCGGTGATCCACCACTCGCCCGAGAACAGATAGTCGTTGCCGTTGCGGATCAGCGTGCCCAAGGACGGGCTGGTGGCCGGCACGCCGACGCCGAGGAAGGACAGCGTCGCCTCGGTGATGATGGCCGAGGCGATCTGGATGGTGGCCAGCACCAGCACCGGCCCCAGCACATTGGGCAGCACATGGCGGCGCATGATGCGCAGCGGGCCAACGCCGATGACGCGGGCGGCTTGCACATATTCCTTGTTGCGCTCCACCAGCGTCGAGCCGCGCACGGTGCGCGCATATTGCACCCAGCCCGTCAGCGCGATGGCCAGCACGAGCACGACGAAGGCCAGCATGTCGGGCGCATGCGGGAACAGGCTGCGGCCCACGCCGCTGATCATCAGCGCGACCAGGATGGACGGGAAGGACAGCATCACGTCGCAGATGCGCATGATGAAGGCGTCAGTCCGGCCGCCGACGAAGCCGGCCAGCAGTCCCAGGCTGACGCCGATCAGGATGGACAGCAGCACCGAGGCGATGCCCACCAACAGCGAGATGCGTGCGCCATACATCAGGGCCGAAAGGATGTCGCGGCCCTGGCCATCGGTGCCCAGGCTGTACTTGGATTCACCGCCGTCGACCCAGGCCGGTGGCTTCAGCGAGTCCAGCAGTTCCAGCGTCGCCAGGTCGAAGGGGTTGTGGGGTGCGACGACCTCCGCGAACAGCGCGCAGACGAAGCAGATCAGCACAATGGCCGCCGCCAGCATCGCGACCGGCGAGGTCCGGAAGGAATGCCAGACGTCGCCATCGAAGAAGCCCCGCAGCGCGGAGGCCGAGGCGGTAGGTTTGGGGTCGGCGTCGACAGCCATCGTCAATGGGCCTTGCCTTCGATGCGCAGGCGCGGATCGACGGCGAAATAGAGCAGATCCACGCCGAGGTTGATGACGACGAAGATCAACGAGATCAGGCAGAGATAGGCGGCCATCACGGGGATGTCGGCGAACTGCACAGCCTGGATGAAGAGCAGGCCCATACCGGGCCACTGGAAGACCTGCTCGGTGATGATGGCAAAGGCGATCAGCGAGCCGAGCTGCAGGCCGGTGATGGTGATGACGGGCACGAGCGTGTTCTTCAGCGCATGGCCGAAGTAGACGCTGCGATCCGTCAGGCCGCGGGCGCGCGCAAAGCGGATGTAGTCGGTGCGCAGCACCTCCAGCATCTCGGCGCGCACCAGCCGCATGATCAGCGTCAGCTGGAAGGCTGACAGCGTGAAGGCCGGCAGGATCAGATGCAGCAGACCGTCGCGGGTGAGAAGGCCCGACGTCCAGGTGCCGAAAGCGACGACTTCACCACGGCCAAAGCTGGGCAGCCATTTCAGCTCCACGGCGAACACCCAGATCAGCACGATGCCGATGACGAAGTTGGGCAGGCTGACGCCGAACAGCGTGCCCGTCATCAGCAATTGCGCGCTCGCCTTGCCACGTCGCAGCGCCGCAAACACCCCGAGCGGGATGCCCAGGCCGAGAGCGATCAGGCCCGCGACGAGAGCCAGCTCCAGCGTCGCGGGAAAGCGCTCGGCGATCAGGGTCGACACCTTGCGCCCCTGCCTCAGGCTGATGCCGAACTCGCCCTGGACCGCATTGGCGGCAAAGCGGCCGAACTGCACCGGGAAGGGTTGGTCCAGGCCCAGGTCTTTGCGCAGCGCGACACGCTGTTCCTCGGTCGCATCCTGGCCCAGCAGATTGGTGACGGGATCGCCGACGAACTGGAACAGCATGAAGGCGATGAAGGCCACCGACAACATGACGACCAGGGCCTGAACCAGGCGGCGAAGAATGAAGACCAGCATGAAGACTTTGAAGCGGGCGCGTCACTGCGCCGCGCGAAGGCGGGATCATGGCGAAGCCTGAGGGCCTGAGCCTCCCGGGAAAGCCCTAGCGTGTGCTCGGTGCCATCACCAATGAAAAACGGGCCGCTTTCGCGGCCCGTCGTCGTGATGCCTGCGAGGCCTGGCCTCGCATCGACATCAGAAGCGGTGACGCAGACCCACCATCGCGCCGCCACGCTTGCTGGCAGCATTCAGGAAGCGAACCTGGCCATCCAACCTCGTGTAGTCGGCCTCGAGGTAGGCGTCCGTGCGCTTGGAGAACGCATAGTCGAGCACGACAGCGAAGAAGTCGGCCTTGGAGGTGCTGTTAGCGGTCGTCGAGAGTGCCAGCGGAGCAAGCGCCAGCCCGTAGTGGGTCTGCTTGCTGATCCATGCATTGGCACCGATGTTCAGCTGAGGGGTCAGCTGATAAGTGGCGCCGACCATGTACATGGTGCGGGTCTTGATGTCCGCTGAGTTGTTGTTGAAGATGCTGGCGCCCAGCAGACCGCTGGTGTAGCTGCCGCGAGTGGTCAACGCAACCCGGAAATTGCCGTTGGCATCGGCAACCGCAGCCGGCGAGGTGATCAGGTCCGAAATGCGGTCGAACTTGTTTTCGCCCCACGACGCATGCACATACAGCGGGCCGTCGGTGTAGGACGCACCCAGGACCGTGGCCTTGATCTTCTTGCCGGTCTGCTCGGTCGCCTGCAGATAAGCGCCGCCTGCACCGAACTTGCCGTCGTTGTAGCGCACCAGGCCGCCGATGGTCTTGTTCGGCAGGGAAGCCGCAGCCCCGGACTGGCCTTCGCCTGCACTCACCTGCACTTCGCCATAGATATTGCCGACCTGGACGAGGTACTTGACCATATTGTCCTGACGGGCGGCCATGGCCATGCCGATTTCGGGCTTGTACGCCTCGATGTAGGGCGAATAACGGAAGGAAGCAAAGGTCGACGTATAGACGTCAAACAGGATGTTGTATTGGCGGCCCAGACGAATCTGACCGAAATCGCTGGACTGCAGGCCAACCCAGGCCTGGCGCCAGAATTCAGCAGCGGCGACCGCGCCGGTATCCGAGCTCAGGCGGTGCTCCATGTTCACCAGGGCCTTCAAACCGCCGCCCATGTCTTCGGTGACATTCACGCCCAAGCGGCTTTGGGACATGCCGCCGGGAATCAGCTGCTTCTGGGCGACACCCGGGTTGGCATTGGTGGTGTAACGCGTAGCAGCGTCCACGATGCCATACAGGGTCACGCTGGACTGGGCCCAAGCGGCGGAAGTGCTGGCGGCCAGAACGGCAACTGCAAAGGTTGCTTTTTTCATCAAGGTTGTCTCCTGCGAAGAAAGGTGAACCTTTTTATTCTCAGGGATGCGCTCTGCCATAACCGCGGGTCTGTTGTTGATTACCCACAGCAATTCCCCTGTCTCATGCGGGACAAGGGAATAGACAAAAGAAAAGCCGCCCGAAGGCGGCTTGGCTGAGTCGGCAGCGGCCCGAGGGCCGCGGGGCGTCATCAGAAGCTGTGGCGAACGCCGACGTCGAAGCCGCTGGACTTCTGACCGTTGGCAGTGGCCGCCGGAGCGCCACCGACAGCGAAGCGCGCGCCGCCGCTGTTCTTCAGGTTGGAGTAGGTCGTGTACAGCGCGGTACGCTTGGACAGGTTGTAGATGTAACCTGCGGCGAGCAGCTTGCCTTGGCCGATGCCGGTGTAGCCGGTCTCGCCGGTGATCTTGGCATCGGTGTACGAGCCCCACAGCTGGCCCTGGCCCAGAGGCGCCGTCAGCGACGCGGTCCAGACCTTCTCCTTGCGAGCCTGGTACTTGGATTCCGTGTACGACAGCGACGGACGAACCACGCCGAAGTCGAAGGCGCCGCCGATCGAGGCCAGCTTGAACTTGTCGCTGTCATTCGCGTTGGACGTGTTGGCATAGGCGCCCGACACGTGTAGGGGGCCCTGCTTGTAGCCCAGGCGAACCGACTGGCCCTTGTTGGTGCCCACGCCTTCACCGGCGGAGACATCCACGCCGCCGTAGAAGCCGCCGAGGTTGTTCGGCAGGGAGTACGACGCCAGGTTGTCGGCACGGCCGAACGAGGTGCCGTTGCCGCTGCCCAGGTTGCTGTACAGCACGCTGACGCTGCCCAGACCGGTGAATGCGGTCGGGTCGAAGTCTTCAATGTGCAGGCGCGAGACGGTCTTGTTGCGACCCAGACGCACTTCACCGAAATCGCCGCTCAGGCTGACGGTCGCACGGCGGCCCCAGAAGGCGCTGCCGCCACCGGCGACGCCCGTATCGGTGTCGACTTGGGATTCCAGCCAGAAGCCAGCCTTCAGGCCGCCACCGAGATCTTCGGTGCCGCGCACGCCGAGACGGCTGGTGTTCAGGCCACTGGAGTCCAGCTTCTTGACCGTCAGGCTGCCGGTCTTGACGTACTTGAGGTCGGCATCCAGGACGCCGAACAGGGTGACGGAGGATTGCGCAACGGCTGCGCCGCCGGTCAGACCGAGGACGGCCAGGGCAATCAGAGCTTTCTTCATTCGATACTCCTAGGTATTCATCCGAGACGCCGGTCGAACGCGACTCAACGACTCACCTCCTGTGAGGAAGTGGGCGTATTCCACCAGAGCTTGGGGGTCCTCGGGAATTCACGGATATGAAATTGTGTGTTGCCGTTGCTGGTCCACAACGTCATCCCTAGTTCATGATTCATTCATGGAAACACTGCTTAACTGAATGCATCCGCCTGCAAGCCCTACCCATCCACGTCGACTGACCTTCACGGACCGCTTGCTCGGCGCCCTGGACTCGGGTCTGCGCACGGTCTTTGCGCCCACCCGCCCCGCCCGACCGTCACCGGCCACGGGCGTGCAGGCGCCCACCTTGAGCCCGCTGGAAATGCGCGAAGCCGGAGCGCTGATGCGCGTCAACCATGTCGGCGAAATCTGCGCCCAGGCCCTGTATCAGTCGCAGGCCCTTTTCAGCCGCAGCGAGGAATTGCGACACCATTTCGAAGGCGCCGCTGAAGAAGAACTCGACCATCTCGCGTGGACGGCCGACCGCATCGCCGAGCTCGGCACCCATACCAGCCACCTGGCACCGCTCTGGTGGGCCGGCGCCTTCGCCTGGGGCAGCCTGGCCGGCCTGGCGGGCGATAGATGGAGCCTGGGCTTTGTCGTCGAGACCGAACGCCAGGTCGAAGCCCATCTGGCCTCGCACCTGGACCGGCTGCCCGCCGAGGACGCCCCGTCCCGGGCCATCGTGGACCAGATGAAGCGCGAGGAGGCCGAGCATGCCGACGCGGCGCTCGCCGCCGGCGCGCTGCCCCTGCCCTCACCCATCCAGGAGCTGATGCGTGCGGCGGCCAAGGTCATGACGACCGTGGCCCACCGGGTTTGATCAGACTTCGGCGACCTCGAAGGAAGTGCTGATGGCCGAGGTCTTGGCCAGCATGGCCGTGGCCGAGCAGTACTTCTCGTGCGACAGCGCGACGGCGCGCTCGACGATCTCGGGCTTGAGGCCCTTGCCGCTGACGACGAAGTGGAAATGGATGGCCGTGAAGACCTTGGGGTCGCTGGTGGCGCGCTCGGCCTTCAGCGTCACCTTGCAGCCGCGCACATCGTGGCGGCCGCGCTTGAGGATGAGCACGACGTCATAGGCCGTGCAGCCGCCGGTACCCGCCAGCACGGTTTCCATCGGCCGGGGCGCCAGGTTGCGGCCGCCACCATCAGGCGCACCATCCATGGACAGCACATGACCGCTGCCGGTCTCGGCCACGAAGCTCATGCCACTCGGCCCCTCAGGACCCAACCAACTGACGGTGCATTCCATGCTCATCTAGAGTCAAAGCTCCAATTCGTTCACGAAAAATATTGCAGCGCAGCATAACTCGGCGCTAAACTGCTTCCCAAGCGAAAACGTTTTCGCACCGATTGTCTCCTCCACCGCCTCCATGGTGGATTCAACCCGAGCTTGCAAGAGCTCGGGTTTTTTTTCGCCGAAGGCAGACAGCGGCGCCGCTTGAAGGGTTCCCCCTATCATGCGGCGCCGCAACAAGACTGTTTGGAGACCCGATGAGCTCGCCTTCGCGACGCCGCCCGTCCGCCGCCAAGGCGCAGACGCCCCAGGTGCCCGCGATGCTGCCGCCCGGCAGCAGCTATCTGCAGCGAATTCTGAACGCCCGGGTCTACGACGTCGCCCGCGAAACCACGCTCAGCCAGGCCCCCAAGCTGTCCAAGCGCCTGTCCAACAAGGTCTGGCTCAAGCGCGAGGACGAGCAGGACGTCTTCAGCTTCAAGCTGCGCGGCGCCTACAACAAGATGGCCCATCTGACGCCCGAGCAGCGCGCCGCTGGCGTCATCTGTGCATCGGCCGGCAACCACGCCCAGGGCGTGGCCCTGTCGGCCAAGAAGCTCGGCTGCCGCGCCGTCATCGTGATGCCAGTGACGACACCCCAGGTCAAGGTCGACGCCGTACGCGGTCATGGCGGCGAGGTCGTGCTCTTCGGCGAAAGCTTCACCGACGCCTATGGCCACGCCAAGGAGCTGGAAAGCGCGCAAGGCCTGACCTTTGTCCACCCCTTCGACGACCCGGACGTCATCGCCGGCCAGGGCACCATCGCCATGGAGCTGCTGCGCCAGCATCCCGGCCCCATCGACGCCATCTTCGTCGCCATCGGCGGCGGCGGCCTGATCTCGGGCGTCGCCGCCTACGTCAAGGCCCTGCGTCCCGAGATCAAGATCATCGGCGTGCAGACGACCGACTCCGACGCCATGCTGCGCTCGGTCAGGGCCGGCAA
This sequence comes from Roseateles saccharophilus, assembly GCF_031458095.1. GTDB lineage: Bacteria > Pseudomonadota > Gammaproteobacteria > Burkholderiales > Burkholderiaceae_C > Pelomonas > Pelomonas saccharophila_A. The sequence goes on from NZ_JAVDXU010000001.1 coordinate 1,835,365, forward strand.
GCGCGTGACGCTGACCGACGTTGGCCTGTTCGCCGACGGCACCGCCGTCAAGCTGGTCGGCGAGGAGACCTTCCGCATCGCCCGCGAACTGGTCGACGACTACATCGTCGTCGACACCGACGCCGTCTGCGCCGCCATCAAGGACGTCTTCGAGGACACCCGCTCCATCCTGGAACCCTCGGGCGCCATGAGCGTCGCCGCCGTCAAGCAGTACGCGGCCACGACCGGCGCCAAGGGCCAGACCCTGGTGGCCATCACCTGCGGCGCCAACATGAATTTCGACCGCCTGCGTTTCGTCGCCGAGCGCGCCGAGGTCGGCGAGCATCGCGAGGCCCTGTTCGCCGTCACCATCCCCGAGGCGCGCGGCAGCTTCAAGCGCTTCTGCGAGCTGCTGGGCCCGCGCAGCGTCACCGAGTTCAACTACCGCATCGCCGACGCCAAGGTCGCCCACATCTTCGTCGGCATCGCCATCTCCAAGCCCGACGAGGCCGCCAAGCTGGCCCGCACCTTCAGCAAGGCCGGCTTCGAGACCCTGGACCTGACCAACGATGAACTCGCCAAGCAGCATGTCCGTCACATGGTGGGCGGGCGCAGCGAGCTGGCCCGCCACGAGCGCCTCTACCGCTTCGTCTTCCCGGAGCGGCCGGGCGCGCTGATGCGCTTTCTGTCCAGCATGCACCCGGACTGGAACATCAGCCTGTTCCACTACCGCAACCAGGGCGCCGACTACGGCCGCATCCTCGTCGGCATCCAGGTTCCCAAGGGCGACGCCGCTGCGCTGAGGCAGTTTCTGGACGGCTTGAACTACCCCTTCGAGGACGAAACCGCCAATCCGGTCTACCGCTTGTTCCTGGCTTGAGTTGAAATGCGGGGTCTGACAACGCCTGCGCCATGACCGTCGCCCAACAGTCGCTCATCTCACCCACCGCCAATCCCGAGCTGGAAAAGGCCTTGCGCGACCGCGTCGACCGGCGCTCGGCCATTGCCGGCGGCCTGGGAGAACTGGAGCCGCTGGCCGTGCGCCTCGGGCTTGTGCAGAACAGCCTGACACCGCGCTTCCGCGACCCCGTCCTCGCGCTGTTTGCCTCCGACCACGGTCTGGTCGTCGATGGTGTTGGCGCCCAGTGGGGCCGTGCGACCAAGGACCAGGTGCAGATGGCCCTGCACGCCCAGTTGCCGGTATCGGTGTTCTCGCGCCTGCAAGGTCTGCATCTGACGGTCGTCGATTGCGGCGTCGCCGAGAACCTGCCGCCTCATGCCCGGCTGCTGGCGCGCAAGGTCTCGCACGGCACGCGCAATGCACGCACCGCCCATGCCATGAGCGTCGAGCAGGCCCATGCCGGCGTGCGCGTCGGCATGGAGATCGCCGACAACCTGCCCGGCAATGTGCTGGCCTGCGCCGCCATGGGCCAGGGCTCGCCCGAGTGCGCGGCGCTGATCCTGGCCCGGCTGTCGGACCAATCGGTGCGCGACTTCGTCGTCTCCGGCCCCACCATGCGCCAGGACGACCTCGTCCATCTGCTCGACGTGCTGCACGGCGCCCTGGCCCGGCATCGCGACGCCAAGGACCCCATGGACATCCTCGCGGCCTTTGGCGGCCACGAGATCGCCGTCATGGTCGGCGCCATGCTGGTCGCGGCCAGCAAGCGCAGCCTCATCATCGTGGACGGCATCGCCGCCTGCGCGGCCCTGAAGCTGGCCTCGCTGATCTGCGCGCCGGTCACGGACTACGCCGTGTTCTGCCGCAGCCATGTGCACCGCGGCCTGGACGAAGCCCTGGCCCTCTTCCACGCCTCGGCCCTGCTGGAGCTCGGCATGGACAGCGCCGACGGCACCGGCGCCGCCCTGGCCTGGCCCATGATCCGCGCCGCGGCGGCCCTGCTGACCGACCTGCACGAGGTGGCCGAGGCCCGCGTCGCGGCTCGGCCTGAACCCGGCGCCCACGTGCCAACGTTGGGCGCCTGAACTCGGCACCGCTGTCGTTTCAGCGCTGCTGCTGCTGCAATTCCTCGTTGCGGGTCGGCGGCGAGGCCTGGTTGGCCGGCGGCGCACCATAGACCGAAGGCATGGTGGCGGACACCGGCGGCGGCACATTGGCGCGCAGCGGCACGCCCTGCGCATTCTGTGAAGGGTTAGGCGGCGGATTCGGATTGCCACCCAGCACGACGGGCGACGGCGCGGCGGGCGCCAGGGCACCCGTGGCCGCAGCCGCGGGCGGGCTGATCTGCAGCACCTGGCTGGGCGCCTGGCCAAGCCGGCCGAGGCTGGCACTGCGCACGTCCACTCGCAACAAACGCAGCTCGCCATCGACGGCGGCGCCGACGCGCACCGTGCGCGCCACACCGTCCACTTCGATCAGCGCCACCCCCTCGCCGGCTTCGGCTGCCTTGGCGTTCTTGGGCGCCACCACGCCGAGCAGGCGCAGCCGCGTCGAGGCGGCGACCTCAGGCTCGGGCGCGGTCTCGGCGACCGTCACGCCCAGCAAACGGCTCAGGTCGACCGAGCCGCCGCGCGCCTCGCCCGCCGGCAGCACCGAAGCCGGCATGGGCAGGGGCCGCGCGAGCAGCTGCAGGCTCCAGTAAGCCACCGAGCCGCCCAGCAGCAGCCACACCGTAAACGACATCGTTCGAGCAAGCATGGCCCATTATGATGGCCCGCTCATCGCTGCCCAGCGCTCCTACGCTCCCTGACATGCGCCGTTCCTCTCTCGCCCGCGGCTTCACGCTGATCGAACTGCTGGTCGTGCTCGTCATCATCGGCGTGCTCGCGGCCCTCGTCGTGCCCAATGTGCTGGATCGGGCCGAGGACGCCCGCGTCACTGCCGCCCGCACCGACGTCAACAACCTGATGCAGGCCCTCAAGCTCTACAAGCTCGACAACCAGCGTTACCCGAGCTCCGAGCAGGGCCTGGACGCCCTCGTGCACAAGCCGACCGCCGGCACGCCGCCGCCGAACTGGAAGCCCTATCTCGAGAAGCTGCCCAACGACCCCTGGGGCCACCCCTATCAATTCGCCAACCCGGGCGTGAAGGGTGAGGTCGATGTCTACAGCTTTGGCGCCGATGGCCGCGCCGGCGGCGAGGGTCGTGACGCCGACATTGGCTCCTGGCAATAAGCCGCGCCGCGCGGCAAGCGGCTTCACGCTGATCGAGCTGCTGGTCGTCGTCGCCCTGATTGCGATCACCAGCGCCACCATCACGCTGGCCCTGCGCGACCCTGCCGAAATGCAATTGCAGCGCGAGGCCCAGCGCCTGGCCGCGCTGCTCGAGACGGCGCGCGCCGAGAGCCGCGCCTCGGGCCTGGCCGTGCGCTGGATTCCCAAGGGCCTCAAGACCGGCGACGACTTCCGCTTCGAAGGTCTGCCGCGCACCCTCCAGCTGCCCACGCGCTGGCTGGGCGAACCGGTGGCCGTGCTGATCGAGAACGCGACGGCCGCCAACCCCGGCCTGATCCTCGGTCCCGAGCCCGTCATCCCGGCCCAGCGCCTGCGCCTGCAGCTGGGCGGCCAGCACCTGACGCTCGCGACCGACGGCCTCGCCGCCTTCGACGTCGTCACCCCGCAATGAAGCGCGCGCGCGGCTTCACGCTGATCGAGGTCCTCGTCGCCCTCGTCATCGTCGCCATTGCGCTGGGCGCCGGCATCAAGGCCGCGGGAGCCTTGACCGACAACGCCGAGCGCCTGACCCTGGTCAGCGCCGGACAATGGTGTGCCGAGAACCTGCTGACCGAGCTGCGTCTGTCCCAGCAGTTCCCCAACATCGGCGAATCGCCCTTCGCCTGCGAGCAGCTGGGCCGCAGCTATACCGGCAAGCTCAAGGTCAGCCCGACGCCCAACCCGCTGTTCCGCCGCGTCGACGCCGACGTCATCGACGATCAGGGCCGGCCCGTGCTGACCTTGACCACCATCCTCGGCAAGTGAATGTGAGCCCCTCGCCTCGTCTTGCCCCGCTGAACGCGGGCCAGCCCAACCGGTCCCCCGAGGGGACGGCGACGCTTGCCGGCTCGACCGGCAAGCACATCGCCTGTGCGGGCCGGCTAGGGAGCGGCCCGGCGCTCGGCCCGCGAGTTTCATCAGCTGCGACCGCTGCGCTTTCAGCCCGGCGACAGTGCGGCTTCACCCTCGTCGAAGTGCTGGTGGCTCTCGTCGTCATGGCGACGATGGCCGCCATGGCCTGGCGCGGCATCGATGCGCTGGTGAGAAGCCGCGAGATCGCGCAGGCCCGCCTGGCCCAGACGGCCCGGCTGCAGACCGTGCTGGCCCAGTGGGAGGTCGACCTGCGCGCCCTGCAGGACAGCCACAGCACCGTGCCGCCCATCGCCTTCGACGGCGGCAACCTCGTGCTGACGCGCCAGGCGACGGCCGGCCTGCAGGTGGTGGTGTGGAGCCTGCGCGAGGGCAGCCTGTGGCGCTGGGAGAGCCCGGCCCAGCGCACCGTGCAGGACCTGGAAGACCAGCGCCAGCGCGGCCTGCAGCAGCTGGCCCAGCGCAACCCGGCCCTGCGCACCTTCGACGGCGTGGCCGGCTGGCAGTTCTATTGCTACTGGGGCAATGCCTGGAGCAATTGCCAGTCCACCGGCGGCAGCAGCAATGCCGGCCCGGTGAATCCCCAGACGCCAACGCAGCCGCCCGCCGGCCTGCGCGTGGCCATGCAGTTCGCCGAAGGCAGCGGCCTGGTCGGCACGTTGACGCGCGAACTCGAGGTGACCGTCCGATGAAACCGGGCATTCCGGACCGAGCGCTGGGCCTGCCATGGGCCAGAGGCCCATGGCGTTCCGTAGGCACAAGCAGTCCGCAGGGACTGCTTGTGTCCGACTCCACTTCGCCGAGCCGGCCCGCGTCAAACCGCGTTCAGCGGTGTGCGGCTGGACGAGGGGCTTCACGTCAACGCGGCGCGGCCCTGCTGACCGCCATGATCATCGTCACGCTGATCGCCAGCCTGGCCGCCGGCATGGTCTGGCAGCAATACCGCGCCGTGCAGATCGAGGCCGCCGACCGCGCCCGCGCCCAGAGCGCCTGGATCCTGCAGGGCGCGCTGGACTGGACGCGCCTGATCCTGAAGACGGACGCCCAGGGCAACCAACAAAAGAAGATCGACCACCTGGGCGAGCCCTGGGCCGTGCCGCTGGCCGAGGCGCGGCTGTCCACCTTCCTGGCCGCCGACAAGAGCGCCGCCAGCGATGACGAAGGCCCCGAGGCCTTCCTCTCCGGCAGCATCGAGGACGCCCAGAGCCACTACAACCTGCGCGCCCTGCTCGGCGGCGCCACCGTGGACCCGCTGGAGCAGCGGGTGCTGGAGCGGCTGTGCAGCCAGGTCAACGCTCCGCCGGGAACGGCCGCCGTCATCATTGCCGGGCTGCGCGATGCCTTTCCGGCGCCGGCCAGCACGCCCAGCGCGCCCGGCACGGCGGGTCCGCCAGCCAGTCAGCCGCAAAGCCAGAACGGCCCCCTGCAACCCGCCGGCGTCGACCAGCTTGCCTGGCTGGGCCTGGATGCCGACACGATCAAACGCCTGCAGCCCTATGTCACCCTGCTGCCCAAGCCCACGCCGGTCAATGTGAACACCGCGCCGCGCGAGGTCATCGCCGCATTGTTCGATGGCATGAATCTGGCCTCGGCCGAACGTCTCGTGCAGACCCGCAAGGTCAAGCCCTTGCAGGATCCCGTCAACGACATTCAGCCCTACCTGCCCGCCAATTCCCAGCCGCAGGCCACGCCAACCCGCGTCTCTGTCGACTCGTCCTTCTTCATCGTCACCGGCCGCTTGCGCCTGGACGAACGCCAGCTCGAGCAACGCTCGCTGATCGAACGCCAGGGCCTGAACATGATCGTGCTGGCCCGCGAGCGCATCAACCAGCTGCTGGATCGGTGATTCCTTGAACTCGAACCCGGCTACAGATCTTCACCGCCAGCGCGGCGCCCGACTCGGGAAGCTCGCAGCCCCTCCTAGAATGCGCCGCCCCCTGATGCCCCAATGAGCACCCTGTTGCTGTTCCTGCCCCCAAGGACGCGCCTGCGCGCCCTGGGCAAAGCCGCGCCCGCGGCGGCCGAGCTGCCGCGCGCCGATGCGGTGCGTGAGTACGACTACGCGCTGACCCCCGACGGCCGCCAGATCACGGCCGAGGGCCGCGCCGCGCCGGGTGGCCTGCCGGCGGCGGACAGCGTCATCGCCATCGTTGCTGAATCCGATGTCAGCTGGCGCCGCGTCGACCTGCCGCGCGCCGGCCGCCAGATGCGTGCCGCCCTGGCGGGCAAGCTCGAGGAGGCCCTGCTCGACGACCCCGACACCCTGCACTTCGCGCTCGAGCCCGACGCCCTCGGCGGCGACACGGCCTGGGTCGCCATCACGTCGCGTCCCTGGCTGGCCGAGCATCTGGCCCAGCTCGAAGCCGCCCAGATCTTCATCGACCGCGTCGCGCCACTGTCCTGGCCGGACGAGCTGGCCCGCGGCCACTTCTTCGAAGCCAACGGCGCCGGCACGGCGCTGCGCTGGAGCCACACCGAAGGCGTCGCCACCCTGGCCCTGGAAGGCGGCCTGGCCCGCCAGTTCTTCCCGCCCGGCCTGGTGCATGCGGCGCAGTGGACGGCCACGCCGGGCGCCGCGACGGCCGCCGAGCGCTGGCTGGGCACCGCCGTCACGGTGCAGACGCCCGCCCAGCGGGCCCTGGCCGTCGTCGACAGCGCCTGGAATCTGCGTCAATTCGATCTCGCGCCCCGCGCCCGCGGCACGCGCGCCCTGCGCCTGTTCAGCCGCGGCCTGATGCGCAAGCCCTGGCAGCCGGTGCGCCAGGGCCTGGTCGGCCTGGCCTTGGTGCAGTTGCTGGGCATCAATCTCTGGGCCTGGCACCAGCAGCGCGAAGTCGCGGCGCGGCGCGAGGCCATCACGACGACGCTGACCGGCGCCTTCCCCCAGGTGCGCGCCATCCTGGACGCGCCGGTGCAGATGCAAAAGCAACTCGACCTGCTGCGCGCCAGCGCCGGCAGCGTCGGCGAACAGGATCTCGAAGCCCTGCTCGCAGCCGCCGCCCTGGCTTGGCCGGCCGACCGCCCGCCCACCGAGGCCCTGGCCTTCGAACCCGGCCGCCTGACCGTTTCGGCCCAGGGCTGGGCCCAGCCCCAGATCGACAACTTCCGCAACCAGCTGCGCAGCGAAGGCTGGCAGCTGGACGCCAGCGAGGGCAAGCTGACCATCAGCCGCGCCAGCGCCCAAGGACGCCCCTGATGGCCCGCTTCAATTCCAGCGGCAGCGACGGCCTCGCCGCCCAGTTTCAACAGGCCAGGGCCCAGGCGGCCGCGCAATGGCAGTCCCTCGGTGAACGTGAGCGCTTCGCCCTCGGCACCGTCGGCGTGCTGCTGGGCCTGCTGCTGGCCTGGAGCCTGCTGCTGGCGCCGGCCCTGCGCACGCTGAAGACGGCGCCGGCCGAGCTGGAGCGCCTGGAGCTGCAGCTGCAGCAGATGCAGGCGCAGGCTCAGGAAGCCCAGACCCTGCGCGCGGCGCCGCCCGTGCCGCCAGACCAGGCCCAGGCCGCGCTGAAGGCCTCGGTCGAACACCTGGGGGCCGCGGCCCGCCTGAACCTGACCGGCGATCGCGCCGTCGTCAGCCTCAACGGCGTCGCCCCGGAGCAGTTGCAGGGCTGGCTGGGCGAGGTGCGCGCAGCCGCGCGGGCCCGCCCCGTCGAGGCTCAGTTGACCCGTGGCCCCAAGGGCTATTCCGGCACCCTGGTGCTGAGCCTGGGAGGCGCCTGATGGCCTGGTTCAAGAAGCGCAGCGGTCACACGACGATGCAGCTGTCCGACTCGGTGCTGGGCGGCGCCAACTATGGCGGCGGCCGCGCGGTGCGCCATCGCACGCCGCGGCGCTGGGCCGTGGCCGGCGCCCTGGTCGGCATCCTGGGCGCCCTCATCGTCTTCGCCCCGGCCAGCTGGCTGGCGCGCGCCCTGGCCTCGGCCAGCAACGATCACCTGCTGGTGGTCGACACGCGCGGCAGCGTCTGGAATGGCTCGGGCGTGCTCGTGCTGACCGGCGGCGCCGGCAGCCGCGATGCCTCCGCCCTGCCTGGCCGCCTGCACTGGCGCATGAGCATCAAGGGCCTGGGCCTGCAGCTGGCGGCGCGCCAGGACTGCTGCATCAACGGCGACCTGCTGCTGGGCATCAAGCCGGGCTTGGGCCGCATGGAGATCAGCGTCGACAACCAGTCCGACTGGCTGGCCCGCCTGCCCGCAGGCCTGCTGGCGGGCCTGGGCACGCCCTGGAACACGCTGCAGCTGGGCGGCTCGCTGCGCCTGTCGGCGCGCGAGCTGAGGCTGGAGTCGGTGCAGGGCCGCTGGCGCCAGTTCGGCGAGCTGCAGCTGGACCTGCTCAACCTGTCCTCGCGCGTGTCCACCGTCGCGCCGCTGGGCAGCTACCGCTTCACGGTGACGGCCGATACGGCCAGCCCCGGCGTCAGCACCCTGCGCCTGTCCACGCTGGAAGGCGCCCTGCAGCTCTCGGGCGTGGGCACGCTGAACAGCGGCGGCAAGAGCCGCTTCACCGGTGAGGCCGGCGCCGCGCCGGGCCGCGAGGAAGCGCTGAACAATCTGCTGAACATCATCGGGCGCCGCCAGGGGTCGCGCTCCGTCTTGACGATCGGATGATCATGAATTTCGCTCGCACCGCCGTCGCGTCGGCCACCGCGCTCTCCGTACTGTTGACGTCAGCCGGCAGCGCCTTCGCACAGCCCGACAACGCCAGCATTCAACGCGGCCGCACGGGCTCGGGCAAAGGCCCGGCCGTCAAGGCCAGCTCGCCGGTCACGCTGAATTTCGTCAACGCCGACATCGAGGCCGTGACCCGCGCCATCGGCGTCATGCTGGACCGCCAGATCATCATCGACCCGCGCGTCAAGGGCACGATCACGGTCTACAGCGAGCAGCCGGTGTCGGTGCGCGAGGCCTATCTGAACTACCTCGCGGCCCTGCGCGGCCTGGGCTTCACCGTCGTCGAGACCGCGGGCCTGCTCAAGGTGCTGCCCGAGCCCGACGCCAAGCTGCAGGCCGGCTCGGTGGCGGTGGAAACCACCACGGCGCGCGGCGACCAGATCCTGACGCAGATCTTCCGCATCCAGCACGAGAACGCCAACAACCTCGTCGCCGTGCTGCGCCCGCTGATCAGCCCCAACAACACCATCAACGCCAACCCGGGCAACAACAGCCTGGTCATCACCGACTACGCGGACAACCTGCAGCGCATCGCCAAGATCATCGCGGCCATGGACACGCCGGGCACCAGCGACATCGAGATCGTGCCGCTGAAGAATGCCGTCGCGGCCGACCTGGCCCCGCTGGTGCAGCGCCTGGCCGATGGCGGCGCCACCGTCGGCGCGGCCGTGCCGGGCCAGAGCAGCAGCGCCGTCAATGTGCTGGTGGACCCGCGCTCCAACGGCCTCATCCTGCGCGCCAGCAACCCGGCCCGCCTGGCCGCCGTGCGCTCCATGGTCGACAAGCTCGACCAGCCCAGCAGCGACGGTGGCGGCAACAACATCCGCGTCGTCTACCTGAAGAACGCCGATGCGGCCAAGCTCGCCACCGTGCTGCGCGCGGCCTTCGGGGCCGCTTCGTCCGGCAACAACAGCGGCGGCAGCTCCTCGGGCACGTCCAGCCTCAGCGGCAGCGGCTCCCTGACCGGCGCCTCCCAGACGCTGACCGGCGGCAACGCAGGCGGCACCGGCAACACCAGCGGCATGAATTCGGCCGCCGCGACGTCGCCGCTGACGCAGTCGGCCGGCCCGTCCACCGGCGGCTTCGTGCAGGCCGACCCGTCGACCAACTCGCTGATCATCACGGCGCCCGAGCCCCTGTACCGCCAGGTGCGCGCCGTCATCGAGCAGCTCGACTCGCGCCGCGCCCAGATCTATGTCGAGTCCCTCATCGTCAAGATCGACAACACCAAGGCCGCCCAGTTCGGCGTGCAGTGGCAGAACCTGTTCGGCAACAAGGGCGACTCCACCATCACCGGTGCCGGCACCAACTTCGGCTCGGGCCTGGCCAACATCATCAACGGCACCGTGGCCGTGGCCGGCGGCCGCAGCGGCGTCGGTTCTGCGCTGAGCTCGGGCTCGGCCCCCACCGGCCTGAATATCGGCATCCTGAAGAAGGTCGGCGACTTCTACACCCTGGGCGCCGTGGCCAACTTCTTCGAAAGCCAGAGCGGCGCCAACGTGCTGTCCACGCCCAACCTGGTGGCCCTGGACAACGAGGAGGCCCGCATCGTCATTGGCCAGAACGTGCCCTTCGTGACCGGCTCCTACGCCAGCAGTGGCGCGTCGACCGGCGGCACCGTCAACCCCTTCACGACCGTGGACCGCAAGGACGTCGGCCTGACGCTGAAGATCAAGAGCCAGATCGGCGAAGGCGGCACGGTGCGCATGGTGGTCTACCAGGAGAACTCCTCCGTGGTGCCCGGCTCCAACAGCACCACCGGGCCGACGCTGGACAAGAGCGCCATCGAGACCAGCGTCGTCGTCGACGACGGCGACATCATCGTGCTCGGCGGCCTGCTGAAGGACGAGTACACCGACGGCGACGACGGCGTGCCCGGCCTGTCCAAGATCCCGCTGATCGGCAACCTCTTCAGCAGCAAGAATCGCAAGCGCGTGAAGACCAATCTGATGGTCTTCCTGCGTCCCGTCGTCATGCGCTCGGCCGACAGCGCCAACCAGCTGACGCTGGACCGCTACGAGAGCATCCGCAGCGTGCAGCAGAACAGCCAGCCGCAGAAGAGCCTGGTCCTGCCCAACACCGGCGCCCCGGTGCTGCCCGAGCCCAGGATCGCGCCGCCGAACAAGGCCCTGCCGCAGCCTTCGCTGCAGCCGCCCCAGCAGCCGCAAACGCAGCAGCAGTGACCGCGCCATGGCTGCGACCCGACATCCCCTGCCCTATGCCTTTGCCAAGGCCAACACCGTGCTGCTGGAGGACGACGGCAACACGCTGACGCTGTGGGCGCCTCCGGAGGTCGGCTGGGCCACGCTGTCCGAAGTGCAGCGCCAGTACGCGGTGGACCGACTCGAGTCCGAAGCCGCCCCGTCGCTGGCCGAGCGCATCAATGCCGCCTATGCCGGCAGCGAGAGCAGCGCGGCCGTCGTCGTCGGCGAGGTCGAGAGCGCGGTGGACCTGTCGCGCATGATGCAGGACCTGCCCGCCGTGGAGGACCTGCTCGAGGCCGCCAACGACGCGCCCATCATCCGCATGCTGAACGCGCTGCTCACGCAAGCGGCCAAGGACGGCGCCAGCGACATCCACATCGAGCCCTATGAGCGCGCCTCGTCGGTGCGCTTTCGCGTCGACGGCACGCTGCGCGAAGTGGTGCAGCCCAACCGCGGCCTGCATGCGGCCCTGATTTCGCGCCTGAAGATCATGGCCGAGCTCGACATCGCCGAGAAGCGCCTGCCCCAGGACGGCCGCATCTCGCTGCGCATCGGCGGCCGCGCCATCGACGTGCGCGTCTCGACGCTGCCCAGCGCCCATGGCGAGCGCGCCGTGCTGCGCCTGCTGGACAAGAGCGAATCCAAGTTCACCCTCGAAGGCCTGGGCATGGACGGCCAGGTGCTGTCGGCCTTCAAGAAGCTGGTGCAGCAGCCCCACGGCATCGTGCTCGTCACCGGCCCGACCGGCTCGGGCAAGACGACCTCGCTGTATGCCTCGCTGCAGACCGTCGATACCAGCACCACCAATGTGCTGACCGTCGAGGACCCCATCGAATACGAGTTGCCCGGCATCGGCCAGACCCAGGTCAACAGCAAGATCGACCTGACCTTCGCCAAGGCCCTGCGCGCCATCCTGCGCCAGGATCCGGACGTCATCATGATCGGCGAAATCCGCGACTACGAGACCGCGCAGATCGCCATCCAGGCCTCGCTGACGGGCCACCTGGTGCTCGCCACCCTGCACACCAACGACGCGCCCAGCGCCGTCACCCGCCTGACCGACATGGGCGTCGAGCCCTTCCTGCTCAGCAGCTCGCTGCTGGGCGTGCTGGCCCAGCGCCTGGTGAGGCGGCTCTGCCCGGTCTGCAAGAAGCAGGACGACCATGGCCGCTGGCATCCGGTGGGCTGCGACAGCTGCGGCCACACCGGCTACAAGGGCCGCACCGGCGTGTATGAGTTGATGGTGGCCGACGACGCCGTGCGCAGCCTCATCCACAACCGCGCCCCCGAGAGCCAGTTGCAGGCCGCCGCCGAGGCCGTCGGCCTGCGCTCCATGCGCGAGGATGGTGAGCGGCTGATCAATGCCGGCATCACCTCGCTCGAAGAAGTGCTGCGCGTGACGCGCGAATAGCCGTGCCCGCCTACAAATACGAAGCCCTCACCGATGCCGGCCGCCACAGCAGCGGCCTGATCGAGGCCGACAACCCGCGTGCGGCGCGTGCCATGGTGCGCGCGCAAGGGTTGACGCCGCTGTCCATCGAGATGGTGCAGCAGCATGGCACGCAGGAAGGCAGCCGCTTCACGCGCCGCGTCTTCAGCCCGACGGCCCTGGCCGTCTGGACGCGCCAGTTGGCCGGCCTGGTCGGCTCCGGCCTGCCCATCGAGCGGGCCCTGACCGCCCTGGCCGACGAGAGCGAGGACACCAAGCAGCGCGAACTGATTTCGCAGCTGAAGGCCGAGGTCAATGCCGGCTCGACCTTCGCCCGCGCCCTGTCCTCGGCGCCGCGCGAGTTCGACGATGTCTACCGCGGCGTCGTGGCCGCCGGCGAACAGAGCGGTGCCCTGGGCCAGGTGCTGGAGAAGCTCGCCGACGACCTCGAGGAGCGCCAGGACCTGAAGGCCAAGCTCGTCGGCGCCATGGCCTACCCGGCCATCGTCTCCTTCATCTCCGTCCTCATCGTCATCTTCCTCGTCACCTATGTGGTGCCGCAGATCGCCACGGTGTTCACGAGCTCCAAGCGCGCCCTGCCCGCGCTGACCGTGGCCATGCTGGCCGTCAGCGACTTCGTGCGCAGCTGGGGCTGGGCCATGCTGGCCGTCCTCATTGCCGGTGGCGTGGCGCTGCGCTTCGCGCTGAAGGCGCCGGCCTTCAGGCTGCGCTTTGACGCCGGCATCCTCGGCCTGCCCCTGGTCGGGCGCCTGGCCCGCGGCTACAACGCGGCCCGCTTTGCCGGGACGCTGGCCATGCTGGCCGGCGCCGGTGTGCCCATCCTGAAGGCTCTGCAGGCCGCGGCCGAGACCCTGTCCAACCGCGCCATGCAGGCCGATGCGCTCGATGCCCTGGTGCAGGTGCGCGAAGGCGCACCGCTGGGGTCGGCCCTGGCCGGCAAGAAGCGCTTCCCCGGCATCCTGGCCATGTTCGCCCGCCTGGGCGAGCAGACCGGCGAGCTGCCCGCCATGCTGGGCCGCGCCGCCCGCCAGCTCGGCACCGAGGTGCAGCGCCGCTCGATGGCCGCGGCGACGCTGCTGGAGCCTCTGCTCATCGTCGCGATGGGCGCCGTGGTGCTGCTGATCGTGTTGGCCGTGCTGCTGCCCATCATCCAGCTGAATACATGGGTGAAGTGAGGCGGCCAGCCGTCAGCGCTCTGCTGACGTTGACCGTGAGTTTGAGCGTCATCGCCTGGATGGGCTGGCACTGGTGGCCGCACTGGGGCCTGGCCTTTGCCGCCGAGGACGCGCCGCTGGCCTGGTGGCAGGCCGCGCTGCTGGTGGCCAATGCGACTGCAGCCGCAGCGCTGGCCTGCGTGCATGCCGCCATGGGTGGCCGGCAGCGCGCCGTGCGCTGGTGGACGCTGCTGGCCTTGGGCATGGTGTTCGCAGCGCTAGACGAACGCTTCATGGCCCACGAGGCCGTGCAGGACTGGCTGCAGTTTGACCTGGGCTGGCCGCGCCGCTGGGCCCAGGGCGTCATCCTCGTCTACGCGCTGGGGGGCCTGGCCCTGCTGCGCGCCGTGTGGGCCGAAGGCAGTGCGACGCTGCGGCGCTGGGCCATCGCCGCGCTCGCCGCCGGTGCCGCCGCCATCGCCCTGGACCTGGCTTTCGACACCATCGCCATGCAGATCGTCGAGGAGGGGCTGGAAGCCCTCGCCGAGACGCTGCTGCTGGCCGGCCTCTTCAGCGAACTGGGCAGCGCGGCGTCCCCGCGGCGCTGAGGGCCGGCGGCGTGTCCCAGGCCTCGCGGGGCTGGCTGATGACCTCCTCGGTCCAGGCCCGCACGCCCCAGGCCTCGCCGCGCTTGATCTGCGGCTGCATGCCGGCGCCATCGGGTTCGGCCTCGAGATCGGCCGAGTAGAAGTCGTAGCGACTGGCACGCAGGCGCAGCACCGGCAGGCCCTTGGCTGCCGGCAGGCTCAGGCGCAGTTCGCCGCGCTGGGCTTCCGATTCCCCCGGCTTGGCCGCCAGGCGCTGCACGCTCGCGCCTGAGGCCCAGGCCGGGTCGGACAGGGCCAGCAGCGCCCAGACCGCCGGCTCGGCCGCGCCGGGCCAGCGCAGTTCGATCCAGCTCTCGCAGCCGCTCCCCACGCCGCCCCAATGCAGGCGCTGCAGCCGCGCCTCGCTGACGCCGCCGGGGCTGACGAGCCAGACGCGCGGCGCACCGGCCGGCGTTTCGAAGCTGGCGCGCACCGTGATCTCGGCGTATTCCTCGGGCGGCGGCGTCTCGCGCAAGCGCAGCTGCACACCCCAGCCCAGGGTCTTGGCGATCACCATCCATTGGCCCGCGAGGCCATCGTCCAACCCAAGACGCGCGACGGTCTCGCTGCCCTCGCGGCGATAGCTCGCCACGCCATCCTTGACCGCCGGCCCGGCCACGACAAAGGCCGTGGCCACGGGCGGGTTCTGCTCGGCCGCGGATTGCCAGCGCGGCTCGCGCGCGACGGTTTGTTTCGTTTCAGCCGGCCAGCCCTGGGTGGTCACCCAGGCGGCCAGCGGTGCGCGCGTCCAGTCCGGCAAGGCCAGCGGCTGCAGCGATGCCGGCATGAAGGCCTCGTGGACGCCCGCCCGCGCCGGCGAACCGTAGAACTCGGGCCACCAGGGCCAGACCTGCTGCAGGCCCGCCAGCTGCAGCGCGCCGACGCCGGGCGGCTGCTGGCTGCCGAAGTTCTGCAGCGCCCGCTTGAAATCGGCCTGCAGTTCGGCCACCGTCGCAGCCGGCGCCTGCGCGGCCATCACGCCGCCCAGCATCAGGATGAGCAGCCGCCTCATGTGCAGGTCACCAGGTTGTAGCGGGACAGCACGCGCCACCAGCCCTGTTCATTGGCCTCGAGCTGGTAGAGGTCGTAGGCATACCAGCCCGCCGCCTTGCGCAGGTGCTCCGGTCGCCAGGCGTCGGCCAGCGCGCGCGCCGGGTCCAGCCAGGGCGCCTGGCCGACCTCGCGGTCCTCGCTGATGACGGTGCGCAGGTCGGCGACGCCGTCGCCGTCCAGGTCGAGGGCGGCATCGACGCGATGGGTCAGCGTGGCAGAGCTCAGGCGCGTCTCGCGCTGCGGCAGCACGCGTGCCCGCGCCGCGTCCACAGCCGCCGTGGTCGCAAACACCGCCAGGATGGGAGAGCGAGCCGGCTGGGCCAGCACGATCTCGGCCTGGCTGCGGAAGTCCTCTGGCTTGTCGCTTCTGCCGCAGCCATCGCTGCCGTAGGTGGCGCTGCGCAGCACGCCCGGCAGCAGGCCCTTCTCGGTGGCCACCCAGACCGGCAGGCGCAGCGTCAGCTGCAACTGGTCGATGCGGCCGCGGCCGTTCGTCAGCGAGCTGCTGAGGTCGGCCAGTTCGGCTTCGCGCCAGGTCGCCTTCACCGCCAGGCCGCGCGCCTTGGCGATCTCGTACAGGTCGGCCAGCGCGGCGGCGCTGCGGGCGTCGTAGCTGACCCGGTAGACCACGCCCTCGGCGTCCCGCGTGCGCAGCCGCCCCACCAAGGGGCCGCCGGCGAAACCGGCGACCAGCATGTCGGGCTTGAAGAAGGACATTCCCGGCGCTCGGCCGCCCCAACGCCCCAGGCCCATGGCCGTCATGCGTGCGGGGTCGAGCTTGAACTCGCGGCTGCTGCGCGCCGCGATCTGCACATTGATGGCCGTGCTGGGCGGATGCGCCAGCACCTCGGCCGGCGCCTTGCCGAAGTCGCGGCTCAGGCCCGCGCGCATCTTCTGTGACTGGGCGAACTCGGCTGCGACCAGCTTCTGCCAGGCCGGTGCCTCGGGGTCGCCGCCTTCGGGCGCGCCCCGCGCCTTGAGCTGGTTGAGCAGGCCGGCATGGTCGCCCCAGGCATGCAGGGACGGCGTCAGTGCGAAGTGCTTGCGCAAGGCTTCGAATTGCGCGCGGGCGGAGGCCAGGCCGGGCTTCTCGACCAGCGTCGCGCGGGCGAGGTCGGCCTCGGCTTGCGCCAGCGCGGTAGAAGGCTCGGCCAAGGCGTGGCCGGCCATGGCCAGCATCAAGGCGCCACAAAGACGTGCCAGTTGCATAGCTCTCCCTGTCTCTTTGGCCCGCATTGTGGGCCCGGCTAGCGTGCCAGCCGCCCTTCCACGACACGCGCCACGCACGTCAGGCCAAAGCACATGGCGAAGTAGCAGCCCGCCAGCGTCAGATAGATCTCGACCGGCTTGACCAGCACCTGGGCGTTGATCTGGTTGGCGATGAAGCTCAGCTCCGAGAGGCCGATGATGGTGCCCAGCGACGTCTCCTTGATGATGGCGACGAACTGGTTGATCAGCGACGGCAGCATGTGGCGCAGGGCCTGGGGCAGCAGCACGGAGCGCAGCGTCTGGCTGCGCGTCATGCCCAGGGACATGGCCGCCTGCAGCTGGCCGCGCGGCAAGGCCTGCAGGCCAGCGTGGACGATCTCGGCGAGATAGGCGGCGTCGAAGACGATCAGCGCGATCAGCATGGTGCTGAACTGGTCGGTCTTGCGGCCGGTGACCGTGGGCAGGAAGAAATAGGCCCAGAACACCACCATCAGCAGTGGCGTGCCGCGCACGACCCAGACCCAGGCCGTCACCGGCAAGCGCAGCCAGCGATTGGGGCTGAAGCGCGCCAGGCCCAGCAGCACGCCCAGCGGCAACGCCAGCACCAGGCCCAGCGTGGCCAGGACCACCGTCAACGCCAGGCCGCCCAGAGGCCCATGCGGGTACTGGCCGACGAGGAAATAGAGCCAGTAGGTGTCGACCAGCTCCGTCATCGCCTGGCCTCTTGCGGCGACACCGCGTGCCGGGCCCATTGCGCCAGGCCCGTCAGCACCAGCGACACCGACAGATAGGCTACCGTCACGATGGCGAAGGTCTCGAAGCCGCGGAAGGTGGCCGACTCGACGCGCTGGGCCTGGGTCATCAACTCGGCCGCGCCGATGACGGTGGCGATGCTGGTGTTCTTCCAGAGGTTCAGCGTCTGCGACAGCAGCGGCGGCAGCGTGATGCGCAGGGCCTGCGGCAGCACGACCACGCGCATGCCGGCCAGATAGCTGAAACCCAGGGCCATGGCCGCATCCAGCTGCGCCGCTGGCACGGCCCGAACGCCGGAACGGATGTCCTCGGACATATAGGCCGCCGTGTACAGCGTGAGAGCCGCCCAGGCGCTGAAGACTTCGATATTGCTGGCATAGACCTGCTCCTTGATGCCGGCCGGCAGCAGCTCGGGCACGCCGAAGTACCAGAACAGCATGTGCACCAGCAGCGGCACACAGCGCACGGCCTCGACATAGCTTTCACCGATGACGCGAAAGGCACGCCACGGCGACAGGCGCAGCAGCGCGATGAAGACGGCGAGCGGCAACGCCGTCAGCAGCGTCAGGCCGGTCAGCAGCAGCGACAGGCGCAGGCCTTCCAGCAGCCAGGTGAGGTAGTCGCCCTGCAGCAGCGGAGCAAAGGAGAGAACGGGCATGGCAGCAGACAAAAAGCAAGACAGCCGCCAACCCTCGTGAGGTGGCGGCTGCAATCAATGGAACAGAACGATCAGCTTTCAACCTTGTCGCTGTCGATCTTGAAGGTGCGCTTGGGGAACTTCAGCCGCGTCTCCGGGCCGTACCACTTGACGAAGAGCTTGTCGGCCTCGCCACCCTTCTCCAGGCCCGTGAGTGCCGCGTCAACCTCGGCCTTCAGGCGCTTCTCGCCCTTCTTGATGCCGATGGCCAGCGGCTCGACGCTGATGTTCTGGTCGAGGATACGGTACTGGCTGGACGCCGCCCCCAGCTTGGCATGCTGGTCCAGCAGCGAGACCTCATCGTTGACAAAGGCCACGCCCTTGCCCTGCTGCAGGGCCTGGAAGGCCTGCGGACCGGTGTCGAAGGTGACGACGTCGACTTGCGGCACGGCCTTGCGGATGTTGGGCTCCTGGGTGCCGCCCTTGATGGTGACGACCTTCTTGCCCGTCAGCGCGGCGAGGTTCTGGATGCCGCTGTCGGCCTTGACCAGCACCTTCTGGCCGGTGACGAAGGTGGTCAGCGAGAAGTCGATGACGGCTTCGCGTTCCTTGTTGTGGGTCAGCGAGGCGGCCAGCAGGTCGACATGGCCCTGCTGCAGTTCGGGGATGCGCGCGGCGACGGCGAGCTGCTTGATCTGCAGCTTGACGCCCAGCCGGGCGGCGATGGCGCGGGCCAGGTCGACCTCGTAGCCGATGATCTCGCGCGTCCTGGGATCGATGAAGCTGTTGGGCTCGTCGGTGCCCAGCACGCCGACGACGAGCTCGCCCTTTTTCTTGATGTCGTCGAGTTGGTCGGCGTGGGAGACCTGGGCAGCGAGCAGGCCGGTGGCGATGAGGGCCTGGGTCAGCAGGCGGCGGGAGAACAAAGACATCTGGCTTCCTTGTGGGATCAACGTGGCCGCATGCTAGGAATCGCATAAGCGCTCGTGAACGACGCTTTTCGCATTTGCTTGTGCGGCAGCGCAGCATCAAAAAAAGCGCAAGCACATGCGGAAAACGGGATTGCGCACGAAGCCTGCCTTCGTATCCTGCGAGGTCTAGCCTATATTGGCCGCGCCCGACCCGCGGCCCGACTCGTCATGAACGCTCGACTCCCGCTCGAGGCCCGGCCCGCCGTGCTCGACCTCATCGGCAACACGCCGCTATTGCCCGTGCAGCGCCTGGACACCGGCCCCTGCCAGCTCTTCCTCAAGCTCGAATCCCAGAACCCCGGCGGCTCCATCAAGGACCGCATCGGCCTGGCCATGATCGAGACGGCCGAACGCGAGGGCCTGCTCAAACCCGGCGGCACGGTGGTGGAAGCCACCGCCGGCAACACCGGCCTGGGCTTGGCCCTGGTGGCCCGTGCCAAGGGCTACCAGGTGGCCCTGGTGGTGCCCGACAAGATGTCGGCGGAGAAGGTGCTGCAGCTCAAGGCCCTGGGCGCCCAGGTGCATCTGACGCGCTCCGACGTCGGCAAGGGCCATCCGGCCTACTACCAGGACGTGGCCGCCCGCCTGGTGCGCGAGATCCCCGGTGCCTGGTATGCCGACCAGTTCAACAACCCCGCCAACCCGCTGGCCCACGAGACGACGACGGCGCCCGAGATCTGGCAGCAGATGGGCCATGACGTCGACGCCATCGTCTGCGGCGTCGGTTCGGGCGGCACCATCACGGGTTTGAGCCGCTACTTCCAGCGCGTGCAACCGGGTGTCGAGATGGTGCTGGCCGATCCGGTCGGCTCCATCCTGAAGGACTACATCGACACCGGCAAATTCGGTGACGCCGGCTCCTGGGCCGTGGAAGGCATCGGCGAGGACTTCGTCCCTCCCATCGCCGACCTCAGGCCCGTGCGCAAGGCCTACAGCGTCAGCGACGCCGACAGCTTCGGCACCGCGCGCGAGCTCTATCGCGCCGAGGGCATCCTGGCGGGTTCGTCCACCGGCACCCTGCTGGCCGCGGCCCTGCGCTACTGCCGCGAGCAGACCACGCCCAAACGCGTCGTCACCTTCGTCTGCGACACCGGCACGCGCTATCTGTCCAAGGTCTACAACGACCATTGGATGTTCGACCAGGGCCTGCTGACCCGCCCACGCCTGGGCGACCTGCGCGACCTGATCTCGCGCCCGGTCACCAGCGGCGGTGTCGTGTCCGTCGGCCCTGACGACACGCTGCAGACGGCCTTCTCGCGCATGCGCCAGGCCGATGTGTCTCAGCTGCCGGTGCTGGAAGGCGGCCGCCTGGTCGGCCTGCTGGACGAGTCCGACCTGCTGGCGCGCCTGCATGCCGAGCCCGCGGCTTTCGGCGCCCTGGTGCAGAGCGCGATGAACACCGACGTCATCACGCTGGCGCCGAGCGCCTCGCTCGCCGAACTGAACGAGCAACTGCGCCGCGGCCTCGTCGCCGTCATCGCCGACGCCGCCGGCTTCCATGGCCTCGTCACCCGCTTCGACCTCATCAACCATCTGCGCAAGGAGGTCACGCGATGAGCAGCCCCAACGACACCCGCCTGGACTTCAACACCCGTGTCATCCACGCCGGCCAGACGCCCGATGCCGTGACCGGCGCGGTCATGCCGCCCATCTCGGTCAGCTCCACCTACCGCCAGAGCGGCCCCGGCGAACACACCGGCTACGAGTACGGCCGCACCCACAACCCGACCCGCCAGGCCTGGGAGCGCGCCGTGGCGGACCTGGAAAGCGGCGCCCAGGCCTATGCCTTCGCCTCGGGCCTTGCCGCCATGGCGACCGTGCTCGACACCCTGCCCGCCGGCGCCCACATCGTCGCCGGCGATGACCTCTATGGCGGCAGCTATCGCCTGTTCGAGCGGGTGCGCAAGCACAGCGCCGGCCTGCGGGTGAGCTATGTCGACAGCCGCGACACCGAGGCCGTACGCGCGGCCCTGCAGCCCGACACGAAGCTGATCTGGATCGAGACGCCCAGCAACCCGCTGCTGCGCCTGAGCGACCTCTCGGCAATAGCCAAGCTCGCCCGCGAGCACGGCGCGCTGGCGGTGGCCGACAACACCTTCGCCAGCCCCTGGGCGCAACGACCGCTGGAGCTGGGCTTCGACCTCGTCGTGCACTCGGCGACGAAATACCTCAACGGCCACAGCGACGTCATCGGCGGCATCGCCGTCGTCGGCGGTGAACCGCGCCAGGCCGAGCTGCGCGAGAGGCTCGAGTTCCTGCACAACGCCGTCGGCTCGGTCGCCGGACCCTTCGACAGCTTCCTGGCCTTGCGCGGTCTCAAGACCCTGGCCCTGCGCATGGAGAGACACAACGCCAGCGCCGCTGAACTGGCCGCCTGGCTGGCTGCGCAACCTCAGGTCGAGCGCGTGCTCTACCCCGGCCTGGAAAGCCATCCGCAGCACGCGCTGGCCAAGCGCCAGATGCGCGGCGGCGGCGGCATGATCAGCGTCGCGCTGAAGACCGACCTGGCCGGCGCCCGCCGCTTCCTGCAGCGCGTCGAGCTGTTCACGCTGGCCGAAAGCCTGGGCGGCGTCGAGAGCCTGATCTCGCTGCCGGCCTTGATGACGCACGCCTCCATCCCACCCGACACGCGGGCGCGGCTGGGCATCACCGATTCGCTGGTGCGGCTGTCGGTCGGCATCGAGGCCGCGGACGACCTCAGAAGGGACCTGGCAACCGCCCTCAGCGTGATCTGACACACGAACCGGTGATTTCCCGACATGCGCGGTGGGGGCGGTTTTTGCTTGAATCAAGGCGTCCAGACGGAGTTGGAGCCATGAGCAGTACCGCCATCACCTGTGTCGCCCCGCGCATCCCGGTCGCCCGCATGCGCAGCATCTACCGCGTCGAGGAGGTGTCGCGCCGCCTCGACAAGCTGCCACCCAAGGAGCACGAATCCCTGCGCGCCACCTACGAGCGCATGATCGAGAAGGGCGAGCAGCGCTTCCAGGTCAAGCCGTCGGGCCTGCCCGTCATGGACGCCCTCTACGAAGAGCTGCCCAACTTCCACGAGGTGCTGGATGACGTGCGTCGCCAGATCGCCCTGTGCAATGACAGCAGCGACGCGCTGGAGATCACGCCGCTGCTGCTGCTCGGCCCGCCCGGCGTTGGCAAGACCCACTTCGCCCGCCAGCTCGCCGAGCTGCTGGGCACCGGCATGGGCTTCGTCTCCATGAGTTCATTGACGGCCGGCTGGGTGCTGTCCGGCGCCTCCAGCCAGTGGAAGGGCGCGCGCGCCGGCAAGGTCTTCGAGGCGCTGGTGGACGGCGACTATGCCAACCCCGTCATGGTGGTGGACGAGATCGACAAGGCCGGCGGCGAGGCTGCCTACGACCCCCTGGGTTCGCTCTACAGCCTGCTGGAACACGACACGGCCAGCACCTTCATCGACGAGTTCGCCGAGGTGGCCGTGGACGCCAGCCAGCTCATCTGGGTGGCCACCGCCAACGATGCCCGCGCCATTCCCGATCCCATCCTGAACCGCGTCAACGTCTACGAGATCCAGGCGCCGGACTTCGCCGCCGCCCGCACCATCGCGCTGCGGCTGTACCAGAAGCTGCGTAGCGGCCACGACTGGGGCAAGCGTTTCGACGAGCGGCCCAGCGACGGCGTGCTGGACCGCATGGCCGAGCTGGCGCCGCGCGAGATGCGTCGCGCCTGGATGACCGCCTTCGGCAATGCGCGCCTGGCGCACCGCGACACCCTGCTCTGCGAGGATCTGCCCGTCGCCGGCGCGAAGAAGGCGCGCATCGGCTTCATGCAATGAGGCCTCAGCGGTAGAAGTAGTAGGCCGCCGTGTAGGCCACGCGGGCCTGCTGGCCCAGCTTCTCGGTCGTGCAAGGCTCGGCAGGCTCCACCCCGCCGCCGGTGTTCAGGCGCTGGATGCTGCGCACGGTGGCGAACACGCCGCTGCCGCTGTTGCTCTTGGCGGCCAGCAGCAGCCAGGGGATGGCGGTCTCCGGCGTGGGGCTGGGCGCGCGGGCCTTCACTTCGCCGACCACCTTGCTGCCGTCCGGCGCCTCCCAGGTCGGGCCGGCGTAATGCTTGCCCAGCGGGTTGCTGCGCTGGTCGGCCAGCGTGGCCTCGGGTGCCTTGAACACCCAGCCCGGGCCGCTGCCGTCGGCCTTGGCGGCGCAGTCGTAGATCTGCACGCCGCTGGCCAGGGCTTCCATGACGAAGGTCTGGCCGGCGGGTGGCTGCAGGTTGGCGGGCACCTGGGGCGGCTGGGGCGCGGAAACGCAGCCCGCCAAGGCCAGGACGGAAAGCATGGCGACAGCAATGCGCATGGAGAGGCTTTCGAACCGGTGAGACGGCGAGTCTAGAAAGAGGCGCCGCCTCAGTCGCCCCCTATCATCGACCACCATGCCTGCCAGCCTTTCCGGTCAACTCGTCGTCGCCATCTCCTCGCGCGCCCTCTTCGACTTCGAGGCCGAGAACGAGGTCTTCGAGGCCGGCGACGACCACGCCTACATGGCCCTGCAGCAGCAGCGCCTGGACGAACCGGCACCGCCCGGCGTGGCCTTCTCGCTGGTGGAGAAGCTGCTGGCCTTCAATGCCGGCGGTGCGCCCCAGGTGGAGGTCGTCGTGCTGTCGCGCAACGACCCGATCTCGGGCATGCGCGTGTTCCGCTCGGCCAAGCATTACGGCCTGCCCATCGAGCGCGGCGTGTTCACGCGCGGCGCCTCGCCCTGGCGCTATCTGAAGCCGCTGTCGGCCCAGCTCTTCCTGTCCACCAACGAGGCCGATGTGCGCCAGGCCCTGGGGGCCGGCGTGGCCGCGGCCCGCGTGATGCCGCTGGCGGCGCGGGCCTCGGCGGCGCATCCCAAGGAACTGCGCATCGCCTTCGACGGCGACGCGGTGCTGTTCTCTGATGAAGCCGAGCAGGTCTTCCAGCGCGACGGCCTGGCGGCCTTTCGCGAGCATGAGCTGCAGCGCGCCCATCAGCCGCTGCAGGCCGGTCCATTCAAGGCGGTGCTGGAGGCCCTGCACCGCCTGCAGCAGCCGCACGCCAACGGCATGAAGGTGCGCACCGCCCTGGTCACGGCGCGCAGCGCGCCGGCGCACGAGCGCGCCATCCGCACGCTGATGGACTGGCAGATCGAGGTCGACGAGGCCATGTTCCTCGGCGGCCTGGCCAAGGGCGAGTTCCTGCGCGAGTTCGAGCCCGACTTCTTCTTCGACGACCAGGTCGGCCACATCACCAGCGCCGCGGCCCATGTGCCGGCGGGTCATGTGGCCATGGGCAGGGCCTGATAGCGCCACGGCAACGGGTCGCGTTGTGACCAGAAAGGTCGCAGGCACGACAGCAAACCGCAAGCTGGGCTCCCCGCCCAGCGAGGATTTGCAACACAGCATGCGGCCTTTCTGGTCACAACCCTTCGGGCAGGCCCGCCGCAAGGGGCCACTCGTTGTTGCAGCCCTGGCCCGCACACGAGTGCGGGCGGCGCGCTACGTCTAGATTGGCCCCTTGCGGCGGGCCTGCGCGACCCATTGCCGTAGCGCTATCAGGCCCAGCTAGCTGATCAGGGCCAGGCCCAGGCTGCGCTCGGCCAGCCAGACCAGGGCCAGCATGGCCACGGCGCTCGACCCGCCGGGCACGATCCAACGCCGGTAGACGGTCGCCGAACGCAGCGCGAGCGCCAAGGGCAGCAGCAGCGCGACGACCGCGAGTTGCCCGAGTTCGACGCCGAGGTTGAAGCCCAGCAGCGGCAGCACCAACTCGCTGCCGCGCAGGCCGAGGTCCTTCAGCGGCCCGGCAAAGCCCACGCCATGCACCAGGCCGAACAGGCCCACCATGCTCCAGCGCGGCCCCGGCACGAAGGGCCTCAGGTTGTCGATGGCGGCCAGCAGCACGGTCAAGGCGATCAGCGACTCGACGACGGCCGCCGGCGGGTCGATGGCGCCGCTGGCCGCCAGCGCCAGCGTGATCGAATGGGCCAGCGTGAAAGCGGTGACGAGCTTGAGCGTCTCGCCCAGCGCGGCGCGGCCGCTGGCGCGCGGCGCCCAGCCCTTGCCCTCGCGGCGCCAGACGGCGACCAGCAGCAGCGTGACCAGGAAGAGCACATGGTCCAGCCCGCTGGCGATATGAGCCATGCCCTCGACGACAAAGCCGCCGAAGCCGCGGCTCTCGAGGCTGAGGCGCTGCGGGCCGGCGCCCGGCGTCAGCACCAGCGGCTCGCCCGCCGCGCCGACGAGGCGTGCCAGGCCACGGTGGGCCGTGTCGGTGCTGGCGAAGAGGCGGTAGTCGATGTCGAGCTCATGCACGGCCGCCGCGCAGTGCCAGTGGCTGATGAGGACGGCATGCGTGCCGTCGCTGTGCTGGTCGAGCTGGGGTTGGGGTCGGTCCTGCAGCGTGCAGGCCGCGCCATCGGCCGTCAAGCGCAGGCCGGCCGCGGCGAGCGCCTCGACGTCGGGCCAGCGCTGGCGCACCTCGCCCCAGCTGAGCTTGCCGTCGCCGTCGGCGTCCAGGGCGAGATCGCGATCCAGGTCACGCAGCGCGATGTCCAGGCGCTGCTCGACGGCAGTACCGTCGACGCGGTAGACGAGATAGGCCTCGCTGGCCTGGTGGGCCTGGGCCGCGCCGCTCAGCAGCAGCGCCAGCCACAACAAACAACGGATCACGGCGCAAAGCTCCGGTCAAGGGCGGCAAGGCGTGCATCCTGCCAGCCCTTGCCGCGCAGCACACGCGCCAGCTCCCGGCGCGTCGCGTCGCCATCACGGCCGGCAGCCAGGGCCGCGCGCAGCAGCAGCACGGCATCGACCGGCTCGCGCTGCATGGCCCAGTTGACCTGGGCCAGGCGCAGGGCCTCGCGCGGCTGCTGCTCGACGTCCAGCGCAAAGCGGGCCTGCTCGCGTGCATGCTTGCCGGGCTCGCGGCGGTCGGCGGCGGCCAGGCGCTCGCGCATCTGCGCCGTAGCTGCCGACGCATCGCGGCCGAGCTGGCGCAGGGCGATGACCTGGCGCAGCAGCAGCGCATCGGCCTCGGCGTCGGGGCTGCGCTCGACCAGCACCAGGGCCTCGGCCGCACGCTGGCGGGCCAGCAGCCAGTCGGCCAGCGCAGCGCGGGTGTAAACCTCGTCCTCACCGGCCAGCGCCGTGCGGTAGAGGGCCGGCGCGGTGGTCTCGTTGCCCAGGCGTTCGGCCAGCTCGGCACGCATCAACGCCAGCCAGGGCGCCATGGTCCGGCCCGGGTTCAGCCGGGCCAGGGTTTGATCGGCGGCCTGGCCCTGGCCCGACAGGCTGGCCAACTCGGCCAAGCAGGCCGCGGCGGGCAGCGCGGCCAGCGGCTGCAGCTGCTCGCACAAGGCGCGCGACT
The DNA here is from genome assembly GCF_031458095.1 of Roseateles saccharophilus. Lineage (GTDB taxonomy): Bacteria > Pseudomonadota > Gammaproteobacteria > Burkholderiales > Burkholderiaceae_C > Pelomonas > Pelomonas saccharophila_A. The sequence continues at coordinate 1,861,490 of NZ_JAVDXU010000001.1, forward strand.
CGGCCAGCTCGGCGCGCAGCTGGTGCAGGGCGGCGGCGTCGAGCAGGGCCTGGGCACGCTGGTCGGGTGCCAGCTCGGTGCGCGCCAGCAGGTGCTTCAGCTCGGCCAGGGCCGGCTCGAACTCGTGCCGCGCCTGCAGCACGCGGGCGCGCAGCAGCACCGCTTCGGCGGGCGCATCGGCCTGGCGCCACCACGGCGCCAGCGCCGCCTGCGCGGCACCGAGCTCGCGCGGGTCGCCATGCACGCGGGCGCGCTGCAGCGCTGCGCGGGCGGTGGCGACGGCGAGCGGCAATTGCGCCGGATCGCGCGCCAAGGCCGCACGACGCTCGCGCTCGGCGGCGTCGATGCGATAGGGCAGGCGCTGCACGATCTCGGCGTCGTCCTTCGGCACGAAGGGTTCGGCCGAGACCGCGAGCGGCAGCGCCAGCAGCAGCGATACCAGCAGCAGCTTCACAGGCTTTGCGGCTCTTCGGTCTCGCTGACCGACACCGCCACCGTCGGCAGCGTCAGCGCCTCCGTGGTCTCGTCGTCGGTCTTCTGCGCCTTCAGATAGCTCACCAGGGCCGTGGATGAAGCCACGGCGCTGTCGGGCACGGCGGTGGGAGCCGGCGGAGGCGGGGGCGGTGGGGCGATGATTTCAGTGTCGCTGTCACTGCCGCCGCAAGCGGCGAGCAGGAGGGCGGCAGCTGTTGCGACGAGGGCGTTCTGGCGGGTCAGCATGGCGGCCCCCTTCACTTCGTGCCCGGGATGGGCGTGTTGAGATAGGGGAAGCCACTCATCAGGGGCACGACGGCCTGATCGACCGCGTCATGCAGCTTGAAGCTGGTGGCACCCAGGGGCACCGCGGCGGGCTTGCAGGCCGCGCCGAAGCCGAGCTTGTCGGTGTCGCCATTGGCCACGCACAGGCCGCCCATGACGGCCACCAGGGAGATGTCGACGACGTCGTCCTTGGGACGGCGGCCATTGGGGAAGCCGGCGTTGTCATTGCCCGCGGCGAGGATGTTGCCGACGATGCCCAAACGGTTCTGTTGAGCGAAGGGCACGGCCGGGATGGCGGTGTTCAAGCGCAGCATCTCGGAGGCCGTGACCGTCTTCTGCTGATTGACGCCCTTGATGCCGGTCAGGAAGGTGGTGACGAGGTCGTTGCGCGGGAAGTTGGTGGGCGCCGTGTTGGGCAGGCCCAGCGCGATCTCCAGCAGGGCCGGCAGGGTCGGGTTGGTCACGTAGTCAGCGAACTGACCGTCGTCCTTGGGCTTGGACGAGTTGAACTTGTCCTTGTCCTTCAGGCCGATGACGACCTCGTTGACCAGGGGCATGCCCAGGCGCGAGACCTGCACCCAGGCGCCGCCGGCCTTTTCGCTGGCCTGGTGGCCCGAACCCGGCTTGGGATCAAGCAGGCGGCCCTGGCGCAGGCTGGCCGTCGTCCAGCCGCCGATGACGTCGTCGGTCGCCGTCTTCAGGCAGTCCTTGTGGATCTCCAGCGCCAGCGTGGTGACGTTCTTGTCGTCGATGGTGTTGGGCGCGGCATTGATCAGCGACGGGTCGGTGATGACGGAGACCGGCGCGTTGACGAGGTCGAAGATGGTGCCGAGGTTGACGGCAAAGGGGTCCTGGCGCTGGCCGACGAAGACCTTGGCCTGGGTCGAGCAGCCGGGAATGGTGATGGGGTAGACATGCTTGGCCGCGTAGCTCGCATAGTCGGCGATGGTCTTCTTGCCGATGTTGTCGACCGGCTTGTCAAAGGTCGTGGCGCCGCTGGTGGCATGTGCCACCGCCTGGGCCGTGCCGCTGCGGCGGTCGCCGCGCACCACGGTCAGCGTGTAGCTCTCGTTGACCTGCAGATTGGCGTCCTTCACATTGGACACGGCGCCCGACTGGATCAGCGGGATGCCGACCATCTTGCCGCCCACGCTCAGCGACGTGCCGGCGCCGCTGTTGGACAACGTGTTCTTGAAACGGAACTGGAAGCTGATGTGTTCCTTGGCGTCGCCGACGTTGTCGACGTGGATCTCGTACAGCGCGTTCGGGTCCATCGAGAAGTAGTTCGGGCCGCCATAGCCATCCTGCAGGGGCTGGTAGTTGGCGATCAGCGTCACATAGCCGGCGCGGCCGGTCTCGTAGCTGTTGAACATATAGAAGTCCGTCGCATCGACCTTGGGCACGGTCGTGATGAAAGGGGCTTCGCGGTGGCTGGAGGCCTGGGCGCCAGCGGCCAGGCAGAGCAGCGCAACGCCCAAAGCGCTGCGGGTGAGACGAGCATTCATCGTGGGCATCCTGTGGGGCAATGCCGGCTTGGCATCTGGGGTGCTCTACGCGCGCTGCGCGCCTCCGGATTCACCCGATGTGACGAATCGCCCCTCCTCCCCCTAGCAAGACAATCGCGCTACTTTCAGGAGAGCTGAATGCCCCGTTTGCGTTTCGCCGCCCTTGCCGCCGCCCTATGCGCCACCAGCGCCTGGGCCGGTAGCAACGGCTTCTACCGCCAGCCCGCCCTCCAGGGCGACCAGATCTATCTCGTGGCCGAGGGCGACCTCTGGCGCGTCGGCACCCAGGGCGGCGCCGCCCAGCGCCTGACGACGCACAACGGCCAGGAAAGCCAGCCGGCCGTCTCGCCCGACGGTCAGTGGCTGGCCTTCACCGGCCAGTACGACGGCGGCACCGAGCTCTATCTGATGCCGGTGGCCGGCGGCCCGCCCAAGCGCCTGACCTGGGAAGGCGGCGGCATGCGTGTCTGGGGTTTCACGGCCGCTGGCGAAATCCTCTACACCGGCCTGGACAGCCGCCCCGGCTCCCAGCTCTTCGCCATCGACGTGAAGACCGGCCAGCGCCGCCAGTTGCCCGTCGGCCAGGCCAGCGACGCCGCCCTGAGCGCCGACGGCAGGACGCTCTACTTCACGCGCGGCGGCCTGCGCGGCGACAACGCCCGCCAATACCGCGGTGGCGGCATCTCCAAGTTGTGGGCCCTGGATCTGCAGGACAAGGCCGAGGCCAGGCCGCTGATCGCCGAGGGCAACAACGACCGCCGGCCCCTGCCCTACCGCGTCGGTGCTGCGGAGCGCATCGCCTTCCTGTCGGACCGCGATGGCACGGTCAATCTCTGGTCGGTGGACAGCCGCGGCGGCGACCTGCGCCAGCACACCACCCACAAGGGCTGGGACATCCGCCATGCGTCCATCGACGGCACGCGCGTCGTCTATGCCCTGGGCGCCGATCTCTACCTCGTCGACCTGGCGCAGTCCGTCGCGCCGAAGAAGCTCGACATCAGCCTGGGTGGTGACTTCGACCAGCAGCGCGAGCGCTGGATCAAGAAGCCCCAGGATTTCCTGACCGACACCGCCTTCGCGCCCAACGGCGAGCGCGTGCTGCTGGCCGCGCGCGGCCATCTCGCCACGCAGGGCGTGCAGCAGCTGCGCCGCGCCGAGCTGGCCCAGCCGGCCGACGGCCGCTGCAAGCAGGGTGAATTCAGCAGCGACAGCAAGAGCGTGTTCGCCTTCTGCGACTTCAGCGGCGAGCAGGAGATCTGGCGCTTTGCCGCCAATGGCAGCGGCCAGCCCGAACGCATCACCCATGGCGCACCGGCCCAGCGCCGCGAATTGCTGGCTTCGCCCGACGGCCGCTGGCTGGCCCATACGGACAAGGAAGGCCATATCTGGCTGACCGACCTCAAGGCTCCCGCCGGCCCCGCCAACACCCGCGAGGTCGGCCGCAGCCAGCTGCCCAGCGCAGCGAAATTACTGGCCTGGAGCGCCGACGGCCAGACCCTGGCCTGGATGCTGCCGCTGCGCAACGCCGACCGTGACCAGTTGCAGCTCTTCCACATTCCCGACGGCCGCACGCACACGCTGACCTCTGACCGCTACGACGCCGGCGGCGCCGCCTTCAGCCCCGATGGCCAGTGGCTCTACTTCGCCTCCAACCGCAACTTCGCAACGACGGCCAATGGCAGCCCCTGGGGCGACCGCAACACCGGCCCCTTCTTTGGCTTTCGCAGCAAGCTCTACGCCCTGGCCCTGCAGCCCGGCCTGCGCTCACCCTTCGCGCCCAAGGACGAACTGGAATCGGTTGTCGAGAAGAAGGCTGACGAGCAGCGTGCCCAGGACCGCAAGGCCACCGACAAGGACCCGACCGAGCGCAAGCCTGACGACAAGGACGGCAAGGACGCCAGCAAGAAGCCCGAGGAGAAGAAGAGCGCGAAGCCCTCCATCGTCTTCGAAGGCCTGGCCGAGCGCCTCTACGAACTGCCCGTGCCGGCCGGCAGCTACCGCAGCCTGCGCGTGGACGGCAAGCGCCTGTGGTTCCTGGACCGCGACCTGGAGAACAAGAGCCAGCTCAAGTCCATCGCCATCGACAACCAGGGCGGCCCAGCCGAGATCCTGGCCAGCGATGTGCGCGACTACGACCTCAGCGCCGACGGCAAGAAGCTGATGGTCGTGCGCAACCAGCCCGCCGGTGCGGCGCCCGAGGTCCTCATCGTCGAGGCCGCACCCAAGCTGCCGACCGACCTCGCCAAGCTGCAGGTGCGCTGGAGCGACTGGCAGATCGCCACCCAGCCGCGCGCCGAATGGAAGCAGATGTTCGTGGACGCCTGGCGCATGCACCGCGACCACTTCTACGACAAGGCCATGCATGGCGTCGACTGGGCGGCCGTGCGCGCCAAATACGAGCCCCTGGTGGAGCGCGTGACCGACCGCTACGAGCTCGCCGAGCTGATGGCCCAGATGGTCAGCGAGCTCGGTGCCCTGCACAGCCAGATCGGAGCCGGCGACACCCGGCCGGCGCCGGACGAGCCCGGCCTGGCCGGCCTGGGCGGCCGCTTCTCGCGCGCGCCGGGCGGCTGGCGCATCGATGCCATCTACGGCCATGAGGCCGAGCTGCCAGCCGAGGCGCCACCGCTGGCCGCCGCCGGCGTCAACCTGAAGGTGGGCGACATCATCACCACCCTCAATGGCCGCCCCACGGCCGACGCGCCGCACATCCTGGACATGCTGCGCGGCCAGGCCGGCCGCCAGGTATTGCTGGAGGTGAAGCAGGCCAATGGCAAGACGGTGCAGCGCATCGTCACGCCGGTGGCGCAGACGCGCGAGAACCAGTTGCGCTACAACGACTGGCGCGTCAGCCGCGCCCGCACGATCGAACAGCTGGGCCAGGGCCGCATCGGCTATGTGCATCTGCGCGCCATGGGCCCGGCCGACATCGCCGACTTCGTGCGCGAGTTCTATGCCGCCAGCGACCGCGACGGTCTCATCATCGACGTGCGATACAACAACGGCGGCAACATCGACAGCTGGATTCTCGAGAAGCTGCTGCGCCGCGCCTGGGCCTTCTGGCAGCCGCGCTCGCCCGACGGCGCGTCGGTCTATCCGAACATGCAGAACGTCTACCGCGGCCACACCGTGGTGCTGATGAACGAGGACACCTATTCCGACGGCGAGACCTTTGCCGAAGGCTTCAAGCGCCTCAAGCTCGGCCCCGTCATCGGCAAGCGCAGCTCGGGCGCGGGCGTGTGGCTGTCGGACGGCAACCGCCTGCTGGACAACGGCATCATGCGCGCCGCCGAGAACGGCCAGATCGATGCCGAAGGCCGCTTCCTCATCGAGGGCATAGGCGTGACGCCCGACATCGAGGTCGACAACCTGCCGCGCGCGACGGCGATGGGATTTGATGCCCAGCTGGACGCGGCGCTGGCGGAGCTGAAGCGGCGCATCGCGGCCGAGCCGGTCCAGCCGGTCAAGCCCGGCGCCTATCCGCGGCCCGTGAAGCCGTGAGTTGCAGGGAGGCCGCGGCCTCCCTTTGCTTTTGCGCCCAAACTGGCATCATGGATCGCAGCCCCGTCATCCCGACGCTCGGCATGGATCCTGGGAGGCCTTATGGGTTTAGGAATGAAGCTCGCGACCGCGTCCGGCAGTACCGAACCCCAAGCCCTGATGGAGGTCAACACGACGCCATTGATCGATGTGATGCTGGTGCTGCTGGTGATGCTCATCATCACCATCCCGATGCAGCTGCACTCCTTCGGGCTGGATATCGGCGGCAGCCCTCCTGCCGCGAATCCGCCCAAACCCGTCGTGCATGTGGTCTCCATCGACTTCGACGGCACCGTCTACTGGGATGACCAGGCCCTGAACGGTCGTGCCGCCGTCGACGCCAAGATGCAGGAAGTGGGCGCCCTGGCGGCGGCCAACCAGCCCGAGGTGCATATCAAGCCGAACAAGCTGGTGGACTATGGGGTCGTCGCCGCCGTCATGAGCTCGGCGCAGAGCCACGGCGTCAGGAAGATGGGCGTGCTCGGCAACGAGCAGCTCGCCAGCTAGCCGCCCGATCCCGTCGCGAGCAAAAGGGAGGGCGCGGCCTCCCTTTTGTTTTCAGCTCAGCACGACCCGCGCAAACTTGCGCTTGCCCACCTGCAGCACATGCTCGCCGGCATCGAGCTTCAGGCCCTTGTCAGAGATCACCTCGCCGCCACGGCGCACGCCGCCCTGCTCGACCATGCGCAGGCCTTCACCCGTCGATGCGACCAGGCCGGCGGCCTTCAGCACCTGGGCCAGGCCCATGGGCGCGCCGTTGAGTTGCACCTCGGGAATGTCGTCCGGAATGCCGCCCTTGGCGCGGTTGTTGAAATCGGCCTCGGCTGCATCCGCGGCGGCCGCGCTGTGGAAGCGCGCCGTGATCTCCTTGGCCAGCATGACCTTGGCGTCCTTCGGATTGCGGCCTGCCTGGACCTCAGCCTTCAACGCGGCAATTTCGCCGAGAGACTTGAAGGACAGCAGCTCGAACCACTTCCACATCTGCACGTCGCTGATCGACAGGATCTTGGCGAACATGGTGTTGGCCGGCTCGGTGATGCCGATGTAGTTGTTCTTGGACTTGGACATCTTCTCGACGCCGTCCAGGCCCTCCAGCAGCGGCATGGTCAGGATGCACTGCGGCTCCTGGCCGTATTCCTGCTGCAGATGGCGGCCCATCAGCAGGTTGAACTTCTGGTCGGTGCCGCCCAGCTCCAGGTCGGCCTTCAGCGCCACCGAGTCATAGCCCTGCATCAGCGGGTAGAGGAACTCGTGCACCGAGATCGGCGTCTGGGCCGCGAAGCGCTTGGTGAAGTCGTCGCGCTCCATCATGCGGGCCACCGTGTACTTGCTGGCCAGCTGGATCATGCCGGCCGCGCCCAGCGGCTCGCTCCACTCGGAGTTGTAGCGAATCTCGGTGCGTGCCGGGTCCAGCACCAGCTTGGCCTGGGCGTAATAGGTCTCGGCGTTGGCCTGGATCTGCTCCTTGGTCAGCGGTGGGCGGGTGGCGTTGCGGCCGGACGGGTCGCCGATCAGCGAGGTGAAGTCGCCGATCAGGAAGATGACCTGGTGACCCAGGTCCTGCAATTGGCGCATCTTGTTCAAGACCACCGTGTGACCGACGTGGATGTCGGGCGCCGTCGGGTCCAGGCCCAGCTTGATGCGCAGCGGCACGCCCGTTGCGGCCGAGCGGGCCAGCTTCTTCGTCCATTCCGCCTCCGGCAGCAGCTCATCCACGCCGCGGCGCGTGACAGCCAGGGCTTCGAGGACGGCATCGGTGATGGGGAATTGCGGGGCGTCGGACATGGCGCATCGGCGCCTGGCAGCTAACCAGACGAAACGTTAAGTTATTGATCCATCGGGGTTAACCGGCATGCCAGGTAGGACAAAGCCGTTAGAATTCACCCTTCGTTTTGGGGGTGTTGTTTCAACACAACCAATCCAGGGATTTTAAGGGCCGCCCACGAGCGGCCTGCGCGCGGAACCGGCTCGGCCGGGATTGCCCCAGCGACAACCCCGGGAAACCGAGAGTGACCGTTCAGAATCGTCTCCAGCAACTCCAAGCCAGCCTGCAGCGCGCCGAGGCCTTCGCCGCCAAGCACCCGCGCGCACTGACGGCGTCCGTCGTCGGCGCCCTGAGCTGTTTTGCCGTGACCGCCTTCGGCATTGCGCCGCTGGCCCCCGATGCGGCCCAGCTGCCCAAGCGCACCCTGGTCGAAGCCATCGCCACGCCCGACATCGAGAGTCAACTCGATGAACTGGCCGCCCATGCCGTCGGCCTGACCCGCGCCGAGGCCACCCGCTCCAGCGACACCCCCGACAGCCTGCTCAAGCGTGCCGGCGCCTTCGACCCGGCCGCCGCCGCCTTCCTGCGCAACGACCCGCTGGGCCGCCGCGTGCTGCAGGGCCGCGCCGGCAAGATGGTCCACCTGACGGCCGACGCTTCGGGCCAGGTGCAGCAGATCGTCGTGCGCTCGCCTGCCGAGAAGGTCGAGCAGCAGGGGAGTCACTTCACCCGCCTGACCATCGAGCGCGTCGGCGGCCGCTTTGTCGCCCGCACCGAAACGGCACCGCTGCAGGCGCAGGTGGCCCTGGGCAGCGGCACCATCCGCACCTCGCTGTTCGCCGCAACCGACGACGCCAACATCCCTGACGCCATCGCCTCGCAGATGGCCGACATGTTCTCGGGCGACATCGACTTCCACCGCGAGCTGCGCAAGGGCGACCGCTTCAGCATCGTCTACGAAACGCTGACGGCCGACGGCGAACCCGTTCCATGGGACGGCGGCGTGGGCCGCCTGCTGGCGGGCGAGTTCACGAACAACGGCCGCACCTATTCGGCGGTCTATTTCAAGGACGGCGTCACCGGCAAGAGCAGCTTCTTCGGCTTCGACGGCACAAGCAAGCGCCGCGCCTTCCTGGCCAGCCCGATGGAGTTCTCGCGCATCACCAGCGGCTTCGCGATGCGCCTGCACCCCATCATGAACACCTGGCGCCAGCACAACGGTGTCGACTACGGCGCGCCGACCGGCACGGCCGTGCGCTCGGTGGGCGACGGCACGGTCGAGATGGCCGGCTGGCAGAACGGCTTCGGCAACGTCGTGCAGGTGCGCCACAGCGGCGACCGCAGCACGGTTTACGCCCACCTGAGCCGCATCGACGTCAAGAAGGGCCAGCGCATCGAGCAGGGCATGAAGCTCGGCGCCGTCGGCATGACGGGCTGGGCGACCGGCCCGCATCTGCACTTCGAGTTCCGTGTCGGCGGCCGCCACATGGACCCGCGCACCATCGCGAAGGCTTCCGAAGCCGTCACGCTGCCGGGTTACGCCAAGTCGCAGTTCCTGCAGACCGTCGCCAGCGTCAAGACCCAGCTGGCCGTGGCCGAGACCATGGATGGCGTCTCCGCAGCGGACTGAAGCCCCCCGGCTCTTCATCGGGCTGATGTCGGGCACCTCGCTCGACGGCGTTGATGGCGTCCTCTTCGACGCCGACGCGCTGGCCGTCACCGGCCATGTGCACGCCCCCTTCTCGCATGCGCTGCGCGACGAACTGCTGGCGCTGAACAGCCCCGGCGACAACGAGCTGCATCGCGCCGCCCTGGCCGCCAATGCGGTGGCCCGTGCCTATGCCGACGTCGTCTCGCAGCTGCTGGAAGCCACGGGCACGCCGCGCACCCAGGTTGCCGCCCTCGGCGCCCATGGGCAGACCGTGCGCCACCGCCCGGACGGCTTCGACGGCTACACCACCCAGCTGCTGAACGGCGCCCTGCTGGCCGAGCAGGCCGGCATCGACGTCATCTGCGACCTGCGCAGCCGCGATGTCGCCGCCGGCGGCCAGGGTGCGCCCCTGGTGCCGGCCTTTCATCGCGCCGTGTTTGGTGCGCAGGGCCAGGACGTCGCCGCCCTCAATCTCGGCGGCATCAGCAATCTCAGCCTGCTCTTTGCCGATGGCCGCACCGGCGGCTTCGACTGCGGACCGGCCAACTGCCTGATGGACGGCTGGATTGCCCGCCACCGCGGCCTGGCCTACGACGCCGACGGCGCCTGGGCCGCGACGGGCCAGGTGCTGTCCGGGCTGCTGGCGGCCCTGCTGGCCGAGCCCTGGCTGGCGCTGCCACCGCCCAAGAGCACCGGCCGCGATCTCTTCCATCTCGGCTGGCTGGAGCAGCGCCTCAGCGACGGCCAGGCGCCCCAGGATGTGCAGGCCACGCTGCTGGAACTGAGCGCCCGCTGCGTGGCCGACGCGCTGAAGGCGCAGATGCCTCAGGCCCGAACGCTGATCGCCTGCGGCGGTGGCGCGCTCAACGGCGCCCTGATGCGCCGCCTGGCCGCCCTGCTGCCCGGCGTCGCGGTGCAGAGCAGCGCCGAACGCGGCCTGCCGGTCGACCAGGTCGAGGCTGCTGCCTTTGCCTGGCTGGCGCATCGTTTTGTCGAACGCCTGCCCGGCAATCTGCCGGCTGTCACCGGCGCGGCCGGGCCACGGTCGCTCGGCGCCCTCTATCCGGCCTAGCCGGCTTCCACGTCCTGTTCACGGTTCGCCGCCGTCGCGGCGCTGTCGCGTTCGTCGAGCTGCCAGAAGATGGCGGCCGAAGCCATGGTGATCAAGGCCATGCAGACAAAGGTGGCGCGGAAGGTCTGCAGGGTCTGCACGCCGTCCATGCCGAAGTGGGCCGTGAAGGCCGCCAGCACCGCGCCCGCCGCCGCCACACCCATGCCCATGGCCAGCATCTGCACCATGGACAGCAGGCTGTTGCCGCTGCTGGCCGTGTCGGGCCCCAGGTCCTTCAGCGTCAGCGTGTTCATGGCCGTGAACTGCATGGAATTGACGGCGCCGAAGACGGCGAGCTGCAGGATGTTCAGCACCAGCGGCTGGCCCGGCGAGACGAGGGCAAAGCTCGCCATCGCGAGCCCGACCAGCAGGGTGTTGACGGTCAGCACGCGGCGGTAGCCGTGGCGGATGATCAGCGGCGTCGTGATGCGCTTCACCGACATGCTGGCCAGCACCACGGGCAGCATCATCATGCCGGCCTGGGCGGGCGAGTAGCCCAGGCTCACCTGCAGCAGCAGCGGGATCAGGAAGGGCATGCAGGAACTGCCCAGGCGCGAGAACAGATTGCCCAGCAGACCGATGCGCAGCGAGCCGACGCGAAACAGCCGGGGCGAGAACAGCGGGTCGGGCCGGCGCAGTGCATGCAGCCAATAGGCCGTCAGGCTGGCCAGGCCGAAGATCATCAACAGCAGCACCGAAGCCTGGCGCAGGCCCAGGCCGGACAGGCCGTCCAGGGCCAGCGAGATCGCCACCATGCCGAAGGCCAGCAGCAGATAGCCGGCCAGGTCAAAGCGCCCGGTGGAGACGGGTGCCGGTGCCGGCATATAGCGCAGCGTGGCCAGCGCGCCGATGACGCCAACCGGCACGTTGATGAGGAAGATCCAATGCCACGACGCCACCTCAACGAGCCAGCCGCCCAGCGTCGGGCCGATCAGCGGGCCGACCAGGCCGGGGATAGCGACAAAGCTCATCGCCTGCAGGAAGCGCTCGCGCGGGAAGGTCCTCAGCACGACGAGGCGCCCCACCGGCAGCAGCATGGCGCCGCCCGCGCCCTGCACGACACGCGCGGCGACGAGCATCGTCAGGCTGGGCGCCAATGCGCAGAGCACGGAGCCGATCACGAACAGCACGATGGCGCCGATATAGACGCGCCGTGTGCCGAAGCGGTCGGCCACCCAGCCCGTGGCCGGGATCAGCATGGCCATGGTCAGCGAGTAGGCGACGACGACGGACTGCATGCGCAGCGGGCTCTCGCCCAGGCTGCGCGCCATCGCCGGCAGGGCCGTGTTGACGATGGTGGCGTCCAGCGTCTGCATGAAGAAGCCGAGGGCCACCAGCCACAGCAGCATGCGCTGGTCGCGCTCGTGCTGGAGGTCCGGCGTGGGCAAGGGAGATGCCATGGCTCAGAAAGCGAAAAACCGCCCGAAGGCGGTTTTTTGGAGGGGTGGTCAGCGCACGCTCAGACCGAGAAGCTGGAACCGCAGCCGCAAGTGGTCGTGGCGTTGGGGTTCTTGATGACGAACTGGGCACCCTGCAGGTCTTCCTTGTAGTCGATCTCGGCGCCCATCAGGTATTGCAGGCTCATCGAGTCGATCAGCAGCGTCACGCCGTTCTTCTGCATCTGCGTGTCGTCTTCGTTGACGGCCTCGTCGAAGGTGAAGCCGTACTGGAAGCCGGAGCAGCCACCGCCCTGCACGAAGACGCGCAGCTTCAGGTCCGGGTTGCCCTCCTCGGCCACCAGGTCGCGCACCTTGTCGGCGGCGCTGTCGGTGAAGACCAGGGGCACGGGAATGTCGGTGACGGGGGTATCAAGCACGGCGCTCATGGCGTGGGCTCCTGTGAATCTGTCCAGAGACGAATATGGGGATTGTCGGCGCAAAAACAAAAGGCCGCTTGGGAGCGGCCTTTTGTGTCCAAAGCGTATGAATTAACGCTTGGAGAACTGCTTGCGGCGACGGGCACCGTGCAGACCGACCTTCTTACGCTCGACTTCACGCGCGTCACGCGTGACGAAGCCGGCGCGGCTCAGTTCGGGCTTCAGGGCTGCGTCGTAGTCGATCAGCGCGCGGGTGATGCCCAGGCGCAGGGCGCCGGCTTGACCCGATTCGCCACCACCGTGCACGTTCACCTTGATGTCGAAGGCCTCGCCATTGTTCGTCAGCAGCAGGGGCTGCTTGGCGATCATGATGGAGGTCTGACGACCGAAGTAGGTGTCGATGGACTTGCCGTTGACGATGATCTGGCCCGTGCCCTTCTTGATGAAGACGCGAGCAACCGACGACTTGCGGCGACCAGTACCGTAATTCCAATTTCCGATCATGGCCGTTCCTTAGATCTCGAGAGCCTTGGGCTGCTGGGCGGTGTGCGGGTGCGAGGGACCTGCATAGACCTTCAGCTTCTTGACCATGGCGTAACCCAGCGGGCCCTTGGGCAGCATGCCCTTGACGGCCTTCTCCAGCGCGCGGCCGGGGTGCTTGGCTTGCATGTCCTTGAACTTCGTGGCGTAGATGCCGCCGGGGAAGCCGCTGTGACGGTAGTACACCTTGTCGGTGGCCTTGTTGCCGGTCACACGGAGCTTGTCGGCATTGACGATGACGATGAAATCACCGGTGTCGACGTGAGGCGTGTAGATGGCCTTGTGCTTGCCGCGCAAACGGAGTGCCACTTCGCTGGCAACACGTCCGAGCACCTTGTCGGTGGCGTCAATCACAAACCACTCGTGCGTCACTTCGGCCGGCTTGGCGCTGAAGGTCTTCATGAGAGTAGCTTTCGCTGTGCCGGCCCCTCAAATCAAGAAGCCGGCGATGGATGGCTGAATACTGCCGGCCTCGGTGCTGCGTCTGTTGCACAGCCTCTCGACACGGATCTTTCCCGCAGCCTTTTGACGGAAAAGCCCACGAGTGTACCAGCGCCGCCGGTGGTTTGGAAAGGCTCGACGCGTTAACCTTGTCATACCCGCAGGCCCACCATGCCCAAGCCCCCGCCCGCCATCCCTGATGCGCCCGCCGAACTCACGGCGGACTGGGATCACGAGCTGGCGGCATTCGGCCCTGACCCGAATGCGCCGGCCGCTGCGCCACCCACGGAGGCCCCGGGCCCGCTGGCCAGCGCCCGCGCCGCGCTGGAGAGGCTGTCGACCTGGGTGCCCATCCGTTCCCTGGCCCGGCGCCACCGGCGCCGCATCATCGACCACCTGCTGGCCCTCGACCCCCAGGACCGCTATCTGCGCTTCGGCTATCCGGCGTCCGACGAGCAGATCCGCAAATATGCGCTGAGCATCGATTTCGCCCGGGACGAGGTGCTGGGCATCTTCAACCGCCGCTTGCAATTGATCGCCCTGGCCCATCTGGCCTACGCCCAGCCGCTGCTCGGCGGCGAGCCCGAGCGGGCGATGGCCGAGTTTGGCGTCTCCGTGCTGCCGCAGTCGCGCAGCCGCGGCCTGGGCAGGCGGCTTTTCGACGCCGCCGGTCTGCACGCCCGCAACCGCGGCGTCGACACCCTCTTCATCCACGCCTTGAGCGAAAACCGCCCCATGCTGCGCATCGCGGCGGCCGCCGGCGCTCTGGTCGAGCGCGACGGCGGCGAATCGGCGGCCTATCTGCGCCTGCCGCCGGAATCGTTTGGTTCGCAGGTCGAACAGGCACTGGAGCGTCATCTGGGCGAGCTGGACTTCCAATTCAAGCGCCAGGCCCAGGTGCTCAGCGAGTTCGTCGACAGCGTGGCCGAGGTCAAAGCCCATTTCGAATCCTCGGGCCGCGCCGCCAAGGAATAAATGACGGCCTGACGGTCGTTTGCGAGCGCCTTCAACCCCTTAGCCCGGGGGCATCGGGGCTAGCGAGTAATGTCTTTTGGGGACGTTGCGCTTACATTGACCGTCCATTGCGCCGCGAAACAACAGGTCGGCGTCATCCGCCGTCCTCCCTGAGGGATATGCCGTACGCCATCTACTGGATCGCCGCGCTGGCTGTTTGCGTCCTGGGTCTGGCCATCAGCCTGATCTGGGCGCTGCGCCGACCTGCGTACGCCAATAAAGGCTTGCCGGCGGAGTGGTCACTCACAGCACGACCGGTGTTCACGACCGACGAGCGGCGCGTCTTCCGCCTGCTGCGCGAAGCCCTGCCCCATCACGTCGTGCTGTCCAAGCTGCCGCTGGTGCGCTTTTGCCAGCCGACCGAGGCCAAGGAGGTCCGTTACTGGTTCGACCTGCTGGGCGCCTCCCATGTCACCTTCGCCGTCTGCAGCCCCAACGGCCGCGTGCTGGCCGCCATCGACCTGGAAGGCGAACGCGGCGTGACGCCGCGCAGCCTGCAGATCAAGCATGCCGTGTTGTCGGCCTGCCGCGTGCGCTATCTGCGCTGCGCCATGGATCAGCTGCCCAGCGTCGCCGAACTGCAGCTCCTCGTGCCGCAGAGCAGCAATTCGCGCGGCCCGCTGCCGGCGCCGGCCAGCACGGCGCCTCCGTCGCGACGCCGCATGGGCGGCAGCGAGGACGAATTCGGCAGCGACTGGGGCCAGTTCTCCCAACCCCTGCCGCTGTGGCAGGACGCCGGCGTCTTTGGCGGCAGCAACGACGGCTATGGGGATCGGGAGCGGGAGCGCGACCGCCATTACCCGCGCGCGCAGCCGCATCAACCGGCTCCGCCGCAGCCGCAACGCCGCCTGCCCCAGCGCAACCTCGACACCGCACGCTACAACCCGCGCAGCCTGCCGGTGCTGGATGACGCCGACGAGGAGGCCATGATGGACGACATCGTCGGTGTCGTCGTCGATGCGCCGCGTTACGCAACTCAGCGCCCACGCAGGGGCTGATCGCAACCGGCGACACTCGCCGGATGCCCCACGCGATTCCTGACCTCAGCTTCGGCGACCTGACGCCGGAGTTCATGCTCGACGCCCTCGAGGCCGCCGGCCTGCGCGCCGATGGCCGGCTGCTGCAGCTCAACTCCTTCGAGAACCGCGTGCTGATGCTGCATCTGGAGGACGGCGGTGCGGCCGTGGCCAAGTTCTACCGGCCGGCGCGCTGGAGCGATGCGCAGATCCTGGAGGAGCATGCCTTCGCCGCCGAGCTGGCTGCGGCCGAGGTGCCGGTGGCCGCGCCTTGGCCGCTGGAAGGCGGCTCCACTCTTTTTCACTACCAGGGCCAGCGCCTGGCCGTCACGCCGCGCCAGGGCGGCCGCGGGCCGGAGCTGGAAGACCCCGAGGTACTGCGCTGGATCGGCCGCCTGCTGGCCCGCCTGCACGGTGTGGGCCGCCAGAAACCTTTCGCCGAGCGTCTGGCCTGGGCGAGCGCCGAGCCGGCGCAGACGGCCCGGGACTGGCTGATGGCCAACGACGCCATCCCGCCCGAGATCGCGGCCAACTGGGATGACGCGGCCCAGCGCTGCATCGCCGCCATCCAGGCCGCCTTCGACAGCCTGCCCGACCTGCAGCTGACCCGCCTGCATGGCGACTGCCATCCCGGCAATATCCTGTGGACGCCCGACCGCGGCCCGCATTTCGTCGACCTCGACGATGCCGTGACCGGTCCCGTGGTGCAGGACCTATGGATGCTGTTGCCCGGCGAGCCCGACGCCGCTCGCCAGTTGCTGAACGCCGTGCTGGACGGCTACGAGCAGATCGCCGAGTTCGACGACCGCGAGCTGCGCCTTATCGAACCGCTGCGCACCATGCGCATGATCCACCACAGCGCCTGGCTGGCCCGGCGCTGGGGCGACCCGGCTTTCCCGCTGGCCTTCCCCTGGTTCGGCACGCCCAACTACTGGCTGGACCAGGTCGCCAAGCTGCGCGAGCAGTTGGAGGCCATGAAGCCCAAGGACGCGCCGCCGACGCTGGCGCGGGACGAGGACGTGGTGGACTTCGACGGCGACGGCTTCTCTTAACGCCAGCTCGTAGGCGTCTCGTTGGTCGCCACCCTCACGTCGGCGAGGGTGGGATCCAGCGGGCGGATTTCCATGGTCAGGCCGAACTGCAGGCAGGGGTTCCCGGCCGCGATGGCCGCGGCCTGCTCCAGCGTCTCGGCGACGATGAACCAGTAGCCGCCGACCCATTCCTTGGTCTCGGCAAACGGGCCATCGGTGATGAGTCCGCCCTTGGCGACGACGCGGCAAGCCGGCTCCAGGCGGCTGCCGGGCTTGAGCCGGCCCTGGGCCAGGCCCTGCTCGTACCAGACATAGAAGGCATCGATGGCGGCCTGCACAGCCTGCGGGCTGGCGTCGGCATCCCATTGACCGCGGGACAGCACCAGATAGTCGTTCATCGGCATCGAGGCATCTCCTGGAAGGTGGGGCGCATCATCAGGGCAAGGGGCTGGTCAGCACCACCGAATAACCGTCGGGGTCGCGCAGCCAGAACTCCCAGTTGCCGTTCTCGCTCCAGCGCCGCGGCCTGACAACCTCGACGCCCAGGCCCTCGGCCCGCGCGACCGCGGCGTCGAAGTCCGGCAGCTCGAACCACAGCAGCACGCCGTTGCCGTGCGGCAGGGCCGGGTCGCCCAGCGGCCCATGGTCGTGGCCGACATCCCAGCGATGCAGTTGCAGCACCAGGCGCCCCTGGGCGTCGTTGACGCGCTCGTACTCGTCGCCGCCATGGCCGCTGTGGGCACCCAGCAGGCGTTGATACCAGCGGCTGCTGGCGGGCACGTCGCGAACGCAGATCAACGGGGCAAGTTGCATGGCGGCTCTCCGGGGCAGGCGTGAAATGCTAGCGGCTCGAGCCGGTCGATAGGCGGAAAATACTGGATATAAATACAGCATTGTGATCTCATCCAAGCTCCGGTTCCTTCCCTCTGACCCTCGCCCGCTCCGTGCTTCCCGGCCATGTCGCCCGCTTCCGTCGCCACTTCCGCCCCCCTTGTTCCGCCGCCTCTCGGCCGCCTGCCGCTGGACGACGCCCGTCTGCAGGGGCGACTGTGGCGCGGCAGCAGCCTGAGCACCGCCGCCGACCCGGCGCTGGCCAGCGGCTTCGCAGCCCTGGACGCCGAACTGCCCGGCGGCGGCTGGCCGCTGCGGGCCGTCACCGAGCTGCTGACGCCTCAGCCCGGCGTGCTGGAGTGGCGGCTGCTGGCCCCGGCCCTGCGCGACTGGTGGGCGGCCCAGGCCCTGCCGGCGGCCACGCCAAGCCGGCGCGGGCGCGCGGCCACGCCGGCACTGCGCTCGCTGCTGTTGATCAACCCGCCGCACACACCGCATCTGCCGGGCCTGCAGGCTCTGGGCCTGCCGCCAGCGGCCCTGGTCTGGGTGGAGGCCGGCACGCCGGCCCAGGCGCTCTGGGCCGCCGAGCAGGCCATCAAGTCGCGCGTGGCCATGCTGGCCTGGCTGCCCGAGACGCAGCCGGAGCAGATCCGGCGCCTGCAGGTCAATGCGCTGAGCTCCGACGCCCCGGCCTTCCTGATGCGGCCCGAACGCGTCCAGCAGCAGTCCTCGGCCGCGCCGCTGCGCCTGGTCGTGCAACCCGGCGAAGGCTGGGAACTGAACGTGCACCTGCTCAAGCGCCGCGGCCCGGCGCACGAGGGCTGGCTGCAGCTGTCCGCCGTGCCGGGCGAGGTCGAGCCCCTGCTGACGGCGGCCAAGCGCAAGCCCCTGCCTGTGCCGGCGCCGGAACCCACCCCGACACCCGTCAGTCCTCCCATGGAGCGCCATCATGCGCTGGCTCGCCCTGTGCTGCAGGCCTGATGCGCCCGCGGGTGACAGCGACGCCCTGGGCTGGCTGGCGCTGAGCTTCACGCCGCGCGTCGCGCGGCTGGAGGAGGCCGTCGTGGCCGAGGTGTCCACCAGCCTGAAGCTGTTCCGCGGCGCCCGCGCGCTGCGCCAGCGATTGCAGGCGCAAGCAGCGCAGGCCGGGCTGGCCCTGGGCAACATGGCCTGGGCACAGACGGCCCTGGGTGCGCTGGCGCTGGCGCGCTGTGCCGACACCACCCCTGGCCGCCTGAGCGAACGCCTGGACGCCCTGCCGCTGTCGGCCCTGAGCGCCGCCCAGGCCCACCACGCCATGCTGGCCCGCCTAGGCTGCACACGCCTGGGCGAGTTGCGCCGGCTGCCGCGCCCGGCCCTGGCCCGGCGCTTCGGCCCGGCCCTGCTGATGGCACTGGACCAAGCCTATGGCGACCTGCCCGAGGTGCACGAGTGGTTGAGCCTGCCCGACCGCTTCGACGCACGGCTGGAACTGCCTTATCGCGTCGAGCATGCGCCGGTGCTGCTGCACTTTGCCGAGGTGCTGCTGCGCCAGCTCTGTGCCTTCCTCACAGCTCGCCATGCCGGCGTGCGCGCGTTGCGCCTGTCCTGGCAGCACGACGCCATGCGCGCGCGGGACGTGGCCAGCAGCGGCGAGATCGACATTGCCACCGCCGACACGACACGCGACCTGCCTCGTCTGACGCGCCTGCTGGGCGAGCACCTCGCCCGCACCGAGCTGGCCGCCCCGGCCGGCGAGATCCGCCTCAGTGCCGACACCGTGCTGCCCTTGCAGGAAGGCAGCGTCAGCTTGCTGCCCGGCCCCTCCGACCCGGCCGAGCGCACGACGACGAATGCGCTGCTGGAGCGGCTGTCCGTGCGCCTGGGTGCCGACCACGTGCGCGAGGGTCGGTTGCGTGAGGACCACCGGCTCGACCATATGCAGAGCTGGCGGGCCTGGCCGGCCCCACCGGCCACCGCCTCGCGCCGCCCCTCAGGCCCCCAACCCACCTGGCTCGTGCAGCCGCCCCGGCCGCTGCGCTCCGATGCGCGCGAGCAGCCGACCTACTGCGGCGCCTTGACCCTCGTCAGCGGCCCGCACCGCGTCGAGGCGGGCTGGTGGGAAGGCGCCAGCGGCATGCAGGCGCGCGACTACTTTGTGTACCGCAGCGCCACGCGCGGCCTGCTGTGGGTCTATCACGAGCGGCCTTCATCGACCGCATCCGCCGCTCCCGGCTGGTTTCTTCATGGAGTGTTTGCATGACGCCTCCCATGTCAGACCGCGACGAAAGGCTGGCGATGCTGCGCCAGCAAGGCATTGACTCGGAGGCCGAGCTGCGACGAGCGGCCGATGGCGGTTGGCCATCTCCGTTCTCCGGTTCAGGTGGCGAGCTGCCGCGCTACGCCGAGCTGCACTGCCTGTCGGCCTTCAGCTTCCTGCGCGGCGCCTCGGAGCCGGCGGAGCTGGTCGAGCGCGCCTGCGAGCTGGGCTACGAGGCCCTGGCCATCACCGACGAATGCTCGCTGGCCGGGGTCGTGCGCGCCCACAAGCAGCTGCGGGAGATGCGCGAGGCGGCGCATCACATCCTCAAGGAAGAGGCGAAAGAGGCTGGCCTGCCGACCGAGGACATCGAGCAACCGCAACTGATGAAGCTGCTGATCGGCAGCGAATTCCTCGTCCGCGACGACGCCGGCACGCCGCGCTTCAAGCTCGTGCTGATCGCGCAGAACCTCAATGGCTACGGCAATCTCAGCCAGTTCATCACCCGGCTGCGCCGCGCCAGCCCGGTCAAGGGCGAGTACACCCTGTACTGGCGCCAGCTCGCGCCCGAGAAGCTGGGTGATTGCCTGGCCCTGCTCGTGCTGCCCCGCGAAGCCCCCGATGCCGAGCTGGCGCCGGCCGCGCATTGGGTGCTGCGCCATTTCGCCGGCCGCGCCTGGATCGCCGTCGAGCTGATGCGCGAGGCCAGCGACGCGCTGTGGCTGCAGCGCCTGCAGGCGCTGTCCGAGCAAACCGCCCTGCCCCTGGTGGCCGCCGGCGACGTGCACTTCCATGTGCGCTCGCGCAAGGCCCTGCAGGACGTGATGACGGCCACGCGGCTGGGCCGCACCGTGGCCGAGTGCGGCTTCGACCTTCAGCCCAACGCGGAGCAGCATCTGCGCAGCACTTATCGAGTCTCCCGGGTCTATCCGGAAGCGTTGATGCGCGAAACACTGCAGGTGGCGGCGCGGTGCGAGTTCAGCCTCAGCGAGATCAGCTATCACTATCCGAGCGAGGTCGTGCCACCGGACGTCACGGCCGCTCAGCACCTGCGCAATCTGACCTATGCCGGCGCCGAGAAGCGCTGGCCCTGGGACAAGCAGGGCCTCGGCGGTGTGCCGGACAAATGGAAAGCTCGCATCGAGTACGAACTCGAGCTGATCGAGGAACTGGGCTACGAGCACTACTTCCTGACGGTTGGCGAGGTCGTGGAGTTCGCACGCAGCATCAAGATCCTCTGCCAGGGCCGCGGCTCAGCGGCCAACAGCATCGTTTGCTACTGCCTGCACGTCACCTCCGTCGACCCGGACCGCAGCACCTTGCTGTTCGAACGATTCATCAGCCGCGAGCGCAACGAACCGCCGGACATCGACGTCGACTTCGAGCACGAGCGCCGCGAAGAGGTCATCCAGCACCTCTACAAGAAGTACGGCCGTGACCGCGCCGCGCTGACCGCCGTCGTCATCTGCTACCGCCCCAAGAGCGCCATCCGAGACGTGGGCAAGGCGCTGGGCTTCACGGAGGAACAACTCGATGTGATGAGCCAGGACCACAGCGGCTGGTCCACCCAGGTGCTGCCCGAGGAGCACCGCCTCGAACTGCTGCAAAAACTCGGCCTACCCGAGGACGACCCGCGCCTGCTGCAGCTCATCACGCTGGGCCGCCAGCTCAACGGCCTGCCGCGCCACCTCAGCCAGCACGTGGGCGGCTTCGTGTTGACCGAGGGGCCATTGGAGCGCCTCGTGCCCATCGAGAACGCGACCATGAAGGACCGCAGCGTCATCGAATGGGACAAGGACGACATCGACGAGCTGAAGATGATGAAGGTCGACGTGTTGGCCCTGGGCATGCTCAGTGCCATCCGGCGCTGCTTCGATCTCGTCAACCGGATGCGCGGCACGTCCATCGACCTCACCATCCCCGACAACGACACCGCCACCTACGACATGATCTGCAAGGCCGACACCATCGGCGTGTTCCAGATCGAGTCGCGAGCGCAGATGTCGATGCTGCCGCGCCTGCAGCCACGCAAGTACTACGACCTCGTGGTCGAGGTGGCCATCGTGCGGCCCGGCCCCATCGAAGGCGGCATGGTGCATCCCTACCTGAAGAACCGCGCGCTGGACCCCAAGGACATCAAGTACCCGAAGGAGGCCCTGAAGGAAGCGCTCGAACGCACCTGCGGCGTTCCCATCTTTCAGGAGCAGGTCATGCAGGTGGCCATGATCGCGGCCGGTTTCACTGCAACCGAAGCCGATGGCCTGCGCCGCGCGATGGCGGCATGGAAGCGCCCCGGCGTGCTCGACAAGTACTACGACAAGGTCATCAAGGGCATGCGGGAACGCGGCTACGAAGACGCCTTCGCCGAGCAGATCTTCAGCCAGATCAAGGGCTTCTCCTCCTACGGCTTCCCCGAGTCCCATGCCGCCAGCTTTGCCCTGCTGACCTATGTCAGCTCCTGGCTCAAATGCCATGAGCCGGCGGCCTTCCTGTGTGCACTGCTGAACTCCCAGCCGCTGGGCTTCTACACACCCAGCCAGTTGGTGCAGGACGCACGCCGCCATCACGTCGAGGTGAGGGCCATCGACGTCAACCACAGCAACAGGTACAGCACCCTCGAGCACCGCGACGGCGAACACCAGCCGGCAGTGCGCCTGGGGCTGCATCTGGTCAGCGGCTTGGGTGACGAGGCGGCCGACCGCATCGAGCAGGCCCGTACACGCGACGGCGATTTCGCCCACCCGCAGGACCTCGCCTTCCGCGCCCGCCTCACCCAGCAGGACATGCAGCAGCTCGCCGCCGCCGATGCCCTCACCTCACTCGCCGGCCACCGCCGCCAGCAGGTCTGGCAGGCCTCGGCCCTGCATGCCATGCCCGAACTGCTGCAGGGCAGCCTGCTGCCCGAGGACGACCTCGCCCTACCGGCCGCTGCCGAGGGCGAGGAAGTGCTGTGGGACTACGCTGCCACCGGCCTGACGCTGCGCCGCCACCCGCTGGCCCTTCTACGTCCGCGCCTGGCCAAGGAGGGCCTGCTGAGCGCCCAGCAGCTCGACGCCGTCAAGAGCGGCCGCCGCGCCAAGGCCTGCGGCATCGTCACTGGGCGGCAAAAGCCGCAGACGGCCAAGGGCACCCTCTTCGTCACGCTGGAAGACGAGACCGGCAATGTGCAGGTCATCGTCTGGCCCAAGGTTTATGAAGAACACCGCGGCACCATCCTCGGCGCGCGCCTGCTGGCCGTGGAAGGCGTCTGGCAGCGCGGGGATGGCGATGTGCGGCATCTGCTGGCGCAGGGATTCACCAACCTCAACCCGCTGCTGGGCAGGCTGCCGACGGAGAGTCGGGATTTCAGGTGAGGGGCGGCGGCATCAGGCCAAAAGCAGTTCGGGCCGCCGTGGCGGCAGCTCTCGTGCGAAGCGGTAGTGTGTGTTTACCGAATCGATTGGATAGCACGAGCGACGCGATGCGGCCACTGAACTGAGGCGCCTGACAGGCGAACTTTGACAATGAATACGCTGGCGCTCCAGTCTGTGAGTTCTTGGAAGCTTCGGTCTAATGTTCCGTCAATGAGGGCGGCGCGATGTGCCTGAACGCGACGTCAGCTCTGCAATGGCTGCGGCACGAAAAAACGTTGTCCTATAGAAACGGAGACCCCATTTGAGAAGATCTTGGAGATTCAAGTCGCGAGTCTTGCTCGCCGTCACCTGCATTGCCATAACTGTCGCTGCTGCTGCCGAGCCTGCGCGAGTTCCGGCAGACGCTCTGCAACATTGGAATGCGGCAGGAATCCGCGCGAGTCAGTTTGATTGGGGAGGTGCAATCATTGAGATCAATGCTGTCATTGCCCTGCTCCCCAATGAACCCGCGGCGTTGAACTTTCGCGGCGATATGCATTTGCGGATGCAAAACTGGGCTCAAGCGGAGGCTGACTACTCGCGCGCTATCGAACTCTACGGGGCTAACAAACAGGCCGCTCAATCGCTGATCCGGCGGAGCACCATCTGGACTAGATCGCGACCCGATGATTCGCTCAAAGACATCGAACGAGCGGTCAGACTTGATCCTGACTATGCTGAGGCCCGATACATGCATGCGGCCGCTTTATGGCAGCGAGGCCTCAACAAAGACGCACTTGAAGAAATAAACAAGGGCATCGCGCTTGATCCCGACAAGGGTCTTTATCACCAAATGCGCGGGATGGTGCTGGAGAGGCTGGGGGACCTTGCTAGTGCAAAGGCAGCCTTGGATATCGGGGTGCAGCGCGAGCCCAGCATGTTCATGACTTGGTCTGCGCGCGCTTCGCTAGGTCTGAAGTTGGGCGACTTCGTGTCAGCCAGAGATGACGCCAACAAGGCACTGTCTCTGTTCCCCTCGGCCCGCGGAATGCGCGTTACCGTCGCGATTGCGACCGCACTTCTTGGGGATATCGTTGCTGCCAACGCCATGTTTCTCGAAATTGCAGCGCAGACACCAGAGGCGCTGTCACCTCAAGCACGAGTTGCGGGCCTGGAGATCGATGCCGTTCTTGAGCGAATAGGCCGAAACGATGTCAATGGCGCCCGTGCTGAACTCGCTTGGGGACTGGTGTGCAAGGCCCGCGGAGAGAAAGATGATGCCAAACGACATTTCGCAGAGGCGCTAAGAAGAGATCCGTCTACGCATTCGGAGGTTGAGATCGCTCGAGCCGAAGCGCGACGGTGAGGACTAAACCGGGCGACGCACGTCTTTGCGCGAAGTTGCCGCAAAGGTTGTCGCCAACGGGCAATGACGTTCTGAGTTCTGGGCTGGTTCGCGAGCTTCGTGCAGAACCGTAGCGGTTCATATAACAGCGCACTAAGGGGGTCGAGCGGCGTGTGCACACGTGGTATCGCACAGGCGTGCGACCGCTTAGAGCCGCGGTCGCCCTTACCTTTCGCGTCCCTTGCCCCACCATTTCTCCAACCTCCCCCTCTTCCCCTCCTGCACATTTGCCCTCCCCAACTCCCCGCCGTAATGCGCCATCACCCTGCGGTCCATCAACCGGAACCACAGCGGCGGCACATAGGCCACCAGCAGCAGGCCGGCATAGCCGCTGGGCAGCTGCGGCGCCTCTTCGAAATGCCTGAGAGCCTGGTAGCGGCGCGCCGGATGGGCGTGGTGGTCGCTGTGGCGTTGCAGGTGGTACAGGAACAGGTTGGACATGCGGTGGTTGCTGTTCCACGAGTGCTCGGGCGCGCAGCGCTCGTAGCGGCCGTCGGGCCCGCGCTGGCGTAGCAGGCCGTAGTGCTCGATGTAGTTCACCACCTCCAGCAGCTGGGCGCCGTAGAACGCCTGCACGAGCAGGAAGGGCAGCACCGCCCAACCCAGCCAGGCGACCAGGCCCGCGTAGAGCAGCGCCGTCATGGCCCAGGCTTGCAGGCATTGGTTGCGCCAGTGCCAGGGGCCATGGCCGCGGCCGGTCAGGCGGTCGCGCTCCAGCTGCCAGGCCGAATGCAGGCTGCCCCACATCGTGCGCGGCAGGAAGGCCCAGAAGCTCTCGCCCAGGCGGGCGCTGGCCGGGTCCTCGGGCGTGGCCACGCGCCGGTGGTGGCCGCGGTTGTGCTCGACGAAGAAATGGCCGTACGCCACCGGCGCCAGCACCAGGCGCGACAGCCAGCGCTCCCAGGCGGCGTGTTTGTGGCCCAGCTCGTGGGCGGTGTTGATGGCGATCCCGTTGATGCCCCCCACCGTCACCACCAGGCCCGCGAGGCCCACCCAGCCCAACCCGCCGTGCACGGCCAGCCAGGCGCCGTGCAGCGTCAGCCCGAACTGCAGCGGCACGAAGACCAGCAGCACGACGAGGTACCAGCGGTCGGCCTCGAGCGCGGGCACCAGCGCCTCGGGCGGGTTGCTGCGGTCCTCGCCCAGCAACGTGTCCAGCAGCGGGATCAGCGTGTACATGACGCCCGGCAGCAGCCACAGCCAGAAGGCGTCGCCGCTGCGGCCGGCCTGCCAGACGTTCAGCCAGGCCAGCCCCGGGAACAGGCCCGACAGCAGCCAGGCGTAACGCTTGGCGTCGCGCCATCGCGTGGGAGCAGGTGCAGGAGCGGGCGCCGACAGGGTGGCAGGCATGGCGGCATGCTCGGCGGCCGGGCGGCGGCCGTCAAGGACGGCGCTACTCAGGTTTACACAGGGCCTCGTACGGCCCGGCGCCAGGCGGTGTAAGTTCCGGCCATCCCTGGCCGACCGAACCGCCAGACCCACCGTATCGCACACACCATGCTGATCAAGACCTCCGCCGCCCACGAGCCCCTGTCCAGCGAGATCACGCCCCGCCGCGTCTACCTGAACCGCCGCACAGCCCTGGCCGGCCTGGGTCTGGCCGCGACCTCGCCGCTGGCCCTGTCCCAGGCCGCGCCGGGCGGCGGCAAGCTGCCCAAGCTGCCAGGCGCCCACTCGGCCGTGCCCGGCGCCCTGGTCATGGACAAGGTCACCAGCTACGCCGACGCCACCTCGTACAACAACTTCTACGAATTCGGCACCGACAAGTCCGACCCGGCCGCCCACGCCCACACCCTCAAGCCCCGGCCGTGGACGGTCAGCATCGAGGGTGAATGCGCCAAGCCCGGCCGCTACGACCTGGACGCCCTGCTCAAGCTCAGCGCGATGGAAGAGCGCGTCTACCGGCTGCGCTGCGTCGAGGGCTGGAGCATGGTCATCCCCTGGGTCGGCTATTCGCTGGGCGAGCTGCTCAAGCAGGCCCAGCCCACGTCCAAGGCCAAATACGTCGAGTTCACGACGCTGGCCGACAAGGCCCAGATGCCCGGCGTGCGTTCCGGCGTGCTGGACTGGCCCTATGTCGAGGGCCTGCGCATCGACGAGGCCATGCACCCGCTGGCCCTGCTGGCCTTCGGCATGTATGGCGAAGTGCTGCCCAACCAGAACGGCGCGCCGCTGCGCCTCGTGGTGCCCTGGAAGTACGGCTTCAAGTCGGCCAAGAGCATCGTCAAGATCCGCTTCGTCGAGAAGGAGCCCGTGTCGAGCTGGACCAAGGCGGCCCAGCAGGAATACGGCTTCTATTCCAATGTGAACCCCAATGTGGCCCACCCGCGCTGGAGCCAGGCCAGCGAACGCCGCATCGGCGAGGACGGCCTGTTCGCCAAGAAGCGGCCGACGCTGATGTTCAACGGCTACGAGGCCCAGGTCGGGCAGCTCTACGCAGGCATGGACCTGAAGCGCAACTACTGATGAAGGCGGCGTTGACGCGCGCGCTGCTGCACCCAGCGGCGAAGGTGCTGCTGTTCCTGCTTTGCCTGGGCCCCCTGGCCTGGCTGGTCTATGGCGCCTTCGCCAACCAGCTCGGTGCCAACCCGGCCGAGGCCCTGATCCGCCGCCTGGGCGACTGGACGCTGCGCGGCCTGTGGCTGACGCTGGCCATCACGCCGCTGCGCGAGCTGACGGGGCTGGCCGCGCTCGCAAGGTTCCGGCGCATGCTGGGCGTCTTCACCTTCAGCTACGCGACCCTGCACCTGATGGCCTACAGCTGGCTGGACCAGGGCCTGGATTTCGCCGTCATCGCCACCGACATCGCCAAGCGGCCCTTCATCCTGATGGGCTTCACGGCCTGGGCGCTGATGCTGCCGCTGGCCGCCACCAGCTTCAACAGGGCCATCAAGGCCCTGGGTGCCAAGCGCTGGCAAGCCCTGCACAAGGCCATCTACGCCATCTCCGTCATCGCGCTGATGCACTTCATCTGGATGCGCGCCGGCAAGCACAACTTCGCCGAGCCGGCCGTCTACGGCGTGATCCTTGCCGCGCTGCTGGGGTGGCGCCTCTGGAAGCGATTCAGCAGGAAATAGCCTCGCCTGGGATAATTCGCGGCTTTGCCCCGGCCGCCCCATGCCCAGCCCCACTTCCATCGACGTAGCCATCCTCGGCGGCGGCCCTGCCGGCTGCAGCGCTGCGTCCTGGCTGGGCCAGATGGGCATGAGTACCCTGCTGGTCGAGCGCGAACCCCGTCTGTGCGCCGCCCTGGCCGGCCTGGACTTTGCCCAGGACTGGGTGCTGGGCGAGCCCGCCGCCCACCTGGCGGCGCTGGGCCAGCACTACGCCGCCCAGGCCCAGGCCACGCCCGGCATGACGCTGCGCCTGGGCACGCGGGCCGAATCCGCGCGCCACACGCCCGAGGGCTGGACGCTGCAACTGGCCACCGGCGAGCATGTGCAGGCCCGCGCCCTGCTCGTCGCCACCGGCCTGCGCCTGCTGCGCCCGGCGCGCTATTTCGCCGTGCCACACGAGCGTGTGCTGGATGCCTCCCAGCTCACGGCCCGCCGCGAGAGCCTGCCCCCCGGCCGTGTGCTGCTGCTGGGTGCCGGCGACAACGCGGCCGAGAACGCCCTCTTCCTGGCTGAGCGCGGCCACCAGGTCACCGTGTGGTCGCGCGGCAGCTGGCGTGCCCAGGTCCATCTGGCGGAGAAGGCCGAGTCGCATCCGCACATCACCGTGCAGCTGGCCACGCCCCTGCCCGAGGCCCTGCTGCCGGACGCCAGCGGCGTCACGGTCGGCAGCGAGCGCTTTGATTACGTCGCCGCCCTGCTGGGTTTCGAGCCCGAACCCTCGGCCTTCGCATTGCTGGACGAGGCCTCGCGCCAACGCGCCTTCGTCGCCGGCGACGCCAGCCGCCGCTGGCACCCCTGCGTGCAGACGGCCCTGGCCGATGGCGTGCAGGCGGCCAAGCAGATCGAGCTGGCCCTGCGCCCGCAGGTCGCCGCCGCGCCGCAGCGCTACAACAACCGCCAGGTCATCCACCTGCAGGGCCTGCGTTTCCGCGCCAACCTGGGCGTGCTCGACTTCGAACGCACCGGGCCCCAGCCCATCCAGGTCGATGCCGAGGTCAACCTGGGCGCCATGCCGGTGGTCGCGCGCGACGCCGACATCGGCCATGTGCTGGACTACCGCCGCGTGCGCACGGCCATCATCGACGAGTGCACGGCTGAGCACACCGACCTCGTCGAAGCCCTGCTGGGCAAGCTCTGCAACCGCCTGATGAGCCTGCCCGGCGTCGTCGGCGTGCGCCTGAAGCTGACCAAGCTCGAAATCTTTCCCGACTGCGAAGTCGCAATCAGCACCGAACTGGGTGCATGGTGAGTCCTATGTCTGAAGTCCTCGATCTCGAACAAGCCGCCGCCGAGAAAAAAGCGGCCCACGAAATCAACAAGTTGTCCAAGCGCCTGCATCGGCAAGTGGGCCAGGCCATCACCGACTTCAACATGATCGAAGACGGCGACAAGGTCATGGTCTGCCTGTCGGGTGGCAAGGACAGCTACGCCATGCTGGACATCCTGCTCAACCTGCAGCAGCGCGCGCCCATCAAGTTCAGCCTCGTCGCCGTCAACCTCGACCAGAAGCAGCCCGGCTTCCCGGAAGAAGTGCTGCCCAACTACCTGCGTTCGCGCGGCGTGGACTTCCACATCGAGAACCAGGACACCTATTCCATCGTCAAGAAGCTCATCCCCGAGGGCAAGACGACCTGCAGCCTGTGCTCGCGCCTGCGCCGCGGCATCCTCTACCGCGTGGCCGGCGAGCTCGGCGCCACCAAGATCGCCCTGGGCCATCACCGCGACGACATGGTCACGACGCTGTTTCTGAACATGTTCTTCGGCAGCCGCATGAAGGGCATGCCGCCCAAGCTGGTCAGCGACGACGGCAAGAACGTCGTCATCCGGCCGCTGGCCTATGTGAAGGAGCCCGACCTGGTGCGCTGGGCCGAGCACCGCGAGTTCCCCATCATCCCGTGCAACCTCTGCGGCAGCCAGGAGAACCTGCAGCGCGTGCAGGTCAAGGCCATGATCAACGAGTGGGAGAAGCGCTACCCGGGCCGCATCGACAACATCTTCACGGCCATGGGCAATATCGTGCCCTCGCACATGATGGACAAGAAGCTCTTCCCCTTCGAGACCATGAAGGCGACGGGCGTGGCGGACGCGGGCGGCGACATCGCCTTCGACGACGACGAGTCTTGCGCGACGCCGTCGCCGGCGGCCTCGGTCATCACGCTGCAACGCTAGGGCGACGCGAAACAGGCTGCCGTCGCAGTGACCTGTTTTGCGCCGCCTTTACACGAGGGCAATCTGGCCGCGTCAGAATCCCCTCCATCACCCAAGATGGAGGTGTTCCATGAACCGCCGCCTGATCCTGTCCGCCGTCGCTGCCGCGTCGGTCGTAGCCCTCACCGGCTGCGCCGGTCCCTACACGGTCTCCGCTGACGTCTCCAGTTATGGCAACTGGCCGGCCGACCGCAAGCCCGGCACCTACGCCTTCGACCGCCTGCCCTCGCAGCAGCAGAGCGAGGAGGCCGCCAAGCGCCAGGAAACGCTGGAGAACGCCGCCAAGGCCGGGCTGGAGAAGGCCGGCTTCAAGCCCGCGGCCGACGCCAAGAGCGCCGACGTCCTCGTCACCCTGGGGGCCCGCGTCACCGCCTACGACCCCGTGCCCTGGGACGACCCGTTGTGGTGGCGCTGGCGCGGTCGCATGTTCTCGCCCCGCTATGGCTACGCCGCCGGATGGGGCGGCTGGGGCTGGCGCCAGGACCCCTTCTTCGACCGCCGCTACGACCGCGCCGTGGCCGTGCTGATGCGCGACCGTGCCAGCGGCGAGGCCCTGTTCGAGACCCATGCCAGCAACGAAGGCATGACCATGGGCGGCGAGGCCGTCATCGGCAGCCTCTTCGACGCCGCCCTGGCCGAGTTCCCCAAGGTCAACCCCAAGTCGCACCGCGTGTCCGTACAGGCGACGAGATAGCCACCCCCTACCGGCTTCGCCGGCCCCCTCAAGGGGGCACCACCAGCGGCCCGGCAAAGCCGGTTCCGCGGTGGTCGCCCTGGGTAAGGCACGACGCCAGACGTGTCCGCGCGTCGCGATAGCCTGCCCATAATCGCGACTTCGTCAAAACGTAGTCGCAAGGCAGGCATGGCGCTCAATATCGTGATCATGGCGGCGGGCAAGGGCACCCGCATGAAGTCCGCAACGCCCAAGGTCTTGCACAAGCTCGCCGGCCGCTCGCTGCTGGCCCATGTGCTGAAGAGCTGCGAGTCCCTGGCCGCCGACGCGCGCATCGTCATCACCGGCCACGGCGCCGAGCAGGTCGAGGCCGCCGTGGCCGGCGTCTCCTTCGTGCGCCAGATGCCCCAGCTGGGCACCGGCCACGCCATCCAGCAGGTCGTGCCCGCCCTCGTGGGCGAGGGTACGACGCTGATCCTCAATGGCGACGTGCCCCTCATCGAGACGAGCACGGCCAAGGCCCTTATCGACGCCTGCGCCGGCCATGCCCTGGTGCTGCTGACCGTCGACCTCGCCGACCCCACCGGCTATGGCCGCATCATCCGCGACCCCGATGACGGCGGCGTGCTCGCCATCGTCGAGCACAAGGACGCCACGCCCCAGCAGCGCCTCATCCACGAAGGCTACAGCGGCATGATGGCCGCCCCCACCGTGGCGCTGAAGCGCTGGGTCGGCCAGCTGACCAACAACAATGCCCAGGGCGAGTACTACCTGACCGACATCGTCGCCATGGCCGTCGCCGAGGGCCTGCCGGTGCTGGGCATCAAGGCCCACAACGAGATCGAGGTGCTGGGCGTCAACGACCCGGTCCAGCTCGCCCAGCTCGAGCGCGCCTTCCAGCTGCGCCAGGCGACGGCACTGATGCATGCCGGCGTGCGCCTGGCCGACCCGGGCCGTTTCGACCTGCGCGGCACGCTGACCCACGGCCAGGACGTCGAGATCGACGTCAACTGCGTCTTCGAAGACGATGTGAGCCTGGGCGATGGCGTGCGCGTCGGCGCCAACTGCGTCATCCGCAACGCCAAGATCGCCGCCGGCGCGCGCATCCACGAGTTCACCCACATCGACGGCGAGGCCGCCGGCGCCAGCGTCGGCGAAGGCGCGCTGATCGGGCCGTTTGCCCGCCTGCGCCCCGGCGCCCAGCTCGGCGCCGAGGTCCACATCGGCAACTTCGTCGAGGTCAAGAACTCGACGCTGGCCAAGGGCGCCAAGGCCAACCACCTGGCCTATCTCGGCGACGCCACCGTCGGCGAGCGCGTCAACTACGGCGCCGGTGCCATCACGGCCAACTACGACGGCGCCAACAAGCACCGCACCACCATCGGCGACGACGTCCACGTCGGCTCCAACTGCGTGCTGGTGGCCCCGCTCACCATCGGCAAGGGCGCCACCATCGGCGGCGGCTCCACCATCACCAAGGAAGTTGCACCTGGTGACCTGGCTGTGGCGCGTGGCAAACAAGTTGCATTGGCTGGCTGGACCCGTCCGACCAAGAAGCGTTGAATAGAAGCTGTCCCGTGACTTAGTTCCGGCGATTGCTTCACGAGGCCCGGGTTGAGGGGAAGCTCGCCGGCCCGGCCCGCCGTTACGATGGCCCCGACTCACGAATGCCGCTGTAGCACTCCATGGCCCAAGAACTCGACTTTGCCGCGCTCTCGCTTGACGATGCCGTCCCGGCCGATCTCGGTGCCTATGAGATCGCCCAGGCACGCAGCGAGGAAGACGCCCGCAACCGTGCCCTCGAACTCAAGGCCCAGGCCTGCGACAACGCCGCAGAAGCCTGCTGGTACCTGGCCCGCAGCCTGGGCGCCGCACGCGATCTGCCCCAGGATGGCGAAGCCAGCCTGGAGCTGCTGTTCCAGCTGATCGGTGCCCTGGCCGACCTGCCCACCGACATCGCCGCCGCGCCCCTGCCCGAAGTCATCGGCGGCCGTGACGATGGCATCACCGAACTCTGCCTGCAGCTCGAGGCCGCCCGCGAGGTGACCGAGGAAGCGCTGATCGACGCTGAGCTGGCACCGGCACGCAGCCAGTTCTGTCACTAAGCCAAATCGCCCAAAGCAAAGGCGCCCCGAGGGGCGCCTTTTTCATGGCCGTGCGGCCGCTCTTACTGCTGGATGACGGGCGCCTGGCTGACGACCGTCGCAGGCGGCAGCGTCAGGCGGTTGTCGACCGCCTTCACGCCCGTCGCGGACGAGGCGACGACCGTGGCTCGCTCGCGCGTCTGGCTGTCGGGCGCCTGGCCTTCCAGCTTCACGACGCCATGGTCGGTGCTGACGGCGATGGGCACGGCGGCCAGCGTCGCGTCGGCGGCCAGGGCCATGCGCACCTTGACCGTGATGCCGCTGTCTTCAGCCACCGCCGGCTGAGCCGGGGCCTGCGGCGTGGTCTGGGCCAAGGGAGGCGTCCCCGTCGCGGCCGAACTGGCGGCCGTGTCCGGCGTGGTGGCGGCGATGGGCGGGATGACGGCCGGCGGCGTCACGACGGGCTGGGGCGCCGTCACCGGGCCGGCCGAGGTCGGCGGCATCACGATGGGGGCGTTGCCGGGCGGCACGCTGAGCGGCTGTGCATTCGCCGGCGCCGCGGCGACCGTGGTCGGCGGCGGCAAGGTGGGTGCCGGCGTGTTCGGTGCGGCGCGCTGGACCATGTCAGGACGCGGCGCTGGCGTCGGGGCCTGGGCGAGGGTGCGGGACTCGACGGCCGGACGGCTCGTCGTCACGGGCGGGCCCAACCGGGCCGGCTCGACGGGCTCCGGCGTGGCTGCGGCCATGGCCGTCGTCGATGCCGTGCTGTCCGCGGCCTGCGAAGCGGCGGGCGTTTCAAGGGCCGGCGTGGCGTCGGCAACCTGGGCCGGCTGTTCGGC
Source organism: Roseateles saccharophilus (assembly GCF_031458095.1). Classification (GTDB taxonomy): domain Bacteria; phylum Pseudomonadota; class Gammaproteobacteria; order Burkholderiales; family Burkholderiaceae_C; genus Pelomonas; species Pelomonas saccharophila_A. Next base: position 1,894,406 of record NZ_JAVDXU010000001.1, read on the forward strand.
GCTGCCCACCACCAGGGCAGGCGGCGTGACCGGCGCTTCACTCGGGCGGTTCATGGCCCAGATGGCGACGGCCGCGATGATGGCGGCGCCAGCACCGGCGGGAATCATCCAGCTGATCTGACGGTCACGGTGGATGGCGGCTGGCGCGGGACCCGTGGGCGTCGGCTGCGGACGCACGAAGGCAGGGTCGACGCGGGGCGCTTCGGTCGCCGCCGCCGCATTCAGCGGCGCGTGGATGGAGACCTTGGCGCCCGCACCGGCGGGCTTGAATCGCGCCGCGCCGACGGCGGGCCGGCCGGTGGACTTCAGCGCATCGGGCAAATGCTCGGGCTTGGTCTCTTCCAGGTGGCTGGCCCAACCCTCGGCGTGCATCGATTTCGGGAATTTCATATCTGCCTCCAGATCGTCGTGGTCGACGTTTGCGGTGGAGACAACTTTGAAGTGACCCGACGGCGCGCCCTGCCGGTGCAGGCACCTTCGCCTTGTAGGACAAAGGGCGCGGAATGTATGCGCTTGTGAGTGTTGTGAGCAGAGGGCCTAGAAACCCCGCACCGGCAACGTCTCATCACGTTGCAGCCAATTGCGCGGCGAGTAGCGGCTGGCGCCGTCGGTCACATGCAGGGTGTAGGCATGGCGCGACTTGTCGGAGCGGTTGGCTGCTGAGTAATGCGGCAGCAGGCCATGGAAGACGACGAGGGAACCGGCCTCGACCTCGAGCGGGATGGCTTGCTGCGAATCCGCCGCCGGCCAGGGCGTCGGGTCGACCTGCTCCATCCAGGCCTTGCGGCCTTCGCGCACAAAGCGCTCGCGCAGCACGCCGCGCTGGCCCTTGTGGCCGCCGGGCTCCGTCCACAGGCAGCCGTTTTGCAGCGTCGCGTCTTCCAGCGCAAACCAGAAGGTCGTCACGGTGATGGGATCGCTCTCGAAGAAGCTGGCATCCTGGTGCCAGCGCACCTCGCCGCCGATGCCCGGCTGCTTGAAGATGAACATGCTCTGCCAGACCTGGGGCCGGGCCAGGCCAAGTTGTGCGGCCACGCCGCGCAGCGCCTCGCCCTTGGAGAAGGCGCTGAAGACGGGGTCCAGGTCATGCATGGCATGGCCGATTTTGTTGATGGCCAGTTCCTTGGGCACGCGCAGGCGACCCTGTTCGTCGAAGGCCTCCTCCTCGAAGAAGCAGCGCATCTGGTCGCCGCTGTCGAGGAAGTAGTCGTCGACATGGCGCTGCTGCTCCTCGGTCGTGAAGACGGGGCGCTGCTCGCCCGGGTCGAAGGCCTCGACGAGGTCCAGGGCGCGCCGACGCAGCGCGGCGATGTCGGCGGCCGTCTTGAAGCCGGGGATGACGAGATAGCCCTGTTCGGCGTAGACGGAGGCGAGGTCGGCGTCGATCTTCATATGCTTGCGGGAAGGAGTTGTGCGGATTGTGTGGCCAGCGCGGGGCGCCCACAGTCGGCCCCCTCAACACTGCGGGAGACTTCCGATGAAAGTGCTCAAGGTCCTGGTGATCGCCATCGTCGCCCTGCTGCTGATCGTCTGCGTCGGCGGCCTGCTGATGTCGCCCAAGTACACGCTGTCGCGCACGGTGAAGATCAACGCCGCGCCGGACAAGATCTACGCCCTCATCGCCGATCCGCGCGGCTGGAAGCAGTGGAGCGCCTGGAACCAGCGCGATCCGGCCATGGCCATCGAGTACAGCGGCCCGGCCTCGGGCCCGGGTGCCGTCTGGGCCTGGAAGAGCAAGAGCCAGGGCGACGGCCGCATGACCTTCACGACGGCCGAGGCGCCCAAGCGCCTGGCCTACGAGCTCTATTTCCCCGACTTCAACACCACCTCCACGGGCGACTTCCGCCTCGACGCCAATGGCGGCGCCACCCAGGTCACCTGGTCCATGGACGGCGACATGGGCAGCAACCCCGTCTACCGCTGGATGGGGCTGTTCATGGACAAGATGGTCGGGCCGGATTTCGACGCGGGGCTGGCGAACCTGAAGGCGCTGGCCGAGAAGCCTTGAATAGCCCTGCAGCGCCGAGCAGGATGGCCGCCGCCCCCAGCCACTGCAGCGGCGCCAGCTCATGCCCCAGGGCCAGCCAGTCGACGAGGATGGCCACCACCGGGTAGAGAAAGGACAGCCCGCCCTGCAGGGCTGTCGGCAGGCGCTGCACGCCCGCATACATCAGCGCATACATCAGGCCGGTGTGCACGACGCCCAGCACCACCAGCGGCATCCAGCCCAGCGCCGTTTGCGGCAGCTGGCCGAAATCGGCAAAGGGCGCCAGCATCAGCAGGCCCACGGCGACCTGGATCAGGGCGATCAGCGGCGCGGGCACGCCGCTCAGGCGCTTGGCGACGACGGCCGCCACCGCCCACAGCGCCGCGGCACCCAGGGCCATCGCCACACCCAGGCCGAAGTCGCCGCCGACATAGCCGGCACTGGGCTTGGCCTGCACGATGAGCACCATGCCTGCAAAGGCCAGGGCCACCCAGGCCAGCCGCGCCAGGCTCAGGCGCTCGCCGAAGAACACCACGCCCAGGCCCATCAGCAGAAAGGGCTGCAGGTTGTAGACCGCCGTGGCCACGGCCACCGAGGCCCGGCCATAGGCGCCGAACAGCAGCACCCAGTTCAGCACGATGGCCACGCCGCCCAGCACGGCCAGGCCCAACTCGCGCGCGCTGGGCCGGCGCCACAGGCCCAGGGCCGTGCAGATCAGCGCCAGCGTCAGCAGCCCGAAGCCGCAGCGCCAGAACACGACGTCCAGCGGCGCCAGGCCGGACAGCAGCACGAAATAGCCGATGGAGCCCAGCAGGCTCATCGCGCTGCCCATCTCGAGGGCGCCGCGGGTGGTGGGGGACATGGTGCTGGCCAGCAATGACGATGAGGGCCATTGTTCCAAGGCCAGCCCAATCGATACATGCATTTGAGACGGCAGATTGATGACTTGGCAGAATCGACAACGGCATTTCTCCATTTGCACCTAATCATGATCGACGACACCGATCGCCTGCTGCTGGCCGCCCTGGCCGCTGACGCCCGCGCGCCGCTGAAGGACCTGGCCGAGGCCATTGGCCTGTCGCCGCCCGCCACCTCGGAGCGGTTGGCGCGGCTCAAGGAGCGCGGCGTCATCCGCGCCTTCACCATCGACATCGACCCGCTGGCCCTCGGGTTCACGCTGCAGGCCATCGTGCGCGTACGCCCCATGCCCGGCGCCCTCGCCCAGGTGCAGCAGCGCATCGAGGACATGCCCGAGGCGCTGGAGTGCGACAAGGTCACCGGCGACGACTGTTATGTGCTGCGCCTGGCCCTGCGCTCCATCGAGCACCTCGACCAGGCCCTGGACCGCCTGGCCGACTGCGCCCAGACCAGCTCCAGCATCGTCAAGGCCCAGCCGCTGCGCCGCCGTGTACCGATGCTGAAACTGGTCGGCTGAGGCACGATCCCCAATCGAGAGCCGCCCTCCCCCCGAAAACGGTGGCGACAGAGCCGCCCCCGATTGACCCTGACGCGGCAGAGGCGCAAGGTCTGCGCGCCCATCCAGGAAAGGAAACGCCATGACGTCCCTCCTCCTTCGCGCACGGCTCTGGCTCGCTGCGCTGCTGTTCGCCCCCACGCTGCTGCTGGCCGCGCCCTATGAGGTCATCGGTGCCATCAGTACCCACCAGACCGGTGGCCCGTTCCTGACCAACCTCGGCAACGGCACGACGCGCTGGGTCACGCCGCTCGACTGGACCAACAACAACGCCTTTGCCACCGGCCCGCTGTTCTTCATCGCGACCTCGCAATGGGTCAACGGCTCGCCCGTCAACGCCAACGCCATGCAATGGGACAACGCCGCCGGCCTGTTCCGCCAGGGCAATCTGGCGGCCGAGGCCGACAACGAGGACCGCTTCATCAAGCTGACCGACACCGACATCAGCTTCGCGGCCCTGAATCCGGTCTTCGGCATCGGGGCCGGCGACAGCCTCGCCGCCTTCGCCCTCGGCACCTTCAACCCCGGCCAGACACGCAACGCCGAGATCAACTTCCTGCTGACCGATAGCATCGGCGAAATGTGGTTCAACGGCTTCATCGTGCAGCAGAAGCTGCCGCTGCCGGGCAGCCTGCCGCTGGTGCTGGCGGGCTTCCTCGCGCTGTCGGCAGCGCGCCGGATCCGCCGCTGAATCCCGTCAGCTCGGCTCCCACACCAGGGCCAGGGCCAGCGCCGCCTCGGTGACGGCGCGGCCCAGCGGCGTGGCCGGGTCGGGGCGGCGCAGCCGCGGCTGGCTGCCGCTCAGGTCCAGGCTGCCGACGACCGTGCCCTGGTGCAGCATCTCGTAGCCCACCGCCGCCGTGCGCGGCTGGGCATTGCCTTCGAGCAGATGGACGGAGCGCAGCCCCACCGTCAGCTCGCCGCGGCGGTAGGCACCTTCGCGGCTGAGCTTGCCGCGGCGCATCTGGCCTTCGCCGATCTGCAGCATGGCCGCGGGCGCGCTGCCCCAGCGGCAGCTCAACACCCAGGGCTTGCTGTCGGTCAGGCGGCCGTTGGCGCTGACCTCCTGCGCCCAGGCCTCGCAAACGGTGGAGCTTTCGCCTGTCGGCCCCTGCCAGCTGAAGTTCAGAGGCGCGCGCAGATTGCCCGGCAAGGGCTCGAACAGGGCCAGCCGCTCCGCGCCGCGCTCGTAGCGCACGCGCTGGCCGCTCAGCGAGAAATCGCCCTTGCGCGCCCAGCCCGGCTTGCCAAAGCTCTCTTCCGCCACGCCCGCCACCGACGGCGCCTGGGCCATGTGCGCGTCGCGCCCGTCATGCCCACGCGTCTCGCGCCCCTCGCGTACCGAGGCGCAACCGGCAAGCAGCAGGGCCAGCAGGGTCGGAACGGCAACGGTCAAAAGGCGATGGCGCATGGGCAGGAAACTGGATCGTGGCGGATGCCCCGACTCTAGGGCCGCGCCCGCCGGACAGCTGTTACCCGGCGTTGCTTCCGTTAAACGCCACACCGGCTGTCGGCCCGCACTGCGGCTCGTCGCAACGCCGGCGCTGCCGGTCGCAGCCGCGTCGCGACCGGCCTGCGGCCGCGGCAAGCTGCGCGCTGCCCAGTCACACTCCGCCACCATGCCCAACGCCTCCCCGCCGCGCCTGCCCCTCGCCGCCCTCGCCCTGATGGCCGAGGCCCTGCACCTCGCCTGGGAGGCCCTGCATGGCGGCATCGTCAGCCACCATCTGCTGCAGCGCGCCGACCTGCCCGGTCTGTCCAACGCCTGGGGCCTGCTGATCCTGCCGGCGCTGGCTGCCTGGGCGGCCGGCCGCCTGCCCAGCGCCCCGGCAGCACGACGCGCCTGGTTGCCCGTAGCCCTCGGCTTTGTGCTGCCGCTGCTGCTGGGGGCCGCCCTGTCCCTGGCCTTCCAGCTGCATCTGCAGTTGCTGACCGAGGCCCTCTTTTTCGGCCTGCTGCTGCTCGCCCTGCTGCTGCCGGCGCACCGGCCCGAGAGCCTGTTCGGCTATGTGCTGGGGATGAGCTGGACCTTCGGTGCCGTGCTGCCGACGCTGGTGGGTGGCGTCATCGCCGGGCTGTCGTGGTGCCTGCGCGGCATCGCCCGCCGCGTCTGGCATGCAGCGAGGCCCGCATGAGCGCCGTCGGTTCGCGCGAGCTGCGCATCTCGGGGCTTTGCTATCTCGCCATCATCGCCCTGGGCCTGTACAGCGAGGCCTACGTCCGCGGCAGCCTGGTCGTGGCCGGCGATGCCACCGCGACGGCCCAGCGCATCGCGGCCCACCCGCTGCTGTGGCGCAGCGGCCTGGTCGCCGACCTGATGATGCAGGTGCTGGACCTGCCCATCATCGTCATGATGTGGCGCTTGCTGAAGCCGGTGAACGAACCGCTGGCCCTGACGGCCACCGGCCTCAACCTCGTACAGACCTGCGTGCTGGTGGCCAACCGCGTGCAGGCCCTCGCCGCACTCGATGTGCTGATCAGTCCTTCCATGGCCGCGGCCTTCCTGCCCGGCCAGCGGGATGCCCTCGCGCTGTTCGCCGTGCACCTGCATGGCCAGGGCTTCGGCATCGGCCTGATCTTCTTCGGCTTCGCCTGCGTGCTGCGCGGCTGGCTGATCGCCCGCAGCGGCGTGCTGCCGCGCGTGCTCGGCGGCCTGCTGGCGCTGGCGGGGGTCTGCTACCTCGTCAACAGCCTGGCGCTGCTGCTGGCCCCCGCCTTCGCCCAACTGCTGTTCCCGGCCATCCTGCTGCCCAGCCTCGTCGGCGAGCTGGCGTTGGCGCTCTGGCTGACACTGAAGGGCAAACCTCGTTTGGCATAGTCGCCCCCCATGCCCAGCCCCGTCATCGTCGCCCTCGATTTCGAATCGGCTTCAGAGGCCCGCGACATGGTGCGCAGGCTGGGCGCCGCGGCCGACCACTACAAGATCGGCCTGCAATTGCTGACCGAGGCCGGCCCCGACCTCGCGCGCGAGCTGGCGGCCGCCGGCAAGCAGGTCTTTCTCGACCTCAAGCTGCACGAGATTCCCAGCTCCGTCGCCGGCGCCGTCCAGGCCGCCGGCCGCATGGGTGCCGGCATGGTGACAGTCCACGCCTCGGCCGGCTCGGCGGTCCTGGGCGCCGCCGTGGCGGCGGCCCGGCCCTATCCGCAGCTGAAGGTGCTGGCGCTGACGCTCATCACCAGCCTGTCGGACGCCGACCTGCCCGAGATCGGCCTCGCGCCCTCGGTGCAGGACCAGGTGCTGCGCCTGGCCCGGCTGGCGGCCGAGAACGGCTGCCATGGCGTCGTCGCCTCCGCCCGCGAGGCAGCCTGGCTGAGCGAGATCCTGCCCGCCGGCATGCTCATCGTCTGCCCGGGCGTCCAGCTGCCCGCCGCCACGGCCAACGACCAGGTGCGCACCGCCACGCCGGCCGCCGCGGCCCGCGCGGGAGCCACCCATGTCGTCATCGGCCGCGGCATCACGGCAGCAGCCGATCCCGCCGCGGCCCTGCGCCTCGCGCAAGCCGCCTTCGCGGCCGGCTGACCGCGGGCAAACACCCGCTTGTCATCGTCCGGCCAGGCCCCAAGTCCCGCGCATCTCCACCCTCGAGGCCCTCATGAGCGAGCCCCAAGTTCCGACCCTCTACGCCTGGCTGGGCGGCCTGCCCACCCTGCTGCGCCTGACCGAACGCTTCTACGAGCGCGTCAAGGAAGATGCCCTGCTGGCCCCCGTCTTCGCCCACATGAACGGCGAGCATCCCGCCCATGTGGCGGCCTTTCTCGCTGAAGTGCTGGGTGGCCCGGCCACCTATTCGGCCGAGCATGGCGGCCACCCGCACATGGTGCGCCAGCATCTGAACCGCCACCTGAGCCAGGCCCAGCGCCGCGCCTGGGTGGCCCTGCTGCTGGACACGGCCGACGAACTTGGCATGCCCGACGACCCCGAGTTCCGTTCCGCCCTGGTGGGCTATCTCGAATGGGGCTCGCGCCTGGCCGTGCTGAACTCCCAGCCCGGCGTGACGGTGGATGACAACGCCACCATGCCCAAGTGGGGCTGGGGCGAGGTCAAGGGGCCCTGGCAGGGCTAGGGCATGCTGAAATCGCGCGACTTCAGGAGACCCTCATGAAACGCGTGACCGGCATCGGCGGCATCTTCTTCAAATCCCCTGACCCCAAGGCCCTGGGCGAGTGGTATCGCCAGCACCTCGGCATGGACGTCGAGGCCTGGGGCGGCGTCACCTTCGAGCCCGCCGTGCCCGGCGAGGCCGGTGCGGGCTCGACGAACTGGTGCCCCTTCAAGGCCGACACGACGTATTTCGCGCCCAGCACCGCGCCCTTCATGATCAATTTCCGCGTCGCCGACCTGCACGGCCTGCTCGCCGCCCTGCGCGAGGAAGGCTGCAACGTCGTCGGCGAACCGCAGGACTCGGAATTCGGCAAGTTCGGCTGGGTCATGGACCCCGACGGCAACAAGCTCGAGCTCTGGGAGCCGCCGGCGGGGCAGTAAGCAGCCGCCGCGCGGCTACTGGTTGATCGGCGGCTGCGACGGCCTCTCAGTCTCGGGCTCCGACGCCACGGGCGGCGGCGCCGGCGGCAGGCCGATGCGGGCGATCGCCATGTCGCCAGCGAACTCCGAATAGAACCAGTTGCCGTCTTCCTGGACCAGGCCTTCGGCCGGCGGCGCCAGCTGGGTGTTGGGCTGGCCCTTCAAGGCCACGGCCATGGTGGCGGCCCAGACCGGCAGGGCCAGGCCACCGCCGGTTTCGCGTTCGCCCAGGGACTTGGGCTGGGGGTAGCCTATCCACACCGCGCCGGCCCGCGTGGCCTGGAAGCCGCAGAACCAGGCATCGACGGCGTCATTGGTCGTGCCCGTCTTGCCGTAGAGGTCCCAGCGGCCCAGCATGCTGCTCGCCCGGGCACCCGTGCCTTCGCGCGCGACCGCGGCCAGCAGTTGCGAGGTCATGAAGGCATTGCGCGGGCTGACGGCCGTCCTGAAGCGCGGCGCCTCGGCCTTCCACAGCACAGCGCCCTGGGCGTCCTGCACGCGGTCGATGAGCCAGGCCACCGGCATCTGGCCCGCGTTGGCAAAGGCGGCATAGCCCTGTGCCATCTGCAGCGGCGTGACCGAGCCGGTGCCCAGGGCGATGGTCAGGTTCAGCGGCTGCTTGTCCTCGTCCAGGCCGAAGCGGGCGGCCCAGGCACGCGCGCGCTGCGGACCGATGGCCTGCACGAGGTGGATGGTGACCATGTTCTTGGAGCGGGCCAGGCCCTGGCGCAGCGTCAGCGCCTCCTCATACTGGCCGTCGTAGTTGCGCGGTGACCAGTCGCCCACCTCCACCTGCTGGTCGCTGACCAGCGTGCCCGCCCAGGCGCCCTGCTCGATCAGGGCCGAGTAGATGAAGGGCTTGAAGGCCGAGCCCGGCTGGCGCCAGGCCTGGGTGGCGGAGTTGAACTGGTTGCGGGCGAAGTCGAAGCCGCCGACCAGGGCGCGGATGGCGCCGGTGCCCGGGTCCAGCGTGACGACGGCACCCTCGGCCTGCGGCGTCTGGCTGAGCTGCCACTGCTTGCCCGACTCCAGCACGCGCAGCACGGCGCCGCGCTTGAGATTGGCCAGCGGGCGCAGGGCCTGGCCCTTCCACGTGATCTTCTCGCCATCGGCCATCACCAGCTCGGCGGCGTTCTTGTCGATCTTGAGCAGGATGGCCGTGCGCAGCTCGCCCAGGTCGGGGTAGGCATCGAAGGCGGCGTCCAGGGCCTCGTCCTGCTCTTCACCTTCGGGCAGCTCGACGGTCTTCTCCGGGCCACGGAAGGGCTGGCGGCGCTCCAGCTCGAAGAGGGCGTGGCGCAGCGCCTCCTGGGCCGCGGCCTGCTCGGCGTAACGCAGCGTCGTGTAGACGGTGAGGCCGCGCGTGTAGGCCTCCTCGCCATAGCGCGTGACCATCTCGGCGCGCACCTGCTCGGCGGCATGGTCGGCCACGCCCGAGAGGCGCTTGGGCCGGCGCACGTCCAGCGGCATCTCGCGGGCCGCATCGGCCTGGGCCTGGGTGATCTGGCCCACGGCGACGAGGCGGCCCAGCACGACAGCCTGGCGGCGCTTGGCGCGTTCGGGGTAGAGGGCCGGGTTGAGGCGGTTGGGGTCCTTGGGCAGGCCGACGAGGACAGCAATCTCGCCGGTCGTCAGCTTGTCCAGCGGCTTGCCGAAATAGCGCTCGGCCGCGGCGCCGAAGCCATAGGCCTTGTTGCCCAGCGAGATCTGGTTCATGTAGATCTCGAGGATCTGGTCCTTGCTCAGATTCCTCTCGATCTTGATGGCCAGCAGCCCTTCCTGGGCCTTGCGCGCCAGCGTCTGGCGGTTGCTCAGGAAGATGTTGCGGGCCAGCTGCTGGGTGATGGTGGAGGCGCCCTGCAGCCGCGTCGGGTGCAGCAGGTTGTGCAGCATGGCGCGGCCGATGCCGCTGTAGTCGATGCCGGAGTGGACGTAGAAGTCGCTGTCCTCGACGGCCAGCAGCGCGTCCTGCAAGGGCTTGGGAATCTCCTTCAACGGCACGAAGCGGCGCCGCTCGGCACCGAACTCGCCGAGCAGCTGGCCGTCCTCGCTGAGCACACGCAGCGGCTGGTGGGGCTGGTAGTCGGTCAGCGCATCGAGGGCCGGCAGCTGGGACCAGATCAGGGCAGCGACGATGCCGCCCAGCAGCAGGATGGCCAGCGGCGCGCCGACGAGGGCGGCGAGCCAGGGGCGTTGGAGCAGGTACTTCAGCATGGCGCGCATCCTAGGGGCTGGACGCCAGCGCCTGGTGTAGGCCGCGAGCTGTTATTTCGCCGCACCGGCGATGGCCTTTTGCAGGTCCTCGCGTTGCTCGCAGCCGCTTGGGCAGGCCTTCTCCAGCACCGCCAGGCGCTCGCGTGCCTTGGCCAGGTCACCCTTCATCACATAGAGCTCGCCGAGGTATTCGTTGGCGCCGCGGTGGCTGGGGTCGATGCGCAGCGCCTCCAGGTATTGGGCCTCGGCCTCGGCGAACTGCGGCGTGGCCTGCTTGCGCAGCGTGTAGCCCATCAGGTTGTGCCAGTCGGCGCTGCCGGCCTGGGGCTGGGCGCGCAGCGCGGCCAGGGCACCCACCCAGTCCTTGGCCGCGATGAGGCGGCGCGGTGCGGCCAGCGGGTCGGCCGCGGCGGGCTTGATCTCGGGTGGCGGGCTCATGTCGGCGGCGCCGGCCGAGGCAGCCAGCGACAGGGCGGTCAGGGCAGCAATCCAGCGCATGTCGTCTCCTCGTTGTGGGGCGGAGCTTAGCGTCCCCGGGTCGCCGGGCCGGGCTGGCGGAACGTCTGCGCTGACCGCCTGCCGGAAGTCATGGGGCGCTGCCCGCCGTCGGCCCCGGCGCGGGCTTCGTCGGCTGAATTCCAGGCTTGGTCCGGCGGCTGCTGACTGCAGCGGCGGCGATCTCTAACTTTGCGCCATCGCCACCCCTCAAGGAGCCCCCATGAAAGCCATCCTGCCCCTGCTGCTGCTTGCCGCCGCCCCCGCCTTCGCCGCCCCTGCCGCCTGCCCCGACGTCAATGAGCAGCTGAGCGAATACCTGGCCAGCGCCAAGCAGCGCGTCGGTTTCGACGGCGAGGTGCGCGTCGAGTTCGAGGTCGACGCCGAGGGCCGCGCCACGCTGCTGGCGCTGGACGGCTCGCGCCAGTACCGCAGCCCGGTGCGCATCGCCATGAGCACGCTGGAATGCCAGCGTGGCACGCCGCAGCGCTATGTGCTGAACATCCGCTTCGCCGACCCCGCGCCCCGGGCCGTCGCGGCCGCCGCCTCTGCCACCCTGGCCCAGGCCAAGCCGGGTGACACTCCGCGCTGATGCCCCCCGCTCCTCCCGCCGATCGCGTCGCCCCGCTGCACTGGCGTGCCCTGCTGGCCGCGGCCGCGCTGAGCGCCGCGCTGGCCACGGCCCTGCTGCTGCCGGGCGCCCTGCGCTGCGCGCTGTGGCGCGAGCATGACTGTCGCGCCAGCATCGGCCTGAAGGGCGGGATCGGCCTGGCTCTGCTGCTGTGGGGGCTGTGGCTGGCGGCGGCGCTGACCCAGCCCCTGCTGCCGCGTGCCGGCGTGGCCCGGCGCTGGGGGCTGGCCGTGCAGATCGGCGGGCTGACGCTGCTGTTCGCGACGCTGAACGGCGTCCTGCACACCGTCGGCGTACCGGACGGCCGGCTCAATGCCTACACGCTGCAGATGCTGCTCACCTTTGCCGCCTGTGTCTGTCTGGGCCTGGAATACCGCCAGCGCGGCTCCCTTGGCCAGGCCGATGCCGAACGCCTGCAACGCAATGAGCAGACCCTGGCCCGCCAACTCGACGAAGCCCGCGCCGCCCTGCTGCAGGCCCAGGTCGAGCCGCATTTTCTGTTCAACACCCTGGCCCACCTGCGCCGCCTGGCGCGCACCGATGCCCAGGCCGCCCACGCCATGCTGGCCGACCTGCGCCGCTACCTGGCGGCCGCCCTGCCCGAACTGCGCCAGGCCGAGACGCCACTGGCGCGCGAGCTGGAGCTGGTGGTCGCCTTCCTGGCCCTGCACCAGCGCCGCATCGGGCCGGAACGCCTGGCGCTGCGCTACGAGATCGCGCCGGGGCTGGAGGACGTCATCGTGCCCTCCACCTGCCTGCTGACGCTGGCCGAGAACGCCATCAAGCATGGCATCAGTCCGCAGGTGGAAGGCGGCGAGATCTGCGTGCGCGCCGGGCCCGATCCCGAAGCGCCGGGCCTGCTGCGCCTGGAGGTGGCCGACACCGGCGCCGGCATGGGCAGCAGCAGCGGTAGCGGCACGGGCCTGGCCACACTGCGCGCGCGCCTGGCGGCGGCCCATGGCGCCGAAGCCAAATTGAGCCTGCATCTCAACCAACCCCGCGGCCTCATCGCCCGCGTGCAGCTGCCATGGCCTGGACGCTGAAGGCGAGCGACCCTGGCTGGATGCTGCTGGTCGGCGCCGCCACGCTGGTGGCCAATGGCACGCCGCTGGACAACACGATGTCCGGCAGCGATGCGCTGAACGCGCTGGCCTACAACGTCATCCAGTTCGGCATCCCCGCCGTGCTGCTGCTGCGCCTGGCCGACGCCCTCGTCGACGCCGGCCACCTGCCGGCCTGGCCGGCCTATATGGGCGTCGTCGGGCTGACCGTCTTCGGCGGCGTCTGGCTCATTGCGCCGCGGCTTTACCCCCTGCTCGGCAAGGCCGATTGGTGGACCTGGGAGAACGACTTCGCGCTGGCCAGCACGACGCTGATCTGGCACGGCCTGGGCGTGGCCGTCTATGTGCAGCTGCGCTTCTCGCAGCGCGCCCTGGCGCGCCTGTCGACGCTGCAGGATGCCGCCGCCCAGCGCGAGCGCCAGCTCGCCGCCACCCAGCTGCTGGCCCTGCAGGCACGCGTCGACCCCGCCCTGTTGTCCGAACGCCTGGCCGCCATCGACGCCGAGCTGTTGAGCCAGCCCCTGCGCGCCCAAGGCAGGCTCGCAGCCTTGATCGAGCTGCTGCGGGCCCTGCAGCCCCACGTCGAGGCGGAGGTGTCGACGCTGGCGCGCGAGATCGTCGCCCTGCGAGCCTATGCCCGCCTCGTCAGCGCCGACGCCCAGCACACCGAGAGGCTGCATCTCGCCGGCCTGGCGGAGCCACCCGACTGGCCCTTGGCACCGATGGTGCTGCTGCCGCTGGTGCGGCCCCTGCTGGACGAGGGCACGACGCTGTGGAGCCTGTCGCTGCATAGCAGCCCCGGCCTGGCGGAGCTGCGCCTGCGCGCCCTGGGGCCCGACCTCACGCGGACCCGCCTCGCGGCCGAAGCTGTGGCCCTGTCGGAGCTGTCCCGGCGCCTTCAGGCAGTCCACGGCGACTCGGCGTCGCTGGAGCTGTTCATCGAAGATATGCCGCTGTTCAAGCTGACCTGGCCGACGCCGACATGACGCGCATCCTGATTGCCGAAGACGAAGCCCTGCTCGCCGCCGAGATCCGCGAGGAGCTGCTGCGCCAATGGCCTCAGGCCCAGGTCGTCGGCATGGCGCGCGACGGCCATGAGGCGCTGCGCCTCGTGGAACAGCTGGCGCCCGAGGTCTGCTTCCTGGACGTGCAGATGCCGGGCCTGTCCGGCCTGGAGGTGGCCCAGCTCGTCGGCCGCCGCGCCCATATCGTCTTCATCACGGCCCACGAGCGCTATGCGGTGCAGGCCTTCGACGAAGGCGCCGTCGGCTATCTGCTCAAGCCCCTGGACCCGGTGCGCATGGCCAAGACCCTGCAGCGGCTGAAGGAACGCCTCACCCAGCCTCCGGCCGATCTCGGCGGCCTGACCTCCCGCACCACGCCCACGGTGACCGTGGAGCCGCTGCGCTGGATCACCGTGCAGCGCGGCCGCGAACTTCAGCTCATCACCGTCGAGGACGTGGCCTATTTCCGCGCCGACCACAAATACGTCGCCGTCGTCACGGCCGACAGCGAGGCCCTGATCTCGGTGCCGCTGAAGGAGCTGGTCGCGCGCCTGGACGGCGAGCATTTCTGGCAGGTGCACCGCTCCACCATCGTCAATGCGCGGGCCATCAAGTCGGTCAGCCGCTCCCTGAGCGGCAAGCTGAGCATCGCGCTGAAGGACAGGCCGGAGACGCTGGAGGTCAGCCCGGCCTACGCGCACCGCTTCAAGCAGTTGTAAGGCGAAAAAGTTCGGCGGCGTTGCCCCAAGCGATGCGCTGTGCCACCTCGTTCGGCAATTGGCCGAGCCAACCCCGGTAGTCGGCAAACAGTCCCTCGTAGTGCTGCAGGCGCTGGGTCACCCAGGTGTCGGAGCCGATCAGGAAACGGTGGGGGTGCTGGGTGAACACGGCACGCCAGTCCTCGCTGAGGCGGCCGTCGAAAGTGATGCCGGGCCGGTAGGACAGCTCGCCGCGCAGGCCCGGGTGCCTGGCCAGCAGCTCGCGCACTCGCGGCAGCGGCTCGCCGGAAATGCCGGAATGCGCCCAGATCAGCGAGGCGCCGGGCGCATGGCCGAGCAGCTTGTCGACGGCCACATCGTCCACATGGGCCAGCACGGTGAGGCCGCGCTCGCGGGCCAGCTTCATCAGCGCGACGGCGGTCGGGCCGTCGGCATTGGCGCTGTCGTAGAGATGGAATTCACCCAGACCGCGGAAGGGGCCGGCCGGGCTGCCCTTGGCCAGCAGGTCCAGCACCATGCGGCGGATGCTGTCGTCGTTGAACCAGCCGGTGTAGTCGGCGCGGTTGCGATACAGGCGGATGAACGGCACCCATTGCGGCCCCGCCTCGGCGACGAGGCGCAGCGTGCCGTCGTTGGGCCGGCTGTTGACGAGGGCCCCGCGTACACCGGCGCGGGCCATGCGCGCCAGCACATCGGCCGGCGGATGCGGCAGTTGGGCGTCGTCGTTGTAGTGCAGATGGGCGTCGAACAACGGGCCGGCGTAGTCAGCCGCCCGGGCCGAGAGTGGCAAGCCAGCCAGCAGCAGTGCGCGTCGTTTCATCAGACCGCGCGCTCTGCTGCGGCGATCAGGCGGCTGATGCGCGACACCGACAACCCGAGCTGGCCCGCCAGATCCGTCATCGCCACGCCACCCTCGGCATGGGCCAGCCACAGCGCCTGTTCACGGATGCCGCCGGCGCGCTTCATCCATTCCGTGAAGCTGGTGCGCGCGACGCGCCGCGGCGCGACGGCCGCCGCCCGCATGCGCGCAGCGAAGTCCGCGTCACCCAGGAAGATCTGCTCGCGCAAACGCCCCGGCCACAGCTGCAGGCCCGGATCGGACGCGACCAGGCGCGCGTAACGTTCGCCGGCCAGGCGATGCTGGGCCGGCGTCGTCGCTGGCTTGCCCAGCAGATGGGTGTGCAAGCCGTCGACATCCAGCCATTCGGGCGCGTCCTCCATGCCGGCCAGGGCGCGGAAGCTCGAGCCCGACCAGCCCGCCGCGCCGCGGGCCAGGCCCAGGCGCACCGGGTTGAGGTCGATATAGCGGCAGGCATCCAGCAGATAGCGCTCGCGATCGACCAGCACGGCATGGAAGCGCCCCTGGAAGAGCGGCCCGCGAAAGCCATGGCGGTGCTGGCAATGCTGGGTATAGACGCCGTTCACATGCCGCATCAGCTGCGACAGGTTGGCGCGGCGCGTGAACAGCAGCAGGTGGTAGTGGTCGGGCAGCAGGGCGTAGGCCAGGGCCTGGGCGTCGAAGCGGTGCAGGGCCTGGGCCAGCAGGGAGCGCATCTCGGCGCGGTCGGCGTCGTCGACAAAAGCCAGCTGCCCGCTCTCGAACGGGCAATGGGCGCCGATCAGATAAACGGCGCCGGCGATCTCCAGTCGGGCAGGCCTTGCCATGCGCCACCTTAAGTCTCGCCGCCC
The DNA here is from genome assembly GCF_031458095.1 of Roseateles saccharophilus. GTDB lineage: Bacteria > Pseudomonadota > Gammaproteobacteria > Burkholderiales > Burkholderiaceae_C > Pelomonas > Pelomonas saccharophila_A. The sequence continues at coordinate 1,910,202 of NZ_JAVDXU010000001.1, forward strand.
GGAATGGCAAGATGGCGGCCTGCCGGCACACGCCAAGCCAGATGAAAACGCATCAAATCGAAATCCAGAAGTTCAAGGCCGCCTCCACCAACCAGCACGGCCAGATCCTGTTCAAGGTGGACGCCCTGGTCACGCCCAAGACGCCCATTGACGGCATCGAGCCCAGCAGCGTCATCGTCATGACGGAGCAGAACGCCCGCGTGCTGATGGCCCTGCTGAAGGCGCAGATCGCCGAATTCGACAGCAAGAAACCCAAGAGTCGCCACGGCCGCCACGGCTGAACTCGCGAGCCCAAGGACGACACCCATGCAGTACCCCCAGTACAACCCCGCCTCCGACAACCGCCCGCTGACCGACGAGGAGCTCAACGACCTGGACGAGTTGCTCTCGGTCCTGCCCAGCGACAGCGCGATGAACATCGAGGCGCTGGACGGCTACCTGACCGGCCTGCTGCTGTCGCCGCAAAAGCTGGCCGACCTGCCCGGTGAGGCCTGGATTCCGGTCGTCTGGGGCGGCGACCAGGAGCCTGATCCCAAGCCTTTCGCCAGCGGCAAACAGCGCAAGAAGGTCGTCATGGCGGTGCTGCGGCATGTGCAATCCATCGCCATGGCCTGGGCGCACGCCCCCAAGGCCTGGGAGCCGATCTTCAGTTTTGCGGATGGCGAGGACGAAAACACCGAGTACGCCGACGCCGAGGATTGGGCGGTGGGTTTCCTGACGGCCGTGGACCTGGCGCCCGAGGCCTGGGCGCCCTGGTTCGACGGTGCCGAGACCGGCCCCCTGCTTGCGCCCATCGCCGCCCTGGGCGGGGAGGACGGCCCCCTGGCCGAGGCCTCGGCAGCCGAGCGCGACGCCGCCAGCCGGAAGATTCCTGACGCCATGCTGGCGTTGTGGGCCATCCGCGAGAAAAGGTAAACATCCCCCCTAACGCGGGTGTCTGCAGGTGGTCTCTGACGCCGGTTTAGGTTAAGTTCAGTCCCATGCTCCAGACCGTGCTCGCCGCCACCGGCCTCGTCGTTTGCATCGCCCTGGGCGTGCATATGGCCCTGCCCTACCGCTGGCAGGCGCGGGTGGACGCCGGTGTGGCCGCCCTGCAGTCCTGGGCGCAATTGCAATTCGCCCGCCTCACGGGCTGGCGCCGCCGCCAGCGCCAGACCCGAGCCGCCGCGCTGGAGGCCGAGCGTGTGATCCGCCGCGCCCGCGAGTCCGCGCTTCACGATGCGCGCGACAGCCGCACCGATGGTGAATGGGACGGCAACGTCTACCGCCCCAAGAGCTTCGAGAAGCCCAAGAAGCCGCACTGAGCAGGGCCCGAGGACAGCGCCTGCGCGCTGTCCGACGCTCTGTGAAGGACCGCGGCATGCAGGCCGCGGGCATGATCAGTCCACCGACTGCTGCAGCTTCCACATCTCCGCATAGCGGCCATTCCTGGCCAGCAGTTCGTCGTGCCGACCGCGCTCGATGATGTGGCCCTGCTCCAGCACGATGATCTCGTGGGCGTCGACCACCGTGGACAGCCGGTGGGCGATGACGAGAACCGTCTTGTTCTGGCCCACCGACTCCAGTTCGGCCTGGATGGCGCGCTCGTTGGTCGAGTCCAGCGCCGACGTCGCTTCATCAAAGATGAGGATGGGCGGGTTCTTCAGCAGCGTGCGGGCGATGGCCACGCGCTGCTTCTCGCCGCCCGACAGCTTGAGACCGCGCTCGCCGACCATGGTGTCGTAGCCCAGCGGTGTGGCGGCGATGAAGGCGTGGATATGGGCGGCCCGCGCCGCGCCCTCGACCTCGGCCTGGCTGGCGCCGGGTCGGCCATAGGCGATGTTGTAGGCCACCGTGTCGTTGAACAGCACCGTGTCCTGGGGCACGATGCCGATGGACTTGCGCAGGCTGGATTGCGTGACGGCGCGGATGTCCTGGCCGTCGATGCGGATGGCGCCGGAGTCGATGTCGTAGAAGCGGTAGAGCAGCCGCGCCAGCGTGCTCTTGCCCGAACCGCTGGGGCCGACGACGGCCACCTTCTTGCCGGCCGGGATCTCGAAGCTGACGCCGTGCAGGATGGGCCGCACCGGGTCGTAGGCAAAGCGCACGTTGTCGAAGACGACGCTGGCGCCACCCGCCTGCAGATCGGTCGCACCCGGCGTGTCGGCCACCTCGCGCTCGCGGTCGAGCAGGCGGAACATCTTCTCGATGTCGGTCAGGGCCTGCTTGATCTCGCGGTAGATGACGCCGAGGAAGTTCAGCGGGATGTAGAGCTGGATCATGAAGGCGTTGACCATGACGAGGTCACCCAGGCTCATGCGCCCGTCCACGACGCCCTGGGTGGCCCGCCACAGCATCAGCACCAGGGCGGTGGCGATGATGAGCTGCTGGCCGGTGTTCAGCATGGACAGCGTCCGCTGGCTTTTCAGCTGGGCCTTGTACAGCTTCTCCAGGCTCTCGCCATAGCGCGCCGACTCGAAGTCCTCGTTGTTGAAGTACTTGACCGTCTCATAGTTCAGCAGCGAGTCGATGGCCTTGCTGTGGGCCACCGAGTCCAGCTCGTTGAGCGCCTTGCGGAACTTGGTGCGCCACTCGGTGACGACGACGGTGAAGCTGATGTAGACGACCAGGGCCGCGACGGTGATGCCGGCGAACCAGACGTCGAACTTGACGCCCAGCAGCGTCAGCACCAGCACCACCTCGATCAGCGTCGGCACGATGCTGTAGAGGGAATAGCTGATCAGCGAATGCACGGCCCGCGTGCCGCGCTCGATGTCGCGCGTCATGCCGCCGGTCTGGCGCTCGAGGTGAAAGCGCAGGCTCAGGTCGTGCAGATGCCGGAACACCTGCAGCGAGATGCTGCGTGCCGTGCCTTCGGTGGCCTTGGCGAAGATCAGCTCGCGCAGCTCGGTGAAGAGGGACGTCGACAGCCGCAGCCCGCCATAGGCCAGCAGCAGGCCCAGGGGCACGACGACCAGAGTCTGGGGCGAACCCGGCTTGAGGTCCAGCGCATCGATGAGGTGCTTGAGCAGGATGGGTACGCCCACATTGCTGACCTTGGCGCCCACCATGAAGGCCAGGGCCAGGCCGACGCGCCAGCGATAACGCCACAGATAGGGCAGCAGGCGGCCGACCGTGCCCCAGTCACCCCGGGGGGCGGGAGCCGAGGCGGCCGTGGCTGGCACGGAGGATGCTGATGTGAGGGATCTCAAGCGCAGGACCGAGAATGTGGATCGATGAATTGTTGCAAGTAGAAGCGATGACCCAGGATTCAAGCCTCACACAACCCCACGCCGGCCAGCGCGAGCTGGTGCTGCGGGTGATGCCCATGCCCGCCGACTCGAATGCCAACGGCGACATCTTTGGTGGCTGGATCATGGCCCAAGTCGACATTGCCGGCTCCATCCTGCCGGCGCGCATCTCGCGCGGCCGCGTCGCGACGGTGGCCGTCAATGAGTTCATCTTCAAGCAGCCGGTCTCCATTGGTGACCTGCTGAGCTTCTACGTGACCGTCACCCGCGTGGGGCGCACGTCCGTCTCGGTGCACGTGGAGGTCATGGCCGAGCGCGACCCGGAGAACCTGCACGTGGTCAAGGTGACCGAGGCCAACCTGACCTATGTGGCCATCGACCGCGAAGGCAAGCCCAGGCCGATCACGGTCTGATCTGCCTCGGCAGTCCAGGCGTCACGGCGTCACGATCAGGTCGACCGCGTCGTAGGAGAGGCCTGGGCTCAGATAGGCCGTGCCCGAAGTGCCGCTGACGACATTGATCGTCAGCGTGTTGGTGCCGGCTACCAGCGCCGTCGATGGGATGTCGAAGCTGTAGAGCCGGTTGACGCCGCGATAGGTGCCCACGGTCAGATTGCGTGAGCCCTTGGGCGGCGCCGTCGGAATGGCCGAGGTCCAGCTGTTGACGGTGATCTGCGGGCGCGCGCCGTTGAAGTCGGCCGTGGTGCCCAGGCGCAGCGTGAGGTTGCGCACCTGGGCGCTGGTCAGCGTGAACTGGATGACGCGCGCGTTGTTGACGTCCTTCCACTGGTAGGCCGGGAAGCCGCTGGCGGCGCTCGACGAACCGACGACGAAGGTGGACGGCAGCCAGCTGCTCATGCGCACGTCCGTCGGATGCATGGTCGTGAGCCGGCTGCCGTTCAGGAACTCGGCGGGCGAACCGTCCCAGTTGCCGATGCGCCAGAGCGCCGACGTGCCGGAAGGGTCGGCGTTGATCGCCAGCGTGTTCAGCGCCGTCGTGCCGCCGGCCGTGACCGTCACGCTGCCGGTGTAGACCGCCAGCTCGTTCTTGTAGACCGTCAGCGTGTAGGTCCCTGGCCGCATGCCGGTGCTCTTGAAGAAGCCGCCGTTGGCCAGGTTGGCGCTGGCCCAGTACTGCGCCGTGGCGTTGGAGAAGCCCACGGTGTAGGTGTACGCGGAATCGGTGCCCGACAGGCCCACGCCAGCCACCGTGCCACGACCGGAGGCCGCCACATAGCCATCCAGCGCCATCAGCGAGAACCAGCTGGTGTCGGGCGCGGCCGGCGCGCCGCCATTGGTGAACATCAGTGTGTAGCTGTTGAGAACGCCCAGGCGGAAGGCCTCGGTCTGGCCCTCGCCGTAGTTGACGATATAGGTCAGCTCGTTGCTGGTGGACGTGATCTGGTTGAGCAGGCTGCGGTAGAACGGTCCGCCGGAGTTGCCTTCGTTGTTGTCGCGGTAGAACCAGAGCCCGACGCTGCCGGCGCTGTTCACGCCGCCGAAGTACTGCCAATCCTTCAGCCGCATATTGGAGTAGTGCTTGGAGCGCGTCTGTCCGCTGCTCGCCGTGCCGCTGGAGAAGCCGAACACGTCGCTCGCTTCGACCGTCGTGTCGGTGCCGCGCAGGTCCTGCGGCCAGCTGCCATTGCTGGCCAGGCCGCCGGGCGTGCCGGCCGGGCCGCCCTTGGACAGCACCGCAACGGGCACGCGAACGATGAAGCGCACCAGGTTCAGCGTGTCGGGCTCCTCGGTGAAATAGCTGCCCATATAGATGCGCGGCTCGCCACTCTTGGCCATGTAGTAATGCTTGAGCACGCCGCCGTTGGCGCTGTAGACCGTCACCGTGATCTTCACGTAGGCGCCGCCGCTGACGACGCCGCCATCGGCCGTGGATGCCGGGGTGGCCGCACCGGTGCTGCTGATCATCTGGGCCTGCACATCGACGGCCGAGACATTGCTGTAGAGATAGTCGAAGCCGGAGTTCAGCTGCGAGCCGCGGCTGGCGTCGGCGTACTGCACGCCGTTGTAGAGGAGGCTGGAGAGGTCGCCCTTGGACTGGGTGCTGACGCCATTGTCATAGGCCATGACCTTGAACACCAGGCCGCCGCCGGTGTCCACCTGGTATTGCAGCTTGGAGGAACTGCCGCCGTCGTAGAGGGTGGTGAGGCTGAAGGCCGCCAGCGCTGGCGTGGCTGTCGCCATTGACAAGAGCACGAACGCCGCCGCACCCAGCCGGCGCAGGCGCCGGCGGAGGATATCGATCCGCATGTTTTGTCTCCTATTGAGCCCGCCGTCTGCGGGTTCGCGCGGCCGGTGCTGCCGCGTGTTTGCGGCGGGGGCAGTCTAGGAATGGGCTGGCGCCCATAACGCTCAACTTGATGAGCGGATCGAGAGATGAGGCAGCGAAGCCACAACCCGGTCGGCCAGGGCCTCGGCCCACAGGGCATAGCCGCGCGGGCCGGGATGGAAGCCGTCCTCCGCCATCAGCTCGGCGGCGTTGCGCTGCATGGCTTCGGGCAGAAACAAGACCTGCCGGCCCGGTTGGCCGGCCACGGCACGATGCAGGGCCGCATTGAAGCGCGCCGCCTGGCGGCCGAAGAACCAGCGCAGCGGCTGGGGCAGCAGCGGGAACTGCTGCATGGGTGGCGCCGCGCAATGCAGGCTCAGGCGCACGCCGGCACGCTCGGTCGCCAGCGCATGGATGCGGTCGAGTGCGGCCAGGGCCTGGGAAGGCGCAATCTGGTCGACGACATCGTTGACGCCCAACGACGTGATCAGCACATCGGCCGGTATCACCTCGGCCGCTTCGAAGGCGGCGAGCGCCTGTTCGCTGCGATGGCCGCTGGTGGCGATGAGCTGCCAGCCCACCGCTTGACCGAGCCGGGTCGTCAGGGCCTGGGCCAGCCGGCCGGCCAGGGCTTCATCCTGGTGGGAGGCGCCGACGCCGGCAGCCGATGAGTCGCCGACGATGAGCAAGCGCAGCGCCGAGCCGTCCGCCGCACGCGGCCCTGCGGCCTCAGGCAGACGCAGCGCAGTGGCCCTCACACGGCGGCCTTGCCAGAGCAGGAGCGGGCCCAACAGCAGTTTGGCGACGAACAACTTCATTCGGCTAAGGGGACCGGATACAGCGGCCCTGTTGGGGATGGGCAGGCGCGGCGAGTGTAAGGAGATGCCGCCCACCAAGGACGGCGACATCGTCAAAACGCCAATTTTCAAGGAGGGTTTGACTCCATGTCGAAATGATTGACAGCCGCCGGCCGGGGCTGCACCACTGGGGCGCCAAGTCCTTGAATACAGTGGATTTGTTCGATGCGGCACGGGATATGCGGGTACCGATATCAAGGCCTTTTCGGGCCAAGGAGCTGGAGATGAGCAAGCCTTTCACCCAGTTGTCCTTTGCGGCGGCCCTGCTGCTGTCGGCCACGTTCAGCGCTGCCGGCCCGGTGCCTGTGGGGCTCAGCATCAACGGCTCGGTGACGCTGGACACGGTCAATTCCGCGGCGCCCACGGGCACGGCGACCCAGAGCGGCCAGCTCAAGTACCGCAACGGTGGCAGCGACAGCCTCGCCTCCTTCAGCGGCGCTCCGGCCGGTATTTCGCCATCGAGTTCCCTGGGCGGAGCGCTGAGCGCCACGGGTGACGGGTTCGGCGTGCAATTCAGCATGGCGGGCGGCGGCCTGTCCTCGGTCGGACCGCTGTTCGCAGACTATGCGCTCAGCCTGGCCAACAGCTCGGCCACCGACACCTTCACCATCCTGTTCCGCGGCCTGTACACGAACTCGGTCAGCGCCAGCGGCGCCGACGCCTACGCCCATTCGCTGTGGAGCTTCAAGGACGCCGGCCTGAACGAGCTGGTCGCCACCGAGCATTCGGTGGACACCCTCAACACCGGGCCCAGCAACAACTTCAGCTTCGACAGCGCGAGCAACGCCGTCCTGATCACCCTGCTGCCCGGCGAATCGGCGAGCTATACGGGCTTCCAAAGCCTGGTGGGGGGCGGCAGCGACGGCAATTTCGCGAGCTTCTTCGACGTCTTCTTCGAGCTTGAAGACATCCGCTCCAGCGGCATCGTCAACCGCGTGCCCGAGCCGGGCACGCTGGCCCTTGCCGCGGTGGCCCTGTTGGCCCTGTCGCGACGACCCCGCGGCCGCCGCTGAAGGCGCCCGCTGGCCGCGGGCTGCTGCAAGCCCGAGACCTTCTCGAGATTTCAACGGCGGCGCGCTTCTCCAGCCTGGAGCGGGGCGCCCTTCTTTCTCGACCCCACCCTGAAAGGCTTTCCCCATGAAACTACGCCCCATCGTTTCGCTGGCCGGGGGATTGCTCGCCAGCCTCGCCGGCTCTTCGGCCATGGCCTGTTCAGGCGCCGAGCCCTACCTCGCCACCGTGTGCATGACGGCCGCCACCTTCTGCCCACGGGGCTATCTGGAGGCCGACGGCCGCCTGCTGTCGATTGCGCAAAACACGGCGGTGTTTGCGCTCATGGGCACGACCTATGGCGGCGACGGCCGGACCACCTTCGCCCTGCCCGACCTGCGCAGCCGCGTGCCGGTTGGCGCCGGCATGGGCCCGGGCCCGGGCCTGGCCAGTGTCGACCAGGGCGAGGTGGGCGGCGTGGAAAACGTCACCCTGCTGCAGAACCAGATGCCGATACACAGCCACGCAGCGCAGCTGCGCGGCGTTTCAGGCACCGGGACCACAGACACCCCGACCGCCGCCTCACCCGCCCGGCTGGCGCGCTCCAACAACTACAGCGCAGCCCCGACCGACGTCAACATGGCCGCAGGGACGGTCTCGGTCGCCTCGGCCGGCGGCAGCCTGCCCTTCGCCGTGCGCAACCCCTATCTGGGCCTGCGCTACTGCGTGGCCATGGAGGGGATCTTCCCCTCGCGGCAATAAGCCAGGCGGCGCGCCCGGGCTCAGTTGAACTTCGAGAAGTCCGGCGCGCGTTTCTGGAAGAAGGCCTGGAAGGCCTCCATGGCCTCGGGGCTGCGCAGGCGGGCACCGAAGATCTCGGCCTCACGCGTGATGGCGGCCTTGACGGCGTCGCGCTGGGCGTCGCGGATCAGCTTCTTGCTGTCGCGCACGGCGCCCGGCGCCAGCGTGTTGAAGCGCTCGGCAATGCGGCGCGCGTGGTTCAGCACCTCGCTGCCCGGCAGCACGCGGTTGGCGATGCCACATTCGACGGCCTGCTCGCCGGTGAAGGGGTCGCCCAGCAGCAGCTTCTCGGCGGCGCGGCGGTTGCCGATCAGCTGCGGCAGCACGACGCTGGACGCGAACTCGGGCACCAGGCCCAGGGCCACGAAGGGCATGGCCAGGCGGGCTTCATCCGAGACAAAGACGAAGTCGCAATGCAGCAGCATGGTCGTGCCGATGCCGATGGCGGCACCGGTCACGGCGGCGATGACGGGTTTGCCGCAGTCGACCAGGGCATGCATGAACTGGAAGGTCGGCGCGTCCTCGCCGCGCGTCGGGCCGGCCATGAAGTCCTCGAGGTCGTTGCCCGAGGTGAAGATGCCGGGCTGGCCGGTGATCAGCACGGCGCGCACGGCCGGGTCGGCGTCCGCCGCACGCAACGCATCGGCCATGGCCTGGTACATGGCCTGGGTGATGGCATTCTTCTTCTCGGGGCGGGCGATCTCGAGGGTCGCGACGCCATTGACGGTGTAGCTCTTGATGGTCATGTGAACTCCTTGCGGCAGGTGCTGGCGCTATTGGACGGCATCGACGCCAGGCGAGGCGTCAACCGCGCGACGTCACGCTGTTGCCGTCTTGGCGTGGAACTGGGTCCAGTGATTGGCCAGGTGCATCAGATGGGCTCGCTCGTACTGCGGCTTGGTCAGCTCACCGTAGGCGAAATGAGGCCGCAGTGTGCCGTTGAATTGGGCGAAGGCGTCCATCGCGGCCAGCAGGCGGTTCACCGAGGTCTTCAGCGCCTGTGACGCGTCCAGCGCCGGCGCGCCGGGAATGGGCTCGTCCAGACTGTGGCTCATGGCGCCACGCGCGTTGAAGACGGCGAAGGCGGCGGAGCCAACGGAGGAACGGAACCACGCGCCCTTGAGCGCCGGGAAGCCCTGCATCGAGAACTCGATGCTCTGGGCCAGATGCTGCATGACCTGGCTCAGATTCCACGGATTGCCCTGCACGACCTTCTCGTTGAACAGCAGGTCCAGCACGGCCTGTTGGGCCTGCTTCCAGCTGGTGAAGGTCTCAAGCCGCCCGGTGCAGGCGGCCAGTGGTGTCGCCGCGAGCAACACCGTGGAGGTCTTGAGCGCGCGGCGACGGTCCATGGTTCAAAGCCTTTCGAAGATGCCAGCAGCGCCCTGGCCGGCGCCAACGCACATTGTGACCATGCCGTACTTGCCGCCGGTGCGGCGCAGATTGTGGATGACCGAGGCGGCGCGGATGGCACCGGTGGCGCCCAGCGGGTGGCCCAGGGCGATGGCGCCGCCGTTGGGGTTGACCTTGGCGCGGTCGAGCTCGATGCCCTTGCTGTCGAGGTCGTTCAGCACGGCCAGCGATTGGGCGGCGAAGGCTTCGTTCAGCTCGACCCAGTCCAGGTCCTTGGCCGAGATGCCGGCCATCTTCAGCGCAGCGGGGATGGCTTCGATGGGGCCGATGCCCATGATCTCGGGCGGCACGCCCTTGACGGCGAAGGAGACGAAGCGGGCCAGCGGCGTCAGGTTGAAGCGCTTCAGCGCCGCTTCGCTGACGATCAGCAGGCCGCCCGAGCCGTCGGAGGTCTGCGAGCTGTTGCCGGCAGTGACGCTGCCCTTGGCGGCGAACACGGGCTTGAGCTTGGCCAGGCCTTCCAGCGAGGTGTCGGGGCGGGCGCCTTCGTCGAGCTTGACGGTGCGGGTCTTGGTGTTGACCGTGCCGTCAGCCAGGTTGGGCGTGCGCTCGACGACGTCGAAGGGCGTCATCTCGGCATCGAAGTAACCGGCCTGCATGGCGGCCACGGCGCGACGATGCGATTCCACCGAGAAGGCGTCCTGGGCCTCGCGGCTGATCTTCCACTGGGCGGCGACCTTCTCGGCCGTCAGGCCCATGCCGTAGGCGATGCCGATGTTCTCGTCACGCTCGAAGATCAGCGGGCTCAGGGACGGCTTGTTGCCGCCCATGGGGATCATGGACATGGACTCGACGCCGCCGGCGAACATCACGTCGGCCTCACCGACGCGGATGCGGTCGGCCGCCATCTGCACGGCGGTGATGCCGGAGGCGCAGTAGCGGTTGATGGTCACGCCGCCGATGGTGGGGCCCAGGCCGGCCAGCACCGAGGCCACGCGGGCGATGTTCATGCCCTGCTCGCCTTCGGGGAAGGAGCAGCCGACGATGGCGTCTTCAATGGCGGCGGGGTCCAGGCCCGGGGCTTGCGCCAGCACGGCCTGCATGACCTTGACGAGCATCTCGTCGGGGCGGGTGTTCTTGAAGTAGCCACGGCCGCTCTTGCCGATGGGCAGACGGGTGGCGGAGACGATGTAGGCGTCTTGGACTTGCTTGCTCATGTTTGTTCCTTGGTCAGTTGGGGACAGAGCTACGCGCGGGTACGCGCTTCGGTCTGTCCCGCAAGGTCTTGGGATTGGGGCTTTTCTTTGGGCACCCAGGCCCAGACAAATTCACACTCGATCGGCTCGATGCCGGCTTCGTCGGTCACGGTCACGGCGACCTTGACCTCACCCTTGGTTTCGTTGGCCATCGCATGGCGCTGCGCCGCCGTCAGGTGCGCCTTGGCGACCAGGCCGCCGGTAGCGCGCTTGCGGAAGTTCACCTGCAGCGACTTGCACAGCGGCAGGCAGTCGTCACGCACATTCATGCCCACCACCATGCCGGTGGCGGTCTCGGCGAGCAGCGACATGGCGGCCGCGTGCACGCCCTTGATGTGGTTCTGCACCGGGCGCTTGTTGGCGACGCGGATCTCGCTGCGCTCGGGCGTGAGCGCAACGAAATCCAGCGAGGCGGTTCCCGTGAAAGGCACCGCGCGACGCAGCGCGAAATTTCGCGCAGGCCCACGCAGCGGGGACGGCAGGCCGTCCAGCTTGGCAAGGGTGCGTTGAAGCCGGTTCACGAGTGATGGCCTTAGTTGCGGACGGGCTTGCCGGTTTGCAGCATCCCCATGATGCGCTCTTGCGTCTTGGGGTTGTCCAGCAGCGAGCAGAAGTGCTTGCGCTCCAGGGCCATCAGGTACTCCTCGGTGACCAGGGAACCCGCCTCGACCTCGCCACCGCAGACCACGTCGGCAATCGCCGCGGCCAGGTGGTAGTCGTGGGCGCTGACGAAGCCGCCGTCGCGCATATTGGCGACCTGGCCCTTGATCGTCGCGATGCCGCTGCGGCCGGCGACCGGGAACATGAGCTTGTGCGGTGGGCGGTAGCCGGCCTCGCTCATGCCCTTCACCGTGGCCGTGGCCACGTGCAGCAGTTCGTCCTTGTGCGGGACGATGATGTCGCTGTCGAGCAGGAAGCCGTTCTTGCGGGCCTCATGAGCCGAGGTCGCGACCTTGGCGGTAGCCGCGGTCAGGAAGCCGTCCTTCAGGAAGCTCAGGATGTCGGCACCGGCATTGCCGGCGGCGGCCATCTCGGCGGCGCGGCGGGCGATATAGGTCAGGCCGCCACCGCCGGGGATCAGACCCACGCCGACTTCGACCAGGCCCACATAGCTCTCGACATGGGCGACGCGGCGGGCGCAATGCACGGCCAGCTCGGCGCCACCGCCCAGGGCCAGGCCGCGCATCGCGGCGACCACCGGCACATTGGCGTAGCGCAGGCGCAGCATCATGTCCTGCAGCTTCTTCTCTTCCGGCGCGATGCCCTTGCTGCCCATCTTCATGAAGACGGGCATCAGGCTCTCGAGGTTGGCACCGGCGGAGAACACATCGTCCGGCGACCAGATCACCAGGCCCTTGTAGTCGGCTTCAGCGATCTCGACCGCCTTCAGCAGGCCCTCGGTGACGGCCGGGCTGATCAGGTGCAGCTTGGCGGTGATGGAAGCGATGACGACTTCGCCGTCCAGCGTCCAGACGCGCACTTCCTCGTTCTTGAACAGCTCGGTGCCGCTCTTCAGCGGGTCAGCGGCGCCGGTGCCCAGCAGGCTTTCCGGGAAGGCCTGGCGGGCGTAGACCGGCAGCTCGCTGCGCGGCTTGAACTTGCCTTCAGCGGCGCTCCAGGAACCTTGCGGCGTGTGCACGCCACCGGCTTCAGCGACCGGGCCTTCGGTGACCCAAGCCGGCAGCGGCGCGCTGGACAGGGTCTTGCCGTCGGCGATGTCGGCCGAGATCCACTCGGCGACCTGCTTCCAGCCGGCGGCTTGCCACAGCTCGAACGGGCCCTGTTGCGTACCGAAGCCCCAGCGCATTGCGAAGTCGATCTCGCGGGCGGTGTCGGCCACGGTGTTCAGGTGAACGGCGGCGTAATGGAAGCTGTCACGCAGGATGGCCCACAGGAACTGGGCTTGCGGGTTGGTCGATTCGCGCAGCAGCTTGAGGCGGTCGGCCGGTTGCTTCTTCAGCATGCGAGCGACGATCTCATCGGCCTTCTTGCCGCCGGCGACGTATTCACCGGTGGCGAAGTCCAGGCGCTGGATGTCCTTGCCGACCTTCTTGTAGAAACCGGCACCGCTCTTCTGGCCCAGGGCGCCCTTCTGGATCAGGCCCGCCAGCACGGCCGGCGTGGCGTAGGTGCTGTAGAAGGGGTCGTCCTTCAGGTTGTCCTGCATGGTCTTGACGACGTGGGCCATGGTGTCCAGGCCGACGACGTCCGCGGTGCGGAAGGTGCCCGACGAGGCGCGGCCCAGCTTCTTGCCGGTCAGGTCGTCGACGACGTCCACCGTCAGACCAAACTTCTCGGCCTCGATCATCGTGGCCATCATGCCGGCGATGCCGACGCGGTTGGCGACGAAGTTGGGCGTGTCATGGGCGCGCACGACGCTCTTGCCCAGCGACGTGGTGACGAAGGCTTCGAGCTGGTCGAGGATTTCGGGGCGCGTGGTCGGCGTGTTGATCAGCTCGACCAGGGCCATGTAGCGCGGCGGGTTGAAGAAGTGGATGCCGCAGAAGCGCGGCTTGATTTCTTCGGGCAGCACTTCGGAGAGCTTGGTGATGCTCAGGCCCGAGGTGTTGGAAGCGACCAGGGCGTGCGGGGCAACGAAGGGCGCGATCTTGGTGTACAGGTCGAGCTTCCAGTCCATGCGCTCGGCGATGGCCTCGATGATGAGGTCACAGCCGCGCAGCACTTCCAGGTGCTCCTCGTAGTTGGCCTGCTGGATCAGCGCGGCTTCGGCCGAGTCACCCAGCGGCGCGGGCTTGAGCTTCTTCAGGCCGTCGACGGCCTTGGTGACGATGCCGTTCTTGGCACCTTCCTTGGCGGGCAGGTCGAACAGCACGACCGGCACCTTGCAGTTGACGAGGTGGGCGGCGATCTGCGCGCCCATCACGCCGGCGCCGAGCACGGCGACCTTGCGGACTTGGAATCGACTCATTTCATTCTCCATGTTTGCCAGTTGTTCATTGCCCTTCGGGCCGAGCGCCGGGCCGCCCCAAGCCGGCCCGGTTGGCGATGTGCTTGCGGTCATTCCGCCAAGCATCGCCGTCCCCTCGGGGGACCGACCAGGCTGACCCGCGTCCAGCGCGGCAGCCTGGGCGAGGGGCCACTTCACTCCACGCGGATCCACGTCTGCGTGCGGTAGAAGGGGCCGATATAGCCGCGCATCTCCAGTTTCTTGCCGCCTTCGATGGGCTTGAGCCGGGTGCGGTAGGTCTTGCCGTTGTTGGGGTCGAGGATCTCGCCGCCACCCCAGGTGCCGTCGCCCTCGCCCTTCACGCCGCGGATGATCTGCAGGCCGACGACGGGCTTGTCCTTGCGGTCGTCCGTGCACTTGTCGCACTTGGAATCGCCTGGATCCTTGGGGTCCAGCAGCTTGTCGATGCTGCCCACGAGGGTGCCCCCCTGTTCGCTGATGCGAACCAGCGACTTCGCGGTTTTGCCGTCGTCGTCAATGGTCTTCCACAGGCCCACGGGTGAAGTCTGCGCCAAGGCAAACGCGGGCAACAGCAGGGCAGCAGCGAACAGGAATTTCATGGGGGGCATCCTTGTCGTCGAGCAGGCTCGACCTTGTCTCAGAACAGGGCTTCTTCCATTTCCATCAGCGGCGCCAGGCCCGCACGGCAGGTGCGGATCAGGCTGGCCGTCTCAGGCAGCAGCTTGGCGAAGTAGAAGCGGGCCGTGGCCAGCTTGGCCGTGTAGAACGGGTCGCCGCTGTCCTTCTTGGCCAGGGCGATCTTGGCGGCCTGGGCGAAGAAGAAGGCGAAGGTCATGTGGCCGACCACGCGCAGGTAGTCCACTGCCGCCGCACCGACTTCGTCGGGGTTGCCGAAGGCCTTCATGCCGATTTCCTGCGTGAGCTTGTTGACCTTGTCGCCCAGGTCGGCGAGGGGGTTCACGAACTCCTGCATGGCTTCGTTGGTGCCTTCCTCTTCGATGAAGGCGGCGATCTTCTTGCCGAACTTCTTCAGCGTAGCGCCGTTGTTGCCCAGTACCTTGCGGCCCAGCAGGTCCAGCGACTGGATGGTGTTGGTGCCTTCATAGATCATGTTGATGCGCGCATCGCGCACGAACTGCTCCACGCCCGTCTCATGGATAAAGCCGTGGCCGCCGAAGACCTGCATGCAGTGCGAGGTGGCGAGCCAGCCGTTGTCGGTGATGAAGGCCTTGATGATGGGCGTCAGCAGCGCGACTTCGGCGTCGGCTTCCTTGCGCTCGTCCTCGTCGTCGCTCTTCAGCGCCTTGTCCAGTTGCAGCACCGTGTAGCCCTGCAGCATGCGGCCGCCTTCGGCGAAGGCGCGGGCCGTCAGCAGCATCTTGCGCACGTCGGGGTGGACGATGATGGGGTCGGCCGGCTGGTCGGGCGACTTGGGGCCGCTCAGGGCGCGCATCTGGATGCGGTCCTTGGCATAGGCCACGGCGTTCTGGTAGGCCACTTCGGTCAGGCCCAGGGACTGGTTGCCGACGCCCAGGCGGGCCGCGTTCATCATGACGAACATGGCAGCCAGGCCCTTGTTGGGCTGACCCACCATGGTGCCGACAGCGCCTTCCAGCGTGATCTGCGCGGTGGAATTGCCGTGGATGCCCATCTTGTGCTCCAGGCCGGTGCAGAAGACGGGGTTGCGGGAGCCGAGCGAGCCGTCGGCGTTCACGTTGAACTTGGGCACGACGAACAGCGAGATGCCCTTGCTGCCCTGGGGCGAGTCCGGCAGGCGGGCCAGCACCAGATGGACGATGTTGTCCGCCATGTCGTGCTCGCCGGCCGAGATGAAGATCTTCGAGCCGGTGATCTTGTAAGTGCCGTCGGCCTGCGGTTCAGCCTTGCTGCGCAGCATGCCGAGGTCGGTGCCGCAGTGGGGCTCGGTCAGGCACATGGTGCCGGTCCACTCGCCGCTGGTCAGCTTGGGCAGGTACAGGGCTTGCTGCTCGGGCGTGCCGTGGGCATGCAGGGCCTCGTAGGCGCCGTGGCTCAGGCCCGGGTACATGGTCCAGGCCTGGTTGGCCGAGTTCAGCATCTCGTAGAAGAACTGGTTCACCAGATGCGGCAGGCCCTGGCCGCCGAACTGCGGGTCGCAGCTCAGCGCCGGCCAGCCGCCTTCGACGTACTGCTTGTAGGCTTCCTTGAAGCCCTTGGGCGGCTTGACCTCGTGCGTGGTCTTGTCGAGCACGCAGCCCTCGGCGTCGCCGCTGAGGTTGATGGGGGCGATGACTTCGGCGGCGAACTTGCCACCTTCCTCGAGCACCGCGTTGATCGTGTCGGCGTCGATGTCCTCGTGGCCGGGCAGCATCTTCAGCTCGTCGACGACGTTCAGCAGCTCGTGCATGACGAACTGCATGTCACGCATGGGCGGGGTGTACTGGGGCATCGGGTACTCCTGGGACTACGGTGAGAGTGGTGGTGAATCGGTTCAGCGCTTGACGGCGCCGTTCTTGGGAGGCTTGCGCGACTGGTCGACCTGCAGGCCGAGCGGCGTGGCATAGAACTGGATGGTCCGCTCGAAGCCGGTGCCGGCGCGCGCCAGGGCGCCGGGAATGCGCATGAAGCGCGCGTCGTGGTGCAGGGACAGGATGAGGCCATGCAGTTCGAAGCAGATCTGCTCGACGTCGGCATCGGCCTTCAGATGGCCCTCGCCGATGGAGAGGGTGATGGCCTTCTGGAGGGCCGCATGCCAGGCCTTGACCATGGCGACGAGAGCGTCGCGCACCGGGCCGGGCCGGTCGTCGAACTCGACGGCGCCGCTGATGTAGATGCAGCCGGAGTCGACCTCGACCGAGACGCGGCGCACCCAGCGCTCGAACATGGCGCGCAGCCGCGGCAGGCCGCGCGGCTCGCGGATGGCGGTGAAGAAGACTTCTTCCTCGAACTTGGCGTGATACTCGGTCACGACCGCGATCTGCAGTTCCTCACGCGAGCCGAAGTGGGCGAAGACGCCCGACTTGCTCATGCCCGTCACGTCGGCCAGGGCGCCGATGGACAGGCCTTCCAGGCCCATGTGCGAGGCCAGGCCCAGGGCGGCTTCGAGGATGGCGGCGCGGGTCTGCTGGCCTTTTTGCAGCGAGCGCGCAACGCGGGCCGGCTTCGCAACGCGCAGCGGGGCGGTTTTCTTGGGCGGCAGGGGCAGCGTGCTCACGGACAGACCAGGCAGGAATAAAACGAACGATCGTTCTATTTTGCAGGTCGCTCCGGCGACAGCGCCAGTCCAGTCCGACTAAATCCTAGGGTGTTGTGCCTAAAACTGCCGCCCACCTAGGGTAGACCCCAGCCCCTCGCCCGGTCCCGCACGCTGAACGCGGGCGCGCCTGGTCGGTCCCCCGCGGGGACGGCGATGCTCGCGGCATCGAGCCGCGAGCACTTCGCCCAACGGGCCGGCTAGGGGCGGCCCGGCGCTCGGCCCCAAATACAGACACCACCGCCACGTGTCATGGCCCGGCGCTTGAGCGGCAGGTCGCTTCTGAAGTAGTCTCCGGTAGGAGGTTGACTTCTGTGGATGTGCTCCAACTCGATGTCTCCGGCCGCCCCCAGGCCTGGATCACGACCCGTGAAGCGGCCGTGATCTATGCCTGCGACGGTGTCGCCTGGACGCTGGGCGACCCCTGCCAGGTGCTGCGCGGGGGCTGGCAGCGCATCTCGGGCCGCCAGTCGCGCATCGAGGTCCACCCCATCATTGCCGTGCGCGGCGCCGTTCCCAGCCGGGCCTGGCGCCAGGCGCCGGCCCTGACCAACAGCAAGCTCTTTGTGCGCGACCGCTTCGTCTGCGCCTATTGCGGCCACCACTGCCTGCCCGAGGACCTGACGCGCGAACACATCCATCCAACCTCGCGCGGTGGCTACGACACCTGGATGAACTGCATCACCGCCTGCCGGCCCTGCAACGGCCGCAAGGGCAACCGCATGCCGGAGGAGGCCCATATGAGCCTGCTCTATCTGCCCTATGTCCCCAGCCTGCACGAGGACATGATCCTGCGCGGACGCCGCATCCTGGCCGACCAGATGGAATTCCTGCTCGCCAGCGTGCCGCGCAGCTCGCGCCTGCATGGCTGACGCAGGGGTGATCCCCGTTGACCGCCAACGGTAAAGAGTTGTAGTCCAGGGCATCCAGCCGTCAACGGCAGGACAATTGCGGACGTTGGGCTGCCGTTTTGCCCAAGGAGTATTCGAATGTCCAAGCTCATGACTTCCCTCACCCTGGCCGCGGCCCTGGTGCTTTCGGCCTGCTCGACGACCAGTCCCGACGTCGTCCAGCGCGGTGACGCGCAGCGCCTGTCGCAGATCCAGGACGCCACCGTGCTGTCCACCCGTCCCGTCACCGTCGACGGTTCGCAAAGCGGCGTTGGCGGCGTGGCCGGCGGCGTGACCGGCGCGATTGCCGGCAGCTCGGTCGGCGGCCGCCGTGAAGGCGCCGTCGTCGGCGTCATCGGTGCCGTCGCCGGCGCCGTCATCGGCAACGCCATCGAGCGCTCGGCCACCAAGGAAGACGCCCTGGAAATCATCGTCCAGCTGCGCAACGGCGAACGCCGCGCCATCGTCCAGGCCAAGGGCGCCGAAACCTTCAACAGCGGCGACCCCGTCGTGCTGGTCACGACCGGTGGCAAGACCCGCGTGCAGCGCGCCCCGGCGGTCCAGCCGGCCAGCAACGGCTGAAGCCTTCCGGCGGGAGCGGACAATGGCGGGCTCACCAGCCCGCCATTTTTATGTCCGCTCCCGACACCGACGAACCCCTGTATGAAGCGCGCCTGTGGCGCGACAACGGCTGGACCGCCCAGGTCATCAAGAACGAGGACGACGAAGGCTGGGCCGTCGCCATGTACAAGGCCGGCGAAAGCGAGCCGGCCCTCGTCGGCCCCTGGACCATGGGGCGCGACAAGAAGAACCCCAAGCCGCTGGACGGCAATGCCTTCAACACGCTGGTGAAGACGGCGTCCGAGGTCATACGCCGCCATGAGCAGCAACTCCATGCCCAGCTCAACAAGGCCCTGTACGTCGCCCGCGACGGCAACTGGCTGAAGATCTCGCTGGAGATCGTGCCCAGCGAGGACGACCCCTTTGCCTGGCTGCGCGCTCACGACGCGGCCGGTGAACAGCTCGCCCAGGTCAAGGTGGCTGCCGGCTTCCGGCTGAGCCAGTCCGCTGCCGAAAGCTGGGTGGACAACGCGTTCGAGCGCCCGGCCGGGCGCGACTAGAGCCTCCTAGCCCCAGGGCAATGGGCTCTCCATGTCCGATAGCGGCCAGACCTGAGCGGGCCGCTTGCGAAGAATGGCACTCATCCCAACCAGGAGCACGCCATGCCCTTTCGCATCACCGGCCTGTCCGCCCAGCCCTTCGCCCACCTCTTTGGCCTCAGCGACGCCGAACTCGCCGCCCATGGCGCCCTGCGCTATCGCGGCGAAGGCCTGCCCGACCGCGTCGAACTGCGCGACACGACGCCCGACGAGAGCGTCCTGCTGATCAACCACGAGCACCAGCCCGCCGACACGCCCTATCGCTCCCGCCACGCCATCTTCGTGCGCGAGCAGGCCAGCCAAGCCTTCGACGCCGTCGACACCGTGCCCGGGGCGCTGCGCCGCCGCCTGCTGTCGCTGCGCGCCTTTGACGCCGCCGGCCTGATGGTCGATGCCGACATCATCGACGGCCAGGCCATCGAGGGCCTCATCGAACGCCTGCTGGCCCAGCCCGAGGTCGCCTACATCCACGCGCATTTCGCGCGGCGCGGCTGCTATGCGGCCCTGATCCGGCGCGCCTGAGCCCCCGCAGCTCGGGGGCCACCCCCAAATTCGAAGTGCGCA
Organism: Roseateles saccharophilus; assembly: GCF_031458095.1. Lineage (GTDB taxonomy): Bacteria > Pseudomonadota > Gammaproteobacteria > Burkholderiales > Burkholderiaceae_C > Pelomonas > Pelomonas saccharophila_A. Next base: position 1,929,750 of record NZ_JAVDXU010000001.1, read on the forward strand.
GTTATGAGCGGTCGCGGATAGATTTCGCCGATTCCTCATCGGAGACCGCCATGTCACTCCAGCCTCGACTGCCCCTGCTCGCCGCCGCCTTGCTGATCGCCGCGCCTTCATGGGCCGCGACGCTCTACACGCTGCCGGCGCCGACGGCGGCCCTCGAGACCAACAACTCGGTGGCGCTGAACTTCGCCGCCGGTGCGGGCGCTGGCCAGCTCGCCTTCACGCTGGCCGGCTATGCCACGCTGGACGGCGACAACTTCTGGATCGACATCCTGCATGTGACGCTGAACGGCAGCGAAGTGCTGAGCGGCACCTGGGACATCGGCGGCGGCGGCCTCAGCCGCGTGCTGGTCGACCCCAACGGTGCCACCGTCGGTGTCGTCAACAACAGCACCAAGGAGCTGATGATCAGCCTGCCCGTCACGCTGGCCGGCGGCAGCAACCAGCTCGTCTTCAACTACGAGAGCCCGAACGCCTTCGAAGGCTCGGCGCGCGCCGGCTTCCAGGGCCTGGGCGACGAAGGCTGGGGCCTGAACGCCGTGACGGTGACCGGCAACCTGGCCCCCGTGCCCGAGCCCGCCAGCGGCGCCCTGCTGCTCGGCGGCCTGGGCGCCCTGGCCTGGCTGGCCAAGCGCCGCCGCTAAGCCAGCTCGACGACGGCCAGCGCTGCCGCATCGCGCGGCAGTGTCTGCACGCAGCCGCCACCGGGCGCGATGACGACGCCCGCGCCGAAGCCACGCTGCTCGGGCGCGTTCAGCGCCACCGGCCAGTTGCTCTGCAGCACCCAGGCGTCCAGCTCGCGGGCGAGGACTTCGGCACCGGCCCGGTAGGCCTGGCACAAGGCCGTCTGCTCGGCATCGGATTCGGCGATATAGCTGGGCCAGAAGATGACGCGCAGCCTCGCGTCGGCAACAGGGACGCGCAGTTCGGGCAGCAGCGCCTCGATATCCAGCATCTCGCGGCACAGCACCGAGGTCGCCAGCAGGCCGCCTATGGCTGTCCAGCACCGTGCGCCACCCCTTGTGAAGAAGCTCGCCTCGCTGTCGGTCAGGCCGCGCTTGTGCACACGGCCCAGTTCACGGCCGGCTGCGTCGATGTAGAGATGGCTGTTGAAGACCGCGCCGCCTTCGCCCAGCGTCGGCACGCCGAGAACGGCCGCGATGCCCAGCCGCTGACAGGCCGCACGGACTTGGGCCTCGGCGTCCACCAAGGCCGTCGCGTCCAGCAATTCGGGCAGGCGGCGATGAAAGCCCGTCAGCGCCAGCTCGGTACAGACACAGCCTTCGGCGCCAGCGGCGGCCGCAGCCTCCAGCGTCGCCAGGGTCTCGGCCAGATTGCCCTGCAGCGTCCAGTGCATGCACGGCTGGCTGACCGCCCAGCGCGGCCGGCCCCTCAAGCCGCGATCTCGAACGTCAGGCCGGCCCGTTCATGCAGGCGGCGCACCAGGGCCAGGCCCATGGCGGCGCCCGGCGTCCAGACACCACCCGGCGTCGCGTCGCGGTTCACGTCCTGCACCAGGCACAGGGCCGTCTCGCTGATGAGCTTGCAGGTCGAGCCATAGCCGGGGTCGCGGTCGCCCTTGACGACGGCGCGCAGCAGCTCGCCCTGAGCCGACTTGCCGGTGAACCAGCATTCGTAATGACCAGCTTCGCGGGCCGCCTTGTCCGGGCCCTCACCCGGCTTGGCCAGCACGAAGCGGCGCAGCAGGGCCCGCGTCGGGCCAAAGCCCAGGGCCAGGTTCTGCAGCTTGTTGAAGCGCGCCAGGGCGACGGCCTTCTTGCGGCCCTTGTCGGCCTGGCCGGGCTTGCCGGTCAGCAATTTCTCGCTGTAGATGAAATCGGTGCCCCAGGGATGGCCGCGCAGCGCATTGCTGCGATGCACGTTCTTGGTGTTGATGGTGGCCATGAAGAAGGGGCCGCTCCAGTGGTCGGCCCAGTCGTCGAAGTCCGCCGTCTGGCCACCAGGCTGGCGCGGGCCCTTGAAGCCCGGCGTCAGCGCAAAGGGGTTGGCCATGACCTTGATCAGCGCGGGCTCACGGCGCACGGCCTCGATGGTTTCCATCATGCTGGCCAGGGTGCCGCCCGAGGCCGTGCCCTTGACGCGGGCGACGCGGCCGCGCACTTCGGGCAGGGGCGCGCCGAAACGCTTCTCAGCCTCGGCCTGCAGATAGACGACGCCGAGGTCGAAGGGGATGGAGTCGAAACCGCAGGAGAAGACGATGCGCGCCCCGCTCTTTTGCGCTGCCGGCGTCAGCTTGTCGATCATGCGGGCCATCCACAGCGGCTCGCCGCAGAGGTCGACATAGTCGGTGCCGCCCTCGGCACAAGCCGTCGCGAGGGGCTCACCATAGAGCTGGTAGGGGCCGACCGTCGTGATGACACAGCGAGTGCGCGCAACCAGGGCCTTCAGCGCCGCCGCATCGCTCGCATCGGCCTTCAGCAGCGCGACGGAGGCCGGCAGATGCAGCTCATCGCGCACTTTGCCGAGCTTGTCGAGGCTGCGCCCCGCGATCGCCCAACGCGCGCCGGCGGCGCCGCTGAGGTGCAGGTACTCGGCCACGAGACGACCCGTGAAGCCGGTCGCGCCGAAGACGATCAGGTCGAATTCGCGGTTGCTGTTGTCCTTCACTTGCTCCTGCCCTTCATCGCCATCCATTCGCTGCGCAGCAGCGACAGCGAATGGCAGTCCACATACTCGCCGCCGACAAAGACGACGCCGCGCTGGATGCCCTCGTGCGTGAAGCCGCACTTCTCCGCCACGCGCCGTGACGCATGGTTGTGCACCGACATGCCGCAGGACAGCCGGTTCACCGGCCAGTTTTCGAACAGATAATCCACCAGCAGCGCGGCCGCCTCGCTGGCCAGCCCCTGGCCTCGCATCGCGACGTCGGCCAGGGTCCAGCCAATCTCGCGCGCCGTCGTGTAGCGGGCCGCGGCGAAGTGCACCACGTCGCCGATGACCGAACCGTCAATCAGGTGACAGATGAGCAGGCGCTCGGCATCCTCGTTGGCGAAGCCGTTGTCCTGCCAGCGCTTGTCGACCGCATGCGGCGTCATCATGCGCGAACCCAGATGAGGGCCGCGCACCTGCGGGTCGCCGGTCGTGCGCTTGAGCCAGGGCAGGTCGTCCTCGGTGACATAGCGCAGGCCGACACGTTGTCCTCTGAGCATGGGTCTTGTCCTCTCCAAACAGAAAAACCCGGCCGAGGCCGGGCTTCGGAACATTGTGATTCAGTTGAAGTAGGGCCGCTCGTGGCTGAGCAGCAGGCGCTTGGCGGCTTCACGCCAGGCCGGCGGCGTGCGCTCGCCGAGCAGCACTGTGGCCATGCTGTAGGCCTGGCCGCGCAGCTCCAGCGACAGCCCCTGCAGATGCCTTTCGGCGCCGGCCAGCGTGGCGGGGCTGTGCAGCGCGGCGCGGAAAGCCTCCAGCTTGGCCTGCTCCTGGGCGTCCACGCCGGGCAAGCCCTTGGGCAGCGCCGGCAGGGTCCAGCGCTCGCGTTCGGCCAGGGCCAGCGCGGTCCAATAGGTGTCCCGATCCAGCCCCTGATCGGCCGACAAGCCCCGAGCAAGCCCGCGCAACTCCAGCGACGCTCCATCGGAAGCCGCGGCCAGGCGCAGCGCGTGCGGGTTGGGCGCCAGCTGGAGCACCTGATCGAGCCGCCCCGCGGCCAAGCTGGCATAGACCTCGGGTTCCGAGATCAGCGTGCCCGCCTGCTCCTTGATGCCCAGGGCGGCCTGCAGCCGACTGGGCGGCCCGATGCGCTCGGCCACGCTGTCCAGGGGCTTCTCGCCCAGTAGGCGGCGCAGCCGGTTGGCCTCGACGGTCGCGAATGGCGCCAGCGTGGGCTCGGCACGGGCCAGCTCGTAGTTGCGCAGGGCGACGCGCCAGTTGGCATTGCCAGCCTCGGCCCAGGCGGCCCCGTAGGCCAGCCAGGGGTGCTGGGGGAAACGCGACAGGCCGGCCACCAGTGCCGCGTCGCGCACGGGCCCGTCGGGCAGGCAGCGCGCCGCCAGATAGACGGCGTTGCCGTCCGCATCCGCCGCGGCCGCACGGCGGCCCAACTCGCCGCAAACGCGCTTGAGCTCGTCGGCGGGCAGCGTGTCGAAGCGCTCGCGCTGCAGCTCGATGCTGGCCGGTTCACGCGCCAGCGCTGCGGCCAGCAGCTTGTCGTGCGCCGGTCGGCCCTGCAGCTGGCTCAGCCAGATGAGGCGCAGCGGCGAATCGCGGCGATCCCAGTGCAGATGCGCCTCGCTGACACGCTCGGCGGCGGCGGTGTCGTCACCCAGCAGTGAGAGCTGCAGGCCCGGCATGGCATCTGCGGCGCTGTGCAGCACGCGCCGGGTCTCCGTCTGCCCCTGCTTGACCGACACGCTGTGGGGTGGATCGCCGAAGAAGACGTCGGCCTGGCTCGTGACCCAGCGCTGCGCGCCCAGCATCCTGGGCGGCACCGAGCCGGTGTCGCGGCCATAGGTGTAGGTCAGCTCGACCAGCGGCGCGGCACCGGCGACGTTGTAGACCGGCCGGCCCGGGCCATGCTCCAGGGCCACCTCGACGCGCTCGATGAGCTCCCCCTGCTCCGTCTCGGCCACGATGGGCAGGTGGGCGTCCGGCGCCTGGCCGACCGTGGCCGAACCAAAGGCAGGCAGGGTGATGGCGCTCGCCCCGCCGACGCGCACGCGCACGGGGCGGTCCAGGCCGTTGAGCACCTGCACGCCGATGTCGCCATAGCCGCCACCGAAGCCGAGCACACCGACGACGATGCCACCGGCCACGGCGATGCGCGCCGCCGCCGCACCACGGCCCTGCGCGGCCAGGAAGCGCGCCCAGAGGCTGGGGCTGAGGTCGCGCGGGCGCTCGGCCCCCTCCAGCAAGGTGACGTAGCGCGGCGGCGCCGCAGGCGTCTCGGCCGCCGCTGGTTGCGCTTCGCCACGGGCCACCCGGTCCTCGGCCGCCAGCAACTCGCCCAGCAGCGCGCCGCGCAGGCGGTTGAGCGCATGCTCGGCCCCGTCCATCCAGCCGTCGATGACGTTCAGCCAGTCGCCGAGGTTGCCGTAATCCGGCGCCTGCAGCTTGAATTCGCCCAGGGCAGCAGGCCAGCTTTGCACCTCCAGGCGCTTCAGCGTGGCAGCGTCCAGGCGCAGCAGGCCGGCCTGGCCATGCAGGTCCATCAGCCCCTCGTGCAGGGCCTCGGCCGCGCCCAGCACGCGATCGCGCACGGCATTGGTGATGCGCCCGACCGTCAGCACGTGCACCGTGTGAGCCAGCACGCCGCGCAGGTCGCGCAGATTGGCCGTCGTGTGCTCGGTGTAGTGCAGCTGGGCCAGCAGCCCGCGCAGCCGCGCCTCGCTGCCATCGCCCAGGACGCGGGCCAGCGCGAGATGGGCGGCGCGGGCGGCTTCGTCGTGACGGCGCAGCTCGGCCAGCAACTCGGCGTGCTCGGCGGGTTCCTTGTCGGCGTCGATGCGGCGCCAGCGGCGCACGGCCTCGCCCAGGCTGGCCGGGTAGAGGGCGGCCAGGCGCTGGATGCCCTCGGCGGCTCCAGGCAATGCGCCGACGAGCTGGCCGGGTTCGGCCACATGGCGGGTCAGCGCACGGCCGAGGTAGGCACCGCGGTAGCGCGGTTGCAGCAGCTCGCCGCCGAAGCGCTCGTCCAGCGCGGCCTGCAGGGCCGCCTCGTCCATGGGCTGGGCAGACCCGGGCGCCTCGATCAGCCGGCGCGTGACCTGCTCGCGCAGTGCGGCGGCGTTCTCGAACAGCGTCCAGGCGCTGCGTTCATCCACCTCGCTGGCCCTGTAGTTAGCCTTGGCGCGCGCTTCGCGCTCGTGGTTGAGCGGATGGGTGCGCCACATCTGCGGCACGGCGCTGTCGGCGGTGTCGAAGAGGCGGCTGGGACCGCCCTGGGCGGCCGGCACCCGGCCATAGTCGGCATCGTCCAGCATGCGGCCGGTGCGCTCCGAGATGGCCGCCTGCAGCGCGAACAGGTCGCCCACCCACTGCTCCTTGGCGCGCAGTTCGCCCGCCACGCCGGCGGCACGGTCCCAGTCCATGTCGGCCGTCTGCAGCTTGTACAAGGCATGGACGAGGGCGTCGCTGCCGGTCAGCGCGACGGCCACGGCGTCGGCGCCGTATTCCATCTCGCGGCCCAGGCTGCGCTGCAGCAACTGCACCCCGGTGAAGACGCTGTCGACGAGGCTGCGGATGGCCCAGACGATGACACTGAGCACCCAGCCGACCCAGGCGATGCGGAAGTCGAAACGGCTCAAGGCCTGCAGGAAGCGGTCCAGCATGTCGCGCTGCGCCACCAGCCGCGCGGCGATCTGCTGGGCCACATAGACCCAGCGGCCCACGGCCATGGCGCGCTGCGCGAAATGGCCGAACTCATGGGCCAGTACGGCGCGCAGCTCGCTGCGGTTCAGCACATTGACCAGACCCAGGCCGATCTCGAGGTCCTTCTTGGTCGGCCACAACAGGTTCAGCGGCGACAGGTCGTAGAACACCGCCGCATTGACGCGGGCCGACACCAGCACCCGGTGCGGGCGCGGCGCGCCGACGGCATCGGCGATGGCGTTCAGCTCGACGAACAGCGCCGGCTGGTCGCTCGACTGGATCTCCAGGCTGTGGTCTTCGGCGCGGCGCTGGCGGAAGAACAGCGCCTTCAGCATGAAGACGGCCAGCAGGGCCGCGCAGAGCGCGACGAGCCCCGCCCAGAAGCCGTCGCTGCGGCCCGCGAAAGCGCTTTGGCCGAGGCGCCAGGCCGTCCAGGCAAACCAGCCGGCCAGGCCGAAATAGATGCCCAGAAAGGCGACCAGCGCGGCCACGGCGCCCCAGGCCCGGAGCTTGTAGCTGCGCGGCGTGGGCGCCGCGGTGACGGCCGGCAGCGGCCCGGCGGATGACGGGTATTGCAAGAGATCCTCCCTTCAGCGCCGGGACTCTATGGCCCCTGGGCGCTCAACGATGGCTTAGAAGTGAATCCCCCGCATCATCTGCTGCAGAGCGATGGCTTCCGGCGACAAGCCGCCGCCCTTGCTCTTGTCGCCCTTGGCCGCGTCGCTGTCCGGGAACATGCGGAAGGTCGTGTTCATGACGATCTGCGCGATGCGCGGCGCGGCGGCGTGCAGCAGCTCGCCCGAGATGCCCAGGCGGGTGGCGATGCGCACCGGCTTGTTGATGCAGGCCTGGGCAATCATGTCGCCGGCCTCTTCCGGCGACAGCGTCGGCACGTTGTTGTAGATCTTGGTGGGCGCGATCATGGGCGTGCGCACCAGCGGCATGTTGATGGTCGTGAAGGTGATGCCGGTGTCGGCGAACTCGCTCGAGGCGCAGCGTGTCCAGGCGTCCAGCGCGGCCTTGGAAGCCACATAGGCCGAGAAGCGCGGCGCATTGGTCAGCACGCCGATGGAGCTGATGTTGACGATATGGCCCTTGCGCTTGGCGGCCATGCCCGGCAGCAGGCCCATGGTCACGCGCAGGCAGCCGAAGTAGTTCAGGTCCATGGTCCGCTGGAAGTCGTGGAAGCGGTCGTAGCTGGACTCGATGGCGCGGCGGATGGAGCGGCCGGCGTTGTTGATGAGGAAGTCGACGCCGCCGAAGTTCTCGTTGCACCACTCGATCAGGTTGGCGCTGCCTTCCGCGTCGGCGATGTCGCAGGCGAAGGCGTGCACCTGGGCCTGCTTGCCGGCCTTCTCCTTGATCTCCTTGACGGCCTCATCCAGCTTGGCCTGGTCACGCGCGCAGATCAGCGTGATGGCGCCGGCCTCCGCAAACTTGATGGCCGCGGCCAGGCCGATACCGGAGGACCCGCCGGTGACGAGGACGACCTTGCCGCCTGTCGCGCCCTTCAGCGAGCGGTCGATGAAGAGGGCCGGGTCGAGATGACGCTCCCAGTAGTCCCACAGCCGCCAGGCGTAGTCGTTCAGGTCGGGGCAGGCGATGCCCGAGCCTTTCAGCGCCGCCTCGGTGTCCCGGCAGTCGAAGCGGGTCGGGTAGTTGATGAAGGTGAACATGTCCTCGGGCAGGCCGAGGTCCTTCATGACCGCATTGCGGATGCGGCGCACCGGTGCCAGGGCCATCAGGCCCTTCTTGACGCTCTTGGGGATGAAGCCCATCAACGCGGCGTTGATGAAGAGGTTCATCTTGGGCGCATGGGCGGCCTTGCTGAAGATGTCCAGCACGTCGCCGACGCGGTAGCCCTTGGGGTCGACGAGGTGGTAGCAGCCATGGCCCTTGGTCACCTTGTGCGAGATGTGGTCCAGCGCGTCGACGACGAAGTCCACCGGCACGATGTTCATGCGGCCGCCTTCCAGGCCGATGCTGGGCATCCACGGCGGCAGGATCTGGCGCATGCGCTGGATCAGCTTGAACACGTAGTAAGGACCGTCGATCTTGTCCATCTCGCCGGTCTTGGAGTCGCCGACGACCATGGCGGGGCGGTAGACCGTCCAGGGGCGCTTGCACTCCTTGCGCACGAGCTTCTCGCTCTCGTGCTTGGTCATGAAATAGGGGTGATCGAGGTTCTCGGCCTCCTCGAACATGTCCTCGCGGAACACGCCTTCATACAGGCCCGCCGCGGCGATGGAACTCACGTGGTGCACATGCCCGGCATCGATGGCCTGGGCGAACTCCACCATGCTGCGGGTGCCCTCGATGTTGACGGCGACCTGGGACTCCTCGTCGGCCGAAAGATCGTAGACGGCGGCGAGGTGGTAGAGGTGGTCGATCTGGCCCTTGAGGCTCTTGATGACGTCGCTGGCGACGCCGAGCTTCTTGGCCGTCAGGTCGCCATAGACGGGAATCGCGCGGGTCTTGCTGGCGCCCCAGTACTCGAGCAGGTCGGGCAGCTTGCCGGCGCTCTCCTCGCGCATCAGGAAGTAGACCGTGCTGCCGCGACGCGCCAGCAGCTTCTTGACGAGCCGCTTGCCGATGAAGCCGGTGGCGCCAGTGACGAAATACTGCATGTGGGTCTCCTGCTTGTGGATTTGACGGGTATCGCACTGATTCTTGACCAGGGTTTACAGCGCCCCGCTGGGCACTTTCCCCAGGGGCCATCGTAGAGCGCACTCACTAGGAATGGCCGTGCCGATGCCGGGTGCCGCCGCTACAGTGCCCCTCGGCAATTCGCAAACTCGCAAGGACACCCCACCATGGTCAAGAAGCTCCAGAAGATGGCTGACAAGAAGAAGGCTGCGGCCGCCACCGGCTTCCCGGCTGGCCTGCTCGACGGCGACATGGCCAAGAACGTCAAGGACAGCGCCCAGCAGATCTGGGCCGCCGGTCTCGCCTCCTTCGCCAAGGCCCAGGGCGAAGGCTCCAAGGTCTTCGAGGCCCTCGTCTCGGAAGGACTGAAATTGCAGAAGAAGACCCAATCCGCCGCTGAGGAAAAGCTCAGCGCCGTGGCCACCAAGGTCAGCGGCATGGCCGGTGATGTCGGCGCCAAGGCCGGCCAGCACTGGGACAAGCTGGAAAGCATCTTCGAAGCCCGCGTCGCCAAGGCGCTCAAGACCCTGAACGTGCCCTCCGCCGGCGACGTGCAGAGCCTGATCAAGCGCATCGACGATCTGGCCGTTTCGGCCGGCCTGAAGAAGGCTTCGCCCGCTGCCAAGGCCAAGAAGGCCGTCGTCAAGAAGGCTGCCGCCGTCAAGAAGGCCGTGGCCAAGAAGGCCCCCGCTGCCAAGAAGGCCGTCGTCAAGGCTGCAGCGCCCGTGAAGGCCGCCGTCAAGACCGTGGCCAAGAAGGCTGCTCCGGCCGCCAAGAAGGCCACCGCTCCCGCGAAAAAGGTCGCTGCAGCCAAGCGCGCCCCGGCCAAGAAGGCCGCAGCCGCACCGGCCGCCGAGCAAGCCGCTCAAGCCTGAGCAAGTAACTCTCTCCGACCATGAGCCAACCGAAGATCGGTTTGGCCTTGGCGGGCGGAGGCCCACTGGGCGCCATCTATGAAGTTGGCGCCCTTTGTGCTTTGGAGGAGGCCGTTGACGGCCTGGACTTCACCGCCTGCGACGGCTACATCGGCGTCAGCGCGGGCGGCTTCATCGCCGCCGGCCTGGCCAACGGCATGACGCCGCGCCAGCTCTGCGCCGCCTTCATCGAGAACACCGCCGAGGCGCCCGACCGCTTCGACCCCGCCGAGTTGCTGCAGCCGGCCTGGGCCGAGTTCGGCGAGCGCCTGCGCCTGCTGCCCGGCCTGCTGGCCGATGCCGCCCGCGAGGTGCTGCTGGAAGGCCGCTCCGTGCTCGGTGCCATCGAACGCCTGGGCCGCGTGCTGCCCACCGGCCTGCTGTCCAGCGAGCGCTTTGGCGAAGCCCTGACCCAGGTTTTCGCCCTGCCCGGCCGCACGAATGACTTCCGCGAGCTGAAGCACCGCCTGGTGCTGGTGGCCACCGATCTGGACAGCGGCGACGCCATCCCCTTCGGCACCGAGGGCTGGGACCATGTGCCCATCTCTCAGGCCGTGCAGGCCAGCGCGGCCCTGCCCGGGCTCTTCCCGCCGGTCGAGATCGACGGCCGCCACTACGTCGACGGCGCGCTGAAGAAGACCCTGCACGCCTCCGTGCTGCTGGACCGCGGCCTGGACCTGCTGATCTGCCTGAACCCGCTGGTGCCCTACGAGAGCAACCGCATGTCGCCGCGCGACGCGCGCTCGCGCCGGGCCAAGAAGCTGGCCAGCAAGCTTGGCCGCCCGGCGGTCAAGGCGCTGCAGCCGCGCATCCACCGCCTGGTGGACGGTGGCCTGCCGCTGGTGCTGTCGCAGACCTTCCGCTCGCTGATCCACTCGCGCCTGGCCCTCGGGCTCAAGGGCTATGAGCTGACGCATCCGCAGACCGACATCCTGCTGTTCGAGCCCGACCCGCGCGATGCCGAGCTCTTCATGGCCAACACCTTCAGCTACCGGCAGCGCCGCCATCTCGCCGAGCATGCCTACCAGGCCACGCGCGAGCTGCTGCGCGAGCGCGCCGCGGTGCTCAAGCCGCAGTTCGAACGCGCCGGCCTGACGTTGCGCGAGGACGTGCTGGCCAGCCGCGAGGCTCGCCTGCTGCCTGCACCGCAAGAGACGCGCATCGAGCAGGCGCTGCGCGAGCTGCGCAGCAGCCTGACCGTGCTCGAGGCACGCGCCCGCTGACTCAACCCGCCGCGTCGACGAGGCGGCGCGTGATCGCCGCGCGCAGCGGCGGCAGATGGCTGGCCAGGTCGATGACGGCACGGCGCAGCGCGAGCACAGGCGCACGGTCGTCGGTGAAGAAGCGCACCAGCATATTGGTGCCGAAATAAAGCGGGCCGGCGCTGCGTCGATGTTCGGCCTCGTAGGCCAGCAGCGGTCCGATGTCGCCCGGGTCGCGCGCCACGTCCAGCCGCCGTGCCAGCGCCTCGATGCCATAGAGCCCGAGGTTGTAGCCATGCGCGGTGACGGGGTGCATGCCCACGGCTGCATCGCCGATCAGCGCAACGCGCGGCGCGACGAAGCGCTCGGCCCAGACGGCCACCAGCGGATAGACATGCCGCGCGCCCACGACGCGCATCGCACCCAGGCTGCCCTCGGCGGCGGCCTCGATGGCGGCGGCCAGTTGCTCATCGTCCATCGCGGCGATGCGCGGCAGCTCGGCGTTTGCCACCGTCCACACCGCCGAGCAGCAGCGGCCCGCCTTGGGCAGCAGGGCCAGCGTATGGCCCTGCAGAAAGCACTCCTGGGCCAGGCCGCCGTGGTCATGCGCATGGGCCAAGGGCACCAGCAAGGCGCTGCGGCCAAAGTCGTGATGGCGTGCCCCGATGCCGGCCAGGCGGCGCAGCGCCGAGAACCGGCTGTCGGCCGCGACCACCAGCGGTGCGGCATGCCAATCCCCGCTGCGCAGCCTCAGCCTGGCTTCGCGGGCATCGCGCTGGAAGTCGGTCACCCCGCTGCCGCAGCAGACCGGGATGCCCCGCTCCTGGGCCGCGGCCCAGGCCGCCGCGCGGATGTGGTGGTTGGGCACCAGCCAGCCGAGGTCCTGCCCGGGCGACTCGAAGGGCAGCGGCCGCCGCGAGCCACTGGAGCGCACGCTGGCGCGGCGCAGCGGCGCGACGTCCGGCAGGCGCTGCCACAGGCCCAGGTCTTCGAGCAGGCGGCGCGAGCGGTGCGTGAGGGCGATCTCGCGGCCGTCATCGGCGGGCTGCGCCAGCGTTTGCGCCTCGGCCTGTTCCAGCACACGCACGGCCAGCCCGCGATCATGCAGCGCACAAGCCAGCGCCAAGCCGGCGGGGCCGGCGCCGCAGATCAGCACCTGAGCAGAAGAATCGGTCATCAAAAGGCAGCACAAGACAAGCTGCCACGCAGCCTAGGCAGGACGGTGCGTTCCCGCCTTGACCCAGGTCAGGCCGACTCCGGATCGGCCTCGATTTCTTCCAGCGTCTGCAGCTCCACGAGGCGGCGGTACAGGCCGCCTTCCATGGCCATCAGCGCCTCGTGCGTGCCGCGCTCCTGCAGATGGCCGTGGTTGAGCACCAGGATCTGGTCGGCCGCGCGGATGGTGGACAGGCGGTGGGCGATCGCCACCACCGTCACGCGGCCATGCAGGGCCGTCAGCGCCTCGCCGACGCGCTGCTCGGTCGCGCTGTCGATATTGCTGGTGGCCTCGTCCAGAAACAGGATGCGCGGCGCGCCGGCGAGGGCACGGGCCATGGCCAGCAGCTGCTTCTGGCCGGTGGAGACGCGCGCCCCGCCCTCGCCCAGCTTGGTGTCGTAGCCTTGCGGCAAGGCCTGGATGAAGTCATGCGCACGGGCCGCCAGAGCGGCGTCCTGGATGTCTTCCTCGCTGATGCCCGGCCGGCCCATGGCGATGTTGTCGCGCACGCTGGCCGCCATCAGATAGGGCTCCTGCGGCACCAGGCCGACGGCATCGCGAAAGGCCGCGTCCGGCACGCTGGCCAGCGCCTGGCCGTCGACCGTGACGCGGCCCTGCTGCGCCGTGTAGAAGCGCAGCAGCAGCGACAGCAGCGTGCTCTTGCCGCTGCCCGTGTGGCCGACGATGCCGACAAAGCTGCCGGCCGGGATGTCGACGTCCACACCATGCAGCACTGGCCGCGCGGGGTCATAGCCAAAGGTCAGGCCCTCGATTCGGATGCTGCCCTGGGCGATGTCGCGGCCATCCTGAGGCGGCCCGCGGTGCTCGTCCTCTTCCAGCAGCGTGCGCACGCGCGACGCGGCCACCATGGCCTGCTGCAGCTGGCCAAACTGCATGGTGATCTGGATCAGCGGCTCGACGACGCGGGCGATATAGCTGAGAAAAGCGTACAGCAGGCCGACTTCCAGCCCCGACAGCTCGCGCCGGCCAAAGCTGTAGATGACGGTGACCAGCAGCAGCACATTCATCAAATCCAGCGCCGGGCGCAGCAGCCAGGCATTGGCGCGTAGCTCGGCGATGCGCGACAGCCGGTGCTCGGCATTCGTCGTCTCGAAGCGCTGGCCAAAGCGCCCGGCCGCGCCGCTGGCCTGCAACACCGCCATGCCGGCCATGCTCTCGGCCATCTGGGCGTTGATGTCGCTGCGCAGCTGGCGGGTGCGCTGCACCGCCGGCGCGGACAGCTTCTGGTAGCCCAGGATGATGACCACCATGGCCGGCACCAGGGTCGCGACGATGAGCATCAGCCGCCAGTCCAGGAAGGCCATGGCCACCAGGGAGCCGAAGACGACGATGGTCGAGTCCAGCATCACGTACAGCACCTGGCGATAGAGCTGGTTGACGGCCTCGGTGTCGTTGGTGACGCGGCTGACGAGCTGGCCGGTGATGGCCTTGTCGAAAAAGGCCATGGGCAGGGCCAGCACATGGGCGTAGACGCGTTCGCGCAGGCGCAGCACCGAGCGCCGCGCCACGCCGGCCATGCGCGACAGCTGGGCATAGCGGATCCAGCTCGCCGCCCAGCCGGTCAGCAGCATCAGCGCCAGCAACGTGGCCATCTCGGCGATGTCGAACTGGCGCGGCAGCAGGTGATGGTCGATATAGCGCTTGCCGAAGATGGGGGCGAGCACTTCGAGGCCGGCGGCGGCGATGAGCCAGATGCCGCCACTGATCAGGTGTGCGCGTTCGGGCCGCGCTGAGTCCAGCAGCAGGCCGACGCTTTTCCACGGCGTGTCCTTCTTCATCTCCGATGCTTCCCCGGGCAGTGCATTGCGGGCCGAGCGCCGGGCCGCTCCCAAGCCGGCCCGCACTGGCGATGTGCTCGCGGTTCAATGCCGCGAGCGTCGCCGTCCCCCCGGGGGATCGACCAGGCTCGCCGGCGTCCAGCGTGGCGAGACTGGGCGAGGGGCGCCATTTCAAGCGGCTTCAAGACTGGCCTCGATCTGTTGATAGCGCCATTGGGCCGCGTACCAGCCGCCGAGAGCCAGCAGCTCGGCGTGCGTGCCGCGCTCGATGACATGGCCCTGCTTGAGCACGATGACCTCGTCGGCATCCATGACGGCTGACAAGCGATGGGCAATGACGATGACACTGCGGTCGGGCCGCGCGCTGCGCAGCTCGCGCAGATGGTCGAGGATGTCGGTCTCGGTGCCGGTATCGACGGCCGACAGCGCATCGTCCAGCACCAGCAAAGGCGCGTCGCTCAGCAGCGCGCGTGCAATGGCGACGCGCTGGCGTTGGCCGCCGGACAGGGTGACGCCGCGCTCGCCGACCTCGGTGGCATACCCCTCGGGCAGGCGCGCGATGTCGTCATGCACGGCCGCCAGCCGCGCCGCGGCTTCGACCTCTTCGCGGCTGGCGCCGGGCCGGGCCAGCGCGATGTTGTCGGCCACCGAGGCCGAGAACAGAAAGGGCTCCTGAGGCACCCAGGCAATGTGGGCGCGCAGCGTGGCCAGCGGCAACTCGGGCAGGGCGACGCCGCCCAGCGTCATGCGCCCGGCTTGCGGCTCGGCTTGGCGCAGCAGCAGGCGCACGAGGGTGGACTTGCCCGCACCGGTCGCGCCGACGATGCCCAAGGTGCGGCCGGGCGCCAGCGTCAGATCTACGCCTTCCAAGGCCGGGCGCTTGGCACCGGGGAAGCTGAAAGTCAGGGCTTCCGATCGCAATGTCACATCGGCCGGCAACGCCGCATGACCGTTGTCGGCCAGCGTAAGCGGCGCATCCAGCACCGGCGCCAGCCGCGTCCAGGCGGCACGGCCGCGCTCGAGCAAGGCCAGCACCCAGCCGGCCGCGAACATCGGCCAGATCAGCTGGCCGAGATACATCGTGAAGGCGGTCAACTGGCCGATGCTGATCTCGCTGCGCGAGACCAGCCAGCCGCCCATGGCCAGCGCAATCGCCGTCGCCGCGCTCAGCGTCATGCCGACGGCGGGCTCATAGGCAGCCTCCCAGCGCTGGGAGCGGAAACTCGCCTCGGCCGCGCGCTCGGCCAGGTCGCTGAACTGCTTCTCGCTGCGCGCCACCAGGCCCAGGGCGCGCACGGTGCGCACGCCGGACAGGCTTTCCTGCACCTGCTGGTTCAGGTCGCCGAAGCGGGTCAGCGAGTCCTGCGCGGCCTGATGCAGGTGGTTGGAGATCCACCAGAAGGCCAGCGCCATCAGCGGGAAAGGCAGCAGCGCGGCGAGGCCGAGGCGCCAGTCGATGCCCAGCGTCATCATGGCCAGCACGAGGACCAGGGTTTGCGTGCCGTCAAAGCCCGCCAGCATGGCCTCGCCGGCGGCCTGCTCGACGGTGTCGATGTCGTTGGTCGCCAACGCCATCAGGTCGCCGGTGCGCTGGGACTGGAAGTAGGCCGGGCCTTGCAGGGCGAGCCGCGCGTACAGGCGAGTGCGCAGGCGGGCGCCGAGGTGGAAGGCGGCCTTGAACAGCGTCAGCCGCCAACCCACGCGCAGCAGGTAAATGGCGAGACCGGCCAGCACCAGCAGGCCGAGCTGGCGCAGCAGCGCATCGCCACGCAAGCCCCCCGCCACCAGCGCATCGACGACATGACCCACCTGGCGCGGGATCCACACCGTCATCGCCGCGATGCAGCTGAGCATGGCGCCCGCTGCGGCGTAGGCGCGCCAGTGCTCGCGCACGAAGGCGGCGAGCATGCGGGAGAGGCTGGTGGGCGAGGGCAACGGGGCGGCGGACATGGGCCGTCAGTGTCGCCGCTGGGCGGCCAAGCCGAGGCCTGCCCATGTCAGCAGCCCGTTCAGCAACAGCAACTCCAACCCGATCTGATACCCGCCCCAGGGCTGCCCGAAATCCAGCACTGCACACAGCAGCGGGGCTGCGATGCAGACCCCGATCAACGCGGCCGCCGACACCTTCCTCGGCGTGAACATCGCAAACGCAAACAACCCCAGCAGCGGCCCATAGGTATAGCCCGCCAGCTTGAGGATCAGATAGATCATGCTGGCACTGTCGAGCGCCTTGAAGCCCAGCACCAGGGCCAGGAACAGCACCGCAAAACCGATATGCACGCGCCGCCGGGTGCGCACGTCCTCGCGCGGCAGACGCAGCAGGTCCAGGCAGGTGCTGGCCGTCAGCGCGGTCAGCGCGCCATCCGCGCTGGGCAGCAGGGCCGACACCAGGGCCAGCACGAAGACGACCTGCACCCAGGCCGGCAGATGCTGCATGACGACCGTGGGAAAGAGTGCATCGCCGGTTGCGTTCAGCCCATGCTCGCGAGCGAACAGCGTCAGCAAACCGCCCAGCAGCAGGAAGGCCGCGACGACGACGAGCATCAGCACGGCCAGCACGAGGACGTTCTTCTGCGCGTCGCGCAGCCTGGCGACCGACAGGCTCTTCTGCATCATTTCCTGGTCCAGCCCCGTCATCGCGATGGCGATGAACATGCCGGCGAGCAAGGCCTTGACGGAGAAGTCGCGGCTCAGCGGGTCACCCACCCAGACACGGCTCAGGCCGGCGGCATCGAGCTGGGCGAGCGCATCGGCCCGCCACAACAGGGCCACGCAGACGATGAGGCCGGTCAGCATGCCGGCCGTCTGCAGCGTGTCGGTCCACACCAGGGCCTTGACGCCCCCCTCGACGGTGTAGAGCAGGATCATCGCCAGTACGACGGCCGCGCCCAGCGCGAAGGGCACGCCCAGCGGTTGCAGGATCAGCGTGTGCAGCACCTGCACGACGAGGTAGAGGCGCGCCGTCGCGCCCAGGGTGCGGCTCAGCACGAAATAGGCCGATCCCAGGCGCTGGGCCGCCGGCCCGAGTCTGGCCAACAGCAGGCCGTAGATCGAGGCCAGCTTGAGCCGGTGATAGGCCGGCAGCAGCACGAGGGCGATGACGGCATAACCCACCACCTGACCGAGGGCGATCTGCAGATAGGTGAAGCCGTTAGCCCCGACCGAGCCCGGCACGCTGATGAAAGTGACGCCGGACAGCGACGTCCCGATCATTCCGAAGGCGACGACCGGCCAGGGACTTTCCCTGCCCCCCACATAGAAACCCTCAGCCCCGGAACCGTGCGAGACGCACCGCGCCAGCACCAACAGCCCAGCGAAATAGGTGAGAACCCCGAGCAAAAGCAGTGCAGGCGACATGGGCCGGGATCATGCCTGAGCGCACCCCCTCGAATGCGGTGGATCAATTCGTCACGAAGCATCAATAGGATGCGCCCCGTTTTGGGCAATTTTTACTAACCCGTCATGCAACTCAAACCTCTGGTCTCCCTCCTCGCAGCGGCCTTTGCCGCACCGGCCGTGCTGGCTTCGACCAGTGGGGTCGTGATCAGCCAGTTGTATGGCGCCAATGGCAACAGCTTCGCCAGCGACTACGTCGAGCTGCACAACACCAGCGCCGCGCCGGTCAGCATCAGCGGCTGGTCCATCCAGTACGCCAGCGCAACGGGCACCGGCAACTTCTCGGGCAATGGCGTCGTCGCCCTGTCCGGCTCCATCCCGGCCGGTGGCTTCTACCTGGTGAGGTTGGCCACCACGACCGGCACCGCCCTGCCGACGCCCGACGCGACGGGCAGCATCAACATGTCCGGCAGCGCCGGCAAGGTCGTGCTGGCCAATGTGGCCACCGGCCTGACCTGCAACGGCGGCAACAACATCTGCTCGGCCGCCCAGCTCGCGCAGATCGAGGACCTGGTCGGCTACGGCAGCGCCAACTTCTTCGAAGGCGCCGTCGCACCGACGCTGACCAACACCACGGCGCTGTTCCGCAACGGCAACGGCTGCACCGACACCAACAACAACGCCGCCGACTTCGCCACCGGCACGCCCGCGCCCCGCAACAGCGCCTCGGCCCTGGTCAGCTGCGGCGGCACGCCGGTCAACCAACCCATCGTGCCGAGCTGCCCCGACCAGAGCGCCGTGTCCGGCACCGCGTCGAGCTTCAGCGTCAGCGCGGCAGACGCCGACAGCCGCGTCAACGCGGCCACGGTCGTGGGCAACCTGCCCTCCGGCGTCACGCTGGGCAATCTCGTGCCCGCCGCCAGCGATGGCGCGGCCGCCACCCAGAGCTTCGATGTCAGTGGCGCCGTCGCCGCGGGCGTCTACAACCTCTCGCTGAAGTGGGACAACGACGAAGCCCAGACCGCCAGCTGCAACTTCAAGCTGTCGGTGACCGGCCTCGTGAGCATCCCCAGCATCCAGGGCTCCGGCGCCAAGAGCCTGCTGGACGGCAGCACCGTCATCACCACCGGCATCGTCACCAAGCTGATCAACAACGGCTTCTACATGCAGGACCCCGACGGCGACGGCGACCCGGCCACCTCGGACGGCATCTTCGTCTTCACCAGCAGTGCCCCCACGGTGGCCGTCGGCGACAAGGTCAAGGTCTCGGCCAAGGTGCAGGAGTATTCGGTGTCCAACAGCGCGGCCAGCCAGGCCAACCCGCTGACCGAGCTGAGCAGCGTCACCAATGTCTCCGTCATCAGCACCGGCAACCAGCTGCCGCTGCCGGTCGACGTGAGCCTGGCTGCGCTGGCCAGCCAGTCCGACATGGAGCGCTATGAAGGCATGCTGGTCCACATCACCGACGAGCTGACGGTCAACCAGACCAACTTCGTCGGCAGTTGGGGCCAGCTGACCGTGTCGGCCGGCGGCCGCACGCTGAACCCGACCAATGTGATGCGCCCCGGCCCGGCCGCCCTGGCCATGCAGGCCGCCAACCTGGCCCGCAGCGTCGTGCTGGACGATGGCAGCGCCAGCAAGTTCCCCAACCCCACACCCTACCTCTGGCAGGACGGCACGGTGCGCGGTGGCGACACCCTCAGCGGCGTGACCGGCGTCGTCGACTTCGGCCCCTCCACCGACTCGACCACCGGCCCCCTGGCCTACCGCATCCATCCGACCGCGGCCCCGGTGTTCGCCCGCCCGATCGCTCGCCCGCTGACGCCGCCGGCCGTGGGCGGCAATGTGCGCGTGGCCAGCTCCAACGTGCTGAACTTCTTCACCACCTTCACCGACGGCACCTCCGTGCCCGGCGGCGGTGCCTGCCCGAGCGCCGGCTGCCGTGGCGCGGACAACCTCAACGAGTTCAACCGCCAACGTACCAAGATCCTGAACGCGCTGTCGGGCCTGAACGCCGATGTCGTCGGCTTGATGGAGATTCAGAACAGCGGCAACTTCGCGGTGCAGAACCTCGTTGACGGCCTCAACGCCATGATGGGCGTCAACACCTATGCCGCCGTGCCCCTGCCGGCCGCCGGCACGGGCACCGACGCCATCCGCGTGGCCATGATCTACAAGCCCGCCAAACTCAGCCTGATGGGCGCGTCCATCTCCGATGCCGACCCCATCAACAACCGCCCGACCTATGCCCAGGGCTTCGCGGCACCGAACGGTGAGAAGTTCGCCGTCGTCGTCAACCACCTGAAGTCCAAGGGCAGTTGCGGCACCGGCCTGAACGGCGACACCGGCGACCTGCAGGGCTGCTGGAACCTGCAGCGCAAGCAGCAGGCCCAGCGCCTGCTTGACTGGCTGCCCACCGTGCAGGCCACGGCCGGCACCGACCGCGTCATCATGATCGGCGACTTCAATTCCTATGCGAAGGAAGACCCGATCGACGTGCTGACCAACGCCGGCATCATCGACCTCGTCAGCATGTTCGATCCGGCCGACTACAGCTATGTCTTCGACGCCAGCGCCGGCCGTCTCGACCACGGCCTGGGCACGGCGGCCATCGCTGCCAAGGTGACGGGCGCGACGAGCTGGCACATCAATGCCGATGAGCCGGAATGGACCGACTACAACACCGAGGACAAGGCCGCTGGCAACGACTGGTATGTGGCCAACCAGTTCCGCGCCTCCGACCATGACCCGATGCTGATCGGCCTGAATCTGGTCAAGAACCTCACGGGCACCAGTGGCCGCGACACCATCGTCGGCACGGCGGGCGACGACATCATCGAAGGGGGCGCCGGCGCCGACACGCTGACCGGCAACGGCGGCCGCAACCAGTTCGTCTACGGCAGCATGCTGGATGCCGGCGACGTCATCACCGACTTCACCGTCGGCATGGACACCCTGGTGCTGACCAAGCTGATGGCTTCACTGGGCATCGCCAGCGCCGACCCGCTCGCCAGCGGCCATGTGACCTGCACGCCTTCGGCCGCAGGTGCCGTCATCAACATCGACGCCGATGGCAGCGCCGGCGCGGCCAAAGCCAAACCCCTGCTGCAACTGAAGGGCGTGGCCTGCTCGGCCATCAATGCCTCCAGCTTCAAGTTCTGAGTCCCCGCATTTCCAGGAAGAACAACATCATGATTCGTAAATCCCTGCTAGCCCTCGCGGCCTTGACCCTGGCCGGTGCGGCCGTGGCCTCTCCCCACAGCATCACGGGCAGCTTCGACAGCAACCCGGGCGTCACCGTGCTGACCGGCACCTTCGACTTCGACGATGCCCAGGTCGCCGCGGGCGGCTTCGACGGCGCCTTCGACCTGACCGCACTGGACTTCGTCTTCAACGGCGAGAGCTTCACGCTGGCCCAGGCTGCGTTCAACAGTGCCTACGTGCAGTTCGACGGCGGCACGCTGACGGGTCCCAACGGCTTCTTCACGACCGCAGGCGGCGGCACGCTGGAATTGCAGTCCTTCTTCGGGTCGAGCAATTTCACCTTCAGCACCACGCGTGGCGATCAACTGGGCACGCTGGCGGTGGCTGCCACGGTCCCTGAGCCAATGAGCCTGGCCTTGGTGCTGGGCGGCCTCGCCGCGGTCGGTGCGGCCTCGCGCCGCCGCAAGGCAGCCTGACCGGCTTCGCATTGGCTTGAACGGCCCGCCTCGGCGGGCCGTTTTTCCTAGTAGGTCCGCCCGCCCTTGAACTGGGCGTGCTGGCGGCGCTGCAGCGTCGTGCTGCGGCTCATGGCCTCGAAGCTGGTGCGCGCATGCGCATGCATGATGGCCAGGCCCAGCGCGTCGGCCGCGTCCTTGCCGGGCAGGCCGGGCAGGTTCAGCAGGCGCTGCACCATGGCCTGGATCTGTTCCTTCTTGGCGTGGCCATGGCCGACGATGGCCTTCTTCATCTGCAACGCCGTGTACTCGCTGACGAGCAGGTCGGCGGAGACGAGGGCCGTCAGCGCCGCGCCGCGCGCCTGGCCCAGCAGCAGCGTGGACTGGGGGTTCACGTTGACGAAGACGATCTCGACCGCCGCGCATTGCGGCTGGTAGCGGGCCGTGACCTCGCGGATGCCGTCGAACAGGATCTTCAGTCGTGCCGGCAGGTCCCCCACCTCGACGCCGCTGGTCTTGATGGTGCCGCTGGCGACGTAGGCCAGTCGGGGGCCCTCAGCGTCGATCACTCCAAACCCCGTGGTCTGAAGGCCCGGATCGATGCCGAGAATCCTCACCGGTAGTACCACCGAGCGGAATGGAACAGCACCGGTGCGGCAAAGCACAGCACCGCGATGCGGTCGAGCAGGCCGACGGCGCCGGTGATGGAGCTGCGGTTGCCCCAGTACAGCACGCCGGCGTCCTTCTTCAGCGCCTTCATGACCAGGCCGCCGAAGCCAGCGGCACCCGAGGTCAGGAAGGCCATGGCCAGGGCCTGGCCGGCCTTGAAGGGGGTGATCCAGTACAGCAGCAGGCCGGCCACGGCGCCGGTCAGCGTGCCAATCCACCAGGCCCGCATCGAGAAGCTGCGGCTGATCTGGCGCGACACCGGGCGGCGGCGCAGCGTGCGGGTGGCGATCTCCTGCGCGATCTGCGAGGCCGCCACCACCATGACGAGGAAGAACAGCAGGAAGGCACCGCGCCCGGTGTTGCCAGGGATGTCCAGCAGCAGCAGGGCCGGCGCATGCGACAGGCCGTAGACGCAGACCATCACGCCCCACTGGATCTTGGCGTTGCGCTCGAGGAAGCGCTGCGGGTCGCCGGCCAGGGCGCTGACGATGGGCAGCACCAGGAAGCCGTAGACGGGCAGGAAGACGGTGAAGAGATCGAAGAAGCGCGTGCCGCAGATCATGTACTGCACCGGCAGCAGCACGAAGAAGGCGACGATCAGCGTGCGGTGGTCGCTGCGCTGGGTGTGCACGAGGGTGATGAACTCGCGCAGGGCCAGGAAGGAGAACAGCGCGAACAGCAGCGTCGCGCCCAGCGGCCCGGAGATCCAGGCGACCCAGAACATGCAGCCGCCGATCCAGGCGGCGCGCAGGTCGCGGCGCACGCGTTCCCAGTTCAGCTCGGAGGCGCGGCGGGCTTCCTCATCCTCGCGCTCGCGCAAGGAGTTCAGGAACAGGCCGACCGTCAGCAGCATCAGGAAGCCGAACAGCACGACGAAGAGCAGGGCCACCTGCTCGTTGGCGTTGAGGGATTTCAGCCAGCGCATCAGTGATCCTCCACCGGACGGCCGACCAGGGTCGGATCGGGCCGCTGCTCCATGACGGCCTCACGGGCACGGCACAGGAAGTCGGCCTTGCTTTCACCCTCGCGCAGCTGGATGGGCGCACCGAAGGTCACCGTGCACAGGATGGGCACGGGCACGACCTCACCCTTGGGCATGACGCGCTGCACGTTGTCGATCCAGGTCGGGATCAGCTGCACATGCGGGAACTGCTCGGCGAGGTGGTAGATGCCGCTCTTGAACGGCATGGGGTTGCCCTTGTTGGAGCGTGTGCCCTCGGGAAAGATGACGAGGGAGTCGCCATTGGCCAGGGCCTCGGCCAGGGGCTCGAGGGGGTCTTCGTCGGGGTTGGCGCGCGTGCGGCTGACGTAGATGGCGTTGAAGACCTCGGTCGTCAGCCAGCGCTTGAGGGCGCTGGTCGTCCAGTAGTCACGCGCGGCGATGGCCCGCGTCGTGGCCCGCAACTCATGCGGGAAGGCCGCCCAGATCAGGACCAGGTCGAAGTGACTCTGGTGATTGGCGATGTAGATGCGCTGCTCGGCCTTAGGCGGGCAGCCCTTCCAGTGGCCCTGTGCACCCGTGATGAGACGGGCAATGAAGGCGAGCAACTGGCCGGTGAAGGCGGCTGGCGTCATGGGGCGGGATTATCAGGGTCCGCCCCTGCGCCAGCCCGTGACAACTTACCAGTCGTCGCTGCCGCCGCCACCGCCGCCGAAATCGCCACCGCCGGCGTCGCCGGCGCCCCAGCCATCACCGCTGCCGAAGTCGATGTCACGGCGCGTCAGCTCGTCGGCCGCAGCGTTGCCGCCACCGGAGTCGAAGCTGCCAGGGATGAGGCCGCCACCGCCGCCGCCGCTGTCGCGCGGCACGCTGTGCTCGTCACTGCCACCGTGCAGCAGCTTCTCGGCCAACATGCCGGCCGCCACACCGCCCGCCGCGGCCAGGCCCACGCCCATCAGGCCGGGGCCGCCCGAGGCCGGTGGCACGCCGGGGCCATAGCCCTGGGGACCATAGCCGCCACCCATGCCATAGCCGCCGGCCATGGCGGGTTGGGCCTGGGCCGCGGCGCGGCGGCGCATCCAGCTGGCCGCAACCCAGATGAAGATGACGGCGCCGACGACGAGCAGCCAGACGGGTACGCCGCCACTCTCGCTGCGCTGCGCCGGTGCCGCCCGCATCGGCGGCGGGCTGTTGACGACGGCCGGCGTGTTGGCCGAGGACTTGGCCAGGCCGGCCTGCTCGCGCTGCAGCAGTTGCTCGAAGGCGGTGAACTTGGCCGAGTCGGCGAACTTGATGGCCGGATCGAGCGCGCGCGCGCGGCGCACATGCTCGGCGGCCTCGTTGAACTGGCGCTGATGGGCCAGGATCTCGGCCAGCACATAGTGGGCACGCGGGCTGTCGGGCTTGGCCGCGACGACCTCGCGCATCATCTTCTCGGCGCCGGGGTAGTCGCCGCGCTGCACGGCGGCCTGCACCTCGTCGACATTGGGCAAGGCCTGCGCCGTACCCAGCCACAGCCCGGACAGCAGGGCCATGCACAAGAGCAGGAATCGGGGGAATTTCATCGCAACACTCCTCAAGCCATGCGGCAGTTTGCGCCGCTGAGATGGGCCCGGGCCGCCCGGTTTCAAGGCTTTACTTGTAGGACTAGAACCAATAGTCGGCAACGCATCTGCCATCGCGCGGCAGATCGTCGAAGCTGTCGAGCCCGTCGAAATGGTCGATGGGAATATTCGCCACCGCCCCGGGCTCGGCCAGGCGCAGGTTGACCGCGATGCGCCGCCGCCCATCCTCCTCGAGCCTCAGCCCGCGCCAATGCGTCACGCAGCCACAGGTCGGACAGAAGTGGAATTCCAGCGCACGGCCACGCACATAGGCCCGCGTTTCACCGCTGACATGGATGCCTTCATCCACATAGTCGTAAGCCCACAGCGTGCCGTAGCGCCGGCAGGCCGTGCAGTTGCAGGCGGTGGCGCCATCGGGCTGGCCGTCGAAGCGCCAGCGCACGCTGCCGCACAGGCAGGAACCTTCGATCATGTCTTCACTCCGCGGGCCGCACAGCGGCGGCATAGACCGGGTCGATATAGATCTGGCCGCCGAACAGAAACTCCTGGCCACCGACCTTGGCAAAACCGAAGCGTTCATAGAACTCGACGGCCCGCACATTGCGATCGTAGACGCCGAGCCAGAGCGTGCCGGCGCCGCGTTTGCGGGCCTGCTCATGCACGGCCTGCATCAGCCCCGCGCCCAGGCCCCGGCCGATGAAGCCGGCGCCCAGATAGATGCGCCACAGCTTCAGCGGCACAGGGCCCGTCACGCAGTCGGGTGCCGCCTCATCCTTGACGATGGCATAGCCCGCCAGTTGCCCGTCCACCCAGGCCAGCAGCGTCGTACAGGCCGGGTCAGAGATGACCCCGGCCATGACCTCGGGCCGGAAATGCTCGGCCACGTAGTCCGCGATTTCCTGCGCGTCGCTGATCTCGCGATAAGTGTCGGCAAAGGCCTGGGCGGCAAAGGACGCAAGCAGCGTGGCGTCTCCGGAGGTGGCATGGCGGATCGTCGGCATGCCGACGATTCTCGCCGTCAGGCGAGAAGCACCGCCTTGGCGCCCAGGCGCTGGATCAGGCCGCTCGTCAGGCGCGTGGCCAGGCCATAGACCGTGAGCTGGGGGTTGGCGCCCAGGCTGGTCGGGAAGAGCGAGCCGTCATGCACCGACAGATTGGCAAGCTGCCAATGCTGGCCGTCGGGCCTGACGACGCCACGGCCGGCATCGGCCGCCATCGTGCAGCCGCCCATCACATGGGCGCTGCCCACGGTGGCGAGGAAGGGCTTCATCGTCAGCTTGGCGATGCCGGCCTTGGCCTCGGCCAGGTTGGCATAACCCTGGGCCTGCTCATGCACCGGCCTGACCGTCTTGGCGCCGGCGGCGAACTGGATCTCGGCCATGGTGAGGTAGGCGCGGCGCACGCCGTCGAGCAGATAGTCGCTCAGCGTGTAGTCCAGCACCGGCGTGCCATCGCCGCGCAGCTTGACGGCGCCGCCGGCCGCGTCGGCATGGAAGCCGTCGCGCAACAGCGCGATCATCAGCTGGGTGCGCGGCAGGTCCTTGGCGCGCTGGACCAGTTCCGAGCCGACGCCTCCTCCATTCGTCAGCGCGAAGGCGGGGTGCACGGGCGCGACCTCGAGCTTGTAGCCGATAGGCCCGTCGATGGGGCCGGCATGCAGGAAGTGGTCGCAGAACACCGACAGCGGCGCACCGGCCCAACCCGCAACCTCGTGGTCGAACAGGGCCACGCCGCCGGCCGTCGGGTGCAGGAAGGTGCGCTTGCCGAGCAGGCCATTGGGGTCGGGCGCGTTGGAGCGCAGCAGCAGGCCCGGCGAGTTGATGGCGCCGCCGGCGACGACATAGTGCTTGGCCGTGATGCGCAGCTGCGCGCCCGTCACGCTGCCATCCAGGGCCACCGGCTCGGCGACCAGCGCGGCCACCTTGTCGCCCTGCAGTTCGAACTTCGCCGCGCGGGTCTGTACCAGCATCGTGGCGCCCAGGTCCAGGGCCGCCGGCAGGGTGCTGACCAGCATGGACTGCTTGGCATTGGTCGGGCAGCCCATGCCGCAGGAACCGAGGTTCCAGCAGCCCTTGACGTTGCGGCGCACGACCTTGGTCGGGATGCCGAGCTTCTCGGCGCCGCGCTTCAGCACATCGTTGTTCTCGTTGGGTTCGGTCAGCCAGTCGCCGATGTTCAATCGCCTCTCGGCCTGCTCGAACCAGGGCGCCATCGCGGCTTCGTTGAAGTCCTTGAGACCGAACTGCTCGCCCCAGTAGGCCAGCGCATCGGGAGGCGTGCGAAAGCTGCCGGTCCAGTTGATGGTCGTCGAGCCGCCGACGCAGCGGCCCTGCAGGATGTTCATGGCCTGGTCGACCGTCTTGCGGCCGCCGGCCTCCTGGTAGAGCTGCGGGTAGGCGTCGGCCTCGCGCTGCCTGAACTGGCTGCTGGAGCGCAGCGGGCCCTCTTCAATGATGACGATCTTCAAGCCCGCGCGGGCCAGCATCTCGGCCGTGATGCCGGCACCGGCACCGCTGCCGACGATGGCGACGTCGCAGTCCAGCGTGGCGGGCAGGGCCGCATGCGGGCCGCCGTGCACCTTCCAGCCGCGTTGCAGCCCTTCGAGGATGGGATCGGGCAATGAACTCATGGGATGTCTCGCGGACCGGCGTAGCCCGCCGTCTTCCAGTTGGCCGGTTCGGTGAAGAAGGCGATGGCGTTGAGGTCGCGCAGCGCGTGGTAGATCTGCTGGCGGGTGTTGGAGGTGGACAGGCGCATGGCGTCAAAGGCCGTGCGGATGTCGTCGATGCCGGCCTCGGCCCAGGGTCTGGACAGGCCGACCAAGGCGTAGCGGCCAGCCACCGTGCTGAGGAGACCCAGCGCGTCGGACAGCTCCTTGCGCGTGGCGGCCGGCAGTGCCGCGATGGAGACATCCAACCGCGCGAGCTGGGCGTCCACGCCGTCGGCGGGCAGCAGGTCGCCGAGCACGGCGATGGCCGAAGCTCGCATCAACTCGCGTGCGCCGGGGCTCAGCCTGCCGTCGACCAGGCCGGGCTTGATGAGGGCCACACCGGCACCGGCCACGCCGATGACGACGGCGGCGCCAATGCCTAACTTCAGGAGTCCACGGCGCTTCATCACACCACTTTCTTCAACAGGGACAGCAGGCGCTCGAAGGTGGCGCCATAGGGGGGTTGGAACAGTTGGGTGCCGGCAAAGCGCGACTGGATGAACAGGGGCTTCTCCTTGCTGAAGGTGCGAAAGCCCCATTCACCGTGATAGGACCCCATGCCGCTGGCACCGACGCCGCCGAAGGGCTGTTCTTCCTGGCCCAGGTGCCAGATGCAGTCGTTGACCGTCACGCCGCCGGCATGGGTCTCGCGCATGACGCGGTCGCGTTCGGCGCCGTCCTGGCCGAACCAGTACAGGGCCAGCGGGCGGTCGCCGCGGTTGACATGGGCCAGGGCTTCGTCGACCTTGTCGTAGCCGACGATGGGCAGCAGCGGGCCGAAGATCTCCTCCTGCATGACGGTGGCCTCGGGCGGCACGTCCAGCAGCAGCGCCGGGACAAGGCGCCGGTCGTCGGGTTGTTCGTCATGGCTGCGCAGCACACGTGCGCCGCGATCGGCAGCATCCTTGATCAGACCTTGCAGGCGCGCATGGTGGCGCGGCGTGGCGACGCTGGTGTAGTCGGCATTGCCGGCGATGCGCGGGTACATGCGGCGCATCTCGGCCAGGATCTTCTGGCTCAGCGGCTCGACCATCTCGCGGGGCACCAGCAGGTAGTCGGGCGCCACGCAGGTCTGGCCGGCGTTGAAGAGCTTGCCGAAGGCCAGGCGCGATGCCGTCAGGGCGACATCGCAGCTGCGGTCGACGATGGCCGGCGACTTGCCGCCCAGCTCCAGCGTCACCGGCGTCAGGTTTTTTGCCGCGGCCTGGGCCACATGGCGGCCGACAGCCGTGGAGCCGGTGAAAAAGAGATGGTCGAAGGGCAGCTCGGTGAAGGCCTTGCCGACCTCGGCGTCGCCGGTGATGACCTGCATCTCCTCGGGCCGGAAGTGCTCGGCCACGATACGGGCCATCAGCTCCGACGTGGCCGGCGTCAGCTCCGACGGCTTGATCAGCACGCGGTTGCCGGCGGCCAGCGCAGCGACGGCTGGCTCCATTGCCAGGTAATAGGGGTAGTTCCAGGGCGACACGATGCCAACGACGCCCAGGGGCTGGCGCATCAGTACATTGCGGCCGGGCAGAAAGTGCAGCGGTGTCTCGACGCGCCTGGGCTTCATCCAGCGGCGCAGACGCTTGAGGGCATGCTTGGCGCCGGACTCGACCGTGAAGATGTCGGCCAGCAGCGACTCCTGGCGGGCGCGGTGGCCGAAGTCCCGGGCCATGGCGGCGGCAAGCGCGTCGCCATGCTTTTGCGTCATCGCGACCAGCCTTTGCAGGCGGTCGCGGCGCACCTCGTAGGAGGGCATGCGCTCGGCCTCGTAGGCGCGGCGCTGCGCCGTCAGCGCCAGATGCAGGCGTTCCTGCAGGGCGGTGTCCATGGGCATGTCTCCGGTTCTCGATCTAATGCATCGAGGCTAACCGCAAGACGGGCCCCCACCATCGGGGGAGGCCCTGGACTAGAGGACTGCGTCTAGTCGCACAGGCGACACAGAGGATTGACGGAATTTGCGGGCCGAGCGCCGGGCCGCTCCCTAGCCGGCCCGCGTATGGCGATGTGCTTGCGGCTCGAAGCCGCAAGCATCGCCGTCCCCTCTGGGGACCGACTGGACGGGCCCGCGTTCAGCGGGGCCCGACTGGGCGAGGGGCTCGTTAATGCCGGAAATGACGTACGCCGGTGACCACCATCGCGATGCCGCGCTCATTGGCTGCGGCGATGACTTCGTCGTCGCGCATCGAGCCGCCCGGCTGGATGACGCAGGTCGCACCGGCATCGGCCAGCACGTCCAGCCCATCGCGGAACGGGAAGAAGGCGTCGCTGGCCACCGCAGAACCGACCAGGCTGAGGCCGGCATGCTGGGACTTGATGGAGGCGATACGGGCCGAGTCGAGGCGGCTCATCTGGCCGGCGCCGACGCCCAGCGTCATGCCGCCGCCGCAGTAGACGATGGCATTGCTCTTCACATACTGCGCGACGGTCCAGGCGAACATCAGGTCGTCAAGCTGCTGGGCCGTGGGCTGCAGCGTCGTGACGACCTTGAGGTCTTCCTTGCGCAGGAAATGGTTGTCGGCCGTCTGCAGCAGCAGGCCCGAGCCGACGCGCTTGCTGTCGCCGGCATTGCGGCCCTGGTCCCACGGACGCGGGCCACCCGGCGGCAGCGCGATCTGCATCAGGCGCACATTGGCCTTGGCCTTGAAGATCTCCAGCGCCTCGGCGCTGAAGCCGGGGGCCATCAGCACCTCGACGAACTGCTTGGCGACGAGCTGGGCGGCCGCGCCATCCACTTCGCGGTTGAAGGCGATGATGCCGCCGAAGGCGCTGGTGGGGTCGGTCTTGAAGGCCTTGCTGTAGGCCTCGGCCGGGTTCACACCGACGGCCACGCCGCAGGGGTTGGCGTGCTTGACGATGACGCAGGCCGGCGTGTCGAAGCTCTTCACGCATTCCCAGGCCGCATCGGCGTCGGCGATGTTGTTGTACGAGAGCTCCTTGCCCTGCAGCTGCTTGCCGGTGACGAGGGAGCCGGGCGCCGGGAACAGGTCGCGGTACAGGGCCGCGGTCTGGTGCGAGTTCTCGCCATAGCGCAGGTCCTGCACCTTGACGAAGGTGGCATTCATCTGCGCCGGGTACTCGGCCTTGCTGCCGTCTTCCTGCAGGCTGGACAGGTAGTTGCTGATGGCCGCGTCGTACTGGGCGATGCGGTTGAAGGCGGCCACCGATGCAGCGAAGCGCGTCTTGTCGCTGGTCCTGCCGTTCGCCTTCAGCTCCTCGAGGACGGCACCGTACTGGGCCGCGTCGGTCAGCACCGTCACGTCCTTCCAGTTCTTGGCCGCGCTGCGCACCATCGCCGGGCCGCCGATGTCGATGTTCTCGATGGCGTCTTCCAGCGTGCAGCCGGGCTTGGCCACGGTCGCTTCAAACGGGTAGAGGTTGACGGCCAGGATGTCGATGCGCGTGATGCCGTGCTTTTCCATGGCGGCCACATGCTCGGGCGTGTCGCCACGGGCCAGCAGGCCGCCGTGGATCTTGGGATGCAGCGTCTTGACGCGGCCATCCATCATCTCGGGGAAGCCGGTGTGCTCGGCCACCTCGGTCACCGGCAGGCCGGCCTCGGCCAGCAGCTTGGCGGTGCCGCCGGTGGACAGCAGCTTGGCGCCCAGGGCGTGCAACCCCTTGGCGAAGTCGAGGATGCCGGTCTTGTCGGAGACCGAAAGCAGTGCGGTGAGTTGGGTCATGTTCTTGATCAGTTGGGGTCGGAGCTTCTCGCTGCGCTCAAAGGTCCAACCCGCAAGGTTTAGTCAGTTGGGGTCGGAGCTGCTTCGCAGGTCCAACCCGCAAGGTTTAAAGATTGTGATCAGTCAGCTTGCGACGCAAGGTGTTGCGGTTGATGCCCAGCCACTGCGCGGCCTTGCTCTGGTTGCCGCCGGCTTCGCGCATGACGATCTCGAACAGCGGCTTCTCCACCAGCTTGATCAGCATCTCATGCATCGAATGCGGCTCCTGGCCGTCGAGGTCACGGAAGAAGGCTTCGAGGTTGTCGCGCACGCAGGCGTCGATGGGATTGGGCGGATTGGTGTTCTTCTGGGCACTCATGACAGGGGCGCGAATGGGTTTCGTCAGGCGGCACAGGCTTCTTGGGCCTGAACTTCGTCGTCGTCGTTGGCCGCCTCGGCAGGAGGCAGCCGGTCATGCGTCTGGCCAAGTTCGTCGAACCAGTCGCGCAGAGCTTGCAACTGCAGGTCGCAGCGCTCCAGGGTGTTCATGTGCTGGCGGAAGGCCTCGCCGCCGGGCAGGCCGCGCACGGCCCAGCCGATGTGCTTGCGCGCGCTGCGCACGCCGCTGAGCTCACCGTACAGGCCATAGTGGTCGTGCAGATGCTCGGTCAGCACGTCGCGCGCCTCGATCACGCTCGGCGCCGCTAGGTGTTCGCCTGTCGCCAGAAAGTGGGCCACCTCGCGAAAGATCCAGGGCCGGCCCTGGGCCGCGCGGCCGATCATCAGCGCGTCGGCTCCCGTATAGGCCAGCACGTCACGCGCCTTCTCGGGCGAATCGATGTCGCCATTGGCCACGACGGGAATCGTCAGCGCTGTCTTCACCGCGGCAATGGTGTCGTATTCGGCCAGGCCCTTGTAGCCCTGCTCACGGGTGCGGCCGTGGATGGTCAGCATGGCGATGCCGGCGGATTCGAACAGCCGGGCCAGGCGCAGCGCATTGCGCTCGTCGGCGCTCCAGCCGGTGCGCATCTTCAGCGTGACGGGCACGCCGCATGGCGCGCAGACGGCGACGACGGCCTCGACGATCTCCAGCGCCAGCGCCTCGTTGCGCATCAACGCCGAGCCCGCCCATTTATTGCAGACCTTCTTGGCCGGGCAGCCCATGTTGATGTCGATGATCTGGGCGCCGCGGTCGATGTTGTAGGCCGCAGCCTCGGCCATCATGGCCGCATCGGTGCCGGCGATCTGCACGGCAATCGGCCCCGGCTCACCCGAGTGGTCGGCGCGGCGCGAGGTCTTGAGGCTGCCCCATAGCTCCTTGCGCGACGTCACCATCTCGCTGACCGCATAGCCCGCACCCAGGCGGCGGCAGAGCTGGCGGAAGGGCCGGTCCGTCACTCCGGCCATCGGCGCCACGAAGAGCCGGTTGGGGAGGGAGTGGGGGCCGATTTGCACGAGACGTCTGCTTAAAAAAGAGGCGAGATTGTAGCCATCCGGCCCGTTGGCCAGCCTCCACAATGCCGCCATGGAAGCCTGGCTTGGCCAATTCATCAGCGAGCTGCTCGCCGCCCTGGCCCTGCCCCAGGTCGGGCTGGTGGCCGTCTTCGTCATCACTTTCGTCTCGGCCACGCTGCTGCCGCTAGGCTCTGAGCCGGCCGTCTACCTCGTCGTCAAGGCGGACCCGAGCATGTTCTGGGCCGTGATCCTGGTGGCCACGGTCGGCAACACGCTGGGCGGCGTGACGAGCTGGTGGATTGGCTACGGCGCCGAGAAGGCGGTCGAGGCGGTGAAGCACCACGAGCCGTCGCATTCGCGGGCGATGCGGTGGCTGCAGCGCTTCGGCCCCAAAGCCTGCCTGATGAGCTGGCTGCCCATCGTGGGCGACCCGCTTTGCGCCGTGGCCGGCTGGCTCAAGCTGCCCTTCTGGCCTTGCGTGGGCTGGATGGCCCTGGGCAAGTTCCTGCGTTTTCTTCTGTACACCGTCGCCTTGATTTGGCTGATTCCGGAGACCTGGTTGTCATGACCTCTGCATACCAAGACCTGAGCGCGCGCCAGCGGCGCCTGCACCACCTCGGCCATCTGCAGGCCATCGCCCAATGGGACCAGGCGGCCAATATGCCGGCCAAGGGCAACGAGGCGCGCAGCCTGGCCCTGGCCGAGATGGACGGCCTGCTGCACCAGCTGGCGACCGACCCCGCCCTGCCCGGCCTGCTGGACGCCGCGGCCGCCGAGCCGCTGGACGATGGCCAGCGCGCCAATCTGCGCGAGATCCGTCGCGCCTGGCGCGCCGCCAACGCCCTGCCCCAGGCCCTGGTCGAAGCCAAGAGCCTGGCCAACAACCGCTGCGAGCACGCCTGGCGCAGCCAGCGCCCGGCCAATGACTGGGCCGGCCTGGTGCCGAACCTGCGCGAGGTGCTGAAGATCGCCCGCCAGGAGGCCGAACTGCTGTCGCAGATGTCGGGCCTGTCCAAGTACGACGCGCTGCTGGACAACTACGAGCCGGGCATGCGCGGCGCTGACGTCGAAGCCGCCTTCGCACCGCTGCGCGGCTGGCTGCCGGGCCTGATCCGTGACGTGACGGCCAAGCAGGCCGGCGAAACCGTCATCAAGCCGGTCGGTCCCTTCCCCACGGCAGCGCAAAAGGCGCTCGGGCTGGATGCGATGAAGCTGATGGGCTTCGACTTCGCCGCCGGCCGCCTGGACGAGAGCACCCATCCCTTCTGCGGCGGCGTGCCCGAGGACGTGCGCATGACAACGCGCTACCGCGAGGACGACTTCCTGCCCAGCCTGATGGGCACCATCCACGAGACGGGCCACGGCCGCTACGAGCAGAACCTGCCGCGCGAGCTGCTCGGCCAGCCCATCGCCCGCGCCCGCTCCATGGGCATCCACGAAAGCCAGAGCCTGAGCTTCGAGATGCAGCTGGGCAGCCATCCGGCCTTCGCCGGCCTGCTGTCGCCGCTGCTGGTGAAGCACTTCGGCGACCAGCCAGCCTTCGAGCCTGGCAATCTGAACAAGCTGCTGACGCGGGTGCAGCCGGGACTGATCCGCGTCGATGCCGACGAGGTCACCTACCCCGCCCACATCCTGCTGCGCTTCGACATCGAGCGCGCCCTCATCGAAGGCCAGGCCGAGGTCGAGGACATCCCGGCCCTGTGGGACGCCAAGATGGCCGAGCTGCTGGGCCTGGACACGCGCGGCAACTTCAAGGACGGCCCCATGCAGGACGTGCACTGGCCGGCCGGCCTGTTCGGCTACTTCCCCTGCTATACCCTGGGCGCCATGTACGCGGCGCAGTGGTTCGCCGCCATGCGGGCCCAGCGGCCGGACCTGGACGCACAGATCGCGCGCGGCGAGTTGGGTCCGGTGTTCGACTGGCTGTCCACCCATGTCTGGCAGACCGCCAGCCGCTACGAGACGCCTGAGCTGGTGAAGCGTGCCAGCGGCGAGGCCTTGAACCCGGCGCACTTCGAAGCCCACCTGCGCCAGCGTTATCTGAGCGCTTGAAATGCAAACGCCGAGGGTTGAGGCCCCCGGCGTTCTTCATCTAAGGCCGCTGGATCAGCCGGCCGTCGTGCCGTTGGTCTTGGCGCGATGGATGCGCGTGCTCTGGCGGTTCTCGGCGCGCTGCACATGCTTCTGCTCACCGGCGCCGACATGGCCGTCGGCCGCGGCATGGGCTTCCGCACGATCCACGTGCGCCTGGCCCTGCTCCATGCGGGCGGCCTCGCGCTTGGTCAGAGAGCCACTGGCAAGACCCGCCTCGACACGTTTTTCCTGGTTGACGTTGCGCTGCACGTCGGCCTGCATGCGCTGGCTGGAGGCGGACAGCGGGTTGCCGTTGACGCCGTTGTTCTTGGCCGTCTCGATGTCGCGGCTGGCCTTGTTCTGCGCCGCACGCAGCTGCTGGCGCTCGGCGGCGCTGAGCTTGCCATCCTTCATGTCCTTGGCTTGCAGCCGGTCGACCTTGGCCTGCTCGCGCTCGAGCAGCCCCGCTTCGCGCGTCGTCAGCTTGCCGCTTTGCAGGCCGTTTTCGATGCGCTGCTGCTGGTTGACGTCACGCTGGACGGTGGTCTGGGCATTGACGGGGGTCTGGGCCATCGCGGCGCTGGTCAGCAGGGCAAGGGCGGCGCAGGCAATCAGGGAGATCTTCATTCGAGGGTCCTTTCAGCGGTCAGCGACGGCTGGCCTGTGCGTTCAACGCTGGCCTCTGCGCTCAGCCGACGCACAAGCCCGCCGGTCGGTGAGAGGGCGTAACAGGGGACGACAGCTTGGCGACAGCTTGAGCTGTGGCGCGGGCGCAAAAAAAAGGGGTCGCCCTCGTGGGGGCGCCAAAAAAAAGGGCCACTCCTGCGGGAGCGGCCCAATTCGGTACAACAACGATTTCTCTCTTCAATCCACTGCGCTTCCCCGGCCCCCCGGCCATCTCCACGCGTGGCGCCCAGGTTAATGGTCTCCCGGACTGGGCCGCCGCAACTCGAACAGCGACCGTGAAGTCATTCTGAACACATGCCGCCGGGCTGGCATCCCCGCAAGCCCAGGGGTGCTCCGGCTACGCCGTGACGAGCATCACAGCAGCAGGGCCAATCGCTCCAGGATCAGCACGCCGAAAAAGGCCAGTCCGGCTACCAGGGTCCATTTCATGATGACCACGCCCCGCCGCCGCCAGCGCGCCTGGCCGGTTGCAATGGAGAAGGCGAAGCAGAGCACGGCCGAGAACAGCAGCAGGCCGACGACAAGGCGGGCGATCAGCATGTAAACGCTCTCATCGCATCACTCACCACGCTGGTGCGAGCTCGGCGAAGCCCTTGGGCGCCTGGCGGTCGTCGTCGAAATGGACGATCTCGTAGGCCGACTCGTCGGCCAGCAGGGCGCGCAGCAGCTTGTTGTTCAGCGCATGGCCGCCCTTGAAGGAGGTGTACGCCGCCAGCAGGGGCATGCCGGCCACCTGCATGTCGCCGATGGCGTCCAGGATCTTGTGCTTGACGAACTCGTCGTCATAGCGCAAGCCGTCGGCGTTCAGCACCTTGTAGTCGTCGACGACGATGGCGTTGTCCATGGAGCCGCCCAGGGTCAGGCCGCGCGAGCGCATCAGGTCGATGTCGGCCGTCATGCCGAAGGTGCGGGCGCGGGCGATCTCCTTCTTGTAGGTGCCCGAGCCCATGTCGAAGACGAAGCTGCTGCCGGTGGCGGCCACGGCCGGGTTGTCGAACTCAATCTCGAAGCTCAGCGTGTAGCCGTGGTGGGGCTCGAGCTTGGCCCACATCAGCTTCTTGCCTTCGCCCTGGCGCACCTCGACGGGCTTCTTGACGCGCAGGAAGCGCTTGGGCGCGTCCTGCACGAGGATGCCGGCCGACTGCAGCAGGAAGACGAAGGCGGCGGCCGAGCCGTCCAGCACCGGCACCTCGTCGGCATTGATGTCGATGATGAGGTTGTCCAGGCCCAGGCCGGCGCAGGCCGACAGCAGATGCTCGATGGTCTGCACCTTGGGGCCACCCGGGTCGCCGCCAGGGCTGATGGTGGTGGCCATGCGCGTGTCGCTGACCGACGTGACGCCGACCGGGATGTCCACCGGCGGGCAGAGGTCGACGCGGCGGAAGACGATGCCGGTGTCAGCAGGCGCGGGGCGCAAGGTCAGCTCGACCTTCTGGCCGCTGTGGATGCCCACGCCGACGGCGCGCGTGATCGACTTCAGGGTGCGTTGCTTGACCATGCTCGGGATTGTCCCAGGATCAAGCCTCGCCCTTGCGTTCCACGGGCAATCTGAGCGACAGCCGCGTGCCCATGCCCGGCGAGGAGTCGATGCGCAGCTTGCCGCCCAGACGCTGGGCGCGCTTGATCTGGCTTTTCAGACCGCGTCCATGCTGGATGGTCTGCAGATCGAAGCCCGCGCCATCATCCTCGACACGGATCTCGACATAGCTGCCGTGATGGCGCGTGACCATGCGCACGCGGCTGGCCTGGGCGTGCTTGAGGACGTTGTTCAGCGCCTCCTGCATCAGGCGCAGCACATGCAGGGCATCGGGCGGCTCCAGCCAGGCCAGCGGTGGCAGGTCCTGCACATCCCAGTCGAGCTTGAGGCCGCCGGTCTGCAGGCGCTTGCCCAGTCGGTAGCGCATGGTGGCCAGCAGCGAGACGAGGTCGTGGCCGACCGGCTCCAGCGAGTCGATGACCAGGCGCAGGTCGTCCACGCATTCGCGCAGCACCTCGACGACCTTCTCGTGCGACATATTGCCCTGCTCGACCGCGACCAGGGCCGACAGCAGCGAGGAGCCCAGGCCGTCGTGCATGTCGGCCATGATGCGCTGGCGCTCCAGCAGCAGGGCCTGCTGGCGCTCGGCCTCGCGCAACTGGGCGTTCTGCATCTGCAGCACCGACACCTGCTCGTCCAGGTCCTCCTGCAACTGGCTGTTCTCGGCCTGCACCTGCTCAACGGCGCCGACATAGCGGCGCTGCACCGCATGCAGGAAGCTGAGCATGACGGTCAGCGTCGCAAACGGCATCAGGAAGAAGTGCTCGGGCCAGGCCCAGCCGGCCAGTACGGCGAGATCGTGGCCGCCAATGACGACGCCGGTGATCAGTGCCACGGCCATGATGCGCAGCTCGGTGCGGCGTTCACGCCAGGCCAGGTAGGCCACCCAGGCGGTGCCAATGGCGGCGACGGCGGCCGTCACCGTGTATTGCATGACGACCATGTCGAGCTGGCGCAGCCACAGCGGCATGCTCAGGACGCTGACCAGGGCCACGCTGGCGGTCAGCGCCCACTCCAGCCAGAGCGTGCGCCGGCTGGCGAAGCGCAGCGCGAACAGCAGGGCCGTCAGCATGACCCAGCCCATGGAGGCATGCGTGGCCCACCAGAACCAGTCCTGGCCCACGGGCGAGGCGGGCAGGCTGACGTAGTAGTGCAGATTGCGCACCATCCAGGCCGCGGCGCCCAGCGCAAAGAGCCCGTAGATGCCTTCGTCGGGCCGGCGCAACCACAGCGTCAGCGCAAACATGCCCAGCACGGCCAGCGTCAGGCTGACCGCCTGGGGCAGGCCGGTCTGGGCGCGCACCCGCCACAGCCAGCGCTTCTCGAGCTGGTCGCGCGGGCCTATCCAGATGCGCGACACGGCGTGATAGCTGCCCGCCGGCACCGGCAGCGCCACCACCACGTCCAGGCCCTGGGCACCGGCGCCGGGCAAGGGCAGCCAGATGGGCTGCACCCATTGCTCGCGCTCGGCATGCTGGTTGTCCAGCAGCAGCTGCCAGCCGCGGTCGGTGCGGGCCAGCACGGCGGCCGACAAGGTGACCAGGCGCGGCAGATACAGGGCCATGGCCTCGTCGCCACCGGCCGGCACATGCAGCCGGTACCAGCGCATCTCGTAGCCCCGGGCGTCGCTGAGCATGGCCGCGCCCGGGCGCGTGCGCACGTCGGGCATGACCACATGCTGCCAGGCCCCCGCGGCCTCGGGCGGCAGCAGTTCGGGCGGCAGGTCGAGACGGTCGCCGCCCGCCACGCTGTGCTGGCGCAGGGTCGCCCACCAGCTGTCGAGCTGGGCGCGCGTCCAGGCGGTGGTCGCGAGTTCGGCAGGCGCGGAGTCGTCGCCCGCGACGCGCGTGCTGGGCTGGGGCAAACGTTGTGCCTGCACGGGCAGGCCGGCCAACATCACCATCGCCAGCAAGCAGCTGCGCAGGATCAGGCCGAACTCAGGCATCCCTACCTTGTCTCATAGGCATTGACATGGGGCGCGAGCATGCCACATAGGCAGGCCCCGCCCCAGCGGGCGCGCACCGCTGGTGGGCGCTCGAACGACCGTTCAGCCGCCGGCGGGCAGATGCTTGCGCGCCGCTTCCCGCAACTCCTGCGACAGCCCGTTGTCGCCCACGGCTCGAGACAGCAGCAGCGCCCCCACCAGCGTGGACAGCATGGCGAGGGCCTGCTCGCGCTGCTGCGCGGGGGCATCGGCGGGCATCTGGGTCTGCAGCGCCGCGACCAGGCTGGCGACGCCGTCGGCAAACACCTGCTGCACGGCCGGCCCACCGCGCGCCGCATCACCCGCCAGCGCCACCAGGCCGCAGCCGGCACCGATATGGTCGCGGTGGGCGTCGGACAGATAGGTCTTGACCCAGGCCTGCAGGCTGCGGTCGGTCTGCTTCTTCCACTGCTCGCGGTTGGCCTGCAGCGCACGCCGCGTCGCCTGGGCGGCGAGGTCGTCCTTGGACTCGAAATGGCCGTAGAAGCCGCCACGCGTCAGGCCGGCGGCCTGCATCAGGTCGTTCAGCCCGATGCCATCGAAGCCGCGCTCGCGGAACAGCTGGGCGGCGTTGTCGAGGATGCGTTCGCGGTTCTCTTCGGCCTGGGCGCGGCTGACCTTCATGACGTCTCCTGGGGGCTCTCGGGTGGCACTTGACGAAGTTTATATGTTGACCGACATTTATATCAATCATGTCGGTCGACATGAATAAATCGATCCGGAAGGAAGTCTCATGAAGCTCAAGAACGCCGTCGTCTTCATCACCGGCGCCAACCGTGGCCTGGGCCGAGCCTTTGCCGAGGCCGCCCTGGCCGCCGGCGCGGCCAAGGTCTATGCCGCTGCGCGCGATTCCGCCTCCATCACCCTGCCCGGCGTCGTGCCCATCGCGCTGGATGTGACCGACCCCGCCCAGGTGGCCGCCGCGGCCGCGCAATGCACCGATGTGACGCTGCTGATCAACAACGCCGGCATCTCGCAAGGCGTGGGCGTGCTTGCTGGCGACGCCATCGCCACGGCACGCCGGCATCTGGACACCAATTTCTTTGGCGTGTGGGCGCTGACCCAGGCTTTTGCCCCGGTGCTGCAAGCCAATGGCGGCGGCGCGGTCCTGAATGTGCTGTCGGTGCTGAGCTGGGTGACGCTGCCCGGCCTGACGCCCTACAGCGCCAGCAAGGCGGCCGCCTGGGCGCTGAGCAACGGCTTGCGCAGTGAGTTGAAGGCCCAGGGCACGCAGCTGAC
Source organism: Roseateles saccharophilus (assembly GCF_031458095.1). Classification (GTDB taxonomy): domain Bacteria; phylum Pseudomonadota; class Gammaproteobacteria; order Burkholderiales; family Burkholderiaceae_C; genus Pelomonas; species Pelomonas saccharophila_A. The sequence continues at coordinate 1,969,352 of NZ_JAVDXU010000001.1, forward strand.
CAGCCTGCATGTCGGCTATATGGATACCGACATGACGCGCGGCCTCGACGCGCCCAAGTCCTCGCCCGCCGAAGTCGCCCGTCTGGCCCTGGCCGAGCTGGAAGCCGGCGCCTTCGAGGTGCTTGCCGATGACATCAGCCGCCAGGTCAAGCAGAGCCTGTCCACGGCCGCGCCCGCCTACGCCGGCTAAGCACCGCCCAGGAGAACGCCATGCTCGCCTCCCCTGTCCATGCCGCGCCTCTGCAGGCGCATGACGACGGCCATCTCGCCGCGGCCCGGCATGCCTTCTCGGCGCCCGAACGCGTGCCGCTGAGCGCCGAGGAGCGCGCCACCCTGGCTGGGCATGCCGAGGCGCCGCTGCGCCACGAAGGCCACAAGCTGACGCGCTGGACCCTGGGCTCGGGCCCGCGCGTCGTCCTCGTGCATGGCTGGAACAGCCGCGGCGCGCATCTGCTCGCTTTCGCGCGCCCCCTGGTCGAGGCCGGCTTCTCGGTCACCCTCTTCGACCTGCCCGCCCATGGCGACTCGACCGGTCATGCGGCCAGCGTCGTCCATGCCGGCCGCGCCCTGCGCGCGGTGGTGGCCGACATCGGCGCAGAGGTGCATGGCGTCATCGGCCATTCGATGGGTTCGGCGGCGGCGCTGCTCGCGTTCGCGCACGGCTGGCAGGTCAGGCGCAGCGTGCACCTGGCCGGGCCGTCCTCGCTGACGCCCATGGTCAAGGGCCTGGCCGCCGCCCACGGCCTGGGTCCGGCGGACGCCGCAGCCTTTGCGGGCTGGGTCGAGCGCTTCATCGGCACGCGCATCACCTATGTGGATCTGGAGCGGCTGCAACACGGCCTGCGTCATCCCGGCTTGATCATTCACGACCCCGCGGATCGCACCGTGCCTTTCGCCGCTTCCGAGGCCCTGCATGCGGCCTGGGCCGGCTCCCGTTTCGAGCCCGTTCACGACCTGGGTCATCGCCGTCTGCTGGCCGATGCCGACGTCATCGCGCGCAGCATCGCCTTCATTGCCGAGGGCCGGGCCTCATGAGCGCCGTGCCTCTGCGCTGGCTGCTGACACTGGCCGCCCTGTCGGCCCTGGCGACGCTGTCGACCAATATCCTGCTGCCCTCCCTGCCCGTCATCGCCCAGGCCCTGGGCGGCGACGAAGCGGCGCTGACCGCCTCCGTGCTCGGCGTCTTCCTCGCCGTGTTCGCGTTTGCCCAGCTCATCGTCGGGCCGCTGTCGGATCGCATCGGCCGCCGGCCCGTCGTGCTCGGCGGCCTGGTCGTCTTCGTGATCGGCAGCGCCGTCTGCGGCGTGGCGGGCACCCTGCCCTGGCTGCTCGCGGGACGTGCATTGCAGGCCATCGGCGTCGCGGCCGCATCGGTGCTGGCGCGGGCCGCGGCACGCGATCGCTTCGAGGGCCCGCAGCTCGCAGCACTGCTCGGCCGCATCATGGTTGTCATGGCCGCGGCGCCCGGCTTCTCGCCGCTGCTGGGTGGTCTGGTGCAAGCCGCATGGGGCTGGCGGGCGCTGTTTGCCGCGCTGGTGCTGGCTGGGCTGGCGTTGGCTGCCGCCTATATCGGCATCGTTGGCGAAACGCTGCCCGTGGAGCGTCGCCGCCATCAGCCGGCCGGCGCGTTGGCGCGAGGCTATGTCGTGCTGCTGGGTGATGCACGCTTCATGCGCCCGGCCCTCGCAACGGCAGCCATCCTCGGCGCACTGTTCGCCTTCTTCGGCACCGCGCCGCTGGTGCTGGCGCGCGACTTCGGCTTCAGCGCCTTGCAGGTCGGGCTGTTCTTCGCGACGTCTGTGTTTGTCGTGTTTGCGGCGGGCCAGACCGCGCCGCGTTGGGCGGCGCGCTGGGGCGGCCCGACCGTACTGCGACTTGGCGCCGCGTTGGCGATGCTGGGCGGCCTGGTGATGCTGGCCGGTGGCGCGGCGGGCCTGGCTGGCTTCGGGCTGGCGGTGGCCATCTTTCTGTTCGGCATGGGCCTGGTGTCGCCTACAGGCACGGCGCTGGCGTTGACGCCGTTTGCATCCCAGGCCGGACAGGCGTCGGCGCTGCTCGGCTTTCTGCAGATGGCTGCGGCAGCCTGCATGACGACCGCTGCAGCCACTCTGCCGGGTGCGCGCATGGCTGCGTTAGCCCTGGTGCTGGCGGGCGGCGGATTGCTGGCTTTGCTGTCCGGCGCCGCAAGGCCGGCCGCTGTGGCTCGCGCGTCCTGAAAAGCAAAAGGGCGAGCCTTGCGACTCGCCCTTTCTTGATCGAACAGAGATCGATCAGTCAGCTTGCTTGCGCAGGAAGGCCGGGATCTCGATCTCGTCCATGCCATTGGACGACAGGGCCTCGACCTTGGCGGCGGCGCTGCCCGAACGGCCATGGCGCCAGACGCTGGGCACATTGGCGTTGGCGAAGTCCCCCAGGCCCAGGCCGACATTGGCCTGCTGGCCTGCCGCCGGTGCGGCCATGGCCACAGCCTGCGTCAGCACGGGCATGCCGTCGGTGCCGTTGCGCACGACCTGCTGGGTCTGCACGACCTGCAGCGGCGCCTGCTGGCGGGCGCGGCCGGCCGTCAGGCCGGTGGCAATGACGGTCACGCGCAGGGCATCGCCCAGGCTTTCGTCGTAGGCGGTGCCGTAGATGATGTGGGCATCTTCCGAGGCATAGCGCTTGATGGCGTTCATCGCATTGCGCGACTCGCTCAGCTTGAAGTTGGCGCGGCTCGCGGCGATCAGCACCAGCACGCCTCGCGCGCCGGACAGATCGATGCCTTCCAGCAGCGGGCAGGCCACGGCGGCTTCGGCCGCCTTGGTGGCGCGGTCCGGACCGCCGGCCTGGGCCGTGCCCATCATGGCCTTGCCGGGCTCGCTCATCACCGTCTTGACGTCTTCGAAGTCGACGTTGACCAGCCCGGGGATGTGGATGATGTCGGAAATGCCGCCAACGGCGTTCTTCAGCACGTCATTGGCGTGCGCGAAGGCCTGATCCTGCGTGACGTCGTCGCCCAGCACGTCGAGCAGCTTGTCGTTCAGCACGACGATCAGCGAGTCGACATTGGCTTCCAGTTCGGCCAGGCCGGCATCGGCCGCCTTGGCGCGGCGGCCGCCTTCGAATTCGAAGGGTTTGGTGACGACGCCCACCGTCAGGATGCCCATTTCCTTGGCGACGCGGGCAATCACCGGCGCGGCACCCGTGCCGGTACCACCGCCCATGCCGGCGGTGATGAACAGCATATTGGCGCCGGCGATGGATTCGCGAATGCGGTTTTCGGCTTCTTCGGCGGCGGCCCTGCCCATTTCGGGTTTGGCGCCAGCGCCGAGACCGGAGGTGCCGAGTTGCAGCAATTGGTCGGCCTTGGAGCGGTTCAGTGCCTGCGCGTCGGTATTCGCGCAGATGAATTCAACGCCTTGAACGCCCTGGGCGATCATGTGGTCCACGGCATTGCCGCCGCCACCACCGACCCCGATCACCTTGATTTGGGTGCCTTGGTCAAACTCTTCGATCATCTCGATGGGCATATCAAACCTCCTACTGCAATTGTGCCGTGGCACTCAGAAAATGAACAGTTGCTGAAACAAATTTTTCGTGGTCGGTGTTGGTTTTGGGGGGTCAAAAATTCCCCATGAACCAATCCTTGACCCGGCCGAGCAGGGTTTGCACCGAGCCGGCCTGCTGGGCTGCCTTGAAACCCCGGCTGCGCGACAGCCGGGCTTCCTCGAGCAGCCCCATGACGGTGGCCGAGCGGGGATTGGCCACCATGTCGTAAAGGGCCCCTGAATAGGTGGGCAGACCGCGCCTCACGGGTTTCAGGAAAATATCCTCGGCGAGTTCCACCATGCCCGGCATGACGGCCGATCCGCCGGTCAGCACGATGCCGCTGGACAGCAATTCCTCATATCCGCTCTCGCGAATGACCTGGTGCACCAGGGAGAAGATTTCCTCGACGCGCGGCTCGATGACGCCGGCCAGCGCCTGCTTGGACAGCATCCGGGGGCTGCGATCGCCCAGGCCGGGCACTTCCACCTGGTCGGAGGGGTCGGCCAGCAGCTGCTTGGCGACGCCATATTCGACCTTGATTTCCTCGGCATCCTTGGTCGGGGTGCGCAGGGCCATGGCGATATCGCTGGTGATCAGGTCGCCGGCGATGGGGATGACGGCGGTATGGCGGATGGAGCCGCCGGTGAATATCGCGACATCGGTCGTGCCGGCGCCGATATCCACCAGGGCCACGCCCAGGTCGCGTTCGTCGGCGGTCAGGGCGGCATGGCTGGAGGCGCTCGGGTTCAAAACCAGCTGATCGACCTCCAAACCACAGCGGCGCACACATTTGACGATGTTTTCAGCCGCACTTTGCGCCCCGGTCACGATATGGACCTTGACTTCCAGGCGGCCACCGCTCATGCCGATGGGTTCCTTGACCTCGTGGCCGTCGATGACGAATTCCTGGGGTTCGACCAGCAGCAGGCGCTGGTCGTTGGGAATATTGATGGCCTTGGCGGTTTCGACGACGCGGGTCACATCGACCGGCGTGACCTCCTTGTCGCGCACGATGACCATGCCGGTGGAGTTCTGGCCGCGGATATGGCTGCCGGTGATCCCCGTATAAACCCGGGAGATTTTGCAATCGGCCATCATTTCGGCCTCTTTGAGGGCCTGCTGGATGGACTGCACGGTGGCGTCGATATTGACGACGACGCCGCGCTTGAGGCCATGCGAAGGCGCCACCCCGAGACCGGCGATGCGCAATTCACCGCCCGGCAAAACCTCGGCCACGACGGCCATGATCTTGGCGGTCCCAATATCCAGCCCGACGACCAAATCCTTGTATTCCTTGGCCATGTCCGTCCTCAACGTTTTCTATTTACGGGTTTACCCGGAGACTGGGTCGTCACGCCGCGCAGCTTGACCGCATAGCCGTCGGCGTGGCGCAGGTCGGCGGACAGCAGTGGGCTGCGGTAGGTCGCCGTGACCTGGGTGATGGATTGGGCGAAACGGCCGAAGCGCTCGACGACCTCGGCCTCGCTGCCCCGCCCCAGTTCGATGACGGCACCGCTGCCCAGGGTCGCGCGCCAGGAGCCACGGCCGGACAGGTCCAGCCGGTCAATGCCCTCGCCGAGCTTTTCGGCGGCCGGCGACAGCGAGCGCCACATCTGCAGCATGGCGGTCGCCGACTGGGCCGGACCGGCCAGCACCGGCAGGGTCTCGTCCTCGACATCGCCGAGGTTGGCCTGGAAGACTTCGCCGAAGCTGTTGACCAGGGCGCGCTCGGCGGCGGCTTCGGTGGCCGAGTCGGCGCCATCGGTGCGCGCTTCCCAGTAGGCGGCGGCGCGGTGTTCCTCGAGATTGACCTTGAGCCGCATCGGCCAGATGCGCGTCAGCTGGGCGTGCCTCACCCAGGGCACGGCCTCGAAGGCGGCGCGGCCGTCCCTCAGGTTCATGCTGAGGAAGGAGCCGTGCAGGCGCGGCAGCGCATTGGCGCGCAGCGAGGCGACGCTGTTGCGGCTGACGTCGCCTTCGACCTGGATGGCGCGGAAGTTGAAGGCCGGCAGGCGCACCACCCAGCGCAGAGCCGCCCAAGCCGCAGTCACCACCAGCGCAGCGACGAGCAGCGCCGACACCGCATTCATCAGGCGGACGTCGGGCGGCAACGCAGCGGTGGCGGCGGCGGAGTTCATGAAATCAAGCGCGGTCAAGGCGTGCCTGCGACAGCAGCCAGAGGCAGAGATGCGGGTAGTCGATGCCGACGGCCTGCGCCGCCTTGGGCACCAGCGAGTGCGAGGTCATGCCCGGGCTGGTGTTCATCTCCAGCAGGAAGGGCTTCATGTCGGCCTTGCGCAGCATCAGGTCGGCACGGCCCCAGCCGCGGCAACCGAGCAGGCGGTAGGCGTGCAGCACGAGTTGCCTGATGTCGGCTTCGAGCGCCGCGGGCAGCGAACCGAAGACGTACTGCGTCGTGTCGGTCTCGTACTTGTTCGCGAAATCGTAGTTGCCGGCCTCGGCGCGGATCTCGATGACGGGCAGCGCGACGGCGCTCTCGCCTTCACCCAGCACGGCACAGGTCAGCTCGGGCCCCTCGATGCACTGCTCGAACAGCAGCTCGTCGTCAAAGCCCAGGGCCAGCTCGACGGCACCCTGCATCTCCGAATAGCCCATGGCCTTGGTGATGCCGATGCTCGATCCCTCGTGCGGCGGCTTGACGATGACGGGCAGGCCGAGTTCGTCGGGGATCGAGCGCACCCGCTCCCGCGTCAGCTCGGCGCGGGACAGGGCCAGGTATTGCGGCGTCGTCAGGCCTTCAGCGGCCCAGACCCGCTTGGTCATGGTCTTGTCCATGGCCACGCCGGAGGCCGTCACGCCCGAGCCGGTATAGGGAACGCCCAGCCATTCGAGGGCACCCTGGATGGTGCCGTCCTCGCCACCACGGCCATGCAGGGCGATGAAGGCGCGCTCGAAGCCTTCGTCCTTCAGCGCCTGCAGCGGCCGCTCGGCCGGATCGAAGGCATGGGCGTCGACGCCGGCGGACGTCAATGCCGCCATCACGCCATGGCCGCTCATCAGCGACACCGGCCGCTCGGCGCTGTGGCCGCCGAACAGCACGGCAACCTTGCCGAGAGACCTGGCGTCGATGTTCAGATCGATTGGCGTCTTCATCATGCGGACGCTCCTTCAGAGAAATGCTGGGCAACGAGACGCGGCAGCGCGCTCATCGAGCCTGCGCCCATGCCGATGACGACATCGCCATCGCGCGTCAACGCGGCCAGGGCCTTGGGCATGTCGGCCACGCCGGCCACGAAGTTGGAGGTGCCGACGGCCTGCGCGAGCGCCGAGCCGGTCGCACCTTCGATGGACGCTTCGCCGGCCGAATAGACCTCGGTCAGCAGCACCACGTCGGCGCCCTTCATGACGTGCACGAAATCGGCAAAGCAGTCCCGCGTGCGCGTGTAGCGATGCGGCTGGAAGGCCAGCACCAGGCGATGGCCCGGGTAGGCGCCGCGCGCGGCAGCCAGCACGGCGGCCATCTCCACCGGGTGATGGCCGTAGTCGTCGATCAGCATGAAGCGGCCACCATCGGCGGCCGGCCATTCGCCGTGCTTCTCGAAGCGGCGGCCGACGCCGGAGAAGTTGGCCAGGCCTTTCAGGATGGCCTCGTCCGGGCAGTCCAGTTCCATCGCGATGGCGATGGCCGCCAGCGCGTTGCGCACGTTGTGTTCACCGGCCAGGTTGAGCAGCACATCCAGGTCGGCCGCCTCCTCGCGCTGGCAGGTGAAGCGCATCTGTGCGCCAGCGAGAGCCTGCACATTGACGGCCCGCACGCTGACGCCTTCGCTCAGGCCGTAGCTGACGACCGGCCTCTCGATACGGCCAAGGATGGCCTTCACGCCGGGATCGTCGGCGCAGACCACCGCTGCGCCATAGAAGGGCATGCGGTGCAGGAACTCGATGAAGGCCGCGTGCAGCTTCTCGACCGAATGCCCATAGGTGTCCATGTGGTCCTCGTCGATATTGGTGACGACGGACAGCACGGGGCTGAGCTTGAGGAAGGAGGCATCGCTCTCGTCGGCCTCGACGACGATGAACTCGCCGCGGCCCAGGCGCGAGTTGGCGCCGGCGGCGTTGAGCTTGCCGCCGATGACGAAGGTCGGGTCCAGGCCGGCCTCGACGAGGATGGCCGTGACGAGCGAGGTCGTCGTCGTCTTGCCATGCGTGCCGGCGATGGCGATGCCGCGGCGCAGCCGCATCAGCTCGGCCAGCATGACGGCACGCGGTACCACCGGGACCTGGCGGCCGCGGGCGGCCTGCACCTCGGGGTTGTCGGCGGCGACGGCGGTGCTGGTGACCAGGGCTTGCGCGTCGCCGATATTGGGCGCCGCATGGCCGATCTCGACACGCAGGCCCAGGCCGCGCAGTCTCTCGGTCGTCGCGCTTTCGACGGCGTCCGAGCCGCTGACCGTGAAGCCGAGGTTGTGCAGGATCTCGGCGATGCCGCTCATGCCGGCGCCGCCTATGCCCACGAAATGCAGCCGTTGAACCGCGTGCTTCACTTCAACATTCCTTCGATCTCGTCGGCCACGCGGGCGGCCGCACGCGGGCGGGCCAGCGAGCGAGCCTTTTCGCCCATGGCCAGCAGCGCATTGCGGTCCAGGCTGCTCAGCAGTTCATGCAGCTTGGCCGGCGTCAGCTCGGTCTGCGGCAGATGGATGGCCGCGCCGTGCTGGGCCATGAAGACGGCGTTGTCGCGCTGGTGCGAGGTGGTGCTGACGACCAGGGGCACCAGCACGGCGGCGCAACCGGCTGCGCAGAGCTCACTCACCGTGATCGCGCCGGCGCGGCACACGACGACATCGGCCCAGGCCAGGGCGGCGGCCATGTCGTCGATGAAGGGCCGCACCTCGGCCGACAGGCCGGCGTCGGCATAGGCCTGCCAGACGGCACCGAGATGGTCTTGCCCGGATTGGTGGAGCACCTGGGGGCGCTGCTCCTGCGGCCACAGGGCCAGCGCCTGCGGCACCGCCTGGTTCAGCGCACGGGCGCCGAGAGAGCCGCCCAGCACCAGCAGGCGCAGCGGACCGATGCGGTCGGCAAATCGCTCGGTGGGCGACGGCAGGGCCTCGATCTCGGCGCGCACCGGATTGCCGCTGACGACGGCGCCCGCGGTTGAAGCCGCGGCGGCACCGTCGAAGCCGAAGGCAATCCGGCGCGCAAAAGGTTTCAGGGCGAGATTGCTCTTCAGCATCGCTGCATCGGCATTGACCAGCATCAGCGGCCGGCCGCTCAAGGCCGCCGTCAGGCCCGCCGGCACGCAGACATAGCCGCCCATGCCCAGCACCGCCGTCGCGCGGCGCTTGTCATAGACGCGCCTGGCGGCACCCAGCGACTTGAAGAAGCCGACGATGCCGCGCAGCATGTGGCCAATCCCCTTGCCGCGCAGGCCCGCAAAGGGCAGTGCATCGATCTCGATGCCGCGGGCCGGCACGAGGCGGTTCTCCATGCCGGTGGGCGTACCGATCCACGACACCGTCCAGCCGCGGCGCTGCATTTCCTCGGCCACGGCCAGGCCGGGAATGACGTGGCCGCCCGTGCCGGCGGCCATCACGACCAAGTGCCTGCCACTCATGACCGGCCCCCACGCATCATTTGCCGGTTCTCGAGGTCGATGCGCAAGACGACGGCCAGGGCTACGCAGTTCATCAGGATCGCCGACCCGCCAAAGCTCATCAGCGGCAGCGTCAGCCCCTTGGTCGGCAGCGCGCCGAGATTCACGCCCATGTTGATGAAGGCCTGGCCGCCCATCCAGATGCCTATGCCCTGCGCGTAGAGACCGGCGAAGACGCGGTCCAGCGCGATGGCCTGGCGGCCGATCAGGAAGCAGCGGCGGGTCAGCCAGAAGAAGGCCAGGATGACGACGGCCACGCCGGCAAAGCCCAGTTCCTCGCCGATGACGGCGAGCAGGAAGTCGGTGTGGGCCTCGGGCAGGTAGTGCAGCTTCTCGACGCTGCCGCCTAGGCCCTGGCCCAGCCACTCGCCGCGGCCGAAGGCGATCAGGCTGTGCGTCAGCTGGTAGGCCTTGCCCTGGGCGTACTTCTCATCCCAGGGGTTGAGGTAGGCAAAGATGCGCTCGCGGCGGAAATCGCTGAGCGTGATCATCAGCACGAAGGCGCCGACCAGCACCATCGTGATCAGCAGGAACATGCGGCCGTTGACGCCGCCCAGAAACAGGATGCCCATCGCGATGGCCGCGATGACCATGAAGGCGCCCATGTCGGGCTCGGCCAGCAGCAGCAGGCCGACGAAGGCCAGCGAGATGGCCATGGGCGTGACGGCCTGGAAGAAGTTCTCCCGGGCATCCATCTTGCGCATCATGTAGTTGGCCGCATACAGCGCGATGCCGAACTTGGCCAGCTCCGACGGCTGGAAGTTCATGACGCCCAGCGGAATCCAGCGCCGCGCGCCGTAGACCACCTTGCCGACGCCGGGGATCAGCACCGCCACCAGCAACACCAGGGCCGCAACGAACACCCACGGCGCCCAGCGCTCCCAGATGGCGACGGGGATCTGCACGGTGACGAGGCCCGCCACCAGCGCAAAGCCGATGGCGATCATGTGGCGCGTCAGGAAGTGGGTCGGCAGGTATTTGGCAAAGCGCGGGTTGTCCGGCAGGGCGATGGAGGCCGAATAGACCATCAAGAGGCCGAAGGCCATCAGCGCGAGCACGACCCAGACCATGGTGATGTCGAAGCCCTGCAGCTGGGTCGGCCGGCCGGCCGAGGTCGAGACCCAGTCGCGCACCGGCACGCTGGCGTCCTCACCGCCATCGCGCTTCCACAGCGACTGCAGCCGGGTGGTGAAGCCACTCAGCACAGCGTTCACAGCGCCACCCCGCGTTCGTCGGCGAGCTGCTGCACCGTCGCGACAAAGACCTCGGCGCGGTGGGCGTAGTTCTTGAACATGTCGAGGCTCGCGCAGGCCGGCGACAGCAGCACGCTGTCGCCGCTCTGCGCCTGCGCCAGGCACCAGGCCGTGGCGGCTTGCAGCGTCTCGTGGCGTTGCATGGGCACGCCGGTGTTGGCGAGCGCCGCTTCGATCTGCGGCGCATCGCGGCCGATCAGCGCGACGGCGCGGGCATGGCGGGCCACGCCGTCGGCCAGCGGCGCAAAGTCCTGGCCCTTGCCATCGCCACCGAGGATGAGGACCAGCTTGGCGGGCGCACGGTCGGCGCCCAGGCCCGAGATGGCGGCGACCGTGGCGCCGACATTGGTGCCCTTGGAATCGTCATAGAACTCGACGCCGTCGATGCTGCCCACCGGCTCGACGCGATGCGGCTCGCCGCGGTACTCGCGCAGGCCATGCAGCATGGGCGCCAGCTCGCAGCCGGCAGCGGTGGCGAGCGCGAGTGCGGCCAGTGCATTCGCCGCGTTGTGGCGGCCGCGCACGCGCAAGGCGTCGGCAGGCATCAGGCGCTGGATGATCAGCGCCTCTTCCTCATCGCCCTTGCGCTTCTTGATCGTCGGGTCCAGTTCGCGGGCGCGCACCAGCCAGGCCAGGCCGCCCTCTTCCGTCAAGCCGAAGTCGCCCGGCGCGCGCGGTGGGTTCAAGCCAAAGCGAACGACATGGCGCGACACCGTGCGGCCGGGCTTGCCACGCGTGCCCTTGACGAACACAGGCTGCGGCACCAGGCCTTCAACTTCGGCATCGTCGCGGTTCACGACGATGACCGACTCGCGGCCGAAGATGCGCGCCTTGGCGCGGCCATAGGCGGCCATGTCGCCATGCCAGTCGAGGTGGTCCTGGGTCAGATTGAGCACCGCGCCGGCGGTCGGCTCGAAGCCGGCCACGTCGTCGAGCTGGAAGCTGGACAGCTCCAGCACCCAGACCTCGGGCAGGGTCTCGAAGACCGGGCCGCGCGGCGGCGGGGGGTCGATGGGCGGCGGTGCTTCCTCGTCGGGCAACACCGCAGCTTCTTCCTCAATCATCTCTTCGACAGGCGCGTCTTCAATCTCCTCCGCGATGACCTCGGCCGGCGTCTCGACAGGCACCGGGTCAGGCTCCTTGGCCAGGGCCTCGGTCAGCGTATCCAGCAGAGTCGGGCCGATATTGCCGGCAACGGCCACGCGCTTGCCGGCGCGCTCGACCAGCAGGCCGGTCATGCAGGTCGTCGTCGTCTTGCCATTGGTGCCGGTGATGGCCAGCACGGCAGGTGCGTAGCCATGCTGGGCCTTCAAGGCGGCAAGCGCATCGGCAAACAGGTCCAGCTCGCCGCGCACGGCCGGACCGTGTTCGTAGACGGCTTTCAGGCGCGCATCCAGCGGCGACAGACCCGGGCTCTTCAGCACCGAGTTGAAGCCGGCTACCGTCTCGGGCGTCAGCTCGCCCGTCATGAAGGCGGCCGTGTCGCCCAAGGCGCCCAGTTGCGGCGGCTGCTCGCGCGAGTCCCACACCGTGACCTGCGCGCCGAAGCGCGCGCACCAGCGGGCCATCGCGAGACCGGAGTCCCCGAGGCCCAGCACGAGCACGCGCTGTTCGGCGAATGACGGCAGATCGAGCTTCATCAATCAAGCCTCGCGAAAGAGTGCACGGCCAAGCGGCCCCGGCGGAACTGGCTTTGCCAGGCCGCTCGGGGCGCCCCCTTGAGGGGGAGGCGCGAAGCGCTTCGGGGGTGGGTCATCTCAGCTTGAGGCTGGCCAGGCCGACCAGGCACAGCAGCATGGTGATGATCCAGAAGCGGATGACGACCTGGGTCTCGTTCCAGCCGCTCTTCTCGAAGTGGTGGTGCAGCGGCGCCATCTTGAAGATGCGCCGGCCCTCGCCGAACTTCTTCTTCGTGAACTTGAACCAGCTGACCTGCAGCATCACGCTCAGCACTTCGGCCACGAAGATGCCGCCCATGATGCCGAGCAAGATCTCCTGGCGCGTGATGACGGCCAGTGTGCCCAGGCCGCCGCCCAGGGCCAGAGCGCCCACGTCGCCCATGAAGACCTGGGCCGGGTGGGCGTTGAACCACAGGAAGGCCAGGCCCGCGCCGGCCATGGCCGCGCAGAAGATCAGCAGCTCACCGGCACCGGGGATGTAGGGCAGCAGCAGATAGCGCGAGAACACCGAGGAGCCGGTCACGTAGGCGAACACGCCCAGGGCCGAGCCCACCATGACGACGGGCATGATGGCCAGGCCGTCCAGGCCGTCGGTGAAGTTGACGGCATTGCTGGTGCCGACGATGACGAAATAGGCCAGGGCCACGAAGCCCCAGACACCCAGCGGCATGCTGATGGTCTTGAAGAAGGGGATCAGCAGGTCGGCCTTGGGCGGCAGCTCGGTCGAGAAGCCGCTGCTCACCCAACGGAAGAACAGCTGCACGACGCCCAGGAAGGAGGTCTCGGACACGCTGAAGGCCAGGTACAGCGCCGCGAACAGGCCGATCAGCGACTGCCAGAAGAACTTCTCGCGGCTCTTCATGCCCTCGGGGTTCTTGTCGACGACCTTGCGCCAGTCGTCCACCCAGCCCACGGCGCCAAAGCCCATGGTGACCAGCATGACGACCCAGACGAAGCGGTTGCTCCAGTCGAACCACAGCAGCGTGGACACGCCGATGCCGATGAGGACGAGGACGCCGCCCATGGTCGGTGTGCCGGTCTTGGCCAGATGGGCCTGCACGCCATAGGCGCGCACGGGCTGGCCGATCTTCATCGCGGTCAGGCGGCGGATGACCCAGGGGCCGAAGGCCAGGCCGATCAGCAGCGCCGTCATGGCCGCCATGACGGCGCGGAAGGTGATGTAGTTGAAGAGGCGCAGAAAGCCCAGGTCGGGATAGAGACCCTGCAGCCACTGGGCGAGGCTAAGCAGCATTCGGTTCTCCGGTTTGCAGGGCGGCGACCACTTGTTCCATCTTCATGAAGCGCGAGCCCTTGACCAGGGTCTGGGCCGCGTCGGGTTGTTCCTTGAGGGCCGCGATCAGCGCGGCCGTGGTGTCGAAGGCGCGGGCCTTCTCGCCATAGGCGGCGGAGGCATCGCGGGCGGCACTGCCGGCCGTCCAGAAGTGGGCGATGCCGCGCTCGGCGGCGTAGGCGCCGACCTCGCGGTGGAAGGCCGGGCCTTCGTTGCCCACCTCGCCCATGTCGCCGAGGATGAGCCAGCCCTCGCCCGGCATGCCGGCCAGCACGTCGATGGCGGCGCGCACGCTGTCGGGGTTGGCGTTGTAGCTGTCGTCGATGAGGGTCTTGCCGCGCGCATCGAGCTTGAGCTCGGAGCGGCCCTTGACGGCGCGGAAGGCCTCCAGGCCCTGGGCGATGGAGGCCAGCGGCGCTCCTGCCGCCAGCGCGCAGGCGGCGGCGGCCAACGCGTTGCGCACGTTGTGCTCGCCGGCCATGTGCAGGGCGACGGGCGCCGTGCCGGCCGGCGTGTGCAGCTCCAGCGCCCAGTGCGTGCCTATCCAGACGGCGTCGCCGGTCACGTCGGCCTCGCCGCGCAGCGCAAAGCTCAGATGGGGCCGCGAGCCGGCCAGCTCCAGCCAGATCGGCGCGCAGGCGTCCTCGGCCGGAAAGACGGCGCAGCCGCTGCCACCGAGGACCTCGATGACGGCACCGTTCTCGCGCGCCACCGCTTCTACGGTGGCCATGAATTCCTGGTGCTCGCGCTGGGCGTTGTTGACCAGGGCCACCGTCGGCTGCGTCATCGCGGCCAGCGGCGCAATCTCGCCGGGGTGGTTCATGCCCAGCTCGACGACGGCGGCGCGGTGGCTCAGCTCGTCGTCATGGCGCAGGCGCAGCAGCGTCAGCGGCACGCCGATGTCGTTGTTGTAGTTGCCCTGGGTCGCCAGGGCCGCCTCGCCCACCCAGGCGCGCAGGATGCTGGCGATCATCTGGGTCGTCGTCGTCTTGCCGTTGGAGCCGGTGACGGCGATGACGGGCAGTTGTTGCTGGCGGCGCCATGCGGCAGCGAACTGGCCCAGGGCTGCCTTGGCATCGGCCACCAGCAGGCCCGGCAGACCCGCTTCAGCGAGGCCGCGTTCGGCCAGCGCGGCGACGGCACCGGAAGCCCTGGCTTGCGCGAGGAAGTCGTTGGCGTCGAAGCGCTCGCCGCGCAGCGCGACGAAGAGGTCGCCGGGCTGCAGCGTGCGGGTGTCGCTGTGCACGCGGGCAAAGGCGGTCGCGCCGTCGCCGACCAGCGTCGAGCCGGGCAGCAGGGCCTGGGCCTGGGCCAGGGTCAGGAAGTTCACAGACCCGCCCTCTCGAGCAGGGCGGCGCGCGCCTCGGCCACATCCGAGAAGGGCCGGCGCACGCCGTTCACTTCCTGGTAGTCCTCATGGCCCTTGCCGGCGATCAGCACGATGTCGCGGGCGCCGGCATGCATGACTGCCGCACGGATGGCTTCCTCGCGTGCCTCGATGACGATGGCGTCGGGCGCGGCCACGGCGATGTCGGCCATGATCTGGGCCGGCGCCTCGGTGCGCGGGTTGTCGGTCGTGACGACGACGCGGCCCGACAGCCGCGCCGCGATGGCGCCCATCTGCGGCCGCTTGCCGCGGTCGCGGTCGCCGCCGCAGCCGAACACGCACACCAGCTCGCCGCCACGCGCCTGGGCCAGGCCTTGCAGGGCCGACAGCGCCTTGTCGAGAGCGTCGGGCGTATGGGCGTAATCGACGACGACCTGGGGCAGCTCGCGGCCATTGCCGACGCGCTGCATGCGCCCCGGCACCGGCGTCACGCGGGCCAGCACGCGGGCCACGTCGGCCAGCGCATGGCCTTGGGCGCGCAGGGCGCCGGCCACGCCGAGCAGGTTGGAGGCGTTGTAGTCGCCGATCAGGCCGGTCTGCACTTCAACGGCCTCGGAGCCCTCGTGCAGCGTGAAGGCCAGGCCCTCACCGGTGTAGCGCAGGCCGCGGGCCGACAGGCGGGCATCGGCACGCTCGAGGCCGGTGGTCCACACGTCCAGCGAGGCCAGCTCGGCGGCCAGCTCGGCGCCCTTGGGATCGTCGAGGTTGATGACCGCCGCGCGCAGGCCGGGGAAGGCAAACAGCGCCCGCTTGGCCGCCCAGTAGGCGTCCATGGTGCGGTGGTAGTCGAGGTGGTCCTGGGTGAAGTTGGTGAACACCGCCACGCGCACGGCGCTGCCGGCCAGGCGCCCTTCGACGATGCCGATGCTGCTGGCCTCGATGGCGCAGGCTGAGAAAGCGTCGTCGCGCATGCGGGCGAAGGCCGCCTGCAGCAGCACCGGGTCGGGCGTGGTCAGGCCGTTGTAGTCGAGCTTGGGCGGCTCGCCGATGCCCAGGGTGCCGACGACGCCGCAGCGCTTGCCGAGTTGCGACGAAGCCTGGGCGATCCACCAGGCCGACGAGGTCTTGCCATTGGTGCCGGTGACGGCGATGACGTCCAGGGCGTCGGTGGGCCTGCCGAAGAAGGCGGCGGCGATCTCGCCGGTGCGGGCCTTCAGGCCAGGCAGCGAGGCCACGCGGGCATCGACGAAGCCGAAGCGCTCGACATCGGCCTCCTCGACGAGGCAGGTCGAGGCGCCGGCTTCCAGCGCCGCGCTCACGAACTCGCGGCCGTCGCGCGCATAGCCGGGCCAGGCGATGAAGGCATCGCCGGGGCGAACCTGGCGGCTGTCGGTGCGCAGGGTGCCGGTGCACCATTCGGACAGCCAGCGGGCGGCGGCGTCGGAAGATTTCAAACGAGTCAGCATCAGAAGCTTTCCTCTGTGGCCACGGCCTTCTGGTTGGCGACGATCTGGCTCTTCACGTCCAGGTCGGGCTGCACGCCCAGCAGGCGCAGGGTCTGGGCCGTGACCTGGCTGAACACCGGACCGGCCACCTTGCCGCCGTAGTACACGCCGGCGGTGGGCTCGTCGACCATGACGGCCACGACGATGCGCGGGTTGACGATGGGCGCGATGCCGACGAACCAGGAGCGGTATTTGTGGCTGGCATAGCCGCGGCCCTCCTGCTTGTGGGCCGTGCCGCTCTTGCCGCCGACGCTGTAGCCGGGCACCTGCGCCTCGGGCGCCGTGCCACCCGGGCCGGCAGCAGCCTGCAGCATCAGGCGCAGATCCTGGGTGACCTTGGGCGAGAACACGCGGATGCCGGGCACCGGATGGTCGTGCGGCTGGCGCAGCATGCTGACCGGGATGATCTCGCCGTCGCGCGCGAACACCGTGTAGGCACGAGCCAGCTGGAACAGCGAGGCCGACAGGCCGTAGCCATAGCTCATGGTGGCCTGCTCGATGGGCCGCCACGACTTGTAGGGGCGCAGCTTGCCGGTGATGGCGCCCGGGAAGGTCACCTGCGGACGCTGGCCCAGGCCGATGGCCGTGAACATCTCGTGCATCTCGCGCGGCTGCATCTGCATGGCGAGCTTGGTGGCGCCGATGTTGCTGGAGAACTTGATGACCTCGCGCACCGGGATGACGCCGTGAGGCTTGGTGTCGCTGATGACGGCGCCCTGGAAGGCATATTTGCCGTTGCCGGTGTCCACCAGCGTGTCCGGCGTGCTGCGCCCCGTCTCCATGGACAGGCCGGCAATGAAGGGCTTCATCGTCGAACCGGGCTCGAAGACGTCGGTCATCGCACGGTTGCGCAACTGCTCGCCGGACAGGTTCTGGCGATTGCCCGGGTCGTAGCTCGGGTAGTTGGCCAGGGCCAGCACCTCGCCGGTCAGCGCGTCCAGCACGACGACGGAGCCGGCCTTGGCCTTGTTCTCGACCACGGCGTCGCGCACGCGCTGGTAGGCGAAGAACTGCACCTTGGAGTCGACCGACAGATCGACGTCATGGCCGTTGGCGGCCGGCACGATGTCGCCGATGTCCTCGACGACGCGGCCCAGGCGGTCACGCACGACGGAGCGCGAGCCGTCGCGGCCCTGCAGTTCTTTCTGGAAGGCCAGTTCGATCCCCTCCTGGCCCTTGTCCTCGACATTGGTGAAGCCGACGACATGGGCCGCCGCCTCGCCCTCGGGGTATTTGCGGCGGTACTCGCGGTCCTGGAACACGCCCTTGAGGCCGATGGCCTTGACCTTGACGGCAGTCTCGTCGTCGGCCAGGCGCTTGAGCCAGACGAAGCGGGTCTCGGGGTTGAGCTTGGCTTCCAGCTCCTTGTTCGACAGGCCCAGGGCCTTGGCCAGCTCGCGGCGCTTGGTCGGATCGGCGTCAACTTCCTTGGGGATGGCCCAGATCGACGGCACGGCCACGCTGGCGGCCAGCACCTGGCCGGTGCGGTCGTTGATGCGGCCACGGCTGGCGGGCAGCTCCAGCGTGTGGGCATAGCGGGCCTCGCCCTGCTTCTGGAAGAAGTCGGTGTTCAGCACCTGCACATAGACGGCGCGCGCCAGCAGGCCGAGGAAGGCCAGGCCGACCAGCGCAACCAGGAAGCGCGAGCGCCAGGGCGGCGTCTTGGACGCCAGCAGCGGGCTGGTCGAATAGCTGACCGCGCGAGCGCCGGACTGGTTGGCCTTGTTCGCTTTGCTCACGGCGTCACCCCCGAGGCGACGACGGCCGGGCTGATGACGCGCATGCCCAGGCGCTCGCGGGCGACCTGCTCGACGCGCAGATTGGTCGCCTGGGCGTGGCGCTCGGCGGCGAGGCGCTCGGCGTCGGCCGCCAGGCGCTGGCCCTCGGCCTTGGCCTTGTCGCGTTCGGCGAACAGGCGGCGCGATTCGTAGGCGCTGTGCACGAGGACGACGCCGCTGGCCAGCACGGCCAGGATGAGGATGAGGTTGAGCTTGGCCACCGCGTCACGCCTTCAGCGGCGCATCCGTGCGCTCGGCGACGCGCAGCACGGCGGAGCGCGCCCGCGGGTTGGCGGCCACCTCTGCGGCACTGGGCTTGATGCGACCCAGAGCATTCAGGATCAGCGGCGCCGGCTCCGCAAAGGGCGCGCGGCGGTCAAACACGGCCTTGCTGTGCTCGGCAATGAACTGCTTGACCCGCCGGTCTTCCAGCGAATGGAAGCTGATGACGGACAGCCGGCCGGCGGGCGCGAGCAGGCGCAGGGCCGCGTTCAGCCCTTGATCCAGCTGTTCAAGCTCGCCATTGACATGAATCCGAAGGGCTTGAAAGGTGCGCGTGGCCGGGTCCTGGCCGGGCTCGCGGGTCTTGACCGCGCGAGCCACGAGTTCGCGCAATTCGTCGGTGCGCGTGAGCGGCGTACCGGCTTCTCGGCGAGCAACAACCGCCTTTGCAATCTGGCCAGCAAACCGTTCTTCGCCATAGTCTCGAATCACCCTTGCAATCTCGCGCTCCTCGGCGCGAGCCAGGAAGTCGGCCACGCTTTCGCCGCGCGTCGTGTCCATGCGCATGTCCAGCGGTCCCTCGAAGCGAAAGCTGAAGCCGCGCTCGGGGTTGTCGATCTGCGGGCTGGACACGCCCAGGTCCAGCAGCACACCATCCACCTGATGCACACCCAGCGCCGCCAGTTCGTCGGCCATGTCGGCAAAGCCGCTGTGGACGATGGAGAAGCGCGGGTCCTGGATGGCGGCGGCCGCGGCGACGGCCTCGGGGTCGCGGTCGATGGCGATCAGGCGGCCTTGCGGGCCCAGCCTGCTCAGCAGCAGGCGGGAATGGCCGCCGCGGCCGAAGGTGCCGTCCACATAGATGCCGTCGGGGCGCGCGAGCACGCCTTCCACCGCCTCGTCCAGCAGCACGGTGGTGTGGCGGAACGTGGCGCTTTCGTTCATGCCGGCGCTCATCAGAAGCTGAAATCCTTGAGCGCGTCGGGCAGCGGGCCGGCCATCACTTCGGCCTCGTGGGCGGCATGGGCTTCGGCGTCCCAGAGCTCGAAATGGCTGCCCATGCCCAGCAGCATCACGTCGTTCTTCAGCCCGGCGCTCTTGCGCAGTTCGGGCGAGATCAGCACGCGCGCCGCCGAGTCGATGTCGACGTCCATCGCGTTACCGAGAAAGACACGCTTCCAGCCAGCAGCCGACATCGGCAGGCTGGCGACCTTGTCGCGGAAGACTTCCCAGCTCGGCCGGGGAAACAGCATCAGGCAGCCGTCGGGATGCTTGGTGACGGTCAGGCGCCCCTGGCAAAGCAGTTGCAGCACCTCACGGTGTCGGCTGGGCACACTCAGGCGGCCCTTGGCATCTAAAGCCAAGTTGGAGGCACCCTGAAAGACGATTTCCGACACTTTTCACCACGAAACGACACTTCCTCCCACTTTAAGGCCCACCCCCACCCCGGTCAAGGTTCGGCACAAGTTTTTTCAATGAAATCAAGCACTTAGCCACAACTGTTGATTTATACAGCAAGCCCAGAAAATACCGTTAAGAAATAAGGACTTGCCAAGATATTGCGAAGTGGTGCTTGAAGTGATGTGCACAACGGCATCGCGTTTGCCCCCATGCTTGAAGCGGCTTGGCCGTCGGGCGTCACGAAGGCGACACCATGTCTCACAGGGTTTTGCCGCACAAATCACGGCAAGCCTCGACGGCTGCCCGACCAGAATGCATGGGCCTCGATGATTTCTGCTGAAATTTCGTGCTGTTACAGCCCCTCCCGCCAAGAACTAAACCGGGGCTCCCACCGAATATCAAAAGAGCGAGGCAAGCCCCCATGAATTTCTTGTCCCATATGCGCATCGGACAGCGCCTCACCGCCGGCTTTGCGGTCGTGATCGCCTGCCTGATCGCCATCACGCTGCTGGGCTATTTCGGCATCCAGACGCTGAACGGCGAGATCAGTCAGCTGATCAGCGGCGACTACAAGACCGTCGCCCTGGCCAACCGCGCCAAGGCGGAGCTCGGCGACGCCTCGCGCAGCATGATGACGACGCTGATCATGACGGGCGAGGAGCAGATCAAGAAGGAGCTGGACACCGTCGCCGGCCTGATGGCAGCCCATGAGAAGACCATGGCCGAGCTCAAGCCCCTGCTGACCGACGAGGCCAGCCAGGAGCAGCTCAAGGCGGTGGAGGAGGCGCGCGCCAAGTTCATGACCGGCCAGGCGGCCTTCGTGAAGACCGTGGCCTCCGGCGACACCGAGGGCGCGCCGCTGAAGTACCAGTTCTCGGTGCGTGCCGCCCAGGGCAAGTACATGGCCGCGCTGGACAAGCTCGTCGAAACGCGCAATGCGGCCATGGACGCGGCCGGCCAGCAGTCCAACCAGGTGGCCCACAAGACCGCCCTGCTGCTGCTGGGGCTGGCCGTGGCCGCCATCATTGCCAGCGTGCTGACCAGCGTGCTGATCACCCGCGGCATCGTCAACCCGCTGCGCGGCGCCGTCGCCGTGGCACGCAAGGTGGCCTCGGGCAACCTGACCAGCGAGATCGAAGTGCGCAGCCGCGACGAGACCGGCGAACTGCTGCAGGCCCTGCACGACATGAACGAAAGCCTCAAGGGCATCGTCGGCCGCGTGCGTGAAGGCACCGAATCCATCTCATCGGCCTCCAGCGAGATCGCCAGCGGCAACCTGGACCTGTCGGTGCGCACCGAGGCCCAGGCCGCCTCTCTCGAGCAGACGCTGTCGGCCATGAAGACGCTGACCGACGCCGTGCAGCAGAACGCCCAGAACGCCCAGCAGGCCAACCAGCTGGCCCAGGCCGCCTCCCAGGTGGCCGGCGAAGGCGGCGCAGTGGTGGCCAAGGTCGTGACGACCATGGGCAGCATCGACGCTTCCTCCAAGAAGATCGTCGACATCATCAGCGTCATCGACGGCATCGCTTTCCAGACCAATATCCTGGCCCTGAACGCGGCCGTGGAGGCCGCCCGCGCCGGCGAGCAGGGCCGCGGCTTCGCGGTCGTCGCCGGCGAGGTGCGCTCGCTGGCCGGCCGCAGCGCCGATGCCGCCAAGGAGATCAAGCGCCTCATCAGCGACTCGGTCGAGAAGGTCGCCCAGGGCAGCCAGCTCGTCGCCCAGGCCGGCAGCACCATGCAAGGCGTGGTGGCGAGCGTGCAACGCATGACCGACATCATGGGTGAGATCACCCACGCCAGCGCCGAGCAGAGCTCCGGCATCGAGCGCGTCACGCATACCATCCACGACATGGACAAGAGCACGCAGCAGAACGCCGCGCTGGTGGAGCAAGCCGCCGCCGCCGCCGACTCGCTGCGCGCCCAGGCCCATGGCCTCGAAGAAGTCGTCAGCCTCTTCAAGCTCGAAGCGGCGCACTGATCCCCACCCCAAAAGATTCAGGAGACTGCATGAAGACGCACAAAGCCATCCGCTGGATTGCCGGCATCGGCCTGGCTCTCGGCATGGCCAGCACGGCAATGGCCATCGAAGTCGGTGGTCTCAAGTTCGATGACACGGTCAAGGTGGCCGGCAAGGAACTGAAGGTCAACGGTGCCGGCGTGCGCGTGCGCATCGTCGTCAAGGTCTATTCCCTGGTGCTCTATCTGCCGGAGAAGAAGGACACCACGGCCGGCGTCCTCGAAAGCCAGGGCCCGCGCCGCTTCAGCATCGGCATGCTGCGCGAGGTGACCGGTGACGAACTGGGCCAGGCCTTCATGGCCGGCATCACGGCCAACACCGACAAGGCCGAACGCTCCAAGTTCGTCAACCAGCTCGCGGTGTTCGGCGAGGCCTTCGTCAACATCCCCCAGGGCAAGAAGGGCGACATCATCACGGTGGACTGGATCCCCGACACCGGTACGGTGATGGCCCTGAACGGCAAGCAGATCGGCGAGCCCATGAAGGACATCAACTTCTACAACGCCCTCTTGAAGATCTGGCTGGGCGACAAGCCGGTCGACTCTTCGCTCAAGCCCCAGTTGCTGGGCAAGGGCTGACGCTCATGCGCCACGAAACACGCCACGCCGCCACGCGACGCGGCGTGTTTCGCTTTGGGCATGCCCAACTCATGGCAGCATGAGCGCCGCCCGGCCGTCCGAAGGCGCTCAGCTCCCGCTTGGCGGGACAGCGCACCGCGCGAAGGGTGCTCCAATGAGTTCATCTTGAGCCGCAAGCCCTCGTCCTCGCTCTTTGCCGCCCTGGCCCTTGGTGCCAGCATCGGCCTCCTGCTGCCGGCTCTGATCGTTGGCGGTCTCTTCATCGGCCTGCGCGAATCCAAGGTGGCCGAACAGGCCCTGCAGCGCGACCTCGACGCCAAGCTCGACGTGCTGGCCAGCAGCCTGCCCGAGCTGCTGTGGAACCTGGACGCCGTCGCCGCCCGCGAAGTCGTGTCGGCCATCGTCAAGTCGCCCGAGGTCGTGCGCGTCAGCGTCAGTGACGCGTCGCAAGGCCTGCCCTTCATCGAGAACCACCTGCCCGAGCGGCGCCTGGGCCAGACCCTGACCGGCGAGCGCGACATCCTGCGCGGCGCCACGCGCATCGGCCACATCCAGATTGAGATCGACGACCACCTCAGCACGACGGCTGTGCTGCGCCAGCGCTGGCTCTATGGCGCGACCGTCGGCGGCCAGCTGCTGGCCTCGCTCGCGCTGGTGCTGTGGCTGCTGAACTCGCGCCTGTTCCGCCCGCTGCGCGAACTGGGCGACTTCGCCAACGACCTCGCCGAGGGCCGCTTCAACGCCAAGCTGGAGCACACCCGCCAGGACGAGATCGGCCTGCTCGGCGGCCACCTCGAGCACATGCGCGACGCGCTGCAGCAGCAGTTCGACGCCCAGCGCAACCTCATCGAACGCCTGCGCGGCATGGCCGAGACCGTGCCTGGCGTCGTCTACCAGCTGCGCCTGGCCGTCAACGGCGAGTTCAGCTTCGCTTATGTCAGCGAGGCGGTACGCGAGTACTTCCTGCTCGGCAGCGCCGAACTGAGCCGCAGCGCCGCGCCCTGGTTCGAGCGCATCCACCCCGATGATCGAGCCGCGGTGCGCGAGAGCCTGCTGGCCTCGGCCCGCAACCTCAGCCCCTGGCAGCAGGAATTCCGCACGCCCCAGGCCGATGGCAGCGAACGCTGGATCTACGGCAATGCCATCGCCCAGCGCGAGGCCGACGGCAGCGTGCTGTGGCATGGCTTCCTGACCGACATCTCGCGCCAGCGCCGTGACGCGCTGGAGCTGGAGCGCTACCGACACCATCTCGAGGAACTCGTCGAGGCCCGCACCGCCGAGCTGGCCGAGGCCACCCAGGCCGCCCAGGCCGCCAGCCTGGCCAAGAGCGCCTTCCTGGCCAACATGAGCCACGAGATCCGCACGCCGATGAACGCCATCATCGGCCTGACCTATCTGGCCCAGAGCGACACCATCGAACCCGAGCAGCAGCAGCGCCTGCAGAAGGTGGCCAACGCCGCCGAGCATCTGCTCAGCGTCATCAACAACGTGCTGGACTTCTCCAAGATCGAGGCCGGCA
Organism: Roseateles saccharophilus; assembly: GCF_031458095.1. Lineage (GTDB taxonomy): Bacteria > Pseudomonadota > Gammaproteobacteria > Burkholderiales > Burkholderiaceae_C > Pelomonas > Pelomonas saccharophila_A. The sequence continues at coordinate 1,993,067 of NZ_JAVDXU010000001.1, forward strand.
AGGTCAGGCTGGAGCAGCGCGAGTTCACCGTCGGCGAGGTGCTGGACAACATCGCCAACATGACGACGCAGACGGCCGCGGCCAAGCGCCTGCGCGTCGAGACCGATGTCTCGCCCACCCTGGGCGGCCGCGTGCTGATCGGCGACCCCCAGCGCATCTCCGAGGTGCTGTTGAATTTCGCCGGCAATGCCGTCAAGTTCACCGAAAGCGGCTTCGTGCGCCTGGCCGCCCGCCTCGACGAAGGTCCGAAAGGCCTGATGCTGCGCTTCGAGGTGCAGGACAGCGGCATCGGCATCGCCGCCGACGCCCAGGCCCGGCTGTTCCGCGACTTCGAGCAGGCCGACAGTTCCACGACACGCCGTTACGGCGGCACCGGCCTGGGCCTGGCCATCTGCCGGCGCCTGGCCGAGCTGATGGGCGGCCAGGTGGGCGTCGACAGTGCCCTGGGCCGGGGCAGCAACTTCTGGTTCAACCTGCCCGTCGGGGCCGCCGTGCAGGCGCCGGTCGCACCGGTGGCGGCGCCGCGGCCGCACTCCGCGCGCGAGCGCCTGGCCGAATTGGCCCGCGCCCATCCGCATCGCCTGTTGCTGGCCGAGGACAACCCGGTCAACCAGGAAGTGGCCGTTGCCCTCATCGGCAGCGCCGGCCTGACGGTGGATGTCGCCGCAGACGGCCAGCAGGCCGTGGACATGGTCAAGGCCGGCGACTACGCCCTGGTGCTGATGGATGTGCAGATGCCCGTCATGGACGGCCTGGATGCGACCCGCGCCATCCGCAATCTGCCGCAGGGGGCGGAACTGCCCATCCTCGCGATGACGGCCAATGCCTTCGATGACGAACGCCGGCGCTGCCTGGACGCCGGCATGGACGACCACGTCGCCAAGCCCGTCGTCGCCGAGCAGCTGTTCGCGACGCTCTACGACTGGCTGTCGGGCGCGCGCAAGACCGACAAGGGCGGCACGGTCAAGGGCCGGCCGACGGGCCCAGCGACTCTTTGATGAGCCGCCCCGAGCCAGCCTGCAGAGGCCGCGCATTCATCGGGTAGAGCTTGGCGAAGATGCCGATCTGCTGGGCCGTGGCCGCGACCGGCTGGCGCATGACCATCCACAGCACGCCCTCGCTGCAGGGCGGCGTCGTCAGCGAACCCATATAGGTGTAGTAGCCCCGCTCCGTGGGCAGCAGCTGGTTCAGGTCGATCTGCACCTGGGCCGCCAGGGCCTCGCCCTTTTCCAGCGGCAGATTGGCCCAGATGGTCTGGATCAGCGGCTGGGGCTTGTTGTCGGCCCCGCGCTCCAGCAGCACGGCGACGACGGCGAGCTTGCCTTGTGAATCCTTGTGCACCAGGTGGGCCACCATGTCGAACTGCTTGCCGTTGACACGTTCTTCGCTGGGCCGGTGGAAATGGAACTGCACGAGCTCGTAGCGCCGGCCCATGACGGTCAGGCCATTGCCGGCGGCGACATTCACCTGAATCGTGTGACCGTTGTCCTGCACCGAGAAATTGCTGGCGCGGTAGTCGAAGGCGATCTTTTCCTGATCGACGGCGATGCTCTCGCGGATGTCGATGGGGCTCTGGCGCGTACCGACAGCGCAGAGCTTGTTGTCTGGCGCCAGTTCGGCCCAGTGGTCCGGGCCGATGTCGCCGGTATAGCCCCAATGCACGGGCTTGGGCATTTCGGCCTTGCCCGGCCTGGCCGCCTTGGCCGTGGGCTTGACCGTGGCCGCGCCCTCGGCCTTGGTGGACAGGCGCTCTGCCAGGCGCTGGCGCAGCACGTCCACGGGTTCCTTGGGTTCCTCGGCCTGCGCAGCCGCGCAGGCGGCCAGCAGCGCGGTGATCAGCCAACGCTTTTTCATCATGTCGGTGATTTCGGCAGGCGACCGCCAGGCTTAAGCGGCTACCGAACGGCGCACGCTGTACCAGGACACCAGGCCGATCAACATCAGCCCGGCCGACGCCAGGGCCAGGGCCACGGTCGAATGCATGACCAGGGGCACCAGGAGACCGGCGACCAGGCCATTGGCCGCCGAACCTATGCAGGCCTGCAGCGACGAGGCCATGCCGCGGCGCTCGGGCACCTGGTCCAGCACCAGCAGCGTGACGACGGGCACCATCAGCGCCCAGCCGAAGGCGAACAGGCCCACCATGGGCAAGGCCCAGAAGGCGCTCAGGGGCGCGAACAGGTTCAGCAGCACATTGCTGATGGACACCGCCACCATGATGCGAAAGCCCCGCATGATCTGGCGCTTCGGGCTCATCTTGCCGGCCAGGCGTCCGCTGACGGCGGCGCCGGCCATGATGCCGCCGATGGAGCACAGGAAGAACCAGAAGAACTGCGTCGGCGCGAAATGCAGGTGCTCGCCAAGGAAGACCGGCGTGGCCAGCACATAAAGGAACATGCCGTTGAAGGGGATGCCGCTGGCCAGCACCAGCATCATGAACTGGCGGCTGCTGCACAGCCGCCAGTACTCACGCATCAACGCACCGACGTGAAAGGGCTGCACCATGTCCGCGTGCAGCGTCTCCGGCAGCAGCCGCCAGTTGGACACCAGCAGGGCCGCGCCGACGGCGGTCAGGAACCAGAAGATGGAGTGCCAGTCGGCGTGCACGAACAGGAAGCCGCCCACCATGGGCGCAATCGCCGGCGCCACGCCGAAGAACAGCGTCACCTGCGACATCACGCGCTGGGCATCCGCTGGCGGGAACATGTCGCGGATGATGGCCCGCGACACGACGATGCCGGCGCCTGCCGACATACCCTGCACCGTGCGCCAGAACACCAGCTGGCCGATGGAGCCCGCCACCGCGCAGCCGATGCTGGCCACGGTGAAGACCGCGAGGCCGATCAGCACGACGGGCCGGCGGCCGAAGCAGTCCGACAGCGCGCCGTGGAAGAGGTTCATGAAGGCGAAGCCCAGCAGATAGGCAGACAGGGTCTGCTGCATCTGTACGGGCGTCGCGTCCAATGCCGACGCGATGCCGGCGAAGGCCGGCAGATAGGTGTCGATGGAGAAGGGCCCGACCATGGCCAAACAGGCCAACAGCACGGACAGGGCCCAGCGGGGCGCGCGCCAGAGGCGGCTGGCGTCAGGATTCATCGAGGGGGTGCTTGGATGAGGCGGCAGCCGCGGGTTGCGGCTGCCGGCGAGTGTATCGACCCCTTGCGCGCCCGCGGCGTCGCGGGGTTGACTCAGGCGAAGCCGGCCCGGGCCCGCGCGGTCTTGAACTGTGAGATCACGTCCAGCAGCCCGGCCGCCTGCTGCTGCAGGCTCTCGGCCGCCGCCGCGCTCTGCTCGACGAGGGCGGCGCTCTGCTGCGTGCCCTTGTCGATGGAAGCGACCGACTGGTTGGCTGCCGGCCTCAACCTTCTCGACGCTGGCGCCGATCAGGCCCTTGATCTCGCGCGCCGCCTGGGCGCTGCGCTGGGCCAGCGCCCTCACCTCGCCAGCCACGACGGCAAAGCCGCGGTCTGAACCTGGACCGGATCCTCGGGGTCCGGGATCATCTGTTCTCCCGTCGGGGCTGACGCCGCGACTGCACTGACCATCGGCGCCGCGCGCCAGCGGCACCAGACCCGAACGTCATGACAATGTGAAATCCAGCCACTGCCATCGCGCTTGGCGAGGGAAAAGCGTCGGGGAGAAAGCCGGCTGAAAGAAAGAGTGAAGCAAGCCGATAGGCCGGATTCTGTGCACCGCCCTCCCCTTGCGGTTCGGACGGCGTGACCGCCATTCCTCTGGGCCGGACATCACTGCCCGGCTCGGTGCCACCTACCCGCCAGCTCTGCGAGCCGCATCAACGCTGGCCTACTTGGTGTTGCTGCGCGTAGAGATTGCCCGTTTCACCTCTGTCGGGCAGAGCCCGACAGAGGTGCTATGCCGTTCGGGCTTGCGCCCGATGGTGCGAGGCTTTCGCCTCACCCCAACGCCAGCTTGCGCTGGCGCCGCATAGACCACCCATCGGGGTGTCCCAGCAGAACTCGTCTCTGTTGCTCTGATCCTCGGCTTTCGCCGGGCAGCCGTTAGCTGCTACGCCGCTCTATGCAGTCCGGACCTTCCTCCAGGGCCTCGTTTCCGAGCTTGCCCCAGCGGCGGTCTGGCTTGCTTCACGGGGGTGATTATCGCAGCGGGCATCTGGCTTGCCCGCTGAAGCACCCACCGGAGACCCAGACATGACTTCACCCGTCAGAACCGGACAGGCACAGCCCATGTCCCGCCAGGAGTTCGGCGAGCGCTTCCAGCAGCGCTTTGCCGATCCGGCCTTCGAGAGGGAACGCCAGGCGCTGGCCAGGCTGGAGCAGATCGCCTGGGAAGCCTTCCAGGACGGTCGCAAGGCCCCCATCACCGTCAAGGCCGGCGAGGGCTTCTCCGACCCCGGCTACGACCTGTCGCGCGAATGGCGCGATCTGCATCTGCGTTTGAAAGAGGCCCAGGCGCAATGGGCCGACCGCGCCACCCCGTCGCGCCTGCTCGTCATCAACGCCTCGCCGCGCAACGACGGCAGTTGCCCGGGCGAGATGTCCAAGACCTGGCGGCTGACGCAGATCGCGCGCCGGGCCGGCGAGAGCGAGGGCCTGAACGTCCAGGTGCTGGACCTGAGCCGGCTGACCTCCGACTACGACCGCCACATCCACCCCTGCAAGGGCTGCGTGTCCACCGCCATGCCGCTGTGCCACTGGCCGTGCAGCTGCTATCCCAACCACGCCAGCGGCCAGACCAATGACTGGATGGCCGAGATCTACGAGCAATGGGTGCGCGCCCACGGCGTGCTGCTGCTGACGCCGGTGCACTGGTACCAGGCCCCCAGCCCGCTGAAACTGATGATGGACCGCCTCGTCTGTGCCGATGGCGGCAACCCCGACCCCACCTCCACCCAGGGCAAGAAGGCCCAGCTGGCGCGCGAGCTGGAGCTCCGGGGCTGGGACTATCCCAAGCACCTGGCCGGCCGCGTCTACGGCCTGGTCGTGCATGGCGACGTGGCCGGCATCGACGGCACGCGCCGCGCCCTGTCGGACTGGCTGGACTGGATGGGCCTGGTCGATGCCGGCTTTGGCGCCCGGCTGGACCGCTACATCGGCTACTTCGAGCCCTATGCCACCAGCCATGACGCCCTGGACGACGACGCTGCAGTGCAGGAGGAAGTGCGCCAGGCCGCCCTGGCCGTGGCGCGGGCCGTGCCGCTGCTGCGCGACGGCCTGCTGCGCCAGAGCGACGAGAAGCTGCTGCGCCCGCGCCCCAAGTGAGCGCTGCTGGCACACTGCAGCGGTCCCAGCGAACCGGAGCCCCGCGATGAAAGCCGCCAGCATCCTCGACACCATCGGCAACACGCCGCATATCCGTCTGCAGCGCCTGTTCAGCGGCGCCGAAGTCTGGGTCAAGTCCGAGCGCAGCAACCCCGGTGGCTCCATCAAGGACCGCATCGCCCTGTCCATGATCGAGGACGCGGAAGGCCGCGGCCTGCTCAAGCCCGGCGGCACCATCATCGAGCCCACCTCGGGCAATACCGGCGTCGGCCTGGCCATGGTGGCCGCCGTCAAGGGCTACAAGCTCATCCTCGTCATGCCCGACAGCATGAGCGTCGAGCGCCGCCGCCTGATGCTGGCCTATGGCGCCGCCTTTGACCTGACCCCGCGCGAAAAGGGCATGAAGGGCGCCATCGCCCGCGCCCGCGAGCTGCTGGAGCAGCATCCCGGCTCCTGGATGCCGCAGCAGTTCGAGAATGCCGCCAATCCGGCCATCCACGTGAAGGCGACGGCCCAGGAGATCCTGAAGGACTTCCCCGACGGACTGGACGCGCTGATCACCGGCGTCGGCACCGGCGGCCACATCACCGGCTGCGCCCAGGTGCTCAAGACCGCCTGGCCCCAGCTCAGGGTCTATGCCGTCGAGCCCAGCGCCTCGCCCGTCATCAGCGGCGGCCAGCCCAGCCCCCATCCCATTCAGGGCATTGGCGCCGGCTTCATCCCGGCGGTGCTGGACACCGCCCTGCTGGACGGCGTCATCCAGGTCGAGGCTGAGGCAGCGCGCGAATACGCCCGCCGCTGCGCGCGCGAGGAAGGCCTGCTGGTCGGCATCTCCAGCGGCGCGACGCTGGCGGCCATCGCTCAGAAGCTGCCCGAGCTGCCGGCAGGCGCCCGGGTGCTGGGCTTCAACTACGACACCGGCGAACGCTATCTGTCGGTCGACGGTTTCCTGCCGGCGGGCTGATCACTCGCCGCCGGTGTCGTCGTCGACGGCGCCCTCGTTGTCCTTGCGCGCCTGCTTGGCCAGGTCGGCCTTCAGCGGCTTCAGGGATTCGATGAGGGTCTCGGGGGGCTGCGGCGCCACCAGGCGCAGGGCCGGCGGCGGCAGGCTGGCCAGATAGGGCGGGCCGAAGACGTATTGCTGTTCCTGGCGGCTACCCACCTGCAGGCCCAGGCCCAGCACGAGCAGGGCGGCGATGCCGCCGTTCAAGATGCGCCGCGCGCCCGGCCAGACGAGGCGGGCATGCCAGGCGATCAGGAAGGCGCCGGCCACCGGCGTCGCCAGCGACTCGACGACCATCAGCCGCGGCCAGGAGAAGGCATAGGCGATGGCCGGCAGCACCCATTCCAGGACCTGCAGGGCGACCAGCACGAGCAGGGCGCGGCGCAGATGCGTCGTGAAGGGGAAGCGGTGCTGGAAGAGCTGACTGGCCAGCGACCACAGTCCGGCCCAGGCCAGCACGAAGGCCAAGGGGCCCAGCAGCGGCGAGGCGTAGTCGATCCAGCGCGAATCGGGGTCGACGGCGCTCCAGCGGTCCAGCCACTGGAAGAACAGCATGGACAGCAGCAGCAGGGGCAGCAGGGCCCAGTGCCGCACCGGGTGCACGATCATCAACTGCTCGGGCGCCAGTGCATCGGCGCTGGTGCGCAGGCGCAGCGAGCAGGTGGCGAGCTGGAAGGCGCCGCCTTCAGGCAGGGTGGCTTCTTCGCCGGCGGCCAGGCGCTGGCCGGCGACGGCGCCGCCATTGCGGCTGTCCAGCAGCCGCAGGCGCACGCCGCCCTCAGGCGTGAGCTGCAGTTCGGCATGCTCGGCAGCGATGTGGCCGTCGTCCAGCACGATGTCGCAGGCCGGCGAGCGGCCGATACGCACCGGCCAATGCGTCACGCGCTGCACCACGGCGGCGCGGCCGTCGCGGCCCAGCAGCTCGACGACGGCAGCGGCCGGCGCCGCCACGGGAGGCGTCGGCATCACTTGGTCTTGCTGCTGTTCGTCCACGCGAAGCCCTCCAGGTAATGCGCCGCCAGCTTGAGCGCGTTGTCGAAGCTGACACCGCGGGCGTCGAAGCGGCCCAGGGCGCCTTCGGTGGGCGAGTCCACCGTCGTCACGAGGATGCTGAGGTCGTGCAGGCCGTCCAGCTTGCGGTAGGCGCGCAGGCAGACGACGGCGCGCAGCGGCAGGCCGTCGCGGTCGACGAACTGCTCCTTGCAGTAGGGGGCTGTGCGCGACTTGTCGGCGGCACCCAGGCGCTCATTACGAAAGCTGCCCGAGTACTGGCGCGCAAAGCGCAAGGCACCCAGCTTGGCGCCGTCATAGGCCTCGTGGGACATGTCCAACCAGCCGGTCTGCAGATTGCCGCTGACGAAGAGGGCATGGTCCATGCGGCATTGCGAACGCTCGAAGTCCAGGCCCTTGGTGTCGGCCGAGGTGCCGCGGCCCCAGCACCGCATGAAATCCTGCTTGGGCACGGGCAGGCGGTAGCGGTCGTGGTTGGCGCTCTCCCAGGGCGCCGCCAGGAAGCGGGTGACGAGTTCGTCCTGGTAGCGCGTCAGCTGGTCGCGCAGCCGGCCCCAGGCCGCGCTGCGGATGGGCTTGGCGGCGAGGCTGCGCTTGACCAGGCTCTCGGCAAACTCGCCGGGCACCAGGAAGCTGACCTGCTGGGCGAACAGCAGCGTCGACACGTTCACACCAACCACCAAGCCGTCCTCGTCCAGCACCGGGCCGCCGCTCATGCCGGGGTTGATGCCGCCGGCGTAATAGATCAGCGGGTCGAAGCTGCGCTCCACCAGGCCGTTGTAATTGCCCTCGACGACGGCAAATGCCACGTCGTGCGGATTGCCCATGGAGTAGATGCGCTCGCCCTTGGCCAGGGGCTGGTTCTGCGGGCGGAAACCCAGGGCGCCGCGGCCCTTGAGCCCCCCACCTTTGCCGTCATCGACAGCGCGCAGCAGGGCCAGGTCGCGGCGCGCATCGAAGTCCAGCAGCTCCAGCGCCCCGCCCTGGCCATCGGTGGTCGCATAGCGCAGACGGTAGCTGTCGGGCTCGAGCGCGAACTGGCTGATGACGTGGTAGTTGGTGACGATATGGCCGTCGTTGCTGACCAGGAAGCCCGAGCCGACCGAGGCCTGGCTGTCCTGGGTCTTCAGCAGGGTGCGGATCTGCAGCAGCTGGCCCTTGCTGCGCTCGTACAGGCGCCGGGCGCTGGCCGACACGGTGGGCGGCTGCTGGGCCTGGGGTTGCTGCGGGTTGGGGGCGGCGACGGGCGCGGGTGGCGGCGATTGCGCGCCGGCGGCGATGGCCAGGCCGGCGAGAGCCGCACCCAGCAGGGACTTCAGACAGGACTTCAGCAAACGAGACCTCCCGTGGAGGCCGTCGATGCTAGCCGCTTTGCGTGCAGCAGCCGTTCGTCAGCACGCAAGGCCCGTGAAGGACTCGGGATCATCCGTGGCCGAAGCGGACCTGGTTGGGCGTCTTTTCCGGCTGCAGCTGGAAGGCCTGCGGGTGCTTGCGGAACAGCTTGGTGGCCGGCGCGGACTTCGGCAAAAGGCCGGCATCCTTCAGCGCCTTGGCGGCGGTGCCGAGGTCATGCCACTGGCCATCGGCCAGCTTGGGCAGCAGGGCCAGCACGGCGTTGATCTCCTTGGCCGCCGCCACATGGGCGTCGACCGGCGCTGGCACCGGTGCCGCCTTGGGTGCGGGAGCCGGGGTGGGTTTCGGTGCGGGCTCAGCGGCCTTGGCCGGCGCGGCCTTCTTCGCAGTCGGTTTGGCCGCGGCAACCTTCTTGGCGGGCCTGGCGGGCTTGGCAGCCGGCTTGGGCGCCGAGCGGCCGCTGTCGTGCGCCAGCTCGTTGAACTGGTCGTAGATCTGGATGACGCCGTCGCCCGTCTTGCCGTACTGGCCGAAGCCGCGCAGCCAGGCGCCCTTCTCGCGCAGCCTCAGCACCAGGGGCGCGAAGTCGCTGTCCGACGACACCAGCACGATGACGTCGGGCTGCTCGGTGATGGCGATGTCCATGGCGTCGACGGCCAGGGCGATGTCGGTGGAGTTCTTGCCGATGGCCAGGTTGACGATGGCGCGCAGGCCCAGGCGCTTCATGAAGGCCTGTTGGTGGTGGGCCTGCTCGGCATTGCAATAGGCGCGGCGGATGTGGACGGCCTCGTAGTCCTTGAAGCACATCTGCAGGGCCTGTTCGATGACGTCGGTGGCGACGTTGTCGAAGTCGACGAGGAAGGCGACTTTCTTGGTCGTCATGCGATCAGTTTCCAATTGAGGGTCTCGCCGCCGCGCAGGGGCTTCAGCTGGGCTTCGCCGAAGGGCACGGCACTCGGCAGCGTCCAGGGCTCGCGCTTCAACGTGACGGTGCCGGTGTTGCGCGGCAGGCCGTAGAAGTCGGGGCCATGGTGGCCGGCAAAGGCGTCGAGCTTGTCCAGGGCGCCGATGGCTTCGAAGGCCTCGGCATACAGTTCCAGCGCCGAGATGGCCGTGAAACAGCCGGCGCCGCAGACCGAGTTCTCCTTCAGCTGGGCGACATGCGGGGCGCTGTCGGTACCGAGGAAGAACTTCGGCAGGCCCGAGCCCGCGGCCTTCAGCAGGGCCTGGCGGTGCTCCTCACGCTTGAGCACCGGCAGGCAGTAGTAGTGCGGGCGCAGGCCACCGGTGAAGATGGCGTTGCGGTTGTAGAGCAGATGCTGGGGCGTGATGGTGGCGGCCGTGAAGCGGTCGCTCTCGGTCACGTACTGGGCCGCTTCCTGGGTCGTGATGTGCTCGAACACGACCTTGAGCTCGGGCATGGCGGCGCGCAGCGGTTTCATGACGCGCTCCACGAACACGGCCTCGCGGTCGAAGACATCGATGTCGCCGTCCGTCACCTCGCCATGCACCAGGAAGAGCAGGCCCTCGCGCTGCATGGCTTCCAGGGTCTTGTAGGTCTTGCGCAGGTCGGTCACGCCGGCGTCGCTGTTGGTCGTGGCGCCGGCCGGGTAGAGCTTGAGGGCGACGACGCCGGCGTCCTTGGCCCGCTTGATCTCGTCCGGCGGGGTGTTGTCCGTCAGATACATCGTCATCAGCGGCTCAAAGTCCAGGCCTTCGGGCAAGGCGGCCAGGATGCGCTCGCGGTAGGCCACGGCCTGGGCGGCCGTCGTGACGGGCGGGCGCAGATTGGGCATGACGATGGCGCGGGCAAACTGGCGCGCCGTGTAGGGCAGCACGCTGGCCAGGGCCGCCTCGTCGCGCAGGTGCAAGTGCCAGTCGTCAGGGCGGGTGATAGTGAGCTGTAAGGGCGCTTGGGTCATAAAACCGGATTGTCGCTTCCGCGCTGTCTTCGGCTTCAGTCACACTCCGCACCTGATCGAAAAAAGGAGACAGCTTCCTCCCATCATGAACAACGCGAAACGCCTGGTCGGCACCCTGGTCCTGTTGGCAGCCTTTGGCGGCGCCCTCTTCTTTGCATTGCGCAGCAACGAGGAGCACAAGCAGATCGCGCAGGAACAGGCGGCAATAGCGAGCGCCGAGCCGCTCAAGGGGCTGATCGCCGTCGATGTGGAGGCCTTCTTCAAGGACGAGCGCGTCGCCAAGGTGTTGGGCGGCGCCAAGCTGCCGGTGCAGGTGGCCCGCGTCGGCAGCCGCGACATGGCGGCCAAGATAGGCGCGGCCGACCAGCCCGACTTCTTCATCGCCAGCGGCGTCGTCGCCGCCAACATGATTGCCGATGCCGCCCGCAAGGCCGGCAAAACGGCCACCCAGACCTCGCCCTTCCACACGCCGCTGGTCGTCGCGTCCTGGGAGCCGGTCGCCAAGATCCTGGCCGCCAACGGCATGGCCAAGGCCCAGGCACCCAAGGTCTACAGCCTGGACATGGAGAAGCTCACGCAAGCCATGCTGGCCAAGCAGCGCTGGCGCGACCTCAAGGGCAGCGGCGACTACGCGGTGTCGCGCAGCGTGCTGGTCAGCACGACCGACATCCGCCGCAGCAACTCCGCGGCCATGTATCTGGCCCTGACGAGCGCCGCGCTGAACGGCGACGTCGTCGCCGACCGCACGGCGGCGCAGAAGTACGCGACGCAACTGGCCGAACTGTTCAAGCGCCAGGGCTTCCAGGAGAACTACGTCAACGGCGCCTTCGACGACTACCTCGCCATCGGCATGGGCAAGACGCCGCTGACCTTCATCTACGAGGCCCAGATGGTGGCCCAGGCGCAAAAAGGCGGCGTCCGGCCCGAGATGGTGCTGATGTATCCCCAGCCCACCATCGTCAACAAATGGGTGCTGGTGGCGCTGAACGAGCGCGGCAAGCAGCTGGCCGAACTGCTGTCCACCAACAAGACGCTGCAGGCCGTGGCCCTGGAGCAGGGTTTCCGCACCGGCGACACGGCCGCCTTCGCCGAGGCCGCCAAGACGGCCGGCCTGGCCGTGGACGTGAAGCTCAACCAGGTCATCGACCCGCCGGGCTTCGATCTGATGTTTGAAATGATCGACATCGTCAGCCGGGAGATGAACCAGTGATGCGCCGTGCCTTCTTGCTGTTGAGCTTCACGCTGCTGGCCGCCTGCGGCAAGAAGCCCGACGAAGCCCCCGTGCCCACCGCGCCGCCGCCCGCCGCCACCGGCGCGACGCTGCAGGTGCTGGCCACCAGCGATCTGAAGGACATCGAGCCCCTGGCCGCCCAGATCCGCCAGGCCACTGGCGTGGACGTGCAATTCCGTTTCGGCGGCACCATGGAGAGCACCCAGGAGGTGCTGAGCGGATCGCAGGCCGACGCGGCCTGGTTCGCCAATGCCAAATACCTGCTCAGCGACGCGGCCGGCCAGCGCAAGGTCAAGCTGCAGGAAAAGATCATGCTGTCGCCTCTTGTCGTGGGCGTCAGCAAGAGCGACGCCACGAAGAACGGCTGGGACAAGCCCGACGCCAAGCTCACTTGGGCCGACATCACCCGCGCGGCCAAGGCCGGCAAGCTGCAATACGCCCTGTCCAACCCGGCCACCAGCAACCAGGGCTTCATGGCCCTGCTCGGCGTCGTCGCCGCCGCCGGCGGCAAGGGCGAAGCGCTGAGTGCCGCCGACGTGGACCGCGGCGCGATTGCCGACTTCTTGAAGGGCTACAAAATAGTCGGTGACAACTCGACTTATCTCGCCGACCAGTTCATCAAGCAGCAGGGCACGCGGGCCAACGCCTTCATCAACTACGAGAGCTGGCTGCTGACGCTGAACGCCAGCGGCAAGCTGCGCGAGCCCCTGCATCTGATCTACCCCTTCGAGGGCGTGGCCACGGCCGACTACCCCTTCATGCTGCTCAACGACGCCCGCCGCGCCGATTACCAGAAGGTGGTGGACTATCTGAAGAGCGACAGCGCCCAGCTCTGGCTGGCCAAGCAGACGCTGCGCCGGCCCATCAAGTCCGAGCTGGCCGCCCAGGTGGCCGACGTCCTGCCGGCGCGCGGCTTCCAGGTCGAGCTGCCCTTCTCGCCCGACCGCCAGCTGGCCGACGGCCTCATCGACGCCTATCTGAACGAGTTCCGCAAGCCCATCGCCAGCACCTTCGTGCTGGACACCAGCGGCAGCATGCAGGGCAAGCGCCGCGAGCAGCTCGTCGAGGCCATCCACTACCTGGCCGGCGCCGATGCCTCGCTGACGGGCCGCGTCGCCAAGCTGACCAACCGCGAGCGCCTGTGGTTCCTGCCCTTCAGCGACCGCCCGCGCGACCCCGTCGCCTTCGAGATCCCCGCCGGCAGCAAGGTGGCCAAAGGCGTGCTGCCCCAGGCCGACACCGAGGCCAAGCTGAATGAGCTCAAGCGTGTGCGCGATGCCGCCGATGAGCTGAAGATGGCCGGCGGCACGGCCCTCTACGACGCGGTGCTGGCTGGCCTGCAGCACATGCTGGAGGAGCGCAAGCGCCACCCCGAGTACCAATACTCGGTCGTTGCCTTCACCGACGGCAAGAGCAATATGGGCCGGCGCCTGGATGACTTCAAGCGCGCCTATGAGCAGCTGCCCGAGGACGTGCGCGGCATCCCCGTCTTCATGGTGCTGTTCGGCGAGGCCGACGCGGGCGACCTGAAGGCGCTGGTGGAGATCACCGGCGGCCGTGTCTTCGATGCACGCAAGACGCCGCTGTATGCGGTGTTCAAGGACATCCGGGCCTATCAATGAGTCACGCACGGCCGTTCCGAAGTGACGAGCGCCCCCTCGGGGGGCAGGCGCAAAGCGCCGTGGGGGCCGCATGATCGGCGGACTGCTGAGATGGCTGAACGCGCCGGCCAACTGGACCGGGCTGCTGGCGGCGACCGGCGTGCTGGTGTTGAAGGCCCTGGGCTTTCTGGGCGGCTGGGCCCTGGGGCTGGCGGCCCTGGGCTATGGCGTCGGCCTGGTGGCCGGGGCACTGTGGTGGGGCTGGCCCAGCACCAGGGAAGACGCCTGGGAGGCGCTGAAGTTCGAGGACGAGGGCGACGCCCGCGAGGCCATGGGCCGGGCCCTGGCCGGCGTGCGTGGCCTGACCGAGCACAACCCGGGCGGCCGCATCCCGGCGCCGCTGGCCCAGCGCATCAAGCAGCTCTGCCAGCGCCTGGAAGGCCTGCTCGACCAATGGGAGCGCAGCAAGGGCAGCTTGAGCCTGCAGGAGACCTTCCATGCGCGCCATATCGCCATCAGCTATCTGCCCCAGGCGCTGAACACCTACCTCAGCATCCCGCCCCAGTTCGCCACCACCAAGCTGCTGGCCAACGGCAAGACGGCCCAGACCACCTTCGAGGGCGTGCTGGCCGAGCTGGAGACCAAGGTCGAGCAGCTCGGCGACGACCTCGCCTCGCAGGACGCCCAGGCCTTCCTGCGCCACAGTGAATTCCTGAACCAGAAGTTCGGCCACAAGGACATCGCATGAACACGACGACCACCGCGACCGCCACCCCCTCGTTCACGTTGACGCCGCCCGAAGTCATCACGCCGGTGCAGCCGGTCCAGGCCGTCGAGGCCGTGCCGCTGAAGGCCGAGGTGGCCGACAAGGTCGACGAACAGGTGCAGCGCTTCATCGAGGCGCTGGAGAAGGAAGACCTGCACAGCGAACCCTTCAAGGCCAAGCTGGACAGCGCCTTCCAGCTCGGCCGCCAGGAGATCAGCGTCGCCGCCGGCCTGATGCAGGGCAGCCTGATGCAGCGCAACTTCGTCGGCGCGACGGACACGCCGGCCTTCAAGGCCATTGCCGCCATCCGCGGCCAGCTCGACGAGCTCAACCCCGGCAAGGACGGCGACCTGCTGCAGCCGCGCAAGCTGCTGGGCATCATCCCCTTCGGCAACAAACTGGAGGCCTATTTCCGGCGCTTTCAGTCCGCCAGCTCGCAGCTGCAGACGGCCATGACCCAGCTCTATGCCGCCAAGGACGACATCCAGAAGGACGTCATCGACATCGAAGGCACGCGCGCCAAGCTGTGGGACGCGATGCAGAAGCTCGCCGGCGCCGCGCGCTTCGCCCGCGTGCTGGACGAGCGCCTGGCCACGCGCGTGCAGCAGCTGCAGGCGACCGACCCGATGAAGGCCAAGGCCCTGGAGCAGGAGGTGCTGTTCTATGCCCGCCAGAACCTGGCCGACATCCAGACGCAGCAGGCCGTCTGCGTGAACGGCTATCTGGCCCTGGACGTGCTCAAGAAAACCGGCCGCGAAATGATGATCGGCTGCGACCGCGTCGCTACCACCGGCATGAGCGCCCTGGCCGTGGCCCAGACCGTGGCCCGCGCCACCGGCAACCAGATCGAGGTCATGCAGATGCTGCAAGGCGTCAACAAGACCATCGGCGATCTGATCAACCAGACCGGCACGGCGCTGAACCAGCATGTCGACGCGACGGCCGAGTTCTCGGCCAACCCCATGCTGGGCATCCAGCAGATCCAGTCCATGTTCGACCAGACCTTCCAGGCCATGGACGCGATGGACAACTTCCGCAGCAAGGCCATCGAGACCATGGGCACCAACAACAAGCTCATCCAGGAGCAGCTGGCCCGCTCGGAGACCTATCTGGATCGCGTGCGCCAGCAGCAGGCCAAGGAAGCGGTGGGCGGCACGGCCATCGACGGCCCGGTCAAGCTCTAGTCGGCTTCTTCAAGGTGGCCGGCCAGCAGGCCGGTCAGCCAGTCCATGAAGACGCGCACTCGCCGCGGTGTGTGACGGCGCTGGCTCATGACGAGCTGCACCGGCATGGGCGCGGGTTCGTAGCCCTGCAACAGGCGCACGAGACGTCCGTCCGCCACCGCCGTCCGCATGCCCACGCAGGGCGCCTGGGCGATGCCCATGCCGTTCAGCGCCGCGACCTCGTAGGCGTCCGTGTGGTTGACGGCGACGCGCGCCGGCAGGCTGAGGCTGCGCGTGCGGCCCTCGGCGTCCACCCAGTCAAAGCGCGGCCGGCGGTCGGCCCAGGTCTGGCTGTAGTGCACCAGTTCGTGGCCCTGGGTGACGAGGTCTTCCGGCGTGGCCGGCGTGCCGCGCCGGGCCAGATAGGCCGGGCTGGCGACGTTCATCATCGCCAGCTGCCCGACCGGCTTGGCCACCAGCATGGGATCGTGCACGGCGCCGACGCGCAACACGCAGTCAAAGCCCTCCTCCACCAGGTCCACGCGACGGTCCGTGCAGCTCAATTCGACCTGCAGGCCCGGATGCTCGGCGAGGAAGGTCGGCAGGGCCGGCAGTACGACGTCCAGGGCCAGGCGCACCGGCAGGTCGACGCGCAGCCGGCCGCCGAGCTGCTGGTCCTGCTGGAACAGCGCCTCGATCTCGCCCGCGTCGGCCAGCAATGAGCGGGCGCGCTCGGCGAGCAGCTCGCCGTCCGAGGTCAGGCTGACGCGCCGCGTCGTGCGCAGGAAAAGCCGCGTGCCGAGCTGGGCCTCCAGCCCGCGCACCACCTGGCTGACCCGGCCCTTGGGCAGGCCGAGCTCGTCCGCCGCGCGGCTGAAATGGGCCAACTCAGCCACCTGCAGAAAGACTCGCAGCGCATTCAGATCGAGATTGGGCGACATTCGGAGCACTGTCATTTCAATTTATCGAACTTTATCCATCCATCAAAGAACAATAAATTCTCTTCGTCCACCCACCACGGAGAGAACCATGACTTCCACCCCCGTCACCCTGATCACCGGCGGCAGCCGCGGCCTGGGCGCCCAGATGGCCCTGGCCCTAGCCCGCGACGGCCACGACATCGTGCTGACCTACCGCGACGCCGCCGCCAAGGCTGAGGCCGTCGTCGGCCAGATCCAGGCCCTGGGACAGCGCGCCCTGGCCCTGCCGCTGGACGTCGCCGACACCGCCGGCTTCCCGGCCTTCGTCGAGCGCGTGAAATCTGGCTTGGCCGCCTGGGGCGCCAGCCGTCTCGACGGCCTAGTCAACAACGCCGGCGCCGGCGCCCACGCCAGCTTTGCCGAGACGACGCCGGCCCAGTTCGACATGCTGCTGAACATCCACCTCAAGGGGCCCTTTTTCCTGACCCAGGCCCTGCTGCCCCTGCTGGCCGACGGCGCCAGCATCCTGAACATCTCCAGTGGCCTGGCCCGCTTCACCATCCCGGGCTACGGCGCCTATGCGGCCATGAAGGGCGCGGTCGAGGTGCTGAGCCGCTACCAGGCCAAGGAGCTGGCCGCACGCGGCATCCGCGTCAACACGCTGGCGCCAGGCGCCATCGCCACCGACTTCGGCGGCGGCGCGGTGCGCGACAACGTCGAGCTGAACCGCTTCGTCGCCTCGGTCACGGCCCTGGGCCGGGTCGGCGAGGCCGAGGACATCGGCGGCGCCGCGGCAGCCCTGATGCGGCCGGGCGCGGGCTGGATCACCGGCCAGCGCGTCGAGGCCTCGGGCGGCATGTTCCTGTAAGGCGAAGCCCCTCGTCCAGTCCCGCCTCGGCCCGCAGGTGGCAAAGCGCGGTCTGACAACCGGGATGACGCATCCGGCACGGACCGGGCCGCGTAAAGGCGGTTACTTCCCCACGGAGACCGCCATGACCACCACCCCGACCCAAGTCGTCCAGTCCATGTACGCCGCCTTTGGCCGCGGCGACGTGGAGGGCCTGCTCGGCCTGTGCACCAACGATGTCGACTGGACCATGCTGGGCAGCATCGACCTGCCCTATATCGGCCAGTTCCAGGGCCAGCAAGCGCTGCTGCGCTGGTTCGGCCTGGTGGCCGAGTTCGACGACATCCAGGCCTTCGAGCCGCGCGAGTTCTTCGCCGGCGCCGACCACGTCACCGTGCTGGGCTGGGAGCGCACGCGCGCCAAACCCGGCCAAGGCGTGTTCGAGACGCCCTGGGTGCATCTGTTCAGCGTGCGCGACGGCAAGGTGGCGCGCTTTGTCGGCATGTATGACACCGCCGCCGTCGAGGTGGCGCGGCGCAAGGCTTAAACCGCGCCGCGCACCTGCTGGCTGCTGAAATAGGCGGCCTTGCGGGCACGCATGACCTCGCCCAGGGGCCGGTGAGCGGCCAGGGCCTGCCAGGGGTCGAAGACACCGGCCTCGACGCGGGCGATGAAGTCCACGTCGGTCGACGGCGCCTCCAGCACCAGCTCGGCCACGTCGACGAAAGGCGCGACCGACTCGGGCCATTCGACGGACGCGTCCTCCAGCGGCGTGCGCGCCTCGTCGACGAAGAACTGCAGTTGCAACCGGTACTTCAGCGGCCCGGCGGCGGCCTGGGCCGTGAGATCGCCGGCCCAGTCGCCATTGACCTCGGCGCGCGGCTTCAGCCCGGCCGGCGGCAGCAGGCGGACCTTGACGGCGGCAGGCCCGCAGCTGATGGGCAGGGTGCTGGCAAAGGCCTCGGTCGCAAAACCCGTGAAGGGTTTGCCGGCCGTCGCGGCCAGGCGCTTGAGCTGCTTGAAGCCGCCGATGAGGCCGAAGGTCTTGAACATCCAGCCGATGACGGCGCCCGGGCTGCGGCCGGCGGCTTCCACAAGGCCGAAGAAGTGGCGGCTGTCGGGAAAGGCAAAGGCCACCTGGTTGATCAACGAGATGTCCTGGTGATCGGTGCGGCCGCCCAGGGCCGCTTCGCCCTCGACACCGAAGACGCGCATCGCGAAGCCGCGGATGTCGGGCCGGCGGTTGCTCTGCTTGTCCATGGCGCCGTTGGACAGGCGCACCCAGACCTCATGCACGCCGGGCGTGGCGAAGAGGCCATGGCGGGCATGCTCGGGCAGGTCGTCCAGCACGCGCAATTTGCCGCGCACGGCGGCCAGGGGCTTGCGGTGCAGGGCGCGGCCACTGCCGAAGCGCTCGTCCTTGCGCTTCTGCATCGCGGCCATCATCTTCGCCGCCTCGGCATGGCGGGCGGCCTCGTCGGCCGCGATGACTTCCTTCCATCCCGTACCGACGCTGCTCATGGCGCGCTCCTTGTCATGCCGCCGCGCTTGCAGGCGCGACGTCCTTCGGCAGGCGTCGCACAGCGCGCAGGCGCTGTGCTCGGTCCGGCCTCAGTGCTGAAGAATCTTGGCGAGGAAGTCCTTGGCGCGCGGCGAGCGCTCGTCGGGCTTGTTGAAGAAGTCACTGCTGCTGCAGTCCTCGATGATCTTGCCGGCGTCCATGAAGATGACGCGGTTGCTGACGCGCTTGGCGAAGCCCATCTCGTGGGTCACGCACATCATGGTCATGCCCTCCTGGGCCAGCTGCACCATCACGTCCAGCACTTCGCCCACCATCTCGGGGTCCAGCGCCGACGTGGGCTCGTCGAACAGCATGACGATAGGGTCCATCGACAGCGCGCGCGCAATGGCCACGCGCTGCTGCTGGCCGCCGGAGAGCTGGCCGGGGAACTTGTCCTTGTGCGCGGACAGGCCGACGCGGTCCAGCATCTTCAGGCCGCGCACCTTGGCGTCCTCCGCCGAGCGGCCCAGCACCTTGATCTGGGCGATGGTCAGGTTCTCGGTCACCGACAGATGGGGAAACAGCTCGAAATGCTGGAACACCATGCCGACGCGGGAACGCAGCTTGGGCAGGTTGGTCTTGGGATTGGCGATGGAGATGCCGTCGACGACGATGTCGCCCTTCTGAAAGGGCTCCAGCGCATTGACCGTCTTGATCAGCGTCGACTTGCCCGAGCCCGAGGGGCCACAGACGACGACGACCTCCCCCTTCTTGATGGACGTCGTGCAATCGGTCAGCACCTGGAAGCTGCCGTACCACTTGGAGATGTTCTTGATGTCGATCATGGCGGACTCAACTCAGCGAATGATGGCGATCTTCTTCTGCAGACGGCGGACCAGGGTCGACAGGCCGTAGCAGATGACGAAATAGACGACGGCGGCGACGAGATAGGTCTCGACCGGGCGGTTGAAGTTCTTGCCCGCAACCTCGAAGCCCTTCAGCAGGTCGTACTCGCCGACCGCATAGACCAGGGACGTGTCCTGGAACAGGATGATGGTCTGTGTCAGCAGCACCGGCAGCATGTTGCGGAAGGCCTGGGGCAGCACGACCAGCTTCATGGTCTGGCCGTAGGTCATGCCCATGGCATAGCCGGCATTGACCTGGCCGCGCGACACCGACTGGATGCCGGCCCGCATGATCTCGGAGTAGTAGGTCGCCTCGAACAGCGTGAAGGTGATGAAGGCCGACATCTGCCCGCCCAGCGGCCCCAGCAGCTTGGGGATGAGCAGGAAGAACCACAGGATCACCATCACCAGCGGGATGGAGCGCAGGGTGTCGACATAGAAGGCCGCCGGCGCCGACAGCCACTTGTGGCTGGACAGGCGCATCATCGCGAGCAGCGTGCCCAGGATGATGCCGCCCACCATGGCGACGAAGGTCAGCTGGAGGGAGAACCAGAAGCCCTTGGCGACAAAGCTCTGGATGACGGCCCAGTTCAGGAAGGAATAGTCGAGATTCAGCATCACTTGCCTCCCGACTGGCCAGGGATGCGCACCCGGGCCTCGATGAACTTGGCGATGCGGTTGATCGCGAAGGCCGAGACGAAATACAGCGCCGTGACGGGGATGAAGATCTCCTCGAAATGGGACGTCTCTTCGGAAGCCTGCTGGGCGAACTGAGCCAGCTCGGGGATGCTGACCGCGAAGGCCACGGCCGAGTTCTTGACGATGTTCATGCTCTCGCTCGTCAGCGGCGGGATGACGATGCGAAAGGCCATGGGCAGCAGCACGTGGCGGTAGGTCTGCGGCAGCGTCAGGCCCATCGCCAGGCCTGCATAGCGCTGACCGGTCGGCAAGGTCTTGATGCCGGCCTTGACCTGCTCGCCGATACGCGCGCTGGTGAAGAAGCCGAGGGCGAAGACGACGAGGACGGAGGGCGGCAGCGCCTCGCGCAGCGACGGGAACAGCGACGGCAGCACGTGGTACCAGAGGAAGACCTGCACCAACAACGGGATGTTGCGGAACAACTCCGTCCACGCCTCGCCAAAGCGCGCCAGCCATTTGTTGGGCGCCGTGCGGATGATGCCGATCAGCGAGCCCACGACCAGCGCCAGCAGCAGCGCCAGCAGCGAGACGCTCAGCGTCCAGCCCCAGGCATTCAACATCCATTGCAGATAGGTCTGCTCCTTGCCGCCGGGGCCGAAGCAGCCGGCGACCGCCTCTCCGGTGGCGGTGTCATTGCAGTAGAACTGCCAATCCCAACTCATGGCCCTCTCCTCAAGCCTTCTATCTAAAGCAAAGCGGGTGCCAGGCACCCGCTTTGCGGTGGTTCAGGACAACGCGCGAATCACTTCTTCGCGGCGTAGTCTTCCATCGGCTTGTCGTTGGGGTTGGCCCAGGCATCCTTGGTGGCAGCCGACAGCGGCAGGCCGATCTTGGTGTTGGTCGGCGGGATGGGCTGCATGAACCACTTGTCGTAGAGCTTGGCCAGCTCGCCCGACTTCATCATGGCCTTGATGCTGTTGTCGACGGCCGTCTTGAAGGCCGGGTCGTCCTTGCGCATCATGATGGCGATGGGCTCGACCGACAGCACTTCGCCGACGATCTTGAAGTCGGCCGGGTTCTTGGACGTGGCGATGTTCTTGGCCAGGATGGAGCCGTCCATGACGAAGGCGTCGGCACGGCCGGAGTCCAGCAGCAGGAAGCTGTCGGCGTGGTCCTTGCCGAAGACTTCCTTGAAGTCAACGCCCGTGGCGCGCTCATGCTTGCGCAGGGTCTGCACCGACGTCGTGCCCGTCGTCGTGGCGACGGTCTTGCCGTTGAGCTGGTTGATCGCCGTGATGCCGGAATTCGCCTTCACGGCGATGCGCACTTCCTCGACATAGGTCGTCACGGCGAAGGCGACGTCCTTCTGGCGGGCGGCGTTGTTGGTCGTCGAGCCGCACTCCAGGTCGACCGTGCCATTGACCGTCAGAGGGATGCGGTTGGCCGACGTGACCGGCTGGTACTTGACCTCGATCTTGCTGCCCAGCTGCTTGCGAAGGTCGGCCACGACGTGCTCGCAGACGTCGATGTGATAGCCGACGTATTTGCCGTCACCGATGGTGTAGGACAGGCCCGAGGATTCGCGCACACCCATGGTGATGACGCCGCTGTCCTTGATCTTCTTCAGGGTGTCTTGGGCATGCACAGCCGTGGCGGCGGCAAACAGGGCCGCGACGAGCAGAACTTTCTTCATGGAGACTCCAGCAACAGGAAGTGGATATCGATAACAGCCGTGAGCAGACCACGCCGCACGCTCAGCCCGAATACGGGTTTACACGATGCATGCCGAAGCCGGATGAGCTCATGCCTGGGACGATAGATAGTCCCACAAAGCCAAGGAGGCTGGTTTGACCCGGCGCGAAAGCTCGGGCTTTTCGCGGTAGATGCGCAGCTCCATGCTGACGCTGAAGGTCCCCGGCACGGCGGCCGGCACGAGGCGGCCGCTGGCCAGCTCCTTCTGCACCGAGCTGGCGGGCAGGAAGGCGAAGCCGTGGCCCTCCAGCGCCATGGCCTTCAGGCCTTCGGCCATGTCGGTCTCGTAGATGGCGTCCAGGTTGAGCGCGCAGTCGGCTTCCTTGACGATGAGCTCGACCAGGCGGCCGAGATAGGCGCCGGACGCGTAGCTGAGGAAAGGAATTTTCTGGCCCGGCCGGCCCGGCAGGCGGAACATCGGCTCGCCCTGGCTGTCGGCCTTGGCATAGGGCGACAGCGTCTCGTGGCCCAGCGACACCATCTGGTAGCGCTCGGGGTCCAGTTGCAGCGGCTGGCTGGCGTGGTGATAGACCAGCAGCAGGTCGCAATTGCCTTCGCTGAGCTGCAGCATGGCGTCGTGCACATTGGCCGCGTTGAGCCGGCACTTGATGGCGCCGAAGCCGCGGCGCAGGCTCATCAGCCAGTGCGGGAAGAAGGAGAAGGCCAGCGAGTGCGGCACGGCGAACTCGATCATGTCCTGGTCGGCCGCCTGGTGGCTGCGCAGCATATTGCGCGTCGCCTGCAGATTGCCGAGCAGCTCGACCGCCTGGGCCAGCAGGGTGGCGCCGGCGGCCGTCAGCCGGGTCGGGTAGGACGAGCGGTCCACCAGGTCGACGCCAGCCCAGGCTTCCAGAGCCTGGATGCGGCGCGAGAACGCCGGCTGGGTCACGTGGCGCAGCTGGGCGGAGCGGGAGAAGCTGCGCGTCTCGGCCAGGCTGACGAAGTCTTCAAGCCATTTGGTTTCCACCGCCGGCAGTGTAGCCAAGGCCTTCGCCACGACCCCGAGGCCGCGGTGATTTCTGACCTCGCACCTGGCCAAATAGCACTTCTGCCCCCCTAAGCGCGGTCCCTAGGTCCATCACTCCCCCCCAACTGAAGGGGCGCAACACAGCCCAGCGCGAAGACGCTTGTTTACAGTCCGTGCCAACACCCAACTCGAACAAACCCTGGACGGAGAACGCCATGCGCGCGATGAGCAAACTTCTGGCACTCGCCTTGACGGCCACCATGCAGTCGGCCATGGCCGGCGCGGTCTTCCTGGACTTTGAAGACCTGCAGACATCCGCGCCGATGACGACGCGCTACGCCGCCCAGGGCGTCAACGTCACGGGCTCCGCCTGGGGCGCCACGTCTGCCAACTGCGAATACCCCGGTGGCCAGCTCGGCCAGGTCAGCTTCACCCGCCCGAACAGCTGCGGCGCGCTGTGGCTGGTCCAGGACCCGACCAAGCCCAGCACCAACACCGCCAAGTCGCTGACCCTGAGCCTGACGGACGGTTTCATCGACGCGATGTCCTTCGTCTACTCCGGCAGCGTGGCCTTCCCCAATCTGCAGGTTCACGTCTTCGACGCCGCCGGCCAAGAACTCGGCCTCGGCCTCACCGGCCTGACGGGCACCACCTGCCGCGACTTCCTGTTCTGCAACTGGTCGCAGACGATGACGCTGAGCTTCACGGGCGTTGCCCGTTCGGTGACCTTCACCGCCGTGGATACGACCATTCTGCTCGACGACCTGCGCTTCACGACGCCGGCGACCACGCCGGGCAACCTGCCTGAGCCGGCCAGCATCGCGCTGGCCCTGGGCGCCCTGGGCGGCCTGGCCTGGAGCCGCCGCCGCGCCGCTCGCTAAGGCAGCACCTCTTGCAAGAACGACCGCTGCGGCGGTCGTTTTTCATTGGCGCGCCCAAAACGCGACGCGCGCCACGGCCGGCGGGCCTCCGAAGCCTCTCCCGGCGACAGGCCGCAGGAATTCCACGCTGCGGCAAGGCTTGAATCGCCATCCTCCGTCCCTATAATGCCTGTCTGCTAGCACTCAACACATTCGAGTGCTAACGAATCGGGCCGACCGGTATTGATCTGGCGGCCCCGTTTTTTCGGCGAGCCGCGGCATTGCGGCCGCTCCAGTTCCAACTCTCAAGGAGATTCCATGAAGCTGCGCCCCTTGCACGATCGCGTGATCGTTCGCCGTCTGGAGCAAGAAACCAAGACCGCCTCGGGCATCGTCATCCCCGACAACGCCGCCGAGAAGCCTGACCAAGGTGAAGTCCTGGCCGTCGGCCCGGGCAAGCGCAACGACAAGGGCGAATTCGTGGCCCTGAACGTGGTCGTCGGCGACCGCGTCCTGTTCGGCAAGTACTCCGGCCAGACCGTCAAGGTCGACGGCGACGAGCTGCTGGTCATGCGCGAAGAGGATCTGTTTGCTGTCGTGCAGAAGTAATCTGCGACCAAACAAATCGACTCTGACCCCAATTTAGATATCCGGAGAATCAAATGGCAGCAAAAGACGTGATCTTTGGCGGCGAGGCCCGTGCCCGCATGGTTGAAGGCGTGAACATCCTGGCCAATGCGGTCAAGGTGACCCTGGGCCCCAAGGGCCGCAACGTGGTGCTCGAGCGCTCCTTCGGCGCCCCCACCGTGACCAAGGACGGCGTGTCCGTGGCCAAGGAAATCGAGCTCAAGGACAAGCTCCAGAACATGGGCGCCCAGATGGTCAAGGAAGTTGCTTCCAAGACCAGCGACAACGCCGGTGACGGCACCACCACCGCCACCGTGCTGGCCCAGGCCATCGTCCGCGAAGGCATGAAGTACGTGGCCGCCGGCATGAACCCGATGGACCTGAAGCGCGGCATCGACAAGGCCGTCACGGCCCTGGTCGAGCAGCTCAAGGCCGCCTCCAAGGCCACCACGACCTCCAAGGAAATCGCCCAGGTCGGCACCATCTCGGCCAACAGCGATGCCGACGTCGGCCAGATCATCGCCAACGCGATGGACAAGGTCGGCAAGGAAGGCGTCATCACCGTCGAAGACGGCAAGAGCCTGAACAACGAGCTGGACGTCGTCGAAGGCATGCAGTTCGACCGCGGCTATCTGTCGCCCTACTTCATCAACAACCCGGAAAAGCAATCCGCCATCCTGGACAACCCCTTCGTGCTGCTGTACGACAAGAAGGTGTCCAACATCCGCGACCTGCTGCCCACGCTGGAAGCCGTCGCCAAGGCTGGCCGTCCGCTGCTGATCATTGCCGAGGAAGTCGAAGGCGAAGCCCTGGCGACCCTGGTGGTCAACACCATCCGCGGCATCCTGAAGGTTGTCGCCGTCAAGGCTCCGGGCTTCGGCGACCGCCGCAAGGCCATGCTGGAAGACATCGCCATCCTGACGGGCGGCAAGGTCATCGCCGAAGAAGTCGGTCTGTCGCTCGAGAAGGTCACGCTGGCTGACCTGGGCCAGGCCAAGCGCGTCGAAGTGGGCAAGGAAAACACCACCATCATCGACGGCGCCGGTGCGGCTGGCGACATCGAAGCCCGCGTCAAGCAAGTGCGCATCCAGATCGAGGAAGCCACCAGCGACTACGACCGCGAGAAGCTGCAAGAGCGCGTGGCCAAGCTGGCCGGCGGCGTGGCCGTCATCAAGGTCGGTGCTGCCACCGAAGTCGAGATGAAGGAAAAGAAGGCCCGCGTGGAAGACGCGCTGCACGCCACCCGTGCCGCCGTTGAAGAAGGCATCGTCGCCGGTGGCGGCGTGGCCCTGCTGCGCGCCAAGCAAGCCGCTGGCACCATCAAGGGCGACAACGCCGACCAGGACGCCGGCATCAAGCTGGTCCTGAAGGCCATCGAAGCCCCGCTGCGCGAGATCGTCTACAACGCCGGTGGCGAAGCCTCCGTCGTCGTCAACGCCGTGCTGGCCGGCAAGGGCAACTACGGCTTCAACGCCGCCAACGACACCTATGGCGACATGATCGAGATGGGCATCCTGGACCCGACCAAGGTGACCCGCACCGCGCTGCAGAACGCCGCCTCCGTCGCGTCGCTGATGCTGACGACCGAGTGCATGGTTGCCGAGGCTCCCAAGGAAGAAGCCGCCGGCGGCGGCATGCCGGGTGGCATGGGCGGCATGGGTGGCATGGGCGGCATGGATATGTAAGACATTGCGGGACAGACCTGACGGGCGTACTCGCCCGGCTGCTCTGTCCCCAACTGATCAAGCATTCAAAAAGGGGCTGCGTGAGCAGCCCCTTTTCTTTTGACCTCGCGTGCCAGACCTGACCGGGTACTCCCGGGCTGCTCTGGCACCGACTGGCTTTGTCATTGCGGGACAGACCTGGCGGGCGTAACCGCCCGACTGCCCTGTCCCCAACTGATCAAGCATTCAAAGAAGAAGGGGCTGCGCGAGCAGCCCCTTTTTTCTTGTCAATCGCCCGTGGCCCGGGCCGCCGAGCGCGTCAGCGTGTAGGTCAGACCGATGCCGATCGTGGCACCGGTGGTCTGGCGCACCAGCGGGCTGGCGCGGTTGGCCGCGCCCGCCACGCTGTCGACGCGGCCGATGGCGAACAGGCGCAGATCGGGCGTCAGCGGGTAAGACACGCCGCCCTTGAGCCGCCACGCGATCAAGCCCGAACGGGCCGCATAGGCCGGCCTGTCCGGCAGGACCTCGCCGGGCTCGACGGTGTAGTAGGTCGCCCCGAGGCGGCGGTCGCCGAACAGCAGGCCGGCGCTGACGCCATAGCTCCAGCCCATCTTCTCGCGCCGCTCCAGCGACAGTTCCGGCTCCAGGCTCATGCCGCGGTGGTGACGCAGGTTGCTGGCTTCGAAGACACCGCGAACCGGCACCTCGAAGCTCAGCCGGTTGGCCGCTTCGCGGCCGTTGAGGTACCAGCGCGCCACGGGCCCGAACTCCACCAGCGAGGGCAGCCGCGGCATGCCCTCGCGCGCCCGCAGCGCCTTGCCGCCTGCGCTCAGCGAGCCGGCGAACGACACGTCCAGCTCGAAGCTCTCGGTGCGGATCGCGCGCAGCCCGGCGCCCTCGTTGTCGGCCCTCAGCACCTTGCCGCGGTAGATCACATAGGGCAGCACCAGCGTGCGGCTGACCTGTTGGTCGGCGCCCGGGTAGGCCTGCTGCGACAACGTGCCCGCGGCCACGCCCAGTTCCCACAGCGGCAGATCCGGCCTGGCCGGAGCGGCGTCATCTGCATGCACGAGGGTGGCGGCGCAGGCCAGGCTGATTCCAAGAAGACGCTTCATGGGCGATGGGCGGTTGGTGACGGCGCGCATCATGCCTGCACCAGCGCCAGCCAGGCCTCGGCGAAGCGATCGGCGTCGCACAGCGGGCTGGCGGTCATGCGCTGGCGCAGCCCGCCGCGCAGCGTCGCCAGCCCTGTCCTGTCGCCAGCCCGGCGCACCGCCAGACGCAGATAGTCGTCTTCGTCAACGGCTACCCAGTCCCCCGCCAGCCCCAGGGTCTGCAGCCAGCTCAGGCCCTGGCGCGAGATCGGCGCCGCCCCGGGCAGGGTCAGCACCGGCACCCCCATCCACAGCCCGTCCAGCGTCGTCATGCCGCCGCTGTAGGGAAAGGGGTCCAGCGCGATATCGACCTGTCCGAAGGCAGCGAAATAGTCGGCCAGCGGGCCCGGGCCCTGCAGCTCCAGCCGTCCCGGGTCGCCCGGCCAACGGGCGAGCAGGGCCGCGCGCCCGGCCTCATGCTGCAAGCCCGGCGCCTTCAGCAGCAGCCGGCTGTCGGGCACCGCCTGCAGCACGCGGGCCCACAGGGCCAGCACCTCGTCACCCAGCTTGTGCAGGGCGTTGAAGCAGCCGAAGCAGACCGGTCCCGCGCGCACCGACACGGCGGGCGCCTCGGCCGGCGGCGCGTAGACCGTGAAGCTTTCGGGCAGGCGCAGCAAGGTCTCGACAAAACCGGCCTCGCTGCCCAGCGGCAGCAGCCAGCGGTCGCCGATGAAGCCGTCCATCTCGGCCAGGCCCGTGCTGCCGGCATAGCCCAGCCAGCTGAGCTGGCGCGGCGCGGGCCGGCGCGCGAACACCCCCAGGCGATGGCCGCCGGTGTGGCCATTCAGGTCGACCAGCACGTCGATGCCGTCGGCCGCGATGCGCTCGGCCAGCGCGGCATCCTCCCAGCCAGTCACCTCCAGCCAGCGCGGCGCGGCAGTACGCAGCCGCTGCGTCAGCGCGTCGTCGCTGCCATGGTTGGCGTAGACGAACAGCTCGCAGCGCCGCGCCAGCGCCGGCAGCCAGGCCTCGGCCAGGCGCCCGACCGGATGGCTGCGCAGATCGGCCGATACCAGGCCCACGCGTAAAGGCCCCGGCGCACGCGCAGGCCTTGCCACCGCGGGCGCCGCGACGGCCTGGCCGAAGGCCTGGGCCTCGGCCCGCAACGCGGCCGCTTCGCCGGCATGCCCCTGGCGATAGGCACGCAGCAACAGGCGATCGCTGCGCGCGCCTGGCAGCGCCGGCTCGAGGGCGATGAGGCGGCCCAGCACCGTGTCGGCCTCGTCGAGCCGGCCCGCATGTTTCAGCGCCTGGGCCAGATTGCTCAGGGCCTGCGGCGACGCGGGCGTCTCGTCCACCGCCCCGCGGCAGGCGTCCACCGCCTTGCCATGGCGCCCCTGCTGCAGCCAAAAGCCACCCAGACTGGCCAGCACCGTCGCGCGCCGCTCGCCTGTCAGGCCTGCGGCCAGGGCTGCGCCCAGAACAGCCTCGGCCCGCTGCGGCCACAGTTGCGCCAGATTGCAGGCGGCCTCGGCATGGCCCGCGTCCAGGATCAGCAGCGCCTCCCAAGCTTCGGCCGCACCTGCCGCGTCTCCCGTCTGCAGCAGCAGATTGCCGAGGGTGAAGCGATGCGCGGCCTCAGTCGGCGCCAGCACCACCGCCTCACGCAATTGCGCCACCGCCGCGCCGGCCTGCCCGGCGGCGGCCCAGGCGATCGCCGCGTGGGCCCGCAGCCCGGCATCCCGGGGCTGCGCCGCTATGGCCTGCTCGAAGGCGCGCGCCGCGTCCGCGTGGCGCCCGAGGGCCAGCAGCGCCCGGCCGCGGTTGCCGAAGGCGGCTGCCAGGGCGGGCTGCAATGCCAGCGCCGTCTCGAAGGCGGCCAGGGCCTGGGCCGGCGCGCCCAAGGCCAGCAGGGCATTGCCCAGGTTGTTGTGGGCGCCGGCCAGGCGTGGCTGCAAACCCAGCGCCCGTTCATAGGCCGCCTTGGCCTCGGGCCAGCGCCCCCGCGAAGCGAGCAGCGCGCCGAGATTGCCCGCCAGCTCCGCATCGCCCGGCCGCAGGGCCATGGCCCGCTCCAGGGCCGGCAGCGCGTCCTCGCCCAGCATCTGCTGGGCCACCGACAGAGCCTTCCACAGCTCGCCATCCTGGGGAGAGTGGACGAGCAGGGTCCGGGCCTGGGCGGCCATCTCGGCATGCCGTCCGGCCTGGAAAAGCGTGAAAAGGTTCTGAAGTGCGGCGTTTGCCATGCGGTTGGGGGGTCAGTAAGAAGGGGCAACACGCCGGAACGCACCAGCCTGGCGCCGGATAATCTCATCACGCCCCCCGATAGCGTCCATGCCCTTCAGCCCGCATCCTCACGATCTGCTCGACCACGCGTTGACCGAAGCCGGCCCGCTGGCCCGCGACCTGCTCAACAGCGTGCAGGACGAGCTCGATGCCCAGCCCCAGCACTTTCCGCTGCGCGAGGCCTGGCGCAAGGTGCGCGCGCATTTCGTGACCGATTTTGAGGGCCGGCTCATCGAGCTGCTGCAGGCCGGCCGCCGCGGCGACGACCCGCTGCACCGCGCGCCCGCCCAGTTCGGTGGCCTCGAAAGCCTCAGCCTGGTCGACGAACAGCAGGCCCTGCAGGACGTCGCCATCGCCCACGTCGCGCATGCGGCCGAGGAATTGAGCCGCGCCGAGCTGCACCAGATCGGCAACTTCTTCGCCGCCCTGCGCGGCATCGCCCGGGCCCGCGAACGCGACAACCCGCTGCGCCCGGCGCTGTTCGCCCATGCGCTGCACCATGCGCTGGCGTCCAGCCCCCTGGGCGCCCAGGCCCAGTACGAGCTGATGCGCGTGGCAGCGACACCGCTGGCCCGCGCCCTGAACCGCCTCTACACCCAGGCCTGCGCCACGCTGCACGCCGCCAACATCAGCGACATGGTGGCCTCCCACGGCCATGCGCAGAGCGACCCGCTGGCCCACCAGCGCCTGGCGGCGGCGCGCGGCGTCAGCACCCGGCCCACCGCCCATGGCACCCTGGACGGCCTGTCGCGCCGCGTCGATGCCGTCAATTCCCGGCCCCAGGGGCTCAGCTCCCACGGTCCGCTGACGCACCGCGACCCGCTGGCGCCCGCGCCCTTCGTGCGCACGACCGGGCCGGACATGCTGAGCCGGCTCTACGACCAGATCCTGGCCGACCCGCGCCTGCTGCCGCCGCTCAAGGCCCTGCTCGCCCGCCTGCAGATCGCCGTCGTGCGCCTGGCGCGCACCGACTCCATGCTGCTGCGCCGCCAGGACCACCCCACCTGGGCCCTGCTGAACCGCGTCGCCGCCCATGGCATGGTGTTCGAGCGCGCCGACGACCCACGCCTCGTGGACTTCCTGCGCTTCATGGAGGCCGAGGCCCAGCTGCTGGTGGACGCGCCGACGCCGACCGCCCTGCTCTTCCAGCAGGTGCTGGCCCGCGTGGACGCCCACATCGACCAGCAGGCCCGCCAGAGCAGCGAGCGCAATGCCGTCGCCCTGGCCGCCCTCGAGCGCGAACAGCAGCGCAGCGACTGGCGCGAGCTGATCCGCGACCAGATCGACCACCAGATCGCCGGCGCGCCGCTCGGCCCGCGCGTGCACCGCTTCCTGCAGACGGCATGGGTCGATGTCATCGTCGCGGCCATGGTGCGCCACGGTCGCGATTCGCGCGAGGCCCATGCCGCCATGGAGATGGTCGACGCGGTGCTGGACAGCCTCGTCACGCCGCGCGACCTCGCCGACCGCGAGGCCCTGCGCATGCGCCTGCCGGTCCTCATCGAGAGCCTGGTCACCGGCTGCGACAGCATCCAGCTGTCCGAGGTCAAGCGCGAACCCGCCCTGTCCGAGCTGATGGCCCAGCATGCCCGCCTGCTGCGCGGCCTGCCGGCCCTGGACCCTTCCGAGCGCCGCCCCGCCGCGCCGCCGCCCGCCTCGTCGGCGGCCAGCAGTGCGCCGGCTTCCGCCGACGAGATCGTCAAGCGCCTGATGGAAGAGCGCGACTCCCAGGTACCCTCGCACTGGCTGAGCGCCGACGTCGATCGCGGCGAGCTGCCCACCGTGCCGGTGCAGCTCTACAACGAGCACGACTCGCCCGACGCCCGCGCCGCCCTGCAGCGCTGGATCGACGGCCTGCAGATCGGCCGCTGGTTCCATCTCTTCATCCAGGGCGACTGGCATACGGCCCAGATCGCCTGGATCAGCGAAGGCCGGCAATTCCTGCTCTTCGTCGGCCGCGATTCCGACGAGCGCCTGCCACTGACCCGCCGCGCCCTGGAGGCCCTGCTGTCCAACGGCCTCATCACGGCCCTCGAGGACGACAACGTCGTCCAGCGCGCCGTCGACACGCTGATGAGCGACCTCGACGGGGGCTGAGCCCTCAGGCCAGATGGCTCTCGATCAGATCGGCCACCCGCATCGGCTGCTCGTGCAGCAGCCAATGCGTGCCGCCGGGCACGCGTTCGACGCGCAGCTCGGGCACATAGACCTCCAGCCCGTCAAGCAATGACGGCGGCAAGGCCGTGTCGGCCTCGCCCCAGATCACCAGGGTCGGCACGCGCACCGTGACCAGCTCCGGCGGCAGTTGCACGGCCGTGGCGCCGGGGTCGTCGGCCGTCGGCGGGCGCAGCGGCGAGGCGCGGTAGTAATTCAGCGCCCCCGTCAGCCCGTGCGACCAGACCTCGCGGTAGCGCGCCCGCTCGGCCTCGTCCAGCCAGGCCTCGCTGCCGCCCTGGTGGGTCAGCAGCTCGAACAGGCGCGCGAAGTCGTCGGCCGCGTAGACGCTTTCAGCCTCCGGCGCGGCCAGGTCGTTCATATAGGCGCTGGCGTCCTGCTGGGCCGGGTTGTGGGCCAGCTCGCGCAGGAACAGCGCCGGGTGGGGCGAGTTGATGATGACCAGGCGCTGCTGCAGATCGGGCCGCTGGGCCGCCATATTCCAGGCCAGGGCACCGCCCCAGTCATGGGCAATGACAGCGTGCAGGGGCCCCGGGCCGGTCTGGGCAACCAGCGCGGCCAGATCGGCTACCAGATGCTTGGCCCGGTAGGCCGCCACGTCACTGGGCGCGCTGGACTCGCCATAGCCGCGCAAATCCGGCGCCAGGCAGCGCCAGCGCTGGCCGAAGCGGGCCATCACCGTCTCCCAGACGAAGGACGCCTCGGGAAAGCCATGCAGGAACAGCAGCCGCGGCGCGTCCGGCGGGCCGCA
Source organism: Roseateles saccharophilus (assembly GCF_031458095.1). Lineage (GTDB taxonomy): Bacteria > Pseudomonadota > Gammaproteobacteria > Burkholderiales > Burkholderiaceae_C > Pelomonas > Pelomonas saccharophila_A. Next base: position 2,025,348 of record NZ_JAVDXU010000001.1, read on the forward strand.
GGCGCGGCAGGCCAGCGTGACGCCGGGCGCCGTCGTGAAGCTCAGCCGCTCAAGCCTCGGCGGCGGCGGCGGCTGCATGGGTCCACTCGTGCAGGGCCAGGGCGACGTCGCCGACACCGCTCTTCTTCAGCGCCGAGAACAGCGTCACCGCCACGTCGGAGGTCTCCGTCGTCAGGCCGGCCAGGAACTCGGTGGTGCTGCGCAGGGCCGCATCGGCCTCCTTGCGGTTGAGCTTGTCGGACTTGGTCAGCAGCACCAGCAGCTTGATCTCGCCGGTGGCCACGCGGGCGGCGACGAATTCCAGCAATTGCTTGTCCAGGTCGGTCAGGCCCAGGCGCGAATCCACCATCAGCACGACGCCCGACAGGCTGCGTCTCACCTCCAGGTAGTCGGCCATGACCTTCTGCCAGCGCAGCTTGGCCGACTTGTTGACGGCCGCATAGCCATAGCCGGGCAGGTCGGCAAACAGGGCATCGGCCGCGTCCTTGGGGCCGAGCTCGAAGAGATTGATGTGCTGGGTGCGGCCCGGCGTCTTCGAGGCGAAGGCCAGGCGTTTCTGCTGGGCCAGCGTGTTGATGGCGGTGGATTTGCCGGCGTTGGAGCGGCCGACGAAGGCGATCTCGGGCAGCTCCGTGGCGGGCAGATGCACCAGCTGGCTGGCGGTGGTCAGGAAGCGCGCGGTATGCGTCCAGGCCAGGGCCTGCTTCTCGGTGAAGGCTTGCGCGAGGTCAGCCTCAGGGATTTCGTTGGTCATGGCAGGGTCGGACGCTGTGATTGAGCATTGTAAAATTCGAAAGTTGCGCCCAACGAAGCCCCATAAATCCATGAAGACTGTCGCTCTCCTCCTGTCGAGTCTGCTGCTGGCCGCCACGGCTCATGCGAACGAGCCCGCCGCTGCAGCAGCCAAGCCCGACCTTGGCAAGGGCGGCACCCTCTCTTCCCAGGTCTGCGCCGCCTGCCACACGGCGGACGGTTCGCGCGGCAGCCCGGCCAACCCCATCCTGCAGGGCCAGCACGCCGAGTATCTGGCCAAACAGCTGGCCGAGTTCAAGAGCGGCAAGCGCAAGAACGCCGTCATGAGCGGCATGGCTGCCCCGCTGTCGGAAGAAGACATCCGCAACGTCGCCGCCTTCTACGCCTCCAAGACCGCCAAGCCCGGCTTCGCCAAGAACAAGGACACGGTCGCCCTGGGCGAGAAGATCTACCGCGGCGGCATCGCCGAGCGCAATGTGCCGGCCTGCGCCGGCTGCCATGGCCCGACCGGCTCCGGCCTGCCGGCCCAGTATCCGCGTCTGGGTGGCCAGCATGGCGACTATGTCGAGGCCCAGATGACGGCCTTCCGCACGGGCACCCGCACCAACAACCCGGTCATGACGACCGTGGCCGCCAAGATGAACGACAAGGAAATCAAGGCGGTGTCCGACTACATTGCAGGTCTGCGCTGAACCCGGCGCTTGCCTTGAGGAACGAAGGCCGGTGAACTCCACCGGCCTTTTTTGTTTCCGCCCAGCCCCAGCATCCGTTTAGCGCCTGATGTCCCAAGCCGCTGCCCTCCCCCGCTCCTCCGCCGCCCGCGAACTGCTGGACCTGCTGTCGTCCATGCGCTTTGCCATCACGCTGCTCAGCGTGATCTGCATCGCCTCGGTCATCGGCACCGTGCTGCGCCAGAGCGAGCCCATGGGCAACTACGTCAACCAGTTCGGCCCCTTCTGGGCCGAGGTGTTCGGCAAGCTGGGGCTTTACACCGTCTACAGCGCACCCTGGTTCCTGGTCATCCTGACCTTCCTGGTCGTCTCGACCAGCCTGTGCATTGCCCGCAACACGCCCAAGATCCTGGTCGACCTGAAAAGCTACAAGGAAGGTGTGCGCGAGCAGTCCCTGCAGGCCCACCACCACAAGGCCATCGGCGAACTGCCCAGCAGCCCGCCCATGGCCCTGGCCGAGATCGGCAAGACGCTGACCCAGCTGGGCTGGAAGGCCCGGGTGCAGCAGCGCGAGCACGGCACCATGATCGCGGCCCGCAAGGGTGCGGCCAACAAGATCGGCTACCTCTGCGCCCACTCGGCCATCGTCCTCATCCTCGTCGGCGGCGTGCTGGACGGCAATGCCATGGTCAAGCTGGCCATGTGGGTGCAGGGCAAGCAGCTCTACACCGGCGCCGGCTTCGTGTCGGACATCAGGCCCGAGCATCGGCTGTCGACCGCCAACCCGAGCTTCCGCGGCAATGTGTCGGTCGCCGAGAAGCAGCGCCAGGGCATCGCCGTGCTCAGCCTGCCCAGCGGCGTCGTGTTGCAGGACCTGCCTTTCGACATCGAGCTGAAGAAGTTCAGCGTCGACTACTACCCCACCGGCATGCCCAAGAGCTTTGCCAGCGACATCGTCATCCACGATGGCGCGACGGCCCGTGAGGCCACGGTCAAGGTCAACGAGCCCGTCATCCACAATGGCCTGGCCATCTACCAGAGCAGCTTCGAGGATGGCGGCAGCCAGCTGCGGCTCAAGGGCTTCCCGCTGGCCGGCGGCAGCACGCCCGTCGCCATCACCGGCCGCGTGGGCACCAAGCTGGCCTTCGGTGACCAGACCCTGGAGCTGGACGGCCTGCGCGTCATCAATGTCGAGAACCTGGCCGGCGGCGACATCGGCAATGCCAGCGGCGCCGACGTGCGCAAGGTCGACCTCGGCGAGACCCTGGGCAAGCACCTGGGCAGCGGCGCCAAGTCCAGCGGCGACAAGGCCCTGCACAACGTCGGCCCGAGCTTCAGCTACAAGCTGCGCGATGCCGCCGGCCAGGCCCGCGAGTACAACAACTACATGCTGCCCGTGGAGCTGGACGGCCAGAAGGTCTTCCTCGCCGGCGTGCGCGACACCCCGGCCGACAGCTTCCGCTATCTGCGCATGCCGGCCGACGAGAACGCCAGCCTGGAGGGCTGGCTGAGGTTGCGCCAGGCCCTGGCCACGCCGGCCCTGCGCGACGCTGCCGCCGAGCGCTACGCGGTGTCGGCCACGCCCGCCAACCAGCCCCAGTTGACGCCGCAGCTCAAGCTCACGGCCCAGCGCGCGCTGACGCTGTTCTCCGGCGCCGCGGCCAAGCCCGGCGACGAGGTCAAGGGCGGCCTGCCGGCCCTGTCGCAGTTCATCGAGCGCGACGTGCCCGAGTCCGACCGCCAGCGCGTGTCGGAAGTGCTGCTGCGCATCCTCAACGGCAGCCTGTTCGAGCTGCAACAGATGGCGCGCGAACGTGCCGGCCTGAAACCCAGCACCACCGACGCCGCCGCCCAGGCCTTCATGACCCAGGCCGTGCTGTCCCTGTCCGACAGCCTCTACTACCCCTCGCCCATGCTGCTGCAGCTGGAAAATTTCGACCAGGTACAGGCCAGCGTCTTCCAGGTCGCGCGCGCCCCTGGCCAGAAGCTGGTCTATCTGGGGGCTATTCTGCTCATCATCGGCGTCTTCGCCATGCTCTATATCAAGGAGAGGCGGCTGTGGGTCTGGATCGCGCCCAGCGCCGACCCGGCCAGCTCGCAGGTGCGCATGGCCATGTCCAGCACGCGTGAATCGCCCGACAACGCTACCCTGTTCGCTCAGCTGAAGTCCGCAGTACTGAAGGACCCGAATTGAAACCCCTCGCCCAGTCTTGCCCTGCTGAACGCGGGCGCGCCCGGTCGGTCCCCCGAGGGGACGGCGATGCTTGCGGCATTGAGCCGCAAGCACATCGCCATGGCGGGCCGGCTAGGGAGCGGCCCGGCGCTCGGCCCGCAAGCATCGCGCGGAATGGAGAACTGACATGAACACCACCACCTTCGACCTGCCGCGCCGCCACGCGCTGCAGCGCCGCGACGCCCTGGACTGGATCTTTGCCGCCCTGGTGCTGCTGGGCGGCGGCTATGCCTTCAGCCGCTATCACGCCGGCATGGATGTCTACGAGAAGGGCATCCTGCTGTGCGCCATGCCGGCCCTGATCGCCCTGGGCTGGTTCTGGAAGCCGCTGCGCACCCTGAGCGTTGCTGTCGGCGCGGCCACGCTGGCGGCCATCGCCCTCTACGGCCAGCACACCGACGGCTTCGGTGCCGATCTCGCCGCCGGCGAGCAGGTCTTCTGGCTCAAGTACATGCTGTCCAGCCAGAGCGCCATCCTGTGGATGAGCCTGCTGTTCACCATGAGCATGCTGTTCTATTGGGGCGGCTTCTTCACCCGCGCCGGCAACAACAGCACGGCCGAGGTGGTCGGCTCCAAGCTGGCCTGGGGCGGCGTCATGATGGCCCTGATCGGCACCCTGGTGCGCTGGTACGAAAGCCACCAGATCGGCCCCGACATCGGCCATATCCCGGTCAGCAACCTCTACGAAGTCTTCGTGCTGTTCTGCTGGTTGACGACGCTGTTCTACCTCTACTACGAGCAGCGCTTCGCGACACGCTCCCTGGGCGCCTATGTGATGCTGGTCGTCAGCGCCGCCGTCGGCTTCCTGCTCTGGTACACCCTGGCCCGCGAAGCCCAGGAGATCCAGCCCCTGGTGCCGGCCCTGCAGAGCTGGTGGATGAAGATCCACGTGCCCGCCAACTTCGTCGGTTATGGCAGCTTCGCGCTGGCGGCCATGGTGGCCCTGGCCTTTCTGCTGAAGACGGCGACGACACGCGCCCTCGTCATCGGCCTCATTGCCATGCCGCTGGGCATCGTCGCCCTGATCCTGGCGGTGCGCTTTGGCGCCAATGTCGATGCCGCCACCCTCGCCGGCCTGGACGGCTGGGCGCGCAAGATCGCCGCCGTCGCCGTCTTCCTGGCCCTGGCCGTGGCCCTGCGCAGCCGCCTGACGGCGCGCCTGCCCGAGCTGCCCCAGCTCGACGACCTCATGTACAAGGCCATCGCCCTGGGCTTTGCCTTCTTCACCATCGCCACCATCCTGGGCGCCTTCTGGGCCGCCGAGGCCTGGGGCGGTTACTGGAGCTGGGACCCCAAGGAGACCTGGGCCCTGATCGTCTGGCTGAACTACGCCGCCTGGCTGCATATGCGGCTGATGAAGGGCCTGCGCGGCATGGCCTCGGCCTGGTGGGCCCTGGTGGGCCTGCTGGTGACGACCTTCGCCTTCCTCGGCGTCAACATGTTCCTCTCTGGCCTGCACAGCTACGGTACGCTGTAGCTGATGGAGCCCCTCGTCCAAGGACTACCTTGGCCGGTCTTGCAGACCGCGCTGCGGCATGAGCCGCAGCCCTTCGGCAGGCACACGCCGCCCACTGGGCGCCGTGTGTCCGGCCTCAGCCCCCGAGGGGACGGCGATGCTTGCGGCATTGAGCCGCAAGCACATCGCCAGCGCGGGCCGGCTAGGGAGCGGCCCGGCGCTCGGCCCGCAAGATCCATGCGTCGCGGATACCACTGAGATGCACGCGCCGGAGCCCTGGAAGCAGGCCGCGCCGGCCATCGCGGCGGCCCTGCCCGATCTGTGCTTCCTGATCGCGCCAGACCTGCGCTTCACCGCCTGCAACCGCCCCGACCACGCTGACCTGCACGCCCCCTGGGCGACGCTGCAGGGCCGCCCGCTGCAAAGCATCGGCCCGCCGGCCCTGGCCCAGCGCTTCGCCGCGGCCTGCACCACCAGCCCACAGCGCCTGCGCTACGCCCTGCGCACCCAGGGCGGCCGCATCGCCCGCTTCGAGGCCAGCATCGCGCCCTTGCCCGACGGCACCGGCTGGCTCTGCATGGCCCGCGACCTCGGCAGCGTCGACGCCGAACAGGCCCGCTATGCCCGCGCCATGCAGGGCGCTGCCGACGGCCTGTGGGAGTGGGACATCGCCGCCGACAGCGAGTACCTGTCCCCGCGCGCCCTGACCCTGCTGGATCGCCCCGGCCGCTTCGCCGATCAGTTGCACGCCGATGACCTCGGCCAATGGCGGGCGGCGCTGCAGTCGCATTTGCAGCATGGCGCCCCGCTGGACATCGACCTGCGCCTGGCCGGCCCCGCGCCCCGGTGGCTGCGCTGCCGCGGCTGGACGGAGCGCGATGCCCGCGGCCAGCCGGCCCGCGTGCTGGCCACGCTGTCCGACATCACCCTGCCCAAGTTCACCGAGCAGGCGCTGGTGGACAGCCAGGCCAAGTTCCGCGCCCTCTTCCACACCGTGCCAGTCGGCATCGCACTGTTCGACGCCGCCAGCGAGACCGTCATCGAGTCCAACGACGAACTCGGCCGCCTGCTCGGCTGGCCGACCCTGTCCGTCGTCGGCCAGAGCGCGGCCGCCCTGGGCATGGCGCCTCTGCCCGGCATGGAGGGCCGCACCGAGATCGATGACCGCGAGCTGCGCCCGCAGTCGGGCTGCCACCTGCATGCCAAGCTGGTCGCCGAGCCTCTGGAACTGGCGGGCCGCGCCCTGCTGCTCTGCGTGGTGGTCGACATCTCGGTGCAGATCGACGCCGAGGCGGCGCTGTCGGCCCTGGCCGAGCAGCTGATGGACCAGGAAAGGCGCACCACCCAGGGCCTGGCCCAGGCCCTGCACGACCAGCTCGGCCAGACGCTGACGGCCCTGCGCCTGATGCTGGACCTGGGCGCCCCCGAGGCCCGCCAGCAGGCCCGCGGCCTCATCGACCAGGCCCTGCGCGACGTGCGCCAGGTCCTCGTCGACCTGCGCCCGCCGCTGCTGGAGGACGAAGGCCTGGCCGCGGCGCTGGACAACGAGCTCGCCCAGCGCCGCGCCCTGCATCCCGGCGTGCGCCTGGTGCTGGATGCCGAGGACGAGTTGCTGATGCAGCGCTGGCCGGTGCAGGTCGAGTACGCTCTGTTCATGATCGTCCGCGAAGGCCTGGAAAACGCGCTGCGCCATGCCCGGCCCACCGAGGTCAGGATCAGCTTCTACGGCTGCGCGGAGGAGATCGAGCTCGGCGTGGCCGACGACGGCAGCGGCCTGGACGCTGGCTTCGAGCGTCGCCCCGGCCACCTCGGCCTCATCGGCATGCGCGAACGCGCCCGCGCCATTGGCGCGACGCTGGAACTCGGGCCGCGCGAAGGCGGCGGCACGCAACTGACGCTGCGCTGGAGAGAATGAAGCCCCTCGTCCAAGAAATACTTGGCCGGTCCCCCGAGGGGACGGTGATGCTTGCCGGATTGACCGGCAAGCACATCGCCCCAGGCGGGCCGGCTAGGGAGCGGCCCGTCGCTCGGCCCGCAGGCATCGACTGACATGACACAAGCCGCCCGCGTCTATCTCGTCGACGACCATGCCATGGTGCGCCAGGGCCTGCGCGCCCTGCTGACCGAGGCCGGCCACGAGGTCGTCGGCGACAGCGGCGACATCACCGCCGCCCTGGCCGATCTGCAGCAGCTGGCGCCCGACATTGTCCTCGTCGACCTGTCCATCGGCCCGCGCTCCGGCATGGAGCTGCTGACCGAGCTGCAGCGCCGCCACCTGAGCGTGCGGCCGCTGGTGCTGACCATGTCGGCCCAGCCCCGCCATGTCGGCATGGCCTTGAAGCTCGGCGCCTGCGGCTATGTGCTCAAGGGCTCGCCGTCCGAGGAATTGCTGCAGGCCATCGAGGCCCTGCGCGCCGGCCGCCGCCACCTCGGCCAGGGCGTCGCCGAACTGGCCGCCCGGGCCCTGGCTGAAGGCGCAGGCGACGACCCCTTCGCCACGCTGTCGGTGCGCGAACGCCAAGTCGTCATCATGGTCGTCGACGGCCACTCCAGCACCGAGATCGCCACCGCCCTGCACCTGTCGCCCAAGACGGTGGACAGCTACCGCAGCCGCTTGATGGCCAAGCTAGGAGCCCCCGATGTGACCGCATTGGTAAAACTGGCAATCCGTCACGGCCTCGTCAACAACGACGCCTGACTTGGGTCTTTGCGGGCCGAGCGCCGGGCCGCCCCTAGCCGGCCCGCCTTGGGCGATGTGCTTGCCGGTCGATCCGCCAAGCATCGCCGTCCCCTCGGGGGCTGAGGCCGGACACATGGCGCCCAGTGGGCGGCATGTGCCTACCGAAGGGCTGCGGCACTGCCGCAGCGCGGTCTGCAAGACCGACCGGGCGCGCCCGCGTGCAGCGGGGCGGGACTGGGCGAGGGGTCTGCTCAAACAGCCTGACGTCCCGCATCAAGAACTCCCGGCATCGCCAGGAGAGGTGGGCACCTAGATTGCCCCCATGAATGCTGCCGAACCTCCCCTGGACGAAGCCCTGCGTCTGCAATGCCTGGCCGAACTCGGCCTCAGCGAGCCGCCGCTGGAGCCCGAGCACGATGCCGTGCTGGATGGCCTGGTGCGCTGCGCTGCCCATCTGCTGGGCTATCCCATCGCGCTGATCAGCCTCGTCGGCGAGCGCCGCATGTGGTTCAAGGCCCGCTATGGCACCGAGGTGATCGCCTGCGAGCGCGAGGCCTCCTTCTGCGCCCACACCATCCTCGGCGACGGCCTGTTCGAGGTGCCCGACGCCCAGGCCGACCCGCGCTTCGCCACCAGTCCCTGGGTCATCGGCGAGACCCGGCTGCGCGCTTATGTCGGCCTGCCCATCCGCCTCGGCAACCTGACGCTGGGCGCCCTGTGCGTGGGCGACACCGTGCCGCGCCGCCTGGACGCCGTGCAGGCCACCCTGCTGGTCGACATTGCCAATGCCGTCGCCGCCTGGTTCGCCCATCGCCGCGAGCATGTCGACCTGCTGGCCAGCCGCGCCCATCTGCAGGCCCAGGCCGAGCTGCTCGGTCGCCTCAGCAGCGAGACGCCCGGCATGCTCTACCAGTACCGCAGCGCCCCCGGCGGCGGTGGCGAGCTTGGCTTCATCAGCGGTCAGGCCGAGCACATCTTCGGCCCGGGGGCGCCGCTGCAGCTCGAGGGCCTGCGCGTCTTTGCCGAGCGCGTGCATCCCGACGACCTGCCCGGCCTGCTGGGCGGCATGCGCGAGGCCGAGGCCCGCCAGCAGCCCTGGCAGCGCCTGTTCCGCGTCTGCCTGCCCGGCGCCGACAAGCCGGCCTGGCGCTCGGGCCGCGCCAGCCCCTCGGCCCAGGCCGACGGCAGCGTGCTCTGGCACGGCTTCATCGCCGACGTCGACGAACACATCGAGATCGAGAACCTGCGCCGCGACAAGCTCGCCGCCGAAGAGGCCAGCGCGGCCAAGAGCGCCTTCCTGTCGCGCGCCAGCCATGAGCTGCGCACGCCGCTGAACGCCGTCATCGGCTTCAGCCAGCTGTTGCTGCTCAGCCATGAGGAGCCGCTGACGCCGCATCAGCAGGAGCGCATCGAATGGGTGCTGGACTCCGCCAAGCGCCTGCACCAGCTCGTCGACGGCCTGCTCGAGGTCGACCGCGAGCAGCCGGGCCGCCCTTCCCGCTTCGGCGCGGGCGGCGTCGCCGAGGACGCCTACACCCTGCTCTATATCGAAGACGAGCCCCTCAACACCCTGCTCGTGCAGGAGGCCCTGCGCGACCGTCCCGACTGGCGCGTGCTGCATGCCGGCGACGGCCGCGCCGGCCTGGCCCTGGCCAAGACGCAGAAACCCGTGGTCGTGCTGACCGACATCAACCTGCCCGGGCTGTCGGGCCTGGACATCGTCCGGGAGCTGCGCGCAGACGCCGCCCTGGCCGGCACGCTGTGCATCGCGCTGTCCGCCGACGCGACGCCCGGCCAGATCGAGCGGGCCATGCAGGCCGGCTTCGACGACTACTGGACCAAGCCGATGGACATCCTCGAGCTCGCCGGCCGCCTGGCCGACGCCCTCGCCCGGCACGGCGGCCGCTGATCCGCGCTTCTCAGGGAGAGAACATGATGAACGCCACCACGACGGGTCCCAGGCTCGCACCCGCGCGCCCCAGTCCCCGTGCCATCTGGCGCCCCGCCGCCGCCACGGCCCGCACGCCCGCCGAGCGCGCCTGCCTCATCCACCTCCTCGTCGTCGACGACGACGTGGCCGTCATCGAATACCTGGGCCAGCTGCTCAAGGGCTTCGCCCAGGTCAGCTTCGCCACCAATGGCGAGGACGCCCTGCGCCTGGCCGAGCTGCACCGTCCTGACCTCGTGCTGCTCGACGTCGACCTGCCCGGCCTGGGTGGCTTCGAGGTCTGCCGCCGCCTGCGCGCCACGCCCGGCCTCGCCGACCTGCCCATCATCTTCGCGACCTCGCATGCCGACCCCGGCACCGAGGCCGAGGCCCTGCAACTCGGCGCCAATGACTTCCTGCACAAGCCCTTCGACGACGTGCAGGTGCTGGCGCGGCTGCGCACCCAGCTGCGCGCGGCCGCCAACGAGCGGCCCGACCGGCCCGAGGCCAGTGGCCCGGGCCGCACCCGCATCCTCATCATCGACGACGACGCGACCAGCATCCAGCTCGTGCGCAGCCTGTTGGCCGACGTCGGCGAATGCCATTTCGCGCTGAACGGCGCCCAGGCCCTGACCCTGGTCGGCGAGCTCAGGCCCGACCTCATCCTGCTGGACGTCGACCTGCCCGACAGCGACGGCTTTCGCGTCTGCAAGCAGCTGCGCGCCGACCCCGAATTCGGCCAGGTGCCCATCATGTTCCTGACCAGCTCCAGCACCATCGGCCACGAGGCCCGCGCCCTGGCCCTGGGCGGCGACGACTTCGTGCGCAAGCCCTTCAGCGCGCCGGTGCTGTGCGCCCGCGTGCGCCGCCTCGTCGACCGCAAGCGCTCGCTGGAGCGCTATCTCGACCAGGTCGACCACCGCCACCGCCAGATCAGCGACGGCCGTGTCGCCGCCGTCGTCGAGGCCTGCAAGGACGCCATCGTCGTGGCCGACACCCAGGGCCGCATCGTCATGGCCAACGCGGCCGCCTGCACCCTGCTCGGCCTGACGGCCGAGGCGCTGGATCGCGCCCGGCTGGCCGAGCTGCTGGTCAGCGACGCCGACGGCCACGACTGCGTGCGCCTTTCCAGCGGCCAGCGCATCCCCGTCGAGGTCAGCACCTCGACCGAAGGCCTGGGCGCCGACGCGCTGACGCTGCACGTGCTGCGCGACACCCGCGAGCGCGACCAGGCCCTGGCCACGGCCCGCCGCCAGACCGAGGCCGCCGCCGCGCGCCGCGCGACCGCGTCCATGCTCTCCTACATCGCCCACGAGATCGGCAACCCCGTCAATGTCATCAAAGGCTTTGCCCAGCTGATGCAGGCCGAGCGCATGAGCGCGAGCCAGGTCGACAAGCTGGCCCATATCCTCGACGCCGTCGGCCGCCTCTCCGGCCTGCTGGCCGATGTCACCGACGTTGCGCGCATGGAGTCGGGCCAGTTCCACGTCGAGCTGCGGGACGTCGAGCTCAAGGCCCTGGTCGAGCAGGCCTGCGAGCCCGCGGCCGCCCAGGCCGCCGCCGTCGGCATGCAGCTCGACACCCCGCCGCCGACGCCCCCGCTGCGCGTGCGGGCCGACGCCCGGCGCCTGCGCCAATGCCTGGACAACCTGCTGTCCAACGCCATCAAGTACGCCGGCGACGGCAGATGCATCGAGGTCGAGGTCGAGGCCCGCGGCAAGGAGGTGGCCCTGGCCGTCCAGGACCATGGCTGCGGCCTCAGCGAAGACCAGCTCGCCCACCTCTTCGAACCCTATAACCGCCTCGGCCGCGCCGGCGGCAGCATCCCGGGCACGGGCCTGGGGCTGACACTGACGCGCGACCTCGTCCAGGCCATGGGTGGCCGCCTGGAAGTGCACAGCCAAGTCGGCCGCGGCTGCCGCTTCGAGATCCTGCTGGCGGCCTGCCAGCCCACAGACACCCAAGACTAGCCCGCCGTCACCGCGCGGCCTCACAATGGGTCGCGTCATGCCATTGGCCATTCCCAGCTCCATCCGTCCCGCCGCCCCCAGCCCATTGGCCAGCCGGGTGGACAGCCTGCTGCCGGCCCTGGCGGATGCCCGCGTGCTGCTCGTCGATGACGACCCGGGCATGATCCAGATGCTGGGCCGGCTGCTGTCGGGCTACACCCAGTTGCGCTTCGCGATGGACGGCGTCCAGGCCCTGGCCATCGCCCAGACCTGGCAGCCGGAGCTGGTGCTGCTGGACGCCGAGATGCCGGTCATGGACGGCTTCGAGGTCTGCCGCCGCCTCAAGGCCGATCCGCTGCTGGCCGAGGTGCCCGTGATCTTCGTCACCCAGCACACCGACGCCCGCGTCGAAGCGGTCGTCTTCGAGCTCGGCGCGGCCGACTTCGTCGCCAAGCCCGTCGCCGGCCCGGCCCTGCGCGCCCGCGTCGCCATGCAATTGCGCCTGCACCGCACCGCCCAGCACCTGGTGCGCCTGTCCCGCCGCGATGCCCTGACCGGCCTGGTGGAACGCGCCCAGTTCGACGAGGAACTGGAACTGGAATGCCGCCGCGCCCGTCGCAGCGGTCAGCCCCTGGCCCTGCTGCTGGCCAGCCTGCAAGGCCTGGCCGCCTATCTGGAGCGACACGGCCGCGGCGCCGCCGACAACGCGCTGCGTCACGTCGCCGGCCTGGCCCAGCAGGCCCTGCGGCGTCCGGCCGACCTGGTCGCCCGCCATGGCGAGAATGTCTTCGCCCTGCTGCTGCCCGACACCACGGCCGCCGGCGCAGCCGCCCTGGCACAGCGGCTGCAGCAGGCCTTGGCCAGCGAAAGCGAGCTGGGCCTGGCCATAGGCATAGGCCTGCTGGCCGGCGACGGCGACCCGGCCTTGGCAGCCGACGCCGCCCTGGCAGCCGCCTGCGCCGGCCCTGCCAGCGTCTACATCTGCGCCGCCACCGCTGACGGCCACGAGCCGCCCTTCGCCACATGAAGCTGCCCGCGCCCGACAGCTGGCCGGCCGAGCTGGGTACGCGCCACAGCATCCTCCTCGTCGACGACGACGCCGCCAGCGTGCAAGTGCTGGCCCGCATGCTCAACGGCCTGGGCGAGGTGCGCTTCGCCCTGTCCGGCGAGGATGCGCTGCGCCTGGCCCGCGAAAGTCCGCCCGATCTCATCCTCGTCGACGCCGAGATGCCGGGGCTGTCCGGCTTCGAGGTCTGCACCGCCCTGCACGCCGACGCACGCCTGGCCGACGTGCCCGTCATCATCATCACCGGCCACACCGAGGTGGCCGTCGAAGTGGCCGGCTTCGCCGCTGGCGCGGCCGACTTCATCCGCAAGCCACCGGTGGCCGAGGTCGTCGTCGCTCGCGCCCGCACCCAGCTGCGCCTCAAGGCCCTGGGCGATGCGCGGCGCACCTCGGCCCTGGCCGACGGCCTGACCGGCCTGGCCAACCGCCGCCGCTTCGACCAGGACCTGCACCTCGAATGCGAGCGCGCCCGCCGCAGTCACGGGAGCGTCGCCCTGCTGCTCATCGACGTCGACCACTTCAAGCGCTACAACGACCGCTACGGCCATGTCGCCGGAGACGCCTGCCTGCGCGAGATCGCCGCCGCCATCCGGGCCTGCATACGCCGCTCGGCCGATCTGGCGGCGCGCTATGGCGGCGAGGAATTCGCCGCGCTGCTGCCGCAGACCGACGCGGCCGGCGCCCGCTCCATGGCCCAGCGCATCGTCGACGCCATCGCCGCCCTGGCCCTGCCGCATGCCGACGGCGGGCCGAGCGGCCTCGTCAGCGTCTCGGTCGGCTGGGCCGCGGCACGGCCCGACGAGGATGCCGACGTCGTGCGCACCCGCGGCGAATCCCTGGTCGAGGCCGCCGACCGCAGCCTCTACGCCGCCAAGGCCGCGGGCCGCAACCGCGTGGGCGAAGCCAGCGAGGCGCATGCCGGTGCCTGAGCGCGGGCCGCTGCTTCGCGGCGATGATCACGCGTCGCCAGACAGGGCCCCGACATGCTGCTGACTTCTCGCTCCCTATCCCGGCTCGGCCACTGGGCCGCCGGCCTGCTGACGGGCCTGGTCGCCATGGCCGCCCACAGCGCCCCACTGGTCATGGCCATCGGCGATTCGACGCTGTTCGCGCCCCTGCAGCTCGCCGCCCAGGAAGGCTTCTTCGCGGCCGAGGGCCTGGAGGTGCAGGTCATCGGCTGCATCAACGGCCGGCGCTGCCTCAAGCACCTGACCGACGGCGAGGCCCAGGTCGCGACCGTGGCCGACACGCCCATGGTCTTCGCCCTGCACGCCGGCCACCGCTTCGACATCATCGCCACCTTCGGCTCCTCTTCGCGGGACACGGCCCTGGTGGCACGCACCGACCGCGGCATCGCCAAGCCGGCCGATCTGGCTGGCAAGCGCATCGGCGTCGTGCGCGGCACCAGCGCCCATTACTTCACCAATGTCTTCCTGCTCGTCAACGGCGTGCCGCGCGACTCGGTCAACCTTGTCTTCATCGACCCCATCCGCGGTGCCGAGCCGCTGCTGCGCGGCGAGGTCGATGCGGCCGGCCTGTACCGCCCCACCGGCCCCCAGGCCCTGGAGCAACTCGGGGCCAAGGGCGTGCAGCTGCCCACGCTGCGGCCCTATACCGTCATGGTCAACCTCGTCGCCCAGCCCGGCCTCAGCCAGGACACGCTGCTGCGCCTGCTCAAGGCCGCACAGCGCGGCGTGGCCCTGCTCAACGGCCAGCCGGGCCGCGCCCACGAACTGCTCGGCGCGCGCTGGAAGCTCGACGCCCGCCATGCCGCCGCCCAGCTCGACGGTTATGAATTCCGCCTCAGCCTGGACCAGACCCTGCTGTCGACGCTGGAGGCCGAGTCGCGCTGGGCCGTGCGCGAGGGCCTGGTGGAGAGCCGAGCCGTACCTGACTATCTGGAGCTGATGCGAGTGGAGCCGTTACGCGCCCTCGATCCCCGCGCCATGACCATCGTCAAATAAGCCGCCATGCGTCTGCGCCCGGCCCTGATGACCTGCGTGATCGCCGCGATGCTGGTGGTCGGCGCGCGGCTGACCACCATCGCCATCGAGCGCGAGGCCTCCGAACGCAACGATGCCCAGCGCACGACGGTCGAGGTCATCGCCCGCGACGCCGCCGGCCTGCTGGTGCTGACCCAGGACTACGGCCTCTACCGCAGCGAACGCGCCGCCCGGCAGTGGAACCTGCTGCACAAGCGCCTGAGCGGTGCCCTGGCCGACTACGCCGCCGCCGATGCGGCCAGCGCGGAACAGGTGGGGGACCTGCAGGACACCGCCCGCGGCCTGCCGCAGATCTTCGCCACCCTGCGACAGGCCTCGCAGATCCCGGCCTCCGATGCCGACGGCGTGGCCCGTCGCGAGATGCTGACCGACCAGCTCGTCAACGAGACGCGCCGCGTCAGCGACGGCGCCTTCGAGCTGTCGCGCAACCTCGTCGAGTCGCGGCGCCGCGACGCCGTGCACCAGCGCTGGCTGGCCGTCGCCACCCAGACCACGCTGCTGACCTTGACCCTGGTGCTGGCCGGCCTGCTGCTGCGCCGGGTGCTGGCGCCCATCGACAGGCTGCGCAGCGTGGCCAAGGCCGTCGAGGGCGGGGACTTGGCCGCCCGCAGCAGCCTGACGAGCAGGGACGAACTCGGCCAGCTGTCACAGGCTCTGGACGCCATGACGGCCGCCCTGCAGCAGCGCGACACGGCCCTGCGCGAGTCCAACCGCCAGCTCGAACGCAACGAGGCCTTCCTGGAGCGCGCCGGTCAGATGGCTGGTGTCGGCGGCTGGGAGCTGGATCTGGCCAGCGGCCGGCTGAGCTGGACGGCCCAGGCGCATGCCATCCACCACCTGCCGCCGGACGCCGGGCTCGACGCCGAGGCGGTGCTGCGCGGCCTCATGCCCGAGTCCGGGCAGAAGCTGCGCGAGGCCATGGGCACCGCGGCGCGCAGCGGCGAGGGCTGGGACCTGGAGCTGGAGCTGCGGGCACCGGACGGCCAGTTGCGCTGGCTGCATTCCGTCGGTGCCGCCGAAAGCGAGGCGGGCCGCGTCGTGCGGCTGGTCGGTGCGGTGCAGGACGTCACCGACAGCCGGGCCGCCGCCGACAAGCTGCGCCGCGCGCTGCTGGCCGCCGATGCCGCCAGCGCCGCCAAGAGCGATTTCCTGGCCAATATGAGCCATGAGATCCGCACGCCGATGAACGCTGTCATGGGCCTGTCCTTCCTGCTCGAGCGCACCCCGCTGGACGCGGCCCAGCGCGACCTGCTGGCCAAGATGAACAGCGCCAGCCGCTCGCTGCTGGACGTCATCAACGCGGTGCTGGACCTGTCCAAGATCGAGGCCGGCGAGATGGTGCTGGAGACCATGCCCTTCGACCCGCGTGCCCTGCTGCGCGACATCGCCAGCCTGTTCCAGCCGCAGGCGCAAGCCAAGGGTGTGGCGCTGACGCTGGACCTGGACACCCGAGTGCCGCCCCTGCTGCAGGGCGACGCGGCGCGGCTGCGGCAGATCGTCAGCAACCTCGTCTCCAACGCCGTCAAGTTCACCGCCGAGGGCGAGGTGGCCCTGCAACTGCGCTGCGCCGATGCGCAGGCCCGCCCGCTGCAGCTGGAGATCGCCGTGCAGGACAGCGGCATCGGCATTCCGGCCGAAGCGCTGTCGCGCATCTTCACGCCCTTCACCCAGGCCGACAGCTCCACCTCGCGCCGCTACGGCGGCACCGGCCTGGGCCTGTCCATCGTCAGGCAGCTGTGCGAGCTGATGGGCGGCCAGGTCGGCGTCAGCAGCAGCCCGGGCGCCGGCACGCGCTTCGTCGTGCGCCTGCCGTTCGAACCCGCGCAGGGCCTGGCGCCGGCCGCGCGGCCCCTGAGCCTGCTGCTGGCAAGCGACGACGCCACCCAGCGCGATGCCCTGCAACGCCTGTGCACCGACCTCGGCTGGCAGGTGGACACCCTGGGCAGTGCTGAGGCGCTGTCCCGCGGCCTGGAGCTCAAGGCGCCCGATCTGGTGCTGCTCGACCACCGCCTGCTGCAGCCCGTGGCCGAGGCCGAGCGGCAGGTCCTGCAGGCCCGCCTGGCCACGCGGCCCTGCGTGCTGATGAGCCGCAGCGCCGGCGTGGGCCAGCTGCGCCTGCCGGCCGATGTGTCGGCCCTCTTCGATGCGGTGCAGGCCGCCCTGGCCGGGCACGATGCGGCCCAGCCCCTGCTTTACGGCGTCGACGGCGCCTCGGCCGTGCTGCGCCTGCCCGGCGTACGCGTGCTGGTGGCCGACGACAGCCCCATCAACCTCGAGGTGGTTCGGCGCATCCTGGAGCAGGAAGGGGCCATCGTCACCCTGGCCCAGGACGGTGCCGTCGCCGTCGCGCAGCTGCGCGCCGCACCCACCGGTTTCGATGCCGTGCTGATGGATGTGCAGATGCCGGTGCTCGATGGCCTGGCCGCGGCGCGCAGCATCCGCACCGAGTTGGGCCTGCGGCAGTTGCCCATCCTCGCGCTGACCGCCGGCGCCCTGCTCAGCGAGCGCCACCGCGCGCTGGACGCTGGCATGAACGGTTTCATCAGCAAGCCCTTCGACCCGGCCGGCCTCGTGCAGCTGCTGCGCGAGCAGGTCGAAGCCGCCCAGGGCCGGCGCCTGCCCGTCGCCGCGCGCACCGCCGAGGCGCCGACCGATCAGGCCTGGCCGGCGCTGGACGGCATCGACAGCGACGAGGCCAGCCAGCGCATGCAGGGCGATGTGGACTTCTACGCGCGGCTGCTGGAGCGCCTGCTGGACGAGTTCGCCGACCTGATGACGCAGCCGGCGATGGAGGCCACCCAGGCGGCGGCCCGGCTGCACAAGCTCGGCGGCAGTGCCGGCCTGCTGGCCGCCCGCGCCCTCGGCAAGGCCGCCCAGCGCGGCGAGATCCGGGCCCGCGCCGGCGAGGACTTCAGTGCCGAACTGGCCGAGGTGGCGCAGCGCCTGGCAGCGCTGGCGGCGCAGGCCCGGCCCTGGCTGCAAGGCCGCCGGCCCGCGACCGCGCCGACCGCCAGCGCGCCACTGGACGCTCAGGCGCTGGCGCGATTGAAGCAGGCCTTGCAGGCCCAGGATCTGGCTGCACTGGATCAGTTCAAGCCCCTCGCGCCGGCGCTGCGCGCGGCCTGCGGCGAGGCGGGCTTCGAGCGGCTGAGCCGCGCGCTGCACCGGCTGGATTTCGCTGCCGCGCTGGAGGCCCTCAGCCCTGCTGGCGCCGCGTCAGCTTGACGCGGTACATCGCCGCGTCGGATTCCCTCAGCACCTGTTCGCTGTCGACCTGGTTGGGGTCCAGGCAGGCCACGCCGACACTGGCGCCGGCATAGTCGATGGGCGTGCCGCCCGCCACATGCCGGCCCACGGTGGCCATGGCCAGCCGCTGCTGCAGCAGGCGCGCCGCCGCGGCACCATCCTCGCCCAGCTTGGGCCCCAGGCCGATGACGACGAACTCGTCGCCGCCCATGCGGGCCAATACATCGCCACCGCGCAGGGCCGCCTGCAGCCCGGCGGCCACCGCGCGCAGGAACTCGTCGCCGGCGTCGTGGCCGCGGGTGTCGTTGATCTGCTTGAAGCCGTCCAGGTCGATGGCGCCGGCCAGCAGCCAGCTGGCGGTGCGCTGGGCCAGGGCGCGCAGCCGGGTCAGCTCCAGCATCAGCGCGCGGCGGTTCGGCAGGCCGGTCAGTGCATCGGTCAGGGCCTGGGTCTTGAGATCGGCATTGGCCCGCTGCAGCTTCTCGACGAGGCGCTCACGCTCCACATGCTGCTCGATGAGTCGGGCGAACAGGCGCAGCGCCTGCTCGGCCATGGGCGCCATCGGCAGGCGCTGCGAGCTGGCCGCGCACAGCGTGCCGTAGAGGGCGCCATCGTCTGTGCGCACCGGCGTGCTCACATACGTCTGGATGCCGAGGTCGCGCGCCGCGCCGGAGTCGCCCCAGACGCCGGCCACGTCGTCGGAATAGGGCCGGTTCTCGTCCAGGGCGCGCTTGCACAGGGTGTCGCCCCAGGGCACGGACAGGCCTTCGGGAATTTGCAGGTTCCTGGAGTTGCGCGCATAGACGACATGCTGCAGGCCCTCGGCGAGGTCGACGGTCGTCAGATAGGTGGACTCCAGGCCGGTCACAGCCTCCAGCAGCTCCAGCAGCGGCCGGGTCAGGTCTTCGAGGGTGCGCGCAGAGGTGACGGAGTCGGAAAGCTGGGCGAAGAAGGAATCCATTGCAGGCGGCGGGTGACAACGAGCCGACTGTAGTCATACCGGCACGCAACCGCCAAGACGCACTCAGCTCGACCGCTGGGGCCGGGTCTTGCCGTCGGACAGGCCGGCACTCATCAGTTCTGGTGATGTGTGCCGACATCCGCCTGACCATCATCGGCCGACATCTCACCAGGGGAATCACCATGCAGGCTTGCAGGCGGGTGCGTTGGACACCGATCGCGGCGGCGGTGTCAATGGTCGCAGCGCTGGGCGCCTGCACGCTGCTGCAGCCGACGCCTGCGGTCGACGGCCAAGGGTTGCTGTCTACCTGGCATGCCTCGGCGGCGGCCAGCGCGGCGTCGGGCATGTCCGTCGCCACCGCGCCCTGCCTCGAGGACGACTCCCGGCTCGACCCCGCCTGCTTCGCCTTCGGCATGGGTGCCGTGTGGGACCGGCAGGAGACGCGGCGCCGCGACATGCTCGGCGGCGCCCGCGAGGTGGTGAACCTGCAGTCGGCCTACAGCACGTTGATGTTCCCGATCGGCGCCGCGGCGGTGCACGAGAAGTTGCGCGGCGCGCCCAATCGCGCCCTGCTGCTGCCGGCCGTCGTAGGCTCGGCCGTCTACGGCATGCTGGGCGCCGGAATCCCGGAACGCGACAAGATCTATATCGGCGCAGCGGGGCAGATGCAGTGCTCCCTCGTTTGGCACGGCCAATGGCTGTATCGCCAGGGCGAGGTTGCCGAAATCGATCGAGTGCTCAAGCGGCTGGACGAGCGCCTGAGCTGGTTCCAGCTGCTACGCACGACACTGGTGCTCAAGGGCAAGGGTCCGGGCGCAGGGCCGGCCGGCGCGCTGGAACGCGAGAAGACCGCCGCGGCATCGCCGGGCAAGGACGACAGCAAGGCCGTGCTGCAGAAGCTCGACCAGCAGGCGCAGGTGGCTCGCTCGACTCTGCAGGCGTTGCGCGACCTGCGCCGCGACATCCGGCGTGCCGTCGTTTCACTGAGCCAGGACGGCGACCAGATCGAGGCGCTGATGATCCAGGCACTGGCGGAGAAGCGCCCCCCCCTGACGGCATTCGACCCGCTGAAGGTCGGCAAGGCGCTACTGGACTCCAGCAGCAAGCTGGCACAACTGCAGGGGGGCGAGGATGCCGCCCCGGTGATGGCAACGCTGACTGCCGGCGACTTCGCCGCGGGCTTGAGCGTGCTCAGCATCAATGCGCTCGGCGATTTCCTGGCCAAGGCGGGTGCGCCACTGACTGTGGCTTGGGCAGAGGCGCAGTCGCTGCTGAACGAGCAACTGCTGCGCACCCGGCAGGTGGTGGACGCGGCCGAGGGCCTGCCCTGCGCGGACTCCACGCTGGCCCGCATGAAGAAGCTGCCGGCCAAGACGGCGGTTCCGGCGAAGCCGGCCAGCGACGGCACGACGACGACGCCCCTGGCGAAGTCCTGAGGAAGCGAGTCATATGACTTTGCCCATTCCCCACTCTGCGGCCCGCGGCCTGTCGCCCTGGCAGGAGTTCAAGCGCCTGGGCCATTGCCTGGCCGGCCGCGGCGGCGGCCCCGACTGGGCTGTCTCCGAAGCCCTGAACGCCTTGTGGCTGACGCTGCCCGGCCCCGGCCATGCCCTGCCCCGGCTGCATGTCGCCGTGCGCGACGGCGTACCGCTATCGGCACTGCCGGCGCGCTGGACATTGCCCGGCACGGCTGAGGCGCTGCCGCTGGTGCGCGTGCGCGCGCCGCGGGCCTGCCTGCAATCCGCACCGGAATTGCGGCCCCGGGCGCGCCCGGCGCTGGTGGGCAGTGCCACGGCGCTGCTGCGCGCCCAGGATGGCGGCCGCAGCTATCTGTTGACCTGCGCCCATGTGGCGGTGCCGGACCTGCTGCGCGGTTTCGGCGACGAAGTGGACCTGTCGCATGCCAGCGCGACGGGGCGCTGCTCGGTCGTGGACTGGCGGCCGGCGCCGCAGGCGGGCACGGAGCATTCGGCGGTGGACGCGGCGCTGCTGTCCCTCGATCCACAGACGCTGCTGGCGCTGCAGACCGATGGCGGACTCCTGCCCAGCGGGCTGGCCGGCCGGGCACTGGCCGATCAGGCCGTCTCCATGCGCAGCCATCGCGGGGACTTTCCGGGGCAGCTGAAGGTGTACTGGAGCGGTCCGGTAGACCTGCCGGGCGTCACGCCCGGCGTGGCGGACTATTTCCTGGATCGCGCCATCGGCTACTGCTGCAGCTCGCGCTCGGGCGACAGCGGCGCCGCGGTGTGGGACACATCCGACCGGCTGCTGGGCATGCACCTGGCCGGCATCGATGGTGTGGGCAGTGGCGAGCCCAATGCAATCTACGGGCCGATTGCGCCAGTGCTGGAAGCATTCCGCGTACGCCCCTGGCTGCGCGGCGGGCAGCTTGCGGATGTGGAAATGCCGGCCATCGTACCCGCCCGGCCTTCGAACCTGGCCGCAGTGGCGGGCGTGACGCGCGCTGGCTCCGCACCCACGGTCTCGTCCACCACCCTGAGCGACCGCGAGGTCGTGGCCTGCACGCTGTGGGGCGAGGCACGCAACCAGGGCGAACGCGGCATGCGCGCCGTGGCCAGCGTCATCGCCAACCGCTGGCACAGCCACTATCGCCGGCGGCAGTCGGCCCGCGAGGTGTGCCTGGATCCCTGGCAGTTCAGCTGCTGGCTCAAGAACGACCCCAACCTGCCGCGCATGCTGGCGGTGGCGCGCCAGCCGGACGCGCCCTACCAGCAGGCGCTGGCCCTGGCCGACCCACTGCTGCAGGGCACGCTGCAGGACATCACGCAAGGCGCGCGCCACTACTTCGCGGTGACGCTGCGCAAGCCACCGGCCTGGGCCGCCGGCAAGTCGCCCTGCGCCGTGATCGGCGACCACCTCTTTTTCAACGACGTCGACTGACGTCGGCAGCGAGACAAAGCATGGACAACGTCATCCTCGATGTGGTGCTGGGACTGCTGCTCATCTACCTGGTGCTGGCGCTGCTGGCGAGCAAGGTGCAGGAGATGTGGTTCGGGCAGATGCGCAGCGGCCGCACTCGCAATCTTCACAAGATGCTGCAGGAAGCCGTGGGCCATGACGGCTCGCTGAAGGACAAGATCCTCGCCAACCCGAGCATCTTCGCGCTGTCCGAGGGCAACAAGAAGGTCGCCACGCCCGGCTTCTGGTCAGCCCAGGGGCCGTCGGCCATCCCGCCCGACCTGTTCGCGCGCGCCTTGCTGGTCGCGCTGTACGACGACCCGCAGCACAGCCATCCGAGCAAGATCTACACGCCCGAGGCTTTCGTGCGCAACAAGGCGCCGGCCGTGGCTGCGGGCGCGGGCGAGCCCGGATCGGTGTGGAGCACGTTGCGGGCCCTGCTGCCCGGCTATGAAGCCGACTGGTCGGGCTTCGAGGCAGCCATCGCCGACTGGTTCAAGGCAGTGGGCGAACGGGCTGACGGCTGGTACCAGCGCTATGCGCAGAACCGCTCGCTGTGGGTGGCACTGGCATTGGCCGTGGTGCTCAATGTCGACACCTTCGTCCTCAGCGACCGCCTGGCCAACGACCCCGAGCTGCGGCGCAGCCTGTCCACCCTCGCCCAGAACGTGAACGCGCTCTTCCAGCAGGAGCAGGCCGCGCAGCGGGGTGAGGCAGCGCCTGCTACTCCACCAGCTGCGCTGGCGCCCGACCTGCGGGCGGGCAAGGCGCTGGACCAGGCCGCCACGTTGATCACCTCGGCCTATGGCGACGTGGCGAAGTTCGATACCAACTTCGCGCTCATGGGCGACAGGAAGTCCACCAACGCGGTCGTTGGCGAATGCGCGAAGGCCAGCACCACGCCGAAGGAAATTCTCAACCCGGACCGCCAACCCAGCAGCAACGTCTTCCTGAGCAACCCCATCAACTGGCTCTATCTGATCCCGACGCTGCAATCCGAGATCCAGATCCTGCGCCGCCCCGTCCGGATCCAAGGTGACGCCGCCCAGGACCCCACGCGCGACAAGATCTCGCTGGTCAGCATCCACGACTGCATTGCCCGCATGTCCGGCCTGGTGGACCTGGTGGCCAAGCGGCAGGCGGCGGGCAGCAGCGCCCGCGAAAATCTGAACGGCGCTGTCACGCAGCTGAAGCTGGCCGTGGACGCGCTACGCGAATGGCTGGCGGACACCTCGGTGCCGCTGTCGTTCAAGCGGCTGTTCCAGACCGATCCCGAGGCCTTCATCCGCTGCAGCCAGGACCCGACGGTCAGCCGCGATAGCCTGCGCCAATGCGTGCTGGCCGCCCAGACCGGGCGCGTCAACCTGCCATTCGGCTGGGGCGATGCCAACCGGCGCCTGTCGTTGTGCCATGTGGAGGTGGAGTCGGCGCCGCCGGTGGTCGTCGTGGCCGCGGGCGCGAGCGCGGCCAGCACACCGGCCTTGAACACCCCCGCGCAGCGCGGCATGAGCGACAGCCTGTGTGGCGAGCACTGGCGCTTCGACGGCAACCCGGCCCTGCGCCTGCCCCGCATGCAGCTCGCCGGCCCGGACGCCTGGCGCTGGCTGCTGCTGGTGCTGGGTCTGGCCTGCACGGCCCTGTTCGTCGCACTGGGCGCGCCCTTCTGGTTCGACGTGCTGGGCCGGGTGGTGAAGCTGCGCGCCGCGGGCTCCAAGGCGCGGGAAGACGCATTGACCACACCCGACAACGCCGCCGCAACGGCCAAGAAGGCAGGCTCTGGCGCGGCCGAGGACGACGCCGACCCGTCCTTTGCGCCAGAACGAAATGTGCTCGAGAAGATCCTCACCGCCGCCGACCTGCTGGCGCTGCAGGCCGTGCTGCAGGTGCCGCGCACCGGCCAGCTGGACAAGGCCACGCGGGCGGCCATCGAGACCGTCAGCCCCAAGCTCGGCCTGCCGGCGACCGACGAGGTGACGCTGGTGCTGTTCCAGCAGCTCGTCGGGCGACTGCCCGAGGGGCTGGGTTCGCTGAACTCGCCGTCGGCGAGCATGAAGCTGGGGGCCGCGGATGTCCGCAGCCCGCAGGTGTCCTGGGAGCTGATGCGGTTGACGGCCTTCCCGAACCGCATCGCCCCGCCGCCTCCCAAGGTGACGGACGATCTGCGCGCGTTGGCCGTGCTTTGGCGCTACAAGCGCGAGGTCACGGCAGGCCAAGCCTTGCCCAACCTCACCGTCGCAACCGATGCCAACACGCGCGGCAAGCTCGACGAGATCACCGCAGCCGACGTGAGCCTGCTGCTGAGCGGCAATGCGGTGCCGGCCTTTGCCCGCGAAGCCGCGCCCTGGATGGACTGGGCGTTGGGTGAACTGGGGCAGCGCGAGGCACAGAGCCCGGCGGCGACAACGCGCGCCGCCAGCAACCCGCGCATCCTGGAGTATTTCGCAGCCTGTGGCGACAACGTCAGCGCCGAAGACGTCGCCTGGTGTGCCGCCTTCGTGAGTTGGGTGCTGCAGCGCCATCAGGTCGTCGACCTCGGGCAGGCCGCGGCGCCGGGCAACGCGGGCTCCAAGTTCTTCGGCGGGCCAGGCAGCACCTTCGGCTCCGCTCCCCAGCCGCAGTGGCGAGCGGGCGATGCGTGGCCGCCGACGGCGGTCGCCAGCGGCGACGTCGTCACCCTGGCCCAGGCAGCGCGAGGTGTCGTCGATCACGTCGGCTTCTACATGGGCAGCAACGCCACCCACGTCTGGGTGCTGTCCGGCAATTTCTCGAACCGCGTGGGCATCGACAGCTTCCCGATGGGCCAGATCGTCGAGATCCGCCGGCCCTGAGTGCGCCAGGCTATCCGGCGCCCACCGGCAGGGCGGTTTCGTACTTGACCTCCCGCAGCACCACGTTGCTGCGCACGCTGCTGACGCCCGGCAGCTTGAAGATGTGCTGCTGCAGGAAAAGGTCGTAGGCCTTCATGTCGGCGGCGACGACCTTGATGACGTAATCGGCCTCGCCGGTGATGGCATGGCATTCGATGATCTCGCGCCGCGTGGCGATGAGCTGCTCGAACTGCTCGACCGCGCCTTCGCTGTGCCGCACCAGGCTGACATGGGCCAGCACGAGGATGGACAGGCCGATCTTCTCGCGGTCCACCAGCACGACCTGGCCGCGGATGACGCCGCGGTCCTCCATGTCCTTGACGCGCCGCCACACCGGTGTGGCCGACAGGCCGACCTGCTCGGCCAGGGCCTGGGTCGACAGCCGCGCATCGGTCTGCAGAGCCTCCAGGATCAGCAGGCTGGCGCGGTCGAGTGGGTTTTGTTCCATGAAATGCCTCTTTGGAGAAGAATCATCTCATCGGACTGGCGCCGACCCGGCAATGAGGCAAGTTCTTCCGCCGCCGGGAGGGAAGAATTTCCCGCCCCGAAGGAGACACGATGGCCGACACCCCCGCCCTGCGCCCTTACCAGCTCAGCGACAACCTCGCAGCCGACAGCGGCGCCGTCTTCCTGACCGGCACCCAGGCCCTGGTGCGCCTGCTGCTGGCCCAGAAGAAGCAGGACGAGCGCGCCGGCCTGAACACGGCCGGCTTCGTTTCCGGCTACCGCGGCTCGCCGCTGGGCATGGTCGACCAGCAGCTGTGGAAGGCCAAGAAGTTCCTGGAGAAGGCCCACATCGAATTCCTGCCCGCCATCAACGAGGACCTGGCCGCCACGGCCTGCCTCGGCGTGCAGCGCGTGGCCCTGGACCCGCAGCGCACCGTCGATGGCGTGTTCGCGATGTGGTACGGCAAGGGCCCGGGCGTGGACCGCTCGGGCGATGCGCTCAAGCATGGCAACGTCTATGGCACATCGACGCAGGGCGGCGTGCTGGTGGTCTGCGGTGACGACCATAGCTGCGTGTCCAGCAGCACGCCCCACCAGAGCGACCAGGCCCTGCAGGCCTGGAGCATGCCCCTCGTGCACCCGGCCAATGTGGCCGAGTACCTGGAGTTCGGCCTCTATGGCTGGGCCTTGAGCCGCTTCTCGGGCGCCTGGGTCGGCTTCAAGGCCATCTCCGAGGTCGTGGAGAGCGGCATGACGGTGGACCTGGACGCCGTGCCGCTGGATTTCGAGCACAAGGTCGACTACACCGCGCCCACCAACCTGCACATCCGCTCCGTCGACCTGCCCTCGCTGGAGCTGGAATCGCGCCTGGCGCACAAGCTGGATGCGGTGAAAGCCTTCGCCAAGGTCAACAGCATCGACAAGCACATCGTCACCAGCCCCGCCGCCACGCTGGGCATCGTGACCGTGGGCAAGGCGCATTACGACTTCATGGAGGTGCTGCGCCGCCTCGACCTGGACCCCAACGCGCTGGCCGCGGCCGGTGTGCGGGTCTACAAGGTGGGCCTGGTGTTCCCGCTGGAGCCGACGCGCATCACGGAGTTCTGCTCCAACCTCACCGACGTGCTGGTCATCGAGGAGAAGGGCCCGGTCGTCGAGCGCCAGATCAAGGAGCTGCTCTACCACCTGCCCGACTTCCAGCGCCCGCGCGTCGTCGGCAAGACGGATGAGCATGGCTGCGCGGTGCTGAGCGCCCTCGGCGAGCTGCGCCCCAGCCGCATCATGGGCACGGTGGCCGACTGGCTGGCGCGCCTGAACCCCGCCCTGGACCGCCGCCACCTCGTCGTCGACTTCCTGACGCCCCAGCTGCTGTCCAACGCCGCCGACGCGGTGCGCCGCCAGCCCTATTTCTGCTCGGGCTGCCCGCACAACACGTCGACGAAATTGCCTGAGGGCTCGCGGGCCCTGGCCGGCATCGGCTGCCACTTCATGGCGAGCTGGATGGAGCGCGGCACCTCCGGCCTGATCCAGATGGGCGCCGAGGGCGTGGACTGGGCCGCGCATAGCCGCTTCACGACCGAGAAGCATGTCTTCCAGAACCTGGGCGACGGCACCTACTACCACTCGGGCTATCTGGCCATCCGCCAGGCCATCGCGGCCAAGACCAACATCACCTACAAGATCCTCTACAACGACGCCGTCGCGATGACCGGCGGCCAGCCGGTGGACGGCCAGACCAGCGTGCCGCAGATCGCGCGCCAGGTGGAGGCCGAGGGCGTCAAGCGCCTGGTGGTGGTGTCCGACGAGATCGGCAAGTACGACGGCCATCATGGCCTGTTCCCGGCCGGCACGACCTTCCACGACCGCAGCGAGCTGGACGCGGTGCAGCGCGAACTGCGCGAGATTGAAGGCGTCACGGTGCTGATCTACGACCAGACCTGCGCCGCCGAGAAGCGCCGCCGCCGCAAGAAGAAGGAATTCCCGGATCCGCCCAAGCGCATCTTCATCAACGAAGCCGTCTGTGAAGGCTGCGGCGACTGCGGCGTGGCGAGCAACTGCCTGTCGGTCGTTCCGGTCGAGACCGATTGGGGCCGCAAGCGCGCCATCGAGCAATCGAGCTGCAACAAAGACTTTTCCTGCGTCAACGGCTTCTGCCCGAGCTTCGTCTCCGTGCACGACCCGGTGCTGAAGAAGAAGGCCGGAGCCAGTTACACCGCCCAGGATCTGGCGCGTGAACTCGCGGCCATCCAGCCGCCCACGCCCTGGCAGTGGACGGGACCGTTTGACCTGCTGGTCACCGGCGTTGGCGGCACCGGCGTCGTCACCGTGGGCGCGCTGGTGTCCATGGCCGCCCATCTGGAAGGCAAGCAGGCCTCGGTGCTGGACTTCATGGGCTTTGCGCAGAAGGGTGGCGCGGTGCTGTCCTTCGTGCGCGTGGCGCCGACGCTGGACCTGCTCAACCAGGTGCGCATCGACACCCAGCAGGCCGACGTGCTGCTGGCCTGCGACATGGTGGTCGGCGCCTCGCCCGACGCGCTGGGCACGGTCAAGGCCGGCCGCACCGTCATCCTGGCCAACACGCACGAGCTGCCCACGGCCGGCTTCGTGCGCAACCCGGACGCCTCGTTGCAGGGCGACTCCCTGCTGGCCAAGATGAAGTTCGCAGTCGGCGAGCACGGCGCGCTGGACACGATTGATGCGCAGGACATCTCGCAGCGCCTGATGGGCGACACCCTGCCCAGCAACATCATCATGCTGGGCGCCTGCTGGCAGCGCGGGCTCATCCCTGTCAGTGAAGCCGCGCTGATGCGCGCCATCGAGCTGAACGGCGTCGCCGCCGAGGCCAACAAGACCGCCTTCGCGCTGGGCCGCCTGGCCATCGCCGCACCCGACGCCATCCAGCGCCTGGCCGGCGACGTCAATGTGGTGAAGCTCTTCAACTTCGACCAGCTCGACGGCCCCGATGGCCTCATCGCGCGCCGCGCGCAGTTCCTGACCGACTACCAGGACGCCGCCTACGCCCAGCGCTACCGCGCCCTGGTCGAGCGTGTACGCGCGGCCGAGTCCACCCTCGGCAAGGGCCAGCGCCTGACCCAGGCCGTGGCCCGCTACTACGCCAAGCTGCTGGCCATCAAGGACGAGTACGAGGTCGCGCGCCTGTACACCGACGGCCGCTTCGAGAAGGCCATGAAGGACCAGTTCGAGAACTGGGAGCGCCTGTCCTTCCACCTCGCCCCGCCGCTGATCTCCAGGCCCGGCGCCGATGGCCGTGCGAAGAAGATCGAGCTCGGCTCCTGGACCTTCACCGCCTTCAAGTGGCTGGCGAAGTTCAAGGGCCTGCGCGGCGGCGCGCTGGACATCTTCGGCAAGACCGAGGAGAGGCGCATGGAGCGCCAGCTGATCGTCGACTACGAGAAGCTGGTTGACGAGGTGCTGGTCTCACTGACGGCCGACAACCTCAACACCGCCGTCGAACTGGCCCGCTTGCCCGAGAAGATCCGCGGCTATGGCCATGTGAAACACGCCAATGTCGTCGCCGTGAAGAAGCAGTGGCAGGCCCTGCTGGACCGCTTCCACGACCGCGCGGTCGAGGTGGGGGCTCAGCCGGTGGCGATGCCGGTGCGGGTCAAGGGTGTGGCGGAGCTGTGAGCGCCACGCGCCGTTTGCCCTGACAGCCGCGTGGCGTGATGGCTGACATGGCCCGCCGTGGGTGCAGCCTATCTTGAGGGGACCATCGCTTTGCAAGGAGTCCCCCATGGCCACCCCTATCCTGAATCCCTCGAGTCAGGACATGCATCCCACCCACGCCCGGGATGCCGATGCCTTCCACGATCGCTCCGGCGCTGAAGCCCTCGAGAAGATCCGCGAGGTCGTGAAGAAGGCCGACACCTGCTTCCTCGTCACGCATGGCGGCGTGCGCCCGATGGGTGTGCGCGAAATCGACGACGACGGCACGATCTGGTTCCTCAGCGACAAGCACAGCCACAAGAACGCCGAGATCGAGGCCAACCCGGAGGTGGAGCTGTATTTCCAGGCCAGCGAACATTCCGGCTTCATGCACCTGAGCGGCCAGGCGGCGGTGCTGCACGACAAGGCCCTCATCGACAAGCTCTGGACGCCGCTGGCCCGCGTGTGGTTCGAGCAGGGCAAGGACGACCCCTGCGTCAGCGTCATCCGCGTGCAGCCCACGCAGGGCCAATACTGGGACAACAAGCACGGTGACGCCGTCGCTGGCGTGAAGATGCTGATCGGCGCGGCTGTCGGCAAGCAGTTTGACGACGGCGAGGTCGGGACCCTCAAGCCCTGATCAGACGGGCTCCACCCACCCCAGCGCCGCCATGTCGGCGCTGCGGTGAACGTTGTCGCCGAGCAGGATGAAGTCATCCAGCTGCGGCGGCTTCACCGTCGTGCCGGCCAGCATCGCATGCGCCTGGCCGCGGTGATGGGTCTGGTGCATGAAGAGATGGGCCAGCACCCGCCCGACCGGCTCGCGCGGGCCGTTCTCGATACCGGCGCCGCGGTCGAAGGCGACGATGCGTTCCTCGTCGCCGGCGGTCAGCCCTGCGCAGAAGGCGATCAGCCGGGCGTCGCTCTCGTCCTGCCGAGCCGCCAGTTCGGCCGCCGTACTGGCGGGCACATAGCTGGCCCAGATGCTGCGCATGGCCGCATCGCCCTGCAGGGCCGCGATGTAGTAGTGATCCACGTTCAGCACATGGTTCAGTGTCAGCGCGAGGCTGGGAAAGAAGCTGGTGCGCGGCGCCTGGAAATCGGCATCGGACAGCGTTGCCACGGCGGCCAGCAGGCGGCGGTTGGCCAGCCGGTTGGCGCGGGCCTGGATGAGGAAGAGGTTCATGCCGGACATTGTGCGCGGACGGCTCCGCCATGGGGCTGACGGCGCGGGCTGGACATGCTTCAATCACTGCGCAGCATCACAACAAGAGAGACGGCTTGCGCATTGGAGACGGCTACACCGGGCCAGAAATGGTCAGCACAACCGCTTGGGTAGCGGCCGCTGCGGTGCTGTCCCTCGGTCTCGCCCTGACCGCCGGCGCCGTCATCTGGCAGCAGCAGCGTGCCGGCACCGAGGCGCACAGCCTGCAGGAGCGCCAGGTCGAGCGCCTGCAGGGCGATGTCGTCAAGCGGCTGACCATGCCGGTCTATGGTCTCAAGGGCGCACGTGGCGCGCTGGCGGCGCTGGAAGGCAGGTTCAGCCGCGAGGCCTTCGACGCCTATGTCGAGTCGCGCGACCTGCCCAAGGAATTCCCCGGCGTGCGCGGCTTCGGCTTCATCGAAAGGGTGGCGCGCCGCGATCTCGACAGCTTCGTCGCCGCCCGTCAGCGCGAGGGCTCCACCGGCTTTCGCGTGCATGGCACGGGCACGGACCCGACGCTGTACGTCGTCACGCAGATCTCGCCGTTCTCGCGCAACTTCCCGGCCTGGGGCATCGATTCGGGCGCCGACCCGGTGCGCCGCGAGGCCATCGAGAAAGCCATCGACAGCGGCGAGGCGACGCTGTCGGCGCCGGTGCGCCTGGTGCAGGACCCGCTGAAGGGCCCGGGCTTCATGCTGCTGGTGCCCGTCTACAGGGAGGGCCATGACCCGGGCACGCCGGCCCAGCGCCGTGCGGCCCTGCAGGGCCTGTTGTATGCGCCGCTGGTGGCCAACGAACTGCTGCACGGCGTGGCGGAGCCGGCGGCGGCGCTGCTGGACCTGAAGCTGTCGGCGCGGGCCACCAGCGGCGAGTTCAAGCCCCTGCTGGCCATCCGCCAGGGGCAGGCCCTGACGCCCGAAGAGGCGGACGAGTACTCGCTGGCCGAGGCCCCTTCGGCCGAAGCGCTGTCCTTCACGGTGGCCGGGCGCGAGTTCCTGCTCGACACCGCGCTGACGCACGGTGCCGCCGTCAGGCTGCTCGGCCTGTCCGGCGTCGGTCTGGAACTGGGCGGTGCGCTGCTGAGCCTGCTGCTGGCCGTGACCGTCTATCTGCTGGCCGCTGGCCGGGCCCGGGCCGAGCAGATGGCGCGCGACATGACGGCCGACCTCGCCCGACTGGCGCGGGTGGCCAGCCACACGACCAACGGCGTGCTCATCACCGACCCCGAGCGCCGCATCCTGTGGGTCAACGACGGCTTCACGCGCCTGAGCGGCTTCACCAGCGCCGAGGCCCTGGGCAAGCGCCCCAGTGAACTGCTGCATTCGGAGCTGACGAACGAAGACACCGTGCACGGCATGCGCGAGGCCATGAACGTCGGCCTGGGCTGCAAGGTCGAGCTGATGCACCGCACCCGGGACGGCCGCGACTATTGGGTGGACATCGAGATCCAGCCCCTGCGCGACGACAGCGGTGACCTCACCGGCTTCATGGTCATCGAGTCCGACATCACGGCACGCAAAGTGCTGCAGGCCCAGGCCGACGAGGCGCGCCAGAGCCTGCAGGACCTCTACGACAACGCCCCCTGCGCCTACTACGCGCTGGACGAGAACGGCCGCTTCCTGCAGATCAATGCCCTGGGCCTGAACTGGCTGGGCCTGCGCGCCGACGAGCTGATCGGCAAGCGCAGCCCGCGCGACTTCTTCAGCGAGGAGGGGCGGGCGCTGTTCGACACCGCCTTCCCGCGCTTCAAGCGCGAGGGCCGCGTGTCGGGGCTGGAATTCGATGTCACCGGTCGTGACGGCCATACCCGCCGCGTCAGCCTGTCGGCCACCGCCATCTACGGCCCGACCGGCGAATACCTGCGCAGCCGCTCGGTGATGTTCGACATCAGCGAGACCCATCGCATCCGCCAGCAGCTGCACCAGCTGACGCTGGACCAGGAGGCCATGCTGGAAAGCGACCTCGTCGGCATCGCCAAGCTGCACGACCGGCGCATCAGTTGGCGCAACCATGCGCTGGAGCGCATGTTCGGTTTTGGCGACGGCGAGCTGCTGGGCGTCCCGGTGCGCCAGCTCTATGTCGACGCCGCCGCCTACGAGACCCTCGGTGCCATGGCCTACCCGCAGATGCGGGCTGGCGGCCGCTTCCGTACGCAACTGCAGATGCGCCGCAATGACGGCACCCTGATCTGGGTGGACCTGGCCGGCGTCGAGCTGCCGGGCAGCGACGGCGCCTCGCTGTGGATGATGGTGGACATCACGCAGAGCAAAGCCCATGAGGCGCGCATGGAACGCGCCGCCCTGCACGACGCCCTCACCGGCCTGCCCAACCGCCTGCTGCTGGGCGACCGCTTGAAGCAGGCCATCGCCGGCGCCGAGCGCAGCGGCCATGTCTTCGCCCTGGCCTATCTCGACCTGAACGGCTTCAAGCAGGTCAACGACCACCATGGCCACGATGCCGGCGACGAGGTGCTCAAGGCCGTCGCGGCCCGCCTGCAGGCGGGCCTGCGCGCCAGCGACACGGTCGCCCGGCTGGGCGGCGACGAGTTCATCGTGCTGCTGACGCCGGCCTCGGCCCCCGCCGACGCCGAGCCGGTGCTGAACCGGCTGCTGGATGCGCTGATGCAACCGATCACGCTGAGCAGCGGCGAGCAGGTCGCCGTCGGCAGCAGCCTGGGCCTGGCCCATTTCCCCAGCGACGGCCGCACGCCGGATGCGCTGATGCGCCACGCCGACGAGGCGATGTATGCCAACAAGCGTGCCGGCCGCGCCCGCTCACGCACAAGTTAGGAATTGTTTCAGCCGGGGCGTATTCACGCCTGAGGCCTCGGCGCGCCGAATGGATGTAACAGAACCCCCGCGGCTTGGGGCATCATGCGCGCCCATGCTGACCCGCCGCAAAGCCCAATTCGCCCTGGCCAGTCTCGCGCTGCCGGCCACCCTCGCCCGCGCCCAGGAACGTCGCGCCATCGTGCTCGGCCAGTCCGTGCCGCTGACCGGCCCCGCCGCCCAGCTCGGCCTGCAGATGCAGCTGGGCGCCAAGGCCTATTTCGATGGCGTGAACGCCGCCGGCGGCGTCGGCGGCCTGCCCATCGTGCTGAAGACGCTGGACGACGGCTACGACCCCGCGCGCTGCAAGGCCAACACCGAGAAGTTCATCCAGGAGGACGTCTTCGCGCTGTTCGGCTATGTCGGCACGCCGACCTCTCTGGCCGCCCTGCCCCTGGTCAACGCCGCCAAGATCCCCTTCATCGCCCCCTTCACCGGTGCCGAAGCCCTGCGCGACCCCTTCAACAAGCTGGTCTTCCACGTCCGCGCCTCCTACTACGACGAGACCGAACTCATCGTCAAACAGCTGACCCAGCTGGACCTCAAGAAGATCGCCGTCTTCCACCAGAACGACGCCTACGGCCAGGCCGGCCTCAAGGGCGTGCAGCGCGCGCTGGAGAAGCGCGGCCTGCAGCCCGTGGCCGTCGCCACCGTCGAGCGCAACAGCGTGGACGTGGCCGCCGCCCTGAAGACCCTGGTGCCGGCCCAGCCCGAGGCCATCGTGCAGATCAGCGCCTACAAGAGCTGCGCCGCCTTCATCCGCGAGGCGCGCAAGGCGGGTTATTTCGGCCAGTTCTACAACGTGTCCTTCGTCGGCACCCAGGCCCTGGCCGACGAGCTGGGCAAGGACGCCGCCGGCATCGTCGTCTCCCAGGTCATGCCCTCGCCCTTCGGCACCGCGGTCGGCCTCGTCAACGACTACCAGCAGGCCTTGCACAAGGCCGACGCCAAGGCCGAACCCAACTACACCAGCATGGAAGGCTATGTGGCTGCGCGCGTCATCGTCGACGCCTTGCGCCGCCTCGGTGGCCGTCCGAGCCGCGAAGGCCTGATCGCCGCGCTGGAGGGTCTGTCCGGCTACGACGCACGCGGCTACCACCTGAATTTTTCGCCCACCAAGCATGCAGGCTCGAGCTTCGTCGAGCTGTCGATGCTCACGGGCGACGGCAAAGTGAAACGGTGACCCCTCGCCCGGTCTCCCGAGGGGACGGCGATGCTTGCGGCATTCAGCCGCGATCATCCTTGGGCGAGTCCATGACGATGTAGCTGGTGATCATGCTGACCTGGGGCAGGCCGCCCAGCACGTCGGCATGGAAGCGCTTGTAGGCCGGCAGGTCGCTCACCTCGACGCGCAGCAGGTATTCGAAGGCACCGGTCACGTTGTGGCATTCGCGCACGACCGGGCAGTCGCGCATGGCCTGCTCGAAGCTCAGCTGCTCATCCAGCGTGTGGCGCGACAGGCCGATGGCCACATAGGCGACAAAGCCCAGTCCCAGATGCGCCGGGTCCAGCACCGCGCGGTAGCCCTTGATGACGCCCAGCCTCTCCAGCTCCTGCACCCGGCGCAGGCAGGCCGAAGGGCTGAGGGCGATGCGCTGGGCCAGCTCGGCATTGGTCACCCGGCCGTCCTTGACCAGTTCGCGCAATATCTTGTCGTCAATGGCATCCATGGCCACAGATGATTGCACAGCATGGCGGCGCCACACCGCAGAACGCAAGCCCATTCGAGGCCGGCCTGCCTAGAGTTGCGGCCCATGGAAACCAGCGCCACCCTCATTGCCCTGACGGGCTTCGCCTTCGTCACCTCCATCACGCCCGGCCCCAACAACCTGATGCTGCTGGCCTCGGGCACCAACTTCGGCTGGCGGCGCAGCCTGCCCCATCTGCTGGGCATCAGCTTCGGCTTCGGCGTCATGCTGGCCCTCGTCGGCCTGGGCCTGGGCGAGGTATTCACGCGCCATCCCGGCCTGCATGACGACCTCAAATGGGCCAGCCTGGCCTATCTGCTCTACCTCGCCTTCAAGGTCGCCACGGCGGCGCCGCCTTCGGCCGATGCGGGCCAAGGCGCCGGCAAGCCCATGGGCTTTGGCGCCGCGGCCCTGTTCCAGGTCGTCAACCCCAAGGCCTGGGCCATGGCGCTGACGGCCGTGACGGCCTACAGCGAACTCGGCGTCGCGGCCATGACGGCCGTCTTCGTCCTCGTCAACCTGCCCTGCTGCGGCTCCTGGGCCCTGCTGGGCGAGCAGATGCGGCGCTGGCTGCACCGGCCGCGCGCCCTGCAGGCCTTCAACTGGGGCGCCGCGGCGCTGATGGTGGTGTCGGTGCTGCCGATGCTGCACGGTTGATCTGCGCCAGGGGTATTGCGGGCCGAGCGCCGGGCCGCTCCCTAGCCGGCCCGCCTTGGGCGATGTGCTTGCGGCTCAATGCCGCAAGCATCGCCGTCCCCGCGGGGGCTGAGGCCGGACACATCGCGCCCAGTGGGCGGATGTGCCTGCCGAAGCGCTGCGGCCCAGGCCGCAGCGTGGTCCCGCCCAGGCATGCCGGCGTTCAGCGCGGCAGGACTGGGCGAGGGGCTCAAGTTGCCGCCGGCTCCACCGTCACGCTCACTCTCAGCGTCGCCACGCCGCCCCCGCGCAGCACGCCGCGCAGCGGGGCCACGTCGGCATAGTCGCGGCCCCAGGCCAGGGTGACATGGTCCAGGCCCGCCGGCACGGCATTGGTGGGGTCCAGGGCCAGCCAGCCCTGCTCGGGGCACCACAGCTCGGCCCAGGCATGCGAGGCGTCGGCGCCGACCAGCTTGGGCTGACCTTCGGGCGGGCGCGTCAGCAGATAGCCGCTCACATAGCGCGCGGCCAGCCCCAATGACCGGCAGGCGGCGATGAAGACATGGGCGAAGTCCTGGCAGACGCCGCTGCGCTGGGCCAGGGCGTCGGCGGCACGCGTCGCCACCGTCGTGCTCTGCGGCAGATAGCGCAGGTCGGTATGGATCTGCTGCATCAGCGCCAGCCCGCCGGCGGCCACCTTGCGGCCGGGCGTGAAGGCCCGGCGGGCGTAGGCGGCCAGCGTGGCGTCGGGCGCCGCATAGGTGGAGGCCAGGGCGAACTCGTCGGCCTCCTGCAGGGCCCGGCCGGCCCGGTAGCGCAGGCCGCGGGCGACGGATTCCCAGTCCGACCCGCGCGTCGGATCGGGGGCGGGGCGGTCCTGCAGCTCGGCGATGAAGCGGCTGTCGACGACCAGCTTCTCGTGCACGCGCGCATGGCCGAAGCTGAGGTGGCGGTTGCCCCAGGGGTCGCGGCGCAGATGGCGGGCCAGCTCGGACGCGTCCAGCTCCAGCCCTTCGACACCCCAGCCGTCGGGCAGCGGGTCGATGTTCAGCTGCCAGCCGCTGGCGTCCTGCCAGGGCGTGTCCCGCGGCGCCAGGCAGGCGGCGTGATGGGCCCATTCCACCGAGTCGTCGTAGGTGTACTCGGTGACGTGGTGAACGGAAAGCTTTACTGCCATACGCGTTGCTCGGCGCCGATGACATGGGCGAAATAGCGCTGGCTGATCAGGCTGGACAGCTCGCCCGCCCGGGCCGCCGCGCGCTGCAGATGCTCGACCAGGGCCGGCCCCGGCGCCGCCAGCTCGGCCAGCGGCCAGGCCTCGGGCACGGGCAGGTCGGCGGCGATGTCGGCGGCCCAGCCCGGGTCGTGGCGGGCCAGCTTGGCGAAGCGCTCGCGCATGGTGCGCGCCACCCAGCCGAGCGAACGCGGGTTGTCGGTGTCGTGCACCAGCAGGTGCAACAGCGGCGCCGCCTCGCGGCGCGCCTGGAACTGGGCGCGGTAGGTGATGGTGGAGTCGAACACGCCCAGCAGCAGCGCAAAGCCGTCCTCGGTCAGGGCCAGATCCTGTTCGAAGGTCTCGGCCAGCACCTCGGCGTGGAAGGACAGGCGCTCGAGCTGGCGGCCGATGGACAGCAGCCGCCAGCCGTCGTCGCGCGTCATGCGGTCGGTCTGGGCGCCGGTGATGGCGGCCAGATGGGTGTCGGCGCGGGCCAGCACATTCAGCACATCGGTCACGGAGGCGTTCGGGCCGGGCCGGTCCAGCACGGCGCGCAGATGCTGCTCGAACTGGGCTGCCGTCTCGTGGATGAGACGCCAGGCCTCGGGCGACAGGCGCTCGCGCAGGGCCTGGGCGCAGCCCTGCAGGGCGCGCAGATTCCAGCCCACGCTGGTGACGCCGGAGCCGGGCAGCAGGGCCGTCAGCAGGGCGCGCACAAACGGCGAGTCCCCGCCGCGCGGGTCCGCCTCGGCCTGCGGCGCGTCGGCAGCGACCAGCCCGTGGCGGCGCGCCAGTGCATCCAGCAGCGGCAGCATGGGCGGCGGCATGGCGCCACGCTGCACCATGACGCTGGCCTCGATGACATGGCGGGCCAGGCGGGCGCTGTTCTCGGCGCGCTCCGTGTAGCGGCCCAGCCAGAAAAGGTTCTCGGCGGCGCGGCTGGTCACGGTCCAGTGCACATCGCGCAGGTCGGCGGCCTGCAGGGGCTGGGACAGCAGGCTGGTGGGATCGACCTCGCCATCGGTCATGACCCAGGTGTCGGCGCTCAGGGAGCCGCGCTGGATGGACAGCCAGGCATCGGCCAGCGGGTCGCGGCGCGGCGCCACGCGCGTCAGGCCGCCGGGCAGCACCTTCCAGCCGCCCTTGCCGTCGGTCATCGCGAAGACGCGCAGCACGGCCACGCGCGGCTCCAGCGCGCCGCGGGTCCAGACCGGCTGCTTGGTCGGCTTGACGCGGGCCTGCAGCGTGTAGGCCGTGGGGTCGGCATCGATGCGCTCGGCCAGCTCGTGCAGCTGTCCATCGTTGAGCTCGGCGGCGACGATGGGGGCGAAGCTGCGCGTCGTCGTGCTGGCCGAGAAGGTCGGCACGACGATGAACTCCGCCAGGCGCGGGCGCAGGGTGGCCCAGGCGCTCTCCTCGCCGCACCACCAGCTCTGGATGGCCGGCAGCATGAGCTCCTCGCCGAGCAGGCTCTCGGCCACGCCGGGCCAGAAGGCGGCCAGGCCCGGGCTTTCCAGCCACCCTGAACCCGGCGCGTTGGCGATGATGACCTCGCCGGCCCGTGCGGCCTGCAGCAAGCCCGGCACGCCGAGGATGGAGTCGGGGCGCAGCTCCAGCGGGTCCAGCCAGGTGTCGTCGACGCGGCGCAGCAGCACATGCACGCGCTCCAGGCCGGCCAGGGTCTTCAGATAGACCTTGTCGGCGCGCACCGTCAGGTCGGCGCCCTCCACCAGCGTGATGCCGAGATAACGCGCCAGGAAGGCCTGCTCGAAATAGGTCTCATTGCGCGGCCCCGGTGTCAACAGGGCGACGCGGCTGCGCTCGCCGGCGGGCGACAGCTTGGTCAGCGCCTGGATGAAGTCGCGGTAGCTGGCCGCCAGCCGCTGCACGGCCATCTGGCGGAAGGCCTCGGGGAATTGCTGGGCAATGATGAGGCGGTTCTCGAGCACATAGCCCAGGCCCGAGGCCGCCTGGGTGCGCTGGCCGACCACCCACCAATGGCCGTCGGCACAGCGCGTCAGGTCGAAGGCCAGCACATGCAGGTGCACGTCGCCGCGCGCGGCGCTGCCATGCATGGCACGCAGGTACTGCGGATGGGCCAGCACGAGCGAGGCCGGCAGCAGGCCCTGCTGCAGCAGGCGGCGCTCGCCATAGGTGTCGGCCATGACGGCGTCCAGCAGCCGCGCGCGCTGGATGATGCCGGCCTCGATGCCGCGCCATTCGTCCGGCTCGATCAGCATCGGCAGCAGCTCCAGCGGCCAGTGGCGGGCCAGGGCGATGCCCTCCCCGTCCTGGCCCGGCAGCGGCGGGCCGTCGCTGTGCACGTTGTAGCTGGCGCCGTCTTCCAGCACGCGGCGCTGCACGCGCAGGGCCTTGGCGCTGAGCTCCTGCCAGCCGGCCGAGCCGCCGGCGGCGAAGAAGCGCTGCCAGCGCTCGGCCAGGCCGCCCTGGGGCTCGCCGGGGTGGTTGACCTGGCCGGTCAACTCGTAGAAATGGCCATCGCGGCTGCGCAGGGCGGCCGACAGGGCCATCGCCAGCGGGTCGGGCGCCAGCGCCTCCTCGGGCTCGTCGGGAAGCAGGCTCCACTGGCTGGGAGTGAGCTCAGACATGGGCGAGGCGGGTCGAGGCAGTCATGCGGCGCGGTGAGGGCGAAAGGACATTGTCGAGCAATGTCCACGCCGCGCCCGCAGCGCCGCCCCGCATCCGGACCACATGCCTGTCAGGGCAGGCTGCTGGCGCTGGCCTCGGCTTGCGCGCGCGGCGACAGAAAGGCCCGCAGCACACGCTCGGCCGCCTCGGGGTCGTCACGCCAGGCGCCATGGCCGACACCGGCAAAGCGCTCGAACTGCACCCATGGCGCCGGCAGCGCGGCGACGATCTCCTCCGCGTCCTGAGGTGGCGTGACGGGATCCTCCTCGCCGGCCATCACCAGCACCGGGCATTGCACCTTCGAGAGGCCCGGTGTCAAGTCCATGTCGCGCAGCTCGGTGCGGGTGTGAGCGAACAGGATCTCGGGCTTGAACACCATCCAGCCGCCCGCGTTCGGGTTCTTGGGCTGGGTGTTGTAGAGATGCCGGCAGTGCTTCTCGTAGACCGCCCAGCTGGCCGGGCCGGGGTTCTCCCAGAACTCGCGCGTGGCCGCCGCCGCATCGGGGCCGCCCAGAGCCCCGAAACGCTCGATCTTGCGTTCCAGGCCGAAGTGGTGCGAGGTGCTGGACAGCACGACCTTGCTCGGGTGCTCGGGATGGCGGGCCAGATAGCGCTGGGCGACGAAGCCGCCGAAGCTCTGGCCCAGCACGATGGGTTTGGTGACGCCCAACGCGTCGCACAGCCTCACCACGTCGTCCGCAAAGACATCCAGCACCCACTCGTCCGCCGGCCGCGGATCGCTGCGGCCATGGCCGCGTTGGTCGTAATAGACGACCTGGCAGAGGTCGGTGAAGCGGCTGAAGAAGGGGCGGAAAGCGGTGTGGTCGAAGCCGGGGCCGCCATGGATGAGGATCAGCGTCGGCTTCTCGCGCAGTTCCGGGCCGACGGGCTCATGGCCCAGGCCCTCGATGTCGACAAAAAGGCGGACGCCGGGTTCAATCTCAATACGCATCGGCCTAGTTTGCCTTGCGCAGGTCCAGCGTGAACGGGAACTCCAGACTTCGCTGCGGCTCTTTCACTTCGACACGTCCGGGCGTGTGGCCGATGGCGGCGAAACGCGCCAGGCGCCGGCTCTCGGCCTCATAGGCATTGACCGGCAGCGTCGCATAGTTGCGGCCGCCCGGGTGGGCGACGAAATAGCGGCAGCCGCCGAGGGACTTCTGCTGCCAGGTGTCGACCAGGTCCACTGTCAGCGGTGCGTTGATGCCAAGGGTGGGATGCAGGGCCGAGGGCGGCAGCCAGGCGCGGTAGCGCACGCCGGCCACGAACTCGCCGACGCGGCCCGTGGGCTGCAGCGGCACGGGCACGCCGTTGACCGTGACGCGGTGGCGCGGATCGACGAGGCCGCTGACATGCACTTCCAGCCTCTCCAGCGACGAGTCCACATAGCGCACCGTGCCGCCGGCCGAGCCCTCCTCGCCCATCACATGCCAGGGCTCCAGCGCGCTGCGCAGCGTCACATGCACGCCGCGCGAGGCGAACTCGCCGTATTTGGGGAAGCGGAACTCGAAGTGGGGCGCGAACCAGGCCGGGTCCAGCGCGTAGCCGGCCTCGCCCATGTCCTGCATGACGTCGTTGAAGTCCTCGCGCACGAAGTGAGGCAGCAGCCAGCGGTCATGCAGCTCGGTGCCCCAGCGCACCAGCGGCGCGCGATAGGGCTGCTTCCAGAAACGTGCCACCAAAGCCCGCAGCAGCAGTTGCTGCACGATGCTCATGCGCGCATGCGGCGGCATCTCGAAGGCGCGCAGCTCCAGCAGGCCCAGGCGGCCGGTGGCCGAGTCGGGCGAGTAGAGCTTGTCGATGCAGAACTCGCTGCGGTGGGTGTTGCCGGTCACGTCGACCAGCACATTGCGCAGGGTGCGGTCGATCAGCCAGGGAGCCACGTTCTCGCCCAGCTTGTGGATCTCAGCCAGCGCAATCTCCAGCTCGCGCAATTGATCGTTGCGCGCCTCGTCCACGCGCGGCGCCTGGCTGGTGGGGCCGATGAAGAGGCCGCTGAACAGATAGCTCAAGCTGGGATGGTTGTGCCAGTAGGCCAGCAGCGAGGCCAGCAGCGCGGGCCGGCGCAGGAAGGGCGAGTCGGCCGGCGTCGCGCCGCCGAGCACGAAGTGGTTGCCGCCGCCGGTGCCGGTGTGGCGGCCGTCGATCATGAATTTCTCGCTCGACAGCCGCGTCACACGGGCGGCCTCGTAGAGGAACTCGGTGTGCGCGACCAGCTCGCCCCAGTTGTGGGCCGGGTGGATGTTGACCTCGATGACGCCGGGGTCGGGCGTGACCTGCAAGAGCTTCAGGCGCGGGTCGCGCGGTGGCGGATAGCCTTCCAGCACGATCTTGTAGCCGGTGTCCTCGCAGGCCGCCTCCACCGCCGTCAGCAGCTCCAGGTAATGCTCGAGCTTTTCGAGCGGCGGCATGAAGACATAGAGCACGCCGCTGGCCTGGCCCTTGGCTTCGGCCGCGGGGCCGTTGGCGCGCCTTGGATCGCGGGCCTCGACGCACAGGGCGGTGCGCGTGATGCCGTGGGCGCTTTCGAAGCGCGCCGGCGCGGTCGCGGCCTCGCCCGCGCCGGCGGCCGCCATGGCCTTGCCATCGCGCCGCAGGCCCGGCGTCGGCCCGCCGGATGTGACGCCCTGCACCTGGGTGCGCAGGGCTGCCGCCGCGGGCAGCATGCCGCGCGGCGCGAACGGGTCCTGCTCGATCAGGTAGGGGTAGTCGCCCTTGCTGACCCAGGGCAGGGAATCCAGCGGCAAGCGCCAGCCCATCGGCGAGTCGCCGGGATGCAGATACAGGCGCTCGTCGCGGAAGAACCAGGGGCCGGTCTGCCAGCGCTTGCCGCCCAGGCGCGGCGCGTCCTCGTTGCGGCGGATGGGCAGCACATAGCCGACGACATGGGACAGCCCCTGGTCGAAGACGCGGCGCAGGCGCACGCGTTCCATCTCGTCGTCGACGCGCGAGTCGAAGGGGTCGACATTGACGGGCAGGCGGCGTTCCCGCCACAGGTAGTAGAAGGTGTCCTCATAGCCGGCCTGCACATGCTTGTCGGGCAGGCCGAGCCGCCGCGTCAGCGCGCCCATGAAGGCCTTGGCGTGCTCGCTGGTGTAGGCGTGGCCCTCGCGCTCGTCGGCGAACCAGTCGGGGTTGCGCCAGCAGGGTTGGCCGTCGGCGCGCCAGTAGATGGACAGGGCCCAGCGCGGCAGCTGCTCGCCCGGATACCACTTGCCCTGGCCGAAATGCAGGAAGCCGCCCCGGCCGTATTCGTCGCGCAGCTTGTGGGTCAGCTGCTGGGCATAGATGCGCTTGGTGGGGCCCAGGGCCTCGGTATTCCATTCGGGAGCGTCACGGTCGTCGATGGAGACGAAGGTGGGTTCGCCGCCCATGGTCAGGCGCACGTCGCCGGCGACCAGCTCACGGTCGACCTGTGCGCCGAGCTTCAGCACCTCGGCCCACTGCGCTTCGGTATAGGGCTTGGTCACGCGCGGCGACTCGTAGATGCGCGTAACGCTCATCTCGTGCTCGAACTCGACCTCGCTCTTGTCGACGCCGCCACTGACGGGCGCGGCGCTGCCCGGCGTGGGCGTGGCGGCCAGCGGGATATGGCCCTCGCCGGCCAGCAGGCCCGAGGTGGGGTCCAGGCCTATCCAGCCGGCGCCGGGCAGATAGACCTCGCACCAGGCATGCAGGTCGGTGAAGTCGACGGTGGTGCCGCTGGGGCCGTCCAGGGCTTTTTCGTCGGGCGTCAGCTGGATCAGGTAGCCGGACACGAAGCGGGCCG
The DNA here is from genome assembly GCF_031458095.1 of Roseateles saccharophilus. Taxonomy (GTDB): domain Bacteria; phylum Pseudomonadota; class Gammaproteobacteria; order Burkholderiales; family Burkholderiaceae_C; genus Pelomonas; species Pelomonas saccharophila_A. The sequence continues at coordinate 2,068,182 of NZ_JAVDXU010000001.1, forward strand.
CCAGGCCCAGGTGGCGGGCAATCTGCACCAGCAGCCAGCCGGAGTCGCGGCAGGAGCCCGAGGCCTTTTCCAGCGTCTCCTCCGGCGTCTGCACGCCGGGCTCCAGGCGGATCAGGTAGGAGACGCTGTTCTGCACGCGCTGGTTCAGCTCGACGATGAAGTCGATGGTGGGCCGTTCCGTGCGGGGGATGTCCTTCAGATAGGCGGCCAGCAGAGGCGTGGGGGCCTCGACCTGCAGATAGGGCGCCAGCTCGATGAGCTGGGCCTCGTCATACCCGAACGGGAACTTCTGGGCGTGGGGCTCGAGGAAGAAGTCGAAGGGGTTGTAGACCGCCATCTCGGCGACCAGGTCCACCGTGACGGTGAACTCGGTCGTCTTCTCGGGGAAGACCAGCCGCGCCAGGTAGTTGGCGAAGGGGTCCTGCTGCCAGTTGATGAAGTGCGTCTCGGGCTCGATGCGCAGCGAGTAGCTCAGCACCGGCGTGCGGCAATGCGGTGCCGGCCGCAGGCGCACGACCTGGGGGCCGAGGTTGACGGCGCGGTCGTATTTGTAGCGGGTGACGTGCTTCAGCGCGACATGGATGCTCATACCAGGAAGTCCTTGCTGATGCGGTCACCCAGGTCCGACACCTCGGCCAGGAAGCCGTCCAGGAAGGGGTGCAGGCCCTCGGTCAGGATCTCGTCGATGCTGCCGAAGGCGAGCTTGGCCTCCAGCCGGCCGACGCGTCTCAGGGTCTCGCCCGACTGCGGGTTGGCCACGCGCTTGAGGTTGGCCTGCATGCGCGTGATGCAGTGGGACAGCGAGCGCGGCATGTCCGGCCGCAGGATCAGCAGCTCGGCCACCTTGTCGGGCTGGATGACATTGCTATAGACCTTGCGGTAGATCTCGAAGCCCGACACCGAGCGCAACACGGCCGACCAGTAGTAGAAGTCGCGCGCCGCATCGTGCTCGCCCTGGGTCTGCTCCTGGCGGTAGAACTTGACGTCCAGCAGCCGCGCCGTGTTGTCGGACCGTTCCAGGAAGGAGCCGATGCGGATGAAGTGGAAGGCTTCGTCCTGCAGCATGGTGCCCACCGTCACGCCGCGCGACAGATGGCTGCGGTATTTGACCCATTCGAAGAACTGCGAGGGGTCGCGCTGCAGCGCGCCTTCGCGCAGCAGCCGGCGGAACTCCAGCCAGGTCTGGTTCATGGTCTCCCAGACCTCGGTCGTCAGTGCACCGCGCACGGCCCGCGCGTTCTCGCGCGCGGCGCGCAGGCAGTTGAAGATGGACGACAGATTGCTCTCGTCGGCCACCATGAACTCCATGACATGGCGGGCATTGATCGTCGAGTACTTGGTGCCGTAGAGGCTGTTCAGCTCGGAGATGGAGATCAGGCTGCGCCAAGTCTGCTCGGACTCATCGGCCGACTGCGGCTGCAGCGAGGTCTGGTAGGCGATGTCCAGAAGACGGGCCGTGTTCTCCGCGCGCTCAATGTAGCGCGACATCCAGTAAAGATGGTCAGCGGTTCTTGACAGCATCGATCAGTCCTCCAGCACCCAGGTGTCCTTCGTTCCACCACCCTGGCTGCTGTTCACCACCAAGGAACCTTCCTTCAACGCGACCCGGGTGAGCCCACCCGGCACCATGCGCACCGTCGAGCCCGACAGCACAAAGGGTCGCAGATCAATATGACGCGGCGCGATGCCGCTCTCGACAAAGGTCGGGCAGGTCGACAGCGACAACGTCGGCTGGGCGATGTAGTTGCCGGGATTGGCCAGCAGCCGCGCGCGGAAGGCCTCGATCTCGTCCTTGGTGGCCGCCGGCCCGACCAGCATGCCGTAGCCGCCGGCGCCATGGACCTCCTTGACGACCAGCTCCGGCAGATGGGCCAGGGTGTAGGCCAGGTCCTCCTTCTCGCGGCAGACATAGGTCGGCACGTTCTGCAGGATGGGCTTCTCGCCGAGATAGAACTCGATCATCTTCGGCACATAGGGGTAGATGGACTTGTCGTCCGCGATGCCGGTGCCGATGGCGTTGGACAGCGTCACCTTGCCGGCCTTGTAGGCACTGACCAGGCCGGCACAACCGAGCTGGGAGTCGGCGCGAAACACCTGCGGGTCCAGGAAGTCGTCGTCCAGGCGGCGGTAGATGACGTCCACGCGCTTGGGGCCGCGCGTGGTGCGCATGTACACAAAGCCGCCATCGACGAACAAGTCCTGACCCTCGACCAGCTCCACGCCCATCTGCTGGGCCAGGAAGGCGTGCTCGAAGTAGGCCGAGTTGTACATGCCCGGCGTCAGCACGACGACCGTCGGGTCGGACACGCCCGACGGCGCCACGCTGCGCAGCGTGTCCAGCAGCAGATCGGGGTAGTGCGCCACCGGCGCGATGCGGTGGTTGACGAAGAGATCGGGGAAGAGCCGCATCATCATCTTGCGGTTCTCGAGCATGTAGCTCACGCCGGAGGGCACCCGCAGGTTGTCTTCCAGCACGTAGTAGTGGCCGCTGCCGTCCGCATGGCCGGCGCGCACGATGTCGACGCCGGCGATATGGCTGTAGACGCCGCCGGGCACGTCCACGCCCATCATCTCGGGGCGGAACTGGGCGTTCTTGACGATCTCGTCCGCCGGCACGATGCCGGCCTTGAGGATCTCCTGGTCGTGATAGACGTCGTGGATGAAGCGGTTCAGCGCCGTCACGCGCTGGGCCAGGCCGGCCTGCATGGACGTCCATTCCGACGCCGGGATGACGCGCGGGATCAGGTCGAAGGGGATAAGTCTCTCGGTGCCTTCGCCCGAATCCTTGTCGCCATAGACGGCGAAGGTGATGCCCACCCGCCTGAAGATCAGCTCGGCCTGCTCGCGCCGCTCCCGCATCAGGGATTCGGGCTGGTCGGCCAGCCAGCGGGCATAGGACTCGTAATGCGCGCGGGTGATGGGCCCCGCGGCGTTCATCTCGTCAAAGGCGGTCTGCATCGTCGCTCCTGTTCCCTGGCGTGCGACGCAAGTTCCGCGCCCGCGCAAGAAAGAAGCTCCTGGTGCGTGCACGCACGACTTGCGTGCATACCGCCCGGTGCGTGGGCGGCATGCACGGTTGTACACCGGCTTTGGCGGTCAGAAACGCAGTTGCAACCCTGTACTCGCCGATCGGCCGGGCTGGGGAGCCAGGTCACGGATGGTCGGCACGGCCGTGGCGTTGTAGGCCAGCTTGTTGCCCAGGTTGTCCAGCTTCAGATACCAGAGGGCGTCGGTCTGGCCCCAGCGCAGCTGGCGGGCGACCGACAGGCGCAGCAGGCCGTAGCCGGGCGTCGGCGTGTCGAACTCGGCGACACGGGTCTGGCGGGCAGCACCGCGCCATTCCAGCTTGCCCGACCAGTCGCCCTGCCTGGCCTCCAGGCCCAGCATGGCGCGCAGCGGCGCCAGGCGCGGCAGGGGTTCGCCGGTGGCGCGGTTGTCACCGCGCACGGCGTCCAGCTGGCTCAGCAGGGCGATGGCCGGGTGGACCTGCCAGCGGCCTTCCAGTTCCACGCCGCGCAGACGTGCCGGCACGGCCTGGAAGGCATAGACGGGGACGGTCTCGCCGTCGTTGTCGGCCGTCTCGCCGGTGGCCTGCAGGGCGATGTAGTTGGCAAAGCGGGTCTCGTAGACGTTGACGTGCACATGGCTGCCATCGCCTTCCCACTTCAGGCCGATGTCGGCCCCCTTGGAGCGTTCCAGGCCCAGGTTGGCGTCGCCCCGCTCATAGGCGGCGCTGGCCACATGCAGGCCGTTGGCAAACAGCTCGTAATAGGCCGGGGCGCGCTGGGTGCGGTTCAGGTTGGCGCTCAGGCTCCAGGCCGAATTCAGCGGGTAGACGCCGCTCAGGGCCAGGCTGACGGGCTTGAAGCGCCGCGACGCCGCCGCACCAAAGCGCTCGCCGCCTTCCGAATCCACCGTCACGCTCTCGGTGCGCGCGCCGGCCGACCAGTCCACGCCACCCAGCTTGGCCTGCTCCAGCAGGAAGACGCCGGTGTTGCGCGTGCGCGTGCTGGGCACGAAGGCTTCCTCGCCCAGGGCCGAGAAGTCCAGGGACTCGGTCTGCAGGCCGATCAGGCCCTTGACCGGGCCGACGGCGGCGTGCTCGATCTCGACACGGCCGTCGGTGCCGGTGCTCTTGAAGGTCGTGCCGACCTCGCCCGTGCCTTCCACTTCCTGGTGCTCATAGCGGTTGCGGCTGAGCTGCCAGCTGACGCGGTGGACAGGACTGTCGGCCGTCGCCCATTCGCCCGCCGTGGCGATGCGCTGGCGCTGCATGCGGATGGTCACGTCCTCCTCGGCCGTGGTGCCGTAATTGGTGTGGAAGTCGTCCACCGACACGCCGGCATAGCCGCCCTGGAAGAACACCGAGCCGCCGACGGCGCCGCCATGGCTGCGGGCGGCCGAGTTGCGCACGCTGGTGCGGCTTTCGCCCTCGCTGTCAAAGCGCGGCGCGATCTGGTCGCCGGCATCGCGGCCGGCCAGGTCGACATGCCAGCCCAAGCCGGAGTGGGCCTGGCCGCTGCCGCCGTCCAGCACGACGGCGCCGCTCTTGTCACGGCTGGCGCCGCCCAGGCGGACCTCGGCTGCACCGCTGAGTCCGTTGATCAGCGTGCGCGGGATGCGGTTGTCCAGGGTGTTGACGACGCCGCCGACCGCATTGCCGCCATACAGCAGGGCCGCCGCGCCGCGCAGCACCTCGACCTTGTCGATGACCAGGGGATCGATGGCCACGCCATGGTCGAAGCTGAGGTTGGACGCGTCCACCGAGGCGCCGGAGTTGTTCAGGATGCGCACCCGGTCGCCATCCAGGCCGCGGATGCTGGGCCGGCTGGCGTTGGGGCCGAAGTTGGTGGCGGCCACGCCGGGCAGGCCCTGCAGGGTGTCGCCGAGGTTGGCGGCGCGGGTCAGCACGAGCTGGTCACCGCCGAGACTGTCGCTGGGCTGGGCCAGCACCTGGCTCTTCAGCGGGTTGCCGGTGACGACGACCTTGTCGAGGGATTCGGCGGGCTCGGCTTGAGCAGAAAGAGAAACGAGAAGGCAGGCGGCCGCAAGGGGCGCCAGGGCAAAGGAACGCATGAGGGGGACTTCCGCAACAGGAAAACGCAAACACCCGCGCCAGGGTCGGCGCAGGAAGGCTTGGAGTTCAGGCGGAAGCGGGAGGCGCCCGGGCGGGCGGCAGGCCCAGGCTGACGGCGCGCGGGGCGCCGCCACGGGCCACCAGCGGGGCGGCATGGGTGGCCCTGCCGGCCACCAGGGCCACCGGCTCGGCGGCCGGGGCGCCCGTGCCGAGGTCGGCCGCGGTCAGGCAGAGGTCGCAATGGACCAGGTGGGCAATGCCATCGTCCTGGCGGTCACCACTGACGTGTGACAGCGCATGCACGCCTGCCATCGCTTGCGCGATGGGGAGGAGCAAGGCCAGCCACAACAGCCAGTTTCTAGACCAACGACGGAGGTTCACGGCCGCAATCCTAAACTCGGCCCCTTACAGAGCCTGAAGTCACCCTCTCATGAAGCTCATCGACACCATCCTGGCCGACGCCCCGGCCATCACGGCCATCCGCCGCGACCTGCACAAGCACCCGGAACTCTGCTTCCACGAGGAGCGCACCGCCGACGTCATCGCCAAGGCCCTGACCGACTGGGGCATTCCCATCCACCGCGGCCTGGGCAAGACGGGCGTCGTCGGCATCGTCAAGAACGGCACGTCGGACCGCGCCGTCGGCCTGCGCGCCGACATCGACGCCCTGCCGATGACCGAGCGCAACCAGTTCCCCCACGCCAGCTCCTATCTCGGCCGCATGCATGCCTGCGGCCATGACGGCCACACGGCCATGCTGCTGGCGGCGGCCAAGCATCTGGCCACGCACCGCAACTTCGACGGCACGGTCTACCTGGTCTTCCAGCCCGCCGAGGAAGGCGGCGGCGGTGCCCGCGAGATGATCAAGGACGGCCTGTTCGAGAAGTTTCCGATGGAGGCCATGTTCGGCGCCCACAACTGGCCCGGCATGAAGGCCGGCCAGTTCGCGCTGAAGAGCGGCCCGGTGTTTGCGTCCAGCAACGAGTTCAAGATCACCTTGAAGGGCAAGGGCTCCCACGCGGCCATGCCCCATCTCGGCCTGGACCCGGTGCCGGCGGCCTGCCAGCTCGTCACGGCCTTCCAGACCATCGTCAGCCGCAACAAGCGGCCCATCGACCCCGGCGTCATCTCCGTGACCATGATCCACGCCGGCGAGGCCACCAATGTCGTGCCGGACTCCGTCGTCATGGAGGGCACGGTGCGTACCTTCACACTGGAGCTGCTGGACCTGTTCGAACGCCGCATGAAGGAGATGACCGAGCAGCTCGCCGGCGCCTTCGAGCTGACGGCCGAGTTCGAGTTCCGCCGCAACTACCCGCCCACCATCAACCACCCCGCCGAGACCGAATTCGCGCGCCGTGTGCTGAGCGACATGGTCGGTGCCGAGAACGTGCAGGAGTTCGAGCCCACCATGGGCGCCGAGGACTTCAGCTACTACCTGCTGGACAAGCCCGGCTGCTATTTCCTGATCGGCAACGGCGAAGGCGAGCACCGCATCGGCGGCCACGGCATGGGCCCGTGCACCCTGCACAACCCCAGCTATGACTTCAACGACGAGCTCATTCCTCTTGGCGGCTCGATGTGGGTGCGCATGGCTGAAGAATGGTTGGCCCCTCGCCCAGCCCAGCCCCGCTGAACGCGGGCTCGTCTAGTCGGTCCCCCGAGGGGACGGCGATGCTCGCGGTATTGAACCGCGAGCACATCGCCAGAGCGGCCGGCTAGGGAGCGGCCCGGCGCTCGGCCCGCATGAAGCCGAAGGACAAATGAAATGAACCAAGAACAAATCATCCAGGACACCCGCGACTGGGTCGTCAAGGCCGTCATCGGGCTGAACCTCTGCCCCTTCGCGAAGGCCGTCCACGTCAACGACCGCATCCGCTATGTCGTCAGCGAGGCGACCGAGCCGGAAGCCCTGTTGAAGGATCTCGCCCGCGAGCTGCTGACCCTGAACCGCGCCGATCCGGAAGAGATCGACACGACGCTGGTCATCCACCCGAACGTGCTGACCGACTTCCTCGACTTCAACGACTTCCTGGACGCGGCCGATGCGCTGGTGGAAGAGCTCAAGCTCGACGGCATCCTGCAGATCGCCGACTTCCATCCCGGCTACCAGTTCGACGGCAGCGCGGCCGACGACATCGCCAACTACAGCAACCGCTCGCCCTACCCCACGCTGCACATCCTGCGCGAGGACAGCATCGAGCGCGCCGTCGAGTCCATGCCCGACACGGCTTCCATCTATGAGAGCAACCTCGAGACGCTGGACAAGCTGGGGCATGAGGGCTGGCGCCAGCTCGGCCTCAAAGGCTAAGGCGACTTCCTCGGCCCCCCGCGTGTTCGGGCCGAGCGCCGGGCTGGCCATGGGCCAGAGGCCCATGGCCTGTCGTAGGCACAAGCAGTCCGCAGGGACTGCTTGTGTCCGACTCCAGTTCCCTAGCCGGCCCGCGCTGGCGATGTGCTTGCCGGTCGAACCGGCAAGCATCGCCGTCCTCTCGGGGGCTGAGGCCGGACTCAAGACGCCCAGTGGGCGTCTTGTGCCTGCCGAAGAGCTGCGGCACTGCCGCAGCGCGGTCTGCAAGACCGGCTGGGTTCGCCCGCGTTCAGCGGGGCAAGACCAGACGGGGGGCTGCCATTTACTCCTTCACCCAGGAGAAGCCGCCACCGCCCTTCTTGGGCGAATTGGCGCGCGTGCGCAACACGGCATCAAAGCCGCTCTTGCCGCCATTCCAGATGGCTGTCAGCAAGCTGACAACATCGTCGCGGCTGTAGGCGTCCAGGTCGCCGCGGAACTGCTTGATGGCCGCGGCCAGCATGTCGCGCGGCAGCTCCTGGTGGGTTGCCAACACCAGGAACATGGCAGCGAACAGATCGGGCCGGCTGCCACACAGGACCTGGATGCGTCGCAGCGCCTCGGCGGGCGCCGCGCGCTGGCCGGGCTGCAGCCAGGCGAGCTCGTCGGGGCCTTCGTCTTGCACGTCATCGGCCATCGCGGTCTCCTCGTGCCGCTCGTTGGCGGCTTGATTTATCACAGCGCCCGTCTAGTGTCAGTCATTTATCACCCAAAGCGTGCAGCAAACCACGTTCTGACGGCTTTCCGAGACGCCCTGACGCCTCAGTCATGCGGCAAACTCCGCGGTTGCTCCCGTGCCCGCTGCCAACATGCAACCCAAGACCCTCGCCCTCATCGACGACGACGCTGAGTACTCCGAGTTCCTGACCCAGCATCTGCAGGAGCAGCAGGGCATTGCGGTCAGCCGTTTCGACGACAGCAATGCGCTGCTGGCCTCGCCCGAGGCCTTCTCCTTCGACTTCTATCTCGTCGACCTGATGCTGCCCGGCGTCAATGGCGTGGAGCTGATCAAGATCCTGCGCCGCCGCACGGATGCCGGCGTGGTCGTCGTCTCCGGCCGGCTCGGTCCCGAGGTCTTCCGTGAGGTCATCACGGCCGGCGCCGACATGTATCTCGTCAAGCCGGTGCAGTTCGAGCAGGTGTCGCTGGCCATCGCCGCCGTGCAGCGCCGCGTCGCCAAGCCCTCGGCCGCCGATGCGGTCTGGAAGCTGGACCGTGCCAGCGGCGAACTGGTCGTGCCCGACGGCACCCGCATCCAGTTGAGCGAGGCCGACCGCCAGCTGCTGGAATGCTTTGCCGCCGCCAATGGCGAGCCGGTCACCCGCGAGGCCCTGTTGAACAAGCTCGGCCGCGAGGTGCCCGATGGCGAGACCGACGACGGCCTGTCGGCCACCATCTACCGCCTGCGCCGCCGCATCGAGCGGGCCACGCCCACGCTGGTGCCGCTGCAGAGCAAGTCCCGCGTTGGCTACGTCTTCCGCGCGCCCTTGCAACTGATCTAAGTCCCTCGCCCGCTCGAGCAGCCGGCGCAGCCGCCGGAGCGGCCCCGTCAGCGACGGTCGAAAGCCAGGATGGCTGCGGCCATCTCCTTGAGCGGCAGCACCTCGTCAACGCCACCGCGCGCCACGGCCTCCTTGGGCATGCCGAAGACGACGCAGCTGGCCTCGTCCTGAGCCAGGGTCTGGGCGCCCCGCGCATGCAGGGCCGCCATGCCCCGGGCCCCGTCGTCACCCATGCCCGTCAGGATCAGGGCCAGGGCATCCTTGCCGGCACAGTCGACGGCGGAGCGGAACAGCACGTCCACCGAGGGCTTGTGCCGGTTCACCGGCGGCCCGTCGGCCACGACGGCGAAATACTGGCCGCCGGCCTTGCGCAGCTGCATGTGCCTGCCGCCCGGCGCGATCAGCACCAGGCCGCGCTCCAGCCGGTCGCCGTCGCGCGCCTCGCGCACGCGCACGGCGCAGATCTGGTCCAGCCGCTCGGCATACATGGCCGTGAACTTCTCGGGCATGTGCTGCACGATGGCGATGCCGGGCGCATCGGCCGGCAGGGCCGTCAGGATGGCCTCGATGGCCTGGGTGCCCCCGGTCGAGCTGCCGATCAGGACCGGCCGGTTCATGGCCAGCACCGAGGCCAGTGGATTGGCGGCCGGCGCGGCGGCGCGCGGCTGGGCGGAGGCCCGCGACACCTGCCTCGCCGTGGCGCGAGCGGCGCTGCGCAGGGTCTGGCACAGCTCGCGGCGCGAGTCCTCCAGGAATTGCTTCAAGCCGAGCCGGGGCTTGGCGACGACCGCCACGGCGCCGGCGGCCAGTGCATCCAGGGCCGCTCGGCTCCCTTCGGTCGTCAACGTCGAGCAGATGACGGTCGGGATGGGCTCGCGCTCCATCTGCTGGCGCAGAAAGGTCAGGCCGTCCATGCCGGGCATCTCGATGTCCAGCAGCAGCACGTCGGGGCGGCGCTTGGCAATGGCCGGCGCGGCCAGCAGGGGGTTGGGTGCGCTGCCGATGACCTCCAGCTCCTTGTCGTCGCGCAGCAGATGCGTCAGCGTCTGCCGCATCAGCGCGGAGTCGTCGACGATGTAGACGGTGGCCACCATGCTCAGCCGTGGATCTGGACGACCTCGGGCGCCTCGGGGCCGACGGTCCAGGCCAGGCGGCGATAGCCCTCGCCGCCCACGTCGCGGGCCAGCACCGGCGTTCCCCGGCCGGCCAGCTCGCCCAGCGTCCAGCGCGCGTTGCTGAGGCCCACATGGCCGTCGCCGCGCGCCAGCGCCGGGAACATATTGCCGCCGCCATAGACGAAGGCCTCGCAGAAGCGCGAATCGAAGCCGCGGGCGCTCAGCAGCGCATCCATGGTCTCGAAGGCGACGGCGCCATGGGCCGCCGTGGCACCGTCACCGGCGTGCACGAGGTGGCAGACGGCGGCGACACTGCGCCGCGCGTCCGTCAGCACGACGGCGATGCAGGAGCCGAGCAGGGTCTCGACACGCTCGCCACGCGCCACGCAGACGACATCGCCGGGATGCAGCACATGCGTCACGCGGCCACCTTGCGGAAGGCGCCGGGCGACAACACCTGCAGGCCGGCCACGCCGGGCACGCGGCCCTCGGCCGTGCCGATGAAGAACAGCCCGCCCGGACGCAGTTGGGTCAGCACGCGCTCGACGACGGCCTGCTTGGTCGGCGCGTCGAAGTAGATCAGCACATTGCGCAGGAAGATCGCATCGAAGGGACCGAGCTCCTCGATGGGCCGGCACAGGTTGAGCTGGCCGAAGCCGACGTGCTCGCGCAGCCGCGCCTGCATCTGCACGAGACCGGCCGAGCCCTCGCTGCCGCGCAGGCAGTAGCGCTTCAGCCGCTCCGGCGTCACATGGCGCAGCCGCTCCTCGGGGTAGATGGCCTCGACGGCGCTGCGCAGCACGCGCTCGCTGATGTCGGTGCCGAGGATGGACCAGTCCGCGCCGATGCGCCCGGTCTGCTGCAGGTCCGACAGCAGCATGGCCAGGCTGTAGGCCTCGTCGCCGAAGGAGGACGCAGCGCTCCACAGCCGCAGCCGCTGCGGCCTGGAGTGGCTGAGCTCGGACTCCAGCAGGTCGAAGTGCGCGGGCTCGCGGAAGAAATAGGTCTCGTTGGTCGTCAGCAGGTCGACGGCCATCTGGAATTCGCCGCCGTCATCGCCGCCGGCGATCAGCGCGACGTAGGCCTCGTAGCTGTCCAGGCCCAGGCGCTGCACGCGCGGCGCCAGGCGCGAGGCGATCAGGGGCTTTTTGGCGGCGGGGAAGCTCAGGCCGACGGCCTCGTGCATCAGGGCCGCGAGCTCCTGGTAGGTGGCCTCCCCCAGTTCCTTCAAGGGCATCGTTCAGGCCGCCAATCGCGGGGCTTCGCAGAGCTGGGCCATGTCTTCGACGTTGAAGGCCTGGTCGGGCTCCAGCAGCACGATGAAGCGCCCGTGCAGCTTGCCGATGCCGCGCATGAACTCGCGCCGTACCGAGTTGCCGAAGTCGGGCACGGGCTCGATCTGCTCGGCCGCGATCTCGACGACCTCGCTGACCGCGTCGACCAGCAGGCCGATCTCGGCACGCTCGCCCTGGCGGCTGGCGTCGAAGATGATGATGCAGCTCTTCTTGCCGATGTTGGCGGCCGGCCGGCCGAAGCGGGCATGCAGGTCGATGACGGGCACGACGGCGCCGCGAAGGTTGATGATGCCGCGCACGAAGTCGGGCATCAGCGGCACCGGCGTGATGTTGCCGTGCTGGATGATCTCGCGCACCGTGCGGATGTCCATGCCGAACACCTCGGCGCCGAGGCTGAAGCTGAGGAATTGCGTGCTGCCGTTTTCGCTCATGACGGGCTCCCGGCTTAGAAGGGGCGGAAGTTGCCGTGCGTGCCGGTGGCGGCGCGGCCTCGCGGAGGCAGGCTGGCCACGCCGCGCGGCGTGGCGCGGCGGGCCGCCAGGTCGCTGACCTCGGCGCGCTGCGGCTTGGCGCGCGCGCCGCCGTCGCCGCCCAGGTCGAAGAAGGCGACCGACTGCTGCAGCTGCTCGGCCTGGCCGGAGAGTTCCTCGGACGTGGCGGCCAGTTCCTCGGAGGCCGAGGCGTTCTGCTGCGTGGCCTTGCTGAGCTGGTTCATCGCGCCGCCGATCTGGCTGACCGACTCGCTTTGCTCCTGGGACGCCGCGGCGATCTCCTGCACCAGCTCGCTGGTCTTCTGGATGGAGGGCACGATCTCGCCCAGCAGCTTGCCGGCACGCTCCGCGGTGTCCACGCTGTTGCCGGCCAGGTCACCGATCTCCTTGGCGGCCTCCTGGCTGCGCTCGGCGAGCTTGCGCACCTCGGCGGCGACGACGGCGAAGCCCTTGCCATGCTCGCCGGCGCGGGCCGCCTCGATGGCCGCGTTCAGGGCCAGCAGATTGGTCTGGTAGGCGATGTCGTCGATGATGCCGATCTTCTGGGCGATCTGCTTCATCGCGACCACCGTCTGCGTGACGGCCTGGCCGCCGTCGCCGGCCTCGCGGCTGGCCTTGGTGGCCATGCCGTCGGTGACCTTGGCGTTGTCGCTGTTCTGCGAGATCGAGGCCGACATCATCTCGATGGACGCCGTCGTCTCCTCCACCGACGAGGCCTGCTCGCTGGCGGACTGCGACAGGCTCTGCGCCGTCGCGCTGACCTGGCTGGCGGCGCCGGTCAGCGCATCGGCCGCGGCACGCACCTCCTCGATGATGCTGGCCAGCTTCTCGCTGGTGCTGTTGGCATCGTTCTTGACTTGGTCGAACACGCCCTGGGCGCTGCGCTCGATGCGCTGCGTCAGGTCGCCGTTGGCCAGGCCGCTGAAGACGCGACCGACGTCGTCGATGATGGCCGAGAGCGCGTCTGACGTGGCGTTCGCGTCGTTCTTGACCTGGCCGAACACGCCGTCGTAGTGGCTGGTGATGCGCTCGGACAGGTCGCCCGCGGCCAGGGCGCCGAAGACGCGTCCGACATCGTTGAAGATGACCGAGGTCGTCTCCATCAGCGTGTTGACGCCCTCGCAGAGGGTCAGGATGGGACCGCTCTTGCCGTCCAGCGGGATGCGCTGCGACAGGTCGCCGCGCCGCCCGGCCGAGGCCACCTGCTGGGCCTGCTCGACGGCCTGCTCCAGCATGCGCGCCGCCTGCACCTGGGCGGTGACGTCGGTGGCGTACTTGACGACCTTGAAGGGCTTGCCGTTCATGTCGAAGATGGGGTTGTAGGAGGCCTGGATCCAGACCTCGCGGCCGCCCTTGGCGATGCGGCGGTACTGGCCGGCGTCGAACTCGCCGCGGCCGAGCTTGTCCCAGAACATGCGGTACTCGACCGTGTTCACCAGGCCCGGCTCGGCAAACATGCTGTGGTGCTTGCCGCGGATCTCATCGATGCTGTAGCCCAGGGTGCGGCAGAAGTTGTCGTTGGCGTTCAGGATGGTGCCGTCGAGCTTGAACTCGATGACGGCCTGGGCCTTGCCGATGGCGTTGAGCTGGCCCTCGAAGTCGGCCGCGCGCTGCTTGGCGGCGGTGATGTCGGTGGCGATCTTGACGACCTTGGTCACGCGGCCGGCCTCGTCCAGCACCGGCGCATAGACGGCCTGGATCCAGATCTCCTGGCCGCTCTTGGTGATGCGCTTGAAGGCGTCGTTCTGCGGCCGGCCGTTGTTGAGGTCGCGCCAGAACTGGGCATAGGCCGGCGATGCGGCCAGGGCCGGCTCGCAGAAGATGCGATGGTGCTTGCCCTGGATCTCGTCGAGGCGGTAGCCCAGGGCATTCAGGAAGTTGTCGTTGGCCGTGACGATGCTGCCGTCGAGGTTGAACTCGATGTAGGCATAGGACAGGTCGATGGCCGAGATGACGCCGCGCGCATCGGCGCGCTGCCGCTCGGCCTGCTGCAAGCGGGCCTGGGCCTCGGCCAGCGCGGCCTCCGCTGCCTCGCGCGCCTGCGTCTGCTGCTGCAGCCGCTCGTCAGCCTCACGCAGCGCGGCGCCGGCCAGGAGTTGGGCGAGCCAGGAAGGGGTGCTTGCGGTCATGGAGAGCCTCTCTGATGTAGTCATGCGTGGGGGAGCGGGGAAATCAGCGGACGGCCAGCGCGGCACTGCGCTGGGCGGGTTGCTCGGCGAAGCGGCGCAGCGCCTCGACGTCGAAGATCAGGGCGACGTCGCCATTGCCGAGGATGGAGGAGCCCGACATGCCGCGCAGGGTGCGCAACATGCGGCCCAGAGGCTTGATGACGGTCTGATGCTGGCCGAGCAGGGCGTCGACGAGCACGCCGTAGCGGCGCGCGCCGGACTGGAGGACGACGACGCTGGAGCGCTCGCAGGCCGGCGCAGCGTCGAGCTCGTAGAGGGTGCGCAGGCTCAGCACCGGCAGCGCTTCTTCACGCAGCGACAGCACGCCGCTGCCATCAGCCTGCATCGCGACCTCGGCACCGCGGCCTTCGATGACCTCGACGACGGCGTCCAGCGGGAAGATGAAGCGCGAGGTGCCGACGCCGACGAGGAAGCCGTCGATGATGGCCAGGGTCAGCGGCAGGCGGATCTCGATGCGCGTGCCCCGGCCCTGCTCGCTGGTGATGGCAACCGAGCCGCGCAGGGCCTCGATGTTGCGCCGCACGACGTCCATGCCGACGCCGCGGCCGCTGAGGTTGGTGATCTTCTCGGCCGTCGAGAAGCCTGCCTCGAAGATCAGGCCGAGGATGTCGGCGTCCGCCGGCACGACGCCGCGCTCGACCAGTCCCTTGTCCCAGCCGCGCTGCAGCACGCGCTCGCGGTCGATGCCTCGGCCGTCGTCATCGATGCGGATCAGGATGCTGCCGCCGTCGTGGCAGGCCGACAGCACCAGGCGGCCCTGCGGGCGCTTGCCCGCCGCGCCGCGCTGCTCCGGCGTCTCCAGGCCATGGTCCAGCGCATTGCGCACCAGGTGCATCAGCGGGTCGGCGATGCGCTCGACCATGGACTTGTCCAGTTCGGTCTCGCCGCCCTGGATCTCCAGCTGCACGTCCTTGCCGACCTCGGCGGCGGTGTCGCGCACGACGCGACGAAAGCGCGCGAAGGACTCGCCGATGGGCACCATGCGCAGCTGCAGCGTGGCGTTGCGGATCTCCTCGATGAGGCCGCCGATCTGGTCGTTGGCCTGCACCAGGGCGGACTGGCGGGTCTGGCGGGCCAGCTCGGTGGCGCCGGCGCCGGCGATGACGAGTTCGCCGAGCAGGTTGATGACGGCGTCCAGGCGGTCGGCCTGCACGCGGATGAAGCGCTGGTCCTCGCCGCCCTCGGTCTGGCGCGCCTGCTTCTGCAGCGCCGCGTCGACGACGGCGGCCGACACGCCGGCCTTCTCGGTCAGGATCTTGCCCAGAGGGGCGGCCGGGGCACCGGTCGCGCGGCTGCGCTCCTGCTCGGCCAGGGCGGCATGCAGCTGGGCCTGGCTGATGGCGCCGGCAGCAACGAGGATGTCGCCCAGGCGCGGGTGCTGGGGCAGGGACTGGATCAGTGCGATGAACTGCTCGGGGCCCGCGTCGGGCTCCACGAGATGCAGTTCGCAGTCCTCGCGGACGAAGCTGAAGGCCGCTTCGATCTCCTCCCGGCCGGCCGCCGTGCGCAGGCCGAACTCGAAGGCGAGATGGCAGGACTCGGCGTCCAGCGCGTCCAGCGCCGGCACGGCCGCCCGGTCGCAGACGACATGCTCCAGCCGCCCCAGGGTCTGCAGATAGTTCAGCAGGGCCAGCGGGTCCATGCCGTTGCGAAGCACCTCGGCGCCGAAGCGCACCCAGACATGCCAGAGGCGTTCGCCGGCCGGCGTCAGCGACACCGGCAGCGGCGTCAGAGTCGGCGTCGGCGCAGTGGCCGGCACGCCGGCATCGCGAAGGCGCAGCTGCAGGGCCTCGCGCTCGGGCTGGCCCTCGGGGTCGTCGGGCTCGGCCGAGCCGGCCACGGCGACGAGGCGGCGCATCTGGTCATTGCACTGCAGCAGCAGGGTGCTGACGGCGCCATCAAGCGCACGGCGACCCTCGCGGACATGGTCGAGCAGGGTCTCGACATGGTGGGTGAAGCCGACCAGGGCATCCAGGCCGAAGAGGCCGGCCGAGCCCTTGACGGTGTGGGCGCAGCGGAACAGCGCGTCCAGCAGCTCGCGGTCGCCGGGCGACGCTTCCAGCTCAAGCAGCAGCTGCTCCAGGCGTTCGACCTGCTCCTCGGCCTCGTTGATGAATGTGGGAAGGGCTGCCGCGATGAAGTCCTGGTCGTCGTTGCTCATTCAGGCCTCGCCGGCGGTGGAGACGATGAGATCGCCCAGGCCGAGCACGCGGCAGGCTTCGGCCAGCGTGGTGCTGGCATGGCTGAGCTGCAGGCGCTGGCCGCGGGCGCCCAGGGCGTGGGCCAGGCTCAGCAGGCTCTGGGCGCCGGCGGCGTCGAACTGTTCGACGGCCGAACCGTCCAGTTCGACGGTGTCGCCCTCCCCGCCCTGTCGCTGCAGCAGGGTCAGCCACTGCAGGCGCAGTTCGGCGACCGTGTAGATGCTGACCTCGGCGGGCAGCCGGTCCCAGGGGGCGAGCAGGGGGGTGGCGGTGGACATGGCGTTAGCCTAGGAGTCCACCCCCCGAATCGATGCGGGGAGTTCTTGATCGAGGCTGTCGGGCCGCCTCCAAAGGGCGCCCCATGCCTCACCGGGCGTGAACTACGCCACGGCCTCGACGGTCTTCAGCACGACGGCGTTGCGCCCGCCTCGCTTGGCTTCGTAGAGGGCCGCATCGGCGCGGTCGACCAGTGGACGTACGTCGGCATCGTCCGGCGAAGCCAGGCTGACGCCGACGCTGATGGTCAGCTTGCCGACCTCGGGGAAGGTCGCGGCCTCCACCGCGGCGCGGATCTTCTCGGCCGCCGTGACGGCCTCCAGCGGCGCGGCCAGCTCGGGCAGCAGCACCGCGAACTCCTCGCCGCCGAAGCGGGCCGCGACATCGGTGGCGCGCACCGCGGCCTGCAGCATCTGGGCCACCAGGCGCAACACGGCGTCGCCGGCCGGGTGGCCATAGCTGTCGTTGACGCGCTTGAAATGGTCGATGTCCACCAGCAGCAGGCCGTGCACGCGGCCGTTGCTGGCGCCGTAGCGGCGGTCCAGCGCGTGGGCCTCGGCGAGGCGGGCATCCAGGCTGCGGCGGTTGTGCAGGCCGGTCAGCGGATCGCGCGTGGCCAGGTGCTCCAGGGCTGCGTTGGCCGTCTTCAGCTCGGCGGTGCGCTGTTCGACCTGGGCCTCCAGCGTCGCATTGGTCTTCTGCAGGCGCTGCTCGGTGTCGAGCAGGGAGGTCGCCATGGACTGCATGGCGTCGCTGAGCTGGGCCAGCTCGCGGGCGGCGGGTTCGGCGGGGAATTCAGGGATGCGGCGTTCCGCCTCCACGCGCTGGGCGATCCTGGCCAATTGCTCGACCGGCCGGCTGATGCGCCGCGCCAGCAGCAGGGCGGCCAGCGTCAACGCTGTGGCCATCATCAAGCCGAGCAGCACCAGCTCGCGGCGCAGCTCGCGCACCGGACGCATGGCCTGCTCCAGCGGCTGGCGGGCCACGATGCGCCAGCCGAGTTCGGCATTGGTACGCGCCTGCAGGGTGGCTTCGCTGGTCAGATAGTCCTTGCCGTCGCCAAAGGTCTGCGGGCCTTCGATGCGACCATTGACAAGGGTCTTGGGCAGCACGGCCTCGCCGGCGGCCTGGGCGAGCTTCATCGCCTCCGGGTAGAGGATGCGGCCCTGGCGGTCGAGGATGAGGGCGTCGATGCCGCTGCCGGGCTGCTGGCGGCGCGCCGTGCCGTCGACGATGCCGGTGATCCAGCGCCAATGCGCATGCGCGCCGACGACGCCGCGCAGCCGGCCCTCGGCGTCGCGGATGGGGGCAGCGAAGTCGATGAAGCGCGTCGGCTCGCCATTGGGTTGGGACGGCAGCATGGTGGCCAGCAGCTTGGCCTCGTGCACATCGCCCACATAGACGCGCTCGCGCGCCGCGACGAACCATTCCCGTTGGGCCACCGAGCGGCCGGTCAGCATGCCGCCGGTGGCCTGCAGCACGGTGCCGTCCGGGTCGGCCACGCCCATCCAGGCGAATTCGTCGTGCAGGGCGAGGCGGCGGTCCAGGCCTTCGCGCACGGCCGCGGTGTCGAGCTTGCCTTCGACGAGATGAGGCGCAATGCTGAGCAGTTCGATCTCGCGCTCGCGGTCGCGCAGTTGGGTCGCCAGCAGCTCGGCCGCGGCCTGGGCCGTGGCCCGCACGGCGGACTGCTGGGCCGTGTAGAGCTCGTCGGTGGCCAGGTTGCCGAGATAGCCGCCGACGCCGGTCAGGATGGCCAGGGCCAACCCGCCCAGCACGAGGCTGAGCTGGCTGCGCAGGCTGAGCGGGCCTTTCTTCATGGCAGCGGTCGGGGGGCGGACAGGGCCATCCATGGCGCCCGCAGCGTAGCGGGACCGCCGCGCGGCGTCGCGTGACCCGGCACGGTTTCAGCCGTAAAAGTCGTGTCAGCGATCACGCTTGCTGCGCCATCAGTCCGCCTGCGGCAGACTCAGCCGCATGACGGTGCCCAGCGGCCCGGTGCGCAGCAGCTCGGCGGTGCCGCCATGCATGTCCATGACGCGGCGCACGATGTACAGGCCCAGGCCATGAGCCGACTCGGTGCCGCCGCTGCCACGCGCGCCGCGCGTGAAAAGGCGGGGCAGCAGCTCGCGCGGGATGCCGGGTCCGGCATCCGCGACCTCGAACTGCAGCACGGCGGGCTCGTCGAAGTCGATGACGTGCAGGGTCACGGGGCTGAGGCCCGGGGCGTACTTCAGCGCGTTGGACAGCAGATTGCGCAGGGCCAGGCGCAGCAGGCTCATGTCCATCAGCGCCGTGCGCGTGGCGGTGTGGCGGTGCACGACGACGCGATCGCGCTGCTCGCGCGGCAGGTCGGCGATCGTCACGGCGATCAGCGTGTCGATGTCGGCATCCTCGCGGGCGATGCGGCCACCGCCGGCCAGCAGGCTGGCCGCGGCCAGGGTGTTGTCGACACCGGCCAGCACGGTGCCGAGCACGGCCTGGGCCCGCGTCAGCCTCTCCTGGGCCTGGCGCTCGCCGCGGCCGGCCAGGCTGGCGGCGGCGCTCTGCAGGGCCGCGCTGGCATTGTTCAGCGGCTGGCGCACCTCGTGGGCCAGCACGTCCAGCATCTCGGAGCGCTCGTGCAGCAGCTGGTCGAGCTCCTGCACATGGCGCTCGGTCTGGCGGCGCATGCGCTGCTCATGCGCGAGCTCGGCGCGGCGCTGCAGGTCCTCGGTGATGTCGTCCACCAGGGCCAGGGCGCGCAGCGGCCGGCCCTCGGCGGTGTATTCGGCCACCGCAGAGACCAGCACGTCGCGCAGCCGGCCGTCGGCGCAGATCAGCTGCACGGGGCAGTCGCTGACATGGCCGTCGCGCCACATCGCCGGGCGGTAGACCTCGCGCACCTGCTGCGAGGACTCGGGCGTCATGAAGTCATCCATGGAGCGGCCGATGACCTGCTGGCGCTTGTAGCCCAGGCGCTCCAGCCAGCGGTCGGACACGCTGAGCACGCGGCCGGCCGCGTCCACCGAATGCATCAGCGCCGGCGTGGACTCGTAGAGGGCGCGCAGGCGCTGGCGGTTGTGCTCCAGTTCGACGGCGGCGCGGTGATGCTCGGTGACGTCCTGGAAGGCCCCCACCAGCCGCACCGGCACGCCGTCCTGCCAGTCGACCTGGCCCTGGGACAGCACCCAGATCTCGCGCCCCTTGGCCGTCACCAACGGCAGCTCCAGGCTCCAGGGCTCGCCATGCTGCATGCCGCGCTGCACGGCGGCCTGGATGACGACCCGCGCCTCGGGCTTGTAGTAGTTGATGGCCTCTTCCAGCGTCGGCACATAACCCGGCTCGCGGTCGTGGATGCGGCAGGTCTGGTCGCTCCAGACGATGGCCTCGGTCTGCAGGTCCAGGCTCCAGCCACCGATGCCGGCGACCCGCCCGGTGCGGTCCAGCAGGGCCTTGCTGTCGCGCAGCTCGCGCTCGGCGCTGATGCGGTCGGTCACGTCCTCGACGATGCCCACATAGCCGCGCAGCCCACCGTCCGGTGCCAGCAGCGGCCGGGCGCGCGCCCAGACCTGGCGCACACCCTGGCCATTGCCACCCCGGCGCAGCCGGTAACGCATCTCGAAGGGCTGGCGCTGGGCCACGCAGCGCCGCCAATGCTCCAGCACCGAGGTGACGTCCTCGGTCGTCAGCGTGGCCGACCAGCCTTCGCCCAGGGCCGCGCGGGCCGACAGCCCGCAGATGCGCTGCCAGTTGGCGTTGGTGAAGATGAAATGCCCGGCCGCGTCGGTGCGGAAGATGCCCAGCGGCGCCGTCTCGGCCAGGCCGCGGAAGGGCTGCTCGGCGTCCTCGACGACGGTCCGGCCCAGGGCGCGCTCGCGCATCATCAGGGCCTCGGCGGCCGCATCGGCCAGGCGGGTCAGGGCCTCGCGCTGGGTCTCGCTCAGCTCGCGCGGCTTGAAGTCGACGACGCACAGCGTGCCGGGGTGGCTGCCGTCATCCAGGCGGATGGGCGCGCCGGCATAGAAGCGCAGACCGGGCCGGGCCAGCACGTCGGGATGGTCGACGAAGCGGGCGTCCAGGCGGGTGTCGCGCACCTCGAACAAGCCGTCGCCCAGCAGGGTGTGGGCGCAGAAGGTCAGGGCCCGCGGCGTCTCGCTGCGGCCGAAGCCGACGGCCGCCTTGAACCATTGGCGGCTTTCGTCGATCAGGCCCAGCAGGGCCACGGGCGTGCCGCAGATCTGGGCGGCCAGGGCGGTCAGGTGGTCGAACAGCGGCTCGGGCTCGCTGTCCATGACGGCCAGCGCGGCCAGGCGGGCCAGGCGGCGGTCTTCATCGGGCGGCAGGTCGGGAGTCACCATGGCCGACAGCTTAGGGCCTCTGAACGCCACGGCAACAGGCCCGGACTGCGGCAAGATGCCGGCATGCACGAGGACGACATCGACGCACTGATCGCCCGCGTCAATGCCGGGGAGGCCGGCGCCCGGGACACCCTGTTCGCGACTGCCTACCCGGCGCTGCGGGAACTGGCCAGCGCCCGCCTGCGCGACAGCGGCGGCCATGCCGGCGGCCTGCAGACGACCCAGCTCGTGCACGAGAGCTATCTGCGCCTGGCCCGCAGCGCCCGGCTGCGGCCCGAGAACCGGCGCGAATTCTTCGCCTACGCGGCCCGCGTCATGCGCGAGTTCATCGTCGAGACCCTGCGCCGCCCGCGCGTCGGCGAGGCGCTGACGCTGGATACCCGCGCCGAGCTCGACCTGCCCTCCGATGCCGGCGAGGTGCTGCGCGTGCACGAAGCCCTGGCCGCCCTGCAGGCCGCCGAGCCGCGCCTGGCCCAGGTCGTCGAGATGCGCTACTTCGGCGGCTACACCGAGACCGAGATTGGCGAAGCCCTCGGCCTGACCGAGCGCACCGTCAGGCGCGACTGGGAGAAGGCGCGCCTGCTGCTGCTGGCCCTGCTCCGCTGACGATGCCGCTCGACGTCGCCCTGCTGAACCGTCTCAGCACCCTGCTCGACGAGGCCCTGGACCTGGCCGAGGCGGAGCAGGCCGCCTGGCTGGCCCGCCAGCCCGAGGATCTGCGCGAAGAACTGGCCCGCATGCTGGCCGACCGGGCCCGCCTGGCCGACGGCGCCCTGGCCACCCTGCCGCGCGGGGCCGCGCCCGGCTCCGGAGCCCGGGCCGGCGAGCGCGTCGGCCCCTACCGCCTCATCGAGGAAATCGGCCAGGGTGGCATGGGCTCGGTCTGGCTGGCCGAGCGGGCCGACGGCGCCTACGAGCGCCGCGTCGCGCTGAAACTGCCACGGCGTGCCTGGAACGACGCCCTGGCCGCGCGGCTGGAGCGCGAGCAGCGCATCAGCGCGCGCCTGGAGCATGCCCATATCGCCCGCCTCTACGACGCCGGCCGCGACGCAGGCGGCCGCCCCTTCATCGCGATGGAATACGTCGCCGGCCAGCCCATCGACGTGCATGCGCGCAGCCTGGACCTGCGCGCCCGGCTGCAGCTGATGCAGCAGGTGCTGGGGGCCGTCGCCTATGCCCATGCCCAGGGCGTCATCCATCGCGACCTCAAGCCCAGCAATGTGCTGATCGCCGCCGACGGCACGCCGCGCCTGCTGGACTTCGGCATCGCCGAACTGCTGGGCGACGCGGCGGGCGACAGTGCCCACACGCCCAACCATGCCGCGCCGGAACAGATCGCCGGCGGCCGGGCCGACGCGCGCTCCGATGTCTACAGCCTGGGCGTGCTCCTGCATCAGTTGCTCACCGGGGCACTGCCCAGGGCCGGCGCGCCCCTGCGGCTGTCGAAAACCCTGACGCAGACGGCCCGAAACGAAGTGCAAGCCATGCTGTCGCGCGCCCTGCAGACCGATCCGGGCGCGCGCTACGGCAGCGCCGCCGAGTTCGCGGCCGACCTGCAGGCCCATCTGGAAGGCCGGCCCATCATGGCCCTGCCCGACAACGGCTGGCGCGCCGTGGCCCGGCTGTTGCGCCGCAACCGCCCGCTGGCCTGGGGCAGCGGCATTGCGCTGCTGGCCCTGGCGGTCGGCGCCGGCGCGGCCTGGCATCAGGCCACGCTGGCCTGGGATGCCATCCACCGCGAGGAAGCGGCGCGCAGCCTGGTGGGCGACGTTGTACGCGCCAGCACGGGCGACCAGGCCGGCGGCGCTCAAGGCCTGTTCCAGCGCAGCACCGGATTGATCGAGCAACGCTTTGCCGAGCAGCCCCTGCAAAGGGCCGAGCTCTATGGCGCCGTGGGGGCCGTGCTGGGCCGCATGGGGGCGTTTCGCCTGGCTTCCGACATCGGCGCCCGCCAGGTCGATGCGCTGGTCGAAGGCGAGGCCGCGGCGCCCACACTGGCGCAGGCCCGCCTGGCCGTGGCGCGCACGCTGCTGGACGCGCGCGATCCGCTCGCCGCCGAGCAGCAGGCGCGCGCGGCGCTGCAGGCCCGGCCCGGTACGCCAGCGCGCATCCTGCTGGCACGGGCCCTGGTGCGGCGCCAGGCCGTGCCCCAGGCGCAGGCCGTCATGCAGGACATCGAGGCGCAGCAGCCCATCGGCATGGAGGGCGCGTGGCAGCTGTCGTTGCAGGCCCAGCTGTCCACGCTGGCCAACCGCCGCGACGAGGCCAACCGCCTGCACGAGCAGGCTGTGGCCCTGGCCCGGCAGCACGCCGGCGCCGCGCCGCTGGACCATGTCGCCATCGAGCTGGCCGCCGCCGAGGCGGCCATCCAGTCGCAGGATCGCCGGCTGTCGGACCTGCATTTGTCGCGCGCCCTGGCCGCCCTGCAGGAGCTGGGCGGTGAGCACCGCATCCGCGCCGCCCTCACGGCGGCGGCCTTTGCCGCCGCACGCTTCACCGCCTTCTTCCAGATCAGCGGCGAGGAGGCCCTGAAGACCATCCAGGACAGCCGCGCGCGCTTGAAGGACCTGTCGCAACGCGGCCAGCCGGTGGCCGGCGAGATCGATGCGCTGCTGGACCTCTACGAAGCCACCGCGCTGGCGCGCATGAATCGCAATGTCCAGGCCCAGGCCCTGCTGGCGCGCAGCCTGCCGACGCTGGAAGCCCTGGCGCGCACGCCGCCCGAGCGGCTGCGCCTGGGCCACACGGTGGGCGACGTCAACGAGGGCTTGGGGCGCTATGCCGAGGCTGACCACGGCTACCAGATGGCGCTGCAGGCCCGCATCGACGGCGGCATGGGCCAGAACCCCATGACGGCCTTCCAGTACAGCGCCGCCGCGGAGAACCTGGCCAAGGGTGGCCAGCTCCAGGCTGCACTGGCGCTGCTGGACGCGGCACCGCGCTTCGAGGCCGCAAGGGGCGAGGCCACGCCTGACCCGCTGCGCTACAACCACATGATGGACAGCTCACGCGCCCGCATCCTGCTGGACGCCGGGCAGGCCGAGGCCGCGCTGAAGGCCCTGCCCGAGGCCTGGTTCAGGCCCGGCCCCGACCGCATCAGCCAGTATGACGCCCAGGTCGCTTTGGCCATACGCGGCGAAGCCCGCTGCGCCCTGCAGCAGTGGCGCGCCGGCGCGGCCGACCTGGAGCGCAGCCTGCAACTGGCCCGCAAGGTGCGCATCGACAGCGGCCCCGACGATCCCGCGCTCGGCCGGCTGCTGGCCGCCAGCGGGATTTGCCAGGCCGGCCTTGACGCCCATAGCACGGCACGGGCCCTGGCCCGCCAGGCGCGTGCCATCCTGGACTCACGGCCCGAGGCCGCGGCCTACTACCGCGCGCCGCTGCAGCAGCTCGAAGCCCGGCTCGGCGGCGCGGCCCGCTGACGCGGCATTGCGCCCCTTGCCCGGGCGGCGTAGGGTCACCGCTTTGCCGCTTCGGGGAGGAAGACCATGCTCAAGCTCTGCGTCCTGCTGTTGTCGACCCTGCTGATGGCACCGGCGTACGCCGATGTCGTCAGCGATTGGGCTGAGGCCGCGCCCAAGGTGCTGCAGAAATCACCACGCGGCCAGGTGCAGCCGGCCACGCTGCTGACCGACCTGGCCATGTTCAATGCGCTGAACGCCATCACGCCGCGCTTCCAGCCCTACGGCCCGGCGCCGACGGCGGTGCCGGACGCCTCACCCGATGCGGCCGTCGCCTCTGCCGCGCGGACGGTGCTTGGCAGCGTGCCGGGGGCCGACCAGTCCCTGCTCGACAAGACCTACGAGGCCTCGCTGAAGGCCGCCACCGACGCCGCGGCGCGGGCCAAGGGCGTGGCTCTGGGCAAGCGCGTGGCGCTGGCGCTGCTGGCCCTGCGCGCCGACGACAGCCATGCCCGCGTCGAGCCGCCCAAGGTCGAGCCGGCGCCGGGCATCCATGTGCTGACGCCGGAATACAAGCAGGAGTCGGGCGTCGGCCTGGCCCGACTCAAGCCCTTCGGCATCAAGGACGTGAGCGCCTACGACCCTGGCCCGCCGCCGGCCGTCGGCAGCGCCGTCGCCCAGCGCGACCTGGTCGAGGTCAAGGCAGTGGGCGGGCGCGTCAGCAGCCAGCGCAGTGGCGAGCAATCGGTCATCGCACTGTTCTGGAATTCCGGCGAGGGCGAAGACGCCGTGGGCATGCTCAAGACGCTGGCCGAGGCCAACCAGGCCACGCCGCTGGAGTTCGCCCGCATGCTGGCGTTGATGGACATGGCCGACCTGGATTCGCGCATTGTCTATGTCGGCCTGAAGACCAAGTACCGCCACTGGCGGCCTTACAACGCGCTGCGCGGCAGCTTCGCCGATGCCAGGCTGCGCGATGCTGGCTGGGAGCCTCTCATCCACACGCCGCCCAACAGCGACTACCCGTCGGGCGGCGCTGTCGGCGGTGGCAATCTGCAGACGCTGCTGAAGGCCTTCCGCGGCGACAGCCAGGCGCCGCTCGTCTGGGTCAATTCGGCCCTGTCGATGACGCGCAGCTGGCCCACGCCCGAGGCCATGGGCCAGGAGCTGGCCAACTCGCGCGTCTGGAGCGGCGTGCATTTCCGCAACTCCGTCGACGTCGGCTACCGCCTGGGCCAGAAGGTGGCCGAGGAAATCCTCGCGACGCAGCTGCGTCCCCTGCCCTGAGCTTGGCTCAGGGCGTGGCGCGCCCCAGGTTGCGCAGCCAGAAGGCCTCGTACTTGCGGTGCCAGCCGGCCGGCTTGACGACGCCACCCATGGCATGCACGCCGTCCGGGTCGAGGTAGAGCTCGACCAGGGCGTCCTTGCCTGAGTCCAGCAGCTCGCGGTAGACGTTGACGGTGTCCTGGTAGAGCACGTTCGGGTCCTGCATGCCGTGCACCAGCAGCAGCGGATGCTTGAGCCCTTTGGCCAGCGGCAGCAGCGAGTATTTGCGCAGCACGGGCTTGGTCCGGTCGGTGGCCTTGCCGATGGTGCGGCCGCTGTACCAGCTGTTGTAGTTCTCCCATTCCGTCGGGCCGGCACCGGCGATGCCAGCGGCGAAGACATCGGGCCGCGTGTACATGGTGTACTGGGTCTGGAAGCCGCCGAAGCTCCAGCCATTCAGGCCGATGCGGCGGGCGTCGACGCCATATTGCGCGGGCAGCAGCTTGGCCAGGTCTTCCAGGTCCTCGGCCTGGGGTTCGCCGGCGCGCTCCCAGTTGGCGTCGGAGAACTTGCGGCCGTAATTGCTGTGGCCGCGCGGATCCACGGCGACGGTCACGTAGCCGTATTTGGCGGCCATGTACTGGCCGAACAGATAGGCGGTGTTCTGGAAGCTGTCGACCTCGACGATGTGGCGGTCATTCAGCGGACCGCCATAGACGTAGACGACGGCCGGGCGCTTGTCGCCGGCCTTCCAGCCGGCGGGCTTGAAGACATAGGCCTCGATGCGGTCGCCGTGGCGGTTGGTGAAGTTGAAGCGCTCCGGCTGCAGCAGCTTGAGCTGGGCCCAGGCCTTGTCGGTGCTGTCGGTCAGCGTGCGCGGCGCGGTCTTGGCGTCGGTGGCCAGCAGCTTGAGCTCGGGGCGCTGGGCCCAGTTGCCGGCGTTGGCGGCCACCCAGCGGCCATCCTCGGACGCCGCCGCGGCGCGGTGGAATTCGCCCGCCGTGCCCAGGGCCTGCGTCGCGCCGCTGGCCATGTCGACGCGCAGCACATTCATGGCCGCCGTGTCGCCCTGGTTGGCCAGCACGAACAGGGCCTTGCTGTCGGCGGTGAAGCCGATGATCTGATGGGCCTCGAACTCCCCCTTGACCAGCGGGCGCAGGGCCTTGGTCGCCACGTCGATGGCATAGGGCTGGCGCCAGCCGGCTTCGTCCAGGGCCAGCACCAGGGTCTTGGCATCGGGCGTGAAGCGCGGCTTGATGACGTTGACGACCTCGTGGCCGACTTCGCCGCGGCGCTCCAGCACCATCTCGGGCTTGGCGCTTTCGTCGGCGCAGGCCGCTGGGCCGCTCCCGAGGCCTGCAGCGCCCCCTTGGGGGGCAACCGGCGTACTCGCAGGTCGGGGGCAGGTAGCGCCGATGTAGACGCGCAGCAGTTCCTTGTCGCGCTCCCAGGTCGTGAAGGCATAGCGGCTGCCGTCCCGCGCCCAGGCCACGTCGCTCATCTCGAACCAGACGTCGCCACCGGCGTTCGTGAACACCGGCTCGGCCTGCTTGCGCGGCGCCTCGCCGGGTGCAGCCACCTGGCGGATGTAGAGGGCCAGCGGTTTCTCGCTGCGCTTGTCGTCGGACACCTCGCGGTTGACCTTCTTGGCCGTGGCCCAGCGCTCGCTGTAATTCATGATCTCGACCTGGCGGCCGGGCGGGGCCGGCTTGTCGTCGGCCGTCTTCAGTGGTGCCTTGGCCAGCAGGGCCATCCAGCGGCCGTCTTCGCTGATGGCGGTCTGGTCAATCTTGTACTTCTTCTGCTGCTCGTCATCGCCGTGGATGAGTTCGCGGTTGACGACCTGGACGCCGGGCTGCTTGAGGCTGGTGCGCAGCACGCGCGTCTCGTCGGTGTAGAGCACGCCGCTGTCGTCGCCCGTGTAGGCCACAAGGCG
The DNA here is from genome assembly GCF_031458095.1 of Roseateles saccharophilus. Classification (GTDB taxonomy): domain Bacteria; phylum Pseudomonadota; class Gammaproteobacteria; order Burkholderiales; family Burkholderiaceae_C; genus Pelomonas; species Pelomonas saccharophila_A. The sequence goes on from NZ_JAVDXU010000001.1 coordinate 2,095,621, forward strand.
CAATTCGCGCTGGGTGGCCACCAGCGGCGTGACGGCGGGCAGCTTGTCGTCGGCCTTCCAGCGGTAGAGGCCGCCGCGGTACTGGAAGACCAGCTCGTCGGCCTTGTGCGCCCAGACGAACTGGGCCGGGCCGGGGTAGAGGTCGCTGGGCTTGAGCTTGTCGCGGGCCAGCTTCTTCTTCAGCTCGTCGCGCAGCTCCCAGACTTCCTTCTCCTTGTCGTCCTTCTTGTCAGGCGACGAGGCGGCGGATGCCGGTGCCGCCACGGGCACGGGCTTGCCGGCGCGCTTGGCAGCCAGGGCGGCCATGGCCTGCTTCTCGGCCTCGGCCTCGGCCTTGTCGGCGGCCTTCTGGGCCTCGTCCTTGGCCTTCTTCTCGGCCAGTTCCTTCTTCAGGACGGCGAGCTGGGCGTTCTCCCATTGCGACAGGTCGACCTTTTCGCCCCTGAGGTAGGCCTGCTGCGCGACCTCACGAGCCTGGCGCTCGGCGTATTCGGTGTTGCGCTGCCTGAGCTTCCTGTCGAAGCGCTCCATGTCTTCGGGCGACTCGAAGGCCGCCATGACCTGGGGCGAGGTGATGCGCTGGGTCTTACCGGTCTTGGTGTCATGCACCCAGAGATCGGTGCCGGGCTCGCCAAAGGGGCTCCACAGATAGGCCAGATAGCGGCCGCTGCGGCTGAAGGCGGCGTCCTTGGCGTTCTCGCCGCGATAGGGCTCGGCGCGGAAGATCTGCTCGAGGGAGGCGACAGTGGCGGGCGCGGTCTGGGCCTGCAGGGGGGCTGCGGCCGACAGGGTCAGGGCAAGGGCCAGGCTGCCAAGCGCAGCGAAGGTCACGGGCTTCAAGGGGGTCTCCTGAATTGGCCCCCTAGGGTTAGGGGCGACGGATTTTAGGAAACCCCGGCGCCCGGCCCATTCGTCACGGCGCCGAGACGGCGGACGGCGGCGTGGAATGCCTGGATTTCCGCCACAAAGCCACGCCCACATGAATGGCGAGGCCGAAGACCAACAGCACCAGGGCGCCCAGCACCCAGACCACCCAGGCCAGCACGGTGACGCCGCCCGACAGCGATGGCAACGCATTGACCAGGCCCTGCAACTGCGGCGACAGGGTTTCGACCGTCGACACCAGCCAATCCGCCAGCGCCGTCGGCAGCCAATCCCTCAGCGAGTCCGGCAGGTTCCAGCCTCCGGAGCTGACGCTGCCGGCATGGGCCAGCAGGCCGGCGAGAAACGACTGCACGGCCCACACCAGGCTTGACCACAGGGCCAGCAGCAGCAAGACCAGCACCCAGCCCACCACATACGCCATCACGACCTCCAGTCCATTGATCGCCGCAGTGTGCTCAGGCGGGCCGACGAAAGAAACATGGCCCGGGCGCAGCCGAGCTTCCGTAAAACCGAAGCCGGTCGCTCAAGCCACCCGAGCCAGCACCGCCTTGAGCGCCACCCCCGTATGGCTGCCACTCGCCACCACCTGCTCCGGCGTGCCTTCGATGACGACGCGGCCACCCGCATCCCCGCCCTCCGGCCCCAGGTCCAGCACCCAATCCGCCTCGGCAATCACATCCAGGTCATGCTCGATGACGACGACCGAATGCCCACCCGCGACCAGGCGATGCAAGACACGGATCAGCTTCTCGACGTCGGCCATGTGCAGGCCCACGGTCGGCTCGTCCAGCACATAGAGGGTGTGCGGCGCCTTCTGGCCGCGGCGCGTGACGTCGTCGCGCACCTTGACCAGCTCGGACACCAGCTTGATGCGCTGGGCCTCGCCGCCGGACAGCGTCGGTGAAGGCTGGCCCAGGGTCAGATAGCCCAGGCCGACGTCCTTCAGCAACTGCAGCGGGTGGGCGATGGAAGGCATGGACGCGAAGAACTCGACGGCCTCGTCGACCTCCATGGCCAGCACGTCGCCGATGCTCTTGCCTCGCCAGCTGACGCCCAGGGTCTCGGGGTTGAAGCGCTGGCCATGGCATTGGTCGCAGGGCACCTTGACATCGGGCAGGAAGCTCATCTCGATGGTCTTCATGCCCTGGCCTTCGCAACCCGGGCAGCGGCCCTCGCCGGTGTTGAAGCTGAAGCGGCCCGGCGCATAGCCGCGCGCCTTGGACTCCAGCGTCTCGGCAAACAGCTTGCGGATGGCATCCCAGAAGCCGATATAGGTGGCCGGGCAGGAGCGCGGCGTCTTGCCGATGGGGGTCTGGTCGACCTCCAGCACGCGGTCGACCTGGGCATGGCCCTCGATGCCGTCGCAGCCGGTCCAGCGGGCCGGCGCCTTGCGCAGCGGCACGGCGACGGCCATATTGGCCAGCAGCACATCACGCGCCAGCGTGGATTTGCCCGAGCCGGACACACCGGTCACGGCCACCAGGCGGTGCAGGGGCACGTCGACCGTGACGGCCTTGAGGTTGTGCAGGGCCGCGTTCAGCACGGTCAGCTTGGGCGCGTCGGGGTCGATGGCGCGGCGGTCCTGCAGCGGGTGGATCAAGGGGTGGGCCAGCATGCGGCCCGTCGTCGAGTCCGCCACCTCGGCCAGCTGAGCCGCGGTGCCCTGGGCCACGACGCGGCCACCACGCTTGCCGGCGCCCGGGCCGATGTCGATGATGTGGTCGGCGCGACGGATGGTGTCCTCGTCGTGCTCGACGACGACCAGGGTGTTGCCCTTGTCGCCCAGCGTGCCCAGGGCCTTCAGCAGGATCTGGTTGTCGCGCGGATGCAGGCCGATGGTGGGCTCGTCCAGCACATAGCAGACGCCCTGCAGATTGCTGCCGAGCTGGGCCGCCAGGCGGATGCGCTGGGCCTCGCCGCCCGACAGCGTCGGCGCGGCGCGGTCCAGGGTCAGATAGCCCAGGCCCACTTCCTCGAGGAATTCCAGGCGCCCCAGGATCTCGCTGACCACGTCGCGGGCGATGTCGGCATCGCGGCCATGCAGATGCAGGCCTCGCACCCAGTCCCGGGCCTCGCCCACGCTCCAGGCGGCCACGTCGCCAATGCCCTTGTCCTCAAACTCCACCGAGCGCGCCGTCGCGTTCAGGCGTGTGCCGTGGCAGTCCGGGCAGACGGCATCGGTCAGGCCTTCGACCTCGGCCTCCTCCGACGGGAAGCTCTGCTCGCGGCCACGGTTGTCGTCGGCCTGCACACTGTCGTCCAGCGCCTTGCGCTGCTCGCGCGTCAGCTGCAGGCCGGTGCCGACGCAGCTGGTGCACCAGCCATGCTTGGAGTTGTAGGAAAAGAGGCGCGGATCCAGCTCGGGGTAGCTGGTGCCGCAGACCGGGCAGGCGCGCTTGGTCGAAAAGACCCTGACCGTGCCGACACCGGCGCCGGTGCCGCCGTCTTCCAGGCTGAGGCCGTCCAGGGGTGCGAGCAGATGCAGCACGCCCTTGCCTGCGTCCAGAGCCTTGGCCAGCAGTTCGCGCAGCTCGGCCTCGTGCTCGGGCGCGATGACGAGGTCACCGACCGGCAGCTCCAGCGTGTGCTCCTTGAAGCGGTCGATGCGCGGCCAGGGAGAGGTCGGCAGGAATTCGCCGTCGACGCGCAGATGGGTGTGGCCGCGGCCCTTGGCCCATTTGGCGAGGTCGGTGTAGACGCCCTTGCGATTCACCACCAGCGGCGCGAGCAGGCCGACATGCTGGCCGCGGTAGTCACGCATCAGCTGGGCGGCGATGGACTCGACGCTCTGCGGGCGCACCGGCGCACCGTCGTTGACGCAATGCTGCACGCCCAGCTTCACGTAGAGCAGGCGCAGGAAATGCCAGACCTCGGTCGTCGTCGCCACCGTGCTCTTGCGGCCGCCGCGGCTCAGGCGCTGCTCGATGGCCACCGTCGGCGGGATGCCCCAGACGGCATCCACCTCGGGCCGGCCGGCCGGCTGCACGATGGAGCGGGCATAGGCGTTCAGCGATTCGAGATAGCGGCGCTGGCCCTCGTTGAAGAGGATGTCGAAGGCCAGCGTGGACTTGCCCGAGCCCGACACGCCGGTCACGACATTGAACTTGCCGCGCGGGATGTCGACGTTGACGCCCTTGAGGTTGTGCTCGCGGGCGTTGACGATCCTGATGGCCTCGTCGGCCACGCGGCGCGCCTTGATCAGGGCCTGCAGCGGGCGGCCCTCCTCCACGGCGACGGCCGGGCGGTCCATGTGCAGGGCGTAGTCGCGCAGGGCGGCCGCCGTGTGCGACGTCTTGTGCAGGGCCACGGCCTCGGGGGTGCCGACGCAGACCACCTCGCCGCCATCCTCGCCGCCCTCGGGGCCGAGGTCGATGAGCCAGTCGGCCGCGCGGATGACGTCGAGGTTGTGCTCGATGAGGATGAGGGAATGGCCGGCGGACAGCAGCTTGCGCAGGGCGCGCATCAGCTTGGCGATGTCGTCGAAGTGCAGGCCCGTCGTCGGCTCGTCGAACAGGAACAGCGTGCCCTTCTTGGCCACGCCAAAGCGCGGCGATGCAGCCGCCTCCGCCAGGAAGCCGGCCAGCTTCAGGCGCTGGGCCTCGCCGCCCGACAGCGTCGGCACCGGCTGGCCCAGCTTCACATATTCCAGGCCCACGTCGACGATGGGCTGCAGCTTGGCAACGACGGCACGTTGCTCGCTGAACAGGTGGACGGCCTCGGCGACCGTCAGTTCCAGCACGTCGGACACGCTGAGGTCGCGGCCTTTCAGCGCCAGCTTGACGTCCAGCATCTCGGCGCGGAAGCGCTTGCCGTCGCAGTCCGGGCAGCGCAGATAGACGTCGCTGAGGAACTGCATCTCCACATGCTCGAAGCCCGAGCCGCCGCAGGTCGGGCAGCGGCCGTCGCCGGCATTGAAGCTGAACATGCCGGCGCTGTAGCTTCGCTCCCGCGCCAGCGGTGCCTCGGCAAACAGCTTGCGGATCTCGTCGAAGGCGCCGACATAGCTGGCGGGATTGGAGCGCGCCGTCTTTCCGATGGGCGACTGGTCGACGAAGACCGCATCGGCGAGGTGGTCGCCGCCGAGCAGGCGTTCGTGGACGCCGGGCGTCTCGGTGGCCTTGCCGAACTGGCGGGCCAGGGCCGGGTAGAGCACGTCCTGCATCAGCGTGCTCTTGCCCGAGCCGCTCACGCCGGTGACGACCACCATGCGCTGCAGCGGGAACTCGACCGACACGTCCTTGAGGTTGTGCTCACGCACGCCTTCGAGGATGAGCTTGGGTGTGCTGTCCTCGACGAGGCGCTTCAGCCCCATGCCGACATGCTTGCGCCCACCGAGATAGGCGCCGGTCAGCGTGTCCGCCGCGCGGATGCTCTCGGGCGTGCCGTCGAAGACGATCTCGCCGCCGCGCTCGCCGGGGCCGGGGCCCATGTCGATGAGGCGGTCGGCCGCCAGCATGACGGCCGGGTCATGCTCGACGACGACCAGGGTGTTGCCGGCGTCGCGCAGGCGCTGCATGGCCTGCACGATGCGGCCCATGTCGCGCGGGTGCAGGCCGATGCTGGGCTCGTCCAGCACGAACAGCGTGTTGACCAGGGAAGTGCCCAGGGCCGTCGTCAGGTTGATGCGCTGCACCTCGCCGCCGGACAGGGTGCGGCTCTGGCGGTCCAGGGTCAGATAGCCCAGGCCGACGTCGCAGAGATAGCGGCTGCGATGGCGGATCTCGTCCAGCAGCAGCTTCAGCGCCTCGTCCAGCATGGAGCTGGGCAACTGCAGCTCGTCGACGAAATTGCGCAGCTTCTGGATGGGCAGCTGCATCAGGTCGTGCAGGGACAGGCCCGGCAGCGTCTCCAGCTGCTCGCGGCTCCAGTCCACGCCCACCGGCAGGAAGCGCTGTTCGGCCGGCAGGGCCGCGTCGGCCAGTGCCTTGGCTCCGACGCGCCACAGCAGCGCCTCGGTCTTCAGCCGCGCGCCGCGGCAGCTCGGGCATTCGGTGTAGCTGCGGTATTTGGACAAGAGCACGCGGATGTGCATCTTGTAGGCCTTGCTCTCCAGGTAGTCGAAGAAGCGCTTGACCCCGTACCACTGCTTGTTCCAGTTGCCGTTCCAGTTCGGCGTGCCGTTGATGACCCAGTCGCGGTGGGCCGGGCTCAACTCCTTCCACGGCGTGTCGCGCGGGATGCCGGCCTCGCCGGCGTACTTCAGCAGGTCGTCCTGGCAGTCCTTCCAGGCCGGCGTCTGCATCGGCTTGATGGCGCCGTTGCGCAGGGTCTTGCGCTCATCGGGGATGACGAGGCCGAGGTCCACGCCGATGACGCGGCCGAAGCCACGGCAGCTGTCGCAGGCGCCGAAAGCGGAATTGAAGGAGAACAGCGCCGGCTGCGGGTCGGCATAGCGGATGTCGCTTTCGGGACAGTGAAGCCCGGTGCTGAATCGCCAAAGTGTGGCGCCGTCGTCACCGACGTGAACATTCACCCGGCCCATGCCGCGCTTCAGGCAGAGCTCGACGGCCTCCATGGCGCGCTGCTTGTCGGCACCGACGATGCGGAAGCGGTCGGCCACGACGTCCAACACTTTCTTGCCCTCGACCTCGCGCTCGCCCTGCACGCGCGTGAAACCGCTGGCAGACAGCCATTGCTGCACCTGCTCGGCCGATGTGTTGCCCGGCAGCTCGACCGGGAAGGTCAGCACCATCCTGGGGTCCCCGGCCGCCTCGCCGCGGGCCAGCAGCTCCAGATAGATGCTCTGGGCCGTGTCATGCCTGACCGGCAGGGCCGTCTTGCGGTCAAAAAGCTCGGCCGCACGGGCGTAGAGCAGCTTCAGGTGGTCATTGAGCTCCGTCATGGTGCCCACCGTGGAGCGGCTGGTGCGCACCGGATTGGTCTGGTCGATGGCGATGGCGGGCGGCACGCCGTCGACCTTGTCGACGGCCGGGCGGTCCATGCGATCGAGGAATTGGCGTGCGTAGGCGGAGAAAGTCTCCACATAGCGACGCTGACCCTCGGCATAGAGGGTGTCGAACACCAGGCTGGACTTGCCCGAACCGCTCGGCCCGGTGACAACGGTCAACTCGGCGGTGCGCAGGTCAAGGTCGAGATTCTTGAGGTTGTGCTGGCGGGCACCTCGGATGCGGATCAGACCTTCAGACGACATGGCGGGGGGCAAAACGACAAAGGCGAGCAGTGTAGGGACGCCCATTGACGAAAACTGTCAGCACTCGAAGCCGACCAGCGGTCGATTCGGGCGACATCAGCGGCCCAAGTCGCACCGGATTCGTGGGGCAAGCGGTTGCGCAGCGGCGCTGGCTGAGGCAACAATGGCTCACGGCCCCTCGGGGTCTCATAAGAACAAGCTGACACAAGGACATGGGGATGGACAAGTCGAGGTTGCCCGAGCCAGCACAGACGCTGGTTCCTTTCTGGCTCAACGCCACCACCGAGGGTGCGGGCGTTGACGCGCCGGAGCCCGACGACGACGGCTCTGCCAAGAGCCAGCGCCAAGCCCAGGTCCTGCTTGTCGAAGACAACCACATCAACCAGGTCGTCGCGCTGGAATTCCTGGCCCTGATGGGCGTTCAGGCCCGCCTGGCCAAGAACGGCCTGGAAGCCCTGAGCGCCTGCGCCGAAACCGCCCCCGACCTCGTGCTGATGGATATCCAGATGCCCGGCATGGACGGCCTGGAATGCGCGCGCCGCATCCGCGCCCAGCAGCGCGAAGGCAAGCTGCCCAATTTCCCCATCCTGGCGCTGACCGCCCATGCCCTGGACGCCGACGTGGCGGCCAGCCTCGAGGCCGGCATGGACGAGCACCTGACCAAGCCGCTGGACTTCGTCGCCCTGCGTACCAGGCTGCAGCGCTGGTTGAAATTGCCGATGGCAAATTGACCCCTCGCCCGGCCTCGCGCCGCTGAACGCGGGCGAGTCCAGTCGGTCCCCCGAGGGGACGGCGATGCTTGCGGCATTGAGCCGCAAGCACATCGCCTGAGGCGGGCCGGCTAGGGGCGGCCCGTCGCTCGGCCCGGCTTGCCGGATCGACCGGCAAGCGGCAATTCAAGTCGCGGCAGGAACGTATACATAACCGACGTTGCGGACGGTCTTGATGACCTCCGGCTTGTCGGGGTTGCGCTCCACCTTGCGGCGCAGGCGCATGACACGCAGGTCGATGCTGCGGTCGAACACGTCCCAGCCGCGGTTGTGGGCCTGCTCCATGATCTGGTCGCGGTTCAGCGGCCGGTTGGGATGGCGGGCGAACAGGGCCAGCAGATCGAACTCGGCGGCCGTGATGTCGATCTCCTCGCCGCCGGCACCGAAGAGCTTGCGCTGGGCCATGTCCAGGGCGCAGGGGCCGAAGGCGATGCGCTCGGGGTCCGTGGTCGCTGCGGCCGGCGTGGCCGTCACCTGCAGGCGGCGCAGCACGGCGCGCACGCGGGCCAGCAGCTCGCGCAGCTCGAAGGGCTTGGCGACGTAGTCGTCCGCCCCCACTTCCAGGCCGACGATGCGGTCGATGGCCTCGCCGGCCGTCGTCAGCATGAGCAGGCCCAGGCGCGGATGCGATTCGCGCAGGGCGCGGGCCAGGGACAGGCCGTTCTCGCCCGGCATGTTGATGTCGAGCACGGCCACGTCGGGCACGCTCTCGGCCACCAGGGCACGGGCGGCGGCCGCGTTCTCGGCCTGCATGACCGTGAAGCCGTTGCGGCCGAAATACTCGGCCAGCAGGGCGCGCAGTTCGGGCTCGTCGTCGACGAGCAGCACGGTGGACGGGGCTTGGGTGTCTGACATGGCAGCGAATGATAGGCAGGCGCCGGCCCGGGCGGCGGGCTGCTGAAACAAACGCAACACAGAAGGGCCGCGGTGAAGCGGCAGTGAAACCGGCGCCGCCGACAGTGGTGGCACACCAACCGGAAGACCACCATGCACTACCGCAGCGACAACCCCTTGACCGACTGGCCGGACACCCTGCTGGTCGGCTACCGCAGCGAAGCCTTCGCCGAAGACCTCGAGCAGGTCGATCCGCCCGCCGCCCGCTGGAGCTGGCTGGAGCGCCTCGTCGCGGTCCTGCCGCTGCTGTGCGTCTGGGCCCCCGTGGCCGACGCCTACCTCATCCACTGACCCGAGGCCATCATGACCCCGCAACAAATCGACCTCATCCGCAGCAGCTTCGAGCCCCTCAAGCCCCTGGCCCCCACCGTGGCAGAGGCCTTCTATGCCCAGCTGTTCGCCCGCGACCCCGCCCTGCGCGCCCTCTTCCGCGGTAGCGACATGAGCGAGCAGGGCACCCGCCTGATGCAGATGCTGTCCGCCGCCATCGAGCTGCTGGACCGTCCCCATTCCCTGAATCCTGTGCTGCTCAAGCTCGGCCAGCGCCATGCCGGCTACGGCGTCGTCGAGGCCCACTACGCCAGCGTCGGTGCCGCCCTGCTGGACACCCTCTCGGCCGGCCTGGGGCAGGACTTCACCCCGGAAGTGCGCGAGGCCTGGACGACGATGTACGGCCATGTCGCCAAGACCATGCAGGAGGGGGCCGCCACCGAGGCCCTGGCGGCCTGAGCATCCTTATCATCGGCCGCGCCCAGGGAGCGAGCCGAATGACAGAAACCTTGCACTTCCATCCCGCGCCGGACGCCGGCGTGGGCGAACTCGGCAGCGTGCTGCAGGCGACGCTGCCATTGCTGTCGCAGCTGCTGGAAGCCGTGCCGGCGCGCGTCGTCGTCATCGATGTCAACGAACGCTTCGTCTGGGCCAATCACGAGTTCTTCAAGTTCACCGGCCTGCATCCCAAGCAGGTGCTGACCCAGCCCATCGGCCGCATCCTCGGCGAGTCGGCCTATGCCAGCTACAGCGCCGTGCGCGAGCGCCTGGCCACGGGCCAGACGGTCGCCTGGGAGGGCTGGACCGAGCTCGCCGGCGTGGGCCGGCGCTATATGCGCGAGCACCTCGTGCCGGTGGACGTGCGTGAGGGCGTACCCCAGGCCACCGTGGCCATCAGCCTGGATCTGACCGAGCTCAAGCTGCGCGACGCCCAGCTGTCGGCCAAGGTCGCCGAGCTGGAGGCCACCCAGGCGCTGAAGTCCTCCATCTTCGACAACGCCATGGCCGCCCTGGTCTCCACCGATGAGACAGGCCATATCGTCGAATTCAACCCCGCGGCCGCGGCCATGTTCGGCATCGTCCGCGAACAGGCCATGGGCCGCGCGGTGGCCGAGGTCATGATCCCGCCGCGGCTGCGCGCTGCCCATGACGCCGGCATGGCCCGCGTGACGGCCAGTGGCGAGCAGCGCGTCATGGGCCGGCGCGTCGAGATGCCGGCCCTGCGCGCCGACGGCACCGAGTTCCCGGTCGAGATGCTGCTGTGGCGCACCGCCGTCGGCAGCGAGACCTTCTACACCGCTTCGCTGTTCGACCTCTCCGAGCGCCAGACCGCCCAGAGCGAGATCGAGCGCCAGCGCGAGGCCCTGCGCCAGAGCGAGAAGCTGACCGCCATGGGCAGCCTGCTGGCCGGCGTCGCCCACGAGCTGAACAACCCGCTGTCCATCGTCATGGGCCGCGCCTCCCTGCTGGCCGAGAAGATGAGCGGCCATGCCCTGGCCGCCGACGCCCAGCGCATCCACGAGGCCGCCGAGCGCTGCGGCCGCATCGTGCGCACCTTCCTGAACATGGCGCGCAGCCGCCCGGCCAACCGCAGCGAGGTGGCGCTGAACGACCTCGCCACGGCGGCCGTCGACATGCTGGCCTATGTGCTGCGCAGCCACGGCATCGCCGTCACCCTGGACTTGTTGCCCGGCCTGCCGCCCGTCAAGGCCGATGCCGACCAGATCGGCCAGATCGTGCTCAACCTCATCGTCAATGCCCAGCAGGCCCTGGGCGCGCGCGACCATGGCCGGCAACTGACCGTCTCCACCGGCGTGGCACCGATGACCGACGGCGACCGCCGCCGCGTGCCGCGCGTCTGGCTGCGCGTGCGCGACAACGGCCCCGGCATCGCGCCCGAACTGCACGAGCGCGTCTTCGAGCCCTTCTTCACGACCAAGAGCGAAGGCGTGGGCACGGGCCTGGGCCTGGCGGTGTCGCGCTCCATCGCCCGTGACCATGGCGGCGAGCTGACACTGCAGGACGACGGCAGCGGCGCCTGCTTCTGCCTGCAGCTGCCCGTCAGCGGCGAGCCCGAAGCGACGGAGACCGAGCCCGTGCCGCTGGCCACGACCGACGAATGCAGCGCCCGCGTGCTGGTCGTCGACGACGAGCCGGAGATCGCCGAGCTGATCGGCGAGATGCTGGGCGGCGCCGGCTACGAGGTCATGACGGCCGAGTCCGGCGCCGTGGCCCTGGCCATGCTGGCCGAGGCCCGCTTCGACGCCATCGTCAGCGACCTGCACATGCCCGACGTCGACGGCGCCCAGCTCTGGCGCGAGGTCAGGGCCAGCCAGCCGGCGCTGGCGCGGCGCATGCTCTTCGTCACCGGCGACACCCTGTCTCCCATCGCCCGCCAGTTCCTCAGCGAGGCCCGCTGCGACAGCCTCAACAAGCCCTTCTCCAAGCAGGAGCTGCTGGGCCGCGTAACCGCCCTGCTGCGCCCCTGAGCCTTGCCCATAATCCCGGCATACCACTGACGGAGACAAGCCGATGAAGCGACGCACGCTGCTGCCCGCCCTGCTGAGCCCCTGGCTGGCCGCCCAGGCCCAGGGCGGCAAGCCCCAGACCTGGATCGTGCCCTTTCCCGCCGGCGGCGGCACCGACGCCTTCGCCCGGCCGCTGACGGCCCTGCTGACCAAGCAGCTCGGCCGCCAGGTCATCATCGACAACAAGGGCGGCGCCGGCGGCACCGTGGGTGCCACCATCGCCTCCAAGCTGGCGCCGGACGGCAACAACTTCTTCATGGGCGCCGTGCACCACACCATCGCGCCGTCCATGTATCCCCGGCTGGACTACAAGCTGGAAGAGGACTTCGTGCCCGTGGCCCTGCTGGCCAGCGTGCCCCAGGTCATCGTCGTGCACCCGGGCCAGGTGCCCGTCAGCGACCTCAAGGGTCTGCTCGCGACCGTGCGCGCCAAACCCGGCAAGCTCAACTACGGCTCGGCCGGCAACGGCACCTCCCACCATCTGGCCGGCGAGCTGTTCAAGCTGCAGACCAAGACCTTCATCACCCACATCCCCTACCGCGGCGCCGGCCCGGCCCTGCAGGATCTGATCGCCGGCCAGGTGGACATGATGTTCGACGGCCTGGGCTCCTCGGCCAACCACATCAAGAGCGGCCGCATCAAGGCCCTGGCCGTGGCGGCGCCCAAGCGCGCCGTCGGCTTCTCCGATGTGCCGACGGCCGCCGAGGCCGGCGTGCCGGGCTACGAGGTCTCGACCTGGTACGGCCTGTGGGCGCCCAAGGGCACGCCCAAGGAAGCCATCGCCGCCATGCAGGCCGAATTGCGCAAGGCCTTCGCCACGGATGAGATCCGCAACATCTGGCACGGCCTGGGCGCCGAGACGCCCAATCTGTACGGCGACGCCTTCGGCCAGTTCGTCAGTTCGGAAACCAAGCGCTGGGCTGCCGTCGTGAAGGCCTCCGGCGCGAAAATGGACTAACCCCCTACCGGCTTCGCCGGCCCCCTTTGAAAGGGGGCACTGCCAGTGGCCCGGCAAAGCCGGTTCCACGGCAGTCGCTGGGTAAGACACTAGCCTGCGGCGGGCTTCGTTCGCGGAACATGCCCTCATGAATCTCTACGCTGCTTTGCGTGCCGGCTTCCCGGCCGACCTCGATTCGACGGCCATCGACAACGACGGCCTGCTCTATTCCTGGCGCGACCTGGACAACGGCAGCGCCATGCTGGCCAACTGGCTGGGCAAGCTGGCCCTGCCGGCCGGCAGCCGCGTCGCCGTGCATACGGACAAGAGCGTCGAGGCCCTGATGCTCTATCTGGCCGTGCTGCGCGCCGGCCTGGTCTATCTGCCACTGAACCCGGCCTATCACGCCGCCGAGCTGGAGCATTTCATCAGCGATGCGGCGCCGGGCGCCGTCGTCTGCGCCGGCAAGAACTTCGGCTGGGTCAGCAAGCTGGCCTTCCAGCGCGGCGTGCGTTGGGTCTTCACGCTGAACGACGACCGCACGGGCACGCTGCTGGACCGCGCCGCCCAGATGCCGCTGGCCCATGAGCCGGTCGAGCGTACCGACACCGACCTCGCCGCCATCCTCTACACCAGCGGCACGACGGGGCGCAGCAAGGGCGCCATGCTCAGCCACGGCAATCTGCTGAGCAACGCCCGGACGCTGAAGGACTTCTGGGACTGGAAACCGGACGACGTGCTGCTGCACGCCTTGCCCATCTTCCATGTGCACGGCCTCTTCGTCGCCTCGCATGGCGCGCTGCTGAACGGCAGCCGGATGCTGTGGTTCAACAAGTTCGAGGCCGGCCCGGTGGCGCGCCGCTTGCCCGAGGCCACCGTCTTCATGGGCGTGCCGACACTGTATGTGCGCCTGCTGCAGGAAAAGACGCTCGACACCAAGAACATCCGCCTCTTCATCAGCGGCTCGGCCCCCCTGCTGATCGAGACCTGGCGCGAATGGCAGGTCCGCACCGGCCATTTGATCCTGGAGCGCTACGGCATGAGCGAGACGCTGATGCTGACTTCCAACCCCTGCAAGCCCGAGGATGGCGAACGTGTCGGCGGCACCGTCGGCCCGGCCCTGCCCGGCGTCGGCCTGCGCATCGTCGACGACGAGGGCCTGCCTTGCGCGGCCGACGAGATCGGCCATGTGCAGGTTCGCGGGCCCAATGTCTTCAGCGGCTACTGGCAGATGCCGGAGAAGACGGCCGAGGAATTCACCGCCGACGGCTGGTTCAAGACCGGCGACGTCGGCCGCGTGGCCGCCAATGGCTATCTGACGCTGATCGGCCGCAGCAAGGACCTCATCATCAGCGGCGGCTTCAATGTCTACCCGGCCGAGATCGAGGGCTTCCTGAACGAGCTGCCGGGCGTGGGCGAGTCCGCCGTCATCGGCGTGCCGCATCCGGACTTCGGCGAGGCCGTCGTCGCCGTCATCACGCCGGCCGGCCGGCCCGACCCGGAAGGCCTCATCAAGGCGCTGAAGGACCGCATCGCCGGCTTCAAGGTGCCCAAGCGCGTCATCGTCACGGCCGAGCTGCCGCGCAACGCCATGGGCAAGGTGCAGAAGAAGCTGCTGCGCGAACAGCACGCCGCGCTGTTCTGCGCGAAATAGCACCGCCCGCCGGCGGGGCTGCGGCGCAAAATGAACCGCCAACCCCGCCCGCCATGAGCGACGCCCCCTCTCCCGCCGAGCCATCGCCGCTGGCCCGTCGCCGCCGCTGGCGGGAGCGCGCCCTGCTGCTGGCGCCGGCCCTGGCCTTCGGCTCCGTCGTGCTGACGATCTGGGTCGTGGTGGGCTGGTATGTGCTGGAGAAGCCGCGCGAGCTGCTGACCCAGCAGCGCCAGGAACTCGCCACCGGTGTGCGCGCCGTCGCCCTGCAGACCGAGCCCGTGCTGCGCCAGGCCGAGAGCGCCTTGCGCGTCGTCGACCTGTGGCTGCTGACGCGCCGCGGCGACCGGCCGCTGGCCGATGCCATGCTGCGCCAGTTCGTCGACAGCGTGCGCAGCGGCTCGCGCCAGGTCGTCGACATCGTCCTCGTTTCCCCCACCGGCAAGGTGCGCCGGCTGCAGGCGGGCGCCGAGGAGGACGACGCCAGCATCGCCGGCACGGCGGCCTTTGGCGAGATTGCCGGCCTGGTGCGCGAGGGCATCGCGCTGGGCCTGCCGCTGCGCCTGGGTGGCCGCATCGACGACGGCCGCCTGCGCCTGCCGCTGCTGATGCGCCTGTCCCGCCCGCTGGACGACTACGAGTTCGTCATGGCCACCATCGACCTGCAGCGCCTGCACGATGCCCAGGGCCTGTTCGCCCCCATGCCGCCGTATTCCCTGGTCATGCTGCGCAACGACGGCCTGGCCCTGGCGCGCCGGCCCGAGGTGCCGGGCTTCGTCGGCCGCAACCTCTTCGAGCAATTCCCCGCCGCCCGCCGCGATCTCACCGGCGACGAGGGTTTCTTCGTCAGCAGCGGCGCGGCCACCGACGGCCGGCCGCGCATCGGCGCCTTCGTCTCCCTGCCCGACTACGGCCTCAAGCTGCTGCTGTCGGGCACCGAAGAAGATGTGCTGCTGCCCTTCTGGCGCCAGCGCAGCCTGGTGCTGGCCGCTGCGGCGCTGGCGACGCTGGGTCTGGTGCTGCTGGCGCGCTGGCTGGGCCAGCTGCAGCGCGCGGCGCGACTGCGCGAGGCCACGCTGCAGGCGACCAGCAATGCCATGCCGCTGGGCCTGTTCCGCACCGACGAGACCGGCCGCATCGTCTACGTCAACGACAGCTATCTGCGCGTACACGGCCTCAGGCGCGAGGACATCGCCTGGGGCTGGACGACGCTGGTGCATCCCGAGCAGCGCGACATGCTGATCCAGCGCTGGAAGCACCACATGGCCACCGGCGAGCCCATCGACATGGTGCGCAAGATGAAGCGTGGCGACGACGGCCGCATCCGCTGGATCGCCGTGCGCACGGCCCCCCTGTTCTTCGACGGCAAGGTGGCCGGCCAGGCCGGCACCGTCGAGGACGTGACCGAGCGCGGCGAGCAGGAGAAGGCCCGCAAGACGCTGACCGCCATCTTCGACATGACGCCCGACTTCGTCTGCCAGGCCAGCGAACAGGGGGTCGTCAGCTATCTGAACCCGGCCGCCCGCGCCCGCCTGGGCATGGCGGCGGATGCGCCGCTGCATGAGACCCACATTTCCGACTATTTCTCGGCCGAGCAGCTCGAGCTCTACGAGAAGTTCGTGCTGCCCGAGGCGATGCGCCAGGGCCATTGGCGCGGCCGCGTCAGCGTGCAGCTGGGCCAGGACCGCGTGCCAGTGGACTGCCTCATCATCATGCACCGCGACCTGCGCGGCCGCATCGAGACCATCTCCGTCATCCTGCGCGACATGTCCGAGCAGGTGAGCGCCCAGCGCGAGCGCGAGCGCAGCGAGGCCATGCTGCTGGCCGTCGCCCACACCGCGCGGGCGCAGTTCCTCGTCGGGGACACGGAGGGCCGCGTGATCTTCTTCAACGCCGCCTTCGAGCAGCAGCACCGCGTCCAGCTCAAGGACTGGGTGGGGCGGCCGCTGGCCGAGCTCTTCGGGCCGCAAGACCACGCACGCCGGGCACCGCTGATTGCCGCCGCCCTGGCCGGCGAGACGCGCCGCCTGGATCTCGCCGACGGCAATGCACGCGATGGCCGCAGCTTCGACGTGCAGTACGCGCCGCTGCGCGTGCAGAGCGGCGAGATCGAGGGCCTGATCGCCATCGAGGTCGACGTGACCGAGGCCCGCCGCGAGGAAGCCCGGCTGCGCTTGGCCTCGCAGACCGATGCCCTGACCCAGCTGCTCAACCGCGCGGGTTTCGAGGAAGGCGCCCGCGAGCAGCTGGCCGCTGTCGCGGGTCAGCGCCTGGCCCTGCTCTGCCTCGACCTGGACAAGTTCAAGCCCGTCAACGACCAGCATGGCCATCCGACCGGCGACGCCCTGCTCAAGGCCGTGGCCCTGCGCCTGCGCCACGCCCTGCGCCCGAACGACCTCGCGGCCCGTCTCGGGGGCGACGAATTCGCCGTGCTGCTGCCGCAGATCCACGAGGCCCAGGCCGCGGCCGCCGTGTCGGCCAAGCTGCTGCAGGCCATCAGCGCGCCGTATCACATCGGCGAGCTGGAACTGGAGATCGGCGTCAGCATCGGCTATTGCGTTGCGACGACGGGCGCGGTCAGCCTGGAGCAGTTGGTGGAGAAGGCCGACGCCAGCTTGTATGAGGCCAAGCGCGCCGGGCGCGGCTGCTTCCGCGGCAGTGGAATCTAGGCGGCGACGCCGTTCTTGATCTCGCCCAGCGCCAGCTGGAGCACGCGCGCATCGCTGCTGGCACGGTGGCGGGTCAGGCGTTGGCGCTGGCGCACGATGTCAACGACGCCGCGCCAGCGCTGGGCTTCGGCCTCGTTGAGCAGGCCGCGTAGATCGTCCAGCTTGAAGCGCAGCGCAACGCCGGCGGCGTCGTACAGGCGTGCCAGCCAGGGGTAGTCCTGGCCCCAGCCGTCGCAGTAGACGGTCTGGCCGGCCAGGCGGGCATTGAGCTGCTCGGCCATCCAGCGCACCGGCCGGCCGTGGCGGCGCAGCAGCTCGCGGCTGATGCCATGCAAGGCCTCGGCGCTGGCATCCCAATGCTGCCACTCGGGCTCCGGGGCGATCAGGCCGCAGAACAACGCGCCCTCGCCGTTGCAGAAGCCGATTTCGATGGGATAGCTGCCGCGGCCGAAGCCCGAGGCTTCGATGTCGAGGATGGCCGGTAGCTGCATGGGCCGAGTTTGTCAGGCCGGACACAGAAGTTACACAGGGTTGTCGCCGAGACGGCTAGCCCGGCTCGTTCTCAATCACCTGTTCGCTTTCGAACAGCTGCAGCGCGGCGCGGCCGACCTGGCGGGTGTCCCAGTAGGCATAGGCGCCGACCCCTGCGGCGCCGACCAGCGGCACCCAGCGCGACAACATCCGGCTGGCCGCCTTCTTGCCCAGGTGCACGCCGATGGCTTCGGCCACCCGCTGCAGCAGCACCTGGGCGGCCGGCCGCACGATGACGCGTTCGCCGACCCGCACCGTCAGGTCGCGCAGGGCCTGGGCGGCCGTGTGGCGGAACAGGCACCAAAGCATCTGCGCGGGCCCAAGCTCGGCACTGCGGCCATACAGGGCTGCGATGTCGGCCACCAGCTGGCGCTGGATCTGCCAGACCGCCAGCATCTCAGGCGCGATGGTGGCCCAGCCCAGCGGCCCGGGAGGCAGGGCCAGCGTGCCGGCGGCCAGACCGGCCTTGGTGGCGGCACCTTCGATGAAGCGTGCCGCCGCATCCCGCGGCCGCGCGCTTGGCGTGCAGGCGGTGTCGGGCGGCTGCGCCACCAGCGCCAGCACCCTTTCGCCCAGGTTGGCTTGCGTATCCATGCCTTCGCTCCCATGCCGCGAACTGCACACGACATGCACTGTCCTTGCGCGGCATCAAAGATTCGCATAGTTTCACATCCTCGGTGCTAACTTCGTTTCAAGATGGAGTCTGGCCGCGGATCTCCGCGCAACCATTTCACAGGGAGAACAGTCATGAACATCTTCAAGGACCTGCGCATCGGCCTGCGCCTGGGTCTCGCCTTCGCGGTCTCCATCGCGTTCAGCGTTGCGCTGGCGTTGTATGCGCGCGGCCAGCTGATGCGGATCAACGACGAGCTGACGGTGATGGTCAAGGATCGCGTCGTCAAGGTCGAGCAGCTCGAACAGATCAAGCACAACGTCAATCTGACGGCGCGCACGGTGCGCAACATCGTGCTGCTGAGCGACCCAGCCGCCATCCAGAAGGAGCTGGACACGATCGCGGGCAACCGCAAGAGCACGGGCGACCTGTTCCAGAAGCTGCAGGCCTCGATCACCTCCAGCGAGGGCATCAAGCTGCTGGCCGCCACCGCCGAGGCGCGGGCACCCTATGTCGCGACGCTGCAGCGCGTGACCGACCTTGGCGTGCAGCAGCACAAGGACGCCGCCCGCGACCTGCTGCTGGGCGAAGTGCAGGCCAAGCAGCAGGCCTATTTCAGCGCGCTCGACGCCCTGATCGACCACCAGAAGGAGCTGATGCGCACGTCGGCGCAGCTTGCCGATGGCATCGTGAGCTTTGCGTCGGCGGCGATGCTGATCGCGGCGACGTTGGCAGGCGCCGTCGGCGTGGCATTGGCGCTGTTGATCACGCGTTCGGTGGTGGCCCCGATCCAGGACGCGGTGCGCGCCGCAGAGACCGTGGCCGCCGGCGACCTGCGGCTGCGCCTGACGACCGACCGCCGTGACGAAGCGGGCCAGCTGCTGGCCGCGCTGCAACGCATGAACGACGCTCTGGTCGACATCGTCGGCACGGTACGCGGCAATGCCGACAGCGTCGTCATGGCCAGTGGCCAGATTGCACAGGGCAACGCCGATCTCAGCCAGCGCACCGAGCAGCAGGCCAGCAATCTGCAACAGACCGCCGCCTCGATGGAAGAGCTGACCGCGACGGTCAGCCACAACACCGACATCTCCCGCCAGGCCGCCCAGCTCGCCAGCAGCGCGGCGCGCGTGGCCGAGAGCGGCGGCCAGGTCGTGGGTGAGGTCGTGCACACGATGGAGCAGATCACGGCCAGCTCCAAGAAGATCGCCGACATCACCGGCGTCATCGACGGCATCGCCTTCCAGACCAACATCCTGGCCTTGAACGCCGCCGTGGAGGCCGCGCGCGCTGGCGAACAGGGCCGTGGCTTTGCCGTCGTGGCCGGCGAGGTGCGCAACCTGGCCCAGCGCAGCGCCGAGGCCGCACGCGAGATCAAGGCCCTGATCGGGGCCAGTGTCGAGCGCGTCGAGGCAGGCAACGGCCTGGTCGGCGAAGCCGGCCGCACCATGGGCGAGGTCGTCGGCCAGGTGCAGCGGGTGGCCGACCTGATCAGCGAGATCAGCGCCGCCAGTGAGGAGCAGAGCAAGGGCATTGGCCAGATCGGCAAGGCGGTCAACCAGCTCGACGAAGTCACCCAGCAGAATGCCGCCCTCGTCGAGGAGAGTGCCGCGGCGGCCGAGAGCTTGCGCGTCCAGGCGAGCCAACTGGCCGAAACGGTGTCGGCCTTCAGACTGGACGTGGCTGCGGCGGCACCGCGGCCTGCCACCCCACCGCCACGGCCCACCAGGGCAGCCAAGGCAGTCCCGCCCCCAGCGCGTCCGGGGCAGCCCGCTCCGCCCTCGGCCGCGACCGCGGACGGCGACTGGACCTCCTTCTAGGGTCGCTTCATGCGGTGACGCCGGGCCGCATCGCTCCAAAGCCGGTATTCCTTGGCTTTTCGGCGCACCACTGACGCACGAATTGCCTTGCGCTGCATCCGCTCGAAGGAACAGACTCGCCGGTGCGGACTAAGGCACGGTCAACAAGATGCCAAAGCCCTTCAGGGAGCGTCGCCTCTTGAGGAGACTCACCATGAACCTGCTTACGAGTCTGCGGATCGGCCGGCGTCTCGGCCTGGCCTTCGCCGTCTCCATCGCCTTCACCGTGTTGCTGGCCGCCTATGCGCGAACGGAACTCATCACCATCAACGATGCGCTGGAGCTGATGGTCGGCGACCGGATGGTCAAGGTCGCGCAGCTCGAGCAAATCAAGGACAACGTCAACATCAACGCGCTGGCGGTGCGCAACGTGCTGCTGCTGGCCGATGCCGAGGGCAAGCGCAGGCAGCTGGCCGATGTCGATGCCGCTGCCAAGCGCACCGCCGAGCTGTTTGGCAAGCTCGAGGCCAGCACGGCCCCGGGGCCGGCCCGCGAGATGATGACGGGCGTCGTGCAGGCGCGGGCGCTTTTCGTGGCCTCGGTGCGCAAGGTCATCGATCTGGCCGTGAAGGACGAGACCGAGAAGGCCCGCAACCTGCTCCTCGGCGAGACCCACGAGCTGCAGGTCAAGTATTTCGAGAAGCTGGACGCGCTGATCGCCTATCAGACGGAGCTGATGCAGCACGCGGCCAAGTCGGCCGACACGACGGTCGACTTCGCGGCCATCGCGGTCGTCGTCGCCGCGGCCGCCGCGCTGGCCATCGGCGCCACCCTGGCGCTGCTGATCACACGCTCGGTGGTCGGCCCGATCGGCCAGGCCGTCGCCGCCGCCGAGACCGTGGCCGCGGGAGACCTGCGGCTGAACCTGGCCACCGACCGCAAGGACGAGGCCGGCCAACTGCTCAACGCGCTGCAGCGCATGAACGACTCGCTGGTGGGCATCGTGGGAGCGGTGCGCGGCAATGCCGACAGCGTCGCCACGGCCAGCGGCCAGATCGCTCAGGGCAATGCCGACCTGAGCCAACGCACCGAACAGCAGGCCAGCAACCTGCAAGAGACGGCGGCGTCCATGGAGGAGCTGAGCGCTACGGTCAAGCACAACACCGACACCGCCCGCCAGGCCGCGCAACTGGCCGGCAGCGCGGCCCGCGTGGCCGAGAGTGGCGGCCAGGTCATGGGCCAGATGGTGCACACGATGGACGAGATCACGACCAGCTCGAAGAAGATCGGCGACATCATCGGCGTCATCGACGGCATCGCCTTCCAGACCAACATCCTGGCGCTGAACGCGGCCGTCGAGGCAGCGCGCGCCGGCGAACAAGGCCGGGGCTTTGCCGTCGTGGCCGGCGAGGTGCGGGCATTGGCCCAGCGCAGCGCCCAGGCAGCCCGCGAGATCAAGGCGCTGATCGGCGCCAGCGTCGAACGCGTCGAGGCGGGCAATACGCTGGTGGGCGAGGCCGGCCGCACCATGGACGAGGTGGTCGTCCAGGTCAAGCGCGTGGCCGACCTGATCAGCGAGATCAGTGCCGCCAGCACCGAGCAAAGCAAGGGCATCGGCCAGATCGGCGACGCGGTCAACCAGCTCGATCAGGTGACGCAACAGAACGCCGCCCTCGTCGAGGAGAGCGCGGCCGCGGCCGAGAGCCTGCGCATGCAGGCCGGCCAACTGGCCGAGACCGTGGCCGCTTTCAAGCTCGACGCCGTGGCCGCGGCCGCGCCCGTCGCCAAGCCCAAGGCCAAGGCCAGCAAGCCCAAGGCTGCCGCCGTGACCAGGGCGGCACCGCCCCGCCCGGCACCACGCCGGCCAGACCCAGCCCGCGTCGTTGCGCCGGTGGCGGCCGCGGCGACGGCGGCTGCGGCCGTCGCCGACGACGATTGGGCGTCGTTCTAGTTGAGCGAACATGAGGCTCCCTCAGTGCAGGAGCCTCACCGATGCAGACCATTCCCTGGCGCGGCGCCTTCCCCGCCGTCACGGCCAAGCCCGCCCACTGCCGGTCGCAGCCATGATGCAGCGCATCCAGATCATCGACTCCCACACCGGCGGCGAACCGACGCGCGTCGTCATTGACGGTTTTCCCGAGCTCGGCGCCGGCACCATGGCCGAGCGCCGCGAGCTGCTGGCCCGCGAGCACGACCGCTACCGCCGCGCGACGCTGCTGGAGCCGCGCGGCAGCGAGGTGCTCGTCGGCGCCCTGCTCTGCGCGCCGCAGGATCCGGCGCATACGGCCGGCGTCATCTTCTTCAACAACGCCGGCTACCTCGGCATGTGCGGCCACGGCAGCATCGGCCTCGTCGCAACGCTGGCCCACCTGGGCCGCATCGGGGCGGGCGAGCATGTCCTCGAGACGCCGGTGGGCCATGTGCGCGCGACGCTGCACAAGGACGGGAAGGTGAGCGTGCGCAATGTGCCGGCCTATCGCCTGGCCGCCGGCGTCAGCGTGACCCTGCCGACCGGGCAGACCGTGACCGGCGACATCGCCTGGGGCGGCAACTGGTTCTTCCTCTGCGCCGACCATGGCCAGGCCGTGGCGCCGGTCCATGTGAATGCACTGACCGACTATGCGGCCATGGTGGGCGAAGCCCTGCACGCCCAGGGCCATCGTGGCGCAGACGGCGCCGTCATCGATCACATCGAACTCTTCGCCGATGTCGACCCGGCGATCGCCGACTCGCGCAGCTTCGTGCTCTGCCCTGGCCGCCAATACGACCGCTCGCCCTGCGGCACCGGCACCAGCGCCAAGCTGGCCTGCCTGGCCGCGGCCGGCAAGCTCGCGGCCGGCGAGGTGTGGCGCCAGGCCAGCGTCATCGGCAGCGTCTTCGAGGGCTGGTACGAGAAGCACGAGGCCAGCATCGTGCCCACCATCCGCGGCCAGGCCTTCATCAGCGCCGAGGCCACGCTGCTGATCGAGCCAGATGACCCGTTTGGCTGGGGTTTGCCGGCAAATTAGGGGCAATTTACCCTCGCTATCGAGGGCATTGACACTTTGAAAAAGACAGGCCGGCGGCCGGGGCGGCACACTTGCGGCAAGTCCATCGAGACCTGTCGTCGCGCATGCTGTCCGTGCCCGCCCTCCACCTCGAAGCGCCGCCGGTGCTGCGCGATCTGCTGGCGCGCGCCGACGTGCACTTCAACGGCGGCCGCCCCTGGGACCTGCGCGTCAACCACCGCCGCCTCTACCGCCGCCTGCTGACGCAATGGTCGCTGGGCGCCGGCGAGTCCTATGTCGACGGCGACTGGGACTGCGAGCGCCTGGACATGATGTTCGAGCGCCTGCTGCGCGCCGAACTCGACCGCACCGCCCCCGGCCTGGCCAAACTGCAGCTCGTCATGGAGAGCCTGCGCCAGCGCCTCTTCAACCGCCAGAGCGTGGAGCGTGCCCACCAGGTCGGCGAGCGCCATTACGACGCCGGCAACGACGTCTTCGAGGCCATGCTGGACTCGCGCATGATCTATTCCTGCGCCTACTGGGCCCAGGCCGACGATCTCGAGCAGGCCCAGGAACACAAGCTGGCCATGATCTGCCGCAAGCTCGAGCTCCAGCCCGGCGAAACCCTGCTGGACATCGGCTGCGGCTGGGGCGGCCTGGCGTGCTATGCGGCCGAGCACCACGGCGTGCAGGTCACCGGCATCACCGTCAGCAAGGAGCAGCTGGCCCTGGCCGAGGCGCGCTGCGCCGGCCTGCCCATCACGCTGCGGCTGCAGGACTACCGTGCCCTGCAGGGCCGCTTCGACAAGATCGTGTCGGTCGGCATGTTCGAGCATGTGGGGCTGAAGAACTACGCCACCTACTTCGACACCGCGCGCCGCCTGCTGGCGCCCGAGGGCCTCTTCCTGCTGCACAGCATCGGCGTGGACCGTCGCGCGCCGCACACCGACCCCTGGATAGAGCGCTACATCTTCCCCAATGGCAAGCTGCCGTCGCCTGCCGAACTCGGCAACGCGCTGGAGGGCCGCTTCATCATCGAGGACTGGCACAACTTCGGCCCCGACTACGACCGCACGCTGATGGCCTGGGCCGAGCGCTTCGAGGCCGCCTGGCCGCGCCTGGCGCCGTGCTACGACGAGGGCTTCCGTCGCATGTTCCGCTACTACCTGCTGAGCTGCGCCGGCTTCTTCCGCTCCCGCCAGGGCCAGCTCTGGCAGCTGGTGCTGAGCCGGCCCGAGCGGCGCGGCGTCTACCGCTCCTTCAGGCCCTAGAGCGCGACCGTGCGGCCCACGAACAGGATGGGGCCGGTGGGCTTGCCAATCGGGGAGCCGGCTTCGGGTTCCAGCGTGATCTCGAACAGCTGCTGCGCACCGACCGCGGGCAGGCGCGACACGGGCATCTCCACCGGCTCCCCGGCGCGCACCAGGCCTAGCGAGGTCGGCCCTGCCGCCCCCTGCGGCTTGGTCCAGAACTGCAGGGCGCGACCGGGCGGCACGGGCGGGGTATCGCCCACCGGCAGCAGTCGCAGCGCGCCGCCGGCCTGCAGTTCCACCACCCAGCCGGCGGCATGGCGTTCGTCCGGGCTCTCCAGCAGGGCCACATAGCGTGCGCCCTCGGCCACCGGCAGCGGTGCCAGCAGGCGCAGGGCCAGCAGCAGCGACGCGGCCACGCCGACCGCGCTGAGGCCTTGCCAGAAGCGCAGGCCCTGCCACCAGGGCGTGCGCGCCTCGGCCGCCTTGCGCGGCGGCTGGCGGCCGTCCAGCGCAAGCGACAGCCGCCTCCACACCGCGGTCGTCGGCTCGGCCGCTGCCACCTGGGCGCTGAGGGGCAGCATCCGGTCCTGCCAGGCATAGACGTCGGCGCGCAGCGCGGCGTCGTGCGGGAGCGCGGCGGCCACGGCGGCATGATCCTCCGCACCCAACGTGCCGAGCACGTATTCGCCCGCGGCGGCATCGCGTTCGGCAGGATCGCGCAGATCGATCACGACAGGCACTCCTTCAGGCTTGCCAGGCTGCGCTTGATCCACGACTTGACGGTGCCCAGCGGCGTGTTCAGCCGCACCGCGATCTGCTCATGCGTATAGCCGTCGACAAAGGCGTGCACGACGCAGGCGCGGCGCGGCGCGTCCAGGCGCTGCAGGCAGCGCTCCAGGCTGTCGGCGTCGAGGCCGCGCCCCTCGTCGGCGGCATCGTCACGCTGCTGGGCGTCGGACAAGGCAGTCAGCTCGGTCACGTCCATCACCTGCAGGCGGCCGGGCTCGCGCACCGCCTTCAGGGCCGCGTGGCGCACCACGGTGTAGATCCAGCCGCGCGCCGAGCCGAGCGCGGGCTGGAAACTGGCGGCGTGGTCCCAGACCTGCACGAAGGCGTCATGCAACACGTCCTCCGCGCGCTCGCGATCGCGCACGATGCGCTGCGCCACACCCAGCAGCCAGCGCGCCTCGCGCTCGTACAGCGCACGCAGCGCAAAGCGCTCGCCACGCGCGCAGGCCAGCAGCGCGGCTTCATAGTCGAACGGTGGCGAGGTGGCCAAGGGCGAAAGAGGTGGGTTCAAATCCGCGTGGACTCTAGCCCACCGTTCGCTCAGGTCAGGCGGCCTTCCAGAAGATGTAGTCGGCCTGGTACTTGACGACTTCCTTGCGACCCGCACTGGCCGCGTCGCAGGGCAATGCCGGCGCCACGCCGCCTTGAGTGGCCACTCGCTGCACATGGGTCACATCCATCATGGCGCCCGGGCCGGAGGCCGGGTTGGCCTTGACCAGCTGCAGCGGAATGCTGCCCTGCGCGGCCGGTGCCACGGCGACCTGGGTGCCGGTGATGCGCGAGCCGTCGCTGGAGGCCCAGGTGGCCGGCGGGCCGTAGTAGCTGCCCAGCCTGGCGCCGGCACGGCTGTTCAGGTCGGCCTTGGGACCGACGAACGCCCATTCGAAGGCGCCGGCCGTGCCGGCCTTGGCGCGGCACTCATAGGTGATCTCGCCGACGCCGACGGTCTCCATCGCCACGCGGTGGCCGGCCGGCACCTTGACGGCCTCCGGCAGCGCCGCCTGGCTGAAGACGGGGGCGGGGGCCATACCGGCGCAGGCCGACAGGCCGAACAGGGACGCGAGGATCAGGACGGTGGGGGTGATCTGGTGCATGCTGAATCTCCATGAAGAGAGGGTTGAAACACGGGTTGTGGCCGCAGCTCACCCTCTCACTAGCCAGCAGCCCGGCGTTTGGATGCAGGGTTCTCAAAAAATATTCCGTCGCCCGGCCTGGGACTTTCCTGATGACCCCATCGCCCGGTTTACGCGCAGCATGGCTGTCCCATCGAAATGCTGCCAAGGAGCCGCCATGCCTCGCGTCCGTCTGCTGCTGTCCGCCCTGGCTCTCGCGGGCTCCGTCGCGGGCGCCGAGGCCCCGCCGGTCAAGGTCGCCACCTGCCAGGCCTGCCATGGCGCCGCGGGCGTCAGCGTCGCGCCCGACATCCCCAACCTCGCCGGCCAGAGGGCCACCTATCTGGCCAGACAGCTCGAGGCCTTCAAGGCCGGCACGCGCAAGAACGATTTGATGGCCGCGATGGCGGCGCAGCTGAGCCCCGATGACATCAAGGCGCTGTCGGCCTACTGGAGCAGCCTGCCGCCCGCGCCGGCCGATGCCGGTGCCACGGCGCCGCATGCGGCCACCGTCTCGGCCATGGCCCTGCCCAAGGACTTCCCGCAGGCCTATGTCGAATACAAGCGCGAGCAGGACGAGACCAACAAGACGCTGACGCTGCGCTATGCCAACAAGCTGGCCCTGGACGCCGCGCGCGCCGGCAAGCCCCTGCCCGAGGGTTCCATCCTGCTGACGGTCAACTACACGCCGCAGATCGGTGCCGACGGACGCTGGACGCCCGGTGCCGTCAAGAACTATGTCGGCATGGAGACCCGCGCCGGCTGGGGCGACGCCATCCCGCCGCTGCTGCGCAATGGCAACTGGAACTATGGCGTCTGGAGCTCCGACGGCACGCCGCGCCTGGCCTTGCAGCAGCCGCGCTGCCTGGCCTGCCACCAGCCCAAGGCAGCGGACAGCTATGTGTTCACGCTGGCGGCGCTGCGCCAGCCGGCAACCCACTAGCCTTCATCGCGCTGCCGCTGCAGCGTGGCCGCCACATGGGTGAAGGCGGGCAGCAGTTCGTCCCAGGCCCGGCGCGCCAACGGCCGCGGCTTGCACATCGCGCCGGCCTGCGGCGCCCCCCGCAGCGCGCCATGGCCGGCGAAGGCGATGGTGTTGCTGCAGTCCTTGTCACCCACGAAAAGAACCTCGCCGTCGAAGGCCCGCTCCAGGCGGGCTGCATGCAGCGGGAACTCGGGGTGGGCCGTGTGCAGGTTGACCACCAGCAGGCCGTCGGCGCGCAGTGCCGTGCGGCAGTCGTCGTAGAAGGTCTGGGAGCACAGGGCCGGCGGCTGGCCTTCGTGGTCGAAGCCATCCACGAGCAGCACATCCAGCCGGTCATGGGTGTGGCGGACGAAGTCGGCACCGTCGCCACGCCGCACGCGCAGCCGCGCATCGTCCGGTGGCACCTGAAACTGATCGCGCAGCGCGATGACGTGCGGATTGATCTCGACGACCTCGATGCGGGTGTCGGGCAGCTGGCGGTGGCAGAACTTGGCCAGGGAGCCGCCACCCAGCCCGATCATGGCCAGCATCTGCGGCCGCGGCACGAAGAGCAGGAAGGCCATCATCGTGCGCGTGTAGGCCAAGTCCAGGGCGTCGGACTGCTGCACTTTCATGCGGCTCTGGATCTCGCAGATCGAGAAATGCAGGGCGCGCGTATCCAGCGTCTCGTAGACGAAGGGCTTGATGAATTCGTGCGAGTCGGCGGTGTCGGGCATGGCGTGCGGGGGAGGCGGCGGCGCTCAGGCGCGCTGCAGGTCATTGATCAGCGGCGGCGAAGCCATCAGCACCAGAAGCAGCGCGATGGGCAAGGTGGCCGAGAAGCCGAAGTGCTTGAAAGCCAGCGCGCCGACGAGGCCGCCGCCGAAGAACAGGCCCAGCACCAGGCTGTGGATGAAAAGCTTGTCGCGGTTGGCGCGCACGAAGTGGACCGAATCGGGCGCGGTCGCACCGTTCCAGTAGAGCAGCCGGCCCAGTTCCAGCCCCAGGTCTGTCACGACGCCGGTCATGTGGGTGGTGCGGATCTCGGCCTGGGAGATCTTGGTCACGATGGCGTTCTGCAAGCCCATGATGAAGCACAGCAGCAGCACGGCGGTCGGCACCAGCAGATGGGTCAGCGTGTCCAGATGGGCGCCCAGCAGGCCGAACGCGAGCAGCAGCGCGGCTTCCAGCAGCAGGGCCAGCGCGTATTTGCTGTGCATCTGGCGCCGGCGCGCCCAGTTGATGAGCAGGGCTGTGCAGGCCGCGCCCGCCAAGAAGGCCAGCAGCGAGGCCAGCCCCGCCAGCGCCAGCGCGAAACCCCCGGTGGCCAGGTCATCCGCCACGCCGGAGATCACGCCCGTCATGTGCGAGGTGTAGCGCTGCACGGCCAGGAAGCCGCCCGCGTTGACCGCCCCGGCCACGAAGGCCAGCACAGCGCCCAACTGTCGGTTGGCCGACCGCGTGCGGTGCTTGCTGGTGAGGCGGTGCAGGAAGCTGAGGGTCACGACGCGAATTTAATGTGAATCACATATGTTTGCAATTATCATTTCATTAACATAGGAGCCGATATGGAGCAAAAGACCGCCCGCCTGACGGTGCTGATCGACCCGGACAAGAAAAAGGCCTTCGAGACCCTGTGCGCGCAGCAGGACCAGACACCCTCGCAGGTGGTGAGGCGCTTGATCCGCGACTACCTGGCCGCGCACGGAGTGGACTTCAAGCCCGGCGTCGACTCGGCCACGCCGCGCTGAGAGCGGGCGCTTCGGCCGCGCGGCTCAGTCGTCGCCGCGGCCGATGAAGGCGCGTATCGCCGCGATGCGGCCCTCGGCGTCGAGGTCGAAGACATCGACCACGAAGATCGTGTCGCGACCGTCCACGACGATGCGCAGTTCCGCCGCGACGCCCTGCTCGCGCGCATACAGGGCCAGCACCTCGATCTCGAGCCGGCTCACCGCGTCAAAGTTCTTGCGCGTCTCGGCCAGGGCCGCAGCCTTGCCGACGACGCGGATCTTCCAGTCGCGCAGCGTGATCGTGTCGGCAAACAGGGGCTCCACGGCCGCGAGGTCGCGTGCGGCATAGGCGGCCAGATAGGCGCGCACGAGATCGAGTCCGGCTGAAGTCATCACCAGGTGTCCACGAAGCGGTGGTTGGGCAAGGGCCGGATGATCGCCGAGGCCAGGCCGCGGGCCAGCCAGCCTCGGGTCTCGGCGGGGTCGATCACCGCGTCGATCTCCAGCGTCGCCGCCAGGTTCAGCGCCTCGCCATTGCTGTACTGCTGAGCCACCAGGCGCTGGAACAAGGCCTCGCGCTGCGGCCCCGCCGGCAGCGCCTCCAGCTCCTTGCGATAGCCCAGCCTCACCGCGCCCTCCAGGCCCATGGCACCGAACTCGCCGGTCGGCCAGGCAACGGTGAACACCGGCCGATGCAGGCCGCCCGCCGCCAGCGCCATGGCACCCAGGCCATAGCTCTTGCGCAGCACGACGGCGAAGAAGGGCACGCGCAAAGCGCCGGCCGTGACGAAGAGGCGGCTGACATGGCGCACCTGGGCCTGCGCCTCGATGTCGGGGCCGACCATGAAGCCCGGCGTGTCGATGAGGCTGACGATGGGCAGGCCATGGGCATTGCACAGCTGCATGAAGCGGGCCGCCTTGTCGGCCGCGTCGGCATCGATGGCGCCACCCAGATGCAGCGGGTTGCTGGCCAGCACGCCGACCGGCCGGCCCTCGATGCGGGCCAGGGCCGTGTGGATGCCGGCACCAAAACCGCTGCGCAACACAAGCACGCTGGCGGCGTCGAAAAGAGCCGGCAGGGCCGCGCGGCTGTCGTAGACACGCAGGCGGTTCTCGGGCACGACGGATCGCAGCGCACGCGTGTCGGGTGCCGTCCACTGCGGCATGCGGCCCTGGAAGAAGGACAGATAGTGCCTGGCGGCCGCCACCGCCGCGGCCTCGTCATCCACCAGCAAGTCGATGACGCCATTCCCATGCTGGACGCTTGCCGGGCCGATCTGCTCGGCCTTGAACACCCCCAGGCCGCCCCCCTCCACCATGGCCGGGCCGCCCATGCCGATATTGCTGGCCCGCGTGGCGATGATGACGTCGCTGCAGCCCAGCAGGGCCGCATTGCCGGCAAAGCAGCGTCCGGCCGCAATCCCCACGACGGGCACCTGACCGGACAGCGCGGCGTGGCTGGCAAAAGTCGGCACATGCAGGCCGGCGACGACGGGCACGTCGGTGTCGCCCGGCCGGCCGCCGCCACCCTCGGCAAACAGCACCAGCGGCAGTTTCTGCTCGGCCGCAATACCCAGCATGCGGTCGGTCTTGGCGTGGTTGCGCGCGCCTTGCGTGCCGGCCAGCACCGTCGCGTCATAGGCCATGACGACGGTGCGCGACTGCTCCTCGCCGAAGTCGCCGCCATTGACCGCACCGATGCCGGTCACGATGCCGTCGGCCGGCGTGTTGGCGATCAGGTCCTCGGGCGTGCGGCGGCGCGACTGGGCGGCGACGGCCAGAGCGCCGTACTCGATGAAGGAGCCGGCGTCGCAGAGATCGGCGATGTTCTCGCGCGCGCTGCGCAGGCCCTGGGCATGGCGCCTGGCCATGGCCTCGGGGCGGGCGGCGTCGGCCGTGAAGGCGCTGCGCTCGATGAGGCGCTGCAGGTCGGGGCGGATGCCGTCGGGGTCGAGCGCCTGGGCTCGGCTGGCAGTCGCGCGAGCCTGGTTCGCGGGCTCCAGCGTCAGCAGCAACTGGCCAGCATCGACAAATTGCCCGGGCGCAACGGCCAGCGCGGCGACGCGGCCGTCCCGGGGTGCGGCGAGCACATGCTCCATCTTCATCGCCTCGAGCACCGCCAACTCGGTGCCGGCCGCGACCACGTCGCCAGCGGCCACGCTGAACTGCAACAGCCGGCCCGCGGTCGGCGCGCGCAGCTGCTGGGGGTCTGCCTCGACGATTGACGGCAGCAGTTCGGTCAGATGCTCTTCCAGCCAGCCCGTATGCAGTTCGGCCGGTTCCAGCCTTCCGGCCAGGCGGCGCAGCAGGCCGACATTGGTGGTGACGCCCTCGATGCGGGTCTCGGCCAGCGCGCGCTGCGAGCGCCGCAGCGCGTCCTCGAAGCGCGCACCGCGCACAACCAGCTTGGCCAGCAAGCTGTCGTAATGCGGCGAGGGCGCCATGCCGGCCAGGCCATGCGTGTCGACGCGCACGCCGGGGCCCGCGGGCAGGTCAAATCGATCGAGCCGCCAGCCGCCCGCCTCGCCATTGATGCGCCACTGGATGGCGAACCCCTGCTCGGTGGGCGGTTTATCCAGGCCCAGATCGGCCAGACGACGGCCGGCGGCCACCTCGATCTGCAGCTGCACCAGATCCAGCCCCGTCACCTCTTCGGTGACGGTGTGTTCGACCTGCAGCCGCGGGTTGGTCTCGATGAAGACAAAGTCGCCGCGGGCCGCATCGACAAGGAACTCGAAGGTGCCCAGGCCCCGATAGCCCACGGCCTTGGCCATGCGCAGCGCCGCGTCGACCAGGCGGCCGCGCAGGGCTTCGTCCAGCACCGGGCTGGGCGCCATCTCGACCAGCTTCTGGAAGCGCCGCTGCAGCGTGCAGTCGCGCTCGCCGAGGGCGATAACTTCCTGTCCGTCGCCAATCACCTGCACCTCGATGTGCCGCGCCCCGCGCATCAGGCGTTCGACATAAAGGCCGCCGACACCAAAAGCCGATTGCGCCTCGGAGCGGCAGCGCTCGAAGGCCGCAGGCAGTTCATCCACGCTCAGCACGGCGCGCATGCCGCGCCCCCCCACCGCCGCCGATCGCCTTGAGCATCAGGGCGCCATGCTCGGCGAGGAAGGTCCGGGCTTCGTCCAGGGTGACGGCGCCAGGGCTGCCGGAAAGCACAGGCACGCCGCATTCCTCGGCCAGTGTTCTGGCACGGGCCTTGTCGCCAAAGAGTTCGAGTTGCTCCGGTGTCGCGCCGATGAATGTCAGACCCGCCGCGGCGCAGGCGCGCGCGAAGTCGGCGCGCTCGCTGAGAAAGCCGTAGCCGGGGTGGACGGCGTCGCACCCTGAGCGCCTGGCAATCGCAACCAGGCCGTCGACATCGAGATAGGCCGCCGGCCCGCTGCCCGGCAGCGCAACGACCTCGTCAGCCATTGATGCCGGCGCGTCATCTGCCGCATGCACGGCGACGCCGGCAATGCCCAGGTCGCGCAAGGCGCGAAGCACGCGCAGCAAGACCTCCCCGCGGTTGGCGACGAAAACTTTCGTAAAGGCAGGCATATGAATGCAGAAGCCAGGGCCGCTGCATCCTATGCGGCGCGCTGACGAGGCCCTGTCCGCGGGATGACACCCAGGCGAAACCTCGCTTCGCGCCTGGACAATCCCGCCCCCATGAGCCGACTCCAACAACTCCAGGCACGCATTCCCGAAGGGTCCGCGGTGCTGTTCCTGATCCAGGTGTTCTCGACCCTGGGCTTCGCCGTCCTGCAGTTCACGCTGACGCTGTACACCACCCGCCATCACGGCTTCACGAGCGAGCAGGCTGCCCTGGTCACCGGCGTGTTCGGCGCCTTCAACTACGGCCTGCATCTGTTCGGCGGCTACCTGGGCGGCCGCTTCTTGAGCAACCGCAATCTGTTCGTCGGCGGCATGCTGTTGCAGGTGCTGGGTTGCGCCACCGTCGCTGGCGGCAGCCTGGAAGGGCTCTACTGGGGCATGGCCCTGTTCCTGACCGGCTGCGGCCTGAACGTGACCTGCGTGAACATGATGCTGACGCAGCGTTTCAAGCCCGAGGACAACCGCCGAGAGGCCGCCTTCCTGTGGAACTACGCCGGCATGAATGTCGGCTTCTTCATCGGCTTCACGGTGTCGGGCGTGTTCCAGCTCAGCGAGGACTACGCCTCGCTGTTCTGGTTCGCGACGCTGGGCAATGCCGGCGCCATCGTCGTGGCGCTGATCTTCTGGCGCACCCTGGCCGACCGCAGCACGCCCCTGGCCCAGCGCCGCGGTGTCGACTTCTGGGGCCGCTTCGCCATCGGCTGCGCCGTCCTGGTCGGCCTGGTGCCCGTGCTGGTGTGGCTGCTGAAGAAGCCCGGCGACACCTCCATCGGCATGAAGGCTTTCTGCGCCGTCGTCGCCGTCGTGCTGATCGTCATGACGCTGCGCCATCCGGTGAAGGCCGAGAAGCAGCGCATGCAGGCCTATCTGGTGTTGACGGCGGGCTCGCTGGTGTTCTGGTCGCTCTACCAGATGGCGCCCAACGGCCTGCAGCTCTATGCGGTGGGCAATGTGCTGATGAATGTCTGGGGCGTACCGGTGGCGCCGCAATGGGTGCAGAACATCAACGCCTTCTCCATCGCCATCGGCGGGCCGCTGCTGGCCTGGCTGTTCGCCCGCTGGCGCGAGCGCGGCTGGCCGGTGGACATCCCGATGCAGTTTTCCGCCTCGCTGGTGCTGATGGGCCTGGGCTTCATCGTGCTGCCCATCGGCATCCATTTCGCCGACGGCTCGGGCAAGTCGGACTTCTTCTGGCTCTTCCTCAGCTATGTGCTGCAGTCGGTCGGCGAGCTGCTGATCTCGCCCATCGGCTACGCCATGATCGGCCGCCTGGCACCCAAGCAGTACCAGGGCATCATGATGGGCAGCTGGATGCTGGTAACGGGCCTGGCGTCACTGTTTGCCGGCGACTTCTCGGGCGTGGTGTCCCAGCCGGTGGACGGCTCGCCGTTGACGACCAATCCGCAGTATTCGGCGCTGTTCACGCAGTTGGCCGTCGGCAGCCTGGTCACCGGGGCCGTGCTGTTCGCACTGCGCCCCTGGCTGAGGAAGCTGATCGACGGCGAGCGCGCCTGACCCCCGTCAGCGCAGCTGATAGCTCAGGCTGACAAAGTAGCTGCGGCCGCGCGGATCGCCATAGGTCGGGTCCCAGGTCACCTGGAAGTAGCGCGACTGGTTGGTGAAGGGCGGCGCCGTGTCGGCCACGTTCAGCACGCCGCCGCGCAGGCGCAGTTCGGGCGTGATGCGGTAGCTGGCCGTCAGGTCCCACAGCGAGTAGGCCTTGACATCGCGGTCGTTCCACTCGGGAGCGGCCAGGCCGGGCGTGTTCTGGTCGCGATAGCCGGACAGGTAGTTGTTGGCCACCGTCAGGCCGAAGGGGCCCATGTCCCAGTCCACGTTGAGCTTGTGGCGCCAGCGCTGCACGGCCTTGTCGTCACGGAAGCGCGCCAGGCCGCTGACCATGGGAGAGCGCGGATCGGTGTTGAACTTGTATTCGGTGATCAAAGTGCCCGCCAAGCTGGCGCCGAAGCGGCCGTAGGCGCTGTTCTCGCCGCGCCAGGCCAGCGAGACGTCCAGGCCCGAGGTGCTGAGCTTGCCGCGGTTTTCCTTCTTCACGGTGACCGTGTCGACGAAACCGTCGGAGAAGCGCCTCACGATGGTCGGGTCGTTGTAGTAGACCGGGTTGGTGAAGATGGTCTCCTCGCCGATCTCCGAGATGATGTCGGTCTTGCGGATGGCCCAGTAATCGACGCTGCCGTTCCAGCTGCGCGAGGGTTCGAACACGATGCCGAGGTTGTACTGTTTGGACTTCTCAGGCTGCAGCGCCGGGTTGGAATAGCGGTCCACCGCCATCTGCGCCACTTCGCCGGAGATCGGGTCGCGCACGAAGCTGGCGGTGATGCCGGAGCGCAGCGGGCGGAACAGCTCGGACACCGTCGGCGCACGGAAGCCCGTGCCGTAGGAGGCCCGCGCCAGCAGCGCACGGTCGGGGCGGAAGCTGATGCCGACCTTGGGGTTGGTGGTGTTCAGCTTGGGCGAGGTGGTGCTGGTGGCGGCGTCGTAGATGCCGTCGTAGCGGTCGTGGCGGATGGCGAACTGGCCTTCCCACTGCTTGGTGAAGGGCGCGCTCAGTTCGGCGAAGGCGCCCATCACGTCGCGGTGGTGGTCGGTGTCGGCCAGCAGCGGGCCGGAGCTGGAGCGGTCGTTGTTGACGTCGTTGCTCTTCAGCGCGTCGGTGGCGCGGAACTGCAGCTTCTCGCGGCGCAGCTCGGCGCCCAGGGCCAGCATCAGGTCGCCACCGCCCAGCGCGGCCAGCGCCCGGGTCAGCTTGCCGTCCAGGCTGGTGCTGCTGCCCTCGGCGATGCGCGCGGCGCCGTCGATGCGGATGGAGTTCATGAAGGCGCGGCCGGCGCTCGGGTCAGCGGCGCGAACGAAGGGGTTGTACTGGCCGGCCTTCAGGCCAGCTTCCAGCTTGCTCAGCGACACCCAGCCGTCCAGGTCGGTGTCGGTGGCCTTGTTGACGCTGTAGTTCAGCGCGGTGTCGTAGTCCCACTCGCCGAAGCGGCCCACGGCACCGGCGACGACGCGGGTGGCCTGGCTCTCCACGCGGCTGACGCGCTTGCCGGCGTCTTCCAGACGGAAGCGGAAGTCCACCGGGCCGGCGACGCCTGTGACGGCCTGCAGCGAGGCCGGCAGCGTGATGCCGGAGGCCGTGCGGAAGCGCGCCGTGGCCGGCGAGGCGGCGTAGTCGGTGTCGGTCTTGGCGAACAGCGCCTCGATGAAGAGCTGGTGGTCCTCGGCCACCTGGAAGGTGGCGCGGCCGATGACGCTGGCCTTGTCAGACTTGGGGTAGATCTCCGAGCCGGCCACGTAGTCGTAGGAGCAGCCCTCGCGGCCGCCCAGGCCCAGGGGCTGCACCGAGTTCGGGTTGATGCCGCCGGTGCAGGAGGATTTGCCGAAGTTCACGCGGCGCGAGCCGGAGTTGACGCCGCCCGGGTTCCAGGTGCCGTTGGCGTTGGAACCCTTCAGCGCCGTGTTGGGGTTGGCCAGCACGAAGGCGTTCAGCGCGGCGAGCTGCGCCGAGCTCAGGTCCACGTTGGCCGGAAAGCTGTTGCTGGAGGTCTGCGGCGGCAGGCGGGTGGGCAGGCTGTATTCCTGGATGAAGCCGCGCTGGCTGGCGTCCAGCGCGTCGAGCTTCTGCACGTCCAGCGCGGCGAACACGTTGAAGCGGTCCTTGCTCAGGTCGCCGAAGCCGCCGGAGGCGCTGAAGCTCGTCTTGCCGGCGCCGCCTTCCTGGGTGCGCAGGGCGTAGGCCGTCACGTCGGCGCCCACATAGTCCTTGCGGGTGATGAAGTTGATGACGCCCCCCATGGCGTCGGTGCCGTAGATGGCGGAAGCGCCGTCCTTCAGCACTTCCACGCGCTGGATCGCACCCGCGGGGATGTTGTTCAGGTCGACGCCGGCGTTGTCGCCCGGAGAGGCGAAATTGGCCAGGCGGCGACCGTTGAGCAGCACCAGCGTGCTGGACACGCCCAGGCCGCGCAGGTTGGCGCCATTGAAACCGCGCTGGGCACCGGACTGGTCGGAGATGGACGCGCCGTCGGTCAGGCCGCCGACGTTGGAAGTGATCTTCTGCAGCAGCTCGGCCGCTGTCGTCACGCCGGCCTTGTCGATGTCGCCGCGCTTGATGATGTCGACGGGCAGTACGGCCTCCCCGTCGATGCGCTTGATGCTGGAGCCGGTGATCTCGACGCGTTCGAGTTTCTGTTCCTGCTGTTGTGCTTGGGCATGCAGCGCGACGGCGCAAAGCAGGGCGGCATGGGCCAGCGGGTGCCGGGTGAAGGAGCGGGTCATGAAGGCCTCGTTTTGAATGGGTGGGAGCGAATGCCATTCAGGTTAGGGATGCGGCTCATGAGTTGCCTATGGGGTTTCGGTGCAGCGGTCGCTTGCACGCAAATGCGCGTCGCTTCTCGGCAAACGCGGCTGGCGAGGCCGCAACAGCGCTTGCAGGGATGCGACATGCAATTGCGTTCGCCGCGCAGCTTCGGCCTAACCCGCTGGTTCAGCCACAGCAGCACTGCCAAGATCGGGGCATGAGATTCCTGACCCGCCTCACCTGGGTGGCGCTGTGGTGCGCCACCACCGCCCATGCCGGCACGGCCATCGTCATTGGTGGCGCCCTGAAGAACGACAACGAGGCCGTCTGGGCCCGCATCGTCGAAGAAGCCGGCGGCGCCGGCGCGCCCATCGCCGTGTTCGCCACGGCCGCGGCCAACCCCGAGCGCAGCGCCGGCCTCATCGTGGCGGCGCTGAACCGCCACGGTGCCAATGCCGAGGCCATTCCCGTTGCGCCGCGGCTGAAGGACATCGACCTTCAAGCCAACCTCAACGATCCCAAGCTCATCGCCAAGGTCGCCGCGTCCAAGGCCGTGTTCTTCTCGGGCGGCGCACAGGAGTTCATCGTCGACACCCTGCAGCCCAAGGGCGAGCCGACGGCCATGCTCAAGGCCATCTGGCAGGTCTTCGACGGCGGCGGCGTGGTGGCCGGCACCAGTGCGGGCGCGGCCATCATGAGTCGCATGATGTTCCGCGACGCCCAGGACAATATGCAGATCCTCAAGGGCCAGTGGCGCGAGGGCCGCGAGTACGACCGCGGCCTGGGCTTTGCCGGCCACGACCTCTTCGTCGACCAGCACTTCCTGAAGCGCGGCCGCATCGGCCGCATGCTGCCGGCCATGCGCGCCTTTGGCTACACCCTCGGCCTGGGCGTGGAGGAGAACACCGCGGCCATCATCAAGGGCAGCGAGGTCGAGATCGTCGGCGCGCGCGGCGCCCTGCTGGTGGACCTGTCCGAGGCCACGACCGACGCCAAGCTGCCGGCCTTCAATCTGCGCGGCGCCCTCATCAGCTACCTGGACCGGGGCGACAGGCACAACCTCAGGACCGGCGTCTCCACGCCCGCCGCGCACAAGCTGCGCGAGCCCAAGATCGACCCGGCGGCAAGCGACTACAAGCCCTATCTGCAGAACGACAACTACTTCCTCGACATTCTGGCCGACAACACCATCGTCACCGCCATGGCCCAGCTGCTGGACGGGCGCGCGCCCGAGGTGCGCGGGCTGGCATACCGCGCCCGACCCCGCCCCAACGACCTGGCCCCCGAGCTCGGCTTCGAGTTCCGCCTCTACAAGGGGCCGGGCCTGGTCGGCTGGTTCAGCGGCGCCCTGGGCGGCGAGGACTACACCGTGCTGAAGGCCCGCCTGGACGTCATCCCCGTGCGCATGGCCACGCCGCTGTTCACGCCCCTCGTCCCGAACTGACATGCGCAGCGTCCACCATGAACTGCCGGCCGCCAGCGCCGGCACGCAGCGCCATGTCCGCAGCCTGCATTTCGGGCGCGGGGAGTCGGGCCGCAAGGCCTACTGCCAAGCTTCTCTGCATGCCGACGAGGTGCCGCCGATGCTGGTGGCCCAGGCCCTCATCGAGCGGCTGTCGGCACTCGATGCGGCCGGTGCGATTGCCGGCGAGATCGTCCTTGTGCCCATGGCCAATCCCATCGGCCTGGCGCAAGACGTGCAGGGCACGGCCTTCGGCCGCTTCGACCTCGGCACGGGCGTCAATTTCAACCGCCAGTTCAAGCACCTGACGGCGGCGTTGATCCCGCTTGTCGAGCCGCGGCTCGGCGCCGATGTCGCGGCCAACACGCAAACCATCCGCACGGCCTGCCTTCAATTGCTGAAGGAATGGCGCCCCAACAGCGAAGCCGAGGCCCTGAAGCGCCTGCTGCAGACCCTGGCCATGGACGCCGACCTGGTGCTGGACCTGCACTGCGACAACCAGGCCGTCATGCACATCTACACCGGCACGCCGCAGACCGAGGCGCTGCGGCCGCTGGCCGGCTATCTCGGCGCCCAGGCCCTGCTGTTCAGCGAGGTGTCGGGCGACGACCCCTTTGACGAGTCCATCTCGCGCATCTGGTGGGAGCTGGCCGCGCATTTCGACAGGCGCTTTCCCATCGAGCGCAACGCCTGCCTGGCCGCGACGGTGGAGCTGCGTGGCGAGACCGAGGTCACGCACGAGCTGGCCGAGCATGACGCCGACGCGCTGCTGGCCTGGCTGCGCCACCTCGGCCACGTCGACGGCCTCGCGCCGCCACCATCCTCAGGATGCGAGCCCACGCCGCTGGAAGGCGTGGAGCCCATCACCGCGCCCATGAGCGGCATCGTGGTGTTCAACAAGGCGCCGGGCGACTGGGTGGAGGCGGGCGAATTGGTCGCCGAGGTCATCGACCCGCTGACCGACGCGCGCACGCCGCTGCATGCCCGCGCCAGTGGCCGCTGCTTCGCACGCAGCGCTCGCCGCTTCGCCACCCG
Source organism: Roseateles saccharophilus (assembly GCF_031458095.1). Lineage (GTDB taxonomy): Bacteria > Pseudomonadota > Gammaproteobacteria > Burkholderiales > Burkholderiaceae_C > Pelomonas > Pelomonas saccharophila_A. The sequence continues at coordinate 2,134,566 of NZ_JAVDXU010000001.1, forward strand.
CGGCATGCGCCTGGCCAAGATTGCCGGCGCCACGCCCTATCGCTCGGGCAAGTTGCTCTCGCCATGAAGCTGCGCCTACCCAACACCTATGTGCTGCTGTTCGCGCTGCTGGCACTGATCGCGGCCGCCACCTGGGTCGTGCCCGGCGGGCGCTTCCAGACCGAGCTGGTCAATGGCAAGACGCTGATCGTCGCCGGCAGCTTTCATCTCATCGACGCCAAGCCACAGGGGCTGACTGCGCTGCTGACGGCGCCCATCAAGGGCTTTGTCGAGGCGGCGCTCATCATCGGCTTCGTCCTCATCGTCGGCGGCGCCTTCGCGGTGCTGCAAGGGACAGAGGCCATCGACGCGCTGATCAAGTCCGTCGCCCGCGCCCACAGCCGCTCGGCCCTGGTGCGCGTGGCCGTGATCCCGGTCTTCGTCACGCTGTTCTCGCTGGGCGGCGCCAGCTTCGGCATGGCCGAGGAAGCCATCCCCTTTGTGCTGATCTTCATCCCGCTGGCCCTGGCGCTGAAGCTGGACACGCTGACCGGCGTGGCCATCCCTTTCGTCGGCTCGCAGGTGGGCTTTGCCACCGCCTTCCTGAATCCCTTCAACGTCGGCGTGGCCCAGGGCATTGCCGGCGTGCCGATGTTCTCGGGACTGGGCTACCGGGCGCTGTGCTGGTCCATCGCGACGACGGTCACCATCGCCTTCTTGATGTGGTGGGCCGCGCGCATCAAGCGCTCACCGGAGCTGAGCCCGACCTACGCCATGGACCAGGAGCGCCGCAAGACGCTGGACTTGGCGAGCTTCGAGGCCTTCACCGGCATGAGCGGGCGGCATCGCGCGGTGCTGTGGCTGTTTGCGGCAACGCTGCTCGTGATGATCGGCGGCGTCGTCAAGTTCGGCTGGTACATCGAGGAGATCGCCGCCCTCTTCCTCGTCATGGCGGTGGCCGTCGGCGCGGTGGCACGGCTGTCGGCGGACGAATTCATGGCCGCCTTCCTGCACGGTGCGCGCGATCTCGTCGGCACGGCCCTGGTCATCGCGCTGGCCAAGGGCACCGTCATCCTGATGCGCGAGGGTCAGATCATCGACACGCTGCTGAACGCGCTGGCACCGCTGGTGGCGTCCAGCACGCCGGTGCTGGCGGCACAGAAGATGTTCGCCATCCAGTCGGTCATCAACTTCTTCATCCACTCCGGCACCGGCCAAGCCGCGCTGACCATGCCCATCATGGCGCCGCTGGCCGACCTCGTCGGCGTGACGCGCCAGACCGCCGTGCTGGCCTTCCAGTTCGGCGAGCTGACCACGCCCATCATCCCGACCTCGGGCATCACCGTCGGCGTGCTGGCCTTGGCCCGTGTTCCCTTCGGCCAGTGGGTGCGCTGGATGCTGCCGCTGCAGGGGCTCTACCTCGTCATGGCCCTGGCCCTGCTCGCCTTCCCGGCGATGACGGGCTGGGTACAGTGAGCGCATGACGCCACCCGTCCGCCGCATCGGCCTGCTGCTGGAGCCGGGTTTCCCGCTGCTCGCGCTGGCTGCCGTGGTGGACAGCCTGGAAGCGGTCAACGAACTGCAGGACGAGGCGCGCTATCGCAGCGAGGCGCTGTCGACGAGCGGTGGGTTGGTCACCGCACAAGGTGGTGTGGGCGTGCAGACCGGCAGCGCGATGCATCCCGCTGATTGGCATGCCGTCTTCGTCATCGCGGCCGATCCCACGCCACCCGACGCAAACGCGCTCGCCCTGCTGCGCCGCTGGGCCACTGACGGCGTCGCGCTCGGTGGCCTCGCCGCCGGTGCGGCCTGGCTCGCGTCTGCCGGCCTGCTTGACGGCCAGCGCGCCTGCGCCGACTGGCCGTTGCTGGACGGCCTGGCCGACGCGCACGCCGGCGTCGCCTGGGCCCAGGGCCTGTGGGACATCAACGCGGCCGGCGACCGGCTCAGCGCCGCCGGCACGGCCGGCATGGACCTCTGCTGCGCCTGGCTGGCCGCCCAGCATGGCGAGCGTCTCGGCCAGGAGGTGCTGCAGGCCCTGGGCCTGACCGGCCTGCGCCCGCGCGATGAACGACAGCGCGGCGGCTACAGCGAGCAGCGCGGCGCCGGCAGCCCCAAGCTGGCCGAAGCCCTGGCGCTGATGGAAGCCAACCTCGGCGAGCCGCTGCCGACCGAGGAGGTGGCGACTCTCGTGGGCGTATCGCGGCGCCAACTGGAGCGCCTGTTCAAGCAGCACCTCGACACCCTGCCCTCGCGCCACTACCTGGAGCTGCGCCTGGCCCGCGCGCGGCGGCTGTTGCAGCAGAGCTCGCAGTCCATCCTGCAGATCGGCCTGTCCTGCGGCTTCTCGTCGGGCCCGCATTTCTCCAACGCCTACCGCGCCCATTTCGGCCGCACGCCGCGCGACGAGCGCAGCCAGCGCGCCCAGGCCTGGCGCGCCGAACCTTCTTCCGGAGACCGCCCATGAACACCCTGCTGCTGCGCCCCGTGGCGGCGGCCGACCTGCCCGACCTGCTGCGCATGGCCGCGGCCAGCGCCGACGGCATCAGCTCGCTGCCCAACGACGAGGCCAAGCTGCGCGCACGCATCGCCGCCTCCCTGCAGTCCTTCGCCAGCCCCGACGACGCCAGCGGCGAGGAGACCTATCTCTTCGTGCTGGAAGACGCGGGACGCATCGTGGGCTGCTCCGGCATCGCCGCCAGCGCCGGCTTCTTCGACCGCTTCTACAGCTACCGCAACGAGTTTGTCGTGCATGCCAGCACAGCCCTGGGTGTGTCGCAGCGCATGCACACCCTGCATCTCTGCCACGACCTGACCGGCACCACGCTGCTGACCTCCTTCTATCTGGAACCCGACTACGAGAACGGCCCCGCGGCCCAGTTGCTGTCACGCGCGCGCCTGCTCTTCATCCGCGACAACGCGGCGCGCTTCTCCGGGCGCATTGCGGCCGAGAGCCCCGGCATCACGGACGCGGCCGGCCAGAGCCCCTTCTGGGACGCCGTCGGCCGGCGCTTCTTCGGCATGGCTTACCCCGAGGCCGAGGCCATCATCGGCGGCCGCAGCCGCGCCTGCATCGCCGACCTGATGCCGCCCTCGCCCATCTACGTGGCCCTGCTGCCCGAGGCCGCGCAGTGGGCCCTGGGCCAGCTGCATCCGGTGGGCGAACTGCCCTTCTCGGTGCTGCAGGACGAAGGCTTCGACGCCGACACCTATGTCGACATCTTCGACGGCGGGCCGACCGTGGAGGCGCCGCTGGCGTCGCTGCGCAGCGTGAGGCTGGCGCGGGATGTCATCGTCCAGGACGACCGCAGCGGCCCACGCGAGTGGGCGCTCGTCGCTTGCACGGAGCGCGCACGCTTCCGTGCCGTCCTCGCCGAGGTGGGCCATGACGTGGATACCGCCACCGCGGCCCGTGTGGGTGCCCAACCGGGCGAACGCCTCGTCGTGACGCCGCTGCAGATGGAGGTGGCGGCGTGAGCGCCGTTCAAGTGACTCAAGAAGCCGCTGGCTTGCGGCTGTCGCTCAACGGCGCCAGCGCCCTTCTGGTGCCGCGCATCGGTCTGCAACTGCCGCGCTACCACTTCCGCCTCGGCCGTGTCGTGCACGCCGCCGCCGAGCTGGCCCTGTTCCGCGTGCAGACCACGCTGCTGCTTGGCAACGACCACACCGGCGCCGCGGAGCTGACGCAGCTGCGGCCGACGCCGGAGTTGCCGCAGCTCATCGCCGCGGCCCAGCAGCTGCTGCGCGAGCGGCCGGAGGACTTCGGCGACACCCTGGTCTGCGAGCTGCCCGGCTGGCGCGACGCCGAGGGTGGTTCGCCCTTCTGGCAAGCCCTGGGTGCGCGCTTCTACCCGGGCGACCCGGCCGAAGCTGAAAGCCGGCTCGGACCCGACTGGCGCAGCCATCTGGCCGCCCTGCTGCCGCGCCAGATGGTCTATCTGTCCTTCCTCGGCGAGGCCGCGGAAAGCCATGTGCTGGACGTGCCCGAAGCCCACAGGCCCGTACGGGCTGCATTGCAGGCCGCGGGCTTTCAGCCGCCGGTGCACGCCCGCATCGACGACGGCGGCCCGGTGCTGGCCTGGCGCGCCTAGGGCCCACCCGCTCAGGACATTCCCGGCCCCGGCACAGCGACGCAAGTCGGCGTCGCGCCGCTGCAAGTCGCCACCTTCCGCCGACACACCCCCGTCACTACCGTGCGCTCAGGGTTAGAGGCCGCCATTCCGGCGCCCCCCTCCTCCGCCTGGAGAGCACATGAAATCTGTCGTGGGATTCCTGTTGTGCGGCGCGCTGGCCGCAGCATCATTCCCGGCCGCCGCCGGCAAACTCTTCCTCTCCGGTGGCGCCTATGAAGACGCCAACACCGACCTCTTCGTCAACGGCCTGCGCAAGGCCACGGGGCGCGACACCGGCTTCACGCCCAATATCAACAGCACCAGCAACTGCGGCAGCAACTGGAACACCACCGTCTGCCCGCGCATCGCCGTCGTCACGGCCGCCAAGGACAGCTACGCCACCGGCCTGGACGCCTTCAACAACGACATCCCGGCCAGCGGCTCCACGCCGCTCAAGCGCGGCTACTACAACCTCTTCCAGACCCACGGCTTCAGCCCGAAGTTCATCACCGCCCACGTCGACAACTATGGCGTGCACACCAGCGGCAGCACGCCCGAGGGCCAGGCCAATATCGCCATCCTCAACCAGGCCGACGCGGTGTGGTTTGTCGGTGGCGACCAGGCCAAGATCGTCCGCACATTCCTCACCGACAGCGGCGCCGACACCGCCCTGGCCGCCGCGCTGCGCACCCGCTGGAGCAATGGCGGCGGCAGCATCGTCATCGCCGGCGACTCGGCCGGCAACCATGCGCTCAACGTCAACATGCATGCGGCCGGCGTCAGCTACGGCTACCTCTACTACGGCGCCGACCTGCCCGACACCCCCGTCACCGGTTACGCCACGCTGGGCGACACCCGCGACGGCCTGTCGGCCTTGCGCTACCTGGAGAACGGCGCCACGATGAAGGCCCTGGGCTATCTGCCCGCCGGCATCCTCAGCGACACCCATTTCGACAGCCGCTCCGGCCGCCTGGGGCGCCTGGCCGCAGCGCTGCGTGACCTTGGCGTGGCCCAGGGCTTTGGCGTGGACGAGAACACCGGCGTGGTGGTCGACACCTCGGCGCAGACGGCCGCCGTCTACGGCACCAACAAGCTGCTCATCGTCGACACCGCGGCGGCCAGCGTGCAAACCGGCAGCTACTACAAGGTCAACGGCCTGCGCGTCAGCCTGCTGACGCCGGGGGACAAGTACAACTGGTCCAGCAAGGTCGTCACCAGCAGCAAGAGCGCCATCGGCACGGCCTATTACTACAGCAGCGCCTACAACTCGGCCGACATCTTCGCCGCACTTGAAACCTCCAAGTCCCTCACCCGCACCGTCGACCAGACGCCGACGACCAATGTCGGCACCGCGCCGGTACCGGTCTACGGCAGCGGCCCCAACTATCCCGGCGGCTCACCGACCATCCGCCTGCGCTTCACGCGCGACGCGACGAGCAAGGGCTACTACAGCAGCGGCAAATACACGGTGGACAAGGTCAAGGTCGACATCTATTGACGACGCCCGCCGCGGGCGAATGCAGGGTAGGCTGCATGCATGACGCTCGCCCGCTTCAGCACCAGCCCGTCGCGCCGCTCGATGCTCGGCTTGCTGGCCGCTCTGACCTGGAGCACCGCGCTCGCACAACAGCCCGGCCCGGCAACGGGCGCTCCCCGGCGCGTCATCTTCCTGGCCCAGGACTTTCGCAACGGCGGCATCACCACCGTCTACCGCAGCTTCGAACAGGCCTGCCAGGAACTCGGCTGGACGCTGAGCATCGTCAACGGCAAGGGCGACAAGGCGACGATCCGGCGCCTGTTCGACGACGCCCTGAAGGCCGGCGTCGACGGCATCGTGCTGGGAGGCTTCGACGAGTCCGATATCGCCGACCGGTTGGCCGCGTCCTCGCGCCCTCTGCCGGCGCTGGTGGGCTGGCACGCGTCCGCTCGCCATGGGGCCACGCCCTATCTGTTCGCCAATGTCAGTACCGACCCGCTGGCCGTTGCCGACATGGCCGCGGCCCTGGTCACACCGGCGAGCGGCACCCAGGCCGGCGTCGTCATCTTCAACGACGGACGCTTCGACATCGCCAACGTCAAGACCCTGCGCATGCGCGAGGCACTGTCGCGCTGCGCCCGCTGCGAGCTGCTGGCCGTCGAGGACCTGCCCATCTCCAGCGCCGCCAAGGAGATGCCGGCGGCGCTGGAGAAGCTGCAGCAGCGCTTCGGCAGGCGCTGGACCCATGTGCTGGCGATCAATGACGTCTACATGGACTCCATGCACTTCCCGCTGCAGGCCCTGGGCCGCGGCGACATCGTCGGCATCGCCGCTGGCGACGGCTCGCGCACGGCAATGAGCCGCATCCGCTCCGGCCGCTCACAGCAGCTCGCCACCATCGCCGAGCCCACCGGCCTGCAAGGCTGGCAGCTGGCCGACGAACTGAGGCGCGCCTTCGCAAGGCAAGCTCCCAGCGGTCGCGTCGCTCGCCCGATTGCCGTCACGACGGAGCTGCTGCGCCAGCTCGGCCAGCTGGAGGTCGACGACCTGCTTCCCTATCGCGCCGAGTACCGCCAGCAGTGGTCGATCAGCCCGCCGAGCGCGGCGAAGGCACCCTAGGCCAGCGGGTCATCTCGCACGCTGCCGCTTCACCGGTGCGTAAGCGGCCTAACGTCCTACAGCCGCGCAACCGCGCCGAGGTCATCGTTCAAGGGTGCTCACTGTTGAGCCACAGGCCTCAGACATGAGAATCCCATTCCGACTGACCGTGCCCAACTGGTTCGGCGATCCCGGCCCTGAGCTGTTCCCGCCGCAGCCGATGGTGCTGCCGCTATGGCGTCGCGCCGTCGAGCCGCACCCGGCCGCAGGCCGACCGGCGCCGGCGCCCGCCTCAAGCACGCGATCACTGCATGCCAGGTCGCCACGCCCATGAGCGGCTTCTGGATCTCCACGCCCTTCTCGCAGGAGCCGCGCATCGTGCTGGTCCGCTGGCGCGCCTGGGAGGTGCAGGTGCCCAGCTACGACGCCCCCACCTGGCACCTCGTCGGCTATATCGAGCACGAGCATTGCGCCAAGGTCTCGTCGGCCGTCGCCTTCGTGCACATCGACACCGAAGAGGTGACCACCAAGACCGGCCGCACCTATGCGCTCAGCGGGCCGTCCAGCATCGATGCCGATGCGGCGCACCTCTGGGACAGCTGGCGCAAGCTGCATGGCGCCATCGTGCTGCGCGAGGTCACCACGGACATCCTGGATGGCAGGCAGCCGGTGGCGGTGAATCTGATCAAGCAGCCTGGGTAGAAGCCGCCGTCATGTGAAGTACCCCATAAACTGAAATCGTCTCTCATAGAGACAACGCGCCTGACAAGCCGGCATAAGCCGAAATCTAGACACCCCATAAGGTGAAATTTTCCTGCCGCAATAGCCCATAAGTTGAAACCCTTGGTCAAGGAATTGCTGTTCAAGCTTGAGACTGATGACAGCCCGTTTGCGCCAAGTCCTGGAGCCGAGCACCTCAAGAACTTGCTCCAGGTTGGACTCCCAGCAGCTGAAGAGCAACGACGTCCGGCACGTGGTACTTCTCACGATTTTGAAGTACGGCGAGCTAGCGCAGCGCTATTCCTTCACCTTAAGCCAGCGATGCGCTTCAGTTCCTGGTCGACTCTCTGTCGAACTGCTGCATTGTCTAGGGTCACGAACTCGCGAGCCTTACGGTCCTCCTTGGGCACAAACGGCACAACATCGAAGTAGAGGCGGTTGCCCTGACAAGCTCATCAGTGCGTCGCCGCCTGCAAGCAGCTTCATCACAGGCTGGTCGAGCCGAGCACGCAGGCTCAGGTCCTCCGCACTGGTGAACGGCGCCTTCCGTCGCGCCTCGACGATGCTCTGCGCCGCAGCCTCTCGCATGCCCTTGATGAGGCGTCGGCCAAGGCGCACGGCTGGCTTGGTGTCGATGTCCTCAAGCGTGCTGTCGTAGTTGCTGTAGAGCACGTCCGGAGACCTGCGGGCATTCAGCCGGGATGTCCTGCATCTCGAAGCGGTAGCCTTTGCGCACGCTGAGGAACTCCAGCGTCTTGCGGATACCGTCAGACGTTTCGTTCGACGTGTGCTACGGACTCCGCCGAATATCGAGTGAGCGCGCCAGCGTTTGCAATTCCCAATTGGCTTTAGCTGTGGCCATCCGTAGTTTGCCACTGCTGTGGCTGACGACCTCCAACCTGTAAGAAAAGTGCCCGGTAGTCGCCGGGCACTGAAGTCGTTCCGGCGCTCCGCCGGTTTCACCTTATGGGGGTGAAAGATTTCAACTTATGGGTCAAAAATTTCACTTTATGGGGTGCTTCACACGTCACCCGCACTGCCCCACATACCCGCACGCCGTGCAGAAATCGCAGCCGTCCTTGTGGATCATGGTCGCGTTGCCGCACTCCGGGCAGGGCTTGCCGGCCTGCACCTGCAGGGTGCCGGCAGCCGCGGCGAGCTTGGGCGCCGGGGTCTGCAGCAGGCCCATGTCGGTCAGCGGCTGGCCGGCTTCGTCGAGGATGCCGAGCATGGCGTAGCGATGGATGACCAGGCGCGCCACATAGGCCACGGTCGATGGCCAGACCTGCTGGCGGCGTTCGCCGTTCAGTGAAGGCACCGGCGCCATGAAGTGGCCCAGGGGCTCACCGACATTCAGCAGCTTGCGCAGCTTCATCGCTATCCAGCCCGGGTCCATGACGCGCATGTCCAGCGACAGCAGGCGGGCCAAACCGTCCAGGGCCTTGGGATAGTTGCCCGAGAAGCCCATGGCGCAGGGTCTGGTCACCGTGCCGCCATCGGGTGTCGGCAGCACGACCTCCTTCAGCGTCAGCGTGAACTGCTCGTTGGTGGCCGGGTTGTCCACGTCGACGGCCCAGGCCAGGGTGCCGGACACGCCGGTGCGCGGCTCGTTGCGGCTGAACATGGCGTCCACGACCGGCGTGGCGCCCCCCTCCTGCAAGGCACCGAGCTGCTCGCAGCGCCAGCGGATGACGGCGGCCGTCGCGGCGACGACGCCGGGGAAGAGGCGCTTCTCGCCACTCGGCGGCATGGGCATCTCGAAGGCGCGCTCCTCGGCGACCGTCGCGAGCGCGTCGAGCTTCAGGCGCAGCCAGGCCGCGTCGTTGGTGCGCAGGTCCATGGACAGGGTCTTGGCCAGGGCCGACAGGCCACGCGGCTGCTCGGCGCCATTGACCCAGACCTCGAAGGGCAGGTTGCGGCCGAACAAGCCGGCGTCCGGCCCTTCCAGCGGCAGCTCGCCGATGAAGAGGGCGAAGTCGCCGTGGGGATGCTGGATCAGATAGCTCCAGGCCGGGTTGCCGCCGGGCATGTCGGGGCGGCTGGGCCAGCGCAGCGAGGCGACGACGGCCTGGGGCAGGCGCTCGACCTTGAGGCGCTGGTTGGTGCCGTCGACTTCGGCGCGCAGCGGCTCGGGCTGCTTGACCTCTGGCGTGACACTGAGCACCGAGCCCAGCACGCTGTTGGGCCGGTAGGTGGCCAGGCCCTTGAGCTTGCTCTGCCAGGCCTGGATGTAGAGGTTCTGGAAGTCCTCGTAGGGATAGTCGGCCGGCACATTGACCGTCTTGCTGATGGACGTGTCGATATAGGGCGCGACGGCCGCGACCATCGAAGCATGGTCGGCTGCACTCAGCTCCAGCGCGGTGACGAAGGCGTCGGACAGCGGCGCATCGGCGCCGAACAGATGGCGGTACAGCCGCCAGGCATGGTCCTCGACGGCGTATTCCTTGAAGCCGCCGCCTTCGGTCTGCGGCAGGCGCTTCTTGCGCGTGTAGGTCCAGGAGAAGGCCGGCTCGATGCCGTTTGACGCATTGTCGGCAAAGGCCAGGCTGATGGTGCCGGTGGGCGCGATGGACAGCAGGTGGGAGTTGCGCAGGCCCTGGGTGCGGATCTTGTCCTTCAGTCCCTGCGGCAGGCGCGACGCAAAGCTGCCGCCGGACAGATAGAGGTCGGCATTGAAGAGGGGGAAGCTGCCGCGTTCGGCAGCGAGGTCGCTGGACGCGGCATAGGACGCGTCGCGCATGACCTCGCTGATGTGGCTGGCCATGTCGCGCGCCGCCTGGGTGTCGTAGCGCAGGTTCAGCATGACGAGGGCATCGCCCAGGCCCGTGAAGCCGAGGCCAACGCGGCGCTTGTTGCTCGCCTCCTGGGCCTGCGCGGGCAAGGGCCAGGGCGTCACGTCGAGCACGTTGTCCAGCATGCGCGTGGCCACGGCCACGACCTCGGCAAAGCCGGCCTCGTCGAACACCGGCCTGGCGCTGAAGGGGTCGCGCACAAAGCGCGTCAGGTCGATGGAGCCGAGGCAGCAGCAGCCATAGGGCGGAAGCGGCTGTTCGGCACAGGGGTTGGTCGCCGCGATCGTCTCGCAGTAATGCAGGTTGTTGTCGGCATTGATGCGGTCCAGGAAGAGCACGCCCGGCTCGGCGTGGTCGTAGGTGGAGCGCATGACCTGGTCCCACAGCTCGCGGGCGCGCACCTTGCGGTAGACCCACTGGCCATCGCCGCGCTGGTAGGCGCCGGCCTCGATCTGCTCGGCGCTCGGTTGGGCCTTGTGAGCCAGCTCCACCATGCCATCGGCCTGCACGGCCTCCATGAAGGCGTCGGTGACGCCGATGGAGATGTTGAAGTTGCGCAAATCGCCTTCGTCCTTGGCATGGATGAAGGCCTCGATGTCGGGGTGGTCGCAGCGCAGCACGCCCATCTGCGCGCCGCGACGGCTGCCGGCGCTCTCCACCGTCTCGCAGCTGCGGTCGAAGACGCGCATATAGCTGATGGGGCCGGAGGCATGGCTGCGCGTCGAACCCACCCAGGCGCCCATGGGACGGATGCGGCTGAAGTCGTAGCCGACGCCGCCGCCACGGCGCATGGTTTCGGCGGCTTCGGTCAGCGCGGTGTAGATGCCGGGCACGCCGTCCTCGGGCGTGGCGATGGAGTCGCCCACCGGCTGCACAAAGCAGTTGATCAGCGTGGCCGACAGCTCGGTGCCCGCCGCGGACATGATGCGGCCGGCCGGCACGAAGCCGCGCTGCTGGGCCTCGAGGAAGGCGGCCGTCCATTTCGCGCGCTCGGCCGGTTTCTCGGCCTGGGCCAGGGCGCGGGCCACGCGCTCGCGCAACTCGTCGGGCGTCTGCTCGCCGCCCTTGGCGTATTTCTCGATCAGGACTTCGCTGGAGATGTCCTGCACGGGCAGATCGGTGGTGCTGCTCACGGTGGGGCCTCGGATACGGATACTGTATGAATCAACAGTCTACGCCTGCCGGCGAGACGATGACCGCGAAGGGGCGAGATTGCCAGCCCGCCCGGCAGAGCGCTTTGACGGTACGCACAAGCGCGCGCTTTTTGCCCCTGCTCAGAAGGGGTTGATGCTCTTCTCGCGCCGGTAGTGGATATAGCCGACGCTCGCACCGGCGCGCAAGCCGACGCCCAGCCGGATGGGTGCGAGCACGATGCCGTGCAGGCGCTGGTAGTTGATGCCGGCACCGCCGATGTAGTACAGGCTGCCGTCCACGCCGGGGAAGCGCTGGTAGATGGCACTGGCCTTGGGCAGGTGGTAGATCAGCGTGAAGACCTTGGATGCATTGCCGCCCACGTCGAAGCCGATGGACGGGCCGGCCCAATAGACCTTGGCGCTGCCGCCCCCCTTCATCAGCAGCTCGCCGTCGCCATAACGCAGGCCGACGGTCACCGCGCCGCTGGCCTCCTGGCCCTTGATATAGGCGTTCGGGCGGCCCTGGTCCTTGAAGGCCTTCTCGATGACCTTGGCCAGGCCTTCGGTGGTCTGGCCGAAGAAATCGGTTGCAGCCTTGAGGACGGACTCCTCGTCATAGGTGCTGTCCGGGTCTTCCGCGGCCCAGGCGGGCAGGGCTGCCGCGGAAGCCAGGGCGGCCAGGTGTTGCAGATGCCTGCGGCGGTCGGTCATGGAGCTCTCCGTTCGGATGCGGGGGGTGTGGGCCAGCATAAACAAGGCAGTGTGAAGTTTGGCCGCCCTTTGCCACTGCACACAACCTAGACTCGATGGTCATGTCGTCCAACCCCGACCTCCAGCGGCTGTCCGCCGCCCTCGAATACGCCGACCTCGCCGCCGGCCTGTATCTGGCGGGCGGGGCCGACCAGGCCGCGCGCCTGCTGGCCGCCGCGGCCGAACAGCAGCTGGGCGACCTGGTGCGCCTCATCGATGCACCCAGCGCCACCGTGGACACCCGCGAGCTGCTGGCCCGCATCGCCCGCGCCCACCGGCCGGCCGTCGTGGCGCCGCGCCAGTCCCCGGAGCGCGACTGGGATGAGTCGCCGGTCGAGGTCGACGGCACGCGCGACGAGATCGTCGCCCTGCTGCGCGCCGCCTGGTTCATGCTGGAAGCCATGGGCCTGGCCTCGCTGGCCCCGCAGAGGCTGCAGCAGGCCGTGGAGCACAGCACCGTCTTCAGCAGCAGCACCGCGCTGGAACCTTTCGTCTAGGATCGGCCCAGCCCACTGCTGCGCCGCCGGGAGACCATCATCAGCACCGAACGCCGCCAATTCGCCCGCGTCGCCTTCGCCTCCGGCGCCGAGCTGATCACGACCCAGGAGCATCTGCGCTGCCAGGTGATCGACATCTCCCTCAAGGGTGTGTTGCTGCAATTGCCGGCCGGGAATCCGCCCCAGGTCGGTATGCCCTGCCTGGTCAAGCTGCCTCTCGGGGCGGGTGCCACCGGCGACATCGTCATCGCCATGGCCGGTGAGCTGGCCCATGTCGAAGGCCACCATGCCGGCGTGCTGTGCCGCAGCATCGACATCGAGTCCATCACCCATCTGCGCCGCCTCATCGAGGTCAATCTCGGCGATCCGGCGGCCTCGGAGCGGGAACTCAAGGCGCTGATTGCGGCAGCTGGCGCTGCCTGAGCCCAGTTGCCGGACCGGTCATATCCGGCTTGGCGCCGGATATGACCCGTTTCGTCGCATGCCGACCCGGCCTTGAGCCGGGCGCCGAGAATGGACCGGATGGAGGACCTCAGCCCGCTGCAAGCCTTTCGCCGCGTCTGCAATCTGCGCATGCTGGCGGGCGTCTACTATTTCTGCCTGCTCTATGCCATCTCGCGCGCCCTGACCTGGTTCGGCGAAGGCGACGGCGACCTGGCCGACGCCTTCTTCGACCTGATCCGCTTCAGCCGCCAATGCCTGCTGACCGGGATTTCCCTGCTGGTGATGGTGGGCTTGGCCGAGGCCTTGCTGGCCGGCCGGCGCTGGAAGCTGTCGTCCGCACTGACGCTACAGGCCCTGGCCGTCGCCTCCGGCGCCGCCCTGGGCACCTGGCTGCGCTACGCGGTCTCGTCCATGAGCGACCCCAGCAACAAGGTCAAGCCGGCCTGGGTCATCTCCACCATCTCGCTGTGGGCGCTGCTGGGGGGCATCGCCTATGCGCTGCTGCTCGTCAGCCGCGCCCAGCGCCAGGGCCGGGATGAGCTGACCCGGCTGTTCCGCGAGCGTGAGGCACTGAAGACCCAGCAGACCGAGGCCCAGCTGTCCGCGTTGAACGCGCAGATCGAGCCCCACTTCCTGTTCAACACCCTGGCCAACGTCAAGCGCCTGTACGAGACCCAGCCCGAGCGCGGCCGCAACATGCTGGTGGCCCTGATCGCCTATCTGCGCGCCGCACTGCCCGGCATGCGCCGGCATGAATCCACGCTGGCCGACGAGCTGGAGCTGGTGCGCCACTACCTTGCCATCCTGCAGATGCGCATGGGCGAACGCCTGTCCTTCGACATCCAGGCACCGCCCGAGCTGCTGACAGCCCAACTGCCAACATTGGTGCTGCCGACGCTGGTGGAGAACGCCATCAAGCATGGTCTGTCGCCGCTGCCGGAGGGTGGCCGCATCCTGATCCGCGCTGGCCATGCGGCCGACGGCGGCCTGACCGTCGAGGTGGCCGACAACGGCCAGGGCTTCGGCGCGGCCAGCGGCGGCGCCGGCGTGGGCCTGGCCAACACGCGGGCCCGTCTCGCCGCCCGCTTCGGCGATGCGGCGACGCTGGAGCTGGAAGCCGCCCAGCCGCGCGGCGTCATCGCCCGCGTGCACCTGCCGCAGGAGGCGCTCGCGTGAGCCAGCCCCTCGCCCAGTCTTGCCCCGCTGCACGCGGGCAAGCCCAGTCGATCCCCCGAGGGGACGGCGATGCTTGCCGGATTGACCGACAAGCACATCGCCAGACGGGCCGGCTCGGGAGCGGCCCAGCGCTCGGCCCGCGAACGCAGCTGGAGTCCACGAGATGATCCGGCATGTCTGGCAATCCTGGCGCTCGCTGCGTTGGCCCGAGGCCCTGGTCTTTGTCAGCGCAGGCCTGCTCTTCGGCGCCATCGACCTGACCTCGCTGCTGGAGCTGCGCGTCGGCGACCAGTTGCTGCCCGTGATTGCCCGCCAGTTGAGCCTGCCGCTGATCAGCTGCGCCGTGCTGCTGCTGTGCTGGCTGCCGGCCGCGCGCAGCCATCCGGCCCACCCGGCACGGCGCCAGCGCCTGGTGGCAGCCACCGCCCTGGGCGCGGTGCTGTCCATGGGCGTCATCTATCCGCTGGCCGCCGCCCTGCCCTGGCCGTCGCTGTGCGACATCTATGCCCAGACCCACGGCAAGATGAAGTGCACGATGTTCCGCATCAACGCCATCATCGGCGACACGCTGTGGGTCTTCATGCCGGCACTGATGATCGTCGGCGTGCTGGAATTTCGCACCCTGCGCCGCCGCCAGGACCAGGCCGCCCAGGACCTGCTGCGCGAGCACAGCCAGCTGCGCCGCCATGCCCTGGCCTCGCGCCTGGCGGCCCTGCAGGCCCAGGTCGACCCGGCCCTGCTGTTCGACGCCCTGGTCTCCGTCGAGCAGGCCTATGGCCGCGACGACCCCGGCGCCAGCGCCCGGCTGGAGCGGCTGATCCGCCATCTGCGCGTGGCGCTGCCGCGGCTGCGTGATGCCGGCGCGACGCTGGGCGGCGAGGCGGAGCTGATCGCCAGCTACCTCGACCTGCTGCGCGACCTCAACGGCGACCCACCCGTCTTCGAATGCGAACTCGGCTCGCGCGGCGCCACGCAGCTGCCGCCCATGCTGCTGTTGCCGCTGGTGCAGCGCGCCGTGCGCCTGGGCCATCCCAGGCGCTGCTGGCTGAAGGCCGAGCAAGGCATCACGCTGGGCTTTGATCAACCCGGCCTGTGCAGCGAGGACGAGGACCTCGCCTCCCTGCGCGAGCGCCTGGCCGTGCTGGACGCCAAACTCGTCTGCACCAGCGGCGACGGCCGCACCGAGTTCATGCTGGAATTGCCGCCATGAGTCTGATTGCACCGACCGCGGTGGTCGCCGAAGACGAAGCCCCGCTGCGCGGCGAGCTGGTCGAGCAGCTCGGCAAGCTCTGGCCCGACCTGAGCATCGTTGGCGAGGCCGCGGACGGCCTGGAAGCGCTGCGCCTGCTCGACGAACACCAGCCCGACATCCTCTTCCTCGACATCGAGATGCCCGGCGCCACCGGCATCGACGTGGCCCGCCAGGTCAACGGCCGCGCCCATGTCGTCTTCGTCACCGCCTATGACCAGTACGCCATCGCCGCCTTCGACCAGGGCGCCGTCGACTACCTGCTCAAGCCGCTGGCCGGTGCCCGCCTGTTCACGGCCATCTCGCGATTGAAGGCGCGGCTGGGCCAGGCGCCGGCCCAGCTGGGCGGCGTGCTGGACCAGCTCGGCGCGAGGCCCGCCGCCACGCCCTCGGCCGTGCGGGCGCCGCTGCGCTGGATCAATGCCTCGGTGGGCCAGACCCTCAGACTCATCACCGTCGACGAGGTGATGTTCTTCCAGAGCGACAACAAGTACACGCGCCTGGCCTTGAAGGACGGCGAGGCCCTGATCCGCAAGCCGCTGAAGGAGCTCATCGACGAGCTCGACCCGCAACAGTTCTGGCAGATCCATCGCTCGACGCTGGTCAATGTGAACGCCATTGCGAGTGTGAGCCGGGACTTTCGCGGCCGCATGCAGATCAAGTTGAAGCACGGCACGGAGATGCTGCTGGTGGCGGAGAGTTGTGCGCATCTGTTTCGGCAGATGTGAGGTTTTGGTTTTTAGGTTGCCTTTGCGAAGAGCCTTTCGACTCGTTGCAGTGAGCCGGGAGTCCGCCCCGGCAGGGCGGGTAACTTTTCTCTGACGCGCCAGAGAAAAGTCACCAAAAGAGGAGCGCTGAATGCAATCCGCACTCGAGAGGTGGCATGCGCCCGCGTTGCTCGGATTGGGACTCGCCCCCAAGCGACCCGCTGCGCTCTCGCTGCTGTCCCTGTGCAGAGCACCATCCATCGCCTCTTCAGGCCGGTTAACGCCGGCTGCACGCCGGGCTCATCAGGAATACCGAGCAGCCGCGTCGCCCGAGCGACGCCGCATTCGCTTTTGCTCGTGAGCACGGCGTGCAGCCGCGCGTCGGACGGGCTGCTGGCGCGATGGATGGTGCTCGTGACAAGTCAGACGCGAGAGCGCAGCGGTTCGCTTCTTCCCGCGATGCCGCTGGTTGTTTTCGCGCGCCGCTCATCGTGGCGTCGCGGTCGTATGCGGTTCAGGGCCTCTTCTTTGGTGACTTTCTTCTGGCCCCGCAGAAGAAAGTTACCCGGCCGCCGGGACGGACTCCCGGCAATGCAACGAGCAGACGCTGCTCTACGCCAAAGCACCCCACACAACATCAGCGGCATGATGCGTCCATGCCCAACCCCCAGCAGCTCCGCGGCGCCAGCCGCCTCGCCGTCGACGCCACCACCGGCGTCACCAACCTCGTCGAGGCCGTGCATGCCGAGATCTCCCGGCTGCCGCTGACGAAAAAACGCGAGCGCACCTTGGGCATCACCGGCCTGGTCTACCGCAGCGTGCGCGGTGTGACGAAGCTGGTCGGCGGTGGGCTGGACCTGGCCCTTGGTGCGTTGACGCCGCTGTTGGGCCAAGCCGAAGCCGACCGTGCCAACGCCGTGCAGGCGGCACTGAACGGCGTGCTGGGCGACTACCTCGAAGACACCGCCAATCCGCTGGCCACGACGATGCGCCTTTACCCGCTCGTGGATGGTGCGACGGGTCCGGCCCTTGTCATGCTGCACGGCCTGTGCATGAACGAGGCGCAATGGCGGCGTGACGGCGCCGATTTTCCTGCCGCCCTCGCCGCCCTGGGCTACCAGCCACTGGGCCTGCGCTACAACAGCGGCCGCCCCATCTGGAGAAACGGCGCCGAACTGGCCAAGCTGCTCGATGCCGTGCCCGGTCCGATCACGCTGCTCGGCCACAGCATGGGTGGACTGGTCATTCGCAGTGCCATCGCCCAGGCCGGCCGGCGGCGCTGGCGCCAGCGGCTGCAGGCCCTGGTCACACTCGGCACGCCGCACCAGGGCGCACCGCTGGAACGCGGTGGCCAACAGGTGCAGCAGCTGCTCGATGTCAGCGCCTATTCGCGGCCCTTGGCCCTGCTGGCCGCGCGGCGCAGCGCGGGCATCCGCGATCTGCGCCATGCCAGCCTACTCGAAGCTGACGCCGGCAAGGCCAGCGTGCTGCCGCTGCCCGAAGGCGTGGCCTGCTACGCGGTCGCCGCCACGACATCGAAGAAACCGGGTGGCTCGCCGGCCCGCTGGCTGGGCGACGGCCTGGTCCCGGTGGCCAGCGCACTCGGCCAGCACCGCTCGCCAGCCCGCCGCCTGGCCTTCACCGACACCGCCCTTTTTACCGGCCTGGGCCATCTGGCCTTGCAGACCGATCCGGCCGTGTTGCAACAGCTGCAAGAGTGGCTGCACCCCTGCCCCTAACCCGTCCCGGCAATACCAGTTGCGGCCCCCTCACAATGCCGCTCGCTGGCCCGCTTACACCCCTTGCCGCCATGACGCTCTCCCCGATCAAGCCCCCGCCCCGGCCCCGCCCCGCGGCCCTGCTCGACCTGACGCCCGACTGGCTGCTGTGGGTGGCCGACAACCGGCTCTGGGACTGCGCGCCCGCCTCCATGCTGGACACCATGATCACGGCCGGCCAGGACACCGAGACGGCCGCCGCCGCCATCGGCCAGATCGAGCAGGATCCGGTCTTCCAGGCCGCGCGCCGCCAGCAGCAGATGCTGCGCAAGCTGGAGTCGGTCTGCAACAACCTGCAGAAGGTCTGGCAGCAGGACCCGGCCTATGCCGTCGTCGAGAAGCGCCGCGGCGTCGGGCGCGATGAATTCCTGCAGCGCTATGTCTACGGCTGCCGGCCCGTCATGCTGACCGACATCGCCGAGGACTGGCCGGCCATGAAGCGCTGGTCGCCGGCCGACCTGAGTGCGCGCTTCGGCCATCTCGAGGTCGACGTGCAGGTGGGCCGCAACACCGACACCCTGTTCGAGCAGAACAAGGAAAAGCTGCGCCAACGCATGAAGGTGTCGGAGTTCGCCGACCTCGTCGTCAACGGCGGCGCCACCAACGACCACTATCTGACGGCCAACGACGAGATGCTGCGCCGGCCCGAGTTCATGCCGCTGCTGCAGGACATCGGCCGCATGCCGCCCATCTGCGACCCGGCCCTGCTGCACACCGCCGCCTCCTTCTGGTTCGGCCCGGCCGGCACGCGCACGCCCCTGCATCACGACACGCTGATGCTCTTCCACACCCAGGTCGTCGGCCGCAAGCGCTGGCGCTTCGTGTCGCCGCTGCAGACGCCGCTGCTCTACAACCGCATGGGCGTCTACAGCCCCATCGACCTCGACGCGCCGGACTTCAACCGCTACCCACGGCTGCGCGAGGCCGTCGTGCTGGAGACGGTGCTGGAGCCCGGCGACACCCTCTTCCTGCCGCTGGGCTGGTGGCATCAGGTGTCGTCGCTGGAGATGAGCATGTCCTTTTCGTACACCAACTTCGACGCCGGCGTGCCCAACGAGTTCAAGTACGAAAACCCCAGCATCGGCAACTGGTAACGGCCGGCGGCAGCGCGACATCCTGCACGCCGGTGACGCGGGCAGCGCTGCCGGGCGCGCCTGCATGGGCACGGCCCTCCTAGACTTGGAGCGGGGCATTCGATCACCGCGGACATGAAGCACAAGCCAAGCAGGCCAGGCCGGCGCACTGCCGCCGGGACGGCGGCCCTTGCGATGTGCTTTGCCATGGGTTGGCCAGGCCTGGCGCAAGCACAGCCCGTCGCCGCGGCCAGCACGGCCCGGCAGGAAGCGAAGCCGGATCTGGCCAGCGTGAAGCGCAAGATCGAGGCCGACGACCGTCGACGGCCCATGGCCTCCATCGAGCTGGCGCGGCAGGCGCTCGCGGCGGGCGGCTTGAAGCAGCAAGACCGAAACTGGCTGCGCATCCGCCTGGTGAACGACCTGATCCGTCTCGACCGGACCGACGAAGTCCTGGCCGAGACGGCGACGGGTCGGCAGCAGGCGACGGATGCGCGGGAAAGCCTGCACTTCGACCGCCTTGCGATGCGCGCCCTCGTCGAGGCGCGCCGCCATCGCGAGGTCCTCACGCGCTATGAGAACGTCGCGGCCCAGTTGCCGACCCTGGCGGCCGACGGCCCAGACGCCGATGCGCGCCTGCTGGCGGCCGATGTCTGGCGGCTTGCAGGCACGGCCATGATGGGGCTGGGGCGGCTGCCCGAGGCCACGGAGCTGCTGGTCCAGGCCCTGCGCATCCTCGACGAGCGCCCCGACGCTGTGTTCGAGTTCTCGCAGGCCCTGACCGCCATGGCGCTGGTCCATTCGCGCTCCGGCCGCATCGACGAGGCCCTGCGCACGGTGCAGCGCGCCATCGACGCCTCGGAGGCCGCGGCAGACCGCTCGGCCCTGTCCAGCTACTACCTGCGCAAGGCCCATTTCCTGGGCCTGCTGGGCCGGCCCGATGAACAACTGGCGGGCTTGCTGAAGGCCCGGGCCGCCGCCAGGGAGGAACTGCGCCCCGCCAATGCCGCCGTCGCCGCGACCAATCTGGCCGACGTGGCCCTGCAGAAGAAGGACTACCCCGCCGCCCTGGCCTATGCCGAGGAAGCCATTCCCCTGGTGGAGCGCAGCGGCGGCCAGGAGCCGCTGTGGGTCTGCTGGGTCAACAAGGGCATCGCCCTGAACCGACTGGGCCGGCCCGAGGGGCTCGACTGGATGCGCAAGGCCATCGCCGCCTTCGCTTCCACGCCCGGCATGGCCGCCAATGCCGCCGACGTGCAGGGCCTGCTCGCCGAGGAACTGGCCTTTGCCCACGACTACCCGCGGGCCTACGAGGCCGCGGTGCAGTTCAAGCGCATGACCGACGAGGTGCGCAAGGCGGCCGACCAGAAGCGCATCACCGACGCCAATGCGGCCTACGAGGCCGACAAGCGCCGACGCCAGATCGACGCGCTGGAGCAGGAAACAAAGTACCAACGGCGCTTCCGCTGGGTGCTGGCCCTGGCCGCGGCGGCCGGGCTGGCGGCGGCCGTCATCGCGGCCGTCAGCCGGCATCACGTCAAGCGCGCCTACCAGGCGATGCGCGACATGGCCTTCTCCGACCCCCTGACCGGCCTGCGCAATCGCCGCCATCTGGTCGACACCCTGCACGAAGATCTGGCGCAAGCGCGCCGCCTGCGCAGCAATGCCGGCGACGCGGCGACCAATGCCGATGTCGTCTTCATGATGATCGACGTCGACCATTTCAAGGCCGTCAACGACGTGCATGGCCACGCGGCCGGCGATGCCGTACTGAAGCAATGCGCGGCCGTGCTGCACGGGCTGCTGCGTGAATCGGACACGCTGGTGCGTTGGGGTGGCGAGGAATTCCTCGTGCTGGCCCGCCAGACCCATGCGGCTGGCATCCATGTGCTCGCCGAGCGGCTGCGTGCCGGCGTCGCCGGCCACGACTTCCTGCTCGGTGACGGCCAGGTGCTGCGCAAGACCTGCTCCATAGGCTACGCCTGCCATCCCCTGCAACGGCAGGGCGACGGCGAGGCGGCAGTGGACTGGAACGACACTCTGGCCCTGGCCGACCAATGCCTCTATGTCGCCAAGGCCAGCGGCCGCAACCTCTGGGTCGGCATCACACCGGGCGCCCGGCCACCCGGCTCGCATGCGGACATCCGCGAACTGCGGGCGGGAGTCGACGCCGGCCTGTGGACGCTGCATCACGGCGCCGGGCGCGAGATCGTCTGGCCGGCGGCTTGAGGCGGGCGCGGTCAATGACCCGGCACGTCATGTCGCCGGGTTGACGCCAGGGCTAGTCTCCTCCCCTCAGAATCGGTCGAAAGATCGACCAGGAGACTTGCCATGCCCGAAAGCCATTACCGCATCTGCCCCCTGTGCGAGGCCTGCTGCGGCCTGGAGGTGAAGACCGAAGGCGCCAAGGTCATCAGCATCCGCGGCGCCGACCAGGACGTCTTCAGCCACGGCTATCTCTGCCCCAAGGGCGTCAGCCTGAAGGACCTGCATGAGGACCCCGACCGCCTGCGCACGCCGCTGATCAAGCGCGACGGCAAGTTCGTCGAGGCGAGCTGGGACGAAGCCTTTGCCGAGATCGAGAAGCGCCTGCTGCCGATCTGGCGTGAAAAGGGGCCGGACTCGGTGGCCCTGACCATCGGCAACCCGGCCGCCCACAAGGTGAGTCTCTTGGCCTACACGCCGCGCCTGGTGCGGGCCCTGGGCACGCGCAATGCCTACAGCGCCTCGACGCTGGACCAGATGCCCAAGCAGCTCAGTGCCGGCCTGATGTTCGGCCACTGGCTCAGCATTCCCCTGCCCGACATCGAGCGCTGCGACTATCTGCTCATCCTCGGCGGCAACCCGATGATCAGCAACGGCAGCCTGTGGACGGTGCCCGACTACCGCGGCAAGGCCAAGGCCATGCGAGCGCGCGGCGGGCGCATCGTCGTTGTCGACCCGCGCCGCAGCGAGACGGCCGCGGCGGCCGACGAACACCTGGCCATCCGCCCCGGCGGCGACGCGCTGCTGCTGGCCGGCATTGCGCACACGCTGTTCGATGAGAACCTCGTCAAGCTGGGCCGTCTCGAAGGACACGTCAACGGCCTGGAGGAAGCCCGCGCCGCCGTGCTGCCATTTGCGCCCGAAGTCACCGCCGCCGGCTGCGGCATTCCGGCCGTGACGCAGCGCCGCATCGCCCGCGAGATCGCCGCCGCACCGCATGCCGCCGTCTATGGCCGCATCGGCACCTGTACGACGCGCTTCGGCACGGTCAATTCCTGGCTGGTCGATCTCATCAATGCGCTGACCGGCAACCTCGACCGCGAAGGCGGTGCGATGTTCGCCAAGGCCGCCGCCTTTGCGCCCAATACGCAAGGCAAGCCCGGCAGCGGCAAGGGCATCACGACCGGCCGGCGCCGGAGCCGCGTCTCGGGTGCGCCCGAGGTCTTCGGCGAGCTGCCCATCACCGTGATGGCCGAGGAGATGGAGACGCCGGGCGAAGGCCAGATCAAGGCGCTGATCACGATCGCCAGCAACCCCGTGCTGTCGGCCCCCGGCGGCCCGCGCATCGCCAAGGCGCTGGACAGCCTGGACTTCATGCTCAGCATGGACATCTACGTCAACGAGACCAGCCGCCATGCCGACGTCATCCTGCCGGGCCTGTCGCCGCTGGAAGACCTGCACTACGACGTCGCCTTCCCGCAGCTCAGCCACCGCAACCATGCGCGCTTCTCCGGCCCCGTCTTCGACGCCCCGGCCGGCACGCCACAGGAATGGCAGACCATCCTGCGCCTGTGTGCCTTGCTGGAGGGCCGCGGCCTGGATGTCGACGTGGCCCAGCTCGACGACGAGGCCATCGAGTCCGACGTGCGCCGCTTTGCCGGCGACCAGACGCCCGCGGTCCTCGCCGCGCTGAAGCCCTGGCGCGGCCCGGAGCGCCTCATCGACCTGCAGCTGCGCGTCGGGCCCTATGGCGACCAGTTCGGCCGCAAGCCCGAAGGCATCAACCTGGCCAAGGTCAAGGCCGCCAGCACCGTCGAAGGCGGCGGCATCGACCTCGGTGCGCTTACCGCCCGCATCCCCGAGATCCTGCGCACGCCCAGCGGCAAGATCGAACTCGCCCCGCCGTCGGTGCTGGCCGACCTGGCCGAGGTCAAGACCGAGCCGGCGCCCGAGTTCAGCCTCATCGGCCGGCGCGACACACGCTCGGGCAACAGCTGGATGCACAACCTTCCCGTGCTGGCCAAGGGGCCGGACCGCTGCACCCTGCTGGTCAACCCCGGCGATGCGGATCGCCTGGGCCTCTCGGAATTCGCCAAGATCAAGAGCGCCGTGGGCGAACTGATCGCCCGCGTCGAGCGCAGCGCCGACATGAGCCCCGGCGTGGTCAGCCTGCCGCATGGCTGGGGGCATGACCTGGACGGCGTGGTGCTCGGCGTGGCTCGCGAGCGGCCGGGGGTCAACATGAATGAGCTGCTGGACGACACGGCGCGGGACCCGCTGTCGGGCAACGCAGTGCTCTCGGGCGTCGCGGTGGAGATCGCGCCCGTCTGAGTCCGCATCCACCGACCACATCTTTCGAACAAACTCGGCAAGCACAGCCGAGTCGATCTGCCTAAACTCCCAAGTAAGCGGCGGCTAGCCTCGGCTGGTCGCCGCGAACGGCGATGCCGTTCGAATGGGAGCGATGCGATGGATGCAAAAGCCGCCGACCCTCCAGTCGTGCTGTTCGTCGACGACGAGGTATCGATTCTCAGCGCGCTGCGGCGCCTGTTCCGGCCCCAAGGTTACAGGGTGTTGCTGGCCGAAAGCGGCAAGGCCGGGCTGGCCATGCTGGAGACCGAGCCGGTCGATCTCGTCGTTTCCGACATGCGCATGCCGGAGATGGACGGTGCGGCGCTGCTCGAACAGGTGCACCAACGCTGGCCGACGGTCGGGCGCATCCTGTTGACAGGTTATGCCGACATCGGCTCGACCGTTGCGGCCATCAACCGCGGGCAGATCCACCGCTACATCGCCAAGCCCTGGGACGACCGCGAACTGCTGATGTGCGTGCAGGACGGGCTGGAACGCCGCCGGCTGGAAAAGGAGAACCGCGCGCTGCAGCTGCTGACTCAAAGGCAGAACGACGAACTGCAGGCCTTGAACGCCGACCTGGCAGCGCGGGTCAAGGCAAGGACCAGCGAACTGGAGCAGGTCAACGCGATGCTGGAGACCTCGTTCGCGCAACTGCAGGAGAACTTCCTGCTGTCGATCAACGTGTTCTCCGGTCTGATCGAACTGCGCGGTGGCGGCATGGCGGGCTACTCGCGCGAGGTGGCCGACCTGGCTCGCCGCACGGCGCGGCGGCTCAACCTGGGCACGGCGGCGGAGGAAGACATCTACATCGCCGGCCTGCTGCACGAGATCGGCAAGATCGGCTTTCCAGACACGATGCTGCGCAAACCGCTCTCGGCCATGTCCAGTGACGAGCTGGCCTTGTACCGCCGCTACCCGCTCAATGGCGAGGCGGCGCTGCTGCCGCTGGGGCGTCTGCAGCGCGTGGCGCGCCTGGTGCGCTCGCACCACGAACGCATAGACGGCAAGGGCTATCCCGATGCATTGAGCGGCGATGAGGTACCGCTTGGCGCGCAGGTGGTCAGCGTGGCCTGCGACTATTACGCCGCCCAGTCGGGGCGGCTGTCGCTGAAGCGCCATTCGGCGGCCGAAGCGCATTCGCTGATCCTCGGCGGCGCTGGCACGCGCTACGAAAAGGCGGTCGTCGAGGCTTTCGAGCTGGCGCTCAAGGACGAACCCTCCGAGAAGCCCAGCGACCGGGAGCTGCAGGCGCACGAAGTGATGCCCGGCATGGTGCTGTCGCGCGACCTGTTGTCGCCGCAGGGCACGCTGCTGCTGGCGGCAGGCTTCGTATTCGACACGCGGGTCGTCAAACAGCTGCGCGAATTCGCCGGCCGCGAGGGCGCGAAGCTGCATGTCTTCGTGAAGCTGCCCGAAGGAGGTGCAACATGAGCGAGCGCATCCTGCTCGTCGATGACGAGCCTCATATCCTCAGCGCGCTGCAGCGGCTGTTGCGCAATGGATTGAAGGACACCGGCGGCGCGCGCTACGAGGTCGAAAGCTTCACCGACGCAGCAGTGGCACTGGCGCGGGCGCGCGAGTGCGCTTTCGCGCTGGCCATCTCCGACCAGCGCATGCCGGGCATGACCGGTGTGGAATTCCTGAGCCAGTTGCGCCAGGTGCAGCCCGACTGCGGGCGCATCATCCTGTCCGGCTATGCCGACCTGAATGCGCTGGTGGCGGCCATCAACGAGGCCGAGATCGCCCGCTTCATCTCCAAACCCTGGGCCGACTTCGACCTGCTCAGCGCCGTGCGCCAGGTGTTGCGCATCCGCGAGCTGACGCTGGAGAACCAACGCCTGGCCGATCAGGTCCGCCAGCAGATGGGCGTGCTCAGCGCCCAGGAGGCGGAACTGCGCCGCCTGGAGCGGCTTGAGCCCGGCATCACCCATGTGAAATGGGGCAGCGACGGCTCGTTCATCCTGGAGGACCCGGATGAAGAGGTGAAGTGGTGACGGCGCTGACGGCCGATTTCAGCCTCGCCCTGCAGGCCGTCAGTGCGCCAGCCCTTGTGCATGGATCGGATCGCATCCTGTTCGCCAACACGGCAATGGAGCGCCTGCTGGGCTATGGCCTGGAGGCGCTGCAGCAGATGTCGCCGCACGGTTGGGCAGCGCCGGAGTTCGCGGACGAGCTGCAGAGCTATGGCCATCGCTGCCTGGCCGAGGAAGGCGAGCTGCCCGCGATCGAGATCGAGGCGTTGACGGGGAGCGGCTCGCGGCGCGTGCTGGAAGTCAAGGCGCATCGCGTCATGCTCCACAGCCAGCCCTGCGCGGTACTGACCGGGCAGGATCTCAGCGACATCCGCCATGTGCAGACCAGCCTGCTGGACATCGGCCGCGTGCTCTACCAGATCATCGAAAACAACCCGGTGGCGACCTTCGTCATCGACAAGTCGCACCGCATCACACAGTGGAACGCTGCCTGCGCCCAGCTCACCGAGCGCGAGGCCACCGACATGATGGGACGCGACGACGCCTGGCGCGCCTTCTATCCCGAACAGCGGCCGCTGCTGGCCGACCTGATCCTGGACGGCACCGTCGAGCAGGAATGCGAGCGCCTCTATGGCCGCCACTGCAGTCGCTCGCCGCACCTGCCCGACGCCTACGAAGTGGAAGGCTACTTCCCCAACTTCGGCCGCGAAGGCCGCTGGCTGTTCTTCACCGCCGCCCCGCTGTTCGACACGCATGGCCAGGTCGTCGGTGCCATCGAGACGCTGCAGGACGTCACCCGGCGGCGCGAGGCCGAACGCGAACTGCGTCGGCACCGCACCGAGCTGGAAACCATGGTGGCGGACCGGACGGCCCAGCTGCTGAGCACCCATCATGAACTCGAGGCCTTTCTCGAGAATGCATCGGTCGGCATCATCTCGACCGCCAACCAGCAGGTGCAGCGCGGCAATCGGAAGTTCATCGAGATGTTCGAGCTGGGTGACGTGGCGCCACATGGCCTGCCGACGCGCCGGCTGTTCAAGAGCGATGCCGACTACGAAGCCTTGCGCTGGGTGGCCAGGCCGGTGCTGTCCCAGGGCGGTTCGATGCTGCACGAGACCGAGCTGTGCACGCTGGCCGGCAACTCGCTGTGGGTGCAGATCATTGCCTATGCCGCCGACCCCGCGGACCCGGAGGCTGGTACGTGGTGGCTGCTGCAGGATCGCACCGAGGTGCGCCGCGTGCAGCAGGAACTGGAGCTGAACTACGAGCGCATCAAGCAGACCAACTTCCGGCTGGAGGAAGCCCAGAACCAGCTGCTGCAGTCCGAGAAGATGGCCTCCATCGGCCAGCTCGCCGCCGGCGTGGCCCATGAGATCAACAACCCCATCGGCTTCGTCAGCTCCAACCTCGGCTCTTTGCGCGGCTATGTCCAACCCGTCTTCGCGCTGCTCGAGCTGCTGAAGAAGACGCCCGCCGACGAGCTGCCGGGCGATGTGCGCGCTGAACTCGACCGGGTGGACGCCGCCGTCGATCTGAGCTTCGTGCAGGAGGACCTGCCCCAGTTGCTCGACGAGAGCGAGGAGGGGCTGTCGCGGGTCAAGAAGATCGTGCAGGACCTGAAGGACTTCTCCCGCGTCGACCACGCCGACTGGCAGGACGCCGACCTCAACGCCGGGCTGGACTCGACGCTCAACGTCGTCATGAACGAGGTCAAGTACAAGGCCGAGATCCGCAAGGACTACGCCGTGCTGCCCCCGGTGCACTGCATCGCCGCGCAGCTCAACCAGGTCTTCATGAATCTCATCGTCAACGCGGCCCATGCCATCAAGGAAAGGGGCACGATCACGCTGGCCACGCGCGCCGAAGGCGACTGGGTCTGCATCGAAGTCGCGGACACGGGCAGCGGCATGAGCGAGGAGGTCAAGCGGCGCATCTTCGAGCCCTTCTTCACGACCAAGCCCGTCGGCCAGGGGACGGGCCTGGGCCTGTCCCTGTCCTTCTCCATCGTGCAGAAGCACGGCGGCCGCATCGAGGTGGACTCCAAGCCCGGGGTCGGCACGCGCTTCTCGGTCTGGATTCCCGTGCAGCCAGCCTCCACCCAGCCGTGAAGCCTCAACAGGTCCTTGCGTGAATCGCAGGGCCTGGACATAGGAGGCAGACGCCCGATGCCGTGATGGCAGCGGTGCCGGTTGTCATGGGCCCTCAAGAATGCGGTCAGCCCGATTGCGCACGCTCCTGCCGACTGCGTGAAGTAGTTCCTTTGAATTTTGGAAGCGTTGGCGCTCAATTGAATCAACGTGACTCACGTGACAAACGGAACTAACGTGACACCGCAGACAGGCCACTGAACTCAGGCCTTCACGGCGTTGAGCACCAAACCACGCAGCACAGCGGCGGCGAGGCTTCATCCATCAAAGCTTGCATGTCATGCCCTCTGAACCCACTCCCTCGACGGCCCTTGTCCTGACCTCCCGAGAAGCCGGGCAGCGGTGTGGAGTCAGTTTCCGCACTGTGATCCGTTGGATTGAGCGCGGCGACCTGGTGGCCTATCGCCTGCCCGGCCGGGGCGACTACCGGATCGCTCTGGCCGACCTTCAGGAGTTCACGCGCCGTCATGGCTTGCCCGAGCCCGTGGCCGCAGCTGAGGCGTCCGCTCCGTCCAATCGTGTCCTCATCGTTGACGACGACGCCCCGATGGCTCGAGCGATCCAGCGCGTGCTGCGCCCCGCGGGCTATGACACGCTGATCGCCACCGACGGCTTCCAGGCTGGTTCGCTGCTGCACAGCTTCGCCCCCTCCCTCATGACGCTCGACCTGCATATGCCGGGTATGGATGGCTTCGGCGTGCTGCGCTTCCTTCGGGACAGCATGCCACGGCCCGATCTGCGCGTGCTGGTGGTTTCGGGTGAGTCGCAGCAGCGGCTGCGCGAAGCCCGTGATCTGGGGGCCCACGAAACACTCGCCAAGCCGTTCGTCAACGAGCAATTGCTGGCAGCGGTGCGCGGGCTGCTGACGAGCTCGCGCTAAGGAGGCACTGGCATGACGACCTCGGCCTCGACACGACCTGGCTGGTCGGACCTGGGCTGCGAAGACTGCTGAGCCACTAACCAAACAGCGCCGACGTGCCTACATTGTTTCTCAACGGAAAGCCGGGCTCAGGAATAGACCGCATCATGCTGGGTATCACCAATGTCAAGTGGGGCAGCGATGCTTCCTTCGCCCTCGAGGATCTGGGCGAGGTGGAGCTGTGAGCCAAGGGCCGCTACACGACGGTTTCCGGCTTGCGCTGCAGGCGGTCACCACGCCGACCTTGGTGCATGGCGCCGACAAGATCCTGCTCGCGAACGCTGCGATGCAGCGCCTGCTGGGCTATGGCGAGGACGAGTTGCAACGGATGCCACCGCACGGATGGGCCACAGCGGAACATGCCTCGGAGCTGCAGCGCTACGGCGAGCGCTGCTTGAGTGAAGAAGGCGAGCTCCCGGCCATCGAAATCGAGGCTTGCACGGGCAGTGGTGCGCGCCGGGTGCTGGAGATCAAAGGCCAGCGCGTCGTGCTGCCCGACCAGATCTGCGTCGTGCTGACGGGGCAGGACCTCAGCGACATCCGTCATGTGCAGAACAGCCTGCTGGACATGGGCCGTGTGCTCACCCAGATTCTCGAGAACAGCCCGGTCGCCACGTTCGTCATCGACAGGGAGCACCGGGTCACGCACTGGAATTCCGCCTGCGCCCAGACGACGGGCCGAGAAGCCGCCTTCATGCTGGGCCGCGACGACACCTGGCGAGCCTTCTATCCCAGGGCCAGACCGCTGCTGGCGGAACTGATCGTCGATGGGCGAGTTGCGGAGGAGCATGCACGCCTGTACGGCGGCCTATGTCGCCCATCGCCTCACATCGCCAACGCCTACGAAGTCGAGAGCTTCTTTCCCGATTTCGGTCAAGGGGGGAGTTGGCTCTTCTTCACCGCCGCGCCCATCATTGACATGAACGGAGATGTCGTCGGCGCCATCGAAACGCTTCAGGATGTCACGCGGCGACGCCAGGCTGAGGACGAGTTGCGCCGCCACCGCGCCGAGCTCGAAAACATGATCGCCGACCGTACGGCCCAGTTGCTCAGCACCCATCACGAGCTGGAGGCCTTCCTCGAGAACGCGTCGGTGGGCATCGTCGCTACCGCTCACCAGCGGGTGCAGCGCGGCAACAAGAAGTTCATCGAGATGTTCGAGCTCGGTGACGTCTCGCCCCATGGGCTGCCGACGCGCCGCCTGTTCAAGAGTGACGAAGACTTCGAAGCCCTGAGCCAGATCGCCTATCCCGTGCTGTCGCAGGGCGGCTCGCTGCTGCACGAGATGGAGGTCTGCACGCTGGCCGGCAACACGCTGTGGGTGCAGATCATTGCCTACGTGTCCAACCCGCAGGAGCCGACGGCGGGCACCTGGTGGCTGCTGCAGGATCGCACCGAGGTGCGCCGCGTGCAGCGTGAACTGGAGCTGAACTACGAGCGCATCAAGCAGACCAACAACCGGCTCGAGGAGGCGCAGAACCAGCTGCTGCAAGCCGAGAAGATGGCTTCCATCGGCCAGCTCGCCGCCGGCGTGGCCCATGAGATCAACAACCCCATCGGCTTCGTCAGCTCCAACCTCGGCTCTTTGCGCGGCTATGTCCAACCCGTCTTCGCGCTGCTCGAGCTGCTGAAGAAGACGCCCGCCGACGAGCTGCCGGGCGATGTGCGCGCTGAACTCGACCGGGTGGACGCCGCCGTCGATCTGAGCTTCGTGCAGGAGGACCTGCCCCAGTTGCTCGACGAGAGCGAGGAGGGGCTGTCGCGGGTCAAGAAGATCGTGCAGGACCTGAAGGACTTCTCCCGCGTCGACCACGCCGACTGGCAGGACGCCGACCTCAACGCCGGGCTGGACTCGACGCTCAACGTCGTCATGAACGAGGTCAAGTACAAGGCCGAGATCCGCAAGGACTACGCCGTGCTGCCCCCGGTGCACTGCATCGCCGCGCAGCTCAACCAGGTCTTCATGAATCTCATCGTCAACGCGGCCCATGCCATCAAGGAAAGGGGCACGATCACGCTGGCCACGCGCGCCGAAGGCGACTGGGTCTGCATCGAGGTCGCGGACACGGGCAGCGGCATGAGCGAGGAGGTCAAGCGGCGCATCTTCGAGCCCTTCTTCACGACCAAGCCTGTCGGCCAGGGGACGGGCCTGGGCCTGTCCCTGTCCTTCTCCATCGTGCAGAAGCACGGCGGCCGCATCGAGGTGGACTCTGAACCCGGGGTCGGCACGCGCTTTGCGGTCTGGATCCCGCTGCAGCCGCCGTCGGCTTGAGTCTGTGTGTCCTTCGTGACACAAAGCAACGACACGGCAGTAACTCACGAAATCCAGGCTGGCGGCATCGCAAGCTCACGCCGCCCGCCGAGGCAGAAGTCACGCACCGCTCCCACCGGGCGGTGCTTGCCGCCAACCCGGCACCTAGACTGACCCTGTTTCACAACCCTGAGGGCAAACCCGTCGAAAGGCGGGGACGCAAAGCCACCGGCCTACCGCACTTGCATCGCGCAAGTGCCACGGCAGCGGGGCCGCCAAGACCGGCAGGTCTTGATCGGCGTGGCCCTCTTTCGCACGAGAACCGGCCATGCGCAGTACCCGCCACCTCTCCTGGACTTCCTGGACCCTCAGCCTGCTGACCGCCGCGGCCCTGACCGCCTGCGGTGGCGGCAGCGGTGACAGCCCGACCGTCCAGGTCAGCGAGGCCGCTTCGGTCATCAATCTCAGCGTGGACCTCGACGAAGGTGCCACCGCTTCCGGCGTCGTCGCCCAGCCCAGCTTCCACACCGCCGCGGTCGATCTCGAAGAGCCCGACAACGGCGCCGCACCGCATCGCGCCCTGGCCCTGTCCGGCATCACCACCAAGGGCCTGACGCGCGAACGCCTGGACGACGCCATGCGCCCGCGTGCCTTCGCCGCGGGCAACGGCGAAGCCGCCCCCATGGCCTCGTCGACCGCCATGACGGTCTACACGCCGGCCCAGATCCGCGCCGCCTATGGTCAGCCGGCCCTGCCTGCCAGCACCGCCGGCCTGACGGCAGCCCAGGCCGCCCAGCTCGGCGCCGGCCAGACGATCTACATCGTCAACGCCAAGCACGACCCCAATATCGCCGCCGAACTGGCCGCCTTCAACGCCAAGTTCGGCCTGCCAACCTGCAGCAACCGCACGCTGGCCGCCAATGCCAGCCTGCCGCTGGCTGCCGCCTCGAGCTCGAGCTGCGAGCTGGTCATCGCCTACAGCACGAGCGCAGGCGCCCTGACCGCCACCGCGCCCGCCTACGACAGCGGCTGGGCCACCGAGATCGCCCTGGACGTGCAATGGGCCCATGCCACCGCGCCGCTGGCCCGCCTCGTCCTCATCGAGGCGCCGGATGCCGGCGTCAGCAGCCTGTCCAAGGCCGTGGCCCTGGCCAACCGGATGGGCGCCGGCGTCGTGTCCATGAGCTTCGGCGCTTCGGAAGGCAGCTGGACGTCCAGCTATGACAGCGCCTTCTCCACCGCCGGCATGAGCTATCTGGCCGCCACCGGCGACAACGGCGCGGCCGTGTCCTGGCCTTCGGTGTCGACCCGCGTCGTCGCCGTCGGCGGCACCACCCTCAGCTACAACGGCAGCGGCGCCCGCAGCGAAACGACCTGGACCGGCACCGGCGGCGGCACCAGCGCCTATGTCGCCCTGCCCAGCTATCAGAGCGGCACCATCGGCGGCTATGCCAAGCGCGCAGTCGCCGACGTGGCCTTCAACGCCGACCCCAATTCCGGCCAGTACGTGGCGCTGATCAGCCCGGGCACGACGACGACGCGCTGGGTCAGCGCCGGCGGCACCAGCCTGGCCACGCCGCAATGGGCCGGCCTGCTGGCCGTCGCCAACGCCATGCGCACCGCCTCCGCCAAGTCCCTGCTCGGCCAACCGCATGCGGCGCTGTACCAGCAGATCGGCGCCGTGCCGACGAGCTACGCCGCCGCCTTCAAGGACGTGGCCAGCGGCAGCAACGGCACGTGCACCGGCTGCACGGCCAAGACCGGCTACGACACGCCCACCGGCTGGGGCACGCCCAATGTCAGCGCCCTGCTGACCAGCCTGAGCGGCGCCAGCGCGACGACAACCAGCGGCGGCTCGACGACGACGCCCAACACGACCGGCCCCCAGCTGACCACCACCAGCCTGAGCGGCACCGCCGGCCGGGCCTTCAGCGGCACCATCGGCTATTCGGCACCTGGCGCCACTTCGCTGAACATCAGCATCACCGGTGCCGCCAGCGGCATGGTCTTCTCCGGCAGCAGCACGGGCCTGACGGTGGCCTGGGCCAACCCGGTGGCCGGCCGCACCCATCTCGTCATCACGCTGAAGGACAACCTCGGCCGGACGACGACGGGCACGGTGGTCGTGACGATCAACACCCCATAAGACTCGGCCTAGCATGCGGGCTCCTCATCCAGGAGCCCCCATGCGCCGTTTGCTGATCGCATCCCTGCTCGCCGCCGCCTTTGCCGCGGCGAATGCCGACACCACCTCCGCCGGCCACAGCTACTCCCCGCCCGAAGCCTTTGCCGCCAGTGGCCAGGGCGCGGTGCTGAAATTCACCGCCCCCGAGGGCGACGCCAGCGTCACCGTCGTCGACCTCGCCTCGGCCAAGGACGCCGCCGACGCCATCGCCCAGGCCTGGGCCCTGGTCGACCCGGGCTTCAAGCGCACGCTGCGCCTGGCCACGCCGCGCCCGGCGCGCAACGGCTGGGTCGACCAACAGGTCTTCGAGTACGAGACATCTCCCAACGAAAAGCTGGTGCTGCAGGCCATCGCCCGCCACGCCAGCACCGGCGACAAGGGCTGGGTCGTGCTGCTGCTGCAGGCCTCGGAGGCGACGCTGGAAAAGCGCGGCGCTCCGGTCGGCAAGTTCTTCGCCAGCCTGCGCCCCAAGGGCTATGAGCGCGAGAGCTTTGCCGGCAGGACGGCCAAGCCGCTGACGCCCGAACGCGTAGAGCAGCTCAAGGCCTTCGTTGCGGACGGCATGAAGCAGCTCGACGTGCCCGGCGTGGGCCTGAGCTTCATCAACGACCGCCAGGTGGTCTGGGCCGGTGGCCTGGGCGTGCGCGAGCAGGGCAAGCCCGCGCCGGTGGACGGCGACACCCTCTTCATGGCCGCCAGCAACACCAAGGCCATGACGACGGCCCTGCTGGCCCGCGCCGTGGACGCCGGCAAGCTGCGCTGGGACCAGCCCGCCGCCGAGGCCTACCCGGGCTTCAGGCTGGCCGACCCCGAAGTCACCAAGAGCGTGCAGATCAAGCATCTGGTGTGCGCCTGCACCGGCATGCCGCGCCAGGACCTGGAGTGGCTGTTCGCCAGTGGCAAGGCGCCGGCGAAGTCCACCTTCGACCAGCTCGGCGCCATGAAGCCGACCAGCAAGTTCGGCGAGGTGTTCCAGTACAGCAATCTGATGGTGGGCGCCGGCGGCTATGTGGCGGCCAGCGCCCTCAAGCCTGGCAAGGAGATCGGCGCGGCCTATGACGAGGCGATGCAGGAATTGCTGTTCGGGCCGCTGGGCATGAAAAGCACCACCTTCGACTACGCCAAGGTGCTGCGCGGCAACCACGCCATGCCGCATGGCGACGCGCTGGACGGCAGCACCCGACGCGCCAGCATGGACCTGAACTACACCATCATCCCGGCCCGCCCCGCCGGCGCCGTATGGACGACGCCACGTGACTTCAGCCGCTGGGTGCTGATGGAGCTCAACAAGGGCAGGACGCCCGAGGGCCAGCCGCTGATCGGCGAGGCCAACTGGGCCGAGCGCTACAAGCCGCAGGTCATGGTCGGCGAGGACGTCAGCTACGGCATGGGCCTGTTCGTCGACAAGCAATACGGCATCACCGTCGCCTCGCACGGCGGCGACATGCTGGGCTTTCACTCCAACATGATCTGGCTGCCCGAGTACGGCGTGGGCGTGACCATCCTGACCAACTCCGACGCCGGCGTGCTGCTGCGCGGTCCGCTGCAGAGGAAGCTGCTGGAGGTGCTGTTCGACGGCCGCCCCGAGGCCGACGAGCGCCTCAAGGTGGCGATCGCCAACCGCAAGGCCGAGGCCGCCAAGCAGCGCGAGCTGCTGACTCTGCCGGTGCCCGCCGACGCCATCAAGCCGCTGGCCGCCAGCTATGCGTCACCCGACCTGGGCCACATCAAGGTCAGCAAGAAGGGCGGCCAGGTCCGCTTCCAGTTCGACCACTGGAACAGCGAGGTCGCGCTGCGCAAGAACGAGGACGGTACCCAGAGCTACATGACCATCGACCCCGGCATCGGCGGCATCGAATTCGTGCGCGACGACAAGGCCGCGAAGCCGACGCTGATCCTGCGCGACGCGCAGCACGAGTACCGTTTCGTGGCGACGCGCTGATCCGGCTCAGCCGGCGGCGCCGGCTGCCGGCTCCGGGGCGGCCGACTCGACCGTCGGCAGCCCGAACTTGCGCACCAGCGCATCGACGGCAGGTTGGAGACGGCGCGCCTCGCCGAGGTCGCGCTTGGCGGCTTCGGCACGGCCCAGGCGCAACTGCGCCAGCGCCCGCCCGTAGAGCGCCCCGGGCAGCCTGGCGTTGAGGGCCAGCGCCGCGTCGAAAGCCTTCACAGCGTCCGCCGGTTGGCCCAATCGCAGATAGGTCCAACCCAGGCTGTCCAGATAGGCCGTGTTCTTGCGATCCGTCGCGACCGCCTTCCTGCAATCGTCCAGGGCCAGTGCCAGCTCGAAGTTGCGGGTGGTGCGCATCCAGCAACGCGAGTTCAGCACGTCGTCGACCCCTACGTCGTTGGGATGGCTGTCCAGCCAGAGCTGCCACTGCCGCAAGGCTTCAGTCGCCGACCCGTGGCGGCCGTAAAGCTCAGCCATGCGCTGGCGCAGATGGGCCGACGGTGGCAGCGCGGCATCCAGGGCCTGCAGATCGACGAGGGCCTGGGGCACATCGCCACGCTGGGCGTAGAGCGTGGCGCGCTCGATGCGCGCCTCATGCAGGGCGGGGTCGAGCTTCAGCACCTCGTCGAGGTCGGCGGCAGCAGCGTCCCGGCGCTTCATCTCCAGGTAGACCCGCGCACGAGCCAACCGGTACAGCGCCACATGGGGTGCCAGGGCGCAGGCTCTATCCAGGTCCGTCAGCGCGCCTTGGAGATCGTTGCGCGCCGCGGCGGCCGCACCCCTGCGCATCAGCACGTCCGCATCCTGCGGCACTTCGGAGCCGGCCTTGTCGCTGGCATCCGCCGCGGCATGCCCTTCCGACGAGAACACCGGACCGCCGTTATAGGTGGCGTAGACCTTGCGCTGCAGCCGTGACACATACACCCGGTGCGACAGCAGGTAGTCCAGGCCGAGTATGAAATCCTCGGTCTCCGCGTCGGTCACCGCCATGCGGTTGTTGCTGAGCTTCTGCTCGCCGAATTCGAAGGCATCGACGGGAACCATCCAGACCTGGGCCCGCCCTGCGCCGGCGCCCCCGACCCGGCCCATGCTGGCCATGTCCGCCTCCTTCACGCCCGCACGCCTGGCGGCGCGCAACTGCAGGATGCTGTGGGTGGCCCCGGTGTCCATCATCGCGGTCACCTCCTTGCCGTTGATGCGCACGGCCACCCGCGGCGCGCGCGGGTCATCGCCGATCAATGGCGTCGTGAAGACCTTGTCCTTGCCGGCCCAGTAGGCCAGGTTGGCATTGCGGCAGTCACTCTGCGGAAACACCAGCTTCACCATGCCGCGGGCGAGGTCGTACTCGGTGTCACCCATGGCCAGGATGCTGCGGCCCAGCATGCCTTGGTAGTGCTCGCTCTCGTTGCCGCCCACCATGAACTCGACATCGGTCCAGTCCTTGCCGCCAAACCCCGCCTTCTCGATGCGCGTGCGCTGAAGGCCCTCGATCTCGCCGGCAAA
Source organism: Roseateles saccharophilus (assembly GCF_031458095.1). Classification (GTDB taxonomy): domain Bacteria; phylum Pseudomonadota; class Gammaproteobacteria; order Burkholderiales; family Burkholderiaceae_C; genus Pelomonas; species Pelomonas saccharophila_A. Next base: position 2,171,040 of record NZ_JAVDXU010000001.1, read on the forward strand.
CCCTCGGACGCGATAGCTGGACGGCAGATCGAAGGTCTGCAGCTTGAGCTGGCGCGCCGTCGTCGCCGACAGCATGCTGAAGAAAGCCCCGCTGTCGACCAGCATCGGGACGTCGGTGCCGTTCAGCTTCAAAGTGGTGACCGGCCGCCCGCCCACCAGCCTGACCGGCAGCTCCAGGATCTGGGGCTGGCAGTCGGCAAAGGCTGGCGATCCCAGGGTCATGGCCAACGCGCTCAAGGCCAGCAGCAGTCGTCTTCTCACGCAGGGCTCCGCAGTGTCATGGCCCAGTCTATGGGCGGCGCTGACGCCTAAATCCAGCTGACACGCGCAACCAACCCCCTAGCTTCGCGCGGCAGCAGCGTGAGCCGGGCGCCCTCGGCGCGGGCAATGCGCTCGACGATGGCCAGACCCAGGCCCGAACCGGCCTTGCCGCCGCGCGCTGCGTCGCCACGCTGGAAGGGGCGCTTGAGTTCATCGACACGGCCCGGCGCAATGCCGGGGCCGCGGTCGCGCACCTCGATCCAGGCGGCACCAGCCTCTTCGCCACAGGCCAGCTCAATGGGCGGTGCGCCGTGGTTTTGCGCATTGACGATGAGATTGAGCACGAGGCGGCGCAGGGCCTGAGGCCTGGCGCGGCGGCGCACCGGCGGTCCGTCGGCCAGCACGGGCTGCGGCAGACCGGGCGCCATCGCCAGCGTTTCGGCGAGGAACTCGCGCAGCTCGATGTCCACCGCCGGCAGCTCCTGCTCGGCAGGGTGGGCAGCGCGGGCGTAGTCGAGGAACTGGGTCAGCAGGCCGTCCAGGCCGTGCAGGCTGCGGTCCAGGGTGTCGAGCAGCTCCGGGTCGCCCTGGCCCGCATCGCGCAGCAGCTCGCTGGCGAGGCGGATCTTGGCCAGCGGCGTGCGCAGATCGTGCGACAGGCCGGCCAGCATCAAGAGGCGCTCTTCTTCGTCGCGCGCCAGGGCTTCGGCCATGTCGTTGAAGCCGCGCGCCAGGGCCGCCGTCTCGGCCGGGCCGTCGGTGGGCAGCAGCAGGCGGCGCTGGCCGGCGCCGACCGCCTTGGCTGCATCGACCAAACGTTGCAGGGGCCGGTTGATGCGGCGCTGGATCAGCCAGGCACCGAGCAGGGCCAGCACGCCGCTGACGCCACTGGCGATCAGCCAGGTGCGCGCGAAGCGGTGGGCCGGCTGCACCGCGGGCACGGCCAGCCAGAAAGGCACGTCGGGCAGGCGCACGGCAATCAGGCCATTGGCCTCGCGCCGCCAGTCCAGGCCGCCGGGCAGCATGCCGAGTTGCTCGTTCAACTCGGCGAGATAGGCGCGCTCCATCAGCGACACCCGCTCGGACGGCCCTTCCATCAGGCCCGAGCCGGCGCGGGCGTTGAAGCGGGCCACGAAGCCGGCGCGTTGATCCTGCGGCAGCAGGCGCAGCCCTTCCACCACGGCCTGCAGGCTGCGCGCCGTGGCTTCGGCAGACTGGTGCAGGCGGGGCTTGGCAACCAGTTCGCGATAGACCAGGGCATTGACCAGCTGGCCGACGACGATGAGCAGGACGATGAGCCACAGATTGCGGCCGAACAGCGTGGACAGGCCGAACTTCATCGCGCGTCCGGCTCCAGGATGAACACATAGCCGAGGCCCCACACGGTCTGGATGTGGCGCGGCGCGCCCGGGTCGGCCTCGATGAGGCGGCGCAGCCGCATGATCTGCACATCCAGGCTGCGGTCGCTGACGCCATGCTCTTCCCCATGGGCCAGCACCAGCAGCTTCTCGCGGCCCAGCGGCCGGTTGGGCTGGCTGGCCAGGGCCCGCAGCAGATTCAGCTCGACGGTGCTGATGTCCACCACCGCACCATCGCGCTCCAGCCGACGCTGCGTCGGATAGAGGGTGAAGGCGCCAAAACGCAGCGGCTCTTCGCCGGCCGGCCCCAGATGGGCACCGAGCTGCTGCTGGCGTCGCACCATGGCCTGGATGCGCGCCAGCAGCTCGCGCGGCGCAAAGGGCTTGGCGAGATAGTCGTCGGCGCCCATCTCCAGGCCCAGCACGCGGTCGACGAGTTCGCCGCGCGCCGTCAGCATCAGGATGGGAATGGTCTCGCCCTGGCCGCGCAGGCGCCGGCACAGCGACAGGCCGTCCTCGCCAGGCATCATCAGGTCCAGCACCAGCACGTCGAAGCGCTCGCGCGCCAGCAGCTGGACGGCCGCGGCCGCGTCGGGTACTGCGCGCACGCTGTGGCCCTGCTCGGTCAGATAGCGCTGCAACAGGCCGCGCAGCTCGGCCTCGTCGTCGGCGATCAGGATGCGACTCATGGCCGGATGTTAGGGAAGGCCGGCCCTCGCACGCTGACGGAAAACAATGACAAATCCTTGCAAGCCCTCGCCCGCCGTCAGACTCCGCAAGCACTGCAACCCGCGCGGCAACCTTTGCGCGATCGCCGCCGGGCAGCATGGGCCCACCTCAACGGAGCACACCATGCGCCACACCTCTCTTGCCCTGCTGATCGCCGCGCCCCTCATCGCCTATGCCGACCCCACGCCCGTGCAGCGCGCCGCCGCGGCGCGGCTGACGGCCGAGAAGTCCGCCGCCTGCGTGGCCGCCCAGCCCTTCTATTGGGAGATCGGCAATGCCACCCAGCCGCTGGCCGGCGGCAAGGCCGGCGACCAGGCGCCGGAGCGCAGCACCGAGATGGCCATCGCCTCCGCATCGAAGTGGATCTACGGCGCCTTCGTCGCCGAGCGCCGCCAGGGCCAGCTGAGCGCCGACGACGTCAAGTTCCTGCACTTCCAGTCGGGCTACACCTATTTCCATGTCTGCCGGCCCAACCAGAGCGTGGCGGCCTGCCAGGAGGCCCTGCTCAACGGCCGCGGCCGCCAGAACCCGGCGACCGAGAACCGCTTCGACTACAACGGCGGCCATATGCAGAAGCACGCCGTGCTGATGGGCCTGGGCTCTCTCGGCCCCGACGGTCTGGCCCTGGCGGTGCGCCAGACGCTTTCGCCCGCATTGGGTGCCGATTGGCATTTTGACTACATCCAGTCCCAGCCCGCCGGCGGCGGCAAGGCCTCGGCGGCCGACTACAGCCGCTTCCTGCGCGCCCTGCTCGACGACAGGCTGCAGCTCGGCCGTCTGCTCGGCAAGGAGGCCGTCTGCACCAACCCGCAGACCTGCCCGCGCGAAGCCGTGAAGACACCCATCCCCCCGACCGAGAGCTGGCACTACAGCCTCGGCCATTGGGTGGAGGACGACCCGCAGGTCGGCGACGGCACGTTTTCCAGCCCCGGCGCTTTCGGCTTCTATCCTTGGATCAGCGCCGACAAGCGTTTCTACGGCATGGTCGCGCGCGAACAGCGCCGCGGCATCATGAGCGGCGACCCGAGCGACAAGCCGGCGGTGGCTTCGGTGGATTGCGGGCGCGAGATCCGCGCCGCGTGGATGGATGGCCGGGCGCGCCCGTGAATTGGAGCCCCTCGTCCAAGGGGAACCTTGGCCGGTCCCCCTGGGGGACGGCGATGCTTGCCGGCTCGACCGGCAAGCACATCGCCAAGGCGGGCCGGCTCGGGAGCGGCCCAGCGCCCGGCCCGCAGGTTCACTTGACGCGGTCGGTCTCCAGCGCGATGCGGTCGACGCTGCCGTCGACATTGCGGTACAGGCGCAGGCGGCGCATGCCGTCGGCACTGACCAGCAGCTCGGCGCTGCGGGCCTGCCAGCTCTCCAGCGGCGCCTCGTCGAGGGCCACGCCGAGCTGGCGCACGCCGATGACGACACGCAGGGTGCGGCCGTCTTCCAGCAGGTATTCGCCCTGGGCATCGCGCAAAACGGCGCGGCCGACGGCGGCGGGCACGGTGGGTTCCTGGGCACTCGCGGGCGCGGTCAGCGTCAGGGTTGCGAGCACAGCGGCCGTCAGGGTGATGGGTCGCAGATTCGTCCAGGTCTTCATGGTGAGGTACTCCTTAGGTTCCCCGAAGCCAGTCGCTTCGGCAATCTCTCTTTCGCAAACGCCGTGCCAGGTTGGGAGCGCAAACAACATCACGATCTGACGGGGTTTCAATCAGGGTTCGCCCCAGGGTTGGGCTCGCGTGCCCCGCGTCGCGACACCATGCCTCGCGATGGCGCTTGACCCTCACGTCACGTGAGACTCCAACACCCGGCCCGTTTCATGCACGAGCCGGATATGGACTACACGGTGGGTGAGCTGGCCAAACGGGCCGGCCTGACGGTGCGCACCCTGCACCACTACGAAGAACTCGGCCTGCTGCGCCCCTCGGGCCGCAGCGAGGCCGGCTATCGCCGCTATGGCGAGGCCGATGTGCTGCGCCTGCACCGCGTGCTGGCCCTGCGCGATGCCGGCCTGTCGCTGAAGGAGATCGCGTCGCTGCTGGACGGCGAAGCGCCCCAGCCCCTGGCCACCGTGCTGCAGGCCCAGATCGAACAGGTCCAGGCCCAGCTGCAGGCCCAGGAGAGCCTGCTGCTGACGCTGCGCAATGCGGCCAAGCGCCTGGAGCTGCACGGCGACGGCGGCGATGCGGTGCAGGTGCTGCTGGACGCCATGGCCATCCGCCGCGTGCACGAGCGCCGGTTCAGCCCCGAACAGCTGCGCGCCATGCGCCAGCAATGGGAAGCCATCCCCGAGACCGGGCGCGACGCGGTTGAACTGGGATGGCCGCGGTTGATCGCCGAAGCCCGCGCGGCCATGGCGGCCGGTCGCGAACCCGGCTCCCCCGAGGTGCAGGCCCTCGTCAGACGCTGGCTGCTGCTGCAGAAGCAGTTCCTGGAGGTCGCCCCGGGCATGAAGGACACCATGCAGCGCATGTATGCCGCCGAGCCCGAGCTGGCCCGCCAGTCCGGCGTGACCCTGGAGCTGATCGCCTATCTGCGCCGCGCCAAAGAGACCCTGCCTGCCGAGGAACAGTCATGAACAACGATCCGCGCCGCGAGCTGTTTCGCAACGCCAACTTCCGCTGGCTCATCGGCGGCGGTCTGCTGTCCATGCTGGGCGACCAGTTCACGCTGCCGGCCCTGCCCTGGCTGGTCATGAGCCTGAGCCGCGACCCACTGGTGCTGGGCACCGTGCCGGCCCTGGGCCGGCCTGCCACGCGCCCTCTTCATTCTGGTGGGTGGCGCCCTGGTGGACCGCCACTCACCCAAGGCCGTGCTGCTGCTGACCGCTGAACGCATCGCCTTCTTCAGCCAGCGCTGACGCGCCCGAAGGGCCTGCAGGCGATCCCGCCCCTCATTCGTTCTTGAACAGGCCCTTTTCCTTCATGCGCATCAACCGCGAGCGCGTGGCCGTCTTGCGTGAGGGCGCCAGTTCGTGGATCTGGGCTACGCCGGGCATCGTGCCGCCGCGGTCAGCGTGTCCCGCGCCGGCCAGGGCTTCGTTTGCCGGCCCGACAACGGCGCCAATGCCGGGCAGTTCGACCGCACCGATCACTTCGGTCAGAACGGGCAGCTCTTGCACGACGCTGCGGATCTCGTGCAGCGGCAGCGGCTCCGGCATGTCGCCCCCGGGCTGCAAATGCGCCGCGGCGATCTGCACCGCCCTGTCCATGTTCTCCGCACTCACGACACCGTGACTGGCGGCGTGCTGTCCGGATCGGCCATCGTCTCCGTCGTTCGGACCAGCAACATCCAGATGCGTCAGATCCACCGTATCGCTGAGATCGACGAAGCCCGTCAGTTCGACGCGCCGAGCCGTCGTGGCATCGCCCCGCGGCACTGCCGGCCCCGAGGCTGCCGTGGGCAGCTGGGGCAACGAGCCGCTGCCTTCGCGCGCAGTTGCCGATTCGGTGCCCAGGTCCGGCACTTCCATGCGGCCATAGGCCTGCAGGCGCAAGCGCTCCCAGACCAGCCCCGTCGCCGCCAACTGGCGCAGCCGCTCCGCCTGCGACAGGCTGCTGCCGATCGACGTGAGCATCGCGTGCAGTTCGGGATGGACCTCGCTGTCGACGTCGAACTGCAGGTGAAGAACGGCCATGGTTCCTTGCCCTGCGCGCAGGTCAGGCGGTGGCCGCTTGTTCCTCCGCCATGGCCTCGCCGATCATCTGGAAGCCGCGCACATTGGCCGCCATGGGGTCGGGCATGATGAAGACCGGTATTGCCGGAAACCGCTTGACGAGAACGTCGCGGTAACGCTCAGGGTGTCCGCCCACCAGCACCATCAGATCGATGATTTCGTGGGCGTCGCGCAGGCCGTCGATCATGCGGTTGATCGAATCTTCGATCACCGACATGATGACCGGCTCGAAGGGCTGCAGGTCGTGGGCCACGCCGGCCAGCTTGACCGGGCTGCCGCTGCGCAGCGCATCGTTGATGCGCGGCATGACCGCGGGGCCGAGCGGCCGGCCGACCTCGGCCACCAGCGAATCGACCACCGAGCGCACGACGCGGTGGCGCCCGGCATCGGACGCCGCGCCGCTAGCGCGCGGATTGATGCTGCCCTGCTGGATCAGCAGCCAGTCCAGCGTGTGCTCGCCAGGGTCGATCATCAACACCGACAGGTCGTCCAGGGCTTCGCCGCTGGCCAGCGGCTGGAGTGCACCCGGTGTCCTGGCGATGACCTCGTTGAGCTCGTCCAAGTGGGCGTCCAGCGCGGCGTAGCCGCCCATCGGCTGGGCCTGCACCAGAACCTTCTTGACCCTGATCTTCCTGTCGTCGCCGACCGGGATGTCGCCTTCGTAGCGCGAGCGCAGGTAGTCGCGGCGTTTGCTGTCGTTGTACTGGTTGACGGGCAAACCGAGAACGAGCACATCGATCACCGGGTCGCCGGCTTCCAGCATGTAACGCAGCGCACCTTTGGTCAGGGCTTCGTAGATAACACCGCGGTAGAACTCGTCCGTCACGTCGCGCCCGAAGCTGCCGCCGGCCTGGGCCAAGCCGACGTCGCGGCCCACCTCGTAGCTGGCGTCGTTCACCGGCACATCGAAAGTGTCGCGCCGGCGCGTCCCCAGCGTGCGCACCGCGCTGACATCGGCCGGGATCGCCATCGACGGAAAGTTGATGAAGGTCAGGTCGGCGCCCTTGCGCACACTCAGTTTGACGAGGCCGAAACCCACATCGATGGCGCGCACCACGGGCACCTTGTTCGACGAGCCTCGTTTCGTATCGGCATTGACTTCGCGCAGATTGGAATTGGACGCGTTGGGCATGTGGGTTCTCCAGTTGGGCAGCGGTTGGGCATCTGAGACTCGGGAATGCCGCAGAAATTCCGTCGAGCGAGCACTGTCTATGAGTCTGGACGCCACGGCCCGCCATGGCTGTTTCCAAGCGTATACAGGCGGACCGTTGCGCTTGAACTTCGGTGTTCGGATCGCACGCGGCCTGGACCTCTGGACGGTCTTCGCGCGCGAAGGACGGCCGAAGACCTAAAGGCATTCCGCCACTGGGCGCGACCACTTCGCACGGCAGCAGGTACGACGAGGTGGAGCGGGTCCTGCGGAATAGGACGCGCTCGGGTTCATGCCGCCCAGTGGACCCGCGCGTCGAGCCGGTGCTGCAGATTGAGACGGTCGATCGCGGTCTGGATGGCTGAACCCCACCTTCGCGGCAGGCGCTGCGCCTGTCGCACGGCATCAAAGAGGCGTGCCCGTGACACCCCGTGAACACCGCGCGGCTGACTGCAATGGGTCGGAAGGCGTCTGCCGGACGCGCCAGGGCGCAGGACTGCAATCAGCCCGAAGCGCTCCTGCCATCGGCGTCCCCAGCGCCTGCGGCACACTGCGCGCATGCCCGCCATCAAGTCCGCCGCCCCGGCCGAGGCCGCTCCGGCGCTGTTCAAGAACGCCAAGGCCTTTGAGGCCTGGCTGAAGAAGAACCACGCCAAGTCAGACGGCCTGTGGCTGAAGATCGCCAAGCGCGGCGCCGCCGAGCCCAGCGTCACCTACCCTGAAGCGGTGGAGATCGCGCTGTGCTGGGGCTGGATCGACGGCCAGAAGAAGGGCCTGGACGACCAGCACTTCCTGCAGCGCTTCACGCCGCGACGCGCGCGCAGCATCTGGTCCAAGATCAACGTCGACAAGGTGGCCAAGCTCACCGAGTCCGGCCGCATGCAGCCGCCGGGCCAGGCGCAGGTCGATGCCGCCAAGGCCGACGGCCGCTGGGCTCAGGCCTACGACGGCGCGAAGACGTCCACCGTGCCCGACGACCTCGCCGCGGCGCTGGACGCCAACCCGCCCGCCAAGGCCTTCTTCGCCACCGTCAACGCGAGCAACCGTTACGCCGTGCTCTGGCGCGTCCAGACCGCCGTCAAGCCCGAGACGCGCGCCAGGCGCATCGCGCAACTGGTGGACATGCTCGCCCGCGGCGAAACGGTGCATATCTTCAAGCCCAAGGCCGGCTAGGCACTCAGCGCGGCCCCTGCCGGCCAGGTTTGCGCGCCACGGGACCGGCCGACGACACCTCGGCTCATTTGTTTTGTGGATGCTGCTGCCGCCCTCCGCAGCCAGTGTCGCGGCGCGCCAGGCGCTAACGGGCCTTCCGCTGCCATCATGGGCCCCGCGTCCATCCCCAACCTGTCGGGTGCGCCCTGGAAATCCCGGTCCTATAGTCGCGCCGCGCCGCGGCATTGCGCGGTCGCTGGAGCGCTGCCATGGCGGAGAAGCAGGCGAAGAAGCAGGCCAAGAAGGAGACGCGGGCCAAGGCTACCAAGGCCGGCGCGTCGACCCGGCTCGGCGACATCAAGCTCGGTCCGGTCCCGCCCGTCGTGATCGCCCCGCCGATCTCGATCACGCCTCCCCCGCCCATCAAGGTCAACCCGACGGCGCCCGTCGTCGTCGGGCCGCTGCCGCCGCCCGTGATCATCACGCCGGGGCCGATCCCGCATCTCATCGAATACGTCGGCAACCTGTTCAGCGACAGCCGCCCCGGCAACCCCGTGGTGCGCCCGGATGACCTGCTGGCCCTGCGCATCGAGCTCGTCAACGTCACCCGCAAACCCGGCAGCAAGCCGCCTGTGCTCGTCGCAGGAGCCAGCGGCACGGCCTCCCTCATCGTCCACCACCCGCCGCAGTCGATCGCCGAAGAGGTGTATTTCGAGGGCGCCGCCGCGGGCACTGGCGAGCCGAGCAAGCCGCCACCGCCCGACGACCCGCCGACGCCGTCCACCAAGGTGCCGGACAACGATGTCGACCCGCCGCCCATCCGCGCCCGCGCGGCCAACGAGTCGCGCGTCGTGTTCGAGTGGCCCGCCGGTTTCGAGTGCCCCTACACGCTGGACGGCCTGCTCGGCGCCATCCGCACACTGAAGATGCGCGTGCCGCCCGGTGCCCTGCCACGCCAGCAGCAGCGCCGCGTGCTGGAGCTGTGGCCGCGCTGGCAGCGCGCCACCAAGGCCCTCGTGACGACCAAGGCCAAGGCCGGCGCCGTCACCACCGCCGCTCTGCAGGTGCAGGCCATGCCCGGCCTGAGCGGGACGGCGCTCAACGCCTTCAGCCTGCGCCAGACGCAGATCGCCCGCCGCGGCGGCGAGGCCGCCCAGGCCACGCTGCGCCGGCGCCTGGGCGACGTCATCATCGGCAGCGGGGCCGCGCTGCCCGACCTGAGCATCGACCCGACGACGCCCTTGCGCGTCCTGCCCCGGCCGGCCCTGCCGACGGCCACGCAGACGGCCATCGAGCTGCCCTGGCGGCTCATCATCTCGCCGCACGACGGCGAACATTGGCGGCACGCCACGGCGGCGGCCACCTCGCCGTATTCCGGCCACACCGAGCTGTGGCACACCCGGCTGCTCGGTCCGGCGGGCGTGGATTCGCTGGCCGCCGACCCGGGGCGCACCTTCCGCGCCGTCTGGGCCACGACGGGCTGGGGCGGCAAGGCCATGCAGTCGGCCTTCCCGTCGGGGGCCTCGGAGCTGCCGGGAACCGACCAGGGCAACCCCTTCGTCACCAGCGAGACGGCGCTGTCGGACTACGACCGCTACCAGGTCGCCCACCTGTCGTCGAACTTCTCGATGGCGAACTACGAGCCCCAGCCCATCGACACGCGGCTGCTGATGCTGTCCAGCCAGGGCGCCTGGCTCGACAGCCGCGGCGACTGGGACCCGCCGGGCCTGGACGTCGAGAGCTGGGTGCACCAGGCCACGCAGGGGCGCGACCACTATGTGCGCGTCGTCTACCGCGGCGTCCTCTTCCCCTTCGGCCACCGCGCCGTCCTCGTCAAGGTCAGCGAGCGCAAGTTCCACAAGATGCCCGGCAACCCGGCCTATCTGCGCCAGCGCATGTTCATGGTCGTGCGCGAGAAGCTGAAGCATTACGACGATGCGTCCACCCTGCGCCCCTTCGGCGCGAACGACGCCACCGTCGAGCACGAGCTGCCCTTCACGTCGGTGCGCATGCTCACCACGGTGACGCCCGATCTGGCGCCGCCCGCCGACACCGACATCGACGGCAAAGGCCAGCAGCTGTTCTGGCCGGCCGTGGGCCCCAGCCCCAACCCGACGCCGTTCAAGTTCCGCATGGTCGGCACCGACCTGGACGGGCGCGAGGTGCAGTTCGAGCTGCCGCTGATCTTCATGTCCAACGTGATGGCCAGCCCGCGGGATCGCGTGAACAACCGCCTCGTGCCCAAGCACGGCGGCGCCGACGGCGCGGCGGCGGCGGCCAACAAGGCCCTCACCGGCTGGCGCCAGTTCCAGATGGCCGACATCGTCGACGACCCGCAGGGCGACGAGCGCGCCACGGCCCAGCTCAAGCGCCAGCGCGTCACGCTCGCGCTGAGCAACAAGCCCGGCGACACCTCGGCCGAGGTGGCCCACCTGACCTTCGACGCCCACGTGCCGTCCACGGCCACGGCCAGCACCTCGTTCAAGGCCTTCAAAGCCTTCACGCCGGACCTGCTCAAGCCCATGTTCTACCCGCGCGTGTCGCGGCTGAAGGTGCGCATCGGCGCCATGGCCCAGCTGACCGGCTCCGACGGCTTCAACCGCCTGCGCTGGAACCCGACCTATCTGCAGAGCGGCTTCGACCCCAATGCCAACAAGGGCGAGGTCTTCGCCGAGGTCGTGGCCACCGCCAACATGGGCCGGCTGGACTTCTCCAAGCAGGGCGACCATTCGGGTGGCTTCGTCATGCCCAACCTCAGCCCCTCGGCGCTGTCGCGCACGCTGGGGCCGACGGCGGGCAACGTGGGCGACATGGTGGCCGGCAAGGTGATGCCCGACAACTTCTTCCCCGCCGGCGGCGTGGGCGACCTGCCGCTGCCGCTGCTGTTCGGCTGCATCCCGCTCGGCGCAGTCATCAAGCAGATCGATCAGCTCGCCGGCAACCTCGACAAGGCGCCCAAGTTCGCCTCGGAGGCCGGCACCAAGGTCGAGGCCTTCTTCAACGACCTGATGCGGCTGTACCAGTTCATCAGCGGCCTGGCCTCCCAGCCCGGCACGCTGGGCAGCGCGGCGCTGGAGGTCGTCAAGGCCACCATCAACGACCTGCTGGAGCAGGCGAAGGCCTTCGGCTCGGCGCAGTTCACCACCGTCCAGGGCAAGGTCACCGCGCTGATGGCCACGCTGAACAGCGTGCAGGCCCAGCTCAAGAACCTCGGCGACAAGACCCTGGATGCCGCCGACCCGCTGGCCGGCATCAACCTCGCCGACGCGCTGGACGCGCCCCAGGGCAACGGCTCGCTGCGCGCCAAGCTGGTGGACCTGAAGACCACCGTCGCGGCCTCGACCATCATCCCCGCGGGCTTTCGCCAGCAGGTCAACGCCGTCGTGTCCCAGGCCCTCACGGTGCTGGACTCCATCAAGCTCATCGCCGGCCTCGTCCAGCATGGCAAGACGCTGTTCGACGCGCTGAAGAACCTGCTCGACAACCCCGCGCCGGGCCAGTCGCTGGGCGAGCTCATCACCAAGCCCGCCGAGCTGGCCCCCAAGGTGGAGGCCATCAAGAACGCGCTGAGCGCGGTCAAGGGCGACGTCGCCGCCTTCCCGCTGCTGGAAGGCCCGCCGCGCAAGACCCTGCTCGACATCCTGGACGTCGTCGAGGACGCCCTGACGGCGGTGGGCCCGCTGCTGGAGATGCTGGAGAACCTGCTCGGCGAGGAACTCGTCGTGCGCTTCGACTGGAGGCCCGAGATCAAGAGCTGGGGCTTCAACGCCACCGATTTCCTCTTCGTCGTACACGACCCGCACGCCTTCATCGTCGCCGTCGAGGCGCGCATGAAGAAGAGCGGCGGCCCGCCCAAGATCCAGGTGCTGTGCGGCCTGCACCATTTCGACCTCGTCCTCATCGCGCCGGCCAGCTTCATCGAGCTGAACTTCGAGAAGATCGAGTTCAGCGTCGACAGCAGCGCCAAGATGAACGTCGACGTGCTGCTGTCGGGCATCAAGTTCGTCGGCCCGCTGTCCTTCGTCGAGACGCTGCGCGACCTGATCCCGCTGGACGGCTTCTCCGACCCGCCCTATCTCGACATCACGCCCCAGGGCATTGACGCAGGCTTCAACGTCGCCCTGCCGGCCATCACCTGCGGCGTGCTCAACCTCAGCAACGTCAGCCTGGGGGCCGGTTTCACCGTTCCCTTCATCGGCCAGCCGCTGTCGGTGCGCTTCAACTTCTGTACCCGCGAGCAGCCCTTCCACCTGACGGTCTACGTCTTCGGCGGCGGCGGCTTCTTCGGCATCACGCTGGACCCGAAAGGCGTGCAGATCCTGGAGGCCGCCTTCGAGTTCGGCGCCGCCATCAGCATCGACTTCGGCGTGGCCTCGGGTGGCGTGTCCGTCATGGCCGGCATCTACTTCCGCATGGAGAACGACGCGGCCAGCCTCACCGGCTACTTCCGCCTCGAAGGCCACGTGGACGTGCTGGGCCTGATCACCGCGTCGCTGGAGCTCTACCTCGAGCTGCGCTACGAGTTCGAGACCGGCAAATGCGTGGGCAAGGCGACGCTGACCATCGAGATCGAGGTCTTCATCTTCTCCGGCAGCGTCAGCATCAGCTGCGAGAAGAAGTTCGCCGGCAGCAACGGCGACCCGACGCTGCGCCAGCTGCTCGGCACCTCGGCCGACCCGACGCTGCCGCTGGCCACCGAGCTGGCCGGCATCAACGACAGCACGCGCTACGGCTGGCGCGACTACTGCGAAGCCTTCGCCTGAGGGAGCGACAACATGGCAAAACAAACGCTTCTGTGGACGGTGCTGCCCAACGGCCAGCGCGGCGGGCGCTGGTGCGTGTCCGTCGTCATCTCGCCCCGGCTGGAGCCCGCCAGCACGGCCGAGCGCCTGCTCGGCCACGCCGCCTGGGGGGCTTGGGCCGACTGGCCCGCCACGGTGGCCGGCCTCAAGCTGGAGCTGCAGCTGCCCAACGGCACCGTGCCCCTGCAGCCCTTCATCGCCTCACCCCAGCTCAAGCCCGACAGCGCGCTGTGGAAGCAGCTCTTCCCGGCCGATCTGCCGGTGGCGCCCTTCACCTTCGTGGACATCTCGGCCAAGAACCTGCGCTCCTTCCCGGTGCGCAGCGTGCTCGGCCTGCTGCGCCAGCACTACACCCACCTCGCCCAGACCGCGGGCGACGGCGACCATCCCCTGCTGCTGCCCTGGCGCCAGGCCGACCCGGCCCTCAAGGGTCTGCTCAGCGACCTGGGCACGCGCACGCAGAAGCTCAATTTCGGCGAGCGCAGCATCGAGGTGCCGCTGCCCGGCTTCGGGCGCTTCCACGCCGTGAACGGCGGCTCGCGGGCCCATGACCGCAACGTCGACCGCGGCGTCTTCACCGCCGACAGCTGCATCCCCGCGCCGGCACGCCTGCCGGGGCAAAAGGGCGGCACCACCACCTTCCGGCTGCGCGCCCTGCCGCCCGTGTGGGAAGACCCGGCGCAGATCCGCAATGGCACCATCGTCACCGCCCCGGCCGACAAGGAGAAGCGTGCCCAGCTGATGGAGCAGTTCAGCGGCCCGGGCGAATACGCGTTGTGGCAGAGCGACCGCTTCTACAACCGCCGTGTGCCGACGCTGGACCAGCAGAAGATGCGCCGCCCCGGTTTCACCGGCGTGGAGGCCGCGCCCGCCGAGCCCGACTACGACTTCCACCAGCGCATCGCCAGCTACGGCGACCATCCCCATCTGATGCGCCGCCTCGGGCTGGTGATCGACTTCGTGCTGGAGAAGAACGACCTGCTCGATGCGTTGATCACCGCCGCCGGCGCGGCCGCCGCCACGGGCTTCATGCAGCTGCGCATCGTCAATGGCGTGAATGTTGGAGTCGGGGGCGACAGCCAGCGCCCCTGGACGGCCTTCACCGCCACACGCAAGCGCTTCGTGGTGCGCGAGCGCACCGAGGACCATGCCGACGGCCTGCTGCGCCTCATCGGCGCCAGCGACAACTACCTGCAGACGCGCAGCCCCTTCGACGTCTACCAGGTCGACCCCGACGGCGCCGCGCTCAAGACCGTGAACTTCCTGCTGACGGCGCAGAACCTGGTGTCCAAGCACCTGGAGCTGGGCGCCCATGGCGCCGTCACCTACACGACGGGCGACCGCCAGCCGGTGGCCAACCTGCGCTCCGGCGGCATCGGCGTGTCGCGCCACGGCCGCGCCGGCAGCGTGGGCATGAACGCCGCCACGGCGGCTCTCAACAACGCCGCCATCAAGGCCGGCGGCGCGGCCGCCGCCGCGGTGACGCTGTTCGCCGAGGACGTGCTGCGCGGCTACCGCATCGACGCCTGGGACGGTGTCGACGCCAGGTGGCGCAGCCTGGTGCAGCGCCAAGGGGCGTTCCGCGCCCTGGCCCGCGGCGCCCTGCCCGAGCGCACCGTCGACCTGCCGGCCGACGAGGGCCATGTGAAGGGCGCCTCTGCCACCGCCAGCCCCGGCGCACCGGACGACCAGTATCTGCACGAGACCCTGTTCCGCTGGACGGGCTGGAGCCTGGCCGCGCCGCGCCCGGGCCGCACGCTGCGCAGTTCGGAAGTGCCCGGCACCCATCTGCAGACCGAGGAGGTCGTCGACACGCCCACCGACACCGCCACGCGCGGCAACGGTCTGGCCGTGGCTGTCGTGCCCGTCAAGGGCAGCCTGCCGCGGCTGCGTTTCGGCCGCCACTACAGGCTGCGCGCCCGCCTCGTCGACCTGGCCGGCAACAGCCTCGCGCTGGACGAACCCGGCGCCGACGAGCAGGCCAGCGAGGCCCTGGCCTATGGCCGCTTCGAGCCGGTGGACCCGCCGGCCCTGGTGCTGACGGCCAAGGTCAGCGAAGGCGAGTCGCTGGAGCGCCAGGTGCTGCGCAGCAACTTCGACAAGGATGCCGCGGGCTATGTCGCCCAGATCCAAGGGCCGCTGGCGGGCTTCTACAACAACCCCGACTTCGAATACGGCAGCAGCAGCGACCGCCACATCGTGCCGCCCAAGAGCTCGCAGCAGCAGTGCGAGCTGCACGGCATGTTCGACGCGGCCATTGGCAGCACCGTGCCGGCGCGCATCAAGGACGGCTACGCGATCGCAGCGCGCGAGAACGGCAGCCTGCTGCACCCCACGCCGGGCACCGACATCCAGCTCGTCACGCCCGCCAAGGCCGCCCAGGCGGCGACGGTGACGAGCGGGCAGATCGCCCCGCCCGAGCAGGCCGACGACACCAAGGACCGTTTTGCCGCCGGCCAGTACCTCGTGCACCGCGAGGCCATCGTGCCCGTGCCCTATCTGCCCGACCCGGCCAGCGGCGGCGTCGCCATCGAAGGCGTACCGGGCCTGGTCAAGTGGATCGCTGGCAAGCCCCTGGTGCAGCTGGCGCCGGGCCTGCATGGCTATGTGCTCGACAAGGGCGCCCGCGCCGTCTTCCTGGACGACCACAAGGACCGCCTCATCCTGTTGCTGGACTTCGACCGCGACCCGGCCAACGGCGCCCTGGCCAAGACCTGGCCCGACGACACCCGCAGCCTGCGCCTGCAGCTGCACGAGCAGCCCGGCGAGGTGGCGATCCCGCCCTGCGGCGACGACTTCACCGCCGCAGACGCGCCGCAGTGGGACTTCGCCAAGGGCGTGCTGCGCGTCTTCCTGCCCAAGGGCCATGTCGCGCGGCTGCGCTACGCCAGCTTCGTGCACGACGAGCTCGTCAGCCATCTCGCGCTGCCGCGCTGGCAGCCCTCCCCCGCGGGCGCGCAGCGCCTGCAGGCCCAGGCCATGGCCGGCGTGAACTGGATGCTGACGCCCTGGCGCGACCTGACCTTTGTGCATGCCACCCAGCAGCCGGTGTGCGAGCCCCGCGCCGACGCGGCCAGCGTGATGCGCCAGGTCGGCTGGCAGCATGCTGACCTGCGCGCCCGCACCGTGCGCCTGCACGGCCCGAGCACCGGCAAGTTCGAGATCGTGGGGGAATGGGAGGAATGGGTCGACGACCCGCTCGCCGACGACCCGCTGGATCCCGGCCCCAAGCGCGTGCCCCACCAGGCCGTGCTCAGCGAGATCCGCCTCGGCGAGATGCATGGCAACCGCTTCAGCCTGGAGCAGGCCATTGAAGAGCAGACGGCCTTTACACCCGTGGGCGGCCAGCTCACGCCCGCCGACCTCGCCAAGCACCCCGCCGTGCCGGGCAACCGGCATGAGTTCGGCGACACCAAGTTCCGCTTCATCCGCTACCACCTGCGCGCGACGACGCGCTTTCGCGAATACCTGCCACCGTCGCTGTTCGCCGAAATTCCACGCATCACGCGCGACGGCCCCGTCGTCGAGACCCACCGCGTGCAGATCCAGGCCCATGCCCTGCTGGGCGTGGACCAGGACGCCGGCGCCCCCATCGAAGACGTCGGCAGCGGCGGCACGGTCGGCACCGTCATCGCGGCCAGCGCCCCGCCGGACCTGCCCTCGGTGCTCTATGTCGTGCCCACCTTCCGCTGGGACCGCAGCGTGCGCGGCCGCAGCCAGCGGCTGGGCAACGGGCTGCGCGTGTATCTCGAGCGGCCCTGGTTCTCGTCCGGCAACGGCGAGCTGCTGGGCGTCGTGCTGCAGCCCAACAACGGCAAGTTCGCCGACCTGCCCGCCGAGCGCATCCCCTATCTGACCCAATGGGGCCGCGACCCGCTGTGGGACTCGCCCATCGCCGGCGACGTGGCCAGCGCCAATGCCTTCGGTGCCGCCGTCCACACCGAGCAGGTGCTGCTGCTGGAGGACAACCAGCCCGTCACCATCGCCGGCCACCGCGTCTTCTTCGACAAGCAGCGCAAGCTCTGGTACTGCGACATCGAGCTCAACACCGGGGCGAGCTACACGCCCTTTGTGCGCCTGAGCCTGGTGCGCTTCCAGCCCCATGCGCTGGAGGGCGCCAAGATCTCCCGCACCGTGCTGTGCGACTTCGCCCAGGTGCTGCCGCGCCGCGTCGCCACCCTCGAGCGCACCCGCAACAGCCTGAAGCTCGACGTCTACGGCTCCGCACCCAAGCGCGGCCCCATGCGCCGCGTCAACCCCGGCGGCATGACCGAAGGGCCGGACGCCAATGTCTCGGTGATCTCCGACTTCACCGGCCCCAACCTCGACGACGGCCGCAACCGCATGGAAGCCGTGCTGCAGCGCCAGCCCACCGAGCTCGACGGCGACCTCGGCTGGGAGGACGTGACGGTGCTGGGCAGCTCCCTCGTCGGCGGTGACGCCGCCTCCCGCTCCCTGGCCGTCAAGGCGCTGGAGGCGCCTGCGCCGAAGCGCGCCAGCGCTGCCGTCACGCGCACCACGCGCGGCGGCGCGACGCTGCGCTTCGACCGCCTGGAGGAGCTCAAGCCCGTCCACGGCCTGATCAAGGACGTCGTCATCGGGCCGGTGGGACCCATTGGCCCCATCGGCCCCATCGGCCCCGGGCCCTTCATCGAGCAGCCCATCTGGTCCCAGGCCTGCACCCTGCCGGGCCTGCCCGACGGTTGGCGCTATCGCGTGCTGCTGCGTGAGTTCGAGCGCTACTACACCGACAAGACCGTGCCCGACCCGCGCAACTCGGGCTGGCGCAAGCTGCTGGTGGAAGAGAGGCTGACCTATGCGGAGACGTTCGGCGTCTGAGGATCAGCCGGGCGTGGATGGCGACGGCCCGGCCGAAGTGAGCCGCCCGCGGCGCTCCAGCGCTCAGCCCGTCTGGATCGCCGCGTCGATGGCCTGCAGCAGATCGTCGCGCGCAAAGGGCTTGGCCACGCGGCGGAACCAGGGGATGGGGTCGCCCGACATCTCGGCGGGCGACTCGGCGTTGGCGCTGACGGCGATGACGGGAATCTTCGCGGTGCGCTGATCCTGGGCGAGCAGCTGGAACACCTGCCGGCCGGTGAGCTCCGGCATCCTGTTGTCCATCAGGATGACGGCCGGCTTATGCGCGATGGCCAGCGCGACGCCTTCGCGGCCGTTGCTGGCCGCCACCAGCCTGAGGTCGGGCCGCTGCGACAGCTGCGCCTGCACCAGCGCCTGGCTCGGGACGTCGTCGTCGACCAGCAGCACGGTGTGGCGGGCCCGGCCGTCGCGCGCGGGTTCGGCAGGTGCTTGCGCCGCATCGACCCGGTCCGGCTCGGGCAGGCCCTCGTCGAAGACCAGGTCAACCCAGAAGCAGCTGCCGACGCCGGGCGTGCTGCTGACGCCGATGCGCCCCCCCATCAGCTCGATCAGATGCTTGGCGACCACCAGTCCCAGGCCCGTGCCTTCGACGGCCTGCGGGCCTTCGCGTTGCAGGCCCAGGCGATTGAAGGGTTCGAAAAGATGGGCGAGCTGTTCGGGGCTCAGGCCGCGGCCGGTGTCGCGCACCTCGATGCGCACATGCTGCGGGTCGACGGGCCTGACCGACAGGGCCAGCTCACCCTCGGGCTGGTTGTACTTGACCGCGTTCGACAGCAGGTTGAGCAGGACCTGCTTCAGCCGGGTGCCGTCCGCCACGACGAAGAGATGCTCGGGGGGCATCGCAAAGCTCGTCCGCAGTGACCGCGCCTCGGCCTGGGGCGCCACCATCGCGGCGCATTCGGCCAGCAGCTGCTGCAGGGGCAGGCGCTGCAGATCGAGATCGACCTTGCCGGCTTCGATGCGGGCCAGATTCAGCAACTCGCCGATCAGCGACAGCAGATGCTCGCCGGCCTTGTGGATATGGGTGTTGAAGGCCGCCTGGCGCTCGGCGGGGAAGCCGTGGCCCGGCGACGCCAGCAGCTGCGAGAAGCCGATGATGGCGTTCAGCGGCGTGCGCAATTCGTGGCTCATGCGGCTCAGGAACTCGCTCTTGGCGCGGTTGGCGGCTTCGGCGGCGCGTGTCGCCGCCACCAGCTCACGATTGGTCGCCTCCAGTTGCTCAGTGCGCTGCGCCACGCGATGTTCCAGCTCTTCGTTGAGGCTGCGCACGACCACTTCGGCGGCCTTCTGGGCGGTCACGTCCTGCAGCGTGCTGAACCAGCGGGCCGCATCGATGCCCACCGCGCCCTCGATGGGCTCGATGACCTGGGCCACCTGCAAGGCTTCGCCGTCGGGCCTCACCAGGCGGTATTCGGTCTCCACCTTGCTGCCGGTCTGGATGGCCTGGGCGATCGCGCGGCCGAATCTGTCCCGGTCTTCTTCGTGCACCAGCCGGGTCATCCAGTCATGGTGGCTGCGCGGCATGCTGTCGGCGCTGCAACCCGCCAGCGCCGGCAGGGTGTCCGACCAGTTCTCGAACGAGCCGTCGGCGCGCGTCACCACATGCGACAGCCTCGCCAGGCCCTGGGCCCGGCGCAGGCCCGCCTCACGCTCGCGCAGCGCCGCCTCGGCCAGCACGCGCTGGGTCACGTCCAGCGGCGCCACGAAGCGGGCGGCGCGCCCGCCGTACTGCAATTCATGCGAGGTGATCTCGACGTAGATCAGGCGGCCGTCCTTGAGCAGATGCCGCCACACGCCGCTGTTGAAGATTTCCGTCGGCGTGAGGCGTACCGACTGCTCCACGGCCGAGATGTCCTCGGGCGGCCGGATGTCCCGGATGGTCATGGCCAGAAATTCATCCCGGCTGTAGCCGTACTTCTGGCAGGCCACTTCGTTGACGTCCAGAAAGCCCAGCGTCTGCAGGTCGTAGATCCACATCGGCACGGGATTGGCTTCGAACAACCGCCGATACCAGGCCGTGCCCGGCGCGCTCGTTGCCTGCGGCCCGGGCTCTGCCGACAGCATCCCGGACGAGGCGGATCCCGCCTCCCGGGACCGCCGTGACGATGTTCTGGCCATGACCTGCTCCTGCCAGTGGGCCGCATCGAAGTGCGTTCTCCCGACTCTAGCGAATCCGTCGATCGCAAGGGCGATGCCAGGCGTAACAGTCAGCGCGATGAGGGGGCCAGCCCGCTCCCCAGCATTCAGGCCTGGCTAGGCGTCGACGGCCAGCCGCGCATCCAACCTGCCGGCCAGGTTGACGGCCCGCAGCAAGATCTTGAGCTGCTCCACCGTGTTGGACGGCGACGCCGGCTCGGCGCCCACCTTGGCCAGGCCCAGCAGCCGCGTATAGAGCTGGGCCTGCTCGGGGCCAATGGCTTCGCTGAAGGCCAGCATCTGCAGCAGCTGGCTGGACGTGATCTGCGCCTTGCTGCCGAACCAGCCACCCCATTTCCTGACGGCGGCCTCCTTGCGTTCGAACATGCGCGAGCGCGAGCGCTGTGCTTCGACCGGGGCACCGTCGATGTCAAGGTCGGCGAGGTATTTGAGGAGCAGGACGAGGTTGGCGTCCTTGGCGTCGTCGGGCAGGCGCGCCAGCAGCCAGTCCTCGGCCTCCTTGCTGATGGGGTAGTTCACCTTGCCGATGCAGCCGAAGGAGCGGCCGGACACATTGGCCGGGCAGCCCTTGCATTCGCCATCCAGTTCGCTGAGGGGCTCGATCATGTCCAGCAGCTGGCCGATCGTGACCTGGGTCTGTATGGCCAGCCCATCCGGGCCCTTGACGGCGATCTCGACCGTGCACTTGGTGGCCAGGGTCTCGTTGTCGGCGTGGGGGAACTTCTCGCGGAACTGGGCGATGGCGAACTCGGCAATGCCCCAGTGCCTGACCATGGATCGCAGCTTGACCTCCGGCGTGTGCCGGCGGGCCGCACAGGGCTTTTGCAGCGCGAAATCAATGGCCATCACACCCTCCATGGCTCGTCGGCCTCGTTTCAGGGGAGTTTCGATGAAGACGCCGGATTTGCCCTCCCGCAAGCAGGTGGTTGCCGCCGGCGCCGCCGACCTCAGTGCGGGCTTCGGATTTACCCGTATCGACGTCTGCTCTGCAGCGGTTGTCGCCGGTCGAAGATCGCAGCGGCGAAGGGCAAGCAGATGATGGGTCAGAGCGTCGGCACGCAAGACAGGCCCGCCGCTTGGGGGCTGCGCGTCAAGTCATTCGCCGTCGGGCACGTTCTCGGGCGTCGAACCACTCGCGCCATCCTTTTGATCAGATTCTGGCTCGTTGGCTGCGGGCATTTTCGATGCTGGACCATGCCTCTGAAGATGGTCACGAACGGCCGCTGCGTTCTTTTCCACCAGTCCGCTCACGGCTTCGGTAAGGACCCGGTCAATGGAAACGCGCTCCAACAGCTCTTCCACGCCGATCAGCTCTTCGCGGTCCAGAGATCCCTCGTCGCCTTCGCCGGGCCGCGGGGCGTCTGGTGCATTGGCCGCTTGAGGGGTCTGGCCGGTCGAATATTGCCTGCACAGTTCCAGGAACTGCTCAATCTCGCTCGACTTGTCGAACACTGCATCAGCGCCGCATTCGCCCGACTTTCGGCGAATATCCGGCGTGGCGTAGTTGGTCAGAACAATCATGTACTGATCGCTGCGTCGCTCTCGTCCGGCGCGCAGAACCTGGAGTCCGTTGCCCGCTTTCAGCAACATGTCCACGACGGCCAGTCGCCACTCGTCCGCATGCGCCTTCAGCGCAGCAATGCCTTGATCTGCCGTCTCGGCGGTGGCGATGATTTCGACGTCCGCAAACTCCGCCAAGGCCGGAATCAATTCCGAACGAATCGTAGGACTATCTTCGATCAGGATCGTCGCGATAGTCATGCTCGTCCAACCAGCGGCCAAATGGCAGGACATTTATACAGGGCGTGCCCTGTCCATAATGTAGGACGACGTGCCGCCGCCGTGCCATGAGGGCGGACGTACCACGCCACGCGGGAACGCTGCTCAAGGAGAGGCCATGTCGAATGAATTGCCAGATTCGCAGGGACAGCGGGAAGCGTCGCCGCTCGACGAAGCACTAACCAAGAACAAGGAAGCCACCGAGGAGGTGGCGCGCGCCGCTGACGATTTGGCTGTCGTGCATGCGGTCCTTGACACCAAGCTCGCCAAGGGCGCGAGTGATGGCGACGTCAAGCGGGCGGTCGCCGAGACGAAGAAGGTAGAGGAACGCCTCAGCGAATCCGCAGACAAGTTGGAACAGGTCAATGAGACCTTGGCACGCGAAGCAGCGCGTGGCGCTCGTTGAGCCGCGCGCGTCGCTCAGAGCCCGCGCATTGGGCTCATTTGCCGGTCTTTCGGCGGCTGGCTAGCGATGACGGCTTCCAGACGTTGTACGCAGCGTGGTGATCGTCACCTGGTCAGAAGCCGTCATTCGACCGGCGGGCGGCGAAGACCGCAACCGGCCTGAAGCGCCCCGCTAGCGCCCCGCCAGCAACGTCGCCACCTCCGCCGCCGACCTCACGCCCAGCTTGGCAAAGACCCGCGCCCGGTGCACTTCCACCGTCCGCACCGACACGTTGAGCTCGTCGGCGATGACCTTGTTCAATTTGCCGGCGGCCACCCGCGTCATGACCTCACGCTCGCGGTCCGTCAGGCTGGCCAGGCGCGCGCTGCGCTCGGCCGCCTGGGCCCCCTCGGCCTGCATGGCGGCGTCCACTGCCAGGGCCTGCTCGAGGCGATCAGCCAGGGCGTTGTCGCTGTAGGGTTTCTCGAGGAAGTCGAAGGCGCCCTTTTTCAGCGCCTCGACGACCATGGGGATGTCGCCATGGCCGGTCAGGAAGAGCACGGGGTTCTTGAGCCTGCGCGCCAGCAGTTCGTCATGCAGACGCGTGCCGCTCATGGGCTCCATGCGCACGTCGAGCAGGAAGACCCCTTTGGGCGTGCCCTCGCGGTCCAGCATCTCCAGCAGGGCGGCGCCGCCGTCGAAGGCGCGCACATGCAGGCCACGCGAACGCAGCAGGAAGGCCAGCGCGTCGCGCACGCCGGGATCGTCGTCGACGAGGTGTACGGTGCCCATCACTTCAGTCCTCAAGGCCATAGTGCCGCCATCGGGCCGAGCGCCGGGCCGCCCCTGGCCGGCCCGCCTGGCGATGTGCCTGCGGGTCGATCCCGTAGGCATCGCCGTCCCCGCGGGGGCTGAGGCCGGACATACGGCGCCCAGTGGGCGGCATATGCCTGCCGAAGAGCAGCCGCTCTGTCGGCTGCGCGGTCTGCAAGACCGGCCAAGGTAGCCCTTGGACGAGGGGCTTCCATTCAACCATTCACGACCTCCCTGCTCAAAGGCAAGCTGAACGAAAAGAGGGCGCCGCCGCCAGCCGCTTCGCTCGCGTCGAGCACGCCTTGGTGGGCCTCGATGATGGAGCGGCAGATCGCCAGGCCCATGCCCATGCCGTCGGCCTTGGTGGAATAGAAAGGCGCGCAGAGCTGCTCGACGCGCCGGCCTGCCAAGCCGGGGCCGTTGTCCTGCACATCGATGCGCACGAACTCGCCCACGACGCGGCTGCTGACGGCGATGCGCCGGCTGCCTCCGTGGGCTTGCAGCGCGTCGGCGGCATTGCGCACCAGGTTGATGACGACCTGCTCGATGAGGACGGCGTCGGCCAGCACGGCGGGCACGCCAGGCGCGAGCGAGACCTTCAGCGCGACGCCGCGTTGCTGGCAGTCGCGCTGCAGTAGCTCCAGCGCGGCGCTGACGACCTCGTTGAGATCGCAGCGTTCGTGGCGGGGCTCGCGGCGGGTCAGGAATTCGCGGATGCGCGCGACGATGCGGCCGGCCTGCGTGGCCTGCTGGCCCAGGCGCTGCAGGGCGCCGAGCACGAGCTCGTCCTGCACGCCGAGCTTGGCCAGCGAGTTGGTGATGCCGGCGCCATAGCTGGCAATGGCCGTCAGCGGCTGGTTGAGTTCGTGGGCCAGCGTGGACGCGATCTCGCCCAGCATGGTCAGACGCGCGTTGTGGGCCAGGGTCTCGACCTGGCGGCGCTCGCGGTCCTCCAGGCGCTTGCGCTCGGTGATGTCGATGATGCTGCCCATCCAGCCGATCTGGCGGCCGCCGGCGTCCACCAGCGGCGACTCGAAGACCATCACGTCGACCATGCGGCCCGAACTGTGGCGCCAGCGCGCCTCATAGCCTTCGCGCGGCGCATGGCCGGCCAGATTGCGGCGGTTGCGCTCGGCCATCTCCTCGTGCGCGTCCGGCGGCCAGTAGGGCATGGGCGGCAACTGCCCGACCAAGGCCTCGGGGGCCAGGCCGACCATGTCGCAGAAGGTGCGGTTCACATAGAGCAGGCGGCCGTCGAAGTCGCGGGCGCGCAAGGCGACGAGAGCCGAGTCCTCCATCGCGCGGCGCCAGGCGGCCTCGGTGCGGCCGGCCACTTCGGCGCGCTGCACCTGTCGCATCTGGCGGCGCAGCAGCCAGCTCGCCACGGCGATCAGCGGCAGGAAGCCGGCGACCAGTACCCAGGCCAGCGGGCGGATGGCGTTGGCGGCCGGTTCACGCACGGTCAGCTCCAGGGCAGCGTCGGTCAGCGTCGCCTGGGTCAATGGGCTGGCGCGCAACGGGCCGGTCAGGGCCACGCGATAGCTGGGCCTGGGGCCCTGGGCGGCGCGCAGCGGTGATTCGGTGCTGGAGGCAATGACCTGGTCGGCGCTGTCGACCAGCTGCACGTCGTATTTGCGCGCCAGCCACCAAGGCACGCCGCGCTTGAGCAGCAGGGCCGGCGCATAGCGCACCACCAGCACACCATCGGGCGCGACGCGAGCCGTCAGGTGCAAGGACAGGCCGTCCTCGTAGCGGTTGGCCTCGGACTCGGCCGGCACCTCGGCCAGCACGCGGTTGCTGCGCGAGTCCAGCCAGGTGACGGCCAGCCACAGGCGGCGCAGGCCGGCATTGACCTCGGGGTGGGCGGCCAGAGTCGCCACGCTGGGCTTCTGGCCGGCCAGGCCGGCGGCGAGCTGGCGCAGATGGGCCTGCTCCTCGTCGATGCGATCGCGCAGCTGGGCCTCGGTGCTGAGGGCGTCCGAGATCAGGGTCTGGCGCTGCTGCTCCTGCTCCTCGGCCTCGTTGGCGCGCACCCAGGCCAGCACCCCCAGCACAAAGATCAGGGATAACCCGAGGGGCGCCAGCCACAGGCTGCGGATCAGGAGCTCGCGCAACTTCATGGCCGCAGTCTAGGGAGGCCAGGGGCGGCGCGATATGTGGAACTCCACAACTTCCCGCCCGGGGAGGCACTCGGAAGAATCCGGTGCATACCAACTTGGAGACAAACCATGACCCTGCGTCGTCTCGTCCTCGCTGCCGCCCTGGCACTGCCCTTCGCCTCCTTTGCGCAGGCCCCCATCGTCATCAAGTTCAGCCACGTCGTGGCCCCCGACACGCCCAAGGGCAAGGGCGCCCAGCGCTTCAAGGAACTGGCCGAGCAGAAGACCGGCGGCAAGGTCAAGGTCGAGCTGTATCCGAACAGCCAGCTCTACAAGGACAAGGAAGAGATGGAGGCCCTGCAGCTGGGCTCGGTACAGATGCTGGCCCCGTCGCTGGCCAAGTTCGGCCCGCTGGGCGTCAAGGAATTCGAGGTCTTCGACCTGCCCTTCCTGTTCAAGGACACCGATTCCTTCCGCGCCGTCACCGACGGGCAGCTCGGCGCCGACCTGTTCAAGAAGCTGGAACCCAAGGGCATCAAGGGCCTGGCCTACTGGGACAACGGCTTCCACATCATGAGTGCCAACAAGCCGCTGCACAACGTGGCGGACTTCAAGGGCATGAAGATGCGCATCCAGTCCAGCAAGGTGCTGGACGCCCAGATGCGCGCCCTGGGCGCCATCCCGCAGGTGATGGCCTTCAGCGAGCTGTATCAGGCCCTGCAGACCGGCGTCGTGGATGGCACCGAAGGCGTGCCGAGCAACTTCTACACGCAGAAGATCTTCGAAGTGCAGAAGCACATGACCATGTCCAACCACGGCCACCTGGCCTATGCGGTCATCGTCAACAAGAAGTTCTGGGACGGCCTGCCCGCCGACATCCGCACCCAGCTGGAAGCGGCCATCAAGGAATCCACCACCTACGCCAACGCCATCGCCAGCACCGAGAACGGCCGCGCGCTGGAAGGCATCAAGGCCAGCGGCCGCGTGACCATCTACACGCCGACGCCGGCCGAGATCAATGAATGGAAGAAGGCGCTGATGCCCGTCCACAAGGAGATGGAATCGCGCGTCGGCAAGACCACCATCGAAGCCGCCTACAAGGCCGCCGGCTTCGTGGCCCCGAAGTAAACCCACTCTCAGCAGAGCGCCACGCCGTGTGATCACCGAAGGCCCCCGGCCTTTGGTGGCCACTGCTTCGCCGTGACAGGAGAAAAACAATGTTCAACAAAGCCCTGAACCATCTGGAGGAGATCCTGATCTCCTTCCTGATGGCCGCGGCGACGCTGGTGATCTTTGTCGCCGTCGTGCACCGCTACCTCGCCGGCGTGCCCTATATCCAGGACCTCGCCCTCAAGATCCACATGAGCTGGGCCCAGGAGCTCTGCATCATCCTGTTCGTGTGGATGTGCAAGTTCGGCGCGGCCTATGGCGTGCGCACCGGCATCCACGTCGGCGTGGACGTCGTCATCAACCGCATGTCGCCGGCCAACCGCGGCCGCTTCGTCATCTTCGGCCTGCTGGCCGGCGCCCTCTTCACCGGCGCCATCGCCGTGCTGGGCGGCACCTTCGTCTGGGACAACGGCGCCCACCATGCCTTCCTCGACCTCATCGGCCAGCCGCGCGAGGACGTCTTCGAAGGCCCGACGACGCCCGACCTGGAGTGGCCGACCTGGATCGTCTACTCCGCCATCCCGCTGGGCTCGGCGCTGATGTGCTATCGCTTCCTGCAGGTCTGCTGGAACTTCTACAAGACCGGTGAACTGCCCAAGCATGACGAGTCGCACGTCGAAGGCATCGACGAACAGACGCCCCTGGACGTGAAGGAGGCCAAGCAATGAACGCACTCATCATCTTCAGCCTGCTGCTGGCACTGATGCTGACCGGCATGCCGATCAGCATCTCGCTGGGCCTCACCGTGATGACCTTCATCGTCACGATGACCCAGGTCCCCATCGAATCGGTCGCCCTGAAGCTGTTCACGGGCATCGAGAAGTGGGAAATCATGGCCGTGCCCTTCTTCATCCTGGCCGGCAACTTCCTCACGCACGGCGGCGTCGCGCGGCGGATGATCAACTTCGCCACGTCGATGGTGGGTCATTTCCACGGCGGCCTGGCGCTGGCGTCCATCCTGGCCTGCTCGATGTTCGCCCTGGTCTGCGGCTCCTCGGTCGCCACCGTCGTGGCCATCGGCTCCATCGTGCTGCCCGCCATGGTGGCCCACGGCTACCCGATGCGCTTCGGCGCCGGCGTCATCATCACCGCCGGGTCGCTCGGCATCCTGATGCTGCCGTCCATCCCCAAGGTCATCTACGCCATCTCGACCAACACCTCCATCGGTGCGCTGTTCGTCGCCGGCCTGCTGCCCGGCATCATGCTGGCGCTGATGCTGGCGGCCGTGACCTGGTACATCGCCCGCAAGAACAACTACCCGCGCCTGGCCCGCATGGGCTGGAAGGCCCGCTTCCACGCCTTCCGCAAGAGCTTCTGGGGCCTGCTGCTCGTCGTCATCATCGTCGGCGGCATCTGGTCGGGCGCCTTCACGGCGACCGAGGCGGCGGCGATGGCGGCGGTGTACTCCTTCTTCGTGGCCATCTTCGTCTACAAGGACCTGAAGCTGCGCGACGTGCCCAAGGTGCTGAAGGACTCGGCCAACATGTCCGCGATGCTGCTCTACATCATCACGAACGCGGTGCTGTTCTCCTTCGTGCTGACCAACGAGAACCTGCCCCACCAGCTGGCCGACTGGCTGCTGTCGATGAACCTGGGCCAGAACGGCTTCCTGTTCGTCGTCAACCTGGTGTTGCTGGGTGCCGGCAACTTCATGGACCCGTCATCCATCATCCTGATCATGGCGCCCATCTTCTTCCCGGCCGCCATGCAGTTGGGCGTGAACCCGGTGCACTTCGGCATCCTGATCGACGTCAACATGGAAGTCGGGCTTTGCCACCCGCCCGTGGGCCTCAACCTGTATGTGGCCTCCGGCATCAGCAAGCTCGGCATCACCGAGCTGACCAAGGCCGTCATGCCCTGGCTGCTGACCATGATCGTCTTCCTTGTCATCGTGACCTACTGGCCCTGGCTGACTCTCGTCGTACCGCAGATGATGGGCATGCTCTGACGAGTTGCCTTCGAGAGCCCGGCCCTGGCCGGGCTTTTTCTTTCATCCCGTCCCTCGTCCGATGAGCACTCTCTTCTTCGCGCTGGCCTTCCTCGTCGTCGCCCTGCTGGTCTATATGGGCCGCTACAGCGGCCGCGTGCGGGCCGAGGAAAGCCGGCTCATCAAGGTGGCACCCGAGGCGGCCTACCAGCAGGTGGCCGACCTCGCGCAATGGCAGGCCTGGAACCCCTGGCTGGAACATGCGCCCGGCGCGCAGGCCGAGGTCGACGGCATCGCCCTGGCCTGGGACGTGCCCAACGTCGGCCGTGGCGAGGTGCGCCAGACCGGGCAGACACCGTCTCGCGCATTGCGCCAGCGCTTCAAGTTCGACCTGCCCTTCGCCTTTGGTGGCCGTTCTGACTGGCGCTTCGAGCCCGCGCCGGGCGGCACCCGGGTCACCTGGCGCTTCAAGGGCCGGGTCGCCTTCACACTGCGCGCCTTCGCGGCCACCGTGCAGGGCGCGACGGCCCTGGACCTGCGCTTCGGCCTGGACCGCCTCGCCGCACGGTTGGAAGGCCGGCCGCCCGCCTACACGCTGGATTACGTCGGCGCCCAGGACCAGCCGGCCCGCCGCTTCGCCCAGCTGCACCATCGCGGCCCGCTGGACAAGCTGGCTGCCGAGCTGCCTCCGCGCATTGCCGAACTGCGCTCCCTGCTGGCCGCCACCGGCCTGCCCGCCGACGGCCCGGCCGCCGTCCACTATCTGAAGACCCAGCTCAAGCTGCGCACCGTCGAATGCCGCATCGGCCTCGAACTGCCCGAAGGCGCCGTTGCGCCGGACGGGCTCACCCTGCACGAACAACCCGCCCACAGCGCCTACGTGCTGCGCTTCAACGGGCCGCCCGAGGCGCTGGAGCTGGCCTGGTACCAGGCCATGCAGCGCCTGCGCGTCGAGCAGCGCCAGCCGCATCCGCAATTGCCGCCCAGCGCGGTCTACCTGGGTGATTCGGCGCCGGGACAGCGCGGCATCGTGGAGCTGCGCCTGCCGCTGAAAACCTGACGGCACGCTATTTGCACTGCCCTGGGGCATGAACACGCCCCTGTTTGCCCTCCCCGGCCTGCGCGTGCTGCTGGCGGACGCCGGCCAGCGTCGCAGCCCCGTCATCCGCCTGGAGCTGATCCGGCTGCGCTGCCAGCTCGTCGACGTCATCGACCTCGTCGCCCAGCCCGAGGCGCTGCCGGCGGCCCTGGAGCGCCTGGCGCCCGAACTGCTGCTGGTCGACTGCGAGCAACCCACCCCCGACCTGCTGGCCCAGTTGGGCGAATCCCTGCAGCGCCAGCCCCGCCCGGTGCTGCTCTTTGCCCAGCAGATGGCGCCCGAGCAGATGCGGGCCGCACTGACCGCCGGCATCAGCACCCTGCAGCTGGCCGGCCTGCCTCCCCAGCGCCTGGGCGCCCTGCTGCAGCTGGCCCTGGCCCGCTTCGAGCACGACCAGACCCTGCAGCGTGACCTGCGCCAGACCCAGACCCAGCTGGCCGAACGCAAGCTCGTGGAACGCGCCCGCGGCATCCTGATGCGGGAGCAGGGCCTGGACGAGGAGGCGGCCTTTCAGCGCCTGCGCCAGCTCGCCATGGACGGCGGCCAGACGCTCGCTTCCGTCGCCATGCGCCTGATTGATGCAGACCAGCTGCTGCGCACACGCTGAGGGCGCGACGCACCAACACGCACGCTGAACCCATGCACCGGCGCAGCGCAAACTGCCCGCCGCGGCGTCAGCCATGCGCCAAGCCCGTGCAAACCGCCCTCGCCAGGCCGCCGGAAAAGCTGGCACGCAACCTGCGTTAACCCCATCGAGGCCTGCAATGGCGCAGGCCTCTCGGGCCGGCCGGCTGATGAATCGGCCGGCACTTCGGGACAACGGCGTCCGACCTCTCCTATTGCGTCTTCGCTGCTGTGCGGCGCAGGCGGAGCGTGGCTGCGATGCCGTTGCGCCCTGCATGACTCAGGAGCCCGTGATGACCGCCAGCGACAACTCGAACACCACGCCCCAGCTGCAGCGCCGCAGCCTGCTTGCCGCAGCCGCCGCCCTGCCCGCCCTCGGCCTTGCCGGCGGGGCCTGGGCCCAAGGCTCGGACAAGCCCGAGAAGGAGGAGGTGCGCATCGGCTTCATCCCGCTGACCGACTGCGCCTCCGTCGTCATGGCCTCGGTGCTGGGCTTCGACAAGAAGTACGGCATCAAGATCATCCCCACCAAGGAAGCCTCCTGGGCCGGCGTGCGCGACAAGCTCGTCAACGGCGAGCTCGACATGGCCCATGTGCTCTACGGCCTGATCTACGGCGTGCATCTCGGCGTGGCCGGCCCCAAGAAGGACATGGCCGTGCTGATGACGCTGAACCGCAACGGCCAGGCCATCACCCTGTCCAAGAAGCTGGCCGACGCCGGCGCGGTGGACGGCGCGTCCCTCGCCAAGGTCATGGCCAAGGACAAGCGCGACTACACCTTCGCCCAGACCTTCCCGACCGGCACCCACGCGATGTGGCTGAACTACTGGCTGGCCGCCCACGGCATCAATCCGCAGAAGGACAGCAAGGTCATCACCGTGCCGCCGCCACAGATGGTGGCCAATATGCGCGTCGGCAACATGGACGGCTATTGCGTCGGCGAGCCCTGGGGCCACCGCGCCATCATCGACGGCATCGGCATCACGGCCACGACGACCCAGGACATCTGGCCCGACCACCCCGAAAAGGTGCTGGGCACGACCGGCGACTTCGTCAAGAAATACCCCAACACCGCGCGCGCCGTCATCATGGCCGTGCTGGAGGCCAGCCGCTGGATCGATGCCGGCCTATCCAACAAGAACAAGATGGCCGAGACGATCGCCGACAAGGCCTACGTCAACACCGGCGTCGATGCCATCAACCAGCGCATCCTCGGCCGCTACCAGAACGGCCTGGGCAAGACCTGGGACGACCCGCGCCACATGAAGTTCTTCGACGACGGCGCCGTGAACTATCCCTATCTGTCCGACGGCATGTGGTTCCTGACCCAGCACAAGCGCTGGGGCCTGATCAAGGACCACCCCGACTACCTCGGCACGGCCAAGGCCATCAACCAGACGGCCCTGTACAGCCAGGCCGCCAGCGCGCTGAAGGTCAGCGTGCCCAAGGACCCGATGCGCAGCTCCAAGCTGCTCGATGGGGTGGTGTGGGACGGCAAGGACCCCGCCAAGTACGCCGACAGCTTCAAGGTAAAGGCATAGCACCATGGTCTCCGCCGTCTTCCATTCGCCGAGCGACAACGTCGCTCCCGCCACCGCCCCCGTTGTCGTGAGCCGCCCGGCCACACCCGCACCCGAAGCCAAGGCCAAGCCGCCCCGCGACGCCTACGACTGGCGCGGCCTGGCCCTGCGCGTGCTGCCGCCCGTCATCAGCATCGCCCTGCTCATCGGCCTGTGGGCCCTCGCGACGATGAAGGGCGGCAGCTTCCCGACGCCAGCGGCCACCTTCGACGCCGCCGTCAAGCTGTTCGCCGATCCCTTCTACCGCAACGGCCCCAACGACCAGGGCATAGGCTGGAACATCCTGAACTCGCTGGGCCGCGTCGGCATGGGCTTTGGCCTCGCGGCCCTGGTCGGCATCCCGCTGGGCTTCATCATCGGCCGCTTCGAGTTCGCCAACCGCATGGTGTCGCCGCTGATCGCCCTGCTGAAGCCGGTGTCGCCGCTGGCCTGGCTGCCCATCGGCCTGCTGGCCTTCAAGAGCGCCAACCCGGCCGCGATCTGGACCATCTTCATCTGCTCGATCTGGCCCATGGTGGTGAACACGGCGGTGGGCGTGCAGCGCGTGCCGACCGACTACCTCAACGTCGCCCGCGTGCTCAAGCTCAGCGAGTGGAAGGTCATCACGCGCATCCTGCTGCCCGCGGTGCTGCCCTATGTGCTGACCGGCGTGCGCCTGTCGGTGGGCACGGCCTGGCTGGTCATCGTCGCGGCCGAGATGCTGACCGGCGGCGTCGGCATCGGCTTCTGGGTCTGGGACGAGTGGAACAACCTCAACGTCGCCCACATCATCATCGCCATCGTCGTCATCGGCACCGTCGGGCTGCTGCTCGAATGGGCGCTGATCTCCCTCGCCAAACGCTTCACCTTCGAAGGGGATTGATGCCATGAAGCCATTCATCCAAGTGCAGAACGCCGAGATGGTGTTCACCACGCGCAAAGGCCGCTTCCATGCCCTGCAGAACGTCAACCTCGACGTGCAGCGCGGCGAATTCATCACGCTGATCGGCCATTCGGGCTGCGGCAAGTCCACGCTGCTCAACCTCATCGCCGGCCTGCTGCAGCCCACCTCGGGCGCGCTGATCTGCGATGGCCGCGAGATCGCGGCTCCTGGCCCCGAGCGGGCGGTCGTGTTCCAGAACCATTCGCTGCTGCCGTGGTTGTCCTGCCTGGACAACGTGCTACTCGCGGTCGAGTCGGTTTTTGCCAGCAAGGAAAGCACCGCCCAGCTCAAGGTGCGAGCCCGCGCCGCGCTGGAGTTGGTCGGCATGAGCCATGCGCTGCACAAGCGCCCGCACGAGATCTCGGGCGGCATGAAGCAGCGCGTCGGCATCGCGCGGGCCCTGGCCATGGAGCCCAAGGTGCTGCTGATGGACGAGCCTTTCGGCGCCCTGGACGCGCTGACCCGCGCCAAGCTGCAGGACGAGCTGCTGAAGATCGTCGCACGCACGCAGAGCACGGTGGTGATGGTCACGCATGACGTGGACGAAGCCGTGCTGCTGAGCGACCGCATCGTCATGATGACCAATGGACCCGCCGCAACCATCGGTGAGGTGCTGGAGGTTGGTATTCCGAGGCCTCGTGTGCGCGTCGAGCTGGCGGAGGACGCCCGCTACATCGCGGCGCGCAAGGAGGTCATCGACTTCCTGTACACGAGGCATGCGCATGTGGAGCAGGCGGCTTGAGATGGGTGAGGTTGCTTTTGCCAAGATCCTCATGACTCGTGTGCAATGCCGCGGGAATCCGCCCCGCGAGGGCGGGTAACTTTTCTCTGACGCGCCAGAGAAAAGTCACCAAAAGAGGAGCGCCAACTCAATCCGCACTCGAGTGGTGTCACGCGCTCGCGATGCTCGGAACTGGGCCGTGCTTACATGCGACCCGCTTCGCTCTCGCTGCTGTCCCTGTGAAGAGCGCCATCCATCGCCACTTCACGCCCGTTAACGCCGGCTGCACGCCGGGCTCACCAGCAAATACCGCGTCGCTGGGGCGACGCATCGAACGGGCATGCTCGTCGCGTCGCCCCAGCGACGATGTCTTTTGGTCTCCTGGTGAGCCCGGCGTGCAGCCGCGCGTCAAGCGGCCTGGTGGTGCGATGAGTAGTTCGCGTCATAGGGACAGCAGCGAGAGCGAAGCGGGTCGCGTCTTCCCGCAATGCCAGCGGACCTTTTCGCGCGCCGACCATCGCGTCATGGTGCTCGTGTGCGGTTCAGCGCCTCTTCTTTGGTGACTTTCTTCTGGCGCCGCAGAAGAAAGTTACCCGGCTGCCGGGACGGACTCCCGGCAATGCATCGAGCGGCCACTCTCCACGCAAAAGCGTCCAATCAGCACTCACGCCGCAACCATCTCAAAGTACCTTTCAAACGACGCATCCACCGCGTCACGCCCACCCCCGATGATGTTCAGCCCCCAGGTGAAGCCGTACACATCGTCAAACTGAACACCCCGCAGCCGCGCCTGCGTCTCGCGAATGAACGACGGCCGCGCCGGCACATGGTTGGGCACGCTGTACATGAAGCTCACATGCCGACGGTCTTGCGCCACGTGAAGCGAATCACCCGCCAACAGCAGCGAACGCCCCTTGCCGGCCCAGTGCAGCACCGTGCTGCCAGGGAAGTGGCCGGGGCAGCGCATCAAGGTCGCGCCGCACCCCAGGTCCAGCGTGTCGCCGCGCCAGAACTCCACCCAGCGCGAGCAGCGCGCCACCCACTCCCCGTCGTTCTCGTGCACGAAGATGGGCACGCCGCCCAGGGCTTCGCTCCAGCGCACCATGGCCGAATAGAAATGCGGGTGGGAGATGGCAATGCGCTGGACGCCGCCGCGCCGCTTCAGCTCGGCCACGGCCTCGTCGGTCACGAGAGCCGTGCTCTCCCAAAGCACCCCTGCCTCGGGCAGGTGCAGGGCCCGCTGCGGGATCGCAAAACCCGGCGCAATGCCGATGCCGAACAGTTCATGGTCCATCTCCAGCCGGTTGCGGTGGCTGGTAGCCAGCTCGTCGTGCGTCGTCCAGGCCTGGCCCTGCCAGCCCACGTATTGGCGCTCGTCGCTGCAGATGCGGCACAGCCCGGGCGGCTGTGCGCTGTCGTCGTGTTCGGTGCCGCAGGTGCGGCACATGAAATAGGCCATGGTGCTCTTTCGTGATTCGCCAGGCCCTCAGACTAAGCAGAGGGCCGGCGCGAGCACAGAGCCAAGTTCGGCGATTCAGAGGGTGCCAAGTGCCTTGGCCAGGCGCTTCACCGCCTCGGGGATGCGCGCCGCCGTGATGCTGCCGTAGCCCAGCACCAGGCCCTGCACGCCGCCCTTCCCTGCGCCGCCATCCAGCCAGTAGCGGCTCAAGGGTTCGACGCCCACGCCGGCCGCCCAGGCGCGGCGCGTCAGCTCGTCCGCATCGACGTCGCGCAGCGCCACGGCCAGATGCAGGCCGGCGATGGCCGGATAGACGGCTGCCCGCTCGCCCAGGTGGCGCTGGATCATCTGCTCCAGCACGCGCCGCCGCTCGGCGTACTCGCTGCGCATGCGGCGCACATGGCGCAGCAGATGGCCCTCGGTGATGAAGTCCGCCACGGCCGCCTGCATCAGCGCCGGCGTACCGAAGCCCGCCGCATGCTTGGCCGCCAGCAAGGCTTCGCGCGCCCAGGCGGGCGTGACGACATAACCCAGGCGCAGCGCCGGCAGCATGCTCTTGGACAGGGTGCCGACATAGAAGACGCGGCCATCGCGGTCCAGGGTCTTCAGTGCGTCCAGCGGCCGCGACGTGAAGCGGAACTCGCCGTCGTAGTCGTCCTCGATGACGACGGCCTGGCGCGCGGCGGCCCAGTTCAGCAGGTCGCGCCGGCGCGCCATCGACATGGCCATGCCCAGCGGCGACTGGTGGGAGGGCGTCACGCAGACGATGCGGGCGGCATCCGGCAGGGCATCGACGACCAGGCCTTCGGCGTCCAGCGGCACCGGCGCCAGCCGCGCACCCGCCCCCAGCAGGGCCAGGCGCAGCGGCGGGTAACCGGGGTTCTCGACGGCGGCAACCGTCTGGCCCGGCGTGACCAGCACCCGCGCGATCAGGTCGAAGGCCTGCTGGGCCCCGGCCGTGATGACAACGTCTTCCGCCGTGCAGGCCACGGCGCGCGATGACGAGACATGGCCGGCGATCGCTTCCCGCAGCGCCTGCAGGCCCTGGGCCTCGGGATAACGCGCCGGCTCCCGGGCGAGGTGCTGCAGCGCCCGCGTCTGCAGGCGGCGCAGCACCTCGAAGGGAAAGCTCGCGACCTCGGGCATGCCGGTCTTGAAGTGATAGGCCGGTGCCGGACCGCCGACGAGCAGCGCCGGCCAGCCGCCGCCATCGCCACGCAGCCAGCGACTGTCGGCCCAGGGGGCGACGCTGGCGCGGTCCGACACGGCCACGGCCGCGCGCGGCAGCTCGGCGACGAAGCTGCCCGCCGCGCCGCGCGACTCCAGCCAGCCCTCGGAGGCCAGCAGCTCATAGGCCGCCACCGCCGTGTTGCGCGACACGCCCGCCTGAGCCGCGAGCTCGCGCGAAGCCGGCAGACGCAGGCCCGGCGCCAGGCGACCGCTGGCGATGGCCTCGCGCAGCGCCGCATGCAGGCTGGCCAGGCGCGAACCGCGGGCGGCGAGCTGCAGATCGAGTTCCAGGCTTGGATCCATATTTTCTCCGGGACTTGGCTCTTTTGTGGAGCCATGCAAGCCGGCACTCTAGCGGCTCGAACACAGGAGATCCCCATGACCATGACGACACCCCTTGACGGCCTGCAACCCCATGTCCGCCCCCATGTCGCCTCGGCGCTGCAGCGCGCCGGCCTGGACAGCTGGATTCCCGAAGGTCCCGGCAAGTGGTCGCTGCCGCTGCAGTTCCTGCCCGATGAAAACGGCCAGGGCGGCTGGGTGGAGCTGATGCGGCTGGAACCGGGCACCAAGCTGACCCTGCACCGCCACCATGGCGAGGTGCACGGCCTCAACCTGCAGGGCCAGCGCCGCCTGGACGACGGCCGCATCATCGGCGCCGGCGACTATGTCTTCGAGCCCAGCGGCAATGTCGACAGCTGGGAGGCCGTCGGCGAGGAGGTGCTGATCCTGCATGTCGTCGTGCGCGGCGACGTGGACTATGTGGCCGCCGACGGTTCGGTGCAGCGCCACATCACGACGGCTGACGTGAAGGCCGGCTACCGCGACTTCTGCGCCTCCCGCGGCCTGCGCCCGCGCCTGGCCGAGGCCGGCGCATGAGGGCCCGCTGGATCGCCGCCCTGCTGTTCGCCGCCGCCCTGCCGGCCGCCGCGGCCAATGCCCACCTGGCCACCCTGGCCGAGCGCTATTACGACGGCTACTACGCCCTCTTCCCGGTCGAGGCGACCGAGAACACCGGCGACCCGCGCTTCGAGGCCCGGCTGGAGATCGACATCGCGCCGGCCCACCGCCAGCGCCAGCGCGCCTTCTACAACGCGACGCTGCGCGAGCTGGACGCCATCGACACCCGCGCGCTCACGCCCGACGAGGGCACCACGCGCGCCCTGCTCGCCTACGAGGCGCGCAGCCGATTGGCCCTGTTGCGCTTCCCTTCCCATCTGCTGCCGCTGCAGCAGATGGACAGCCTGCCATCGCAGCTGGCCGAGTACGCCAGCGGCAATGCCGCCCAGCCGCTGCAGACGCTGGCCCAGCACGAACATTTCCTGCAGCGGCTGCAGGGCCTGCCGGCCTGGGTCGACCAGGCCATCGTCAACATGCGCCAGGGCCTGGCCCGCGGCATCACGCAACCCCGCCCCATCATGGAAAGGGTGCTGCGCCAGCTCGAGGCCCTGGCTGCGGCCGAGGCCAATCCATTCCTGCAGGCCGCCGCCCGCCTGCCGGACGCAGGGCCCGAATCGGAGCGCCTGCGGGCCCGCTATGCCCGCACCGTGAAGGAACAGATCCGCCCCGCCCTGCTGAGGCTGCGCGCGTTCGTCGCCGAGAGCTATCTGCCGCGCTGCCGCGATACGGCCGGCCTGTCCGACCTGCCGGACGGCGCCGCCTGGTATCGCGCCCTGGTGCGGGCCCGCACGACGACTGACCTCAGCGTGGCCGACATCCACGCCCTCGGCCTGCGCGAGGTCGCGCGCATCCAGCGCGAGATCGCTGCCGTGCAGGCCGAGTTCGGCGACATCCGCAGCCAGTCCGATTTCCTCGCCCATGTCGGCGAGAGGCCGGAGCTGCGGCCCTTCAAGACCGAAGCCGAGGTGCTGGCCGCCTATGCCGCCCTGAACCGCGACATCGAGACCCGGCTGCCGCGCCTCTTCCATCATGCGCCCAAGGCTCGGCTGGAGATCCGCCCGGTGGACCCGCTGCGCGCCGCGACAGCCTCCGACGCCTACACGCCGCCGGCCCAGGACGGCTCGCGGCCCGGTGTCTTCAATGTCGTCGTGCTGAAGGCCGCGGACTACCCTACACCCGGCATGGCTTCGCTGCTGCTGCACGAGGGCCAGCCCGGCCACCACTACCAGATGGCCTCGCAGCAGGAGCTGGACCTGCCGCGCTTCCGGCGCTTCCTCTGGTATGGCGCCTACGGCGAGGGCTGGGGCCTGTATGCCGAGAGCCTGGGCGGCGAACTCGGCGTCTACGGAGACCGCGCTGCACGCCTGGGCCGGCTCACCAACGAGCTGCACCGCGCCGTGCGCCTGGTGCTGGACACCGGCCTGCATGCCATGGGCTGGACGCGCGAGCAGGGGCTGCGCTATGAGCGCGAGGTCGAGGGCTATGACGAGGCCGAGGCGCGCCGCTATGTGGAGCGCTATATGGCCTGGCCGGCCCAGGCCCTGGCCTACAAGATCGGCGAACTGCGCATCCTGGCCCTGCGCGAGAAAGCCCGCACCGCCCTCGGCCCGCGCTTTGACATGCGAGACTTTCACGCCCAGGTGCTGGACGCTGGGGCTCTGCCCTTGAGCCTGCTGGAGCGCCGCATCGACGACTGGCTGAAGGAATCCCGACCTTGAAACTCGACACCCTGCTGGCCGCCTGGGGGCGCGGCTGGAGCGCGACGCGCGGCACCCCGGCGCCCGAGGCCCTGGGTGACGGCGCCTGGCGCATCGCCGTGGGCCTGCCCGGCCACCGCGTGCGCGACCTGCTGCCCGACTGGCCGGCCGCGCGCCTGCAGGCCTGGGCCGCTGCCGCCGAGAGGCCCGGTGCGTGGGTCAAGGCCTTGATAGACCCGGCCGCGCTGGTGCTGGCGCCGGCGTGGCAACGCCATGCCCCCGAATACCTGATGTCAGCGGCCTTGCAGGACGCGGCGGCGCCGCCCCTGGCCGCCGGCTATCGCGCCGAGCTGCGGCAGCAGGGCGACAAGCTCGAATGCCGCGTGCTGGCCGCCGACGGCGAGCCGGCGGCCCGGGCCCTCGTCGGGTTGACCGGCCGGCATGCGATCTTCGACCAGGTCGTCACCGAAGCCGCGCATCGCCGCCTGGGCCTGGGGCGGCACGCCATGGCCAGGCTGACCGAGGCCGCACGGGCCTGCGGCGCCGACACCGGCCTGCTGGTCGCGACCGAGGAGGGCCGCGCCCTCTACACCGCGCTGGGCTGGCAAGTCGATTCGCCGATGGCGGCGGCCAGCGTGGCCGAAGCCGCCTAGAACACCACCTCGGCCCTGAGCCCGCCCTCGGGCCGGTTGGCCAGCACCAGCAGCGCGCCCTGGCGCCGCACCAGCTGCTGGGCGATATACAGGCCCAGCCCCGTGCCGCCGGTCGCGCGGTTGCGCGAGCCCTCGACGCGGCGGAAGGGCTGGCGCACGCGCTCCAGCTCGGCCTCGGGAATGCCGGGGCCGTCGTCCTCGACGACCAGGCGGGTGACGCCCGCCGACAAATCGACGCTGACCTGGGCATTGCCGGCATAGCGCAGCGCATTGCCGACGAGGTTGTCGACAACGCGGCGCAAGGCGACCGGGTCGGCGCTGACGACGGCCGGCGGACCGCTGAAGCTGACCGTGGCGCCGGTCTCGGCGAGGTCGTCCACGGCCGACTGGGCCAGGGCCGACAGGTCCACGCGCTGAAGCTCGGCGGTATCGGCCGGGCGGAAGACCTCGATGACGCTCTCCACCAGCCGGTTCATCTCGCGGATGTCCTCCACGCAGCGTTCGCGCACGCCGGCCTCGACTTCGCCCGTCTCCAGCCGCAGCCGCATGCGCGTCAGCGGCGTGCGCAGGTCGTGGGAGATGGCCGCGATCATCAGGCCGCGCTCCTCGAACTGGCCGCTCAGCTCGGCCGCCATGCGGTTGAAGACGGCCGCGGCGTCGCGCACCTCGCGCGTGCCCTCGCTCTCGTTCAGCTCGGGCGCCGGCCGCCCCTGCGCCAGGGCCGGCGTCAGCCCCTGGGCCGCGCTGACGAGGCGGCGCACCGGCCCGGCCAGCCAGCGCGAGCCCCACCAGGCGGCCAGGGCGATGATGAGCAGGCGTACGCCATAGTCGATGAGGCTGCTGCCCCAGGGCAGCGACGAGGGCGGCAGAGACGGGAAGGTCGGCATGCGCCCTGGCATCTGGGCACCCGGCTCGTGGCGCGGCGGCGGGCCTTCGCCGAAGCCCTCGCCCGGCGGCGGCAGCGGCGGCCGGCCTTCGGCATGCATGGGCGGCGGGCCGGGCCTGTCGCCCATGGCCCCAAAGCCGCCTACCGCCTGGGTCACCAGGCTCCAGGCCGCGAAATGACTGACGGTCAGCGTCACCCACATCAGCAGGAAGAGCCGCAGGCCGAGCCGATCCCAGTCCTTCCAGGGCTTCAGCATGGGCCCACCTCGGCGTCGAAGAGATAGCCCTCGCCGCGCACGGTGCGGATCAGGCTGGGCTCGCGCGCCGTGTCGCCGAGCTTGGCGCGCAGGCGCGACACGGCCAGATCGATGCTGCGGTCGTTGACCTCGACGCCGGGCGCCCGGGTCAGCTCGATGAGCTGGTCCCGGCTGAGCACCCGGCCCGGGCGCTGCGTGAAGGCGGCGAGCAGGCGGAACTCGGCGCTGGACAGGGCAATGCCGACGTCCTCGGCGTTGATGAGCTGGCGCGTCATGCGGTCGAAGCGCCAGCGGCCGAAGCGCAGCAGGCGCGTGTCCTCGTCCACATTGCCAGCCTGGCCCTTGCTGGCGCGCCGCACCAGGGCCTGCAGGCGCGCGACGAGTTCACGCGGCTCGAAAGGCTTGGCCAGGTAGTCGTCGGCGCCCAGCTCCAGGCCGATGACGCGGCTCATGGTGTCGCCGCGCGCCGTCAGCATCAGCACCGGTGGCGCATCGGCCTGGGTGCCCAGCCAGCGCAGCAACGACAGGCCGTCTTCGCCGGGCAGCATCAGGTCGAGCACGATGGCGTCGACCTTGGATGAGGTCAGCATCTGGCGCATGGCCTGGCCATCGGCCGCCGCACTGACCTGCCAGCCAAAGCCCTGCAGGTAGGCTGTCAGGCTGGTGCGGATCTCGGCGTCGTCGTCGACGACCAGGCAACGCATCTCAGCCCCTCGTCCGGTGGTTAAACCGGCCGGCCTTGCAGGCCGCGGTGCGGCTAGGGGCGGCCCGTCGCTCGATCCGAATCATGCAGCGATGCCTACTTTCAATCGGGCAACATAGCCCGCGCTGACCGAGCCGGTCATGGTCGCGAGCTGCGTCGAATAGCCATCGCTGAAGATCCCGTCGCTCGACAGGCTGATGGCATTGTTGTTGGTGGCGCTGTTGCCGTAGCCGCTGGTGGCGTAGACGGCGGTGTTGGAGTCCGACGGGAAGCACAGCTGCGAGGTACGCAGCTTGTTGTTCCAGTTGGTCGCCGTCGTCGTGCTGCGGTAGACCTCGAAATGGATGTGCGGCACGCGGCCCGAGTAGCAGCCCGGGTAGATGGTCTGGAAGGTGGCTAGGCCATCGGTGCCGGTGGCCTGCACGCCGCGCAGATAGTTCTCGGCGGTCACGCCGCTGGAGTACATGGAGTAGCGGCCCAGGGCGTCGCAATGCCAGAGGTAGACGGCATAGCCCGACAGGTCGGCGCAGGAGGCATTGGTGTTCACAAGCTCGATGATGACCTGAAGCGGCACGCCTGTGGCGACGCCGCTGGCGCCGGCGATGCTGGAGCGGATGTCGCTGCGCACGATGCCCGACAGGGCCAGCGCGTTGGCGACGCTGCCGTTGGCAGTGTTGGAGCCATCGCCCGGATAGGGGCCTTCGGTCTCGCTCGGGATGACGGAGCAGCTGCTGGTCGTCGTCGAGCCGCCGGAGCTGCCGCCACTGCTGGAGGACCCCGAGGACGAATCGCTGGTCGACGTCGTCGCACTGCTGCCGCCACCGCCGCAGCCGGCCAGCGTCATGGCACTCGCTCCGGTGAGCGAGATGGCGCCCGCCCCCAACAGCCAGCGCAGGGCTGCGCGGCGCTCGAAGGCCTGCCGCTGCAGACGGCTCAGGTCATGGGCCAGGCCCAGGTCGTGGTCATGCTTGGAATCGTGATCGTGGTGCATTGCATTCCTCCGTGAAGCTGGGATGGAGGCATTGCAACGCCGCGATGTATCGGGCGGATCGGCAGATTGTGTCGGGGTGGAAATATGCGGTTGGCCTGGGCGCCGTAGGTCTCGTCCGACGCACTAAGGGCATCTGCACGCACGCTGCACATGCCCCCTCCCACGGCACATTGCTGCAATGCAACATGGAAATGCAATGAACCTCCAGCCCGAAGCCACTTCGACCACGTCCGCGCCCCCTCTGGTTCTGCTGGGATTGGAGCCGCTGCGGGCAGCGCTGGAATATGCGCGCATGCGCCTGGCGGACGCCTCGGGCATGCCCAGGGGTGACGGCCACGCGGTGATCGTGTTCCCCGGCCTGGCATCTGACCGGCATGCAACCGGGCCGCTCACGTCGTTCTGCCGGCAGCTGGGATATGACGCTCAGGACTGGGGCCGGGGATTCAACACCGGCCCGCAGGGCGAGCCGAACGCGTGGCTGGACGAACTGGCCGACCATGTGTCGACGCTCGCCCCCGACCGCGCCAGCGATCTCAGCCTCATCGGTTGGAGCCTCGGCGGCATCTACGCTCGCGAGGTCGCCAAGCGCCTGCATGCCAGGGTGCGGCAGGTCATCACCATCGGCACACCTTTCGCGGCCGCAAGCGCCGAGACCCATGCCGGCCTCGTCTACCGTTTGCTGAACGGACACAGGCCCGCCCTGGACAGCGCCATGCGCGAGCAATTGCTGACCGCGCCGGAAGTGCCGACGACGTCCGTCTACAGCCGCACCGATGGCGTCGTGGCG
Source organism: Roseateles saccharophilus (assembly GCF_031458095.1). Taxonomy (GTDB): domain Bacteria; phylum Pseudomonadota; class Gammaproteobacteria; order Burkholderiales; family Burkholderiaceae_C; genus Pelomonas; species Pelomonas saccharophila_A. The sequence continues at coordinate 2,213,872 of NZ_JAVDXU010000001.1, forward strand.
TGGCAGGCCTGCATCCAGCCGGGGCGCCGCGTCGATATCGAGAACGTCGAAGTCCAAGGCAGCCACTGCGGCCTCGGCTGGAACACGCAGGTGCTGGAGGTCGTGGCCGACCGGCTCAGCCAGCCGCGCGGCCGGTGGCGGCCCTTTGAGGCGGCGCGGCCCAAACCCATGGCGAACGCCGCCCTGGGCTGAACCGGCGCCTCATGGTGCGCGACGGCCCGGCGGGGGACGCTGCCAGTCCAGTTCTATCCACACCGGTGCATGGTCGCTCGACTTCTCCCATCCTCGGACCTCGAGGTCGACCGCGGCGGTCCGCAACCGCGGCACGAGCGATGGATTCAGCAGCAGATGGTCGATGCGCAGGCCAGCATGGCGCTGGAACGCGTTCCTGAAATAGTCGAAGTAGGTGTAGATCGTGGCGTCGGGATGGAGGGCGCGCAGCGCATCGGTCCAGCCTTGCGCAACCAGGCGCTCGAAGGCTTCGCGGGTCTCGGTGCGAAACAGCGCGTCGTCGACCCAGCGCTCGGGCTTGTAGACGTCGCGCGCCGTCGGGATCACGTTGTAGTCGCCTGCCAGCACCACCGGCATGCCGCCGGCGAGCAGGTCTGAGGCACGCTGGATGAACTGCTCCATCCAGCGCAGCTTGTAGTCGAACTTGGGCCCGGGCGCGGGGTTTCCGTTGGGCAGGTAGAGGCACGCCACCCTGAGCCCGGCGACGTCGACTTCGAGGTAGCGGCTCTGCGTCTCGTCCGGATCCTGCGGCAATCCCCGCTGAACCTCGACGGGTACCGCCCCGCGCGCCAGGACGGCGACACCGTTCCAGCTCTTTTGCCCGTGCCAGACCGCCTCGTAACCGAGCGCTTTCAACTCGTCCGCTGGAAAGCGCTCCTGCGGCGACTTGAGTTCCTGCAGGCAGGCGACGTCGGGCTGCGTCTTCTCGAGCCAGCGCAGCAGCACGGGCAGCCGGGCGTTCAGGCCATTGATGTTGTAAGTGGCAATGCGCATCGCTGTGAATGACGAATCCTCTATCGGACAGCCTCCGAAGGCCGGATGTCGGCCTTCAGAACGCGCGCCATCTGTTCGAGCGCATTGTCCCTCGCGACGGCGGATTCCGCGGCCACGCAGTCAATGGGCACCGACACCGAATAGCCGCGCAGATAGGCGTCCATGGCGCTGAAGAACACGCAGCTGTCGGCGGCGATGCCGGTGACGACGAGGCGCTTGCAGCGCAGCTGTTCCAGCAGCAAGTCCAGCGGCGTGGCGTAAAAGGCCGAGTGGCGCGGCTTCAGCAGCGCAAAGTCATCGCGCCGGGGCGTTACCAGCTTGGCCAGCTTGCCGGCGTTGCCGGGCGTGGCCAGGCAGTGCCGCCAGAGCGCCTTGAAGTCTGACGTCCATTGTCCGTAGTTGTCGTTCGCATAGATCGTGCGCGCCCCTTCGGCGGCCAGGCGCCGCCGCAGCCTGTTGGTCTGCCTGGCGGCCGCAAGCGCCGACGGAGCCAGGGCCTGCGCGCCGTCAAAGCTAAGCGGGTTCACGAAGTCCACCAGCAGCAAGACGGTCTTGCTCGGCCCCAGTGCATCAGTCCTGATCTTGCTCATCCATAAAACGGGGCAATCGGCAGGCCTACCGGCCTGCTTGATCGCCTCAGCCCAGGCTGGCGTCGGTGGACAGCGCCAGGTCGCAGTGATGAGGAAGCACCCAGCCGCCGGCGCGGTCCTCGCGTGCGGTCGTGCGGATCATCGGCGCCCACGACGTCACGGTGCCGAAGATGGTCGCGAATGCGACGTCGGCGGCGTCACGACCGGTGCCAAGCCGGACAAAGCCCATGGGAATCGCGGTGCCGGAGGGGTCGAAGATATACCAACGGCCGCCGAGATAGACCTCGGCATAGGCGTGGAAGTCGGGCGGCCCCAGAGCCGGGTCCGCGCCATAGTCCGTGCCGGTCGCGAACCGCGCCGGGATGTTGAGCGCGCGGCACAGCGCCACCATCAGGTGGGTGAAGTCGCGGCACACGCCGGTGCGCTCGATCAGGGTGTCGACCGCCGACGTGGTGGACGTCGACGTGTTCGAAGTGAAGGACACACGCTGCTGGATCCATTGCGCAATCGCCTGCACGCGCCCGTGGCCGCTCGGCATCGCGCCAAATTCGGCCGTGGCCAGCTTGATCAGCCGGTCGGACTGGCAGTAGCGGCTGGGGTAGATGTATTGCAGCACGTCCAGGGGCAGCCGGTGGACCGGCACCTCCTGCAGATCCGCCGGGCGGTCGCGGCGGTGGGTCAACTCGACCATCGCCTCGTAGCGGATCTCGAGCTCGCCCGGCAGCGCCTGCAGGCGAAGGTGGCGGTTGCCGGTGCCGGGGTCGGTCTGCACTTCCCAAGCGACGTCCTGGCTGAGCTGCAGCTTCTCCTCGAAGACCTTCTGGCAGGGCGTGTGGGCCGGGTGGATGTTGAAGATGAAGTCGGCGCCGGGTGCGCTGACCTCGTACTTCAACTGGACTTGCAGTTCCATGCGAATCATGAGGCACAGCTTTCGACGGGAGGGGTCGCGGCAACGCCGGCAGCCGCGACGGGCGAGCCGAAATTCATCGGCACCTCGCCCCGGACCCCGGCGTCGATGACCTGGTGGATGAAGGCCAGCTTGTCCAGCACGGCGTCGGGCATCACGAAGGGATAGCTGTCCCGCCCGCCCAGGCTTCGGGACATCGCATTGATGAACTGCGAGATCGGCAGCCAGGTCTTGACCACCCGCACCTGCACCTCAGCCTCATCGCTCGCGATCGGCCGGGCCAGCACCGGCCCTCGTCCCGGCACCGCGCTGTCCAGGCGCAGGCCCCATGAAGCTGCCGTTTCCAGGCCGTCCTGCAGATGCATGTAGTGCGCCCAGCACTCGGCCCAGTCCTCCCACGGGTGGGAGCTGGCATAGGCGCTCACGAAGCGCGCCGACCAGCCCGACGTCGGGCAGCTGTAGTGCTGCTTGAGCGCCCGGGCGTAGTCCGCGCGCTCGTCGCCGAACAACTCGCGAAAGCGATCTTCCCATGCGGTGCCGTGAATGAGCCGATCCCAGTAGTAGTGGCCGACCTCGTGCCGCAAATGCCCCAGCAAGGTCCGATAGGGCTCACGCATCTGCGCCCGCACCTGCTCCCGGCGGGCATCGTCGGCCTCGGCGATGTTGAGCGTGATCACGCCATCGTCGTGGCCGGTCAACACCTTCCTCGCCGGGTCGGTCTGCTCCAGGAAATCGAAGGCCACGCCGTGCTTCGGGTCCTGCGCCTTGGCGGGGAAGGGCAGCTTCCAGGACGCCAGGCTGTAGGACAGCTGGCGTTTGGCGGCCTCGATGCGGAACCAGTACTTGCGGTTGTCGGCCTTGGCCAGCACGGGATGCACGCGCGTCGTGCGGCAGGACGGGCAAAGGTCTTCGTCCTCATCTGCGCCCAGCACCCAGTTGCAATACACCGGGGCTTCGTGATTGGCGCAGCGCCGCAAGCCCTCCTGCATGTTCGGCACCCGTGTCAGCACGCCGTTGCCGTCGGCCTCGAAAGACCCCATGGTCAACTCTGCGGGAATGAAGCCGAGCTGTGCATCGCAGGCGTCGCAAGCGATGTTCTCGAAGAACACGCGCGCTTCACAGCGCTCGCAGCAAAAGGTTTTCATGGATGTGCGGGGCCAGGCAGCCATGGCAGTCCCGGGCGAATGCCCGATGCAGTCGCCACAGCCTATTCGTCATTGGGGTGGTTGGCAGACTCGGTGTTCTCATCGGAGGCCGGGTCGTCCTTGCTGCCCGGCGCGGGCAGCGTGGGCTTGCGCTCGGCAGGTCGAACCCCTGCCTGCCTGCCCTCGCTGGGCGCTTCGTGGGTATCCACCGGGTAGACCGGGCGCCTGCCGACCTGCGGTTGAACCGGTTCGTTTGCCATGAGGCCTCCTGAACGTTGATGGGGTGGTAGGCCTTGGCAAGCGGCGCTCCTCCCACAGCCGGCACGGCTGCGGGGATGTTCCCGGCCATGAGAACACCTTGGGAATCGAGGCTCCCAACATAGTCGCAAAGCGGTGTACCGGGTGTCGGACGACCGCGCGTCCTCGTGTAAAGGCCGCCGGCCTTGCAGCTTCAGCCCAGGATCAACTGCAACGAGCCCTGCAGCGCCTGGATCAGCGCCTCCAACGCCTGCAGCAGCCTCTCGCTGCCCTGATGCATGCGCTGCACCGCATCGCCCTGCTCCACACGCAGGCCGCGCAGCAGCAGCAACCAGGCTTCGTCCACATCCTTGAACGCCGGCTGCAGCGCAGGACCGGCCAAAGGTGCCGCGCGCACCTCGTCATAGGCCTTGATGAACTCGTCCAATCCGGCCGCCAGGCCGCTGGTGTCGCGCCCCGGGATGACCTGGGCCAGCAGCCCTTCCTTGGCCAGGCGCTGGCTCAGCAGCCGCAAGCGCGTGACCTGGGCCAGCAGACCGACCGGGCGCTGGCCGGCGCGCTCGGACAGGCGGGCCACCAGGGTCTCGCTGCTCTCCAGCAAACGCTGGGCGGCACGGTCGCTGCGGCTCAAATCGGGCTGGCGATTGCCCAAGGCGGCATCCAGTTGGGCCCAGGCGGTCGACACGGCGGACAGTTCCTCGGCCAGGTCGTTGCGCAGCAGTTCACCCAGGCGCGCCAGGTTGGCGGCCACGCGTTCGGCCGAGGCGTCCAGCATGGCCTGGGCCTCGCGGCGCTCGGGTGGCGTCAGCCGCGGCCACTGGCGCAGGGCCTGCAGCTTGACGAGGCGCTGGCTCAGCATGCGCTGGGCGCCGGCCCGCTCCAGGGCCTCGGCCAGCTCGCTGGTGCGCACGACGCCGCGCGCCACCTCGGGCAGCTTGGACTGGGTCTGCATGGCCGTATTGCGCAGCAGCGCGAAGGCGGCCGCCTCGTCGATGCCGCGAGCCTGCATCAGCAAGCCCTTGGCGCGCTCCGTCCATTTGCGCTCATCCAGCTTGGCCTGGGCGGCCTGCTCGCGCGCCTGCTGCTGGGTGGCCAGGTCGCAAGCCCACAGCAGGGCCTCGCCCAGCACGTCGGCATCGACATCGGCGGGCAGCCATTGCACGGCGCCGCGGGCCAGCACGGCGCGGCGCTCGGCCTCCGCCGGCGGCGGCGACAGCAACACCACGGGCAGGCCGAAAGCCCGATCGGAGTGCAGAAGTTGCGCCAATGCGGTGCGATCCGGGCACCAGAGCAGGCCCAGGGCTGGCCCGCCGGCGGGGGGGCTGAGCTCTGAAACGGTGCACAAGGACCAGCCCTGGGCCTGCAAAGCAGGGGCCTGAGGCGGCAGTTCGGGGCTGCAGATCAGCCGGGGCGACAGAGGAGAGGCAGCGGTGTCGGACATGGTCTCGGGATTCACGCCCCAAAACGGCGCAAGAAACAGGCCAGCATCGTCGCTGGCGGGCGGGCATGGGGCTTGCAAGTATCGGCGCGTGGTGCTCGCAATGGTGCGGGTGCCCTCCCGCTGTGACGTCCTGCCGCCCAGGCACGACCGGTGGGTGGCCATGGGCGCTTGCAGCCAGCAAGATCGAGCCCGAGATGTCCGCCCTGCAAAACTTCAAAAACGCCGGCCACAGCCCCACGCTGTTCGCCGCCTTTCTGTATTTCGCGTTTTCCTGCTGCATCTGGGTGCTCAACGGCGCGCTGGCCCCCTTCATCAGCGAGACCTATCACCTGACACCGGCCCAGAAGGGGCTGATGCTGTCGATTCCCATCATGGCCGGCGCGCTGATGCGCTTTCCGCTGGGCCTGCTGTCGCAGTACATCGGCCGCAAGAACGCGACGCTGGTGGAGATGGGCATGATCGCCATCGCCATGCTCTACGGCTTCTTCATGGTCAAGAGCTATGACGACCTGCTGGCCATGGGCGTGCTGCTCGGCATTGCCGGCGCCAGCTTCGGCGTGGCCCTGAGCCTGGGTTCGGGCTGGTTCCCGCCGCAGTACAAGGGCCTGGCCATGGGCCTGGTCGGCGCGGGCAACGTGGGCACGGCCGTGTCGGTGCTGGTGGCGCCGCCGCTGGCCCAGGCCTATGGCTGGCAGACGGTTTACGCCTTCGCCGCTGCGGCCATCCTGGTGCCGATGATCGTCATGATCGTCTTCGCCAAGGAGCCGCCCGATGTCGATGCCCATGCCTCGCTGCGCGAGCACGTGGCCTGCCTGTTCGAGAAGGACGGCTGGGCGTTCAGCCTCATCTATGGCGTGACCTTCGGCGGCTTCATCGGCCTGACGACCTTCCTGCCCACCTACTACTACGACCAGTTCGGCGTCTCCAAGGTGCAGGCCGGCCAGCTGACCATGCTGGCGGCCTTCATGGGCGCCGCGGTGCGCGTCGTCGGCGGCGCGCTGTCTGACCGCTGGGGCGGCGTCAATGTGCTGACGCTGGTGCTCGTCGTCGTCGCCGTCAGCCTGGCCGGCGTGGGCCTTTCCAGCGCCTCGCTGGTGCTGACCACGCTGCTGCTCATCGTCTGTTTCGCCGCTCTCGGCGCGGGCAACGGCGCGCTGTTCCAGCTGGTGCCGCTGCGCTGGCCGGCAGCCACGGCCGTGGCCGGCTCCATGATCGGCGAGATCGGCGCCCTGGGCGGCGGCCTGGTGCCCAATCTGATGGGCCTGTCCAAGCAGCATGCCGGCACCTATCTCTGGGGCTTCGTCGTCTTCGCCGTGCTGGCCGTGCTGATGCTCTTCGTCATGCGCGTCATGCAGATCCGCTGGACACGCACCTGGGCCGAGAAGGGTGGCCGCGCGCGCCGCGTGACTGCCGCTTCGAAGGACGCAGAGCCGGTGAACTACCAGCGCGTTTGACCCTCGCGCAGGGGACAAGCGGCGGCGCGCCCCTCGGCACACTGGAGGGCATGACTCGCAAGCCTTTCCTCGCCCTGGCCCTGCTGGCCCTGGCCGCGTCTGCCCAGGCCGGCGTCAGCTGCAAGATCGCCGGCGCCGACATCCGCGTGTCGGACAGCCTGGCCGACTTCAACTACTCGCCCAGCAGCAAGCCGGGCGCGACGGGCAAGCTGTCGCGCTTCAGGTTGATGACGCTGGACGGCGGTGACGCGCCGACCAGCAGCGTCGAGCTGAAGACGGTCGACATCACGACGCCGGGCGACTACACACTGTCGATGGAATCGTTGTGGCGCTCCGTCGTCCGCGTGCAGGGCAAGAGCCAGCGCGTCACGAGCGGCAAGTTCCACTTCACGCGCTTCGAGATGAAGGACTCGCTGGGTCGCGCGGCCGGTACCGTCGAGTTCACGACCGACCAGGTGAGCGGCTCCTGCAACTTCGACGTCGAGGTCAAGGGCATCAACCGCGACCGGCTGGGCCTCTGAGGTCGGCCGCTCGGGCAACAGGCTCTATTTCGGCAGGAAGGCCAGCCAGGCGATCAGCAGCAGGTTCAGCAGAGCCGACAGCCCGAACGCCATCTGCCACCCGCTGATCGCTTCCCGCGTCGGCCTGGGTGCCCGCGTCGCTGCCGGCTGGTCCCGCGCCGCCAGCCTCTCCAGCGCCAGCAGCAACTCATCCGCCGTCTCGAACCGCGTCCTGGCCTCGCGGGCAATGGCGCGCATGACGAGGCGATCGAGCGGCATGGGCACGCTCGGCTGCAGTCGGCTGACGCCGGCCGGCTCACGCTTGTAGCGGGCCAGCTGGTAGGGCTCGATCTCGCCATAGGGCAGCTTGCCGGTCAGCGCCTGGTAGAGGGTGACACCCAGCGCAAAGAGGTCCGAGCCCGCGTTGGCTGGCTGTGGTGGGTCCTGCCATTGCTCGGGGTTGATATAGCTGGGCGTGCCGGCATGCAACTCATGCGACGCCGCCGGCGCGCGCGCGCTCAGCGCCACCCCCAGGTCCAGCACCCGCCATTGACCGTCGTCGCCGAGATGGAGATTGGCCGGCTTGATGTCGCGATGCACGACGCCAGCCGCGTGCAGCAGGCTCAGCGAGCGCGCCACGGCGCCGGCGAGTGTCAGCGCCTGCGCGACGTCCAGCGGCCCCTTGGCCAGCAGCTGCTCCAGCGTGTGGCCGCCATGCCAGTCGAAGACGGCATAGAAATGCGTCGCGCCGTCGGCCGGCGCATGCACGCGCACAAAGCCGCTTTCACCGCCGCGGCGGCGATGCCGCGGCGCCTCGGCCAGGCGCAGGCCCAGCCAGATCTCGTGGGCCAGCATGGCGCGCTCTTCGGGGTCGTCGGCGCGACCGGGACGCAGCATCTTCAGGGCGACCAGGCGCCCCGTGGCCAGCTCGCGGGCCTGCAGCAGGCGGTGCACACCGTTGTCGGCGACGACAGCGGTGACCTGGTAGCCGTCCAGCGTCGCCCCCACGCCCAGCGGGCCGGGACTGGGCAACTGCCGGCCCAAGGCTGCCAGATCGTTCAGGCCCGGGTCGGCCAGGTCCTTGATGTCCAGCACCAGGGCGGTCGCGTTGTCATGGCTGCCGGCAGCCAGGGCCGCAGCGGTCAAGGCGTCGGCCGCGGCCTGGGCGCCCTCCATCGTGCGCAGCACATCGGCGATCTGGCGGCTGCGCAAGGCCCCGTGCACACCATCGCTGGTCAGCAGCAGGCGGTCACCCACCTTGAGCTCGCCAGCGCTGTGGTCCAGGCGCAGTGCATCGTCCAGGCCCAGGGCGCGCGTCAGGCCGGCGAAGTCGCGCCTCTCCATGCGGTGATCCTGGGTCAACAGCATGCACTGGCCGTCACGCAGCAGCCAGGCGCGGCTGTCGCCGACATGCGCGAGCGCATAGCGGCGGCCACGCAGAGCGATGGCCGTCAGCGTCGTCAGCGCCTCGCGCGGCTGGCCGTCAGGGCCGGGGCGGCGGTTGTGCGCGGCCAGCCAGGCGTTCTGGTGGCCGAGCAGCCTGTCCATCGCCACGCTGGTGTCCCAGTCCGCCGGCACGCCGTGGAAGTCACGCAACAGGCTCATGACCGAGGTCTGGGCCGCCATCAGGCCGTCGCCATTGGAATGCTCGCCACCGCTGACGCCATCGGCGAGTGCTGCCACCCAACCCCGCTCCGCTTCGTGCGCGGCCGGTGCCTGCACGCCAGCGAAATCCTCGTTGCGCGGGCGTTTGCCTTGCAGGCTGGAAAGGCCGGTATCGAGTTCGAAGCGCATGCAGGTGGATTGTTATCGGTGGCGTCGCGGGCCGGGCGCCGGGCCGCTCCCTGGCCGTCCCCGCAGGGGACCGGCCAAGGGATGCCCTTGGACGAGAGGCCTCATCTTGGTGCGATTTTGGGATGAGTGCACCCGCACCGGGCTAGCCATCGCTTCGGCGTGGGGCGCCGCTGGTCGTTTTGCACGCTGCGGCAGGGCTGGAGGCCAGCTTCTTCGCTGGCACATGCCTTGCAAAGCAATTGACAGGCCACAGGAGTACGGCATGAAAAAGATGAAGCTGGTGATGGTGGGCAACGGCATGGCCGGCGTGCGCACGCTGGAGGAGCTGCTGAAGATCACGCCCGATCTCTACGACATCACCGTCTTCGGCGCCGAGCCCCACCCCAACTACAACCGCATCCTGCTGTCGCCGGTGCTGGCCGGCGAGCAGACGATCGACGAGATCATCCTGAATCCGCTCTCCTGGTATGAGGAGAACGGCATCACCCTGCACCTGGGCAAGACGGTCACCGAGATCGACCGCGTGCGCCGCCGCGTGGTGGCCGCCGACGGCACGACGGCCGAGTACGACCGCCTGCTGATCGCCACCGGCTCCAACCCCTTCGTGCTGCCGGTGCCGGGCAAGGATTTGCAGGGCGTCATCGCCTACCGCGACATCGCCGATACCAACGCGATGATCGAAGCGGCCACCCAGTACAAGCATGCCGTCGTCATCGGGGGCGGCCTGCTCGGCCTGGAAGCCGCCAACGGGCTGATGCTGCGCGGCATGCAGGTCACCGTCGTGCACCTGGTCGACACGCTGATGGAGCGCCAGCTCGACACCGTGGCCGGTGACCTGCTGCGCAAGTCCCTGGTCGAGCGCGGCCTGAACTTCATGCTCGGCGCCCAGACTCAAGGCTTGCTGGGCAACGAGACCGGCAGGGTTCGCGCCATCCAGCTCAAGGACAAGGATGGGCAGTCCATCGAGGTGCCAGCCGACCTCGTCGTCATGGCCGCCGGCATCCGCCCCAACACGGCACTCGCCGAGAAGGCCGGCCTGCACTGCAGCCGCGGCATCGTCGTGACCGACACCATGCAGACCGTCACCGACCCGCGCGTCTACTCGGTCGGCGAGTGCGCGGCGCACCGCGGCATCGCCTACGGCCTGGTCGCGCCGCTGTTCGAGCAGGGCAAGGTTTGCGCGACGCACCTGGCCCAGTTCGGCATCGGCCGCTACCTCGGCTCCTCGGTCAGCACCAAGCTCAAGGTGACGGGCATCGATCTGTTCTCGGCCGGCAATTTCACCGGCGGCGAGGGCACGGAAGAGATCGTCATGAGCGACCCCTTCGCTGGCGTCTACAAGAAGCTCGTCATCCAGAACGACCAGCTCGTCGGCGCCTGCCTGTATGGCGACACCGTGGACGGCGGCTGGTATTTCAAGCTGCTGCGCGAGGGGCGCAAGATCGCCGACATCCGCGACAAGCTGATGTTCGGCGAGGCGGGCGCCAATATCGGCGACGTGGGCCACCAGGGCGTCAGCCGCGCGGCGGCCATGGCCGATACCGACGAGGTCTGCGGCTGCAATGGCGTCGCCAAGGGCAGCATCTGCAAGGCCATCCGCGACAAGGGCCTGTTCACGCTGGACGAGGTGCGCAAGCACACCAAGGCGAGCGCCTCCTGCGGCAGCTGCACGGGCCTGGTCGAGCAGCTCATCATGTTCACGGCCGGCGGCGACTACTCGGCCGCGCCGAAGAAGAAGGCCATCTGCGGCTGCACCGAAGCCAGCCACCAGGACGCCCGCGACACCATTGCCAAGGCGCATCTGCTGACCTCGGCCGAGGTCTTCCGCGCCCTGGACTGGAAGACGCCCAATGGCTGTGCCACCTGCCGCCCGGCCATCAACTATTACCTGATCTCGACCTGGCCCAAGGAGGCCGTCGACGATCCGCAGAGCCGCTTCATCAACGAGCGTTCCCACGCCAACATCCAGAAGGACGGCCGCTACTCGGTCATCCCGCGCATGTGGGGCGGCGAGACGACGAGCTCGGAGCTGCGCCGCATCGCCGACGCGGTGGACAAGTACAACATCCCCACCGTCAAGGTCACCGGCGGCCAGCGCATCGACCTGCTGGGCGTCAAGAAGGAAGACCTGGTCAATGTCTGGAAGGACATCGGCATGCCCTCGGGCCATGCCTACGCCAAGGCCCTGCGCACCGTGAAGACCTGTGTGGGCAGCGAGTGGTGCCGCTTCGGCACCCAGGACTCGACGCAGATGGGCAAAGACCTGGAGCGGGCGCTGTGGCGCATGTACGCGCCGCACAAGGTCAAGATCGCCGTGTCGGGCTGCCCGCGCAACTGCGCGGAGGCCGGCATCAAGGACGTCGGCGTCATCGGCGTCGATTCGGGCTGGGAGATCTATGTCGCCGGCAACGGCGGCATCAAGACCGAGGTGGCCGAGTTCTTCTGCAAGCTGAAGACGCCGGAAGAAGTGCTGGAGTACAGCGGCGCCTTCCTGCAGCTCTACCGCCTGGAGGGCTGGTATCTGGAGCGCACGGTGCACTACGTCGCCCGCGTCGGCCTCGATCACGTCAAGAAGCAGATCCTCGAGGACGCCGACAGGCGCAAGGCGTTGTGGGCGCAATTGCAGTTCAGCCTCGATGGCGAGCCCGACCCCTGGTTCGACTTCGAGCAGGCCCATGTCGACCTGCGCCAGTTCGAGAAGGTGGGCGCCTGATGCTGAACCGACGCGTCCTCCTGCTGGCGACTCTGGCCGCCGGGCCTGCCCTGGCCCAGAGCCGCATCAACCAGCTCGGCGAAGCCATCGACAAGGCCGGCGCCCAGCGCATGCTGAGCCAGCGCATGGGCAAGGCTTGGCTGGGCCAGCTGCGCCCGGAACTCGCACCGCGTGCCCGCGCCGTGCTGCAGGCCAGCGAGGCGCGCTTCGAGCGCCAGCTCCAGGAGCTGCTGGCTTTCGCGCCCACGCCCGAGATCGCCGGCAGCTACAAGGCCATGCAGCATCGGTTTGGCGACTACCGCGCCCTGCTGCAGAGCAAGCCCAGCGCCGACCGCGTCGACGAGCTGCTGCAGGCCTCGGGCGAGCTGCTCAGCCTGGCCCACGTCGCCACCGGCCAGCTGCAACAGCGCTCCGCCGCGGCGACGGCCATGCTGGTCAATATGTCGGGCCGTCAGCGCATGCTGTCGCAGCGCCTGGCCCTGTTCTTCATGGCCGGCCAGCAGGGCGCTCGCCCTGAGGTCGTGCAACGGGAGACGGCCAAATCCCGCGCCGAGTTCGAGACCGCCATGCGCGTGCTGGGCTCAGCCGCGGAGGCGACGCCCGCCATCCGCGACAACCTGGAGCTGGCGCGCAACCAGTGGGTCTTTCTGCAGTCGGCCCTGGCCGGCGAGAGCCAGGGGCCAGAGGCGGCCAGCAACGTCTTCGTGGCGAGCGAGAACCTGCTCGCCGTGATGGAAACCGTGACGGGGCAGTTTGCCCGCCAACTCGGATGACAACCATGGACGACTGGACCCGCATCTGTGCCCTGCAGGACATCCCCGTGCTGGGCTCACGCCGCGTGCAGCGCGCGGTCGGCATCGATGTCGCGCTTTTCCGCAACGCCGAGGACGAAGTCTTTGCTTTGCTGGACCGCTGCCCGCACAAAGGCGGTCCGCTGAGCCAGGGCATCGTCTTCGGCAAGAGCGTGGCCTGCCCGCTGCATAACTGGACCATTGGCCTCAACGACGGCAGTGCCCGTGAGCCAGACGAAGGCTGCACGCCGAGCTTCCACGTGAAGGTGGATGGCGGCGACGTGTTCCTGCTTCAGGCCGAGTTGGACACCTTGGCACTGGATCTGCCCGCCCCGGTGGCCGGCCCCAAGATTTCGATAGCGGTGGCGTGACGAGCTGAATGTCAGCTCACCCAAAAGAACATGAACGAGACAAAGTCCACCTGCCGATACGCGCTGACGCGCGATCGGCATTGCCGTGAAACGGCGCACTCCCCTCTCATCCCCTCGCCAGGCGAGGGGCTCTGCAGCCGAGGAGTTCTGCTGTGAAAGAAACGAAATCCACCTGCCCCTATTGCGGCGTGGGCTGCGGCGTCATCATCGAACACGATGACACCCAGATCACCGGCGTGCGCGGCGACCCGGATCACCCGGCCAACTTTGGGCGCCTCTGCACCAAGGGCACAAACCTGCACCTGACGGCCACGCCGGTCGTCATCCAGCACCAGCGCCTGCGCGAGCCGCAGAAGCGCAACGCACGCGGCGCCCAGCCCGAGGTCGTGAGCTGGGACCAGGCCAACCGCGAGATTGCCGACAAGCTGCTCGCCATCCGCGCCGAGCATGGCCCCGAAGCCATTGGCGTCTACATCTCCGGCCAGTTGCTGACCGAGGACTACCACGCCTTCAACAAGCTGGCCCGCGCCGTCATCGGCACGCCCCATATCGACTCCAACTCGCGGCTGTGCATGAGCTCGGCCGTCGTCGGCTACAAGCAGGCCCTGGGCGCCGATGCGCCGCCCTGCAGCTACGAAGACATCGAGCTGGCCGACTGCGTGCTGATCAGCGGCGCCAATCCGGCCTGGGCTCATCCCATCCTGTTCCGCCGCCTCGAAGCAGCGCGCGCGAACAAGCCGGGCCACAAACTCATCGTCATCGACCCGCGCCGCACCGAGACGGCCGAGCTCGCCGACCTGCATCTGCAGATCCGCCCCGGCACCGACGTGGCGCTGTGCCACGGCCTGTTGCATGCCGTCATCTGGCAGGGCTGGACGGCAGGCGACTTCATTGACCAGTCCACCGAAGGCTTCGACGCGCTCAAGGAGCTGGTGCGCGACTGGGCACCTTCGCGCGCGGCCCAGGTCTGCGGCGTCAAGGAGGCCGACATCTGGCAGGCCGCCGAATGGTTCGCGACCTCGCCGAGCAGCTTGAGCCTCTACTGCCAAGGTCTGAACCAGAGCAGCAGCGGCACGGCCAAGAACACGGCCCTGATCAACCTGCACCTGGCCACAGGCCAGATCGGCCGCGCCGGCGCCGGCCCCTTCTCGCTGACCGGCCAACCCAATGCCATGGGTGGTCGCGAGAGTGGCGGCATGGCGACGCTGCTGCCCGGCCACCGCGACCCGGGCAAGGCCGCGGACTGGGCCGAGATCGAAGCGCTGTGGGGCGTGCCGGATCTGCCGGGCAAGCGCGGCCACACGGTCGTCGAGATGTTCGAGGCTGCCGCGCGCGGCGAGATCAAGGCGCTGTGGATTGCCTGTACCAACCCGGCCCAGTCCATGCCCGACCAGGCCACGGTGCGCCAGGCCCTGGAGCGCTGCGAGCTGGTCATCCTGCAGGAAGCCTTTGCCCACACGGCCACGGCCCGCTATGCCGACTACCTGCTGCCCGCTTCGACCTGGGGCGAGAAGGAAGGCACGGTCACCAACAGCGAGCGCCGCATCAGCCGCGTGCGCCCTGCCGTTCCTGCGGCCGGCGCAGCGCGTGCCGACTGGCGCATCGTGCGCGACGTGGCTGCGCTGATCGACGCCGCCCTGGGCCGCTCGCCCCGCCTCGCCGCCAACGGCCCCGAGGACCTGTGGAAGGAACACCGTGAAGCCACGCGCGGCCGCGACCTCGACATCACCGGCCTGTCGTGGATCACGCTGGACACCGAGGGCCCGCAGCAATGGCCCTATGTCAACGGCTCGACGCCGCGCCTCTACACCGACGGCCGCTTCGCCACCGCCGACGGTCGCGCCCGCTTCATCACCAAGCCCTACGCGGCCACCGCCGAGACGGCCAGCCCCAAGCGCCCGTTTGCACTGACCACCGGCCGCATGCGCGACCAGTGGCATGGCATGAGCCGCAGCGGCAGCGTGCCGCGCCTGTTCGCCCACGAGGGCAAGCCGCTGGTGCGCATCAACCCCAGCGACGCGGCCCGCCGCAAGCTGGCCGAGGGTGAGCTGGTATATGTGCGCTCCAGGCGCGGCGAGGTCGTGCTGCCTCTGAAGCTCGACGAGAACGTGCCCCTGGCCGGCGCCGACATCGCCATGCATTGGGGCGACGAATTCATCGGCGCCCAGTACGGCGTCAATGCCGTCACGCAGGGCGCCTTCTGCCCGGATTCCAAGCAGCCGGAGCTGAAGTTCAGCGCCGTCGCCATCGAGCCGACCGACCTGCCCTGGCGCCTCAGCGCCTGCGCCTGGGTCGCACCCGCCGACGGCCCGCGCCTGCGCGAGCAGCTGCGCGCGCTGATGCCGCGCTTCGGCTATGCCCATTGCCTGCCCGAGCCCGCCAAGGGAGAGCAGGTCGGTTGGGCGTTTGAAGCCGCCTGCGCCGAGGCGCCCGCGCCCGAACTGGTCGACGAACTCGCTGCCGTGCTGGGCCTGAACAGCCCCGCCGTGCTGCGCTATGCCGATGCCCAGCGCGGCCGGCTGCGCCTGCTCAATCTCGATGGCGACGATCTGCAGACAGCGCCACTGCAGGCCCTGCTGCGCGTGGGCCGGCATGAGGAAGGCGCCTGGCTGGTCGACCTGTGGCGCGAGCGCACGCCGGCGTCCACGGTGGGCCGCTGGCTGCTGTCGCCCGGCGCTCCGCCCACCAACATGACGGCTGCCAGCCCCCAGATCTGCAACTGCTTCGACGTGCGCGAGGACGTCATCCGCCTGACGCTGGCGCACTGCAGCGGCAGCCCTGGCGAACGCCTGGCCCAGCTGCAGGCCGAGAAGCGCTGCGGCACGCAATGCGGCTCCTGCCTGCCGACGCTGCGCCGCCTGGTCGCCACCACGCCTGAGGAAGTACCCGCATGAGCATCCCAGTTGTCTCCCTTGTCGGCGCCGGCCCCGGCGACCCGGACCTGCTCACCGTCCGCGCCCTCAAACGCATCGAGGCGGCCGATGTCGTTCTCGCCGACGACCTCATCGACCCGCGCGTGCTGGCCCTGGTGAAGGGACGGTTGCTGCGCGTTGGCAAGCGTGGCGGTTGCATCAGCACCGACCAGCATTTCATCCATGCGCTGATGATCAAGGAGGCCCGAGCCGGCCACCGCGTCGTGCGCCTCAAGGGCGGCGATCCCTTTGTCTTCGGCCGCGGCGGCGAGGAGGTCGATGCGCTGCGCGAGGCCGGTCTGGCCGTGGAAGTCGTCAGCGGCCTCACCAGCGGCATCGCCGGCCCGGCGGCTGTCGGCATCCCGGTCACCGACCGCCGCGCCTCGCCCGGCGTCATCCTCGTCACCGGCCATCCCGGCGAAGGGCGCGCCGAGCCCGACTGGGCGGCGCTGGCCCGCACCGGTCTCACGCTGGTGATCTACATGGGGGTGGCCCGCGCGGCCGACATCACGGCCAAGCTGCTGGGCGCCGGCCTGAAGGCTGATCTGCCCGCTGCCATCGTCAGCGCGGCGCACACGGCGCAGCAACGCCACGCCGTGACGACGCTGGCCGGCCTGCCGGACTGCATCGCCCGCGAAGGGCTGAAGAGCCCGGCGCTGCTGGTGATCGGCGAGGTGGCCGCGCATGCGGCGCTCGATGCCGTGCAGCACTGTGAGCTGAACCTGGGTTGAAGCATCAACCCGGTACCGTCACCCAGCGAAAGCCAAGCAGGGTCAGAACGCCGCCAAGCGATTCGCACCTTCCGCGGGCAACTTGACCATGCAAGCAGCGAATAGCGGGTTGACGAGCCAGCCGCTCAGCCAGGACCGTACCGAAGGCAAGTCCAGCGTTGCAAACCACGCCCTATCCACTGAGGCGAACTGACGGACGAAGGGCAGTACTGCCAAGTCGGTGGCGCATGGCGTGGCGCCTCCCAAGTGGGGTGCGCTGTGCAGCCGTGCCTCCAGCGGTCGCAGAAGCACATCCAGCGCCAGGTCGCGGTGTGCGTCCGGCGTGAGGCTCTCACTCGCATAGCGCTGGGGGTACTTCCAGCGGTCCAGGTGATGCTTGAAGTCGCCGTCGTTTCGCTGAACCAGGTCAAGGTTCGCCGGCGACTGCGCCCGCGCCCACCAGCCCTGCGCGTCGGGCGCTGCGAGTGCCCAGCGCATGATGTCCCAACTCTCCTCGATCACGCTGCCATCGGGCAATTGCAGCACCGGTACCGTAGCCTTGGGAGACAAGGTCAGCAAGCTTGCCGGCTTGTCGCGCAAGTTGACCTCCACCGCCTCGAAGACCCGCCCAGCCTGCAGCAGCGCCATCCGTGCGCGCATGGCGTAGGGGCAGCGGCGAAAGGTGTAGAGCCGCGGCAACTGTGGACGTGCAGGAGAGATAGGTGCGCTCGGTGTCAGCGTCGATGCGTGCATGGGCAAGGTCTGTGCAGCTGCACGATCAAGTCAATACGGCGTGAACGTAGCTGCGGCCTAATGGACCCGCAGCACCTCAAACTGCTGTTGGATTGGAGCGACCTGTATTGACACCTCATCGCCCTCGCATTTGCCCAGCATGGCCCTGCCCAACGGGGCTTCGCTGCTGATGACCTGAACGATCTGACCGCCGCTGACCAACTTCATGCTGCCCCCATTCGGGCCGAGAAAGAGCTGTTGCTGCCTGTCGTCGGAATCCACCAGGCAGACCAGCGCGCCGATCTGTATGCCTTTGCTGGCGTCGTAGGGACGTGGACGGAACTGGCGCCAATCGGCCATCGCCTGGCGGATGGCGTCGGCGCGACGAGCTTGGCCGGTGGCCAGATAGGCGGCTTCGAGACCCAAGGTGTCGTATTTGTTCTCGGCGATGTTTTCCTCGTGAGTCGCCGTTTCATGCGCCGTCCGCGCCGCCTCTTCGGCTTGCAGCAAGTCTTCAGCGAGCCGTTCCAGCACCTGCTGTTGCAGCAAGGATTTATCCATGATGAAAGGCAGGCATCTCGAACAAGCGGGGGGCATCTTGATTATCAGGGGCTCCACCAACTCTCGACGCTTCTGTGGGCTACGGCCCAACTTCCGATGGCACAGCTTGCTCCCTCGAGCAGGTTGACGGGCAGACCGACGCCCGGGCAGCATGGAGGGCTGCTTCGCCCTCGACAGCGCTCATGGCTGCCACCGCGTCGTCAGCTGAGCCGATGACCGCTTCGTGTCCCGGAGCGTGCCCGCTTGCCGGCCGTCGCGTCAGCTCAGCTTGAAGCTGGACACCAGCCCCGCCAGCCGCACGGCTTGTTCCTTCAGCGACTGAGCCGCCGCGGCGGACTCCTCCACCAGCGCGGCGTTCTGCTGGGTCATCTGGTCCAGCTCCGTCACGGTGCCGTTGACCTGGCGCAGCCCCAAGCTCTGCTCGACGGCCGCGGCGCTGATCTCGCCAATGATGTCGGTCACGCGCTGCACGGAGCCGACGATGTCGGTCATGGTCGTGCCGGCGTCGTTGACGAGGTGGGTGCCGGCCTCGACGCGCTCAACGCTGGCGCCGATCAGCGCCTTGATCTCACGCGCCGCCTCGGCGCTGCGCTGGGCGAGCGAGCGCACTTCGCCAGCCACGACCGCGAAGCCGCGACCCTGTTCACCGGCGCGCGCCGCTTCCACCGCGGCGTTCAGCGCCAGGATGTTGGTCTGGAAGGCGATGCCGTCGATCGTGCCGATGATGTCGGCGATCTTGCGGCTGGCGTTGTTGATCTCGCCCATGGTGCTGACGACGCGCGACACCACCTCGCCGCCCCGGCCGGCCGTCTCGGCGGCGGCGCCGGCGAGCTGCTTGGCCGTCATGGCCGAGTCGGCGCTCTGGCTGACGGTCCCGGTCAGCTGCGTCATGGAGCTGGAGGCCTGCTGCAGGTTGGAGGCCGTCTGCTCGGTGCGCTGCGACAAGTCCATATTGCCGGTGGCCACCTCGGCCGACGCGACCTGGATGCTCTCGGCCGACTCGCGCACCTGGCCGACGATCTCGGACAGCGACTGCTGCATGGCCGCCAGGGCCTGCATCATCTCGGCGGATTCGTCCGTGCCGCGGGCCTCGGGCGCGCGCGACAGGTCGCCATCGGCCATGCGCTCGGCAAAGCGCTTGGCGGCCACCAGCGGGCCGATGATGGAGCGCGAGATCAGCACTGCCAGGGCGCCGCCGACGACGACGCAGACGACGAAAGCAACCAGGAAGCCGACGAAGACATTGCCGACCAGGCTGTCGACCTTGGCGAAGACGTCGTCGCCGCGCTTCTTCAGGTCGCCCTCGATGCCATTGAGCATGGCCAGGGCGGGATCGTAGGCGGCATCGGCGGCCTTGATGTCTTCGAAGGCGGCCTGGGCGTCGGGGTAGCTGTCGGCCAGGATCTTGTCGGCCACCGGCTTGACGGCCTTGCGATAGTCCGCCATCAGCACGCGGAACTTGGCCAGGGCCTCCTTGCCCTTCTCCTCGGTGGAGATGGCGCCGAAGTCGTCCATGGCCTTGTCCAGGCCCGTCTGGGCGGCATCCCACTCCTTCTTGGCGCGGGCCATGCCTTCCTTGTTGAAGATGGAGGCCACCAGCGTGGACGTGGCCGCCTTGCTCTGCAGCAACTGGCTGCGCGCCGACATGGTGATGTTGGAGGCCGGGATCAGTTTCTGGGTGATGCCCTGGATGGCCTTTTGCGACACATTCAGGCCGAAACCGCCGACGGCCACCAGCAGCGCCGTCATCGCCAGGATGATGCCGAAGGCCAGCCAGAGGCGGGCTTGGATGCGCAGACGTCGCAGCATGGGGTTCTCCCGGTGGAAACGGTCGATCAGAAGTAGCCGCTCATTGAAGCAGAAACCCGCACAGGCAGATACAAATGCGCTGGTAGGCTCGCGGCATCGTTCACGCCACAGCCTCCCATGAGCTTTCTGGCTATCGACATTGGCAACACAAGGCTTAAATGGGCCGTCTACGAGGACGACGCCCAGCCCGGCAGCCACCCGCTGCAGCAAGGCGCCGTCTTCCTGGAAAACATCGACCGCCTGGCCGACGAGGACTGGCAAGGCCTGGCTCCGCCCACGCGCATCCTGGGCAGCAATGTCGCCGGCGATGCAGTGCGCCGCCGCGTCGAGGAGCAGATGGAGCACTGGGACCTCAGCGCCCGCTGGGTCGTGCCCGCGGCCGAGACGGCCGGCGTCAAGAACGGCTACGACCACCCCACGCGCCTGGGCGCCGACCGCTGGGTGGCCGTCATCGGCGCCCACGCCCATGCCCGCATGCGCGGCTTTGACGGACCGGTGCTGGTCGTCATGGTGGGCACGGCGGTGACCGTCGAGGCGGTCTCCAGCCAGGCCGAGTTCCTCGGCGGCCTCATCCTGCCGGGGCACGGCATCATGTTGCGCGCCCTGGAAGGCGGCACGGCCGGTCTGCGCGTGCCCACCGGCGAGGTGCGCGATTTCCCCACCAACACCAGCGACGCGCTGACCACCGGCGGCACCTTCGCCATCACCGGTGCCATCGAGCGCATGTTCCGGCTGCTGTCCAGGCGCGAGGGCCGCGAGCCCCTGCTGCTGATGACGGGCGGCGCCGGCTGGAAGGTGGCCCCGGCCCTGGACGCGCCCCACGAGCTCATCGAAGGCCTGATCTTCGACGGCCTGCTGGCCATCAATTCGGCGCGGACCTGAGCTTGTCGAGCAGTTCGCGCGCCGAGCGCACGCCCAGGCGCTGGTAGAGCTTGCGCGTGTGGTCGACGACGGTGCTGGGCGCCACGCCCAGACGCTGCGCGACCTGGGCCTGGGCCAGGCCCTGCATCAGCAGGCGAGCGACGGTGGCCTGGCCACTGGACAGCTCGAAGCCCTGCAGGCGGCGCTCGTCGGCCAGCTCGCTCGGCTCGAGACGGCGCAGCTGCACCTGGGTCCAGCACGGCGTCGCGGGGTCGACGGCATCCAGGCGTTGGGCATTGAGCTCGAAGCGCCCCCAGGGGCTGTCGACCCATTGCGTCACCGGGCCGCCCTGGGCGGCCGCGTGCAGGCCGGCCAGCAAGGCTTCCGTCGAGGGCTGCGCAGGCTGAGGGCCCGGCCCCGGGCCGGCCTGCAGCAGCAGGCGGCGGGCGCCCGCGCTGGCGTGGCCGAGGCGGCCGGCTTCATCCAGCAGCAGGACCTCGGCCGCCTCCGGAGCCGGCTGCCAGCGCTCGGGCGCGCAGCGCGGCAGCGTGTCCCGCGACAGGGCCTGGGCCAGGTAGGGCAGCAGCGGCAGCAGGCGCGCCTCCTCGGCCGCCGTGAAGCAGGGTTCGCCCGGCCCGCGATAGAGCACCAGCGAGCCCAGCGGCCGGCCTTCACGCGAGCGCACGATGAGCTCGACGCGATAGCGAAAACCCTGAGGCCGCCAGATCTCGGCATACAGGGCCGAGCCGAGGAAGCGCCCCGTGTCCAGCTGCGCGGCGCTGTTCAGCACGGCCCCCGAGGCCAGGGCCTGCGCGAAGGACGGCATGGCCTCGGCCTCGCGCTTGTTGTGGAACTCGTCGAAGTAGAGCTTGGCGACCCTCTCGTCGACCGAACCCTCGACGCAATAGCGCGCCAGCGCGCCATTGCCGTCGCACCAGTCGAACAGGTTGCGGCTGGACGGCACGAAGGCATGCAGCTCGGCCAGCAGCGTGGGCATGACCAGAGGAGTCGGCAGGTCCAGCGCGCACAGCTCGCGCAGGCGGCTCAGCTCGCGGGACTTCTTGGGCCTCATATCGAAAATTCTCCCGGGACCGTCATTCAACGCGGCTCAGGCTCCGCGGCTAGCCACCGTTGAGCAGGGACGCCAGGCTGCCCTGCTGCAGTTCAAGCCTCAGCAAACGGTCAGCCAAGGCCACTTCCCACACGCGCTCGCCGGCCAGGGCGTCAGCGTCGGCAGGATCGCAGGCGCGGCCTTCACCAAAGACACTCAGGACCAGCGCCTCGTTCAATCGCCTGAACTGCCCGTTACGGCGATAGCCCCGCACCAGGGCGAAGCCGACCGGGCCCTCGGGGTCGAGGCCAAGGCCCAGGTCGCCCCGCGGCGACAGATCGGTGATCCGCAGGCCATAGAGGCTGACGCGGCGGTCGAGCGAAAGCATCTCCGTCATCGTGACGCCGCCGGCGCCGCAGGGGTGGTCTGGTGTCGTCAGTGTTGCCATGATCCTTGCGCTCCTTCCTGTCTTGGATGTTGTTGTTGCGCCTGCAATGTTGCGGTCAGCGCAATGACCTAAGCTATGCGGGCCAAAAGCGTGTGTCATCTGCACCGCTGATGACGCGGGCTTGCCCACCCAGTGGCAGGCCGGAAAACAAGAGCCATTGAGGAGCCGTCGGTGACACAGGCGAGGGTGTTCCAGCAGTTCGAGATCCGGCCGGAAGAACGTTTGCTGCTGGTGAGCGGCCAGGCCGTGGGTATCGGCGCGCGGGCTTTCGACGTGCTGCTGGCATTGGTGGACCGCTCGCAACGCGTGGTCAGCAAGGCCGAGCTGCTGGACCTGGCCTGGCCCGGTGTGGTGGTGGAAGAGAACAACCTGACGGTGCAGATCTCGACGCTGCGCCGTGTGCTGGGCCACGAAACCATCGTCACCGTCACCGGCCGCGGCTACCGGCTCAAGGTCGTACCGGTAGATGCACCGGCCCTGGCAGAGCCCGAGCCGGCCGCCGTCGACGACACCGTCACGCGCCTGCAGCGCCGGCTGGCGGTCATCGTGCAAGCCGAGGTGGTGGGCTGGTCTCGGCTGGTGGCACGCGACCCCACCCGCGCCGCAGCCACCTGGAAGCGCATCCGCGTCGACCTCATCGAGCGCAGCCTTCCACACTTCGGCGGCCGGGCCATCGAGCTCACCGCCGAGAGGCTGCAACTGGAGTTCGTCAGCGCCGTGGAGGCCGTGGCCTGGGCGGTCGAGCTGCAGGAGACGCTGGCCGAGCGCCGCCAGGCTGCCGACCCGGCCGAGAACGCGGCTTTTCATCTGCGCATCGGTATTGCTGTGGATGACGTCATCGTGGACGACGGCAAACTCGTCGGCGACGGCGTCAATGTGGCGGCCGACCTCCAACTCAGCGCCGTGCACGACGAGATCCTCACCACCCAGAAGGTCTGCGACTTTGTGGCTCACAAGATTCCGGTGAGCTTCGACCCGCTGGGCCAGCGCGTCATGCAGAAATCGCAGCGGCCGGTCCACGTGCTGCGCGTGGTGACCGGTTCGCGGCGCCACGCCGTGTCGGCACTGCGTCCGGCCGGTGTGCGCGTTGCCTCTCTGGCCGTGCTGCCCTTCTCCACCGAGGGGCCGCCCACCGACGCCTATTTCGGCGAGGGCGTCACCGAAGAGATCATCGCCACGCTGTCGCTGAATCGGGCACTGTTCGTCATCGCGCACAGCTCGACGCTGCGTTACCGCGGCAATGAGCTCAACCCGGCCGACGTGGCCGCCGAGCTGGGGGTGCGCTACCTGGTGACGGGCCGCGTGCGACGCGCCGGCTCGCAGGTGCGCATCCACGTCAGCCTCATCCATGCCGCCGACCAGCGCGTCATTTGGCAACAGCCCTTCGACGGGGTCGTGGAGGATCTGTTCACCTTCCAGACCGAGATTGCCGCCAAGGTGGCCGCCGCCGCCGCTCCGCAGGTTCAGGACGAGGAGGTGGCCCAAGCCCGCCAGCGGCCCACCGACAGCCACGACGCCTACGACTGCGTGCTGCGCGCTCTGGCCTGCATGGTGAAGCTCGGCTCACCCGAGTTCGACACCGCGGGCCACCTGCTGCTGCGCGCCGTGGAACTGGACCCCGGCTACGCCCAGGCCCACGCCCATCTGGCCTGGTGGTACAGCCTGCGTCAGTTCGATGGGCTGGCGAGCACCGACGGCCAGGAGGGGCGCCTCGGGTTGGAGCACGCGCTGCAATCCGTGCGGCTGGACTCGCGCGACGCCTGGGTGCTGTCGGTCGCGGGCTACATGCTGTCGCTGCAGAAGCAGCACGACGAAGCCCTGGACCTGTTTGATCGCGCACTGAAGCTGAACCCCAGTTGTGCCGCGGCCTGGGCGCGCAGCGCGGCCACGCTGTGCTACGTCGGCCGCGCCGAAGAGGCGCTGGAGCGGCTGGACCGTGCCATGCGCCTGAGCCCCTTCGACCAACACCTGTTCTGGCACCTCACCATCTGCGGCGGCGCCAGCTTCGTCGCGCGCCGCTACGACGAGTCCGCGGGCTGGCTGGGCAAGGCCCTGCGCCTGAACCCCAGCTTCAATGGCGCCCGCCGCCTGCAGATTGCCGCCCTGGTGCGCACAGGCGAGCTGGCCGAAGCGCGCGCGCTGGCCGAGCAGTTCCTCGTCGATTGCCCGAGCTTCTCTGTCCAGGAGTTCGGCCGCTGGTCGCCGATGCAGCGCCCCCATCTCGACGACCTGCTGTCGGCCCTGCGCCAGGCAGGCCTGCCTGATTGACCTACAGGTCAGACCGGTTCGCCAACTTCATCGCCAAGGAGGGACATCATGGTTTGGAATGCTCAGAACAGCCCGTACAGCGCCAATTTTTCAGGTCACGCCGCACCGAACTTTTCCGGCCATGCCTCGCCGAATTTCTCGGGCCACGCGGCGCCCAACTTCTCAGGCCATGCCTCGCCAAACTTTTCCGGCCACGCAGCGCCCAACTTCTCGGGCCATGCTTCGCCGAATTTTTCCGGCCATGCTTCGCCCAACTTCGCCGGCAATTTCACGGCGGCCTGGGCGACCTATCCCGCGGCAGCCGCGCCTGTCGTCGTGATGGGCGCGGCACCCGCCACCGGGGCGGGCGGCAGCAGCGGCGCCGGCTTCATGGGCGGCTATGGGCCCGTGGCGCGCTTCGAGTACGCCACGCCGGCCGCGCTCTCGCCCCTGCCCTGGGTGATGGATTTCGCGCAGGGCGATGGCTGGTCCCCCTTCCCCTTCGAGCAACGCATCAACCCCTACGACCCCAGGTTCGGCAAGGCCCTCGAGTGGGAGAACAGCGACTGGGACCTGGCGCTGCGATTCTGGACGTTGGATTTCGACCCCCAGCTGACCGAGTGGCTGCAGGATGTCAACTTGGCGGCGCCCTCCGTGATGGCAGCACGCGAGTTCGCGACCGCCCATGAGAAGTGGCTGGCCGGTCCGGCAAGGTCGACCCTGCAGAAGAAATTCGAGGCGAACGAGAACCTCCTGAAATGGAGAGCACTGAACGGGCGCGGGAACGCCTGGGCTGCCATCAGTCGAGAACTGGACGAACTGGCGGACCTGATGCGCGACGACCGCATGCGCTATGTGGAAGAGCTGGCCGTGCAGTCCAGCCAAGCAGCACCCTATTTCGTGCACCTGATGAATTTCAACCCCGCCACCAAGCCTTGGACGATGGAGCTGATGAATTGCGCAGCGGCCATGGGCAACCTGGTGAAGATGCAATACAAGTCGCACTACAAGCGCGTGCGACCTTCCACCCTGTGTCCAGGACTCACGCCGCCCTGGGGGCCGGCCCAGCACCCAGCCTTCCCCAGTGGTCACTCGACGGTTGCGCACCTGACCGCGCTGCTGCTGCTGTCGGTCGAAGGTATCGCCGACCGCTTCGGCCTGTTCGAAAAGGAAAACAAGGCAGTCAGAGGGCCCAATATCGTCGACTTCGACGTGCCCTACGGCCAGGACCAGCGCTCGCCTCTTCTCTGGCTGGCCTGGCGCATCGCGCGCGGGCGTGAGCGCCTGGGCGTGCACTACCCCAGTGACAGCGCCGCGGGACGCTACCTCGCCGCGCATGTCTGGGACATGTGCCTCAACCACACGGCAGGCACGGCCGACGCCATCAACGTGCCCGCGTTGCAGACCGTGCTGACCCGTGCCCGCGCAGAATGGCCCAGGCTCGTGAACCCGGCGGAGGCTGAGAGGCTCGCCAAGGCCGACCAACGGGTCACCGCACAGGCGGTGGCCGCCGCGAAGGCGACGGCGGCAAAGAAGACGACGCCGGCAAAGAGACCCGCGGCTGTCACCACGGCGGTGGCGGCGAAGAAGAAGACGGCGGCCACAAAGAAGGTGGCCGCCGCCAAGCGTGCTTAAACCCTCGTCAGCGCCAAGTTGTTGTCGTGCGCCACGAGCTCCAGCAGTTCGGGCCACGACGATGGTGGCCTGACACCGCCGGGCAGGTTGGACGGGTCTGCCGGGGCATCGACGCTCACGAACACCCATCCGGGCCCGCTGACGGTGTCAGGAAGTTCGAGCGCCAGGGTCGCGCTGTCACGGCCGCCGATGTTGCAGGGCGCGACGCTGGACTTCACCGAAATCCATTTCAGCCCTGCCTTCACCGCTTCCTTTGAGGCTTTCGGCGCTGTCGCCGACGCCCACCACGCCCGCAGCTGTGTCTGTTCGGCGGGTTGGTCGCCGCGGTTCTGGACCTTGACGATCAGCTTGTGTCCGTCCCGGCGAAGCGACGCGGGCTCAGCATGCCAGTTGCTGCCATCAGGGCGCAGCGGCATCGGGGCATAGCCGCCGTCCTGGCGCCCACGGTCGGCGATGAACACGTCTACCGAGGGCGGCGCTCCCATCTCGTCGCTGGTGGCCGTCGGGTCGTTCGTGGCGTACAGCCCTTGCTGCTCGAAGGCCCAGCGGATCACCTTGTGCACGCGACCGCCGTGGCGCTTCATCCTGCGTTGATCGCGGTTGAACGGCCAGGTGGCGGTGACGTTCCAGGCACCCGTGCCCAGGTCCGCCTCGATCAGCGCGCTGACGAACTGATCCGGCGTGCGCCCCGGCGCCAGGCTGTCGGGTCCCAGCAGTGAGATCCCACGCATGATGAGGTAGATGCAATAGTCCGACGCGGACAGGCGTATCTCCTCGTCCTGCGGGTTCGGCTCCGGCAAAGTTGCCACGTCGTCCTTCGGGTCGTCCGCCAGCGCTCGCGTGTCCCCTCCCAGGCTTCGGTAGAGGCGGAACAGCGAGGACGACAGGATCTGCTCACCGAAGTAGTTGTGGTGGTAACGCTCCAACGAAGCGGTGAAATCGAGCCGTGTGAGATTCCGGCAGCCACACCAGCCGTAGCCGCGCACCGCCGAGCGGCCATGGCTGCGACCCGGCACTTCGATCCAGGGGAATGTGAGATGGCGGACCTCCGCTTCCGGGTCTCGGGCCGTGGCCAATCGGGAAATCGGATCCGCCGCGATGGCGGCCAGGCCGTCACCGGCACTGTGGGCAAACGGGAACTCCAGTTCGCCCGTACTGGCGAAGGCCAGCACGTGTCCAAACTCGTGCCACGCCCACCGCGGGTCGCAGGCTACGCTGAGGTACTGCGACTTGAGCCGGCCGTCCGCACGCCCGTGGCCGTTGGCGCTCGGCACGAAGGGCAGCTTGCGGCGATGAACCGGGTCGGCTGACCCGTACTTCACCAGCAACTGCAACGGATCGCGCGGCTTGGGCTGCGGTAGCCTGGAAACCAGGCTGGCCTCGGCATCACCCATGAAGGGCCGCACTTCGGCATTGGGCAGCTCACCGTCCGGCGCCCAGCGCATTTCCGGCCGCACACGCTGCACGAGCGGCAGCTTGGCAAAGCGGAAATAGGACCGGGGCTCAATGCCATAGGCCAGCATGCGCGCGAACAACTCGGCTCCGCGGAGATGCGCGTCAACCGCGCCCTGCGCGTCCGATCGAAGCTCCGGGTCGGGTTCGATCGGCACGCCACGCCGGCTCTGGCTGTTCGTCTTTGAATATGCCGCGCCTGAGGCCTGCGCCGGCAATAACCCCGTCTGGGGCTGGGGCGGCGTGAGCTGGACGATCCCCGCCTTGTTGCGGGCCACTGTGCTGCCCCCCAGCAAGCTGTTCTCGCGCGTGGCGCCTCGCATCTCGAACAGCGCACCGCTGCCCACCTCGCTGAAGCGTAGCGCCTCGTCCGACGGCAGTCTGGCCAGGATGTCGTCGCGGTACGGGTCCAGGTCCACGTCGCGCAGCGTGGACCGGCGCTCGGAAAGCGTTCCTGCCGAGCCCTTGGACGCCGCGTCCTGCACAAAAGCGCGCACTCGCTTGGACGAGGTGGTGCCGGCCGCGCCGCTATTGATGTAGAAGTCGCGGTGCACCTGCACGACGCGCACCTGCTTCATTTCCCGGTCCAGCTCGAGTTCGACGCGGAAGTCGTAGGTACGCGCCCGCATCGGGCTGTCCGATTCGCCCTGGTCAGCGCCCCTGCCCTGAGCCTTGGCTCGAGCCAAGGCTCGGGCCTGAGCCCTCGATTGCCGCCAGCGAAGCGCAAAGCCCGTCGCCATCAGGCGTGCGCGCCGTACCGCGTTCATGTCCGCCGCCTCGACGCCGGCCGGCAGGACGTATTCGAGATTGCCAATCCAGACACTTTTGCCGCAGTCCAATGCGTCGCCCACCTCCTGGCGGACCCTTTCGACGAGGCCGTAGATGTCGGCGTCGCCATCCAAGCGATCGGGTATCACGTCCAGTGGCCGGCGGGTGGTCAAACCCGACAGCGTCACGCCGTAGATGCGTACATGGTCGGCATGCACGTGAAGAATGATGCGCAGTCCCATGTCACTGCCGGTCTGAAGCTGATGCTTCGAAACCACGGAGCCCGCCAGGAGCACGAGCAGCCGGGGCATGGCATTCTTCGCTTCTGGACTGACCTCTTCCCGGTCCACCCAGAACGAACTCAGCGGCTTGCGCTCGAGCCGGTCTGCGGCGTCGGATGGAGCGCGCTCCCAGGTTATGGGCAGCCACGAGAAGCTGCATGGCTTCTTGGGCCGCCCGTCGGCCAGTTGGGCGAAGACCTCGGGATGGATCCACTGGTGCGCGGGGATGTCTACCGCCTCCTGAAGCGCCTTAAGGTAATTCAGGCCGATGCGCCGAAAGTCGCCATCCTTCAGTGCCTCCGTGTCCCCTCGCTCCACCCAAGGCCGCCCTGGGTGCCGCACCATGCCCACGACCTGTTCCAGGGTGAAGGGATCCACGATCTTCTCGACGTGAAACGCGGCCACGGGTGGTGCGCCATTCCGGGGGGCAAAACCATTCGTCATACACGTCTCCCTCATTCACCTTCACTTGCAATTAGCAACGTTTAGAGCTGCCTTAGCAACCGCCTAAGGATTATTTGGGGCTCGCGGCCGAGACTGCATGCACAACTCGTAGGAGGACAGCATGCTCGATTCGATAGCAAGAACCGAAGGTCTGACGGCATCGACCGTCGGTTTCCGCCAGCCCCGCCCCGCGCTGACCTCCGCCCCAGCCCGGGCGCATCAGGACACGGCCCCGGTCCGCCTGGACGCCTCGGAATTCACCGAGATCCTGGAGGAACTCGATACCGGCGTCATCGTCTGCAGCGAGACGGGTCGGCTGGCTCAGGCCAACAACGTGGCCCGGCGCGAACTGCTCAGGGGCCAGCCGCTGGCCGTCGACGACACGGGCCTGCTCTACCTCGCCGAGGGCGCACAGGGAGCGCTGCGTCAGTGGCAGGCCGCGCTGCGCGCCGCCACGCTGTCCCACCATCGCCAGATGCTGGCGCTGAGCGACGGGCCGCAGCGGCTGATGGTCTCGGTCATGCCGCTGGGGCGGCAGGGTCGCTGGGCCCTGGTGATGCTGGGCCGCCGCCAGCCCGCCCCGGATCTGGCCGTGGAAATGCTCGGCAGCCTCTACGCACTGACCAGCGCCGAGCAGCAGGTCCTCGTTGGCCTGCTGGCCGGCCAACGCGTCGAGGCCATTGCCTGCGAACGCGGCGTCACGGTGGCGACGCTGCGATCCCAGGTCGGCTCGCTGCGCGAGAAGCTCGGCGCCGCCCGCCTGGAAGACCTGGTACGCCTGGCCGCCGGACTGCCGCCGATGAGCAGCGTGTTGCGCAGCCCGCCGCTGTGGGCAGACGCCCGGTCGCCCGACGGCGGCCAGGCGCGCGCGGCATGACCCAGGCCTGCGAACCCAACACCTTCATCGTCACGACCCACGGGATTGAAGCCCTTCCAACGTGCACTCGCCTCAGGGGGCCCCATGCTGCAAGCCATCCACTCCGACATTTCCAGCCGTCCGCCCGGATTCCATGCCCAGCCGCATCTCGTGCTGGCCGCCCTGCCCCAGCCGCTGCTGGTGCTACTGCCCGACCGGCGCCTGCTGTTTGCCAATGCCAGTGCCGAGCATCTGCTGGCCGACAACCTGGGGCAGGAGCGTGCAGGTCATCTGATGCGTCTGGGCCAGCTGGACGCGCCGCACCTGGCGGAGGTGCTGGCGCTCGCCGCGGCAGGCTCCTCGTCTCGCACGGGCCTGTGGTTCACGCCCAGCCTGACCACCGGCTGGCTGCACGCCGCGCCGCTGCCACCAGCCATTGCCCTGGCGTCGGACTGGCCCCTGCCCTGCGTGCTGGTGGCCGTGCATCTCGACCAGCCGGGCCTGACCCAGGCGGCCCGCATCGATGCGTTGACGCGCCAATGCCGGCTCAGTCAGGCCGAACGCCACGTCCTGATGCTGTTGGCCGACGGTGAGCCGGTGGACGCCACCTCGCGCCACCTGGGCCTGTGCGTCAGCACGGTGCGCAGCCATGTGCGCAACCTGCTGGGCAAGACGCAGGCGCCGACGCTGATGCAACTGCTGCGCTGGGTCGGCAGCGGCCAGGCGCTGCCCCATTGACGTGAGGGAGGATCGGCCGGATGGCCGATGGCAGCGGGCGCCGGGCATGGACGCAGCGCAGCAACAGACGGCGCCATCGCGCCGCCAAACAAGGCTCAGGGGGCTGCTCATGCTGCGCACCAGTCCCATCCCGGCGCCCGCACAGGCCGGCTACCTGCCCGGCCGCGCGAGCGGCGCGCAGCTGCTGCCGAACTGAAGCCGCGGACCTAAAGGATGAAGCGGCTCAGATCCTCGTTCGCAGCCAGGGCCGCGAGCTTGGCGTTGACCGCTGCCGCATCCAGCGACACCGTCTGACCCGAGTTGCGCGGCGCGTCGAAGCTGATCTCGTCGAGCAACCTCTCCATCACCGTCGCCAGCCGCCGCGCGCCGATGTTCTCGGTGCGTTCATTGACCTCGAAGGCGATCTCCGCGAGGCGGCGGATGGCCTCGGGCTGCAGGTCCAGCGTGACACCCTCGGTGGCCAGCAAGGCCTGGTATTGCTTGACGAGGCTGGCGTGGGTGCTGGTCAGGATGGCTTCGAAATCGGCCACCGACAGCGAGTCCAGCTCGACGCGGATGGGCAGCCGCCCCTGCAGCTCGGGAATGAGGTCGCTGGGCTTGGCGAGGTGAAAGGCGCCGCTGGCGATGAAGAGGATGTGGTCGGTCTTGACGAGGCCGTATTTCGTCGACACCGTCGTGCCCTCGACCAGCGGCAGCAGGTCGCGCTGCACGCCCTGGCGGGACACTTCAGCGCCGCCGTGTTCGTTGCGCGAGGCCACCTTGTCGATCTCGTCGATGAAGACGATGCCCATCTCCTGGGCATTGACCAGGGCCGCCGCGCGGATCTCTTCCTCGTTGACGAGCTTGGCCGCCTCCTCGTCGACGAGCAGCTTCATCGCCTCGGCGATCTTGAGCTTGCGCGTCTTCTTCTGGTTGCCGCCGAACTGGCTGAACATGCCCTTCAACTGCTCGGCCATGTCCTCCATGCCGGGCTGGTTGCCGAAGGGCGTCAGCACCTCCAGGCTGGGCCTGGGCGCCAGCAGGTCGAGCTCGATGTCCTTGTCGTCGAGCTGGCCCTCGCGCAGGCGCTTGCGAAAGCTCTGGCGCGTGGCGTTATCGGCCTCAGAGCCCGGCACCAGCACGTCCAGGATGCGGTCCTCGGCCGCGTCCTCGGCGCGCGTCTGGCAGCGGCGCATGGCCACTTCGCGCTCCTGCTTGACGGCCATCTCGACGAGGTCGCGCACGATGGAGTCCACGTCCTTGCCGACGTAGCCGACCTCGGTGAACTTGGTCGCCTCGACCTTGATGAAGGGCGCGCCGGCCAGCTTGGCCAGGCGACGCGCGATCTCGGTCTTGCCGACGCCGGTCGGCCCGATCATCAGGATGTTCTTGGGCGTGATCTCGCCGCGCAGCTTCTCGTCGACGCGCTGGCGGCGCCAGCGGTTGCGCATGGCGATGGCGACGGCACGCTTGGCGGCCTGCTGGCCGACGATGTGGCGGTCCAGTTCGGAGACGATTTCCTGCGGCGTCATGGAGCTCATTCCAGAACCTCCAGCGTGTGGTTCTGGTTGGTGTAGATGCAGATCTCGCCGGCAATCTCCAGCGACCGCTTGACGATGTCGGTGGCGCTCAGCTCGGTGTGGTTCAGCAGGGCCTTGGCCGCGGCCTGGGCATAGGCCCCGCCCGAGCCGATGGCGACGATGCCCTGCTCGGGTTCCAGCACATCGCCGTTGCCGGTGATGATGAGGGAGGCGGTCTTGTCGGCCACGGCCAGCATGGCCTCCAGGCGGCGCAGCACGCGGTCGGTGCGCCAGTCGCGGGTCAACTCGACGGCGGCGCGCACCAGATGACCCTGGTGCTTCTCCAGCTTGGCCTCGAAGCGCTCGAACAGCGTGAAGGCGTCTGCCGTGGCGCCCGCAAAGCCCGCGAGGACCTGGTCGCGGTAGAGCTTGCGCACCTTGCGCGCACTGGCCTTGACGATGGTGTTGCCCAGCGTCACCTGGCCGTCGCCGCCGATGGCGACCTGCCAGCCGGTGGGGGTCTGGCGGCGCACCGAGACTATGGTGGTGCCGTGATAGACGGCGGAAGAGGAGTCGGAAGACATAGAGGCTCCAGATAAGGCCCGGGAGCCGCGGTGCAAGATCAGTTGATCCGCACTTTCACTTTGGCGTGCTCGTTGATGCCCATCGCGCCGAAGAACAGCGCGACGAGGCGGTGGGCGTCGTTGAAGACCACCGAGCGGTTCTCGCTGCGGCGCTGCAGCACCCAGTTGAGCAGGTCGCCGGCGGCCATGAAGTCCAGGCGGATCAGCTTGGTGCAGGAGATGTTGATGAGGCTGGCTTCGCCGACTTCGGCGGACAGCCCGCGCAGGTTGTCGGAGATATCGCCGCTGAGCTGACCCATCAGCTCGAGCTGGGCCACGCTGGCCTCGGCCACGCTGGTGTCCAGGAAGGTCGACTGGGCCTCACTCTGCATGGTGCTGGTCGCGGGGCTGTTGGTCGAAGAGCCTTCTCCGCCGATGCGCACGCGGCACTTGGCGCGCTCCCAGGACGGCGGCGAGACCTCGTAGGTCACGCAGTAGTCGATGGCCGCCTCGTCGAACTGGTCGGGCCGGTTGGCCAGGCGCAGGGCTTCAAGGCGCAGCATCCACAGGGCCGGGTCGGTGTCGCGTTCGCCGACGGGGGCCATTTCCTTGAGCTGGTTCAGGAAGCGGTCGCCGCCGACCCAGCGCTGGTCGACCTGCTGGTTCGCCCAGTGGCGGAACAGCTGGCGCAGCTGGATGGCGGCATCGATCTCGACGCCGTCCGCCACGCCCCAGTCGAAGACCCAGGGCATGGGCAAGGTCTCGCTGCGCTTTTGCAGGATGGCCACGTCCTCGGCGGTCACGGTAGAGGGCGCCGTCCAGCTGACCTGGCTGGCCTTGGCCATGGGCGAGCGGTTGGACTGGCGTGTGGACTCGGCCACCAGCTTGGGCATGGAGAACCATTGCGGCGCCGACAGGCCGAACTGCTGGGCGTACTCGACGGCCAGCACCTCGAACTTGCCCTGGGCACCGGTGGCACGGTAGTGGTCGAACAGCACCAGCCAGGTCTCGCCGTGCAGATTGCGGCTGCCGCCCGGGCGCACCAGCTCGGTCAGCGCGCGTTCGCTGTTCTCGTAGTCGGCGTTGGCGAAGGCGATGACGGCCTCATCGAGCTCGGGGTCGTGCACGACCTCCTGCACCTCGACATCGGGCGTGGATTCGGCCAGCGTGAAGGACAGCGGCATGTCCAGCGGCGGCAGGTCGGGCAGGCGGCTGGGCGGCGAGTCGGACAGGGGCGGGATGGCCGCGCCCATGGTCACGGCCGCTGGCGGCGTCGGCGCCTGCAGGCGCTCCACCTCGCGCGGCGTCGAGAACTCGCTGACGCGGCCGCCATCGGCAGACGGCGGCGCCGTGACGGTGGTCGAAAAAGCCGCCGGCCGCGTGCTGGTCTCGAAGAAACCGGGCTGCTGCTTGGGCACGGCCTGCGTCGTCGCAAAGCTCTCGCCCACCATTTGCTGCTCGATCTCGTCGATCTTGGCCTTCACGCCCAGGTCGATCTTGGAGTTGGGCTCGCTGATGCGCTCGTCGTCGCCCAGTTTGGACGGCTGCGAGGCCAGGGCGGCGAGCTGCTCGGGCGTCAGGCCCTCGCGGCGGATGCGGCGCAGCATGTCGAGCTCGCGCTTGCGCACGAAGTCGTTGCGGCGCTTGCGCTCCACCATGGCGCGCAGTTCAGCCTTGGCCAGGTCGCCCTCGGGGTCGTCCTGGCGGGAATTGATCTCGGACCAGTCCGTCGTCGGGTTGGCGACGAAGCGCGCAACCTTGCGGAAGAAGCTGTCGCCTTCCTTCGGGTCTGCGGGCTTGGAGTCGGACATGGTCACGGGGTGAGGGTATCAGTCCCCGAACATCTTCTGCTTGAGCTCGCGGCGCTGTTGCGCTTCGAGCGACAGCGTCGCGGTCGGGCGGGCGATCAAACGGCCCAGCCCGATAGGTTCGCCGGTTTCGTCGCAATAGCCATAGTCGCCACTGTCCAGACGTGCGATGGATTGCACGATCTTCTTCAGCAGCTTGCGCTCGCGGTCACGGGTGCGCAGCTCGAGGGCATGTTCTTCCTCGATGGTGGCGCGGTCGGCCGGGTCGGGGACGATGGTCGTGTCCTCGCGCAGATGCTCGGTCGTCTCGCCCGCGTTGGACAACACGCCGTCCTTCAGCTCGGTGAGCTTGGCGCGGAAGAACTCGATCTGCTTCGCATTCATGTACTCCGAGTCCGGCATGGCCAGGACTTCGGCGTCGGTCAGCTCGGCGCCCGATTTGGTCTTCCAGGCATTGGCCAGCTTGGGGTCGCCCTTGGCGGCCACACGCGGCGTCTCGTCGACATGGGCGCCTGCGCCACGCGCGGGCGGTTTCGGCGGAGCGAAACGGTCGGCAAACCGATTGGCTGGCGCCGGAGCCTCCAGCATGGCGACGTCCGCGCCGACGTCGGTTTTCTTCGCACCCTTGGGGGCGGTTTTGGGGGCCGTGGTCTTGCTCACTGTCTTCTCCTCGCTCAGGGCTTGCATCGGCGCGGTGTCAGACCTTGATCCCACTGCTTTTCAGCCGGCTGCCCAATTTTGAGCGCGGCGGATTGTAGCCATGCGGATTCGTCGGTCTGTAGCCCCCCGGAAACGGGGTCTCCGGAGGTCAAAAACATCACGCCAAACAGCCTTCCAAGCCTTGCATCAGTACCTCTTTCGGCAGATCGATACCGATGAACACCATCTTGCTCTGCTTTTTCTCTCCCGGCATCCATTTCGGGCCGAGATCGGAACCCATCATCTGGTGCACGCCCTGGAAGATGACCTTCTTGTCCGTGCCTTTCATGTGTAGGACACCCTTGTATCTGAGCATCTTGGGGCCGTAGACCTGGACGATGGCGCCGAGGAAGTCTTCCAGTTTGGCGGGGTTGAAGGGCTTGTCGGCACGGAAGACG
Source organism: Roseateles saccharophilus (assembly GCF_031458095.1). Lineage (GTDB taxonomy): Bacteria > Pseudomonadota > Gammaproteobacteria > Burkholderiales > Burkholderiaceae_C > Pelomonas > Pelomonas saccharophila_A. The sequence continues at coordinate 2,249,313 of NZ_JAVDXU010000001.1, forward strand.
AAGCTCTTCACGTCGTCGTCGTGGGCATGGTGGTGGGGGTGGTCGCAATGCTCGCCATGCTCATGATCATGATGATGGTGGTGGTCGTGATCGTCCGCTTTCAGGAAATCGGGGTCGATCTCCAGCTTGGCGTTCAGATTGAAGCCGCGCAGATCGAAGATCTTGGTCAGCGGCACCTCGCCGAAATGGGCGGTCTGGATGGGGGCGCGCGGGTTCATGTGCTTGACGCGGTGGATCAGGGCCTCGACCGCCGCCGGCTCCACCAGGTCACTCTTGCTGACGAAGATCTGGTCGGCAAAACCCACCTGCATGCGGGCTTCCTGGCGGGTGTTGAGCTGCTCGTCGGCATGCTTGGCGTCCACCAGGGTCAGGATGGAGTCCAGCAGATAGCTCTCGGCGATCTCGTCGTCCATGAAGAAGGTCTGGGCGACGGGGCCGGGATCGGCCAGGCCGGTCGTCTCGATGACGACGCGCTCGAAGTCCAGCTCGCCCTTGCGGCGCTTGGCGGCCAGGTCGGAGAGCGTCGTGCGCAGGTCCTCGCGGATGGTGCAGCAGACGCAGCCGTTGCTCATCTGGATGATCTGCTCGTTGGTGTCGGACACCAGGATGTCGGTGTCGATGTTCTCTTCGCCGAACTCGTTCTCGATGACGGCGATCTTCTGGCCGTGGGCTTCGGTCAGCACCCGCTTGAGCAGCGTGGTTTTGCCCGCGCCGAGGAAGCCGGTCAGGATGGTGGCGGGGATGAGGCCTTTGTCAGACATAGCGGGACCGTTTCGAAAGAAGGCATCCAAGATAGGGACTCGGCGCCGGACTACAAGGGTTTTTCAAACCAATCGGCTATTCTGTCCCTTCCGCAATACCCTGACAGCGTCCCTTGAGCGAACCGCATTCAGGCAGGCCCCCAGTTCGCGGGGCCGCCAAACACCCGCCCGAGGCCCGCGGCCTGCTGGAGCGCATGCTGGAGTTCCTGCACCCCGGCCCCGACTCCAAGAACGAACTGATCGAAACCCTGGCCGACGCCGAGAAGCGCGAGCTGATCGAGCCCGAGTCGCGCCAGATGCTAGAAGGCGTGCTGCGCATGGCCGAACTGTCGGCCGGCGACGCCATGGTGGCCTCGCCGCGCATGGACCTGCTGGACATCGACGCACCCTATGACGAGTTGCTCGGCCTGGTGATCGACAGCGGCCATTCGCGCTTTCCCGTCTACGAAGGCACGCGCGACAACATCATCGGCATCCTGCTCGCCAAGGACCTGCTGAAGATGCAGCGCGCCCCCGAGCTGAACCTGCGCGCCCTGCTGCGGCCCACCGTCTTCGTGCCCGAGAGCAAGGGCCTGAACGAGTTGCTGCGCGACTTCCGTTCCAACCGCAACCACCTCGCCATCGTCATCGACGAATTCGGCAACACCGCCGGCCTCATCACCATCGAGGACGTGCTGGAGGAGATCGTCGGCGAGATCGAGGATGAGTTTGACGAAAAGGACGGCGAGTCCGGCCTCTACACCCTGGCCGACGGCAGCCTGCGCGTGGCGGGCGACGCCAGCATCGCCGCCGTCAACGGCGCCTTCGGCCTGGCCTTGCCGGACAACGACTTCGACACCATCGGCGGCCTGGTCGCCCACGAGCATGGCCGCGTTCCGCGCCGCGGCGAGGTCGTGACGGTCGAGGGCCTGAACTTCGCCGTCATGCTGACCCGCGGCGGCGCGGTGCGCTGGTTCAAGGTCACGCGCGCGCCCGAAGAAGAGTCCGAAGCGTGAAGGGCGCCAGGGCCGTAGCGGTCGCGCTGGGCGCCGGCCTGCTGCACACCTGCGCGTTTGCGCCGACGGGGGCCTGGTATCTGCAGCTCGTCGCGCTGGCCCTGCTGTTCGCCGTCGTCGAGCAGGCCACGCCGAGGTGGGCCGCGCTGGCCGGCGCGCTGTTCGGCTTCAGCTGGCTGGCCTCGGGCCTGTGGTGGCTGCATATCAGCATGCACCAGTTCGGCGGCATCCCCTGGCTGCTGGCCGCCCTGGCGGTGGCCCTGCTGGCCGCTTTCCTGAGCGGCTATTACGCGCTGGCCCTGGGGCTGACGGCACGCTGGATCGCCCCCGGGCGCTGGCGCGTGCTGGCCCTGGTACCCGCCTGGCTGCTGGCCGAGCTGGCGCGCGCCACCTGGCTCACCGGCTTCCCGTGGATCGCCTCCGGCTATGCCCACAGCGTCGGCCCGCTGGCCGGCTGGGCTGTCTGGGTCGGCGTCTACGGCATCTGCGCCCTCGCCGCCCTGGCGGCGGCCGGCCTGGTTTGGCTCAAGCGTGGCGCCATCCGCTGGGCGGCGCCGGCGCTGGCCATCCCGCTGGCCGGCCTGCTGCTGCCCCAGGACTTCACGACGTCCACCGGCCGTGTCGCGCTGTCCCTGGTGCAGCCCAGCATCCCGCAGGACCAGAAGTTCGACCCGGCCCGCTTCGCTGCCAATCTCGAGTTGCTGGCGACACAGATCGAGTCGGCACGCGGCCAGGTCGTCATCACGCCCGAATCCGTCGTGCCCCTGCCGCTGGCCGAACTGGACCGCGCCACGCTCGCGCGCCTGTCCCGCCCCGACCACCCCGCCCTGCTCGGCACTTTCCTGGGCAATGCCGACGAGGGCTTCGTCAACTCCGTCGTGGCGCTGGGCAGCGACTATCACTACGGCAAGCGCCACCTGCTGCCCTTCGGCGAGTTCATCCCGCCGGGCTTCGCCTGGTTCGTTCATGCCATGAACATCCCGCTGGACGACCAGGCCCGCGGCGGCCACCAGCGCCCCTGGGCCGTGGCCGGCCAGAAGCTGAGGCCGCTGATCTGCTACGAGGATTTGTTCGGCGAGGACCTGGTGCAGAGCGCCGTGGCGGGACCGGATGCGGCGACGGTGTTCGTCAACGTCAGCAACCTGGCCTGGTTCGGCACCCTCATGATCCAGGACCAGCATCTGCAGTTCTCGCAGATGCGGGCCCTGGAGTTCCAGCGCCCGGTCGCGCGCTCGACCAACACCGGTGCGACGGCCGTCGTCGATCACCACGGCCTGGTCACGATGCGCCTGCCGCCCCTGGCGCGTGGCGTGCTGGAGGCCGAAGTCGAGGGCCGCACCGGTGCCACGCCCTACGCGCGCTGGCTGGCCGCCGTCGGCCTGTGGCCGCTGTGGATCCTGTCCCTGTTGGCCCTGACGGCCGTGCGCAGAGCCGCCCAATAGAATCGGGCACCCCCTTCTCGCCCCAACACATGCTGACCTTCCAGCAAATCATCCTGACGCTTCAGGACTATTGGTCCCAACAAGGCTGCGCCCTGCTGCAGCCCTACGACATGGAAGTCGGTGCCGGCACCAGCCACACCGCCACCTTCCTGCGCGCCCTCGGCCCCGAGCCCTGGAAGGCCGCCTATGTGCAGCCCAGCCGCCGCCCCAAGGATGGCCGCTACGGCGACAACCCGAATCGCCTGCAGCACTACTACCAGTACCAGGTGGTGCTCAAGCCCGCGCCGGCCAACATCCTGGAGCTGTATCTGGGCTCGCTGGAGGCCCTGGGGTTCGAACTGAAGAAGAACGACGTGCGCTTCGTCGAGGACGACTGGGAGAACCCGACGCTGGGCTGCTGGGGCCTGGGCTGGGAGGTCTGGCTCAACGGCATGGAAGTCACGCAGTTCACCTACTTCCAGCAGGTCGGCGGCATCGACTGCAAGCCCATCACCGGCGAGATCACCTATGGCCTGGAGCGCCTGGCCATGTATCTGCAGGGCAAGGAGTCGGTCTACGACCTGGTCTTCACCGACGGCCTGACGTATGGCGACGTCTTCCACCAGAACGAGGTCGAGCAGTCGACCTACAACTTCGAGCACAGCGACGTCGACTTCCTGCTCGGCGCCTTCGCCGCGCATGAGCGTCAGTCCAAGAGCCTGATGGAACACCAGCTGGCCCTGCCTGCCTATGAGCAGTTGCTGAAGGCCGGCCACAGCTTCAACCTGCTGGATGCCCGCGGCGCCATCTCGGTCACCGAGCGCGCCGCCTACATCGGCCGCATCCGCAACCTGGCCCGCGCCGTGGCGCAGAGCTATGTCGACAGCCGCGCGCGCCTCGGCTTCCCGATGGCGCCCAAAGCGTGGGCCGACGAAGTGATCGCGCAGATCGAACTGAAGAACAAGAAGGCGGCCGCGTGATGACGAATCTGCTCGTTGAACTGTTTGTCGAAGAGCTGCCGCCCAAGGCGCTGAAGAAGCTGGGCGAGTCCTTCGCCAGCGTGTTGTCCGACAGCCTCAAGGCCCAGGGCCTCGCCGCGGCCGATGCTGCCGTCACGTCCTTCGCCTCGCCGCGCCGCCTCGGCGTGCATGTGGCCAACGTCGCGGCCAAGGCCGCCGACAAGGCGATGCAGCAGAAGCTGATGCCCGTCGCCGTCGCCCTGAACGCCGATGGCCAAGCCACACCGGCCCTGTTGAAGAAGCTGGCATCGCTGGGCGCCGGCCCCGAGGTCGTGCCCCAGCTCAAGCGCCAGCCCGATGGCAAGGCCGAAGCCCTGTTCTGGGACAGCCTGCAGCCCGGCGCCACGCTGGCCCAGGGCCTGCAGAAGGCCCTGGACGAGACCCTGGCCAAGCTGCCCATTCCCAAGGTCATGACTTACCAGTTGGCCGACGGCTGGACGGACGTGAAGTTTGTGCGTCCCGCCCACGGCCTGATCGCCCTGCACGGCAGCGAGGTCGTGCCCGTCCAGGCCCTGGGCCTGACGTCGGGCCGCGCGACCAGCGGCCACCGCTTCGAGGCGGCGCAGCCCACGGTCAGCATCGAGTCCGCCGACAGTTATGCCTCGCAGCTGCGCGAGCAGGGTGCCGTCATCGCCAGCTTCGCCGAGCGCCGCGCCGAGATCTCGCGCCAGCTCAAAGGTGCCGCCGACGCGCTGAGCCTGACGCCGATCGATGACGAAGCCCTGCTGGACGAGGTGACGGCCCTGGTCGAGCGCCCCAATGTGCTGACCTGCGCCTTCGAGCCCGAGTTCCTGGCCGTGCCTCAGGAATGCCTCATCCTGACGATGAAGGCCAACCAGAAATACTTCCCGCTGCTGGACTCGCAGGGCAAGCTGACCCGCCACTTCCTGGTGGTCAGCAATATCGCCCCCGCCGACGCCAGTGCCGTCACGCAAGGCAACGAGCGCGTCGTGCGCCCGCGCCTAGCCGACGCCAAGTTCTTCTTCGACCAGGACCGCAAGAAGAAGCTGGCCGACCGCCTGCCCGGCCTGGCCAAGGTCGTCTATCACGGCAAGCTGGGCAGCCAGGGCGAACGCGCCGAGCGTGTGACCGCCATCGCCCACGCCATCGTCAACCAGCTCAGCATGGCGACCCTGCCCTACACGGTGGACGCCGATGACGAGTTCAAGGTGCTGGACAGCAAGGTCAAGCAGGCCGCCCAGCTCGCCAAGTGCGACCTGCTGACCGACATGGTCGGCGAGTTCCCCGAGCTGCAGGGCATCATGGGCGGCTACTACGCCCGTCACGAGGGCCTGCGCGACGGTGTGGCCATCGCCATCGAGGACCACTACAAGCCGCGCTTCGCCGGCGACGCCCTGCCGCGCAACCACACCGGCACCGTCGTGGCCCTGGCCGACAAGCTGGAGACCCTGGTCGGCCTGTTCGGCATCGGCCAATTGCCCACCGGCGACAAGGACCCCTTCGCGCTGCGCCGCCATGCCCTGGGCGTCATCCGCATCCTGGTCGAGAAGAACCTGCCGCTGGACCTGCCGGCCATGATCGACGCGGCCCTGCCGCCCTTCGGCGAGCTGATCGAGAACCCGCAGGGCACGCGCGAGGCCCTGCTCTCCTTCTTCGCCGACCGCCTCGCGGTCAGCCTGCGCGACCAGGGCTACAGCGCCCAGGAAGTCGACGCCGTGCTGGCGCTGCAGCCCGCGCGCCTGGGCGACGTGCCCAAGCGCCTGGTGGCCGTGCGCGCCTTCGCCGCACTGCCCGAAGCGGCCTCGCTGGCCGCCGCCAACAAGCGCGTCGGCAACATCCTGAAGAAGGTCGAGGGCGAGCTCCCCACGGCCATTGCGCCCGAGCTGCTGAAGGAGGCCGCCGAGCAGGCCCTGGCCGCGGCCATCGCCGAGGTCCAGCCCCAGGCCGATACGCTGTTCGAGCAGCATGACTACACCGGCTCGCTGCAACGCCTGGCGGCGCTGAAGGCCCCGATCGATGCCTTCTTCGACGATGTGATGGTCAATGCCGAGGATGCCGCCTTGCGCGCCAACCGCCTCGCGCTGCTCGGCCGCCTGCACGCCGCCATGAACCGGGTCGCCGACCTGTCGCGCCTTGCCTAAAAGTCAGATGCGCGCCGACCACGCCCATGGCATGAAGCTCGTCATCCTGGGGCGGGACGGCACACTCAACCGCTACCGTGACGATCACGTCAAGGCGCCGGAGGAGCTCGACCCGCTGCCCGGCGCGATGGAGGCCGTCGCGCGCCTGAACCACACCGGCTGGCACACGGTGCTGGCCACCAACCAGGCCGGCATCGGCCGCGGCCTGCTCGACATGGCCTCGCTGAACGCGGTGCATCTGCGCCTGAACCAGCTGCTGGCCGAAAAGGGCGGGCGCCTGGACGCGGCCTTCTTCTGCCCGCACACGCCCGAGGAAGGCTGCGACTGCCGCAAGCCGCTGCCCGGGCTGATCCAGCAGATCGGTGAACGCTTCGACGTCGAGCTCAAGGACGTCCACATGGTGGGCGCCTCGCTGACCGACCTGCTGACGGCCCAGAACGCCGGCTGCGTGCCTCATCTGGTATTGACCGGGCCCTTCGGCAACCTGGGCACCGAGGAGCTGGCCAACCTGCTGGTGCAGGTGCCCCATGCCAGGGTGCACGACGACCTGACAAGCTTTGCCGAGACCCTCATCCAGGAAGAGCGCCGCCGCGTCGCCGAGGCGCGTGGCCAGGCCCTGACCCCCGATACCCAGGCCGGAGACCTGAACTGATGTCCACCCTGCTGAGCGCCATCCGCTCGCTGATCTTTGTCATCGTGCTCATCGTCACGGTCATCCCCTGGGCCCTGGGCGTGCTGCTGCTGTCCATCTTCCGGCGCGGCGACCCGGTCTACTGGGCCTGCGCCAACTGGCTGAAGATCGCCATCTGGAGCGCGCGCTGGATCTGCGGCATCCGCTGGCGCATCCAGGGCATGGAAAATCTGCCGCCCGCGTCGGACCGCCGCGCCGGTGTCGTGCTGCTGTCCAAGCACCAGAGCACCTGGGAGACCTTTGCCTACCCCGCCCTGCTCAGTCACCCGCTGGCCTATGTCTTCAAGCGCGAGCTGCTCTATGTGCCCTTCTTCGGCTGGGCGATGGCGCGCATGGACATGATCCACATCGACCGCAGCCGCCGCACCGAGGCCTGGAACAAGGTGCTGGCCCAGGGCAAGCGCCTGGGCGGCCAAGGCAACTGGGTCATCATGTTCCCCGAGGGCACGCGCATCGCGCGTGGCCAGGTCGGCGAGTACAAGACCGGTGGCACCCGCCTGGCCATCGAGGCCGGCCTGCCCGTCGTGCCCATCGCGGCCACCGCCGCACGCTGCTGGCCGCGCAAGAGCTTTCTGCTCAGGCCCGGCATCGTCGACATCTCCATCGGCCAGCAGATCAGCCCCGTCGGCCGCGAGCCTGCGGAGCTGATGAAAGAGGTCAAGGACTGGATCGAGGCGGAGATGCGCCGCCTGGACCCCGAGGCCTATCAAAACCCTCCGCCCGCCGGCGTGGCCGGCACCGCCAACCAGCACTGAGCACCATGCCTGCCAAGCGCCCGGCCCCACTCCTGCAGGACAGCCAGCTGTCGCTGTTCGACGTGGAGCCGGAGATCACGCCGGCCGAGCCCGGCACGCCGCGCTCGCGACGCGAGCTGTGGCTGGGCCAGCACCGCATCGGCTATGAGCTCAAGCGCGCCCGCCGCCGCAGCATCGGCTTCGTGGTCGGGCCGCAGGGCCTGCGCGTCAGCGCGCCGCGCTGGGTGCCCATCAACGAGATCGAGCGCGCCTTGCACCACAAGGGCGAGTGGATCCTGCGCAAGCTGGTCGAGCAGCGCGAACGCCAGCAGCGCATCCAGGCCTCGCGCATCGAATGGCTGGACGGCGGCCGCCTGCCCTATCTCGGCGAAGCCCTGACCCTGGTGCTGGCCCCGTCCGAGCGCGAAGTCGTGTGGGACGCGGTCACGCGTCAGCTGCGCCTGCCCCTGCCCGGCGGCGCCTCGGCCGAGCAGATCCGCGACCTGGCCCAGTCCTGGCTGCAGGCGCGCGCCAAGGAAGATTTCCTGCCGCGCTGCCAGCACTTTGCGCAGATGCTAGGCGTGTCCATGAAGATGCTGCGCCTGTCCTCGGCCCAGACCCGCTGGGGCAGCGCCAGCGCTGACGGCTCCATCCGGCTGAACTGGCGCCTCATCCATTTCGCGCCAGCCATCATCGACTACGTCGTCGCCCACGAACTGGCCCATCTGCGCGAGATGAACCACAGCCCGGCCTTCTGGGACACGGTGCGCTCCGTGCTGCCGGACTTCGAGCGCTCCCGCGACGCTTTGCGCGAGGAATCGATAGTCGTGCAGTGAGCCCCTCGCCTGGTCTTGCTCCGCTGAACGCGGGCCAGCCCAGTCGGTCCCCCGAGGGGACGGCGATGCTTGCCGGATTGACCGGCAAGCACATCGCCCAGGCGGGCCGGCTAGGGGCGGCCCCGCGCTCGGCCCGAATACGGGAACGCGCTGCAATGGATTGCATGTGAATACTACCGAGCCACTGCCACCCTGACGACTTCACAAAGCGCAACACTTCGCTCCGACGCTGTCACCACAGGTACCGCGGGAGCCGGCAAAGCCGGAGGGAGCGAAGGTACCGAGCTAAGCAAGACCGCCGCCGCACGATTCACATCGTCGGCGGCGTTTCTCTTTGGCGCGGTTCAGGCCGGCAGGAATCGGTAGACGCCGTCGGCCCCCAACTCGCGCTTGAGCTCACCCTTGAGCCACAGCGCATTCAGATGGGCGATGGCCTCGCCCATGGCGAAGGTGGTCTGGTGCAGGTCGAGCTTGCGCTTGAACAGCACCGACAGCAGGCCGGCCGCATGCGTGGGCTCGGCGCGGCAGGCGGCAATGACCTCGGCCAGGCGCTCGTCATGGTGCTCCTGCAACTGGTCGATGCGCTGGTGCAGGCCCGTGAAGGGCTTGCCGTGGGACGGCAGCACCAGGGTGTCGGCCGGCAGCTCCAGGTAGCGCTTGAGCGAATCCAGATACAGCGTCAGCGGGTCGGCCTCGGGCTCGACGTCGACGACCGACACATTGGTGGAGATGCGCGGCAGCACCATGTCGCCGCTGATCAGCAGCCGGGCTTCCTCGCAGAACAGGCTGATGTGCTCCGGCGCATGACCATAGCCGGCGATGCAGCGCCACGGACGCCCGCCGATGTCGATGACGCTGCCATCCATCAGCCGCCGGTAGCTGGCCGGCACAACGGGCACCATCTTGGGGTAGTAGTCGGCGCGGGCGCGGATCTTGTCGAGCGACTCGAGGTCGGTCAGGCCATGGCTGCCGAAGAAGGCGGCCGCCGACGCACCGCCCATGCCCACCGTCGAGCTGCTGGCCAGGCGGGCCAGGTTGAAGTCGGTCGCGCTCATCCACAGCCGGCAACTCCACTTCTCGGTCAGCCAGTGGGCCAGGCCGAGGTGGTCGGGGTGGAAGTGCGTGGCGATGACGCGCAACACCGGCAAACCGTCCAAATGAGTGGCAAACACCTGCTCCCAGTTGGCACGCGTGTCGTCGCTGGCGATGCCGCAGTCGACGATGGTCCAGCCCTCGCGGCCGTCGATGCGATCGCGCAGCAGCCACAGATTGATGTGGTCCAGCGCAAAGGGCAGGCCCATGCGCACCCAGCGCACGCCGGGCGCCAGGTCCAGGGCCTCGCCGGGCTGGGGCAGGGTATCGCCCAGGGGGTAATGCAGTTCGGATTCGCGTGCGTTGGCCATGATGCTGCTCGGCTGGACTTAGACTGACGTTTACGTCAATCGAGTGTAGCCATGCCCTCCCGCAAGTCTGTCTCCGCCGCGACCGAAGCCCCACAGCCGACGTTCACGATCACCGAACTCGCTGCCGAGTTCGACATCACGCCGCGCGCCATCCGCTTCTACGAGGACATGGGCCTGCTCGAGCCCGGCCGCAAGGGGCGCAACCGCGTCTACACGCCGCGCGACCGCACCCGCCTGAAGCTGACGCTGCGCGGCAAGCGCCTGGGCCTGGCCCTGCAGGAGATCAAGCAGCTGGTCGACATGTACGACAGCCAGGCCAGCGCCGCGCCCCAGTTGCGTGCCTTCCTCACCATCCTGGCCCAGCACCGCGAGCAGCTCGAGCAGCAGCGCCATGACATCGAGGTCACGTTGGCCGAGATCCAGCAGCACGAGAAGCGCTGCCGTTCCCTGCTCAGCCAAGCGTGACGCTTTGCCGGAAAAGCCCCGCGCGTGCGTTGCGTGAGGGGCAAACCCCGCTGACGTCTTTCTCAAGCCTGTCTAGAGTCCGCCGCTCGGACCCCGTCCGGCATGTCTTTGTGGAGCTGTCATGACACTCGGACCGCGCCCCGCCCTGGCGCTCGCCCTGCCCGCCATCGCGGGCGCCCTGCTGATGCTGGCCCAGGCGGCCAGTGCCCAACAAGATGCGCCCAAGGCCGAAAGCCTGGAACGTGCGCAGAAGGCCGCCGACGCCGTCTTCCACTGGATCAAGCTCAACGCCGACAAGGGTGCAAGTCGCGACAAGCCCGCCGCCGCACCAGCGCCCGCACCCGCCCCCGTCGCACGCAAGCCGGCGCCGGCCCCGGTGACCGCCGCCGCGCCCAAGCCCGCAGCGGTTGCGAACGCAGCGCCCGCGCCCGTGCCGGCCGCCCCGGCACCGACCGCGGTCGCCGCCGCACCGCAGGCAGCACCCGAGCCCGAACCCGAACTCGAGCGCGCTCCCGTGGTGCTCGCCTCCGCGGCCCCCACGCCCGCCCCGGCTGCCCCCATGGCCGCCGCGGCCCGCGCAGCCGAGCCCCCGCCCAAGCCGGCCGAGGAGGAGGTGGAGGAGCCGCTGCGGCTGCTGGCCAAGGTCGAGCCGACCATCCCGCGCCAGTTGCAGCAGGGCAGCTTCCGCACCGGCTTCGCCCAGGTTCAGTTCACGGTGGGGCCTGACGGCTCCGTCCAGCAGGCCTCGGTCATCAAGGCCAGCCACAGCCGCCTCGGCACCGCCGCCGTGGATGCCGTCAAGCAATGGCGCTTCGCGCCCATCCGCAAAGCACGGGAAGCGGCCGTCGAAGTCGCCTTCAAGGGCGACACCGACTGATATCAGGTTCGGATGTCTCCGGCTTGACGCTGAGCCGGGACGCAGGGATGCTGTGGATGAGCCGTTAGAAGTCCTGCGGCCACCATAAGGGAGTCCCCATGTCCATCCGTCTGCTCGCCCGCGCCGTCGCGGGCATTGGTCTTTGTGCGTCCGCCCTCGTGGCATCCGCCGCCGGGCCCTACTCCAGTCTTGTCGTCTTTGGCGACAGCCTCTCCGACAGTGGCAACAACGCCTTCCTGCTGACGCAGGCCTATGGCGGCCTGCCGCCGGTGGACATCACGGGTGACGGCTACTACAGCAAGATCCCGTCGACGGCAGGCACCTATACCAACGGTGCGGTCTGGACGCAGTACTTCGCCCAGTCGCTGGGCCTGCCCCTGGCGCCTTCGCTGACCGGCGGCACCAACTTCGCCTTCGGCGGTGCGCAGACCGGTGTCGACGGCCACGAGACGCCTCAGCTGCCGGGCTTCCCGTACAGCATGAACACCCAGCTAGGCATGTATCTGGGCGCCACCGGCAACCACGCCGATCCGAACGCCCTCTACGTCGTGGCGGGCGGCGGCAACAACATCCGTGAAGCGCTTGAGGCGATCCAGCAGGGCGCCGATCCGGCCACGACGGTGCAGGCCACCGTGGCCGGCTATGCCGCCGACATGGCCGGCATCGTGGGCAGCCTCAAGCTGGCGGGTGCCCAGCACGTGCTGGTGATGAACACGCCCAACTTCGGCCTCACGCCGCTGGCCAATGCCATGGGCGTCAGCGCCGATGCCTCGGCCCTCAGCTTCGCGATGGACTCCGCCCTCGCCAGCGCGCTGTCGGGCAGCGGCGCCCTGGTCTTCGACATGTATGGCTTCATGACAAATGCCGTCGACAACGCCCCTCAGCTGGGCTTCAGCAACTGGACCAACGCCTGCGGCGCGACCGGCAGCAGCTGCGACCTCAGCACCGCCCTGTTCTGGGACGGCATCCACCCGACGACGCTGGCCCACCAGCAGCTCGCCGCCGCCGTGTTCGCGGTGGCCGTGCCCGAGCCCGACATCGCGGCGCTGTTCGCCGTCGGCCTCGTCGTCGTCGCGCTAGGGCGCCGGCGTCGGGCAGGTCTCCAGCAAGGCTGACATCGCCTCCAGAAACACCCGGGTGCGCAGCGGCATCAGCCGCCGCTCCGGGAAGACGGCCCAGCAACTCGAGCCGGGCAGGCTCCAGTCCGGCAGCAGGCGCTGCAGCCGGCCCAACTCGACCGCATCTCTGACGATGAGGCGGTCGATGCCGGCGATGCCGACGCCGCTTTGTGCCAGCTGGGCCAGCAGGCTGGGTGCGTTGGCCAGCGTGCGCTGGGCCGGCCGGGCCAGATAGGGCTCGGCCCCTTCGCGCTGCAGCCGCCAGGGCACGGGCTCGCCGGTGCGGCTGAGCAGCATCAGCCCGTGCATCTGGTCCAGGGCCTGGGGCAGCAGGGGCTCGCCGACGCGGGCCAGATAGCCCGGCGAGGCATACAGGCCCCAGTGCGTCGTCGCCAGCCTGCGCGCCGTGAGCTGGCTTTCCTCGTCCAGCATGCCCATGCGGATGGCGAGGTCGAAACCCTCGCCGATGATGTCCACGCGACGCGGCGTCAGGTCCAGCTCCAAAGACACCTCGGGGTACTGGATCGCGAACTCGGCCAGCATGCCCGCCGCGACGGTCTGGGCGAAATCCGCCGGCATGCTGACCCGCAGCCGGCCGCTGGGCTTGCGCTGGCGATGCAGGGCCAGGGCCAGGGCGCCATCCACCTCGGCCGCGACGACGCGTGCATGCTCCAACACGCCGGCGCCAAAGTCCGTCAGCGCCAGCTTGCGCGTCGTGCGCTGCAACAGCTTCTCGCCCAGCCGCGCCTCCAGCGCCGCGATGCGCCGCGACACCGTGCTCTTGGGCCAGTGCACCCGCTCTGCGGCGCGGCTGAAGCTGCCGGCGTCCATGACACGGGCAAACAGCAGCAGGTCATCGGCATCGGATTCCATCTGTATTGCTCCACCATTCGTCGCGGCCGTGACGCGTGAAATTTGCGGGCCGAGCGCCGGGCCGCTCCCCAGCCGGCCCGCCTTGGGCGATGTGCTTGCCGGTCAATCCGGCAAGCATCGCCATCCCCTCGGGGGATCGGCCAAGGTAACCCTTGGACGAGGGGCGACGTTCCATCAACGGAACAATCTTATGCAAATTGGCGACTTCCGGTGCTCGGACAGCAATCCTAGAGTTCATCCCATCGCAACCGACCCCGTACCGGAGCCCCAGATGAACATCCTGCAAATCAATGCCAGCGCCCGCCGTGCCACCGATGACCAAGGTTCGGTCTCCACCCGCCTGGCCAATGAGCTGACCGCCGGCCTGCGCGCCACCAACCCCGTCGCCACCCTGACCGTGCGCGATCTGACGCTGACGCCCCAACCCGTGCTCGACGAGATCGCCCTGGGCGCCCTGTTCACGCCGGCCGACCAGCGCACGCCCGAGCAGGCTGCCCGCGTCGCCCTGGACGATGCGCTGATCGCCGAACTGCAGGCCGCCGACACCGTCGTCATCGGCGTGCCCATGTACAACTTCAACGTCACCGCCCAGTTCAAGAACTGGATCGACGCCGTGGCCCGCGCCGGCGTCACCTTCAAGTACACCGAGAAGGGCCCCGTCGGCCTGCTGACCGGCAAGAAGGTCTTCATCGTCACCAGCCGCGGCGGCATCCACCGCGACCAGCCCAGCGACCAGATGACGCCCTATCTGCGCACCGTGCTGGCCTTCCTGGGCATGACCGACGTCGAGTTCGTCTACGCGGAAGGCATGGCCTTCGCGGCCGAACAAGGCCTGGCCAACGCCCGCGCACAAATCTCTGAACTTCTGACCGCCTGATTGAAGAACTAGGAACCGCCATGAGCACCGTCGCTACTTCCCTTGTTACCCAACCGCGCGAGGTCGAACGCCTTGTCGCCGGTCAGCCGACCAGCGACGGTGCCGGCGTCAAGCTCAACCGTGTGCTGACGCAGAACCTGCAGAAGCGCCTGGACCCCTTCCTGATGCTGGACGCCTTCGGCACGGACAACCCCGACGACTACCTCGCCGGTTTCCCCGATCACCCGCACCGCGGCTTCGAGACCATCACCTACATGCTCAACGGCCGCATGCGCCACCGCGACTCGGCCGGACATGAAGGCCTGATCAGCGATGGCGGCGTGCAATGGATGACGGCCGGCCGCGGCGTCATCCACAGCGAAACGCCCGAGCAGAACGCGGGCCGCATGGCCGGCTTCCAGCTCTGGCTCAACCTCGCTGCCAAGGACAAGATGCGCGAGCCCTGGTATCGCGATGTCGCCAGCCACGAGGTGCCCGAGTTCGAGCGCGACTGCGTGAAGGCCCGTGTCATCGCCGGCGCCAGCCACGGTGTCGAGGGCGCCGTGCAGCGCGACAACACCGAGCCGTTGTACCTGGACCTGCATTTCGCGCCGGGCGCCCGCTTCGAGCAGGCCCTGCCGCCGGAGTTCAACGCCTTCGTCTACGTCTACGAGGGCGGGCTGAAGTTCCAGACCGGCTGCCAGGTGCTGTCGGGTCGCATGGCCATACTCGCCAACACGCCGGGCAGCGACGGCGTGCGCCTGCAGGCCGGCGAGGCGCCGACCCGTGCTCTGCTGATTGCCGGCAAGCCGCTGGGCGAGCCCATCGCGCAGTACGGCCCCTTCGTCATGAACACCGAGGCCGAGCTGGTGCAGGCGGTGCGCGACTTCCAGGCCGGCAGACTGGCATAGCCGAAACCCCTCGCCCACCCTCGCTTCGCTGAACGCGAGCGAGTCCGGTCGGTCCCTCGAGGGGACGGCGATGCTTGCGGCGTCGAGCCGCAAGCACATCGCCAACCGGGCCGGCTAGGGAGCGGCCCGTCGCTCGGCCCGAATACTCGAATTCGTGCGGCATAGTCCGCTGGCATGGATCGTCTGCAAGCCATGGAAGTCTTTGTCGCCGTCGTTGACAGCGGCGGCTTCGCCAGCGCAGCGCGCAAGCTGGACCTCTCCGCCCCGGTCGTCACACGCGCCGTGGCCGAGCTGGAAGAGCGCCTCGGCCTGCGCCTGCTGACGCGCACCACCCGTGCCGTGCGCGTGACCGAGGCCGGCGCCCGCTACGCCGAGGATTGCCGGCGCATCCTTGCCGACATCAGCGACTCCGAGGCCGCCACCAGCGGCAGCCGCAGCCAGCTCAAGGGCCTGCTCAGCGTCACGGCGCCGGTGCTGTTCGGCAATCTGCACGTGACGCCCATCGTCACCGACTATCTGCGCCGCTACCCCGACGTCGACGCGCAATGCGTCTTCGTCGACCGCGTCGTCAACCTCGTCGACGAAGGCCTGGACGTGGCCGTGCGCATCGGCGAGCTGCCGGACTCCTCGCTGCGCGCTGCGCGTGTCGGCCAGGTGCGGCGGATGCTGGTAGCCTCGCCCGACTATCTCGCCGCACATGGCTGCCCGCAGCGTCCGGACGACCTGGGAGGGCATCTGCTCATCCAGCCCACCCAGGTCGCGCCCTACCCCGAGTGGCGCTTTTCCGAGGGCGACAAGCCGCTGGTGCAGCGCATCCGCCCACGGCTGCGCACGACGACCAACGACGCGACCCGCTCCTTTGCATTGGCGGGCCTGGGCATTGCACGCCTCATCAGCTACCAGGTGGCGGATGCCCTGAGGAGTGGCGCCTTGCTGCCGCTGCTGGAAGAGTTCGAGCTGCCGCCGGTGCCCGTGCACGTCGTGCATCACGAGGGCCGGCATGCGACGCAGAAGGTGCGCGCCTTCGTCGACCTCGCGGTGGACACCCTGCGCGCCAACCCCGCCCTGCGTTAGAGGTTCTGCGGCGCCCAGTCGCGAAAACGCCAGCGCAGCGGCAGCGCATCGCGCAACCACCAGCCCTCGTCGAGATGGAAGCGCCAGGCGCGTTCGGCATTCGCGAGCCCGGCCAGCTCGGGGCCATCCCAGACGATCTCCGCGCGCCCCGTCAGCGTCAGCAGGTCGCCACTCTCGAAGTCGATGAAGAGCAGGCCGGCGCGGCCGTGGAGCTGCAGATTGCCCAGGGTCATGAACATGCGGTTGCCGGAGTAGTCCGGCACCAGCAGCGTGCGGGCGTCCTCCTGCACGACGAAGCCCGCCGGACCGCCGCGATGCGACACGTCCGCGCCTGCCTTGCCCGCATGCGTGGCGACGAACAAGGTGTCGGCGGCGGCGATGAACCAGGCCGTGTCGCCATCCAGGCTGTCCACGCGCTCGATGGCACGCGGCCGCGTGTCCGCCGCGTCGCGAACCCATTCATATTCGCGACCCTGGATGTATTGCGGGCAGTTGCCGACGGTCTGCTTCACGCGCAGGCGCAGCCCCTCATCGCCGACCTCCTGCAGTTCACCGTTGACGCGATTGCGCCGCCGCGTGTGCAACTCGATCCCCAGCAGGCCCAGCGGCGCGCCCGCCGTCATGCCGGCCGCGGCCGGGTCGCCCGGGATGGGCTTGGCATCGAAAATGAGGTGCCAGGCATCCGGCGCCTGCACAAAGCCCGGCCGCCCCACCAGCACGGTGGCCCACGGTCGGCCCGCCTCGTCCACGCTGCCGGCCAGCATCAGCGGCAGTTGCTCGTAGAAGCGCTGGTGCTGCTCGGGCATGTGGTCGCGCACGACCTTGCGGCCGATCTCGTCCATGCGCTCAGCCACGCCGAGGCGGGCTTGCACGGCGACTTCGCCGGCGTGGAAGGGGGCGGCGTCCATGGTGGTCAGACTGCAGCGCGCAGGCCGGCGGCAGTGGTCTTGAAGGGAACGAAGCCCGGCAGCGCTTCAACGCGGCCAAGCCACGCGCGCAAGGCCGGATAGGGCGCCAGGTCCACGTTGCCCTCGGGGGCGTTGACGATATAGCTGTAGCCGGCGATATCGGCCAGCGTCGCATGATCACCGACGAGGAAAGGGCGGCGGGCCAGTTCGCCCTCCATGACCTTGAACAGGCCATGGGCGCGGGCGATGACCTCGTCGGCATTGAAGGGCGCGCCGAACACCGTGACGAGACGGGCCGCCGCCGGTCCGTAGGCGATCAGGCTGGACGCCACCGACAACCAGCCCTGCACCGCGGCGCGGCCGGCGGGGTCCTGCGGCAGCCAGCGCCCGGTGGCGTCGTACTTGCTCGCCAGGTAGACCAGGATGGCCGTGCTGTCCCAGACAGGGTGGCCGTCGTCCTCCAGCAGCGGCAGCTGGCCGAAGGGGTGGCGGGCGACGAACTCGGGGGTCTTGTGCGCCCGGGCCGCCAGGTCGACGTCGACCAGCTCGTGCGGCAGGCCCAGCAGGGACAGGGCGAGTTCGGCGCGATGGGCGTGGCCGGACAGGGCGTGGCGGTAAAGCTTGAGGGTCATGCGAGGCTCCTTGGCAATCAACGCCGCCCACTGTGCCCAGCCAAGGGCGATGGAGAAACCACGCGCGCCGCAAGTCATTCTTTCCACGGCTGGCAAGATTGGGGCGATGAACGAACGCCGCCACAGCCCCGCCGCCGAACGCAACGGCCCACCCATCCTCGCGGCCCTGCAGCGCCTGCTGCCGCCGCAAGGTGTGCTGCTGGAGATCGCCAGCGGCACGGGCCAGCACGCGGCCTTCCTCAGCGCCGGCCTGCCGGGCTGGCAATGGCAGCCCAGCGACTTCGAGCCCGCCGCCCTCCCGTCGATCGCGGCCTGGTGCGAAGGCCTGGAGCGCGTGCACGCGCCGATCACGCTGAATGTGCTGGATGACGTCTGGGCCGTGCCGGCACAGCTCGACGCGATCTACTGCGCCAACATGATCCACATCGCGCCCTGGGCCTGCACCGCCGGGCTGATGCAGGGCGCCGCACGGCATCTGACGCCCGAGGGCCTGCTCATCACCTACGGTCCCTACATCCTCGATAACGTGCCCACGGCGCCGAGCAACCTCGCCTTCGACGCCGACCTGCGCGAACGCAACCCGGCCTGGGGCATTCGCCGCCTGGCCGACGTGGTGGCCGCGGCCGGCAACGCCGGTCTTTGCCTGCGCGAAACCCTGGGCATGCCGGCCAACAATATGCTGCTGGCCTGGGCGCGCGCGCCTGCCGCCTGACTCTCTTTCCCCGACATGCTTCTTGGACTCCTGGTGCTCGCCGGCCTCTGGGCCGGCCTGCAGAACTCGCTCGCCGGTGGCGGCTCCTTCGTCACCTTGCCGGCACTGATCCTGTCGGGCATGTCGCCGCTGGCCGCCAACATCACGTCGACGGTGGCCCTGTTCCCGGGCCAGCTCAGCTCGGGCTGGGCGGGCCGGCGCCTCGTCGTCGGCACGGGCAATCTGTCCTTCCGCGCTCTCGTCATCATCAGCCTGCTCGGCGGTGCCGTCGGCGCCTGGCTGCTGCTGAATACGCCGTCCTCGGTGTTCGCGCGTCTGGTGCCCTGGCTGGTGCTGTTCGCCACCAGTGTGTTCGCCTGGGGCAGCTTCCTGCGCAAGCCGGTGGCGGAGGATCACCACCTCAGCGCCCGCGCAACGGCCGCGATGCAATTCCTCATCGCCATCTACGGCGGCTACTTCGGCGGTGGCATCGGCTTTCTGATGCTGGCGGCGCTGACGGTGGCGGGCATGCCGACACGCAACGCCGGCGCGACCAAGAACGTGCTGGCCGGCGTCATGAACGCCTCGGCGGTGGCCCTGTTCGTGCTGTCGCCCGAAGTGCACTGGCTGCAGGCCGTCGTGCTCGGCAGCAGCGCCATCGTCGGCGGCCTGGCCGGTGCCTGGGCCCTGCATCACGTCAACGAGAAGGCCCTGCGCATCGCCATCGTCGTGCTGGGCGTGGCGTTGACGATAGGCCTCTTCCTGCGGCCGATTTAGGCCAGCCCGGCGGCCAGATGGTCGCCAAAGGCCTTGACCTTGCCCGACAGCCGCCGCTGCGGCGGGCTGACGAGCTGCATGGGCAAGGCCTGGCCCTGCCAGTGCGGCATGGCCAATTCCATCTCGCCGCTGGCCAGCTCCTTCTCCACCAGCCAGTGCGGCGCATAGGCCAGGCCCATGCCGGCCAGCACGGCCTCGCGCACAGCCTCGCCGCTGTTGGTGCGCAGGCTGCCCGACACGCGCACGCTGACGAGGCTGCCTGGCGGCGCATCGGCACCGGGCCCCGCCTCGAAGCTCCAGGTCGGCCCGGTGCGCAGCTCGCTGTAGACGATGCAGTCGTGCTGCTGCAGGGCCTGCGGGTTGGATGGCGGCGCGATGCCGAGTTGCTCGAAATAGCCGCGCCGCGCCACGACCGCTCGGCGCACGGTGCCGATGCGCCGCGCCACCAGGCCGGAGTCCGGTTGATCGCCGATGCGCACCGCGATGTCTATGCCCTGCTCGACCAGGTCGATGAAGCCGTCGTTCAGGCGCAGGTCGATCTTCACGCCCGGGTGGGCGGCCATGAAGCTCTGCACCAGCGGCATCAGCTTCAAGCGCCCGAAGCTGCCCGAGGCCGCGACGCGCAGCCAGCCCTGCAGCCGATGCTCGCCCGCGCGCAGCTCGCTCTCGGCCTCGGCAATCTCCGCCACCAGCCGCCGCGCCTGCTCCACATAGCGCTCGCCCGCCTCGGTGAGCTTCAACGCCCGCGTGCTGCGTGCCAGCAGTTGGGCGCCCAGGGCCTTTTCCAGCGCCGCCACCTGCTTGCTGACGGCGCTCTGCGTGCTGCCCAGCTCGCGTGCCGCGGCCGAGAAGCTGCCCAGCTCGACGACCCGCACCAGGGTCTGCATGGACTGCAAACGATCTGCCATGAAGAACTTTCAGTCTTGACTGGAATAAATCTTAGGCAGACAGACCGTCTTCTGCATTGAGGGGGCAGCAATCACAGTGAGTTCACTCAACCACTGGAGCTTTTGCTCATGACTGCCTCTTCTTCTCCCATCGTCCTCATCACCGGCGCCCTGACGGGCATCGGCCGCGCCACCGCCCTCGCCTTCGCCAGAGAAGGCTCAGTTGTCGTCGTCAGCGGCCGCCGTGAAGCCGAAGGCCAGGCCCTGGCCGCCGAACTGCAGACCCAGGGCGCAAAAGCGGCGACCTTCATCCGCGCCGATGTGCGCCACGAAGCCGAGGTGCGCTCGCTGGTCGAGCAGACCGTCGAGCGCTTCGGTCGCCTGGATGTGGCCGTCAACAACGCCGGCACCGAGGGCACGAACGGCCCGATCGCCGAGCAGAGCGCCGACAACTACGACGCCATCTTCGACACCAATGTGCGCGGCGTGCTGTTCTCGCTGAAGCACCAGATGCGCGTCATGCTGGCCCAGCGCAGCGGCGCCATCGTCAACCTGTCGTCGGTGGCCGGGCAGATCGGCTTTGCCGGCGCCTCGGTGTATGTCGCCAGCAAGCATGCCGTCGAAGGCCTGACCAAGAGCGCGGCGCTGGAAGGCGCGGCGGCCGGCGTGCGTGTCAACGCGGTCGCACCCGGCCCCATCCAGACCGACATGCTGGAACGCTTTGTCGGCCGCAGCGAAGACGCCAAGGCCGGCATGCGCGCCGGCAACCCGGCGCAGCGCTTCGGCACCGTCGACGAGATCGCCCAGACCATCGTCTTCCTGGCCGGCGACAAGGCGCGCTATCTGACCGGGCAGTCGCTGGCGGTGGATGGAGGAATGACGGCGCAATGATGTCAGCGCCGGCTCGCGGCGGCCAGGGGCCGACCGCGGGCACGGCCTGGCTTCAGGTGCAACGGCAAGCCGGTTGGCAGGCGCAGTTCGGACCGCAGGCGCAGCCGGCAGCGGCTGTCGCGGCGGCTTGTTGGGCCGCCGGCGGCTGGCAGCCGCAGGAGCAAGAGGCGCCGGGGCAGTTGGCGCAGTTGCAGGCAGGGGTGGTGGGGGTTTGCATGGCGGGCTCCGTGAGAGTTGACAGGGTTGCGGACCGGTTGGTCCGTGGAAAGAATTCTGTTCACCCCACGCCTTGCCGGCTTGAACGAAACGGCTGACTTGCGCAACCGTGGCGCCAGGCGTCGGGCGCCTGTGAACACGCCAGGAGCGGTTCAGTCCTTGCGCCCCGCCCCCAGATACGTCTCGATGACACGAGGATCCGCCGCCAGCTGATCCGCCGGCCCGCTGAGCCCAAACTCCCCCGTCTCCAGCACATGCCCGTGGTCGGCCACGCGCAGGGCCGCGCGGGCGTTCTGCTCGACGAGCAGGATGCTGACGCCGGTGGCGCGCAGGTCTTCGACGATGGTGAAGATCTCACGCACGATGAGCGGCGCCAGGCCCAGGCTGGGCTCGTCCAGCATCAGCAGCTTGGGTTGGCCCATCAGCGCGCGGCCCAGGGCCAGCATCTGGCGTTCGCCGCCGGACAGCGTGCCCGCCGCCTGCGCGCGGCGCTCCTGCAGGCGCGGGAAGCGGGCGTAGACGCTCTCGAGCCCATCGCGCCAGCGCTTGTCGCCCAGCTTCCTGGGCCGCCAGCCACCGAGCAGCAGGTTGTCCTCGACCGTCATGGTGCCGAACAGCTCGCGCTTCTCGGGCACCAGCGCAAGGCCGGCAAGCACGCGCTCTTCCAGCGTCAGCCTGGCAATGTCTTCACCGGCGAAGCGCAGCGTGCGGCTGCGCGACGGGATCAGCCCCATCAGCGCGCCCAGCAGCGTCGACTTGCCCGCGCCGTTCGGGCCGATGACGGTGACGACGCTTTTTTCCTGCGCAGCAAAGCTCAGGCCGTGCAGCACCTCGGCGCGGCCATAGCCGGCA
Organism: Roseateles saccharophilus; assembly: GCF_031458095.1. Classification (GTDB taxonomy): domain Bacteria; phylum Pseudomonadota; class Gammaproteobacteria; order Burkholderiales; family Burkholderiaceae_C; genus Pelomonas; species Pelomonas saccharophila_A. The sequence goes on from NZ_JAVDXU010000001.1 coordinate 2,271,303, forward strand.
TGCAGATCGCTCACTTCCAGCAACGCACTCATTCGTCCGCTCCCAGATAGGCGGCGCGCACCGCGGGGCTGGCCTGAACCTCGGCCGGCGTGCCGTCCATCAGATAGCGGCCGAATTCCATGACGACGATGCGGTCGGTCAGCTTCATGACGAAGTCCATGTCGTGCTCGACGAGCAGCAGCGACAGGCCCTCGGCCTTCAACTGCTTCAGCACCTCGGCCAGGGCCTCCTTCTCCTTGTGGCGCAGGCCGGCGGCGGGTTCGTCCAGCAGCAGCAGCGAAGGATCGCTGGCCAGCGCGCGGGCGATCTCGACCAGGCGTTGCGGGCCCAGGGCCAGGTTGCCGGCCAGCTCATGGGCCTGCTCGGCCAGGCCGACGCGGCGCAGCTGGCGCAGGGCCTCGGCACGGGCCTGGGCCTCCTCGGCCTTGTCCAGGCGCAGCATGGCGCGCAGCGTGCCGCTGCGGGTGCGCAGATAAGTACCCAGGGCGACGTTCTCCAGCACCGTCATGTCGGGCACCAGCTTCACATGCTGGAAAGTGCGGGACAGGCCCCCGCGCGCGATGTCGCGGCTCTCGCGGCCGTCAACGCGCTGGCCCAGCAGCTCGACCTCGCCGCTGGTCAGTGGCAGCACGCCGGAGACGAGATTGAAGGTCGTGCTCTTGCCCGCGCCGTTGGGGCCGATGAGGCCGACGATGTCGCCGGCGCGGATGGCGAAGCTGATGTCGTTGACGGCGACGAGGCCGCCAAAGGTCTTCCTGATCTTGCGCACATCCAGCAGCGCGGCACCGGGCTCAGGATGGCTGCGAGAACTCAGGCGCGGCGCGTTTTCGTCGACGGCACGCGGGCCGGGCGCCGGCAACCAGCGCGCGATCAGCGGCCACAGGCCGTCGGGCGCAAAGCGCAGCACCAGCACCAGCACGACGCCAAAGACGATGATCTCGTAGTTGCCCGAGCCACCGAAGACCAGCGGCAGCCAGACCTTGAGCTGGTCCTCGGCCAGCTTGACGAGGGCCGCACCGGTGAAGGCGCCGCCCACCGTGCCGATGCCGCCCAGCACGGCCATGAAGAGGTATTCGATGCCGAACTTGATGCCGAAGGGCGAGGGGTTCACGCTGCGCTGCATGTGGGCATACAGCCAGCCCGACACCGACGCCAGCAGCGCCGCGACGACAAACATGATGAGCTTGTAGCGGAAGGTGCTCGCGCCCATGGCCTCGGGCATGGTGGAGCCGCCGCCGCGGTTGGTGTTCAGCGCCCGCATGATGCGGCCCGGCCGCGAATCCAGCAGCCGCGTGACGCCCAGGGCCGCGAGCAGGGCCGCCAACCAGATCAGCAGATAGATGCGGCGCTCGCTCTGGAAGCTGAAATCACCCAGGGTGATGGCGGGCAGGCCCAGCAGGCCGTCGTATTTGCCCAGGGCATCGAGGTTGCCGATCAGGTAGTACAGCGCCAGGCACCAGCAGATGGTGGCCAGCGGCAGGTAGTGGCCCGACATGCGCAGCGTCAGCACGCCGATGACCAGGGCCAGCCCCAGCGTGATGGCGAGGCCCGCCACCAGCCCCAGCCAGGGCGACAGGCCCATGGCATTGCACAGATAGCCGGTGGCGTAGGCGCCCACGCCAGCGAATGCGGCCTGGCCGAAGGAGGTCAGGCCACCGACACCGGTCAGCAGCACCAGGCCAAGCACGACGAGGGAGAACAGGCCGATGTAGTTGAGCTGGGTGATCCAGAAGTCCGGCACGGGTGCGAAGGGCAGCACCAGCAGCAGGACGGCGGCAGCGATCGAAAGATGCGTGCGGTTCATCGTCTAGTGCTCCTCGTGATGCGGGTCCACGAAAGACCGCCAGAGGAGGACGGGCAGGATCACCGTGAAGACGATGACCTCCTTGAAGGCGCTGGCCCAGAAGCTGCCGAAGCTCTCGATGAGGCCGACGCCGAGGGCGCCCGCGAGCGCCATCGGGAAGCTGGCCAGGCCGCCGAAGACCGCGGCGACGAAGCCCTTCAGGCCGATCAGGAAGCCGGTGTCGTAATAGATGGTGGTCGACGGTGAGATGAGCAGCCCGGACAGCGCGCCGATGAAGGCCGCCATCGTGAAGGTCTGGCTGCCGGCGGCGTCGCCCGAGATGCCCATCAGCCGCGCGCCGGTGCGGTTGACCGATGTGGCTCTCAGGGCCTTGCCGGTCAAGGTGCGCTCGAAGAAGACGAACAGCGCCACGATGAGGGCGATGGAGGCGCCGAAGATGATCAGCGTCTGCCCCGTCAGGCTCAGCGGGCCGACGTCGAAGCGCGCGTCCCAGAAGGCCGGCGTGCGATAGCCCTCGGCGCCGAAGAACACCAGGCCCACGCCGGTCAGCGCGAAGTGCACGCCGACGGAGACGATGAGCAGGGTCAGCACGCTGGCGCCGGACAGGGCGCGATAGGCCAGGCGGTAGAGCAGCGGACCCATCGCAGTGACGATGGCCAAAGTCAACAGCACCTGTATCCACAGCGCCGGCTGACTCGGCGCCCACATCGGCATCACGACGGCCATGCCGATCGGGAAGCTCAGCGTCTCCACCATTCCGAAGGCGATCTTGGCCATCGCACGCCGCTCGCGCAGCCCCTGCACCACATCCAGCACGGCAGCCGCGATAGCCATCATCAGCAACAGCCACACCGTCCCCGGGACCTTGCCCATCTGCAGGGCCGCCAGCGTCAGCGCGCCGAAGGCGACGAACTCGCCCTGGGGAATGAAGATGACGCGGGTGACCGAGAACACCAGCACCAGGGCCAGGGCGACAAGGGCGTAGATGGCCCCGTTGGTCAGGCCGTCGAGGCCGAGGATGGCGGCGATGGTGAGGTCCATGGCGGCAGGGTCGTGAAGGCCCGCCCATGGTATCGGCGATTTACCGACCGAACGGTCGGGAAATCACTCAGAACGCCGACCTGCCGTCAGTCGCCGGGCTTTTCGGCCGGCGCTTTCGGCGTCCTGCCCAGCGTCCAGCGGCCGCCACCGGTCAGCTTCAGCACATGGCGGTGGAAGCCCGCCACGGCGGCGCGGTGGGCGATGCTGATCATCGTCGTGCCGCGCTCGCGCAGGCGCTCATACAGCCGCTTCTGGTTGGCGTCGTCCAGGGCGCTGGTGGCCTCGTCCAGGATGGCCACGCGCGGCGCATGAACCAGCAGGCGGGCAAAGGCCAGGCGCTGCTGCTCGCCGCCGCTGAGCAGCTTCTCCCAGTCCTCGCTGCGATCCAGGCCGCTGTCGCCCTCGGCCAGATGGCGCAGCTGCACCTCGTCGAGGATCTTCAGCAGGGCCTCATCGTCCAGTTCGCTCTGGGTGCTCGGGTAGATCAACTGGCTGCGCAGGCTGCCGGCCTGCAGATAGGGCCGCTGCGGCAGGAAGAAGACGTCTTCGCGCGGCGGATGCGAGACCTGGCCGCTGCCCTGCGTCCACAAGCCGGCGATGGCGCGCAGCAAGGAACTCTTGCCGGTGCCGCTGGCCCCGGTGATGAGCAGCGAGCCGCCCTTGGGCACGCGCAGGTTGAGCTTCTCGACCAGCACGCGCTCGCTGCCCGGCGCATGCACGGTCAGGTCCCTGATGTCCAGCTCGCTGCCTTCCTCGCGGGCAATGCCGGCCTCGGGCGGCGCAGCATCCAGCACCTCGGCCATGGCATGCAGGCGGTCGATGCCGGCGACGAAGCGGGACAGGCTTTCGAAGTTGTCGATGATGAGGGACACCGCCCCCAGCACGGCCGCGAAGGCACCGCCGGCCTGCACGGCCTGCCCCACCTCGAGCCGCCCGCCCAGCACGTCGGCCGCCAGCACGACGGCGGGTACCAGCAGGCTGACCTGGCTGAAGCCGCGCTGGAAGAGATTGAGGGCGAACTGGGCGCGGATGAGTTTGCGCGTGTTCAGCAGGGCCGCGCGCAGGCGTTGCTGCAGCTGGTGGCGCTCCTGCTCTTCGCCGCCGTAGAAGGCAATCGATTCAGCGTTCTCGCGTACCCGCATCAGCCGGAAGCGGAAATCGGCCTCGCGCTTGAGCTGCCAGTAGTTCAGCCGGATCAGCGGCCGGCCGAACAGACCGAGGGACAGCAGGGTGCCGGCCAGCGCATAGACGACGAGGAAGCCCACCAGCATGTGCGACAGCGACCACAGCACCGCGCTGAAGGCCACCAGCTGCATCAGCGAGCCCAGCAGGATGAGCAGGAAGTGCAGGGAACGGCCGGTGAAGGTGTTGACGTCCTCGGCAATGCGCTGGTCGGGGTTGTCGATCTCGTCAGCGGCGAGGTGGAAATAGCGCCGCTCGCGCAAGTAGCCATCCAGAAAGCGCTGGGTCAGCCAGCGCCGCCAGTCATTGGCATAGGCGTCGCGGGCGTAGTAGTAGGTGGCGAAGACGGGCACAGCGAAGGCGATCACCCACAGCATGGCGCGCACCGCGGCCCAGAAGCGGTCCTCGTCGCGCGCGGCCAGTGCCGAGGTCAGCTCGCCGGTCTGGTTGTTCAGCAGCACGGCGAGCTGGGTGTCGGCCAGCATCAGTACGACGATGCCAGCCAGGAAGGTCCAGGCCCAGACGCGCCTATCGCCCACCCAATAGGGCTTGGCCACGGTCAGGAAGCGTTGCAGCGCGGAGACGGAGGCGGCCATGAGGGGAGCTGTGAGTTGTGCATCAAGGCTAGCGATGGCGTCGTGGCGTCCCTGTCGGACGGCATGCCGCGGCGGGCAAAGCAAAGGCGCCCTCGTGAGGGCGCCTTGGCGTGAGAGGAATCGACGTCAGCCGTTGCGCGTGACGACGAGCTGGTTGTTGACCTGCTTGACGCCGTCGACCGCCGAGGCCAGCGTGGTGGCGCGCTCGCGCGACTGCGCATCGGGCGCCTGGCCCGACAGCGTCACCTGGCCGTCGCGGGTGTCCACATTGATCTGCGTGGCCTTGAGCTTGTCGTCCACGGCCAGGGCGGCATTGACCTTGGCGGTGATATTCAGGTCCGACGACACGCGGGCCGTCGCATCGGCCGCCTCGCGCGCCGACATGCGGGCGTCGGCCATCAGCTCGCGGCCCTCGCGCTTGGCCGCGGTCGTCGCGTTGTCCACGCGCTGGCCGGCGCTCAGCTCATCGTCGGGCTGCTGCCTGCTGCAGGCACCCAGGGCCGCGGCCAAGGCGAGGGCGGCCAGCAGGGGCAGGCGGGTGGGGGTATGGGGGTGTTTCATCGGGCGTCCTTTCCGGTGCAAGGCCTTGAGGGCCGGTCTTGCTACTTTGGGCGCCCACCCGCGTGCTGCACTTCGGTCCAGGCGCCGATCGCCTGTCGGACCGGACCGACAGGACCGGACCGACAGGACCGGGCGTCAGCCGGTGTCCTACAGGCCTGGGGGCCGCCGTCCCACGTCATCGGCCGTTGCGGGCCGCCAGCATGGGCCCCATGAAAGTCGCCGTCACCCTTGCCGGCGCCGTCGTGCTGGTCGTCGTTGCCGTTGTGGGCATGGACCTGGCCGGTTGGCCTGGCCTCGCGCCCCGGCTTGCCGCCCAGGCCGAACGCGGACTGGACATGGACGCCGGCGCCCGGCTCCATCTGCTCTGGAAGCCTCGCCTGGAGGCGCCACGGCTGCGCGTCAGCGGCACCCACGGCGAACCGCTGGCGGACGCCAAGGACGTGCTGTTGAACTGGCAATGGGGCGACATCTGGGCCTGGCGCCGCGGTGCACCGTTGCGGTTGCGCCTGGTGCAGGCCGATTCGCTGTCGCTGAACTGGCAGCGCGACGCCGCCGGCCACACGGCCTGGCCGGTGCAGCCGTCGGGCGCCCCTGACGAACCGGCCGAGATGCCGCAGATCGATCACCTCGTCGTCCGCCACGGCACGGCCCAGCTGGACGACGCGCCGCTGCTGCTGCTCGCTGACGCCCGCTTCGCCACCCAGGCCGACGGCCGCTGGACGGCCGACCTGAAGGGCAAGCTGCGCGGCCAGCAGCTCGCCCTGAAGGCGGAGGCCGGCGCCGGGCTGGCCTTGCTGGCACCCGCCGAGGCCGGCCTGCCGCCCGTCAAGCTGCGCGCCGAACTGACGCAACGCGATGGCCGCATTGCCTTCGACGGCACGGCCGCCTCACTGCTGGATGCACGTTCCCTGGACGGGCAGCTGCAGGTGCGCGGCAACTCCCTGGCCGACGTCGGCCGGCCCTTCGGCATCACCCTGCCCAGCACGCCGCCGCTGGAGCTGTCGGGGCGGCTGCAGCACGCCTCGGGAGTCTGGCAGTTGGGCAACGCGAAGGCCCGGGTCGGCCGCAGCCAACTGGCGGGCGACTTCAGCTACGACATGCGCCAGAAGCGCCCCCTGCTCAGCGGCATGCTGCGCGGCGGTCCGCTGCGCCTGGCCGATCTGGGCCCGGCCGTCGGCACCGACGCCACGCCCAGCCGGCCGGGCCGGGTGTTGCCCGACCGGCCGCTGGACCTGCCGTCGCTGAACACCATGGATGCCCGTGTCGCCGTCGCCCTGAACCAGCTCGACCTCAACACGCCCAAACTCGCGCCACTGGCGCCCGTCAACACCAGCGTCGTGCTGGAAGGCGGCGTGCTGACGCTGGAACACTTCAATGCCGGCATGGCCGGTGGCGAGCTGGCCGGGTCGCTGCGGCTGGACACCCACCCCAGCCCGCCGCAATGGCAGGTGCATGCCGACATGCGCGGCGTGGCCATCGAACAGTGGCTCAAGTTCGAAGCCAAGAGCCTGAGCGCCCACCCCGTGACGGGGCGGCTGCGCGCCGACGTCGATGTGCAGGGCCGGGGCCGCAGCACCGCCGAGCTGCTGGGCAGCCTGAACGGGCCGGTGCGCCTGCAGCTCGACAAGGGCAGCATCTCGCACCTGCTGACCGAGGCGACGGGGCTGGACCTGGCCCAGGGCCTGGGCGTGCTGCTGCGCGGCGACAAGAACCTCGAGCTGAACTGCGCGCGCGTGGACGGCAGCTTCAAGGCCGGCACGCTCAGGCCGCGCTCGGCCGTCATCGACAACCGCGACAGCCGCATCGACATCGACGGCCGCATCAGCCTCGGCGATGAGACCCTGGACCTGCGCGTCGTCGCCAAGCCCAAGGACTTCTCGCTGCTGACGCTGCGCTCGCCGGTGCGCGTACAGGGCACGCTCGCCGATCCGCGCATCGCCCTGGAGGGCAAAGCCCTGGGCGGCAAAGCCATCGCCGCCATCGCCCTGGGCGCGTTGGCTCCGCCGGCCGCCCTGCTGGCCTTCGTCGATCCCGGCGAAGACCTGCCGCCCGTGAGTTGCGACGGCCCGGCGCCTGCGCCGCGCGCCGATGCGGCCAGGCCGGCTGTAACCGCGTCGGCGCCTTCCTACCCGGCCGCGCGGCGGGGGCCGGCACCCCGCCGCCAGGGCCAGCCCTAGATTAGCCATGCCAACAGCCCAAGGAGAAACCTCATGCTGCGTTACGCCATCATCTTTTTCGTCGTCGCCCTCGTGGCGGCCCTGTTTGGCTTTGGCGGCATCGCCGCCAGCGCCGCGGGCATTGCCCAACTGCTGTTCTACGGCTTCATCATCCTGGCCATCATCAGCCTGGTGGTGGGACTGATCCGAAGGTAGCGATCGATGCAAAGCAAGGCGGCCCTGGTGATTCAGGGCCGCCTTATTCATTTGCCGATGAGTCCGGTTCAGCGGCCGCGGTGGGGTTGTTCGTGAACCGCATCCAGGAATTCGCGCAAGGTGCCGGTGCACGGCCCCTGCGGGCAAAGGAACAGGCCCTCGGCCTCGGCCGGCACATCGGCCGGGAAGCCCAGCGTCCCCAGCGAATTCATCGCATCTCCGCACAGGGCCACGGTGCGGCCGCAGCGCCAAGCCATCTTCAACAGGGCCTGCAGCTTGGCGCAGCCGGTGGGTGCCGCCCAGGCGTCGGAATTCAGCACGATGAGGCCGTCGGCCCAGTCGGCCTCGACGGGCGGCTCGCCGAACTCGTCGTCCAGCCGCCAGTCCAACCGGTGCACGCGCCTGTCCTGGGCCAGCACCTGCAGATCGTCCTCGCTGGCCTGCATCACGTCGGCGGTGCCGACCACGCAAATCAGCACGTCGGCCGCCTCGGACGAAGCGGTCTGGAGTTCGGGCGGGCAATCCGAGATCGCATTCATGGCGCAGCTCCGCAGTTGAGGATGCTGCAACTCTCGCGCCGCCACCCTGCGCCTGTCGTGAGCTTGCGGCTCGACGCCGTGTAGGACAGGGCCTAGGGAGAGAGGTGCCGCTCCACCATGTCGTCGACGTTGTCCGCCAGCCGGGCCAGCAGGCCGCCCAGCACCTCCACTTCCGCGGCGCTGAAGCCCTGCAGGGCCTCGGTCCCGAGGGCCTGCATGACGCTCTTGGCCTTGGGCATGCGCTCGGTGCAGGCCGCCGTCAATGAAATGAGGCGGCTGCGGCCGTCCTCGGGGTCGGGCAGGCGCTCGACCAGCCCGTCTCTTTCCATGCGGTTGAGCAGTTGGGCCATGCTGGGCTGCTCCACATGGGCCAGGCGGGCCAGCTCGGCCTGGGAGCGCGGCTGGCCGTCCTTCAGCGCCATCAGCACCGGCAGCTGGCCGAGGGCGAAGCCCTGGTCGCGCAGCAATTGGTCGGCCAAGCGCTGGAAGGCGCGGTGCACATGGCCGATCAACTTCAGCGGCGGCATGGAGGGACGGGACTCGGACATGGCGGCTCGCGACGAAACCTCGGAAAAGACCGTTGAACGGCCATTGACTTTACATAGGCCCCTATCTTAATATGAATAGGAGCCTATTCAATTCCACCGCCCTGCTGCCATGTCTGGGCCGCTGCCTTGAGGACACTGCAGCGGCCCCCTCGCCGTCTGCCTAACGAGCCCATCCCATGCCCGAAGCCACCGCTGCCGCCACCGCCCCGCCCCCCGCCTTCACCCCCTACCAGCGCTTCGCCACCGGCCTGCTGACCCTGCTGCAGTTCGCCGTCATCCTGGACTTCATGATCATGTCGCCGCTGGGCGCGATGATCATGCCGGCCATGTCCATGTCGGCCCAGCAGTTCGGCCTGGTCGTGTCGGCCTATGCCTTCAGTGCCGGCATCTCCGGCATCCTGACCGCCGGCTTCGCCGACCGCTTCGACCGCAAGAAGCTGCTGCTGTTCTTCTATGGCGGCTTCCTGCTCGGCACGCTGTGGTGCGGCCTGGCCACCAGCTTCGAGTCGCTGTTGCTCGCCCGCATCGTCACCGGCCTGTTCGGCGGCGTCATCGGCTCCGTCGTCATGGCCATCGCGGCCGACCTCTTCGAGCCGGCCCTGCGCGGCCGCGTCATGGGCCTGCTGCAAGGCGGCTTCGCCGCCAGCCAGGTGCTGGGCCTGCCCTTCGGCCTCTTCCTGGCCACGCATTGGGACTGGCATGCGCCCTTCCTGGCCCTGGTGGCCTTCGGCGTCGTCGGCGGCGGGCTGATCGCCTGGCGCATGCAGCCGGTGGACGCCCACCTGAAGCTGCAGAACGACCGCAGCGCCTTCGCCCATCTGTGGCACACCGTGGCCGTGAAGCGCCATCTGCATGCCTTCCTGATCACAGCCCTGCTGACGACGGGCGGCTTCATGATCATGCCGTTTGCCAGCGCCTTCTCGGTGAACAACGTCGGCATCGACCTGAAGCACCTGCCCATCGTCTACCTCGTCACCGGCATCAGCACGATGTTCGTCGCGCCGCTGGTGGGCCGGCTCACCGACCGCTTCAGCCCGTTGCCGGTGTTCCTGGTGGGCAGCACCCTCACCATCGCCATGGTGGCCATCTACACGCGGCTGGGCACGTCGTCGCTGACGACGCTGGTGGTCGTCAACGTCATCCTGTTCGCCGGCATCTTCTCGCGCATGGTGCCCTGGCAAGTCGTGGTGGCCGGCATCCCGGCGCCCGAGCAGCGCGGCGCCTTCACGGCCATCAATGCGGCCCTTCAGCAATTGGCCGGCGGCCTCGCCGCCCTGGTGTCCGGCCATATCGTGACCATCGCCGCGGACGGCAAGCTGGAGCATTTCCCCTGGGTGGGCAATGTGTTGATAGCCACGACGCTGATCGTCTGCGTGCTGCTGTGGCAGCTGCAGAAGACCTCGCCTAAGAGAAGTCCACGGTGACGAGCAGGCCGCGGCCTTCGGGGCCGGCGTCCAGGCGGATGCTGGCGCCGTTGCGCGCCGCCGCCCGCTCCGCAATCGCCAGCCCCAGGCCGCTGCCGCTCTGGGCCTGGCCGGGGATGCGGTAGAAGCGCTCGAAGACACGCTGGCGCAGGCCTTCGGCGATGCCGGGGCCCTGGTCGCTGAAGCTCAAGCGACAGCCCCCGCCCTCTCGCGGCATCAGCCGCACCGCGATGCGGCCGTTCTCGGGCGAGTACTTGATGGCGTTGCTGATCAGGTTGTCCACCAGGGCCCAGACCGTCTCCTGGTGCAGGGGTCGCTCGCAGGGCGAGTCGGCATGGAAGTCGATGTCGATGCCGCGCTGCACGGCCAGCGGCGCGGCGGCGGCCAGGCGATCACGCACCAAAGTCTCCAGAGCCAGCACCGGCAGGGCTTCCTCCGCGTCCGAGCGCGCCCTCTCCAGCGACAGCAGCTGCTGCACCAGATGGTTGGCCCGCGCCACGCCATCGCGCAAGCCCGCGCTGACCTCGGCATGGCGCTGCGCGTCACCATTGGGGCTCTGCAGCAGATGGGCATTGATCTGGATGGCCGCCAGCGGCGTCTTCAGCTCATGGGCGGCATCGGACAGGAACTCATGCTCATGCTCGATGCGCCGCCTCAAGCGCGCCATCAGGTGGTTGATGGCCGTGACCAGCGGCGACAGCTCGCGATAGCTCGTGTCCGGCAGCGGCGTCAGGTCCTGGGCCGAGCGGTTCTCGATGGCCGAGGCAAAGGCACGCAGCGGTTTCAGGCCCATGCCGATGATGAACCAGGCCGGCAGCAGCAGCAGGGGCAGGCTGAAGATGGTGGAGCGCAGCAGGAAGCTGACGCCCGAGAAGCTCAGCATCCAGCGGTCGTCCACCTCGTGGCTGCGCTCGACGACGAGGCCGCTGGCCGCGTCGCGCTCCACCGCCTGCACCCAGGCATTGCCCTCGTGCTCGGTACCGGGCAGGGGCAAGGCCTCGGGCAGGGCCGGCTTGGAGTTGTAGACCAGCGCGCCGCGCTGCCAGACCCGCACGCGCACCTGGGAGTGGTAGTCGAGCTGGCGGAACATCTCGGCGCGCACCGCCTCCAGGGCCTCGGCGGCCTGGCGCAGGCGCTGGGGTTGATCGCCGATGTCGGCCAGGTGCATCAGCAGCTCGCGCGCATGGGCCGAATTCTCGCTGGCCGTGCGCGAGCGCTGCGTCTCGCGGGCCTCCCAGGCCACGTAGAGAAAGCCACCCAGGGCGACGAACAGGGTGACGGCACTGAAGCCGAACAGCAGGCGCCGGAACAGCGACGACTGCTCAGCCTGCACGGTCGCTCTGCATCATGTAGCCGACGCCGCGCACGGTGCGGATATGGCCGTCGCCGATCTTCTTGCGCAGATTGGAGATGTGCACGTCCAGCGTCGCGCCGTCGCTGAAGGGCAGCACGCGGCGCTCCAACTCGGCCCGAGTCAGCACGCGGTCGCTCTGCTTCATCAGCGTCAAGAGCAGCGCGTATTCGGTCTTGGACAGGGTGATGGCCGCGCCGTCCAGCGTCACCCGCATGCGCTTTTCCTCCAGCGCCAGGTTGCCGAAGTTCCAAAGCGCCTCGGCCTCGCCATGAGCGCCGCTGCGGCGCAGGATGGCGCGCAGCCGCACCAGCAGCTCGGGGATCTCGAAGGGCTTGATGAGGTAGTCGTCGGCGCCGTTGTCGAAGCCCTTGAGCCTGTCCTGCAGGCCGTCACGCGCCGTGATGATGAGGACGGGCACGGTCAGGCCGGCCACTCGCAGGCGCTTGAGCAGCTCGTTGCCGTCGCCGTCAGGCAAGCCGAGGTCGAGCAGCACGGCGTCGAAGTCCTCGGCCCGCAGCCGCTCGACGGCGTCATGGGCCATGCGCACCCACACCACCTCGTGGCCCTCGTCCTTGAACACCGTCAGCAGGGCCTGGCCGATGTTGAGGTCGTCTTCGATCAGATAGATCTTCACGCCAAGAAGTCTAGCGGCGCATGCCCTGAATGTGGCTTGGGCGAAACGCGCAGGCTCCGGCGAAAACGGCCGAGAACCCCGATGGATAAAGGGAAAACGGCCAATCTTCAGGATTTCTTCAGCGCCGTTTGAAAGTTGTCTATAGAGATCCTTCAGCGGCTCACGCTCCGGATTGCGCGGCCTCTTGCCAAAACGGAGCATCGCGGCCGTTCACTTGACACATCGGACTCGCGACCCGGTGGCCGTCAGCAGAACCGGACCCGACCACTACAACATTCGAGAGGCAAACCCATGGCTCATCTGCCAGCCGCACGAGCGCCGCGCCAGCCGCGAGCGCGCGGGCTCCACACCACCCTCCCCGTCGCACGCGCCTGCGCCCTGCTGCTGCTCGGCAGCTCGGTCGCCCAGGCCCAGGAGACCGCGCCGCAATCGCTGGAGACCGTCGTCGTCACGGGCATCCGCAAGAGCGTCGAAGACTCCATCGCCACCAAGCGCAACAACTCCTCCATCGTCGAGGCCATCTCGGCCGAAGACATCGGCAAGCTGCCCGACGTGACGGTGGCCGAGTCCCTCGGCCGTGTCAGCGGCATCGCCGTGCAGCGCAGCAAGGTCAACGGCAAGGCCGCCGGCGTCAGCGTGCGCGGCATGGCGCCGGCCTTCGGCGGCTCGCTGTTCAACGGCCGCGAAGTGGCCTCCACCAGCGACGCGCGCAGCCCCGAGTTCGACCTCTTCCCGGCCGAGCTGCTGGCCAGCCTGCTGATCTACAAGACGCCCGACGCCGGCCTGGTGGGCCAGGGTTTGTCGGCCACGGTCGACATGCGCACCATCCGCCCGCTGGACTACGGCAAGCGCACCATCGCCGTCAGCGCACGCAAGGAGCGCATCGGCGAGGATTCCGGCGTCGAGGTCGGCTCCGGCAATCGCACCAGCCTGGTCTATGTGGACCAGTTCGCCAACAAGACCCTGGGCGTGGCCGTGGCCCTGAGCCGCTCGCGCGAAGACAACGGCGGCGAGCAGCGCTTTGACAGCTGGGGCGGCTGGGCGCCGCAGGTCGACTACAACGGCCAGCAGGTCACCGTGCCCGGCGGCTTCAAGTACGAGACCCAGCGCCGCCAGAGCACCCGCGACGGCGCGACGCTGACGCTGCAGTACAAGCCGAGCAGCGAGTTCAAGACCACGGCCGACGTCTTCTACGGCGCCGGCACCGAAAAGACCAAGCAGACCGGCCTGGAAGGCGCCATCGCCTTCGGCGCCGGCGTCTACGACCCCAACGGCCAGCTCAGCAACGCCACCATCAGCGGCGGCGTGGCCACCAGCGGCACCCTCAACAACTACAAGGGCGTGGTGCGCAACCACATGTTCTCGAACAAGGACCGTCTGCTGGCCCTGGGCGTGAACAGCGAACTTCGCACCGGCGACTGGCGCTGGGAGGCCGACCTGTCGCGCTCGCACGGCGTCAAGAACATCAGCAACTTCGAGACGACGGCCGGCCAGCCGGGCAACACACCGCAGGCCCAGCTTGCCACCATCAGCTGGACGGGCTTCAACGGCAGCAACTTCGCCGACGTGAAGTACACGACCAGCGGCAACTTCGCCGACCGCAACTTCGCGTTGCTGACCGACGTGGACGGCTGGGGCGGTGGCCCCGCCACGCCGCAGGCCGGCTACGCAGCCCTGCCCACCATCGACGACAAGCTGACCAGCCTGCGTCTGACGGCACACCATGATCTGGAGTGGGGGCCCATCGTCGGCGGCAAGTTCGGCATCAACCTCAACAAGCGCGACAAGGCCCGCCTGGGTGACGAGGGCCGCCTGTCCATCCTGAACGGCAGCGACGGCTACGCCAGCGCCAAGATCCCCGGCACGGCCACGGCCATTGCCGGCGCGTCGGGCATCGAGGTGGCGTCCTGGGATCCGACGGGGTCTCTGGGCAGCATCTACGCGATCAACCGCTGGGTGGACGCGACCGTGCTGTCGCGCAACTGGACCGTCGGTGAGAAGGTCGCCACCGCCTATGCCCAAGCCGATCTGAGCGGCGACCTCGGCGGCATTCCCTACAGCGGCAACATCGGCCTGCAGCTGGTTCACACCGACCAGAACGCCACCGGCAACCAGGTGGACCTGGCCAAGTGCACGGGCATCACGGTGGACACCTGCCCCTATGTCGTGCGCACCGACGGCACCAGCTACAACCACCTGCTGCCGTCGCTGAACCTGACCTTCGAGCTCGGCAACCAGCAACTGCTGCGCCTGGGCGCGGGCAAGCAGGTGGCACGCGCCAACCTCGACAACATGAAGGCCAGCCTGGACTTCGGCGTGCAGAACGCCACCGCCGTGCAGCCGGCGCTGACGGGCTTCTCCGGCAACCCCAGGCTCAAGCCCTATGCGGCCAAGGCCCTGGACATCTCCTACGAGAAGTACTTCGACAAATACGGCTACATCAGCCTGGCGGGCTTCTTCAAGAAGCTGGACAACTACGTCATCAACGCGCCGCGCGAGTTCGACTTCAAGCCCTACACCAGTGCGACGACGCCGCTGCCCGACCACGGGCCCTACAAGGGCTCGACCATCGGCTTCCTGACCCAGCCCGTCAACGGCCAGGGCGGCAATATGCATGGCTTCGAGCTGGCCATCAATCTGCCGGGACGCATGGCCTTCGACTGGCTGGACGGCTTCGGCGCCCAGGTCAACCATTCGTACACGGCCAGCTCCATCCGCCTGCCCACCAGCGGCTTCGTGTCGCCGCAGAACGGGCCGGTGTTCGCGGGCGTCGTCAACGAGATCGGCCTGCCGGGCCTGTCCAAGAATGTGACGACGCTGCGCCTGTACTACGAGAAGCACGGCTTCCAGCTCGCCTGGGCGGCGCACAAGCGCTCGGACTTCATCGGCCAGATCCTGGACTACCGCAGCGACTCGCAGTTCACCTTCATCAAGGGCGAAACCATCGTCGACGCGCAGGTGGGCTATGAGTTCCAGGAGGGTTGGTTGAAGGGCCTGTCCGTGCTGCTGCAGGGCCACAACATGACCAACACGCCCTTCCAGGAGTACACGACGGACCGCAACATCATCACCAACAAGGTGGTGTACGGGAAGACGTACCGACTGGGTCTCAATTACCGCTTCTGATCCATCGGTCCTTCACCGCGCCCGGCACGTCGTCGGGCGCGGCCTTCCTCTGCCCGACATCGTGACCACCTTCCTTCGCGCCATTGCGCGCCTTTCGCTCGCGCTGGCCTTGGCTCCCGCCTTCGCCGTGCCCCTCGCCGTCGACCAACCCAAGCCCTATGTGCAGCTCCAGCACCCGGCCTGGGCGCGCAACGCGACCCTCTACCAGATCAACACGCGCCAGTTCACGCCCGAGGGCACGCTGCGCGCCGCCGAGGCCCAGCTGCCGCGGCTGAAGAACCTCGGCGTGGACATCCTGTGGCTGATGCCCATCCACCCCATCGGCGAGAAGAACCGCAAGGGTGCTCTCGGCAGCCCCTATGCGGTGCGCGACTACCTCGCCGTCAACCCCGAGCTAGGCACGCTGGCCGACCTCAAGCATTTCGTTGCCACCGCCCACTCACTCGGGCTCAAGGTCATCCTCGACTGGGTCGGCAACCACACCGCTTGGGACAACGTGCTCGTGAAGAGCCACCCCGACTGGTATGCCCGCGACGAACACGGTCGTTTCACGCCGACGCCCTGGTACGACTGGGACGACATCATCGACCTCGACTACGGCCAACCCGCCTTGCGTCGTTACATGACCCAGGCACTCGCCTACTGGGTGCGCGACGTCGGTGTGGACGGCTACCGCGTCGATGCGGCCGGCCTGTCGCCGCTGGACTTCTGGGAACAGGCCGCCAGGGAGCTGCGCGCCATCAAGCCCGTCTTCCTGCTCGCCGAATGGGAAAGCCGCGACCTGCATGCCAAGGCCTTCGACGCCACCTACGCCTGGAGCTGGTGGGACGCGATGAAGCTGATCGCCGAAGGCCGCGCCGACGCGACCTTCCTCTACCCCTACTACGCCTGGAACCGCAAGTTCTACCCCCGCGAGGCTTACCGCCTGCTCTACACGACCAACCACGACAAGAACGCCTGGGAGGGCACCGAGCACGAGATCTTCGGCGCCGCCGTCGAGGCGGCCACCGTGCTGAGCTTCATCAGCGAAGGCCTGCCCCTGGTCTACAACGGCCAGGAGGCCGGCAACCGGCGGCGCCTGGCCTTCTTCGAGCGCGACCCGATCACTTGGAAGGAGGCGCCCGAGGGCGAGTTGCTGAAGCGCCTCATCGCCTTGAAGAAGCGCAACACGGCGCTGTGGAACGGCGCGGACGGAGCCGTCATGGAGCCGGTGGCCAACAGCATGCCCAAGCAGATCTTCAGCTTTGTGCGCAGCAATGGCAGGGACAAGGTGGTGGCGATCTTCAACCTCTCGCCCAAGCCGGCCGACGTCGTGCTGAAGGGTGACCGCCACCCCGGCCGCTATCTCGACTTCAACGGCGGCGCCGAAGTGAAGCTCGAGGAGGGTGCCGCGCTGAGCCTGCCCGCCTGGGGCTGGCGGGTGATGGTGCAGTGATGCAGCAAAACCTCGACACCGTCGTCATCGTCGGCGGCGGCACGGCCGGCTGGATGACGGCCGCCGCACTCGCCAAGGTCACGCATGGCCGTGTGACCATCAAGCTCGTCGAGTCGGAAGAGATAGCCACCGTCGGCGTCGGCGAGTCAACGATCCCGATGATCCGGCACTTCAACCAGCTGCTCGGCATTGACGAAAACGAGTTCATGCGCGCGACCCAGGCCACGTTCAAGCTCGGCATCGAGTTCCGCGACTGGGGCGCGATCGGTGACCGCTATCTGCACGCCTTCGGTCAGATCGGCCACCGCTCCACCACGCTGGCCTTCCACCACTACTGGCTGCGCATGCATCAGGCTGGCCTGGCGCCCGACCTGTGGGCCCATTCCATCAACGCCGCCGCCGCACGCGCCCACCGCTTCATGCGCGCGGACACCAGCCTGGGCCACTCGCCTCTGGCCGAGATCGTCCACGCCTTCCATATCGATGCCAGCCTCTATGCCCGCTATCTGCGCCGCCATGCTGAGAAGCTCGGCGTGCAGCGCACCGAGGGCCGCGTGCTGGATGCGCAGCTGCAGGAGAACGGCCATGTGCGCAGCGTGCGCCTCGCCAGCGGCGCGCAGATCGAGGGCGAGCTCTTCATCGACTGCTCGGGCTTTCGCGGCCTGCTGATCGGACAGACGCTGAAGACCGGCTATGAGCACTGGAACCACTGGCTGCCCTGTGACCGCGCCGTCGTCGTGCCCAGCGCCAGTGGGCCGGACCTGCTGCCTTTCACCCGCGCCACCGCGCGGCCGGCCGGCTGGCAATGGCGTATCGGCCTGCAGCACCGCACCGGCAACGGCCATGTCTACAGCAGCCAGGCCATGGGCGACGACGAGGCCGCGGCCCTGCTGATGCGCAATCTCGATGGCGAAGCCCTGGCCGAGCCGCGCGTGCTGCGCTTCGAGAGCGGCCGCCGCCGCAAGGTCTGGAACCGCAATGTCGTCGCCATCGGCCTGGCCTCGGGCTTCATGGAGCCGCTCGAGTCCACCTCCATCCATCTCGTGCAGTCGGCCATCGCGCGGCTGATCCAGTTCTTTCCGGACCAGGGCTTCAACCCCGCCGACATCGCCGAGTTCAACCGCCAGAGCGATTTCGAGACCGAGCGCATCCGCGACTTCCTGATCCTGCACTACCACGCGACGACGCGCAGCGACAGCGCCTTCTGGAACCATTGCCGCAACATGGACCTGCCCGACACGCTGCGGGACAAGCTCGACCTCTGGCGCGCCAGCGGCCGCATCGCTCGCCATGGCGATGAGCTGTTCTCCGAGGTCGGTTGGCTGCAGGTGCTGCACGGCCAGGGCATCCGCCCCGCCGCCCACCATCCCCTGGCCGACGCGCTGCCGCAAAGCGAAATCAACGACTATCTGGATGACACCCGTGCCGTCATCCAGCGCTGCGTCGCGCAGATGCCCAGCCACGCGGACTTCATCCAGGCTCACTGCGCCGCCGCCAAGGACCTCGAGACATGTTGACCCGCCGACTCTTCGCTTTCCTCGCCCTCGCCTTCTGCACCGCGGCCCAGGCCGACGAAACCCTCGCTACCGTCAGCTCACCCGACAAGCAGCTCGTCGTCACGCTGCAACTGACCGGCGAAGGCCGCCTGGCCTATCGCGTGGACCGCGGCGGCAAGCCCCTGGTCCATGCCTCGCGCCTGGGACTGCTGCTGGCCAACGCCCACCAGCTCGACGGCGGCTTCAAGCTGGTCGGCCAGAAGACCACCGACCACGACGAGACCTGGGAGCAGCCCTGGGGCGAGAGCCGGCGCGTGCGCAGCCACTACCGCGAGCTGATGCTGGAGCTGTCCCAGCCGGGCCAGGGCGGGCGCGCCATGGGCCTGCGCTTTCGCGTCTTCGACGACGGCTTCGGCTTTCGCTACGAGCTGCCCGAGCAGCCCCAGTTGCCCATCGCCCGCATCAGCGACGAGCTGACCGAGTTCGACATCGCCGAGCCCGCCACGGCCTGGTGGATCCCGGCCGGCGAGGCCCTGGTGCTGGAGTACCCCGTGCAGCGCACACCGCTGGCCGAGGTGGGCCTGGCCAACACGCCGCTGACCATGCGCACGAGGAGCGGCCTGCACCTTGCGCTGCACGAGGCGGCCCTGGTGGACTACGCGTCGATGTGGGTGCGCAAGGTTGGCGGACAAAAGCTGCGCGCCCAGCTGGCGCCGAGTGCCAGCGGTGCCACCGTTTTCAAGCAGGGTGCTTTCGCCACGCCCTGGCGCACGCTGCGCGTGGCGACTTCGGCCGGCGCGCTGTATGAGTCCAACCTCGAACTCAACCTCAACGAGCCCAACCAGCTCGGCGACGTCAGCTGGTTCCAGCCGGGCAAGTTCGTCGGCGTCTGGTGGGAGATGCATCTGGACCGATCGAGCTGGTCCAGCGGGCCCAAGCATGGCGCGACGACGGCCAATACCAAGCGCCACATCGACTTCGCTGCGAAGCACGGTTTTCGCGGCGTGCTGGTGGAGGGCTGGAACCTTGGCTGGGACGGCAACTGGGTCGGCAGCGCCTCCAGCTTCGACTACCTGAAGTCCATGCCCGACTTCGACCTCGAGGCCGTCGCGGCCTATGCCAAGGCCAAGGGCGTGCGCCTGGTCGGCCACCACGAGACCGGCGGCAATGTGGCGCGCTACGAGACGCAGATGGACGCGGCCTACGCGCTGTACGCGAAGCATGGCGTCGACGTCGTCAAGTCCGGCTATGTGACCGACGCCGGCACGGCGCAGTTCGCGAACGCGAATGGCAACGGCACCCACTTCGGTTTCACTGAGTCGCAGGAAGGCGTGCGCCATTTCGTCAACGCGGTGCGGGAAGCGGCCAGGCACAAGATCGCCATCGACACGCACGAGCCCGTCAAGGACACCGGCCTGCGTCGCACCTGGCCGAACTGGGTCTCGCGCGAAGGCGCGCGCGGCCAGGAGTTCAACGCCTGGGGCGACCCCATCAACGCGGTGGACCACGAGGTCAATCTCGTCTTCACGCGCATGCTCAGCGGCCCCATGGACTACACGCCGGGCATCGTCAGCCTCGATGGCGCCGGCGACCGCAAGCTGAACTCCACGCAGGCCAAGCAACTCGCCCTCTATGTGGTGCTGTACTCGCCCGTCGTCATGGTGCCCGACCTCATCGAGCACTACGAGCGCTGGCCCCAGGCCTTCCAGTTCATCAAGGATGTGCCGACCGACTGGGAGACCACCAAGGTCATCCACGGCGAACTCGGCGAGGTCGCGACGATTGCGCGCAAGGACAGGCGCAGCGAGGACTGGTATGTCGGCGCCATCACCAACGGTGACGGCCGGCGCTTGACGCTGTCGCTGGGCTTCCTCGATCCCCAGCGCCGCTACCGCGCCGAGATCTACCGCGACGGCGATCAGGCCGACTACCGCGACGCCCAGCATCGCTTCGACCTCGTCACCGAGCAAGTCACCGTCAAGTCCACCGACACCCTGCCCCTGCGCCTCGCACCTGGCGGCGGGCAGGCCATCCGATTCCTCGCCCTGCCCCGGTAAGCCCATGTCCGTTCCCGCATCCGCCCTCCCTGTTCAACAGGAAAGCAGCCGCGCGCCGCTTGCCATCGTCACCCTGCTGTTCTTCATGTGGGGCCTGCTGACGGCGCTCAACGACGTGCTGATCCCGCACCTGAAGGCGCTCTACACGCTGAGCTATCTGCAGGCCATGCTGGTGCAGTTCTGCTTCTTCGGCGCCTACTTCCTCGTCTCGCTGCCCGCCGGGCGGCTGATCCAGCGCCTGGGCTATCAGCGCGGCGCCGTCGCCGGCCTGGCGGTCGCCGCAGCGGGCTGCCTGCTCTTCCTGCCCGCTGCCAGCGCCGGCTATGCCCTCTTCCTGTTCGCCTTCTTCGTGCTGGCCGCCGGCATCACGGTGCTGCAGGTTGCAGCCAACCCCTATGTGGCGGCCCTGGGCGACCCACGGACGGCCTCGAGCCGCCTGACGCTGACCCAGGCCTTCAATTCCCTGGGCACGGCCGTCGCGCCGGCCCTGGGCGTGCTGATCCTGCCCGCAGGCGCCAGCGGCAGCGTGCAGGGGCCCTATCTGGCACTGGCCGCCGCCCTGTCGATGCTGGCCTTCTTCTTCGCCCTGGCCCGCCTGCCGCGCATCGCCGATGAAGCCACGCCGACGACGCTCTCGGCTGTCGAGGTCGCTCGCTCCCATCCGCATCTGCTGTGGGGCGTCGTCGCCATCTTTTTGTATGTCGGCGCCGAGGTCAGCATCGGCAGCCTGTTGATCAATTTCATGCAGGAGGCGGCCGGCCTGAGCGCCGCTGCGGCCGCGCCTTACTTGAGCCTCTACTGGGGCGGCGCCATGGTGGGCCGCTTTGTCGGCGTGGGTCTGATGCGCCTCATGGCGCCGGGCCGGCTGCTGGCCGTGCATGCGGCCCTGGCCGTCGCGCTGATCGTCGTCGGTGCCACCACCCATGGCCTCATCGCCATGTGGGCCCTGCTGGCCGTCGGCCTGTGCAACTCCATCATGTTCCCGACCATCTTCAGCATGGCCGTGCATCGTCTCGGCGCCCAGACCGCCCAGGGCTCGGGCCTGCTGTGCATGGCCATCGTCGGCGGCGCCCTGCTGCCGCTGCTGCAAGGGCACGCGGCCGACGTCATCGGCCTGCAGGCGTCGTTTGGCGTGCCGGCCCTGTGCTACGCCGGCATCGCGGCCTATGGCTGGCTGAATGCCCGGCTGTTCGACTGACATGGATGCCCAGCCCTGGCCTCGCCTGCTGGCCTGCTGGCAGGACGGCCGGCTGCGCACGCTGCTGCTGCACGCCGACGGGCGCCGCGCCCACGCGCGCGACGAGACCATCCGCGACGGCGCGCAACTGGCGCCCGCGCTGGCCGACGCCCTCGCTGCCCTGCACCGCCCCGTGCACCATGCCGTGCTGATGACGGACACGGAGCTCGCGGCCGACACGCTGAGCAAGCGCCTGGGCCTGGCCACGCTGTGCACGGTGCCCTGGGCCCGCGCCCTGCGCCTGGCGCCGGAGGACGCTTCGGGCTGGACGGGGGCCGCACGCGCCCTGGACCTGGCCCTGCACACGCCCGCCACCACCGGCGCCGTCAGCATGCAGATCCGCGCCGCTTATGCCCACCTGACCCGCTGCGAGCGCCGCGTTGCCGACGTCGTGCTCGCCAACCCCAGAGCTGCGCTGGAGACAGCCACGGCCCGCCTGGCCGAGGCGGCCGACGTCAGCCAGCCCCAGGTCATCCGCTTCTGCCGCGCCCTGGGCTTCGACGGCGTCAAAAGCCTGAAGCGCGCGCTGGCCGAGAGCCTGGCCAGCGGGGCCGTGGAGACGCCCGTCGGCCACCCGCTGCTGGCGCGCAGCACCCAGGCCCTGCGCGGCCTGGACCGCGCGACGTGGGTGCGCGCCGCCGAGACGTTGGCGAGCGCCCATCAGGTCGACGTGCTGGCCGACGCGGTCCATGCGCCGCTGCGCGACCTGGCGCTGCAGGCGCTGTGGCGGGCCGGCATCCCGGCGCGGCCGCTGCTGCCGGGCGACCTGCCGCCTGCCAAGCCCGCCGCCTGCCTGGCCCTGGGCAGCGCAGCGGCACCGCTCCCCGGCGCGGCCGGTGTATGGATCACCGAGCGCGCCCAGGCCGGCGGCGCCGCCGTGCAACTCGTCACCGGCGCCGAGTCCGAGCTGGCACCAGCCATGCTTGCCACCTTGGCGCTGCAACTGCTGCTGGCCGACGTGGCCGCATCGATGCGCTCAGGGCGCCGGCCGCAGCAGCGTCCGCGCGACCCTGGGGGCGAGACGTGACGGCATGATCTAGCGAAAGGCCGCTCCACGCTGGCCACGACGGCGGCGTGTGGGCGTTTGTCACGGATGAACGCGTTGCCGCCACCCGGTGGCTGCGTTATCGTGGGCCAGCCAGGTCACCGTTGGGAGGGTGCATGGAACTGTCGCCACGCTGGGCATGTTGCATAGCAGCAGCCGCGCTATGGACAGAACCCGCGGCAGCCCAGGTCGCGGCCCTGGTCGACCTCAGCCTGGAAGAACTGGGCAACGTCACCATCACCTCCACCGCCAAGCGCGAGCAGCGCCTGGCCGACGCACCGGCCTCCCTGTTCGTCATCACGGCCGACGACATCCGCCGCTCCGGCGCGACCCGTCTGCCCGAGGCCCTGCGGCTGGCGCCCAATCTGCACATCGCCCAGGTCTACAACAGCGGCTATGCCATCAGCGCCCGCGGCTTCAACGGCAGCGCGGCCAACAAGCTGCTCGTCCTCATCGACGGCCGCTCGGTCTACACGCCGCTGTTCGCCGGCGTGTTCTGGGACGTGCAGGACGTGCTGCTGGAAGACGTCGATCGGATCGAGGTCAGCAGCGGCCCGGGCAGCACACTGTGGGGCGTCAACGCGGTCAACGGCGTCATCAACATCATCACCAGGAGGCCCGCGGCCACGCGCGGCACGCTGGCCGCCGTGTCCGCGGGTGACCAGGAGCGGGCGTCGGTGTTGCGCCACGGCTGGTCGCTGGGCAATGACGGCGACATGCGGCTGTATGTGAAGCACACGACCCAGGACCGCACCGAGACGGCCGCCGGCACCCCGGTGGAAGACGCGGGCCACATGCTGCGCGGCGGCTTGCGCGCCGACTGGGGCCGCGGCGGCGAGCGCTTCACGCTGCAGGGCAATGGCTATCGCGGCAACCACGGTCAGCCCCTGCCCGGCAGCATCAACATCACGGGCGTCAAGTTCGCGCTGGACACCATCACACTGTCGGGCGCCAACCTGCTGGCGCGCTGGGAGAAGCCGCTGGCTGGCGGCGACCTCAGCGTGCAGGGCTACCTCGATCGCACCGTGCGCGTGACGCCCCCCACCTTCGACGAGACCCTCAGCATCGCCGACCTCGAAGTGCAATACACGCTGCGGCCCACGCAGGCCCACACGGTCGTGCTCGGCGCCAACCATCGCCGTTCGCGCGACTATGTAGGCCATGGCGCACCGCAGTTCGCCTTCCTGCCGGCCCGCCGGGATCAGGCCTGGACCAGCCTCTACGCCCAGGATGAAATGACCCTCGCCGACAGCCTGCGACTGACGCTGGGCGCGCGTGTCGAACGCAATGACTACACGGGCAACGAGTTCCTGCCCAGCCTGCGCCTGGCCTGGAAGCCGGCGCCCGACCAGCTGTGGTGGGCCGCGGCCACCCACACGGTCCGCGCGCCGTCGCGCCTGGACCGCGACATCTACATCCCTGCCCAGCCGCCCTTCATCCTGAACGGCGGCCCGGACTTCCGCTCCGAAACGGCCAATGTGCTGGAGCTGGGCTACCGCGGCCAGCTGAGCCCGGCCGTGACACTGTCGGCCACAGCCTTTCATGGCGACTACGACCATCTGCACACCCAGGAGCTGGCGCCCAGCGGCACCTCGGTCTATTTCGGCAATGGCATGAAAGGCCGGGTCAGCGGGCTGGAAGCCTGGGGCAGCCTGCAGGCCACCCCCTGGCTGCGCCTGCATGGCGGCCTGACGCTGCTGCGGCCCCGCCTGGAGCTCAAGCCGGGCAGCATCGACACCGCCGGCTCGGTGGCGGCGGCCGAAGGGGCGATGCCGCGCCGGACCTGGCGGCTGCGCGCCGCCCTCAACCTGCCGCGCGAAGGCGAGCTGGATCTGGTGCTGCGCCATGTCGGTGCGCTGAGTGCCCCCAGCGTGCCGGCCTATACGGCTGTGGACCTGCGCCTGGGCGGACGGCTGTCGGCTGACGTCGACATCGCGCTGACCGCCCGCAACCTGTCTGGCAGCCATGGCGAATTCACGGACCTCCAGACGCGTACCGAGTTCGGTCGCACTATCCAGCTCCAGGTCCGAATGCGCTGGCAGTGATGGCGAACGCTGCCCTCGTCCGCCGAATGCTGCTGCTCGCGGCGCTGGCCTGCGCCGGTGCGGCTCAGGCAGGCGAGGACGACAGCCTCGTCGAATACCAGGTCAAGGCGGCCTTTGTCTGCAAGTTCGGCAACTATGTCGAATGGCCGCCTGCGGCCTGGGGTGCGGCCGGCGAGCCCTTTCGCATCGGCGTGCTGGCCAGCGAGGCCGTCGTCGAGGAGTTCCGCCGCACGGCGGCCGCCGCTTCGGTGGCGGGCCGGCCGGTGGAGGTGCGCAAGCTCGCGCGTGGCGAGGTGCCGGAGGGCATCCACGCCCTCTTCGTGTCGCGCGGCATGACGGCGCAACTGCCCGCACTGCTGGCGGCCCTGCAGGGCCGGCCGGTGCTGACGGTCACGGAACTTGACCCCGGCCCGGCAACGGGCATGATCAATTTCGTGGTCGTGGACGACAAGGTGCGTTTTGACATCCTGTTGCCCCCGGCGGCGCAAAGTAGCCTCAAGATCAGCGTGCGCCTGCTCGGCGTGGCGCGACGGGTTGAAGGCAGGTCATAGATGTTCAGGCTCTCGCTCCAACGCAGGCTGCTCGGCGTCACGATGCTGACGTCACTGGTGGCCCTGCTCGTCGCGCTGGGTGCCATGGTGGCCTATGACCTCAAGTCCTATCACGAGGGCTGGGTGGCCGACCTCAAGTCCCAGGCCGAACTGCTCGGCCACGCGACGGCACCGGCCCTGGAGTTCGACGACGTCAAGGTCGCCAGCGAGAACCTCGCCCTGCTGCGCCTGCAGCCGCGGGTGCGGGCCGCCGCCATCTACGGCGCCCAGGGCGAGCGCTTCGCGTCCTACACGGCCGCCGGCGCCGAGGGCAGGCTGCCCGCACGCGCCGAGACGCAGGGCGTGCACCGCGCCGATCGCGACATCGCCGTCACCCTGCCCATCGCGCAGGACGGGCGCGCCATCGGCAGCGTCTATCTGCGCGCCGAGTACGCCCTGGTCGAGCGGGTGCTGACCTATCTCGGCATCGCCGCCATCGTCGCCCTGGTGGCCCTGGGCATCGCCTTCCTGCTGTCGATGCGGCTGCAGCGCGCCGTCGTGCAGCCCATCCTCGCCATCAGTGATGTGGCCCGGGATGTCATGCAGCGCCAGGACTATTCACGCCGCGCCCCCAAGGCCACCGAAGACGAAGTGGGCGTGCTGGCCGACTCCTTCAACGGCATGCTGGGCGAGATCGAGAAGCACGCCCGGGAGGTCATGCGGCTGAACGAGCAGCTGGAAGCGCGCGTGCGCGAGCGCACCGCCCAGCTCGAGACCTCCAACGAAGAGCTCAGGCTGGCCACGGCCACGGCCGAGAAGGCCAACCGCGCGAAGTCGGAATTCCTGTCCAGCATGAGCCATGAGCTGCGCACGCCGCTGAACGCCATCATCGGCTTCGGCCAGCTGCTGGGCACCAATATCGCCGATGCCAAGCCGGAGCGGCGCCAGGAGTTCGTCGACCACATCGTCGGCGCCGGCAAGCATCTGCTGACGCTGATCAACGAGATCCTCAACCTCGCACGCATCGAGAGCGGCCATGTGGAGTTGTCGGTGGAGCCGGTGCTGATGGCCGATGTGCTGGAGGAATGCCGCCGCATGATCGAGCCGATGGCGGCCCAGCGCGGCATCACGGTGGAGTTCACGCAGGACAGCCACGAAGTGGCGCTGGCCGACCGCATGCGGCTCAAGCAGGTGCTGCTCAATCTCGTCAGCAACGCCATCAAATACAACCGCAAGCAGGGCTGGGTGCATGTGAGCTGCACCGCCATCGACGCCGACCATGTACGCCTGGCGGTCCAGGACAGCGGCCAGGGCCTGCAGCCGGAGCAGGTGCAGGCCCTGTTCCAGCCCTTCAACCGCCTCGGCCAGGAAGGCGGGTCCGAGCAAGGGACGGGCATCGGCCTGGTCGTCACGCAGCGCCTCGTCGAGCTGATGGGCGGACGCATCGGCGTGGACAGCACGCCCGGCGAGGGCAGCGTGTTCTGGGTCGACCTGCAAGCCTCCGACCAACCCGCCCTGCCGCGCGAGGCGACCGACTGGGGCGCCCTGACCCAGCTGCCCGCGGCCACGCCGGCGCGCAGCGGGCCGGCGACGGTCCTCTATGTCGAGGACAACCCGGCCAGCCTCAAGCTCGTCGAGGAAATGCTGGCGGCGCGCGGCGGCATCCGGCTGCTGTCGGCGGGCAATGGCCAGCTCGGCGTGGAGATGGCGCGCGAGCACCAGCCCGACGTCATCCTGATGGACAACAACATGCCGACGATGACGGGCCGCGAGGCCCAGGCCGTCCTGAAGCTCGACCCGCGCACGGCCCACATCCCCGTCATCGCGCTGACGGCCAATGCCATGCCCGAGGCGGCGGCGTCCGGGCTGGCCGCGGGCTTCTACCGCTACCTGACCAAGCCCCTGGATCCGCGGCGCCTGCTGGAGGCCCTGGACAGCGCGCTGGCCACGGCACGGCGGCGCGGCGGCAAGCCGCCCATCTCTTTCTGAGCGCTCAGGCGGCGGCCGCGCCGCGCTGCTGGGCCCTGAAGCGGCGCTGGGCCAGCACCAGCATACGGGCGAAGGAGATGGCGGAGCGGGGTGCCGGCTGCGCGGGCCGGGCGGGCGGGGTCAGGGTGTTCATCCGAAGTCCTGCTGGAGGTCAACCGAAGGTGAAGGCATAGGCCCGCGCACCGGGGGCGTCGAAGCGGATCTCGAAAGTCCGCTCACGCACCGGGCCGCGCTGGCGCACAAGTTGGTAGAGGCGCTCGCCACTGGCCATGCCGCGGCCCTCGGCGTCGACATCCACGCCCGCGTCGGCACCCGGCGGCTTGCCGTCGATGGTGATGCGAAAGGGCAGCGGCTTGCCGTCGGCGCCGGGGCCGAGCACGAGATGCAGGTCGCGGGCATGAAAGCGCAGCGCCACGCCGCCGCTGTCGCCCGACAGCTCGGCGTATTCGGCCTTCACGGTCCAGTCGCCGGACAGCGTCCACTCGTTGAGCCGCGGGTTGCCGCCGCCATAGCGCTTGAGGCGGTCCGGCAGGATGCCGCGCGCCGCACCATGGGCATGGCCGAGATAGGTCTCGGGTGAGCGCACGTTGGCCAGGTCGGGGGCGGCGCCGATGCCGTTCAGCGCAACCGGGGCCATGCCGGCGTCGGGCGCCTTGCCGGATTCCTTGAGCAACTCGCGGATGAGCTGCTCGGCGCGCTCATAGTCGCCCTCGCCGAACTGCTGGTGGCGCAGCTTGCCCTGGGCGTCGAGGAAGTACAGGGCCGGCCAGGCCTGGTTGTTGAACGCGCGCCAGATCCTGAAGTCGTTGTCCAGCACGATGGGGTAGTCGAGCCTGCCGTCCATGGCCGCCTGACGCACGCGCTTGACGTCGCGCTCGAAGCCGAACTCCGGCGCGTGCACGCCGATGACGACCAGGCCTTGCGGGCCGTATTTCTGCGACCAGGCGCGCAGCCAAGGCAGGGTGCGCTGGCAGTTGATGCAGGAATAGGTCCAGAAGTCGACCAGCACGACCTTGCCGCGCAGGCCGGCCAGCGTCAGCGGCGGCGAGTTGATCCATTCGCCACCGCCCTGCAGGCTGGGCTCGGCGGGCGCAGAGGCCGTCATGAAGATGGCGAGCAGCAGGGCGAGGAATCGTTTCATGATGGTCAGATGAGTCTCAGCGTCATGGCCTTCAGCGTCGCGGCGGCCCGGGTCGAGCATTCCAGCTTGCGGAAGACGCTTTCCAGATGGGCACGCACGGTGCTCGGGCTGATGCCCAGCACGCGCGCGGCTTCCTTGTTGCTTTCGCCCTGGGCGATGCGGCTCAGCACCTGGACCTCGCGCTCGGTCAGCGGCGAGGCGGCAGGCGCGGCGCGGGCCGGCAGCGGGCCGCCGGCCAGGGCCTCGACCGTGGCGGCGTCGAGCCGGCCCGCTTCGGCCTCGCCGCGCAGGCGCTGCAGCGCATGGGTTTCGTCGAGCGCGTGCGCGCCGGGGCGTGCCGTCTGCAGGCCGACGGCGCAGGCAGCCGTCGCGAGCACGCGGGCCTCCTGTGCGATGCCCTCGGCCCGCACGCCGCGGTAGTGTCCCGAGCCGTCCAGGCGCTCCTCGATGAAGGAGGCCAGGAGGGCCTCGTCGCGCAAGGCCTCGATGCGGCGGCCGGCGCGCTCGGCCCAGTAAGGCACCAGGCGCAGCTTCTCCTGGTCGGCCTCGCCGAGGGGGCGGGTCGCCTCGAGCACGTTGTTGGGCACGGACGAGCGGCCGATGCCGTGGATGAGGCCGGCGCGGTAGACGCGGCCCTGGGCGGCGCCATCCAGGCCCAGATGGGCGGCGCAGCGGCGCGCGGTCTCGGCCACGCGGCGCGACAGGCCCAGCATCCACGGCAGCTTGAGGTCGATGACATCGGCCACCAGCTCCAGCGCAGCCATGCGCCTGTCGTCGCCGAACGCCGCCTTCAGCGCCTCGCTGCTGGCGGCGCCGCGGTCCAGGGCGTCCATCCAGTCGGAGCCCTGCTCGCGCACGAGGTCGACCAGAGAGGCGGGATAGCGGTGGTCGGCGCGCTCGGCGATGGTCTGCAGCGCGCCGTGCAGGCCGTAGGTGCGCGATAGGATTTCCAGGTCGCTCGCCAGGGCGACGAGATAGACCGTGGGCGGCACGGCGGCGCCGCTCAGGCCCATGGGCTGGCCCGTGCCATCAAAGGCCTCGAAGCAGTGGCGCAGCGTGGCCCTGACCGCGTCGGGCAGGGCGAGTGTGCGAGCGATGCCTTCGGCCACCTCGCAGTGGATGCGGGCCATGGGGCCGACGCTGCCGATGATGCGGGCGATCTCGGTCGGCGAGGTCAGGGCCAGCATGGCGCGCCGGCCGCCGACGTCGTCGCCCATCATGTCGGCGAACTCCGGCGCATTGGCCGTGCAGCCCGACCAGCGCAGCAGGGCCGCCCAGGCCGCATCGACGCAGGCCCGAGGTCCGCAGCCGCTGGCTTCGGCCAGGCGGGCCGCCAGCCAGGCCGTGCGCGCGGAGTGATCCACGGGCTGGCCCATGCTGAGGTCGCCGACGAAGGCCAGCGCACAGACGACGTCGAAGACGGGGATGGAGGCGCTGCTGCTGGGGTTCATCGTTATTGCGAGTTCTTCACGGCATCCAGGATGGTCGCCGCAACCTGGGCCGGTGCGGACTGCTGGGGCACATGGCTGGTCTTGACCTCGCTGACCTTGGCACCGATGAGCTTGGCGAAATCGCGCTGCAGGGCGGGCTGGATCATGTGGTCGTTGGCGGCGACGAGGTACCAGCTCGGCTTGCTCTTCCAGGCGGCGACGCTGACCTTCTCGCCGAAGGCCTTGCCGGCGATGGGGCCCTGGGTGGCGGCCATGACGGCGGTCTGGGCGGCGGGCAGGTCCTGGGCGAAATGCTTGCTCATGCCTTCATCGGACAGGCGCAGGAAGCCGGCGGCGTCGGGCACCAGGTGCGACAGGCCGGCCGGGGCGGGATAGGCCTTGCCCAGCTCGCCGACGGCCTGGCCGACGTCGGGGGCGAAAGCGGCGATGTAGACCAAGCTGGCGACCTTGTCGTTGGCACCGGCCTGGGTGATGACGGTGCCACCCCAGGAATGGCCGACGAGGACGACCTTGCCCGGTGCGGCATCGATGGCGCGCTTGGCGGCGGCCACGTCGTCGTCCAGCGAGGTCAGCGGGTTCTGCACCGCCGTCACGCGCACGCCCTTGGCCTGCAGCAGCGGGATGACCTTGGCCCAGTCGGAGCCGTCGGCGAAGGCGCCGTGGACGATGACGACGCTGGGTTGCGGTTCGGCTGCGTGGGCAGCAAAGCCCATGGCGAGGGCAGCGGCGGCGATGGAGAGCTTGGTGGCGGAGTTCATGGTGGTGATTTCCTGGGTGGGTTGGGGACGGAACGAACTGTCCTTTTTCCCCGCCCTGGCGAACATTGGACGAATGTCCGATCAGGCCGCCTTGCTGGCGTCGATGACGGCCTGCGCGAAGGCGGCCGGCGCTTCCTGAGGCAGGTTGTGGCCGATGCCGCCCTTCAGTTCGCGGTGCTCGTACTTTCCAGTGAAGCGCTTTGCATACGCGGCCGCCGGCGGATGCGGCGCGCCGTTCGCGTCGCCCTCCAGCGTGATGGTCGGCATGGCCACGCTTTGCACCGTTGCCAGCCTGGCCTCGAGCGCGTCATAACGCGCCTCGCCTTCGACGAGGCCAAGACGCCAGCGGTAGTTGTGGACGGTGATGGCGACGTGATCCGGGTTGTCGAAGGCCGGCGCCGAGCGCTCGAAAGTGGCGTCGTCGAAGCGCCATTCGGGCGAGGCCTGGCGCCAGATCAGGCGGGCGAAGTCGCGGTGGTTCTTCTCGTAGCCGGCGCGGCCGCGGTCGGTGGCCAGGTAGAACTGGTACCACCAGGCCAGCTCGTCGGCGGGCGCCAGCGGCTGTGGGCCGGCTTTCACATTGGTGACCAGATAGCCACTGACCGACACCAGGCCCTTCACGCGCTGCGGCCACAGGGCCGCCATCACGCAGGCGGTGCGGGCGCCCCAGTCGCAGCCAGCAACAACGGCTTGCGGGATGCCGAGGGCGTCGAGCAGCGCGATGGCGTCGGCGGCAATGGCGGTCTGCTGCGCATTGCGCGGCGTCGCGTCAGACAGAAAGCGCGTGCTGCCATAGCCGCGCAGATAGGGCACCAAGACGCGGTAGCCCTGCTCGGCCAGGCGCGGCGCGACCTCTTCATAGGTGTGAATGTCGTAAGGCCAGCCGTGCAGCAGCAGCACGGGCGGGCCGTTGCGCGGGCCGAGGTCGGCGTAGCCGATGCTGAGGACGCCGGCTTCGATCTGGCGCAGCTCGTCAAAACCGCGGGGCGCCGCGGCAAAGGCCGAAAGGGAAGAAGAGCCGGCAACAGCAGCAGCGGCGGTGAGGAAGGTACGGCGGTGGAGGTTCATGTCGGGGGGGGCTGCGGGGTGGCGAAATCGTTGGAAGCCATTATTCTTGACTGATCGTTCAAAAACAAGTTTAATTTGATCCATGGCAAGACCTTCCGAATTCGACAGAGACGAAGTCCTCCTGCGCGCGATGGAGGTGTTCTGGTGTCATGGCTATGAGGCCACCGGCATGCCGGCCCTCGTCGAGGCCATGGGCATAGGCCGTCAAAGCCTCTACAACGCCTTCGAGAGCAAGCGCGGCCTCTTCCTGGAGGCCCTCAAGGTCTACCAGAGCGAACGCGCCAAGTCGCTGCAGAAGGTGCTGGGCTCGGCCCCCTCGCCGCTGGCCGGCATCGAGACGCTGCTGACCTCCATCGCGACGTCGACCGGCGTGGCCCGCACGCGCGGCTGCCTGTCAGTCAACACGGCGACCGAGATCGGCGTCAGCGACGACGAGGTGGCCGACATCCTGCGCCGCGGCGCCCAGCAGTCCAAGGCCGACCTGGCCGCCGCTGTCGAAGCGGCCAAGGCCCAGGGCGAGCTGCCCGCCGCGCTGGACGCCCAGGCTGCCGCCGAGTTCGTGCTGACCGTCATGCGCGGCCTGCGCGTCAGCGCCAAGGCCGGCGCCGCCGTCAGCGAGACCCGCAATGTCGCCCGCATGGCTCTCGCAGCCCTGCGCCACGCCCCATCCGATTCCTGACCCCCCACAAGGAGCCCACGCCATGCGCACCATCGAGAAAATCGTCTACACCGCCCACACCCACACCGCCGGAGGCCGCGAAGGCTGGGGCAAGTCCAGCGACGACCAGCTGGACGTCAAGCTCAGTACGCCCGGCTCCAGCAAGCCCGGCACCAATCCCGAGCAGCTCTTCGGCATCGGCTACGCGGCCTGCTTCATGGGCGCGATGCGCCGCGCCGGCGTGCCGCTGGGCATCCGCGTGCCCGATGAGGTCAGCATCGACGCCGATGTGTCTCTCGGCACGACGGCCGACCAGGGCTTTGCGCTGGCGGTCAAGCTGACCATCAATCTGCCCGGCCTCGAAACCGAGCAGAAGAAGCAACTCGTCGACGGCGCCCATCAGATCTGCCCCTATTCGCATGCGACGCGAGGCAATATCGACGTGCGCTTCGAGATCCTCTAAGCGTTCAAGAGGAAGTCCACGAAGCACCTCACCCGCAGCGGCACATGCCGCTGGTGGGGGTACAGCAGGTTGAAGGGTCGCGAGCGGCCGCCCCAGGGTTTCAACAACTCGACGAGGCGGCCCTGGCCCAGCTCCTCCTCCACCGTGAAGCGATAGGCCTGGAAGAGGCCGGCGCCATGGCGCGCCAGCGTCACGCCGGCCAGCACGTCGTCTGAGCAGCTGGTGCTGCCGGTGGTCAGGCGCTCGACGTCCTGGCCGCCTTCGCGGAACAGCCAGGGAATGGTGCGGCCGCTGCTCGGCAGCTCGAACTGGATGCAGTCGTGCCGATCCAGATCCTCGAGTGAGCGGGGCTCGCCGCGGCGGCGCAGATAGTCCGGCGCGGCCACCAGCACCAGCTCGGCATCCTCAAGATGCCGCGCGATCAAGGTCGAGTCGGCCGGCGCACGCACACGCACGGCGAGGTCATAGCCCTCGGCCGCGAAATCGATGTTGCGGTTGCTGACGTGCACGTCCACGCGGATGTCGGGAAAGCGCTCGCGAAAGGCCGGCAGGCGCGGCAGCAGGCGGTGGTGGCCATAGGTGGTCGGCACGCTGATGCGCAGCAGGCCGGTGGGCGAGATCTGGCGGCCGCTGACCTCACGCTCGGCCTCCACCAGCTGGTTCAGCACCTGGCGGCATTGCTCGTAATAAGCCTGGCCGGCGTCGGTCAGGCGGATCTGGCGCGTCGTGCGCACGAACAGGCGCACCCCCAACCTCTCCTCCAGCCGCGCCACCGTGCGGCTGACGGCCGCCGGCGTAACGCCCGTCGCCGTGGCCGCGGCGGTGAAGCCGCCGAGCTCCGCCGCCGTGCAGAAGAGCTCCAGGCTGCCCAGCATCAGATCGTCGAATTGGCGGTTCATGACATCACATGATGTAAAGACTGAAGTGGTTGCGATCTTATTTATTGATCCGGTCGTCGCCAATAAATTGACTCCACCCGCAACACATCGGAGTCATCCATGAGCACTTCCTCCTCTCCCCGCACCGTCATCGTCACCGGCGCCTCCAGCGGCATCGGCCTCGCCATTGCCGCCGCCTTCCTGAAACTGGGCGACCGCGTGGTCGGCAATGCCCGCAACGCGGAGCGGCTGCAGCAGGCCGCAGCTGGCCTGGGCGCGCATGCCGACAACTTCCTCGCCGTCGCCGGCGACGTGGCCGATCCGGCCACTGGCGCCCGCCTCGTGCAGGCCGCCATCGACCGCTTCGGTCGCGTCGACGTCCTCGTCAACAACGCCGGCATCTTCAACGCCAAGCCCTTTGTCGACTACACGCCGGCGGAACTGGAGGCTCTGGTCGACACCAACCTCAAGGGCTTTGTCTATCCATCGCAGGCGGCAGCAAGGCACATGATCGAGCGCAGGGCTGGCCACATCATCAACATCACGGCGGCCATCGCGGCCCAGCCCATCCAGGGCGTGCCAGCGGTGCTGCCGGTGCTGATCAAGGGCGGCATCAACCAGGCCACACGCGCCCTGGCGCTCGAGCTGGCGCCGCACAACGTGCAGGTGGCCGCCGTCGCCCCCGGCATCGTCGACACGCCGATGTACACGGCCGACATGCATGGCTTCCTGAACACGCTGCAGCCGGCCGGCCGCATCGCGAGCGCGCAGGAGATTGCCGACGCCGTGCTCTATCTGGCCGGCGCGGCCTTCACGACCGGTGTCGTGCTGCCGGTGGACGGCGGCATGAGCTCGGGCAAGTGGTGAGGAGGCGGCCATGCCCTATGTCCGCATCGAAGTCACCCGCGAAGGCGTGACGCTGGCGCAGAAGCAGCAATTGATCGCCGAAGCGACCGAGATGATGGTCCGCGTGCTGAACAAGGACCCGGCCGCCACCTTCGTCGTCATCGACGAGATCGATACCGACAACTGGGGTGTTGCTGGCCGCACCGTCACCGAGCTCAGGCGAGAACAGGCGGCACAAATAAAAAGATGAGGGTGCTCGTCTCGGCCGACGAAGACCCTCATCGAACCACTAGCGGGCCACACCCGGACCGCTGGCGGAGACACACTGCATCAGAACTTCATCTGAGCGGTCAGCTGATAGGTACGGCCCGGATCCCAGTAGCTGCGCACGGCGAGCTCTTCCTGGATGTAGGACTTCTGCGTGGCCTTGTTCAGGTTGGCCACGTCAAAGTTGAGCGACACGCCCTGCTTCCAGCCCACCCAGTCGCCGATCTCGAGCCGGGTCGACAGGTCGGCCTGGAAGTAGGCCTTGTTGTACTTGAGCATGGTGCCCGCCGGGATGGAATCCGTGTTCTTCGACTCGAATGGAGTCCGGGCCTGGTAGCTGTTGCTCAGGCGGATGGAGCCGCGGCTGTTTTCGAAGTACAGGGTCAGGTTGGCCGTGTAGGGCGCAGCGCCAATCGGCACCTGGCCACTGGTGCCTGCGTCCTGCTTGGTGCGCGTGTAGTTGGCGTAGAAGCCGAAGCCGTTGATCGGTAGGAAGCGGTCCAGCGACTGCGCCCAGCTCAACTCCCAGCCCTTGAGCTTCAACACGTCGGGCGTGTTGACCGGCTGCGACAGCGGAATGTTGAACTTGTCGGGGCCGCCGGCCGCAGTCACCGCCAGGTCGATCGCGCTGCCCGCCGCGTACTGCAGCGAGTCGGCACCGAACTCCTGACGGATCTGCGTCAGCGTCATCTGGCGCACGACAGTGCGCGGGAAGTTCTTGATCTTCTTGTCGAAATAGGCCGCCGCGACATAGCTGCCCTTCTTGTCCGTGTACCACTCCCAGCCCAGGTCCAGGTTCTTGGACTCAAAGGGCTTGAGCCCCGGGTTGGTGGCGGTGGCGTTGGACAGGGCCACGTCGTTGGACGTCGCCCTCAGCGGCTGCAGCGCCTTGGGGTCGGCCCGGGTGATGGCCTTCGAAGCCGCCGCGCGGACGATCATGTCGTCAGCCAGGTTGTACGCCAGCGTGCCGCTGGGCAGGGTGTTGCTGTATGAAGTCGCGCCGGTCGTCTCCGTGACAAGGTTCGGGTACAGGCCACCATTGGTCAGGCCTGCATTGCGCGGATCGGCCACATTGCCGGTGTAGGCGCCGACGGTCTGCATCGTGTGCGTGCGGCGCAGGCCCGCGTCATAGCGCAGCAGGCGGCCGAGGACGTGCGTCTGGCCAGCCACCTCGATGTAGCTGCCGAAGACGTTTTCGGTGAAGTCCTGGGGAGAGGTTCCGCTGAGGGCGTTGCTGCCCGCAACCTGGACCATGTTGGCGGTGATGTTGTTGTAGCCGGTGGCCCCAGAAAAGCGGCTCCAGTCAATCACCACGAAGCCGTTGGGGCCGGGTACCAGGTACTTGGTGATGTCCGGCACGGCCGAGCCTTGATACGCCAGCGCCGGCCCCCCGGCCGTCGAGCCCTGGCCATAGCCCGGGTATTGCGTCGCCGGGTTGGCTGTCACCGGAGTGATCACGCAGCCATTCGGGTTGGTGGTGTTGGGCGCGTACATGCGGACGTTCAGGTTGCCGCCGCAGACGACGTTCTGCAGACGGCCGTCGTCGGTATACGGCGTGATCAGGCGGTGGTAGGTGTCATAGGCCATGCCGCCCTTGACAGTCAGGCTCTCGTCACCCCAGGCCAGGTTCCAGCGTGCACCCCTCGTCTGGATCGAGCGGTCTTCGCGGTTGATGCTGATCTGGGCGCCCGTCGCGTTGCCGTGGTGGTCCCAGGTGTAGAGGGCCGGATTGTTGGGGTCGAAGCCGTTGGGCGTGTAGACCGGGAATTTGCCGTTGGAGCCGATGTTCACCGTGAAGGGCTTGGCCGCGTCGGTCGGGACCAGGATCGTGGGCGCGAGGCGGCTGAATTTGCTGCTGGCCATATTGCCCTGAGCGTCCAGCGTCCACTTGTCGGAGATACGCCATTCGAAGCCCGGGTTCACGGACGTGAAGCTGCTCCTCTCGTCCATCCGGCGGTATTCGAGGAAGCCGGTGCCGTTGAGAAGGGTGCCTCCCGTCACGAAACAGTAGAACGAGCAGTCGCTGCGGTCATAGCTCATGGCCGAAGGGATGACGGCGCTGTTGCGAACGTTGATGTCGAAGTCGGCACGCTCCTGCCTGCTGGTCTTGCGGCCGGTCAGCAAATCAAGGTAGGCGTCGAAATCCGCGGTCGGGCGGAACTCGAAGCTCAGCAGGGCGTTGGCACGGTTGCGCTCACCCGCGAAGTTCACCGGGCGCGGCAGGCGCGGCATATAGCCGTTGTCGATCTGCTGGATCGTGGCATTGGGATTGAGCTGCTTCAGCAGGGCCATGTCGACGGCCTGGCCAGCCGCCAGCGTCGTCGAACCATAGGTGCCGGCGGCCGCGGCGGGCACTGTCGTCGGGATGCCCCAGGCACCGTTGGTGGTCGAGGAGCCCGCACCGGTCTGCAAAGGGTTGGTCAGACGGGGCGTGACCCAGTCCGTGCCGTCCTCGAAGCCGCGCGTGGTGATCTTGTTGCGGGCGAAGGAGACGCCGGCCAGCACGCCGAAGCTGTCGCCGAAGGTCGTGCTGAAGATCGCCGTGCCGCGCGTGCTGGGATCGGGCGCGGGGTCGTTCTTGGCCAGTTGCAGCTTCACGGTGCCGCGCGTGCCGGGCTTGTCGAACGGGCGGGCGTTGCGCATGTTCACGACGCCTGCGATGGCGCCTTCCAGCATCCCGGCCGTGGGGCTTTTGGACACGGTGATGCGCGAGAACAGGTCGCCCGGCATGAAGTCCAGGTCGACTTCGCGGTTGGCGTTGCCGGCACTGGTGAAGCTCGTGGAGGCCGACGCGACGGGGGCGCCGTTCATCAGGATGCGCGTGAAGTTGGAACCCAGGCCGCGCACCTGGATGTTCAAACCCTCACCCGTCACGTCGCGGTTGACCTGGACGCCGGGAATGCGCGAGATCGACTCGGCCAGGTTGTTGTCCGGGAACTTGCCGATGTCCTCGGCGTGGATCGAGTCCGACAGGCCGATGTTCTCGCGCTTGGCAAGCGCCGAGGCTGCCAACGAGCTGCGGATGCCGGTGACGACGACCGTCTCCAGTTGCTGGGAAGGCGCCGCTGGCGCCGTCTGCGCATAGGCCTGAGAAATCAGGCCGGCCAGCAGCGTGCTGCCCAGGGCCAGCGGTCCGCGGACGCGGCGGTTCGGCCGCGAATTCGTCTTGCTCATCTTGTCTCCTGTTGGTTTTATGACGGCCGTTCCATAAAAATGGTAGCGCGCACATTTTCAATTTACGTCCGCCCACCAGGGCCGTCAACCAAGGGTGTGTACTAATGCATTAGTGCGCCAAAAGCCTGAAGCCGCCCGCCAGAATCACCGAGAGCCCCAAGTTTTCGACAACGCCGACGACATGCCGGCCGCCCTGCCAGACAAGTCAAACCCGCGATGACAATGCCTCCTCCAAGGGCCCGCGAACGGCAGAGTTGCCCCTTCCTCCCGAGATGAACACCACGCTAGATCCCACCCGCCATGCGGCGCCCCAGGTCGTCGAGGCGCTGCGAGCCGCCATCATTTCCCTGGAGCTGGAACCCGGCAGTGCACTGGACCGCGGCGAACTCGCACAGCGCTTCGGCGTCAGCCAGACGCCCGTGCGCGACGCCCTGATGCGCCTCAGCGAGGAAGGCCTGGTCATCGTCCGGGCGCAGTCCACCACCCAGGTCAGCCGCATCGACGTGCCCGCCGCCCGCGAGGCCCATTTCCTGCGTCGCTCCATCGAGATCGAGATCGCCCGCCTGCTGGCCCTGTCGCATGACCCGGCCGTCATCGCCGCGCTGCGCAGCCAGTTGGCGCGCCAGGTGGATCTCGCCGTCAGCAAGGACTATCCCGCCTTCATCGCCGCCGACAAGGAATTCCACCGGCTGATGTACGTGGCCGCCGGCCTGCCACGGCTGTGGGCGGTGGTGACGCGCATGTCGGGTCACGTCGACCGGCTGCGCCTGCTCCACGTACCGGCCGAAGGCAAGGCGGAGTCCATCATGACCGGCCACCAGACCATCCTGGAAGCCATCGAGTCCGGCGATGCCGAAGCCGCCCAGCATGCCGTCCGCGACCATCTGACCGGCACCCTGGCTTCGGTGGACGAGATCCAGCAGCGCTATCCCGAGTACCTGATTCTTTAGGTAGCGCTCACAATATCGGCGCATGAATCCTGTCGCCGAGACCTTTCTCCCTGCCGATGCCGAGCGCGCCCTGCTGCTGGGCCGCATCTGGCGCCCCGAAACCGGTGGCCCCGCGCTGGTGGCCGTGCGCCGCGGCGAACTGGTCGACCTGTCTCACCACGCGTCGACGATGGCCGAGTTGCTGGACCACCCGGAGCTGCTGCACATCGCCCGCAGCGCGCCCGGCCAGGCGCTTGGCCCGGTCCAGGCCCTGCTGGACGAGATGCTGGCCGGCACAGGGCACCCTCGCCTGCTCGCCCCCTGCGACCTGCAGGCCGTCAAGGCCTGCGGCGTGACCTTCGCCGTCAGCCTGCTGGAGCGCGTCATCGAGGCCCAGGCCGGCGGCGATGCGGCGCGCGCCCACGCACTGCGCGAGCAGTTGCATGAAAGCATTGGCAGCGACCTGTCCACCATCCGGCCCGGCTCCGAAGCCGCGCAGCGCCTCAAGGCCGAGTTCGTCGCGCACGGCGCCTGGTCGCCCTATCTGGAAGTGGGCCTGGGCCCCGACGCCGAGGTCTTCACCAAGGCCCAGCCCATGTCGGCCGTCGGTTTTGGCGCGGCCGTCGGCCTGCACGCCGACTCGCAATGGAACAACCCCGAGCCCGAGGTCGTGCTGGCCGTCAACGGCCGCGCCGAGGTCGTCGGCGCCACGCTGGGCAATGACGTCAACCTGCGCGACATCGAGGGCCGCAGCGCCCTGCTGCTGGGCAAGGCCAAGGACAACAACGCCTCCTGCGCCATCGGGCCCTTCATCCGCCTCTTCGACGGCGAGCACTTCACGCTGGACACGGTGCGCCAGGCCGAGGTGAGCCTGCGCATCGAGGGCGCCGAAGACGGCTTCGTGCTCGGCGGGGTGAGCCGCATGCAGCAGATCAGCCGCGACCCGCTGGAGCTGGTCGGCCATGCCTGCGGGCCTCACCACCAATATCCCGACGGCTTCATGCTGTTTCTGGGCACCATGTTCTCGCCCATCCAGGACCGCGGCGCACCGGGCGCCGGCTTCACGCATCGCCTCGGCGACCGCGTGACCATCGCCAGCCCGGCCCTGGGCGCCCTGGTCAACACCGTGCAGCGCAGCGACGCCCTGCCGCCCTGGACCTATGGCGTCGGCGCGCTGATCAAGCATTTGCGGACCCGCGCGCCATGACGCGCCGCCTGCGCTCCCAGGACTGGTTCGACAACCCCGACCATGTCGACATGACGGCGCTCTACCTGGAGCGTTTCATGAACTACGGCCTGACGCCCCAGGAGCTGCGCTCGGGCCGGCCCATCATCGGCATCGCCCAGAGCGGCAGCGACCTGAGCCCCTGCAACCGCATCCATCTGGAGCTGGCTCGGCGCGTGCGCGACGGCATCCGCGACGCCGGCGGCATCGCCATGGAGTTCCCGCTGCATCCCATCTTCGAGAACTGCCGCCGCCCCACCGCCGCCCTGGACCGCAACCTGGCCTATCTCGGCCTCGTCGAGATCCTGCACGGCTACCCGCTGGACGCCGTTGTGCTGACGACGGGCTGCGACAAGACGACGCCGGCCCAGGTCATGGCCGCCAGCACCGTCGACATCCCGGCCATCGTGCTGTCGGGCGGGCCCATGCTGGACGGCTGGTTCGAAGGCCAGCTGGTCGGCTCGGGCGCCGCCATCTGGGCCAGCCGGCGCAGGTTGGCGGCGGGCGAGATCGATGAGGAGACTTTCATCCAGATCGCCGCCGCGTCGGCCCCATCGGCCGGCCACTGCAACACCATGGGCACGGCCTCGACGATGAATGCACTG
Organism: Roseateles saccharophilus; assembly: GCF_031458095.1. Lineage (GTDB taxonomy): Bacteria > Pseudomonadota > Gammaproteobacteria > Burkholderiales > Burkholderiaceae_C > Pelomonas > Pelomonas saccharophila_A. The sequence goes on from NZ_JAVDXU010000001.1 coordinate 2,311,781, forward strand.
GCTGAGGCCCTGGGCCTGTCGCTGACGGGCTGCTCGGCCATCCCCGCGCCCTATCGCGAGCGCGGCCAGATGGCCTACGAGACCGGCCGACGCATCGTCGAGATGGCGCGCGAGGACTTGCGGCCCTCGCAGATTCTCAGCCGCGATGCCTTCCTCGACGCCATCGTCGTCAACGCCGCCATCGGTGGCTCGACCAATGCCCAGCCGCATCTGACGGCCATGGCACGGCACGCCGGCATCGAATTGACGGCGGCCGACTGGACCGAGGTCGGCCAGCACGTGCCGCTGCTGCTGAACATGCAGCCCGCCGGCCAGTTCCTCGGTGAGCGCTTCCACCGCGCCGGCGGCGTGCCGGCCATCATGTGGGAGCTGCAGCAGGCCGGCCTGCTGCGCACGGCCCGCCCCACCGTGACCGGCCTCACCATGGCCGCCAACCTCAAGGACCGCGAGACACGTGACCGCGAAGTCATCTTCCCGGTCGGCGCGCCGCTGAAGCCCGACGCCGGCTTTGTCGTGCTGAGCGGCAATCTCTTCGACTTCGCCATCCTGAAGGCCAGCGTCATCTCGCCGGCCTTCCGCGAGCGCTATCTGAAGGACGGCGCCTTCGAGGCCCGGGCCATCGTCTTCGATGGCGCCGACGACTACCACGCCCGCATCAACGATCCGGCGCTGAATGTCGACGAAGCCTGCATCCTCGTCATGCGCGGCGCCGGTCCGGTGGGCTGGCCGGGCTCCGCCGAGGTCGTCAACATGCAGCCCCCGGACGCGTTGATCCGCCGCGGCATCACCAGCCTGCCCACGCTGGGCGACGGCCGCCAGTCAGGCACCTCGGACAGCCCCTCCATCGTGCACGCCTCGCCCGAAAGCGCCGTCGGCGGTGGCCTGGCCTGGCTGCGCACGGGCGACATCATCCGCTTCGACCTGAACGCCGGGCGCTGCGATGTGCTGCTCGGCGAGGAGGCGCTGTCACGCCGGCGCTCTGAAGGTCCGCCCAAGCCGCCAGCCAGCCAGACGCCCTGGCAGGAGATCTACCGCTCGACGGTGGGCCCGCTGTCGACCGGCGCCTGCCTGGAGCTCGCCCTGCCCTATCGCGGCGTGGTGGACACCCCGCCCAGGCATAACCACTAGTCTCATCGCCCTCTCAAGCGCACTCGTCGTCTTCCAGCCGGTTTCGTCGCATGCCACAGACGGGGGTCGCCGAGCTCCCTAGATTCCATGACCTCGAATGCAAGAGGTCTGCGCATGGACAACTGGGAACGCCGACGCCTGCTCGGCATGCTGGCCCTCGCGGCGGTGGTGCCGACGCGGGTGGCCGCGGCTGAAGCGGGCGAAGTTCTCGTCATCTCGACGCTGTATTCGCGGCACCGCCAGGTCCCGGCCTATGACCTGGCCGCGCTGAGACGGCTCATCGACGCCGTGAAGCCCGACGTGCTGGTGCTGGACGTGACGCCCACCGAGCTGCGCACGCGCAAGGTCTGGCCCGGCAAGGTCGAGTACACCGAGGTCATCTTTCCCTATCTCGATGCGAAAGGCCTCGTCGCCTATGGCTCGGAGCCGGATGAGGATCTGTTCAAGGAGCTCACCACGGCCGGCGGCGAGAGCTACCAGGCCTTCAAGGCCCAAAACCCCGCCGGTGCCAAGGCCCTGGATGCGCTGAAACAGTCCGCCTACCAGGCGCTGGCCTCGCGCTGGCAATCGGCCGCCGACGTGAACAGCGACAAGACCGACCGCCTGGTGGCCGCCCTGCGCGAGATCGAGGAGGGCCTGGTGGGCGGCAACGCGGGCCCGGTGCAGCAGCAGTGGGACCGGCACCACGCCCTGCGCCTCAGCGACGCGGTGAAGGCCCACCCGGGCCGGCGCGTGCTGATGCTGGTGGGCATGGAGAGCCGCTACCGGGTGCTGCAGGCGCTGCAACAGGGCGGCGACGTACGGCCCGTCGAGTCCGAAGCCTGGCTGCGGCGGGCGGGGTTGTGAGGCTCAGGCCCGGCAACTCGTTTCAATGCGGCCGAGCGCGCTCGGCCATCTCCGCCGGCAGCGGCATGAACTCGCGCACGTCCTGGGCGCAGCGGCAGGCCATGGCGATCCTGGCCGCCCAGTGATGGGCCTCCTCCCGGCTCGCCACCTCGACGATGCTGAAGCCGCCGATGAAATCCTTGCAGGCCCGGTTGGGGCCCTGGCTGATGCTGCCGTCCGTGGCCACCACCGTCGTCAGCGCCGGGTCCAGCAGGCCGCCGCCGAAGATGAACACGCCCTGGTCCAGGGCCTCCAGCACCACGGCGACCGCGGCCTTGCTGACGGCCGGGAAGTCCTCCTCGGGGATGTGGCTCATCGCGCCGTCGTTGAACGAGATCAGATATTGCGTCACTGCGGGTCTCCCAGGGTTCGGCAGGAATCGACACCATCGCCCAGAATGGCGCCATGAGCACCTTGCCCGCTTCCATCGTCGCCATCAAGCCCCTGGCCATGCCCTGGGAGACCCTGGATCCTTTCCTGTTCTGCGTCCACCATGACGACGCCTATCCGCAGGGCAATGGCCGCCATGGGCCGGACGCGGCCCTGCTGCGCGGCCGCCAGATCGGCTCGGACTTCTCCGGCCAGGACGGCTGGAGCATGTACCACGGCCAGCAGGTGCCCGGCTTCCCCGCCCACCCGCATCGCGGCTTCGAGACGGTGACCATCGTGCGTCAGGGCCGCATCGACCACTCCGACTCCCTCGGCGCCGGCGCGCGCTTTGGCGGCGGCGATGTGCAGTGGCTGACCGCCGGCAAGGGCATCGTGCACGCCGAGATGTTCCCGCTGCTGCACACCGACCGGCCCAACCCGCTGGAGCTGTTCCAGATCTGGCTCAACCTGCCAGCCGACAGCAAGATGGTCGAGCCGCACTTCACGATGTTCTGGTCCGAGGACATCCCACGTCATCGCTGCGTCGACCAGGCCGGACGGGCCACCGAAGTCGTCTGCATTGCCGGCGACCTCGCGGCCGCCGATCGCGTGATCAAGCCGCTGGCACCACCGCCGGACTCCTGGGCCTCACGACTGAATGCAGACCTCGCGATGTGGACCTTGCGCCTGGAGCCGGGCGCGCAATGGGTGCTTCCGGCGGCCCTGGGCGACGGCACGCGCCGCAAGCTCTATTTTTTCGCCGGTGCGCAGATCAGCGTCGACGGCCAGGCCGTGGCGGTCGGGTCGGCCATCGAAGTGAAAGCCGGCGCTGCCGTCAGGCTGGTCAACGGCGGCGAAGTCGCCGAGCTGCTGATGCTGCAAGGCCGCCCCATCGGCGAACCGGTGGCGCAATACGGGCCCTTCGTCATGAACACCGAGCAGGAACTGCGCCAGGCCTTCGAGGACTACCGGCGCACCCAGTTCGGCGGCTGGCCGTGGAGCGATGCGGCACCGGTGCACGGCGACGGGCAGGATCGTTTTGCCCGGCATGCCGACGGCAGGGTGGAAAGCCCCGCTTCGCAGGTGCCGCCTCTCCCCGCCTAGGCCCTCAGCAGCGCTGGCCCCGCCGAATTCTCCAGGCGGAACGCCGCCAAACGCTGCGCATACGGGTCCAGGGCATCCTCGGGCCGGCCCAGCGCCAGCCCCGTGACGGCCGCGAACCGCGCTGGCGTGACCTGGCCGTCGGCGATCAGCTCATCCACCAGCGCCAGCAGCGCATGGCGGTGCGTCTGGAGCAGCCGGGTCGCACGCGCATGCTCGGCCTGCAGCAGCGACTCGATGGGTGCATTGCTGGTCTCGACGTCGGTGCACAGATGCTCGTCGCTGTCGGCCGACACGTCGATGCGCCCGATGCGCTCGCCGTGGCCGAGATGGCGCAGCATGCGGGCCGCGGTTTCGGTGGCCTTGCGCAGGTCGCTCTCGGCACCGCCCGAGCTGAGCTCCGGCCCGAAGACCAGCCACTCGGCGGCACGGCCGGCGAGGCTGGTGCAGATGGAGTCCAGCAGATTGCCGCGCGACCAGACCTTGCGCGAGGTGTAGGCGTTGTAGCCGCCCTCGAAGCTGGCGACATGGATCTTGATCTCAGTCGGCGCGCGGCCGAACAGCAGTGCATGCACCAGGCCGTGGCCGGCCTCGTGCACGGCCAGCAAAGCGCGGAAGTCGGGGTTGCTGCGCTGGCGCAGCCGGCTGATCTCGAAAGGCGCGGCGATGGGCTGCGACTGGCCGCGCCAATGCGCGATCAGGCTGCGGCCATCGGCCGTGAGCCCCACGCTGTCGCCGGGGGAGGCGCCGCGCTCCAGCGCCCACAACGCCGCCTTGGCCAGGCCCGCGCCGAGGATGGCGTGCAGCGATGAGAACAGCGGCCGGGTGCCCTGGGCGGGGAACACGGCGTTGGCGTAGATCTGCTCGCGCACGCTCGCGGCCAGCTCGAAGCGCAGGCCGCAGCGGCCTTCAGTTTCGCGGGCATAGCGGAGGCAGCCCTGCTCAATCAGCTGCTCGTAGGCATGGCGCGGCAGCGACGGATAGATCACATGCTCGTTGCCAAGGCGCGCCACCTGCTCGGGCTTGAAACGTTTGTTGAGCGCCTGCTTGACGTCGATGACGCTCAGCTTGACGGTCAGCGCATGGAAGGTGTCCGCATCGCTGTCGCAATCATCCACGCTGGTGGCAAGGTCCTCGTACATCTCGTCGAGGTTGCCGCAGACGAAGATCAGCAGCCGACTGTAGTCGGTGTCCCATTGCGCTTGCCCGCTTTCGCGAAAGGCCTGCAGGCGGGCCTGGATCTGCTCGGGCGTCCAGGCCATGATCTCCAGCAGCGGTTCGTCGAGCTTGAGGTTGCGCTGCAGCTCCTTGGCTTCCCAGCTGCGCAACTTGAAGCGCAGCTTGGCCTCGTCGACGTCGGCGCGTTCGGCGTCGAAGGCGGCCTCAGCGATGGACGACTCGATGTCGCCCAGCAGCGAGAGCGCAGGAGGCAGGCGGCCGTCGGACAGCAGGGCCCAGACGTCCTGGTAGCGTTCGACGCGCAGCTCGTTGCGCTTGAGATCGATGGTGCGAAAACGCTGGAACTCGTCGAGCGCCAGGATGCCTGGCTCGCCCTCGCGCACGCCGGACTGCGCCAGCATGGCCGAGATGCTCGCCGCGGCCCGCCAGCCCGCGCCGTTCGAGAAGCCGTCCATCTGGACTTCGACGAAGCGGTCGTAGAAGCCCAGCAGCTGCGCCAGGCGGCGTACCAACTGGGTCTTGCCCGTGCCCGTCAGGCCCCACAGGCAGACGATGACGGGCCGCGAGACCAGTTCGGGCAGGACATACCAGGCCCGCACCGAATCGATGACGCGGTCGATGATGGCGTCGATGCCGAACAGCTCGGCCTTGAGCTGGGCGGCGATAGCTTGCAGCTGCTCGTTTCTCTGCGCCAGCTGGTCGCGCAGTTCATGCTGGGAATCACTCATCCCAATCCTTTCGTCGCAGCAGCGCCTGCAGCGCCACGCGGTCGGCACGGCGCTGGGCGCCGCGACTTTGGATGTGTTGACCGGCGCCTCGCAAGCCGCGCTGTGCCAGGGCGCGCGCCACGGGGTCGCGCGCGCCTTCAAGCACCAGCGTCATCGGCTGTTTCATGCGGCGCAGGGCCTTGACCCGCCCCTCCTGGAGGGCGCGGGAACGGAGTTGTGCACTCATTCGGTTTCCGAAAAGCAAAAGCCCCGGCTGTGTGGATCCGGGGCTTTGCTCGCCGCGCGGTCTGAGGCCGTATCTGGGAACAGACACGGTTCAGCCGGGGCTCGGGAACCGTGTTCAGTCGATGGTCGTAATGAACAGGGAGGACATAAGGGGATCTCCGTCATGCGGGCGCTGTCGTGGCGCCTTCAGCAATGGGGGCCGGATGATGGTGGTGTTAGCGCCGGCGCGCAAGCGGCAGGCGCTGCGGCGTTGCGCATGGCCAACGGCCTGTGCCGGCTAGAACCGTTGCACGCCGCGTCGCGGGATCTGCGACGACATCACGATGGAGGTGCGCGTCTCGCCGTACTGGTTGATGCCGGCGAGGAAGCCCTCGAGGTCCTGCATGTCCTTGGCGACGACGGTGAACAGGCAGGAGTCGGCCCCCGTCACATGCAGACATTCCAGCACCTGCGGCTTGGCTCTCAGCACCTCGATGAACTTGTGCTTGTAGGGATGCTGGGTGGTGATGGCCACGACGGCCTTGATGATGTAGCCGAGAGCCTCGGGCGCGATGTCGGCGTGATAGCCGCGGATCAGCCCGGCGGCCTCCATCTTCTTGATGCGCTCGGCCGTGGCCGGCAGCGACAGCCCGGCGATCTCGGCCAGGGTCTTCAGCGAGGCGCGGGCGTCGGCCTGCAAGGCCTCGAGAAGGCGCCAGGATTTCTCATCCACGATGCCCATCACGAGATCTCCTAAAACTTTCAGGCAATGCGATGAGTCTGCCTGAAAAACAGCATTTATCGCCCTCACGGCTCTGCATAGACTTTTGGCCCATGGATGCCTCAACCCTGCCCATCTTTCTGAAGTCGACGCTGATTGGCCTGTCCATTGCCGCGCCCGTCGGGCCGATCGGCCTGCTGTGCATCCAGCGCACCCTGGACCACGGCACCCGCGTGGGCCTGGCCACCGGCCTGGGTGCGGCCGTGGCCGACGCCCTCTATGGCGCCATCGGTGCCTTCGGCGTGACGGCGGTGATCACGCTGCTGACCGATGCCCGCTCCGTGCTCGCGCTGGGCGGCGCCCTCTTCCTGCTGTGGCTGGCCTGGCAGGCCTGGCATCAGGCGGAGGCCAGGCAGGCGGCCGCCGTCCAGGGCGGCGTGAAAGGCTGGCAGGCCTTTGGCGGCACCTTCCTGCTGACGATGTCCAACCCCGCCACCATCCTGTCCTTCATCGCGGTGTTCTCGTCGCTGGCCGCCGGCATGGCCAACGTGTCACCCACGTGGATGATCGCCGGCGTCTTCATCGGCTCGGCGGCCTGGTGGCTGGTGCTGGTGGGCATGGTGGGCCGCCTGCGCGAGCGGCTGCGCAGCGCGCATCTGCGCTGGATCCGGCGCGGATCGGCCCTGCTGCTGGCCGGGTTCGCGGCCTATCAGCTGACCACGCTGGTGGCCGGCTAGGCCACGGCGCCGCGCGTGTTCACATACAGCGCGTACAGCGAATGCGTGCTGGCCATGAAGAGGCGATTGCCCTTGGCGCCGCCGAAGCAGAGGTTGGCGCAGCGCTCGGGCAGATGGATATGGGCCAGAGCCTTGCCCGTCGCGTCATAGACCTTGACGCCGTCGAGCCGCGACGCATCGGCGCCGGCGCTGCCATCGCTGCCGAAGCCGCACCAGAGATTGCCCTGCACGTCGATGGCCATGCCGTCGAAGGCGCCGGGGCCGCCGGCATCGACGAAGAGGCGCTTGTTGCTCAGGGCTGCACCGTCCACGTCATAGGCCCAGATGCAGCGATGCGGCCTGGCGCGGCTCTCGATGACGTAGAGGACCTGGCCATCGGGGCTGAAGGCCAGGCCGTTGGGGCCGTTGAGGTCGTCGAGCTGCAGTGTGAGCTCGCCCGTCGCGCCGTCGATACGGTAGACGCCCTGGGCCAGTTCGGGCTCGGCCCTCTCGCCTTCGAAGTCGCTGAGGATGCCGAACAGCGGGTCGCTGAACCACAGGCTGCCGTCAGCTGCGCAGGTGATGTCGTTGGGCGAGTTCAGGCGCTTGCCCTGGTAGCGATCGGCCAGCACCGTGATGCGGCCGTCATACCCGGTGCGCGTGATGCGCCGCGTCAGATGTTCGCAGCTGACCAGCCGACCTTGGGCGTCGCGCACATGGCCGTTGGCGTTGTTGCTGGGGTTGCGGAAGTCGCTGACGGCGCCCGTCGTCTCGTCCCAGCGCAGGATGCGGTTGTTGGGGATGTCGGAGACCAGCAGATAGCGGCCGTCGCCGAACCACACCGGGCCTTCGGCCCAGGCCAGGCCGGTGGCGAGCTGCTCGACGCCGGCGGCAAACAGGCGCAGCGGCAGGAAGGCCTCGTCCAGCACCTCGATGGCCGGATCGGGCCGGCGCGCATTGGGCGTGAAGGCGATCTTCATGCTTCGGGATCTTTTTCGAAGGGACCGAGGGTGACGAACTGGCCGCCCTGGCAGCGCACCTCGGGCCGGCTGGGATCGACATAGGGCTGGGCCGCCTCGACCTCAGCGCGCCAGGGCTCGGAGCTGTCCTGGGGCTTGAAGCCGATGTGGTTGGACTTGCTGTTGTCCCACCAGGTCGAGCGGTTGTCGCTCATGCCGTAGATGATGCTGTGGCCGACGACGGGCGCGCTCAACGCCGCAACCATCAGGCGCTCCAGATCGTCGAAGCTGAGCCAGCTCGACAGCATGCGTCTGTCGGTCGGCACCGGCCAGCTGGAGCCGATGCGCACCGACACCGTCTCCAGGCCGTAGCGGTCGAAATAGAACTGGGCCAGGTCCTCGCCAAAGGCCTTGGACAGGCCGTAATAACTGTCCGGCCGCGGCGCGGCCTGCGGCGTCAGCGTCTCGCCCTGGCTGTAGAAGCCGGTCACATGGTTGGAGCTGGCGAAGATGATGCGCCTGACGCCGCGCTGGCGCGCCGCCTCGTAGACGTTGTAGGCACCGACGATATTGGCCGGCAGCACGACGTCGAAGGGCTTCTCGATGGACACGCCGCCGAAGTGCAGTACCGCGTCGACGTCCTTCAGCAGGGACTGCATCGCGGCCAGGTCTTCCAGGGGCGCCTGCACGACTTCCTCGCCGTCGCCGGCGGGATCCATGGCGGCGAGGTCCGACAGGCGCAGCACATCGCAATAAGCCTTCATGCGCGGGCGCAGCACGCGGCCGAGGTTGCCGGCGGCGCCGGTCAGCAGCAGGCGCTTGAAGCGCGGGGCGGAAAGAGGAGTCATGCAAGACGGCCCGATGCGGGCCGGGGTCAGGAAGCGCCAGCCTTGCGCAGCGGCGGGCGCAGGCGCGGTGCGGCGTCGGACTGGCGTCGGACCAGTTCGAAGTCCTTGAGCTCATGCTCGCAGGGCAGAGGCTCTCCGGTGCGGCGCGCCTTGATGTGGCGCACCAGCAGGTCGACCGCGGCGCCGGCCATCTCCATGATGGGCTGGCGCACGGTGGTCAGTTCGGGCCAGATGGTGGTGGCCAGCGGCGCATCGTCGAAGCCGACGACGGTCAGGTCGCTGGGCACGTCCAGGCCCATGCGGTGGGCGATGGCGACCGTGGCGGCGGCCATGTCGTCATTGCTTGCGAAGATGGCCGTCGGGCGGCGCTCCTGCGACAGCAGGAGCTCCGCCGCGTCCAGGCCCGAGCGGTAGGTGAACATGCCCTGGGCGACGACCTCTTCCTCCTCGATGTTGAGGCCGGCGTCGGCCATGGCCGCATGAAAGCCCGCGAGGCGGCGCGAGCTGCTGCTCTGGTAGGGGTCGCCGATGATGAAGCCCAGGCGGTGGTGGCCCAGGTTCAGCAGGTGGCGCGTCATCTCGTAGGCGGCCTGGTAGTCGTCGATGCCGACGGCGCAGACGTCCTCGGGCGGTTGGCCGGCAGACACGACGACGGCCGGCGTGTCGGTCTCGGCGACGAGCTTCAGAAGCGGCTGGGAATCGCAGAAGGGCGGCGGCAGGATCAACCCGTCGATGCCGTTGGCGATCATCTCGGCCACCGGCTTTTCCTCGCCCTCGCGCGCGGCCTCGCAGCGCTGCACGATGAGCTGCACATGGCGCAGGCTGGCCTTGTTCAGCAGCCCGATCAGGAACTCGTTCAGATAGCCCGCCGTCGGGTCGATATAGAGCATGCCGATGCGGATGGGCTCGGAACCGGCCAGGTGGCGGGCCGCCTGGTTGGGCACGTAGTTCAGCTCGGCGACGGCGGCCTGCACCTTCTCGCGCGTGCCGGGCCGCACGTTCTGCTCACCGTTGATGACCCGCGACACCGTCATCGGCGACACGCCCGCGAGCTGGGCCACGTCGGCGATGGTGGCGACCTTGGTGCTGCGTCCAGCACGTGCGGATGGCTTCAAAGGTTTATTTCCTCGAATGACGGTGGGGCTGTTTGCGCAATCATATTTGGAGCGGGTCTAGCCCCCACGGCCCGGTGCGAAATTGAAACGTTGGGCCTTGTACTCATCCAGGGAATGTGCCGGCGCCCGCGTGCCCGCCGGCAGCGGCAGGCCCGAGACGGACTGGAAATAGGCGACGCAGGCGTCACGCCACCAACGCGCCTCGGCCTCCTGCACGGCGAGATAGGCGGCGACGTCGGCATGGCGCTGCGGGTCGATGTCTGCTTTCAGCGCGGCCCATTGCGAGCGCATGTCGGCCACGGTCGCGACACCGCGGTCATAGCGGGCCACCAGCTCGGCCCACAGCGTGCGGCCCGAGCGCAGCGGATAGTCCCAGGGCAGGTGGTGGAACCACAGCAGCCAGTCTTCGGGCGTCGTCTCGGGCCTGGCCAGGCGGGCGGCCCAGTCGGGCGCGTACTGGGCCACGGCATTGCTGCCGCGCGGCGTGCGGTCGAAGCCGATGCCATCGCGGCCGGCGCGGTGGAAATAGACCGGGTTCCAGTCGGCCCGCTCCAGGTCGTCGACCCAGGGCGCCGGGCCATGGTGGTGGGCGGTGCCCATCAGATGGTGCAGCCCCAGCGGCGTCATGTAGTCGACCACGGCCTCGCGCGAGGCCAGCATCATGGCGACGAGGCTGTCGACGGCGCGCGGCGCGGTCGTGAAGGTCTGCTGCACCCACTCGCGGGCGACGTCGCTTGAGGCCAGCTCGGGGTTCCAGGCCAAGCGGCCGAAGGCGTACCAATTCGCCTGGTCGAAATGCGAGCCGCTCCAGTTGCGGTCGCTGCCGATATTGGCCACACCGGCAATCGCCTTGACATGCTGGGCCACCGGCGCGCCGTCGGGCTGGGCGCGCAGCACCTCCTCGAACAGCGGGCCGAGGTAGACGAGGTGGGTCGAGAAGCCCAGGTATTCCTTGGTGATCTGCAGTTCCAGCGCCAGCGGCGTCTTCGGCATGGCGCCGAACAAGGGATGGAAGGGCTCGCGCGGCTGGAAGTCGATGGCGCCGTTCTTGACCTGCACGATGACGTTGGCAGCAAACTGGCCATCCAGCGGCTGGAACTCGGCGAACGCCTGTTTCGCCCGGTCGCCGGTATCCGGCGCATAGACAAAGGCCCGCCACATGACGACGCCGCCATGGGCGCTGAGCGCCTCGGCCAGCATATTGGCGCCGTCGACGTGATTGCGCCCATAGTCCTGCGGCCCAGGCTGGCCTTCGGAATTGGCCTTGACGAGGAAGCCGCCGAAGTCCGGGATGCTCTGGTAGATCTCGTCGGCCTTGGCCTTCCACCAGGCGCGCACGGCCGGGTCCAGCGGGTCGGCCGTCTTCAGCCCGCCCAGTTCCTTGGGCGCCGAGAAGCGCGCCGACAGCCACACCTTGATGCCATAGGGGCGCAACACCTCGGCCAGCGCCGCCGCCTTGGCGATGAAGGGCGCGGTCAGCGAATCGGCCTTGGCGTTGACGTTGTTCAACACCGTGCCATTGATACCCAGGGATGCGTTGGCACGCGCGTAGTCGACGTACCTGACGTCGCGGAGGTCGGGCAGCTTCCACCAGTCCCAGATCGAGGCGCCGGCATAGCCACGCTCGACCGTGCGGTCCAGGTTGTCCCAATGGTTGAGCAGACGCAGGCCGAGCTTGGGCGCGGCACGCAGGTCCAGCCGGGACAGGTCGGCGCCCGTCTGTGCTGCTCGCAGCCACGCAAAGCTGCCGTAGAGCAGGCCGGTATCGGTGTTGGCGGCGATCACGGTCACCGCCCGGCCGCCCAACTTCAGGCTGCGCAGCGCATAGCCCTCACGGCCGAGTTCTGACCAGGGCAGATCGACACCCTTGGGCGCGTTGGCCGGCGTGACCAGCAGCAACGCGCCGTCCGCCGACTGGGTCGCCGACGCCGCCTCCTTCCCCGTCATGCCGGCCACGCCGCGCTTCAGTTCCGCCACCGCGGCCTGCAGCGTTGGCGAGGCCGGTTCGGCGTGGACGATGCTGCGCGCCTGGGTCGCGACCCGGGCCTGGGCCACCATGGCCAGGCCGCGGTAGCGCAGCCACAAGTCGTAGCCATCCTCCACGGCGCCCCAGGCGGGCAGCAACGCCATCCCCAGCAGCGCCGCTGCCAGCCTCTTGGCCCAAGTCTTCATCCTGTCTCCTGTTGTCGCCCGGGCCAAGACCCCGGAATTGCGGGAATGTTAGAGATTTCTCGCTTGCACAAAGCAAAATGGTAGCGCTACATTTGAGCCCCTAGCAAGCCCGAAAAGAGGCGCCACCGCGCGCCGCGCCCCTGGAGACAGCACGTTGAACCCTGACCTCGCCATCCTGGCTCCCGCGACCTCCGCCCGCGCCACCGCGCCCGGGGCGGCTGCGTTCAAGGGGGCGTGATGGCCGGGGGGCTCGCCAAGCCGCTGGGCCGCCAGCGCTGGATCGTCTGCGCCCTGCTCTTCGTCGCGACCACCATCAACTACATCGACCGCAACGCGTTGTCGGTGCTCAAGACCAGCCTGCAGCAGCCCTTCGAGGCCGGTGGCCTGGCCCTGAGCGACGCGGACTATGGCTGGATCACCTTCGCCTTCACGGCCGCCTACGCCGCCTTTCCACCGCTGATCGGCACGGCCATCGACCGCTTCGGCGTCAAGCGCAGTCTGGCCGCCGCCCTGCTGCTGTGGTCGGCTGCCGCCGCGGCCCATGGCGTGGTGGCCTCGGTGTTCGGGTTGATCGTCGTGCGCTTCCTGCTCGGCATGGCCGAAGCGGCCCATTTCCCCGCTGCCATCAAGGCCGTGGCGATGTGGTTCCCGCAGCAGGAGAGGGCCCTGGCCACCGGCGTCTTCAACTCGGGCACGGCCCTGGGTGTCATCGCCTCACCCATCACGGTCTGGCTGGCGGTCAGCTTCGGCTGGCAGTTCGCCTTTGTCGCCATCGGCGGCGTGGGCCTGGCCTGGCTGGTGTTCTGGGAGCGTGGCTTCAGCGCGCCGGAACAGCACCAGCGCGTCTCGGCCGAGGAACTGGCCCACATCCAGGCCGGCCAGCCGGCGCAGCAGGCGACGGTCAAGCTGCCCTGGACGGCCCTGTTGCGCTTCAAGGCCATCTGGCCCTTTCTGATTGGCAAGCTGCTGACCGACCCGGTCTGGTGGTTCTTCCTGTTCTGGCTGCCGTCCTATCTGGAGCGCGAGCGCGGCCAGAACCCGCTGAAGAGCGCCGGCCTCGTCGCGCTGATCTATCTCGGCTCCAGCGTCGGCTCCATCTTCGGCGGCTGGCTGTCCAGCACCCTGGTCAAGCGCGGCTGGCCCGTCGGCCATGCTCGCATGACGGCCATGGGCGCCGCCGCGGCCTGCATGCCCGGCGCCATCCTGGCCTACAGCAGCGACAGCTTTGCGCTGTGCATCGCGCTGATCACGCTGGCCACGGCCTGCCACCAGGCCTGGTCGGCCAATCTGCTGACCTCGGCGACCGACCTCTTCCCGACCAAGGTCTCGGGCGCCGTCATCGGCCTGGGCGCCACGGCCGGCGGCATCGGCGGCATGTTCATCGCGCTGCTGGCCGCGCTCGCCGTGCAGTGGACAGGCACCCAGCAGTGGGTGTTCGTCTTCGCCGGCCTGATGCACCTGAGCAGCCTCGGCATCTTCTGGCTGTGGTTCCATGGCCGCTTCGAGCGCGTGGATGTCGACGCCGGCATGGACATGCGCCTGCCCCACCGGGGCCTGCTGACGGCGGGCGGCCTGCTCGCCACCGTCGGTGCCGCGCTCGCCTGGCTGATCGCCGCGAACTGGGAAGCCTGCGTCGCCGCAGCCAGGTTCTCCGGCGCCGCCCAGGCCTTGACCGCCGCCATCGGCGTCACGCTGATCGGTGGCGCACTGCTGCATGCCGGCCGTCCGCGTGCCGCTTCGGAGGTGCTGGCATGCAGCTGACCGCCGACCAGCACCTGCTCAAGGACCTCAACCGCATGGCCATCGTGCGGCAGTTGAGCGCCTGGCCGGGCCAGTCGCGTGCGGCCTTGGCCGAGGCCCTGCAATTGACCAAGTCCACCGTCAGCGCCCTGACCAGGGAGCTGATCGCCGAGGGCTGGCTGCTGGAGCGCGAGGTCGTCGCCACCGGCGAGCTGGGCCGCCGGCCCACGCCTCTCTTTGTCGACCCCGGCCGCCTCGTGCTGCTGGGCGCCGAACTGGGCGTGGACGGCGTCAACGTCGTCGCCACCTCGCTGACCGGCGACGTGCTGGCCCGCGCCCGCTCGCCCCTGGACGCCGGCCGCGACGCCCACCTGGCCCTGGTGCGTGCCGCCAAGCTGCTGCTGCAGGTGCATGCGCGCCTGGACACGCCGGCCCAGCGCGTCATCGGCATCGGTATCGGCCTGCCCGGCGCCGTTGACGAGGCGCGCGGCCATCTGCACTTCGCCCACAACCTCGGCTGGCGTGACCTGCCCGCCGGCCGGCTGCTGTCCGAGCACCTGCGCGGCACGCCGCTGCAAGGCGCGCCCCTCTTCGTGCAGAACGACGCCGACATGGCCGTCATGGGCGAACTGGAATTCGGCGCCGCCAACGAAGCCGTACCCGATCCGCTGATCTTCCTGAGCCTGGGCCTGGGTGTGGGCGCCGGCATCGTCGTGGAGGACAGGCTGCTGACCGGCGCCCATGGCCTGGCCGGCGAGGTCGGCCACACGACGCTGGACATCGACGGCCCGCGCTGCAGCTGCGGCCGCCGCGGTTGCGCCGAGGCCATGATCGGCTTTCGCGCCATGTTGCCGGAAGGTGACGCGGCCGGCGGCCTGGCCGAAGTGCAACGCCGCCTGCACAGCAAGGCGCCCGGCAGCACTGAGGCCGTGGCCCAGGCCGGCCGCTATCTCGGCATGCTGCTGGCCAATCTCTGCGCCGCCTACGACCCCGGCCGCATCGTGCTCGGCGGCAGCGCCGTCGAACTCGGATCGCCCTTCCTGCATGCGGCCTTCCAGACCCTGGAAGGCTTTGCCACCGCCGCGAGCGTGGCCACACCCACGGTCACCCTGACCCGCTTCGGCGCCGACGCCGTCCCCGTCGGCGCCGCGGCACTGGCCCGTTATCGACTCACCCGCCCCCTGATCGCCGCCCGCCGCCTGGCCGCGGCCGCCTGACTTCGTCGTACTGATTCCATGATCACCAATCCCATCCTGCCGGGCTTCCATGCCGACCCCTCGATCTGCCGCGTCGGCGACGACTACTACATCGCCACCTCCACCTTCGAGTGGTGGCCCGGCGTGCGCATCCATCATTCGCGCGACCTCAAGCACTGGCGCCATCACAGCTATGCCTGCACGCGCAAGAGCCAGCTCGACCTGCTCGGCCACCCCGACTCGGCCGGCGTCTGGGCGCCCTGCCTGAGCCATGCCGGCGGCCAGTTCTGGCTGATCTACACCGATGTGCGCTCCACCATCGGCGCCTTCAAGGACACGCACAACTATCTGATCACGGCGCCCAGCATCGACGGCCCGTGGAGCGAGCCCATCTATCTGAACAGCTCGGGCTTCGACCCCAGCCTCTTCCATGACGAGGACGGCCGCCACTGGCTCGTGAACCAGCAGTGGATCCACCAGCCCGGCAAGCACCACTTCAACGGCATCCTGCTGCAGGAGTACGACCATGAGGCCAGGCGCCTGGTCGGCCCGGTCAAGAACATCTACGCCGGTACCGAGCTGCAGGTCGTCGAAGGCCCGCATCTGTACCGCCGCAAGGGCTGGTACTACCTGATGACGGCCGAGGGCGGCACCTTCTACGAGCATGCCGTGACGCTGGCCCGCTCGCGCAACATCGACGGTCCCTACGAGACCCTGCCGGGCAACCCGCTGCTGACGGCCTGGAAGCAGCCCACCGACGGCCTGCAGCGCAGCGGCCACGCCAGCCTGGTCGAGACCCAGAACGGCGACTGGTACCTGGCCCACCTCTGCGGCCGGCCGCTGGAATGGAGTGGCCCGAACGCCGGCAAGCAGAACGGCGTCTACGAAAACCTGCACTGCCCGCTGGGCCGCGAGACCGGCATCCAGCGCATCCACTGGCGCGACGATGACTGGCCTGAGATCGAGGGCGGCGGCAATGCGCCGCGCCTGCAGGTTGCCGAGCCCGGCCTACCCGAACATGTCTTCCCCGCCGAGGCGGTGCGCGACGACTTCGATTCGCCGACGCTGAACCATCACCTGAACTCGCTGCGCGTCCCTTTCGACGAGAGCTGGCTCTCGCTGACCGAACGCCCCGGCTGGCTGCGCCTCAAGGGCCGCGAGTCGCTGATGAGCCTGTTTGACCAGAGCCTGGTCGCACGCCGCCAGCAGCACTTCAACTGCCGCGTCGAGACGCGGCTGGAGTTCGCGCCCGAACTCTTCCAGCAGATGGCTGGACTGGTCGCCTACTACAACACCGGCAACCACGCCTATCTGCATATCAGCCGCGACGTCGATTCCAACAAGCGCGTGCTGCGCCTGACCGTCAATCGCGACTCGGCGCTGAGCGAGCCGGCCACGCCCGTCGCGTTGGAAGACGGCGCTGTGGACCTGGCCGTCGAGTTCCGCCACGACCGCTACCAGTTCCAGTTCCGCCAGGGCGACGCGGCCTGGCAGGACGTTGGCCCGCTGCTGGACACCGCCATGCTCAGCGACGAGGCGGTCACGCGCTTCGTCGACGGCTATGCCCGCAGCTTCGGTTTTACCGGCAACTTCATCGGCATCGCCTGCCAGGACCTGTCGGGCCAGCGCCTTGCCGCCGACTTCGACTACTTCTCCTACGAAGCGCAGCCCTGAGACCAGCGCTCACACAACAACAGACGAGACAAGCCCATGGCCACCACCCACGCACCGTTGTCCTTCCTGGAGAAGGCCGGCTACAGCTGCGGCGACGCCGCCGCCAACTTCGTCTTCATGACGATGGTGCTGTTCCAGCTCAACTTCTACACGGACGTGTTCGGTCTGTCGGCCAGCACGGCCGCGGCCATCCTGCTGTGGCCGCGGCTGTGGGACGCTCTCTTCGACCCCATCATGGGCATCCTCGCCGACCGCACGAACACCCGCTGGGGCAAGTTCCGGCCCTGGGTGCTGTGGACGACCCTGCCCTGGTGCGTCGTCATGATCGCGGCCTACACGACGCCCGACCCGAGCTGGGGCTGGAGCACCGGCATGGTCATCGCCTACGCCGGCATCACCAACACGCTGCTGATGACGCTGTACTCGATGAACAACATGCCCTACTCGGCCCTGGGCGGCGTCATGACGGGCGACCTGAACGAGCGCACCAAGCTCAACTCCTACCGCTTCGTGTCGGTCAACATCGCGCAGTTCATCGTCGGCGGCTTCACGCTGCCGCTGGTGGCCAAGTTCGCGCAAGGCCATGACCGCGCCCACGGCTGGCAAGTCACGATGACGATCTGGGCCGCGCTGTGCCTGGTGCTGTTCGTGATCACCTTCTTCACGACGAAGGAGCGCATCAAGCCCATCGTGGAGACCCACGCCTCGCCCCGGCAGGACTTCGCCGACCTGCTGAAGAACGGCCCGTGGATCGCCCTGGTGGCCTACACGGTCTTCAACTTCGGCATGCTGTCGCTGCGCGGCGGCGCCCACTACAGCTACTACCACCACTATGTCGACAAGGCCGCCATGTTCGACTTCGTCGCGGCGCTGGGCCTAACGACGCCCGACCCCGCCGGCACCGGCAGCCTCGCCGACACCCTGGGCTATATCGTGCACGGCACGCGCGACAGCCTGGCCCAGTCCAATGTGGCCGACGTCTACAACAGCATCCTGAACATGGCCGGCTTCGGCACGACCATCGTCGTCATCATGCTGACCGCGGGGCTCTCGGCACGCTTCGGCAAGCGCACCGTCGCGATCGCCGGCTTTGCGCTGGCGACGCTGCAGGCCTGCGCCCTGTACTTCATGCCGCCCACGGCCGTGTGGGGCATGCTGGGGCTGCACATGCTGGGCTCGGTCTTCTACGCGCCCACCATCGCCGTCATGTGGGCCATGTATGCCGACGCGGCCGACTACTCCGAATGGCAGACCGGCCGCCGCTTCACCGGCATGGTCTTCGCCACCATCGGCTTCTCGCTGAAGTCGGGCCTGGCCCTGGGCTCGGCGGGCCTGCTGTGGTGCCTGGCCGGCTTCTTCGGCTACGACACCCAGCAACCCACGGCGGCCAACGCCGTCGAGGGCTACCGCGTCATGTCCAGCTTCGGCGTCGGCGCGCTGTTCGCGGCCTGCACCCTCTGCATGCTGGCCAACAGACTGAACAAGCACACCACGTTGAAGATGGCCGACGACCTCGCCCAACGCCGCCTGCAAGCCGGCCTGGCGCCCGCCTGAACCTCCTGCTCGCCCTTCCCTCCTTCCCTATTCCCCGCTGTAAGGACCCCGCCATGAGCACCGCCTACTCCGACCTCCCCACCGTCAAGTACGAAGGCCCCTCCTCCACCAACCCGCTGGCCTATCGCTGGTACGACGCCAAGCGCGTCGTGCTGGGCAAGACCCTGGCCGAGCATCTGCGCCCCGCTGTCTGCTACTGGCACAACTTCTGCTGGAAGGGCGAGGACGTCTTCGGCCTGGGCGCCACCGCCTTCCAGCGCAACTGGTTCGCCGAGGGCGATGCCGTCAAGTCGGCGCAGCTGAAGCTGGACGCCGCCTTCGACTTCTTCGGCAAGCTGGGTCTGCCCTACTGGTGCTTCCATGACCGCGACGTGGCCCCGGAGGGCGCGACGCTGGCCGAGTCCAACCGCATCCTCGACGGCCTGCTCGAAGTCGCCGCCAGGAAGATGCAGGATCAGAAGATCGGCCTGCTATGGGGTACGGCCAACCTGTTCTCCAACCCGCGCTTCATGAGCGGCGCCGCCACCAATCCGGATCCCGAGGTCTTCGCCTACGCCGCCGCGCAGGTCAAGCATGTGCTGGAGTGGACGAACCGCCTGGGCGGCCAGAACTATGTACTGTGGGGCGGCCGCGAAGGCTACGAGACCCTGCTGAACACCGACCTCAAGCGCGAGTTGGCCCAGTACGGCCGCTTCCTCAGCGCCGTCGTCGAGCACAAGCACAAGATCGGCTTCAAGGGCGCCATCCTCATCGAACCCAAGCCGCAGGAACCGACCAAGCACCAGTACGACTACGACAGCGCCACGGTCTACGGCTTCCTGAAGACCTATGGCCTGGAGAACGAGGTCAAGGTCAACCTCGAGGTCAACCACGCGACGCTGGCGGGCCACAGCTTCGAGCATGAAGTGGCCACCGCCTGCGCCCTGGGCATCTTCGGCTCCATCGACGCCAACCGCGGCGACGAGCAACTGGGCTGGGACACCGACCAGTTCCCCAACAACCACGCGGCACTCGTGCCCGCCATGCTGGAGATCATCCGCGCCGGCGGCTTCACGACCGGCGGCACCAACTTCGACGCCAAGGTGCGCCGCCAGTCCATCGACCCGACCGACCAGCTGGAGGGCCATATCGGCGGCATGGACACCATGGCCCGCGCCTTCCTCAGCGCGGCGGCGCTGTATGAGAGCGGTCAACTGGAAAAGGCCGTTGGCGACCGCTATGCCGGTTGGGAAGGCGACCTCGGCAAGAAGATCCACGCTGGCGCCAGCCTGGATGACTTGGCCGCAGTCGTGCACGCTCAAGGCATCTCGCCCATCGCTCGTTCGGGTCGTCAAGAACGCCTGGAAAACATCGTCAACAACTTCGTCTGATCCATGTTTCTTGGCATCGACCTCGGCACCTCCGAGCTGAAGCTGCTGCTGCTCGACGAGCAGCACCACATCGTCGCGACCACCGGCGTCGCGCTGACCGTGCAGCGGCCTCAGCCGCTGTGGAGCGAGCAGGATCCCGCCGCCTGGTGGGAAGCGCTGGACCAGGGCATGGCCAAGCTTGGCCACGGCCACGCCGCGGCGCTGGCGCGGGTGCGCGGCATCGGCTTGTCGGGGCAGATGCATGGGGCTGTCACGCTGGACGAGGCCGACCGCGTCCTGCGGCCGGCCATCCTGTGGAACGATGGCCGCAGCGCGGCCCAATGCGCGGAGATGATGGCCGCCTGCCCCGAGCTGCCGGCCATCACCGGCAACCTGGCGATGCCGGGCTTCACGGCCCCCAAGATGGCCTGGATGCGCCAGCACGAACCCGAGCTGTTTGCCCGCGTCGCCAAGGTGCTGCTGCCCAAAGACTGGCTGCGCCTGCAGCTCAGCGGCTCCCACGTCAGCGAGATGAGCGACGCCGCCGGCACGCTGTGGCTGGACGTCGCCCGCCGCCGCTGGTCGCCCGAGGCGTTGGCGCTGACGGGGCTGAACGAGAGCCATATGCCGCGCCTCGTCGAAGGCAGCGAACCCAGCGCTGGGCTCAAGCATGAGCTCGCCGAACGCTGGGGCCTGAAGGCCGGCACCGCAATAGCCGGTGGCGGCGGCGACAACGCGGCCAGCGCCGTCGGCATGGGCGTCGTCAAGCCGGGCCAGGGTTTTCTGTCCCTCGGCACCTCGGGTGTCATCTTCCTTTGCAACGAGGCCTTCAGCCCGAATCCGGCCCGCGCCGTCCACGCCTTCTGCCATGCCCTGCCCGACACCTGGCACCAGATGAGCGTCATGCTCAGTGCGGCGAGTGCGCTGCGCTGGGTCACGCGGCTGCTGGGCGAGCCGGGCGAGGCCGAGCTGATCGAGAAGGTCGCCGCGCTGAGTGACACGCAGCGCCAGCAGGCCCCGATCTTCCTGCCCTATCTCAGCGGCGAACGCACGCCGCACAACAACGCCAACGCCCAGGGCGTGTTCTTCGGTCTCACGCATGAGCATGACGCGGCGGCCCTGGGCTATGCGGTGCTGGAAGGCGTGGGCTTCGGCCTGCTGGACGGCTGGCAGGCCCTGCAGGCCGGCGGCGGCACGGCCGAATCGCTGTGGCTGGTCGGTGGCGGTGCGCGCAGCCAGTGGTGGGCCAGGCTGCTCGCCTCGCTGCTGAATGTGCGCCTCGTCAATGGCGTCGGCGCCGAAGCCGGTGGCGCACTGGGCGCCGCGCGCCTGGCCTGGCTGGCCTGCGGCGGCAGCGTCGACGAGGTCTGCCGCACGCCCGACATCGCCCGCGTCGCCGAACCCGATGCCGCGTTGGCTGCAAGCCTGCAGCCGCGCTTCGAGCGCTTCAAGCGTCTGTACAGCGCGCTGCGCGCCGAGTTCTCCTGACCCCCACCACGCCAGGCCATGCCGTTCGCGCGGCAGGCCCCGTCACGCCCATGAACAGCCTAGCCCAGCTCCGCCAACACAGCACCGTGGTCGCCGACACCGGCGACTTCGATCAGCTCGCGCAATTCGCGCCGCAGGACGCGACGACCAACCCGTCCCTGGTGCTGAAGGCCGTGCAGTCGCCGCGCTACCGGCCGCTGCTGGAGCAGGCCGTCGCCGCCCACCCCGGCGCTTCGGCAGCGACCGTGGCCGAGCATCTGCTGGTGGCCTTTGGTATCGAGATCCTCAAGCTCGTGCCCGGCCGCGTGTCGACCGAGATCGATCCGCGCCTGTCGCACGACACCGCGGCCTCCATTGCCACGGCCCAGCGCCTGATCGCCCTCTACGCCGCCGCCGGCGTGCCGCGCGCCCGTGTGCTGATCAAGCTGGCCTCGACATGGGAAGGTATCCAGGCCGCGCGCCAGCTGGAGCAGCAGGGCATCCATACCAATCTGACGCTGCTGTTCTGCCTGGCCCAGGCCCGCGCCTGCGCCGACGCCAGCGTGCAGCTGATCTCGCCCTTCGTCGGCCGCATCTACGACTGGTTCAAGAAGACGGCGGGCCACAGCTGGAACGAAGCGGCCATGGCCGGCCCCAATGACCCCGGCGTGCGTTCGGTGGGGGAGATCTATCGCCACTACAAGCGCCACGGCATCCGCACCGAGGTCATGGCGGCGAGCTTTCGCAACACCGGCCAGATCATTGCGCTGGCCGGTTGCGACTTGATGACCATCAGCCCGGCATTGCTCGCTGAACTGGCTCAGGCGACGACGCCGGTCGAGCGTCGGCTTGCATTGCACGAAGGCCGCATCGAGGTGCCGCCACCCGCATTGACCGAGGCCGAGTTCCACGCCGCACTCGCCGCCGATGCCATGGCCCGCGACAAGCTCGCCGAAGGCATCGCCCAGTTCATCGCCGACACCGAGACCCTCGAACAACTCATCCTGTGCCACAGCGCATGAGAGCACCGGCAGCGCCTTCGCGCATCGACAGCTTCGATGAATCAACGCCGGCGGGCGCGCTGGCTGCCCCCCTCGGCCTGACGGCCCAGGCCATCGTGGACACCGCCTGGGCTGTCTGAAGTGACTCGCCCCCCCACCTTCTTCCCGTGGCATCACACTTGCTTAATCCGCCTATCAGGGCGTTACAAAAGATGCGCCCCGCCGACGCATCGAGAGGAGACAACCATGCCGAAGGAGGACATCCGCGTCGTTCTGGTCGATGACGATCTGGATGCCTGCGAAACCTTGAGCGCGTTGCTCAAGGGTGACGGCTACAGCGTGCGTTTCGCCACCACGGCGGAAGCTGCCATCACCGCCGTGGCTGAGTACCAACCGGTCTGCGCCCTGGTCGACCTCGGCCTGCCCGACCTCGATGGCGTGGAACTGTCCAGACGCTTGCGCGCCCGCTATGGGCCTGACCTCGTCCTCATTGCCGTGACCGGCCGATGCGGCGCCCAGGCCCACGACGAAGCCATGCAGGCAGGCATTGACCATGTCCTGAGCAAGCCCTTGTCGATAGAAAGGCTGCGGCGTTTCTTCCCGCCACGCGGCTGAGTTGACGGCAAATATTGCCGACCGCCCTCAATGGGCCCTGGCCCGCGCCTCGGCATTGCGTTTGCGAGTGGCGGCCGCCTTCTTGGCTGAGGCCGACCGCTGGGCTGCCGTGCGACTCGCCGCGGCCTGGCCACCCAGGCGCCCACCCTTGCGCGAGGGTGCGTGGTTTTCGGGCTGGCCCCGGCCAGAACCCGACTTCTTGCCGCCGCCGGTCTCCTTGTTCACCGTCGCCCAGGCACGGCGCTCGGCCTCGTCCTTGGGCACGCCGCGGTCTTCGTAACCTTCCTCGATGTGTTCGGCCTGGCGTTTCTGCTTGTCCGTATAGGACGACTTGTCACCGCGCGGCATGGCAGTCTCCTGGAGTTGGAAAGCTCTACCATGCAACGGTGAAGTTTGCGGCGTTGTAGGACGCTGTGCCGCTTACATCCGCTTCGACCCGTTCAGAAGCTCTCCCAATTGCCGGCTTCGTCGGCTGCCATCGCCGGTTTGGGCGCCGGCCTGGGCGCGGGCCGCGGTGGCGCCAGGCGTGCCATCGAGGGCGCACGCCTGGGCGGCGGTGGCGGCACCTGCACGTCGGCGCCGAGCTTGAACTGATCCACCACTTCGGCGAGGCGCGCCGCCTGATGCTTGAGGCTCTCGGCGGCGGCGGCCGATTCCTCCACCAAGGCCGCGTTCTGCTGCGTGACCTGGTCGAGCTGGTTGACGGCCTCGCTGACCTGGGTGATGCCCTTGGCCTGTTCGCCGCTGGCCGCATCGATCTCGCCGATCAGGTCGGCCACGCGCTTCACGTGGGCGACGATCTCGCCCATGGTGCTGCCGGCCTCGGCCACCAGCTGGGAGCCGGCGTCGACCCTCTCGACGCTCTGGCTGATCAGGCTCTTGATCTCCTTGGCCGCCTCGGCCGAGCGCTGGGCCAGCACGCGCACTTCGCCGGCCACGACCGCGAAGCCGCGCCCCTGCTCGCCGGCGCGGGCCGCCTCCACCGCCGCATTCAGCGCCAGGATATTGGTCTGGAAGGCGATGCCATCGATGGTCGCGATGATGTCGACGATCTTGCGCGAGCTGGTCGTGATGTCGTCCATGGTGCTGACGACGCGGCCCACCACCTCGCCGCCCTTGCTGGCCACACCGCTGGCGCTGCTGGCGAGCTGGGTGGCGGTGCGCGCGATATCGGCGTTCTGCTTGACCGTCGCGCTCATTTCTTCCATCGAGGCCGCCGTCTGCTGCAGATTGGAGGCCTGCTCCTCGGTGCGCTGCGACAGGTCGGCATTGCCGGTAGCGATCTCGGACGAGCCGGTGGCGATCGAGTCCGAGCTGTGGCGCACCTGGCTGACGATGCGCGCGAGGCTGTCGTTCATCGCCGCCAGCGCGCGCAGCAACTGGGCCACCTCGTCCCGGCCACGCACGCTGATGCTCTGGCGCAGGTCGCCGGCGGAGACGGCCTCGGCCAGCTGTACCGCAGCGGCCACCGGCTGCGTGATGGAGCGGGTGATCAGCCAGGCCAGTAGGGCACCCATGGCGATGGCGAAGACCGCGGCGGACACGGTGATCCATTCGGCGCGATGCTGAACCGCCTGGGCCGCCTCGAACTCCTCTCGAGCCTCGCGCACCTGCAGGCGCTGCAATTCACCCAGGCTGTCCGCCACCTGCGGCGCCATCTCGGCAACCTTGCCGTCGTAGAGGGCGCGCGCGGCCTCGACATCCCCCTTGAGCAGCGCCGCCCGCGCCGGCGCCAGGCCCTGCTGGGCATAGCTGGTGCGCGCGGCGACAAAACGGTCGGCCAGCTGCTTTTCCTCCGGCGTCAGCTTGGTGGCCAGGTACTGCTTCAGCAGCTCGTCGATGGCCTTGATGTTGCCGGCCATCTCCTGGGTGTGCTTTTCGATGACCGCAGGCTCGGCCTTCAGCATCATGTCGGCCAGCAGGAAGCGGTTGCGGATGGTCAGGCGGCTGATGTCGCCGAGTTGGGCCAGCGGCACGGTGCGGTCCTGGTAGACCGTCTCCAGGCCCTCGGCCACCTGGGCCAGGCTGGCCCGCCCGATCAGGGCCACGGCGGCCAGCAGGCACAACACGACGCCAAACGCGAGGCCCAGGCGCGGGCCGATCCTGACCTGTTTCAACCAGTCCATCTTCTTCTCCCTGTAGGTGGACGAACTCTAGGCAGGGCTTGACCGCGCTGTCAAAGGGTGGGTGCGGCGCGCCAAGCTGTTGGACTGATCTGCGTCAAGCGCGCGCAAGGGCGAGGGAAACCAGCCATGGGATTGGCATGCCCCGGGAGAGAGTCCGGCGTGGCAGTCGACGCACCGTTAGCGGCGACGGGCCCTCAGACGAAGCGCGTTGAATGCCTCACCACCAGTTCGGGCTCGGGCGCCACGGCCCGCGGCCGCCTGTGCGCCAGCAGGTCCAGCATGGCCGCAGCCGCGCGGCGGCCCAGCTCGGCCGGCGACAGGTTGACCGTGGTGCGCGGCGGGCAGGCATGGGCCGAGGCCAGCACATCGTCGAAGCCGACGACGGACACGTCCTCGGGAATGCGCAGGCCGTGGCGGCAAAACGCCTGGGCAGCGCCGGCGGCCATCTGGTCGTTGGCGGCAAACAGCGCAGAGAACTCGATGCCGCGGCGCAGCAGGTCTTCCGCGCCGCGCTCGCCGCTGGCCTCCTGGTAGTTGCCGCGCACCACCAGGGCGCGGTCCAGCGGGATGCCTGCCTCCTCCAGCGCCGCCCGATAGCCCTGCTCGCGCTCGAGAGCATCCGGGTGGCTGGGGTCACCGGTGACGTGGGCGATGCGGCGATGGCCGCGCTGGATCAGATGCCGTGTCGCGGCGCGGGCGCCCTCGAAATCGTTGGAATGCAGGCAGTGCAGGCCCGGCGCCTTCAGCTCGCGGCCGGTGGCCACGACGGGCAGCTCCTGGGCCAGCTCGGTCAGGAAGCCGTCGTCCAGCGTGCCGGTCAGCACGATGATGCCGTCCACGCGCCGCGCCTTCAGCGACTGCACGCAGCGCTCCTCCTCGCGCCGGTCCCAATGCCCGCTGGCGACGACGAGGCCATAGCCCGCCTTGGACAGCGCCTCCTCGACGCCGCGCAGCGTCCAGGCATAGCAGGGGCTCTCGAAATGCTGGACGACGATGCCGATGGTGCGCGAGCGCCCGTCGGCCAGGGCCCGCGCGATGGTGTTGGGCACGAAGCCCAGGCGCGCTATCGCAGCGAGCACGGCCTCGCGCTTCTCGGGGCGCACATGGGGTGCGTTGTTGATGACTCGCGAGGCGGTCGTCGTCGAGACGCCCGAGGCGTCAGCCACCATGCGCAGGGTGGCGGCATGAGAGGAGGCGGAATGGCTTTTCATGAAACCGGGCGAAATGACAGCGTTGTCAACGTGTTTGCAATCGTGCATCAAGTTGGGCAGTTCGGCAAGCCGGCGGCTGAATTCGAACTGGCTTGTCGATTTGGCGCGACCTCGTTCGTCATCAGAGAGCCGGCGGAATCCGTCCGCCGCGATTCGAACTTGGATGGAGACCGAGCATGCGATTCCTTTCGATGATCCGCGCCGACGAAACCACAGGCCAGGCGCCCAGCGAGCAGCTGATGACCGAAATGGGCCATCTGATCAACGAGCTGACCCGCAGCGGCCAGCTGATCAGCACCGCAGGGCTGCGGCCCACGTCGGAGGGCGTGCGCGTACGCCTGCACCGCGGCGGCCTGCTGTCGGTGGTGGACGGCCCCTTCGCCGAGACCAAGGAGGTCATCGCCGGCTATGCCCTCTTCGAGGCCCCGTCGCGCGAAGCCGCGCTGGCGCTGACGCATCGCTTCCTGAAGCTGCACGGCAGCGACTGGGACCTCGAATGCGAAGTGCGCCAGATCGACGAGTTCGGCTGCGAGGCCTCCGCCAATTCCTGAACGCCGAAAGGACAGGCTATGTCTTCCCGGACCCAAACCCTGCGCCAGCACTACCGCTGGATCATCGTCGCCGCCGGCGGCCTGCTCGGCTGCGTGGCCATCGGCGCCCTCTTCTCCCTGCCGGTGTTGCTGCGCCCCATTGCCCTGGACACCGGCTGGTCGACCACCGGCATCTCCACCGCGATGACGGTCGCTTTCGTGGCCATGGCGGTGGGCAGCATGTTCTGGGGCACGCTGTCCGACCGCGTTGGGCCACGACTCGTCGTCGTGGCCGGCACGCTGCTGCTCATCGCCGGCCTGACGCTGTCCAGCCTCGCCACCTCGCTGCTGGCCTTCCAGGTCTGCTTCGGCGCCGTCGTCGGCGTCAGCGCAGCGGCCATCTTTGCGCCGCTGATGGCCTGCGTGACCGGCTGGTTCGACACCCACCGCAGCCTGGCCGTGTCGCTGGTGTCGGCCGGCATGGGCATGGCGCCGATGACGATGTCGCCCCTGGTCGCCTGGCTGGTGCAGGGCCACGACTGGCGCAGCACGCTGCAGATCGTTGCGGCCGTGGTGGCGGGCCTCATGCTGCCCGCCGCGATGCTGATCCATCGCCCGCCGGCGCTGGTACAAGCCGCAGCGACGCCCGACGCGTCGCAGCAGGCCGGCCCCTCCGTCGGCCAGGTGGTGCGCTCGGCGCCCTTCCTGATCCTGGTGTTGACGAGCTTTCTGACCTGCGCCACGCACTCGGGACCCATCTTCCACACTGTCAGCTATGCCGTCACCTGCGGCATCCCGCTGATGGCCGCCGTCTCCATCTACAGCCTGGAAGGCCTGGCCGGCATGGGCGGCCGCATCGTGTTCGGCCTGCTGGGCGACCGCTTCGGCGCGGCGCGCACCCTGGTGCTGGCCCTGCTGGCCCAGGCCATCGTCGTGCTCGGCTATATCTATGCCCGCGAGCTGAAGAGCTTCTACACCGTGGCCGCGCTGTTCGGCTTCACCTATGCCGGCGTGATGCCGCTGTTCGCCGTCATCGCCCGCGAGAACTTCCCGCTGCGCATGATGGGCACGGTGATCGGCGGCACCGCCATGGCCAGCAGCATCGGCATGGCGCTGGGGCCGGTGCTGGGCGGGCTGATCTACGACTCGTTCTCGACCTACAGCTGGCTTTTCATCGGCGCGTTTGCGATGGGCATGGGCTCTTTCCTGTGCGCCCTGGCGTTCACGCGTTTGCCGAAGCGGCTGCTGGCCGCTGTGCCGGCATGAGCGCGATGGGGCTGGCGCTGAGAGCCGCGGCGGCCAGCCGCGCGTCTGTGCTACGGCGTGGCCTTGGCGGCGAGCAGGCCGTTCACATCCAGCCAGTGCATGAAGACGGGAAACCAGCCATTGGCGGTGTTGCCCGGATAGCCCAGGCCAAAGCCATGGCCGCCGTTCTGGTAGAGGTGGAACTCCACCGGCCGCCCGGCGTCGAACCAGGACTTGACGACGCCGAACTGGCCGCGGAACAGGAAGTCGTCGCTGGCGATGGCGCTGAACATCGGCGGCGCGTCCTTGGGCACGTCGACCGGGCCCATGCCGCCGTAGATCGGCGCGATGAAGGCCAGCTTCATGGACTTGGAGTTCAGGGTGCTGTGCAGCGTCAAGCCCGCTCCCGCTGAGAAACCCATCATGCCCAGCCGTTTGGGGTCGACGCCCCAGGCCTTGGCGCGCGACAGGATGAGGGCATAGGCAGCCTCGGCATCGGCAAGCTGGTTGGACAGGTCGGGGTTCAGCGGCGGCGGCTTGCCGCCCTCGCCGGCGGCCGAGAACAGGCGGTTCATCGAGTTCTGCAGGCCTTCCAGCGAGTCCGGCGTCGGGATCAGCCGGTACTTCAGGACGAAGGCCGCGACGCCGCGGTCGGCCAGAGCCTGGGCGACCTTCCAGCCCTCGTTGTGGATGGACAACCAGCGAAAGCCGCCGCCCGGCGCGACGAGGACGGCGGCGCCATTGGCCTTGCCCGGCGCGGGCAGGAAGGGCGTGAGCGTGGCGGTGCTGACATTGCGCACCATGGGCTCGCCCCATTGGCGGAACCAGCCCTCGGCGGCCGGCTGCTTGTCGACGCCGCCGGTGCCGAGCGGGATGGCGTGGGGCTCGGGCGGCGCCTGCAGCGGATAGATGCGGCCGTCCTGGGCCTGGGCGCCCGTGGCGCCGGCGAGCAGCAGGGCCAGGGAGATCAGCGTGGTGCGAAGGGATGTCATGGGTTTCATCTCGGCAGCAGGGTTCGTTGTTTCAGGGAAAACTCGGCGCTCACGACCGGCGCACCGGTGTCAGGCTGGCCACCACCGACGCTGAGGCGGTAGCTGCCGGGCATGAGCTGGCGGACCCCGTCGCGGTCCACGAAGCTGAGGTCGCGCGCATCCAGGCTGTAGCTGAGCTCGCGCCGCTCGCCGGCCTTCAAATGCAGGCGCTGGAAGCCGCGCAGGGCCAGGCGCGGGCCGCCTTCGAAACGCGGCGGCAGCAGATAGAGCTGGACGACCTCGTCGCCGTCGCACGCGCTGGTGTTGGTGACGGCCGTGCGCACCAGCAGGCGCGTCTGCAGGCCGTCTTCCTGCACCTCGACCTTGGGCGGCTCGTAGCGGAAGCTCGAGTAGCTCAAACCATGGCCGAAGGGGTAGACCACCTCGCCGCCGAAGAAGCGGTAGGTGCGGCCGGCCATGCGGTAGTCGTCGAAGGGCGGCAGGTCGGCCGCGCTGCGGTAGAAGCTGACCGGCAGGCGCCCGGCCGGGTTGGCCGCACCGCCCAGCACCTGGGCGATGGCCCGGCCGCCGCCTTCGCCGGGATACCAGGCCTGCAGGATGGCCGCCGCATTCACCTTGGCCCAGGACAGGTCGATGGCGCTGCCGCTGAGGTTCACGACCACCAGCGGCTTGCCGAGCCGGGCGGCGGCCTGCAGATAGGCGCGCTGGTCGGCGGGCAGGTCGAGCTTGGTGCGATCGCCGCCCTGGAAGCCGTCGATCTTGACGGGCATCTCTTCGCCCTCGAGGTCGGAGGTCAGGCCCACGACCGCCACTACCACGTCGGCCTTCGCTGCGCCCGCGCGCAGCTCCGCCAGCGGCTGGCGCGACACACGCTTCCAGACCATGCCCGGCGGCGCGCCGCCGCCCGATTCGGCTTCGAAGTGCAGTGCGACGCGCTCGCCCTGCTTCAGCTCGACCTGCGTCAGCGCCACCGGCTCGGCCCATTGGGTTGCTCGCTTGGCGAGGATCAACTCGCGCCCGCCGACGCGCACCTGGCCCTTGATGCCCGCCACGCCGATCCGGTAGCTGCCGCTTTCGGGCGCGACCAGGAAGCCCGTCCAGACGACACGTGTCACTGCGCCCGCCTCGGAAAAGTCCCGTGCGCGCGACTCGAGCTGCGCCACACCGTGGCTGGCAAAGGCCTTGGCCTGGAAGCGGCGCTTGCCCGCGGCCGTCGGTGAGCCGGCCTCCAGGTTGAAGTAGCTGGCGTGCAGCCCCGTGCTGCCGTCGGGTGCAACGAAGGCACTGGCCGGCACCGGGTCGCCGTCGGTGATGGACGGGCCGAAGGGCACCAGCTTGACCTGGGCCGCCGCGAACTGCCGGCTCAAGGCCTCGAAGACCGTCTGCGTCGGCCCGGTCTGGCCCGAGGAATAGTTGCCGCGCATGACGCGACGCGCATCGGCCAGCGGGCCGACGACGGCGATGCGGGCCGTGGCCGGCAGCGGCAGCACGCCGTCGTTCTTCAGCAGCACCAGGCTCTCGACGGCGGCGCGCAGCGCCAGCGCGCGGTGCTCCGCCGAATTGATGGTCTCGGCCGCCGGGAAGCTGCGCTCGCCCAAGCCCGGCAGGTCGCCGTTGCGCAGCCGCGCCGAGAACAGGCGCACCAGCGCGTTGTCGATGTCGGCCTCGCGCAGATAGCCGCGCTGCAGCGCCTGCTTGTAGCGCTCGCCCAGGCCCGGCGTGTGGGACAGCGTTGCGACATTGCACTCGTTGTCCATGCCGGCCTTCAGCGCCGCGGCGGCACCGGCGGCGGCGTCGACGGCGTATTTGTGGTGGGCGCTGATGTCGATGACCGCGTCGCAGTCCGACACCACATAGCCGCTGAACTTCCAGTCCTGCCTCAAGGTCTTCACCAGCAGGCTCTGGCTGGCGCAGGCGGGCTCGCCGTTGACGCGGTTGTAGGCGCACATGAGGGAGCCGGCCTGGGCGTCGACGATGGCGGCGCGAAAGGCCGGCAGATAGGTGTCCTCCAGGTCCTGGGCCGAGACCCACACGTCCACCGAGTGACGCGTCGATTCCGGACCGCTGTGCACCGCGAAGTGCTTGGGGCTGGCAATCACCTGGGGCCGCTCAGCGTCTGGCCCCTGCATGCCGCGCACGAAGGCCTTGGCCAGCGTGCCGGTCAGGAAGGGATCTTCGCCATAGGTCTCCTGGCCCCGGCCCCAGCGCGGGTCGCGGAAGATGTTGATATTGGGCGACCAGGTGTCCAGCGAGCCGCCGATGCGGTTCGGGTTGTCCTTGCCGCGACCCAGGGCGTAGACGGCGCGCACCTCGGTGCTGATGCTGGCCGCGACGTCCTGCATCAGGTGGTCGTTGAAGCTGGCGGCCAGTCCGACGGGCTGGGGGAAGTTGGTCGTCGCGCCGGGGCCGAAGGCGCCGTGCAGCGACTCCGTCCACCAGTTGTAGGCCGGGATGTTCAGGCGCGGGATGGCGGGCGCGCCGTTGAGCAGCTGCTCCGTCTTCTCGTCGAGGGTCAGCTGCGACACGATGCGCCGAGCCTGGGCTTCGGCATCGGCGGGCGGCGCCGCGACGGCCGGGCCGGCCAAGGACAGGCAGCCGGCGAGGCCGACCGTCAACAAGATCTTCATTTGTGTATCCCTTCTCACCAGACCCGGAAACGGCCCGTCACATGCAGCAGGGCCATGAACTGCAGCAACCCGTCGTAGTAGCGCCACCGCCCGGCGGGCGGCTGC
Organism: Roseateles saccharophilus; assembly: GCF_031458095.1. GTDB lineage: Bacteria > Pseudomonadota > Gammaproteobacteria > Burkholderiales > Burkholderiaceae_C > Pelomonas > Pelomonas saccharophila_A. The sequence goes on from NZ_JAVDXU010000001.1 coordinate 2,343,338, forward strand.
AGCGCCCACAGGTCGTTGACGAAGCGCTCGGCCAGCGGCTTGTCGACGAGCAGGGCCGCGACGGCATTGCTGGCCATCAGGCCCGTGGACGCTTCGGGGTCCAGCGGCTTGCCGTCCAGCGTGTACAGATGGGGATAGGGCTTGCCGTTCGGGCCCTGTGACGCGAAGAAGGTCAGCAGCTTGCGGCTCAGGCCGGCGGCTTGCGGGTTCTTGTCCCACCAAACTTGATCGACGCTCCAGTTCACCGCGGTGCGGAAGGCGTCGTAGCGGAAGTCCTCGTGGCCTTCATGCTTGTGGGCGCGGCCGTCGAACTCGGCGTAGTCGGGCGTGAGGCCTGTCTTCGGATGCGCGGCCACCGAGAAATAGGCCCGGCTGATGTCGGCGATCTCGGCCCAGCGCTTGCGGTCCTCGGGCTTGGCGGCGCGCTGTGCCCAGATCTCGTAGAAGGCCGGCAGGTGATAGGACGGATCGCTGAAGTCGGCCGCCTCGCCAATCGGCACGAAGACGACCTGGCCGCGCTCGGGCGAGAACATGGACCGCACACCGGCCACGATGCCGCCGTTCATGGCCTCCTTGTGCAGCATGGTGCTGAGCAGTGCCTGGGCCTGGGCGTTGTAGTCGTAGAGGCCCTGGCCATTGCCCCACCGAGAAGCGGCCATCAGCAGGGCGGTGGCAAAGTAGGCCTCGCCGTCGGAGGCGGGCACGGCGTCCTTGTCGCAGCCCTTGGGCTGGCACTGCCAGCGGAAGTAGCCGGCGCGCGGGCCCGTGCGGTAGCGCATATGCGTCGCGGCCCAGTTCCACAGCGCGTCGAACTCGGGCTTGCGGCCCATCTGCACGGCAATCATCATCCCGTAGGACATGCCCTCGCTGCGCACGTCGGCGTTGTTGACGTCCAGCACATAGGCGGCCGGGCCATCAGGCGTGGTGGCCGCCGGGTAAACGACGCGCTGCTCCGCGCCGCCCTCGAACAGCGACTTCCAATAGCCGGCCAGCTTGGCATCGATGGCGGCCTCGCTGATGTCGGGGCGGATCTCGCGCAGCAGGTTGCGGTAGTTGCCCGTGACCGCCGCGCCGCGCGGCGCGACGTTGACGCTCTGCAGTGGCGCCAGCACCAGCTTCTGCAGCACCGCGTTGTCGTCCAGGCGCCAGACCTTGATGACGTGCTTGCCGGGCTTGATGTCCTTGAACGAGGCCTTCAATACGAAACCGTTGTCCTTGACGGCCTGGGCCCAGTCCTTCTCGCCGCGGCTCAACTCGGGACCTGCGGTGGGCTGCAGGTTCAGCTTGAGCTCCTGCGCCGGCTGCTCGTCGATGCCGACGGCCAGGCGGATGCCGCCGGCATTGCGCGTGTCCAGCGTCGGCACCATGTGCAGGCTCAAGAGCATGTCGCCGCTGTGCACGGTGTCGACGTCGTACTCCAATCGAACCCCATCGGCCAGCGTCGTGGCCGCGCGTCCTTGCGGCAGCGCCGTCACGGCGCCCAGGCCCTGGCCGAGGTTGGAAATGGCGGTCCACGTCAGCCCCTGACCGTTGATGGCGCGGCTGAAGCGCGGCGCTTCGAGGGTGATTGCGGCAGACGCCACCGGCACGCCCCGCGCCAAGTGGCGGTCCACCTCGGCCGCATCCGCGCTGCCCGCCACGCGCGTGACCGCCGGCATGATGTTCTTGTCCGGCTGCTGCCAGCTCGTGTAGCCGATATGGGTCTGCAGCATCATGCCGGCCCATTTGCCGCCGGCCAGGGCGTGGTACTGGTCGGCAATCGCCTGGTCGCGCCGGAAGGCGGCCTCGGCGCGATCGGCAAAGACATTGGCGCGCGCATCGCCGGCGGCGGCCAGCTTGCGGTTCCAGGCCGCGGCGTAATGCAGGCGGTAGAGGTTGGCCAGGGCCAGCACCGGGTGCTCAACGAGCTGGAAATAGGCATCGAGCTGGTCGGCGCGCAGCCCGGCCTTGACCTTGGCCACACGCGCCTCCAGCGCGGCCCATTCGGCGACGCGACGTCCGAAGTCGCCACCCTCCAGCGCATCAGCCGAGGCGTCACCGAGAGCGAACGTCGTTGGGTCGATCAGCTCAGGCTTGCGCCGCGCCGCGTACTGGCTGTAGCGCGTGACCAGCTCGCCGATCTCCGCTGCCTGGGCCGGGCCGAAGGTGCGTGCCGCCCAGTCTTTCGGGTAGGCCGCCAGCGCCGCCGGCGTCATGGCCTTGGGCGACCAGGCCATGTCCAGGAAGAAGCTGATCGGAAACTCCATCGGCTTGATGTCGCCGACGTTGACGATCCACAGCGCGTCGGCCCCGCGCTCGTGGGCGAGGTTCATCTGCTGCCAGGTCTTCTCGATCTGGTTGGTGTTGAGCCACTTGTAGTTGCGCGGCCCGCCGACGTAGTCGAAGTGGTAGTAGACGCCGTAGCCGCCCTTGCGTCTGGCGTCTGTTGCCGGCAGGCGGCGGATCTGGCCCCAGTTGTCGTCGCAGAACAGCAGCAGCACGTCGTCGGGCACCTGCATGCCTTTGTCGTAATAGTCCTGCACCTCCTTGTAGAGGGCCCACATCTGCGGCGTCTGATCGGCCGGCTTGCGGGTCACGTCGGCCAGGATCTGGCGCTGGTCCTTGACGATGCCTTCGAGCAGGCCTGTGGCCGTGCCTTCGCTCATGGCCTCGTCGCCGTCGCCGCGCATGCCGACGGTGACCAGGCTGTCGAAGGCGCCGCCGTCCGGCCGGCCCATCATGCGCTGCACGCCACCGCGCCAGAACTCGCGCAGCTTCTCGCCGTTCTTCGCATAGTCCCAGCGCCCGCCCTTGAAACGCGCCCATTCGTCGTGGGCCCGCATCATGGGCTCATGGTGGGAGGTGCCCATGACGACACCCATCTCGTCGGCCAGCGCCATGTTCTTCGGATCGTCCGCACCAAAGGCCCGCGGCTGCCACATCGCCGGCCATAGATAGTTGCCGCGCAGCCTCAGGATCAGCTCGAAGACATGCTCGTAGAAGGCCGCATTCGTGCCGCCGAACCTGGCCTGGGCCCAGGTGCTGAGTGCCGGCGCCTCGTCGTTGATGAAGATGCCGCGGTACTTGACCTGGGGCTGGTCGTCGCGGCTGCCGGCGGTGATGAAGACATTCGCCTTCTTTTCCACCGGCACATCCGCCCACCAGGCCCAGGGGCTGACGCCGATGCGGGCCGAGACGTCATAGGTGCCGAAGACGGCACCGCGGCGATCCGCGCCGACGATGACGAGGGCGCGGGCGACGCCGGGCCAGGGTTGGTCGACGACGACCTGGCGGAAAGCCTCCCAGCGCCCCCGCAGCCCGTCGACGCTGAGCTTGTGCCGCTTCACCAGGTCGTCCAGCATGACGCTGTGGCCCAGCACGCCGATGACGACGACGTCGCCGCGCGCCGCGCCGGCGCCGTTCAGCAACTTCGCCGGCTGGCCCGACACGCGCTCCAGATCGGCCGCGAAATTGCGGCCGGCGTGCTTGAGCGCGGGATCGGCAGCCGCATCGACGACGACAGCCGCCGGCTGGCCCGACACCACGAGCGCCAGCGCGCGGCCTGGGTCGCGTGAGCAGACCGACGCCGGCGCGTCGCAGGCCAGTGCCGGCACACACAGGCCGGCCACGGCCAGCAACCCGGCCAGGGATTTCAGAACACGACGAATCACCGTTTGTCTCCAGGCCCGGCACCTCTCGGCGGGTGCTCTTTGCCATTGATGTTTACGCAATCAGTTTTGTGGCTCGTCAATGAGCCTCGGGCCCGATCGGGATTTTCCCTTGGATTGACGCCACTTTTGCCATGGACTTGCCGTCAGGCCGGGTTCAGGCAAAGCGCGCCGCAATCGATTCATGGTAGCGTAACCTTTTCAATGCCGCCAGCTGATTCGAGCCCGATCCATGATCCGCAACCCCGTGCTGCCCGGCTTCAATCCGGACCCGTCGTTCTGCCGCGTCGGTGACGACTTCTACATCGCCACCTCGACCTTCGAGTGGTATCCGGGCGTGCAGATCCACCACTCGCGCGACCTGGTCAACTGGGCGCTGGTGGGCCGGCCGCTGAACCGCAGGAGCCAGCTCGACCTGCGCGGCAACCCCGACTCCTGCGGCGTCTGGGCGCCCTGCCTGTCCTACGCCGACGGCCAGTTCTGGCTGGTCTACACCGACGTCAAGCGCTTCGAGGGCAACTTCAAGGACGCGCACAACTACATCGTCACAGCGCCCAGCATCGACGGGCCGTGGAGCGACCCTGTCTATGTGAACTCATCGGGCTTCGACCCCTCGCTCTTCCATGACAGCGACGGCCGCAAGTGGTTCCTCAACATGCTCTGGAACCACCGTACCGGCTCCATCGGCGGTAGCCCCAAGGCACCGGCCTTCGACGGCATCCTGCTGCAGGAATGGGATGCCGCCAGCGGCAAGCTCGTCGGCCCCGTCACCAACATCTACAAGGGCACGTCGCTGGGCCTCGTCGAGGGGCCGCATCTCTTCAAGCGCAAGGGCTGGTACTACCTGGTCACGGCCGAAGGCGGCACGGGCTACGGCCATGCGGTAACGATGGCGCGCTCGCGAGAGCTGCACGGGCCTTACGAGACCCACCCGCACCAGCATGTCGTCAGCAGCAAGGACGCCCCCGAGGCGCCGCTGCAGCGCGCCGGCCATGGCCAGGTGGTCGAGCTGGATGATGGCAAAGGCGGGGGCAGCACCTATCTCGCCCATCTCTGCGGCCGCCCGCTGCCCGGCACGCTGCGTTCGCCGCGCGGCCGCGAGACGGCGATCCAGAAATGCATCTGGGGCGAAGACGACTGGCTCTACCTCGAGCACGGCGGCATGGTGCCGGCCGTGGAGGTGCCAGCGCCGGTCGCCGGCGTCGAGCCCGAGCCACGCAAGCCCATCCGCCGCAGCTTTGTCGACTGCCCGGCCCTGCCGCCCGAATTCCAGTGGCTGCGCACGCCCGAGCCTGACCGGCTGTTCCAGCTGACCGGCGGCGCCTTGCGCCTGACGGGCCGCGAGTCGGTGGGCAGCTGGTTCGAGCAAAGTCTGGTGGCGCGTCGCCAGGAGGACGCGAGCTTTCGCGCCGAGACCACCTTGGCCAGCTTCGCACCCGACACCTACCAGCAGGCCGCCGGCCTCACCCACTACTACAACCGCCACAAATTCCACGCCCTGGTCGTGACCTGGCAGGACGGCATCGGCCGCGTGCTCAGCATCCTGTCCTGCCCTGGCGACTGGCCGGACAACCGGCTGGAGTTCCCGCTGGCCGAAGCCATCAAGCTGCCCGACATCGGCCCGGTGCGCCTGGCCGCCGACGTCCACGGCGTGGCCCTGCAGTTCTTCGCCGACTGGGGCCTGGGCTGGCGGCCCATCGGCCCGGTGCTGGACGCCAGCGTCATCTCCGATGAAGGTGGCCGCGGCGAGCATGGCAGCTTCACCGGTGCCTTCGTCGGCATGCTGGCCTTCGACACCAGCGGGGGCGCGCGCACGGCCGATTTCGAACGCTTCGACTACCTGCCGAAATGAAGGCCGAGGTCTACCGACTCGGCACGGCCGGCGGCCTGCAGATAGCAGTCAGCAACTACGGCGCACGCTGGCTGTCCTGCCTCGTGCCCATGCCCGACCGCAGCGTGCGCGAGGCCATCCTCGGCCATGCGACGCTGGCCGACCATGCCCGCGAGCCGGGCTTCTTCGGCGCCGTCGTCGGCCGCTATGCCAACCGCATCGGCGGCGCGGCTTTCACGCTGGATGGCCAGCAGCATCGATTGGTCGCCAACGAGGGCGCCAACCAGCTGCATGGCGGCCCCGAGGGCTTTGACCGGCGAACATGGGACCTCGTCGACCAGGGCCCTCTGCATCTGCGCCTGGCCCTGCATTCGCCGGACGGCGACCAGGGCTATCCGGGTGCGGCCGGCGTCGACGTCGAGTACCGCATCGACCCGGTGCGCAAAGCTGTCACGCTGCGCTTCGGCGCCTGCACAACGGCGCCCTGCCCCATCAGCCTGACCAGCCATCCGTATTTCAATCTCGACGGCGGCACGGCACCGGTGTTGGCACACCGCCTGCATGTCGCCGCCAGCCGGATGCTGCCTGTGAGGCCGGACATGATTCCCACCGGCAAGGTCGCATCGGTCGACGCTACGCCTTTCGATCTGCGCCAGGCTCGCCGCATCGGCGATGGACTGGGTCAGGGCGAGCAGCAGCGTTTCGGACACGGCTATGACCACTGCTTTGTGCTGGACGCCGCCGCTGCGTGCGGTGAACTGGCCGCAGCAGAGCTGACGTCGACCGACGAGCGCCTGGCGATGCGCCTCTTCACCGACTACCCCGGCCTGCAGGTCTGCAGCGGCAACTTCGTGCAGAACTCGCGCGGCCGGGACGGCCGGGCGTTCAAGCGCCATGCCGGCATCGCGCTGGAGCCACAGTTCTTTCCCGATGCACCCAACCACCAAGCGTGGCGCGAGCAGGGCTGCATCGTGAGGCCGGGCCAGCCCCTGTCGCGCTGGATGCGGCTGGAGTTCGACGCGCGCTAGAGGTCGGCTGGCAGCAGCAGCTCGCCGGCCTTCACCGAGAGGCCAGGCCGCCCTGCGTCGTAGGTGTAACGAGAGTTTGTTACCGCAAGGAACGGGCCCGCGTTTTGCGATGGATTGCGAACCGCGCTGCACGGCTTGAACGGACAGCGCACCGCCCGCCGACCGCGTTCAGGCCCGACCGTTTGCTGCCCGCAGTCGCGCGACGCAGCGAACGACGGCCACCCATTCCGAAGGAAAAAATGTCACCGGCACTGAACATCGCATCCCATGCCCGCCTTGTCGCGGTTGCCCTCCTCAGTGCAGGCCTCGCCGCCTGCGGCGGAGGCGGGTCGTCATCGACTACCCCCGAAGCGCCGTCCGCACCCGCACCCGCACCCGCACCGGTGCCTGCACCTGCACCTGCACCTGCACCTGCACCTGCACCTGCACCGGTGCCTACGCCTACGCCTACACCCGCACCCGCACCCGCGCCCGCGCCCGCGCCCGCACCAGTGCCTGCGCCCACGCCCACGCCCACGCCTGCACCAGCACCAGCACCAGCACCAGCACCTGCACCTGCACCAGCACCAGCACCAGCACCAGCACCTGCACCTGCACCTGCACCTGCACCTGCACCTGCATCGTCGATCAACGCAGCCCTTGGCATGCCGAATCGGCTTCTGGGCGGTCTGGGCGCAGGCAACTCGATCGCGGACATGAAGAGCCAGCAGATTCCGCCCGACATCATCGACACCTACCTTGTAGGCGTGGGAAACGGCTCATGGCCTTACTGGAACAGCCCCGACGGGGCCTACGTGAGCTATGTCTCCGCGAACGTCAAGGCCATCGGCGCGGTGCCCATGTTCACGCTCTATCAGATGGCCTCCAGAGGCGAAGGGAATCTCGGCGCCGTCAATGACGCGGCCTTCATGGCCAGCTACTGGGCACAGGTCAAGCTGATGTACCAGAAGATCGGTGCAACGGGCCTGCCCACGCTGGTCAATCTGGAGCCGGACTTCTGGGGTTTCGTGCTGGCAGGCGCTCCCGGCGGCGACCCGACGAAACAGCCGGCGCGGGTCAGCATGGTGACCGAGTGCGCCAGCCAGCCGGACAACGTCGCGGGACTCGCGGGATGCCTGTTGGCGCTCGGGCGAACCTATGCCCCCATGGCCAAGATCGGGTTCCCGCCCTCCTTCTGGGGCCGCGATGCCACCACCGTCGGCGACTTCATGCTGAAGGTCGGGGCGCACAAGGCCGATTTCATCGTCGCGCAGACGACCGACCGCGATGCCGGTTGCTTTGAGGTCGCCGCGCCGCCAGCCGAGTGCACAGGGCGCGGCGGCGGGCCGTTCTACTGGGATGAAACCAATGTGGCGACACCCAATTTCCGTCAGAACATGGGTGAGTGGAGCGCCGTGCGAAACGCGCTTGGCAAGCTGCCCATCCTGTACTGGCAGACGCCGATGGGCGTGCCCTCGGCGACCCCCGGCGGCAGCCCGGGACACTTCCGGGACAACCATGTCCAGTACATGCTCACGCACCCGACCGAGTACACCGCCATCGGCGTGTTCGCGATCGTGTTCAGCGGCGGCGGGAGCACCTCGGCAAACATCACAACGGATGGCGGACAGTTCGCGCGCCTGTTCCAGGCCTACCTGGCCAAACCTGCTCTGCTTCCCCACTGAGGCCGCCCAGGCAACCATCCCGGTCGCGGCGGCGCAAGCATCAGCTCCGGCGCGACGCGTTCGCGCAGCACGAGTTGCTCCGTCAGCCGGTCAGGCAGCAGGTGTTGAGCAGCCACCGGCAGGCAGCGCAAGCCGCGGCCACCCGGCAGCACATGAGCGGTGCACGCCGCGCATGGTCAAGGCCGGTGCGGCGCGCATCATTCTGGTGAAAACGCTGAGCGCCCGGGATGCTACCGCAATTATGATAGCGCTCCCATTCAAACCGTTGTGATGACCGCCCATGAATCCCAGCGCCAGCATGGCAGCCCAGTCCAGAGCCGCAGCTGCGCCGGTCTCTTCGGCCCGAGCTGCCCGGTTGATACCGCCGAGCGCATGCGCATCGATGCGTCGGGCTTGCTGATCCGAGGCCAGGATGACGATCAAGAAGCTTGAAGACCTGCGCAGCGCCCGCTGGTTCGCCAAGGACGACTTCCGTTCCTTCGGCCACCGCAGCCGCGTGCTGCAGATGGGTTATGCCGCCGAGGATTTCATCGGCAAGCCGGTCATCGCCATCATCAACACCTGGAGCGATGCCAACCAATGCCACACCCACTTCAAGCAGCGGGTGGAGGACGTCAGGCGCGGCATCCTGCAGGCCGGCGGCTGGCCGCTGGAGCTGCCGGCCATCTCCTTGAGCGAGAGCATGGTCAAGCCGACCTCCATGCTTTATCGCAACTTCCTCGCCATGGAGACCGAGGAACTGCTGCGCAGCCACCCGGTGGACGGCGCCGTGTTGATGGGCGGCTGCGACAAGACCACGCCGGGCCTCTTGATGGGCGCCATCAGCATGGGCCTGCCCTGCATCTATCTGCCGGCCGGCCCCATGCTGCGCGGCAACTGGCGCGGCCAGGTGCTGGGCTCGGGCAGCGACGCCTTCAAATACTGGGATGAACGCCGCGCCGGTCGCTTGAGCGACCAGGCCTGGGCCGAAATGGAAGCCGGCATCGCGCGCAGCCACGGCACCTGCATGACCATGGGCACGGCCGCCACCATGATGGGCATTGCCGAGGCCCTGGGCTTCACGCTGCCGGGCGCCAGCAGCATCCCGGCGCCGGACGCCAACCACATCCGCATGTCGGCCGAATGCGGCCGGCGCATCGTGCAGATGGTGTGGGACGACCTGACGCCCGCGAAGATGCTGAGTGCGGGCAGCTTTGCCAATGCCATCGCCGTCGCCATGGCCATGGGCTGCAGTACCAACGCCATCATCCACCTCGTCGCCATCAGCCGCCGCGCGGGTCTGGCCATCACGCTGGACGACTTCGATGCGGCCAGCCGCCACGTCGGCGTCATCGCCAACATCCGGCCCAGCGGCGATGCCTATCTGATGGAAGACTTCTTCTACGCGGGTGGCCTGCCGGCGCTGATGAACGTCATGCGCGACAAGCTGGACCTGAGCGCGCAGACCATCAACGGCCTCACGCTGGGCGAAAACATCGAGGGCTCGCAAGTCTTCAACGCCGACGTGATCCGGCCGCTGGACAACCCCATCTACGCCGAAGGGGCACTCGCCGTGCTGCGCGGCAATCTCGCGCCGGACGGCGTCGTCATCAAGCCGAGCGCCGTCGCACCGCATCTTCTGCAGCACACCGGCCGCGCGCTGGTGTTCGACGACTATCCCAGCCTGAAGGCCGCGGTCGAAGACCCGGACCTGGAAGTGACCGGCGACGACATCCTGGTGCTGCGCAACGCCGGCCCCAAGGGCGCCGGCATGCCGGAGTGGGGCATGCTGCCCATCCCGACCAAGCTGCTGAAAGCTGGCGTGACCGACATGCTGCGCCTGTCGGACGCGCGCATGAGCGGCACCAGCTATGGCGGCTGCCTGCTGCACTGCAGCCCCGAGGCCTTCATCGGCGGGCCATTGGCGCTGGTGAAGACCGGTGACCGCATCACCGTCGACGTGCCGGCCCGCCGCATCCATCTCGAGGTCAGCGACGAGGAATTGGCCGCGCGCCGCGCCGCCTGGACGCCCCCGCCCCCACGCTACGAGCGTGGCTATGGATGGATGTTCGGCCGCCATATCCTGCAGGCCCACGAAGGCTGTGACTTCGACTTCCTTGAAACCCAGTTCGGCGCCCCGGTGCCCGAGCCGGTGATTTATTAGCCCCTCGTCCAAGGATTACCTTGGCCGGTCCCCCGAGGGGACGGCGATGCTTGCGGCGTCGAGCCGCAAGCACATCGCCAGGGCGGGCCGGCTAGGGAGCGGCCCGTCGCTCGGCCCGCAAATACCCGTCTGCTGCGATGGAGAACCGATATGCAAACCATGAATCCCGACACCCGCAGAAAGCTGATGGGCGTCAGCACCGCGACGCTGTGCACCGCCTTGTTCAAGCGCGGCCTGCGCGGTCAGTTCATCCAGGACGTCAGGCCGCTGAACCCCGGCCTGCCCCATATGGTCGGCCCGGCCTACACGCTGCGCTATATCCCGGCGCGCGAGGATCTGAACGACATCGGCGTGTTCAAGGACCGTGCCCACCCGCAGCGCAAGGCGGTCGAGGAATGCCCCGAGGGCGCCGTCCTCGTCATCGACAGCCGCAAGGACGCGCGCGCGGCCTCGGCCGGCGGCATCCTCGTCGCGAGGCTGATGGTGCGTGGCGTGGCCGGCGTCGTCACCGACGGCGGCTTTCGCGACAGCCCTGACATCGCCAAATACCCCTTCCCGGCCTACCACTCGCGCCCCAGCGCGCCGACCAACCTGACCCTGCACCAGGCCATCGCCATCAACGAGCCCATCGGCTGCGGCGACGCGCCGGTCTTCCCCGGCGATGTGGTCGTTGGCGACGCCGAGGGCGTCATCGTCATCCCGGCCCATCTGGCCGACGAGATCGCCAACGAGGCCGTCGAGATGACGGTCTTCGAGGACTATGTGCAGGACAAGGTCATGGGCGGCCGCAGCGTGCTGGGCCTGTACCCACCGACCGATGCCGACGTGGCCGCGGACTTCGCGGCGTGGCGGCAGCTCAAGGGGCGTTGACGCAACGGCGTTCCAGCACCTCGACCGGAAAGGCCTCGGCCATCGCGCGATAGCCGGCCAGCGAGGGGTGCAGACCGTCGTTGTCGACCTCGGCGCGCAGGAAAGCAGGACGCGCCGGGTCGCGCATCAGCGCATCGAAGTCCACCAGCGCGTCGAAACGGCCGGGCTCGCGCAGCCAGGCATTCAGCGCCTGGCGGTCGGCCTCGTTCTCGGCCTGGGGCGCGTAGTAGCCGCTGCCCGAGTAGGGCATGACGGTCGAGGCGATCAGGCAGACGCCTCGCGCCCTGGCACGTTGCGCCAGGTCCGCGAACCCGGCCTTCAGTTCGGCCAGCAGAGCTGCACGCGACTCGGGCGTGGTCGGCTTGCCGCGATGGCTGACGCCGAAATCATTGACGCCGATCAGCACCACGGCATGCGTGACGCCGCTGCGTTCCAGCACGTCGCGGTCAAAGCGCGACACGAGGTTGGGGCCCAGGCCGTCACGCAGCAGGCGGCCGCCGCCGATGCCGGTGTTGACGACCGATGCTTCTCGGCCTTGAGCATCCAAGCGGCGCGACAGCATGTCCGTCCAGCGCTGGTAACTGCCTGATGGCACGCCATAGCCATCGGTGATGGAGTCGCCCGTCGCGACGAGGACGGGCAGCGGCTTGGCGGCGCGCACGTCGACGGCAGCCAGATGCCACCAGCCCTCCTGGGCCACCGCCTCGGGCCAGTCGGCCAGGCCGACGCGGTTGCCGTCCACGGCCCAGCTGCGGATGCGCGAGCCGGGATGCACGGTGGCCATAGTCGGGCCGGCCTGCACATGCATCTGCACGGCGATGTCGGCCTGGCGCGGCACGGTCAATTCGAGGGCATCGCTCCAGATCTCGGCGCGCGCAGGGACGACAACGCCGCGCAGGCCGCCAAAGCTCAGCGAGCGCAGGCTGGCGGCGTTCACCGTCATCCCATCCACAAGGGCCACGCTGACGGCGCTTAGCGTCAGCGGCTCGGCGCCAAAGAGATTGCTGATGCGCACGCGCAGCACGGGGCCCGTCGCGTCCATGCGCACGATCTGGCGCAGGCTGACGTCGCGCATGGGCTGGCGCCATATGGTTGCGGCGTTAGCGACCGGCGCCTGCTCCAGCTGCGCACTGCCCCAGGCCGCCAACCAGGGGCCATTGCCAGGCGGCGCGCTGGCGCAACCCGCCAGCACCAGGGCCACGGCCAGCAGGCCCGCCATCAAGGATTTGCTCATCCAAAAATGGTAGCGCGACCATTGCTCCTGTCATCGGGGCGATCCCCAGCCCAGGCCCCGCGAGATGGCAATCGAGCAGAGCAGCCCGGCCGAGCTCTACGACAGGCCGGCCAACCGCTTTGTCGCGGGCTTCATCGGTTCCCCGGCGATGAACTTCTGCACGCTGCCGGCCGCTGCGAACGGTCACCGACAAGAAGCTGTGCCACCCTCGGGCTCGCGGCCGAGCCTGCGCTGGAGCCCGACAAGCTGCTGTCAGTCTTGCTGATGACGCGCCGTGCGACCCGCTCCGAGCAGCCCCTGCTGGAGCCCCTGATGGCCTCACGGCCTTCGGACCTGGACTGGCTGCTCCGGCCCGTGCCCGCCAAGGGCTAGCGGGTCAGTCCTGCGACAACCAGGTGCAGGCCCCATTGGAGGCCTGCCGATTGCTCTGCACCCCGACCGGCGTCGTCTTGCTGAGGTGCGTGGCCAGCTGCTCGATGTACGACTTGCTCGGATGCCAGGGGCCTGAGCAGAAACTGTCACTCTGCAAGGTGACTCGGCGGGTATAGATGACCCGCCACAACAAGACATTGTCCACTTCAGCGACTTTGCTAACGTCCTGAAGAAATCGTACGAAATGCCCCCTCGGACGTCAGCACCATCGATTAACAGACGCGCGTCGAGTGCCGCTTAGTTCACGCATTTTTTCCGCGCGTGCCCGAGGTGCATATTGACAAATCTTCCGTTGTAGGCAGCTCACCTACAGCAGCTGTCAAGAACTCCCGGCTTGCATCTTCGGCGCGGCTCAACGCCGCACTTGCATCGGCGCCAGCTGGGCCGACCACAGGGGTTGTCTGGCGAGTTCCGCGGCGGTGACATCGTCGGCCGTCACGGCATATTCATTGCTGCTGCGCTCCACGAAATAGGCCGAGCGGTAGCGCTGCAGCAGGCCTCCGAGTGCCTTGCGGGCCTGGTTCGAGGGGCCGTTGAAGGTGAGGGTCAGCGTGGTCATGGTCTTGCTTCCGTCATGGGGCCGATGGCATCGCCGTCGGTCTTCCTTGAACGCTGTCACGCCGGCATGGTTGACCGACGAGATTGATACAGCTTGTGAGCTGACGCCGGCCATCGCGGCCTTCCTCGTCGCGCCCGTCGTGCGCGTGACCCGACCAACAATGCGAGCCCGTCAGGGGCTGCGCTTCACAACCAACGCTTCTGCCAACCGTGGACCGAAAAATTCCACGAAGGCGCGAACCGCCGGCGAGGAGCGCGCGCTGCTGGCGTAAAGGGCGAAGACGCCGATGTCCGGCGTTACCAGCCAGTCCTGCAGCACATGGCGCAGGCGGCCGGCGGCGATGTCATCCTGCACCATGAAGGCCGGCAGCACCGTGAAGCCGAGGCCATCGATGGCGGCGCGCAGCAACACGTCGCCATTGTTGGAGCACAGCGGCCCTCGCGTCGTCACGCTGAGGACCTTGATGGCCGACTCCATGTCGGCCGGGCGGAATTGCCAGGGCAAGGCGGCTCCGGCCTCACCGTATTGCAGGCAGGCCAGCCGTGACAGCTGGTCCGGGTGTGTTGGCTCACCAGCAGCAGCCAGATGAGCCGGTGAGGCGATCACCCAGCGCGGCGCAATGGCGATGGGCCGCGCGACCAGGTCCAGCTGCTCAGGCAGCTGGGCAATTCTCAGCGTAACGTCCGCGCCGGTCTTGGCCGGGTCGGCGAAGCGGTCGTCCAGGTCGATTCGCAGCTGCACCTCGGGGTAAGCGGCATAGAAACCCGCCACCAGTGGCGCGAGGTAGCGCTGGCCAAAGCTCATCGGTGCATTGACACGCAGCGATCCGCGCGGTGCGCCGCTGAGCCCGCGCAGTTCTCCCAGGGCCTCGTCGATCATCGTCACGATGGCCTCGGCACGGCCGATCAAAGCCTCGCCGGCGCTGCTCAGCGTGATGCTGCGGGTGCTGCGCGCGAACAAGGACGCGCCGACTTCCGATTCGAGTGCAGCGATCTGCTTGGAGACCTGGTCGCGCGTCAGATCGAGCTTGCGGGCGGCTGCCGAGAAGCTGCCCAGGCGCGCGGCCTCGACGAATACGCGGAGGTGGCTGATGCGATCCATGTCGAGGATTGTCTTCGTACTGGAGACAACGGGTTGCCGCTGAACTGGCTTCTCGGCGGGGTGTTGCCTGCGAAGAATGCGATCCCAGACGCCCCGCAGCGTCCCCCACCCACCCGCCAAGGAAACCATCATGAGCCACCCGAAACTGGAAGTCCTGACCCCGCAGAATTCGCAGCTGATCTTCATCGACCAACAACCGCAGATGGCCTTCGGCGTGCAGTCGATCGACCGCCAGACGCTGAAGAACAACGTCGTCGGCCTGGCCAAGGCCGGCAGGGCCTTCGGCATCCCGACGACGATCACGACGGTCGAGACGCTGGGCTTCTCGGGCCCGACCTACCCCGAGCTGCTTGCCGTCTTCCCTGAGGCGCCGTTGCTGGAGCGCACGTCCATGAACTCCTGGGATGACCAGAAGGTGCGCGACGCGCTGGCACGCCATGCCGGCCAGGGCCGCAAGAAGATCGTCGTGTCGGGTCTGTGGACCGAGGTCTGCAATCTGAGCTTTGCCCTTTCGGCCATGAACGACACCGACTACGAGATCTACATGGTGGCCGACGCCAGCGGCGGCACGAGCAAGGATGCGCATGACTACGCCATGCAGCGCATGGTGCAGGCCGGCGTGGTGCCCGTCACCTGGCAGCAGGTGCTGCTGGAATGGCAGCGCGACTGGGCTCGCAAGGACACTTATGACGCGACCATCGGCATCGTGCGCGAGCACAGCGGCGCCTATGGCATGGGCGTCGACTATGCCTACACCATGGTCCACAAGGCTCCGGAGCGCGTCAGCCACGGCCCGGTGCTCGCCGCCCAGCCGGCCGGCAGATAAGCCCGAACGTCCGGAGCATCAGCCATGAAGGTCTACCTCCTGTCCCTTGGCGCCGGCCTGCTCGTGGGCGTCATCTACGCGCTGCTGCAGGTGCGCTCGCCGGCGCCGCCCGCCATCGCACTGCTGGGCTTGCTCGGCATGCTGGTGGGCGAGCAAATGGTGCCCCTGGCGAAGCGGGCCTGGGCCGGTGAGCCGGTCACGCTCGCCTGGTTGCACAGCGAATGCACCCCCAAGATCACCGGCGTGGCCATGCCTCAGGCGCCGGCCGCCCCCGCCCCCAAGGAGAGCTGAATGGAAGCCGCCGACCTCATCGTGCTGAACGCGCGCATCGAAACCCTGGACCGACAGCGGCCTCAGGCTGAAGCCCTGGCGGTGCGCGGCGGCCGCTTCGTGGCCGTGGGCGCAGACGCGGACATCATGGCCATGCGCGGCGCCAGCACGCGTGTCATCGACGCCCGCGGCAAGCGCATCATCCCTGGGCTCATCGACAGCCACATCCACCTGATCCGCGGCGGCCTCAACTTCAACCTCGAACTGCGCTGGGAGGGCGTGCCCACGCTGGCCGATGCGATGGCCATGCTGAAGGAGCAGGTCGAGCGCACGCCGGCACCGCAATGGGTGCGCGTGGTCGGGGGCTTCAGCGAGCACCAGTTCGCCGAGAAGCGCCTGCCGACGCTCGACGAACTGAACGCCGTCGCGCCGCACACGCCGGTCTTCATACTGCACCTCTACGACCGCGCCTTGCTCAACGCCGCGGCGCTGCGCGCGGTGGGCTATGACAAGGACACGCCCAACCCGCCGGGCGGCGAGATCCAGCGCGACAGTGCCGGCCGACCGACCGGCTTGCTGCTGGCCCGCCCCAACGCGGTCATCCTCTACTCGGCGCTGGCCAGGGGACCGAAGCTCGACCCGGCCGACCAGATCAACAGCACGCGGCTCTTCATGCGCGAGCTCAACCGGCTGGGCGTCACCAGCGTCATCGATGCCGGCGGCGGTTTCCAGAACTACCCCGAGGACTATCAGATCATCGACAGGCTCGCTCGCGACGACGAGCTGACGATTCGCATTGCCTACAACCTCTTCACGCAGAACAAGGGCGCGGAGCTGTCCGATTTCCTGCGCTGGAGCGACATGCTCGCCCCGCTGGCGGGCAGCGAGATGTACCGCCACAACGGCGCCGGCGAGATGCTGGTCTTCAGCGGCGCCGACTTCGAGGACTTCCGCGAGCCGCGCCCCGAGATGTCGCCCGGCATGGAACCCGACCTGGAAGCCGTCGTGCGGCTGCTGGTGCAAAAGCGCTGGCCCTTCCGCATGCACGCCACCTACGAGGAGACCATCAGCCGTGCTCTGGACGTGTTCGAGAAGGTGAACCGCGACATCCCGTTCGCGGGTCTGCACTGGTGGTTCGACCATGCCGAGACCGTCAGCCCGCGCTCCATCGACCGCATCAAGGCGCTGGGCGGCGGCATCGCCGTGCAGCACCGCATGGCCTTCCAGGGCGAGTATTTCGTCGCCCGCTATGGCGCCGAGGCCGCGCGCGCCACGCCGCCGGTGCGCCGCATGCTGGACGCCGGCTTGCCGGTGGGCGCCGGCACCGACGCCACCCGCGTGGCTTCCTACAACCCCTGGACCAGCCTGGCATGGCTGGTCACCGGCAAGACGGTGGGTGGCATGCGCATGTACGGTGAGGCCAACCTGCTGGACCGCCACACCGCGCTGCGCCTGTGGACCAGCGGGAACACCTGGTTCAGCCATGACGAAGGCCGCAAGGGCCAGATCACACCGGGGCAGCTCGCCGATTTCGCGCTGCTGAGCCGCGACTACTTCAGCGTGCCCGAGGACGAGATCGGCGATCTCTACGCCGAGCTGACCGTCATGGACGGTCGCGTCGTGCACGGCAGCGGGGACTTCTCCGGCGAGGCACCGCCTTTGCCGCCCGCATCGCCGGACTGGTCGCCCGTCAACCGCTTTGGCGGCCACTGGCATCGCAACCCGGCCGCGGGCCTCTTCACCCGGCCCTCGGGGGCGTCGACCCGAAACCTGGCCAGCTGCTGCGCCTTGCCCTGCGGCGTGCATGGCCATGGCCACGATCGCGCCTACACGTCCAGCGTGCCGGCCGACGACCGCAGCTTCTGGGGGGCGCTGGGCTGCGCCTGCTGGGCGTTCTGACCATGGCAGCACTTTCCACTTCTTCGTCCCGCCCGGTTCGCACACTGCAACGCGCTGCACTGCTTGCCTTGCTTGCGCCCTACCTCATCAGCGGCGTCCTCAAGCTGTTCGACTGGGCCGGCACCCAGGCCGAGGTGGGGGCGCTGACGGGCCTGAACCCAGGACCGCTGCTGGTGCTCGTCGCCGCTGGCGTCATCGGGTTGCAGCTCGGCGCCAGCGCCTGGCTGCTCTCGGGGCGGCACGGCGCCTGGCTCGCGGCCCTCGCGCTGGCCGGCTTCACGCTGGCCGCCACCTTCCTCGCCCACACCTGGTGGCAGTTGCCGGCGGGAGCAGAGCGGGCGCATGCCTTCAACGGCTTCTGGGAGCACATGGCGCTGGTTGGAGCACTGGTCTTTGCCGGCGTCATCAGCTACCGGGAGGACATCACATGACGCCGACGCCCACCCACCGGCGCCGGGCCGCACTGCTGGCGCTGGCCGCGGCCTACGTGGACACCTGCGGCTTCATCGGCCTGTTCGGCTTGTTCACGGCGCACGTGACCGGCAACTTCGTGCTCATCGGCGCCGAGCTCGTCAGCCACCACGACCAGATCCTCACCAAGCTGCTGGCGCTGCCCGTCTTTCTGGTCAGTGTGCTGCTGACCGCCCAGGCGGAGTTCGTGCTGCAGCGGCGCGGCAAGCCCGCGACGGCCTGGCTGCTCGGCATCGAGGCGTTGTTCATCGCCGCCGCCGCCCTCGCCGCATGGCGTCTGCCCGCGCCTGGCCGGCCTGACGACATGGTGACCATGTCACTCGGCTTCACCCTCATCGCCGCCATGGGCGTGCAGAACGCGCTGATGCGGACCAGCCTGGCCGGTCCGGTGCAGACGACGGTGATGACGGGGAACGTGACGCAGACCGCCATCGACCTGTTGAGCCTGGCCAGCGGCCGCGCCGATGCGGCCGTGCGCACGCGGATCTACAACGCGTGGCCCGCCATCCTGGCCTTTGCGGTCGGGTCGGCCCTTGGGGCGGCGGGTTACGCCTGGGTCGGCTTCGATTGCTTGTGGCTGGCCGTGGCGCTGCTCATCGCGGCCGCGTTGGCCGTGCCGAACGTCTAGGGCAGGTCGAACCACAACCACGTGGCTTCGGTGGCGGGTGAGGCGGTCAGCTTGGTCACCGTCTCCAGCTGAAGGGCATCGCCTCCGCGCAACTCCATCGGCTGCGGCTCGCCGTCGACCTCCACCACCAGGATGCCCTCGAGCACCTGCAGCCACGCAAACCTGCCGGCGGTGACTTCGTGGGAGCAGCTTTCACCCGGCTTGCCCGATGCGGCCCAGATGCTTACGGGCGCCCGCAACTGCAACGTCCCAGGCTGCTCCATCGGGCTGGCAATCAGGCGGGGGCCGTCGGTGGTGCGCAGCGCGCCCTGCAGCAATTGGTAGCGCGGCGGACGATCGTCGGCGTTGCCGTGCAGCCAGATCTGGAACAGGTGCGTCGGCTGCTGAGGTGCCGGGTTTCGCTCGGAATGCTTGATCCCGGTGCCCGAGCTGATGAGTTGGACGTCGGCTGCGCGAAGCCTGCCCTCATTGCCCGCAGAGTCTTTGTGCTCAAGCGCACCCGACAGCATGAACGTCAGGATCTCGAAGTGGTCGTGGGCGTGCTCGGCGAAGCCTGAGCCGCCTGCAACGATGTCTTCATTGATCACCCGAAGCGCACGGAAACCCATCCGCGTCGGGTCGTTGAACGAGCCGAAGGAGAACGTATGGTGCGCCTGCAGCCATCCGGTCCGGGTCCAGCCACGCGCCTGCCGGTCATGAAACACATCGCTCATGGCCTGGTTATAACTGCCGTGGCTCAGCAGGGCAGCGTGAACGGTCTCCTGCTTCGATCCCTCCAGCTCAGCGCATCACGATCAGCTGAACCCGCCGGTTGGTACTGCGGCCTTCGCGGGTCTTGTTGTCGGCCAGGGGCGCCGATTCGCCGTAGCTGATGGTCGACATGCGCGCCAGCGGCAGGCCGGCTCGAGACAGGTGCAGGCGCACGGCTTCGGCCCGCTTGAGGCCCAGTTGCTCGTTGACCGCGTCGCTGCCGGTGGAGTCGGTGTGGCCCTGGATCTCGATGTACACCGGCTGGTTGTCGGCCTTGAGCTTGGCGACGAGTTGATCGAGTTCCCGGCCGGCCTCCTCGGTGAGCTGGGCGCGGCCCGAGCTGAACTTGATCTTGTCATCGGTCAGCACGGTGCTCATCAGCAGGCCCGGCGGCTTGGGCAGATTGTTGAGGATCTGGGCTCGCGCCGCGGCGTCCTGCTGCAAGGCAACGATGCGCGCCTCGCTGCCCTGCAGCCGGCCATCCAGGGCCTTGAGGCCGTCGTCATGCGCCTGCACGCGGGTGCCGAGACCTTCCACGCTGGTCTGCACCGGAGCGACGGTCTCCTTGACGAATTCCTTGGTGGCACAAGCGCTCAGCAACAGGACGCTGCTGGCAACGATCAGGGGCGAAAGTCTCGTCATCGGGGGACCCGGGGAGTAAGGAAGAGGCGCGACTCTAGGCAGTCCTTCACGGAAAAACGTACCGAGCTGTGAGCAATCCTTGCGGCGTTAACCGGGGTGAACAAAGCCTTACCGATCTGCGATGCGGCGTGACACGCCCAGCCAACTTTGGAGGCTCAGGGGATTCGACTGTCAGAAAAAAGTTGCAGAAAGGACCTGAGACGTGGCTGGCGCAGAGATCACCCTGGGACGGCGATGCCGTCACCGCGGTCTGGCTCAGTGGCGCACCGGCGAGATGCTGAAGCTGGCCACGCCTTCGGAAGCCGCGATCTCGTCGGCCAGCAGGGCCGGTGCGAGGGCGCTGGACCGGCTAAGCGCGACGACGCTGAAACGCCACACCGGCCGGCCGTCGGCAAAGCTGATGCACAGGCTGTCGCGCAGCAGCCGGTAGCCACGTGCGGCGGCGATGCCAGCGACGATGTCGTAGGCCGGTGGATGCGTGGGCCTGAAAGTCAGCGAGACATCCAGCGTCGCCCGTCCCGGCAGCATCAGCTCCACGCGGTGCTGCAGGGACATCGACAGCCGCTGCGCGCGGTTCCAGAACTGCAAGCGCTGCCCGATTCCGTTGAGGCTGCAGCCGATGAACTTGGTCGAATCGTCCGCCCCCTGCGCGCCGGCCTGCATCCGCTGCGCCTATTGACCGCTGGCGCCTGGCTCTTCGCGCACCCCGAAGCTCTGAAGCAGGCCATGGCCATAAGCGCCGGGATTCCCGACCTCATCACAGTCGCACCAGATGTGCCCCAGTGCGTCGAGTCGGCGACGGACGCCCTCCGCTTGAGCTTCGTCCAACTCGTGCGCGACGGCGCCTCCGTCACCAGCGCATCGACCGCTGTTGGCATATCCACCAACACTGGACTGGCCTGGGCAGCTGTAGCCGGCTGGCCGCGACGCCGCGTCCGAAGCTTCTCAAACCACAGACGAGGGCCCAGCTCATTGAGCTGCTGCGCAGCGGAGCTGAAAGGGCAGATGCTGCCAGCAAGGCTGGCGTTGGCGTGGGCACCGTGGATCGGCTCTTCCAGACGGAGCCCCAGCTCCATGCGCAATGGACCGACGCCAAGCTTGCTCGCGCCAGAGGCCAAGCTCGCTCAACCTGGCTCAAAGCGTCCGGGGTCGCGGGGTCGGGGGCATCAAGCTTGCGCGGATGATGGAGCCGGCCGCGTATGCGTGCCTGCGAACGCACGCCGCGCCAGAGGCACCATGGTTGTATGGCTCGCCGTCCGTGCTGCCAGTTCGCCAGGTGCGACTGCACGCGCGGGATCGCACCGTCAGCCTGGACGTCGCCCGCCAGTGGCGCGGTGGGCTTCGCAACCTCGTTGAGCACGGCCAGCTTGGCCTGGAACTCGCGGTACGCATCGCGGAACTCCAGCAGCTTGCGTCCGGTCGCTCCGGCCGGTCCCAGCACCGCACGCTGCTCGCCGACGAGCGGACTCAGTGCCCGCTGGATCGCCTCGGCGCGCGCAGCATCACCGGCTGCAACTCGAGCCACTGCATCGGCAAACGTCCGAGCCCAGGCGCCGTGCCTCTCGACAGCGTCCCAGTCGGTCTGCACGCCAGAGTAAGCCTCGTCCAACAAAGCCTCGGCATCGGCATGCATGCCTCGGAGGAATTGGTCCTCCTCGTTGACGTCGGCCAACGGCTTGAGCGCTGTGCTCAGCGCTGCACCAGGCGGCGGCCGGGAGTCCTCACGCACCGCGGCCAGCTTCGCTAGGACGCCTCGTTTGGCGAACCAGGACTTTGGCCACCAGGCGTTGTTCGCTGCTGTCCACTGTCCGTGGAGCTTCGCATCGACGCGATGGCGTCGTCGACCACGGATGGCCGGTGGAACGGGGCGTAGAACCTGAGGAGGGTGCGGTGGCGGGCGATTTGATCGGCATCACCGTGGACACCTTCGACGCGCTCCACGAACGAATCAAGCCGGCTCGGGAAGTCGTGCTGGTTGCCGGCTTGGCTGTGCCCAAAGAGCGCCTTGGTGGTGTAGCCGCTGACGGGATGACCGCTGAACCGGTGATGCCGGCTGCAGAGGCTGTAGAACGTCTCGCCCGGCAGCCATTGCAGCAGCGGGACGCGCGTCTCCAGCCCTCGGGTCGTGCCGCCCATGGCCAGACCGTACCCAAGAGAGGGCCGGCCGCAAAGCCCCATGGCGCGCCGGAGACCTCCGAGGAGGTGTCGCGCCAGGCCGGCGGCGCGCTATTCAATCTTTCTGAATGGGCGCTTTGAGGCGGCCGGAAAGCCTTGAGAGGCGCGAGTCGTTTCCGACATTCAGGCCTCAGGCGTTTCCGACTTTATTTGTATGTTTACGACTTAATTAGACGAGAACACCGCTGTTCACTTTGATCGCGCCGTCACTCGACAGTCACGCTCTTCGCCAAATTACGAGGCTTGTCGACGTCGGTGCCACGCGCACATGCCGTGTGATACGCCAGCAACTGCAGCGGCACGACGTGGAGGATGGGGCTGAGTTCACCGTAGTGCTCGGGCATGCGGATGACGTGCAGGCCGGCCTCGCTTTCGATGGCGGTGTCGCCGTCGGCAAACACATAGAGCTGGCCGCCGCGGGCGCGGACTTCCTGCATATTGCTCTTGAGCTTCTCCAGCAGCGCGTCGTTGGGAGCGACCGTCACCACCGGCATCTCGGCGGTCACCAGGGCCAGCGGGCCATGCTTCAACTCGCCGGCCGGATAGGCCTCGGCGTGGATGTAGCTGATTTCCTTGAGCTTGAGCGCGCCTTCCAGCGCGATCGGGTAATGCAGGCCGCGGCCGAGGAAGAGCGCGTTTTCCTTGCGGGCGAACTCCTCGCTCCAGGCGATGACCTGCGGCTCCAGGGCCAGCACGGCCTGCACGGCGACGGGCAGGTGGCGCAGGTCCTTCAGGTGCTCGGCTTCGTCGGCCTCGCTGAGATGACCGCGCGTCTGGGCCAGAGCCAGGGTCAGCAGGAAGAGACCGACCAGCTGGGTCGTGAAGGCCTTGGTGGACGCGACGCCGATCTCGGCGCCGGCCCGCGTGATGTAGGCCAGCTCGCACTCGCGCACCATGGCGCTGGTGGACACATTGCAGATGGTCAGCGTGTGCTTCATGCCGAGTGAGCGGGCATGCTTGAGCGCGGCGATGGTGTCGGCCGTCTCGCCGCTCTGGCTGATGGTGACGACCAGGGTGCGCGGGTTGGGCACACTGTCGCGGTAGCGGTACTCGCTGGCGATCTCGACGCTGGTCGGGATCTTGGCGATGCTCTCCAGCCAGTACTTGGCCGTCGAGCCCGAGTAATAGCTGGTGCCGCAGGCCAGGATGAGGACGTTGTCGACCTCCTTGAAGATGCGGTAGGCACCGTCACCGAAGAGCTCGGGGCTGATGCCCGTCACGGCGTCCAGCGTGTTGGCGATGGCCACCGGCTGCTCGAAGATTTCCTTCTGCATGTAGTGGCGGTAGGGGCCGAGTTCGGCGGCACCGCTGTGCGCGTGCACGGTCTTGACCTCGCGCTGCACGGCGCCATAGCGGCCGGTCGTCGTGTCCAGGCGGCTGAGCCAGTAGCGGCCGAGCTGCAGGTCGACGACGTCGCCCTCTTCCAGGTAGACGATCTGGTCCGTCACGCCGGCCAGTGCCATGGCGTCGGAGGCGACGAAGTTCTCGCCTTCGCCCACCCCCAGCACCAGCGGCGAGCCCTCGCGGGCCGCGACGACGCGATGTGGCTCGTCACGGCAGAACACGGCCACGGCGTAGGCGCCCTTCAGGCGCGGCAGGGCCTGCTGCACGGCGTCCAACAGGTCGCCGCTGTAGAGGTGGTCGATCAGGTGGGCGATGACCTCGGTGTCGGTCTGGCTGGAGAAGACATAGCCGCGCGCCTTCAGCTCCGCGCGCAGTTCGTCGTGGTTCTCGATGATGCCGTTGTGGACCAGGGCGATGCGGCCAACGCCATCGGCCGCCGCGTTCGGGCCGGCCGAGAAATGCGGGTGGGCGTTGTGCACGGCCGGCGCACCATGCGTGGCCCAGCGGGTGTGGGCGATGCCGGTGCCGGCACTGATGCCATCCTGGTCGGCCTGGGTCTGCAATTCGGCGACACGCGAGGTGGAGCGCGCCCGGCGCAGGCCGCCGTCCTGATGCACGGCCACGCCGCAGGAGTCATAGCCGCGGTACTCGAGGCGCTTCAGGCCTTCGACGAGGATGGGGACGATATTGCGCTGACTGACCGCGCCGACGATGCCGCACATGGATGAGTCTCCGTTTGAGGAATGACCGCATCCTAGGCAGGTCGACATGGAGAATGGATGCAAAATTCACGCGTCAATGATGGAAAATTTCTTCCGCCTCATTGAGAGAAATATTCATTCAAATATCATTTGAAAATGAATGATCTTGACGCCATCGACCTGCGCCTGCTGGACGCCTTGCAGACCGATGCCTCCCTGAGCAACCAGGATCTGGCCGCCCGCGTGGCCATCTCGCCGGCCACCTGCCTGCGGCGCGTCAAGCGCCTGGTCGAGGCCGGCATCGTCGAGCGCCGCGTGGCCCTGCTGTCGCCGGACAAGCTGGGCGCCGGCCTGTCGGCCATCCTGGAGATCACGCTGGACCGTCAGGGGGCAGAGCATCTCGATGCCTTCGAGGCCCGGGCCGTGCAGGAGGCTGCCGTGCAGCAGTGCTGGCGGGTGTCGCCGGGGCCGGACTTCGTGCTGGTCGTGCAGCTGGCCGACATGCCGGCCTACCAGGCCTTCACCCAGCGCCTGCTGACCCAGGACGCCAATGTGCGCAACATCAAGGCCTTCTTCAGCGTCAAGCGGGCCAAGTTCGAGACGCGCATCGGGCTGCCTCCCCCCTAACTTCGAAGGCGCCCCTGCGAGCCCGGGGGGCAAAAAGCGCTCCCGCAGCCAAGAGAATCCGAGTCCCCGCGCCCTAGACCGGAGCCTCCCATGCTGTCTCGCAAGTCTTTCCGCCCCGCCGCGTTCGCGCTGGCCCTGGGCCTCATCGGCATGGCCCCCACGGCCCAGGCTCTGAATATCGTGCTGACCGACATCGGCGCCACCAAGATGTCTGCCGAGCAGTTGAACGCCTTCCAGACCGCCGCCAGCTACTGGTCGAGCAAGCTCAGCGACAACGTCACCGTCTACGTCAACATCTCCTTCAGCGACCTCGGCAACAACGTGCTGGGCTCGACCCGATCCGAGCAGACCACCGTCAGCTACAGCGACCTGCGCAGCCATCTCTCGACGGATGCCCGATCGGCCGTCGACGCCGCTGCCGTGGCCAGCCTCCAGGCCGGCACCGCTGCCAGCTTCTGGGCGACCCAGGGTGACCTGACGAGCCGCTTCGACAACGACGGTTCGGCGAACAACCGCTCGCTCATCATCAACACGGCGAACGCCAAGGCCATCGGCCTGAATCTCGGCCCCAATCTCGGCAACCTGGACGCCACGGTCACCTTCGCCAATGCCTTCGCCGGCAGCTTCGCCTACAGCCGCACCAACGGCCAGGTGCCGGCCAACCAGATCGACTTCATCACCGTGGCCGAGCACGAGATCGGCCATGCGCTCGGCTTCGTGTCCGGCGTGGACACCGTCGACGGCTGCATCAGCCATGCGGCGCAGTGCGGCCTGTCCGGCCTGCCCAACGAGTTTGAGAGCTTCGCGGTCTATTCGCCACTGGACATGTTCCGCTACTCGGCGAGCGGCAAGCGCGACCTGACGGTGGGCGGCTCGCCCTATTTTTCCGTCGATGGCGGCCTGAGCTCCATCCAGCCTTTCTCGACCGGCCGTGAACATGGCAATGGCGAGCAGGCCAGCCATTTCGGCATCGGCGTCATCACGCTGATGCGCCCCTTTGTCGGCAACGGCCAGTCCTACGACGCCTCGACCAGCGACCTGACGGCCTTCGACGCCATCGGCTGGGACCTGGCCGCCGCCGTGCCGGAACCAAGCCAGTACGCGATGCTGCTCGCCGGGCTGGCTGCCATCGGCCTGGTGCGTCGTCGCAAGCGCGTTTGAAACCAGCCCTCCAATGCAAAGCGGCCCCGCGGGGCCGCTTTTTGTTGGCCGGCGCTCAGCGCTTGAGCAGCCCCAGGCCCTTCAGATAGTCGCCTTCCGGGAAGCAGACCGTCTGCGGATGGTCGGCCGCGGCGGACAGCCGCTCGACGATATAGCCGTCCACACCGGCGTCCAGGCCGGCGCCGGCGACGATCTTGTGGAAGAGGTCGGGGGAGATGCCGCCCGAGCAGGAGAAGGTGTAGAGCAGGCCGCCCTCGTTGAGCAGCATGAAGGCCAGACGGTTGATGTCCTTGTAGGCCCGTGAGGCACGCTCGGCATGGGCGGCGGTCGGGGCGAACTTGGGCGGGTCCAGCACGATGGCGTCGAAACGCCGGCCCTCG
Organism: Roseateles saccharophilus; assembly: GCF_031458095.1. Lineage (GTDB taxonomy): Bacteria > Pseudomonadota > Gammaproteobacteria > Burkholderiales > Burkholderiaceae_C > Pelomonas > Pelomonas saccharophila_A. Next base: position 2,369,721 of record NZ_JAVDXU010000001.1, read on the forward strand.
GCCAGGCAGCGGCGCAGCGTGGCATTCACGTCGGCATCCCAGGCCTGGTGGCGGCCGGCGTCGAAGCCGTTCAGCGCCACATGGGCCTGGGCCCGCTCCAACGCCGGGCCCGAGGAGTCCACGCTGATGACTTCGCTGGCGCCGCCGGCCAGCGCCGCCACCGAGAAGCCGCCGGTATAGCTGAAGCAGTTCAGCACGCTGTTGACGCCGTACTGCTTCACCGCGTCGGCAAAGCGGCGCCGGCTGTCGCGCTGGTCCAGGTAGTAGCCGGTCTTGTGGCCCTCGGCCACGTCCAGCGTGAGCCGCCAGTCGTGCTCGCGGATGGTCAGCGCCGTCTCGCCTTCCCCGCGCAGCCAGCCCGTCTGCGCGGGCAGCCCCTCCCACTCGCGGGCCTGGGCGTCGGAACGCTCAAACAGGCGCGTCAGGCCGGTCGTGGCCAGCAGGGCATCGGCTATTCCGGCCTTCCAGCGCTCGGCGCCGGCGCTGCCGAACTGGGCCACCAGCGTGTCGCCGTAGCGGTCCACGACGAGACCCGGCAGGCCGTCGGCCTCGCCATGCACCAGGCGCCAGGCGTCGGACGCGATGGCCAGCCGCTGGCGCATCGCCACCGCCTGCTCGATGCGCCGCTTGAAGAAGGCGGCATCGATGCGCTCGGCCTCGTCGAAGCTCCAGGCGCGCAGCCGGATCAGCGATTTCGGGCTGAAGGCCGCCCAGCACAGGAAGGCACCATCGGCCGCCTCGACGCGCACGGTCTCACCCGAATCGGCCCCACCGCGCGCGATGGAGCTCTCGAACACCCAGGGGTGGCGCTTGACGAGCGAGCGCTCCTTGCCGGCGCGCAGGGTGATCTTTTTCATCGCCGGGCCATTTTCATCGTTGCAGCGTCCCGAAGGCGTAGTTGAGGCCGACGTGGATCACCGGTGTGGACTGGTTGTGGCCGCGCATGGTGCGGAACTCGCCGAGGCCGGTGCGCAGCCGCAGCCGCTCGCCGACCCGCCATTGCGCCCACAGCTCGGCCTGCGTCACGGCACCACCGCCCACCTGCACGCCGCCGCCGCCGGCCGCGCCGACCAGCCATTCCGCGCCCACGCGCATGCCGCTCCACAGCGGCGCGCTCTGCACGCCCAGGCCGATCAGGCCGAAGGAATAGGCGCCCGCATGGCCGGCTGCGGCACTGCCGGCCTGGGCCGTGCCGTAGAGACTGAGCGTGAACTCGCGGGACATGTTGATGGCCAGATGGCTGACCGCCTCGCGGCGGCCGTCCTTGAAGCGCACGCGCGGCAGATGCATGACGCTGGCGCCGAGCTGCTGCACGCGCACGGTGCCGCCGCTGTCGTCGGCGTACAGCACAGGCGTCTGATCCAGCGGCATGGAGATGGCGGCCCGCACGAAGCGTGCGCTGTAGTTGCCTTGGGGGGCGTGGGTCAGGCCGGCATCCAGTCGCAGGCTGGGGCCCCAGGGCGTGATCCAGCGCAGCGTCGGGCCGGCACGCAGCAGCAGGCCACTGCCCGTGTCCAGGTTGCCGCCACCGGCCAGGCCCACGCCGACCTGGCCACCGACGCGCAGGCGCGGCGAGCCCAAGGCCCAGTCCTGGCCGATCTGGCCCAGCACTTCCATATAGCCGTCGGCGCCGCCCTGGGCACCGCCCGCGGCCTCGATGCCCCACCAGCTGCCGTCGACGATGTACTGGCGCAGCTCGGCACCGGCCTTGCCCACGCGCCGCGTGCGCCTCTCGCCGTTGCGGTCGATGCTGACGGAGCGCGGCGACTCGTAGCCGCCCATCAGAGAAACCTCGTCGAACTGCAGGCCGGTGCGCTGGCTGGCGCGGCCGCGGCGGCCGGCGTCATCGGGCGAGAAGCTTGCAAAACTCATGGCCCGGCCGAGCGTGAAGCTCAGGCCCACGCCGCTCTTCACATTGCCGCTCGGGAAGCGGATCTGCGACAGGCCCACCCCCGTGTACCAGGCGCCGACCTCGGTGCGCAGCGACAGCTCGGGCCTCAGCATCAGGCCGCCGCCGAAGCGCAACTGCTGGGTGGACAGGCCGCCCCCCGCTCCCACGTAGAGGCTGGCTGCCAGATGGGTGTTGCTGTTCAAGCGCCAGCGCCTCTGGCCCGTGAAGCCGACCGTGAAGATGCCGCCGTAGTTGCCCTTGGCGGCGCCGTAGACGCCGGGGCCGAAGCCCCAGTCGTCGTCCAGGGCCATCAGATAGCTGATCGATGCGAAGGCCGTGCGGCCGCCGTCGGGCATCTTCATGCGGGTCCAGCTGCTCTCGATGGCAGCCGGGCGCAGCGTGTCGACGCTGGCGAACGGCGCCTCGTCGGGCAAGGCCCAGGTCGTTGCCGGCAGCAGGGCCACCAGCGCGGCCAAAGCCGTGATTCGGAATCTCATTTTTTGGCTCGGGGGTGGGCCGCGTCGTAGATGCGTGCCAGATGCTGGTGATCCAGCTGGGTGTAGACCTGGGTCGTCGTGATGTGGGCATGGCCCAGCAGCTCCTGCACGGCGCGCAGGTCGCCGCTGGACTGCAGCAGGTGGGAGGCAAAGCTGTGGCGCAGCATGTGGGGGTGGACATGGGCCGGCGAGCCGGCCGCGACGGCGCGGGCGCTGAGCATGGCGCGCAGCGTCGAGCCGGCGACGCGATGGCCCCGGGCGCCGACGAAGAGAGCCACCTCGCCCGCCGCCGCCACCTGGGGCCGTACCGTCAGCCAGGCCCTCAGCGCCTCGGCCGCGGCCTTGCCCAGCGGCGTGCTGCGGCGCTTGCCGCCCTTGCCCAGCACATGCACCTCGGCCGACTGCAGGTCGACCCAACCGGCGGCCTGGCCGCTGGCCTGCACGTCCAGGCTGGTCAGCTCCGAGGCACGCAGGCCGGCGCCATAGAGCAGCTCGACCATGGCGCGGTCGCGCGCCTCCATGACGGGGTCGGCCGCGGCCTCGGGCGCATAGGCCGCGAGCTGCACCGCGTCGTCCACGCCCAGGGCCTTGGGCAGGGGCTTGGGCGCCTTGGGCGCGCGCAGGCCGTCGAAGGGGTTCAGCGCGACGCGGCCCTGCAGGCCCAGCCAGCGGTAGGCGCTGCGCCAGACCGACAGCAGCAGCGCAATGGATTTGGGCGCCAGGCCCTCGCGATGCAGCAGGGCGGCCAGGCGACGCGCCTGGGCCAGCTTGAGCTGGCGCGCATCGATCGCGGCTTCGGCCAGCATGGCCTGCAGGCGCTCCAGGCCATCGGTGTAGATGCGCAGCGTGCGCGGACTCAGGCGCTGCTGCACGCGGGCGTGCTGCAGGAAGTCGCCGAAGTCCGCCGAGAGCTCCATCAGGCCAGCAAGCCCGCCAGCCCGGCGCTGGCGATCTCGCCGACGCGGGTCAGGAAGTCCGTGCCCATCTCGGCCGTGTAGCGCGTCGGGTCGGGCGAGCCCAGCACTAGCAGGCCGAAGGGCTTGTCCTCGTTGGCGCTGGGCTGGTGCAGAGGAATCAGGGCCAGCGAAGTCGCCGTGCCGCCGCTCTCGGAAAGGCCCAGCCAGCGCGCTGCCTCGAAGCCCGAGTTGACGCCGCAATAGGGCTGGCTCAGGCTGGACGCGAAGCTGCGCACATCGGTACTGACCGAAGCGGCGAACTCCAAGGCCTCGTGCTCAGGCGCCACGCCCCACAGGCGCAGGCTGGCCTGCGGGATCATGAACTGGTGGCGCAACTCGGCCAGCAGCACATGGGGCAGCTCGGGCGTGCCGACGGCGCGCATGACGGCCAGCGTCCAGCGGTGCAGGCGGTCGGCGATGGCGACGTTGTCCTGGCCGTTGCGGATCATGTCGATGATGCGCAGCTCCAGGCCCTTGATCTTGTCGCGCAGCATCTCGGCCTGGCGCTCCTGCAGGGACACGGCGCGCGCGCCATGCGGGTGCTGCAATTGCACGCTGGCCAGCAGCGCCGCGTGGCGCTCGAAGAAACCGGGCGTGGCCGCCAGGTAGTTGGCGATGTCGGTTTCGGTGATGCCTTGCACCGCGTCCGCGGCCGGGTTGGAACTCACAGCGTGATCTCTCCGTCAAAAACTTTCACTGCGGGGCCGGTCATCAGCACCGGGTTCTGGCCACCCGCCCATTCGATGCGCAGCAGGCCGCCGCGGGTCTGCACTTCGACCGCCGGGTCCAGCCAGCCGGCGCGGATGCCCACGACGACGGCCGCGCAGGCGCCCGTGCCGCAGGCCAGGGTCTCGCCGGCGTCGCGCTCGAAGACGCGCAGCTTGATGCGGTCGCGGCTCAGGACCTGCATGAAGCCGGCGTTGACGCGCCGGGGGAAATGCGGGTCCTGCTCGATCAGCGGCCCCTGGGTCAGCACCGGTGCCGTCTCGACGTCGTCGACGCGCTGCACCGCATGCGGATTGCCCATGGAGACCACGCCCAGCTCCACACCCTCAAGGGGCCAGAGCTCGAAGCCGTTCACCAGGCGTGGCGTCAGGCCGCGGGCGTCGAAAGGCAGGGCCTCATGTTCGAACACCGGCGCGCCCATATTGACCGTCACGCGGCCATCGTCCTGCAGCTTGAGCAGCAGGCGGCGGTTCATCGTGTCGACCTGGATCTCGCGCTTGTCCGTCAGGCCGGCATCGACGACATAGCGCACGAAGCAGCGCGAGCCATTGCCGCAATGCTCCACCTCGTCGCCGGTGTTGTTGAAGATGCGGTAGCGGAAGTCCGCGCCGGCGTCCTGGCTGGGCTCGATGACGAGGATCTGGTCGCAGCCGACGCCGAAGCGACGGTCGCCCAGCAGGCGCATCTGCTCGGGGGTCAGCGCGAAGGGCTGCTTCGTCGCATCGATGACAACGAAGTCATTGCCCGCGCCGTGCATCTTGGTGAAGCGCAATCTCATGGAGCCGGATTATCGGGGGCGGCCCCGATGTCCAGGCCACGCGGCTGCTTATAACGGTGATAGCCCCATAGATACTGGCCTGGCGCGCGCCGGATGACGCTCTCCATGGCCGCATTGATGGTCGCCGCCGCGTCTTCGGCCGACGCGTCCCTGGCGATCTGCGGCGCCGGCATCACGTGCACCACAAAGCCCTGCCCGCCGGGCAGTCGCTCGCCCCAGATCAGCAGCAGGGCCGCGCCGGTCTGCTGCACGAGGCGGGCGGCCAGCGTCATCGTGTAGGCGGGCTTGCCGAAGAAGGGCGCCCAGACGCCCAGGCCGTCGGGCGGCACCTGGTCGGGCAGCAGGCCGATGACCTCGCCCTTGCGCAGGGCGCGGATCATCTGGCGCACGCCGGCCAGGGAGGCCGGTGCGGTGGCCAGACCGGGGCGCTCGCGCGAACCGGCCATCACCTCGCGCAGCGAGGCCTGGCGCGCCGGGCGGTAGAGCACGGTGATGGGCGACTCGGGCGTCGTGAAGCGCTCGGCAATCGCCTGGGCGCAGATCTCGAAGCAGCCCATATGGGGCGTCAGCATGACGAGACCGCGCTTCTCTGCCAGAGCGGCCGCGATCAGCTCGCCGCCATCCCATTGCAGCTTGTCGCCCAGCGGCTTGCCGCGGGTCGCGACCCAGAGCCACGGCAGCTCGGCCGCCATACGTCCGGCAGCGGCGATCGCGGGCCGCGCATCGCTCCAGGCCACCCCGGCCTGGGCCACATTGGCCTTGAATCGGCGCCGGTAGACGCCCGAGGCGAAATAGACGATCCAGCCCAGCACCGCCCCCAAAGCGTGCAAAAGCGCCAGTGGCAGCCGGGACAACCCACGAAAGACCCAAGCCATGTTTCTTATACTTCGCGCTTCGCCGAGTTATTGAACTACTTGCGGGGCGAATCACAAATCCCGCTAAAGCGTTCGCCGCACCTCCAGGAGCGACGGCGACGCCGCCAATGAAGCAACCGGAGTTTAAAAGTGGCCAACGATTTCCTCTTCACGTCCGAATCCGTCTCGGAAGGACACCCCGACAAGGTGGCCGACCAGATCTCGGACGCCATCCTGGACGCCATCTTCGAGCAGGACCCGCGCAGCCGCGTGGCCGCCGAGACACTGTGCAACACCGGCCTGGTGGTGCTGGCCGGCGAGATCACGACGAACGCCCACGTCGACTACATCCAGGTCGCGCGCGACACCATCAAGCGCATCGGCTACGACAACACCGAGTACGGCATCGACTACAAGGGTTGCGCCGTGCTGGTCGCCTACGACAAGCAGTCCAACGACATCGCCCAGGGCGTGGACCATGCGTCCGACGACCACCTGAACACCGGCGCCGGCGACCAGGGCCTGATGTTCGGCTATGCCTGTGACGAGACGCCCGAGCTGATGCCGGCGCCGATCTACTACGCCCACCGCCTCGTCGAGCGCCAGGCCCAGCTGCGCAAGGACGGCCGCCTGCCCTTCCTGCGCCCCGACGCCAAGAGCCAGGTCACGATGCGCTATGTGGACGGCAAGCCCCACAGCATCGACACCGTCGTGCTGTCCACCCAGCACTCGCCCGAGTACTCGCTGGGCGACCGCATGACGGATGAGTTCTATGAAGCCATCCGTGAAGAGCTGATCAAGCCCGTGCTGCCCAAGGCCTGGCTCAACGCCGACACCAAGTACCTGATCAACCCGACCGGCCGCTTCGTCATCGGCGGCCCCCAGGGCGACTGCGGCCTGACCGGCCGCAAAATCATCGTCGACACCTATGGCGGCGCCTGCCCCCACGGTGGCGGCGCCTTCTCGGGCAAGGACCCGTCCAAGGTCGACCGCTCGGCCGCCTATGCCGCGCGCTATGTCGCCAAGAACATCGTCGCCGCCGGCCTGGCCCGCCAGTGCCAGATCCAGGTCGCCTACGCCATCGGCGTGGCCCGCCCGATGAACGTGACCGTCTACACCGAAGGCACGGGCGTCATCCCCGACGACCAGATCGCCAAGCTGGTCAACGAGCACTTCGACCTGCGTCCCAAGGGCATCATCCAGATGCTGGACCTGCTGCGTCCGATCTATTCGAAGACGGCCGCCTACGGTCACTTCGGTCGGGAAGAGCCGGAATTCACTTGGGAACGTGTCGATAAAGCCGCTGCCCTGCGGGCTGCGGCCGGCCTTTAAAGGCCGCCGCGCACAAGCGCGGTTCGACACGTGGGCGAAGCTCATATCGCATGGCGATGTGAGCGCAGACCAAAAGACCGACAAGGCTCAGCCGCTGCGTGCAGCGGCCGGGCTGTAAGGCCCGGCGTTTGCGCCAGCAAACCTGAGCCTTGGGGCGAAGCTCATGTCGCCTGCGACGTGAGCGAAGACCACAAAGCCGCCCGCATGTAACACCGCCCCTCAAGGCGGTGTTTTTCTTTCTGCCGCTGCCATCCGCCGGCATGTAGAGTCAACGCACCGGCAGGGTGCGCGCCAGCCGCGCCCGCCACTCCATCAACCCTGGAGGCGGTGATGAAGATGCAGTCCTTGCGAATCGGGACCCGTTTGGGCCTGGGCTTCGGCCTCGTCTTGCTGCTGCTCGCCGTGGCCCTGGGCCTGAGCTACCGGCAGATCGGCTCGGTCGGCCCCCATATCGACCTGCTGGTGGAGCTGCAGAAGCGCCAGGACATGGCCCAGGATTGGCGCACCCAGACCCAGCTCAATGTCACGCGCACCGATGCCGTCGCGCGGGCTGGCGGCTCGGGCCCCGTTGCCGAGTTCTTCTCGCCGGTCATCAAGGCGACCAGCGCCAAGATCACCGAGTTGCAGGAGGGCCTCACCAAGTTGGTGGACACCGAGCGCGACAAGACCCTGCTGACGGAGATCGCCGACGCCCGCAAGGCCTATGTCGACATCCGCAACCAGGTCTTCGCCCAGCTCAAGGCCGGCGAGGCCGACGCGGCCCTGCAGACGCTGGAAGGCAAGATGCGGCCGGCCTCGGAGACCTATGTCGCCGCCATCAGCCGCATGGCCGATTTCCAGGGCGAGCGCGTGCGCGCCGAGACCCAGCAGGTCATGGAGGAGGCTCGCCGCACGCAGATGATCATGCTCGTCATCGCCATTGCCTGCCTCAGTGTCGGCGTCGCGGCGGCGTGGCTGATCACGCGCTCCGTCGTCGGCCCATTGCGCGAGGCCATCCAGGAGGCCGAGGAAGTCGGCCGTGGCGACCTGTCGCGCGACATCCGCAGCACAGGCAGTGACGAGACCGCCCAGCTGACCCAGGCCCTCGGGCAGATGCAGCAGGCCCTGCGCCATGTCGTCGGCTCGGTGCGCGAGAACGCCAACGGCGTCGCCACCGCCAGCACCGAGATCTCCCACGGCAGCAACGACCTGTCGGCCCGCACCGAGCAGCAGGCCAGCGCCATCCAGCAGACGGCGGCTTCGATGGAAGAGCTGTCGGCCACGGTCAGGCTCAATGCCGACAACGCCGGCGAGGCCGACCAGCTCGCGCACGATGCCAGCCAGGTCGCGCGCCAGGGCGGCGAGGTCGTCGGCGAGGCGGTGCAGCGCATGAAGGGCATCGAGGAGAGCTCGCGCAAGATCGCTGACATCATCGGCACTATCGACGCCATCGCCTTCCAGACCAATATCCTGGCCCTGAACGCGGCGGTCGAGGCCGCGCGCGCTGGCGAGCAGGGCCGCGGCTTTGCCGTCGTCGCCAGCGAGGTGCGCATGCTGGCCCAGCGCAGCGCCGACGCGGCCAAGGAGATCAAGACCCTGATCGGCGACAGCGTCGAGCGCGTCGAGCAGGGCGCCGTACTCGTCAATCGGGCGGGTGAGACCATGGAGCAGGTCGTCACCGCGATCGGCCGCGTCGCCCAGATCGTGCGCGAGATCAGCTCGGCCAGCCGCGAGCAGAGCACCGGCGTCAGCCAGGTCGGCCAGGCCATCACGCAGATGGACCAGGCCACGCAGCAGAACGCCGCCCTGGTCGAGGAAAGCGCGGCGGCGGCGGAGAGCCTGAAGCAGCAGGCCGACGAGCTGGTGAAGCTCGTCTCGACTTTCCGCGTCTAGGCGCTCACCCCACGCAAGGCATCATCCAGCACCTCCACCCAGTGCCGCACCGGCTGCGTGGTGCCGCTTTGCAGATGCTGGATGCAGCCGATGTTGGCGGAGACAATCTGCTCGGCCTGCAGCGGCGCCAGCGCCGCGAGCTTGCGGTCGCGCAGCTGCGTGGCCAGCTCGGGCTGCAGCACGGAATAGGTGCCAGCCGAGCCGCAGCAGAGGTGGCTGTCGCTGGGCGCGCAATCGATCTTGAAGCCCAGTTCGCGCAGCGCGGCCTCGACGCCACCCTTGAGCTTCTGGCCGTGCTGCAAGGTGCAGGGCGGGTGGTAGGCCAGCGAACCGGGCTTGGCCTTCAGGCGTGACTTCAAGGCCGGCACCAGCTCGGGCAGCAGCTCGCTGAGATCCTTGGTGACCTCACTGATGCGTCGGGCCTTGTCGGCATAGGCCGGGTCATGGGCCAACAGACGCGCATAGTCCTTGACCATGGCGCCGCAGCCCGAGGCGTTCATCACCAGCGCCTCGACGCGTTCGCCCATGCCGGCGACCAAGGGCCACCAGGCGTCGATGTTGCGGCGCATCTCATTCAGCGCGGCCTCGTGGTCGCCCAGATGCTCGCGGATGGCACCGCAGCAGCCGGCACTGTCGGCCACCACGGTCTGGATGCCGGCCGCATCCAGCACCCGGGCCGTCGCGCTGTTGATATTGGGCGCCATGGCCGGCTGCACACAGCCCAGCAGCAGGGCGACCTTGCGATTGAGCTGGCGCGTCGGCCAGTCGTGGGCCGTGGCTGGCGGCTTGGCGGGCACCTTGTCCTTCAGCGAGGCCGGCACCAGGGGCCGGAACATCTGGCCCAGCTTCATGGCCGGCTTGAACAGCGGCGAGGTCAGCCCTTCCTTCAACAGCCAGCGCGCGCGCTTCTCGCTGCTGGGGCGCTCGACCTTGGCGTCAACGACACGCCGGCCGATGTCGACCAGGCGGCCGTATTCGACGCCCGAGGGACAGGTGGTCTCGCAGTTGCGGCAGGTCAGGCAGCGGTCCAGGTGCAACTGCGTCTCGCGCGTCGGCTCGGTGCCCTCCAGGACCTGCTTGATCAGGTAGATGCGGCCACGCGGGCCGTCGAGCTCGTCGCCGAGCAACTGGTAGGTCGGGCAGGTGGCCGTGCAGAAGCCACAGTGCACGCAACGGCGCAGGATGGCTTCGGCCTCGGTGCCTTCAGGGGTGCCGGCAAATTCGGGGGCAAGCGTCGTCTGCATGTCGTCGTCAGGCCAGACGCCCGGCCTGCCAGGCCTGCGTCACATAGGGAAAGGCAATGACCGGTTCGCGCAGGGCGGCAAAGCGTTGCTGCAAGGCGCGCAGCTTCGCTTCGACAGCCTGGCGCTCGGCCGCGGGCAAGGCCGCGATGAAGCTGACCGAAGCGATGCGGTCGATGACGACCTGCTCGAACGAGCCCTCATGGCTGTGTGGGAACTCCGTCAGCTGCAGTGGTGCAAACAGCGCCTGCCCTTCGAAGGCGCGCTTCCACTGCCCGGTGTAGTAGCGCGGCGCGTCGCCCTCGTAGGGCGTGATGATCTCGGTGATGGCGGCAACCCAGTCGCAGGCCTCGTCCCGCACATTCCAGACCAGGCCCAGCCGGCCGCCGGGCTTCAGCACGCGGTGCATCTCGCCCAGGGCCTGGGCATTGGCAAACCAGTGGAAGGCCTGGGCGCAGACCAGCACATCGGCCTCGCCATCGGTCAGGGGTATGGCCTCGGCCGCGCCGGCCAGCGTTTGCACGCCGGGCAGGCTCTCGGCCAACTTGGCGCGCATCGCATCCACCGGCTCCACGGCCGTCACTGCGGCGCCGGTGCGGGCCAGCAGGTGGGTGAACTTGCCCGTGCCGGCGCCCAGGTCGACGACGCGGGCGCCGTCGCGCACGCCGAGCGGTGAATCCAGCCAAGCCACCAGGGCTGGCGGGTATTCCGGCCGACCGCGCTGATAGCTGTCGGGGGCCAGGGTGTAGCCGCGCTGGGCGGCGTCGTGGATGGGTGGGCTCATCAGAGATCCGCGTAGAGCCGGCCGGGATTGAACACGCCCCGCGGATCGAAGCTCGCCTTCAAGCGCTTGTGGATGGCCGCCAGCGGCGCGCTCAGCGGCGCGAACGCGCCGGCGCTCTTGTCCAGGGCGCGGAACAGCGTTGCATGCCCGCCGACCTTGGCCGCCGCCTCGCGCACGGCCGCCGGCTCCATCGGCGTGACCACCCAGCGCTGGGCGCCGCCCCAGTCGACGAGCTGCTCACCATGCAGCTTGAGCTCGGGCGCGGTGCTGGGCAGGCCCAGCCGCCACATGCGCGCGCCGCCCGCGACGGCCCGTTCGGCACCGACGAAGAATTCATCGCTCTGGTCGCGCAGGCCCATCCAGAAGGCGCCGGCCAGCTCGGGCGGGATCACGTCTCCGCCCAGCTTGCGCATGGCGGCCTCGACGGCCGCCTGCGCGCCGGCCAGCCGCAGCAGCAGCGCGCCGTCCCACCAGGCGCTGGCCTCGATGGGCAGGGGCTCGCCGCCCCAGCGGTTCATGGCCATCAGGGCAGGCGCCTGTTCGAACTCGAAGCGCAGCGTCGCCACGGCGGCCGGCAGCGGCAGCACCTTCAGCGTGACCTCGGTGATGAGGCCGAGCTGGCCCATGGAGCCGGCCAAGGCGCGGCTGACGTCGAAGCCGGCGACGTTCTTCATGACGGTGCCGCCGAAACTCAGCAGCTCGCCCGCGCCGTTGATCATCACGGCGCCCAGCAGGTGGTCGCGCACCGAACCCAGGGCCGCGCGGGCCGGACCCGACAACCCCGCGGCCACCATGCCACCGACCGTACCCTTGCCGCCGAAGCGCGGCGGCTCGAAGGCAAAGCGCTGGCGATGCTGGGCCAGCAGCGCCTCCACATCGAAGACCGGCGTACCCGCCAGCACGCTGATGAAGAGCTCGCTGTGTTCGTAGGCTGTCACGCCGTTCAGTTCCAGCGTGGACAGGGTCTCGCCCTGCAGCGGCCCGCCATAGAAATCCTTGCTGCCGTGGCCGGTGAAGCGCAGCGGCATGCGCGCATCGCGCAGGCGCTGCTGCAGGTCGTCGAATTTCAAAAACGCTCCAGTTCCGCAAAGGCCAGCAGGCCGCGCTTCACATGCATGCGGCCGTACTCGGCACAGCGGGAGAGCGTCGGGATCTGCTTGCCGGGGTTCAGCGTGCCGGCGGGGTCGAAGGCGGCTTTCAGCGCCAGCATCTGCTCACGCTCCTCGGTGCTGAACTGCACGCACATGGAGTTCAGCTTCTCCACACCCACGCCGTGTTCGCCCGTCACCGTGCCACCCAGGGCCACGCTGCGCTCCAGGATCTCGGCGCCGAACTGCTCGCAGCGGTGCAGCTGGTCGGGGTCGTTGGCGTCGAAGAGGATCAGCGGGTGCAGGTTGCCGTCGCCGGCGTGGAAGACGTTGGCGCAGCGCAGGCCGTACTTCTTCTCCATCTGCTGGATGTCGAGCAGGATGGTGGCCAGGTGCTTGCGCGGGATGGTGGAGTCCATGCACATGTAGTCGGGGCTGATGCGGCCTGACGCCGGGAAGGCGTTCTTGCGGCCGCTCCAGAACTTCAGGCGCTGGGCCTCATCCTCGCTGACCTGGCAGCGCGTCGCGCCGCTGGCCTGCAGCACGGCCTCCATCCTGGCGACCTCCTCGGCCACTTCCTCGGGCGTGCCGTCGCTTTCGCACAGCAGGATGGCCTCGGCCTCGAGGTCGTAGCCGGCATGCACGAAGTCCTCGACGGCCGCCGTCATGGGCTTGTCCATCATCTCCAGGCCCGCCGGGATGATGCCGGCCGCGATGATGGCCGCGACCGCGTCGCCGGCCTTTCGCACATCGTCGAAGCTGGCCATGATGCAGCGCGCCAGCTGCGGCTTGGGCACCAGCTTGACGGTGACCTCGGTGACGACGGCCAGCATGCCCTCGCTGCCGATCACGAGGGCCAGCAGGTCCAGGCCCGGTGCGTCCAGGGCCTCGCCGCCGAACTCGACCGCCTCGCCCTCGGCCGTGAAACCGCGCACCCTCAGCACGTTGTGCAGGGTCAGGCCGTATTTGAGGCAGTGCACGCCGCCGCTGTTCTCGGCGATGTTGCCGCCGATGGTGCACGCGATCTGGCTGCTGGGGTCGGGCGCGTAGTACAGGCCGTGGGCTGCGGCGGCCTCGCTGATGGCGAGGTTGCGCACGCCGCATTGCACGCGGGCCGTGCGCGCCAGCGGGTCGAGCGACAGGATCTTGTTGAACTTGGCCAGGGCCAGCGTCAGGCCAGCCTCGTGCGGCATGGCACCGCCCGAAAGGCCCGTGCCCGCGCCACGCGCGACGACGGGCACACCGAGGCGGTGGCAGGCCTTGAGCACGGCCGCCACCTGGGCCTCGGTCTCGGGCAGGGCCACGGCGAGCGGACGCTGGCGGTAGGCCGTCAGGCCATCGCACTCATAGGGCGTGGTCTGCTCGGCCTGGTGCAGCAGGGCGTGCGCCGGCAGCAGCGGCGCAAGGGCCGCCATGAGGGCGGCGCGGCGGGCGGCAAGGTCCAGCGGGGCATTCATATCGGACCCACTTTAGTTGCCTATTCCGAATTCGCTTGCGGGCCGAGCGCCGGGCCGCTCCCTAGCCGGCCCGCGCTGGCGATGTGCTTGCCGGTCAATCCGGCAAGCATCGCCGTCCCCTCGGGGGCTGAGGCCGGACACATGGCGCCCAGTGGGCGGCATGTGCCTGCCGAAGGGCTGCGGCTCATGCCGCAGCGCGGTCTGCAAGACCGACCAGACTCGCTCGCGTTCAGCGACGCGAGGTTGGGCGAGGGGCAGGTTCATCTCAGCTTTCGATGACGAGCCAGTAGGCGGGCTTGTGCAGGGGCGTCTCGGGCGGCAAGAGCGGGTTCTTCAACAGCAACTGGCGGCGGCGGGCCAGATTGTGGCGGCGCAGCAGGTCGCCGAAATACTGCTGGAAAAGACGCGCCAGGCTGCCGTCGCCGGCCGCTGACTCCATGCCGCGCTGCAGCTCGGCCGCCAGCTGCGGCCGATCGGGGCGCACGAAGAGGTAGGAGGCCGCGGGATAGCGCAGCAGCACATGGGGCTCGATGACAAGGTCATGGGCCTGCGGCGTGGCCGCCTCGTCGTCGATCTCGAAGACGGCGCGTGGGAAATAGTCGATGCGGCGCAGCCTCAGCATGTCGAACAGCGCCTCGTAGCGGCTGATGCCCTGCACGGGCAGGCCATTGGCGCGCAGGATGCCGGTGTCGGGCCAGTCCTGGCCCTGGCCGGCGGTGTAGCGCGCCAGCCCCTCGACATCGCGCAGATCACGCCAGCGGTCCACGTCCTCGGGGCGGACGAAGGCGATGCGGCAGCCGATGAGGCCGCGGTCCATGGGCACGCGCACCGGCAGCATCTGCGTCTCGCGCTCCATGCTGGTCATGGTCCAGCACAGGTCGATGCGCCCGCTGCGGTCGGCCAGCTCGCGCACGACGCGGGCCTGCGTCATCGGCACGGGTGATTCGACCAGGTCATAGCTGGCGCCGCTGCGCGTGATCGCGAGCTTGATGACCTCCTGCATGTAATGCCATTGCGGCACGCGGCCGGGGTCATGCTGGGGGTAGACCAGCGGCGTGGGCCGCGCAGACACCTCGGTGGCGGCGGCGGCCAGCAGCACCAGCAGCGGCCGGCGCCTCATCGCCCGGGATTCGCTCCGGCCGGCATCGGCCTCAAGTCTTGCGGCGCGGGGTCTTGGCCGCGGTCTTCGTGGCCGTCTTGGCGGCGGTTCTCGCAGCCGGCTTGGGCGGGGCGCCCGCAGCCAGGCCCTTGGCCACGCTGCCCACCACCGAACCCGGCACAGCGGCTGCGCGGCGCAGCGTGTCGCTGGCCGCGTCGAAACTCTGTTTGACGAGGCTGCCGGCCAGGTTCTTGGCCGCGTCGGTGGCGGTGTCCTTCATGGCCGAGGTGGCCAGCTGGGTGAACTGCTGGCTCAGGGCCGTCCACCACTGCGTCGGGTCGACGACGGCCGCCGGGTTGTCGGCCACGGCCTTGGCGGCGTTGCCGGCGGTCTTGGCCGCAGCGGTGGCCGTCTTGGTCGCCGTCTTCACGGCTGTCTTGGCCGCGGCCTGGGCCACCGGTGCCGCGGCGGCCATGATCTCGGGCGGGATGACCGGCCAGGACGCACCGTCGCCGCCGGTGGGCAGCTTGAGGCTGTCGCGCAGATCGGCCAGGGGCACGTTCATGGATTTCAGCGTCGACAGCGTCATGCGCTGCACCTCCAGCGCCTGGATGGTGGCGGCCAGCATGCGCGCGTTCTGCTCCAGCCAGAACTGCACCGTGCGCAGCTCCTCGATGCGCTTGGACAGCTCTTCGGGGTTCAGCGTCGGGGCCACCCACTGGCCGATGCCCGGCAGGGCCGAACCGGCATTCTTGACGAGGCCCTGCAGGAACTCGAAACCGGGCACGAACTTGGTGAAGCTGTTGTCGGTCATGGTGTGTCTCCTGCGTTGATCCTACTTCGCGGGCAGCAGGGCTTCGACGGTAAAACCCTGCTGCGCCAACAATCGCGGCAGGGCCTGGGGGCCGCTCATGTGCAGGGCCCCCACCGCCACCAGCAGGTTCTGGCCGGCGCCATGCAGGGCGGTGATGCGATTGGCCAGCGGGCCGTTGCGGTCGTCGTTGACGCGCTTGAGCCAGGCCCGCTCCGCCGGGCTGTCGGCACAGGCGCACCAGCGCGGGTAGTCGGCCAGGGCGCGCAGGTCGCCGCGCGACCAGGCGCGGCTGAGCTTGCGCAGCGGCTCGCGCATCTGGCCCTTTTGCAACTGGCGCAGCGTGCCGTCGACGATAGCCGGCAGCTCTGCCGCCTCGGGCGCCAGGGCCAGCAGCTGTTCCTCCACGGTTTCGAGCGACTGCACCGGCCGGCCCTCGCTCTTGGCCCAGGCCATCAGCATGACGTCCTGGCCAAAACCGGCGTCGAAACCGTCGCGCCGCGCCTCCATCAGGGTCAGCATGCTGAGCCGCAGCATGACCGGCAGCGCGCCCAGGGCGTCGGGCGACAGGCAGGCCGCACGGGCCTGGGTGTCCAGGCGCCGGGCCATGGCCGGCGGCAGCGGCGCCGCCTTGGGCAGTGCCGCCAGCACGGCGCCGACGTCGGCGGGATCGAGCTCGACGGCCAGCACCTCGGTCTGTGCCCAGGCGGCGCGCAGGGCCGGCCCGGGGTAGGCCCAGTCGGCCTTCCCCACATGCAGGCTGCCGTAGAGATAGCTGCTGTGACCGTCGCGGCTGATGCGCCACAGCAGGCCGCGGTCGGGGGCCTTGGCGGCCCAGGTGGCGGCTTGGTCGGCGCTGGGCAGGGCCGGCGTGGGGGGGCAGTCCGCCCGGACGCTGCCGGCGGCGGCAAGGGCGAGCAGCAGAAGTAGCAGGGCACGGATCATGGCTGGGGCTCGATGCGGAGTTCGCCGGGTTTTTGCGAGAAATGCAGGCGGCCGAGCACGTCCATGCCGAGCAGGGGCGCGCTGAGATTGGGCAGCACCATGACGCTCAGCTTGTCGGCGCGGACGCCGCCTTCCAGCGTGACGTCGGCCCGCGCCAGGAAGCCGCGTGCAGCGCCGGCCGCGGTATGGGTCTGCACGGCGCCCAGGGGCTTGAGCCCGGCGCGATCGGCCAGTGCCTGCGGCAGGGCCGTGGCGGTGGCGCCGGTGTCGACGAGGAAGTCCACCTCGATGGCGCCGACCCGGCCGGGCCAGTGGAAATGGCCATCGCCGGCACGCGTCAGCACGATGACCTCGCCGGCCAGCTTGAAGCGGCTGGCCTCGCGTTCGCGCTCCCAGGTCTTGAAGCCCAGGAAGATGATCAGGCCGATGAGCAGCCAGACCGTCAGCAGCTTGAGGGTGTGAGGCAGATCCTGGTGAGACACGCGCGGGTTGGGGCAGGGTTTGCTTGGGCGCCAACGATAACCGCGCCGCTCAGAATCAAAGGCATGAAGCTGTTACCCGCTCTTCTCTTCGCGGCCTGTGCCTCGGCCCAGGCCAACCCCTTTGTTCCCGTCGAGTGGCTGGCCGGCTGCTGGGTGCAGACCGGCCGCGAGGCCGGTTCGGTCGAGCAGTGGATGGCGCCGGCCGGCGGCCTGATGCTGGGCATGGCGCGCATCCTCAAGAACGGCCGCGTCGTCGAGTTCGAGTTCATGCAGATCCGCGCCGACGCCGACGGCAAGCTCAGCTTCGTTGCCCAGCCCCAGGGCAAGCCGCCGACCGAGTTCGGGCTGCTGCGCTCCGGCGAGGCCGAAGCCGTGTTCGAGAAC
The DNA here is from genome assembly GCF_031458095.1 of Roseateles saccharophilus. Classification (GTDB taxonomy): domain Bacteria; phylum Pseudomonadota; class Gammaproteobacteria; order Burkholderiales; family Burkholderiaceae_C; genus Pelomonas; species Pelomonas saccharophila_A. The sequence continues at coordinate 2,386,918 of NZ_JAVDXU010000001.1, forward strand.
GCCGGGCACGACTTCCCGCAGCGCGTCATCTACCGCCGCGAAACGGCCGACAAGCTGGTGGCCCGCATCGAGGGCAGCCTGAAGGGCAAGGAGCGCGGCATCGACTTCCCCATGCAGCGCAGCGCCTGCCCGTGAAGGCCCTGCTCGTCGCCCTGCTGCTGGCTGGCAACGCCGACGAAGAGGTCCTGAACCGCTTCAACGACCCCTTTGAAGCGGTCTCCAGCGACATCGCCGACTGCCCCGAGCCGCGCGGCCCGCGCATCACCGCCGCCGAGGCCCGCGTGCAGGCCCATGCGCGCGCCGAGCGCGGCACGACCTGCTGGCTCAAGGGCCAGTGCAGCGAGCCCAATGCCTTCCGCTACGACGCCGGCATCGCCGTCGCACTGCGCGAACGGCTGCAAGGCGCCGCGGCGCTGAAGCCGAGCAGCCTGTGGCTGACGGTGCAGGGGCGCGTCGTCTACTTCGAAGGCTGCGTCGAGCGCCAGGAACAGGCGGCCGAACTGGAAGCCCTGGCACGCGGTTTGCCGGATGTGCAGCAGGCCCTGGCCCTGGTGCGGGTGGGACGCCATGGCGCCCTGCCCTACCGGCGCTTGAACTGACCTGCCACCATTGGCAACCATGCATCTGCTGAAGCGACTCACCACCCTCCTCGCGTTGACCCTGCTGCTCAGCCTGATCGGCTGCTCCAGCCTGACCCTGGCCTACGGGCAGCTGCCCCTGCTGGCCGGGCTGTGGGCCGACAACTACCTCGACCTGGACAGCGCCCAGCGCCGCCAGTTGAAGACGCAGCTGCAGGCCTGGCAGGCCTGGCACCGCCGCGAGGAGCTGCCGCAGTGGATAGCGCTGATCCACCAGGCCAATTCGGCCCTGGACGACGGCGTCACCCAGGAAGAACTGCTGGCCCTGGAGCGCGGCGCGCGGGCCAGCGTCGAGCGCTGCCTGCAGCATGCCGCGCCGCTGGCCGTGCCGGTGCTGGCCGGCCTCAGGCCCGAGCAGTGGCAGCATCTGCAGAAGAAGATGGACGAGAAGACCGAGGAATGGCGCGACAAGCACTCGGGCGGGCGCAGCCCCGACGAACGTGCCAAGCGCTACACCAACAATCTCGAGCGCTGGCTGGGCGACCTGGACCGCCCGGTTCGCAAGCAGGCCGCAGCCGACGCGCGCAGCTGGCATTTCGACCTGCCCGTCATGGCTCAGGCCCGCGCTCAGCGCCAGGCGAATCTGGTGCGGGCCCTGCGCGCCTGGTCACACCAGGACCTCGCCGCCGGCACCGCCCTGCTGATGCAGGACTCCCAGACCTTCGCTGCCGAGCAGCCCTACCGCGACGAAGTCGTCGCCAGCCTGCTGAAGCTGCTCAACGGCCTGGACGCCGACCAGCGCGCTGCCGTGCGCAAGCATTGGGCCGACTGGACTGCCGAGCTGCGCAGCCTGCAGGCCTCCTAGGCGCTAGCGGCTGCCCTGCGCGCGCGGCGGCAGCGACTGCAGGAAGGCGTGCAGGCCGCGCAGGTCGACATCATTCATCTGCGCCAGCGACTGAAACGGCATGACGGCGATGGGCGAGCCATCGGGGCGCGTGCCGCTCCTCATCATGGCGACGAAGGCGTCGACGCCGGCATAGCGCGCCGCCATGGCGCTGCCGGCACCCGGCGTCAGATTGGCCGCGGCCGGCCAGTCCGGCGGGCCGCCTGGGATCTTGCCGCCGCCATAGCCCTCGCCGTGGCAGCCGATGCACATCTGCGCCACATAGCGGCCGTGCGCCACCGTCGGCCCCTCCGGCACGGGCGCGGGCGGCGCCAGGCTGTGGTCGATCTTGGCGGCAGCGTCCTGGATCAGCCCCAGGCCGTAGAGCACGCGCACCGGCGGCGGCAGCTGGATGACGGCCGTCTCGCCGCTGACGGCGGGCAGTTGCCGGGCATAGGCGATCAGCGCGCCCAGGTCGGTGTCGGTGAGGCGGTTGTAGTCCTCGCTGGGCATGATCATCAGCGGCCGCCCATCGGTCTTCAGGCCGTGGCGGATGGCGCGCACCCAGTCCTCGACGCGGTAGGCCGCCGTCACCGAGCCCGGCCCGGGGCTGATATGGGGCGCGACGACCAGCAGGCCGCCACTGTCGATGACCTTGTGCCCGCCGCCGTTGGCGCCATGGCATTCGGCGCAGCCGCGTGAGTTGAAGAGATAGCGGCCGCGCTCGAGGGCGGCCGCCTCCGTGGGCAGGGCCAGGGCCGCCACGCTGACGTCGATGCGGCGCTCCAGCTTGCGCCCCGCCTGCAGCCAGCCGGTGGCGGCAATGGCGATGACAACGATCGCAGCCAAGCCGACGGCGATGCCCAGCCACTTGAAGAGCTTGCTCATGGTCCCTCCTTGACGCGGCCCTCACCGCGCGGCGGGACTATGGCCTCAAGAGCGCAGCGCCGCCACTGCGGACAAACGCGCGGCCCGGCGCGCCGGCACCCACACGGCCAACTGGCCCAGGATCCACAGCGTCAACGCGCCGGCGGGCAGGTAGAGCCAGGGCAGGCGCGGCAGCTCGTAGCTCTGCATCAGCAGCTGGCTCAGGGCCCAGGCGCCGACCAGGCCAATGAGGACGCCGGTCGTCGTCAGCAGCAGGTTCTCGAGTTGGAAGTAGCGCAGGATCTGGCTCTCGGTGGCGCCCAGGGCGCGGCGCGTGCCGATCATGCGGGTGCGCTGCTGCACCCAGAAGCTCGCCAGGCCGACGATGCCCATGGCCGTGACCAGCAGCAGGGCCATGCAGACGCCCCCCATCAGCCAGGCCATGGCCCGGTCCTGGGCGTAGAAGGCGGAGCGCATCTCGGTCAGCGAACGCGCCTGGGTGACGACGCGGCTCTTGTCGCCCTCCTCCAGCGCGGCCGTCACGGCCTTGATCTGGGCATCCAAGCGGCCCGGCTCGGTGCGGATGACATACGAGCCGCCGCCGCGCAGCGGCAGGATCATGGCGGTGCCGCCGCCGTCGCGGCGCGCGCGGTGCAGCTGGGTGTGGGTGAGGGTCTCGACGACGCCGATGATGGTCGACGGCGAGCGGCCGAACAGATAGACCTGCTTGCCGACGGCCGGCTGGCCGGGGAAGAGCTTCTCGGCCATCACCTTGTTGATGATGAGCTGAGGGATCTTGGGGTCGGAGACGGCAAAGGCCTGGTAGCCGTCAAGGACCTCGTCGGCCGAGAAGTTGCGGCCCTCGACCAGCTTGAGGCCGAAGGTCGGGATCATCTGCTCGTCGGCCGCGTATTGGGCCGCCGTGATGCGCAGGCCCTTGTTGTCGGGCTCCAGCGAGACGCCGCTGTTGTTGCTGTTGTTGCCGTAGACGATCTGGTTGGCCACCGTGGCCGCCTTGATGCCGGGCACGGCGCGCACGCGGGCCAGGTCCTCGGCCACGATGCCGGCCGTGCGCTCGGGCAGCTGGGGCTTGCTGCCGCGCAGCGTCAGCACGGCGATCTCGGACTCGGCCATGCCGCTGTCGGCATTCAGCGCCTGGATGCGGGTCTGGATGAGGTGAAGGGCATTCGTGACGATGCCGCAGGACAGGGCCACCTCCAGCACGATGAGGCCGGCCGCGATCCGATGGCGGCGCAGCGTCGACAGAATAGGCATCAAATCTTTGAACATCTTCTTCACCTCATGTGTCTTGAACATGCGGGCCGAGCGCCGGGCCGCTCCCTAGCCGGCCCGCTCTGGCGATGTGCCGGCGGCTCAACGCCGCTGGCATCGCCGTCCCCTCGGGGACCGACCGGACTCGCTCGCGTTCAGCGAAGCGAGGCTGGGCGAGGGGCTGCGTCATCTCACTGCACCTTGAGTTGGACCGCGGGGGTGACGAGGGCGGCACGCCAGGCCGGCAGCAGGCCGGCGATCAGGCTGGCCAGCAGGGCCAAGCCCAGGGTCAGAGCCAGCATGCTGGAGTCGAGCTCGGCCAGGCGGGCGTAGTCGTTGGGGCTCTGGCGCACCAGCCACAGGCCGCCCTGGGCGAACATCAGGCCCAGCAGCGCGCCGGCCAGGCCGAGCAGGCCGGCCTCGACGACGAACTGCTGGAAGATGTCGCTGCGCCGGGCGCCCAGGGCGCGGCGCACGCCGATCTCGCCGCTGCGGCGCAGCGTCTTGGCCAGCAGCAGGCCCACCATGTTGACGACGCAGACGGCCAGGAAACCGAAGGCCAGCCAGGTCTGCAGGCGCACGTCGGCGGGCAGCACCTTCTGGGCGCCCAGCCAGTCCATCACGCTGCGCAGGCGCACATTGGTCGGGCGCTCGAAGCGGCCGGCCTTGCGCTGGGCCTCGGAGTAGGCGGTGAGGTAGTCGCGGTAGGCGGCGGCGTCCTCGGGCTGGGCGAATTCGACCCAGTACTGGATCCAGGAGCAGCTGGCGTTCAGGTCCAGCGAGCTGCCGCCGTTGGCGCCCTTGCCCCAGCAGTCCATATTGCCCCAGTGGCCCATCTTCAGGAACATGGCCGTCGAGAAGGGCAGGTAGAAGTCCTCGGTCTCGGTATAGCTGCCCAGGGTCAGGTCCCAGAAGTGAGGCTGCACCTTCCAGGGCTTGAGCACGCCGACGACGCGCAGCGGCTGGCCGCGCACGATGACTTCCTTGCCGACGCTGTTGCCACCGCCGAAGAGCTTCTCGTTCAGTGAAGCCGAGATGACGGCGACACGACCCTCGCCCTCGTCATCCGCCGCGCTCCAGCCACCGCCGTACTGCCAGGGGGCGTCGAACATCGCGAAGAAATCGGCCGAGGTCATGCGCACGCCGGAGAAGATGGGCTTGACGTTGGCGTCGGGCAGGCCGACGGCCGTGTTGAAGCCGCTGGACATGGCCTGGCGCAGCGCCTTTTTGTCGCGCAGCAGGGCCGTCGCGTCGTAGCGCGTCAGGTCGAAGGTCGGCTCCTCGCCGGCCTTCCAGCCCACCATGTCCGAAGCGTCGAGCTGCACATTGAAGAGCTTGGCGCTCTTGTGCGGGATCGGGTCGCCCGACAGCACGTGGTAGACGGTCAGCGTCGTCATGCAGGCGCCGATGCCCAGGGCCAGGGCCAGCACCATCAACGCGGAGAGGCCCTTGGCGGCGAGGGTGTTGCGCCAGGCGAGTTCGAGGTAGTGGAGGAACATCAGTTTTTCTCCAGGAGTGCGTTGACGGTGGCGAGCTCGGTGTCGCCGAGGGACCCGGCCGCCTGGTGCAGGGCCAGCAGGGCCAGCACATGGCGGTGGCGGGCCTGGGTCTGGGCGTTCTGGGCGCCGGCCAGGGTCTGGATGGCGAGCAGCAGATCGGTGGTGCTGCGCGTGCCCAAGGTGAGGCCGGTGCGGGTGGCCTCCAGCGCGCGCTCGGCGGCCTGGACGGCAACCTGCGTGGAGCGCAACTGAGCCTCGCCCTGGCCCACGGCCAGGTGCTGGGCGCGCACCTCGCGCAGCACGGCACGGCGGCTGGCTTCGAGCTGCTCGCGCGCGGCATCGCGCTGGAAGCCGGCGCGGTCGGAAGCGGCAGCCACGGCGCCGCCGGCAAACAGCGGCACGGTCAGGCGCACACCGACCGTCGTCGGCGTGCGGCTGGCGTCGAAGGCCGACACGCCATCACCGCGGCGCCGATTGGTGTCCACGCCCACGCTGAGCGTCGGCAGATGGCCGGCGCGGGCGGCGGAGATGCGCTGCTCGCTGGCCTGCACGTCCAGCTGCAGGGCGCGCAACTCGGGGTTGGCCTGCAGGGCGCGCTGGGCCCAGGCCTCGGCGTCGTCGGGCAGGGGCTGGGCGGTGAGATCGCGGCGCAGCGGCTGCAGGGCCGCGGGCGCGGCGCCGGTCAGCTGGGCCAGGGCCTCGCGGGCATCGGCCAGGTTGGCTTCGGCGGCGAGGGTATTGCCGCGCGCCAGCTCGCGGTAGGCGCGCGACTGGTCGGCCTCGACCTGGGCCGACAGGCCGGATTGGAAGCGGGTCTCGGCCTCCTTGACCTGGCGGTCGAAGGCCTCCTCGTTGGCGCGGGCCGTGGCCAGCTGGGCCTGGGCCGACAGCAGGCCGAAATAGGCCTCGGCGACACGGGCGCGCGCGGCCTGCTCGGCGGCCGCCAGGCGGGCCGACTGGGCCGAGGCATCACTGCGGCTGGCATCCCATGCACGCAGGGCGGCGAGGTCGAACAGCGGCTGGCTGAGGCTGCTGGTCGTCGTGCGCGTGCGGCCACCGCCACCGTTCTCGCGCTCCTCGCTGCTCTGCAGGCTCCATTGCGGCAGCAGGGCGGCGCGCGCTTCACGCGAGGCCGCTTCCTGCGCGCCGTTGAAGGCGGCGGCCTGGCGCAGCAACGGATCGGCCGCACGGGCCTGGGCCCAGACCTGCAAGAGGTCGTCGGCGCGGGCCGCTTGAGCGGTCAGCAGCGCGAGGACTAGGATCAATCGACGCATGGAACTCAGGCGACGGCCAGGTTCATCTTCAGCTCGGCGGTCAGGTCCACGACCTGGCCGTCGATGACGTGCACATTGCGCTGAGCGCGTGCGGCGAGCTGCGGGTCGTGGGTGACCATGACGATGGTGGCGCCGTCGCGATGCAGCTCTTCCAGCAGCTCCATGACGCTGCGTGCCATCGCGCTGTCGAGGTTGCCGGTCGGCTCGTCGGCGAGCAGCAGACGCGGTTCGCCGGCGAGCGCCCGGGCGATGGCGACGCGCTGCTGCTGGCCGCCGGAGAGCTCGTTCGGGTAGTGCTTGCCGCGCGCCGACAGGCCGACGCGGGCCAGGGCGTCCGCGGCGCGCTTCTTGCGCTCGGCCCCGCTCATGCCGCGGTAGCGCAGCGGCACCTCGATGTTGTCGAGCACGCTCAGGTCGGGAATCAGGTTGAAGGCCTGGAAGATGAAGCCGATCTTCTGGTTGCGGATGCGCGAGCGCTCGCCATCGCCCATGCGGCTGACGTCGATGCCGTCCAGCAGGTAGCGGCCGGCGCTGAAAGCCTCCAGCAGGCCGGCGATGGTCAGGAAGGTGGTCTTGCCCGAGCCCGAGGGCCCGGTCACGGCGACGAACTCGCCCTCGTTGACGGTCAGGTTGAAGTCGCGCAGCGCATAGGTCTCGACCATCTCGGTGCGGTAGACCTTCTGCAGTTTTTCCATCTGGAGCATGGCTTTCCTTCCTCTTCCTTAGTCCGCAATGAGGACGCGGTCTGCGCCCTTGAAGTTGTCCGCACCGGAGATGACGACGCGGTCGCCCACCGACAGACCTGAAACGATTTCGACCCGCTCCAGCGAGCGAGCGCCCAGCTTGACGGCGACCTTCTCGGCCACGCCGCCGCGCACGACGTAGGCATAGCTGCCGCCGCCCTCGTCGACGAAGCTGCCGCGGGCCACGCCCAGCACCTTGTCGCGCTTGTCCAGCAGCACGCGCACCGACAGGCGCTGGTTCTGGCGCAGTTGCTCGGGCTGGGTGCCGGCAAAGCGCAGCCGCGCCGCGACTTCGCCGTTGACGACCTCGGGCGAGACCGAGCTGACCTGGCCGGCCCAGCGCTGGCCATTGCCGCTGATTTCGCCGGGCATGCCGGGCTGCAGCTCGCGGGCGAAGCTTTCGGCGACCTGCATCTGCACTTCCAGCGCCGACAGGTCGATGACCGACAGCAGCTTGGCGTCGCGGGCGACGTTGGTGCGGTCGGGGATGAAGAGCTGGCCGACCTGGCCGTCCACCGGCGAGCGCACCAGCAGCTCGGCCACCTGGCGCTCCAGGTCGCTGACGAGCAGTTGCTGGCGGGCCAGGGCGCTCTGCTTGGCCTGCACGTCGAGCTTGAGGCTGTCGGTCTTCAGGCCGCGCAGGTCGCGGGCCTGGTCCAGGGCCAGCTTGGCCTTGGCCAGGGCGTCCTGGGCGCGCTCGACCTGCATGCGGGCCGTGGCGCCGGCCTCGAAGGCCTGGGTCTGGCGGGCCAGGTCGTTCTGGGCCGTCTGCTGGTCGATGCGGGCGTTCTCGTAAGCGCTCTGCAGGGCGGCGCTCTGCTGGCGGGCCTCGACCTCGGCGCGGGCCAGGTCGGCGCGCAGCGCGTCGACATTGCTGCGCTCCTGGGCCAGGCGGTTGGTCAGCTCGGGCGAGTCGACCTTGGCCAGCACCTGGTTGCGCTTGACCGGGTCGCCAGCCTGCACGGCCAGGGTCACGGTGCCGGCGCCGGGGGCGAAGAGCGTGGGGCTCTGGGCGGCGACGACACGGCCTTCGCCGGCGACGTCGCGCGTCAGCGGCCCGACCTCAACGCTGGCCAGGGACAGGCGGGCCACGCTGACGGCCTGGTCGGCGGACAGCATCTGCTTGACGCGGCCGCCGCCCAGCAGCAGCAGCACGCCGACGAAGGCAGCGCCGCCGGCCAGCAGCCAGGGCCAGCGCCGGGACGGTGGAGCCAGGGGACGGTCCTGCTCGGAGGTGTCGCGGAAGCGGGTGTTCATGCCCCGTATTCCGCAAGCGCTGTGCCAGCCCCTGAACCGTGACAAATCAACGGCTTGGCGGCGGCCGGACTGTCCGCGGACAGCTTGCGGACAGTCCGAACAAGGTCAGCTACCGTCCGCAGCGTTTGCTTACCAAACGGCACAACTGGTGGCGAGACGACACGTCCGCCGCCCTCCAACATCGCGCCGCTTCGGAGACTCACCATGCCTTGTTTTGCCCGACTCTGCCTGTGGGCCGCGGCAGCCAGCCTGAGCTGGCCCGCCCTCGCCGCCGACCCGCCCGCCGCCACGATGACCGAATCCGAGGCGCGGCGCTTTCTCGCCCAGGCCAGCTTCGGGCCGACGGACGCCAGCGTCGCCGAGCTGATGTCGCGCGGCCGCCCGGCCTGGCTGGCGAGTCAATTCACGCTGGCCAATTCCGACTTCACGGGCGTGCCCTATGTCGACCCCGACTCCAGCAAGGGCTGCCCCACCGGCGCGCCGGCCACCTGCAAGCGCGACAACTACAGCCTCTTCCCGGTGCAGGTGCAGTTCTTCGCCAATGCCGTCAACCAGCCCGATCAGCTGCGCCAGCGCACCGCCCTGGCCTTGTCGGAGATCCTGGTCGTGTCGGGCAATGTCATCAAGCTGCCCCATGCGATGGCCAACTACCAGCGCATCTTCCTGCGCAACGCCTTCGGCAACTTCCGCGACGTGCTCAAGGAAGTGACGCTGTCCCCGGCCATGGGGCGCTTCCTGAACATGGCCAACAACGACAAGCCCAACCCGGCCAAGGGCATCGAGCCCAACGAGAACTACGCCCGCGAGGTGCTGCAGCTGTTCTCCATCGGCCTCTTCCAGCTCAACCCCGATGGCAGCGTCCAGCTCGACGCCAAGGGTCAGCCCGTCCCCAGCTATGACCAGGAGACGGTCGAGGGCTTCGCCCATGTCTTCACGGGCTGGACCTATGCGCCGCGGCCGGGGGCCACCAAGAACAGGTTCGGCAACCCGAGCTATTACGACGCGCGGATGATCGCCTTCGACGAGCATCACGACAAAGGCACGAAGAAGCTGCTCAGCGGCACCGTGCTGCCCGGCGGCCAGACGGCGCAGGCCGACCTGGAAGCGGCCATCGACAACATCTTCAACCACCCCAATGTCGGCCCCTTCATCGGCCGCCAGCTGATCCAGCAACTCGTCACCGCCAACCCCAGCCCTGCCTATATAGCTCGCGTGGCGAGGGCCTTCAACGGCGCGGCGAGCGACGTCGGCTCGGGCCGCCCGCGCGGCGACATGAAGGCCGTGCTGACGGCCATCCTGACCGACCCCGAGGCGCTCACGCCCCAGGCACCGGCCAATTCCGGCAAGCTGCGCGAGCCCATCCTGCAGCTGACGCATCTGCTGCGCGCCATGGGCGGCGTCAGCGACGGCGTCTGGCTGCGCTCCCAAGCCGCGGGCCTGGGCCAGACGGTCTACAGCCCGGCCAGCGTCTTCAACTTCTTCCCGCCCGACTACGACCTGCCCGACAACCCCAGCCTGGACGGCCCGGCCTTCGGCGTCTTCAATGCCAGCGCTGCCTTCAAGCTCAGCGGTGTGCTGCAGACGGCACTGAACGGCAAGGGCGTGGCGCCCGACACCACGGTGCCCGGCGCCATCGGCACCAAGATCGACCTCGCCCGCTGGCAGACCCTGGCCGCCACACCGGCCAGCCTGGTGGCCGAGATCAACCGCGTGCTCTTCGCCGGCCGTGCCAGCGCTGCCCTGCAGGCCGCCCTCCTGAAGGCCGCGCAGATTGCGCCAGCCACCAAGCCTCTGGACCGCGCCAAGGCCGCGTTGTTCTTGGCTGCCATGTCCCCCGAATACCTGGTGGAGAACTGAAATGCTGTCCCGACGCCATCTGCTCTCCCACGCCGCTGCTCTTGCCGGGGCTTCCGCCCTGCCCTCGCTGGCAGCCCCGCTGATGGGCAGCGACTACCGCGCCCTCGTCTGCGTCTTCCTCTACGGCGGCAACGACGGAAACAACATGGTCATCCCCATGGATGCCGCCGGCTATGCGGCCTATGCCAGGGCGCGCGGCACGGCCGGCGCCGGCGGGCTCACGCTGCCGCAGTCGTCCCTGGCCCCGCTGAACGGCGGTGGTGTGGGCCTGCATCCGGCCTTGACGCCGCTGGCCGACATCTGGAACCAGGGCCACCTCGCCGTGCAGGCCAATGTCGGGCCGTTGGTGCGGCCCATGACCAAGGCCGAGTTCAATGCGGCGAACGCCCAGCGGCCCAGCAATCTGTTCTCGCACGACGACCAGCAAGACCAGTGGCAGCGCGGCCAGTCCTACAGCGGCAACACCCTGCCGTCGACGGCGGGCTGGGGCGGGCGCGTCGCCGACCTGCAGGCCACGGGCGGCGTCGTGCCCATGGCCCTCTCGGTCAGCGGCAACAACGTCTTCATGAACGGCGCCACCAGCCAGGGCCTGACCGTCGGCTCGGGCACCAACTTCGCCATCAAGGGCTTTGGCAGCAACCCCAGCGCCAGCCCGCTGTACCAGCTCTACCAGAGCCTGCTGCAGCAGCCCTATGGCAATGCCGAGGAACGCGCCGCCGCCAGCGTGCTGAACCAGGCCATCAAGGCCAGCAATGTGCTCAACACGGCCCTGTCCAGCACCGGCAGCGTGGCCGGCCTCTTCAACGGCCTCTCCAGCAGCATCGCCCAGCAATTGCTGACCGTGGCCAAGATGATCGAGGGCCGCTCGGGCCTGGGCGTCACGCGCCAGCTCTTCTTCGTCAGCATGGGCGGCTTCGACACCCACAACGACCAGCTCAACCAGCAGAACCAGCTCTTCGCCGACCTCGCACCCGCATTGAAGGCCTTCTACGACGCCATGCAGCAACTCGGCGTCGCCAATGCGGTGACCACCTTCACGGCCAGCGATTTCGCGCGCACCCTGCAGCCGGCCTCGGGTGGCGGCACCGATCATGCCTGGGGCAATCACCAGTTCGTGATGGGTGGTGCCGTCAAGGGCGGCCTCTATGGCCGAATGCCCCAGCTCGTGCTCGGCGGGCCGGACGACTCCGGCGACGAGGGCCGCTGGCTGCCGACAACGTCGGTGGACCAGATGAGCGCGACGCTGGCGAGCTGGTTCGGCGTCGGCGCGGCCGACCTCGGCGGCGTCTTCCCCCACCTGGCCAACTTCAGCGTCAAGAACCTCGGCTACTTCGGCTGATGACAAAACTGGCAGGGGCGGCTGGTACAAGCGCCCCATGCCTGAAAGCCATCCCATCCAGTGCCGCTGCGGCCAGCTCCGCGGCTTGCTGCAGCCCACGCGCCCGTCCAATCGCTGCGTCTGCCATTGCTCCGACTGCCAGGCCTTTGCCCGGCATGTGGGATCACCGGACACCCTGGACAGCCGGGGCGGCACGGACATCGTCCAGGTGCCGGCCTCTCATTTCACGTTCACGCAGGGCCGCGAGCAGCTGGCCTGCATCCGCCTGACCGACAAGGGCATGCTGCGCTGGTATGCCAGCTGCTGTCGCACGCCGATTGGCAACACGCTCGCGGACCGCAAGGCCGATTTCGTCGGCCTCATCCACGCAGGTCTCGGTCCTGGCAGACCCTCTCTGGACGAGTCGTTCGGGCCGGTCAGGATGCGCGTCGGTGTCGACGGCGCTCCGGGTGCTGACAAACCCAAGGCGGCCGGCGTGTTCACCGGCATGGCCAAGGTCCTGTCCTTCATCGTGAAGGGGCGGCTGCGCGGGACCTGGCGGGCCAGCCCCTTCTTCGATCCCCAGACCGACCTTCCGATCGCCCAGCCCCAGGTGCTGTCGACCCAGGAGCTGGCGGCGGCCAAGCGTCGGGGCTGAAGGCGGCTATTTCGGCTGAGGCTTGGCGCAGGGCTGGGTCAGCAGGCCGTAGTTCGCTTCCTTGGCATACAGGAAGCGGCCGCTGCCGATGTCCATGATCAGATCGGTGGACACGATGCGCCCCCACCAGGCGCGCATGAAGATCAGCTCCTCGTTGATCCACCGGGCCTCGACGCTGTCGAGCTCGCGGTCGAAGTCCATGCGCCAGCGGGCGCGGGTCTTGACGGAGAAGATCTGCAGGGCCACGGTGTCCGGGCCGTTGAGCCCGGGCCGGGTCACGCGTGTGAAAGCGGCCGTGCGCTGCGGCGCCCAGCGTTTGTCTTCAGCGCCCTCTTCCTCGTCTTCCGGTGGCTCGGCCGGCCGCGCGGCCAGGCGCTTGACGGTCACATGGCCTTGCAGCGGGATGAGCTGGGGGGCCGAGTAGAGGACGACGGCCTCGTCGCAGCTCTGCAGGGTTTCGGCCTGGGCAGTGCAGGCAACGGTTGCGAGGGCAAGGGCGTAAAGGAGTGGGCGCATGGCGACGGCGTTGAGAGGTTGGCGAATGCTGCCAGCCTCAACGCGTCGCCCCGCCCGGACGGACGACTTCGTTCGTGGGAGCTGCCTCGAGCTTCAGGCAACGCCCGTCACGACCAGGAAGCAATAGGCCAGCACCGCGCCCCAAAGGCACAGGCCGAACAAGGAGGAAGCGCTTCGCATCACGTCGTTCTCCCATCTGTTTGAACGCTGCCGCTGCACGCCTCAGGCCCGCAGCAGCTTGTCTGCATAACGCCAAGTTTGCGGGGCTTGGGGAAACACTGTTGCCAGTGCGGTTTCCGACAGGCCCAGGTGGCGCTGCAGCAGGGGTGACAGGACCTGGCGGAAGTCGGTGCGCACCGCCAGGTCGCGGCCATCGGCCAGGGCGCTGGCGTCCAGGCCCGGCCATTCGCCCAACATCTGGCCGCCGGCCACGGGGCCGCCCATCAGCCAGATGACATTGCCGCGGCCATGGTCGGTGCCGCCATTGCCGTTCTGGCGCAGGGTGCGGCCGAACTCACTGACGACGACGATGACGGTGTCCTTGTAGGCATCGCCCAGGCCGACGCTCAAGGCGTCCAGGCCCTCGCCCAGGCTGGCCAGGCGGTTGGCGAGCTGGCCGCGGGCGGCGCCCTGATTGACGTGGGTGTCCCAGCCGCCGACGGCCGTGAAGGCGAGCTGGGTGTGGGCGTCCTTGCGGATCAGCGTCCCCAGGCGCCGCGCATCGGCGGCAAAGCTGCGCGCGGAGGGCGCGCCGGCGTCGGCGCTCGGGTCCATGGACTTGCCTTCGCCGCCGGCCATGCTGCGGCTCATCTCGCCACGGCCCTGGGTCGTGTCGCGCAGCGTGCTGCTGAGCTGGGCGTCGTTGGCATAGAGCTTGGCCAGACCCGCCTGCATCTGCGGGTCGTCGATGGCACGGCGCTGCATGGCATTGGGCCCCAGGCCCAACGTGGCGACGCTCGCGGTACCCGCAAAGATGCGCGGCGGCGTGCTGCCCTGGGAGATGGCGCGCGTCGGCGCCGGCTCCCCGGGCAGGGCCGTCAGCAGCCGGTTCATCCAGCCGTCGGGCGTGGACTTGCGGCCCGGCGTGCCGGATTCGAGATAGTCCTGGGCATCGAAATGGGAGCGCGTCGGGTCGGGCGAACCGCTGGCATGCACGAAGGCGAGCTGGCCGCCGTCCCAATGGCGCTTCAGCGGGCTCAAGGACGGGTGCAGGCCGAACAGCGAATCGAGCTTGATGAGGCCGTCCTCGGCGCCGGGCGCGGCCAGGGCGATCTGCGGGCGGCTGGCGGCGTATTCGCGCTCGCCGTAGGGCGCCACGACGGAGAGGCCGTCCACCGCGCCGCGCAGCATGACGACGACGAGCTTCTTTTGGCTGCCGCCTTGAGCCTGCACCAGCGACACGGGCAGGCCGCCCAGTGTGAAGGCGCCAAAGTGGAGGAGTTGACGACGCAGCATCGCGGTCACCTTTTCATGAAGTCGGGGCTGGCGAGCAGCAGGGCCACCTGCTGGCCGGCGGGTTCGGCGGCCAGGGTGCGGCGGGTCGGTTCGCTGACCGAGGCGCCCAGCGTGCTGGTCAGCTTCTCGGCACTGATGCCGCTGCGCTGCCCCAGCGTCGTGGCCAGCTGCACGCGCTGGGTCAGCGCCTCGGGGTTGCGCCAGGCCGCGGCCGTGTTCTTGTAGCCGTCGGGCGTCTGGGCGCCGTACAAGGGCTGGCCGGCCTGGGCCAGGGCGGCCAGCAGGTTCTGGGGATTGGCGGGCTGCAGGTCCAGGGCGCGCAGGGACGACAGCAGGTATTGGTAGGGCGTCTTGAACTTGGCCTGGTAGGCCTCGCGGCTCCAGAACTCGTCGGCGCGGATCAGCGTACGGGTGAACTCGCGCAGGTCGCCGCCGCTGGCCTTGAAGTTGTCGGCCAGCTTCTGCACCAGGGAGGCCGGCGGGTCGTCGGCCACGAAGGCCTGGGCGAACTTGAAGGCCAGGTGGCGGGCCGTGGCCGGGTGGGCGGCCAGCACGTCCAGCGCATGTTCGCCTTCGGCCGGGCCGGCGCCCTTGACGGTCTGGCCCAGCCAGCTCTTGGTGCCGTTGTCGTGCTTGCGCGCATCGAAAGCAAACAAGTCGCCGGTGCCGCCGACCAGGGCCTTGCGCGAGTCCAGGCCCCAGCCGGTCAGCATGCGCGCCAGCTCGGTCACGTCGCGCTGGCCGTAGCCGCCATCCACGCCCAGGGTGTGCAGCTCCATCAGCTCGCGGGCATAGTTTTCGTTCAGGCCGCTGGGCACGCGCGCCTTCAACTCGGGCCGCTCGGCCAGGAAGCGGCGCGCGCGCTGCGGCGGCTCGTAGCCGGCGACCACGCTCTGGGCGTTGTCGAGATAGATCAGCATGGCCGGATGCCGGGCGGTGGCGCCCAGCATGTCGCGGAAGCGTCCCAGCACATGGGGGCGGATGGCGCGCTGCTCGTAATCGGCGACGAGAACACCCACGGCGTTCTTGCCGGCAAAGACATTGAAGTGGTTGAACCAGAACTCGGCCAGCGTCTCCTCAAGCTGGGCCGGACTCTGCAGCGCACGCGACAGCCGCGCCGTCGCCGCCTGGGCGACGAGGGGGCGGATCTTCTCGCGCACCGCATTCAGCGCGTCGGCATCGGCTGGTCGGCCCTGGGCCTGTTCGCGCCGGGCCTCGCGGGCCGATTTCACCGCCTCGCGGTAGCGGCCCAGCAGCTCGGCCTGGCCGAGCTTGAGCACCTCCAGTTCGGCAAGACGGGCGCTCAGCGCTTGCGGCTGCGGCAGGCGGCGCGGCTCCAGCTGTTCGCTGAGGAAGCGCTCCAGCCATTTGTCGGCGCCCAGCGCGGCGATGGCGGCAGCATCGGCCGGCCTCGGGCCGTAGCCCAGGCGATTGAGGGCATGCAGGGCGCGCTCGTCGGCGCTCAGGGCGGGGCCGGCAACAGCTGTGGCCGCCTGGCTGCGGCGCGCCGCCAGCATGACGCCACTGGCCAGGGCGGCGGCGCTGCTCAGCACAAAGCGGCGGTTTTTCATGGGACATCTCCGGTGTCGTCACCGAAGCATCCCGCCAGGCGCGCAAGGCCTTGTGGCCCACGCGCAAAGATTTGTAGAGATGGCGCCCCTAATCTGAGGAGTACATGCTTGCCGGTTCGACCGGCAAGCACATCGCCCAAGGCGGGCCGGCTAGGTGAACTGGAGTCGGACACAAGCAGTCCCTGCGGACTGCTTGTTCCTACCGAAGGCCATGGACCTCTGGCCCATGGCAGGCCCGGCGCTCGGCCCGCAAATTCATCTGTCGCGCAACCAATGCTCCAGGCTGCGCAGCGTGGCGGCCACGTCCAGAGGCTTGTTCCAGTAGCCGTCGAAACCGTGGCGGCGGGCCAGCTGGGAGGCCACGAACTCGGACTCGGCCGTCACCAACAGGGCCGGCACGCCTTCGGACAGGCCCGCCGCGCGCAATTCGGGCAGCAGCTCCTCGCCCCCGATGTCGGGCAGGCGCAGGTCGCACAGCAGCAGGTCGACACGCCCCTGCGAGACCAGGCGCCGGGCCTCGGCGCCGCTGCGGGCCACCAACAGGCTGCAACCGGGATGCAGCTCGAGGATGCCCTGCATCAGCATCGCGTTGACGGGATCGTCCTCGACATAGAGGACCAGGCTTGTCGTCATGCCAACCCCTTCAGCAGCGGCTGGCATGCCGCAAGGTTCGAACTCGGGCAGGGCGGCAACGGCGAGAGACGGACATAGGAGCATGGCTTGATCTGTTTGCACCGATTATCAAATCTATTAATAAAGACGAGCAATGCACCCGCCCCTGAACAGGTGGGGTGGGTTCAGATTTGCCAAAAATTCCCCGACGCCCGTTGCGGGCCTGGTCTAGGCGCGGCGACGCAGTTCCGCCATCCCGCGCGACAGGCGCAGCCAGCCCTCGGGCAGGGGTCGGCCCGGCTCCCAGGCCGCCGCAGCGTCCTCCAGCGTGCGCGCCTGGCTGGCCAGATCGTTCTGGCCGAGCAGCTCCAGCACCGCCTTCAGGCCATGGGCGACGCGCCGCAACGCGGCCGCGTCGCCACTGGCAACGGCCGCATTGCCTTGCGCGAGGTCATCGGCGAAGCGCTCGAGGCAGCCCGCGCGAAAGCTTTCGTACAGGCCGCGATCGCCGCCGAAATGCTGCAGCACGGGGTCGATGGGAGGGCCGGCCGCCCGGGCTGGCGCGGCAGCGGCCGCACCGCGCAGCAGCTCGCTGACGGTGTCCAGCAGCTCGGCCAGAGGCACGGGCTTGCGCAGCGTGCGCACCACGCCGCACGCCGCCAGGGTCTTGTGGTGATCGGCGTGGACGCCGGCACTGAAGATGACCCAGGGCGGGGCGCCGACGGCCTGGGCCAGGCCCTCGGCGAGCAGCAGTTCGGCCGAGCCGTCGGGCAGCATCAGGTCGCTGATGACGAGCTGCCAGCCACCGGCCGCCAGCGCCGCGCGGGCCTCGGCCAGGCGGCGCACGACGCTGAGCTCGACGGCCGGCGCCGCGGCGTCATGGCCGGGCAGTTCCTCGAGGGCGAGCTGGACGAAGCGGGCGATCGAGGCGTCGTCCTCGATCAGCAGCAGACGCGCAGCCATCGGTGGGCCAAGCTCAGGCCGGCTGGGCCGCCACGGCCTCGGCCAGCAGCGCAGGCAGCTCGGTGACCAGGGCCGACTTGTGCACCAGCGGCACGCCCTCCAGCGCAAAGGCATAGGGCGCCCGCTGCGCCTCGTCCAGCGCGGTCACGACGATGAGGCGGCTGCGGGCGAACTGCGGATGCGAGCGCAGGCTGGTGATCAGCGCGGCGCCGTCGATGCCGGGCAGCAGGATGTCGATGAGCAGCACGTCCGGCTCCAGGCGCCCGGCCATGGCCAGACCGGCGATGCCGTCGGAGGCCACATGCAGCTCGGCCTCCGGCAGCTCGCGCTTGACGACCAGGCTGATGAGGTTCTGGAAGTGCACCGAATCCTCGATGAGCAGCAGCGTCAGCGGCCGCTCGCCCGACCCGGCGGGCCCGGCGCCGGCCATCGGCAGCGCTGTCGATGCAGACCCGGCTCGGGCTGCCAGCCAGGCCTCCAGTGAGCTGCGCAGGATGCGGCGGTGGCCGCCCGGCGTTTTCCAGGCCTGCAGCTCCCCGCGGTCGACCATCAGCTGAACGGAGCGCACGGCCATCCCCAAGCGCTGGGCGGCTTCGGTGGTCGAGCAGGTATCGGGCACGTTGGTGGTGCGGTTCACCCGCGATATTTTGCCGAATTCGGCGGGAACTGCCGAGTCAGCACATTTGATAAAAATGATTGCATCGGAAAATACAGTTTCTGCCAAGGGAACCGCCATGCTGCCCATTGCCGTCGACCTGCCCAACCCGCCCCCGTTGCTGCCGCACACCGATCTGGACGAAAACCATGACCGCAGCGCCCACCGTGTCCGCCTGGGGCATCTGGCCGAAGCCCTGGCCCTGCACCTCGGCCTGGGTGCCGACAGCGCCCGCCAGCTGCGCCTGGCCGCGCCCTTGCACGACATCGGCGAGTTCGATGCCATCGACACCGGCAGCGAGCCGCCCTGGCCGCTGACGGCCGATGAGGAGCGCCACCGCCGGCGGGCCCAGCCACGCCGCGGCGCCGCCCTGCTCAGCGGCTCCAGCCTGCCGCTGTTCGCGCTGGCGGCCGAGATCGCCCTGCACCACCGCGAGCGCTGGGACGGCAGCGGCTATCCCGTGGGCCTCAGGGGCGAGACCATCCCGCTGTCTGGGCGTATCGTTGCCGTCGTGGACTATTTCGACGCCCTGACCATGCCCCGCAGCTACCGCCCGGCCCGCGCCGACGACCGCGCCCTGTCCATGCTGGCCGAACAGGCCGGCAGCGCCTTCGATCCACGTGTCGTCGCGGCCTTCCTGGCGCATGCGCCCGAATTGATCGCTCTGCGCGATCACGTCAATGCGACGCGGTCGGGAGGCGCGGCATGATGCAGCTGGCCGCCGCCCTGCTCGGCCTGCTGGCCGCCACCTCCTCCCTCGCGGCTCCCACCCTGCAGCGCGTGCAGGACAGCGGCGAGCTGCGCGTTTGCATCTGGCCCGACTACTACGGCATCTCGCTGCGCAACCCGCGCACCGGCCAGCTGGCCGGGCTGGACATCGACCTGTCGGTCGCCTTCGCCACCGACCTCAAGGTCAAGCCGGTCTATGTCGACTCCTCTTTCCCGACCCTCGTCGACGACCTGCTGCGCGACCGCTGCGACATCGCCATGTTCGCTGTCGGCATGACGCCGCAGCGCGCCCAGGCCCTGCGCTTCAGCCGCCCCTATCTGGAAAGCGACATCTATGCGGTGACGACGCGCAGCAGCCGCGTTGTCAAGCGCTGGGAGGATCTGGACCGCCCCGGCGTGCGCATCGCCGTGCAGGCCGGCACTTTCATGGAACCCGTCATGGCAGGCGCCCTCAAACAGGCTAACCTCGTCGTCGTGCGGCCCCCCGACACGCGCGAACGCGAACTCGAGGCCGGCCGCGTGGACGCCTTCATGACCGACTACCCCTACAGCCGACGCCTGCTGGACAACGCCGACTGGGCCCGCCTCGTCGCACCGCCATCGCCCTTCTTCGTGCTGCCCTATGCCTATGCCGTCAAGCCCGGCGACGCCGCCTGGCTGAGCGCCGTGGACGAGTTCGTCAGCCGCATCCAGCGCGATGGCCGCCTGCAGGCCGCCGCCAAACGTCACGGCCTGAGCGCCATCGTGCGCGGTAATTGATGCCCCTCGTCCGGCCTCGCATCGCTGAACGCGAGCGCGTCCAGCCGGCCCCCCGCGGGGGCGGCGATGCTCGCGGCGTCGAACCGCGAGCACATCGCCAGTCGGGCCGGCTCGGGAGCGGCCCAGCGCTCGGCCCGCAATACCCGGTTTCGTGCGTCATTGGCGGGCGCGAATGCCCAGTGGGCCGCTGAGATGCCGCATCGCAGTCGCTGGCGCCCAAGCATCATCACCGCCGGCGCCGGCGTCCTGCTCGCGGGCATGCTGCTCGCCGCCACGGGCTACAGCATCTGGCGTGAAAAGCGCGAACTGACGACCGAGACCGCCGCCCGCCAGGCCCTGCTCGCCCGCGTCCTCGAGGACCATGCCAGTCGCAGCCTCGACGCCACCCAGCTGGCGCTGACCGGCCTGGCCGATGTGGCCGAGCGCGGCGCGCCGCCGGAGGTGCTGCAGGCCCTGCTCGGCCAGACCCAGGCCAGCCTGGGCTTCCTGCGCGGCGTCGCCCTGCTCGATGAGGCCGGCCATGTGCTGGCCGCCGCCGACCCTGCCGACCGCGGCGTGCAGATCGTGGCGGCCCGGCTCGGCCCCTTGCCGGCCCCGGGCCAGGACAGCCTCGGCGGCTTTGTCGCCGCACGCAGCCTGGCCGGCCTCGCACCCGGCGACGTGGCGGCGGTGGTGCCGCCCGGCGTCGGCTTCATCCCGCTGTCGCGCGGCATCAAATTGCCCGGCCATGGCGGCGAGGGCCGCCCGGCCCTGCTCACCGCCCTGCTCAACCCCGATGCCCTGGCCAACTTCCAGGAGCTGACGTTGAACGACACGCGCGCCGCCGCGGCCCTCGTCGACCTCGATGGCCGGCTGCTCGCCGTCACCGCCGGTGCCGATCACCTGGCCGGCGAACGCCTGGCTTCGCTGCAACTGCCCACGGGTCCGTTGGCCCGCGTGCGCACCGGCACCGAGTACGGGCGCTGGGATGGTCCGGGCCTGCGCGACGCGGAACAGCTCGGCGCCTTCCGCGCCCTGCGCGCCCGCCCCCTGGTGGTCGTCGTCGAACTGTCCCAGGACGAGCTGCACAGCCAGTGGCTGGCTACCATGCGCGACCTCGGCCTGCCCGCCATCGGCCTTGCGGTCGCCCTGCTGATGCTGTCGGGCGTGGGCACCGTCGCCCTGCATGCGCGCGAGCGCTCCCTGCTGCAGCTGGACGCGGCCCAGCGTCAGGTCGCCGAGCGCGAGCGCGAGCTCAGCGCCATCTTCGGCAGTGTGCAGGATCTGCTGTTCCGCACCGATGCCCTGGGGCACGTCACCTTCATCAACGAAGGCTATGCCCGTCTCAGCGGCCACCCCGTCAACCAGGTGCTGGGCCGGCCGCTGCAGGAGCTGTTCGGCGGCTCGCCGGCCGTCGCCGCGCTGTTCGCCGTCGGCGAAGTCCACGATGCCAGGCCGCATGAGCTGCGCGCCGACTGGATCGCGCCCGACGGCAAGGCGCGCAGCTTCGAGATCCACCTGGTGCCGCTGCGCCGCCAGGCCGGCGTGCTGGAATGGGTGGGCAGCGCGGCCGACGTCAGCGGGCTGGTGCGCGCCCAGTCCGAACTGCGCGCCCAGCTCGGCCTCGCCCGCTCGCTGCTGTCCAGCAGCCCGCTGCCCATGTCGGTGCTGGACCGCGACAACCGCTACCTCGACGTCAACCGCGCCTGGGAGCAGTTCACCGGCCGGCGCCGCAGCGAAGTGCTGGGCCGCCGGGCCGCCAGCTACCTGCGCCCCGACGAGGCCGCCCTGCACGACGACCGCGACGCCGAGCTGCTGGCACGCGGCGGCGAGATGAACTACGAGGCCGTCTGGCACAGCAGCGACGGCCGCCGGCGTGACCTCTACATCAGCAAGTCCACCTTCCCCGATGCGCACGGCCAGCCCATGGGCATCGTCGTCTGCTTCATGGACATCAGCGAATTCCGCGAGGCCGAGCGCGCCACCCGCGCTGCGCGCGACGCGGCTCTGGAAGCCTCGCGGGCCAAGTCCGACTTCATCGCCAACGTCAGCCACGAGCTGCGCACACCGCTGCAGTCCATCCTCGGCTTCTCCGAGATCGGCGCCCTGCGCGCCCGGGCCGAACCGCGCCTGGCTGAGCTCTTCGGCGACGTGCACCGCGCCGGCCAGCGCATGCTCAGCCTCGTCAACGACCTGCTCGATCTCAGCAAGATCGAGCGCGGCGCCGAGCCCATGCAGCCCGAACGCCTGGACCTGCGGCCGCTGGCCGTCGAGGTGGGGCGTGAACTCGAGCCGCTGCTGAGCGCCCGCCAGCTCGGCTTGGGCATGGCCCTGGGCGACGAGGACCTCGTCGTGTTGGCCGACCCACAGCGCCTGCAGCAGCTGCTGCGCAATCTGCTGGCCAACGCCATCCGCTTCTCACCCATCGGTGGCCATATCGAGGTGACCGCCTGGCATGACGAAGAGGCCGACGAAGTGCGCGTCGACGTCGCCGACCGCGGCCCCGGCATTCCGCCGGACGAGCTGGAAAGCATCTTCGAGGCCTTCGTGCAGTCCAGCGCCACCAAGAGCGCCGCCGGCGGCACCGGCCTGGGCCTGGCCATCTGCCGGCGCATCGCCGAAGCCCACGACGGCCGCATCTGGGCCGCCAACCGCCAGGACGGTGGTGCGGTCATCTCACTGGCGCTGCCAGCGGCGCGGTTCGGGGATACGTCGCCGGCGCCGCTTTGAGCCATCGAGTAGGCTGCGGCCATGAGTTCTGAACCCGGCTGCATGGCCTTGGACCTGGCCAACGACCTTGCCGGGTTGCTGGCCCAGGCATTGCGAGAAAACCGGACACGGTTCGGCGCCGACACCCTGCGTGCCTTCGATCTCGGCTGTTTCCCATGGCATGGCTATCTGGAGCTGAGCTTTCTGACCACCGACGAGCCGGGGCTGAGAAACGACAGGTCGCCCTTCACGTCGGTAGCTGACTGGCGGTTCTACGACTTCGTTCCGGGTTGGCCGGCCGCCAGGCATATTGCGGCCGCCATGCAGCGAGAGTGGTTGGCCTCCAAAGACCGGAAAGCCACCGCCGACGCTTGCTTTCGTGAGTGCGCCCAAGCGCTGCGCAGCGAGACCGTCGGGGCCGCGCTCGCCCTCTACTCGCGTGCGCCAGACTTCGTTCTTCTGGTGGTCAACTCGGATGATCCAAACAGCGTCAACTACTGCACGGTCGCCTGACGAGAGGTTCAGGATCGGGTGTGGGGATGCCGGCGGCCCCGCCCTACATCAAGGCATCGCCCGCATCCGTATCGACGCGCTTGCGGCCTGCCTTGGCCGGCTGGGCCAGCGCCAGCCGCTTGTTGACCACGACGTCGCCGTTGGCCAGCACGCTGTAGAGAAAGGGCCAGTCATGAGGCAGCAGCCGGACCGGCAGGCCAAGGCCCGGCACCACGGGCGCCGGAGGATCGACATCGGCTCGCGGCTTCCTGATGCGCGAGGCCATGGTCGCGCCGGCCTCAGCCGGCCATCAGAGCTTCAGCTGCGCGAACGCCGCCCGCAGGCCTTCCACACCGCCGACGCGCTGGTCGTTGATGAAGACCTGAGGCATCTGGCGCACGGCAGGGCCGCATTTCGCGTAGAAGGCCAGGCGCTGCTCCTCGTCATCGATGAGGATCTCCTCGAAGGCCAGGTTGCGGGCCTTGAGCAGGCTTTTGACGGTGTCGCACTGCGGGCAGGCAGACTTGGAATAGACGGCGATCTTGAGCTGCATGGCTGAAGTCTAGGGGCGAAGCGCCGCCAGCTCCTGGCGCAGGGCGGCATTCTCGGCTTCCAGCTCGGCAACCCGAAGGCGCAATGACTCCATCGTGGGCTCGGCCGCGGCTGCGGCCATGTCCGCCTCGGCTGCCGGCTCGCTCGCCTGCGCCGCGGGCGGCCTGCGCTTGGCCTCGCGCACGCGCTTGGCAGCCTGCTTGAGCTCTTCGGCACCCGCGGCGGCAGCGGCGGCTTGCTCCTCGGCGGGCAGCGTGGCGACGGCCGCCGCTGCGTTGATGGAAACCACGCCCGACTTCACCGCCGCCACCAGCTCCGGCGCGCCCTGCTTCTGGATCTTCTCGATCAGCACCACCTGGTTGCTGCTCAGCCGCGCCGCCTTGGCCAGGGCCTCGCGGGTTTGCAGCGCCTCATGCGCTGGCACGTCGGGCGCCTGCGCCGCCACCGGCGCACTCGCCTCGGTGGGCGCGGGCGGCGTGCTGCGGGCGCGCCGCTCGGCCACGATCTCGCGCTTGCGCAGGGCCAGCTCGCCGCGCTGGTAGTCGGACAGGCTGCGCCGACCCAGGTGCTGGTCGATCATCCACAGGTGCACGTCCTCCATGGACTTGAAGCGCGGGTTCTGCACGGTCTGGAAGGGCAGCCCATGCTTGCTGCAGATGCCATAGCGGTTGTGCCCATCCACCAGCACATTGCCCCACAGCACCAGCGCGTCGCGGCAGCCTTCGGCGAGGATGCTGCGCTCCAGGGCCTCATGCTCGTCCGCCGTCAATGGTTCGATATAGGCCTTGAGTTCTTCGTTGACGACGATGTCCATGGAAACCGGAAGCGGGTTTGCTGCAAAAGGGGGCGAATTCTAGAGAGCCCACGGTTTCCGGCAGCGGCCGCGGACAATCCGGCCGCCATGCCCCGCCGACCGACCCGCAGCCACCATCACGTCTATGTCGTGCTGTTGTCCGAACGCGTCTGGAACGAGCCGGCCTTTCGCAAGTCCAACCCCGACCACGACATCCTCAAGCCCTGCGTCTATGTCGGCATGACGGGGCTGGACCCCGATCTGCGCTTTGACAAGCACATGGCCGGCATCCAGGCCAACCGCTTCGTGCTGAAGTACGGCGTCAGGCTGATGCCCGAGCTCTACGAGTGCTACAACCCCATGCCTTACGAGGCGGCGCGCGACATGGAAGTGGAACTCGCCATCGGCCTGCGCGAGGCGGGCTATGCGGTGTGGCAGGCCTAGGCGGGTGGCCCCACAGGCATCGCGATTGCCGCGCTCACGGCATTGGCTGACAGGAGAACTCGATGAGCACGCCCTATTCCAGCGATGAACCGTCGCGCGCCGAAGTCGATGCCCTGGCGGGTCATACGGTGCTCGAATTCGGCGCCAACTGGTGCGGCATCTGCCAGTCTGCCCAACGAACCATCGGCGAAGCCTTGGCCACGCATGCGCCGCTGCGCCATCTGAAGATCGAGGATGGCCGCGGACGACCCTTGGGCCGCTCCTTCGGCATCAAGCTGTGGCCGACGCTGGTGATGCTGCGCGACGGCCGCGAGGTCGCCCGCGTCGTGCGACCGGGCGGCACGCGCGAAATCGCCGAGGCGCTCGAACGCCTCGACGCCCCGGCTGCCGGGACCTAGATCCGGCCCATCAACACCAGCACCAGCACAATCAGCAAGACCAGACCGAGGCCCCCGCTGGGTCCATAGCCCCAGCCGCGGCTGTGAGGCCAGGCGGGAATGGCGCCGACGAGCAGCAGGATCAACACGATGAGCAGAATGAGACCGAGGCTCATGGCCATCTCCTTGGAGAGTGAGTGGGACGGCCCCACTCTCCTCGCAAGGCCGCTGGAGCCGTGTAGGACGTGCCCGAGCTACTTGTAGGCTGTCACGCAGCTGCCATGTCCACCCACAGGCCCTGGGAAGCCACGGCACGCTCGACGAAGCGCACGCCGCGTGCACCGTCCGCGACGCGCGGGTAGTCGCCGCTGCGCGTGCCGGCATGCAGGTCGGCCGCCAGCTCTGTGTAGAGATTGGCGAAGGCCTCGATGAAGCCCTCGGGATGGCCAGGCGGCAGGCGGCAGGCGCGGCGGGCGGATTCGCTGAGCCCGGCCGAGCCGCGCGTCAGGCGGCGCGGCGGGGCGTCCAGCGGCGCATGAATGAGGGCATTGGGTTCTTCCTGGCGCCAGTCCAGGCTGCCGCGTTCGCCAAACACGCGCAGGCGCAGGTCGTTCTCA
This sequence comes from Roseateles saccharophilus, assembly GCF_031458095.1. Taxonomy (GTDB): domain Bacteria; phylum Pseudomonadota; class Gammaproteobacteria; order Burkholderiales; family Burkholderiaceae_C; genus Pelomonas; species Pelomonas saccharophila_A. Next base: position 2,412,347 of record NZ_JAVDXU010000001.1, read on the forward strand.
TGGCCCACGGCCATCTGCGAGACGAGCAGCACGCCGCGCGCGCCACCGCTGAGGCGCAGCAGGATGCTGGCGTCATCGTCGAGCCGGCGGCCAGGACCGAAGCTCGCGAGCTCGGCGCAGAGCTCCTCGATGGCGAGGCCGGTGACGGTGTGCAGCAGGTTCTCCGCATGCGTGCCGATGTCGCCCAGGGCGCCGCCGGGGCCGCTTTGCGCCGGGTCGGTGCGCCAGGACGACTGCTTGTTGCTGCGGCTCTCCAGCGCACCGGCCAGCCAGCCCTGGTGGTATTCGACGACGACCTTGCGGACCTTGCCGATGGCGCCGCCGCGCACCAGCTCGCGGGCTTCGCGCACCAGGGGGTAGCCGATGTAGTTGTAGGTCACGCAGAAGGCCGTGCCGCGAGCCTGGACGAGGGACACAAGCTCCCCGGCCTGGGCGACGCCATGCACCAAGGGTTTGTCGCAGGCGACGTGGAAGCCCGCATCGACAAAGGCACGGGCCACGTCGAAGTGCAGATGATTGGGCGTGACGATGACGACGAGATCGACGCGTTCAGCGGCGGGGCGGCGCAGCTCGTCGGCCAGCAGGGCGGGCCAGTCGGCGTGGATGCGATCCTCGGCCAGGCCCAGGTCGCGGCCCGAGGCCAGCGACTTCCCGGGTGTGGACGACAGCGCACCCGCCACCAGCTCGTAGCGGCCGTCCAGGGCCATGGCATGGCGGTGCACGGCGCCGATGAAGGCGTCGCGGCCGCCTCCCACCATCGCAACACGCAGCTTTCTCATCTCGCCATGCCTTTCGAAAACGCCGCGTCGAAGGCGCCATGCGCGGGCGGGAAGTCCAGGCGCCGGCAATAGGCCGCGCTCTCGGTGGCGCCATGCACGCGGTCCATGCGGCTGTCTTCCCATTCGACCGACAGCGGCCCGGCATAGCCCACGTCGTTGAGGGCCACGATGATCGACTCGAAATCGATCATGCCGCGGCCGACGCTGCGGAAGTCCCAGCCGCGCTTCGGGTCGCCAAAGCTGGTGTTGCCGCCGAAGGTGCCCACCGTGCCGTCGCCGCGGCCCCACCAGACGTCCTTCATGTGCACATGGAAGATGCGCGGCCCGAACTGGCGGATGAAGCGCACATAGTCCACGCCCTGGTAGGCCAGGTGGCTGGGGTCGAAATTGAAGCCGAAGCGCGGGTGGCCCTTCAGTGCCGCGAGGGCGCGTTCGGAGGTGGCGATGTCGAAGGCGATCTCGGTGGGGTGCACCTCCAGCGCGAAGTTGACGTCCTGCTCTTCGAAGACATCGAGGATGGGCGTGAAGCGGCGCGCGAAGTCGGCAAAGCCGGCGTCCCAAAAGGCCTGCGAGGTCGGCGGGAAGGCATAGGCGGCATGCCAGATCGACGAGCCGGTGAAGCCGGTCACGCGCTGCACGCCGAGTTTGGCGGCGGCGCGCGCCGTGTCCGCCAGCTCAGCCGCCGCGCGCTGGCGCACGCCTTCGGGATCGCCGTCGCCCCAGACATGGGCCGGCAGGATGGCCTTGTGGCGCTCGTCGATGAGGTCGCAGACGGCTTGGCCGATCAGATGGTTGCCGATGGCGTAGACCTTGAGCCCGTGCTCGGCCAGCAGGGCCCGCTGACCGGCGGCATAGCCCGTCTCCTTGAGCGCGCGCTGCACATTGAAATGATCGCCGCCGCAGGCCAGCTCCAGGCCGTCATAGCCCATGCGCCTGGCCAGCGGCGCCAGCTCGGCCAGCGGCATGTCGGTCCATTGGCCGGTGAAAAGAGTGAGGGGTCTCATGGTCAGAACGGACTGTCAGGGAAGTAGAAGTCCTTGGCGTTGTCGCGGGTGATCAGCACCGAGGGCACGATGGTCTTGGCCGGCAGCTTCTGGCCCTTCAGCCGCGCCTCGGCCGTCAGCTTGATGGCGTCATAGATGAACTTGGGCGAGTAGGAGACATTGGCCTGGATGCGAGGGTCGCTGCCGTCCTTGAGGATCTTGACCATGCCCTTGGCGCCGGCGCCGCCGAAGACGAGCTTGATGTCGCTGCGCTTGGCCTGGTCGATGGCCTTCAGCACGCCAAAGGCCATGTCGTCATCCGCGGCCCAGACGGCGTCGATCTTCTTGAAACGGGTCAGGAAGTCCTGCATGACCTTGAAGGCGTCGTCGCGGTTCCAGTTGCCATGCTTGGCGTCCAGCAGCTTGATGCCCGGGCTCTTGGCCAGCACGGCCTTGAAGGCGTCCATGCGCTCGTTGTCGATGGTGGTGGGGATGCCGCGCAGGGCCACGAGGTCGCCCTTGCCACCGAGCTGCTTGGCGATGAACTCGGCCGGCACGCTGCCGAAGGCAGTGTTGTCGCCGGCCACATAGGCGTCCTGGGCCGAGGCATCGGTCAGGCCGCGGTCCACCACGGTCACATAGACGCCCTTGTTGTGCAGCTGCTGTACCGGCTTGGTCAGCGCGGCCGACTCCTGGGGCAGGATGACCAGCGCGTTGATCTTGTTGGTCGTCAGCAGGTCCTGCAGCTGGTTGGCCTGCTCGCCGGCCGAGGCGGCCGCCTTGACGGTGATCTTGAGGCCGGGGTTGGCCGCCTCCAGCTCCTTCTTGGCCTGGTTGGCCCACCAGACGATGCCGGCCGTGAAGCCGTGGTCGGCCGAGGGAATGGCCACGCCCAGATTGACGGGCGTCTGGGCCTGGGCCGCGAAGGCGCCGGCGAGGGCCAGGGTGGCGACGAGTCTGCGGGTCAACAACATGCGGAAGTCTCCTGTCTAGCGTTGCCGTCTTTGCATGAAGGCGACGGCGATGATGACGATGCCCTGGACCGCGGCATTCAGGTGGATGCTGATGAAGCTGGTGAGGTTGAGCACATTGCCGATGACCGACAGCAGCAGGGCCCCGACCACGGTGCCGGCAATGCTGCCCGAGCCCCCCTTGAGGGCCGTGCCGCCGATGATGACGGCAGCGATGGCCTCCAGCTCCCATAGCAAACCCGTGCTGGGCGAGGCCGATCCCAGGCGCGGCACATAGAGCAGGGTCGCGACGCCGACCATGGCGCCCAGTACGCAGTAGCTGCCCAGCTTGACGGCATCGACCTTGACGGCTGCATAGCGCGCCACCTGCTCGTTGGAGCCTATGGCCTGCACATAGCGGCCATAGGCGGTGCGCTGCAGCAGCGCCGCCGCGGCAAGGGCCACGACGGCGAACACCCAGACCGGCACCGGCACGCCCAGCAGCGTGCCGTAGTAGACCGGCGCGTAGGCGTCGGCCAACTCGTTGTCCAGGGTGATGGCGCCGCCGTCGGCAGCCCAGGTCAACACGGCGCGAAAGATGCCCAGGGTCCCCAGCGTGACGATGAAGGGTTCGATGCGGCCGCGCGTGATCAGCCAGCCATGCGCCAGCCCCAGCCCGCTGCCCAGCAGCACGGCGCCGCTGGCCCCCGCCACCACGGCCAGCCCCGGCGCCACGCCGTGAGCACCCAGGGTGTTCATCAGCAGGATGACGCAGCCCGCGATCAGCGCCGCCATCGAGCCCACCGACAGGTCGATGCCGCCGCCGACGATGACGAAGCACATGCCCACGGCGATGATGCCGATGAAGGTGGTGCGGGTCAGCACATTCAGCGCGTTGTCGAGCGTCGCGAACTCGGGGTTGAGGACCGAGGCAATCAGGCACAGCAGGATCAGCCCGGCGAGAGGGCCGAGGCCGCGAAGGCGTGCAGCGATGGACTCAGTGCGTTCCGGTGGCATGGGCGATCAGCAGGTCTTCGGTGGCGTCGGCGGCATCGACGACGGTTTGCAGGCGGCCGCCGCGCATGATGGCGATGCGGTGGCACAGGCCTATGAGCTCCATCAGCTCGGACGACACGACGACGATGGCCAGGCCTGAAGCCGCGAGACGCTGGATGAGGCCGTAGAGCTCGCGCTTGGCCCCCACGTCCACGCCGCGCGTGGGTTCGTCCAGCACGACGATGCGCGGCCCGGGGTGCAGCACCTTGGCCAGGGCGAGCTTTTGCTGGTTGCCGCCGGACAGCGAGCGCGCGGGCACGCCGAGGGAAGAAGCGCGGATGCCGAACTCGTCGACCGCGCGCTTCAGCGCCGCGTCCTCGTCGGCCGGCCGCAGCCAGGGCCGGGCATAGCGCGACAGCGTCATCAGCGTCAGGTTCTGGCGCAGGCCGAAGTCCAGATGCAGGCCCTTGCCCTTGCGGTCTTCACTGAGATAGGTGAGGCCGAGGGCGGCGGCTTCACGAGGGTTGGTGATGCTCACGGCGCTGCCGGCGATCTCGACCTGGCCGGTCGCACCGGGCCGCAAGCCGATCAGGCCCTCGAAGAGCTCGGTGCGGCCCGCGCCCACCAGGCCGGCAAAGCCAAGGATCTCGCCCGGCGCGACCTCGAAACCTATGTCCTGGGCCCAGCCCGGCACGCTGAAGGACTGCAGCTTCAGCAGCGGCTCAGCAGTGGGCCGGGTCGCCTTGGGCGGGAAGAGATCACTGAGCTCGCGGCCCACCATCAGGCTGGCCATCTGCGCCCGGCTGAGGCTTGCCGTCGGCGCGCGGGTCACGAAACGGCCGTCGCGCATGACCACCACTTCATCCGTCAGGCGCTCGATCTCCTCCAGCTTGTGGGAGATGTAGATCAGCGTCACGCCATCGGCCTTGAGACTGTCCACCAGGGCGAAGAGCTGGTCGGCCTCCTTGCGCGTCAGCGTGGCCGTGGGTTCGTCCATCACCAGCACACGGGCGCGGCGCTGCAGGGCCTTGGCAATCTCGACGCGCTGTTTCTGCGCCAGGCTCAGGGCTCGCACCGGCGTGTCGGGCGAGCAGTCCAGCCCGACCTGGGCCAGCAGCTGGTTGGTGGTGGCGCGCATGGCGCTGTCGTCCAGCCACCAGCCGCGCTTGATCTCATGGCCGAGGAAGATGTTCTGCGCCACGGTGAGCGCCTCGGCCAGCGCGAACTCCTGGTGGATCATCGCGATGCCGCTGGCCTCGGCCGCGCGTGGGCCGTCAAAGCGCACCGCCGCGCCGTCCAGCCTCAGCTCGCCGGCCGTGGGCGCCTCGTAGCCGGCCAGGATCTTCATCAACGTGCTCTTGCCCGCACCGTTCTCGCCCAGCAGGCCAACGGCGCGGCCGGCGCTCAGCTCGAAGCTCACCTCGTGCAGCACCGGCACGTGGCCAAATGACTTCGCGACGGCGTGGAAGGCCAGAGTTTTCATGCCGGAACGAACGGGAGGTCTGAGCGCATGCGTCGCGGTGGGTCGAGAAGCGCAGATGGCTGCGGAGTCTAGAGGCGTCCCGGGCCGGGCGCGTCACGGTCCTACAGACAGCGGCCGCACCGCGGCCAACACTGGCCCCCTGCCCACCGCGCAGGAGAACCCCATGATCCGCAAGCTCGGCAGCGGCCAGTACCGCCTCTACTCCCGCAAGCCCGACCCCAAGACCGGCAAGCGCCGCAACCTCGGCACCTTCGACACCCGCGAGCAGGCCGAAAAGCATGAACGCGAGGTGCAGTACTTCAAGCGCCACTGAAACCGCGCCGAGTTCCGCACGCGACAGTCTCGCGCGGGGCCCCGGCGCAGAATCGCCCGAGCCCTTTGGAGACCGTCATGAACGCACGCGCCAGCTTCACCCGCATGGACGAAAGCACCCGCGAGGACTGGGGCCTCATCGTGCCGGAGGCGATGAAGATGTCCCGCAGCCTGCCCGACCGCGTGCTCGACCATCTGCGCCTGCTGGACGGTGACTTCGGCGGCTTCCCGGTCGACCGGCTGACCCATTGCCTGCAGACGGCCACCCTGGCCCACCACGACGGCCGCGACGAGGAATATGTCTGCTGCGCCCTGCTGCACGACATCGGCGACACCCTGGGCAGCTTCAACCACCCCGACATCGCCGCGGCCATCCTCAAGCCCTTCGTGACGGAAGAGAACCTGTGGATGGTGCAGCAGCACGGCATCTTCCAGGGCCACAACTTCTTCCACCACATCGGTCTGGACCGCGACATGCGCGAGCAGTTCCGCGGCCATCCTCATTTCGAGCGCACGGCGGAGTTCGTCGAGCGCTATGACAACCCGGCCTTCGATCCCGAGGCGGAGGCCCTGCCGCTGGCCTTCTTCGAACCGATGCTGCGCCGGCTGATGGCCCAGCCGCGCCAGTCCATCTACAAGGCGGCGATGAAGCCCTAGGCTTTCTGATTGGCCTTGATGGCCGCCTTGATCAAGGCCTTCAGCCCGGCCTTGTCGATCTTGTCGCCTTCCTTGAAATCGATGGCGCGCCGCACACCGCCTTCCAGGCTGGAATTGAACAGGCCCTTGGGATCGGCCAGCGAAGCGCCCTTGGGGAAGGTCATCTTCACGGCGCTCTTGTAGGCCTCGCCGGTGCAGACGATGCCGTCATGCGACCAGACCGGGTTGCTCCACTTCCATTCCTCGACGATGTCGGGATCGGCCTCGTGGATGAGGGCGCGCAGCGCGGCCAGCGTTTCGCTGCGCCAGCCGCCCAGGCTGGCGATGCGTTCATCGATCAGCGCCGCGGCCGGCGGGGTGGGCGTCTTGCTCATGAGGTCTCCAAAGCGATGCCAGCCACAAGCCTAATTGCATTTCAGCGCAGCATCATCAGCAGACCCAGCAGCGCGAAGACGACAAACAGCGCGCGCTGAAAGACCAGGGTGGGCAGGCGCTCGCGCAGCCGGGCGCCCAGGCCCATGCCAGCCAGGGCTGCCAGCAGAGCCACACCGCTGGCGATCGCGTCGGGCGGCGCGGCGGCTTCCAGCCCGCCCAGACGGGTGGCCAACGACAGCGAGGCCAGCATGAAGCTGATGCCCAGGGCCTGGATCAGGGCGCCCCGCCGCAACTGCAGGGACTGCAAAAAGGGCACCATGGGCAGCACGAAGACACCGGTCGCCGCGCTGACCGCACCGCCCAGCAGGCCCGCCAGCCCGCCCAGCCAGGCGGCATGGCGACCGGGGTCCGGCAACCGTGGCCGGCACAAGCCGAACAGGCCATAGGCCACCAGCACCCCGCCCAGCGCCAGCCGCGCGCCGCCGTGGCCCGAGCCAAGGCTGGGCAGCGGGGCGAACAGCGTGCCCAGCACCAGGCCCGTCCACAGCGGCCAGAGCCGCCGCCACAGCCCGGCCGCGTGGGGGCCCAGGCACTGGGCCACATTGGTCAGCAGGGCCGGCAGCAGCATCAGCGCGGCAGCCGGCGCCGCCGGCAGGCGCAGGCTCAGCAGGGCCATGGCCAGCGTGGGCAGGCCCATGCCGGACACGCCCTTGACGAGGCCGGCCAGCAGGAAGCTCAGCGCCACCCAGCCCAGCAGGCCAGCCGACAGCCATTCGATGTCATCCATGCCGGCATGGTCGGCGCGGCGTCGACCCGCGTCCATCGCGCAATGCCACGCATATCCTCCGGCAATGCCGAAGGATGGGCCATGAACGCACGCAACCCGCATTACCGCATCGACCCGTTCGACCTGCGCCTGTTCACCGCCGTGGCCGACACCGGCACCATCACGGCCGGGGCGCGGGCCGTGCACCTTTCTCTGGCCGCGGCGAGCGCGCGCCTGCAGGCCCTGGAGCAGGCCGTGGGCGCCGCGCTGATGCAACGCGCCAAGACCGGCATCACGCTGACCGACGCCGGCCGCACCCTGCTGCGCCACGCCGGCCGGCTGCAGCGCGAGATGGAGGCCCTGCATGCCGGCATGGCGGCCCATGCCCATGGGGTGCGCAGCACCGTGCGGCTGCTGTGCAACACCGCCGCCATCAGCGAGCACCTGCCGCCCCTGCTCGGCCCCTTTCTCGCCGCCCATCCCGACATCGACGTCGAATTGCGCGAGCTGGACAGCCAGGACGTGCTGTTCGCGATGCGCCAGGAGCGCGCCGATCTGGGCATCGTCGCCGACCACGTCGCCACCGAAGGGCTGAACACGACCCCCTTCCGCGAGGACGGTCTGGTGGCCGTGCTGCCCGCCGCCTGGTCACGACGCCTGGGCGTGCGCAAAGCCGGCCTGGCCTTTGCGCAGCTGCTGGCCCAGCCCTTTGTCGGCCTGCCCTCCGAGGCCGGCCTGAGCCGCTTCCTGCAGGCCCGTGCACTGCAGCATGGCCGCGGCCTGCATCACCGCGTGCAGGTACAAGGCTTCGATGCGCTGCTGCAGCTGGTGGCCGATGGCGTGGGGGTGGCCATCGTGCCGGCACTGACGGCGCGGCGCCTGGGCCGCCCGGGGGTTTTCGTGGCGCCGCTGGCCGAGCCCTGGGCCAGGCGGCAACTGCTGCTTTGCTTCGGCAACTCCGAAGACATCACACCCGGCGCCGCCGCCCTGCTGACTGCGCTGCGGCCTACGACCTGGCCTCGGTGAAGCCTATGCCCGCGTGCTTCTCGTCGTAGAAGGCCATGCGGCCCTTCAGTGCCACATGCTCGTCGTAGGGGTCCTCGTAGGACCAGATCGCGTCCTTCAGCTTGCGGCCGCCCTGGGTGACGTGGTAGTAGGTGGCATCGCCCTTGAAGGGGCAGTGCGTCTGGGTGTCGCTGCGCTCGAGTTTGTCGACGTGGACGGCCTCGCGCGGGAAGTACAGCCGCGGCGGCGCGCCGGTCTCGTCGACGCGGATGACATCGGCAGACTCGGCCACGCGATGGCCGTCGATGCTGGCCGTGACCTGGTGGGCCAGGCGGGTTTCGGCCACGGTGTGCTCGGGATGGTCGCGATGACCGGGGGATTTGCTCATGACTTGCCTTTCGGAGGTCAGACGCCAAAGGGATAGGTCTCGGGCATGCCGGCATGCGGCTGCTCGGCATCCAGGGGCGACAGGGCGCGGGTCTCGTCGAACCACAGCCAGGCGTCGTACTGGCGTGACAGCACCGACTCGACGTAGTGGCTCCAGCGCTCGGTGTCGGGCCGGTAGATGACGCCGATATAGCGCTCCAGCCGCGGCACCCTGAGCTGCTGGCGCAGCTCGACATGGCGGTCCGGATGCAGGTCCAGCAGAAAGCGCGGCTCACCGGTGTCGTGGCACAGGCGCTCGTAGCTGTCGCTGCGCGACGGCCGCACCGGCATGACCTCCAGGTCGCCGTCCCAGTCGTGGGCGGCGGCGACGGTGCCGGCATGCGTGCCCTGGCCGACCAGCGCCACCTGCTCGCCCCAGGCCTGGCGGGCCAGTTGGCCGAGGTTGTGCTCGCCGCGCGTCATGCCCATGTCGGTGAAGCGGGCGTCGCCGATATGGGAATTGTGGGCCCAGACGATGGCCTTGGCCCGCGGGCCGTTGAAGGCCAGCAGCTGAGCCAGGGTCTCGAACATGTGCGAGTCGCGCAGATTCCAACTCGCCGCACCGCCCAGATACATGACGCGGTAATAGCGCTCCGCGGAGGCGACGAGGCGGGCATTCTGGGCCGCGTCGAGAAAGCTGTCGGGGCCTTCCTCGGCGGCGTAGTCGAGCTGGCGCACCAGCAGTTCGCGGCATTGCTGCACGACGGCCTGCTCGCAGCGCTCGAAACCCGGCTCCAGGGCCGCGCGGCCGTAGTGGGCCGGGTCCTGCTGCCAGGGCGTCAGGCAGGCATAGCGCTCGCGCGCGGCGCGCGCCGCAGCCGGGTCGACGCGGCCCAGATAGGCCAGCACGGCGGCAATGGACGCACGCAGGTTGTAGATGTCCAGGCCGTGGAAGGCGACGCGGTCCTCGGGCGCGCGATCGGCGTTGTGGCGGTGCAGCCAGCCGACGAACTCGGCGAACTCGCGGTTGCGCCACATCCAGGTCGGGAAGCGCTCGAAGGGCGGCTGGGCCGGCGGCGGTGCGTTGCTGCGCGGGCGGATGCGCCGGTCGACGGCGGCGGCGTCGGGCCAGTCGGCCTCGACGGCGATGAGGTTGAAGCCGTGATGCTCGACCAGATGGCGCGAGATGGCGGCGCGCGAGCGATAGAACTCCGACGTGCCATGACTGGCCTCGCCGAGCATGACGACACGCCGGTTGGCGAAGCGGTCCAGCATGGCGCCGAAGCCGGGCGCGTCGATCTCGGGCAAGGGCTCCAGCGCCGCCTTCAGCAGCCGGCTCATGGCGCCACCTCGTGCTCGGCCCAGCCCTGGGCGCCTATCAACGGCACGAAGTGCACGTCGGCCAGCTCCTGCTGCTCGAAATGATCCCCGCCGCGGCGCGTCAGGCGCACCAGGCGCTGGCTGCGCACCGCCCCGATGGGCATGACGAGGCGCCCGCCCTCGGCCAGCTGGGCCTTCAGCGCCCGCGGTACAGCGGGCCCACCGGCGGCGACGAGGATGGCGTCGAAGCGCGGTCCGAACGGCCAGCCCAGGCTGCCGTCGCCGACGACGATGTCGACATTGGCCAGGCCCACGGCCGCCATGCGCTGACGCGCCGTGTCGGCCAGCAGGGCGTCACGCTCGACGGCAATCACATGATGGGCGATGCGTCCCAGCACCGCCGCCGCATAGCCCGAGCCGGCGCCGATCTCCAGCACCTCGTCGGCTGGCCCCACCCCGGCCGCCTCGATCATCAGCGCGACGACATAGGGCTGGGAGATGGTCTGGCCCCGGGCGATGGGCAAGGCCCTGTCGTCATAGGCCGAGTCTTCATAGCCCGGCTCGACAAAGGCCTCGCGCGGCACATAGGCCATGGCGTCCAGCACCGCGGCGCAGCGGATGCCACGGTCGCGCAGCTGCGTGGCGACCATGTGCTCGCGCTGCGCCTCCCGCTTCATCCCGGCGCTCCGGCGTGGGGATGGCCAGCCAGGATATGCAGCAAGCCGTACCGCTTCTGCCGATGGCGGTCGACCGCGAAAGCCTTCATTTCGGCACTCCTTGAGGATGGAGTGTCGAGCGGGCAATCGGGGTGCCTAGTCGTGCAGCGAAGACAGGAACTGCTTCAGCTCGGGCGTCTTGGGCGCTCCGAACAACTCGACCGGATGCCCCATCTCGTGCACGCGGCCCTGGTGCATGAAGACGACGCGGTCGGCCACCTTGCGGGCGAAGGCCATCTCGTGCGTGACCATCAACAGCGTCATGCCGTCGTCGGCCAGGGCCTCGACGACGCGCAGCACCTCGCCCACCAGCTCGGGGTCCAGGGCCGAGGTGATCTCGTCGCACAACAGTACGGCCGGCTCCATGGCCAGGGCCCGCGCAATGGCCACGCGCTGCTGCTGGCCGCCGGAGAGCTGGTCGGGCATGGCGTCGAACTTCTCGGCCAGGCCGACGCGGGCCAGCAGCTCGCGCGCCTGCTCCGCCGCGTCTGCTTGACTGCGCTGCTTCACCAGCGTCGGTGCCAGCATCACGTTGCGGCCGACGCTCAGATGGGGAAACAGGTTGAAGCCCTGGAAGATCATGCCGACCTGCTGGCGCAGCTCGCGCATGGCCATGGCGCTCTCGTAGAGCAGGGGCTTGCCGTTGACGGTCAGCGAGCCGTCCTGGAACTGCTCCAGCCCGTTGATGCAGCGCAGCAGCGTGCTCTTGCCCGAGCCGCTCTTGCCGATGATGGCGATGACCTCGCCGCGCGCGACGTCCAGGTCGATGCCCTTGAGCACCTCGTGGGTGCCGTAGGACTTGCGCAGCGCGGTGATGCGCACCATGGGGGCGCGCGGTGCCGGCTGCAGATCATCAAGTTGGGCGGCCATGAGCTTTGCCTTCCAGATGTTGAGCGAAGAGGCTGACCGGGAAGCACAGCGCGAAATACAGCAGCGCCACGCAGCCGAACACGAGGAAGGGCTTGAAGCTGGCATTGGAGATCATGCTGCCGGCCTTGGTCAGCTCGACAAACCCGATGACTGAAGCAAGCGCCGTGCCCTTGATGACCTGAACCAGGAAGCCCACCGTCGGCGCGATGGCCAGGCGCGCAGCCTGCGGCAGGATGACGTGGCGCAGCTGCTCGCCGAAGGAGAGCGCCAGGCTGCGCGCCGCCTCCCACTGGCCGCGCGGCACGGCGTCGACACAGCCCCGCCAGATCTCGACGAGATAGGCGCTGGTGTAGAGCGTCAGCGCCAGCGCCGCGGCAGTCCAGGCCGAGACCTCGATGCCCAGCAGAGCCAGGCCGAAATAGGCCAGGAAGAGCTGCATCAGCAGCGGCGTGCCCTGGAAGAGCTGCACATACAGCGAGATGGCGCGCCGTGTGCGCGCACCGAGGCCGATACGCAGCGTCAGCAGCAGGCCGCCCACGAGGCCGCCGCCGATGAAGGCAATGGCCGACAGGGCCACCGTCCAGCGCAGGGCCAGCAGCAGGTTGCGCACGATGTCCCAGAGCGTGAACTCAACCATGGCGGCGCCCCCTGCCGAAGATGAAGCGCGGGCCGGCCCACATCAGCAGCTGGCGCGCCGCGATGGCCAGGGCCAGATAGGTCAGCGTCGCGATGATGAAGGCCTCGAAGGCGCGGAAGTTGCGGCTCTGGATCAGGTTGGCCGCATAGCTCAGCTCCTCGGTGGAGATCTGGCCGCAGACGGCCGAGCCCAGCATGACGATGATGATCTGGCTCGTCATGGCCGGCCAGACGCGCTGCAGGGCCGGCGGCAGCACGACGCGGGTGAAGACCTGCACGGGGCTGAGCGCCAGGCTCTGCGCCGCCTCCCATTGCCCGCGCGGCGTAGCCTGGATGCCGGCGCGCAGGATCTCGGTGCCGTAGGCGCCGAGGTTCAAGGTCATCGCGATCAGCGAGGCGGCTTGCGGCGACAGCTTCACGCCCGCGGCCGGCAGGCCGAAGAAGATGAAGAAGAGCTGCACGATGAAGGGCGTGTTGCGCAGCAGCTCGACATAGGCGCCGAGCAGCCGGCGCAGCCAGACGGGACCGCTGGCGCGCGACCAGGCGCCCAGCGTCGCGATCAGCAGACCCAGCGGCGTCGCGACCAGCGTGAGACCCAGCGTCCAGGCCAGCCCCTTCAGCAGCAGCGGCCATTCGGCCAGCACCGCGAGGAAGTCAAAGCTGATCATGGTGATCTCAGAGCGGGAGATCGCCGGTGCCGCGGCCCAGCCACTTCTTGGACAGGGCCTCCAGCTCGCCCGCCGCCTTGGCCGCCGCGATGATGTCGTTGACCTTGGCCAGCAGCGCGTCCTCGCCCTTCATCACGCCGACGAAGCAGGGGCTGTCCTTGAGCAGCAGCTTGTATTCGGTGTTCAGCCCCGGATTGCGCTGCATCAGGTTGCCGGCGACGGCCGCGCTGGTGGCCAGCAGCTGGGTCTGGCCGGCGGCAAAGGCGGCGATGGTGGCGTTGTTGTCCTCGAAGCGCTTGTATTCCAGCGTGGCCGGTGCGACCTTGGCCAGCTCCTGGTCCTCCATGGCGCCGCGCGTCACGGCCACGCTCTTGCCGGCCAGGTCGGCCCAGCTCTTGATGGGCAGGCTCTTGGCCGCAAACACCGCCTGGTAGAAGGGCGCGTAGGCGGCGCTGAAGTTGATGACCTTCTCGCGCTCGGGGTTCTTGCCCAGCGTCGAGATGACCAGGTCGGCCTTCCTGGTTTGCAGATAGGGGATGCGGTTGGCGCTGGTCACCGGCACCAGCTCGGCCTTCACACCCAGCTTGGCCGCGATGAGCTGGGCCACCGCGACGTCCAGGCCCTGGGGCGCCATGTCGGGGCCGACAAAGCCATAGGGCGGGTAGTCGGTCGGGATGGCAATTCTGATGGTCTTGCTCTTGGTGATGGTGTCCAGCGCGGTCTGGGCCTGGGCGGCCACGGCCAGCAGGCTCAGGCCGGCGATCAGGGTCAGGCGGCGGGAAAGCGTCAGGGTCATAGCAGGGCTCCTAGGTAAGCAGGATCAGCGGATTCGACGGAGGGGGACGTGGGAAGGGGCGCGAGGGCTTCGCGCAACTGCTGCAGCGGGTCGTCATCAGCGGGCAGGCGCAGGGCGGCCTGCACGCTGCTGAGGTGCTCAGCCATCAGCGCCTCGGCGCGGGTGCTGTCACCGGCCGCCAGCGCGGCGACGATGGCGACATGGTCCTGGCAGGACAGGGCCGCGTCGTGGGAGGACTGGTAGCGCATCGCGATCAGCGTCGTGCGCGCCGTGAAGTCGCGCAGCGTGTCGGCCAGCAGGCTGTTGCCCAGGCATTCGGCCAGGCAGACATGGAAGTCGCCGAGCAGGAAGCTGCGCGTGCCGACGTCGTCGCCGCGCAGGGCCGCCTGCTCCTGCTGCAGATGCTGCTTCAGGCGCGTGACCGCTTCGGGCGGCAATTGCGGCTGGCCGCGGATCAGCCCCAGCTCGATGACGCGGCGTGCTTCGAAGGCCTCGCGCACCTCGTCGGGGCTCGGCGCGATCAGATACCAGCCGCGCCTTGCACTGACCGTGACGATGCCGCGCGCCGCCAGCCGGGTCAGTGCCTCGCGCACGATGGTGCGGCTGCAGTCGAACAGCATCGCGAGCTGCTGCTCCCCCAGGCGGGCGCCGGGCGCGAGCTTCTGCGCGAGCACCGCTTCAACGATGCGCTGGCTGATGTCGGTGGCGGAGATGCCCATGGCGGGTCATTCGCAGCTTCCATGCCAGCGCTCATCTGGCTTGTATGCAAACCCTGTGCACAAATCTGGGCCGCATTGCCGCCCCGCCTGCACTGGCTCGGTGCGGAACAGCCCCAAGGCGAATCGGGCTGTTCCGCATCGGCTACACCAGCGACGGACTCACCCCGCCGAAAGGATCGTCATGGACCTGCAACTGAAGAACCGCCTCGCCCTGGTTTCCGGCAGTACAGCCGGCATTGGCCACGCCATTGCCCAGGCACTGGCCGCCGAGGGTGCGCGCGTCATCGTCAATGGGCGCAAGCAGGCCGCGGTCGACGAGGCCGTGGCCGGCATTGAGGCCGCCACCGGAAACAAGGTGCTGGGTTTTGCCGGCGACCTGAGCCAGGCCGAGGTCGCCGAGGCCCTGGTACGCCAGCACCCGGGCATCGAAATCCTGGTCAACAACCTCGGCATCTTCGAGGCCAAGCCCTTCGAGGACATCCCCGACGCCGACTGGCAGCGCTTCTTCGACGTCAATGTGCTCAGCGGCGTGCGCCTGGCGCGGTTGGTGCTGCCGGCCATGAAGGCGGCCGACTGGGGCCGCATCGTCTTCATCTCCAGCGAGAGTGCCGTGCAGATTCCGGCCGAGATGGTTCACTACGGCATGACCAAGACCGCCCAGCTCGCCGTCTCGCGCGGCCTGGCCGAGTCACTCGCCGGCACCGGCATCACCGTCAACAGCGTGCTGCCCGGCCCGACGCGCTCGCGCGGCGTCAACGACTTCGTCGAGCAGGTCTCCCAGGGCAAGAGCTTTGCCGAGTTCGAGACCGAGTTCTTCGAGAAGGTCAGGCCCACCTCGCTGATCAAGCGCTTCGCCACGCCCGAGGAGGTGGCTTCCCTGGTGGCCTATGTCGCCAGCCCGCTGGCCTCGGCCACGACGGGCGCGGCGCTGCGGGTGGATGGGGGGACGACGAAGAGCGCGTTCTAGGCGAGCGCCTTGGCCAGGATAGGCAGGCTGACGTCCATCCGGTAGTCGACTGCCGTATGGTCGTCGCTGAATTCCTCGTAGACATGCGCGACGTCCAGGGCGGCAAGCCGCTTGTGCATCCGCCTGGCGCCATAGACCAGGTTGTATTGGTCGACGTCGCCGCAGTCGATGTACAAGGCCTTGAGCGCCGTCAATCCACGCCCGTGTTCTTCGACGAGCGTCAACGGGTCCCAGGCCATCCAGTTCGCCCAGCGCTCGGGAATCAGCTCGCAGGTATCTAGAGTCACCGGCAGGCGCACACCGTAGGGCGCTGAAGGATCCGGGTCAAAGCTCGCCGCCTGAGCCAGCATCATGAGGATGTGAACGTCGCTGTCCTTGACCTTCCTGGCCTGCCAGAAGGCGTCGATCCAGCCGCCGATGTCGGGCGCCTTGGCGAGTGCGCGCAGCACGGGCACGAATTCGTGCCGAAAGAGCAACTCGAAGCCCATGTCGCCGGAATGCACGGCCGCCGCACTCCAGAAGTCCGGATGCAGCAGCGCATGGACCATGGCCCCGTAGCCGCCGCTTGACTTGCCGAAGATGCCTCGCCGGCCCGGGCCGCCGCAGCCCAACTTGGCCTCGACGAAGGGCACCGCCTCGGCGCGCAGGAAATCGTCCCAGCGTCCTACCGCGGCCGAGTTCACATATTGATTGCCGCCAAGGCGGGTGAAGCAGTCGGGGAAGGCCACGACGACGGGCGGCATGGCGCCGGTCGCAATCAAGCGGTCAAGCCGCTCGGGCACGTTCTCGCCGAAATTCTTCCAGTTGGTGTGCGCCGGCCCGCCGGCGGTGAATCCCACCACGTCGACCAGCAGCGGCAGGCCGCGCCCGTCATGCCCCGCCGGAACGTAGACGTCGATCGCGCGCCGGGTGGGGTCACCCAGCAGATTGCCAGCGAGCACCTGGCTGTCAATGGCCAGGCGATGGACCGTGCCGGCGGCCAGGTTTGAGGTTGTGCGCATCTGGGTTCTTGCCTATCGATCGAAGGGCCCTATTGTTCGCGCGCTGCCGGCTGGCGGCTCGCCGACCGAGAATTGAGCCGAGCCGCGAAGTGGCTTGGGCTTGAATTGTTGGGCGCCACCCCGCTCAGCGCCGAACGCGATAGCGGATGTGCGTGGCATCCGGTGTGTCGATCACCCGAACGATCTCCAGCTCGATCTGCGCAGGCAACAACTCGAACAGCCGTCGACCGCCACCGAACAGGACAGGGATCTGATGGATCTGCAACTCGTCCAGCACACCGGCCTCAAGTGCCCGTTGCGCTGTGTACGCGCCGAGCATCAGCACGTTGAGTTCGCCGGCGGCGGCCTTCGCCTGAGCCATCGCGCTCTCGATTCCGTCGCGCACATACGTCACCAACGGATAGTTCGCGACGGATGGGCCGGGCGGCCGGTGGCTGGGCACGAAGATCGGGACACCGTGGTTGTCCCCGCCCCAGTGATCGATTTGCTCCACGGTACGCCGGCCCGCCACTATCGAACCCGGCTTGTTCCACTCGTCCCACAATTCTCCGACGGCCCCGGACGGCCGGGAGAAGTCCCCGTACCACTCGTGCAGCCGGTCGAAGGCATCGCCTCCGGGATTGCCGACTTCGTCGTTCGGACCAGCGATATATCCGTCGAGCGACATTGACATGAACAGTACCGATGCAGACATTTGCGTCTCCTGCGCTCTCGAAAGAATGGGGTTGTATCTGTACGACGAGCCAGGAGCAGCAGAATCGACAGGGTCGCTTCGGATTTTTGCGGGCTTGGACGCACGGTCACAACCGTCCCTGCGAGGGGTGCAGGCTTAGCCACCTGCTGCCACGCCCTCGTTCAAACTCCTGCCCATGCCCGTTCTCCTCATCATCGACATGCAAGTCGGCATGACCTGGCCCCCATCGGGTGTTCGCAACAACCCGCAGGCTGAAGACAACATTGCTCGCCTGCTCGACCGCTGGCGCCATGCCGGCGCGCCCGTCGTGCATGTCCGACACATCTCACGCACGCCCGGCTCGCCTTTCTGGCCCGGCCAGCCGGGCGCCGAGTTCCAACCGGCCCTGACGCCGCGCGACGAAGAGCATGTGGTCGAGAAGAACGTGCCCGATGCCTTCACCCACAGCGGCCTGGAGCGCTGGCTGCATGCGCGCGGCCATCGCGCCCTGGTCATTGCCGGCGTCAGCACCAACAACTCGGTCGAGGCCACCGCCCGCAGTGCCGGCAACCTGGGTTTCCAGACCCATGTGGTGGCCGATGCCTGCTTCGCCTTCGGCAAGACCGATCTGCGCGGCGTGGACCACCCCGCCGAGGAGGTGCACCAGATGGCACTGGCCAATCTGCAGGGCGAGTACGCCACGATCATCGACACCGAGGCGGCCGCCGCGCTGCTAGCCCGCTAGCCATGCGACTGCTGCTTGTTGAAGACGACCCCATGATCGGTGACAGCCTGCGCGAGGCCCTGCGCCGCCAGGGCTTTGCGGCCGACTGGGTGCGCGACGGCCAGGCCGCCGACGCCGTGCTGGCCAGCGGCGAACGCTTCGACGCCGTGCTGCTGGACCTGGGCCTGCCCAAGCGCGGCGGCATCGACGTGCTGAAGAGCCTGCGCGCCCGCGGTGACGCAACACCCGTCATCGTGCTGACCGCGCGCGACGCGCTGACGGACAAGGTCGCGGGTCTGGACGCCGGCGCCGATGACTACCTCGTCAAGCCCTTCGAGCTGGACGAGCTGCTGGCGCGGCTGCGTGCCGTCACGCGCCGCCAGAGCGGGCGCACCGACACGGCCCTGGCCGTGGCCGACCTGCGCCTGGACCCGGCCACCCGCGAGGTCACGCGCGCCGGCCGCCCCATCCTGCTGTCGGCGCGCGAGTTCGCGCTGCTGGAGGCCCTGCTGGAGCGCCCCGGCGCCATCGTGTCGCGCGCCCAGCTCGAGGACCGCCTCTATGGCTGGGGCGAGGAGTTGGAGAGCAACGCCATCAGCGTCTATATGCACCAGTTGCGCAAGAAGCTGGGCGCCGACCTGCTGCACACGGTGCGCGGGCTGGGCTACTACGCCGGCCCTGAAAAAGGTGGCGCGTCATGAAGTGGCTGGGCACGCTGCGCGGCCGCCTCTTCGCGCTGCTGGCCATCCTGGGCGCCGTGACGGCGCTGGCGGTTGCGGGCGCCACCTACATCAGCGTGAGGGCCGAGGCCGACGAGTTGTTCGACTACCAGTTGCGCCAGACGGCGCTGTCGCTGCGCGACCAGGGCCGCATCGCCGGTGAGGAGGCCGCCGCCCTCGCCGATCCCAGCCTGGACTATCTGGTGCAGATCTGGTCGGTGCAGGGCCTGGAGATCTATTCCAGCCGGCCCCAGGGCATGACCGAGGCGCTGCCGGCACGCGCGGTGCTGGGTTACTCCAACCTGCACCTGGCCGGCCAGGACTGGCGGGTCTTCAGCGCGGCGACGCCGCTGCGCGTCGTGCAGGTCGCGCAGCCGCTGGCCGTGCGTCAGCGGCTGGCCGCCGTCGCCGCGCTGCGCAGCGTCGTGCCCGTGGCCGTGGCCCTGCCGCTGGTCGCGGCTGCCATCTGGTGGCTGCTGGGTGTGTCGTTGGCACCGCTGGCCCGCGTCACCCGTGCGGCTCAGGCCGGTGGCGCCAATGCGCTGCAACCGCTGCCCACCACCGGCCTGCCCGGCGAGGTCGCGCCGCTGGTGGAGGCCTTCAACGATCTGTTGGGGCGGCTGTCCTCCGCGTTCGAGGCCCAGCGCAGCTTTGTCGCCGACGCAGCGCATGAACTGCGCTCGCCGCTGACGGCCCTGAAGCTGCAACTCGGCCTGCTGCGCGATGCGGCACCGGGCCAGGAGCAGGACGCCTCCATCGCCCGCCTGCGCGGCGGTATCGACCGTGCCGTCCACCTTGTCGAGCAGTTGCTGGCCCTGGCCCGCGCCGAGCCCGGCGCCGCCGCGGTGCAGTTGCCGCTGGACCTGACCGAGCTGGCCCGCCAGGCCGTGGCCGACGTACAGCCGCTGGCCGACAAGGCGGGCGTCGCCCTCTCGCTGACCGCCCCCGACCCCTTGCCACTGACCGGCGACCCGCAGGCCCTGCGCGGCGCCCTGCGCAACCTCATCGACAACGCGGTGAAGTACGGCGCCCGGACCGTGCAGGTGAGCGCCCTGCGCGGCCCGCGCGGAGCGCCGCTGCTGCGTGTGGACGACGACGGCCCGGGCATCCCGCTGGAGGCGCGCGAGCGCGTCTTCGACCGCTTCCAGCGCGGTGAGCACTCGGCGGTCGAAGGCAGCGGCCTGGGCCTGGCCATCGTGCAGGCGGCGGCGCGGCAGCAGGGGGCGAGCGTGACGCTGGACACCTCGCCGGCCGGTGGCCTCCGCGTGGAGATCGCCTGGCCGCTCCATGTGGCGCAGGAGCATCGTCCAACTTGAGGACGGCCCGGCCAGGCCCGGCTCGCAATTTGGTTTGCATGACTGTATAAATACACAGCATCAACCGGAGCAAAGCCATGACTCCTCACGAAGCCCAGCGCGTGATCGATGCCCTTGCCGATGGCGCAGACCCGGACACCGGCGAGCTCTTCCCGGAAGAAAGCATTCTTCTGAAGCCTGCCGTGATCCGCGCCCTGTTCCTGGCGTCGCGAGCCCTGGAAGCCGCGCGCAACACGGCCGCTGCGGCCAGGGAGCAGCCAGCCCAGGCCGGCAAGCCTTGGTCAAAGGAAGAAGATCAACGCCTGCTCGATGCCTTTGATCGAGGTGACGATCTGGCGGCGCTGACCGCATCACATGCCCGCTCCAAGGGCGGCATTGCCTCCCGGCTGGTTCACCTGGGCCGCATCAAGGAGAGGGCCGAGATCAGGACTCGAGGCAAGGTTGAGGCGCCGGCCGCGGCGCCTTGAGGCGCGTCCTAATCTTCGCCTCACCTTCGCCTCATCGAGCGCTCATCTGGCGTCCCCAGACTCCCGGCATCGGCTGCAACCGCAGCTCTGCCTGAGGAACCCTCGATGACCCAGACCGCCAAGACCACGTTGATCGCCACTGCTGCTGCGCTGCTGGCCGCCGGCGTCACCGTGACCACGACCGCCTCCGGCTGGACCGCGCCCGCCTGGCTGCACGGCAGCAAGGCCCCGGTCAGCGCTCCAGTGGCTGGCGAAGCCACGCCCGCCGCCACTGCGGCCACCGTCACCGCCGCCACCACGCTGGCGGCCCCGGCCGTGACCCTGCCGCCGGCCCAGCTGCCCAACTACCGCGCCATCGTGCAGACCCAGGGCCCGGCCGTCGTTGGCATCACCGTGGCCGGCCTGCACAAGGTCGGCAATGACGACGACGGCGACGACGCTCCCGTGGCGCGTGGCCGCGACGACGACAGCGATCCCTTCTTCCGCTTCTTCCGCGGCATCCCGGGCCTGCGCATGCCTCAGCAGGGGCCGCAGCCCTTCCGCGGCCAGGGCTCGGGCTTCATCATCAGCCCCGACGGCCTGGTGCTGACCAACGCCCACGTCGTGCGCGACGCCAAGCAGGTCACCGTCAAGCTCAGCGACCGCCGCGAGTTCTCGGCCAAGGTGCTGGGCAGCGACCCGGCCACCGACATTGCCGTGCTCAAGCTCGACGCCAAGAACCTGCCTACGGTGCAGCTCGGCGACCCGCGCCAGGTGCAGGTCGGCGACTATGTGCTGGCTATCGGCGCGCCCTACGGCTTCGAGCAGACGGCCACCCAGGGCATCGTCAGCGCCAAGGGCCGCTCGCTGCCGGGCGACAGCGTCGTGCCCTTCATCCAGACCGACGCGGCGGTGAACCCCGGCAACTCCGGCGGCCCGCTGTTCGATGCGGCCGGCCGTGTCGTCGGCGTCAATGCGCAGATCTATTCGCAGAGCGGCGGCTTCCAGGGCCTGGCCTTCTCCATCCCCGTGGACGTGGCCCTGAAGGTCAAGGACCAGATCGTCGCCCACGGCAAGGTCGAGCATGCCCGCCTGGGCGTCACGCTGCAGGACCTGAGCGCGCCGCTGGCCTCGTCCTTCGGCCTGGGCGCACCCGACGGCGCCCTGGTGTCCAGCGTGCAGCCCGACAGCGCCGCCGCCAAGGCCGGCCTGAAGGCGGGTGACGTCATCACCGCCATCGACGGCGAGCCGGTGCGCGTGGCCGGCGACGTGTCCAGCCGCGTCGGCCTGGCCCGCCCCGGCGACAAGCTCAAGCTGGAGCTGTGGCGCGACAAGTCTCGCGTCAGCGAGACCGTCAGCCTGGGCCGTGCGGACAAGGACACCCAGGAGGCCAGCGCCTCGCCGCAAGGCGGCTCGCTGGGCCTGGCCCTGCGCCCGCTGGAGCGCCAGGAGCTGCGCGGCTCGGGCCTGGACCATGGCCTGCTCATCGAGCGCGTGACCGGCCCGGCCCAGCTGGCCGGCGTGCAGCCCGGCGACGTGCTGCTGGCCATGAACGGCAAGCCGGTGCAGAGCGTCGAGCAGGTGCGCGAGGCGCTGAAGGGCAAGCCGGCCTCGGTGGCCCTGCTGGTGGCGCGCGACGGCCAGCAGATCTTCGTGCCGGTGCGCCTGGGCTGATCCGGCTTCCTTCGACGGCAGGGGTGGTCATGCGACGCCCCGCACCTGGCCCGCGAGCTTCACCGCCGCGGGCTTTTCTTCTTCGACGCACAGACCAGGGTGTGCCCAGGTGAAAACTCACCCGGCACATGAAGTCGGCAGCTCCCCGGCGACCGCCGACTGAGCTAGGCTGCGTGCCTCGCATGCACGCGGAGGCGTCCCCTGGAAATCCTGCTCGAACTGCTGCTCGAACTCATCTTCCAGGTCTTTGGCGAACTGCTGGTCGAGCTCGGCCTGCACGCGGTGGCCGAGCCGTTTCGCAAAGAGCCCAATATCTGGGTGGCCGTGCTCGGCTATCTGCTGCTGGGCGGCATCGTCGGCGCATTGAGCCTGTGGCTGATGCCCCAGCATCTGACGCGCGACGGCTGGCCGCGCCTGATCAATCTGGTCGTCACGCCGGTCATCGCCGGCTTCGCGATGACGCTGATGGGCCTGTGGCGAGCCCGGCGTGGCGACCCCGTGCTGCGCATCGATCGCTTCGCCTGCGGCTATCTGTTTGCGCTGACACTGGCCGTCGTGCGCTACAACTTCGCAAGCTGACACGCCATGGACGCCGTCCGCTGGATCCTCATCCTCCTCGCCATTGGCGCTGCCGCCGCCGCGGCGCTGTGGATGGCGCTGAGCGGGCCGGCCGCCAGCCCGACCTCCGCGCCGCAGTCCACGACGGTGGCGGCCTTGCCCTTGAATCTGCCGGCGGCATCCACGGTCCCAGCGGCGCCTGCCAGCAGCCCTCCTGCACGCGGCGCGTCTGCTGCAGTCGCGCCCGTGCCTGCCGCCAAGCCGGCCGCGCCGCGCGTCGGCTCCGAAGGCTATGGCCCCTACATCGACCGCGCCATGGCCAGCAACGACGCCGCCGCGGCCTGGGAGGCCATGCAGTGGCTGCAGCTGTGCACCTCCAACGCGGACCGGCGCGCCAGCTTCGAGCAGGTCCGCAGCATGGGGGTGTCGCCGGAGATGATGACGCAGCTGATGCAGGAGGCCGATGCCGAGGGGCGGCGCTGCCAGACCGTCACCGCCCGGCACCAGGCCATGCTGGGCGACCTGGCCTTGCGCGCCATGCGCGGCGGCGTGCGCGAAGCGGCCGCGAAGTACGCGGGCGTGACGCCGCCGGACGATCTGGCGCCCGCCCTGCGCCAGGAAGTGCTGGACACCATGCGCCGCGATGCCCGTTCCGGCCATGCCGGCAGCCTGTTCGACGCCGTCATCGCGCCGGACGCCTGGGGCCTGGACGATGCGGAGAAGCTGGGCTATCTGTTCGCCTATGGCGAGCTGACCGGCAAGCAGGGCAAGGAGCTGGTCCTGCAGCTGATGCAGCAGAAGGTCATCCGCCTCAAGGGCCCGCCCACCGCTGAACAACTGGCCGCCGCCAAGGTCAGCGGCCAACAGATCATCGAGACCCTGCGCGCCAAGCCCTGACCGGCCGTCAAGGCATGCCGTTGTCGACGAACTCGGCAAAGCCGGGGCGGCTGCCCAGGCGCTGCATCCAGGCCTGCACAGCCGGCAGTTCCACCCGCTCGATGGGCGCGTTCTTCCAGCGCTGGGTCGACAGGCCCAGCACGATGTCGGCCAGCGTGAAGTCGTCGCCGCAGACATGGGCGCCGGTGCGCGCCAGCTGCGCCTCCAGCATGCCCATATGCCGGTTCCAGCTCGCCACGCCGGCCGCGATGGCTTCGGGCGTGGCCGGCTGGCCGCGCACCAGGGCCATGAAGGCGACGCGCCAGCTGTTGTTCAGCTCACCGGCCTGCCAGTCCATCCACTGCTCGACCCGGGCGCGCGCCCGCGCCTCGGTGGGCAGCAGCGTGGTGGCGTAGCGCTGGGTGGCGAGGTAGCGGCAGATGGTGTTGCTCTCCCACAGCGTGAAGTCGCCGTCGACGAGGACGGGAATCAGGCCATTGGGGTTCATGGCCAGATAGCCGGCCTCCTGCGGTGAGCGAAAGCCCGCGCCCCAGTCCTCGCGGTAGAGATCCAGGTCGAGCTGGGCGGCGGTCCACATGACCTTGCGGACGTTGATGGAAGTGAGGCGGCCAAGGAGTTTCATGGCCGCGAGTGTGTCAGCTGGAGCGCTTCAGCCACATCCCGAAGAGCAGCCCCGAGACGTACATGCTGACCGAGTACAGGGCGGCCGGCAGCGCCACCGGGAACTGCTGCAGCACGCCGAGGGCCAGGTAGAGGGCCAGCGTGGAGTTGTGGATGCCCACCTCGAAGCCGATGGCGATGCACAGCGGCCGCGGCAACTTCACCAGCCGCCCCAGCCCATAACCGGCGGCGAGGCTCAGCAGATTGAAGGCCAGCACCGCGCCGCCCAGTTCGCCCGCCGCGCTCATCAACGCCTCACGCTCCTTGGCAATCGCCAGCACCGTCAGCACCACCAGCAGCACGGCCGACAGCGTCTTGACCGGCTTGTCCAGCTTCGCCGCAATGTCGGGCCGCGAGCGATGCACCGCCATGCCGATCAAGACCGGCACGGCGATGACGCCGATGACCTCGACCAGCTTCTGCCAGGGCAGCGGCACGACCTGGCCCCCACCGGCGTAGTGCGCGATGGCCCAGTTGGCGATCAGCGGCAGCGTGACCAGGGACAGCAGGGTGTTCAGCGCCGTCAGCGACAGATTCATGGCCACATGGCCGCCGAACAGATGGCTGAACAGATTGGCCGTGATGCCGCCGGGCGAGGCGGCCAGCAGCATCAGGCCGACGGCATACAGCGGTGGCAGCTCGAAAGCCGCAATGACGCCTACGCAGGCCAGCGGCAGCACGAGGAGCTGCAGCCCCAGGGCCAGCGCGGCGGCGAGCGGGTGCTCGCGCAGGCGGCGGAAATCGTCGACCGTCAATGACAGGCCCAGGCCCGCCATGACGATGGCCAGCGCCGCAAGCAGCGCATTGGTGAGCACGACGGTGGTCATGGCTCAGTCCCGGTGATTGCTGCCCAGGCGGTCCAGCTTGCGCAGCAGCGCCGGCCAGACAAAGGCGCCGCCCAGGCCGCCGGTCTGCACGCGCATGGCTTCGGCCGTGCCGCGCAGGATGGCCGGATGCACCTCGGTCAGCGGGCCGCCACCGCTTTGCGCGGCAAGCTGGATGCGGCAGGTGGCCTCGAAGGCATGCATGGCCAAAAAGGCATCGGCCACCGAGGCGCCCACGGTCAGCAGGCCATGGTTCTTCAGCAGCAGGAAGGTGTTGGCGCCGAGGTCGGCCTGCAGGCGCGGGCCCTCGTCGGGGCGGAAGGCCACGCCCTCGTAGCCATGCGTGCCGAGTGACGCCAGCACGAAGGTGGACTGCTGCGAGATCGGCAGCACGCCGCCGGCCTGGGCGCTGACGGCCACGCCCGCCGTCGTGTGGGTGTGCAGCACGCATTGCACGTCATGCCGCGCCGCATGCACGGCGCCGTGGATGACAAAGCCGGCCGGGTTGACCGGATCAGGGGACTCGATGATCTTGCGGCATTCCGCATCCACCTTGACCAGGCTGCTGGCCGTGATCTCGTCGAACATCAGACCATAGGGGTTGATCAGGAAATGGTGCTCGGGGCCGGGCACACGGGCGCTGATGTGGGTGAAGACCAGGTCGTCCCAGCCCATCCACGCCACCAGGCGGTAGCAGGCGGCCAGATCCTCGCGCAGCTGCCATTCCTCGGCCGAAACCTGTTCGCGCACAGTCGTCGTCATCGCAGTCTCCTGGGGTTGTCGTGCCGCGATTGGGGCATGCCAGGGGCTTGGCCCTCTGTCTGAAACCAGACAATCCAGGGCATGTCCGACCTCCTGGCCCTGCGCACCAACCCCTGGTTCGCCTCCCTAGCCGATGCGGTGCTGGCCGCCGGCCGCGTGCACAAGCTCAGCCCCGGCGAGGTGCTGTTCCGCCAGGGCGATGCGCCGGGCGACTGGCATGCCGTCTGCCGCGGCGCCATCAAGGCCAGCAGCACGTCGGTGGACGGCACCGAGTCCATCCTGGCGGTGCTGGAGCCGGGCAACTGGTTTGGCGAGATCTCGCTGCTGGACGGCGGCCCGCGCGTGCACGACGCCACTGCCGTCGGCGCCACGGCCGTCTTCGCCGTGCCGGCCGAGGCCTTTGCGCGCTTCATGCAGGACCCGGTGTTCGCGACGGCGCTGGCGCGGCTGATGGCTGGCCGCTTGCGCACGCTGTTCGGCATCGTCGAGGACGCGACGCTGCGGCCCACGCGCGCCCGTCTGGCGAGGCGGCTGGCGCTGCTGGCGCGCGGTGACGCGACGCAGGCCATCGAGCCGCGCCGCCAGCTGCCGGTCTCGCAGGAGGCCCTGGCCATGATGCTGGGCCTGACGCGCCAGACCCTCAGCAAGGAGCTGGGCGAACTGGCCAAGGCCGGCGCGTTGAAGCTGGGCTATCGCAGCATCGCCATCGTCGACGCCGCGCTGCTGGACCGGCTAGGCGACTAGACGCACCGTCCAGCGACCTGAGTCGTCGCAGGCCAGTTGCACCAGGCCCGGCCCGGCCACGCCGCCCACGCTCGCATCGCTGAGCGCCGTCAGCTCGCGCAGCAGCACGCTGACGCGCTCGTCCAGACGCTTGGCCAGCCGCGTCAGCGCCACCGGCTCGCCGCCGGGCGCCAGTTCATTCAGGGTCTGCAGCAGCAGCTCGCGCATGCTTGCTCAGCACCACCGGGATGGACTTGGAAGTCGGCGTGCGCGCCGTGATGGAAAAACTCTCCAGCGGCACCAGCGGATTGGTCTCGGGGTAGTAGCTGGCCAGGCAGCCGCGCGGGATGTCGTACTCGACGAGCAGGAAACGCTCGGCGCGGCGCTCTTGCACCTCCGTGCCAGTCTCGCTGACGTAGAGGCTGGTGATGTCCACCCAGTCGCCAGCCTTCTGGCCCAGGTCCTTCAGGTCCTCGGCGTTGATGAAGACCACGCGGCGGTGCCCGTAGACGCCACGGTAGCGGTCGTCGTGGCCGTAGATGGTCGTGTTGTACTGGTCGTGGGAGCGCAGCGTCGTCAGCGTGAAGACGCGCACGTCCCGTTGGCGCTCGGCGATGCGCTGCACGGCCAGGTCGGTCGGCATGGCATGCGTCGAGAACTCGGCCTTGCCGCTGGGCGTCGCCCAGACCCGCTCGCTGGCCGTGTTGCGCAGCCTGAAGCCGCCGGGCGTCTTGATCTTCTCGTTGAAACCGGCGAAGTCGGGCAGCACGGCCTCGATCTTGTCGCGGATGGCGGCGTAGTCGCTGGCCAGGGCCAGCCAGGGCGTGCGGCTGTTCCTCAGCGTCGCGCTTGCCATGCGGGCCACCAGCATGGGCTCGGAGATCAGATGCTCGGAGGCCGGCGCATTCATGCCGGCGGACAGATGCACCATGCTCATGGAGTCTTCCACCGTGACACCCTGCGGCCCCGTGGCCTGCACATCGATCTCGGTGCGGCCCAGCACCGGCAGCACCAGGGCCTGGCGGCCATGCACGACATGGCTGCGGTTGAACTTGGTCGTCACATGCACGGTCAGCTCGCACTGGCGCAGCGCACGCCAGGTGGCGGCCGTGTCGGGCGTGGCGGCAGCGAAGTTGCCGCCCATGGCGATGAAGACCTTGCCCTTGCCGTCCAGCATGGCCTGGATGGCGCCCACGGTGTCATAGCCGTGTTCGCGCGGCGGCTCGAAGCCGAAGACGGCGCCGAGCTTGTCCAGGAAGGCCGGCGCGGGCTTCTCGTAGATGCCCATGGTGCGGTCGCCCTGCACATTGCTGTGGCCGCGCACCGGGCAGGCACCCGCACCCGGGCGGCCCAGGTTGCCGCGCAGCAGCAGCAGGTTGACGATCATCTGGATGGTCTTGACCGAGTGCCGGTGCTGGGTGATGCCCATGCCCCAGCAGGCGATGACGCGCTCGCTGCTCGCATAGATGTCGGCGGCCTGCACGATCTGCTCGCGCGTCAGGCCCGAGGCCGCGACCAGCGGCTCCCAGGGCTGCTCGCGCAGCTCGGCGATGAAGCTCTCGAAGCCTTGCGTGTGCTCGGCGATGAAGCCCACATCCAGCACGCGGGGCTGGCCCGCCGCCCGGGCGGCGTCGTCCAGCTCGACGACGCGCTTGCACATGCCCTTGAGCAGGGCAAAGTCGCCGCCGACCTGCAGCTGGAAGTAGTGGCTGCTGATGGGCGAATCGCCGAGCGTCGCCATCTCCATCGCGTTCTGCGGGTCGGCGAAGCGCTCCAGGCCCCGTTCGCGCAGCGGGTTGAAGCTGACGATCTTCGCGCCGCGTTTGCGCGCCGCACGCAGTTCGCCCAGCATGCGCGGGTGGTTGGTGCCGGGGTTCTGGCCGAACACGAGGATGGCATCGGCCTGCTCGAAGTCGTGCAGGGTCACCGTGCCCTTGCCGACACCGATGGTCGGCCTGAGGCCCGAGCCGCTGGGCTCGTGGCACATATTCGAGCAGTCGGGGAAGTTGTTGGTGCCGTATTCGCGCACGAACAGCTGGTAGAGGAAGGCGGCCTCGTTGCTGGTGCGCCCCGAGGTGTAGAAGATGGCTTCGTTGGGATCGGGCAGGGCCTGCAGCTCCTTGGCGATCAGCGCGAAGGCGGCGTCCCAGCTGGTGCGCTGGTAGCGATCGGTCTGGGCGTCATAGACCATGGGCTCGGTCAGGCGTCCCGTGGCTTCCAGCTCGAAGTCCGAGGCCTCGGCCCATTCCTTCAGCGTCTTGGCTGAAATGACCTCGGGGGTGGCGCGCCGCGCGGTGGCTTCGGCGGCGACGGCCTTGGCGCCGTTCTCGCAGAACTCGAAGGTCGAGCGGTGGTCGCGGTCGGGCCAGGCGCAGCCAGGGCAGTCGAAGCCGTCGGTCTGGTTGGCGTGCAACAGGGTCTTGGCGCCCTTCACGGGAACGCCTTGCTGGTTCAGGTGCTTGGCAACGCTTTTCAGCGCGCCCCAACCGCCGGCCGGGCCGTCGTACAGCTCGATCTTCTGTTCGCTCATGTCGTGATTAGAAAAAATGCCCCGCGCCTTTGCAGGCGGCGGGGCTTGTCAGCCTACAGCGCGAAGGCGCTCAGTTGAAGAACTTGCCGACGTTGATCAGGGTTTTGTACACGCCCCAGGCCAGCGGGATGCCCACGGCGGCCCAGGCCAGCACCACCACGGCGGACGAGGTCTTGCCGGAGGCGCCGGAGCCCGAACCCACTTCGGCCGCCGCCGCACGCTCGTGCGCCAGGCGCTTTTCCTCGGCCAGTTCGGCCTCGGTCATGAAGTGCTTGTCGGCCACGGGCTTGATCATCAAGTTGGCGATCAGGCCGACGACCAGCATGCCGACCAGGATGTACATGGTCTGGTTGTAGACCTGCTCGCGCGGCAGGCCCAGTTCCAGCTGGTAGTCGCGCATGTAGTTCACGACGACCGGACCCAGGATGCCGGCCGTGGCCCAGGCCGTCAGCAGGCGGCCGTGGATGGCGCCCACCATCTGCGTGCCGAACAGGTCGGCCAGATAGGCCGGCACGGTGGCGAAGCCGCCGCCATACATGCTCAGGATGACGCAGACGGCACCGACGAAGGCCAGCTTGGAACCGGCAGCGGCGCTGCTGGGGATGCTGGCGTACATCAGGCCGCCGAGCACGAAGAAGACCACATAGGTCATCTTGCGGCCCAGCTTGTCGGACAGGCTGGCCCAGAAGAAGCGGCCGCCGATGTTGAACAGGCTGAGCAGGGCCGTGAAGCCCGCGGCCACGGCGGCGATCTTGGCGAGTTGGGCCTTGTCGAGTGCGCCGAACTTGGCCCCGTCACCGCTCAAGCCGATCAGCGAGCCGCCGAAGACTTCCTGCAGCATGGGGCTGGCCATGCCGATGACGCCGATGCCGGCCGACACATTCATGCACAGCACGATCCACACCAGCCAGAACTGGGGAATGCCCCAGACCTTCTTCACGTGCACATGGCGCTGCGTGATCATGGCGTTGCTGGCCTGAGCAGCGGGGGCCGTCCAGCCGGCCGGCTTCCAGCCTGTCGGCGGCACGCGGTAGCCGAAGGCGCCACCGATCATGAAGACGAAGTAGACCAGGGCCATGACGATGAAGGTCTGCGTCACGCCGACGTCGGTGGCGGTCGCGAAGGTCTTCATCAGTTCGGCCGCCAGCGGCGAGCCGATCATGGCGCCGCCGCCAAAGCCCATGATGGCCATGCCGGTGGCCATGCCGCGCTTGTCCGGGAACCACTTGATCAGCGTCGACACCGGGCTGATATAGCCCAGGCCCAGGCCGATGCCGCCGATGACGCCGCTGCCGAGGATCATCAGCCAGAACTGGTGCAGATGGATGCCCAAGGCCGAGATCAACATGCCGCCGCACCAGCACAGGGCCGACACGACGCCGGCCTTGCGCGGGCCGGAGCGTTCCAGCCAGCCGCCCCACAGCGCTGCGGAGCAGCCGAGGAAGACGAAGAACAGGGTGTACATCCAACCCAGCGTCGAGACCTTCCAGTCACAGGTGGAGACGAAAAGCTCCTGGAAGAAACCAATTTCGGGGCCGCACTTGACGGCTTCCTTGATGCCCAGGGCCTTGGACAAAGGCAGCCAGAACACCGAGAAGCCATAGGCCATGCCAATGCAGAGGTGGATGGCCAGGGCCGCCGGCGGGACCAGCCAGCGGTTGAAGCCAACGCCGGCAATGGTGCGCTCTTTGTCGAGCAGACCGGCACTCCGGCCCGGACCGGGCACGGCATCAATTCCCACAGAGGACATGGTGAGATTCCCTTCGACGTTTGTTGGGCCGCTGTCGCGGCACTGGGCTTCGCGGCGTGAGCGCGCGCGAGCGCCGCAGGATACGGCGCGGGTTATTTCACTGGCATGTAAACGCGCCCAGGTAAACACCTAGAGCAAGCGGTCAGAGGTAACAGGGCGTTAAGACGAGCCGCACCATACGGGGGCCAAACCGCCCTATCCTCCCCGCCCATGCGACGTGTTCTGATCATTGACGACCACCCCGGCGTGGGGCAGGCCCTGGAGTTATTGCTGTCCCTGCACGACATCGAGGCCAGCGTGGCCACCAGCCCGGAGCAAGGCCTGGCCCTGCTGGAAAAGCGCGCCTACGGGCTGGTCATCCAGGACATGAACTTCACGGCCGACACGACCTCGGGCGAGGAGGGCGAGCGGCTGTTTCGCGCCATCCGCGCCCGCCGCCCCGACCTGCCCGTCATCCTGCTGACGGCCTGGACGCGGCTGGACGCCGCCGTCGCCCTCGTCAAGGCCGGTGCCGCCGACTATCTCGCCAAGCCCTGGGACGATGCCAAGCTGATCGCCACCGTCGAGAACCTGCTGGAGCTGGACGAGGTCAACCGCGAGATCGCGCAATTGCGCGAAGCCCGGCGCGAGCGGCGTGCGGCCCTGGCGCGGCGCTACGACCTGGCAGGCCTGGTGTTCGGCTCCGACGCCACCGCCAATCTGCTGGAGCTGGCCGGCCAGATCGCCGCCGCGCCGGTGCCGGTCCTGATCACCGGGCCCAACGGCGCCGGCAAGGAGCGCATCGCGGCCTTTGTGCACGCGAACTCGGCGGCCAAGGAGGGTTCCTTCGTCGCGCTGAACTGCGGCGCCCTGCCCGCCGACCTCATCGAGGCCGAGCTCTTCGGCAGCGACAGCGGCGCCTACACCGGCGCGGCCAAGGCCCGCGTGGGCCGCTTCGAGGCGGCGGACGGCGGCACCCTCTTCCTCGACGAGATCGGCAATCTGCCGCTGGCCGGCCAGGTCAAGCTCTTGCGCGTGCTGGAGACCGGCCAGTTCGAGCGCCTGGGATCGAGCAAGACCCGCCAGGTCAAGGTGCGCGTGTTGAGCGCCACCAATGCCGACCTGCGCGCCATGGTCAAGGCCGGATCTTTTCGCGAAGACCTGTTCTACCGCCTCAATCTCATCGAGCTGAAGCTGCCCGCCCTGGCCGAGCGCCGCGACGACGTGCTGCCGCTGGCCGAACATTTCCTGGCCGGCCGCGCCCGCCTCAGCGAGGCCGCGCGCGAGGCCCTGCTGGCCCACCGCTGGCCGGGCAATGTGCGCGAGCTGAAGAACGCCGTCGAGCGCGCGGCCCTGCTCTGCCAGGGCGGCGACATCACGCCGGCCCTGCTGGGGCTGGAGGACGCCAATGGCAATGGCGGCGGGGCCTGGCGCAATCTGGATGAACCCAGCCGCGAGGCCGTCGTCGCGGCGTTGAACGCAGCCGGCGGCGTCGTCAGCCGTGCGGCCAGCCAGCTCGGCCTGTCGCGCCAGGCGCTGTACCGGCGGCTGGAGCGTTACGGAATAGCACCTTGAGCGCGCATCTTTCTCTGCGCGCCCGCGCCCTGCTGGCCCTTGGCGCGGCAGCGGTCGTGCCGCCCCTGGTCATCCTTGGCGTCAGGCGCATGGGCCTGGACGCCGGCATCGCCCTGACCGTGGCGGTGCTCGTCATGCTGCCGCTGATCGCCTGGCTGGCGGCCTTCTGGCTGGCGCCGCTGCTCAAGCTGACGCGCGCCCTCGAAGGCGCCGTGCTGAGCTACCGCGATGGCGATTTCAGCCTCAACCTCACCGGCGCCGGGCCGCGCGAGCTGATCGCGCTGACGCGCCTGCACGCCGACCTGGGCCTGGCCCTGCGCGAACAGCGTCAGCACCTGGCCCAGCGCGAACTGCTGCTGGACACCGTCGTGCAGAACACGCCCGTCGCCCTGGTGCTGACCGCGCCGAGCGAGCGCATCGCCATTGCCAACCTGGCCGCCCGCCAGCTGCTGGGTGACGGCCGCAGCCTGACCGGCCTGGACTTCGGCACCGTCATCGCCGATCTCCCCGAGACCCTGCGCGAGGCCCTGGCCGGCGATGGCGACCGGCTGTTCGCCGTGACCCTGCCCGACGGCTCGGAGGAGACCTTCCACCACAGCACCCGGACCTTCAGGCTGCAGGGCCAGCCGCACCGGCTGCGCCTGCTGCGGCGCATGACGCGCGAGCTGTCACGCGCCGAGGTGGCGACGTGGAAGCGCGTCATCCGCGTGTTGAGCCACGAGCTGAACAATTCGCTGGCGCCGATCTCGTCGCTGGCCCACAGCGGTGCCGAACTGGCCCGGCGCGGCGACACCGAACGCCTGCCCCAGGTGCTGGCCAGCATCGGCGAGCGCGCCACGCATCTGCACGCCTTCCTGTCGGGTTACGCCAGCTTTGCCAAGCTGCCCGCGCCGCGCCGCGACACCGTGGACTGGGCCTCCTTCCTGAACCGGCTGGCCACGCTGGGGGAGTTCAACCTGGATGGTGAGCTGCCCGCCCAGCCGGGTTGGTTCGACGCCGCCCAGATCGAGCAGGCCCTGCTGAACCTGATCAAGAACGCCCACGAATCGGGCAGCGACCCCGACGAGATCGCGCTGCGCCTGGCCCAGGTGGGCAGCGAGCTGCGCATCGAGGTGCTGGACCGCGGCCCGGGCATGAGCGAGGTCGTGCTGGCCCAGGCCCTGTTGCCCTTCTATTCCACCAAGCGCTCCGAGCCCGGCTCCCAGGGCGGCACCGGCCTGGGCCTGGCCCTGGCGCGTGAGATCGCCGAGGCCCATGACGGCCGCATCGCGCTGAGCAACCGCGATGGCGGCGGCCTGCGCGTGGTGATCAGCCTGCCGCAGGCTCGATGAGGACGGTGGCCAGACCGCTGAAGGTCAGGAAGGCCAGGGCCGTCGACGCCAGGATGATGCGCGCGACGCGGCCGTTGTCGGCCCCATAACGCTCCGCCAGCAGTGACACGTTGCTGGCGCTTGGCAGGGCCGCCGCCAGCGTCAGCGCCACGAGCTGGGGCCAGGCCAGCGGCGCCCCCAGCCAGCGCGCCGCGGCGCCCAGGGCGAACACCAGGGCCGGATGCAGCAGCAGCTTGATGGCCGCCACCGGCAGGTACAGCGCCGGCGGCGTCACCCGGCCGGCCTTGCGGTTGGCACGGCCCGACCGGCTCAGCACCGCACCGATGGTGAACAGGGCCACCGGCGAGGCGGCGTCGCCCAGCATGGCGATGACCTTGGCCAGCGGCCCCGGCAGCAGCAGGCCGCTGGCGCCCAGCAGCGCACCCAGCGCAATCGACCAGGGCAAGGGGTTGGACGCCGCCGCCTTCAGCGCCTGCACGAAGGCGGCGCGCCCGGCATGGCCGCTGGCGCCGGCCTGGGCCAGGGCGATGCACAGCGAGCTGGTCACGAAGAGATCGGCCAGGATGGTGCTGACGACCGGCCCGCCCGCCGCGCTGCCCAGCAGGGCGACGATCAGCGGCACGCCCATGAAGCCGGTATTGGGAAAGGCCGCGACCAGGGCGCCAAAGGCCGCGTCCTTCATGCCGACGCGCTCGGACAGCGTCGTCGCCACCGTGAAGAAGACGATGAGCAGGGCCGAGCTGACGTAGACGCCCAGCAGGGCCGGGTTCAGCAGCTGCAGCAGCGGCGTGTCGCGGCCGAAGCGGAACAGCAGGCAGGGCAGAGCGAAGAACAGCACGAAGCCGTTCAGGCCGGGGATGGCGCTGTCCGGCAGCAGGCCGCGCTCGGCGGCCAGCCAGCCGCACAGGACCAGGGCGAAGAAGGGAAAGGTCGTGGCGAGGACGGCAAGCATCGGCGCCCAGTATCGGAGGCGTGAGCGAATGCTCGGACGGTCGCCGTTTGTAACAACGGGGGATGGCATGCCCCCTGGGGTCACCCCTAATATGCCGCGCCATGCGCATGCCCAATCTCTCACTGCCGCCACCGGCCGCTGCCGCGCCCCTGGACGAAGGGCAGGCCCTGGGCGTATGGCGACTGGAAAAGCCCTTGCCTGACGGCGAGCAGGCGCATGCCGGCCAGTGGTACAGCGCCCACCATGCGATGGCCAAGGAGCAGAAGGCCGCCGTCCTGGTGCTGGACCGCAGCGACCAGGGGGCCGGCGTCATGCTGCGCTATGCCGACCAGGCCGGCGACCTCGCCAAGCTGCAGCACCCGCATATCGCCGTGCCCAGCGACAGCGGCGTGACGCCGGACGCCCATCCCTATCTGATCATCGAGGGCCAGCATGGCGAGCCCCTGCTGCCCCAGCTGCACCAGCTCGGCCTGCGCGAGCGCGTGGAATTGCTGGTGCAGCTCTGCGAAGCCATGCGCTCGGCCCACCAGCAGGGCTGGCTGCTGGCCGAGATCGATCCCGCCATGATCTGGCTCGGTCCCGAAGGCGACGTGCGCGTGATGGGCCTGGGCCTGACCAAGATCCCCGACCCCACCGATCCCTTCGACCGCGGCCTGAGCCTGGGCGCCTCGCCGGCCTTCGTCGCCCCCGAGCGCCGCAATGGCGAGCCGCCCAGCCTGGCCAGCGAGGTCTTCGGCCTCGGCGCCCTGGCCCGCGTCCTCATCTGCGGCTGGGAAGACACGCCCAAGGGCCTGGCGCCGCTGCGCGGCAGCGCCGCCGATCAATGGCCGACGCTGAAGGAGGCCCAGCAGATCAAGCTCGACGCCGTGCTGCGCTCGGCCATGGCGGACTCGCCCGAGCTGCGCATGCGCGGCGCCGAAAGCATGGCCGACGAGCTGCGCGAATGGCTGGGCCTGGGCCCCTCGCGCAGCGCCAGCCCGGCGGCACCGGCCGAACCGGCCTCGCCCAAGCCCACGGCCTGGTGGAAGCGCTGGCTGTGGCTGGGTGCTGCCGCCGGTATCGGGCTGATGGCGATGGCGGCCCAGGTCGCGGAACGCCCGGCCGCCACGGCCAGCACCCAGAACCACCCGGCCGGCTGAGCCCCCCGGACCGCGGGGCCGCAGGGCTGTCTAGGGATGTCGCCGCAGCGACCCCTCGGCCAACAATGCGCGCCCCGATCGATTCTGGAGCGCCTGCCATGGCCCGTCGTCTTCTTGCGTCCTGCCTCGCTGCCACGCTGAGCTTTGCGGCCTCGGCCGCGCTGGCCGCCGGCTTCAATACCGATGCTGAAGGCTGGACCACCAGCAACGGTGGCGACCAGGTCTGGATGGCCAGCGGCGGCAACGGCGGCGGCTGGCTGCAGGTCACGGACATCACCAACGACGACTTCCTGCTCAACGCGCCCGTGGCCTGGCTGGGCAACTGGTCGGCCTATGCCGGCGGCACCCTGTCCTTCGACGCCAGGAATATCAACGGCGACCTGCCGGACTGGGCGCCCTTCGGCGAAGTCATCATCACGGGCAGCGGCGGCAGCCTGACGTTCGACATGGCGCCCGCCGGCAGCCCGCCGGCCGACGGCCAGTGGCATCACTACAGCTTCGTGCTGCCGTCCTCGGCCGTGCTGGGCAACGTGACCAGCCTGACGATCAAGGGCGAGTTCCACGCCGGCGTGACCGAGGTCGTCGGCATCGACAACATCCAGGTCACGGCCGTGCCCGAGCCCACCCAGGCGGCACTGCTGCTGGGCGGCCTGGGCCTACTCGCGCTGCTGCGACGCAGGCGCTGAGCCCCCTCATCCGGCCGGGGTTGCCCGGGATGCGGCGCCAACGGCGCTCGGCAACAATGCGCGCTTCCCCGGAGGTTTCATGACCCGCCCGCAGATCGCGTGCCTGCACGCCACCCGTCCTGTCCCGATGCCTGCCGGCCTGAACCGGCGCGCGCGCTGATGGCCGCCGTCGGGGCCGCCCCCGCCACCTCGGGCCTGATGGGCCTGGGCGAACTGCAGGTCCGGCTGCCCGCTACCCGGACGCAGTGGCTGGCCCTGCTGGCCGGCGTGGGCTTTGGCCTCGTCGGTGCGGAGCTGGCCTGGCACCACCCGCTGTCGGGGCCAATCGCCCTGGCCGCCTGGGGTGCCGTCGTGCTGCTGGCGGCCCTGTTCTGGGTCAAGACCCCCGTGCTGCTGCTCGCGCCCCTGCCCCTGGTCGGCCTGGCGCCCTGGACCGGCTGGATCAGCTTCGAGGAGATGGACCTCCTCGTCACCGCCTGCGGCTGCGGCGGCTATCTCGCCTATGCGCTGCAGCTGAACGCGCGCGACCGCGCGCCGGCCTGGCGCCACGGCCTGGTCTATTCACCGGTCGTCGTCGTGCTGCTGATCGCCCTGGCCCTGTCGGCGGCCTGGAGCATGCGACGCGGCTTTGCCGACGCCGGCGGCTTCGCCTTCGGCTGGTTCCATGGCTATCACGAGGCCATGAACTCGGTGCGCAATGCCAAGGCCATCTTCCTGGTCCTGGCGATGCTGCCGCTGTGGACGGCGGCAGCGACGGCGCGCCCCCGCGGTTTTTCGCGCGGCCTGCTGCTCGGCCTGGTGCTGGCCCTGGCCGGCGGCAGCGCCGCCGCGCTGTGGGAGCGCCTGGCCTTTACCGGCCTGCTGGACTTCTCCACCGACTACCGCACGACGGCCCTGTTCTGGGAGATGCATGTCGGCGGCGCGGCCCTGGACGGCTTCCTGGTGCTGACCCTGCCCTTCGCGCTGCTGGCCCTGCTGCGCACGCGCTCGCCGTGGCGCTTCGCCATCGGCCTCGTGGTGGCGCTGCTGGCGGCCTATGCCTGCCTGACCACCTTCTCGCGCGGCGTCTATCTCGCCCTGCCCCTGGCCCTCGTCCCCATGGTCATGCTGGCCGACGCCCAACGCCGCCGCGCCGCGGCCTCGGGGCCGGAGAGCAGCAGCATCGACAGCTCCCTGGGCGCCGTGGACGCACCGCTGCCGCGCCTGGCCAAGGTCGGCGCCCTGGCCATGGCCGGCGCCTTTGCGCTGGCAGCCGCCCTGGTGTTCGGCGGCGGCGGCTATCGCGGCCTGCTGGCCCTGTTCTTCGTCATGGTCATCCTGCTGACCATGCCGGCCAGCCTGTGGCTGCCACCGCTGGGCCAGCGGCTGACGGCCCTGCTGATGGGGGGCGTCCTCGCCCTTTTGCTGGGCGGCGCCAGCTGGCTCCTGGCCATGGCCGTGCCCAAGGCAGCCTATGTGCTGAATGTCGTGGCCCTGCTGTGCTGCGCGGCGCTGCGCTGGCGCGACGCCCCCGGGCAGGCACGGCCCATCTACGCCGTGCTCGTCACGACGGCCTGGTTCTGGCTGGTGACCACCATGGTCATCGTGGCCGACTACTGGGGCGGCACCTCGGGCCGCTGGACGGCCGGGGCCGCGGGCCTGGCCCTCGCCGGCCTTTGGGCGGTCATGCTGCTGGAGCCACGGCTGTGGCCTTTGCAGGGCGCGGGCAGCCACGGCAAGGCCGGCTGGCGCAAGCGCGCCCTGCTGGTGGCCGGCCTGTTGATGGTCATGGCCATCGTCGCGGCCCTGGGTGGCGGCGGCTATCTGCGCGACCGCGTCGCCACCTGGAAGGAAGACGGCCAGACCCGCCTGACGCATTGGCGCGAGGGCCTGCGCCTGCTGCACGGCGGCCGCCAATGGCTGCTGGGCAAGGGCGCCGGCCGCTTCGTGCCCAGCAATTTCTACGAAGGACCGATCAGCAGCCAGGTGGGCGACTACCGGCTGCGTCGCGATCCGACCGAGTCCTATCTGGCCCTGGCCGCCGGCAAGCATGTGCTGGGCCGCGGCGAGCAGTTCCGCATCAGCCAGCGTATCCCCGCCCCCGCGCCGGGGCCGGTCTCCATCACCCTGGTCCATCGCACCGCCGCCGATGCGCTGATGGTGCTGCAGGTCTGCGAGAAGAACCTCATCTACCCGGACAACTGCTACGGCATCCAGCCCATGCTGAAGCCGCTGCGGGCCGAGGCGCCGCCTGCCGAAGGCGGGAACGAAGCGGCTGCCACCGGCATGGGCGAATGGCAGACCAGCCAGTTCCAGCTCGGCACGGTGCCGGCCCTGGGCGGCGACTGGTGGGCACCGCGCTTCGTGACCTTCTCCATGGCCCTGGACACGCGCGGTGCGCGCGTCGACATCGCCCGCATCGCCATGCAGGACTCGCAAGGCCACCAGCTGCTGGTCAATGGCGACTTCAACCGCGAGATGGCGCGCTGGTTCTTCTCCAGCGACCGCCACCACCTGCCCTGGCATATCAAGAACGCGGCCCTGCACGTGCTGTTCGAGCAGGGCCTGGTGGGCCTGGCCCTGTTGGGCGGCGCCTATCTGCTGGCCCTGGTGCGGCTGTCCTTCGGCCGCGGCCGCGACCATCCGCTGGCACCGGCCATCGTCGCGGCCCTGATCGGCTTCGGCGCGGTGGGTGCCTTCGACAGCCTGCTGGACGCGCCACGCATCGGCTTCATCTTCTTCACGCTGCTGTTGCTGGGGCTGGGCCTGAGAGCCTTGCCGGGAGAGGGCGTGGCGCGAGTGGCATGATGGGCGCCCCTCGTCCAAGGGGTACCTTGGACGGTCCCCCGAGGGGACGGCGATGCTTGCCGGTTCGACCGTCAAGCACATCGCCATCGCGGGCCGGCTAGGGAGCGGCCCGGCGCTCGGCCCGCCCGAACCCAACCCACTCATGTCTTCTGCAGTCCCCCCCGCCGCCGGGCTGAACCCGGCCCAGCTCGAAGCCGTCCATCACCTGAGCGGGCCCTGCCTCGTCATCGCCGGGGCCGGCTCGGGCAAGACCAAGGTCATCACGACCAAGATCGCCCAGCTGCTGGTGTCGGGCTACCGGCCCAGCCAGATCGCGGCCATCACCTTCACGAACAAGGCCGCGCAGGAAATGCGTGAGCGCGCCAAGGCCCTGGTGGGCAAGAAGGCGGCCAAGGACCTGGCCATCTCGACCTTCCACAGCCTGGGCGTGCGCCTGCTGCGCGAGGAAGGCTCGCGCGTCGGGCTGAAGGAGCAGTTCTCCATCCTCGACAGCGACGACGTGCTGAACGTGCTGAAGGACGCCGGCGGCACGACGGACGTGAAGCAGGCGCAGCGCTGGCAATGGACCATCTCGCTGTGGAAGAACCAGGGCCTGGGGCCCGCCCAGGCGGCCCAGGTCGCCCAGGACGAGGACGAGCGCTCAGCCGCCGCCGTCATGGTGCGCTACCAGGAGCGCCTGGCGGCCTACCAGGCCGTCGACTTCGACGATCTCATCACCCTGCCGCTGAAGCTGCTGACCACCGACGCCGAGGCGCGCGAGAAATGGCAGAACAAGCTGCGCTATGTGCTGGTGGACGAATACCAGGACACCAATGCGGTGCAGTACGAGCTGCTGAAGGCGCTGGTGGGTGAGCGCGGCATGTTCACCGCCGTGGGTGACGACGACCAGTCCATCTATGGCTGGCGCGGCGCCACCATCGAGAACCTGAAGCGCCTGCCGACCGACTACCCGAGCCTGAAGGTCATCCCGCTGGAGCAGAACTACCGCTCCACGGGGTCCATCCTGCGCGCCGCCAACAACGTCATCGCCGGCAACCCCAAGCTGTTCGAGAAGAAGCTGTGGAGCGAGTACGGCGACGGCGAGCCCATCGCGCTGCTGGAGGCCGATGGCGAGGAGCACGAGGCCGAGCGCGCCGTCGCGCGCATCCAGCAACTGCGCGCCGACGGCAAGGGCCCGGCCTTCAAGGACTTCGCCATCCTCTACCGCGCCAACCGCCAGGCCCGCGTCTTCGAGCAGGCCCTGCGCCGCGCCCAGATCCCCTACAAGGTCTCGGGCGGCCAGAGCTTCTTCGACAAGGCCGAGATCAAGGACCTGTGCGCCTGGCTGCGCCTGTTGGTGAACCAGGACGACGACCCGGCCTTTTTGCGCGCCGTGACCACGCCCAAGCGCGGCATCGGCCACACGACGCTGGGGGCTCTGGGCAGCTTCTCGGCGCAGTGGAAGTGCAGCATGTTCGAGGCCCTCTTCTCCGAGAGCCTGGCCACGGCCGTCACGGCGCGGGCCCTGGCCCAGCTGCACGAGTTCGGCCGCTATGTGAACGAGCTGCAATACAAGGCCAAACACACCGAAGGCCATACCGCGGCGCATGCGATGTTGACGGAGTGGCTCAAGGAGATCGCCTACGAAGCCCACCTCATCGACAACGAGGAGAACGAGAAGGTGGCCCAGGCGCGCTGGGGCAATGTGCTGGACTTCGTCGACTGGATCGCCAAGCGCTGCGGCGGCCAGCACAGCGAGGAAGGCGGCGTCAGCTTCACCGAGCCCAAGCAGAGCGTGCTGGACGTGGCCCAGACCATCTCCGTCATCCTGTCCCTGGCCGAACGCGGCGAAGAGCAGGACCAGGTGACGCTGACCACGCTGCATGCCTCCAAGGGCCTGGAATGGCCCCATGTCGTGCTGGCCGGAGTCAACGAAGGCCTGTTGCCCTTCAAGCGCGATGAAGAGGAGATGACGGCCGAGGCCCTGCAGGAGGAAAGGCGGCTGATGTATGTCGGCATCACCCGCGCGCGCACGACGCTGGCCGTGTCGACGTTGCGCCGGCGCAAAAAAGGCCGCGACACCGTTGTGGGCATCCCGAGCCGCTTCCTGGCCGAAATGAAGCTCAACGAGGGCGGCACCCGCGAGGATCCCCGGGAAAAGCTCAAGCGCATGCGCGAAGAACTGGCCGCCAAGGCAGCCGCCCGCGCAGCATCCCAGTAGCCCCAGGACCTCAGGGCCGGAGTGCCTTTCCGCGGGGCGAGCGCCGGGCCGCTCCCTAGCCGGCCCGCACTGGCGATGTGCTTGCCGGTCGATCCGGCAAGCATCGCCGTCCCCTCGGGGGACCGGCCAGGTAGGTCCTGGACGAGGGGCTTCTCAATAGTCAAGGCAGAGGCGCTCATTCGCGGGGGGCCCCCTCAAGCGCGTGAAGTCTTCACAACCTCATCACGGTAGGCTGCGAACAATGCATTCCAGTCCTTCTTTCCGGTGAGCCTGCACATGAAAGCCCTGGTCCTTGCTGCTGCCGTCATCGCTGCCCTGAGTTCGTCGACCCCGGCGGGTGCCGCGCGTGAGGCGCGCCAACCCATCGTCGACACGACGACGGCCGCCGTGATCGCTGATGCGGGACGTCTGGGCTCGGCCAGCCTGACCTCGCTGAATGGCAGCGCCCATTGGACGCCGGCCACCACACGCCCGGCCGCCGAGACCGAATTCGACGCCCTGCCTGTTCAGGTCGAGACCGGCACCCTGCTCATCGGCCTGGGCGCTGTTGCCCTCGCACTCGCCCGCCCCGTCAGCCGCGCCCTGCGCCGCCAGGAACAGCAACGCCGCGCCACGGCGCTGGCCAGCGCCATCGCCCACAGCCCGCGCGGCTGAGCGGCCCTCTTGCTTGGGACGAGGGGTTGCGTTTTCAGTGAAATGCTTCACAGGCCGCACACCGGCCTGAGGGGGTTGTTCGTGCGGGTGTGAACTCTGCACCCGGTGCCCGGCAGGGCAGGCCGAAGAATCGCGGCCAATCACTCCAAGCCCCTGCCCGCCGATGAAACGCGCCCTGTCCCTGCTCGCCCTGATCGCCTTCGGCAGCACCGCCCTCGCCGCCCCTGTGCCGGCCAGCAATCTGCTCGTCAATGGCAGCTTCGAGGGCACGACCGTGGCCAATGGCGGCTGGGTCAATGTCGGCACGACGCCGGGCTGGACTTGGCTGGCCGGCCCCGGCACGGGTTTCGAGATCCGCAACAACATCGCGGGCAAGGCCCAGGACGGCCTGAACTACATCGAGCTGGACACCAACGGCAATACCACCATTGGCCAGTACCTGGAC
The DNA here is from genome assembly GCF_031458095.1 of Roseateles saccharophilus. GTDB lineage: Bacteria > Pseudomonadota > Gammaproteobacteria > Burkholderiales > Burkholderiaceae_C > Pelomonas > Pelomonas saccharophila_A. Next base: position 2,454,716 of record NZ_JAVDXU010000001.1, read on the forward strand.
AACCTCAGCGCCGGCGCCCGCTACGAGCTGAGCTTCTGGTACGCGCCGCGCGAATTCCAGGCCGCATCGACCAATGGCGTGCAGGCCTTCTGGAACGGCGTGCAGCTCGGCGCCACCTTGAGCGGCCTCGGCGGCAGCGGCAATGAATGGACGGAATACCGGTTCAGCCTGACAGCCCAGGCCGGCCGCAATCTGCTGAGCTTCGCGTCCACCGGCGCCAGCGACAGCCTGGGCGGCAATCTGGACAACGTCAGCCTCCATCGCGTTCCCGAGCCCGGTAGCCTGGCCCTGACCTTTGCTGCACTGGCGGGCTGCCTGCTGCTGCCGCGCTCGCTGCGCAAGCAGGCCGAGGCGCGCCGCGCCCAGGCCCTGGCCGCCGCACTTGCCGCGCCCGTGCCGACGCGTCGCTAAGCCGACAGGACGCCCGGACGGCCCGGGGCCACGGCGAAACGCGCAGTGGTCGTGATGCCGCTCTCCAGTTTCAGCGCATCGTCCAGCGTCCGCACCGAGGCGCTCAGGCCTTCGCGCGCGTCCAGCTTGAAGGCCATATAGCCGCGCTGGTCGCTGCGCGCATAGTGCAGATGCGGGTTCACCGCCCGCAGCGCATCCTGGGAATGCTTGCCGCCCCAACTGCTGATGGAGCTGCCACAGAACTCGCTGGCCACGGTCGGCGCGTCGGCGTCGTCGAAGTCTGCCTTCAGGTCGGCCACGATATGGCTGTGCACGTCGCCGCCCAGCACGACAACATTGGGCACCTGGCGCTCACGCACCGTGCCCAGCAGCCGGTTGCGCGCGGGCGCATAGCCATCCCAGCCGTCGGTCCAGTAAGTCGGCTCCTTCGCACTCCAGTCCATGCGCGCCATCAGCGTCTGCTGCGCCACCAGATTCCAGCGCCCGGGTGTCACGTCCCAGCCCTCGGCCAGCCAGCGTTCCTGGGCGGCCCCGAGCAGCGTGCGTTTCGGGTCCAGCAGTTCCGGGCACTCGCGCAGCGGCAGCGTGTTGCTGCCGTATTTGCCGGCCTTGGTGCACAGCTGCGGGTCGCGGTACTGGCGGTCATCCAGCGCATGGATGACGGCCAGCCGCCCCCAGGCGTGCCGCCCATGCATGCGCATGTCCACGCCGCGCGGGCGCCAGGCCTTGGGCAGGGGCTGGTGCTCCCAGTAGGCCTGGTAGGCGGCGGCGCGGCGGGCGGGGAAGTCCTGGGCGATCTTCTCGCCGCGCAGGCCGGCATAGTCGTTCTCGACCTCGTGGTCGTCCCAGACGAACAGCCAGGGCAAGGCGGCATGCATGGCCTGCAGGGCGGGGTCGGACTTGTACTGCGCGTAGCGGGCCCGGTACTGGGCCAGCGTCACCGCGTCTCCCCCCTCGACGGTCCGCACGCGACCCGGCGCGCCGCCATATTCGTAGATGTAGTCGCCCAGGAAGATGACGAGGTCCAGCTCCTCGGCCAGCATATGGCGCCAGGCGGCGAAGAAACCGTGGTCCCAGCGCTGGCAGCTGGCGATGGCAAAGCGCAGCGGCTCCAGCGCATCCGCGGCCGGCGTGGTGCGCGTGCGGCCGGCCGGGCTGCGCTGGCCCAGGGCCTCGAAGCGATACCAGTACCAGCGGCCGGGCTTGAGTCCCGCGGGTTCGGCGTGCACGCAGTGGCCCCAGCCAGCTTCGGCGGTCTCGGTGCCCGCGGTAACGCGATGCTTGAAGGCTTCGTCCCCGGCGACCTCCCAACGCACCTCGACACGCTCCGGCAGGTCGCCCCCTGTCAGGCGAGTCCACAACACCATGCCGTCAGCACTCGGGTGGCCGGAGGCGATGCCAAGCGCAAAGCGCGGCGCCACATCGGCATGCGCATGGCGCAACAGACCTGGCGCGAGGCCGGCGGCGAGGGACAGTTGGAGAAGGTGGCGGCGATGGGTGCCCATCGCCGCATTCTGGCGTGGTCAGATGGCTAGAGGATCCACGTCCACGGCCCAGCGCAGCACCGCCTTGTGCTCGCGCTTCAGAGCGATCAGTTCAGGCACCCAGGCACGCAAAAAGGCCTGCAGCCGCGCACGCTGCGTGGCCTCCACCAGCATCTGCATGCGCTCCACATCGGCCACGCGGGCGACGGCATGCGGCACCGGCGGATAGACCAGCACCTGCTCGTCCTGCAGCAGCCCCGCCGCCGCGTCCAGGAAGGCCTTGGCGGCCTCCGCCGTGCGTGCCTCGGCACGCAGCAGGGCGAGATGGGCAAAGGGCGGCAGGCTGGCCGAGCGGCGTTCGGCGAGCTGGTCGCGGGCGAAGCGCTCGTAGTCGTGGCGCGCCAGGGCCTGATAAAGCGCGTGGTCGCGGTGCCAGGTCTGCACCCACATCTCGGCCGGGGTCTCACCCGAGGCGTCCCGGCCGGCGCGGCCACCCGCCTGCATCAGCAGCGCGAACAGGCGCTCGGGCGCGCGGAAGTCGCTGCTGAACAGGGCGCCGTCCGGGTTCACCGCGGCGACGAAGCGGATGCGCCGGAAGTCATGGCCCTTGGTGATCATCTGCGTGCCGACGAGAATGTCGACGTCGCCATCGTGAACAGCCTGCAGCTGGGCCTCCAGCTCGCCCTTGCGCCGCGTCGAGTCGGCATCAATGCGCAGTACACGCGCGCCGGGCAGGGCCTCGCCGAGCTGCTCCTCCAGCTTCTCGGTGCCGCGGCCGATGGGGGCGATGTCGTGGTTGCCGCAGTTGGGGCAGGCGCTGGGCACGCGTTCGGTGAAGCCGCAGTGGTGGCAGCGCAGCGTGCGGTCGCGCTTGTGGAAGACGCGCCAGGCGCTGCAATGCGGGCAGTCGCTCTTCCACTGGCATTCGCCGCAATGCAGAACGGGCGCATAGCCGCGGCGGTTCAGGAAGACCAGGCTCTGCTCGCCGCGGTCCAGCCTCTCCTTCAGCGCGGCCAGCAGCGGCGCGGTCAGGGCCGTCGTCACGCCGGCCGTGGCCGGCAGCGACTTCATGTCGAAGAGCTTCACCCTGGGCAGGGCGCCACCGCCGATGCGGGCGGCCAGGGTCAGGCGCTCATAACGGCCACTCTCGGCGTGCTGCCAGCTCTCCAGCGACGGCGTGGCCGAGCCCAGCACGACGGGGATGCGCAGATCATGAGCACGCCAGACGGCCAGATCGCGCGCCGAATAGCGGGCACCGTCCTGCTGCTTGTAGGAGGGGTCGTGCTCCTCGTCGACGACGATCAGCCCCAGCTCGGGCAGGGACGCGAACACCGCCAGCCGCGTGCCCAGCACCAGGCGGGCGCGGCCGAGATGCGCAGCCAGCCAGTTCTGCAGGCGTTGGGCCGGCGTCAGCGCGCTGTGCAGGGAGACGATGGCCAGGGGCTCCGGCAGCAGGGCCGCGAAGCGCTCCGTGAAGCGGGCCTCGAGTTGCGGCGTCAGGTTGATCTCGGGCACCAGCACCAGCACCTGGCGGCCGGCGGCCAGGGCGGCCTCGGCGGCGCGCAGATAGACCTCGGTCTTGCCGCTGCCGGTCACGCCGAACAGCAGCAGCGGCTTGCGCTCGCCGCCGGTTATCTGCGCAGCGATGCGTTCGACCGCGTGGGCCTGCTCGGGCGCCAGCTCGGGCTTGACCGGCTCGGGCACGGCGACGGCCTTGGCCGCCTTGCGCTCCAGCTTGCGCAGCCGCGCCGCCAGTTGTTCGGGCGACAGTTCGCGCAGTTGTGGCGGCAGCACGGCGCTGGCCAGCTCGCCGACGCTGCGCTGGTAATAGCCGGCGGCGAAATCCAGCAGCCGGCACCAGTCGTCGCCCAGCGGCGCCAGCGCGTCGAAAACGGCCGCCACCGGCCGCAGCGCCACTTCGGCCGCCGCCTCGCCGCCCGGCCAGACCACGCCCAAAAGTTCGCGCTTGCCCAGCGGCACCCGCACCAGGGTGCCCGATGCGAGCGCCTGCTCACTGGCGTAGTCAAGCGGGCCGTTCAGACCGCTGTGCTGGGGCGCGTCGACGGCGACTCGCACCGTGAGGGCGCCTGCCATTTCAGCCATGCGCAGCTCCGCGCTTCTTGTGAAGCAGTGGCTCAGCAGTCGGCTGCAAGTGCATGATTTTGAAAGGCTCTTGGGTTGCCCACAATTTCTGTGGATAAGTTTGTGAGCAAAGTGGCGCGGGTGGACCGGCCGCGAACGAAAACGAGTCAGGCAGCCCCAAATTCGCTCGCCGCCGCTTTTTGTGCACCGCCTTGAAAATCAAGCACTTAGCACGAATTCGGGAAAACTCTTAGGTGCGCCGCACCAACTGCAGCGCGGCGCCCTCGCCCCCCAATTTTTGGGGATAAGTCATCTGCGAAGTGCAGATTTGACGGCCCTGTCAGGCCGCCGCGCGCAGGCGGCGCGAGTGCTGATGCACCTCGTCCACCAGGGCTGCCACGCTCTCGGGCGGCGTGAACTGGCTGATGCCATGGCCGAGGTTGAAGACATGGCCATGGCCGGCGGCGGGCTTGCCGAAACTGTCCAGCACGGCCCGCGCCTGGGCGCGCACGGCTTCGGGCGGCGCGAACAGCACATTGGGGTCGAGATTGCCCTGCAGTGCGACGCGGTCGCCCACGCGGGCGCGCGCGCTGGCGAGGTTCATGGTCCAGTCCAGGCCCACCACATCGGCGCCGGCAGCGGCGATCTCGTCCAGCCACAGGCCGCCACCCTTGGTGAAGAGGATGCGAGGGATGCGCACCCCGGCGTGCTCGGTCTTCACCTGGCTCAACACCTGGCGCGAATAGGCCAGGCTGAACTGCTGGAAGGCGCCATCGGCCAGCACGCCGCCCCAGGAGTCGAACAGCATGACGGCCTGGGCGCCGGCCTCGATCTGGGCGTTCAGATAGGCCGCCACCGAGCGCGCGTTGACGTCCAGGATGCGGTGCATCAGGTCGGGGCGGGCGTACATCAGGCTCTTGACGAGGCGGTAGTCGTCGGAGCCGCCGCCCTCCACCATGTAGCAGGCCAGGGTCCAGGGGCTGCCCGAGAAGCCGATCAGCGGCACGCGGCCGTTCAAGGCCTTGCGGATGGACGTGACCGCGTCGAAGACATAGCGCAGCTTGTCCATGTCCGGCACTTCCAGCGCCGCGACGGCGGCCTCGTCGCGGACGACCTTGGCGAACTTGGGCCCCTCGCCCTGCTGGAAGGACAGGCCCAGGCCCATGGCGTCGGGCACGGTCAGGATGTCGCTGAACAGGATGGCCGCGTCCAGCGGGAAGCGCTCCAGCGGCTGCAGCGTCACCTCTGTGGCGTAGTCGGTGTTGGTGGCCAGGCCCATGAAGCTGCCGGCCTTCTCGCGCGTGGCGCGGTACTCGGGCAAGTAGCGGCCGGCCTGGCGCATTAGCCAGATGGGCGTGTGTTCGGTGGGCTGGCGCAGGCAGGCGCGCAGGAAGGTGTCGTTTTGCAGGGGGGCGAACATGGCCAAATTATCCCTGCTGGCCTTGGCCCGCCCTGACGGCAGGCGGGAGCGCCGCTTGCCGGCATGTCGGGTCTTTCCTGCAACGAGATGCACCATGACCCGACTCCTTGCCGCCGTGGCCGTCGCGGCCAGCCTGTCTGGCTGCGGCTACAACCAATTCCAGAGCCTGGACGAACAGGTCAGTGCCAGCTGGGCCGAGGTGCTGAGCCAGTACCAGCGCCGCGCCGACCTGATTCCCAACATCGTCAACACGGTCAAGGGGGAGGCCAATTTCGAACAGGAGACGCTGACTCGCGTGGTCGAGGCGCGCGCTCGCGCCACCAGCGTGCAGGCAACCCCCGAACTGGTCAACGATCCGGAGGCGCTGAAGAAGTTCCAGGCCGCCCAGGGCGAATTGAGCAGCGCGCTGTCGCGCTTGCTGGTGGTCACCGAAAACTATCCCAACCTCAAGGCCAACCAGGGCTTCCAGGACCTGCGCGTGCAGCTGGAAGGCACCGAGAACCGCATCACCGTGGCGCGCAACCGCTACATCCAGAACGTGGCGGCCTACAACGTGCACACACGCAGCTTCCCCAACAACCTGACGGCCATGCTGTTCGGCTACAAGGCCAAGCCCAGCTTCACCGTACAGAACGAGGCGGCCATCACGACGGCGCCGACGGTGGACTTCGGCAGCAGCCGGCCGGCGGCGCCCGCTGCTTCCAAGTAAGGCCGCCATGCGCTGGCTGACCGCCCTGCTGCTGGTGCTGGCCGCGGCCCTCGCGTCCGCGCAGGAGGTGCAGAAGGTGCCGGCGCTGAGCGCGCGCGTCGTGGACCAGACCGCCACCCTTGACGCGGCCCAGCGCCAGGCGTTGGAGGACAAGCTGGCCGCCTATGAGAGCGCTTCGGGGCCGCAGATCGTCGTGCTGCTGGTCGCCACGACGGCACCCGAAGACATCGCCGCCTATGCCCAGCGCGTGGCCGATCAATGGAAGATCGGCCGCCGCGACGTGGGCGACGGCCTGCTCATCGTCGTGGCCAAGAATGACCGCCGCATCCGCATCGAGGTGGCCAAGGCGCTGGAGGGCGCGGTGCCCGATCTCGCCGCGCGGCAGATCATCGACCAGGCGATGACGCCGGCCTTTCGCGGCGGCGACTATGCCGGCGGGCTGAGCGCGGCGATCGAGCGGCTTCAGGCGCGCATCGCCGGCGAAGGCCTGCCCGCGCCCGCCTCGGCGCCGCGCGGCGGCGGCGCTGCCCAAGGCTTCGGCTTCCAGGACCTCGGCCTGATCTTCTTCATCGGCGTGCCCGTCGTCGGCATGCTGCTGACCGGCATGCTCGGCCGCCGGCTGGGCAGCCTGGCCACGGCCGGCACCGCGGGTGCGGCGGCCTGGGCCTTCGGCGGCAGCGTCATCACCGCGGGCATCGCGGCGGTCGTGGCCCTGCTGCTGGTCGGCGTGCTGGGTATGGGCGCGGCGCGGCGCGGCCGCCGCGGTGGTGTGTTGATGCCGCCCGTCATCTGGGGCGGTGGTGGCTTTGGGGGTTTCGGCGGCGGTGGAGGCGGCGGAGGCGGCTTCTCGTCCGGCGGCGGTGGCAATTTCGGCGGCGGCGGCGCTTCGGGGGGCTGGTGATGGCGAGCCTGTCGTCCCTCAAGCGCCTCATCCGCCACCGGATGTGGGACGACGACGATGCCCACCGCGTGCTGCCCGCCGAGGCTCTGGCGCGGCTGCAGCAGCGCGTGGCGGACAGCGAGCGCCGTCACAGCGGTGAAATCCGCATCTGCGTCGAGGCCGGCCTGCCGCTGAGCTACCTCTGGCGCGACGCGCCGGTGCGCGAACGGGCGCTGGCGATGTTCGCCAAACTGGGCGTCTGGGACACCGAGCACAACAACGGTGTGCTGATCTATCTGCTGCTCGCCGAGCACCGCATCGAGATCGTCGCGGACCGCGCGCTGGCGCGGCGCGTCGACGCCGGCCTCTGGCAGCAGTTGGTGGACACGATGGGCGACGCCTTTCGAGCCGGCCGCTTCGAACCCGGCCTGAACGACGCCATCGCCGCCGTGGACGCGCTGCTGGCGGCCCACTTTCCGCATGATGCGGGCGACGCCACGCGACGCCTCAACGAACTTCCCGACGCGCCCCTGCTGACGAGGCGCCGCGATCTATAGCAACTCGAGGCTCTGGCGCCCGACCCAGCTCTCGCCGGCCTGCAGTTCGATGGGGCGACCGATGCAGGCGGCCTCGACACAGAGCATCTCCGACCAGCCCTCGGGCGGCATGTCCGCCAGCTTGGCGCAGCGCTCGGGGCCGGGGTTCCAGACCACCGCGTCCTCGAAGCCCTGCTGGCGCACCGCCACCTGGCGGCGGTCTTCGCTGACCAGCAGCGGCCTGTCCTTGACGCCGAAATAGATGCGGTCCAGGTCGAGCACGCCCTTCTCGCCGGTCAGCAGCAGGTCCATGCGCTGCAGGGCCTCGGCCTGCTTGATGCTGTCCCAGTAGCGCAGGCCGGCCAGGCCCTCGACGCTGACCGCGTCCAGGTCGGCGACGCGCAGATAGGTGTGCAGGGCGGCCATGAACTGCAGCGGCGCCTCGCCCAGGTTCTCGCAGGCCAGCTCGATGTCCAGGGTGCGGCCGCCAATGCGGGCACTCAATTCCAGCTCGAAGGCATGGGGCCAGATCGCCCGCGTCTGCTCGCTGTCGCGCAGGCGCATGACGACCAGCGCGTCGTCCTTGCCCTGCTGCTGCTGGACCAGCTCCCACGGCAGCGTCCGCGCAAAGCCATGCTTGGGCAGGGGGCCGCGGTCGGAGAACTGCGGAAAGCAGACCGGCACGCCACCCCGGATGGCCTTGCCCGGCACGTATTCGCTGCGGGGCGACAGATAAAGCTGTTCGGAGGCTCCGGCAGGCTTCCAGGACAGCAGATGGCCGCCATGCAGGCTGAGTCGCGCGCTGGCCCCGTCCGGGCTTTGCAGGGTGATGAGGTCGTCGGTCATGGGCCGGCATTGTCCGTCCAGCCACCCCCTTGTTTGCTAGGGGTGGCGGCTGCAGCGACCTCCATAAAATCGCGCGTCCAAAAAAACCGCGCCCCGCCCCGGGGCCAGACGGTCCCGTGCGCACCCTTTTCTCCTGCCTCGTGCTGGCAGCCCTGGCGCTGCTGGGCGGCTGCCGATCGGCAGCCCATCGCGTGGCCACCAGCCCAGACACGCCGCCGCTGCGCTTTCTGCTGACCTTCGACGACGGTCCCAGCATCCGCAGCGCGCCCAACCCCACCGAGCAGGTGCTGGGCACGCTCGCGCGCAACCCGGTGCAGCCCGGCATCAAGGCCATCTTCTTCGTGCAGACACGGGCAGCCAACGGCGGCGGCACACCGCAGGGCCGCCAGCTGATGCAGCGCGAACTGGCGCTGGGCCATGTGCTGGGCTTCCATACCGCGACGCCGGGCCACTCCAACCACCTCAGCATGAGCGCAGACGTGCTGGGCGAGACGCTGAAGACCGGCCTCGCCGACCACGCGGATCTCGGCGTCGTGCCGCGTGTCGTGCGCCCCCCGATGTGGGCCTATGACGACCGCACGCTGGGCGCCTACGCGGACGCCGGCCTGCGCGCGCTGCTGACCGACGTCACCGCCAACGACGGCAAGCTGTTCCCGCCCTATGGCAGCCCGCGCCGCAAGCAGCACATGAAATACCAGATGGAGCTGCTGCGGCCGCGCGTGCTCGCCGGCGAGCTGCCGGTGGTGCAGGGCGTCATCCCGGTCGTCGTGACCTTCCACGACCCCAACCCCTTCACGGCCGAGCACCTGGCGGAATACCTGCAACTGTTGCTCAACAGCGCACGCCAGCAGGGGCTGCGGGTCGCGGACCGCCCCTTCTATGGCCAGGACGACGACGTCGAGGCCATCGCGCTGGCGCGGACCGTGAACGCGGAAGATCCCGTCCAGCACATCCCCGGCTTCTGGCAGTCGCTGCTGAGGCTCAAGCCATGAGACGCGCCGCTGTGCTGCTCTTGCTGCTGGCTCTGCTCGGCGGCTGCGGCCACATGACCCACCAGGAGCCCGAGCCCGCCGCCGCCGTGCTGCCGCGCGAACCCCTGCGCGCCGGTGTCGATCGCCTGGTGCAGCCGGTGCTGGCCGGGCGCGAGACGCCGGGGCTGATCGTCGGCGTCGCCACGCCCGACGGCCGCCGGCAGTTCTTCAGCTACGGCCTGGGCGAAACCGATGGCGCGCCCCTCGGGCCCGACACCCTCTTCCCCATCGGCTCCCTGACCAAGGGCTATACCGGCGCGCTGCTGAGCGTCCTCGTGGACGAGGGCCAGCTGCGCTGGGACGAGACCCTGGCCGAACTGCTGCCCCAGCTGCGCCTGACCCCGCAGGCCGCCCGCCTGACGCTGCTGCAGCTCGCCACCCACAGCGCCGGCCTGCCACGCCAGCCTACCGACCTGAGCCTGTTCACCGGCCTGCTGCGCTTCACCTTCACCGGCAGCAATTTCTACGAGGTGCTGGACGCCCAAGGCCTGGCGCGCTTCATGGCCGGCTTCACGCCACCGCCCCATCCCGAACCGGCCTATTCCAACATCGGCTATGCGCTGATCGGCATGGCCATCGAGGCCCGCACCAGGCGCCCCTTCGGCCCGCTGCTGGCCGAGAAGGTGCTGGCGCCGCTGCAGCTGGCGCACACCGGCCTGGAGCCCGGCCCCGCCCATCGCGCCCAGGGCCATGCAGGCGACCAGCCCTATTTCATGCCGCGCGGCCGGCCCGTCAACGACTGGCAGTTTCCCGCCGCGATGCAGGGTTCGGCCGCGCTGTACTCGACGGCGGCCGACCTGCTGGATTTCGCCGTCGCCCACCTGGACGCCGACGCGGGTCATCTCAACCGCCTGCTGGCCGACAACCTGCGCGTGCGCACGCCGCGCCCCGAAGACGCGCCCGGCATTGCCTGGGTCACTGATGACTTCGATGGCATTGCCATCACCAACCAGGTCGGCATGGCCGTGGGCCACACCGCCTATGTCGGCCTGCACCGCGACAGCCGCATGGCCGTCGTGGTGCTGCAGACCAGCTTCAACTGGAACTTCAAGATCGGGCACAAGCTGCTGCTGCGGCTGGTGCGCGGCCGCATCGCCTGGGCCGATGGGACCGAAGCGGCCCAACTGCCTGCCCCTATCATCGCCAGCGGACGCCCGGACAGGGAGTGACCGCCAGGCACACCGCGCGCCCTCAGCCACAAGCCAACATGAATTCCATCCAGCCTTCCTCGGTCGCAACCCGCGCTCCGGCCTTCGTTCCCGAAACGCGCTTCGGCCTGTGGTTCCTCTCCACCGCCACCTGGCGCATCCATGTGCTCGGCCGCGCCCTCAGCGACCTGCAGCGCATGGCGCCCGAGGTGCCGAGCGGCGGCGTCGTGCTGGACATCGGCACCGGCCAGGGCCACTCCCTGCCCGAGCTGGCACAGCGCTTCAAGCCCAGCCAGATCCACGCCCTCGACCCCGAGCCCGACTTCGCCCAGCGCTGCGCTGCCATGCGCGAGTCCTGCGGCGTGCCGGTGAGCCTGCACCAGGCCCATGCCGAGCGCATCCCGCTGCCCGACGCCTCGGTGGACCTGGTGCTCTGCCACCAGACCCTGCACCACATCGTCGACCAGACCACGGCCCTGGCCGAGGTCTTCCGCGTGCTCAAGCCCGGCGGCCGCCTGCTGCTGGCCGAAAGCACGCGGGCCTATATCCACAGCTGGATCATCCGGCTGCTGTTCCGCCACCCCATGCATGTGCAGCGCAGCGCGCCGGAGTTCCTCGAGATGCTGCGCGCCGCCGGCTTCGAGCTGAGCGAGGAGCGCATCAGCACGCCCTATCTGTGGTGGAGCCGCAAGGATCTGGGCGCCCTGGAATGGCTGGGCTTCGGCGTGCCCAAAGTGCGCGAAGAGACGCTGCTGAACGCGGTGGCCGTCAAGCCACGCTGAGCGGCGCCCAGCCCTCGCCTGCCGCGGGCCGCAGGCTCTGCGGCAACAGCCCCGTCACCCATTCGGGCGCCGCGGCGCCGACAAAGGCCCAGTGCAGATCGCCGACCTGGCCATGCCAGGCCGGGCCGACCGCATCGGGCTGCCAACGCAGGCCGCGCAGGGCGGACAGGCTGTGGATGTCGGGATGGGCCTTCAGCCAGGCCTCCGCCAGCGTCCAGTGCCGGTAGAAATAGGCGGGATCGGGGCAAGGCTGCAGGCCGGCGAAGGCGGCCAACGCTCGCCAGTCCCGGCCGGGGTTTTCGACCTGCAGGTCCAGGCCCGCGAGGCCGGCGGCGGCGACCGCGACGCCTATCCAGTCGCCGCTGTGGCTGATGGACACGCGCCAGGGCGGCGGAGCACTGCAGCGGCCGTCGGGCTCCAGGCCCAGCTCCGCTGCGCCGGCCCCGACATGGGCCAGCAGCCGCCGCGCCAGCCAGCGGCCGGCCACGAACTGCCGACGCCGCTGTATGCCCGAGAAGCCGGCCCAACGCTCGCGCTCCGCCGCGCTCAGCCAGGCGATGTCGTCACCGACGACGGCCAGGGCCTGCTGCAGCGGCGCGACGCAGGCCCAGCCCACGGGCTTTACTTGTTGCCGATCAGCGAGACTTCGATGGCGACGTCGTTGCTGAGGTTGCGGATCCAGGTGTTGTAGGTGGGGTGGATGCGCTGCTTGTCCGGATCGGCGTTCAGGTTGTAGCTGTTGACATAGGCCAGCTGGTAGCCGGTGGCGTCGTAGGTCGCCTTGACGGTGGCCTCATGCTTGCCCTGGCGGCTGTACTTGAACGTCAGCTCGCCGGGCACGTCGTTGATGACGATCCAGTTGCGTCGTGCGCCGGCACGTACCAGCGCGTCGTGAAGCTTGGCCTGAGTGATCTCCGGCTTGCCCGCCAGGCTCATGCGCTCCGGCATATACATCGGCTCGTCACGCGCCTGGGCCACGCCCAGAGCCAGCCCCAGGCTGATGGCGACCAGCGTCGTCTTGAATGCAGTCATGTTCGTCCTCCTTGAATATGAACCGGGCGAAATTATTGGATCGAAACCGGCAAGGCCCGCCGGTCGGCTTAGGGGTTGTCGCGCGCCAGCCTGAAGCCGATGCGGCCGTCCGTCAGGTCAGCCTTGTAGCGGTTGCGCAGGCCGCAGCGCACGTAGTTGACCTTGCCATGGAAGGAGCCGCCACGCGTCACGCGCTTGTCTTCGCCGCCCGCTTCGATGACCGGGTTGTTGCCGGGCTCGGTGGGATAGGGCGTGACGAACTTGTCCTGCACCCATTCCCACACATTGCCGGCCATGTCGTGGATGCCCAACCCGTTGGGCTTCTTGGTGCCCACCGGATGGGTCTGATGGCCGGCGGCGTCCTTGCCGTACCAGGCGATACCCTCGACCTCGTCGGCCGAGGACGTGCCCGGCCAGGTCTCTTCCTTGCCGCCGCTGCGGCAGGCGTATTCCCACTCCGCCTCGGAAGGCAGGCGATAGCCGCCGCGGCCCTGGGCATTCAGCTTCTGGATGAATTCCTGCACCTGGTTCCAGGACACGCGTTCCACCGGGCAGTCGTCACCGCAGTTGTACTGCGAGGGGCCGGTGCCCATCACGGCGCGCCATTGCGCCTGAGTCACCTCGACCTTGCCGATCTCGAAGGTCTTGAGGCAGACCTTGTGCACCGGCCGCTCATGCTTCTCGTGCACGGGCGAGCCCATGTCGAAGCAGCCCGCCGGCACGCTCACCATCTCGAAGGCCGGCAGGGCCTCGGCGGCGTGGGCCGAGGACATGACAAGCGCCGCGGGCAAGGCGGCCATCCAGAACCAAGCTTTCATCACCCCTCCCTGGGTTTTCAGATACGGCGCAGGATCAACGACGTGTTGATGCCGCCGAAGGCGAAATTATTGGTCATCGCGTATTCGGTCTCGAGCTTGCGGCCACCACCGAGCACGTAGTCGAGTTCACCGCAGCGCGGATCGACCTGGCGCAGGTTCAGCGTCGGCGCAAACCAGCCGGCCTTCATCATCTCCAGTGTCATCCACGTCTCCAGCGCCCCGCAGGCGCCCAGGGTGTGGCCCATATAGCTCTTCAGCGAGGAGATCGCGGCGCGGCTGCCTAGCACCGACTGCGTGGCCTGGCTCTCGGCCACGTCGCCCTGGTCGGTCGAGGTGCCGTGGGCGTTGACGTAGGGAATGACTTCGGGCGGCAGGCCGGCATCCTCCAGCGCCAACCGCATGGCCCCCGCCATGGTGGCGGACTGCGGCTGGGTCACGTGGGTGCCGTCGCAATTGGTGCCGTAGCCGACGATCTCGCCCAGGATGTGGGCGCCGCGGGCCTTGGCGTGCTCGTACTCCTCCAGCACGAAGGTGCAGGCGCCCTCGCCCAGCACCAGGCCGTCGCGGTCCTTGTCGAAGGGGCGCGGCGTCAGGCGCGGCTGATCGTTGTATTGCGTGCTGGTGGCGAACAGCGTGTCGAAGACCGCCGCCTGGGTCGGATCCAGCTCCTCGGCGCCGCCGGCCAGCATGGCCACCTGCTTGCCGCTCTGCACGGCCTCGTAGGCATAGCCCAGGCCCTGGCTGCCCGAGGTACAGGCGCTGCTCGTCGTGATGATGCGGCCGGTGATGCCAAAGAACACCGCGATGTTGACGGTCGCCGTGTGCGACATCATCTTCACATAGGTGTTGGCGTTGATGCCCTCGATGCTCTTGGCGCTCATCATGCGGCCGAAGTCGCCGACGGCGCTGGGCGTGCCGCTGGAGCTGCCGAAGCTCACGCCGAGCTTGCCGCCGGTCACCAGCGGGTCGCCGATGAGGCCGGCCTGCTCCAGGGCCAGCTCGGCCGAGCGCGTCGCCATCTGGGCCACGCGGCCCATGCTGCGCATGCTCTTGCGGTTGTAGCGGTCGGCCGGCAGCTCGAAGGGCGCGCAGGGCACGCCCACCTGGGTGTTGAGGCCTTCGTAGTCGGCCCATTCCGTCATGCGCTGGACCTTGTTGGTCTCGGCGCGCAGGCTGTCCAGCACGGTCTCGGCGTCATGGCCCAGCGGCGACAGCGCGCCGATGCCCGTGATCACCACGCGTTTTCTTGTACTCATCCCACCATCCCCCCGTTCACAGATATCACTTGCCGCGTGATGTAGGCGGCGTCCTCGCCCATCAGGAAGCTCACCACGGCCGCGACCTCTTCGGGTCGACCGACGCGCTTGGCCGGGATGATCTTCAAGGCCTCCTCGACCAACGCCGTGTCGACCATGTCCGTTTCTATCAGGCCTGGGGCCACGCAGTTGACAGTGATCTTGCGGCTGGCCAGTTCGACGGCCAGCGCCTTGGTGGCGCCGATGATGCCGGCCTTGGCCGCGCTGTAGTTGACCTGGCCGCGGTTGCCCATGATCCCTGACACCGAGGCCAGCGTGACGATGCGGCCCGCCGCCTTGCGCCGCACCAGCGGCATGGTCAGCGGCTGCAGCACGTTGTAGAAGGCGTCGAGGTTGGTGTGGATGACGGTGTCCCAGTCCTCGCCACTCAGCGCCGGGAAGGCGCCGTCGCGGGCGATGCCGGCATTGCAGACGATGCCGTAGTAGCAGCCATGGGCCTCGACATCCGCCAGCAGCGCGGCGGCAGAGGCCTCGCGGTCGGCCACGTCGAACTGCAGCACACGGGCCGCGCGGCCCAGGGCGCGGATCTCGGCGGCGGCGGCTTCGGCCTGCTCGCGCTGGCTGCGGCAGTGCAGGACGAGGTCGTAGCCGTCACGCGCAAGGCGCAGCGCAATCGCGCGGCCGATGCCGCGGCTGGACCCGGTGACGAGCACCGTACTCATACATCTTCTCCATTCAAAAAGGCGCTCGGGTCCTTGGGCCCGAACACCGTCAGCAAGGCGCTGGCCAGCTCCACGCCGTCGGCGTGGATGCGGCAGTCAAACTGCCCCAGACCGTTGTCGGCCTGGTAGCCGCGCTCGATATCGATCCGCAGGCGCTGGCCCGGCGCAAAGCGCGCCACGTCGCAGCGGTAGCGCCGCGTGCCCAGCAGCAAGCCGATGCGCGGTGCTTCGCCGATCTGGCGCGCCTGCCAGCCGGCCCAGGCGGCGACGGCCTGGGCCATGTACTCGATGCCCACCCAGGCACCCACGCCGCCGTCGTGGCTGAACAGGCCAACGGCCGGCACCACCACCTCGGCGCTCAGGCGTTCGCCCTCGGCCGCGATGACGCGGTCGAGCAGGCTCATCGGACCCTGGTGGGGGACCAGCTCGGTGACAGGAGGCAGCTCAGACATGGCTTAGCACGAGGGAGGCGTTGTTGCCACCAAAGGCAAAGGAATTGCTCATCACATGGCGCGGCGCCTCGGGCAGGCGGCGGCCGGGCGTGACGAGGGCGATGGGCGGCAGCTCGGCGTCGCGCTGGCCGTCGAAATGGTGGACGGGCAGGCGGCCGTCGCCGGCCACCGTCAGCCAGGCGATGGCGGCCTCGATGGCGCCGGCCGCGCCCAGGGCATGGCCGGTCAGCGGCTTGGTCGACGAGCAGGGCAGGCCCAGGCCGAACAGCTCGGCCACGGCGCGGCTCTCCATGGCGTCGTTCTGCGGCGTGGCGGTGCCATGCAGGTTCAGGTACCCGATGTCGGCGGGCGCCAGGCCGGCGCGCTGCAGGGCCTCGCGCATGGCCGCCAAGGCGCCGCGGCCGCTGGGCTCGGGGGCGGAGATGTGGTGGGCGTCGGAGCTCTCGCCCCAGCCCGACAGGCGCACGGCCGAGGGCTCACCGCTCAGCACGAACAGGGCCGCGCCTTCGCCGATATTGATGCCGGCGCGCGTCGCGCTCAGCGGCCGGCAGCGCGCCGGGTCGACCGAGTCCAGGGCCGTGAAACCCGCCACCGTCATGCCGCACAGCGCGTCGACGCCGCCCACCAGCACGGCATCGCACAGGCCGGCCTTCAGCAGGCGTGCGCCGCTGGCCAGGGCCTTGGCACCGGAGGAGCAGGCGGTGGACACGACATAGCGCGGCCCGCTTAAGGCCAGCAGCTCGGCCAGCATCAGCGCGGGCGAGCCTAGCTCCTGCTGCTCGACATGGAATCCCGCCGGCAACCGACCGTCGCGGGCCAGGGCAGCGATGGCCGCTTCGCTCTCGCCGACGCCGGAGGTGCTGGTGCCGAGGACGACGCCGATGCGGTCGGCGCCGTGGCGGGCTATGGCCCCGTCCACCTGGTCGCGGATCTGCGCGAGCGCGGCCAGCAGCAGGGCGTTGTTGCGGCTGCGTTGCTGCAGCGGCAGATGCTCGACCGACGGCAGCTCGCTGCGCACCGCGCCGAGATGCAGTTCATGCCCCGGCCAGACCGAGGCGTTCGCGGCCACGCCGCCGGGCGCGTCGGCAAACACCGCGTCACGCAGGGCCGCCAGGTCATGGCCGGCCGCGCAGATGACGCCGGGAGGCTGCAGATAGATCACGCGCCCTCCAGCGGTTGGGATTCGATCAGCAAGCGATAGCCCTCGGCCCTGTTGACGATCTCGACGATGTTGGCGCCGTGGCGCTGCACGACCAGCCGGGCTTGCCCGCCTTGTTGCAGCTCGAAGGCCGTGGCGGTCTGCACCCAGGCCCAGCCCGCGGGCAAGGCGGCGCGCACCGCCTCGGCCGGCCAGAAGCTCAGGCAGAGATCGCGCAGCATGCGGTCGGTGTCGACCTCGGCCGGCAGCATGGGGTGGCGCTGCACCTGCAGGTCCTTGCCGTCCCATTGCATCAGCAGCACGCGCTGGCCGTAGGCGAAGCCGGCCAGCAGCAGGCCCGAGGCGTCGAGCTGCAGCTGCAGCTCGACGCGCTGCGGCGGCGCATCGGGCTGGTCCAGCCGCGTGACCGACAGGCGCTGGCTGAGGGCGAAGCGCGCATGCCCTAAGGCCGCGGGCGCCAGGCGCAGCGGCGGCAGCTCGCTGGGCGGCGGCGGCGTCGCGCAGCCGGCCAGCAAGGCGGTGATCAGCAGCAGGCGGCGCTTCATCATGCGCGGGCAAACCTCAGCAGGCTGTGGCAATAGCCGATGCCGTCGCGCGCGGTCAGCAGGCGCAGGCCGGCGGCCTCGGCCAGGCGGATGTAGTCGCCGCTCTCGTAGACCTTGCTGTTGCCGCTGGCCATGGCGGTGAAATACGGCGAGGTGTTGATGAGGCAATAGGCCGCGATGTCATAGCGCTGGCGGTCCCAGAAGGTGTCCATGACCAGCACCTGCCCGCCGTCGGCCAGGCAGGCAGCGACGCGCCGGAAGATGCTGGCGATCTCGGCCTCGCCGAAGCAGCTCAGGAACTGGCTCATCCAGACCAGGTCCATGCCCGCGGGCAGGGCGGCGTCCGGGTCGAGCAGATTGCGCGCATGCAGCTGGGCGCGCTCGCGCAGGCCCTCGGCCAGCAGATTGGCCTCGGCCACCGCCAATTGCTGGGGCAGGTCGACGAGATGGAGCTCGACCTGGGCGTCGTAGTTCAGCGCGGCGCGCGTGAACTTGCCGGTGTTGGCGCCGATGTCCATGAGGCGCTTTGGCGCCGTGGCGAACACGTCGGGCAGGATGTCGGGGAAGGAGGTGTCCGAGTAGTGGTGGTCGAAGGCAAACCAGCTCGACTTGGCCGGCTCGGGCAGCTCGGACAGCACCGGGTAGATGCTGGGCCAGTCGCCCAGATGGGCCAGGCCCAGCGGCTTGCCGGCATCCAGCGAGCGCTCCAGCTCGAAGAGCCCTTGATAGCAGACGTCGTGGATGAAGTCGAAGTTGACGCGCGTGATGTCGTCGGAGATCAGGCAGAAGCCCGCCTTGTCGAGCTGCCAGCGGCTGGCCTCGATGAGCACGACGCCGGCCGACAGGCAGGACTCCAGCACCAGCTTCAGCGCATAGCGGCTCCAGCGGCCGGTGGCCTCGAGTTCGTCCAGCGTGATGCCGCGCTCGCCGGCGTCGCCCAAAGCCTCGAGGATGCCGCGCTTCCACGCGTAGTGGACGCAGTGGAAGACCACCGGACCGAAGGCGATCTTCTGGGCCTCGAAGCGGGCGTCGAAGGCGCGCTGCTTCGGAGGAGAGAACTTCTTGGTCTCAAGCATGGGGGGGCAGGAAGAAGGGGGTGAGCAGCCAGGCGAGGAAGACGCCCATCAGCAGCGTGAGGCCAAAGGCCTGCAGGGCCGGCGTGCCGGAAAGGGCCAGCAGGCCGAAAGACAGCAGGGTGGAGGCGGCAGCCAGCGTCACCGACAGAAAGGGGCGGGTTTCGCTGCGGCCGGGCTGTTCCAGCAGGAATATGCCGTAGTCCACGCCCAGGCCCAGCAGGATGAGCAGGGGCAGGATGTGAAACAGCTGCAAGACCTGCCCACCAATTGCAAGCAGGGCCACCGTGAGCAGGCAGGCCAGGGCCGTGGGCGCCAGGGCGCGCCAGGCGGCCCGGCCGAAGCGCCAAGCCAGCGCGGCCCAGGTCAGCACGAAGCCCAGCAGCAGCACGGCCGACATCAATTGGCGGTAGCGGCCCAGCAGGGTGCTGACCTCGCCGACCTTGTCGACCCAGGTGACACCGTCGAGCTGCAGCGCCGCCAGGGCGCTGCGTGCCTCGGCCGATTCGGCGCCGCGCAGCATCACGACGCTGGCCATGCCCTCGCCCAGCCGGCCCAGCCATTGGGCGCGCACGGGTCCGCTGGCGGGGCTGGCCAGCCAGGCCTGGGGGGCCAGCGAGGCCGAGGCGGTGGCGGCGGGAGCGACCGCTTGACCCAGCTTGTCGGCCAGCACGGGCCGCAGCTCGGCGGTGCGGCGCGCCGCCAGTTCAGCGTCCTCGCGCTGGCGCTTCAGCGAAGGCAGCCAGTCGCTGACGGCCTGGGCGCCGAGCTTCATGTCACGCAGACGCGCCGTCAGCGCCTCCTCGCGCTCCAGCAGCCGCTGCTCGTCGCGCCCCTGCACGACGAAGAACTGGGCCAGGCCGGGCGCCTGCATCAGGCGGGCGAACTCGCGTTGCTGGGCCACGAGACCGGCCGGCGCGGATTGCAGCTGGCGGATGTCGTCGTCAAAGCGCAGCCGGCTCGCGCCCCAGGCCACGAGAGCGGCGGACACGAGCAGCAGCACGAGCAGCCCGCGCGCCTTGAGGCTGGGCCACAGCGCACGGCGCGAGCCCAGCCAGTCGGCAAAGCGCGTCGGCGCCATGCGGCCGCCGCCATCCAGCAACGGGAACCACCACAGCACGGTGACGAAGGCCGCCACCAGCCCGACCGCCGAGAACACCGCGATCTGGCGCAGGCCCGGGAAGGACGGCAGGGCCAGCAGGGCGTAGCCGATGACGGTGGTGGCCATGGCCAGGCTGACGATGGGGATCTGGCGCCTCAGCATGGCCCAGCGCTCGGCTGCCGCGAGGCCCTGGCGGGCGCTGAAGTAGTTGCTGCCGTAGTTCTCGGCCACGCCCAAGAGGCTGGCGCCGAAGATCAGCGTCACGAGGTGCAGCTGGCCGAACACCAACAGGCTGACCGAGGTGGCGACGCACAAGCCCACCGCCATCGACAGCGCGACGAGCAGGCGCGGCCGGATGGAGCGGAAGGCCAGCAGCGTCAGCGCGACGATGCCGACCAGGGAGCCCAGGCCGATGGTGTGGATCTCACGCTCGGCCTGGTCGGAGGCGGCCGCGGCGAACAGCGGCACGCCGGCCCGGATGACGCGGGCGCCCTGCCCTTCGGCGGCCTGCGTAGCGGCATCCAGCCTGGGCTGCAGCGAGCGCTGGGCGCTGATCTCGAAGCCGGAGCCGGGTAGCTCGATCAACACCAGGGCGTAGTGGCGATCGGGGGCGTCGGGGTCGGTCAGCATCAGCCGGCCGTCCTGCACGCGCACGCGGCTGCTCTGGCCGCGTTCGGCCAGCCATTGGCCGAAGAGGTTGAGCGGGTCGTCGCTCCAGGCGCCCACGCGCGGGCCGCCGACGGGCTGGTAGAGGGCGGCCAGGGCCTGGTCGGCCAGCTCCTCGGTCGGTGCCTTGGCCAGGCGCTCACGGGCCTGCGGCGACAGCAGGCCGGCACGCACGGGTGCGTAGAGGGTCAGCCAGGCCTGCTGCTCGCTGTCGGCAACGCGATGGCGCGCCGGCATGTCACCCAGCGCCTGCAGGAAGGCATCGGCCGCGCGTTGCGCCTGATCCTTCTGGCCGCCGCCGATCAGCACGGTGATGCGGCGCGCGCCGGCATCCGCCAGGGCCTGGGTGGCCTGGCCGGCCAGCGGGCGCTGCTCGTCGCGCGGCAGCATGGCCAGCATGTCGGTCACCGGGGCGCCCTTGTGCACACCCCAGTACCAGGCGTTGTGAGCCAGGCAGGCGAGCACGAGCACGAGCCAAAGGCCCGCGAGGCGCCGGGTGACGCGCTCCAGGTTCACTGGAACAGGCCCGGCTCGGCGGCGCCGTCGCTGCGCTGATTGGTCAGCTGGATCAGGCTCTCGTCGCCATTGGCCTCGAAGAGCTGGATGCGGCGCACAAAGCCGTCGCCCTCGAGCTCGACCTTTTTCAGCACCTGCTGCAGCGCGCCGGGCTTGGGCACGAGCGCGAGTTGCCAACCGGCGCCCTTCACGCTGCCGCCCAGTTCGAAGAGCTCGGTCAGGCCGCTGACGTCACCATTGAGCAGGGCGAACATCAGCGTGTTGATGACGCGCACGGCGGGCTCCCGGGAGGCGTCCAGCTTCATCGCCGTCTGGCCGCCTTGCGTCGCGCGGATCTCGTTCTGTGTCAGGCGCAGCTCGCTGGCGAAAGGCTTCAACGTGCGCCACAGCACACCGCGGCCGCGCGCGGCGACGAAGTTGCCGGTGGACACCAGGGGCTTGGCAAAGCCGGGCACCTTCTTGGCCTGGGTGAAGTCGCCGCGCAGCCATTCGGGCTGCTGCAGGCGTTCGCGCACAGCCTGGGCAAGATTGGGCTCCGCCAGTGCCGTCAGCGGCAACAGGCCCAGCAGCAGCGCGCGGCGCTTCATGCCGGACCCACGCCCAGTTTCTGCCACAGCACCGGCGGGCAGACGTATTCCATCTCGCGGGTGGCGATGTTGAGCGCCACCTGGATGGTGTGGGCCTTGTGGATGACCTTGGACGTCACCGCGTCGCGGATGACGTAGTCGACCTTGATGCGGTTCTCCCACTCGACGATCTCGGCGCGCACGATGACGCGCCGGCCATAGGGCAGCATGTCCACGTATTTGAGGCGCATGTCGACGATGGGCCAGGCATAGCCCGACTCGCGCATCTGCGGGTAGTCGTAGTCGAAGCGGGCCATCAGCGCATTGCGGGCCAGCTCCAGGTACTTCACATAGTGCCCGTGCCAGACGATGTCCATCGGGTCCAGGTCATGGAAGGCCGGACTGATCTCGATCTCGTGCCAGAGCTCAGGCATACAAGTCCCAGCTCTGCTGGCGGATGGCATCGATCAGCGCGACCAGTTCCTTGTCCAGGGCGCGGTCCTCGTTGATCAGCGGCAGGCGCTCGGCGAGGTCGCCTTGCATGCCGCTCAACGCGGGCGTCAGGGCCAGCGGCGCCTGGCGCTCGCGCAGCTCGACACCCTGGCGGGCGGCGATCAGCAGGCCGGCGACGACCTGCTCGGTCAGGTCCAGCACACGCAGGCAGTCACGCGCGGCGATGGTGCCCATGCTGACCTTGTCCTGGTTGTGGCATTCGGTGCTGCGGCTGAACACCGAGGCCGGCATGGTCTGCTTCAAGGCCTCGGCCGTCCACGCGGAGACGCTGATCTGCAGCGCCTTCAGGCCATGGTTGATGGGGGCACGCTCGCCGCTGGCACCGCTCAGATTGGCCGGCAGGCCGTGGTTGTAGCGGGCGTCCACCAGCAGGGCCAGCTGGCGGTCCAGCAGGTCGGCAACGTTGGCGACGGCCGTCTTCAGCGTGTCCATGGCCATGGCGATATGGCCGCCGTAGAAATGGCCACCATGAAGCACGCGCTCGCCCACGGGATCGATCAGCGGGTTGTCGTTGGCGCTGTTGAGTTCGTTCTCGATCAGCTGGCGCAGCCAGGGCAGCGAGTCCTCCAGCACGCCGATGACGTGAGGGGCGCAGCGCAGCGAGTAGCGGTCCTGCAGGCGCTGCTCGTTGCGCGAGGGCTTGTCGCTGGCGAGGTCGGCGCGCAGGCGCTCGGCCACGCGCTGCTGGCCGGCATGGGGCTTGGCGGCGAACAGGGTCTCGTCGAAGTGATGGGCGTTGCCGGCGCTGGCAACGACATTCATGGCCGTGATACGCGTGGCCAGCTTGGCCAGGTAGTCGGCGCGGGCAAAGGCCAGGCAGGCCAGGCCGGTCATGACGGCCGTGCCGTTCATGATGGCCAGGCCTTCCTTGGGGCGCAGGCGCAGCGGCGTAGCGCCGACGGCGCGCAGGGCGTCGGCCGCGGGCAGGGTCTCGCCCTTGACCTTGACCTCGCGCTCGCCACACAGCACGGCGGCCAGATAGGACAGCGGCGTCAGGTCACCGCTGGCGCCGACCGAGCCTTCGCTGGGGATGAGCGGCAGGATGTCATGCTGGAGCAGGGTCTCGATCTGGCGCAGCAGGTCCAGGCTGACACCCGACAGGCCCTGGCACAGCGAGGCCAGGCGGGCACCCAGCACGGCGCGGGTCTGCTCAGCCGTCAGCACGGCGCCAGCGCCGATGCCGTGATAGGTGTAGAGATGATGCGGCAGCTCGGGCACCAGGGCCGGCGGCACGGCCACGGTGCAGGAGTCGCCATAGCCGGTGGTGACGCCGTAGACGACGCCGTCCTCGGCCAGCAGGCGGGCGACGAAGTCAGCGCCGGCCTGGATGCGGGCCTGGAACTCGGGCGTGCGGCCGAGTTCGGCGCTGGCGCTGCGGCCGGCCAGGGCGACGATGTCCTCGATGGCGAGGCGCTGGCCGTCAAAGGTGATGGGCGATGTGTTGTTCATGCCGTGGGGCGATCCCAGAAAGCGTAGAAATTGAACCAGTCATAGGGTGAACGGCGCAGTCGCGCGGCAAGCGCATCGGCAAAGCGGCGGGCATGCTCGGTCAGCGCGGCCTCGCGCGCGCGGCGCGGCAGGTGGACCTTGTCGGCCAGCAGCTCGAACTCGAGCGCATAGCCCGCGCCCTCGTGCAGGCTGAGCATCAGGTAGAGCGGGCAGCCGAGCAGGCCGGCGATCAGATAGGGACCGACCGGGAAATCGGCCTCGCCGCCAAGGAAGGGGATGCGCACCGTCTTGCTGCCACGCACCGGCACGCGGTCCCCCGCGATGGCCAGGAACTCGCCCGCGGCGACGCGATCGGCCAGCTTCAGCGTCAGGCCCATGTCGAGCTCGCTGACCTCGATGAGCTCGACGCCGCGACGGGGGTTCAGGCGCGCCAGGATGCGGTTGAAGCTCTCGGCATGCTTGGTGTGCACCAGCACATTGACCTTGAGATCGGGATGGGTCTCGGCCAGGGCCTGGCAGAGCTCCAGGCAGCCGGTGTGGGCCGTGACCAGCACGGCGCCCTGCCCCGTCTTCGCTTGCGCATGGATGGCGTCGGTGCCGCGCGACTGCACGCGCTCCAGCGGGTAGCGGCCAGCGATGGCGAGCAGCTTGTCCAGCATGGTCTCGGCGAACAGGCGCACATGGGCCAGGCCCTCCCGCCAGCCAGCCGCGGGCTGCATGCGGCGCAGATAGCCCAGGCTGTGGGCGCGCAGGCCGGGGTTGGCCAGCCAGTAGACCGCCACGATGGGCCACAGCAGCAGGCGGAACACCGTGCGGCCCAGCAGCCGATGCACGAAGAAGAGCAGCCAGATGCCGGCGACGAAGGTGTGTTCGCCCATCTGGGCCCAGTGCTTCATGCCGCGAGCTTCCGCCACAGCAGCATCGGTGCACGCCACAGCATGCCGAAGAAGAGGCGCGTGTGCATGGCCGAGATCAGCACGTTGTCCCGCCAGACGCGGAAATGCGAGACGCCGTCCTCGGGGTAGCGCACGCGGGTCGGCACATTGCTGACGCCCATGCCGGACCAGAACAGGCGCACGGCGATCTCGGTGTCGAAATCCATGCGGCGGCCGATGTACTGGCGGGCTATGACCGGCAGGGTGCCGGCCAGCGGATAGATGCGAAAGCCGCACATGGAGTCGCGGATGGCCAGCGACAGGGTGTTGATCCAGACCCAGATATGGGTGGCATAGCGGCCGTACAGCCGCGCCTTGGGCACGCTGTCGTCGTAGATCGGATAGCCGCAGATCATGTGCAGCGGCTGGGCGGCGGCGGCGGCGGCAAAGGCCGGCACATCGCGGGTGTCGTGCTGGCCATCGGCGTCGATCTGCAGTGCATGCGTCCAACCCATCTGCGCGGCGCGCTTGAGGCCCGTCAGAACGGCAACGCCCTTGCCCTGGTTGACGGGCAGGCGCTCCAGGCTCACGCCCGGCTCGAGCGCAAGCCTGTCGAGCACGTCCGCGCAGCCGGGTTCGCTGGCATCGTCCACCAGCAGCACCGGCAGGCCATGGGCGCGCAGGGCCGCAACCACACCGCCCACCGGGCCGCCGTGGTTGTAGACCGGGATGACCGCACCGAGCTTCATGGCGTCGCGAACAGCAGGCGGCCGCTGGCGTGCTGGCCCTGGGCCGAGTGGTAACGGAAGCCCAGCTTGCCGGGCGCCCAGGTCAGGCTCAGCGTGACGAGGCGGTCGGGCGTGATGACGCGCTGGAATTTCAGCGCCTCCATGCCGGCGAACTCGCCCGTGATGCCGAAGCGCTCGCGGCCGAACATCTCGGCCCATTCGAGCTGCACGACACCGGCGAGGATGGGGTGCTCGGGGAAATGGCCTTCGAACTGCGGCAGGGCCGGGTCGATGAACAGCGTCAAATCCTGGCCGCCCTCGGTGGGCTGGATGGCGCGCAGGGCCGGCCGGCGCGGGTCGAACTCTTGGCCAAGCCGGGCCTGGGTGGACTTGCCTTGCGTGTTGAACGGCAGCTCGGGCAGGAAGCGGAAACGCCGCGGCAAGGCCACACGTTCGACGACGTCAGCGAGACAAGCCCGCAGCGCCTCGGCCAGGGCCCGCTTGCCCTGGGCATCGTGCAATTGCCAGCCGGCCTCGCTCGGCACGGCGACGACGCCCAACTGCTCGCGCGGCTCGGTCAGCGGCACCAGGCGCAGGTCGGCGAGCAGCGGCGAGGCGCGCAGCGCGGCCTCCACGGCCGTCAGCGAGACCCGTTTCTCGGCAATCTTGACGATGCGGTCGGCCCGGCCGCGCAGCTCGAAGCCGCCCTCGACGGCGGCAGCACGGTCGGCGCTGACCATCCAGCCGGTTTCGTCCAGGTGCGGCGAGCGCAAGCACAGGCCCTCGTCCTCGATACGCCATTCGACACCGGGCAGGGCCTGCCAATGCACGGGAGCGCCCGGATTGCGTTGGCGCCAGGCCACGCCGCCGGTCTCGCTGCTGCCATAGACCTCGATGGGGGCGCGGCCGAAGACGCGCAGGCAGTCCGGCAGGGCCGCATCCGGCAGCGGCGCACCGGAGCTGAAGACCTGGTCGAGGGCGACGTTCTCCACCAGCGGCAAACGGCTCAAGTGAGCGGGGCTGGCAATCAGCACCGCGCGCGCGCCGGGCGGCGTCAGCTCGACGAGGTCCTCCAGCACCACCAGGCTTTGCGCCTGCAAGGCGCGCCCCGTGGCCAGCGGCCACAGCACGCGGAACAGCAGGCCGTAGACATGCTGGTGGGACACGCTGGCCAGCACCGCGGCGCCGGGTGCGGTGGCCCCGAACGCCTGCTCCAGGGCCGTGATCTCGTCGAAGAGCTGGCGCAGGCGCTTGGGCAGGGCCTGGGGCTGGCCGGTCGAGCCCGAGGTGAAGACGACGAGCTGCTGGGCTTCGACATCCAACAGGCGATCCGCGACGGCTGGCGCGCTGGCGGGCTCGACGGGGGCCAGTTCGGGCGGAGGCGGCGCATCGCCGGCAAAGCCGTCGACGCGCGAGGCCAGGGCTTGGCGGCTGGCGGGCGTCAGGTCGCCGGGCAACCAGGCCTGCTTGCCGGCCTGCCAGACGCCGAACAGCGCGGCGGCAAAGCTCAGGCTGTCCTGGAAGTAAAGGGCGAAGCGCTGGCCGGGATGAGCCGCGAAGGCGGCCTGCCAGCGGCCGGCCTGCTTGATGAACTCGGCGCCGGCCACGGGCTCGCGGCGGCGCCAACCGATGACGTCGGGCGGTGGCAGCGTCAGCAGGGAGGCCAGGCGTTCGGCGGGTGTCATGCCTGCAACCTCGCATGGCGGGCCCGCAGGTGGCGCCGCAGCAGCCACTCGCCGCCCATCAGCGTGCCGATAAGGACATAGGAGATCAGCCCGTTGTACAGGGCCCAGGCTTCTTCCGAGGCCCACAGCGCCGTGACCAGGGCGATGCCGCCGTTGAGCACGAAGAAGCCGCACCAGGCCTGGGTGACGCGGCGGGTGTAGGCCACGCCGCGGGCGTCGAGGTCGGGCTCCTGCAGGCGGGCGATGCGCTCCGCCGCGCTGGGCCCGCGCACCAGGCTGAGGCCGAAGACGATGAGCAGCACGGCATTGACCAGCACGGGATAGAGCTTGAGCGGCACGCTGGTGTTGAGCAGGGCCGTGCTGGCGGCCAGCAGCAGGGCGGCGAGCGCCACCCAGCGGGCTTGCACGACCTGGGCGCCGCCGGCCAGCCAGCGCAGACCGCCCAGCACCAGCAGCAGCAGGGCCAGGTAGCGGGGCTCGACATGCCCCAGGCTGAAATAGACGATCAGCGGATACGCGGCCGTCAGGGCCAGCACCAGGGCCCAGCGCATCGCGTTCCCCGGTTCAGGCGGTGGCCGCCGTCGGCTTGTCGCCGACTTCAGCCTCGGCATCGGCCTTCAGCAGGCCCTGCAGCGCGTCAATGACATCCTGCACGGTGCGCACGGCCTTGAAGGCCTCGGGCTGCAGGCGCTTGCCCACCAGGGGCTTGAGCTTCACGATGAGGTCGACGGCATCGATGCTGTCGATGTCGAGGTCGTCGTAGAGCTTGGATTGGAAAGAGACGCGCTCGGCCTCGATGTCGAAGGTGTCGACGAGGATGCTGCGCAGGCGGTCAAAGATTTCTTGGTCGGTCATGGCTGGGCGCTCCTGCGGCGTTCAGGCGGCAATCTTTCGATGGCTGTCGACGAACTGCGCCAGCGCACGGATGCTGGCGAAATGCCGGCGGGTTTCGGCCGAATCGGCGGCCATGCTCAGGCCGTAGCGCTTCTGCAGCGCGAGACCCAGTTCCAGCGCGTCGATGGAATCCAGGCCCAGGCCTTCGACGAACAGCGCCTGTTCGGCATCGATGTCCTCGGGCTTGAGGTCCTCAAGTTGGAGTGCCGAGATCAGCAGTTCCTTGATTTCTTGTTCCAGCGCTTGCATGACTCCCCTTCGTGACTGCTTTCGGTGGCCTCGTGGGCTCAGAGAAAAACTGGATCAGGCTTTCCGTCAGCCGCCGTGCCGCCCGCCCATGCTCACCGCCAGCCGCTTCCAGCACCGGGGCGGAAGGCAGGTCGTCGCCGACCTGGAGGGTGAAACGCAATGGGCGTTTGGCGACGGTCCACCAGGGCTGCCCCTTGTACAGACCGAGCGGCTCGCATTGGATTCGCACCGGCGTGATGTCAAGTCCGCCGCGCAGGGCAATCTGCGCCGCGCCGCGTTGCATCTTCAGGGCCTGCCCGGGCCGCGACCGCGTGCCTTCGGGAAAGATGATCAGGTTGCTGCCCGCTGCCAGCGTATCGATACATGCCAGCAACAAATCAGAGTCGGGATTGTTGCAGATGTAGCCCGTCGCACGCACCGCACCCCGTGTACAGGGGTGGGTCGCAAGCGTGGACTTGACCACGCAACTGGCGTTGGGAACCAGGCCGATCAGGAAGGCCACGTCGATCAGCGTGGGGTGGTTGGCCAGGATGAGCAGGCCGCGGCGTTGCAGTTTTTCAACACCATGGACTTCGTAACGGATCAGGCCCAGCAGCCGCATGAAGCCGATGAAGAGGCGGAACACGGCCTGCACCACGGTGCGGGCGGCCTGTTGGCGGCGGGCGGCGTCGCGCCAGATCAGGGTCTGCAGGGGGAAAACGATCAGCCAGAGCAGCATGCCGCCGATGCCGAAACACACAAAGGACAAGCCGGTGGCGAAGATCCGCCACAGCCGGCCCGGCCACTGCAGCAGCTCACGCATGGCGGCTCCACAACCAGCCGTGCTGGCGCCACTGCGGTGCGTCGCCGGCCAGGAAGCGCAGCGCCGCCAGGTCGGGCGGCAGGCCGGTCTCGTCATCGTCGGCGCCAGCTGCCGCGGCCTGCAGGCTCAGGCCGCGCTCGGCGGGCTCCAGCAGCACGGCCCAGGCACGCAGAGGGCCGGGATGGGACTCGAAGCCCTGGTAGGGCTCGGGCAACTGAGACTCCACCGAGACGACCAGCACCTGCGGTTCGCCCTGGACCAGCAGGCCGACGGCCTCGCAGACGCCGGCAGCCGCACTGGCCGGGCCGGCGGAGATGGCCGAATAGTTGGCGGTGTCGCCGCGGGCAATGGAATAGACGGCGCTGCTGGCGTTGTGCACGGACAGGCTGAAGGCGGTGGGCGACAGCGGTTCGCCCTGGCTCAGCTGGCGCAGCAGGCCGACCGAGCGGGCGATTTCGCCCCAACGCGAGGCGAACACCACCGGACCCGTCGGCTCGGCGCCCTGGACCCACCAGGCCACCTGCAGGGCGGCGCGGCCGAGGGGATCGATGCGGCGGCGCGTCATCGCGGGCACCTCGGCCAGCGGTGCGACGGCCTCCACCGCCGGCAAAGGCCAGCGGGGCGCGGCCAGCCAGGCGCTCCACGCTTCCTGCGTCTCCAGGCCGGGCGCCCAGGCGGCCCAGCGGCGAACTCGGAAGTGGGTCATGGAAATCGGCTTGGCGCGGCGCAGTCAGGGGAAGGGGCGGATTATCCGCAGCCCACCGGCCGCCCAGTGGAGTGAATAGTCCAGAACGAACCGGACAGCTTGGCGTCAGCTCGGGAAATCGGCCTGCAGCAGCAGGAAGTCGTCGTCCAGGCGGGCGCATTCCGCCATGCGCCGCAATTGCACGAAGGCCTGCTCCGCGGCATTGCCCGAGGTCGGCGGCAGGCAGGCCAGCAGGGCTTCCAGGTCATCCAGCTCGAGCTCGCGGCCGCTGCGGTCCAGGAAGGCGAAGCAGCCGCGGTTGAAGATGTGCAGCCGGCTGCCCGGCGGGACGACCACGCTGTCAGCGGCGAACTCGGTACCGGGCAGCAGGCCGACCGGCGGGTTGAGGGCGTCCAGACGCAGCATCTCACCGTCGGGAATGCGCAGCAGGGCCGGATGCTGGCCGGCGCAGGCATGGACCAGCCGGCGCGTGGCAGGGTCGTAGACGGCGGCCCAGGCGGTGAAGAACAGGCCGTCGTGCGCGCCCTCGCGCCAGCGCTGGTGCAGCTGGTTGAAGAGCTCGGCCGGGCCAGCGATGTCGCACACCTCCTGCAGTTCGCGCAGCACCCGGGCGGCATGGCGGGCGACATGCTCGCGCGGACCGCAAACGTCGATGAGGATCAGCGCCTGCCGGTCCTCGGGCAGCGGCAGCACGGCGAAGCCGGCGCCGCGCGGCGGCTCGGCCCGGCGGTAGCACCACTCCGTGCGCACGGCTCCCTTGGCGAGCGGCGCCGGCAGCCAGGCGTTGACGGTCTGCTCGTGCTCAGCGTCTTCGTAGGCGGCACGCACCAGGCCGTCGGGCGACAGGAAGTCGTGGCGGAACAGGTGCTGGCCCACGGCCAGCGTGCCGCCGGGCGCGAGATAGGCGCTGCCGCTGATGCGGTGGCCGTTGATGAAGCTGCCGTTGGTGGACTTGAAGTCCGTGATCTTCAGTGCCGGGCGGCCGGCCTGGATCTGCACGCGGCAGTGCAGGGCCGACACGAGGAGCTCGGGCAGCACGAGATCGGCAGCGGTGCGGCGGCCGATCACCAGGGGCTTGTCGCCCAGCTCGATGCGGCGGCCGGGCTCCAGGCCCTCGAGCACGACCAGGCTGTGCCGCCACTCGCTGAGGGTGACGGACGCAGAAGTACCGAACGCGGCCGGAGCCGCGTTCGTTGGGGAGATGCCGAGCGGGTGCTCGTCCATCGCTGGTCGCGACGTGGCGCCTTATTTCTTCAGGAACTTGCGCAGCGCGGCGATCTGGGCCGCCTGGATCGCCAGCTCGCTCTGGATGGCGGCCTGGTCGATCTTGTCCTTGGCGTTGCGCAGCGACTCTTCGGCGGCCTTCTTGGCCTCCAGGGCCTTGGCCTCGTCGAGGTCCTTGCCGCGGATGGCGGTGTCGGCCAGCACGGTCACGCGGTTGGGCTGCACTTCGAGGATGCCGCCGGCAACGAAGACGAACTCTTCGCCACCACCGGCCAGCTCGATGCGCACGGCGCCCGGCTTGATGCGGGTGATCAGCGGCGTGTGCTTGGGCAGGATGCCGAGCTCGCCGGATTCGCCCGGCAGGGCGACGAACTTGGCCTCGCCGGAGAAGATCTGCTCTTCGGCGGAGACCACGTCGACGTGGAGGGTTGCCATGAGATTGATCCTTGTTTAACGGAAAGAAGGTTCTGCGAAAGACGGGGCACCCAGGGCGCCCCGATCAACATCACTGAATCTTCTTGGCCTTTTCAAAGGCCTCGTCAATCGTGCCGACCATGTAGAAGGCCTGCTCGGGCAGCGAGTCGCACTCGCCGTTGACGATCATCTTGAAGCCGCGGATGGTTTCCTTCAGTGGCACGTACTTGCCCGGGGTGCCCGTGAACACTTCGGCGACGTGGAAGGGCTGCGACAGGAAGCGCTGGATCTTGCGGGCGCGAGCCACGGCCAGCTTGTCTTCCGGCGACAGTTCGTCCATGCCCAGGATGGCGATGATGTCGCGCAGTTCCTTGTAGCGCTGCAGCACGGCCTGGACGGCGCGGGTCGTCGTGTAGTGCTCTTCGCCGACGACGTTGGGGTCGATCTGGCGGCTGGTGGAGTCCAGCGGGTCCACGGCGGGGTAGATACCCAGGGCGGCGATGTCACGCGACAGCACGACGGTGGCGTCCAAGTGGGCGAAGGTCGTGGCGGGCGACGGGTCGGTCAGGTCGTCCGCAGGGACGTAGACGGCCTGGATGGACGTGATCGAGCCGACCTTGGTCGACGTGATGCGTTCCTGCAGGCGACCCATTTCCTCGGCCAGCGTCGGCTGGTAGCCCACGGCGGAAGGCATGCGGCCCAGCAGAGCGGACACTTCGGTACCGGCCAGCGTGTAGCGGTAGATGTTGTCCACGAAGAACAGCACGTCACGGCCTTCGTCACGGAAGGACTCGGCGATGGTCAGGCCGGTCAGGGCCACGCGCAGACGGTTGCCCGGGGGCTCGTTCATCTGGCCGTAGACCATGGCGACCTTGGAGTCCTCGAGCTTCTCCTGCACGACGACGCCGGAGTCCGACATCTCGTGATAGAAGTCGTTGCCCTCACGGGTGCGCTCACCCACGCCGGCGAACACGGACAGACCGCTGTGCGCCTTGGCGATGTTGTTGATGAGCTCCATCATGTTGACGGTCTTGCCGACGCCGGCGCCGCCGAACAGACCCACCTTGCCGCCCTTGGCGAACGGGCAGATCAGGTCGATCACCTTGATGCCGGTTTCCAGCAGGTCCTGCGACGGGCTCAGCTCGTCGTAGGCCGGGGCCGTGCGGTGGATGGAGGCGGTCAGCTCGGAGGACACCGGGCCGCGCTCGTCGATGGGGTTGCCCAGCACGTCCATGATGCGGCCGAGGGTGGCCTTGCCGACCGGCACCTTGATGGTGTCGCCGGTGTTGTAGACCTGGGTGCCGCGGCGCAGGCCGTCGGATGAACCCAGGGCAATGGTGCGGACCACGCCGTCGCCCAGCTGCTGCTGGACTTCCAGCGTCAGCGCCGAGCCTTCCATCTTCAGGGCGTCGTACACCTTGGGCATCTGGTCGCGCGGGAATTCCACGTCCACGACGGCGCCGATGCACTGAACGATCTTGCCGAGGGCTTGAGTGTTAGCCATTTGTGCGTTCCTTCAATTCAATTCTTTGCGTGCTGAAACCTGATCAACCCACAGCAGCGGCGCCGCTGACGATCTCGGAGAGTTCCTTCGTGATCGCTGCCTGGCGGGTCTTGTTGTAGACCAGCTTGAGTTCTTTGATGAGGTTGCCGGCGTTGTCGGTCGCGGACTTCATGGCCACCATGCGGGCGGACTGCTCGCTGGCCATGTTCTCGGCGACGGCCTGGAAGACCAGGGCCTCCGAGTAGCGCGTGAGCAGCTCGTCGATGACGGTGGCGGCGTCCGGCTCGTAGAGGTAATCCCACGAGTGGCCGGACTTGTCGGTCGCCATGTCGTCGGCCTTCAGCGGCAGCAGCTGCTGGACCACCACCTCCTGCTTCATCGTGTTGATGAACTGCGTGTAGCAGAGGTAGACGGCCGACAGCTTGCCTTCGGCATAGGCGTCGAGCAGCACCTTGACGGGGCCGATCAGCGTCTCGATGTGGGGCTGGTCGCCGAGCTGGGTGGCATGAGCCACGACCTTGGCGCCGATGCGGTTCATGAAGCCGAAGCCCTTGCCGCCGATGGCGACGACGTCGGTCTTCTGGCCCGCGGACTCCAGCTCCTTGAGCTTGGTCGTCGCAGCGCGCAGCAGATTGGTATTCAGACCACCGCACAGGCCCTTGTCCGTCGTGACCACGACCATGCCGGCTGCCGTCGCCTTCTCGTTCTTGACGAGGAAGGGGTGACGGTACTCGGGGTTGGCCTGGGCCAGGGCAGCCGCGATGTTGCCGATCTTCTCGGCGTAGGGGCGGGCCGAGCGCATCCGTTCCTGCGCCTTGCGCATCTTGGACGCGGCGACCATCTCCATCGCCTTGGTGATCTTCTTGGTGTTCTCGACCGACTTGATCTTGCCGCGGATTTCTTTGCTTGAAGCCATTCGAACTCCTAGTCAGTGCGGGGTTGGGTTTTGAGGCCTGGCCCCGCGGTTCCGTGGCTTCTTAAGCGAAGGACTTCTTGAAGGCCGTGATGGCGGCGTTCAGTTCGGCCTCGGCATCCTTGTCCATCGCCTTGTCGTTCTCGAGCTTGGCGAGGAGAGCGGCGTGGCTGGTCTTCAGGTACTGGTGCAGGCCGTGTTCGAAGGCCAGGACCTTCTTGACGTCGATGCTGTCCATGAAGCCCTTGTTGGCGGCGTACAGCGAAGCGCCCATCAGCGAGATGGACAGCGGCGAGTACTGGGCCTGCTTCAGCAGTTCCGTCACGCGGGCACCGCGGTCCAGCTGCTTGCGGGTGGCTTCGTCCAGGTCGGAAGCGAACTGCGCGAAGGCGGCCAGCTCACGGTACTGGGCCAGGTCGGTACGGATACCGCCGGACAGCGACTTGATCAGCTTGGTCTGGGCCGCACCACCGACGCGCGACACCGAGATACCGGCGTTGATGGCGGGGCGGATACCGGCGTTGAACAGGTTGGTTTCCAGGAAGATCTGCCCGTCGGTGATCGAGATCACATTGGTCGGCACGAAGGCGGAAACGTCACCGGCTTGCGTCTCGATGATCGGCAGGGCCGTCAGCGAACCCGTCTTGCCCTTGACCTCACCCTTGGTGAAGGCTTCGACGTAGTCGGCGTTCACGCGGGCGGCACGCTCCAGCAGGCGGCTGTGGAGATAGAACACGTCGCCGGGGAAGGCTTCGCGGCCCGGCGGGCGGCGCAGCAGCAGCGAGACCTGGCGGTAGGCGACGGCCTGCTTGGACAGGTCGTCATAGACGATCAGGGCGTCCTGGCCGCGGTCGCGGAAGTACTCGCCCATCGTGCAGCCGGAGTAGGCCGACACGTATTGCATGGCGGCAGACTCGGAAGCCGAGGCGGCGACGACGATGGTGTACTCCATCGCGCCGGCCTGCTCGAGAGCGCGCACGACGTTCTTGATCGACGACGCCTTCTGGCCGATGGCGACGTAGACGCAGGTCATGTTCTGACCCTTCTGGTTGATGATCGCGTCAATCGCCACGGCGGTCTTGCCGGTCTGACGGTCACCAATGATCAGCTCGCGCTGGCCGCGGCCGACGGGCACCATGGAGTCGATGGACTTCAGGCCGGTCTGCACCGGTTGGTCCACGGACTTACGGGCGATCACGCCCGGGGCGACCTTCTCGATGACGTCGGTCATCTTGGCGTTGATCGGGCCCTTGCCGTCGATAGGCTCGCCCAGCGCGTTGACGACGCGGCCGATCAGCTCGGGGCCGACCGGCACTTCCAGGATGCGGCCCGTGCACTTGACGGTGTCGCCTTCCGAGATGTGCTCGTAGGCACCCAGAATCACGGCGCCGACGGAGTCGCGCTCGAGGTTCAGGGCCAGGCCGAAGGTCTGGCTGCCGTCGGCGGCGACCGGAAATTCGAGCATTTCGCCCTGCATCACGTCGGACAGGCCGTGGACGCGGACGATGCCGTCGGAAACGGACACGACGGTGCCCTGGTTGCGGATGTCCGTGCTGCCACCAAGACCCTCGATGCGGCTCTTGATCAGTTCGGAAATTTCAGCGGGATTCAGTTGCATGCTTGGTCTCCCAGTTGGCCGTTCCGTCGCCGGATCAAGGGCGGGGTCAGACGCGGGGGTGAATCGGTGGAATGTCTTGCGGGGCGTTCGCTGCGGATCAAGCAGTGGTCATGCCGTCAGAGCGACCTTCATGCGCTCCAGGCGGGCCTTGACGGAGGTGTCCAGCACCTCGTCGCCGACGACGACGCGAACGCCGCCGATCAGGCCAGGCTCCAGCTGCACATGGGTTTCGAGCTTGCGGCCGAAGCGCTTCTCCAGCGTGGCCTTGAGTTCGGCGAGCTGGGCGTCGCTGATCTCGTAGGCGCTGAAGACCTGCGCGTCGGACACGCCGGAAGCGGCG
Source organism: Roseateles saccharophilus (assembly GCF_031458095.1). Lineage (GTDB taxonomy): Bacteria > Pseudomonadota > Gammaproteobacteria > Burkholderiales > Burkholderiaceae_C > Pelomonas > Pelomonas saccharophila_A. Next base: position 2,489,866 of record NZ_JAVDXU010000001.1, read on the forward strand.
TTGGCCAGCACGTGGTACTGGGCGACGATCTCGGGCAGCGCGGCCAGGCGGCCGTTCTCGACGACGGCCTGCAGGAAGTTCTGCACGCCGCCGGCCAGGCTCTGCTTGGCGGCGGCGGTCATGACCGCGACGACCTGCTCGGACTGGGCCTTGGGGTGATCGGCGAACTGGCGCAGATCGGCGTCCTGCGCCACCTGGGCCAGCGCGTCGAGTTGACGGCCCCAGGCGGCGAGGTCTTGCGACTTGGCAACCTGGAACAGGGCTTCGGCGTAGGGCCGGGCGATGGTGGCGAGTTCAGCCATTTACAGCTCCGTCTTCAGGCGAGCCAGCAGGTCGGCGTGGACGCCGGCGTTGACTTCCTTCTGCAGGATCTGCTCGGCGCCCTTGACGGCCAGCGCGGCGACCTGCTCGCGCAGGGCTTCACGGGCGCGGGAGACCTGCTGCTCGGCGTCGGCCTTGGCGGCGGCCAGGATCTTGGCGCCTTCCTCTTCGGCCTTGCCCTTGGCGGCGTCGACGATGGCGGCGGCGCGCTTCTCGGCATCCGAGATCAGCTTGCCGGATTCAGCCTTGGTCGCGGCCAGTTCCTTGGCGATCTGCGCCTCGGCGCCAGCCAGCTCGGCCTTGGCCTTGTCAGCGGCGGAAAGACCGTCCTTGATCTTGGCAGCACGCTCGTCGAGTGCCTTGATGATCGGCGGCCACACATACTTCATCGTGAACCCGACCAGGATCAGGAACACGATCATCTGAACGATGAGCGATGCGTTAATAAACACCTTGGTGCCTCACAAAGTTTCGAGTGCTTGAAGCCGCCCCCAGGAGTCCGAGGGCGGGGCGGCAACGTCGAATTACTTGGCGGCGATCTGCGCCAGCTGACCCAGGAAGGGGTTGGCGGTGGCGAACCACAGGGCGATACCGGTGCCGATGATGAAGGCGGCGTCGATCAGGCCGGCCAGCAGGAACATCTTGGTTTGCAGTTCGTTCATCAGCTCGGGCTGACGAGCGGCGGACTCAAGGTACTTGCTGCCCATGATGCCGATGCCGATACAAGCACCGAAGGCGCCCAGACCAATGATCAGACCAGCGGCGAGAGCAACAAAGCTAATGACTTCCACGATGACTCCTTAGAGGGATAGAGAGGGAAAGGGTTGAAAAAACTACGGGGATGGGTGCGCCGCTTCAGTGCGCGTCGTGGGCCTGACCGATGTAGACCAGCGTCAGCATCATGAAGACGAAGGCCTGCAGCGTGATGATCAGGATGTGGAAGATGGCCCACACCGAACCCGCGATGATGTGCCCGATCGCCAGGCCGATGCCGGTCGCCGACAGGCTCCAGGCACCGCCCATCAGGGCGATCAGCATGAAGATCAGCTCGCCGGCATACATATTGCCGAACAGTCGCATGCCGTGAGAGACAGTCTTGGCGATGAACTCGATGAGCTGCATCGCGAGGTTGACCGGGTAGAGATAGACCTTGTCGCCGAACGGTGCCGCGACGAGCTCGTGCGCCCAGCCGCCAGCGCCCTTCATCTTGACGTTGTAGATCAGGCAGGTGATCAGCACGCCGACGGACAGGCCCATGGTCATGGACAGGTCGGCGGTCGGCACGGAGCGCACCTTGGCGTGATGGTCGCCGGTGATGTTCTGCCAGATCCACGGCAGCAGGTCGACGGGCAGCAGGTCCATCGCGTTCATCAGGAAGATCCAGACGAAGACGGTCAGGGCCAGCGGGGCGACGAGCTTGCGGCTGTTGGCGTTGTGGACGATGCCCTTGGCCTGATCGGCGACGATCTCGACGAGGATCTCGACAGCAGCTTGAAAACGGCCCGGGACGCCCGATGTGGCAGCCTTCGCGGCGCGCCACAGGAAGAAGCAGCCCACCAGCCCCAGCAGCACGCTGAAGAAGATGGAGTCCATGTTGACGACGGAGAAATCGACGATGCCCTTCTGGGTGCCGTTCTGCGCGTGCTGCAAATGGTGAATGATGTATTCACCGGCGCTCGGGGCGGCTGTTTCGTGGCCTTCTGCTGCCATGTTTCGTTCTGCCTCGTCAGTTCAGTCTGCGGCCGCGCCACGCGAGCACCAGCCAGTTCACTTTGATGCACACCGCGAGGGTGACCAGCAGGGCTGGCCAACTCAGGCCCGGCACCACCTTTGGCGCCAGCACCAGCATCGCGATCGATGCACCGATTTTCAAAAATTCCCAACCCATGAACCCGGCAGCCGCTCCGACCGCTGAATCCACGCGCTTTGTCATGCCCCGCGCCAGCAACATGTTCGGCAGCACCACCGCCGCAACGCCGTAGAGCGCCGAGGCCATGGCCACGCCGGATGCCGTCCACAGCCGGATCACGGCCACGCACAGCAAGCCTGCCACCAGCTGCATCCCCAGCACACGCCAGGGGGACAGCATCGGCAACGCGGACTTCAGCGCAGCTGCCTCCTCGGGGCTCAAGGCCTTGACGGGCGGCTCCTCTTGGTCGTCGTCCCAGCCGCCGGCCGTCGAAACAGCGGGGGGCCAGGTCTTTCGGGGGCCGTTCTCGGTCATGGCGCCTGGTCCTGGGGTGGGCGGCTCAACCCCCAAAACTACCGGGAGCTGATTGCACCTGGATGACGCACAGGCGCCACCCAACAAAGCCACTCATTATATGTGACGAGTTACACCGGGGTAAATACGCCCCCTCGCCGGCCCAGGATTCAGGCCCCGTTCAGGCGCCTGTCAGCGTCGCAGGCAAGCCCGGCACATCGACGCGCAACTGCAGCACGGCGCCAGCCAGCGGCTCGCGTTCAAGCTCGTCGGCGGGGCGCTTCTCGCACGCCGTCGTGATGAAGAGTGTGCGCAGGTCGGCACCGCCGAAAGTGGGCATGGTCGGGCAGGTGGCGGGCAGGTCGACGCGCTGCACGACCTCGCCGGTCGGAGCGATGCGCAGCACGCAGCCACCCTCGAACATGGCCGCCCAGTAGCAACCCTCGGCATCCATGGCCGCGCCGTCCGGGCGGCCACCATAGGCTTCGCCAGCGGCGCGCGGCTTGAACTCGGCAAAGACGCGCGGGTTGGACAGCGCGCCCGTCGCAGCGTCGAAGTCGGCGACGTAGATGCAGTGGGCTTTGGTGTCGGACCAGTGCATGCGGCGGCCATCGGGGCTCCAGGCCAGACCGTTGGACGTCGTCAGACCGGGCACCTGGGCGGCGAAGCCGCTGCCGTCGAAGCGATAGAGGGTCGCCTCGGGCTCGCGGGCATCCGAGATGCTGCCAATCCACAAGCGACCGGCCGGGTCGACCTTGCCGTCGTTGAAGCGCACCCGCGCCGGGTCATAGGGCGGCGGACTGACGAGGGCCTGGGCGCCTGTCGTCGTGTCCAGCGTCCACAGGCCGTCTCGGCGCGCGACCAGCAGGCCGCCACTGGCACGGGCCGCGATGCAGCCCGGCTCGCCGTCCTGGGGCCAGACATCGGGCACATCGGCGCCCGCACGCCAGCGCAGCACCTGGCGACCGGGGATGTCGACGGCGTAGAGCTGCTTTTCGGTGGGATGCCAGAGCGGCGATTCGCCGAGCAGGCAGCGGTGCGAGCCCAGCGGCAGGATGTCTTGTTCGAGTGCCATGCCGGCACTCTAGGCGGTTATCCGAAGTAACTCGGCCGGAAGGCGCCGAGCTCGGCCTTCAGATAGTGGGCGCCGGGGATGGGATTGAAATAGAAGGGCGGCACCTCGGCGAAGCCCAGGCTCTCGTAGAGGCCGCGGGCGGCCTCCATGTCGTCCAGCGTGTCCAGCAGCATGGACGAATAGCCGGCTTCCGTCGCGCGGTCCATCAGCGCCTGGGCCAGGATGCGCCCCAGGCCAAAGCGCCGGAAGGCCGGGCGCACGAACAGGCGCTTCATCTCGCAGGCATTGGGATAGTCGGCGTCGGGCAAGGGTCGGAAGGCACCGCTGCCGGCGATGGCGCCATCGACGGTCGCCAGCAGCATCAGGCCGCCGGGTGGCGCGTAGGCGCCGGGCAGTCCGGCGAGCTCTTCCTCGAAGCCCTGGAAGTCGAGGTCGATGTCGAGGCTGTTGGCGTAGTCCCGCAGGACGAGTCGCGCCTCCTGCCAGTCCTCAGGGGACTCGGGTGTGATGAGCTGGATGTCTGGGCCGGCCATAGGCGCCGCAGTTTAGCCAGCCGTGTCAGCCGGCAAATCCCAAGACCACGCGGCGGGTCTTGGCTGATTTCTTTTCGATCTTCGTCACGACGACAGGGCCAATCTCGGCCGTGTTGCTCACATGCGTCCCGCCGCAAGGCTGCAGGTCCACGCCTTGGACTTCCAGCACGCGGACGCGACCCAGCCCACGCGGCGGCTGCACGCTCATCGAGCGGACCAGACCGGGATTGGCATCTAACTCGTCCTCGCTGATCCAGCGATGCCCCACTGGATGGGCCTCGGCCACCAGCCGGTCCAGACCGGCCTGGATGGCCTCCTTGTCGAAAGGCTCGTCGGTATGAAAATCCAGCCGTGCATAGCCCTCGGTGATGGAACAGCCATCGACCGGATAAGGAAGCAGCGCGCACAACAGATGCGTGGCCGTGTGGAAGCGCCGATGCGCCATGCGGCGGGCCGCGTCGATCTCGACGCGCACCGCCGTGCCGACGGGCGGCAGGGCCTCGCCTTCGATCAGGTGGACGATGGCGGCCGGATGCTCCTTGCTCTTGCGCGTGTCGGTCACGCGCCAGCGCTGCTCACCCGCAATCAGCCAGCCGGTGTCGCCGGCCTGGCCGCCGCCAACGGGGTAGCAGACCGTGCGGTCGAGCAGCACACCGCCCTCGCCGTGGGCGGTGACGGTCGCATCGCAGCTCAGCAGCGTCGCGTCTTCACGAAACAGATCCTCGGTCTTCATCAGCCGATCACCTCCAGCTCGACCTCGCCGCGCGGCGTGGCCAATCGCGCCTTCAAACCGTCGCGGGCCTCAAAGCCCAGCAGCTGCACGCCCGAATCGGCCATGCCATCGGTCGGGTGGGCCTCGCCCCACTCGATCAGCACCGGCAGAGCCTCGCGGCGCAGGCGGCGGCCATCTTCGCGCAGCCCGATGCGCCAGCGCAGATTGCCGCGCGAGGCCTCGATCGCCTCACCGGCGTCGACGCCCTCGCCGCGCCAGTTGGCCAGGGCCGCATCCAGATTCGGCACGCGCGACACCCAATGGATCAGCCCCGGCCCTTGGGCCAGACGCTCGCGCAGCGCCGGCTGGTCCAGGTCGAACCAACGCGCGCGGCTCGGCGGCGGCGCCTCGGGATCGATGGCGATGATCTCCAGATAGGCCCGCGGATGGTTGGGGCCGCTGATATTGAGCAGGCGGTTGTGCGTGCCCATCAGCGCATGCTTGCCGCCAGGGCCGGGCGTCACGCCGAGCACGCGCTCACACCAGGCAACGCCCTCTTCCAGCGTCGCCGCGCCGACGACGAGGTGGTCGAGTTCCATGCTCATAACCGGACCTGGCCGTGAATCAGCGGCGTGACGTCGCCGCCAATCCAGGTCGCCTCCGCATCACGCTTCACATGCACGCGGCCCGCGCGTCCCAATGCAGCGCCTTGTGCGGCCACATAGCTGTCGCCCGCCAGGCCCTTTTCCTGCAGCCACAGGGCCAGGCCGGCATTCAGGCTGCCGGTGACCGGATCTTCGGGGATGCCGAGATCGGGCACAAAGGCGCGCACCTCGAACTGGCATTCGCTGCCGGCGGGATACGCGCCGACGACACCGAGCTTGAGTCCCTGCATGGCGATGAAGTCGGGCTGCAGGGCCAGTACGCCGGCCGCATCGGCCAGGCGGGCGACCATCCAGCCCGGGCCGTTGTCCACCCATTCCAGATCCAGCAAGGCCTCGGGCTTGATGCGCAGCGAGGCGATGGCCTGTTCACGCTCGGCCGCGCCGACCGTGCCGCTGCGCTTCAGCGGCGGCGCGGCAAAGGCCAGGCGGGCGCCGTCGCGCTTGACCCGCACCAGGCCGATGGCGCATTGCTGCACCACCTCGCCCGGCTTCTTCGCGTCACCCCCGCTGGCCAGGAAGGCATGGGCGCTGCCCAGCGTCGGGTGGCCGGCAAAGGGCAGCTCGCCGCCGGGCGTGAAGATGCGCACGCGGTAGTCGGCCGCCGGGTCGGTGGGCGGCAGCAGGAAGGTGGTCTCGCTGAGATTGGTCCAGCGCGCGAAGTCGGCCATCTCCTCGTCGGACAGTCCCGCGCCGTCAATGACAACGGCGAGCGCGTTGCCCTTCAGCGGCTGGGCAGTGAAGACATCGACCTGGGCGAAGCGACGGAGTTGAGTCATGGCTTGAGATAAAGACCGGGGCGGACGATTTCCATGCCGCGCTGCGGCGTGGCCAGGGGCGCGAAGCCGTGGCCGCTGTAGAGGGCATGGGCATCGCGGGTGAAGAGCATGAAGCGGCGCAGGCCCTGCAGGTCAGCGTGAGCCAGCAGGGCCTCGATCATCCACGTCGCCAGGCCACGGCCACGATGGGCGTCAAGCACATAGACGTCGCAGAGATAGGCAAAGGTCGTCCGGTCCGTCACGACGCGGGCGAAGCCGACCTGGCCTTGGTCGTCGCGCAGCGCGATGCACAGCGAGTTCGCAATCGCACGCTCGATGAGGGCGAGCGGAATCCCCTCGCACCAGTAGGCCCGGATCAGGAAGGCATGGGCGGCCACCGCGTCGATGTCCGCAGGCGCGAAGCTGAGGCGATAGCCATCGCGTTCCATCAGGGGGCGTGCTCCACGGTAGGCTCCAGCGCCTCGTGCAGCAGGCGGCCGAGCTTCTCGACGCCTTCGCGGATCAGGTCGGGCGTCAGCGTGACGAAGGACAGGCGCAGCGTGCGCGGGTCGGGCTGGTGGGCATAGAAGGCCGCACCCGGCACATAGGCGATGCCGGCATCGACGGCCTGCGGCAGCAGGGCCATGGCGTCCAGGCCTTCGGGCAGCCGGATCCAGAAGAACATGCCGCCCTGGGGCGACAGGTAGTCGCAGCCCGGCGGCAGGTGCTCGCGCAGGGCCTCGGCCATGGCGTCGCGGTTGGCCTTGTAGAGGGCGCGGATGGAGGGGATGTGCTGGTCCAGGAAACCGTCCTTGATGACCTCGTGGACGACGCGCTGGTTGAAGCCTGGCGTGTGCAGGTCGGCGGCCTGCTTGGCCTGCAGCAGCTTCGGATACAGCTCGGTGGGGGCGACGATATAGCCGAGGCGGAAGCCCGGCGTCAGCACCTTGGAGAAGGAGCCCAGGTACAGCGAGCCCTCGGGCCATAGGCTGGACAGCGAGGCCGGCGGCGGTTCGTCGAACCAGAGGTCGCCATAGGGGTTGTCCTCGACGATGGGCACGCCGGCGCGCCGCGAGGCCTCGACGACTTCCACCCGACGCTGGGCGCCCATGACGCGGCCGGTGGGGTTCTGGTAGTTGGGCAGCAGATAGCTGAAGCGCGTGCCCGGCGCATCGTGAGGCAGGGCGGCGATGGCCTCGGGCAGCGGGCCTTGGCTGTCGCTGGCCAGGCTGGCAAAGATCGGCTCGAAGGGCGTGAAGGCCTGCAGGGCGCCGAGATAGGTCGGCGTCTCGACGGCCACCGGCGCGCCGGCGTCGCAGAGGATCTTGCCCACCAGATCCAGGCCCTGCTGGGAGCCGCTGGTGATCAGCACCTGCTCGGGCGTGACCTTCATGCCGAGTGAGGCGACCCGCGTCGCCACCCATTCGCGCAGCGGCGCAAAGCCCTCGCTGGCGGCGTACTGCAGGGCCTCGCGCGGCGACTTGCTCAGCACACGGTCGCAGGCGGCCTTCAGCGCGTCGACGGGAAAGGTGTCCGCGCTCGGCAGGCCGCCGGCCATGGACAGGATGCCCGGCTTTTCGGTGACCTTGAGGATCTCGCGAATGATGGACGGGTTCATGCGCGCGGCGCGGCGCGCTTGGGTCCAGACGGTGCTCATGATGGAGTTACGTGGAATTTCAAAGGGGTCAGCCTAGCATCCAGTCGACTGCCGAACGGGCCTGCAAATCGGTGGAATCGAACAGCGGCAGGGCGGCAGCGCTTTCAGCCGGCAGCAGCAGGCCCAGCTCGGTGCAGCCCAGGATGGCAGCCTGGGCGCCCCGGTCGGCCAGCGCCGCGACCTGGCCACGCAGGGCCTCACGCGAGTGCGGCTCGAACCGGCCGCGGCACAGTTCCTCGTAGATGAGGCGGTGCACTTCGTTGCGCCCCATCTCGTCCGGCGTGATCACTTCGATGCCGAAGCGCTCCCACATGCGCTCGCGATAAAAACCCTGCTCCATCGTGAAGCGAGTGGCCAGCAGGCCGGCACGCTTGATACCGGCAGCGCGCAGGGCCTCGGCCGTCGCGTCGACGATGTGCAGCACCGGCAAGCCGGCGGCGCGTTCGACCTCGGTGGCGACGAGATGCATGGTGTTGGTCGCGATCAGCAGGGCCTCGGCGCCGGCGCGCTTCAGGCCGGCGGCCGCTTCACTCAGCACGCGCGCCGCTTCGGCCCACTCACCGGCCGACTGCAGGGCGGCAATGGGCGCGAAGTCGACGCTGTGCAGCACGAGCTGGGCGCTGTGCAGGCCACCCAGGCGCGTGGCGACGCCGCGGTTGATGAGGGCATAGAGATGCTGGGTCGATTCCCAACTCATGCCGCCCAGGATGCCCAGCGTCTTCATGCCGGTGCCAGGCTGGTGCGCCAGCCTCGTGCCGGTCTGGCTTCGGCGCGCCGCTTGGGCGCCGGTTGCAGCAGCTGGAAGCTCGCCTCGGGCCAGGCCTCGATGACGACCTCCTCGCCGGCCGCCAGCGTCAGGCCTTCGCCGGCGCGCAGCCAATGATCATCGGTGCCGCCCGAAATGGTCAGCCACAGCCGGCCGCCCATGACGACCAGGCGGCGCGGCGTGCGCGCGGCGGCCAGGGTCAAGGCCTGTCCGGGTGCGAGTCGGGTCGTGAAGCTGTCGTTCATGGCGTTTACCTCCTTCAGTGAACCGGCTGCCGCTTGCCCCACCACACGACCGCGAGCACGGCGATGGCGAAGACCACGGTCATGGCATCCAGCTGTTCACCCAGCAGGGGCACGGCAAACAGCATGGACAGAAAAGGTTGCAGCACCTGCACCTGGCTGACACGCAGCGTGCCGCCCAGGGCCAGGCCGCGATACCAGGCGAAGAAACCGATCCACATCGAGACCAGTGACACATAGGCAAAGCCGCCCCAGGCCGAAGCCGCTACCGGCGCCGTCGGCCGCGTCAGCACGGCCAGCGGCAAGGTGATGGGCAGGCTGATGACCAGCACCCAGCAGATGACCTGCTCGGCCGTCAGCGCATTCGACAGCCGCGCGCCGCTGACATAACCCGCCGACGCGCTGACGACGGCGCCCAGCAGCAGCGCATCCGCCATCTCCAATCCGCCCGCGCCGCGCCAGGCCGCAAAGCCGACCACCAGGGCCAGACCGGCCAGGGCGCAGAGCCAGAAGCCCAGGCTGGGCCGCTGGCGCAGCACCGGGGCCGCGATGACGGCGGTGGCCAGCGGCAGCACGCCCGACACCACCGACGCATGCACGGCATCCACATGGCGCACCGCCACGCCCAGCAGCAGCGGCCAGCCGAACACGACGCCCGCGGCCGTGAAGGCCAGCAGCCGCCACTCGCCGCCACGCGGCCGGCGCGCCCCGGTGATCCACAGATAGGCGATCGACAGCAGCCCCGCCACCACGGCGCGGCCAAAGGCGACAAAGGCCGGGTCGAGCTGAGGCGCCGCGGCGCTGCCGCCGGCCAGTCGCGTCATCGGGATGCTGAGCGCAAACATCAGCACGCCGGCCGCGCCGAGCAGCAGGCCGCGCGTGGCGTCGGAGGCGCTCGTCGTGGAGATGGCGGTGGACGTGGAAAACCCTGACATGGACTCAGTCTGAGGCATGACACCGATACAGAACCAGTACAGTCAGCCCACCAGACCACGAATCTGTACTGCCTTGCCGACCGGTACACATCCCCCGCTGCAGCGCGGCGCCAGCCTGCCCCTGGCCGGCCAGCTCGCCGAGCGCTACGCCCAGCGCATCCGCGAACGCCTGCTGTTGCCCGGCGCCCGCCTGCCCTCGGTGCGCGACTGCGCGCGCCAGCATGGCGTCAGCCCGCACACCGTCGTCGCGGCCTATGACCAGCTGCAGGCGGCCGGCCTGCTGGAGGCGCGCCGCCAGCGCGGCTTCTTTGTGCGCGAAAGCCGGCCTGCCACGACCAGAACCCCGTCGGCCCGCGCGCCAGCCACGGCCATGCCGCGCCAGGCACCGATGGACGCCACCGCGCTGATCCGCGGCATGTTCGAGGCCGACGCGGCGCGCTCGCCCGGCCTGGGCACCCTGCCGGCCGACTGGCTGGACCCGACACTGCTGCAATCCGCCCTGCGCCGCCTGAACGCGAGCGACGCATTGGCCGTGCAGACCAGCTATGGCGACCCCAGCGGCGACGTGCGCCTGCGTGCGGCCCTGAGCCAGCGCCTGCACGACCTCGGCATCCATGCCAACCCGGCCCAGATCCTGACGACCAATGGCGCGACCCACGCGCTGGACCTCATCATCCGCACCCAGCTGCAGCCCGGCGACGCCGTCCTCGTCGACGACCCCGGCTGGGCCATCATGTTTGCCCGCCTGACCCAGGCCGGCATCCGCCTGCTGCCCGTGCCGCGCGGTGCCCACGGGCCCGACCTGGATGTGCTGAACGCGCTGGCCGCCGCCCATTCACCGCGCGCCTACCTGACGGTGTCGGTGCTGCACAACCCCACCGGCCACAGCCTCAACCTGGCCGGCGCCCACAAGCTGCTGCGCCTGGCCGACGAGCACGACTTCTTCATCGTCGAGGACGACAGCTACGGCTTCCTCGCGCCCGAGCATCTGCCGCGGCTGGCGGCCCTGGATGGCCTGCGCCGCGTGACCTATGTGTCGGGCTTTTCCAAGGTGCTGACGCCGGCCTGGCGCGTCGGCTATCTGGCCGCGGCCCCCGAGCGGCTGCGCGCGCTGACCGACACCAAGCTGCTGGACGGCCTGACCAGCTCGGCCGTGCTGGAGCGCGCCGTCGCCCTGTGCCTGGAGCAGGGCCGGCTGCGCCGCCATGCCCAGCGCCTGCGCGAGCGCCTGGCCACGGCGCGCCAGCGCATCGCGGCCCTGGCCACCAAGCAGGGCTTCCAGTGGGCCGCGCCGCCGGACGGGCTGTTCGGCTGGCTGGACGTCGGTGTCGACACTGAGAGACTCGCCCAGCCGCTGCTGGACGCCGGCTGGCTGATCGCCCCCGGCGCCCTGTTCAGCGCCACGCGCACGCCCGGCTCGCTGATGCGCATCAACATGGCGACGTCGCAAGACCCGGCCTTCTGGCGCGCCCTGCGCGCGGCGGTGGACGACTTCGGTGGCCGCCCTGCAGCAGGCTGAATCCAGCCTCGCTGCCTCGCATGGCAGCGTTTACATGACGGCCGCCAGGCTGCCGAAAAGTTCTCATCTGACCCGGCGTTGTCGGGGCGGCATGCGCATGGCCGCCGGCAAAATCCGCTCGCCTGGCGCCACCGCAGCTGCGGCGCCCGATGTGACATGAGCGAGCCCTTGAAATTCCTTGTTGTAGACGCCCTGGCCGGAGTGCAAACCTTTGCGCGCCAACTGCTGCAAAGCCGCGGCTTCGCCGCCGACAGCATCCTCTGCTGCGCCGACACCGAAGCGGCCCTGGCCCAGGGCCTGCTCTTCAAACCCCAATTCCTGATCACCGACTGGTTCCCCAAGGCGTCGCTGACCGGCATCCAGCTCTACCAGCGCCTGCGCGAGGCGCAGCCTGCCCTGCACCTGTCGCTGCTGAGCTTCGAGGTGACACCCGAGCACCAGTTCGAGGCCGAGGCCCATGGCGCCCATTTCCTGCTGAAGAAGCCCTTCACGGCCGAGCAGCTCAAGACCGAGATGACGCGCTCGCTGGAGGCCCTGGCCAAGAACTCACCTGGCTTGCATGGGCAGGTACGCGACACCATGCGCGCCGCCAAGCCCGCAACACGACCGGTGCCGCCCCTCATTGCGCCCCAGCCCGTCATCAAGCCGGGCGACAAGGTGCGCTACCAGGGCGGGGTGCATGTGGCCCAGTACGTCGTGCACCGCCACGGCGAAACCGTGGTTCAGCTCAAGGGCCAGAACGGCTTTGTGTCCCTTGAAAAGCTGCAACCCGCCTAGACACAAGGCCCCTCGTCTGGTCGGCCAAGCTAGACGCCGGCCGCCCAGCCGGTCCCCAGACGGGCCGGCTAGGGAGCGGCCCGGCGCTCGGCCCGAATAAGGCACGACGGCCGCGACTCTCAGATCACGACGACCAGGATCATCAGCAGCGGATAGGGCAGCGCGACCGTCGGGCGCAACGCGTTCTTCAGGTATTGCGCGACCAGGCCGGCGCCGCGCGGCCGGCTGGCCAGCCAGTCACTGTGCAATTGCATGGCGGCCACTTCGCCACCCGACTTCAGCCCCGCCTCAACGACAAGCAGGCGATCGCCCAACCGCCCCTGGAAGGTCTTGAGCACGGCCTCCTGCAACCACAGCAGGGCCAGCAAAGCGAGCGCCAGCGTGTTGTCCGGCACCAGCACGGTCGCCGCAAAAGCCACCAGCTTCACGCCCAGGGCCAGGGCCTCGTAGCGCTCATGCTGGGACTGCAGGGCCAGCCATTCCTGGTGGAGTGCGTTCATTTCAGTCGTCCGTTGCATCTGCTGAGACCTGCGGGCCGAGCGCCGGGCCGCTCCCTAGCCGGCCCGCTCCGGCGATGTGCTTGCGGCTCGATGCCGCAAGCATCGCCGTCCCCTCGGGGGACCGACCAGGCTCGCCCGCGTGCAGCGAGGCGAGACTGGGCGAGGGGCCTCATCATTTCGCTTCCAGTTCTTCCCAGCGTTCCATCAAGGTCAACAGCTCGGCGTCGATGTCGGCCGCGCGCTCGGTCACCTCGGCGATGCGCTTGGCGCCCTGGGTGTAGAGCTCGCTGCCGGCGATCAGGGCATTCAGCTGGGTCTGCTCGGCCTCCAGCGCGGCGATCTGCTTGGGGATCTCGTCGAGCTCGCGCTGCGCCTTGTAGCTCAGCTTGCGCTTGGTGGCGACCACCGGGGCCGGTTCAGGCGCGGGCGGCGGCGTGGGTGCAGCGGCGGCCGGCGCGGCCTTGGCCTGCAGGGCGGCGGCGCGCTTGGACTGCGTCAGCCAGTCCTGCACGCTGCCCTCGTACTCACGCCAGCGCGCCTCGCCCTCATAGACGATGGTCGACGTGACGACGTTGTCCAGGAAGCGCCGGTCGTGGCTGACGAGGAAGACGGTGCCGTCGTAGTCGGCCAGCAGTTCCTCCAGCAGCTCCAGCGTCTCGATGTCGAGGTCGTTGGTGGGCTCGTCCAGCACCAGCACATTGGCCGGGCGCGCGAACAGGCGGGCCAGCAGCAGGCGGTTGCGCTCGCCACCACTCAAGGTGCGCACCGGCGAGTTGGCGCGCGCCGGCGAGAACAGGAAGTCGCCCAGATAGCTCTTCACATGCTTCTTCTGCGAGCCGATCTCGATCCACTCCGAGCCGGGGCTGATGGTGTCGGCCAGCGTCGCGTCCAGGTTGAGCGTGTCGCGCATCTGGTCGAAATAGGCCACCGTCAGCCGCGAGCCCTGGCGCACCGTGCCGCTGTCGGGCGCCAGTTCGCCGAGGATCATCTTCAGCAGCGTCGTCTTGCCGGCGCCGTTGGGGCCGATGAGACCGACCTTGTCGCCGCGCAGGATGGTGGACGAGAAGCCGCGCACGATGGCTCTCTCGCCATAGCTCTTGGACACGTCCTCCAGCTCGGCCACGATCTTGCCGCTGGCACCGCCGGTGTCGATGTCCAGCCTGACCTTGCCTTGCACGTCGCGCCGCGCCGCGTGGGCCAGGCGCATGGCCTCCAGGCGCTGGATGCGTGCCACCGAGCGGGTGCGGCGGGCCTCGACGCCCTTGCGGATCCAGATCTCTTCCTGTGCCAGCAGCTTGTCGAAGCGGGCATTGAAGAGGGCCTCGTTCTCCAGCTCATAGGCCTTGGCGGCCTGGAAGGCGGCGAAGTTGCCCGGGTAGCCGCGCAGCTGGCCGCGGTCCAGCTCGACGATGCGGTTGGCCACGTTGTCCAGGAAGGCGCGGTCGTGGGTGATCAACAGCAGCGAGCCCTTGAAGTCGTTCAGCAGGCCTTCCAGCCAGGTGATGGCGTCCAGGTCCAGGTGGTTGGTCGGCTCGTCCAGCAGCAGCACGTCGGGCTGGGCCACCAAGGCCCGGCCCAGGGCCACGCGCTTCTTCAGCCCGCCGGACAGGCTGCCCACCAAGCGCTCGCCATCCAGGCCCAGCCGGTGCAGGGTCTCGTCGACGCGCTGCTCCCAGTTCCAGGCGCCGATGTGCTCGATGCGCTCCTGCACCCAGGCCAGATCGTCGTTCTCGTCATGGCGCTCGTAGCGCTCGCGCAGGGCCTTGGCCTCGGCCACACCCTCGCTGACGACATCGAAGATGGTCGCGTCGCCGCGCAGCTCGGGCTCCTGGGGCACATAGACATTGGTGAGCCCTTGTTGCTGTTGCAACAGGCCGTCGTCGAGTTTTTCCAGGCCGGCGAGGATTTTCAGCAGCGAGGACTTGCCGGTGCCGTTGCGGCCGATGAGGCCGACGCGCTCGCCGGTTTCGAGCGAGAAATTGGCGCCGTCGAGCAGGGCCACGTGGCCGAAAGCGAGATGGGCGTTGGTGAGGGAGAGGACTGCCATGCCTGGATTGTCCTTGACGCCCGCTCAGGGCTAGCATGGACCGCATGACGCGTGCCCCGTTGCTCGCCCTGCTGCTCGCCGTGGCGCCGGTCCAGGCCGACGAAGGCGTCATCGAATGGCAGCTCTACAACCAGCCGCCGCTGTCCATGCTGGACGGCCCCAACCGCGGCCAGGGCGTGCTCAACCTCGGCCTCAACAAGCTGCTGTTGCCCCGGCTGACGCACTACGGCCACCAGATGGCCGAAGTGCCCATCAAGCGCCTTGTGCTGGCACTCAAGACCCAGCCCAATGCCTGTGCCTTCGGCCTGCTGAAGAACGCCGAGCGCGAGGCCTTCATGCTGTTCTCGTCACCCATCCTGCCGCAGCTGCCACCGGGTGTCGTCGTGCGCCGCGCCGAGTACGAGGCGCTGCATCCTTTCCTCAACCGCGACGGTGCCCTGCAGCTCAAGGCCTGGCTGGCCAACGGCAGCGGGCGTCTGGGCGTAACCGATGGCCGCAGCTACGGCGCCGCCGTCGACGAGCTGCTGACGCCGCTGCGCGGCTCGGCCCGCGTGCCCGTCGTCGCGGCCGATGCGCCGGTGCGCAATCTGCTGCAGATGGTGGTGCTGGGCCGCCTGGAGATGGCCGTCGCCCTGCCCTACGAGGCGCGCTATCTGCAGGAGGCCGAAGGCATGGACACGCGCAGCCTGCGCTTCGTGCCGCTGGCCGAGCAGCCGCGCCAGCTGGTGGGCTATGCGGCCTGCGCCAAGGGGCCGTTTGGCGCCGGCGTCATCCGCCGCATCAACGAAGTGCTGGCCCAGTCCGAGGTGCAGGCAACGCTGATCGGCTACTACGAACGCTGGCTGGACGAGGACTCGCGCCAGCTCGCCCGCGCGGCGCGGGCGGCCTCCTCGCCCTAGACAGCGCTCAGACGACGCGCAGCGCCGGCGTCGCCGAGGTGGCCATCAGGAAATGGCCCAGCACCTGCTCCATGACGGCCGGGTCGTTGAGCAGGCGGCGGTGGCCCAGGCTCTCGGTCACATGCAGGCGTCCCGCGCCCAGGCCGGCCAGCAGGGTCTCGCTGCCGCTCAGAGGCGCCGTCAGGTCGCCACGATCGTGCACCAGCAGCGTCGGCTGTACGACACGCTCGCCCAGCCAGGCCGGCTCGAACAGGCCCAGCGACACACCCTCGCGCCGCTCCACATGGCCGCGCATGCGCAGGGCCAACCCTTCATCGGTGCCGATGGCCTGCGCGAACCAGCGCAGGAACTGCCCCGGCGGCGGCGCCAGCGCGATCAGGGCCGCGCGGCGCGCCGGCAGGCCGCGGGCCAGGGCATGCGACACGGCCAGCGCGCCCAGGGAGTGGGCGATGACGCCGTCCCAGGGTCCGAAGCGCGCGGTGACGGCGAACAGCGCCCTCACCCACTGCAGCAGATTGCTGCGCCAGCCGCTGCTGCGGCCATGGGCCGGCAGGTCCAGCAGTACAGGCTCCAGGCCAGCCGCCGCCAGCGTGTCGGCCAGGGGCCGCATCTGCTGGGCGTCACCCGCCCAGCCGTGGGTCAGCAGCACCTTGGGGCGACCGGGTTCGATGTCACTGCGCTGCCAGACGCTGATGTGGCCGCCCTCGAAGGGCAGTCGGCGCTGCACCCAGGGGCGCGGCACATCGCGCGAACGGGCCAGCCATTTGGTGGGCACCGGCGTGAAGAAGAGGTTGAGGGCCACGCGGGTACCGAGGTCGGGCGACAGCCGATGCAGGCCGCGCAGCAGGGCGGCCACGCCACGGGCGGCGGGCGAGGCGTAGAAGGCGGCGGCGGGGTTGTGAGTGGTCACAGCGGCTCCATATTTCGCACGACCGTGCGAAGTTGATTTAAACGAAAAGGTGAGGCAGGCATGGCGGCGGATCAGGGGCTGGGGAGGCTGTCTTTCAGCAGCCGCTGCCAGGCGCGCTCGGCGCGCTCGAGGGCGCGCGGGTCGCGCAGGAAGCGGGCGTCGTGCAGCAGGATGGTGAAGATGGCGTCCATCTCGAACACCATCTGCTCGGCGTCGAGGTCGGCGCGCAGATGGCCGGCCTGCACGGCTTGCAACACGGTGCGGCGCAGCGTGGCGCGCCAGCGCAGCACGCCATCCAGCAGATGCTCGCGCACCGGGCCCTCGCGGTCGTCGTACTCGAAGGCGCCTGCCGTGTAGAGGCAGGTCTTGTGGCGGTCGACGTCGCTGGCCCAGTTCAGCCAGCGCCGCATGACGGCCTGCAGCCGCGGCAGGCCGCGCGCCTCGCTCATGGCGGGCACGAAGACGGTCTGCACAAAGCGCTTGTCGAACTCCAGCAGCACGGCCACCTGCAGCTGCTCGCGCGAGCCGACGCGCGAGAACACGCCGCTCTTGGACAGCTCCAGGCGCTTGGCCACCTCACCGATGCTGATGCTCTCCAGCCCCTCGGTGACGGCCATGTCCAGGGCGGCGCCAACAATGGCGGCCAGCGTCGTCTCGGCGCGTTCGCTGCGGGTTTCCATGCCCGCAATTTAGCACGGTCGTGCGGAATTCCTAGCGAACTGCCGGGTTATTCGGCATGTGTTGGTCCACGGCGTCCAGCACCTCTTCGGGCTCGTCGGCCTCGGCCGGGGTTTCGTTGTTCAACACCGCCTGCATGCGGGCCTGGTCGAGATCGCCCGTCCACTTGCCGACGACGACGGTGGCGACGCCGTTGCCGATCAGATTGGTCAGGGCCCGCGCCTCGGACATGAAGCGGTCGATGCCCAGGATCAGGGCCAGGCCCGCCACCGGTACGCCGCCCACCGCCGACAGCGTGGCCGCCAGCACGATGAAGCCGCTGCCCGTCACGCCGGCCGCGCCCTTGCTGGTCAGCAGCAGCACGCCGAGCAGGGTCAGCTGTTGCGTCAGCGTCATCGGCGTGTCGGTGGCCTGGGCAATGAAGACGGCTGCCATCGTCAGATAGATGGAGGTGCCGTCGAGGTTGAAGGAATAGCCGGTCGGGATGACGAGGCCGACGGTGGACTTGCGCACCCCGAGGTTCTCGAGCTTGGCCATCATGCGCGGCAGCACCGACTCGCTGGACGAGGTGCCCAGCACGATGAAGAGCTCCTCCTTGATGTACTTGATGAACTTCCAGACCGAGAAGCCGTGCAGCTTCGCGATCGTGCCCAGCACGACGAAGATGAAGATCAGGCAGGTGGCGTAGAAGGAGCCCATCAGCTTGGCCAGCTGCAGCAGCGAACCCACGCCGTATTTGCCGATGGTGAAGGCCATGGCCCCGAAGGCGCCGATGGGGGCCACCTTCATGATCATGCCGACGATGGCGAAGAGCACGTGCGAGGTCTTCTCGATGCCATCGAACACCAGGGTGCCGCGGCCGCCGAAGCGGTGCAGGGCGAAGCCGAACAGCAGCGAGAACAGCAGCACCTGCAGCATCTCGCCCTTGGCGAAGGCGTCCACCACCGTGGTCGGGATGATGGCCAGCAGGAAGTCCACCGTGCCCTGCAGCTTGCCCGGCCCGGTGTAGGCGGCGATGCCCTTGGTGTCCAGGGTCTTGGGGTCGACATGCATGCCGTCGCCCGGCTGCAGCACATTGACGACGACGAGGCCGACGATGAGGGCGATGGTCGACACGATCTCGAAGTACAGCAGCGCATAGCCACCGGTCTTGCCGACGCGCTTCATGTCCTCCATGCCGGCAATGCCCACCACCACCGTGCAGAAGATGATGGGCGCGATGATCATCTTGATCAGCTTGATGAAGCCGTCGCCCAGGGGCTTGAGCGCCTCGCCCGTCTGCGGCCAGAAGTGGCCTACCAGCACGCCGATGAGGATGGCCGTGATGACCTGGAAATAGAGGGACCGATAGATGGGCGGGCGCCCGGTCGGGATGGTCTGCATGCGCTGTCTCCGTCAGTTCTTCGAGCGGAACTGGATTCAGCGGCAGCTTAGGTGGGAAGGTCGACGCCGGGGAGTGTGGCTTCCCACATCCATTGCAAAGAAGTTAGGGGAGCAGCTGGCCGGCGTGATGGCGCAGGTGGTCGTCGACGAAGCTGGCAATGAAGTAGTAGCCGTGGTCGTAGTCGGCTTGGCGGCGCAGGGTCAGCGGCTGGCCGACGGCCGCACAGGCGGCCTCGAAGGCCTCGGGGTGGAGCTGCTCGGCCAGGAATTTGTCGTTCAGGCCCTGGTCGATGAGGATGCCGCCGGGATAGGGTACGCCGGCCTGCTGGCGCATCAACTCACTGGCATCGTGGGCGGCCCAGGCGCTGCGGTCCTCGCCGAGATAACCGGTGAAGGCCTTCTGTCCCCAGGGGCATTGCATGGGCGCGCAGATGGGCGCAAAGGCCGACAGCGACGCGAAGCGGCCCGGATGGCGCAGCGCCAGGGTCAGCGCGCCATGGCCGCCCATGGAGTGGCCGAAGATGCCGGCGCGCTCGAGACCCGTCTCCCGCTGAACCAACGGCAGCAGCTCCTTCATCAGCCAGCTCTCCATGCGCCAATGCTTGGCCCAGGGCTCGCGGGTCGCATCGAGATAAAAGCCCGCGCCGACACCGAAGTCCCAGCTCTCGCTCTCGCCTGGCACGCCGGCGCCGCGCGGGCTGGTGTCGGGCATCAACAGGGCCAGGCCCAGCTCGGCCGCCACGGCCTGGGCGCCGGCCTTCATCGTGAAGGTCTCTTCCGTGCAGGTCAGCCCGGCCAGATAGACCAGCAGCGCCTTGGGCTCGGGCGGCGTGAAGAGGGCAAAGCGCATGGGCAGCCCGATCTCGGTCGAATCGTGCTGGTGAAAGCGCTGGGTGCCGCCAAAGGCGGCATGCTCGCTGAGGATCTTCATGCCGCAAGTGTGGCCGCAGAATGCGGGCGATGTCCAAGACCTTCCAGACCTATCTCGTCGGCGGCGCCGTGCGCGACCGCCTGCTGGGCCTGAGCGTGCAGGACCATGACTGGGTGGTCGTCGGCGCCTCGCCCCAGGACCTGCTGGACGCGGGCTACCAGCCGGTCGGCAAGGACTTCCCGGTCTTCCTGCACCCCAAGACCCATGAGGAAGTGGCCCTGGCCCGCACCGAGCGCAAGACGGCCGCCGGCTATCACGGCTTTGCCTTCCATGCGGCGCCCGACGTCACGCTGGAGCAGGACCTGGCCCGCCGCGACCTGACCATCAACGCCATGGCCGAGGACGAGAACGGCCACGTTATCGACCCCTACGGCGGGCAGCGCGACATCGCCGCCAAGGTGCTGCGCCACGTCTCACCGGCCTTCGCCGAGGACCCGGTGCGCATCCTGCGCCTGGCCCGCTTCGCGGCGCGCTTCTCCGACTTCACCGTGGCGCCTGAAACCGTAGCGCTGATGCGTGCCATGGTCGCCGCGGGCGAGGTCGACGCCCTGGTGGCCGAGCGCGTCTGGCAGGAGCTGTCGCGCGGCCTGATGGAGAACAAGCCCTCGCGCATGTTCGAGGTGCTGCGCGAGGCCGGCGCCCTGGCCAAGCTGATGCCCGAGGTGGAGGCGCTGTTCGGCGTACCCCAGCCCGAGGCCCATCATCCCGAGGTCGACACCGGCATCCACCTGCTGATGGTGCTGGACCAGTGCGCCCGGCTGAAGGCGCCGCTGACCGTGCGCTATGCCTGCCTCTGCCACGACCTCGGCAAGGGCACGACGCGCAAGGAAGAGCTGCCCCGCCACATCGCCCACGAGAAGCGCAGCGAGGACCTGGCCCGCAAGGTCAGCGCACGCTGGAAGGTGCCGTCGGATTGCAAGGAACTGGCCGAGCTGGTAGCCCGCGAGCACACCCATGTGCACCAGAGCCAGGGTTTCAGCGCCGAGGCGAGGCTGCGCCTGCTGGAACGCTGCGACGCCTGGCGCCGCCCCGACCGCTTTGCCGAGATGCTGTGGGCCTGCGAATGCGATGCCCGCGGCCGCCTGGGGCTGGAAGACCGCGACTACCCGCAGCGCGAGCGCTTGGCTGCAGACCTGGCCGCGACGCAGAAGGTCGACCTCGCCGCCGCCAGCGCCGAGGCCATCGCCCGCGGCGCCAAGGGGCCGGATATCGGCCGCGCCGTGCAGCGGGCGCGTCTGGCAGCCCTCAATGAGGCGGCAAGTTAGGGCTTTGCGTTGCTTCACCGGCGTGTAAGCGATTGCATGGCTACAGTCAGCGGTTTTGCTCCGGGCGCCCAAGCCGGCGCCGGGGCGGGCTGTCGAGAAGCAAGTCGAACAGGACGCAAAGATGAAGTTGGCATGGGGTAGCGGTGCTCGCCTGAGCACCTGGGCCGCACTGGTCGCCGGGCTGGGGTTGAGCGCTTGCGGCGGAGGCGACAGCAAGCCCGCAGCAGCCGCGCCGCCGCCGCCCGAGGTGGGCGTCGTCACCGTGGCACCCGGGCGGGCCGACCTGGCCGCCGAACTGCCCGGTCGGCTGGAAGCCTTCCGCGTGGCCCAGGTGCGTGCCCGCGCCGCCGGCATCCTGCAAAAGCGCCTCTTCACCGAAGGCAGCGACGTCAAGGCCGGCCAGGCCCTGTTCGAGATCGACCCGGCGCCCTACCGCGCCACGCTGTCCAGCGCCCAGGCCCAGCTCGCGCGCGCCGAAGCCAACCTGACCCAGGCCCAGTCCCTGGCCGACCGCTATGCACCGCTGGCAAAAACCCAGGCCGTCAGCGCTCAGGAGGCCCTGAACGCCCAGGCCGCCGCCATGCAGGCCAAGGCCGACGTGGCCGCCGGCAAGGCCGCCGTGCAGACGGCCCAGATCAACCTCGGCTACGCCGCCGTCACCTCACCCATCGCGGGCCGCATCGGCCGCGCCCTCGTCACCGAAGGCGCCCTGGTGGGCCAGGGCGAGGCCACGCCGCTGGCCATCGTGCAGCAGATCGACAAGCTCTACGTCAACTTCACGCAGTCGGCCGCCGAGGTCATGCGCCTGCGCCAGGCCCTGGCGGACGGCAAGCTGCAGCGCGCCGGCGGCACCGAGGCTGCCAAGGTGCAGGTGCTGCTGGAAGACGGCAGCGTCTACGCGCAAGCCGGCAGGCTGCTGTTCTCCGACCTCAGCGTGGATGCCGCCACCGGCCAGATCACGCTGCGCGCCGAGCTGCCCAACCCCAAGGGTCTGCTGCTGCCGGGCCTGTATGTGCGCGTGCGCCTGGCCCAGGCCGAGGTGGCCGACGGCGTCTGGCTGCCCCAGCAGGCCGTCGCCCGCGGCGCAACGGGCGAGACCGTGCTGGTCGTGGCCGAGGACGGCAGCGTCAGCGCGCGGCCCGTCAAGCTGGGCCCGGCCCAGGACGGCAAGGCCCTGGTGCTGAGCGGCCTGAAGGCCGGCGAGAAGGTCATCGTCGATGGGCTGCAGAAGGCCAAGGCTGGCGGCAAGGCACGCCCGGTGCCGTGGTCGCCCGCGGGCTCGGCCCCCGCCGCGGCTCCCGCTTCGGCCGCCTCCAAGGGCTGACCCCAGATGGCGCAGTTCTTCATCAACCGGCCCATCTTTGCCTGGGTCATCGCCCTCTTCATCACGGTCATCGGCGCCGTCGCGGTCACGCAGCTGCCGATCGCGCAATACCCGCCGGTGGCGCCGCCGTCCATCGTGCTGTCGGTGTCCTACCCCGGCGCCTCGGCCCAGACGCTGGAGGACTCGGTCATCAGCGTCATCGAGCGCGAGATGAACGGCTCGCCCGGCCTCATCTACATGGAGGCCGTGGCGCAAGC
Organism: Roseateles saccharophilus; assembly: GCF_031458095.1. GTDB lineage: Bacteria > Pseudomonadota > Gammaproteobacteria > Burkholderiales > Burkholderiaceae_C > Pelomonas > Pelomonas saccharophila_A. The sequence continues at coordinate 2,512,220 of NZ_JAVDXU010000001.1, forward strand.
CGATGGCACCGGCTCCATCACGATGAGCTTCGACCCGGCCACCAACCCGGACCTGGCCCAGGTGGACGTGCAGAACCGCTACGCACGAGCCCAGCCGCGCCTGCCGCAGGCCGTCATCCAGCAGGGCGTGCGGGTCGACAAGGCCAACCCCAACTTCCTGCTCTTCATCATCCTGTCGAGCAACAACCCGGCCTTCGACCCCATCGCGCTGGGCGACTACGCCTCGCGCACCGTGCTGCCCGAGATCCAGCGCGTGCCCGGCGTCGGCCAGGGCCTGCTGTTCGGCACCGAGCGCGCCATGCGCATCTGGCTGGACCCGGCCAAGCTGGTCGGCTATCGCCTCGCACCCGCCGACGTGAATGCGGCCATCCAGGCCCAGAACGCCCAGGTCAGCTCCGGCTCCATCGGCGACCTGCCCAATGTGCCGGGCCAGCCGGTGGCGGCCACCGTCGTCGTGCGCGGCCAGCTCACCAGCGTCGAGCAGTTCGGCAACATCGTGCTGCGCGCCAGCCCCGATGGCTCCACCGTGCGCCTCAAGGACGTGGCCCGCATCGAGCTGGGCGCCGACAGCTATACCGGCCGCTCCACGCGCTTGAACGGCAACCCGTCGGTCGGCGTGGGCGTGCAACTCGCACCGTCGGCCAACGCACTGCAGACGGCCAAGCTCATCAAGCAGCGCCTGAAGCAGCTGGAGCCCTACTTTCCGGCCGGCGTGAAGGCCAGCATCCCCTACGACAGCTCGCTGTTCATCGACATCTCCATCTCGCAGGTCGTCGAGACCCTGGTCGAGGCCGTCGCGCTGGTCTTCCTGGTGATGTTCCTGTTCCTGCAGAACATCCGCTACACCGTCATCCCGACCCTGGTGGTGCCCATCGCGCTGCTGGGCAGCTTCGCCACGCTGCTGGCCCTGGGCTTCTCCATCAATGTGCTGACCATGTTCGGCATGGTGCTGGTCATCGGCATCGTCGTGGACGACGCCATCGTCGTGGTGGAGAACGTCGAGCGCATCATGAGCGAGGAGGGACTGTCCCCGCTCAAGGCCACGCGCAAGGCCATGAGCCAGATCTCCGGCGCCATCGTCGGCGTCACGGTGGTGCTGATCTCGGTGTTCGTGCCGCTGGCCTTCTTCAGCGGCTCCATCGGCAACATCTACCGCCAGTTCGCGGCGGTGATGGTCTCGGCGATCGCCTTCTCGGCCTTCCTGGCGCTGTCGCTGACGCCGGCCCTGTGCGCCACGCTGCTCAAGCCCGTCGAGGCCGGCCACCACCTGGAGAAGCGCGGCTTCTTCGGCTGGTTCAACCGCAGCTTCTCGCGCACCGCCAAGGGCTATGAGGGCTGGGTCGCCAGGTTCATCTACCGCGGCGGGCGCATGGCCATCGTCTATGTCGCCGTCATCGCGGCGGCCGTGCTGGTGTTCCAGAAGCTGCCGACCTCCTTCGTGCCCAATGAGGACCAGGGCAATATCCTCGTCAACATCCAGCTGCCGCCGGGCGCCACCCAGGCCCGCACGCTGGAAGTGGTCAAGCAGGTCGAGGGCTACATGCTGGCCCAGCCCGAAGTGGAGAGCATGGTCGGCGTCGTCGGCTTCAGCTTCTCGGGCGCGGGCCAGAACGCGGGCCTGGCCTTCGTCACGCTCAAGCCCTGGGACGAGCGCCACGGTGCCGAGCACTCGGCGCAAAGCCTGGCGGCCCGCGCCTTCGGAGCGATGAGCAAAGTGCGCGATGCCATCATCTTCCCGACCAGCCCGCCGCCCATCCGCGACCTGGGCCGGGCCAACGGCTTCGCCTTCCGCCTGCAGGACCGCAGCGGCCACACACGCGCCGAGCTGCTCGCCGCGCGCAACCAGTTGCTGGGCGCCGCGGCCAAGAACCCGCTGCTGAACGCCGTGCGCCCCGACGGCCTGGAAGATGCCGCCCAGCTGGAGCTCAGCATCGACCGCGACCGCGCCCAGGCCCTGGGCGTCAACATCGGCGCCGTCAACGCGGTGCTGGGTACCTCGCTGGGCTCCAGCTATGTGAACGACTTCCCCAACGCCGGCCGGCTGCAGCGCGTCATCGTGCAGGCCGACGCGCCGGCGCGCATGCAGCCGGAGGACCTCGGCCGGCTCAACGTCCTCAACAGCGCCGGCCAGCCGGTGCCGCTGAGCGCGTTCTCCACCAGCAAATGGATCACCGGCGCCATGCAGACGGTGCGCTACAACGGCTATTCGGCCGTGCGCATCCTGGGCGAGCCGGCCAAGGGCGTGTCCACCGGCGTGGCCATCGCCGAGATGGAGAAGATCGCGGCCACCCTGCCCGAGGGCTTCGGCTACGAATGGACCGGCCAGTCGCGCGAGGAAAAGCTCTCGGGCTCCACGGCCTTCATCCTGTTCGGCTTCTCGCTGCTGGCCGTCTTCCTGTGCCTGGCCGCGCTGTACGAGAGCTGGAGCATCCCGCTGGCCGTCGTCCTCGTCGTGCCGCTGGGCGTGCTGGGCGTGGTGCTCGGGGCCACCTTCCGCGGCCTGGAGAACGACGTCTATTTCAAGGTCGGCATGATCACCATCATCGGCCTGTCGGCCAAGAATGCGGTGCTCATCATCGAGTTCGCCAAGGACCTGCAGGCCCATGGCAGGAGCGTGTTCGACGCGGTGCGCGAAGCCGCCCACCTGCGCTTCCGCCCCATCATCATGACGTCGCTGGCCTTCATCCTCGGCGTGCTGCCGCTGGTGCTCGCCAGCGGCGCGGGCTCGGCCAGCCAGCGCGCGATCGGCACCGGCGTCATGGGCGGCATGATCTCGGCCACGATGCTGGCCGTGTTCTTCGTGCCGGTGTTCTTCGTCGTCGTGCGCAGGTTCTTCCCCGGCAGCGAACGCCAGCGCCGGCGCGATGCCCACGAGAAGGAAGAAGAGTCGGGGAGCCAGGCATGAAGACCTCTCTCACGCTGATCACCGCCGCAGCGCTGCTGGCCGCCTGCGCCGGCCCCGAGCCCAAGCGCCCGGCCGCTTCCGAAGCCGCCGCGGCCGCTGTGCCGCCAGCCTTCCCCCAAGCCGGCGGCCCGGGAGGCACCGCCGCCGCCGAGCTGCCCTGGGCCCAGGCCTTCAAGGGCGAGCGGCTGCAGAAGCTGATCCCGCTGGCCCTGGCCAACAACCGCGACCTGCGCATTGCGGCGCTGAACATCGAAACGGCCCGCGCCAGCGCCGCGGCCCGCGATGCCGACCTCTGGCCGACGGTCAATGCCGGCATCAGCGGCTCGCGCACACCAACGGCAGCCGGCGGCATCAACAGCGTCTACCAGGCCGGCCTGCAAGTCTCGGCTTATGAGCTGGACCTGTTCGGCCGCCTGCGTGGCCTGAGCGCTGCCGCTGCGGCGCAGGTGCTGGCGGCCCAGTCCAACCAGCAGGCCGTGCGCACGGCACTCGTCGCGGCCGTCGCCAATGCCGAGATCGCGCTGCAGGCCGACGAGGCCTTGCTGAAGATCACCCGCGACACCCTGGGCACGCGCGAGCAATCGCTGTCGCTGACCCGTCAGCGCTTTGACGGCGGCGTGTCCAGCGAGCTGGACCTGCGCTCGGCCGAGTCCTCCTGGCAGGCCGCCCGCGCCGTGCTGGCCCAGGCCCAGCGCCAGCGCCAGCTCGACGAAAACGCGCTCGCACTCTTGATCGGCGGCCCGCTGCCGGCCGACCTGCCCGCCCCCACCGGCGACCTGGCCGACTTCGAGCCCCTGGCGGAGCTGCCCGCCGGCCTGCCCAGCGAGGTGCTGACGCGCCGGCCCGACATCCGCCAGGCCGAGTTCCAGCTCGGTGCGAGCGATGCCAACATCAATGCCGCCCGCGCCGCCTTCTGGCCGCGCATCACGCTGACCGGCAGCGTCGGCACGGCCAGCGGCCATCTGTCGGACCTGTTCAAGAACTCGGCCTGGAGCTTTGCGCCGTCGCTGGTGCAGCCCCTCTTCGACGCTGGCCGCAACCGCGCCAACCTCAACAGCGCGCGGGCCTCGCGAGACATCGCGCTGGCCCAGTACGAGAAGGCCATCCAGACCGCCTTCCGCGAGGTGGCCGATGGCCTGGCCGGCCGCGCCACGCTGGCCGAGCAGCGCGCGGCGCTGGCCGCCCAGGTGGACGCCGAGACACGCCGGCTGAACGCGGCCGAGCAGCGCTACACCGCGGGCGTCTCCAGCGCCCTGGACCGGCTGGACGCGCAGCGCTCGCTGTTCGCAGCCCAGCAAACCCTGGTGCAGGTGCAGAGCCAGCGCGCCCAGAACCTCGTGGCGCTGTACCGCGCCCTGGGCGGCGGCGGTTGAAGCCCATGCGCAGCCTGCTGCTCGCCGTCGCGCTCGCCGCGCTGCTGCCGGCAGCGCAGGCTGAAGGGACGCTGCGCGAGCGCATCAAGGCGCGCATGGAACAGCGCCGCGCTGACAAGGGCGGCCTGCAGGAGCTGCAGGTCCAGGGCCGCAAGGCGCTGGTCCACCTGCCGGCGGGCTATGACGCCGCCCGGCCGGCACCTCTCGTGCTGGCCTTCCACGGCGGTGGCGGCCATGCCGAGTACATGGCCGACGACGAGAAATACGGCCTGCAGAAGAAGGCCGACGAGGCTGGCTTCGTGGTCGCCTTCCCGAACGGCTACAGCAAGCTGCCGGGCGGGAAGTTCGCCACCTGGAATGCCGGCGGCTGCTGCGGCGATGCGCGCGACAAGAACGTGGACGACGTGGCCTTTGCGCGCGCCGTCGTCGCGGCCGTCCAGGCGAAGTACAGCATCGACAGCCGGCGCGTCTTTGCCACCGGCATGTCCAATGGCGGCATGCTCAGCCACCGCCTGGCCTGCGAGGCCGCCGACGTCTTCCGCGCCGTGGCTTCTGTCGCCGGCACCGACGCCACCGCCAGCTGCACGCCCAGCAAGCCCATCTCCGTGCTGCACATCCATGCCAAGGATGACGACCATGTGCTCTTCAACGGCGGCGCCGGCGCGGGCGCCTTCCGCGACGAAAGCAAGGTCATGAGTTTTGTCTCCGTGCCCGAGACCCTCTCACGCTGGGTGCAGCGCGACCATTGCGCCATGCCACCGCAGCGCACGCTGGACAAGGCGGGCGCCTATTGCGAGACCTTCAGCGGCTGCGCCGGCGGCACCCAGGTGCAGCTCTGCGTCACCGACACCGGCGGCCATTCCTGGCCCGGCGCCTCCAGCGTGCGCCGTGGCAAGGAGGCGGCCTCCCAGGCGCTGGATGCCAACGACGTGATCTGGCGCTTCTTCGAACAGGCCTCCCGTTAGCCTGGTTTTATCCTGGCATTGGAATCGCTTCCAGTTTTCTTGCCTCAAACTGCGAAGCGTTTCCTGATCCGCACCCCACCACCATGCGTTTCCTGACCGCCTCCCTTCTCCTTGCCACCAGCCTCGCCGCCACGGCCGGCGGCCCGCCGGCCATCTATGACGAAGGCGTCGACGCCAAGGCCGCCATCAAGGCCACGCTGCCCGAGGCCGAGAAGGCCAAGGTCCCCGTCCTCGTCGTCTTCGGCGCCAACTGGTGCGGCGACTGCCGCATGCTGGACAACACCTTCAAGCATGGCCCCAGCGCCCCGCTGATCGCCAAGAGCTTCAAGGTCGTCAAGGTCGACGTCGGCCGCTTTGACCGCAATGTCGACATCGCCGAGGCCTACCGCGTGCCGCTGAAGAAGGGCATCCCCGCCGTCGCCGTGCTGTCGCCCCAGGGCAAGCTGCTCTACGCGACCGAGGGCGGCGAGCTGGCCGACGCCCGCAAGATGGGCGACCAGGGGGTCTACGACTTCTTTACCCGCATCAGCTCGACGACCGCCAAGTGAGTTCCGTCGTCGGCGCGTCGCGCGCGCTGCGCGCGCAGTTCTTCGTGCTCGGCGTCATGTTCGCGACCTGGGGCGTCCATGTGCCCACCGTCAAGGGCCATTACGGCCTGGGCGAGCAGGCCCTGGCCATCGCCATGCTGGCCGGCGGCGTCGGCGCCCTGATGGCCCTGGCCCAGGCCGGCCGTGTCGTCGGCCGCTGGGGGCCGCGCGCGGTGTCCGCGGTGATGGGCGTGGCCTGTTGCGCCTCCATTGCCTGCCTGCTGGCGGGATCGGCCTACACGGCCCTGCTGGCCGTCATGCTGCTGTTCGGCATCACCGGCAGCCTGGTCGACGTCGCCATCAACACCGAGGCCACCGAGATCGAGCGCCTGGCGGCCAGGCCGCTGATGAGCGGCTTCCACGGCATGTTCAGCCTGGGCGGCATGGCGGGTGCCAGCCTGGGCAGCGCCGCGCCGGCGCTGGGCCTGTCGCCACAGGCCCATCTGCTGGTGGCCACCGGCATCGGTGCCGTCGTCGTGCTCGTGGGCAGCCGCGCCATGCTGCCCGTGCCCGAGAAGGCGGCAGAGGAAAAGCATCCTCTCAGCTTGCCGCGCGGACCGCTGCTGCTGCTGGGCGTGCTGGCGTCCATGGGCCTGATCGCCGAGGGCGCGATGTACGACTGGAGCGTGCTCTTCATGAAGCAGGAGCGCGCCAGCGAGGCCAGCACTGCGGCCCTGGCCTATGCCAGCTTCAGCGGCGCGATGGCCGTGGGCCGCTTCGCCGGCGACTGGGTGCGGGCCCGTCTCACGCCGCCCAGGCTGATGCGCGCCAGCGGCGTTCTCGGCGCCGCCGGCATGGCGCTGGCGTTGGCCGTGCCCTCGCCGGCCGTCGCCCTGATCGGCTTCGCCCTGGTCGGCCTGGGCCTGTCCAACGTCGTGCCGGTGCTGTTCAGCGCCGCTTCGCAAGTCCCTGGCGTGTCATCGGCCCACGGCATCGCGGCCGTGTCCGGCGTGGGCTATCTCGGCATGATGGCCGGCCCACCGCTGATCGGCCTGATCGCCGAGCATGCCTCGCTGAGCGCGGGCCTGTGGGTGGTGGTGGTCTTCGCCGCCTTCATGGCGATGACGGCGAAGCGGGCACTGCGGAACTGAGCGCTCAGCGGCTGGAGCGCCGGCGCGCCGCGCCGACACCCGCCAGCGCGATCGCGACCAGGGCCAGGGCCGCCGGCTCGGGCAGGCGGGCTGCGGCCTGCGGGTTGGCGAGTTCCAGATTGATGGGCTGGGCGCCGCCGCCTGCCATCAGGGCGCTCCACTTCATCGTGCCGTCGGTGACGTTGACGGTCGACGTGCCGGACCAGCCGATGAAATCGCCCAGCGTTGCCGGCGACCAGCCGGGCAGCACCACGCTGTTGGCGCCGACGGCCAGCGTCGGGCCGTTGTGGCCACCTGAGCTCTCGGTGACGGTGGTGATGGGCGCGGCGAACGAGGTGGTCGTCCACGACAGGCCGCCCGAGGCGCTGCCATTGGTGTCAAACAGGCTGGGCGCGCTGAGGCCGCTTTCGCCAAAGATGATCCAGTCCCACTGCTGACCGGCAGACCAGCTGCCGTCATGGTTGTCCAGGGTCAGCCTGAAGTCATAGCCATACAGGCCGCCGGCCAGGGCCGACTTGGTGTAGGTCAGCGTCAAGGGCGCCGCGGCAGCGGAGGCGGCTGCGGTGGCGAGGGCGGCGGCGAATGCGAACTTCTTCAGTGACTTCATGACTCAGGCTCGTGGGTGATGGCCGCGGACTGTAGGGACGCCCGCGCAAATCCCGTCCCCCCGGCCTGCAGGGGCGCGGCCGCCAAAACGTGCGGCATTTCTCGAACGCGTGGCGCGCGCGTCAGTGCGGCGTGCGCAATTGCCGGGAGGCGACCGCCTGCGCCGCCTCGATCTGGGCCGCTGTCAGCCCCAGGTCCCGGCCGGCAGCACGCGCGCCGCCCAGGCTCGCGGGGTCCAGGCCGCTCAGGCGTCCGAAGATCACCAGAGCCTCGAGATAGCTGCCCCAGGCGCTGAGGTGATAGCTGTCGTCGCCCCAGAGATTGGATTTGCCGGCGTCGATGCCGTCATAAGGGTTGCGGTCGGCCACGCCCTCCAGCACCGCGCGCAGGGCCGCGTCGCCCACCGGCAGCACGCCGGCGATGCAGGCGGCCCGCGCCATGGCCTGCGCATAGGCCGCATGCAGATCGCCCTGCATGGCCTCCAGCGTCCTGCCGGCCCAGCGGCCACCGGGCGTGCGGTAGACCTGATCGGCCCTCGCCCAGGTCTCCAGCAGATAGACGCGCGCGGCGGGGTTCACGCCGTGTACCGCGGCCTCCAGCCGGCCTGCCGCGGCGATGAAGGTCGTCGCGTCGCCGGGCCGCTGCGGGCTCAGCGTGCTGTATTCCTGCAGCACGACGATGTCCCAGGGCCGGCTGGTGAGCAGGGCGCGCTTGTCGTTGAGATGGAACTGCAGCGTCTGGCCGCTGACCAGTTCGCTGGCCACCTCGACATGCAGGCCGGCGTCATCGGCCAGCTGCTTGAAAACGCCCGGCACGCCGCCATAGCCGGTGCCGTTCAGGTCGGTCACGCGGGCCGCGTTGTAGTACAGCACCGGCGGCATATGGCCGTGCAGAAAGCTGTTGCCGACGAAGAGGATGCGGTGCGGTGATTGAGCGCTTGCCGCCGGCAGCGGCGTGCGGTCACAAGCCGCGGCGACCGGGGTGGCAGCGGCGAGCAAAAGCAGGGGCAGCAGCAAAGGCAAGCGGTGGCGCGCGCGGGTCATCCGCAGAGTATGGCCAGGAACGGAAACCGCCGATCGATGCACGGCTGGTACGCTGAACTCATCCCGTCCTCGAAAGGCAATCACCCATGACCACGCGTTCTGAACCGCGGTTGCCGGATTCCGGGGTCGTGGCGCATCCCCACCGCTTCACGCTGCAGGGCAGCCCCGGCTCGCTGAGCTTTCCGCCGCTTTGCCCCAATTGCGGCAACTCGGCAGCGGCCGAGATCGAGTACGCCAAGGTTTTCCAGCGGACTCACAGCGACGCACCGACGGAGCACATCGTGACCAGCGTGCGCGTTCCCCTCTGCGCCACCTGCGCGGCGGTCCATCACGAACAGGCCGCTCCTGCGGGCCGACTGTCGCGGGTGCTCTCAAGCTTTGCCACCGGTGAGATGCTGGGCGCCGTGATGCCGGCGATCGCCGCGTTGTTCGTGGTCTATCTGACGCTGAAGCAATTGTTCAAGGGCCGCTTCGATGTGGCGGGCGTCCTCATCGCGTTGGCGGCCTTTTTTGCCTTGATCGCCTGGTCGCAGCGCCGCCACGTCTGGCGCGCGACCGAGCATCTTCGGGTCGCCCCGCCGACCGAGATGACCACGGCCTTTGATTTCAGCGACGACATCGCCCCGGCTTTCGAGCCGCCTCGCTTCGTCTGCACGATGCGAAATGAGCGCTTCGCCAAGGACTTCATCACGCTCAATCGCCAGCTCGAATACCGTGCCGACAGTCCAAGCGCAGTCGCTGATCGCGAGAAGGCCAACCGCACCCTGTGGCTGGTCGGCGCCGTGGTGGTGGCGCTCGCGCTGCTCGGCTACCTCTTGGGATGAACCCGGCTAACGCTTGGTCTTGCGCCTGGCAGGCGGCTTGGGATGACCGGTCAGCGCGCCCGTCCAGAAGCTCATCACGTCCTGCGTCGCCTGCGTGATTGCGGCCTGGGACTGGCGCTTGGCGCTGGCGGCTATCTGCCCGCGCGCGCTGCCGGCTGCCGAGTTCGCGGCGCTCAGCCACATGCTCATGAAAGGGTTCTTCTTCAGCCAAGGGTTGGACATGATGTTTCTCCGGTTGCCCCCATCGTGGCCCACGCGGCCGCCCCGCAGCGTAGGCGTGCAGGCGGTTGTCCTACAGGTGCAGCGCTCGTCTGGATGCATGGTTGAAGGCCCACGCCAGCAAGGAGGCCGTTCGTGAAGCCCTCGGGATATGTGCGCGTTCGCGGCGCCCGCGAACACAATCTGAAGAACGTCGACGTCGACGTGCCGCGCGATGCGCTGGTCGTGTTCAGCGGCGTGTCCGGCTCGGGCAAGTCCTCGCTCGCCTTCTCGACCATCTACGCCGAGGCACAGCGGCGCTATTTCGAATCCGTCGCGCCCTATGCGCGCCGCCTCATCGACCAGGTCGGCGTGCCGGCGGTCGATTCGATCGACGGCCTGCCACCGGCAGTGGCCTTGCAGCAGCAGCGCGGCACGCCCAGTGCGCGCTCGTCGGTCGGCAGCGCGACCTCGCTGTCCAGCCTGCTGCGCATGCTCTATTCGCGCGCAGGCCATTACCCGCCCAGGCAGCCCATGCTGTACGCGGAGGACTTCTCGCCCAACACGCCCCAGGGCGCCTGCCCGACCTGCCACGGCCTGGGCCGCATCTACGAGGTGACCGAACAGTCCATGGTGCCCGACCCGTCGCTGAGCATCCGCGAGCGCGCCATCGCCGCCTGGCCGCCCGCCTGGCACGGCCAGAACCTGCGCGACATCCTCGTCACCCTGGGCCATGACGTGGACAAACCCTGGCGCGACCTGCCGAAGAAGACGCGCGACTGGATCCTCTTCACCGACGAGCAGCCCACCGTGCCCGTCTACGCAGGCTTCACGCCCGCCGAGACCCGCGCTGCGCTGAAGAGCCGGATGGAGCCCAGCTACCAAGGCACCTTCATGGGCGCCCGCAAATACGTGCTGCACACCTTCGCGACGACGCAGAGCGCGCTGATGAAGCGCCGCGTGTCGCGCTATATGGTGGCCAGCGACTGCCCCAGCTGCGAAGGCAAGCGGCTCAAGCGCGAGGCGCTGTCGGTGACCTTCGAAGGCCTGGACATCGGCGAGCTGTCGCGCATGCCGCTGCGGGAACTGGCGGAGGTGCTGCGGCCCAGCGCCGCAGGCGCGGCGCACGCGGCCGCACAGGGCCATGGCGTCAGCCGCAAGACGTCCAAGGCCCACACGGCGCAGCGGGTGGCGGCCGGCGGCCATGCCCACGCCGCGGCACCCGACGTGCGCCGCACACCCAATCTGTCGGAGGAAAAGCTCATCGCCGCCCAGCGCATCGCCCACGACATGCTGGAGCGCATCACGACGCTCAATGAGCTGGGCCTGGGCTATCTGTCGCTGGACCGCGGCACCCCCACGCTGTCCAGCGGCGAGCTGCAGCGCCTGCGCCTGGCCACGCAGATCCGCTCCAACCTCTTCGGCGTCATCTATGTGCTGGACGAGCCGTCGGCCGGCCTGCATCCCGCCGATGGCGAGGCCTTGCTGAAGGCGCTGAAGGACCTGAGGGCCGCCGGCAACTCCCTCTTCATCGTCGAGCATGACCTGGGCCTGATGCGCGAATCGGACTGGATCGTCGACGTCGGCCCCGACGCCGGCGAGCTGGGCGGCGAGGTGCTCTACAGCGGGCCACCGGCTGGGCTGGAAGCGGTGGCGGCCTCGCGCACGGCCGCCTACCTGTTCCCGCGCGAGGCGCAGGTGCGTCCGCCCCGGCGCGCGCCGCGCGGCTGGCTCAAGCTCGCCGGCGTCACGCGCAACAACCTGCGCGGTGTCGACGTCGACTTCCCGCTAGCCTGCTTCACCGCCGTGACCGGCATTTCGGGCTCGGGCAAGTCCAGCCTGGTCAGCCAGGCCCTGGTCGACCTCGTCAGCCAGGCCCTGGGCCACGAGCCGCCCGCGCCGGAGGCCGACGATGAAGATGACGAGCCTTCCCGCGAGATCACGCACGGCCGCATATCCGCCGGCGCCGAGCACATCCGCCGCCTCGTGCAGGTCGATCAGAAGCCCATAGGCCGCACGCCACGCTCCAACCTCGCCACCTACACCGGCCTGTTCGACCATGTGCGCAAGCTCTTCGCCGCCACGCCCGCGGCGCGCGCCAAGCATTACGACGCGGGCCGCTTCTCCTTCAACGTCGCCAAGGGCCGCTGCGAGACCTGCGAGGGCGAGGGCTTCGTCAGCGTGGAGCTGCTCTTCATGCCCAGCGTCTACGCGCCCTGTCCGGCCTGCCATGGCGCGCGCTACAACGAGGCGACGCTGAAGGTGAGGCTGCGCGACAGGAGCATTGCCGATGTGCTGGGAATGACGGTGGACGAGGCCCTGGCCTTCTTCGCCGAGGACGCGGCGCTGGCCCGGCCGCTGTCCCTGCTGCAGCAGATCGGACTGGGCTACCTGAGGCTGGGGCAACCGGCCACGGAGCTGTCCGGTGGCGAGGCGCAGCGCATCAAGCTCGCGACGGAACTGCAGCGGGCCCAACGCGGCAACAGCTTGTATGTGCTGGACGAGCCGACGACGGGTCTGCATCCATCGGACGTGGACAAGCTGCTGGTGCAGCTGAATGGCCTCGTCGATGCAGGCAACACCGTCGTCGTCATCGAGCACGAGATGCGCGTGGTGGCGGCCTGCGACTGGATCATCGATGTCGGGCCGGGGGCGGGGGCGGAGGGTGGGCGGGTGGTGGCTTATGGAACGCCGGAAGCGCTGACCCAGGCGCAGGGAAGCCGGACAGCGGCGTATTTGGCGCGGGCATTGGCTCTCGAGACGCATTTCGGCCCCTGAATCCCGCACGGCGTCACGCCGCGGTGGCCGGCGCCGACGGCGTGGCTAGCATCGTTTCTCACCGCATTCCCCGCGCCGCGCGCCACCCCATCGACATGCGTCATCTCATCGCCATCCTCACGCTCGGCCTGGCCACGCTCGCTGGCGCCGCACGAGCCGCCCCGCCCATCGCCTTCGTCCACGTCAATGTCGTGCCTCTGGCGACGGAGGGTGTGCTGCCCGACCAGACCGTGGTTGTCGCGGAGGGGCGCATCCAGGCCGTCGGCAAGGATGTCGCCATCCCTGCCGGCGCCACCGTCATCGACGGCCATGGCAAGGCCTGGTTGTCGCCCGGCCTCGCGGACATGCATGTGCACTCCGACACCCGCACCGACATGAGCGTCTACCTGGCCCACGGCGTGACCTCGGTGCTCAATATGGGCGAGGCCTCCAACAGCTTCGTCGGCCGCACCAAGGTGAAAGCCAATCGGGCCGAGATCCCCTCGCCCCATGTCTACACCGCCCTGCGCATCGACGGCTCGCCGCGCTATGGCGGCCTGGTGGTGACCACGCCCGACGAGGTGCGCTCGGCCGTGCGCCTGGCCAAGGCCAATGGCCACGACTTCATCAAGGTCTACAACGACCTCGCGCCCGCGGTGTTCGACGCCCTCGTCGACGAGACCCGGCTGCAGAACCTGCCCATCGTTGGCCACGGCGTCACCAGCGTGGGCCTGCGCAAGCAGCTCGCCGCAGGGCAGCTGATGGTCGCGCATGCCGAGGAGTTTCTGTACACCGTCTTCGACATCGACACCGCCAAGGATGAGAACGCCGCGCCCGACGATGCGCAGATCCCTGCCGTCGTCGACCTGGTCAAGCGCAGCGGGGCCTTTGTCACGGCCGATCTCGCCACCTACGCAGCTATCGCCCGCCAATGGGGCCAGCCTGCCGTCGTCCAGGCGTATCTGCGCGCGCCCGAGTCGCGCTACGTCTCGCCTCAGGACCGCATAGGCTGGAAGCTCGCGGGCTATGACGGCCGCAGCGGCAGCCTCGACAAGCGGCTTGCCTTCCTCGGCCGCTTCGTCAAGGCCCTGAGCGATGCCGGCGTGCCGCTGATCACCGGCACCGACGCGCCGGCGATTCCCGGCATGGCGCCAGGCTTTTCGCTGCACGACGACATGGAGCGCCTCGTGGCGGCCGGCCTGTCGCGTCAGCAGGTCCTCGCGGCCGCATCGCGCGCGCCGGGCGAGATGGTGGCTCGAGCCTTTCGTGGCCAGACACCTTTCGGCACCGTGGCGCCGGGCTCACGCGCCGACCTGGTGCTGAGCGCAGCCAATCCGCTGGATGGCCTGGCGACGCTGCGCCAGCCGCTGGGCGTGATGGCGGGCGGGCGCTGGTATGGCCGGGAGGAGTTGCAGCCGCTGCTGGAGGGCGTGGTGCGGCGCTACAAGGAGGCGGGGTTTCCGGGTGAGGCGCGGCCTTGAGCGGCGTGCGCCGCTCAGCCCACCACTTCAGCTTCGGCGACCGCCTGGTGTTCGTGCCCGGAGCACAGCATCGCGGCCAACTTTTCGGGCACGTCGCTGTCAAAGCTCATCAGCAAGTCGGCGGACTGGCCCGCGGCGGCGGCCTTCAGGACATCGGCGATGCAGGCTTTTTGTGCATCAGTGGCCGGGTGCTTGAGCTTGGCCTGCAGCAGGGCGACGGTTTCGTCGCGCAGGCGGTCGGAGGCGAGGACGTGCCAGGCGTAGTCGACTTCGTAGCGTTCGACCGCGTCCTTGAGGCTTTCGCCGTCCAGGCGGGACTCTTGCGCGAAGCCGTTCAGCGGGCGGGTGCTGAGGCTCTTGGCGACGAGCGCCAGCAGTTCGTCGTGCATGGGGGTGTTTCCAGCGGCCATGGGTGGGTCCTTGATAGATCGATCAACCCACGGAAATTGGAACTGTCGAAGGCCCATGGGCGGACCTGCGAACACCGGCAGCAAGCCGGGACTGCACCACCTGAGGCGCAGCCAGACAGCAATGCCGCAAGAGCGAAGGCCACAAAACAAAACCCCTGATTCCGAGGGAGATCAGGGGTCTGCAATCTGGGCTGCCGGGTGGATCGAGCCACCTCACGCGGATTTCAAAGCAGTCTGGTGCGATTGTAGGTGCTGAGCCCTGCGGGCACGTCTGGAGGTAGCTGCAAATCCCTGGCGGGGCGTGAAGGGCTGCAAGGAAGCGGGCCGCGACCGCTACATCAGCGATGACGAGTTCCAGGCCGTGTGGGAGAAGGCCGACCAGACCACGCGCGACGCGATGGACCTGGCGCTGTTGACAGGCCAACGGCCGGCCGAAATCGTGAGATGACCGAGCACTATGTCCGGGCCCGGGTCGGGGAGCGCGTTCAACCGCTTCGCTGATACATGAATGCCGATTTGAGCGCCTATTTGTCGAACTGCTGAAGCCACCGCTCAGGGGTTTGCAGTTCACTGTGCTTCAGCAAGTGCTCGATCTCTGCCTGCCAGCTCTCGATCCAATCCAGCGCTGCCCTCTGGATGTCGTCGGCCACTCGCGGCTCGCTTCTGAGGAGGTTTCGAAGGTCAGGCAACAACGAGGCGCGCGGGCCTCGGTAGAGCGCCTCTACGCGCAGGCGTCCGGACTCACCGAGATCCCGCGCTTGCTGCCTCAGGGTCTCGGCGGCCTGGGTGTCCCCGGCCGCTTGAAATGATCTTGCCTGCTCGTCCATTGCCATGACTACTTGGTGCATGCCTTGGCGCCATGGATTGACCGCCTCACTTGCCCAGTCCCACAACACCATGTCAACCCACGGCTTGAGGCACCCTTTGATGGTGAGGTTGTCAACCTCAAGCGCGCCCAGCTTCTCGCGCGCTTGCATGGCGAACTTGTACTCTTCGCCAAAGGTTGGAGCGCTGTCCCAGCGCCCGGCCAACGCCGACTGCTTGATAAGGTTCGCGAACGCCATGACTGAAAGTTCCCGAAGCTGGTCGACCAACTCACCTGCTTCGCTCAACTGCCGCTTTATCTCGCGTGTCTTCGCTTCAAATCCCAACCCCTTCAAGGTCTCGAACCGGTCGATCGTTCCGGCGAGCAGCAGGACTAATCCGGCACCCAGCAGCGCGGAGACTTCGGTAATGGGCTGCGCGGTGTAGGCGGTCCAAACACCACGACTGAGGATCAGGGCACCAACCAGCACGAGGCAGAAGCTCACGAATCGCGTTACGCTGAACAGGCTGGAGCTCGACGAATCGTCGCGCGATTCGGATTCCATATAAGACCTCCTGGACCTCAAGTTGGTGTCTGTCTTTGGCAATGCTTCGCCAGCAGCCGGCGCAGGCGGTGCCAAGCTACAGCGGCCATCGGGAGAGCTGCCCCGCCCCGTAGGCTACGTCGTGAAATCCATGAGTTCCGCCACAGCCTGATCTGGAACCCAACTCGGTGGGTCTAATGCCCAAGACGCTAGCACCTTTGCCTCTCTGAAAATTTCTACCGGAATATCTGCAGAGGCAAAGCCTGCATCACGCAGGCAAATCACGACTTTGAGGCTCGCAAAAATTGCCCAAGTGGCAGCGGGTCGTTCGACGGACTCGGCCGCATGCGCAACTCGATTGCGGGTGGAATTGAACCAGTTCAGTGCCGACGTGGCACCCGACCACAAAGACTGAATATCGGTTCCTGCAACCACCTTCAGTAATGGCCCTAGGTAGATCGCGAGTCGGTTTTCCTTGATCCCCCGCATCAGGGCAGCACGGTCCGACTTGCTTTCCAGCCCCTTCTTCTCCAGAAGGGCCGACACCGTTTGATTGACGAAGTCGTCTAGCAGGGCGAACGCTACGAGGAAGGCTTCAGTGTAGAAGCCATGCTCAACAAGCTCAAAACATCGGACATAGCGGCGCGCGAGTGGGATGGTGCTCGTGCCTACGTGTGGCAGGGCGAGGCTAGTCGTCTCCTGAGCAGCCTCGGCAGGTTGCCACAACGACATGTTGAGTTCGGCTACCTGGCCGCCATCCACCGTTGAGTAAAAGTAGAGCGTGTCGCCTATTCCGATAGTACGGACACCGCGGCCATCAGCGTGACCTATACACACCAGCTTAAATGCCAGGAGCAATTCAGAGATCGCGCCTAGAGCCTCGTATACAACCAAGTGCCGCTCGAATCCACTGCTCTGCAGTGCGGCGACGCACCGCCCGTCGTCATCCCACTCAACGACAAATTGAGTGCTCCGTCCGCTAGGCAGCGGGAACACCAGCGGCGCGGTTTGTGGGGCACCACGAAGGATGAACTGCTCCGGATACGAGACGGAAACTCGCTTGCTCCCGATCTGGTATGCCCGGGGGGCAATTGGCCCGCGGACGGCGATGCCAACGACAAAAGCAACTCGCGCCATTCGTCTCCCTAAAAAGCCGCCGCGCTTTGTAGATGATCAATCCGATTGTAGAAAAGCCCCGGATAGCAAGCTATGCGGGGCTTTCATTTAAGTGCTTGTCGCACTTGATAATTCTTGGTGGCCTGGGGCGGAATACTCAGCCGCACATCTTCGCCTCCCAGCTAGGGCCAACACCAGCGGCGTTCCGGGACGAGGGCGGAATGCTCGGGATCGGTTGGACCGATCCCTCGGCCTGCGCGCAGAGCGCTCCGGCCCGTGGCCGCAGGCCACGTCCAAGGCAGTCCACTGGACTGCCTTGAGCGAACCACGTGGTGTTCTCATCCGCCCCAGGTGGCCAAATGAAAAACGGCTCCTTGGAGGAGCCGTTTTGCATTTGGTGGCCTGGGGCGGAATCGAACCACCGACACGCGGATTTTCAATCCGCTGCTCTACCAACTGAGCTACCAGGCCTCTGTTCTGATCGCCAAAACGACCGATGGCCGCTCAGCGAAGTCCGCGACTATAGCACAGGGTTTTGGCCTCAGCCCGTGCCGCCGCGCTTGTTGCGGCTGAGGTCGACGCCCAGCTGCTTGAGCTTGCGGTAGAGGTGGGTGCGCTCCAGGCCGGTCTTCTCGGCGACGCGGGTCATGGAGCCGTTTTCCTTGGCGAGGTGGAACTCGAAGTAGCTCTTCTCGAAGGCATCACGCGCCTCGCGCAGCGGACGGTCGAGCTCGAAGCTCTGCTCGGAGGCCAGCGAGTTGCCCGGCATGTGGCTGTTGCCGCCGATGCTGGCGGGCGCCGTCTGCAGCGGGCTCATCTCGGCGCGGGCATAGCTGGGCATGCCGGGGCTGGCGGGCGCAGGGCGCGGCGGGGCCGTCTTGACCAGGGCCTGCTCCACGGCGCGCAGCAGCTTCTGCAGCGTGATGGGCTTTTCGAGGAAGGCGATGGCGCCGAACTTGGTCGCCTCCACCGCCGTGTCGATGGTGCCGTGGCCGCTCATCATGATGACGGGCATGGTGAGCAGGCCGGCGCTGCCCCATTCCTTGAGCAGCGTCACGCCGTCGACGTCGGGCATCCAGATGTCGAGAAGCACGAGGTCGGGGCGCATGCGCTCACGCACCGCGCGCGCCTGGGTGGCGTTCTCGGCAAGCTCAATGGTGTGTCCCTCGTCACTGAGGATTTCGGACAGCAGTGCACGAATGCCCAGCTCGTCGTCGACAACAAGTATCGTGGCCATGAATCCTTAGCTCTTGGCGCCTTGCACACCGGGCTCGGTGGCGGCGACCAGATTCGAAAATGATAGCGAAACTTGAGCCCCGATCACGACAGCCTCCAGACTGCCATCAGGGGGAGAACCCGCATCGGAAGCGGGATGCAGGTTGCGCAAGGAGATGCGGGCACCGTGTTCGTCGGCTATTTTCTTGACGACGGCCAGTCCCAGACCGGTGCCCTTGGCCTTGGTGGTCACATAGGGTTCGAAGGCGCGCTTGAGCACTTTCTCGGCAAAGCCGGGGCCGTTGTCGATGATGTGCAGGCGCACCGAGCGCGGTATGCCGGCCTCCGTCAGCGACAGCGAGGAGCGTACGGTGACATGGCCATCGGCGCGCTCGTGCACGGCATCCAGCGCGTTCTGCACGAGGTTGTGGATGACCTGGCGCAGCTGGCTGGCGTCGCCTCGGATGGCGGGCAGCTGCGGCGCAAGCTCGGCACTCAGCCGTCCCTTGTCCTGGGGCTCGGCATAGAGGCTGAGCACCTCGTGGATGAGGGCATTGAGGTCCAGGGGCTTGAGCTGGGCTGACGGCAGGCGGGCGTAGTCGCGGAACTCGTTGACGAGTTGCTTCATGGCCTGGACCTGGTTGACGATGGTGGCGACGGAGCGCACCAGCATGGCCTGGTCGGCACCTTCGAGCTTGGCCTCGAGCTTGTGCTGCATGCGCTCGGCCGACAGCTGGATGGGCGTCAGCGGGTTCTTGATCTCGTGAGCCAGACGGCGCGCGACCTCGCTCCAGGCAGCGGAGCGCTGGGCCGACACGACCTCGGAGATGTCGTCGAAGACGACCAGGCGGGCGCTATGCGGCAGCGGCGCGCCGCGCACCAGCAGGCTGAGCGGGTCCTGCTTGGGGTCGAGCTGCAGCTCGAAGGACTCCTGCCAGAGCTCGCGGTCCATGTCGCGCTCGGCGGGGTCGGGGCCCAGATGCTGCTCGAAGCGCTGCACCAGGGCCGCGGCGAATTCGGCCAGGCCCGGCACCTCGGCCAGCGAGCGGCCGACATAGGCCGACAGCGGCAGGCGCAGGATGCGGGTCGCGCCGGGATTGACGGTCTCGATGTTGCCCTGGGCGTCGAAGACGAGGACGCCGGCGGTCAGGTTGTCGAGGATGGTCTGCAGGTGGGTGCGGGCGGCGTCCAGCTCGGCCACGGTGCGCGAGACCTGGGCGCGCGCGTCGGCGAGCTGGCCGGTCATGTCGGCAAAGGAGCGCGTCAGGCCGCCGAGTTCGTCGCGCGAGGCCAGCACGGGGCGCACCGAGAGGTCGCCCTGGGCCACCTGGCGCACGCCGTCGGCCAGCATCAGCAGCGGCCGCGCCAGCTGGTTGCCCAGGGCGACGGCCAGCAGCAGCGCCGCGAATACGGCCAGGATGAGGACCAGCGTCAGCGTGCCCAGATACATGCTGCGCAGGCCACCGCGCTCCAGCGAGCGCTGCTGGTATTCGCTGTTGGCCGTCTGAACGGCCAGCGCATTGGTCAGCATGCTGGGCGGGATACGCTGCACCACCATCAGATAGCGCTCGCCCAGGCCCAGGCGCAGTTCGGTGTTGGGCAGCAGGGCCAGGGCGCGGATCTGGGCGCCGCCCTGCAGGGCCGCGGCCTCGTCCTCCAGACCTTCGAGCTGGCTGGCGACGGCGCCGCCGCGGGCCTGGCGCAGCATGGCGCCGCTGGGGCGATCGGGGGTCAGCTGGCGGGTGTCGCCACCGCTCTCCAGCAGGATCTGGCCATTGCCGCCCACCAGGGCGACGGTGCGGGCGCCGAGCTTGTCGCGCACGCGCTCCAGGCCGATCAGCTGGGGGGTGCTGCTCTCGGACAGCTGCTCGGCGGCGTCGCGCGTCTTGACGCCGAGGTCGGCCACCATGGCGTCCAGGGTGCCGCGGCCGAGGTTGAGGCCGGCCTCCAGCGCGCTGGCCAGCTTCACATCGAACCAGGTCTCGATGCTGCGGTTCACGAATTGGTAGGAGACCGCGTAGATCATGACGCCCGGCACCACGCCGACCAGCGCGAAGATGCCGGCCAGCTTCAGCAGCAACCGGCTGCCGAAGCGCCCGCGCCGCACCCGCACGACCAGACGCACGGCGGCGGTCAGGATGACCAGCGTCAGCACGGCGGCCACGCCGACATTGACCCAGTACAGCCAGTGGTAGTGGCGCTCGAAGAAGCGGCGGTCGGAGGTGGTGCCGACGATGAGCACGAAGGCCAGCACGCCGGCCACGCCGGTGAGGGTCACCAGGGTGATGACCCAGCCCCATCGAGCGACTTTGGTCATTTCAGGCTGAAATCGGGCGCGAAATTGCGCTTCTGCTCGATGCTGAGGGCAAAGCCCGACTGCAGGCCGATCTGCATGGGTCGCGGCAGCTGGGTGACATCGAGCTTGTAGCTGAACTCGAGGTAGTAGCTGCCGCTGTCCTCGATGTCCTTGGCATCGGCGATATGCCAGGCGCTTTGGCCGCGCAGCACCGTCATCGCCTCTTCCAGGGTCCCGAAGCTCTGGTGCAGGCCGCCGTTGGAGACGCGGTATTGCCGGGTCAGCGGCTGCCAGGCCAGGCGCCAGGTGCGCTCGGCGCGGGCGACGCGGGCGTCGCGCCAGTACCAGCGGTTGCGCAGCACGGTGGCCTCGACGACGAAATACAGGGGCACGCCCTTGTGCAGCGCGTCCTCGGCGGTGTGTCCGAGCTCGAAATGAGTCGTGAAGCTGAGATCCAGGCCGTCGTCGGCGCGGCGCGTGGCCAGCTGAGCGAGCTCTATGCCTTCGGCCCGCACCGGCCCGGGGAGCAGGGCGAGCAGCGCGGCGAACAGGGCAGCGATGGCGATCCGGGCGAACAAATCAGGAGGGCTTGGTCAGCAGGGCGTAAAAGAAGCCGTCCAGGGACGGCCCGGCGTTTCCTTGCGGACCATTGTCAGCCAGGGGCAGCAGGTGACCCGTGAACCCGGGCACGGCGTGGGAGTTCGCGTCAGCCTGGCGTTGCGAAAACGCGTCGAGCTGGGCCTGACCTTCGGCACGGAAGACGGAACAGGTGGCATAGACCAGCCGCCCGCCCGGCGCCAGCAGCGGCCACAGCGCGTCCAGCAGCTCGGCCTGGATGCGGGCCAGGGCGGTGATGTCGTCGGGCCGGCGCAGCCAGCGCACGTCGGGGTGGCGGCGCACGATGCCGGAGGCGCTGCAGGGGGCGTCGAGCAGGATGGCGTCGAAGGGCAATCCGTCCCACCAGGTGGCGGTCTGGCGGGCGTCGGCGGCCTTCAGCGTCGCCGTCTGGCCCAGGCGGTTGAGGTTGTCCTGGACACGGGTCAGGCGGTTGGCGTCGCTGTCCAGGGCGGTCAAACGCAGATCGGGCTGGAGTTCCAGCAGATGGGCAGTCTTGCCGCCGGGCGCCGAGCAGGCGTCCAGCACCCGGGCGCCGGGCTTCAGGCCGGCCCCAAGGGTCAGGGGCGCAGCAAGCTGGGCGGCGGCGTCCTGCACCGAGACCAGGCCCTCGGCAAAGCCTGGCAGGGCCGACACCGGCACAGGCTTGTCCAGCACCACGGCCTGGGGTGTGGGCGCACCCAGGGCCCGCGCAGCGATGCCGGCGGCGGCCAGGCGCTCGACATACTCGGCGGCGCTGGCGCGCTGGGCGTGCACGCGCAGCGTCATCGGCGGCGGGCGGTTGTTGGCGGCCAGGATGGCCTGCCATTGCTGCGGCCAGTCCTGGCGCAGCTTCTCAATCCACCAAGGCGGGTGGTTGAAGGCCCCCTGGGGGTCGCGCTCGGCGGCCGCGACGATGACGGCGCGCTCGCGCAGGAAGCGCCGCAGCACGGCATTGATGAAGCCGATGCTGGCCGGCGCGCGGTTCTTGGCGGCGGTGACGGCCTGGTCGACCAGGGTGTGGTCAGCGTACATGGGCGATGCCTGGGGCTCGGGATCGGGCCAGAGCAGGGCCAGGGCGACCAGGAGCAGGGAATCGACGCGCGGTGGCGGCGCCTTGGGGGCGAGCTGCTGGCGGGCGGCTTCGGCGGCGCCCAGGCGGCGCAGGGCCGCGAAGGCCAGGGCCTGGGTGCCGGGGCGCAGATCGGCCGGCGTCCTGGCCAGCAGATCGGTCAGCGACTTGCCCTCGCGCACGCCCTGGACGGCGTCGGCGGCCTGGGATAGCAGCCGGTGCAGGGGGGCGCTCAGACCGGCCGGTTGGGGGCTTTGGGACATGCCTTCAGTGTAGGAGGGGGCTTTGGTCAGACAATCCGCGCCCATGAATGCACCCGCCTCCGACGCCCCGGTTTCCGAACGCATCCGCTACCGCCTCGTGTCGGCCGGCTGCCGCCACCATGCCAACGACAACATCGCCGCCTATATCGAGCCCGGCGAGCTGGATGCGCTGCAATCCGAGGTGCAGGCCCGCATGCAGGAGGTGCTGAAGAGCCTGGTCATCGACACCGAGAGTGATCACAACACCCAGGAGACGGCCAAGCGCGTCGCCAAGATGTTTGTCCGCGAAGTCTTTGCCGGCCGTTACGCCCAGGCACCTTCGGTCACCGAATTTCCCAATGTCAGCCGCCTCAACGAGCTGATGATCGTCGGCCCGATCACGGTGCGCAGCGCCTGCTCCCACCACCTCTGCCCCATCATCGGCAGGGTCTGGATCGGCATCATGCCCAACGAGCATTCCAATCTGATCGGCCTGTCCAAGTACGTGCGCCTGACCGACTGGATCATGAGCCGCCCGCAGATCCAGGAAGAGGCCGTCACCATGCTGGCCGACGAGTTGCAGGCCCGCGTCATGCCCGACGGCCTGGCCGTCGTCATGGAGGCCGACCATTTCTGCATGCATTGGCGCGGCGTCAAGGACATCGAGGCGGCCATGACCAACAGCGTCATGCGCGGCGCCTTCCTGACCGACCCCAATCTGCGCCGCGAGTTCCTGTCGCTGATGCCGAAGAAGAACTCCGGCTAAGGCAGCAGCCCCGCCACATCGTCCCAGGCTTCGGGCGCGATGCGCCCGGCATGGCGGGCGACGATGGCACCCTTGG
Organism: Roseateles saccharophilus; assembly: GCF_031458095.1. Taxonomy (GTDB): domain Bacteria; phylum Pseudomonadota; class Gammaproteobacteria; order Burkholderiales; family Burkholderiaceae_C; genus Pelomonas; species Pelomonas saccharophila_A. The sequence continues at coordinate 2,535,186 of NZ_JAVDXU010000001.1, forward strand.
CGTCGATGACCAGGGTCAGCGGCACGGCCGCAGGCGCCGCCAGCGGCGCCGCGAACTTCAGGTCGCCCGCCCACAGGGCCGGCATGGCCGGGCCGTTCTTCTCGATCTGCTTCAAGGTCTGCAGATAGGCCAGGGCCGCCGCGCGTTCGCGGTCGGTGCTGACCAGCACCAGCTCGAAAGGCTTGCCCCGCCAACCCGCCGCATTGGCACGTAGCTCGGGCATCTTCTGGATGCAGGGCGCGCAGTCAGTGTTCCAGAAGAACAGCATGACGACCTTGCCGCGCAGGGCCTCCAGGCTGAAGGGCTGGCCGTCCAGCGTGTTGCCGCTCAGCTTGGCGGGCTGGGCGGCGGCGGTGAGGCTGGCCAGGGACAGCAGGAGGGCGGTGAGCAGGCGCATGCGGCGCAGTCGCGCCGTCGGGCTCAAGCCTTACAGCGAACGAGCTTCGCCGAAGCCGTAGAGGTTGGCCAGCACCCGTGTCGGGAACTGGTGCAGAGCCTCGTTGTACTGGGCCACGGCCTGATTGAAGACCTGGCGGGCAAAGGCGCGCTGGCGCTCGATGAGCTTCAACTCGCTGACCAGGCCGTCGATCTCGGTCTCGCTGCGCAGCTCGGCCTGATGATCCAGCAGCGACAGCAGCCGCGTCAGCGCCGCCGCATGCAGGGCATTGGCCACCGCGAGGCCGCCCACCGGGTCGGGCGACCAGGGCTTGGCGCGCGAGGCCGAAGCGGCGGCCTGGGATTCCGCCTGGGCCGTGGCGAGCGCGTCGAAGGTGGCCTGCTCGCTGGGCAGGCGCGGTGCAACGGCGGCCAGCAGCTTGTCGCAGACCTCGCTGCGGTCCTTCAGATGGGCATCGAGCTGCACGAAGGCCTCGCCGATGAGATTGCGCAGCGACATCAGCCGGTTGTAGGCCCCCACGCCCCAGAAGAACAGCAGCGCCGCCCCGGCGACGCCACCCCAGCCCCAGAACGTCATGCTGCGGCCCTGTACTGGGCGAAGCCCCGCGCGCGCAGCTCGCAGGCCGGACAGTGGCCGCAGCCATGGCCCCAGTCGTGCAGCTCGCCGCGCTCGCCGAGATAGCAGGTGTGGGTCTCCTCGACGATGAGCTTGACCAGGGCCGCGCCGCCCAGGCTCTCGGCCAGGCGCCAGGTGGCGGCCTTGTCGATGAACATCAGCGGCGTGTCCAGCGTCATCGGCGCGTCCAGGCCCAGGCTGAGGGCCACCTGGAGCGCCTTCATGGTGTTGTCGCGGCAGTCGGGGTAGCCGGAGAAATCGGTCTCGCACATGCCGCCCACCAGCACCGACGCGCCGCGGCGATAGGCCAGGGTCGCGGCAAAGGTCAGGAAGAGCAGGTTGCGGCCCGGGACGAAGGTATTGGGCAGGCCATTGGCCTGCAGCTCGATAGCGCGCTCGCTGGTCAGGGCCGTGTCGCTGATCTGGCCGAGCAGGGACAGGTCCAGCAGATGGTCGGCGCCGAGCTTGCCGGCCCAGGCCGGGAACTGGGCCGCAATCTCGGCGCGCACGGTGTTGCGGCAGTCCAGCTCGATGCGGTGGCGCTGGCCATAGTCGAAGGCCAGGGTCTCGACCTCGGCAAAGCGGTCCAGGGCCCAGGCCAGGCAGGTGGTGGAGTCCTGGCCGCCGGAGAAGAGGACGAGGGCTTTGCGGGAGTCGGTCATGGGAGGGATGCTAACGAAGCGGGGTTCGGGTTGGGCCGGGCGCTCTAGGGAGGCGCGTCTTGGTCGGCTTGCCCCTCACTGCATCAGGTCCGGTACCGCATCTTGTATTCGTCCGCCGACTCGCTCTCGACGACAAACCCCAGCCTTTCATACAGCGAGAGCGCCGGATTGGCCTTCAGCACGCTCAGCTTGAGCGCAGCCCCGGCAGCAAGCGCTTCGGCGATGACCTGCTTCAGCACGCTGGCTCCCAAGCCCTGGCCTTGAAGCCGCGACAGCAGCTGGAATTGAATGATCTCCCAGTCGCTCCCATCCCGGGAGAGCTTGAGCAGCCCCACGGCATGGCCATCCTGCAGCAGCACTTCGGCACAGTCGTAGCGATGCCTCAGCCGAGCCAGATGATCGGCCTCGCTCATGCTCAGGCCTGCTGCCATCAGATGCGCCTCCATTGTTTCCCGACGCAGACGCATGAGGAAGGGGACGTCGGAGTCCGTGGCGCGGCGGCGTGAGAGGCAAGCGACGAGTTTGTCGAAGTCGCGCTGATCGCCCATCATCCTCACTCTGCCGAGGAACCGCTTTTGACGAGCGGTCCGATTGCAGCACCGCACTCGACGACGCCGCTGGACAGCACGTCGGCGCGCAAGCCGCCGCGGTGCACAAAGCGCTTCACGACCGCCGCGGCGGTGATGGCGGGCGAGGCCAGCGCGTTGCCCATGCCCAGGCAGGGCTCGCACAGCTCCACGCCGCGCAACCTGACCGCGCCGATGGAGAACTCGACGCCGACGAGTTCGTTGAGCCTCACGCCACGCGTCAGCAGATTGCGATGCGTGATGGAGACGTCGTCGCCGTGCCCCTTTTCGCGCAGAAAGGCCTCGATCTCCTCAATCTCGATCAGGGTCAGGTTCTGGCCGGGCTCGTCATGCCGGCCGAAGTAGCGGTCGCCTTCGATGCCGGAGCCGGCGACGACGCGGACGGACTGCTGCTCCAGCTGCGGACCGCCCGACGTGGGCGAGGTGAAGATGCGTTCGACAGTCATGGCTGGCGCTCCCGTCCAGGCTCGTGGCCGCGATGCTAATCGCGCCTCGCGTTCAGCGCGCCCCATCCACCGGTTCATAGCCGGATTCGCCACCGAATTGCGGGATCGAGGCCAGGTGCTGCTGATGCCAGCCGGGCTTGTGGTGGATGAAGTAGTCGCGCTTGGGAGGCGGCACGACCGCATCGGGAAAGGCGCCTGCGGGGATACCGACGATGTCCGCCAGACGCACGTCTTCGGTGAACACGTGGCTGGCACAGCGCCTGCAGGACCAGCGCGTCAGGTTCTGCGTCGGCTTGAAGCCCGCGACAACGCCCGGGTCCGGCAGCTGGCATTGACTGCGCGGCAGCGACACCCAGGTCGTGAACGCGGCGCCGCTCAGGGCTCGGCACTGTCCGCAATGGCAGTTGATCGGCGCCGACAGCGCCGCGGCGACTGGAATCCGCACCGCGCCGCAGAAGCAGGCGGCCACCGGTCCGCTCATCGGGCTCAGCCCCTCACCTCACCCTGCCCCAACACCACCCACTTCATCGACGTCAGCCCCTCCAGCCCCACCGGGCCCCGCGCATGGAACTTGTCCGTCGAGATGCCGATCTCGGCGCCCAGGCCGTACTCGAAACCGTCGGCAAAGCGCGTGCTGGCGTTGACCATGACGCTGGCTGAATCGACCTCGCGCAGGAAGCGCATCGCGTTCGGGTGATTGGTCGTCAGGATGGCATCGGTGTGGTGCGAGCCATAGCGGTTGATGTGAACGATGGCCTCGTCCAGCGAATCGACGACCTTGATGCTGATGATGGGCGCCAGGTATTCGGTGGACCAGTCCTCTTCCGTCGCCGGCACGGCCGCCGGCAGCAGCGCGCAGGTGCGGCCGCAGCCGCGCATCTCGACGCCCTTGGCGTGGAAGATCTCGGCGATGAGCGGCAGGAAGGCCCTGGCCTGGGCGGCATGCACCAGCAGCGACTCGGTAGCGTTGCAGGGGCTGTACTTTTGCGTCTTGGCGTTGTCGACGACCCTGAGCGCCTGCTCCAGGTCGACCTCGGCGTCGACATAGCTGTGGCAGTTGCCGTCCAGATGCTTGATGACGGGCACCTTGGCCTCGGCGCTGATGCGCTCGATCAGCCCTTTGCCGCCGCGCGGGATGATGACGTCCACCCATTGCGGCGAGCTGATCAGCAGGCCCACGGCGGCGCGGTCGGTCGTGTTGACGAGCTGCACGGCGGTGCGCGGCAGGCCGGCTTCCTCCAACGACGCCGCGACGATCTCGGCCAGGGCCAGGTTGGAATGGATGGCCTCCGAGCCGCCACGCAGGATGCAGGCATTGCCGCTCTTGATGGCCAGGGACGCGGCCTCGATGGTCACGTTGGGGCGGCTCTCGTAGATCATGCCGAACACGCCCAGCGGCACGCGCATCTGGCCGACGCTGATGCCGCTGGGGCGGCGCTTGACGCCGGTGATCTCGCCGACCGGGTCGGGCATGGCGGCGATCTGCTCGCAGCCTTCAGCCACGGTAGCCAGGGTCTTGGCGTCGAGCTTGAGCCGGTCGCGCAGCGGGCCGCTGAGCTCGGCGGCGCCGGCCAGATCGCGGGCATTGGCCTCGGCCAGGGCTGGGCCGGCCTCGCGCAGGCGGCGGGCCAGGGCCAGCAGCGCAATGTTCTTGGCGGCCGTCGAGGCGGCTGCCATAGCGGTGGCGGCGGCGCGGGCGGCGCGGCCGAGGTCGTCCATATAGGCGGGCAGGCTCATGCCGCCATTTTCGTCGAGGCCTCCCGACCTAGAGCTTCGTAAGGTCGGGCCCGCCCTCCGTGCCGAACCAAGCCTTGCTCAACGCCTGGCGAGCGCTCTTCTCGGCCGCCGCGTCGCCGCGCTTCTTGTAGACCTCGGCCAGGGCCGCCAGGGCCCAGCCGTTGTTGCGCACGCGGGCCAGCGAGTCGCGCAGGGCCTTCTCGGCCTCGTCGAGCCGCCCCTGGCGCAGGCGCACCGCCCCCAGGGACTGGCGCACCGGGTAGTACCAGTAGGCCGGCTCGGTATAGGCCAGGCCCTCCTCGATGGCGACGGCCTGCTCGAACGCGGCGGCCGCACCGGCCAAGTCGCCCTGGGCGTCGGCCAGGCGGGCCGTGGCGACGAGGTGGGCCGTCTGCGCGATGGCCTTGGCCGGGATGCCCCAGGCGTCAAATGCGCTGAAGTCGGCCGCCTCCAGCGTCGTCAACGCTGCGATCTCCTGCTTGGCGGCAGCCGCGTCGTGGCGCGCTGCCTGGGCCACGGCCCTGGCGTAGTGGTACATGACGCGCACCAGCACGAGGTCGTCGGACGGCGCAGCCAGCTTCAGGATGACATCGGGCGAGCTGAACTGAGCATGCGTCGTGTAGGGCGCCGCCTTGACGGGCTGCATGATGGGGAAGGCCTTGACGACGTCGACGGGCATGGACGCGTCGAGCTTGCCCGCCGCCTCGATGGCCGTCGAGGCCGCGCCGCCCATCTGGGCCGACACCATCAGGAAGTGGATGTTGTGCGGGTAGTAGGCCGAGCGGTACAGCGGGTCCGACGGCGAGGTCTTGAAATAGGCCTCGTCGACGGCGATGGCCTGGCGGTTGGCCTCCAGCGATTCGCGATACAGCCCGACGCGGTAGTAGATATGGGCCGGCATGTGCACGATGTGGCCGGCACCGGGCATCAGCGCGGCCAGTCGGCGCGCGGGAGCCAGGGCCCGGTCGGGCGTCGTCGAGGCCTCGACGGCGTGGATATAGAGGTGGATGGCGCCGGCATGGTTGGGGTTGCGCTTGAGCACGGCCTCCAGCAGGGCCAGGATGTCGGCCGTGCGGCCCTTGGGCTTGGCGCCGGCGGCCTCCCAGTAGTCCCAGGGCTGGGTGTCCATGGCCGCCTCGGCGGCCAGTACCTGCATCAGGTCCTCGCCGGGGAACTGTTTGGCCACCGCCTTCATCGCATCGGCATAGGCGGCGTCCAGCGGGGCACGGTCGGTGGGCGGCTCGGCGGCGTAGCGCTTTTGCAGGGCCTCGATGAGGAGGCGCTCGCGCGGCGGCAGCTTGTCCTTCAGCGCCACGGCGCGCTGCAGGGCGGCCCAGGCCGGCGCGTTCGCTTCGGCCTGCATGGGCACGTTGATATTGGGGCCGAGGATGAGCGCCTCGCCCCAGAAGCACAGGCCGCAGCCGGGGTCGAGCTTCTGCGCGGCCTGGAAGGCGCGCTGGGCCTCGGCATGGTTGAAGGCAAAGGACAGGCGCAGGCCCTGGTCGAAATAGGCCTGCAGCTTGGGCGAGGCCTTGGCGAGCTTGAAGCTCATGCGGCCCAGATCCTTGTAGACCGGCACGTCGCCCGGCGCCGCCTTCATGGGCGCGGGCTGGAAGGGTGCCGTCTCGGTCTTGGGCTGGACGGCGGCCGAGGCCAGCAGGGCCTGCAGCAGCACGGGCTGGCCGGCGACGGTCGGCGCGCAGACGCCGCCGACGCTGTCCAGCAGCGGATCGAAAGCAGCCGCGCGATCGGCGCTGCCTCCCAAAGCCACGAGGCCGATGGCGGCCAGGGCTTGCAGCAGTCGGGTGGCGGAGAAGGAGCGAGCACGCATTCGACCTCCAGGCCCGGCGGGGGCCAAGCGGGCATGCTCGCACCGGCAGTGCCCGACTGCAATCAGGGCGCATCGGTTTGCGGGCCGAGCGCCGGGCCTGCCATGGGCCAGAGGCCCAAGGCCTGTCGTAGGCACAAGCAGTCCGCAGGGACTGCTTGTGTCCGACTCCAGTTCACCTAGCCGGCCTGCTCTGGCGATGTGCTCGCGTACAGCGATGCGAGGACAGGCGAGGGGCTTTGCTCTAGGGCTGAGGTTTGCCTTCAGCGTCGCGCACCTCGGCCTTGCGGCCGATGGCCTGCAGCTGGGGCAGGACCTTGGCCTTGTCGCCCACGGCCACGACGATGAGCTGGGCCGGGTCGAGGTGGTCGCGCGCGGCCTTCTGCGCCGCGGCGGCCGTGACGGCTGCGAGCTTCCCGGGCTCCTCGGCGATGGCGCTGAGCGGCCGGCCCACGGCCCAGTTGGCCGCGTAGGCGCCGACGACGGCCTGGTTGGTGTCGAAGGAGCCCGGCAGGGACAGCAGCCGGGCATTGCGCACCCGCGTCAGCTCGGCCGCACCCATGGGCTTGCTGCGCATGGCCTGGATCTCCTTCCACATATCACTCAGGGCCGCACCCGTCACGTCGGTGCGCACGCTGCCGCGGATGCCGAACTGGCCGCGCTCGCGACCCATGGCATAGCCCGAGAAGATGCCGTAGGTATAGCCCTTGACCTCGCGCAGCTGGTTGTTGATGCGCGAGGTGAACAGGCCGCCGAGGGCCGCATTCATGACCTCGACGGCCGCCCAGTCGGGCGCGGAGGCCAAGGGGCCCGGTGCGACGACGGCCAGTGCCGTCTGCGGTGCGCCCGGCTTGTCGACGACGACGGTGCGCGCGGCAATCGGCCTGGGCGAGGGCAGGGGCGCCGCAGGCGCGGCCTCGCCCGTGGGCTTCCAGGCGCCGAACAGCGGCTCGATCAGCGCGCGCAGCTCGGCCTCGGTCAGGTCGCCGGCGACGACCAGGGCCGCACGCTCGGGGCGGTAATGGCCCTGCCAGAAGCCGCGCAGCGTCGCCGCGTCGACGGCCTTGATGCTGGCCTCGGTCCCCAGGGCATTGGCGGCCAGCGGATGGGCATCGCCATAGACGACGCGGTTGCCGACGACATTGGCCAGCAGCGACGCTTCCTCGCGCGCCTGGGCCAGGGCGGCCAGGCGCTGGGCCTTCTGGCGCTCGATCTCCGCGCCTTCAAAGGCCGGGTTGAGGGCCACGTCGGCCAGCAGGGCCAGGCCTTCCTTGGCGCTGGCCTTGAGGCCGGAGAACTCGATGCGGGCCTCTTCGCTGCCGGCCTGGGCGTTCAGCGTCGCGCCCAGGCCCGCGAGGCTTTCGGCGATCTGCTGGGCGCTGCGCGTCTTCGTGCCCTCGGGCAGCATGGCCGCCACGAAGCCGGCGAGGCCCGGCTTGTCGGCCGGGTTGGCGCCCTGGCCGGCACGCACCGTGAGGCTGGCGCTGACCAGAGGCAGGCCGGGCTTGGCCGAGTGGATGACGGTCAGGCCATTGGCGAGGGTGAAGCTCTGCGCGGCCGGCAGCGTCAGCGGCTTGGCCTTGGCGGCCGCGGGCGGCTTGCTGCGCCAGGCCTCCAGCGCGTTCAGCGCTTCGCGCTCACCCTTGGCGGCCTTGGTCGGCATGGGCGGCGTGGCCACCTCGGGTGGCAGCACCTGCTCGCCCGGCAGGGCCTGCACGACGACGCGGCTGTCCTTCTTCAGCCACCGGGCCACGGTGGCGCTGACGGCGGCCGGCGTCGTGCCGGCATAGCGCGCCAGGTCCTTGCCCACATAGCCGGGGTCGCCGGCCATCTGGTTGTAGTGGTTGATCAGGTCGGCCAGCGACGTGACCTTCTCCATGCGCTGCAGCAGCTGGGTCTGGATGGTGGCGCGGGCCTGGTTCAGCTCGGCCTCGCTGGGCGGCGTCGCCGCGAGCTTGGCGATCTCGGCGTCGACCAGCTTCTCGATCTCGTCCAGCGATGCGCCCGGGCGGGCAATGAGCTCGATGTTGAAGATCGAGCTCAGCGACTGCGAGTCCTGCGAGACCTGCACGCTTTGGGCGAGCTGCCTGTCGCGCACCAGCAGGCCATAGAGGCGGCTGGCCTTGCCGCCACCGAGCACATGGGCGGCGACGTCGAGCTCGGCGTCCCCCGCCGCGAACATCGGCGGCGTATGCCAGGCCAGGTTGAGGCGGCTCAGCTCGATGCGGTCGGTGACGACGAGGCGACGCTCCTGGGTGATCTCGGGCGTGGCGACCTTGACCTCGGGCAGCTTGGCGCCGGGCTTCAACGAGCCGAAGTATTTCTGCACCAGGGCCTTGGCCTGCCGGGGATCGAAGTCGCCGGCCAGCACCAGGGTCGCGTTGTTGGGCCGGTAATAGGTGCGGGCGAAGTCCTTCACGTCCTTGAGCTGGATGCTCTGGATGTCGGCATGCGAGCCGATGACGGCGGCGCGATAGGGGTGGCCCTCGGGGTACAGGGCCTGGTAGAGCGCCTCCTCGACGATGCCATAGGGCCGGTTCTCGAAGCTCTGGCGGCGTTCGTTGCGCACCACGTCCTGCTGGTTGGCCAGGGCCACGGAATCGACCTCGTCGATCATCCAGCCCAGCATGTCGGACTTCAGCCACAGGCCCTTCTCAAGCTGGTTGGAGGGCAGCGTGAAGAAGTAGTTGGTGCGGTCGAAATTGGTCGAGCCATTGCTGTCGGTGCCGCCGGCGGCGTCGACGAATTTGTCGAACTCGCCGCGCGGCACATGCCGGCTGCCGGCAAACATCAGGTGCTCGAACAGATGGGCAAAGCCGGTCTGGCCCCGGGCTTCGTTGCGCGGGCCGGCATGCACCCACAGGTTGAAGGCCACCAGCGGCAGGCGGTGGTCCTCGACGAGGATGACCTCGAAGCCATTGGCCAGCGTGAACTTCTCCTGCCTGACGGCGAGCTGGCCGGCCTCGGTGCTGACGGCCCCCTGGGCAGACTCGGACCAGGCCGGCAAAGCGGCGGACAGGGCACCGGCCAGGGCCATCAGGGCAACGAGGCGGCGGGGAGAGGGAGCATTCATTCGGGTTGGTCCTCGAAGAGCAGGCAGATGGAAATTGGGCGGCGCGATCAACCGGCGGCAGAAGTGCCGGGAGTCACCATGAGGCTTACCAGGGCGACAACCATGCCAGCAGAGCCAGCCACAGCGGCGCCGTGGCGACGTAAAGAACGGTGGAGATGACGGTGGCCGCGGTGACCTCGGCCTCCAGCGCGCGGTAGCGCTGTGCAAAGATCAGCGCGTTGGAGCCGGTCGGCAGGGCCGCGATCATGACGATGACGGCCAGCGGCATGCCGTTCAGGCCCAGGCCCCAGTGCGCGATACCGAGCACGACGGCCGGCATCAGCAGCAGCTTGGCCACCAGCAGACCGGCCAGGCCATGCCAGGTGCGCGGCCAGCCGTAATAGGCCAGCGACATGCCGATCAGCGTCAGGCACAGCGGCACGACGGCCGTGCCCAGGCTCTGCAGGGCCTCGTCGGCGACGGCCGGCAGGGTCAGGCCGGTGGCGTTCCAGGCCAGGCCGGCCAGCACCGGCAGCACGACGGGATGGATGACGGTGTTGCGCACCGTCTGCAGCAGCGTGCCGGCCAGGTTGCCGCTGCTGCGCTCGCGCGCGAGGTCGAGCTCGACGATGGCCGTCAGCAGCGTGAGTATCGACAGGGCATGCAGGCTCACCACCGCGATGTGGATGGCCAGGCCCTTCTCGCCGAACACGCCGGCTGCCACGGGCAGGCCCACCTGCAGCGTATTGCCAAAGCCCGCCGTGATGGCCCTGACGCTGGGCGCCACGACGCCCTCGCCCGGCTTGCTCCGCCAGCGATACAGCGCATACATCAGCGCGATCAGCGCCAGCACCGGCACGAAGAAGGCGAACAGGAAAGCCCAGGGCAGGGCCGCCGTGTCCAGCCGCGCCGTGGTGCGGAACAGCAGGGCCGGCACGAAGATGTAGAAGGCCGCGTTGGCCAGCACGCGGGCGGGGTCGGTGTCACTGCCCGCCGGGCCACCGCCCAGCCAGCGCATGCGGCCGACGGTCCAGCCGATGGCCACGGCGACCCATATCGCCAACAGCTTGGCCGCGATTGCCCAGGTCATTCAAGCCCCTCGCTTGGTCTCGCCACGCTGAACGCGGGCGCGCCCAAGCGGTCCCCCGAGGGGACGGCGATGCTTGTCGGATTGACCGACAAGCACATCGCCAAAGCGGGCCGGCTCGGGAGCGGCCCAGCGCTCGGCCCGAAAGGCATCAAAGACATCACGCCAACGGGAGCCTGAGCTCAAAAACAAAGGAACTGCCCTGCCCCGCCGTGCTCTGCACCAGGATCTGGCTGCCCATCAGGCGCACCAGCTGCTGGCTGATGGACAGGCCCAGGCCCGTGCCGCCGAGATGACGCGAGGCGTCGGAGACCTGCTCGAAGGCCTGGAAGAGGCGCGCCTGCTGGGCCGGTGTCATGCCGATGCCGCTGTCGGTCACCTCGAAGCGCAGCCGCGTGTGCAGGGCGTCGAGTTCAACGACGCGGGTGGCGAGCTGCACATTGCCGCTGTCGGTGAACTTGACGGCGTTGGACAACAGATTGAGCAGCACCTGGCGCAGGCGCTGGCCGTCGGCGACGACCGTGGCCGGCAGGCGGGCATCGACATCCACCGCGAAGCTCAGGCCCTTCTGCTCGGCGCGCAGGCGCACGCTGTCGCAGGCCATGTCGACGAGAGCACGCAGGTCCACCGGCGCAGACTTCAGCGAGACCTTGCCGGCCTCGATGCTGGCCATGTCCAGCACGTCGTTGATGAGCTCCAGCAGATGCAGGCCGGAGTCGCGCATCAGCTGCAGCTTGGCCTGCTGATTGGCAGGGATGGCCGCGTCCATCTGCATCAGCTGCGTGAAGCCGAGGATGGCGTTCAGCGGCGTGCGGAACTCATGGCTCATGGTGGCCAGGAAGCGGCCCTTGGCCTGGTTGGCGGACTCGGCGCGCAGCTTGGCCTCGCTGAGCTCGGCGGTGCGCTCGTTGACGAGTTCCTCGAGATGGTCGCGGTGGCGGGTCAGCTCGGCCTCGGCCTGGCGGCGCAGCGAGATGTCGCTGACCATGCCCTCGATGCGGCGCTGGCCGCCCTCGCCTTCGACCCAGTGCGCATTCAGCTCCACCCACAGCGGCCGGCCGCCGCAAGCGCGCAGCTGCAGCTGGCATTGCTGGATCTTGCCCTGCTCGTTCATGACGGCGGCCACGCGTCGCAGCTCGTCGCGCTCGATGCCGGTCAGGTCGCGCAGCAGCCGCCCCACCGGGCTTTGCGAGCCCAGGCCCAGCATCTGCGTGAAGGCGCGGTTCATGCTGAGCACGCGGCCATCGGCATCGGCCTGGAAGACGCCTTCGGTGGCGTTCTCGAACAGGCTGCGGTAGCGGGCCTCGCTGACGCGCAGGCCTTCGGAGCTGAGCTGAACCTGGTCGGCGGCGCTGCGCAGCTTCAGGCTCATGGCGTTGAAGCGCATGGTCAGCTCGCCGATCTCGTCGCCGCGCTCGACCGTCTCCTGGGCCCCGAGGTCGCCCTTGGCGACGCGCTGGGCCAGGCCGCCCAGGCGGGCGACAGGCCGACGCACCAGCCAGTGCACCAGCAGGGAGCTGGCGATGACGATGCCGACGACGACGACGGCCAGCAGCTCGACGACGAAGAGGCGGGTGCGCTGGATCTGCTCGTCGATGAGATCACGGGTGAAGACGAGGACGGCCGAGGCGACCTGGGTGCCGGCCGTGTCGGCGGCGGGCTGGTAGGTGATGTTGAACTCGCGCCTGAGCTGTCCGGTGGACGACCCGCTGGCGGACGTGTCCCGGCTGCGCCTGGCTTGGCCGCCGCGCAGGCCCAGGCCCTTGAGCTCGATGGCATGCACCTCAGGGTCGGCCATGACGGCATCGAGCAGGTTCTCGATAGCGACATGGTCGAGGTTCCAGATCGGGCCGGCGAAGCCTCTTTCGATGAGGCCGGCCATGCGTGCCTCGCGCTGGCGCAGCCCGGCCATCAGCTCGGCCTCCTCGTGCGTCGTCCAGTACCAGCCGACGGCCAGCACCAGCAGGCTCGCGACCAGGGCGATGCCCGCCGTCAGGCGCGTCTGTATTCCGAGGTTGATCGGCGTCAACGCCATCCCCCGCTCTCCCGATCCGGCCCGTTCAGGCCCATGGCAGCGAGCATAAGCCGTCGGCCGGGCCGGCCGCCGCCCTGCGCGATGCCGTCAAGCAACGCGCAAGCCGGGGCTCAGGCTTTGGCCGCAGCCTTCTTCGCCGGCGTTTTCTTGGCCGCAGGCGCCTTGGCCGCACGCGGCTCGAACTCGAAGACGACCTTGCCTTCCTTCTTGTCATAGGCCAGGAAGGCCTTGAACTTGCGGCGGGTCTTGTTGGAGACGAAGTTCTCCAGCAGGTCGGTCTTGCCGTCGGCCAGCAGCTTGTGCACCTGGGCCGGTTCGATGGGCTGGGTCAGGATGACCTTGCCGGTCTTGAAGTCGCAGGTCACGTGGGCGCCGACCGAGTGCTCGCAGACGTAGTTGGCGCCATGCTCATAGACATGGCCCTTGCACTTCGGGCAGGCCCCCAACGAGTTCTGGCCCGAGAAGTCCACCGGCTCACCGTCGTTCTCGGCCTTCTTGGCGTCCTCGCCGAAGTCGAACTCCAGCTTCCAGTTCTGGATCTCGTCGTCATAGACCAGGGCCAGCTCGGCCGTGAAGGGCCAGCCCGCCTTGGAGCGGAAGCCCTCCAGCGGGCCGATCTTCTTGTCGCGCAGGAAGGCCTCGACCTCGTGCAGCTCGAAGCTGCGCCCGCCCGGGATCTTGCCGATGGAGAAGCCGCAGGCGTCGCTGCCGTCGCCGCTCTTGCCGGTGCAGGTGAAGCGGCGGTAGTTCTCCTTGACGATGCCGCCGCATTTGGGACAGGGCGTCTTCAGCGTCGCGTAATCGCCGGGGATGGTGTCGCGGTCATAGCCCTTGGCCTTGGCGACCATCTTCTCGGTCATGGCGGCGATCTCGGCCATGAACTGCTCGCGCTTGAGGCGCCCCTTCTCCATCTCGGAGAGCTTGAACTCCCAGTCACCGGTCAGCTCGGGTCGCGTCAGGTCCTCGACATCCAGGCCGCGCAGCAGCGTCATCAGCTGGAAGGCCTTGGCCGTCGGGATCAGCTCGCGGCCTTCGCGCAGCATGTATTTCTCGCTGATCAGGCCTTCGATGGTGGCCGCCCGCGTCGCTGGCGTGCCCAGGCCCTTCTCGGCCATGGCCTCGCGCAACTCGTCGTCGTCAATGAGCTTGCCGGCACCTTCCATGGCGGACAGCAGCGTCGCCTCGGTGTAGCGCGCCGGCGGCTTGGTCTGCAGGGCTTTCACGTCGACGCTCTCGGTGCGCACGACCTCATCGGGCTGAACGGGCACCAGGTTGGCATCCTCGTCGTCGACATCCTTGCCGTAGACGGCCAGCCAGCCCGGCTTGACCAGCACCTTGCCGTTGGTCTGGAAATGGTGCTTGTTGTCGATTTTCGAGATGCGCGTCGTGACCAGGAACTCGGCCGGCGGGAAGAACACCGCCAGGAAGCGCTTGACGACCATGTCGTAGAGCTTGGCCTCGACCTCGGTCAAGGCCTTGGGCGCCTGCAGCGTCGGGATGATGGCGAAGTGGTCCGACACCTTGGCGTTGTCGAAGACCTTCTTGGTCGGCTTGATATAGCCTTCCTTCAAGGACGTCGCCGCATGCTGCGACAGCGCGGCCAGCGGGCCGGGCAGATCCTCGGTCGCCAGCATCTTGGCCGTGTCCTTGGCCACGGCCAGGTAGTCCTCGGGCAGGAAGCGCGAGTCCGTCCGCGGGTAGGTCAGCACCTTGTGCTTCTCGTACAGGGCCTGGGCGATGGACAGCGTCGTCTTGGCCGAGAAGCCGAAGCGCGAGTTGGCCTCGCGCTGCAGCGTCGTCAGGTCATACAGCGCGCCACAGCTGGTCGTGCTGGGCTTGCTTTCCTCGGTGACGACGGCCGGCTTGCCGAGCACGGCCTTGGCGATCTCGTCGGCCTCGGCCTGGGTCCAGAGGCGGTCGGCGCGGCGCTCCAGGTCGTCGTTCTTCTTCCAGGTGGGGTCGAACCACTTGCCTTCGTACTGGCCGGCCTGGGCGTCGAAGTTGGCGCGCAGCTCCCAGTAGTCGCGGGCGACGTGCTTGCGGATCTTCTCCTCGCGCTCGACGACGATGGAGAGCGTGGGCGTCTGCACGCGGCCGACGGTGGTCAGGAAGAAACCGCCGTCGCGCGAATTGAAGGCCGTCATGGCCCGCGTGCCATTGATGCCCACCAGCCAGTCGGCCTCGGAGCGGCAGCGCGCGGCGTCGGCCAGGGGCAGCATCTGCGCGTCGCTGCGCAGCTTCTCGAAGCCCTCGCGGATGGCGGCCGGCGTCATGGACTGCAGCCACAGGCGCTGGATGGGCTTGTTCAGCTTGCCCTTGGCCGGCTGGGCGTATTGCTCGATGAGACGGAAGATCAGCTCGCCCTCGCGGCCCGCGTCGCAGGCGTTGATCAGGGCCGTCACGTCCTTGCGGCGGATCAGCTTGGCCAGGGCGTTGAGCCGGCCCTTGTTCTTGTCGATGGGGTTGAGGTCGAAATGCGGCGGGATGACGGGCAGGTGGGCGAAGCTCCACTTGCCGCGCTTGACGTCGTATTCCTCGGGCGCCGCGATCTCCACCAGGTGGCCCACCGCCGAGCTGACGACGTACTGCTCGTTCTCGAAATGGTCGTCGTGCTTGTCGAACTTGCCAGCCACGGGCGTCAGCGCGCGGACGATGTCCTGCGCGACGGAGGGCTTCTCGGCAATGATCAGAGTCTTGCTCATCGGTCTTTCTCTAGCACCTATGCACATGGCGGGGGCTCCAAATCCCCTGCCTACAATCCGGGCCTCGCGCGCACGCCTACGCACGCGCGCACCCATGAAATCACCGTACCACAGCGCCGATGACGCCTAAAACCCCCCGTCGCAAGATCGAAGTCCGTGATTCCGGCGTGCATGGCCGGGGCGTCTACGCGGTGGCTCCCATCGAGGCGGGCGCCAAGATCATCGAGTACACCGGCGAGCGCATCACCTGGGAGCAGGCCGTCGAGCGCCACCCGCACGACCCGGCCCAGCCCAACCACACCTTCTATTTCCACCTTGATGGCGGCCTCGTCATCGACGCCCTGTACGGCGGCAACAACGCGCGCTGGATCAACCACGCCTGCGAGCCCAACTGCGAGGCCGACGAGGTCGACGGCCGCGTCTTCATCAAGGCCCTGCGCGACCTGGAGCCCGGCGAAGAGCTGTTCTACGACTACGGCCTGGTGCTGGAAGACCGCCACACGGCCAAGGTCAAGAAACAGTTCGCCTGCTGGTGCGGCGCCGCCACCTGCCGCGGCACCATGCTGGCGCCCAAGACCCGACGTTCAGGTCGCTGACACCATGGAGCGGCGCCACCTCGCCGAATGCGGCTCGACCAATACCGAAGCGCTGGCCCACCTGCGCGACGGCGGCGGGCCGCTGATCCTCTGGGCCGACCGCCAGACCGCCGGCCGCGGCCGCCTGGGTCGGGCCTGGCAGAGCGATGACTCGTCGCTGACCTTCTCCATCGCCCGCACTTTCCCTGTGGAGCTGGATCTGTCGGGCCTGTCCCTGGCCGTCGGCTGCACGGTGGCCGATGTGCTGGATCCGGCCGGCGAGCGCATCCGCCTGAAGTGGCCCAACGACCTCTTCCTGGACGACGCCAAGCTGGGTGGCATCCTCATCGAGACCGTGCCTTTGGTCGGTGAGCGGCGCGGCGTGGTCATCGGCATCGGGCTGAATCTGCAGCCTCTGCCTGCCGACGCCGACCGGGCCGCCTTCGCCAGCGGCCACGCCGCCCTGCAGACACTGGACCCTGACGCCACGGCCGCGGCGACACTGGACCGCCTGGCACCGGCCCTGCGAGCCCTGCTGGCCGATTTTGCTTCCCTGGGCTTTGCGCCCTGGCAGGCCGCCTTTGCGCGGCGCGACCTGACGGCCGGCCAGCGCGTGCGGGTCGGCGAGCAAGTCGGCACGGCGCGTGGCGTCAGCCTGCGGGGCGAACTGCTGTTGGAGACCGCCGCCGGCATCGCGCCCTGCAGCGGTGGTGAACTGAGCCTGAGACTGGAGACCCGCCTGTGATGCGCATCGTCGTCGTCGTGCTGCTGGCGGTGAACGCCCTCTTCTTCATCTGGTCGCGCGGCTGGCTGGACGCCGTGACCGGCCTGCCCGCCCAGGGCGGCCGCGAGCCCCAACGCGTGGCCGCCCAGCAGCATCCCGAACGCATCCAGCCCCTGGCCGCCAGCGCGGCCATGGCGGCCGCCCAGCGCAGCTGCCTGGAGCTGGGCCCGCTGGAAGGCGATGCCGCCCTCGCCGCCGCGCAGGCCGCGCTGAAGACGGCCGGCGCCGAGGCCCAGGTGCGCAGCAGCGAACAGGCCGGCGTGTGGGTGGTGGCCACCATCAAGCTCGCCGACCCCGAATTCCGCGCCCGCAAGGAAGCGACCTACACGGGCCTGCATCTGAAATTCGAACCGCTGGAAGGCCTGCCGGCCGAGCAGCCGGCCTTTGTGCTCAGCAAGCATGCCAGCCAGGCCGAAGCGGCGGCCCAGGCCGAGAACTTCGACAAGCGCGGCCTCAAGGGCCTGCGCGTGCTGGCGCTGAAAGCTCCGCTGACGCGCCACACCCTGGTCATCAACCAGGCCGACGGCCTGCTGGCGGCCAAGCTCAAGGCCTCCAAGGACGCTGCCCTGGCGGCCGGCTTCAAGGCCTGCAGCGCAGCGCCCGCCGCCTCAGCGGTCAACAGCTGAGCGGCGCAGCGCCAGCGCTGCCAGCAGCAGCCCGGCCAGCCAGATCGCGCTGGCCGCGCCGCCGCCACCACCACCCGACGAACCGCCCGACGAAGGCGCCGCCGCGACGCTGATGGTTGCCGACTGGCTGTAGACGGCCCCGGCGTTGTCGGTCACGTCGGCGCGCACCGTGAAATTGCCGGCCGCCGTGGGTGTGATCGTCGCCGTGGCCGTGCTGGCGCCGGAGGCAAAGGCGGTCACGATGCCGCCGCCGTCCACCAGCACCCAGGCCGTCGACGCGACCGTGCGACCGCTCGGCAGGCCGGCCGCGGCCGTCAGCGTCAGTGTCTGGCCGGCGGTCAGGCCACTGGCGGGGTTCTGGGAGATGGTGACGACGCCGGCGCCGTTCAGGGCCACCGTCGCGGCGATGGCCGCGGCGGCGTCCACCATGCCGGCGCCGCAGGTGCTGGTCGTGCAATAGCACTCGTCCTGCGCGGTGGAGCTCGGTGCCTTGCACTGCGGCGGATTGCCGTCAGCCGCACTGCCCCCACCCGTCGTCGGGAAGGCCCGCGCCGTGCTCTTGAGGATCTGCGTCGCCTCGGCCGCGGTCAGGTTGGGCCGCACCGAAGCCATCAGGCCGACGATGCCGCTGACGATGGGGGCCGAGAAGCTGGTGCCCACCGAGGCCGCGCTGCCCGTGAAGGAGCCGTCGTTGGCCACCGGCGTCGTCGTGCCGGCATTGGTCGTGCTGACCATGGGATAGAGGCAGGCCTGGCCGACACCGGTGTTGATGCAATTGCCCCCGGGCGCGGCGACGGTCACCTCGGGGCCCAGGCTGGAGAAGCCGACCTTGGTGCCGACATGGCGCAGAGCCGCCACGGTGATGACGCCGGCGCAGTTGCCCGGCGTGCCGACGGCCTGGCCTTCGGAATTGCCGGCCGCCACGACGATGGTGGTGCCGGCGGCGTTGACCTGGGTGACGGTGTCACGGTAGAGCGAAGTGCAGCTGCCGCTGCCGCCCAGGCTCATGTTGATCACCTTGGCCTTGTTGGCGTTGGCGGGCAAGCCGGGCACTGCGATACCGGCCGCCCATTTCATGCCGGCCATGATGTCGCTGTCATAGCCGCCGCACTTCCCCAGTACGCGCACCGGCATGATCTTCAGGCCCCAGCCGACGCCGGCCATGCCCTGGCCGTTGTTGCTCAGCGCGGCAATCAGGCCGGACACGCGGGTGCCATGCCAGGAGCTGTTGCCCACGTCGCTGCTGTCGCAGCCACTGCCCAGGGCACCGCTGGTGATGTCGGCCTGGCTGACCCAGTCGCCGGGGTCTGAAGGGTCGGAGTCGGCACCGCCGCCGTCGTTGGCGATGGCAATCGACGTCGCCTGCTGGCTGGTGCCGGCGCTGCCGAAGCCGATCATGTCGTAGCCGGCAACGAATTGGCCCGCCAGGTCGGGATGGTCCATGCGCACGCCGGTGTCCAGCACCGCGACTATTGTTGTGGACGTGCCGGTCGTGGTGTCCCAGGCGGCCGGCGCGTTGATGCTGGAGACCACCTGGCCCGGCGTGGCGCTGGGCTTTTTCAAGTACCACTGGTCGATGGTGCGGGCCTGGATGCCGCCTACCGTCGTTTCGGGGTTCACGTCGGCACCGCCGAACAGCGGGTCGTTGGGCAGCCTGGCGATCTTGCGGCGCTGGTCCACGGCCACCAGCTCGACCTCGCCGTCCGCCGCCAGCCGCTTGGCCAACTGGGCGCTCGTCATGCCCCGGGCAACCATCACGTGGGTACGCTCGTCCAGGCTGATGCCGGCCGCCAGCCGGTTCCCCGTGCGCATGCCCAGGGCGGTGGCACGCGTCTGGGCGATCTCGCGCGCCTCGCCCCGGGTGGCACGCAGCGCCATCGCCTTGGCCCGCACGCTGTCGGCCTGGGGCTTGAAGCGCACGATGACGCGGGCTTCAGTCTCCGCCGTCTGGGCCAGGGCGGGGAAGGCCATTGCGGCCAGGGTGGCAATCAGCAGCGGACGCAGGGACTTCATGACGGCGGGCTCAAACAGGCGGGCGGCCAGTTTATGTGTCCGTCATGGAGGAAATCGCAAACAAATGTGGGGCGCAAGAAATGAGAAAGGCCCGCTCGCGGCGGGCCTTCTGGCGGTATTCGGGCCGAGCGCTGGGCCGCTCCCGAGCCGGCCCGTCTGGCGATGTGCTTGCCGGTCAATCCGGCAAGCATCGCCGTCCCCTCGGGGGACCGGCCAGGCTGACCGCGTTCAGCGCGGCAGACTGGACGAGGGGTCAACCAGCCACAACACGGACCATTTCCAGGACCTTGTTGGAATAGCCCCACTCGTTGTCATACCAGGACACCAGCTTGACGAAGGTGCCGTCCAGCGCGATGCCGGCATCGGCGTCGAAGATGGAGGTGCGGGCGTCGCCGCGGAAGTCGGTCGCGACGACCTTGTCTTCCGTATAGCCCAGCACGCCCTTCAGCGCACCCTGGCTCTGGGCCTTGAACTCGGCGCAGATGTCGGCATAGCTGGCTTCGTTGTTCAGCTCGACGGTCAGGTCGACGACGGACACATCGCTGGTGGGCACGCGGAAGGCCATGCCGGTCAGCTTCTTGTTCAGCTCGGGGATGACCTTGCCGACGGCCTTGGCGGCGCCGGTGCTGCTGGGGATGATGTTCTCCAGGATGCCGCGGCCGCCGCGCCAGTCCTTGTTGCTCGGGCCGTCGACGGTCTTCTGCGTGGCGGTGGCGGCGTGCACGGTCGTCATCAGGCCGCGCTTGATGCCCCACTTGTCGTTCAGCACCTTGGCCAGCGGGGCCAGGCAGTTGGTCGTGCAGGAGGCGTTGGAGATGATGGCTTCGCCGGCGTACTTGGTGTGGTTGACACCGAAGACGAACATCGGGGTTTCATCCTTGGACGGTGCCGAGAAGATGACCTTCTTGGCGCCCGCGGCCAGGTGCTTCTCGCCGCCGGCCTTGTCCAGGAAGATGCCGGTGGCTTCAACGACGATGTCGGCGCCGACGGCGGCCCATTGCAGCTCGGACGGGTCCTTGACGGCGGTCAGGCGGATCTTCTTGCCATTGACGACCAGGGTGTTGCCGTCCACGGAGACTTCACCGTCGAACTTGCCGTGCACGCTGTCGTACTTGAGCATGTAGGCCAGGTAGTCGGGCTCGAGCAGGTCGTTGATCGCGACGACCTCGATGTCCTTGAAGTTCGCGACGGCGGCGCGGAACACCATGCGTCCGATGCGGCCGAAGCCGTTGATGCCGATCTTGATGGTCATGGGAAAGTCTCCAGTGGAAAAGAAATGGGTTCGCGCGGGTCGCCGATTCTCGGCGATCTGTCAACAAGGGTGGTTTCAGGGCGATTTCAGCCGTGTGGGCAAGGAAGCCGCTGCGCCTGCCTGATAAGCATGCCGCGGCACCACATCGTGGTCGTTGCAGCAGATCAATGAATCGCCACACCGGTCGCCCGGGCGCCATTTTGGCCCGGCAGGCCGCGCCGGGCCGTCTGCGCGTTCAGCTCAAACCCTTCTCGTTCAACTGGGCCAGCACCGCGGCGAGTTCGCGCTCCACGGCCTGCAGCAGTGGTTCCAGGGCCGCCGCTTCGGCATCTGGACTGCAGGCTTGTTCCAGCGCAGCGGCGGCGCGCTGCAGGGCCGGCATCCCCAGGCTGCCCGCGACGCTCTTCAGGTCGTGCGCGCAGCGCAAGGCGGCCTTGCCATCGTCCCGCTCAAGCGCGGCGCGGAAGCGGGCGACGACGTCACTCTCGCGCTGGCGGAACAGCAGCAGCAGGCGCCGATACAGCGCCTCGTCGCCCATCAGCGCGGCCACGCCGGCGCGCATGTCCAGGGCCACGGGCGGCGCCTGCGGCCTGGGAGCGGGCTGCGCCGGACGCACCCAGCGCGCCAGCGTGGCGAACAGGTCATCGACGCGGATAGGCTTGGCCACGTGGTCGCTCATGCCGGCTTCCAGCGCCTTCTGGCGATCGCCGGCCATGGCGTCGGCCGTCATCGCGATCACCGGCAGGTCCTGCAGTTCAGGGCGGCGGCGCAGCGCGCGCGTCGCTTCGTAGCCGTCCATGACGGGCATCTGGCAATCCATCAGCACGGCGTCGAAGCGCTCGCGTGCGAGGGTGTTCAGCGCCTCCTGACCATCGCCGGCGATGTTGACGACGATGCCGGCGCGGTTCAGCAGATCACGCGCGAGCTCCTGGTTGATGGGGTTGTCCTCGACCAACAGGACACGTGCACCGGCCAGCCCCGCCTGGCGCGCCTGCAGCAGTTCCTGGCGCTGCTCGTTGCGGCTGAGCCCGGCTCGCGGACGACCCAGCACATTGGCGCAAGCGTCCAGCAGGCCCGAGGGCGTGACCGGCTTGGCCAGCAGCCCTGCCACCGCCAGCCCGCGGGCGGTGAGCTGGCGCTCGGCCTCGTCGCGGCTGAAGGCGGTCACCATCAGCACCGTCGGCGGGGCGTGCCGGTCGGCCGCCTGCGCCAGCCGTTCCAGGCAGCCGATGCCGTCCAGGCCCGGCATGTGCCAGTCGAGCAGCAGCAGCCTGAACGGCCGGTCCTCGGCGTCGGCCCGCGCCACGGCCTGCAGCGCCGCAGCGCCGTCGGCCGCCGTCTCGACCTGCAGGCCGAAGGCCGCGGCCAGCGTGCGCAGCAGCTCGCGCGCCGCCGGGTGATCGTCGACGACGAGCACGCGCATGCCCTGCAGTTCGGCATCCTGCGGCTCCGGCGCGGCCTCGGGCTGCAGGCCCAGCGGCAGGCTGAAGTGGAAGCAGCTGCCGCGGCCGGGCTCGCTGTCGACCCCGATCTCGCCGCCCATGCGCTCCACCAGGTGGCGGCAGATCGCCAGCCCGAGCCCGGTGCCGCCATAGCGCCGGCTGGTCGACGCGTCGGCCTGCGTGAAGGGCTGGAACAGCCGCGCGCACGCGTCGGGCGCGAGGCCGATGCCGGTGTCGCGCACCTCGAAGCGCAGCGTGACGCGCTCGCCTTCGCGCGCCGTCTCGGCCACCGCCACCGTGACCTCGCCCCGCTCGGTGAACTTGACCGCGTTGTTGCTCAGGTTCAGCAGGATCTGGCCCAGCCGCGAAGGGTCGCCGACAAGCGCGGTCGGCAGCCCGGGCGGCAGCGCAAACAGCAGCTCCAGGCCCTTCTCCTCGGCGCGCATGCCCACCAGCGTGGCGAGCTGGTCGAGCACGTCACCAAGCCGGAACGGGATCTCCTCGATCTCCAGCCGGCCGGCTTCGATCTTCGAGAAGTCGAGGATGTCGTTGATGATGCCGAGCAGCGACTCGGCCGCGCGGTGCACCTTGTCGACGTAGTTGCGCTGGCGCGCATCCAAGCCGGTCTGCAGCGCCAGGTAGGACATGCCGAGGATGGCATTCATCGGCGTGCGGATCTCATGGCTCATGTTGGCCAGGAACTCGCTCTTGGCACGGGTGGAGGCTTCGGCGGCGTGCTGGGCATGGGCCAGCTCTTCGGTGCGCTCGCGCACGCGCTGCTCCAGCCCTTCCTCCACCTCGCGCGCGACGCGGGCCCGCTCGTTGAGCCGCGCCTGAAGCGCGATCTCGAAATGGCGGTGCAATTGGCGCACCCGCAGGCGGTAGGCGATCCAGAGCGCCGCCAGCAGCAGGATGGCGAACCCGGCACGGAAGTACCAGGTCGCATACCACGGCGGCGGCACGTGGATCTTCAGCGGCACCGCGCTCCCGCTCCAGTCGCCACGGGTGCCGCGCGCCTGGACGAGGAAGGTGTAGTCGCCCGGCGGCAGCATCGTGTACGTCGCGCTGCGCCGCGTGCCGTCCGTGTCGTTCCACTTCGTCTCGAAACCCTCGAGCCGGTAGCGGTAGCGCGTGTGCGCCGGATCCACGTAGTTCAGGGCGGCGAAGTCGAAGGACACGATGTTGCGCGGCTCCAGCTCCAGCGAGGATGCGGCCCAGATCGGCTGCTTCAGCGGCCCGTTGCCCGGCAGCACCGGCTCGCCGAACAGGCGGAAGTCAGTCAGCAGCACCGGCAGCGCGGGCTTGCGGTCGACGACCTGGCCGGGGAAGAACGCCACCAGCCCCTTCTGCGAGCCGAAGAACAACTCGCCGCGCGAGCTCCTGGCGGCCACCACGGGCACGGTGAACCGGTCGGTCAACAGGCCGTCGGAGGCGCGGTAGTTCGTGAAGGCCTCGGTGCGCGGATCGAACCGTGACAGCCCGTTCGGCGTGCTGACCCACAGCTGCCCGTCGTCATCCTCCAGGATGCCCACCACGCTGTCCGCGAGGAGGCCGGCGCCCGAGCCGTACGAGGTGAACGTTCCATCGCGCGGGTCGAACTTGACCAGCCCGCGGAAGGTCGCGACCCACAACGTTCCGGCACGGTCGACGTGGACGGCGTTGACGCGGTGATGGCCGGGCGGCTGCGCGGCGCGGAGTTCCTGGTCGAAGACCTTGAAGCTGCCCGTGCGTGGATCAAAACGCTGCAGGCCATGCGACGAGGTCGCCAGCCACAGCATGCCGCTGGCGTCCTCCGAGATGGAGCGGTACTGGACGAGGGTTCCGGGTTGCGGACTGAAGGTCGAGAACTTGTCCGTCGCCGGCTCCCAGCGGCTCAGACCGAAGTCCGTGGCGACCCACAAGGTGTCGCCCCGGTCGACCCACAAGGCCGCGATACGGTCGTGGTTCAGCGAGCGCGGGTCCGACGCGGCGTGGGTGTACGTCGTGTACTGCCCCGACTGCCTGTCCAGGCGGACCAGGCCGTTGCCGAAGGTGCCAAACCAGAGATGGCCTGCGCGGTCCGCCGCGATCGCCCTGACGCCCCGGGCGAAGACCGGCAGCTCGATCTGCGTCACCCGGTCGTTCGTGCGGTCGACGCGGTTCAGGCCTCGGTCGGTGCCGATCCACAGCGTCTGGTCATCTTCGGCGTAGGCCGCCGTCACCGAGCCCTTGCCAAGGCTGTGCGGGTCCGCCTGCTGGTGGCGGTAGGACCGGAAACGCGGACGCTCGGTGTCGAAGCGGTAGACGGCCCCCGAGCGCGTCGTCGACCAGAAGCTGCCGTCACGATCCCGGAACACGCCGGCCACGAGGTCGCCGCGCAAGCCATCGGGGTCGTCCGGGTCACCCTGGTATCCGATCGCCTGCGTGCGGTCCGGCGCCAGCTTCACGAGCCCGAGCTTGTTGGTGCCCAGCCAGAGTGCCCGGTCGTCGCCCTCCTGGATGGACACGACGCCGGAGGACGCGTCCGGCCGCAGCCCGCCCCCCCTGAACGCATAGACCGTGACCTCGCCGCTGGCCACGTCGACCGAGGCGAGGTCCCCGCCGGAGGACAGGCCGAACCACAGCGTTCCGCGGCTGTCGAGAAAGGGCTTGGACGGGAATCCGGTGGCAACGAACTTGCGCCCGGAGCGGGTTTCAAGCTTGATATGGCGCGTGACCTTGCCCGAGCGCCGGTCCAGCACGTGCAGGCCCTCGGTGCTCGTGACCCAGAGCGTGCCGTCGCGCAGCGCCAGCGTCGCGATGACACGCGTCTCGCCGAGACCGGGTGTGTGGCGCGGCCTGTGGCAAGTCGTCTTCGACGTGACCGGGTCCAGGGCCGTCACGCCGTCGTCCGTCGCCAGCCAGACCACGCCGTCCTCATCCTCGCTGATGTCGTGGGTGATCGCGACGGTCCCGCAGGCCTCGTTGGGTGAGCGGTATTGCGTGAAGCTGCCGGTCGCGGGGTCATAGCGACTGAGCGAATCGTCGGCGCCGATCCACAGCCGGCCCGCACGATCCTTGATGAACGACTGGCCGATGATGTAGCCGACGCCGTTCGCCCGCGGGCCCTCGGGGACCTTCATGAAATCGTAGCCGTCGTAGCGCCGCAATCCGTCCGCGGCGCTCAGCCACAGGAAGCCGAACTCGTCCTGCACCACCCGCTGGGCTGCAACGGAAGCGGGCGGCGACGGCAGAGGGTAGAAGGGAATCGGCGGGCCGGCGACAAGCGCCACCTCGACGACGCTGATGTCTTGCGCCTGGGCGGGCCCGCCGCTGGCGATCGAGGCAAGAGCGGCGAACGATGCGACGAAGCTATGGAGCCAACTCGTCATACGCCGGCTGCCTCCGCGCCAGGGCGCGGCCGCCTGGACGCGCGCGCAAGAAGTCTTCAGTCGCCATCATCTGCCCTCCGGACCTCCCAGAAATCAGGACTGATTGGACTTCTTCGCGGGAGTTTTGCCCATCGGCATTCACCCCGCACCGCCGGCTCGTGCCGGTGCCGGGCATTTGGAGGGCGGCCAACGCGTTCGGCACCTCGCGCCGCTGGCTCTCCAGCACCCCACCGCGCCCTGGGCGCGACTGCGCTGGCAGGCCCGCGGCGCCGCCGCAGGCCTTGATGTGCACCGTCAGGCCGTCGCCGCGCGCGGGCCGGGCGCGACGGCTTGCATCACTTCTTCTTCAGCACCGCCTTGACCGTGGCGGCGACGTTTTCCGGCGTGAAGCCGAAGTGCTTGAACAGCACGCCGGCCGGGGCCGATTCGCCGAAGCTGTCGATGCCGACGACGGCGTCCACGCCGTACTTCCACCAGAAGTCGCTGACGCCCATCTCGACGGCCACGCGCGGCAGGCCCTTGGGCAGCACGCTCTTCTTGTAGTCCTTGTCCTGGCGGTCGAAGACATTGGTCGACGGCATGGAGACGACGCGCACCTTGATGCCCTCCTCGGCCAGCAGGGCCTTGGCGGCCATGGCCAGCTGCACTTCCGAGCCGGTGGCGATGATGACGGCCTTGGCCTTGCCCTTGGCCGGCTCGGCCAGCACATAGGCACCCTTGGCGATCTCGTCCACATTCGTCTTGGGCGAGTAGGCCAGGTTCTGGCGGGAGAGCGCCAGCAGGCTGGGGCGCTGGGCATTGCCCAGGGCCATGGTCCAGGCGACCACCGTCTCGGTCGTGTCGGCCGGGCGCCAGACGTCCAGGCCAGGGATCAGGCGCAGCGAAGCGACATGCTCGATGGACTGGTGGGTCGGGCCGTCTTCACCGAGGCCGATGGAGTCGTGGGTCATCACGTGGATGACGCGGGTCTTCATCAGCGCGGCCATGCGGATGGCGTTGCGGCTGTAGTCGCTGAAGGTCAGGAAGGTGCCACCATAGGGGATGAAGCCGCCGTGCAGGGCGATGCCGTTCATGATGGCGGCCATGCCGAACTCGCGCACGCCGTAGTTGATGTGGCGGCCGTTGTTGGGCGTGCCGTCGGCGGCGATGCGCAGGGCCGGCGTGCTGGACGTGTTGGTCAGGTTGGAGCCGGTCAGGTCGGCGCTGCCGCCCAGCATCTCGGGCAGCTTCAGCGTGAAGGCTTCCAGGGCCAGCTGGCTGGCCTTGCGGCTGGCGACGGTCTGGGCCTCGGCATGGGCCTTGACGACGGCATCGACGGCGATCTGGGCAAAGTCGGCGGGCAGCACGCCGGCCATGCGGCGCTGGAATTCGGCGGCCAGCTCGGGGTGGGCTTCGGCATAGGCGTCGAAGCGCACGTCCCATTCGGCCTCGGCGCGGTCGCCGGCCGACTTGGCATCCCACGCCGTGTAGACCTCGGGCGGCACGACGAAGGGCTCGTGGGTCCAGCCGAGAGCCTCGCGGGTCAGCTTGATCTCCTCGGCGCCCAGCGGCTCGCCATGGGCCTTGCTCGTGTTGGCGCGGTTGGGGCTGCCCTTGCCGATGGCCGTCTTGGCGATGATCAGCGTCGGCTTGTCCTTGCTCTTCCTGGCCTTGGCGATGGCCTTGTCGACGGCGTCGATGTCATGGCCGTCCACCGGGCCGACGACATTCCAGCCATAGGCCTCGAAGCGCTTGGCAGTGTCGTCGCCAAACCAGGGGGCGACCTGGCCGTCGATGGAGATGCCGTTGTCGTCGTAGACGGCGATCAGCTTGTTCAGCTTCCACGAAGCAGCCAGGGCGGCCGCTTCGTGCGAGATGCCTTCCATCAGGCAGCCGTCGCCGAGGAAGACATAGGTGTGGTGGTTGACGATCTCATGGCCGTCGCGGTTGAAGTCGCGCGCCATCAGCTTCTCGGCCAGGGCCAGGCCGACGGCGTTGGTCACGCCCTGGCCCAGCGGGCCCGTCGTCGTCTCGATGCCGACGGTGATGCCCACTTCGGGGTGGCCGGGGGTCTTGCTGTGCAGCTGGCGGAAGGCCTTCAGCTCCTCGATGGGCAGCTCATAGCCCGTCAGGTGCAGCAGCGCGTAGATCAGCATGGAGCCGTGGCCGTTGGACAGCACGAAGCGGTCGCGGTCGGCCCAGTGCGGGTTGGCCGGGTTGTGCTTCAGATGACGCGCCCACAGCGCCACGGCGATGTCGGCCATGCCCATCGGGGCGCCGGGGTGGCCGGAGTTGGCCGCCTGCACGGCGTCCATCGCCAGCGCGCGGATCGCATTGGCCATGAGAGTGGGGGAGGCGGTCGTGACGGTCATGGCCGGGGCTTTCTTGGGCTGGAAGGGCAAAGCCCGGGATTTTACGGGGGTGCTTGGCCGCGGCTTGATCCAACGCAATACCAGTTGTCCTTTCCGGCGCGACGCTTGAGGCATGTCTCCCACGCCCATGCCCCTGGCCGTGCGCGTCATCCGCGCCGAGCACGACGCCCTCGCAGCCATGCTGCGCACGCTGCCGCTGCTGCTGGCTGCCCAGCGCCGGGCCGGCACGCCGCCCGACTTCGGCGCGCTGCGGGCCATGCTGTTCTATGTCGACGAATTTCCGGAACGCTTGCATCACAAAAAGGAAAGCAAGCTGCTCTTTCCCAAGCTGCGCGCGCTGGCGCCCGAGCTGCGCGACACGCTGGACGACCTGGAGGTCGACCATGCCCAGGGCGAACGCGCCATCCGCGAGCTGCAGCACAGCCTGCTGGCCTGGGAGCAGATGGGCGCGGCGCGGCGCGACAAGTTCGAGCAGCAGCTGGGCGTGTACTCGGCGCGTTATCTGCGTCACATGAAGCGCGAAGAGACCGAGATCCTGCCGCTGGCGGCGCGGGTGTTCCGCCCCAACGACTGGGCCGAACTGGACGAGGCCTTCGGCAGCCACCAGGATCCGCTGGCGCCACGCGCGGGCCAGCCGGTGGACGAGGCCTATGCGCCGCTGCGCCAGCGCATCCTGGCCGCCCTGCCGGAGCCCTTCGGCTGGGGGCCGCCCCTGGATCAGGCCGGCGGCTGATCCACGCCGGTGCGGGCGCGCACGATGAAGCGAAAGCCCATGTCGTCGCGGTCGGCGTTGCGGCCGACGCGTTCCACGGCGGCGGAACGGGTTTGCTCGATGCGCGTGCGGAAGGACCCGCCCCGCACGGCATGCCAGGTGCTCTCGATGCCCGGTGGCCCTTCGGGGTCGAGCCACGACTCCGCCGTGCGCTGTCCGTCGTCCAGCAGGTCACGGCACAGCTCGGCCACATTGCCATGCATCTGGAAGAAGCCCCAGGCATTGGGTCCCAGGCCCGCCACCGGCAGAGCCGTCGAGCTGGCGGCGTGCACATGCTGAGGCCCCACCTCGTTGCCAAAAGCCCAGGCCGTGCGGCTGCCGGCGCGGCAGGCGGCTTCCCACTCGGCTTCACTGGGCAGGCGGCATTCGCAGCCTGGCAGCGCCTGCCCCAGCCGGGTGAGGAATCCTTCGATGTCCGCGGCGCTGATGCCGGTCATGGGCAGGTTTCCGTCACCCGTCGCCACCGTCCCCATCACGCGCGACCACAGCGCCACCGAGCAGGCCGTGTTGGCCATCCAGAAGCCGCGACTCAGGCTGATGGTGCGCAGTTCGCCCTCCTCCGGCGGCCCCTTGGGCGAGCCCATGGCCGACTTGCCCGCGGGCACCCAGCGCAGGCGTTGCTCCAGGTCGCCGAGGTGGATGGCGGCGTGCACGCCGTAGCGCTCGTCCGAGCCGAAGCTGAGCCCTGGGCGCCCCTCGCCGCTTTCCAGATGGTGGGTCGCGCAGGCCCAGCCGCGCGGGATATGCCACTCGGCCGCCGAATGGCTGCGCACCGTCTCCAGCCAGACCTCCTGGCCCGCGACGAACGCGGGCGCCAGCAGGCCGACGTTGCCGTCGCCAACGCGCACATCCTGGGCCCAGTCGGGCCGCTTGAGGACGCGCTGCACGGGGGCGCCGAAATCGCGCAGCAGGTCGAAGGCCGCCACCTGCGACAGATGGGGCCGCAGCTCCTGCAGCAGGAACTGGGTCGCATCGGCCGGCGCGCCGCGCTGGACCCAGGCATCCACCTGCTCCATCAAACGGCTGGCGCGCAGCTGGCCCCATAGCGCGTACGAGATGACGCGGCCGCTCATGGCCGCACCCTCGCGCGACAGCGCGACGCGCACCAGTTCCAGCTCGCCCGAGTTCACCGCCTCCACCAGCGCCCGCTCGTTCTCCAGGCGGGCCTCCAGCGGTGCCGTCGTCGGCATGGCCGGCTCGACGGGCTCGATGACGCCGCCCGCCTGGGGCTGGGTAGGCGCCGGCGCCGCGGCGGCCGGCGCGATGACGGGGCCTGCGGCGGCCGGCATCTCGGCCGTCACGGGCGGCACGGCCATTTCAGCAGGCACGGCGACAGCCGGGGTGGCCGCCGCCACGGGTGGCACGGCCGCCGCGGCTTCCGCCGCTGCTTCGACTTCGGTGAACACCATGAGCGCCCCGAGCTGGGCTCCCGTCAGCGCCGCCTTCTCGTGCAATTCACCGACGCGCGCCAGCAGCTCCAGCAGGTCGAAGCCCGAGCGGTTGAGCATGACGGCCTCGCACAGATCGGGCAGTCGCATCAGCACGAGGCGGTATTGCAGCTGGGCCGGCGAATCCACGGCCAGCACCTGCTGCTGCAGGGCCTTGCGCAGGCCGGCCACGTCGCGGAACAGCGCGTCGGTGCGCCAGTCGGCCAGCGTGATGAGCAGCCGCGCGCCATGCAGGCGCAGATAGCGATACAGGGCAGGCGCGAACAGCTGCAGCGCGCAGACGATGGCCAGCCACTCGCGGCGGCGCGGCGTCTTGGCGTCGCCGGCCCCGAGGGACTCGGCCAGGGCCAGCAGCGCGGTCATGCGGTGCAGCTTGCGCGGCACGCCGGGCGTGACGGCAGCCACCAGCGTGGCGAGGTCGTTGGCCTGGGCCGAGGCGTCGGCGAACCAGTCCGGCCACTTGCCGGCCAGGAAGTCGCGCGCCGCGGCACCCGTGGGCCGGGGCAGGCGCACCGGCAGATGCACCAGCTTCTCGAGGTACTCGGCGCCGGTGATGGGCGTCATGCCCTCCTTGCCCTGCAGGGAATAGTCGCGGTAGCGATGCGCGATGCCGCGCTCGACCACTTCCTCGTCCAGGGCCAGCACGAAGGCGCAGCCCTCCACCTCGAGGAACAGCTTGATGGCCTCCAGCACCTCGACGGCCTTGTCGGGCAGGCAGCGGTCGAGGTCGTCGACGAGAAAGACGAGGTTGACCTGGAAGTCCTGGTCCTTGGGCGTCTCGCCGGTCCCGAGCCAGATGCCGAGCCGGCGCAGCCCGTAGTTCAGGCGCGGCCACCAGCCCAGGCCGCCGTATTTCAGGCGCTCGCGATGCAAGGCCAGGGCCTTGGGATTGCGGCCCGTCACGGCCTTCAGATGCTCGAGGAAGTCGTAGTAGAGGCTGTTCAGCTGGTTGACCGGCGTCTGCAGCAGGCGCTCGCGCTTGAGGGCCTCGCGGCGCAGGCGCCAACGCTCCCAGAAGGGCGGCTCGGGCTTGTTCGGGTCCTTCTTCAGCTCCGGCAGCTTGAAGACCACGCCCTGGGTCGCCAGCGCCGTCTGCAGCAACTCGCGGCCGCCATGCTGGTAGACGGTCTGGGCCAGTTCGCCGAGCAGGATGAAGCGGTCCGACAGGCGCTCGGCGCGGCGGATGTCCTCGGGGACGCTGGCCTCCAGCGCCTTGCTCAAGCATTGCTGGGCCACGCGCAGCAGCGGCACCAGCAGATGCTCCTCGCGCTCATAGCGCCAGGCGTTGAAGGGCACGACGACATTGAGGGCGGTCTGGCCATCGCCCGGGGACAGCGAGCCGGCCACCGTCTGCAGCAGCCGGCTCTTGCCCGCGCCCCATTCGCCGAAGACGCCGATGACCAGGGCCGGCTCGGTGCTGCTGCCGGCACCGGGCTGCAGGCTGGCCTCCAGCGCGGCGACGAGGCGCCGCGCCACGGCCGCATGGCCGAAGGACAGCGGCGCGGAAGCGGCGGCGGGCGCTTGCATGGCGGCGATGTTAGGAAGCGCCGCCCGCCGAAGCCAGCCCTAGCTGCGGCCCGAGCGCAGCAGCGTCAGCCGGCCGCTGGCGGCCCAGGCCTCCAGGGGCCGGCGGATGTCCTGGCGCAGCTCGTCCTCGCTGCCGGCCGTGGCCTGCAGCAGGCCGACCCAGGCGTTGCGGCCGGTGTCCTTGGCGTCGTAGAGGGCCGCGTCGGCCAGGTCGATGGCGGCATGCCAGTCCAGCGCGCGCGGCAGCCGGGTGCACAAGGGGAAGGCAGAGAAGCCGACCGAGCAGGTCAGGACCAGGTTCAGGCCGCCGCCCAGCTCGAAGGCCTGGGCCGAGACGGCCTGGCGGGCGCGCTCGGCGAGCTCGGCGGCACGCCGGCGCGGCGTGCCGCGGGCGACGATGAGGAACTCCTCGCCGCCCCAGCGCACCAGGTAGTCGGTGGCACGGAAGACCTGCTCCAGGCGCCCGCGCATCTGCTCCAGCACGGCGTCGCCGGCCATATGCCCAT
The DNA here is from genome assembly GCF_031458095.1 of Roseateles saccharophilus. Lineage (GTDB taxonomy): Bacteria > Pseudomonadota > Gammaproteobacteria > Burkholderiales > Burkholderiaceae_C > Pelomonas > Pelomonas saccharophila_A. The sequence goes on from NZ_JAVDXU010000001.1 coordinate 2,566,980, forward strand.
GGGCGTCGTTGATGCGCTTGAAGTGGTCGATGTCGATGAGGAAGAACAGCAGGTCCTGCTCGTTGTCGGGGTCCTGGGCCGCCGGGGGTTCGTAATGGCGCAGCGTCATGGCCACGTCGGCTGGCATCTGGCGGTCCAGGAAGCGGCGGTTGCGCAGGCCGGTCAGCGGGTCGGTCAGACTGGCCTCTTCCAGCTCGATGGACTTGCGGTGCAGCTCGGCGGTGGCAGCTTCCAGCGCCTCGGTGCGCTCGTGCACACGCGCCTCCAGCACGCGGCGGTGGCGCAGCAGCAGCCGGGTGCGCATGCGTACGATCAGGGCCACCAGCAGCACGGCGGCGACGACGGCCCCGGCCATGGCCCAGCGCGTCTGCCACCAGGCGGCGCGCACGTCGATGCCGATCTTCAGTTCGTTGACGCTCCAGGCGCCGTCGCGGTTGCTGCCCTGCACCTGCAGCTGGTAGTAACCCGGCGCGAGATTGGTATAGGCCGCCGTGCGGCCCAGCAGGCCGGCGTCTATCCAGGCGGCGTCCAGGCCCTGCAGACGGTAGCGATAGCGGTTGCGGCTGGGCTGGCTGTAGTCCAGCGAAGCGAAAGCCAGGCTCAGGCCGCGTTCGCCGGGGGCCAGCACGATGTCGGCGCCGCCCACGGGCAGGGGACGCTCCGCGCCGTCGACGCGCAATTCCGAGACGACCAGCGGCGGCTTGTAGGTCCAGGGCGAGAAGCGGTCGGGGTCGATGACGAGCAGGCCGCGGGCGCCACCGAACAGCATGCGGCCGTCGTCCAGCTTGGCGTAGGCGCGGAACCAGCCGGTGCCGAGGTCGGCGCCATCCGCCGCGCCGAGTTCGCGGCGCTCGCCGGTGCGCGGGTCGTACATATTGCGCTGCGACCAGATGCGGCCCTGCTTGTCGAACAGCAGGTTGGCGCCAAAGGCGCCACCGATGTCGGAGGCGCCGACGACTTCGAAGCGCGCCTTCTTGCCGTCGCTGTCGATGAGGCGGTGCAGGCCGGTGCCGGTGTCCACCCACAGGCGCCCGGCCAGGTCGACGGCCATGCCCAGCACGGTCTGGCCGGTCAGGCCCTTGGGCTCCACCCATTCGGCCACGGGTTCGTCCGAGCCCGGCTTGGCGACGCGGAACAGGCCGGCCGCCCCGCCCGCCCACAGACTGCCGTCGGGCAGGATCGCGAAGGCATTGACTTCGCCGGTGCCGCCCACCAGCCCGGCCGTCGGGATGGCGCGCATCTGCGGGTGTCCGGGCGTCCAGCGCATCAGGCCGTCCAGCGTGGCGATCCACAGCGCGCCGTCTTCCGTCGCCTGGAAGCGCCGCGGCACGGCATTGCCGCTGCGCAGCGTCTCCTTCCAGCGGCCTTGCGTGTCGAAGCGCAGCAGCTGGGTGTCGATGGCGACCCAGACCGAGCCGTCCTTGCTCTGCCCCAGCGCATTGACCCGGCCCGAAGGCAGGCCGCCGCCGCCTTGGGCCACCAGGCCCAGCGGCATCAGGTCGCGGTCGCGGCGCTCGATGCCACCGGCCAGCGTGCCCAGCCAGATCTCGCCGTTGTCCAGCTGCAGGATGCTGCGCACGTCCAGGCCGCCGGAGACCGAGCCGATGGCCTCGCGCACCATGGACAGGCCCGGCAGCGACGGCACATGGCGCATCAGGCCGCCGCCATAGCTGCCGGCCCAGACGGTGCCGGAAGGGTCACGCATCAGCGCGCGCACATCGCTGCGCGGTGCGGTGCCGGCGCCGGTGGCCGGCAGGCGCTCGATCAGGGCGCCGTCGGTGGCGCGGCGGCGCGACACGCCCGAGGCATCGCCGAACCACAGCTCATCGGCATCGGGCTGGGCCATGGCCATGACGGGCCAGACCCCCGAGGTGGCACCGGGTTGTGCGCCGGGACTGAAGGGCAAGGGCTGGCCCTGGGGCGACAGGGCCCGCAGCCGGCCCTGGGCCGTGCCGATGATGATGCGGCCGTCCAGCGACTCGCTGATCAGGGTGATGAGCTGGTCCGAGAGGCCGACGTCCAGGGTCTCGATGGGGCCGTCGGCGGCCTTGCGCGCCAGGCCCCGCCAGGTGCCTATCCACAGCGTGCCCTGGCGGTCGACCAGCAGGGTCTGTACGCGCGGGTCGGGCAGGCCGTCTTCCTTGCCGCGCTGGTGGGTGAAGCGCTGGGTCTTGATGTCGAAGCGGTCCAGGCCGCCGCTGCCGCCTATCCACAGCGTGCCGTCCTTCTCCAGCGCGAAGGTGCGCACGGTGTTGGCGGCGGGCGCGGTCTCGTCGGCCGACTTGCCGTCGCGGGCCCAGCGGTCCCAACGGCCGCTGGCCACGTCCAGGCGCACCAGGCCGCTGTTGCCGGCGGCCACCCACATCCAGCCGCGCGGGTCGGGCAGCATGGCGCGCACGAACTGCTCGGGCAGCAGCTGGCCGTCGGGGCCGGCCAGCGGATAGCGGCGGAAGGCATAGCCGTCAAAGCGCAGCAGGCCTTCGGGCGACCCGGCCCACAGCAGGCCACGGGCGTCCAGCGCCAGCGCCGAGACGACGTTGTCCCTGACCGCGCCCGGCTCACCGATGGGTTCGAAGCGCGGCACGACGGCTTGCGCCGCGCCGGCCAACCCAACGGCGATCAGAAGGGCTGCACACCCTTTTGTTATCAAGACCCTCATGCCCGGCATTCTCAGCCAGCAAAAGGCCGCAGCCGGCCGGGTCTTGCCCTCAGATCATGTGAATGATTACTGCGCAAGCGGCTTGGTGATGGCGTCGATGCGCTCCAGCACCTCGGGCGTCAGCTTGGACGTGACCGCCAGCGCGCCGAGGTTGTCATGCAGCTGCTCGATGCGGCTGGCGCCCAGGATGACGGTGGACACGCGCGGGTTGCGGTTGATCCAGGCGATGGCCAACTGGGCGGTGTTGCAGCCCAGCTCGGCGGCGATCTCGGACAGCTTGCCGACGGCGTCGTTCTTGGCCTTGTCCTGCAGCTGCTCGCGCATCCAGCTCATGTTCTCCAGCGCGCCACGGCTGCCGGCCGGGATGCCGGCGCGGTATTTGCCGGTCAGCAGGCCCGAGGCCAACGGGCTCCAGGTCGTCAGGCCCAGACCCGTGTCCTCGTACAAGCGGGCGTATTCCTGCTCGACCTTGCGGCGGTGGAAGAGGTGGTACTGCGGCTGCTCGACGACGGGCTTGTGCAGATGGTGGCGCTCGGCGATCTCCCAGGCGGCGCGGATGTCGCTGGCGCTCCATTCGCTGGTGCCCCAGTACAGCGCCTTGCCCTGGCGGATGATGTCGCTCATGGCCCAGACGGTTTCCTCGATGGGCGTGTTCGGGTCGGGGCGGTGGCAGTAGATCAGGTCCAGGTGCTCGAGCTGCATGCGCCTGAGCGAGCCGTCCACCGCCTGCATCAGGTATTTGCGGTTCAGCGTGTCCTTGCGGTTCACGGTCACGCCGTCACGCTGCAGGCCCCAGAAGAACTTGCTGGAGACGATGTAGTCCAGGCGGTTCCAGCCCAGGGCCTTGAAGGCCTGGCCCATGACGACCTCGCTCTCGCCCTGGGCATAGACCTCGGCGTTGTCGAAGAAGTTGATGCCGGCATCGAAGGCGGCGGCCAGCATCTCGGTGGCGGCCTTGGTGCCGACCTGGTTGTGATACGTGACCCAGGAGCCGAGGGAGAGTTCGGAAACCTGGAGGCCGGCGCGGCCGAGACGGCGGTATTGCATGGAGAGTTCCTGGGGCTGAGATGCGCAAAAGCGACAGCTTAAGCCGGCCCGTCCGTCCTTGTCGGCACGTGGCCACAATGGCCCCAGGCGCACCGCAGGCGGGGCGCGGGACGGGAGATCGATGACGCTGCCGGGACGCGTGTCAAGACGCAGCCTGCTGCTGGTCAGCTTGGCCGGCGTCGGCAGCGCGCGCGCCGGCGAGCCGACCCTGCACGTGCTGGTCGACGGCAGCCTCGAGATGCCCCAGGCCCGGTTCAAGGACGGCCGGCCGGTGGACGGCCTGCAATACCTGCTGGCCGTCGAGCTCGGCCAGCGCCTGGGCCGCGCGGTGCGCTTTCGCCTCGTGCCGCGGCGGCGCATCGCCCAATTGCTGGATCAGGGCCAGGAGGCCGACCTGATCTGCAACTACATCCCCGGCTGGCTGCCCGGGCCGCTGCAATGGAGCCGCCCCTATCTGGACGATGCCGACATGCTGGTCAGCGCCACGCGCCGCCCGGCCCCGGCCCAGCTGCAGGACGTCGCCGGCCAGCGCATCGGCACGGTGTCGGGCTTCCTCTATCCCGAGACCGAGACGGCCCTGGGGTCGGGCTTCGTGCGCGACGACGCCCCCAACCTGATCACGAATCTGCGCAAGCTCGCCTCCGGCCGCATCGACCACGCCATCGTCGGCCGCGTCACCTTCGAATACCTGCAGCGGCGCGGTGAGCTGCCGCTGGAGCTGCACCCGCCGCTTGTGATCGCCAGGCTGCGCACCGCCTGCGCGCTGTCGCCGCGCAGCACCCTGCCCCTGCCCCAGCTCGACGCGGCCCTGGCCGCCATGCAGGCGGACGGCAGCCTGGCGCGCATCGTCGAGCGCTTCCGCTGAGGCTGGCCTTGGGGCTGACTCGGCGCCAACTGCTGCTGGCCGCATGCGCGCCGGCCACGGCGGCCGCGGCGGATGCGCCCCTGGTCGTGCTCGTCGACAGCAGCGTGCAGATGCCCCAGGCCCTGATCCACGACGGCCAGGTTGTGGACGGGCTGCAGCACGACATCGCCGTCGAGATCGGCCAGCGCCTGGGCCGCCCGCTGCGCTTTCGCGTCGTGCCGCGCCGCCGCGTCGGCCCCCTGCTGCTGGCCGGCGAGGAGGCCGACCTCATCTGCACCTATCTGCCCGCCTGGCTGCCCGGGCCGCTGCAGTGGAGCCGGCCTTTCCTGGAGGACGGCGAGCTCCTCGTCACGGCGCGCCGCGGCCCGGCACCCCTGCGGCTGCGGGACGTGGCCGGCCAGCGCATCGGCACCATCGCCGGCTTCGAATACACCGAGGTGGCCGCCGCGCTCGGCAAGGGCTTTCTGCGCGACGACGGCCCCAATCTGCAAAGCCTGCTGCGCAAGCTGGCTCTCGGCCGCGTCGACCACGCCCTGGTCGGCCGCGCCAGCTTCGAATACCTGCTGCGCCGCGGCGAGGTGCCGGTGGCCCTGCACCCGCCCCTGGTCGTGGCCCAGTGGCGCACGGCCTGCGCGCTGTCGCCTCATGCGCCCCTCGCCCTCGCCGATCTGGACGCGGCGCTGGCCGCCCTGCAGGCCGATGGCGGGCTGGCCCGTATCGTCGACAGGTATCGTTGAGCCCATGAAGTTAGCTGTCATCGGCGCGGGGCCTGCCGGCCTCGCCCTCGCCCTTCTGGCCGCCGAACGCCTGGCAGGCACGGAAATCCATCTCTTCGACACCCGCGCCGTGGATCGCGACATCAGCGGCGACGCGCGCACGCTGGCGCTGAACCTCGGCAGCATCCGGCTGCTGCAGCGCCTCTCGGCCTGGCGGCCCGAGTCGGCCCAGGCCATCCAGACCGTGCACGTCAGCCAGGCCCCGCCCTCGCCCATCGCCGGCGAGGTGCGCATCAGCGCCGCCGATCAGGGCCTGCCCCAGCTCGGCGCCGTGCTGCCCTATGGCGCCCTGGTCGCGCCATTGCAGCAGCGCTGGCTGGATCTGGCCGACAGCCAGCGAGACCGGCTGTTCACGCGTTTTTCGACGGCCGTGCATGCCATCCGTTCCGATGCCGGTGGCGTCGAGCTGGACTGCGGCGAAGGGCCGGTGGTGGACCGCTTCGACCTGGCCGTCGTCGCCGAGGGCGGCGTGTTCGCCGAGCAGGACCGCAAATCCATCACCAGCGACTACCACCAGAACGCCTGGGTCGGCCAGGTGCGCCTGGGCGCGCCGGGCCTGCGCGGCCTGGCCATCGAGCGCTTCACGCGCAACGGGCCGCTCGCCCTCCTTCCCCTGCCCGACGACTCGCAAGGCCCGCGCGCGGCTCTGGTCTGGTGCCTGCCCCAGGCCGAGGACGACATCGCCTCGCTGAACGACGCCCAGCGCCTGATCGTCATCCAGCAGCAGCTGCCGGCCGTGGCGGGAACGCTGACCGGCATCTCGCCGCTGAAGTGTTTTCCGCTGGGCCTGAACGCCGAGACGCGGCTGCTGCAGGGCCGGGCCCTGCGCATCGGCAATGCCGCCCAGACCCTGCATCCCGTGGCCGGCCAGGGGCTGAACCTCGGGCTGCGCGATGCCCAGGCCCTGGTGGACGCGCTGCGAGAGGCGAGCGAGACGGCGCAGAGCCTGGACGCCGTGCTGGCTCACATCGACTGGCAGCGTGCGCCGGACCGCTGGCCGATGATCGCCGCCACCGATTTCCTGGCCCGCAGCTTTGCCTGGCGCTTGCCGGGACTGCCGGCGCTGCGGGGGCTGGCCCTGGCCGGGCTGGAGCTGGCGCCGCCGCTGAAGCGCGCTCTCGCCCATCGCATGATGTTTGGAGGCTAGGCATGAGGCCCCTCGTCCAACGCGTACGTTGGCCGGTCTTGCAGACCGCGCTGCGGCATGTGTCCGGCCGAAGCCCCCGAGGGGACGGCGATGCTTGCCGGCTCGACCGGCAAGCACATCGCCAGCCGGGCCGGCTCGGGAACTGGAGTCGGACACAAGCAGTCCCTGCGGACTGCTTGTGCCTACGGAAGGACATGGGCCTCTGGCCCATGGCAGGCCCAGCGCTCGGCCCGCAATACACGACGGCCTCGACGCAAGACTCATGAACATCCGTCCCATCCGGCCCGACGAGATCGAGACGGCGCGGCATCTGCTGGCTGCCAACCACTGGGGCAAACGCGTCGCCGATGCCGGCGTCTTTGCAGAACTGATCCAGCGTTCTCAAATCGCCCTCGTTGCCATCGACGAGGGCCAGGTCGTCGGCTTCCTGCGCGCCATCACCGACGGCCTCTTCAACGGCTATATCTCCATGGTCGTCGTCGCCGGCTCCCACCGGGGCCGCGGCATCGGCAGGGCCCTCGTCCAGGCCGCCATGGGCGACCAGGACGACGTGACCTGGGTGCTGCGCGCCGGCCGCGACGGCGTCAGCACCTTCTACGAAAAGCTCGGCTTCCAGGTCTCCCAGGTGGCCATGGAGCGCAAGCGCAAATCCTGAATCGAGACTCGATGCGACACGCCCTCATGCTGGCCCTGCTGCTGGCCGCCGCCCTGCCCGTCCAGGCCCAGCTCATCCCGGCGACCAAGCCCATCGCCGGCGCCTCGCAGGAGGAATGGTCCAAGCGCTGGTGGCACTGGGCCCTGTCCTTCGACGACGAGGACAGCCCGGTGGCGGACGCCGACGGCAGCCTGTGCGCCAACGGCCAGTCCGGGCCGGTGTGGTTCCTGGCCGGCACCTATGGCAGCCAGCGCGCCGTGCGCAGTTGCCGCATCCCGGCCGGCAAGACCCTGTTCTTCCCGCTGGCCAACTTCATTGCCTTCCCGCCTGACGACGAGCGTGAGGCCTGCGCCTCGCTGATGCTGCGCGCCGAGTCGGCCACCGAGACGCCGGCGGCCCTGGTGCTGGACCTCAACGGCAAACGCTTCGCGGGGCTGGAGGCGCACCGCCAGGCCACCAAGGGCTGCTTCCTTGTCGCACCCGACGACGACGCGCCGGCCGCGGCCAACGGTTATTACGTCGCCCTGGGGCCGCTCAAGCGCGGCCGCTACACGCTGAATTTCGGCGCCATCCTGCCCAGCCTGTCGCAGGCCGTGACCTATACCCTTGATGTCCGTTGACTTGGGCGCCTAGACTGGCCCTGCCATGCTGCCCGCTCCCATCCCCGCCAACGACGCCGAGCGTCTGCGTGTGCTGCGCGAGCTGCTCGTCCTGGACACGCCACCCGAGGAGCGCTTCGACCGCATCGTCAGCTTCGCCGCCGAAGAGTTCGACATGCCGATCGCGCTGATCAGCCTCATCGACGAGCGGCGCCAGTGGTTCAAGGCCCGCGTCGGCCTGGATGCTTGCGAGACCTCGCGCGAGATCTCCTTCTGCGGCCACGCCATCCTGCAGAGCGAGCTCTTCGAGGTGCTGGACGCGGCGCTGGATCCGCGCTTCGCCGACAACCCCCTGGTCACCGGCGCGCCCTTCATCCGCTTCTACATCGGCGCACCCCTGGCCCTGCCCGGCGGCGCCATCATCGGCACCCTCTGCCTCATCGACACCAAGCCGCGCCACTTCGACATGCTGGACCGCGCCATCCTCGGCACCCTGCGCGATCTCGTCGTCGCCGAGCTGATCGGTGACGACGAGAAGAAGGAAGGCCAGGCATGAGCACCGTCACGCCCAGAGGACGGCTGCTGCTGGTCGAGCCCCAGTTCGTGCTGCGCCGCACCGTGTCGACGATGGCGCGCGAGATGGGCCTGGCCGACGTGCAGGAAGCCACCAGCCCGGCTCTGGCCGAGAAGCTGCTGCTCGAGCGCCGCTACGACGCGCTGCTGATCGCCATCGACGAGGAGGGCGAGGCGCTGGAATTGCTGCGCCGCCTGCGTGCCGGCGAGGCCTCGCACCCGACCGATATGCCCGTGGCGGCCACGGCCATGGCCTGCGACGTCGAGCTGGCGCTGCGCCTGAAGCAGCTCGACGTCCGCCGCCTGCTGCTCAAGCCCTTCAAGGTGCGCGGCATGCTCGAGGCCATTTCCGCCCTGGGTGCGCCGGAGCCGCTGGCCCAGCATTGAACCTGAAGCCCCTCGTTCAAGGATTACCTTGGCCGATCCCCCGAGGGGATGGCGATGCTTGCGGCCTCGAGCCGCAAGCACATCGCCCAAGGCGGGCCGGCTAGGGAGCGGCCCGGCGCTCGGCCCGCAATACGAGACACCACGGCCGCGAAGCGCGTATCAGAAAAGAACGACCAGGGTGCCGCTTATGGCTTCATCGGTCGCGCCGCTTCGGCCTAGCATGGGCCACCCATGTCACGCCCTGCCCTGCTTCCTGCTGCCTTGCTGGCCCTGCTGCTGGCCGGCTGCGGCACGCCCAGCCAACCTCTGCCCATGACCGTCACGGCGGCCGATGCGCTGCAGATCCGCAGCTGGGTGCCGGACGCCTTGAAGGGCCAGGTCGGCGTCGCCACCGTCACGGGCGGCATGGAGACCGGCCGCTGGTGGGGCTCCAAGGTCAGCGCCATGGCCTTGCAGCAGGCCCTGGAGGAATCCCTGTTCGCGGTCGGCATGAAGCCGCTGTCGCCGGAGCCCGCGCCGCGCTTCGAGCTGCGGGCCGAACTGGAAGCCCTCGACCAACCCATGGTGCCCGCCCTGGGCGTCACCGTCGGCACGGCCGTGCGCTACACCCTGGTCGACAAGGCCAGCGGCAAGACGGTCTATCAACGTCGCATCGCCAACGCCGACGAAGCCCGCTTCAGCGAAGCCATCATCTCGCCCAACGAGAGGCTGCGCATCGCCAACGAGCGCGCGCTGCGGGCCAATATCGATTTGCTGCTGCGGGATCTGGTCACGCTGCGCCCTTGAGCTCGTGCCGGCGCTGGCCGGCCGCCCACCACAGCAGCAGCGCAAAGACGCAGCCCGCCACGCTGGTCAGCCCGAAGAACCACATCATGTCGCTGTAGCCCGCCGGATTGGTGGCGCTGGCGCCGGCGCGGTCGTTGAGCCAGCCGGCGACGAGGTTGGCGCCACTGATGCCGGCGTTCTGCACCACCCACATCAGGCCGATGGCCGTGCCGAAGCGGTTGGGCGCGACCAGGCGGCTGGTCAGCGGCCACATGACGGCCGGCACCAGCGAATAGCTGACGCCGATCAGGGCCGTCGGCACCCACAGGCTCCAGTGCGTCAGCGCCAGCACGGCCAGGGCCACCGGCAGCAGGAAGGCGCCGAAGGCCAGGAAGGGCGCATAGCGGCCCAGGCGGTCGCACATCCAGCCGAAGGCCGGCGTGGCGAAGATGGCCGCCAGGAAGACATAGCTGTTCATCTCCCCGGCCGCGGCCAGGTCCAGCCCATGGGCATGCTGGAAATACTTGATCGAGAAGGTGCTGCGAAAGGCCAGGATGACCGAATACCAGAGCACGCACAGGGCCAGCAGATACCAGTAGGCCTTGCCGAAGTGCAGCAGGTCGCGCCAGGCGAATTTCTCGGCCGACGTGTTGCCGGTGGGCAGCAGGCCGGCGCGGCGCGGGCCGCGGTCCACCCACCAGTAGGCCAGGGCCGCGACGAAGGACGAGAAGGCAATGGCCGCGGCGATGACCAAGGGCGGCTGCCAGCCCTGGGCATAGGCGCCGGCAAACCAGGTCGGCGACATGTCCGCGCCATACGAACCCATGCGGCCGATGGCCAGTTCGGCGCCCATGGCCAGCGCCAGGCTGCGGCCGCCGAAGTAGTCGGCCACGGCGGCCAGCGTCGCGATGTTGAAGGTCTCGGCGCCGATGCCGAACAGCAGCCGGCCGGCGGCCATGCCGGTGAAGCCGGGGCTGAAGGCCGTCAGCGCCGCGCCCAGGGCGCAGATGCCCGCCGTGACCAGCGTCATGCGGGCCGCGCCGAAGCGGTCCACCAGCACGCCGCCCACGAGGATGAGGACGACGTTGGGCAGGCTGTAGATGGCATTGAGCAGCGCCACCTGGGTGTCGCTGAAGCCGCGCTGCTGCTGCAGCAGGTCGGCCACCGGGCCGATGGAGTCGTAGACGTAGAAGTTGCCGAACAGCGAGATCGCCACCAGCACGCCCACGATCCAGGCCACGGTGCGGCCCGGCTGGGCGACGAGCATGCCGGCAGCGGTGCTCACTTGCCCAAGAGCGACTTCACGGCCGCCTCCAGCTGCTGGTCTTCGCCGGCGTCGAGCTTGGCCTTGTCATGCGGCACGACAACGTCCGGCGTGACCAGGGCGCGCTCCATGAAGTCGCCGTTCTGGGCCCGGAAGCCCACCTGCGGGATGCCGAAGACGGTGGCGCCGTCCTGCATGGTTTCCCACCACACGGCCGTGCCGGTGCCGGCCACTGGCATGCCGATGAGTTTGCCGATGCCCAGATGCTTGTAGGTCCACGGGAAGAGATGGGCGTCGGAGTAGTTGCTCTCGCTGATCAGCACGGCCGACGGCTTGACCCATTTGCCGCCCGGCTCCCAGCCCAGGCTCTGGCCGCGCGGCAGGAACTCCAGGTACTTCTTGCCCGACAGCAGCGTGGCCAGTTCGTCGTGCAGATTGCCACCGCCATTGAAGCGGGTGTCGACGATGAGGGCTTCCTTGCCGCTGGCGCGGCCCAGGGCCTCGGAATAGGTCTGGCGATAGCTGCCGTCATCCATGCCGCGCACATGCACATAGCCCAGGCGGCCGCCCGACAGCTTGTCCACCAACGCGCGCTCCTTGCGCACCCAGCGCTTGTAGAGCAGCTCGCGCTCGGCGCCCTGGCTGATGGCCTTGGCCGTCTGCTCGAAGTGCTTGCCCGTGGCCGGGTCCAGCACCTCCAGCACGACCTGCTTGCCGGCTTTGAGGTTGAGCAGGGAGTCGAACTCGGCACCGGCCGCAATCGCTTCTCCGTCGATGGATTCGATGATCATGCCGGCCTTGAGCCTGGCGGCCGCCGTGTCCAGCGGGCCGCCCTCGATGACCTCGCCCACCTTGACGCCGGCGCCCTTGTGGGCCGGGTCGTAGAACAGGCCCAGGGCCGCCGTTGCGTCACCGCGCGACGTGGGGCGGTAGCTGCTACCGGTGTGGGAGACATTGAGCTCGCCCAGCATTTCGCTGAGCAACTCGGCGAAGTCGGCGCCGTCGGCCACGAAGGGCAGCTGGCGCTCGTAGACCTTGCGGTAGCCGGCCCAGTCGACGCCGCCCATGTCGCTGACATAGAGCTTCTCGTAGGTCTGGCGCCAGACATGGTCGAACATCTGGGCCCGCTCGGCGAGATGATCGATGCGCAGCTCGGCCGTGAACTTGACGCCTTCGGTCTTGACGTCGCCCTTGCCGTCGTCACCGGGCACCTTGAACTTCTGCACCTTGCCGCCGGTCATGACGAAGCCGTTGGCCCCCTTGGCATCCAGCACCAGGCTGACGGCCTCGATGCGGCCGCCGGGCAGGGAGGCGACGCGCTTGCCTTCCTTCTCGCGCAGGCGCACCTGCCACAGCTCATGGCCTTCCTCGGCCTTGACGACGTAGAACAGCTGCTCGCCGTCCGGCGTCATCGCATAGTCCTTGATGTCGCCCGACACCGTGGTCACGCGCGCCGTGCGGTTCTCGAGGCCTTCCTGCTCGATGACGACGGGCTTGGGCGGCTCGGGCTTCTTGTCTGCGTCCTTCTTGTCGGCTTCCTTCTTCTCGTCCTTCTTGCCGGCGTCCTTCTTGTCGTCGTCCTTCTTGTCCTTCTTCTCGTCCTCCTCGCGCTTCTTCAGCTGGGCGTATTCGGCCTTGTCGAGCTGGTAGCGGTCATAGGCGGCACGGGTCAGGAACATCGCGTAGACGTCGGCGTCGGTACGCGCGCCGCCGCCATTGCCGTGCAGGCCGTGCCGGTCCGAGGCCCAGATCAGCATCTGGCCCTGGCGCGCGAACATGGGCCGCACGTCCTCGTAGCCGCTGTGCGTCAGGTTGACAAGCCTGCCGCTGCCGTCGGCCGGCACCACGCCGACTTCCTGGCCCCAACGGTTGCGGTCGACGAACTGCACCGCCAGGCTCTTGCCATCGGGCGCCCAGTCGAACCACTGGTCGCCGTCTTCATAGGAGTAGTTGAAGTCGCTGGACAGCACCTGGTGGGTCTTGCCGCTGGCAATGTCCAGCACATGCAAGGCCGCGCGGTCCTGCAGATAGGCCACCTGCTTGCCGTCCGGCGAATAGCGCGGCTGGAAGTTCTGATGGGCGTCCTGCAGCAGCACCTTGGTGGTCACGCGCGGCGCATTGAAGAAGCTGGGCACGGCCTTCTTGTCACCGGCAATCGCCGCTTCGCACAGGCTCCACTGGCCGTTGACCTCGCAGGCATAGAGCAGCCTGCGGCCGTCGGGGCTGAAGCTGACCGAGCGCTTCTGGCCTGGGCCCTCGGTGATGCGGCGGGTGTTGCCGAACTCGGCCGACGCGACGAAGACCTGGCCACGCACAATGACGGCCACCTCGCTGCCGTCGGGGCTGGCGGCCATGTCCGTCGCGCCCTCGGAGAGCTTGAGGTTCTCGACGCGCGGCTGCATGGCATCGGCCGCGACGGCGACGCCGACCTTCCGTGGCGCGGCCTCGTCGCCGGCCAGGGTGTAGAGCTCGCCATCAAAGCCGAAGGACAGCGTGCCGTCGCCCGCGACGCTGAGGAAGCGCACCGGGTTCTTCGTGAAGTTCGTGATCTGGCGTGCCGCGGCGGGGTTGTCCAGCGGCATCTTCCAGACGTTGAGGGAGCCGCTCTTCTCGCTGAGGTAGTAGATCGACTTCTCATCAGCCGACCAGACCGGGTTGCGGTTCTCGCCGCCGCTGCTGGTCAGCTTCTTGTGCTGGCCGGTCTTGGCGTCCCACAACCAGATGTCGCGCGCCACCGGCGAGATGTGGTGCTTGCGGAAGGCGTTCTCATAACCCTTCCAGTCCTCGTACACCAGCTGCGTGCCGGCCTTGTTGTAGCGGCCCGCCATGGCCGGCTCGCTGAAGATCTGCTCGGGGCGGCGGCCACCGTCGATGCCGACCTGGTAGAGCTCGCCCAGGGCCGGCGACGGGAAGGCCATGCTGGTGCGGGCATCCTGGCGCGTGGCCGAGAACAGCACCGCCTTGCCGTCCGGCGTGAAGGCGATGGGCGTCTCGGGCGCGGAATGCGCCGTCAAGCGCCGCGACGGCCCGCCTTCGGCGGCCACCACGAAGACGTCGTTGTTGCCGTAAAGGTCGGCCGCAAAGGCCAGCAGCTTGCCGTCGGGCGACCAGATGGGGGCCGTCACATGGTTGCCATTGGCGACCAGCAGCCGCGCCGTGCCGCCGGAGGCCGGCACCACATAGAGATTGCCCTGGAAGGTGAAGGCGATCTGCCGGCCGTCCGGCGAGATGCTGGACTGGCGCAGCCACAGCGGGTTGCTCACGGGGCCAAGGGGGGCGCTCGGCGCGGCAAGGGCTGAAAGGGCGGTCGACAGCGCCAGAACGGCGCCCGCGATTTGGAAACGCATGGCAGGGCGGGGATGGAGACTGAAGCGGGCCAGTCTAGAAGGCTGGCTTCGCCGAGCGGAAAGTCACCGCCCCAGGATTACCCCAGCTTGCGATGCGCCAGGGCCGGCAACTGCTGGCGCACCTGGGTGAGCCGGGCCGGGTCGACGTCCGCCACGACGACGCCCTCGCCTTCGGCCAGCACGCTGAGCACCTGCCCCCAGGGGTCGATGATCATGCTGTGGCCCCAGGTGCGGCGGCCGTTCTCGTGCTGTCCGCCCTGGGCAGGCGCCACCACATAGCACTGGTTCTCGACCGCACGGGCACGCAGCAGCAGCTCCCAGTGGGCCTGGCCGGTCGTGTAGGTGAAGGCGGCCGGCACGGCCAGCAGGTCGCAGCCGGCGTAGCCGCGGTAGAGCTCGGGGAAGCGCAGGTCGTAGCAGACCGACAGGCCGACCTGGATATCGCCGGCCTGGAAGCGGGTCGGCTCGCAGCCAGGTTCGAGCACGCGGCCCTCGTCATAGGACTCGCGGCCGTTGTCGAAGGCGAACAAGTGGATCTTGTCGTAGCGCGCGACACGCTCGCCGTCGGGCGAGAACACCAGCGTCGTGTTGCGCACGCGCTCGGCCGTCGTCGACTTGATGGGCAGCGTGCCGCCAATGATCCACAGGCCCAGGTCGCGCGCGGCGCTGGCCAGCATGGCCTGGATGGGGCCTTCGCCATCCACCTCGGCCAGGGCCAGCTTGTCGCTGTCGTGCATGCCCATCAGGCAGAAGTACTCCGGCAGGGCCGCCAGCTGAGCGCCGCGCTTGGCAGCGTCCTCCAGCAGATGCCGTGCGGTGGCGAGATTGGCGGCCACATCGGGGCCGGAGACCATCTGGACTGCTGCGATCTTCATAGCGCCGATGCTAGCCGTTCGATGTCCGCTTCATTGTTAAGCCAGGAAAAGGACGCCCGGACGATGCCCTCGAGGCCGCGGTACTGCATGTCCAGCGGGGTGTAGGGCACCCCGTTGGCGCCAACGTGGATGCCCCGTTGGGCCAATCGGGCCCGCGTTGCCGGCGCCGCTTCGCCTTCGACGCTGAAGCTGACCAGGCCGGAGCGCGGGCCATCGCCGAGGTCGTGCAGGCGCACATGAGGCAGCTCGGCGAGGCGTTCGCGCAGCTGGACGGCCAGTGTCTGCACATGCGCGGCGATGTTGCCTATGCCGATCTCCAGCGCTTCCGCAATCGCCACCTGCAAGGCCAGTCGCAGCGCCACCGGCTGCTCGGCCGTCTCGAAGCGGGCGCCCGAAACGTCCACCCAGGGCGGCTCCAACCGATCCTGGAAGCCCTTGCGCACATACAGCAGGGCCGTGCCGCGCGGCCCGCGCAGATGCTTGCGGCCGGCGCCCTTCAGCACGTCGCAGCCAAGGGCCTGCACATCGACCGGCAGCTGCCCCAGGGCCTGGCCGGCGTCGATCAGATAGGGCACGCCGGCCGCACGCGCCACGCGGCCCAGGCCCGCGGCGTCGTTGATGAGACCGCCATTGGCGGGCAGCCAGGTCAGCGAGATCAGACGCACCTTCTCGTCGATCATCTTTGCCGCGGCTTCGACATCGACGCTGCCGTCGGCGCGGCAGGGCAGCACCTCCACCTGGGCGCCGCTGCGCCGATAGGTGGCGAGATTGCCGCCCCATTCCTGGCGACCGACGAGGATGCGGTCGCCGGCGCGCAGCGGCGTCGCATGCACGAAAGCCGCCCAGGCCGCGCCAAAGGCCGCCGAGCCGCTGCCGTGGAAGGCGATTTCGTCGGTACCGGCGTTCAGCAGCCGGGCGGCATCCTCGCGCAGGCGCTGCAAGCGGGGCGCGACCGCCTCGCCCGCCTCCATCGGCCCCAGGCGCGACTCCAGCGCCAGATGGTCCTGCAGGGCCGCCAGCGCCGCGGCCGACAGCGGCGAGGCGCCGGCATGGTTGAGCAGCAGGGGTTGCATCACGACACCAGCTCCACCAGGGCTTCGACCTCCACCGCTGCGCCCGCCGGCAGGCTGGCCACGCCGATGGCGGCCCTGGCATGCCGGCCGATTTCTCCCAGCGCAGCGACGACGAGATTGGACGCACCGTCGGCGACTGCGCTGTGCTCGGTGAAGCCCGGCGCCGCGGCGACGAAGATGCCCAGGCGCAGCACCTGCCGCACGCGACCAAGGTCGCCGCCGATGGCGGCATCCAGCACGGCCAGCAGCTTCAAGGCAGCCACCTCGGCCTCGGCGCGCCCGGCCTGCGCATCGAGTGCGCCCACGCCCGGCGTGCCGATCTGACCGGCAATGACCAGCAGGCCCTTGCCCTCGCGATGGTGGAAGTAGTTGGCAGCCGGAACGCCCACTTCGGGCAGGGTGTGGCCGAGGCTGGCCAGGCGGTCTTTCAAGGTGGTGGTCATGGCTTGAGGAGGAGCTTGCCCTGGGTCGCACGCGACGCCAGCAGTTCATGGGCACCGGCCACGTCGGCCAGCGGAAATTCGGCGTGGATGCGCAGCTGCACGGCGCCGCTCAGCACGGCCTCGAACACCGTGGCTGCCCGCTCGCGGCGCTTGGCCGCATCGGGCAGGAAATGGGGCAGCACGGGCCGCGTCAGCGTCAGGCTCTTCTTCTGCAGCGCCAGCACATCGACGGGCTCCGGCTGGCCGCTGGCCGCGCCGAACAGGACCAGATGGCCGCCGACGCGCAGCGCATCCAGGCTGCCGGCAAAGGTCGAACGGCCGACCGAATCGAAGACGACGGCGACACCGCGGGCGGCCGACACCCAGTCGCTGCTCGTGAGCAGCGGCACCGCGCCGACGCTGCGCAGCCACTCGGCCTTGGCCGCGCTGGACACCGTGCCGAAGACCGGGTGGCCGCGCGCGATCAGCCACTGCACCAACCAGCCGCCGACACCACCGGCCGCGGCATGCACCAGCACCGCCTCGCCCGCCGGCAGGCGTGCGACATCGTCGAGCAGCATGGCCGCCGTCAGGCCGTGCTCCAGCGCCGCAGCGGCGTCGCGCAGCGCCAGCGCATCGGGCACGCGCACCAGATGCTCCGGCGGCACGGCCAGATGGCTGGCATAAGCACCCTGCACGCCGGTCGTGAAGGCGACGCGGTCACCAACCTGGAACTCCGCGCCGGGCGCGATGTCGACGATCTCGCCCGCGCCCTCCAGGCCCAACCGCCAGGGCAGGCTGATATTGGGGTAGCGGCCCTCGCGCTGGTAGAGGTCGACGAAGTTGATGCCGGCATATTCGAGACGCACGACAGCCTGGCCGGCTGCGGCCTGGGGCGTGGGCAGGGATTGCAGCTCCAGCATCTCGGGTCCGCCGAACTGATGGACAAGGATGGCTTGTGTGGGCATGGCTTTGGCCTCCGGCGTTAACGTCACGCCAATGTCGGCCCGCGGTGCTCACAGCACCAGCGAGGCTTTTGCACACCGGCTGTGCCGATTTCTCAACACCATGCGCGACCGCCTGCCCCCGCTGTTCTCCCTGCAAGCCTTTGAGGCCGCCGCCCGCCTGGGCAATTTCAGCCGCGCGGCCGGCGAGCTGCATCTGACGCCGGGCGCCATCAGCCGCCAGGTGCGACAGCTCGAAGACTGGTGCGGCCAGACCCTGTTCGAACGCGTCGGCAACCAGATGCGGCTGACCGTCGAAGGCCGCGAGCTGCTGGCGCGGCTGGGCGGGCCGCTGGCGGCCCTGCACGAGGCCGTCTACCCCGAGCCGGAAGAAGCGCACACGACGCTGCAGATCGCCACCCTCGGCTCGCTGGCGCGCGCCTGGCTGCTGCCGCGACTGCATGGCTTCATCGCCGCGGCGCCCACCGTGCGCCTCATCGTGCAGACCGACTACGCCCTGGTGCGCCCGCCGCCACGCGTGGCCCTGGTGGCGCTGCGCCATGGCCGGCCCGAGGATGGCGGCGAGATCCTGTTCGGCGACCGCCTGCTGGCCGTCGCCGCGCCGGCCCTGGCGAGACAGCTAGGCCGCGACGCCACGCGTTGGCCGGCCGCGCGCATGCTCAGCCATGTCACTGGCGACGCGCCGCTGTGGCTGGCCGCGGCGGGCACGACGACGGCACCCGCAGGCCCGGCCTTCAACGACGCCGCCGTCACGCTGGATGCGGCCGAGGCCGGACTCGGCGTGGCCGTCACGAGGCTGTCCCTGGCCCTGCCGAGGCTGCGCGCCGGCACGCTGGTGCAAGCCCACGAACTACTGATGCCGTCGCCGCGCGCCAACCTGCTCGTCATTCGCGAGGACGCCGCCACCCTGCCCGTCGTGAAGCGCTTCGCGACCTGGCTGCGCGAGGAGGCCAGGCAAACGAGCGCCGACTTGAAAGCCTGGGAGCCGGCCTGAATTGGTCTCGATGCAGTCCGGCCTCTTCGACGATCTCCCGCCCGCCCTGCCGCCGGGCTTGCGCTACCAGGCAGGCTGGCTGTCCGCGGCCGAGGAAGCCGCGCTGATCGCCCTCGTGAAGCAGCTGCCGCTGCGCGAGGCGAAGTACAAGAGCTACACCGCGCGTCGCCGCGTCGTCAGCTTCGGCGGCCAGTTCGACTACGACAGCAACGAGCTGCGCCCTGCAGCGCCACTGATCGAGGACCTGCATCCGCTGCGAGAACGCGTCGCCCGCTGGGCCGGCGTCGACCCGCAGGCCCTCGTGCATGTGCTCGTCGCCGAGTACGCGCCCGGCACACCGCTGGGCTGGCATCGCGACGTGCCCGACTTCGAGGATGTCTTCGGTGTGTCACTGGGCGGTGAGGCCTTGCTGCGCTTCAGACCCTATCCGCCGCAGGCGCCGAAGCGCGAGGACATCGTCAGGCTGGATGTCCAGCAGCGCTCCATCTATGCGCTGCGGGGCGAGGCGCGCTGGGGCTGGCAGCACAGCGTCGCGCCGGTGGACGCGCTGCGCTGGTCCATCACCTTCAGGACAGCGCGGCAGAAGTCACGCCCGCGGGTCTGAAGCTGCGGGGCACCGGGATGAGAATCAGGCGGTCATGCCGCCGCCCTCCCGCCTGCGTCGCCAATTGCTGGCCCTGCCCCTGGTCACCGCCCTGCCGTCGGTCCACGGCGCCGGCACGCCGCTGGTGCTGCGCCTGCCCGACCCCAATGCCTACAGCGCCCATGGCAATTTCTTCATCGAGGCCTTGAAGCTGGCCCTGAGCAAGACGGCCGACGGCGAGCCGCCGCCCACCCTGGTCCACGCGGCACCCGACCTGCCGCGCCCGCGCATGCGCCAGATGCTGCAGGACGGCCTGATGGACCTGATGTGGAGCACCACCACGCCCGAGCGCGAGGCCCAGGCCCTGCCGGTGCGCTTCAACCTGCTCAAGGGCACCAACGAGCTGCGTTTCCTGCTCGTGCGCGCGGCCGACCTTCCCGCCCTGCGCCCGCTGCGCACGCTGGAGGCGCTGCGCAAGCTGCGCGCCGGCGCGGGCACCTACTGGAGCGATGCGCAGATCCTGCGGGCCAATGGCTTCAGCGTCGAAACGGCCACCAAGTCCGAGCTGCTGTTCCGCATGCTCAAGGCCGGACGCTTCGACTTCCTCCCGCGCTCCCGCGAGGAGATCGAGGACGAGCTGGTGCACTACGCCGACCAGGGCTTCGCCGAGCTGCCGGGCGTGGCCCTGCAATACAAGCAGCCGCTGTACTTCTTCGTGGCGCGCGACAAGCCCCAGCTGGCCGAGCGGCTGGCGCGCGGCCTGGCGCTTGCGGCGGCCGATGGCAGCTTCGACGCCCTCTTCCTGGCCGAACCCGGCCTGAAGACCGCGCTGACCCAGCTGCGCGGCTATACGGGGCTGCGCTTGCAGCTGAAGGCGCTGGAGGCGGAGGCCGCGGCCTCCGCCGCTTCCCGTTAAGGCGCGCTGGCCGCGCTCGCCGCCTTGGCCGGCGGGGCCTCGACCTTCTCCACCTTGGGATCGTTCCAGGTCCCCGTGATGTGGAACTCGCGCGTGTTGGCCGCGGCCACCGGTCGGCTCAGGATGAGCTGGGCCAGGAAGGCGCCCAGGGCGATGGCGGGGTTGATGGCGGCATAAGCGAGCGACGCGCCGCCGGCCGACACCTCGGGCACGACGACGACGCGCAGCTTCTGCGTCTCGGCCGCCAGGTCGGTGCTGCCATCCACCAGCACGGCCGCCTGCAGGCCGCGGATGCGGATGTTGTCGCTCCTGGCCACGCCGGCGGCGATCTTCACGTCGCCGGTCACGCCGTCGAAGGTGAAGCCCTCGGCGAAGACGTCGCGGAAGTCCAGCAGCAGGCGGCGCGGCAGCGACTGCAGGCTGAGCACGCCGAGCAGCCGCCCCACGCCGGGCTCGGCCTTCAGGAAGGTGCCGGTGTCGAGCTGGATGTTCAGCGCACCAGCCATGCTGGCGTAGTGCGGCGCCAGCGGCGAACCGTCCCAGCTCACCTGGCCGGCCAGCACGCCCTTGCCGCCGCGCAACACCTGGCCCTGGCCGAGGCGCTCCAGCAGCTTGCCGGCGTCGGCGATGTCCAGCTTCCAGTCCAGCTGGGTGCGGCGCCGGCCGCTCGCGTCGCCGCCCCAGCGGCCCGTGGCCATCAGCGTGGACTCGGGCGACTGGATCTGCAGCTTCTCCAGCTTCCAGTCGCGCGCCGCGGCCGGGGCCTGGGCCAGCACCTCCAGGCGCCCCAGGCGCTTGCCGCGCAGCTCGAAGTCCTCGACCTCGATGTCCAGCGAGGGCAGCGGGCTGCTGTTGGCCTCGGCCTTGTCGGGGGCGATGAGTTCGCTGACCGAATCGGCCTCCTGGCGCGGCAGGGACAGCCGCGACAGCCGTGCCTGCACGGCGTCGATCTGGCTGCCCCTGATCCCCTTCAAATCGATGCGGCCAGCGATCTGCTCGGCGTCGACATTGACGCGCCAGTTGGCGCCGTCGCGCGCCACCACGGCGCTGGCGCGGCCAAGCTGGCGGCCGCCGACCTTCAGCGCCTGGCTGCGCAGGGAGATCTGGCTGGGCAGCAGGCCGACGTCGTCGGCCCCCTCGCCGCCATTGCCGCCGCCGGCCAGGCCGCCCAGGCGCTGCTGCCAGGCGTCCAGGTCCAGGGTCGCCACATTGACCTGCAGCAGCACGCCGCTGACCGGCAGCGCCGGCAGCTTGTCCTGCACGGCCAGGGCGCCGCGCAGCACCTGGGAGCTGGGGCCGGACACATCGCGCTGCAGCTGGGCCTGCAGCAGCGGTGCCGCGGAGGCGCCCACTTCGAGGCGCAGCTCGTCCCGGCCCGCCGCCGTCGGCGTCATCAACAGACGCAGCGGCAGCACCGCATCGGCCTCCTTGCGGCCGGGCGCGGGCAGGTCCAGGGCCAGACCCTGCAGATTGCTGGCGACGCTGAGCTCGCTCTGGCCGTCCTTGGGAATGGCGAGCTGGAAGCGGTAGGCCGCCTGGCCGCTGGCCGCCTGGGCCAGGCGGGCGACGGCGCCCAGCTCGGTGGCGCGGCGCAGGCCCTCGGCCGTGGCCTGGCCTTGCACGGCAAAGCGCAGGCCGCCGTCGCGCTGGCTGCCGCCCTCGATGCCGGCGTCGCCACCCAGCAGCCGGGCCGTCACGCCCACCAGTTGCAGGCCCTTGCGGTCGAAGTCGATGCGGCCGCGCACGCCGTACAGCGGCGGCAGATCGGGGCGCAGCTTGAGGTCGACGCCACCGGGCTGGAGCTGGCCCTTGAGCGTGGTCTGGGCCACGTCGTCCAGCGGGATGCCAATGCCCAGCTTGAGGGCGATGGGGCCCTGGGCCGTCGTGGTGCTCAAGGCATGGCCCAGCCATTCATCCAGCGGCGAGGCGCGCACAAAGCGCAGCAGGTCGGCGCCAGCGCCGCGGCCACTGCCGTCGAGCTGCAGCAGGCGGCCGTGATGCAGGTCCTTGATGCCGCCGTTGACGTCGCTGAGCTCATAGCCCAGCACCTTGGCGCGGCCGTCCTTGATGAACATGCCGGCGCGATCAAACACCAGCTCGGCGTCGACGTTCTCCATGGCCGGCCAGTTGCCGCCGTTGTCGCTGGGCGGCACATAGGCGAGGTTGACGCCCTGGGCCTGGGTCACGACCTTGAAGATGCCGGCGGACTTGGGCGCTTCGAAAGGGAAGTCGGCCAGTTCGCCCTTGAGCCTGACCGTGGTGTTGCGCGCCTCGCCGCCGAGGATGGCGCGCGACACATAGCTGCGCGTGTTCACCAGCCGCGCCGGGATGTAGCGGGCCACGCGCACCGCCTCCACACGCTGCAGCTTGCCGCTCAGGTCCAGGAAGCCGGGCGTGGTGGCGCCGGCGGGGCGCTTCCAGGCCACGTCGAACTCGCCACTGAAATCGGGGGCCTGCAGTTGCAGCTCGCGCAGCTTCAGCTCGACGTCGCCGGGCGTCTTGCCTGCAGCCTGGGGCAACTGCCACAGCATCTGCGTGGACAGCCGCGTGATGGGCAGCACCGGATCCTCGAACAGCCCCGGCAGCTCGACCTCGCCGTCATGCACGGCCAGCCTGGCGGAACCACCGCGCTCGCTGGCGTCCAGCTCCAGGCTGGCGCCGCGCAGGCCGGGACGGCCGATATGGCCTTCCTGCTCGCTGGGCTTGGCGGCAATCGCCAGGCCGTCGATCTGGGCCTTGACGCGGTAGCTGCGCGGCGCGTCCAGCGTGCCCTGCCATTGGCCGGTCAGGGCGGTCAGCACGCCGCGCGGCTCCAGCTCGGCCAGCAGCTTGTGGGCGCGCTCACCCAGCGGCAGGCGCTGGGCGATCTGGGCCATCAGCGCGAAGTCCAGGCGCTGGGCATTGACCTCGCCGCCCAGCACTGTTTCTTCACCATCCTTGCCCTTGCCGACCTGCAGCGTCACGCCCCAGTCCGAACGCGGCCAGGCCACGCCATCGCCACTGACAAAGCCGAGCTGGCGGGCCTGCAGGCTCAAGCGGTCCTTGGCGCGGGCCAGGTCCAGCCGGCCCTCGATATGGTCCAGGTCCAGCTCGGGGGCCGAATCCAGCAGCTTCAGGCGCACCGAGCGCAGGGCCAGGTCCAGCGTGGCGGCCACGGGACTGCCGTCCTTGATGTCGGCCCAGGCGCGTACGGCGCCGTCGCCCTCGCTGAGCTGGAAAGGCAGGTCGACATGGCGCTTGAGCTGGCTCAGGTCGGCGCGCGGCAGTTCGGCATAGGCCTGGCCGCTCCAGTGCTGGAACTCGCCCGGGCGCTTCAGCAGGCTCTGCGTGAACTGGCCGCGCAGCGAGAAGCGCCGGCCCCAGTCGGCCGGCGGTGTCGCGTCCAGGCGCAGCGAGTGGCGGCGCAGGCCGTTGCGCATGACGAAGTTCAGCTCGCTCAGCTCCAGCGGCTTGGCGTCGGCGCGCTTCTCGTCCACCCAGCGCACGCGGCCGTTGACGATGGCGAGTTCGGGCTGGCTGAACAGCCAGTCCATGCCGGCCTCGGTGGTGCCGGCATCGGTCTTCTCGGCCTCGTCCAGGCCCAGGCCGGCAATGAAGATGCGGCCCTGGACGTCACGGCGGATGATGAGTTCGGGCGTGTCAACCAGCAGCTGGGAGAAGCGCGGCTCCAACACCAACATCGATTGGGCCGACAGCACGGCCGCGACGCGGGGCAGGCGCAGGGCCGTGCGGCCGGCCGCGTCGAGCACCTGCACATCGCCCAGTTCCATGCGCGGCATCCAGCCACTGGACTCGACCGTGATGCGGCCGATGCGCAACTCCAACCCCAGAGCCTTTGAGGCTTCCTTTTCCAGCCAGGGGCGCCAGTCATTGGCGTGCGGGAGAATGGCCCAGTGCAATACAGCCCAGGCCGTCACCCCCAAAGCCCACAGCAGGGCCAGGATCAGCAACGCCCAGCGCAAGCCGTGCCAGCACAGGCGCAGAGGCCAGCGCGAGGCGCGGTTGCAGCGATGGAGGGCGGCCGAGAAGAAGTCAGACACGTTGTCTTGGGGCACGTGGAGAACCGGCCGGCAGGCAATCTAGCACAGGGTCATGAGCCAAACGTTTCCCGCATCTGCTGAACACAGCCGCTATGTGCAGCGGGTCAGGCGCCGCTACGCGGCGGAATTGCCGCTATTGCCGCCGGGCCTGCCGGACCGCGCCGTCATTGGCGCGCTGATCGAGCAACTGGCCGCCAGCCGGCCGCTGGCGAGTGCGCTGCGGGTGGCCCGCCACCTGGTGCTGGAGCGGCTGGCGGTGCTGGACATCGAACAGGCCGCCAGCGTGGAGGATGTCACGCTGGCCATGACGCATCTGGCCGAGGTGACCCTTGACAAGGCCCTGGCCTGCGCGCGTGCCGAGCTGGACGCCATCCATGGCGAACCCCGCACGGCGGAAGGCGGCGACATCGCCTTCTGGGTGCTGGGCATGGGCAAGCTCGGCGCCCGCGAGCTCAATGTCTCGTCGGACATCGACCTCATCTACGTTTACGAAGATGACGGCCAGACGCAAGGTTCACGCCCCGTCACAGCCCACGAATACTTCTCCAGCGTCGCCAAGCGCCTTTACGCGCTGATCGGCGACGTCACCGACGACGGCCAGGTCTTTCGCGTCGACCTGGCCCTGCGGCCCAACGGCAAGAGCGGCCCGCCGGTCGTCAGCCTGGCCATGCTGGAGGAATATTTCCTCGTGCAGGGCCGCGAATGGGAGCGCTTCGCCTGGCTGAAGAGCCGCGTCGTCGCGCCACTCAGCGGCATGGGCGCGCCGGGCGATGCGCGCACGCTGCAGCTGCGCAACCTCGTCACGCCCTTCGTCTACCGCCGCTACCTGGACTACGGCGTCTTCGAAGGCCTGCGCCAGCTGCACGGCAAGATCCGCAGCGAAGCCAAGGCCCGCGCCGCCGGCCGGCCCGAGCGCGCCAACGACGTCAAGCTGTCGCGCGGGGGCATCCGCGAGATCGAGTTCATCGTGCAGCTGCTGCAGGTGGTGCGTGGCGGCCAGTTCCCCGAGATCCGCACCCGCTCCACCGTCAAGGCCCTGGCCCAGCTGGCGGCCGGCGGGCTGATGAAGGCCGAGACGGCCAGGAAGCTCAGCGAGGCCTATGTCTTCCTGCGCCGCGTCGAGCACCGCATCCAGTTCCTGGACGACCAGCAAACCCATTGCCTGCCCCAGGGCGACGCCGACCTGGCCTGGATCGCCGCGTCCCTCGGCCTGAAATGTTCGCGCGAGGCCTGTGAACTCTTCGAGCAGCTCGGCGAAGTGCGCGAGCTGGTGGCCACCGAGTTTGATTCCCTGCTGCACGAGGGCGGCAAGCCCCAGGGCGGCTGCAAGGGCGGCCAGTGCGGCGGCCCCAAGCCAGCCGTCGACGGCGAGGACTTCCTCAATGGCCTGCCGCCCGAGCTGGCCACGGCCGTGCGCGCCCTGGCCGACACGCCGCGCGTGCAGGGCCTGCGCGAGGAATCGCGCCAGCGCCTGGCCAAGCTCTTCCACCGCGCCGCGCAAGCCGTGGCAGCCGAGGAATGCTCGCTGGACGCGGCCCTGCGCTTTGTCGACTGGGTCGGCCCGCTGCTGCGCCGCGAGAGTTACCTGGCCTTGCTCGTCGAGCGGCCCGCCGTGCAGCAGCGCCTGCTGCGCCTGCTGGGCCTGGCGCGCTGGCCGATGCGCTACTTGATGCAGCACCCCGGCGTCATCGACGAGCTCGCCGACCCGCTGCTGCTGACCGCCCGCTTCGACCGCGAGGCCTTCATCACCGACCTGATGGAGCGCGAGCAAGGGTGGGAACGCAGCGGCGAGGCCGACGAGGAGGCTTTGCTCGATACGCTGCGCCGCGCCCACCATGCCGAGGTCTTCCGCACGCTGGTGCGCGACGTCGAGGGCCGCATCACCGTCGAGCAGGTGGCCGACGATCTGTCGCTGCTGGCCGACGCCGTGCTGCAGATCGCCATCACCTGGGCCTGGGCGCGCTTTGGCAAGGCCCACCGCGCCGAACCTCGCCTGGCCGTCATCGCCTACGGCAAGCTCGGTGGCAAGGAGCTGGGCTATGGCGGCGACCTGGATGTCGTCTTCGTCTTCGACGACGAAGACGAGAACGCGGCCGAGATCTATGGCGCCTTCGTGCGCCGCCTCATCACCTGGCTGACGCTGCGCACCGCCGCCGGGGAGCTGTTCGACATCGACACCGCGCTGCGGCCCAACGGCAACTCCGGCCTGCTGGTCACGTCCCTGGCCCATTTCGAGGCCTACCAGACCGGCCGCGGCAGCAACACCGCCTGGACCTGGGAACACCAGGCCATCACGCGGGCGCGCTTTTGCGCCGGCAACGCCAGCATGGCCGAGCGCTGCGAGAGCGTGCGCCGCCAGGTGCTGACGGCGCCGCGCGATGCCCAAGCGCTCAAGCGCGAGGTGCAGGCCATGCGCGAGAAGGTGCGTGCGGCGCGGCCCGTGAAGGACGGCCTCTTCGACGTCAAGCACAGCGAGGGCGGCATGATGGATGCCGAGTTCGCCGTGCAATTCCTGGTGCTGGCACATTCGGCGACCCACCCCCTGCTGCAGGACGATCTCGGCAACATCGCGCTGCTGCGCATCGCGGAGTCCGTCGGCCTGCTGCCGGCCGGCGTCGGTGTCCGCGCTGCCGATGCCTATCGCGAATTGCGCCGCGTGCAGCACAAGGCGAGGCTGGACGAGCAGTCCACCGCGCTGGACGAGGCCGCTGCCGCGCCGCTGGCCGCGCACCGAGACGCCGTGCGCGCCCTATGGCAAGCCGTGTTTGGCTGATGCTGTGCGCGGCCCTGGCCGCGCTGTCCCTGCTGGCCTGGCCGCTGCCGCGCGAGGCGCTGGACTGGCAACCGGCCCTGGTCCTGCCGCAGCCCTGGCGCGCCGTCACGGCCGCCTTCGTGCACTGGACGCCCCTGCACCTCGCGGCCAATCTCGCCGGCTGCGCGGTGCTGGCGCTGCTGGGCTGGCGCGCCGGCCTGGGCCCGCGTGAAGCGCTTGCCGGCCTGATCGCCCTGCCCCTGACCCAACTCGGCCTGTTGCTGCGCCCCGAGCTTCAGCACTACGCCGGCCTGTCGGGCGAGCTGCACGCGCTGGCGGCCGTCGCCGCGCTGACGCTGTTCACGCGCCGCAGCCGCGAGCATTTCATCGGCGCGGCCATCGCCGTCGGCCTGGTCATCAAGCTCCTGCTCGAAGATCCACTCGGCCCCGTGCTGCGCAGCACGCCCGGCTTCGACTTCGAAGTCGCGCCCTGGGCCCATCTTTGCGGCGCCGTGGCCGGCACGCTGGCCTGGGGGCTGACAATGCGCCGATCTGAAAAGCCACCGAGGATCCCGCATGGGACGTGAAGCCAGCTGTACCGCCCGCGTCGGGCAAGAGACCGCCGAGGTCACCGCCCTGCTCGAATCGACCACCGTCGTGCTGCGCGGCGCCATCAAGCGCAAATGGGAGATCGCTGCGCTGCAGAACCTGCGCCTGGAGGGCGAGGAGCTGCGCTTCGAGGCCGGCGAGGAGGCCGTCGCTCTGGTGCTGGGCGACAAGGAAGGCGGCAAGTGGCTGAAGAAGCTGCAGACGCCGCCGCCCACGCTGGCCGCCAAGCTGGGTGTCAGCGCCGACAACCCGGCCCTGCTGATCGGCCCCACGGTCGGCACGCTGGACCCGGCCCTGGCCGAGGCCCTGGCCGGCGGCATCACCACCAATCTGCGCGAGGCGCGCATGCTGGTCGCGGTGCTGAGCAAGGCGTCGGAGCTGCCGCGCATGGCCGAGTTCCATGCCGACATGATCTGCAAGACCGTCTGGGTCGTGCATCCCAAGGGCCCCGACGCCGATCCGTCGGACGCCCAGGTGCGCACCGCCATGCGCGGCTGGGGCTATGTGGACAACAAGACCAGCGCCGTGTCGGACGCGCTGACGGCGACGCGCTATGTGAAGAGCGATCCGCCACCGGCCAAGAAGCGGGTGCGCAATCGCTAGATCACATTGGCCTCCAGCAGCGGTCGGCCGTCGAGCAGGCGCTGCGGCGTCAGCGCGGTGATCAGCGGTGCCTCCAGCCCCGCGATCAACCTTGCCATCGAATGGCCGACGGCGGGCGCCTGCTGCATGCCATGGCCCGAGAAGCCGCAGGCGGTGAAGGCGTTCGCATAACCCGGCAACCGGCCGGCCAGGCCGTTGTGGTCAAAGGCATTCATCTCGTAATAGCCGGCCCAGGCCGAGCGCACGCGCAGGGCTTCGAGTGCTGGCACGCGGGCGGCGAGCGTCGGCCACAAAAGCTCGTCGAAGAGACCATGGTCGATGTCGTGCAGCGGCTCCTCGTCGCGGTCCTCACCTCGCGGCGGACCGCCGGCCAGGATCAATGAGCCCTCGGTACGGAACCAGAAGCCGCTGGGGTCGATGACGAGGGGGCAGCCAGGCAGCGAGGCCGGCGTTTCCAGCACAAAGACATCGCGCTTCTTGGCGTGGATGGGCAGGGTGACGCCAAGGGCGGCCCCCAGCGGCGCGCTCCAGGCGCCGGCAGCGATGACAAAGGCATCACCATCGACGCGGGAGCCGCCGGCGCACCGCACGGCGATGACCTGCTCGCCGGAAGCTTCAAATCCCACCGCATCGGCCTCGACAAAGCGAACGCCGCAGGCCTTGGCCTTGCGCCGGAAGGCGCGATGCAGGGCCGGGCCATCGAACCAGCCCTCGCCGCTCAGGCCGAGCGAGCCCAGCGCAAGATCGCCGACCGCCAGCCATGGAAAGCGTGCGGCCAGTTCGGCCGGCCCCAGCAGCGCGACATCGACGCCATGCGCACGCTGCACGGCATGCACCTCGCGCAGCGTCGCCGCACCGGCCTCGGTCGCGAGATAGAGATAGCCGGGCTCGACGAGGCCGATGGCGGGCCTGTCGTCGGGTGTCGCCAGCTCGTCCTCCACGCGGCGCAGGAAGCCGAGGCTCCACCGCGACAAGGCCATATTGACCGGCTGCGAGAACTGCTGGCGGATGGAGCTCAGCGACAGCGAGCTGGACGCCCGCGCATAGGAGGGGTCGCGCTCGATGACGGTCACCGCCGCGCCGTGGTCGCGAGCCAGGAAGCAGGCCGTCGCCGCGCCCATGATTCCCCCGCCGATGATGGTCACCTTGAACATGCTGGCAGCATAGGGGGCATGACCCGCCATACCCATCTCGACCCCCGCGCCATTGCCATCCTGCTGCTGTGCTGCCTGCTCTGGGGCATCAACCAGGTGGCCGCCAAGGCGGCGCTGACGGAGATCGGTCCTCTATGGCAGGCGGGGCTGCGCTCGGTCGTCGCAGGATTCCTGGTGTGGCTGTGGTCGATGTCGCGCGGCATCAAGCTGTTCGAGCGCGACGGCAGCCTGTGGGGCGGCGTGCTGGCCGGCCTGCTGTTCGCGGCCGAGTTCGGCTGCATCTTTGTCGGCCTGCAATACACCAGCGCCTCGCGCATGGTGGTCTTCATCTATCTGGCGCCCTTTGTCGTCGCCCTGGGCATGCCGTGGATCGCCCGCGGCGAGGCGCTGTCGGCGCGGCAATGGGTCGGCCTGGTGCTGGCCTTTGGCGCCATGGCCTTTGCGTTCGCAGAAGGCTTCTCGGCACCGGGTACGCCACTGCAATGGTGGGGCGACGCCCTCGGCGTGGCCGCCGCCGTGCTGTGGGGCGGCACGACGCTGGCCATCCGCGCGACGAAGCTGAGCTCCGCACCGGCCGAGAAGACCCTGCTCTACCAGTTGGGTGTCTCCGCCGTCGCCCTGTGTGCCGCCGCCGTCTTTGCGGGCGAGCCCCTGCCGCTGCATTGGTCGCCCCGGCTTTTCGGCCTGTTCGGCTTCCAGGCCGTCGTCGTGACCTTCGCCAGCTATCTGGCCTGGTTCTGGCTGATCCGCCACTACGCCGCCACCAAGCTGGCCGTCTTCACGCTGAGCACGCCACTGTTCGGCCTGGTGGCCGGCGCCCTGCTGCTGGGCGAGGGCATCAGCGCCCGCCTTATCGCGGCCCTGGCCGCCCTGGCGGTGGGCATCGTGCTGGTGAACCAGCGCTGATGTCGCCACCGCGCTAGAGGCCGGGCGCCGCTCTGCATAGACTGCGGCATTCACCAGGAGACATCCATGATCACGCTCTGCGGCATCCCGCTCTCGAACTACTACAACAAGGCCAAGCTGGTCCTGCTGGAAAAGGGCATCCCCTTCACCGAGGAATACGTGAGGACGCATTCCCATGAAGAGTCCGTGCTGAGCTGCTCGCCGCTGGGCAAGGTGCCCTTCATCAAGACGCCGCATGGCCCGCTGTGCGAGAGCCAGGCCATCGTCGAATACCTGGAGGCCGCCTATCCCGAGACGCCGCGCCTGATCCCCGCCCACCCCTATGAGGCGGCCAAGGTGCGCGAGCTGATCACCTATGTCGAGCTGCACCTGGAGCTGGTGGCGCGCGAGCTGTACCCGGAAGCCTATTTCGGCGGCCAGGTCAGCGACGGCACCAAGAAGCGCGTCGCCCGCGTGCTGCCCGAGCACATCCAGGCCTTCAAGCGCCTGGCCAAGTTCGGCCCCTATCTGGCCGGCGACAGCTTCACGCTGGCCGACTGCGCCGCCTGGGTCAGCCTGCCCCTGGTGGGCATGACGACCAAGATCATCTACGGCGAAGACTTCCTTGCCGCCGCCGGCATCGACTGGAAGCCCTATGCCAAGCTGATCGGCGAGCGTCCGCATGCCCTCAAGGTGGCGGCCGACCGCAAGGCGGACCAGGAGCGCTCGCTGAGTGCGGCCAAGAGCTGAAAACTTGCCCGAACACACCGAGGTCGAGCTCAAGTTCCTCGTCCCAGCCGCCGCACGCACCGCGTTGGTCGCCGAGCTGACGGGGCGCGGAACGCCACGGCGTGTTTCACTGACCGACAGCTATTTCGATACGCCCGACTGGCGCCTGGGGCGAGCAGGCCTGGCCTGGCGCATGCGCCGCGAAGGCCGGCGTTGGGTGCAGGGCCTGAAGGCCGCGGGCGCCGGCGCACTGGAGCGTTTCGAGCACGAGGTCGAGCGCCCCGACGCCAGCCTCGACCCGCAGGCCCATGCGCAGACGTCACCCGGCCAGTTGCTGTTGGAGTTGCATTCCGAGGCTGTGGGCCCGCGCTTCCAGATCCAGCAACGCCGCCTGCTGCGCCGCGTGCGCACGCGTGGCGCCGTCGTCGACATCGCACTGGATGAGGGCCGGCTGACGGCCGGCGCAGCGGTGCAGAAACTGTGTGAGATCGAGTTCGAGCTGGTGTCGGGCTCGCCCGTCGCGATGCTCGCCCTGGTCGAACGCTGGCGCCGCCGCTTCGGTCTGGTCTATGACCCGCGCAACAAGGCCGAGCGCGGCCACGCCCTTGCAACGGGCTCTTCACCACTGCGCAAGGCCAGGACGCCGCGCTACGGCAAGGGCGCCAGCGCTCTCGAGGCCTTCGGCGCGGTGTTCGACGAATGCCTGGCCCATGTCAGCCGCAATGCCATCGGCCTGATCGAGGGCGACCCCGAGCTGCGCGCCGAGCATGTGCACCAGATGCGCGTCGGCATCCGCCGCCTGCGCAGCGCGCTGCGGGCCTTCCGCGGCTGGGTGGCCGAGCCGCCGGCCGAGCTGATGGACGGCCTGCGCGCGCTGTTCGCCGAACTGGGCAAGGCGCGCGACAGCGATGTGCTGGGCAGCGGCGTTGCCGCCGAACTCCAGCGGGCCGGCGCGCCGCCACTGACGCTGCCTGCGGACAACGGCTCGATCGACCTGACTGCCTTGATCCGCAACGATGACACCCAGCAACTGCTGCTCGCCTGGATCACCTGGCGCACCGGCCTGCAGCCGCTGGAAGAGCCGCAGGGCTCGCTGAAACGCCTGGCGCGCCAGCGCCTGCGCCGCTGGCACAAGGGCCTGGTGGACGGCTGCCACCGCTTCGACGAACTCGAGCCCGCGGAACTGCACGCGCTGCGCAAGCACGCCAAGCGCCAGCGCTACGCCCTCGAGTTCTTCACGCCCCTGCTGCCCAGGAAGCGCGCCGCGCGACATCTGCAGGCCCTGGCCGCGGCCCAGCAGGCCCTGGGCAAGATCAACGACCTCGTCGTGGCCCACGACCGCTATCGGGCCCTGGTGGCCAGCGACCCGGCCGCCTGGTTTGCCGTCGGCTGGCTGACCGCCCGCCTGGCCGAGGTGCGCGAGCAGGCCCGCGACGAGCTCAGCCATCTGGCGGCGATCGAGAACCTAGCGCGCTAGCTTGAGCCTGACGATGGGCCGCGCCGGCTGGTGCCGCGCCACCTCTTCAAAGCCCAGTTCATCGAACATCGCCAGCGAGCCGAACCAGGGCGCATCCGGCGCGCCCGCCTCGCTCTTGTCGACCGGATAGGCCTCGATGAGGCGAACGCCGCGTTTGCGCGCATAGGCCACGGCGCCCTGCAGCATCGCTCGCGCGACGCCCTGCTTGCGGTACTCCGAGGGCACGACGAGGCAGACGATGGACCAGACGGCCTGGTCATCCACCGCCTTCATGGCCGGCGAGCGGCGCAGCTTGGCAAAGTCCTCGCGGGGGCCGAGGGACACCCAGCCCACCGGCGTGTCACCCCGATACCCGAGCAGGCCGGGCGGCGGATCCTGGGCCGACAACGCCTTCAGCGCGTCATGCGCGGCCTGGCGCTGTGCCTCGCTCGGCCGCGTATAGGCGCCCTTGCCCGTGACGCGGTAGTACATGCACCAGCAGCCGCGCGCTTCCGAACAACCGCGCGCCTCGAACAGGGCTTCCAGATCGGGCCAGCGCTCGGGCGTCAGGGCATGCACGGCGAGCTTCATGACGACAGCTTCAGCCCGACGATGCCGGCCACGATCAGGGCGACACTGATCAGCCGCGCCGGATTGGCCGGCTCGCCGAGCAGGAAGATGCCCAGCACGACGGTGCCAACGGCGCCGACGCCGACCCAGACGCCGTAGGCCGTGCCCACCGGCAACGACTTCATCGCGATGCCGAGCAGCCACAGGCTGGCGATCATGCAGGCTGCCGTCGCCACGCTGGGCCAGGGCTTGGTGAAGCCCTCGGTGTATTTCAGGCCGATGGCCCAGCCGACCTCGAGCAGGCCGGCTATGAGGAGAACGATCCAGGCCATCCGATTTCCTTCAGCAATACCTCGATGCGATTCTGGCCGGGTCTGCAATCCCGGGGCGCACTGGGGTTGGCTTACGCTTGCGTCCATGAGCCACAAGCCGACGACGGTCAATGAGCTGGGCGAGTTCACCGTCCTCATCGACGCGCGCTCGCCCGCCGAGTACGCCCTCGACCACATCCCCGGCGCCATCAACTGCCCCGTGCTGGACGACGAGGAGCGCCGCATCGTCGGCACCACCTATGTCCAGGTCTCCGCCTTTGAGGCGCGCAAGATCGGCGGCGCCATGGTGGCGCGCAATATCGCCCGCCATCTGGACGGCCTCTTCCATGACAAGCCCAAGGAGTGGCGGCCGCTGGTCTATTGCTGGCGCGGTGGCATGCGCAGCGGCAGCTTCGTCAACTGGCTGCGCCTGGTGGGCTGGGATGCCCAGCAGCTCAAGGGCGGCTACAAGGCCTGGCGCGCCCATGTCATCGAGCAGATCGAGCAGCGCGCGCCGCAGCTGCAGCTGCGCGTGCTGTGCGGCCCCACCGGCAGCGCCAAGACACGGGTGCTGCAGGCCCTGGCAACCGAGGGTGAGCAGGTCCTGGACCTGGAAGAGCTGGCCGCCCATCGCGGCTCGGTGCTGGGCGCCATGCCCGGCCGGCCCCAACCCTCGCAAAAGGGTTTCGAGACCCAGCTGATGCACCGCCTCACCAGCCTGGACCCGGCCCGCCGCGTCTGGGTCGAGGCCGAGAGCCGGCGCATCGGCCGCATCACCGTGCCCGAGCCGCTGCTGCAGCGCCTGCGCGAGAGCCCGGTCGTCGAGATTGCCGCTTCGCCGGCGGCCCGCCTGGACTATCTGCTGCGCGACTACGCCTGGCTGGGCGACGACCCGCAGGGCCTGGCCGACAAGCTGGGCACGCTGCGCGAGCTGCTGCCCAAGGAGGTGCTGGCGCAGTGGCAGGCCTGGGCCCTGGAGGGCGCCCTGCCCCTACTCTTCGAGGCCTTGATGGCCCAGCATTACGACCCCCTTTATGCCCGCTCGCAGGGCCGCCATCTGGCCGGCTTGCCGGCCGCGCAGCGCCTTCAATGCGAGGATCTGTCGGACGCCGGCATCCAGGCCCTGGCCCGGCGCATCGCTTCACTGCCCTAGGTGGCTGTCATGACCCAAAACTCTCCCGCCGTCCCCCGCCTGACCTCGCTGTCCCACGGCGGCGGCTGCGGCTGCAAGATCGCCCCCGGCGTGCTCAGCGAGATCCTGAAGAGCACGCGCAACTTCCCGGCGCCGCCGCAGCTGCTGGTGGGCATAGAGACGGCCGACGACGCCGCCGTCTACCAGCTGACCGACGACATCGCGCTGATCGCGACGACGGACTTCTTCATGCCCATCGTCGACGATCCCTTCGACTTCGGCCGCATCGCCGCGACCAATGCCATCAGCGACGTCTACGCCATGGGTGGCAAGCCCATCATGGCCCTGGCCCTGGTGGGCATGCCCATCAATGTGCTGCCGGTCGACGTCATCGGCAAGATCCTGGCCGGCGGCGAGTCGGTCTGCAGCGCCGCCGGCATCCCGATCGCAGGCGGGCACACCATCGATTCCGTCGAGCCCATCTACGGCCTGGTGGCTCTGGGCGTCGTGCATCCCAAACGCGTCAAGCGCAACGCGGATGCCCGCGTCGGCGACCGACTGGTGCTGGGCAAGCCCCTGGGCGTGGGCGTGCTGTCGGCAGCGCTGAAGAAGGAGGCGCTGTCGGCCGAGGGCTATGCGCAGATGCTCGCGACGACGACACAGCTCAACACGCCCGGGCCGGACCTGGCGGCACTGGACGGCGTCCATGCCATGACCGATGTGACGGGCTTTGGTCTGGCCGGCCATGGGCTGGAGCTGGCGCGCGGCGCCCAGGCCAGCGTCGAGATCGACTGGGCACGCGTTCCTCTGCTGCCCGGAGTGCGCGAACTCGCCGAGCGCGGCATGGTCACCGGCGCCTCGGGGCGCAACTGGGCCGGCTATGGTGCGGAGGTCGTCCTGCCCGACGGTTTCGCGGCCCTCGACCGGGCCCTGCTGACCGACCCCCAGACCAGCGGCGGCCTGCTGGTGTCCTGCGCAGCCGGCGCGGTGGACGACGTGCTCGGCATCTTCCGCCGCCATGGCTTCGGTGCCGCGGCTGAGATCGGCGCGGTGGTGGCCGCGGGGGCGCAAGGCCCGCGGCTGCAACTGCGCTAGCGAAACGGCTCTCGTTCCGTCCTACACACAAAGGCCGGTGGACGGCGAAGACTGGGGGCTCCGTCAGACCAGGAGAGACCATGGAAACCTTGCAGGCAGACCCCTTGCATCCCGGCTGGGTCAAGGGCTGGATGGTGCTGAAGGTCAAGCAGCAGCTGCCCGGCGACTTCGTCAGCTTTCACGCCCATGCCGCCGAGGCGCAGGCCGAAGCGCAGCGGCGCGGCGCGGGGCATCAGGTCTTCCACGGCAGCCATCGCATGGGCAGCGAGGAATTCATCGTCGACTAGGGCTGAGGTGTCGACAGCCGCCTCTGCAGGGCGCGCATCAGCAGGCCCAGCACGGGCAGCTTGGCGTAGAGCTCCTCGGCGGCATCCCAGTAGTCCCGGTGCACGAACACCAGGCCGGCGCTCGAGTAGCGCAGATGGCTGGCGCCGCGGATGGTCATCGGCGCGCCGCGGGCCTGGCGCCGGAAATGCATCTCCCAGCCGAGAAAGGCCTCGTTGCCCTCCGTGGCGGCCGTCTGTACGACGAAGCGCGGCTCATGCAGCTCCTCGAACATCTGGCTGAAGATGCGCTCGATGGCCGGCCGGCCGAGGACGTCGTTGAAGGGGTCCTTGAAGCTGGCTTGCGCGTGATACAGGGACAGCAGGGCGGGCAGGCTCTCGCGGGTCAGGCCGGTGTAGGCCTGCACCAGCCGGTGGGTGCGGGGGTCGGCGGACGTGGCCGGCATGTCAGGCTCCGGTGGCGCGGCGCACGGCCGCGAAATACCAGGCATCCGGCAGGCAGCGCAGCAGGCGCATCCAGGCCGTGAAGCGGCGCGGGAAGTTCATCTCGAAGCGCCCGCGCGCCCAGCCGTCGAGCATGTGCCGCGCCGCCTCTTGCGGCGCGATCAGGGCCGGCATGTGGAAGTGGTTCTGGGCCGTCAGCGGCGTCTCGACGAAGCCCGGGTTGACGATGGACACGCCCAGGCCCAGCGGCTGCAGGTCCAGGTAGAGGTTCTCGGCGAGGTTGTTCAGCGCCGCCTTGGTCGGCCCGTAGGCCAGGGACATCGGCAGGCCGCGATAGCCCGCCACGCTGCCCACCAGGCAGAGATGGCCGCTGCGCGCCGCGATCAGCATCGGCAGCACGGCCTCGAGCAGATGCAGCACGCCGCCGTAGTTGACGGCCAGGTGGCGCTCCATCTCTTGGCGGTCGAAGGACGTTGCCTGCTGGGCCTGGTAGTGGCCCGCGCAGTAGAGCACCAGGGCCGGGGCGCCCAGGGCGTGCCCCTGCACCGCTTTCGCGGCGGCGCCCATCTCGTCGGGCCGGGTCACGTCCAGCGGCAGCGCCACGCTGCCGGGGTGCTCGCGCACGAAGGCCTGCAGGGACTCGGCATGCCGCGCCGACACGATGACGCGGGCACCCCGCTGGCACAGCGCGGCCGCCGTCGCGCGGCCTATGCCCGACGACGCGCCTATCACCCAGACCCAGCGGCCTTGCCAGTCGCGCAGCGGCGGGTTCAGAGGCATGGGCTCATTCCTTGGTGATGACCAGGGTCACGTCGCCGAGGTGCAGGCCGAACTTGCTCATGGCCGAGCGGTTCAGCACGGTGCGCTCGTCGATGAGGAACATCCAGTCGTCGAGGGCGACGTTCCAGACCCGCCCGTCCACCGGCAGGGCCAGCGTGTAGTTCCAGCGCAAGGCATTGCCGGCGCTCTCGCCTTCGGCCGCGCCGATGACGTCATCCGCCGTGCCGCTGTAGCGCCCCTGGCCGAGGGACCGCAACCGCCAGACGCGCCGCTGCGTGCTGCCATCGCTGTACTGGAAACGTTCGTCGAGCACGCCGACATCGCCGTCCCAGCGCCCCACCATCTTGACGGTGAAGCGCTTCACGACGCGGCCGGCGCGGTCGGTGAACATGCCCTTGGCGCTGAGCTCGCCGCTAAGGAAGGCGCGCAGGTCCAGCCGGGGTTCTTCCTTGGCGTAGTCCCGCACCTCGGGGCCGGCGCAGCCGGCCAGCGTGAAAGCCACGCCGGCGCCGAGCAGTGCGCGGCGGATGAGGGGAACGTTCATGCGTGATCCTTCCAGCTCGGGTTCAGGCCCTCCGCCCGCCACAGCGCCGCGGCGGCGGCCAGCTTCAGCAGACAGGGCAGGCCGCCATAGGCCCAGGCCAGGGCCAGCAGGCCGGCCTCGTCGCGGCCGCCACTGCGGTAGCCGGCGGCGGCCAACAGGGGCAGGGCCAGGCCCGCGGCCAGGGCCAGGTTGAGCTTGGTGGCGCAGGTCCACCAGCCAAGGTAGACGCCTTCGTCGCGGCCGCCGGCGCCGTTGCGATGGATGACGCCGGTCAACAGCGCACCCGGCAGGGCCAGGTCGGCGCCCAGGGCCAGGCCGCTGCACAGGCAGACGGCGGCAAAGGCGGCGCCGTCGCCCGCGGCGAGCCAGGGCGTGGCGGCGAAGGCGAGCACGCTGGCGGCCATGCCCAGCCGCCAGGTCGGCGCCAGCCCCCAGCGGGCGGCCATGCGCACCCACAGCGGCAGGCCCAGCACGGCGGCGGCGAAATAGCCCAGCAGCAGCGGCGCCTGCCACTGCGGCAGCTGCAGCCGGTCGGCGATGAAGAAGGGCAGCAGCGTGGCCGGGATCGCGCTGGCGATGCCATTCAGCATGAAGACGGCGAGCAGCTGGCGGAAGGCCGCAAGCCGCCATGGCGAAGGGCCGGGCTGCGGCTGCTGATGCAGGTGCGGACGGGCCCTCGCGGGCAGGCGGCTCAAGCCGAGCAGGCCGGCCGCGAGCAGCAGGGCCAGGGCGAGGCTGGTGGCGTTCCAGCCCGCCCAGACGGGCAGTGCACTGGCCAGCAGCACGCCGGTCAGCGTGCCGGCCTCGCGCCAGCCGGTCACCCGGGCGCGCAGCGCCGGCCCGCCGCCCCAGCGCGTGCCCCAGCTCTGGTGCAGGATGCTGACGCCGCTGTAGGCCAGGGTGCTCGTCAGCAGCGCGGCCACCAGCCAGGCCGTCATGACGGCAGGTGCGGTGGACGGCGGCCGCCACAGCGCGGCGAAGGCCAGGGCCAGCACGAGGCTGCCGAGGCCGGCCGCCCAGCGCGCCGCGGCCGCGCCGCGCCGGAACAGTGCGTCGACGGCGCGCCCCAGGGCCGGATCGATGAAAGCATCGAGCAGGCGCACGGCGAGCATCACCGCGCCCAGCGCTGCCAGCGGCATGCCGAGCACCGAGGCGTAGTGGTAGGGCAGGTTGACGTACAGAGGCAGGGAGACGAAGGCGAGCGGCACGGCCAGGCTCGCGTAGCCCAGGCCACGGCGCCAACCGAGGGTCATGGGCAGGGCGCCGGCGGCCGGTGTCGACATGGCTTCAGGGCGCGAGGCCGAGCAGCGCGGCGCGCAGGGCCGGCGCCGAGGACTGGCGCGCCAGCCAGATGCCGAAGAACAGCCGCGCATAGTCCGCGTCGACCGTCTGCGCGGTGAGCTTGCCGTTGTGGAAGAAGCCGACGCCGCCCTGGCCGTCGTGCAGGCCAAGCAGGCGGTCGCCGGCCGTGACGTCGGGAAAGGCGCGCGTCATCAGCGCCAGCCAGCGCTTGGCCTGGGCCTCATCGAAGCTGCCGACGCGCCGCATCTCGGCCACCGAGCGCTCGGCGATGGCCTGGCCTTCCAGGCGCCGGTCGTAGATCAGCTCGAGCGCAAAGGGATGGCGGGCATACCCTTCGGCGTCAAAGCCCGGCGGCGTCCACAAGCGGGCCTCGTAGACGCGCAGGCCGAAGAAGCGCAGCACGCCCGAGCCCTGCAGGCGCGCCTGCGGCAGGCTGGCGCGCAGCTCAGCGGGGATGGGGGTGTCGGCGATGGCTGGGAGCATGGTGAAGGGCGTGATGGCGGTGGCCGCTGCAAGCCGGCCCAGCAGGCGGCGCCGTTGCAGGGGGCGGGCGCTCATGGGCCGGGCTTTCTCAGCGTGAACTGGATGACGTCGGTGTTGCCGGTGTCGAAGGCGGCTTCACAGTAGGCCAGATAGAAGGCCCAGATGCGCTGGAAGCGCTGGTCGAAGCCCTGGCGCTGCACGGCCTCGATGTTGGCGAGAAAGGCCTCGCGCCAGCGGCGCAGCGTCTCGGCGTAGTCGGCCCCGAAGGCGAGACGGTTCTCGACGATGAAGCCGGCGCGCCGGGCCTCGGCCTCGAAGGCCGAGGGGCTGGGCAACAGGCCGCCCGGGAAGATGTATTGCTGGATGAAGTCCGTCGAGCGCAGATAGCGCGGGAACAGGTCGTCGCGGATGGTGATGGTCTGGATGCAGGCGTGGCCGCCGGGCTTGAGGCAGGCGTTGAGGGTCTGGAAGTAGCCGGCCCAGTATTCGTGGCCCACGGCCTCGAACATCTCGATGGACACGACGGCATCGAAGGGCTCGCCGCCAAAGCGCGCCGGCAGGTCGCGATAGTCCAGGTAGAGCATCTGCGCCTGCTCGTCCAGGCCGGCGTCCTGCAGGCGTTGCTGGGCCCAGCGCAACTGCTCGGCCGACAGCGTGACGCCGGTCACCTCGGCGCCAAAGTCGCGCGCCGCCAGCTCGGCGAGCCCACCCCAGCCGCAGCCGATCTCCAGCACGCGCTGGCCCGCCCCGACCCGCGCCTCGCGCAGCGCGCGGCGGTACTTGGCCTGCTGGGCGGCCAGCAGGTCGGCGCCCCGCGGGTCGCGGCCTTCGAACCAGGCCGCGCTGTAGCTCATGCTGGGGTCCAGCCAGAGCCGGTAGAAATCGTTGCCGAGGTCGTAGTGGGCGTGGATGTTCCTGGCGCTGCCCGCGCGCGAATTGCGCCGCAGCAGATGGCGCAGGCGGTAGCCCAGCCGCCCCCACCAGCTGCCGTAGATCAGGCCTTCGACATGGTCGCGGTTGGCGATGCACAGGCGCAGCAGCGCCGTCAGGTCGGGGCTGTCCCAGTCGCCGTCGATGAAGCTTTCGGCAAAGCCGATGTCGCCCGACTTGAGCGTGCGCTCGAACATCGCCCAGTCCTTCAGCACCAGCACGCCGCGCGGGCCCGTGGCCGCGGCCGGCAGTGGCAGCACGCTGGCGTCGGGCAGGCGCAGCTCCAGCTGGCCCATGGGCAGGCGCTCGAGCAGCCGCAGCAGGCGGCGGGCAGCGGTAGGCGGCTGGGCCGGGCGGGAGGGGGTCGTGAGGAAGGTCTGTGTGCTCATGCTTATCGGCTCACGAAGTTCTGGGGCGCGCCGGGCTTGGTAAAAAATGGCACGCGCTTGATCCACAGGCGGGCGGCCTGCCAGTGGATGCGCAGGATGACGCCCAGTGTCATGAAGGGCATGCCGAAGACGGCACGGCGAACGCTGGCGGCGCTCAGCTTCACCAGGGCACCGCCGACGCTGGTCTGCAGCAGCGGCCCCTGGCTGTCGTGCAGGTCCACGCGCGCGACCGTGTGCGAAGGCAAGCCTTCGGCCGAGTTCAACAGTTCGAAGCGGAAGCCGTATTCGCCGCTGACGCCGCAGAAGGGCGAGACATGGAAGACCTTGCGCGCATGGCTTTGCACGCCCCAAGCGAGCTCCGGGCCGGCCAGCAGATAGGCGTGGCGTTCGCCGAAGGTGTTGTTGACCTCGGCCAGTACCGCGGCCAGTGAGCCGTCGCCGCGGTGGGCATACCAGAAGCTCACCGGCTTGAAGGCATAGCCGAGCACGCGCGGGAAGGTCTGCAGCCAGACTTCGCCGTCCGCATCGGCTATGCCTTCCCGTTCAAGCAACTGCTCGAACCAGGCCAGGGCGTCGTCGCCACCCGCGCCGTGGTCGCGGTCGTGAAAACTCAGCCAGCCCCGGCGGTTGCGGTTCAGCTCGGCGCAGGCCTGGCGGCGCAGGCTGCGCAGC
This sequence comes from Roseateles saccharophilus, assembly GCF_031458095.1. Taxonomy (GTDB): domain Bacteria; phylum Pseudomonadota; class Gammaproteobacteria; order Burkholderiales; family Burkholderiaceae_C; genus Pelomonas; species Pelomonas saccharophila_A. The sequence continues at coordinate 2,608,056 of NZ_JAVDXU010000001.1, forward strand.
GGCAGCAGCAGGAAATAGGTGCGGTAGCGGAATTCATGCGCGACCGGCCGCAGCCGGCGGTGCCAGATGGCACCGAAGCCGATGCGAGGCGAGGCCGGTGCGCTCACGCGGCGCTCCTCTCGTCCGACAGTGCCCACGCGCCCAGGGCCTGCAGCACCCCATCGGCCGCCTGCAGCCCCGCGCGCAGGCCATCCTCGTGAAAGCCGTAGCCGCACCAGGCGCCGGCAAACCAGGTCCGCTGCCGCCCCTGCAGTTCACCAACCCGCCCCTGGGCCTGCAGGGCGGCAAGGTCGAAGACCGGGTGGCTGTAGTCGATGCGGCGGTGCACGAGGCTCTCGTCGATGGGCCGTGCCGGATTCAGAGACACGATGACGGGCTGCTGCCAGGGCAAGGGCTGCAGACGGTTGATCAGGTAGTGCAGGCAGACCTGGGCCTGCTGCGCGGCCGCCTGGCCCGAGCGCTCGTAGTTCCAGGAGGCCCAGGCCGCGCGGCGCTGCGGCAGCACGCCCACGTCGCGGTGCAGCACCGCGGTGTTGGGCTGGTAGCGGATGGCGCCGAGCACGGTGCGTTCGTCGCCGCTGGCGCCTTCGCCCAGCAGGGCCAGGGCCTGGTCGCTGTGGCAGGCGAGGACGACGGCGTCGAAGGACTCGCTGCCCTGGCGGGTCAGCAGGCGCACCTGGCGTGCGGAGCGCTGCAGGCCCAGCACGGGCGTCTGCAGGCGCGCGTCTGGGATACGAGCCACCATGCGCCGCACATACTCGCGCGAACCGCCGCGCACCGTGTACCACTGCGGCCGGTCGGCCACCTGGATGAGGCCATGGTTGTGGCAGAAGCGGATCAGCGTGCTCAAGGGGAACTTCAGCATCTGCTCGGTCGGGCAGGACCAGATGCAGCCGATCATGGGCAGCAGATAGTGCTCGCGAAAGGTCGGCGTGAAGCCCTGCGCGTCGAGGAAGTCGCCGATGGAACCTTGCAGGGCCTGGTCCGGGGCGGTCTCGGCCAGGGCCGTCGCCAGGCGGTTGAAGCGCAGGATCTCGGCCAGCATGCGCCAGAAGCGCGGCCGCAGCAGGTTGCGGCGCTGGGCGAACACGCCGCGCAGCGAGCTGCCGCTCCACTCCAGGCCGGCACGGCCGTCGGCCCGCGGCAGCTGGACCGAAAAGGACATGTCCGATGCGGCCGTCTCGACGCCGAGGTCGGCGAAGAGCTGGATCAGCAGGGGATAGGTGCGGCGGTTGAAGACCAGGAAGCCGGTGTCCACGCCATGCGTGACGCCCTCCAACTCCAGGTCCACCGTGTGGGCATGGCCACCGAAATGAGGGCCGGCCTCGAACAGCGTGACCCGGTGATCGCCGGGGGCCAGGGCGAGGCGGTGGGCCGCCGCCAGACCTGCGATGCCGGATCCAATCACGGCGATGCGATGCATGGCAATCTCCGAATGAACTGATTAGGTCATGTTGTGAACTCGATAGTTCACACAATAACTCATCAGTCTGAAAATTGCACCATCTGGTTTTTTCGACGACCTTGCCGGTCTAGAATCCGCCCATGGTTGTCGCCCGCCCCTCCATCAAAGACCAGCTGCTGCGCGTGCGCCAGGACGCCATCGTCGGCGCGGTCAATCGCCTGCTGGCCACCAAGGGCTATGACGCGATGACGGTGGACGAAGTGGCGGCCGAGGCGGGCCTGGCCAAGGCCAGCCTCTACAAGCTCTTTCCGTCCAAGGAAGAGCTGGCCGGCGCCGCCATGGTGGGCGCCCTGGACCGGGCTCTGGCCTTCGTCGATGCCCTGCGTGGCCGGGCCGACCAGGTCGCCGAAGGCAGCCCGCCGGTGCGGGCCATCGACCAGCTCAAGGCCGTGGCCCGCTGGGCCATGGCGACGCAGCTGGAAGGCGAGATGCCTTCGCTGCCGGCGCACAACTCCAGCCTCAGCGCGTCATTGCAATCCAACGACGCCTACATGGACCGGCTGATCGCCCTGAGCAATCGCCTCAGCATCTGGATCACCGAGGCCCAGACCAGCGGCCAGCTCAACCCGCTGCTGCCGCCCGAGCTGGTGCTCTACACGCTGTTCGCGCGCGCCTGCGATCCGGTCGTGGCGCTGCTCAAGGAGTCCGGCCAGTACAGCCATGAGCAGATCCTCGACTGGGTCTCGTCCACGACCTTTGACGGCCTGGCCTGTCGCTAGCCCTCAGATGTTGGTGCTCGACGGGATGCGGCTCGGCAGCAGGTATTCGTAGGGCCGCGCGCGTGCCAGGTTGCGCTGCCTGACGGTGCTCTCGACCGCGGCCAGAGCGGCTCGAAAGCGCTCCAGCGGCCCGCCCGGGCTCGTGATCGCCGGATCGAGCAGCACCGGCAGATAGGGAAAGGCACTGTCCCGGTATTCGCCCAGCGTCCGGTAGTAGACGCCGCCGAGGATGTGGAACAGCAGGATCTGCTCCTGCGCCGCCAGGCGGGCCGGCAGCATCTGCGGCCAGCTCGCTTCGGTCTGCCCCGCCACCGCCGTGGGCGCCGGCGTGCCGCCCATGCCGGCATAGAAGGGGGCATAGGTCATCAGCGAGGACTGCGGGAAGTTGACGGCCGCGTGCTGGGCACTGGCATTGAAGATGATGGCCGTCACCACCAGGGCCAGCTGGCTGCGCGTCGTGATGGGCTTGAAGCCCTTGATCCTGCCGCTGGTGGCCAGCTCGCCGGCCCAGGCCCTGAGTTCGTAGTCGCCGGTCACGTCGGCATCGCTGGCGTAGTAGACCGCGAGGTAGTCGCCCACCCACTGGCCGATCGCGGTCCAGACCAGCAGGGCATCGTCGCGATAGGGGTAGTCCGGCAACAGGCTGACGTCGTCCACGCCGCGGGCGCGCAGATCGTTGGGCAGCATGTTGTCGTAGAAGTCATAGGCCAACCGGTCGCGTCCGCACTCGCGCTGCAGCGTCTCTATGGGCGCCGCCAGGATGGTGTCGCCCGTCGTCAGCGGCCCCATGATGAGCAGGGTGGCGGCCTCGTTGATGAACATCGCCCCTTCCAGATGCGGCGCCAGCAGGCGGCTCAAGGGGTGGGCGTTGGCGAGCTGGCGCTGCGTCGCCACCGCGAAGGCCTCGGAGCGAGCGGCCGCCCCTGGGGCGTGCGAACAGCGCAATCGGCGCATAGCCATGGCCCGTGCCCGTCAAGGGCTTGTTCACCGGCCCCGGCGGCGCCATGCCACCCAGGCTTTCATAGTCGAGCAGATAGAGCCGGCCGCTGGCGGCCGCGTCGAGCAGGCTGTCGTTGCCGCCCATGACCTGGAGGTATTGCGCGTCGCCGAGCGGGAACTTGGCCGGCAGCGCGGCCACCCGCCTGATCAGCATGGGGTTGGGCCCGCCCACCCGCATATAGGCAAAGGTTTCATCGTCGTGCAGCAGCTGCGCGATGGCGGGCTTGTCGAGGGTGACGAACAGCGCGTCGTATTGCGCCACCGTCCTGGGCTGGGGGCTCAAGGCGCCCTGGTTGAGCAGTCCATAGTGGATCTGCTTGAGCTGCGTGGCGATGTCGCTCACGGTGGCCGTGAGATTGCTGAGCAGCGACAGCACGGCCGCGGGCAGGCCCAGCAAGCCGGCATTGGCGGCGGCCAGGCTGTCGAAGCTGGCCTGGGCCTGCGCGAGCCGGCTGCGCAGGCCATCCAGCGTCTGCAGGTTGCTCGACGCCAGCGCACTGGGCGCGGACGACGCCGCGAAATTGGTGACCGCCTCGACCGCGAGCGCCGCGGTCTTGAACTGATGTTCGAGCGTGGGCAGCTCCGCTGCCGGCACGACGGCCGCCATCGGCACGCCGGCGAGGTTGAGGTGCGATTCGGTCCACTGATACAGGACCTGCTGCCCGGCGAGCTGCAGCCGCCGCGCCGCCGCGCTGATCAGGTCGGCCTTCTGCGGCAGGGTCGGCCGGGGGACCGGCAGCGCCGCCAACGCCGGCGATGGGCGGCCACCGATCAGGCCCAAACCACCCGCCGAAGCGGACCATTTGACGATGTCTCTGCGTTTCATGGTTTTTCTTCCGTCGGCCGGCAAACCATAAAGCCTAGCCAAGGAATCGGCCGCACACAGTGCGCGTGCCTCATTTCGTGCAACTGCGCGTGACCGTCGATTTACGTTGGAGCGGGCCCCGCAGGCCTACACTCCAGCGCACATCAGCTCTGAACCCTCCGCCATGGACAGCCGAGAGAGCAGCCGGTTTACGGCTCCTCTGGCCCAACGCGTGGCAGAGGACGCCGCCCCCCACCAGATTGCCGACGCGATCGGCGCGATGTGGACGGACATCCAGTTCGCCCTGCAGCCTGTGCTCGGGCAGCGCGGCGTTGCAGCCCTGTTCCGGCGCACGCTGCATCTGACGGCCACGCGCCACCCCTGCCTGGCGCCGCTCAAGACAGGCAATACCACCGCGGCGATCGAACTGGGCGAACTGATCCGGCTCATCGCCGCACAGCAGCCGGCCATCGCCATGGAGGCGGGCAGCGCGCTGTTCATGAACTTCCGCGAGCTGCTGACAACCTTGATCGGCGCTCCGTTGACCGAGCGGCTGCTGAAAGCCGCCTGGTCGACTCCTTCGAGCGCTCCGCTGGCGCAGGACCCCAAGCCATGACATCCAAAGTGACGATCAACAGCCTGGCGACCGGCGTCCCGGGGCTGGATGACTTGCTGGGCGGGGGCCTGCCGGAGTTCTCGTTCAATCTCATCGCCGGCCAGCCCGGCTGCGGCAAGACGACGCTGGCGCACCAGATCATGTTCGCGCTGGCCACCGAGGACAGGCCGGCGCTGTACTTCACCGTGCTGGGCGAGCCGCCGCTGAAGATGCTGCGCTACCAGCAGCAGTTCGCCTTCTTCGATCCCGCCGCCATCAACCGCAGCGTGCGCTTCGTCAACCTCTGCGAAGAGGCGATGGCCGGCAACCTGGACCAGGTGCTGGCGCGCATCACCGAAGAAGTCGCGGCGCACGAACCGGCCCTCGTCTTCGTCGATTCCTTCCGTTCCGTCGTGCTGGCCACCGATGCCAGCGGCCACGCGCACAACCACCTGCAGCGCTTCATGCAGCAGCTCGGCATGCTGATGACGAGCTGGCAGGCCACCACCTTCCTGATCGGCGAGTACTTCACCGACACCGACGCCAACCCGGTGTTCACCGTGGCGGACGGGTTGATCTGGATGCGCCAGAGCGTGCAGCGCAACGCCATGGTGCGCAAGATGGAGATCATGAAGATGCGCGGCCAGCCTTCGCTGCCCGGCCTGCACTCGTTTCGCATCAGCGGCGACGGCGTGCAGGTCTTCGTGCCGGCACCGGCCGCGCCGCGCCTCGCAGCGGATGTCGGCACCGTCCAACGCGCCTCCATGGGCGTGCCCGGGCTGGACGAGATGATGGACGGTGGCCTGCCGCGCGGCTACTCGCTGTTGCTCGCCGGCCCGTCCGGATCGGGCAAGAGCATCCTGGCCGCGGCCTTCCTGGACGCCGGCGTGCGCAACGGCGAGACCGGCGTCATCGCGGCCTTCGAGCGGCGTCCCCATCGCCTGCACAACAAGGCGCTGGCGCAGTACATCGAGGATGGCCGCATCGGCCTGGTCGAAAGCCACGCCACCGACATCTCCATCGAGGAGGTCATGCAGATGCTCGCCACCGAGATCCGCCGGCGGGGTGCCAGCCGCGTCGTCATCGACTCGCTGTCGGGTTTCGAGCTGGCGCTGGGGCCCTCGTTCAAGGAGGACTTCCGCGAATCGCTGCTGCGCCTGGTGACGTCGCTGACCGGCCTCGGGGTGACGGTGCTGATGACGTCGGAGCTGGAGGACCGCTACACCGACCTGCGCTTCAGCCCCTATGGCACGGCCTTCATGACCGACGCCATCATCGTGCAGCGCTATATCGAGGTCGAAAGCCGGCTGCGGCGCGTGCTGGCCGTCGTCAAAGTGCGCGACAGCGGCCATTCGGACCAGCTGCGCGAATACAGCATCGGCGACGCCGGCATCGAGATCGGCACGATGCTTGCTGAGCAAGAGGGCCTGCTGGGCGGTCGTCCAGCGACCCGGCCCCGCGGCGTCGCTGCCGGCGAGGCCTAGCCACCGCACTGCCGCTCGGCAGCGCGACTCCTGGGGGCGTCGGCATGGTCAGAGTTCCCGACAGCGCGGACACATTGCGTGCGGAGCTTGCCGCATTGCAGGCGCAGACGTCGGACGCGCGGGCGGAACTCGCTCGCGTCCGGGCCGACCTTGCCCAGGCCCAGGCGCAACTGGACGCAGACGCGATGCAGCGCCTGCTGGAGGCCAATGAGCAGCTGGTGATAGACGCCCTGCGCTCGCGCGACATGGCCGAGTCCACGGCGCTGCTGATGGCCGAGCTGTCGCGCAACAGCGAACTCGACTCGCTGACCCAGCTGCCCAACCGCCTGTTGCTGGTGGACCGCTTCTCGCAGGGGCTGACGCACGCCAGGCGCCATGACGGGCGGCTGGCGCTGCTCTTCCTGGATCTGGACGGTTTCAAGGAGATCAACGACAAGCTGGGCCACCGGGTCGGCGACGAGGTGCTGCGCGCGGTCAGCCTGTGCCTGGTGAGCTGCGTGCGTCAGATCGACACGGTCTGCCGCCTGGGCGGCGACGAGTTCGTCGTGCTGTTGCCGGAGATTGCCGATGCCACCGACCCCGGTCTGGTGGCGCAGAAATTGATGGAAGCTCTGGAAGCGCTGACGCATGAGGGCCGCCTTCCGATCCGCGTGTCCGCGAGCATCGGCATCAGCGTGTATCCCGATGACGCGCAGGACATCGAGGCGCTGGTCGACTGCGCGGACCAGGCGATGTATCGCAGCAAACGGGCCGGTGGCCGCCGCTACAGCTTCTTCGCGACACGCGACGCGGGGCCTGGCCAGCCTTGACCGCGCTTGCCGATCATCGGTAATCGCAGACAGCGGCGCGACGAAATCGGTCTCCGTTACCGGGTGCTACCCGGCGCGTGCGTGCCATGACGGGCGGCTTCTCATTGCTTGGGCGTTTTCCAGGCCCGGTACACCGTCTTTACATGCCATGGCGTTGAAGCGGGCCTTAGGCTTGCCTTTTCAGCTCACCGGAGCTTCCGGCATACAAGGGTCTGAAATGAACCGCAATCCGTCGCAAGGCCAGAGCCAGCCGCCACCGTCCGATGAAGGCAGAGCCCCGTCGCAGGGCCAGCAGGGATCCGGCGAAAGCAGCACCATCCCAACGACACCTCCCGAAGGTGGCGAAGGCCGATCGCAGGATCGTGGCGACAGCAACCGCTCGCCGCGACAGCAGCAGCAGGCGCCTGGCCGACCGCCACAACGGCAGCAAGGCGGCAGCCAATGGAACCGCTCGATCAATGAGGATCCGGATGACGAGGGCGACACCAGGCCGAACACCAGCGTCGACGACAACTCCGCGAGCCGCAATTGAGAGCGCCAGGGAAACTCGTGTCAGCAGCCAGCCGCAGATCCAGAGCGCCGGCCGATGCCATCCAGCTCCTGACCGCCGATCACAAGGAGGTCAGGACGCTGTTCAAGGCCTACAGCCAGCTCATCCATGCCGAGGGCGGAGACGACGAGAAACAGATGCTGGCGCTGGAGATCTGCACCCAGTTGACCGTGCATGCCACGATCGAGGAAGAGTTCTTCTATGCCGCCGCGCGCCAGATGCTGGCCGGTGACGAAGACCTCGTCGACGTGGCCGACGTCAAGCATGCCTGCGCCAAGGAGCTGATCATGCAGATCGTGCGGTCGGCGCCGGCCGACCCGCTCTACGACGCCAGGCTGAGGGTGTTGAGCGAACACGTCGATCATCACGTCAAGGAAGAGGAAGACGAGCTGTTCCCCAAGCTGCGCAGCAGCGGTCTCGACGTCCACGCGCTCGGCCAGGCGATGGCCGCGCGCAGGGACGATCTGCTGGCAGAGATGGCCGGCGCCGAATAGGGCGCCGGGAGGGCTTCAGCCTGCGCCGCCCACCTGCGCCGCGTGGCCGTCACCGTAGCTGCGCGGCAGCAGGATCCGAAACACCGTCCCGACGCCGATCTCTGATTCGAGTTCGGTGGTGGCGTTCAACAGGTCGCACAGGCGCTTGACGATGGACAACCCGATGCCCTCGCCGACCTGCTGACCCACCGGGCGCGAATCCTTGGGTGATGGATAGTTTTCCGTGAGGTCCACGCTCATGTGCGTCACCACGCCTGTGGCATGGTCGGTTGCCACTTGCCGGGCCTGGTCGGTGGCCTCCTCGATCGCACCGGCCAGTTCCGACCCCGGACCCGCATGGAAGCCCGGCCCCGTGTCCCGGACCTCGAAGAACCAGCGATCGAGATCGCTGGATGCGCCATCTCCACAGCTGACCGTCACGCCACCCGTGCGGGTGTACTTGATCGCATTGATGATCAGGTTCTGCGCGATGCGCCTCGTCTTGACGGCGTCCCCCTCGACGGCAAGGGTTGGCGGACCGTCGAAGCGGAGGTAGAGGCCACGCTCCTGCGCATGGGGTTGCAGGTCCTCACACAACGCAGCGAGCAACGCGACGGCATCGATGCTCTGCATCTGCAAGTGCTCCAGCCCGCCCTGCAGACGCGCCAGGCTCGTCACGTCATTCAGCAAATGGCTCAGCGAGCCGACGTTGCGGTCCAGCAGGCGCAGAAATCTCCCGCGCATGAGCTCGGAGGCCTGCGGTGAGGCCAGGCCTGCTGTCGCCGTGGCCACGACCCCGAGGTTGCCGCGCAGGTCGTGTGCCGCTTCCTGCCACAAGCGCGCCCGCTCCAACTCCAGCTCGCGCAAGGATTGCAGGGCCTGCTCCAGATCACGGATATGGCTGCTCGCCTCGATCTGCTGCAGCTGGAAATACTGTGACACGCTGGCACTGATGGCCTCCCCACACTGCTGCGCCCAGATCCTGCGCGCGTCAGCCATGGCCGGCGGGCTGAAGCCAGGATTCTCGACCGCGTAGGCCTCCAGCTCCACCACGACGCATTCGTTCAAGCGCCCGAGTTCGCGGGTCACTTCGGCCAGATCGAAACCCTGCTGCCAGCGATGCAGGCCATGGGCCGCCGCATCCCCCTGGGTGCGCTGCGGCGCCTCGGCGGCGGTGCTTGCTCCACTGGCGAGCTTGCGCTCGAAGTCGACGAGCAGCGCCGGGATATGGTCATGCAGCTGTGCGCGGGGCAATGCAGCGCCGGTGGTGAGCGACGGGTCGGCCGTCACCGCGGTGCGCCATGCCTGCAGGATGACGCCACGCCTGCGCTTCAGGTATGCGCTCAGTGCCAAATGCTCGACGGCCTGCATCGGCGCATCCTTGTTCAGGGAGATCAGGGGGTCGATTCTGGGCTCAAAACCAGTTCACGCCAAAGCCCGGGTTTGCGATGGTCGCGTGCGCGACCGCACCGACGCACGCGCAATGCCTGGTCACGATAACCCCGTATCCCAGGAGTCTGAATGTTCAACAGCGCCAGCCGCGTCACCGCAGCCCATGTGAGGGCCGTGGATGGCGACATCGGCCCGGTCGAGGACCTGCTGTTCGACGACCGCAACTGGGTCATCCGCTACCTCGTCGTGGACGCCGGCACCTGGCTGGCCGAGCGCGACGTGCTGATCTCGCCCTATTCCATCAAGCAACCCGTGGGTCACGACGGCGTGATCGACGTTGCGTTGACGCGCCGGCTCATACGCAGCAGCCCGCCCCTGGACATCGAACGACCGGTCTCGCGCCAGCAGGAGCTGGCATTCGAACGCCACTATCACTACCCGGCCTACTGGGACGGCGGCGGGCGCTGGGCGCTGGGCGCCATGCCCTATCCGTCCATCGCGCCGCGGCCACAGGCCGATCGCGAGCAGGCCAGCATCTATCCGGCAGACATGCAGTTGCGCAGCGCCGAGCAGGTTTTCGGCTTCGAGATACAGGCCTCGGACCTCGGCATCGGCCAGGTGCAGGACTTTGTCTTCGACGACGAGAGCTGGCAGGTCCGCTATCTGGTGGTGGACACCCGCAGCTGGTGGCCGGCCGGGCGCGAGGTGCTGATCGCCCTGCCCTGGGTGGACCGCATCGACTGGGCCGGGCAGCAGATCCATGTGTCGCTGACGCGCGAGCAGGTCAGGTGCAGCCCGGCCTACCAGGACGTCGCCTGCATCCATCGCGACTACGAGATCCAGCTGCATGCGAACTATCAACGCCCGGGCTATTGGGCCTGAGCCTTCAGCGCCATCGAAAGGAATGACCATGACCGCACGCGAGACCTATATCGAGAACATCAAGCTCGAGCTCGATGGGCTGAACGAGCAGCTCAGCTCCTTCGAAACCAAGGTGACCCATGCCAGGCGGGACGCGCGCGAGCGCTACACGGCCGAGCTGGCCCGGCTGCGCGAGCATTCACGGGACGCGCTGGTGAAGTGGGAGGCCTTGCAAACATCCGGCGAGGCCTCATGGCATCAGTGGGTGTCCGAGATGGACCGCACGCGCGATGTCTTCATCCACGCCTTTCACGATTTCAAGGCGCGTCTTTGAGGCGGGCGCCTGCAGGGCACGCAGGGCGCAGCGTGATGTCGTTGCTGACACCGACCAGGCCCGGGAGATAGCGCATGCACTCGGCGGCATCCCGGCGCTGGTAGTTCCACAGCACCTCGCCCGACAAGGTCAACCAGCCGGCCGCGGCGCTGGCCCTGACCCCGCTTGGGAAGAGCTCACAGTTCCAGGTCAGCGCACTCTGGGCCAGATGGGTGAGTTCCGAGTCGCTGAGCGCGGGCGAGGCGGGGTGCCGGCGTGAAAGGACGTTCATGGTGAGCCTCGGCTGCAAATGGAAGTGCGCTCAGACTGCGCGCCCGGGCCGCACGCGTCTGTGCGGCAGCACACCGCGCACGCGACGCGGCTGTGCGCTGCCGCACCGTCAAGAACCGGGCGGGCGGACGCTGATCCAGCTCAAGCGCTGAACCGGTAGCGCAGCTTGTTCAGGCGGCCATGCCAATAGGTGCGGCGCCCGTCCAGCAGCAGCCAGGCCCTCTCGCCGGCCAGCGGTACGCGCATGCCGTCGCGTAGGGCCCAGTCCTTCCAGCGCCCCTCCCAGCGCGTCATCACCAGGGCCTTGCCCACGCTGCGCCCGCGCGCCTCGGACCGCACGGCCTCCACCAGGCCTGCGTCGCCGAAGCTGAAGCGCAGCGTGACCGATACCGGGCCATCCGTCAGCGTGGCATCGGCACGCCGCGCGTCCACCGCGCCCCAGCGCACGCCCTGGCTGGGCAGCAGCGCCGTGGGATACCAGGGCGCCTCGGCCAGGAAATGCATCAGCTCCGCGCGCGCCAGTTCGCCCTCGTCTTGCGGGTGGCCCTTGTCGATGAACCCGAGCAGCATCGCGTGCAACAGGCCCTTGCCGGCCAGATAGCCGTCGTGCAGGCGCACGCTAAGCCCTGCGAATCCCTGCGCGCGGGCATTCCACAGGAAGCCCGGTCCGCGCGTCGCCACATGCTGCTCCGCCGTGAAGGGCCGCGAGCGCCCGCTGCCGGACGCCAGCCTGAGGAAGCCGCTCTGCGTCAGCTGCACGCCGCTCACCAGCGGCTGGCCGGCGGTCAGCGCAGCGCGCAGATAGCGCTGCACGGGCGCCGGCAGGCCGTCCAGTTCGGCGGGGTCGAAATGCGTCACGCCTGCCGGCCCGGGTTCGGCGCCGAGCTTGGCCGCCAAAGCGCCGGACCGCGCGCACCAAAGCCGACGGCCTCGCGCACGCAGCAGGGTGATCGCGGCCGCCAGGGTCGCCACGAGAAGCACAGCGGCGAGCAACCAGAGCATGCGGGTGGCCGGTTTCGTCAAGTGAAGGGTCGCACAGGCTCGCCGACCTGCAGCCCGGCGTCTGTGCGCTGGCGAACGCAGGCACCGCACAGACCGCGATGGGCTTGCGGTGCTGCATCGGCAAAGGCCCCTCTACGAAAGCTCTCATGACCTCCGCCACGACCACCGCCACCGCCTCCGTCATCCCGAGCCTGGCGCCCCTCAGACCGAGCCCGCCTGCGCCGCTGGAGAACCTGATGGACACGTTGCACAGGACCGGGCATTTCAAGTACCTGATCGCGGCCATCAAGGCCAGCGGCCTGAGCAGCCCTTTCAACGCATCGGGGCCCTACACCGTGTTCGCCCCCAACGACACCGCGTTCGGCAAGCTCGCCAAGGAAGCGCTGGTCGAGCTGTTCAAGCCCGAAAGCAAGGCGCGGCTGACCGCCATCCTGCGCCTGCACCTGGTGCCCCGGCGCGTGATGACGGTCTTGTCCACGCCGATGAAGTCGCTGCAAGGCGAGGACCTCGTCGTGACCTCGGCCCGGGGCCTGAGAGTGAACGAGGCCGCCATCGTCGAGCGCGATCTCGAGGCCTCCAACGGCGTGATCCACGTGATCGATACGGTGCTGATGCCTGCCGCAGACTGAATCCCGCAGCTGTCGCCGAAGTCAACGCGCCGTTGCCGCGATGGCGCCATCCGGCGCGAACTTCATGCCCAGGCGGTAGCTCGCACTGTCCTGCGCATAGCAGACACAGGCGGCGCTCTCCAGGCCGGCACGGTCGGAGATGGTGATCCAGCCTCGGTGGTAGTGGATCAGCCCGGCCGCCTGCAGGCGGCCGGCCGCCACGGTGACGCCGACGCGGCGCGCGCCCAGCAACTGGGCCATGCCTTCCTGCGTGGCCGCGAAACCCTCGCCCCGGGACCGGTCCTGCCCCATCAGCAACCAGCGCGCCAGCCGCGCCTGCAGCGCATGGCGGTGCAGGCAGGCCGCAGCCGTGGCCGATTGCCGCAATTGCACCTGCAGATAGCACATCAGCAGCCGCCGCAGACCCGGGCTGGCCGGCAGCTCGTGACGCAGGACCGCGGCGGGCATGCCCCAGGCGTGCCCTTCCTGCTGCACGAGCACGGTGACCGGGCTGGCAGCCACGCCCAGCAGCAATTGGGCACCCAGCACGCCCTCGCTGCCCACCATGCCCACCTGCAGCCAGGAATGGGCGCTCAGCGGGGTGACGAGGGACATGCAGCCCTGCACCGGGAACAGCAGCGACTGCGCCGGCATGTCCTGCACAGCGAGCTGCTGGCCGCCGCGCAGAGGCACCTGGATGCCCTGCTTCAACAGTCGTTTCTGCTCGGCGGCGGGCAGGTGGTCGAGCAGCTGGTTGGTGGCCATGCGCCAGTCTGGGCTCGGGCCGCCCGCGGCGCTGTGCGCCAACGCACGCTGGCTAGGGGATAGGCAGCGGCCGGTTCAGCAAGCGGTCATATTCATCCTTGACGACGCCATAGCACTCACAGCTTCGCTTCTCCAGGCCCGGGCGGTCGATCACGGTGATGCGCCCGCGGGCATATTCGATCAGGCCGAGCTTCTGCAGCTTCAGTGCCGCCTCGGTGACACCCTCGCGGCGCACGCCCAGCATGTTGGCGATCAGCTCCTGCGTCATCACCAGCTCGTCACCGGCGATGCGGTCCAGGCTCAACAACAGCCAGCGGCAGAGCTGCTGCTCCAGCAGATGGTGACGGTTGCAGACGGCCGTTTGCGCCATCTGCGTCAGCAGCGCCTGGGTGTAGCGCAGCAGCAGGTGCATGCCCACGCCATAGCGGTTGAACTCGGCCTTGATGGTCGCGGCGCTGAGCCGGAAACATCCACCCGCACTCTGCACGACGGCGCGGCTGGGCGTGGTTTCACCCCCCATGAAGAGCGAAACGCCAACCACGCCTTCATAGCCCACCACCGCGATCTCGGCCGAGCCGCCGTCCTCCAGCACGTAGAGCAGCGACACGATGGCCGTCGTCGGGAAATACACATGGCTCTGCGGCCGGCCGGACTCGTACAGCACCTGGCCAAGCTGCAGCGGCGCGCACTCCAGCTGGCCCGACCAGCGCGCCCACTCTTCTTGGGGCAGCGCCGCCAGCAGGCGATTGCTGCGCGGCGACAGAGCATCAGGCGGTGCAGGCATCGATCCCTTGTACTGGTCACGGAAACCACCAACTCTAGCCACAGTGCAGGCGTGCGCGTGTTCGGTAGCGCACATAAGGGAATCAAGATTCAAGCACGCTCATGGGGTGAGCGCCGACGAGGGCCGTCCCGACGGCGGGACTGGCTGAAGGGCATGTGCCGGACCCCAAGAAAAAGGGACGGCAGTGCCGTCCCCGTCCGACGAGAGCGTTGCGATCAGCGATAGACGTGCTGGCCGTTGGCGCTCGTCCACTGCTGCTGGAAGTGGTTGGCGTCCTCCTCCGTCTTGGCGCGCACGCCCATCAGGATGCCACCCTTCTTGATCCCTTCCTCATAGTGCTTGACGCGCTCTTCCGGCATGTTCCATCCGATCAGCGCGCCCAGGAGGCCGCCGCTGGCGGCTCCGGCGCCAGCGCCGGCAACCGCCGCGGCGAGCGGACCCGCGATCACCAGGCCCAGGCCAGGGATCGCGACACTGGTGCCGACCGCGACGACCGCTGCGGCAATGGCGCCCAGCGTGCCGCCAATGGCGCCGCCGATGCCGGCGCCCTCGGCGGCCTTGTTGCCCAGTTCCGTCTCGGCACCGGCCGACGCGAAGTGGTGGTCACGCGTTTCATCGGACATGATGACATCGACGTCGTCATTGCCGTAACCGCGCTCGCTGGCGGAGTTGTAGGCGGCTTCGGCGCTCGCGCGATCGGGAAACAGGCCCGTCACGAGGCGGTTGTCATTACTGGTGGTCATGGAATCTCCTGGATATCGATCAGCGTTCGGCAGCTCAATGACGATCCGCGCGGGCGGGACGGTTGGCGTTGCCGGCGGTGTTGTTGGCGGTCATGGTGGTGCCATCGGCGGCCGGCGTGTTGGTTGCGGTGGACCGCGTGTCAGGCCTGGCTTCACGGGCTTGGTCGGCGACAGTCGGCCCGGTGCGAACCACGGTAGCGACGTCAGAGCGCTGTACAGCCTTGTCGTTGGCGGCCCTCGCAGTTTCCGGGGTCACGGCGACGGCTGCCGGTTGTGACGCCGGCGCCATCGGCGCAGTCTGGGAGTAAGCCGCTGCGCACAGAGCAGCAAGGGCAAAGCTGGCTGCAAATCGAGAGGTGGTGTTCATGGCGTTTCTATGAGGGGAGACGATGCATGGGCGAATTGCCAAGGCGGCTGTAGGCCGGTCACCGAACGCCACTGCTCAGGGACCCATGCATCCTGAGGCGTGCCCCGTCCGCGAAACGTGAGGCTTCACGAGGTCCCCGTGTAGGAGGTGTCGGCTGCACTGAATCCAGATGGCAGCCGATCGGCGCTATCTCACCCCATGCTGAACCGTCGGGTTCCCGTCGCGCTCAACCTCGGACTTTCGGCGCAGGCGCCGCATCGACCCGTTGGCCATTGACATAGACCACGCCGTCACGCGCCTCGATGAGCATGTCGCCCCACTCGCTGCACCACACATAGCGCAACACGCCTTCGGTCGCGAGGTCCAGGTCGGTTTGCGGGGAGCGGTCCTGGCGAAGCAGGATCTGGGGCAACAGCGGGGCGTTCATGGCGCAGGTTCGGATCAGGGTCTCAGGATACGTCGCGGGCCAGATGGAGCTTGTGTCGATTGCTCAGCAGTGCTTGGGGCGGCTTTGGCGGAGATTCAAGCCGGAGTGACGTGTTCGGCGTGGCGGCAGAGCCAGGAGACATAGGAGATCTTGCCTTTGGGCCGGCTGTAACGCTGCTTCCTGAACGTCAGGCGCACCCGGCCCGCCCACGCGGCGTCGATCTCGACGCACATTTCGTCGTCGAGCGCACAGGCCGGGTCCGGCAGGGATTTGCTGGCCTGCGCGATGTACTGGCCGGGCACTCCGGCCAGGATGCCGATATCAGCGCAGCCGGATCGCGGCGCCGCCTTGGTGTCGAGGTCTTCAGTCATGACCTCATGCTGCCTTGGCGCACGCTCACCAGATGAGCCAGCCGCGGCAGAGCCAGGAGACAGACAGTGCGGCTCATCCCCCCGAATCTGCAGTCTGTCGCGCCCCGCTAGGTCCGCCCCGGGTCAGGAGATATGGTGTGCTACATCAGCAACACACCTCGGAGCTCCCATGACTCCCACCTGGACAGACCAGGCGCCGATCTACCAGCAGCTGGCCGACCGCCTGGCCGTGCAACTGCTCGATGGCAGCCCCCCGGAAGGCGAGGCCCTGCCCTCGGTGCGCGCACTCGCCAGCCAGTACGTCATCAACCCGCTGACCGTCACGCGAGCCCTGCAGGCGCTCAGCGACCACGGCCTGATCGAATCGCGCCGCGGCCTGGGCATGTATGTGATGGCCGGGGCCCGCGAGCGGCTGCTGCGTCATGAGCGCGAACAATTCCTGCAAAAGGACTGGCCCGCCCTGCGCGCCAAGCTCAAGCGGCTGGGGCTGACCGCCAAGGATCTGAACTGGGAGTCGACATGATGAACCTCATCGAAGCCAAGAACATCACGCTGCGCTACGGCAAGAAGACCGCGCTCAACGATGTCTCCGTCGCCGTGCCCAAGGGCCGCGTCGTCGGCCTGCTGGGCCACAACGGCGCCGGCAAGACCTCGCTGATGAAGGCCCTGGTCGGCCTGCTGCCCGTGCAGGGCGAGCTGAATGTGCTGGGCCTGGAGCCCACCAGGAACCGCCAGCAGCTGCTGACCGAGCTGAGCTACATCCCCGACGTGGCCGTGCTGCCGCGCTGGGCCCGGGTGCATGAGCTGATCACGCTGATGAGCCGGCTGCAGCCCAAGTTCTCCGCCGAGCGCGCCCGCGCCCTGCTCAAGCGCACCAGCGTCAGCGAGACGGACAAGATCAAGAGCCTGTCCAAGGGCATGGTGGCCCAGACCCACTTGGCGCTGATCGCCGCCATCGACGCCAAGCTGATGATCCTGGACGAGCCGACGCTGGGCCTGGACGTCGTGTCGCGCAAGAGCTTCTACGAGATGCTGATCGACGAGTGGTGCGACGGCGAGCGCAGCGTGCTGATCTCGACCCACCAGGTCGAGGAGGTCGAGGCCCTGCTGTCCGACGTCATCATGCTGGACGAAGGCCGCGTGGCCCTGTCCATCAGCCTGGAGGACATCGACCGCCGCTTCGTGGCCCTGAACCACGACCCGGCCGCTGCCGATGCCATGGCCGCCGCCCATCCGCTGCTGCGCTACCGCGAGCAGGGCCGCACGACCGCGCTGTTCGACGGTGCGCCGCCCGAGCACATCACCAGCCTGGGCCAGCGCGTGCGCCCCAGCCTGGTGGACCTCTTCATGGCACTGACCCGCAACCCGGCGCTGAATGGCAAGCAAGCCTGAAGGACACATGATGAACAACCACATCCCCACCCTGCTGCTGCGTGAATGGATGCAACACAAGCGCGGCTGGCTGATCGCCGCCTTCGCGCCGCCCATCCTCTTCCTGGCCATGCTGCCCTTCGGCCAGGTCAAGGGCCTGCCGACGGAATATGCCGAGCAGATCGCACTGGCCATCCTGATGATCAGCACCTGCGCCGTCTTCGGCATCTGCCTGCTGGTTGCCCTCTTCCAGCTGCCGGGTCTGGCACGACGCGATGCCCAGGACCGCTCCATCGAGTTCTGGCTGTCCCTGCCGGGCCGGCCCAGTGAGAGCGTGGCCGCCACGGTGCTGGCTCACGCCTGGCTGGCGCCGCTGGGCGGCGCCGTCGTCGGCATCCTTTTCGGCCTGCCGATCGCGGCCAGCGTGCTGGCCGCCAAGGGCGGCCTCGACCTGGCCACCTCGGTGCACTGGGGGAATGTGATCGCCGGCGCAGCGCCGCTGCTGCTGCGCGGACTCGTCGGGACGGTGCCGATGCTGCTGTGGCTGGCGCCGGTCATCTTCACGCTGATGGCGGCTTCGGCCTGGCTCAAGCGCCTGGGCGTGCCCGTCGTGCTGGTGGGCGGCGGCGTGGCGGTGGCGGTGATGCACAAGGCCTATGACATCGACTGGCCGCTGCGCGCCCTTGCCAGCCTGAGCGAGCACATCAACCGCTCCCTGTTCAACGATCCCGAGACGCTGGCCCATACGCTGAAGACGGCCTACACGCAGGCTGCCGACGTCGACCTGTGGTCCCTGGCGATCCAGGATCTGGGCCAGACGCTGGCCGGGCTGGCGTCGCTGGAATTCCTGGGCTGGACCGCCGTGGCCGCCGCAGGCTTCGCCCTGGTGGTGATGAAGCGCTCACGCGGCGGCTGACGACGCCGCGCAAAAGCAAACCGGGGCCATTGGGCCCCGGCTTTTCATGGGCGCAAGCGCTGCGTCGTCAGGCCGGTGCCAGGCCCTCGCCCGCGGACGGGCTGACGATGCGGGCAGCCATTTCCTTGCGGAAGCGGTTGAGTTCCTGCACGGTCGCGAAGCTGCGGTCCATCAGCAGGCTCATGTTGTGCAGGATGCGCTCGACGACCTTGTTCTCCCACACGCTGTCGAACTGGATCTGCGTGTCCAGCCAGCGCTCCAGCCACTCGGGATCGGGCAGGCGGCTCTGGATGGTGTCGCGGGGGAAGAGCTTGGCGTTGACGTGCAGATTGGTGGGGTGCAGGGCCTGGGCCGTGCGGCGGGCGCTGGCCATCAGCACACCGACCTTGGCGAAAGCCGCGCGCGCCTCGTCGCCAAACTTGGCCATGGCGCGCTTCATGTAGCGCAGATAGGCGCCGCCATGGCGGGCCTCGTCGCGCGACAGGGTCTCGTAGATGGCCTTGATGACGGGCTCGTTGTGCCACTCGGAAGCACGGCGGTACCAGTGGTTGAGGCGGATCTCGCCGCAGAAATGCATCATCAGCGTCTCGAGCGCCGGGGCGGGGTCGAAGTCGAAGCGCACCTCGTGCAGCTCGGCCTCGGTGGGCACGAGGTCGGGGCGGAAGCGCTTGAGGTATTCGATCAGCACCAGGCTGTGCTTCTGCTCCTCGAAGAACCAGACCGACATGAAGGCCGAGAAATCGCTGTCTTCGCGGTTGTCACGCAGGAACATCTCGGTGGCGGGCAGGGCCGACCACTCGGTGATGGCGTTCATCTTGATGGTCTGGGCCTGTTCGTCGCTCAGCTTCGTGGCGTCGAACTTGTCCCACGGGATGTCGCGGTCCATGTTCCAACGCACGGCTTCGAGTTGCTTGAACAGTTCGGGGTAAAGCATGGGAATTCCTCGTCTAGACGCGGGATTCTAAAAGTTCGCGCCAACGTGTCATTTCTGGAGCGATGGCGGCGAGTCCGTCGAGGCAGCGGATGCCCTCAGGCACTCCCGGCAAACGGAGTGCCCGGCTGCTGCCGCCGGCCCAGATTTCGATGGCCGGCGGGAGCTGTTCGCGCAGGGCGACCAGCCCTTCCAGCACGGCGCGCTGAGGCAATTGCCCGCTGAAGCTCAGCGCGACGACGTCGGCCTGGCAGGCCTGGGCGGCGGCCGGCAATTGGGCCAGGGGCGTCTGCGCGCCCAGCGACAGGCAGAGGGCACCTTCCAGGCTCAGCAGGGCCTCGGCCATCAGCAGGCCCAGTGCATGGCTTTCACCGGGCAGGGTGGTCAGCAGCACCTTGGGGCTGCGGCCCGGCGCCGGCGGCAGCGCCTGGATGGCCTGGCGCAGCACCAGTTGCAAGGACTCGCTGTAGATGTGCTCCTCGAAGACCTGCAGCGCCCCGCCCATCCACAACTCGCCAATGCGCGTCGTCAGCGGTGCCAAGACCTCGGCAATGCCATGGGCCAAGCCGCGCCGCATCAGCACCTGAGACAGGACGCGGCGCAAGCCGTCGACGTCATGGCCTTGCAGCAGGGCGATGCAGGCAGCGATCTCGGCGGCTTCCAGCGTGGCGCCATTGCCCGACAGGGCTGCGGTGGGCTGCAGCAACGCCGACAGCTCCTGCACCGAGGCGGCAACGACACGGCCCGGCCGATGACCGGCATCCAGCAAGCGTTTCACGAGGCGCAGGCGCTGCACCTGCTCCGGCGGGTAGAGGCGCTCGCCGCAGGCGTCGCGCGCGGGCGATGGAAAGCCATAGCGGCGCTCCCAGACGCGCAGCGTCTCCTTGCTGATGCCGGTGTCGCGCTCCACGGCGGCGATGCCGATGCCGCCGATGAGGTCAGTCAATTCATCCATGGCGTGACGGCGGCCGCCTTGGACAAAGCTGCGTCAAGGCGCAAGCGCCGGGCCTGAAATGAGCTGAGGGCCGCATCTGCACAAGACAAAACATTGACAGGCCTGGAAATTCTGCCAGCCACTGCCTAGGCTTTCGCAACTGTTTGCAATCCCGGCCAGGGGGTGAAGCGGAGACCGGAACAAGGAATGCTGGCGACAACAATCGTCACAGGAACCCGGTACAGACCCTTGGAATTCCGCGCCCCGCACCCACTTCTCAAGCTACACACACGGTGAAAACCCGAGCCTCGCTCGATATCGCACTGTCACCTCAACCAGGAATTTAGGTCGTGCAACCTCTCTGAGTTCAGAGCAGCAATCTCGCAAGCCGTTCTCCTCCTCCTCCCTCCCTCCCTCGTTGGCTTCGAGGCGTTGCAGCGACCGCTTTTATGACCAAGGCCCGCGTCCTCACGACGCGGGCCTTTTTCATGACCGGTCCAGAGGGACTACTTCAGCCATCCCTTGCGGCGGAAGTAGATGAAGGGAGCGGCAACCGACAGCAGCATCAGCACCAGCGCGAAGGGATAGCCCCAGGGCGCCTCCAGCTCGGGCATGTTCTTGAAGTTCATGCCGTAGATGGACGCGATCAGCGTCGGCGGCAGCAGGGCGACGCTGGCCACCGAGAAGATCTTGATGATCTTGTTCTGGTTGATGTTGATGAAGCCGACGGTGGCGTCCATCAGGAAGTTGATCTTGTCGAACAGGAAGGCCGTGTGCGAGTCGAGCGAGTCGATGTCGCGCAGGATCTGGCGCGACTCCTCGAACTGCTCGGCGTTCAGCATGCGGCTGCGCATCATGAAACTGACGGCGCGGCGCGTGTCCATGACGTTGCGGCGGATGCGGCCGTTCAAGTCTTCCTCGCGGGCGATGGCCGACAGCACTTCGCCGGCCTCGGCGTCGGTCACGTCGCTCTTCAGCACGCGGGCGCTGACGGCCTCGAGCTTGTCGTAGATGCCTTCCAGCACGTCGGCCGAGTATTCGGCGTCGGCGTCGTAGAGCTTGAGCAGCACGTCCTTGGCATCCTCGATCAGGGCCGGGATGCGCCGCGCGCGCAGGCGCAGCAGGCGGAACACCGGCAGGTCCTCGTTGTGGATGGAGAACAGCACGTTGTTGAAGAGGATGAAGGCCACGCGCACATTGCGCGCCGGCTTGCCATCCGGGCCCTCGTCGCCTTCGATGAGGAAGTCGGAGCGGATGTGCAGCTCGCCGTTGTCTTCCTCATAGAAGCGCGCCGATTCCTCCAGGTCCTCGTCGACGATGTCCTCGGGGATGGTCAGGCCGAAGCGGTCGCGGATCCAGCCCTTTTCCTCGGCGCTCGGGCTCTCCAGGTCCACCCAGACCGGACGCGACTGGGCCAGGTCCTCGGCGGTTTCGATTTCTTCCTGGAACAGGCCGCCCTTGAGGCGCCCATTGTCCAGCGTGAACACATTCAGCATGCATCGTCTCCTGGCAGCGCTGGCCAGACTGGCATCAGGGACGACGGCTGGCGCCGTCCGGGGTGGCGGGATTCAGTCAACCGTCTCACTCCGGGCGGGCGCGGCCTTGCAAAACGGCCGGGCGGGAGTGGACGGTCACCGAGGGTGATCGCTGTCCAAGAAGCTCTCCGTAGGGGGAATAGCCGAGGATTATTGCACCCGTGCAAGGCGTGAAAGAAGCCGCGAAAACGAGGCCCTTCAGCCGACAAACGGTCACCGTCATCCCCTTGTCACGCCGCGGCTTCGCGAGCAAACTGGACTCGTCGATTTCCCCACTCCCACCCACCTCCGCTACCCGAAAGACCCCTCCTCCCTCCTCCCCCTTTCGTCTCAGTTTTCTGGTTTGTTTTCCGTCCCATCCCTCTGAAAGGAGGCTTTATGAATCTGACGATCAGTGGCCATCATCTCGAAGTCACCCCGGCTCTGCGCGAGTACGTGCTAACCAAGCTGGACCGTGTGACCCGCCACTTCGACCAGGTTGTTGATATCAACGTCCTGTTGACCGTAGAGAAGCAAAAGGAGAAGGAACGCCGCCAGCGCGCCGAAGTCACGCTGCACGTGAAGGGCCGCGACATCTTTGTCGAGCAGTCCCACGAAGACCTGTACGCCGCCATTGATCAACTGATGGACAAGCTGGATCGCCAGGTCTGCCGCCACAAGGACAAGGTGCAGGATCACCACCACGCCTCGGCCAAGCGCCTCGAGGTGCCCGCACGCTGAAGCACCTGGCTCATCTCACGGCGGCCTTCGGGCCGCTTTTGTTTTTGCCATGTGCAATCCGTGGCAGTCAGCGGCAATCGGTTGTTGCTGCAGTGCCGCAAAAACCCGCATTCATGGGTGTGCAGAGGCGTTTTCCACGGGTCTAGGGTCTGCCGCCCACCCCAAAACCGCCCGGGGTTCCATAATCTGGTGCTCTGATTGACCCACACGCCCGGTAGCGGCCGCGCTCAAGAAGCGCCCCCGACGCTTGGCCTCAACCCATGAACCGTCTCGCCGCCATCCTGCCCGCCGACAACGTGTTGGTGAATGTGGATGCGTCTAGCAAGAAGCGCGCCTTTGAACACGCAGGTCTGCTGTTCGAAAACCATCATCAGATGGGCCGCGCCCTGGTCACCGACAACCTGTTTGCCCGCGAGCGCCTGGGCTCGACCGGCCTGGGTCATGGCGTCGCCATCCCGCATGGCCGCGTCAAAGGCCTGAAGAACCCGCTGGCCGCCGTGCTGCGCCTGGCCCAGCCCATCGGCTTCGATGCACCGGACGACGAGCCCGTCGGCCTGCTGATCTTCCTGCTGGTGCCGGAAGCCGCCACCCAGCGGCATCTGGAAATCCTGTCCGAGATTGCCGAGATGCTGTCCGACCGCGAACTGCGCGAGCAGCTCAAGGCCGAACCGGACGCCGCCACCCTGCACAAGCTGATCGCGGCCTGGGAGCCGCTGAAGTCCGTCGCTTGAGCCGCCAATCGCCGCTTCGCGTTTACCCTGAGACGACTTGAAACCCACCTCGATCAGCGCCGAGCGGCTGTTTGAAGAGCACCGCGAAGCCCTGCGCTGGGAGTGGATCGCCGGCCACGCCCATCCCGAGCGCCGCTTCGACGAAGCCGCCGTGCGCGACGCCCAGAGCGCGGCCGACCTGGTCGGCTACCTGAACTACATCCACCCCTACCGGGTGCAGATCGTCGGCCGCCGCGAGGTGGCCTATCTGAGCCAGGAAGGCACTGAGGTCCAGGATCGGCGCATCTCGCGCATCGTCACACTGGAGCCGCCGGTCATCATCGTGGCCGACGACACCGTGCCGCCGCCGCGCCTGGTCGCCATGTGCGACCGCGCCGAGATCCCGCTGTTCCGCACCAACGAGTCCGCCGGCCATGTCATCGACCTGGTGCGTGGGTATCTGTCCCAGCTGTTCGCCAACCGCACTACCCGCCACGGCGTCTTCATGGACATCCTGGGCCTGGGCGTGCTGCTGACCGGCGAATCGGGCCTGGGCAAGAGCGAACTCGGCCTGGAGCTGATCTCGCGCGGCCACGGCCTGGTGGCCGACGACGCCGTCGACTTCTTCCGCATCGCCCAGACCGCCATCGAGGGCCGCTGCCCCGAGCTGCTGCTGAATCTGCTCGAAGTGCGGGGCATCGGCCTGCTGGACATCAAGTCCATCTTTGGCGAGACCGCCGTGCGCCGCAAGATGCGCTTGAAGCTCATCGTGCATCTGGTGCGCAAGGAGACGATGGAGCGCGACTTCGAGCGCCTGCCCTACGAGCCCCTGTACGAGGACGTGCTGGGCATGCCGGTGCGCAAGGTCGTCATTGCGGTGGATGCCGGCCGCAACCTCGCCGTGCTGGTGGAAGCCGCCGTGCGCAACACCATCCTGCAGCTGCGCGGTATCGACACCTACAAGGAATTCGTCGAGCGCCACCAGCGCGCCATCGACAACGGCTCGCTGGATTGAAGCCCCTCGCCCAGCCTCGCGTCGCTGAACGCGAGCGCGTCTGGTCGGTCCCCCGAGGGGACGACGATGCTTGCGGCATCAAGCTGCAAGCACATCGCCCAAGGCGGGCCGGCTAGGGAGCGGCCCGGCGCTCGGCCCGCGGGAGCTGTCGTCAGCTCTTGTTGGGGCAGTCTGTCTTGGTGCAGGTGGCATAGAGCGCCAGCGAGTGCTCCTGCAACTGGAAGCCGCGCTGGCTCGCAATGGCGTGCTGGCGCTCCTCGATGCCGGGATCGAAGAACTCCTCGACCTTGCCGCAGTTCAGGCAGACGAGGTGGTCGTGGTGATGCCCCTCGTTGAGCTCGTAGACGGCCTTGCCGGTCTCGAAATGGTTGCGACTCAACAGGCCCGCCTGTTCGAACTGCTGCAGCACCCGGTAGACCGTCGCCAGGCCGATGTCGGCGCCTTCGCCGAGCAAAGCCTTGTAAACATCTTCGGCGGTCATGTGTCGCTGCTGCGCGCGCTGGAAGATCTCCAGGATCTTGATGCGCGGCAGCGTCGCCTTGAGGCCGCTGTTCTTGATGTCGCTGGTCTGGTTCTTGGGGGAGGTGCTGGGCATGGCGGGCAGGCAGGGAGGCCGGAAAGGGCCCCGCTAGAATCCGCCCGATCATAGCCAGCCGAGCTTTCGGCCGGCGCTTCCCGTCCCCTTGCCGCCCTCCAGCCAGCCGCCCGATGCGTCCCCTGCTTGCCTCTCTCCCGCTGCTTGCGCTGCTCGGCGGCTGCTCCTATCTCCCCACCTGGGATTCCCTGCCCACTGTCACCGGTGAAAAGGTGCTGGGCTTCGTGACGCCCTACCGCGTCGAAGTCGTGCAAGGCAATGTGCTGACCAAGGAGATGGTCGCCCGCGTCAAGCCTGGCATGCCCAAGGCCCAGGTGCGCGACCTGCTCGGCTCGCCGCTGCTGACCGACGTCTTCCACGAGTCGCGCTGGGACTATGTCTTCACCATCCGCCGCCAGGGTACGGCCTACCAGCAGCGCCTCGTCGTCGCCACCTTCGACGGCGACAAGCTGAAAGAGCTGACGGTACCGGACGACCTGCCGGCCGAGAACGACTTCGTCGCCGCCATCAACACCTTCAAGCCCGACCGCAAGCAACCCAAGCTGGAGCTGAGCGAGGCCGAGCGTGGCGCCCTGCCGCCGCCCAAGAAAAGCGCCGAGGCCGCCCCGACGGCCGCCGCCGAAGGCCCGGCGCCGGGCCGCACCTATCCGCCGCTGGACGCCAAGACGGGGACCGGCTCGTGATCAAGGTCGCCGTCATGGGCGCCTCCGGGCGCATGGGCAAGATGCTCATCGAAGCGGTCGAGGCCGCTGACGACTGCACCCTGCACGTCACGCTGGACAAGGGCGACGACGTCCGCGCGGGCCTGGCCGGCGCCGACGTCATGATCGACTTCACCCGCCCCGAGGCGACGCTGGCCCATCTGGCCGTCTGCGCCGACCTGGGCGTCAAGGCCGTCGTCGGCACCACCGGCTTCGAGGAAGCCCAGAAGGCCGAAATCGCCAGGTTCGCCGAGCGCACGGCCATCGTCTTCGCGCCCAATATGAGCGTCGGCGTCAATGTCGTGCTCAAGCTGCTGGACATGGCCGCCCGCGCGCTGAACGAGGGCTATGACATCGAGATCGTCGAGGCCCACCACCGCATGAAGGTGGATGCGCCCAGCGGCACCGCCCTGCAGATGGGCCAGGTCGTCGCCCAGGCCGTCGGCCGCGATCTCAAGGAATGCGCCGTCTATGGCCGCGAAGGCGTGACCGGCGCGCGTGACCCGTCCACCATCGGTTTCGCCACCGTGCGCGGTGGCGACATCATCGGCGACCACACCGTGCTGTTCGCCGGCATCGGCGAGCGCATCGAGGTCAGCCACAAGGCGACCAACCGCACCATCTACGCCCAGGGCAGCCTGCGTTGCGCGCGCTTCCTGGCGGGCGGCAAGAAGAAAGCCGGCCTGTTCGGCATGAACGACGTGCTGGGTTTCGCCTGAGATGGGCGGCTTCGCGGACTTCTGGGCCCAAAGCGACCTGGTCGGCCGCGCGGTGGCACTGCTGTTGCTGGCCATGTCGGTCAGCGCCTGGGCGCTGATCCTGTGGAAGACCTGGTTGCTGCGCCGCGCCCGCCGCGGCTTGGTGCGCGCCGTGCCGGCCTTCTGGAGCGCCGCCGGCGTGCCCGAGGGCCGCAACGCCCTGCAGAGCTTCGACGCCGAAGGCCTGCTGCTGCCGCTGCTGGACGCCGCCACGGCCGAAACCCGCGGTGCGACGCTGGACGCCTCGGCCAAGCGCGACTCCCGCCTGACCCGCCGCCTGCGCGACGCCCTGCACGCCGTGCTGGCCAAGCTGCAGTTCGGCCAGGTGCTGCTGGCCTCGATTGGCGCGACGGCCCCCTTCGTGGGCTTGTTCGGCACCGTCTGGGGCATTTACCACGCGCTGGCCAGCATCTCGGCGGCCGGCAACATCACCATTGAGAAGATCTCCGGCCCGGTCGGCGAGGCGCTGATCATGACGGCCGCCGGCCTCGCGGTCGCCATCCCCGCCGTGCTGGCCTACAACGTCTTCGGCAAGATGGTGGCGGCCTGCGAGGCCGATCTGGAAGGTTTCGCGCACGATCTGCGCGAGTTGCTGGACCACGACTGATGGCGTTCGGCCGCCTCGAAAAGCCCGAGGGCTCGCGGCCCATGAGCGACATCAACATGACGCCGCTGATCGACGTCATGCTGGTGCTGTTGGTCATCTTCATGATCACCGCACCGCTGATGACGGCCTCGCTGCGCCTGGACCTGCCCAAGACGGATGCCGCGACGCCCAGCGACGCTCCCAGCTTCATCGCCGTGGCCATCACGCCGGACGGCAAGCTGCACCTGGGCGAGCAGGAACTGGCGCCCGAAGCCTTCCAGAAACGCATTTCGGAACTCGGCCGCGCCAACGCGCAGATGGAAGTGCAACTGCGCGCCGACCGCAGCGTGCCCTACGGCCAGGTGGCCGAGCTGATCGGCTGGGTGCAGGCCGCCGGGCTCAATCGCATCGCCTTCGTCGCGCAGGCGGCCGCTTCGGCGCCTTGACCGAAAGGGCGTCACAAGAAATCGACGGGCCGCCCCTAGATTTCTTACCCCCCTCGGGGGGCCTGGCGCGCAGCGACAGGTTCGGGGGCACTGCGACCCGGCACCTACAATTTGGCGTATGAACGCCAAGACCGAAGCGCCCAGCTACAACCCCAACGAGATCGAAGCCGCCGCCCGTGCCTACTGGACGGAGCGCGACGCCTACCGCGTCACTGAAGACGCCAGCAAGCCGCACTTCTACGCCTGCTCCATGCTGCCCTACCCCTCGGGCAAGCTGCACATGGGCCATGTGCGCAACTACACGATCAACGACATGCTGGCCCGCCAGCTGCGCATGAAGGGCTTCAACGTCCTCATGCCCATGGGCTGGGACGCCTTCGGCCTGCCGGCCGAAAACGCCGCGATGAAGGGCAAGGTGCCGCCGGCGCAGTGGACCTACTCCAACATCGCCCACATGAAGGGCCAGATGCAGGCCATGGGCCTGGCCATCGACTGGAGCCGCGAGGTCGCGACCTGCCAGCCCAGTTACTACAAGTGGAACCAGTGGCTGTTCCTGAAGATGCTGGAAAAGGGCATCGCCGAGCGCCGCACCCAGGTCGTCAACTGGGACCCGGTGGACCAGACCGTGCTGGCCAACGAACAGGTCATCGACGGCCGCGGCTGGCGCTCCGGCGCCCTGGTCGAGAAGCGCGAGATCCCGGGCTACTACCTCAAGATCACGCAGTACGCCGAGGAGCTGCTGTCGGCCGTCGCGAATCCCGAAGACCCGAACTACCTGTCCGGCTGGCCCGAGCGCGTGCGCCTGATGCAGGAGAACTGGATCGGCAAGAGCCAGGGCGTGCGCTTCGCCTTCCCGCATTCCATCGAAGGCGGCGGCGGGCGCCTGTGGGTGTTCACGACCCGCGCCGACACCATCATGGGCGTGACCTTCTGCGCCGTCGCGCCCGAGCACCCGCTCGCCACCGTTGCAGCCAAGACCAAGCCCGAAGTGGCCGCCTTCATCGAGGAATGCAAGGCCGGCGGCACGACCGAGGCCGAGCTGGCCACACAGGACAAGAAGGGCGTGCCGACCGGGCTGTTCGTGACCCACCCCATCACGGGTGCCCAGGTCGAAGTCTGGGTCGGCAACTATGTGCTGATGAGCTATGGCGACGGCGCCGTCATGGGCGTGCCGGCGCATGACGAGCGCGACTTCGCCTTCGCGCTGAAGTACGGCCTGCCCATCAAGCAGGTCATCGACGTCGACGGCCAGGCCTACGACGACAAGAAGTGGGCAGAGTGGTACGGCGACAAGTCCAAGGCCCGCTGCATCAACTCCGGCGTGCTCGACGGCCTCGGCCATGTCGACGCCGTCAACAAGGTCGCCGAGCTGATGGCCGAGAAGGGCCTGGGCGAGAAGAAGACCACCTGGCGCCTGCGCGACTGGGGCGTCAGCCGCCAGCGCTACTGGGGCACGCCCATCCCCATCATCCATTGCGATGACTGCGGCGTCGTGCCGGTGCCCGAGAAGGACCTGCCCGTCGTGCTGCCCGAGGACCTGATCCCCGACGGCAGCGGCAACCCGCTGAACAAGCATGCCGGCTTCCTGAACGTCGGCTGCCCCAAGTGCGGCAAGCCGGCGCGCCGCGAGACGGACACGATGGACACCTTCGTCGATTCGTCCTGGTACTTCATGCGCTACTGCGATCCGACCAACGACCAGGCCATGGTCGCGGACGGCACGAAGTACTGGATGCCGATGAACCAGTACATCGGCGGCATCGAGCACGCCATCCTGCACCTGCTGTATGCGCGCTTCTGGACCAAGGTCATGCGTGACCTCGGCCTCATCGAGGCCAGCGAGCCCTTCGAGAAGCTGCTGACCCAGGGCATGGTGCTCAAGGGCGCCTTCTTCCACAAGCCCGAGGGCGGCGGCAAGGACTACTACTGGGACCACGAAGTCGACGTCATCCACGACGACAAGGGCGGCATCACCGGCGCCAGGCTGAAGAAGGACGGCACGCCGCTCGAGTACGAGATGACGACCATGTCCAAGTCCAAGAACAACGGCGTGGACCCGCAGGCCCTCATCAACCAGTACGGTGCCGACACGGCCCGCCTGTTTGTCATGTTCGCCAGCCCGCCGGAGCAGACGCTGGAGTGGAACGACGCCGCTGTCGAAGGCGCCCACCGCTTCCTGAAGCGGGTGTGGAACTTCGGCGCGCGCAATGCCGATGCGATCAAGACTGGCGGCGTTGACTTTGCAGCGCTGAACGGCGACGGCAAGGCCTTGCGCCGCGAAGTGCACAACGTGCTCAAGCAGGTCAGCTACGACTACGAGCGCATGCAGTACAACACCGTCGTCTCCGGCGCGATGAAGCTGCTGAATGCGCTGGAAGGCTTCAAGGCCGAAGGCCAGTCGGCCGCCATCCGCGACGGCTTCTCGGTGCTGCTGCGCGTGCTCTACCCGGCCACGCCCCACATCGCCCACCAGCTCTGGCAGGACCTCGGCTTCGCCGCCGAACTCGGCGACCTGCTCGACGCGCCCTGGCCCACGGTCGACGAGGCCGCCCTGGTGCAGGACGAGATCGAGCTGATGCTGCAGGTCAACGGCAAGCTGCGCGGCTCGGTCAAGGTGCCGGCCGCCGCCGACAAGGCGGCCATCGAGGCTGCCGCCCTGGCCAATCCGGAGTTCATCAAGTTCGGCGAAGGCAAGGCGCCGAAGAAGGTCGTCATCGTCCCCGGTCGCCTGGTCAACATCGTCGTCTGATGATGCAGCGTCGCGCAGTACTTCTCGGGCTGACCGCCCTCACCGGCTGCGGCTTCGAGTTGCGTCATGAGCCGGTGCTGTCCTTCCAGACCCTGGCCCTGACCGGCTTCCCGCCCGAGTCACCGCTGGCGGCCGGCCTGAAGCGCCAGATCAAGCGCACGCCGGTGCAACTGGTCGAGGACCCGGCACGCGCCCAGGTCGTGCTGGAAGCCCTGCGCGAATACCGCGACCGCACCGTCGTCGCGTCCACCAGCGTCGGCCAGGTGCGCGAATGGTCGCTGCGCCTGCAGTTCGACTACTTGATCCGCACCGCAGCCGGTGAGCTGCTGGTGCCCAAGGTCGAGCTGCGCCTGAGCCGCGACATGAACTTCACAGAGACCGACGCCCTGGCCAAGGAGCAGGAAGCCGCCAACCTCTACGGCGCCATGCATTCCGACGCCATCGCCCAGGTCATGCGCCGCCTGGCCGCCGTCAGGCTGCAGAACTGATGCAACTGCGCGCCGAAGGCCTCAGCGCCCATCTGAGCAAGGGCCTGGCCCGCATCTACACCGTGCACGGCGACGAGCCCCTGCTCGCCCAGGAGGCGGCCGACCAGATCCGCGCCGCGGCCAAGGCCCAGGGCTTTGGCGAAAGACAGATCTTCACCGTCGCGGGCGCCTATTTCGACTGGGCCCCGGTGATGGCCGCCGCCCAGGCCATGAGCCTGTTCTCCGAGCGCCAGTTCATCGAGATCCGCATTCCCAGCGGCAAGCCCGGCAAGGACGGCTCCGAAGCCTTGCAACGCTATGCCGAGGCCGCGCCCGACGACGTGCTGACCCTGGTGACCCTGCCGCGTCTGGACAAGACCCAGCTCTCGAGTGCCTGGTTCACGGCCCTGGACGGCAACGGTGTGTCCCTGCGCGTCGAGCCCATCGAGCGCCGCCTGCTGCCGGCCTGGCTGGCCCAGCGCCTGAAAGCCCAGGGGCAATCGGTGCCCGAGGGCGAGGACGGCCAGAAGGCCCTGGCCTTCTTCGCCGACCGCGTCGAGGGCAATCTGCTGGCGGCCCACCAGGAACTGCAGAAGCTCGCCCTGCTGCACCCCAAGGGCGAACTGAGCCTGGCCGACATCGAAGCCGCCGTGCTGGACGTGGCGCGCTTTGACGTCTTCAAGCTCAGCGAGGCTGTCTTGTCCGGTGCCGTGCCGCGCATCCTGCGCATGCTGGACGGCCTGGAGGCCGAGGGCGAGGCCGCCGTGCTGGTGCACTGGAACCTCGCCGAGGACGCACGCGCCCTGGCCCGCGTGCGCGCCGCGCTGGACGCCGGCCGCCCGCTGCCCATGGCCATGCGCGAGGCGCGAGTCTGGGGCGCCAAGGAGAGGCTCATCGAGCGCATTGCGCCGCGTCTGGACAGCGCCCAGGCCGGCGCCCTCGTCCAGGCCGCGCAGGTGTGCGATGGCCTGGTCAAGGGCCTGCGCCACCCCGACTGGCCCAGCGACCCCTGGGCCGCGCTGCGGCGGCTGGCCTTGATGCTGGCCGAGACCGCCACCGGCAGGAGCGGCACGGTTCTGGCCGCGCGCTGACTGAGACACCGGGCTGCCGCCGGCGCCAACCCCACCCTCACTTTCCTCACCTGGGATTCAGCCTGGGTGATTGCACGTGTCAATGCTTGTATATTGGATCCAATCATTGGATCCAATCAAGTCTGACATGGACGACAGCGCGCACATCATCGATTCCCACACCGGCGGCGAGCCCACGCGCGTGCTCGTCAGCGGCGGGCCCGATCTCGGCTCCGGCAGCATGGCCGAGCGGCTGGCACGGCTGCGCGACGAGCACGACGCCTGGCGCCGCGCGCTGATCCTGGAGCCGCGCGGCTCCGAGGTGCTGGTGGGCGCTTGGCTATGTCCGCCACGCCAATCCAATGACGATTGGGGCGTGATCTTCTTCAACAACGTCGGCTACCTCGGCATGTGCGGCCACGGCACCATCGGCGTTGTCGCGACGCTGCGCCATCTCGGATTGATCGAACCCGGCACGCTACGCTTGGCCACACCGGTCGGCCCGGTGCAGGCCACGCTGCACGAGGACGGTGCGGTGACGGTGGCCAATGTGCCGTCCTACCGCCTGGCGCGGCAGGTGGCGGTGACGTTCGAGGACGGCCAGACTTTGCATGGCGACATCGCCTGGGGTGGCAACTGGTTCTTTCTCTGCAGTGACCATGGCCAGGCGCTGACGTCGGATCGCACGCAGCCACTGACCTCCTATGCGCTGAAGCTGCGCGTGGCCTTGCAACAGGCCGGCATCACCGGCGCTGACGGCGCGGAGATCGATCACATCGAACTGCTGGGCCCGCCGGCCGACGCTGCCAACGACGGCCGCAACTTCGTGCTCTGCCCCGGTGCGGCCTATGACCGCTCGCCCTGCGGCACCGGCACCAGCGCCAAGCTGGCCTGCCTGGCGGCAGACGGAGCGCTGGCCCCCGGCGCCGTGTGGCGCCAGGAGTCGGTGATCGGCTCGGTGTTCGAGGCGCGCTACGAGCCCGCCGAGGACGGCAGCATCCACCCCTTCATCCGTGGCCGCGCCCATGTCACGCTGGATGCCCGGGTCGTGTTCGACCCGGCGGATGCCATGAGCTGGGGCATCTGAGGCGACGGTATGTCAGCCGAACGGCCGATCAATGCTGAGGCTGGGCTGGGTGAACCAGCGCGGCCCCTGCCCCGTCATGTAGAAATGGTCTTCCAGCCGCACGCCGAAGGCGCCGGGCACGACGATCATGGGCTCGTTGCTGCAGCACATGCCGATCTCCAGCGGCTGGGTGTTGCCGCGCACCAGATACGGGTGCTCATGAAGGTCCAGGCCCACACCGTGGCCGGTGCGATGCGGCAGGCCGGGCAGCTCATAGCCCGGTCCCAGGCCATGGCTCTCCAGCACCGCGCGGGCCGCATCGTCCACGGCCTCGCAAGGCGTACCGAGCTGGGCCGCCGCAAAGGCCGCGGCCTGGGCCTCGTGTTCGATGGCCCAGATGCGCCTCACTTCGGCGCCGGCCTGGCCGTGCACATAGGTGCGCGTCAGGTCCGAGGCATAGCCCTCGACGGAACAGCCGCAGTCGATCAGCACCACGTCGTCATCGGCCAGCGTCTGTGCGTGCTTCACCCCATGCGGATAGCTCGTGGCCTGGCCGAACAGCACGATGCAAAAGCGCGAACCGCCGCCGCCTATGCGCTTGTGGGCCCGGTCAATGAAGTCCTCGACCTCGCACGTGTCCATGCCCGCGCGCAGCACCGAGCGCGCCGCTTGCTGCACGCACAGCGTCATGTCGAAGGCCCGCTGCAGCAACGCGATCTCCGTGGCCGACTTGCGCATGCGCAGCGTGGCGATGAGGTCGCTGCCGTCCACCAGCGGCCAGCTGGGCGCAGCCCGCTGCAGCCGCCAGGCGAAGTTGAAGGGCAGACTGCCGTCCAGCGCGAGACCGTGGCCGCCGCAGGGCAGCGCCTGAGTCACCCGCGCCAGCAGCGCCCACGGATCCTCATGTTCGTCCCACAGCTGCAGCGGCGCGGGCAGCCCCCAGCGGTCCATCAGCGCGTCGCGCTCGAAAGCGGGGGCGATGTAGAGCGCCTCGCCCTCGGCCGGCACCAGCGCCCCGAGCAGGCGCTCGCTGGGATACCAGGGCGTGCCCATGAAATAGCGCAGCGAGCTGCCGGCATGCAGATAGAGGGCCTGCAGCCCTTGGTCGCGCAGCAGCGCCTGCAGCCGCCGCAGCCGCTGGCGGTATTCGTCGGGCTGGATGGGCTGCACGCCGGCGCGCAGGTCGGCCAGGGCGCTCAGCGCCGCGTCAAAGGAAGTCATGTTGTCCATGGGGTGGTGGGATGAGTGAAGCCGCCGAACTGCTGACGCTCGATGAAGTGGCCTACCTGGGGCAGGACGCACTGCGCCTGCTCGAGCATCTGTTCGAGCCGCTCGACGACGTGGTGTATTTCGTCAAGGACGGTGCGGGCCGCTACCGCAGCGCCAACCGCAGCCTGTGGCGGCGCTGCGGCTTGGGCGGCCGCGAGGAGCTGCTGGGCCGCACCGCACGCGACCTCTTCCCGGCGACCATGGGCGAGGCCTTCCTCGACCAGGACCGCCAGGTCATGGCCAGCGGCCAGGCCCTGCACCGCCAGCTGGAGCTGCATGTCTACCCGGACCTGCGCGCCGGCTGGTGCCTGACGCACAAGCTGCCCATCCGCGACACGGCGGGCCGCGTGGCCGGCGTGGCGGGCCTGTCGCGCGACCTCGGCCTGCCCGACCACAGCCACCCGCAGTACCAGTGCATCGCCCACATCGCCGCCTGCATCCGCACGCGCTTCGCCGAGCCGCTGCAACTGGGTGAACTGGGGCGCGAGGCCGGGCTGAGCCCGGACCGCGTGGAGCGCATGTTCCACCGTGTCTTCCAGCTGACGCCGCGCGAGATGCTGGTGCAGGTGCGCGTGAACGCGGCACGGGCCCGGCTGGCTGCGCCTGAGGCCGTCAGCATGGCCGAGCTGGCGCTGGATTGCGGCTATGCCGACCAAAGCGCCTTCACCCGGCAGTTCAAGGCCGCAGTCGGTTTGACACCGTCGCACTACCGCCAGCTCCACGCACTTGGAGAGCGGCCGCCGCCGCCCTCCAAGCGCGAGCGCTGAACATCCAGCTCCCCCCAGCCCCCTCCAAGAAGGGGCTCTAGCAGGAGGTGGGCTCCCTCCAGCCTCCCTCCGAGAGGGAGGCTCCAGCGAGTTTGACGAGCCGGCCTCGCAGCCGGCACGGCCGCATCAACGAACACGCTAGTGCCCTCCTCTCGGAGGAGGGCTAGGAGGAGTCGTCGGACTCGCTGGAGCCCGCTCTCGGAGGGGGCCGGGGGGAGCAGCATGAACCGCAGACGCGGTGCTGGTGGGCTGCTGGAGCAGTCCACCAGCCAACCGCTGCTGCAGAAAACCATAGCTGAGCGCCCACAGCCGCGCCTGCTGCGCCGGCGTCGAGGCACCGGCATGGCCGCCCTCGGTGTTCTCCCAGTACAGCACCTCGTGGCCTTGCTCCTGCAGCCGCGCCACCATCTTGCGGGCGTGGCCGGGGTGGACGCGGTCGTCGCGCGTCGAGCTGGTGTAGAGCACCGGCGGATAGCGCTTGTCGGCGGTCGCGTTGTGGTACGGCGAGTATTTGCCGATGTAGTCCCACTGCGCGGGGATGTCGGGGTTGCCGTACTCCTCGATCCACGAAGCACCGGCCAGCATCTCGTGGTAGCGGCGCATGTCGGTCAGCGGCACCTGGCTGACGACGGCGCCGAACAGCTCCGGCCGCTGCACCAGGGCCACCGAGGTCAGCAGCCCGCCCAGGCTGCCGCCCATGATGCCCAGCTTGTCGGGCCGCGTGATGCCGCGGCGCTGCAGGTCCTCGGCGACGGCGATGAAGTCGTCGAAGCTGCGCTGGCGCTGCTCGCGCAGGGCCGCCTGGTGCCAGCGCGGGCCGAACTCGCCGCCGCCGCGCAGATTGGCCAGCACGTAGACGCCGCCACGCGCCAGCCAGGCACGGCCCAGGATGCCGTTGTAGGCCGGCCGCATCGAGATCTCGAAGCCGCCATAGCCATAGAGCAGCGTCGGTCGGCCACCGTCGGGCACGGGGCCACGTGGGGCGACGATGAAGTAGGGAATCGAGGTGCCGTCGGCGGACCTGGCATGCAGCTGGCGCACTTCCAGGCCCTCGGTGTCGAAGAAGGCCGGCAGCTGCTGCAGGGCGGCGCGCTTGGCCTGGCCGACTTGTGCCGCCTCCAGCCGCGCGGGCTGCAAGAAGCTGCTGCGCGTCAGCAGATAGCGGTTGGAGGTCTGCCCGGCCAAAGC
Source organism: Roseateles saccharophilus (assembly GCF_031458095.1). Taxonomy (GTDB): domain Bacteria; phylum Pseudomonadota; class Gammaproteobacteria; order Burkholderiales; family Burkholderiaceae_C; genus Pelomonas; species Pelomonas saccharophila_A. Next base: position 2,643,673 of record NZ_JAVDXU010000001.1, read on the forward strand.
CATGACGGACAGGCTCTCCAGCTCGCCGGTGGGCACGGCGCGGCGCTGCCATTGCTGGCCGGCGGGCCGCCATTCGGCCAGCTGCTGGCGCACGTCCTGCATGCTGACGATGAGCAGCGCGTCGCGCAGCGGCACCAGGCTTTGCAGGGCGCCGTCACGCGCCGGGTCGTGCAGCAGCGTGAACTTCGGTCTACCGTCCAGCCACGCCTGCAATGGCGTGGCGATCACGGCACCCGCCGGGTAGGCGCCCCAGTCCGAGCGCAGCTCCACCAGCGCCTGGCCACCGAACAGCTGGGCTTGGGCATCGTCGGGCTTGGGCAGCTCGACAAGCTTGCCGTCGCGCAGCAGGTATTGCTTGCCGGCGAAGAAGCTGGTGCGGCGCTCCAGCACGAACTGCTGGCGGCCACCCAGGTGCTCGCCCCAGGCCCAGAAGCCGACCTCGTCGACATCGCCTTCCAGCAGCAGGTTGGCGTCCGCCAGCGACGTGCCGCGCTTCCACAGCTTCAACTGGCGCGGGTAGCCCGAGCGCGTCAGGCTGCCGGCGCCAAAGTCGGTGTAGACGCCCAGCGTGTCGGCATCGACCCAGCCCGCGCCACCCTTGGCCTCGGGCAGCGCGAAGCCACCCTCACCGGCCGTGACGAAGCGGCCCTCGACGGTGTCGAACTCGCGCAGCACATGGGCATCGCCGCCGCCGCGGCTCAGGTTGACGAGGCAGCGCCGGGCCTGGGGCGCGAGGCAGTTCGCCCCGGCCCAGACCCAGCGCTCGTCCTCGCTTTTGGCGAGCCGGTCCACGTCCAGCACGGTTTCCCACCGCGGCTGGCCTTTCAGATAGTCCTCGGGCGCACTGCGGCGCCAGATGCCGCGCGGGTGCTCCGCATCGCGCCAGAAGTTGTAGACATGGCGGCCGAGTTGCTCGGCCGGCGCCAGCCGCGCCGGCGAGGCCATGACCTCGGCCAGTTCGGCCTCCAGCTTGGCGAAACCGGGCGACTGCAGCACGGGCGACAGCGTCGGCTGCTGGGCGCGCACCCAGGTCAGCGCGCGCTCGCCGTCGACGTCCTCCAGCCAGCGGTAGGGGTCGGCCATGTCGGCCGGCGGCGTGGCCGCGGCGGCGAGGTTGGCCGCCAGCATCAGGGCAAGCGCACGCATCAGAACTTCACCTCGGCGCTGAGCTTGAGCACGCGGCCATTCAGATTGGGCAGGCCGGCCGGGCGGCGGAACACGGCAGGCTGCTCGTTGAAGGCATTGAAGAGATTGGCCGACAGCGTCCAGCCCTTGATGCCGCTGTACTGCAGCCACATATCGGTGCTGGTCCAGCTGCTGACGCGGCAGTGGCTCTCGGGCTCGCCGCGGTCGGCGCAGCCCTGGGACTGGTAGTAGCCGTCGTCCCACTCGTCCCAGGCCAGCTTGGTGGAACTGCTGTAGTTGACGCGGCTGCCCAGCTTCCAGTCGCCGCGGCTCCAGTTGGCCTTGAGCACGGCGCGCTCGCGCGGCACGCCGTTGTAGCCGATGCGGTTGACGCGCCAGGCCTGCGCATCCGTGTCCCAGTACAGCAGCTTGGACTGGATGTTGGCCTCCAGGTTCAGGTCCAGCTTGCCCCACTCGCCCAGGCCCCAGCGGCTGCGCAGGTCGATGTCGAAGCCGCTGACCCGGGTCCTGTAGAGGTTGCGGTATTGCAGCCGCATGGTGCGGATGGAGCCGGACTGGAAGGCGATGGTCTGGCCGGTCAGCTCCTTGGCGCGCTGCGACCAGAGCTGGTCCTGCACGGAGACGGCGTCGCGCGGCACCAGGCTGGGGTTCTGGTCCTCGTTCTGCAGGATCTGCGTGATGTCGGGCGTGCCGATCTCGTCGCGGCGCTTGATGTTGTAGTAGTCGATGGAGACGCTGACGTTGTCCAGCGCCTGCACGACGATGCCCACCGACGCATTGTTGGAGCGCTCGGGCTTCAGGTCGGGGTTGGGCGTGACGCTGGACGGGAAGCTGACCGAGCAGCCGGAGTTGAAGGCCAGGTTGGCTTCGATCTGGTCGGCGGCGTTGCCGGTCTTGAGCGCGTCACGCAGGGCGCGGGCGGTCTCGCAGCGCTTGGGGTCGTTGAGGCTGTTGTTGAACCAGGAGGCGCCGCCGTTGCCGGTCTCGGGCAGGCTGGGCGCGCGGAAGCCCTGGGTCAGAGTGCCGCGCAGCAGCAGGGCCTTCGTCGGCCGGTAGGCCAGCTGCAGCTTGGGCGTGATGGCACCGAAGCCGTCGAAGACCTTGTCGCCGCGCAGGGCCAGCGTGGCCTCCAATTGCTTGGTGATGGGCGCCGCGAACTCGGTGAAGACGGCCGCCGTGTTGCGCTTGCCCCCGATGTTGACGCCCGAGAAGCCGACGATGCGCGCCTGCAGGATGTTGTCCATGCTGCGATGGAAGAAGTCCTCGTGGCGCAGTTCGGCACCGACGGCCATCATCAGCGGGCCGGCCGGCAGCTGATAGATCTCGCGCGAGCCCTTGAAGTCGGCGAACTGCTGGCGGTAATGGCCCGTGGAGCCCATCTCCGGGAACATCTTGTTCAGCACCTCGGCCGAGTTGACCTGGCCGAACTTGTACTGGCCGCTGGTGACGGCGTCGGTATAGCCATAACGGTCCAGATAGAGGTGCTGGCGCTGCGTCGCGCGCGAACCCATGTCGCCGACGGCGGTGTCGATGTCCCAGCCGCCCAGCGTGCCTTCGACGCCCACCACCAGCCGGTGGTCGAAGGAGGCGCCGACGTTCTTGAACATGTCGGGGTTGTCGACGTAGCGATAGGCCAGCGTGACCGGGAAGTCATAGGGATTCTGCGGATGGCCCACCGGCAGCGCCGGATGGCTGAAGCTCTGCAGTTCGCCCTTCAGCGAGTCGTACCAGGTCGACGTCGTGCCCGCGGCCTGGCTGCGCGGCACATTGGTGTAGTACTTGGCCTGGATGTCGGCGAACTGCAGTTCTGTGAAGGCCGTCAGGTCGTTGCTGAGCTTGTAGCGGCCGCCGAGCATGCCGGTCAGGCGGTCGGCGGCGGGGCGGGCGTCGCTGTCCTTCCAGTAGTCGTAGAGGCAGACGCCGCCGACCAGGTTCTCCGGCGCACAGCGCGGGGCCGGCGTCGTGAAGCTCTTGCCCGCCAGCGCCGGGTCCTTGTAGTTGGCCGGGTAGCGGCCGGTGTAGTTGCCGGGGAATGAGCCCGACGACAGCTGCAGGCGGGCGGGGTTCTGCTCGACATACCAGCCGGGCAGCAGCGGGCGCACGTCGGCGTCCTTGTAGCTGCCGCGCTGGTACATCTCGAGGTGGCCGTAGAGGTTGTAGCCGTCGTCGTCCAGGCTGCCGTGGCCCACGGTGACCGAGCCCGACCTGTCGTGCGCCAGGAAGCTGCGCCGCAGCGACTGCTGGGCGCTGACGGCCAGGCCGACGCCGCGGAAGTCCTTGGTCGTGATGATGTTGATGACGCCGCCGATGGCGTCCGAGCCGTAGATGGCCGAGGCGCCGTCCTTCAGCACCTCCACGCGCTCGATGAGGTTGGCGGGGATGGCGTCGATGTTGCTGAAGTTCAGCTGCAGGCCGTCGGCGAAGCCGTAGCTGGTCAGGCGCCGGCCGTTGAGCAGCGTCAGCGTGCCGCCGGTGCCCAGGTTGCGCAGCGACACGCCCGAGGCACCGCTGGCCCAGGAGTTGGCGCCGCCGAGGTCGCTGATGGCACGGCCGTCGTTGTCGGTCAGGTTGCCCAGCACGTCGCCGACCGTCAGGGCGCCCGAAGCCTTGATCTCGTCGCGCGAGATCGTCAGCAGCGGCTGCGAGCTCTCGGCGTCGGTGCGCTTGATGTTGGAGCCGGTGACGACGATGCGGTCCAGCTTCTCCTTGCTGTCCTTGGCGTCGGTGGGAGCGTCGGCGGCCTGGGCAGCAAGCGCCTGCAGCGCGAGGGCAATGGCGACGGTGCTGCGCGTGAGTTGCGGTGTCTTCAAGAGGACCTCTTAGTCTGGTGGGTCAAAGTGCCACCAGAAACCCCCTGGCAGCTGACCCACCGAACGTTAGAAATCCGTCACGCAAACGTCTTGAAGCCCACCGCAGCCGCGGCGCGGAAATCGGCACAAGGGCCGCGGTCTTCGGGAAGTCCCCGAGGCGAAATCAGGCAGTGCGAGCGCGGCGCTTCTTCGGCGCGGCCTGCTCTGCCTCCTGCGCCTGCATATACGCCGAGTAGCGCTCGCAGGCACCCAGGATGTGCTGGCGCGTCAGGCGTGCCGCCGCCTTGGCGTCGCCCGCCACGCAGGCTTCCAGGATGGCCAGGTGCTCGGCCCGCGCCTGGGCCCGCCCATCGGTCAGCTGCAATTGGTCGACGAGATAGCGCTCGGTGCGGTCCAGCGCCGCCACGGCGGCCTGCAGGTGGTGAGGCATGTCGGCCTCGGCGTACAGCGCGCAATGGAAGTCGCGGTTCAGCTCGCCCCAACGTACCGGGTCGGTCTCCTTGGAGAAGGCCTGGCAGCGCTTCTTGGCCTCGGCCAGGGCGCCGGCCTGCAGACGCGGCACGGCGTTCAGGATCAGCTCACCCTCCAGCAGCGCGCGGAAGCGGCACAGCTCCTCGACCTCGGCGCGGCTGTGCCCCGCCACGGTGTAGCCGTGATAGCGCTTGATCTGCACCAGGCCATGCTGCTCCAGGCGGTTCAAGGCCTCGCGCACGGGGATGCGGCTGGTGTGCAGCTGGCGCGCCAGTTCCTCCTGGCGCAGCGGTTCGCCGTCCTTGAACTGGCCCGTGATGATGGCGCGGTGCAGGGCCTCGTAGACCTGATCGCCCGCCGAAGGGCCGGGCGTGGTGCGGGCAAGCGTGAGAGGCGTGTCGGGCATGGCGTGGCGCGGGCAAAGAGATCATCATTTTGAACCGGCGCCAGCGCCTCGCTCAGGATTGGATCCAAAATCTTGCAGATTGGATCCAATATGCAATATGCTGCGCACCAGTTTCAACCGAACCGGAGCATCACCACCATGTGGCAAGGCGTCTTTCCCGCAGTCACCACCAAGTTCAACGCAGACGGCAGCCTGGACGCCGCCGAGATGCAGCGCTGCTTTGCGCTGCAGATGGCGGCCGGCTGCGACGGCCTGATCGCCTGCGGCTCGCTGGGCGAAGGCCCCATGCTCAGCCATGACGAGCGCCTGCAAGTGTTCCGCCTGGCCAAGGAAGTGGCGGGCAGCAAGCCCGCCCTGCTGACCGTGGCCGAGGCCGGCACGCGCGAGGCCTGCGCCCTGGCCGAGAAGGCCGCCCGCGCCGGCGCCGACGGCCTGATGGTGGTGCCCAGCACCATCTATCACACCGATGTGCGCGAGACCGCCATCAACCTGCGCGCCATCGCGGCCGCGGCCGACCTGCCGGTGATGATCTATTCCAACCGCATCGCCTATCGCGTCGACGTGACGACCGACCTGCTGGAGGAACTGGCCGACGACCGCCGCTTTGTCGCGGTCAAGGAAAGCAGCGACGACATCCGCCGCAGCACCGAGATCCTGACGCGCCTGGGCGATCGCTACGCCGTCTTCACCGGCGTCGACAACCTGGCCTTTGAGGCCTTGTGCGCCGGCGTGCAGGGCTGGGTGGCCGGTCTGGTGGTCGCCTTCCCGGCCGAGACGGTGGCCGTCTACCGCCTCGTCAAGGCCGGCCGCCTGGCCGAGGCGCTCGCCATCTACCGCTGGTTCCGCCCGCTGCTGGACCTGGACGTGTCGAGCTATCTGGTGCAGAACATCAAGCTCGCCGAGGCCCTGGCCATCCAGTCCAACGAGCGCGTGCGCGCGCCGCGCCTGCCGCTGGCCGGCGAGCGCCGCGCCCAGGTCGAGGCCGTCATCCACAAGGCCCTGGCGACACGCCCGACATTGCCCGTCCTCTGAGCATGCAGTTCCGCAGTCTGATTGCCGGCCAGTGGTGGCCGGGTGGCACCGCCGTGCCCAACGACAACCCTTCGGATCAAAACGATCCCGTCGGCACCGCCTTCGAGATCGATGCCGCCGGCATGCAGGCTGCGATCGACGCCGCCGCCGAAGCCGCACCCGCTTGGGGCTTCAGCGGCCCGCAACAGCGCTTCGACGTGCTGGACCGCATCGGCGCCGAGATCCTCGCCCGCCGCGAGGAACTGGGCCGGCTGTTGGCCCGCGAACTCGGCAAGACCCTGGCCGAGTCCACTGCCGAGGTCGGCCGCGCCGGCCAGATCTTCAAATTCTTTGCCGGCGAGGCACTGCGCCAGGCCGGGCAACTGCTCGACTCGGTACGGCCGGGCGTGCGCGTGGAGGTCACGCGTGAGCCGCTCGGCGTCGTCGGCCTGATCACGCCCTTCAACTTCCCGCTCGCCATTCCGGCGTGGAAAGTAGCGCCCGCCCTCGCCTTCGGCAATGCCGTGGTGCTCAAACCCGCCGAGCGCACGCCGGCCAGCGCTTGGGCCCTGGCCGACATCGTGCAGCGCTCGGGCCTGCCGCCCGGTGTCTTCAACCTGGTGCTGGCACGCGGCGCGGTGGCCGGCCCGCTGCTGGTGGACAGCCCGCAAGTGGCGGCCATCAGCTTCACCGGCTCGCAGGCCGTGGGCCGGCGTCTCGCCGCGGACTGCGGCTTGAGGCTGAAGAAGCTGCAGCTCGAGATGGGCGGCAAGAACCCGCTGCTGGTGCTGGACGACGCCGACCTCGATCAGGCCGTGCACTGCGCCGTGCAAGGCGCCTTCTATTCGACCGGCCAGCGCTGCACGGCATCGAGCCGGCTCATCGTCACGGCCGGCATCGCAGCGCGCTTTCGCGATGCTCTCGTCGAAGCCACACGGGCCCTGCGCGTGGGCCATGCGCTGGAGGCGCAGACGCAGATCGGCCCCTGTGTGGACGCCGCGCAGCGCGAGGGCGTCGAGCGCGAGATCGAGGCCGCGCTGGCCGAAGGCGCCGAGGTGCTTTGCGGCGGCGAGCGCCCAGTGCGGCCCACCGTCGGCCATTTCCTCGCCCCGGCCCTGGTGATGCCGGCTCGGCCCGGCACGCGGCTGGACCGCGTCGAGGCCTTCGGCCCGCTGGCCAGCCTGACGGTGGTGTCGGACTTCGAAGCCGGCCTGGCCCTGGCCAACGACACGGAGTTCGGCCTGGCCGCCGGCGTCTGCACACAATCGCTCAAACACGCCGAGGCCTTCCGCCGCCGCGCGCGGGCCGGGCTGGTGATGGTCAACCTGCCGACGGCCGGCGTGGACTATCACGTGCCCTTCGGCGGCCGCAAGGCCAGCAGCCTGGGCTCGCGCGAACAGGGCAGCATGGCGGCCGAGTTCTACACGACGGTCAAGACGGGCTATCTGCTGGCATGACGGACGAGGAGTGGGAGCAGCTGCCGCCGCTGGAGGCAGGCTGCATGCGCGCGGTGCAGACACTGGTGATCGGTGGCGGCATCGTCGGCCTGGCCTGCGCGCTGCGCCTGCAGGCCGCCGGCCAGCAGGTGCTGCTGATCGAGCGCGAGCGCCTCGCCGCGGGCGCCAGCCGCGGCAACGCCGGCGCCCTGGCCTTCTCCGACGTGCTGCCGCTGGCCTCGCCCGGCATCCTGCGCCAGGCGCCACGCTGGCTGCTCGACCCCCTCGGCCCGCTGAGCCTGCGGCCGACCTACGCGCCGGCCATGCTGCCCTGGCTGTGGCAGTTCTGGCGCGCCAGCCAACCGGCCCGCGTGGCCGCCAGCACCCAGGCCCAGGCCGCCTTGCTGGCGCAGTCGGCCGCCGAGTGGCCGGCCCTGCTGCGCCTGGCCGGTGCCCAGGACCAGCTGCACGATGGCGGCAATCTGCATCTCTACGACTCCGAGGCGCAGTGGCGGGCCGCGCAGGCCAGCTGGGCGCAGCGGGCCGAATACGGCATCGCCTTCCAGAACCTCGAGGGCGCAGACGCCCTGGCCGCGCTGCAGCCCGGCCTGAACCCGGCGCTGCGGCACGGCGTGTTCGTGCCGCACTGGCAGACCGTGGACGACCCGCTGCGGCTGTGCCACAGCCTGGCCCAGGCCTTTGTCGCACGCGGCGGGCGGCTGGCGCGCGCCGAAGCTCAAACACTGTTGCGCGAATCGCGCGGCCTGATGCTGCAGTTGGCCGACGGCAGCCTGCTGCTGGCCCAGCGCGTGCTGCTGTGCGCCGGGCCCTGGTCGCACCGGCTGGCGGCCAGCCTGGGCGAGCGCTTTCCACTCGAAGCGGAGCGCGGCTACAACACCACGCTGCCGCCCGGCGCCTTCCCCTTGCAGCGCCAGCTGACCTTTCCCGGCCATGGTTTCGTCGTGACGCCGATTGCCGGCGGCGTGCGCGTCGGCGGCGCGGTGGAGTTCGCCGGACTGGAGGCAGCACCGAACTACGCCCGCGCCGACGCCATGCTGGCCAGGGCCCGGCGCTTTCTGCCGGGGCTGCGCACCGAGGGCGGCACGCAGTGGATGGGCTGTCGCCCTTCGCTGCCGGACTCGCTGCCGGTCATCGGCCCCTCGCCGGCCGACGACCGGCTGTTCTATGCCTTCGGCCACGGGCATCTGGGGCTGACGCAGGCGGCGGCGACGGCCAGGTTGGCCGCGGACTGGGTCCTCGCCCAAGGCAGGCCGCCAGCGGCCTTCGCGCCGTCGCGCTTCCTCTAGGCCACGCCGCAGCCGCAAGCGGTAAAACTGGGGCCGTTCTGGCTGCCCCTTGAGCGCGATTCGGCTATCGTGGGGGCTGGAGCCCCGCCCACATGACGACCGTACGCCGCCTCTGCCTCCTAGCCTTTGCGTTGAGCCCGCTCGCGGCCGCGGCGGTGCCGGTGACTGTGCAGTTGCGCGGCCCCAATGGCCAGCCGCTGGCCGATGCCGCCGTGGCCGTCGAGGTCAAGGGCCGTACCGGCAAGACCAGCAGCGCCAAGGCCGAGATGGGCCAGCGCGACCGCCAGTTCACGCCCCAGCTGCTCATCGTGCAGACCGGCACCTCGGTCAGCTTCCCGAACTTCGACACCGTGCGGCATCACGTCTACTCGTTCTCGCCGATCAAGGTCATCGACATCAAGCTCTACTCGGGCACGCCGGCCGAGCCCATCGTCTTCGACAAGCCCGGCGTCGCCACGCTGGGCTGCAATATCCATGACCGCATGAGCGCCCATATCGTCGTCGTCGACACGCCCACCTTCGGGCGCACCGACCCCAAGGGCCAGCTGTCCCTGGACCTGCCTGCCGGCGAGCATGTCGTCAAGGCCTGGCACGGCGACCAGAAGTCGCCCAGTCTGCAGAGCGCCAAGCTCGACGTGCCGGCAGGTGGGGGCCCGCTGGCCCTGACCCTGGCCGAGTAGCGCATGAACCGCACCCCTCGCCGGCTTCGCCCGCGGTCCCCCGAGGGGACGCTTCAGCGGCTTCGGGCGGCCGGGCGCCACTGACGATGCGCTGGCCAGCCTGGCTGAACCTGCGCCGCCTCGAGGGGCGCATCGTCGCCCTCTTCCTGGCGCTGCTGCTGGTGGTGCAGTTGATCAGCTTCGGCGCCATCCACGCCAGCATCACGCACAACGCCGAGGACTCGCTGGCGGCCGAGCTGCAGACCGGTGAGCGCGTGCTGCGCCGCCTGCTCGACCAGCGCGCCGGCAAGCTGCGCGACGCCGCCGAGCTGCTCGCCAAGGACTACGGTTTCCGCAGCACGGTCGGCCTGTCCCTGGCCGAGGCCGGCACCGTCGAGACCATCAAGGACGCCCTCGTCAACCAGGGCGAGCGCGTCGGCGCCTCGGACGTCGCCTATTTCGATGAGCAGCAGCACCTCGTCGCGGCCACGCGCGACGGCGCGGCCGCCTTCGGCGCGGCCCTGGGCCAGCTGGTGCGCAGCAAGGACGGCGCCGCCCTGGCGGTGCAGGGCAACCGGGTCTACCAGGTCGTCGCCGTGCAGGTGCGCACGCCGGCGCCGGTCGGCTGGGTGCTGATGGCCTTTGCGCTGGACCGCGAGGTGCTCGACGACCTCAAGGCCCTGTCCGAACTGCAGGGCGTCGTGCTGCTGCAGACGCCTAACCAGCCGTGGCTGGGCACGGTCAGCAACCTCGACGGCAATGCCACCGCCGCCCTGCCCGCCCGCCTGGGCCGGGAGGCTCCCGTCGACGGCGTCTTCGAGCTGGCCGGCGAGCGCATGCGCGCCCGCTTCGTGTCCCTGCTCGACGGCGAGCAGCACCTGGGCGTGCTGCTGCTGCGCTCCCTGGACGCCGCGCTCGCGCCCTATCAGCAGCTGCAGCTCATCCTGCTCGGCCTGACGGTGCTGGGCGTGGCCATCTTCGCCCTCGTCAGCGTGCTGCTGGCGCGAGGCATCAGCAACCCCATCACGGCTCTCTCGGCCTCAGCGCGCCGGCTCGAGGGCGGCGACTACGACACCCCCGTGCCGGCCACCGCGCGCCTGGAGGAAGTGCACAAGCTGGCCCTGGCGCTGGAGAGCATGCGCGAAGGCATCCGCCGCCGCGACGCCCTGGTCAACAACCTGGCCTATGTGGACCAGCTGACCCTGCTGCCCAACCGCGCCCGCTTCGCCGAATTCCTGCAGCACCATCTCGCCAACAGCGACACGCCTGGCGCCGTGCTGATGCTGGACCTGGACCGCTTCAAGCATGTCAACGACGTGCTCGGCCATGACGTCGGCGACCGCCTGCTGCAAAGCGTGGCCGAGCGGCTGCAGGCCCTGTGCGCGCCGGCCCACTCGGTGCTGGCGCGCCTGTCGGGCGACGAGTTCGCCATCCTGCTGGCCCATACCGACGCCCATGCCGCCAGCGAGGCGGCGCTGGCCATCCTGAAGGACTTCGAGCGCCCGCTGCAGATCGACAACGAGACCATCGACCTCGGCGCCGGCATCGGCATCGCCCTCTTCCCCGAGCATGGTCACGACGTCAACCTGCTGCTGGGCCGGGCCGAGCTGGCCATGTATGCGGCCAAGAGCCGCCAATGCGGCAGCCTCATCTATCACGCCCAGCTGGATGCCGGCAGCCAGGAGTCGCTGTCGCTGCTGACCGAGTTGCGCCACGCCGTCGAGGACAACGAGCTGCGCCTGTTCCTGCAGCCCAAGATCGACTTGCAGAAGGGTCACGTCGTCGGCGCCGAGGCCCTGGTGCGCTGGCAGCACCCGACGCGCGGCCTGGTGCCGCCCATGCAGTTCATCCCCTTCGCCGAGCAGACCGGTTTCATCCGCATGCTCAGCGCCTGGGTGCTGTCCGGCGCGGCCAGGTTCGCACGCGAGGCCGCGGACGCGGGGCTGGCGCTGCGGCTGTCGGTCAACCTGTCCACCCGCGACCTGATGGACCAGGACCTGCCGGCCAAGATCGAGGCCATGCTCACGCCGCTGCAGGTGGCGCCGGCCTCGCTGTGCCTGGAGATCACCGAGAGCGCCATCATGGACGACCCCGAACGGGCCCTGTCCACGCTGGAGCATCTGCACGCCATGGGCTTCAAGCTGTCCATCGACGACTTCGGCACCGGCTATTCCTCGCTGGCCTACCTGAAGCGGCTGCCGGTGGACGAGCTCAAGATCGACAAGAGCTTCGTCATGGCCATGGAGCGTGATCTCGACGATGCGCGCATCGTGCGCTCGACCATCGAGCTGGCCCACAACCTCGGCCTGAGTGTCGTCGCCGAAGGCCTGGAAACCGTCAAGGCCTGGGCCATGCTGGCCCACCTGGGCTGCGACGAGGGCCAGGGCTATTACATCGGCAAGCCCATGCCGCAGGAGCAGTTCATCGCCTGGGCCAAAAGCTGGCAGCCACCCGACACCTCGGCCGTCACGACCGAGAGCGTCATCGCCAAGCTGGGCTGAGCCCGGACCGAGGGCAGCCCACTGCGGGCTGCCCGACGCCCGGTGAAGGACAAGCCGCTCGCCAGCGGCTTGGCTTAGTTGTCCCGGTCTTCCAGCGCTTCACACAACGCCATCAGCCCCGCCGTCACCGTTTGCAGGCGCACCGCCTGGCGGTCGCCGCTGAAGTTCTCGCGCCAGACCTGGGCCGGCCGACCCGCATGAACAAGAGCCAGCCAGACCGTACCGACCGGCTTGGCCTCGCTGCCGCCCGTGGGGCCGGCCACGCCGGTGACGGCCAGGGCCCAGTCGATGGGCGCATGGGCCAACAGGCCGCGGGCCATGTGCTCGGCCACCTCGGCGCTGACGGCGCCGTGCAGCGCGATCAAGCCCTTGGGCACGCCCAGCAGCTCGGCCTTGGCCTCGTTGCTGTAGCTGACGACGCCGCGCTCGAACCACTGGCTGGAGCCGGACAGGCTGGTGCAGGCCGCGGCGATGAGGCCGCCGGTGCAGCTCTCCGCCGTGCCGATGCGCTCACGCCGCTGCATCAGGGCCACGGCGATGCGGTTGATCAGCTCGAAGTCGTCGGCAAACATGGCATCACCCCAGCAGGTAGCGGTAGAGCGCGATGACGGCAAGCGTACAGCCGGCCGCCACGAAGTCATCGAACAGGATGCCAAAGCCCTGGGCCCAGGTGACCGGAGCGCCGCGCTCGCCCTTGAAGAGACGGTCCGCCCAGCCCACCGGCCCCGGCTTGGCCGCATCGAAGCAGCGGAACAGGCCAAAGGCGATCAGCTGGCCCAGCCAGCCCACCGGGCTGATCAGCCACAGGATGAGCCAGAAGGCCAGCACCTCGTCCCAGACGATGGAGCCGGGGTCGGGCGTGTTCATGTCGCGCGCCGTGCGCGTGCAGGCCCACCAGCCGACAAGAGTGCCGACGCCTATCAGCAGCGCCCAGGCCAGGTCATACATCCACGGCGCGACGACGATAAAGACCAGCCAGGCCCATAGCGTGCCGACGGTGCCGGGCGCCTTCGGGCTGAGGCCGCTGCCAAAGCCCAGCGCGATCCAGCGCGCCGGATGACGCAGCATGAAGGCCGCGGTCGGCCGAATGGGTGCACCGTTCATGAGGCGAAGTGGTCAAAGCTGCGCAGACCGTGCTCGACGCTCAGGCCATGCGCGTCGACGACGCGCAGCCCCGGCTCGGCCTCGATGACACCGATACGCGTCAAGGGCACGCCGACATCGGGCAGCACGGCGCCAGCTAGGGCCGTGAAGACGAGTTCATAGTCATCGCCGCCGGCCAGCAGGCATTCCTGCTGCAGGGCCATGGGCTGGGAAGCCAGCACGCTGCTGCGCGGCAGCGCGTCGACATCGAGCTGGGCCCCCACGCCCGAGGCCGCGAGAATGTGCCCCAGGTCGCCGAGCAGGCCGTCGGAGATGTCGATGGCCGCCGTCGCGATGCCGCGCAAGGCCTGGCCAAGAGCCAGGCGCGGCGTCGGATATTCCATGGCGGCGCGCACGATGTCGAAGCCCGCGCCATCCAGGGCCACCGTGCCGCGAAAGACCTCCAGCGCCAGGCGCGCATCGCCCAGGCGCCCGGAGACCCAGATCTCGTCGCCGATGCGGGCCCCGCTGCGCAGCAGCACCTGCCCCGGCGGCGCCTCGCCGAAGACGGTGATGCAGATGTTCAGCGGCCCCTGCGTCGTGTCACCACCGATCAGCGGGATGCCGCTGGCGTCGGCCAGGGCCCACAGGCCGCGGGCAAAACCCGCCAGCCAGGCTTCGTCAACACGCGGCAGGGCCAGGGCCAATGTGAAGCCTCGTGGCGTGGCGCCGCAGGCGGCCAGGTCGCTGAGGTTGACGGCCAGGGCCTTGTGGCCGAGGCGCTCGGGTGCCACCGTGGAGAGGAAATGCCGGCCTTCGACCAGCATGTCGCTGGAGACGAGCCAGCGCGCGCCCGGCGTGGGGACGAGGACGGCGCAGTCGTCGCCGACGCCGACCTCCACGCCTGGCGCCGCGGGGCGCTGGAAGAAGCGCCGGATCAGATCGAATTCACCCATGGCGGTGATTGTCTCCGTGTGGACATCCACAGCACCCAGGCGCAACCGCGGTGGCATGATTCCCACCCCTCGTCGGCCTTTGTGATGTCCGCCATGACCAGCTCAGAAGAAAAACGCGCCCAACTCCGCCAGGCCGCCCTCGAATATCACGAGTTCCCGACGCCGGGCAAGATCGCCATCGCGGCCACCAAGTCCCTGGTCAACCAGCGCGACCTGGCCCTGGCCTATTCGCCGGGCGTGGCGGCGGCCTGCGAGGAGATCGTCGCCGACCCGGCCAATGCCTTCCGCTACACCTCGCGCGGCAACCTCGTCGCCGTCGTCTCCAATGGCACCGCCGTGCTCGGCCTGGGCAACATCGGCCCGCTGGCGTCCAAGCCCGTCATGGAAGGCAAGGGCGTGCTGTTCAAGAAGTTCGCCGGCATCGATGTCTTCGACCTCGAAGTGGCCGAGAACGACCTCGACAAGCTGGTGGACTGCATCGCCGCACTCGAGCCGACCTTCGGCGGCATCAACCTCGAGGACATCAAGGCGCCGGACTGCTTCTACGTCGAGCGCAAGCTGCGCGAGCGCATGAAGATCCCCGTCTTCCACGACGACCAGCACGGCACGGCCATCGTCGTGGGCGCGGCCTTCCTGAACGGCCTCAAGGTGGTTGGCAAGGACATCAAGAAGGTCAAGCTGGTCACGTCGGGCGCGGGCGCGGCCGCCCTCGCCTGCCTGGGCCTGCTGGTCAAGCTCGGCCTGCCGCGCGAAAACATCTGGGTCACCGACCTGGCCGGTGTCGTCTACGAAGGGCGCACCGAACTGATGGACCCGGACAAGGCGGTGTTCGCGCAGCCGACGGCGCAGCGCAGCCTGCGCGAAGCCATCGCCGGCGCCGACGTCTTCCTGGGCCTTTCGGCCGGCGGCGTGCTGAAGGCCGACATGGTGGCCACCATGGCCGCGCAGCCGCTGATCTTCGCGCTGGCCAACCCGACGCCCGAGATCCTGCCGGAGGAAGTGCAGGCGGTGCGCGGCGACGCCATCATGGCCACGGGCCGCACGGACTACCCCAACCAGGTCAACAACGTCCTGTGCTTCCCCTACATCTTCCGCGGCGCACTGGACTCGGGCGCGACGACGATCAACGTCGAGATGGAAATCGCGGCCGTCCACGCCATCGCTGACCTGGCCCAGGCCGAGCAGAGTGAAGTGGTCGCGGCGGCCTATGTGGGTGCGACGCTGAGCTTCGGCGCCGAATACCTGATCCCCAAGCCCTTCGACCCGCGGCTGATGATGCGCATCGCGCCGGCCGTGGCCAAGGCGGCCGAGGACTCCGGCGTGGCCGCCCGACCCATCAAGGACTGGGACGCCTACCGCGAGAAGCTGCAGAGCTTCGTCTACGCCTCGGGCAACACCATGAAGCCCATCTTCACCGCGGCCAAGCGGGCGCCCAACAAGCGCGTCGCCTATGCCGAGGGCGAGGAGGAACGCATCCTGCGCGCCGCCCAGGTCGTTGTCGACGAGAACCTGGCCCGCCCGACACTGATCGGCCGCCCCGAGGTCATCGCCGAGCGCTGCGAGCGCTTCGGCCTGCGCCTGCAGCAGGGCCGCGACTACGACGTCGTCAACGTCGAGCACGACGACCGCTACCGCGACTACTGGCAGACCTATCTGCGCATGACCGAGCGCAAGGGCGTGACCCAGCAGCTTGCCAAGATCGAGATGCGCCGCCGCTTGACCCTGATCAGCAGCATGCTGCTGCACAAGGGCGAGGTGGACGGCATGCTGTGCGGCACCTGGGGCACGACGGCCACCCATCTGCAATACATCGACCAGGTCATCGGCAAGCGCGCCGGCGTGAAGACCTATGCCTGCATGAACGGGCTGATCCTGCCGGGCCGCCAGGTCATGCTGGTCGACACCCACGTCAACTATGACCCCAGCGCCGAGCAGCTGGCCGAGATCACCATCCTGGCCGCCCAGGAGATGTGCCGCTTCGGCCTGACGCCGAAGGCCGCCCTGCTGTCGCACAGCAATTACGGCACCAGCAACTGCCCGTCGGCCGTCAAGATGCGCGACACCCTGGCCCTGATCCAGCAGCTGGCCCCCTGGCTGGAAGTCGATGGCGAGATGCACGGCGACACCGCCCTGGACGCCGCCTACCGCAAGCAGATCATGCCGCACAGCCCGCTGACGGGCGAAGCCAACCTGCTGGTGCTGCCCAACATCGACGCCGCCAACATCTCCTACAACCTGCTGAAAACGGCTGCCGGCGGCGGCATCGCCATCGGCCCGGTGCTGCTCGGCGCAGCCAAGCCGGTGCATGTCCTGACGCCTTCGGCCACGGTGCGCCGCATCGTCAACATGACGGCCCT
Source organism: Roseateles saccharophilus (assembly GCF_031458095.1). Classification (GTDB taxonomy): domain Bacteria; phylum Pseudomonadota; class Gammaproteobacteria; order Burkholderiales; family Burkholderiaceae_C; genus Pelomonas; species Pelomonas saccharophila_A. The sequence goes on from NZ_JAVDXU010000001.1 coordinate 2,659,816, forward strand.
GACAGTTGCCGACGCCAACGCCGCGCGCGCCTGATCCTGCTGGCGGCTCCAGCGGGGAACAGGGTAAAAGCGCCCTGACTCCCCCAATTGACAGAAGTTTTCACTGCGAAAACTTCGTCATACACCGGTCATGCAGCGAGAAAAAACAAGCACTTAGCCGAATGTGAGCGCAGGCTCACATGAGCCTATTCCATAGTTCGGCGCCAGGGTCCGGCTTGAGCTTTTCGGGTCGCTTCGGTACCATTACGGTTTCGAATTCAGGGTTAACCCGTGTTTTTGCTCTCGTGGCTGGCGCGCTCTGGCGCCTCGGCGGTCACCACCGCCCTGCTGCTTTCCGGCCTGGCCGGAGGCGTGCAAGCCAAGGAAGCTGTCAATGATAGGCAACCCACCACAACGCCCGTTCTGGCTGAAATCCAGCTGAGCGAGCTGCCCGCCCAGGCCCAGGAAACGCACCGGCTCATTCTCGCCGGCGGCCCCTTTCCCTATGCCAAGGACGGCGTGGTGTTCGGCAATCGCGAGCGCCTGCTACCCCGCAAGGCTCGCGGCTTCTATCGCGAATACACGGTCAAGACTCCTGGCGCACGCACGCGTGGCGCCCGCCGCCTCATCTGCGGCGGCACGCCCCCGACAGCGCCCGAGGTCTGTTACTACACCGACGATCACTATGCCAGCTTCAAGCGCGTCCGCGCCCAAGCGGCCCGGTGAAGGTCGAGGATTCAGCAGTTTTGTGACTTGAAAGGAGGAACGCGACCATGCTTTTGCAGACCGTCCGTCCCAATATCGTGCAGGCCATACGGGCCTACCGGGTCGAGGACTTGATGCAGGCCGCTCATGAGGCGGGCCAGCATTTTCTCTATGCCAACCTGTCGGAGGCGCAGTCCAAGCAGGACGTGCTCGACGGCATTGCGCAGGCCTTCTTGTTTCCAGCGCATTTCGGCAAGAACCTGGACGCCCTGCATGACTGCATGACCGACCTCGTCCACAAGGCCGGCTCCCAGCCGGGCTTTGTCGTGGTGCTGGAGCAGTTGCCCGACAACGTGCGATTCGACCGCGAGGCCCGCGAGCAGTTGCTCGATGTCTTCCGCGATACGGCCGACTACTGGGCCGACAGGAAGATCGCCTTCCGGTGTTTCTATTCTTTTCAGTAGCCCGCTCCCAAGAAAACGGGTCATGGGAGCGGGCTGCTGAGGTGGCCCCGGTGGTTGAAAAGCCTGCGCCGAAAAGCGCGAAGTCGACAATTGGCAACCCCAACTTCGGCATGAACATGCCGATGATGTGCAGTGCCTTCGATACCTCGATGTGGTTGAACGCCGCCTGATGCGGCGCTGACCCTCGAGAACAGGAACGGGACCCTCGGGTCCCGTTTTTCATTTCTGGCCCTGGACTTCCAGGGCCAGCGCGACGAACTCGTCGACCGGCACTTCCTCGGCGCGGCGCTGCAGATTGAAGTGGCCCGCGTAGCCGCGCTCGGTCAGCCAGTGGCCCAGGCTGTGGCGCAGCAGCTTGCGGCGCTGCGAGAAGGCGCTGGCGACCAGTTCGCCGAGCAACGTCGGGTTCACGGCCGGCGGCATTTTCAGCGGCTGCATGCGCACGATGGCCGAATCCACCCGCGGCGGCGGGTCGAAGGCCTCGGGCGGCACGTCCAGCACGGACTCGATGTCATAGCGCCACTGCAGCATGACGCTCAGACGCCCATAGTCCTTGCCGCCCGGCCCCGCGGCCATGCGGTCGACGACTTCCTTCTGCAGCATGAAATGCTGGTCGACGACATCGTCCACCGCCTCCAGCAGATGGAAGAGGATGGGCGTGGAGATGTTGTAGGGCAGGTTGCCGACGACGCGCAGCTTCGCGCCCTTGGTGGCAGCCAGGGCCTTGAAGTCGACCTTGAGCACGTCGCTCTCGATGACCTCGACGTCATCGCGCTTGCGCAGGCGCGCCGCCAGATCACGGTCCAGCTCGATGACGGTCAAAGGCTTGTGGCGCTCCAGCAGCGGCAGCGTCATCGCGCCCAGGCCGGGGCCGATCTCGACCAGGGTCTCGCCCGGCTGCGGATCGATCAGGTCGACGATGGCGTCGATCAGGACCGTATCGGTCAGGAAATGCTGGCCGAAGCGCTTGCGGGGGATGTGTTGGGGCATGGATTGATCCCTATCGGTCCTGCCTCATGCCCGCCGGCTTGCAAGCCGGCGGTCCTTCACTGGGCGTCGTGCAGTGCGCAGGCACTGCACTCGGTCCCAGTTCAGTCCAGCCATTCCCGGACTTCGACGAAAGCCTTGTTGCGGAGGTCCTTGACCCATTCCTGGTAGGCCTCGTCGTACTTCTGCTCGCGCAGTGCGCCGCGGGCCTGGTCGCGCAGCTGCTTCAACTCGACCTCGACGGTGCGGCGCTCCAGCACCTGGATCAGGTGCACGCCGAAGCGCGACACGACGGGGCCGGAGATGCCATTCAGCGGCAGGGCATTCATCGCTTCCTCGAACTCGGGCACGAAGCCGCCGGCCCCCATCCAGCCCAGGTCGCCGCCCTCGGGAGCGCTGCCGTCCTCGGAGTTGTCGCGGGCGATCTGCTCGAACTTGGCCTTGCCGGTCTCGATCTGGCGCTTGTATTCGGCCAGGCGACGGGCCGCGACCTCGGCCGTCAACTGGGCCGAGGGGCGCAGCAGGATGTGGCGGGCATGGGTCTGCGTGCTTTGCGTCAGGGAGGCAGCACCCTGGCGCTCGACCACCTTGAGGATGTGAAAACCCGCACCGCTGCGCAGCAGCTGGGGCGCCACCTCGCCGGTCTTCAGGCCCTTGACGGCATTGACGAAGATATCGGGCAGTCGGTCGGCCGGACGCAGACCGATCTCGCCACCGCGGGCCTTGTTGCCGTCCTCGGAAATCTCGCGGGCGACGCGGGCGAAGTCCTCGCCGTCCTTGATGCGGGCCAGCGCGCCTTCAGCCCGGGCACGGCGTTCGGCGACGATGGCCTCAGTGGCGCCCTCGGGCACGGGCACCAGCACCTGGGCCAGGTTGATCTGGCCGCCCTGCTCCAGCGCGGCGCGCCGCTTGTCGAGGAACTCGTCGATCTCGGCGTCGGTCACCTTGATGCGGCCCTGCACTTCGCGCTCGCGCACGCGCTCCGTCATCATCTGGTCGCGCAGGTTTTCGCGGAAGCTCTTGTAGTCGGTACCGTCCGCCTTGAGCCGCTCGCGCAGCTGGGCCATGGTCAGCTTGTTCTGGGCCGCCACGTTGGCGACGACCCGATCCAGCTCGGCCTCGTCGATGCGAGCGCCGTTCTCGCGGGCATAGGTGACGAGGACGCGATCCTCGATCAGCGCCTCCAGCGCCTGCTTGCGCAGGCCGGCCGTCTCGGGCATGACCTCGCCGCGCTGGCGGGCTTCCTGACGCAGCCTTTCGGTGCGCTGGATGACCTCGCTGGCGGCGACGACGTCCTGGTTGACGACGGCGGCGATGTAGTCCCCCGGCTGCAGCGTGGGCGCGCTCTGGGCCGAGGCAGAAAGGGCGGCCAGGGCCAGCGTCACGGCAAGAAAAGGGGGAGCTAGGCGATGCATCATGGTTGGAAATCTGAACTCGGCGAGCGGTCGGAGCTCAACCTTCGGTAACCGGGCACATTGTCCTTCAAGACCTTGAGGGCGTTCGAACCCAGCTGCGACAGGCCGACGAGCTCGAGCTGCAGCATCAGCCGCGTGTTGGTTTCGGCCCGGCCGGTGGACAGGCGCTCGACGCCCCAGCGCAGCACCCAGCAGCCCGCGTCGTATTCGAAGCCCATGACCGAATCGGTCAGGCGCTTGTCGCGCAGCGAGTACTGCACGCGGCCGGCGCTGTACCAGGCACCACCGCAGGCCTTGCTGTCGGCGCCGCGCGAAGTGACGGGCGTGCCATAGATGGGCCATTGCCAGGCCAGCTCGACCTGTTCGCTCTGGGCCCGCGCCAGGCGGTAGGCGACGCTGACCGTCTTGTAGGGGCCAGGCGAATAGCGCGCGCGCAGCACCGAGCGCACCGAGCGGTTGGTCTCGGAGTTGAATTGCAAGGTGCCATCGGCCCACCACTTCTCATCCAGATGAGCGGCGGCGGCCAGCAGCAGGTCGGAGAAGCGCTGCTGACTGACGGGCTGTTCGTCCGGCGTGATCCTCTGGTCGCGGAACAGGAAGCGCTGCACGGCGCCCAGGCGCAGGATCTCCTCGCCCGTGTTGGTCCCGATCCAGCGGCTGGTCACACCCGCGCTCAGCGCATGCAGGTCCGCCACCCGGTCCACACCCGAGAAGGGGTTGTCGGTGTAGATGGAGTCGAAGTTGAAGTCCTTGGGCGCCGAATCGAACTTGGGCATGTTCGTCTGGTCGCGGAAGGGCGTGTTGACGTAAAGCAGGCGTGGTTCCAGGCTTTGGCGGTAATCGCGGCCCAGCAGCGTCGTGTCGCGTTCGAAGACCCACCCGTGGTCGATGCTCAGCGTCGGGATAACGCGGTGCATGCGCGTGCGTCCATCCGGCTGCGGGCGGTCCAGGTCATAGGCCGCCGCATTGAACGACACGCGCGGGATGAACCACCAGGCCTCGCCCCCCAGCGGCGCGGCCAGATGGCCCAGGGCATGCACGCGCTGGCCGCCGCGCTGCTGGCCGGGCAGGGCCGAGCTGGGCAGGTCGAAACGGTTGTATTCCAGCTCCAGCCCGCCCTCCAGCCTGGCCTTGCGGCCCCAGGGGCGGAAGCTGTCCAGCACCGCCTCGTCGGCCGCCGTCGTCAGGCGCACGCCGATCTGCGGGCTGCGCTGGAAGGGCGAATCGAAAGGCGCGTCGACGCCCTGCAGAACCTGCCAGCGCTGCACGCGGGCATAGGTGTCGATGACGCCCCAGGACAGCTCCTTCTGGCGGTTCAGCGTGAAGTCGCTGGCCAGCAGGCGCGGCGTCTGGCTTTCGACGCGGCGCGACATGTCCTTCCAGTAGTCGTCGTCCGACACCCGCTCGCTCTTGAGGCGATAGCGCCAGTCGCCGAAGACATGGCCGTCGTTGTTGAGCTTGAGGCTCCAACGCGAGCTGCCGAAGACGCGGTCGCTGGGCAGCAGGTCGACGTTGATGCGGCCAGCGTGGCCAGGCTCCAGGTAGCGGAACTCGCTGTCCAGGCCGACGCCGCGCTTGGTCAGCACGAAGGGCGTGAAGGTCGCATCGCGCTGCGGGGCGATGTTCCAGTAGTAGGGAACACCGAACTCGAGGCCGCTGCGGTTGTCCAGGAAGAGGTTGGGCGGCAGCCAGCCCGACTTGCGCGCCGAGCTGAGCGGGAAGCTCAGGGACGGTGCGGCCAGGATGGGCACGCCCAGGAAGTGCAGCACGGCGCCGTCGGCCTGGCCCTCGTTGGCCGCCAGGTCCATGCGCAGGTTCCTGGCAGTGATCTGCCAGGCCGGTTCCTGGTTCTCCACGGCCGGGCAGCTGGTGTAGCTGCCGTCGGTGGCGCTCATGTGCTCGCTGTCCTGGAACTTCAGCAGCTTGGCCTTGCCGGCGCCGCCGGTGGCCGCAAGGAAGAAGCGCGGTGTCAGGAACTCGCCCTCGAAGCGGCTCACATAGAGCTGCAGCAGCGGGCCGGTGAAGACGTTGCCGTTGTGGTTGATGCGCACCTGGCCTTCGGCCCGGGCGAAGTCATCGACGACGCTGTAGTCCAGCTTGTCGGCATTCATCACCAGCTCGCCATAGCGCAACTCGACATCGCCCTGCCCCTCGGCCTTCTGGTCCATCTGGGCCGAGACCTTGTTGGCGCTGATGACCAGGGCCGGCTTGGCGGCCGACTTGGAGGCCGGGCCGAGCACCCGGCTGCCGCGCAAGGGCAGGGACTCCTCGGCGCCGGCCTGCTGGGCTGACGCCTGCCCCCAGGCGCACAAGGCCAGGGCGACGAGGGTGGACAGCGGAGCTTGGGAGAAGGGCAGCGAGCGCGGCACGGGCGGCGGGAGCGGCAAGGGCTCGGAGTCGGTGAGGATGCCGGGGCCGGCGGTTCTTAGAATTTCATTATCCACGAGGGATTTCCTCTCCATGACCTCCACCCTGATTGCCGACCTCCTCGCCCACCCCGCCGATGCCGACCGCCTGATGCGTGAGGCCTGCGCGGCCTTGCGCGCCCGGCCCGCGCCGCTGGTGCCGCCGGACCCCACCACGCTGCGAACTGGCCTGGCGCGCATCGCCCAGAACGGCATCGACAGCGGGCTGGACGCCGTGCTGCACCGTCTCATCGACGACGCCCCCAAGGGTAGCGTGACAGACGAACTGGCCGCCCTGCTGCGCCCGCCCGAGTTGGCCTGGGACGAAGCCCAGGAGATCGACTGGGCCGCGCGCCACTGGGACGCCTGCCGCAAGGAGGGCCAGCTCGACGAGGAGCTGGCCGCAGATTTCGGGGAGTACTGGCGTGAGCTGGAATGGAGTGCCCTGCGCCAGCATCTGGTGCGGATCGGCCACGGCCACGCCGAGGAGCGTCGGCTGCTGGCCCATATCGCCAAGACGTCCAGCCGCTATGTCGCCTTCGGGCCGCTGAAGCGGGCCATGGAGACGCGCTTCCCCGAGTTCTTCGAACCGGGCTTCACCTTGAGATAGCGCTTACCTGTTGCCCCCACTGAGGGCCGGCGCCGGGCCGTTCCCAAGCCGGTCCTCAGGCGATGTGCAGGCGGCTCAATGCCGCTTGCATCGCCGTCCCCTCGGGGGACCGACCAGGTTCGCGCGCGTTCAGCGCAGCGAAACTGGGCGAGGGGCTCACGGACACGTTGCGCATCCCGCCGCGACCAGCCACGGATCCTTGTCCTCACCGCCGAAGATCTCGAGCAGGAAGTCCAGGAAGGCCCGCGTGCGCGCCGGCACGTATTTGCGCGTCGGCATGCCCGCCCACAGCGTCGTGCCAAAGAGGCGCCATTGCGGCATGACGCGCTCCAGGGCCTGCTCCAGCAAAGCATCCTCGACCATGAAGCTGGGCAACCCGGCCACGCCCAGGCCGTGCAGGGCGGCGGCGTAGTTGGTGTCCATATGCGTCGTCGACAGCGTCGCGCGCGAGGGCACGATGGGCAGGGTGATCTCTTCCTGGCCGTCGCCGCGCTGCAGCGTCAGGCCGCGCATCAGGGCGGGCGTGGGGGGCAGCAGGGCGTCGTGCTGCTTCAGATCGCTGGGGTGCTGGGGACGGCCGCGCTGGTCCAGATAGTCGGGCGAGGCGCACATGATGAACTCGCTGCGCGCCAGGCGGCGGGCGATGAAGTCGCCGTCGGGCACCTCCCGGGTCAGGAAGATGGTCAGGTCGTAGGCATCGTCCACCGTCTCGACCGGGCCGGGCGAGGTCAGCTCCAGCGTCACCAGCGGGAACTCGCGGTGGAACTTGGGCAAATGCTTGGCGAGCTGGTGCACGGCAATGGCCGGCGGGCAGAGCACGCGCAGCAGGCCCCGCACCTCCTGCGTCGCCGACGCCGCCAGGGCCGCGGCCTCGTCGACGTCGGCCAGGATGCGCCGCGCCCGCTCGAGGTAGGCCTCGCCGATCTCGGTCAGCGACAGCCGCCGCGTCGTGCGGTTCAAGAGCCGCGTGCCGAGATGCTCCTCCAGCTCGGCCACCAGCCGCGTGACGACGGCCGGCGCCAGGTCCAGCGCCCGCGCTGCGGCGGCGAAGCTGCCCTCGTCGATGACGCGGACGAAAACCTTGATGGCGCGGAGCTGATCCATTCAGTCAGGGATGGGCAGCCATGACCTGGGCGACGGCGGCGGTCAGCCGCTTGCCATAGGGCACATGCAGGAACTCGTTGGGGCCGTGGGCGTTGCTCTTGGGGCCGAGCACGCCGCAGACCATCATCTGCGCCTTGGGGAAGCCCTTTTGCAGCATGCTCATCAGCGGGATGGTGCCGCCCTGACCGATATAGCCGACCGGCGCGCCGAAATGGGCCTGGCTGGCCTCGTTCAGCGCCTGGCTGAGCCAGGGCGACAGCTCGGGCGTGTTCCAGCCCGTCGCGCCATAGGCGCCGGCGCGGCCGTCGGGCGTGAAGGTCACCTTGGCGTTGTAGGGCGCGTTGTCCTCCAGCAGCGTCTTCAGTCGCAGCGCCGCCTCGTTGCCGTCCACCAGCGGCGGCAGGCGCAGCGACAGCTTGAAGGCCGTGTAGGGCCGCAGCACATTGCCGGCGTTCTTCAGCTCGGGGAAGCCATCCGCGCCGACGACGGACAGCGTCGGCCGCCAGGTGCGGTTCAGCAGCACCTCGACCGGGTCGGTCGTCACGGGCAGCACCGGGCCGCCGTCCGCACCGCAGGCCCAGGGCATGCGCTTGTAGACCTCCTCCTTCAGGATGGCCGCCGTCGCCCGGGCCTGCTCCAGGCGGGCACCCGGCACTTCGCAGTGGAAGCTCTCCGGCAGCAGGCGGCCGGTCTTGCTGTCCTCCAGACGGTCCAGCACCTGGCGCAGGATGCGGAAGGACGAGGGCACGACGCCCGAGGCGTCGCCGCTGTGGATGCCTTCGGTCAGCACCTCGACCTTCAGCACGCCCGACACCATGCCGCGCAGCGAGGTCGTCAGCCAGAGCTGGTCGTAGTTGCCGGCGCCGGAGTCCAGGCAGACGACGAGGGAGACATTGCCCAGGCGGGGCTTGAGGATGTCGAGGTAGGCGGGCAGGTCGAAGCTGCCGCTCTCTTCGCAAGTCTCGATGAGGCCGACGCAGCGCGGCCGCGGGATGCCCTGCTTGTCCAGGGCCATGATGGCCGTCAGCGACGCATAGACCGCATAGCCGTCATCGGCGCCGCCGCGGCCGTAGAGCAGGCCGTTCTCGTACTTGGGCGTCCAGGGGCCGAGGTCGCTGCGCCAGCCGCTGAACTCGGGCTGCTTGTCCAGGTGGCCGTAGAGGACGACGGTGTCCGGGGAGGCCGCCTTGGTCGCCGGCACCTCGAAGAAGATGACCGGCGTGCGGCCCGGGATGCGGATGACCTCGAGCTTGAGGCCGGCAACCTTCTTACTCTCCACCCAGGCAGCGGCCTGGGTCAGCACCTTCTCGATATGGCCGTTCTTCTCCCAGTCGGCATCGAACATGGGGCTCTTGGCGGGAACGGCGATGTAGTCGGTCAGCGCGGGGACGATTTCCTCGTCCCAGACACGTTCGGCGAAGGCACCCAGGGCGGTTGCCTCGTCGGCTTGCAGGGGCAGGTTGGGATCACGTGCGTTCATGGCGTACTCCTGGCGCTGGTGGCGCGATCCGCCAGTTTAGGCTTGCACGCCAAGCGCTTCATGCCGCCTGGGATAACTACCGGCAACGTCCAAGGCATCCACCGCTTAGGCTCGCCGGCATGCGCCTGTTACTGATTGTTCTGCTTGCGCTGCTGACCGGCTGCGCCGCCGCGCCCAAGTTCACGGTCGACGACGGCCGCAAGGTCGACGAGACCCTGCTGGCCGGCATGCGCGCCTATGGCGCCGGCGAGCGCCTGATCCGCCCGGCCATCGCGCGCAGCGCGGCGCTGAAGGACAAGGACTGCGACAAGCAGTGGGAGCTGCCCTTCGCCGTCGCCACCAGCGCCGGCTGGAACGACAACGACCGCGTCGCGTGGGCGCGCGCCCTGCAGGTGGACGAGCGCCTGACCGTCATCGCGGTGACCCAGGATTCGCCCCTGCCCATGGGCACGCGCATCAACCATGTGGCCGGCCAGAACAACGACGACGGCGAGAAGCTGCTGGAATGGCTGGCCGAGGCGCGCGACAACGGCAAGCCCTTCACCGTCGGCACGGCGGCTGGCAAGGCGGTGCAGATCAGGCCCTTCGAGGTCTGCCGCGGCTACACGCGCTTCGCGCCGCCCAACACGCCGCAACTGCAGGACTACCACTGGTTGCTCAGCCTGCATCCGCTGGAAGTGACGCTGGCCGAGCCCACGCCCGAGGAGGCGCTGTGGATGGTGCTGTGGACCCAGGGCCTCTCGGAAGAGGGCGGGGCCCGCATGAAGACCTATCACTACGCGCTGAAGATCGGCGGCACCCTCTACAACCTCGCGACCCTGGCCTCGGGCGTCAAGGCCGCGGCTCTGGCTGCCGATGCCGCCATCAGTGCCGCCAAGAGCGCCGCCGCCAACGTGGCCAGCGAGTTGCTCAAGCAGCAGCTCATCGAGCAGGGCAAGGCCATTGCCGCGCAGAAGATCCGCGAGGGCCTGGTCGACGCCGCACAGCAGCTGACCCGCCAGCAGGTCGTCAACGTCATGCAGGCCGCGGCCGCCAACCGCGGTTCGCTGTCTGGCATCTCGCGCATCGCGGCCACCACCTTCGACTACGCCGACAGCTGGGCCTTCACGCGCATGGCGGCCCTGGGCGCATCGCCGCTGGCCGGCTTCTCCCTGCATCAGAAGCTGGTCGAACGCGGCCTGGCCGCCAATGCCTTCCTGTTCGACGCCGAGCGCCTCGCGGCGCTGAACAAGGTCGCCGCGGCGCGCGGCTTCGAGGCCGAGGTCGTCGCTCTGCTCGGCGGCTTCAAGGCCGATTCCCTGGCCCGCGAGATTGGCGCCATGCCGCTGGCCTCGGCCCAGGGCAGCTTCAGCTTCGACAGCCCCGAGGACCCCGGCGCCAGCCGCTTCTCGCGCGGCCTGGTTGACGCCATGCTTGAGATGCCCGCCGAATCTGGGGCCAAGAAGAAATGAGGCTGGCCAACGTTCTGCTGCTGTTCATCACCGGTCTGGCGCAGGCGCAGACCCCTCGTGAAGCCGCCGCCTCGGCTCCGGAGCCGGCCGCCTCAGAACCCGTGCCCGCGCCGGCCCCGCCACCGCCCAGCTGCGCCCAGCTGAGCAGCCGCGCCCTGTCGGCCGACCTGCGCGCCGCCACCGCCCAGTCGCAGAACCAGCCGCTGCAGGCCCTGGTCAAGCTGCACGACGAGGCCGTCGCGGAATGGGGGGCGGCCATCGCCGCCTGCGACGGCCGCGCCCGCGAGCGCGCCCAGCGCAACCTGGCCGACAGCCAGAAGACCCGCGACGCCCTGGCCGAGAAGCTGCAGGCCGGCAGCCAATGCGAGACCGCCCATCGCGACGCCGCCTCCTTGCAGGACCTCGCCCGTGCGGCCTTCGGCGAGCGACGCTTTGCCGACGCCGCCAGCCTCTATCGCAAGGCCGAGGGCATGTGGGAGCTGGCCGGCGAGCAATGCAGCGGCAGCCAGCAGCAGACTGCACAGCGCCGCCGCGAGCAGAGCGAGATCGACGGCCACAACGCCGAGTTCTGCGCCCCGCCCTTCGAGCGCGCCCGCGAGTTCTCGACCAAGCTGCGCAACAGCGGTGCCGCCCTGCCGCTGGCCGAGCGCCAGACCCAGAGCCAGATCGGCGAGACGCTGTGGCGCGACACGGCCAAGGCCTGCAAGGGCAGCGCCCAGGAACTGGCCCTGAACAACGCCCAGGCCCTGGCCCGCGAGCGCGGCACGCCCTGGGTGGCCACACCGCTGCCGGGCACCCCGGTGCCGACGCCCGCGCTGGTCGCCACCGCGCCCAAACCCGGCACCGCTGCGGCGCCCCCGGGCGCCAAGCCGGCCGCTGTCCCGGCCCCGCCGGCGGCCGCGCCGCTGCGCCAAGCGGCCGCCGCGCCGATCACCCCGCTGGCCGCCGCACCGGCGCCCGCGCCCGAACCCAAGCTCTTCGACCGCACCGCCGGCGACACGCGCTATGTCGGCCAGTTCGTGCGCGAGAACGACGACACCGTCAGCGGCACCGGCCGCGTCGAGTGGAAGAACGGCGATGTCTACGAAGGCCCGCTGACGCACAGCCAGCGCCAGGGCGTCGGCGAGATCCGCTGGGCCGGCGGCCAGCGCTACAAGGGTGACTGGGCCGGCGACCGCGCCACCGGCCGCGGCGTGATGACTTTTGCCAACGGCAACCACTACGAAGGCCTGGTGCTGGACGGCCAACCCGAAGGCGAGGGCAAGCTGACCTATGCCTCGGGCGACGTCTACACCGGCCAGCTGCGCCAGGGCCTGCCGCACGGCAAGGGCAGCTATATCTGGATGAGCGGCCAGCGCTACGAAGGTGATTGGGTCAACGACAAGCCCCAGGGCGTCGGCAAGATGCGCTTCGCCAACGGCAACCAATACGAGGGCCAGATGGCCGCCGGCCTGCCCCAGGGCACAGGCCGCATGGTCTTTCCCAACGGCGACACCTACGAAGGCCAGTTCGAGGCCGGCAAGGCTCATGGCCAGGGCAAGTACGCCTGGAAGACCGGCGAACGCTACGAAGGGGCCTGGTCGCGCGGCCTGAAGCACGGAAGCGGCGTTTTCTTCTGGCCCACCGGCGACCGCTGGGAAGGCGTTTTCAAGGAGGATGAGCGCACGGACGATGGCGCCATGATCCGCAAAGGGAGCTAGGCAACAGGCCTCGGAAGGCTGGCTCCGTTACGCTCGCGCCATCTGCTTTTCTTTTGGAGATCCGAGATGAAGACCCTGCTCACCGCCCTCATCACCGCCATCGCCATCGCCGCCCCCGCCGCCGAGGCGCGCGTGCCCACGCATCACAAGACCGGCCAGGTCAGCAGCGGCGTGCACGCCAAGACGGCCGCCAAGAAAAAAACCACGGCCAAGCACAAGAAGGTCGCCAAGAAGGGCCACAAGAAATCGGCCTGATCACGGCCTGACGAAATAGCGCGCCGGGATGGCGCGCGTCGCATCGCTGAGATCGGGGTTGGCGATCTGCAGCACCCGTCGCTCGGCCAGCCGCGCACGGGCCAGCGCTCCATGGGCCACCGGATCGGTGGCAAACATGGCCTGGAAACTGCCGTCCTCGAAGGCCTGGCCCAGGCCCTCGGCGATGGCAGCGCGGCGCGCTTCATCGCCGCGGCGCACGAAGAACAGGCGCGCAAAGGGATAGACCAGGGCCAGATGGGGCTCGATGACGGCGTCCGGCGCCAGCGCCTGGTGCTGGCGCACAAAGCCGTGGGCCTCGTTCAGGCCCAGCGGCAGGTAGTCGAAACGCCCCGCCTGCAGCAGGCGGAACAACAGGTCCAGCCGGTCCGCCGTGACGACCGGCAGGCTCGCGCCGCGCAACAACTGCACATCGGGCCAGTCGCTGCCTTGCCCGGCACGCAACAGCGCCAGCTCCTCCAGGCGCTGCACGGTCGCGAACCTGGCCACCGCGTCAGCGCGGATGACCAGCAGCCGCCAGCCGCTGAGGCCACGGTCGATGGGCAGATGGATGGGCAGGAAGCGCTGCTCCATGGCAGCGCTGCTGCCCAGGTCCATGACGCTCAGCTCCCCGCGCTCCAATGCCCGCAGCGAGCGCGGGATGTTGGTGGGGTCGGGCGCCATCTTCAGCTCAAAGGGCCGCCCCCACTTCTGCAATGCCAAGGCCAGCGCGCGGAAGCCGAAACCCGCCTCGCCCAGACCATTGACGTTGGGGTAGATGAAGCGCAGCCCTGCCGGCTCGCCCCGCACCCACGGCGCCACGCCGGCGGCCAACAGGGAAGCGAGGAAGCGGGCGCGCTGCATGCGCACCAGCCTAGCGACTTGCCGGCCGCCCGGGGCTAGGGTTTGAGTCCGTTGCGCACGGACGACTCGCTCACTCGCGTTCGAACTTGAAGACGGCCACGCTGGCCATCAGGTTGGGCAGCGATCGCACCACGCCGCCGTCCTGCAGGCCGAAGCTGTCCAGGATCTTGAGCCGGTTCTTGCGCGCCAGCACGCCGAAGTCGGCAAAGGTGCCGACGCGGATATTGGGTGTGTCGTACCACTCATAGGGCAGGGCCCGCGTCACCGGCATGCGGCCGAACAGCACCTGCAGGCGGTTGGGCCAGTGGGCGAAGTTGGGAAAGCTGACGATGCCCAGCTTGCCCACCCGCGCCGTCTCCTTGAGCATCTGCTCGGCATTGCGCAGATGCTGCAGCGTCTCCAGCTGCAGCACGACGTCGAAGCTCTGGTCCTCGAAGATGGACAGGCCCTCTTCCAGATTGCGCTGGATGACGTTGACGCCACGCTTCACGCAAGCCAGCAGGTTGGCGTCGTCCAGCTCCACGCCGTAGCCGGTGCAGCCCTTGTGCTTGATGAGGTGCTCCAGCAGCTCGCCGGTACCGCAGCCGAGGTCGAGCACGCGCGAACCCGGTGGCACCAGGGCCGCGATGGCGGGATCAAAGCTCATACCGCCACCCCCTTGATCTGCAGCGGCCGGGCCGCGGGGCACAGATTGCCGGCGATGCGCTCGAAATAGGCCCCCAGCACGCCGTGATAGCGCGGGTCGTCGAGCAGGAAGGCGTCGTGGCCATGGGGCGCATCGATCTCGGCATAGGACACATCCAGCCGGTTGTCGAGCAGGGCCTTGACGATCTCGCGCGAGCGGTCGGGCGAGAAGCGCCAGTCGGTCGTGAAGCTGGCGATCAGGAACTTGGCCCGCGCGCTGGCGAAGGCTCGCGTCAGGTCCCCGCCATGCTCGGAGGCCGGGTCGAAGTAGTCCAGCGCCCGCGTGATCAGCAGATAGGTGTTGGCGTCGAAGTAGTCGCTGAACTTGTCGCCCTGGTAGCGCAGATAGCTCTCGATCTGGAACTCGATGTCCTGGGTCGAGTAGCCCAGGGCGCCCCCCTTGAGCTCGCGACCGAACTTCTCGGCCATGACGTCGTCGGACAGATAGGTGATGTGGCCGATCATGCGCGCCACCCGCAGGCCGCGCTTGGGCACCACGCCGTGGGCGTAGAAATGGCCGCCGTGGAAGTCGGGGTCGGTCACGATGGCGCGGCGCGCCACCTCGTTGAAGGCGATGTTCTGGGCCGACAGATTCGGCGCCGTCGCGATGGCGATGCAGTGGGCCACGCGCTCGGGATAGCGCAAGGCCCAGTCCAGGGCCTGCATACCGCCGAGGGACCCGCCCAGCACCGCGGCCAGCTTCAGGATGCCGAAGCGCTCGATGACGCGGGCCTGGGCATCCACCCAGTCCTGCACCGTGACGACGGGGAAGTCCGCGCCCCAGGCCCGGCCGGTCGCCGGGTTGACGTGCATGGGCCCCGTGGAGCCGAAGCAGGAGCCGAGGTTGTTGACGCCGATGACGAAGAATTTGTCGGTGTCCAGCGGCTTGCCCGGGCCGATGAGGTTGTCCCACCAGCCCTCACTCTTGGCCTGGCCGGCATAGCTGCCAGCGACATGGTGGCTGGCATTCAGCGCATGGCAGACCAGCACCGCGTTGCTGCGCTCGGCGTTCAGCTGGCCATAGGTCTCGACCATCAGGTCGTAGGGCCCGAAGCTGGTACCGCTGCGCAGCGGCAGCGGCTCGTCGAAATGAAAACTCTGCGGCGATACGTCGCCGACGCTACGGCCCGTCATGGCCTACTCCAGAAAAACAAAACCGGCGGCCACTTGCGGGACGCCGGTTGATCTCGGAGCCCTGTTTAGCGGCATTTATTGAGCGCCCGCAATCCGGAACAAATCGGCGCTGTGCGAAGAGTATAGCGATTGGCCACTTAAAACTAGGGATTGCCCGACCCGCGTTTCGAGGTGGCGACTGCAGAACCCCAGGCAGAAACTCGGCCCGGGTTCGTCTACATGCGGCGTCCATGCCGATACAGGCGCACCAACAAGAGCAACCAACCCATCGGGGGACATTCCGCATGAAGATCAAGTCGCAGCTCGCGACCGCTGTGATGGCGCTCGCCTTTCCTTTGGCGACCAGCGCCATGCCGGTCATGTGGCAGTTCAGCGGGCATCTCGATGCCGTGTCGGGCAATGTCGGTGTTCCCATTTCAGCGGGCAACGCCTTCACCATCGATGTGAGTTTCGACACCAGCGCCAACCTTCTTGGCCAGGCCGGCGGACGCTACCGCTACGACCCTTCCTCAATCAACTTCAGCATCATGATCGGCGGCCTCGGCCCCTTCACCTCGGGCTTCAATCCCGCCGCCGGTGGCAGCCTCTTCGTGCGAAACGACGCCGTGCCGCCCGAGGCTTCGGCACCGCCCCTGGTCGACGGCCTGACCTTCGGGTTGAACGACTTCAACGCCGAAGGCGGCATGTCCGCCCTCAGCGTCATCATGCGCAGCGGCGACCTCGGCATCTTCAACAGCGGCGCTCTGCCCACGCTGCCCGATCCGCGCCTGTTGGCGGGCTATGTGCACAGCTTCCAGTTCTGCTCCAGCAGCGCCAACGACCCCAACAGCTGCGACCTCGCCCAGGTCGACGGCACGCTCGAGGCCGTGCGTCTGCTGCCCGAACCCGCCGGCCTGGCGCTGCTGGCGACAGGCTTCGCCGCCCTGGCCGCGACCCGGCGTCGCCGGGCCTGAGCCAGGCGGCGGCCGCGCCCTCAGGCGCGGGCATCCAGCCTGAACTGCGCCACCGCCCCCGTCAGCAGCTGCAGCTGCTGCTTGAGGCTTTCCGCCGCCGCGGCGGACTCTTCCACCAGGGCCGCGTTCTGCTGCGTCATGCGGTCAAGCTGCGTGACGGCACCATTGATCTGACCAATGCGCGAGCTCTGGTCGGCGGCGCCCTCGGCCACCTCGCCGATCATGTCGCTGACCTTCTGCACGTTGTCGACGATCTCCTGCATGGTGTGGCCGGCATGCTGGACGAGGCGGGAGCCGGCCTCGGTGCGCTCCAGGCTGGCGCCGATCAACGACTTGATCTCGCGCGCCGCGCCGGCCGAGCGCTGGGCCAGGGCGCGCACCTCGCTGGCAACGACGGCGAAGCCGCGGCCCTGCTCGCCCGCGCGCGCCGCCTCGACGGCCGCGTTCAGGGCCAGGATATTGGTCTGGAAGGCAATGCTGTCGATGAGGCCGAGGATGTCGCCGATGCGGCGCGAGCTGTCGTTGATCTGGTCCATGGTCGCAACGACCTCGGCCACCTCCTTGCCGCCACGGCGGGCCACCTCGGCCGCGCCCTCGGCCAGCTGGCGTGCCTTGCCGGCCGCGTCGGCGCCATGGCGCACGCCGCTTGTCAGGTCTTCCATGGAGCTGGTCGTCTGCTGCAGGCTGGCGGCCGCCTGCTCGGTGCGCTGGCTCAGGTCCTGGTTGCCCGACGCCACCTCGCTGCTGGCCGTTTCTATGCTCTGGGCCGAATCCTTGACCTGGCGCACCAGCTCGCGCAGGCTGGACTGCATGGCATCCAGCGCGCGCAGCAGCTCGGAGGCCTCGTCGCGGCCTTCGACACGGATGACGTTGTTCAGGTCCCCGCTGGCGATGGACTGGGCCACGGTGCCGGCATAGCGCATCGGGCTGGTGATGGTGCTGGAGTTGACCAGCGTCAGCGGCACGACCAGCACCATGACGAGGACGAGGACGGCCAGCGAGCGCCAGCCGATGCGGGCCATCTCGGCGGCGAACTCGGCCTCGGTGGCCTTGGCCTGCTGGTCGATGAGGCCGCCGATGGCTTCCACGCGCTTCTCGATCTCGCGCATCGCGGCCTTGGGGCGGTTCAGCATGCGGTCGGCCACCTTGGCGGTGTCAAAGCCCCCGGCCTCGATCTGGTTGAGCACCGGCTGGGCTGCCGTGCGGTAGTCCTGCAGGAATTTCAGCGCCTCGGCGGCGACGGCCTTGTTCTCCTCCTGCTTGCCCTCCTGCAGGCCCTGCAGGGGCTGGGTCAGGCGCTGGGCCGCGGCGTCCCAGCGCAGGCGGAACTGCTTGACCTGGTCCGGGTCCTCATAGGCGATGACCATCTGCTTCTCCTCCAGTCTCACATCGGCGAGGGCCTGGCGGATGGCGGCGAGATGGCGAAGATCCTGCATCGCATGCGTCGTGACGTCGACATTGAGCGTCATCAGCTGGCGGCCGCCGAGCAGGCCGGTCAAGCCCAGGGCCGCAAACATCAGCAGCACCAGGGCGATGGCGCCCTGCATGCGGGTGCGGATGGTGAAGCTGCGCATCCAGGTGGCGAGGTTCATGGGCACGTCTCCTAGCTGGGCCGCTAGGGCGCGGCCTTGTTGCCTGCATGCTAGTGAAGCGGCCACTGATGGCAAGCGACCTTTTGCCGCAACTTGTGGTTACTGAACACTTGACCAATAATCGAGAGCATGCCCCGCCCCAGCCAGGATCAGGACCAGGCCTTGCTCAGCGCCGGCGCCGCCCTCTACCCCGCCCTGGGCTGTGCCGGTCTGTCGGTGCGCCGCGTGGCCGAGGCGGCCGGCGTCAACCCGGCCATGGTCCACTACCACTTCGGCAGCAAGGACGCCTTCCTGCGCGCCCTGCTGCAGCAGCACTACGAGGAGATGTTCAGCGCGCTGTCGCTGCACAGCCAGGGCGAGGCCGACGTCATGGAGCGCCTGGCCGCGGCCCTGTTGGGCGTGGCGCGCTTCGTGCGCGAGCACCGGCCGCTGATCGCGCGGGTCTGGGCCGACGCCCAGGGCGGCGAGGCCGTCGCCCAGGATTTCCTGCGTGCCAATGCGCCGCGCCATCTGGGCGTGCTGATGGCCCTGCTGCAGGAGGCCGAAAGCCGGGGCCGCTTGCCGCAGCGCCCGCTGCTGACGCGGTTTTCCTTCCTGATGGGCGCCGTCGTCGCGCCGCTGATCCTGGTTGGCGGCATGAAGTCCATCGATGCCGTCCCGCCCGCCCTGCTGGCTGCCGTGGACGAGGACGTGCTGTCCGACGCCGCGCTGCAGCGCCGTATCGAATGGGCGCTGCTGGGCCTGGCGAGCGGCGTCTGATGGAGAAGCCGATGAGAACCTCCCCCCTCCTGATCCTGGCCCTGCTGGCCGGCTGCAGCGACAAGCCTCCGCAGGGCTGGACGGGCTATGCCGAGGCCGAGCTGGTCTATATCGCGCCGCCGGTGGCCGGGCGGCTCACCCACCTGGCGGTGCGCTCCGGTCAGGCCGTGGCCGCCGGCCAGGCCCTGTTCGAGCTCGACGCCACGCCCGAGCTCGCCGCCGATGCCGAGGCACGTGCACGCGCCCAGAGCGCCCAGGCTCAGGCCCAGGACGCCGACAAGGGGCGCCGCATTCCCGAGCTGGCCGTCACCCAGGCCCAGCTCGACCAGGCCCGCGCCGCCGAGCGCCTGGCCAACATCGACCTGACCCGCCAGCAGGAGTTGCTGGCCAAGGGCTTTGTCGCCCAGGCCCGTGTGGACGACGCCGCGACGGTATTGGCCCAGGCCCGCGCCCGCGTCATGGAGCTGGACGCCGCCCTGCAGGTGGGCCGGCTGCCGGCGCGTGACGACGAGCGCGATGCAGCCCGGGCACTCGCGCAGGCGGCCGAGAGCGGCCGCGCCCAGACGGCCTGGCGCGTCGAGCAGAAGCGCCAGAGCGCGCCTATGCCGGCCCGCGTGCAGGACGTCTTCCTGCGCCCAGGCGAATGGGTGGGCGCCGGCCAGCCGGTGCTGGCCCTGCTGCCGCCGGCCAACCGCAAGGCGCGCTTCTATGTGCCGCAGTCGGCGGTCGGCGGGCTCAAGCTGGACGCGGCCGTCAATCTGCACTGCGACGGCTGCGGCGCGGCCATTCCCGCGCGCATCAGCTTCATTGCCGCAGGGCCGGAGTACACGCCGCCCGTCATCTACTCCAACCAGCAGCGCGACAAGCTGGTCTTTCTTGTCGAGGCAAGGCCGGTGAAGGCCGAGGATGCGGAGAAGCTGCATCCGGGCCAGCCGCTGGACGTCACGCAATGACTGATCTGGCCATCGACGTGAAGGGACTGTCCAAGTCCTACGGCGGCCGCAAGGTCGTCGATGGGGTCGACATGCAGGTCGCCACCGGCCGCATCGTCGGCTTCCTCGGTCCCAACGGCAGCGGCAAGACCACCTCGCTGCGCATGCTCTGCGGCCTGCTGACGCCCGATGCCGGCGAAGGCCAGGTGCTGGGCCTGGACTTCCGCCACCAGGCCGCCGAGGTCAAGCGCCAGGTCGGCTATATGACGCAGAAGTTCGGCCTCTACGAAGACCTGTCCATCCGCGAGAACCTGGACTTCATCGCGCGGCTGTTCTCGATGGAGAACCGCAAGGAGGCCGTCGATGCTGCGCTGGAGCGCCTGGGCCTGAAGACACGCGAAAAGCAGCTGGCCGGCGCGCTATCCGGCGGCTGGAAGCAGCGCCTGGCCCTGGCCGCCTGCCTGCTGCATAGGCCGAAGCTGCTGCTGCTCGATGAACCCACCGCCGGTGTCGACCCCAAGGCGAGGCGCGAGTTCTGGGACCAGATCCACCACCTCGCCCAGGAGGGCATCACGGTCCTCGTCTCCACCCACTACATGGACGAGGCCGAGCGCTGCGACGAGCTGGTCTACATCGCCTACGGCCGCGTGCTGGCGCGCGGTACGGCAGCGGCCATCGTCAAGGAGGCCGATGCCGGCGACCTCGAAGACGCCTTCGTCAAGTTGGTGGGGCAAGCCACCGACAACTTCAGCGAAGCCGCCTGATGCAAGCCCTGGCCCGCATGTTCGCCATCGCGCTGAAGGAAGTGCAGCAGATGCTGCGCGACAAGCTGACCTTTGCGATGGCCGTCGGCGTGCCCATCATGCAGCTGGTGCTGTTCGGCTATGCCATCAACACCGATCCCAAGGGATTGCCGACAGCCATCGTGTCGCAGGACACCAGCCCGATGGCACGCAGCCTCGTCGCGGCCTTGCAGACCAGCGGCTATTTCCATGTCGTCGAAAGCGGCATCGCGGAGTCGCGTGGAGACGCGCTGCTGCAAAGCGGCGACATCCAGTTTCTCGTCGTCGTGCCGGACGACTTCGGTGCCCGCGTCGTGCGCGGCGAGAAACCGGCCGTGCTGATCGCCGCTGATGCCACCGACCCCTCGGCGGCCGGCAATGCCATTGCGGCGCTGAGCCAGCTCGGTCAGACGGCGCTGAACCGCGACCTGCGCGGCGCGCTCGCGTCAAGGGCGCCTCAGCCCCTGCCCTTCGAGGTGCGCATCCAGCGCCGCTACAACCCCGAGGGCCTGAGCCGCTACAACATCGTGCCCGGCCTGGTCGGCACCATCCTGACCATGACCATGGTCATGCTGACGGCCCTGGCGATGACGCGCGAGCGCGAGCGCGGCACGATGGAGAACCTGCTCGCCACGCCGGTGCGGCCCTTCGAGGTCATGGCCGGCAAGATCCTGCCCTATGTGGTGCTCGGCTATGTGCAGCTGGGCGTCATCCTCGGCGCGGCCTTTGCACTGTTCAACGTGCCCATGGTGGGCAGCGTGACGCTGCTGCTGGCCATGATCGGCGTCTTCATGCTGGCCAATCTCGGCGTGGGCTTCACCTTCTCGACGCTGGCCAAGAACCAGCTCCAGGCCCTGCAGCTGACCTTCTTCTTCTTCCTGCCGTCCATGCTGCTGTCGGGCTTCATGTTCCCTTTCCGCGGCATGCCGCGGTGGGCGCAGTACCTCGGCGAGGTGCTGCCGCTGACGCACTTCCTGCGCATCGTGCGCGGCGTCATGCTCAAGGGTTCGGGCGGGGCCGAGCTGCTGCCTGAGCTGTGGCCCATGCTGGCCTTCCTCGCGGTGGCCGGCAGCGTGGCCTTGCTGCGCTACCGGCAGACCTTGGATTAATAGACCGGATCGGCCAGCTTTTCCTTGGCGACGACGCGCTGCACCGCCGGCCGCTCAAAGACCCGCTTCAGATAGGCGCCCAGGGCCGGCCGCGTCTTGGCCGGGTTGGCCTGCATGCGCGTCCAGCGGCACAGCATGAAGGCTAGCGCGTCGACGGCCGTGTACTGCTGGCCCAGGAACCAGTCGCCGCCATGGCGGGCCAGCTCGGCGTCCATCTGGTCCAGCAGCGGGGCGATCTGGGCCTCGGCGCGCGCCTTGACCTCATCGGCGTTGCTGGCCATGCGGTCGGGGTAGAAGTAGTGGATCAGCATGGCCTGCAGGGTGTTGGTCAGCCAGACCATCCATTTGTAATACTGGGCCCGCTCGGCCGTGCCCGGTGCCGGCGCAAAGCCAGGGTGGCAGTCGGCCAGATGCATCAGGATGGCGGCCGTCTCGTAGAGCACCAGGTCGCCGTCGATCAGCACCGGGATCACGCCGTTCGGATTGAGCTTCAGATAGGCCGGCGACTTGTGTTCGTTGTTGGCCCGGTCCACCTGGCGCAGCTGGTAAGGAATGCCCATTTCCTCGAGCAGGATATGGGGCGCGAAGCTGGCGTTGCTGGGGTAGTAAAGCAGTTCGATCATGGCGAGACAGCGGGGCGACAGGAGGAAGCGGCGAACTTTACGTTGCCGCAATGCGCCGGCAGTGCACCCACGCGACGCTGGTGACGTTGGCCATCCACCCTGACTTCGGGTTGAAGACGATGAAGAAGACCTGGTTCCAAGCCTCCGCTGCGGCCGCGCTCGCCCTTTGCGCCGCCTTCAGCGCCCCCGCCGCCCACGCCGATGTGCGCGTGCGCGCCAACATCGGCATGGTGTTCGACAACCGCTACCACCATGACCACTACTACCCCGCCCCCGGCTATGTGGCCCCCCACGTGCCCTATGGCGCCGTCGTCGTGGGCTCAGGCCCCGGCCGCTACTGGTTCCACGGCGGCGTCTGGTACCAGCCCTATGGTCCGCGCTACCGCGTCGTGCTGCCACCGGTCGGCCTGGTCATCCCGCTGCTGCCGCCGGCCTATGTGACGCTGACCCTGGGCGGCCTGCCCTATTACTACGCCAACGGC
Organism: Roseateles saccharophilus; assembly: GCF_031458095.1. Lineage (GTDB taxonomy): Bacteria > Pseudomonadota > Gammaproteobacteria > Burkholderiales > Burkholderiaceae_C > Pelomonas > Pelomonas saccharophila_A. The sequence goes on from NZ_JAVDXU010000001.1 coordinate 2,682,282, forward strand.
GTCTACTACCGCGCCGTGCCCGAGGGCTACGCCGTCGTCACGCCGCCACCCGATGTGGCAACGGCGCAGGTCGCTCCGGCCCCGCCCCCGCCCGCGCCCAAGGCCGAGCCCGTCATCTACCCGCGCAACGGCCAGGCGCCCGAGCAGCTGGAAAACGACCGCCGCGAGTGCAACCGCTGGGCGACGACGCAGCCCAACGCACAAGCCGACGCCAGCGTGTTCAACCGAGCGGTGGAGGCCTGCATGGACGGCCGCGGTTACACCATGAAGTGAGTCAAACGGCGCAGCCGGCCTCGGGACGAGCGCCGGCCGCGCGATAGCGCACCGCGGTCATCTCGGCCAGGATGCTGAGGGCGATTTCCGGCGGCGTGCGCGCGCCGATGTCCAGACCCACGGGGCCGTGCAGGCGATCGAGTTCGGCCTCGCTCAAGCCGAAATGCTCGGCCAGGCGGGCGCGACGCTTGGCCTGGTTGACGCGCGAGCCGATGGCGCCAACATAGAAGGCCGCCCCCTTCAACGCCTCCATCAGCGCCAGGTCGTCGAGCTTGGGGTCGTGCGTCAGCGCGACGATGGCCGTCGCGCCGTCGGGCTTGAAGCCGATGACGACGTCGTCGGGCATGTCGCGGGTCAGCGTGACACCGGACAACTTGAAGCCGCCGGCGTATTCCTCGCGCGGGTCGCAGACCGTCACGCCATAGCCCAGGGCCAGGGCCATCTGGGCGAGGTAGTCGGTCATCTGGCCGGCGCCGATGACAAGCAGCCGCCATTGCGGGCCGTGATGGCTGACGAGCTGGGTGTCGGTCAGCGTCAGCGTGTCGGCACCGGGTTCGGCGTCGGACAGCGTGGCGGCGCCGCTGGCCAGGTCCAGGGTGCGGCGCACGCGCTCGCCGCGCTCCAGCCGGTCCAGCAGTGCATCGACGCCCGACTGCGGCCCCAGCGGCTCCAGCATCAGCTCCAGCGTGCCGCCGCAGGGCAGGCCGAAGCGGCGCGCCTCCTCGGCACCGACACCGTAGCGCAGCGGCGTGGGCCTGGCCAGCGTCAGACTGCCGGCGCGCAATTGGGCGACGAGGTCATCCTCGATGCAGCCGCCCGACACCGAACCGGCAATCAAGCCGTCGTCCCGCACCGCCACCAGCGAGCCCACCGGCCGCGGCGCCGAGCCCCAGGTGCGCGTGATGGTGCCCAGCACGACGCCGCGCGCCTCGGCCCGCCAGCCGGCGGCCGTGCGCAGCACGCTGAGATCGAGGTTGTCCATGGACCTGCATCCCCAAACGAAATTTCAACAAGGGTAATCGGCAATCACAAGGCCCGGGTGCGGCCCGAGCATGACCCCACAACCCGACGGAGACAAGCGATGAAGATCCAGCTCACGGTCAACGGCCGTGCGGTCAGCCGCGACGTGGCTCCCGATCAGCTGCTGGTGCAGTGGCTGCGCGAAGACCTGGCCCTGACCGGCACCCATGTCGGCTGCGACACCGCCCAGTGCGGCGCCTGCACCGTCCACCTCAACGGCCGCGCCATCAAGGCCTGCAGCATGCTGGCCGTGCAGGCCGACGGCGCCAGCCTCACCACCATCGAGGGCCTGGCCGCCAAGGACGGCAGCCTGCACCCCATGCAGGCCGCCTTCAAGGAATGCCACGGCCTGCAATGCGGCTTCTGTACGCCGGGCATGGTCATGAGCGCCATCGACCTGGTGCAGTACCACGACTGCTCCAGCGAGGCCGCCATCCGCGAGGGGCTGGAGGGCAACATCTGCCGCTGCACCGGCTACCAGAACATCGTGCGCGCCGTGCAGGCGGGCGCGGCAGCGATGAAGGGGGTGTGACATGAACTCACCCAAGGAAGGCTTTATCGGCCAGAGCGTCAAGCGCCGCGAGGACGCGCGCTTCCTGACCGGCCGCGGCCAGTACACCGACGACATCGTTCTGCCGCGCCAGACCTATGGCGTCTTCGTGCGCAGCCCCTATGCACACGCCAGGCTCAAGCGCGTCGACACGGCCGCGGCCCTGGCGGCCGAGGGCGTGCTCGGCGTCTACACGGGCGAGCATTTCCGCGATGTTGGCGGCCTGCCCTGCGGCTGGCTGATCACCAGCATAGACGGCACGCCGATGAAGGAACCCAAGCACCCCATCCTGGCCGACGGCAAGGTGCGCTATGTGGGTGACGCCCTGGCCCTGGTCGTGGCCGAGACGCTGGCCGAAGCCAAGGCCGCGGCGGCGTTGGTGGAGGTGGATTACGACGAGCTACCCGCCGTTGCCGACACCGCGGCCGCCATCGGCCACAAGGGCAGCGTGCATGACGAGGCTGCAGACAACCGCTGCTACACCTGGGGCTGCGGCGACAAGGCCGCGACCGACGTCGCCATGGCCTCGGCGCCCCACGTCACCAAGCTGGAGTTCCGCAACAACCGGTTGATCCCCAACGCCCTCGAGCCGCGCGCCGCCAACGCCAGCTACAACCCGGCCGACGACGCCTACACCCTCTATGTCGCCAACCAGAACCCGCATGTCGAGCGGCTGTTGATGTGCGCCTTCGTGCTCGGCATTCCGGAGCACAAGCTGCGCGTCGTGGCGCCGGACGTCGGCGGCGGCTTCGGCTCCAAGATCTTTCTTTATGCGGAGGAGACGGCCCTGGTCTGGGCCAGCAAGCAGCTGGGCCGGCCCATCAAGTGGACGGCCGAGCGCAGCGAGAGTTTCTTGAGCGACGCCCATGGCCGCGATCATGTGACGACGGCCGAGCTGGCCACCGACGAGGCCGGCCGCTTCCTGGCCATGCGCGTGCACACGACGGCCAACCTCGGCGCCTATCTGTCCACCTTCGCGTCCTGCGTGCCGACCATCCTCTACGCGACCCTGCTGGCCGGCCAGTACACGACGCCCAGGATCTACGCCGAGGTCACCGGCGTGTTCACCAACACCGCGCCGGTGGACGCCTACCGCGGCGCCGGCCGGCCCGAGGCGACCTATGTGGTCGAGCGCCTGGTGGAAACGGCCGCGCACGAACTCGGCATCGACCCCGCCGAGATCCGCCGCCGCAACTTCATCAAGGAGTTCCCGTACGCGACGCCGGTGGGCCTGACCTATGACACCGGCGACTACGACGCGACCCTGACCCAGGTGCAGAAGATCGCCGACGTCGCCGGCTATGCGGCGCGCAAGGCGGTCAGCGCCGCCAAGGGTCTCAAGCGCGGCATCGGCTACTCGACCTATATCGAGGCCTGCGGCCTGGCGCCATCGAACGTGGCCGGCGCCTTGGGCGCCCGCGCCGGCCTGTTCGAGGCGGGCGAAGTGCGTGTTCATCCAACGGGCAAGGTCACCGTCTTCACCGGCAGCCACTCGCATGGCCAGGGCCACGAGACGACCTTCGCGCAGATCGTCGCCGACCGCCTGGGCATCCCGCTGGAGGACATCGACATCCAGCATGGCGACACCGGCAAGATCCTGTTCGGCATGGGCACCTATGGCAGCCGGTCCCTGGCCGTTGGCGGCACGGCCATCCTGAAGGCGGTGGACAAGGTCATCGCCAAGGGCCGCAAGATCGCCGCCCATCTGCTCGAGGCCGGCGAGGGCGACATCGAGTTCAAGAACGGCGAGTACCGCATCGCCGGGACCGACCGCGCCATCCCCTTCGCCCAGGTGTCGCTGACGGCCTATGTGCCGCACAACTACCCGCTGGACAAGCTGGAGCCCGGCCTCAACGAGAACGCCTTCTACGACCCCAGCAACTTCACTTACCCGGCCGGTAGCTATGTCTGCGAGGTCGAGGTGGACCCGACGACAGGCGTCGTGCGCATCGACCGTTTCAGCGCCGTGGACGACTTCGGCAACATCGTCAATCCGATGATCGTCGAAGGCCAGGTGCATGGCGGCCTGGCCCAGGGCATAGGCCAGGCCCTGCTGGAGCATGGCGTTTACGACCCCGACTCGGGCCAGTTGCTGTCGGGCAGCTATATGGACTACGCGATGCCGCGTGCCGACGACCTGCCGTCCTTCAATGTGCAGACGGCCAAGGGCACGCCCTGCACCCACAACCCGCTGGGCGTGAAGGGTTGCGGCGAGGCCGGCGCCATCGGCTCACCGGCGGCGGTCATGAACGCCGTCTGTGACGCCATCGGCGTCAAGGACCTGCCGATGCCGGCGACACCCTGCACGGTGTGGACGGCGCTGCAATCCGTGAAGTGAGGAGGGAACCATGAACTACCAAGCCGCATCCTCCCTCGCCGCCGCCCGCCTCGGTACCGACGACAAGTTCCTGGCCGGCGGCCAGTCCCTGCTGGGCGCCATCAAGCTCGGTCTGGCCTCGCCCAGTGGCCTGGTCGATGTGCGAGGGCTGGCCGAATTGCAGGGCATCACTGTCGACGGCAAGACCGTGCGCATAGGTGCCGCGACGACGCATGCCACCGTCGCTGCTTCGACCGACGTACGGCGTGCCATTCCGGCGCTGGCCGATCTCGCCGGCCGCATCGGCGACCGTCAGGTGCGCAATGTCGGCACCCTGGGCGGCAGCCTGGCCAACAACGACCCCGCGGCCTGCTATCCGGCCGCCACCTTGGGGCTGGGCGCCACCCTCCACACCAGCAGCCGCCAGATCGCGGCTGACGACTTCTTCCAGGGCCTGTTCACGACGGCCCTGCAGGAGGGCGAGCTGATCACGGCGGTCAGCTTCCCCGTCCCGAAGTCGGCCGGCTGGCAGAAGTTCAAGCAGCCGGCCTCGCGCTTCTCGCTGGTGGGCGTCTTCGTCGCGCGCTTCGATGTTGGCGTACGGGTGGCCGTCACCGGCGCCGGGCCGGGCGTGTTCCGCTGCAGCGAGCTGGAGGCCGCCTTGGCGCGCGACTGGAGCCCGGCGGCGGCGCGGGCGGTCAAGGTCAGCGCCGCGGGGCTGAGCAGCGATCTGCATGGCACGGCGGCCTACCGAGCCGCGCTGATTCCGGAGCTGGCGGCGCGGGCCGTTGAAGCGGCCTAACTGGCGGTCCGCTCGTTCTCCTGCGCGGCGACGATGGCTTCGCGCCACAACCGTGCCGGGATGAAGGTGCGCAGCTGTTCCATGGCCTTGTCGATCAGGGCCGGGTGCAGGCTGTGGTCGATATGGGGCAGCAGGTCGGCGGTCACGTCGGCGCCGAGGTCGACCAGGGCCTGGGCCGCGTCGACGACATGGTGATAGGGGAAGCGCTCGTCGGCCAGGCCGTGCAGCAGATGCACGCAGACATCCTGCGGCGCATGCTCGGGCCGGGCCAGATAGCCGCCGGCAAAGGCCAGCACGCGGCCCACCAGCTCGCCTTCAGCCTGCACGGCTTCCAGGGCCAGCAGGGCGCCGTCGCCAACACCGGCCAGGGCGACGCGCTGCCAGGGCAGATCGAACTTCTTCGCTTCCATCCGAAGGCGGTCGATGAGGTGCGGCAGGGCCGCGTTGACGCCTTCGGGGCTGGGCACGGCGTCTTTCCACCAGCGGCAGCGCCCCTCGGCGTCACGCAGCGGCGGGTGCAGGTTCAAGGTGAGGGCATTGGGGTACTGGGCATGCAGGGCAGCAGCGAGCGCCGCCAGCGTGTCGGGGCCATCGGGGGCGATGCCGCTGTCGGGCAGCAGGGCGAACAGCAGCTCGGGCGCTGTTGCATCTTGGGGGAAGCTCATGGCCGTATTTTCGACCTTGACCGCTATCCTGGGCTGCTGTTTTGATGTTTCGCCCCACCCCGGGCCCGTCTCGATGGAACTGAAAGTAAACGGCCAGACCATGCTGCTCCCCGAGATCGCCGGCGACCCGGCGATGCCGCTGCTGTGGGCGCTGCGCGACGGCCTCAACCTGACCGGCACCAAGTTCGGCTGCGGCATCGCCGCCTGCGGCGCCTGCACCGTGCACATCGACGGCCAGGCCACGCGCTCCTGCGTCACGCCCCTAGGCGCCTGCCAGGGCAAGGCCATCACGACCATCGAAGGACTTAGGGCCCCCACGCCTGCGAGTACGCAGGCTGCCCCCCGAGGGGGCGCCGCCGGGCTAGGGAGCGGCCCGGCGCCCGGCGAGGGCGACAAGGACCACCCCCACCCCCTGCAACTCGCCTGGCTGGCCGAGCAGGTGCCGCAATGCGGCTATTGCCAGAGCGGCATGCTGATGGCGGCTGCGGCCCTGCTGGCCAGGAACAAGGCCCCGAGCGACGCCGACATCGATGCGGCGATGACGAATCTCTGCCGCTGCGGCACCTACCCACGTGTGCGCGCGGCCATCAAGCAAGCCGCCAGGGGCTTGAAGAAATGAAGCGCCGCACCTGGTTGCTGACGGGCGCCGGCGCGCTCGGCGCCCTGGTTGTGGGCTGGGGCGCCATGCCGCCGCGCTCGCGCCTGGGCGACGCCCACACCCTGCCGGCCGTGGACGGCCAGGTCGCGCTGAACGGCTGGATCAAGATCACCAGCGACGGCACGGTGCTGCTGGCCATGAACCGCAGCGAGATGGGCCAGGGCGTGCACACGGCCCTGTCGCAGCTGGTGGCCGAGGAGCTGGATGTGCCGCTGCACAGCGTGCGCCTGGCCGAAGCGGGCTTCGATGCCATCTACGGCAATATCGCCACCTTCCTCGGCAATGTGCCCTTCGGGCCGCGCGACCATGGGCGCGCCGTCTTCAAGTTCTCCAACTGGATCACGGCCAAGGTCGGGCGCGAGCTGGGGCTGAACCTGACGGGCGGCTCCTCCTCCACCGCCGACGCCTGGGACACCCTGCGCCTGGCCGCCGCGACGGCCCGCGCCCAGCTGCTGGGCGCCGCCGCACTCAAGCACAAGCTGCCGGTGGACGAGCTGACGGTCAAGGCTGGCACCATCCACCACGCCAGCGGCGCGCTCAGCCACTACGGCGAGCTGGCCGCCCAGGCGGCGCTGACGCCGCCGGGCGAGGTCAGGATCAAGGATCGCAAGCAGTGGACGCAGATCGGCCGGGCCCTGCCGCGCAACGATCTGGCCGCCAAGCTGAACGGCAGCGCCCGCTTCGGCCTGGACGTGCGCCAGCACGGCCAGGTCTTCGCCGCCATCCGCCACTGCCCCATGCTGGGCGGCGGCCTGGGGCCCGCCAATGTGGACGCCATCCGCGCCCGGCCCGGCGTGCTGCGCGTGGTGGCCCTCGGCCCGGTCGCCGGTTCGACGGCTGCCTATGCCGTCGTGGCGCGCACCACCTGGCATGCCCGCGAGGCCGCCCGGGCCCTGGACGTGGCCTGGCAAGACCCGCCCAACGGCCGCCTCGACTCCAGGGCCATCCTGGCGTCGCTGGAGGCCGAGGCCCGGCGCGCCCACGCGGCCGGCGAGGGTTTTGCCTTCCTCAAGCAGGGCGACGTGCCCGCCGCCCTGGCCGGCGCAGCCACCCGGCTGGAAGCCGTCTACAGCGCGCCTCATCTCGCCCACACGACCATGGAGCCGATGAACTGCACGGCCCAGGTCCTGGACGGCCATGTCACCGTCTGGGCGCCCACCCAGGTACCGGGCTTTGCCCGCGACGTGGCCGCGCGCGTCGCCGGCGTGCCGCCAGAGAACGTGACCGTGCACGTGACCTATCTCGGCGGCGGCTTCGGGCGGCGCCTGGACGTCGACTTCGTCGGCCAGGCCGTGCGCATCGCGCTGGAAATGGCCGGGCTGCCGGTGCAGCTGGTCTGGTCGCGCGAGGAAGACATGGCGCATGACTTCTACCGCCCGGCCGAAGTCGCCGTCATGCAGGGCGGGCTGGACGGCGCGGGCCAGCCGGTGGCGCTGGCCGTCACGAACGCCGCCGACGCCATCGTGCCGCGCTGGTCCGAGCGCGTCATGCCGGGCCTGGCGCCGACACTGGACATTCTCAACCGCAACAACTTCCCCGACGGCCGCGCGCCGGCAGCCCTGTTCAGGCGCGGCGACGCCCCGGACAAGACCGCCTCGGAGGGCCTGTTCGAGCTGGCCTATGCCATCCCGAACGCCCGCATCGCCCACCAGGCCACGCACAGCGGCGTGCCTGTCGGCATGTGGCGCGGCGTCGGCCATTCCCACCACGCCTTCTTCATGGAAGGTTTCATCGATGAACTGGCCCATGCGGCCAAGGCCGACCCGGTGGCCTTCAGGATGAAACTGCTCGAGGGTCTGCCGCGCCACCAGGCGGTGCTCAAGCGCGCCGCCGAGGCCGCCGGCTGGGGCCAGCCCCTGCCCGCTGGCGTGGCGCGCGGCGTCGCTGTGCACGAGAGCTTCGGCAGCGTCGTGGCGCAGGTCATCGAGGTGGCCAGGCAGGACGGCAAGCCACGCGCGCGCCGCGTCGTCTGCGCCATCGATTGCGGCACGGTGGTCAACCCCGGCATCGTCGTGCGCCAGATGGAGAGCTGCATCGTCTTCGGCCTGACGGCGGCCCTGTGGGGCCGCATCGACATCGTGGGCGGCGAGGTACAGCAGAAGAACTTCCCCGACCATCCGCTGCTGACGCTGGCTCAATGCCCCGTCATCGAGACCCATCTCGTACCGAGCGAGGGCCCGCCCACCGGCGTCGGTGAACCGGGCCTGCCGCCAGTGGCACCAGCCCTGGCGAATGCCTGGTTTTCACTGACGGGTGAGCGCCGGCGCCGCCTGCCGCTGGCGGCCTGACCTACGAGCGGTCGAAATCGTCGCAAGAGGCGCGCGGCAATGCGTTGTGCCAACGCGACGTTTGAACGGTTGCCCATCCCAGCCGGCAAGACCTCGCCCGGCCTGTGGATTCGGCACCAGATCGGGGCTGGCCTGTCCCGTGCCCTGGGGACACCCCCCTAGTTCTACAAGAAGGTAAAAGTCACCAAGCCTGTGAAGGCTTGTCAAGGGGGACATGCCTGTCTTTGCCCGCCGCGAAGGCGGCCGTCAGACTTCCATGACGTATTTCACCCACCTTCACCCCCATGAAATCCTCCGGACACATTCCAAAGCTTGCCGTCACGCTGACCGCCCTGGCCGCCCAGGCCTTCTGCGGTCAGGCCTTCGCCCAGACCCAGCTCGAGCGCGTCGAAGTCACCGGTTCCAACATCAAGCGCATTTCTCGCGAAACCACCTCTCCCATCGACGTCATCACGGCCAAGGACATCCAGGCCAGCGGCGCCCGTACCGCCCTGGACATCATGAAGATGATCCCGGCCATCGGCAACGACGGCTACAACGACACGCCGGCCCAGAACGGCTTCTCGCGCGGCGTGGCCACCGTGTCGCTGCGCAATCTGTCGGCCACGTCGACCCTGGTGCTGATCAACAGCCGCCGCATGGCGCCCGCCGCCTACGCCAACCCCAACAACGGCACGTCGACGCTGTATGACCTGAACACGATTCCGGCCGCTGCGATCGAGCGCATCGAAGTGCTGAAGGACGGCGCCGCCGCCGTCTATGGCTCCGACGCCATCGCCGGGGTCATCAACTTCATCCTGAAACAGAACTTCCAGGGCCTGGAGGCCAAGGTCGTCGCTGGCATGAACGATGCCAACGAGTACAAGCGCCAGACCCTGAGCGTGACCGCCGGCATGGGTGACCTGGCACAGAACGGCTACAACGTCTTTGTCGGCCTGGACTACACCCACAAGGGTCGCAGCATGGTCAACGACAAGACGGACGAGGACATCTCCGCCGCCGACTATCGCGCCATCAACCTGCGCCGCAACCCCTACGGCAGCTTCCTGTACAACGACTTCGCTTGGTTCACGCGCGAATCCCAGCCCAACAACCGCAGCTTCCCGCAGACCAATGCGGCCAATATGGTCACCAAGGCCACCTGCGCGGACTCGGAGAAGATCACCAACACCACCAGTGACGTCTACGGCATAACGACGGGAGCCCTGGCCAACCGCACCTTCTGCAACTACAACCTCGACCAATTTGTCGAGATGCAGAACCCCGGCAATGACCTCAACGTCATGAGCCGCGGCACGCTGAAGGTGACGGACGACTTCACCGCCTTCGCCGAAGTGGGCTATTCGCGCAACAAGCGCCAATACCTGGCGGCCCCGCGCACCATCAGCGGCCTCAGCCCCGCCAGCAGCTTCATGCTGGGCGCTGCGGCCCCGACCTTCCAGGCCATCCTGGAGGTCGGCCATCCCGACAACCCCTTCCCGAACGCGCGCGCCGCCGTGCAGATGCGCTTCCCGAACGCGCCGGGCGGCTATAACCTGACCAACACCGGCGCCCGCGCCCTGGTCGGCGCCAAGGGCACGATCCGCAACGACATCGACTGGGAATCCGCCGTCCTGTGGAACCGCACCGAGCGTGACGAGTACTACTACGGCTTCCTGCGCCTGCCGGTGCTGCGCCAGATGCTGGGCCCGCAGTCCGGCGGCACCAACCGCTCGCTGTCGTCGATCGCGAACGACCCCGACCTGTCGCGCCCGCTGCTGAACAACGCGGCCTCCTCCATCGTGCAATGGGACCTGAAGGCCAGCACGGAAATCGGCAAGCTGCCGGGCGGCCCGATCGGCCTGGCCGGCGGTGTCGAAGTCCGCCGCGAAGCCATCGAAGTCAATCCAGATCCGGAAAACGCGGCCGGCAACATCCTCGGCCTGGCCAACACGGCCGTGCGGGGCAGCCGCAACGTCAAGTCGGCCTTCGTCGAAGTCAATGCACCGGTGTTCAAGAGCCTGGAGCTCAACCTGGCCGGCCGCGTCGACAAATACCCCGGCATCAAGACCAACTTCGTGCCCAAGATCGGCCTGATGTACCGCCCGAACACGGTGGTGGCCCTGCGCGGCAGCTACTCCGAAGGCTTCCGCGCCCCGGCCGTGTCCCAGGTCAGCCCCGGCGGCGCCCAGTTCTTCGTCAACAACCTGATCGACCCGGTCCGCTGCGACACCAGTGTCTCGCCCAACGTGCCCAAGCCGGGCGCCGAGACGGCGGACTGCAACAAGAGCGTGTCTGGCATGGGTGGCGCCAACCCGGCCCTGCGCCCCGAGAATTCGTTCAACAGCTCGCTGGGCCTGATCCTCAGCCCCATGAAGGACGTCGACATGCTGGTCAGCTGGTTCCGCATTCGCCGCAATGGCGAAGTGGCCCTGGGTGACGCGCAGTCGGTGCTGGACCATCCCAACGCCTACCCGCCGTCCTCGATCGTGCGTGACACCAACCCGGCCCTGCTGCTGAACGGCCAGCCGGGCACCGGTCCGCTGCTGTCGGTGGCCACGCCCTGGGAGAACCAGGGCAGCACCATGGTCCAGGGCCTGGACTTCGAAGGTCGCCTCGTCGCCCGCTTTGACCAGGTCAAGTGGACCAATGCGATCAACGGCACCTACATGCTGAAGTACGAGCGCGTCGAGCGCAATGGCTATGCCACCGGCAACAACCTGGTCGGCACCAACGGCGGCCTGGCGGACTGGGCAACGTCGGTGGGCGACATCCCGCGCATGAAGTTCCGCGTCACCTCCACGCTGGACAACGGCCCCCACTCCATCATGGGCGCCATGAACTTCGTCAGCGGTGTGTCCTTCCGTCGTCAGATGGACACCACGAACATCCCTGGCGTCGTGTCCCCGGCTTATTACTCGGGCCAGACCTGCCACTACGGCGACCTCGCCGCCGGGGATCCGTTCCTGTCCGGCCGCAGCAAGATCGGTGCAGCGCCGACGGCGGTCAACGGTCGTGATTTCTACATCAACCGCTACCCGAGCTGCTCGGTGTCCAGCTGGACGACCTTCGACCTCAGCTACACCTACACCGGCTTCAAGGACCTGACGCTGGGCCTCGCCATCCAGAACTTCATGGACGAGAAGTCGCCCTACTACCCGACGACCTCCACGGGTACCGCGGCGGTACAGGGCTACAACGCAGGCCTGCACAACCCCTACGGCCGTTACTTCACCGTGTCGGCAAGCTACAAGTTCAAGTAAGCACGCGCCGCATCGCAGCACAAAGGGACGCCTCGGCGTCCCTTTTTTTGTTCAAGCAGATCGAACCCCGCGCTCACGGGTGTCGGTGCCTTTGACAGCAGCCGAGCTGCCAAGCCCGGCCGGCGTGGATTCCCCAGGGGCGATCACCCGTGGCTCAGAATTTGCATGCACTGAGTCATTTCTGGAGATGGCCATGACTCTGCTGAAAAAACTCCTCGCCGCCGCTCTCGTCGCCAGCGCCGGCCTGGCCCAGGCCGCCCCGGTCTACTGGACCGACTGGCAGAGCAGCAACCCCAATGCAGCCGGCTTCCAGGGCAATGGCGTCATCACGACGACGACGGCGACGGTCAACGTGACCTATACCAACCGCCAGGGCATAGGTTTCTACGACACCGGCGCCGGCTTCGACTACTGGGCCTATGGCACGTCCTACACCAGCAGCGCCGTCGACAACCGGCCCACCGGCTCGGACCAGATCGCGCTGAGCTACGCCGGCCCGCAGACCCTGCATTTCTCCCAGGCCATCGCCAACCCGGTGTTCGCCTTCATCAGCCTGAACGGCAACGGCTACGGCTTCGACCAGGACTTCGACATCCTCAGCGTCGGCTGCGGCTACTGGGGCTGCGGCAACGTGACCAAGAACGTCATCGACCATGGCGGCGGCGTGTTCGAGTACCAGCTCATCGGCACCGGCGAGCCGCATGGCGCCATCCGCTTCAAGGGCAGCTTCGACACCGTCACCTGGAACAGCCTGACCAACGAGTTCTGGAACGGCTTCACGGTCGGCGTGCAGGGCACGGCGGTCGAGGTGTTCGGCGTACCCGAGCCGACGGGCTTGGCGTTGACCGGCCTGGCGCTGGCCGTGGCGGTCGGTGTGCGCCGTCGCCGCAGCTGAGGCTCTGATGCCATAAAAAACGGCGACCTCAGGGTCGCCGTTTCCATCTCAGCCTGGCTTATACGAGCCGGCGCGTCGCGCTCACACCTTGATCGAAAAGGGATTGAAGTTGGTGCCGCGGTCGTAATGGTCCTCGCCCTCGGCGCGCTTCAGGAAGGCGACGACCTTGGCCGTCAGCGGGTACATGACGGCCTCCCAGATGGTCTTGAAGAGGTACTGGGTGACGATGACGGCGAACAGCTGGTCGTTGGGCCAGATGCCATAGAAGGCGATCAGGAAGAAGACGCCGGTGTCGACGAGCTGGCCGACGACGGTGGAGCCGACGATGCGCGCCCACAGGAAGCGGCCGGCCGTCGCGATCTTCATCTTGGCCAGCACGAAGCTGTTGGCGAAGCTGCCGCAGGCGAAGGCGATCATGGAGCCGGCGACGATGCGCCAGGTGTTGCCGAAGACGGCGTCCAGGTGCGGCTGGTAGGCCGCCATGAAGTCGTTCTGGGCCGGCGGCAGGTGGACGACGACATAGGCCATGAAGGCCGAGAACACCAGGGCGCCAAAACCCGCCCAGACGACGCGGCGGTCGCGGCCATAGCCGTAGACCTCGGTCAGGATGTCGCCAAAGATATAGCTGATCGGGAAGAAGAACAGGTCGGCGCCGAAGGTGACCGTGCCGATGACCGGCAGGGTCAGCTGGGCCGCCTTGGCTGCGCCAATCAGGTTGGAGCACAGCAGCACGCAGACGAAGGCCGCCATGATCAAGTCGTAGTACTTGAAGCTGCGGGGCGCGGATGGGGTCATGGGCTCCTCCTGTTGGGAGCCGGCATTGTCAACGCGCGGAAGTCAGACGTAACAGCGTCTGGTGCAGCTTGGGCGTGTCGATGGGCTTGGTCAGGAAGTCGTTCATGCCCGCCGCGAAGGCGTCGTCGCGTTCCGACACCAGCGCCGCCGCCGTCAGCGCCACGATGGGCAGTTCGCTGGCCTTGAAATGCTTGCGCAGCTCGCGCGTGGCGTCATGGCCGCCCATGACGGGCATCTGCACGTCCATCAGCACGATGTCGAAGGGCTTGCCGACGCTGGCCGCCGCGAGCACGGCCTCGATGGCCTGGCGGCCGTCGCTGGCCTGGGCGACTTCCATGCCCCATTGCTCGAGTTGGGCCACGGCGATCAGCATATTGACAGGGTGGTCCTCGGCGATCAGCACGCGCCGGCCATGCAGAGCGTCATGGGCATGGCCGGGAGCACGGGTCTCGCGCGGCTGGTGGGCCATGGGCGCCGGCGCGGCCGGCAGGGGCAGCTCGGCCCAGAAGGCCGAGCCCTCGCCCGGGCTGCTGTTCAGGCCGACCTCGCCGCCCATCAGCATGGCCAGTTCGCGGCAGATGGAAAGCCCTAAGCCCGTGCCACCAAAACGGCGCGTCGTCGACTCGTCGGCCTGGGTGAAGGGCTGGAAGAGGCGGGCCTGCTGCTCGGGCGCGATGCCGGGGCCGGTGTCGCGCACCTCGATATGCACCCACTCGCCGGCGCTGCCCCGGGCATTGGCCGGCAAGGCCCGCACGCTGACGGTGACGCCACCGGTCTCGGTGAACTTCAGCGCATTGGTCAGGTAGTTGGACAGGATCTGGCGCGTGCGCAGCGGATCGCCAAAGACCCAGCTCGGCAGGGCCGGATCGATCTCGACGGCGAAGGTCAGGCCGCGCGCCTGGGCCAGCGTCAGATAGGCCAGGCGGATGGAAGCGAGCAGCTCGCGCAGCGAGAAGGGCTGGCTCTCCAGCGTCAGCCGGCCGGCCTCGATCTTGGACAGGTCCAGGATGTCGGAGATCAGGCCCGACAGGCTCTCGGCGCTGTCCATCATCTGGTTCAGGTAGTCGCGCCGCTGGGTCTCGGAGATGTCGGGCTGCTGGGCCAGGCGGCCCAGGCCGAGCAGGCCGTTCAGCGGCGTGCGGATCTCATGGCTGGTGTTGGCCAGGAAGGCGCTCTTGGCGCGGCTGGCGGCCTGGGCCTCGTCCTTGGCGTGGGCGAGCTGGTCCTCGACGCGGCGTCTCTCGGTGACGTCCTCGATGATCCAGATGGTGCCGCCGCGGCTGGGGTGGGCGGGGTCGACGGCCTGGGCCAGCAGGCGAGCCAGGAAGGTGGAGCCGTCGCGACGGCGCATGGTGCGCTCGGCCTCGACCTGCTGACCGGCGGCGAGCTGGGGCCCGAGGTCGCGGCCGACGGCCTGCCAGTCCTCGACGCTGGGCCAGACGACGCTGCCATGCTGGCCGAGCAGGGCGCCGCGGTCCCAGCCGAACATGGCTTCCACGCGTGGATTGGCCAGCACGAACTGCTGGTCGCGCGTCAGCGCAATGCCGATGGAGGCGTTCTCGAGGATGGCGCCGTGCACGAGGCGGGTGCGCTCGCTCTCGCTCACATCGCGCGCATACAGCACCAGGTAGTTCTGGCCGTCCATCTCGAAAGGCGCGACCGACACCAGCATGGAAATGGCGCTGCCGTCCTTGCGGCGGAAGCTCACCGGCACATTGCTGGCAATGCCGTCACGGTGGATGGCCTCGCGGATCGCCGCGCGATCGGCAGCGTTGTGCCAGATGCCGATGTCGTCGGCTGTGCGGCCCAGGATCTCGGAGCTGTTCCAGCCGCTGAGCTGCTCGAAGGCCTTGTTGACCATCGCGTAGCGGCCGCTCTCGGCCTCGGTCAGCGTGATGACGTCGGGGCTGGTGGCGACCAGGTGCGACAGCAGGCCCTCGCTGCGGCGCAGCGCGTCCTGGGCGCGGCTCTGCTCGGTCTGGTCGGTGAAGAAGGTCAGCGTGGCCGGGCCCGAAGCCGTCTCGACGCGCACGCTGGTGGCCTGCACGAGGCGGCGGCGGCGCGACAGCGTGCGCAGCCGGTACTCGGCCATGGGCTGCATGGCGCCGGGGGCCATGCCTTCCAGGCGCGCCGCCTGCTGGCGGGCCGTCTCGTCGTCGCCGGGCTCGTAGTGACTGAACAGGTCCTGGCCGATCATGCTGCTGCGCTGCGCATAGCCGAACATGGCCATGGCGGCCGGGTTGGCGTCGACGACGCGGCCCCAGCGGTGCAGCACCAGCGGTGAAGGCGAGCGGCGAAACAACTCGCGGTAGCGCGTCTCGGTGGCCTGCACCGTCTGCTCGGCGGCGACTTCGCCCGTCACGTCGCGGCCCACGCCCCAGTAGCCGCGGAAATTGCCCTGCGCGTCAAAGCGCGGCTCGCCGCTGATGGAGACCCAGCGCGCGCTGCCGTCCACGCCGACGCGGCGCGCCACCATGCCGTGGAAGGGGCGGTGCGACTCGAGGTCGGCGCGATGCGCGTCGAGCTCGTCGTCGTTCAGGCCCATGCCGTCGAGTTCCCACGGCGTCTTGCCGAGGCGGCAATTCAGGTCCAGGCCCGAGGCACCGGGACGCTCCTCAGCGACATGGGTGAAGCGGAACTCACGGTCCATCTCCCAATACCAGTCCACCGCCATGCCAAGCAGGCCGCGGAACCTTGCGGTGCGTTCGTCGGCCTCGGCCAGCGACCGCTTGACCATTTTCAGCAGGCCCACGCCCGCCACCAGACCCGAGCCCAGCAGGCTGAACTGCACGATGGCGCGCAGCCCCAGGCTGGAAGAGGCCATGGGATGGGTGGCCCAGCCCAGGGCCTCGCCTGCGCCCAAGCCGGCCAGGGCGATCACGCCCAGCAGCGTCAGAGCGACGCCGGCCACCAGGCCCAGCAGGCCGGTGGCGAAGGCGATGACCAGGCTCATCAGCGGCAGGCTCAGCGACCACAGGCCCAGGTCGCGCGACACGGCCGCGGCCACCGGCAGGGCCAGCACCAGGGCCATCATGCCCAGGGCGATCAGCGGCTGCTCCTTGCGGCGGGTGCTGCGCGACAGCACGGCCAGGCGCAGCAGAGCCAGCACCGAGATCAGCAGGGCCAGGGCCGCAGGCGGCCAGCCGTCCATCCATTCATTGGGCTGGCGTGTGAACCACAGCAGCACGGCCACCGGGATGAAGACGGGAGCGCAGGCCAGCAGGAAGACCCGTGAGGCCTGCCAGCGCATGCTGCTCTGCAGGCGCTCGCGCTGCTGCTCGGGCGGTGCGGCATGCCCGACGAGGCTGCTCAGGTCTTCGCCGGCTCGCCCCATGTTCAGCTGAGGGCTCTGCGGGTCGCCTCCGCCACGGCGCGGGCGCGCTCGGCGAAGTCGGCGCCGCTGCTGGCGTAGAGGATGGCGCGCGAGGAATTGACGGCCAGCGGCGCGGAACGGCCGGCAGCCTGCACCACGGCCGCGGCATCGCCGCCCTGGGCGCCGACGCCCGGCACCAGCAGGGGCAGGGTGGGCGCGAGCTCGCGCACGCGGGCGATCTCGCCCGGATAGGTGGCGCCGACGACCAGGCCGAGCTGGCCGTTGCGGTTCCACTGCGTCTCGGCCAGATGCGCCAGATGCTCGAACAGGCGCGGCTGGCCGGGCACATCGGCCAGGCGCTGCATCTGCCAGTCGTCGCCGCCCTTGTTGGACGTGCGGCACAGCAGGATGGCGCCCTTGCCCTCGTAGGCGAGGTAGGGCTCGACGGAATCGAAGCCCATGAAGGGCGACAGGGTCACGGCGTCGGCCTGGTAGCGGACGAAGGCCTCGCGGGCGTACTGCTCGGCCGTGGAGCCGATGTCGCCGCGCTTGGCGTCGAGAATGACGGGCACGCCGGGGGCCACCTCGTGGATGTACGAAATGAGGCGCTCGAGCTGGTCTTCGGCGCGATGGGCGGCGAAATAGGCAATCTGCGGCTTGAAGGCGCAGACCAGATCCTTGGTCGCATCCACGATGGCCGCACAGAAGTCAAAGAACTTCGACGCGTCGCCGGCCCAGGCCCCCGGCAGCTTGCTCGGCTCGGGATCGAGGCCGACGCACAGGCGCGATTGGGGAGTCAGGGCTTGGAGCTGGGCAACGAAGGTCATCAGTAGGCGGAGATGGGAATGGTGCGGGCGAGCACGAATTGTGCAAAAGCCTCCGCGGGCAGCGGCCGGCTGAACAGATAGCCCTGCACGGACTGGCAGCCCTGGCGGCGCAGGAAGGCCAGCTGGCCCTCGGTCTCGACGCCTTCGGCCAGGGTCTCCAGGCCCAGTGCGCTGGCCATGCGGATGACGGCGTCGACGATGGCGCGGTCTTCAGCGTCGTCGGTCAGGTCACGCACAAAGGACTGGTCGATCTTGAGCTTGCTGACGCGGAACTTCTTCAGATAGCTCAGCGAGGAATAGCCGGTGCCGAAGTCGTCGATCGACAGCTGCACGCCGCGGGCATGCAGCTCGTTCATGACCGTGATGGCAACGGCCGGATTGTCCATGGCGGCGCCCTCGGTCAGCTCCAGCTCCAGGCGCTCGGCCGGCATGCCGACCTCTTCCAGCACACGGCCCACCAGTTCGGGCAGGTCGTCATGGCGGAACTGCACGGCCGACAGGTTGACGGCCATGGTCAGCTCGGGCAGGCCGGCGGCATCCCAGCGGCGCAGCTGGGACAGGGCCTCGCGCAGCACCCATTCGCCGATGGGCAGGATCAGCCCGGAGCTCTCGGCGATGGGGATGAATTCGGCCGGCGACACCCAGCCCAGCTCGGGGTGATTCCAGCGCAGCAGGGCCTCGGCGCCGACGATATGGCTCTCGCCCTGGGCGTCCAGCGCGAACTGCGGCTGGTAGTGCAGGCTGAGCTGGTTGCGCTCCTGCGCACGGCGCAGCGCGTTCTCCAGCTGCAGCGCGCGGGCCGACTGGGCCTGCATCTCGCTCGTGAAGAAGCGGTAGGCGTTGCGGCCATCCTTCTTGGCCCGGTACATGGCCGCATCGGCGCATTTGCACAGGGTGTCGAAGTCGTCGCCATCGGTCGGGAACATCGCGATGCCCATGGAGGGCGTGACGGTCAGTTCCTGCTGGTCGACATGGAAGGGAGCGCTGGCCAGGCCCATCAGCTTGGTGGCCAGGTGGGCGGCACCGGCGATGTCGGTCAGCGGCAGCACGAGGACGAACTCATCGCCGCCCATGCGGGCCACGGTGTCCTGCTCACGCACGGCACCGCGCAGGCGGCCGGCGAGCTGGGTCAGCAGGCTGTCGCCGACGCGGTGGCCCAGCGAGTCGTTGACGTTCTTGAAGTGGTCCAGGTCCAGGAAGAGGACGGCCAGCGGCTCGTCGTTGCGGCGCGCGATGTCGATGGCCTGGCTGGCGCGGTCGGCCAGCAGATGGCGGTTGGGCAGGCCAGTCAGGCCGTCGAACAGGGCCAGACGCTCGGCGCGGGCCTCGGCGGCCTGCTGCTCGGCGACCTTGAGCTCCAGGGCGGCGACGGTCTGGCTCAGCTGCTGGGTGCGTTGCTCGACAAGGGCCTCGAGCTGGGCCTTGGCCTGCACCAGTTCCAGCTCGGCCTGCTTGCGGGCCGTGATGTCCTGGGTGATCCAGATGGAACCGCGCGACAGATCGCTGCGGTCGATGGCCTTGCTGCGCACCTCGCAATAGATGGGCGTGCCGTCCTTGCGGCCCAGCAGCATCTCGGCATGGAAGGAGTCGCCGCGCGACAGCGGCTCGTAGCAGGCGTCGCCGGCAGCCTTCCAGTCCTCGTCGCTCAGGTACCAGGCGCGCGACAGCTGGCCGTCCAGCTCGCCGGGCTCATAGCCGAACAGCTGCTCGAAGGCGCGATTGCAGCGCGTCACGCGGCGGCCGCGCAGGAAGACGATGCCGACCATGGCGTGGTCGAAGATCAGCTGCTGCTCGGCGTGCAGGTCCTGCAGGGCCGCATCGGCCTGCTTGCGCTCGCTGATGTCGTCGACGATCCAGATCGAGCCGTCGGCCGGGTCGTCGACGTTGATGAGGCGGCCGGTCAGGTGGGCCCAGAACAGCTGGCCGTTCTGGCGCCGCATCAGCTGTTCGCCGCGGAAGGTCTCGCCGGTGGACAGCACCGGATAGGCACGGGCGCCCAGGCCACGCGCGTCCTGCTCGCTCTCGTAGAGCTCGTGGCTGCTCTTGCCGACGGCCGCCTCGGGGCTGTCGAAGCCGAAAATCTCGGCGTAGCGCTGGTTGCAGCGCACCAGGGTGCGCGCCTTGACGAAGACGACGCCCACGCCCGCGTTGGCCAGGATGACGTCCAGCTCGCGCAAAGCCTGGCTGAGCGCGGGGTTGTCGCTGGGGTCGGGCGCGAGGCTCATGAAGCGTCTATGCGGCGGCGGTGGTCTGGTTGGCGGGCAGGGAGCGGAGCATGACCGGTTATTGTCTTGCCTCATGCATATCCTGGATACCGAACGCCTGTCACTGCGTGAATTCACACCGCTTGACGCCCCCTTCCTGCTGCGCCTCGTCAACGAGCCGGGCTGGATCCGCAACATCAACGACCCCGGCGTGCGCAGCGTCGAGGACGCCCTGACCTGGGCCGAGGGCCGCCTCTTCAAGGCCTATCGTGAACTGGGTCACGGCTTCTGGGCCCTGGAGCGCCGCGAAGACGGCGTGCTGGTGGGCATGTGCGGCCTGTTCAAGCGCCCCGCCCTGCCCGAGCCCGACCTCGGCTATGCGCTGCTGGCCGAGCACGAGGGCCGGGGCTACGCGCTGGAGGCAGCGCGGGCCTGCGTGGCCCACGCCAAGGCGGCGTTCGGCTGGCCGGTGCTGATGGCCATCACGGCCGTCGACAACACGCCCAGCGTGGCCCTGCTGGCCAAGCTGGGTTTTGTCGAGCAGGGTCTTGAACAGCTCGAGGGCTACGAGGGGCCCTCGAGAGTGTTCAAGCTCGATCTCTAGCCGGTTGGGGACAGCGCGGCTCGCTGCGGCGCCCGCTCGGTCAGTCCCGCAAGGACTCAGATTTTCTTCGCCAGGTCCGCGGCCAGACCCGTGTAGGAGCCCGGCGTCATCTTCAGCAGCCTTGCCTTCTCGGCCTTGGGCAGGTCCAGCCCCTCGATGAAGGCGCGGATGGACTCCTGCGTGATGGCCTTGCCGCGGGTCAGTTCCTTGAGCTGCTCGTAGGGGTTGGGCAGGCCGTAGCGGCGCATGACGGTCTGGATGGGCTCGGCCAGCACTTCCCAGGCGGCATCCAGGTCATCGGCCAGGGCCGCCTCATTGAGCTCCAGCTTGCCCAGGCCCTTGGCCAGGGAGTCGTAGCCCAAGAGCGCATAACCCAGGCCGACGCCCATGTTGCGCAGCACGGTCGAGTCGGTCAGGTCGCGCTGCCAGCGGCTCACCGGCAGCTTCTGGCTCAGATGGGTCAGCATGGCGCTGGCCAGGCCGAAATTGCCTTCGGCGTTCTCGAAGTCGATGGGGTTGACCTTGTGCGGCATCGTCGAGCTGCCGATCTCGCCGGCCCTGGTCTTCTGCTTGAAGTAGCCCAGCGAGATATAGCCCCAGACATCGCGCGACCAGTCGATCAGGATGGTGTTGGCGCGCGTGAAGGCGTCGAACAGCTCGGCCATGTAGTCATGCGGCTCGATCTGGATCGTGTAGGGGTTGAACGTGAGCTTGAGCTGCTTCTCGATGACGCTCTTGGAGAAGGCCTCCCAGTCATGCTTGGGCCAGGCCGACAGGTGGGCGTTGAAGTTGCCGACGGCGCCATTCATCTTGGCCAGCGGCTTCACGGCGGCGATGCGCGCGCGGGCCGTGACCAGGCGGGCCACGACGTTGGCGATCTCCTTGCCGACCGTCGTCGGGCTGGCCGTCTGGCCGTGGGTGCGGCTCAGCATCGGCGTGGCCGCGAACTGGTGGGCCATCTTGCGCAGCGTCTCGACGATGCCGTCCAGGGCCGGCAGCATGACCTCGTCGCGCGCGGCCTTCAGCATCAGCGCATGGCTGGTGTTGTTGATGTCCTCGCTGGTGCAGGCGAAATGCACGAACTCGCTCGCCGCCAGCAGTTCCGGCTGGCCTTCGAAGCTGCGCTTGATCCAGTACTCGACGGCCTTGACGTCGTGATTGGTGGTGCGCTCGATGGCCTTGATCTCCTCGGCATCGGCCTCGCTGAACTTCTTGACGAGGCGGCGCAGGCGCGAGCGCGCGGCGCTGGACAGCGGCTTGAACTCCTTGAAGCCGGCGTCGCTGAGGGCGATGAACCACTCCACCTCGACCTGCACGCGGCGGTGCATCAGGCCGTACTCGGACAGCAGCGGGCGCAGGGCGGCCACCTTGGCGGCATAGCGGCCGTCCAGCGGCGAGAGAGCGCTGATCGGGTTGAAGTCGGTCGTGGTCATGGCGGGCCGGCGGATCGTGGAAAACCCGCAATTCTAGTTTTCAGCGCTCCGAGAAGAAGCGCACCCGCTCTTCGTCCGCCGGATGGGTGGAGATCGCGATGGCCAAAGGGTGGTTGTCCACGGTCGCCTGGTGCTTCTTGGCCAGGCGCTCGAAGAAGGCGGCCATGCGCGAGGTATCGGCCCCGCCGGCCCGCGCCAGGGCACGGCCATAGAAGTCGGCCTCGCGTTCGTTGTCGCGCGAATAGGCATTGCCGGCCAGCACCGCCGGCGCCGAGGCGAGCAGGGCGGAGAAGTCGCCGACGATGACCGAGGCCACGATGCTGACCGCACCGGCGCGCAGCATCAGGCGCAGGCCATGGCGGTGGCGCACATGGCCGGTCTCGTGGGCCAGCACCGTCATCACCGCATCCGGCTCGTCGGCCAGCAACTCCAGCAGGGCATCGGTGATGACGATGTCCCCGCCCGGCAGCGCAAAGGCATTCGGCCCCAGGGCCTTGCCGCCGTCGCGGAAATGGATCTCGAAACGCTCGGGCAAGGCCGGCCCGCCGTTGGCGCGCGCGCGGACGACGACCGTGGACCAGCGTTGGCGCCAGGCCTGCTGCTGCTCGGGCTTGAGCCCGCTGGGCTTGAGCCAGTCGCCGTCCAGGCTGTGCAGCACCTGCTCGCCGAGGCTGCGTTCGGCCGACAGCGGCATGGCGTCGACCGCCTTGTCCACGGCCCAGGGCAGGCCCCAGCGGTAGGCCGCGGCCAGGCCGGCAACGAGCAGCACCAGGGACATCAAGGCCAGCCGCCAGCTCTGCTGCCATTGCACGACGAGGCTGTCGCCGCGGCCCGAGGCCTGGGCCCAGGCGTCGAATGCGGGGCCGTCGGCGACGCTCAGCAGACCGCCGCCGGGCAGCAGGATCTGGCGCTGGCCGTGGCGCTGGCGTTCGGGCCAGGTGAGGCCGGCGAGCGGCGCGCTGTGCTCGCCGTAGTGCAGGCTCTTGCCGTCCAGCCAGACCTCGACCGGCCGCGCGCGGGCACTGCGGCCATCGAACCAGTCCGCAGTGATGCGGGGGCTGCCGTCCATCAAAGCCCCATGTCGATGCCGAAGAAGTCCCCGGCGATGTCGCCCGTCGCATCGGCATGGCCGGCATGGGCTGCGGCGACCCAGTCGGCCGGGTCTTCGCTGCTCTCGATCTGCACCGCCTCCAGCCGCAGCCGGGCGGTCGACACCGCTGCGAAGGGCCGGTACAGGCTCAGCGTCAGCGCCGTCAGCAGCCAGTTCTTCAGCGTCAGCGCAAACAGCGAACGGAACTTCAGCCGGCTCTTGAACGCGAGGGCCTCGCTGCGCGTGCCGTTCCAGGCCAGGTTCTGCATGCGCGCCGCGCCATACGGCATGACGACGGCAAACATCAGCAGATACATCAAGGCCAGGCCGATGCTGAACAGCACCATGCCCAGCACCGCCCGCTCGGGGCCGGCGAGGGTGCGCGACAACCCCACGAAAACGGCCATCAGCGCGCCACCGAGCAGCATGGGCAGGATGGCCACGCCCATGGTCTTCAGCGACAGCAGATACAGCTTGGCCACCGACAGCTTCAAACGGCTGTGCTGGCCGGCGATGCGGTAGCCATCGTGCTGGTAGCGCTTGAACAGCGTCAGCGACCAGGGGGCGAACAGCGTCATGCACAGCGCGCCGACGGAGTAGATCGCCAGGCCCGGCGTGAAGCCGCCGCCGGCGGCCTTGATGGCCTCGGGGTCCAGCGCCGAGGCGCCGCCGACCAGGGCGATGGCCGGCAGATAGCTGGGTGCGCAGCTCAGATAGGCGCCCCGCAGCGTGCCGTCGAAGCGCATGCGCAGGCCGCGCCAGCTGGTATTGCCCAGGCGGAACTGCAGGGAGGCCCGCCACAGCGCCGGCCAGACGGCGCACAGGATCAGGAAGGCGACGAAGGCCGCCGTCGTGGAGAAGCGGCCCGCGCCGCTGTAGACCGCCATCAGCAGGACCAGCAGCAGGAAGCCGCGGAACATCTTCCTGGGATCGCCGTGAAAGCTCAGTGCCTGGCCGTCGACCAGGGTGTTGGCATAGAAGTAACGGATGCGCCTGGCCTTGGCAAAGGGCAGGTACAGGCCCAGCGTGACAAGGATGAGCAGCATATTGACCGACCAGATGCGGAAGTATTCGCTGCCCGAACCCGTGAAGCGGATTTCGAGGACACGCGGCGCTGGCGGCAACGGCGATGGAGCCGCGGCAGTGGCGGCGTCGATGTCTGGCATGGGCTCTCCCTGGATCACTGCCACCGTCTACTGCGGTGGGCCGGCCGACACTCTGGCGGTCGCGAGCCGGGCTGGCAACCCCTGCCTGCGGTGGCTGTCGGCCCCAGCCGACAGGCCTTTTTCACGGCCGATTCGCCGGGGGGCGCTGGCTAGAATCGTTTCGACTTGTGATCCCCGTGTTTGCCCTATGACCGCGATGAAGTTGATCGGTTCTCTCGCCAGCCCTTATGTGCGCAAGGTGCGCATCGTGATGGCCGAGAAGAAGCTCGATTACCAACTGGTGCTTGAAGACGTCTGGGGCAGCGACGCCATCCTGAAGATGAACCCGCTGGGCAAGGTGCCCTGCCTGGTCATGGAAGGCCAGGACTCCATCACCGGCGCCGTCTTCGACTCGCGGGTCATCGTCGAGTACGTGGACACGCTGTCGCCGGTGGGCAAGCTCATTCCCGAGCGTGGCCGTGAGCGCTGCGAAGTGCGCACCTGGGAGGCCCTGGCCGACGGCATCATGGACGCCGGCATCCTCGTGCGCCTGGAGCGCACCTGGACGCATCGCACGCCCGAGCAGCGCAGCCCCGCCTGGATCGACCGCAACCTGACCAAGGTCCATGCCGCCCTGGCCGCGATGAGCCAGGGCCTGGGCGAGAAGGCCTGGTGCTCAGGCAATCATTTCTCGCTGGCCGACATCTCGCTGGGCTGTGCCCTGGGCTGGCTGGAGTTCCGCTTCCCCGAGATCCATTGGCGCGAGACCCACCCCAACCTGGCGCGTCACATGGACAAGCTCTCGCAGCGCCAGAGCTTCATGGACACTGTGCCGAGCTGACGGCCCCTCGCCCAGCCTCGCATCGCTGAACGCGAGCGAGTCTGATCGGTCCCCCGCGGGGACGGCGATGCTTGCTGCATCGAGCAGCAAGCACATCGCCAACGCGGGCCGGCTTGGGAGCGGCCCGGCGCTCGGCCCGCATCAGGCGATCAGGAGCTCCCTGGATCGAACATGCAGCAGGCGCACGAGGCGCCAGACGCGGCCTTCGATCTCGGCCGCCTGCAGCTTCCACAGCGTCGCGATCTCGGCCAGCAGCAGGCCCTGGGCCAGCAGCGTCAGCAGATGGCGGCTGGCCTGGTCGATCTGGCGGCCGGCAGGGCTGGCGTCCAGCGGCGCGGCGACCTGGCGGGCCATGGCCAGGGGACTGCGCTCGATGCCAAAGGCCGCCATGGCCTGGCGGGCCAGTTGCGGGCTGAGCATGGCGCGGCGGTCATGCAGGCGCATCAGCGCCTCGACCAGGCCGGCGCCGCCACCGTCATCGACGTGATAGGCGTTGGCCCCGGCGCTCAGGGCGGCGAACAGCTGCAGGTCGTCGGCCGTCGGCGTCAACAGCAGCAGCTGGGGGCGCACCGGCAAACGGCCCAACTCATGGGCAACGCGCATCGCATGGCTGTCCACCAGGCGCAGATCGCTGGCGACGATATCGGGCGCCAGCGCCGCGAGTTCGCCCAGCGCATCTGCCAGCACGGTGCTGCTGCCGGCCAGCTCCACGCCCTTGGCCTGCAGCAGCAGCGAGCGGGTGCGCTGCAGCGTGGCCTCGCTGAGACGGAGAAGGTAGACGGTGGGCATGGCGCAGGGATGTAACCGCTGCGCATTGTGCGCGTTTTGGGCCTTGCCCCCCTAATTTGCAGTCCCCATCCCCCGCGAGCGGGCGGCACCGGGATGGGTGGTCTCAGGCCGTGCGCTCGATATTGCCCTGCGGCGCAAAACTGTGGGCGCTGGCCAGCGGCCAGTAGATGCGGAAGGTGTTGTGCGGCAACTCGCCGCGCAGCACCGCGCCGGGCTCGACAAAGGGCAGCAGATTGGCCAGCAAGCGCACCTCATGCTTGTCCAGGCGGTGCACGATGTGCTGGGCCGTGATCTCCTGCGGATGGCACAGACCGGCGGCCTCGACGAGTTCCTTCAGCGCCTTCAGTGTGTTCTGGTGGAAGTTGGCGACGCGCTGGGCCTTGTCGGGCACGACGATGGCGCGCTGGCGGTGCGGGTCCTGGGTCGTCACGCCGGTCGGGCAGTGGCCGGTGTGGCAGGCCTGGGCCTGGATGCAGCCCAGGGCGAACATGAAGCCGCGCGCCGAGTTGCACCAGTCGGCGCCCAGGGCCATCAGGCGCACGATGTCGAAGGCCGTCGTGACCTTGCCGGCGCAGCCGATCTTGATCTTGTCGCGCAGATTCAGGCCGAGCAGGGTGTTGTGCACCAGCAGCAGGCCCTCCTGCACCGGCGCGCCGACATGGTTGGTGAACTCCAGTGGCGCCGCCCCCGTGCCGCCCTCGGCGCCGTCGACGACGATGAAATCCGGCGTGATGCCCGTCTCCAGCATGGCCTTGCAGACGGCGAACCATTCCCAGGGATGGCCGATGCAGAGCTTGAAGCCGGTGGGCTTGCCGCCCGACAGCGTGCGCAGCTTGTCGATGAACTGCATCATCTCGACCGGTGTCGAGAAGGCACTGTGCCGGGCTGGCGAGATGCAGGCCACGCCCTCGGGCACACCGCGCGCGGCGGCGATCTCGGCCGTCACCTTGGGGCCGGGCAGCACGCCGCCATGGCCAGGCTTGGCGCCCTGGCTGAGCTTGAGCTCGATCATCCTGACCTGGGGGTCGCGGGCATTGGCTTCGAACTTCTCGGCGCTGAAGCTGCCGTCCTCGTTGCGGCAGCCGAAATAGCCCGAGCCGATCTCCCAGATCAAGTCGCCGCCATGCACGCGGTGGTGGGCGCTGATCGAGCCCTCGCCGGTGTCGTGGGCAAAGCCGCCCTGCTTGGCGCCCTTGTTCAGCGCCAGGATGGCATGGGCGCTGAGCGCCCCGAAGCTCATCGCCGAGATATTGAAGACGCTGGCTGAATAGGGCTGGGCGCGGCCGGCGCCTATGGTGATGCGGAAGTCGTGACTGGTGAGATGGGTCGGGGCCAGGGAATGGTTGATCCATTCGTAGCCACGCGCACTGACGTCGAGCTGGGTGCCGAAGGGGCGCTGGTCGGGGTCGCCCTTGGCGCGCTGGTAGACGATGGAGCGCTGGGCGCGCGAGAACGGCGCGGCGTCGTTGTCGCCCTCCAGGAAGTACTGGCGGATCTCGGGGCGGATGAACTCCAGCAGAAAGCGCAGATGGCCGATGACGGGGTAGTTGCGCAGAATGGAATGACGCGTCTGGCGCGAGTCGCGCAGGCCGAGCAGCGTCAGCCCGAGGAAGACGATCACCAGCACGCCGTCGGTGAGCCCGCCCATCCAGCCGATGGCGAAGAACAACGCGAGCAGGCCGCAGAGCATCCACGTCAGATAACGCAGCGGGAAATACTCGTTGATGCGCCGCGTCCAGCTGGGCCAGGCAAGCATGAGATGTCCTCAAAACCGTGACCGGCGGATGCTAAGGCCGCCGGCCCTCACAATTGCCCGCATCAACCCTCAAGGTAGCTGTCGATGAAGTCCTTTTTCTCCACACTCGGCTGGCTGTTCTCCAAGGCCTGGTGGCTGCTGGATGGCACCCGACGCGCGCTGATGAACCTGCTGGTGCTGATCCTGCTCGTCGTCATCGTGACGGCCATCGTGACGCGCGGCCCCAAGCCACTGAACGACAAGACCACCCTGGTCCTCAAGCTCGACGGCAACCTCGTCGAGCAGTTCTCCGGCAGCCCGCGCGAGCAGCTGGCCGCCCAGGCCCGCGGCCAGAGCGTGCCGCACCAGACCCGGCTGCGCGACGTGCTCGCCGTGCTCGACCAGGCCGCGAAGGACGACAAGATCAGCGCCGTGCTGCTGGACGTCGAGGAGCTGCAGGGCGCCGGCCTGGCCGGGCTGCACGAGGTGAGCGCGGCCTTGCAGGCCTTCAGGAAGAGCGGCAAGCCGGTCTATGCCTATGCCGACAGCTACAGCCAGCGCGGCTATTTCGTGGCCACCCAGGCCAACGAGGTCTATGTGCACCCCATGGGCATGGTCGGCCTCGAAGGCTTCGGCCGCTACCGCACCTATTACAAGGACGCCCTGGACCGCATCGGCGTGGCGCCCAACGTCCTCAAGGTCGGCACCTTCAAGAACTTTGCCGAGACCTACACGGCCAATGGCCCCAGCCCGGCGACGCTGGAGTCCGAGGGCCTGGTCTATGGCGAGCTGTGGAGCGGCTTCACGGCCAGCATCGAAGCCGCCCGCAAGCTCGAGGCCGGCAGCATCGCCCGGGACATCGCCGACCTGCCCAGGCTGATGGCGGCCTCCCAGGGCGACGTCGCCAAGCTGGCCCTGCAGGCCAAGCTCGTCGACGGCCTGAAGACGCGCGACGAGATGCGCGAGCTGCTGATCGCCAAGGGCGCCAAGGATGAGGAGAGCAAGAGCTTCCGCCAGGTGTCCCTGAGCCAGTACATGGCCTATGTGAAGGAGGCCGGTGCGCCGAACAAGCTGCAGGCGGGCATCGGCATCGTCGTCGCCGAGGGCGAGATCGTCGATGGCGATGCCGGCCCGGGCCGCATCGGCGGCGACTCCACCGCGCGGCTGATCCGCAAGGCGCGCGAGGACGATGCCATCAAGGCCCTGGTGCTGCGCGTGAACTCGCCCGGCGGCAGTGCCTTCGCCTCCGAGATCGTGCGCCGCGAGCTGGAGCTGACGCGCCAGGCCGGCAAGCCCGTCGTCGTCTCCATGGGCGACGTGGCGGCCTCGGGCGGCTACTGGATCTCGATGGCCAGCGACGCCGTCCTCGCCGACGCCGGCACCATCACCGGCAGCATCGGCGTGTTCGGCATGCTGCCGACAGCCGAAGGCCTGATGGACAAGCTGTCCCTGCACACCGGCGGTGTCACGACGACCTGGCTGGCCGGCGGCTACGACCCGCGCCGAGCGCTGGACCCGCGGCTGAAGGCCGCCGTGCAGGCCAGCATCGACAACACCTACAGCCGCTTCACGACGCTGGCGGCCCAGGCGCGCAAGAGCACGCCGGAAAAGATTGACGCCGTGGCCCAGGGTCGCATCTGGACCGGCTCACAGGCCAAGGAGCGCGGCCTGGTCGACCGCCTGGGCAGCTTTGGCGACGCCGTGCAGACGGCCGTCCAGCTCGCCAAGCTCGAGGTCAAGGCCGGCGAGAAGCCGCGCCTGGTCTATGTGGAGCGCGACCTCAGCCGCGGCGAGCGCCTGCTGGCTTCGCTGACCGACGCGGTGGCGCCGTCCATCAGCGCGTCCATCGGCGCCTCGCTTGGCCTGGACGCCCTGCCCGCGCCGGTGCGCGAGGAGCTGGCGGTTCTGAAGGAGCTCGCGCAGCACTCGGCGCGCGGTCAGTGGGACAAGGCCGCCGCGGTGCACTGCCTGTGCGGTGTGCCCTGAACTACTGCTGAGCCTGCTGCTGCATCTGCGCCAGCAGCTCGGCCATCTTCTGCTGCACGGCCTGGATGGCCTTCAGGGGCCGGATCATGACCTTGAAGTCGGTGATCTGGCCCGCGTCGTTCCAGCGGATCAGATCGACGCCGTTGACGGCCACGCCTTCGAGCTCCAGCTCGAACTCCAGCAGCGCGTCACGCTCGCCGCGGATCTCGCGCACATAGCGAAAGCTCTGGTTGCCCAGGATCATCAGCGCCGCGCCGAGATATTGCGACGCCAGCAGCTTGCCGCGCTGGAGCGTGTGCACGACGGGCGAGTGGAAGACGACCTCGTCGGCCAGCAGGGCCGCCAGGGCACGGGGATTGCGGGCTTTCGCCAGCGCATGCCAGGCGTCGATGGGGTGGGTCATGGGGGCTCCAGTCATGGCCAGTGGCGTTGGAAGACGGCGGCGACTTCCGCCTGCTGCTCCACGCGCAGCAGCTGAGCATAAAAGCTCGGCCTCTCCGCCTGCAGCATGGGCCGCGACCCCGACCATTTGGACACGACGGTGGCCAGCAGTTCCAGCGCCCCGGGCGAGCCGGCGTCGAAGCCGATCTCGAACTGGTCGGCGAACAGCCGCCAGTGCTCGTGCAGGCGGGCCCGCGTGCCGGCACGGATCTGCGTCTTCATCGCGTCGTCGCAGGGCTCGCACCAGCGCTCGGGGTAGTCGATGACGCTGATGGCGGCATAGCAGTTGGCCGCGATATAGACCAGGCCGCGGATGGCGCGCGCCCGCGCGCTGGCGTCGGCGGGCAGCAGCAGGCCCGGCGGTGCCGTCAGGCCCAGATGGATGAGGATGGCCGCGCTTTCCGTCAACACCGTGCCGTCGGCCAGCACCAGCGTCGGGATCTGGCCCAGTGGGTTGACGCGCAGCAGCTCGTCCCGTCCCGGGCCGGGGTTCCAGGAAGCCGCGTCCACGCCCGTGTAGGCCAGGCCCGCCCGCGCCAGCGCCGCCTCGATGGCGGCCGAGCCCGAGCCCTTGGTACCGTACAAGGTCAACATTGCCATGACTCCTTCATTGAGCGTGCCGCCAAGCGTGCAAAATAATCTCACACCATGAGCTCCGGCCCCGCTCTTCCCCCTTCCCGCCATCCGGTCGTCAAGCCCAGCTTCGGCCGCGTCAGCGTGGGCGTGCATGGCCGCGTCATGGTGTCGCTGGCCGAAGGCCCCTTCGACGCACCGCTGATGGCCGCCGTCAAGCGCGCCATCGCCCTGGCCGGCAAGCGCCTGCCGGCCGACCGCCGCTTCGGCGACCTGCTGGAGATCCGCGGCAGCCTGCAGATGGACTCCGATGCGCTGGCCGAACTGCGCGCCAGCATCGACGCCTTCGGCTCGCGCGGCATCGTCGCCGTGTCCACCGTCTTCCTGGTGCGCCCCGGCATTCCCGGCATCGAACGCCTGCCGGCCTTGATGGACATCTGGCGCGCCAGCCGGCCGGTGCGCCGCGCCGACAACTTCGACGCCGCCTGGGCCCTGGTCAATGCCGACCTGGCCGCGGCCGGCCTGCCCACGCAAGAACCGCCGCCGCGCTGATGAGTGAAGCGCCGGGCCTGCAATGGCCGCTCGATGCCAAGGGCAAGCGCTCCACCGGGGCGCCGGGCCAGCGCATCGTGGCCGCGGCCTTGCGCGGGCTCGATGCCACGGCAGCAGATGCTGTCACCGCCGAACGCGACTGGCGCCATGCCTATCCCGCCCATTGGCTGGCCCTCGTGCAGGCCCAGGCGGCCAGGCCCGTCGGCGTCGTCGCCTCGGCGCGCGCGGGGCTCACGGCGGCCTGGAGCGAGTTGCCCTTTGTGCGCGCCGGCAAGGCTCTCTCGCTGGCCGATGCCATGCGCGCGCCGCAGCGCCGCTTCCAGACCCTGCAGCTGCACGGCAGCGGCGACGCCGCACCGGCGCCCTGGACCGTGCCCCATCAGGGCCGAGAGTTGTCCGGCGACGCCCTGGCCCGTCAGATCGATCGCTGGGAGAAGGCCGGCGTCTGCGAGGCCGCGCATGCCAGCGCCCTGCGCGACTGCCTGGCCCATCCGGAATGGTTCGACCTGTCCGACCAGCATCTGGTGCTGCTGGGCGCCGGCAGCGAGGCCGGCCCGCTGGCCTGGCTGGCCAAGTGGCGCGCCAACCTCGTCGGCATCGACCTCGCCCGCGCCGCGACCTGGAAGCGCATTGCCGCCACCGTCGCCGCCGGCAATGCGACGCTGACCGCGCCCGTCGCCCAGGGCCAGCCGCTGGACGCCGCCCACGCCGGCGCCGACCTGCTGGCCGACACGCCCGAGATCGCCGCCTGGCTGGCGTCCCTCGGACAGCCGCTGTCCATCGCCAACCTCGCCTATCTGGACGGCGAGCGCCATGTGCGCGTGTCCCTGGCCATGGACGCCATCAGCGCCACGCTGTGCGCCGCCGACGCGCGCACCCAGCTCGCCTATATGGCCACGCCGACCGACGTCTTCGCCGTGCCCGAGGAACTGGCGCGCGATGTCATGCGCCGCTATGCCGAACGCGGCGTCGTCAAGAAGCTGGCCCAGTTCGGCGCCCGCCTGTCCAGCGGCGGGCGCGGCTTTGCGCCGCATATCGAGACGCTGATCGACGCGGGCGATTTCGGCCACTGGGGTCTGGTGGACGCCCTCGTCGTCGAACAGGGTCCCAACTACGCGATGGCCAAGCGCTTGCAGCAATGGCGAGCCCTGGTGGCGCGCGCCGACGGCCATCGCGTGGCCTTCAACGTAGCGCCCAGCACCACGACGGCCTCGGTCGTCTCCAACCCGCTGCTGGCGGCGGGCTTTCGCGGCGCCAAGGCCTTTGGCGTCGAGGTCTTCGCGCCGGCGACGACGAATGCGCTGATGGCCGCGATGTGGGTGCACCAGCTGCGCACGGCGCCACGCGACTTCGCCCATCCGCTCAAGCTGCTGGTGCACACCGCCAACCACGGCGGCCTGTGGCGCCTGCCCTACCGGCCGCGCTCGGTGCTGCCGATGGCGGCGCTGCTCGGCTTCGTCAAGCGGCGGTAAGCTCGGTCGACGCGGCCAGGCGCAAAATCTGCCCGGCCCGACGTCCATGAACGCCCCAGGTCACGCCCCCCTGCACGAGCAGCCCGACACCCACGGCTTCGGCCGCGTCACGGTGGGCTTCATCGGCCGGGTCATGCACTACATCGCCCAGGGGCCCTTCGACGCAGCGCTGATGGCTGCGGCCAAGCGCGGCACCAACATCGCAGCAGACCGCATCCCGGCGGACCGGCGCTACGTCAGCCTGATGGAATTCCGCCGGCCGCTCGGCATGGACGACGAGGGCCTGCGCGAATTCAAGGAGACGGTGGGCGGTTTCGTGGAGCGCCAGACGGTGCCGCTGGCCACCATCCTGCTCGTCGCGCCCGGCGACGAAGACGCCGCCATGGTGCTCGACATGGCTGCCGTCTACCGGCGCAGCCGCCCCTTCCAGGTCTGTACGGACGTCACCGCCGCCTGGGACGAAGTCAACCGCGTGCTGCGCGAGGCCGGCCTGCCGGAGCAACCCTTGCCTGCGAGCATCGGGCGCGGCTGACCCCCCGCGTTCAGCCCGCCGGCCTGACCTCTGCGGCCTCGTGGATCTCCAGCCCCGGCGGCTCGGACGCCAGCGTCGCCAGCGCCTTGCCAAACTCGCGCGAGGCCGGCACGCGGAAGTGAAGCTGCAGGGCCGCCATGTCGCTCCACTTTTCGACGAAGACCAGGCGCAGCGGATTCTCGGTATCGCGGTGCACGGCATGCGCGATGCAGCCCGGCTCGGCGCGCGAGCGCGCCACATGCTGCTGGCTGAGCTTCAGCACCGCATCGAAGTGCTCGGGGCGGGCGGTGACATGGCCAAGGACGAGGATCATGGTGGGCTCCGTCAGACAGGCCAGGGATGTTGGGCGGGGCGCAGCGGCTCCCGCACGGCACCGAGGGCCAGCACCCCGGCATCGTAGAAGCGACGGCCGCCGTTGCGCCCAAGCGCATCCAACAAATGAAACACGCCGCGCGCCGGCGCGAAACGGCGCTGCAACCGGCGCTTCAGAGACTGCTCCCATCGCAGCACCCTGCTGCAGATACCACCTCCCGGAGAGCACTCATGACCGAGTGCGCGAGCTCGCACGCTTCAACCCGGGGATTGACCGAAACGATCCATCATCTGGGAATCACCATGTACTCAAGACTCTTTTCATCACTCTTCCTGGTCTTCGGGCTCGCCCAAGCTGCCCATGCCAATCTGGTGGTCAACGGCGGCTTCGAGACCGGCGACTTCACGGGCTGGACCGCTTCGATCGACGATTCATGGCTGAGGGTGTGCGGGCCATCGACCCTCAGCCTGTGCGAAGCGGTGGGCGGATTCCAGGCCACTGGGGGTCCCCATTCCGGCCAATATTCCGCGATCAATGGCCTGATGGGGCTGGGGGGCATCAGCCAGGACCTGTCCACCGAGGCGGGCAAGACCTATGAAGTGTCATTCTGGCTGGCCAATTGTCCGGACTATGCGGCTTGCGCGCCGAATGGCTTCAAGGTCACCTGGAACGGTATCGAACTGCTCGCGCTCAGCCAGGCCGACCCATTCGCGTGGACCCACTACACGTTCAACGTGCAGGCGAGCGGCACCAGCAGCACGCTGGCTTTCATGGGCAGCAACGGCGGGAGCTTCTACATGTTCGATGACGTGAATGTCGTCGGCGCGGGTCGCGCCCTTCCCGAGCCGGCCTCCCTCGCACTGGTCGTCGTGGGCCTTGGCGGCTTGATGGCCGCAAGGCGCCGCGCCCGTTGAGCATCAGCCGCGGAGTTCGGCGCTGAACGGCCACGCGCGCTGCATGGGCCGCAGCTGCTCCCACAGCGCGCCCAGCGCCAGCACGCCGGCGTCGTCGAAACGGCGGCCGATGACCTGCAGTCCGATGGGCAGGCCGCCCGCCGTGTAGCCCGCGTTGATGGACAGCGCCGGCTGCTCGCTCATGTTGTAGGGCAGCGTGAAGGCGATGTGCTCGAAGGGTCGGGCCGGATCGTGCAGGGGGCTGGCGAGATGGGCCGGGTAGGCCGGCATGGGAGCGACCGGCGACAGCACGAAATCGAATGGCTCGCAGGCGGCATTGGCCGCTTCGCGCAGGGCCTGCATCTGGCTGTAGCCGCGGAAGACCGTGCCGCCGTCATAGCCGGCCGCGGGCGCCACCCAGTCGAGGATATAGGGCAGGACCTTGGCACGCCGCTCGGGCGCCAGGGCCGAAATGTCCAGCCAGGAGCGCATGCGCCAGAAGCGGTCGATGCCCTCGGCCATCTCGCGTGTCGTGAAGGGGGCCAGCGGCTCGACGATGGCACCGGCCTGTTCGAAGGCGCGCGCTGCGGCCATGATGGCGGCCGCGACCTCGGGCTGCACCGTGTCACCCCAGCCTGCTTCCATCAGCAGGCCGATGCGCAGGCCACGCGGGTCGAGAGGACGTTGGACGAATCCCGGCGGCAGCTGCGTCGGGTCGCGCGCATCCGGCTGGGCCAGCACGGCCAGCATCAGCGCCGTGTCCGCAACCGTGCGCGCCAGCGGCCCGGCCACGCGGCCGGCATAGCCCGGCTTGATGGGCACGCGGCCATGGCTGGGCTTGAGGCCGACCAGGCCGCACCAGCCGGCCGGCAGCCGGATGGAGCCACCGATGTCGGTGCCGAGATGCAGAGGGCCATAGCCGGCGGCAGCGGCAGCCGCTGCACCGGCGCTGGAGCCGCCGGGCGTCATCGCCACATCCCAGGGATTGCGGGCCGGCTCGGCGTAGAGGCTGGACAGGCCCGAGCTCAGCATGCCGTAGTCGGGCATGGTGGTGCGCGCCCAGCGAACGGCGCCGGCCTCGCGCAGGCGGGCCGCGGGCGGGGCCTCGAAGTCGGCCACCGCATCGTCGGCCGTGGCGGCGGTACCCAGGCGGTAGCCGGCGCCCGGCACGGCGATGTTTTCCTTCAGCGTGACGGGCACGCCGTCGAGCGCCAGCGCCGCGCCGGCACGCCAGCGAACCTCGCTCTCCCGGGCGGCCGCCAGCGCGGTTTCGGCGTCGACGGCGCACAGTGCATGCAGCTCGCCTTCGCGCCGGCTCGCCTGGTCGAGCACGGCCTGCATGACCTCCACGGGCGACAGCTCGCCCGAACCATAGGCCGCCAGCAACGCGGTCGCGTCGAGAGCGTGGAGGCCGGCGGTCACTTCTTGAACTTCTCGGCGGCCTTCAACATTGCGTCGATGTGGCCATCGGGGTTCATGCTGGCATGCACGGCGGCGATCCTGCCGTCCGGGGCGATCAGGTAGGAGACGCGGTCGGCCATGGTGCCGGGCACCAGCTTCAGCGCGACGTCATAGGTCTTGATGACCTTGCCGCCGGCATCGGCCGCGACGGCGAACTTGTTGCGGCAGGCCTCGACGCTGAACTTCTTCAGCGTGTCGATGTCGTCATTGGACATGCCGATGACGGTGGTGTTGAGGGCCTTGAACCGGTCGGTCGCCTCGGCGAACTGGTGGGCTTCCACGGTGCAGCCGCTGGTGAAGGCCTTGGGATAGAAATACAACACCACCGGGCCTTGCTTCAGCGCTTCGGCCAGGCGGAACTTGAAGGCCTGGCCGCCCACCGCGGCTTCGGCGCTGAAGTCCGGCGCGGCGGCGCCCACGGACAGCGTGGCATGCGCGCACGGAGCGCTCAACGCCAGCGCCAGTGCGACAGCGTGAAATGGCCTGGGAAACATAACGACTCCTGTCGGGTGAGTATTCACAATGGCCGTCAAAGCGTGGCGGCGGCCGTCGCCCCTAGTATCTGCGCCGACGAACAACCCAGAGAAAACCCATGACTTTCCCGAACTGCCGCGTGCCGGCGTCGCTGGGCTGCGCGGTGCTCGCGCTGGCTGGTTGTGGCGCCCCCAGCGACGACACCGAGCCCCTCGACGACGCCTTCAATTGCACGGTGCGCAACTGCACCGAGTCTTCGACGCTGCGTGTGGACGAGATCAGCCCGCGCTTCACGGCCACGCAGATCGATGCCAACCGCGCCATCTTCCTGGAGGGCTTCCTCGGCAAGTCGGCCAACGCGACGACGACCGTGCTGCTGGCCGGCAACGAGAGCCTGATGGCCAGTACCGACGCCGAGCCCGAAGTGCGCATGAACAACCCCGACGGCAAGCGCCTGGACTACAGCCTCTACATCAACGCCTCGGCCGCCCAGCCGCTGGTGCGCGTCGTCTTCACGCGCGCCGGCGTGCGCCATGTCAGCGAGGTGATGCTGCCCGCGGCGTTCACCATCCTGCAGCCCACCGGCGCCCCCACGCTGCGCCGCTCGGGCAGCGCCCTGGCCGTGCGCCTGAACCTCGCCACCAGCGGCGACGCCAGCGCCGCGGCCACCGGCGGTTGCACCCGGGCCGACAACAGCAGCTTCCCGTTCAAGGACCTGGCCCTGGCCGCCGTCACCGAGGCCGGTGTGGCCGGCGGCTACCGGCTGGAGCCCGCCACCGTCGACACCGCGATGAACAATGCCAGCCGCGCGGCCAACAAGGACGCGGCCGACACACCGGCGGTGCGGGAATGCCAGTTCACCGTGGCCTGGATCCGCACCGCCTACGGCACGATCGCGCCGACGATGAACGGCCATGGCACGCTGAGGGGGCAGCGCGAGGCCACTCACCCGCTGAACTACGACGCGCGCTCCTGAAGCAGGCCGTCGGCCAGCCAGCGCTGCAGGGCGCCGATGACGGCAGGCGCGGCGGCCTCGGGGTCGCCGAGCTGCTCGGCAACGCGCTCGCACAGCCATGCGAAGGGCGCGCCGGCGGCGACGCCTTCGAGCAGGCCGGCCTCCAGCGGCTCCAGCGAACGCCAGCGGGTCTCGCCGGCCTGGCGCCAGGCCAGCAGCGTGTGCTCATGCGGCACGGGCTCGGGCAGTTCGGGCTGAACGTCGCCGAATTCCGGTTCCCATTCGCGCAGCACGCGCCAGGCGGGCTCGATGGCGTGGGCGAGCGTCACGCGCTGCACGCTGGGTTGCAGCTGCAGCACGAGATCGGCCCAGTCGTCGGAGCTCAGGGCCGCCAGCGTCGCCGGGTCGAGAGGCGGCGCCTCAGCCGCGTCGAAGGCGCCGCGCAGGGCCCAGTCCATGCGGGCGAAGTCGACCAGGCTGGCATGGGGCACGAGATCGTCATCGGCCGCGGCCATGAAGCCGGCCAGCTCGTGGCCGAACCAGCGGATGGACGGATGCTGGCTGGGCGTGGCGGCCAGATAGGCCTGGCCCAGGGCCTCGAAGGCCTCGTCGCCCAGGGCTCGGGCCAGCACGGTGTAGTTGTCGGTCAGCGCTGCGACGAGGCGGGCGCGGTAGGCATGGCGATAGACCTCCAGGCCGATCGCGTGATCGCCGGCCAGCAGGCCGGTGGCGTCCCCACCGTCGCGGATGGCGGCGGCGAGCTGCCGCTGTTGCTGCGTCACGCTCATGATTCAGCAGCCAGGCGGCGGGCCACGCTCAGCTCGGCCAGCAGGCTCTCCAGCGGCGGGATATGGTCATCGCGCTCGATCATGGTCGGCACGGCGCCGAAGCGCTTGACGGCATGCTGGTAGAGGGCCCAGACCTCGTCGCGCACCGGGTGGTCGTGCGTGTCGATGACGATGTCGCCACGGTCCTCGTGGCCGGCGAGGTGGATCTGGCGCACCGGCTCGACGGGAATGGCGTCGAGATAGGCGACCGGGTCGAAGCCGTGGTTGCGGCC
Organism: Roseateles saccharophilus; assembly: GCF_031458095.1. GTDB lineage: Bacteria > Pseudomonadota > Gammaproteobacteria > Burkholderiales > Burkholderiaceae_C > Pelomonas > Pelomonas saccharophila_A. The sequence continues at coordinate 2,720,480 of NZ_JAVDXU010000001.1, forward strand.
CGAGACATAGACGTTGTTGACGTCCAGCAGCAGCTGGGCGCCGGTGGCCTTCAGCAGCTGGGCGATGAAGTCCCATTCCGTCATCTCGTCGGCCGCAAAGCGCACATAGCTGGAGACGTTCTCCAGCACCAGCGGCCGGCCGAGGGCGTCCTGCACCTGGGCGATGCGGCCGCCGACATGGTCCAGCGCCGCGCGCGTCAGCGGCACCGGCAGCAGGTCGTGCAGCTGGCTGTGGGCGTCGGCGCTCCAGCAGAGGTGGTCGGACACCCAGCCGGGCTCGAGGCGGTCGGCCAGGGCCTTGAGTTCACGCAGATAGCCGAGATCCAGCGGCGCCGGCCCGGCGACCGACAGCGACACGCCGTGCATGACGAGCGGGTAGTCGGCCCGGATGCGCTCCAGATGCACCAGCGGCGGCCCGCCCGGCACCATGTAGTTCTCGGAAATGATCTCCAGCCAGTCGGGCCTCACGGCGGCATCGACACCGGCCTCGAAGGCGGCGTAATGCTCGGTGCGCAAGCCGAGGCCAAAGCCTTGAATCTTGGTCATGTGTTCGCAAACAAAGAATGACGTGCGGCCGCAGGCTCGCACGCCATCAAGCGGCAGCCGTGGAACTGGCTTTAGCTCCGGCGTCACATCGCAAGCGATATGAGCCTTCACTGAAGCGCAAAGCGCTTTGCCAGGCCACTGGCTGCGCCCCCTTGAGGGGGAGGCGCGTCAAGCGCCTCGGGGGTGGTCTTATTTCTCCACCTTGCCGCCGGCCTTGGTGCATTCCTCAGCGCTCTTCTTGCTGACCCAGCCCTGGCCCTTGCAGCCGTTGTGGCCCTTGCAGTCGCTCTTGGCGGTCTTGCACTCGGAAGTGCCCTTGCAGCCGTTCACGCCGGAACACTTGACCATGCCGTCGGCAGCCATGGCGGTCGTCGGCACGGCAGTGGCGAACAGGGCGGCAGCGGCGGCGGCAATGCCCAGGCCGGTCTTCAGGGATGCGTTCATGTGGAGTCTCCAGAAAAAGAAAGTGGATGAGATCGGGTAATCACCACAGGTCGGCCCTGAACAGCGGAACCGACTTGCCAGCTTGCGTCGGGTTGATCCTTCGAGTCCTTACAGCCAGCCGGCAGATTCTGATTACCTGACGTTATGACCGCAATGGCGCGTGGCATTCGTCATGCCTCGGCACCAGCCGCTAGAGTGCGGCAAGCCTGCGCCTGCCCTTCCCCATGCTGAACACCGAAACACCGAGCACCCGGCATCCCGACCTGGACACTTACGCCACGCCGGACCTGCTGGATGCATTCATCGCCGACCAGGACGCCGCCGTGGCTGCCGTCAAGGCCGCCATGCCCCAGTTGGCCGCCGCCGTGGACGCCGCCCTGCCCCGCATTCGCGCCGGCGGCCGCCTGCTCTATGCCGGCGCCGGTACGTCAGGGCGCCTGGGCGTGCTGGACAGCGTCGAGCTCTACCCCACCTTCTCGTGGCCGCGCGAGCGGGCCGTGGCCGTCATCGCCGGTGGCCAGGGCGCGATGTTCGTCGCCGTCGAAGGCGCCGAGGATGACCGCGCCCAGGGTGCCGCCGACCTGGCCGCGCTGAATCCCGGCCCCAATGACGTCGCCCTGCTGCTGGCGGCCTCGGGCGGCACGCCCTATGTGCTGGGCGCCATCGAGGCCGCGCGCGCGGCCGGCAGCCTGACCATCGGTTTCGCCAACAACCCCGGCGCGCCCGTCACCCAGCAGGCCGAGATCGGCATCACGCTGGACACCGGCCCCGAGGTCATCTCCGGCAGCACCCGGCTCAAGGCCGGCACCTCGCAGAAGATCGCGCTGAACACCTTCTCGTCGGCCTTGATGGTGCGGCTCAACAAGGTCTACGGCAATCTGATGGTGGACCTGAAGGCCACCAATGCCAAGCTGGTGAAGCGGGCGCTGGCGCTGACGGTGCGCGCCTCGGGCGCCAGCGAGGCCGACGCACAGGCCGCGCTTGGCGCATGCGACCACCATGTGAAGACGGCCCTGGTCATGCTCAAGCGCGGCGTGGGCGCCGCCGAGGCGCAGAAGCTGCTGGACGCCGTGGATGGCAGCGTGAGCCGAGCCCTCGCGACATGACGCGTTCGCCGTGGAGCTGGATCCCCAGCCTCTACTTCGCCCAGGGCATCCCCTATGTCGTCGTGATGACCTTGTCGGTCGTCATGTACAAGAACCTCGGCATCTCCAACACCGACATCGCCCTCTACACCAGCTGGCTCTACCTGCCCTGGGTCATCAAGCCGCTGTGGTCGCCGCTGGCCGAGCTGTTCGGCACCAAGCGAACCTGGGTCGTCGTGCTGCAATTCTTCGTCGGCGCGGCCCTGGCGGGTGTGGCGCTGACCATCCCGACCGACAAGGTCTTCCAGCTGTCGCTGGCGGTGTTCTGGCTGATGGCCTTCGCCTCCGCCTCGCACGACATCGCGGCCGACGGCTACTACATGCTGGCCCTGCCCGAGCACAGCCAGGCCGCCTTCGTCGGGGTGCGCTCCACCTTCTACCGCCTGGCCAATATCGGCGGCCAGGGCGGCCTGGTCTATCTGGCCGGTGAGCTGACCGAGCGCAGCGGCAGCGTCGTGCAGGCCTGGACCTGGGTGTTCTGGCTGCTCGGCGGCCTGTTCGTGCTGCTGGCCCTGTGGCATGCCGCCGTGCTGCCCCGCCCTGCAGCCGATCTGCGCGGCCCGGGCCGCAGTGCGGCGCACGGGTTGCTGGCAGAGTTCTTCGCCGTCTTCGCCAGCTTCTTCAGGAAGCCCGGCATCGCCGTCACCCTGGGCTTTCTGCTGCTCTACCGCTTCCCCGAAGCGCAGTTGCTGAAGCTGGCCTCGCCCTTCCTGCTCGACCCCGTCGACAAGGGCGGCCTGGGCCTGTCCACCAAGGCCGTCGGCATCGCCTACGGCACCGTCGGCCTGACGGCGCTGACGCTGGGCGGTCTGTTCGGCGGCTGGATCATCTCGCGCCTCGGCCTGAAGCGCGCGCTGTGGCCGCTGGTGCTGGCCATGCACGTGCCCAACGTCGCCTTCCTGCTGCTGGCGCTGACGCATCCCGACAGCCTCGCCATCATCAGCGCGGCCCTCGCCGTCGAACAATTCGGTTATGGCCTGGGCTTCACGGCCTATCTGATGTACATGATCCATGTGGCCGACGGACCGCAGAAGACGGCCCACTACGCCATCTGCACCGGCTTCATGGCTCTGGGCATGATGATCCCCGGCATGTGGAGCGGCTGGCTGCAGGACCACATCGGCTACGTGCCCTTCTTCGCCTGGGTGCTGGTGGCGACGCTGCCGAGTTTCGCGATGGCGGCCCTGATCAAGATCCCCGACGGCTTCGGCAAGAAGCAAGAATGAACCCGCGCATCCTCAGCCTCGACGCCTTCCGCGGCTTCGCGATCGCGGCCATGCTGCTCGTCAACAACCCGGGCGACTGGGGCCATGTCTACGCGCCGCTGCTGCATGCGCACTGGAACGGCTGGACCTTCACCGACTGGGTCTTCCCCTTCTTCGTCTTCATCAGCGGCATGGCCATGACGCTGAGCCTGGCGCGCCGCGCCCAGGCCGGGGCTGACAAGACCGCCCTGCTGCTCGCCACCTCGCGCCGCGCCCTCGTCATCATCGGCATCGGCCTGCTGCTCAACCTCATCCCGAGCTTCAGTTTCGAGACCCTGCGCATCCCCGGCGTGCTGCAGCGCCTGGGCCTGTGCACGCTGGCCGCGGCGCCCATCGTCATCTGGTGCGACCGGCGCGGCGTGGCGCTGTGGGCCCTGCTGTTGATGGCCATCTATTCCCTCGTGCAGCTCGGCATGCCGGTGCCCGATGCGGAAGGCGTCGTCCACGTCGGCCTGCTGGAGCCCGGCAAGGATGCCGGCGCCTGGCTGGATCGCCTGCTGCTGGACGGCCATCTGTGGAAAACCGCCAAGACCTGGGACCCCGAAGGCCTGCTGTCGACGCTGCCGGCCGTGTCGACGCAACTGTTCGGCGTGCTCGCCGGCTATGTGCTCGCGTCCAACAGGCAACCGGCCGAGAAGACCATGACCTGGGTCCTCGCCGGCCTGGCCTCGCTGTGGCTGGGCCAGGCGCTCGACGCATTGCTGATGCCCATCAACAAATCGCTGTGGACACCCTCCTATGCCTTCGCGATGTCCGGCTGGGCGCTGCTCGTCTTTGCCGTCTTTTATTGGTTGCTGGACGCCATGCCGCAGCCGCTGGCCCGCGAGCGCTGGGCACGACTGCTGCATCCGCTGGTCGTCTTCGGCATGAACGCCCTCTTCCTGTTCGCACTGGCGGGCCTGGTGGCCAAGGCGCTGTACACGATCAAATTCGCCGACGGACGCACATTGGGCCGCGCGCTGTACGCGCCGCTGCGCGACTCGGGCCTAGCACCCATCAACGCCTCGCTGCTGCACGCCATCGCCTTCGTGCTCGTCATGTATGCCATCGCTTGGTTCATGCACCGCAAGCGCTGGTTTGTGAAAGTCTGATGCCATGAAACGCCGTGACCTGTTGAGCCTCGCCTCCGTGCCTCTGCTCGCTGCCTGCGCCACGCCGCCCACGCCTGCGCCCGTGCCGCCCAGCGAGGCCGCGTTGGCCGCCACGCCGCCAGCCCCTGCTGCCTCTGCCGTGGCAGCGCTCGCGCCGCCCCCGCCACGCGAATGGCGGGCCGCCTGGATCGCCACCGTCGCCAACATCGATTGGCCCAGCAAGCCCGGCCTCAGCGCCGAAGCCCAGCAGGCCGAGATCAAGGCCCTGTGCGACACGGCCGTGCGCATCGGCCTCAATGCGCTGATCCTGCAGGTGCGCACCAGCGCCGATGCCCTCTACGAGTCCGGGCTCGAGCCCTGGAGCGAATACCTCACCGGTACCCAGGGCCAGCACCCCGGCTACGACCCGCTGGCCGTCTGGCTGGCCGAGGCCCGCGCCCGCGGCCTGGAGCTGCACGCCTGGATCAACCCCTATCGCGCCCGCCACAGCACGGCCAGGTCGGCCCTGGCCGAGACCCATATCGGCCGCAGCCGCGACTGGGTCAAGCACTATGGCGACCAGCTCTGGATGGACCCGGGCGAACCCGCCGCCGCCGAGCAGACCCTGGCCGTCGTGCGCGACATCCTGAGCCGCTATGCCGTCGACGGCATCCACATCGACGACTACTTCTACCCCTATCCCGTCACCGACCCCGCCACCAAGCAGGAGGTCGACTTCCCCGACGACGCGAGCTGGCAGCGCTACGCGGCCAAGGGAGGGTCTCTGGGTCGCCACGACTGGCGGCGCTACAACGTCAACACCCTGGTGCAGCGCCTGTACACGCTGGCTCACGAGGTGCGCCCCGGCACGCGCGTCGGCGTCAGTCCCTTCGGCATCCCCAAGCCCGCAGCAAGGCCGGCCGGCATCAGCGGCTTCAGCCAGTACGACAAGCTCTATGCCGATGTCGAGCTGTGGCTGCGCGAGGGCTGGATGGACTATCTCGCGCCCCAGCTCTATTGGCCGCGCTCGCAAACCGCCCAGGCCTTCGAGCCGCTGCTGCAGGCCTGGCGCGCCTCCAATCCGCTGGGCCGGCCCATCCACCCGGGCCTGTTCACCAGTCGCATCAACGACACCGACAAGAGCTGGCCGCCCGATGAGGTGCTGGCCCAGATCGACATCATCCGGCGCGCCTCGCCCGGCAGCGGCCACATCCACTTCAGCATGGCGGCGCTGTCGCAGAACCGCAAGGGCATCGCCGACGCGCTGCGGGCCGGGCCCTACGCCCAGCCCTGATCCGGGCTTCAGTACGCGTAGGTCAGCTTGCGCAGCTGCACTTCGTAGCCGCGGTCGGTGATGGTGAAGGACGAAGAGGTGCTCTTCACGCGCAGGTACACCGCCATCGTCTTGCCCGTCGCGTTGAAATAGTTGACCTCGGTCTTGCCGTTGACGATGGCGGCGGCCTTGACCAGCTTGCCGCTGGCGTCCAGCAGCTCCATCGTCGCGTTGAAGGGGTAGATGTCCAGCAGCGACGGCGGGTCAATCGTCAGCGTGGTCTGCAGCGTCGTCGAGGCGGCCAGGTTGATCGAGTAGATGTCGACGTTCTGCGGGTCGGCCGGCTGCAGCGTGCCGCGCACCCGCGCCGGGAACACATTCAGGTATTGGGCCTGGGCCAGCGTGCCGTTGGGCTCCTTCTCGAGGCGCAAGCCCCGCGCCGCGATGATGGCCTGCTCGGCGTCGACGATGCCGGCGCCGCAGCCCGTGCAGCTGCCCGGGAAGGCGCGCGCGGTGGATCGCATCAGGTAAGCCATGTCGGTCGGCAGCACCGTCGAGTTGACGGCCGCCATCAGCGCGGCCACGCCGGCGACGTGGGGCGCCGCCATCGACGTGCCGCGCAGCCAGCTGTAGCCGTCGGCCAGCGGGCCGCTCATGCCGGTGTTGGACAGCGACAGCACGTTGCCGTAGGTCGCGTCGCCGCCAGGCGCCGCGATGTCCACCATGTCGCCGTAGTTGGAATAGCTGGAGCGCGCGCCGACCTTGTTGGTCGCGGCCACGGCCATCACATGCTTGCAGTTGGCCGGTGTCTGCTTGGAAACGTCCTGGTTGTCGTTGCCGGCCGCGACGACGACCAGCACCCCCTTGTTGTAGGCATAGTTGACGGCCGACTGCGTGATGCTGGCGCAAGCCGCCTCGCCGCCCAGCGACAGGTTCAGGATCTGCGCCGGGTTGGCGTTGGCCGGCACGCCGGCCACCGAGCCGCCCGCGGCCCAGACGATGCCGTCGGCGATGTCCGACGTGGTGCCGCCGCATTTGCCCAGCACGCGCACCGGCACGATCTTGGCCTTGGGCGCCACGCCGGTGACGCCCAGCGCGTTGTTGCCCAAGGCGGCGATGGTGCCGGCGACATGGGTGCCGTGCCAGCTGCTGTTCTTGGCCGGCTTGTCCACGCCGCACTGCTCGGCCGTGACGTTGTCGCCCGGGTCGCCGGCGTTGGCATCGCGGCCGCCGCCGTCGCCGGCACGGGTGCTGTCGGTGATGAAGTCATAGCCCGGCAGCAGGTTGGCCGCGATGTCGGCATGCGACAGCACGCCGGTGTCCAGCACGGCCACGCGCACGCCGAAGCCCGTGCCGATGTCCCAGGCCTTGGGCGCGTTGATGCCGCCGGTCGGGTCGCTCATGTCCCACTGGTCGGCCCAGCCGGGGTCATTGGGCGTGAAGCTGGGCTGCATGACGTGGTCGAGTTCGACGGACTCGATGCTCGGGTCCGACAGCTGGATGTCGCGCGCCAGCTGGGCCAGGGCGCTGGCCGGCACGCGCTGGGCGAGGCGGATGACGCGATGGCCGAAGGCGCTCTCGCGGTCGAAGGCGACGCGGTGGCCACGCGCCTCGCTCATGGCGCGGAAGCCCTGCAACGCGGCCTTGGCGGCCACCGGGGTGCGGCTGCCGTCGCGGAACTTGATGATGAGGCCGGCGACCTGGGGCTCGGCGCGGCTCGCCGGGGTCTGGGCCTGCGCCTGGCTGAAAGCCGGGCTCAGCGTGAACAGGGCGGCAGCGATGAAGCTCAGGGCGAAGGTCTTGCGGGTCGAGGTCATGATAGGTGGGCTCCGTGTTGAAAGTGCCTCCATGCTCGACAGCGCCGGTTGCAGTCCCGCTTCAAGCGCGGCGGCGTTTGGTTTCGTTTGTTTCGAGGCGCTGCCCCTAGCTTGTGGCCCTCAGGGTCACGCGGGCTTCATCCGGCAGGTCTAGCGTGCAGTCGCATCCACCACCAAGGACATCCCATGCGCCTCACCCTCGCCCGCCTAGCCCTGCTGGCCCTGGCCACCGCCAGCCTGCCCGTCCTCGCCCATGACCGCGAGCGCGAAGGGATTGCCAGCGTGCAGCTCGGCCCGCGCCCCTTCTTCCTCGTCAACGACATGCCCGAGGGCGCGCTCAAGAAGCGCCTGCAGCATTGCGCCGCCACGCGAGAGCACTACCGGCCCACGCTGTTCTCCATCGGCCACCGCGGCGCGGCGCTGCAGTTCCCCGAGCACACCAAGGAGAGCTACGAGGCCGCCGCGCGCATGGGTGCCGGCATCGTCGAATGCGACGTGACCTTCACCAAGGACAAGGAGCTGGTCTGCCGCCACGCCCAGAACGACCTGCACACGACGACCAACATCCTCGCCACGCCGCTGGCGAGCAAATGCATCAAGCCCTTCACGCCGGCTGTCTTCGATGCCGCCGGCACCCTGGTCGCGCCGGCCGCCGCCGAGTGCCGCACCGCCGAGCTGACGCTGGCCGAGTTCAAGACCCTGCGCGGCAAGATGGACGCCTTCAATCCGCGCGGCCGCAGCGTGGCCGAGTACATGGCCGGCACGCCCAGCTGGCGCACCGACCTCTATGCCGGCCCCACCAGCGGCACGCTGCTGACGCTGAAGGAAGCCATCGCGCTGTTCAAGCAGCTCGGCGTGAAGATGACGCCCGAGCTGAAGGCGACCAGCGTGGCCATGCCCTTTGACGGCTTCACGCAAGCCGCCTATGCGCAGAAGATGATCGACGAACACAAGGCCGCCGGCGTGCCGGCCCGCGACGTCTGGGCGCAGAGCTTCGACCTCAAGGACATCCTGTACTGGGTCAGGAACGAGCCGGCTTTCGGCCGCCAGGCCGTCTTCCTGGACGCCGCCGCCGTGCCGGCCGATGTACCCAGCGCCGACCAGCTCAAGGCCTGGCGCGCCCAGGGCGTGCGCATCGTCGCGCCGCCGCTGTGGGAGCTGCTGGCGGCCGACACCAGCGGCAACCTGCTGCCCTCGCAATACGCGCGCAACGCCAAGGCCGCCGGCCTGGACATCATCACCTGGTCGCTGGAGCGCAGCGGCATCCTGGCCGACGGCAACAACGGCTCCTACTACCAGACCTATGACAGCGCCATCACCCGCGAGGGCGACATGTTCCGCATGCTGGACGTGCTGGCCGAACAGATCGGCGTCATCGGCGTGTTCTCCGACTGGCCGGCCACCGTCAGCTTCTACGCCAACTGCACGGGGCAGCGCTAGATTGGTCCCGCGCAGGCTCGGCACATGCGCCGCGCGGGGTTCGCGGGATGCGCCGTCAGCGTGACCTGGGCATGGCCGCCTGCGCAATTCGGTGCACGTCGACGTTCAGTTCGATGACATGCGTGCCGACACCGGCGCCAGCGATTGGCGCGCGGCCTCTCCGAGGAACTGCAGCCCGGCCAGGCGCACCGCGTCCAGCGGATGCGCTGCAGCCAGGCGCAGACAGTGATCGAACCGCTCCGTCGAGGTGAAGACGGCGCCGGGAACAAAGGTGTAGCCGGCGTCCCGTGCCCGCGCGAGCAGATCCGATGCGACCAATCCTGCAGGAAGCTCCACCCATAGAACGTAGCCCGCATCGCCCGTTGACACACGTGTGCCCGTGGGAAAGTACTGCTTCACGGCCCGGGTCCAGGCCGCCACCTGCTGACGCAGCCGCAACCGCAGCCGTCGCAGATGGGCGTCGAATCCATCCCCGGACAAGAACTCCGCGAGCACCTGGTCGGTCATGTGAGGAATGAGTTCCCCGTGCACTGTCCGTGCGGCGCGCAGCCGCAGGCGGTGGCGCTCGCTGACGACGAAGCCCACGCTGAAACCCGGGCCGGTGACGCAGGCCAGGCTTGCGCAATGGATCACCAGTCCCTCGGAATCAAAGGCCTTCAGGGGGCGCCCTTTCTCGGCACCATGATGCAACTCGCCCATCAGATCAAACTCGATGAGGGGCACCCGATGAGCCGCCAGCAAGGTCACCAGGGACTGCTTCTCGGCGTCGCTCATCGTGCCGGCAGCCGCGGCGAAGAGGCTGACGTCGATCACGCAGGCGGCCAGCCTCTCCCGCGCCAGGAATGCCTCCAGTGCGGCGTTCGACTCCTCGACCCCTGGCGAGATGGGCAACTCGACCGACTGCAGCCCCAATGCGGCAACCACCTCCAGCACGCGCAGCGACCCTGGCGACGCCACGGCGACGCGGTCGCCGGGCTGGGTCAGCAGGCCCAGACACAGCTGCAGGGATTCACCGTCGCCGTGAGTGAGGATCACGTCGTCGGCGCTCACGGCGGCGCCTGAGCGGGCCAGTCGCTTGGCGAGCTGTTCGCGCAAGGCCTGGCTTCCAAAGACCGAGCCCGATGCCAATGCGCAGGCTTCGGTCCTCAGATGCTTGGACATCAACCGCCGCAAGGCCGTCAGCGGCAACAGCGCCGGTGGCAGCGCGAGGTGACCGAGCGATACCTGCCCCTCCCGCGAGGCCGCCAGCGTCATCAAGCGATGACGCCGCTCCTCCAGCTGCAGCGTCGCTGCCGTGGACCTCCGCGCTTGCTGCGGCAGGCCATCTCGTGGCGCCTGCACGAAGAATCCGCGCCGAGGGCGGGATGCGATCCATCCCGCGTCCTCCAGGCGATGCAGGGCATGCGTGACGGTGGCCAGGCTCATGCCATGCGTGCTGCACAGCTCCCTGACGGAGGGCAGTCGGTCGCCGGGGCGGTAGCGGCCGGCGCGCATCGACTGGATCAACGAGTCGGCCAGCGTCTGATAGAGATGCGGACGGGATGTCACGGTTCGGGCGGCGGGACGGGAAGGGGCGAACGATATCGGCTTTGGCGTCGGCGAATCGATACACAGGCAGCGCCGCGCAATCGATACAGCGCCCCTTCTGTATCGACCGAAAACGTCACCCCCTGGGACTGCCGCGGTCGGGGGCCGATGCCTAGAGTCCCAGGCATGACCTCGGTTCTGAATCCTCTGCGCCACCAACAACCCGCCACGCGCCGCCTGCTGGTCGGCGAGATGGCGGGGCTGCTCGCTGGCGCATCGACCCAAACCACACTGGCCTGGTGGATCGCGCATTCGGGCGGCTCGGGTGACCTCGCGCGCTACGGCGCGGCGATGGCGATCTGTGCAATGGTTGCGCTGCCCCTCATGTCGCCACTCGGGGACCGATGGGCCAAGCATCGTGTGGTCCGCTACGCGCGCGGCGTGCTGCTGATCGAAGCGCTGGCATTGGCTGCGATGGCCTTCACGCATGTCTACAGCTGGCCGATGCTGTGTCTTTGCGGAGCCCTGTCGGCAGTGTCCAACGCAGCCCTGATGCCGGCTCAGGCCAGCATGCTGCCAGAGCTCGTGAGCGCGGACCGGCTGCCCGAGGCGATCAGGCTGCGGCGCGGGTTCCAGGCTGCAGGAGGGCTGATGGGGCCGGCCCTGAGCGGCGCCTTGCTGGCGCTGCACGGCATTGCTGCGGCCATGATGGGCGCGCTGTTGCTGATGGTCGTCGCGGCGGGCATGGCGATGCGGCTTGAATCGCCACAGGTCTTGAGGTCCAGTGCCGCGTCAGCCGGGTGGCTCGGCGATATGCGCGCCGGTCTGCGCGCCAAGTGGTGTGTTCCCGTCGACCGCTGGTGGACGCTGGCAGGCGCCTTGATGATGGTGTTTTTCCTGCCGACGACGGGCCTGTTGTTGCCGCTGCGGCTGCAGTCATTGGGTCTTTCAGGCGGGTGGTTTGGCGCCTGCGGTGCCGCGCTCTCCCTCGGCGTGATGGCCGGTGTCGCGGGCTTGGCGGACGCGCTCATCCGCAGGCTGGACCGGGTACGCGCCATTGCGGTTGCGCTCGGCATTTGCGGCTGCGCCATGGGAGCCGCAGGCCTGTGCGATCACGCGTTGGCGCTCGTGGCCCTGTTCGCGCTGATGGGGATTTGCATGTCGGTCACGCAACTCGTGGGCCAGACCCATCGCATGCTGGCGGTCCCCGAGGCCTTCCGATCACGCATGGCGGCGGCCCAGTTGACCCTGGCCCACCTTGCCGCCACGGTGGCGCCGGCCGTTGCCGGTGCGCTGTTGACGGGATGGTGCGTCGACGCCGTCTATCTCTGGATGGCGGCGGGCTTTCTGGTCAGCGGCGGGCTGCTGCTCGCGGTCCCGGATTTTCGGCCGTTCCTTCGCCTGGATCACGCGCGGGTGAAGAACTGGTATGGGCAGCAGTATCCAGAGGCATTCATGCCAAGGCCGTGACCCACGCGAGGCAAGCCTGGGGCTTGTCCATGCCGGCGCCCGTTGGTCGCGGCCGGGCGAAGGGCTACATTGCGTCAGACCAGCCCTTCATTCCGGCATGCGCTCTGCCATCCGCCTCCTGTGTCTCGCCTTCGCCCTGCATGGCGCGCTGGCGTCGTCCTGCGAGTTGCGCATGACCTGGAAGCACGATCCGCCCTACCAGTACCAGGACGGCCAGGGCCGCCTCTCGGGCCTGGAAATCGAGATCGCGCGCGCGGCCCTCGCCCGCATGCAATGCCAGATCGTGCCCCTGGAATTGCCCTTCGCGCGAGCCATGACCGAGCTCGAGGCCGGCCGCATCGATCTCGTGCCCGGCGTGCTGCCCACGCCCGAGCGCCAACGCTATGCGCGCTTCTCGCTGCCGGGCTTGGCCACGCGCAACCTGGTGTTCCTGCGCAACGGCCTCGCTCAGCGCATCACCACGCTGGACGAGCTGCGCGCGTCGGACCTGCGCGTCGGCCTGGAGCGTGGCACGGCCTATCGCGCCGAACTGAAGACCCGGCTCTCGCGGCCCGGCATGGAGCGTCGGCTGGAAGAGGCCACCAGCCTGGAAGGCCTGCTGCGCATGCTGCAGATGCAGCGCATCGACGCCTTCGTGGCCGACGAGTATTCGACGGCCTTCCTGGCCCAGGAGCTGGGCTTGGCCGCGTCGTTCAAGGCCAGCGCTATCGTCATCGACAACGAGCCCCCGGTGTTCGCCTTCTCGCGCCGCCTGGTGGCGCCGGATTTCGTCGAACGCTTCAACGCCGCCCTCGAAGCCCTGCGGCGCGACGGCACGCTCAAGCGGCTGGAAGTCAGGTTCCTGACCGCTGCGCCGACGCCGCGCCGTTGACCAGCAGCCGGGCCGCGGCCGCCATCGCGGCCTCGTCCTGCAGCACATCGCCCGGCTTGCTGCCGTCGCCCAGTACCGCGCCGCCCCAGTGCATCTTCATGTAGTCGGCGCTGAAGCGCAGGCAGTCCAGCAGCGGCTGGGCCAGATGGGGCTCCTCGCCGCTGCTCGTGGCGCACAGCACATGCATGGCCTTGCCGGCCATGCGGGGCTTGAAGTCCACCCCCGGCACGCGCATGAAGCCGCTCCAGTGGTCGAGATAGAGCTTGAGCGGCGCCGGCACGCTGTACCAGTACAACGGCGCAGCGACGAGGAGGTCGGTCGCCCACAGCGTGTCCTTCAGCACCCGCCCCAGGTCGCCTTCAGGCTCGGGGTACTGGCCGCTGCCCTCATGGCGGATGTCCTCGAAGGGCGGCAGGGCCAGTTCGGCCAGGCGCAGCCAGCGCACCTCCACGTCGGCCGGCAGTGCGGCCACGGCCGCACGGGCCATCAGTTCGGCATTGCCGTCGGCGCGCGTGCTGGCGAGCAGGACAAGGACGCGGCGGTTCACGGGGTCGATCATGGCGGCGGACGAAGCTGGGATGCCCGCATGATGGCCTCGAGAGCCTGCCCCTTGCCCGTCGCGGGACAAATCCTCGAATCGAGGCGCGTCCACCCCCATCCGCGGGGCGCCCCCCAGGCCTTGGGGTGGGCAGGGCCGGCGTTTCGGTCGCCCAATGGCAGCAGCTCCCGGGAGAACCACCATGCGCCGTGCCCTTCTTGCCCTTGCCCTGTCCGCCGTGGGCCTGGCCCAGGCCGCCACCGTCTCCGTCTACGCCAGCCTCGCCGCCTGGCAGGCCGCCGTCGGCGGGCCGGATCAGGCGCAGGACTTCTCCGGCTATGCCCCCAGCACCAACCTGACCGGCGTCGCGGTGCTGCCCGGCGTCACGCTGACGAGCAATCTCGGCCCGGTGCAGACCTTCGCGCAGACGGCCATGGCCTTCGGCCCGCGCGCCAACGGCAATGCCTATTACGAGGCCCACTACGCCCTGCCCTTCCTCGCGGCGGCCCTGGACATCACCGGCTTCGAAGCCATTCCCGGTGTGCCCAGCACCGCCATCGACCAGGGCCTGCTGTCCTTCCTGTTCAGCGACGGCACGACCCAGGACATCGCCATCTCGGGCGGCAGCGGCGTGCCCATCTTCGTCGGCGTCATCTCCAGCAGCGCCATCGCGTCGTTGCGCTGGACCGAGGCGCACGAAGGCAATGGCGGCAACGAGGAGAGCGGGCTGGACAACCTGCGCGTGGCCCTGCGCACGAGCAACCCATTGCCGCTGCCGGGCTCGCTGCCGCTGGCCTTGCTGGCCCTGGGCCTGACGCCGCTGGTGCGACGCCAGCGCGGTTGAATCAGGCCGGCGCGATAGCCGCCAGCCGCGGCACTTCCTCGTCCGTCCACAGCCTGAAGTGGGCGACGAAATGCTGGCCCGAGCCATCCTCCAGGCCGAAGCTGCCGCTGTTGCCCGGCGCCACGTCCAGCGTCATCTGCAGGCCGACGAGGTAGTCGCACTGGGCCGCGCTGGCATAGACCGGCACGCCGTCCACCTCGCCCAGGCGGCGATCGTCGGCGTTGAGCTTGAGCTCGTGCACGGCAAAGCACATCGGCGCGCTGCCGGCGCAGCAGCCATGCGATTGGTAGAACAGCAGCTCGCCGTGCTGGCCGCGCAGTTGCTCGACGAGTGCCTGCGCGGCCGCGGTGACCTGGACGCGGGGAATGGGATCTGACATCGGCAGCCTCCATGAAGACGGGCGGGCCGAGCGCCGGGCCGCTCCCTAGCCGGCCCGCGCTGGTGATGTGCTTGCCCGTCGACCCGGCAAGCATCACCGTCCCCTCGGGGGACCGACCAGAATCGCACGCGTTCAGCGATGCGACTCTGGGCGAGGGGCAGCGTTGCTTCAGAAGAAGCCCAGCGCGTTGGGGCTGTAGCTGACCAGCAGGTTCTTGGTCTGCTGGTAGTGGTCGAGCATGGCCTTGTGGGTCTCACGGCCGATGCCGGATTCCTTGTAGCCGCCGAAGGCCGCATGCGCCGGGTAGGCGTGATAGCAATTCGTCCACACGCGGCCGGCCTGGATGGCGCGGCCCAGGCGGTAGGCGCGGCTGCCGTCGCGGCTCCACACGCCGGCACCCAGGCCGTAAGGCGTGTCGTTGGCGATCTGCAGCGCCTCGGCCTCGGTCTTGAAGGTGGTCACGGCCAGCACCGGGCCGAAGATCTCCTCGCGGAAGATGCGCATGTTGTTGTTGCCCTGGAAGAGGGTCGGCTGGATGTAGTAACCGCCCGCCAGGTCGCCGCCCAGCTGGGCGCGATCGCCGCCGATCAGCACCTTGGCGCCTTCCTCCTTGCCCAGGGCGAGGTAGGTCTGGATCTTGTCCATCTGCATGGACGAGGCCTGGGCACCCATCATGGTGTCGGTGTCCAGCGGATTGCCCTGCTTGATCGCCGCCACGCGCTTGAGCGCCCGCTCCATGAAGCGGTCGTAGATGGACTCCTGGATCAGCGCACGGCTGGGGCAGGTGCAGACCTCGCCCTGGTTGAAGGCGAACAGCACCAGGCCTTCGATGGCCTTGTCGAGGAAGGCGTCGTCCTCGGCCATCACGTCCTCGAAGAAGATGTTGGGGCTCTTGCCGCCCAGCTCCAGCGTGGCCGGTATCAGGTTGCTGGCCGCCGCCTGGGCGATGACCTTGCCGGTGGCCGTCGAGCCGGTGAAGGCGATCTTGGCGATGCGCTTGCTGTTGGCCAGCGGCATGCCGGCCTCGCGGCCGAAACCGTTGACGATGTTCAGTACGCCGGCCGGCAGCAGGTCGGCGATCAGCTCGGCCAGCAGCAGGATGCCGATGGGCGTGCTCTCGGCCGGCTTGAGCACCACACAGTTGCCCGCGCCCAGGGCCGGCGCCAGCTTCCAGGCCGCCATCAGGATGGGGAAGTTCCAGGGAATGATCTGGCCGACGACGCCGAGCGGCTCGTGGAAGTGATAGGCAATGGTGTTGTGGTCGATCTCGCTGAGCGCGCCTTCCTGGGCCCGCACGCAGCCGGCGAAATAGCGGAAGTGATCCACCGCCAGCGGGATGTCGGCATTCAGCGTCTCGCGGATGGGCTTGCCGTTGTCGACGGTCTCGGCATAGGCCAGCAGCTCCAGGTTGGCTTCGATGCGGTCGGCGATCTTCAGCAGGATGTTGGCGCGCTCGCCGGGCGGCGTGGCGCCCCACTTGGCGGCGACCGCATGGGCGGCGTCCAGGGCCTTGTCGACATCGGCCGCGGTCGAGCGCGCGGCCTGGGTGTAGACCTTGCCGTTGATCGGCGAGATCACATCGAAATACTGGCCGTCGACGGGCGGCACGAACTTGCCGCCGATGAAGTTGTCGT
Source organism: Roseateles saccharophilus (assembly GCF_031458095.1). GTDB lineage: Bacteria > Pseudomonadota > Gammaproteobacteria > Burkholderiales > Burkholderiaceae_C > Pelomonas > Pelomonas saccharophila_A. The sequence goes on from NZ_JAVDXU010000001.1 coordinate 2,736,743, forward strand.
AGCGGGCCTTGTAGGCGATCTTGGCGCCGGCTTGGCCGGGGGCGGCGTAAACAGTCATGGCTTGTCTCCTGCGTGGCGGGGAAAGGGGTTGTGGGGTTGTGGCCCCTCTCACAACGCAGAACCCGTGCCAGCGCCGCCGGCTGCGTATCCAGGTCGTTAGAGCCCTCTGGCCTGCGGGAAACCACCCGCCAACTGTTGCAGGCTGGAGCAGTCCACGGGAGGGCGGTGCAACAGCGTCCTCGCGCGTGCGACACGCGCGCAAGGGGCTGGAGCAGTGGCAGGACTGCTCCATCTCGCCGCGATTTGCATTGGCATGGAGCTTGCGCTTTGAGGCCATCCGCCCGCCGTCTCGGCAGGGCGGTGCATCCCATCAACACAGGAGACCTCACCATGCAACTCAAACCCCTCGCCGCCTTGCTGGCCGTGGCCTTGGGCAGCGCCCACGCCGCCGTGACCGAGCAGATGATCCAGGCCGCGGCCAGGTCCGGCCAGGAAGTGCTGTCCTGGGGCCTGGGCACCGAGGGCCAGCGTCACTCCACGCTCAAGCAGGTCAACGTCGGCAACGTCGCCAGGCTGACGCCGGCCTGGGCCTTCTCCTTTGGCGGCGAGAAGCAGCGCGGTCAGGAGTCGCAGCCGCTGATCCACAACGGCAAGATGTTCGTGACCGCCTCCTACTCGCGCATCTTTGCGCTGGACGCCGCCACCGGCCAGAAGCTGTGGAAGTACGAGCACCGCCTGCCCGACGGCATCATGCCCTGCTGCGACGTCGTCAACCGCGGCGCGGCCCTGTTCGACAACCTCGTCATCTTCGCCACGCTGGACGCCCAGCTCGTGGCCCTGGACCAGAGCACCGGCGACGTGGTCTGGAAGGAAAAGATCGACGACTATGCCGCCGGCTACTCGGCCACCGCCGCGCCCATCATTGCGCAGGGCCTGCTGCTGACGGGCGTGTCGGGTGGCGAGTTCGGCGTCGTCGGCCGCGTCGAGGCCCGCGACCCGCGCACCGGCAAGATGGTCTGGACCCGCCCCACCGTCGAAGGCCATATGGGCTACACCTGGGACAAGGACGGCAACAAGCGCGAGAACGGCGTCTCGGGCACCACGGGGAAAAGCTGGCCCGGTGACCTGTGGAAGACCGGCGGCGCGGCCACCTGGCTCGGCGGCAGCTACGACGCCAAGACGGGTCTGGCCTATTTCGGCACCGGCAACCCCGCACCGTGGAACAGCCATCTGCGCCAGGGCGACAACCTGTTCTCCTGCTCCACCGTCGCCATCGACGTGAAGACCGGCCAGATCAAGTGGCATTACCAGGGCACGCCCAACGACGGCTGGGACTTCGACGGCGTCAACGAGTTCATCACCTTCGACCAGGACGGCAAGCGCATGGGCGCTAAGGCCGACCGCAACGGCTACTTCTATGTGCTGGACGCCGCCAACGGCCAGTTGAACAACGCCTTCCCCTTCGTCAAGAAGATCACCTGGGCCACCGGCATCGACCTGAAGACCGGCCGGCCCAACTTCGTGCCCGAGAACCGCCCGGGCGACCCGACGGCCGGCGCCGACGGCAAGAAGGGCAACTCGGTGTTCGCCGCGCCCTCCTTCCTCGGCGGCAAGAACCAGATGCCCATGGCCTACAGCCCCGACACCAAGCTCTTCTACGTGCCGGCCAATGAATGGGGCATGGAGATCTGGAACGAACCCATCGCCTACAAGAAGGGCGCCGCCTACCTGGGCGCCGGCTTCACCATCAAGACCGTGGCCGACGACTACATCGGCGCCCTGCGTGCCGTCGACCCCAAGACGGGCCAGATCGTCTGGGAGGTCAAGAACAACGCGCCGCTGTGGGGTGGCGTGCTGACCACGGCCGGCAACCTCGTCTTCTGGGGCACGCCCGAAGGCTGGCTCAAGGCCGCGGACGCCAGGACCGGCAAGGTCGTCTGGCAGTTCCAGACCGGCTCGGGCGTCGTCGCGCCTCCCATCGCCTGGCAGCACAACGGCGAGCAATACATCGGCGTGGTCTCCGGCTGGGGCGGTGCCGTGCCGCTGTGGGGTGGCGACGTGGCCAAGAAGGTCAACTACCTCGAGCAGGGCGGCATGGTCTGGGCCTTCAAACTGCCCAAGTAAGCCGCGCACCCATCCTGAAGGCGCCGGCCCGCGCGGGCCGGCGCCGCATCCCGAGATCCGCCATGCATCCCACCCGCCGCATCTTCATGTTCCAGGCCACCACGGCCTGCCTGGCCGTTCCGGCCATCGCCCAGACCACCCAGGTCGACGAGGCCAGCGAGACCGCTGTCGCTCTCGGCTACAGGCACGACACCGCCAAGGTCGACACCGCCAAATTCCCCAAGCACCAGGCCAGCCAGCACTGCGGCAACTGCCAGTTCTGGCAGGCCAAGCCGAGCGATGCGTGGAGCAACTGCGCGATGTTTGGCCGCAAGGCGCAAGTGGCCAACAAGGGCTGGTGCGCCGCGTGGGCCAAAGCGCCGGGCTGAGCCCAAGCCGTCTGCCCTGACTTCCAGACAGCGCCCCAGCAGTCACCATCGTGGGTGGAACTGGAGGGAGGCGCGGTCGGGCCGTGTCAATTCCCGTCTTTCGCCCCTTGCGCGATCCGGTAGTAGTCAAAGTCAACACGGCCGCCGGCGGTCTGCGTCGAATAGAAGAAGAGGCCGAAGCGATAACCCATGAAATGCGGCATGGTGTAGGAAAGGCGCGAGGGGCGACCGATGGGCGTCCAGGATCTGCCGTCGAGGCTGTAGGAGAAGCGGGCCACCTCGGGTCCAGGCTCAAACTCGCAGTCCACCTTCAGGTGAACCGTTTTGCCAGACAGGGGGATGGAGGCGACTTCCTCTGGCTTGTCGGTGTCGGCGCTCACCATGACGAGAGATCGGGCGCCGTCGCTCATCTTGACGCCGACAAAACCGTAGCGTTTCTGAAAAACGGCGAGGCCGGCCCAGTCGCCGTCCTTCATGCCGCTCACGTCGATGCGGGTGGTGGCGGAACTGTTCGGTCCGAAGGTGCGCTGGGTGAGCGTGTTCGAGGCCTCCGCCAGCGTGGCAACAATCCGGCTGGTCACGAGGCTCAGGTAGCCAGGGCGCTTGGTAAGCGACCAGTCACTGGGCCTGGGGTTGTGGTTCCATTGCCAGGCCAGCGGCAGGTCAGGGTCGCCAGGCCGGCGGTCGAATTCGTCGGAGGCGACGATTCCCGAGACGCCGGAGACGCTCTGCCCGTCGGCGGGGATATCGAGCACCATGGGCACCTTGCCGTCCTTGCCGAGCACCGGCCAGCCGTCCTTCCACGTCACGGGCACGAGGTAGGGAATGCGACCGACGGCGCCGTTGTCTTTGAAGAGATAGGCGTACCACTTGCCCTGCGGCGTGTCGATGAGGCCGCCCTGGGCGATACCGCGGTCATCGAGCGCGATGCGACTCTCGTAGGGGCCATCGATGGTGTCGGCGCGGCTGATGATGACGGTGCGCGCCCAGCGGCTGCCGGGTGAGGCGATGTTGAAGAGGTAGTAGCGGCCATCGACCTTGAGAAGCTGCGAACCCTCGCCATTGAGTCCGCCCAGGTCCGAACCGAAGACGGTGTTGACGTTCTCGATGAGGACCTTGTTCACGCCGCCTGGTTTGATGCCGGAGAGGTCGGCATTCAGCTCGGTGAGCATGATGCGACCGCCCCCCCAAACCATGTAGACACGACCGTCGTCGTCGAAGAACAGGCTGTGGTCATGCATCGCGGGCTCGAAACTCGTCTCCTTCCACGGGCCGCGCTCCGGATCGCGCGTGCTGTAGATGTGGGTGCGCCCGCTGGTGGAGGAAAAAGTCGAGGCATAGAACATGCCGTCGTGGTAACGCAGGCTGCTGGCCCAGGAGCCGGCACCGTAGGCGTTCCTGCCGTTTTCCAGGCGAAGCGCTTCGTTGTCGGCAAGGGTCTGATAGGCATAGGAGGCCATGCGCCAATTGACCAGGTCCGTCGACTTCATGATCGGCAGGCCCGGACTCATGTGCATCGTCGTGCTGCTCATGTAGTAGGTCTTGCCTACACGGATGACGGCCATGTCCGGGACGTCGGCCCAGATCAGAGGGTTATGGGCGAGGCTCACCTGTGCCGCCGAAAGCGGCTGAGACGTTGCGCAGGCAAGGACGAGGGCGAGCAGAAGGGAAGCGATGGATCGGCTCATGGCTAAGGTCGTAAGGGTTCAATCAGTCGGTCCGTCTGTTGGCCCAGAGCGCTGCGCCAGCAGGCGCCTGCGCACCGCATGGATGTTGTTGCGCAGCGCGTAAAGCTCTTCGGCGTAGGACAGCGGCACGGCAATGCGGTGCGTGACGCGGTCCAGTTCGTCCAGCTCGTCCAGCAAGGCGTCGCGCTCGCCCGTGCCGGTTTCCATCTTTGCTTCCACCTCGCGCAAGCGCGCATACCAGCGGAACACGCGCGAGCGCACGCGGAAGGTGTAGATCGGCGGCACCACGCGCGACAACGGCAGCATCAGCACCAGCAAGCCGCCAACCACCAGCCACATGCGTTCCAGCAGATTGCCGGCCCAGAAGGGCAGGTAACGCGCCCAGGCCGGCGGCGTGCCATTGATCGCGCGGTCGCCCTCGGCGCTGACCGGCAGCTCGCTGGTGCGGGTGTTGGGGAAGTCGCGCGCGCCATTGAACCAGCCGGCCTCGCCGTGCTGGCCCAGGGCCGCCTGCGCGAACAGCTGGCGCAGCGCAGGATGCGTCTGCTCGCGCGCCAGCAGTGCGGTGGTGGTGGCCAGCAGCGGCACGTCGTGAGGCGGCAAATCGGCCGCCAGGTCCACCACGCCGCGCGGCAGCTGCACGGTGGACAGGAAGGGCAGGTGGCGCGAATACGCCTCGTTCTGCTCGAAGGCCATCAGCGCCATGGCCGGGTCGCGCAGCAGCTCGCGGATCAGGGTTGCCTGCGGCGCCGAGATCAGCACCGCGGCGTCCAGCTTGCCCTGGCGCAGGGCCGCGCCGGCGGCGTCGGGCGCCAGATTCGACAGCTGCAGATCGGTTGGCTTCAGCTGGTTCAGCGCCAGCAGCTTCTCAACGATCTGCGGTACACCGCTGCCGTCCTGATCCACATTGACCCGCAGGCCGCGCAGTTGAGCCAGGCGCTGCAGTTCGCCGCCGGGCTGGCGGCGCGCGATGCCAAGATCGCGGCGATAGAAGATCCAGATCGGCTCGTAAAACAGGCTGCCCAGCGAGACGATGCCGGCCTCGGTATCGGCTGCCGGATCGGCCATGCCGCCGCGTACGAAGCCCACGTCGGCCTGGCCCGCGCGCAGATAGGCCAGATCGTCCTGCGCGCCTTCGCTGGCGATCAGCTCCACCTGGATGCGCTCACGCGCCAGCGCCTTCGCATAGCCCGCACCGAAGGCGGCGTAGGCACTTCCGGCCGGACCGGTGGCCAGCCTGACCTGGCGCGGCGGCTGCGGATCCAGCCACCAGTAGGCCGCTGCCAGCAGGCCACCGCCCAGCAGCAGCAGCGGCCCCATCGAGACCATCATGTCGCGCAGCGTCTGCAGCAGCAGGCGCAGGCTGCGGGTGGCATGCCATTGCTGAATCGGGGTCATGGCTTGCCATTGTGAGCGGGCAGGGTCCGGACCCGCATGCTGCAGAGTCGCTCGCCCTGCTGGGCACGCACAGGAGTGGCGGCCGCACGAGTAAGGATGATCGCGATGCCGAGGCGTCGCACAGGCTGGGCCTTTGCCGATGGAGGACCGCCCCATCGTATTCGAGACGGCTGGCCGGGCTGTTAGGCCGTGCTTTCGTTGCGATGCTGCCGGTCAAGGATAGACGGCGGCTTCAGGCTGGCTCCTGCCGCTCCGAGTTTTTTAGTCGTAGGGCGGCAATGTGCCCGAAGCGGACGTCGGCGCGGGCCTACCAGGCCTTCAGAACGCTGCCGTTCAACGTCGGCGCTCAGCGGGCGGCGTAGCCGTCCATTGCAGCAAAGGGTTAGGCCACATGTTTCGACGAAAACAAAGTTCAGAACACACGAGGCATCGGAAAGTCTCCAGTGGTTGTCAGCAACTCGACTGAATTTACTCGGTCTTCGCAGCCAGATCCGGCCAGCGATTTCCCCCTGACCTCGATTCTTGTGAATGTGCCCTTCACAGGACCTCGCCGCCACACATCTTGGGAGCAGTTCATGGACTGGCCAAATCGCCATTCAGGTCCCAACGCATTTCCAAGTTCGCGCAGCGTTTCTTGGCGTGCCACTTGATACCTCATCTTCAGCCACAAGAAGTGAGAACGATGTGCCATGCGTCGATCGTCGTCCAGCGTCATCGACAAAAGTACGCGCTCCACTCCATTGGAAGATGCCATTTCACACACCGTCTCGCCAGACTCCGACCCGGCTCGGCACACTGCCGAAAAGCGCTCGGCAACAAGGCGCGACATTAGCGCAGTGCGCGCCGGATCCGGGCCAGCCACGACCTCCTGCATTAGTCCCCATACCTTATGCACGTCCGCGCAAGTGGAACAGCCATCAGTTTCCATCGTCGTTCCGGCCAGCGCCGATAGACACAGCGGCATGAGCAGGATTGATAGCAAAACCCGAGGCATCAGAATCTCCCCATTCAACGCGGACCTCGTGCTGCGGCCTAACGTTGGCGCTCAGCGGGCGGCGAAGCCGTCCGCTGCAGCAGAGGGTTAGCCATCATTGTTGCCATATGGGCAGAACGCGGCGTGGAAGCACGGCACCACATATCGCTCCAGCCAATAGGCCGAGGGCGGCAATAAGGAGGCCAGTGCTGGAGAAGCGATGCCCGTAGAGCACGCGTTCCAAGACTGGAAAGCCATAGACAAGACCAAAGGAACCAGCGCAAACGGCAACCACCCAGGCCCGAGAAGGAATGCGATTGCGAAGGCGAGACCAAGCAACCAGGGAGGCAACAAACAGCGCTGCGCAAACGAGGACGGATGGCGCTGCCTCCTGATACAGCCCCGTAAGCTCGCCAAGCGGGAAAGATAAAGACTCTCTCGTCGAACTAGCCCAGATAGCAAGACAAACGCCGACAAACCCGACCAGCGGCGCCACACAAAGCACTAGGCCGACAGTTCCTAAAGATCGAAGGATGAGGCTGGCCCGAGTCATGATGGCTAACGTTCGACGTAAGGGGCAGACGTAAGTGGGGAAGTCCGCTTGTGGCCGCCCCCTTGACGAAGGGGTTAGGCCGCTGGCGGAAGAAGAGCGGGTTCACTGCTGTTCTTGTCTTTGAATTTTGTAACCGGCGAGAGTCAATAAGCGAGTGAGGATTTCGTTCAGGTTCTTGTCGTCGATGGTCCCGGCTTCCCTGGCTGGGCTTCGTCAATACCGGATGCATTGAACTGCTGCACCGTCGTCGATGTTGCCAAAGCTCGCCGAAAACAGCCTTGCAACCGCACGGTTGTCGAATTTAGGATCGGCGAGCATCAGCTCTCGGAACAAACTGGCCGGTTGTTCTCCTCCGAGAACTCTACTTCGGACATTTCGACATGCTGAAGATAGCTTCTCAGACATAGGAGGGATCGGCAGGTTTGTGTATTTGTATGGATCGAGCGGCCTAACGTCGAAGCTCAGCGGGCGGCGAAGCCGTCCGCCGCAGCGACTGGTTAGGCGGCGGGGTAGGCATGGTACGAAACGGTTGGGGATCGAAGGAGGTCGCCCCAGAGCGCCCAAGTATTCTGATCTGGCGATGTTGCCCCGAACGCCCAAAGCTCGGCGATCTGCAGCGGCGGAATGGCAAGCGCAGAAGGGTCGAAGGACATTGTTCGATTCAAATGGATCGCGACTACAAGCTCACGGGAGCTGACGTATTGCCCCAAAGCAGAGATGATCCCCTGCAAGGTAGCGGCGGGAGCCGTAGCTTCAGGCGGAAGTTCCTTGAGCTGCACCGGTGCAAAACACGCTTCTTCAAGGGCCGACCACGCCGCTACAAAGTCGTAGTCTTGCTCTTCGCCTGGAGCAAGACCCACCGTGGTGCCCATGCGCTGCCCAGCTAGATAGCAAAAAATTGCTGCCTCGCGCAGTTCGCGCTCAGGCTTCAGCTGATTCGTCCGCAGGTTTCTAACGCGCTTCGGCGTAGCGGATCCAGACAGCTCCAGCTCGAACTGCCGCAGACGGACAAGGAACGGCCGCGGGTCGCGGTAGTCAAGCTTGCTGAACGTGCGCAGGGCAATGGACTGCATGAGCCGCCTAACGTTCGACGTAAGGGGCGGCTTGCGCCTTTAGGCGCAAGACGTCCCTCTTGACGGATGGGTTAGGCGTCGCGCGCCTAGCAATTGAGTGGAGAGTAGCCAACATAGCCTTTGACTTGATACTGAAGAGTAGGCCCCGGAATGAATTTGCCGCTCACGGTGAAGTCTGGCAATTGCAAGGTGCCAGCCGTGCCGATGGTTGGCAATGACTGAAACCAGAAGCCGTAGGCTGCCTCAGATAGTGGTGGCGTGACATAGAGCCGTTTCGGATCACGCGGCGGCTCTTGAAGCAGTCCGGACTCGCTGACCTTGGTGCCTTTGGTCACAAGGGTGAGACGCTGAGGCTGAGATCCATCGGAGGGCCGGATTGTGGCTACCAATTCGTGAATCGAAATTGGTACGTCACGCGGCGCAAGAAGAAATACATAGGACTTGTCGAGGTACTGGCGATCCAGCGCAACGTTGAAGCGAACGTTCTCGAGGTAGAACGAAGTCCCGGACGGGACGCCGTAGCTGTAGCAGCCCTTGCTTGAAGTCTTGGGTGCCGCAAGAGCCTGCCCCGGCGGTTCAACGGCTACGTATGTCGTGGCGTACGGCACGCAGCCGCAGAGCAAGACGAGCAACAGAGCTGACGGGCGACGCATTGCCATTGAGACGCCTAACGTTCGCGCTCAGCGGGCGGCGTAGCCGTCCGCTGCAGCAATGGGTTGGACAGAATGCGGCGCATCACTCACTGACATGACCAGCCCCTTGCTGAAAGACAAAGTACCGGCGAGGCCGGAGCAGATGGGGAGTGTTCTCTCTCCACCAAGCACCAGCGTCTGGATGGGCTGCCTCAAGTATCAGAATTGCCTCGCGCGATTCAATCAAGTAGCCCGACTCGCGCACTAGCTTGCCGGCAACGCACCGGAGCAGGCTCGACAGCAAGCCTCGTGGCCCTGAGAGAACGCCAAACGTCGGCAATACCCGTGCATTTGCGCGTCGCTGCGCCAGCGGCAGCGATAGGCCGACCCATTTGCTGCGCACCCACTCTGGTGCCTCACCAGGAGGTATTGCGGTAACGTGAAAATGGAGCGGCCGCTTGGTCATGCTGTCCAACGTGAAAGCTCAGCGGGCGGCGAAGCCGTCCGCTGCAGTGACCTGTTATGCCTAGCGCCGGTTGTCGAAGCTCCGATGGCCGCGGCAGGACGAAGCCACCGAAGTTGAAAGCCGGCGAAGGCTGGAGCGAGCAGGCTTGTTGGACTAGCCGGAAGCGCAACGCAGGCGGAATGCCGAACCTGGACGCTAGCCAGGCGTGACGCCGAAACGCGTTGGCCCGAACTCGCGGACCGCTCGGTCGCCGGCGCGCCGAGGCCGCCGCGCAAGCCCGGCACAAAGCCCGTGACGGAGTTCAACCTAGCCTGCTGCATAACGTTCGACGTAAGGGGCTGGCCGCAGGCCAGTCCCCTTGACGGAGAGGTTAAGCGCTTGGTGGCTCATAGGCTCACCGGCCTTGTTGGATCGGTAGGATCACGACCATAGATTTCGTCGTCATCGCCCAGTACCCTGGCATCGAGCTTGGCGGCGATTTGAACCAACTTCGCAATGACGGCCGGTTCAGGATTCTTCGTGTAGATCTCGCCGCGCTTGTGCCACCACAGTGGCCATGAACTTTGGCCGAATTGGAAGATGTAGTTCTCATCACCAGGATTCTCGCGATCCAACGTGATTGCGGGGTCTGTCTTGACGTAAGCCGCCCACTCTTCAAGTGAAATTTCAGGCCCTTCGTCATCGGCCCAAAATTCTTTGCGGGTGACGTGAAGTTCGTAGCCCATGATGTCTCCTGCAGGCGCCTAACGTGCAAGCTCACCGGACGGCGAAGCCGTCCGGTGCAGCGTAGGGTTGAACAGCAGCGTTTCATTCATACGAGACCGCGACTCCGTTTGCGAGCTTCTCTTGTTTGAAGATCTTTGCACCTTGAAAGCCAGCGACCACAAGCTCGGACTCCGAAACCCAACGAACTCTTAGCGCCAGCGAGCCATCGGCAATGAAAGCGTTCCCCGCTTCCTTGGGCACTGCGTCGCCTTTCGCCAGAACCGAGAGTTGCGTATTGAAGCCAGTCGTCGCGCCGCAATTTCGGTTGAATATCACTGCGACGTGACCGCCCCGAGGGGATTCAATGGTTGACGCGATCTCGTTGCCGCAGCCGGCATCACAGCCGTTGAGCGCAACCAGAATTCCTATACCGATGACAACTGCGCCTAGCCGCATTGCTGCTGTTCAACTAGGTTGTAGGGCGACTGTTTTGCTGCATAACACCGGCACCTGTCTGCATAACATCGGACACCTCTCTGGCCCGCAGGCCGCGCCATTGCTTGATTTCAAGCTGTTTGGCTGTTAATTTATACAGCATCACAATGCCGGCAAGCCCGGCATTCCTTCAGTTGCGTCGCGGAGGTCATTGTCTAGGCCTCTATCCGCAGGCTCGCCGCCCTCCGGGGCGGATTGG
>NZ_JAVDXU010000002.1:0-1331646 GCF_031458095.1 Roseateles saccharophilus
GTCTTCATCAGCCTTGAAGACGAGCATGGCGACGTCCAGGTCATCTGCCACCGTGCGATCTGGGAGAAGTACCGCCAGACCATGATGGGCGCGCGCCTGATGGGTGTGAAGGGACGTTGGCAGCGCGCCGATGGCGTGTGCAACCTTATCGCCGGCTACTTGGAAGACCGCACCGACATGCTGGGTGCGCTGAAGACGAAGAGCCGGAATTTTCACTAGGCCCATATCCGCCTCGGCTTTGGCGGCTAGGTGGAGGTGGGCATGGCGTTCGACGCCATTCCAAGTCCAACCTCTTCACCTTCGTGCGCGAGTCAGGCAAGCTTTTGAGGGCGGGGCACCAGTGAGCTGAAAGCGAGTCAGCAATCAGACGTTAGGCCTCTGCGTCATTTCCTCGATGCGGCCCTGTTCCAGCCAAATCGAGATGGCCTGTTGGCAAGCACCGTCGCGCCTCTCGCCTCGACTGGCGCAGAAATTATGGCGTTTTCCCATAATTTGCCTTCCCTCTGATCCTGTTCGGTTGCATTCGCAACCGTCGCAGGATGAGATACCCGCTCCACCACGAAAAGTACAAATTGTTCCTAGAGGAGTTGAACCTTCTCAGGGATAAAGCGGAGATCAGTCAGATGGAGCTGGCTGACCGGATGGGCATTGGCCAGGACATCATCAGCCGCTGCGAGTCTGGCCGCCGACGCGTGGATGTCTTCGAGCTCGCTTTGTGGACGCACGCATGTGGCGTGACGTTAGAGGAGTTCGTCAGGAACCTCGACGAGCGCATCCAGCGCCACCAACTTCCCGGCCTGCTGTAGCCGGCATCACGAACTCGAGTACCTGAGCACGCCCTACAGGCTGGCGCCGCTGCTCTGACGTGGCGCGGTTTGCCTGGATGTGTTCAAACAAGCTCAGCGTCGCGCCGAAGAAGTAGGCGAGTTTCTGTAGCTGCTCTAGGTGGCGTCGAAGTGGCGCAAGAAGCCCAGCGTCGGTAGACGATCGGCAGCTCGATGGCTGAATCTCGAAGGTAAGCCTTCCAGCCGGCGTCCCGGCAAAACTCGTTGAGAACCTCGCCTCCGCAGGATCACATAGCGTCTGCGGTCGTCCGCCGTGATCATTTGTCGAGCGCGCGCCCGGCGCGCGTGATGCGGCTGGCCCCGAGGTGGCCCAGTTGCGGAGCACGTTTGCGCTTTCGGAGCGGCTTGCTACGCAGTGGCAGGGCGTCAGCTCGTCGTAGCTCAGCATTGAGTTCCTTCAGGAAGCGCAGGAAGCCGTAGTTCAGCGCCTCCAGCCAGTCCCGCAGGCCAATGATGTCTAGCCGGGTATGGCCACTCTCGACGTGGCTGACCGCGCTTTGGGTGCGGCCCAGCAGCAACGCCAGGTCAGCCTGACGCAGGTTGCGTGCCTCCCGGAGCTGGCGAAGCTTGTCCAGATAGATCTTGTTCTGACGGCTGTGCAAGGTCTTGACCATGAATTTCTCGCAGCCTCGCACCCTATCGCAGCCGGCTCCATATCAAGAATTTGCATACGGACGCGGTCGGCCAAGAATTGCCTGCACGTCAACAATCCGCCCCTCGAACGCCCTGGTGTTCTCGGCGTCACATCAATGTTCCTTTCGCTTCCCCAGTACGAGTTCCCGATGCCTGAGGGGCTGGCTGAGCCAGGCAGCAAGCACTGGCGGGCCATGGAGATGACGCTGCACGTGCCCTGGTTCTTGCTGACGCTGGAGCACGTTGACCTGGAAGGCAGGGATTTGGCGACGAACTACACCCTGTGCATTGCCTGGGAGACGGATCTGGCAGACGTGATTAAGACTATCGGAGCCAGCCATGTCAGGGGTCTCGTGGCCATGATGCCGGCTTGGGCCTCGCCGACGGGGCAGTGGTCGTCGCGCCAGATCACGGAAGTCTGGCTCCGCACAGACGATCAGGGCACGTCGGTGACCCTGACAGACTGCGCCGGAAAACAATTCGACGCTGGCATTCGCGGCGCCCCTCCAAAGGCGGGCTGCGCGGGCGATTTGCTACTGCAACTTCCCTCGGGCAATCCCCGCACGCGGCGCAAGCGGTCAGCCGCAACGGACAAGGCCCGGCGTCGTGCCCCGCCAGCGCGATGAGCAGCAGCTTCATCGTCGAGATCCTCGCCCGCAAGCGCGCCGAGCTCGACGAGCTTGAGAGATTTGCCTGCAGCCCAGCCTACGAGCGGCTCCTCGACGAAGTTCGCACCTTCGCCACGCGCGACCCGGAGCCGTGGCTCGTGGACTGGCTAATGGCGCCTGCTTTCGGTATGGGGGCACGCCCCTTGGATATCGCCGCACGGCGAGGCGGCGTCGACCTGCTGGTTGACCAGCTGCGCCGCATCGTCAACGGCGTCTGCGCATGAGGCAGGCTCGCTAGAAGCGCGTTGCAATGGCTCGCCCCATCGTCTTTCTCGACATTGATGAAGTCATTTGCCTTCGTCAGCCCGAGGCGTGCCTGAAACTAGCCGACGCGATCAATCGCGGAGATCTGCCCAATTCCGAGCTTGCCGCGGTTTTTTCACCGATAGCAAGGAACGCACTTGCCGTCGCCCATAGGCGATCACCCGGTCTTAGGTACGTCATAAGCAGCATCTGGAGGATCCATTTCACACGAGAGCAGATGGTTTCGATCCTCGATGACGCCGGCTTCTATTTCGTTGCGACCAACCTTCACGAGGGAGATGCCTGGCGATGTCCATCATCCAAAGGGCAGCAGGTATCCATGGGCTGCCGTCGGCATTCAGCACGATCGGCAGCTTGGCGAATGTCTTTCCTTTGAGGTCCTTAGCCGATTTGGCCGACCGCCAATAACTGACCCTGCCGCCGTTGATGCAATGGTCAACCGGCAAGAAGCCCTCTCCAGGAACGTCGCTGACGGTTGTAAAGCGCGCGATCGGGAGTACATAGACTGAGGCACGATGTTGGGTGGCGCGTGAGCTGAGCATGTGTCCATCATTGAAACATGCCAATCACGAACAAAAGAGCGAAACAGGCTAATATGAAATACCTGCACACCATGGTCCGCGTCAGCGACCTCGACGCCTCGCTGAAGTTCTATTGCGACGCCCTCGGCCTGCGCGAACTGCGCCGCAGCGAGCATGAGGCCGGCCGCTTCACCCTCGTCTTCCTGGCCGCGCCGGGCGATGACGAAGCCCAGGTCGAGCTGACCTACAACTGGGACGAGAAGGGCTATGGTGGCGGCCGCAACTTCGGCCACCTCGCCTACGCCGTGCCCGACATCTACGCCGCCTGCCAGAAGCTGATGGACCACGGCGTGACCATCAACCGCCCGCCGCGCGACGGCCGCATGGCCTTTGTTCGCTCGCCCGACGGCATCTCGGTGGAACTGCTGCAAGCCGGCCCCGCGCAGGCGCCGGCCGAGCCCTGGGCCTCCATGCCCAACACCGGCAGCTGGTAAGCCCGCCTGGGCAGCATGCAGGCAGAAGCGGGCGACGCCACCGCGCTGGCAGGGCTCAGGCTGGGCGCCTGGGTGCTGTGGCGGCGCATCGGCGGCGGCGGCCTGGGTGACGTCTGGGAAGCCGAGCGCGACGACGGCCTCTACCAGGCCCGCGCCGCCATCAAGCTGCTGCACGGCGACGGCACCACGCCGGCAGTCGCGCGGCGCTTCCGGCGCGAGCGTGCGGCCCTGGGCCTGCTCACCCACACCAGCATCGCCGCCCTGCTCGACGCCGGCGTGCAGGACGCCCATGCCTATCTCGTCATCGAACTCGTCGAGGGCCTGCCTCTGGCCGAGCATGCCCGCGCCCATTGCCCGACGCTGGCCGACCGCGTCGCCCTGCTCCTGCGCCTGGCCGAAGCGGTGGAGTACGCCCACGCCCGCCTCGTCGTGCACCGCGACCTCAAGCCCGGCAACGTCATGGTCACGCCGCAGGGCGTGCCCAAGCTGCTGGACTTCGGCCTGGCCGCCTCGCCCGGCCAGCAGGCCGGCGATGCCCGCGCCGGCCTGACGCCCGCCTACGCGGCACCCGAGCTCATCGAGAGCGACGACGCCGGCACCGGCGTCGATGTCTTCGCCCTCGGCGTCATGCTGTTCGAGTTGCTGACCGGCCACCTGCCCTTCGGCCGCCGCGGCGACAGCCCCGCGGCCCTGGAGCATGCCGTGCTGCACCTGGCGCCGCACCGCATCGCGGCCCTGCTCGACCTGCCCGAGGACGAGGCCGGCCCCGGCCGCCCCCGCGATGCGCGGCGTGCCCGCGGCGACCTCGAAGCCATCGCCGCCAAGGCCATGAGCAAGCGGCCCGCCGAGCGCTATGTCGGTGTGCACGCCCTCATCGAAGACCTGCGCCGCTGGCAGCAGCAGCGCCCCGTCGCGGCCCGGCGCGACCGCGGCTGGCGCCACCGCACCGTCCTGCTGCTGCGCCGCCAGGCCCTGCCCATCGCCCTCGGCGCCCTGCTGCTGCTCAGCCTGACGGCCGGCATTGTCGCCAGCACCTGGCAATGGCGCGAAGCCGAGGCCGCCCGGCAGCGCAGCGACACGGTGACGCACTTCCTCACCGAGCTGCTGTCCGACGGCGGCCGGCCCGGACAGGGCCACTCGCCCACGGTGCTGGAGCTGCTGGACGACGGCCGCGAGAAGCTGGCGGCCCGGTTCAGCGACGACCCCGCCACGCGCGCGCGGCTGCTGGAGGTGCTGTCGCGCACCTATATGGCCCTGAACCGCTTCGACCATGCGCTGCCGCTGGGCGAGCAATGGCTGGCCCTGGCGCGCAGCCAGCATGACGAGGACTCGGCGCCGGTGCTGCAGGCCAGGCTCAGCCTCGGCCAGGTGCAGCAGATCATGGGCAACCACGATGCCGCCATCGAATTGCTGGAGCCCATGGCCCCGGCACTGGCGCGGCGCTTCGGGCCGGACAGCGAGGAGGTGCGCCAGCAGCAGTTCATCCTCGCCGCCGACTACATGCACAGCGGCCGTCTGGCCGACTCCGAGCGGGCGCTGGAGCGCGTGCGGGTGCTGACCGAAAAACTGCGCCCCGACGATGTCTACGAGCGCGCCGACTACCTGCTCAACCTCGACGTGCTGCGCCGCCTGCAGGGCCGGCTGGACGAGTCCCTCGAGGTGGTGCGCCAGACCCGGCCGCTGTGGACCCACCCCGACCCGCGCCTGGCCCTGCCGGTGCTGGTGCTGCGCCGCCACGAGATCTCGCTGATGGGCCTGACGGCCCAGTTCGACGGCATCGACGTGCGGGCCCGCTCGCTGGTGGCCGCCGCGCGCAGCACCCTCGGGCCGGGCAATCAATTCGCCCTGCAGAGCGCCAGCACCTGGGCCGCCACCCAGCAATGGCAGGGCCGCCACGCGGATGAGCTGAAGACCCGCCAGACCCTGCTGGAGGACGCCCGCGCCGATGGCCTCGCGGCCGACGCCCTGCTGGTTTTCCAGGCCGAGCTGCTGGGCGCCCTGTCGCGCAACGGCCGGCCCGACGGGGACGCCATGCGGCGACTGCTGGCGCAGGCGGCGGCCCTGAACGGCGGCGACCGCCGCAGCCGCAGCCTGCTGCTGCTGGCCGACGCCGCGCTCGGCGCCGGTGAAACTGCACTGGCCGGCGCGGCGCTGCAGCGCCTGCGCGAGCGCCCTCTGCCCTCCGCCCTGGCGCTGCGCGGCAGCCGGCTCGACCAGATCGAAGGGCGGCTGGCCCGCGCCCGTGGCGAGCTGGCGCGCAGCGCCGAACTGCTGGCCGGCGTGAAGGACACCGGCGTCATCCAGCTCTGGGTCGTGCGCCTGGACATCGCCCTGACGGCCCTGCTGCTGCGGGCACCCGACGCGGCCGAGCGCCTGGCAGCCGCGCGCCAGGCACGACCCGCCAAGCTGCCGCTCGGCCATCCGCTGGACAGTGTCACGGCCTGGCTGCAGACCCGCCTGCAGGCCGGCCGCGATGACGACCCGGCCGTGCGCGCGGCCTGGGCGGCCTTGGCAGCGGCACGCGGCCCCGGTGCCGCGGCCCCCACGCTGGGCAGCCTGGGCGGCCTACTTCCCTAGGCCCAGGGCTAGGCTGTCGGCCCAGATGTTCTCGGCCCAGGCCAGCGCGAAGCCGCCTTCGCGCGGGCTGGCCGTGGGCGACACGCCGCCCGCACCGGGCACGGCCTTCATGGTCTTGTCCGCCGCGTCGTATTGGTGGACGGAGGCCACATGCATGGCCTCGGTGGGCGTGACGAAGCTGTAGCAGGTGTTCATGACGACGGGCGCCGGGTTCACCGCCTCGCCCTGGAGCAACTGCAGCACGGCGGCCGCCGCCAGCTTGGCCTGCTGGTTGGCCAGGTGGCCCGACTTGGGCATGGCCGGGGCCGACAGGATGGCGTCGCCGACGACATGCACGCCCGGCGCGGCCTGGGCCTGCATGCTCAGCCAGTCGATGCCCACCCAGCGGCGGTTCACATTGGCAAAGTCCCGGGCCAGATCGCCGGCCCGCTGCGGCGGGATCAGGTTGAGCACATCGGCCTGGACGTCCTCGAACTCGAAGCGCGCCGTGCCGTCGGCCAGCACCTCCTTGAGCTCGGCATTGGGCCGGTACTCCAGCACGCCGGCATGGTGCTCGGCAAAAGCGCGTTCGAACAGCGCCTTCTTGCTCTGTACCTCGGGGTTGGCGTCCAGCACCAGCAGCTTGGCGCGCGGCTTGGCGCGCTTCAGGTAGGCCGCGATCAGGCAGGCCCGTTCATAGGGACCGGGCGGGCAGCGGTAGGGGGCCTTGGGAATGCTCATCAGCACGACGCCGCCATCGGGCAGGGCCTCGAGCTGGCGGCGCAGGGTCATGGTCTGCATGCCGGCCTTCCAGGCATGCACGGCGCGGCCGCTGTCGAACGCATCGGCAAGGCCGGGAATGCCGTCGAGCATGAAGTCGATGCCGGGAGCGAGCACCAGCCGGTCCCAGGACAGCGTGCCGCGGTCGGCCAGGCGCAGGGTCTTGGCCGCCGGGTCGATGCCGACGACCTCGGCGCGCTGGCGCTTCACGCCCAACGCCTCCAGGCCGCCATAGCCATGGGCGATGCTGATGGGGTCGCGCACCCCGGCGATGACGAGGTTGGACATGGGGCAGGAGATGAAGCCCTCGCTGCGCTCCACCAGCGTCACGTCGACCGCCGCGCCGCCCCAGAGCTTCAGATAGCGGGCCGCCGTCGCGCCGCCAAAGCCGCCGCCCACGACGACGACATGGCCGAGGCCGGCCTTGGCCGAGAGGCTTGCGCAGCCCGCCAGGGCCAGGCCGCCCGCCGTGATCAGCTGGCGCCGCGCGATCATGGCTTGGCCTGGGCGGCGAAGTAGGCCGCGACCAGGCGCAGCTGTTCCTCGCTATAGCCCTTGACGATCTGCGGCATGACGGTGCCGCCCTGGCGGCCGCTGCGGAAGTCGGCCAGCAGTTCCAGCATCAGCTCGGCCTTCATGCCGGCCAGCGGCGGCAGCACCTGGCCGCGCGGCCGGCCATGCGTGCCATGGCAGTTGGCGCAGGTGGCCGCAAGATTGCGGCCGGCATTGAGATCCTGTGCCAGCGCCGGGGCGCAGAGCAACAGCAGAGGCATCAACGACAACAGCCAAGCCTTCATCACAACCCCTTTCATGCCTTGCCGCTTGCAGGCGGCAAGTCCTTCGTCAGGCGTCGCACAGCGCGCAGGCGCTGTCCTCGGTCCGGTCTCAGAGCTTGTGGGAACGGTCTCCGCGCTCAAACCCCAAAGCGTCAAAAGGCGCGCTCAGCGGCGCAAAGCCAATCACCTTGAACAGCTCGCCCATCTCATGCTCGGCCAGCAGGCGGTGGGCCATGGCGCGCTCACCCAGGGACGTGCCGGCCAGCAGATCGGCGATACCGCAGTTGAGCAGAAAGTTGGCCTGGCTGGTGTAGCCCAGCACGACGAGGCCGGCGTCCTGGCCCGCCAGCGCCACGCCGGTGAAGTTGACGTGGGCCGTGATGTCCTTGTCGCCCACGGCCAAGAGGGGGTCGGGGTCGGCCAGATGGCCCTGGTGGCACATCAGCGTGCCGCCGCGGCGCTGCGGGTGGTAGTACTCGGCCTCGGGGAAGCCGTAGTCGATGAAGAAGGCCGCGCCGCGCTTGAGCGTGCGGCCCAGCGTGGCGATGAAGGCCTCGCCCTGGGGATGGATCTCGGTGACGGTGCCGGGCACGAAGCCGCCATGCCCCGGATCCTGGAGCGGCGGGCGCAGCCGGCTGTCGCGATCCTCGAAGGCAAAGCCCTCGCCGGCCGAGACCACGCCGCGTTCGCGCCAGGCCTGGCCGTCGAAGGCGATGAGCTGCACCGGCATGGCATCCAGCACCTCGTTGCCGACGACGACGGCCTCCAGCTCCTCGGGCAGGGCGTCCAGCCAGTCGACACGCTCGCCCCAATGCGCAAGCCGTTCGCGCTGGCGCTCGCGCAGCTCGGCCGACAGCTCGACTATTGCGTAGCGCGCCAGGCCAGCGCCCAGGGCATCCAGTTCGGCGATCAACTGCGCCGCCAGCGCGCCCGAGCCGGCACCGAACTCGACGACGTCGCGGCAGCCGCTGGCGTCCATGGCCTGGGCCAGCTGGCGCGCCAGCGCGCGGCCGAACAGGGGCGACATCTCGGGGGCGGTGACGAAGTCCGAGCCCTCGCTGGGCATCTGGCCGAATTTGCGCCGGCCGCCGGCGTAATAGCCCAGGCCGGGCTCGTACAGGGCCAGGGCCATGAAGCGGTCGAACGGCAGCCAGCCACCGGCTGCGGCGATCTCGGCATGGATCTTTTCGTCAAGCGTCATGGCAGAAGGTTGCCGTATTCCGGGCCGAGCGCCGGGCCGCCCCAAGCCGGCCCGCCGGCAGTTGCGCGCGGCTCCACGCCGCGGGCGGCTGCGTCCCCTCGGGGGACCGACTGGGCTGGCCCGCGTTCAGCGCGGCAAGACCGGGCGAGGGGCTCACACTTCATCGGGCTTTGACCCAGGCCTCGAACTCGGCCGCCGGCATCGGTGCGCCGACCAACTCGCCCTGGAACTGCTGGCAGCCCCAGCCGGCCAGCAACTGCCACTGCGCGGCGCTGCGCACGCCCTCGGCCGTGACGGTCAGCCCCAGACCGACCGCCATCTGCACGATGGCCCGCGTGATGGCCTGGGCGCCGACGTCGTCAGGCAGGCGGGCGACGAAGCCCTGGTCGATCTTGAGCTTGTCCAGCGGCAGCTCGGTCAAATGGGCCAGCGAGGTGTAGCCGGTGCCGAAGTCGTCGACCGACACGGTCAGGCCCAGGGCGCGCAGCTGGGCCAGCGTCGCCGGCGCATGCTCGATGTCGTCGATCAGCATGCGCTCGGTCAGCTCCAGCTCCAGCCACTGGCCTTCGGCATGGCACTCCTGCAGCACGCGCTTGACGGTGTCGGCAAAGCCATCGAGATGGAACTGGATGCGCGACAGGTTGACGGCGATGCGCATGGGGCCGTGGCCCTGGGTCAGGCCCTTCTCGCGCCAGCGGCGTGCCGTCACGGCCGCTTCGCGCAGCACCCACTCGCCGAGGTTGAGCATCAGGCGGTGGCGCTCGGCGACGAAGATGAAGGCGTCCGGGCTCAACAGGCCGCGCTGCGGATGGCGCCAGCGCAGCAGGGCCTCGGCACCGGACAGCTGGCCCGTCGTCGCCTCGACCTGGGGCTGGAAGAAGAGTTCGAACTCGTTGCGCGTCAGGCCCTGGGCCAGCTCGGCCTCCAGCACCAGGTCGGCATAGGCGGTCTCGGCCAGGGCCGGCTCGAAGAACTGGTAGGTGGCGCGGCCGCGCGCCTTGGCGCGGTACATGGCCGTGTCGGCATGCTGGATGAGGTCCTCGGGCTGGCGGCCGTCGTCGGGATAGACGGCCACGCCGATGGAGGGCGTGACGGACAGCGCGCGGCCGTCGGCCTTGACCGGCACCTCGACGACCGACAGCAGCGCGTCCAGCACCACCTTGATGTCGGCGCGGCTGTTCAGGTCGGTCAGCAGCACGACGAATTCATCGCCACCGAAGCGGCCGACGAGGTCGCTGCCGCGCAGGGCGCCGACCAAGCGCTCGGACACCGTCGTCAGCACCTGGTCGCCTTCGAGATGACCCAGGGAGTCGTTGACGCGCTTGAAGTTGTCCAGGTCGATGAAGAGCAGGGCCAGCATCTCGCCCTTGCGCTCGGCGCGCTTCATCAGCAGGGCCATGCGGTCCATGAAGGCGGCGCGGTTGAGCAGGCCGGTCAGCGCGTCGTGGTGGGCCAGGTGCTGGATGCGCGCCTCGCTCTCGATACGGTCGCGGATGTCGCGCACGATGGTCATGCGCAGCTTCTCGCCGTCGCGCTCGATGGTGCGCACGATGAATTCGACCGGGATGCGCGTGCCGTCCTTGTGCGTGACGGCAGTCTCGTAGCGCACCTCCTTGCCCAGGCGCATGACCTCCTTGACCTTGTTCAGCTCGTCCTCAGCGATGAAGGACAGCACATGGCGGCCGACCATCTCCGCCAGCGTGTAGCCGACCAGCTCGCAGCAGGGCGGGTTCACGTCGGTGGTGATGCCGTCCTTGTGGAAGAGGATGCCCTCGACCGTCGCCTGCATGAACTTGTCCAGCCGCGCCTCGGACTCGCGCACCTGGCGTTCGGCCAGGCGGAATTTGGTGATGTCGTTGATGAGGACGCAGCTCGCCACCGGCACGCCGTCCTCGCCCAGCTGAGGGATGAGGTGGACCTCGATCCAGCGCGGCGTGCCGTCGGCCTCGGGCAGTTCGCGCTCGTAGCTGACGGCGATGCGCTCGGACAGCACGCGGTCCACCGCCGGCTGGATGACCTTCAGCGCCTCGGGGCCGATGATCTCGCCGAAGGTCTTGCCGAGAATGCTCTGCTCGGTCAGGCCGAAGGCCTCGGCATAGCCGCGGTTGGCGAACAGGCAGAGCTCGGTCTTGGCGTCGTAGAGGGCGATCCAGGCCGGCAGATAGTCGGCCAGCAGCTTGAAGCGCGCGGCCTCGTTCTCCAGGGCGGAGTCGCTCCCGGCCGAGGTCATGCTTTGGAGGTCATGCGGGCCAGACACAGATCGTCCCAGGCACCGGCCTTGTCGGCCGGCGAACGCAAGAGGTAGGCCGG
Source organism: Roseateles saccharophilus (assembly GCF_031458095.1). Classification (GTDB taxonomy): domain Bacteria; phylum Pseudomonadota; class Gammaproteobacteria; order Burkholderiales; family Burkholderiaceae_C; genus Pelomonas; species Pelomonas saccharophila_A. The sequence continues at coordinate 11,049 of NZ_JAVDXU010000002.1, forward strand.
ATGGTAGGTGACGACCACCGGCACGTCGCGCCATGAATGCACGCGGCCACGCAGCTTGCCCAGGGGCTCGGCCAGGCCGGTCAGCCGGCGCGCCGCCTGCAGGCCCATGGCCAGCACGAGGCGGGGGCGCAGCAATTCGGCCTGGCGCGCCAGTACGGCCTCGCAGGCGACCAGCTCGGCCGGCTGGGGCGGGCGGCCGCGCGGCGGGCGACACTTGACGATGGGCGTCACGAAGGCGGTCGCGTCGTCGCCGCCACGGCGCTGGCCGGCGGCGCTCAGCATGCGGTCCAGCAAGCGGCCGGCGTCCGCGCTCATGGCCTCGCCGCTGGCGTCGTCGGCTTCGTCGGGCGGGTCGGTGACGACCAGCCATTGCGCCTGCTGCAGCGCGCCCGCGCCGAAGACGGCGTTGCGGCGCTGCTCGCACAGGCCACAGGCGCGGCAGCCGGCCACGGCTTCGCGCAGGGCCGCCAGGTCCAGGCCGCTGAAGTTGGACGGCTGCACCGAAGGCGCTGCCGCCACGCGCATCACGGGCGGCGGTGGTGCGGCCACTTCGATGGGTTCGGGTTCGGCCTCGGCGACTTCAACGGCCTCGGCGGCCGCGCTCACCGCGGGCAGCCGATACCCCATCTCGGCCAGCATGGCCCGTTGGCGCTCGTCCCAGCTCATGGCGCCACCGACAGGCTCATCAGGATGGCGTCCTCGCGCGGCCCCTGCTGCACCGGGTAGTAGGCGCGGCGCCTGCCGACCTCGGCAAAGCCGTAGCGGCGGTAAACCTCGCGGGCGCGCTCGTTGCTGACGCGCACCTCCAGCCACAGCTGGGTCAGGCCGCGCTGACGGCATTCAGCCACGATGCGGTCCAGCATGACGACGGCCAGGCCGCGCCCTTGCCAGACCGGCGCGACGGTGATGTTGAGCAGGTGCAGCTCGTCCACGCCCGGCATGGCGAGCCAATAACCCAGCAGTTCGGCACGCGGCCCACGCAGCACCTCAGCCGGATAGCCCGCAGCCAGGGAATCGACGAAATTGCCATGCGACCACGGCACCGGATAGGCCTGGCGCTCGATGGCGATGACCTCGGTCAGGTCGGGCACCCGCATCGCGGCCGCCTCCCAGGGCGGCTGGCTGTTGTCCAGCTGGGCGCTCATGACGCTGCGGCCTTCTGCTCGCGCTCGGCGGTCGTCAGCGCGACCTTGTCGCGGACATAGACCGGCAGGGCCTCGGCCGCGTCGCGCGTCTCGCCGCGCTGCCAGGCGGCCAGAGCCAGGGCAGCCAGCGCGGCAGCGCGCGAGCGGGGCTGCGGCCAGGCACCGGGCAGCGTGCCCAGGGCGGCCGCGTATTCGGTCAAGGCCGTGCCGGCCACGCAGGCCGGCTGGCCCCAGTGGGCCGCCAGCACCTCGGGCGCATAGAGGGCCGGGGCCTCGACGACCTGCCAGGCCGCGTCGGCCCAGCGGTAGCGGGCCGCATAGATCTCGCCGATGCGGGCGTCCATGGCCACCCAGATGTCGTCACCGGCCCCCTGGGCGTGGGCGTCCTCGGCCACCAGCATCAGGCTGTCGATGGCCAGCACCGGCTTGTCCAGGCCGAAGGCCAGGCCCTGGGCGACGGCACAGGCCGTGCGCAGGCCGGTGAAGGCGCCGGGCCCCTGGCCGAAGGCGATGGCGTCCAGATCGGCCATCGCCACGCCGGCGCCGGCCAGCAGGGCCTTGACCTCGGGCAGCATGCGGGCCGAGGCCTGGGCGCCGCCCTGGGCCTCGAAAACCCGGGTCTGCCCCTGGGCCACGAGGGCCAGGGCCATCGTGTCGGTCGAGCTGTCGAGAGCCAGGAGAGAGGGCATCGGACCAGTGTAACTTTCGGGTCATGCGCAAACGGCTGGCGGGACTGCTTTTGGCGGGGTGGATCGTGGGAGGCCAGGCCGCCGAGCCCCTGCCGCTTTCCGTCCAGGTGGCGCTGCGCCAGGCCCAGCTGCCGGCGACGGCCCTGGGCGTCGTCGTCCAGGCCCTGGACGAGGCCAGGCCCCGCCTGGCCTGGCAGGCCGATCTGCCGCAGAACCCCGCCTCGCTGACCAAGCTCATCACCAGCATGGCAGCCCTGGACACCCTGGGGCCGGCCTGGCAATGGCAGACGCCGGTCTGGCTGACCGAGGACGGCGGCCTGGCCATCCAGGGCAGCGGCGACCCGCGCCTGTCCACCGAGAGACTCTGGGCCGGGCTGAAGCACCTGGGCGTGGCCGAACTGCGCGGTCCGCTGCGCCTGGACCGCAGCGCCTTCACGCCCGGCACGGCCGAGCCCGGCGACTTCGACCGCGAACCCTGGCGCGTCGGCAATGCCCAGCCCGAGGCCCTGCTGCTGAATGCCAAGGCGGTGAGCTACACCTTTCGCGTCGACGGCCAGACGGTCCGCGTCACGGCCGACCCGCCGCTGGACCCGCCCGTCCTCGTGCCCATGGCGGCCGGCGCCTGCGGCGACTGGCGCAGCGCGTTGAAGCTGCAATGGGCCCCGGGCCAGCGCCCACGCTTCACCGGCAGCTACCCAGCGGCCTGCGGCGAACAGACCTGGACCCTGGCCGATCCCGAACCCGCGACCTACCCCGCAAGGCTGCTGGCCCTGATGCTGCGCGAGGCCGGCATCGCCTGGCGGGGCGAGGCCATCGTCGAGGCCACCGCGCCCGCCGCCGCGCCGACCCTGCTCTGGCCTGGCCCGACGCTGGCCGAGGCCCTGCGCGACATGAACAAGGCCAGCAGCAATCTGATGGCCCAGCAGGTCCTGCTCAGCACGGCCCGCGCGGCCGGCGTGCCCGCACCTTCGCCCGACACGGCGGCCATCTGGCTGCAGGCCTGGCTGGACGCCCATGTGGGCACGACGCCGCCGAGCCGCGTCGTCAACGGCTCGGGCCTGGCGCGCGAGACGCGCATCAGCCCGACCCAGTTGGCCACGCTGCTGCATTGGGCCTGGGTCCAGCCCTGGATGCCCGAGCTGCTGGCCTCGCTGCCGGTGGCCGGGCTGGACGGCACGCTGTCACGCCAGCCCGGGCGCTTTGGTGCGGCGGCCGGGCGGGCGCATTTGAAGACAGGGTCGCTGAGAGATGTGGTGGCGCTCGCCGGCATCGTCGATGCGCCCTCGGGCAAGCGCTGGGTGCTGGTGGCGATGGTCAACCACCCGCAGGCCCAGGCCGGGCGGGGTGTGCTGGAGGCCTTGTTGAGGTGGGTGGCGCAGGATGCGCCGCCGGCCACCTCGGCGCGCTGAGTTCAGCCGTTGTAGACCTCGACGCCCATGCCGGTGAACCAGGTGTTCTGGTCCGACTCATGGCCGCCGCCGACGGCGTTGTAGTTGACGGTCAGCTCCTCATCGGCAGCAATGTCGCGGATGGCGACAAAGCGCAGCAGCCGCGACTCGGCATCGGCCTCATAGCGCATATTGGCCGGGTTCTCGTGGTTGTAGAGACTGCCATAGCCCAGGGCCAGGCAATGGGCCGTGTCGGTGCCGGCCAGCACGCCCCAGTTGAAGAGCAGCTTGCGCACCTCGCCGGGCACCGAGGCGTAGCTGCCGGTGAACAGCACCACCGGACAGGCCTCGACGGTCTCCCCCTTGGCATGGGCGCGCGAGGCATAGGCGCCGCGGCCTTTGGCGGTGCCGGTGTCCTTGATGTAGACGCTGGGGAAGGAGATGGTCATGCCCGGATTGTCGCCATCACCTCGCCCTCAGCTCCTTCACCCCCCGCCCCAGCTTTCGCCTGAGCAAGGCCCTCAGGGTCACCGCATCCGCATAGCCCACCTGGGCCGCGATCGCCTCAACGTCGCTGCGGCTGGTCTGCAGCAGGTGGACGGCGTGCTGCACACGCAGGTCCTGCACATAGGCGAGCGGCGACTTGCCGAGCACGGCTTCCAGGCGCCGCTGCAAGGTGCGTGGGCTGGTCGCGAGCGCATCCGCGGCGGCGGCGAGTGAAAAGCCTTGGGCCAGGTGCTCGCGCGCCCAGCGCTCGAAACGGCCCACCAGCGGGTCGCTGTGAGCGAGGTGGTCGGGGATGACATAGGGCGCCTGCGAGGGCCGCGGATCGACGATGAGGTAGCGGGCCGTCACGGCCGCCAGCTCGGGGCTGGCCTGGCGCACCAGCCACAGCGCCAGGTCCATATGGGCGATGGCCGCGCCGGTCGTCACGAAATCCCCCGAGGCCACCAGCATGCGCGACTCGTCCAGGCGCACGGCCGGATAGCGCTCGCGGAACAGCGGGCCCAGCCACCACGAGACGGTGGCCTCATGGCCGTCCAGCAGGCCCGACTCGGCCAGCACAAAGCCGCCGATGCAGGCCGCCGCGATGCGCGTGCAGGCGGCGTGGCGATCGCGCAGATGGGCCGCGGCATCGCGCACCTCGCGGGTGGCGAGGGCGGCCACCAAGGCCGGCGGCATCTTGGTGCCGATGGCGGGCAGCACCAGCCAGTCGGCCGCACGCCCGTCGGCCGCCTGCACGGGCACCTGCAGGCCCAGGGCCGTCTGCACACGCCGGCGCAGGCCGACGACGCGCACGTCGAAGGGCGGCGCCGGCCAGCCCTGGGCGGCCGCGAGTTCATTGGCGGTGGCCAGGGTGTCGAGCACGGCGGCCAGGCCGGTGTCGAAGACACCGCCCAGGGCCAGGACGTCCATTTTCATGATGGCGCGAACGATATCAAAGTTGTCGTTCACGACGATAGCTCCAGAGACGGCCCCTGCCTAGAGTGCGCAACGTCGATTCCACGACATCAACCGCTCTCAAGGAGTTCCTCATGATCAAGCTCGCCCTGTTCGTCCGCCTCGAAGCCCTGCCCGGCAAGGCCGCTGAGGCCCAGGACTTCCTGCACGCTGCCCTCGCCATGGCCAACGACGAGGCGACGACGCCGATCTGGTTCGCGCTCAAGCTGTCGCCGACGACGTTTGGCGTCTTCGACGCTTTCCACGACGAGGCCGGCCGCCAGCGCCACCTCAGCGGCCCCATCGCCCAGGCCCTGATGAGCAAGGGCCAGGAGCTGTTCACCTTCCCGCTCAACATCGAGCCCATTGAAGTCCTCGGCTTGAAGAACGCGGGCTGAGCGATGTACAGCAAACCCTTCATCGCCGGCTGGGGCGACATGGACAGCAACGCCCATATGCGCAACACCGCCTTCCTGGACCGGGCGGCGGATGTGCGCATGATGTTCTTCGCCGACAGCGGCTTCGAGATGAAGGCGTTTGCCGAGCGGCGCCTGGGGCCGGTCATCGCCAGGGACGAGATCACCTACTTTCGCGAGATCGGCCTGCTGCAGCCCATCACGGTGACGCTGCAATTGGCCGGCCTGGCGGCGGACGGCTCGCGCTTTCTGATGCGCAACGACATCCTCGGGCCCACGGGCAAGCTGTGCGCCCGCATCGACAGCAGCGGCGGCTGGCTGGATCTGGCGACGCGCAAGCTCGTCGCGCCGCCGGCCGAGTTGCTCGCGGCCCTGGCGACGCTGGCGCGCAGCGAGGACTTTGCCGAGCTGCCGTCCAGCCTCAAGACCTAGAGCAGGCTGACGGTAGGAAGCCACCTACGGCCGGCTCCAACAGCGTCCGACCGTTGACGGCAGGCTGGCTCACCAGAATGGCTTGACGAGATGGAGCGCCGCTCCATCACCGACAGGAGGTCTCATGTCATTCCTGCTCTATATCGTCGGCTTGGCCGTGCTGCTGGGCGGCATCGCCTGGGCATTGATCACCGCCGGCCTGGCCACCACCTATGTCGCCATCGCCTGCCTCATCGTCGCCGGCGTCGGCATCATGATGGCCGTGGCGCGCACACGCTCCAAGGATCCGCCGGCCTGAACTACCCGCTGGAGCGTGCACCGCCGCGCGGTCGCGGCACGCACGCCTCAGCGCCGCTCGGTGCGGCGGCGGCAGCGCATCAGCAGCGCCGGGCCGTCGGGCGTCAGCACCTCGCCCACCGCCTCGAACCCCGCCGCGGCATAGCAGCGGATGGCGCGCGGGTTGTCGGGCGAAGGATCGGTCTGCACGAAGCTGACCGTCGAATCTTCGAACAGGCGCGCGACAAAGGCCTGCACCATCGCCCGGCCCAGGCCCCGGTTCAGCTGCCCGGGATGGGCCAGGAACTGGTCGACGCCGCGCGCGCCGGGGTCGGTTTCGTCCTCCCACCAGCCGTCGCCCGAGCCCATGACCACATAGCACTGCACAAAGCCGATGGCCTCGCCATCCAAGCGGGCGATGAAGGCACGCGTCGTGCCTCCGGACAGAAAGTCCTCGCGCAGTTCGTCGACCGAATCGGCCGGCCCCCACCATTGCGCGACGTGGGGACGGCCCAGCCACTCGTGCAACATCGGCAGATCGGCTTCGGCCAATGGCGTGAACTCCATGGGCATGTCGCTTTGTACCTGCCATTCACACGGCGCCGCCGCAACCCAGCCGGCCCAGCCAGCCGTTCGCCCATTCACCACCCCCGAGACGGCGCCTGGGCCCGAGCATGGCGGCCATGGACATCCGACGCAGCCTCCGCGACAACCGCGGCTTCATCCTCTTCCTGCTCAGCTTCGCCCTGTTCCGCACGGCGGTGGCCGACTGGAACCCCATCCCCTCGGGCTCGATGCGGCCGACGCTGCTGGAAGGCGACGTCGTCCTCGTCAACCGCCTGGCCTACGACCTCAAGCTGCCGTTGACCGACGTCGTGTTGCTGCCCCTGGGCGAGCCGCAGCGCGGCGACGTTGTCACGCTGAGCTCGCCGGCCGGCGGCACGCGGCTGATCAAGCGCATCGTCGGCCTGCCGGGCGACCGCGTCGCCATGCGCGATGACGTGCTGATCCTGAACGGCCAGCCGCTGGCCTATACCGAACGCCAGACGCGCGGCGAGAGCGTGGCGCCGGGCTGGGTCGTCGATGCCGTCCGCGCCACCGAGAACCTGGGCGGCCGCGAGCACACCGTCCAGCTGCTGCCAGCCCTGCGCGCTCGGCGCGACTTCGCCGAGATCACGGTGCCCGCGGGCCAGTATTTCCTGCTCGGCGACAACCGCGACAACAGCGAGGACTCGCGCTTCATCGGCACGGTGCCGCGCGGGAAGCTGATAGGCCGCGCCCACCATGTGCTGGTCTCGGCCGACTGGCTGGGCGAGGACGGCTGGCGCATGGCGCCGCGGCTGGAGCGCTGGGTGTCGGCGATCCGCTAGCTAGCCGATATCGACGACGACATTGCCGATCAGCGCACCGCCCTCCACGGCTTCATGCGCGGCGGCGATGTCGTCCAGCGGCCAGCGGCCGGCGACGGTGTGCATGAGTCGACCTGCGGCGATCAGGCCCGTCAGCCCCTCGATCGCCGCGCGCCGGTCGGCCGTATTGAGGTCGTAGACAAGGAAAAAGAGCAGGCTGACGGAGCCGAACAGCAAGGGGCGGTAGGGCAGCGATGTATCCCCATAGGCATTGGAGCCATAGCTGACCAGCACGCCATGCGGGGCGAGCAGCCCTTCGCCCAGCCAGGTCGACGTGGTCGAGAAGTCCATGTCGATGACAGCATCGACGCCGCGGCCATCTGTCAGTTCCCTGACCCGCTGCATGACCGGCTCGCGCTTGTAATCGATCACGGCCTCGACGCCCGCAGCCCGTGCATGAGCTGCCTTGGGCGGCGAACCAGCCGTCCCCAACACGCGGGCACCGCCCTGCACGGCCAGCTGGGCCGCGTAATGCCCGACGGCCGACGCCGCGCCGATGACGAGCACCGTCCTGCCGTGCAAGCCACCCAGGCGCTGCACGGCATGCCAGGCCGTCATGGCCGGAATGCCCAGGCAGGCAGCGGCAGCGAAGTCGACACCGTCGGGCAAGGCCACGGCCTGGGCTTGCGGCAAGGCGATGGACTCCGCCGCCGTGCCCAGCGGCCGCTGCCACTGGCCGTTCCAGATCCAGACGCGCTCGCCGACACGCTGCTCGCTGACGCCAGGGCCCACCGCGTCGACGACGCCCGCGCCGTCGCTGTGCGGCACGATGAGGGGTGCGCCAAGCGGCCGGGCGCGCCGGGACTTCACGTCCGACGGATTGACGCCCGAGACCGCAAGCCGCACGCGCACTTCACCCGGTCCTGGGGTGGGCGTCGGCAGCTCGCCGACGATCAACACATCGCGAGCCTCGCCATTGCGGGAGTACCAGGCAGCGCGCATCTCCATCTCCGCGAAAGCATGCCGCCGATGATGAAACCGGGCCGGCCATCGCGTCAACGCCGCCTGGCAGGGCGTGATCAAGACCACATCTTTGAGCCTGCCGTCGATTCGCACGCCGCGCGGGCTGCAAAAACCGGTGTTTTTCGGCACGCCGCCACCGCGAGTCGGTTCTATCTTCACGGCCATGTCACGCCGCCACCGCCGCCCCCTGCCACTGCCCAGCTTCGGCCCGCGCCGCATCAGCCTGGCTGAGGGCTCGACGCGGCTGGTCATCGACGAGCATTGGACGCCGGAGGACCGGCCGGTGCAGGCCGAATTGCAGCTGCTGGAGCGCTTTTCCGCACTGATGGCCGCCCAGGGCTGGCCGGCCCACGTCTCCCGCATGGCCTATGACCGCATCTACGCCGGCGAGCGCTTCGGCTTTGCCAAGCGCGTCGGCCGCGGCGAGCTGCCGGGCCTGGCCCGTGAGCTGATCGCCTGCTGGCGAGCCAGCCGCAGTCAGCCCGTCGCAGGCTGAGCCTCACTCCTCCCAGCGGAAGCGCCAGATCGCAATCAGCGCGAAAGCAGCGCTGAAGGCCAGCATCACGCCGCTCGGCAGCAAGGCCTCGGCGAAGGGCTGGCCGCGCCAGGTCATCGCATCCAGCGCATCCACGGCCCAGCGCGTCGGCACGGCAAGCGACACCGTCTGCAGCCATTCCGGGAAGATGAAGGCCGGCACCCAGGCGCCGCCCAGCATGACCATCAAGAGCGTGGCCAGGATGGCCAGGCCGCGCGTGGCTTCCGGCGTGCGGCCCAGGGCCGCGATGAGCAGGCCAAAGCTGGCCGTCAGCAGCGCGAAGCAGGCCAGCACCAGGGCGAAGCCGGCCGGGCTGCCCAGCACGCGCACGCCGAAGAAGGCAATGGCCACGACGTAGATGACGGCGAAGACGATCAGCGAGATCAGCGCGCTGGCCGCGATGCGGCTGCCCAGCAGCTGGGCGCGCGACAGCGGCGCCGCACGCAGCCGCTTCCACAGGCCCAGGCGGCGCATCAGCAGCAGGCCCATGCCCATCTCGACGCCGCTCATCAGGATGAACTGCACGCCCATGCCGGCGAAGGAATGGGCATAGCTGTTGTAGGCCACCGGCGCCGCGTTGGCGCTGGACTGCAGGGCCTCGACCTCACGCGTCGTGTAGGGCATGGACAGGCCTGCGGCCGCGGGCGCCGAGGCATCCCCCTGAGGCTGGGTGGCTTCGCGTTTTTGCACGGCGCCGATGCTGTCGAACATGCGCAGGAGTTCGGCACGGCGCTCGGCGTCCAGGCCCTGCGATTTCTCGACCTGCTGCTTCAGATCCGCCAACACGGGGCTGTCGGCGCTGAAGGTGGTGCGGCTGACCTCCTGCATCAGGGTCTGAGCGAGCAGGCCGCGCACGACGGCCAGGGCACTGGCCTGCGAGGGGTCGTAGTGCAGCACGATCTCGGGCTTGGGCACGCCGCCGAACATCGCACCCGCGGCCTGCTGGCCCAGGCCCTGCGGCAGGATGGCCACGGCGCGCAGCTTGCCGGCACGCACCTGGGCCACCGCGTCGGCCTCGTCGGTGACGGTGGTCTTCAGGGCGGACTCGGCCTGCAGGGCCGCGACGACACGCTGAGACAGCGGGCTGTGGTCCAGGTCGACGACACCGACGGCGATGCCGGCCATCTTGCTGTTGCTGCCGAACAGGCTGCCGAAGAAGGCGGCGATGAGGATGGGCGCGACGATGCTCATCAGCACGGCGCGGCGGTTGGAGAAGTGCAGCTTGATTTCTGCACGGACGAGGGCGAGCAAGGCTTGCATGGATCAGTCCCGCAGTTGACGGCCGGTGAGAGACAGGAAAACGTCTTCGAGGGTGGCGCGCGCCGAGGCGAGGCCGCGCACGGCGACGCCGCGCTGGGCCAATGCCGCGAGCAGGGGGCCGGTGTCGCGGCCGATGTCGGCAAGGCGGGCATCCAGCCGCTGGCCCGCACGCGTCACGCCGGCCAGACCCTGCAGCGCCGCATCGTCGGGTTCGCCTTCGATCTCGATGTGCAGGATCTGCGAGGCCGGCAGCAGCGCGAACAGCTGGGCCTGGGTGCCGCTGGCGACGACGCGGCCATGGTCGATGACGACGATGCGGTCGGCCAGGCGCTCGGCCTCCTCCATGTAGTGGGTCGTGTAGATCAGGGCCTTGCCGGCGGCCTTGAGCATCTCCAGGTTGTCGAAGATGGCGTTGCGGCTTTGCGGGTCGACGCCGGCAGTCGGCTCGTCGAGCAGGAGAACCTCGGGGTCATGGATGAGGGCGCAGGCGATGTTCAGGCGCCGCTTCATGCCGCCGGAGAAGGTCGAAGGCCTGTCCTTGGCACGGTCGCTCAGGCCCACCATGGCCAGCACTTCGTCCGTGCGGCGCTTCAGCACCTCGGGCGCCATGCCGTAGAGATTGCCGAAGAGCTCGACATTCATGCGCGCCGGCAGCTCTTCGTAAAGCGCGATGTCCTGGGGCACCAGGCCGATGCGGCGCTTGTAGCCGGCCTCGTCCGAGGCCAGGCTGACGCCGCCCGACAGGGTCACGGCGCCGGCGTCGGGCACCGTCAGGCCGCAGATCATGCCGACGGTGGTCGACTTGCCCGCGCCGTTGGGGCCCAGCAGTCCCAGCACCTCGCCCGGTCGCAGCGCGAGGCTGACCTCGTGCACGGCCGTCCTGTCGCCATAGGCCTTGCGCAGGCCACTCGCCACCAGCACCTCGTCCATCCGCCGCTCCCAGGCTATGAGTTGGGCGGCATCCTAGGGCGAAGGGCGGCGGGCAGGCTCAGGGATTGCGACGGATGGCGAGCGCGCATCGCCAACGGCAACCAGCGGGCGTGAACGGCGGCCTGGGCCTCAAGCCAGCGCCCGCCCGATCAGGATCTTCTGCACCTCGCTCGTGCCCTCGTAGATCTGCGTGACGCGCACGTCGCGGTAGATGCGCTCGACGGGGAAGTCGCTGAGATAGCCATAGCCGCCGTGGATCTGGATGGCCTCGGAGCAGACCTTTTCGGCCATCTCGCTGGCGAACAGCTTGGCCATGGCGGCTTCTTTCAGGCAGGGCCGGCCGGCGTCCTTGAGGCTGGCGGCATGCCAGATCAACTGACGCGCGGCCTCGATCTGCATGGCCATCTCGGCCAGCTTGAATTGGATGGCCTGGTGGTTGAAGATGGGCTGGCCGAAGGTGACGCGGTCCTTGCTGTAGCGCAGCGCCGCCTCGAAGGCCGCACGCGCCATGCCGACCGACTGCGACGCGATGCCGATGCGCCCGCCCTCCAGGCCCGACAGCGCGATCTTCAGGCCCTGGCCTTCTTCGCCGAGGCGGTTGGCGGCCGGCACGCGGCAGTTCTCGAACAGGATCTGGGCCGTGTCGCTGCTGTGCTGGCCCATCTTCTCCTCGATGCGCGCGACGGTGTAGCCCGGCGCGCTCGTCGGCACGACGAAGGCGCTGATGCCCTTCTTGCCGGCGGCCTTGTCGGTCACCGCCATGACGATGGCGACGTCGCCCTGCTTGCCGCTGGTGATGAACTGCTTGACGCCGTTGAGCACATAGTCGTCGCCATCCCGGATGGCGGTCGTGCGCAGGCCCCCGGCCTCGGAGCCGACATGGGGCTCGGTGAGGCAGAAAGCGCCCAGCATGTCGCCGCGCGCCAGCGGCTTCAGGAAGCGCTCCTTCTGCTCGTCGTTGGCGAAGCCCATCAGGATGGAGCAGACCGGGCAGTTGTTGACGCTGACCACGGTGCTGGTGCCGCCGTCACCGGCCGCGATCTCTTCCAGGATGACGGCCAGGGCCAGGTAGTCCAGGCCGGCGCCGTCCCATTCGGTGGGCACGGCGACGCCGTAGCAGCCCAGGGCAGCCAGGCCCTTCAACTGCTCGGCCGGAAAGTGGTGGTTCTTGTCCCAGGCCGCGGCATGGGGGGCGATCTCGGCCTGCACGAAGGCGCGGATGGCGTCCTGTACGGCGAGGTGGTCTTCGGGGAGGAGCATGGGTGGCGCTTTCCGACAACGTTGGGGGATGGCGCTATTGTCGACTTGGGCGTTTGCAGCGGCGTTCACCCTGTTTTGCCCCGGCCCCCGTAGAAGCAGGAGCCACTCGTCCCGGAGTTCCTTCATGCCGTCTGCCACGACGCTTCGCTCGCTGCTCGCCCTGCTGACGCTGGCGGCCTCGGCCACCTTCGCGCTCAGCCCGCCGCCACCGCCCGTCAAGCCGCCACCGCCGATAGCGCCGCCCATGCCGCGCTTCATCGTGCCCGACGCCGGCCAGCCGCTGACGCTGCAGCGCGTGCAGGTGCAGGCCACGCTGGCCGGCGCCCAGGCGCAGACGCGCCTCGAGCTGGTCGTGCGCAACCCCAACCCGCGCCAGCTGGAGGCCACGCTGGAGTTCCCGCTGGACGCGGGCCAGAGCGTCGTCGGCTTCGCGCTGGACATCCGCGGCGAGATGGTCGCCGCGGTGCCCGTGCCCAAGGACAAGGGCCGCCAGGTGTTCGACGACATCTCGCGCCGCCGTGTCGACCCGGCCCTGCTGGAGCGCACCGCCGGCAACAACTTCAAGCTGCGCATCTACCCCGTGCCGCCCAACGGCGAGCGGCGCGTCATGCTGCAGCTGGCCGAGACCTTGCAGCCCAACGCCCACGGCCGCCTGCAGTACCGCCTGCCGCTGAACTTCGGCCAGCCCATGGCCCAGTTCGAAGGCCGCTTCGACCTGCGCGGCGGCACCCGCATCCTGCCCGCTGGCGCCCTGGCCGGCGTGGAGACCTTTGCGCGCGGCGACCAGACCTCGATGCAGCTGCAGCGCCGCGACTGGCAGCCCCGCGAGGCCCTGGCCCTGAGTTGGGCGGGCAGTGGTGGCGACAACGTCGTCGTGCAGGAGCATCTCGGCCAGGTCTATGCCTATGCCGAACTCGCCGCCGCCGAGGGCGCGCGCGGACCGGCCCGCCTGCCGCGTGAGCTCAACCTCGTCTGGGATGCGTCGGGCTCCGGCGCTGAGCGGGACCATGCGCGCGAACTCGCCCTGCTTGATGCCCTCTTCTCCGCCGCCCGCGACGTGCGCGTGCACCTGACCGTGGCACGCGACGCCGCCGAGCAGGAACGCGTCTTCGACGTGCGCGGTGGCGACTGGCAGGCCCTGCGCCGCACCCTGCAGCAGCTGCCCTATGACGGCGCCAGCAGTCCGGCCACCTGGTATGCCGGCCTGGCCGCCGCGCCCTCCGGCAGCGGCACGATGAGCCTGCTGTTCAGCGACGGCCTGGCCACCTGGCCGGACCTCGGCGGCCAGCCGCCCGCCGGCCCCGTGTTCACGGTGAATGCCGCCAGCCGGGCCGACCTGCCAAGGCTGCGCCGCCTCGCCGAGACCAGCGGCGCACGCCTGCTGGACCTGACCCGCATGGACACGGCGTCCGCCTTCACCGCGCTGACAAGGCCGGGCCTGCAGGTGGTCGACGTCAAGGGCGATGGTGTCGAGGGCATCGAGGACGTCGTCATCGAATCCCTGCACCCCGAGAACGGCCGCCTCGCCATCGCCGCCCGCCTGACGGTGGTCACGGGCCGCCTCCTCGTCACGCTCACCGACGGCCAGGGGCGGCGCAGCCAGCGCCGCATCGAGCTCAGGGCACCGACCGAGAGTCCTGCGTCCGACGAGGCCACGCTGCCGCTGGCGGCGCGGCGCTGGGCCGAACTGCGCGTGGCCGAGCTGTCGGCCGAGCAGCAGCGCAACCGTGCCCAGATCCGCCGCCTGGGTGAGCAGTTCCGCCTGCTCAGCGCCGAGACCTCGCTGATCGTCCTGGATGAGCTGGCCGACTATGTGCGCTACGAGATCGTGCCGCCGACGGCCGCCATGCGCGCGACCTACCAGCAGATGCTGGCCCAGCGTGGCGCCTCCCGCCAGGCCGACCGCGAACGCCATGTCGACGGCCTGGTGCAGCGCTTCAAGCAGCGCGAGGCCTGGTGGGCCAAGACCTTCCCGCTGGAGGCCCCGCCGGTCGCCGAGGCCAGGCCGACCGCGCCGCTGCCTCCGGTGGCCCCTGCACCGGTCCGCCCGTCGATCGCGGTGCCGTCGCAAGCCGCCAAGGCGGCCGCCGATGTCGCCCGGCCCGCGCCTATCGCCCCGCCGCCGGCGCCTGCCGAGATGCGCATGGCCGCGCCCCCCGCGCCGGCGCCCGCCATGGCCAGCATGGCGGCACCGGCGCTCGAATCGGTGGCCGTGACCGGATCCCGCCGCGCCCGCGAAGAGGATGCCGGGACCGCGGCCTCGCCCGCGGCCGCCAGCATCGCCCTGCGCGCCTGGGAGCCCAACGCCGCCTATGTGCGCCGGCTGCGCGAAGCCAGCGACGGCGAGCGCTATGCCGTCTACCTGGACGAGAGGCCCGGTTATCTGTCCAGCACCGCCTTCTTCATCGACGCGGCCGAGATCTTCTTCGCCAAGGGCCAGCAGGCGCTGGCTCTGCGCGTGCTGTCCAACCTCGCCGAGATGGAGCTGGAGAACCGCCACATCCTGCGCATCCTGGCCTATCGCCTGCTGCAGGCCGACCAGGTCGCGCTGGCCGTGCCGCTGCTGGAGCGCGTGCGCGAACTCGCCCCAGATGAGCCCCAATCCTCGCGCGACCTGGCCCTCGCCCTGGCGCCCACCCAGCCCCAGCGCGCCGTGGACCTGCTGTGGGATGTGGCCAGCCGGCCCTGGGACGGTCGCTTTGCCGACATCGACCTGATCGCGCTGACCGAACTCAATGCCCTGGCTGCGCGCACGCCCCGGCTGAATCTGTCCCGCGTCGACGCCCGGCTGCGCCGCAACCTGCCGCTGGACCTGCGCGCGGTGCTGACCTGGGATGCCGACAACACCGACATCGACCTCTGGGTGACCGACCCCGACGGCGAGAAGGCCTATTACGCCCATCGCCTGACCCGCCAGGGCGGCGCGATGTCGCGCGACTTCACCGGCGGCTACGGCCCCGAGGAGTTCTCGCTGCGCCGCGCCAAGCCGGGCCGCTACGAGGTGCGCGCCCAGTTCTATGGCCACAACCAGCAGCTGGTGTCACCCTACACGACGCTGATGCTGTGGTTGTCCACCGGCTTTGGCACCGCGGCCCAGAAGGACGAACGCAGCGTGCTGCGCCTGTCCGGCCGCGGCGACCAGGTGCTGGTGGGCAGTTTCGAGGTGGAGGCGCCGGCCGCCGGTGCGTCGAAGTAACGCCAGGATTGCCTGGACTCCCGGGCGAGACCGAAAGGAACGTCCTACGTCCTGAGGTTCCCGCGCCGGCAGCGCCTGGGCATACTGGGAAGCGGTGAGCCACGCCTTCGCTTCTCCTCCGCCTACCGGGCTGCCGCACGGCGCGCGCCGCGTGGCCTGGCTGCTGATCGCCATGGCGGCCCTGCTGGCCGTGCTGGGGCTGTTCGCCATCACGGCACTGTCGGCCGCCCGCGCCTATGTCGCCGGCGAGAGCCAGTGGTCGCGCGCGCAGAAGGGTGCGGCCCTGGCCCTGGTGCTGTATCTGCAATCCGGCGACGAGGCTCAGTACCAGGCCTTCGAGCGCGAGATCGCCGTGCCGCTGAACGCCAGGCGCGCCCGCGAGGCCATGGACAGGGGCGGCGATCACGACGACGAGGCCCGCCAGGGCTTCATCGCTTCGCGCAACCACGCCGACGACGCGCCCGGCATGATCCGCCTGTACCGCTGCTGCCGTGGCCTGCCCTATATGGCCGAGTCGGTCGGCATCTGGCGCGAGGCCGACGAACTCATCACCGAGCTGACCGCACTGGCCCGCCAGGCTCGAGAACTGCCCCCCGCAGCCCGCGCCGCGCTGCTGCCCCGCGTGTTGGCGCTGGATGCGCGGCTGACGCCGATGGAGCAGCGCTTCTCGGCCAGCCTCGGGCTGGCCTCGCGCATCACGGCGGCCGCGCTGATCGGCATGCTGGTGATCAGCGCCCTGCTGTTCGGCCTGGCCGCCGCCGGCCTCGTGATGCGGCGCGCCCGCGAGGATCTGAGTGCCCATCAGGCCGTGCAGCGCAGCGAGGCGCTGTTCCGCTCGCTGTGGGAGACCAGCATCGACGGCGCCGTCATCATCGACGCCGCCAGCACCATCCGCTTCGCCAACCCGGCCGTCCACGCCCTGCTCGGCCACGAGGCGGGCAGCTTGGCCGGCCGACCGCTGGCGACGCTGCAGCCGCAAGGCCTGCAGGCGCCCCATGCCGCCGGCCTGGCCCGCCACCTGGCAACCGGTGAAAAGCGCCTGAACTGGCGCGGCGTCGAGACCCTGGCCCGCCATGCCGACGGCCACGAGCTGCCGGTGGAGATCCGCTTCTCGCGCTTCGAGCTCGACGGCGAGGCACTGTTCGTCGGCCTGCTGCACGACATCTCGGAGCGCAAGGCGGCCGAGCGGGCGACGGCCGAACATCTGCGGCTGCAGGAGGCCGACCGGCTCAAGTCCGAGTTCCTGGCGCGCATGAGCCATGAGCTGCGCACGCCGCTGAACGCCATCCTCGGCTTCACCGACCTGATGCACAGCGGCCGCAGCGGCCCGGTCACCGCCGAGCAGAAGCGCCAGCTCGGCTTCGTCGCCAGCTCGGGCCGCCATCTGCTGGCCCTCATCAACGACCTGCTGGAGCTGTCGCGCATCGAGTCCGGCCGCATGGATCTGCACATTGAACCCATCGACATCGCCCAGATCGCCGCCGACGTAGCCGGCCAGCTGCGCCCGCTGGCCGAACCCAAGGGCCTGGCCTTGCAGCTGGACACGCCCCCCTCCCTGCCCTGGCGGGGCGACCGCCGCAAGCTGACCCAGGTGCTGCTCAACCTGGTGGGCAACGCGATCAAGTTCTCCGCGCAGGGCGACATCCGGATCCGGGCCTGGCAGGACGCCGGGCGCCTGCTGCTGAGCGTCAGGGACCATGGCCCGGGCATTCCCGAGGAGCACCGCGCCCTGCTCTTCCAGCCCTTTCGTCAGCTCGAAGGCGGCGTCGCCCATGCCCAGGAGGGCACGGGGCTGGGCCTGTATCTGAGCGCACAGCTGCTGGCCGGCATGCAGGGCCGCATCCGCCACGAGCCCGCCGAGGGGGGCGGTTCATGCTTCATCATCGACATGGAAGCGCTGCCATGACATTGCCGCGGGTGCTGCTGGTCGAGGACAACGCCACCAACGCCTATCTCGCCCGCTATGTGCTGGAGGCGGCCGGCTTCGAGGTCGACTGGGCGGTCAATGGCCAATTGGCCCTCGAGGCCGCCGCCGCGCAGCGGCCCGACATCATCCTGATGGACCTGCGCATGCCGGTGCTGGACGGCTACGAAGCCACGCGCCGCTTCAAGGCCGATCCGGCGCTGCGCGACGTGCCCGTGCTGGCGATGAGCGCCCAGGCCATGCCCGAGGAGCGCGCCCGCGCGCTGGCGGCCGGCTGCGCCGCCCATATCGGCAAGCCCATCGACGTGGCCACGCTGGCCGATCAGGTCAGGGCCTGGCTGCCTTGACGAGCAGGGTGCCGCGGCCCACCACGCAAGGGTGGGCGTTGCGCACCGTCGCCCGCCCGTCGACATGGGCCAGCCAGCCGTCCAGCGTGGCATTCCATTCGACGCTGGCCACGCGCCAGTGCAGCAGCAATTCCTGCTCGGCGAACACCGGCGCCTTGAAGGCGAAGTTGAAGTTCAGGCACAGCAGTTCGCGGTCCGCGCCGTCGTCGCTGCGTGAGAAGTGGCTGGCCACCAGGCCGATCATCTGCGCGGTCGTCTGCTGACCGCTGGCGATGATCTCGCCGTGCCGCGCCCGCTGGGCCGCCTGCACATCGTGGTGCAGGGGGTTGGTGTCGCCGGTCAGGCGCGCGAAGGCGGCGATGTCCTCGCGGGTGAAACGGATGTGGCGCTCGCAGGTTTCGCCCACGCGGATCAGGGCGGTCGTTTCGGCTTCGGCAAGGGGCATGTCCATTTCAATCCTCCTGGCGCCCTCGAACGGGGCGGGTCAGCGGCCACCCGGACCACCTGCGCAAAAGCAAGCAATCGGAGTGCCAGGATCGAGACGTTAGCTCAGCCCGCACCGGGGTCCGAAGTAAGGGTTGGTTACAGCGGCAAACGCCGCTCACCAGTCCAGGCGCTGGCCGTCGTAGTTGAAGAAACTGCCCGTATCGACCGGCTTCACGCTGGCCAGCACGGTGCGCATGCCGGCGATGCTGGTGCTGGCATCGATGTCGGCGCCCGAGCCGCCCATGTCGGTGCGCACCCAGCCGGGGTGGAAGCTGATGACGGTGGCTTTGCCCGCCAGGGCCAGGGCCGCGTCCTTCATGACCGAATTCACCGCCGCCTTGGAAGCGCGGTAGAGCCAGCCCGCGGTGCTGGTACGCAGGCCAATCGAGCCCATCTTGGACGAAATGATGGCCACCCGCGCGCCCGGCGCCAGCGCCTCGGCGATCTGCGGCAGCAGCCGCATGGGCGCCAGTACATTGGTGTGCATGACGGTGTCGAACTCGGCCTCGGTGGGCGCCTGCAGGCCCGAGGTGCTGGGGCCATAGACGCCGGCATTGATGACGACGACATCGAAGGCTTCGCCGTCGATCAGCCAGGCCAGGCCGGACACGCTGGCCGTGTCGGCCACGTCCAGCTTCAGCGCGCGGGCGCCATGGGCATGCAGGCGCTCCAGCGCCGCCTCGTCGCGGGCCGTGGCGGTGATGCGGGCGCCTGCCGCGCGGTACTGGCGCACGAACTCCAGGCCCAGGCCACGCGAAGCGCCAATGATGAGGACATTCATGGTTTGGTGAGAGCCAGCTTGGCGGCGAGGACGGTGAAGAGGCCGGCGCCGCCGAGATTGAGACTGCGTCCCACCCAGGGCCGCGGCCGGCTGCGGCGCAGCGGCGCCACGAGCAGGATGAGGGCAAGCAGGAAGAGCAGGCCCTGGGCGATGAACCAGGCGCCGAGGAAGAGGAAGGCCAGGGTCTTGTCCGGCGCGGCGGCGTCGATGAACTGCGGCAGCAGCGCCAGGAAGAACAGCGCCACCTTGGGATTCAGCGCGTTCGTGAAGAAGCCCTGGCGCACGGTGCGCCACAGCGACGGCGGTGCGCTGACCTCGGCCGGTGCCGAAGCTGGACGCAGCCCGGCCTTGAACATGCCCCAGGCCACATAGAGCAGATAGGCCGCGCCGACGAGCTTGACGACGGTGAAGGCCTCGGCCGATGCCGCCAGCAGGGCCGCCAGGCCGAAGGCGGCAGCCAGGGTATGCAGCACGCAGCCCCCCATGATGCCGATGGCCGCCGCCACGCCCTGGCGCCAGCCGCCGCGCAGCGTGCTGGCCACCGTATAGGCCATGTCGACGCCGGGTGTCGCGTTCAGGATGAAGACGGTGGCGGCAAAGAGGGGGAGATCGTGGGTGCCGAGCATGGTGAATCGATGCAGAGAGCGCGGTGGAATGATGACATGCACATCAGCCGTGCGAACTCATCGGCCCGGATTTGCCGCTCCTTGCGGCTGGTGGGCATTGGACGGCGGTGCAGCATCCAGCCACCAAAGCAGCGCTTCAGCGCTGTAATTGAGCTCCTGGGGTGCGGCGCTGAAAGTTGACCGCACATCCGCGTCGTCCGATTGCATGTAAAAAACGCGCTGTTCGCACCGATGACCCGCAGAAAGCGAGGGGAGATCTGGCGTCAGGCTGTCCTCTTCGGGAGGACTGCGTTGCAGAGCCTGCGCGCCCGCTTCTTGCGCGCGCCATCGACGGGCCTCGATCCGCCCCTGCATCTGCTTGAGTTGCTCGTCAGGCAAGTTCGGTCGGGTGAACACCAGCAGCCGTGCTCCCACGCCACCCAAATTCGCCAGGGGCAGAACCGCGTCTACTTCACGGCCCCCGCTGCCCTTGATCCAGCGCTCCACCTGGAACCGAACTATCTGCCGCTGGTCCCAGTCGACGGCAGGCGCGCTGAGTCGATCACCGAGCGCGACGATGCGACCCACCCAGACGGCCACGGAGTCCGCGAGCTTGCCTTGCGCAAGCCGTTGCGCATGGATGGGCGGAGTGGCGCACTGGGTGGCACTGGCCTCGTGGGCCAGCACCAGGCAGAGCAACCAACCCCAGCACCTAAGCCCGACCACGGACTCAGAGCATCTCGACCGCCAGCGCCGTGGCCTCGCCACCACCAATGCACAGCGCCGCCATGCCGCGCTTCAAGCCGCGGGCCCTCAGTGCGCCCAGCAGCGTCACGACGATGCGGGCGCCGCTGGCGCCGATGGGGTGGCCCAGGGCGACGGCGCCGCCGTTGACGTTGACGATGTCGTGAGGCAGCTTGAACTCGGCCATGGCGGCCATGGTCACGGCGGCGAAGGCTTCATTGACTTCCCACAGGTCGACCTGGCCCGCCTGCCAGCCGGCCTTGGCCAGGGCCTTCTGGATGGCGCCGGCCGGGGCGGTGCTGAACCACTCGGGGGCCTGCGCATGCACGGCATGGCTGACGATGCGGGCGATGGGCTTGAGGCCGCGCGCCTTGGCCGTGCTCTCGCGCATCAGCACCAAGGCGGCGGCGCCGTCGGAGATGCTGGACGAGGTGGCCGCGGTGATGGCGCCGTCCTTCTTGAAAGCGGGCTTCAGCGACGGGATCTTGTCGAGCTTGGCCTTGAAGGGCTGCTCGTCGAACTTGACGACGGTGTCGCCAGAACCAGGCTTCTGGCCGCTCAGCGTCACCGGCGCCATTTCCCAGTCGAAGGCGCCGCTTTCGTTGGCGGCCTTGGCGCGCTGGGTGGAGGTGATGGCGTACTGGTCCATGGCCTCACGGCTGAAGCTGTACTTGGCGACGCACTGTTCGGCGAACACGCCCATGGCCTTGCCGCGCTCGTAGGCGTCTTCCAGGCCGTCCAGGGCCATGTGGTCGTAGACGGCGCTGGCGCCGTACTTGATGCCCTTGCGGGCGAACATCAGGTGGGGCGCATTGGTCATGCTCTCCATGCCGCCGGCCACCATGACCTCGGCCGAGCCGGCCGCCAGCATGTCGTGGGCGAACATCATGGTGCGCATGCCCGAGCCGCACATCTTGCTCAGGGTCACGGCACCGGCCGAGTCCGGCAGGCCGGCCTTGCGCACGGCTTGGCGGGCGGGGGCCTGGCCCTGGCCGGCCATCAGGCAGTTGCCCATCAGCACTTCGTCGACCGAATCGCCCGGCACGCCAGCGCGCTCGACGGCGGCCTTGATGGCGACGGCGCCCAGCTCCCAGCCGGCAAGGCCGGCGAAATCACCCAGCAGGCCGCCGATGGGCGTGCGCGCAGCGGAAACGATGACGATAGGGTCGGACATGGCTGTACTCCGTTGGTAACTCAGATGCGCCATTTTGACGCCATCAATTGACGTTAACGTCAATCACCACCAAATGCCTGGGTCATTCGCTGGGCCAAGGCCTAGCGCCGGGGCGGCGGCGGCAGGATGCCGCAGTCGGCGGGGCGGGCGTCGGGCGCCTGGCGCCGCACGGCCTGGCAGAGTTCGGCCCAGAAGGCGCGCGTCCAGGCGGCGTGGCGCTGGGCGAAGGACGGCGCGGCAGGCACGAAATAGGGCTGCCGGGCCACCACCGGCGACCATTCGACGAGATCGGCGCGCTGCTCGGGCGACAAGCCCTCGCGGGCGGTCAGCAGCAGGTCGAAGCGTTGCGCCTGCAGCATGGCCACCTCGCTGTCGAAGGTCAGCACGGTTTCGGTCGCCCAGCCGCGCTCGCCGGCCAGCGCCTCCTGGACCGATCCGGCCAGCACGCCGACGCGCGAGCGCGGCGGCAGATGGTTGCCGTCCCAGCCGGGATCGGGGGCCGTGCCGGCGCGCCCATACAGGGCCAGATGGCCAAATACCGGCGCCCAGGCGGCATCGGGACGGCCATGGGCGTCGAGCGGGAAGCTGTAGCTGCGCAGCCGCTCCGGCGAAGGACCATAGAACAGCCCGAAATGCACTTCGCCCTGGGCCAGCGCAGCGCTGAGGCGACGCCCGGGCAGGCGCACGAGTTCGGCCTTGCAGGCCAGCTGGCGCAGCGCCTCGCGCACCGCGACGACGGCCCAGCCCGGCGGATCGGCGAACTGGCTGCCATGGCCGAGCAGCCCGGGTGGGCCGGCGCGATCGGTGAAGCCGATGCGCAGCGCTTCGGGGCAGCCCTGGGCCGCGGCCAGGGCCATGCCGCCGCTCAGTGCGACGCCACAGAGCCCGCAGGACCAGCGCGACATGCGCCCGAGTTTAGAAAGCCGGCGCCGCCGGCGCGCCCCCGGTTCGAGCGGTTCAGCGCCAGGCGCTGGCCGGCGCGCTGCCGCAGTCGGCCGGCCGGACCTCCGGTTCCTGGCGCCGCACCGCTTGGCAGAACTGGCGCCAGAAGGCGCGCGTCCAATCGGGGTGGCGCTGCACGAAGGCGGGCGAAGCCGGCGCGAAATAGGGCAGCTTGGCCACGCCAGGCGTCCATTCGACCAGCTCGGCCCGCTGCTCGGGCGACAGCACCTCGCGCGTCGTCAGCAGCAGGTCGAAGCGGCGCGCCTGCAGCATGGTCGGCCCGCCGTCGAGCGCGCCAATGGACTCGATGGCCCAGCCACGGCCGCGGGCGATGGTCTCCTGCACGGAGCCTGTCAGCACGCCAACGCGCAGGCCCGCGGGCAGGCGTTGCCCGTCCCAGGCCGGGTCGGCAGCCTCGCCGGCCCGCCCGAACAGGGCCAGGTGGCCGAACACCGGCGCCCAGGTCAGGTCGGGCTTGCCCTGGGCGTCGAGGGGGAAGCTGAAATTGCGCAGCCGCTCCGGCGTGGTGCCGAACAGCAGGCCGATGTCGACGCTGCCCTGGGCCAGGGAGGCCGACAGGCGCCGGTTGGGCAGGCGCAGCAGTTCGGCCTGGCAGCCCAGCCGCTTGAGCGCCTCGCGCACGGCGACGACCTCCCAGCCGGGCGGTTCGGGAAACGTCGGCCCCGAGCCCAGCAGGCCGGGTGGCGAGGCGGCGTCGCTGAAGCCTATGCGCAGGGGCTGGGGGCAGGTCGCCGCAACGGCCTGCCACGCGAGCCCACCCAGCACCACGGCGCAGAGGACGGGCAGGCGGCGCGGCATCGCGCGAGTTTGCCTCAGCGCCACAGGCGATAGGCCCAGAACGCTTCCTCGACCTGGATGCGCCGGCGCAGGTCCTCGGGGCTGAAACCGGTCAGGCGGCGCGTCTCGCGGCAGAGATGGCTCTGGTCGGCGTAATCGTTGTCGGCGGCGATGTCGGCCCAGTTCACACCCCCTCCGCCCTCGGCGGCGGCCACCGCGTAGAAGGCGTTCTCGGCCCGCGAGACCGCGCGCAATTCGCGCATCGGCAGGCCGGCCCAGGCCTTGATGCGGCGTTCCAGCTGGCGCAGGCTGCGGCCGGCCGAACTGGTGGCAGCGCGCACCGCCAGGGCCTCGGTCCAGGCCGCGTAGCGGTGGCCGGGACGCTGGGTGCCCAGGGCCTGCCAGCGCGGCAGCAGGAATTCCTCGAGCAGCCGCAGCCGCGCCTCGTCGTCCACGGCGTCGGACATAAGCCGGGCCCACGCCAGCCAATCTTGTGGCAGTGCTTCACGCACATCAACGACACGGTTGACGTGGCGCTCCAAGGCGATGCCGGTCAGCGCCGCGAAGGCATCGGGCAGCATCAACAGCTTGAAAGCCCACATGTCGCCGGGGTTGCGCGTGTGCGTGGGCAGCGTGAAGGGGCCGCCGAACAGCGCGGGCGCGTGGCGGCGCTCGGGCGGCGGTGTCGAGAAGCCCGGCGTCGCCAGCCATTCGCTGCTGCCCTCGGCCCACCAGAACAGCTGCACCAGCGGCGTGGCGGGGAAGTAGTTTTCGCGCTGCACCGCATCGAGCTGGCGGCCGCGGGTGTCGCGCAGCATGACGCCACGCACGCAGCCGGCCAGGGCCAGCGGCGGCAGCCAGAGGCGGGTGCCAGCGTCGTTCATGCGATCAGTGTCGCATTCGTTCAAGACCCTGGAACGGCTCCCGGCGCACCATGCGGCCCATGACTTCACTGACCTGGAACGATCTCCCTGCCCACCCCACCCGCTGGTGGGGCTTCCCCGTGCTGATGGCGATGCGGCGCGACTACCTCGCGGTGATCTCCGCCCAGCGGCCCCTGGGCGACCTGGTGGCCCAGCGCATCCTCGGCGAACGCGGCGTCGATGTTTTCGACCCCGAGCTGGTGCGCGCCGTCATGGTGGACCATGCGGATGCGCTGATCCGCTGGGCGCGCGGGCCCGAGGTGTTCGCCGAGCTGATGGGGCAGTCCGTCCTCGTCACCGAAGGGCCGACCTGGCAGCGCCAGCGCCGCATGCTGATGCAGGCCTTCACGCCCAAGCGGGTCGCCGGCTATGCGGCACTGATGACCGAGGCCGCCGTGGCGGGCCTGGATGCCGTGCGCGATGGCGAGGTCGCGATGGACGAGCTGTTCAGCCATCTGACCATGGACGTCATCTCGCGCACGCTGTTCAGCACGCCCATAGGCGGCGACACCGCCGCAGCCGCCCATGCCGTGCAGGTGCTCAGCGAAACGGCGCTGGCCGAGATGTTCTGGCCCTTCACCCTGCCCGACTGGCTGCCCCTGCCCGGCAAGGCGGCCAAGCGGCGCGCCAACAAGCTGATGCATGGCCTGCTGGGCAGCCACGTCAACGCGCGGCGCGCCTCCAGCGAGAACAAGTCCGACCTGCTCGGCATGCTGATGGCCCTGCGTGACGAAGCCACCGGCGAGGCTTTGTCGGCCCAGGAGGTGTATGACCAATGCATGGTCAGCTTCCAGGCCGGCCATGAGACCAGCGCCACCGCCCTGCTGTGGTGGAGCTGGCTGCTGGCCGCCCACCCCGAGGCCCAGGCACGGGCGAGGGCCGAGGTCGACGCCGTGCTGGCCGGCCGCGTGCCGACGTCCGACGACGCCAGCGCCCTGCCTTTTCTGTCGGCGACGCTGAAGGAGGCCATGCGCCTGTATCCACCGGTGGCCGGCATCCTGACGCGGCGGCTGACGCGCGAGATCACGCTGGGCGGCGTGCGCCTGCCGGCGCGCACCCTGGTGCGCGTGACGCCCTGGCTGCTGCACCGCGACCCGCGCTGGTGGCCGGACGCGCCGCTGGCGTTCAAGCCCGAGCGTTTCCTGCCCGGGGCTGCGCATGAGATCCCGCGCGGCGCCTACATCCCCTTCGGCCTGGGGCCACGGGTCTGCCTGGGCCAGCATTTCGCGGTGCTGGAGATGACGCTGATCGCGGCCCTGGTGCTGCAGCGCTTCGAGTTGAACCCGGTCGGCCAGGCGGCACCCAAGCCGCGCATGGCCGTCACGCTGCGGCCGGATGGGGGACTGCGCCTGAACTTGAGGAGGCGGGCATGAACCCCTGGCTCGTGGCCGCCGCGGCCCTGGTCTTCCTCATCGGCCTCGTGCACTCCGTGCTCGGCGAGCGCATGGTGTTCCACCATCTGCGCAAGGGCGGACTGGTGCCGAGCGGCGGCCAGCCGGGTCTGCGCGAATTCCAGACCCGCATCCTGTGGGCGAGCTGGCATGTCGTGACGGCCCTGGCCTGGGCGCTGGCGGTCGTGCTGCTGTGGCTGGCCCAGCCGGCCGTGCGGGCGCTGTCGAGCGGTGTCGTCGAGGCCGCCATCGCGGCGGCGCTGGCGGTCAGCAGCGGCCTGGTGCTGCTCAGCAACCGCGGCCGGCACCCGGCCTGGATTGCGCTGCTGGCGGCAGCAGCGCTGGTGCTGATGTCCTATCGGTAGAAGGCCTCGACCTGGCCCTTGAGCTTGATGCACAGCGGCCGGCCCTTGCGGTCCAGGGTCTTGCCGGCGGGCACCTTGATCCAGCCTTCGCTGATGCAGTATTCCTCGACATCGTGGCGGTCCTTGCCGTTGAAGCGGATGCCGATGTCATGTTCGAAGACGGCAGCGACGTGATGGGGGCTGCGCGGGTCGACGCTGAGGTGGTCGGGCAGTTCGGGGCGGGTGGCTTCGGACATGGAATGGGTGGGTGCTAGGTCAAACCAGCATTCTCGCGCGCCAAGCTGGGGGTTCCGCGCAGTGCCGCTTGGGGCCAGCATCGCGCCATGACGGAGATCACCCAGCTGCTGACGGCCCTGGCCTCGGGCCAGGCCGAGGCCAGGGACAGGCTCTACACCCTGCTCTACCCCGAACTCAAGCGCCTGGCGCGCAGCCACCTGGCCGGCCATGCACCGATGACGCTGGAGCCGGCGGCGCTGATCCATGAGGTCTGGCTGAAGAGCGCCGGCCGCGAAGCGGCCCTGCACCGCGCCCAGTTCTTCGCCCACGCCAGCAAGGTCATGCGCAGCGTCATCATCGACCATCTGCGCGAACGCCACGCCGACAAGCGCGGCGCGGGTGCCCAGGTGACGCTGTCGACCACGGCGCTGGAGCAGTTGGCGCCGCCCGACGTGCTCAAGCTCGACGACGTCATGCAGATGCTGGCGCGCGCCGACGACCGCGCCCACCAGGTCGTCGAGATGCGCTTCTTCGGCGGGCTGGAGCTCGAAGAGATCGCCGAGCTGCTGGGCGTGTCGGTGCCCACCATCAAGCGCGACTGGCGCAAGGCGCGCGCCTTCTTGTTCGACGCCTTGCAAACGTGAACACCTCCGATCGGGCCGGCGCGCTGGCCGCCTTTGACGCCTGGCAGGACGCCAGCCCACCGGAGCGCGAGGCCCTGCTGTCGGAGCTGCCGCCTGCACAGCGCGAGCGGCTGGAGGCTCTCATCAACGCCGACCGCGCCGCCGAAGCGGGCGGCTTTCTGGAACAGCCCGCCCCACTGCCCAACACCCCCGAGCTGGCCGGCCAGGTGCTCGGTGCCTGGACCCTGGTCGCGCCGCTGGGCAGCGGCGGCATGGGCGAGGTCTGGCGGGCAAGGCGCAGCGACGGCGCCCACCAGGGCGAGGCCGCCATCAAGCTGCTGCACAGCCCCTGGCGCGGCGAGGCGGCCCAGGCGCGCTTTCGCCGGGAGGGCGAGCTGCTGGCAAGGCTGACCCATCCGCATATCGCCCGCTTGCTGGACATTGGCGAAACGCTGATCGGTGCCACGCGCACGCGCTACCTGGTGCTGGAGCTGGTGGACGGCGAGCGCATCGATCGCTGGTGCGAGGTTCGCAACCTGGACGTGGCCGCACGCCTGCAGCTCTTCCTGCAAGTCTGCGACGCCGTGGCCCATGCGCATGCCCGCCTCGTCGTGCACCGTGACCTCAAGCCCGGCAATATCCTCGTCACGGCCGACGGCCAGGTGAAGCTGCTGGACTTCGGCGTTGCCAAGCTGCTGGAGGGCGACACCGGCGCGGAGCTGACGGCTCAAGTCCCTGCCGGCCTGACACCGGAATACGCCGCCCCCGAGCAATTGCGGGGCGAGCCGGTCAGCACAGCCACCGACGTGTTTGCCCTCGGCCGCCTGCTCTGCCTGCTGTTGACCCGTCAGCGCGAACCCGGTCCTGAGTTGCATGGCGATCTGGCGCTGATCGTCGGCCGCTCACTGAAGGAGCGCCCCGACGAACGCTATGCCGGCGCCAGTGCCCTGGCCGACGACGTGCGCCGGCATCTCGAGCACCGCCCCATCCTCGCCAGGCCCGACTCCCTGGCCTATCGCAGCGCCAAGTTCGCGCGGCGCTATCGGTTGCAGCTCGTCGCGCTCAGCCTGGTGCTCGCGAGCCTGCTGGCCGGCATGGTCGCCACAGCCTGGCAATGGCACGAAGCCACGAGGGAGGCGGAGCGCACGCGGCGTGTGCAGAGCGTATTGACGCAGTTGCTGAGCGGGCTGAGCCCCGATGCCTCAGGCAGTGCGACGGTGCCGATGATTGAGTTGCTCAGGCGCAGCTGGGCTGAGGCGAAGCGGCGGCTGGAAGATGACCCGGCGTTGCTGGCGGAGGTGGCGAGGCCGCTGGGGTTGCTGTTGGCGCAAAGCGGTGACATGACGTTGGCCGCTGAAGCGCTGGCGCTGTCTCACGCGCAAATGCAAGGTCGCGGGGAGGACGGCCGCACGGTCGCCTTGGAACTGGCCCATGCACAGCGCCGGCTGGGCCACGGCGAGACCGCCCGGCAATTGCTGACGCCGCTATTGGTGGGTCACGACGACGACCCGGTCGCCGTGTCGGCGTTGACGCAGCTCGGCGAAATGGCCCTGGAGGCCGGCCGGCTGGAGGAGGCGCAGCTGATGCTTCAACGCGCCGAACGCGGCGCCCGTGCGCGCTTCGGCCCTACACACGAACGCTACGCCAGAGTGGCCGATGCCCAGGCCAGCCTGGCCCGCGCGCAAGGCCGCTGGGACGATGTGCGCCGCTGGACGGCGGCGGTTGTCTCGGCCAGCGCCAACTCGGGGCGGATGGTCGGTGCGCAGGCCCGCATGGCACAAGCGACGATGGAAGTGGAGCTGGGGCGCTATGCCGTCGCCGTTGGGCTGCTCAGGGCCAGCGTGAAGGAGTTGAGCGAGGTGCTGGGGCCTGCCAACCTCAACACGCTCTACACCCGTACCTGGCTGGCCAACGCCCTCTTCCACCATGGGCTGGCGGATGAAGCCGAGCGCGAAGCCCTGGCCGCCTTGAAACTTGCTCAAGGCAGCGGCGATGCCGACGCCGCTGCCCAGATCGGCTTGGTGGCGGCACGGTTGCAGTTGCGCCGCGGCGATGTCGCCGGCGCGCAGACACGTTTGAGCGCCTTGCTGGCCGAACTGCAGACCAGCGACGTCACGGCTGCGGAGCGCGCGCGCACGCTGCTGGGCGAAGCTGCGCTGCGTCGCGGTGACGCAGCCGGCGCCCTCGTGCTGCTGGAGCAGGCCGACCGGACCCTGCGCGCGCGGCTGGGGGAACGGGATGCCGACCGTTGGCTTACGCTGGCACTGTCGGGGCTGGCCCACGAAGCCGCAGGGCATGCCGGACCGGCCAGCACCGCCTACCGCGAAGCACTGGCCCTGGGCCTTGCCGGATTGCCGGCGGGGCACCCGGACCTCGCGCGCCTGCGGGCGCTGGTCGCACTGGGCGAAGGCCGCGACGTATTCGCGGCTCTTGCCAACTACGCTGATGCGCTGGCCGAACGTGCCGACGCCAGCGCGATACGCGCGCGTCTGACGACGTGGCGCACGCCCCCCTCCAGCCCGCTGCCACCGGGGCTGGCTTTGCTGGACTACTGAAGGAGACGCTGATGAAAACCGCTTTGTGTACCTTGACCTTGGCGCTCGTGGGCGTCGCAATGCCGTCGCAAGCCGCCGAAGGCAGCGCGGCCGCCAAACCCGCCGCCACGACCGCTGCCAGCGCGCCGGCCGCGAAGACCACCACCTCCAAGCCCGGCGGCGCAGCGCCTGCGGCCGGTGGCAATGGGGGCAGCGTCAGCACCAACGGCAGCAACTTGAGCACGCAGGTCGGCCCCAAGAAGCCCAAGTGCCCCGATCCGGCCTCTACCGCCTGCCCGGCCGAGAAGGTCGTCGGTAAATAGTGCCGTAGGGGTTCGCTGGCGAAGAGGGACAGCCAGAAGATGCGGATCGCCTTGTCGATGGAGTCCGCATGTCCAAGTCCTTGAGAGCCCTGCTCGCCTGCGCCGCCATTGCCTTCGTCACGACTGCGGCAAACGCCGCACCTCAACGTGGGCTCACGTCCGCCCTCGCCGAAGCTCTCGGTGGTGGCGTCGCTTCGGGTGACAACACGGCGGAGCAGGTCAAGCCCAAGAAACCCAAATGAGAGGCGCGGCGACTGAGCCCTCAGCCGCCGCCACTTTCAGCCCTTGGTCACCACGAACGTGACCTCGTACTTGCCGCCGTCGCCGACGATGGTCAGCGTCTTGGTCTTGGGGCCGGCGGCCACGTCGAGCAGGTTGGCGCTGAGGGCCAGCTCCTGCGTGGTGCCGACGCGATCATCGAAGTTGGGGAAGCCGGTCGGGATGCCCAGCGCCCCATTGATGTCGGCCTTCAGCTTGGTGACGCGCTGGGCCCGTGTCATGCCGGCGGACGCAGCCAGGGAGCTGACGACGGCGCCCTTGACCAGCTCGCGCGCCGTGCCCGGCTTGCCGTCGTCGTGCTCCATCATGGACACGAGGATGACGGCATTGCCCAGGTTGGGAATGGCCTTGGCGCTGCCCGAAGGCCCCCAGGCGTTCTTGCGCCAGACGATGAAGGGCATATCGCTCGGGTTGATGCCGGGTTGCAGCGGCTGGGTGCCGTGGGTCTCGCCCTCGTCGACGTCGCTCCAGGGGCCGTAAAGCGTGACCTCGGCATTGGGCAGCAGCGGGTTGCCCAGGTCGACGGCGGTGACGAGAACATAGGGCTCGTCCGAGCCGACCTCGTCGGTCTCGATCTTGCACTTGATGTTCTTCAGGGCGATGGTGACGGGCAATGCGGCCATGATGGTCTCCAATGGGTTGCAAGCGCAGCAACACGCCGCACTCCCCATCAAGGACGCAAGCACGGCCCGCCAGGGATCACGCGGCAGCGGGTGAAAACTACCGTCGCCCCAACCCCGCCAAGCGTCCCCGCCGGGTTTTCCCGACATGCCCTGCGGCATCCCTGCCAAAGGCGTGGACACTGCCCGCCGTTCCCGCACAGGAGTCCCCATGTTGAAGACCACCCGCCGTGCCGTGCTGGGCGCCATCAGCGCCGCGGCACTTGCACTCACCGCCGGCCCGACCGTGGCCGCGCCCAAGGATGGGCCCCAGGCCGACCGCTGGCAGATCCCCGTCCATACCAAGAAGCTGGCCAACGGCCTGACCGTCATCGTCTCGCCCGACGCCAGCAGCCCCACCGTGGGCATCAGCGTCGTCTACAAGGTCGGCATGCGGCTGGAGCCGCAGAACCGCACCGGCTTCGCCCACCTCTTCGAGCACCTGATGTTCCAGGGCACGCCCAAGGCACCCAAGGGCGTGTTCGACAAGGTCATCACCTCGGGCGGCGGCAACAACAACGGCTCGACCCGCCCCGACTTCACCAACTACATCGAGACCGCGCCGTCCTCGGCGCTGGAGTCCATGCTGTGGCTGGAAGCCGACCGCATGACGACGCTGGACTTCAACCCGACGACGCTGAAGAACCAGCAGGACGTCGTGAAGGAGGAGATCCGCGTCAATGTGCAGAACCAGCCCTATGGCGGCTTCATGTGGCTGGACATCTCCGCTCTCGCTTTCGACAAGTGGGAGAACAAGCATGACGGCTACGGCAGCTTCGTCGACCTGGAGAACGCCAACCTGGACGACGTGCGCGCCTTCCACCGCGACTTCTACGGCCCCAACAACGCGGTGCTGTCCATCGCCGGCGACGTGACGCCGGCCCAGGGTTTTGCGCTGGCCGAGAAGTACTTCGGCAAGATCGCCGCGCGCGCTACGCCCAAGCCCAGCGATTTCCGCGAAGGCCTGAACACCGCCGAGCGCCGCCTGACCCAACCCGACAAGCTGGCCCAGGTACCGGCCATCGCCGCGGCCTGGAAGCTGCCCGACCGCGGCAGCAAGGACCAGGCCCCCTTTGCCGTGCTGGGCCAGCTGCTGGCCGGCGGCGATGCCTCGCGCCTCTACCAGGGCCTGGTCAAGGGCCGCGAGCTGGCTCTCAACGTGAACTCGCTTTACGGCCTGACCGGCGTCTGGGAATACGACGGCCCCAGCCTGTTCACCGTCTTCGCCCTCTACAAGCCAACGACCAACGCCGACGCGCTGCTGGCCGGCATCGACGAAGAGGTCGCCCGCATCGTCAAGGACGGCGTGGACGAGGTGACGCTAAAGAACCTCAAGACCGCCCTGCTCGCCGACTGGTACAACGACCTGGAGATGTTCCTGCGCCGCGCCGACCGCCTGGCCAAGCTGCAGGCCCTGTGGGGCGACGCCCATGTCGTCAACAAGGTACCGGGCTGGATCGAAGGCGTCACGTCCGCCGACGTGCAGCGCGTCGCCGCCGCCTATCTGACCCAGGCCAACCGCTCGGTCATCGACCGCAAGCCCGCCACCATGCTGGCCGCGCCCGCGCCCGCAGCGTCCGCCGCCAAGCCGGCCTCCCAACCCTGATGCCGAGGTCGTGATGATGATGAAGAACACCACCCTCTCCTGCTTCCGCCTCGGCGTGATCGCCGCCGCCCTGGCCTTGGCCGGTACGGCCCAGGCCGCCGACACCCAACTGCCCGCCGAACTGCCGGCCTTCGGCAAGGACAAGCCGCTGGCCGTGCCCAAGATCAGCCAGCAGACCCTGGCCAACGGCCTGCAGGTCTGGGTCGTGCCGCGCAACGGCATCCCGCGCGTCGACTATGTGCTGGCGGTGCGCGGCGCCGGCTTCGGTGCCGACGGGCCGGAAGCCCCCGGCCGCGCCAAGCTGCTGGCCGGCCTGCTGTCCGAAGGCACCACCCAGCGCAGCTCCAAGCAGATCGCCGAGGCCGCCCAGGCCATGGGCGGCTCCATCGGCGCCTCGGCCAGCAACGATGGCATCAGCCTCGTCGCCAATGCGCTGACCTCGCACGCCGACGCCATGGCCCGCCTGCTGGCCGAGGTGGCCCGCCAGCCGTCCTTCCCGGACGGCGAGGTGCAGCTCGCCAAGGTCAACGCGCTGCAGGGCCTGAAGGCTGCCAGCACCCAGCCGGGCTTTCGCGCCGCCAAGGCCCTGGACGGCGCCATATACGGCGACCACGCCTACGGCCGCACCCAGGAGACCGAAGCCGCCATCAAGAGCGTGACCGCTGAAGGCCTGCGCGCCGAGCATCTGCGCCGCTTCCGCCCCGACCGCGCCCTGCTCGTCATCACCGGCCGCATCGACGCGGCCCAGGCGATGAAGCTGGCGCAGGCGGCCTTCGGCGACTGGAAGGCCAGCGGCGAGGCCGTGCCCGACCTGCCCGCCCCCGCCGCCACCGCCCCGGTGCAGCGCCTGCTGCTGGAGCGTCCCGGCAGCGTGCAGGCCACGCTGCGCCTGGGCCGCCCCGGCATGGCCGCCAGCGGTGACGAACAGGTGGCCCTGCGCCTGGCCAGCACCGTCATCGGCACGGGCTTCTCCAGCCGTCTGAACCAGAACCTGCGCGAGGAGAAGGGCTACACCTACGGCGCCCGCGCCGGCGGCCAGTCCTCGCGCGTGGGCGGGGCCATCACCGGCGGCGCCGACGTGCGCAACGAGGTGACGGCGGCGGCCATGACCGAGTACGTCAAGGAGTACCGGCGCCTGGGCGCCGAGGCCGTGCCCGAGGACGAGCTGGCCATGAACAAGCGCTATATGGCCGGCAGCTATCTCGTCAGCACCCAGCTGCAGGGATCGCTGGGCCGCCAGTTGGCCAACAACTGGCTGATCGGCCTGCCGGCCGACTTCCTCGGCAAGTTCGTGCCGGCCCTGCAGAAGGTCACGGCGGCCGAAGTGCAGGCCGTGGGCAAGAAGTACTTCAACCCGGACGAGCAGAGCTGGGTCGTCGTCGGCGACCCGGGCAAGATCGCCGAGCAACTGAAGGGCTTCGGAGAGTTCACGACCCTCAAGCCCTAGGGTCAAGCAAGGGGGTGAGGCGGGCTGCTGACAACCCCTGTCAGCGCCCGCGCCGAGCATGGCGTCTTCCATCACCAGGGAGACTGCCATGCAACCCGACTGCCTCATCCTCTACGTGCACAGCCCCGCCGAGAGCGTGCTCTTCTATCGCTCGCTGCTGGGCCGCGAGCCCGTCGAACAGAGCCCGAACTTCGCGATGTTCATGCTCAACGACAAGACCATGCTCGGCCTCTGGGCCGCCCACGACGTGCAGCCCGCGGGCCTGCACCGCGGCGGCGGCAGCGAGATCGGCATCACGGTCGGCACCGACAACGAAGTGCATGCTGCCGTCGCTGCCTGGAAGGCTTCCGGCTGGCCGGTGCTGCAATCGCCCACGGCCATGGACTTCGGCTTCACGGCCGTGACGGCCGATCCGGATGGCCACCGGGTGCGGGTGTTCCGGCCGACGCAGGGCTGAGCTTCAGCGCGGCGCGGCTGGCGGCGCCACCGCGGCGCCCGCAATGCCGTGGCGCTCGAGGGCCCGGGCGACAAAGCCCGAGGCCTTGGCCTGCTCCACGAAGTCCGCCAGTGCCTGGGCGCCGGCCACCTTGCCTTTGGCCATGCCCATGGCTTGGTTGATGACCATGAAGCGCCCCGGCAGCAGGCGCAAGCCGGGCTTGCTTCGCGCGTCCGCCTCGAGCTGCTGCTTCACACCCGCCGCCACATCGAGCTGCCGGGCCAGGAAGTAGCTCACGACCTCGGGTGATGTCGGCGCACGCTCTATCGTGGCGGCCTTGAGTTCGCGGCTGAGGTAGAGGTCGTAGGCGCTGCGGGCACCGACGGCGACGCGGGTGCCGGCGCGGTCCACCTCATCGTTGGACTGCAGTGGAGACTCGTTGCGCACGAGGTAGGCACCCTCGATCTGCACATAGGCCGCCGAATAGGCCGTGGTGGCGGCCCGCGCGGGATCGATGGCGAAAAAACCCACGTCCACGCGCCCCGTGGCCAGCGCGTCCACCGCCTCGCCGGCCGTCTTCACGACCAGCAGGTCCGCCTGCACACCCAGTTCCCGCGCCAGTTCGCGCGCCAGGTCGACCGAAACGCCGACGGGCTCGGCCGTGGCCGCATCGCTGTTGGCGAGGATGGGGTTGCCCAGATTGATGACGGCGCGCAACCGCCCGGTGGGGGCCAGATCGGCAATGGCTTCAGCGGAAGGTGTGGGCATGGTGGTGCAGGCAGTGAGAAAGACCAGCATCAGCAGCAGCCAGGCGTTCGAAGCTGTTCTCATGGCGCTCTAGCCTACCCCGGCTTGCCCGGTTCAACCGTGATCGCCGCGGCGTCAGCGCGTGCGCCGCGGCTTGCCCTTGCCCCGCAACTGGGCGCCTGCGCCGGCATTGCCGCGCGTCGCCGGCTTGTCGGCCGCGGGCTGGGCGGGTTTGACCCGGCCGGTCGCCACGGAAACCGCCACGGTCTGGTACTCGGCCGCGTAATGCTTGCGCATGCGCACGATCTCGCGCTTGTATTTGCCGGCGAGCTGCTGCTTTTTCGTCTCGGACAGCAGCCGGCCGGCGACGTGGAAGAACTTGGATTCTTCTTCCTTGAGGTGATGGCGCACCTTGAAGCTGAGCGTCTTCGCGGTCGCGATCCAGCCATCCTGGGCCTTGTTGCGCACCGACAGGTCCTCGAGCAGTTCGTCCACCTGATGATGCTCGTGCAGCGCATGCCGCGAGGCGTCAAGACCCCCGTCTTCCATCAGCAGCGGCACATAGAGATGGCGCTCCTCGGCCGCCGCATGCGCCATCAACTCGACCTTCAGTTGCAGGAACAGCAGCTGGCGGGTGGCCATGTCACCGCGCGACGCCGTGAGCTTGCGGCACAGGTCGCGTTGCAGGTCGTGGCTTTCGCGGATGGCGTCGAAGATCATCTGGCTTCCTCCAGTGTGCCGACGCATTGTTGGTGGCCGGCCCGTCACACGTCTGTCGGACGGAGCCGCTTCGGCTCAACCCGCGGCGAAGCGCCTGGCCGGGTCGTAGGGAAACACATCATGCACATGGCCCGCCAGGATGCGTTCCTTGTGACTCTGCCAGAAGGCCGCGTCCAGCAGGTCTGCGTGATGCCGCATGAACACCTCGCGCACCTGCGGGTTGCCGAGCAGGAAGGGCGCGAAGGTCTCGGGGAAGACGTCGCGTGGCGCGACGGCGTACCAGACCTCGCCTGACATCTCCTCCTCCTCGTTGCGCGGCGCGGGCACGCGGCGGAAGTTGCAGTCGCTCAGGTATTCGATCTCGTCGTAGTCGTAGAACACGACCTTGCCGTGGCGGGTCACGCCGAAGTTCTTCCACAGCATGTCGCCAGGGAAGATGTTGGCAGCCACGAGGTCCTTGATGGCATTGCCGTACTCGATGACGGCGCGCTCCACCTGCTCGGGCGTGGCGTCCTGCAGATAGATGTTGAGCGGCACCATGCGACGCTCGATATAGACGTGCTTCAGCACGAGATCGTCGCCACTCTCCTCGATGAGGCTGGCGCAGTAGTGCTTCAGCTCGGCGATGAGCTCGTCCTCGAAGCGGTGGCGCGGGAAGGCCACCCGCGTGTACTCCAGCGTGTCGGCCATGCGGCCGACACGGTCGTGGCTCTTCACCAGCAGGTATTTGCTCTGGATGAGCTCGCGCGTCGTGTCCTTGGCCGGCGGGTAGAAGTCCTTGATGACCTTGAAGACGAAGGGCCAGCTCGGCAGATCGAACACCAGCATGACCATGCCCTTGATGCCGGGAGCGATACGGAACCTGTCCGATGAATGGCGCAGGTGATAGAGGAAGTCGCGGTAGAAGAGGTTCTTGCCTTGCTTCTGCAGGCCGAGGGCCGAATAGATCTCGGAGCGCGGCTTGCGCGGCATCAGGGAGCGCAGAAACTGCACATAGGCGCTCGGCACCTCCATGTCGACGAGGAAATAGGCGCGCGCAAAACTGAACAGCACCAGCAGATCGTCCTCGCCGAACAGGGCCGCGTCGATGAAGAAGCGACCGCTGGCGTCATCGCGCAGGATGGGCAGGGCGAAGGGCGTCTCGCTGAAGCCGTTGATGATCTTGCCGACCACATAGGCGCCCTTGTTGCGGTAGAACAGGCTGGACAGCACCTGCAGCTGGAAGTTGGCGCGGCGGCGGAACTCGCCGAGGCGCTGCAGCACGGCGTCCAGCACGCAGTCGACGTCGCGCTGCAGGTCGATGAACTCGCCGCTCAGCTGGAAGTTGGTGATGACGCGCTTGACGGTGTCGCGCAGCTTGTCGGGTGCCGGGTAGTAGGCGCGGTAGGTCGGCAGGGCGCCGGGCTCGTCGTTCTCGATGTACTCGGTCGAGATGGCCGGCCGCACGAAGATGAAGTCGTTGTGGAAATAGGCGTGGTGCAGGATGCGCGTGCACACCGAGTTGAAGAAGGTCTCGGCCAGCTCGGGCTGGTGGTGGTTGGTCAGCAGGCCGATGAAGTGCAGCTTGACCTGCTGCCAGACTTCCATGGGCAGCGTGGACGCCGCGAAGCGCTCCTCGAGCAAGGCCGTGGCCTCGGCCACCCGCGTGTCGTAGAACTCGATGCGCAGGGCCTGGGCGCGCTGCTGGCCGGCCCAGTCGCCGCGCTCGAAGCGCGCCTTGGCCTCGGCGGACGTGGCGCGGAACAGCTTGTAGTGCCTGTCGAAGCCACCCAGCAGGGCCTGGGCGATGTCGAAGGCACGGGAGTCGGTGAGCTGGGTGGGGAACACCCGCGCGACTCTACTCAGGCCGCTGTGGCGTAGCGTGCCTTGACGTTGGCCAGGGCGCGGCGGTAGGCCGGGTCCACGTCCTCGGGCCGGCCGGCCGTCAGCGCCAGGTCCTCCAGCAGGCCGTTGTGCAGGCCATAGACCCAGCCGTGCACGACGACCTCCTGGCCACGCTCCCAGGCGTCCTGCACGACGGTGGTGTGGCAGGCGTTGCGGGCCTGCTCCAGCACATTGAGCTCGCACAGCGCATTGACGCGCTGGGGCTCGGGTACGCCGTTCAGCCATTCGCTGTGCATATGCCGCACGTCCTGCACATGGCGGATCCAGTTCTCCACCAGACCCACGCGCAGGTCGTACAGCGCCGCGCGCACGCCGCCGCAGTTGCTGTGGCCGACGACGATGATGTGGCGCACCTTCAGGTGATCCACCGCGAACTGCATGACGGACAGGCAGTTCAGGTCGGAGTGCACGACGACATTGGCGACGTTGCGGTGCACGAAGAGCTCGCCCGGCAGCAGGTCGACCAGCTCATTGGCCGGCACGCGGCTGTCGGCGCAGCCTATCCACAGGTATTGCGGCTCCTGCTGCTTGAGCAGGCGCGAGAAGAAGCCCGGCTCGCGGGCCTCGGTCTCGGCGGCCCAGCGCTTGTTGTTGTCGAGCAGGTCCTGGAGTTCGTGGTTCGTGGTCGTCGTCATGACGGCATTGTCGCAATGGCGAGTTACATCGTCTCCGCAAACAACTCGCGCCCGATCAGCATGCGGCGAATCTCCGAAGTGCCCGCGCCGATTTCGTAGAGCTTCGCGTCACGCCAGAGGCGGCCCAGCGGGTACTCGTTGATATAGCCATTGCCGCCGAAGATCTGGATGCCTTCGCCGGCCATCCAGGTGGCCTTCTCGGCCGTCCACAGGATGACGGAGGCGCAGTCCTTGCGCACCTGGCGCACATGCTCGGCGCCCAGCATGTCGAGGTTCTTGGCCACCGTATAGGCGAAGCTGCGCGCGGCCTGCAGCACGGTGTACATGTCGGCGACCTTGCCCTGGATGAGCTGGAACTCGCCGATGCTCTGGCCGAACTGCTTGCGGTCGTGGATGTAGGGGACGATGTTGTCCATCACGCTCTGCATGATCCCGAGCGGCCCACCCGTCAGCACGGCGCGCTCGTAGTCCAGGCCCGACATCAGCACCTTGGCGCCACCGTTCACAGCGCCCAGCACGTTCTCGGCCGGCACCTCGACGTTCTGGAATACCAGTTCGCCGGTGTGCGAGCCGCGCATGCCGAGCTTGTCGAGCTTCTGGGCGATGGAAAAGCCCTTCATGCCCTTCTCGATGAGGAAGGCCGTCACGCCGCGCGCACCCAGCTCCGGCTCGGTCTTGGCATAGACCACCAGGGTGTCGGCGTCGGGGCCGTTGGTGATCCACATCTTGGTGCCGTTCAGCAGGTAGTAACCGCCCTTGTCCTCGGCCTTGAGCTTCATGCTGATGACGTCGGAGCCGGCGCCCGGCTCGCTCATCGCCAGCGCACCGACATGCTCGCCGCTGATCAGCTTGGGCAGGTACTTCCTGCGCTGGGCATCGTTGCCGTTGCGCTTGATCTGGTTCACGCACAGATTGCTGTGCGCGCCGTAGCTGAGGCCCACCGAGGCGCTGGCGCGGCTGATCTCCTCCATGGCCACCATATGGGCCAGATAGCCCATATTGGCGCCGCCGTACTCCTCGGGCACGGTGATGCCCAGCACGCCCAGCTCGCCCATCTTGCGCCACAGATCCATTGGGAACTGGTCACTGTGGTCGATCTCGGCCGCGCGCGGGGCGATCTCCTCGTCGGCAAAGGCGCGCACCGCGTCGCGCAGCGCGTCGATGTCTTCGCCGAGTTGGAAGTTCAGGCCGGGCAGATTCATGGGGAGTCTCCTGTCGGCCCGGCTTCAAGGCCGCCGAGCCTTCTTGATTGACGTAAACGTCAACTGTAGCAAGGCGCCTGACTCAGCCCGGTTGCGGCAGCAGCTTGCGCACCAGCGGGTGGCTGATCTTCTTGTCCGTGCCCACGGCGTAGAACTGTTCCGCCAATCCCTCGGCCAGGCCGACATTGACGACGCCGTAGCGGCCGGTCAGCGCATCGTCCACCGCCGTCGCGGCCGGGAAGACGCCCAGGCCCTCGCTGCCGAAGGTGGCGAGCAGGGCGCTGTCCTCGAACTCGCCGGTGACACGGACTCGCACGCCCTCTTCGTTCAGCCATTGGTCCAGGCGCGGGCGCAGCGCGGCATGCGAGGTGGGCAGCAGCAGCGGCACGTCGGCCAGCGAGGCGGGGAAGTCGCGTGCCGCGGCCTTGGCCCAGCGCGGGTGGGCATACCAGGCGATGGGCGAGCTGCCCAGGGAATGGCTGTAGACGCGCAGATTCGGGTTGGGCGGCGCCGGACGGTCGGCCAGCACGACGTCCAGTCGGTGCAGGGCCAGGTCGCCGAGCAGGTCGTCGAATTCGTCCTCGTGGCAGAGCAGGCGCAGCTGCGGCGTGTCCAGGATGGGCGCGAGCAGGCGCTGGGCAACGAGCTTGGGCAGGCCGTCCGAGATGCCGACGGCCAGACGCACGGTCGGCACGTCGACGGCCTCGCGCACGCGCTCGGACAGGGTCTCGCCGAGGGAAAAGATCTGGTCGGCCACGTCCAGCGCCGCGCGCCCCGCCTCGGTCAGCGTCAGGCCCCGGCCGGCCGGCTTGAGCAGCGCCGCGCCCAGGTCCTGCTCCAACTCACGCACCTGGGTCGACACCGTCTGCACCGACAGGCCCAGCTTCTCGGCGGCCCGCGTCAGGCCGCCCTCCTTGGCGACCGCCCAGAAGTAGTAGAGATGGCGATAGCTGTAATTCAGGCTCATGGTTGATTGAACAAGTTATCCAGAAGCAATGCTTCGCGATTCTCTGCTTTTATTTGGTGTCTTGGCTATCTACCCTGCGGGGGTTCTTCTCTCAACCGGAGGTCTGCCATGCAAACCCGCCCCATTGCTGTCGCCATGCCCTATGTCGGCAGCGTCGACCGCGGCACCGCCCATCGCGTGCTGCGCAACACCTATGCCCTGCTGTCGATGACGCTGCTGTTCAGCGCCGCCGTCGCCGCCGCCGCCGTCGCCTTCAACCTGCCGGCGCCCGGCATCATCCTGACGCTGGTGGCGTATTTCGGCCTGCTGTTCGGCATCCACAAGCTGAAGAACCGCGGCGCCGCCGTCGGCCTCGTGTTCGCGCTGACCGGTTTCATGGGCTGGACGCTGGGCCCGCTGCTGACGCGCACCCTGGCCCTGCCGGCCGGCGGCCAGGCCGTCACTCTGGCCCTGGTCGCCACCGGCGCCGTCTTCCTGG
The DNA here is from genome assembly GCF_031458095.1 of Roseateles saccharophilus. Lineage (GTDB taxonomy): Bacteria > Pseudomonadota > Gammaproteobacteria > Burkholderiales > Burkholderiaceae_C > Pelomonas > Pelomonas saccharophila_A. Next base: position 51,624 of record NZ_JAVDXU010000002.1, read on the forward strand.
CCCTGTCGGCCTATGCGACGACGACCAAGCGCGACCTGTCGTGGCTGGGCGGCTTCCTGTTCGCCGGCATGGTGATCGCCGTCCTGGCCGGCCTGGCGGCGATCTTCTTCCAGATCCCGGCCCTGGCCCTGACGGTCTCGGCCGTCGTGGCCCTGCTGTCGGCAGGTCTGATCCTGTTCGAGACCCAGCAGATCGTGAACGGCGGCGAGACCAACTATGTGCTCGCCACCGTCAGCCTGTTCGTGTCCATCTTCAATCTGTTCACGAGCCTGCTGCACCTGTTCGGCTTCGCCGGATCGGATGACTGAGGCAGGACCGAGGACAGCGCCTGCGCGCTGTCCGACGCCTGCCGAAGGCCGGCTGCCATGCAGGGCAGCTGGCATGAGGATGCTCAGGGCTGCTTGCTGAGCAGCCAGCGATACAACGCTATACCGATACCGGCAAAAGCCAGCAGCCCCAGCACCTGGCCGGCGGTCGCGAAGCTGTCGCCCACCAGGGCCAGCGGCGCGCCGTTGCCGGAGAACACGACGATGGCCGCCAGGATGACGCCCAGCAGGCTCTCGCCGACGATGAGGCCGGAGGCCAGCAGCACGCCGAGCTGCTTGGTGGCTTCGGGGTCGCGCTTGTAGGAGGCGCGCTTCTCGAACCACCAGCCGGCCACGGCGCCGACGACGATCATCAGCGTGCTGTTCATGGGCAGATAGATGCCCAGGCCCACCGCCAGCGGTGCGCAGTGGGCCTTGCCGCCGGTCGCGCGCTTCAGGACCTCGTCCACGACGATGGTGGCCACGCCGATCAGCGCGCCGATGCCGATCAGGTTCCAGTTCAGATCGCCCTGGATGACGCCCTTGGCCAGCGCCGAGATCAGTGCGGCTTGCGGCGCCGCCAGCGCCTTTTTGGCATCGGCGCCCGGTGCGCCGGCAAAGCCGTAAGCCTGGTTCAACAGGTCCAGCACCGGCGGGATGACGATGGCGCCGGCGACGACGCCGATGATCAGGGCCACCTGCTGGCGCCAGGGCGTGGCGTCGACGAGCTGGCCGGTCTTCAGATCCTGCAGGTTGTCGTTGGAGATGGTCGCGACGGCGAACACGACGGCCGTGACGAACAGCGCGAAGGCGACCAGGGCCTGGCCCGTGGAAGCCGGCAGCATGGGTTTGACGACCAGGGCCAGCAGCAGCGACACGCCGATGACGACCAGGATGCCGACCCCCGACAGCGGGCTGTTGGACGAGCCGATCAGGCCGGCCATATAGCCGCAGACGGCCGCGACGAAGAAGCTCATCAGGACGACGTAGACGACGCCGCCGACCACGAGCAGGCCGAGCTGCTCACCCAGGCCGGCAGTCGAGGCGAAGCTGGACAGCATCAAGCCGATGGGCAGCATGCAGGCCAGCGTGATGAGGCCGACGGTGCCGATGGGGATGTCCTGCTCGTTGCGCGGGAGGGTGTCGGCCCGGCCGGCCTTGCGCACGCGCGCCGACATGGCCGCCGAGTGCAGGCCGGCGACGACGGGTTTTGCCAGCTTGACCAGCGTCCAGATGGCGGCGACGGCAATGCAGCCGGCGCCGATGAAGCGCACCTTCTTGCTCCAGGCGAACAGGGCCACCGCCTCGGCGGCGCCGTCGACGCCCGAGGTCAGATAGGGCACGCCGCCCAGCCAGGCGATGCAGGCTCCCACCAGGATGGCGATGCCGACCCACAGGCCGACCAGGTGACCGACCGCCAGCAGCGCAAAGCTGAAATTGAGGTCGTAGCCCGTCGTGCCGCTCTTCTCGCCGCCAGGCAGGCGGAAGTACTGGGCCAGGTTGCCGGCAAAGATCTGGGTCGCAATGACGATGCTGAAGCCCGCCGACACGACGCTGCCGGCGATGATGGCCGCGAGGCCCTGGCGGTTGGCCTCGCCGCTGTCGGCGGCATGGCCGACCTTGAGCACCTCGGCGCAGGCCACGCCTTCCGGATAGGGCAGGGGCGAGTTGGTCACCAGGGCCCGGCGCAGCGGGATGGAATACATGACGCCCAGGATGCCGCCCAGGGCGCACAGCGTCATCGACATCCAGTACGGGAAGCCCGTCCACCAGCCGATCATGACCAGGCCGGGCAGCACGAAGATGATGGAGGACAGCGTGCCGGCCGACGAGGCGATGGTCTGCACGATATTGGTCTCGCCGATGGAATTGCCCGCCGCGCGGCGCAGCAGGGCCATGGAGATGACGGCGGCCGGGATGGAGGTCGCGAAGGTCAGGCCGGCCTTGAGGCCGAAATAGACGTTGGCGGCCGTGAAGACCAGGGTGATGAGGATGCCCAGCACGATGCCGCGCAGGGTCAGTTCGGTGCCCAGTTGGGGCGTGGCTGGCGATGAGGTGCTCATGCGACTGTGGGTGAAACGCCGGGTCTGGCGAGGTGCGCATCATCGTGGCAGCCTGCACGTTTGCCGCGCCCGGATAACCCTAGACCGACGCTCAATTGACGTTAACGTCAATTGGCCGCCTAAAATCCCGGCCAAGCAAGGAGACAGCCATGACCGATCTCGCCGCCGACTACAAGGCGCTGGCCGAGTACCGCCCGACCCACAAGGTCCGTTTCGTCACTGCCGCCAGCCTGTTTGACGGGCATGACGCCGCCATCAACATCATGCGCCGCATCCTGCAGGGCATGGGCGCCGAGGTCATCCACCTCGGGCACAACCGCTCGGTGGACGAAGTCGTCACCGCGGCCCTGCAGGAGGATGCCCAGGGCATCGCCATCTCGTCCTATCAGGGCGGCCACGTCGAGTACTTCAAGTACATGGTGCAGCTCTTGAAGGAGCGCGGCGGCGAGCACATCCAGGTCTTCGGCGGCGGCGGCGGCGTCATCGTGCCGGCCGAGATCCGCGAGCTGGCCGAACACGGCGTGCGCATCTTCAGCCCCGAGGACGGCCAGCGCATGGGCCTGCAAGGCATGATCGGCGAGATGGTCATGAAGGCCGACCAGGACTTCAGCGTCTACGCCCCCCAGCAGCTGTCGGCCATCACCGGCCACTCCGAATCCGCCTGGCGGTCGCTGGCCCAGCTGCTGACCGCGCTGGAGAACGGCAAGGCCGACGGTTCAATCGTCGACGCGCTGCGTGAGCAGGCGAAAGACATCAAGACGCCGGTCCTCGGCATCACCGGCACCGGGGGCGCGGGCAAGTCCAGCCTGACCGACGAGCTGATCCGCCGCCTGCGTCTGGACCAGGGCGACGCCCTGCGCGTGGCCCTGATCTCCATCGACCCCTCGCGCCGCAAGAGCGGCGGCGCGCTGCTGGGCGACCGCATCCGCATGAACGCCATCTCGCCGTGGAGCAGCGGCGCACGCGTCTTCATGCGCTCTCTCGCCACCCGTGACTTCGGCTCCGAGATTTCTCCGGCCCTGCCCGACGTCATCGCCGCGGCCAAGGTGGCGGGCTTTGACCTCGTCATCGTCGAGACCTCCGGCATCGGCCAGGGCGACGCGGCCATCGTGCCACTGGTCAATGTGCCCATGTATGTGATGACGCCCGAGTTCGGCGCTGCCAGCCAGCTCGAGAAGATCGACATGCTGGACTTCGCCGAGTTCGTCGCCATCAACAAGTTCGACCGCAAGGGCTCGCTGGACGCGCTGCGCGATGTGTCAAAGCAGGTGCAGCGCAACCGCGAAGCCTTCACGGTGATGCCGGACACCATGCCCGTCTTCGGCACCATGGCCAGCAGATTCAACGATGACGGCGTGACGGCGCTCTACCAAGCGCTCAAGGTGCGTCTGGCCGAGCTCGGCCTGAAGTTCAGCGAAGGCCGACTGCCGCGCGTCGACACCCGCCACAGCACCCACCAGACCCCCATCGTGCCGGCAGCCCGCGTGCGCTATCTGGCCGACATCAGCGACACCGTGCGCAGCTACAAGGCCCGCGCCCGCAAGCAGGCGACGCTGGCCCGCGAGATCCAGCAGCTGGAAGCCAGCCGCGCCATGCTGGAGGCCGCCAACCCCGACAAGAACGGCGCCCGCACGGCGCTGGCCGACCTGGCCGAGCAGCGCAAGGCCAAGCTCGACGGCGACGCCCGCCAGCTGCTGCAGCAGTGGCCCGACATGGTCAAGGCCTATGCCGGCGACGAGTACGTCGTGAAGATCCGCGACAAGGAGATCCGCACCGCCCTGGTCACGCAAAGCCTCTCGGGCACCAAGATCCGCAAGGTCGTGCTGCCCGGCTACGAGTGCCATGGCGAATTGCTGAAGTGGCTGATGCTGGAGAACGTGCCGGGCAGCTTCCCCTACGCGGCCGGCGTGTTCGCCTTCAAGCGCGAGGGTGAGGACCCGACGCGCATGTTCGCCGGCGAAGGCGACGCCTTCCGCACCAACCGCCGCTTCAAGCTCGTCAGCGAAGGCATGCCCGCCAAGCGTCTGTCCACGGCCTTCGACTCGGTGACGCTGTACGGCGCCGACCCCGCGCCGCGGCCCGACATCTACGGCAAGGTGGGCAACTCCGGCGTCAGCATCGCGACGCTGGACGACATGAAGGTGCTGTACGACGGCTTCGACCTGTGCAGCCCGACCACGTCGGTGTCGATGACCATCAACGGCCCGGCGCCGTCAATACTCGCCATGTTCATGAACACGGCCATCGACCAGAACCTGGCCAAGTTCAAGGCCGACAACGGACGCGAGCCGACCGCCGACGAAGCCGCCAAGATCAAGGACTGGGTGCTGGCCAATGTGCGCGGCACCGTGCAGGCCGACATCCTGAAGGAAGACCAGGGCCAGAACACCTGCATCTTCTCGACCGAGTTCTCGCTGAAGGTCATGGGCGACATCGCCGAGTACTTCGTGCATCACAACGTGCGCAACTTCTACTCGGTGTCGATCTCGGGCTATCACATCGCCGAGGCGGGCGCGAACCCGATCTCGCAGCTGGCGCTGACGCTGTCCAACGGCTTCACGTTCGTCGAAGCCTATCTGGCGCGCGGCATGCACATCGACGACTTCGCGCCCAATCTGTCGTTCTTCTTCAGCAACGGCATGGACCCGGAATACACCGTGCTGGGCCGCGTGGCGCGCCGCATCTGGGCCGTCTCGATGCGCGACCGCTACGGCGCCAACGAGCGCTCGCAGAAGCTGAAATACCACGTGCAGACCTCGGGTCGCAGCCTGCATGCGCAGGAGATCGCCTTCAACGACATCCGCACCACGCTGCAGGCGCTGATCGCCATCTACGACAACTGCAACTCGCTGCACACCAACGCGTTTGACGAGGCCATCACGACGCCGACCGAGGACAGCGTGCGCCGCGCCATGGCCATCCAGCTCATCATCAACCGCGAGTGGGGCCTGGCCAAGAACGAGAACCCGTCGCAGGGTGCCTTCATCATCGACGAGCTGACCGAGCTGGTCGAGGAGGCGGTGCTGCGCGAGTTCGAGCGCATCAGCGAGCGCGGCGGCGTGCTCGGTGCCATGGAGACCGGCTACCAGCGTGGCCGCATCCAGGAAGAGTCGATGCACTACGAGATGCTCAAGCACACCGGCGAGTACCCCATCATCGGCGTCAACACCTTCCGCAACCCGCATGGCGAGACGGTGCTGGAACACATCGAACTGGCGCGCTCCACCGACGAGGAAAAGCAGTCCCAGCTCACCCGCCTGGCCGAATTCCAGGCCCGCCACGCCGCCGAGTCGCCGGCCATGCTGGCCCGGCTTCAGCAGGCCGTCATCGAGAACAAGAACGTCTTCGACGTGCTGATGGAGGCCGTGAGGGTCTGCTCCCTGGGCCAGATCACCGGCGCGCTGTTCGAGGTGGGCGGGCAGTACCGCCGCAGCATGTAGGCAGCGGGCGCCCATGCCCGGGTGACGCCAGGTTCGCCGGCTCTTCAAGCCAGCCGGTTGAAGTCGTAGAGTGGGGTCACACCCGCGATGAACGAGGCCGCGATGTCAGCAAGCAATCCGGGCCTGGGGCGCCGCCGCCTGCTGATTGCCGGCGGGCTTTCGCTGCTGGCCCGCAGCGGGCATGCCAACTCGGAGGTGGTGCTCTATGCCTACCACCTCAAGCCGCCCTATCTGGAGGATCTGGAGCATCGGCAGGGCTTGTATTTCGAGCTTGCCGAACTGCTCGGCCTGCGCACGCCCGGCATCCGGTTCCGCACCGAATATCTGCCGCGGCGGCGCCTGGAAGCCGACCTTGAGGGCGGCCGGCTGCACGGTCTGGTGATCGGCGTCAACCCGGTCTGGTTCAAGGATGCCCAGCGCAGCCGCTATCTCTGGAGCGCCGCTTTCATGCACGACACCGATGTGGTGGTCTCGCTGCACAAACAGCCGGTGCTTTACAACGGCCCCGACAGCCTGGCCGGACTCAACATCGCCCTGCCACGCGGCTATTACTACTATGGTGTCGACGAGCTGGTGCAAGCCGGCAAGGCGCGGCGCACCGACTGCGAAGGGGAAGAGAGCGCCCTCATGATGATGGTGCTGGGCCGGGTCCAGGCCACCATCATCACGCGCCGAACCCTGTACGCCTTCCTGGCGCGACGGCCGGGCTTGCGCGGCCAGTTCCATGTCGCCCTGCAACCCCACGACGAGTATGAGCGCTTCATCCTCGTACCGCAGGAATTCGCCGAGGTGCTCAAACCCCTGAACGACGCGCTGCACGTGCTGGCGCGCGACCCGGGCTGGCAGGCGCGGCTGCAGGAGCGCACCCTCTACCGCTGAGCCGCGCTGTGCCCAAGGCACAAGAGGCTTGCGGCGGCTAAAGGCCGCGGCAGCGCTGGTCGAAGGCGGCGGACAGCCGCTCCAGGTCGGCCCGCTCGCCGGCATTCATCTCGGCCTGGCGTGCGCGCCGCGCGCGCAGGTTGTTGCGCAGCTCCACGCATTGGGAAAACTCGAGCCGCTGCCGCGCCTTGTTCTCCGCCAGCAGCTGGCGCTCCTCCAGCGAGCGGTTGCGCGCCTCTTCCAGCAGCTGGTGGACCTTCTCGTTGGCCTCCTGCTCCTCCGCGTAGCAATCGCGCTGGTAGCGATAGTCCAGTTGCTGGCGCGTCGCCTCGTCGGTGCTGCCATCGCTGCCGGCCTGGTTCAGCTGCTCGCGCAGGCGCAGGCAGCGTGGGCTCATGAACTGACTGGCATCCGGCGCCTTGGGGCCGCTGCGGGCGATCTGCGTGGAGTCGGCCTCGGGACAGGGACGGTCGCTGAAGGCCACGGTGCCGTCGGGCTTGCGGCATTTGTAGACCCCACCGCCGTCCGCCCAGGCCGAACCGAGCAGCGACAGCAGGGCCAGCGCAGCCCAGCTGGCACGCGCCAGGGTCACAGCTTCTGCTCCCGGTCGCTGTTGTTGCCATAGCGGCGCTTGTAGCGGAACTTGTCGAAGTACTCGCGCGCCGTCAGCCCGTCCGCATTGCGCGCCGCCTTGGGTGCGCCAGCGGCGAGCAGGGTGTCGACGATGGGTTCGGAGCTGCCGACCGCGGCCAGGTGCAGCGGCGTGTTGCCCTGGCGATCCTGGGCGAAGACGGAGGCCTGCAGGCGGATCAACTCCGCCACCGCATCGTGCCGGCCCTCCTCGACGGCCCAGTGCAGGGCCGTGCGCCCCTGGCTGTCCAGCGCATTGATGTCGGCCCCGGCCGACACCAGAGGACCGATGGACTTCAGCGCCGCGTAATGGATGGGCTGGCGGCCGCCGGCGTCCGGCGCGTTGATGTTGAGGCCGCGCGAGGTCAGGAAGACCAGGGTCTGGGCGTCGACGCCATTGCGCGCCGCCAGATGCATGACGCCCACGCGATCGGGCGTCTCCTGCCTGGGGTCGAGCTTGAACTCCTCGATGAAGAGCTTCATGCGGTCCAGCGTCGGCTTGGCGGCGGCCTGCTGCAGCAGGCTTCCCTTGTCCATGGCGCCGATATTGCGCGGCTCGGCCCCGTGCTTGACCATCCAGCGCAGGGCCGGCAGGCTGGCCGTGCCGGCGTTGTCGTAGAGCAGGCGGTTCATGCCGATGGCGCCCACTCGCGCGGCGGTCTTGTCGATGTCGATCATGCCGCTGGCGTCGGCCAGGCCGCCCATCAGCATCATCTCGCGCAACTCGGGGCCGAGGCCGGCGACGTCCTGGGTGCTGCGCCGCGCCATGCTGCACCAGGTCAGCAGCGAAATCGTGACCACCAAGGCCGCCGCTCGCAGACCGATTCCCAGCCAATTGATGCCGTCGCGCTCCACTCCATCCCCCTGCTTTCTTAGGCAGGGCGGATTGTGCAGCAGCCCGTTTTGGAACCCGGGCCGGCAACTCGAGGCCGGCCCCTAGACTCCCCCGAACGAGGGTCAGCGGGCCAGCACGACGCGGTTGCGCCCGCCACGCTTGGCCTCGTAGAGAGCCGCATCGGCGCGACTGAACAAGGCTTCGGGCGCCTCGTCGGGTCCGGTGGCCGGGGCGACGCCCACGCTGACCGTCACGGCCAAAGGGCCGGCCACCGTCAGGAAGGGTTGGCCGCCGATGACCTCGCGCAGGCGCTCACCCAGGCGCAGTTCGCCACCGGCCTCGGGATTGAGCCAGATGACGGCGAACTCCTCGCCGCCCAGGCGCACGGCCAGATCCAGCGGCCGCAGGGCCTCATGCAGGCGCGCGCCGACGCCGCTGAGCACGGCGTCGCCGACCGCGTGGCCATGGGTGTCGTTGATGCGCTTGAAATGGTCGACGTCCAGCACGGCCAGCAGCAGCGGCCGCGGCGCGCCGCGCTTGAGCAGGCGGCGCAGACGTTCGTCGAAGCCGCGCCGGTTCAACAGCCCGGTCAGCACATCGATCTCGATGAGACGCTCGATCTGGCGCAGCGCACGGTCCTGCAACAGCAACAGCATGGCCAGGGCCTGGCCGATCAGCAGGGCGATGATGGCGAACAGGCCGACGGCGTTGTACTGCGCCAGTTCGGCGCGGTTCTCCGCGATCAGCGGCGACACCGCCAGGCCCCGCGCTACCTCGACGACGGCGGTGAGGAGCAGGTCGAGTCCCAGCAGACCCAGCGGAAAGCCGCGCTGATCCCGCCAGGCCTGCAGGGCCGCATGGGCGGCCGGCATGGTCAGCATGGCGGCCGCCAGCAGGGTCAGCGTCAGCGAGGGCCAGAACTGGCCCGTCCAGGCCGTCAGCGCAAAGGAGCCCATGCAGGCCAGCGCGGTGAACAGCACCGGCCAGCGGCAGCGCAGCGGCAGGCCCAGGTAGACGCGCAGGCCCAGCAGCACCATCAGCGCGGACAGCGGGCTGCCCAGATGCCCGACCACCCAGAGGGTGCGCGGCGCGTCCAGGGCGATGAAGGCCACCCGAGCTGCCTGGGTCAGCGCCGCGGCGGCAAAGGCGCCGGCCCAGAACCACAGCGCACGCTCACCCTTCAGATGCCAGGCCCCGCCGAGCGTGGCCAGGGCCAGCATCGTCGTGACGAGCTGGAAAACGCGCAGCAGCGTGTCGGCGTGCAGGGGTTCCATCGTGATGGCGGACACGATGCCTGCATCGCGCGTTCCCGGCCATGGGCGGCGCAGCCGCGCCATGATTTATCTCACGGCGGGGTGGCTATTGCTGCAAGCGTATCGCCAGGCGCCGGCTGGCCAGGTTGTCGACGAGGACGCTGCCATCGGCCTGGGCCCGCCAGTCGGCGAGGCCGATGGGAGTGACGAGGGCGGCGCGTGCCAGCTCGCCCTGCAGGCCGATGACGGCCAGCTTGTCGGCCGCCGGCTGCGGCCCCGGGTTGACGACCCGGGCCAGCGCCGCCGGCAGGCCGAGTTCGCCACGGCACAGCCCGTCGGCATCGCGGCGAAAGCGTGCCCGCCCCGCCAAGGCGGCGCCGTCCAGCTCACCCTCGAAACGGCTGACCTCGACCGGACAGGGCTGCGGCTGCAGGCCCGGCAGCGGCGCGCGCAAGGGCGCGCTCAACAGCTCGGCGCTGCGCTCGATGGACGAGGTCCACATCGCGTTGGACAGCAGGCTGACGCTGGTGCCGGCGTCCCTGCCCTGCGGCCACATCAGCAGCACGCTGCGCGCGCCCGCCGTCACGCCGGCATGGTGAACGGTCTTCTGGCCTTCGGCATCGGTATCCAACCGCCAGCCGAAGCCCATCTTGTAGGTCCGCTCGCCAACCGGCTGGCCGGCGTTGTCGAGCACGGGCTGCCACATCCAGTCGCGCGTGGCCACATCGACGACGCGACCCTGCAGCAGCCGCCCGCCCCATTCAGCCAGGGCCGGCGCCGTTCCCGCCAGGCCGGCACCGCCCCAGCTGTAGCTGTAGTCGTGCGGCGCAGCCTCATGCAACCCCATCACGCCGAAGTCGTAGGCCTTGGTCATGGCGGACGACCTGCCGGTCTCGTCCGGCCCGATGGCTAGGCCGGGCGCCACCCGCGTGGCCAGCAGCTCCAGATAGGGCTTGCCGCCCGCGGCCTCCGCCGCCGCGGCCAGCAGGGTGTAGCCCCAGGACGAATAGAGATAGCGGCTGCCCGGCACCGAGCGCAACGTGCGGTCTTTCAGATAGCCCAGAGAGGAGCGCGCGGTCGCGTGATGGCTACCACCCCGGCCCGCGTCGCGGGCCTCGTAATGCGGCAGGCCGCTCAGATGCGCGGCCAGCAGGCGCGGCGTCAGTGCCGCGAGGGTCGGCTCCAGCTCGGGCAGCAAGGGGCCGAGGGCCCCGTCGACATCGAGCCGGCCCTGGACCCTGAGCTGAGCCGCGGCCACCGCCGCGAAGGGCTTGGACACGCTGGCCAGCCGGAAGCGCGTGTCGCCCTGCACCGGCAGGCGCTGCTCGATATCGCGCAGGCCGCTGCTGCCCTGCCAGCGCAGCCGGTCGCCCTGCCAGACGGCGGCGCCCATGCCGGGCACGCCACTGATCTCACGCAGAGCGTCAAGCAGGACCTGAGCATGACGCTCGGGCCTGGGCTCGGCCTGCGACACGCCGGCAGCGGTCAGGATCAGGCCAGCGAGGGCAAGGGGTTTGAGCATGCAGCGCATTCTGGACAGCCGCATCGGCCCCTGGCGAAAGTCAGCGCGACTGGATGGTTTGCATCGCCGCCCTGACACGCAGCAGCATGGGCGAGGCGCCGACCACCTTGGCGTCGAAGGGATGCAGGCGCTGGCCGCCGGTGGCCGCCATGATCTTGCGCACATACAGCCGCGTCTCGGCATAGGGCGGCACGCCGAGATAGCGGTCCACGGCCTTCTCACCGGCGTTGTAGGCGGCCACGGCCAGCATCACATCGCCCTCGAAATAGGCCAGCAGCCAGCGCAGATAGGCCATGCCGCCGCGGATGTTCTGCGAGGGGTCGCGCAGCCGCACGACGCCAAAGCGCGAACCCGTCTCGGGCAGTAGCTGCATCAGGCCCTGGGCGCGCTTGGGCGACTCGGCCAGGGGATCGAAGTTGGACTCGGTGGCCATGACGGCCAACACCAGGGCCGGGGCGAGCTGGTACTCCGGCGCCACCAGCTTCACATAGCTGACGATGGCCGGCGGGGCGTTCTGCGGCAGCGGCAGCGTGGCCCACAAAGACACGGGTTTGGCGCCACGCGCAGCCGGCGGCGGCGGCACGGCGGCCACCGGCGGGTCGGTCTCCGGCGGGCGCAGGCAGGGCGGCGGGTCGCCCAGCGGCGTGCCGCCCATCTTGTCGAGCATGTTCTGGGCCTGCTCCATGCCCTGCTCGGCGGCGGCGGCGAACATGTGCGCGGCCTCCGCGTCATTGCGCTGGATGCCGCGCGCATTGGTCAGCATCCAGCCCAGGCTGTACTGGGCCTCGGCGTCGCCATAGCGGGCGGCGCGGCAGTAGAGCTTGGCGGCCGCCACCTCGTCGCGCTTGACGCCATCGCCGTACTCCAGCGCCTTGGCTTCCTGGCGCCAGCGCTCCACCTGGGCCGGCACGACGGGCCCGCGCTCGCCGGGCGGCATGGTCGGGCGGGGCAGCTGCTCCAAAGTCAAGGAAGGCAACTGGGCGCCGGCCGCTGTGCAGGCAAACAGAAGGAGCAGCAGCAGGTGTCGCAAGGGTCAGTCCGGAGGCAGGGTAGGAGGGCCGGAAGTCTAGACTTGTCGCGATGAACAAGACCCGCCTCGAAGCCTTCAGCGACGGCGTCATCGCCATCATCATCACCATCATGGTGCTGGAGATGAAGGTGCCCCACGGCAGCGACTGGGAAGCGCTCAAGCCGCTGTGGCCCGTCTTGCTGTCCTATGTGCTGAGCTTCGTCTACGTCGGCATCTACTGGAACAACCACCACCATCTGCTGCACGCCGTGCACAAGATCAGCGGCGGCGTGCTGTGGCCCAATCTGCATCTGCTGTTCTGGCTGTCGCTGCTGCCCTTTGCCACCGGCTGGATGGGTGAGAACCATTTCGCGCCCCTGCCCGTGGCCGTCTACGGCGGCGTCCTCGTTATGGCCGCGCTGGCCTGGGTGCTGCTGCAGCGGGCCCTGGTCTGCATTCCCGGCAACAACACCGTGCTGGCCCAGGCCCTGGGCAAGGACTGGAAGGGCAAGATCTCGCCGCTCATCTATCTGGCGTCCATCGCGCTGGCCTTCGTGCACGTCGGCCTGTCGCTGGCGGGTTACGCCATCGCGGCGGCGCTGTGGCTGATTCCCGACCGCCGCATCGAGCACCACCTCAGCCGGAGCGAGTGAAATGCCCACGCTGGACCCGCGCATCGACACCTATATGGCCGGCTTGCCGGAGTTCGCCCGCCCCATCCTTGAGCGCCTGCGCGAGGACGTGCACGCGGCCTGCCCCGACGTCGTCGAGACCATCAAGTGGAGCCGCCCTCACTTCACGCTGGACGGCAAGCTGCTGTGCGGCATGTCCGCTTTCAAGGCGCACTGCGCCTTCGGCTTCTGGGAGCGCGAGGGCGCCGAGCCCGGCCAGAGCGGCGCCATGGGCGACTTCGGCCGCATCACCAGCCTCAAGGACCTGCCCAGCCGCACCGAGCTGCGCAAGCAGATCAAGGCGGCCGCGGCCCTGCTGCAGGCCGGCGCGCCGCGCGCCGCCAAGCCCAACCGCGAGCCACGCCCCCAGCTGGAGATGCCCGACGACTTCGCCGCGGCCCTCGCCAAGGTCAAGGCGGCCAAGCAGCACTTCGAGGCCTTCGCGTCCAGCAAGCGGCGCGACTACCTGGAATGGGTGATCGAGGCCAAGCGCGAGGAGACGCGGGCCAAGCGAATCGCCCAGGCGGTGGAATGGCTGGCCGAGGGTAAGTCGCGCAACTGGAAGTATGAAAACTGTTGAGGTCTAGCCGACAACAGACTGCAGCGTCGAATTCCGCATCCAGTCATCCGCCACGATGACGCGGTTGCGGCCCTTCTGCTTGGCCTGGTAGAGAGCCTTGTCGGCCAGGTGCATCAGCGTTTCCGGCGTGTCGCTCTTGGAAGCCTGGGCGACCCCGGCGGACAGCGTCACGCGCAGCGGTTGGCCGCCGTCGCCCTTGAGTTCCAGCGCCTCGACGGCCAGGCGCACCTGCTCGGCCAGGTGCTTGGCGCCCGCCACGCCCGTCGCCGGCAGCACCAGGCCGAACTCCTCACCGCCCAGGCGGCCCAGCACGTCGGAGCCGCGCAGCCGCGCCCGCGTGCAGGCTGCGACGGCCTTCAGCACCTGGTCGCCGACGACATGGCCGTGCTGGTCGTTGACGCGCTTGAAATGGTCCAGGTCCAGCATGACGAAGCTGACCGGCTGGTTCTCGCGCCGGCCCCGCTCCAGCGAGTGCGCCAGCAGCGACACCGCCGTGTTGTGGTTGACGGCACCCGTCAGCCCGTCGACGCTGGCCAGCTCGCGCATCTGCGCCGCCATGCGCTCGAAGCCGGCCAGCACGAAGCCGAAGCCCGCCGCCAGCACGGCCATGAAGGCCAGCATGAAGATGGCGCTGCTCCAGAAGGTCGACGTGCCTGCCGGCAGATGGCCGCCGCCCGCCCACCAGACCGCAAAACACACGCGCAGCACCAGGGCCAGGTTGGCCAGCAGCAGCATCAGCGCGACGACCCGAAAGGACAGCTCGCCTCGCCAGCCCTGGCGCAAGGCCATGACGGTGGCCGGCAGCAACAGCGCGGCCATGGCGGCCGACATGGTGCCGGCCCGTGCCGGCGTGCTGGCGTCGAGGATGAAGGGAATGGCCAGCGTTGCCCCCGCCAGCAGCCAGTGCTGCCAGACCCTGAGGCCGCGGTTGAGCAGATGCCAGCACACGGCCGAGGCCAGCTGGGCCAGGCCCAGCATCAGCAGCAGATTGCCGGCCAACAGCGTCAACCAGGCGGGCAGCCAGGGCTGCACTGCAAAGCACAGGAAGCCGCCGCAGAAGGACCTGGCAGCACCGCTCAGCCGCCTGAGCTCGCCGCGCTGCAGGCCGCCCCGCCCCGCCATCTCCAGCAGCAGGGTGAGCAGGCCGAAGCCGACGACGAGCATCAGCACCAGCGTCGGTACATCCAGCGTCATGCGCACCAGCTCCCATCCCGGGTTTTGACCAGTGTAGGCAGAGCGCCGCTGGACGTCGCCAGGGTCTGCGCCGATGGCGCGGCCCGCCCGGCGCGGATTCAATGCCGGAGTGATCGCCCCTGCCCTGACTCCGGCCCTGTGCCTGCTGAATCCGCATGCCGCCAACGGCCGTTGCGCCGCCCTCGCCGAACCACTGCGCGAGGCCCTGCCCCAGGTGCCCCTGGTGCTGCCCGAGAATGTCGCCGCCGCGCGCCAGCGCCTGCTGGCCCTGCCCGAGGGCAGCCGCGTCATCGTGGCGGGCGGCGATGGCACCGTGCACCAATTGCTGCCGGCTCTCGTCGCGCGCAAGCTGCAATTGGCCATCCTGCCCGGCGGCACCGGCAATGACCTGGCCCGCGCCCTGGGCCTGGCCCGCATGGGCTGGCGCGAGGCCCTGGCCCATGCCCAGAGCGCGCCGGCCTCGGCCATGGACCTCGGCGAGATCACGGCGCCCGAGTGTGGCACCCAGCTCTTCATGTCCAGCCTGACGGCCGGCTTCGACGCCGCCATCGCCATCCGCGCCCAGGCCGCGCCCAACTGGCTGCGCGGCCAGCCGCGCTATCTGTGGGCCACGCTGAACGAGATCGGACGGCTGCGCGTCTACCCCTTGCGCGTCGAGGCCGATGGCCAGCTGCTGCACGACGGCCCCCTGCTGTTCGCCTCCAGCCTCAATACGCCGAGCTATGGCAGCGGCATGCCGGCGGCCCCCGGCGCGCGCATCGACGACGGCGAACTGCAGCTGCTGCGCGTCGGCGCCTTCGGGCGGCTGGGCGCCCTGGCCATGATGCCGCTGCTGCTGACCGGCCTGCATCTGCGCCACTCAAACATCCACCTGAGCGCCTTCAAGACTCTGCGCCTGACCTCGCCCCAGCCGGTGCCGCTGGCCGTCGACGGCGAGCCCCTGCCCTCGGCTACCGACATCAGCGTGCGCGTGCGGCCCCAGGCCCTTCACGTGGTTCGTTGATGATGTGCCCATGGATCAAGACGACGACACTCCCCGCCCCGGCTGGCTGGGCCCCTGGCTGAAAGGCTTTCCGGCCCTGCAGCCGCCGCTGCCGCTGGCCGACGTGGCCCAGCGCGGCTGGACTCTGCAGGAGCTGCCCACGCCGCTGGCCGTGGTGCGCCAGCAGGCCCTGGCCCACAACATCGCCTGGATGCAGGACTTCGCGGCCCGCCATGGTGTGCAGCTCGCGCCGCATGGCAAGACGACCATGAGCCCCCAGCTTTTCAAGCGCCAGCTCGACGCCGGTGCCTGGGGCCTGACCTTCGCCAATGTCCACCAGTTGCGCCTGGGCCTGGCCGCCGGCGCGCGCCGGGCCCTGATCGCCAACCAGCTCATCAGTGCGGCCGACCTCGCCGAGCTGCTCGAGTTGCGCCGCCGCCATGCCGGCCTGGAGCTGGCCTTTTTTGTCGACTCGCAGGCCCAGCTCGACCTCATCGCCGCGCACTGGGCCCAGCTCGGCGGCGCCGAGGCCCGCATCGATGTGCTGGTCGAACTCGGCACCTCGCGCTGCGGCGTGCGCGAACACGGGCCGGCCCTGGCCCTGGCCCGCGCCCTCAAGACCCACCCGGCCCTGCGGCTGCGCGGTGTCGGCTTCTACGAGGGCCTGCAGATCCAGGGCGAGAGCACGCCCGACGTCGCCCTGATGCAGCAGTGGCAGGCCCGCCTGCAGGCCCTGCTGGATGCCATCGAGGCCGAAGGCCTGCTGGACGCCGACGCCCAGCCGCTGTGGCTCAGCGGCGGCGGTTCGGCCGCCTTCGACCTCGTCGCGCCGGTGCTGGCCGGCGGGTCGCGGCGCCTGGGCCTGCTGCGCTCGGGCTGCTATGTCTGCCACGACCATGAGCACTACGGCCGCTATATGCGGACCATGGACGAGCGCATGGGCACCCCGCTGAGCTCGCCCAGCCTGCTGCCGGCCCTGGAGGTCTGGACCCAGGTGCTGTCCTGCCCCGAGCCCGGCCTGGCCCTGCTGAACGCCGGCCGGCGCGACCTGTCTTTCGACGCGGGCTGGCCGCGGCCGGTCTGGCAGCTGCAAGGCGGCGAGCGAATGCAGGCACCCGCCGGCTGGCGCGTCACTGGCCTGAACGACCAGCATGCCTATCTGCGCTGGGACCCCGACGCATGCGACGGCCCGGCTGTCGGCGCGTGCGTCGCCCTCGGCCCCTCCCACCCCTGCACCACCTTTGACAAATGGGCCTGGATGGCCGTTGTCGACGAGGACGACCGCGTCATCGACGCCATCACCACCCAGTTCTGCT
The DNA here is from genome assembly GCF_031458095.1 of Roseateles saccharophilus. Classification (GTDB taxonomy): domain Bacteria; phylum Pseudomonadota; class Gammaproteobacteria; order Burkholderiales; family Burkholderiaceae_C; genus Pelomonas; species Pelomonas saccharophila_A. The sequence continues at coordinate 68,303 of NZ_JAVDXU010000002.1, forward strand.
GATGCAACGCCGCCACCTGCTGAGCCTGTCCGCCGCTGCCCTGATGCCTGCCACCGCTTCCGCCGCCTCCGCTTCGCCCCGCTTCCTGCATGTCGGTAGCTATGCACCGCCAGGCCAGGGCATCTACAGCTTCGCCATTGCCGCCGACGGCCGCCTCAAGCCCCTGGGCGTCACGGCCAACGCCAACAGCCCGAGCTGGCTGGCGGCCCACGGCCATCACGTCTACGCGGCCGAGGAAGGCGGCGACCATGTCGCCGTCTATGCGCAAGACGCGGCGGGCCGGCTCGAGCTGCTGCAGCGCCAGCCCAGCGGCGGCCGCAGCCCGGCCCATCTCAGCCTGGCTGCGGGCCGCGTCTGGGTCGCCCACTACGGCGACGCCCGCTTTGCCGCCCTGGCCCTGCAGGCTGATGGCCGCCTTGGCGCGGCCGACAGCTGGCCCAGCTGCGCCGGGCCGGACTGCGGCCCCGGCCCGCAGCGGGCGCTGAAGGCCCCGCCGGGCAGCCAGGCCAACAGCGGCCACGAGGCGCCGCATGCCCACATGATCCAGGTCAGCCCCGACGGCCACTGGCTGCTGGGCACCGACCTGGGCCGCGACCGCCTGCTGGCCTGGCCGCTGCCGGCCGGCACGCCGCAAACCCCGGCCCAGGAACTCGCCCTCAGCCCCGGCTCGGGGCCGCGGCACTTCGCCTTCAACCCGCACGAGCCGCGCTGGGTCTACGTGCTGCAGGAGGAGTCGTCCACGCTGTCGACCGTCGAGCTCACGCCCACCGGCCCCAAGCTGCGCGACGAGATCCCGGTGCTGCCGGCCGGCTTTGTCGGCACCAGCTACGCGTCCGACCTCATCGTCGCGCCCGGCGGCCGGCATCTGTATGCGCTGAACCGCCTGCACGACAGCCTGGCCGTCATCGCGCTGGCCCGGCCCTCGAGCCCGCGCCTGCTCGACCACCACTGGGTGCATGGCAGCTACCCGCGCAGCGCCGGCCGCGCCGGCCAGCACCTTTATGTCTGCAACCAGCGCAGCGACCAGCTCAGCCATTTCCATCTGGGCCGGCCCGACAGCCCGCGCTTCACGGGGCGCCAGACCGCGGTCCCCGCACCGGCCGGCGCCTGCGCGCTTTAGACTGGTCCGATGAAGCTCGCTGCCCCCCTGCTGCTGCTCACCAGCACGCTCGCCCTGGCCGAACCCATCGGCTCGGTCGACACCGCCTTCAAGCTCATCGGCCCCGACCACAAGGTCGTCGTCGATGCCCATGACGATCCCAAGGTGCAGGGCGTGACCTGCTACGTGTCGCGCGCCAAGACGGGCGGCATCAAGGGCGCCATCGGCCTGGCCGAGGACAAGGCCGAGGCCTCCATCGCCTGCCGCCAGGTCGGACCCATCGCCATCAGCCAGGCCTTGCCTCTGCAGGAAGAGGTCTTCAACGAGCGCATCTCCCTGGTCTTCAAGCGGCTGCGCATCGTCCGCATGGTGGATGTGCACCGCAACACCCTGGTCTATCTGACCTATTCAGACCGCCTCATCGACGGCTCGCCGCAAAACAGCGTGACCGCCGTGCCGGTGGCCCGCGAAACCCCGATTCCGGTGAAGAAATGAGCTTCACCGCCGCCCTGTTCGCCCTGATGCCCATGCAGGCCCTGGCTGCCGCGCTGGTGCTGATCACGCTGATCGGCTGGCATGGCGCCAATGCCGGTGGACGCTGGGCCCAGGTGGGCATGGCGGCCCTGGCCCTGGGCCTGGCCATGGTCAGCCCCACCCATGGCGAGCGCATGGCCGTGCCGGCCCTGCACAGCATCGGCCTGGCCACCGTCAGCCTCGGCCTGTCGGCGCTGTGGTGGGCCCTGGGCCTTTGGCTGACGCCGCGGCCGGGGCGCTGGGTGATGGCCGCCGCGCCGGCACTGCTGGGCATGGGCCATGCGCTGCTGGTGGGCGACCACGACGTGGCCCAGACCCTGGCCGACGTGGTGCTCGGCGCCCAGCTCGCCTGGCTGGGCGTGGCCCTGACCCTGCCCCAGCGCGCCACGGTGCTGCAGGGCCTGAACAGCCGGCGCTGGCGCCTGCTCGGCCTGGCCGCCGTCCTGCCCCTGCTGGGCGCCATGTTGTGCCGTGCCGCCGTCACCCTGCTCGGCGACACCGCCCCCTGGCCCGACCTGGTGCTGGCCCTGGCCGGCCAGCTCGCCCTGTTGCTGGCCCTGCCCATGCTGCTGCTGGCCTGGCGCGGCCAGACCGAGGCCGAGCTGGCCCGCCTGGCCCAGACCGACGGCCTGACCGGCCTCATCGACCGCAATGCCTTCACCCAGCGCTCGGTCGACCTCATCTCCATGGCGCGCCGCTACGACGAGCCCCTGGCCCTGGTGGTGCTGGACCTGGACGACTTCGCGACGCTGCAGGCCGAGCACGACATGGATTTCGCCGACCGCGCCCTGGCCCTGTTTGCCAGTTGCGTGCAGGCCCAGGGCCGCCTGGGCGACCTGGCCGGGCGCCTGGCCGGCGAGCAGTTCGGCGTGCTGATGGCGCGCTGCCTGCCCGAAGGCCCGCAGGCCCTGGACCAGCGCCTGCGCAAGGCCCTGGCCGAGCGCGCACCGGCCGAGCTGGGCATGCCGCTGTCCTTCAGCGCCGGCTGGGCCAAGCTGCGCCCCGGCGACCGCGGCCTGCCCGATCTGCAGCGCCGCGCCGAGACGGCGCTGTACGAAGCCAAGCGTGCCGGCAAGGGCCTGCTGATGGCCGAGCCCGGAGTCCAGGACTGATGAGCGACAACCTCGTCGACGAATGGGTCGGCCACAACCTGCTGGCCACCGACCCGGCCCTGCTGGCCGCGTTGCGCGAGGCCGCCCCCCAGGCGCTTGAACCCCTGACGCGCTATGGCGCCGAACTCGGCAGCGCCGAGACCGCCCAGCTCGCGCGCGACGCCAATCGCAGCGGCCCGCAACTGCGCCAGCTGGACGCCCGCGGCCGCCGCGTCGACGCGGTCGACTTCCATCCGGCCTGGCACCAGCTGCTGGCCATGTATCGGCGCCAAGGCCTGGTGGCCGATGTCTTCGCCACCGACACGCCGGGCCGCTGGGCCCAGTTCGCGGCCGGCTGCTATCTGCATGGCCAGGTCGAGGCCGGCTCGCTGTGCCCGGCCACCATGACCCAGGCGGCCATTCCCGTGCTGGCCAAGCAGCCCGAGCTGTTCGCGCCGCTGCGCGACAAGTTCTTCAGCCGCGAGCATGACGCGCTGGACCGGCCGCTGACCGAGAAGCCGTCCATCTGGGTCGGCATGGGCATGACCGAGAAGCAGGGCGGCTCCGACCTGCGCCGTGTCACCACCGAGGCCGTCGAACAGGCGGATGGCAGCTTTCGGCTAACCGGCCACAAATGGTTTTTCTCGGCGCCGACCAGCGACGCCCATCTCGTGCTGGCCCGCACCGAGGCCGGGCCGACCTGCTTCTGGCTGCCCCGCTACACCCCCGATGGTGCCCGCAATGCGGTGCAGGTGATGCGCCTGAAGGACAAGCTCGGCAACCGCAGCAATGCCAGCAGCGAAGTCGAGTTCCACGGCGCCTGGGCGCGCCGTCTGGGCGACGAAGGCCGCGGCATCCCGACGCTGATCGAGATGGCCGGCTACACGCGGCTGAACTGCGTCATCGGCAGCGCGGCGCTGTTGCGCGCCGGCTTTGTGCAGGCCTTGCACAACGCCCGCGAGCGCAGCGCCTTTGGCCGCCATCTGGCCGAGCAGCCGCTGATGCAAACGGTGCTGGCCGACCTGGCCCTGGAAAGCGAGGCCGCGATGCGGCTGATGCTGCGCCTGGCGCGCGGCTTCGAGAACAACGAGCCGGCATGGCAGCGGCTGATGACGCCGGCCGCCAAGCTCTGGGTCTGCAAGCGCGCCATCGAATGCAGCGGCGAGGCCATGGAGCTGCTGGGCGGCAATGGCTATGTCGAGGACGGCGTGTTGGCGCGCCTGTACCGCGAGGCACCGGTCAACTCGATCTGGGAAGGCTCGGGCAATGTGATGGCCCTGGACGTGCTGCGAGCGATTGCCCGCGAGCCCGAGGTCGCCTTTGCGCTGCTGGACGAATTCGCCGCCAGCCCCGACGCGCCGGTGCAGGCCGAGGCCCTGGCCCTGCGGCGCCTGCTGGGCGGCGACCCGGCGCCGCTGGAAGCCCAGGCCCGCCGCGTTGCTCAAGGCCTGGTGCTGTGTGCGCAAGCCGTGCTGATGCGCCGGCAATCGTCCGCCGCCGCGGCGGACGCCTTCGTCATGACGCGTTTCGGCGGCGACGGCCGGCTCGTGGGCAGCCAGGCCGTACCCCAGGCTGCGCAAATACTCGACGCGGCGTTGGCAGCTTAGTCGCCGCCGAGGTATTTGCGCACGATGCGCGCCTGGGTGCCGTCCTTCTCCAGCGCCTCGGCCGCCTCGCGGTAGCGCTGGACCTGGGCCGCGTCGACCGAGCGCTTGCTGAACATGGTCTGGGCCGGCTCGTGGGAGATCACGACGGCCGTTGGCACGATGCGGCCGGTCAGGCCCAGCTCGCCCAGCTCCCAGCGCGCCGTCGCCTCGCTGGCCAGCACGCCGTCGACGCGGCCGATGTCCAGCATCTGCCACAGGCTGCGCCGCCCCGAGGCCTGGGTCAGCGTCGCACGAAAGGCCGCGTTGCCGAGCAGCTCCGCATAGGCGGGTCCGTAGACCACACCAATCTGCACGCCCAGCTTGAAGCCCGGCCGCCAGGCCTCCTGCAAGCGCGTCGCGCTGCCGAAATCGGTCTCGCGGCCGGCGCGAACGAAGAGCCGGTTGGCGACGGCGACATGCTGTTCGGCCCAGTAGGCATAGGCCTCGCGCTCGGGCCGCCGCAGCGCCCCCGGCAGCACGTCCAGCCGCCCGGCCTGCAACTCGACCAGGGCGCGCGCCCAGGGCAGTTCGACCCAGACCGCCTTGCAGCCCATGCGCTGCAGCGTCTGCTCGGTCAGCTCGGCCTGCAGGCCGACGATGTGGCCGGCCTCGTCACGCAGGGTGTAGGGCGGGTCGGGATTCCAGCGCACGCGCAGCTCGCAGGCAGCGGCCGGCGACGCGGCCAGGGCAAGCCCGGCAAGGCTCAACAGAAAGCGGATCGAACACACAGCACGCATTGTGGGTGAGGGCCAGCCCTGTCAGCGCACTCCGACAGGCCACCGCGCTGCGCGCCGATACAAGCGGCGCCGCGCTGCGGCCATGCTGGGCCCACATCAGGAGACGCCCATGAGCCTCGACGCCCCTCTGACGCTGCAACCCCTGGCTGAAGCCGCCCCGACCCGCCCGCTTTGGTCGGCGCTGACGCGTTGGTGGTCGCCGGCCACTTCGGCAGCCGAGCCGGTGCTGGGTTATGAATCCGCCCTGCCCTGGACGCTGGGCGAGGACGCGCCGGCCTCGACCGGCGAAGCCGCCTGCTACTGAATCAGCCCGTTCTTCAGCGCGTAATAGGTCAGATCGCTGTTGGTCTGCAGCTTGAGCTTCTCGAGCACGCGCGTGCGGTAGGTGCTGACCGTCTTGACGCTGAGGAACAGAGCCTCGGCGATATGGCCCACGGTCTCGCCCTGGGCCAGGCGCAGGAAGACCTGGAATTCGCGCTCCGACAGCGCCTCGTGCAGGGGCTTGTCGGGCGCCGCGCCGGCACCGGAGCCGCCGACCACGCTGTCGGCCAGCTGCTCCGCCACCGCCGGGCTGATATAGCGCCGCCCGCGCGCCACCAGGCGGATGGCGTTGGCGATCTCGTCGGGATCGCATTCCTTGTTCAGATAGCCGCTGGCGCCCTGGCGCAGCAGCGTCGTCGCGTAATGGGCCTCGGGGAAGCCGCTCAGGATGAGAACGGGCAGCTCCGGGAAGCGCGCCTTGATGGCCGCCAGCGCGTCCACGCCGCTCTGGTCGGGCATGGAGATGTCCAGCAGCAGCACGTCAACCTCGCCGCCGCGCGCCATCTCCAGGGCATCGTGGCCGCTGGAGCCTTCGCCCGTGACGCGCAGGTCGACATGGTCGGACAGGAACTGGCGCAGGCCGGTGCGCACGATGGCGTGGTCGTCGACGATGCCGATACGGATCATGGTGGGCAGGGTGTTGAGGGTGCCGTCAGCGTAGCAGTCCGCCGCGCCGGCCGCGAGAGCCGCCGTCCTACATCGACGCCGGCCGAGTCCGACAGGGCTCCGCGCTTCGGGACTATGCCGCCGCTGCTGGCGCGCCGCGATAGTCAACTCCAGCGGCTCCGTGAAGCCGCCATCCAAGGAGAACTGCAATGCTGAACAAGTCCGTCATCACCCTCGCCGTCGCCACCGCCCTCACGGCCACCCTGGCCGCCACCAGTGGCTGTGCCGTCACCCGCAACCAGGAAACCGTCGGTGCCTATGTGGACGACGCCGCCCTGACCACCCGCGTCAAGGGCAAGTTCGCCGCCGACCCGACCGTCAGCGCGATGGCCATCAGCGTCGAGACGCTGAAGGGCACGGTGCAGCTGTCCGGCTTCGCCAAGTCCTATGAGGAAAAGGCCATGGCCGAGAAGCTGGCCCGCGAGACTTCCGGCGTCGTCGCCGTGCGCAACGACATCGCCGTGCGCCATCCTCAATAAGGCCTGATCAGGGACTTCCCCTAGGAGAAGTCCTACAGCGCGATGCGCTGCCGGCACTGCCGGCCCGACGCGGAAGCAGTCCATACTTGAGCCTCAACACATCCTTTGCGCCGCCGTCGGGCCATGCCAGCACTCAAAGCCTTCATCGTCGAAGACAGTCCGGTGATCCTTGAGAACCTGATTGCGACGCTCGAGGAGCTGGCTCAGGTGGAGGTGGTCGGTTCGGTGGCCGATGAGGCCGGCGCGGTGCGCTGGATGAGCCGGGACCCCGACGGCAATGCCGACCTCTTCATCGTCGACGTTTTCCTGCGTTCGGGCACCGGCCTGGGTGTGCTGCAGGCCGCGCAGCAGCTCGGCATCCGCGCCCGGCGCGTCGTGCTGACCAACTACGCCACCGAGGAAATGCGCCGCCGCTGCGCCAGCCTGGGTGCCGAGCGGGTGTTCGACAAGAGCCGCGAGCTCGACGACCTCATCAGCTATTGCGCTGAGCTGGCCGAACATGCCTCATCAACGCGTCCTGCAGCCGCGGCCAGTTGAACGGCTGACGGTGCTGCGTCATCTCGATCCCTGGCTGGAAGGCGCCAGCCGCAAGCGCGGTCTGGCCGTCGGCTTCGCGGCCCTGGCCGCCGCCGCCGTCATGGGCGTCAGCGAGGCCGCCTTCTGGGGTGCCGACGAGGCGCTGAATCAATCCCAGGCCCGCCACCTGGCGCGCAACGACGGCCTGCGCCTGCGCGAATTGCTGACCGACGCCGAGACCGCCCAGCGCGGCTATCTGCTGACCGGCCGCGACGACTACCTCGCACCCATCAAGCTGGCCGAGCAGGAGTTGCCGACCGTGCTGTCGCGCCTGCGCGGCCAGTACGCCAGTTCCGAATGGGAGGCCCTGGTGGCCGACGCGAGCCGGCGCGCCAGCGAAAAACTCTCCGAGCTGCAGCTCGTCGTCAAGCTCTACCGCGAAGGCCAGGACACGGCCTGGCACGGCCTGGTGGAGTCCGACATCGGCCGCGAGAAGATGCAGGCCGTGCGCGACGCCGTCGGCCAGCTCGACCAGCACGAGCTGGCGCAGATCGCCACCGAACGCGACGCCGTCGTGCGCTCGCTGAACTACGGCCGCATCGGCGTGCACGGCCTGACGCTGATCAGCCTGTTCGGCCTGGCCATCTTCCTGCGCCGCAACGAGGCCCTGCACACGGCCCGTCGCGAACACGCCCAGGAACTGGCGCGGGAGCGCGACCGGCTGGACCGCGAAGTGGCCCGTCGCACCGCCGAGCTGACCGAGCTGGCGCATCACCTGCAGACGGTGCGCGAGGACGAGCGCGCCCACCTGGCCCGCGAGCTGCACGACGAACTCGGCGCCCTGTTGACGGCCGCCAAGCTGGACGTTGCCCGCATCCGCCGCATGACGCGCAACAACGCGCCCGAAATCGACGACCGCCTCAAGCACATGAGCGAGCTGCTCGATCAGGGCATCGCGCTGAAGCGCCGCATCATCGAGGACCTGCGCCCCTCGGCCCTGTCCAACCTCGGCCTCATCCCGGCTCTGGAGATCCTGACCCAGGAATTCGCCCAGCGCTCCGGGCTGCAGCTCAGCCTGGAGTTGATGGAGGCCCCCAGCGACGATGCCAGCCGTCTGGCCATGTACCGCCTGGTGCAGGAGGCCCTGACCAATGTGATGCGCCATGCCAAGGCCAAGCATGTGCGGGTGTCGCTGGCCGAGGCCGACGGTTGGATACAACTGCACATCCGCGACGACGGCCAGGGCTTCAACCCCGAGGCCGTGGGCGCCGGCCACCATGGCCTGCTGGGCATGCGTTACCGCATCGAAAGCCTGGGCGGCACCCTGCAACTGCTGTCCGCGCCCGGGCGCGGCACCTTGGTGCTGGCGCGGCTGCCGCTGCGCGAGGACCCGGAACCCGAACCCGCGCCGGTGACGGCGCCGGGCGAGCTCGCCGGCCCCAGCCCTTCCTGAATTCCTACAGCCCAAGTCTGCGCGGGCCGACAGGTTGCGGTCAGCGCGCCGCCCAAACTTGAACTCAGGTCGCTGCGCCTGCACGGCGCGGCCATCAGACGCCTCAGGAGGGTTCCATGCAATTTCCGCAATCCACGCACGCCGACGGCTGGCACGCGCAGATGCCGGCCCGGCCGCTGCCCGACATGCCCATCGTGACGCGTGACGCCGACGCGCTGTCGCCGCCCGTGCACAGCCGCCGCTTTCACGCGGTCGCCATCCTCATCGCCGTCGCGGCGCTGGGCGCGAGCGCGGGCCTGGACATGGTGGACGATCCGCGACCGCTGGATGTGCAGTTGAGCGCAACCCTGCACAAGGCGGCAACCACCCTGCGAGACTGGCAGGGCCAGCTGTCGCGCGGCCTGCAGGTGTCGCTGCGCGCCGTCGCCGATGGCCGCGAAGCACCGGCCTCCGCGCCCGTTGACGCCGCCCTCGTCGCCCGCGCCGAAGCCGTGGACGTCGGCGACCCGGACCAGCCGGTGCGCGCCGACGTGGCACCGCGCCAACTCCAGCCCGTCAAATAGTCAGGCGGGTACGGCGTCCTCGGCCGCGGCCAGAAGTTCATTCAAGGGCTGAGGGCGGTGCAGCAGGAAACCCTGCACCTCACCCACGCCCAGGCGCACCAATTCCAGCAGTACCTCCGGCGTCTCCACGCATTCGGCCACCGTCGTCAGGCCCAGCGTCTGGGCGACGTCGACGAAGCTGCGTACCGCCACCTGGTCCAGCGGATCGGTCATCAGGGCGCGCACGAACTGGCCGTCGATCTTCAGCAGGTCCACCGGCAGCGCCTTCAGATAGCTGTATGAGGAGGCACCGGCGCCAAAGTCGTCCAGGGCGATGCGCGCCCCCAGGGCCCGCATCTGCTGGATGAAGCGCGCGGCCTCGCCCAGCTGGGTGATGACGGCGGTTTCGGTGATCTCCAGGCAGAGGTTGGCCGCGCGCGCCGGCCCCAGCTCGGTCAGCAGGGCGCGCGCCTCCTGGTGGTAGGCCGCATCCTGCAGGGTCAGGGCAGAGACGTTGATGGACAGGGCGGCAACCCGCGGCAAGCCCTCGCGCTGCAGCAGGTTGACGGCCTGGCGCAGCACCCAGCGGTCCAGCCGCGGCGCCAGATGGAAGCGCTCCGCCGCCGGCATGAAGGCGCCGGGCAGCACCCGGCTGCCGTCGCGCTCGCGCAGGCGCAGCAGCAGCTCGCCGCGTAGGCTGCCGTCGTCCTCGCCCTGCGCCGGCATGACGCGCTGCAGGTCGAGCTCGAAGCGGTCCTCGTCCAGGGCCTGCTGCAGCCGCGTGGCCCAGCGGTGCTCGCTCTGGTGGGCGCGCAGCGTGGCGTCGTCGGGCGCCCAGACCTGCACGCGATTGCGCCCCTGCTCCTTGGCGATCATGCAGCAGGCATCGGCCTCGCGCATGGCCGCGTCGGCATCGGGCCAGCGCCCGTCAAGCGGCGCCACGCCGATGCTGGTGCCGATGCGAAAGCGCTGCTCGCCATGCGCATAGCGGTACTGGTCCATGGCGTCGCAGAGCTTCTGCGCGACATGCAAAGCCTCGTCCAGGGAACAGTTCTCCAGGATGGCCGCAAACTCATCGCCACCCAGGCGGGCCACCGTGTCGCGGCCGCGCACGCCGGCCTCGAGGCGGCGCGCCACTTCGCGCAGCACCTCGTCGCCCGCGGCATGGCCGCAATGGTCGTTGACGAGCTTGAAGCGGTCCAGGTCAAAGGCCAGCAGCGCATGCCGGCTGCCGTCGCGCTTGGCCCGCTCCAGCATGCGTGCCAGGCGCTGGCCGAATTCGACGCGGTTGACGAGGCCGGTCAGACCATCGTGGCTGGCGCGCCAGCGGATCTCGTCGAACTGGCGGCGCTGCTGGGTCACGTCGCGAAAGACCAGCACGGCGCCGAGCACGCGGCCATCGGCGTCGCGGATGGGTGCCACGGAGTCGTCGACGGCACGCAGTTCACCATCGCGGCTGAGCAGCATGGCGCCGGCCGGCAGGCGCGTCGGCCGGCCGGTGGTCAGGCAGCGGTGCACGGGGTCGCCCAGCACCTCGCCGGTCTCCTCGCGCTGCGGCGTGAAGACGCGGCCGGCCGGCTGGCCGCGCGCCTCGCTGGCGGACCAGCCCGTCAGGCGCTGGGCCACCGGGTTGAGCCAGGTCACGCGGCCCAGGGCGTCGGTGGTCAGTACGGCGTCGGCGATGGACTGCAGCGTCACTTCCAGCAGCTCACGCTGCTCCTCGAGCTGGCGCTGCAGGCGGCGCGCCTCGCTGACATCCCAGCACACGCCCGACAACCGCAGCGGCCGGCCGCCGGCATCGCGCAGCACGCGGCCCGAGCTGCGCAGCACATGGGTGCTGCCATCGGGCCAGCAGACGCGCCATTCACCGTCCAGTTGACTGCCGTCACGCAGGGCCGCGCGCACGGTCATGACGGCGGCGCGGCGGTCTTCGGGATGCAGGCGCTTGCGCCAGGATGCGAGGCTGGTGCGCTGGCCATGCGGCGCCTCGCCATGCAACCGCCACATGGCGTCATCCCAGGCCAGGTCGCGCACGCGCAGGTCGAGGTCCCAGACGCCGATGCCGCCGCTGTGCGTGGCCAGGGCCAGGCGCTCCAGCGTGCGCTCGAGTTCGGCGCGCACCTCGGCGGGCTCGCTGACGTCCAGCATGACGACGCCGACGCGCCGGCCGGTCTCGTCCTCATCAAAGCGGCCGACGACGCGCAGCACGCGCCGGCCTTTCGGACCCGTCTCGCAGGGCAGTTCGACGTCCCAGCCCTCGCCATCGGTGGTGGCGCGCTGCAGGGCGGCGTCCAGCATGGCGGCGCCGTCGGGGCCGAAACGTTGCAGCAGGGCCGCCAGCGTCGGCACCTGGCCCTTGGGCAGCCCCAGCAACTCACAAGCCGAATCGGACAGCGTCAGCTTCTCGATATCGGCCTGCCATTCCCAGGCGCCCACACCCGCCAGACGACTGCAGCGTTCCAGGAAACGCGCGTTCTGCGCCAGCGCCTGCTGGGCTGCGGAGACGGATGCGGCGACCCCGGCCCACTGTGGCGCGGGCACACTCGTCTGCTCGGATTCGCTCATCGATACCTGCTCCAACGCCAAGACGGCAAGCATCGATCCCGTGACAGGCGTCCGGCGTCGGCATGGCGGGTGGCGGCTTGTAGGACAAGGCCGCATTCGCACGTTCTCGCCGCCTGTCCTACAGCGTCCGGCGCGCCGAACTGACAACCGCGGGCGCGCCAGCCTCGTTCACTGGAGGCAGCGGCACAGTCCGCAAGCACCAGGAGAAACATATGACAACCCGACGCACCCTCACCCGCTGGATCGCCCCCGCCCTGATCGCCGCAGCCGGCCTCACCGCCCTGCCCGCTGCCCAGGCCGCCGATGTCGGCGTCTCCATCGGCTTCAGCCAGCCGGGCGTCTACGGCCGCGTCGACATCGGCCGCTATCCCCAACCCGTCCTGATCGCCCCCCAGCCGGTCATCGTCGGCCGGCCGGTCTACCGCGCCGACCCTGTCTATCTGTGGGTGCCGCCCGAGCACCGTCGCGACTGGCGCCGCCATTGCTACCACTACGGCGCCTGCGGCGCACCGGTCTATTTCGTGCAGGATGGCTGGTATCAGCAGAACGTCTATGTGCATCGCGGTCACGGTCGTGGCCGTGACGACTGGCATGACCACCATCACGGCCGTGGCCATGGCCACGGGCATGGCCACCGTGACTGATAGTCCGCAAAAGAGGCTGCCAGGGCCGCAGTTCTACCCATCGCGGCAGGGCCGGGCGGCCTAAAGTCGGGTCAACCCTGACCGTCGTGCCGCGCCTGCGCGGCTGGCCCGGATGCCTGACTCTGCCTCCTCATTCCCCCCGCCGCTCCCGTTGACCCCGCCGCCGGCCCCGCGCCGGCGGTCGAACTACGCCTGGCCCATGGCCCTGGCCCTGGCGGCCTGCGGCGGGGGCGGCGGCACGGCCCCCGGCGACAGCCCCAGCCCGCCGCCGGCGGCGACGCCCAGCCCGCTGCCCATGCCGGTCCCGGTGCCGACGCCCAGCCCGTCGCCTGCTCCGTCGCCTGCTCCGTCCCCTGCGCCCAGCCCGGCGCCAAGCCCGGCGCCGGCACCTTCCCCCACGCCCAGCCCCGCGCCCAGCCCCGCCCCGAGCCCGGCTCCGTCGCCCGCACCCGCGCCGACGCCGACGCCTACCCCTCCTCCGCCGCCTCCGCCTCCTCCCGTGGCCGGCATCGTCGCGGCCGGCCTGGGCCTGAACGCCGGCGCCAAGGTGCGTGTGCTGGATGCCACCGGCAAGGTCGTCGCCAGCGGCAAGGACGTCACGGCCGCGACCGGCGCCTACGGGCCGATCGCACTCAGCGGCTCAGGCCCCTTCCGTGTCGAGGCCTGCGGCAGCGTCGGCGACCGGCCCATCTGCGTCTGGGGCGCCACCAACAACGGCGGCACCCTGAACCTGACGCCCTTGACCAGCGCCATCACCGTGCTGGCCAGCGGCCAGTCGCCGCAGACGCTGATGAGTGGCGCCGCGCAAGGCCTCAGCGATACCGCCCTGGCCAGCGCCCAGACCCAGCTGCGCACCGCCCTCGCGCCGGCCCTGGCCGATGCCGGCCTGGCCAGCGACTTCGACCTGCTGGCCGGCGCGCTGACGCCCGGCGCCCATACCGGCTATGACCGCCTGCTGGACAGCGTCGCCGTCGGCCTGGGTGCCGACACCCAGGCCTATGTGACGCTGACCTCACGCCTCGGCACGGGCACGGCCTATCTGGAGACCGGCACGACCCAGGGCGCCTTGAGCTTCGACGCCGCGGCCGCCGGCGTGGACCTGACCGGCCTGGATGCGCTGTTTATCAAGCTGGTGACGGCCACGGCCAACATCGGCAACTGCCAGAGCAAGACCATCGGCCTGGAAGCCCTCTTCGACGCGGCGGCGCGGTCCAGCGTCGACGCGGTCTCGGCCCCCTTCACCGGGTCCAAGGACGCGGCGCAGCTGGTCTGCCTGCGCATGAACGGCATCCTGGGCGAGGGCGAAGTCATGTTCGGCGGCAAGCTGCTGCCTTCCCTGCTCGGCCGCTGCGACTTCGGCACCGGCGACCCGCTGTGCCGCGTCGGCTTCGTCTACCAGAACACCGCCGGCTTGCAGCGCCGCCTGGGGCTGGAGCAGGCCGCCGTGAAGCGGCCCGCGGGCTGGACCTTCCTCGGCAACCGCCTGGAAGTGCAGGCCACGGCGGCCGCCCGCCTGGTGCTGACACGCCGCGTCGACAGCGCGGCGCCCGACAGCTATGCCCGCTCCCTGGACATCAGCATTCCCGCCATCAGCGTCAGCGGTGGCGGCGTGCTGCAGTGCGCCCGTGTCAGCCAGAAGGACACCAGCGGCGCCGATGTGGCGCTGGCCCTCTTCAAGAAGGCTGGCAATGGCAGCTATCTGAGCCTGTGGAGCGTCAGCAGCAGCGACGCCACGCCCAGCCTCGATCCCGCCAGCGGCGCCACGCGCGGCAACAACATCGTCAGCCTGCCGGTGCCCGCCGGCGCCGCGGGCGACGCCGTGGCACGCAATTTCGTGCGCGCCGGCCGCGGCCTGAAGATAGAGCTGTTCAAGGACAGCGCCTGCGCCACGCCGCTGGGCGGCCTGGACGGCGATGCCATCAGCGTCGAACTGGCGGGCCAGCTTCCCGTCACGGCCGCCAGCCAGGCCGCCCAGCCCTGGCCGGCACTGGTGGCCAAGGCCGTCACCGACCTGACGGGCATGAAGGGCGCCGTCAATGCCAAGATCAGCTATGGCCCGACCTGGACCCTGCCGCGCGGCGACCTGCTGCCCGACCGCGCCCTGCTCTGCACCGATACGGCTTGCAACAGCAAGCTCGCCGAACTGGAACTGGGCGTCGTCGTCAAGGGTGCCGCCAACCTGATCGGCAGCTTTGCGACCGGTGCTTCGCTGAGTGCGACCCTGGGCAACACGGCCTTGAACACCAACAGCTACAAGCTGCTGCGCATCACGGGCCGCATGCCCGATGGCCTGGTGCTGCAGCTGGACAGCCAGTCCTGCTCGGCGCAGATCGCCGGCCTGCCCTGCTGAGTTGAAAAGAACGGACGCGGCAGCCGGTGGGCCGGCTGTCGCGCCCGTGCCATCACCGCCTCATCGCCGCCAGGCTCGACAGTGGACGGCCTGGGACGACACGGGCAAGGCGGTCATGCTTCAGGCATCAGCCCTTGCGGTGGTGGCGGATGAATATTCGGCGATCGAGGCCGGCGCCGCAGTAAGCAAGGGTTGCCTTTGGCGACCTGGCGTTCGCTGGCCTCAGCGCCTGGGAAGCGGATAGCTGGCCAGGCTGGCATAACCCTTCCTCGACACGGCCTGCACGCCGAAGACGACGTTGTCCTTGGAAACCGGCAGCGTCACGCGCGTGGCCTTGCCCACATCCTTGAACTGCTGCCAGGCGGCCGAGTCGGTGTCGCGCCAGACGATGCGGTAGCCGGCCACCTCGGGGTCGTCGCTGGCCTGCCATTCCAGCGTCGAATCGTTGGTCAGCTCGCGGGCGTCCAGCTTCACGCCTTTCGGCGGAGCCGGCGCCCAGGCCAGCGTGGCCAGGCCGGCGAGGTTGGCCCGCGTCACGTCGGCCACATAGGGGAAGTCGACGAACTCGGGCAGGTCGCCGTAGACGATGCCGTTCTCGGTCCTGGGGTTCTGGTGCTGGTGGGCGAAGTTTTCAAAAGGCTCGCTGATGCGCACGGCGGCATAGCCGCGCTCCAGGAAGGGGATGTGGTCGCCGCCGCGCAGATAGCGGTCGCGGCGCTGGATGAGCTGGACGGTGAAGCCCGGCAGGGCCGCCTCGGCGGCGGCCTTGAGGTGGCGGCCGAGCTGGTGGGTGGGCAGGTCCTCGTTGCCGCCGGCCTGCAACAGCGGCAGCAGCTCGGCCTGCATGGCGGCGATGGCCTTGGCGTCGGCCTCGCTGGCCGGGCGGTTGGCACTGGCGGCCGTCAGCAGGCGCACCAGCGGGTCCAGGCCATCGGCAAACAGGCGCAGGCGCCTGGCATCGCGCTGGCCGGCGTCACCGCGCGAGCTGCCGATGATGTCGTTGGTGATCATGGCCTCGACGTTGGTGCCGGCGGCGCGAGCTTCGCGGGCCCATTGCGCGGCGCCGAGCAGCCCCTGCTCCTCGCCGGGCACGGTCATGAAGACCAACGTGGCGTCGAACTGGCGACGGGCCATCACGCAGGCCAGCTCCATGACGGCGGCCGTGCCCGAAGCGTCGTCATTGGCGCCAGGGGCCTCGCCCAGGTTGTCCATGACATCGCTGTTGCGCGAGTCGTAGTGGCCGCTGACAACCAGGACGCGGCTCCTGCTCGCGCCACGGCCGGGCAAGGTGGCCACGACGTTGACCAGCTCGGTCGGCAGGTTGACACGCGTGCCGGCCGGCTCGATGAAGCTCTGCTCCTCCACCTGCAGCCGGCCGCCGGCTTGTCTGGAGCAGGTCGACAGCTCGTTGGTGATCCAGCGCCGCGCGGCACCAATGCCACGGCTGTCGGAGGCGATGTCGGACAGCGTATGCCGGGTGCCGAAGCCGACCAGCTTGCGGATGCGGGCCTCGATGCGGGCCGGGCTGACCTCGGCCAGCATGGCCTGAAGCTCTTCGGCAGGTGCAGTGGGTTGAGCTTGGGCCGCAGCGGCGAACAGGGCCAGGAGGGCGGGAAGGCGTCGGGCTTGCATCCGGAAGATTCTGCCCTTGCCGGCCGGGCCGGCTTC
The DNA here is from genome assembly GCF_031458095.1 of Roseateles saccharophilus. GTDB lineage: Bacteria > Pseudomonadota > Gammaproteobacteria > Burkholderiales > Burkholderiaceae_C > Pelomonas > Pelomonas saccharophila_A. The sequence continues at coordinate 84,614 of NZ_JAVDXU010000002.1, forward strand.
TTCTACCCTGGGCCCAACAACCGAGGAGAGTCCGATGAGCGAGAGCCTGGTGGATTCACGAGTGAGCGCGATCCGCACGGTGGCGCTGGTTGGCCCGGCAGCGGCGGGCAAGACGCTGCTGCTGGATGCGCTGCTGGCCCATGCCGGCGCCATCCCGCAGGCCGGCAGCATCGAGCGCGGCAGCACGGTCAGCGACCACGACCCTCTGGAAAAACGTCTCGGGCATTCGCTGCAGTCCAGCCTCGCCCATTTCACGCATGGCGGCATTCGCGTGCATGCCATCGACACGCCCGGGGCGCCGGACTTCGTCGGCCAGGCCCTGCCGGCCCTGGAGGCGGCCGACACGGCCATCGTCGTCATCAACGCCCAGAACGGCATCGAGCTGATGGCCCAGCGCATGCTGGGCGCGGCCGGCGAGCGCGGGCTGACCCGCCTCATCGTCGTCAACAAGATCGACTGCCCCGACACCGACCTGCCCGGCCTGCTGGCCCAGCTGCGCGAGGTCTTTGGCAAGGAGTGCTTGCCACTGAACCTGCCCGCCGACGGCGCCAAGCGCGTCGCCGACTGTTTCTTCGCGGCGTCTGGGGACGCCGATTTTTCGTCCGTGGCCGAAGCCCACCAGGCCCTGGTGGAGCAGGTCGTCGAGGTCGATGCCGCCTTTGTCGACCGCTACCTGACCGACGGCGACGTCGACCCGAAAGAGCTGCATGCGCCGCTGGAGCAGGCGCTGCGCGAAGGCCATCTGATCCCGGTCTGCTTCTGCTCGGCCAGGACGGGGGCCGGCATTGGCGAGCTGCTGTCGGTCATCGAGGCCCTGATGCCCAACCCGGCCGAAGGCAACCCGCCGCCCTTCCTGGAGGGCAAGGGCACGGAGCCCGCGCCCTACCCCGCCAGGCCGGACCCGGCGGCCCATGTACTGGCCCATGTGTTCAAGATCGTCGCCGACCCCTATCTGGGCAAGATGGGCGTCATGCGCGTGCACCAGGGCCGCGTCGCCAAGGGCGGCATGCTGTTCGTCGGCCATGCACGCAAGCCCATCCGCGTCGGCCACCTCTTTATGCTGCAGGGCGCGAGGCACGTGGATATCGACGAGGCCCTGCCGGGCGATCTGTGCGCCATTGCCAAGGTGGACGACCTCGCCTTCGACGCGGTGCTGCACGATGCCCAGGAGGATGAGCACATCTTCCTGAAGCCGCTGGACTTCCCGACGCCCGTTCACGGCCTGGCCATCAGCCCGGCGCGGCGCGGCGACGAGCAAAAACTCTGGGAGGTGCTGGCCCGGCTGGTGGACGAAGACCCCTGCCTGCGCATCGAGCAGGCCGGCGAGACCCACCAGACCCTGGTCTACGGCCTCGGGGAGCTGCACCTGCGCCTGCTGCTGGACCGGGTTCGCGAGCTCTACAAGGGCGAGGTCGTCACCCAGCCACCGCGCATCGCCTACCGCGAGACCATCTCGGCGCCGGCCGAAGGCCATTACCGCCACAAGAAGCAGAGCGGCGGCGCCGGCCAGTTCGGCGAGGTCTATCTGCGCATCGAGCCGCTGGAGCGCGGCGCCGGCTTCGAGTTCGTCGACGCGGTCAAGGGCGGCACCATCCCGGGCCAGTTCATGCCGGCCGTCGAGAAGGGCGTGCGCTCGGCCCTGGCGACGGGCGCCATCGCCGGCTACCCGCTGGTGGACCTGCGCGTCGTCGTCTACGACGGCAAGCACCACTCGGTGGACAGCAAGGAAATCGCCTTCGTCACCGCCGGCCGCCGCGCCCTGATCGAAGCCGTTCGCGAGGCCCGGCCGCTGGTGCTGGAGCCCATCGTGCAGGTCGAGATCACCGCACCGGAGCACAGCATCGGCGACATCACCGGCGACCTGGCCTCGCGGCGCGGCCAGGTCAACGGCACGCGCTCGGCCGTGCCCGGCAGCCTCATCGTGCAGGGCCTGGCGCCGCTGGCCGAGCTGGCCAGCTACCAGTCACGCCTGAACGCGATCACGGCCGGCGAAGGGCGTTACACCCTGCTGCTGTCGCATTACGAGCCGGTGCCGCCCAACACCCAGGCCAGCCTGGTGGGCGCCTACAAGGCCGGCGAGGAGGAGTAAAAGCGCCTCAGTGGGAGGCCGACTTGGCCTTCTTCGCAGCCGGCTTCTTCTTGGCGCCGTCGGCGATTTCGGTCTCGGTGTGCATCACGCACAGCCATTCGCCGGCCTTGCGCATCCAGACCGACGAATCGGCCATCTCCTGCTTGATGGTCTTGGCGTTGTCGCCTCGCGGGGCGAGCTCCTGCTTGGCGCGATAGGTCAGCACGGCCGTGTCCTCGCTCGGGTGCATGACCTGCATGTCGCTGAGTTCGAAGGATTTGATGACCATGTCACCATGCTCGGCCATCTGGCGGTACTGGTCATGGCTGAACTGCATGGCGCCGTGGGAGCTGACCATCAAGGAAGGCTCGTTCAACATGCCCAGGGCGGTATCGGTGTCCTCGTCCACCATGGACTGCCAGAACTTCTTCTCCATGGCGATGAGAGTGCTGTCGGAAGCGTGCATGTCAAATCTCCTGATCGGGTGGGGGATCTGACGAATATGGGCGCCCCCGCAAGGGACTGCCGTAGGAACTACGACCGCATCCCGGTCGGTGCCTTCCTACGGACGACGCCTTCTTGGTGAAGGCTCATTTATCATTGCCGCCCATGCCCAGCGCCCCCCGCGACGTCGCGCAGATCCGATTGGACAACGCGATGCGGCTGTTCGAAGAGTTCGTCAGCGCCACCGTCAAACATGCCGATGCGGCCACCTTGCGTGGCCTGGAGCGGCGCTTTGCCGAACGACTGCAGATCCAGCCCAGCTACTGGAGCCAGATCAAGGGCCGTGCGCGCCAGATCGGCGAGCGCCTGGCGCGCCAGTTCGAGCAGCTCTGCCACAAGCCGCCGGGCTGGATGGATATCGAGCATGGCCTGGCCGCAGCGCCTGCCCCGCTGACCTCCATGGCCGCGGCTCTGGCGCCGGCCGCCGCGCCGGCAGACAACTCCAGCGTGCCCCAGGACGATGACGAGCGCTTCATCATTGGCTTGGTACTGACCTACTACCGCCGCCACCCGCAGCGCGCCCGCACGCGGCTGCTGGACCTGCTTGGCGAAGTGCTCACACCCGAGCCTGCCGCCGCGCCGCGCCCGGCGCCCAAGGCGGCCGCACCCAGCCCGCAGGCTGAGCTGGACGAGTGGCGCAGGCTGCAGGCCGGCATCGCACCGCTCAAGCCCAAAAAACGCTGAAGCCCAGACGCATCCGTCACTGGACGGACCGCATCCTCTACGTTAGGGGTGTTGGATAAAAACCGCTTGCGCAAGAGCAACGTTTGTTTATCATTTGCGCAAGTCGTGATGCAGAAGTCCCCGCGTCACGGCGAGGTCACACACCCCGAAGTCCCCTGACCGCCCGGCCCGCTTGCCTCGAGCAGCAAGCCCCGGGCACTCCCACCTTCATGCAAACGCCGGGCCCTTCACAGGCCAAGCCGCTGCATTGCCCGCCGCCCGCGAGCGGTCCCAACCGGAGCACGCCATGCCCCAATTCACCTCTCCCCGTCCCCTGCAGATCAAGGCGCTGAAGCCGCGCAATCCGCTGGTGGTCCCGGCCATGAAACGCCAGGCCGGTGCCCACCAGAGCGCCCACCGCGCCCATGCCCAGCGCCAGCAGTCCCGCCTCGAGCTGCGACGCCTGCTGCGCGACCGCTTCCCCGACGACAGCCCCTGAATCACGTGCACCGCCCGCGCCTCATCCGATCCATGTGATGAGGGCCGCCGGCCAGGTGCCAAGGAGACCCTCATGAGATTGATCGAAGTGCGCGGCCCCGACGCCGCCGAAACCCATGCCGCCTGGGCCCAACGCTGGAAGCGCGTCAAGCGCGCTGCCCGCGCCATCCGCCTGGTGTTCTCGCCGGCCTACCGCCGCCGCCGTGCGCGCAGCCACCTGGAGTTCTACGCCGAAGCCGGCGCGCCCGAAGGGGCGCTCTATGTCGACGGCAAGCTGACCGCCCAGCTGGAAGGCGTGCGCAGGCTGTAGCAGATGGAGCCCCTCGTCCGTGGGGATGGCGATGCTTGCCGTATCGACCGGCAAGCACATCGCCAGGCGGGCCGGCTCGGGAACTGAAGTCGGACGCAAGCAGTCCCTGCGGACTGCTTGTGCCTACGGAAGGCCAAGAGCCTCTGGCCCATGGCAGGCCCAGCGCTCGGCCCGGAATACCCCGGCACTGATGCGGGGCGGACAGCGGAAATAGGCCTCAAAACGGGGCCGCCTCCGACGAGCAGGCGGCCCCGCCCAGGCCTAGCATCGGGCCATCATGTCCGCCCGCCTGCGCCTGACCTCACCGCTGTCCAGCCTGGATGCCTGGGTGAACGCGTTCGCGGGGGCCGAAATTCCCGTGCTGGCCGAGACGGCCGAGTCGCTGGAGCATATGCGCGCGACCGAGGATGACGTCGATGCCCATGGCCTGGGCGAGATGATCGCCAGCGACCCGCTGATGACGCTGAAGGTGCTGGCCCATGCCAGCGAGCTCAGGCGCGGCCGGCTGATGGCGGATACCGAGACGGTGACCGCCGCCATCGTGCTGATGGGCATCACGCCCTTCTTCCGCGACTTCGGCCCGCAGCCGACGCTGGAGTCCGTGCTGGGCGACAACGACGAGGCCCTGCTGGGGCTGTCACGCGTCATGCAGCGCGCCGAACGTGCCTCTCGCTTCGCGCTGGGCTTTGCCGCCCATCGTGCCGACCCCGACGCCGCCATCATCCACAGCGCCGCCCTGCTGCACGACTTCGCCGAGATGCTGCTGTGGGTCCATGCGCCCGAGCTGGCGCTGAAGATCGCCGCCCTGCAGGAGGCCGACCGCCATCTGCGCAGCACGGTCGCCCAGCGCCAGGTGCTGGGCATCGAGTTGGCCGACCTGGAGCAGGCCCTGATGCGGCGCTGGCGCCTGCCCGATCTGCTGACGCGCATCACCAGCGAAAAGGACGCCCGCGACCCGCAGATTCGCTGCGTCCAGCTGGCCGTGCGGCTGGCCCGTCACACCGCGCGCGGCTGGGACGATGCCGGCGTGCCGGACGATCTTCACGACATCGCCGAGCTGCTCAACCTCAGCGAAGCCCACGCGCTGAAGCTGCTGCACGACTTCGACTAGGGCCGCAGCGCCGAGCATTCGGCCTTGATGAAGGCCTCGTGCGTTGGCATCGACTCGACGCAGCGGCGCATCAGCTGCTCGATGCTGTCGGCCATGCCCTGCACCTGATCCAGCGCCATGCCGTCGGCCAGCGGGTGATAGCCGCGCGGATCGATGCGCTGGCCGATCAGCACCTGCAGCCAGCTGGAGTCGGCGAACAGCTCCTTGCCGTCGTGGAAGAGCCGGCCATTGCTGCGGAACAAGGCCATCTTGCGCCGCAGCGTGTCGGGGACCGCCATGGTGCGGCACTGCGTCCAGAACGGCGAGTCGTCGCGCTCGGTGGCGTGGTAATGCAGGATGACGAAGTCGCGGATGCGCTCGTACTCGGCCTGGGTCTGGGCGTTGTATTCGTCGATGTCTTCGGCGTCCATGCCGGCGCGCGGCAGCAGGGCCAGCACTCGCATGATGGCGGTCTGGATGAGGTGGATGTTGGTGGACTCGATGGGCTCGAAGAAGCCGGCGGCCAGCCCCAGGGCCACGCAGTTCTTGATCCAGAAGCGCTTGCGCTGGCCCGGCACGAAGGGGATGCAGCGTGGCTCGGCGAGCGGCTCGCCGTCGAGCTTGCTCATCAGCAGGGCCGTGGCCTCGTCCTCGCTCATGAAGCGGCTGGAGAACACATGGCCATTGCCGATGCGGTGCTGCAGCGGGATGCGCCATTGCCAGCCTGCCGGTCGAGCGGTGGCGCGCGTGTAGGGCAGCAGCGGCTGCACCGATGCGCACGGCACCGCGACTGCGCGGTCGCAAGGCAGCCAGTGGCGCCAGTCGTGGTAGCCGGCCTTCAGGGTCTGCTCGATCAGCAGGCCGCGCAGTCCCGAGCAGTCGAGGAAGAAATCGCCTTCGACGACATCCCCGTTCTCCAGTTGCACGCCGGCGATGCCGCCGTCCTCGCCTTGCCTCACCTCGACGACCTTGCCCTCGACGCGCCGCACGCCACGCTGCTCGGCAAAGCCGCGCAGGAAGCGCGCATACAGGCCGGCATCGAAATGGAAGGCGTGGGCGATGTTGCCCAGCGGCGAGTTCGGCAGGTCGGGCCGCGCGCGCATGAATCGCCCCTGGCTGGCCGCCAGCGCGTTGAGAGAGAACACACCCAGCGGCCGGCAGTCCCCGTTCATGCGCAGGCGCAGCCAGTAGTGGTGGAAGGCCAGCGCGCCGATGTCCATGGCGACCTGGCCGAAGGCATGGGTGTAGCGGTCGCCCAGGCGCGCCCAGTCGACGAACTCGATGCCGAGCTTGAACGTGCCCTGGGTGGCGCGCAGGAATTCGTTCTCGTCTAGCCCCAAGGCGGCGTTGAAGTCCGCCAGATAGGGAATGCTCGCCTCGCCCACGCCGATCGTGCCGATCTCGTCGGACTCGACCAGGCGGATGTCGTAGCCGGGGCCCAGCAGCCTGGAGAAGGCGGCGGCCGCCATCCATCCGGCGGTGCCACCGCCCACGATGACGATGCGGCGAACGAGAGAAGCAGGCATGGGGCTCCCGGGTCAGGCCAGCCGTCGGCGGCCGGCGTCGGGGTGACGGCGGCCGGCGCAGCGGTGCTGGCGCGGGATTATGGCGACGCGGCCTCAGGAATGAGGCCGCCTCTCCTGCTCCAGCATCAGCCCGCGCAGGCGGTCGCGGCCGCGCGACAGGCGCGACATCACGGTGCCGATGGGAATGTCCAGAGCCTGGGCGATCTCCGCATAGGCCATGCCGTCCACCCCCACCAGCAGCAGCACCTCGCACTGCTCCACCGGCAGCGCCACCAGGGCCTTGTGCAGGTCGCGCAGGGCCAGGCGCTCGGCCTGGGTCGCGGCGACGGGGATCTCCGGGATGTGCTCGTCCAGCTCGACGACATCCAGGCGGCCGCGCCGCAGCGCATCGACATGCAGGTTGTGCATGATGCTGAACAGCCAGGTGCGCATGTCTCCCACGCCCTGCCACAGGCCGGCGCGCGACCAGGCACGCTCCAGCGTGTCCTGCACCAGGTCATCGGCGTCCTCGCGGTTGCGACGCAGCGCTCTCGCATACAGCCGCAGCCGCGGCAGCCAGCCCAGCATGGCGCCGGCGTCGGGCGACGAGGGAGGGTGCAGGCTGGCCATGGCCGGTGAATACCGGCCGCCTCCTCAGCGGTTCAAACCGGTACGGCGGTGGTGTTTTTCAGTCGCTCCAGCACGAAGCTGGTCTTGCAGTCCTGCACGCTGGGGTGCATCAGCAGGGTGTCGCTGATGAAGCGGGCGTAATGCTGCATGTCCTGCACCAGCACGCGCAGCAGATAGTCCATCTCGCCGGTCAGCGCCGCGCATTCGACAACCTCGGGCCAGGTCTGCACGGCGGCGCGGAAGAGGTCGCGCGGATTGCGCAGCGGGTTGTCGGTCTGCTTCTCCAGCCTGACATTGATATAGGCCGTCAGGCCCAGGCCGATGCGCTCCGGCGCGACGAGGGCGACATAGGAGGCGATGACGCCCGCCTCTTCCAGCCGGCGCACGCGGCGCAGCACGGCGGACGAGGACAGGCCCGCTTCGCCCGCCAGGGCGTCGTAGGTGAGGCGTCCGTCCTGCTGCAAAGCGCGCAGGATGCGGCGATCGATGGCATCGAGCTCGAGAACAGCTTCCATGGGGCCAATTTTGCATACTTCCTGCGTTGCATGTGAATTCAACGCCGAAGATTGCATGAAACCTGCGCGATCCGCGCCGCAGAATTTTCGTTTTGCACCCGCCGCTGGCGCTGGAGACATTCATGGCCAAGTTCACTCCCTGGGACAACCCCATGGGCACCGACGGTTTCGAGTTCATCGAGTTCGCGGCGCCGGACCCGGCCGGCCTGGGCCGGCTGTTCGAGACCATGGGCTTCAAGGCCGTGGCCAAGCATCGCCACAAGAGCGTGACCCTGTACCGCCAGGGCGGCGTCAACTTCATCATCAACGCCGAGACCGACTCCTTCGCACAGCGCTTCGCGCGCCTGCACGGCCCGTCGATCTGCGCCATCGCCTTCCGCGTGCAGGACGCCGCCCACGCCTACCAGCGGGCACTGGAACTGGGCGCCTGGGGCTTTGACAACAAGGCCGGCCCGATGGAGCTGAACATCCCGGCCATCAAGGGCATTGGCGACTCGCTGATCTATTTCGTCGACCGCTGGCAGGGCAAGGGCGGCGCCAAGGCCGGCGCCATCGGCAATATCTCGATCTACGACGTGGACTTCGTGCCGCTGCTGGACGCCCAGGGCCAGCCCGTCGATCCCAACCCGGTCGGCCATGGCCTGACCGAAATCGACCATCTGACGCACAACGTCTTCCGCGGCCGCATGAAGGAGTGGTCGGAGTTCTACGAGCGCTTTTTCAACTTCCGCGAGGTGCGCTACTTCGACATCGAGGGCAAGCTGACCGGCCTGAAGAGCAAGGCCATGACCAGCCCCTGCGGCAAGATCCGCATCCCCATCAACGAGAGCTCCGACGACAAGAGCCAGATCGCCGAGTACCTGGACCTCTACCACGGTGAAGGCATCCAGCACGTGGCCCTGGGCACGACCGACATCTACGGCACGGTCGAGGGCATGAAGAACACCGGCGTCGTGTTCCAGGACACCATCGACACCTATTTCGACCTCATCGACAAGCGCCTGCCCAACCACGGCGAGAAGGTCGACGAGCTGCGCCGCCTGCGCATCCTCATCGACGGCGCCACCCACCTGGGCGCCGACAACGAGTTGCTGCTGCAGATCTTCACCAAGGAAGTCATTGGCCCGATCTTCTTCGAGCTGATCCAGCGCAAGGGCAACGAGGGCTTCGGTGAGGGCAATTTCAAGGCCTTGTTCGAGAGCATCGAGCTGGATCAGATCCGCCGCGGCGTGTTGACCGACACCAAGGACGAAGCCAAGGCGGTCTGACAGCACTGCCAGGCCTCTTCCGAGTGGACGAGGCCCATATGGCCCACGCCATCCAGCCGGTGCGCCCGCGCGCCGGCCAGGATGGCGCGCTCCGCGGGGTTGACGATCTGGTCGCAGGGCGTCCAGAAGCAGTCGACGTCCGGCAGTCCAGGCAGGGCCGCCAGCCAGGCATTGCCCAGGCGCATCTGCTGGGTGTTGATCCCGAGCCCCAGCGCCGCCATGCGCGTGCCCTGGTGGGGTGATCCCAGCGTGATGACATGCGGCGCCTCGTGGCCCGCGCCGAAGCGGCGCCACCAGGCCCGCAGCGCCAGGCCGCCCATGCTGTGGGCGCACAGGACGGGCATGCGCCCCGTGTGTGCCTTCAGTCGCTGCACGCCGGCCTCGATCTCGTCGGCATAGGCCTCGATGCTGCCGAAAGCCGGCTCCAGCGACGGCGCGACAAAGGCGATGCCCTGCTGGCGCAGCCGCTTCATCCAGCCATTCCAGCGCCCGCGGTTGCACGAGAAGCCGTGCACCAGCAGCACGCCCTGCCCGGCGCCGGCCGGCAGGTGGTCGGGCTCGGCCCATTCCCGCCAGGGCTGGCGCCAGGAGAAGGCCAATTCGCTGGCGACCACCTCACGGGCCCAGGCGCGCAACAGCTGCCCCCAGGTCGGCGCCGGCCGGTTGACCCAGCGCAACTGCAGGAAGCCGCCCGCCAGGATGGCTGCGTGCAGGCCCAGCGTCAGCGCTCCCCAGGCCCAGCCGAAGCGCCAGCCGACGGCCAGCGCCACGGCCAGCCTCAGCAGCACCCAGATCCTTTGCAGTCGTCCGTTCATCGGCCCAGTGTAGGAAGGCAGAATTCCGCCGACCCATGGACCATCCCAGCGCCGAATCCCTGTTGAAAGAGCTGCGCGCCGTCGACGCCGAGCGCGCCCGCCGCGCCGCCGACCCCGAGCTCCAGGCCCGCGTCCAGGCCCTCAAGGCCTTCCAGCAAAAGCGCTTTGCGCACACCTATGCCGACCTGCTGGCCAACCCGCGTTACGAAGCCGCCACGCGCTTCTTCCTGCAGGAGCTCTACGGCCCCGACGACTACCGCCAGCGCGACGCCCAGTTCGCCCGCGTCATCCCGACCCTGACCCGCCTCTTCCCCGAGGAGGTGGTCGACACGGTCGCCAGGCTGGCGCGCCTGCATGCCCTGTCCGAACACCTGGACACGCGCATGGCCGAGCACCTGCTGGCGCCGCAGATCACGGCACAGGACTACGGCATCGCCTGGCGCGCCTGCGGCGAGCCGGCCTCGCGACAGCAGCAGATCGAGCTGACCATGGCCGTCGGCCAATCCCTGGACAAGCTGACGCGCAAGCCGCTGCTGCGCCAGACCTTGAAGCTGATGCGCGGCCCGGCCCAGATGGCGGGCCTGGGCGCCTTGCAATCCTTCCTCGAAAGCGGCTTCGACACCTTCCGCGCCATGCGCGGCGCCGACGAGTTCCTGTCCACTGTGCGACAGCGCGAAGACACACTCGCACGCGCTTTGTTTCGCGCGGATGCTGGCGCGTTAGGGCAACTCCCCTAGCTTGATGTAACCGCGCGTCCCAAGATCGTCGGCTTCACTGCAGCGCACGCCAGAGGGGCCCGCCGATGACCGCCGTCCTTGCCGAAGTCACCGAAGTGACATCCCGCGCCAAGCCCTGGCTGGCCAGCTATCCGGCCGGCGTGCCGGCGCAGATCGACACCCGCGTCTATGGCTCGCTGGTGGACCTGCTCAACGAGGCCTTCCGCAAGCACGCCCAGCGCGACGCCGCGATCTGCCTGGGCCAGCGCATGCGCTTCAGTGAGATCGACCAGCTGTCGACCCAGCTCGGCGCCTGGCTGCAGGCCCAGGGGCTCAAGCAGGGCGACCGCGTCGCCATCATGATGCCCAACCTGCTGCAGTACGGCGTGGCCATCGCGGCCATCCTGCGCGCGGGCTTCGTCGTCGTGAACGTCAACCCGCTGTACACGCCGCGCGAGCTGGAGCACCAGCTCAAGGACTCGGGCGCCCGCGCCATCGTCGTGCTGGAGAACTTCGCCCACACCCTGGCCGAGGTCATCAACGCCACCGACGTCAAGCATGTGGTGCTGGCCTCCATGGGCGACCTGCTGAACTGGTGGAAGGGCCCGCTCATCAACTTCGCCGTGCGCCACCTGAAGAAGATGGTGCCGGAGTTCCGCCTGCCGGTGGGCGACGGCCGCACCGTCGTGCGCTTCAACGAGGCGCTGCGCCACGGCGAGCGCCTGACGCTGAAGAAGGCCGAGCTCGGCCCCGACGACGTCGCCTTCCTGCAATACACCGGTGGCACCACCGGCGTCTCCAAGGGCGCGACCCTGCTGCACCGCAACATCGTCGCCAACATCCTGCAGGTCGAGGCCTGGTTCCAGCCCATGCTGGCCAAGCTGCCCGACCAGAACATGCAGTTCACCAATGTTTGCGCCCTGCCCCTGTATCACATCTTCGCGCTGACGGCCTGCTTCATGCTCGGCGCGCGCATGGGCCATCTCAACATCCTGGTGCCCAATCCGCGCGACATCCCCGGCTTCATCGACACGCTGCGCGGCCACAAGATCCACATCTTCCCGGCCGTCAACACGCTGTTCAACGCCCTGGCCGCCGAGCCGGGCTTCTCGCGCCTGGACTTCTCCGAGCTGGTCATCTCCAACGGCGGCGGCATGGCCGTGCAGCAGGCCACGGCCGAGAAATGGCTCAAGGTCACCGGCTGCCCGGTCGTCGAGGGTTATGGCCTGTCCGAGACCTCGCCGGCCGCCACCATCAACCCGCTGGACCAGCGCGCCTTCAATGGCAGCATCGGCCTGCCCATCTCATCCACCGAGATCGCCATCCGCGACGACGATGGCAACGACGTCGCCATCGGCGAGCGCGGCGAGATCTGCATCCGCGGCCCGCAGGTCATGGCCGGCTACTGGAAGCGGCCGGACGAGACCGCCAACGTCATGTGCGCCGACGGCTACTTCAAAACCGGCGACATCGGCATCATGGACGAGCGCGGCTATGTGCGCATCGTCGACCGCAAGAAGGACATGATCCTGGTCAGCGGTTTCAACGTCTACCCGACCGAGATCGAGCAGGTCGTCAACATGCACCCGGGCGTCCTGGAATGCGCCGCCATCGGCGTGCCGGACCCCAAGTCGGGCGAAGCGGTCAAGCTCTTCGTCGTCAAGAGCGACCCGGCCCTGGCCGAGGAAGACCTGGCGGCCTACTGCAACCAGCAGATGACGGCCTACAAGCGGCCCAAGTTCATCGAGTTCCGCGACGAGCTGCCCAAGAGCAACGTCGGCAAGATCCTGCGCCGCGAGTTGCGCACGGCCACCGCCTGAGATGGCGGCCGCGGGCCGCCGTCAGAACGGATTGTTCCTGGCGCGCGACAGCGCCTGCGTGCCGATGCGCTGCTGGGCGCTCGGGCCCAGCAGGAGGTCGCCGGCCCACAGCCATTGCGACGCGTTCGCGTCGGTTACCAGCGTCTCGGTCGTGCAGTCCTGCGGCGCGATGTCGGTGCGGCAGGCGGCATCCACCACATTGGTGTAGCCAAAGGCGGCCGGGAAACGCGCAATCTGCTGGATGGTCTCATCGACGAGCACCAGGCCGATCAGGCGACCGTCATTCAGCAGGTTCAGACGCAGGGACGTGTTGAAGGCCGAGCTCAGGTCGTTCAGGAAGATCGCCCGGTCGATGTCGGTCTGCTGTTGCCTTTCCCTCTGGCCGAAGGGCGTGAGGCCGACGTCGAAGATGGTCGCCACCAGCACGCGGCCGTTGGCGTTGGCGATGCGGTTGGCCTGGTCGGCCAGCAGCTTGCCGCGCGCCTTGGCCTCATTGATCAGCGAATCGCGGCTCTGGGCCGGAAACTGGCGGTAGAGCTCGAGGATGTCGTTGACACCGACCATGATGGCCACGATGTCCTTGGGGCCGAAGCGGTCGTTGGACAGGTGCTGGTCGATCTTGTCACGCACGTCGGCCACCTTGTTGCCGGGGGCGGCATACATGATGCCCTGGGGCAGGGCGACGAAATCGACGTTGCACTGCGGGTAGACGAAGCCGAAGCCGCTGGCCAGGATCTGGCTCCAGTTCGGGCTGAGCCTGCAGTCCAGCAGCTTGGTGTCGGCGTTCAGGCCATTGATCGTGTACTTCTTGCCACTTTGCAGGATGGTGCCCATCTCGTCGCCGAAGGCGATGGCGCGGGTGGGCGAGAAGGGGTCGATCTGCTGGGTGCTGCCCCCACCGCAGCCGGCGATCAGCGCGGCGGCTGCAACCGCGGCCAGGGTCAGGCCGCGCTTCAATTTCTGGGACACAACACGTTGCATGACGATCAACTCAGGACAGGAAACATTCAATCGGCAAAGGCGGCGGCGGCCCGGCTGAGCCGGTCTCGCACCCCATCCCAGGCCGGGTCGCGCGGAGGCGCCTCGACCCAGATCTCGCGGGCGCCGGCCGCATCCAGGGCCCGCAGCACCGCGAACAGTTCGTGGGCCGCTGCCGCCGGGTCGGTCGGCATGGCCTGCCAGCGCCACGCCGGCAACTGGGCGCGTGAATATACCGCCACCCCCTCCAGCCCCCCGCTGGCGGCCGCTGTGGCTGAACGTAAAGCCAGTTGCTGGGCGTCCAGCAGGCGCACATGGGCACTGGGCGCATAGTGCGCGGCCAGCGTGCCCGAGGCCTTGGGGGCAGTGGCGTCGGGCTCGGCCAACGCCTGGCCAAGCACCGCTTCGATACGGGTGCGGCTGATCAGCCCGGGCCGCAGCAGGGCTGGACGTTCGCGGCTGCAGTCGACGATGCTGGACTCGATGCCGACCTCGCAGGCGCCGCCGTCCAGCACCATCAGCTCGGGGCCGAATTCCTCGACGACGTGTTTCGCCAGCGTCGGGCTGACGCGGCCGAAGCGGTTGGCGCTCGGGGCGGCCACGCCCTGGACGCCCAGCTCCCGGGCCGCCGCCAGCACGGCTCGGGCGACCGGGTGGGCTGGCGCGCGTACCGCGATGGTCGCCTGGCCACCGGCGGCGCCCGTGGCCACACCTGGCTTGCGCGGCACGATGACGGTCAGCGGACCGGGCCAGAAGGCTTCCATCAGCCGCCGCGCCGTGGCGGGCAGGTGGTCGGCAAAGGGCTCGGCCCCGGCCGCGTCCAGCACATGGACGATCAGCGGGTGATCGCTCGGCCGGCCCTTGGCGGCAAAGATCCTGGCGACGGCCGCGTCCTCATCCGCGCGCGCCGCCAGGCCGTAGACGGTCTCGGTCGGCAGGCCCAGCAAGTCGCCCGCCGCCAGGCGCCGGGCGGCGGCCTGGATGGCTTCGGGATCGTTGCCGGGCAGCAGCAGCATCAGAAGTCGGTCGGCAGGCCCAGGATGGCCGCGGCCTGGACGGCGACGGCATGGGCGCCAGAAGGCGTCTCGGCCGTGATGTTCAGGTGTCCCATCTTGCGGCCATGGCGGGCGTCGGCCTTGCCGTACAGATGCAGATGCGTACCCGGCAGGGCCAGCACCCGGTCCCAGGCCGGCGGCGTCGGGCCGCCTTCGTCGGAGAACCACAGGTCGCCCAGCAGGTTCAGCATGACCGAGGCCGAATGCTGGCGCGGCTCGGGCAGGGGCAGGCCGGCCAGCGCCCTGACCTGCAGCTCGAACTGCGACACGTCGGCCCCATTCATGGTCCAGTGGCCGGAGTTGTGCGGGCGCGGCGCCATCTCGTTGACGACGAGGCGGCCGTCCTCCAGCCAGAAGAACTCGATGCACAGCACGCCGACGTAGTTCAGCGCCGCGGCGACCTGGCGGGCGGCGGCGATGGCCAGCTTCTCCACCTCGGCCGGCACATCGGGCGCCGGCACCTCGGTGACGGCCAGGATGCCGCCGCGGTGCAGGTTCTGCTGCACCGGAAAATTGACGATCTGGCCGTCGGCGCCGCGCGCCACCAGCACGCTGAGCTCGAACTTCAGCGGCAGCAACTGCTCCAGCACGCAGGGCACCCGCTTCAGCCCTTCCCAGGCCTGGGCCAGCTCGGCAGCGCTGGCGACCCGCACCTGGCCCTTGCCGTCATAGCCCATGCGGCTGGTCTTCAGGATGCCGGGCAGCAGGCCGGGATCGACGGCCGCCAGCTCGATCTCGTTGCTGATGACGGCATGGGGCGCGCAGGGCACGCCGGCGGCCTCGAAATGCGCCTTCTCGACGGCGCGGTCCTGGCAGACGGCGACGGCGGCCGCCGCGGGCGCGACCGTGCGCATGCCGGCCAGGGTCTCCAGGGCCACGGCAGGCACGTTCTCGAACTCGGTCGTGATGGCGTCGCAGTCGCGCGCCAGCTGGGCCAGGCCGAAGGAGTCCAGATAGTCGGTCTTGATGTGCTTCTCGGCGACCGCGCCGGCCGGGCTGATGGCGTCGGGGTCCAGCACGATGCAGCGGTAGCCCAGGGCCTGGGCGGCGTGGACGAACATGCGGCCGAGCTGGCCGCCGCCGAGCACACCCAGGGTCGCGGCGCCGGGAAGCAGGGACGTCATCAGCGCAGTTCCTCGTTCATCGCGCGGGCGACTTCGGTCTGGCGGGTGCGGAAGGCATTCAGCTTGCCCAGCAGGGTCGCGTCGCCCGTGGCCAGCATGGCCACCGCGAACAGCGCCGCATTGGCGGCGCCGGCATTGCCGATGGCGAAGGTGGCGACCGGGATGCCCTTGGGCATCTGCACGATGGAGTGCAGGGAATCGACGCCCTGCAGGTGACGGCTGGCAACCGGCACGCCGAGCACCGGCACCGTCGTCTTGGCGGCCAGCATGCCCGGCAGATGGGCGGCACCGCCGGCGCCGGCGATGATGGCCTTCAGCCCGCGGCCGGCCGCGGCCTCGGCATAGGCGAACATCTCGTCGGGCATGCGATGGGCCGACACGACCTGCGCCTCGAAGGCGACACCGAACTCGGTCAGAATCTCGGCCGCTAGCTTCATCGTCTCCCAGTCGCTGCTGGAGCCCATGACGATGCCGATGACGGCGTCCGGGTTCTGGGGGGCTGGGGTGGACAAGGTCGCGCTCCGGGGCTCAGAAAAGCCTTGAATTGTAGGTGGCGTGTCCGCAACTACCCTCAGCCATGATCGACATCACCCTCCAGAACTTCGAAGCCGAACTCATCGTCGCCTCCCAGAACCAGCCGGTGCTGCTGGACATCTGGGCGCCCTGGTGCGGCCCCTGCCGCACCCTCGGCCCCATCCTGGAGAAGCTGGAAACCGCCTACGCCGGCCGTTTCACGCTGGCCAAGCTCAACAGCGACGAGGTGCCCGAGATCGCCTCGCAGCTGAGCCAGATGTTCGGCGTGCGCAGCATCCCCTTCTGCGTGATGTTCGCCGGCGGCCAGCCGGTGGACGGCTTTGTCGGCGCCCTGCCCGAGGCCCAGATCCGCGAATTCCTCGACAAGCATGTGCCGCCGGGCGAGGAGCTGGAAGCCGAGGCCGACCTCGCCGACGCCCAGGACCTGATGGCCGACGGCGACCTGGAAGCTGCCCTGTCCAAGCTGGCCCACGCGGTGCAGACCGACCCGTCCAACGACGCCGCCCGCTTCGACTATGTGAAGGCCCTGCTGGAGCTGGGCCTGCTCAATGACGCCCGCGCCGCCTTTGCGCCTGTGGCCGCCAAGGCCGCCGACACGCTGGTGCCCTCGCCCCGTCTGGCCGCCCTGGCCACCTGGCTGGCCGCCTTCGATGCCAGCGCCGGCGCCGACCCGGTGGCCCTGCAGGGATCAATAGCTGCGAACAAGCGCGACTTCGACGCCCGCTTCACGCTGGCCCAACTGCACCTGGCTGGCCAGCGCTTCACCGAAGCCATGGACGAGCTGCTGGAAATCATCATGCGCGACAAGGCCTGGAACGGCGAGGCCGCGCGCAAGACCTATGTGGCCATCCTGGAGCTGCTGGCCAAGCCGGCCCCCAAGCCCGCGGTCGAGGCCAAGAGCGGCACGCTGGAGCTCGCCGGCAAGGCCGCCGTCGTGCACAGCGACCCGCTGATCGACCAGTACCGGCGCAAGCTGTCGATGGCGCTGTTCTGACCTAGTGATTGGCGCGGCTGTTGCGAATGTCGCGCAGCTTCACGCACTCGGGGTCGTCCTTGTAGATCGGCTTCTCGCACTGGCGGTCGATGCACCAGGCGCGCGCGAACAGCACGCGGCCGCCACAGGCCTCACCCGCGGTCTTCGGCGCTGGCGGCTCGGCCGGCGTGGCCGAGGCCGGCGCCGACTTGGGCGGGGCGGTCGTCGTGTTGGCGGTCGTCGCCGGTTCGGGGGCCGCGACGACCGGGCTGCGCGGCACGGGCCTGACCTCACCCGCCCTCTCGGTGATCATCGGCTTGGACGCCGCGTCGCGGCGCGCCGGCGCGGAGGCCGGGGGCGTGCGCACGACGGCGCTCGCGGGCGCCGCGACGGGCTTGACCGGCACGGGGACGAGACTGGGCTGGCTGGCGGGCGCGCTGGGCGGCGCCGCGACGGGCTCCACTGGAGCCGGTGCGGGTGCCGGCGTGGGCGCAGCCGCCGGGGCGGCCACCGAGGCGGCCGGCTCGGGCTGGACGACTTCGGGCGGCGCCGGCTTGCCGCGCAGCTGCATGACGAACAGGCCCAGCAGCACCGCGGCCAGCACACCACCGCCAGCCATGGCGGGGACGCGCCAGGCAGGCGCCGACGCCGCGACGGGCGCAGGGCCGGCCGGTGGCTGCTTGGTCGGCTTGGGCGCCGGGGGGGGGGGTGGCGGCGGCGGTGGTTTCTTGCGCAGCGGCACGACGACGGTGGCGTCGTCTTCCTCGTCCAGCGCCGGGCCCTGGATGGTGTCGGCGAATTCGAGGTCCAGCGGCTCGGCGGGCGCGGGCGGCGTGGGCGCCACCGTGCGCGCCTGAGGGGCCTGGGGCGGCGGCACGCTGGCCCGGCCGTCGAGCGCTTCGCGCCAGTCGGCAACGGTCTGCGGGCGCTGGTGGGGCGCTACGCGCAGGGCCCAGTCCAGCCCGGCCAGGAAGGCGGGGGAATAGCCGGGCACGGCCAGCGGCACCAGCTCGTCACCCATGGCGCGGGCCGTGGCCGGCGGCGGCGGGCGGCCGGTCAGCAGCTCGTGCATGGCCGCGGCCAGGGCGTAGAAGTCGGTCCAGGGGCCCTGGCGCAGCGTCGTCGCCTCGGCATATTGCTCGATGGGGGCGAAGCTGGGCTTGAGGATGGCCGTGAAGACCTGGGTCTTGTCACTGATGGCCTGGCGGGCGGCGCCGAAGTCCAGCAGGATGGGCGGGCTGCCGTCGGCCGGCATGAAGATATTGTCGGGCGCGACGTCGCGATGCCAGACATGCTGGGCGTGCAGGGTCTCCAGGCCGCCGAGGACGGCGTCGAAGATGCGCCGCACCCAGGCTTCGGGCGGCGGCGTCGGGCGGGCTTTGCGGGCCTCGCGCAGGTTCTGCCCCACCAGGCGGGGCATGGCCATATAGGCGGTGCCGTTGGCTTCCCAGAAGCGGTAGACCTTCAGCAGGGACGGGTGGTCGAAGCGGGCCAGCAGCTTGGCTTCATTGACGAAGCTGCGCCGGCCGAGCTCGAAGGTCTCCTTCATGGAGACCGAACGCACCGAGACCTGGGACTGCCCGTCGCGCTGCGCGAACTGGCTGGGCATGTATTCCTTGATCGCGATCTCGCGCTCCAGCGAATGGTCGCGCGCCAGATAGACGATGCCAAAGCCGCCCACGCCCAGGGTGCCGGTGATTTCCAGCTCGCCAAAACGGGTGCCCACCGGCAGGGCGTTGATGGCTTCGTCGTCGCGGGAGTCGGCGGTCATAGGCCGGCGAGGGTACCCCAGCCGGGCTGCGCCGAGACCCCGGAAAAAGCCCGGTCAGCGTGCCGGAGTACCCAATCCTGCGGACCTCAGGCGCTCGGCCCAGAGGCGGCGCTGGGCCGCGTCATGGCCCCAGGCGGCCTGGGCGGCGTCGCCATGGCGGGCGGCCAGGCCGTCCTCGCGCAGCTTGGCGTAGACCTGGGCCAGGCGGGCGTGCAGGGCGGCGCATTCGTCCAGGTCGCAGTGGGCGGCGTCCTCGGCCAGCACCTCGACCGCGGCCTGGTCGGCCAGGGCCCGGGCGCGCTGCACGTCACCGGTATTGGCCCAGCACCAGGCCAGGTCGGCCAGCAGGCTGACGCCGGTGCGGGCCAGACCCGAGGCCACGGCCTCGGGCAGATGGGCTTCCAGCAGGGCCGCAGCGGCGGCGAAGTCGCCCTGCACGGTCAGCAATTGGCCGCGCAGCAGGGGCGTCAGGTCGGCGCGGGCCGAACCGCCGACGGCATCGTCGAAATGGCCGATGGAGTCCACGCCCAGCAGCACGGCCGGCGCCTCGCCGGGTTCGCCGGCCAGGGCGGCGTGGCGGATGCGCAGGGCGCGCATCTGCATCTGGTTGTAGAGCAGGGCCGCCAGGCCGGCGTCGTCGCCCTCGGCGCTGGCGGCACGGCGGCCCCAGGCATACCAGGCGGAGGCGGTGGCCTCGTCCTGGGCCCCCAGCGCGAGATCCCAGGCCATGCCCAGGGCCGACGCGACGCGACAGGCGGCGGCGTTGTCGGCCGGGGCGGCCAGCACGGCGGCGGCATGGGCGACGAGACGGTCGATGTCGCGGTCGACGAAGGCCATCTGGGCCAGCCAGGCGTCGCACAGGGCCTGCAAGGCCGTCAGCTTGGCCGCCTGGGCCATGACCTGGGCCCGGCGCACGCGTTCGCGGGCACCGCCGCCGAAAGCGCTGAAATAAGCCGTCAGGCCCTCGGCCAGATGCAGCCAGGCGGCCAGCTCGACGCGCGGATGCACCAGGGCGCGGGCCTGCAGCCGCTTG
Organism: Roseateles saccharophilus; assembly: GCF_031458095.1. GTDB lineage: Bacteria > Pseudomonadota > Gammaproteobacteria > Burkholderiales > Burkholderiaceae_C > Pelomonas > Pelomonas saccharophila_A. Next base: position 104,484 of record NZ_JAVDXU010000002.1, read on the forward strand.
AGTTCCTCGCGGGCCTCGGCCTCGCGGCCATGGCGCAGCCACAGGATGGCGCGCTGGGCCTGCAGCACGGCGGCGCGCGCCGGCATGGCCGCTGCGGCGGCGATTTCGCCATCCAGCTTCTGCGCCAGGCGGCTGCGCAGCTTCACAGGCCCACTGCTGCTCATGCGGTCAGACGCTGCAGCGCCTCTTCGTACTTCTGCACGGTATTGGCGATGACTTCGGCCGGCAGGGCCGGCGCGGGCGCCTTCTTGCCCCAGGGCTGGCCGTCGATTCGCACGGCCTCCAGCCAGTCGCGCACGAACTGCTTGTCGTAGCTGGGCGGGTTGCTGCCCGGCGCGTAGCTCTCGACCGGCCAGTAGCGCGACGAGTCGGGCGTCAGCACCTCGTCCATCAGCGTCAGCGTGCCGTCGGCGTCCAGGCCGAACTCGAACTTGGTGTCGGCAATGATGATGCCCTTGGTCAGCGCGAAGTCGGCGGCGCGCTGGTAGAGCTGGATGGAGATGTCGCGCACGCGGGCGGCGAGGTCGGCGCCGATGATGTCGGCGGCCTGCTCGAAGCTGATGTTCTCGTCGTGGTCGCCCATCTCGGCCTTGGTGGCGGGCGTGAAGATGGGCGTGGGCAGCTTGTCGGCGTTGCGCAGGCCGGCGGGCAGCTTGACGCCGCAGACGCTCTGGCTCTGCTGGTATTCGGCCCAGCCGCTGCCGGCCAGGTAGCCGCGCACGACGGCCTCGATGGGCAGGGGCTTCAAGCGCTTGACCAGCATGGCGCGGTCGCGGATCTGCTCGCGCTCCGCGCCGCTGACGACGGAGAGGGGATCCTCGCCGGTCAGGTGGTTGGGGACGATGCCGTCCAGCTTGTCAAACCAGAACAGGGCCATCTTCGTCAACAGCGCGCCCTTGCCCGGAATCGGCTCGCCCATGATGACGTCGAAGGCCGACAGGCGATCGCTGGCCACCATCAGGATGCGGTCGTCGCCGACGGCGTAGTTCTCCCGCACCTTGCCGCGGCCGAGCAGGGGAAGGGAGGTGAGGCTGGATTCGTACAGGGCTTGGGGCATGGCGGCGCGGCTCAGGGGGAAGGCGCCGGGATTTTAGGTGCCCAGATACCCGCGCACGGTGGCCGCGAACGAGTGGACGTCGATGGGCTTGGTCAGATAGCCGTCACAGCCGGCGGCGCGAAAGCGCTGCTCGTCCCCCGGCATGGCATAGGCCGTGAAGGCAATGACGAGCAGGTCGGCGAGGTCGGGCGTGGCCTTGATGGCCCTCACCAGGCTCAGGCCATCGGCGCCGGGCAGTTGGATGTCGATGAGGGCCAGGTCGGGTCGGTAGGCGCGCAGGCGCGCCCAGGCCTCGTCCACATGCAGGGCGCGGTCGACGACGAAACCCTCGGCCTCCAGCACGTACTGGGCGAGGTCGATGTTGAGCTCGTTGTCGTCGACGATGAGGATGCGTTCACCGGCCATGTTCAGCTCCCGACACTGCGGCGCCGGCCGCGGCGGTCCTGGCGGGCGGCTTTGAGCAGGGCGTCTCGCACCTCGGCCAGGGCGTGAGCCTCGCCGGCGCTGGCGATGGCCACGGCCGAGCGGGACAGGGCCGCGATCTCCTCGACGCTGAGCGTCAGCGCCGTCCAGACGATGACCGGCAGTTCGGCCCAGCGCGGGTCGCCGCGCAGTTCCTGCAGCACCTGGAAGCCGTCCAGACCCGGCATCATCAGGTCCAGCACCAGGGCCGCGGGCTGCAGGACCGGCAGGCGCTGCAGGGCCTCTGCACCGCTGGCGGCGGCCACCGCCTCGATGCCGTTGGACTGCAGGGCCGCGCACATCAGCTCGCGCGAGCTCGCCTCGTCGTCGACGACGAGGACGGGCCGGCCCGGGCCCAGCCGGTCGCGCAGCGGCACCAGGGCGCGGGCCAGGGCCGAGCGGCGCAGCGGCTTGGCCAGCACGTCGGCCACCGGGAAAGCGACGCCAGCGCCAGAGGGCGGCGTCAGTGCCAGCGCCTTGACGGCCGCATGCATGGAAGGCCCGCCGCTGCGCAGCGCCGCCAGCAGCGACAGGCCCGGCGCATCCGGCAGACTGAGGTCGATGGCCAGCTCGGTGTAGCGGCGCACCCGCGTCAGGCGCAGCACCTCGCCGGCAGTGGCTGCGGTGTCGGCGCTGACACCGGCCTGGGACAGCTCGCGCGCAACCCCGTCGCGCAGCGGATGGTCGCGCAGCGCGATGAGCTGCTGCCGTCCCTGGGGCGCGTCGGCATCCAGGGGCTGGCGCGGCAGCACCGCATAGAAGCGGCTGCCGCGACCGGGCTCGCTGTAGACGCCGACCCGGCCGCCCTGGGCCTCGACGAGGCGACGCGTCAGCGCCAGGCCCAGTCCCGTGCCCTGGTGGCGCTTGGTCAGGCCGTCGTCGAGCTGCTGGAACTCGACGAAGAGATGACCGATGCGGTCGGGCGGGATGCCGATACCGCTGTCCTCGACCTCCAGCCGCCACAGCCGGGGCCCCTCGCCCAGCATGCGCAGCTCGATATGGCCGCCGGTGGGCGTGAACTTGATGGCGTTGGACAGATAGTTCAGCAGCACCTGCTTGAGCCGGGCCGGATCCAGCACCAGGCCGTGCAGGCCGGGCTCGATGGAGGACTTCAGCCCCAGGCCGCGCTGCTCGGCCAGTACGGCGACGGTGGCCATCACGTCGTCGACCAGGGCCGGCAGCTCGACGGGCTCGGCATGGAAGTCCATCTTGCCGGCCTCGATCTTGGACAGGTCGAGCACGTCGTTGATCATGGTCAGCAGATGCCGGCCGCTGCTGGCGATGTGCTGCAGCCATTCGCGCTGGCGCGGCGAGTCCGGCGGGTGGGCGCCCATGGTCAGCAGGTCGGCGAAGCCGATGACGGCATTCAGCGGTGTGCGCAGCTCATGCGACATATTGGCCAGGAACAGGCTCTTGAGCCGGCTCGATTCCTGCACGCGGCGGTTCTCGGCGGCCAGCCAGATGGATTGCTGGCGGGCCTGCTCGGCGGTGCGCATGGCGGTGACGTCGGCGGCGATACCCACGAGGCGCGGCGCGCCGGCGTCGTCATGGGTGACGCGGGCGTCCAGCCGCAGCCAGTGCAGGCTGTCGTCCGGCCAGACGACGCGGAACTCGGCATGCCAGGGTCTATGGCCTTCGGGCAGGGTCGCCAGGCCTGCCTCCACCATCGCGCGGTCGTCGGCATGGACGGCGGCCAGCATGCGCTCGCGGTCCCAGGGGCCGGTGGTGGCGGGCAGCCCGAAGCACTGGTCATAGCGGCGCGAGCGGTGGATGGCACCGCTGTCCAGTTCCAGCTCCCAGTCACCGATGGCCGCCGACTCCAGCGCGAAGCGCAGGCGCGCCTCGCTCTGGCGCAGCGCGGCCTCGATCTGGCGCTGGTGGGTCAGGTCGCGCGCCGACTTGATGCCGCCGATGATGCGGCCCGTCGCATCGCGCAGCGGTGAGACCTGGGCCGAGATCTCGACACGCCGGCCGTCCTTGGCGATGTGCACGGTGCGCAAGGGCGGCACCTGCTGGCCCTGGGCGATGCGGTCCAGGATGCCCATCTCCTCGGCCTCGCGCTCGGGCGGAATCAACATCTGCACCGGCTGGCCGACGGCCTCGGCGGCCGTGTAGCCGAACATCTTCTCGGCCGCCGCATTCCAGTTCGTGATGCGGCCGTCCAGCGACTTCACGACGATGGCATCGGCGGAGGACTCGACGACGGCGGCCAGGCGGCGCACCTCGGCCTCGGCCTCGGTCAGGCGGCCGATGTCGCGAAACACGATGGTCACGCCGCGCTCGCGGCCGTCGGCATGGTGGGTCAGGTCGGCATGGATCTCGACGGGGCGCTGGCTGCCGTCACGCGCGACGCAGACGGCCTGGCGACGCAAACCACCCTCGCGCACGACATCCACAGGCTTGCGTGCCATCAGGTCGCGCGGCATGCCCTCGCGCTGGAAGACCTCCCAGACCGAGCGACCCAAAGCCTCCCCCGCCGGCCAGCCGGTGATGCGCTCGGCCACCGCGTTGATGCGCGTGACGCGGCCCTCGCCATCGGTGGTGATGAAGCCGGCATCGATGGCCGCCAGCGTGGCGGCCAGGCTCTGCTCGGCCTCCAGCTGATGGTCCTCAGCGCTGCGGCGACGGTCCATCTCGCGGCGCAGGGCCTCGTTGCTGGCGCGCATCTCATCGATGGACGGCAGGGCCAGCAGGGTGGGCATCAGCCGCCAGGCGACGGCCGCCGTCAGCACCGAGGCGCAGGCGGTGAAGACCTTGCCGGCCGTCTGCAATTCGTAGTCGGGGCGCCAGATGGTCCAGACATCCAGCACATGGGTCACGCCGCAGGCGAAGATGAAGATGGCGAACAGCGTCGCGATGCTGCCCAGGTTGACCTGGGGACGCCGGCGGGCATAGCTGGCGATGGCCAGCGGGATGGAGAAATAGGCCAGCGCGATGGCAAGGTCGGCGCTGACCATGGTCCAGAGCAGGCCCGGCGACCACTGAAAGCAATAGCCGTGGGGCAGGAACCCTGCCCGCGCGACGATCCCGGCCAGCTCGTCCATCCGACACTCCCACCCTCAACTACCGAGGGGTTATGTCGATGCATTGTGACCCCGCACACAGGGGGTGCGCCGACGCAAACGTGGCTTATTGCCGCTCAGCGCGGCGAGATCAATCCAAAGCCGATGTAACGGGCCATGAAGCGCGCCCGGCCTTCGCGTTCGAAAGCGGCGACATCCCAGTCGCCGGGCAGCAGGCGGTCGGCGAAGGCGGTGCGAAACCGATAGACCTGGGCCGGCAGAGTCCCGCCGTCAGCCAGGGTGACGACGATGTCGGCGCGCTCGTATTCCTCGCCTTCGAAGGCGTCGAGCCGCGCCCAGGCGTCCTGCGTCACGTCGAGGTAGAGCCGCCCCGGCACGCGGCTGCCGGGCGACTCCTGCAAGCCGGGGTAGTCCTGGCCGCGCACCGGGTGGCGCGCATGCCCGACCAGCGAGGCCGGCTCGCTGGCGAATTCACGCCCGCAGACGCGGGCCATGATGTCGGCCCACATCAGCGAGCCGTAGGTGAAGCAGTGACGCGTCACTGAACCTTTTGCGCAAGTTCGCCGCGGGCATAGGCGCCGGCGATGTCACTCAAGGTGCGCGCCTTGATCTTGGCGGCCTGGCCTTCGCAGCCAAACTGCATGTAGCGCTCCTTGGCGATGATCTTGGCGGCCTCGCGGGCGGGCTTGAGCCACTCACGGGCGTCGAACTTGTCAGGGTTCTCGGCCAGGAACTTGCGCACCGCGCCCGTCATCGCCAGGCGGATGTCGGTGTCGATGTTGATCTTGCGCACGCCATGCTTGATGGCTTCCTGGATCTCCTCGACGGGCACGCCGAAGGTCTCCTTCATCTTGCCGCCGTACTGGTTGATGATGGCCAGCAGCTCCTGCGGCACGCTGGACGAGCCGTGCATCACCAGATGGGTGTTGGGGATGCGGGCGTGGATTTCCTTGACGCGGCCGATGGCCAGGATGTCGCCGGTGGGCTTGCGGCTGAACTTGTAGGCGCCGTGGCTGGTGCCGATGGCGATAGCCAGCGCGTCCAGCTGCGTCGCCTTGACGAAGACGGCGGCTTCCTCGGGGTCGGTCAGCATCTGGCTGTGGTCCAGCTTGCCTTCGGCGCCGATGCCGTCTTCCTCGCCGGCGTCACCGGTCTCGAGGTTGCCCAGGCAGCCCAGCTCGCCCTCGACGGTGACGCCGACCTTGTGGGCCATCTCGACGACCTTGCGCGTCACCTCCATGTTGTAGTCGAAGGAGGCCGGCGTCTTGCCGTCTTCCATCAGCGAGCCGTCCATCATCACGGAGCCGAAGCCCAGGTCGATGGCGCCGGCGCAGATCTTGGGGCTGGTGCCATGGTCCTGGTGCATGACCAGGGGGATGTGGGGGAAGGCTTCGCAGGCGGCCTGGATCAGGTGCTTGATGAAGGGCTCGCCGGCGTATTTGCGGGCGCCGGCCGAAGCTTGCAGGATGACCGGTGCACCGACCTCGTCGGCCGCGGCCATGACGGCCTGCACTTGCTCCAGGTTGTTGACGTTGAAGGCTGGGATGCCGTAGCCGTTTTCGGCGGCGTGGTCCAGCAACTGGCGCATGGAAACGAGAGGCATGGGATGTCCCCGGTGGAGTTGAGAAATCTGGGCCGACTGCGGCATGCACCCTAGGCTGTAACCGCGCCGTAACTGGTTGGGGATTCTATGGAGTCGGTAGCGACCCCACCCCCCGCAGTTGAAGTAGTCAGCACAATGCGCGGCATGACAAGACTGGTGTTCGACCACCTGACGAACTGGATCACGGCTGCCGCGAGCGAGCATTCGCTGGATCTGGCGGCCCATATCGAGGAGCGCACCGGGGCCAGCCATCGGGCCGTGCTGTCGGCGTTGAAGCGCCTGGTCGACGCCGGCTGGCTGACCCGCACCGGCTCCGGCCGCCGCCCCGTCTTCGCCCCCGGCGCCCTGCGCCAGGTGGCCCGCAGCTACACCCTCTACGGCCTGCAGGAAGACCTGCCCTGGCAGCGCGACTTCGCCCCCCATTTCGCCCTGCCCCGGCATGTCGAGCGCATGGTGCAGCACGGCTTCACCGAGCTGGTGAACAACGCGGCCGACCATTCCGGCGGCAGCAGCGTCACCGTGTCGCTGCGCCAGACGCCCACCCATGTGCAGCTCCTCGTCAGCGACGACGGCATCGGCGTCTTCGACAAGATCTGCAGTGCCTTCGCCCTCGAAGACCCCCAGCACGCCATGCTGGAGCTCAGCAAGGGCCGGCTGACCAGCTCCCCCGACGCCCACACCGGCCGCGGCCTGTTCTTCAGCTCGCAACTGGCCGACGTCTTCGACATCCACGCCAACAACACCGCCTACCAGCGCCGCGCCTGGGAAAGCGCCGGCTGGAAGAAGGGCCGCGCCCTGCCCCGCCAGGGCAGCAGCATCTATATGGCCATCGCGTTGAACACGACGCGCACCCTGGACGGCATCATGGAGGCCTGGAGCCTGGCCGGCGACGGCATCGAGTTCGACCAGACCCGGGTGCAATTGCGCTTGCTGGCCGGCGAAGGCCAGGCCCTCGATTCCCGCGCCCAGGCCCGCCGCGTCGGCTCGCGGCTCAGCAGCTTCAAGCGCGCGGAGATCGACTTCGACGGCGTGACCGACGTCGGCCATGGCTTCACGGACGAGCTGTTCCGCGTCTTCGCCAAGGCCAATCCGCAGATCGAACTGGTGGCCATCAATGCGACGCCGCGCATCGAGGCGCTGGTGAAGAGCGCCCGGGCTGGATGAAGCGGGCCGCCATCCTGCTGATGGCGGCCTGTGCCGGCCTGGCCCAGGCGGGCCCCGGTGAGGCCTGCCCCGAAGACATCGAAGCAGCGCTGCGCGCGGTGGGCGGCAAGAGCAGGATCCGCGGCGACGTCGCAGCCAGCGATTGCCGACCCTGGCCCGCCGGCCCCGGACGTGTCACGGCAGCGGTGATGGCTTTTGAGAGGCCGGGCAGCGGCAGCAACAGCGACCAGGCCTGGGAGGTCGTCGTCGCCCTGGTGGACCCGGCCCGCGGCAAGGCGCTGAGCAGCCACCGCGCGACGCTGCAGGAAGACGCCACCACCTGGCTGACCGGCCAGAGCCTGAGCCTGGACCTCGCGCCGTACTGGCTCAAAGCGGGGGTTCGCGCGCTCGGGCTGCGCTTCAGCAGCGACCGCTCCAGCAGTGCGGCCAACAACCACTCGGGCGGCGCGCTGCGCCTTTATGTGCCGGAGGGCCGGCGCCTGCGGCCCGTGTTCTGCCAGGCCATGAGCTGGCAGGACGCCGGGCTGGGGGTGATCGGCCAGGATCCCTGGGACGAAGCGACCACTACATTGAGCCTGCTCGATCCGCAGACCTCGGGCTGGCGCCGGCTTCGCCTCACCGACCAGATCAGCCATCAGACGCGGGACGGCGAGGCGAGCTCGCCGAAACCGTCGCACCGCGAATGCCGCTTCGAAGCCACCGCCTACCGCTGCGAACCACCCGGCAGCGCGGCCATCACGGACTGCGACCCCGCCAACCTGTGAGGCTGCTTCAGGGCTTCCTCAGCGCCGGCACCGGCGGCACCGCGATGCGCGGGCCGTTGTAGCCCTGGACGACGCCAAAGCGCCCGCCATCCTCGCGTGCCCAGTCCATCGCCCAGTCCTGCATCTCGGCCGGTTCGCGGCCGACGAAGTTCCACCACAGCAGCGGCGGCTGGCCCCAAGGTTCGCCGCCCAGCAGCAGCAGGCGCGACGCGGCCGAGCAGCGCAGTTCGACGGACTCGCAGCCGGGGCCGATATAGAGCAGGGTGCCGGGCGCTATCGTCTCGACCGCCTCATGGCCGGCCGGCGCGGCCTCGATCTCGCCCTCCAGCAGCATCAGGCCATGCTCGAAGCCGGCATCCAGCTTCAGCACCGCATCGGCCGGACCGTCGGCGACGAGGTCCACGCCCAGCAGCGGCGTGAAGCTGGGCACCGGCGAGCGCAGGCCATCGAGCTCGCCGACCAGCAGAGTCCCATCAAAGCCGCCGATCGAGCAGCGCGGCAGTTCGGCGAAATGCTGGAAGGTCGGCGCGCGCTCGCGCTCAGCATCCGGCAGCGCGATCCACAGCTGGGCCAGATGGATGCGATCGCTCAGCGACTCCTCGCTGTGCGAGATGCCCCGCCCCGCCGTCATCAGATTGACCTGGCCCGGACGCAGCACCTGCTCCGAGCCCAGGCTGTCGCGGTGCAGGATCTCGCCTTCGATCATCCAGCTGAAGGTCGACAGCCCGGTGTGAGGATGCGGGCCGACATTCATGCGCCGCTCGGGCGGCAGCGTGGCAGGGCCGGCGTGGTCGGCGAAGCACCAGGCGCCGATGATGCGGCGGGCCTTGCTGGGCAGGGCGCGCTGGATGGGAATGCCGCCCACATCGCCGATATGGCTGGTGATGCGCTCGATGTGCAGGCTCATGACTGCCTCTTGCGCACGAAATCGACAAAGCCGTGCACGAAGCGCTGCAGCTGCTCGCGGACTTTGTCGTCGACGAGCTTGCCGTCGGCGTCGAAGACCGATCCCGCCCGGGAGACCAGCAACTCGCCGGCCATCCAGAGGTCGCTGCCGAAGGCGTGCAGCACGGGCAACAACGCGCCCTGCGACCGCACCGTGCCGAAGCCCCCAGGCGACGCGCCGATCACGCCGGTCGGCTTGCCGCCGAACAGCTTGCTGCCTTCACCACTGGGGCGCGACAGCCAGTCCAGGCCGTTCTTCAACACGCCGGGAATGGAGTGGTTGTATTCGGGCGTGCTGATCAGCAGCGCATCGGCGGCGCGGATCTCCTCGCGCAATGTCGTCACCGCCGCCGGGATGCCCTCGGCCTCGACGTCGCCGTCATACAGGGGAATGCCGTGCAGGGTGCGCAGCTCGATCGTGACGCCCTCGGGCGCCATCGCGATGGCCGCGCGCAGCAGGGCGGTGTTGTAGGAGGCGCGGCGCAGCGCGCCGCTGAGGGCAATGATGTGCATGGCGGTACCGCGAGCCTGAGGCTAGGAATGGATACAGGGCATGATGCCAGCATGCACAGCTTCACCCTGCCCGACATGAACTGCGGCCATTGCGTCGCCGCCATCACCGAGGCCCTCAAGGCCGTCGACGCCCAGGCCCGCATCGACATCGACCGCGAGGCCAGGACCGCCCAGGTCGTCAGCGCCCTGCCCCGCGAGGCTCTCGTGGCGGCGCTGATTGCGGCAGGTTACACACCCGCGCCCGCCAACACCCCTATTTGAGGGGGTTGGAGACCGAAGCCGGGGACACACAAGGTTAGCGCTGCCCCTAGCATCCTGCGAATTGCGCCAAGGAGCCTGTCGTGTCCAATTTCAAGAAACTCTGCCTGACCGCCGCATTGACGGCCCTGACCGCCCCGGCCTGGGCAGGCCTGACCTACACGGCCTCCAGTTCCTACAACGTCGGCAGCTCGCTGCCGCCGGGCGGCACCTCCGCCCCCGTCAGCAGCTGCGGCAATGTGTTCGGCCAGGATGCCGGCGACGTGACCGGCTCGGGTGACAACAACATCGCCGTGCGCGCCTACTCCTGCGACGACAGCGCCTCCAACTTCGGCGCCCGCACTTCGGGCGAGGCCACCTATTACGCCAGGAGCACCGCGTCCATCTTCGGCAGCTTCGGCGGCAGCGACGCCACCGATTTCTCCTTCTTCATCAACCCCGGCGAGATCGGCGCCTTCGGCAGCTCGGCCTTCATCGCCGGCGAGTTCCAGAAGGCCCTGCTGACCATCAAGCTGACCATCGACGGCACCGTCTACATGGACGAGCTCTGGAGCGCCGAGGTCGGTACGGGCGGCGCCATCACCGCCAACCATGCCAGCACCGGCCTGCTCGCCGTGACCGGCACCAGCACCTCCGGCAGCGGCTACTTCAGCTATGGCATCAACGGCGGCGGCTTCACCGTCTCGCTGAGTTCGCTGCCGCCGGGACAGGAACACTCCATCTCCTATGTGATGGAGTCCACCTCCTCTGGCAACCTGACGTCGGCCGCAACCTGCACCGGCGTGCTCTACAACGGCGTCAACACCGAAGGCGAGGCCGGCAATGCATCGCCCGGCAGCCCGTTTGCCGCCTATTGCGGCGCCGGCGGCCGCCTGGGCGACCCCATGCCCAATGCCGACCCCATCGCCCGCGCCCTGCCCAACCAGGTGCCGGAACCCATGAGCGCCGGCCTGGCCCTGACGGCCCTGCTGGCCGCAGCCGGCGTGCGCCGCCGCAGCAGCAAGCGCTGAGCGACGCGCTTCACCAAGACAAAGCGGGCCCGAGGGCCCGCTTTTTTCATGCCTGAGCGATCTCAGGCGAAGCGGAATGGCAGCTCGCGCTGGCGCTGGCCGGTCAGCCGCGCCACCGCATTGGCCAGGGCCGGCGCCAGGGCCGGCAGGCCGGGTTCGCCCATGCCCTTGGGCGGGTCGTTGCTGGGCACGATGCTGACCGTCATCAGCTTGGGCGCATCGGGCATGCGCGGCATGGCCATGTCGTAGAAGTTGTTCTGCTCGACGACGCCGTCCTTGAAGGTGACGCGATGCGTCGGCATCGTCGTCGCCAGGGCCATGATGGCCGCGCCCTGCACTTGCGTCTCGACGGCCTTGGGGTTGACGCAGAGATTGCAGTGCACGCCGGCATGGACTTCCTGCAGCACCGGCTGGCGGGCCTTGGCGCTACCCTTCATGCTGGCGACGACGACATAGGCGACGACGGACTCGAAGCTCTCGTGCACGGCCACGCCCCAGGCCTGGCCGGGTTTGAGCTTGCGCTTGCCATAACCGCTCTTGTCGACGGCGGCCTGCAGGGCCGCGCGATGTCGGTCAGCCTTGGCATTGCCTTCCATCAACTTGAGCCGGTAGGCCACCGGGTCCTGCTTGGTGGCAAACGCGATCTCGTCGACCAGGGTCTCCATCACATAAGCCGTGTGCGTGGAACCCACCGAGCGCCACCACAGCACCGGCACATTGACCTCGGGGTGGTGCACGCTGAGGTTCATCGGGATCTCGTAGGGCTCGCGCATGCCTTCGGTCGTCGTGCCGTCCACGCCCTTCTGGTAGCCGAAGCCCTCCAGCGGCGAGCCCTTCAGGATGCTCTGGCTGACGATGCGATGCTGCCAGCCCGCGATCTTGCCGGTCGCATCAAACCCGATCTCCGCGCGGTGCACGGTCATGGGCCGGTAGTAGCCGGACTTCAGATCGTCCTCGCGGCTCCAGATCACCTTGACCGGCATGGGCTTGCCCGCCTGGGCCAGGGCCACCGCCACGGCTGCCGCCTCGCGCGGCCATTCGGTCGCGGGCGTGGCGCGCCGGCCGAAGCCGCCGCCGGCCATCTGCACATGGATCTGCACCTGCTCGGGCTTGAGTCCCACGGTCTTGGCCAGGTTCATCGCGTCGATGCCGGGCATCTGGGCCGCGTAATAGAAGTCGCAGCGGTCCGCCTTCAGGTCCACCGTGCAGGCCAGCGGCTCCATCTGGGCATGGTTGAGGTAGGGGAAGACGAAGTCGGCCGTGATCTTCTTCGGCGCCTTGGCCCAGGCGCTGGCGTCGGCCTGGAACTCGGGCTTGGGCGCCGGCGTGCCGGCCGTCTTGGCCAGGGCCAGGTATTGCTGGGTCAGGGCCGCGGTGTCGGGCTTGGGCGTGCCGGCCAGGTCCCAGTCGACCTTCAGCGCGTCACGGCCCTTCTTGGCCGCCCAGTAGCCACTGGCCACCACGGCCACGCCCTGGCCGCCGCGGTCCAGCGTCACCGGCAGCACCGCCTTGACGCCCTTGACCTTGAGGGCCCCGGCCGAATCGAGCTTGGCGATCTTGCCGTTGAAGACCGGCGGGCGCTGGATGACGGCCACGGCCATGCCGGGCAGCTGCACGTCCATGCCATAGGCCTGGGTGCCGGTGCTCTTGGCCTTGCTGACGACCAGGCCGGTCGGCTGGCCGATGAGCTTGAAGGTCTTGGGGTCCTTCAGCGTGACGGCCTCGGGTACCGTGCCCTTCATGGCGGCGTCGAAGAACTCGCCATAGCCGGCGCTCTTGCCGCCCCCCGAGATGACGCCGTTCTCGGCCTTCAGCGACGCGGCCGGCACGCCCCAGCTCTCGCTTGCTGCGGCGAGCAGCATGGCCTTGGTGCGGGCGCCCAGCTCGCGGTACTGCTGGTAGCTGTTCTTGACCGAGTTGGAGCCGCCGGTCAGGTGGATACCGAACAGCGGGTCCACATAGGCGGCCTTCTGGTCGCCGAAGCCGGTGCGCACCTTGCTCCAGTCAGCGTCCAGTTCCTCGGCGCAGATCATGGCCAGGCCGGTCTCGATGCCCTGGCCCATGTCCATGCGGTTGCACAGGATGGTGGTGGTGCCGTCCTTGGCGATGGTGACGAAGGCCAGCGGCTGCTCGGTCGGCTTGGAGCCGGGCTTGGGCGCCTGGGCCGAGGCGACGCCCGGCAACAAGGCCAGGCCGACGGCACCACCGATGGTGGTGGTGACGAAGCTGCGGCGGGACAGCCCACCGGTGAGGACCTGGTCGATGCGACGAGGATTGAGCATGCCGTTCTCCTCAAGCCAATTGAGCCGCGGCCGCATGGATGGCGGCGCGGATGCGGGTGTAGGTGCCGCAGCGGCAGAGATTGCCGGCCATGGCCTCGTCGATCTGGGCGTCGGTGGGCTTCTTGTTGCCCTTGAGCAGGGCCACGGCGCTCATCACCTGGCCGCTCTGGCAGTAGCCGCACTGGGCCACGTCATGCGCCACCCAGGCGGCCTGCACGGCCTGGCCGATCTTGTCGCTGGCGATGCCTTCGATGGTGGTGACCGGGCCCGTCACCGAGGAGATCGGCGTCAGACAGGCGCGCACCGGCGTGCCGGCCACATGCATGGTGCAGGCGCCGCATTGAGCCGCGCCGCAACCGAACTTGCTGCCCGTGAGCTGCAGCTCCTCTCGCACCGCCCACAGCAGGGGCATGTCGGGATCGGCGTCGAGCGCGACGGCACGACCGTTGACGGTCAGGTTGATCATGGGATTCCTCCGGGGGGTGAGATGAGCCGCCGGCGACTCTAGCCAGAAGGAGTCGCCCAGTACATCACTCAGGCATTGCGGCCTTAGGGGCGCAGGGCCTTGGCCAGGGCGTCCAGCCCGACGGGCTTGACGAGATGGCCGTCGAAGCCGGCCTCGGCCGAACGCTGGATGTCCTCGGGTTGGCCATAGCCGGTCAGCGCCACCAGGCGCAGCGGCGCCCCTGCCGGCGCGGCGCGCAGCCGGCGGGCCACCTCATAGCCGTCCATGCCCGGCAGGCCGATGTCCAGCAGCACGACGTCAGGCCGCCAGGCCGCCGCCAAGGTCAGGGCGTCCTGGGGACCGAAGCCGGTGCGCACCTCGTGGCCGTCGGCGCGCAGCATCATGGCCAGGGATTCGGCGGCGTCCTCGTTGTCGTCAATCAGCAGCACGCGCCGCGGCGTCTCGGGCAAATCGGCGGGCAGCGGCGCGGCAACGGGTGGCTGCAGCAGCAGCGGCAGGCGCATCTCGAAGGTCGCACCCTGGCCGACGCCGGCGCTGCGGGCGGCGACGCGGCCGCCATGCATCTCGACAAGGCGGCGCACCACCGACAGCCCGATGCCCAGGCCGCCCTCGGCACGGTCCAGCGTGCGCGCGCTCTGCACGAAGAGGTCGAAGACGGCGGGCAGCATGTCCGCCGCGATGCCGACGCCGCTGTCCTGCACGCGCATCACCGCTTCGTCGCCCTCGCGCGCGAGCTCCAGGCGGATCTCGCCGCCCGGGTCGGTGTACTTGGCCGCGTTGGACAGCAGATTGACCAGGCATTGCTGCAACCGCGCCGCGTCGCCGCGTACGGTGAGCGGCAGGTCGGACACGACCTGCAACCGGTGGCGGCGCTCCAGCATCGCCGGCCCGACGGCCTCGACCGCCGCGGCGATGACGCCGCGCAGCCCGACGGGCTCACGCTCGATCTCGATGCGGCCATGGGTGACGCGCGACACGTCCAGCAGGTCGTCCACCATGCGCGTCATCTGCTGCACCTGGCGGTCGATGATCTCCACCGCGCGGCGCTGTGGCGCGCCGGGCTGGGTCGTGCGCAGCATCAGCTCGGCCGCGTTGCGGATGGGTGCCAGCGGGTTGCGCAGCTCGTGGGCCAGCATGGCCAGGAACTCGTCCTTGCGACGATCCGATTCGCGCAGAGTCTCCTCCATGCGCTTGCGCTCCGTCATGTCGAAGGAGATGCCGCTCAGCCGCACGGCCTCGCCGGCTTCGTTGCACATCGCCTGGGCCCGTGTCTCCAGCCAGCGCACCTCGCCATTGTCGGGGCGCACGATGCGCTGCTCCAGCGTGAAGCCGCCGCCATCGCGCGCCGCGGCTTCGATGCTGGCGCGGATCTCGTCGACGTCGTCGGGATGGACGAGGGCGAAGCCCTCATCGAGATTGCGCAGCGAGGCGCCCAGCACGTCGACGGCGTTCTCCGACACGGTGAGGCGGCGCGCGGGCAATTCGATCTCCCACGTGAACATGCGCGCATGGGCCAGGAAGAGGCGCAATTGCTGCTCGCCGGAGCGGCGCGCCAGGTCCAGCTCGATGAGGGCCGACACGCGTGCCAGCAGCTCGCGCGCCGTGAAAGGCTTGATGAGGTAGTCATCGGCACCCGCGCCCAGGCCCTCGATGCGCGCCTCCTCGCCGGCACGGGCCGACAACAGGATGACGGGCAGGGTGTGCAGCGCATCGTCGGCGCGCAGGGCCGCCAACACGCCAAAGCCGTCCAGCCTGGGCATCATGACGTCGGACAGCAGCAGGGCCGGGCGCTCGCGGCGCACGGCAGCCAGCGCCTCTTCGCCGTCGGCCGCCTCCTCGACACGGAAATACGGTGCCAGCAGGCTGCGCAGGTATTGCCGCATGTCGGCGTTGTCATCGGCGATGACGATGCGGGAGCCCAGCGTCGCGCGATAGCGATCGCCGATATCGGTCATGGCGGCCGTGCTGGGCATGGCCTCGGGCACCACTTCCTCGGGCAGCCAACGCAGGGCTTCCTGCACATAGGACATAGCCTGGCCGCCCCCCAGGATCTCGGCCGGCTCATGCCTGACATGCTCGGGCGGCAGATGGGCGTGGCCCAGGGGCAGGCGCAGCGTGAAGCGCGTGCCGCGGCCGAGCTGGCTGCTCACCTCGATGCGGCCCTGGTGCAGGCGCATCAGTTCATGCACCAGGGCCAGGCCGATGCCGCTGCCCTCATGGGTGCGGGCCTGCACGTTCTCGACACGATGGAAGCGCTCGAACAGCCGCGGCAGTTCTTGCGGCGCGACGCCGATGCCGCTGTCCTCGACCTCGACGATCGCCCAACCCTCCTCTGATCCCACGCGCACGCTGACCTCGCCCTGCAGCGTGTATTTCAACGCGTTGGACAGCAGGTTCAGCAGGATGCGTTCCCAATGATCGCGGTCCACATAGACCGGCGCCGGCAGCGCCGGGCAGGCGACGCGAAAGGCCAGGCCGGCCGCCTCCATGGCCGAGCGGAAGCTGCTGGCCAGCTCGCCGGTCAGGGCCGCCAGGTCGGTGGGCCGGAACACCGAGGTCGCCCGGCCGGCCTCGATGCGCGAGAACTCCAGCAGCGCATTCACCAGCTTGGACAGGCGCAGCGCGTTGCGTTCCACCATCTGCAGCCGGCCGCGCGCCGAAGGCGGCAGCTGCAGATGTGCGAGGGCGTCGCGCAGCGGCCCCATCATCAGCGTCAGCGGCGTGCGGAACTCGTGGCTGATGTTGGAGAAGAACTGGGTCTTGGCCCGGTCCAGCCGCGCCAGTTCTTCGGCCCTTTGCTGCTGGGATTCATAGGCCTCGGCATTGCCGATGGCGGCCGACAGCTGTTGTGCGACGAGGCGCAGGAAGTCGGTGTAGCGCCCCTCGGGCAGCCGATAGGGATTGAGGCCGACGACGAGCACGCCCTCACGACCGGTATCGCCCGAGGGCCGTATCGGCAGCACCATGGCCTGACGCGCCGCTTCCTTCCAGTCGCCGCAGGGCCAGGCGATGTCGCCCCGCGGCAGCTCGACGATGCGGGGCTGCTGCAGGGCCAGCACTTCGCCGGCCGGCCACGACAGGCCCGGCGCGGCCCCGACCCAGTCCCCGTCACCGCCCGCCCAGCCGGCCAGTTCGAAGGCCGCCTCGCCGTGGCCGCGCAGCAGCACGAGGGCGAAGGGCATGTCCAGCCGGTTGGTCTCCAGCGCCCGCGTGCAGCGATAGACCGCATCGACGACGGTGCGGGCATCGGCCGACCGCGCGGCCAGCTCATGCAGCAGGGCCAGCTGGCGCTCGCCGATGACGCGTTGCGTCTCGTCCGAGTTGGCGCAGATGATGCCCGCCGGCTGGCCGTCGTCGCCCGGGATGGGGCTGTAGGAATAGGTGTAGTAGGTCTCTTCGGGATAGCCGTTGCGCTCCATGATGAGCTGCTGGCTTTCCTGGAAATTGCCGTCGCCGCTCATGGCACTGCTCAACAGCGGACCGATCTCCGGCCAGATCTCGCGCCAGACCGTCGAGGCGGGCTGGCCCAGCGCCCAGGGGTGCTTGCCGCCGATGATGGACTTGTAGGGGTCGTTGTAGAGCTTGATGAGCTGCGGCCCCCAACCGATCCAGATCGGCTGGCGCGAGGTCAGCATGATGCGCACGGCGGTCTTCAGGCTGCGCGGCCAGCCGGTTGGCTCACCCAGCGGCGTGGCCGCCCAGTCGTGGGCCCGCATCAGCGCACCGAGCTCGCCACCGCCGGCCAGGAAGGCGGTATCGAAATCGCGGGGCGCAGGCTGACTCATGCGGCGTGACGATAGCGGCAACTCCCCGGCCGGGACTACTTCAAAAAGAAAAAAGGGGCTCCGCAGAGCCCCTTGCCGGCGCGCCCTCGGGCGCGGGTCATTTCACTTGAACTGATAGCTCGCCGTCATGTACCAGAAGCGGCCGCGCGGGTCGACGAAGGAGCCGGCATAACCGGTCACATGCGAGCCATAGCTGGACACCGCGGTGAAGGGCGGATCCTGGTCCAGCAGGTTGCGCGCGCCGACACGCAGGGCCAGGGTCGGGATGGGCTTCCAGCCGACGGCCATGTTCCAGCGGCTGCTGTCCTTGACCTTGTGCTCGACGGACGGGCCGACGTTGGCTTCCACC
Source organism: Roseateles saccharophilus (assembly GCF_031458095.1). GTDB lineage: Bacteria > Pseudomonadota > Gammaproteobacteria > Burkholderiales > Burkholderiaceae_C > Pelomonas > Pelomonas saccharophila_A. Next base: position 122,165 of record NZ_JAVDXU010000002.1, read on the forward strand.
AGGCCGGCGGATTCCGTCCAGCCCTTGATGAAGACGTTCTCCAGCGTGACGTTCCAGTTGCCCAGGTTCCAGTCCAGCCCGAAGGTGTGCTGCCACTTGGGCACCGGCTGCACGCCGGCGCCGTCGCCGGCCGTACCCTCATAGGACACGAAGGGCGTGCCCTTGCCGTTCTGCTGCTTCCAGGCATTGATGTAGCTGCCGGTGAAGCTGGCGCCCAGCCGGCCCATCTCGCCCAGCGGCCAGCTGGCCTTCACGTCCACGTCGATGCCGTTGGTCTTCAGGTCGCCAAGGTTCTCGACCGGGGTCTCGATATAGCTGATGAAGCCACTGGTCAGGCGATGGATGCGGGCGTTGTAGCGCTGGTAGAGGGTCGGGTCGGACATGATGGCGTCGCCGCCGATGGTGCCGATCTGGTCCTTCTTCTGGATATGCCAGTAGTCCAGCGCGATGGACAGGTCACGCACCGGCTCGAACACCGCGCCCACCGAATACTGGCGCGACTTCTCGGGCTTGAGCGACGTATCGCTGGACAGGCGCACATTGAACTGCGTCTCGCAGCGCGGGTCATTGGCGTGGCCGGCCGGGCAGTTGGGGTCGACCAGGGAGTTGGCGGTGTTGGTGAAGGCCGTCGGGCTGTTCACGTCCCACAGCGTCGGCGCGCGAAAGCCCGTGCCGGCGCTGGCCCGCAGCAGCACTTGCTTGCTGGGCTGGAAGCGCAGCGTCACACCCGGGTTGAAGGTGCTGCCGAAGTCGCTGTAATGGTCGTAGCGCGCCTTGACGGTCGCCTCCCAGCCCTTGGCGAAGGGCATGGAAAGCTCGCTGAACAGGGCATAGATGGTGCGCGAGGCCACCGTCTTGGGCACGGTGCCTTCGCCGCCGATGTGCAGGCCCAGCTCGTAGTCCGGATTGACGGCGTGGTCGTCGGCCTTTTCCTTGCGCAGGTCGGTGCCGACGGCCAGCATCATGGGGCCGCCCGCCATGCTCATCAGCTCCTTGCTGGCCTTGGCGTCGAGCGCATAGGTCGTGCTCTTGGAGCGGCGCATCGGCCCTTCCATGCGGGCGCGGTTCAGGGCGGCCAGGCCGGCCTCGTCCTGCGGGCCGAAGGGGTTGATGACGCCCGAGGCCAGCTCGGTGAGGAAACGGCCTTCGTGCAGATAGTTGTAGTAGTCCAGCGAGCCCTTGGCCTGCGACACCGCGAGGCCGGCGTCGTAGTCCCAGCCCTGCAACATGCCGGTGGCGCCCACCACGACACGGGTCTGCTCGTTGAGGGTGTTGTTGGTGCGTGGGCCGACCGGCACCGAGCGCATCGCGATCTCGGTGAAGCCGCCGCCCAGGGTGTCGAAATCGGCCGGCGTATAGCCCAGGCTCAGCAGCAGATCGCGGGGGAAGTACTTGCTCGAGATCGGGAAGGCGAAGGACGGGTAGGTGCCGTCGGCCTTCACATGACCCGCCGTCGAGTCGATGGGCACGGCGGCGGTGCGGCCGATGCCCTTGCTGCGCGCATAGCTGGCCTCAAGGAAGACCTGCGAGTCGCCGCCCGTGTCCAGCGTGAAGCGGCCGAAGGCGTCGGCCTTGTCCGTGTCGGGCAGGTTTTCCTGCATGGCCGGGTAGATGAAGCGGCAGCGCTTGATCGGCGTGCCGTTGGGCGTCGTCGCGGCCAGCGTCTGGATGGTGTTGAAGTTGGGGTCGCAGGGGCTGAAATTGGCGCCCGCATTGGCATAGGCGCCCGGCGTGATGTTGAAGTCGACAAGGCGGCCCGGGAAGGAGCGGCCGGAGGTCGGGGGATCGGAGCCCGGGATCTCCTCGATGCCGCGCAGATACCACTTCTGGTCGAGGGCGCTGACCTTGGTTTGCTTCTTGACGTTGCCGGTCAGCAGCAGGTTGTAGCCGTCGGTCTTGAGGCCGCCCATGCCGAAGGCGATGGAGGCGCTCTTCTCCTTGCCGCCGATGTGCTTCTCGGGCTCGCCGTACTTCAGCGTGATGGCGCCCTTGTCGTAGTCCTTGCGGGTGATGAAGTTGATGACGCCGCCGACGGCGTCGGTGCCATAAACGGCCGAGGCGCCGTCACGCAGCACTTCGATGCGGTCGATGGCTGCGAAGGGGATGCTGTTCAGATCGACCGACGAGTTGCCGCCGATGGAGCCGAAGGCGAAGTTCGCCAGGCGGCGGCCGTTCAGCAGCACCAGCGTCGAGTTGGGACCCAGGCCGCGCAGGTTGGCAAAGCTCTGGGCATAGCCAGCGCCCTGCGTCGTGTCCGACTGCATGGCCGTGTTGGCGCCGATGCGGCGCAGGATGTCCTCGACATTGGTGGCGCCGGTCTTCTCGATCTGGTCACGCGTCATGACGGTGACGGGCAGGGCCGTCTCCGACTCCACGCGCTTGATGGACGAGCCGGTGATGGTGATGCGCTCGAGTTGCTGCTGGGAAGCCGGCGCGTTCTGCGCGGCGGCCGTGCCGGCAATGCCAGCAGCCAGCAGAGCCAGCGCCAGGCGGGTGTGGCGGTGTTGCATGGAAGCTCACTCCTGTCGTTTGGGGCCTTGTGAAGAGGTCGCCCCCGACCTCCGCCGCGGCGCGGCGTGTTGCCCTCATGCAAAGAAGTGTGAGTGGCCCTTCACGCCGCTTCCCCTGCAGGAAGTCAGGCTGTGGCGCAATCGCAGCACCCTGAACTAGGGGCTGACTTTCAACACAGGCGCGCAGCCTCGCCAGCAGCTCAGACTCGCGCGTACTTGGCCAGGGCCTGCAGCAGTTCAGCCAGGCTGATGGGCTTGGTCAGATGGGCGTCGCAGCCCGCGGCCAGCGACTGCTGCACATCGGTGTCGAAGGCGTTTGCGGTCAGCGCGACGATGGGTGTACGCGGGCGCGCCTCGGCGGCCTCGATGGCCCGCCACTGGCGCGTCGCCGACAGGCCATCGGTGCCGGGCATCAACACGTCCATCAGCACGAGGTCGAAGCCGCCCTCGCCCGTACCCTCGCGCAAGGCGGCCAGCGCCTGCTCGCCATCGCGCACCCGCGTGATGCGGTGCCCCAGAGGCTGCAGCATGCCCTCGATGACGAGGACGTTGACGTCGTTGTCCTCGGCCAGCAGCAACTCCAGCGGGCGCGTCGGTGCCATGCGCTCGGTGCGCGGCTCAGCCAGGTCGGCATGCGGCGGGCTCGCGTCGGGCAGGTCCAGGCTGGCCTCGAATCGGCTGCCCTGGCCGGGGCGGCTGTGCACGCTGACGTCGCCGCCCATCAGCCGTGCCAGGCTGCGCGTGATGGCCAGGCCCAGGCCCGTGCCGCCGAACTCCTGCGCGATGCTGGCATCGGCCTGCACAAAGGGCTGGAAGATGCGCTCCAGCCGGTCCGGCGCGATGCCGATGCCGGTGTCCTGCACGCAGATCAGCACTAGGCCCCGGTCATCGCGCGACAGCTCCACCGTCACGCCGCCGGTCCGGGTGAACTTGATGGCATTGCCGACCAGGTTGGTGACGATCTGGGCCACACGCTGCTGGTCGCCCAGCACCCAGCCCGTCGCCTCGGTGCGCGCGAACACGCGCAGCCACAGGCCCTGGCTCTGGGCGCGCTCGCGCAGCAGCTCGAGCTGCAGTTCGACGAGGTCGACGAGGTTGAAGGGATGCGCGGCCAGCTCCAGGCGGCCGCTCTCGATGCGTGCGTTGTCCAGCAGGTCGTTGATGAGGGCGAAGACCTGGCGGCCGGCGTGGCCCAGCACCTCCACATAGTGGGCCTGCTCGGGCTTCAGCGGCGAGCGGGCCAGGATGTCGGAGAAGCCCAGCACCGCGTTCATCGGCGTGCGCATCTCGTGGCTGACCTGGGCCAGCAGTTCGGTCTTGGCGCGGCTGCGCGCCTCGGCCAGTTCACGCTCACGCGTCAGCTCGCGCTCGCGCTGGCGCGCATGGCGTTCGTGCTCGACGGCCGTCAGCAGCAGGGCCAGGGCCAGCAGATAGAGGCCCGGCGCCGGCGTCGGCATCAGGCCGGCGCCCACGGCGGCCCAGCATGCCAGCAGCAGGGCCGCCATGCCCAGCCCGGCGGCCAGCGCCTGGCGACGCAGCAACAGCGGCAGCGCGCCCAGCACCAGCAGCAGGGCATTCACGGCCATGACGGCGGCACCGCGCTCGCGCAGCAGCGGCAGCGGCTCGCTGCCCAGGGCCTCGAAGACGGCGGCGTTCAGCGCGGTGCCGGTGAGCCGGCCCTGGGGGGTCATGACCTCGTCGGCAAAGAAGGCGCTGCTGCCGACGAAGACGCTGCGGCCGGCGAGCAGCTGGGCGAGCTCGCCGTCCTCGGCCTCGCCCAGGGCGGCCCGCATCAGGCGCTGCCAGGAGATGCGCGGCGGCTTGCCGCCCTCCAGAGGCAGGCGCAGCCGCAGCTGTCCCTCCTCGTCCACCGGCCAGCGCCGCGCGCCGGCCACGAGTTCGCCCGCCTCGCGCCGCCAGGCCAGGGCGCCGTCGGCGCGCAGCCGCGCCGCGAAGGCCAGGCTGGGCAGGCTGCGGCCCTGCACGCGATGCAGCAGCGGCAGACGGCGCAGCAGGCCGTCGTCTTCGAGGGCGACCGAGATCAGCCCCAAGCTGGACGGCTCGGTCAGCGCATCCAGCAGCGTGTCGGCCGGCGCCGTCAGCGCATCCCAGTCCAGGCCCGGCGCGTGCGCCACACCCAGGCGGGCCAGGGCGCGCTGCTCCGCGGCGCTGGCCGGCGCCAGCTCGACGCCGGCGCGCTGACGCGTCGCCAGGCCCGCCGCGGCCAGCACCGTGGGCGGGCCCGAGCCCAGCGTCGCGGCGAGCCGGGCGTCGCCCTCGCGCGGCCCGGCGAAGACGATGTCGATGACGACGAGGCGGGCGCCGGCCTGGCCGAGGTAGTCCAGCATCAGCGCATAGATCTCGCGCGAATACGGCCACTCGCCCAGGGGCTGGCGCAGGGCGCGCAGCGAGGCGTCGTCGATGTCGACGATGACGCTGGTGGGCACAGGCGCCGGCGGCGCCGCGGCGCGCAGCAGCAGGTCGCCCAGCGCCCGGTCGATGCGCGGCTGGGCGCCGGTCAGACCCAGCAGGGCCCAGAGCAGCAGGGCTGCGGGCAGGGCGAGCCAGGGCCAGCGTTTCAAACCGGGCTTTTCAAAGGAGAGGCACGAGCAGCAGCGGCAGCAACCAGAGCCAGCGCGGATAGGGCTGTTCGATCATCTGCGTCTGCCCCCAGGGGCCGGCCGCGCCGGCGGCATTGAAGGCCCTGGCGCGCAGGAAGTATTTGCCGGGCGAGGGCTTGGGCAGGTCGACCTCGGCCTTGTCGGTGCTGAAGCGCTGCACGTCGGCGCCCTCGAAGGCCTCGGTCCTGGACCAATCCAACTCATAGCGCGCGACACCGGGGTCGGCGCGCCAGCGCAGCTTGAGCTGGTCGCCGCTGACCTCGGGCTCGGCGGGCGGCGGCGCGGGCGGCGGCGGCTTGATCTCGAAGCTCTGCGCATCGCTGAAGGGGCCGGAGCGCCCACCCGCCTCCACCGACGCGACGCGCCAGTGGTAGACCCCATCGGGCAGCCTGGCTTCGTAGCTGGCGGCATCGATGGGCGCCGCCGGCTGCAGGGCCAGGTCCTTGAACTCGGCGTCGCGCGCAATCTGCAGGCGCACATTCGGCGCGGCGGTATTGCGCGTCCAGGCCAGGGCCATGCCGCCGTCGTAGCTGACGGCACCGGGTACGGGTGCCTGGATGAAGGGCGGCTCGGGCCGGGCCTGCAGGCGCACGGCGGCGTCGGCGGCCGCGCCCTCCTGGCCGCGCGCATCGATACCGCGCACGCGCAGGGTGTAGTCGCCGTCGGCCAGCTCGCGCGCCTCGGGCCATTTGGTGGCCGGCTCGCCGACGACGGCGTCCAGCAGCAGCTGGTCGAAGTCACCGCGCGGGTAGAGCTGGGCCCGCCAGCTGACGGCGCCGGTCGGGCCACCCACCCAGGCCAGATGCAGGGGCAGGCGCTCCGCCACCGGCACCAGGCCACTGAGGTCGGGCGCCGGCAGCAGCGGCGCAACAGAGCGCGCCGCGCCGTCGGCCAGCAGGCCCTGGCCCGTCGCGACATCGGGGCTGAGGCCGTCGGCATGCACGGCGCCCGACAGCACCTGCATGCGGCTCTGCGCGCCGGCGGTCTGCACACGGAACTCGGTGCCGCGCACGCCCAGATTGACATGTGGCGTGCGCACCTCGTACAGCGGCACGCGCTGGGCGTTGGGTGTGACGCGGCTGTCCGCCCCGCCTTGCTGCACGCCGATGCGCACCGCGGGGAGGGCGCCGCGGCCCAGCACCAGCAGCTGCTCCAGCGTGATGTCGCTGTCGGCCGGGATCAGCAGGCGCGAGCCATCGGCAAAGCGCAGGCTGGCACTGGACTGGGCGCCGGTCCTGATGCGGTCGCCGCTTTGCAGCGTCGCGCCGGCGGCCAGGGCCTCGCTGGCGCTGCCACGCTGGCGCGTGACCTGGCCGCGCGCGAACACGGCCTCGGCGACGCTGGCTTCCCGCCTCAGCCAGGCCACGGGCATGCGCAGCGTGGAGCCGGGCATCAGCCGCAGCGGATCGGGCACGCGGTTGAGCTTCTGCAGGTCGCGCCACGTCCGGGGCGCGGCCAGCCAGTTGTCGGTCAGCGTGATCAGCGTGTCACCCGGCTGGATGCGGTAGCGCCAGTCGGCATCGGCGGCCTCCGTCTGTGCCTGCGCCGCAGCGCCAACCAGCAGCAGGCCCAGGGCGAGCCAGACTCTCAGTGCTCTCATCGCCACTCCCCTCCCTTGCAGGATGCCGAATACTAGCCATGCCGGAGAATCAGGAACACAGGAGGAGTGCGCGCAATGCTGACGATTTCGGGCTTCATCGCCTGGCTGCGCCGCCATCGCATCGCCTGCTTCGGCCTCATGGTGCTGAGCTTCATCGGCTTCGGCCTGCTGACCCTGGACCTGGTGCGCCTGGTCAGCGCCAATGCGGCCCTGCTGTCGGACTACGGCTGGCAGGCCCTGCAGGACGGCGGGCTGCGCCAGCTGCTGGAGTTGCTCGTCTCGGCGCTGGCAGCCATGGCGGCCTGGCTGCTGTTCAAGGTCTGCGAGACGGTGCTCGTGCAGTCCTGGACCAAGTGATTTGAAGCCCCTCGACCGGCGCCGCCACGCTGAACGCGGGCGGGACCGATCGGTCCCCCGAGGGGACGGCGATGCTCGCGGCATTGAGCCCGCGAGCACATCGCCAGCGCGGGCCGGCTAGGGAACTGGAGTCGGACACAAGCAGTCCCTGCGGACTGCTTGTGCCTACGGAAGGCCACGGGCCTCTGGCCCATGGCAGGCCCGGCGCTCGGCCCGAAGGCGGGCGGTTTTACGCAGCCGATAGCGCATCCTGCAGCTGGCTCCGCAGCCAGCGCAGCCGTTGCAGCTCCTGGTCGGGCGCCTGCAGGGCCGGCCACAGCAGGGCGACCAGGTCGCGCGCGCTGGCCTCGACGTCGATCTGACGGCCCGTGATGACCACCTCCCACAGCATGTGCTCCATGGGCCCGAAGACGAGGGAGCGCAGCAGGCGCAGCGGGATGTCGCGCCTGACCTCGCCGGCCTCCTGGCCGCGTGCCAGCAGATCCATCAGCGGCGCCGTGTAGCGGCGCTGCAGCTCGACAAAGCCCTCGCCCAGGTCCTGGCCCTTGGTCCGGCCTTCCGACAGCACCAGGGCACACAGCCCCGTACCCTGGATGAGGAAGAGGCGCAGATGCGTCAGCACGACGAACTCGAGCTGCTCGCGCACCGAAGCCTGGCGCGGCAGACCGGCCTCGATGGCCGCGATGATCTCGTCATACCAGTCCTGGATGACGCGCATGCAGAGCTCGCGCTTGCCGCGGAAATAGGTGAAGACGGTGGCCTCGGAGATGGCCAGGCGCTGGGCGATCTCGGTCGTCGTCGCCCGCTCATAGCCGCGCTCGGCGAACACCTCGCGGCCGACGCGCAGGATGTCGCGCACGCGCTGCTCGGCCTTGGGGCCGGCGGGCGAGCGACGCTGGGGCGAAGCGGTGGCGGTCGAGGTCATCAGGGTCGCATTCTGCGCAATTCTTGAGTAACACTCAAGTCGGCATTGCGTCCGTGTTCACCCTGGATTATTCTGGCGAACCTTTCGCGGCTCACGAGGCCGTTCACACCAAGTTGAGCCTTGCTTAATCCTTGATTCGGCAGCGCTTGCCGGGAGACAACATGCCGGTTTTGAACACCCAGCTCAACCCTCGCTCGGCCGACTTCAAGGCCAATGCCGACGCGATGCGCGGGCTGATCAGCGACCTCGACGCCAAGCTCGAGAAGATCGCCCAGGGCGGCGGCGAAGCCGCGCGCGCCAAGCACACCGCCCGCGGCAAGCTGCTGCCGCGCGACCGCGTCGAGATGCTGCTGGACCCCGGCACGCCCTTCCTGGAGCTGGCCCCGCTGGCCGGCCTGAACATGTATGACAACGCGGCTCCGGGCGGCGGCGTCGTCGCCGGCATCGGCCGCGTCTCGGGCGTGGACTGCATGATCGTGTGCAATGACGCCACGGTGAAGGGCGGCACCTACTACCCCATCACCGTCAAGAAGCACCTGCGCGCCCAGGAGATCGCCCAGCAGAACCGCCTGCCCTGCATCTATCTGGTGGACAGTGGCGGCGCCAACCTGCCCAACCAGGACGAGGTCTTCCCCGACCGCGATCATTTCGGCCGCATCTTCTTCAACCAGGCCAATCTCAGCGCCGAGGGCATTCCGCAGATCGCCGTCGTCATGGGCTCGTGCACGGCGGGTGGCGCCTATGTGCCGGCCATGAGCGACGAGACCATCATCGTCAAGAACCAGGGCACCATCTTCCTGGGCGGCCCGCCGCTGGTGAAGGCCGCGACCGGCGAGGTCGTCACGGCCGAGGACCTGGGTGGCGGCGACGTGCACACGCGCCTGTCCGGCGTGGCCGACCACCTCGCCAACAACGACACGCATGCCCTGGCCATCGCGCGCCAGTCCGTCGCGCGGCTGAACTGGAGCAAGGCCAACCCGCTGGCAATGCAGGAGCCCAAGGCGCCGTTGTTCGACGCCAGCGAGCTGCACGGCGTCATCCCGACCGACACTCGCAAGCCCTTCGACATCCGCGAGATCATTGCCCGCATCGTCGACGGCTCGGAGTTCGACGAATTCAAGGCCCGCTACGGCGCGACCCTGGTCTGCGGCTTCGCCCACATCGAGGGCATGCCGGTGGGCATCGTCGCCAACAACGGCATCCTGTTCGCCGAGAGCGCCAACAAGGGGGCGCACTTCATCGAGCTGTGCTGCCAGCGCAAGATTCCGCTGGTCTTCCTGCAGAACATCACCGGCTTCATGGTGGGCCGCAAATACGAGAACGACGGCATCGCCCGCGCCGGTGCCAAGATGGTGACGGCCGTGGCCTGCGCCCAGGTGCCCAAGTTCACCGTCATCATTGGCGGCTCCTTCGGCGCCGGCAACTACGGCATGTGCGGTCGCGCCTACTCGCCGCGCTTCCTGTGGATGTGGCCCAACGCGCGCATCTCGGTGATGGGCGGCGAGCAGGCCGCCAGCGTGCTGTCCACCATCCGGCGCGACGGCATCGAGGCCAAGGGCGGCGCCTGGAGCGCCGACGAGGAAGAAGCCTTCAAGGCCCCCATCCGTCAGCAGTACGAAGACCAAGGCCATCCCTATTACGCGTCGGCGCGCCTCTGGGACGACGGCGTCATCGACCCGGCCGACACGCGCCGCGTGCTGGCGCTGGGGCTTTCGGCTTCGCTGAATGCGCCCATTCCTGAAACCAAGTTTGGTGTGTTCCGGATGTGATTGATATTCGCCTGCTCCAACCCAGCGACTCGCTGGAAGCGCTGACCGCGCTGCTGCATACGGCTTACGCGTCGCTCGCCGACCAGGGCTGGAACTTCACGGCCGTCGACCAGAGCGTGGACGTGACGCGCGAGCGCCTGGCCGGCGCCCAGGGCTTTGTCGCCGAGTGGGGCGGACGCCTCGTCGGCACCGTCGCCGTGCGCGGCCCCAAGCCGGCCGGCGAGGCCTATATCGCCGACCCACCGCCGCCGCTGTACACGACGCCGGGCACGGCCATCCTGTCGCAGCTGGCCGTGCATCCGGACTGCCGCGGCCTGGGCCTGGGCGAGCAGTTGATGGACGTCGCCGAGGCCTGGGCGCGTGAACAGGGCTTCCGTCAGCTGGCGCTGGACACGGCCGAACCCGCCACCGCGCTGCGCAACCGCTACGCCCGGCGCGGTTATGCCGAGGTCGGCGGCGTGCAATGGCAGGGCAAGACCTATGCGTCGGTGCTGATGTGCAAACCCCTCGGATGACCTTGAGCCCCTCGCCCGGCCTGGCCTCGCTGGACGCGGGCCAGTCCAGTCGGTCCCCCGAGGGGACGAGGCTGCCCACGGCGTCGAACCGTGAGCAGCCCCTGGCGGCCCGGCTTGGGGCGGCCCTGCGCTCGGCCCGAACACTCACCCTGCTGCTGACGGGCTGGCTGGCCCTGGCCGGCCTCACCCAGGCCATGGAGGTCGTCACCCTGCCCGCCACGCTGCGCCGCCCCGCGCTGACCCTGCACTGGGCGCCGCTGGACGACCAGCCCCACCCCGCCGTCGTGGCCCTGCACGGCTGCGGCGGCCTCTACAAGCGCGACGGCCACAGCCTGGACGCGCGCTACCCCAGCTACGTCGAGCGCCTGCATGCCCTGGGCTACCACGTGCTGCTGCCCGACAGCTTCGGCTCGCGCGGCCTGACCTCGGTCTGCACCCAGCGCTACGGCACGCGCAGCGTCGACATCGCCGACCGCCGCGCCGACGTGCTGGAGGCGCTGGCCTGGTTGCGTGCGCAAACGCGCGTGGACGCCGGGCATGTCGCGCTGATGGGCTGGAGCAATGGCGCGACGACGGCGCTGAGCACCATGGATGCCCGCCAGGCACCGCCGGCCCCGCCGCTGGCGGCCGTCGTGCTGTTCTACCCCGGCTGCGGCCGCCAGCAGGGCGCCGAGCCCGCCGCCGGCGCGGTGCTGGTCCAACTGGGCGGCGCCGACGACTGGACGCCGCCCGAACCCTGCGCGCGGCTCGCCAAGCGTTGGCAGGCCGCCGGCCGCGATGTCGTGCTCGATGTCTACGCCGGCGCCTATCACGGCTTCGATTCCGACAACCCGGTGCGCTTTCGCAGCGACGTGCCCAACGGCCGCAACGCTGCCGGCGTGCACCTTGGCGGCAACCCCGAGGCCTACAGCGCATCGCAGGCTCGCCTGGCCGACTTCCTGGCGCGCCACCTCGGCCCGGCCGGACAATCCCATCCCTGATCCCGTACCGCCATGAGCACCTGCCTGACCATCACGACCCAGGGCCATGTCGCCCGCGTCACGCTGAACCGCCCCGAGGTCCGCAACGCCTTCAACGAGGTGCTGATCCAGGAGCTGACCGCGGCCTTCACCGAGCTGGGCGAGCGCGACGACTTGCGCGCCATCGTGCTTGCGGCCGAAGGCAAGGCCTTCTGCGCCGGCGCCGACCTGAACTGGATGAAGGCCATGGCCGGCTACAGCTGGGACGAGAACCATGCCGACGCCACCCGGCTGGCCGACATGCTGTGGGCGATCTACAGCTGCCCGGTGCCGGTCATCGCGCGTGTGCAGGGCGATGTCTATGCCGGCGGCGTGGGCCTGGTGTCCTGTGCCGACGTCGTCGTGGCCGTGGACACGGCCGGCTTCTGCCTCAGCGAGGCCAAGCTGGGCCTGCTGCCGGCCACCATCGGCCCTTATGTCGTCAAGGCCCTGGGCGAGCAGGCGTCGCGGCGCTACTTCGTGACGGCGGAGCGTTTCCCGGCCGATGAGGCCAGGCGCCTGGGCCTGGTGCACGAAGTCGTTGCGGCCGAGGCGCTGGACGCCAAGGTCGACGAACTCGTCGCCGCCATCACGGCCAACGGCCCGGCTGCTGCGCGCGCCTGCAAGCGGCTCGTCAAGGACGTGGCCAGCCGCGAGATCACGCCCGGGCTGCGCGACAGCACCGCCCGCCGCATCGCCGACATCCGGGCCAGCGCCGAAGGGCGTGAGGGCGTTCAGAGCTTTTTGAACAAGGCCAAGCCGAGCTGGCTGGTGGGATGAAACTCGACGCCCTCCAACTGCTCGCCCTGGCCGCCGCACTCGGCTGGGCCAGCGGCCTGCGCCTGTACCTGACGGTGCTGCTGGTCGGCATCGCCGGGCATTGGGGCTGGATTGCATTGCCGCCGGGCCTGCAGGTGCTGGCCTCGCCGCTGGTCATGAGCGCCGCCGCGGTGCTGGCCCTGATCGAGTTCCTGGCCGACAAGATCCCCCTCGTCGACAGCGCCTGGGATGCCCTGCACACGTTGATCCGCATCCCCGCCGGCGCCGCCCTGGTGGCCGGCATGGTGAGCGGCTGGGCGGGCGACCATGGCCAGGCCTGGGGCATCGTGGCCGCGCTGCTGGGTGGCGGCCTGGCCGCGACGGCGCATGCCGCCAAGGCCAGCACGCGCGCGGCGGCCAACACCTCGCCGGAGCCCTTCTCCAATATCGGCCTGTCGCTGCTCGGCGACGTGGCCGTGCCCGCCATGCTGTGGCTGGCCTGGGCCCATCCCCTTGTCTTCTTCCCGCTGCTGGCCCTGGCGCTGGCCGTCATGGGCACGCTGATCTGGCTGTGCTTCAAATTCCTGCGCGCGCTGGTCCGGCGCTGGCGCGCACCGAGTCCCGCATGAGCAATTCCCAAGACCTCGCGGCCCGCAGCCGCGCCGCCGTCTGGCATCCCTGCACGCAGATGGCCCGCCTGGCCCAGGTGCCGCCCCTGCCCATCGCCCGCGGCGAAGGCCCCTGGCTGTTCGACACCGACGGCCGCCGCTATTTCGACGCCAATTCGTCCTGGTGGGTCAACCTCTTCGGCCACAGCGACAAGGGGTTGCACGACGCCATCAAGGCCCAGCTGGACACCCTGCCCCATGTGATGCTGGCCGGCTGCACCCACGAGCCCGCCGTGCGCCTGGCCGAGCGGCTGTCGGCTCGCACCGGCGGCGCCCTGGGCCATGCCTTCTTCGGCAGCGATGGCGCCAGCGCCGTCGAGATCGCACTGAAGCAGAGCTTCCATTCGTGGAAGAACCGTGGCCAGACCAACAAGCGCGAATTCGTCTGTCTCAAAAACAGCTATCACGGCGAGACGCTGGGGGCGCTGAGCGTGACCGATGTGCAGGTCTTCCGCGATGCCTACGACCCGCTGCTGATGCGGGCCCATATCGTCGCCTCGCCGGATGCCCGCCTCGCCAACGAGGCCGGGGCGCTGGAAGCGATGCGCACACTGCTGGCCGAGCGGCATGATTCGATCGCCTGCGTCATCGTCGAGCCGCTGATCCAGGGCGCCGCCGGCATGGTCATGTATTCGCCGGCCTATCTGAAGGGCCTGCGCGAGCTGACGCGCGAGTTCGGCGTCCACCTGATCGCCGACGAGATCGCCGTCGGCTGCGGCCGCACCGGCACCTTCTTCGCGTGGGAGCAGAGCGGCGCGGACTGGCCCGACTTCATTCTTCTCAGCAAAGGCATCACCGGCGGCACGCTGCCGCTGTCGCTGGTGCTGACGACCGAGGCGGTGTTTGGCGCGTTCTGGAGCGAGGACGTCACGCGCGGCTTCCTGCATTCCCACTCCTACACCGGCAACCCGCTGGCCTGCGCCGCGGCCAACGCGGTGCTGGACCGCTTCGATGCCGGCCAGCTCGAAGACAACCGGGCACAGGCTTCAGCGCTGACCCGCGCCTTCGCAGCCTTGGCCCCGCGTGTGAAACATCTGCGACAACGCGGCATGATCCTGGCCTTCGATGTGCCTGAAGCACCACCCCGCTTCGCTGAGCGCTTCCACCTCGCTGCGCGCGCACACGAACTGCTGATCCGACCGATCGGCTCGACCGTCTACCTGATGCCCCCTTACCTGATCGACGACGCGACCGCGGCCTGGCTGGCCGACGCCGTGTCGAAGACGCTGAACGATGTCCTTGCTTGATCACCTCAGCGCCAAGCTCTCGGCCATTGCCGCCCAGAGCCTGACGCGCAAATTGCGCACCGCCGACAGCGGCACCGCGCCCCGCCAGAGCATCAACGGCCGCGAGCTGCTGATGTTCTGCTCCAACGACTATCTCGGCCTGGCCGCGGAACCCGCCATCGCGCAGGCGATTGCCGAAGGCGCGCGCCTGTGGGGCGGTGGCTCGGGGGCTTCGCCGCTGGTCAGCGGCCACAGCGCCGCCCATGAGGCCGTCGCCGCCACGCTGGCCCGCTGGTATGCGCCGCATATCCCGCAGGCCCGCGCCATCGGCTTGTGCACCGGCTATATGGCCAACCTGGCCGTCGTCACGGCCCTGGGCGACGAGCACACGGAAGTCTTCTCGGAGCAGCTCAACCATGCCTCGCTGATCGACGCGGCGCGCCTGGCCAAGGCCAAGGTGACGCGCTACGGCCATGCCGACGTGGCCGGCCTGCGCGCCCTGCTCGCCGCCAGCACCGCCAAGGTCAAGCTCATCGTCACCGACGCCGTCTTCAGCATGGACGGCGACCTGGCGCCGCTGCCGGAACTGCTGAAGCTCGCCGAGGCGTTCGACGCCTGGCTCATCGTCGACGACGCCCACGGCTTCGGCGTGCTGGGTGAAAAGGGGCGCGGCTCGCTGGAGCACTTCGGCCTGCGCAGCGAGCGCCTCATCCTCGTCGGCACCCTGGGCAAGGCCGCGGGCCTGGCCGGCGCTTTTGTCGCGGCCCACGCCACCATCGTCGACTACCTGCTGCAGGCGGCGCGCAACTTCATCTTCTCGACCGCCTCGCCGCCCGCCATCGAGCATGCGCTGCTGGCCAGCTTCGAGCTCATCGAAGGCCCGCTGGGCGCCGCCCGCCGCGCCAACCTCGTCGCCTTGCAAGGCCGGCTGCGCGACGGCCTGCTGGCCCTCATCGACCACCATCCACGCCTGGGCTGGTCGCTGACCGACTCGGCCACGCCCATCCAGCCCCTCATCGTCGGCGGCAATGCCGAGGTCATGGCCCTGGCTGCCGCGCTGGAGAGCGCCGGCCTGCGCGTGCCCGGCATCCGCCCACCGACCGTGGCAGCGGGCACCGCTCGGCTGCGCATCACACTGTGCGGCACGCACACCGCCGCCGACGTCGACGCACTGCTGACTGCGCTGGAGCGCGCCGCCTCGGCCCAGGAGCAGGCGGCATGACGGGCATGACCCACATGAGAAGGGGCTTCTTCGTCACCGGTACCGACACCGAGATCGGCAAAACCGCCGTCACGGCCGGACTGGCTCATGCGCTCGCCCTGACCGGCCGGCGCGTGGCCGCGCTCAAGCCCATCTCGGCCGGGCAGGACTTCATCGACGGCCATTGGCTCAACGACGACGTCGAGCGCCTGCGCGCGGCCGGCAACCTGGGCCTGACGTCCGCAGAGGTCGGTGCGCTGCAGATGCGCACCGCCTGTGCGCCCCACATCGCGGCCCGCATCGAGAACGAGGCCATCGTCCGCGAGCCGGTGCTGCACGCGCTGCGCGCCGTGGCTTTCCGTGCCGACGTGACGCTGGTCGAGGGTGTGGGCGGTTTCCGCGTGCCGCTCAACGATGAATGGGACACCGCCGACCTCGCCGTCGACCTGGGCCTGCCCGTCATCCTCGTCGTCGGCCTGCGCCTGGGTTGCATCAACCACGCGCTGCTGACGGCCGAGGCCGTGCGCGCCCGCGGCCTGACGCTGGCCGCCTGGGTGGCCAACACGGTGGACGAGCGCCAGCCCCACGTCACCGACAATCTGCAAGCTCTGCAGCGCGGCCTGCAAGCCCCCTGCCTCGGCCATGTGCCCCGCCTGGCCCACGCCGACCACGCCACGATGGCCCGCCATCTGTCGCTCGAACCCCTGCTCGGACACCTTCCCGCATGAACCAGATCCAGACCCTCACCCCCACGACCGACACCGATCGCCGCCAGGCCACGCCCTGGACCGTCAAGGACGTCGTGGCGCTGTTCGACCTGCCCTTCAACGACCTGCTGTTCCGCGCGCAGCAGGTGCACCGCGAGCACTTCGATGCCAACGCCGTGCAGCTGTCCACACTGCTGTCCATCAAGACCGGCGGCTGCGAGGAGGACTGCGCCTACTGCCCGCAGTCGGCCCACTTCGACACCGGGCTGAAGGCCGAGAAGCTGATCCCGCTGCAGGAGGTCATGGAAGCGGCCCGCGCGGCCAAGGCCAATGGCGCGACACGCTTCTGTATGGGCGCCGCCTGGCGCTCGCCCAAGCCGCGCCACCTCGAGGCCATCGGCGAGATGATTTCCGAGGTCAAGGCCCTGGGCCTGGAGACTTGTTTGACGGCCGGCATGCTGGAAGACGGCCAGGCCGAACAGCTGAAAACTGCGGGCCTGGACTACTACAACCACAACCTCGACACCGCGCCCGAGTTCTACGGCCAGATCATCACGACGCGCACCTACCAGGACCGCCTGGACACGCTGGAGCGCGTGCGCCAGCAAGGGCTCAAGGTCTGCTCGGGCGGCATCGTCGGCATGGGCGAGACGCGCCGCCAGCGCGCCGGCCTCATCGTCCAGCTGGCCAACCTCGACCCCTACCCCGAAAGCGTGCCCATCAACAACCTCGTGCAGGTCGAAGGCACGCCGCTGGCCGGCACCGCGCCGCTGGATCCGCTGGAGTTCATCCGCACGATTGCCGTCGCCCGCATCACCATGCCGCGCGCCATGGTGCGCCTGTCGGCCGGCCGCGAAGAGATGCCCGAGACCATGCAGGCCCTGTGCTTCCTGGCCGGCGCCAATTCCATGTTCTATGGCGACAAACTGCTGACGACGAGCAACCCGCAGGCCGAGAAGGACCGTGCCTTGCTGGAGCGCCTGGGCATGCGCTGCTCGACCGAGGCCGAGCTGACGCCGTCCGAGGCGGCGGCCAAGGTGCAGGTCTGCACGCACTGAGTTCTGCGACAACCGCGCGCCAAGGGCCATCGACCCGCGGCGCGCCCCGATCCTGAATCCACAAGAAGACGGCTGAGGAGACGAAAGAGATGTTCAAGAAAATTTTGATTGCCAACCGCGGCGAGATCGCGTGCCGAGTGGCTGCGACTGCCCGTCGCCTCGGCATCCAGACGGTGGCCGTCTACTCCGAAGCCGACGCCGACGCCCAGCACGTCAAGGCCTGCGACGAAGCCATCCTCATCGGCGGCCCGGCGCCGCGCGACTCCTATCTGCAGTGGGAGCGCATCCTCGCCGCGGCCAAGGCCACCGGCGCGCAAGCCGTCCACCCCGGCTATGGCTTTCTGTCGGAGAACGAGGCCTTTGCCCAGGCCTGCGCCGATGCCGGCGTCGCCTTCATCGGCCCGCCCCCCAGCGCCATCCTGGCCATGGGCCTGAAGGCCGAGTCCAAGCGCTTGATGGAGGCCGCCCAGGTGCCGTTGGTGCCCGGCTATCACGGCGCCGACCAGGACCCAGCCCTGCTGAAGAAGGAAGCCGACCGCATCGGCTATCCCGTGCTGATCAAGGCCAGCGCCGGCGGTGGTGGCAAGGGCATGCGGGCCGTCTACAGCGCCGACGAGTTCGACGCCGCCCTGGCCTCGTGCAAGCGCGAAGCCATCAACAGCTTCGGCGACGACGCGGTGCTGATCGAACGCTATGTGCAAAAGCCCCGCCACATCGAGATCCAGGTCTTCGGCGATTCGCACGGCGACTGCGTCTACCTGTTCGAGCGCGACTGCTCGGTGCAGCGCCGCCACCAGAAGGTGCTGGAGGAAGCCCCCGCCCCCGGCATGACGCCCGAGCGCCGGGCCCAGATGGGCGAGGCGGCCGTGGCCGCCGCCAAGGCCGTGGGCTATGTCGGCGCCGGCACCGTCGAGTTCATCGCCGAGCAGGATGGCCGCTTCTACTTCATGGAGATGAACACGCGGCTGCAGGTCGAGCACCCGGTGACGGAAGCCATCACCGGCCAGGACCTGGTGGAGTGGCAGCTGCGCGTCGCCTCGGGCGAGCCGCTGCCGCTCAAGCAATCGGAGCTGCGCATGCACGGCCATGCCATCGAGGCCCGCATCTGCGCCGAGAACCCGGACGGCGGCTTCCTGCCCGCGACTGGCAGGCTGGACGTGGCGCGCTGGCCCGCTCATGTGGCGTTCGAGCGCGGCAATGTCCGCATCGACGCCGGCGTGCGCGAGGGCGATGCCATCAGCCCCTATTACGACTCGATGATCGCCAAGCTTATCGTCTGGGGCGAAGACCGCGCCCAGGCGCTGGCGCGGCTGGACCTGGCGCTGCGCGACACCCACATCGTCGGCCTTCACACCAATGTCGCCTTCCTGCGCCGCTGCGCGGCCACCCAGTCGTTTGCAGGCGCCGATCTCGACACCGGCCTGATCGAGCGCGAGAAGGCCGTGCTCTTCGACCAGCCCGGCCTGCCGCTGCGCGTCAGCGCCGCCGCCGTCGTCGCCCACACGCTGGCCGTGGAAGGCGCGACGCAAGGCAGCGACCCGTGGAGCGCCCGCGACGGCTTCCGCCTGTTCGGCTCGGCCACGCGCCGCTTCGACCTCGAAGCCGGCGGCACCCATCACGAGGTGCTGCTGTCCCGCCATCACCGCGGCGGCATGACGCTGACGGTCGAAGGCGAAGTCATCGAGTTCGCCGTGCAGTCGGTCGACACCGAGACGCACGAACTCTTCCTCGGCACGGATCGCATCCGCGTGAAGACCTATGCCCAGGGCGAACGCGTCGCCGTCTTCGCTCCGACCGGTTCGGCCGTGCTGACCGAGGTCGACGTCATCGCCCACGCCGGCGACGGCCCGACCGAGGGCGGGCGCCTGACCGCGCCCATGCCCGGCAAGCTGGTGGCCTTCCTGGCCAAGGCCGGCGACACCGTCACCAAGGGCCAGCCCCTGGCCGTCATGGAGGCCATGAAGATGGAGCACACCATCTCCTCGCCGCGCGACGGCAAGGTGGCCGAGCTGCTGTTCGCCGTGGGTGACCAGGTTGGCGACGGCGCCGAGCTGCTGAAGCTGGAGGCATGACCATGGCCCTGCCCACCCACGTCAAGATCCTCGATGTCGGCCCGCGCGACGGGCTGCAGAACGAGAAGGAGAACGTCGCCACCGAGCACAAGGCGACGCTGGTCGCCATGCTGCAGGACGCGGGGCTCAAGGAGATCGAGGTCACCAGCTTCGTGTCTCCGAAGTGGGTGCCGCAGATGGGCGACAACGCGGCCGTGATGGCCGCCATCGCGCGCAAGCCGGGTGTGCGCTACTCGGTCCTGGTGCCCAACACCAAGGGCCTGGAGCCGGCGCTGGCGACCCAGCCCGACGAGATCCTGGTCTTCACCGCGGCCAGCGAGGCCTTCACGCAGAAGAACATCAACTGCTCCATCGCCGAAAGCCTGGAGCGCTTCGCGCCCGTCATCGCAGGCGCGCATGCGGCCGGCATCAAGGTGCGCGCGGCCCTGTCCTGCTCGCTGGGCTGTCCCTACGAGGGCGAGATCACCGCGACCCAAGTCGAGCGTGTCGTGAAGCCGCTGCGCGAGCTGGGCGTGGACGCCATCGACATCGCCGACACCATCGGCGTCGGCACGCCGCGCAAGGTGCAGGCCGCGATGGAGAGGGCGCTCAAGCACTTCCCGCTCGCCGAGGTCTCGGGCCATTTCCATGACACCTATGGCCAGGCCCTGACCAATATCTACGCCAGCATGGAGCTGGGCGTACACAGCTTCCACGCCAGCGTGGCGGGCCTGGGCGGCTGCCCCTATGCCAAGGGCGCGACGGGCAATGTGGCGACGGAAGACGTCGTCTTCATGCTGAATGGCCTCGACATCACGACGGGCATCGATCTCGACAAACTGGTCGACGCCGGCGCCTTCATCTCCGGCGTGCTGGGCCGCCCGCCGGTGTCGCGGGTGGCCCGCGCCGTCCTCGCCAAGCGCGCCGGCTGAAAAATTTCATTCGATTGCAACGGATCTGACGTGTCGGTTGTCACAACTGACTGCCCAAAAAACTTGCACAAGGCCTGCCGAGCCCGGCTGTAATCCGCCCCGTCACAAAAACAAGGACGTTGGGTTGGCCGGGGCGCATTGGAGACGATGCGGGCCACTCGCGGTAGGCCATGAACTTTCAGCCTCTGAGTCTGCACAAGACCCGCTTCCAGGCGGGCAAGCCCACGCCCTACGGCATCTTCGATGTCAGCGGGCGCCTGCTGCTGGCGCGTGGGCACCAGTTCGAGAGCAGCGAGCAGCTGGAGAAGCTGATCGAGCGCGAAGCGACGGTGGATGTGCGCGAGTTCGACGACCCGGCGCGCAAGATTGCCAACGCGCGGCGCGACCAGTTGCCCGCGTACTGGGATGAAAGCATGGGTGAAGTGGGGCGACTGCTGCGCGCCAGCCCGACCAGCGACTTCACGCAGTCGCTCGACCAAGCCTCCAAGCCGCTGCTAGCCCTCATCGAGCGCGACCCCGACCTGGCCATCCTGCAGGCCGTGCGCACCGAGGCGGTCGATGGCGGTCCGACGTCCTACGCCAGCCGCCACGCCGTGCACACGGCCACTGCAGCCTGCCTGGCGGCCACGCGGCTGGGCTGGTCGGCGCAGCAGCGCCAATGCGTGCTGCGCACCGCGCTGACGATGAACATCGCCATGGCCGAACTGCAGAACAAGCTGGTGACCCAGGTGTCGCCCGTCACGCCGCTGCAACGCGCCGAGATCGAGTCCCATCCCGAGCGCAGCGCCGCCATGCTGGAGATGGCCGGTGTGACGGACAGCGACTGGCTGGAGGCCGTGCGCCAGCATCACGAGGAGCACGACGGCAGCGGTTATCCGCGGCGGCCGGTCAAGATCAACGAAGTGGCCCAGCTCATCCACAGCGCCGACTGCTTCACCGCCAAGCTCAGCCCGCGCCTGAAGCGCCCGCCCATGCTGGCGGACGCCGCGGCGCGGCTGCAATACCAGTGCGCCAAGGGCGATGCGCTGACCGCGGCCCTCATCAAGGAGTTCGGCCTGTATCCACCGGGCTGCACGGTGCGCCTGAAGTCGGGCGAGGTCGGCATGGTGATGAAGCGCGGCGACAGCGCCAACACGCCGCTGGTGGCCGTGCTGACGGACCGCCAGGGCCATCTGCGCATCGACCCCGCCAGGCGCGACACGGCCAAGGCGGAGTTCGGCATTGCCGCCGTGGTACCGCTGGCGGGGCTGAAAGTCCGCGTCGGCCTGGAAAAACTCATCCAAGCCGTACCCGACTGACGCATTGCGGGCCGAGCGCTGGGCCTGCCATGGGCCAGAGGCCCATGGCCTTCCGTAGGCACAACCAGTCCGCAGGGACTGCTTGTGTCCGACTCCAGTTCGCCGAGCCGGCCCGCCTTTGGCGATGTGCTTGCGGCTCAATGCCGCAAGCATCGCCGTCCCCTCGGGGGCTGAGGCCGGACACGGCAAGTCCTGTGGACTTGGCGTGCCTGCCGAAGAGCAGCCGCTCCGTCGGCTGCGCGGTCTGCAAGACCGATCAGACTTGCCGGCGTTCAGCCGAGCAAGGCTGGGCGAGGGGTCTCACTAAGCCCGCAACTCCCACAGCACATTGACGATGCGCCAGCGCCCGTCCTCCTGGGCCAGGTGCATGTAGTCGATCCAGCTCTCGGCATCGACGCGCACGCTGGCCGTGCGGCCGAAGATGTCGAGAATCTTCACGTCGGCGCGCTTGCCGGTCTCGGGCTTGCCGGCCCGCGCCCGCGTCGCCTGCACCAGCGTCATCGCGCCCATGGTCTGCAGCGAACTGCGGCCGTCGGGGCGGCGCGCGACGATGCGCTTGGCCAGCTCAGGATGCAGCGAGCGCTCCATGCGCGCCGCGTCGCCGGCATACCAGCCCTCGATGTAGTCGCGCGCGCAGGCCTCGATGGCGGCGGCCTCGGGTTCGGCGGCGGTCGCGGCGGTGGAGGCCGCGGCCAGGGCCGCGCTGCTCATGAAGATGCGTCGTTGCAAGATGGGCTCCGTTCAGGCTGGAACGGCGCGCAGCATCGCAGCAAGGGCCACGGCGCGGAAGTGACTTCCGTTCAGCTCAACCGATCCAGCGCATTCTCGATCTGCCCCCGCTCATGGTCGCCCATGCCGCGGCCGGCACGGCGCAGGCGTTCGATCAAGGCCGCGTCGACGGGCTTGGACTGGCCCAGCTTCTCGGCCACGCGCAGCAGCACTTGCAGGCGCTCGAAGCCGCCCTCCATGCTCTCGGCGCTGGCCAGCACCCGCTCCAGGCCGGCCGTGCCAAGACGGGGCCGGTCGAGCAGCTTGTTGAGCGCCTCGCGCCGCTCGAAGCCGCCACCGATGCCGCCCGCGGCGCGCGCATAGGCGTCGACGAGATCGGCCTCGTCGCCCTGCAGGCGCTGGACCACGGCACCCAGGGCCTCGCGCTTCTCGAAGTCGCCCTCGATATGCGTCGCCGCCTGCAGGGCCGCGGCGAGCACGGCGGGCTGGGGCGTGGCCGACACCTGGGCCTCGATGGCCGAGCGCAATTCAAAGTCACCGCCGATGTGGCCGACGGCCTGGCCCCAGGCCGCCAGCACGGCCGGGCTGGTGAGGAGACGGGGGGCCAGCGCAGCCAGGGCCTCGCGGCGCTCGAAGTCGCCATCGATGCCGGCCGCAGCAGCCAGCCAGGCCAGCTGCTGGGGCTCGGTGAGCGGCTGGCGCGCGATGGCGCTCAAGGCTTCACGGCGCTCGAACGCGCCCTGCAAACCTGCAGACGCGGTGATGAGGCGCTCCACGGCCCCCACGGGAAGCGCGCCGTCGAGCTTGAGTGCGGACTCGATGCGACGGCGGCGCTGGAAGTCCTCCCTGGCGCTCTCGATATCGGCCAGCACGGCGTCGATGCCGCCGCGGGCGAACAGTTTCCTGGCGCGCACCAGCGGGTCGGTCAGGCTCTCGGCCATGCGCTGCACGGCCTTGCCCCACCACTGCCGTCCTGCTTCGTCCAGCGGCCGGCTGTCGTTGCCGACGCGGTACTCGCGCTCGATGCGGCCCTCGCCCATGGACTTCAACACCATCTCGCGCGTCAGCCCGCCCTCGCGCTCCTTCACCGTCAGCGTGCCGGTCAGGGTCTGCACCTCGTCCTCGGCGTCGTTGAAGGCCACCTTGCCATCCAGCACCACCGCGAAACTGCCACCCGGATAGCGGCTGTAGATGCGCGTGCCGCGCACCGAGAAGGCCATGCTGTCGCCCAGGCCGCCGAAGTCCAGGCGCTCCAGCAGACTGCGCCCATCGGTGTGGCTGACGACAACGGCCGGCATGGCGACGAGGGCGACCAGGATGATGCCCACCAGGCCCCAGCGCACGCCGCGGCGCTCACGAGGCGTCTCGTCATCGCTCCTCAGCAAGCGGCGCACGCGGGCCAACAGCGGCGAGCCCGCGCTCGCCGCGCCGCAGGCCAGAGCCGGCCCGTGGCGGCCGCCCTGGGCCTTCAGGGCCTCGGCGCAGCGCAGCAGGCTTTGCGCCAGGGCCAGGCGCTGGCCCGAGGGCTGGGCCGCCGCGGCATCGCAGGCCAGCTCGGCCAGCAGGTCCAGGCGCTGCAGGGCGATGCGGTTCAGGGCCTGCGGCCACAGCAGAGCCTTGATGACGGCGGCCAACAGGCGCCAGGCCGGGTCGCGGCGGCGCAAATGGGCCAGCTCGTGGCCGAGCACGGCCCGGGCCTCGTCATCGGGCAGGTCCAGGCACCAGGCCGGCAGGCAGAGCACGCGCCCCGGCGCCAGCAAGGGGCTGGCCCAACCGGCGCGGGCGTGGCGCAGGGCCGGCAGCGGCACACGCATGTCGGCAGCCAGGTGCTCGGCCAGGCCATGCCAGCGGGCATCGGCCAGCTCCGGCAGGCGACACACGGCGCGGCGCAGCCAGGCCCATTGCAGGGCCAGGCCCAGCAGCATCAGCACGGCACCGGCCAGCCATGCCGCCACGAAGCCGACGGCGAGATCATGCGCCTTGGGCGCCAGCGAAGTGGCGATGGGCAGGGCGCCGAGCTGGGCGCTGGGTTGGGCAGCTGCAGGCGCCTCGACGACGAGGGGCCGCACATCAGTGGGCTGCGCCGCCACCTGCTGCGCGACGACCACGGGCCTTGCCGTGTCGGCCGGCGCGGTGGAGGCCGCGGGCAGCAGCGGCAGGCTGGCGCTGACGAGGCCGCCCAGCAGGGCCAGGCGCCACAGCGTCTCCTGCGTCGACGTGGCCATGCCGGCCAACCAGCCGGCACGCTCGGCCGCCCACAGGCCAGCGATCAACAGGCTGCTGTGCAGCAGATAGCTGCACAGCCAGGTCAGCAGCACATCGGTCATCGCGTCTCTCCCTTGCGTTGCTTCAGCAGCGTCTGCAGTTCGGCCAATTCCTTGGCGTCGACGCCGCGCGCATCCAGCAGGTGGCTCACCAGCGCACTGGCGCGGCCGGCGAACAGGCTGTCGACCAGGCTGCCCACCATGGAGCGCTGCACGTCGGCCTGGGTCACGAGGGGTTGGTAGAGCAGCGCCCGCCCCTCACGGCGGCTGGCCAGCAGGCCGCGCTTCTCGAGCCGGGTCAGCAGCGTGGCCACCGTCGTGTGCGCCAGGTCGCGCTCGCCGCGCAGGGCTTCGGCCACCTCGGCCGTGCTGGCCTCGCCGCGCGCCCACAGCACGCGCATCAGGCTGAGCTGCAGCTCGCTCAGCGACACGTCCCCACCGCTGCCGATGTCCTCGTCCATTTGCGATCTTCTACAGTTGTCGTACTACAAATGTAGAAGATTCGATTGCAGGGGCGCAAGTGTCTTTTGGCAGGGGTCAGGGCGGCGGTGGATGACCCGCCGGATTACGCAGCCGCTGGCTGAACCACCACAGATGGCCGTCGGGATCGACGCAGCCATAGCTGCGGTCGGTCCAATAGTCGGCGCCGTAGTCGTTGTTGGTCAGCTCGAAGGTGATGCGCGCGCCGGCGGCGCGGGCCTGGGCGCAATGGGCGTCGACGTCGTCCACATAGAGGAAGAGGCTCTGGGTGTTGGCGCCGCCGGCGGCCTTGGGCGAACGCAGCGGCGCACCGAAGCGCACCTCGCGCTCGACACTGCCCTCGGCCACCATCAGGATGGCCTCGCCATAGCGCAGCTCGCTGTGCATGACGCTGCCGTCGGGCGCGTCGACGACGAGCTCGACCTCGAAGCCAAAGGCCTTCTGGTACCAGTCGATGGCTTCGCGGGCGTTCTCGCAATAGATGGCCGACGACAGTCGCGGCCAGCCGGGTGGGGTGGGTTTCATCGCGGTCTCGCGGGAGCTGGGGTGCGGTTCAATCCTCGCATCGCGACTGCCACGCCACCACACCATGAAGCGAACTGCTGCCGCCTGCGCCCTCGCCCTGCTGGCCGCCCTGCCCGTCCAGGCCCAGGAAGCCCCGGCCACCTATGACGCCGCCAAGGCCCAGGCCTGGGGCGCCAACGACCAGGGCTTGCGGTCCTACACCTTCGTGCTGCTGAAGACCGGTCCCAAGAAGATGCCCGATGGGCCCGAGCGCGATGCGATGTTCAAGGGTCATTTCGCCAACATGGAGCGCCTGGCCAAGGAGGGCCTGCTCGTCTATGCCGGTCCGCTGGACGGCCAGAACGGCCTGCGCGGCCTCTTCATCTTCGCCACCAAGGACCTGGAGGTGGCCCGCAAGGCCGTCGACAGCGACCCCGTCATCGTCAACGGCGAGATGGTGGCCGACATCCACCGCCACTTCGGCTCGGCCGCCCTGCTGTCGGTCAACGAGTGGCACCCCAAGCTGATCAAGCCCAAGCCCTAGGGAGGGGGCGGGCCCGCGCCGCTGCCAGCGCCCTCCGCTACGCTTGCTCAGCCCTTCTTCAGCACCTTGGCCACCCGGTTCGGCCTCAGCCGGAACGCGTCCGGCATGCCGGAGCCCAGCAGCGGCCGCAGGTAGAGGCGGAAGGCATCGGTCACGTCGGTGCCGCTGGCGGTGATGAACTCGTCCTCCATCGTGCGCGTCTTGCCCGCCACGGCGGCCAGTGGCAGCAGTTCGTAGTCGACCGAGTAGTAGCCGACGCGCTTGATGGCGACCGAGCCATCGCGGTCCCCATGGAAGGCGTATTGCACGGCCTTCTCGCCGACCTCTCTAGCTTCGCGCTGGTCGACGTCAGACACGCAGCCGAGGAAGCTGCGCTGCAGGTAGCCGAAGGTGTCGCCACGCACGCGCTTGATGCCGAGCTTGGCCTTGATCTCCTCGCACAGCAGGTCGGCCAGGGCGCCGGTGCCACTGAGCTGCACATTGCCATGGGCGTCGCGCTCCAGATCGCCCGCCAGCTTGGACAGCATGGGGGCGCCCGAAGCATCGTGGATGCCCTCGCTGACGGCGATGACGCAGCGGCCGAAGCGTTCCTGGGTCGCCTTGACGTCGTGCAGGAACTGCTGGATGTCGAAGCTGCGCTCGGGCAGGTAGATGAGATGGGGGCCGTCGTCGTCGAACTTCTTGCCCAGGGCCGCGGCGGCGGTCAGGAAGCCGGCGTGGCGGCCCATGACAACGCCGACGTAGACGCCCGGCAGGGCCGAGTTGTCGAGATTGGCGCCGGCAAAGGCCTGGGCCACGAAGCGCGCCGCCGACGCATAGCCGGGCGTGTGGTCGTTGCCGACCAGGTCGTTGTCGATGGTCTTGGGGATGTGGATGCAGCGCAGCGGGTAGTTCGCCGCCTGGGCTTCCTCGGACACGATGCGCACCGTGTCCGACGAGTCATTGCCGCCGATGTAGAAGAAGTGGGTGATGCCGTGGGCCTGCAGCACCGTGAAGATCTCGCGGCAGTAGGCGGCATCGGGCTTGTCGCGCGTGGAGCCCAGGGCCGAGGCCGGGGTGCTGGCCACCAGCTCGAGGTTGTGGCTGGTCTCCTGCAGCAGGTCGACGAAGTCCTCGTTGACGATGCCGCGTACGCCATGGCGCGCGCCGTAGACGGCCGCCACGCCGGCCTGTCGCCGCGCTTCGAGCACGACGCCGACGAGGCTCTGGTTGATGACGGCGGTGGGGCCGCCGCCTTGGGCGACGAGGATCTTCGCGAGACTCATGAACGCTCCTGGGCTGTCGTCAATCGACGGCGCGAAGTTTAGGGGCCCGCGAGGTTCATGCAGCTTTCAAGTTGGTGTTCCGGGCCGAGCGCTGGGCCGCTCCCGAGCCGGCCCGCCTGGCGATGTGCTCGCGGCTCGACGCCGCGGGCATCGCCGTCCCCTCGGGGGCTGAGGCCGGACACGGCAAGTCCTGTGGACTTGGCGTGCCTGCCGAAGAGCAGCCGCTCTGTCGGCTGCGCGGTCTGCAAGACCGACTGGGCTTGCCGCGTTCAGCAGGCAAGACCAGGCGAGGGGCTACTTCCGCATCCAGATCTCAAGTTGGTCGGCCGGCATGGGCTTGGCGAACAGCCAGCCCTGGCCCTCATGGCAGCCCAGGCCGATCAGGTACTGGCGCTGCTCCTCGGTCTCGATGCCCTCGGCGATGACGGTCAGGCCCAGGCCGCGGCCCAGGTTGATGACCATCTGGGCGATGGTCGAGCCGGCGGACGAGGCCTGGGCCTCCTGCACGAAGGCGCGGTCGATCTTGAGGCGGTCCACCTGCAGCTGGCGCAGCTGGCTCAAGCTGGAGAAGCCGGTACCGAAGTCGTCGATGGCGACACTGAAGCCGAGCTGCTTGATGTCGGCCAGCACGCGCAGCACCAGGTCGGCATCCTCCATGGCCATGGACTCGGTGATCTCGAGTTCGATGTTCTGGCCGTTGACGCCGCAGTCGGCGAGGGCCCGGCCCAGCATGTCGATGAAGCCGGGATGGCGGAACTGGGCCATGGACACGTTGACGGCCATGCGGAAGTCGGCGTGGCCCAGCGCCTGCATCTTCTTCAGCTGGGCGCAGGACGTGCGCATGACGAACTCGCCGATGGGGATGATGAGTCCGCTCTGCTCGGCCAGCGGGATGAACTGGTCGGGCGGGATGAAGCGCCCATCGTTCGTCTTCCAGCGCAGCAGAGCCTCGGCGCCGATGACGCGACCCGTCTCCAGCGCCACCTGAGGCTGGTAGACGACGAAGAGCTGGTTCTCCTCGAAACCGGTGCGCAGGCCCTTGAGCAGCTTGAAGCGCTCGCGGGCATCGCTGCCCATGGCGGCGGAGAAATATTGGGATGAGCCGCGCTGCTGCTGCTTGGCGCGCTTGAGCGCGATCTGGGCGTCGAGCAGCAGCTCGGAGCCGACGGCCGTGGATTCGCCCAGGCGCACCAGGCCGGTCGTGGCCGACAGCTGCAGGCGTTCGCCGGCGACGACGAAGGGGTCGGCGAAGACGGCGCTGACCGTCTCGGGGCAGACCTTGGCATGCTCGCCGAGCACGCCGAAGGTGTCGGCGCCGACGCGGGCCATGGCCGTGTTCAGCCCCAGCATCTCGCTCATGCGGTGCACGACGGCCTGCAGCACCTGGTCGCCGAAATGGTGGCCGAAGGCGTCGTTGATGTCCGAGAAGTCGTCGATGTCGATCAGCGCGAGCGTGACGCCGGACGGGTCCTTCAGGTTCTTGTCGAGCAGTTCGACGAAGCGGTTGCGGTTGGGCAGTCGCAGCAGCGGGTCGTTGTAGGCCTGGTCCAGCAGCTGGCTGTACAGCACCACGTTCTCGAAGCCGACGGCGATGTTGGAGCAGAAGGCCTTGAGCAGCTGCTGGTCGAGCTCGTCGAGCTCGCGGCCGACATCGACCAACGCGGCCATTGCGCGGCCCTGGCCCATGCCAAAGTACAGCACCGTGCCGTCGTCGTAGAGGTTGCGCTCTTCCTGCAGGCAGCGCTCCAGGCGGTCGCGTACGGTGGCGATCTTGACCTGGGCCAGTGGGCGGTCGATGAGGCCGCTGTACTGGCCGGCGGCCGCGACGATGCGGACTTCGTCGCCGGTCTCGCCGCCGACCTGGGCGCAGACCAGCCCCTCGGGCAGGATGCCCAGCAGGGCGCAGAGCTGGGTGACGACGCCCTCGGCAAAGCGTGACAGGCCGCGCATGCGCGACAGCGAGGTGCTGCTGTCGACGATCATCTCCAGGCCGCGGCGGTTGGCTTCCAGCGCGCAGATCTGGCGGTAGGAGCGCACGGCCGCGGTCAGCACCGTGTACAGCCGTGTGCGGGTCAGCTCCGACTTGGTCTTGTAGTCGTTGATGTCATAGGCCTGCACCGTCTCGATCTCGGGCGCATAGCCAGGCTGGCCGGTGCGCAGCACGATGCGCAGCGCGTTCAGGCGCAGCTCGTCGCGGATATGGCGCACCAGCTGCAGGCCGGCGTCCTCGCTCTCCATGACGACGTCCAGCAGCACGACGGCAAGGTCGTCCTCGCTGGCGAGCAGCTGGCGGGCCTGGGCCGCGGAGGAGGCGTGCAGGAAGACGAGGGGCTGGCCTTCGACGGTCAGGCCCTGCATGGCCAGCTCGGTGGCCTTGTGGACGTCGCCGTCGTCGTCGACGATGAGGATGCGCCAGGGCCGGTCGTGCGGGCGGTGATCTGCTTCGGCATGCTCGGGTTCATCGAGCAGCTCGAGCAGGTCGTCGTCAACAGCGGGCGTGTCTTGCATGGGGGGCGAGGGCTCCGGGCGCGGGCGACAGGCCACGTGAGCGGCAGCCTCGTCGATCAAGAGCCGCAAGCGTAGTGCATCCGCGCGGGAGTCGCCACGAAAAGCGCGGGCAAATGTCCCGTTGCTCGCCTTATCGCTTACCGGGTTTGCCCGGACGCGACGGACTGTTACGGCCGCCGCCCGTCACGCGGGGAGGCAGGCCGGTGTGCTGGGTCAAGAGCTGCCCCTTGCGCGGCGTGGCCGGCTTGGCAACGGCCTTGGTGGGCGTGGAGTTCTTGCGGCGGGCGCTTTCGTAACTGCCGTCCGTGACCGGCTGGTAGCTCGGGATCAGGTGGTGCTTGCCGTTGCCGATCAGGTCGGCCCGGCCCATGGCCTTCAGCGCCTCGCGCAGCAGCGGCCAGTTGTTGGCATCGTGATAGCGCAGAAAGGCCTTGTGCAGGCGGCGGCGGCGCTCGCCGCGCACGATGTCGACCTTTTCGGCGCGGGTTTCGTCGCGGCTGATGCCCTTCAACGGGTTCATGCCCGAGTGGTACATGGCCGTGGCCGTGGCCATGGGGCTGGGGTAGAAGGTCTGGACCTGATCGGCCCGGAAGCCGTTCTTCTTCAGCCAGACGGCGAGGTTCATCATGTCCTCATCGCTGGTGCCGGGGTGGGCGGCGATGAAGTAGGGAATCAGGTACTGCTTCTTGCCCGCGGCGGCGCTGGCGGCCTCGAACATCTGCTTGAAGCGGTCATACGTTCCAATGCCCGGCTTCATCATCTTGGACAGCGGACCGTTCTCGGTGTGCTCGGGCGCGATCTTCAGGTAACCGCCCACATGGTGGGTGACCAGCTCCTTCACGTACTCGGGGGACTGCACGGCCAGGTCGTAGCGCAGGCCCGAGCCGATCAGGATCTTCTTGACGCCCGGCAGCGCACGCGCGCGGCGGTACATCTTGATCAGCGGGTCGTGGCTGGTGTTCAGGTTGGGGCAGATGCCCGGGTAGACGCAGCTGGGCTTGCGGCAGGCGGCCTCGATCTCGGGGCTCTTGCAGCCGATGCGGTACATGTTGGCCGTCGGGCCGCCCAGGTCGGAGACGATGCCGGTGAAGCCCTTGACCTTGTCGCGCATCTCCTCGATCTCGCGGATCACGGAGTCTTCCGAGCGGCTCTGGATGATGCGGCCCTCGTGCTCGGTGATGGAGCAGAAGGTGCAGCCGCCGAAGCAGCCGCGCATGATGTTGACGCTGAAGCGGATCATTTCCCAGGCCGGGATCTTGGTCGCACCGTCATGGCTGCCGTTCTCGTCCGCATAGCTCGGATGCGGGCTGCGCGCATAGGGCAGGTCGAAGACATGGTCCATCTCCGGCGTCGTCAGCGGGATGGGCGGCGGGTTGATCCAGAGGTCGCGCTCGATGCCGTTGAAGTCATAGCGCTGCACCAGGGCGCGGGCGTTGCCGGGGTTGGTCTCGAGGTGCAGGACGCGGTTGGCGTGGGCGTACAGGACCGGGTCGCTCTTGACCTTCTCGTAGGCCGGCAGGCGCACCACCGTGTGGTCGCGCGGCGGCATCTGGATGCGGCCGGTCTTGTGGATGGTGATGACCTTGGGCGCCGACGCCGATTCAGCTTCGGTCGCGCAGGACGTTTCCTGCTTGATCTCCTGGTAGGGGCTGATCAGCTCGTCGATGCGGCCCGGGCGGTCCACCTCGGTCGAATCGAGCTCGAACCAGCCCTCGGCCGTCGGGTCGGCGTCGCGGCGCATGAAGGCGGTGCCGCGCACATCCGTCAGCGCCTCGATGGGCTCGCGGCGCGCCAGGCGGTGGGCGATCTCGACGATGGCGCGCTCGGCATTGCCATAGACCAGCAGGTCGGCCTTGCTGTCCACCAGGATGGAGCGGCGCACCTTGTCCTGCCAGTAGTCGTAGTGGGCAATGCGGCGCAGCGAGGCCTCGATGCCGCCGATGACGATGGGCACGTCCTTGAAGGCTTCCTGGCAGCGCTGGGTATAGACCAGCGTGGCGCGGTCGGGGCGCTTGCCGCCCTCGCCGCCGGGCGTGTAGGCGTCGTCGCTGCGGATTTTTCGATCAGCCGTGTAACGGTTGATCATGGAATCCATATTGCCGGCCGCGACGCCGAAGAAGAGATTGGGCTTGCCCAGGGCCTTGAACGCGTCGGCGCTGTTCCAGTCCGGCTGGGCAATGATGCCGACGCGAAAACCCTGGGCCTCCAGCGTGCGACCGATGACGGCCATGCCGAAGCTGGGGTGGTCGACGTAGGCGTCGCCCGTGACGATGATGATGTCGCAGGAATCCCAGCCGAGCTGCTCCATCTCCGCCCGGCTCATGGGCAGGAAGGGGGCGGGGCCGAAACGCTTGGCCCAGAAGGGGCGGTAAGCGGTCAGGGCCTTAGGCTGGGCAACAGGCAGTGCGGACATAAGAGGTGGATTGTCGACGGCAGGCCCAGAAAGCACAAAGCCCGCGCGGGGCGCGGGCTCGGGGCACTGGGCCGGGGCGTGAATTACAGCGCGCGGATGTTCGCGGCTTGCAGGCCCTTGGGGCCCTGCTTCACTTCGAATTCGACCTGGGCGCCTTCGGCCAGGGTGCGGAAACCGCCGTTGTTCTTGATCTCGCTGTGATGGGCGAACAGGTCCTTGCTGCCGTCAGCGGGGGTGATGAAGCCATAGCCCTTGCCGTCGTCAAACCACTTGACGATGCCGGATTGCATGGTGCTCATGAAGAATTTCCTTGGTGTCGTTGAATCAAATCCGCCCCCAGCCCGAGCGGCTGCGGCGAAACACAACACACAAGATCAGACAGGACGGGCGCCGGCGGCGAGTGCCAGCCGAAGCGCGGGATTGTAAGGGCTCAGGCCGCCAGCAGCGCCTGGGCGGCCACCGCCATGCCACGGGCGCGCGGCGAACCGCCGGCGACACGGCTTTCCTCGAAGACGGCGCAGGCGCAGTCGCGGCAGGCGCCGCAGGCCGTGGCCACGCGCAGGTCGTCCTGCAAGGCCTCGAAATTCGGGCAGCCGCTGGAGGCGGCAATCGCGATGTCGCGATCGGAGACGCGGTGGCAGACACAGACAATCATGGGTGCGAAGTCTAATGCGAATCGGTCTCATTTGCAAAAAGAGCGGTTTTGCCCAGGGGCTTTCGCTCGCGATACTGGCGGCAAATTTCACGAATCTGGAGCTCCCATGAAAGGCGACCCCCAAGTCATCGCCCACCTCAACCAGCAGCTGAAGCTGGAGCTGACCGCCATCAACCAGTATTTCCTGCATGCCCGCATGCTGAAGAACTGGGGCCTGATGAAGATGGCCAAGCACGAGTACGAAGAGTCCATCGAGGAGATGAAGCACGCCGACAAGCTCATCGAGCGCGTGCTGACCCTGGACGGCCTGCCCAATCTGCAGGACCTGGGCAAGCTCTTCATCGGCGAGAACGCCGTCGAGACCATGGAATGCGATCTGAAGATCGAGAAGACGGGCTACGCCCACCTGAAGGACGCCATCGCCTACTGTGAGAGCGTGCGCGACTACGTGTCCCGCGAACTTTTCGTCGCCATCCTGGACGACACCGAAGAGCACATCGACTACCTCGAGACCCAACTCGAACTCGTCAACACCGTCGGCCAGCAGAACTATCTGCAATCCCAGATGGGCGAGCCGGGCTGAGCTTCTCGGCCTCCAATGCCAAGCCGCCTTCCCAGGCGGCTTTTTCATGCCTCAGAGAAAGCGTTCCAGCAGCTTCTTGGAATGCTTGTCCAGCGCCCAGCGGTCCGGCACCTGCAGCTGCACACCATGGGTGGACGTGATCAAGAGCCGGCCCTCCTCCAGGCGGCGGATGTCTTCCTCGCTCTTCAGCACGAAATCGACCTCGCCGCGGTCCGTCTCGATGCGCCAGGTGCTGGGCGTCGAGAAGGTGTTCACCGAGATCAGGCGCTTCAATGTCGGATGGAACTCGCGCGCGGCCAGCTCGGCCTCCAGCAGGCGGCGCGGGCCGTCGGGCAGGGCCGACAGGCGCTCCACCCAGGCCAGCTCATGCCCGTGGGAGCCGACCAGGGACAGGCCCTCGTCCGGCGCCGAGATCGGATGGGCGCGTACTGGCGTGACCGCCACATGGGAGTCACCATTCAGGTCGGTCAGCAGCAGCCGGCCATGGGCGTCCAGGCGCAGGTCGCGGAAAGGCAGGGTGCTCATTCAGGCCTCCACCGTGCTCGCGATCAGATCGACCTCGACCGACGCGTTCTTGGGCAGCTGCAGCGCGCCTACCGAGGTGCGCGTGTGCGCGCCAGCGGTGCCCAGCACGCGCCAGATCATGTCCGAGGCGCCGTCAGCCACTTCGCTCTGCTGGGTGAAGCCAGCCTCGCAATGCACGAAGACCGTCATCCTCAGCACGGCCTGCAGCTTGTTGAGGCTGCCCAGCTCCTGGCGCAGCAGGGTCAGGCATCGCAGCGCGCAGATGGCGGCCGCCCGTTTGGCGCGCTCCATGCTGACCTCGGCACCGACGACACCGGTCACGGCGATGTGGTCGCCGATGCGCGGGATCTGGCCGCTCAGATAGAGGGTGCGGCCGTCGCGCACCAACGAGGTGTAGCGGCCACCGATCTGCAGCGGCTGGCTGGGATCGAAGCCATGTTCCGCGCAGGCGGCGTCCAGCTCGCGGTCGCGTTCGTGCAAGGCGGTGTCAAGCATTGGCGGTATGGGCGCTGGGGTTGGGGGTGACGGCGTGGTCTTCCAGGTCTTCCTGGTCCACGCGCCGGGCTTGCGCCTCCCAGAGGCGCCAATAGTGCCCTTGGCGGGCGATCAGTTCGTCATGCGGCCCGAGTTCGACGATCTCGCCGCGGTCCATGACGACGAGGCGGTCGGCCTTGCGCAGCGTGGACAGGCGGTGGGCGATGGCGATGGTGGTGCGGCCCTTGACGAGGTTGTCCAGGGCGCGCTGGATTTCCTTCTCGGTCTCGGTGTCCACGGCCGAGGTCGCTTCGTCGAGGATGAGGATGGCCGGGTCGATCAGCAGGGCGCGGGCAATCGAGATGCGCTGGCGCTCGCCGCCCGACAGGCCCTGGCCGCGCTCGCCGACCAGGCTGTCATAGCCGTGCGGCAGGCGCAGGATGAACTCGTGGGCATGGGCGGCGCGGGCGGCCGTGACGATCTCGTCGCGGGTCGCGTCGGGTTTGCCGTAGGCGATGTTCTCGGCGATGGTGCCGAAGAACAGGAAGGGCTCCTGCAGCACCAGACCGATGTGACGGCGGTAGTCGGACACGCGGATGCGGCGCAGGTCCACGCCGTCCACCTTGATGCTGCCCTCGGTCACGTCATAGAAGCGGCAGATCAGGTTGACCAGCGTGCTCTTGCCCGAGCCGCTGTGGCCGACCAGGCCCACCATCTCGCCGGGGCGGATGTCGAGGTTGAGGTTGCGGATGACGGAGCGCGAGCCGTAGCGGAAGTCCAGGCCCTGCATGGAGATCGCACCGGTGACGTTCTCGAAGGGCTGGGGGTTGACCGGGTCGGGCACGTTGGAGACGTGATCCAGGATGTCGAAGATGCGCTTGGCCCCCGCGGCGGCCTTCTGCGTGACGGAGACGATGCGGCTCATGGAGTCGAGCCGGCCGTAGAAGCGGCCGATATAGGCCAGGAAGGCGGTCAGCGTGCCGACCGTGATGCTCTGGTGCGAGATCAGCCAGATGCCCACGCCCCAGACGACGAGCAGGCCCATCTCGGTCAGCAGGGCCACGCTGGGCGTGAACAGGCTCCAGGTCTTGTTGAGGCGGTCATTGACCTCCAGGTTCTTCTGGTTGGCCTCGCGGAAGCGCCGCGCTTCGCGCTTTTCCTGCGCAAACGCCTTGACGACGCGGATGCCGGGGATGGTGTCGGCCAGCACATTGGTGATCTCGCCCCAGACGCGGTCGATCTTCTCGAAGCCGGTGCGCAGCTTGTCGCGCACGAGGTGGATCAGCCAGGCGATGAAGGGCAGCGGCACCAGCGTGGCCAGGGCCAGGCCGGGGTGGATGCTGAAGAGGATGATGGAGGTCATCGCCAGCATCAGCACGTCGGTGATGAAGTCCAGCGCGTGCAGGCTCAGGAAGACCGAGATGCGGTCGGTCTCGGAGCCGATGCGCGACATCAGGTCGCCGGTGCGCTTGTTGCCAAAATATTCAAGCGACAGGCCCAGCAGATGCTCGAAGGTGGCCGTGCGCAGGTCGGCGGCGATACGTTCGGACACCAGGGACAGCAGATAGGTCTTGGCCCAGCCCAGCGCCCAGGAGAACAGTGCCGCACCCAGCAGCCCGCCCAGCAGCAGCATGACCAGGCCGGGGTCGATGGCCTGGCCGTTCTGGAAGGGGATCAGCACCCTGTCCATCAGCGGCATGGTCAGATAGGGCGAGACCAGGGTCGCGCCGGTGGCGCCCAGCATCAGCGCAAAGCCGAGCAGCAGCTGGCCCTGGTAGGGCCGGGCGAAGCGCCACAGGCGCAGCAGCACCCAGGTGCTGGGCGGCTTGCTGGCCTCGCCGAAGTCGAAGGCCGAATCCTCGCCCTCTTCCTCCTTTTCGCGCACGGCATGGCCCGAGACGCGCTGCACCTCGCGGTCGAAGGCATCGACGAAGCGCACGGCCGAGGGGTTGCAGGCCAGCGTGAAGCGCCAGCGGGCCAGACGCTGGTGGGTGTCGAACAGCTCCATGAAGGCCAGGCCACCATGGTCGCTGAGCTTGAGCGACTGCCCGGGCGCCAACGCAAACTCGCTCCAGCTTCCCTGGCCGGGTTCGAAGGCCAGCAAGCGTGAATTCGTCAGCGCGATCAGCCCTTGGGCGAAGTGGCCCTGGGCGTCCAGGTCAACCTCCTGCGTGGCCACCACGTTCTCGCCAGCCAGAAGCCGCCCCTGCAGGGCAGCCGTTTGTGGATGCGGTAGGGTCACGGGAGGTTGGTCTTGCATGTTGTTGTTTGCTCTTACGGACGCAGCCGATTCTCCTTCATGACTTCAGCGCACAATTCCAAGCGCTTGCCGTGCCTACCCCCTACCTCATGAGCCCAAAAGAAGACATCCGCCTGCTGCGCATCAACTATCTGCGCGGGCCCAATATGTGGACCTACCGGCCGGTGCTGGAAGTCTGGCTGGATCTCGGCGAGCTGGAGGACCATCCCAGCCACCTGCTGCCCGGCTTCAACGACCGCCTGACGACCGCCCTGCCCAACCTCATCGAACACCACTGCGGCGTCGGCGAGCGCGGCGGCTTCCTGGAGCGGCTGCGCGAAGGCACCTGGTGCGGCCATGTGCTGGAGCACATCGTCATCGAGCTGCTGAACCTGTCCGGCATGCCCACCGGCTTCGGCCAGACGCGTTCGACCAGCCAGCGCGGCGTCTACCGCATGGTGTTCCGGGCCCGCGACGAGCAGGTCGCCCGCGCGGCTCTGGCCGAGGGTCATGCCTTGATCATGGCCATGATCAACGACGTGGCATTCGACGTGCCCGCTGCCGTCGCCCGGGTGCGGGACAAGCTGGACGACTGCTACCTCGGCCCGTCGACGGCGGCCATCGTCGCCGCCGCGACCGACCGCCGCATCCCGCACATCCGCCTGAACGATGGCAACCTGGTGCAGCTCGGCCATGGCGCCCGCCAGCGCCGCATCTGGACGGCCGAGACCGACATGACCAGCGCCATCGCCGAAGGCATCGCCGGCGACAAGGACCTGACCAAGACCCTGCTGAAGGCCGTCGGCGTACCGGTGCCCGAGGGCGAGGAGGTCAAGAGCGCCGCCGAGGCCTGGCGCGCCGCCCAGGACATCGGCCTGCCCGTCGTCATCAAGCCCAGCGACGGCAACCATGGCCGCGGCGTCACCCTGGACATCCAGAACGAGGCCGACTGCGCCGCCGCCTTCGAGCTGGCCGACAAGGAAGGCTCGTCGGTGCTGGTGGAGAGCTATATCCGCGGCAACGAGCACCGCATCCTGGTCGTCGGCGGCCAGGTGGTGGCCGCCGCGCGCGGCGAGGCCGCCTGGGTGCATGGCGACGGCCAGCACACGGTCGCCCAGTTGATCGACCTGCAGATCAACACCGACCCGCGCCGCGGCCTGACCGAGGATTTCCCGCTCAACCGCATCACGCTGGGCGAAGACCCCGTCGTGCTGCTGGACCTGCAGCGTCAGGGCGTCACGCCCGAGTCCGTGCCGGCCGCGGGCAAGGCGGTGCTGATCCAGCGCAACGGCAATGTCGCCATCGACTGCACGCCCGAGGTCCACCCCGAGGTGGCCCACGCCGTGTCCCTGGCCGCACGCACCGTGGGCCTGGACATCGCCGGCGTCGACCTCGTCACCGAGGACATCTCCAAGCCCCTGAGCGAAACCGGCGGCGCCATCGTCGAAGTGAACGCCGGCCCCGGCCTGCTGATGCACCTGAAGCCGGCCGGCGGCGCGCCCCAGCCCGTGGGCCAGGCCATCATCGACCACCTCTTCGCCGAGGACGAGTCGGGCCGCATCCCCATCGTCGGCGTGGCCGGCTCGCGCGGCGGCCACCAGATCTCGCGCCTGGTCGCCTGGCTTCTGCACCTGAACGGCCGCCATGTCGGCCTGGCCTGCAAGGAAGGCCTGTTCCTGGGCACCCGCCGCGTCGAGAAGCGCAACAGCGCCCGCTGGGACGCCGCCCACCGCCTCTTGATGAACCGCGGCGTCAATGCCGTCGTCGTCGAGAACGACCCCGCCTCCATCCTGCGCGATGGGCTGGCCTATGACCGCGCTCTAGTGGGCGTCGTCACCGACATGGACGGCATCGCTGACCTCACCGAGTTCGACGTGCAGGACAGCGACCAGCTCTACAAGGTGCTGCGCACCCAGATCGACGTCGTCCTCAGCGACGGCGCCAGCGTGCTGAATGCAGCCCATCCTCGCCTGGTGGACATGGCCGAGCTCAGCGATGGCGAGGTCGTCTTCTATGCCGAGGACGGCAGCCTGGAGGCCATCCGGCACCACCGCGATCGCGGCGGCCGCGCTGTCTTCCTGCGCGGCGGTGCCGCCGTGCTGGCCCAGGGGCCGGCCGAAACCCCGGGCGCCAACATCGACGCCCTGCTGCGCCGCTTCGGCGCCCAGGCCACCGACGCCTCCACGCTGCTGGCTGCCGTCGCCGCCGCCTGGGCCCTGGGCATCTCGCCCGAGCTCATCGCCGCCGGCCTCGACACCTTCGTCCCCGAACTCCACCTCGCATAAACAGAACATGGACGTTTCCCGCACCCGCGCCCTGCGCGGCCCGAACATGTGGAGCCGCCACACGACCATCGAGGCCGTCGTGCATTGCCAGGACGCCGAGCGCTCGCTCGAACGCCTGCCCGGCTTCGAGGCCCGCCTGCGCCAGCTCTTCCCCACCATCGGCGAGCTGCGCACCGACGCCTCCCTGGCCCAGGTGCTGGAGCAGGCGACGCTGGCCCTGCAGGCCCAGGCCGGCTGCCCGGTCACCTTCAGCCAGACCCATGTGACGCCCGAGGCCGGCACCTACCAGGTCGTCATCGAGTACAGCGAGGAAGACGTCGGCCGCCTGGCCTTCGAGCACGCGCTCAAGCTGGTGCTGGCGGCACTCAACGGCGGCGAGTTCGACGCCGACGCCGTACTGGCCCAGCTGCGCGAGCTGGACGAGGACATCCGCCTCGGCCCGTCGACCGGTTCCATCGTCAATGCGGCACAAGCCCGTGGCATCCCCTTTCGCCGCCTCACGCAAGGCAGCCTGGTGCAGTTCGGCTGGGGCGCCAAGCAGCGCCGCATCTGGGCCGCCGAGGTCGACGCGACCAGCGCCGTCTCGGAGTCCATCGCCCAGGACAAGGACCTCTGCAAGCGCCTGCTGCAGGCCGCCGGCGTGCCGGTGCCCATCGGCCGCCCGGTCGAGTCGGTGGACGACGCCTGGGCCGTGGCGATGGAGATCGGCCTGCCCGTCGTCGTCAAGCCGCAGGATGGCAACCAGGGCAAGGGCGTCACCGTCAACGTGACGACGCGCGAGGGCATCGAAGCCGCCTACAAGGCCGCCGAC
This sequence comes from Roseateles saccharophilus, assembly GCF_031458095.1. Lineage (GTDB taxonomy): Bacteria > Pseudomonadota > Gammaproteobacteria > Burkholderiales > Burkholderiaceae_C > Pelomonas > Pelomonas saccharophila_A. The sequence goes on from NZ_JAVDXU010000002.1 coordinate 161,639, forward strand.
GAGATCGGCCAGGTCATGGTGGAGAAATTCCTGCCCGGCGGCGACTACCGCCTGCTCGTCATCGGCGACAAGCTCATCGCCGCCGCCCGCCGCGACCCGCCCCACGTCATCGGCGACGGCCAGCACACCGTCAAGGAGCTGGTCGACAAGGTCAACGCCGACCCGCGCCGTGGCGACGGTCATGCCACCTCGCTGACCAAGATCCGCTTCGACGACATCGCCGTCGCCCGTCTCGTGCAGCAGGGCCTGACGCCCGAGTCCGTGCCCGACAAGGGCCAGCGCGTCATCCTGCGCAACAACGCCAACCTGTCCACCGGCGGCACGGCCACCGACGTGACCGATGACGTCCATCCCGAAGTGGCCGCCCGCGCCATCGCAGCGGCCCAGGTCGTCGGCCTGCATGTCTGCGGCGTCGACGTCGTCGCCGAGAGCGTGCTGCGGCCGCTGGAGGAGATCAGCGGCGGCATCGTCGAGGTCAATGCCGCGCCGGGCCTGCGCATGCATCTGAGCCCCAGCTTTGGCAAGGGCCGCAATGTCGGCGAAGCCATCATCGGCCACCTGTTCGGCAGCAGCCAGAAGTCCGGCGGCGCCGAGGACGGCCGCATCCCGGTCGTCGCCGTCACCGGCACCAATGGCAAGACCACGGTGACCCGCCTGATCGCCCACATGTTCGCGAGCTGCGGGCTGAAGGTCGGCATGACCAACACCGACGGCGTCTACGTCGACGGCCGCCAGATCGACAGCGGCGACTGCTCCGGCCCCAAGAGCGCCCGCAACGTGCTGATGCACCCCGACGTGGAAGCTGCCGTGCTGGAGACCGCCCGCGGCGGCATCCTGCGCGAGGGCCTGGGCTTCGACCGCTGCCAGGTCGCCGTCGTCACCAATGTCGGCGCGGGCGACCACCTCGGCATGAACTTCCTGCACACGGCCGAAGACCTGGTGCTGGTCAAGCGCGTCATCGTGCAGAACGTGGCGCCGAACGGCTATGCGGTGTTGAACGCCACCGACCCGCTGACGGCCCAGATGGCCGCCGTCTGCCCCGGCCAGGTCATCTACTTCGCCGCCGACCGCCACCACCCGCTGATGGCCACCCATCGCGCCCAGGGCAAGCGCTGCGTCTATGTCGACGGCGACCAGCTCGTCGCCGCCCAGGGCGTGTGGCGCGAGAGCATCCCGCTGCGCGACATCCCCATCACGCGCAGTGGCGTCATCGGCTTCCAGGTCGAGAACGCGATGGCCGCCGTCGCCGCCGCCTGGGGGGTGGGCCTGGACTGGGACACCATCCGCCGCGGCGTGGCCAGCTTTGCCAACGACGCCGACAACGCGCCGGGCCGCTTCAACGTCATGGACTACCGCGGCGCCACGGTGATTGCCGACTACGGCCACAACGGCGACGCGATGAAGGCCCTGGTCGGCGCCGTCGCCGCCATGCCGGCCAACAAGCGCAGCGTCGTCATCAGCGGCGCCGGCGACCGCCGCGACGAGGACATCCGGGTGCAGACCGAGATCCTCGGCGCCGCCTTCGACGAGGTCATCCTCTACGAAGACGCCTGCCAGCGCGGCCGCCAGGCCGGCGAGGTCGTGGCCCTGCTACGCGCCGGTCTCGAAGGCGCCTCCAGGACCAAGCACATCGAGGAGATCGTCGGCGAGTTCATCGCCATCGACAGGGCCCTGGCGCGCCTGCAGCCGGGCGACCTGTGCCTGGTGCTGGTCGATCAGGTCGAGGAAGCCCTGGCCCACCTGGCCAAGCGCATCTCTGAGGGCTAGAAGCCCTCAGCGGTATTTGCCGAGGATGCGACCCAGTTCGCCCTCGGCCACCATGCCCTGGATGGCGGCGTTCAGCGCCTTCAGCGTCACCCCGCTGCGCGGCGACAGGCCGCATTGCCCCAGCACCTCGGCCACCACCAATGGCGGGTGCAGGGCCAGCTTGAAGCTGCCGACGCGGCGCTGGTAGTCCAGCAGGCGCCGGCCCGTCACCACATGGGGCACACGGCCCAGTTCCAGCTTGCGCAGATTGGCCACCGCATCCGGCGCGTCGTCGCGCACCAGGCCCGAGCCCAGGGCGGCGGCCACTTCGGGATAGGCATAGCCCAGCACGGTGCCGACGGGCTGGCCGGCAACGGCCGCGAGGCCGGCCGGCGCCGGCGTCGCAGCCGCCGTCACCAGCACGGTCTGGTCAGGGATGAAGGCGCGGCTCCAGGCAAAGGGGCCGGGCAGCCAGGCGCTCTGGTAGTCGCAGACCAGATCGGCCTCACCGCTTTGCAGGGCCTGGGCGATGCGCTTGCGCGGCAGGGCCAGCATCTGCACCGGCCGGCCCAGCCGGCGCGCCAGGGCGGCACCGAGGTCGGCATGCAGGCCATCGAGGACGCGTCGGCCCTCGATACGCGCCTCGGGCATGACGGCACTGGTGTCGACGACCATGACCAGGGATGTCTGGGCAAGCGCCGACACGGCCAGTCCCGCCAACCCGAAAAGCATTCCCACACCGCGCCGCCAGCTCATGGCGGGCATCATAGAAAGCCGCTGCGGCGGCGCGGCCTCAGCGGTATTTGGCGAGCAGGCGGTTGAGCTCGCCTTCGGACACCAGGCCCTGGATGGCGGCGTTCAGCGCCGCCAGCCCGACCGGGCTGCTCGGTGACAGCGCGCATTGGGCCAGCACCTCCGACACCACCAGCGGCGGGTGCAGGGGCAGATGGAAACGCCCGATGCGCTGCTGGTACTCCAGCACGCGCCGGCCGGTCAGCGCGTGGCGGATGCGGCCGAGTTCCAGCTTCTGCAGATTGGCCACCGCATCCGGGGCGTCGTCGCGCAGGAAGCCGGAGCGCAGCGCATCGGCCATCTCCGGGTAGACATAGCCCCGCACGGTGCCCACGGGCTGGCCCGCCAGCGCTGTCAACCCGGACGGAGCCGGGCCCGAGGCGGCACTGACGAGCAGGGCCTGGTCGGGGATGAAGGGCCGGCTCCAGGCAAAGGCGCCGGGCAGCCAGTCGCTCTGGTAATCGCACAGCAGGTCACCCTCACCGCGCTGCAGGGCCTCGGCCAGGCGCTTGCGCGGCACCGGCCTGGCGACCAGCTCACGGCCCAGGCGCCGGGCCAGGGCTTGCCCCAGGTCCAGGTGCAGGCCTTCGACGACGCGGTCGCCGTCGATGCGAGCCTGGGGCATCAGGGCGCTGGTCTCCACCAGCATCACCAGCGGCCGGGCGGGCTCGGCCAGGGCGAGCGGGCACAGCAGCAGGGCGCACAAGCCGCCCAGCCCCGATCGCCTCAAACGATGCCATGCCTTGACCATGGGGGCCCATCATGCCGCGCCGGCCAAATCCGAGGCGGGCGGGGGTGGATCGATCCCGGCCCGAACGTGACCGGCGCACGAAATGCAGTCGACCCGCCCGCCGCGGCCGAGGGCGCATCGATAGACTGGCCCGTCGTTTTGCCCAAGCCTTGCCTGATGAAGTCCCGCCTGACCGTCACTGCCCTTGCCTTGGCCCTGGCGGCTCCGCTGACCCAGGCGCAATCCCAGCCCAGCACGGCGATGCCCGGGGTGGCGCCCATCCCGGCCGACGACCGCCTCTACCGCGAGCTCGGCGGCAGGGAGGCCATCCAGGGCTTCACCAACGACTTCTACGACAGCATGCTGCAGGACGCGCGCATCGCGCACTTCTTCGACGGCATCAACATGAAGCATCTCAAGCGCGTGCTGGCCGACTACTTCTGCGTCGTCGCTGGCGGCCCCTGCATCTACGACGGCGTCGGCATGAAGGACGCGCATGCCCACCTGAGCATTGGCAAGGGCGACTTCAACACCCTGGTCGAGCATCTGCAGCGCGCCATGGACCGCGCCCATGTGCCCTTCGCGACGCAGAACCGGCTGCTGGCCCGCATGGCCTTCTTCCATCGCGAGATCGTCACCAAGTGACCCGCCCCGCCCATCATCGCGACGGGCATTTCCAGAACAACCACGGCGACTTCGAGCCCCGGTCTCTGGCCGAGGTCATCCGCTGGAAGTGGAATGCCGCGCGGCAGGGCCTGCCCAAGCGGCCCACGGCGCCCATCCCGACCCAGCCGGCCGACCTCGCTTTCATCCGTGCCAACGTGGGCGCGGGCCAGCGACCCGCCGTGACCTGGATAGGCCACGCCACCGTGTTGGCGCAGCTCGGCGGGCTCAGCCTGCTGACCGACCCGATCTTTTCCGAGCGCGCCTCACCGCTGTCCTTCGCCGGCCCGAAGCGCGAGCAGCCGCCCGGCGTCGCACTCGCCGAGCTGCCGCACATCGACGCCGTCCTGGTCTCGCACAACCATTACGACCATCTCGACCTGGCCTCCTGCCGCGCCCTGGCCCGCCAGCCGGCCGGCAGCCCCTTGTTCGTCGTGCCGTTGGGCTTGCAGGCCTGGTTCCGGGCGCGCGGCATCGAGCGCGTCGTCGAGCTGGACTGGTGGCAGGCGGAACAGCTCGACGGGCTCGACATCGTCCTCGTACCGGCCCAGCACTGGTCGGCCCGCGGTCTGAACGACCGCATGAAGACGTTGTGGGGCGGCTTTGCCGCGTTCGCCCCCGACTGCCAGCTCTTCTTCGCCGGTGACACCGGCTACTCACGCGACTTCACGGACATCCGCGAGCGCTTTGCCGAGCGCCAGCACAGCTCGCAAGGAGGTGGCTTCGACATCGCGCTGATCCCCATCGGCGCCTACGAGCCGCGCTGGTTCATGCAGAACCAGCATGTGAACGTCGAGGAGGCGCTGAAGATCCATGCCGACCTGGGCGCCAAGCGGTCGCTCGGCGTGCACTGGGGCACCTTCGAGCTGACCGACGAAGCCCTGGACGAACCGCCGCGCCAGCTCGAACGCCAGCGCGCCGCCCTCGGCCTGGCGGAGGGCGACTTCTTCACGCTGGCCATTGGCGCGACACGCCGCATTCCGCCACGTGGGGTCTGACAGCCGGCGGGCTTGATTTCCGACAAGCTCGCGCAGCGCCCGCGGGCTAGGCTGTGCCCGCCATGTTGTCGCTCGATCGCCTGCGCCGCCCGCTGAAGCAACTCGGACCCGGTCTCATCACCGGCGCGGCCGACGACGACCCCAGCGGCATCGCCACCTACTCCCAGGCCGGCGCCCAGTTCGGCTACGGCATGTTGTGGAGCGTCGTCTTCACGCTGCCGCTGATGGCTGCCATCCAGATCGTCAGCGCCCGCATCGGCTATGTGACCGGCCGCGGCCTGGCCGCCAACATGAAGCAGGCCTTCCCGCGGCCCTTGCTGCTCATGCTGGTCGGCCTGCTGCTGGCGGCCAACACCTTGAACATCGCCGCCGATATCGCTGCGATGTCGAGTGCCGTGCACCTGCTGGTGGGTGGGCCGACGCTGGCCTATGCCATCGCCTTCGGTGTGGCCAGTGTGCTGATGCAGGTCTTCCTCGCCTATGAGAGCTATGTGCGCTGGCTGAAATGGCTGACGCTGGCCCTGCTGGCCTATGTCGGCGTCGTCCTCGTCATCGACCTCGACTGGAGCCAGGTGCTGCTGCGCACCGTCCACCCCCAGCTGCACTGGAACCGCGAGACGGTGCTGATGGTGGTGGCCCTGTTCGGCACGACCATCAGCCCTTACCTCTTTTTCTGGCAGGCCGGCCAGGAGGTGGAGGACGGCGCCGGCCGCCCCTGCGAGGCCAAGGACGTGCGCCGCCATCTGCGCCGCATCAAGCTGGACACCCATGTCGGCATGGGCTTCTCCAACCTGATCGCCTTCTGCATCATGCTGTCCACGGCCGCGACCCTGCATGCCCACGGCGTGCACGACATCCAGACGTCGGCCCAGGCCATCGAGGCGCTGAAGCCCGTGGCCGGCGAGCACGCCGCCCTGCTGTTCAGCCTCGGCATCATCGGCACCGGCCTGCTGGCCGTGCCGGTGCTGGCCGGTTCGGCGGCCTATGCCGTGGCCGAGGTGGCGGGCTGGAAGGACAGCCTGAGCCTGCGGCTGGAACGCGGCGAGGGCCGCGGCTTCTATGCCGTCATCGCCGCCGCGACGCTGGGCGGGGTGGCCCTGTGCTTTGCGCCGCTGGATCCGGTACGAGCCCTGTTCTGGGCCGCCGTGTTCAATGGCATCAGCGCCGTGCCCATCATGGCCGCCATGATGGTGCTGGCCACGCGCAAGTCCATCATGGGCGAGCATGTCATCGGCCCCAAGCTGCGCCGCATGGGCTGGATCGCCACCGTCGTCATGGCCCTCATGGCGCTGGCGCTGCTGCCGTTCTGAGCTCATCGCTGGCATGGCGCATGACGACACGGGCACTGGACAGGGCCAGCACGGCCATCACGGCGGCCACGGCGAGGTCGGGCCAGGCCGTGCCCGTCCAGGCCACCGCAGCGGCCGCGGCGACGACGGCGATGTTGCCGAGGGCATCGTTGCGGCTGCACAGCCAGACGGCGCGCATATTGGCGTCACCCTCACGCCAGGCGTAGAGCATCAGCGCGACGATGACGTTGGCGGCCAGCGCCGCCACGCCCACCGCGCCCATCGTGAAGGCCTGCGGCGGCTCGCCGTGGAAGCTGGCCCAGGCCGCCCTGGCCAGCACGGCCGCGCCGATCAGTCCCATGGCCGCGCCCTTGACCCAGGCCACCCGGGCCCGCAGCGTCAGGCTGGAGGCCAGTACGGCCAGGGAGATGGCGTAATTGGCCGCATCGGCAATGAAATCGGCCGAGTCGGCCCACAGCGCCAGCGACCCCGCCAGGGAGCCCGCCGTCAGCTCGACCACGGCCATGGCCGCGTTCAGCACCAGGGCCACCCACAGCACGCGGCGGTAGGCGGGCGAATTGCCGTGGTGAGAGTGGTCGTGATCGTGGCAGGCGTGGCTCATGCAAAGACCTTGGGTAGCGCAGGACGACATTGCAAACCCTGGAGCCACTCCAGAGTCAAGCCGAGAATCAGACCATGCGCATCGGGGAACTCAGCCGCCTGACCGCGACGCCGGTCGACACCATCCGCCACTACGAGCGCAAGGGGTTGCTGCTGCCGCCGCCACGTACCGCGGCCGGCTACCGCCTCTACGGCCCGGCCGATGCCGAGCGCCTGCATTTCATCCGCCGCTGCCGGTCCCTGGACATGAATCTGGCCGAGGTGCGCGCCCTGCTGGCCCTGCAGGGCGGCGGGCATGGCGGCGAGGCTCACGCATTGCTGGACGAGCACATTGGCCATGTCGCCGCGCGCATCGCCGCCCTGCAGGAACTGGAGAAGGAATTGCTGGCCCTGCGCGCCCGCTGCAAGGGCGATGAGCCGGCCTGCGCCATCCTGGAAAGCCTGGCCGAGCCCGGCGCCGAGCTACCGGCCAAGAGCCACGTCGGCCACAGTCACTGAGGCCGGCGCAGCAGGTAGTTGAAGCTGAAGGAGATGCGATCCGAGTCGGTCAGGTTGGCGCCGACGCGGTGGAAGACCTCGGAGCGGAACAGCACCAGGCGGCCGACCGCGGGGGCGATGACCTCGGGATCGAAGAGCTTGGTCTGCATGTCCACCGGCATGATGGACAGGTCGCCGTCCTGGCCGTTGGTACGGAAGTAGAAGGCCCCGCTGACGGGCAGACCGACGGCCTCGCGCTCGTGGTTGTGGCGCTCCTGATAGCCGTGGCGCGCCGTCACATTGATCCAGCTTTGCGAGTAGTCATCGACAAAGGCCATGTCACCGGACTCTCGCGTGCGCGCGACGAACTCGAGGATGCTGGTCTCGACGAACTCGCGCAGCCGGTGCAGGCCGGCGGCGACGAAGAGGTGCTTCTCGGCCTCGAAGGAGGACCAGACCTGGTCGCCCCAGGCCGGCCTGAGCAGCGACTTGATGCGCCCTTCCTGGGCGAGCACCTCGGCCTGGATGCCGGCAAAGGTCGCCGCATCGGCCTGGCTGACGGCAACCAGGGTCGGGAACAGGACCTTGATGTCCATCGGCCGCTGGGTTGCTCAACCGACCCGGCAGACCTTCAGCATATTGGTGCCGCCGGGATAGCCCATGGGTTCGCCGCAGGTGATGGCATAGGTGTCGCCGGGCATCAGCACGCCGCGCTCGACCAGGATCTTCTCGGCCGCGGCCAGGGCCACGTCACGATCTTCGAACTTGGGCATCAGCAGCGGCAGCACATTGCGATAGAGGGCCATCTTGCGTTGGCTGATGGGCTGCGTCGTCAGGCCGAAGATGGGCACCTGGATGCGATGGCGGCTCATCCACAGCGCCGTGGAGCCGGACTCGGTCAGGGCCAGGATGGCCTTGCAGCCGAGGTGGTAGGCGGTGAACAGCGCGCCCATGGCGATGGACTGGTCGATGCGGCCGAACTGGCGGCCGGCGAAATCGGTGTCCAGGCTGACGAATTCGGCGCGCTCGGCCTCCAGCGCGATATTGGCCATCTGCTCGACGGTCTCGACGGGGTATTTGCCGGCGGCCGTCTCGGCGGACAGCATGACGGCGTCGGTGCCGTCCAGCACCGCGTTGGCCACGTCGCTGACCTCGGCGCGCGTCGGCACCGGGTTGACGATCATGGACTCCATCATCTGCGTGGCCGTGATGGACACCTTGTCCAGTTCGCTGGCCATCTTGATCATGCGCTTTTGCAGCGCCGGCACGGCGGCGTTGCCGACTTCCACGGCGAGGTCGCCGCGCGCCACCATGATGCCGTCGCTGGCCTTCAGGATGGCCTCGAGGTGGGGGATGGCCTCGTAGCGCTCGATCTTGGCGATCATGGCGGGCTTGTGGCGATAGGGCTCGCCGGCCACATTGGCCAGCTGGCGGGCCATCTCCATGTCGGTGGCGTTCTTGGGAAAGCTGACGGCCAGGTATTCGCACTGGAAGGACATCGCGGTCTTGATGTCCTCCATGTCCTTGCCGGTCAGCGCCGGCGCCGTCAGGCCGCCGCCCTGCTTGTTGATGCCCTTGTTGTTGGACAGCTCGCCGCCGAGCTTGACGATGGTGTGCACCTGGGCACCGCGCACCGCCTCGACGGTCAGCACCAGCAGGCCGTCGTTGAGCAGCAGGGTGTCGCCGGGCTTCACGTCGCGCGGCAGCTCCTTGTAGTCCAGGCTGGCGATGTCCTGGTTGCCGAGCTCGGTGCGGTCGGCGTCCAGGATGAAGGGGGCGCCGGGGATGAGCTCGATCTTGCCGCCCTCGAACTTGCCGACGCGGATCTTGGGACCCTGCAGGTCGGCCATGATGGCCACCGACTTGCCCACCCGCGTCGCGGCTTCGCGGACCATATTGGCCCGATCGATGTGGTCCTGGGCCTTGCCGTGGGAGAAGTTCAGCCGCACGACGTCGACGCCGGCGCGGATCATCTTCTCCAGCACCTCCGGCGTGTTGGAAGCAGGGCCGAGGGTGGCGACGATCTTGGTGGCGCGGGTCATGGCTTGTCTCAACTCATCTGGTGGCGCGGGATTATGGTCCGCGTGGCCCTGCCAGAGTTTCGTCCCGTTTCAAGCCAGCGTCTTCTCGAAGAAGGCGCTCAGCGGGTCGGGCGCATAGCCGCCGAAGGGCGGGCACTCGGCATAGCCCAGGCGCCGGTACAGGGCCAGGGCCTCGGGCTGGTGGATGCCGGTTTCCAGCCTCGCGATGCGCAGACCGCGCTCGAGCAGGGCCGCTTCTAACTGCGTCATCAGCTGCCGGGCGACACCGCGGCCGCGCTCGCTGTCCAGCACGAAAAGACGCTTGATCTCCCCATAGCCATCGGCCTCGAAAAGCTTGACGCCACCGCAGCCGACGAGCTGCCCGTCGCGCCACAGCCCAAAGAAGCTGCCGCCTGGCGGACGCAGGCCCTCGGCCGGCTCGAAATGGTTGCTCTCGCTCGGGTACAGGGCACTCATATAGGCCTCGGACAGGGCGATCAGGCGCTGCGCATCGGGGTGGCCGGGGTCGAGCGGGGCGAGGCGGACGGACGGGTCTGGGTTCATGTGGTTCGATACCAGTTACAGGGCAGGCACCGTCATCGCGAGCAGATAGCGCGCGGCTTCAGCGCCGGGATTGGCAAAAACGCTGGGACCGAGGACGCGAAAGCTGATCGAGTCGCCGGCTGTCAGCTCGAAGCTCTGGCCCTGCAGCGTCAGCCGGATGCAGCCTTCGAGCAGGCAGAGGTGGTGCTCCAGCCGCGCCACCGTCGGCTCCTCGTAGGCCAACTCCGCGCCCGGGGCCAGCCTGGCCTCGATGACCTCGGTCGCGAAACCGGCCAGCGGCGGGCAGCGCATCAGCCGCTCGAAGCCGCTTTGCACGTCATGCCAGCGCGGCTGGTCAGCGGCGCGCAGCAGGCGCACCGGCAGCGCCTCGGCCTCGGCCAGCAGCCGGCTCAGCGGCAGGCCATGGGCGCGGGCCAGGCGCGACAGCAGCGTCGCCGTCGGGCTGGTCTCGGCGCGCTCAAGCCGGCTCAGCGTCGCGCGGCTGACGCCGCTTTTCGCCGCCAGCTCGTCCAGCGACCAGCCGGCCGCCGTGCGCAGCGTGGCCAGGCGCTCAGCCAGTTGGCGCTCGAACTGGCCTTCTTCGTTCAATTCAGAGAATTCTTCTCTCATATGAGAATATGCTAGCCGATATGCAGGACCGCCAGACCGCTCCCCTCCTTGCCGCCCTGGCGGTCGTCTTGACCTGGGGGCTGAACTTTCCGCTGTCCAAGGCTTTGTTCACCCAGGTCGGACCGACGGGCTTCCTGGGCCTGCGCTATCTGCTGATGCCCTTCTGCGCCATCGCCCTGCTGTGCTGGCGCTTCGGCACGCGCTGGCCGCGCCTGGACCGCAGCGAGGTCTGGCCGCTGGTGCGGCTGACGCTGATCGGCCAGGGCCTGCATCTGCTGCTGTCGGCCTATGGCATGCAGGGCTCCACCGCCTTCAGCGCCAGCGTGCTGCTGGCCTGCGGCCCGGTGTTCACGCTGCTGATCCTGCGCTTCAGCGGCATCGAGAAGCTGTCGCACGGCCAGGTGGCCGGCGTCGCGATGGCCGCGACCGGCGCCTTGCTGTTCATGTCTGACAAGCTGCTGGCGGCGGACTGGCAGGCGGGCCTGGGTGACCTGACGCTGCTGGTCGCCGCGGCCCTGTTCAGCTACTACACCGTGGCCAGCAAGCCGCTGATCCAGCACCACGGCGGCGTGACGGTGCTCGCCTATGGCAGCCTGGTCTGCACCCTGCCCATGCTGCTGTGGTGCTCGCCGGCCCTGCTGTCGCTGGACTGGCCGGCGCAGCCCGCGTGGGTGTGGCCCGGTCTGGCCTGGCAGGTCATCGGCGGCGGCTTCATCGGCTGGCTGGCCTGGGGCTGGGCCAACGAGAAGCGCGGCGTGGCCCGCACCGCGCCGCTGATCTATCTGATGCCGCTCGTTGCGGGCATCACGGCCTGGGCCTGGGGCGGCGAGACCTTTTCCCTGCACAAGATCCTGGCGGCGGCTCTCATCCTGGCCGGCGTGGCGCTGGCGCAGTTCGGCGCCGCCGGCTTCCGGCCGGGACGCCAACCGCTGGACAGCAACGCGCCCGGCTAGAAACCCTAACGAGACGCTGCCATCACGTCGTCTATGGCTCGCATCTGCCGGTCCGGCAGGGCCTTGTTGCAGAAGAAGAAGCGCCCTTCCCCGGGCGGCGCATCGGGCAGGCGGCGCAGTTCCAGCGCGGCGCCTGCCTCGCCCAATTGCTTGATCAGAGCTTCGCCTTCCTCCTCGGTGAAGAGGGCCGCGTCGGCTATGCCCATCAACACCAGGCGCGCACGCGCCATGCTGTGGTCCGACGAGCGGACGATCCTGGCACTGCTCTCAGCCAGGGCCTTGTCGGTTTCGGCCCCGTAGGAGTAGCCCAGGCGCAGCGCCAGCGTGATGGTGGGCGACTGGACGGCGGTAGCGAAGCGATGGATGTCCTTGAGCCGGCCGTCCCTGCGGATCATCAGGCTCTGGGGCGGGCTGCTGTAGACCGGCAGCCGCGAGTACTTGCCGACCTTCTCGCGCTCCGCGGTGCGGTACAGGCCCAGCGCGCAGGCGGGCTCGACGTTGCGCGTGATCATGGCCATCTGACGGGCCACGGGCGCCTCGCGCAGTTCCACCGTGATGCCGGCGCGCTGCAGCACGGCCATGGCCGGCGCGCCCTGCACGCCGGTCAACTGGTTGTCCTGGCGGCTCATCAACGGCGGCCTCTCCTCGTAGTACAGCACCAGGTCGGCGGCGGCCGCCCGGGTGGCCGCGCAGGCGGTCAGCAGGGCCATCAGCAGGCGAACGGAAGGGCGGGCGCTCGGGTTCACGCAATCACGGTATCACCGAGGCGCGGGCACCCGCAATTCAACGGCGCTCGCCCTTGGCCTCCCGCACGTCTGCCACCGCCAGCGCCGTCATGTTGACGATGCGGCGCACCGTCGCCGACGGCGTCAGGATGTGCACGGGTGCGGCCGCGCCCAGCAGGATGGGGCCGACCGTCACGCCGTGGCTGGCGCTGATCTTCAGCACGTTGAAAAGGATGTTGGCGGCGTCCAGCGTCGGCAGCACCAGCAGGTTGGCGGCGCCCTTGAGCTTGCTGTCGGGCAGGAAGGCATGGCGCACGCTCTCGGACAGAGCCGCATCGCCATGCATCTCGCCATCGCACTCGACCTCGGGGTGGGCGGCCGAGAACAGCTCGTGGGCGCGGCGCATCTTCAGCGCCGACGGCCGCGTCGACGAGCCGAACATGGAGTGGCTGACAAAGGCCAGCTTGGGCGGCAGGCCGAAGCGGCTGACTTCCTCGGAGGCCATGGCGGCGATGTCTGCCAGCTCCTCGGCACTCGGGTCATCATTGACGAAGGTGTCGGTGATGAAGAGCGTCATCTGCTCCAGGATCAGCGCGTTCATCGCGGCAAACTGGCGGGCGCCTTCGCGCAGGCCGACGAGATCACGCACCTGCTCCAGGTGACGGTCGAAACGGCCGACCATGCCGCAGATCATCGCGTCGGCGTCGCCCAGCTCAATGGCCAGCGCGCCGATGGCCGTGTTGGAGCGCCGCACGGCCGACTTGGCCATCTCCGGCGTGAAGCCATTGCGCTTCATACGGGCGTAGTAGGCCTCCCAGTACTGGCGGAAGCGCGGGTCGTCCTCGGGGTCGATGACGGCCACGTCCTCGCCGAGCTTCAGGCGCAGGCCGGCGCGCTGGATGCGTGAGGCCAGCACCTCGGGGCGGCCGATCAGCGTCGGCTTGCACAGGCCTTCGTCCAGCGCCACCTGCACCGCACGCAGCACGCGCTCGTCCTCGCCCTCAGCGTAGATGACACGTGCGCACTCGGCCTTGGCCGTGGCGAACACCGGGCGCATGAACATGCCGGTCTGGTAGACGAAGCGTTCCAGCGACTGGCGGTAGGCGACGAGGTCGGGCACCGGCCGTGTGGCCACGCCATCAGCCGCCGCAGCCGCCGCAACGGCGGGGGCGATGCGCAGGATGAGGCGGGCGTCGAAGGGCTTGGGGATCAGATAGTCGGGGCCGAAGGCCAGCTCCTGGCCTGCATAGGCGGCCGCCACTTCATCGCTGGTCTCGGCCTTGGCCAGGGCCGCGATCTCGCGCACGCAGGCCAGCTTCATGCCCTCGGTGATCTTGGTGGCGCCGCAGTCCAGGGCGCCGCGGAAGATGTAGGGGAAGCACAGGACGTTGTTGACCTGGTTGGGATAGTCGCTGCGGCCGGTGGCCACGATGCAATCCGGCCGCACCGCCTTGGCCAGCTCGGGACGGATCTCGGGCTCGGGGTTGGCCAGGGCCAGGATGATGGGCTGGGTGCCCATGGTCTTGACCATGTCGGCCGTCAGCACGCCGGCCGCCGAGCAGCCGAGAAAGACGTCGGCGCCGTCAACCACATCGGCCAGCGTGCGCGCGGCGCTGATCTGGCAATAGCGCTGTTTGGACTCGTCCAGCTTGCCGGCCTTGGCGTCCTCACGCTCGGACTGGATGACGCCGCGCGAATCGCAGACGAAGACGTTCTCGCGCTTCACGCCCAGGCCCACCATCACGTCCAGGCAGGCGATGGCCGCGGCACCCGCGCCCGACACCGCCACCTTGACCTTGGCGATGTCCTTGCCCACCAGCTCCAGGCCATTGAGCAGGGCCGCCGACGAGATGATGGCCGTGCCATGCTGGTCGTCGTGGAAGACCGGGATGTTCATGCGCTTGGACAGTTCGCGCTCGATGTAGAAACACTCGGGCGCCTTGATGTCCTCGAGGTTGATGCCACCCAGGGTCGGCTCCATCGCGGCAATGATGTCGATCAGCTTGTCGGGGTCGCGCTCGGCCAGCTCGATGTCGAAGACGTCGATGCCGGCGAACTTCTTGAACAGGCAGCCCTTGCCCTCCATGACCGGCTTGGCGGCCAGCGGCCCGATGTCGCCCAGGCCCAGCACGGCGGTGCCGTTGGTGATGACGCCGACGAGGTTGCCGCGCGACGTGAAGTCGGCCGCCAGCGACGGGTCGCGCTCGATGTCCAGGCAGGGATAGGCCACGCCCGGCGAGTAGGCCAGCGACAGGTCGCGCTGGTTGGAGAGGGCCTTGGTCGGCGTGACGGAAATCTTGCCGCGCGTCGGGCTGCAGTGGTAGTCGAGGGCGGCGTCGCGCAAGGCGGCTTCGGCAGGCGACAAGGGAGCGTTGTTCTTTTCCATGAGGGCGGGTCTCCAGGGACAACCCCGTAGGTTACGCCGCGTTTCATGGCCCGCGCGATGCAGGTTTCTTGGCGATCTATGCCGAAGCCGATATCACCCGGTCGCGGCCCTCGTGCTTGGCACGGTACATGGCCTGGTCGGCCTCACGCAGGGCCGCCTCCACATCGGCCGCAGCAGCCGCCTGGGCTACGCCCCAGCTCGCCGTCACCTTGAGCCCCATCGGCCATTCGGTGCGCGCCAGCACCTGGCGCAGCCGCTCGGCCACGGCCACGGCCTCCTCGGCCGGGGTCTGCGGCATGACGATGACGAACTCCTCGCCGCCCCAGCGCGCCAGCAGGTCGTCGCGCGGCAGGTTGGCGCGCAGCGTGCGGGCCAGCAGCACGAGCACCTGGTCGCCGACCTCGTGGCCATGCTCGTCGTTGACGCGCTTGAAATGGTCGGCATCGACGAAGACGACGGACAGCGGGAAGCCCATGTCGCCCTGCACCTGCAGCAGCAGCTCCAGCGCGCGGTTCAGGCCATCGCGGTTGGCGACGCGGGTCAGCGGGTCGCGCAGGGCCATCTTCTCCAGGGCCCGCGAACGCTTCATCGACAGGCGCAAGCGGCCGTGCACCGTCCAGCTTTCCCAGACCAGATAGCCCAGCAGGCTGAACATCCACAGGCCGACCAGGCCGAGGCGGAAGGTCTCGGGCGCGATCCAATCACCGACAAGCTCGGCGCGGTCCACGCGGATCAGATGCTGGCCCGGCGCCACCTGGCCGCTGGTGCTGAAGCTGATGACGCGGATGCTGTCCATCTCCGGCCCCACCAGGGACACGGGCAGTTGATGGGTCTGGGCCCACCAGGAGCTGACGGCGAACTGCGACAGCCGCAGCTCCACCGGCTGGGGCTGGGCACCGGGCGCGAAGGTGACCTCCTGGGGCTTGAGGCTTTCGGCGTTGCCCGGCTTGGTATAGACCGGGTTGGCATTGCGCAGGAAGACGCGCACCTGGGCCGCGTCATGGTCCCGCGAAGGACCTTCGGCATGCAGCGACAGGCGGATGTGGCTGAAATTGCGCAGGTCCAGAGCCTGCCCCTTGATCTCGAATTGCAGTTCGCAGTAGGGCCACTCGTAGCCGAGGCGAATCTCGCAACGCATGGCCACCGGCCCGCCAGCGGGCGCATCCAGCCTGGCTTCGCTATTGCCGCCGCTGCTGCGGTCGTCGACGACTTCCAGATGTTGGCCGGCCCCGCGCCCATCGAGCACGAGGTGGCGTGTCATCCAGTATTCGTTGGCATAAAGGCCGAGCAGCGTCGTGACGACGAGCAGGGCAAGCAGCCAGCGTAGGACCATCCGGCCATTGTGGTGGCCGGCGTCATCAAACTGTCACAGGGTCGCCGCGCCGGGCGTGAAATCGGTCCGCCCGGTCAGGGCGGACTTGTATCAACCCGCTGCGCGCTTGGCCAGGATCTCGAAGGCCGGCAGGGTCTTGCCTTCCAGCACCTCGAGGAAGGCGCCGCCGCCGGTGGAGATGTAGCCGACGTCCTTCTCGATGCCGTATTTGGCGATGGCCGCCAGCGTGTCGCCACCGCCGGCGATGCTGAAGGCCACGCTCTCGGCGATGGCGCGGGCGATGGCCTCGGTGCCATGGGCGAAGGCCGGGAACTCGAAGACGCCGACCGGGCCATTCCAGACGATGGTGCCGGCCGCCTTGAGCTTCTCGGCCAGCTTGGCAGCGGTCTTGGGGCCGATGTCGAGGATGAGGTCGTCGTCCTCGACGTCGGCGGCCGCCTTGACGGAGGCCGTCGCGCCGGCCGCAAAGGCCTTGGCCGTGACAACGTCTTCGGGGATGGGCACTTCGGCGCCGCGAGCCTTCATGGACTCGATGACGGCCTTGGCCTGGTCGACCAGGTCGGGCTCGGCCAGCGACTTGCCGATCTTCAGGCCCGCAGCCAGCATGAACGTGTTGGCGATGCCGCCGCCGACGATGAGGCCGTCCACCTTGCTGGACAGGCTCTGCAGGATGGTCAGCTTGGTCGAGACCTTGGAGCCGGCAACGATGGCCACCAGCGGGCGGCGCGGATTGGCCAGGGCCTTGGTGATGGCGTCGATCTCGGCGGCCAGCAGCGGGCCGGCACAGGCGATCTTGGCGAACTTGGCGATGCCATAGGTCGTGGCCTCGGCGCGGTGGGCGGTGCCGAAGGCGTCGTTCACGAAGATGTCGCACAGGGCCGCGAGCTTGCGCGACAGCTCCTCGCTGCACTTCTTCTCGCCCTTGTTGACGCGGCAGTTCTCTAGCAGCACCAGCTGGCCCGGCGCGACGGAGACGGTGTCGACCCAGTCACGCTGCAGCGGCACCGGGCGGCCGAGCAGTTCGGCCATGCGCTCGGCGACGGGCGCCAGCGAGTCCTCGGGCTTGAACTCGCCCTCGGTGGGGCGGCCCAGATGGGACGTGACCATGACGGCGGCCCCGGCCTCCAGGGCCATCTTGATGGCCGGCAGCGAGGCGCGGATGCGGGTGTCCTCGGTGATCTTGCCGTTCTCGTCCTGCGGCACGTTGAGGTCGGCGCGGATGAAGACGCGTTGGCCGGCCACCTTGCCGGCGGCGATCAGGTCGGAGAAGCGGATGACGTTCATGGTCTAGGCGGGGCAGTTGATGACAAAACTACCGCGATTCTCGCCGCCGCGCTGCGCCAGCGCGGTTACCAACCGAGTCCGAGCTTCAGGGGGAGCATTACCGCCATGCCCACAAGGATGGTGCCCAGGATGCCCTTGCGCCAGAAGTAGTAGGCCGTCGCGGCCACGGCGGCGGGCCAGCGCGCGTCCTGCCAGGTCGTGATGACATGGCCCTGGGTCATGAAGATCTCCGGCGCCACAACAGCAACAAGAGCGGCCAAAGGCGCCACCTTGAGCAGTTCGCGCAGCCAGTCGGGGATGGGCAGGGGCTGCTCGCCGATCATGAAGAAGCCGCGCGTCAGCACGGTGATGGCGCCCAGGCCGAACAGCGCGATCCAGGTCAGGGTTTCGCTCACTGGTGCACCCTTCGCGCTACGCGCTGTCCCGCCAAGCGGGAGCGAGCTTGCTTGGGACGGCCCGGCGCTGCGCTCATCGCCGGGCCCTCCGCGAGTCCAGCCACCAGCCCACGGCCCCGGCCGCGACGATGGCGCAGAGGATGTTGAGCTTGAGCGGCAGCGAGTAGGTTGCGATCGACACGGCGCCGGCCGTGAGGGCCACCCACCACAGCATCTTCTCGGTCAGCAGCGAATAGGACAGACCGAGCAGGGCCATGACGCCGGCGAAGCCGATGCCCCAATGCGTCGGGATGCGGTCGGCCAGCAGGATGCCGGTGAAGGAGCAGGCCTGCCAGGTCGGCCAGTTCACGGCCACGCCGCCCCAGAAATAGCGTTGCTGCTCCGGTAGCGGCACCGGGTCGGGATAGCGCTTGATGAAGTAGACGAAGTTCAGGTCGGCCGCCACATAGCCGTTCAGCAGGCGGCGCCAGCGCGGCAGATGGCCAAAGTAATTGCGCCACTGCGCGCTGAAGATGACGAAGCGCAGGTTGACGCAGAAGGCCGTGGCCAGCAGCACCCACAGCGGTGCTCCGGAGGCGATCAGCGGCAGGGCCGTCAGCTGGGCGCTGCCGGCAAACACCAGCAGGGACATCCCGCAGGCCAGCGGCAGGCTGAGGCCGCTTTTCACCATCGTGACGCCGGTCACCAGGCCCCAGGCGGCTAGGCCCAGGGAGGGCGAGGCCATGTCGCGCGCGCCTTGGCGGAAATCGGAGTCGTCCGCCAGCGCGCGCAGTTTGTCGATCAACTGCATCCCGCCATTGTGGCGGGAGCCTTCTTACTGACCGATCCTGCGGACTTTGCCGCTGCCGGCGACGGTGGAGGAGATCTCCGGCGAACCGGCGTACTTCACATCGCCCGAGCCGGCGATGGAGACATGCAGCTTCCTGGTCGCGTTGACCTGGGCGTCGCCGCTGCCGGCGATGGTGACCTTGACCTCTTCCGTCACCAGATCGGCCGCCTTCACGTCGCCGCTGCCGGCGATGGAGACGTTGGCGCTGCCGCAGCGGCCGGCGGCCACGATGTCGCCGCTGCCGCTGACCTTCATGCCCAGACGCTCGGCATCGAGATTGGCGAAGCGGATGTCGCCCGAGCCGGCGATGGCCGCGTCGACGCCGGCCGTCTTCATGGCCTCGACCTTGACGGTGCCCGAGCCGGCCACCGACACGGCGCGCAGCGTCGGCATCTCGATGGTCAGGCTGGGGTTGGTGGAGGAATGGATGTTGAAGCCCTTCTTGGGCTCGATCTGCAGGGTGCGGCCCTTGCCACCGTCGACGACCTTGGTCTCGATATAGGGCAGCAGATTGCGGTCGGCCTTGACCTCGACCTTGTTGCCCGCGCCCTGGCGGATGACGATGTTGAAGCCACCGGCCGTGGCCACGCCGTCAAAGGCGCCGGTGTCGCGGGCCTCGGTGGCGATGTCGCCATTGCCGTTGATGCGCTCGCTGTTGTTGTTCCAGCTCCAAGCCTGGGCCGTGGTGCTGAAGGCGGCAGCGGCAACGAGACCGAGGGCGAAGATGCGGCGGGAGGTGTTCATGGCGGGCTCCATCGGGGTTGTGATGGTTCCCATGGTGCCCAGGACGGGACGGGCCGGTGGGGCCGAGGCGACGATGCGCAGGAACGGAGGCGCGAAATGCGCCTGCAGGCGCCAGATCAGCGCCCCTTGGCCTTGTCGCCGCCCTTCTCGGGCGTTTTCTCGGCTGTCTTGTCGGACGCCTTCTCTGCGGGCTTCTCGGCCGGTTTGGCTTCGGCCTCGTC
Source organism: Roseateles saccharophilus (assembly GCF_031458095.1). GTDB lineage: Bacteria > Pseudomonadota > Gammaproteobacteria > Burkholderiales > Burkholderiaceae_C > Pelomonas > Pelomonas saccharophila_A. The sequence goes on from NZ_JAVDXU010000002.1 coordinate 181,019, forward strand.
CTCCTTGGCCCTGGCCGATCCTGGGCGCGGCACCACGGGTGCGACGCCTTCGAGCTTGTTCTCGCGCATGTATTCGTCCATCTCGCGCCAGCCGGCGTAGATGGCGGCCTTCTGGGCCTTGGGGTTCAGCACGTAGCAGTCCTCGATGGCGCGCATCGCGTGCCGGCAGGCGCTGCCGATGGCCTTGCCCTCGGCCTCCTTGGCGGCGGCCACCTTGGCGGGGTCGTCGATGCCGAGCTGTTCGCAGGCGGACAGGGCGGCGAGCAGGGGCAGGGCTAGAAGAAGGCGCTTCATGGGCTCAGCTATCGGCCGGGGCAGCGCCAACTTGAGGTCATGTGGAATCAGTGCCTGGCCATCGCGAGCAGACGCGTGATGCGTTCCTCGGTCGACGGGTGGGTGGAGAACAGCCCGCGCAGCCCGCCGCCGGACAGCGGATTCATGATCATCATCTGGGCCGTCTCGGGATGGGCTTCGGCCGGCGCCATCGGGACGCCCTGGGCATAGCGGTGGATCTTGTCCAGGGCCGAGGCCAGGGCCGCGGGGTCGCCGGAGATCTCGGCGCCGCCGCGATCGGCCTCGAACTCGCGGGCGCGGCTGATGGCCATCTGGATCAGGCCCGCGGCGATCGGCGCCAGCAAGGCGATGGCGATGCCGGCCAGCGGATTGTTCGGGCGGCCGTTCTCGTCGCGGCCGCCGAAAAAGGCGGCGAAGTTGGCCAGCATGGAGATGGCGCCGGCCATGGTCGCGCTGACGGTGCTGATGAGGATGTCGCGGTGGGCCACATGGGCCAGTTCGTGCGCCATGACGCCACGCAGCTCGCGCTCGGACAGCACGCGCAGGAGGCCCGTCGTCGCCGCGACGGCGGCGTGCTCGGGATTGCGGCCGGTGGCGAAGGCGTTGGGAGCGTCTTCCTGGATCAGGTAGACCTTTGGGGCTGGCAGGCCGGCGCGCTGCGCCAGTTCCTGCACCATGCGATAGAACTGCGGCGCCGAGCTCTCATCGACTTGGCTGGCGTTGTACATGCGCAGCACCATGTCGGCCGAGAACCAATAGGCGAAGAAGTTCATGCCGGCGGCCACCAGCAGGGCGATCAGCATGCCGGTCTGGCCGCCGACATAGGAGCCGATGAGCATGAACAGCGCCGTGATGGCGGCCATCAGCATGGCGGTCTTCACGAGGTTGAACATCTCAATAGGCTTTCGAAGTGACAGATGGCATGGCAGATGGTGCCACGGGGCCTTACTTCAAGCCTCGAAGCGCTCACCGACGGCGATGGGCCGGGCCTGCAGGAAGGCCGAAGCCGGCCCGCGTTTGCCGCCGGCGCGCTGCAGTTCGGTGAGCCTCAAGGCACCCTGGCCACAGGCGACGACCGGCCCGGGGGCGATGACCTCGCCCGGCTGGCCCTGGCCGTTGACGACTTCGCCCCGCCAGACCTTGACCGCCTCGCCCGCCAGCGTCGCCACGCCGCCCGGGAAGGGGTCGAAGGCGCGCAGCCGGCGCTCGATCTCGGCGGCCGGTTGCCTCCAGTCGATGGCGCTCTCGACCTTCTCGATCTTGTGGGCGTAGGTGACGCCCTCGGCCGGCTGGGGCGTGCGCGTGAGGCTGGTGACGGCCTGCAGAGCCTCGACGATGAGGCTGCCGCCAAGGGCCGCCAGCCGGTCGTGCAGCACGGCCGTCGTGTCGTCGCCGCGGATGGCCTCGCGGGCCATCAACAGCATGTCGCCGGTATCCAGGCCCGCATCCATCTGCATGATGGTGACACCGGTCTCGGCGTCGCCGGCCTCGATGGCGCGATGGATGGGGGCGGCTCCGCGCCAGCGCGGCAGCAGCGAGGCATGGATATTCAGGCAGCCGCGCCGCGGGGTGTCCAGCACCCATTGCGGCAGGATGAGGCCGTAGGCGGCGACGACCATGACGTCGGCATCCGCCGCCAGCAGGGCTTCTCGTGCCGCCGCGGCATCGGCCGCATATTTGCCGTCCAGCTTCAGGCCCTGGGGCTGGGCGACCGGGATGCCGGCCGCCACGGCCCGCTGCTTGACTGCCGAGGCCTGCAGCTTCATGCCGCGCCCGGCCGGGCGATCGGGCTGGGTCAGCACCAGCGGGACCGTGAAGCCGGCCGCCAGGATGGCGTCCAGCGCGATGGCGGCGAACTCCGGCGTGCCGGCAAAGACCACGCGCATCAGAGTCTCTGGTTGCGCTTCTTGGCTTCCGCTTCCTCTTCGCGCGTCTTCTTGACCATCTTGGTCTTGATGCGGTCGCGCTTGAGCGGGCTCAGGTATTCGACGAAGACCTTGCCCATCAGGTGGTCCATCTCATGCTGGACGCAGACGGCCAGCAGGCCCTCGGCGTCGAATTCATAGACCTCGCCATCGCGGTTGGTGGCGCGCACGGTGACCTCGGCATGGCGAGGCACCCTGTCGTAGATCTGCGGCACGGACAGGCAGCCCTCCTCGCCGTCGACCATGCGCTCGCTGGTTTTCACCAACTCGGGGTTGATCAGCACGCGCGGAGTGTCGCGATCCTGCGACGTATCGATGACGACGACGCGCTCATGCACATCGACCTGGGTCGCGGCCAGGCCGACGCCGTCGGCGGCATACATGGTTTCCAGCATGTCATCGACGAGCTGGCGGATGCGCTCGTCCACCGCAACCACGGGTTTGGCGATGGTGTGCAGGCGCGGGTCGGGATAGCGAAGGATGTGGAGTTGGGCCATGGCGCCTTGTAAGCACTCGCAAACGAGCGCTAGCGGTTGTTGGTTGCCCCCGTTGATTGCGGGCAGAATCGCCTGGATTTTCGCCGATCCGGCAATCCCTTCGGAGACCGCGCCCGATGCCCGCTGCACGCCCCGCCCATTTCGCCGTCCTTGCGACCTGCCTCGCCCTCGCGACGACGACCTCAGCCTGGGCCCAAACGTCCAAGCTGCCCGTCACGTCCGAGCAGCGGCGCGTGGCCGACCAGGTCGCCAGTGCGGGCGTCCCGCTGTCGGAACTGGCGCCCAACGCGCCCGACCAGCATGTGGTCAAGTCCGGCGATACGCTGTGGGACATCTCGGCCCTGTTCCTGAAGAGCCCCTGGCGCTGGCCGGAGCTCTGGGGCATGAATCGCGACCAGATCCGCAATCCCCACCTGATCTATCCCGGCCAGGTGCTGATGCTGGTCAAGGTCGACGGCCGCGCCACGCTGCAGTTCGCCCGGGATGCTGGCGGCAGCGGCGCCGGCAATGGCGTGGTCAAGCTGCGCCCGCAGATGCGCATCTCGGCCGTGGATTCCAGCCCCATTCCGACCATCCCCCTGCACCTGATCCAGCCCTTCCTGACCGACGCCGTCGTCTTCGACACCGACGCGCTGGCCGCCGCGCCGCGCATCGTGGCCGCCCAGGAAGGCCATGTGGTGCTCGGCCAGGGCGACCTGGCCTATGCCCGCGGCGACTTCGGCAATGGCACCGATTTCCGCATCTTCCGCACCGCCCGCCCGCTGACCGACCCCACCACCAAGGAAGTCCTGGGCTACGAGGCGCCCTATGTCGGCACGGCCGAGCTGACCCGCACCGGCGAGAACCGCACCGGCGCCGACGGCAAGGTCGACATCGTGCCGGCCACCATGACCATCCGCCAGGTGAAGCAGGAAGTCGGCATCGGCGACCGCCTGGCACCGGCGCCGGCACGCAATCTGGAACGCTATGTGCCCCATGCGCCCGACAAGGCCATGGCGGGTCAAATCGCGGCCGTCTATGGCGACTCCATCATCGCGGGCCAGAACCAGATCGTCGCCCTGAACCGCGGCAAGCGCGACGGCGTCGAACGCGGCCATGTGTTCGCGCTGTGGCGCGACGGTGCCCGGGTCACGGACAAGACGCAGGAAAGGGCCGAGGCCATCAAGCTGCCCGACGAGCGCCACGGCATCCTCTTCGTCTTTGAGGTCTACGAGCGCGTGTCCTATGCGCTGATCATCACCGTCAAGGAACCAGTCAAGCCGGGCGACCGCTTCACCCAACCCTGATCTCGCCATGCTGGCGTCGGCCGAGCTCGCCGCCTGGCTGAGATTGACCGAGAGCCTGGGCCCGGCCGCCGCTCGGCGGCTGCTGGCCATGGCAGGCGGTCCCGAAGGCGTCTTCGAGTTGCCTTCGGTCGCGCTGGACCAGGCCCTGATGGGCAAGCAGCGCGAGGCCTTCAACCGGCCACCCGAGCATCTTGCTGACCTGATGGCCAAGGCCGAGGCTTGGCTGGCCGAGCCCGGGCATGACCTGCTGGTGCTGGGTGATGCCGACTACCCGCCCCGCCTGCTGGCCACAGCCGACCCACCACTGCTGCTGTGGCTGCAGGGCCGGCGCGAACTGCTCGGCTCGCCATCGATCGCCGTCGTCGGCAGCCGCAACCCCACCGCCCAGGGCCGCGACAACGCACGCACCTTCTCACGCGCCCTGGCCCAGGCCGGCTACACCATCGTCTCGGGCCTGGCCCTGGGCGTGGACGCCGCCGCGCACGAGGGTGCGCTGGACGCCGCGGGCGCCACCATCGCCGTCGTCGGCACCGGCCTTGACCAGGTCTACCCGCGCCACAACCAGGCGTTGGCCGCACGGCTGCTGGACGGCGGTGGCCTCATGGTCAGCGAGTACTCGCTGGGCACGCCCGTGCTGCCGGGCAATTTCCCGCGCCGCAACCGCATCATTGCCGGCCTGGCCCAGGGCTGCCTCGTCGTCGAGGCGGCCGTGCAGTCGGGCTCGCTGATCACGGCCCGCCAGGCCGTCGAGGCCGGGCGCGAGGTGTTCGCCATTCCGGGCTCCATCCATTCGCCGCAGGCGCGCGGCTGTCATGCGCTGATCCGCCAGGGTGCCAAGCTGGTCGAGTCGGCCCTGGACGTGCTGGAAGAACTGCCATCGCTGAGCGCCATCGACGCAGCGCCGGAGATCGCCGAGACGCCGCACGAGCAGCAGGCGCTGCTGGACGCCATGGGTTTCGACCCCGTCAGCCTGGACGCGTTGATGGCCCGCTGCGGCTGGCCGGCGGCCGAACTCAGCGCCGCCCTGCTCGAGCTGGAACTCGATGGCCAGATCGCCCGGCTGGCGGGCCAGCTTTTCCAGCGCCGCCGACGGGGATAGCAAGCTTAACCGCGGATATCAGAGCCCGAACCGAGGGGTTATTCGCGGCCGGGGGCGGCGGAACCCTGGGCTATCATCCCCTCACGATGTTCGATGTCCTGGTTTATCTCTACGAGACCTACTGGCGCCCGGACGCCTGCCCCGACGCGGCGCAACTTGCGCGCAAGCTGACGGCGGTAGGCTTCGAGAACGATGAGATCCAGGAGGCGCTGAACTGGCTCGAAGGCCTGGCCGCGGCTGGGGAGTCCTATCAGGGCGAGCAAAGTGAGCACGCGCTGCGCGTCTACTCTGCCGCCGAGATCGAGCACCTGGGCGAGGCCTCCATAGGCTTCATCAGCTTCCTCGAGTCCGCCGGCGTGCTGCCCGGCCCGATGCGCGAGATGGTCATTGACCGCGCCATGGCGATTTCCGGCGCTCCCATGGACCTGGAAGACCTGAAGATCATCGTGCTGATGGTGTTCTGGAGCCTGGGCGAGGAGCCCGATGCGCTGATCCTCGACGAACTCTTCGTCGCGCCGGAAGACCGGCTGATCCACTGATCACGCCAGCGGTTGAAACAAAAACGGCGCCTTGGGCGCCGTTTGTCACTTCAGCAGTTGACCTGGGTCTGCATCCAGCTTGGCCAGCGCCTTGCGCGTGGCCTGCACGGTGAGCGCCTCGTCCTGGGCCGGCAGCAAAAGCCCGGCCTGCAGGAAGGCCGCCATGCGGTTCAGCGAGAACAGCACGCCACGACCCTTGGGCGTGACGAAGAGGGCCAGTTGCTTGCGCAGGCCGCGCCAGGCGAGCTGCACCTGCTCGTTGCGGCCGCGGTAGTCCAGCATGAACCAGCCGCCCACCTGCAGCTCGCGGGCCCAGGCGACCATGGCCGGCGTCGGCGCCGAGCCACCCTCGGCGACGACTTCCATGCCCTCGGACTCGTGGCCGGAAAGGTCGCGCACCAGCATCTCGTCGACATGACTGTCGCCACCTTCGACGTCCTCGGGCAGCATGGCTTCCAGCGTCTCGAGCTGGTCCATCAGCTCGTCCAGGCGTTCGCGCGGGATGGCGGCCGTCTTGGCCGTGAAGGCCGCGGCCAGCGCGTTGTTCAGCGAGCGCACATGCTCGTCCTGCTTGTCGGTTGGCAGGCCGGCATGGCCCATGCCGTCGCGCAGGGTCTTGAGCAGGGGCGGCAGGCGGCGGATGACCTCGGCGCGCTCCTCGCGCGAGGCCTTGGCGCTGGCGCTCCAGATCAGGTCGGCCGCGGCCCGCTTCATGACCTTGGTGACGTCGGACTGGGCGCCGGCGCGCACAGCCGTCACGGCCAGCACATCGGCCCAGACGTGGAAGAGGAAGTCACGCACGCCGTCCTGCACCGGCACCTCGGACAGCATCTTGCGCAGCTCGATGGTGTACTGGATGGCCAGGGTCTCGCGCTGCTCGACCTGCTGGGCCAGCGACACGCCGCGCTTGGAAGCCTGGTTCTCGTTCTCGAAATAGTGGTCGAGGAATTTCTCGAACTCGGTCAGTACGGTAGCGAAGACGCGCCGGCCGGTGTCCGGATAGGCCTCGACGACCTGCACGACGCGCTTGATCTCGCGCTCCAGCGCATCGTTGCTGGCGCGCTCGGAGCCCGGCCCGCTGACGTGGGCGGTGTTGAAGCCCATCACGCAGGCGCCCATGCGGTCGATGAGACGACGCGCGGGATGGTCGGCGGCGGCGAAGAAGTCGGGCTCGCTGACGGCCACGCGCAGCACCGGCATCTGCAGGCGGGCGAACCAGACCCGCACCGTGGCCGGGATGCGCTCCTCGGTCAGGATGCTCTGGAACATCATCGCCACGATCTCGATGGTCGCGCGTTCGGCCGGGTTGCTGGCGGCCTGCTTCAGGACCTGCTTGAAGGCCTGGTTGCGGGCGCCGATCTCCTCCAGGGCCCGCGGGGCGCTGGCCTGGCCGGCGACCCCGCCGGTGTCCGCGCCGGGGCGGCGCGCCAGGGATTCCTGGGCATGCTTGATGGCCCCCATCAGCCGCGGCGAGGCGGGTGCGACGGGTTGGGCATCGGCCAGCGACGGGCGCGACGAGGCAGCAGCCGGCGCCTCGGCGGCCGTCAGGCCGGCCCCGCCGGCCAGGCCGCCGGGACGGCTGGGGGTCGCATCGGCCAGGCTGGGCTTGCCGCCGCCGGGACGGGCCGGCACCTGGCTCTTGGTGACCGGGAAACCCGGCACATGGCGGGCCAGCACGCGCTGCAACTGGGCCATGACCTCATCGGCCTGGCTGCTGGCCTTGCTGCGCACCGTCGGCAGGGGCGTCGGGCCGGATGTCGGCCCCAGGCCCGGGCCGGGCGACACCGGCGCAGGCGGCGCCGCCGGCACGCCGGTGGCGGCGGCTGTCGCGGCTGCGGCGGCCTGGGCGGTGCGGCGGATGAAGGGCCGCAGGTCGACCTCGGGCAGCACCTTCTGGGCGATCAGCCAGCGGTTGGTCTCGTGATAGGCCTCGCTGATGAGCTGGGCGAATTCCTCGTGCAGCTCGTGGTGCAGCAACTGCCAGATGTTGGCATCCAGGCCGACCCGGCTCCAGGCGTCCAGCGCCACGCGGGCGACGACATGAGCGCGCAGCAGGTCCATCGGCTCCAGGTCGTCATGGGCCTCCAGGGCCTGCATGCGGGTGCGCAGGTCGGTGAATTCCCAGGTCGCCCGGTCCATCATGACCAGGGCCAGCCGCGAGCTGGTGATCTCGCGCTCGATGGTCGAGTCGTCGACCAGGCTCATCTTCAGCGACTGTGCCGGCACGGTGGCGTCGTGCTCGCGGGCGTTGTCGGAGACGCCGTGCACGGCCGCGTGGCGCAGGGCAGCGACGACGGCCATCTGCCAGTTCGGGCCCAGCTTCTGCCAGGCCTGCACCGCATCCCGCCGGGCCATCGTGATGGCGTGGGGGGCGGCCTGCAGCAGCAGCTGGCTGGCGCCCTGGCCGACGGCCGCGACCAGCGGTGTCATGCCGCGCACCAGAGCTTCCAGATAGACGCGCCGTGCCTGGGTCGCCAGGGCCTGGTTACGAGCGGCGGTCATGGACGGGTGATGGCGGCGCGGCTGGAGTGAATGGTTGCGGTCACTCTACACGACGGCCCCGGAGTTCGGGTCGTTGGGGTCGTCACGATTCACGGCGGCCTTGACCAGGTCCTCCCGCTTGACGCCCAGCCACATCGCGATGGCCGCGGCCACGAAGACCGAGGAATAGATGCCGAACAGGATGCCGATGGTCAGGGCGACGGCGAAGTAGTGCAGGGTCGGGCCGCCGAACAGCAGCATGGACACCACCATCAGCTGGGTGCAGCCGTGGGTGATGATGGTGCGGCTCATCGTCGACGTGATGGCGTGGTCGATGACCTCGTGGGTGTTCATCTTGCGGAACTTGCGGAAGGCTTCCCGCACCCGGTCGAAGATGACCACCGACTCGTTGACCGAATAGCCCAGCACCGCCAGCACCGCCGCCAGCACCGCCAGCGAGAACTCCCACTGGAAGAAGGCGAAGAAGCCCAGGATGATGACCACGTCGTGCAGGTTGGCGATGATGCCGGCCAGCGCGAACTTCCACTCGAAGCGGATGGCCAGGTAGATCATGATGCCGGCGACCGTGACGGCCAGGGCCTTGGCGGCGTCCTGGGCCAGCTCGGCGCCGACGGCCGGGCCGACGACTTCGGAGCGCGACAGCTTGATGGGTTCGGCGCCGTCCGCCTTCTTGCAGATCTGCTTGCTGACCTGCTCGCCCTGGGCCGTCACTTCCTGGTGCTCGCTGACGGCGCCCGATTCGGCCACGCACAGCTCGCCGAAGACCTTGCCGACCACCTCGGTCTGCTTCTCGCCGGCACGCACCGGCAGGCGGATCATGACGTCGCGCGACGAGCCGAAGTTCTGCACCTGGACTTCGCCATAACCCATCTTCTCGATGGTGTGGCGGGTCTTCTCGATCTCGGCCGCCTGCGGATAGGCCACCTCGATGACGGTGCCACCGGTGAACTCGATGGAGAAATGCAGGGGGCGCGTGATCAGGAAGAACACGGCGGCCGCGAAGGTGATGAAGGAGATGGCGTTGAAGATCAACGCATGCTTCATCAGCGGCAGGTCGCGCTTGATGCGAAAGAGTTCCATGTTCCAGCTTCCTCAGGCTTTCGCGGCGACGTCGGTGGCCTCGGGCTCAGGCTTCCAGACCTGGCCGATGGACACGCTCTTGAGTTTCTTCTGGCGGCCGTACCAGAGGTTCACGAGGCCGCGCGAGAACACGACGGACGAGAACATCGAGGTCAGGATGCCCAGGCAGTGCACGACGGCGAAGCCCTTGATGGGACCGGAACCGAACACCAGCAGCGACACGCCGGCGATCAGCGTCGTCACGTTGGAGTCCAGGATGGTGGCCCAGGCGCGTTCATAGCCGAGGCGGATGGCCTGCTGCGGCGATTCGCCGCCGCGCAGTTCCTCGCGCACGCGCTCGTTGATCAGCACGTTGGAGTCGATGGCCATGCCCAGCACCAGGGCGATGGCGGCGATGCCCGGCAGGGACAGCGTGGCCTGCATCAGCGACAGCGCCGCGATCAGCAGCAGCAGGTTGAAGCCCAGGGCCAGCGACGAGAACACGCCGAACAGCAGGTAGTAGACGCACATGAAGGCGGCCACGGCGGCAAAGCCCCAGGTGACGCTGGCGATGCCCTTCTCGATGTTTTCCTTGCCCAGGCTCGGGCCGATGGTGCGCGACTCGATGATCTCCATCGGCGCGGCCAGCGAGCCGGCGCGCAGCAGCAGGGCCGTGTCGTTGGCGTCCTGCGTGGTCATGGCGCCCGAGATCTTGACGCGGCCGTTGGGGATCTCGCCGCGGATGACCGGTGCCGTCACGACCTCGCCCTTGCCCTTCTCGAACAGGATGATGGCCATGCGCTTGCCGACGTTCTCGCGCGTCAGGTCCTTGAAGATGCGGGCGCCCTTGGCGTCCAGCGTCAGGTCGACCGAGGGCTGGTGGTTTTCGTCGAAGCCGGTCTGGGCGTCGATGAGGGCATCGCCGGTCAGCACCACCTGGCGCTTGACGATGATGGGGCCGAAGCCGCGGTCGATGAAGCGCTCGGTGCCGAAGGGCACGGGGCCGTTGCCCTTCAGGGCCTCCAGCGCCTCGCTGCCGTCGTCCACCATGCGCAGCTCCAGCGTGGCGGTGCGGCCGATGATGTCCTGGGCCTTGGCCGAGTCCTGCACGCCGGGCAGCTGCACGACGACACGGTCCACGCCCTGCTGCTGGATGACGGGCTCGGAGACGCCGAGCTCGTTGACGCGGTTGTGCAGCGTCGTGATGTTCTGCTTGACGGCCGCTTCCTGCACGGCGAGCTGGGCCTTGGGGTTGAGCGTGCCGCTCAGGCGCAGCTCGCTGCCTTCATCCAGCGGCGTCCAGATGACGTCGGGCAGCTGGTTCTTCAGCACGTCCGTCGCTGCCGTGCGCTGCTCGACGTCACGGAAGGCGATGTTGACGGTGTTGCCATCGCGGCTGATGCCGGCGTGGCGGATGTTCTTGTCGCGCAGCATGGTGCGCGCGTCGCCGGTCAGCGCCTCGGCCTTCTTGGTCAGGGCCGCCTTCATGTCGACCTGCATCAGGAAATGCACGCCGCCGCGCAGGTCCAGGCCCAGGTACATGGGATTGGCGTGCAGGCTCGACAGCCACTGGGGCGAACGCGACAGCAGGTTCAGCGCGACGATATAGCCGGGCTCGTTGGCGTCGGGGTTGAGCGCCTTGTTGATGGCGTCCTTGGCCTTGAGCTGGGTGTCGGTGTCACCAAAGCGGGCCTTCACCGAGTTGCCGTCGAACTGAACGAAGTCAGCCTTGATGCCGGCCTGCTGCAGCACGGTCTCGACACGGCCGACCAGGGCGGTGTCCACCTTGATGGTGACCTTGCCACTGGACACCTGCACGGCAGGCGCGTCGGGGAACAGATTGGGCAGCGTGTAAAGCGTGCCGATCAGCAGCGCGACGAGCAGGATCGCGTACTTCCAGAGCGGATAGCGGTTCATGGGGGACTTCCTTGTATGCGCCTGCGCGGCGTCATCAGCAGCGCCCGGACGGCGTGGCCCGGGAGATGGGCGCGTGCAGGATTACTTCAAGCTGCCCTTAGGGAGAACCTGGGTGACGGCGCTGCGCTGGATCTGCAGTTCGACGCCGTTGGCGACTTCCAGGTGGATGAAGTTGTCGCCGAGCTTGCTGACCTTGCCGATGATGCCGCCGGCCGTGACGACCTCGTCACCCTTCTGCACCGCCTCGATCATGGCCTTGTGCTCCTTCTGGCGCTTCATCTGCGGGCGGATCATGACGAAATAGAGCACGACGAACATCAGCACCAGGGGCAGCATGCCGAGGAGGCCGGATTCGGGGCTGGCTGCGCCTTGGGCGGCCTGAGCGTAGGCGTTGGAGATGAACACGTTGAATTCCTTGGGGTGGGCGGCGCAAAAACCGCAGGGCAACCTTGAATTCTAGTGCGCTGGGCCGGCGGCCCTGCCGGCGGGGCGCCTGGGGTTACGCCGCCCCACCCGGCCCTGCTAACCTGCCGCGGCCCACCCAACCGGAGTTCCCGCCTTGCCGATCAGGACGCTGACCGACCGACTGAGCCTGCGCAGCCTGCTGACGCTGCCCTATGTCGTGCTGGTGCTGGCCCTGGTGCTGCTCGTGGGCGCCCTGTCCTGGCGCGCCGGGCGCGACACGGTGGACAACCTGTCCGGCCAGCTCCTCGTCGAGGCCGTGGGCCGCATCGCCGTGGCCCTGGAGCGCCATGTCGGAGGGGCCGACGCCGTGCTGGAAGCCGCCTTCCCCACCGGCCTGCCCGCCCCCGAGAACCTGCCCAAGGAGCTGGACACCTTGCGCAACCGCTTCTGGCTGGCCACCTCGGTGCACCGCGATCCCAACAACTACGTCTACTACGGCGACCGCCACGGCCATTTCCTCGGCCTGTGGCGCTTCTCCGAGCTGGAGGCCGAGCTCAGGACGCGCACCCAGGGCGAAGGGCCGCGCACCATCTACCGCTTGAGCGGCATCACCGGCGACCTGCGCTCGCCCGTCGTCGAGGACAAGGTCTTCGAGCCGCGCGAGCGGCCCTGGTACCAGGCCGCCCTCGCCAACCCGGCCTCCCTGAGCTGGACGCCGGTCTATATCGACTTCAAGACCCTGGACCTCGTCACGACCCGCACCAAGCGCGTCGGCAACGATGTCGGCGAGCCCGAGGGCGTGGCCGCGACCGACCTGCCGCTCAAGCAGGTCAATGCCCTGCTGCAGCGCGTGACGTTGACGGAGAACGCCGTCGCCATGGTCGTGGAAGGCGACGGCCAGCTCGTCGGCGTGTCGCGCGGCGCGCACATGAAGACCGTGGCCGTCGGCCAGCACGAGCGCCTGAATGCCGCCCAGAGTTCCGACGCCCTGGTCGCGGCGGCCTTCGAGGCGGTGCGCCAGCGCACGGCGGCCGAGGCCGAAACCCTGGGCACCGCGGCGCGCACGGCCAGCTTCACCGATGCCGAGGGACGCGTCGTGCAGCTCGGCTATGCCCGCGTCGATCCCGCCCTGGGCCTGAACTGGCTCATCGTCGTCGCCGTGCCGCGCGCCGACTTCCTGGCCGGCGTGCAGCGCAACTTCGTGCAGGCCGCCGCGCTCGCTGGCCTGGGCGTCGTCATCGCCCTGGGGCTGGGCTGGGCGGTGCTGGGCATCGTCACCCGCGAGCTGCGCGAGCTGGCCGAGGCGGCCCGGCGCGTCGGCGACGGCGTGCTCGACGAGCCGCCCAAGGTGCACCGCAGTGACGAGCTCGGCGAACTCGCCCGCAGCTTCGCCGACATGCAAAGGCGTCTGCTGACCGACCAGCTGACCGGACTGTCCAACCGCGGCGCCATCCTGCGCCGCATCGAGGACCGCATCCTGCAGCAGCGCCGCCGTGGCGACCGCTGGCCCTTCGCCGTCATGTTCGTCGACCTGGCCCGCATCAAGGAGATCAACAAGCGCTTCGGCCACGGCGTCGGCGACGCGGTGCTGAAGGAGATCGGCCAGCGCCTGCGCGCCGGCGTGCGCATCGGCGACATCGTGTCCCGCTACGCCGGCGACGAGTTCGTGCTGCTGCTGGACTCGGTCGAGAACCGGGCCGACGCCGAGGCCGCCCGCGACCACCTCGAGGCCAGCATGCGCGCGCCGCTGGAAAGCCTGGCCGGCATCGCCCCGGCCGACTTCCAGGTCGGCGCCAGCTTCGGCATCGCCCTCTACCCCGACGACGGCCAGGACACCGAGAGCCTGCTGCGCCATGCCGACGCCGACATGTTCGCCCGCAAGCAGGCTCTGCCCCAGGACCCCGACAGGAATGCCTCAAGGTTTTGATCTCGCCGCCCTGCGCCGCCACGCCGTGGCGCGCAGCCTGTTCACCCCGACGACGCTGCTGAAGGCCGTCGAGAAGCTCGGCGGCTTCGTGCAGGCCGACCCGCTGCGGGCTCCCGCGCGCGCCCAGGACCTGACGCTGCGCCACCGCGTCAAGGGCTACCAGGCCGGCGACCTCGAGCGCCGCTACCCGCGCCTGCCGCTGCAGGAAGACTTCTTCATCAACTACGGCTTCGTCACGCCCGAGCTGCGCGCGCTGATGCACCCGCGCACGACGCGCCGCGTCTGGGACAAGCCGCGCTGGAAGCTGGCCAAGGCCGTGCTGGCCGAGGTCGAGCGCCTGGGCGAGGCCCACCCGGCCGACGTCGACGCGGCACTCAACCATGGGCCTGTGAAGAACTGGTTCGGCGGCAACAGCCGCCTGTCCACTGAGCTGCTGGACGGCCTGCACTACCGCGGCCATCTGGACGTCGTGCGGCGCGACAGTGGCACGCGCGTCTATGCCCTGGGCCCGCCATGGGAGCCCCATCCCGACCCGCAGATCGCCATGGACGCCATGGCCGACGTGCTGGTGCAGAAGTACGCGCCGCTGCCGGCCGCCAGCCTGTCGCTGGTCATCCGCATGCTCTTCCATGGCGCCCACCAGTGGCGCGAACTGGCCCCGGCGACCATCGCCCGCGCCAAGGAGAGGCTGGCCCACGCCAGGGTCGACGGTGTCGACTGGTACTGGCCGGCCGACGAAGACCCGACGCGCGGCTGGCGCATCCCGTCACAGGTGCGCCTGCTGGCGCCCTTCGACCCGGTGGTGTGGGACCGGCGCCGCTTCGAGCTGCTGTGGGGCTGGGCCTATCGCTTCGAGGCCTACACGCCGGCGGCCAAGCGGGTGCGCGGCCACTATGCGCTGCCGCTGCTGTGGCGGGATCAGGTCATTGGCTGGGCCAACGCGGGCGTCAAGGACGGGCGGCTCAAGGTGGAGTGCGGCTATGTGACGGGCAAGGCGCCGCGGGATGCGGGGTACAAGGCGGCGCTGGACGAAGAAATCCAGCGCCTGAACATTTTCTTGGGACTCGACGACTGAAAGGCTTTCTTATGCATCGCCTCGCCGCCCTGCTGCTGACCTCCCTCGCACTGCTGGGCAGCGCCCAGGCCGACGAAGCCAGCACCGCCAAGGCCTTCCAGAAGCTGCGCGACAGTCCCTGGCTGCTGCGCCAGTTCATGGCAGGCTTCCCCAAGGGCGGCGACCTGCACAACCACCTGGACGGCAGCATCTATGCCGAGAACATCATCCAGTGGGCGGCCGAGGACGGCAAATGCGTGGCGCCCATCACCGGGCAGATCAGTTACCCGCCCTGCGACGCCTCCCGCCCGGCCATGAAGGGCTACGCGGCCGACTCGGTCAACTACCGCCAGCTCGTCGATGCCTATTCGGTGCGCAACTACGAGCGCGGCGCGAAGTCCGGCCATGACCAGGTCTTCGACACCTTCGGCCGCTTCATCCCCGGCACTCTGGGCCGCGAAGGCGACATGCTGCGCGAAGCCACCAACCGCCGCGGCGCCGAGAACACCGTCTACCTGGAACTGCTGCAGTCCTGGGGCATGGACAAGGCGCGCGCCATCGCCGCAGCCGAGCCCGGCGCCTTCCGCGCCGACCACCCGGCCAAGGACTGGGCCAGCCACCCGGCCCTGCAGAAGATCGTGGCCGACACGCGCATCGAGCTGGACCGCATCGAGAAGCGCTGGCGCGAGCTGTCGCACTGTGGCCAGGCCAACGCCGAGCCGGGCTGCGGCGTGGCCCTGCGCTATCTGGCCCAGGTCATCCGCACCTTCCCGCCCGAGCAGGTCAACGCGCAGATCGCGCTGGCCTTCCTGCTGGTCAAGGCCGACCCGCGCTGGGTCGGGCTCAACCTCGTCGCGCCCGAGGATGACCCGAACACGCTGCGCCATTACACCGAGCAGATGAGCGTCATTGGCGCCTTGGGCAAGCTCTACCCCGACGTGAAGGTCTCCCTGCATGCCGGCGAGTTCGGCTTCGGCCTGGTGCCGCCCGAGGACTTCAAGGACCACATCCGCCAGGCCCTGGACATTGCCGGCGCGCGCCGCATCGGCCACGGCGAAGCCATTGGCCTGGAGACCGGCGCCCTCGACACGCTGCGCGACATGGCCAAGCGCGGCATCGCCGTCGAGATCAACCTGACCAGCAATGCCATCGTGCACGACCTCAGGGGCGATCAGCACCCCTGGATGCTCTACCGCCAGTTCGGCGTGCCCACCGCCTTGTCGGCCGACGACGAGGGCGTCTTTCGCATCGACCTGACCAACGAGTACCAGCGCGCCGCGGCCACCTATCCCAAGCTGAACTACCGTGACTTCAAGCAACTGTCGCGCAATGCCCTCCACTACGGCTTTGTCGAGGGCCAGGCGCTGCTGGCCGACACAGGCAATGGCCGCTTCGTCGCGGTCTGCGCCAGCGAACGCGCAGGCCGCGAGGTGAAGAACACCCGCTGCCGCGATTTCCTCACCGCCAATACCAAGGCCCGCCTGCAATGGGACCTGGAAACGCGCTTTGCCCGCTTCGAAAGCCAAGCTCACTGAATGCTTCTTGACATCGGCCCGCTGCGCCGCAACACCGCTTTTCGACGCCTCTTCGCCAGCCAGTTCATCTCAGGCCTGGGCACCATGGTCAGCTATGTGGCCGTGCCCTGGCAGCTCTACGAACTCACCCGCTCCAACGCCCAGGTCGGCCTGCTCGGCCTGGTGCAATTGATCCCCGTCGTCGTCTGCGGCCTGCTGGGCGGCGCGGTGGCCGACCGCGTCGACCGCAAGCGCCTGCTGATCGGCTCCGAAGCGCTGATGGCCCTGTGCCTGGCCGGCCTGCTGATGAATGCGCTCGGTGCCGCGCCCAGCGTGCTGGCCATCTACGCGCTGGTGGCCGTGCTGCAAGGGGCCAGCGGCTTCCACCGCCCGGCGCTGGAGGCGCTGACGCAAAGGCTCGCCAAGCCCGAGGAGTTCGCGGCCGTCGCGGCCCTGTCCTCGGTGCGCGGCACCGTCGGCATGGTGGCCGGGCCGGCGCTGGCCGGCGTCCTGCTGGCCCAATGGGGCGCGGTCGGTGCCTATGTCTTCGACTTCGCGACCTTCATCGCGGCACTGTTCTTCATCGCCCGCATTCCACGCGAAGCCCTCGGCAGCGTCGACGCTCCGGGTGAGCGGCCCCATCTGCTGGCCGACCTGGCCGAGGGCCTGCGCTTTGCCTGGAAGCGGCCCGAGCTGATGGGCACCTATATCGTCGACATCGTCGCCATGGCCTTCGCTTTCCCGGTCGCGCTGTTCCCGGCCATGGCGGCGGCGGACGGGCGCACCGAGTCGGTGGGCTGGCTGCTGTCGGCCATGTCGGTGGGTGCGCTGATCATCGGCCTGTTCAGCGGCTGGACGGGCAAGGTCTCGCGCCATGGCCGCGCCGTCGTCATCGCGGCGGCCGTCTGGGCCGTCGGCATCGTGGCCCTCGGTTTCGCACCCAGCCTGATGCTGGGCCTCATGTGTCTGGCCGTGGCCGGTGCCGCGGACATGGTCAGCGGCGTCTTCCGCGGCACGATCTGGAACGAGACCATCCCCAACACGCTGCGCGGTCGGCTGGCCGGCATCGAGATGATCAGCTACCTGACCGGCCCGCTGGTCGGCAATGCACGGGCCGGCTTCATGGCCGATGCCTGGGGCGTGTCGGCCGCGATCTGGATGGGCGGGGCGATCTGCCTCGCCGGCGTCGTTGCCACCGGCTTCCTGCTGCCGCGCTTCTGGGCCTATCGCAGCACGACCTCTCCGAACTAAGCGTTGAGCGCCCCCATCTGCGCCGCCGGGTAGCGCGTGCCGGCCACGGCATGCGCGGCCAGCAGCCCCTGGATGCGCTCGCGTCGGCCAGCGTCGAAGTGGATGCGCGCGGCCAGCGCGTTCTCGTCCAGGCGGGCGATGCTGCGCGTGCCCGGGATGGGCACGATGTCGTCGCCCTGGTCCAGCAGCCACGCCAGTGCGAGCTGGGCGGGCGTGTAGCTCCACTCCTCAGCCAATGCCGACAGCGCATCGGCCAGCGCCAGGTTGTGGTCCAGGTTCTCGCCCTGGAAGCGCGGGTGGATGCGGCGGCGGTCGTCGGGCGCCAGTTGCTCGGCCGAGCGGATCGCGCCGGTCAGGAAGCCGCGGCCCAGCGGGCTGTAGGGCACCAGCGCAATGCCCAGCTCGCGGCAAGTCGGCAGGACTTCGGCCTCGACATCGCGGCTCCACAGCGAATACTCGGTCTGCACAGCGGCGATGGGGTGCACGGCGTGGGCGCGGCGGATGGTCGCCGCCGAGGCCTCGGACAGGCCCAGATGCCCGACCTTGCCGGCCTTCACGAGTTCGGCCATGGCGCCCACCGTCTCCTCGATGGGCACCTTCTTGTCGACGCGGTGCTGGTAGTAGAGGTCGATGTGTTCCACGCCCAGGCGTTGCAGGCTGGCGTCGCAGGCCTCGCGCACATAGGCCGGGCTGCCATCGATGCGCAGCATCGTGCCGTCGGGCGCTCGCACATTGCCGAACTTGGTCGCGATGACGACCTCGCGACGGCGCTCGACCAGCAGACGTGACAGCAGACGCTCATTGGCGCCGACGCCGTACATGTCGGCCGTGTCGAGGAAGTTGATGCCGATGTCCAGCGCATGGTTGAGCACGAGCAGCGACTGCACGTCATCGGCCGGGCCGTAGAAATCGGACATGCCCATGCAGCCCAGGCCGAGGGCCGAGACCTCGGGGCCATGCATGCCCAGGCGGCGGCGGGGATGGGAGGAATGCGTCATGGTGGAACTCCTTGCAGAGATGATCAACGGGATGGCGAGAGCTTAGGAATCCCCACCCCGCTCGCCCAGCACAAAGCTGGCGGTTGCTTGCCTGATCCTCCGATCCAAAGCCCCGGCGCGCGGCGTGCTGCATAAAGCGTTTGCACAATTGCCCGCATGCCTACCGATGACGACCTGCAGCCCCTGCGCGAACGCACCATCGCCGCGGCCCTGGCCCGCGCGCCCGGCGACGGCCTGCACGCGACCGCCCTGCCCTGGCTGCGGCTGATCCGCGCCAGCGCCCCGGCCCACCCGGTGCCGGCCGTCTACGAACCCGGCCTGGTGCTGGTACTGCAGGGCCGCAAGCGCGCCCAGCTCGGCGAGCGCGTCGTGCATTACGACGCCATGCAATGCCTGGTCGTGCCCATGACCATGCTGCCGCGCGGCCAGGTGATCGAGGCCAGCCCGTCCAGGCCCTATGTCTGCATGCGCCTGAGCTGCGAGACCCAGGCCTTGACCGAACTGCTGCTGGAAGACGATGCACCGCCAGGGGATGGCGACGCCAGCCTGCATGTCGCCCCCGTCACGGCGCCCTTGCTGGACGCGGCCCTGCGCCTGCTGCAATTGCTGGACAGCCCGCAGGACCTGAAGACGCTGGCGCCCCTGGTGCAGCGCGAGATCCTCTACCGCGTGCTGACCGGCCCGCTGGGGCCGCGGCTGCGCAGCCTCGCCCAGGGCGACGGTGTGGCGCGCCGGCTCAACCGCGTCATCGAGCAGCTGACGCGCCGCTTCGCCGAGCCGCTGTCCATCGACGAGCTGGCCGAACTGGCCCACATGAGCCCGTCCACCCTGCATCTGCGCTTCAAGCAGCTGACCGCCCTGTCACCGCTGCAGTTCCAGAAGAATCTGCGCCTGCAGCAGGCGCGCCGGCTGATGCTGGGCGACGGCCTGGACGCCGCCAGCGCCGCCCACCGGGTCGGCTACGAGAGCCCCAGCCAGTTCAGCCGTGAATACCGTCGCCTTTTCGGCGCCCCGCCGCGCGAGGACATCTCGCTTCTGCGCAACACTGCCGGCTAGAATGCCGCCTCCTTCCGAGGAGCGTTGCAACCTCAGCACCTATTGAGGCCAGGCTCGGAAGCTCAGACCCCCTGCAACTGCGCTCACCCGCTGGCCGACCGTGCCTGGGTGAGGATTGATCTCCCCCGCACCGTCGTCGCCAGCGGCTTCATTCGCTTGAAGGAGCTGCCCATGACCGCCAACCTCCCCGCCCATATCGTCAAGGACCTGTCGCTGGCCGACTGGGGCCGCAAGGAAATCAAGATCGCCGAGCACGAGATGCCGGCGCTGATGGCCATCCGCAAGGAATACGCCGCCTCCCAGCCGCTCAAGGGCGCCCGCGTCACCGGGTCCCTGCACATGACCATCCAGACGGCCGTGCTGGTCGAGACTCTGCAGGCCCTGGGCGCCGAAGTGCGCTGGGCCTCCTGCAACATCTTCTCCACGCAGGACCACGCCGCTGCCGCCCTGGCCGCCGTCGGCACGCCCGTGTTCGCCTACAAGGGCGAGACGCTGGAAGACTACTGGGACTACACCCACCGCATCTTCGAATTCGGCGCGAAGGGCGAAGCGGGCGAAGGCCCCAACATGATCCTGGACGACGGCGGCGACGCGACGCTGCTGATGCACCTGGGCCAGAAGGCCGAGAAGGACCTGTCCGTGCTGGCCAACCCCGGCAGCGAGGAAGAGCGCATCCTGTTCGCGGCCATCAAGAAGAAGGTCGCCGAGGACGCCACCTGGTACACCCGCAAGAGCGCCGAGATCATCGGCGTGACGGAAGAGACGACGACGGGCGTGCACCGCCTGAAGGAAATGGCCGCCAAGGGCACGCTGCTGTTCCGTGCCATCAACGTCAACGACTCGGTCACCAAGAGCAAGTTCGACAACCTCTACGGCTGCCGTGAGTCCCTGGTGGACGGCATCAAACGCGCCACCGACGTGATGGTGGCCGGCAAGATCGCCGTCGTGGCCGGCTACGGCGACGTGGGCAAGGGCTCGGCCCAGGCCCTGCGCGCCCTGTCGGCCCAGGTCTGGGTCACCGAGATCGACCCCATCTGCGCGCTGCAGGCCGCGATGGAAGGCTATCGCGTCGTGACCATGGAATTCGCCCAGGACAAGGCCGACATCTTCGTGACGACGACCGGCAACAAGAACGTCATCCGCCACGAGCACATGCTGGCGATGAAGAACAACGCCATCGTCTGCAACATCGGCCACTTCGACAACGAGATCGAGGTCGCGGCCCTCGAGAAGTACGAGTGGGAAGAGATCAAGCCCCAGGTCGACCACGTCATCTTCCCGGACGGCAAGCGCATCATCCTGCTGGCCAAGGGCCGCCTGGTGAACCTGGGCTGCGGCACCGGCCACCCGAGCTATGTGATGAGCTCCTCCTTCGCCAACCAGACCATTGCCCAGATCGAGCTGTTCGCGCACAAGGACAACTACGCCGTCGGCCAGGTCTATGTGCTGCCCAAGCACCTGGACGAGAAGGTCGCCCGCCTGCAGCTGACCACGCTGAATGCGCAGCTGACCGAGCTCACCGAGGAGCAGGCCGCCTACATCGGCGTCAACAAGGCTGGTCCGTACAAGCCCGACACGTATCGCTATTGATCGAGCAATGCGCGCTGACCAACTCCTCGTCGCCCAAGGCCTGGCACCGACCCGATCGGTGGCCCAGCGCCTGATCAGCAACGGCGCCGCCGAATGGGCCTCGCCCACCGGCTGGGCCGCGCTGAAGAAGGCCGGCGAGGACCTGCCCGAGACCGCCCAGCTGCGCGTCACCGACGACGCGGAGCTGCGCTATGTGTCGCGCGGCGGGCTCAAGCTGGAAGGCGCGCTGACGCGTGTCGGCTTTGACGTCACAACGCACACGGTGCTGGACGTCGGCCAGAGCACCGGCGGCTTCACCGACTGCCTGCTGGCCCATGGCGCGCGCCATGTGGTGGGTGTGGACGTCGGCCACGGCCAGCTGCATGCCAAGCTGCAGGCCGACCCGCGCGTGACCGCGCTGGAGGGCGTGCATGTGCGCGAGCTGGACGTGCTGCGCCAGCACCAGCCGACGGGCGGCTTCACGCTCATCGTCGGCGACCTGAGTTTCATTTCCATGGTGGGCAGCCTCCCGGAGTTGCTGCCCTGGCTGGAGGTGCACGGCCATCTGCTCGTGCTCATCAAGCCGCAGTTCGAACTGGGGCCACAAGCCCTGGGCAAGGGCGGTCTCGTCAAGGACGAGGCCGACTACCCGCGACTGGAAGCCCGCGTGCGCCTGGCCTGCACGGCCCTCGGCCTCAAGGTGCTGGACTACTTCGACAGCCCCATCACCGGCGGTGATGGCAACCGCGAATTCTTCTTGTGGGCCTCCCGATGAGCACCCCTGTTTCGTTTGAATTTTTCCCGCCCAACACGCCGGTCGGCGTCGAGAAGCTCAAGACCGTCGTGCAGGAGCTGGGCGCCATGTCGCCCCAGTACTTCAGCGTCACCTATGGCGCCGGCGGCTCCACGCGCGACAAGACCCTCTCCGCCGTGATGGACATCGCCGCGGCCGGCTTCGAGGCTGCGCCGCATCTGAGCTGCGTGGGCTCCACGCGCGAGAACATCGCCGAGATCCTGGCCACCTACCGCGCCCAGAACATCCACCGCGTCGTCGCCCTGCGCGGCGACCTGCCCAGCGGCACGGCCACGGCGGGCGAGTTCCGCTATGCGTCCGAACTGGTCGGCTTCATCCGCGAGACGCAAGGCAAGGACTGGCATATCGAGGTGGCGGCCTACCCCGAGGTGCACCCGCAGCAGCGCTATGCGGCGCGCGACCTGCAGCACTTCGTCGACAAGATGCGCGCCGGCGCCGATGGCGCCATCACGCAGTTCTTCTTCAACGCCGACGCCTATTTCCACTTCGTCGACGAGGCCCGCAAACTGGGTGTCACCCAGCCCATCGTGCCGGGCATCATGCCCTTCCACAACTATGGCCGCATCGCCCAGTTCGCCCAGCGCGACGGCATCGACATCCCGCGCTGGGTGCAAATGAAGATGGAAGGTTTCATGGACGATGCCGCCAGCATCCGCGCCTTTGGCCTGGACGTCATCACGCGGCTGTGCGAGCGCCTCATCGACGGCGGCGCGCCGGGCATCCACTTCTACACGCTGAACCAGAGCGCGCTGACGCTGGAACTCTGCAAGCGCCTGGGGCTGGGCCGCGCCGCCTGACGGGCCATAACTTCCGCTCATGTAAATGAGCGCTTTACGTCGGTAGCGACCGCGCGCCCGCCGCCAGAATGCGCGGCCATGAGCCGCTTCCTCTTTTCGCTGGCCTTGCTATGTGCCAGCGCCTTGAGCGTGGCCCAGACGGCGCCCAAGCCCCCCGCCCCGGCCGCCAGCGCCGCCGCCAACAAGCTCGACCGCGTCGAGGTCAGCGGCGGCCCCACGGCCAACAGCCGCCGGCGCAACAGCACGGCCAGCAAGATCGTCATCGAGCGCGAAGACCTGGACCGTTATGGCGACACGGTGCTGGGCGATGTGCTGCGCCGCCTGCCCGGCGTCACCATCGGTGGCCGCCCCGGCCGCGGCGGCGACATCCGCATGCGCGGCCTTGGGGCAGGCTTCACGCAGATCCTGGTCGATGGCGAGCGCGCACCGGCCGGCTTTGCCGTGGAAGACCTGCCACCCGACCAGGTCGAGCGCATCGAAATCTATCGCGCTCCCACCGCCGAGACCGGGGCCCGCGCCATTGCCGGCACCATCAACATCATCCTGCGCGAGCCGCTGCAGAAGTCCGACCACGAGCTGCGCTTCACGCTGGGCCGCGATCGCGGCGAGCCGCAGGCCGACTTCAGCTGGACGCGCAACCTCAAATGGGGCGGGCCGAACGCCGACGAATTCGTCGGCGCCATGTCCGTCAACGGCGGCCTGCATCGGCGCTTCAACAATATCGACTCCCACAACCGCGTCGTCGACACCGACACCGGCGAGGTGCTCAACGAGACCGTGCAGCAGGGCAGCAGCGTGGGCAACAGCAGCAATCTGAATGGCAACGCCCGGCTGCGCTGGAAGTTCAGCGACACGCTGAGCTTCAACTTGGCGCCCTTCTTCGCGTTGTCGCAGAACGAGGGCCACAGCCAGAACAACGCCGTCGGCTTCACGCGCTTTCGCGACGTGCACAGCGAGTTCGACGGCCGCATGCACAACCTGCGCCTCAACCTGTCGGCCAGCTACCGGCCCGCCGTCGGCGAGACCTGGGACTTCCGCATCGGCCGCGGCGGCTTCAAGAACACCAGCAACAGCCAGCGCCACGAGAGCCTGAAGGACGTGGGCATCGACTACCAGCGCGTGCAGGACGACCGCAACGTCACCGACGAGGACCAGACCAGCCTGGGCGCCAAGTGGAGCCTGAAGACGGCCAAGGAACACCAATGGGTGACGGGCCTGGAGCATGAGCAGAGCCAGCGCACCCAGGTTCGGCGCACGCTGATCGACGGCCTGGAGTCCCCCGCCCTGCAGAAGTTCGGCGACACCCTGGGTTCGAGCAGCCAGCGCTTCGCCGGCTACACCCAGGACGAATGGAGCCCGAGCAAGATCTGGTCGGTCTATGCCGGCATCCGCTACGAGCGCATCGAGACCCGCTCCGATGCCGCAGGCCTGCTGCCCGACACACGCAATGTCTCCCAGGTCACCTCGCCCCTCTTCCACCTGCTGTGGAAGCCCGAGGCCTTCCCTAAGGACCAGGTGCGGCTGAGCCTGACGCGCAGCTACCGCTCGCCCAACCTGAACGACCTGATCGCCCGGCCGACCATCAACACCACCTATCCCACCGGTCCCAACCTGCCCACCTATGCCGACCGCGCCGGCAACCCCGACCTCAGGCCCGAACTCGCCACCGGCGTGGACCTCAGCCTGGAGCATTGGCTGCCCACCGGCGGCATCGTGTCGGGCAGCGCCTTCGTGCGCGACATCAAGAGCCTGATCCGCAGCCGCATCGACCTGGAGACCGTGCCCTGGGACAGCACCTCGCAGCGCTGGGTCAGCCGGCCGCGCAACCTGGAAGGTGCGCGCACCATGGGCGTGGAGTTCGAAGTCAAGGCGCGCCTGGACGAGGTCTGGGAAGAGGCGCCGCCCGAATGGCAGTTGCTGCTGCTGCGCTTCAACGTCGCCGTCTTCGACAGCAAGGTCAAGGGCATCCCCGGCTCCAATGCACGCCTGGACCAGCAGCCGCGCGGCAGCCTGAACTTCGGCCTGGACCACCGCTGGAAGGCCCTGGGGCAGAACTTCGGCAGCGGCTTCAACTTCAACTATGTGCCCGGCACCCGCGTGCAGCAGACCGAGAACCTGAGGCGCGAGGAGACTTCGCGCCGCCAGCTCGACGCCTACCTGTCCTGGGCCAGCGGCTCGGTGCGCGACGGCATCAACTGGCGCCTGTCCCTGGCCAACCTGCTGCCGCGCGATGCGCAGGCCACGTCCGAGGCGACCTATGTCGACCCGCTGACCAGCCACAACCTGGTGACCGACACCTGGTCGCGCAACACGACCTTTCGGGTGATCTCGCTGCGGGCAGACATGAGGTTCTAGACAATGCGGCCATGACACGCCGCATCCTGTTCTTCTGCATGGGCAATATCTGCCGCAGCCCGACGGCCGAGGGCGTCATGCGCGCCAAGCTGAAGGCGGCGGGTCTCGACATCGAGGTGGACTCTGCCGGCACGCATGGCTATCACGTCGGTGCGCCACCGGATGAGCGCAGCCAGGAGCATGCGCTCAAGCGCGGCTATGACCTCAGCGCGCTGCGCGCCCGCAGGCTGGTCGCACAGGACTTCGAACGCTTCGACCTCGTGCTCGCGATGGATGGCGACAACCTCGCCAATGCACAGCGCCTGTGTCCGCCGGGGCAGCGGCATCGGCTCCAGCTGCTGATGGATTACGCGCCGCACGCCGGCAAGCCGCATGTGCCGGATCCCTACTATGGCGGCGCGGCGGGTTTCGAGGAGGTGCTGGACCTGGTGGAAGCGGCCTGCGACGGGGTGATTGCTTCCCTAGGTACTCGTTGAGACGGTCGACCTGACAGGCCGGAGGCGTCGCCCGGCCCGCAATGGCATGACCGCGAGAGTCATGCAGCTGCAAAGCTGTCTCTAGCTCGGGCGACGCCGCACCGCCATTGGCACCTACGACATCCAGTTTCCACGGGTAAACCGCATTTGTTCGTCGCACGAACAAATTACGATGTCTAACGCTGTCATTCAAGAAGAGCCGGAGACATGAACCCCATCAAGCCCTGGCTGGGCGCCCTGGCGCTGGCCGCTGCATCCGTGGTGCTCGCCGCACCGCCCGCCGATGTGCCCTATGCCTGGAAGCCCGTCGCCATCGTCGGCGGCGGCTTTGTGGATGGCATCGTCTTCCATCCCGCCGTACCGGGCCTGGCCTATGCCCGCACGGACATGGGCGGCGCCTACCGGCGCGACACGGCGACAGGCGCGTGGCAGCCGCTGCTGGACTGGCTGCCGCTCAGCGAAGTCAACCTGATGGGCGTCGAGAGCCTGGCCGTCGACCCCAACGATGCTGACGCCCTGTACCTGGCCTGCGGCACCTATACCAACCCCGCCGTGCCGAACGGCGCCGTGCTGCGCTCCGACGATCGCGGGCGGACCTTCGAACGCACCGACCTGCCGTTCAAGCTCGGCGGCAACGAGGGCGGCCGCGGCAATGGCGAGCGGCTGGCGGTGGACCCCAACGACGGCCGGGTCATCTACCTCGGCAGCCGCCTCGCCGGCCTGTGGCGCAGCGGCGATGCGGCCAGGAGCTTCCAGCGCGTCGATGCCTTCCCCGACTCGGCCTGGCGCCGCGATGCCTCGGACGGCGCTCCGCCCAGTTGGGGCGGCAGCGACGGCAAGGCGACGATCAATTTCGTCCTCTTCGACCCCACCAGCGGCAAGCGCGGCCAGCCCAGCCGCACGCTCTACGCCGGCGTGTCGGTCGTCGGCCGGCCCAGCCTGTGGCGCAGCCTCGATGCCGGTGCGAGCTGGCAAGCCGTTCCGGGCGCGCCGCCCGCTCACCGGCCCATGCGCGCCGCCCTCGCGAGCGACGGCCGCCTCTACGTCGCCTATGCCAGCGAGCCCGGCCCGCACCGCATGAAGGACGGTGCGGTCTGGCGCTACGACATCGCCCAAAAGACCTGGGCCGACATCACACCCGAACGGCCCGGTGCTGCTGACGCTTTCGGCTACGCCACCGTCACCGTCGATGCCTCCAATCCGCAGCGCCTGCTCGCCAGCACGGCCGGCCGCGGCAGGGGCGACCAACTCTTTCGCAGCACGGACGGCGGCACGACCTGGAAGCCGCTTTTCCCCGCCGCCCAATTCAACGCCGCCGCCGCGCCTTATGTGGCCGACACCCCTCTGCACTGGCTCTATGACGTCAAGATCAACCCCGCCAACCCCGACCATGCCCTGTTCACCACCGGCTATGGCGGCTGGGAGACGCTGGACCTGACCCAGGCCGACAGCGCCAAGCCCACGCACTGGCAGGTCATGGCCACCGGCATCGAGGAGACCGTGGCCCTGGCCCTGCACAGCCCGACCCAGGGCGTGCCGCTGGTGACGGCCATTGGCGACTACTCGGGCTTCGTCCACACCGATCTCGACAAGCCCGCAGCTGGCAACCCCAAGCCGCCCTTCTTCGGCAATACCCACGATGTGAGCGGCGCCGAGTTGGCGCCCGAGGTCGTCGTGCGCATCGGCCATGCCCGCGATGGCGGCGGGAAGAACCTTGGCTACTCCCTGGACGGCGGCAAGACCTGGCGCGAACCCAGGACGACGCCCGAAGGCAAGACGGGCGACGGCTTCATCGCGGTGTCCGCCGACGGCCAGTCCTGGGTCTGGACCCCCAAGGGCGGCATACCCCACGTCAGCCACGACCGCGGCGACAGCTGGACGCCGGTCCAGGGCCTGCCCGCCGGCACCCGCGTCATCGCCGACCGCGTGAACCCGAAGCGCTTCCATGCCATGGCCCTGTTCGACGCCAAGCTCTACGCCAGCGACGACGGCGGCAACAGCTTCGGCGCGCGACCGCTGGACCTGCCAGACGGCCCCGCCCTGCGTGCCGCCGCCGGCAGCAACAACCACAGCAACCGCGGCGACGACCGTGGCGGCCAGGACAGGCTGTACGCCACGCCCGGCCGGGAAGGCAACCTGTGGCTCGCCGCCTTCCACGGCCTCTACCGCGCGGGGGATGGGCAGGCCTTCAAGCGCCTGCCCGCCGTCTCGCAGATCCACGCCTTCGGCTTCGGCCGTGCAGCACCGGGCGCGAAGGAGCCGGCCCTCTATCTCGTTGGCACCGTGGCCGGCCGCTACGGCGTCTTCCGCTCGACCGATGGGGCAGCGAGCTGGCGGCGCATCAACGACGACGCCCACCAATGGGGCCTGATCCTGCAGGTCAGCGGCGATCCGAAAGTCTTCGGCCGCGTCTACGTCGGCACGCATGGCCGCGGCGTGCAGTACGGCGATCCGCGCTAGCGCCTGGGCAGCTCGAAGCGCCGCAGTGAGGACTTCAGCAGCCGGTCGTTGGCGTCAAAGAGGCTGACCAGCTCCAGCTGCAGCGGTCCGGCCGGCGTCTTGACCTCGCGCAGATGGCGCTGCAAGCGCCGGCCCGATTCAAAGCGCGTGTCGTCGCTCGCCTTGCCCAGGCGCTCCGCGATCTCGGCGGGCGTCAATCCGGGCGACAGGGCCAGCGCGGCTTGCACCCAGTCGCCCTTCAGCGCCTGCACGGCACCGTCCGGCGCAGCCGGTGGATCGTCCATGGCCTCGAAGACGACGCGCGTATCGTCCGGCCAGCCCTCGTCGCCCATGGGCAGGCGGAACATGCGCTCGCGCAGCGAATAGCCCCAGTCGTATTTGGGACCACCGTCATCGCGCAGGCCATGCAGCAGGCGCTCGCTGAGGGTCAGACGCCGCTCGCCGTGCACCAGGGTCACGGCGAAGATGGGGCGGTCGGCGAAATTGCTGGGGCTCCAATCGCGGTCCCAGCAGTCGTCGAAGGCAAAGGACAACAGGCCGCCGAACAAGTCGGTCCCCCGCGCCACGCCGCTGCCGAAGGCGACGCGGCATTGCAGCCTCAGGTCACCCAGGCGGCGCTCGCCCTCGGGCACACCGGGCGTGCGGATATCGGGCCGCCAGGTCACGCGGCCGTCGGCCAGGCGGCTGCGCACCTCGGTGCGCTCGGGCAGCACCCGCCAGGCCGGGTCGATGCTGAAGCGGTCCTCGGCGTCCAGGCCCAGGGGCTGGCGGCCGGCCGGCGTCATCAGGCCCAGCTCGAGGCTGGGCGCGGCATCGGCCTGGGTGCGGGCATAGACCTTGAACTTCAGCGCCGCAGCGGGGGCCAGTGCATGGTGCTTCTCGAACAGCGCCTCGGCCTTGAAGAGCTGGCCCAGCGTCTTCTTCTCGCGGGCGGTGGCGGACTCGCCCTGGACCGCGACGCGCCCCAACTGGGCGTCAGGCGGCGGCGCACTGGCGGGCAGCGCGAGCGCGCCGATCAGCAACGTCACCACCAGGTCCATCTCAGCGTGCGGGCCTAGCGACGGGCCGCTCCCTAGCCGGCCCGCGTCCAGCGTGGCAAGACCGGACGAGGGGCAAACACATCACATTGCCGCGAACGCGTCCCGCGTCAGGTTCTCGGGCGCCTCGCCAGCACCTCGGCAGGCCACGTCGTCCTCGATGCGGATGCCGCCATAGCGCGCCAGCCTATCCACGGCATCCCAATCCACCTGGGCGGCCTGGGGTGAGGCGCGCAACTGGCGCAGCAGCGTCGGGATGAAGTAGAGGCCGGGCTCGATGGTGACCACCATGCCGGCCTGCAGCGGTCGGGTCAGGCGCAGATAGCGGTGGCCCTCGGGCTTGTCGGCCACGCCGCCGGTCTCGCTGGCCATGAAGCCGCCGACGTCATGCACCTGCAGACCCAGCAGATGGCCGACGCCATGCGGGAAGAAGGGCTTGGTGACGCCCTCTTCCACCATGGCCTCATCGCTCATGTTGACGATGCCGGCGTTGCGCAGCACGCGGGCGATGCGGCGATGGGTGCTCAAGTGGATGTCGCGGTAGTCCACGCCTTCGCGCACCTCGTCGACCAGGCCGAGCTGCTCGGCCTCCAGGGCCGCGACCAGGGCCGCGAACTCGTCATGGCCGGGTGCCACCCAGGTGCGGGTGATGTCGCTGGCATAGCCGTTGACCTGGGCACCGGCGTCGATCAGGAAACTGCGCGACTCGGCCGGCGGACTCTCGTCCTGGTACTGGTAGTGCAGCACCGCGGCATGCTCGTTGAGACCGACGATGTTCGTATAAGGCAGGTCTCGGTCGGTGTGGCCGGTGGCGACCAGATAGGCGCGGTGGATGCCCGCCTCGCTCTCGCCGCGCAGGAAGGCGGCACGCGCGGCGTTGTGGCCCGGCACGGCGCGGCGCTGGGCGGCGCGCATCTGCTCCAGCTCATAAGGGCTCTTGGCGCCACGGGCCCAGTGCAGCAGGTTGAGCAGGGCTTCGGGGTTGTTGGGCTGCAGGCCCGCCAGGGCCGCATCGGCCTCGCCGACGATGGCGGTGCGCGGCGTGACGAGATCGGCCAGGGCCTGGGCCGCTTCCTCGGGCTCGCGGATGACGATGAGCTCGACGGCATCCACCCATTCGCCGCTCGGCGCGCTGGGCGGCACATGCCAGTAGTCGTCGGGCTGGTAGTAGACGACGCGCGGCTTCTTGCCCGGCCGCACGGCCAGCCAGGAATGCGGGTGATTCGTCAGCGGCAGCCAGTGCTTGAAGTGCGGATTGCCCTGGAAGAGATAGGGCCGGTCGTCGAGGAAGGCGTATTTCTCGATGCCCGACGCAATCAGCAGCATGTCGAAACCGGTGCGCTCGAGCGCGCTCTCGGCGTGGCGCTGCAGGGCGGCGAGATGGTCGAGGTAGAGGCTCATCGCCGCGTTCTCACTTGCGCACGTAGGTCAGCTTCTTGGCGCCGCCATCGCAACTGCCGATGACCTTGGCGTCGCCGACCTTGTCGTTCTCGACCGCGGCGATCTCGTAGCCCTTGACCCCCTTGGCATCGAGCTTGGCAGCGATCTCGGTCTTGAGTTCATCGCAGGGCTTGGCGGCGGCGTGGGCAGCAGCTGAGGCGGCGCACAGGACAAGGGTCAGCAGAAGTCTGGACATGATGGGTCTCCCTGTGGATTGGTGGCGGCGATTGTGTGACAGCACGTCACGTCACGACACGACCCGGGCGCTCACCCCTCGCGATCCCACACCACCCCCTCCTCCGTCAGCATCGCATCCAGCGCCACATCCAGCGCGCTCGGTTTCAGCAGCGGCAAGAAGCCATGCGCATACCCAATGCCCACGGCTGCCGGCCGCGGCTTGGTCTCGGCAAGGGTCTTGTCCATGAAGCCGCCGCCATAGCCCAGGCGCAGGCCGCAGGGCCCGAAGCCCAGGCAGGGCACCAGCATCAGCTGGGGCTGGAACTCCTCAGTGCCCTTGGGCTTGGGGATATGGAAGGCGTCTTCCTCCATCGGACAGCCGGGGTACCAGACGTGAAAGCGCAGCGTGCGGTGCTCCTTGTCGACCACCGGCAAACCGATGCGCCGCTCGGGATGGTCCTCAGCCCATCGGTAGAGGGCCGGCAAGGGATCGAACTCGCCCTTGATGGGCCAATAGGCGCCGATGGTGGTTTCCTTGCGCCTGAGCAGCCATACCCGCAACACCTCCTGCAGGTCGGCAGCGAGCGCGAGGCGGTCGGGCAGGGCCAGGCGTTGTTCGATCAGCTTGTGCCGGATGGCGGCGCGGTCGTTGGCGTCCAAGGGTGAAGATTCCTGCCATGCCTGGGAATCTGGCCATTGTGGGCCAAGGCCCGGCGTCACTAAAGTCGCGCCACGCAATCGTCATGCAGGGAGAACAGCGGATGCTGGACAAGCTCAACCAACTCAGCGAATCGAGCGGGGCCCTCAGGCCCGGCCGCGGCATGGTCAGCGGCGTCATCGCGCTGGGGCTGGCCATCCTGTGCTTTCTCGGCGTGCTGGCCTTCCACTTCCCCGAATACCTGACCACGCCGCAGCTGCGCAAGTCCTATGACGTCGACGTCATGCGCCGCCTGCTGTACTGGAGCCTGGTGTTGTCGGGCGGCCTGGCCCTGTTCAACATCGTCTTCAGCCGCCAGCGCTGGCTGGCCCTGAGCACCTTCATCCTGCTGGGCATGACGCTGGCCCTGGGCGGGCACAAGGTCGAGGTCGACCCCAACTTCCCCGACAACACGCCCTATATCGGCCTGGACTGGTTCATCCTCGACCTGCTGGGCTCGACGCTGATCTTCGTCTTCATCGAGAAGCTGTTCGCGCTGCGCCGCGACCAGCCGGTGTTCCGTCCCGAGTGGCAGACCGATTTCCAGCACTTCATCGTCAACCACCTGGCGGTGGGCTTCGTGCTGCTGGCCACCAATCTGCTGGTGCATAAATTCTTCGGCTGGGCGGCCAAGGACGGCATCCAGGGCTGGGTGCAGGGCCTGCCCTTCCCGGTGGCCCTCTTCCTCATCATCCTGGTGGCCGACCTGGTGCAGTACTGGACGCACCGGGCCTATCACGAGGTGCCCATGCTGTGGCGGCTGCATGCGGTGCACCACAGCGTGAAGAGCATGGACTGGCTGGCCGGCTCGCGCCAGCACATCCTGGAACTCATCATCACGCGCACCCTGGTGCTGGCACCCATCTTCGTGCTGGGCTTCAGCAAGGAGGTCATCGACGCCTACATCGTCGTCGTCGGCTTCCAGGCCGTGTTCAACCACGCCAATGTCAGCGTGCGCCTGGGGCCGCTGCGCTACGTCATCGTGACGCCCAACTTCCACCACTGGCACCACTCCCAGGACCAGGAGGCGCTGGACAAGAACTACGCGGCTCACTTCGCCTTCCTCGACCACCTGTTCGGCACCGCGGTGCAGTCGGAACGCAAATGGCCGGAGCGCTACGGCGTGCTGGGTGACTATGTGCCGGATGGCTTCCTGCGCCAGCTGCACTTCCCATTCACCTGGAAAGGCTGATGGACGCCTTCACCGAGCTCTGCATCGAGCTGCTGTCGCCGCTGGGCCCCGTGCGCGTACGGCGCATGTTCGGCGGCCAGGGCTTCTATGTCGATGGCCTGTTCATGGCGCTGATCGATCATGGCCAGTTCTTCCTGAAGACCGACGACACGACGCGCGAACGCTTCATCGCCGCCGGCTGCGTGCCCTTCAGCTTCGAGACCAAGGATGGCGAACGCGTCATGACGGGCTATTACCGAGCGCCGGAGGAGGCGCTGGAATCGCCGCCGCTGATGCTGCCTTGGGCCCGCCTCGGCTTAGAGGCTGCCCTGCGCGCGGCGAACGCCAAGGTCAAGAAGGCGCCGGCCAAGCGACCGGCGGCCTCGAAATCAGCGGCTCAGAAGTCCGCCGCCAAAAAACCGGCGGCCAAGAAGACCGCGGCTGGCCGCGGTTGAAGTCGGCGGCACCAGCAGTTCGAAGTCAGCGGCCGGCCAGCCTTCCAGCACTGCGGTCTGGCCCGGGGCCAGGGCCACGGCTTCGCCGGCTTCGAGCCACTGATCTTCAGCCGGCTCGTCGGCGGTGCCGGACAGGGTCAGCCAGACGCGGCCGCGGGCCACCGCCAGGCGACGGGCCTCAGCAGCTCCAGCCAGGGTCAGGGCCCGGCCACCGTCCAAATGCCATGTAGATTGCGCATCACTCATGATGACTCTCCTGGGTTGATGTCAGGGATTCTGCTTAGATTGCCCAAGACGGTCCAATGACTCCGCAGCGCGGATTGATACCATTCACGCATGAATCAAAGGGAGCTGCCGGCACGACATAAGCCGGCGCGTTGCCACTCGAAAGTCCGCGGAAGGCCTTGAGGCCAAGATGGGTTGCTACGCTGCAGACCAGCCACTGCCGCGCGGACTTCCGAGTGACAACCCTTCGGGAGAAGGCCTGCGCGGGCGCATGGCGTTGTTGCAGGCCTTGGCCGGGCAACCAGCCCGACCAAGGCCTGCTGTCTAGCCCTGCGCCCGCGCAGCCCCTCTCGCACCGACTTCTGCCATGCCGACAGCCCCCATACGCCAAAGACCTTTGTCAATAGGCCCCCTACGCGCTTTCGAGGCGGTGGCCCGGTTGCTGTCCTTCCGCGCCGCGGCCGAGGAGCTGAGCCTGACCCAGTCGGCCATCAGCCGCCAGATCCAGTCGCTGGAAGAAGAGATCGGCTGCACCCTCTTCCTGCGCGGCACGCGCAAGGTGGAGCTGTCCAGCGACGGCGCCCAGTTGCTGCCCACCGCCGTGGCCGTGCTCTCCAAGCTGGACCAGACCGTGCGCCAGATCCGCCGCACCCGCGGCCGGCGCGTCGTCAACGTCAGCACCTTCGCCTCCTTCGCGTCGCTGTGGCTGATACCGCGCATGGAGGCCTTCCAGCGCGCGCACGAGGACATCGACATCCGCGTCTCGGCCTATGACCGCAAGGTGGACCTGGAGGATGGCGAGACCGACCTGGCGCTGCGCTATGACGACCGCCCCTCGGTGCCAGCCGATGCCATCCAGCTCTTCGAGGAGATGCTGTCGCCCGCCGTCAGCCCCTGGTATCTGCAGAACCCGCCGGCGCCGCTGAAAAAACCGGCCGACCTGGCGCAGCACGCCCTGGCCGAGGAGGACGACGCC
This sequence comes from Roseateles saccharophilus, assembly GCF_031458095.1. GTDB lineage: Bacteria > Pseudomonadota > Gammaproteobacteria > Burkholderiales > Burkholderiaceae_C > Pelomonas > Pelomonas saccharophila_A. The sequence goes on from NZ_JAVDXU010000002.1 coordinate 214,991, forward strand.
CGACCCAGCGCCGAGTTCCTGAGCTGGCGGCGCTGGCTGATCGAACAGGGCGAACCCGAGCTGCAGCCGCGGCGCTGGCTGTATCTGAACTTCACCTACCAGCAGGTGCAGGCCGCCCTGACCGGCCAGGGCGTGGCCCTGGCCCGCCTGCCTCTGGTGCATGAGCATGTGCAGCGCGGCGAGCTGGTGGAACCCTTCGGCAAGGGTGGCCGCCTGAGCTGCCCCTTCAGCTACTGGATGATCCTCGGACCCAATGCCGCACGCCGGCCCGAGGTGCAGCAGTTCGCCGACTGGGTGCGCGAGCAGGCGGCCCTCACCCGAGACGCATTGGTGGGCGTCTAGCCATGTGGAAGCGCGCCGTCGTCTATGGCCTGGCCCTGGCGGCGGGAACGGCGCTGCTGCAGTGGCTGGACTATCGCCAGCTCGCCCGCGCCCAGTCCGAAACCGTCCACGTCGCGCTGATCGCCCTGATCTTCCTGGCCCTGGGCGCCTGGGCCGGCGTCAAGCTGCTCGGCCACCGCGCACCGCCGGCGCCGCCCTTCGACGGCAACCCGCAGGCGCAGGCAACGCTGGGCATCAGCCCGCGCGAGCGCGAAGTGCTGGAGTTGCTGGCGGCGGGTCTCTCCAACAAGGAGATTGCCGACAAACTGCATATGTCGCCGCACACGGTCAAGACGCATGTGGCCAGGCTGTTCGAGAAGCTCGACGCGCGGCGCCGCACCGAGGCCATCCTGAAGGCGCGGGAGCTGGGTTTGTTGCGCTAGGCCCCCGCAATAGAGGTGAATCCGGCGAAATCACCCATTTGTCCGATGGCTTCAACGGCCCGAACATCGTTCCATGGCGGCTCTTCCCACCCGCCATGAGGTTGCCATGCTGAAAAAGATCCTGTCCTTCGGTCTCGCCGCCGGTCTGCTGGCCGGGGTGCCGCTGTTCGCCCTGCTGATCCTGAACCGGGGCGCGCCGCCCGAGCACGGCATGGTCATCGGCTACACGCTGATGCTGATCGCGCTCAGCCTGGTCTTCGTCGCCGTCAAGCGGCGCCGCGACGACGAACTCGGCGGCGTCATCCGCTTCTGGCCGGCCTTCCTGCTCGGCCTGGCCATCAGCGGGGTGGCCAGCCTCGTCTACGCCGCCGCCTGGGAGGTCACGCTGGCCGTCACCAAGATGGACTTCGGCACCGAGTGGGCCAAGATGTATCTGGCCCAGAGCAGGGCCAAGGGCCTGCCCGAGGCCGAACTGGCCAAGCTCGCGGCCGAGATGGACGAGTTCAAGCGCAACTACGCCAACCCGCTGTACCGCTTCCCGATGACGATGTGCGAGATCCTGCCGGTCGGCCTGCTGGTGTCGCTGGCGGCGGCGGCCCTGTTGCGCAATCCGCGGTTCATGCCAGCCCCTCGCCCAGGCTCGCCCCGCTGAATGCGGGCGAGTCTGATCGGTCCCCCGAGGGGACGAGGCCGGCAGCGGCATTGAGCCGCAGGCGACCTCAGGCGGGCCGGCTAGGGGCGGCCCGGCGCTCGGCCCGGAATACCACTGGCTCCAGTTCTAAGCAGCCACCACCCTCGCCAGCGCCTGAGCCAAGGCCTGCTGCGCGCGCAGCACCTCGTTGACGCCGGCCTCCTTCAGCCACTGTGCCTCTTCCCCGGTGTGGGCCACGACGGCGCAGCGCAGCTCCGGGTTGAGCTGCCGCGCCGTGGCCAGCATGGCCGGCACGACGCGCACATCGCTCACGGCCACCACCAGCCAGGCCGCCTGGGCGATATGGGCCTGTACCAGGGTCATGGCCTCGGTCGCCTCGCCCAGCACGGCCGCGTGGCCCGCTGCGCGCAGCTTCTCGACGACCTCGCGGTCGCGGTCGATGACGACCAGGGGCCGGCTGCCCAGTTCGTCATGCAGGGCCGTGCCCAACGAGCCGTGGCCGACGAGCACGACCTGACCGGCCAGCGCGCTCTGCGGCGTGTCGGCCGGCAGCTCGGCCAGCGGGTCGTCGCGCGCTTCCAGCTTGCGCGCCCAGGCCGAGCGCTTCAGCACCCAGCTGCGCAGCGGCTCCACGCCCGCGAACAGCAGCGGGTTCAGCGCGATGGAGACGATGGCGCCAGCGACGACCAGGCTGGTCGCCTCGGCCGGCACCAGACCCAGGCTCTGGCCCAGGCCGAGCAGGATGAAGCTGAACTCGCCGATCTGCGCCAGGCTCACCGCCACCGTCAGCGCGGTCGACAGCGGATAGCGCAGCAGCAGCACCAGGGCGCCGGCAGCGAAGGTCTTGCCGACCAGGATGACGGCCACCGTGGCCAGCACGGCCAGGGGTTGATCGATGAGGATGCGCGGGTCGAACAGCATGCCGACCGCGACGAAGAACAGCACGGCGAAGGCGTCGCGCAGCGGCAGGCTCTCGTGCGCCGCGCGCTCGCTGAAGGCCGACTCGCGCAGCACCAGGCCGGCAAAGAAGGCGCCCAGGGCCACGCTGACGCCGAACAGCGCCGCCGCGCCCACCGCCAGTCCCACGGCCGCGGCCACGGTGGCCAAGGTGAACAGCTCGCGCGAGCCAGTTCGGTTGACCTGCCACAGCAGCCACGGCAGCAGGCGCCGCCCGACGATGAGCATGACGGCGATGAAGGCCGCGACGGCGAGCAGCGTCTTGCCAATCGTCAGCCACAAGGCGCTGCCGCCTTCGCCGGGGCCGCTCAGCACCGGCATCAGCACCAGGGCCAGCACCATGGCCAGGTCCTCGACGACCAGCCAGCCGACCGCGATGCGGCCATTGCCCGAATGCAGCAGCTCGCGTGACTCCAGCGCACGCAGCAGCACCACCGTGCTGGCCACCGACAGGGCCAGACCGAAGATCAGCGACGCCGCCAGATCCCAGCCCCACCACCAGTGCGCCAGGCCCGCACCCATGGCCGTCGCCGCGGCCATCTGCACCAGGGCGCCCGGCAGGGCGATGCCTTTCACCGACACCAGGTCGTGCACCGAGAAGTGCAGGCCGACGCCGAACATCAGCAGCATGACGCCGACCTCGGACAGCTGCTGGGCCAGATGCACGTCACCGACAAAGCCCGGCGTGTGCGGCCCGATCAGCACGCCGGCCAGCAGATAGCCCACCAGGGCCGGCAGCCGCGCCCATTGCGCCAGCAGTCCCAGCACCAGGGCCAGGCCAAAGGCCGCGGCCAACGTCGAGATCAGGGTCATGCCGTCATGCATCAGCCAACTACTCCGGTGCGATGAGCTCGCGCTCGGTGAGGATCAAAGTGAGAGCACGGTCATGCGCCTCGACGGGGAAATGGGTCTCGGCGCCCGACCAGGCCAGGCCTACGGTCGTCACGCCAGGGTGCAGGGCCAGCCAGCGGTCGAAATAGCCGCCGCCATAGCCGAGCCGAAAGCCCTCGCGCGTGAAGCCCACGCAGGGCACCAGCACGACATCGGGCACGGCGACCGCGCCGCTGGACGTCGCGATGCCGCATTCGTCCTGAGCCGTCGTCGCACCGCCATCCCAGCGCCGAAACACCATCTCGGCCGGATCACGCCGTGCAAATGGCAGCGCACGGGCATAGGGCAAGGCACCGGGATCGAACTCGCCGGCCAGCGGCCAGTAGACGCCCAACAGTTCGGGCTCCAGCTGATCCAGCAGTTCGCGCAGCGCCGCCCCGAGGGCGGCCTGGGCGGTCTGGAAGGCCGGGCCGGCCGCGAACTGGCGGCGCGCGGCCAGCAGTTCGCGGCGCAGGCTGGGACGATCGGGAGGGGCGGCACTCATCAGCCTATTAAAACCCAGGCCCCCTTGCCGCTCCTCAGCCCTGAGGATGCGCGGCAGGCACAGGATGGCCACGGAGCCCCGCCGGGACTATGGTCGCCGTCGTCTTCACCCCGCGAAGCCGCCATGTCCACGCCCCACGCCCCCTACCACCCCATCATCTATGTGCGCGGCTACGCGATGTCGCGCGGCGAGATCGACGAGACCACAGCCGACCCCTTCTGCGGCTTCAACCTCGGCTCGACCATGTACCGCGCCGTGCCGAACAAGACCGACAGGCCGCGCAAATACGTCTTCGAGTCGCCCGTCGTGCGGCTGGCTTCGGAGTACGGCTACCAGGATGTCTACGAGGACGGCTATGACATCGTCGACCCCGAGTGGGAGGCCGACTCCCTGGGCAAGCCGACCGACAACAAGCTCGGCAGCCGCTGCATCGTCATCTACCGCTATTACGACGCCGCCTCCTCCTATCTCGGCAACAGCAAGACGCCGGAGATCGAGGACTTTGCCAAGGGCCTGTCCAAGCTGGTGGCCCGCGTGCGCGACCTGGTCTGCAAGAACCCGGAGAACAAGATCAAGCCGGCTGACTTCCGCTGTTATCTCGTCGCCCACTCCATGGGTGGCCTGGTGTGCCGCGCCTTCTTGCAGAACGCAGCACTGGACACCGAGAAGGTCGTCCAGCACGTCGACAAGTTCTTCACCTACGCGACACCACACAACGGCATCGACGTGCTGGGCCAGAACATCCCGTCCTGGCTGAGCGTCAACGACATCTCCAACTTCGACCGCGACAAGCGCATGCCGGCCTATCTCGACCTCGCGGCCGCGGCCAAGAAGCACAAGCGCGTCGACCTCATCCCCGAGGCCCGCTTCCCATCGCGGCGCGTGTTCACGCTGGTGGGCACCAACCGGCTGGACTACGAAGCTGCGGCCGGCATGTCGCGCAGCTTCGTCGGCCATGGCAGCGACGGCCTGGTCAAGATCGAGAACGCGACGCTGTGCGGCCTGGATGCCAAGGGCAATATCACCGACCAGTGCGCCAAGGCCTTCGTCTACCGCGCCCACTCGGGCTATTTCGGCATCGTCAACAGCGAGGAGGGCTACCAGAACCTGGCCCGCTTCCTGTTCGGCGACGTGCGCGTGGACCTGTGGCTGGAGATCGACGACATCCGCCTGCCCGACAAGGTGCAGGGGGAGGCCGACGCCGGCCGCGCCGTCAATGCCCTCTACCAAATCGAAGTGGTGGCCTCGCCGCGCGGCAAGCTCTGGTATCTGACGCGGCGCACGACGGAGGAAGACTCCGTCGCCTGCGTGGCGCATGCCAACTGGAAGAAGGATTCAAGCCTTTACCTCAGCAGCGTCTTCCTCGCCAACCGCGCCAAGGTCAACCCGCGCCGCAAGTCGCTCGCCTACGGCATGACGCTGGGCGTGCGCGTGCCCGACTACGAGATCGAGAAGCGGCTCTGGCTCAACGAGCACTTCGAGGGCGGTTATCTGTACCGCAACGCGCTGATCCTGGAGATGGTGCCGCCGGCCAACGAAGGCGATGCCTGGAAGGTCAAGTACGCCTGGCAGGACGCCGGTGTCTCCATGGCCGACACCGAGATCGCGGCCAAGCAGCTGACCTCGGGTCGCATCGAGGTCAGCGTGCCCTTCGACAGCAGCGCCGTCGCCACCAACGGCAAGATGAAGCCCACCAACCCGGGCATCCGCGGGCGGCTGCGCTTCGAGATCGAGGGCTGGAACCCGGACGCAGCGGACTAGGTCAGCGCGCGCGGCGGCGCCAGGCCGACAAGCCCGCCGCGCCGGCCAGCAGCAGGGCCCAGCTCCCCGGCTCGGGCACGGCCTGGATCTGGTAGACGAAGCTGTGGTCGCGGTAGTTGAAGTCGCCACCGCTGGGCAGATCCTCGAAGGCCAGGTTGGTGCCTGCCGGCACCTGGGCGTCGCCGGCAAAGGGCGCCGCCCAGACATGGTTGACGCCGTCGCTGTTCAGGCTGACGTCGCTGTAATAGCGCGCCGCGCCGCTGTTGGCATCGATGAAGAACACCAGGCTGTCGCCGGCCGTCACCTTGCCGAGCACGAAGGTCTGGCCATAGGCGCTGGCGTGGTTGTCCAGGCCCGGCGCGCCATCCACGCCGTTGATGCGCACGCCGATGAGATTGGTGAAGCCGCCCGCCTCGCCGGTGTAATAGGCCACCAGGTTGCCACTGGCGCCCGCCGTGAAACTGCTGGCCGGGGCCTGGGTGCCGGGCGTCGGGTAGACGGCAGGGTTGGCCTGGGCCGCCAGACTCAGCAGCGTGGCCGAGGCTCCCATCAACAGGCGTCGTGCGGCGTTCTTCATCAACGGTCTCCTGGTCGACTGGCGCGCAAGATTACGAAAGAGATAGCGCTATCTCCAGCCCCTAACTCGTGGGCAAGGCGCGGGCCTGCGTAAAGCGCGAAGCCACGGGTTTCCCTGGGTTAAATTCAGACACCAGGCGCGGCGCTCGGCCAGCTGGCCGGAGTGCTCGCCAAGTGAAGCAGTCGCGGGGCGTGAAGCGCATGAGTCAGATGGGTGGTCGAGTCTTTCAAAACATCAGCCGCGGGGCGCTGACCCTGCTGCTGTCGGTCGCGCTGAGCGCCGACGCCGCACCACCCCAGCCGCCCGCCGATGCCGACCTTGCCGTGCAGGCCCGCGATGCCTGGGTCAAGCGCGACCGCAAGCGCCTGGCCAGCTACGCCGACGCCGCCCGCGCCCAGGGCCATCCGCTGGCCGGCTGGGTCGAGTATTTCGACCTCAATGCGCGGCTCAGCGAGGTGCGCCAGCCCGAGATGGACGCCTTCTACGCCCGCTACCCCGGCAGCTATGTCGAGGACAGGCTGCGCAACGACTGGCTGCTGGAGCTGGGCCACCGCCGCGACTGGAGCAATTTCCGGCGCGACCATGCGAGCTACCAGATGCGCGACGACCGCGAGGTGGCCTGCTATGTGATGCTGGCCGACCATGCCGCCGGCACCAAGGTCGACGTCGAGGCGGCGCGCAACGCTTGGATGGCCCAGAAGGACGGCGACGAAGGCTGCCAGCAGCTCGCCAGCGCCCTGGTGGATGCCGGCCTGTTCAAGCCCGACACCCTGTGGGCCAAGGCCCGCCTGGCCACCGAGCAGAGCCGCCCGCGCGCCGCCCGCCAGGCCGTGGCCCTGCTCGCAGCCAAGCCGCTGGACCAGAAACTCGCCGAACTGCAAGACAACGCCGGCCGCTATCTGACCCGCCAGGCCCGCACCTCGCCCCGCCCCGAAGCCGAATTGACTGCCCTGGCCCTGGCCCGCGTCGCGGCCAACGACCCCGACCAGGCCGCGGGCCTGCTGCGCGACAAATGGAGCAAGCTGCCGCCCGAGCTGCAGGCCTGGCTGTGGGTGCAGATCGGCCGTCAGTCGGCGCTGCGCCTGCAGGACGCCGCCCTGGCCGCGTTCGAGCGCGCTGACAAGCTGGCGCCCGACCTGGCCTGGAGCGATGACGCCGCCGCCTGGGCCGCCCGCGCCGCCCTGCGCGCCCGGCAACCCGCGCTGGCCCTGCGCGCCATCGAGCGCCTCAGCGCCAACGAGCAGCGCGACCCGGCCTGGGCCTACTGGAAGGCCCGCGCGACGCGGCTGCAGGGCGATGCCCACGGCGCCCGCGTGCAGCTCACGACGCTGTCGTCGACGCCGCTGAACTACTTTGGCCGCCTGGCGGCCGAGGACCTCGGCCTGCCCACCCCGCTGCCACCGGCGCCTTCACCGCTGACGGCCGAGGAGAGGCGTGCGGCGCAACAGCATGCCGGCCTCATGCGCGCGCTGCGCCTCATCGACCTGGGCCTGCGCAGCGAAGGCGTGCGCGAATGGAATTTCTCGCTGCGCGGCATGAACGACCGCGCCCTGCTGGCCGCCGCGCAGGAGGCCTGTGACCGCGAGGTCTGGGACCGCTGCATCAACACCAGCGAGCGCACCAAGACCGAGATCGACATCGCCCAGCGCTACCCCACGCCGCATCGCGCCGAACTGCTGCGCGAGGCCCAGGCCAGCGGCATCGACCCGGCCTATGTCTATGGCCTGATCCGACAGGAATCGCGCTTCGTGCTGGATGCGCGCTCGCACGTGGGCGCGGCCGGGCTGATGCAGGTCATGCCGGCCACGGCCAAGTGGACGGCCAAGAAGGCCGGCATCAACTACAGCGCCGAGCGCATGCACGACCGCGACTTCAATCTGCGCATCGGCACCCAATACCTCAAGCTGGTGCTGGACCGCTTCGAAGGCGCCCAGGCCCTGGCCGCCGCGGCCTACAACGCCGGCCCGGGGCGGCCCGCGCGCTGGCGCGATGGCCCCGTCATCGACGCGGCCATCTGGGCCGAGAACATCCCCTTCAACGAGACTCGCGACTATGTGCGCAAGGTGCTGCTCGGTGGTGCCGTCTACGCCCAGGTGATGGGCCTGCCCACCACCTCGCTGCGCGAACGCCTGGGCCGCAGCGTCGGCCCGGCCGGTGCCGCCGCCGCGGATGTCAGCGATGTGCCGCCAGCGGCGGTGGGGGATGGCAAATCATGAGCTCGTCGATCCTGGTGCTGGGGGGCAGCGGCTTTGTCGGCCGCGCGCTGTGCGAGCAACTGCTGAGGCGCCTGGGCGCCGACGTGCGCATCACCGTGCCGACGCGCCGCCTGCCCCATGCCCAGGTTGTGCAGAGCCTGCCCGGCGTCACCGTCATCCAGGCCGATGTCTTCAAGGACTTGTCCTCCCTGTTGCCAGGCCATGACGCCGTCGTCAATCTCGTCGCCATCCTGCAGGGCAGCGCGGCGGCCTTCGAGCATGTGCATGTGGAACTGCCCAAGCGCGTCGCCCATGCCATGAGCCCTGCGGGTGTCAGGCGCCTTGTGCACGTCAGCGCCCTCGGCGTGGCCGAGCACGCGCCGTCGCGCTATCTGCGCAGCAAGGCCGCCGGCGAGGCGGCGCTGCAGGTCGCAGCCCAGACCCATCCGCTGGAGCTGACCCTGGTGCGCCCGTCCCTGGTCTTTGGCGACGGCGACAAGAGCGTCAACCTGTTCGCGCGGCTGCAGGGCCTGTTCCCGCTGATGCCCCTGGGTGGCGCCGATGCGCGCCTGCAACCCGTCTGGGTGCAGGATCTGGCGCGCGCCATCGTCGAGACGCTGCGCCGCCGCGAGGCCATCGGCCAGACCTACGAGATCGCCGGGCCGCGCGAGCTGACGCTGGCCGAGCTGGTGCGCCTGGCCGGCCGCATCGCCGGCCACGAACGCCCCCTCCTGCCACTGCCCCATGCGCTGGCCACGCTGCAGGCCCTGTTCATGGAATGCCTGCCCGGCGAGCCCCTGCTGTCGCGCGACAACCTCGCCTCGCTCAGCGTGCCCAACGTGGCCAGCGGCCAGCTGCCGGGGCTGGCGGAACTGGGCATCCAGGCCAGCTCGCTGGAGGCGGTGCTGCCGACCTATCTGGCGTCCGCGGGCGGCGTCGCGCGGCTGGATGCCTGGCGCGCCCGGCGCTGATCCTCAGGGCCGGACCGCCGCCATGGCACTCAGGCCCCGCGGCTGCGGCGCGCCCTCAGCATGCCGCCCAGGGCCAGTGCCACCAGCCCGAGGCTCGCTGGCTCCGGGACCGCAAAGCCCGTCAGCCGCACCTCGGACACCGCGTAATAGCCATCGCCACTGCGAGCACTGATGCGCACGGCCGTGGCTTCCGTGGCGAGCAGGCCGCCGGAGCGCTCGAACATGCCCGCGGAGCAGCAGCCCGGCGCGTAGGCCCAGTCGAACCAGTTGCCGCCGGCGTCGCGCAGCGCCAGCCAGTATTCATCGTTGTTGTCGCCCTGGATCGAAGCGAAGTCCACCTTGTACAGGCCGCCGAACTCGATCGTGATCGTGTTGCTGGCCGAGAGGGGATCATGCGCGTCCCACCACAGGGTGCCGGCTTGCCAGAAGGTGCCGCTGGGCAGGTAGACACCGTCGTTGACCGTGCTCAAGGCGGCAGCGGGACAGACGGCTTCGGCGCACCACGGAAAGGCCTGGCCTTGCGCGCTCAACTGTCCGAAGACACCGGTGGACGTGATGGCCTTGCCGGTCGTCAGATCGACCGGGCCGGCAAGCGCCGGGTGGACGGACATCAGCAGCGTGGAAGCCAGCGCGAGGCTGGCAAGGGGTTTGGCAGCGGGCATGGGACCTCCGTGGTTGGGCGGAAATCTACGCCGCGGCGAACCCGGCCGCATCCCGGGAACAAGGGTCCGGGTGCCTACCAATGGATGAACCGGGCGCATCAATCCCTTGCCCACAGCTCATCCCGCGCGCGCCGACCGGCGCCTAAGCTTCGGCGTCCTATCGAAAGCCCTCATGAAGCTCTATATCGGCAACAAGAACTACTCGTCCTGGTCCATGCGCAGCGGCGTGCTGCTGGCGGCCTTCGGCATTCCGTTTGAAGAGGTCAAGCTGCGTTTCGACTTCAGCGCAGGTTCGGAGTGGAATCGCGTCATTGCCAGCGTCACGCCGGTCAAGCGCGTGCCCGTCATCGTCGAGGACGATGGCTTCACCGTCTGGGACACCCTGGCCATCGCCGAATACATCGCCGACCGCCACCCCGAACACGCCATCTGGCCGCGCGAGGCCAAGGCCCGTGCCCGCGCGCGCAGCCTGTGCGCCGAGATGCATGCTGGCTTCACGCGGCTGCGCACCGTCTGCCCGATGAATATCGAGGTCTTCTTCCCCGATGTGGGCGCCAAGCTCTGGGCCGAGGACGAGGCCCTGCGCGCCGACGTGGCGCGGCTGGACGCGGCCTGGAGCGATGCGCTGAAGACCAGCGGCGGACCCTTCCTGTTCGGCGCCTTCAGCGCGGCAGACGCCTATTTCGCGCCGGTGGCCGTGCGGCTGAGCCGCTTCGGCCTGCCCGTGTCGGAAGCCGCCGCAGCCTACCGCGATGCACTGCTGGCCCATCCGGCCGTGGAGGACTGGATTGCCGACTCGATGCGCGAGCAGGACTTCATCGTCGAGGACGAGCCTTACCGCAAGAGCCGCTGACCATGTTGGAGTTGCGTCCCAGTTGTGAACACTGCAATGTCGCCCTGCCGCCGGAATCGACGGCGGCGCGCATCTGCAGCTTCGAGTGCACGTTTTGTGCGGGCTGCGCTGAGGGGCTGCTGGGCAATGTCTGCCCGAATTGCGGCGGCGGGTTTGTGCCGAGGCCGGTGAGGCCAGTGCGAAACTGGAAAGGCGGGAACTATCTCGGGGACTATCCGGCGAGGACGGTGCCGAAGCTGAGGCCGGTGGACCTGGAGGCGCATGCGGCGTTGGTCGCTGCGCTGGGTGGCTTGGCGCCGGAGGAGCGTTAGCGTTAGGACGCTTTGCGACGAACGCTACTGATCGATGCATTGCCGGGAGTCCGTCCCGGCGGCCGGGTAACTTTCTTCTGCGGGGCCAGAAGAAAGTCACCAAAGAAGAGGCCCTGAACCGCACACGAGCGCGATGTCGCCGTGAGCGGCGCGCGAAAACGACCAACGGCGTTGTGGGGAGAAGCGACCCGCTTCGCTCTCGCGTCTGACTTGTCACGAGCATCACAAATCGCACCGCCTGCCCGTCCGACGCGCGGCTGCACGCCGTGCTCACGATAAGAGCAAACCAATGCGGCGTCGCTCGGGCGACGCGACGAGCATCACCGTTCGGTGCGTCGCCCCAGCGACGCGGTATTCCCTGATGAGCCCGGCGTGCAGCCGGCGTTAACAGGCGTGAAGGGGCGATGGATGGTGCTCGGCATAGGGACAGCAGCGAGAGCGCAGCGGGTCGCGTGTGGGCGCCGTCCAATTCCGAGCATCGCGAGCGCGTCATCCCGCTCGAGTGCGGATTGCATTAGCGCTCCTCTTTTGGTGACTTTTCTCTGGCGCGTCAGAGAAAAGTTACCCGCCATCGCGGGGCGGATTCCCGCGGCACTGCACACGAGTCATGAAGGGCCCAGGCAAAGGCTTCCTCAGAACTCCACCACCGAGCGGATGCTCTCCCCGCGCCGCATCAACTCAAACCCCTCGTTGATCCTCTCCAGCGGCAGCTTGTGCGTGATCAGCTCGTCGATGCGCACCTTGCCGTCCATATACCAATCCACGATCTTCGGCACATCCGTGCGCCCCCTCGCACCACCAAACGCCGACCCTTCCCACTTCCGCCCCGTCACCAGCTGAAACGGCCTTGTCGCGATCTCAGCGCCGGCGGGCGCCACGCCGATGATGATGCTGCGCCCCCAGCCCTTGTGGGTGCACTCCAGGGCCTGACGCATCAGCTGCACATTGCCGACGCATTCGAAGGAATAGTCCGCACCGCCGTCGGTCAGCTGCACGAGGTGGTCGACGAGATTCGGCACGTCCTTCGGGTTCACGAAGTCCGTCATGCCGAACTGCCGCGCCATCGCCTCGCGCGCCGGGTTGATGTCCACGCCGATGATCTTGTTGGCGCCCACCATCTTGGCCCCCTGGATGACGTTCAGGCCGATGCCGCCGAGGCCGAAGACGACGACGTTGGCGCCGGCCTCCACCTTGGCCGTGAACAGCACGGCACCGACACCGGTCGTCACGCCGCAGCCGATGTAGCAGACCTTGTCGAAAGGCGCGTCGGGCCGGATCTTGGCCAGCGCGATGCCGGGCACGACGATATGGTTGGAGAAGGTGCTGGTGCCCATGTAGTGGAAGATGGGCTCGCCGTTCAGCGAGAAGCGCGACGTGCCGTTGGGCATCAGGCCCTTGCCTTGGGTAGCGCGAATCGCCTGGCAGAGATTGGTCTTACGGCTCAGGCAGAACTTGCACTCGCGGCATTCCGGCGTGTAGAGCGGGATGACATGGTCGCCCGCCTTCAGCCAGGGCACCTTGCTCTCCAGCACGACACCCGCGCCCTCGTGGCCCAGCACGGCGGGGAAGAGGCCTTCGGGATCGGCGCCCGACAGCGTGAAGTCATCGGTATGGCAGATGCCGGTGGCCTTGACCTCCACCAGCACTTCGCCGTCCTTCGGCCCTTCCAGATCCAGGGTCTCGATGGTCAGCGGCTGGCCGGCCTTCCAGGCAACGGCGGCTCGGGTCTGGATGCTCATGAGGCTTCTCCTAGTTGATTCAGGGCGGCGACGAGTTCGCGGGATTCATGGCGGCACAGGCGCAAGCGCCTCAGCAGCCAGGGTGTCAGGTCCTGCTGACCCAGATGTTCGGGCCAGGCGCCGGCATCGCCGTCGGGAATCTCGGCCGGGTCGGTGCCCGTGGCCGGTTCGCCTTTGAGGATGTCCACGCAGGCCTTGCGCGCCAGCGGCAGTGCGGTCTCGGCCTTGGCGGCGTCCAGGCGCTCGGTGCGTCTCTGCACCTGGTGCTGCACGGCGCCCAGCAGGGCCATCAGTCGATAGCCATGGCTCAGGGCCGACTCGATCTCGGCCTCGGGCAGGCGCACGCTCTCGGGTTCCACGCGGGTGCGCTGGGCTGCCGCGGCCAGCGCGGCCAACGCGGTGTAAGCCTGCTGGCGCGACAGGCGCTGGGCCAGCTGCGCGTCGGCACTCGGGCGCCACTGCAGCATATTGCCGGCATGCCGGGCCAGCGCGCCGCGCAGTTGCGCGCCCAGGCGCGGCACGACGGCGCGCTCCCAGGAGGGCAGCACGAAGCTGAACAGCCAGGCCAGGCCAGCGCCGATGAAGGTGTCGGCCAGGCGCTCGCCGATGAAGGGCTGACTGCCCGGCGCCAGCATCAGCGGCTGCAGCAGAGCCATCAGCGTGGCGGCCGTCGCGGCGACGCGGTAGCGGCGGTTCACATAGGCATGGGCCGTGCCCACCGCCGCGATGAAGCACAGGCTCAACAGCGGCGTCCAGTGCACATGGGCCAGCAGCAGCACCAGCAGGCAGCCCTGCACGGTGCCGATGATGCGTTCGTTGCGGCGCGACAGCGTCTGCTCGAGGTTGCCGCGCAGCACGACGGCGACGCTGAGCATCAGCCAGAAGGGATGGGCCGCCCAGGGCAGCATGGCCCCCAGCCAATAGGCGAAGGACAGCGCCAGGGCCGAGCGCAGCGCATGGCGCATGACGCCGGACTGCAAGCTCAGATGCGGCTTGAGCGCCGCCAGCGGCCAGCCCTCGGGCGACACGAAAGGCGCCAGTCTCTCGGGCGTCCAGGGGCTTTCAGGATCGTCAGCAGCGGCCTGGCGGGCCACCATGGCGCTGACGTCGTCCAGCATATGGCGCAGGCGGGACTGCAAGGCCGACACCAGATGGCCGCGCGAATCGCCGGCCGGCGCGCTGACATCGGCCAGGCGCGTGGCCAGTTGCTGGGCCCAGGCCTCGGCCGACACCTCGGGCAGTGGCGCGCCATAGGCCACGCTGTTGGCCAGGGCCGCCAGCACATCGGCCAGATGGCGCAGCGCATCGGCCAGCGCGGCCCGCCACTGGCGGCCGGGGAAGTCCTGGCCCAGCAGCTCGGTGTCGAGGCGGCTGGCCAGCAGCAGGTCGCGCAGCTCGATGAGGCCGAGCACGAGATCGGTCTGGCGGCGGCTGCGCGGCGAGCGGCGCGCGGCGAAGACCTGGTCGCGCGCGGCCTGCAGGGCATCGGCCAGCACGACGTCGTCGGCGATGGAGGCGCGGATGCGGGCCTCGGCCCCGCCCACCGCGCCGGCAATGCGCTCGGCACGCGAGCGCAGCCGCTTCTCGGTCGCGCGCAAAGCGGTGGCCAGGGCCAGCTCGCGCAGGCGGTGGCGCAGCACGACGGCACTGGTGCGCGCCCAGCCCGCATAGACGCAACCGCCCAGGCCCACCCACAGTGCATGCTCCAGCGGCGAGGTGGCGCCGGCGGTGCGGTCCCAGGCCATGGCAAACACCATGGCCAGCACGGGCGCGAAGGACAGCGGCCCGGCGCGCAGGCCCCAGGCCAGGGCCATCAGCGACAGGAAGGTGACGACGGCAATGAGGAGCACCGTCAGCGCCAGGGAATGGTCGGTCAGCCCCACCAGCAGCGTCACGACCGCGGCCGCCGCGGCGGCCGGCAGCACCCGGGGCAGCACGCGCTGCGGCGGGTTGGGTACATCGGTCAGGCTGGCGCAGACAGCCCCGCCGACGGCCGCAAGGCCGGCCGTCTCGCCGAACAGCGCGCCGACGACGACATGCGTGGCCGCGACGCCGAGCGCCACGCTGAGCCCGTTGAGGTGGGCGGCTTCGAGGCGCTTGAGGAACTTCACTTGATCAGCAGCTCCATGACGCGACGCTCGCTGGCCGGCAGCTCGTGCACCGAGAACCAGCCTGACTTCTCGGGCCGGTAGACATATTGCGGCGGCGCCTGGGTGGCCATGCGCTGCTTGAGCGGCGCGAGCGCGGCCTGGGCGGCATCGCCCTGCCCCAGGGCCTGCAGCGCCGCGGCCTGCACGATGACGGCCAGGTCGCTCCACGGGCCGAGCTTGAGGGCCTGGCCAGCATCGCGGCTCGCCGCCGCAGCGTCGCCGTCGACCAGGGCCAGCCAGCCCTTCAGCGCCAGCGTGTCGGGGTCGGCCGGGTCGAGGATCAGGGTCTCCTTGATCTGGGCCCGGGCCGCCTCGGTGCGGCCGGCGCGCAGCAGATCCAGCGCATAGTCGCGGCGCAACGGTACGAGGCCGGTGCGCAGGCGCAGCACGGCCTCATATTGCTTGAAGGCCTCGTCCCATTGGCCGCCCAGGGCCAGCGTGGCGGCGCGGCCCCACAAGGCCTCGGGCTGGTCGCCCTGGTAGGCCAGCACGGCCTGGTAGGCGGCCTGGGCCTGCGCCACATCGCCCAGGCGGCGGTGGTAGTCGGCCAGCGCGAGGTCGACGCGGAAACGGTCCTCGCCCTTGAGCACATCGACATCGCGCGCCAGGCCGGGCAGCACCTCGGTGGCCAGCGGGCGGCCGCCATGCCAGAGGGCGTCGGCCACGCCGGTGCGCAGCGCGCCGCTGCGCGGATGGGCGGCCAGGGCGCGCGTGGCCAGCTCGGCGACGGCGACACCGTCGCCCTCGATGGCCAGTGCATTGAGTTGGGCCGTCAGCGCGCGCTCGTCGGTCGGCGCGAGCTTGAGTGCGCGGGCAAACAACGGCCTGGCCTCAGCCAGCTGCCCGTCCTCCAGCTTCTGGCTGCCGGCATTGACCAGGGCCACCGGCAGGCTGGCGCGCGTGTCGCGCTGGGCATAGAAGCGCTGGATGGCGGCGCGCAGGGCCGGGTCCAGTTCGATGAGGCGCTCGCGCACGATCTCGCGGCCGTCATAGGCGTCGCGGCGCGGCGAGGCTTCGGCATTGGCCCCTTCGGCGAAGTATTCCCACACCGAGCCGCCGGCATAGCGCGACAGGAAGCCGTTGCGGGTCTTCGCATCACGCGCCTTGGCCTGCTGGTACAGCGCCTCGATGCCGCGCGCCTGGTCGGCCGTCAGCACGCCGTGGACCTGGTGGGTCAGCTCGTGCAGCACGGTGTTGTAGCGGTCGAAGATGCTGCGCTCGACGTCCTCGATGCCGGTGACCGTGAAGTGGCCGCCCATGCCGCGCACATCGTCCCAGAGGCGCGAGTCGTAGTCGATGCGGGCATCCTTCAGCGCATGGGCCTGAGGCGTCTCGGACAGGCGCATCCACATCGGCTTGATGAAGTGAGTGGCGCCGCCCTCCACCAACACCGGGATGAAAGCCTTCCACGGCGCGACCGACAGGGCCACGCGCTTCTGGTGGCGCGGTGACAGCGCCTTCCAGTTCAGCACATAGCGTTCAATGCCGGGCACGACGGGCATGGGCAGGGCGGCAAAGCGGCGCTCGTAGTCGGCGCGGTGCACGTCGATCGCAAAGCGCTGCGACTCCAGCGCCTTGGCGGTGATGGCGTGGGCACGGCCCAGCTGAGGGCAGCGCTGCAGCACGGCAAGGCTGAGGGAGAGCGCCGTGTCGAAGTCGCCCTTCTCGAAGGCATCGGAAGCGCGCCTCACATCGGCCATCAACGGCGCAAAGCCATCGCCCAGGCGTGCCGCGAGCTGGCTGTAGTTCTCGCGCGCATAGCCGTTGCCGAGCAGGTAGTGGGCGGCTTCGTGATGGCGGTTCAGCGCGACCGCGGCTTCGGCCGCGGCAATCGCGTCCTCGGTGCGGCCCAGGCGGATCAGCGTGTCGGCGAGTGCTGCCAGGCCGTCGGCCGTGCGCTCGGCGGCAACGCCTGCTTCGAGCTTGTGCAGCGAGGCGTCGAACTCGCGCAGCTGGTAGTGGCGCTGGCCCAGGCCGCGCAGGGCCTGCGCCTTGTCGACGGGCCGCGTCGCCCGCGCCAGGGCTTTCTCGAAGCACTGCCTGGCGCGCTCGAAGTCACGCCGGTCCAGCGCGAGGCGGCCGGCGGCCAGCAGGTCGATGACGTCGGCCTTGTCGTCCGCCAATGCACCGCGCGTTCGGCGATCGATGGCCGCGCCATCGTCGCGGGCGAATAGCCATTGGTAGATGACGGCGCGCTCGGCGGCGGCCGGCTGCCTGGCGCGCAGCAGCGCATCGACGTCGGCACGCACGGAGGCGTATTGCTGCTCGGTCAGCAGGGTCTGCAGCCGCGCGGTGTCAGTCGCCGCTTGCGCAGCGCTCAGGGTCAGGCAAACGGCCAGGCAAACGGCCAGTGGACGCCAAGGCATTCAGGCAGCTCCGTGAGTGGAGCCGGCATGCTAGGCCCTATTCGCCCCCCTGGCAGTCCAACGCGTTGCCTCACGGCCCACGAGCAAGCAGGAGCAGTCGGCTCTACGGGGAGCAGCTCTTGCCGCGGCGAAGCCCACCACGAAGCAGTCCGAGACCCGCAATGCCGACAAGCGCCAGGCTCGAGGGCTCCGGAAGGTCATTAACCCGGAAGGGCATGGGGTTCTGCAAATTGTCCGCCTCGTGCTGGGGGCCGACCAGGAAGGGCGGGTTCAGGAAGGGCTCAAAGAAAGTGATGACATTGCAGCCCACGGCCTGCGCAGGGGCCGGGCAGGGGCCTAGCGTGTTGATGATCGGCGGAAGGCTGAGGGGCTGGCCGGCGATCTCGCTCATCCAGATCTCGAAGGTGATGGGGCTGACGCCGAAGTCGCCAAAGTCCAGCGGACCCGACTCCGCCATGTAGTCGTAGACCCCCAATCCCCCTGGCGCGATGAACGGGGCAAACGAGACATTCACCGGATTCCGGGGCCTGTCCTTGCCGTCGGGAAGCGTCGGGAAGTCAATCGTCAGCTTGGCCTCGTCCAGGATGAGGAAGTTGGCGGTGTTGTTCTGCACGGTGAACGTGAAGGTCGCTTTCTTGCCCTCCAGGATTGGCGAGTTGGACACCTGCGCCACGATCTGGATGCCGAACGGCGAGTTGGAATCCACCGGGTTGAGCACCGGCAAGACGGGATCCGCTCGAGCTCCCGCAAAGAAGAGCAGTGCCGCCACAAGCGCCAGTTTCCTGGCAAGGAGCAATTGGCCGAGTCTCATGGTTGATCTCCCTTGAGCAGACCCTGTACGCCGGCGTGCAATGCATGCCGCCGATGCGCAATGACGAGTCCGCCAGCGGGCGAAGTTCAGCCTTGCCGATAGCCGACGGGTCGGGCGGCCATCTGCAAAACATATGCGCTGGCCCGGCTCAATCCATCGCTCACTTGCGGGTGGCCTCAGGCCGCAGCCGAGCTTGAAACCTGGGCCGCGGCGGACTAAGGCCTGTCAACACCAGTGCAACGGGCGTTCCCGCAGGGTCGTGGCCGTTGTGTGGACGGGCCTCAATCGTCCGAGCTGAAGCCCGATGCCTTGACGACCGGCCCCCAGTAGTCGCGCTCGGCCGCCAGCCGCTTGGCGTAGTCCGCCGGCGGCAGCGACAAGGGCTCGAAACCCAGCTTGGCCAGGGCGTCGATGACGCTGGGCTCGCGCACCGCATTGCGGGCAATGTCGGCCAGCTTGTCGACCGCGGCCTGAGGCGTCTTGACCGGCACGAAGAGGCCATAGCTCTCGACGCCGACGATGCCCTTGAAGCCTTGCTCCTCGAAGGTCGGCACCTCGGGCGCAAAGCGCGAGCGGGCCTTGTCGGTGACACCCAGCAGGCGCACCCGGCCGCTGGGCAAATGCGGCAGGAAGTCGCCGATGGAGAAGCAGCCCGAGGCGATCTGGCCGCCCATCAGGTCCTGCATGCCGGGCGCAGCGCCCCGGTAGGGGGCATGGGTGAGTTTGAGGCCGGCCGCATGCTCGAACTGGTTGCCCAGGAAATGGGGCATGGCGCCGGCGGCCGGCGAGGCATAGGCGGCCTTGTCGGGGTTGGCCTTGAACCAGTCGGCCAGCTGGGCCAGGGTCTTCACGGTGGCCGGCACCATGGGGCCGACGCCGAAGCCGCAGGTCGACAGGGCCAGCGGCGCGACGGGGATGACGTCGGTCGCCGGGTTGTAGGCCAGCTTGCGGTAGGCATGCGGGTAGATGGTGAACATCGACGAGGGGCTGAGCAGCAGGGTCTGGCCGTCGGGGGCGGCGTCCTTCAGCCCGGCGATGGCGATGCGGCCGCCGGCGCCGACCTTCTGCTCGACCAGCACCGTCTCGCCCAGCTTGCCGCGGCTGAATTCGGCGAAGCGGCGCGCCGTCGTGTCCACCGAGCCACCGGCCGGGAAACCGACCAGGATGCGCGGTGGCTGGCCCTGGGCGCGGGCGGCGAAGGGTGCAGCCGCAAGCGCGGCGAGAAGGTGGCGTCGGTCCATCATGGTTTCTGTCTCCTGGGCTGGTTGTCGGGGGCGGTGCTCTGTGCGGTGGCCACCCAGGCCAGGCGCTCCAGCCCGGCTTTGAGTGCGGCGCCGGAGTCGCCCAGGGCGGCGAGCAGGGCGCGGTCATGTGCGGCGACGGCGGCCTCGAGCTTGACGAGGCGGCGCTTGCCGTTCGGCGTCAGGTAGAGACCCCAGGCCCGGGCGTCGTCGGGCGCGTCGCGGCGCTCCGCCCAGCCCTGGGCGGTCAACCAGTCGGTCAGCCGCAGGGCGCCGCTGCGGTGCAGGCCCATGGCCTGGCCCAGCAGGCCCTGGCGCAGGCCCGGGTTGCGCGCGATCAGCACCAGGGCGGCAAAGCGCTGCGGGCTGACGTCCCAATCGGCCGTGGCCCGATAGAAGTCGAGATAAAGCGCGTTCTGCGCGCGGCGCAGCGCATAGCCCAGCAGGCCGTCCAGCGGGCCGTAGTCCACGCCGGGCACGGGCAGCATCAGGCCTTCGGGATCGGGGCTGTCGATCTTGCTCACCAATCCAGGGTAGTTTTAGTTGCAGTATGCAACCATCTCGCTTACCCTGAATGGCATGAAGATCCTCATCGCAGGCGGCGGCATCGGCGGCTTGACGGCGGCCCTCGCGCTGAAGGCTCGCGGCCACGACGTCACGGTGCTGGAGTCGGTTCGCGAACCCAGGCCCCTGGGTGTGGGCATCAACCTGCTGCCCCATGCGGTGGGCGTGCTCGACGAGCTGGGTCTGCTGCCGGCACTGCGCGAGATGGCCGTCGAGACCTCGGCCCTGGTCTTTGCCAACCGGCATGGCCAGGCCATCCATCGCGACCCGCGCGGCCTGGCCGGTGGCTACAGCCATCCGCAGTTCAGCATCCACCGCGGCGAATTGCAGATGCGGCTCTGGCGCGAGGCCTCGGCTCGGGTCACGGTGCTGAGTGGCCAGCGCGTCGTCGGCGTGCGCGACGGCAACATCGCCCTGATCGAGACGGCCGACGGCCCGCGCGAGCTGGCCGCAGACCTCATCGTCGGCGCCGACGGCATCCACTCGGCCCTGCGCAGGCGCCTGGCGCCGGACGAGGGCCCGCCCTGCTGGCGCGGCGTCATGATGTGGCGCGGCACGTCCTGGGCGCCGCCCTTCCTCGATGGCCGCACCATGGTGCAGGCCGGCTACAGCCAGGCCAAGTTCGTCGTCTATCCGATTGGCGCGCCGCGGGCCGATGGGCTGCAGCTCATCAACTGGATTGCCGACCGCCGCGTACACGAACCCAC
Organism: Roseateles saccharophilus; assembly: GCF_031458095.1. Taxonomy (GTDB): domain Bacteria; phylum Pseudomonadota; class Gammaproteobacteria; order Burkholderiales; family Burkholderiaceae_C; genus Pelomonas; species Pelomonas saccharophila_A. Next base: position 235,647 of record NZ_JAVDXU010000002.1, read on the forward strand.
GCCCGGCCTGACCGCCCCCGACCGCGCCGACTGGAGCCGCACCGGCAAGCTCGACGACCTGCTGCCCACCTTCGGCAGCTGGCATTTCGACTGGCTGGACGTGCCCGGCCTCATCACCCGCGCCGAGCAGATGCTGGAATGGCCCATGGTGGACCGCGACCCGCTGCCGCGCTGGCGCCTCGGCCCGTCGACGCTGCTGGGCGATGCGGCCCACCCCATGTATCCCATTGGCAGCAACGGCGCGACCCAGGCCATCATGGACGCCCGGGCCCTGGCCGAGGCCCTAACGAACCACGCCGACCTCGAAACGGCCCTGGCCGCCTACGAGGACGAGCGCCGGCCGCTGTGCGCCCGCATCGTCGAGATGAATCGCCGCGAGGGGCTGGACGCCATCCTGGACCGCGTCGAGGCGCTGGCGCCGGACGGCTTTGCAAGGCTGGAGGACGTCATCGACCCCGCCGAGGTCGCCGCCGAGATCAACAGCTACAAGGCCGCCGCGGGACACCGGCTGCAGGCCGCCCGCGGCTGAGTTTCAGGGCCGTTCGCGCAGATCCTGGGCGCGCCGGATGGTGGCCACCTTGAAGGCCTTCCATTCGGCACGCGTCATCGGGCGACTGGCCATGCGGTCGAGACGGAAGCTGGTCCAGGTCGGGTTGTCGGGCACGGGGTGCTCGATGCGCTGGATCAGGCGGTCCTGGGCATTGACCCAGAGCGTGCCCAGCTTGCCGGCAAAGGCCGGACCACCCACCTCGTAGCGATGCACGGCCACATCATCCAGGGTCTCGTCGCCCAGGTATTTGAAGGTCGCCACGCCCTTGTCGACGAGGCCGCCCAGTTGCTCGCCGCCATCGGGCTTGAAGCGCTGGCGCAGGAACTCGAAATCCGGGTCGACGATGCCAACCTGGAAGTCGGCCCGGGGTTGCTTGAGCAGGGGCAGCGTGGCGTTGAGGCCGGCGAGGTCGAAGTTGTAGATGTGGGCCGGCAGATGCGAAACCTGCACCGGCAGCTTCGCCTTGGCCACGGCCGCGACGAGGCGGCGCTGGCCGGGGTCGCTGTTCAACGCCATCTGCAGCGGCTGTACGCCTTGCTCGAGGCGGTTGTAGGAGCGCATCCAGCTCTCGGTGAGGGTCTGCGGGTCCAGCCTGGCTTCGACGAGACCGAGGTAGCGGCCGTCGTTTTCCACCTTCAGCACCTCCAGCTGCAGCGGGCCGGCGAAATAGAGCGACTGCACCTGGCGGACGCTGCCGTCGAGATTGGACTTCAGGTAGTGCACGACATGCTGGGTCGGCAGCTTGCCGAGCTGGCGATGGAACTGGTCCAGGCTGTCCGTCTGCGCCTGGGCGAGCGAGGACAGCAGGCACAGCACAAGGCTGGCGGCACCGAGGGCGAGGCGCATGGTCGTGGCGATGGATAGTCGGACGACCAGTATGCGCCGCGGCCGCACTTGATGGGCGCGCGGCACGCGACGATCATCGCGGCCCATGCCCCCACTCAAGCTCGGCCGCTCCGTCCCGCCCCATGACCGCCACCCCGTCGCCTGGTACCAGCCCGAGGTGCTGTGGACGGCGGCGCGCCAGGTGCTGTCGTCACTGGACCAGCTGCGCAACCGCGATGGCCGCGAGAGCCAGCTGACGCCCCTGGTCGTCATCGACCGCAGCCAGCCGGAGGCGGACGGCAACTTCTGGTTCGACTTCATTGCCGACACCGGCGACGGCGGCAATGCCAGCTATGCGGTGGCGAGCGCCGCGCTGGCGCCGGAGCTGAAGACCGGCGGCGAAAACCTGCAGACGCTCCCGAGAGGGCAATTGCTGCTCTTCGGCGGCGACCTCGCCTACCCGGCCGCCAGCACCGAGGACTACCGCTACCGCTTCGTCGAGATGTTCGAGGCCGTGCGCAACGACTTCGCCGACACGATGGTGCGCGGCCGGCGGCTGACGCTGGCGGCCGTGCCGCAGAACCACGACTGGATGGACTCGGCGTCCACCTTCAGCCGCTATTTCGTGCGCGGCTACGACTCGGCACCGCTGCTGGGGGCCGATATCCCGCAGCGCCAGTCCTATTTCTGCGTCAAGCTACCGGGCGGCTGGTGGGCCCTGGCCCTGGACTTCGCGCTGACCCACGACATCGACCGCGACCAGTACGAGCAGTTCGAGGCCCTGGCCATCGGCGGCCATGGCAAGCCCGCCCTCATCGGCCCCGAAGACAAGGTCGTCCTGATCTACCCCGAGCCCTACTGGACCCGCCCCATCGGCGACGGTGCCGACGAAAGCCATCCCAAGCGCTACCAGCGCCTGGAGGGCCTGCTGCGCGGCCGCATCCGGCTGCGGCTGGCGGGCGACCTGCACCACTACATGCGCTGGGATTCGCAGGACCTGGACAGGGATGGCCGCCTCGTCACCTGCGGCTGCGGCGGCGCCTTCACCCACCCCACCCACACCAAGGCGACGACGCGGCCGGTGCGGCTGCGGGAATTCGACACCGAGGACTGCATCCCGCCGGAGCCGCGCAGCGCCACGCCGGCCCTCAAGGTCGGGCTGACGGGCCGACGTGCCAAGGGCCGGCGCTTCGAGCGCCAGGAGGCCACCGTCTACCCGGGCGCCCAGGCCTCGCGCGGCCGCGCCTGGCGCAATCTGTTCGCCTTCCTGCCGCGGCGCGAAGGCGGCAACGGCAATGTCGGCTTCGCCCTGCTCGTCGGCGCCCTCTACTGGTTCAACGCCTATCTGAACTCCATGCCATTTTCCTGGTCCTTCAAGGCCGACGGCTTCCAGCCGCTGTGGGTCTATGGGCCGGGCGACTACGGCAGCGTGCTGGCCCTGTGGCTCAAGGCCATGGTGTTCAGCCCGCTGGGCTTCCTCATCAACCTGCTGATGGCCTTTGGCTGCATGGCCATGGGCCGCGAAGCGGTGGACGAGCTGTCGCCCGACGATGGCCTCACGACACGCTGGACCGTCACCTGGGGCATGGGCGCCGTGCATGCCCTCGTCCACGTCGTGGCGGTGTTCAGCCTGGAGTTCTTCATGCACCAGGCCGTCAGCCTGTGGGCCGGCCTGGGCAACCGCGACCAGTCCCTCGGGCTGATCCTGCATTCGCTGCTGGTCGGGGCGGGTGTCTTTGCGGGCGGCACGGTGCTGGGCTCGGCACTTTTCGGCGGCTATCTGGCCCTGATGTGTCGCCTGGGCCTGCTGACCAACAACGGCTACGCGGCCCTGGACGGCCAGGACCACAAGGGGTTCCTGCGCTTTCGCATCGACGCCGCCGGCGAGCTGACGGCCTGGTTCATCGCCATCGACCGCGTGCCGCGGCGCTGGCGGCGTTCAAGCCCGCCCGGTCCGGTCTGGCGCAATGACGATGCTCAGGCGACGGCGCCGCGGGTGCATGACCGCTTCAGCTTGTAAAGCCCTACCTGGGGCTACTGCAGGCGCGACGCGCAGGCCAGCCCCACCTGGATACCCAGCCTCTCCATGCCCGCGCGGTCACCCCGGGTCGCGAGTTCCTTGACCCGGTCGACCTGAGTCAGGGTGGTGTCGGCGGTGCAGTCGCAGAAGTCGCGGAACTTGCGCGGCTGCTCGGCGGCGATGCGTGCGAGGGCCGGTGTGCTGCGTGCGCCCTGGGCCATGCAACTGGCCACCAAGGTCTGGCGGATTTCCGAGACCGACCCGTTGGCGGGCAAGGCCGGCAAGGCCGAAACGGATCGCACATCGATCTGCGCACTGCGCGTCGCTTCCGGGCAGGGCTGCGACTGGTAGGCCGTCTTGCCGGTGCTGTCCACGCACTTGAAGACCTGGGCGCTGGCAGACAGGGACAGGGCCGAGCCCAGCAGCAGCAAGAGGATGCGGTGCAGATAGATGCGCATGGATGAGCAAGCCCGGTGAATGCTGGGCGCCATGCTAGCCAAGCCCACCCATGCGCAAGCGGCAGTAACGCACGCGCGGCGCGCTATCTCGCGGCAATGTTCACCTCAGTCGTCGGGCGTATTTCGGGCCGAGCGCTGGGCCGCTCCCGAGCCGGCCCGCTTGGGCGATGTGCTCGCGGCTCAATGCCGCGAGCATCGCCGTCCCCTCGGGGGACCGGCTGGTCGCGCCCGCGTTCAGCGAGGCGAGACCAGATGAGGGGCTCCAGTTCTACTTCAGCATTTCGGCCGCAATCAAGCGCACCGGCGCATTGCCATAGCTGAGAAACTGCTCGTGGAAGGCCTTGAGGTTGAAACCCGGCCTGGCCTTGAGCGCCTCACGCAGCGCAAAGATCTCGCTGTAGCCGCTGAAATAGCTGGTCAGCTGCACCGACGTCAGCTGCACGCGGCGCCACTTCTCCTTGGCCTCGCGTTCGGTCTGGAAGGCTTGGCGCACCAGCAGGTCCAGTGCGTCGGCCTCGCTCATGCCGAGCACGTGCACGCTGTAGTCGAGCACGGTGTTGGTGACCGAGCGCAGATGCCATTTGCCGTACATCAGCGTCATCTCGGGCGAGGCGCCGTAACCGCTCTCGATCATCATGCGCTCGCCGTAGACGGCCCAGCCCTCCACCATGGCGCCGTTGCCGAACAGGGCCTTGACCTTGCTCGGCGCGCGGTTGGCATGTACGAGCTGGGTGTAGTGGCCCGGGATGGCCTCGTGGATATTGAGGATCTGCAGGATCCAGTGGTTGTATTCACGCAGCGAGCTCTCGGCCTCCTCGGGCTTGAGGTCGTCCAGCGGCGTCACGTTGTAATAGGTGCGGTCCTGGGGGCGGTAGGCGCCGGGCGCCTCGATGCTGGCGCCGGCCACGCCGCGCTGGTATTCGGGCGTCTCGCGCACGGCCAGAGGCTTGCTGGCGTCCTGGCTGAGCAGGTCGTGGTCGCGCACCCAGGCTTCCAGCTGCGGGATCTGGGCGCGGATCTCGTCGACAAAACGCTCACGCGCCACATGGCGCTCGCTGAGCTTGGCGATGACGCGGCCGATCAGCGCAAAGCGGTCGCTGGGCGGCGTCTCGCTGCCGATGACACTGGGCCACAGCGCGGCAGCCTGGGTCTGCATGCTGGCCAGCACCTCCTCGCGGCGCTGCTGGGCGAGCTCGTAGGTCTCCTTGGCCGTGCGGGCCGACTGGATGTCGTGGGCAAACTTGGGCTCGTAGCGCTCGGCGCCCAGGCGGAAGCCCCGCACCGGCTTGAGCTTCTTCAGATGCGCCACATAGCCGTTCACCGCGGCGCGGGCCTGGGCCAGCGGCGCCTTGAGGGCGGCGGCCTGGCCGGCCTCGGCGGCGCGTTTGGCGATGTCGTCCAGCACGCCGAGCACGCCAGGCGCCTGCTGGATGGCCAGCTCGGTGTGCTCGCCCGTGACACCGGTCAGGCTGGCCTGGGCCGCGCGGTAATAGGCCGGCAAAGCGGCGATGCGCGGCTTGAGCGCCTTCAGCCGCGCCGGCAGCGGCGCGTAGTCGGTATTCAGCAGCAGGTCCAGCGGCGCGGCCGGGTTGTGCTCGGCCGGGTTCCAGGACCATTCACGCAGCACGTCCAGGCGCCAGAGGTCGCTCTGGATCTTGCCAATCAACAAGGCGCGATCCATGCGCTGGCTGGTGCTCAGCGCGATCTCGGGCTGGCGCTCGAACTCGGCCTGCCACCTCGCCAGGAAAGCCCGCATGCGGTCGCGCTGGCCATGGCTGGGCAGGGTCACGCGGGGCGCGAACTCGAAGCGGCCGGCTGCGACGGCGGCGTCGGGATCCTGTCGCCAGAGGGCCTCGAGGAATTTCTCGGTCAGCTGGTTGAAGCCGGCGTCCTGGGCCCGGCTGATCGAAGGGACGAAGGGGGCGGCGGCGAGAGCGAGGCTGAACTGGCGGCGGTTGAATGGCATGGCGACGTGCAAAGGTGGAACCTCGATCGTCGCTCAAGGCCGCGCCGCAGCCAAAAGGGATACCGCCAGGGCGATCAGTGCAGCGCCGCCTCCAGCGCGTCGACGAACATCTTGGCGACGTCGAAGCCGCTCTGGTCGGTGATCTCCTGGAAGCAGGTCGGGCTGGTCACGTTGATCTCGGTGACGTTCTCGCCGATGACGTCCAGGCCCACCAGCAGCAGGCCGCGGGCGGCGAGGATGGGGCCGAGATATTCGGCGATCTCGCGATCCCGCGCGGTGAGCGGTCGGGCCACGCCCTTGCCGCCGGCCGCGAGGTTGCCACGCACTTCGCCGCCCTGGGGGATGCGCGCCAGGCAATGCGGCACCGGCTTGCCGCCGATGATGAGGATACGCTTGTCGCCCTCGGCGATGGCCGGGATGAAGCGCTGCACCATGACCGTCTGCGTGCCGTCCTTGTTCAGCGTCTCGATGATGCTGCCGAGGTTGAGGCCATCGTCCTTGACGCGGAAGATGCCCATGCCGCCCATGCCGTCCAGCGGCTTCAGGATGATGTCGCGCTGCTCGGCGTGGAAGGCGCGGATCTCGGCCGGGGCGCGCGTCACCAGCGTGGGCGAGATGAACTGCGGGAACTCGAGGATGGCCAGCTTCTCGGGGTGTTCGCGCAGGGCGCTGGCACGGTTGAAGACCTTGGCGCCCTCGCGCTCGGCCTGGCTGAGCAGATGGGTGGCATAGAAGAACTCGCTGTCGAAGGGCGGGTCCTTGCGCATCAGCACGGCGTCGACGTCGGCGAGGGCGACATCGGCCGTGGCTTCGACCTTGAACCAGTCATGCGCATCACCGGTCAGCGTGATGTGGCGGGCAGCACGGGCCGTCACGCGGCCGCCGCGCAGCCAGACCAGCTGGCCGACCTCGCAGGCGACGATGCTGTGGCCACGCTTGGCGGCCTCGCGCATCATCGCGAAGGTGGAGTCCTTGTAGGTCTTGAAGGTGTCGAGAGGGTCGGCAACGAATAGCAGCTTCATGATCGGGGCAGCGCCTGTGCAATCCGGCCAGTGTTGCACAGGGCCGAACGCCCCGCCCGCCTAGGGCTGAGAACGGCGAAAGAGCGCGACGGCGGTCGCGACGCCGCCGGCCACCACACCCCAGAAGGCTGCGCCGATGCCGAACAGGCTGATGCCGGACAGGCAGACCAGGAAGGTCAGGATGGCCGCGTCGCGATGGCCTTCGTCCTTCAGCGCCGTGGCCAGGGCGCCGGCGATGGTGCCGAGCAGGGCCAGGCCGGCAATCGCCGCGACCAGTTCGCGCGGGAAGGCCGACAGCAGGATGGCGACGGCGCCGCCGGCCAGGCCGAGCAGCACATAGAACAGGCCGGCGGCGACGCTGGCCGTGTAGCGGCGTGCCGGGTCTTCATGCGCCTCGCGGCCCATGCAGATGGCGGCCGTGATGGCGGCGAGATTGAAGGCATAGCCGCCGAAAGGCGCCAGCAGCGTCGTCGCCGCGCCGGTCACGGCGATGGAAGCCGACACGGGCGTTGCATAGCCGCTGGCACGCTGGGCCGCCACGCCGGGGAGGTTCTGCGAGGCCATGGTGACGATGAAGAGAGGCAGGGCCACGCCGATGGCGGCATGCCAGGTGAAATGGGGCGCGGTCCAGACCGGCAGCGCGAAGAGCTGCGAGGTGTCGACCCCGGCAAAGCTGAGTCGCCCCTGGGCCAGGGCGACGATGACCCCGGCGATCAGCACGCCCGGCACGGCATAGCGCGGCCACAGCCGCCGGCCGACCAGATAGGCCACGGCCATGGCGACGACGAGCCCGGGCGCCGTCTTCACGCTGGTCACCGCATCCAGGCCGAAGCGGGCCAGCACGCCGGCCAGCAGGGCCGAGGCGATGGCCACCGGGATGCGGTCCATCAGCTTCTCGAACCAGCCGCTGGCGCCGGCCCAGGCGATCAGCAGGCCGCAGACGACGAAGGCGGCGATGGCCTCGGGCATCTCCACGCCCGAGGTCGAGGCCAGCAGGGCCGCACCGGGCGTGGACCAGGCGGTCAGGATGGGCTGGCGCGTCCACAGGCTCAGGGCCAGGCTGGTCAGGCCCATGCCCAGGCCCAGGGCCCACAGCCAGGAGGCGGTCTGGGCCGGCGTGGCACCGAGGGCCACGGTGGCCTGGAAGATGATGGCGACCGAGCTGGTGTAGCCCACCAGCACCGCGACGAAGCCGGCCACGACGGTGGACGGCGAAAAGTCTTGCAGCAAGCGGCTCATGCGGCCAGCATAGCTTTGAGCCCCTCGCCCAGGCCCGCGCCGCCACCGGCGGGCCGGCTTGCGGAGCGGAGTCGGACACAAGCAGTCCCTGCGGACTGCTTGTGCCTACGGAGCGCCACAGGCCTCTGGCCTGTGGCAGGCCCGGCGCTCGGCCCGAATCGGGGCGAGGCATGATGGGAACCTGAGGAGATTTGTCGATGTGCCGGTTCCTGGCCTACTCGGGCGACGCGATCTATCTGGAAGATCTGGTCTGCAAGCCGCGCCATTCCCTGGTGCGCCAGAGCCTGCAGGCATCGGAAGCCAAGTCGGTGACCAATGGCGACGGTTTCGGCATCGGCTGGTATGGCGAGCGCGACGCGCCGGGCGTCTACCGCGAGGTCATGCCGGCCTGGAGCGACGAGAACCTGCTGGCCCTGTGCGCCAATGTGCGCTCCCACCTCTTCATGGCCCATGTGCGGGCGGCCACCGGCGGCGGCGTGTCGCGGCTGAACTGCCACCCCTTCCATCTCGGTCGCTATCTCTTCATCCACAACGGCCAGGTCGGCGACTTCCCGCGCCTGCGCCGCGGCATGGAGGCCCAGCTGTCCGACGAGCTCTACGACCTGCGCCGCGGTGCGACGGACTCCGAGCTGCTCTTCCTGCTCATCATGGGCCGCGTGAAGGCCGGCGCGACGGTGGAGGCGGCGACGCGCCAGGTGCTGCTGGACACGGTGGACGAGATGGAGGTGCGCGGCTTCACCACGCCGCTGCGCTTCTCGGCGGCCCTGGCCGACGGTGAACAGCTCTGGGCCGTGCGCTGGGCCAGCGACGACAAGCCACCCAGCCTCTATCTCAAGCCCCAGCCGGGCGGCTGGGCGATCGCATCGGAGCCGCTGGGCGACGATGCCGAGGCCTGGCAGCCGCTCGCCAAGGGCGAGCTGGTGCATGTGCACGACGGGCGCATCGAGCGGCGCCTGCTCTGCAGCGGCTAAGGCTTGAGCAAGAGCAGCAGCAAACCGCCCACCGCCAGCACCGCCACGCCGACAACGGCGCCGGCTTTCACATAGGCCAGGCTGGCCCACAGCAGATAGCCGCTGCAGACGCTGAACAGCAGCGGCAGCCAGGGATAGAGGGGCACGCGAAACGGCCGCGGCGCATCGGGCTCGCGCCGGCGCAGCACGATCAGCGCTCCGCCGCTGAGGACCAGGAAGGCCCAGTAGACCGGCGACAGGTAGTCCACCATGGTCGAGAAGCCGCCGCGCGTGGCGTCGCCCAGGGCGACCAGCAGCAAGGCCACGGCGGCTGTGGCGACGACGGCGGCGCTGGGCGTGCCGCGTTGCGCGTTCCAGCGCGCCAGCCGCCATTCGGAGGCCAGGTCGCGCGCCGCCGCATAGGTGGTGCGCGGGCCGGCGATGAGGATGGCGTTCATGACCGACAGGGCCGTCAGCGTGACGAGGCCCACCATCAGCAATTCGGCGCCGCGCCCGAAGGCGACGCGCATCAGCTCGGCAGCCGGCGCCTCGCTGTGCGCCAGGCCGGGCAGGCCCAGCACACGCACGTAGGCCCAGTTGGCCAGCAGATAGAGGGTCATGACGACGCCGAGGCCCAGCAACAGCGCGCGGACGATGCCGCGCTTGTCGTCGCGCATCTCGGCGGACAGCGTCGCCGCATCGCTCCAGCCGCCATAGGCCAGGAAGACAAAGACCATGGCTGTGCCCCAGTCGGTGCGTGGCGTCGCCGCGCCCTGGGTTGCGGGCGGCTGGCCGCCGAGCTGCTGGGCGCCGGCCGCCAGGCCCAGCAGCAGCAGGCCGGCGATGACCAGGGTCGTCAACCCCAGCTGCGTGCCCAGGCCCACGCGCACGCCCAGCAGGTTGAGCCCCGTCAGCCCCACGATCAATGCCGCAGCCAGCAGCGCGCTGGCATGCATGCCCAGCCACGGACTGAGGTCGACGACTTGCGACAGGTAGTCGCCGAAGACGAATCCCAGCAGGGCCATGGAGCCGGTGTGGATGACGGCGAAGCGCGACCAGGCGAACAGAAAGCCCAGGCGCCGGCCATAGGCGCGGCTCAGGAAGTGGTAGTCGCCGCCGGCGTCCGGGAAGGCCGCGGCCAGTTCGGCAAAGCACAGGGCGCCGACAAAGGACAGCAGGCCTCCGAGGGCCCAGGCGAGGTAGAGCTGGGCCACATCGGGCAGGGACTGCGCCACCATCGGCGAGGTCTTGAAGATGCCGGCGCCGACGACCATGCCGACGTACAAGGCGGCGGCATGCCGGGCACCCAGGCGGCGCTCCGGCGTGGCCCCGCTCAAATCTCGACCTTGCTACCGAGCTCGACGATGCGGTTGGTCGGCAGATGCAGGAAGTCCGCCGCGGCAGCCGCGTTGCGGTGCATGCTGGCGAAGAGCTTCTCGCGCCACAGCGCCATGCCCGAGCCGATGGTCGGGATGACGATGTCACGGCTCAAGAAATAGCTCGTTTCCATGTCGTCCAGCTGCACGCCATGCTTCTTCAGCAGGGCCAGGGCCTCGGGCACGTCGGGTTCGTTCTTGAAGCCGAAATGCAGGGCCACCTGCCAGCAGCAATGCCCCAGGGCCTCGACCTCGCAGCGCTTCTCGAAGCCTATCCACGGCACCTCGTGATGCTTGACGGTGACGAAGACGTTCTGCTCGTGCAGCACCTTGTTGTGCTTGAGGTTGTGCAGCAGCGCGTTGGGCGTGGAGCCCTTCTCGGCCGACAGGAAGACGGCCGTGCCGGCGACGCGCGTCGGCGGGTTGATGAAGACGGCGTCGAGGAAGGTGTCGAGTTCGATGGCGTCCTCGCGCAGCTTGTCGGACAGCTGTTTGCGGCCCTGCTTCCAGGTCAGCATCAGCGTGAACATGCCGATGCCGATGAGCAGCGGGAACCAGCCACCGGCGGCGATCTTCAGCAGGTTGGACGCCAGGAAGGTCACGTCGATGAGGAAGAAGACGCCGGTGGCCGCGACGCACAGGGCCAGCGGGTATTTCCAGCCGTAGCGGATGACGAAGAAGGTCATCACCGTCGTGATCGTCATGTCGATGGTGACGGCCACGCCGTAGGCCCCGGCCAGCTTGGTGGACGAGCCGAAGAAGACGACGGCGACGACGACCAGGGCGAACAGGCCCCAGTTGATGAAGGGCACGTAGATCTGGCCGGTGTCGCGCACGCTGGTGTGCAGCACACGCAGCCGCGGCAGGATGCCCAGCTGAATGGCCTGTTTGGTGACCGAGAAGGCGGCCGTGATCAGGGCCTGCGACGCGACGATGGCGGCCGCCGTGGCGAGCAGGAACAGCGGGATCTCGGCCCAACCCGGCGCCAGCAGGAAGAAGGGGTTCTTCACGCCTTCGGGGTTGTCCAGCAGCATGGCGCCCTGGCCGAAGTAGTTGATGACCAGGGCCGGCATGACGACGCCGTACCAGGCGATGCGGATGGGCCTCTTGCCGAAGTGGCCGAGGTCGGCATACAGAGCCTCGCCGCCGGTCACGACCAGCACGACGGCGCCCAGCGCAACGAAGGCCACCCAGCGGTATTCCAGGCAGAACTTCAACGCGTACACCGGGTTGACGGCAGTCAGCACATGCGGGTTGTCGAAGATATGCGGCAGGCCCAGGGCCACCAGCACCAGGAACCAGGTCAGCATGACGGGACCGAAGGCCTTGCCGATGCCGCCGGTGCCGAAGCGCTGCACGGCGAACAGGCCCACCATGACGATCAGCGTGATCGGCAGGATGGCGTCGTGGAACTGGGGCTCGTAGACGTCGATGCCCTCGACGGCGCCCAGCACCGTCATGGCCGGCGTGATGACGGCGTCGCCGAAGAAGATGGCCGTGCCGAACAGGCCCACCAGCAGCAGGGTGCGGCGCAGCGGCGGCTTGTCGTTCACGGCATTGGTGGCCAGGGCCAGCATGGCGATGAGGCCGCCTTCGCCGTTGTTGTCCGCGCGCAGGATGAGCAGCACGTATTTGACGGATACGACGGTAGTCAGCGTCCAGAACAGCAGGGACAGCACGCCGAGGATGTTGTCCGGCGTGGTGGCGACGTGGCCGCCATGGAAGACCTCCTTGAGGGCGTACAAGGGGCTGGTGCCGATGTCGCCATAGACCACTCCGAGGGCCCCGAGGGTCAGACCCGCCAGCGCCGAAGGGCTGCGAGCCGCGTGGGAAGAACTCACTTCACGAAGACCACCGGCTTGGGGTGGCGTTTGTTCGAAAGTGGGCATTCTGCGCCCGGTTTTGGGTTTTTGTGCAGCGCAGCAAAACCTGGGTTCCGAGGCTTGACGCCTGCCCCCTGGCAGGCGTAGGCGCGGGCGAGACCGTCACCAGATGCGGATGCGGGCCTCGCTGGGCTTGAACATCTTGTCGCCGGCCTGGGTCTTGAAGGCTTCGTGGAAGCCGTCGTGGTTGACGGCGGCCCCATTGGCGCGGAATTCGGCCGGCGAATGCGGGTCGGCCGTCAGCTGCTGCAGGCGGCGCGGCTCGCGCATCTTCTCGCGCCAGGCCTGGGACCAGCCCATGAAGAAGCGCTGCGGGCCGGTCAGCCCGTCGATGACGGGCGCCGGCTTGCCGCCGAGCGACCGCAGATAGGCCTTGTAGGCGATCTGCAGGCCCGACAGGTCGGCCATGTTCTCGCCCAGGGTCAGCTTGCCGTTCACATGCTTGCCGGGGATGGGCTCGTAGGCCTCGTACTGGGCTACCAGACGGGCGCCAACGGCCTCGAAGGCCTGGCGGTCGGCATCGGTCCACCAGTTGGAGAGCGCGCCCTCGCCATCGAACTGGCTGCCCTCGTCGTCGAAGCCATGGCTGATCTCGTGGCCGATGACGGCACCGATGGCGCCGTAGTTCACCGCGTCGTCGGCCCGGGTGTTGTACAGCGGCGGCTGCAGCACGGCGGCCGGGAAGACGATCTCGTTGAAGGTCGGGTTGTAGTAGGCGTTGACGGTCTGCGGCGTCATGCCCCATTCGCGCTTGTCCACCGGCTTGCCGGCCTTGGCGGCCTGGCGCTGCCATTCGAAGCGCTGGGCACGCTGGCGGTTGCCGAGCGGGTCGCCGGCCTTGATCTCCAGCGCCGCATAGCTGCGCCAGACATCGGGATAGCCGATCTTGACCAGGTATTTGGACAGCTTGTCCTTGGCCTTGGCCTTGGTGGCCGGCGTCATCCAGGTCAGGCCGTCGATGGATTCGCCATAGGCCGCCAGCAGGTTGTTGACGAGCTTGAGCATGCGCGCCTTGTCGGCCGCGGCGAAATGGCGCTTCACATAGGCCTCGCCGACGGCCTCGCCCAGGTTGTTGTTGACGTCGGCCACCGCCTGCTGCCAGCGCGGCTGCTCGGTCTTGGCGCCGCTCAAGGCCGTGCCGCGGTAGGCGAAGCGGGCCTCGCGCAAGGGCTGGGGCAGGACATCGGCGTTGAGGTCCAGCGCGCGCAGGGCGAGATAGGCGCGCACATCCTCCAGCGGCGCCTCGGCCAGCAGCTTGGCGGCAGCGGCGGCATAGCTCGGCTGGGCGACGATGACGCGGTCGGGTGCCGGCACGCCCGCGGCGGCCAGCAGGGCGGCCCAGTCCAGGCCCGGCGCCTTGGCCGCCAGCTCGACCGGCGTCATGGGGTTGTAGACCTTCTGCGGGTCGCGGTTCTCCTCGGCCGGCCATTGGGCCGCGGCCAGGCGTTGCTCGAGGGCATAGGCACGCGCGGCGGCGCCGTCGGGCAGGCCGGCCGCGCCGGCCAGGGCCTGCAGATAGGCCTGGTAGGCCGTGCGGGCGGCGGCCATGCGGGCGTCGTCCTTCAGGTAGTAGTCGCGGTCGGGCAGGCCCAGGCCGGCCTGGTTCAGCGTCAGGCGGCTGATGCCGGGCTGCTTGAAGTCGGGATCAACGCTCATCGTCAGCGGCTGGTCGACGACGCCGTTGCTCTGTCCCAGCCAGGCGGCCAGCTGCTCGCGGGTCTGCACGGCGCTCAGGCTCTCCAGCAGCGGCTTCACGGGCGCCAAGCCGGCCTTGTCGATGGCCGCCGTATCCATGAAGCTGGCGTAGTAGGCGCCGAGCTTGTGCTCGGCCGAGCCCGGCTTGGCCTTGGCGAGGCCTTCGACGAGGGCGCGCACGCGCTGGTCGGACAGGTCGCGCAACTGGGCCACCATGCCGAAGGAGGACTTGTCGGCCGGAATCTCGGTGGTGGACAGCCAATGGCCGTTGCCGGCGCGAAACAGGTCGTCCTGCGGGCGGACGACGCGGTCGAAGCCGGCGAGGTCGAGGCCGGAATGCGGGGCGGCGCCGGCCAGGCCGGCCAGGCCGGCCAGGGACAGCGTCAGGGCCAGAGCGGCAAGGCGGGGTGCTTTCATGGGAAGGCTGCGAAGCTCGAAAACCCGGCAGCCTAGGCGAAAGCAGGCGCCCTGCCGAAAGTGACCAGGCCGGGGCAACCCCTACCTTCCGCCGACCATTCCGCGTTCGCGGCACCCAGTCGCACGAAACGGGACATTCCGGGCCGAGCGCTGGGCCGCTCCCGAGCCGGCCCGCTCTGGCGATGTGCTTGCGGCTCGACGCCGCAAGCATCGCCGCCCCCTCGGGGGCTGAGGCCGGACATGGTGAGTCCAGTGGACTCACCGTGCCTGCCGAAGAGCTGCGGCGCTGCCGCAGCGCGGTCTGCAAGACCGACCAGGCGTGTGCGCGTTCAGCGCTGCGCGACTGGGCGAGGGGCTTCAATTCAGGCCGCTTCCGCCTCCGCCTGCGGGTCCGTCGCCTCCAGCTCGTAGCTGGCGGCCAACATGGCCAGGCGGCCGATGACGCCATACATATAGAAGCGGTTGGGCGCGCTGGCGCCGGGCTTCTCGCCGGGACGCGGCAGATGAGGTGACTCGGCGAAGGCCAGCGGCACATAGCTGGCACCGGGGGCGTTGAGGTTCTCGTCGATGCCGCGGTGGGCATGCACGCGGTAGTAACCGCCGACCACATAGCGGTCCATCATGTAGACGACCGGCTCGGCCACGGCCTCGTGCACGCGCTCGTGGGTGGGCACGCCCTCCTGCACGATGACTTCCTGGCCCAGGTTCTCGGGCAGGCGTTCAGCCAGGCCCTCGATGTCCTTGGCGTCGCGCACCGTCATGACGCCCTTGCCATAGCTGCCCACGTCGCTCTTGATGATGACGAAGGGCTTCTCGTTGATGCCGTACTCCTTGTACTTGCGCCGCACCTTGGTCAGCTGGGCGTCGGCGGCCGTCTGCAGGGCCTCCAGGCCCTTCTTGCCATGCAGGTCGACGCTCTGCGACATGGGCGTGATCAGCCAGGGGTCCATGCCCAGCAGCTTGGCGAAGCGCTTGGCCACCTCGTCGTAGGCGCGGAAATGCTGGCTCTTGCGCCGCACCGACCAGCCGGCATGCAGGGGCGGCAGCAGGTATTGCTCGTGCAGGCCCATCAGCGGCGGCGGCGTGCCGGCGGAGAGGTCGTTGTTGAGGAGGATGGTGCAGGGGTCGAAGCCCTTGAGCATCAGCCGGCCGCGCTTGCGCACCAGGGGTTCGATCACCAGGCTCTCGCCGTTGGCCATGCGCAGCTCTGTCGGCTCGGTGACGGCGGTGTCCAGGGTACCGAAGCGCACGTTCAGGCCGGCCTGGGTGAAGATGCGGGCCAGCGTGGCCAGGCTCTCCAGGTAGAAGCTGCAGCGCGCGCCGGTCTCGGGAATGACGAGGAGGTTGCGGGCCTCGGGGCAGATCTTCTCGATGGCTGCCATGGCGGCCTGCACGGCTTGCGGCAGCATCTGCGGCGTCAGGTGGTTGAAGCCGCCCGGGAAGAGGTTGGTGTCCACCGGCGCCAGCTTGAAGCCGGCGTTGCGCAGGTCCACCGAGGCGTAGAAGGTCGGCGTGTGCTCCATCCATTCCAGCCTGAACCAGCGTTCCGTGGCGGGCATGGATTCCAGGATGCGGGCCTCCAGCTCGTTGATGGGGCCGTTCAGGGCGGTGATCAGATGGGGAACCATGGCCGAATGATCTCAAACTTGCGCAGGTCGGCCCACTTGGGGGCGAGCCGCCGGATCACAAGACGCCGTCGGCGCACTCGGTGCGGCCGCGTCCGGCATGCTTGGCACGGTAGAGCTGATCATCCGCCCGTTTGATGGCGGCGGCCAGGGTCTCACCGGCCTGCACGCGCACGGCGCCGGCGCTGAAATCGGCCAGGAAGCCCAGGCTGGCCTCGCAGCGCCGCCGCAGCGCCTGATGCAGGCGGCTGTCCAGGCGACCGAAGGCTTCGGCATCGCAGTGGCGCACCAGCAGGCAGAACTCCTCCCCGCCATAGCGGCCGACGAGGTCGCTGGCCCGCAACTCGCCGCGCAGCACCTCGCCGGTCAGCTTCAGCACCTCATCGCCCACCGGGTGGCCGCGCTCGTCATTGATGCGCTTGAAATGATCCAGGTCCAGCATCAGCAGCACCGCGCCGCCGACGGCATCCGCGCCCAGGGCCTGGCCGGCCCGGTTCATCCATTCACGGCGGTTCAGCAGGCCGGTCAGCGGATCCAGCGAGGCCAGGCGCACCAGGGCCTGCTCGGCGGCGTCGCGGTGGGCGAGCAGAAAGCCCATGGTGCCCAGCACCAGGCTGGCGTTGAGCAGCATCAGCGAGGCGAAGTTCAGCGGATGCGGCGCGATGAAGCGCGGGTAGATCTCGGGCCAGCCCAGCACCAGAACGGCGCGCCCCAGCACCAGCAGGCCGTTGGCCGCACCAGCAAAGCCACACAGCAGCCGCCAGCGAACCCGCTCGGCGCCATGCAGCAGCAGCCAGCTGGCCCACATGATCTGCAGGCCGATGATGAGGTTGGTGAGGCCGGTCGCCTGCTTCTGGTCCTGGAAGACGAAGGCATGCACCAGGCCCAGCAGCAGCGGCGGCAGCAGCAGGCCCAGCCGCGACACGGGCTGGCTGAGGAAGCGGCCGGCCGTCAGCACCATGGCCGAGGCCGAAAAGCTCAGCGACATGACGCCCAGGGTGGCCAGCAGCCGCGGCAAGGCCAGCGTAGCGCCGATCAACAGCGCGAAGCCGGCCGCCTGGCCCAGCAGCATGAATTGCCAGGCCTGCAGGCCGCTGCGCGCGCGAATGCCGACGCTGACGACCAGGGCCAGCATCATCAGCAGCGCGTTGACGAGGACCGCCGCCAGCAGGGTGATCACATCCATGGCGGATCAGCATAACGGCCGGCCTGGGGGCCCAAAAGAAAAGCCGCCCCGGGGGGCGGCTCGACGTGAACCAGGGGCCGGCGCGGCCGGCCCCTCGGCTTCACATCACTTGTGGTACGCCGTCTCGCCGTGCGACGAGATGTCCAGGCCTTCGCGCTCTTCCTCTTCCGTGACGCGCAGGCCGATGGTCATGTCGACCAGCTTGTAGGCCACCAAGGAGACGATGCCCGACCACAGGATGGTGACGATCACGGCCTTGGTCTGGATCCAGACCTGGCCGGCGATGGAGAAGTCGGCCGGCGTGATCATGGTTGCGGTGACCCAGTCGCCCATGGCGCTCGGGCCGCCCAGGTTGGGCGAGGCGAACACACCCGTCAGCAGGGCGCCGACGATACCGCCGATGCCGTGGACGCCGAACACGTCCAGGGAGTCGTCCGCACGCAGCATCTTCTTCAGGCCGGACACACCCCACAGGCAGGCGAAGCCGGCGACGATGCCGATGACCAGGGCACCACCGATGCCGACGTTGCCGGCGGCAGGCGTGATGGCCACGAGGCCGGCGACGGCACCCGAAGCGGCACCCAGCATGGAGGCCTTGCCCTTGAGCAGGGCTTCACCCACGCACCAGGCCAGCACGGCGGCGGCGGTGGCGCCGAAGGTGTTGATGAAGGCCAGGGCGGCGAAGCCGTTGGCTTCCAGCGCGGAGCCGGCGTTGAAGCCGAACCAGCCGACCCACAGCAGCGAGGCGCCGACCATGGTCAGGGTCAGGCTGTGCGGCGTGAACTGCTCCTTGCCGTAGCCGACGCGCTTGCCGACCATATAGGCACCCACCAGGCCCGCGACGGCGGCGTTGATGTGCACCACGGTACCGCCGGCGAAGTCCAGCGCGCCCCACTGCCAGATCATGCCCGCCTTTTCGTTCATCGCATCGGCGACTTCCTTGGCGGTGTAGGCATCCGGACCCATCCAGAACCAGACCATGTGGGCGATCGGCAGGTAGCTGAACGTGAACCACAACGTCAGGAAGGCGAGCACGGCCGAGAACTTGATGCGCTCGGCGAAGGCACCAATGATCAGGCAGGCGGTGATACCGGCGAAGGTGGCCTGGAAGGCGGCGAACACCATCTCGTACATCGGCACGCCCTTGCTGAAGGTGGCGCCGGTGGCGAAGGTGCCTGCAACGTTGTCCCAGATGCCCTTCATGAACAGGCGATCCGTGCCGCCGATGAACTTGTTGCCCTCGGTGAACGCGAAGCTGTAGCCGTAGAGGAACCACAGCACGACGATCAGCGAGAAGCCGACCATGACCTGCATCAGCACCGACAGCATGTTCTTGCTGCGCACCAGGCCGCCGTAGAACAGGGCCAGGCCCGGCACCGTCATCAGGATGACGAGCAGGGTGGACAGCATCATCCAGGCGGTGTCGCCCTTGTTGGGCACGGGCGCAGGGGCAGCAGCCGAGGCGGCTTCGGCGGGTGCCGACGCGGCGGCCGCGGCCGGAGCGGCATCGACCGCGGACGCTGCAGCGGGCGCTGCGGTGGCCGCCGCCGAGGCGGCTGGATCCTGGGCCCAGGTCGCGGCCGGCGCCAGCACGGCCGCCGCCAGGGCGAGGCCGGCAAGGAATTTCTTCATTTGAGTGGTCTCCAACGGGTGGTGGTGCGACGCGTCAGAGCGCGTCATTGCCGGTTTCGCCGGTGCGGATGCGTACGACCTGATCCAGCGGCGACACGAAAATCTTGCCGTCACCGATCTTGCCGGTGCGGGCGGAGGACTCGATGGCCTCGATGACGCGTTCGACGACGTCGTCGTTCACGGCGGCCTCGATCTTGACCTTGGGCAGGAAGTCCACGACGTACTCGGCGCCGCGGTACAGCTCGGTATGGCCCTTCTGGCGGCCAAAGCCCTTGACCTCGGTGACCGTCAGCCCCTGCACGCCGATGGCGCTCAGGGCCTCACGCACCTCGTCGAGCTTGAAGGGCTTGATGACGGCAGTGATCAGTTTCATGTCGCGCTCCAGTAATCAGAAGGTCTTCTTCAGGCCGACGACCAGCGAGGTCTTGCCCATGAACTTGCCGTTGGCGGGACTGGCGTAGAAGCTCTTGTCGGCATCGGTACCGATGACGGCGGCGCTGAGCACCAGGCCGGAGAAATCCTTGGCCAGCGTCAGCGAGTAGTCGGAGTAGGAGCCGGCGGGTACGTGGCGCATCGTCTGATGGCCGACGTGCGGCGTCAGCGTCATGCCATCGCCCAGGTCGAAATTGGCCGACACGTCGAAGTAGCCGCTGTACTTGGTGCCCGGCACGCCGAACAGGTTGGTGCCGTTGGTGTTGGAGTACTTCGCCGTCACGGGGCCGTAGCTGAGTGCACCGTAGATTTCGAAGGTGTTGGCGCTGGTGGGCAGCTTGTTGCTGGGGTAGTAGTACTGCAGCACGCCGAGGTCCAGCGTCAGTCCCTTGGCGACTTCGGCCTTGTAGCCACCGTACAGGTCGACCTCGACCTGGCCGTCACCACCGGCGTCCTTGATCCATTTGATCGTCGATGCCCAAGCGCCGACATAGAAGCCGCTCGGCGCGGCGTAGTCGATGCCGCCCTGCAAGGCCGGCTTCAGACGCGACTGGGAGATGCCGCGGTAGCGGTATTCGCTGACGACGCCGACGTTGAACGACAAGGGGTCCGGCGCCGGCTCATCGGCGAACGCGGGCAGGGCGACCGCGGACAGCGCGAGTGCGATCAGCGAAGGGGACAACTTCATGGCGGAGCTCCTGAGTAAGAAAGTGGGTGGAATACGGTCCGGCCGGGGTGTTTGCAGCTTCCGTGCCAAGCGTCACACCTTGTCACCCTGCACGGATCTGGGACGAAGACGCCCTCAAGTCAGGCGTTTGCACCAAACTGGATCCAACATCGGCGAAGCGTCGCACGAAACTGGTGCATTCATGGGAGAAGCACTGGGCCGACTCCCTCCTGACCGGCGGCTAGACTGGACCGCCACCCCTGGGGGCTCTGATGCCGGAGCCGTCCGCCACCGGCCAGCCGCCCACCCACCGATGAGCCTCGCCACCGTCTACAGCCGCGCCCTCGATGGCCTCGCCGCCGCGCCGGTCACGGTGGAGGTCCATCTCGCCAACGGCCTGCCTTCGTTCACCGTCGTCGGTCTGGCGGACACCGAGGTCAAGGAGGCCCGCGAGCGTGTGCGGGCGGCGCTGCAGAACAGTGGCCTGTCGTTTCCGGCAAACAAGCGCATCACCGTGAACCTGGCGCCGGCCGACCTGCCCAAGGAAGGCGGGCGCTTCGACCTGCCCATGGCTCTGGGCCTGCTGGCCGCCAATGGCCAGATCGATGCGGTCAGGCTCGCGCGCTTCGAATGCGCGGGTGAGCTGTCGCTGGCGGGAGAGCTGCGCGCGGTGCGCGGCGCCCTCGCCATGGCCCTGGCCATGCGCCAGGACGGTGGCGACAGAGAGTTGCTGCTGCCTGAAGACAGCGCCGCCGAAGCGGCCCTGGTCGACGGCGTGATGGTCAGGCATGCCCGCCATTTGCTCGACGTCGTCGCCGCGCTGCAGCCCGAGGGCGAGGCCTTGCCACGTGCCGCCGCCCTGCCCCGCGAAGCCGCGCGCGGCCTGCCCGACCTGGCCGACATCAAGGGCCAGGCCGGCCCCAAGCGGGCGCTCGAGATCGCCGCAGCCGGTGGCCACAGCCTGCTGATGGTGGGGCCGCCCGGCACCGGCAAGTCCATGCTGGCCCAGCGCCTGGCGGGACTGCTGCCGGCGCTGGACGAGGAAGCCGCGCTGGAATCCGCCGCCGTGCACAGCCTGGCCGGCCAGTTCGACATCGAACGCTGGGGCCAGCGCCCGCTGCGCTCGCCCCACCACTCGGCCTCCAGCGTGGCCCTGGTGGGCGGCGGCTCGCCCCCGCGGCCGGGCGAGATCTCGCTGGCCCAGCATGGCGTGCTCTTCCTCGATGAACTCGGTGTTAGGTGTTGAGCGATTTGTCTGTACGGGGCTGAGGGGGTGCAGGGGGACGAAGAGTTATCCACAGCTGCTAGTCAGAACCCCTCGCGCTTCTCCCCGAATGCTTGCCGCCAAATAGGCGGTTGGGAAAGCCCAAAGTGCTAGTGCACCATGTGAAAGTGACTAGGCCGCCCGCGATCGATCTAAGGGCTCCCGGTAGGCTAGGCCATCGAACGGCGAACAGTCGCTTCGCCACACTACCTAGGCGAGCGATCGCCGATGTTTGGCCCCGGGACTGACGCGGCTGCGATGTCTGCCAATTCGTTTGCCATCGACTCCCACTGATGCTCCATGAACTGCAGCGGACTTTGCTGGTCGAAGACAACACGGTCCCGCAAACCGGCGCCGATGTGCCAGCTATGCGAGTCACGGGTCGCTTTGACTATTCGACCTCCCACCTCCAGGCTTTCGTAGCCACCGCGTCGAGCATCTGCCGTTTCACGGGCTGTGGCTAAGCTTAAGAAGCCGGGCTGCCACTCATTCACGGCCTCGATCATTGCCGCCACATCAAAGCAGATCATCACCAAGATCTCTCCTCGCATGATGAGCTTCTGCAACTCCAGAGGCAGCATCATTGCACCGAGCGGACGGGCCCATGGCATCTTGAAAGAGTCTGTCAAGTTGTAGATTCGTGATGTGCATTTCATCACCTTCATCCAGCTAGAAAATCCAACGAAGGCAGAGCGCTGATCGCTGTAAACGCCAACGTAGACGCACTCATCAACAGTTGTGATCGCCCATTTCTTTGTCGGCCCAAGCTGCTCATAGCAATCGACGATTTGCTGAGCCCAGTTGAGCATTGGCGACGCAACCGAGCTGACACGCACATTGGCGCCGGTGTTCTGGTCAATGCCGACTTCGTTCACGATGGTTTCGATGATCTGCTTGTTTCTCTCTGCTTGCCGCTTGACTCGCTCGTAATGTTTGGCGTCTTTCACCGACATCTCTGCGCGAGTGAGGTCGTCGAACTTCTGGCAACCGGACTGAACTGCAAACTGCGCCGCTTCGCTGATCTCAAGATTCTTTGCGCCGGCCTTTAGCTCGATAAAAGAAATGCCGCCCCTTAACCGGTCGGACACCAGCAAGTCGCCAACGTGTACGAGCGAAAGCATGTCGGTGCATACCGCCATGAGAAGGGGCTCCGCGTTGATTGAGTCTGCAACCGACATTCCCTCGCTGATGTTCTTAGCTGAGAGGCTATGAGCGCCGTCGACGACGAACAGGCGACGCAGCGTCGCATGTTCTCCGCTGACGATCGTCCAAAGAATGACGTCAAGCATCCGGCGCAGGACACGGATTTCTATGGCAATTCGCTGTGCCTCGCGCTTTGCCTCAAGTTGCCCAGCCTTGTTGCGCGAGCGGTGCTGCTCTTTGATGTTCGCGCGCGCTGTCACGTCTCGACCTAACGCGTCAATCAGCAGGTTGGCAATCTTGGTCTGTGCCAGCTTCCAACCTTCATGTACCCGACAAAAAAAATGGCGCCACTCTTCTTCATTGCTGGGCGCTGTCGGCGTATGGCTTAGCCCGAAGTGACCCACAAGAAACAGCAGCTCTTCAGCAATGCGGATGAAGTCGTCCGACAGGTACTTTCCAAGCCGGAGAAAGGGCTTGAACTCGAGCTCCACACTCGACTCACTGGTGGGCTTCGGGGCCTTGGTCATGCGAAATGTTAGGACACCAGCTACTCTTTAGCCCTCTCCTTCTGCTCGGCCGTCCTACAGTCGCTCTGACAACATGTGCGCGTAGGAAAGCATCCACCCAAGTAGGTGATCCCACACGTCGATGTATGTCGTGCCCGGGCCTTCTGAAGCCAGGGGATATTCGAGCAGAAGGATGGTGTTCTTCAATTTGCCGTTGCCGACAAATTGCCCGATGAAGGCGGCGTCCTCGGGTCTTGGCCGGCCACCGGAAAGCATTCCCAGATCCCTGAGCACGCCGGTTGCGAACTCATCTTTGCTATTGACCTGTCCGCGGTTGTGCACTATCACGTGCCTCATCCGCTCGATCATTTGAAGGACGAGCCTGAAGTCCACCTGATGCGCGTTGTTTTCTTCAAGCTGGCGCACACCGGGAAGCTGTCGTAGACGATTCAGTGCTACCGCTGTGGGCGGGGGATGCTTCAATGCGCGCGCCTGAGCGACCCACCACGCTGCATCCTGGCCCGCGTAAGCCCCCATCCTTCTGAGGTCCTGTTGATCCCAAACCGATGGGTCCTTGGCACCAGCACAGGCCATCGCGTCAAGCACGAAGGTCTCGAATAGCTCGAAGGCCTCGGCTAGCAGCCATTGATACTGGCGGTTGTGGCTGACTGTGAGGCTAAAAATCAGTTCGTCGTAGCTCGGCTCAGAAGAAGCGTAGAAGATTGGCCGGCGCTGCCGCATCTCGCGGAAGACCATGCTTTGATGCACAGGCCCTCCGGAAAAATGCATCGCGGCGGCCTGAGTCTGCTGTTCTCGCAGAAAGTCGGCCTCACGTCGTATCAGCCGATGCACAAGCCCCTGCTCATGCGCCACCATTGCAGCGGCTGCAGTGAACTCAGCGTACGCAGCCTGGATTTCTCTTGAGGGCAATTCAGTACCTTAAGTCCGAGGTCAATCGTCGGTTGCCATGGTCATCCTCGACGACCGTGAAGCATCCGTACTGCGAGCACTATCTCGAGGCCACTTGACTGGGTTGCCTTTGTGAGGTCGAGCTGTAGATCAATGGAGTCGCCCACTTGCGGAAGTTCGTCTTTGACCACCAGCATCTGACGTCGCCCTTGACTCGATGGCTGCAAGTGCCTTGCGGGCGACTCCCGAGAGACCGGCGTGGTCGGCAAAAGTCCGCAGCAGTTCGAGATCGTCGGCAGTCCCATGGGCTTCGATAATCGAGATCGCAAACCGCTCGGCATCGTCTTCTCCGAAAAATGCGGGGCCGGGGAAGTAACCCTGCATTGAACTTCCGCTCTGAAGGGCGGCACGGGCGAGCAACACTGACCGTTCGGGGAAGGTGTTCACGATAAGGACACCGCGTCGGTTTGTGTTCATCATCGATCGCGAGATGTCGGACAGCACGCCGACCGCTAGTGAAGGGTTGGCGGCGAGTGTGTCGAATGCCACCTTTACCATCGGCTCTGCAATCGCAGTTGCCTCGGCATGCCGCCCCATCCAGTAGTAGAGGAGACCGCAAGCGGACATCGTGTCCTCTCGCACGCCGATTCCCATTGGGCAAATGTCGGCGGGCAGATCAGTTTGAAGGTGCCCCAATGCCGTAAGAGCTGTGATGAAGACCTCAATCGCGTTCTGTCGCATGCTTGAACTCGGGTCTGGCAGACGCGCCCAGCGCGTGATTGGCGGTGCTGCAAGAGGGTCTGGGTCACGAGCAAGCTTCTCAATCAGCGAGCCAAGAAAGAAGCTGTTCTCGTTGGCGCCTGCGCAGGCCAGGCGCATCAATGCACGGTGTTGCGCATCCGACAAGTCTTCGATTGCGTTGATGTAGGCGGTGTCAAAGGGATGATCGAATTGCCCGTTATAGATGCCCCAAGCAACCTCCGCCGAGTTCTCGATGTCGGGGTTGTCTAGGAGTCGCGAGATCTCTTGCCGAACCTGCGCCTCGTGGGCTTGCAACTCACTGTCCATCGCTCCCAGGCCGCTTAGAGCTTCGATGGCGATGCCCTGCAATAGCGGATGCAACTCGGGCAAGAGTGCCTCAAGTGCTTGCGCTAGCTTCTCAGGCGCTGGCGTGTCTTCTCTCGGCAGAAAGTGCACGAAGTTCATCAGGTCTAGCTGAAGGTGGTACGGAAGCGATTTCCAGCGCTCCAGCTCCAACAGTGGCAAGGTGCGCTCGATCGCCAGCTCAAGGACGTCTTGCTGATACCTGAGTACTACGTGGGATAGAGCCAGCGCCAAATAGAACTGACCCGACGTAGCTACATCGCGCCAAACCTGCTTCAGGGCCTCCCGCCGCTCGGTGCTGTCGGAGAAGCTTGCGAAGCTGCCGCTGTGAAGGGCTGACATGACGAGCGAGATTCCTAGCTCGCGCTGGCCGAAAACGTAGGACGCTGCGAATAGGCTGGTTCGCAGTAGCTTCATCTCCTTCTGAACGGCTTCGTTTCGAAGTCGCGCGAACTCTTCCCGCAGCCGTTGATCGAGCAGGCCGACCAACTCGAGAAGCTGCTCGCAGCGCTGGCCTCGCATCACTGCTGCCGAGAGCACCGACAGCAAAGCCCGCTCGTTATCCGTCCATCCAACTTGACTGTTTGGCTCGACGCCGATTTGCCACATGTGATCGGAAGAGATGAAGAAGCGAACGTCCTCAATCTCCCTCCTCAGACGGTCCATGACGGCGTCCACTGCGTTGTTCACGACCTGACCAGCATGGGCGCCGCACTCTCCCAACATGCAAGCTCGAAGCAACGTCGCGTCAGTGGTTGCGCGCAGCAAGCGAGCAAGCAGTTTTTCGTCTTCAATTGCCCCCACCACAAATGCTCGGAGTTCGTTGAACCGAGGCATCGCTAGCGCGCCGGTCATGGCCTCGACGTCCGATCCGACGTGACGCACGATGGCTTCTGCCGCAAATGCATTCAAGTACATCTCATGGACGAAACAAAGGCGGTCTCCGCGCGAGATAAGCAAACCGGCGCGGCGCACCTCTTGGAGCACTTCGGCGCCAAGTCTTTCTCGGACCAGAATGCGGTCTACCTCGCGCATAGAGAGGCTGAACGTCACGCGCTCGAACAGCAGTTCGGCCACGCAACAGAGCAGAGTGATGCCTTGACTTGCAACCTCGCCGAGCCGGTGCCGCACGAACCGGTCAAATAACGCGGATCTGCTCGACACCCGTGTCACGTCGTGGCCCATCTGCCCTATCAGGCTGGCCTCCATGCCTGTGGCAATTGTCTGCAGTAGGGGAGAAAGAATTTCGACAGCGGCCGCTTCAAGGGCAGCAATGCGGACCTTGAGCTCCTGACTTGGTGAGGCGACGGATACCTTTCGAAGTGGAAGCAGGTCGGCGCGGTCAATGGCGATTTGCGAGCTGACGATCACCGTCGCGTCAAATTTCATCGATGCCGCCCGTAGCGTCCGAGTCAGTCGTACCCTCAGCTCCGATGGACATTCGTTGTAGCCGTCCACGAGGACGACGATCGGCCGACCCAGCGTTCGAGCTGCGGTCAACAAGGTCCGAGCAGAAGGTACATCGAGCAGGGTGGCTTCTCTGTCAAGCGCCGACCCGAACTGACCTTCAAATGACTTGCATTCCACGACTACGGGAATCGCTCCCTTTGAACATAGTCGGTTAGCAAGCACCAATGAAAGTAGCGACTTCCCGCAGCCAGAAGGGCCCTGAAGCAACAGATCCTCGCGCCTCTCGAGCAGCAGGCGCTCGATATCCGGCGCGCGCAGCGTCTCGCCGTCGGCGTCGTACGTGTCGTGCTTGTACTGAGTGGTCATCGGCGCATACGTTGCTGTGAAGGCGGCTACGTATTGCTCGAGCGTGCGCTGTGCGTCGAGAAGGCGTTGGTCCCAGGCGCTGGCATGGTCGAAGACTCTTTCAAGACCATGTTGGTCGGCAAATCCACGCCATTGCTCCGCGGTGCAACGGAGCCCAGAATGCTGTGCGAGTTGGTCGGGCAGGCCCTCAACACCTCCGAGGCTAACCTTGTGGTCGTTCGAAGGGATGTTCGACCCTGCGGCCAATCCTGGAACGAACACCACGTAGGCGGCCGGATATCCGGTCACTTCCCCCTGATGCTCCCGGATCGCGTCACGCAAGGCGTTTTTCTCGTCGAGGGCTTGCACGTAGATGTTGCGTGTGACCTTCCAACGCCCTGATCGAGTGAGTGCTGCCCACGAGCCATTCGTCGAACCGCGAAGGGGTGCCATGCCGGCCTTGGCTTCAAGTACCAACGTCAGCCTATCAGTGCCGACCACCAGATCCAACTGCCGGCCCTTTAGATTGATGTTGGCAAGAACAGTTGCGTGCTCGCCCGACGTGTCGAGCAAACGCAATAGCTCGACGAGCACAGCCCGTTCCGACTCATGCTCAATCGGAGCCCCGATGTATAGAGCGATGTGTTTTGCAAGCATGAACGCAAGTAGGCGGCAAAGATCTTCAACTGCAGATCATGGAAGACCGAAGCAGGTGTCTGATATCGCAAGTATCTACAGATACTCGACCGGCTTGCGCGCCCACAGCCGGCGGCTCGGCCGCCTTGTACCGCTCTTGCACGAGCACCATCCTCGACGACCGCGAGCGCCCGTACTACGAGCACTACCTCGAAGCCGCATAGCGCCCGTGCGCAGCTCGGTCGACGGGTTACGCTTGCTGCTTACGCACAGCGATGACGCCGCTGACTTGCACGGCGCCACAGGGAGACTGTCATGCATATTGAACGGCTTGAGCTGGAAGGCTTTCGCTGCTTTGGCCCTGTTCGAACCACAGTGGCGCTTGGCCCCGACCTTGTTGCCCTTATTGGAGACAACGGCGTTGGCAAAACAGCGCTGATTCAGGGCCTGCAGCGCATGTTCGGTGTGACGACCGAACAGCGCCGCCTGCGCAAACAGGACTTCCACGTGCCATTCAATGAAGCGGCGCGCCCTGCGGCCCGCATGCTGGTCATCGAGGCCATCGTTGCCTTCCCTGAACTGGACGCCGATGACGACAACCCAGCCGTGCCGGCGTTCTTCAAGAACATGGCGACTGAGGAGAACGGCCACCTAAAGGTTCGGCTGCGGCTGGAGGCGACCTGGACGGATGACGGCACGCTCGATGGCTCGATCGACGAGACCTACTCTGCCGTGCAGACGTTCGGCCCCTTTGAGGATGGCGACCGGCAGCCGTTGCGCGGCCCTGACCGATCGCGGATCCAGCTTCTCTATATACCAGCCACCCGCGACGGTGCCTCCCAGGTGTCGGCTTTTGTGCGCGGCCGACTGTGGCGCGCCATCGACTGGTCGGGGGAGGTCAGGGATTCTCTGACCGGCGCAGGCACAGAGGTCAACGCTGCGTTCGCTGGCGAGGCAGCGGTGGCCAATATCAGCGCTGCATTGACGCGGCGATGGCAGCAGCTGCACTCGGCAGGCACCGATGCCCAGCCGATCTTCAGGCCGGTCGACACCCGTTGGCAGGAGTTTGTCCGCCGAGTCGAAGTGGTGTTCCACCCTGACGAGCATGGGCAGGACCGAGCGCTTGAAGACCTCAGCGACGGCCAGCGGTCGCTGTTTCATCTGGCCATGGCAGCTGCGACCTTGGACATCGAGAGGCAGCTCGCCGGCGGCAACCCGCCGGGCGGCTTTGCGGACGGCGGCGTGGCCGTTCCGGTGTTGACGCTGATCGCGCTTGAAGAGCCCGAGAACAACCTGGCCCCGTTCTACCTCTCGCGGATCATTCAGCAGGTGCTGGAGATCGCGGCAGGCAGCAACGCCCAGGCCATCATCTCCAGCCATTCACCCAGCATCCTTGCTCGCATCGACCCTGGCAGCGTGCGTCATTTCAGGCTGGACCTGGACAACCGCTGCAGCGTGGTGCGTGGCATCACCCTGCCGGCCGACGATGAAGACGCATCGAAGTTCGTCCGTGAGGCCGTGCGGGCCTACCCGGAGCTGTACTTCGCCCGCTACGTGATCCTCGG
Source organism: Roseateles saccharophilus (assembly GCF_031458095.1). GTDB lineage: Bacteria > Pseudomonadota > Gammaproteobacteria > Burkholderiales > Burkholderiaceae_C > Pelomonas > Pelomonas saccharophila_A. The sequence continues at coordinate 264,472 of NZ_JAVDXU010000002.1, forward strand.
TGAAGGCGCCACCGAGGAGGTGGTGTTACCGCTGCTGGCAAAAGCGATGGGCTTCCCGATCGATCGCTCATTTGTCGCTGTCGTGCCGCTGGGTGGCCGCCACGTGAACCACCTGTGGCGACTCCTGTCGGGCTTGCAGATCCCGTACGTGACCTTGCTGGATCTCGACTGGGGGCGCAGCGGCGGCGGCCTGGGCCGGATCAAGACGGCATGCGAGCAGCTGCTGAGCGTCGGTGTGACCGGCGAGAGCCTGTTCGGCGCGAACCTCAGGCCAGAGGGCCCTGCCGCAAACCTTGCGCTTATTGCCGCGGGACCCCAGGGTGACTTTGCCAACCTACAGGGGTGGACGGCATGGTTGGAGAACTTTAACGTCTTCTTCTCTGGGCCGCTGGACCTGGACTACTGCATGCTTTGGGCGTATCCGGCGGCCTATCGCGTGCTGGATGTCGGGATGCGCGGGCCGCAGCAACGCGGAAATGCGCGCGACGCCGTCCTTGGGGATGACGGTACGCCGGCCTTCTACGATGTGGCGCACGACGACCCTTTGCGCTGGTACAGATACCTGTTCCTTGGGCGCGGCAAGCCCAGCACGCATGTTCGAGTCTTGAGCCGGCTTGATCCGGCGCAGTTAGAACGGGCCATGCCACAGGTGTTGCAGCGCATGCTGCGCAGGGTCGTCGACCACCTTGAGCAAGCTGTAGCGCGATGACTTGGCAGCCGGTCGCGCCCGAGGCGTGGCGTCCCCGAGGCATTCCGGACCTGGAGCCCAATGCATGGACGGCATTGCGGCGCCAGGCGTCGACGCTGGTCGTCGCCGGGCCCGGCGCTGGCAAGTCGGAGTTCCTGGCTCAGCGCGCGGCCTATCTGTTGGAGGCCGGGCTGTGCCAGGGACCCAAGCAGATCCTCGCGATCTCCTTCAAGACGGACGCGGCCGCCAACCTCGCGGCGCGCGTGCGCAAGCGCTGCCCGCCCGAGCTGTCCAGCAGGTTCACGTCGCTCACCTTCGACGCGTTCACCAAGAGCCTGGTCGACCGCTTCCTCTCCGTCATCCCGCAGATCTGGCGCCCGACGCGGCCCTACGACATCGCCTTCCCTACAAGGCGCATGTTCGAGGACGCGCTGAACGAGATCCGTGATCAGGCGCCAACTGCTTTGCAGGCCGGGATTGCCGCCCTCGCCCCAGAGTGGTTCGAGACCTTCAACGTGGGCGGTCTTCGGCTGCCGATAGAGATGCCCGATGGGGCCGTGACTCCCGAGCAATTTGCGGTCTATCACTGGCTGCAGCGGCAGCTGCGCGGTGCGCGCGCATCCAAGCTCAGTTTCGTTACTTTGAATCGCCTGGCGGAACTGATCGTGCGTGGCAATCAGAAGATCGCACGCGCCCTGCGCATGACCTATCCCTTCGTGTTCGTGGACGAGTTCCAGGACACGACGTTTGCCCAGTACGACTTCTTGCTCTCAGCGTTCGGCCACGGCGCCACGACCGTTACGGCGGTTGGGGACCACAAGCAGCGGATCATGGGGTGGGCCGGTGCGCGCCAGGATGCCTTTGAGCGGTTCGAGGCTGACTTCGGCGCGCAGCGCGTCAACCTGCTCTTCAACTTCAGGTCGTCGCCAGAGCTGGTGCGCGTGCAGCACTTCGTGGCCCAGGCGCTAGACCCGCACTCGCCATTGATCCAGTCTCAGGCGCCAGGCCAGCTTGATCGGGACGTTGTTCAGGTGTGGCGCAGTCGCTCGACCATCGTGGAGCAGCAGCGCCTTGCCGAGTGGATTGCGGCGGACATGGCTGCTCGCCGCAAGCAGCCTCGCGACTATGTGCTGTTGGTGCGGCAGAGGGCCGATCAGTTCGAGGAAGAACTGCAGCCAGCGTTTGCTGCACTGGGCCTCAGCCTGCGCAACGAAAGCCGGGCGGTTGGCAGGACCAATGTGCAGGATCTAATGGTCGACGACGCGGCTTCGGTCGCGTTGTGTGCCCTGCGGCTTGCGACGGGGCAGCGCAGCGCAGCAGCCTGGTCGACGCTCTCCGGCGCCGTCTACGCGGTCAGGGGTGCTGAAGAAGATGATGAGCTGCTTCGCGCCCGGGCCGACCGCGACCTGCAGCAGTTCCTGGGCGAGTTGGGGCGGGACATCCGCGACCAGGTGCCATCCACTGAATTGGCAGAAGAGATCTCGCGTCGGATCTTTGAGTTCCTGGGCGTGCCTGCACTTAAGGCTGCCTTTAGCGCCTACACGCGCAACGACTTGCTCGAAGTGATGATGGAGGCGTTCTCGCTGCACCTGCAGCAATCGGCCTGCGAGGCGGGGTCGTGGCCAGCATGCATCGACCGCTTCGTCGGCGCTCACGACATCCCGATGATGACGGTGCACAAGAGCAAGGGGCTGGAGTACGACACGGTCTTCTTCGTCGGCCTGGACGACCGGTCCTGGTGGGCCCACACACCAGGGAACCCGGAGGGCATCGCGACCTTCTTTGTGGCTTTGTCGCGTGCCAAGCAGCGAGCTGTCTTTCTGTTCTGCGAGCACCGCGGAGCGCGGCAACGCATCTCCGAGTTGTACGAGATGCTCACCCGTGCCGGGGTCGAAGAGACGGTCGTCGACTGACGGCGTGCTGGGTGGCGAGTTGCGCCGCGCAGTAGACCTACGTCCTATGCATCAGCGCGCACGGCAGAAAGGCGGCAAGCTGCCAAGTCTGATTCCGAGATCAAAACGGCAGCTCGGCGTCGTCATCCATGTGCATCGCCGCGCGCAGCCGTCCTGCGTCCTGGTGCGGAGGAGCCCAACTCAGGCTTTGCCCCAATCCAACAAGACTGGGCGAATAGCAGAAACTTGCGGCGTGACCACTAGCTCCGTCCCCCTCCTTGCTGAGCTTGAAGACGAAGACGACCTAGACAACAGCGTAGGGCCCACCGTCCCAGACGAGACCTACGTGGGTCTAGAGCGGAAGCAAGCCCTGCGCCAAATCGTCAATGTCGTCGAGCGCCTGCCAGCGCCAGAGCGCCGCGTCGTTTTCACGCATTACTTTCAGCTCCACACCTTCGAAGAAATCGCGTTCGACATGGGTCTGACGAAGGGCCGCGTCTCCCAGCTTCATCACGCGGCGCTGCGAAGAATTCGGGAATGGGGAAGCGCTAAGGATTTGCCGCGGTAGCGCCGGTCCGGCGTGTCGCACGGGCGCCGCAAAAAAGAGCCCCGGCGCTTGGCCGGGGTGGAAGTCGCCTTCGCTGTCACGACAGGCGCCTGCTTAGGGAGGAAAAGCAGGGGGCCGGAAGGCCCGTCGCAACTCTACCCCTTCAGGGATCGACAACATGGCCGGGCTGCGCCTGAGGTTCAGCGCGGCGTCAAATGGCTGAGTCCCTGCTTAGCAGGCGTGCGGAGTGCCGTCTCCTGCATTCCCTTCCGGTATTCATAGAACGCTGTCGCCAGACGCTCGCCGAATCCCGGGCCGGTGGGGATGCTCATTACCAGTTTCCCTTGGCCATCACGCGCACGGACCATCCCGTCCGTCCGCTCAAAAGACAGCTGGCCCACGCCGGCCACCGGTCCAAAGCTGCGGTTGAATTCGAACAATGCCATCGCTCTTCTCCCATTCAGGTATTGAACGCTTCCGCGGTGGCCGCGTGGGGGGACGCGGGCAGCGGCTGCAATCGTCAGATGAAACGAATCTGGCGGCCCTCGAAGCACGCAAGCAACTGCTGCCAAGCTTCGTCGTCCATTTCGTTGACCTCCACTCCATCAAGGAACTGAGCTTTCCTGAACTCTTCGCGCACGGTATCGGGCCACACGTCATGCAGCCTGCGGGCAGCGGCCCGGCGTTCAGCGACTGGGAGTTTGATGGCGGGCATTTCTGGCCTCGGTTCTGCTGTCTGCGATGGCACCAGTGTCCGAAGCCGTAGACGCATTGGGTATCGCCCTCAGGTGGGAGCCCAGCGGGCCCTATCCCCCCAATGGGGGAGACACCCCCCTCAGATTCCCCATTCAAGGCGATGGCCTGGGCCGGCGGTGACCGAGACAATGACCGTCATTGAACAGCACCTAGGAGCTAGCCACCGGCGTGCATGTGCCGCGGTATCGCGGCGATGACGGTATCCCGCGCCCCAGCGGCCGCCCAGGGCTTTCTACGGGCAGTCCCCGGCGACGGCCGTCGGTCGAAGCGCGAAACTCAGACCATCACCCAACTACGATCAGGCCTCATGCCGCTCGATACCCTGCCGAACTCCCGGGCTGAATTCGAGACCTTTTTCCTGAGCTCACGCAATGCCAGGCGCATTGACGATCTCGAACGCCGCGAAGACGGCACCTACATGCATCGGCACACCCAACGCCACTGGTGGACCTGGCAGTGCGCGCGAGCAAAAAGGGAATGGGCCGGGGCGTCGAACTCCTCGGCGAAGTGATGGCTAGCGCTGGCTTGCAGGGGGCGGAGAGTTGGGCCGCGGAGTTTGAGGCTTGGTATGACCGGGAGGCATGGCCGAGTGAACAGCGTGCCACCGCTGCATTCATCGGCATGAAGCTACGGCAATTGACAGTTGCGTAGCCCGCCCTCGCCTGAGGGCGCTGGGACGAGGTGACCTTGGCCAGGCCGCTTTAGCATCACGGCCTCAAGGCTGGAGGTTGCTGATGTGCTACTCAGCGCAGATTTGGTCGGACTACCGGAAATACATTCGCGAGTTCCGCGCCAAGGTGGGGATCAAGGAGTTCCGCAACCTGTTCTTCAGGAAGGCCCAGGGCGCGCAGTTGCTATGGCCCAAGGGCATGGAGATGGTCTTCGCCGACCCACAAACCGATGAGGAGCGCGAGATCTGGGAGCTGATCCAGGAGTGCCGACGGAACGATGCGTTGGTCTTCGAGAAGGGCCTGTTCGAACAGCGCAAGCGTGTAGTAGATGCTCAGCGCAAGATCGACGCGAAGCCCAACAAACCCAACAAGGGCGCGCACGAGGACGTGCGTATCGGCAATAACAAAGTCAGTTGGAATCTGACCAAGCTCGCCGACATCAACCGGACCGAGCCCAAGGAGGCCGACTCGCGGATCTTCCCGGACTGGTACGTGCCGGTGATGACCATGCTCGATGGCGAACTGGTGGTGCGCCCGATGCGCTACCACTGCCGACCGGCCCGGGCGACGCCGAAATACGACGAGGAATATCCCGACACCTTCAACGCAAGGCGGACCAGCCTGGAGAAGTTCTGGCGCGGCGAATGGGGCCAGACCCACGGCGTCATCATGACCGACTGGTTCTATGAGCACGTGGACCTTCACAAGGCCGAAGGTCGCGAGCTGCGCCCGGGCGAAGCGCCAACCGACACGATCATTACGTTCAGACCGGACTACGGTCGCCCCATGATGGTGGCCTGCCTGTGGTCCCACTGGCGCGCAAGAAACGAGACCGAGGAAGACCTGCTGTCGGTCGCGTTTATCACCGACGATCCGCCGCCGGAGGTGGCCGCGGCCGGCCACGACCGCTGCGTGATTCCGCTGAGGCACGAGAACCTGATGGCCTGGCTGAACCCGGACGTGAACGACCTGGACGCCCAGCAGGCCATCCTCGACGACCGCGAGCGCCCCTACTACCGGCACTACCTCGAAGCGGCTTGAAGGACGCTCGACGATATGACCGACTGCTGGATTTGTGGTGCCCCAGCCGACAGCGCAGAGCACATGGTGAAGGCCTCGGACTTCCGCTCAGTTTTCGGAAAGGTGTCACAGGTCGCGCCGGCGTACCGGCACTCGCGAGATCACATGAACGAGCCGGTGCGCGGTGCTCAGGCCGGCATCCTGAAGTTCAAACCGTCGCTATGCGGGTACTGCAACAACGCGCGCACGCAACCGCACGACAAGGCCTGGCAGAGGCTGTCTGAGTACCTTCGCGACCACGAGCCTCCGTTGAAGGGCGGAAGGCGAATCCCGTTTGAGCGTGTCTTCACTGGCCCGGTCGCGCAATCGATGCTGGACGTACACCTCTACTTCACGAAGCTGCTGGGCTGCTACGCCTTTGAGTACGGAGTGCCGTTGCCAATCTGGGAGTTCGGGTTGTGCATCAAGAATGGCATTGCCCACCCGCACATGCGCCTGATCTTCGTTCCCATCACCTCGAACTCCACGCGCTACCAGATCCAGGTTGGGCACATCAACGCGGCGCAGGTCGGCAACCGTGCCGTCTCGGCGAGCTGGTTTTACATCGTCGGCAACATCGGCGTCGCGGTGTCCTATTGCGAGCCCGGCCGCGCGCGGCTCACGCGCGATCCAGGGTGGCATCCTGACGACGTTGGAACTCTGGTGCGCCTGGCCAAGGTGAGCTGAGCCTACTCAGCCTCAAAGACGTGCTCAGTGGCGTGTCGGGCGGGCCGCACGCTTGGGCCGGCGGCAGTACAGGATGAGTTCGTGCAGCCCTTCGTTCTCATCGGCCAGCAGGCCGGTGCGCACGGTCCAGGTCTGCCGATCGGGCCAGTAGTCGATGTCCTCGTCGTGCGCGCGCACGACCAGATGCCCGTCGGGCGCGACGGTGAATTCGATGCCGGCCTGCATCAGCCAATGCGCGGCACCAGGCGCAGGTGGCGGCTCATTGGGCGCGCGGGTCAGGTCCTCGATGGCCAGCATGACTTTGACGCACTCGTCGTAGGTCAGGCTGGCCACGTGGGCCTCTTCCTTGCGGATGTTGAGCAGGCGTGCCATCCAGCTGTAGGCCTCGGCGCGGTTCATGCACGCCGGCGGCTGCCAGAGCGCGTCGAACATGCGGTGAGTCTCGATGCGTGCCGCGCGCAGCTCTTCGTTGGCGAGGCTGCCCATCGGGAGGGTGCCATCGCTTTCGATTTCATCGCCGCCAGGTAGCGGTATGCGAGCGCCAGGCCTGTGACAGCCCACATGGGCATCGCAGCAGGTGCAGCGCCAGATGTAGCGCTCAGCCAGCTCCGGTCGATCCGGATACACCTCGGCACCCGTCACCAGCTCGACGGCCGAATGGCAGTACAGGCAGCGCTCGGGTGGGCCTAGGGGGACCCGCGGTGCGACATCGATCATCTGAACGGCGGCGGCGTGCATCTGCGGGTGGACGTTTTCGGGCTGGATGGTGTACTGTATAAATAAACAGCATTTCATTCAACCCATGTCCGCGCACCCAGTGGAGGCCATTCTGTCCCCCACGCTCAGTCCCACCAAGCAGCTTGAGCTGCTACTGCCGCCCGTCGAAGCGGCGAGGCCTCCGTGCGACGTCGTTGCGGACCCGGTGGCTCCGGCGGTCGAGGAGACCCCTGTAGGCCCCGCCAGCGTGCCAGATGGCGTCCTGGCGTCCCCGACGCAGAACGCTGCCCCTACCGGCGCCGAACTGCCTTCGGAGCTGGCCGACAGCGTCTGGCGAGCCGCTGAGCTCGGCCGCGGGCGGGCAAGCTTTGTGGGCACGGGTTTCCCGGCGCTAGATGCCGAGCTGCCGGACGGCGGCTGGCCCTGCGGCAGCATGATCGAGATCCTGCAGTCGCAGCCGTCGCTGCTGGAATGGCGCATGGTGGGGCCCAGCCTCGCGCCCCTGGTCAACGGTGGCCGGTCGGTGGTCGTCATCGGCCCGCCCAAGCCACCCTATCTGCCCGGCTTGCGCCACCTTGGCCTGACCGAGGACTGCCTGGTCTGGATCCGTGCCGACAAGCCCTCTGACCGACTCTGGTCAGCCGAGTTACTGCTGCGGGCCAACGCCGCAGCGGCGGTGCTGACCTGGCTGCCGCACTGCCTCCCGGGCCAACTGCGCCGCCTGCAGGTGGCCACGCAGGGCTGCGAGGGACCCGTGTTCGTCTTCCGGCCCCTGGACGCACGCTACGACGCGTCACCGGCGCCGCTGCGCCTGGTGGCTTCGCAGCTGATCGACTGGCAGCTCAAAGTCGAGATCATCAAGCGCCGTGGCCCCACCCACGAAGCCCCGCTGCTGCTGGACTCCATCCCAGGTGGCCTGAACCACGTCCTGACGCCGCGCATGCGCCGGCCCAGCCTCATCGTCCGAAGCAAGGAGGCCCGACGCCATGTTGTGGGTCGCCCTCACAACCCCGCACACGCCGCTGCTGCCCGCCTCACCGAAGAAGTCCTCGCCCGCATTGCCGCTAGCCACGGCTGAGGCCCTGCGCGGCATTGCGACCTGGTGCCTTCAGTTCACACCGAGGGTGGCGTTGGTCGAAGGTTGTGCGGTCGCATTGGAGGTCTGGAGCAGCCTGCGGCTGTTCCGGGGCGAGGACGCGCTGAAGGCCCGCATTGCTGCAGAGGCGCCGGACCTCGGCGTGATTGGCATCGGCTGGGCGCCGACGGCAATGGGTGCGCTCGTGCTGGCCCGCTGCGGCGTGAGCCTGGATGGCCGGCCGCTGACACCGGTGCTCGACCAGCAGCCCCTGCCCGCGCTCACTGCAGCTGCCGAGCATGCGGCCACGCTGACCCACGCAGGCATCAACACGCTGGGCCAGCTGCGGGTGCTGCCGCGCAAGGCCACGGGCCGGCGTTTCAGCGAGCAGCTGCTGGTGGCACTGGACCAGGCCTATGGCCGGCGGCCTGAAGTTTTCGAGTGGCAGCAGATCCCGGAGGACTTCCTCGCTCGGTTCGAGCTGCCCGCCCGCGAGGACCAGGCGATGGCGCTGATGGAATACGCCAGGCCGCTGCTCATGCAAATGTGCGGTTGGCTTGCTGCGCGGCATGCCGGGGCCGAGGGTTTTCGGCTGACGTGGATCCATGACTCCATGCGGGCCAAAGATGCCGGCGACGGCGGGCACCTGGTCATTCGCTCGTCCACGCCAGGCCGCGACCTTAACCACTTCGCCCGGTTGCTGTCTGAGCACCTGGCCAAGACAGAGCTGCTGGCGCCAGTGGGCGAGCTGAAGCTGGAGGCGGTCGGCATCGAGCTTGTCGTCGAGGAGAGCCTGTCCCTGCTGCCCAAGTCCATGAGCGGTGGCGAGGCGCTGACGCCGGTGCTGGAGCAGATCGCTGCGCGGCTGGGCGAAGACCTAGTGGTGCAGCCCTTCGAGGTCGACGACCACCGGCCTGAATGCAGGACCCGCTGGGATGCCTTCGCCAAGCGCCGGACGCGCAAGACGTCAGAGGTGGATCCGCTGCCGGCGCCGACCTTCCTACTGCCGGAACCGCTGAGGCTGGCTGTCTCCAACGAACGGCCCCAGTACCAGGGCGCGCTATATCCCATCCTTGGGCCGGAGCGCGTCGAGGGCGGTTGGTGGGACCGGGTGCCGGGTGAAGCCGGCGTGCCGGGGACGGCGCGCCACGTCGAGCGCGACTACTGGGTCGCGGTCTCCAAGACGGCGGGGAAGCTGTGGATCTTCAGCACCCGCCAGGATGACGGCACGCCCGCCTGGTACTTGCACGGCATCTTCGGCTGAGCGCGTGGGACAGGCATGGCCGACCTTCCCGACTACGCCGAGCTTCGGTGCATCAGCAATTTCAGCTTCCTTGAAGGGGCGAGCTGGCCCCAGGAGCTGGTCGAGCGCGCCAAGCAGCTGGGCTATTCGGCCATTGCGATCACGGACATGTGCTCGATGGCGGGCGTGGTGCGCGCCCACGTGGAGGCCAAGGCCCAGGGTCTGACGCTTCTGGTCGGCTGCCAGTTCGCCGTTACCTGCGACTTCCCGTTCACGCTGGTGGTGCTGGCCTGCAACCTGAACGGCTACGGCAATCTCTGCCAGCTCATCTCCAAGCTGCGGCGCCGCTCTGAGAAGGGCACCTACGAGATGACGCCCGAGGACGTGACGCTGGGCTCGCTGGACGACTGCGTCGTCATTGCCTGCCCGACGCGGCACGCGCTGTCGCCGGCGCTGATGCGCCTCGGGCGCTGGCTGCTGACGCACTTCACGGGTCGTGTCTGGCTGGGGCTGGATCTGCTGCGACGTGCCGACGACGAGATCCGGCTGCTGCGCATGCGTGAGATCAGCGCAGAGACCGAGATTCCGCTGGTCGCAGTCGGCAACGTGACCATGCATCAGCGCAGCCGGCGGGCATTGCTCGACGTCATGACGGCCACGCGCATCGGCAAGCCGCTGACGGAATGCGGCCGGGCGCTGGACATCAATGCCGAGCGCCATCTGCGAACGCGCGGGCGGCTGGCGCGGACCTTCCCGGCTGATCTGCTGGAGCAGACCCTGCGGGTTGCCGAGCAGTGCGACTTCAGCTTGGACGAGATCGGCTACCAGTACCCAGCGGAGGTGGTGCCCGAAGGCGAGACCGCCGGCAGCTACCTGCGCAAGATCACCTACGAGGGGGCCGGTCGACGCTGGCCAAACGGCATCCCCGCGACGATCAGCGAGCTGATCGAGCGCGAGCTGGGCTTAATCGAAGAGCTGAAGTACGAGCACTACTTCCTCACCGTCGCTGACATCGTCATGTTTGCGCGCCGCGAAGGGATCCTGTGCCAGGGGCGCGGCTCAGCAGCCAACAGCGTCGTCTGCTACGCCTGCGGCATCACCGAGGTGGATCCGGCGCGGATGAGCGTGCTGTTCGAGCGCTTCATCTCGAAAGAGCGCAACGAGCCGCCCGACATCGACGTGGACTTCGAGCACGAACGCCGCGAAGAGGTCATCCAGCACATCTACAGGAAGTACGGCCGCGATCGCGCCGCTCTGACAGCCGTCGTCATCAGCTACCGCGTGAAGTCGGCGCTGAAGGATGTCGGCAAGGCCTTGGGCTTTGAGCTGCCGCTGCTGGACCAGCTCAGCGGCAACTACGGCTGGTGGGACAGCGACGAACTGGACACCACGCGCGTGTCCGAGGTCGGCATCGACGTCGAAGACCTCAGCACGCAGCAACTCATCGTGCTCACGCGGCAGATCCTGTCCATGCCGCGGCACATGTCGCAGCATCCGGGTGGTTTCGTTCTGACGCAGGGGCCGCTGTCGCGCATCGTGCCCATCGAGAACGCGTCGATGGATGAGCGCACGATCATCCAGTGGGACAAGGACGACATCGACGTGCTGGGCCTGCTCAAGGTCGACGTGCTGGCGCTCGGCATGCTGACGGCCGTCCGCAAGGCCCTCGCAGGTATCGGCGAGACGCTGGGCTACCCGTTCTCGATGCAGGACATCCCGGCAGAGGACCCTGCCACCTACGACATGATTTGCGAGGCCGACACGGTCGGCACCTTCCAGATCGAGTCACGCGCCCAGCGCAGCATGCTGCCGCGGATGCGGCCGGTGTGCTTCTACGACTTGGTCATTGAGGTGGCCATCGTGCGGCCTGGGCCCATCGTTGGGAACATGGTCCACCCGTACCTGAGGCGCCGGCAGGGCAAGGAAGAGGTGACCTACCCGAGTAAGGCGCTGGAGGCGGCGCTTGGCCGCACGCTGGGCGTGCCGCTCTTCCAGGAACAGGTCATGCAGGTCGCGATGATCGCCGCGGGCTACACCGGCGGCGAGGCCGATGCGTTGCGGCGCGACATGGCGGCCTGGAAGCGCAAGGGCGGCCTGAAGAAGCACTACGAGAAGATCGTGAACGGCATGGCCGCGCGCGGCTACGACTTGAGGTTCGCCGAGGACATCTTCAAGCAGATCGAGGGCTTCAGCGAGTACGGCTTCCCGGAGAGCCACGCCGCGAGCTTTGCGCTGATCGTCTACGTCAGCTGCTGGATCAAGCGGCATTACCCGGCGCACTTCCTGGCGGCCATCATCAACTCGCAGCCGATGGGCTTTTATCAGCCGGCCCAGCTCGTGCGCGACGCACGCCGGCATGGCGTTGAGGTTTTGCCGGTGGACGTCATGTACTCAGACTGGGACTGCAAGATGGAGCCCCACGGCAGCGGCCTGGCTGTGCGGTTGGGCCTGCGGCTGATCGATAGGCTCACGAAGGCCTCGGCCGAGGCAATCAGCGCCGCGCGCCAATTGGCGCCCTTCGATAGCGCCGAGGACCTGGCCGTCAAGACCGGACTCAACCAGCACCAGATGACGTGCCTGGCCGCAGGCGATGCGTTGATGAGCCTGTCTGGCCACCGACGCCAGCAGGTCTGGGATGCGGCCGCGCCACGGCTCATGCCGGCGCTGCTGCAGGACGCCCCCATCGACGAGGACTACTTGGAGCTGGAGGAGGCCAGCGAGGGCGAAGCTGTGGAGCACGACTACGCCTCCACCGGCCTGACCCTGCGCTCGCACCCACTGGCGCTACTACGCAAGGATCTAGAGGCGCTGGGCGTGAAGACGTCCGCTGACCTGGAGATGGCGCCTGATCGCCGGGAGGTCTACACCGCCGGCATTGTGGTGACGCGCCAGCAGCCGGAGACGGCCAACGGCACCGTCTTCATCAGCCTCGAAGACGAGCATGGCGACGTCCAGGTCATCTGCCACCGCGCGATCTGGGAGAAGTACCGCCAGGCCATGATGGGCGCACGCCTGATGGGCGTGAAGGGGCGCTGGCAGCGCGCCGATGGCGTTTGCAACCTGATCGCTGGCTACCTCGAAGACCGCACCGACATGCTGGGCGCGTTGAAGACCAAGAGCCGGAATTTTCACTAGGCCAGTCATAACGCCAAGACAACGGCCCGCCAGCCCGGCTCAAAATCGACCCATGGGACCCGACGATGCCATCAAAGCCTGCGAGGGCGTGCTGCTCGAGGCGATCCAATGGAACGACTATCTGAAGCGCCTGCCCAGCGAGTGCACCATTGCACGACGTCTGCTGGACAACCGTGATCGCCTGGCCGACTCGTACGCCGAGCTCTATCTGAAGCTCGGCAACGGCCCTGCCCTGAACAGTTTCCTGGGCCTCGTGCTCAGCGCGGCGGCCGTGTGGGGGGATGACCTTGAACCTGAAGACCTGGCCCTCAAGGCGGAGCTCATCCAGCTGAACCGACGCATCGCAAGGTCTGCGGCCGAGCTGTCAGGCTTCCTGGATCGCCGAGAGGACTTGCGCCACAGCTCGGGTCTCAAGGATCAGACCTTCTACAACGTCGCCGATCTGATCGATGCCGCCGGCGACAACGACCTGTACCGATACAAGCTGACGGCATCTATCGACGAGTTGCGCCAAAGGTTCGACTGGAAGCACTGGCCATCGCTCGCCGGTGTCGCCGAGGCCCTGGGCAGGGACGCCGATGAGGCCAGAGTTCCTGAAGACTCGTCAGCAACGCTGGAAGTTGCAAGCCAGATCGCGCCAGGCTCGCCGGAACGCTTCCTGTCCACGGTGTTTCACATGCTGTCCAACATCCGCATGAAGAACAAGGGCATGTTCCCGGACCCCTTTGATGTCACCAATGAATCGCTGGCCGCCTTGACAAACACCGCTCTGCGCCTGGTCGGTGACGACCGGCTGCGCGCGGCCACCGTGGATGACTACTACGGTGACTGGGCCGAGGCTCGCTTGGGGTTTCGCCATAGCCGCATCCCATACGCGGACAGCATGCCGGATTTCGGAGACACGGACGCGCCCCCAAGACCGTAGCAACCGCGCGCCACAGAAAGTCCGGCCGCAGTTCGACGTTGCAATACCTTTGCGGCCTGCGCACCGGCGTACGCAGTTCACGCCAATAACACACTCACAGGCAAGCTAGGCGGCGAGACGACATATGCATCGCTGATGATCCAGAAAAACGGGCTGCAGCATTGGGCAGCACCGAAAGAGGCGCCAACTGGCGCGGGAGGAAGAAGCATGTCTAAAGCGAAAAACCAGGCGATCAGGATGCCGGAACTGCTGGTGTTCGGCAGGTCGCTGCTGCTGGGCGCCGCCTTAACCGAGATCTTCTGGGTTGCATTTCTGTCCACGCGCGCGTTTGCAGAGCGACTCGTTGACGAATGGGTGGCCTCGCTGGGAATACCGCTCTTTCTCGTCGTGATCTTCCTGGTCGGCTTCTATGGATACAAGCGCGGAACCAAGGACCACCTCGCCAAAGTGGTACGCAGCGGCCGTGTCGACCTCCTGCTGATGCTGGTGCTGGGCGCTTGGGCAACCTTCCTTCTCGCGCCACAGCTGGAAAAGTTCCATGCCGTTGTGCTTCAGGCGCCTTGGCAGTGGGCGCCAACGTTTCTGACGATGGCGCTGGTTCTTTTCGGATCGTCACTTCGCCAGCGCTCTGGTCGGGCTCTGACTTCCAACACACCGTCGTACTTCCTGGCTGATACCGAAATCGACGAGCCGACGCAGGACGCGTTAGGCGTGTCGCAGAACGCGGAACAGTTCGCGGACCTCGTGCTGGCCAACGGCACCCACGCTGGCCTGGTTTTTGGTCTCGATGGCCCCTGGGGCATCGGCAAGACTAGCTTCATCAATCTAGCCGAAGCTCGCTGGAAGGAGAAGGCTGCGGACTCTGTCATCGTCTTCAAATTCCAGCCACTGAGGTATGCAAGTGAGCCGGACTTGTCGGAGCGCTTTATCAAGGAACTGTGCAAAGCCATTCAACAGAAAGTGTTTGCGCCGGAGTTCCTGCCGGCCGCGAACCGCTATTCCCGCATGCTCAAAGGCAAGACCGACGTGTCGATCCTGGGCATCAAGCTCACCTTCGAGCCATCCGAGGAGACCGTCGACGAACTCCTTGAAAACATCGACGACGTCCTGCAGCAGGCCGGACGGCGCCTGATTGTTGTCATCGATGACTTAGACCGGCTGGACTCCAAGCTGGTCAACAACGTGCTCTTCACGGCACGCCGGACGTTCAGGCTCAGGCACGCCCACTACGTCCTCTGCTACGACACCGAGATGCTGGTCGCCGGCAAGGAAGAAGGCGGGCGCGCTCGCGAGTTCCTCGAAAAGTTCATCAACGTCAAGCTGAGCCTGTTCATCGACGGCCAGACCATCGAGAAATTTCTGAAGTCGGACTGGATGGTGCAACAGGAGCGCTTGCGGATCATGCCCGCCGACACCATCGACAGGATGTCTGCTGTCATGACCACTGTGGCAGGACTCATGGCCGGTGAGAGCGCAGATCAGTACATGCCGCTGCTGGGCGACTTGCGCAAGATCAAGCGATTCGTCAACGCCATGCTGATGATGCGGATCACCGAAGCCGACCTCGATGGTGGCGACTTCCACTATCCGGACTTGATCAATTTGATGCTGCTGCATCTGCTGTACCCAGGACTGTTTCGCCGCATCTACGCGGAGGAGACCGAAGGGCGTGCAGGAACCTTTTCTTTGCGGTGGACGGATGATGCTGAGACAGCCTTCCACGCAAATCACGATGACTTTGGGGAGGTAGTCCAGTCTCTGGAAAAACCAGCACAGTTCCTTGTCAATCAACTGTTCGATCGCAACACGTTGGGATTTAGCAAAGCCAGCCGACCGAATGAACTGGCCTATCGGACGAGGGCGTGCTTCAACACCGACAGCAGAAACCTGCAGAACTACTTGAGCCTCATCGTGAGGTTCGTCGTGCCCGAGAAGGCTGAGACCTACCGTCTCTACATCGACGCGGTGAACCAGATCATTGAGGGTACGACTACCACCCCCGAGGTTCTTGCGCGCGACGAATTCAATCTCCGACGAGGCGACAAAACCCACGACAAGTTTTGGCAGACGCTGCTCAGCAATGCTCGGCTTCTCAGTCGAAAAGATGCGGACCAGGCGATCGACACGCTGCTGAGCTACTTGCCGCGATACGCCAGCCATGAACTCGGCGACAACGGCCTTCGACAACGCTCGGTCACCTTGCTAATTCTGTTGCTCGACCGCGCTGGCTACGGCGAACCACAAGACGGCGGCGTGAGAGATTCCGAGCTTCAGGTGGAAATCGCCAAGCGCATTCTTGACGCCAATCCAGCCAGCTATGGAGAGTCGCTCGTCGACGTCATGACCAAGACAGATCGGGGGGCACTCGGCTACGAAGACTTGTTGACCTTCCGCCTCCGATGCTGCATGGATCGAGGCGGCCAGACGCAATCACTCTTCAGCGCACTGCTGCTGTACGACAACCCGACCGCTACGACCGGCGGTGAGGTGACGGAACTGACGGTAAGGTCAATGCGCCGATTGAGCCAGGAGGTGTTCAAACGATTCCGGCGCGACTACATCGATCGCAAGCTGAACTTCTTCCAGGAGGTCGACAAGCTCGAAGATGACGCCATATTTGGAGATGCTGGCGTACCAGCTGACTTGACTCCCTTAGAAGCAAAACAGGCCGCTGAAGTGGCCAGGTCGTCCATCAAGACCTTCGTAGTTCACCAGTTGACCAACGACGAGCAGCCGCATGGCCTGGGAGTCGGCTGCGGCCTCTACGATCCCGTCGGTGAGATGGACGCAGGCCGCATTCGAGTTGAAATGGTCAACTACTTGCTGGATTTCTGCTTCAACCCCATGTTGGAGAACATCGCCAATGCGCGAGCGTTTGGGGACTTTTGCCTCAGCAGCCTGAGAGAGTCCAGGGTCTCGGCGCCGGGCGCCACGGATTCCGACCTCGCGAAGGCTGCGCTGACAAGGCTCTTGCCGGTCGAAGAGCTACGCGGCTTCTGGATCAAGCATGGCCCGAAGCTGAAGAACCTCCTCACCAACGAGAAACGCACGGTCCTGACGTACAAGTTCGAAGCGAAGTACGAGTACTGGATCCCAATCTTCAGGGACGTGCTCGACGAGATGGTGAAGTAGCTCGTTTCCGACTCGTCGGACGGTGTGACGGCGATGCGCCCTGGTCAGCGGCGATGCGGGCCGCACCTGACCACTCACGGGCACACGACAGAACAGCCGAGGGAGCAAGAAAGTGGCAATCAGCCGACCATCGAAATACGACCCGCTCATCGATCACCTGAAGTCGCTGGGCACTCACGAGGTCAAACTGACTTTCGCCGAAATCGACGCGCTGCTAGGCGACAAGCTACCACCAGCCGCACTGCAATACCCAGCCTGGTGGGCCAACTCGCCCACCGACCCGACGCATTCGTGGGCCCGCCGTTGGACGGCCGCAGGGTGGCTGGCGCGTGTCGATCTCGCTAACGAGCGTGTCACCTTTGAGCGAGCAGGCAGTGCTCCACCGCCGATGCGCCTGATTGATCTGCGCCCAACCCATCACGAGCCTGTGATGGATCTGGTGGAACGGGCTGGCATTGACGTATCCGGCTGGGCGCTAACGGCCGACAACGTCCCGGTAGCCAATCCCCGCGCGAATCCGAACTACTGCTACAACTGGTCGTTCGGTTCGCCGATGGAAGGCTTCGTCCTGTGCCTCTGGTACGACGAGCTGTCTGAGCGCGATTCGCAGATCGTTTCGGACAACGACATGGGCCATCACCTTCAGACGCTGGAGCGCCTGCGCAGCGAAGCTGGTCCGGACGCTGCAAAGCGCAGTCGCCTCAGCCAACAGATCCGGCGGGCTCAAGAATTCTTGTACGCCGTGGAAGAGTCGCGTCGACGCAATCAGCCCCTGCAGGTGATCATCAACGCCGGCGTCCGGCGCGACGACGTCGAGATAGGTGAAGCCTCTTCTCGCGTCGCATTTCGAGAACTGGACTACGAGCCTTGGTACGTTCATGGCCACGACGAAGCCCGTGGTCGCTGGCTGATTGTCCGTGGCGTTCGCCCGGGCGCAGACGAAGACTCCACCCCCTTGCCTGTCGAGGATGACACGTCACCAGGCGCCGACGACGCACGACGCTTGGGGACCATTCGAGTGCGTCGCGGCCAGGCGAAATTTCGCGCTGACCTTATCGGTGCCTACGGCGGCAAATGCGCCGTGACGGGAACGCGCATCGAAGAACTCCTCGAGGCAGCGCACATCGTTCCCCACGCTCAGGGCACCAACTACCGCATCTCAAATGGACTGCTTCTGCGCGCGGACATTCACACGCTGTATGACTTGCATCTGCTGTCCGTGGACGACCGATACCGCGTGCATTTGTCCAAGCGTCTCATGCTGACTGACTATCTGAGGTACCACGGCGCGGAACTGAGATCATTTCCGACCACCAGCGCTCAACAGCCATCCTCCATCTATTTGAAGGAACGGCACGACAGGTTCATCGCTGAGGAGTCTGCTCGATAGGTCAGTCGCCTGAGCCCTTCGAGGAGGCGCGCTGCCGACCATGCCCGAGCCTTCGCAGCTCCAAAGGGCGGACCGTGACTCTTGGCGCCAACGCGCCCAGCCAATCCTCGCGACCGAGTACGCGAAGCACCCGGACCAGGGTGTAGAGGGTCGCGCCGCGCCCCGTTTCCAAGTTCACAACCGCCGTCCGCGACACGCCGGCCCGTCTGGCCACTTCCAGCTGCGTGATGTTCTTGTCAAGCCGAAGACGAGCAATGTCTTCGCCAAGCTTGGCGATCAGCTCGTCCGGTGTGAAAGCACTCAACGTATTCATTTGCGGTCACAAAGCCCAAAAGCTGGCTTCAATGACTGTTTTTGAACACATTGAAGGGTGGCAACTTTTGAGGCCATAGGGCCTGGCCATTTTCGCCAAACCGCTGAGCCACGGAGCGGCCCATGATCGAGTCGCCTCGAGTGGACCGCGCCCACAACGCGGTCACAACGCGGCTCGGCAGCCCGAACCGTGGGCTGCGAAGCGCCCTGACCTGCGCCTTCTTCTATGCGGTTCGATCGCGACGACCGATGACGCCTAGGGCTTGATTTCGACAGCGACGGCGCAGTGGTCCGAATAGAGCGCGACAGCCTTCTTGTGGTCGGTGATCGGCAAGCCAGTCGCCGGGTCGACGTAGGGGATCGTCCTCGCGCTCTGGGGCACCAACAGCGTCTCCGCGCCCCCGCCCAGCACGATGTGCTCGATCGCGTCGCCGGCAAACCTCGTGTCGAAGCAGCCTGCCGGATGTTTGACACCGGCCGTGGCCAAGACGACAGGTGCTGCGGAGAAGTCACCGCCGTCGATCCAGGCACCGAGCGAGTGCATCTTGCAGTCGCCGGTGGCCGGGCTGCAGGCTCGTTCCGCGGGAGAGGCAAAGCTGCGATTGAAATCACCAAGCACGATGTAGCGCTCGCGGGTCACTTCCTTCTGGGCGATCCAAGCCGCCAAGGTTGGCGCCTGCTGCGACAGCTGTCGGCAGTGGTCGGTATTGGCGTCGAGTGGATCCTCGGCGCAACGAGACTTCAGATGGACTGAGAGGACCGTCAGCATGCTGCCGTCTTTGAGCTTCAGGCTGACTTCAAGACCGCCGCGCCTGTCACGCGGAAGCGCATCGCCGAGAGACACGAACTCCTTCACGACGGGCGCGAAGCTTGGATCAAGAACGGAACGACGGATGGCCAAGGCCGCCTTCTGCCACCCACCTTGCGAATAAGCTGCGAGGAAATAAGTGCCTTTGGGGATCAGCGCGCCAGCGTTACTGCTGGTCGCAGCCAGGTCGCCATCGAAGATCTTCTGAATCGCAGGCAGGCCCTGAACTTCCTGGATGCCAACGATGTCCGCATCGAGCACCTTGGCGTGGATAGCCATGCGCTCATAGTCCACAAACTGGCGGAACGGCGCGCCTTTGCGGCACTCGACTGACGGCCGATCGTCCAGCCCTGGCTTGGCCTTGGCCTCTTCACGACAGTTCTGCGCTTGGGCCGCGGTGAGCACGTCGTTGGCGAACCAAGCCATGTTCCACGTCGCGACCTTCAGCGTCGAGCCAGCGGAAATCGGCACGGGGCCAGGAGCCGGCACGGCCCACCCCTCAGGCGGCTTCAATGCCGAGACACGCCCAGCGACGGTCGCCGGGACTGCCTTCTCCCAGGACCCGTACATCGGGTTGGGGATCACAAACCAGCGTTTGCCGAGCTGGGTCATGGCCCTGGCGGTGGCTAGATCCGGTGACCCAGCGCGCAAGGCCGTGACGTTGGCCACGGGCAGAAAGTCGCCCATGTCATCGCCGACTAGCATGACGATCTTGTGGGTGTCGGCCACGACCTGGCGCCGCTTCGTCTTGTCGCTCGCTTCCCATTCCGGCTTCTGCTTCTTCAGCATCAGCGCATCCGGGTCGGCCGCCCGCTCGAAACCAAGGCGGATAAGGTTGTTGCGCGTGTGGGTGAGCGCCGGGCAGGGGTCCGTAGCCCTGGGTACGCACTCCCGGTTGGTGATGAAGAACACGTCGACCTTCAGCTTCTTGGCCAGCTTCACAAACTCGACTGCGCCGGGCAGCGCCACGGCTTTTTCCAGGGCGACCCAGTCCTCCCAGGTAGGCGAGCTCCACTGCTCACCCTTCTGGATCAACCAAGCGTTGTAGGCCGAGTTGTCCAGCACCGTCTCGTCGATGTCCATGACGACGGCCTTGCGGCCAGTCGAGGCGGCCCCCTGCTCAAGCGAGGCCCAGCTCGCCTGTTTGGAGACGGTCAACAGCGCCGTGCCGGCCGCCCGGTACGCCGCGATGGTGGCGGCCTGATGCTCGATCGCCTGCTGCGTCCACAACACGCTATTGAGCTGCGCGACGTTGAGCTCGGTTGGGCCCGCCGCAGAGGCCACCCCAACGAACAGCCCCACTACCAATGCGATCCAGTGCTTGCCGGCCATGCCGCCCTCCCTTCATACGCTTTGATGAGCCTCGGCAGCTTTGCAGGCCTCTGAGGCGCCCACATCCACATCTTTGAGGACTAAACCCTGAAGGTCGGTGTGCATTCCGACGCTGTTGCTCTGTCGGTCCAACGTGGACGATCACCGGCTGGCCGAACTGGCTTCAAACTGCGTGGATTCAGTTCTTTCCAGCCGGCGCATCAGCCGATCCTGCGGCGCAGGGACCCTGGGCAGGCGAGGAGATTTTCCCAACAGTCGTCGCCCCAGCGGTCTTCGGCCGGGCAAGGGCCAGCGGCTTGGCCGAGCCGACCATCAGGCCCTTTGTGCTTCGCGGCTCGCTTGCCTTGAGGTCGCGCACCTGATCGCGCGTGAGCCCGGTCGCGAACACGCGCGCCGCCTTTTCCCACAGCTCGGTGGAGACGGAGACGAACTTGCCCGGGGCGACTCGAACTCGTTTCATGTGCGGACCCTGATTAAGTGCAACTTTAGCCGCACGGTGTGCCCGATGTCGGCGGGGGACTAGCTGCTCAAGATCTCCTGGACGAATGCTCAATAGCGTCCGGAACTTGCAAGCGTAGGCCTCCGCAATCGGCGTAGCTATCGCGTCCGCGCCGTCACTCGCCTCCGCATGAACGCTTTCTCGGCTTGCTGCAAGAGCTCGAAAGTCTCACATCCCAGCCCCTTAGCAAGCTTGAGCATCGCCAACAACGTAGGCTGGCTGACGCCTCGCTCCAGCCGACTGAGATACGAGCGCTCGATGCCTGAGGTGAGCGCCAAGAACTCTTGCGACATCCCAGCCGCCAAACGCCGCTCTTGCAGTGCGGTGCCGAACACCTTCGCGATGGCGGGGTCGAGGCTTTTAACTCCTTTGGGACGGCCGGGTTTTGGAGCGCTTGAGGGGCGGAAGGACATCCGCCCAAGGCTCTTACGGCTGCGCTTTTTAAGCCACGTTATATATAACTCAAGATGTCGATGTACATTGCGCGGCGCCCTCGCGCCGCCAATAATCGGCTTGAGTTATCAAATCCTCGGCCACTGGTTCTCCAGATCTAGTCCATGTTTGTGACTTATCCAGACAGTGAGTTGGAGATGCCCGTCGGCCTCGGTGCGCCAGGTGCAAGGCACTGGCGAGTTGCGCAGTTGACGCTGCACGCTCCCTGGTTCGTTCTGACGATCACACCGGCCGAAACTGCGTGTGAGGGCGGCCTGCTTCAGACGCTACTCATCGCGTCGGAGCGAGACTTAGTGGAGGTGCTGCGGTCCGTGCATCCAGGCCGGATCCGTAGTCTCGTTTGCATGATGCCGGGATGGCGTTCACCGAGCGGCCAGTGGATGTCTCGCGAAGTGCGGGAGGTTTGGCTTGGAGGCGAGCAAGACAGTCCCAACCAAGTGTGGCTGGTGGACGTGAATGGCGTGCCATTCGACGCCGGGTTGCACGGCTTAGATAGCGGATTTGAAGCTGCCAAGAAATCGCTACTGCTGTGCCTGCAAACAGCAGCCACCAACCGCGGCAAGCCATCGCGACGGCGCGGCCAACCGACACGGTCCAGTTGACGGCCTGAACGGCCATTTTTTCACTTGTCTTTCCGAGACCTCAGCTTTGCCATCTGACGCAGCGTCTGAATCTCGGCCTGCTGTTCAACACACACGAGGAGTAGCGCTTTGTACTGCTCCGCGCTCTTCCTAAGCTGGAGTGAAAGCGCCTCATTTCGATCTTTCAGGCCGTCGGGTGATGCGATGGCGGCGCGTTTGCCACCGGCGCCTCCTCGTATCTTTTCCACCAGCCCACGGTGATGGGCATAGAGGTTGGATCGATTGACGCCAGCAGCCGCACAGACGGCGCTGACAGAAGGCCGTCTCATCGGAGTTCGGTGAAGTAGGAAGGCCAGCGCCGCTTCCACTCGGGCTTCAACGCCAAATTGAGCTGTCCTTTTAGCCACGCTGCTCTTCGCTCTCCGGCGCCGCCGCTTTGATCCGAATGACTTTGCCAAGCACGGCGCGAGTGTTCGCAAGCCTGCGCTCCGCGAGCGCGCGGGTCTGTTGAGGCAAGTCCGGCTGGTTCAGAAACTGCTCCTCCCGCGTCGCTCGGTCGTTCCACCAGGGCAGGTGCACATGTGTCACGCTGAAGTTCGTGCAGGTGGAGCAAACCTCCGGAGACCTGCCAAGCTCATTTGGCCCTCTCTCATCGCCATCGCAGGCTGAATGCAGCTTGGAGTACACACAATATCCCCAATCGCAGGGCGCGAGCATCACTCCCTTCCTTATCAGTTCGTTGATGAGGCTCGTCAGGTCTGCACGGCCTTTGAACTGCCTAACCTCAGACCTGAGCTTTTCTAGGTTTGGTGCGGCGCGACCGAAGACCTGATCACAGGTCAGCAAATGTTCAAGTTGCCGAGCCAGCTCTTGTCGGTCCTCTGCATCCAGCAACGCTGCTAGCTCATGGTCGATGCCGACGTACACCTGATCTGTGAACGAGCGGTAGACGTGACCTAGATGGGCTGACACAGCCTCTAGGTTCCGCCGATCGCGTCGAACCGCCAACTGCGCAAAAGTCTTGCGCAGCATGTGGGGGTGGAACCACTCCGCTTGAATCGCACCCTCGCGATGCCCGGCCACACAAAACGCATTCAGTCTGGATGCCAGCGTCGTCGCGGACCATCTGATGCTCTTGCGGCTGGGGAGGAAGGTTGGCGCGCCCTGCGGACGCGTGAGAAGTAGCGCCTTACTTGTGGTTGGTCCGCGATTCCGCGCGTACGCGCCAAGGGATACAAGCAGTGCGACGACTTCGGGGATCGGGTCTCCGGCCACCCATTTCCTCGTCAGCCCATTGCTTTTTGCAGCTACGCCCACCAAGTATGCGAAACCTTTCTGGTCATCGGCCGCTTCTTCGATAAGGCAATCGACGTCCAATGCGAGCGCTTCACTCGCTCTAAAGCCAACCAGTATCAGCAACAGGAAGAGGCAGGCCCCTTCTGTAATGGATAATGCAATCGACATTACCTTGTATGTCGGACCGCTAAAAGTCAAGCTATCGCGCAACCGACCAAATTCCGGTTTCGCTTCCAACTGCTGGTAGAAAAGCTTACTGAGGCGGGACCGCTGACCCTTGGACTTGCCCACCATCTTCTCGAAACGTTGTGCAATTTCTAGAGCAGCCTGCGAAATGAAGGGTCCAAACTCTCTAATCCATCTCAACGCATCATATATAAGCGGAAAAGCAACTTGATCCGGAAGGGCTCCCCAAGACAAGCTACCGCGCGTTGGAACTCTCGCCCTTATCTCCGTCTCAATTTCCCGGGGGTTAAATCTCAGAGGGTGCGTATATAGTGAGCGCAATTCCCACATGGAGTCAAAGAGTGCCAGATAACTCTTCAATGTAGAGTCATTGACTCTGTGCCCATCCCGAGGAGCTATTTCCTTGCATATGGCCAAAAGATCCTGTGGCTGCAGGTCACTTAACCGCCAGATTGCGTGTCCAGTCATCCATCTGACAATACGCTTCAGCTTTACAAGGTAAAGCTGTATGGTGCTTGGACTATAAGCAATTCCTCGAGGAGCCGCTGGACCGAACATCGCCGAGAAGAAGCCCTTACAAGAAGTGAGGAGGGTGTGACGCTGGTGTTTGCTCCCCACGCCCTCGACAAGGAACTTGTTCCACTCGACCGTCAGCGCCTGATCCGGATACAGAGGAAAGGCTTCCATCACCCAAATGGAGCGCCCCTGTGTTTTAATAACGGAAGACACGGCTACTCCAAATAAGGCACAAGATGCGGCCTAACCATCGTCCTTGCGATAGCAAGAATATTTGGCGGCACTGCTGGAAGTATTGAAGTCCTGAGAATCTCCAGGCTATCCTCATAAAGTGCCTTATAACGGGGCCACCAGCCGTTAGCCATTGCGCGCTTCTTAGCTGAATCGAGCGCGTCCATAGCGCTGAGTAGCGCTGCGACTACGTGTGGGTCGTCTACGGGCACCAAAGCGCCGGGACACGTACTGCAGCGGGTGAAGTTCAAGCACCGATGGCCGGGCGCTGTCTTGCCGTCGAGGCCACCGAACGGATCGCTACAGTCGAATCCAAACACCGTTCTTGCCGCGGTATATCGATTGCCATCTGCTGACGGGGTCAATTCAGGGACGGTCTGCGCACTTTGCCGAATCAGCTGCCCTTGAAACTGCACAACCTTTTCGTCAAATTGCCTCCGCATATCCTCGGCCCCGGTATAACCAGCGGTCGTTCGGGCGGTCCTGTGATTTAACCTCTTTCGAGCAGCGTCGACCGATCCACCGGCAATTCGATGTGCCTTTGCGACATGAAACCTCCAGTCCTTAAAGTCAAAGTCTGGGAAACCGTGCTGTTTGATAAAATCTGCAAGGCAGTTATGCAACGACTGAAGACTTGGCACTTCAGGCCGCGTCCCCTGGGTTGAAGCAGCGAGGAAGGCAAAGCCTTTGTCGCGCGGTTTAGCCTTTTCCCGTAAGCTTCGGTTCAGCGCCAGGATTTTTCGGATGATGTTTGGCGCCGACCACTTCATGTGCTGGGGAAAGTCAACCCTCTGCTCTCTGCCTGATCTTGGTTTGTCCCAGTTTATGCACTCAAGATCCTCTCGAAGCGGATGTGGGGAGATGCAGTCCATGAATAGCATCCTAATGGCCATCGGATTTCCGCCTGTCTGAATAACCACTGCCAAATAGAATGGCAGTATGTCAGCGGTCCCCAGGGAAAGCAGAAGGCGGAGTGCTCGATGCCCCCCTGCATCATTGATCCTTCGAACTAGGTTTCCGCGGGATCCAGCTAGGCCGCGCTGAGTCGGAATTGATCCTTTGCCAAACGCCACCGCATCGCAAAGGGTCTGCGACAGAAATCGTTCCGATTCGTTCTCATAGTCACCCGCGAGAAGACGGCGACCTTGTTCTAAGCGGCGCTCGACTTTGGTTATTTCCTCGTAGCAGGCTGCAAGAATTCGCTTGACCTGCTCCTTTTCTAGCCGACCTCGCCGCTTAGGCTCCTGCCTACGAAATGAGGGAACCATAAAACTCGCGTCTTGATCCAGCAAGCCCGGGCGGTTCCTTTGGCACCATCGAAGCAATATCAGTACGTTTGCCTGCACTGATTGGGCGGTGCTTCCCGCCAGGCCCGAACCAGCTAACCACCTATGAAAATTCATCGGCAATTGCGCGCACAACGGTAACGTAACAGTCGCTTTGGGTTCGGTGATATATACAAGAAGCTTACGAATACATCTGAAGGCTTGTCGCTGAGTCTCCTTTGCGAGGTGCCCATATTCCGCAGCGTGTGCACTCAGCAGGCCATCTGCCAGCTCCGATGGGACATTGAATTCGGACAAGTCAAAGGTTGAGATGATGCTTCCGTCTGCGGCGACATGCCTTCGAATCAGGACAGTTGTTTGATCCGCGCCAGTCATTGGGTGTTCCCATAAAGGTAGTCCAGCGCAGACACAACAGCGTCACTCGATACCTCAAGCGACTGCAGATAAACCTCTGTAGTTTCCGCATTGGAATGGCCTAATAGAACTTGAAGAGTTTTTAAGCTATTCAGTTCGGCCCCTTCACGCCTAGATTTCTCCAAGCACTTCAAGACATTAACCGCAAACGTGTGCCGCAAGTGGTGAAGCGTTGCCTCGCTGCCGATCAGATTTGCGCAGCGACGAAATTCTCGTGAGAGCGATTGCCTAGAGACCGCGCGTCCCTGTCTGTTCAGAAAGACCACGTCCTCGAACCCAGGCATCGGTTTGGGCCTGTCCGCGATCCAGTACCAATTCGTTTCTTCGATAAGCGAGGCTGGAGCATAGATAGGAGCTTCTTTGCCTCCCTTCCGTCGAATCTGAATTTTCGACAAACCGTCTTCGTCGAACGGAAGACTTTGCGGCGAAGGCAGCATGGACTTGAGCAGATCGTGGATCTCGAAACGTCTCATTCCAGTTACGAGGCACCAGCGAAACATTAATCGAAACACCGAGCGGACATGACCGAATAGGCGAATGAGTTCTTCAACGCCAAGCTGCCTAGGGTGCCGCACTACAACGCGACGTGCGAGCGATCTCTTGTCGCCAGAACGCCCGCGCAAAAATTCGCCAACGAGCGATTCAAATCCGTTTACTTGCGCCCAGAGGTAGAACTGAGCTACGACCGTCACCCGCAGATTCGCAGTCGCAGAGGAAACGCGCGAGCGGCTTCGGGTTTCGGCGTGAAAGAGCTTTGTGCGATATAGCTGCAGCGTCTCCTCCGTTGCGCTAAGCAGTAATTCGTCTGAAGGCAGTGCCACCCCCTCAGCGCTGTTCCAAAGATGCTCGAGCCAATCGAGCAGGCATTCGGCATACGTGCGCTGAGAATCGCCCGTACGCCCCCTGCTTTCCAGTGCGCATCTGGCCAAAAAGAGCGCAGCCGCTCGCACCGGCATCCCCGCCCCGTCAACCGGGACAGAAAGCAGAGGAAGATGACGAAACCGGGCCTCTGCGGTCTCTGCGAGCCGTGCAACGTCGCCGAGCACTTCCCCGAGTTGCGGCATGATCTCCTGAGGTCTCAGATGTACGAGGCGATGTTCCCTAGAGCCGCTGAAAGTCATCGTGGCTGCATCGTGCTGTCGAGGTGTGTCCACCGTAGCAGCAAGGCCTGGGCGATGAAACAGACATACAAAGCGCGACACCTAATCCCCGAATTCCCCCGTGCCGCGCTGGAAGCCCTGCGCGAACCACTGGAGACCGGCCGCATCCTGATCTCGCGCGCCGCACGCCAGGCTGAATTCCCGGCGCGCTTCCAGCTCGTCGCGGCGATGAACCCCTGCCCCTGTGGTCATCTGGGCAGCCCCTTGAAGGCCTGCCGCTGCACGCCCGACCAGGTGTCGCGCTATCAGGGCCGACTCAGCGGCCCCTTCCTCGACCGCCTGGACCTGCTCATCGAGGTCACCGCCATCCCGCCGCGGGAGCTGCAAGACCTCGCGCCCGGTGAGGCCAGCGCCGTCGTCGCGCAGCGCGTGGCGGCCGCGCGTGAGCGTGCGGTGGCGCGCCAGGGGGTGGCCAATGCGCAGTTGCAGGCCCAGGACCTGAACGACCACGCCGCGCTGGAGCCGGCCGCCAAGGCCCTGCTGGAGCGCTCGGCCGAGCGCCTGGGCTGGTCGGCGCGCAGCTTCCACCGCGTGCTGCGCGTGGCCCGTACGGTGGCCGACCTGGCGGGGGCGGTGGTGATCGGCAGCCCGCACGTCGCTGAAGCCATCCAGTTGCGCCGGGGGCTGCCCGGCCAGGCAGTCTGAGCATGGTCAGGGTCCGACTGGCAATCGGGCTGGCCGTCATGCTGCTGTCGGTCCCAGCTTCACCGTTGCATGCCGCGACGATCAACATCGCCATGCCCAGCGGGCCGGTCTCCCTGCCATTGCTGGTGGCCCTCGAACAGCGCTTCTTCCAGGCCGAGGGCCTGGACGTGGTGCGCATCCCCTGCAACAGCGGCAAGGCCTGCCTGGCCGCGCTGCGATCCGGCAGCGCCGACATGGCCGCCAGCGCCGAATTCGCCGTCGCCATGACGGCCGCGCAGACGCCCGCCGTCGCCATCCTCGCCTCCATCGGCGAGTCCACGGCCCAGATCAAGCTCATCGCCAGCCGCCGCGCTGGCGTGCGGCAGGGCGCCGACATGTCCGGCAAGCGCATCGCCACGGTGGCCGGCACCTCGGCCGAGTATTTCCTGGACCGCTGGCTCACCTACCAGGGCATAGACCCGGATCGCGTCAAGCTGGGCTTTGCCGAGCCGGGCGCCCTGGGTGATCTGGTGCAGCAGGGCAAGGCCGCCGCCGCCGTGGTGTGGGAGCCGGAGGCCAGCCGCATCGAGGACAAGCTGGGCGAAGACGCCGTCCGCCTGCCTTCGGCCCATGTCTACACCCAGCACTTCTGCATCGCGGCCCAGGCCCGCGCCGTCGAACGCGACCGGCCGCGCTACGAGAAGGTCTTGCGCGCCCTGCTGCGGGCCCAGCGCTTCATCGCCGACTCGCCCGCCGAGGCCCAGGCCATCCTGGCGGCCAGCCTCAAGATCACGGCCACGGTGGCCCAGCGTCTGATGACCGAGCAGGACTATCGTGTCGCCCTGCACACCTCGCTGCCCACCACCATGCTCAGCCAGATCCGCTGGCAATTGGGCCAGGACGGCAAGCCGACGGAGCCCGCGCCTTCGATGCAGCAGCTCATCGATGCCCGCCCATTGCAGTCCGTCGCACCGGCTGCGGTCACACTGGCACGATGAGGCCCGGCCCGCGGGCCATTCAGGAAAGACGTCCCTCATGCTGTTCCGTCTCTGCAAACGCTGGTTGCCGATGCTGCTGGCCACAGGGCTGGCGGGCGCGGCGGGCGCGGCGCCACTGACGGTTGCCGTTTCACGGTCGCCGCATTCGCTGCCGGTCTTCGTCGCCCTGGCCGAGGGCCTGTTCGAGGCCGAGGGCCTGACGGTCAAGGCCATCGAGGCGCCCAGCGGCCGTCGCTGCCTGAAGCTGATGGCCGAAGGCCGGGCCGACCTCGGCACGGCGGCCGAAACCGCCATCGTCTTCGAATCCTTCGAGCGCACGGACTTCTCCATCGTCGCGACCTTCTCCAGCACCTCCAGCGACGTCGAGCTCGTCGCCCGTCGCAGCGCGGGCATCAAGGCCGCCGGCGACCTCGTCGGCAAGCGCGTGGGGGTCGTCAAGGGCACGTCGGCACAGTACTTCCTCGACACCTTCCTGCTCAACAACAACGTCGATCCCAAGAGCATCACCCAGGTGGCCTTGCAGCCCGAGGCCGCGCTGGACGCCATGACTGCCGGCCAGGTGGACGCGGTGGCCGTCTTCCAGCCCTTTGCCTATGCGGCCGCGCACAGCCCGCAGGTGGATGGCGTCGTGCTGAGCGAAACGGGCAACTACAAGCAGACCTTCAACCTCGTGGCCCAGAACGGCTTCCTGAAAGCGCGGCGGGGCGATGTCGAACGCTTCCTCAGGGCCATGCTGAGGGCCCATGAATTCATCCGCGCCCAGCCACGCCGGGCCGAGGCCATCTTCGTGAGCCGGCTGGGCGTCGAGCCGAGTTTTGCAGCCTGGTCGATGCAGCGCACCCATGCCGTGCTGGCCCTGGAGGAAGGCTTGCTGCGAACCATGCAGTCCCAGGCCAACTGGGCCCTGCGCGAGGGCTATGCGAGCGGCAGCAAGCCCGCCGACTATCGCGCCCTGGTCGACGCCGGACCGCTGCGCGCCGTGCTGCCCAATGCCGTGGGCCTGGCCCGCTGAGCTCACCGTCCATGAAGATCCGCTCCCTCTTCATCGCCGCCGGCGTCGCCGCCGTCCTGGTGGGCGTGTCCGCCATCGCTGCGATGTGGATGGCCACCGCGGCCGAGGATGCCGCCGAGGCCCAGCAACAGCGCGCCCAGCAGGTGGCGCGCGACGTGGCCGGCCTCGTCGGCGTCACCTATGTGTTCCAGCGCGAGCGCGACGAGCTCTCGACCTCGGAGTGGAAACGCTGGCTCGCCAACATCGTCCGGGACCTGGAAGGGGCCAGCTCACTGGGTGAATCCGCGGCCGAGCTGGAGTTGCTGAACGACGCGGCCGCCCGCCTCCCCGTCCTGTTTGAGCGCGCGCTGCAGACCGCGGCCGTACCGGTCAGCGACTTCGAGCGACGCCGCCGCGACCAGGCTTTCGAGCTGCTGCTCGGCGACACACAAGCCATGGCGGATGCGGCCTTCCGCTGGTCACGCAATGCCGGCGACGCGCGCAGCCTGGCCGAGGACGTGCACGAGCGCATCACCATGGCCTCCATCGCCTGTTTCAGTCTGCTGCTGGCGGTGCTGGCCGTCGTCGGCGTGCGCCGCGTGCTGCGCCCCCTGGCCCGGCTCACCGAAGTCACCGAAGCCCTGGAGCGCGGCGAACAGGTGCCGCTGTTCGGCAGCACGGCCCAGGACGAGCTCGGCACGCTGAAGCGCCGCTTCGACGCCATGACCATCGCCCTGCGGCGGCGCACCGACGAGCTGCGCGAGGCCGAGCAGCGCATGCGCAAGATCACCGACAACATCCCCGTCGTGGTGTCCCACTTCGACAGGAATGTGCGCGCCGACTTCGGCAATCTCGCCGTAGAGCGCGTGCTGAGGCGCCCGGTGTCAGAGCTGATGGGGCTGAGCTTTCGCGAGATCCGCGGCGACGCGATGTGGGAGATCGCCAAGCCGCATATCGATGCCGTGCTGCAAGGCCAGCCCCAGGAGTTCGAGTCCTTCGTGACCCGGGACGGCGAGACCCTCTACTTCGTGCAGCGCTATGTGCCCGATGTCGATGCCGACGGCGAGGTGCAGGGCTTCTATTCCGTCTCCTTCGACATCACCGAACGGCGCCAAGCCGAGGCCCTGCTGGCCGAGAGCGAGAAGCGGCTGCGCGACATCGCCGACAACCTGCCGGTCATGATCTCCTATATCGACAAGGACCAGCGCCTGCTCTTCCTGAACGAGACCTTCACCAAATGGACGGGGCTGGACCACCGCAGCACCGTCGGCAAGACGGTAGCGGAGGCCATTCCCGCGCCGCTGTACGAACAGCGCCGAGAAGCCCTCGCGCGGGCGCTGGCCGGCGAGCGGGTCGAGTTCGACCTCGAATCCACGTCCCTGGGCGTGAACCGCTTCCTGCACAACCTCTATCTGCCCGACATCGCGCCCGACGGGTCAATTCGCGGCCTGTATGCACTCAGCACCGATGTGACCGAGCACCGGCGCCTCGAGCGCCAGCTCGCCGAGCTGGCCCGCACCGACGCCCTCACAGGCCTGCCCAACCGCTACAGCTTCGACGAGCAGTTGACCGCCATCATCAAGCGTGCCCAACGCGCCCAGACCCTGACGGCCCTGCTGTTTCTGGACATCGACCGGTTCAAGCTCATCAACGACAGCCATGGGCACGGCGTCGGCGACGAGGTGCTGCGCGACTTCGCGCGCCGCCTGCTCGCCCTGGTGCGCGGCACCGATTTCGTCGGGCGGCTGGCGGGCGATGAATTCGTCGTCGTGCTGGAAGCCCTGGGCGCGCCTGTCGAGGCCGAGATCGTGGCCGGCAAGATCATCGACGCCATCAACCGCCCCTTCGCGACATCGGCTGGCGAGCTGTCCGTGGGCACCAGCATCGGCATCGCCATCCATCCGGGCGACGAACTCGACGGCGAAGCCCTGCTCGGCCGGGCCGACCAGGCCCTGTATCTGGCCAAGGACGCGGGGCGCAACCAGTACCGCCTGCACGCGCCCTGACCTGGTATTCAGCGGCGGCCCTGCCGGTGAAGACGGCCTGCGAGCAGGCGGGCTCTCGCGAGATCGCGACGACGGCCGTCGTCGCGCGCCCTTCTACTGGCCTTCGGCCCGGCACTATGTCGAGACGGCAGCGCGCGCTGAAGCGCGTCAGGGGCGGACGAGCCGGCCGTCCCGCTCGCGCACGGTGTCGCCCGGCCTGAGCATGGGATCGGCGCCCATCTCGACCCGGCGCATCTGGCCGCTGCGATCGACGACCTGGGCGACCCAGACGGTGGTCTTCTTGGCGTTCTTCTCGACCTCGTTGCCGGCATAGCCGCCGGCCGCGGCACCGCCGACGGTGGCCAGCTTCTTGCCGGTGCCGCCACCAACCTGATGGCCCAGCAGGCCGCCGATGACGGCACCGCCGACGACGCCCAGGCCACTGCCCTTGCCCTGGCGGGTTTCGGTGTGGATTTCCTGCACCCACAGGCAGCCCTTGCAGAGGGCTTCGCGCTGCGCTTGCGTGGGCACGGACAGCACCGGAGCCGGGCTGTCGGCGGCCCGCGCGGCCGGGGCGAGACTGGCCGCCAGGGCCAGGGTGGCGATCCACAACGGCTTCATCGCATCCATCCTGGAGAAGCGGTCCGCCGCGCTCAGGCGCGCGAAAAACCGTTCTCGGTCAGCTTGACCTCGTCGCCGACGCGCAGGCCCGGATCGGCGCTGCGTTCGAAGCGGCGCAGGCGGCCATCGCGTTCGCGCACCTGCACGACCCAGACGGTGTGGCTTTTCTGGTTCTTCTCGATCTCGTTGCCGGCATAGCCGCCGCCGACGGCACCGGCCACGGTGGCCAGCTTGCGGCCATTGCCGCCGCCGACCATATTGCCCAGCAGGCCGCCCACGACGGCGCCGCCCACGGCGCCGACGCCGCTGGACTGGCCGCGACGCGTTTCGGCGTGCACATCGGTCACGCGGCCACAGCTGGCGCACAGGGCGGGCTGAGCTTCGGTTTCCACGGTTGCCGGCCGGCTTTCGCGCACCGGTTCACGCGCGGACTCGGCGCTGGCCAGGCGTTGCGGCTGGGCAGACGTCGGTGGGTTGGAAGTCGTCGGCTGCGGCATCGCGGCGGCCGCGGGCTCGCTGCTCGGGCCCTGCGACCGTCCCACGGCATAGGCGCCGCCGAGCAGAGCCAGCACGACGGCCACGCCGGCGACGATCTGGGTGGACTTGACGGGAAGTGTGGGGGTCGACATGGGGCTTCCGATGTGATTGAGAGTGTTCGCAGGATGCCGCGACGCCGCGACCGGTCCTGTAGGACAAGGCCGCTTCAGTTACAAATCGGCCCGCCGCGGCGGGCCCTCGTGTCAGCCGAGCAACGGCGCCAGTGCGCGGCGCGCGTCGGCTTCGCTCAAGCCGCAGCGCGCGGCCCAGTCGGCGAGCTGGTCGTCGCCAATGCGGCCGACATTGAAATAGGCCGCATCGGGATGGGCCAGATAGAAGCCGCTGACGCTGGCCGCCGGCGTCATGGCCATGCTGTCGGTCAGGCCCATGCCGATCTCTTGCGGCGCCAGCACCTTGAAGAGATCGCGCTTGGCGAGATGGTCCGGGCAGGCCGGATAGCCGGGCGCGGGGCGAATGCCCTGGTATTTCTCGGCGATCAGCTCTTCGTTGCTGAGGCCTTCGGCCGGCGCATAGCCCCAGAACTCGCGGCGCACGCGTTCGTGCAGCCACTCGGCTGCGGCCTCGGCGAGGCGGTCGGCCAGGGCCTTGAGCATGATGGCGGAATAGTCGTCGTGGCTGGCCAGGAAGTCGGCTTCCTTCTTGTCAACGCCCAGGCCGGCGGTGACGGCGAACATGCCGATGTGGTCGCCCTGCTCCGCCACGAAATCCGACAGGCAGCGGTTGGGCCGCTTCACGCCGTCAACGACGGGCCGCTCCGACTGCATGCGCAGGCCGCGCCAGGTCATGGGAGGCTCGCTCTTGATCTCGATGTCGTCCTCGTTGACGCGCGCGGCCGGGTAGAGGCCGAAGACGGCATGGGCCTGCAGCCAGCGGCCGTCGATGATCTTCTTCAGCATGGCCTGGGCGTCGGCGAACACCTTGCGCGCCTCGCCGCCGACGACGGCGTCGTCAAGGATGGCCGGGTAGGGGCCGGCGAGATCCCAGGTCTGGAAATAAGGGCCCCAGTCGATGTACTTCGCCAGCTCGGCGAGGTCGAGGTTCTTCAGCACGCGCCGGCCGGTGAACTTGGGCGCCGGCGGCACGCGGGCCAGGTCCAGCACCGCCTTGTTGGCACGCGCAGCGGCCAGCGTGACCAGCGGCGTCTGCTTCTTGTTGGCGTGCAGCTGGCGGGTCTTCTCGATGTCGGCCTTCAGCTCGGCGATATAGCCGGCGGCGCGGTCGTCGCTGAGCAGCTCGGTGCAGACGCCCACGGCGCGCGAGGCATCCGGCACATAGACGACCGGGCCCTCGTAATGCGGCGAGATCTTGACGGCCGTGTGCACGCGGCTGGTCGTCGCACCGCCGATCAGCAGCGGCATGTGGCGTGATGAGAAGTAGTCATCGCGCTGCATTTCGGCGGCGACGTGCTGCATCTCCTCAAGACTGGGCGTGATGAGGCCGGACAGGCCGATGATGTCCGCGCCCTCATCCTTGGCCTTCTGCAGGATGTCGCGCGCCGGCACCATGACGCCCATGTTGACGACCTCGTAGTTGTTGCACTGCAGGACCACCGTGACGATGTTCTTGCCGATGTCGTGCACATCGCCCTTGACCGTGGCCATGACGATCTTGCCCTTGGGCTTGACGTCGCCGCCGGCGGCCTGCAGCTGGCGCTTCTCTTCCTCGATATAGGGCACGAGATGGGCCACGGCGCTCTTCATGACGCGGGCGCTCTTGACCACCTGGGGCAGGAACATCTTGCCCTGGCCGAACAGATCGCCGACGACATTCATGCCGGCCATCAGCGGGCCTTCGATGACATGCAGCGGCCGGCCGCCGCCGGCCTTGATGGCCACCCAGGCTTCTTCGGTGTCCTCGACGATGAAGTCGGTGATGCCGTGCACCAGCGCGTGCGACAGCCGTGCATTCACGTCGCCGGCGCGCCAGGCCAGGCGGGCCGAATCGTCCTTGCCGGCGCTCTTGGCGCGGTCGGCGATCTCGATGAGGCGCTCGCCGGCGTCGGGCCGGCGGTTCAGCACCACGTCCTCGACGCGCTCGCGCAGCTCGGCATCGAGGTCGTCGTAGACGCCCACCATGCCGGCGTTGACGATGCCCATGTCCATGCCGGCCTGGATGGCGTGGTACAGGAAGACGGTGTGGATAGCTTCGCGCACCGGCTCGTTGCCGCGGAAGCTGAAGGACACGTTGGACACGCCGCCGGAGACCTTGGCGCCGGGCAGGTTCTGCTTGATCCAGCGCGTGGCCTCGATGAAGTCCACGGCGTAGTTGTCATGCTCCTCGATGCCCGTCGCGATGGCGAAGATATTGGGGTCGAAGATGATGTCCTCGGCGGGGAAGTCCACCTCGTCGACGAGGATGCGGTAGGCCCGCTCGCAGATCTCGGTCTTGCGCGCGAAGGTGTCGGCCTGGCCCTTCTCGTCGAAGGCCATGACGACCGCCGCCGCACCATAGCGCTTGACGAGCTTGGCCTGGCGGCGGAACTCGTCCTCGCCTTCCTTCAGCGAGATGGAGTTGACGATGCCCTTGCCCTGGATGCACTTCAGGCCGGCCTCGATGACGCTCCACTTGGAGGAGTCGATCATGATGGGCACACGGGCGATCTCGGGCTCGCCGGCGATCAGGTTCAGGAAGCGCACCATGGCCGCCTGGCTGTCCAGCATGGCCTCGTCCATGTTGATGTCGATGACCTGGGCGCCGTTCTCGACCTGCTGGCGGGCGACGGCCAGGGCCTGCTCGAACTGGCCCGCCAGGATCATGCGGGCGAAGGCCTTGGAGCCGGTGACATTGGTGCGCTCACCGATGTTGACGAACAGGCTGCCGGCGTCGATGGCGACAGGCTCGAGGCCGGAGAGCTTGAGGGGAGGCGGCGAGATATTCATCGATGCGGGGCACGCTGGGGATCGATGAGCGCCGTTGGAAACGATCCGAGCCTGGGGGGCAAACCCTCGCAGCGCTCCTCGGATGAGCCGGGAATTCTACGCAGCCCCCCCTTCGCCGTGCCTCAAGAACGCCTGCGCAATGCCGAAGGCCGTTGAGAATGCCGCAATCCATGGCCTCAGAACTCATCCCCCTGCCTGCCCGCACGCTGCGGCTGGGCATGACCCTGCCCTACGACCTCTTCGACGCCAACGGCAAGCTGCTGTTCGCGCGCGGCCAGGTGCTGCGCGACTCGCCGCTGGTGCGCAGCCTCGTCGAGGGCGGCGCCTGGGTGAATTCCGAGGACACCATCGAGTACCAGCGCGCCCTGGCGCATCGGCTGGACACCATGGTCATGCAGGACGTGTCGCTGTCCGACATCGCCAAGGCCGACGGCAGCTTCCGCTTGGACACGCTGGTGCCGACCAAGGTCGAGCTGGGCCCGCGCGAGGCCTGGTCGGACCTGCTGCTGCGCATCCACAGCCTGCTGCGCGAAGCCGAACCGGTGGATTTCGCCACCCGCCTGGCCACGCTGCGCGACGCTGCCCTGAAGCGCCTGCACGCCCACCCGGACGCCACGCTGATGCTGCTGGTCTTCGAGAGCAGCCAGGAGTTCGGCGACTACAGCGCCCGCCACGCCCTGCTGACCCTGCTGGTCTGCGACCTCGTCGCCCAGCAGCTGCAGCTGGCGCCCGAACTGCGCACGGCCCTGCAGGGCGCCGCGCTGACGATGAACTATGGCGCCACGGCCGTCCATGACCGCATGGCGGCCCAGGTCGACACCGCCACGGCCGCCCAGCGCCAGGCCCTGTCCGCCCATGGCGACCGCGCCGCCCTGCGCCTGGCTCAGGTCGGCATCAACGATCCCGTCTGGCTGACGGCCGTGCGCCTGCATCACGATGCCGGCCCAGGCCCGCTGGGCAGCCGCGGCGACGGCGAGAAGCTGGCCCGCCTGCTGCGTCGCATCGACCTCTTCGGCGCCCGCCTGTCGCCGCGCCGCAGTCGCCAGGCCATGAGCGGCGCCGCCGCGGCACGCGCCGTCTTCCTCGACGAACTCGGCCAGCCCGACGAGGCCGGCGCCGCCCTGATCAAGACCGTCGGCCTCTATCCGCCGGGCAGCATCGTGCGCCTGGCCAATGGCGAGGTCGGCCTGGTCTTCAAGCGCGGCTTCAGTGCCAACGAACCCCTGGTGGCCGCGCTGATCGGCAAGAGCGGCAGCCCGCTGAGCAACCCGGTGCCGCGCGACACCCGCCTGGCCTCGCAGGCCATCACGGCCAGCCTGGCGCCGGCGGAGTTCAAGCTGCGCGTGAACCTGGAAGCCTTGCTGAAGCTCTAGCCGAGCATCTGGACGTCGATCTCTCCAGCCAAGCCGTCGAAGAAGGTCGCACTGAAGCTGTGGCCCCAGAACAGGTCGCCGCAGTCGTACCAGAGCGACAGCAGGTCGGGGCCGCACACGTCGACCTCGGTCAAGCTGAACTGGACGCTGAACTCGGCCGCTGACAGCAGCGGCTTCTCGAAGTCGACCGCCTTGCCGTCGGCACCCACCGTCTGGCCGACTCGCCAATCGTTGTTGTAGCTGGCCAGCGAATCTTCGGCAATCTGGCGCAAGCTGCGCTCATGCAGGCCGGGCAGCTGCCCGGCAGCCTCCACCGCCAGCCGCAGCGCATCGTCCATCGGCCCGCCGTCGGGCCTGACGATCAGCGTCACCCGCTGCGCGCCCACCATGACGGCGCCACGCAGCTCCTCTGCCGTGCCCGCCAATTCCCCCAGCGCTGGATGGCTGAGAGCCAACGGCGGCGCCGACGGCCTGGGCGCCGGCCGGCCGAGCGCCTGTTTCCAACCGAGGCGAATGCGACGAATCCAGTTCATGAGGGCCGCGAGTATTGCAGCGAGCCTTGCATTCCTTCGACTGTGCATATATTCTGTGTATACACATTATGCACAGTAGCCTTTTCATCTCCCAGGCGGATGCCCGGCCGATGTATCTGCAGATCGTCGAGCAGATCCGTCAGCGCGTGGCCGCCGGGGATTGGCCGGCCGGGCAGGAACTGCCCTCCATCCGGACGTTGGCGGCCGACCTGCGGGTCAGCGTCATCACCGTCAAGCGCGCCTACCTGGATCTGGAGTCCGAAGGCGTCATCGTCACCCGCCACGGCAAGGGTTCCTTCGTGGCCGACGCCCAGGGCCTGGCCAAGGACATGCGGCTGGCTCAGCTCGACGCCCACCTTGCTGAAGCAGGTGAGATCGCACGTTCGCTGGCCATGCCGCAGACCGAATTGATTGAACGACTGCGCAGCGCGCTGAACCCCCAGGAGCCCGCCGAATGAGCGCTACCCAAGCCATCGAGATGAAGGGCGTGCGCAAGGCGTTCCGCTTCTTCACGCTGGAGGACGTGTCCCTGGACCTCGAGCCGGGCCAGATCATGGGGTTGGTCGGTCCCAATGGCGCCGGCAAGAGCACCACCATCCGGCTGCTGATGGGTCTGCTGACGGCCGATGCCGGCAGCATCCGCCTGCTCGGCCACGACATGCCGCGCCAACAGGCCGCCGCCAAGGCCGACGTCGGTTTCGTCAGCGACGACATGAAGCTGCTGCCGCAGGCGACGCTGGCCTGGCATATGGACTTCGTCGCTTCCCTCTACCCCGGCTGGGACGCGGCCTATGCCGCCACGCTGTTGAAGCGCTTCGGCCTGCATGCCGGGCAGACGGCCAGGCAGCTGTCCAGC
Source organism: Roseateles saccharophilus (assembly GCF_031458095.1). Lineage (GTDB taxonomy): Bacteria > Pseudomonadota > Gammaproteobacteria > Burkholderiales > Burkholderiaceae_C > Pelomonas > Pelomonas saccharophila_A. The sequence continues at coordinate 302,881 of NZ_JAVDXU010000002.1, forward strand.
GGCGAGCAGGCCAAGGCCCTGCTGCTGTTGGCCCTGGCACGGCGCCCGCGCCTGCTGGTGCTGGACGAGCCCACGGCCGGCATGGACCCGGTCGCCCGCCAGGAGCTGCTGACCGAGTTCATGGATGTGCTGCGCGACGACAGCCGCTCCATCCTGTTCTCGTCGCACAACACGCTGGACGTGGAGCGCATCTCCGACCGCCTCACCTTCATCGACCGCGGCCGCGTCGTCGCGTCCGACAACAAGGAAGACTTCCTCGAACGCTGGCGGCGGCTGCAGTTGCGCCTGCCCGAGGGTGTCCCGGACTGGCAGCTTCCGGAAATCGTCCACCGCGACATCGACGGCCCCCACATCACGCTGACCGTCGACGGCTTCAACGACGGCTTCCTTGCCCGCCTCGGCGCGCCGGTGCAGGCCGTGCACCGCATGAGCCTGGAAGAAGTCTTCGTCGCCACCGTCATGCACAGCCGACAAGCCCAAGAGGCTCGCAAGCCATGAATCTGCTCACACGCAAGCTCATCGCCAAGGAGCTCCACGTCTACCGCTGGCTGCTCGTCGGTGGCACCGCCGCGGGCTTGGCCGGACTGCTGAGCGCGGCCAGCGGCGAGATCGGCTTCAACATCGGCTTCATCGTCTGGCTGACGGCCATCATCGCCCTGGGCGTCATGCTGGCGCTGTTCGGCGTCGCCAGCGAACGCAAGGAGCGCTCGCTGCTCTTCATGCTCAGCCTGCCACTGTCGCCGGGCGACTATGTGCGCGCCAAGCTGCTCGGCCTGCTCGCCTGCTTCCTGCTGCCCTGGGCGGCCTTGAGCGCGGGGGCCCTGGCCCTCATCCTCGTCATGCCCGGCATTGCCGACGGCCTGCTGCCCTATGCGGTGCTGCTGTGCGTCTTCCTGCTGCTGAATTTCGCGCTGGTGCTGTGCGGCGCCCTGCACATCGCTTCCGAGGCCGCCATGGGCGGGCTGGTCATCCTGACCAATATGTCCATCTCGCTGTTCATGATGGGCGTGGGCCGCATCCCCGCGATCGGCCAATACATGCTGGCCGCCTCGCCGGTCTGGAACGCCGCTTTCTGGCAACTCCTCGCGGCCGAGCTGGCCCTGACCCTGCTCGCCCTGTCCCTGCCCCTGCTCTTCGCCGCAAGACGGCGCGACGTTCTCTAGGAGCGCTCATGACGAATCAACCCAACGGCGAGAGGCTGCATGCCCTCGACGCAGTGCGGAGCTTTGCCCTTTTGCTGGGGGTGGCCTTCCACGCGATGCTGTCCTTCATCCCCGGCATGCCACCCGGCCTCTGGGCCATGGTCGACAACTCGCCCAGCCCATTCCTGGCCGACGTCAGCTTCGTGGCCCACAGCTTTCGCATGACGCTGTTCTTCTTCATCGCCGGCTTCTTTGCGCGCGGCCTGCACCAACGCCTGGGCACGGGCGGCTTCTGGGCCAATCGCGGCAAGCGCATCGCCGTGCCCATGGTGGTGGGCTGGCTGCTGAGCTTTCCCGCCATCATCCTGGTCTGGACCCTGGGCGCGATGAAGCTCTTCCACGGTGCGCCGCCGGCGCCGCCGGAAATGCCCAAGGCGATCGGCGCCCTGCCGCTGTTCCATCTGTGGTTCCTCTACCAGCTGCTGTGGCTGTACGCCGGCACGCTGATCGCACGCAGCGTCATCGCGAAGCTGGATTCGCACCAGGCCTGGCGCGGCCTCGTGGACCGCACCGTGACCGCGGCCCTGCGCTGGCCCGCCGGGGCGCTGCTGCTGGGCCTGCCACTCGCCGCCTGCCTGCTGGCGCTGCCGAGGTGGATGCCCTGGGCCGGCATCCCCACGCCCGACCAGTCGCTGATCCCGCAGCTGCCGGCCACCGTGGGCTATGGCCTGGCCTTCGCCTTCGGCTGGCTGGTGCAGCGCGCGCCGGATGCGCTGGCGGCCCTGCGTTCGCGCTGGAGCATGCATCTGACCCTGGCCATCGCGTCCTCGGCGGTCTGCCTCTACGTCCTGAAGACCCAGCCTGTGTTCGGCATGCCCGACAACCCCAAGCTGATCTTCACGCTGTCCTTTGTCGCGTCGAGCTGGGCCTGGAGCTTTGCCATCACCGGCCTGGCGCTGCGCCATCTGTCCGGCCACCGCCCGGCGGTGCGCTATGTGGCCGACGCCTCCTACTGGATCTATCTCGTCCATCTGCCGGTCGTCGCGGCCCTGCAGGTGTGGGTGGGCGACTGGCCGCTGCACTGGAGCCTGAAATACCCCTTCATCGTCGGTGTCAGCCTCGGCCTGCTGCTGCTGAGCTACCACTACCTGGTGCGCTCGACGGTCATCGGCAGGCTGCTCAACGGTCGCATCTACCCGCGCCACGCCGCCGCGGCGCCCGTCGAGATACCCGCGGACGACGAGCTTGTCGCCTCGCTGCGCGGTGTGTCCAAGCGCTACGGGAAGCTGCAGGCGCTCAGCAGCGTCGACTTGCAGCTCAAGCGCGGTGAACTGCTGGCGCTGCTGGGGCCCAACGGCGCCGGCAAGTCCACGGCCATCTCGCTGTGGCTGGGCCTGCATGAGGCCGATGCCGGCGTCGTGCGCCTGCTGGGCGGCGCACCGCAGCAGATCGAGAGGCGCCGCGGCCTGGGCGTCATGATGCAGGACATCGAGCTGCCCAAGGACCTCAAGGTCCATGAGCTCGTCGCCCTGTCGGCCAGCTACTACGAGCGGCCGATGACGGTGAAACAGGCGCTGGAACGCGCCGGCATCGAGGCCCTGGCCCAGCGTCCCTACGGCAAGCTCTCGGGCGGCCAGAAGCGCCAGGTGCAGTTCGCGCTCGCCATCTGCGGCCGGCCCCGGGTGCTGTTCCTGGACGAACCCACCGTCGGCCTCGACCTCCAGGCCCGCGAGGCCATGTGGGCCCATATCCGTGCCCTGCTGCGCGAGGGCTGCTCCATCCTGCTGACCACGCACTACCTCGAGGAAGCTGAAGCGCTGGCGACACGCGTGGCGGTGCTCGGCAAGGGCCGCCTCATCGCCTCGGGCAGCGTCGACGAGATGCGTGCCCTGGTGTCGCGCCGCCACATCCGCTGCGACACCACGCTGCCGCCGCTCGAGGTGAGGCGCTGGGCCGGCGTCGTCGAGGTGTCCTGCGACCACGATCAACTGGCCATCGTCGCCACCGATGCCGAGGCCGTCGTGCGCCGACTGCTCGCCGCCGATCCCCAGCTCTCGCGCCTGGAAGTGAAACAGGCCGGGCTCAACGAAGCCTTCAACGAACTCACCCGGGAGGCCGCATGACCGCCTTGACCCAATCCGTGCCCGTGAACCGTACGCTGGCGGTCTATGCCATCGAGATCCGGCTGGAGCTCATCCGCCTGCTGCGCATGCCGGCCTTTGCCTTGCCGATGTTCCTGCTGCCGGTGGCCACCTATCTGCTGTTCGCCTTCGCGGTGGCCGGCGAGATGGTGGCCAAGGACCCCGATGCGGGCCGCTTCATGTTCGGCGGCTTCTCGGTGATGGCCGTCACGATGGCGGCCCTGTTCGCCACCTGCCCCAATCTCGCCATGGAGCGCGAGCAGGGCCTGCTGACCTTGAAGCGCGCCCAGCCCGCGCCGCCCGGCGCCTGGCTGACGGCCAAGATCGTCGCGGGCGTGGCGTGCGGCACCCTGGCCTATCTGCCCATCCTCGTGCTGGCGGCCGCCACGGGCCAGGCGCATCTGAGTGGCGCTCAGTTCGCGGCCATGAGCGCCGTGCTGACCGCCGGCACCCTGCCCTTCTGCGCCCTGGGCGTCATGCTGGGCGCGCTGACCAGCGGCTCGGCCGCCCCGGCCTATGCCAATCTGGCCTATCTGCCGGGCCTCTATCTGTCGGGCGTGTTCTTCCCTCTGCCCAAATCCATGCATTTCCAGACCGCCTTCTGGCCCCACTTCCATCTGGACCAGCTCGTCTTCGCGGCCGGTGGCGTGACCAAGCTCCGCTGGATGGCGCCGGAGATGGCAGTGACCGTGCTGTTGGGCTTCACGGTGCTGTGCAGTGCGGTCGCCCTTTATCGGCTGAAACGGCGGGGTTGAATGAAAAGGGCGGCCCGCAGGCCGCCCCAATCCCCGGCGCAGATCAGCGCTTGGCCGAGCCGTCGGCCGTGGTGTTCAAGGCGACGCCGTTGTCGGTGCGCGTGGCCTTGGCCGCAGCGCTGCCCTCGGCCTGACCCTTGCGGCCGGTGGCCTGGCCCGTGGCGCTGCCGCCGACTTCCTTCTTGCTGGCGCTGCCGCTCGCCGTGCCGCCGAGGGCCAGCGGCGCAGCCGGCTTGGCAGGCGTCGTGGCGGCCGTGGGGGTGGCGGGCGCTGTCGGTGCGGCGGCCGTCGGCGTGGCAGGCGCTGCCGGCGTTGTCGCCGCCGGCGCGTCGCCCTGCTTCAGCGCGCCATTCAGCGCGCCGCTGCCCTGGCCGGCCAGGCTGCCGCTGACGCCGTTGGCCGTGCCGTTCAGTGCGCCGCTGATGCTGCCGTCGGCGCTGCCCGAGGCGCTGCCAGCGGCATTGCCCAGCGAGTCCTTGGCGCCTTCGCCGGCGGCCTTCAGCTCACCGGCCTTGTCGGTCACGGTGGACTTGACCTCGCCCACCTTGCCGGTAGCCGTGTCCTTGACGCCGCCGACGGCGCCCTTGGTCTTGTCGACGGTGCCCTTGATCAGCGAGCCATCGGCATTGGCCGAGCCGTTGGCCTTGCCGCCGACATCGAGCTGGCGCGGCGACAGCGCGCCGTTCAGGCCGCCTGTCAAACCTCCGGTGAGGCCGCCACCGCCACCACCACCGCCGAGCAAGCCGGCGTGGGCGTTGGAAGCGATCAGGCCGGCGGCCATGGCGGCAATGCTCAGCGTGGTGCGAAGGACTTGAGTGCGACGGGTTGCAGACATGATGGATCTCCGGGTGTCGTTGCGGAAGAGCCAGCCATTCCGGCCCTTTCATTGAGTACAACGACCGCCGACGCGATATCCTTCCCCGGCCGAGTGCAACGGTCTGTATCAACAGCCGGGGAGGCCGTGAATCGCGGGCCGAGCGCCGGGCCGCTCCCTAGCCGGCCCGCTCTGGCGATGTGCTTGCGGCTCGATGCCGCAAGCATCGTCGTCCCCTCGGGGGCTGAGGCCGGACACATGGCGCCCAGTGGGCGGCATGTGCCTGCCGAAGAGCTGCGGCACTGTCCGCAGCGCGGTCTGCAAGACCGACCAGGCTTGCCGCGTTCAGCGCGCAACACTGGGCGAGGGGTGTCATTTCATGCGCGACTGCAATTGCTCGGGCACGACGCGCAAGTCCTCGGCAACGAGGCCGCGGCCATAGACCGGGTCTCGGCCCGGGGCGCCGAGATCGATCGCCGACGCCGCCAATCGCTCGATGACGGCCGCCGCGATGGCGGCATCAGGCTCGCGCAGCTCGGCGGCCAGCAGGCCGGCCACCAGCGGCGCCGCAAACGAGGTGCCGCGAGCGATGCCATAGCCACCGCCGCTGCGCGCCACGGCCATGTCGGCGCCCGGCGCGGTGAGCAGCACCTGCGGCCCCTGGGCCGCCTCGGGCAGCACGCGGCGATTGGGGTTGATGCCGGTCACGCCAATCACGCCGGCATAGGAGGCTGGAAACAGCGGCGCGGCGGCCGGACCGTCGTTGCCGACGGCTGCAACGAGCAGGTGGCCGCGCTTGACCAGGGCGGCCACGCCTTGCTCCAGCAAGCGGTTCTGCGGGCCGACCAGGCTGAGATTGATGACGGCGACGCGCTCGCGGGCCATCCAGGCCAGGGCCCGCACGACCTCCTCGGCCGAGCCGCCGTCCGGCTTGTCGCAATAGACATCGGCGGCAAACAGCTCGGCCTTCACGGCCGCCCCGGCAAAGCCGCGATCGCGGCCGACGAGCAGGGAGGCGACGGCCGTGCCGTGCTCACTCGGCACCGTGCTGCCACCGCAACCGAAGTTCGGACCGACCGCGTGACGCAGGGCGGCGTGGCGGCGATCCACACCGCCATCAATGAGGCCAACGCGCACCGGGCCGCGCGGCGCCGGCGCCGCGGGCGCCGCGCCTTTCGCGACCTCGCCGCTGCGTGAATACAGATGGTTGAAGTCAGCCTGCAGCTCGGGCTGGGCGGCGCGCAGCTTGTCCAGCGCCTCGGCCGTATCCAGGCCCGCCGGCACGCGCAGCACGACCTCGCGCAGGTCCAGCTCGGGCCAGGCCTCCTCGCGCAGCTTGGTCAGGCCCAGGGCCGCCGCCGCCGCCATTGCCGCCTCGCTGGGCGCCAGCAGCACCAGCTCGCGCCGGCGTATCGGCTCGCCGCGCGGATCGGCCTCGACGACGTCGGGGTGGCGCTGCAGCAGGTCGCGCACCGTCGTCAGGCGCAGGTCCACCAGCTGGGTGGTCGACGACAGCAGTTCGGGCAGGGGCTGCACGACGCGATCGACGACGCGGTCCACGGCACCGGGCAGGCGCTGCACGCCCGGCAGCTGCGGCAGGCGCAACTGGGCCTGGGCCGCGAGGCTCAGGAACAAGGACAGGGCAAAGACAGTCTGTTTCATGGCGTTCTGTGAGGATAACGAGCGAGGCTGGGAAGAAAATCCATGCCTCGTCCGTTGTCCCGGTATCGATGCCCGAAAACCTTTCCGAACTTCGCCAGGAGATCGCCGCCCTGCTGCCGCGGCTGCGCCGTTTCGGCCGCACGCTGGCCCACTCCCGCGAAGACGCCGACGACCTCGTGCAGGTCGCCATCGAGAAGGCCCTGACCCGCACCGACCAGTGGACGCCTGGAACGCGTCTGGACAGCTGGATGTTTCGCATCATGCAGAACGCGTGGATCGATGAACTGAGGGCCCGCGAGCGGCGCGGCCAGACCTTCCTGCCCGAGGAGGAAGGCGAGCATGTCGGTGACGACGCCAAGTCGGGCGCGCCGCTGGACGCCATCCTGGTACGCAAGGCGGTGGCCAGGCTGAGCGACGAGCACCGCACCGTCGTCGGCCTGGTGCTGGTGGAAGGCCTGAGCTACCAGGAAGCCGCCGAGACCCTGGGCGTGCCGGTGGGCACCGTGACAAGCCGCTTGGCCCGCGCCCGCGAGGCGCTGCAGGAATTGCTGGGAGAGTGGCCATGAGCCGCAATGAAGATGAACTGTTGAAGACCGAGCGGGCCCGCATGGCGGCGGCTTTCGACGACGTATTGAAGGAGCCGGTGCCGGATCGGCTGAAGGCTCTGCTGGCCGAACCCGCGGCCCAGGTGGTGGACCTGGGCGCCGTGCGGGCGCAGCGGCGTGGCATGTCGAACTGGATGGCCTGGGGCGGCATGGCCGCGACGCTGGTGATGGGCACGCTGATCGGCATGCGGCTGACGCCCTCGGGCGGCGGCGATGACCGGCTGGTCGCCGGCGGCGCCATTGCACAGGCCCTGGACCGCCAGCTCGCCAGCGCGCCCGGCGCCACGGTCGCCGTGCAGGTCAGCTTCAAGGCCAGGGACGGCCGCTGGTGCCGCAGCTTCTCGACGGCCGCCTCGGCCGGCCTGGCCTGCCGCGAGGCCGATGGCGCCTGGGCCCTGCAGCAGGTCGCGGCCACGAGCAGTGCCGGCAGCGGCATGCGCCAGGCCGCGAGCAGCCTGCCACCCTCGGTTCTTGCCGCCATCGACGCCACCATGGCCGGCGAGGCGCTGAACGCCGAACAGGAGCGCAGCGCACGCGACGCCGGCTGGCGGTGAGAGCCCCCACGCTGGGCTAGCATGGGGCGGCCAGCCACCCTTTGCCTTCGCATGCCCTGGCGAACCTCCGCAAGCCTGCTGCGCTTCAGGCGCTATCTGATCCTCGGCAACCTCGTCGTCCTGGCGATGGTCGTGCTGGTCGCATTGCAGGTCGCCCATGCCAGCTACCAGACTCATGAGGCGCGGGCGCGCCAGAGCGCGGCCAATCTGGCGCAGACGCTCAGCCAGAGCGTGAGTGCGGGCCTGAAGCTGGTGGACAACAGCCTGCAGACCACGCTGAAGCGTCTGGACGAATTGCAGGCCAGGGGCGTGGCGGACCCGCGCGAGCTGGCGCGCATCGCCGAGGAGCAGCGCAGCCTCGTGCCCGCGGTGGACGCACTGCGCGTGACCGATGCCAGCGGCCTGGTGCTCAACCCCGGCGACAGGCCGGCCGTGTCCATGGCCGACCGCGACTATTTCCAGGCGGCCAAGGCCGAGCCGACCAGGACCGTGGTGTCCGAGCCGGTGCGCGGCCGCCTCATCGGCGGCTGGGGCCTGGCCATCGCACGCGCCCGCACGGCCGCCGACGGCAGCTTCCTGGGCGTGGTCTACGCCAGCATCAAGGCGGAACGCTTTCGCGACGACTTCAAGCGTGCCGATGTGGGGGCACAAGGCGCCGTGACGCTGCGCTCGGGCTCGTTGCAGCTGATCGCGCGGCATTCGCTGCTGGACGCCAACCCCGAGGCCGGCACCGGCACGGCCAAGGTGTCCGACCAGCTGCGCGCCGCGCTGGCACACGACCCCAAGCGAGGCAGCTTCGTCACGCGCACGGTGCTGGACGGCATCGAACGCGTCACCGCCTACGAAGCCGTGCCCGACTACCCGATGCTGCTGCTGGTGGGCCTGGCCACCGACGACTTCTATACCGCCTGGCGCCGGGAAGTCGCCGTGCTGGCCGCGCTGATGCTGCTGCTGGAGGCGTTGCTGGTGGCCTTCTCGGTCTTCATCTACCGGGCCCAGGCCCGCCAGGTGAAGGAGCGCGGCCGCGTCGAACTGCTGGCCGCCGAGCGCGGCGCGCTGCTGGACAACGAGCTGATCGCCATGGTGAGGCTGCGCGACCGCCGCGAGGTCTGGCACAACGCCGCCCTGGCCCAGCTGTTCGGCTATGAGCCGGGCGAGCTGAGCGGCCAGCCATCGCGGCTGCTCTATCTGGACGACGAGTCCTATGCCCAGGTCGGCCGCGCCTACCAGCATCAACTGGAGACCCTGCGCAGCTATCGCACCCAGCTGCGCATGCGGCGCAAGGACGGCAGCGCGATCTGGATCGACCTGAGCGGCACTGCCCTGCCGGATGGCGAATCGCTGTGGCTGCTGCTGGACATCTCCGCCATCAAGCACAGCGAGGAGCAGGCCCGCCATCTGGCCTTCCACGACGTGCTGACCGGGCTGCCCAACCGGCATCTGCTGTTCGAGAGCCTGGCCTTCATGCTGCGTGATGCCGGGCGCAACGACCGCTGGCTGGCCATCTGCTATCTGGACCTGGACGGCTTCAAGGCCGTCAACGACACCCGGGGCCACGATGCCGGCGACGCCGTGCTGCGCGCCGCGGCCGAGCGCCTGACCGCCAATGTGCGCATCAACGACGTGGTGGCGCGCATCGGCGGCGACGAGTTCGTGCTGGTGCTCAACCAGCTGGGCGGACTCAGCGACGAGAGGCATGCGCTGAACCGGCTGCTGGACGCCTTCGAGGCGCCCTTCCCCCTGCCCGGCGGCGGCTCGGCCCAGGTGGGCATCAGCATCGGCGTGGCCATGTATCCGCGCCACGGCAAGGACGTCAACACGCTGATCACCCGCGCCGACCAGGCCATGCTGGCCGGCAAGCGCGCCGGCAAGGGTCGCTGGGTGATGGTCGAGGACGAGCCGACCTAGGCCTGGGTCAACGCGACGAAATGCTCCATGCTCGGCGGGCTGGCGAAGAAGCCGCCGATATGGCTGCGCCAGACCGCGAACAGCGGCCCGTTGCGGAAGCCCTGCATATGGTCTTCCAGCGTCTGCCATTCGACGAGCAGCACATAACGCTCGGGCGACTCGAGGCCGCGCTGCACGCTGGCACGGATGAAGCCGGGCGACTGCGACAGCGCGGTCGCTATGCCCAGCTTGAGAGCGGCTTCAAAGGCGGCCTGCTGGCCGGGCTGGATGCGGAAGTCGGCGATTTCGAGAATCATGCGCCGCAGTGTCACTCAGCCGTGCTTCTGCACCAGACCGAAGGGTTGTCCGAGCGGGTCCAGCAGCACGGCCATCACGTCGCCATCGGGCAGGGCCGTGACGGGCACGATGACCTGGGCGCCCTCGGCGGCCGCGGCGGCAACACAGACTGCCACGTCGGGCACCGTCATGAAGAGCTGCACGCCGCCCGGCGCGCCCGGTGGCAGGGGCCAGATGCCGCCGCGGATGCCGCCCGGCGCGGCCGCCACCTCGCGGTAGCCCATGGCGTTGTCGGCGCTGATCTGCCAGCCGAAGACGCGGCCGTAGAAGCTGGCGGTGCGAGCCGGGTCGGTGCTGAGGACCTGCCAGTGGGTGACGGGTGCATTCATCGCGAAGGGCTTTCGGTGGGAGGTTGAAGTTGCCAGGCGCCACGGCTGCGCATGATGAGGACGCGGTCGACCAGCAGGCGCTGCAGAGCGACGTTGACGGCATCCAGCGGCAGGCCGGTCATAGCCGCCAGCCAGCGCGAGTCGGGCCGGAAGTCGCGCCGCGTGATGGCGCGGCAGACGCCCCGGCGCGCCTCGGCCAGGCTGAGCTGCTGGATGTCGGCATCGGACAGACCCAGGCGCCGGCCCAGGCGCTGCACGCAGCGACTGGTGGCGATGGTGCGGCCGGCCAGCAGCCGGGTCAGCGTCGCATGGTGCACGCCCAGCGACTGCGCCAAGGCCCGCAGCGAATAGGCCGGATTGACGGCGCGGCGGCGGGCCAGGGTGTCGGCGAGCAGGGTGTGCAGGACCATGGCGCCAGCTTAAGTGCGGGCCGACTCAGCCTCGCGCACAAACTGGTGCGATCCCCCGATCAGGGTTCCGGGATGCGGCTGATCTGCACGCTGACGATCTTCCAGGCCCCGCCGCGCTTCACATAGATGTCGATATAGCGGTAATGGCTCTTGAAAGCCTCGCCCTGGTATTTGCCCGTCATACGCGTGCGGCCGCTGAGCAGGGCGGTGTCGCCGTAGACGCGCACCTCGAAGTCCTCGACGGTGTAGGGGTCGATGACGAGGTCGGGCGACATCAGGCCATCGACAAAGCTGGCCTTGGTCTCGAGGTTGCCGCGGCCGTCGATCTGGCGGAAGTCGCTCGCCATATTGGCCTCGATGGCGGCGCGGTCCTTCTTGACGATGGCCTGGTCCCAGGCGTCGGCCTGGGCCTTGAGCTGAGCCACCAGCTTGGGCGGCGGCGCGGCGTGAGCCAGCGCCCCCACCGCCAGCGACGCCACCAGCAGTGCGCGGCGCATGAATCCTGCGGGCCGAGCGCTGGGCCGCTCCCGAGCCGGCCCGCTCTGGCGATGTGCATGCGGCTTGATGCCGCATGCATCGCCGTCCCCTCGGGGGCTGAGGCCGGACACGGCAAGTCCTGTGGACTTGTCCTGCCTGCCGAAGAGCAGCCGCTCTGGCGGCTGCGCGGTCTGCAAGACCGACCAGGCATGCCCGCGTTCAGCGCGGCGGGACTGGGCGAGGGGCTCCCTCATGGCTTGAGGCTGCGCCAGATCAGACTCGTGATCAGTTCGCGCGCGCACTCGAAGTCCGCGTCGTCCAAGGCTGGCTTGCCCATGTAGAGGGAGAACTGCGGGGCCAGGTCGGCATAGGCCTGGGTGGACGACCAGATCAGGAACATCAGATGGGTGAAGTCCACACGCCGGATCAGGCCCTCATCGGCCCAGCCCTCGAACCGGTTCACGTCTGCGTGCAGCAGCGGCATGACCCGGACCTTGAGCACGTCCTGGTAGCGGGGTGCGCCGGCCATGATCTCGCGGGTGAAGACGGCGTTGCCGCTGGCCCGGTCGCGGCTGAAGCGCAGCTTGACCGCCACATAGGTCTGGATGGCCGCCTCGGGCTCGTCGGCCTCGGCGATGGCCGTCATATTGGCCATCCACTCGCCCATCACGCTGTCCAGCACGGCGCGGTAGAGCTCCTCCTTGCTGGGCCAGTGGTAGAGCAGGTTCTGGCGCGACAGATCGAGCACGGCGGCGATGCTGTCGAGGCTGACCCCCTCGAACCCGTAGCGGGCAAACTGGCGTTCGGCTTCGGCGAGGATGGCCTCCTGCTTGCGCAGGGTGGCGGCGCGCGGGGTGCGCGTCACGGTCACGGGATCGGTCATGCGGCGGATTTTGACGGGCTGCACCAAGCCGGCCCTGCGGGTTTTTACGTCTAGGTCAATTTTTACAGGGTAGTAATGTTTGGGGGTTATCCACTTGGAGAAGACCCGTGGACCTTGCCGACTTGAAATCCGGCCGTCTCGGCGCCGCCGACTACGCCCAGAATTTTGCCGACGGCCACCCGCCGTTGAACCGCACCCAGGCCCTGATCGAGGCCGAGCGTTGCTACTACTGCTATGACGCACCCTGCCAGACGGCCTGTCCGACCGGCATCGACATCCCGAGCTTCATCCAGCGCGTGGCCCAGGACAACGTCCGCGGCGCGGCCGAAGCCATCCTGACGGCCAACCCGCTGGGCGGCATGTGCGCCCGCGTCTGCCCCACCGAGGTGCTGTGCGAGCAGGCCTGCGTGCGCAACACCAACGAGAGCAAGCCGGTCGAGATCGGCCTGCTGCAGCGCTTCGCGGTGGAGGGTCACTTCGCCAATCCGGGAGCCAAGCCGCTGTTCGAGCGCGCCGCGCTCACGGGCAAGCGCATCGCCGTCGTCGGCGCCGGCCCGGCCGGCCTGGCCGCCGCCCATGGCCTGGCGCGGCGCGGGCACGACGTGACGCTGTTCGACGCCAATGCCAAGCTCGGCGGCCTCAATGAATACGGCCTGGCCACCTACAAGGTCGCCGGCGGCTTCGCGCAGAAGGAGGTCGACTGGCTGTTGAGCATCGGCGGCATCAGCCCGAAGCTGGACTGTCGACTCGGCCGCGACATCACCCTCGACGGCCTGCTTGCTGAATACGACGCGGTCTTCCTCGGCCTGGGCCTGGCCGGCGTCAATGCACTGGGCATTGCCGAGCCCGAGCTGCCCGGCCTGCGCGACGCGGTGGACTTCATCGCCGAGCTGCGCCAGAGCGCCCCCGAGATCGTGGCGGTGGGGCGAAGGGTCGTCGTCATCGGCGGCGGCATGACGGCGGTGGATGCCGCCGTGCAGAGCCGGCTGCTGGGCGCCGAGCAGGTGACCATGGTCTACCGCCGCGGCCCCGAAGGCCTGTCGGCCTCCGAGTACGAGCAGCACTGGGCCCAGACCCATGGCGTGACGCTGCGCTGCTGGGCCCGGCCCCTGTCCGTCGAAGCGGCGGGCGGCGTGCTGCGCGGCATGCGCTTCGCCGCGACAAAGCTGGAGGGCGGCAAGCTGGTCGACACCGGCGAGCAGTTCTTCCTGGAAGCCGACATGGTGCTGCGCGCCATCGGCCAGACCTATGAGGCTGCACCGGCCGGCGCGGCCATCGAGCTGCAGGGCGGCCGCATCAAGACCGACGCGCAGTTCCGCACCAGCGTCGCCCGCGTTTGGGCCGGCGGCGACTGCCGCCACGGCGGCCGCGACCTGACGGTGGAAGCCGTCGAGCACGGCAAGCGCGCCGCGGAATCCATTCACGCTGAACTGACGGGGGTGGCCCATGGCTGACCTGAGCACCAACTTCCTGGGCATCAAGAGCCCTAACCCCTTCTGGCTCGCGTCGGCCCCGCCGACCGACAAGGAAGTCAATGTGCGCCGCGCCTTCGAAGCCGGCTGGGGCGGCGTGGTCTGGAAGACGCTGGGCGAGGACCCGCCGGTCGTCAACGTCAACGGCCCGCGCTATGCCACGCTGTGGAGCCAGGACCGCCGCGTCATCGGCTTCAACAACATCGAGCTGATCTCGGACCGGCCGCTGCAGACCAATCTCGACGAGATCAAACGCGTGAAGCGCGACTTCCCGGACCGGGCCATGGTCGTGTCGCTGATGGTGCCGGTCAACGAGCCGGCCTGGAAGGCGATTCTCGAGCGCGTGGCCGACACCGGCGCCGATGCGGTCGAGCTGAACTTCGGCTGCCCCCACGGCATGAGCGAGCGCGGCATGGGCTCGGCCGTCGGCCAGGTGCCGGAATACATCCAGCAGGTGACGGAGTGGTGCAAGAAGCACACGAAGATGCCCGTCATCGTGAAGCTGACGCCCAACATCACCGATGTGCGTTTCCCGGCCCGCGCGGCCAAGAACGGCGGCGCCGATGCGGTCAGCCTCATCAACACCATCAACTCGGTGATGGGCGTGGACCTGGACCGCATGACCATGAGCCCCGTCACCGACGGCCTGGGCTCACACGGCGGCTATTGCGGCCAGGCCGTCAAGCCCATCGCGCTGAACATGGTGGCCGAGATCGCGCGTGACCAAGCCACCGCCGGCCTGCCCATCAGCGGCATCGGCGGCATCACCACCTGGCGCGATGCGGCCGAGTTCATTGCCATGGGCTGCGGCACGGTGCAGGTCTGCACGGCCGCCATGGTCTATGGCTTCAAGATCGTGCAGGACATGTGCTCGGGACTGAACACCTTCATGGACGAGAAGGGCTACAAGAGCATTGTCGACTTCCAGGGCCGCGCCGTGCCGACGGTGAAGAACTGGAACCAGCTCAACCTGAACTACGTCGAGAAGGCCGTCATCGACCAAGGGACATGCATCAAGTGCGGCCGCTGTCACGTCGTCTGCGAGGACACCTCTCACCAGGCCATCTTCGCCACCAAGAACGGCCAGCGCCATTTCGAGGTCAATGACGCGGAATGCGTCGGTTGCAATCTCTGCGTGTCGATCTGCCCCGTCCCTGGCACCATCTCCATGCGCGCACTGCAACCGGGCGAGACCGATGCGCGCACGGGCCGCGTCATCGACGGCAGCTATGCGAACTGGACCACGCACCCCAACAATCCCATGGCTTCCAATCCTGGAACGGGCTGCGCTTGAAGGACACGTCATGAGTCACTATGAAGTTGCGCACTGGATCAACGGTGCCGTGAGCCGCGGCCAGGCTAAGGGCCAGCAGGATATCTACAACCCCGCCACCGGCGCGGTGCAGGGCAAGCTGCTGCTGGGCAGCGCGGCCGACCTGGATGCGGCCGTCGCGTCGGCAACGAAAGCCGCCAAGGCCTGGGCGCAGACGCCGGCCCTGGCGCGTTCGCGCGTGCTGTTCAAGTTCCTGTCCCTCGTGCAGGAACGCCGCGAAGTGCTGGCCGATGCCCTGGTGCGCGAGCATGGCAAGACCCTGCCGGATGCGCTCGGCGAAGTGGCCCGCGGCATCGAGAACATCGAGTTCGCGACGGCCATGCCGCAGCTGCTCAAGGGCGAGTACACCGAGCAGGTCGCCCGCGGCCTGGACGCCTGGAGCGTGCGCCAGCCGCTGGGCGTCGTCGCCGGCATCACGCCGTTCAACTTCCCGGCCATGGTGCCCATGTGGATGTATCCGCTGGCCATCGGCTGCGGCAATGCCTTCATCCTCAAGCCCAGCGAGCGCGACCCGTCGGCGTCCCTCCTGATGGCGCAATGGCTGAAGGAAGCCGGCTTGCCCGACGGCGTGTTCAGCGTCATCCAGGGCGACAAGGACATCGTCGACGCCATCCTGGCCCACCCCGGCATCGCGGCGGTCAGCTTCGTCGGCTCCACGCCCGTGGCCGAGCACATCTACAAGGTCGGCTCGGCCCACGGCAAGCGCGTGCAGGCCCTGGGCGGCGCCAAGAACCATATGGTCGTCATGCCCGATGCCGACCTCGAGCAGGCCGTGGACGCGCTGATGGGCGCGGCCTACGGCTCGGCCGGCGAGCGCTGCATGGCGATCTCGGTGGCCGTCGCCGTCGGCGATGCGGCCGATGCACTGGTCGCGGCGCTGGCGCCCAAGGTCGCCGCGCTGAAGATCGGCGAGGGCCATGGCGCCGGCATGGAGATGGGGCCGCTGATCACGCGCGCCTCGCAACAGCGCGTCGAGCGCCTGATCGGCGAAGGCGTGGCCGCCGGAGCCAAGGCGGTGGTGGACGGCCGCGGCTACCGCGTGCCCGGCCACGAGGACGGCTTCTTTGTCGGCGGCACGCTGCTGGACGGCGTGTCGGCCGACATGAGCTGCTACACCGAGGAGATCTTCGGCCCGGTGCTCTGCGTCGTGCGCGTGCCCGACCTGGCCGCGGCACTCGCGCTGATCGAGGCCAATGAGTACGCCAACGGCGTGGCCATCTTCACCCGCGACGGTCATGTGGCGCGCGAGTTCGTGCACCACATCCAGGTGGGCATGGTGGGTGTCAATGTGCCCCTGCCCGTGCCCATGGCCTTCAACAGCTTCGGCGGCTGGAAGCGCAGCCTGTTCGGCGACCATCATGCCTACGGCCCCGAGGCGGTGCGCTTCTATACCAAGCACAAGGCCGTCATGCAGCGTTGGCCGGACAGCCTGCCCAAGGGCCCGCAATTTGCTTTCCCGCAGAACAACTGACCACGAAGGAAGCACGACGCCATGACCGCCCCGACGCTGAGCAATCCTGATCTGATCCCGACGACAGCTGCCCAGCGAACCTGGCGCTGGTATCACTTCGCCGCGCTGTGGGTCGGCATGGTCATGTGCATCCCGGCCTACACGCTGGCGGCCAGCTTGATCGAATCGGGCATGAGCTGGAGCCAGGCCGTCGGCACGGTCTTTCTGGGCAATCTCATCGTGCTGGTGCCCATGCTGCTGATCGGCCATGCCGGCGCCAAATACGGCATCCCGTATGCGGTGCTGGCGCGCGCGTCGTTTGGCACGCAAGGGGCAAGGCTCCCGGCGCTGCTGCGGGCACTCGTCGCCTGCGGCTGGTACGGCATCCAGACCTGGTTCGGCGGCCAGATGATCTACACGCTGGCGGGCGTGCTGATCGGTCATCCGCTGACGGGGGAGCCGCTGCCGGGCCTGGGCATCAACGCGGCCCAGCTCGGCTGCTTCCTGCTGTTCTGGGCCCTGCAGTTCTGGTTCGTCGTGCACGGCATCGAGGCCATCCGCAAGCTCGAGACCTACACGGCGCCGATCAAGATCGTCATCTGCTTTGTCTTGCTGTGGTGGGCCTGGGACAAGGCCGGTGGCTTCGGCCCCATCCTCGACCAGCCCTCGGCGTTTGTGGACGGCGGCAAGAAGGCCGGCCAGTTCTCGGCCGTGTTCTGGCCGTCCCTCACCGCCATGGTGGGCTTCTGGGCCACGCTGGCGCTCAACATCCCCGACTTCACGCGTTTTGCCAAGAGCCAGCGCGACCAGCTCCTCGGCCAGGCCATCGGCCTGCCGGCGCCGATGGGCCTGCTGGCGGCGCTGGCGGTGTTCGTCACCTCGGCCACCGTCGTCATCTACGGCAAGGCGCTGTGGGACCCGGTGGACCTGGCCAGCCGCATGACGGGCGCGGCCGTGCTGATCGCCCTCATCGTGCTGCTGATCGACACCGTCAGCGTCAACCTCGCCGCCAACCTGGTCGGCCCGGCCTACGATTTCTCGGCGCTGGCGCCGGGCAAGATCAGCTACAAGACCGGCGGCATGCTGACGGCCGGCATCGCCATCGTCATGATGCCGTGGAAGATCCTGGCCTCGACCGAGGGCTATATCTTCACCTGGCTGATCGGCTATTCGGCCCTGCTGGGCCCGGTGGCCGGCATCCTCATCGTCGACTACTACCTGCTGCGCAAGACCGAGCTGGCCGTCGATGAGCTTTATCGCGAAGGCGGACGCTACAGCTACCGCGGCGGCTGGAACATCGCCGCCGTCATCGCTTTCGTCGTCGGCGTCGCGCCCAACATCCCCGGCTTCCTGAACGCCGCCTTCCCGGCTGTTTTCCCTGAAGTGGGCGCAGCCTTCAAGGCCATCTACACCTATGCCTGGTTCGCCGGCCTGGCCCTCGCCGCCATCGTCTATGGCGTGATGATGGCCGGCAAGACCCAGGCCCAACCGCTCACGAGGAGCGCCATATGAGTTCCACCCCCCTGCTGATCCGCGGCGCCGTCGTCGTCAATGCCGACGCTGAAAGTCGCACCGACGTGCTCTGTGTCGACGGCCGCATTGCCGCCATCGGTGAACGCGCCGCGCGCGAGGCCCCGGCCGGCACGACGACGCTGGATGGCACCGGCCAGTACCTCATCCCCGGCGGCATCGACCCGCACACCCATATGCAACTGCCCTTCATGGGCACGGTGACGCAGGATGACTTCTTCACCGGCACCGCCGCGGGCCTGGCCGGCGGCACGACGAGCATCATCGATTTCGTCATCCCCAACCCGCAGCAGCCGCTGATGGATGCCTACCAGCAATGGCGCGGCTGGGCCGAGAAGAGCGCGTCCGACTACGCCTTCCACGTCGCCGTGACCTGGTGGAGCGAGCAGGTGCACGCCGACATGGGCACCCTGGTGCGCGAGGAAGGCGTCAACAGCTTCAAGCACTTCATGGCCTACAAGAACGCCATCATGTGCGACGACGAGACGCTGGTGAACAGCTTCAAGCGTGCGCTCGAACTCGGCGCCATGCCGACCGTGCACGCCGAGAACGGCGAGCTGGTCTATCTGCTGCAGGCCGAGGTCGCCAAGATGGGCATCACCGGCCCCGAAGGCCACCCGATGAGCCGCCCGCCCATGGTGGAAGGCGAAGCCGCCAACCGCGCCATCGCCATTGCCGACGTGCTGGGCGTGCCCATCTATATCGTGCACGTCAGCTGCATCGAAAGCGCCGAGGCGATTGCCCGTGCGCGCGCCCGTGGCCAGCGGGTCTACGGCGAGGTGCTGGCCGGCCATCTGCTGATCGACGACAGCGTCTACCGCGATCCGTCGTTCGAGAAGGCCGCGGCCTATGTGATGAGCCCGCCCTTCCGGCCCAAGATCCACCAGGAATTCCTGTGGCGCGGCCTGCAGAGCGGCCAGCTGCACACGACGGCGACCGACCACTGCACTTTCTGCGCTTCGCAGAAGGCCGCGGGCATCGACAACTTCGCCAAGATCCCCAATGGCTGCGGCGGCGTCGAGGAGCGCATGGCGGTGCTGTGGGACGCCGGCGTCAACTCCGGCCGCCTCACGCCCAGCGAGTTCGTCGCCATCACCTCGGCCAATGCGGCCAAGCTCTTCAACATGTACCCGCGCAAGGGCGTCGTCGCCGAAGGCGCGGATGCCGACCTGGTGCTGTGGGACCCGGCCGGCATCAAGACGCTCTCCGCCAAGACGCAGTTCTCCAAGAACGACTTCAACATTTTCGAGGGCCGCACCGTGCGCGGCATCCCCAGCCACACGATCGCGCAAGGCCGCGTCGTGTTCGCGCGCGGCGAGCTGCGCGCCGAACAGGGCAAGGGCCGCTATCTGAAGCGTCCGCCCTTCGGCCCGCAATTCGACGCCGCCGCCAAGCGCGCCCACGACCTGGCGCCCACCGCCGTCGCGCGATGAACAAGCAGACCGTCGTCCCGCAGCTGCGCATGACCCAGGCCGAGCGCAGCCTGGCCTTCTATGTCGATCAGCTCGGGTTCACGGTCGACTGGCAGCACCAGTTCGAGCCCGGTTTCCCGCTCTTCGTGCAGCTCACGCGCGAGGGCCAGACCCTGTTCCTGAGCGGGCACGCCGGCGACTGCGCGCCCGGTGGCGCCGTCTACTTCTGGGTGCCGGATGCCGACGCGCTCTACGCCGCATTCACGGCCAAGGGCGTGAAGCCGCTCAAGCCCATCGAAGACATGCCCTGGGGCGTGCGCGAGTTCCTGCTCGTCGACCCCGACCACAACAAGCTGCGCTTCGGCACCGAACTGAATCCTTGATTGAGGAGTCCACCATGGACATGCCCACCACCAAGACTGACATCACGAAGCTGCGCGTCAACGGCCAGCGCCTCTGGGACTCGCTGATGGAGCTGGCCCAGATCGGCGCCACCGACAAGGGCGGCGTCTGCCGCCTGACGCTGACCGACCTCGACAAGCAGGGCCGCGACCTCGTCACGCGCTGGGCGCGCGAGGCCGGCATGACGGTCACCATCGACAGAATAGGCAACGGCTTCATGCGTCGCCCGGGCCGCAACAACAGCCTGCCGCCCATCATGACCGGCAGCCACATCGACACCCAGCCCACCGGCGGCAAGTTCGACGGCAACTACGGCGTGCTGGCCGGCATCGAGGTCGTGCGCACGCTGAACGACCACGGCATCGAGACCGAGGCGCCCATCGAGGTGGCCTTCTGGACCAATGAGGAAGGCTCGCGCTTCGTGCCGGTCATGATGGGCTCGGGCGTGTTCGCCAAGGCCTTCACGCTGGAGCATGCCTACGCGGCCACCGACACCGAAGGCAAGACGGTGAAGGGCGAGTTGGAACGCATCGGCTACATCGGCAGCCAGGTGCCCGGCGACCATCCCATCGGCGCCTATTTCGAGACGCACATCGAGCAGGGCCCGGTGCTGGAGGACCACGACAAGACCATCGGCGTCGTCACCGGCGTGCTGGGCATCCGCTGGTACGACTGCGTCGTCACCGGCATGGAGGCCCATGCCGGCCCCACGCCCATGGCGCTGCGCAAGGACGCGCTGCAAGTCGCGACCAAGCTGATGCAGGAGGTCGTCGCCTGCGCCCATCGCCATCCGCCGCACGGCCGTGGCACCGTGGGCATGGTGCAGGTCCACCCCAACAGCCGCAACGTCATCCCCGGCCGCGTCAAGTTCAGCATCGACCTGCGCAACGCGACCGACGCGCTGTGCGAGGCCATGGATGCCGACATCCGCGCCGTGGCCGCCAAGCTCAGCGCCGACAGCGGCCTGCCCATCGAGATCACGCCCGTCAGCGCCTACCCGGCCCAGCCCTTCCACGCCGACTGCATCGCCGCCGTGCAGAAGGCCGCCGACGCGCTCGGCTACAGCAATATGCGCGCGGTCTCCGGCGCCGGCCACGACGCCGTCTACATGGCCCGCCTGGCCCCGGCCGGCATGATCTTCATCCCCTGCAAGGACGGCATCAGCCACAACGAGATCGAGGACGCCAAGCCCGAGCACATCGAGGCGGGGTGCAATGTGCTGCTTCAGGCCATGCTGAGCGTGGACCGAGCGAAGTCCTGAGGACTTCGCGACGCCTCCCGAAGGACTCGCCCTGTCACGCAGGGCGAGGCATGGAAAGAGCCGGCTGAGGATCGCGCCGCACCGGCCAAGCCTGGGCAATCGCCCAGGCAGTTTCCGGCACGATGAAGAGCAACAACACCGGCGCGCCGGTCTGCATCCAGGCCCAGGCCATCCAGGTGCCGAACAGGATCCGCCCCGCCGCGTCGTAGCGGCCGAACTGCACCGTCGGCCCGCGTAGCCGGAGCACGGACCAGACCAGCACGATGCTGCCCATCAGCAGTGCGAACAGCGTCTGCACGGCATCGAAGGCCGGCAGGACCTGGCCGCCCAGGCCGAGATTGATCGCGCTCAACTGGGCACGGTTGAACTCGAAGGTCCAGGGCGTGGCGAAAGGCGCCGTGACGATCAGGTCATAGAGGGCGCTGAACCAGACGAGGCGGCGAAAGCATGGGGCGTTGAAGGAAGGCATGAAGGCTCGCGAAACAAGAAAGAGGCCGCCATGCTCGACCCTGGAGCACACTCCAAGGTCAAGCCCTTTTCCAGACCACGATGCAGATCGGCACCCTCTCCGCCCGCACCGGCCTGAGCCGCGACAGCCTGCGCTTCTACGAGAAGCGCGGCCTGCTTCAGGCGCGGCGCAGCGACAACGGCTATCGCGACTACCCGGAGGCAGCCGTGCAATGGCTGGGCTATGTGCGCACGGCCCAGCAGTTGGGCTTCACGCTGGCCGAAATTGCTGCCGACATGCCGCTGCTGTCCCAGGGCGAGGAAGCCGGCCCGGCGCTGAGGGCCACGCTGGCGCGCAAGCTGGCCGACATCGACGAGCGCATCGCGGCCTTGCACAGCCTGCGTAACGAGTTGGCCAGCCGGCTGGCCGAAACACCCGAGACGGGCGCAAGCTGCCCCTTGCGGCAAACATGAACTGGCCGGCATTGCTGGCTCGACGTCCCTGGGCGGCCGCCCTCGGGCTCGGACTGTGCGTACCCATGCTCAGCATGCCGGCGAGCTTTGGCATGGCCAGCCTCGCGGCCGTCCTGCTGCCCGAAGGGTGGTTCGGCGAATCGGCGGCCAAGAGCATCGGCGAGCAGGGCCCTTGGAGGTTCCTGGTGTTCGGCGTGCTGTTCGGGCCAGCCTGGGAGACGCTGATCGGACAATGCGCCCCGGTCGAATTGCTGCGCCGTCTGCGCGCGCCACCGCTGGCCTGCGTCATCACCAGTGCCGGGGTCTTTGGCGCCGCCCACTGGATGGGCGGCGGTCTGGGCCATGGGTTGTCCACCTTGGTCAGCGGCTCGGTGTTTGCGCTGGCCTATTGGCTGTGTCGCCCAGCAGGCTTCTGGTGTGCGTCGACCGCGGCCTACGTCGCGCACGCGGCGCACAACTGCCTGACCTGGTTTGTCCTCGGGCCGCTGCTGGGCGCCTGACCCTCAAGCCACCGCGCTGCGCACCGCCTCGCGCACCAGGCCATCGAGCTTGCCGGTGATCTGCGTGAATTCGCCCGACACCACGGCGAACTCGCGCCCCGACTGACCCGCCCGCGCCGCCACGACCTGGGCATTGAACGACACGATGCGGGCGTGCTTGGCGATGGTCTCGATGTCGCCCATCACCGCGGTCAGCTGCTTCTTGGCCGCGGCGGCCTGCTGGCGGGCGAGGTCTTCGTAGATCTGCGTCAGCTGGTTCAGCGGGCCCAGCAGCGGCGTGGCACTTTCCACCAATGCCTCCAGCAGTTCCGGGGCGCTGCGCGAGCTGGCGCCGACGGCGTCGAGCGTCTTCTGCGCCAGCTCGATGAAGGCGCAGATGCGCTCGTCCGCACGGTCGTCGCCGAAATAGGCCTGCTGCAACTCGCCACCCACGGCGCTGGGCGACAGCTCGCCCTCGAGCAGCGCCCGATGGGCATCGCGGAAGGTCGCCAGTGCGTCGCGGGCCGTGGCCATGGCGCCGTCCCGCCCCTGCGAAGCCAGTACGGCATAGAGGACGACGCGCTGCGAGGTGAAGCGGCGGCGGCCAGACAGGTTGATCAGCCGCCCGAAGGCCTCGCCCGCCGCCTGCCTGGGTGCGGCGGCGGTCCTCCTTGGTGCATCGTTGAAGGCACGCGCTTGGTGCGCCATAGGGACTCCCGTGATCTCTGTCACGACCGATGCCGCCCTCGGCAGCCCTGCCGGTCATGTCACCCTAGGGTTAGCACGGGGCGTGCCAACGGCGGTGCTGCGGGCCGCCATACTGCCGGCCTGACCACTCGCGCCGACCTTGCTTCACCGAAGACATATGAAAACTTCGCCAACTTCCGCGGCGCGCCTGCTGGCCATCGTCGGCCTGGCCCTCGCGTGCATGACCCCGGCCCAGGCGCAACGACGCGAAACCCAGGCCAACGACACCGAGCTGTCGAAGCGGACCCGGAAACTGGGCGTGCTGGTGACGTCGGGCTATCGTGCCCACGTCGTCAAGCGCGGCACGCTGATGAACATCGGCAAGCTGGGGCAGTTCGTCACCCATGACGACGCCGGGATCGCCGAGGCCATCTTCCAGGCGACGCTGGCGCAGCTCAGCCAGGAAGAGCGATACGAGGTCAGCCGGGTCGCCATCGAGCCGGAGCCGGCGCGGGCCATCGCCGCCAAGGTGGTCGACAGCTGGGCCTATCCCAAGAGCTGGGGAAAACTGCTGGAGCCGTATTACGACGCTTGCCAGTGCGATGCCCTGCTGCTGGTGACCGACGGTTCGTCCGAGAACATGTTCAGCGAAACGGCACCCAGCTACGGGCCAAGCTTTTCGTCCAAGGCGGCCGTTTCCAATTCCGGCGCGGCCGTCAAGTCGCATCTGCGGCTGGGCCTGGTCTTCATGCTGATCGACCCGGCCGCGAAGGAGGTTGTGCGGCGGGCCCAGCAGTCCGACGTGCCCGACTACAGCGAAGAGGTCCAGAAGTACTGGCCGCCCTCTGAAACCCCCATCCCCGACGAATACTGGGCCCGGCTGGCAGCCTATGTCGGCACGCCAGCCAAGCTCTATCAGAAGGGCTTGTTCGAGGTCGGGCTGCGCCCGTCCTGTGCCCTGCCCTATTTCGCCAGGTCGAATGTGGCCCAGCAACGGGGTCAGGAGCCTCCGGTGACCTTGCCGGGCACTGACCCCGCCAAGTGCCAGCCGGAGCCCTGAGCGCGCTAGCCCTGCAGCCGTGCGAGGCGCTGTGCGGCCAGCGCCAGCGTCTCATCCCGCTTTGCAAAGCAGAACCGCACATGCCGCCGCTCCTGCGGCTGCTGGTAGAAGACCGACAAGGGGATGGCTGCCACGCCGATCTCGGTCGTCAGCCAGCGGGCGAAGTCCAGTTCGGTCTTGTTGGACACCGAGCTGTAGTCCACGGTCTGGAAATAGGTGCCTTCGCAGGGCAGCAGTCTCAGCGGCGTCGCGGCCAGCGCGGCACGGAAGGCGTCGCGCTTGGCCTGGTAGAAGTCGCTCAGCCCCTGCCATGGCGCTGGGTTGGCGAGATAGGCGGCAAGGGCGTGCTGGGTCGGGGTATGCACCGTGAACACCGTGTACTGGTGCAGGCGGCGGAAGGCCGCTGACAGCGCCGGCGGCGCGGCGACGAAGCCGACCTTCCAGCCCGTCACATGGAAGGTCTTGCCAAAGCTGCTGACGAGGAAGCTGCGCTCACGCAGGCCGGGATAGCGCGCCACGCTCTCGTGCGTGGCGCCGTCGAAGACCATGTGCTCGTAGACCTCGTCGCTGACGACGAAGAGGTCATGCTGTTCGGCGATGCGCTCCAGCTCGCGCAGGTCGTCGGCGGTGGCGATGCGGCCGCTGGGGTTGTGCGGCGTGTTCAGCACGAGGACCCGCGTGCGGGGCGTGATGGCGGCACGCACCGCCGTCCAGTCCAGCCGATAGTCCATCGTCATCGGCACACCGACAGGCACGGCGCCTGCCAGGCGGATGGCGGGGTCGTAGCTGTCGTAGGCCGGCTCGATGATGATGACCTCGTCGCCGGCGCCCACGCAGCTGTGCAGGGCCGTGATCAGGCCCTGCGTGCCACCGGCCGTGATGGTGACGTCGCGATCAGCGTCATAGGCCGAACCGTAGAGGGTGTTCAGCTTGGCCGCGATGGCCTGGCGCAGGGCCGGCACGCCGGTCATCGGCGGGTACTGGTTGTGGCCGGCGGCCATGGCATCGGTGACGGCCTGCAGCAGGGCCGGGTCGGCGCCAAAGTCCGGAAAACCCTGGCCAAGGTTGACGGCGCCATGCTCGGCGGCCAGGGCCGACATGACGGTGAAGATGGTCGTGCCGGTGTTGGGCAGCTTGGTGGGCAGGACGGGCATGGGCGCAATTCTGCGCGAGCCGCCGCGGCCTTCTGCGCCGCGCCTGCATGCTGATGACGCCTTGGGCCCGCCCGCTCAGGCGCCAGGCCCCAGGATGCGGTTCAGCACCGCGGCGCCGAAGTCCTGGTTCATGTGGAAGAAATCGTTGCGCGGCGACTTCTCATAGCCATGGCCCTGCAGCCAGACCGAGTCCCTGCAGAAGCGATGCGGCGTGAAGATGCCGTCGACGACCAGGTCGGGCGGCGCATCGACCAAGGTCACACCGCGTTGTTGCACCGCGGCCATGGCCGCTTCGTAATGGCGCGCCAGCGGCAGGTGGTCGGCATGGGCGTGCAATTGCTGGATCCGCTTGATGTAGACGTCCCAGTGGGGGGATTCGGTGCCCTCGGCAGCCAGCAGCGCTTCGCTCGGCCGTGGTTCGGGCACCAGGAAGACCGGGCGCCCGGTCAATTGCGCCAGCGCGGTCGTCAGCCGATAGGGCAGCGTCGAGCGGAAGATGCCGACAAAGGCTTCAACCAGGCAGTCCGAGCCGACCAACACATGGGCCGGCTGGTGGGTTTGCTCGTCGGTGCGGAACAGGGTGTAGAGATCGAAGGGCTTGGTCAGGCCGATGCCGCCCATCACGATGAAGGCGTCATAGGCATCCAGCTCGATGTGGCTCAGTCCGCCGGAGGTCATCTCGAAGAAGTGGGTCACGTCCGCCGCGGTGGGCACGATCCGGCGGCCCTCCAGCGTCAGGAACTGCAGGCTTTCCTCGACTTTGTAGTTGGGCGCGCCAAAGAACACGATGTCGACGCCGGGCCGCTCGGGCGAGATGCTGTCCCAGCCGCCCTTGAGCGCACCGAGGTGGGAGCTGCCAATGCAGCAGATCCGGCTCATTTGACGAAGGCCTCGAGCAGGGCGTCCTCGCAGGCCTCGTCGACCTGAGGAGCGGCTGGCGTGGCGGCCGGCCCGGCGGCAGCGGTGTGCGGCGGATGGGCGCGGAAGAAGGTCTCCATCACGAACTGCACGCCGGCCGGCGCTACGCTGCGCTGGTTGGCCTCGAAGAAGGCACCCTTGAACACCGGGGAGGAGATGAGCTCGAAGGACGGGAAGTAGTCGATGTCCGGATGAGCCGCCGCGAGCTCGCCCGCAGCCGCCCGCAGCGCCGCCTTGGAATAGCTGGTGGCCACGAGGACATGGTCCTGCGTGGCAGTGGCCGTCAATGGCACCGGCGAGACCGTCAACAGGAAGCGGCAGGACGGATTGAAGGCCTGGACCAGCCCGCGGAACTCGATGAAGTCCGCGATCGTCTGCGCCGTCGTGAAGTTCCTGAATTCGAGCTCCGCCGCACCGACCGGCATGCCCAGGGTGCCGGGCGCCGTCGGGTAGACGACGCCGTCCACGGCATCGACCCAGGCCTCGGTGAGGCCCAGCGTGAAGATCATCAGGTTCATGCGCTCGAGCATGGCCTTGACCTTGCCCAGGTGGCTGCGCCGGTGCAGCAGCACGATGCCCGGTTCGGTGAAACCCAGCGGCTCCACCGCGGGCCGCAGCCCGTCGATGAAGCGTTCGCCCTTCTGCCAGACCGCATGGGCGGGTTGCAGCAGGCCCAGGGCTTCCCGCGCCAGTTGCAGCAACTGCCGCACCGTGTAGATGTTGCCGTAGCGGGCCGAGAACAGGCCGAAGCCGTAGGCCAGCTGGCGGTCGGGCGGCAGGCCCAGCGGCGGCGGCTCAAGATCCAGCACCTTGAAGCCGCTGGCGCTCATGTGCCGCTTGATGTGCTGCGCAAAGCAACTGCCGGCCGTCGCGATCTGCGCGTCGGCGGGGATGCCGAATTTCTTGATGTAGAGATCGGCAATCTCCGTGGCCGGCGATTGCGCGACGCCGGTTTTCCAGAAGTTCCGTCGGGGCAGGTTTTGGTAGGGCGACATGGGGCTTGCAGTGACAGCGGCCGACCCGCGTCGGCCGCGCTCGCCATGCTAGTGCCTCAGCGGCGCGGCGGCCCGCCCAGCAGCACCCGCCGCGCCGCCAGCCCGATCGGAAAGCCGAAGACGAAGCAATGCGCCGCGATGGCCGCCGCGTCCAGCTTGGGCGGCCAGAACGGCGTGTGCAGGGCCGACAGCGGCAGCACGACGTTGTTCATGCCGAAATAGACGACGAAGCCATAGGCCAGGCCGGCCGCCGTGGCATTGCGCAGCAGGACCGGCAGGCGCAGGGCCGCGATGCAGAAGATGGCGGCCCAGATCAGCGCGATGCCGTAGTGCAGCACGACGCCCAAAGCAAAAGTCTCCGGCCCGCCACCAAAGGCCGCCTCGCGGCCGATGAGGCCGGCGGCGACGGTCTGGAAGACGCGCAGCTTCACGCCGTAGTAGCTGAGCGCGAAGATGAGGTCGCCGCTGCCGGCCAGCAGGCCGCCCCAGACGATGGCGCGTGTCAACGGCTTCATTGGACGCTCCCCGGCGGCCCCTTGAGTTCGATGACATTGCCCTCGGGGTCGCTCAGATAGATGGATGGCCCCTCGCCTTCGGCGCCATAGCGGCTTTCGGTCTTGCCGCCTTCGACGCCATGCGCTGCCAGATGGGCGCGGATGTCAGCGGCGTCGAAGGGCTCGACGCGCAGGCAGAAGTGATCCATGTTGCGGCCCTCGGCGCCCGGCGCTGCACCGCCCATGCGGCCCAGCTTGCCGTCCACCGGCACGAGGTCGATCAGCGAGCGGCCAGCGCGCAGCTGCACGAGGCCGATCTCGTCCTGGCGGCGCTCGACGCTGCAGCCGAGTACGTCGACATAGAAGCGGGTCATCGCGTCGAGGTCGATGACGCGCAGCACGAGATGGTCCAGGCCCTGGAGTTTCAGCATCGGTCGGCAAATGTCGGAGGGTGTGGCCGGCATCATGCGCGCCGGGCTTGCCAGCCAGTGTCAGCAGGCGCCCACCCCCTGCCGAAAGTGACGACGGGTTTGTCCGGAGTAACGACCGGGCCTCGTCGCGCTCAATAGCAGCATGCAAGCCCTGCAGGCCCTCACCCCATGCTGCCCAGAACCTGGCCCCGCGCGAGCGCTGCTCGCCGCCTTGCAGGCCGCACCGGGCCAGCGGCCCGGTTCTTCGCCAGCCGTGCAGCGTCCACAGGACCCTGCATGCGCGGGCTCAGCCCCCCGAGGGGGCGCGTCAGCGGCTACGGACGGCCGGGCGCCGCTGACATGAGCTGGGTAACCCGCCTCGGCTTCGTGGCCCCGGCCGCGTCTGCTCCGTCCGACGAGGCGGCCCTGCTGGCCCGCCTGGCCGAGGGCGACGCCGAGGCCCTGGCCCTGGTCTACCGGCGCGAGAGCGGCTCGGTCTACCGCTACGCCCTGGCCCTGGCCGGCGACGAGGCGGCGGCGCTGGACGCGGTGCAGGAGGCCTTTGCGCAGCTGCTGCGCGGCCCGCTGGGCTACCAGGCCGGGCGCGGATCGCTGGGCGCCTATCTCGCCGGCATGGCCCGCCATCAATTGCTGAACCAGTGGCGCGATGCGCGTCGCCATGTCTCGCTGGACGAAGCCGACGACGAGGCCGAGCTGTTTCCATCCAGCGATGCGCGCCTGGATGATGCCCAGCAGCAAAGCCAGCTCTGGACGGCCATCCGGCGCCTGAGCTGGCCGCAGCGCGAGGCCGTCGTCCTCGTCGATCTGCAGGAACGCTCGTACGAAGACGCCGCCGCCATCGCCGGCGTCAGCGCCGACGTGCTGCGCACGCGGCTGCACCGTGCCCGCCAGCGGCTGGCCGATCTGCTGGCCGTGGGAGAACGCCCATGACAACCGACACCACCCCGGACTGGCTGCGCCCGGCCCGCGAAGAGTTCGCGCGCCTGCAGCCCGGCGCCGAGCAGGACGCCGCCCTGCTCGCGCAGCTGACCGCCCTGCAGCAGGCCCGCCACGCGCGACAGCGCGACATCGATGAGCACGAACCGCACTGGCTGCGCCGCCTGGCCTGGGGCAGCGGCGCCCTGGGAGCAGCGGCAGCCGTGCTGCTGAGCGCCATGCTGCTGCTGGATCCGCCCGGCGCGGGCAGCGCCCAGGCGGCGCCGGTGGCCAGCAGCGGCTTCATCCCCCTGGTGCCCGAGCGTGAATTCCGCGCTGCCCTGGCGGCCGGGCGCAGTGCCGCCGTCTGGCTGCAGCCCACCGAACTGCCGCGCGAACGCCTGGCCTTGCTGGGCCTGCCTTTCGACGCTGCACGCGCCGACGAGCTGGTGCACGCCGAGCTGATGCTGAACCCGAGCGGCCAGGTGCTGGCCGTGCGCATCCTGAACTGAACTGTTGACGACGGAGAACGCCATGAAGACACCCCTCACCGGCCTGACGCTATGCGCCCTCGCCGCCACGGCCACCGCGCTGGAGGTCGATCGCACGGTCGAGCGCAATATCGAACGCGAGGTGGAGCGCCACGTCCAGCTGGCCCTGTCCGACATGCCCCTGCGCATCGCGCTGGACGAACGCAGCCTGGCCTTTGCCGGCCGCGAGCTGGAGAGCGAGCGCGTCGTCAAGGGCGCCCCCTATTGCGCCACGGCCGTGCACGAGAACGTGCAGACCCTGGGCGATGGCAATCGCATCGTGCGCAAGCAGCAGAGCCAGCTCTGCCGCGATGGCGAGGGCCGCACCCGCCGCGAGGTGCAGCGCGAGGGTGGCCCCAAGGTCATCTACCTGAACGATCCGGTCGCCAAGGAGAGCTGGGTCGTCTACCCCGAGCAGAAGCGCGTGCAGCGCCTGCGCGGCAATATGGCCTGGATGCAGGGCGACGATGCCGCGGCTCATGCGGCCTGGCAGGCCTCGATGCAGGACTGGGGCGAGCGCATGAAGGAGCAGGCCGCGCGCTGGAAGGAATGGGGAGGCAAGGTCGCCGAACGCGCCCGCAGCGTGGATGCCGAGCGGGTCCGCGCGCGCACCCTGGCCGGCGAGCCGGGCATCGTCATCGAGCAGGAACTCGTGGCCCCGCCCGTGCCCGCTGCGCCCGGCGCCAGCGCCCCCGAGCGCCGCCGCGAGCTGCGCGTATTGCGCGCCAGCGAGCTGCCGCCGATGCCGGCCCTGCCCGCCCTGCCCACGCCCATGGCCATCCCGGTGCCGCCCGTGCCACCGATGCCGCCCCTGCTGCTGCAGGGGCCTTTCCTGCCGCGCGAAGGCGGCACGACGACGGCACTGGCGACCAAGGAGATCGACGGCCTCAAGGTCACCGGCGAGCGCACCACCTGGACCATCGAGGCCGGCAAGATCGGCAACGAGAAACCCATCGTCATCAGCCGCGAGGTCTGGCGCTCGCCTGAGCTGATGCTGACCGTCTCCAGCCGCGACGCCGACCCGCGCCAGGGCGAGCAGAACTACCGGCTGGAGAAGATCAAGCGCGGCGAACCCGACGCTGCACTCATGAAGCCCCCCGCGGAGTTCAGCGAAAGCCCGCGGCGCAGCGCCAGGCCGGCCGCGAGCGCGCCGTCGCGCTCCTGAGCCTCACTCTGCCGGCGTCACCGGCGGAGTGGGTTTCAGCATGGCGGCCAGGTTGTGCGCCATGCCGGTAATGCCGTGATTCGACAGGCCGGCGTCCTGCATGACCGCATCGACGATGGGCTTGGCGATCTGGTATTGCAGCGCCGAGTTCATGACCTGTTCGGGAAAGGTTGCGCCGTTCGCGCCGCCGCCTTCCGAACTGCCCTGGCCGGGCATGCCGTTGACCTGCACGATGCGGATGGAGTCGATGTTCTCCATCGGCTTGACGGCCTGGGCCAGGATGGTGGGCAGCTGCTGCAGCAGCTGGGTGCGCACCTGCAAATCGATCTGCGCGGCCGACAGCATGTTCAATGCCTCGTTGATGGCGCGCCGGCCCTCGGCCTCGGCGATGGCCGCGGCCTGCTTGGCCTTGGCTTCGATGGTCAGGGCCTCGGCGCGGTCGATGGCCGCCTCCTTCTCGGCCGACGCCGACACCTTGACGGCAATGGCGTTCTGCTCGGCTTCCTTGCTGGCGTCGATGAGCTGGATGGCCTTGTCGCGCTCGGCCACGGCCACCTGGCGTGCCGTATTGACGGTTTCCTCGGCCTTCACGGCTTCGGCGCGGGCCAGGTTGGCGGCCGCATCGGCCTCGGACTGCTCGCGTGACTTGGTGGCGATGGCGATCTGCGTGTCCTGGCGCGCGATCTCGACCTGCTTGCGCTGCTCGGCACGCTTGAGCTCGGCCTGGCGCTCCTGCTCGATCTCACGGGTCTGGATGACGAGGTTCTTCTCGATCTCGGCGGCCTTGATCTCGCGCTCGGCCTCGATGCGGCGCTGGCCCACCTGGCGCTCGGCCTCGATCTTCACCGTCTCCGCCTCGCGGCTGCGTTCGGCCTGTTGCGCGGCGATCAGCGCGATCTGCTCGGCACGCGCCACCTCCACCTCGCGCTTTTGCGCCAGCGAAGCGAACTCCTGATCCTTCTCGATGGTCAGCTTCAGGCGGCTGGCCTCCAGGTTCTTGGTGCGCACCTGTACCTCGGTGTCCTGCTCGACGTCATTGCGCTGCTTGCGGCGCGCCTCGGTTTGCTCCGTCAGGCGCGTCAGGCCCTCGGCGTCGAAGGCGTTGTTGGGGTTGAAGAACTGCTTGTCGGTCTGGTCCAGACTCGTCAGCGAGACCGACTCCAGCTCCAGGCCGTTCTTCTCCAGGTCCTCGGCGACGGCGTTCTGCACCGCCTGCACGAAGTCGCGGCGCTTGTCCTGCAGCTCCTGGATGGTCATGGTCGCGGCGGTGGCGCGCAGGCTGTCGACAAACTTGTCCTCCACCAGCTTCTTCAGCTCCTCCGGGCTCATGGTGCGGATGCCCAAGGTCTGGGCCGCCGTGCTGACGGCTTCCTCGGTCTGCTTGACGCGCACGAAGAAAGCCGCCGTCACGTCGACACGCATGCGGTCCTTGGTGATGAGGCTCTCCTTCTCGCGGCGCTGCACCTCGAGCTTGAGGGTGTTCATGTTGACGAGAACGCGCTCGTGGAATACCGGCAGCACGATGGCGCCGCCGTCCATGATGACCTTCTGGCCACCCAGGCCGGTGCGCACGAAGGCCGTCTCCTTGGTGCTGCGCTTGTACAGCCGCGCGAAGACGACGCCGATGGTCAGCAGCCCGACCAGGGCCACGCTGCCGATGACGGCGATGTCGATGATGTGATCCATGTTCAATTTCTCCCTTGTGTCGATGTTGGATGTGTGGAGGCGATGCAGCGGTAGAAGGGCCCGGCCTTGGCCACGATGAGGATGGGCGCCCCTTCGTGGAAGACTTCGCCTTCAAGCTCGGGTTCCACGAGCAGGTGATGGGTGCGGCCCAGGGCGTCGCGCACGCGGGCCTGCGCCGCCAGGCCGCGCCGCGCGATGCCGGCGCTGACGACGCCGGTGCGTCCGACCAGCGACTGCTCGCTGACGGCGCTGCTCTCGTCCTGCGGCACCAGGCGCGCGATGGGCCTGCCCAGGGCACGCACAGTGGTCAGCGCCGGCGGCACGGCCAGCAACCCGGCCGCCCAGGCCGACAACAGGCCGCCCGTCATGTGCATCGCCAGCGCCTGCAAGGCATAGCCAGACAGGGCGTAGCCGGTCAGGAACAGCAGCAGCAGGACCAGGGCCGGCACGCGGCCCAGGTGCAGCCAGCCCAGCACGCGGTCCAGGCCGCCCGTGGCGTCGGCGTCGATGTCAGGCAGGACCTGGTCGAGCAAGGCGCTCGGGCTGGCCGCAGCCAGCAGACCCAGGCCTTCCAGCAGAGCGATGGCCGCGACCAGCACCACCGCCACGCCAAAGGGCAGGGTCTGCGGTGCCGTGAACAACTGCAGGTGTGCGGCGGCCATCACGGCAGGCCGCGCAGGCCCCGTGGTGTGATGAAGAAACAGTGGATGTGCATGCGTCGGTCTCCTTGAAGTGGGAGACGCAACGTTAGGGTCGGCCTTGCTACCGACCCAGCACCTTCAATCGCAAGATGACTTCGGAAACTCCGAAGTGCCGCCGCTCAGGCGGCGTCGAGCATCTGGCTGAAGAACTTCTCGCCGCTGACGCGCGGCTTGTAGGCCGACACGGCCTTGGCGATGGCCGCGATGTGGTCCGGCGTGGTGCCGCAGCAGCCGCCGGCGATGTTGAGGAAGCCGGCCTGGGCGAACTCGCCCACCAGACGGGCCGTCACGTCGGGCGTCTCGTCGAAGCCCGTGTCGCTCATCGGGTTGGGCAGGCCGGCATTGGGGTAGCAGCTGACCGCCACGTCGCCGGCCACCTTGGACAGCTCCTCGATATAGGGCCGCATCAGCGTGGCACCCAGGGCGCAGTTCAGGCCGATGGCGATGGGGCGGGCGTGGCGCACCGAATGCCAGAAGGCGGTCACGGTCTGGCCGGACAGGATGCGGCCCGAGGCGTCGGTCACCGTGCCGGAAATGATGACGGGCAGGCGCTCGCCGGTGTCTTCCATCAGCTCGTCCAGCGCAAAGATGGCGGCCTTGGCGTTCAGCGTGTCGAAGATGGTCTCGACGAGGAAGACGTCGGCGCCGCCGTCCAGCAGGCCCTTGGCTTGCTCGTAATAGGCCGCGCGCAGCGTGTCGAAGTCGATGTTGCGGGCCCCGGGGTCGTTGACGTCAGGGCTGATGGAGGCGGTGCGCGGCGTCGGGCCGAGGGCGCCGGCGACATAGCGGGGCTTGTCGGGTGTCGAGTATTTGTCGCAGGCGGCGCGGGCAATCCGGGCGGCGACGAGGTTCATCTCGTAGGCCAGCTCCGGCAGGTCGTAATCTTCCTGGGCGACCGAGGTGGCACCGAAGGTGTTGGTCTCGATGAGGTCGGCGCCGGCAGCCAGGTATTGCTCGTGGATCTCCTGGATCACGTCGGGGCGCGTGAACAGCAGCAGCTCGTTGTTGCCCTTCAGGTCCTTGCCATGGTCCTTGAAGCGCTCGCCGCGGTAGTCGGCCTCGCCGAGCTTGTAGCGCTGGATCATGGTGCCCATCGCGCCGTCCAGCACGGCAATGCGGTTCTGGAGGATGGCCGGCAGGCCTTGGGCGCGGGTGTAGGCGATGGACTTCATGCCGCCATTTTCTCCGGCTCTTGGCGCGTGAACCGTTGACGCGCAAGAAACCCTAGGTTTCGAGCATTCCTACGGTCGGCATCAACGCGCCAAGACCGTGGTCGCGGCCTTCGCAATAGCCTCGCCCAGTTCGGCACATGAGGCCCGGCCGCCCAGGTCGGGAGTTTTTGGCGCCGCCGGGTCGGCCAGCACGGTTTCGATGGCCGCCATGACGGCGTTGTGGGCCTCGCGATGGCCCAGGAAGTCCAGCATCATGGCGCCGGCCCAGATCTGGCCGATGGGGTTGGCGATGCCCTTCCCAGCGATGTCCGGCGCCGAGCCGTGCACGGGCTCGAAGAGGCTGGGCCACTCGCGCGTCGGGTTCAGATTGGCCGACGGCGCGATGGCGATGGTGCCGGTGCAGGCGGGACCCAGGTCGGACAGGATGTCGCCGAACAGATTGCTGGCCACCACCACATCGAAATGCTGGGGCCGCTGCACGAAATGGGCGCAGAGGATGTCGATGTGGAATTTGTCCACCGCCACACCCGGAAACTGCGCCGCCATGGCTTCGACGCGCTCGTCCCAATAGGGCATGGTGATGGCGATGCCATTGCTCTTGGTGGCCGAGGTCAGCCTGGCGCGCGGCCGCGAGGCGGCCAGCTCGAAGGCGAAGCGCAGCACGCGGTCGACGCCGACGCGGCTCATCACCGTCTCCTGCAGCACGATCTCGCGCTCGGTGCCGGCATACATGCGCCCGCCGACGCTGGAGTACTCGCCCTCGGTGTTCTCGCGGACGATCCACATGTCGATGTCGCCGGGCTGCAGGCCCGCCAGCGGCGAGCGCACGCCGGGCAGCAGGCGGGCCGGGCGCAGGTTCACATACTGGTCGAACTCGCGGCGGAACTTCAGCAGCGAGCCCCACAGGCTGACATGGTCGGGCACCGTGGCCGGCCAGCCGACGGCGCCGAAGAAGATGGCGTCATGGCCGCCGATCTGGTCCTTCCAGTCGTCCGGCATCATCTGGCCATGCTGTTCGTGGTAGCGGCAATCGGCGAAATGGAACTCGTCGAAGCGCAAAGCCAGGCCGAAGCGCTCGGCCACCGCGCGCAGCACGCGCAGGCCCTCGGGCATGACCTCCTGGCCGATGCCGTCGCCGGCGATCACGGCAATCTTCTGCATGTCAGTCCCCGAAGAAGGATTGGGCCTCGGCCAGCACCACCTCGGGCGCTTCCTCGGCGATGTAGTGGCCGCTGTCCACGGCACGGCCGCTGACCTGCTCGGCCGCGGCCTGCCAGAGCTTGAGCGGCTCGAAGCACTTGCCGACGACGCCGTTCGCGCCCCACAGCACATGCAGCGGCTGCGTGACGCGCCGGCCGGCGGCGCGGTCCGCGCGGTCATGCTCGAGGTCGATGCCGGCGCTGGCGCGGTAGTCGGCGCAGATGGCCGCGGCCGAGCCGGGGCGCACGATGCTGCGCTCGTACTCGGCCCAGGCGGCGGGGTCGAAGATGTCGCCGCCGCGCTGGCCCATGCCTTCGCGCAGATAGGCAATGGCGTCGGCCTCGATGAGACGCTCGGGCCGCGGCGCCGGCAGGATCAGGAAGAACCAATGCCAGTAGCCGCGCGCAAAGGCTTCGGTCGTGCCCTCGTACATGGCCAGGGTCGGCGCGATGTCGAGCAGCATCAGCCGCGTCACGGCCTGGGGATGGTCCAGCGCCATGCGATGCGCGACGCGGGCACCACGGTCATGGGCGAGCACGGCGAAGCGCTCGTGGCCCAGGGACTGCATCAGCGCGACGGCGTCCCTGGCCATCTCGCGCTTGGCATAGGCGGCGCTGGCCTCGCTGGCCGGCGGGCGGTCGCTGTCGCCATAGCCCCGCAGGTCCATCAGCACGACGCGGCGGTCTCTGGCGAGCGTGGGTGCGACGCGATGCCACATCGCCATGGTCTGCGGATGGCCGTGCAGAAGCAGCAAGGGCGGCCTGCCGGAATCCGACGGGCCGCCCTGACGGGCGAACAGCGTGACGCCGTCACGCTGAAACGTTAGCGGTTGGAAATCGGTCCACATGCGGACCGATTCTGCCGCTCCCTTCAGTTTTCCATTGAACGCCGCGCCATCTCGGGTATTCCGGGCCGAGCGCTGGGCCGCTCCCGAGCCGGCCCGCCTGAGGCTGCTGGCAGCTCAATGCTGCAAGCAGCCTCGTCCCCCCCGGGGGACCGACCAGGCTCGCCCGCGTACAGCGGCGCGAGACTGGGCGAGGGGCTTGCTTGCTCAGGCGGTGCGCAGGAAGTAGAGGTTGGCGCTGCCACGGGCCAGCAGCACGAAGCCGCGCAGGGCCGGCACGTAGCGCAGCCGGTTCTGCACGCCGCTGCCGTTGTCCGGTGTGGGCGCGATCTTCAGGTTGCCGCCATTGAGCAGGCTCATGTCCCAGACATTGCTGTCGTTGGGCGTGATGACGTAGACACGCCCCGCCGCTTCGCCCTGGCCGCTGTAGAACAGGAAGCGGTCGCCGTCGGGGTCGTAGTCCATCGCCGCATAGCTGGGCTTCTCGTTTTGCCACTGCGTCAGCGCGCTGCTGGCATTGAAGCTGACGGCGATCTGCTGGCCGCTGCCCAGCGGCACGCGGCTGGCCACCATGCGCTGCGGGTCGAAGCCCTGGCCGTCGCCCCATTGCAGGCAGAACATCTGGTTGCGGCGGGCGTCGAAGGCCATGGGCCAGCGCACCGCGTCGCCGATGGGGCTGGTGACGAGATCCGTCCACTTCTTGTCGACGGGCGACCACTTCTTCAGGCTGGTGCTGACGACCTCGCCGGTGGCGCGGATCTGCGCAGCGCCGTAGTAGCCCGAGGGCATGTCGGCCCAGGTGCCGGCCTTGTCCCAGGTGTTGGTGTCGAGGTTGAAGGCGTCGACCTTGGCGAAGTCCCAGGACGCGCCATAGGCGCCGCGCGCCCCGAACAGCATCAGGCGGTTGACCTGAGGAATGAAATGAGCCGAGCTGTAGAGGTGACGCGACGAGGGCATGCCGTCGCTGTAGTAGGCGACGTTCTGCGCATAGCTCTTGCTGGGCGCAAGGCGCTGCTTCCAGGTTGGCGTGTCCGACGCGAGCCCAATGGAGACGACGCGGTTGTCGTAGGAGTCGGTGTGGCCGCCGGCCGCGGCGATGATGATCTCGCTGGTGCGGTCGTTGATGGCGAAGCCGCTGTAGGCATCGATGGCCGCACCGCCCGCACCCGCCGTGCCGGGGATCTCGAACCAGGTGTTCAAGGGCTTGCCCGCCAGCCAGCTTGGAATGACCCGCGCCGGCGCCACCGACCAGACCGGGGCGGTGTTGAAGGCGTCGCGCAGCGCCGGATAGTTGCTGGCCGAGATGAGGCGTTGGTAGGCGGTGGCGGCACCTTCGACGCCGTGCCTGACCGCATAGGCCATGGCCGTCGTCAAGTTGCCCCAGGCCGCACGATCGCCCGGCATGATCTCGCCCGCCAGCTTGCCTTCGAGATTGCCGAACCAGGACGGCACGCTGGCATAGCTGGCCAGGTAGACGGCCGCATCGTTGGGCAGCCAGGGGCCCTTGCCGGTCTTGAAGTCGGGCACCGCGACCGGCGAGATGCTCATGGTGTAGACGGCCGCATTCACATACCAGAAGCCGGTGGCCGGCCCCAGGCGCATGACGGCGCTGCGCGCCTTCCAGCGGAAGAAGGCGTCATGCTTGGCCTCCACGGCCGCCGGCACCGGCAGGCCCATGGACAGCGAATAGCCGAAGGCGGCGGTGACGAAGTCCTGCTGCCAGACCGCGCCAAACTGCATGATGTTCTCGTAGGGCTCGCCCGGCTGGATCCAGCCATAGGGATTGTTGGGCTGGGCGACGTAGACGGCGTGGAAGTCCTCGATGTTGGACTGCACGCTGTTGATGAACTCCTGGCGCAGCACGGTGTCGTCGTCCGGCGTCACGTTCAGCGCCTGCGTCAGGGCGCGCCACTGCCACGCAGCGGAACGGGTCTGCCAGCCGCCGAAGCAGGACTGCACCAGGCCCAGCGAGCCGCGGCGCATATTGGGCTCGTCGGCCTTGCTCAGGTAGTTCAGCGTGGCGGCGAACTGCACCTGCTCCATGAAGTACCAGCGCCCCGTGACCAGATAGGCCATATAGCCCACCGACGGGCTGTGGGCGCAGTCCCAGCGCGGCGACTGCGTGCCGGCAGGCTGGGGCGTGAACTGGCTGCGCGTCGAACTGCCGAGGTCGCTGACGCGGCTGTCCTTGTGCAACACCAGGTTGGGGTACTGGGAAAAGCGGATCGGGCGCTGCGTCTTCTCGTCGCGGTAGAACAGCGGATAGCGGCCGGCCGCGAAGCCGTTGCGCACGACGGCCGCATAGGTGTTGCTGCTTTCGCAGGTCAGGTAAAGCGCGTCATGCATCGGCAGCAGGCCGATGGGTTCCTGGTAGCCGGTGGCCGCCATGGAGTCGCTCGCGTAGGTGAAATTGGCCTTGTCCAGCGGCGTGTAGCTGGTCACCAGCCACTGGGCGACGGGGCCATTGGCGTCCACGCGGGCGCTGTAGGTCGGCACCTGCTCGGTCGCCTGCAGATAGGCCAGGTCATGGCGCGGCGTCACGTCGGGGTCGGTGCCCAACCAGTAGGACAGGGCCGTACCGCTGATCAACGGCGTGCGGCAATGGTGGGGCAGGTCGATGCTGGCCGAGAAGCGCTGCGTGCCATTGATCTTGAAGGTGTAGGTCGCTGCCTTGCTGGTCGGACCCGCCACCATCAGATAGCCGTTCTCGATCCAGGGCAGCACTTCGACGGCACCGCCGGCGAACAGGCGCACCTCCAGCCAGGCCACCAGATGGGCGTCGCCGCCGACAGGCTTGCGGAAGATCCAGGACGACATCTGCGCACCGCTGACCCAGGTGGTCTGCGGGCTGTCCCAGTCGGCTGCGCCAAAGCTGGCCGTGCCGAGGCTGCCGGCCCCGACCTCGGCGGTGATGCCGGTCTTCTTCAGGTCGGCCAGGGTCAGCGGCGCGGCGCTGCTGGCGCTGACGCTGATGCGGCGCAGTCTCACCGTCAGCAGGCTGTTGGCCGTCAGGTCGGCAAAGCCGGCAAGGTGGGCAAACTTCAGCGAGCCATCGGGCCAAGTGGTGCGTGAAATGACCTGCAGGGCACTCAAGCTGGAGCCCACCGAGCTGCCGGCCGGAATGTCGCCGCGCTTGAAGGCGAAGCCCAGGCTGAAAGGCGCCTTGGCCTGGGTCTTGGTGCTGACCAGGCTGAACTGCATGGCGCCGGTGAACAGGCCGAGCGTCGGGGTGGCCACGGCGGCAGGCGTGGGGGCCGGTGCGGGGGCCGGCGCCGGGGCCGGCGCAGGGACCGGAGTCGGCGTGCTGGGCAGGGGGCGCAATATGCCTGCGGCGTCGGCGGTCGGGGCATCCGTAGCCGCCTGGGCCACCGCCTCACCTCCGCCACCGCCGCAACCGGCCAAAGGAATGGCGCCACCCAGAGCGGCTGAATACTGGAGGAATTTACGGCGTTGGGGGTCGTTCATGGCAAAGCAATCCTTTGCAGCTCGGGTCGCTGCACTTCGGTACTAGGGGGGTGGCCTAGGGGCGGAGCGAATTCTGAGGGCAGCCATTGACCGGACCGTGGCGAAACGTTACGGACTAGGGATGCCTGAAGGTATAAGTTTGGGTTATGTGTTTCGACCTTTGCCGCCCTTGTCGCGACGGGTCGGGATCCAAACAATTCCCGCCCGTTCTTCCTCTGAAAAACCCCTCGTCATGAAGCCCCAGTACGTCGCCCTGCTGACCCTTTTCGCACTGGCCAGCGCGCCCGCCGCACTAGCCCAGGGCAAGCCCCTGATCTACTGCGCTGACGCCTCTCCAGAGGGCTTTGACCCAGGAATGTGGGACAGCGCTAGCACCAATATCGTCGGCGCCCAGATGTTCGACGGCCTGCTCGGCTTCAAACGACCCACGACGGAACTCGTTCCCAAGCTGGCCACCAGCTGGGAAATCTCGCCCGACGCGAAGAGCTTCATTTTCAAATTGCGGGAAGGCGTCAAGTTCCACAGCACCCCCTGGTTCAAGCCATCCCGCGACCTCAATGCAGAGGATGTGCTGTTCACTTTTCAACGCTTCATCGACCCCAACCACCCGTTCAACAAGGCGTTTCTGGCAAATTTCATCTATCCGCAGAACCTCGGCCTGGCCAAGTTGATCGAGGGCATCGACAAGATCGACGACCGCACAATTCGTTTCCGGCTCCGCCAGCCCAATGTGACATTCGTCGCGAACTTCGCATTCGCCTGGGCAGGCATCCAGTCCGCGGAGTACGCCGCCCAGCTGCTGAAGGACGGAAAAGCCTCGCAGATCAATGTGCAGCCGGTCGGCGCGGGCCCCTTCCGGTTCAAAAGTTATGCCAAGGACGACGTGCTGCGTATGGAAGCGCACACAGATTACTGGGGCGGCAAGCAGCCCACGCCCAACCTTGTCTTCAGCATCAGCCGCGAGCCCAATGTGCGGGTGCAGAAGATCGCCGCCGGCGAATGCCATGTGGCGGCGGCCCTGCGCGATGTCGACATCGCCGGGCTGGCCAACAACCCCAACGTCAGCATCGAGAAGATCCAGGCCCTCAACATCTCCTATCTGAGCTTCAACCTGAAGAAGCCGCCGACCGACAAGCGCGAGGTGCGCGAGGCCCTGGACATCGCCGTCGACCGCGATGCCATCTTCAAGGCCCTGTTCCCGCGCGGCGACGCCATGCAGGCCGTCAGCGCCTTTCCGCCGGCCGTCCCCGGCTACAACAAGAAGCTGAAGAACGAGTTCGATCCCGCCAAGGCCAAGGCCCTGCTGGCCAAGGCCGGCTACCCGAACGGCTTCGAGATCGACCTCTGGGCCCTGCCCGTGCAGCGCCCGACCAACCCCAATGGCCAATTGATGGCCCAGCTCATCCAGCAGGACTGGGCCAAGATCGGCGTCAAGGCCCACATCAAGACCTATGAGTGGGGCGAATACCTCAAGCGCGCCAACAACGGCGAGCACAACGTCTACATGAGCGGCTGGAGCGGCGAGACCGGCGATGCCGACGACTTCCTGACCCCCAACCTCAGCTGCGCGGCCAACAAGAACGGCATCAAGTTCTGCAACGCCGAATTCGAGAAGCTCATCGACGAGGCCCGCGCCACCCCGGACCAGAAGAAGCGCATCGCCCTGTACGAGAAGGCCCAGGAGATCTTCAAGCACGAGCGGCCCTGGATCACGATGGCGCACTCGACCGTCTACATCCCCATCCGCAAGGACGTCGTCGGCTTCAAGATGGCGCCCAATGGCTCGGTGGACTTCGAAGGCGTCTACCGGAAATGAGGCTCAGACACATCGAGGTCTTTCACGCCATCATGCAGGCCGGCACCATCAGCGGCGCGGCCCAGCTGCTGCACATCTCCCAGCCGGCCGTGACCAAGGTGCTGCAGCACTGCGAGCTGCAACTGGGCATGCCGCTGTTCGACCGCGTGCGCGGCAAGCTCTACCCGACACCCGAGGCCCAGCGCCTCTTCGTCGAGATCGACAAGCTCAACCGCGACCTCGTCGGCATCCGCCGCCTGGCCGCCAACCTGAAGAGCGGTGAAAGCGAGCAGGTGCGCCTCGTGGCCACGCCGGCCCTGGCCATGGCCATCGTGCCGGCCGCGATGACGCCCTGGTGCAAGGCCTATCCCAACGCCAGCTGCTCGCTGGCCACCCACCACACGCGAGAAATCGTGTCGGCGCTGCTGCTCGGCGAGGCCGACCTGGCCCTGTCGCTGCAGGACCCGCGCCATCCCGGCATCAAGGCCGAAGCCATCGCCAGCGGCACCATGGTGGCCCTGTGCCCCCTCGGCAGCCCCGAGGCCAAGGGCGAAGGGCCTCTCGGCCTGGCCGACATCCGCAGCGAGATCGTCGGCCTGCAGAGCGACGACCCGCTGGCCGGCCTGCTGCACCATGCCGGCGAGGCCCTGGGCCAGCCGCTGGCCAGCCGCATCACCGTACAGACCTACCAGCTCGCGCGCGCCCTCGTCGAGGCCGGCGTCGGCATGACGCTGGTCGACCCCTTCACCGCGGCCAGCGCCGACGCCAGCAAGGTCCGGGTACGGCCGCTGTCGCCCGCCGTGCCGGTGCAGCTCTATCTGCTCAGCGCCGCCAGCGCGCCGCTGGGTCAGGCCTCGCGGCGCCTGGTCAAGTTCATCACCGCGGCTGCGCACGAACACCTTTCTCGACTGCCGTGATTCGCATCGAAGACATCGCCTCGCATTCGGACTTCCGCCCGCTTGCCTCGCTGCAGCACGGCATCGCCGTGGACCTGCGCTACGCGACGGCCGACAACTTCGTCGGCCACCCGGTGTATGCCGGCATTGATTGCCACTGGCTGCGCCGCGAAGCCGGCGACGCGCTGGAACAGGCCGCCGCCTGGCTCCACGAACGCCGCCCCGGCTACCGCCTGCTGGTGCTGGACGCCCTGCGCCCCCAGCGCGTGCAGCAGCGCCTCTGGGACGAGCTGCAGGGCACGCCGCTGACGATGTATCTGGCCAACCCCGAGCGCGGCTCCATCCACAGCTTCGGCATGGCGGTTGACCTGACCCTGCTCGACCCGCAGGGCCGCGAGGTCGACATGGGCAGCGGCTTCGACGAGATGACGCTGGCCTCCCACCCCGACCACGAGGCCGAGAACCTCGCCCTGGGTGCGCTCAAGCCCGAACACCTCGTCGAGCGCGGCTGGCTGCGCGCGGCCATGCGCGAGGCGGGCTTTCATGGCATCACCACCGAGTGGTGGCATTTCGACTTCGGCGACCGCGTGGCGGTCAGGCGCGATCTGCCGCGGGTGCTCTGACGCGGCTCAAGCCGCGCCCCCGACGAAGCGCATGGCCTCGCGGGCCATCGAGCGGCACTCGTCCGGCGTGCAGCGATCGACCGACAGCCACTCCTTCATCAGCCGCCCATGCCCGGGGTCGAAGCGACGGCCGACGCCACGCGCCTCGAGCTCGTCCACGCGCTGGCGCGGCAGCTTGAGCACCAGCGCCCCGGCGGCCGACACCATCGCGAAGATCTTGCCGTTCACCTGCAGCGCTGACGACCCGAAGCCCTTCTTGCCACGTTGCCCGAGGCTCACGCCGGGCTCGCCCGACAGGTCAGCCATGAGGGCGGCAAACCGGGTCTGTGCGTCGGCAGGCGGCATGGTTCCTTCCTTCAGGTCAGCGAGGTGGCATCCAGCGCCTTCTGCATGAAGACGCTCAGCGGGTCGTCGGTGTAGTCGCCAAAGGGCCCGCGCCTCTCGTAGCCGCAAGCGGCGTACAGGCCCAGAGCCTCGGGCTGGTAGGGGCCCGACTCCAGCGTGACGCGGCGGCAGCCTCTGGCCGCGGCCTCAGCCTCCAGCATGTCCAGCAGCCGCCTTGCCACGCCATGGCCGCGGGCGCGCGGACTCACGAACAGGCGCTTGAGCTCGCCGAACTCCGGGCCGAGGACGATGGCGCCGCAGCCCACGGCCTGCCGGGTTTCGTCGCGCGCGACGGCGAACAGCACATGGGGCTGCACCAGCACGCTGAGATCCAGCGCATGCCGGCTCTCCGGCGGATAGAGCGAGTCCTGGTAGGCGTCCAGTTCGGTGATGAGGGCGACGACGTCGGGCTGGTCGGGAGATTCGAAGGCGAGCTGCATGGCGGCACTATGCCTTGTGCGCACCGGCGAGCTGGCGAGCCCAGGTGCCTATCTGCTCGCGCAGCGCGGTTGGCTCCAGCGCCTGGGCCTCCGGGGCCAGCGACAGCACCAGGCGTGCCGCCTGCTCCAGGCTTTCGATGGGCAGCTTCACGCGCACCCAGCGCTGCGCCTTGACGGGCGCCTCGGGCACGGCAACCGCGACGGCCTGGGCGGCGTAGCGGCCCTTCTCGGACAGACGGCGACAGCCTTCGGGCGTCAGCCGCAACAGCGCCATCTCGGGCCTCAGTTCGCGCTCGAAGCGCTGCGTCGACGCCTGCCACCAGTCCGCCAGCTCGAAATCCGCGGGGCGCTCAAAGCTCTCGTCGCCGACCGTCAAGGCCTGGATGTTGGCGACCTTGAGCATCATGACCCGCTGGCCCGAGCGCATGACGCCGTACCAGGCGCCCGCCTTCAGCACCAGGCCCAGGGGTTCGGCCTTCCAGCGTCGCTCGCCCTTCCAGCTCAAGTAGTCGATCTCGACCCGCTTGCCTTCCAGCACCGCACTCGCCAGCGCCGGCAGATGCGGTGTCGGCGCGCCGCCCTGGT
Organism: Roseateles saccharophilus; assembly: GCF_031458095.1. Lineage (GTDB taxonomy): Bacteria > Pseudomonadota > Gammaproteobacteria > Burkholderiales > Burkholderiaceae_C > Pelomonas > Pelomonas saccharophila_A. Next base: position 347,297 of record NZ_JAVDXU010000002.1, read on the forward strand.
ACCAGTCCAGCGGGTCCACGTGCAGGCGCGCCTGCAGCCGCCCGGCCAGAGCCGCGGACTCCCCCGGCAGCGCCGACTGCAGCTTGAGCTTGAGCCGCTGCGAGGCCCCGCCCAGGCCCAGCTCGCTGGCTGCGCCGGGCAGACCCAGCAGCGGCAAGGCCTGGGCCTCGTCGCCCAGCAGGCCGTTGAGCCTTGTCGCGAAACCCTCGCGCAGCTTGAAGCCGCCGCCGCGCCCGCGCTCGGCATAGACGGGCACGCCGGCGGCCGACAGCTCGTCGATGTCGCGCAGGATGGTGCGCACCGACACCTCGAACTCGCGCGCCAGCGCAGGCGCCGTGATCTGCGGGCGCAGCTGCAGCAGGATCAGGATGGACAGCAGTCGGCTGGCGCGCATGCCTCGGATGATGTTCTGCAAAACATGACGCCGATTGTCATGTCATGCCAAGCAGCATGCGCCACCTCCACTCATCAGCGAGACAAGCATGACCGACTCCACCGAACGCCGCCGCCTGCTGCAGGCCGCCGCCGCCCTGGCCCTGGCACCCAAGGCCTCCGCCACGCCCGCCGAACCCCAGCCCGGCCCGGCCATGACAGGGCTGCTGCCCGCCACGCGCACGCCCGGCAAGCCCGGCGACTTCGACTTCCTGACCGGCCGCTGGAAGATCCTCCACCACAGGCGCCGCAACGGGGCCTGGGACGTCTTCGAGGGCGAGGCCACCGTGCACGCCATCCTGGGCGGCATCTGCAGCGTCGAGGAGCTGCGCATCCCGGCGCGCAACTTCAGCGGCATGGGCCTGCGCCTGCTGGACGTCAAGAAGGCGCAATGGAGCGACTTCTGGGTCAATGGCGCCGCCGGAGAAATCGGCGCCCAGGGCCTGCCCGGCAGCTTCGAGGGTGGGGCCGGCATCTTCCAGGAGGAATCCGAGGAGGACGGCAAACCTGTCATTCACCGCAGCGTCTGGGACCGCAGCACGCCGACGGGCTGCCGCTGGCAGCAGGCGGCGTCGCGCGACGGCGGCAAGACCTGGCTCATGGATTGGTCGATGGATTGGACGCGGGTGAGCTGAGACTGTGGTGCGAGGCGGCGGTGGGCCAGAAAAAGGCCAGCATCGCCGTCGCTAGCCCACGCGCTCGAACCGCGGCCTCAGGACGCCGTCGACCTCCAGCGAGCCTGTGAACATGTCAAAGGGCCTCACCCACCAGCCGCTGTCGTTGTACAGCGGCCGGTAGACCACGACGATCTCCAGCGTCTCGCTGTGGCGGGCGACGCCCATCACCTCGTACTCCCCGCCCTTGTAGTGGCGGTAGCGGCCGGGGGCGAGATGGGGCAGCGGGGGCAGGTCTGAGCTCATGCCCCCGATTCTCCGCGGCTCGTGAATTCACGGGCGGAGCGCTGGGCCCCTCCCGAGCCGGCCCGTCATGGCGACGTGCTTGCGGTTCAACGCCGCAAGCATCGCCGTTCCCTTGGGGACCAGACGAGGGGCTCAGCGGAAAGCGGGGTCACTTTCCGCACCTTTTCGCGGCTGCCATCCCAGGCCGTAGTACTCGCCGCGGTCGCGGGCCCAGGGGTCGAAGGCGTTGGTCACGTGGGCCAGCTCGGGCGCCAGCTCCGGCACGGTGCGCAGCAGCACGCGCTTGAACGGCGAGACCTCGATGCGGTGGCCGTTGCTCTCCCTGGCTTCGAACCGCTTGCCGGTCGGACCGTTGTTCAGCAGCCATTCGATGCCGAGATGGCTGTAGAACTCGGGGCGGAAGCTGCTGGTGAAGAAGCGGTCGCTGAAGAGGCGGCGCGAGGCGTTCAGGATGAAGACCTGGAACTGCGTCTCCGAGATCGCATAGCCATGCGGCCGCGTGAACTCGGACAGCCAGCCCACCACCGTGTCCACGTCCTCGATGTTGTCGACCAGGCTGCCATCGGGCTTGCCGAGGCAGTCGTTGATGGGGCTGCCATCGGGGTTCTTCTGCGCGGCGGTGATGATCTTCTTCGCATCGCATTTGTGCTGGCCATAGACGCCGCGCAGGTCGTTGATGACGCGCTGCTGGCGGGCACGCTCGGGCGAGTCGGCCGGCAGCCTGGCATCGATGAAGTCGTCGTAACTCGTCAGCTGGCGCAGGCCGTATTGCCTGCGGAACTCGTTGAAGCGCGGCACGCCGTGTTCGCGGTCGCGGATGATGTCCAGAGCCGCGACGTCGATCTTGCCGGTGCTGGACTGCAGCCGCGGAATCGCCAGGTTCTGCAAAAAGGCCGGCGTGTTGCCTAGGGTCAAGAGGCCCAGGCGCTGGCGGCCCATGGACAGGGCCCAGTCGGCCGCACCTTCGTTGGCGAGGGCCGGCGTGGCCTTGCCGCGGAAGGTCTCGATGACGGGCACCTTGGCGGCGATGCGGTTGGGGTCCTGGTCCCAGTGGCGCAGCTCGATGAGGTCGGGCACCAGGGCGTGCAGGCGGTAGACGCTGACGAACTCCTCGGGGAAGTTGAAGGGCGAGCCGAAATGGTTGACGCCGCCGTTCACATGCTCGGGGTTGGCCAGGTTCCAGATGTCGTCCTTCCTGGCGTTGTGGCGGGCGAAGAAGCTGTCGTCCCTGTAGACCCGCGCGCCCAGGCCGAAGATGCCCGGGCCCGAGGCCAGGGCCGAGTACCACTGGCCGGCCTTCTTGGCGTCGGTGCTCTTGCCGTAGTTCTGCACGACGATGGCTTCCAGCGCGTTCTCGACGATGGGATGGCCCTCGAACAGGCCGCCCCAATTCGCGTTCATGCCGAGGTACAGCGGCTCGTCGTAGAGCAGCTGCGTCGTCCATTCGATGGTGTGGATCTTGGCGATCTCGGCGGCGACGACAAGGCGGCCCACCTCGAACAGCACGTCGGGTGAGACGTCGCGGTAGCGGATGACTGCCATCGGGTTGGCCGGGTCGCGCAGGCCGGAGTCGCCGTCGGGCGTAGCCGCGGCGCGGCGGCGGAATTCGGCGACGAAGGCGTTGTGCTCGCGCGAGAACACCGTCTGGTAGAAGCCGACGCCGATGCTCCAGTTGTCCGGGAAGGCCGCCGCGCCCTGCCCCGCCCATTGCGGCAGGATGGGGTCGTTGGCGCCGAAGACGGGCAGCTGGCCCAGGGCCTCGCCCGCGCCGCCGCGTGCGCCGGGCAGCATCAGCAGCTTGGCCGGATCGGCCGGGTCGCGCTTGACGCGCTGGCGCGACACGGCGTTGTAGCCATAGATCTGCGAGGCGTCCCACCAGGCCGTGTTGTTGTTGGCATGGGTGCGGAAGGCACGCGCCAGCGGCTTGCTGCCGTCGGCCGCCGTGTAGCGCGGCGGCGCGCCGGCGTCGGCCACAAAGCTGCGGTCGATACGGTCGTCGGGCCGGCAGCCCAGCTTGGCTGCGTCGCCGCTGCAGCCGACGGACATCCACTGGTTCTGGTTGCGGCCCTCCTCCATGTGGGAGAACCAGTCATGCGTCATGTACTGGATCCAGAAGGCCGCCAGCACATTGAAGAAGGGCGCCTTCTGGTAGTCGCAGTTGGCCTCCACCGGGTTGCCCGGCAGGCCCTGGCCGTCGCGGCACTTGGCCGGGTCGCTCTGGGCGCGGGTGAAGAGCTTGCGGCTGATCAGCTGCGGGTCGGGCTGCAGCAACGACAGGCGGTCGCCATGGCGGTTGCGCGCCAGCTGGTCGTCGCTGATGTCCGGGTAGGTGGCCTCGAACTGCACATTGCGCGCGAACAGCGCACCGGCCGATCCCATCTTGGGGTTGCGGAGGTCGTTGCAGATGCCGTCCAGCTGGCGCCAGCGGATCAGCTCGCCCTGGCAGAGCTGGGTGCCATCGCCGCCGACGGCCTTGTAGAAGGGCGAGTCGGCCGGCAACCGCATCGAGGGCCAGGTCTTGATCGCGGCGCCCGCCACGCCTTCGCGGCCCAGGGCGTAGTCGGCAAAGCTGCCGGAGTTGTCGAAGAGGTTGAACTTGATCAGCTCCATGCGCTGGTACTCGAGGTCCAGCAGGGCGCCGTCGACGCCGCGGCCATTGGCGCTGAAATGACTATCGACGCCCGTCGTCCCCGGCAGCAGCGTGGACTTGTCGCCGGTGGCCCAGTAGTTGGCCCAGTCGACATAGGGTGTGTGGCGGAAGGCCGCGGCCTTGTCGCTGCCGCGGCAGCGGGCGACCTCCTCGCCCACCTTGCCGTTGAAGCGCTCACTGCGCTCGTCGGCCACCTTGCGGAAGCCTCCGGCCAGCATGGCCGTGCAGTTCTTGGTGTCTTCCAGGCTGGCTTTGGGGCTGTTGCCGGCGCAGCCGGCCAGCAGCACGAACGGTGCCAGCAGCAGGCCAAGCGGCCCGAACAGGCGGTGCTTCATGAGGTGCTCCTCTCTCTTGTTCTTCGCGAGACCGCGGAACATAGCGAGGCCATGGCCACAGCGTCAATCCTGCGAAGGCCCCGAAAGATTCACCTTGATGACAGCCTGCGTGAGCGGCCGGCTAGGGCGGCAGCCGGCAGGCGCCGTCGGCCTTGGCCGCGGCCGACTGCCTGCACAAGGCCCGCCACAGCCGCCGCGTGAAGCTCTTGTGGCTGTGAGCGAACACCGGCGCCGCGCCGACGAAGAGGTGCCGCCTCTCCACCGCCGGCGAGAGCCGCTCGATCTGCCGGGCCAGTTGCGGGTCGCGGCGCAGCCTGTCGTCCACGAAATAGCTGTGCATCAGCAGCACAGGCGTGCGGCCCGCCGCCACCTTGAGCAGGGCGCTCTCGTGGCTGGGCGCCGGGTCCGCGAGCCAGCCGCGCTCCCTGGCCAGCATCTCGGTGCGCGTGCTTGCAGTGACGCCGACCCGCGCCTGCTCCGTCAGCCCCGAGATCGCCTGGCCATCCCAGGCGATGCCGCTACCGCGGCGCGCATACAGCACGTACTCGACCATGCCCAGGCTGTAGTCGAACTCGCCGCGGCGCCCTTCCCGTGCCGGCAGGGCCAGCAAGGCCGCGATGGGCCCGCCCTCGCCCACGCCGGCCACCAGGTCGATCTGGCCGCCCTCGATCATGGCGCGCAGCCGGCGCACCGGCAGGCGCAGCATCTCGGCCTTCTCCAGGCAACCCTGCCCGCGCAGCGCCTGGCGCATCCAGTCCACCAACAGCCCGGGCGGCTGCAGAAAGTCCTCGCCCTGGCCGCGCATGAAGGGCTCGGCCGGCCCCTCGGGGAAGGCGATGCGCAGGCGCTCGGGGCAGGCGTCGGCCTGGGCCGCGCCGGTTATGAGGTATGCAGCAATCGGCAGCAGATGACGCCGCGCGACCGCCGCCACGGCGGACACAATGCCGTGCGAGGTCGACAAATCCACGCGACCGAGTATGCGGTTGACCCCTCATTTCTGACTGTTTGAAAACGATATGAACCCGTCACGCCGTCAACTTCTGCACTTCGGTGCCGCCACGGCCGGCCTGCTGGCCGCCACCGGCTCCGCCGAAGCCGCAGGGGGCCCGTTGCTGGCGCGACGCCTGCGCGCCGGCGACACCATCGGCCTCGTCAGCCCGGCCAACGCCACCTTCGAACGCGAGCCGCTGAAGATGGCCGTCGAGGTCGTGCAGGCCCTGGGCTTCAAGGTCAGGCTCGGCGAGTTCGTCGCCGCACGGCGGGGGCCGTTTGCCGGCACCGACGCGCAGCGCGCCGCCGACGTCAATGCGATGTTTGCCGACGACTCGGTGGCCGGCATCCTGGCCGTGACCGGCGGTTCGGGCTGCAACCGCATCGTCGACAAGCTGGACTACGAGCTGATCCGCCGCAAGCCGAAGTTCTTCGGCGGCTTCAGCGACCTGACCTGCCTCGTCAACGCCATCCACCGCCAGACCGGCCTGGTCAGTTTCCACAGCCCCGTGGCGGTGTCGGAATGGAACGACTACTCGGTGCAGAGCTTCCTCTCCATCGCCATGAATGCCGAGGCGGCCGTGCTGCGCAACCCGGTGGCCAAGCCCGTGGACGACCTCATCGCTCGCGAGGAGCGCATCACGACCCTGCGCGCCGGCAAGGCCCAGGGCCGGCTGGTAGGCGGCAACCTGACCGTGCTGGCCTCCATGGCCGGATCGGCCTATTTCCCCGATTGCCGCGGTGCCCTGCTGTTTCTGGAAGACATCAACGAATACATCTATCGCATCGACCGCTGCCTCTCCACGCTGCGCCTGGCCGGCGCGCTGTCGCAGCTGAGCGGCGTGGTGCTGGGCCGCTTCACCAAATGCGAACCCGGCGAGGGTTATGGCAGCCTGACGCTGGACGAGGTCTTCGACGACTATTTCCTGCCGCTCAACATCCCCGTCTACCGGGGCGCGGCCATCGGCCACATCAAGCGCAAGCTGACGGTGCCGGTGGGTGCACCGGCCGAGATGGATGCCGACGCGGGAACGGTCCGGCTGCTGCGGCCCGCCGTCATCTGACGCAGGCCGACGCGCTCAGGGCATCGGGCCTCAGCGGCTTGGTGACGAAGCGCAAGCCCGCCGCCGGCCCTCAACGCTGCGTCGCCACCCAGTTCACGAGGGCATCCAGCACCGGCCGGCCCTTGCGCGCGGCCTCGGGGTGGTTGAGCAGGGCGACGAAGACCCAGGGCTTGCCGTCGGCGTCCGATACGAAGCCGGCGAGGCCGACGGCGTCACGCAGGGTGCCGGTCTTGAGCCGCGCCCGGGCCGTGGCAGGGCCGTCCTTCAAGCGGCGCGACAAGGTGCCGTCCACGCCCGCGATGGGCAGGGTCGCGAGCAGCTCCGGCGCCTGTGCCCCGCGGTGCCCCGCGCGCAGCAGGCCGGCCAGCTGAGCCGGGCTGATGCGCTCGCTGCGCGACAGGCCCGAGCCGTTGTCCAGCACCAGGCCGCGGTCGTCCAGGCCATGGGTGGCGAACCAGGCGCGCACGACACGTTCGGACGCCGCCAGCGTCGCCTCATCGGGCTGGGCGGCCTGGGCGCCCAGCTGCAGATAGACGAGGCGGGTCAGCGCGTTGTCGCTGCGCTTCATGACGCCGCGCAGCACCTCGGCCAGCGGTCGGCCGCGATGGGTGGCCAGCACGACGGCACCGGCCGGCGCGGCGCCTTGCGCATCGCCCGGCCCCAGGCTGCCGCCCAGCTCGGTCCAGAATTGCCGCAGCGCATGCGTGACCAGCCACTGCCGGTCGACGATCTGCAGCGGCGCGCGCTGCTGGCAGCCCGCCGGAAAGGCGCCCTGCAGCTTCAGCGTCCAGCCGTCGCCGGCAGGCTGAACGGCAGCAGGTTTCCAGTCCTCGTCCCAGTCCTTGCACGGCCGGGTGGACAGCGCCATCGCGCTGGCGTCCACGCTGAGCCCGGGCAGGGCCGGCAGGGTGCGCGCCGTCACGCCGGTGGCCGTGGCCTGGAGCTCGAAGTCCAGCAAGCTGCCGTTCAGGTGCAGGGCGTCGGGGATGACGTTGTAGTCGAACTCGGGTGCGTCGTCGAAGGGCGGCAGGCCGAGGTCGAAGCGGGCCGGCCTGAACAGCGTGCGGTCGACGACGAGGCCGCCGCGGATCTCGCGCACCCCGCTCTCGCGCAGCTGGCGCAGCAGCCACCACAGGGCCGGCCAGTCGAGGTCGGGGTCGGCGCCGCCACGCAGGACCAGAGGCCCTTCGATGATCCCTCCGACAGGAACCGAACCTGCAAGCAACTCGGTGCGGCCGCGGTGATTGATGCCGAGCTTGTCCAGCGCCACGGTGGCCGTGACCAACTTCATCGTCGAGCCCGGCGACATGGGATCGTCGGCGCGGCGCTGCAGTGCGGGCCGCGAGCCGTCCAGCGGCTGCACCACGAAGCCCAGGCTGTCGGCCGGCAGGCCGGCCTGGTCGAGCGCCGCCTGGACGGGGTCGGGCACGGAGGTGGTCGCGCAGCCCGTCAGGGTCAGCGCGGCGGCAAGCAGCCAAAGGCGCATCAGCACACCCCCAGGCGGTGGGCGACGAGGCGGGCCAGGGCCACGTCCTCCAGGCCGATGCCAACGCTCTTGTAAACGACGATGTCCTGCGACCCGCGCGGGCGCGGGTTGACGATCAACTCACCGAGCTCGACGAGGCGCTCCGGCGCGATGACGCCCGGCGCGATGACGCCCGGCGCGGCCTGCACGATGTCGCCCGCTTCCAGCTCGGCGGCGGTGCGCCATTCGACGACGACCAGGGACGCCCGGCCCAGCAGCGCATCATCCAGTTCGCGCGCCGCCTTGGTGCTGGAGCCGACTGCGGCGACAAAGGCGCCGGGCCTGACGAGGCCGCCATCGAACAGCGGCGTGGCCGAGCGCGTGGCCGTGGCGATCACGTCGGCCTCGGCGGCCGCGGTCGCCGCCTCGACGGCTTGCACCGGCAGCCCGAGGGTCGCCTGCAGATCCGCGGCAAAGGCCTCGGCCCCCGAACGCGCGCAGACGAGGATGCGCTCGAAACGGCGCACGCGTACCAGCGCCTCGGCATGGGCCCGCCCCTGGATGCCGGCGCCGAAGACGGCCAGCGTCTTCGCATCCGGCCGCGCCAGCAGATCAGCCGCCACGGCCGTCGCCGCGGCCGTGCGCAGGCGCGTGAACTCATTGGCCTCCAGTGTCGCGATGGCTGCGCCCGTGTCGGCCGAGAACAGGCTGACGAGGAAGTTGTACCTGCCGTTGCGCGCCGAATAGACCTTGGTGCCCAGCACCGCGGGCAGTTCGCCATCGGCCCCCAGGATGGCGCCCATGGCGCTGATGGCCAGGGCCGCGCCGTCGTGGCTGGCGCTGGCGCGATGGCGGGCCAGCACCTGGGCCTGGCCGCGGCCATGCTGGGCAAAGGCGGCACGCAGGGCCGCGACGGCGCTGTCCGGATCGAGGACGGTCGCGACTTCGGCTTCGGTGATCAATCGCATCGAGGGCTCCAAAACGCTCAGCGCGGCACTGTAGAGGGGCCACTTCGCACCGCGTGCGTGCTTTCACGCCAGCACGCATTCCCGCAGGTTATGTGCAGCGCACAAGCATTCATTGAAATCCGCGCAACACCTGGGGTGCCGCCCCCTGGGCGCGCACCTGCGCGACGGCGAACATCGGCTGCAATCGAATCACATTGAGGAGCCCCTGAGATGAAGCTGAACCGCCTCGCCGCCCAGCTTGCCGTTGTCGGCCTTGCCGCCCATACCGGCGCTGTACTGGCGCAGAACGAAGGCACGCGTCTGGAACGCGTCGAGATCACCGGCTCCAGCATCAAGCGTCTCAAGGACGAGGGCGCCCTGCCCATCCAGGTCATCAGCCGCCGCGAGCTGGAGCGCGCCGGCATCGCCTCGGCCGAGCAGATGATCATGCAGCTCAACATCAACGGCAACGGCCTGGACAACCTCGCCGGCAACGCCGACGTCGTTGACGGTGCCGCCCGCGGCAACAACGGCGCCAGCAGCGCCAATCTGCGCGGCCAGGGCAGCAACGCCACGCTGATCCTGCTGAACGGCCGCCGCGTGGCCGCCCACGGCCTGAACGGCGGCACGGTGGACCTGAACCAGATCCCTTTCGCGGCCCTGGACCGCGTCGAGATCCTGAAGGACGGCGCCTCGGCCATCTATGGCACCGACGCCATCGGCGGTGTCATCAACTTCATCCTGCGCCAGAACTACAGCGGCCTGACCATCAACACGCTGGCCGACGTGCCGCAGAAGAAAGGCGGCGAGATCTACGGCGCCTCGGTGACGGCCGGCTTCGGCGATCTGAACAGCAACGGCTTCAACTTCCTGGCCTCGCTGTCGGTGCAGGACAACAAGGTGCTGCGCGGCGACCAGCGCGACTTCGTCAACACCTACCAGCCCGACCGCGGCCTGGCGCCCGACACGCGCGGCGCGCCCATCGCCACGCTGTTCGGCGTGGCCGGCACCAAGGAAAACGTGCTGACCGTGACCATGCCCAACGGCACGCGCAGCAACACCGCCGGCCCGGTGGACTTCGCCAACTCGGCCCTGCGCGTCAACGGCATCAATGTGCTGGACCTGCCCGGCGGCGCCGGCTGCTCGTCGGTGGACGGCATGAGCCCCTACCAGGAAGCGCTGTGGGCCACGGCCGCATCCAAATACGGCTGCGCCTGGGACACGGGCCGCGCCGCCGTCATCCAGCAGCCCATCAAGAACACCAACCTGGTCAGCCGCATGACCTTCAAGCTGGGTGATCACCAGATCTTCGGCGAGGCCGTGCTGGGCCGCGCGGAATCGGCCAAGAGCTTCTCGCCCAACCAGATCACCAGCGGCACCAACACCTCGACCACCTCGCTGCCCAACGGCACCGTGGTGGCCAGCCCCTTCCGGGACCTGCGCTACCCCAGCACCGGCGCGTCCTACAACCAGATCTTCGACGCCCTGGTCAAGTCCTTCCCCGAGCTGGCCGGCAACCGCGGCCTGGGCATGGCCTTCCGGTGGCGCTGCATGATCTGCGGCAACCGCGAGATCGACACCAAGGCCGACACGGCCCGCTACCTGATCGGCGCCGACGGCTCCCTGCCCTTCTTCCAGGACTGGGACTACCGCGTCGGCTTCTCGCGCGCCGAGAGCAAGGGCAGTTCCGTCATCGGCAGCGGCTACCACTACTGGCAGCCCTTCGCCAACCTCATCAACAACGGCACCCTCAACCCCTTCTCGCTGCAGCAGTCGCCCGAGGCCATCAAGGCCCTGGACGCCATCTCGGCCACCGGCGTGACGCTGTACGGCGGCAAGTTCACGATGCAGCAGGCCGACGCCACCGTCTCCGGCCCGCTGTTCAAACTGCCCGGCGGCACGGTGATGGCCGCCATCGGCGTGGACTCGCGCACCGAGAAGTACAAGTTCGACGGCGACCAGCGTCCCAATGCCAACACCGTCGACGCACTGATCTTCAACGTGCCTTTCGACAACGCCCTGGCCACGGCCGGCACCCTCAAGCGCACCATCAAGGCGGTGTTCACCGAAGTGGCCGTGCCGATCATGAAGAACATGGAGATCACCGGGGCCGTGCGCCGCGACGAGTACACCGGCTTCGGCTCGACGACCAACCCCAAGATCTCGATCCGCTACAACCCGACGGAGCAGCTGCTGTTCCGCGGCGCCTACAGCACAGGCTTCCGCGTGCCAACCTTCAAGCAGATGTTCGACCCGGTGACGCAGAGCACCTTCGTCGGTGCCGACTTCACCGACCCGGCCACCTGCCCCACGCGCGTGGTGTCCAACGCGCCGGGCTGCGCCAGCGTGCGCGACTTCACCACGCTGTTCGGCGGCAAGGCCACCCTGGGTCCCGAGGAGGCCAAGATGTACAGCGCCGGCATGGTGCTGCAACCCACCAAGGACCTGGTGGCCAGCCTGGACTGGTGGTCGGTGCGCCGCGAGGGCACCATCCAGTCCTTTGGCCTGACGACGCTGGCCGACAACTACCAGTACTTCCAGGACAACTTCATCCGCGACGCCAGCGGCAAGATCGTTGCCGTCGACACGCGCTATGTGAACGCCGGCGAGACCCTCACCAAGGGCCTGGAAGCCAGTGTGCGCGGCAGCATGAACGCCCTTGGCGCGGCCTGGACCGGCAGCTTCGATGTGTCCTATCTGCTCGACAAGAAGTCCCGCCTGGTGCCCAGCGCGCCCATGGGCAGCAGCGAGGTGGGCCGCTTCACGCGCGCCGGCGACCTCGGCATCCGCTGGAAGCACACCGCCACGCTGACCCGCAGCGAGGGCAATTGGGCCGCGACCGTCCAGCATGTCTACCGCACCGGCTATCAGGACTTCGTGCTGCCCGGCGTCGCCAACGGCAGCGTCAAGCCGGCCAACTGGAACCCGCGCGTCTCGCCCTACTCGGTCATCAACACCAGCCTGGCCTGGAGCGGCATCAAGAACCTGACCATCACGGCCGGCATCAAGAACCTGCTCAACGAAGACCCGCCCTTCAGCGTCACCTACGACACCAACACCGGCGCCGGCTCCAGCTGGGAGCCGCGCGTGGCCGACCCGCGCGGCCGCGCCTACACGCTGCGCGTCGAATACCGGATGTTCTGACTCCGTCCTGGAGACTCCCTGCCGGCTCCGGAAACCGGCATTCCAGCCCCGCTTCGGCGGGGCTGTTTTTTTGATGAGTGCCGGAAGTTGTGCCGCGGAGCCGCCCAGCCCGCGCGAGGCGCGGCACACCTGACGGCGCGTTCCCTGCCCTCCTCGCTCGCCTGCTTCGCAGTCGAGAAGCCGTTCAGCAGAGCGTCAGCGTGCCCGCCACCACATCCATCTCGGCCATCACACCGAGTGGCAGCGGCCGGTTGGGCTGACCATGCCCAGAAGGCCAGCCGGCCAACACCGGGCAGCGCAGCCGCGGCAGATGGTCGGCCAGCACGGCGTCCGGGCTTTCGGCGCCGCTGAAGCTGCCGACCAGCAGGCCGGCGATGCGGTTCAGCACGCCGGCCAGGCGCAGCTGGCTCAACATGCGGTCGACGCGATAGGGCTCCTCGCTGATGTCCTCGATGAAGAGCAGGGTGCCGTCGACGGCGGGCAGGTAAGGCGTGCCCAGCAAGGCGCAGAACATGGCGAGATTGCCGCCGATGAGCCGACCTCGCGCTGCGCCGCCGTGGCTGAGCAGATGCGGCGCGGCCTGGCCGACGAGATCACCCGCCTTCCAGCCGCTGGCCAGGCGCGCGAACAGCGCATTGGTGTCGGCGTCCGATCCCGGCATGCCCCAGTCGCTGGCCGGCATGGGCGCGTGCAGCGAGGGAATGTCGGCCTGGGTGCGCAGCGCATGCAGCACGGTCAGGTCGCTGTAGCCGATCAGCAGCTTGCGCGTATGAGCCAGCAGGCCGAGGTCGATGCCGTCCATCAGCCGGATGCAGCCCGAGCCGCCGCGCAGGGCCAGCACGGCGTCGAACTGCGGGTCGCCGAAGGCCGTGTGCACATCGGCCAGGCGCACGGCGTCGGGGGCGGCGAGAAAGTCCAGCGGCCCGAGACCTTGAGCACTGCCAAAGCAGCTCGGCAGCAGCTGCGCCCGATAGCCACGCTCGCGCAGCCAGCCCTCGACGGGATCGAGCCGCCCCGGCTTGGGCGGGCCGGCCGGCGCTATGACGGCGATGCCGGCGCCGGGGCGCAGCGGCGGGATCAGGAATTCGCTTTCAGCCATGCGTGGATGGCGGCGCCCAGGGCCGGCACCTTCCAGGTCGTCGACGCCTCGGGATGCGGCGCATAGCGCATGCCGAGGCTGGTGGTCAGCGCGATCAGATAGTGCAGCTCGCCGTCATGCACGATGCCGGCATCGCTGGTGTAGTTCTGCGTGTTGCCGGTCTTGTGCGCAAAGCGCGCCGGGATGCCGGGCACCCAGCCCGGCAGGGCGCGCAGCGACTCGCTGCTGAGGTTGTGGTGCAGCTTCTGCGCGTCCAGAGCCCGGCGGATGACGTCGCGGCTGGCGGGGCTGACCAGCTCAGGCGTGGCCGGGGCATCGGCGTCCAGCCGCCACATCAGGCGCAGCGCATCCCAGGCCGTCATCTGGATCTGGCCGACGCCCGAGCCGGCGCCATTGCCCCAGCCGCCGTCGGCCTGGGTGTTGGCGATCATCAGTCCGGGCAGGCCGGCGGCCTTGAAGGCGTCGTGCATCTCGTTGTGCACCTCGCGCCCACCCTCGCGGCGGATGGCGCCGCGCTCGTGCAGATGGGCAACCAGGGCCGAGGTCGCCTCGTTGCTGCTGACGGTGATCATGTCGAACAGCCAGTCGGCGACGGCACGGGTCTGGTCCTGGTAGACCAGTGGCAGGGCCCAGTCGCTGCGGCCGGCGTCGACGAGGCGGCCAACGCCGACGGCCACCATCATTTTCAGCAGCGAGGCCGGATAGGGGGCGACAAAGCGCGGCCCCTGGCCGAACCAGGCGGGGAAGTCGATGCGGCTCCAATCAGCGCCCGGCAGCCAGGCATGGGAGTCGCCCTTGGCATCGCGTACATCCGCTTGGAAGGCGATGTTGGCGACGGCGCCCGTGGCGGCATCGAATCGCGCCACCAGGCCCCGCGGATGCTCGCGCGAGAACAGCACATTGGCGCAGACCGGTGCCGCGCCGCCGCGCGGGAAGACGGCCACGGCGAGATCGATGCTGGGCGGCGCATCCACAGGCTCGCCGCCGCGCAGGCTGTCGGCCGTCTGCTCGAAACGCTGGGCGCGGACGGCCGCCAGCAGGGCCTGGGCGAGATCGTCGTTGTTCACAGGGTCAGGCCTTCGAGCGGCAGAGGACTCTCGCGACCGGAAACCAGCTCGGCCACGATGTTGGCCGTCGCGAAGGAGAACGTAAAACCCAGGGCGCCATGGCCGACATTGAGCCACAGCCCCGGCACACCGCTGGCGCCGAGGATGGGGGCGCCGCTGGGCGTCGCCGGGCGCAAGCCGGCCCAGGGCGTGGCGCGGTCATAGTCCGCGGCGTTGGGGAAGGTGGCGCGCACCGAGCGTTGCAGCGAGGCCAGGCGGCCGGCGTCCAGGCTGAGGTCGTCGCCGACGAGGTCGACCATGGCCGCGATGCGCAGCTCCCGGCCGATGCGGGCGTAGAGGATCTTCTTCTCGAAGTCCGTCACGCTGACCTCGGGTGCTCTGTGCACGCCGTTGATGGGCGCCGTCAGGCTGTAGCCCTTGAGCGGGTAGATGGGCAGCTCGACGTCCACGGTCGCGGCCAGCGCGCGGCTGTGCAGGCCGGCGGCGAGGATGACGGCGTCGGCGCCAAAGCTGCCCAGGTCGGTGCGCACGCCCAGCACCGCGCCGCGGTCGTCGAGCTGCAGGCCGTCGACACGGGCCGCGAGCCGGCCGCGGAAACGCTCGTGCTGGTTGAGGCGCTCGTACAAAGCCGTGCAGAAGGCGTGGCAGTCGGCGACAGCCTCGCCGGGCGTGAAGATGCCACCGGCCAGCGTGGCTTCGCCTTCCTCGAACTGGGACAGGGCCGGCTCCAGCGCCACGCAGTCGTCATGCGACAGGGCCTGCTCGGCGCCGCTGCCCTTGACCCGGGCGGCGACGCGGGCGAACTCGGCCGGCTTGCGGTAGACGACCAGCTTGCCCGGCGTGCGCAGCGCGATGCTGTCGCCCAGCTGGGCCTGGGCCTGCAGGCGCGCGAAGGAGGCCTGGCTGTAGGCCCCCAGGGCCAGCAGCCTCTCGGTGGTGCGGCGGTTCACCGGACCGCGGCAGTTGCGCAGGAAGGCGATCAACCAGGACCATTGCGCCCAACTCGCCTCGGGCTTGAAGCGCAAGGGGCCGTCGGGGTCGAGCAACCAGCGCAGCGCCTTCAGCGGCACGCCAGCGTCGGCCAGCGGCGACACATAGCGGTAGCTGAGTTGCCCCCCATTGGCGCGGCTGGCGCCCTGGGCCACTTCGCCGTCGCGTTCGATCAGGGTCACCGCATGACCCCGTTCCAGCAGCGCCCAGGCAGTGGTCAGGCCCACCACGCCGCCGCCGATCACCACGCAATGCTTCATCCTGCCCTGGGCTTCTTGAACTTGGCGGCAGGGTAAAGACGCCCAGGCGGCGCTGCCAATGAAACCGGCAGCCACTGCCATAACCGGGCGACATGGGCATGCGCGCCGCTCAGAGGCCGGGTGTCGGCCGGGCGCGCTGCGCGAAGAAGTTGTCCCAGGCGTCCTTGTAGGCGCGCTGGGTGTCCGGCGGCAAGGAGATGCGCAGGGTGTCGCGCAGCAGGGCGGCGCCCTCCGGCGTGCCCAGGGCCTTGTCGATGAGGCGGATGGCGGCCTGGCCCCAGGGCGTGCGTGGGCAGGCGATGCCGCTGACGACCGGCTCGCTGGCGCCTTTGATGGGCAGGGCCACCAGGGGGCTGCCGGCCGCCGCGCGGCTGGCGACCAGCACATTGGGATAGTCGATGGTGTAGTCGGCCCGGTCCTGGGCCAGCATGGCCAACAGCTGGCTGCCGTAGTCGCCGCCGAACACATGCTGCAGTTGCGGCCGCGCGACGGGCCCGCCGAGCATCCCGTCCAGCACCGGGCCATAGCTGCGGCCCTGCGTCAGGATGCCGCGCAGGCCGCCATCGTTCAACAGCGCCTCCAGGTCGACGGCGCCGCTCGCATCCAGCGGCAGCGTGTCGCGGCGGTCCTGGCGCACGATGAGCTGGGGTGGCGGCACCAGCCAGGTGTCGGTGAAGACGGCCAGGCGCTCGCGCTCGGGCGTGCGGGCCGCGCCGGCATGGCAGGCCCGTTGCCGCTGGCGGATCAGCGCCCAGCTGCGCTCGGCGTTGGCCACGACGGGCTTGAGCGCCACGCCCGGCAGGCGGGCCTGCAGCCATTGCGTCAGCTCGTCGGCCGGCCGGCGCATCTGCTCGCCGTCGGGCACCGCCAGGGTGTTGCTGACCAGCCAGGTGATGTCATCCACCACCGGCGGCGCCCCGGCGGCCCGACTCGCACCCGCCACCGCCAGCAAGGCGAGGCTGGCCGCATACAGCCTCATGCCGACCTCAACCGGCCAGCACCGCCGCCATCGCTTCGGCCGTGGCCTCGACATTGCGCGTATTCAAGCCGGCCACGCACATGCGGCCGGAGCGCAGGATGTAGACGCCGAACTCGGTCTTCAGCCGCTCGGCCTGCTCGGGGCTCAACCCGGTGTAGCTGAACATGCCGCGCTGGGTCAGGAAATAGTCGAAGTTGCGGCCCGGCAGCTTGGCGACGAGGACATCGTGCAGCTGGTGGCGCATGGACTGGATGCGCTCGCGCATCTCGGCCACCTCGGCCTCCCACAGGGCGCGCAGCTTGGGATCGGTCAGCACCTTGGCGACGATCTGGCCGCCATGCATGGGCGGGTTGGAATAGTTGCGCCGGATCATGAACTTCATCTGGCCGAGCACGCGCGCCGCCTGGTCGGCATCGGGGCAGACGATGCTCAGGCCGCCGCAGCGCTCGCCGTACAGGCTCATGCTCTTGGAGAAGCTGTTGGCGATCAGGAAGGACAGGCCCTCGTCGGCCAGCAGGCGGGGCGCGAAGGCGTCCTCCTCGATGCCGTCGCCATAGCCCTGGTAGGCCAGGTCCAGGAAGGGCAGCAGCTGGCGCTCGCGGATGACGGGCACCAGGGCGCGCCACTGGTCCTGGGTCAGGTCGACGCCGGTGGGGTTGTGGCAGCAGGCATGCATCAGCACGACGCTGCGCGCCGGCAAGGCCTTGAAGCTCTGCAGCAACGCGTCAAAGCGCACGCCGCCGGTGGCCGGGTCGTAATAGGGATAGGTCTCGCACGTGTGGCCCGAGCCCTCAAAGACGGCGCGGTGGTTGTCCCAGGTCGGGTCGGACAGATAGACCTTGCTGTCGGGGAAATAACGCTTCAGCAGATCGGCACCGACCTTGAGGCCGCCGCTGGAGCCCACGCCCTGGATGGTGGCGATGCGGCCGGCCTGGACGGCCGGATGGTCGGCGCCGAACAGCAGGGCCTGCACGGCGCTGCGGAAGTTGGCGGCGCCCTCCATGGGCAGATAGGGTCGCGGGCCGGCGGCCTCGACGACGGCCAGCTCAGCAGCGCGCACCGAGGGCAGCATGGGGATGCGGCCATCGTTGTCGAAATAGATGCCGATGGACAGATTGATCTTGCCGGCGCGAGGGTCCTTCTGGAAGGCCTCGTTGAGGCTCAGGATGGGATCGCCGGCGTAGGCGTCGACATGCTCGAACATGGATGGGGCTCCGTTGGGGAGCCCCGATTATCCGAGCCAGGCGACCCAGCGCCCGTGAGGGTGGCTGAAGGCCAGGTTTCGTTCTGTGACGCGGCCGGATTCGACATGGCGCAGCGTCCACAGCGTGGCCGACGCGGCGACCTCGCCAGCCGGCAGCGCGGGCAGGGGCGGCGGGGCGAACTGCTGAGCGCTCAGGGCCGGCAGTTCGCCGCAGATCCAGGCCAGGCCGTGGCTCAGGGCCAGGCGGTCGACGCTGGCGCGCAGCCGGGCCAGATCGTCCGCGCTGAAGTAGTACAGCACCCAGCTCGTCAGCAGCACCGGCTGCACGCCGGCGGGCAGGCCGGCCAGCCAGGGCTCGATGGCGGCGATGCAGTCCTCGGCCCGGGAGATGCTGACGGGCAGGGCCGCGACCTGGGCCGCCGCCCGCGCCAGGCGCTCGCGGCGGGCGGCGTCGTGGGGCCAGAGGCTGGCCTGCAGCCAGCGCAGGCCCTCGGGGTCGCGCGGATCGACGGGAGCGGGGTCCAGGCCATGGCGCAGCGTCAGCCGCCAGTCGGCGTGGGCGGGTGGCGGGGCGGCGCCCAGCCAGCGGGATTCGATCTCGGCGCGTTCGCCGTCGCGGGCCGGGCCGCGCTCGTGCACGGCGCCGTCGTCGGTGCGGTAGCGCAGCGCGTACTGGTCGACGCCGAGATTGAGGCCGGCGCTGCAGCCCAGGTCCAGCAGGGCGAGATGGCGGGCGCCCGTCGCGCGGGCCGCCTCGCCGAGCGCCGGCCAGATGGCGGCGCCGCGGGCGATCTCATTGGTCTGGGTGGCGCCATGGCGCAGATGCCGCAGCAGCGTGGGCCATTCCCGCTGCAGGCAGGCAGACAGTGCCGCGCCCAGATCGGTATCCGGCTCGCGGCAGCCGCCTGCGCTGCGGTAATAGGCGGCCAGTTCGGGGGCGGCGCCGGCCAGCACGCGCTCATGCAAGGCGGCCAGCAGCAGATTGACCTTGCGCTGCTCGGGCGGCGCTTCGGTCAGCAGGGCCAGGGCGCGGTCGTTCCCGGCGGCGGCCAGGCACAGCGCCACGTACAAAGGTTCCTGGCTGCATTCCTCGCGGCCGAAGCGGGCCAGCAGCGTCGAGAGGTCTTGTCTGTCCATGCAGCCAGCATAGGCAGCCGGCACGGCGGCTTGTGTCGGCCAGCCGACAATGCAGCATGCCTCCCGACTCCGCCCTGCAACGCGTCTTCGAGGCCCATTTCCCGGGCGTTGCCTTGCCGGCCGATATCGCCGCAGGCATCGCCCGACGGCGCCTGGCCAATGGCCGCAGCCTCTTCGTGCAGGGTCAGAAGACGGCGGCCTTCTACGCGGTGGCGGCCGGCGAGATCGAGACCCGCTTCACAGCCGCCGACGGCACGGTGTCGGTCATCGAGAACGTCGGCCCGCCGCGCCTGTTCGGGCTGGCCGCCTTCGCGGCTGGCCAGCCGTCGGAGTACGAGGCCATCGCGCGCGGCGCCACCGAGGTGCTGGTGTTCGGCCGCGAGGCCTACACACGCCTGATGGACGAGGTCCCGGGCTTTGCGCGCGCCCTGCTGGCCGAGTTCGCGCGCCGCTACGACGGCACGCTGCGCCTGCTGCAGGCGGCCCGCCACCAGGGGGCGGCCGAGCGCTTTGGGCTGGCCCTGGCCCAATTGGCCCGCGAACGCGGCCGGCCGGCGGGCGAGGGCTGGGTCGAGGTGCAGGCCACCCAGGCCGAACTGGCCCGCCTGGCCCATCTGTCACGCCAGACCGCCAACGAGCTGCTGGCCACCGCCGAGGCGGCCGGCCAGGTCAGGCGCGGCCGGGCGCGCTGGCTGTGGCGGGCGCCCTAGCCCGCGCCCAATGCCGCCTCGATGTCCCCGCGCAGCTTCTCCGGCGGGTCATTGGGCGCATAGCGCTTGATGACCTGACCGTCGCGGCCGATCAGGAACTTGGTGAAGTTCCATTTGATGGCCTCGGTGCCCAGGAAGCCGGGCTTCTCGCTCTTCAGGAACTTCCACAGCGGGTGGGCCTCGCCGCCGTTGACCTTGGTCTTGGCCATCATCGGGAAGCTGACGCCGTAGTTCAGCTCGCAAAACGACGCGATCTGGTCGTTGCTGCCCGGGTCCTGGCCGCCGAATTCGTTGCTGGGGAAGCCGATGACGACCAGGCCCTTGGGGCCGTAGTCCTCCCAGAGCTGCTCCAGGCCCTTGAACTGGGGCGTGAAACCGCATTCGCTGGCCGTGTTGACGATGAGCAGCACCTTGCCGCGCTGCGAGGCCAGGTCGGCCGGTTCGCCGCGGATGGAAACGGCCTGGAAGTCGAAGACGCTCTCGCCGCGATCACTCATGGGGGCTTCCTCCCTAGAAAGGCCGCCCATGCTAACCCCGGGGAGGCCCGAGGGTTTGTAGCATGGCGCCGCTCGCGCGGCTGGCCTTCCAATCGCGCGAACTTCGGGGCCTGCCCTCGGGACAGGCTTCGGTCAGCAACTTCGGACACCACCCATTCATGGATCACCTGGCTTGCTACACCCCGGCCGACCTCACCGGCCGCACACCGCCCGACCTGGGCGCCTTCCGCTGGAGGCTGCTGGCTCAGGGGGACTCCTGGTTCTCGAATGCGCGCGCCAAGCTCAACGCCCATGCCAATCTGCTGCAGGAGCTGGTCTTCAAGGCCAACACGGTCGCCGTCAACTGCGCCGGCACCGGCAATGCGCTCTCACACATGGTGGACCTGGAGTCCAGCCCCGACTTCGTGCGGCTGCTGGCGGGGGCCGACGCCCCGGCCTGGGACGGCATCCTGCTGTCCGTCGGCGGCAACGACCTGATCGCCGCCGCCCGCACGCCGGCCCAGAACTGGAATGGCGAGCCCATCCCCCTGGAGCTGCGCCTGCTGCGCCGCCAGACCGAATGGGGTCCGCCGTCGGCCGGCGTGGCGCGCTATTTCTCCGAGCCCGGCTGGGCGACCTATGCCGAATATCTGCGCGCCAACGTCAAGCACCTGCTGAGCCTGCGCGACCAGGGGCCTTCGGCTGGCAAGCCCGTCTTCATGCACTGCTATGCCGTGCCCATGCCGCGCCCGGCCGGCGCCGAGGGGGGCGATGACCTGGGTGCCAGCGGCCCCTGGCTCTATCCGGCCCTGAAGGCCTATGGCGTGCCGAGCGCCGACTGGGCGGCGGTGAGCCGGCTGATGGTCTTCCACCTGGCCCAGCTGCTGAAGGCCATGGCGGCCGACAAGGAGGCCTTCCCCGGCCTCTTCATCTTCGACTCGACGGCCGTGCCCCTGGCCCTGGCCGCGCCCGGTTCCACCGGCATCAGCGGCGACTGGCACAACGAGATCCATCTCAACCACAGCGGCTGCTTCAAGATCGCGCGCGCCTGGAGCGAGCACATCGAGATGGTGCTGGAAGGCAAGCACCTGATCCCGATTCCCACCGGCCGCAAGGGCCGCGGCTCGAGCAGCAGTTCCTGAGTATTCGATAGGCCCGCGCAGCGCGGCCACCCCTCCAGCAACTGCCGTGGAACTGGCTTTGCCAGGCCACTGGCAGTGCCCCCTCGAAGGGGGCCGGCGAAGCCGGTAGGGGGTGAGCTCTATCGGTCCTGCGGCAGGTGGTCGGTGCGGGCCAGGTCGAGCAGGTGCTCGACTTCTTCCTTGTACTCGACCAGATTGCGCTGGTGCCAGCGCTTGATCCACCACATGGTGCCGGCCACGACGACGCCGAAGATGGTGATGGCGCCAAAGGCCGACAGGCCGAAGCGCGTCATGGCCGTGTAGAAGGCACCCAGGCCCAGGATGCAGGCCTGCTCGTTGAAGTTCTGCACCGCGATGCTGCGCCCGGCCCCCATCAGGTTGTGGCCGCGGTGCTGCAGCAGCGCATTCATGGGCACGACCAGATAGCCGCCGATGCCGCCCAGCAGCACCAGGAAGGGCGCCGCCACCCACACGTTGTGGATGAGGTTCATGAAGATGACCAGCAGGCCCATGGCGATGCCCAGCGGGATGACCGAGGTGGCGCGGTCCAGCCGGCAGTAGAGCGAGGCGACGACGGCGCCGACGGCCGTGCCGATGGCCACCACGCCGACCAGGGATGACGCTTGCGTCGTGCCATAGCCCAGGGCCGCGGCGGCCCAGGCCAGCACGATGTAGCGCAGATTGCCGCTGACGCCCCAGAACAGCGTCGTTGTGGCCAGCGAGATCTGGCCCAGCTTGTCCTGCCAGAGCTTGCTGTTGCAGGACGAGAAGTCGCGCACCAGGCCCAGGAAGCTGTGCGCATAGGGCTGCAGCGGCGCCGAGGTGCGCGGGATGCGCAGATTGAAAAGAGCCGCCAGCACATACAGGCCGACGAGGCTGGCGATGGCCGCCTCGGGCGGGCTGTCGATGCCGGTCTCCACCATGGGCATGTCGATCGTCAACAGCAGGTGGGAGACGCGGTCGCCGATCAACTGGCCGCCGAGCAATACGCCCAGGATGATGGAGGTGATGGTCAGGCCCTCGATCCAGCCATTGGCCTTGACGAGCTGGGACGGTGGCAGCAGTTCGGTCAGGATGCCGTACTTGGCCGGCGAGTAGGCCGCCGCGCCCAGGCCGACGATGGCATAGGCCATCAGGGGATGGGCGCCGAACAGCATCATCAGGCAGCCGACCACCTTGATGCTGTTCGAGAAGAACATGACCTTGCCCTTGGGTACCGCGTCGGCGAAGGCGCCGACGAAGGGCGCGAGCACGACGTAGAACAGGGCGAACATCGGCACCAAGGCGGCGCGCTGCCACTCGGCGGCACCGGAGGAACGCAGCAACTCGACGGCGGCGACGAAGAGCGCGTTATCAGCCAGCGAGCTGAAGAACTGCGCCGACATGATGGTGTAAAAGCCGCGTTTCATCGGGCGTGGCGCAATCCTGAACTGTCTTCTGCTTGTAGGCCGGTAAACGGGAGCGGCGCGGGTTTATAGCACGCCCCTAGTTCGACAGCGGCGCCCCAAACCCGGGCGCAAAATCCGGCCATGCCACGCCCGATTGAAGCCCTGATCCATACCGAAGCGCTCGCTCACAACCTGGGCCGCGCCCGCGCACAAGCCCCCAACGCCCGAGTCTGGGCCGTCGTCAAGGCCAATGCCTATGGTCATGGCATCGAGCGCGCCTTCGAGGGTCTGCGCGCGGCGGACGGCTTCGCCCTGCTGGACCTGGCCGAGGCCGAACGCCTGCGTGCCCTGGACTGGCGCGGCCCCATCCTGCTGCTGGAGGGCGTGTTCGAGCCGCGCGACCTGGAGCTGTGCTCGCGGCTGAAGCTGTGGCACTCGGTGCATTGCGAGCAGCAGATCGACTGGCTGGCCATGCACAAGACCCACGAGCCGCACCGCGTCTTTCTCAAGCTGAACTCCGGCATGAACCGCCTGGGTTTCACGCCGGCCGCCTTCCGCGCCGCCTATGCGCGCCTGGAGGCCCTGCCCCAGGTCGACGAGATCGGCTTGATGACGCATTTCTCCGATGCCGACAGCTTGCGGCAAGGCGTGGACGGCATCGCCCACCAGCTGGCCGCCTTCGAGGCCGCCACCGAGGGCCTGGCCGGCGAACGCAGCATCGCCAACAGCGCCGCCACGCTGCGCCACCCCGGCCGCACGGCCCAGGACTGGGTGCGCGCCGGCATCATGAGCTATGGCGGCGTGCCCGACTTCCCCGAGCACGACGCTGCCTACTGGGATCTGCGCCCGGCCATGACGCTGCGCTCCCGGATCATCGGCGTGCAGCAGCTGCAGCCCGGCGACACCATCGGCTATGGCAGCGCCTTCACGGCCGAGCGCGTCACGCGGGCCGGCATCGTCGCCTGCGGCTATGCCGACGGCTATCCGCGCCATGCGCCCACCGGCACGCCCATCCTGGTCGACGGCAAGCGCACCCGCACCCTGGGCCGCGTGTCCATGGACATGCTGGCCGTGGATCTCAGCGAGCTGCCGGCCAGCGGCTTTGGCAGCGAGGTGACGCTGTGGGGCGAAGGCCCGCATGGTTCCCGCCTGCCCATCGACGAAGTGGCGCAATCGGCCGGCACCATCGGCTATGAGCTGATGTGCGCCATCACGCCCCGAGTCCCGATCCGGAATGCCTGAACTCAACTGGCAGCCGCGACCGGACGAACTCGAGTTCGACGCCATCCGTGCCAGCGGCCCCGGTGGGCAGAACGTCAACAAGGTCAGCAACGCCGTCCATCTGCGCTTCGACATCCGCGCCTCCAGCCTGCCCGAGGCCGTCAAGGCGCGGCTGCTGAACTGGGCCGACCAGCGCATCACGTCGGAAGGCGTCGTCGTCATCAAGGCCCAGGACTCGCGCAGCCTGGAGCGCAACCGCGCCGACGCGGTCGCACGGCTGATCGAGCTGGTGCAGGCGGCCGCCCATGTGCCCAAGGCGCGCAAGGCGACCAAGCCGACCTATGGCTCCCAGCAGCGGCGGCTCGAGGGCAAGTCCAAGCGCAGCGATGTGAAAGCCGGCCGGCGCAGCAAGGCCGACTTCTAGCGCTCTTCGCGCGCCCGCCGGCTGAACAGCAGCGGCAGGGCCAGCAGGTACAGGGCCGCCGCGATCAGCCACACGCAACCGGGCCAGGAGGTCTGCGTCGCCGCAAACCCGGCCGTGACGACCAAGGGACCGCCGACGCCGATCAGGCTGGTGAGGCTGGCCAGCGTCCCTTGCAGCTCGCCCTGATGCTGCTCGTCCACCTGGCGCGCCAGCATGGCCTGCAGGGCCGGCAGGGCCAGGCCGCCAACGGCAAACAGCGGCAGCAGCGCGAACGGCATCCAGCCAGCGATGGCCACGCCCATGCCGACAAAGCCCAGGCCGTCGGCCGCCATGCCGGCCAGCAGGGCGCGCTTCTCGCCCAGCTTCTCGACCATGGGCCCGGTGACAAAGGCCTGCGAGACGGCATGCAGGCCGCCATAGCAGGCCAGGGACAGGCCGGCCACCCAGGCCGTCCAGCCATAGCGGTCCTGGCCGTAGAGGATCCACAGCGCCGCCGGCACCTGCGACACCAGGGCGACGACGGCGAACACGCCCACCAGCGGCAGCAGCGGCGGCTTGCCCTCCAGGCGATGCAAGGCCGAGAAGGCGTTGAACTTGCTGGCCTCCAGCTGGGCGGTGCGGTTCTGGTTGGACTCGGGCAGCGCGATCCAGGCGAGGCCCAGATTGAGCGCATTCATGACCGCCGCAGCGACAAAGGGCGCGCGCAGCGACCACTCGCCCAGAGCGCCACCGATCAGCGGCCCGACGACAAAGCCCAACCCCATGGCCGCGCCCATCTGGCCGAAGCGCTTGGCGCGGTCGGCCTCGGGCGTCACATCGGTGATGTAGGCCGTGCCCACGGCCATGCTGGCGCCGGTGATGCCGGACAGCACCCGGCCGACATAGAGCCAGGCCAGGTTGGGCGCCAGGGCCATCAGCACATAGTCGGCGGCGGCACCGGCCAGCGAGGCCAGCAGCACGGGCCGGCGTCCAAAGCGGTCGCTGAGCGCCCCCAGCACCGGTGAAAACAGGAACTGCATGGCCGCGTAGACGGCCAGCAGGGCGCCGTAGTGGTGGGTCGTGGCCTCGGCGCCCGCCAACTCACGCAGCAGGCCGGGCAGGATGGGGAACACCAGGCTCATGCCCACGGCGTCCAGCAGCAGCGTCATCAGGATGACGGTCAAAGCTCGGTTCACAACAGTCTCTCTATCGTTGATAGAGAAGATTCTGCCCGAAGCTCCCTATCATTGCTAGAGATATGAATGCTGAGCGCCCTGCCCGACTCAACCGCGACGATGTGCTGCGCGCCGCCCTGGAGCTGCTCAACGAGGTCGGCATCGACGCGCTGAGCACGCGCAAGCTGGCCGAGCGCCTGGGCGTGCAGTCGCCGACGCTGTACTGGCATTTCAAGAGCAAGGCGGCCCTGCTGGACGCAATGTCGGCGGCCGTCATGCAGCAAAGTCGCGCCATCGCGACGCCGGGGCCCGGCGAAGCCTGGCAGGATTGGCTGATGGAAGACGGCCGCAGCTTCCGCAAGGCCCTGCTGGCCTGCCGCGACGGCGCCCGGCTGCATGCCGGCACCCGGCCGGGCGAGGCCCAGCGCGGCTCCATCGAGGCGCGCCTGGCCCTGTTGTGCAAGGCTGGCTTCGAGCCGGGGCCGGCCACCGTCCTGATGATGTCGGTGGGCCGCTTCGTCGTCGGCTGGGTGCTGGAGGAGCAATCTGCCCAGGCGCCCGATGCGCCGCCCTCGTCCTTGCTCGCGGGGCCCGACGCGGCCCAGTACCCGCTGCTGGCCCAAGGCTGGAAGCAGACCGTGGGTGGCGATCCCGATGAATTGTTCGAGCGCGCCCTGCGGCTGCTGATCGACGGCGCGCGACCCTAGCGGCGCCGATCGAAGGCCATGCGCGCCGAGGCGACGGCCGCGAAGTGGCGCTCGGCCCAGCGGTCGACGACGACCAGGGCCTCGCTGAGCGACTGGCCCAGCGCGGTCAGCTGGTATTCGACATGGGGCGGCACGGTCTGGTGGTCGATGCGCTGCACCAGGCCATGGCGCTCCAGCTCGCGCAGCGTCTGCGTCAGCATCTTCTGCGAGATGCCGCCCACCTGGCGCAGCAGCTCGTTGTTGCGCAGCGGCTGACGGGCCAGCAGCGGCACGATGAGCAGGGCCCATTTGCTGCCCACCACCTCCAGCGCGGCACGCGAGGGGCAGGTGGCGCTGAGCACAGTGCCGGAAGGCGCGTCGGTCATGGCGTCGATTTCCTGGTTACCAAAAGGTGCGTACTTTCCATTCTGCGACCGGACTTCCACAGTGGGCCCATCGCAACTTGGAGAGGCCTCATGGCTTGGTTACTGTTGGTGAGTGCGGGGCTGGTCGAGATCGCCATGGCCGCCGCTCTGAAGGCGTCAAATGGCTGGAGCCGGCCGCTGCCGGGTGCGCTGGGCGTGCTCGCCGCCCTGCTGTCCATCGTGCTGCTGACGCAGTCCCTCAAGAGCCTGCCGACCGGCACGGCCTATGCCGTCTGGACCGGCATAGGCGCCGTCGGCGTGGCCCTGCTGGGCGTGCTGCTGCATGGCGACAGCGCTTCGCCCGCGCGGCTGGCCTGCATGGCCCTCATCGTGGCCGGCATCGCCGGCCTGCGCTGGCTGGAGGCTTGACGATGAGCAAGCTGCTGCACATCCAGGCCTCGCCCAGCGCGCCCTCGCATTCGCGCGAGATCGCCGAAGCCTTCATCGCCCGCTACCGCGAACGCCACCCCAGCGCCGCAATCGAACTGGCCGACGTCTGGCAGCTGGACCTGCCGGCCTTTGACGCCGACATGATCGCGGCCAAGTTCGCCGTGCTGCGCAGCCAGGACGCCACCGACGCCCAGCGCCGCCACTGGGCCCGCGCCGTGGCCCTGGCCGAGGCCTTCAATGCGGCCGACCACTACATCATCAACCTGCCGATGTGGAATCTCGGCCTGCCCTACCGCCTCAAGCACTACATCGACGTCGTCACGCTGCCGGGCCAGAACTGGGCCTGGTCGCGCGACAGCGGCTACCGGCCGCTGCTGGCGGGCAAGCGCGCCGTGCTGGTCTACAGCAGCGCCAGCGACTACGGCGCCGACGGTCGCTCCGCCCAGGATCACCTGGAAACCCAGAAGGCCGCGATGCGGGCCTGGCTGCGCTTCGTCGGCATCGAGGTGGCGCAGGAGATCGTCATCGCGCCGACGCTGAGCGACCCGGCCACGCTGGCCGCACTGAAGCAATCGGCCCACGCGCAGGCTGAAGCCGCGGCCGACGGGATCTAGCGCTGCGACCGCGTCGCGACGAACAGGCTGGCCAGGCAGAGCCCCATGCCGCCCACGGCCAGCGGCGTGGCCTGCCAGCCTTCCAGCACGGCCGACACGACGAGTGCGATGACCGGCACCAGCACGCCCACCAGGGCCGCCTGGGCCGGGCCGCGGCGCTCGGCCAGCTTGTAGTAAAGCGTGAAGGCGATGACGGAGCCGAAGGCGGCGAGATAGACGAGGCTGCCGACATAGGTCCAACTGCCGTCGAAGGGCAGGCCATGGCCCAGGGCCAGCGACATCAGCAGCAGGAAGACGGCGCCATAGCCCATGCTCCAGGCCAGCACCGGCAGCAGCGGCAGGCCGCGGCGCGTCAGCACCATGGTGAAGAAGCCGCCGATGCAGGCCACCACGACGGCGAAGAAGCTCAGGCCCAGGCCCAGCGCCGCCTGCGGCCGCGCGCCGGTGGACGCGATCTCGGGCCAGAAGATCAGCGCCACGCCCAGCACCGCGCCGCTGCTCGCGACGAGGAAGCGCCGGCTGACCGGCTGGCGCCACAGCAGCCAGGCGACCAGGGCGTTCATGAACACCATCAGGCAGAACAGCACCGCCACCAGTCCGCTGGGCACGAGGCGCTCGGCCTCATAGACCGACCAGTAGTTGCCGGCGTACTGGATGACGCCGGTGGCCAGCGCATAGCCATGGGCATAGGGCGGCAGCTGCAGCGACACGCCGCGGCTGCGGGCCAGGGCCGCCAGCATCAGCGCCGCGATCAGGAAGCGCCAGCCGACCGACGTCAGCGCCGGTACCGTCGACGCCAACTGGTAGAGGATGACGTGCCAGGTGCTGGCCCAGATCGCGACCGGGGCCAGGAAGAGCAACCAGGTGGGCAGGCGGCCGGATTTGTCTCCCGGCATCAGGCCGCGCGCTTGAAGGTCGCGAGCAGGGCGCCGGCCGCGACGAAGAGGGAGCCGAAGACGCGGTTCAGCGTCTTGATATGGCTCTCGCTCTTCAGCGCCGCCAGCACGCGCGCGGCCAGGGCCGTGTAGCCGGCCATGACGACGAGGTCGGTGAAGGCCAGGGTGCAGCCGATGACGAGGTATTGGGCGCTAAGCGCGGCATGCAGGTCCAGGAACTGCGGCACGACGGCGAGCAGGAAGACCGTGCCCTTGGGGTTGACGGCATTGATGCCCCAACCACGCAGCACCAGCTGGCGGCGCGTGACCTGGGCTGCCGAACCCTCATCCGCCGCAACCAGCGGTCGGGCCGGTGCACGCCATTGCTGCACGCCGAGGTAGACGAGGTAGGCCACGCCGGCCCATTTGACGAGGGCGAAGCCCAGCGACGAGGCCGCGATCAGCGCGCCCAGGCCGGCACTGACGAAGACGACCTGGGTCAGGATGCCCAGGATGAGGCCGAAGGTCATGAAGTAGCCGCGCCTGAAGCCGTGGCTCAGGCCCGCGCTCATGGCCGCGACGGCGCCCGCACCGGGCGACAGGCTAATGGCCCAGGAGGCCGCGAAAAAGGCCAACCACACCGAGAAATCCATGACTGCCTCACCACACTGACTGCAAGAGCCAGAGTGTCCCACGCGAGAAGTCAGTTGGTGCCAGAGCTACTCGCTGCGCTCGGGCGGTCTGGCACGCAAGCCATAACATGCCCCGATGCTGAAGGCCCTTTTCTCGCTGCCGCGAAGCGTCTGGCTGCTGGGCCTGATCAGCCTGGTCAACGACAGCGCCAGCGAGCTGGTCTACCCCCTCGTGCCCCTGTATCTGAGCGGCGTGCTGATGGCCGGCCCGCGGGTGCTGGGCCTCATCGAAGGCATCGCCGAGGCCCTGGCCAGCCTGCTCAAGCTCTGGGCCGGCGTCATGGTGGACCGCAGCGGGGCAGCCAAGCCCTGGGTCGTCGCCGGCTATGGCCTGGCCGGCCTGGCGCGGCCGCTGATCGCCTTCGTGGCCGGCTGGCCCCTGCTGCTGGCCCTGCGCCTGACCGACCGCATCGCCAAGGCCGTGCGCGCCGCGCCGCGCGACGCCCTGCTGGCAGCCAATATCGCGCCCGGCCAGCGCGGCCTGGCTTTCGGCCTGCACCGCGCCATGGACAACGCCGGCGCCGTCATCGGCCCGCTGCTGGCCTGGGCCCTGCTGAGTGCGGGCGTGCCCCTGGGCCAGGTGTTTCTGTGGGCCATCGTGCCGGGCCTGCTCTGCCTGGCGCTGACGCTGGCAGTGAAGGAAGCCCCGCCCCCGGCCGCCGCAGCGCCACGCTTGAGCTGGACGCTGGGCGGCATGCCCGCGCCGCTGCGACGCTATCTCGTCGTCGTCGCGCTGTTCACGCTGGGCAATTCCAGCAATATGTTCCTGCTGCTGCGCGCCAAGGAGCTGGGCGTGGCCGAGGCCCAGGTGCCGCTGCTGTGGGCCGCAGTGTCGGGCGTGGCGGCCCTTTTCGCCGTGCCCCTGGGCAACCTGTCCGACCGCATTGGCCGCGTGCGCCTGCTGGTGGCCGGCTATCTGGCCTATGCGGTCTTCTATATCGGCATGGGCTGGTTCGCCGAGCCCGGCTGGCGCCTGTACCTGCTGTTCGGTCTCTACGGCATCTTCATGGCCGCGACCGAAGGCGTGGAGCGCGCCCTGCTGGCCGACCTGACGCCGCCCGAGCAGCGCGGCACGGCCTTCGGCTGGCTGAACCTGACCATGGGTGCCCTGCTGCTGCCGGCCTCGCTGCTGTTCGGCGGGCTGTGGGAGGGCCTGTCGGCGACCGTCGCCTTTGGCTTCTCGGCCGGCTGCGCCTTGCTGGCCGCCTGCCTGCTGGCGCTATGGGTCCGGCCCAGCAACACACAATGAGTGCATGACGCCCAGCGACCTCCAGGCCTATCTGCATGGCCACATCCCCTTGTCCGCGGCCATGCAGGTCGAGGTGCGCGTCGCGCTGCCGGAGCAGGTCGTGCTGGGCGCCCCGCTGGCGCCCAATATCAACCACCGCGACACCGTCTTCGGCGGCAGCGCCTCGGCGCTGGCCATCCTGTCGGCATGGTCGCTGCTGCACGTGCGGCTCACGGCTGCCGGCCACAAGGCACGTCTGGTCATCCAGCGCAACACCATGAGCTATGAGCAGGCCATCCTCGGCGACTTCACGGCCCAGGCACTGGCACCCCAGGCCGAGGCCTGGCAGGCCTTCACGCGCATGCTGGAGCGCAAGGGCAAGGCACGCATCGCCATCTCGTCCACGCTGCATTGCGACGGCCAGGCCGTCGGGCAATTCGAAGGCGACTTCGTCGCCCTGGGCGGCTAGGCGGCTCGGCTGCTGACAGGCGGCGCGCAGCCGACCCTGACAATCACCCGATGGCCACCAACAAAAGCATCTACACCTGCACCGAATGCGGCGGTACCAGCCCGCGCTGGCTGGGCAAATGCCCCCACTGCAATGCCTGGAACACGCTGACCGAGACCGCCGCCGAGCCCACGGGCGGCGCCAAAAACCGCTACCAGTCCCTGGCCAGGAGCCAGCCGGTGGCCACACTGTCCGAGATCGAGGCCAGCGACTTCGAACGCACGCCCACCGGCCAGGAGGAACTGGACCGGGTGCTGGGCGGCGGCATCGTCGCCGGCGGCGTGGTGCTGATCGGCGGCGACCCGGGCATTGGCAAGTCGACGCTGCTGCTGCAGGCGGTCGAGTCGCTGTCGCAAACGCCGGTGACGGGCCGCTCCCGAGCCGGCGACACCCCCTCGGGGGGCGGGCTCGGTACACCGAGCCCCGGGGGCCAACAGTTCCTCAAGGTGCTCTATGTGACCGGCGAGGAAAGCGGCGCCCAGGTCGCCATGCGCTCGCGCCGCCTGGGACTGTCGGGCACCAAGGTGAGGGTGCTGGCCGAGATCGGCCTGGAGAAGATCCTCGCCACGATCGAGGCCGAGGCGCCGGACTTCTGCGTCATCGACTCCATCCAGACCCTGTACTCCGAACAGCTGACGTCGGCGCCCGGCTCGGTCGCCCAGGTGCGCGAATGCGCGGCCCAGCTGACGCGTACGGCCAAGGCGCGCGGCTGCGCCATCGTGCTGGTGGGCCATGTCACCAAGGAAGGGGCCCTCGCCGGCCCGCGCGTGCTGGAGCACATCGTCGACACGGTGCTGTATTTCGAGGGCGACACCCACAGCAGCTTCCGGCTGGTGCGCGCCATCAAGAACCGCTTCGGTGCCGTCAACGAGATCGGCGTGTTCGCGATGACGGAGAAGGGGCTGAAGGGCGTGGCCAATCCGAGCGCCATCTTTTTGTCCACCCACAACGAGCCGGTGCCGGGGTCCTGCGTCCTCGTCACGCTGGAGGGCACGCGGCCCATGCTGGTGGAGCTGCAGGCCCTGGTGGACAGCGGCGGCGTCAGCCCGCGGCGGCTCTCCGTCGGCCTGGACCGCGACCGCCTGGCCATGCTGCTGGCCGTGCTGCACCGCCACGCGGGCGTGGCCACCGGCGACCAGGACGTGTTCGTCAACGCCGTCGGCGGCGTGCGCATCAGCGAACCGGCGGCCGACCTGGCTGTGCTGCTGGCCATCCAGAGTTCGCTGCGGGGTCGGGCCCTGCCCAAGGGCTTCATCGCCTTCGGCGAGATCGGCCTGGCCGGCGAGGTGCGCCCCGCGCCGCGCGGCCAGGAGAGGCTGAAGGAGGCCGCCAAGCTGGGCTTCAGTGTCGCCGTCGTGCCCAAGGCCAATGCGCCCAAGAAGGCCATCGAAGGCTTGACCATCCATGCCGTCGAGCGCGTCGAGCAGGCCATCGAAGTGCTGCGCGGCCTCAACTGAGGAAATTTGGGAAAGCCAAAGCTTGGGATTTCAAGAATGACCCGGTCATCACTTCCTCCGGGCCGTTCATGCGACTCCTGCTCCCCCTGCTCTTGATCTCCACCGCTGTCCATGCTGAAGGCCTCTATGTCGAAGCCGGCAGCCTCGCGCGCCGCTACGACCTGTCCGTGCCCGGCGCCACGAACGACGGCTCGGCCAAGGGCCATGTGTTGTCACCCCTGGTTCGCCTGGGCTATGAATTCGACGCGCGCTGGGCCGTCGAAACCGGCTATGCCGGCCACGGCGCCCCCGGCAGCAGCTACCGCCTCGGCAACCAGGACGGCAAGCTGACCGCGCACGGCCACAGCTGGCTGCTGGGCGCCCGCGCCCGCTTCGCGCTGAGCGAGCGTTGGGCCCTGGTCGGCCGCCTGGGCCTGGCCCGCAACCAGAGCAGCCTCACCGGCATGGGCGAGGCCGCCGGCCGCGCCGCCAGCGGCTCGACGACGGCTCTCTACGGCGGCCTGGGCCTGGAGACGACACTGACGGACCACTGGCAGCTGGGCCTGGCCTGGGAACACCTGGGCATGAGCCGCGAGAAGGGCGGCAGCGTCATCAACGGCATTTCAACCACGCTGCGCTACAAGTTCTAGATGCATCTGCTGCTGATCGAAGACGACCTGGACCTCGGCCGCGCCCTGCTCGCGGCGCTGCAGCTGCATGGCTTCAGCGTCGAGTGGTGGCGGCGCGCCGCCGATGCGCCGCCTCGCCTCGATCAGCCGCTGGCCGATGCAGTGCTGCTGGACCTCGGCTTGCCCGACGGCAGCGGCCTGGACCTGCTGGCGCGCTGGCGCCGCCAGGACGGCCGCCTGCCCATCCTCATCATCACCGCCCAGGGCGCCCTGCAAGACCGCCTGGCTGGCCTGGACGCAGGCGCCGACGACTATCTGGTGAAGCCCTTCGCCACCGAAGAGCTGGTGTCGCGCCTGCGCGCCGTGCTGCGCCGCGGCGCGGCCCAGGCCAGCGAGGTCTGGACGCTCGGCGAGCTGTGCATCCGCCCGGCTGCGCGCACGGCCGAGCTGGCCGGCGCGGCCCTGGACCTGTCACGACGCGAGTTCCAGCTGCTGCTGGAGCTGGCGCGCTCGGCCGGCAAGGTCGTGCCCAAGAGCCAGATCGCGCAGAAGCTGGAGCCCCTGGGCGAACCGCTGAATGCGGCCGCCATCGAAATGCATGTCTTCAACCTGCGCAAGAAGATCGGGCCGGAACGCATCCGCACGACACGGGGCGTGGGCTACGCGCTGATCGCATGAAGGCCCTCGTCTGGCTGCGCCAGCCCAGCCTGATGCGCCGCACGGCCGGCGCCATCGCGCTGGCCTTTGTCCTCGTGCTGGGCGTGCTGCTGGTGCACGACTACCTCGAGACCCGCCAGGCCTATGTGCAGGACCTGGCCATCCGCAACCGCGCCGAGCTGTGGGCCCCCGAACTGGCCGCCCTGCCCGACGTGGCCGAGGCCGAGCGCCTGATGACCTCGCTGGCGCGCATCAACGAGCGCTGGCGTGGCCGCACCGGCCAACCGCACAGCCCCGTCGTCTACCAGTTGCGCGACGCCTCAGGCCAGGTGCGCGCCGCCTATCCGCCCGAGTCGATGGAGGCCTTCGCCGCCGGCCCCGAACCCGTCACCCAGCAGCCGGTGTACGGCCTGAAGCATTGGGTCGTCCTGCAGCAAGCAGGCCCCTGGCAGCTGGTCATCGCCGAACCCGCCGAGCCGCTGGCGCCGCTGTTGTGGCGGCTGGCCGATGACATCCTCGACAAGCTGCTGCTGGCCCTGCCCCTGGTCGTGCTGCCGGTCGGCCTCGCGCTGTGGACGGGGCTGTCGCCGCTGCGCCGTCTCACCCGCGCCCTGGCCGCCCGCGCGCCTCAGGATCTGAGCCCGCTGGGTGTGCAGCCGCCCCACCGCGAGCTGCGCCCGCTGGCCGAGGCCTTCGAGGGCCTGCTGGCCCAGCTGCGCCGCAAGCTGGAGCGCGAACGCCGCTTTGTGCAGGAGGCGGCGCATGAATTGCGCACGCCGCTGGCCGCCGTGACGACCCAGGCCCATGTGCTGGCCCATGCCGAGGCGCCCGAGGACAGGATCCGCGCCGAGGCGGCCATGGTGCAGATGCTGCAGCGTGCCTCTCACCTGAGCCAGCAGCTGCTGGACCTGGCCGTGCTGGACGATGCGACCGGCGGCCCGGCCCAGGCCGTGGATCTGGTGCCGCTGCTGGAGCAGGCCCTGGCCGCGGCCAGTGACACGGCCAACGCACATGGGCTGGAGCTGTCTCTGGACGCGCCCGAGGCGCTGCAAGCCACCTTGCAGTTGCAGGCCTGGCAGTCCGTGCTGCACAACCTGCTGGACAACGCGCTGCGCTATGTGCCGGCCGGCGGGCGCATCGAGGTGGCACTGAGACAGGCCCGCGAAGGCATCGAGCTGAGCGTTGCCGACGACGGCCCCGGCCTGCCCGCCGAATGGCAGGAGCGGGCCTTCGACCGCTTCTGGCGCGCGCCGGGCCAGCAGGTCAGCGGCAGCGGCCTGGGCCTGGCCATCGTGCGGCAAGCGGCGTGCCGGCTGGGCGGGCAGGTGAGCGTCACGCAGGGATTGGGGGGGCGCGGGATTGCCTTTGTTTTATCCCTGCCAAAGTCTGCTTAGGATGCGACCTCGCACAGGAGGCCCCTTCATGTCCGATCCCGCCAACCTCAGGCAGCACACCCGCACCGATTTTCTTGCCGCCCAGCACGACGCCGACTCCCTGACGGGATGGGTCTTCAAGCCGGTTCAGTTCAGCCAGGGCCCGGCCGGCCTGGTGCTGAACATGAGCGACGGCGGCCTGCAGGTGCTGACCAGCGCCATCGAGCCGCTGACGGACGACAAATACGAGGTCGTGCTGCTGCTGGGCCGTTCCGACGTGGATGACGACGATGAGCAGGTGTCCTGGTTCAACGGCGTCGTCGAGCGCAAATGGTCGCGCCCCGTGCCGCGCATGGGCGTCCTGCATGGCATGTGCTTCACGGCCCGCAACTCCACGGCCGAACAATTCCTGAAAGGCCACCAGGAAGCGCTGGAATCCGGCCAGTGGGTGCGCTGCGTCCTCCTCAAGGTCAAGTAGTGAAGCCCCTCGTCCAAGGATTACCTTGGCCGGGACCGCTCTGCGGCCACCGGCCGCAGAGCTTCGGCAGGCACATGCCGCCCACTGGGCGCCCTGTGTCCGGCCTCAGCCCCCGAGGGGACGGCGATGCTTGCCGGATCGACCGGCAAGCACATCCCCAGCGCGGGCCGGCTAGGGAGCGGCCCGGCGCTCGGCCCGCAATGTGCGACATGACCAGCTGACATGGACCACCAGGGCCGCCTGCTCGACCACGTGCATCTGCGCGTGAGCGACCTGGCGGCCAGCCGCCGCTTCTACCGCGCGGCGCTGGAGGCCATAGGCCGGCTGGAGGCCTTTGGCGAGGCGCCGGGCTGCTTCTATGCGGACGAGCTCTATGTCGACGAGGCCAAGGGCCGCGTCTCGCATCTGCACCTGGCCTTCCAGGCCCGCAGCGAGGAAGAGGTGCAGCGCTTCCATGCCATGACCCTGGCCGCCGGCGGCCGCGACCATGGCGCCCCCGGGCTGCGCCACTACCACCCGGGCTATTACGCCGCCTTCGTGCTGGACCCCGACGGCAACAACATCGAGGCGGTCTACCACGGGCCGACGAAGCGGTCGGCGGACAGCGTCGAGATCACGCGCATCTAGGATGTGCGCATGAGCGCACTGCCCACCCCTCCGTATTACGCCGTCATCTTCACCAGCCAGCGCACGCCCGCGGACGACGACGGCTATGGCGACGCGGCCGACCGCATGGTGGCCCTGGCGTTCGAACAGCCGGGCTATCTGGGCGTGGAAAGCGCCCGTGGCGAGGACGGCCTCGGCATCACGGTCTCGTACTGGCGCAGCCCCGAGGACATCGCCGCTTGGCGCCGCAACGCCGAGCACAAGATCGCGCGCGACAGCGGCCGCAGCGACTGGTACCAGCACTACACGCTGCGCGTCGCCAAGGTCGAGCGGGCCTATGCCTGGGCGCGCGAGGACGGATTGAAGGATCCGCAAGCATGAACCCGTGGATCGGCGTGGGCCTGGCGCTCGCCGGCCTGGTGCTGGGCGGCGTGCTGCTCGGCTGGCAAGGCGTCATCTTCGCCACGACGGGCATCATCTTCTGGCTGCTGCTGCAGATCTCGCGGCTGATGCGGATCATGAAGACGGCCGGCGCCGCGCCACTGGGCTCGGTGGCCAATGCCGTCATGCTGAACAGCAAACTGCACGCCGGCATGAAGCTGGTCGACCTGATCTCGCTGGCCGGCAGCCTCGGCGCCAAGCAGGCGCCGGAGACCTTTGTCTGGCGTGACGGCGGTGGCGACGCGGTCGAGGTGGTGTTGAAGAAAGGCAAGCTCGCCGAGTGGCGGCTGATCCGGGCGAGCGGGGAGTCTTAGGCTCTTCGTAAAATCGTCGCTTTTCACCCCGCACCTGGAGTTCCCGATGGTTCCCGCCCCTCTTCACGACCGCGACGGCAAGATCTGGATGGACGGCGAGCTCGTCGACTGGCGCGACGCCAAGATCCATGTGCTGACCCACACCCTGCACTACGGCTGCGGCGCCTTCGAAGGCGTGCGCGCCTACGACACCGTCAACGGCACGGCCATCTTCC
The DNA here is from genome assembly GCF_031458095.1 of Roseateles saccharophilus. Taxonomy (GTDB): domain Bacteria; phylum Pseudomonadota; class Gammaproteobacteria; order Burkholderiales; family Burkholderiaceae_C; genus Pelomonas; species Pelomonas saccharophila_A. Next base: position 384,062 of record NZ_JAVDXU010000002.1, read on the forward strand.
GCCTGCAGGAGCACACCCAGCGCCTGTTCAACAGCGCCAAGATCCTGCGCATGAAGATCCCCTTCTCTCAGGAGCAGGTCAACCAGGCCCAGCGCGAGGTCGTCAAGGCCAACAATCTCAAAAGCGCCTATCTGCGCCCGCTGATCTGGATCGGCTCCGAGAAGCTGGGCGTCAGCCCCAAGGGCAACCAGGTCCACCTGATGGTGGCGGCCTGGAGCTGGGGCGCCTACCTGGGCGAGGACGGCATGAAGCGCGGCATCCGCGTCAAGACCAGCTCCTACACCCGCCACCACGTCAACATCACGATGACCCAGGCCAAGACGGTGTCCAACTACACCAACTCCATCCTGGCCAATATGGAAGCCACCGACGAGGGCTATGACGAGGCCCTGCTGCTGGACGCCTCGGGCTTCGTCTCCGAAGGCGCGGGCGAGAACCTCTTCGTCATCAAGGGCGGCGTCGTCTACACGCCGGACCTGTCCGCCGGCGCGCTGAACGGCATCACCCGCAACACCATCTTCTCGATCTGTCAGGACCTGGGGCTGAAGCTGGTCGAGAAGCGCATCACCCGCGACGAGGTGTATATCTGCGACGAGGCCTTCTTCACCGGCACCGCCGCCGAAGTGACGCCCATCCGCGAGCTGGACCGCGTCGAGATCGGTTCGGGCTCGCGCGGCCCCATCACCGAGAAGATCCAGGCGGCCTTCTTCGACATCGTCAACGGCCGCAACCCCAAGTACGCCGAGTGGCTGACTTCAGTTTGAGCCCCTCGCCCAGTCTCGCCTCGCTGAACGCGGGCGAGTCTGGTCGGTCCCCCGGGGGGACGGCGATGCTTGCCGGATCGACCGGCAAGCACATCGCCAGCGCGGGCCGGCTAGGTGAACTGGAGTCGGACACAAGCAGTCCCTGCGGACTGCTTGTGCCTACGGAAGGCCATGGGCCTCTGGCCCATGGCAGGCCCGGCGCTCGGCCCGCAAGTCACGCGCCGCGAAACGGACAACTGAGAGAAAAACATGAGCACCACCACCACGCCCGCCGCCACCGTCGAAGTGACGGCCAAGGACTGCAACGACAACGGCACGGTCTTCTGCCCCAACCCCAAGATGCCGCTGTGGAGCTCGCATCCCAAGGTCTTCATCGACCTGACCCACGACGGCCAGGGCCAGTGCCCCTATTGCGGCACCGCCTACAAGCTCAAGGCCGGCGAAGTCCTCTCGGCCGGCCACTGAGTTCAGCGCGCCAACGCAGCCTTGCGGCTGCCGCGGCGCTGGCTGTCCAGATCGGCCTCAAGCGCCCGTTCGGTCGCTGACAACGGCCTCACCACGCCCATGGCCAGCCCGCTTTGGTCGAGGTTCTGGCCCCACGTCAGGCCGGCACGCAGCTGCGCCGGTGCGGCCAGGCCGTTGGTGAAGCCCGCGGGCAGCCAGGGCATGGTCTGGGCCAGCACCAGGGCCACGCGCGGCTTGATGGCGGCATCGCCGACGCGGCCACGCTGGCCCCAGGACACGACCAGGTCGGCACTCGTCTCACCGCTCTTGAACTGCGGCGTGATGGCCACGTCGCGCAGCACGCCATGGCGCAGCTGCATCAGCGCCTCCTCGGCCAGCATGGCCGCGTCCTCGCGCGGCGTGCTCTGGCTGCTGGACCAGGAATAGCTGTACTCGTCGGTGACACGGTCGCCGCTGAAGAAGCGCGTGATGTCTGCCGGCTGGTAGGCACGCTGCACCGCCGTGGACGCCGCGCCGAAAAACTGCACCCGGCCCAGATCGACCATCTCCTGCGAGTAGAAGGGCAACTGGGAGCGCAACTGCTCGGACGCCGTGTTGGCCGGCACCGCCTCGTAGACCCGCAGGCCGGTGTTCAGCAGCAGCTGCACGCGCGGCGGCAGGAAGTCATTGGCGTGGATCAGCTCGTGATACAGCAGACGGCCCAGGGCTGGCAGCAGCGCGGCGCTGTCGCGTGAAGTTCGCTCCAGCACCGGCGGGCGGCCACCGGCCGACTTGTTGCCCTGCACATAGCGCCACAGCATGGTGTAGGCGAGGTCGTTGCCGTAGTCGCTGCGCGGATCGGGCGCCTCGCTGACCGTGTCGCGCTCGGCCGGTGTCTGCCACAGGTAGTCGGCATCCAGGTAGATGGCGCCGGTGGCGCTCCAGTAGAAGGACGGCCGCACCCGGCCGCCGATGACGATGGCCGTGGTGGCATTGAGCAGGCGGCGGAAGTCACCGTTGCCATCCTGCTCGCGCAGGAAGGCCTCGAAGCGCTGGCCCATCCAGTCGTTGGACACCAGCACCCGCGCCATCACCTGCTCCACCGTCGGCAGCTCGCCGCGCGTCTCGGTACCGAGGATGGGCAAGCGGCCCAGGGTGCAGAGCTTGTCGTTGCTCAGGGTCGGCGTGTAGATGCAGTCGCGCAGCTCGGCCGCATGCGCGCCGCCGGCCAGATAGGGGTAGACGCGCGAGGACAGGTTGCCCGTGCCGAACAGCGGCGACGCCGCGGCCGGCGGCGAGGCCTGCACCAGCAGGTTGAAGTCCTGGCTGAGGCTGCGACCGTCCGCCAAGGTGGCCTCGGCGCGCAGCCGCAGCAGGCTGTCCTCGCTGACCGCGGGCGCCGTGAAGATGACCCGCCATTGGGTGGCGTCGCCGAGGTTGACGTCGGGGCCCTCGACGCGGCTCCAGCGCACATGGGCTTGCGGGTAGTCGGCCACCGCGAGGCCGTCGACCCAGGCGCGCAGCGAGGTCTGGCCGCCGGCCCACACCGAGGGTTCGCCGCGGATCAGCATCGCGGCCGTGCCGGCCGCGGCGGCAGTGAACTCGGCGGTGCCGCTGTAGCTCGCGCCCTTGGCATCGCTGAAGTCCACGCTGAAGGCATGGCGGCCTGCGGCCGCCGGCGCGACGCTGAGGGCCTGGGAGCGCGCCGAGCCGAGGGCCAGCGCCGGGCCATCGGTCTGGCGCCACTGCACGCTGTCCAGCCGCGAGCCGGGGCAGGCGAGGAGGGCCAGCTCCTGGTTGCGGCCCGCCGTCGCCGCGGCCGGCAGGGCCAGGCGCGCGACCGAGCCGCTCAGGCATTGCGTGCCCAGCGGCGGCACCGTCGTCGGGCCCGACGGTGGCGATGCATCACCACCGCCGCCGCCACAGGCAGCCAGCAACAGACAAAGCAAAAGGGGTGGCGTAACGGATTTCAGCAGCGGCATGCGGGGATTCTGGCAAGGTTGCGGCTGCCCCGCCGCCGGGCCCTAGGACTTGCGCGCGCGGCTCAGCAGCACCAGGGCGATGCCACCGAGGATGGCGCAGGAGGCCCATAGCAGCCGCGCCGTCAGCACCTCGCCCAGCAGCAGCACGCCGCCGAGGGCCGCCAGGGGCGGCACCGACAGCTGCAAGGTGGCGGCACGCATGGCTGTGAGCCCCGGCAAGGCCGCGTACCAGATCACATAGCCCAGGCCCGAGGTCAGGCCGCCCGAGGCCAGGGCCAGCAGCACCCCCCGCGGCTGTGCCTGCCAGCTGCCCCACAGGCACAGGCTGAGCAGCAGGCACAGCGGCAGGGCCCGCAGGAAATTGCCCGCCGTGGCCGCCAGCGCATCGGTCTTGCCACGGCCGCGCAACGAATAGACGCCCCAGCCGACGCCGGCCAGCCCCATCAAGGCCGCACCCAAGGGCGGCGGCGCCTCCAAACCCGGCACGACCAGATAGACCAGGCCGCCCAGGGCCAGCGCGAGGCCCGCCCAGCCGCGGGCCGCAAAGCGCTCGCCGGCGCGCAGGCCGGCGCTGAACATCGTCAGCTGCACGCTGGCAAACAGGATGAGTGCCCCGCTGCCGGCCGACAGGCTGACATAGGCGAAAGCGAAGCCCGCCATATAGAGCCACAGCATGGCGGCAGCCGGCCAGTCCGGTGGCTGCGCGATCGCCCGCCGGCGCGCCAGCAACAGCAGCACGGCCACGCCCGCAGCCACGCGCAGCGTCGCGAAACTCGCCGGATCGATGCTGCCCTGCTGCAGGGCCAGCCGGCACAGCAGTGAATTGGCCGCAAAGGCCAGCATGGCCAAGGTGCAAAGCAGCAGCAGGCGGCCGTGCGTCACGGCGTGCCGCCCCACAGCGCCAGCAGCGCCGCCGCCGCCAGCAAGGCCCAGCCCAGCGGCGCACTGAGCCGGCGCCCGCCGGGCAGGTTCTTCTCGGCCGCCATCAAGGCGGCCAGGGCCAGCATCCAGCCGAGATGGCCCATGCCGACGACGAACATCAGCAGCATCAGCGCCCAGCAGCAGCCGATGCAGAACAAGCCGTGATGAGTTCCGAGACGCAGGGCCTGCCAGCGCGGCCGGCCGCCGCGTCAATGGGCCATGACGAAGCTCAGCGGCGTGCGGCATTGCTCCAGGCAGCGGTATTTCAGCGCCGAGAACTGGAAGGCACCCGCGCCCGCCAGCGTGGCCACGCCTATCCACATGGCCCGGTCGGCCAGCCAAGGCAGGCGGCCAACGCCGGCCAGCAGGGCTTCGTGCGCCCCATGGGCCAGCACGCCGAACAGGCTCCAGACGGCCAGATAGCCCATGCCGAGCAGGCCCAGCAGCAGGCCCTGGTCGGCACGGCCGGCCGTGATGCGCTCGAACACGTCGAACAGCGGCAGCGTCGTCGGCAGCATCATGGCGATGCACATCAGCAGCCAGGCCAGGGCCGCCAGGCTGGCCGGCAACCACCAGGCAGCGCCCGGCAGTGAGCGGCACAGATCGGCCAGCGGCCCGGTCCAGCCGCCGTGGTCCATGTAGCGGGCATAGGGGCTCAGGCTCCAGGCCCACAGCAGGGCCCAAGCCAGCACAACCAGCCCCAGCCAGACTGGCAGGAAGACGCGGCGATGGCGTGCAGCGCGACCTTCGGGACTGCCGGCCAGCGCCGGCACTTCAGTCACCCATCCCCGCCTTGGCGGCCGTAGGGCATGCCCCCTGCGGGCCGGGCGCCGGGCCGCTCCCTAGCCGGCCCGCTCTGGCGATGTACTTGCGGCTCGATGCCGCAAGCATCGCCGTCCCCTCGGGGGCTGAGGCCGGACTTGGCGAGTCCTGAGGACTCGCCATGCCTGCCGAAGCGCTACGGCCTCTGGCCGCGGCGCGGTCCCGGTCAGACGCACCGCGTTCAGCGGCGTGCGGCTGGACGAGGGGCCTCATTTCATGCATCGAAGACAAAGATGCTCTGCAGCGCGTTGTGGCCCTTGAGGTCGAGATCGATGCCAAGCGCAGCGTTCTTCGAACGGTAGCGCGGCGCCTTGCCGACGAAAACCGGCGCGCCCGGCACCGTCGAGAACACCGTGTCCGACAGCGTCGTCTGGCCGCCGGTGGCGCCGAGATAGGGCTCCAGCTCGGCGTAATAGTCGCTGCCGATCTGCAGCGTGCCCTTGCCGCCCTGCACGTCGAAGCGGATGTCGGCGCGCTCGACCGACACGACGCTGCCGATCAGCTTGGCCAGGTCGGCCACCGGCCCGCCGGCCTGGCCGATGTAGACCTTGAGCAGGGCCTGCTCCTGGGCCGCGCTGGCCTTGGCGTCGACAAAGATGGCGGCCGTCCAGTTGCCCTGCAGGATGTTGCCGGGCACATGGGCCACGGCGGCGATGGTCAGGCCCGAGACATCGGTGCCCTCGATGACGCCCTTGTCGATGCGCCAGGAGACGATGGTGTCGCAGGTCCCGTTGTCGGGATCCTCGCCAATCCAGCAAGGGCAGAGCACCTTGCAATTGCAGACCTCCAGCAGCCGACCTTCGAGGTGATAGCCCATGAGCCCCTCCTGTGCTGAACCGTCGATGCCGCGACCGCGGCAAGACGTGGCGATGCTACGCCGCGGTGGGGGCAACGGCATGCCTTGCGCAACGAGGTCTCCCTACAATGGAATGATGCCCCGCTCCGCCGCCCAGACCGCCGCCCTGCTCGCCTCGCCCGACGATACCGAGGCCCAGTTCTACGAAGCCTTGCAGCATGCCGACCTGGACCACCTGATGGCCCTGTGGGCGGATGACGAGGAAGTGGCCTGCGTGCACCCGGGCGGCCCGCGCATCGTCGGCCTGTCCGCGATCCGTGCCGCCTTCGAGGCGGTGTTCCAGCGCGGCGCCGTCAGCGTCCACCCCGAGCGCGTGCGGCGCCTGCACAGCGGCGACTGCGCCATCCACCATGTGCTGGAACGCGTGCAGCTGCAGGGCGAAGCCCAGCAGTCCTGGGTCATCGCGACCAATGTCTATCTGAAGACGGCGCTGGGCTGGCGCCTGGTGCTGCACCACGCCAGCCCCGGCAACGCGGGCGATGTCCAGGAGCTCGTCGCCGACGCCGGCACGCTTCACTAGGAGGGCAGCGCATGCAGTACCGCGCCCCCCGCTGGCTGCCCGGCGGCCACGCCCAGACCATCTGGCCGGCCCTCTTCAGCCGCCAGCACGACGGCCCGCCGCCCAACTGGACCCGCGAGCGCTGGGACACGCCGGACGGCGACTTCATCGATGTCGACTTCCTGGCCGATGCGCCCGAGGATGCACCGCTGTTCGTGCTCTTCCATGGCCTGGAAGGCGATCGCACCAGCCACTCCAGCGTCGCCTTCGCCAGCGTCGCCCGGGCGCGCGGCTGGGCCATGGCGCTGCCGCACTTCCGCGGCTGCTCGGGCGAGCTGAACCGCGGCCCCCGCGCCTACCACTCGGGCGACTACGAGGAGGTGGGCTGGATCCTGCAGCGCCTGCGTGAACGCCACGGCGCCAAGCTGCTGGTCGCCGGTGTCTCGCTGGGCGGCAATGCGCTGATGCGCTGGGCCGAGGAGGCCGGCACCCAGGCGGCGCACCTCGCCGACGCCGTCTGCTCCATCTGCTCGCCCATCGACCTCGCCGCCGCCGGCGCGGCCATCGACCGCGGCTTCAACAAGCAGGTCTATGCGCGCCGCTTCCTGCGCACCATGATCCCCAAGGCCCTGCGCAAGCTGCAGCAGCACCCCGGGCTGTTCGACGGTGAGCGCCTGAAGCGCGCCTCGACCATCTACGAGTTCGACAACCTCTTCACCGCGCCCCTGCACGGCTTCAGGAGCACCGAGGACTACTGGACCCGCGCCGCGGCCAAGCCGCATCTGCACCGCATCCGCATCCCGGCCCTGGTGCTGAATGCGCGCAACGACCCTTTCGTGCCCGGGGACAGCCTGCCCCATGCCGCTGAAGTGGGCACCCATGTGACACTCTGGCAGCCCGGCCACGGCGGCCATGTCGGCTTCCCTGCCGGCCGGCTGCCGGGGCATCTGCTGACCATGCCCGAGCAGGTCTGCGACTGGCTCTGGAGGCATCGCTGATGGACCCCATCGTCGAAGCGGCCCTGAAGAAGTGGCCCAATGTGCCGCACTGCTACGGCTGGCTGGCCCTGGACGCGCGCGGCGACTGGTATATGCGTGACGAGCGCATCCAGCACGCTGGCCCCTTCCCTGACGTCAAGGGCAGCCGCATCAACCATGACAAGCTGCGCGCCTTCATCGAGCGCAACTACGCCTCGGACGAGGCCGGCTGCTGGTTCTTCCAGAACGGCCCGCAACGCGTCTATGTGGAACTGGAAGCCACGCCCTGGATCTGGCGCCTGCAGCCCGATGGCCGCGTGCTGAGCCACACCGGCGCCACGGCGGCGGTGCAGTCGAGCTGGCTGGACGAGGCCGGGCGCCTGTATCTGCTCGCCGACCTCGGCCTGGGCCTGGTGCACACGGCCGACATGGGCCCGGCGGCCGACGCCGTCGAGCAGGGCCGCTGGACGCCGCAAGAATTCCGCTCGGATGAGCTGCCGCAGCGTTTCGGCTTCGTGCGCCGGCCGAGTCCCTGAGGCCTGAAACGACAAGGGCTGCCGAAGCAGCCCTGGATTACACAGGCATCGACGCTTATTGCGCTGCCGAAGCGGCCGGCGCGGCCATCTTGGGCTCGTCGAACTTGGCACCGCCCTGGTTGGCCATGTAGACGACGGCGCGGGAGACTTCGAAGTCGCTGAAGTCGCCGCCGCCCTGGGGGCCCATATTGCCCTTGCCCTTGAGGGCCGAATGCACGAGGGCGTCAAAGCCGCTCTTGATGCGCGGGCCCCAGGCCGCGGCGTCGCCCAGCTTGGGAGCGCCGGCGGCGCCGGTGGCGTGGCAGGCCGAGCACTGGGCCTGGAAGACCTGCTCGCCGGTCTTCATCGCGGCGGCGTCGTTGACGTCCTTGACTTCGACATGGCCGACCCGCGCGATGCGCTCTGCAACGGCCTGGGCCTCGAAGGCGGCCGTGCCGGCGGCCGGCTTGGTGTCGGTGCTGACGTAGTTGGCCAGCAGGATGATGACGATGACCGGCACCACGAAGGCAAACAGCACGGCCCAGGCGAGTTGCTTGGGGGTCTTGATCGGGCCGGTGTGGGCGTCGTCTTGGTCGTGGTCGTGGCTGGCGCTCATGGATTCCTCTTGTCGATCCTTGTCGGTCTGCTCTTCTTGTTCATGCCGGCTTGGCGCGCGACACGAAAAACCGCCGAATTATAGGCAGCCTCGCCACCCTCCCCAGGCCAGCAGATACCCCGCTGCTAGAATGCGAGGCTTCGCGCCCGTAGCTCAATGGATAGAGTACTGCCCTCCGAAGGCAGGGGTTGTTGGTTCGATCCCAACCGGGCGCGCCAGGCCGGCCACTGGCCGAGCCGCGCTCGGGACCGACCTTGGCGGTCAATCGAGCCGCAGCAGCAGTTCACGGCCGCCGCGTTGCACGACGACGCGCGCCTGCGCCGGACCACGCCAGGCCAGCAGCACATTCACCAGATCCGCGCCGCCCGTGATGGGCTGGCCGTTCATCATCGTCACGATGTCGCCCGCATGGAGTTGCAGCCGCTCGGCGAGCGTCCCGCGAGGCACGCTGAGAATCAAAGCACCGCTGACGTTGCCCCGCCCGGCCGCCCAGGCGGTCAGGGGCGGCACGTCGTCGAACAGTGCGCCAAGCCGGGGCCTGGCCGGCAAGGCGCTGTCGCCGCGCAGTTCGTTGACGATCTGCTTGACGATATCGATGGGTATGGCCAAGCTGGCACCGGGCGTCCCCACGGGGCCCACGATGGTGCGCGCATTCATGCCGACGATCGCCCCCGTGGCATCCAGCAAGGGCCCGCCCGAGTTGCCCGGGTTCAGGGCAACATCGCTCTGGATGAACAGCAGTTCACCGTCGTCGCCGAAGTGCCGGTCCATGCCGCTGACGATGCCGACCGACGCCGAACGCTCAAGGCCGAAGGGGTCGCCGACAGCCATGACCCAGTCACCCACTCGAAGGCTGCCCGCTTTTGCCAGCACTGGATGCACGCGAGGGGCCGGGCTGATGCGCAGCAGGGCGATATCCGACTCGACATCCTGTCCCTCGACCTCGGCGGCGACGAGGCGCTTGTCGGGCAGGGCGACCAGGATCTGCTGCGCCTCGCCCAGCAGATGGGCGGCCGTGGCGACCGACCCCTTGTCATCGAGCAGGAAACCCGCGCCGACGCGGGGCTCGTCATCGCCCGCCACGAACATGTAGATGCCCACGCTCCAGGCCGACCCGCGCTGGAAGGCCGCCGCAAAGCTGGAGGGGGCGACGCTGGCGGCCGGCCGCGAGGCTGCGACATCCGCGCTCGCCACCGACGCCAGCACGAACGCCATCAGGACGCTGGCGACGAGGCCGGCGGATCGACTCGTTTTCATGGAGGCGACCCTAGCTTGCCGCCGCTGCCGGTCCATTGACTGCCATCAAGCGGTCGTCATCTCATCCGCAAAGGCGTTGTTCGGATGCCGCCGACCCGGGCGGCCTTTCTTGATCGGCGTCAACCGCCTGGCTCCCACCGCGCCGAAGATGAAGTCTCAGCAGGGACAGAGGCACGCTGCCAAGCGCTGACCCACCACAAGAACCGACGCATTCCAACGCAGCGAAGCAGCCGATGACACCCGACCTCGCAAGCCGCTTCCTGGTCGCACTCCTGATCGGGATCCTGGTGGGGATCGAAAGGGAGAAGAAAAGGAACGGCAGCAGCCCCCACCCGATCGGCGGCATCAGAACGCATGCCTTGCTGGCCCTGGCCGGTGCTGCTTCGGCCTGGCTGGGTGGCGAACTGCAGAATCCCTGGCTCTTCGTCGTCGTGCTGGCCTCGGTGAGCGCCATGGCGATAGCCAGCCACCTGCCGGGCAGCCGGGAGGTGGCGCAGCCGGATCGCACGCCGACCCTGACCAGCGAGATCGCCGCCATCGCCGTGGTCCTGCTTGGCGGCATGGCCGCGACGGGCAGCCGGGAGCTGGCCGTCGCGCTGGCCGTCACCCTGTCGGCGGTGCTCGCCTTCAAGCAGCCCCTGCACGCCTGGGTGGCGCGCATCGGCCTCGATGACCTCCTGGCGGGCATCAAGCTGCTGATCGCCTCGGTCATCGTGCTCCCCCTGGTGCCCAATGAGACGGTGGATCCCTGGCAGGCCCTCAACCCCTACCAGCTGTGGCTGCTGGTGGTCCTGATCTCGGCGCTGTCGCTGGCCGGCTATGTCGGCATGCGCTGGCTGGGGCCGGCTCGCGGGGCCGCCGTGACCGGTCTCGCCGGGGGGCTGGTTTCGTCCACGGCCACCACGCTGAACTTTGCGCGCGACAGCCGCAAGCCGGGCCTCGCCAGCAACGGCAGCACCTTCGCCGCCGGCATCCTGTGTGCATGGTCGGTCATGTTCCTGCGCGTGCTGACGATAGTCGCCCTCCTCAACCGGCAGCTATTGAGCGCCCTGTGGCCGCCGCTGCTGCTCATGGGCTGCATCGCCGGCGCCCTGGCGTTCCGGCATTACCTGGCGGGCAGCCAGGCCGCAGCGGCCTCCGCCGAGCCCTCCACTCCGCTGAAAAACCCGTTCAGCCTGAGCGCGGCGGTTCGTTTCGGCGCGTTGTTCGCCGTCGTCTTGGTGCTGGTGAAGCTCGCCCAGCAGCATTTCCCGAGCGGCGGCCTGTTGGCGATCTCGGCACTCGCGGGCGCCGCGGACGTCGATGCCATCGCCCTTTCACTGAGCGGCCCGACCGGCCATCAGGCAGCGCCGACGGCAACAGCGGCGTGGGCGCTGCTGGCGGCCCTGCTTGCCAACACCGCGGTGAAGACCGCGATGGTGATGCTGGTGGCTCGGGGCTCGGTCCGACGCAAGGTCGTCCTCGCGGGTGTCCTCATCGCCGCGGCCGGCACGGCCGCTTTGTGGGCCGGGCTCTGAACCTCGCACGCACGGGCGAAGTGGGCCGGTGGGAGACCTTCACGCTGGCCATGAGGGCTTGAACGCCTGCGGTCCGGCCCGCGTGAATAAGGCCGCGGCGGGCCCCTCAGCCCCGCAGCCGGGCGCGCAGCACCGCGATCTCGTCGATCAGCTCCAGCGCCAGCGCGACGCCGGGCACATTGACGTGCAGGTCCTGCGCCAGGCGCGAGGCAACGCGTGCCCGGGCCAGGGATGCGCCCGTGAAGCACCAGCTCTGCGGCCCCGCCCCGGCCGGCGTCAGCACGCCTTCGTCGACCAGTGCCTCGATGAAGCCCATTTCGCAGGCACAGGCCGCGCTCAGCTCCGCGAGCGACAGCCCGAGGTCTCGTTCCACGACGATGACCGCACAGGTGGCGGCAGCCCCACCGGATTCCTGGGTGTCCATGGCTACTCCTATGCGATGTTGCGGGGGTCAAAGCCGCTGAAGGCCTGGGCCAGGTTGCGCCAGGCTTCCTCGTCAACCACGGACATGACTGGCGGCAGCACGATGCCCAGCACGGCGAAGAGGTCGCCCGCCGGCGGGCCGGGCAGGCCCCTGCCGCCCAGGCGCAGCTGGCGGCCCTGGGCGCTGCCACGGGGCACCTTGAGCGCGACCGGGCCTGTGGGCGTGTTCACACGCACCTCGGCACCCAGCGCGGCCTCCCAGGGCGCCAGCGGCAGATCGAAGAAGACGTCTCGACCCGACACGCGATAACGCGCATGCGGCGCGACATCGACTTCGAGGTAGAGGTCGCCCGGTGGCCCTCCGCCGATGCCCGGCATGCCCTGACCCTGCAAACGCAGGTGCTGGCCGGGCAGCGTGCCCTTGGGAATCTGCAACTCGATCCTGCGCTCCGCCAGCGTCACGCGGCCATGACCGTCCAGCACCGGCGCCCGCAGCGACAGGCTGCGCGTCGCGCCGCGGTAGAGGTCTTCCAGTTCGACCGCGACGCGGGCATGGTGGTCTTCGCCGCGCCGCTGGCCCGCCGGACGCGCCCCTCGTCGAGCAGCACCGAACAATGCGTGGAAGAAGTCGCTGTGATCGTCCCAGGCCCCGTCGCCCGGAGCTGCGCCGCGGAACTCGAAGCCAGCGTCCCAGTCGGGAGGCGGCGACGCGCCCTGCCCTGCCGCCCGTCGGCGCGCCAGGTCCTGGCGCAGGGCATCGTATGCGGCCCGCTTCTCGGGATCTTTCAACACCTCATAGGCCTCGGCGACCTCCTTGAAGCGGGCCTCGGCGCCCGCCTCCTTGCTGACGTCGGGGTGGTATTTGCGCGCCAGCTTGCGATAGGCCTTCTTGACCTCGTCGGCCGACGCCCCTGGGTCAAGGCCCAGTGTGGCGTAGTAGTCCTTGTAGTCCATGCGCTGTCCGTGGCATTGCCCGACTTGACAAGCCTCGACGCTAGCTTCGGCGCCTGCGACACCGTTTGCTTCAAATCAACGCAGCGCCCTGTCGCGACAGGTGATCAGCCGAGTCACGGCAGCGGCCCGCGCTGCGCGCCGGCAACAGAGCTGATCGATGCAATGGCATGTGTCGCTTCGATGCGGCTCACGGCGTCTCTGTGACCCGGCTGAGACTGACGGTTGACACTCTGTTCCAGACCGCTCCAGACCCGTGACACGCCCTGTTCGGGCAACGACTAAGTTTGCTGCATGGGACGCCAATCAAGGAGCTGTGATGAACACCTCAACGCCCACGACTCGCCACGAATGGCCATTCGAACTGCGCTTTCGTTCCCTGTTCATTGAAGGAAGAGGCTACGCCTTTCCCTGTGACCCGCAGGGCAAGGTCGTACTGGATTCCATGAGCGAGCCGGCGCGCTGCAACTACCTGTATGCCCGTGCCATGGTGGGCCGCGAGTTCGACCTGCCAGTGGTGACGAGTCACTAGCCCCCTCACCAGCCAGGGCGAGGCCTCGGCACGCGTGATGTTGCTGTCGGAGTAGGTGAACGGCCTGCGCATGGGAACTTGTCGTCGACATCAGCAAGCGCACCTTGGCGAATGTCAGGTGCTTCCGCGCTGCAAGCGCCTTCAGTCCGGCGCCGGCTCGTCGCGATCCAGCCCGTCCTCGCCGTAGCGGTTGGCGGCGTTCCACAGCATCCAGCCGTCGGTGCCCACCGCCTCGGCGGCGTCGATCTGCAGGCGGATCTCACGCTCGCCGAAGGCGCGGCGGTCGAAGGCATAGTCGCGGAAGGCCTGCAGCCACGGCCTCAATCGGACACCGGGCAGCCCGGTGCGGTCGATGGCGCGCTGCAGGCTCTTGCGCACGATCTCGTAGGGCGCGGCCACCGGATCGCGGTGACCGGGAATGCCGAAGCTGAAGCCGGACGGATAGAGCATGGGCGACAGATAGTCCACATGGGCCGCCATGGCCTCCAGCTGCTGGCCGATGTGGGTGTCGTTGCTGTTCCAGGCCACATAGCCGAAGACATCGGCGGCGATGAAGACGTTGTGGCGCGCCAGGCGCTCGCGGGCGGCGTCCAGGAAGCCGGTGATGGCGGCGATGCGGCCCTCCTCGCTGTCGGGCTCGGCGAACACGAGACCGGTGGCGTCGGGAAAGCGCAGGTAGTCGAACTGGATCTCGTCGAAGCCGAGCCGCGCGGCCTCCTCGGCCAGCGCCAGGCTGCGCTCCCAGGCCTCGCGTCGGAAGGGGTCGATCCAGGCCAGGCCCTCGCGGTCCTTCCAGACCTTGCCGAGCGCGTCGTGCACGGCCCAGGTCGGATGGGCCATCGCGTAGGGCTCGTCCTTGAAGGTGACGATGCGGGCGATCAGGTACAGGCCCCTGGCGCGCAAATCACCCAGCAGGGCCGGCATGTCGCGCACGGTGACCAGGGTCTGCGGCAGCCCCGCGGCGGCCAGGGCGGCGCTGGGGTGGGGGACGAGTCCGCGATCACCCTTGATGTCGATGACCAGGGCGTTGAGCTCGGTCTCGGCGATGAGCTTGAGCGCGTCACCGCGCAGCTGGGCGCTGCCGATGCCATAGACCGACAGATAGAGGGCCTTGGGCCGCAGCGGCCGCAGCGCCACCACCAGCGGCTGGGCCGGCGCCGCCTGCCCGGCGTAGCGGGCATAGCCGTGTGCGCGGGCCTTCAGCGGCGTGCCCGGCGCGCCGGCGTCGAAGCGCCCCTGCGCATCGCTGCGGCGCACCTCGGTGCCGACGACGAGGGTCGCCAGGGGCACCGGCCGGCCCGTGTCCGCGTCCAGGACCACCCCGTCCACCGCCCAGGCCGGCGACGCCACCATGCAAAGCGCGAGGACCCAGCGGCGCCAGAGGCTCATGGCGCCGCCTTGTCGCCAAAGGCTGCTTCCAGCCGGGCGGCCAGCTGGCGCAGGTTGACGCTGTCCACGACCAGATGTCGTGGCACGGTGAACGGCGGGTCGGCGGCGGTGGCCGAGCGGTTGCCGAGCGAGAAGGCGGCCAGGTAGCCGGCCTCGGCCGCCTGCCGGGCCAGGGCGTCGTCGCTTTGGCCGAAGGGCCAGGCGAGAAGCGTCACGGGGCGGCCGAGCTGCTGCTCCAGCGTGTCGCGCGAGCGCGTGAGCTGGTCGCCAGCAAAGCGCTGGAAGGCGGCTGGCGTCATGCGCTCGCGCTCGCGCAGCAGGTCGGGATGCCAGTAGGTGTGCGACTGCACGGAGACCCGCGTGTCGGCCGCCAGCTCGCGCAGCTGCGCCCACGTCATGGCATAGGCCGCGTTGGAGATCGCCGATGGGTAGATGAACAGCGTCACGGGCCAGCCCCGCTCGCGCAGGCGCGGCGCCATCACCTCGAACTGGGAGCGGTGGCCATCGTCCGCCGTCAGCACGACGGCGCGGGGCGGCAGCGGGAGGTCCTCTCCCTTCGCTTTGGCGAGACGCCAGGCGACCCAGGTCGAAAGCGGGATCACCTGGCAGGACAGGCTTTGCAGCAGGCCCAGCTGGGCCTCGAAGTGGGCGATGCGCACCGTCATGCTGTCCTGGACGGCGCTCGCAAAGCGATGGAAGGCGAGGATGGGCACGCGGGGACGCTGCAGGGGAGGCTCGCCGCGCCCGAGTGCCGGCCCGCAGGCCAGGCTGCACACCAGTGCACGGCGCAAGCGGTCCGGCGCTGGCGCCAGCTTGTTCTCGAGCATGCTTCCCTCCGAAGCGAGATCGCCATGAGACCACCGGCAGGGGGCTGCAAGGCTTGACGGACGTCAAGCCGGACTCAGCCCTGCCGCATGCGCCGGCTCATTGCCGTCCCCACGACCACGGCGACCGCCACTGCGGCGACGGCCATCAGGAGTTCACCCGCGGCCGGCACGCCGAAATGCAGCAGCCCGCGCGGGCCGGGCAGAGCGATGGCCAGGGCCAGGGCGGCGGTGGCGACCGTGGCCACCGCCCAGAAGGCACGCGCGCTGGGGTCGAGCAGGGCGCGCAGGCCATTGCCGGCGGAGGTGTTGGCCGCGACGAGCAGCAGATTGCCCACGGTCAGGCCCGCCACGGCGAGGGTGCGTGCGACGTCGGCGTCCCGGCCAGCCTGCAGTGCAGCCACGTACAGCCCCAGCGTTGCGACCAGCAGGCAGCCGCCTTGCGCCAACCCCTGCCACAGCATGGCCCAGCCGACGATGCCGTCGTCGCCGCGCCGCGGCGGCCGGCGCATGATGCCCGGCGCCTCGGGCGCGCCCTCGAAGGCCAGGGAGCAGGCCGGGTCGATGACCATCTCGGTCAGCACGACGTGGGCGGGCAGCATCAGCGGCGGCAGGCCCAACAGCAGCGGCAGCAGCGCGAGGCCCGCGACCGGCACGTGGATGGCCGTGATGTAGACCATGACCTTGCGCAGGTTGTCGAAGATGCGCCGGCCCATGCGCACGCCGCCGACGATGCGGCCGAAGTCCTCGTCGAGCAGGATGAGACCGGCGGCCTCGCGGGCGACGTCGGTGCCTCGCGCGCCCATGGCGATGCCGATGTGCGCGGCCTTCAGTGCGGGCGCGTCGTTGACGCCGTCGCCCGTCATGGCCACGGTCTCGCCATTGCGGCGCAGCGCCTGCACCAGCTTGAGCTTTTGCTGCGGCATGACGCGGGCGAACACGCGCACGCGCCGCACGGCGTCGGCCAGGGCGTCCTCGCCCAGCGCCTCGACCTCGGCACCGGTCAACGCGCCGGCCTGCACATCGATGCCCGCCTGGCGGGCGATGGCGAGGGCCGTGGCCGCGTGGTCGCCCGTGATCATCACCACCGCGATACCGGCCTCACGGGCCTGGACGATGGCCGCGGGCACGCTCGCCCGCAGCGGATCCTCGAAGGCGACGAAGCCCAGCAAGTTGAAATCATGGTCGTGCTGCCGCGGGAGCGGGCCGCCGCCTGGCGCGCAGCCTTCGGCCACCGCCAGCACGCGCAGCCCCTGCGCCGCCAGCTCCCGCACCCGGGCCAGCTGGGCCGCGGTGCCCGGCTCGTCCAGGTGACAGAGGTCGAACACGGCCTCGGGCGCGCCCTTGGCCGCGACGCGACGCCGGCCATCGGCGTCCGTCCATTCGTGCGACATCGCGAGCAGCTCGGCGCTGAGCGGGAACTCGTGCGTCAGCCGCCAGTCGGGATGCAGATGCTCGGTGTCGGCCAGCGCCGCGTCGCCGTGGGCGAGCAGGGCCCGGTCCAACGGGTCGATGCTGCCGCGGCGCGAGGCCAGCATGGCGAACTCCAGCAAGCGGTGCACGGCTTCCGGCATGGGGGCACCGGGCTCGACGACGATGTCGGCGCTCGCGGTGACGAGGCGGCGCAGCTGCATGCGGTTCTCGGTGAGCGTGCCCGTCTTGTCGACGCACAGCACGGTGGCCGCCCCGAGCGCCTCGATGACGGCGGGGCGGCGCGACAGCACCTGGATGCGCGCCAGCCGCCAGGCGCCCAGCGAGAGGAAGACGGCCAGGACCATCGGGAACTCCTCCGGCAGCATGGCCATGCCCAGCGCGATGGCCGACAACAGGCCTTGCATCCAGTCGCCATGCAGCAGACCGTAGCCGATCGTGATGGCCGTGCAGGCGGCCAGCGTGGCCACGCCGAAGGCCCGTACCAGGCGGCGCAGGTGGCGCTCCAGTGGCGTGGGCGCCGTCTCGATGCTGGCCAGCGACGCACCGATACGGCCGACCTGCGTTCCCGGCCCCGTGGCCAGCACGCGAACGGCCCCATGGCCGGCGACGGCCAGCGTCCCCGCGTAGACGCAGGACCTGTCGTCGCCGCCGGGTGCGGCCATGGCCTCCCGACCCGCTTGCGAGGCCTGCTTGCGCACCGGCAGCGACTCGCCGGTCAGCAAGGATTCGTCCACCTCCAGGGCCGCCGCGTCGAGCACGGCGCCATCGGCGGCGACCCGTTCGCCTTCGCCCAGCAGGAAGACGTCGCCCGGCACCAGCTCGCGCGCCGGGATGCGGCGCATCCGCCCATCGCGCACGACGCGCGCCTGCGGCGCCGCCAGCGACCGCAGTGCATCGAGCGCATGCTGGCTGCGCCGCTCCTGGAAGACGACCAGGCCCACGGTGATGACGGCAAAGCCGCCCAGCAGCAGCCCCTCGCCGAGGTCGCCCAGCACCAGATAGACGGTGGCGGCCACGAGCAGCAGCAGGAACATGGGTTCGGTGAGCACGCCGCGCAGCGTGGCCAGCAGGCCGTGACGCTCGCGGTCACGGATCTCGTTGGGCCCGTGAATGGCAAGGCGTCGCCCGGCCTCCTCGTCGCTGAGCCCTGCGGCCGGGCCGGTAGTTTCCGGCGCGTTCATGTCACCGACCCGCCGTCTTGCCGGACAAGGGCGCGGCGCCTTTCCTGATGCATGCAGGCCTCCAGATGCGAATGGCCCATGTGACCACCCCTGCCCGCTCCCGCGCTTGATGGCGGTCAAGGCACCGGCGCCGAACCTTGATCCCCGTCAACACGCCTGCATCGCGAGTGCCGAAGATGGAGGAACTTCCCAGGAGGTTGCATGTTCAACGTCGGCACACTCGACCGCTTCGCGCGGGTCATCATCGGCCTCGCCCTGATCGCGGCGGCCTGGTTCGGCAGCATCGGCGCCTGGGGCTGGATCGGCCTGCTGCCCCTGTTCACCGGCCTCATCGGCTCCTGCCCGGCCTATCTGCCGTTTGGCTTCAACACCTGCTCGATGAAGCCTCGCAAAGGCGGCTGAACCATGTCCGGCACCCATTTCCGCGAGCTGACGCAGGGCATCAGCGCCGATCTCGCGTCGCTGCGCACCGGCACGCCCGACACCATGAAGGCCTTCAACGACCTGGGCCGTGCGGCCCTGGCCGACGGTGCGCTGAGCCGCAAGAGCAAGGAGCTGATCGCGCTGGCCCTCAGCGTGGCCGCGCGCTGCGACGCCTGCATCGGCTTCCACATGCAGACCCTGGTGAAGCTGGGCGCCACCCGCCAGGAAGTCGAGGAGACGCTGGCCGTGGCGACCTATATGGGGGGCGGCCCTTCCCTGATGTACGCGGCCCAGGCGGTCAGCGCCTTCGACGAGTTCTCGCGCCTCTAGCCCACACGGAGCTTCCCCCATGTACAAGCACATCCTGGTCCCCGTGGACGGCAGCCCGACGGCCGACAAGGGGCTGACGGAGGCCATCGCCATGGCCCGGCTGGCCGGCTCGCGGCTGCGCCTGATCCACGTCGTGAACGAGCAGTCCATCGTCATCGGGGCCGAGGGCTTCCCCGACACCACCGCCGAGGTCATCGCGCTGATGCGCGAAGCCGGCGAGGCCATCCTCGCCGCCGCACGCCAGCGTGTCGAGGACGCGGGGCTGCCGGTGGACGTGCTGATGCGCGAAGTCTTCGGCAGCCGCATCGGCGACTCGGTGCTGGACGAGGCCGCCCACTGGCCGGCCGACCTGATCGTGATCGGCACCCACGGCCGGCGCGGATTGCGCCGGCTGGTCCTGGGCAGCGATGCCGAGCACATTCTTCGCAGCGCCGCGGTGCCGGTGCTGCTCGTCCGCGGCGACTGAGCCCCGCCTGGCGCGCCCAGGCGGGGCGTCAGATCTTGCGCGGGCGCACGCGCGCCCCGTCCGCCACGGCGGCAGCCGGATAGAGGATGACGGACGTGCCCGCCGCCGGAAGCTGGCGCGCCCACGCATGGGTGCTGCTGCGCGCCGCCACGTCGACCGGCTGCAGCCTGGCGCGCTGGCCGTCCAGTACAAAGACCGCCATGCCGGGCGCGTCGCTGCGCGGGAAGACCGCCGCCAGCGGCACCTGCAGCGCACGGCCCTCGGACAGCACGACGATGCGCACGCCGACACGGTAGGCGTCTCCCAGCGTGCGCCACTGCTCGGCCGGGCTGGCGAGGTCGATCAGCACCCTCACCCGCTGCTCCTCCACGCCCAGGGCCGAGACCTTGGTGAACGCCCCCGGCTCGACGAGGCGGACCCGCCCCCGCAACTCGCCGGCGCCGCCCCAGCGCTCGACGTGCACCGCCTGGCCGACCTTCAGCTTCACCGCCTCGGTCGTCAGCAGCTCGGCCACCACCTCCATGTGCGCGGTGTCGCCCAGCTCCAGCAGGGGCGTTCCCAGCGGCACGCTGGCCTCGCTGGCCTGCACCACGCGCAGCACGCGGCACGCGACCGGCGCGCGCAGCGCGAAGGCCGGGCTGCCGCCCCGCTGCGCGGCGCCCAGTGCCGCGCGGGCCTGCTCGACCTCGTGCATGGCCACATGCTGCTCCGCGGCGGCGGCCTCATGGTCCTTCTGCGCGGCCATCAGCCCGAGGCGATCGGCCTCCAGCTTGGTCGCGGCGACAAAGCCCTGGCGTGCCAGCTCCTCGCTGCGTTGGGCCTCGTTGCGGGCCTGCAGGACGGCCACCTTGGCGCCCTCCAGCCGGGCCGCGGCGCGCTCCACACCCGCCTGCGCGGCCTCGATGCGGGCGCGCAGCTCGCGCAGGCTGCGCTCATCCAGCAGCGGCGACAGCGCCGGCGTCAGCGTGGCGACGACGTCCCCCGCCGCCACCGTGTCGCCCTCGCGCAGCACGATGCGGTCCAGCCGTCCGGCCAGCGGCGCCGACACGACGTAGCGGTCGCGCAGCCGCGTGCGCGCATCTTCATCCACCGTCGCCTCGAACGGCCCTTCGGTGACGGTGGCGACTTCCACCTCCAGGGGCCGTGGCGCAAACGCCCAGGCGATGGCCAGCACGGCGGCGAGGGTGATGCCGGCGACGGCCAGCCGGGTCGAGGTCTTCATGTTCATTCCCTGGTCTTGAGGACGGCCACCATGTCGAGCCGGTCGATGCGGCGGCGCACGACGGCCCCGCTGGCGATGCCGGCCGCGACGACGCACAGCGCCGCCCACGCATAGGTGCGCGCGCGGATGACGACCGGAAAGAAGAACTGGTCCGACTTCAGCAGCTCGGAGATGGCGTGGATCAGCGCCCAGCCAAGCAGCATGCCCAGCGGCAGCGCGACGGCGATGGTGATGGCCATCTCGCCCAGCAGCATGGCCGACACCTCGGCGCGCGTGAAGCCCAGCACCCGCAGGCTGGCCAGCTCCCAGCCGCGCTCGGCCAGCACAATGCGGGCGTTGTTGTAGACCACGCCCACTGCGATGACGCTGGCGAACACCGTCAGGATGCTGCTCATGATGCGTACATTGCGCGCGCTGATCTCCTGCATATTGCGCACCATGGTGGCCTTGCTGAAGGCGCCGGCCACGCGCGGCAGGCCCTGGGTGGCCGCCAGCACCTCGGCCTCGCGGCCGCGCTGGACGGCCAGCACATGGCCGCCGCCGAGGTCGCCGTCGCCGAGGGCCTGGTTCAGCGCGTTGCGGTCGATGTAGGCGTTCAGGCCCATCATGTCGCGCACCGTGCCACCGACCTCCAGCGCCACGCGGCGCGGCTCGCCCTCCAGCACCTCGATCCAGACGCGGTCGCCCGGCCTGACGCCGAGCTTGGCCGCCAGCCGGTCGGTCAGCAGCAGGCCGCGGCCCTCGAGCGGGATCTGGCGGTTGTCGACGTCGATGACGCGGTAGAGCTCCGGCCGCGGCGCGAAGCCCCGCACCAGCACGCGCTCGCGCCGGTGGCCAAAGCTCATCTCCACCGGCACGAAGCGCGTCGTCTCCACGCCCTGGACGCCGGGCAGCCGGGCCAGGGCCAGGCGCGCGCTGGCGGCATCGCACGGCTCGGCGGTCCAGACGGTCAGGTCGCCGCGCAGCGACAGCGTGAACTGCGTGTCGATGATGGCCTCCATCGCATCGCGGAAGTAGTTGCCCAGGATGGTGATGGCCACCGCCGCGGCCACGCCGCCGATGGCGAGCGCCGCGCGCAGCGGCCGGCGCTCCATGTTGCGCACCGTCATGCGCAGGGCCGGGCCCATGGCCTGCACGCCCAGGCGCTCCAGCAGGGTGCGGCGGTAGCGGCCGGGCGCGGGCGGGCGCATGGCCTCGGCGGGCGCCAGGCGCACCGTCGCCAGGATGGCGCTCAGCGTGCCGAGCACGGCCGTGCCGATCGTGATCGCGGCGCTGATGAGCACCAGCGGCGCGGCCAGGCGGTGCTCGAAGCGCGGGAAATGGAAGAACTCGGCATACAGCCCGGTCAACGCGCTGCCCAGCCGGTCACCCAGCCCCAGCCCGAGCGCCAGTCCCAGCGCCACGATGGCCAGCACCAGCTTGAGGTAATGGGCGGCGATGCTCGCATTCGAATAGCCCAGCGCCTTCAGTGCGGCGATCTGCTCGCGCTGCGTGCCGACGAGGCGTGTCACGACGACATTGAGCAGGAAGGCGGCCACACCCAGGAAGATGGCTGGCAGCACCGTGCCCAGCACGCGCTGCTCCTTGATCTCGTTGTCGAGCATCTGGTGCGACACCTGGTCGTCGCGGGCGTGCACGTCGCGCCCGCCGTAGCGGGCGAGCTGGCGCGCCAGGCCCGCCATGGCGTCGTCGGCCGAGGCACCGGGCGCCAGCTTCACGGCGATGCGGTTGAAGGCGCCCTGCATGTCATAGGCCGCGGCCAGGGCGTCGCGGTCCAGCCAGAACACGCCGAAGCCGCGCAGGTCGGGCATGCCCCACAGGCCGGCAAAGATGTACTCGGGCGACAGGGCCGTGCCGACGATGCGCAGGCGGCGCTGCTTGCCGTTGACCAGGGCGTCCACCACGTCGCCGGGGTGCAGGCCGCGGGCCTGGGCGAAGCCCTCGTTGACCAGCGCCGGCAGGGAGCCGTCGGCGCCCGCGTCGCCCAGGGCCTCCAGGCGCTGGCCGGCGCTGACGCTGACAAGGTTCATGCGCGGCGGCTGCCGGCGGTCCAGGCCGATGAGCTGGCCGATGATGGGGTCGGGCAGGCCCGGAATGGAAACCCGCACGGCGGCCTCGACCGTCGTCTGCACGTCGGCCACGCCCGGCACCTCGCGCAGGCTGGCCTCGAGGGCGCGCGGCGCGCGCTTCACGCCGGCGAACAGGTCGGCGAAGCGGCCTTCGGCATAGAAGCGCTCGCGCGCCAGGGCCAGCGAGTCCACCGCCGACAGGCTGGTCACGAAGCCGGCGATGCCGCTGGCCACCACCAGGGCGATGGTCAGCGCCTGGCTCCACATCTGGCGCAGGTCGCGCAGCAGCTTGCGGTCCAGGGCCCGCATCACCAGCTCAGCTCGGAGGGCGACAGCCGCTGCGCATTCACCTCGATGCGCTGGATGCGGCCGTCGCCCAGGTAGATGACACGATCGGCCATGGCCGCGATGGCGGCGTTGTGCGTGATGACGATGGCCGTCGTGCCGATGTCGCGATTGACGCGGGCGATGACCTCGAGCACGAGCTTGCCGGTCTGGTAGTCCAGCGCACCGGTCGGCTCGTCGCACAGCAGCACCTCCGGGCGCTTGACGATGGCGCGCGCGATGGCAACGCGCTGCTGCTCGCCGCCGGACAGCTGCGACGGGAAGTGGTCGCGCCGCGGCGTCAGGCCGACGAGGTCGACCGCCTCGTCGGCGGGCATGGGGTCGCGCGCAATGTCGGTGACCAGGGCGACGTTCTCGCGCACCGTCAGGCTGGGAATGAGGTTGTAGAACTGGAAGACGAAGCCGACATGCTCACGACGGTAGGCCGTCAATGCCGCCTCCCTGGCGCCATGCAGCGCCTGGCCTGCAAACACGACCTCGCCGGTGGTCGGCGTGTCCAGGCCGCCGAGGATGTTGAGCAGCGTGGACTTGCCGCTGCCGGAGGCGCCCAGCAAGACGATGAATTCCCCTGCAGCCACGTCGAGGTCGACGCCGCGCAGGGCCTGCACCTCGATCTCGCCCGTGCGGTAGACCTTGCTCAGGCCACGCGCCCGGAAGAGGGGCGCTCCGCCAGGGCGGGATGGGAGGGGCGCTTGCGTGGCGGTCATGGCGGCGCCATGTTGCGCGAGCGCCAAGCCACGGGGCTTGCGCTGGCTCAACTCCAACGCAGGGCCGCCGCCGCCTTGCGGCACCGCTGCCGAATCAGCAGCGGCTGTTGTTGACCAAGGCCTGCAGGCCCGCCTGGTCGAGGATGCGCAGCTGGCGCTGCTTCACTTCCATCAGCCCGTCATCATGGAACTTGGAGAAGGTCCGGCTGACCGTCTCCAGCTTCAGTCCCAGATAGGTCCCGATTTCCACCCGGGTCATGCGCAACACCAGACTGGACGCGGAGAACCCGCGTGCCTCCAGGCGCTGCGTCAGGTTCAGCAAAAAGGCCGCCAGCCTCTCTTCGGCGCGCATATTCCCCAGCAGCAGCATCACGCCGTGATCGCGCACGATCTCCCGGCTCATGATCTTGTGGAACTGATGCTGCAGCACGGTGAACTCCCGCGACAGGTTTTCCAGCTGCGCATAGGAAATGACGCAGACGGAGGAATCCTCGAGCGCGATCGCGTCGCAGTGATGATGGTCGCTGCTGATGCCATCCAGCCCGAGCAGCTCGCCGGCCATCTGAAAGCCGGTGACCTGCTCCCGGCCGTCTTCGCTGCTGACGCAGGTCTTGAAGAAGCCGGTCCGCACGGCGTAGATCGCCTCGAAATGCTCGCCGTTGCGGAACAGGTGGCCGCCGCGAGGCACGCTGCGGCGCTTGTCGACCAGGCCGTCCAGCCGGGCCAGATCGTTCGCCGTCATGCCCACGGGCAGGCAGAGCTCGCGCAGGTTGCAACTGGCGCAGGCGACCTTCAAGGGCTGGAGGGCCGCCACGGAGGACGCCGCAGACAGGTCCGGAGTCGTCGGCAAGGGCGTCGCGCCCGGCAGGGTCTTCAGCATGAAGTCGATTCTTTGCCCAAAGTCCACCACCCTCCTTGACTTGGATCAAGGCCGGGGTGCACCAGACTCCGCACAGTGAGCAGATGGCCGCCGTATCCGAACGCTCCATTGACATTGACGCCGACCTGCTGCGCCGCCACGACGTGGCGGGCCCACGGTACACCTCCTACCCGACCACCGACCGATTTGTCGAGGCCTACCAGGGCGCCCAGCATCGGCATGCCCTGCGCCAGCGCGGCTCGGCGCAGCCCTTGTCCGTGTATGTGCACATCCCGTTCTGCGAGCAGCTCTGCCACTACTGCGCCTGCAACAAGATCATCACCCGGCATCACGAGCGCAGTGCCCCCTATCTCGCCGCCCTGGCCGCCGAGCTGGACCTGGTGGCCGAGGCGCTGGGGGGAGCGGCACCCGCATCCCAGCTCCATGTCGGCGGGGGTTCTCCCACCTTCCTGTCGGACGGTGAGCTGAGCGAATTGATGGGCCTGCTACAGCGCAGGATCAAGCTGCTGCCCGGCGCCGAGCTGTGCATCGAGGTGGATCCGCGCAACGTGGACCGGCAGCGCCTGGCCCACCTGCGCCGGCTCGGCTTCAACCGCCTGTCCATCGGCGTTCAGGATCTCGAGCCCGCCGTCCAGAAGGCGGTGCACCGGGTGCAGCCGGCTGCACAAGTGAGCAGCGTGGTCGAGCAGGCGCACGAACTGGGGTTCACTTCCATCAACGTCGACCTCATCTACGGCCTGCCGCTTCAGACGCCCGCCAGCTTCGCCCGCACCGTGGCCCAGGTGGCCGCGTGGCGACCCCAGCGCGTGGCGTTCTACCCCTACGCCCATCAGCCGCATCGATTCAAGTCGCAACGGCGCATCGCCGCCGAACTGCTGCCGCCTGCCGGCGACAAGCTGGCCATGCTGTCCGGCGCCATCAGCGCGCTGCTCGGCGAGGGCTATTGCCATATCGGCATGGACCATTTCGCGCTGCCCGACGATCCGCTCGCGGTCGCGAAGCGCCAGGGCCGGCTGCATCGCGGCTTCCAGGGCTACTCGACCCAGTCGGACGCCGACCAGATCGGCCTGGGTGTGTCGGCCATCAGCCGCATCGGTGCGACCTATGCGCAGAACGCCACGGTGCTGACCGAATACGAGGACGCCCTGCGCCAGCGCGTGCTGCCCGTCCAGCGCGGCCTGGCCTTGACGCGCGACGATCTGCTTCGGCGCGCCGTCATCATGGCCTTGTTGTGCCAGGGCCGCGTGGAGTTCGAGTCCCTGGCCGCCTCCTATCTCGTGGACGTGCCGCGCCACTTCGCGATGGAGATGGAAAAGCTGCAGCAGATGGCGGCCCAGGGACTGGTGGCCCTGGAGCCGGGAGCCATCCAGGTCACTCCGCTGGGGTGGTATTTCGTCCGCTCCATCGCGATGGTGTTCGACCGCTATCTGCAGGCCGACGCGAGCCGGGAACGCTTCTCGAGGATCATCTAGGGCCTGTTGACACTGCGGCAACGCGCCGCCAAGGCCCGCCGATGCCTCCCGGCATCGGCAGCGGGGACGGGGAATCGACCCCGTCCGTGAAGGATCAGAGACGCCAGCCCAGGCCGACGCTGGCCAAGGTCGGGTTGACCTTGAACTTGCCGGCTTCCGCGCCGCTCGAGTAGATGGTCGTGCCCAGGTTGACCCGCTTCACGTCGAAGTTGAGGTAGATGTTCTTGGCGACCTCGATGTCAGCGCCCGCCTGCCAGGCCAGGCCCCAGCTGTTGCGCTTGATGCTGGGATGCAGCGCGGCTTGCACGGCGGGCGAGAACTTCACGCTGGAGAAGTTGGTGTAGTTGACGCCGGCGCCGACATAGGGGCGGACGGTGCCGGTGGGATTGAAGTGGTACTGCAGCGTCAATGTCGGCGGCAGGTGCTTGAGCGAGCCGATCTCGCTGCCATTGGAATAGACGGTCTGCTTTTGCGGATAGGTCAGGATCAGCTCGGCCGCGACATTGGGCGCCAGGAAATAGCTGAAATCGACTTCCGGAAAGGTCTTGTTGTTGATCGACAGGCCCAGGCCCGTGCTGTCCTTGTTGGCCGAATCCAGGTGCAGGGCGCGCACGCGCACGAGCAGCGGCCCTTCGTCAGCGAAAGTGGCCTGCATGCTGACGGCAGCGGCAGCGGCGACAACAAGGCGGACGGCGAAAGTGAGCTTCATCAATGACTCCGGTTGCTGGGAAAAATCCCGATGGAGACATTGCAAGCGCCGACACGCCCAGGCAATTTGAGGCAGCACAAACTCCTTTGGCCCGGCTCGACGCAAGCGCGGCAGGTCTTGCGTTGGATCAAACACAGCGGCTTTTCCTGATGCGCCGGAACAACCCGGCCTTCGCGGCATCCGCTTGATCAAGCGCAAGTCCTCGACGCGGCTGTCCACCTAGCCTTCCGGTCACCGGGCCACGGCTCGCTCATCGGAGGCAATCATGGCCACCAACGCCGCAACGGCAGACCGCGCAATTCGCATCCTCATGGGCATCGGGCTCGCTGGCGCCGCGGCTTTCGGCCTGGTCGGCTGCCGCCCGGTCCACCGCATCGCCGGGCTGCGCTGATGAACGCCACCGACAGTCCCCGCATCCGCTTCCTCGGTGCCACCGGCACGGTCACCGGCTCGCGCCATCTCGTCGAATACGCGGGCCGGCGCGTGCTCGTGGATTGCGGGATGTTCCAGGGGCTGAAGCAGCTGCGCCTGCGCAACTGGGCGCCCTTCCCGGTGCCGGCATCGTCCATCGACGCCGTCGTGCTCACCCATGCCCACATTGACCACAGCGGCTTCCTGCCCCGCCTCGTGCAACAGGGCTTTCGCGGCACCATCCACGCCACGCCCGGGACCGCCGATCTGATCGCCATCCTGCTGCCCGACTCCGGCCGGCTGCAGGAAGAGGACGCCCGCTACGCCAATCGCCATGGCTTCAGCAAGCATTCACCGGCCCTGCCGCTGTACACCGAAGCCCAGGCCCTGCACTGCCTGAAGCAGGTGCGCCGGCACGCCTTCGGCCAGGGCTTCGAGCCCATCCCCGGCCTCAAGGCGGCGTTCAGCCATGCCGGCCACATCATCGGCGCCGCCAGCGTCCACCTCGACTCGCCCGAAGGCTCCATCACCTTCTCCGGCGACCTTGGCCGCGACGACGACCCGGTCATGCAACCGCCGGCTGCGGCAGCCGGCGCCGATATCGTCGTCGTCGAGTCCACCTATGGCGATCGCCGGCACTCCGAAGCCCCCAGCGCCGACGCCCTCTGCGACGTCATCGCCCGCACGGCGGCGCGTGGCGGCACGACATTGATCCCCGCCTTCGCCGTCGGCCGCGCGCAGGCCATCCTGCACGCCATCCTGAGTCTCAAGGCGGCCGGTCGCATTCCCGACCTGCCGATCTATCTGAACAGCCCGATGGCGACCCAGGTCACCCGCCTCGTGCATTCCCATGCCGACGAGCACCGGCTGACCGAGCCCGAACGCCGCGATCTCGTCGAGAAGGTCCGCTATGTGCGCACCGAGGACGAATCCCGCGCTCTCAACCATCCGTCCTATCCCAGCGTCATCGTCGCCGCCAGCGGCATGGCCACGGGCGGGCGCGTGCTGCATCACCTGGAGGCCCTCGCACCCGACCCTCGCAACACCATCGCCTTCGCCGGCTTCCAGGCCGCCGGCACGCGCGGCGCCACGCTGCTGGCGGGCGCCGACAGCATCCGCCTGCACGGCCAATGGGTGCCGGTGCGCGCCGAGGTGGCCGCCATCGAAGGCATGTCCTCGCATGCCGACCAGGCCCAGCTGCTGGCCTGGCTGGGCACGCTGCCGCGCCCGCCGCGCCATGTCTACGTGACCCACGGCGAGCCGCAGGCCGCCGACGCCCTGCGCCAGGCCATCGAGGAGCGCCTGGGCTGGCCGGCCTCGGTCCCCGAATACCTCGACACCACCCCGGAGCTGCCATGCCCCTGATGAAAGCCGCCGTCGTCCGCGCCTATCGCGAGCCCCTCAGCCTGGAGGAGGTCCCGGTGCCGGAAGTACCGGCCGGCCAGATCCTCGTCAAGATGGCCGCCTGCGGCGTCTGCCATACCGACCTGCACGCCGCCGACGGCGACTGGCCCGTCAAGCCGCCCCTGCCCTTCATTCCCGGCCACGAGGGCGTCGGCCATGTCGCCGCCGTGGGCGCGGGCGTGAAGGGCATCCGCGAGGGCGACCGCGTCGGCGTGCCCTGGCTGCACACGGCCTGCGGCCATTGCGAGCACTGCATGACGGGCTGGGAGACGCTCTGCGATCACCAGCAGATGACGGGCTACACCGTCAACGGCGGCTTTGCCGAATACGTGCTGGCCGACCCCGGCTATGTGGGCCATCTGCCCGCTGGCCTGTCCTTCGAATCGCTGGCCCCCATCCTGTGCGCCGGCGTGACGGTCTACAAGGGGCTCAAGGTGCTGGACGCCCGGCCGGGGCAGTGGGTGGCCATCGTCGGCGTCGGTGGCCTGGGCCACCTGGCCGTGCAGTACGCCCGCGCCATGGGCTTTCACGTCGTGGCGGTCGACATCGACACGGCCCGGCTGCAGCTGGCCAGGCAGCTGGGGGCCGAACTCTGCGTGAACTCGGCCGAGGAGGATCCCGTCGCGGTGCTGCAGCGCGAACTGCGCGGCGTGCACGGCGCCCTGGTGACTGCGGTGTCGCGCGAGTCCTTCGGCCAGTCGCTGGGCATGCTGCACAAGCGCGGCACCATGTCCATGGTCGGCCTGCCGCCCGGTGACTTCGCGCTGCCGATCTTCGACGTCGTCCTCAACGCCAAGACCGTGCGCGGCTCCATCGTGGGCACGCGGCAGGACCTCAACGAGGCGCTGCAGTTTGCCGCCGACGGCGTGGTGCATGCCAGCACCACCACGCACCGCCTGGACGACATCAACCGCATCTTCGACGACCTGCGGCTGGGCCGCATCGACGGGCGCGCGGTCCTCAGCTTCGCCTGACCCCCACTACGCCCCAATACGGAGATCCGCAATGACCTATCGCAGCATCCTCGTCGCCCTCGACGCGACGCCCGCCAATGGTGCCCGCACCGCCATCGCCATCGCGCTGGCCCGCCAGTTCGACGCGCATCTGATCGGGTTGGCGCCGACGGCCGTCCTGGACGCCCAGGTGATGCAGACCGCAGCCGCCATGGCTGACGCCGCGGCCGCCGCCAGCGAACGCCTGCTGGACGAGGCCATGGCCATCGCGCAGGCCTTCCGCAAGCGCTGCACCTCGGAAGCCCTGCCGTCCTTCGAAGCGCTGGCCGACCCCTCCCCCGCATCGACCTCGCTCGTGCTGCGCGCCCAATGTGCCGACCTGCTGATCATGAGCCAGCCCGATCCGTCGCTGCCCGGCCACCGCCTGCAGGCGGCCGAGCTCGAGGAGGTGCTGCTGTCCTGCGCCAAGCCCGTGCTGCTGATCCCCTACACCCACAGGGAGCCGGTGGGAACGCGGCGCGTGCTGGTGGCCTGGGACGGCAGCCCGGAATCGGTGCGCGCCATGACCGATGCCCTGCCCCTGCTGCGCCGCGCCGCGCAGGTCACGCTGATGCACTGGCGCCGTGAAGCGCAAGGCAGCGCCCCGCTCGCGCATCTGGCCGGCATCCGGCAATGGCTGGCCTTCCAGGGCGTCGATGCCGAAGTGCGCGACGAGGTGACGACGCTGGCCTTCGGCGACGCGCTGCTCAACGCGGCATCCGACACCGGCGCGGACCTCATCGTCATGGGCGCCTACGGCCATGCCCGCTGGACCGAGCGGCTGTTCGGCGGCGTCTCCCGCACATTGCTGGCGTCCATGACCGCGCCGGTGCTGATGTCCCACTGAACCAGGCGCTTCATGACGCAACGCCATCTCGACCGCCTGCTCGCGCCCGAGTCCGTGGCCGTCTTCGGCGCCTCGGACAAGCCGGGGCGCGTCGGCACCACCGTCTGGCGCAATCTCGTTGCCGGCGGCTTCAAGGGCGCACTGGCCCCCGTGAACCCGCGTCTGCCGGAACTCGACGGCGCGCGCTGCTTCGGCGACGTCGCCGGCCTGCCCTTCGTGCCGGAACTGGCCGTGCTGTGCACGCCACCGGACACCATCGCGCCGCTGATCGGGCAGCTCGGCGCCCTCGGCACGCGGGCGGCCATCATCGTGACCGCCGGCCTCACGATGCAGCAAAAGCAGGCCGCGCTGGACGCCGCGCGGCCGCACACGCTGCGGCTGCTGGGGCCCAACTGCATCGGCCTGCTGAGCCCTCATCTGGGCCTGAACGCCAGCTTCACCCAGGCCAGCGCCCTGCCTGGCGAGCTGGCGCTGGTGTCACAGTCCGGCGCCTTGCTGACCGCCCTGCTGGACTGGGCGAACGCCGAACAGATCGGCTTCTCCCACCTGATCTCCCTGGGCGAGCACATGGACGTCGATTTCGGCGACCTGCTGGACCACCTGGCGACGGACCGGCGCACGCGCGCCATCCTGCTCTATATCGAATCCATCAACTCGCCGCGCAAGTTCATGTCGGCGGCGCGCGCGGCGGCGCGGGCCAAACCCGTCATCGTCGTGAAGGCCGGCCGCGCACCGGCCGGCATGCAGGCGGCCGCCTCGCATACCGGGGCGATGGCCGGCGAGGACTTCGTCTTCGACGCCGCCATACGCCGCGCCGGCATGCTGCGCGTGGACACGCTGCAAGATCTCTTCATCGCCGCGCAGACGCTGGCGCGCTTTCGCGACAACCACAGCCGCGAGCTGATGGTGATGACCAATGGCGGCGGTGCCGGCGTGATGGTGGCCGATGCGGCCTCCTCGCTGGGTGTGCCGCTGGCACGGCCGAGTCCGGCGCTGATGCAGCGGCTCAACGCGGTGCTGCCGGCCAGCTGGTCTCACGGCAACCCCATCGACATCATTGGCGACGCGCCGGCACAGCGCTATGTGGACACGCTCAAGGCCTTGTTCGACGCCCCCGAGGCCGGCGCCGTGCTGTTCGTGCATGCGCCGACGGCCATCGTGCCGAGCGAGGCCATCGCCCGCGCCTGCGCCCCGCTGATGGCCGAGCACAGCGGCCGCGTGCTGAGCTGCTGGATGGGCGGCCACAGCGTCGCGCCGGCGCGCCGCGCCTTCGAGGCGGCCGGCATCGCCGGCTACGACACACCCGAGGACGCGGTGCGGGCCTTTGCGCTGATGCAGACCTACCGGCGCAACCAGGCCACGCTGCGCCAGACCCCGAGCGCCAGCACGCGGTCCGAGCCTGACCGCGTCAAGGCCCGCAGCATCATCGACGCTGCGATCGCGGCCGGCAGGGAATGGCTGGACGAGGTCCAGGCCAAGGCATTGCTGGCCACCTACGGCATTCCCGTCGTGCCCACCTTCCGGGTCGACGCGTCGCCCCAGGCTGCTGCCGAGGCGGCTCGCTGCATCGATGGCCCGGTGGCGCTGAAGGTGGTGTCCAGCGCCATCCTGCACAAGTCGGATGCCGGCGGCGTGCGCCTGGACCTGCAGGGCGCGGATGCCGTGCGGGCGGCGGCGCAGGACATGCTGGCCCATCTGCAGCTCACCCGCCCCGAGGCCCTGGTCGAGGGCTTCAGCGTGCAGGCCATGGTGCGGCGTCCCCATGCCCACGAGCTGATCGTGGGCGCCCATGTCGACGCCATCTTCGGCCCGGTGCTGCTGTTCGGCCAGGGCGGCATTGCCACGGAAGTGCTGGGCGACCGGGCCGTGGCATTGCCGCCGCTGAATCGCACGCTGGCGCGCGAACTGGTGGAGCGCACCCGCGTGGCGCGATTGCTGGCGGGCTACCGCGGCCGGCCGCCGGCCCATCTCGATGCGCTGTGCGACACCCTGACCGCGGTCGCGCAGATGCTGGCCGACCTGCCCGAGATGGCCGAGCTGGACATCAACCCGCTGCTGGCCGACGAGCGCGGCGTCGTCGCGCTGGATGCGCGCGTGCGCCTGTCCTCGATGGCGCCCTCGGGGATGGCGCGGTTTGCCGTGCGTCCCTATCCGGCCGAACTGACCCGCACCCTGTACTGGCGGGGCAGCACCCTGGTCATGCGCCCGATCCGGCCCGAGGACGAGGCCCTGCACCGCGAGTTCCTGGAAGCCTGCACGCCTGAAGACCTGCGCATGCGCTTCTTCCAGGCCCCGCACGCGCTGACGCATGACGATCTGGCCCGCATGACGCAGATCGACTATGAGCGCGAGAT
Source organism: Roseateles saccharophilus (assembly GCF_031458095.1). Lineage (GTDB taxonomy): Bacteria > Pseudomonadota > Gammaproteobacteria > Burkholderiales > Burkholderiaceae_C > Pelomonas > Pelomonas saccharophila_A. Next base: position 416,597 of record NZ_JAVDXU010000002.1, read on the forward strand.
GGCCCTGGTCATCGTCGATGAGCAGGCGCCGGGCAGCCCCAACACGCTGGGCGTGGCCCGCCTCGTGCGCGACCCCGACAACGTCGATGCCGAGTTCGCCGTGCTCGTGCGCAGCGACCTCAAGGGCCAGGGCCTGGGCCGACTGCTGATGCAGGCCTTGCTGGACTACGCCGCGTCGCGCGGCACCCAGCGCCTCGTCGGCTATGTGCTGCGCGAGAACCGCGCCATGCTGAACCTGCTCAAGCCCATGGGCTTCGACATCCAGCCCGACGGCGCGCAGCCCCCGGAGATCCTCGTCGCGAGCCGCGCCGTGGCGGCTTGATCCGCGCTTCAGTCGGCGCGCTGGCCGGCGCGGCACATGCGCGCCAGCCATTTGGCGACGTCGGCATCCTTCAGCCCCTCCACCCTGCCGACCAGGGTCTCGCTCACCGGCGCGAAGCCGACGAATCCGAGGATGTTGCGCTCGAGCGATTTCACACTGTGCGCCCGGAAGTACCAGCGGTAAACCAGGGCCGGCATGCCCATGGTCACGACGACGCGGGCCGAGCGGCCCTTCAGCAACTTGACGCCCAGCGCATCGGGGCCGGGCCTGCCGACCGCGAAGCCGGGGCGCGCCACCTGCTCGAGGAAGGCCTTGAGCAGGGCTGGCATGTCGCCCAGCCACAACGGGTAGAACAGCACGACGTGATCGGCCCATGCGATGTCCGCCTGCGCCGGCCGCAGCGCCGGCGGCACCTCTCCCTGCTCCCAGTCCTGCTTGCTGCGCAGCAGCGGAAAGTCGAGCTGGGCGACATCGATGCGACGAACCTCATGGCCGGCCTGGCGCCCGCCTTGCGCATAGGCGTCGGCCAGCGCGTGGCAGAGGTGGCCGCCAGCCGCGTCGGGATGGCCGAGGATCAGCAGGACATGGCGGGCTTGGGGAGTCATGGCGGCACGCTAGCCCGGCGCGCGGCCCCCGGCCTTGCGATGGATCAAGGCCCGCATGCGCATGGCCGCCGCCATCACCGAATGCTGAGCAGCAGGGCCGCCTGAAGGATGACGTGGCGCCGCACGGTCGGCGGCGCATCAACGCCGAGGGCATTGACCAGCGCCGCCGTCGGATGCTCCCGGGTCGCCAGGCCGGCGAAGACGGGAATGGTGCTGCTGCTGGCGATCTGGCCCACCAGCGCGGCCGGGAGATGCTGGCATTCGACGGCGTCGTAAAGCCTGGCCAGCAACCGGGCGGTGGTGGCAATCTGCTGTGCACTGCTGTTTTCGTCGAGCCCCAGCTGGACACAGGACACATGCGCCCCCAGTGCGGTGGCGGCACGCAGGAATTCGCCCTCGCCCTCCTCGCCCCTGCGCGGCGACACGAGAGCGAACTTCTTGCCTTGCAGCAACTGGGGCCCGCCGTCGCCGAGCTGGTGGAGGGCCTGTGCCTGCCGGACCAGCGCGGCTGCGTCCTCGGGGCTGGAAAACTCGGCGCTTGTGGCGCCTTGACGGGCTTTTGAACACATTGGGCGTCAGCGTAGCGACAGGTCCTGCGCCGGCATTGACCCAGGTCAACCCGACCGGATCTGGCTTGGTGTTATGAAGCTCCGTCACCGTCCGTTCACCGAGTGTTACGCAGTGCGACCGACTGGCGCCGGCCGTTGGCATCGCGTTGGCCGACGCTGCCTAGCATCGTTTGCATCAAACCAGCCTCACCGGAGCCCGAGATGCACACGACCTCACACACTGCCGTCCAACGCACCGACGTCATGGCGTCTCGCATTCCCGGCGGGTCGAGCGCAGCGTCTGCGCACGTCCAGCGCATCGCCGATGAGCTGAAGCTGCTGCAGGCCACGCTGAACCCCGCACGACGCATCGTGCACGCCGGCGACGTGCTGTACCGCTACGGCGAGCGTTTCGAGCAGCTGCACGTGCTGAACTCCGGTTGCTTCAAGCTGCTCAGCGTGTCCGAGAGCGGCGACGAGCAGATCGTCGGACTGAAATTCCGCGGCGACTGGCTGGGCTTCAGCGGCATCGCCAGGGGCAGCCATGCCTGCGACGCGATCGCCATGGACACGTCCGAAGTCTGGACCCTGCGCTACGACGCCCTGCTGCAGGCCTGCGCGGAAGAGCCGCGCCTGATGGCCCTGGTGCATGAAGCCATGAGCAGCGAAATCATGCGCGACCGCGAGGCCAAGACGGCGCTGTGCACCCTGCCGGCGGATGCGCGGGTCGCGACCTTCCTGCACGACTGGGCCGGCTCCCTGGCCATGCGCGGCCTGCGCACCGACCAGATCAGCCTGCGCCTGACCCGGGCCGAGATCGGCAACTACCTCGGCCTGACGCTGGAAACGGTCAGCCGGGTGCTGTCCAGGCTGGTCCGGGCCCGCTTGATCGCCTTCAACGAAAAGAGCCGCCGCGACATCTGCATCCCCGACTTCCAGGCCCTGGGCAGCTTCACCAGCCGCCCGGCAGCGGTCGGCCTTCACTGAGCCATCCGCCTGTCAAGGGCGGCGCAGCGATCCAGGGAGAAACCATGAATGCAAAGCATCAAGATCCAAGCGCAACGTCTGTGAACCCGGCCCCCGAAGGCCAGTTCGTCGACCACCACGCAATGTCACTGCGCCGCCTGGTGCCACAAACCCCTCAGGGGCTCGCGGCCGCCTATGCCGCCTTCGGCCTGACATGGATCATCCTGTCGGACAAACTGCTGCAAGCCGTGGCTTCCGACGTCGCGACGCTGTCGGCCGTCAGCCAGGGCAAGGGCCTGGCCTTCGTACTGGCGACCAGCGGCCTGATCTATTTCGCGGCGGCGCGCGGCCGCCAGACTGGCGACGGTGCGCCCCACCCGTCCGGCTCGGGCAACCTGCTCTGGGTGTTCGCCCTGCTGTCGGCGACGGTGGTCCTCACCAGCCTGGTCAGCTACGCGAGCTCGACCCACAAGTCCTATCAGCAGCAGGTGGAGCATCTGCGCCGCGAGGCCGGCCTCAAGGCGGACATGGTCCAGGGCTGGGTCGAGAGGCGTACCGAGGAAGCCCGGCAGCTCACGATCGACCCGCAGCTGCGCGCCAGCGTGCAGCGCTGGCAGCGCAGTCCGGACGAAGCAGTGACCGCCGAAATGCGCCGGCAGCTGCTGTTGCTGCTCGCCTCCTCGCGCTATGCCGACGCGCTGCTGCTCGACGGGCAGGGCCAGCTGCTGCTGGCACCGGACAGCCGCGCACGGATTCTCGACCCGGCGACATCGGCCGGCGCCCGTGCCGCAATGCAGCGGGGTCTGCTGACCCATGGCGACTTTCAGGCCCGGGAAAACGAACCCGCCAGCCTGCAGTTCGACCTGTTCGTGCCACTGCCGGGCGTCGATGGCAGGGCCGAGACGGTGCTGCTGCTGCGCACCGCGCCGCACCGCACGCTGCTCCCGCAGTTGCAGACGGGGTCCGCCATCGACACGCCAACAACCCTGTTCTTCCGCCCGGCCAGCCAGGGCGTGCTGGCGATAGGCGCCGACGGTTCGGACCTGTCCCTGGTTCGGCCAGCCGACGCAGCCGCCACCTCGCTGGCTGCCTTGTCCGGCAACCCCTCCCTGGCCGGCACGGTGCTGGACGGCGTGGGCGGCGGCAACGAGGCCCAGGCCGCCGTGGCCGCCCCGATCCGCGGCTCGGCCTGGTATGTCGCCATGCAGGCGCCTCGCAGCCTGCTCGAAGGCAACGCCGTGTCCGGCGCTGCCACCCTGGCCATCGTCGACATCCTGGCCGTGCTGGCGGCCGGGGCGGTCGTCTACGGCGCCATGAAGCGCCGCGAACTGCAGGCCACCTCGCGCATGGCGGCCGCCCATCAGGACAAGGAGCGGGCCTGGAAGGTCGCCGAAGCCATCGCCAACTGCTCGACCGATACCATCTTCGCCAAGGACCTGCAGGGCCGCTATCTGTTCGTGAACCGCGAGCTCTGCAAGGCGCTGGGACGCACCCCTGAGCAGCTGATCGGCTCGGACTCGACCGGCCTTTACCCCGCCGACCAGGTGCGCCGCCTGCTCGAAGATGACGCCGCCGTGCTGCGCTCGGACAGGCCCGTCTGCCTCGAGACACGGCTGACCGTGGCCGGTCGCGAACGGATCTATACCTGCAGCAAGGGCCGGCTCGTGGACGACGAGGGGCGCACCATCGGCGTCTACGGCGTCGCCAGCGACATCACGGAGCGGCGCGACCTGCAGCAGCGCATGCGCCAGTGGTCGACCGTCTTCGAGGACATTCGCGACGGTGTTGTCATCACCGACTCGCTGGGCCATATCCAGCTGGTCAACCGGGCCTTCACCGCCATCACCGGCTACGCCTCGGCCGAAGCAGTCGGCGCCAGCATGCAGCTGCTGCATTCCGGCCGCCATGACAAGGCCTTCTACAGGGAGATGTGGGCTTCGCTGGTCCAGTCCGGCCACTGGCAGGGCGAGATCTGGAACCGCCGCAAGAGCGGCGAGATCTACCCCGAGTGGCTGACCATCAGCGCCGTGCGCGAGGACGACGGCAGCGTGACGCATTACGTGGGCGTGTTCACCGACATCAGCCGACTCCGGGACAGCGAGGCGCAGGCCGACTGGCTGGCTCACCACGACCCGCTGACGCACCTGCCCAACCGCATGCTGTTGCAGAGCCATCTCGAGCAGGTCTTGCTCAAGGCCAGCCGCCACGAGAGCCTGGTGGTCGTGATGGTGATCGACCTCGACGGCTTCAAGACCGTCAACGACAGCCTGGGCCACCCCGCTGGCGACGAATTGCTGGTCTGCGTCGCCGAGCGGCTGAAGAAGCGCCTGCGCCACACCGACTTCTTCGGTCGCCTCGGAGGCGACGAATTCCTCGTCATCCTTGATGGCGGGTCGGGCACCGACCGCATCGCCACCCTGGCGGGCGACCTGCTGGCCACGGTCTCTGCGCCCATCGCCCTGTCCTGTGGCCAGGACACCTATGTAACGGCCAGCATCGGCATCAGCACCTTCCCCGATGATGGCAGCGCCTCTGCCGTGGAGCTGCTGCGCGACGCCGACGCCGCCCTGTATCGCGCCAAGGACATGGGCCGCAACCGCTTCTGCTTCTACACGGAGGACATGAATGGCAAGGCCATGGCCAAGCTGGATCTGGAAGCCGCGCTGAGCCGCGCCATCGAGCGCGACGAGCTGTTGCTGCACTACCAGCCCAAGGTGGACGCCCACAGCGGCGAGACCGTCGCGGCAGAGGCGTTGCTGCGGTGGAACCGGGCCGGCGTCGGCCTGGTCTCCCCCGGCGAGTTCATTCCGCTGGCCGAACACAGCAGCCTCATCCTCGCCATCGGCGCCTGGGTCATCGACACCGCCTGCCGGCAGATCCGCACCTGGATGGATGCCGGCCTGCCGGTGGTGCCCATCGCCGTCAACGTGGCCGCGCGACAGTTCGCCGCAGGCGACCTGGATGGCGTCGTGGGCCGAGCCCTGGAGCAGCACCGCGTGCCGGCCCGCTGCCTCGAGCTGGAGCTGACCGAGGGCATGCTGATCAGCAATCCGCAGGCGGGGACGCAGATGCTGCAGCGGCTGCGCGACCTGGGCGTCAAGGTGTCGCTGGACGACTTCGGCACCGGCTATTCCAGCCTGGCCTATCTGCAGCAGTTCCCGATCGATGCGCTGAAGATCGACCAGTCCTTCGTGCGCCGCATCGGTGCCCAGCCCGACGGCGAGGCCCTCGTCGACGCCGTGATCGGCCTGGCCCACCGCCTGCGGCTGCGGGTCGTGGCCGAGGGTGTGGAGACCCCCACCCAGCGTGACCACCTGCGCCGCCAGGGCTGCGACGAGATGCAGGGCTACCACTTCGGCCGGCCGGACGCGCCCGAGGCGCTGCAGCGAAGGCTGGCTGCCGAGGCGGATCTGGTCACCGCCTACTGACCCCTCGGACTTTCGGCACACCCCCCCTTCACCAGCATCGCCGCCGTTGCGGCAGGGAGACTTCCATGCGCACCAATCTGCCAGTCACTCATCGCGAATACCCGGTCCCGGTGGACCGCAACCTCGTCTCGACCACCGACCTGAAGGGCCGCATCCTGCATTGCAACGCGGCTTTCGTGGACGTCAGCGGCTATTCGCGCGACGAGCTGCTGGGCCAGCCCCACAACCTGATCCGGCATCCCGACATGCCTGCCGAGGCCTTCCGCGATCTGTGGGCCACGATCTCCGCCGGCCAGCCCTGGTCCGGGCTGGTGAAGAACCGCCGCAAGGACGGTGACCATTACTGGGTGCTGGCCAATGTCACGCCGCTGGTCGAGAACGGCCAGCCCATCGCCTTCCTGTCGGTGCGCTCCGCCCCCAGCCGGGCCCAGATCGACGCGGCCGAGCAGCTCTACGCGCAGATGCGCGACGAACAGCAGGCGGGCCGGCTGAGCCACACCCTGCACCGCGGCCAGGTGCAGCGCCGCGGCTGGCGCGGGCGCCTGGGCCGCGCCCTGGCCTCCCAGCCCTGGCTGGGCCTGGCGCCGGGCTATGGCGCCGTGGGAGCGCTGGGTCTGCTGCTGGCAAGCCAGGGCACGTGGGTGGCCGCCTGCGGCGTCGTCCTGGCCGCATCCGTCGCGGCGGCCTTCACGCAGCACAGGCTCAGCCGCGGCCTCGTGCTTGTGGAGCGCTATGCCAACCAGCTCGCCGCCGGCGACCTCAGCCACAACCTGAAGCCCAGCGGCGACCGCCAGAGCCGTGGGCTCGAGCAGGCCCTGGCTCAACTGGCGGTCAACATCCGCTCGCTGGTCTCCGACACCCGTGCTGAAGTGGCCCAGATGAGCCGCGTCAGCCGCGAGATCGCCCAGGGCAACCGCGACCTGGCCCAGCGCACCGAATCCCAGGCCGCCAGCCTCGAGGAAGCCGCAGCCAGCATGGAGCAGATCACCGCCACGGTCCGCCAGAGCACCGACACCACCCACCTGGCCAGCGGCGTGGCCGCCGAGCTCAGCGGCGTCTCGCGCCACAGCGCCCAGGTGGTGCACTCCGTCACCGAGACCATGGGCGGCATCACGCAGTCCTCGCAGAAGATCGCCGACATCATCCAGGTCATCGACAGCATCGCCTTTCAGACCAATATCCTGGCGCTCAATGCCGCCGTCGAATCGGCGCGCGCCGGCGAGCATGGCCGCGGCTTTGCGGTGGTCGCCAGCGAAGTCCGCGCCTTGGCGCAGCGCAGCTCCACCGCGGCCCGCGAGATCAAGCAGCTCATCCTGGCCTCCACCGAGCAGGTGCAGGCGGCCGAACGGCAGACGGACAGCGCGCGGTCCAGCATCGACACGACGCTGAAGGCGGTGGAGAACTTCACCACCCTGATCAGCGACATCGACCGTGGCGCCCAGGAGCAGTTGCTGGGCATCTCGCAGATGCACGAGGTCATCCAGCAGATGGACGGCTTCACCCAGCAGAACGCAGGCCTGGTGGAACAGCTCGCCGGCTCGGCCCAGCAGATGCTGGCCCAGTCCGAGGAGGTGAGCGCGGCCCTGCGCGTCTTCCGGCTGGACCGCAGCGCCGCGTCCCGCGCCCTGCCCGACGCCGTCGGCCTGAGGCGCGCGGCCCGGCTCGGCGTGGCCTAGGCGGCCAGGGCGCGCGCGATGGCCTGCGCCAGCTCCGACCGCGAATAGGGCTTGGGCAGCAGCTCCCAACCGGGAGGCGAGTCGCGGTCGGCGTCCAGCAGCTCGGCCGAGAAGCCCGACATCAGCAGGATGGACAGCTGCGGCAGCCTCTCCTGTGCCAGCCGCGCCAGCTCCGTGCCGCGCATGCCCGGCCCCAGGGCGATGTCGGTCAGCAGCAGCTCGAAGCGCGCGTCGGGCGTCAGCAGCAGCAGGGCCTGCTCGGCGCTGGCACAGACCGTGACCTCGCAGCCCAGGGTATCGAGGAAGCGCCGCGCCACCGAGCGCACTTCGGCATCGTCCTCGACCATCAGCACCTTCAGGCCCGGCGGCACGGCGTCCGCGGCTGGCCCCGCTTCATCGCCCGTCGGCTGGTCGTCCCAGGGCCGCGGCAGATAGAGCGAGATCGTCGTGCCGAAGCCGGGCGTCGAATCGATGGACACCGCGCCGCGCGACTGCTTGACGAAACCGTAGACGGTGCTCAGGCCCAGGCCCGTGCCGCGTCCGGCCTGCTTGGTCGTGAAGAAGGGTTCGAAGGCCCTCTCCTTGACCTCTTCGGGCATGCCGGAGCCGGTGTCCGAGATGGCGATGCGCACGAAGCGCTCGTCCTGGGCGCTGGCATCGTCGATCTCCCGCCGCACGTCGGCCGGCAGGCTGCCCGCCAGGCCCGCGCTGAAGCGCAGCGAGCCCCCGTCGGGCATGGCATCGCGGGCGTTGATGGCGATGTTCAGCAGCGCCGACTCCAGCTGCCCCGGGTCGGCCAGCACGCTCGGGCAACCCTGAGCGATGTCGACCTCAATGGCGATGCGCTGGTCGAGCGTGCGGCGCAGCATGTCCGCCAGCGACAGCAGCATGGCGCCCACATCGACGGCGTCGGGCTGCAGCACCTGGCGGCGCGAGAACGCCAGCAGCTTGCTCGTCAGCTCCGCGCCGCGCTTGGAGGCGCGCGTGGCCGCGCCGACGAGCTGCTGGGCGAATTCCTCGCCCGCCAGCAGCGGCAGCTCCTCCAGCACCTGCAGATTGCCCTGGATGACGGTCAGCAGGTTGTTGAAGTCGTGGGCAATGCCCCCCGTGAGCTGGCCCACACTCTCCAGGCGCTGGGCGTGGTTGAGGGCCTCCTCGCTCTGGGCGCGCTGCAGGCAGGTGGCCAGCAGACTGGCCAGCGCCTGCAGGAAGCGCTGTTCGTCGTCGCCGAACCGCTTCGGTTGACGGGAGCGCACCTTCAGCGCGCCGATGACGCGCCCACGGTCCTGCAGGGGCACGGCCAGCGCACTGACCAGGCCGGCTTCCAGATAGGCCGGCGGAATCGCAAAGCGCGGTTCAGCGCGAAAATCCTCGACCACGACCGGCTGCCCCTGGGCCAGCACGAAGCCCAGCGGCGTGTCGCCGCGATTGGGCACGATGGCGCCGAGCGCCTCGCCGGCGATCAGTCCCACCCCGCCGGCGACGCGAAGCTCGAGCCGATTGCGCTCCAGCAGCAGCACCAGAGCCATCTCGACCTCGAGCGCCTCGGCGGCAATCGTGGGCACCTGCTGCAGCAACAGCTGCGGATCCCGCCCGTCGGCGGCCAGGCGGCCCAGTTGCGCCAGATGCTCGCTGTAGCGCGCCCGCTGCAAGGCCTGCTTGACGCGCGGATAGCCGCCAATGTCGCGGATGGCCGCCACCACGAAGGGCAGGCCATGGTCCTGCAGCGGACTCAGGGCGATCTCCACCATGACCTCGCTGCCGTCGCGGCGCTTGGCCACCAGTTCCATCTGCGTGCCCATGGGCCGCGAACGCGGTGCGTGCGCGTAGGCGTGGCGATAGGACGCATGGCGCGGCCGGATGCTGTCGGGCACGAGCTCGTCCACGCTCAGGCCGACCAGCTCGTCCGTCGCATAGCCCAGCAGCGCGGTCGCGGCGGGATTGGCCAGCACGACGCTGCCGGCGGCGTCGACGAGCAGCAGCGCATCGGGATAGGCCGCGAACAGCGAGCGGTAGACCGTGAGGTCGTCGACGGCTTGCGTTGAGGCGGTCGGGGCGGTGTCCATCTAGCGGACCGGTTCGACCGGCGGCACGAAGATATAGCCGGCTCCCCGCACCGACTTGATGATCTGGGGATTCTCAGCGTCGGCCTCCAGCTTCTTGCGCAGCCGCCCGACCTGCACGTCGATGGTGCGGTCGAAGGGTCCGGCGTCGCGGCCCCGGGTCTGCTCCAGCAGGAAGTCGCGCGACAGCACGCGGCCGGCATGCTGGAGCAGCGTGGCCAGCAGCTCGAACTCGCCGGTGGTCAGCCTCACCTCCATGCCGCGCGGGTCATCCAGGCGGCGGGCCGCCAGGTCGAGCCGCCAGCCGAGGAAGCCCAGGCCGGCGCCGCTTGCCGGCCCGCCCGCAGCAGCGGCGGTGACCGGCTCGATGCGGCGCAGCACCGCCTTCATTCGCGCCACCAGCTCGCGCAGATCGAAAGGCTTGGTGACGTAGTCGTCCGCGCCGATCTCCAGGCCGACGATCTTGTCGACGGAGTCTCCGCGCCCCGTGATGATGACCAGGCCGCAACGCCAATGCTCACGCAGCTGGCGCGCGATGGCGAAGCCGTCTTCTCCGGGAAGGCCCAGGTCGAGCAGCACCAGCTGAGGCGGATCGCTGGCCATCAGCTCCATGAGCTCGCGGCCGGAGCGCAGTTGCGTCGTGCGAAAGCCGTGCCCGGCCAGGTAGTTGGCGAGCAACTCGGTGATGGCCGATTCGTCATCGACGACGGCAACGTGCTGGTTCATCACAGCGTCGGCACGGCTGAAACGTTATGTTGATAGGGTCATTCTTGCATCGATTCAGGGCCGGGCGCGGCGACAGGCGCAATCCCCGCCTGCCGGGGCGCTCTCGATCTTGGAGACGTCCAGCAGGTCGTTCACTTGAAACGCAATGCGGGCGCCCGGCCCGCGCCGTCAATCGCGGGTCAGCAGGACGATGAACAGCTGGAATCCGGCCCACAGCAAGGCCGCGATCGCAGCGACCAGCAGCAGCCACAGCCATATGCCCATGGGGTTGCCTGCACCGGCCTGCCGGGAAGCTCAGCCCGCCGTTTCCGGCGACAGCACGAAGGGCCGCATCTCACCTCCCGGATCGGTCGCGGCGTCCAGCGCGGCGGCGAAGGCGAGCAGGCGCGGGGCATAGCTGCCGTCGTCGACCTCCCTCATCGTGAAGCTGGTGCTCATGAAGGGTGCGCGGTCGAGGATGCCGCCGATCTCCGCGGGTGCGTTCTGCCCGCCCTTGCCGCCCATCACGGACACGACCGCCACCTTGCGCAGGCTGCCGCGAAAGCTCGCCACGAAGCTGCGCATGGGACTGGCGAGCCGGGTCAGCCAGATGGGCGCGACAAGCACCACCAGATCGAAATCAGCGGGGTCGGGACCCTTGTAGAGGATGGGTGGCTTCAGCCTGAAGAGGGACTCGAGGGCGCAGCGCAGCGTGATCCAGGACTTGCGCGGCCGGCGCTCCACCACCTGGGCCGACGCCCAGTCCCGCGATCGGCACAGCAACTCCGTCAGTCGAGCGCCGGTGCCGGTGAAGGAGTAGGTGACGACGAGGATCTTGCCCATGCATCCAAGGGTAGGCGGCGCATGGCGCGCCGGGTTGATGCAGCTCAACATCCTCGGCGTCGCCCATGCGTCCAAGCAGGTCATCCCTACACCTGTTGACGCAACGCAACCCCGGCCGCCCTGGCCAGCCTAAATTGAGGGCAGCACTTCCGAGGATTGCCATGCCCACCCCTGTCCGGACGCCGTCTCCCGCCAGTTTCCCCGTCGACTGGTCGTCTTTTTCCCGCCAATGGGCCGCCGGTTCGCTGGCCTACGGGCATTGGATGATGAGGCTGCTGGACGCGCAAACCGCCTGGTGGAGAAGCGCCGAGCGCGAGATGGCCAACCTGATGCAGTCGTGGATCGCCCCCGGGTCGCCGCCCCCCTCGGCCCAACCCCTGGTCGACGCCGCCCAGGGTCTGGGGATGTTCGATCCGTCGGCCCTGCAGAAGGCCTGGACAGACTGGGCCCAGGTCTGGGCGGGCGCGCTCAGGCATGACGCGACCGAGGCCTGAGGGTCGACACGGCGCCTGAGCGCCGCGCACAGGCAAGCCGGCCCCCTCGGGACCGGCGACCGCGTGGGCCGGGAAACCCGGCCGCTTCCGTGGCTTCTCAGATGATGCGCAACGTCGTGCCCTTGGCATCGGTGCGCTTGGGCAGCGTCAGCGACAGCACGCCCTGCTCGAAGCTGGCCTTCGATTCCTTCTCGTCGATCTCGTGCGCAAGAGCGAAGCCGCGCGAGAGGCTGCCGTAGTAGAGCTCACGCGTCAGGCTCTTGGCCTTGTCGTCCTTGGCTTCCTTTTCTTCCTTGACCTCGGCGCTGATGGAGACGAAGTTGCCGTCGATCTTCACCTTCACGTCTTCCTTCTTGGCACCGGGGATCTGGGCCTTCACGAGGTAGGCCTGCTCGGTCTCGCTGACGTCCAGCTTCATCTCCGCGGGCATGTTCGCCACGGGCCAATCGCGCATCAGCGAGCGGCGGAAGAAATCAGGAAAGGCGCCGGACAGCAGGTCGTCCATGCGTTCGTAGGCAGTCAATGCACTCATGGCTTCTCCTTTCGGATGGGTTGGGGGGCCACTCAACTCTAGGAAAGCCGTCGGCGGCCGCTTTGACCCTCATCAAGGGTCCCAACCGACTGCGTTGACATCGGTCAAAGCCGCCGCCGCGCAGCTCGCAATCATTCAATCCCTGTGACCCACCCCTCGGCCAAGGAGATACGCCATGAGCCTGCGCAGCATCCTCGTCCACCTCGACAGCAGCAGGCACGCGCAGGCGCGCGTGGACACCGCTGCCGCACTGGCACTGCAATATGACGCCCATCTGATCGGCCTGGCGCCGACGGGCTGGATGGTGATGCCCGCCGAGAGCGTGGCTGCCGCTGCGCTGGCGATGTACGAGGAAACCGCGCTGCGCCTGCTGCGCGAGGCCGCACAGGCCCGCATCGACGATTTCCGCCAGCAGGTGCAGCGCCTGGGCGTCCCGTCGTACGAGACCCGCATGGCGGTGGGCTATGCGGGCGAAGCGATGGCGCTGGCTGCCAGGTACTGCGACCTGACGGTCGTCACCCAGAACGATCCGGATGAAGTACGTGCCGAGCAGTCCCCGCAGATGGCGCAGGACGTGCTGCTGCAGTCGGGGCGGCCGCTGCTCGTGCTGCCCTACGCCGGGGAATGGACCATCGCGCCGCCGCGCCGCGTGCTCGTGGGCTGGAACGCGAGCCGCGAGGCCGCACGCGCCATGCACGATGCGCTGCCGTTCCTGAGGAAGGCCTCCAACGTCCAGGTCGCCGTGTTCGAGACCCCGGAGGACGTCGGCATGGCGCATGGCGACGTCCCCGGCGCGGACATCGGCCTGTGGCTGGCGCGTCATGGCGTCAAGGTCGACGTCAAGCATGTGCCCGCCAAGGTCGCCGCGGGTGAGGCGCTGCTGTCGCACGCCTTCGACATCAATGCCGACCTCATCGTCACCGGCGGCTATGGCCACTCGCGCTTCCGCGAATCCATCCTCGGCGGCGTGACGCGCACGCTGATGCGCAGCTCGCCGGTACCCGTGCTGATGTCGCACTGACCGGCGCCATGCCGGTCGCGCCGGCACTGGCTGAAGCGTCAGCGCGCCACCAGCACCGGCACGGTGGCTTGCGCGACCACGGCGCGGGCCTGGCTGCCGGCGAGGCCGGCGATGCGGCCGCCCTTGCCGTGGGTCGCCATCACGATGAGGTCGCAGCCCTCGCGCTGCGCGGCGGTGACGATCTCGTGGTGCGGCGCCCGGTCACTGAGGACCACGCACCGCTCGATCCAGTCTCCGTCGCTGGTGGTGCGCGCGATGGCTTCGTCCAGCAGGCGGCGCCCCTCTGCCGCGATCTCCTCACGCAGCTCCCGCGCGTCGGGACGATGCCCGATGGCGGCCCGCAGGTACTCAGGCAACCCGTAGTCATGCATCACGAGCAGGGCGGTGACGCGGCCACCGCTGCCGACACGCTGAGCCAATTCGAGCGCGGCATCCGCAAGGCGTGAGCCGTCGGTCGCCACCAGCACGTGGTTGAAGCCTTCACCCATGGCGCTGTCCATGTCAGCGGATCAGCAGCACCGGCGCCTTGGTGTGGGCCAGCAGGCGCGACGACACCGAGCCCAGCAAGGCGCTGGCGAACGCGCCGTGTCCGTGGGAGCCCATCACCAGCAGGTCGGGCTTTTCCTCGTTGGTCATCTCCGCCAGCGCGTCCCCCGGGTAGCCCACCGCGTGGCGCTCGCGCAGCTTCCAGCCCTGCATGCGGGCGAACTCACGCACCGGGGCGAGAACCTTCTCGCCCTCGTCGGCGTAATACCGCTGCAGCACGTCGTGCGGCAGGTGCCGGGCGGCGTGCGGCGGCACGCCCGCCGTGACGTTGAGCGCAACGAATTCGTTGCCCTGGCCCACGAGCTCGTCATGGGCGGCGATATAGCTGAGCATGCGCTTGGTATAGGCGCTGCCGTCGACTGCGAGAACGATCTTCATGGCGACGCTTTCGGTGTGGCGGGTTGCCGGCATGTTGCGCGTGACGCCGGTCGCGGCGCTTGCGCTGGATCAAGCCACGCCCCCCGGCCGCCGCCTGCTCTCCTACAGCGGGATAGGCGCCAGCCGATGGGCACCGCGGCGGCTTGCTGCGTGAATGAAAACTCCGGGGACCACGCCCGCGTCCAAGGAGCAAGTCATGCCCAGCGACAGCCTCACACGCACCCCATGGCCGTGGCTGGCCGCCAGCAGCGCCGTCATGGCGACGCTGGTCGCCTGCAGCCAGCCGGCGCAGCAGCCCGCGGCGGCCATGCCCGCCACGGCCACGCCGCCGGCCGAGCCTGCCAGCGTGCCCCGCGATCCTGTGGCGCCGCCGCCCGTGCTGCCGCCCTTGCCGTCGCCACCCTCCGTCGCGCCGCCTTCCTTCCCACCGGCATCGGCGCCGCCGCCCTGGCCGGCCTCGAGCCCGATCCGCTGAAACTCAGCTGCCCACGTAGCGCGACAAGCCTTCCACCAAGGCGTCGAAGACGACGCGGCAAGGCGTGTTCTGGCGCAGGTCCTCATGCATGGCGACCCAGGTTTCCAGCGGCCAGCTGAACTGGTCGGCCAGCACGCGCTCCAACGGCGGCTCGCGCCGTGCCAGCGCGACCTGGCAGGCGCCAATGCCGCCGCCGGCGCGGATCAGGGCGAGTTGGGCCAAGTCGGAATCGCAGCGCAGCGCGAAGCTGTCGCGGGTGATGCCGCCCAGGCGCTTGACGCCGGCGCGGGTGAAGGGCGTCACGCGGTCGAAACCGACCAAGGTGTGGCCGGCCATGTCGGCCAAGCTGGTCGGCCGGCCATGGCGGTCGAGGTAGTCGGGGCGGGCATGCAGGCCGAGTTCGATGCTGCCGATGCGGCGCGCGATCAGCTGGCCCTGCTCGGGGGGCGTCATGCGCACGGCGATGTCGGCCTCGCGGCGCAGCAGGTCCTGCAGCTGATTGCTCAGGGCCAGCTCCAGCACCAGGCCGGGATGGGCCTCGCGCAGCGCGGCGAAGACACCGGCCAGCACCTCCACGCCGATGACTTCGCTGGCCGTCACCCTCACCGTGCCGCGCACCTCGTCGCCCCGGGCCGTCGCCGCCCGCTGTAGGGCCGCCGCCGCCACTTCCATCTGCTCGGCGTGAACGCGCAGGGACAGGGCCGCTTCGGTGGGCAGCAGGCCGGTGGAAGAGCGCGTGAACAGCGGCTGGCCCAGGGCCTGCTCCAGGGCAGCCACATGGCGGCCCACGGTCGGCTGGGTCAGGTCCAGCAGCCGCGCAGCGCCCGACAGCGAGCCCTCGCGCAGCACGCCAAGAAAGCTGTGCAGCAGATCCCAGGGCAAGGTCGAAGCCATGCATAAATGTATAGCCGTAAGACCATCTTCAGCAATTCCCAACAGGGTCGCGGGTTTCCAGAATCCATCCCATCAACTTCAGGAGAACAGCGATGCAAGGCAAGGACAAGACGGCCCTGGTGCTGGGCGCAAGTGGTGGCATCGGCGGTGAGGTGGCGCGCCAGCTGCGCGACACGGGCTGGACCGTCAAGGCCCTCAAGCGCGGCTTGGCGGCGGCGCACGAGCTGCGCGACGGCATCCACTGGCTGCGCGGGGACGCGCTGAATGCGCTGGACGTGGCCGGCGCCGCGCAGGGCTGCAGCGTCATCGTGCATGCCGTCAATCCGCCGGGCTACCGCGACTGGGATCGCCTCGTGCTGCCCATGCTCGACAACTCGATGGCCGCCGCCACGGCCCAGCAGGCGACGCTGGTGCTGCCGGGCACGGTCTACAACTTCGGGCCCGACGCCTTCCCGCTGCTGCGCGAGGACTCGCCGCAGCACCCCGTCACGCGCAAGGGCGCCATCCGCGTGGAGATGGAGGCCCGGCTGCACGCAGCGACGGCTCGTGGCCTGCGTGTGCTCATCGTGCGTGCCGGCGACTTCTTTGGCCCCCAGGCCGGCAACAACTGGTTCTCCCAGGGCCTCATCAAGCCGGGCAAGGCCGTGACGAGCATCAGCAACCCCGCCGCAGCCGGCGTCGGCCACCAATGGGCCTATCTGCCCGACGTGGCCCGCACCCTGGTCGAGCTGCTGGCCCGGCGCGCCAGCCTGCCCGCCTTCGCCAGCTTCCACATGGCCGGCCACTGGGACGCCAGCGGCCGCCAGATGGCCGAGGCCATCCAGCGCGTCACGGCCCGCCACGGCCGCAAGCCGCGCATCGCCGCCCTGCCCTGGTGGCTGCTGGATCTGGCCTCGCCCTTTGTCACCACCTTCAAGGAGATGCGCGAGATGCGCTATCTGTGGCAGCAGCCGGTGCGCATGGACAACGCCCGCCTGCTGGAGGTGCTGGGCCACGAGCCGCACACGCCGCTGGACGAGGCCGTCGAGACCGCGCTGCGCGGCCTGGGCTGCCTGCCACAGCGGCCCAGCCGTAATATGCCTTCCAGCTCATTCGCCGGAACTACCTCATGACCTATTGCGTCGCCATGCGCCTGCGTGCGGGCCTGCTGTTCGCGTCCGACACCCGCACCAATGCGGGCGTCGACCACATCGCGAGCTTTCGCAAGATGTACCAGTTCCAGATCCCGCACCAGCGCGAGATCGTCATCCTGACCGCGGGCAATCTGGCGACGACGCAGTCCGTCATCTCGGTGCTGAACCAGCGCCTGCACGGCGAGGGCGACCACCTGCTCAATGTGCCAACGCTGTACGACGCCGCCGTGCTGCTGGGCCGCACGATGAAGGAGATCGTCAACCGCGACAGCGACAACCAGCACAACGGCGTGGACTTCGGCGCCAACATGCTGCTCGGCGGCCAGATCAAGGGCGAGGGCCCGCGCCTCTTCCACATCTATCCCCAGGGCAATTTCATCGAGGCGACGGAAGACACGCCCTATTTCCAGATCGGCGAGAGCAAATACGGCAAGCCCATCATCGACCGCGTCATCCGCTACGACACCACGCCGCTGGACGAAGCCGCCAAATGCACCCTGGTCAGCTTCGACTCCACCATCCAGTCCAATCTGTCGGTCGGCCTGCCCATCGACATGCTGATGCTGCGCGCCAACCAGTTCGAGATGGCCATGAAGCCGCCCCACCGCATCGAGCGCGACGACGCCTATTTCCAGGCCCTGCGCAAGGGCTGGAGCGCCGGCCTGCGCAAGGTTTTCGACGAGCTGCCCAACGAGCCCTGGTTCGACGTTGACGGCTGATCCGCTGCCATCTCCCGGCGCGAAGCCTGACAACGGTGTCTCACTCATTCGGGGCTGTCGATGTTTTTGACATTCAGATGACAGTCCAAAAGTCAACAACATGGAAATCAACAACTTAGGGGGGTTGGCCCGATAAATGCTCATTTCTCACCGTGAAGTTCACGCTTCGCGTCAGAGGTGACATATGAAAAAGACATCCTGGGGCATCCGTTCGCAGTGGCTTCTGGCCCTGCTCCTTCCGGCCGGCCTGGCCAGCGCGGCACCGCTGCCGGTCTATTCGCCCAGCTACCCCTCTCCCAATTCGGCCTGCGCCACCTTCGGCAACTTCGTGTCCTGCTCCACCAAGGTGCTGGACAACCTGGCCTCCCGCGGCTTTGCGGGCTTCAACGGCCCCTACGGTTTCTCCGCCAGCCAGGGCGCGCTGATCGACACCATCGTCGTCACCGCCAACAACGGCAACATCCTCAACAACGGCGACCAGATCAATCCCTCCGAGGACGGCTTCTCGTCGAACAATGGCGGCAACAAGAAGTACTTCTTCACCGGCGACGGCAACGACCCGACCAACAACGGCGCCCTGGCCGGCGACACGCCATTCAGCTGGGACACCAGCATCAACGCCCTCAACCAGAAGCTGACCTTCGGCGGTGCCTACCACCAGATGGCCATCGCCTTCGACTTCAACAACCCGCAGAACGACACCTCCAGCATCCCCATCTGGGCCCTGGTGACGATTCGCGATACTGACGGCAATCTGGGCAACCAATACTTCGAGACCCAGGCGCTGGATCCCAACGGCATCTTCAAGGACCCGTCGCTGCACACATCGACCAAGACCTTTGACGGCAACAACATCACGACGCCCGGTGCGGCCGACTTCGCGCTGACCGTGGGGGCCGTCTGCGTCGTCGACGCCTTGGTCTCCTATCCGTCGCCCAATGGCTCCAGCTGCCCGAACGGCGGCCAGCTGGTCAACACCAACCAGGCGTCCAACGAGGTCGAGTTCATCAACTATCTGCCGACGCTGGACCTCAGAAGCCTGCAGGCCCAGGGCTATGACACGATGTCGGTGCAGGTCTGGATGGGCTGCTTCAACACGGGCGTGAATGGCGCAGGCCCGGCTCTGGCGGGCGGCGGCTCCGTCGGCCCCTGCGACACCGGCGGCTTTGGCGACATCTTCCTGATCGCCGGCGCAGCCGAGCCCGGCCGCGTGCCCGAGCCGGGCACCCTGGGACTCACCGGCCTGACCCTGCTGGGCCTGCTGCGCCGCCGCGGCCGTTAGGCCGGGCCGAGCACGCGCATCGAATAGTCGACCGCCCTGACATCCTTGGTCAGGCGGCCGATGGAGATGCGGTCCACACCGGTGGCGGCGATCCAGCGCAGCTGATCCAGGGCCACGCCGCCGGACACTTCGAGCAGCGCGCGGCCGGCGTTCACGGCCACGGCCTCGCGCATCTGCGCCTCGCTGAAGTTGTCCAGCAGCACGCTGACGGCGCCGGCCTCCAGCGCCTCCTTCAGCTGCTCGATGGTCTCCACCTCGATCTGGATGTCCACGCCCGCCTTCAGTTCCTGGGCCGCGCGCAAGGCCGCGCCGACGCCGCCGGCCGCGGCGATGTGGTTCTCCTTGATGAGGATGCCGGCGTAAAGCGCCAAGCGCTGGTTCTGGCCGCCGCCGACACGCACCGCGTACTTCTGCGCCAGGCGCAGGCCGGGCACGGTCTTGCGTGTGTCGAGGATGGCGCAGCCTTGTGGTTTGGGGCTGGCGCCGGCCACCGCGTCCACATGGGCTCGCGTGAGCGTCGCCGTGCCCGACAACAGTTGCAGGAAGTTCAGCGCGGGCCTCTCGGCGCTCAGCAGCGCTCGGCCATCGGCCTCGATGCGGCAGACGATGCTGTCTGCCGTCATCAGCGCGCCTTCGTCGTAAAGCCATTCGATGCGGGCCGTAGCGTCCAGCGCGGAGAACACGCCTTCGAACCACTCGCGCCCACACAGCACCGCGGCCTCGCGCACCCGCACCTGGGCGGCTACGCGCCGGCCCGCCGGAACGAGCAGGGCCGTCCAGTCGCATTTGCCGATGTCCTCGGCAATCGCTTCCTGGATATTGCGGGAACGGGCCTGGCCCAGCGTCTCTTCGGTCGAGAACATGTTCACTCCGCCGGGCCGACCGTCAGCCGGATCTCGCCCAGGCCTTCGATGCGGCCCACCAGCACGTCGCCCGGCACGACGGCACCGACGCCGGCCGGCGTGCCGGTGTAGATCAGGTCGCCGGGGTGCAGGTGGTAGAGATGGGACAGGTTGGAGACGATCTCGGCCTGGTTCCAGATCATGTCGGCCAGGTCGCCGCGCTGCTTCTCGACGCCATTGACGGCCAGCGTGATGGCGCCCTTGTCGAGGCTGCCCAGCTCGCTCTTGCGCACGATGTCGCTGAGGATGGCCGACTGGTCGAAGCCCTTGGCCGTGTCCCAGGGCTTGCCGGCCGCCTTGGCCGCGGCCTGCAGGTCGCGGCGCGTCATGTCCAGGCCCGCGGCATAGCCCCAGATGGCGGCGACGGCCGCCTCGGGCGAGACCTTGAAGACCGGCGCGCCGATGGCCAGCACCAGCTCCATCTCATAGTGGTAATTCTTGGTTTCGGTCGGATAGGGCACCGTCGAACCCGAGGCGGTGAGCGCGCTGGCGGGCTTGGTGAAATAGAAGGGGGGCTCGCGCGTCGGGTCGGCGCCCATCTCGCGGGCATGATCGGCATAGTTGCGGCCGACGCAGAAGATGCGGCTGACCGCGTAACGGGCGTCCGTGCCGCGCACGGCGGCGCTGGGGATCTCCGCCGGAGGAAAGACGAAATTGCTCATGGCATGGCTTCGACATTGCAGGAACAGCACGCAGCATACTGGGCTGGCCATGGCGCTGCTGCTGGCCGCGCTGATGACCGGCTGCTCCACGACACGCCCGACGGTGCCGCCGGTCAGCATCGACCGCGACGGCCCCCTGCCCAACCCGCCGCCCGACCTGGCCAAGGTGCCTGACGCGCTGCCGCGCATCGAGTCCGTGCGCAATGGCGGCCCCAACAAGCCCTATGAGGTGGGTGGCGAGCGCTACGAGCCCCTCAGCGGCGACACGCCCTATGCCGACCGCGGCCTGGCCTCCTGGTATGGCCGCAAATTCCACGGCCGGCCCACGGCCAGCGGCGAGGTCTACAACATGTATGCGATGACGGCCGCGCACGCGACCCTGCCCATCCCCAGCTATGCCCGCGTGCGCAACCCGGCCAACGGCCGCGAGGTCATCGTGCGCATCAACGACCGCGGCCCCTTCCACAAGGGCCGCATCATCGACCTCAGCTACACCGCCGCCCTCAAGCTCGATGTGCTGCGCGGCGTCGCGCCCGTGGAGGTCAGGCGCATCACTTATGCCGAAATCCGTGCCGGCAACTTCCAGAAGCCGGCGGACGAAACACCGCCCGTCTTCGCCCCTGACACGCCGCCCGGCGGGCCGCAGCGCGAGACGACGGCGACCGTGGCCGGCAAGGTCTCGGCGGCCTGGCTGCAGTTCGGCGCCTTCGCCAAGCTGGACGGTGCCGAGGCGCTGCGCCAGCGCATCGCCGAGGCCGACCTGACCCTGCTGCCGCTGCTGACCGTCGTGCGCGAGGGCGGCCTGCACCGGCTGCGCGCCGGGCCCTTCCCGAGCGCGGACGAGGCCCGCGCGACCGCCACGCGACTGCGCGACGAGGCCGGCATCGAGGCTAGCCTGGTGGACAGGCGCTAGCGGCCCCCGGCCACGTCCAGCAGCGTGCCCACCGTGTAGCTGGACGCATCGCTGAGCAGCCAGACGATGGCCTCGGCGATCTCCTCGGCGCGGCCCATGCGCTGCATGGGGATGTCCTTCACCTGGGCCTGGGCACGCTCCAGCATGCCGCTGGTGGCGTGGATGTCGGTCTCGATGATGCCGGGCCGCACGCCGTTGACGCGGATGCCTTCTCCGATCAGCTCCCGTCCCAGGCCCTTGGTCAGCGTGTCGACGGCGCCCTTGGTGGCGGCGTAATCCACGTAGATGCCGGCCGAGCCGAACTCGGCCGCGCGCGAGCTGAGGTTGACGATGGCTCCGCCCGCGCCGCCGCGCGCCGTGCTCATGCGTCGCGCCGCCTGCTGGCAGCACAGCAGCGTGCCCATCACATTGACGTCGAAGAGGCGGCGCCAGCGCTCGGGTGTCATGGCCTCCAGCCGCGCCGCCGGCGCGACGATGCCGGCGCTGTTGACCAGGCCCGCCAGCCGCCCGCCGGCTGCGTCCAATTTCTCGAACATGGCGCCGACTTGTGCCGGGTCGGCCACGTCAGCCTGGATGGGCAGCGCGCGCCGGCCCAGTCCGTGCAATCTGGCCGCGAGCGCCTGGGCGGCGCCGCTATCCTGGGCGTAGTTGATGGCCACGTCCCAGCCCGCCTCGGCGCAACGCAGCGCCGTCGCGGCGCCAATGCCTCGCGAGCCTCCGGTGATCAATACCCAAGCCGACATGGCCGGCATTGTGGCGTGGTCGGAGAAGATGCGCGGTTCACCCCAAGCTGCATGGATTTCCTCGACGTTCCCACCGTCCTCCAGGTCAGTGCCCTCTTCAATCTGATGGCGGCCCTGGCCTGGCTGACGCTCGCCCAGGTCTTTCGCATCGCGCCGCGCGCCGGCCGGCTGATGGCGGCCGCCCATCTGGTGCGCATCGCCTCCCAGGGCTGCGGCGACTGCATGGCCGGCTGGCCCGGCCTGGCGCAACAGGCCATCCCCGAGTTCGGCCTGCTGGCCTGCATGCTGCTGCTGATGATGGCCTTGAGGCGCATGCTGCGCAGCCGCCATCGCCCGCGCGACATCAACTGGATCGCCGGCCTGGGCGCACTCGGCATCACGCTGGGCCTTGCCGGCGGCTCGGGCCTGCTGCCCCAGCTGGCCAGCACGCTCAGCGCCACGGCGCTGGGCCTGCTGGCCGTGCGCGAGGTCATCCGCGGTATCGGCGGCCAGCTGTCGCGCATCGTCACCGCCTGCACCGCCCTGCCCTTCGCGGCCCTCGTCGCCGTCGGCGCAGCGCATGCCGTCGAGCTGCTGGTCGTGCCGGGCTGGGAAGACCACTTCCTGCGCGGCGACCTGCCGACACCGGCACGGGCCGTGCTGTGGTTCGTCGTCACCGCGGCCATCACGCTGAGCCTCATCGCGCTGATGATCTGGCGCCTCATCACGCGCATCCAGCACCTGACGCACCGCGACCCGCTGACCGGCGCGCTGAACCGCCGCGCCTTCGAGTTGGCCCTGTCCGAAGCCCAGGCCCAGCTGCAGCGCGGCCATGGTTTCGCGCTGGCCATGATCGACATCGACCACTTCAAGCGCATCAACGACGAGCATGGCCACCAGGCCGGTGACGCTGCGCTGCAGCATTGCGTGCGCGTCTGGCAGGCCAGCCTGCGCGAGGTGGACCGCCTCGGGCGCCTGGGCGGCGAAGAGTTCTGCGCCCTGCTGCCGCTGAACGGGCCCAGCGACCTGGCCACCGCCGCCAGCGTGGCCGAGCGCCTGCGCCACAGCCTGGCCGCCCAGCCCCTGCA
The DNA here is from genome assembly GCF_031458095.1 of Roseateles saccharophilus. Lineage (GTDB taxonomy): Bacteria > Pseudomonadota > Gammaproteobacteria > Burkholderiales > Burkholderiaceae_C > Pelomonas > Pelomonas saccharophila_A. The sequence continues at coordinate 439,514 of NZ_JAVDXU010000002.1, forward strand.
CTGGAAGAACCTCGAGTTGCCGCTGTCGGCCAGCTTCGGCGTGGCCCTGCCGGTGGGGGGCGACCCACGCGGCGAGATCGGCCTGGCGCGCGCCGACGCCGAGCTCTACCGCGCCAAGGCCGAGGGCCGCAACCGCGTCTGCGTGGCGACTCATCTGGCCGGGATGGCGCCCGCATGATCACGCCCGCCCAGACCCTGACGCTGCTGGCCGCCATCATCCTCATCGCCGGGGTGGCCACCTTCGTCTGGATCGCGCTGGCCACGGTGGCCCGCATCGCGCCGCGCGCGTCGCTCGCCATGGCCGCGGCCAATGCGGCCGCCTCGGCCTCGCTGACCCTGCATGTGCTGCGCGGCGTGCTGCCCGACGCCTTCACCTACTGGCCCGGCGACGTGCTGGCCATCACCTCCTTTGCCCTGCTCGGCGCCGCCGTGCCGGGCATCACGACGCGCGAGCTGGTCTGGAAGCCGGGCGCCGTCGTCGTCGCCGTGGCCGCCCTGCTGCTGCTGGCCCAGCCCTATGAAGGCGACCTGCGCTGGCAGGCCCGCGTCGTCAACGGCGCCGGCGCCGGCCTGACCCTGGCCGCCGGCATGCTGGCCTGGCGCGCCCTCGGCCGCAGTGCCACCGGCCGGCGCACGCCCGCGCCGCTGGCCCTGCCCCTCTTCCTCATCGCGGCCCTGATGGCCGCGCGCGGCCTCGAGACCTTCACCAACCCCGGCCGCACGCCCGACCTGCGCGTGCCCACCGACTTCAACCTCGTCTTCCTGTGGACGGCCCTGGTGCTGGCCCTGCTGCAGAACGCGACGCTGGCCTTCCTGGTGCTGATGCGCCTCATCAATCGCATCGAGCGCCTGCTGGAGCGCGACCCGCTGACCGACACGCTGAACCGCCGCGCCTTCGACCAGGCCCTGGAGCAGTCCCACGCCTGGCTCAAGCGCGGTCGCGGCTATGCCCTGGTCATGATCGACATGGACCGCTTCAAGCAGCTCAACGACACCCTGGGACACGCCGCCGGCGACGCGGCGCTGCGCCAGATGGTGCTGGAGCTGCAGCCCTGCGTGCGCGAGGTGGACCGCTTCGGCCGCCTGGGCGGCGAGGAGTTCTGCGTGCTGCTGCCCGACACCGACATCGCCGGCGCCGCCCTGGTGGCCGAGCGCATGCGCATGCTGGTGGACGAGGCACCGCTGCGCTGGCTGGAACAGGACTGGCATCTGAGCGCCAGCTTCGGCATTGCCGAGGCCGAACGCGACGACGCCAGCGGCGACCTGGTGCTGGCCCGGGCCGATGCGGCGTTGTATCGCGCCAAGAACCAGGGCCGAAACGTCGTTCAGGCCTAGCGGACCTTGGCGAAATAGGCGTCCACGCCGAGCAGCATCTCCTCGGTGACCTGGCTCCAGTAGTGGAAGCTGTGGGCGCCGGCATCCTCGCGGTAGTCCGGCGGCTGGCCCTGAGCGCGCAGCGTGGCGAGCAGCGTGCGATTGCCGGCGATCAGATCGTCCTCGGTGCCACAGCGCAACACCAGGGTGACTGGCAGCTTGCCGGCGCGCTTCACGGCGGCGATCAGCTCGTCGGGATACCAGCCGCTCAGCCCATAGGCATAGCCCCAGCGCTGCGGTGCCGCCAAGGGCAGCTTGACGGCACCATGGCCGCCCATGGACATGCCGGCAAGGGCCGATTGGGCGCGCGAAGCCTGCAGGCCGTAGCGCTCTTTCAACCAGGCCGGCAATTCGTCGACGATGAAGCGCTCCGCCGGGCCGTCATAGGGCCGGCCGTTGCTGCTGGGCATGACGATGACGAAGGGCTTGGCGCGGCCGCTGGCGATGAGGCGGTCGGCGTAGCGTTCGATATGGCCGGTGCGAAACCACTGGTCGGCGTCCATGCCGCCGCCATGCAGCAGGGTCAGCACCGGCAGGTCCTGGCCGCGCTCGAAGCCGGGCGGCAGATAGACATTGACCTTGGCCGGGCGGCCAAAGGCGGCCGACGCCACCTCATGCGTCTCGACGCGGCCGCGGCCCGTGGCCGGCGGCGTCCACGCGCCCTCGCCAACGAAGACGAAGGAATGCTGGCCGCCCTGGCCATCGGCGTCGTGGTCGGATGTGGCCGGGTCATGGGTCCAGCGGCCGTCGACGACGAATTTGTAGAGCCACTGGCCCGGCGCCAGGTCCAGGCTGAGCCGCCAGACGCCGTCCTTGCCACGCGCCATGGCCTGCTTGTGCCGGTCCCAGCCTGTCATCTCCCCGGCCAGGAAGACCTGGCGCGCCTGCGCCGCCTCGAGCGTGAAGGTGACGGGCTCGGCTCCCACGCTGGCGGTGAGAACAAGCAGCAGGGGCAACAACAACAGCTTCTTGGCTTTCATTCGGCTTGCGCAGGAACTGAAGGCCGCGAGATTGCCACAGACTGCGGCCCATGCTGCGCGCATAGTTCCGCCGCCAACTACCCATCACCCCCATGGACCTCGACCCCAAAGACCTCGTCGACCAGGCCGCCGAAGCCGCTGAAGCCGCCCAGGAGGCTCGCACGGCGCGCCTGAATGCCGCCGTCGCCATCACCGTGGCGGTGCTGGCCACCTTCATGGGCATCTGCAAGGTCAAGGACGACAACATCGTTCAGGGCATGCAGCAGGCCCAGGCCGACAAGCTGGACTACTGGGCCTACTTCCAGGCGCGCACCATCCGCGCCGACGTCGCCGAGCAGTCCGCCACCCAGCTCGAGCTCGCCAAGGGCGGCGCACCGGCCGCTCAGGCCGCCGACTACGACAAGGCCATCGCCGCCTACCGCGCCAAGACGGCCGACCAGCTCAAGAAGCGCGACGAACTCAAGGCCCAGGCCGAAGCGGCGCAGACGACCTACGAGACCCTGAACCGCCGCGACGACCAGTTCGACCTGTCCGACGCCCTGCTCGCCATCGCCATCGCCCTGCTGGCCGTGACGGCGCTGACCCGGCTGTGGCCGCTCTACTTCGTCGCCCTGCTGCCGACCTTCTTCGGCGTGCTGATGGGCGTGGCCGGCCTGGGCGACCTGCCCATCCATCCCAATATGCTGTTCAGGCTGCTGTCCTAGGGCTGGCGGGCCTCAGCGCTCGCGCCGGTAGTGCACGGCGATGGCACCGTTGCGCAGCGGCTGCGCCGACACCAGCTCGAGCCGGCGCGTGCCGGGCAGCCCGCTCTGGTACAGGGTCGGGCCGTGGCCGGCGATCCTGGGGTGGATGAGGAACTGGTACTCGTCGATCAGATCCAGCCTGTCCAGCTCGGCCGCCAGCTTGCCGCTGCCCAGCAGCACACCGGCCGGGGTCGCGTCCTTCAGCGCCTGCACGGCGGCACGCAGCTCGCCGGCGACAGGGTGGCTGTGGGTCCACGGAAAGTCCTTGCGCGTCTTGGACACCACGTACTTCGGCTTGGCCTCGAGCTTGACCGCCCACTCGCGCAATGCCGCCGGCGCCTCCACGTCGCCGCGGGCGACCGCCGGCCAGTAGCTCTCCATCATCTCGTAGGTGACGCGGCCCCACAGCATCGCCCCGCTCTCGTCCATGAGGCGGGTGAAGAAGGCGTGGGTCTCGTCGTCGGCGATGCCCTCCTGGTGGTCGACGCAACCGTCCAGGGTGGTATTGATGCTGAAGGTCAAGAGCCCCATGCGGCGAGTCTCCGGCAAAGCTGGCGTCGATGAATCGTCAATGATCTGCGCCCATGATTTGAGCATGCAGGCACGGCCTCCTAGCCTCGTCGGCTCAGCGCCCGGCCCAGATGGCGGGCGACCTGGCCCATGGCCTTCTGTCCCTGGGCGCAGGCCATGCCCTCGCCGTGGATGATGACCGTCGCCTCATGGAAGCCGCATTGCGCCCACGCCAGCGCCGCAGCGAAGACCTCGTCGGCAACGGCGTCGCGCCTTTCGCTGAGGGAGCGCATGCCGTCCAGGTTCAGCAGCACAAAGCCCTGGCTGACGCCGCATCGCAGCCACAGGCCTTCCACCTGGTGCAGGCGGCTCGCGATCGTGTCGGCGGACAGGCTGCGCGTGTCGCAGGAGAGGGGCAGCTTCCAGAAGTCCTGGCCGCCGACCACATGCTCAGGCGCACCGAACCAGGCCGTGGCCGACATCTCGATGTTGTCGGGCGCGTCGACGGGCCACTGGACCCGGGCGCCCGATGCCGTGCCCGAGGCGCAGGCCGGCGTGCCGATGACGAGCAGCCCCGACCGCATGTCGCAGGCCAGTGCCTGGCGCAGCGATCGGCGCTCCCGGCACAGCACGACCGGCAGATAGCTGTAGCCCTCGTCCAGCGACGCGGGGCCCTCGCGGGCGAAGGCGTCGGAGCGCGCCTTGATGCCGGCCCACTCGACGAAGCCGGCCCGCAGCAGCTCCAGCGGCAGGGACCCACGGCCGGCCCTGAAGTCCTCGCCGGTGGCATCAACCAGATAGGGCAGGCGCTGCCTGAGGAGGTCCTGGTTGGCGCGCGGGGTGGAGGCCAGGAACAGGTCGGGGGCATGCATGGCTTCATGATGGGCAGGGCAGGCTGGCCTTTGAAGAGCCACCTGCTCTGGCATCGCAGGGAGCCGTTTCAGCAGCGCGGCTTCCAGCGCAGGGCCTGGACCGGCCTGCCGCTCGAAGCATCAGTCAGCACCAGGGCGACCTCACGCACGCCGTCCAGCTCGGCTTCGTACTCCAGCCGCACAGGCATGCCCGGCGCCAGCTTGAAGGGGGGCAGCTTGCGGTAGTCGCGCACGACGAAGTCATGCTTCAGCGTGAGGCCGGCGTTCTCGCCCCCGCCCACATAGCTGCTCAGGCCGTTCTCGCTGGCGGCCCAATAGCCGGCCAGTTCCAGCGTCCTGGATGCCTGCGACGACACCTGTGCGGAGAGCCGACGCCCCTCGGCCTGCATCTCCACGGCCACGCCCGCGTCCACGGCGGCAGGGATGGGCGGCAGCGTGCGGTCCCGCCCGTTCACCAGCACCTGGGGCGTGTAGATGCCGGGCGCCCCGCTGGCGGCCAGCATCTCCTTCTGGCGCCGCGTGTAGGCGGCGCTGGCATAGCGGTCCTTCCAGCGCTTGTCGTCGAAGTAGTCGACATGGAAGGCCAGCGGCAGCACGGACTTGTCGCCCGCCAGCGTGGACAGCCAGGCCTCGATGGGCGGGCAGCTGCTGCACTTCTCCGAGGTGTAGGTCTCGACGACGGTGGGCGGCGGGCCGCTGGCCTTCAGCGCGCAGGCCTCACCTGGCGCCGCAACGGCCGGCAAGGCCGCCAGGACGGCGGCCAGGGCGACCACCAGCAGGGCCGCCGCCCACGCCTCAGAAACGGTACGTCGCGTTGACATAGGCGAGCCTGCCGCGCGGGTCGTACAGCGACACGTCATAGCCGTACTGGAACTGGTTGCTGACGAAGATATAGGTCGGCGGATCCTTGTCGAAGAGGTTCTTGACGCCCAGCGTCAGCTGCAGGCCGCGCCAGCCCTTCCAGCTCAACTGCGCGTCATAGAGGGCCTGGCTGGGCACATGGTGGGCATTGCCATTCAGGTCGTCACCATCGCGATAGCCGGTGTAGTAGTTCTGCACCAGCGTGGCGGACCAGGGCCCCTGGGTCCAGGTGGCGCTCAGCATGTGCTTCCAGCGCAGCACCACGCCGCCGCCATTGGCCCCCAGCACCGGCGAGCCGTCGCTCTCGACGGTGGTGCCCACCTTGTGCGACAGGAAGCCGCCCGGGCTGGCCTCGTCGAACTTGCTCATATAGGTGCCGACGAGGTTCACGTCCAGGCGCCCGAAGGCATAGGTGTCGCGCCACAGCAGGTCGACGTCGACGCCGGACAGCCGGGCGTCACCGGCATTGGTCAGCGCGGTGACGATCTGCTGGATCTCGTTGGCCTGGCTCACCCGGACCAGGCCCGCATAGGCCGGGTCGCCGCGGCGGAAGCCCGACACCACCTCCTGGGCCGAGGGCGTGTTGATGATGTCCTTGAGGCGGATCTGGAAGTAGTCGACGGTGGCCGAGAACTGGCGGATGGGCGACAGCACGAAGCCCACCTGCTTCTGGCGCGACTTCTCCGGCTTCAGGCCGGGATTGCCGCCCGACAGCGCGTTGACCTGCAGGTCGGTCTGGCCGGTCGCGGGGTCGTCGAACTGCTCCGAGGAGCCCAGGGTCTGGGGCGTCCACAGGTCGACCAGGGTGGGCGCCCGAAAGCCCGTGCCCGCCGAGGCACGCAGCACCAGGCCGCTGGCCGCCCGCCAGCGCAGGCTGGCCTTGGTGTTGGTGGACGAGCCGACGTCGTTGTAGCGGTCGCTGCGGGCCTCGATGGAGGCTTCCAGGGACTTCAGCACCGGCACGCTCAGCTCGCCGAACAGCGCCTTGACATTGCGCGAGCGGTCGATGGGCGCCACCGAGCCGCCCAGGCCCGCGATGTCGCCGCTGAAGAGTGCGGCGGAGGGGTCGGTCTTGTAGGCCTCCTTGCGGACCTGGAAGCCGAGGGCGTACTGGGCGGCACCGGCCGGCAGCGTGAAGGCCGGGCCGGTCACCTTGCCATCCACCAGATCCGTCTTGGCCAGGCCGTTCAGGGTCTGGCCGGTGTAGGCCGTGGCCTTGAGCTTGTCCACCAGCGCCTGCGATTGCTGGCCGCCCGTGGCCCAGGGGTTCCACAGACTGTTGTTGGCGGGATCGTTGATGACGGCCGCATAGCCGACCTGCGAGAAATAGCCGTTGACGGCCTGGCCCCTGAGCTTGCTTTCGTTGTGCGACACGGCCAGCTCGTAGTCGTGCTCGCCGACATGGCCGTTGGCGCCCAGGGTGAGGCGGGCCTGGGTGCTGGTGTCGGTGTTGATGCGGTTGCCCAGGGCCGACTCGCGCACCGTCACGGCCAGCGGTTTGCCGATGAGATCGGTGAAGCCGCGCGACTGCAGATAGCTGGTCGGGTAGTTGGGGTTGCCGGGCAGCAGCAGCAGGGCCGGATCCACATGGCGCTGGCCGAACAGGTCGTCGGTCTCCAGGAAGGAGGCGCGGATGGGGCTGGGTTGAAAGCTTTGCGTGATCTTGCTCTGGCCCCACAGCAGGTCGGCGAACACCTCGAGGTTGTCGCTGGCCTTCCAGGTCAGGTTGGCGGTGAGGTTCTTCAGCTCGCGCTCGGGGACCAGGCCCACATAGGGCGCGCTGTCAAACGAGCAGACCGGAGCGCCCTGGTAGCCCCCGCTGGCGCGCTTGAACATGCCGATGGTCGTGCAGTCCACCGGGCTGCCGTAGCTGCTGTTGGGCGAGCGGAAGAAGCGGTAGCCCGGCGTGGCCTCGACCTCCTGCAGCGTCTTGCCGGGGATCCAGGCGCCTTCGATATTGCCCTGGCCGGTGGCGCCGTTGGTGTAGAAGGGCGGCACATTGCCGCTGCGGGAGAAGGCTCGTTCGCGGCCGAACAGGGCGTCCTCCTTCTCATAGGCGGCCGAGGCGACGACGCTGAAGCGGTCGGCCTCCAGGTCGCCAAAGCCGGCGACGATGGAGGCCTTTTTGTTCTTGCCGCCGCCGTCGCGTGTCGGCGCACCGGCCGACACGCCGACCTGCACGCCGTCGAAGGCCTTGGTCAGGATGAAGTTGACGACGCCGGCGACCGCGTCGCTGCCGTAGACGCCCGAGGCGCCGTCCTTCAGGATCTCGACGCGCTCGATGGCGGCCAGCGGGATGGTGTTGACGTTGACCGAGGCCTGGGCACCGCCCGGGAAGGGCGCCAGGCGTCGGCCGTTGACGAGCACCAAGGTGCGGTCGGCCGTCAGGCCGCGCAGCGAGACCGAGGACAGGCCGCCCGTGGACGCCCCCGCGCCCATCGCATTCGTCGTCGAGCCCATGCCGGAGGCCGCCGAGATCGAGGCCAGCAGCTGCTCCGTGCTGGTGGCGCCGGTGCGCGCGATGTCGGCCTTGGTGATGATCTGCACGGGCAGGGCGGTCTCGGAGTCCACGCGCTTGATGGAGGAGCCCGTCACGACCACGCGCTCGAGCTGCCCGGTGGCGTCGGGGGTCTGGGCCAGGGCGCTGGAGCAGAGCGTGATCGTGAAGAGTCCCCGCACCAGCAGGGCTATCGGTTGCAGTGGTTGTGGGTTCATGGCTGTCGGCCGTCTCAAACAGTGATGACGCAGCCAGTCTCAGACGCCCCCCAGATGGCGGATAGAGCCACTTCCCAAGCACTCACTTGGAACCAAATGAAGCCGATAGCGGCTTCAGCGCCGGCCTCAGGCCTGCTGCCGTTTCGGTGCGCCGCCGCCCACCACGTCGGCCAGGCACTCGCCCAGCATCGCCGTGGCGGCGTTGATCTGCGGGACCGACAGCGCGGCAAAGCCCATCAGCAGGCCCGGATGGCGCGGCTTGCTCGTGTAGTGATGCACCACCTCATGCAGGCCCAGGCCCCGCGCGGTGGCGAGCTCGATCAGCATCGCCAGCTGGGCCTCACTGAGCTGGGGAAGCCAGCAGATCAGATGCATGCCGCCGCCGCTGTCGTCGATCTGGACCCAGTCTGCGCAATGGGCCTGCAGGCCCGCCAGCAGCGCACGCCGGCGCTTCTTGAGCTCGAGGGTGGCGCGCTTCAGATGGCGCACATAGGCGCCGCTGGAGATCAGCCGGGCCACGGCCGCCTGCTCCACGGCGCTGCAGCGCATATCCGCCAGCATCTTGGCCCTGACGAGGTCGCGGCGCACCGGCTCCGGCGCGATCATGTAGCCCAGCCGTATCGATGGCAGCAGCGTCTTCGTGAAGGTGCCGATGTAGAGGACCCGGCCATGCCGGTCCAGGGAATGCAGGGCCGGCGGCGGGCGGCCGTCGAACTTGAACTCGCCGTCGTAGTCGTCCTCCAGGATCCAGAAGCCCTGTGCGGCGGCGCGCTCCAGCATGGCGACGCGGCGCTCCAGCGACATCACGCGCCCGGACGGGAACTGATGCGACGGCGTCACATAGGCCAGCTTGACGGCCTCGGTGGGCAGGGCGTCGACGACGATGCCGTCGTCATCCACCGGCACATGCCGCACCACCGCGCCATGGGCGGTGAAGGCCTGTGTCGCGAGCTGGTAATGCGGCTCCTCCAGCACCACCTGCTCGCCTTCATCGACGAGGATGCGCGCGGCCAGCGAGATGGCCTGCTGGGTGCCGTTGACGACCACCACGTCGGCCGCCGTGCAGCGGATGCCGCGGTATTTGCCCAGGTGATCGGCAATCTGGGCGCGCAGCTCCAGCAGGCCCTGGGCCGGCGCACCATGGGCACCGGTGCGCTGCGCGGCATGGATCAGCGCCCGCCGCCAGATCGTGAAGAGGGCGACATCCACCATGGGCTCGCCGTACTGCAGATTCCAGCGCAGCCCCTCTTCGCGCTTCTCCAGCATGATGGGCGGCAGCGCCCTCACCCGGCCGGCATAGCGGCTCTGCGCCTCCACGGGCAAGGCCGGCAGCGCCGCGGTTTGCCGGGGCGGGCTGGCCGACACGCGCGTCCCCGAGCCCGATTTCGCCACCGCGAACTGCTCGGCGCACAGCGATTCATAGGCGGCGATGACGGTGTTGCGCGAGACGCCCAATCTGGCGGCCAGCTCCCGCGTCGACGGCAGGCGCGACCCGACCGCCAGGCGGCCGTCCTGGATGCCCTGCTTCAAGGCCCTCAGGACCTGTGCCTGCAGATCGCCCACGCCGTCCAACGCCAGGAACATCCTTCACTCCAGCCGTCTGGGCGCGGGGAAGGTCACCACACCTTGCAGTGCTGGCCCGCCGGCTTGACGAGCTTGGCACCCGGCTTGCACGCAAAGGCCTTCTCGAACTCCGGCATGTTGACGACGACGCCGTTGATGCGCCAGCGGGCCGGCGAATGCGGGTCGATCTTGGCCTGCACGCGCAGGGCCTCGGGGCGGGCGTCGGCGCAGTCCCACTGCGCGAAGCCAACGAAGAAGCGCTGCTCGGGCGTCAGGCCGTCGCGGTTTTCCAGCGTCTTGCCCGTCATGTGCGCCTTCCAGGCTTCCCAGGCGAGGATCAGGCCGCCGAGGTCGGCGAGGTCTTCGCCCAGTGTCAGCTTGGAGTTGATCTTGATGTCGTCGACGACGGTGTAGGTGGCGTACTGGTCGGACACGCAGGCGGCGCGCTTCTCGAAGGCCTGGCCGTCCTTCTTGGTCCACCAGTTCTTCAGATTGCCCTGGGCGTCGAACTGGCGGCCTTCGTCGTCGAAGCCATGGGTCAGCTCGTGGCCAATGGTGCCGCCGGTGTTGCCATAGTTGGGCGCCTCGTCCAGGGCCGCGTCATACAGCGGTGCCTGCAGCACGCCGGCGGGGAAGTTGATGTCGTTCATCTGCGCGTCGTAATACGCGTTCACCGTCTGCGGCGTCATGCCCCACTCGCCACGGTCCAGCGGCTGGCCGATCTTGGCCAGGCGGCGCTTGGCCTCGAAGGTGTTGCCGCGCACGACGTTGCCCAGCAAGTCGCCCGGCTGCACGGCAAAGGCCGAGTAGTCGCGCCAGCGTTCGGGGTAGCCCACCTTGTTGACGATGGCCTTGAGCTTCTCGTGGGCGCGGGCCTTGGTCTCGGCGCTCATCCAGGTCAGGCTGTCGATGGAGCGGCCCATGGCCACCTCGATCTCATCCGTCATCTGCACGGTGGCGGCCTTCAGGTCGGGCGTGAAGTTGCGGGCGACGAATTCCTGACCCAGGGCCTCGCCGAGCTGCACGTCGACGAGCTGCACGCAGCGCTTCCAGCGCGGCTTGAGCTGGGGCGTGCCCAGCAGGGTCTGGCCGTAGAAGTCGAAGTTGGCCTGCACGAAGCCGTTGTCCAGCACCGGGGCCAGGCTGCTGGCCAGCTGCCAGCGCAGATAGGTCTTCAGCTCGGCCAGGCTCATGCTGCCCAGCCGCGCGCTCAGGGCCTTGAAGAAGGCCGGCTCGGTGACGTTGTAGCGGACGTGCCAGGGCGCGGTGCCCAGGGCGGCCTGGTAGCTGGCCCAGTCGAAGCCGGGCATCAGCGCCTTCAGGCCGCGCGCGTCGACGACGTGGAAGGTCTTGTAGGGATCGCGCTGGTCGACCTTGCTGAGGGACGCCTTGGCCAGCACCGTCTCGGTGGCCAGCACGCTGCGTGCATCGGCCTTGGCGGCCGCGGGCGTCTCACCCAGCAGTTCGAAGATGCGGGCCACATGGGCTTCATAGGCCGTGCGGATCTTCAGCGTCTTGTCGTCGCGCTTGAGGTAGTAGTCGCGGTCGGGCAGGCCCAGACCGCCGGCCGAGGCGAAGGCGATCTGGCGCGTCGCATCGGCAAAGTCCTGGCCGGCGCTGAAGCCGAAGAAGAGGCGGCTGTTGCCGGCCGCCTGCTGCAGTTCGGCCAGCAGGGCCGGCAGGGCCTTCTTGTCCTTCAGCGCGGTGATCTGGTCCAGCAGCGGCTGCAGGCCCTTGAGGCCGGCAGCCTGCACGGCGCCCTCGTCCATGCAGGCGGCGAAGTAGTCGCCCAGCTTGGCCTGCGTCGGCGTGCGTTCGGTGCCGGGCTGGCCCAGCTTGTTCAGCACGCTCCAGAGGTAGCGCTGGTTCTCATTGGCCATCTTGGCGTAGACCGACCAGCGCGACTGGTCGGCCGGGATGGGGTTGGTCTTGCTCCAGGAACCGCAGGCGAACTTGTAGAGGTCTTCGCAGGGGTCGGCCGTGCGGTCCATGGCCGTCACGTCCAGGCTGGGCGTGTAGGGCAGGGCATCAAGCGGGGTTTCGCCGGCCGCGTGGGCCAGCGTGGCCGCGAGCAGGGCGGGCAGCAGCAACAGTCGTTTCATGGTGGGGCGGGAAATTTGAAAGTGGGCGGATTGTGGGCGCTCGCCCGGCCTGCGCCATTCGGCATCCCCCGTTCAGAGGCAGCGGCTCCAAGCGCCGATCGCGCTGCCTGCTGTTTGGACGGCATCATGGGCGGATTCTTGACGCCATCGCCCCATGAAAGAAACCCTGCTTCTCCTCGTCCCGATTGCCGCCGAACACAAGGCCTTGCTGCTCGAGCGCTTCGCCGTCCTCGAGGCCCTGGACAGCGCAGCCCGCGCCGCCGCCATCGCGGCCCGGGGCGCCGACATCGAACTGGTGCTGACCAACGGGACCGTCGGCTTCACGGCCGCCGAGATCGCCGCCTGCCCCCAGCTGAAGCTGCTGGCCGCCCAGGGCGCCGGCTACGAGAACCTGGACGTGGCTGCGGCCAAGGCGGCCGGCGTGCTGGTCTGCAACGGCGCCGGCACCAATGACGACTGCGTGGCCGACCACGCCCTGGCCCTGCTGCTGGCCAGCGTGCGCGCCCTGCCCCAGCAGGGCGTGGCCCTGCGGGCCGGCGTCTGGCGCGATGCCCTGCCGCTGTTTCCCAACTTCAAGGGCCGGCGCTTGGGGCTAATTGGCCTGGGCGGCATCGGCCTCAAGATTGCCGCCCGCGCCGCCGCCTTCGGCATGGTCATCGGCTATCACAACCGCCGCCCGCGCGAAGGCGCCGGCGCTGCGACCTGGTTTGACAGCGTGGCGGCCCTGGCCGCTTGGGCCGACGACCTGGTCGTGGCGACACCCGGCGGCGCGGCCACCAAGCACATCGTCAATGCCGAGGTGCTGGCGGCCCTGGGCCCGGGCGGCCATGTCGTCAACATCGCCCGCGGCAGCTGCGTGGACACCGCCGCCTTGGCGGCGGCCCTGAAGGCCGGCCAGATCGCCGGCGCCGCCCTGGATGTCTACGAGAGCGAACCCCGTCCGCCCGAGGCATTGCTCGGTTTTGACAACGTCATCCTGACCCCCCATGTGGCCGGCTGGTCGCCCCAGTCCATCCGCGCCACGGTGGAGAACTTCATCGCCAATGTCGAGGCCTGGCGGCGCGGCGAGGCCTTGCCAACCCCGATCTGAGCGCTCAGCGGCGCTCGATGACGCGGCTTTCGTCGCGCGACGGGTATTGGCGCCGGCTGCCCTCCTCCAGCGCCACCTCGGCGGCGATGCGGCCGATCTGGGTGCTGGCCAGCTCCTGCAGGGCCAGCAGCTCCGGCTCGTCGGGCATGCGCGTGTCCTGCTCCAGCACGGGCTCCACCCGCACCGGCCGGCGGCGCATGAACAGCGCGTCCAGGGTCAGCAGGCGGCGGGGCGTGGGCAGCAGGGGTTTCATGGGACCTCCCGGGGCGGTTTTCGCAGGCGTGTACTGAACAGACGACATCGCGGCCCGGATTGCGACATCCCGGATCAACCCTTCCCTAATTCCGCGCTAGGCGCCCCACCGCCCCCTCCGGATACTGCCCCGGCCACCCCGGCAGAAGAAGGAGCCGACGATGTCCCTGCGTCACGTCCTGGCGGCCGCCTTGCTGGCCGCCGCAGCCTCCCAGGCCCTGGCCGACGGCTATCTCGCCGTCTGGCGGCCGGGCTCCGGCACGCAATGGGTCAAGGCCGGTGTCTCGGCCGACGAGTTCAAGACGGCCGACCTCGACTACTTCAAGCAGGGCCTGCGCATCGTGTCGCTGACGGTGCGTGACGGCAAGCTGACCGCCGTCTGGCAGCCCGGCAGCGGCACCCAGTGGGTGCACTGGGACCTGAGCGAGGCCGACTTCAAGGCCAAGGACACGGCTTATTTCAAGCAAGGCCTGCGTATTGCGGCTTTCGCCCTGCACAACGGCCGCTTCGCCGCCGTCTGGCGCCCCGGCAGCGGCACGCAATGGGTGCACTGGGGGCTGACGGGCGACCAGTTCAAGGCCAAGGACGGGCCCTACTTCAAGGCCGGCCTGCGCGTCACGCAGATCGAGCTCGACAACGGCAAGCTCGCCGCGGTGTGGCGGCCGGGCAGCGGCACGCAGTGGATCCACTGGGGCCTGGACGGCGCCGCCCTCGAAGCCAAGGACGCCACCTACTTCCCGCAGGGCCTGCGGCTGTTCTCGATGTCGTCGGACGGCGGCAGCTACGCCGCCGTCTGGCGCCCCGGCATCGGCACGCAGTACTGGGTGCACCGGCGCTGCTGGGTCGACTTCAAGACCGAGGACCTGGCCTATTTCGGCAAGGGCCTGCGCCTGGACCTGCTGAAGCTGCAGGAAGAGGCCCAGGGCGCCTACCACTACCCCTGGAAGAACGGCGTCACGCGCAACGTGGCCCAGGGCAACAACAGCCCGCCGCCGGCCTCGCACAACGGCAGCCAGGCCTTCGCCTTCGACTTCACGATGGACTCGGGCACCGAGGTGCGCGCCGCGCGCGCCGGCACCGTGGAGTGGGTGCGCCAGAGTCAGACGACGACCTACGACCCCTCCTCGCCAACGACGGCCACCAACCAGCCCTTCCCCGGCGGCGCCCAGGACAACTGGGGCAACACGGTGCGCATCCGCCACCTGGGCGGCTTCACGAGCTGGTATTTCCACCTGACGCCCAACAGCGTCAAGGTCGCCGAGAACGACAAGGTCGTGGCCGGCACCGTCATCGCGCTGAGCGACAACACCGGCCGCACGACGGGGCCGCATCTGCACTTCCAGGTGCAGGCCGACTCCCTCGACTGGGGCCAGTCGGTGGCCATCAGCTTCAACGGCTGCCAGGTGCCCAAGAGCGGCGACAACGTGACCTCGCAGACCGGCAATCCCTGAGGCCCGGCGCCGCCTCCCGCATCCGCGGGGCCACGCCAGCCGGGCGGCAGGCGCGGCTGACGACAATGGGCGCATGCGCTGTCCGGATCGCCCCGAGCTGAATCGCCCCCAAGGGATGGGGCCGGCTTGAGCCGCTGGTCCAGTGATCCCAGCCGCGTGCCGACGCTGGTCCCCTGGCCGCGGCGGCGCGCGCCCTCCCGCCCCTGGCTGGCCTGGGGCGTCTCGCTACTGCTGCACGCCCTGCTGCTGAGCCTGACCTTTGGCGGCTCGGGCCTGGGCCTGCCGGGTCTGAGCCTGCCCTGGCAGGCGCGGCGCGCCGAGGTGCCCGACCTGCGTGTCGTGCTGGTCGCGCCGGCGGCCGAAGCGCCGGCGCCTCCGCCCGCGGAGCCCGTCGCGGCGACAACCTCGACGCCAGCCCCGCGCAGCGAAGCCGCCACGGCGCCCGAGGCGCCCACGCTGGCCGCGCCGGCGCCGCCACCGGCCACCAGCGTCATCGCCGTGGAAAGGCCGGCCGAGACGAACTGGACCGTGCCGGCCGCCCTGCCCGCCTCGGCCCCTGTCATCGCCGCCTTGTCCGCGGCCTCCAGCGCCCTGACCACGCTGACGCGCGACGACACGAGCGGCGCCGCCCTGGACCGCGAGGCCCGCGAGCGCAACGCGGAGCTGGCCCAGCTCGACCGGGCCCGGCGCGAGACCCAGCAACAGGCCCAGCAGCAGACCGAAAAACTGGCCGAGGCCGAGCGCCTGGAAGCCGCCAGGCAGGAAGCAGCCCGGCAGGAGGCGATCCGCAAGGAGGCCGCGCGCCAGGAGGCGCTGGCCCGGGCCGAGGCGGCGCGGCTGGAGGCTGAACGCCAGGAAGCCCAGCGCCGGGCCGCCGCGAAGGCCGAAGCGACACGCCTGGAGGCGGAGCGCCGCGCCGCGGCGCAACAGGAAGCGGCCCGGCAGGAGACCGCGCGCACCGAGGCCGCCCGTGCCGAGGCCGCCAGGCAGGAAGCGGCCCGCCAAGAGGCCGCCCGGCAGGAAGCTGCACGGGCCGAAGCCACCCGCCAGGCCGCCGAATCCGCCCGGCAGGAGGCCGCCAGACAGGAAGCCGGCCGCCAGGAGGCCGCACGCCAGGAAGCCGCCCGCACCGCGGCTGCCAAGCTGGCCGAGGCCAAGGCCGCCGAGGAACAACGCGAGGCCCGGCTGCGCGCCATCGGCCAGCAGCTCAACGAGGAAGCCGCCAAACGCGACGCGGCCCGCCAGGCCCAGTCCAACCTGCCCTCGTCCTGGAGCAACCTGCGCCGCGGCCGCCTGTTCGGCCGCACCGATGCCAATGCCGAGATGGTGCTGTATGCCGAGGCCTGGGCGCGCAAGATCCAGCTCAACCAGACCATGGACCTGGTCCGCGACGCGCTGAAACAGCCCTATACCGATCCGCTCGTCACCGTGGCCATCCGCGCCGACGGCACGGTGGAGTCGGTCAGCTTCTACCGCTCCAGCGGCGTGCCGGCCCTGGACGAGGCCATCCGCAAGGTCATCGAGAGCCAGGCCAACTACCCGGCCTTCACGCCCGCGCTGGCGCGTGAGTACGACGTCATCGAAATCCGCCGTACCTGGCACTTCGACTCGGCCATCCGGTTGTACTGAGGCCGGTGGCCCATCAACGCGCGCCGGAGGCGGCCGCGCGCACCGGCAGCGGCACCAGCAGCATCTCGACGGCACGGTTGGCCTGGCTGGCGGTCTGCTGCGCGGTCAGGGCGGGCAGGTCCTGCTCGCCCAGCCTGGCCACGAACAGCCGCGACGCACTGATGCCTCCCTGGGCACGCAGCGCCTGCAGCACGCGGGCGGCACGCGCCGCGGCGAGGCCCTGGTTGAAGGCGTCGCTGCCGACGGTGTCGGTGTTGGCCAGGATCAGCAGGCCGGCCTGAGGATGGGCGCGCAACTGGTTGCGCGCCTCCTCCAGGCGCTGCAGCGCTTGCGCCGTCAGCTCGGACCTGCCACTGTCAAACTCCACCGGCGCGAGCCGGGGCAGCGGCAGGTCGCGAGGCGCCGGCTCCGGGGCAGCGATGACCGAGATGGTCGGCGCGGCCTCGGGCTTGTCCTTCTGCGACGAGGCCGCCAGCACGAACACCGCGATGCACAGGATGATCAGGACGCCCACCGACAGCACGTCCCGCACGCCGCGGCTGACGCGGATGTGAAGGCGGGTAAAGCCGCTCCAGTGGTTGACCAGCGCCAGCGCGTCGGCCAGGCGCTCATGCGCCAGGCGCTTGGGCTCGCTGGTCTTGTCGCGCTGGAAGGCGTCCCAGGCCGCCGTCTTGGCGTCGAGCAGGTCTTGAACGGTGGCCATGGCAGGTCGGGGCGGCTTGACCCGGGGCAGCAGCTCGTCCTTGTATTTCGCGAATTCGGCCTGCAGCGCCTGGATCTCGCGGTCCTGCGTCGGCTCCACCAGCAGCCGGGTGTAGGTCAGGTCGGGCCTCAGGATGAAGAGCAGGCGCCAGACGCACAGGCCGAGCAGCAGCAGCGCCGCCAGCAGGGCCAAGGAGGCCGTCCACCAACGCGGGCTGAGCAACTCCAACGCGCCGTAGCCGGAGAAAGGCGTGCCCGCCAGCAGCACGCCGGCAATGCCGCCGAACACCGCGACCAGCGTCTTGACGTTTTCGCGCAGGCTGGCCTTGGCCGTGCTGTAGGGGTCGGTGGCCACGCCGCTACTCGTTGCGCTCGGACGTCCCGAGGCCGGCACCGCCATCGTCCGCCTGCCAGTTGCGCAGCAGCCGGTTCAGCTGCACCACCGAGAGCGGGGACTTCAAGGGCAGGCTGTTGAGGTCGATGGCGACGATACGGACGTCGCCCAGCCCGGGCGCCGGCATCATCTGCTCCACGATGCCCGACTCGAGATTGGACAGCTCGAAGCCTCGCGCCGTCGGCGCGGCCGACCACAGCAAGGCCCTCGGCGGTCGCCCCAGCCCGCCGACCATGCCGATGAAGGACATCGAGCCCGGGCCGACCTGCGGCTCCGGATCCGCTTCCTCTTCGTCCGGCACCGCGGCAGGCGCCGCGTCGCTGTCGACGTCCGAGACATCCGGCGCCCGGGCCCGCGGCCTCGCGGCGTCGCCATCGCCACCTCCGCCGCCGGGCAGCCGTATCTCTATCCAGTCATCCCCGCACCACACCTGGATCGTGCCGCGATCGGTGAACTGGTAGTTGATCGACATGGATGCCCCCAAAGGCTGCCGCTTCGGCACCGACTTTTGCAGCCGCGCCCCGGCGCGGCATCCCCAAGGATGCGGATGGCCGGGTATGCCCGGGGGTTCCCCCGTCCCTCTTGCTGCAGCGCACACAGAGGGAATGTCCGCAATTCACCCCGCAGTCGCGGTGCTAGCGTGAAGCCGTTGTTCGTGGTTGCGGCCTGCCGACGCGGCGGCCGCACGCTCTGTTGGTTCCCTTCGCAACACACCAGGCCAGGAGACACAGATGAGGACTTCGCTTCGCGCCGCCGTGCGCCGCAACATCGGCCGCGCCACGCGCCGGCTGGCCCTGCCGCTGCTGGCGCTTGCATGCACCGCACCGGCCTTTGCCAGCACCCTGACGCAGAACGTGTCATGGACCATCGACCGCGCCGGCACCACCGCCAAATACCGCATCGTGGCCTATGGCGATTCCATCTACGCCGGCTACAACGGCTCGGTACTGAACGCCGCCAAGTACGCCGCGCCCACCGTGAACGCCGAGTACCTGTCGGCACTCTGGAACGCCGACATCGAGAGCGTGCGCCGCGCCAAGTCGGGCGCCGTGGCCTCCGACGTCTACAACAACAAGATCGTGGCCGAGAAGTCGTACATGCAGGCGGCCTCCACCCGCGTCGTCACCTTCGAGATGTGCGGCAACGACGGCCTGCAGGCGCGCTCGGCCTTCAAGAGCCAGACCGGCACCTGCAACTACGCGGGCATGGACGCCGCCGTGAACAGCTGCAAGACCTACGTGGCCGCGGCCATGGACTTCATCAACGCCAATGCCTATGCAGGCGTCAAACTCAAGCAGATCTCCAATCTGCACTACCCCGGCTACAACGCCGACAACACGCAGAGCAGCTGCAGGGACGCGACGACCGGCGCCACGGTGAACATGCGCGACCGCTTCCTGCCCAAGCTGGCGACGATGAACTACTGGATGTGCGAACACGCCCGCCAGAAGGGCTTCAACTGCGCGGACAACTTCGCGCAATACATGGGCGCCGACTACGACAGCAATGGCGACGGCGTCATCGACTCCGATGCACTGCGCTGGGTGCCCGGCGAGAGCGAAGCGAGCTATGTCACGCGCATCACGGTGACGCTGAAGCCCACCCTGCGCGACGCCAACGCCAAGTTCGTGTCTGCCAGCAGCAGCTACGACTACATCCAGTCCGACGATACCCACCCGACTTACAGCGGCGGCACCGTGTCCGCCGGCATCTTCGGTGGCACCACCGGCTCAGGCGCGGCACGCTACACGACCATCAGCGGCGGCAAGAACCCGATCTGGAACCAGTATGGGCATGAGCGCATGGGCTGGGCGATCTCGACGTCTAACCCCGCTGCCCCCTGACCTCGTCGGTGTCGCATGACACGAGGGCGCGACAACAAACCAACCTGGGGGCCCTCCCCCTGGGCACTGGCGATCGCGCTCGCCGCGGTGGCGGCTGGACTCGCCTGGTGGTGGCCGGCAGCTGACGCACCGCCGGCACCGATTGCAGCAGCGCCCGCCGAACCGACGCCGGCAGCCGCCGTCTCAAGCGGGGCTGCGGCCAGCGCACCGATCGCCTCCGCCACCGTCGTCATGGCTGCGACAGCCACGCCACCGGTCGCCCGCATCCCGCGCCTGCGTGACCCCAACGGCGACCCGACGCCCGACCTGGCCGACTACGTCAACGAAGGCGAACGCCCCACCATGGCCGAAGTGATCCAGCGCCTGCATGCGGCCGGCGTGCACACGGGCCTCGGCGCCTTCAATCCCCCCGGCACCCGGCCGCCGCTGATCGGCCTGGCCGTGCCCGAGGGCTTCGAGCTGCCGCCCGGCTATGTGCGCCACCACCAGGCCACCGACGACGGCCAGCGCATCGAGCCCATGCTGATGTTCTCGCCGGATGCGCAGACCGTCGTCATCAACGGCCGCGCGGTCGCCGTGCCGGCGGATCGCATCGTGACACCGGAACTCGCCCCGCCGGGCCTGCCGATCCGCCGCATCGTCGTGCCCGCGCCGCTGGACGGCTCGCGTTGAGCCGCCTCGCCGGCATTGCCCTGGCCGCCCTGCTCTGCGGCCTCTATGCCCGCGGCGGCCCGGCCTGGATGCTGGGCTTCGTCACCCTCGTGCCCTGGCTGCGCACGCTGGATGCCGAAACCCGCTGGAGCCGCCTCCTGCTGAGCGCCTGGGCCATGTCGGTCGCCTACACGGCGGCCGTCTTCTACTGGTTCGGCAGCGCTCTGGGGGCCTACACGCAGATCGGTGCGGGCGCGGGCCTCGCGCTGATGCTGCTGATGGCGCCACTGTTCCAGCCGCAGATCCTGGTCTTCGCTCTCGTGCGCCACCTCGCGCGCAAGCGCCACGGCCCCGTGCCCGCCGCGCTCACGGGCGCCGCCAGCTGGGTCGCCACCGAATGGGCCTGCCCCCATCTGCTGGGCGACACCCTGGGGCATGGCCTCTACCCCGCGCCACTGCTGCGCCAGGCCGCCGAACTGGGCGGCGCCACCGGGCTGACCGTCGCGCTGCTGCTGGCCAACGAGGCTTTCACCGCTGCGCTGGCGCGCCGTCGCCAGGGCTTTGCCGCGCCCCTGGCCCTGGCCGCCGCCGGCCCGCTGCTGCTGGCCGGCTACGGCCTCGTCGCGCTGCAGGCCGAACCGCCCACTGATGGCAAACCGCTGCGCATGGGCCTGGTGCAGTCCAACATCATCGACTACGAGGGCCTGCGCCGCGAGAAAGGTGCCGGCGCCGTCGTGCGCGAGGTGCTGGATACCCATTTCGCGATGAGCTACGACGCCGTCGAGCGCCAGCATGTGGACGCGGTGCTGTGGTCCGAGACCGTCTACCCCACCAGCTTCGGCCAGCCCAAGAGCGAGGCGGGCGCCGAACTGGACGCCGAGATCCGGGCCATCATCGACGCGGCCGGGGTGCCCTTTGTCTTCGGCAGCTATGACCGCGATGCTGATGGCGAATACAACGCCGCCGCCTTCGTGCAGCCGCGCACCGGACTGCTGGGCATGTACCGCAAGACGCGGCTCTTCCCCTTCACGGAATACCTGCCCGGCTGGCTGGACACACCCACCGTGCGCGCCTGGCTGTCCGGCGCCGGCAATTGGCGGCCGGGCACGGGCGCGCGCGTTTTCCCGCTGCGCCTCGCGGATGGCCGCGAGATCCCGGTACTGCCACTGATCTGCCTGGACGATACCGACACCGGCCTGGCCATTGACGGTGCGCGCCTGGGCGCCCAAGTCATCCTGACGATGTCCAACGACTCCTGGTTCACCGACCACGAGCAGGGCGCCGCCCTGCACCAGGCCGTCGCCGTCTTTCGCAGCATCGAGACCCGATTGCCGCAGTTCCGCGTCACGACCAATGGCTTCAGCGCCGTCATCGACGCCCGCGGCCAGGTCATCGCTGCTACGCGCATGGGCGAACGCACCCTCGTCATCGGCGACCTGCCGGCGCGCGACCCGGCGCCCACGCTGATGGTCCGCTGGGGCGACTGGGTGGGCCGCGCCGCGGCGCTATCCCTTGCCGGGCTGACCCTGCTGGCGGCGCTGCGGCGACGGATGGGTGCGGCGCCCGCGGAGGCGCTGTTGGCCTTGCCGGCCCGGGTCGTGGTGCTGCCCTCGGCCGCCCGCCTGGTGGTCGGGCTGCTGCGCCTGATCTCCCGTGGCGGTGCGCTGGCCCTGGGCGCGGCCTGGCTGTGGGGCGACGGCACGCTGCAGACCAGCACGCTGGCCCTGATCCGCATGTTCATTGCCCTGTGCCTCATTCCGGAGGCTGCGGCCTGGGTCCTGCTGCGGCTTTGCAGCGCCGAGGTCGCGCTGCGTGACGGCCTGCTGCTGTTGATGCGCGGTGCACGGCGGCTGGAGGTTCCTCTGCACGACATCGCTGCGATCGAACCCTGGCGGCTTCCTCTGCCGGGTCCGGGTGCCGGCTTGCGCTTGAACTCGGGGGAGCGCTGGCCACATGGCCTCGCCCTTCCCGACCCCTGGTCCATGGCCGGCGCCCTGGGCCTGCCCGTCAGCGAGAAGCCGTCCATGCGCGCCTGGTGGACTTACGCCCGCAGCCGTGTACAGCTCCCGCGCAGCCGCCTGTCGCAGCCCCTCTCCAAATACCTGCTGCTGCCGCTGCTGCTCGCCCTCATCGCCTTCCAGCTGCACCAGAGGATCGCCTATGGCAGCCCCTTCGGCGAGCTCTACAGCTTCGGCCTCCAGGCCTATCTGACGGCCTTCGGGCTGTGGTGGGCCGCATGGATTGCCGGCGTGGTGCTGTGTGCCGGAGTGGTCCGGGCCGCGATCGAAGCCGGTGCGCTGGTCGATGGACTGCTGCGGCCCGCCGAAGCCGGCGCCACCCGGGTCTGGCTGGAGCGGTTGGGACTGCTGGCCCTCTACGTGGGATTGCCGTCCTGGCTGCTGTTGCGAGCCACAACCGCCTGATCCGGCAGCCGGCGCGGCAGCGCCTCCGATATGCTGCCACCCAAGTTGTACATACAAGTGGAGTTTCCATGACGACCTATGACATCGTCATCGCCGGCGGCGGCGTGTCGGGCCTGTATTGCGCGCTGCGCCTGGCCGATGCCGGCCACCGCATCCTGGTGCTGGAGGCCGCGGCCGACCGTTGGGGTGGGCGCATCGAGACCGAGGACATGGACGGCTTCATCGCCGAGTACGGGCCGATGCGTTTCGAGCCGACGCTGCAACCGCGCTTCGCCGCCCTGTGCGCCGAGCTGGGCGTGGGGCTGCTGGACTTCTCCGGCCCCTCGTCGGACCAGGTGGTGAGCGACGACCTCGACCTGCCCGAGGCCGAGCGCGGCCTGAACTCGCTGCAGCTGCTCAAGCGCGGCATTTTGCTCATCATGGGCCGCGAGGGCTCAGATAAGGACGACCAAGCCTGGATCGATGCGCTGACCGAGGCCGACTACATGCGGCTGCGCAAGCATGCCCAGCTGCACGGCCAGCCGCTGTGGGACATGGGCTTCTGGAACGCGCTGTCTGCGCAGGGCATCCTGAGCCACCGGGCGCTGGTGAAGCTGCGCGACACCGGGACCTTCTATCACATGATCCCGGAGAACCTGAACGCGGCCGAGTGGATCATCTGGTGGCTGCGCGCCCTCAAGACCGTGGGCCAGCAACTGGCCAGCATCGAGGGCGGCTCGGCTCGGCTGACCGAGGGCCTGCTGTCGCGCCTGCGCGGCCATGCCAATGTGACGCTGGCCGGCGGCCACAGGCTCAGGGGCGTGCAACCCGTCGAGCTGGGCAAGCCGACGCTGGCCCTGGACGTGGCGACGCAGAACGGCCCCGTCACGCTGCGCGCCGAACGCCTCATCCTGGCCCTGCCGCGCCTGCCGCTGCTCAAGCTGACCCGCCACCTGCCCGAGCACATCGCCTCGCAGCTGGACAGCGTCAACGGCTTCCCGATGCTGAAGGTCTTCTTCGTCTGCAACACGCCGTGGTGGAGCTATGGCCAGGCGCCGCAGCAATACGCCAACTGCATGCCGACGCGCGAGATCCACTACTTCCGCCGCGCGCCCGAGGCTGACGCCGATGGCCACGGCATGGTGCTGCTCTATATGGACCGCCCGTCCACCGAGTTCTGGCGCCACTACGTCATCGACGGCGAGCGCCACGACCGCGCCGAGGTGGACCAGAACGCGCGCATCGTCGATGCCTTCACCCTCTTCGTGGCACGGGACGTAAAGCGCGCGGCGGACGCGAACGCCGAATCCGCCCTCAAGCTGACCGACAACGCCAAGCGCATCTTCGGCGACCTGAGCCTGGCCGAAACCAGCCAGTACATCCGCAACTCCATCATCACCTACGGCATCCGCGACTGGGCGCGCGCACCCTATGGCGCGGCCAATCACGGCTGGCAGCCGGGGGTGCGCTCGTGGAAGGTCATGGACGCCTTCAAGGCCTTCGACTTCGGCAGTGGCGCGCGCAATCTGCACATCGTCGGCGAGGCCTATTCGGACTACCAGGGCTTCATCGAAGGCGCCCTGAACAGCGCCGAGCTGGCGCTGGCGACCATACCAGCCAGGCCCGTGGACGAGGCTTCCCAGGAGCCCAGCCTGGGCCTGTCCTGAAGCACGAGATACCAGTTTGAAGTCGATATCCTGCCCGCCACCAAGGAGTGGCGATGAGCAGGAAATGGCTGGCGCTGGCGGCGCTGACGATGGTGGTGGCGGGCGCGAAGGCGGCACCCAAAGTAGGCTCGACGGACTGGGTGCGCGCCCAGATGAAACCCATGCCGGCGGCCACGCCGGCCGAGCTGACCGATGCGCAGTTGCAGGCCTTTGGCGACGCCATCGGCCAGGCTCGCGTCGTGGCGCTGGGCGAGCAGACGCATGGTGGCCGCCAGGAGTTCGAGCTCAAGACGCGCCTGGTGCGCTATCTGCACGAGAAAAAGGGCTTTGACGTGCTGCTGCTGGAAAGCGGCGTCTTCGACGTCGCCCTCTTGCAGCAGGCCATGCAGCGCGGCGAGAAGCTGGATGCGCTGGCGCCGGGCAATGTCTTCTACATGTACTCCAAGAGCGACGCCGGCCGCACGCTGCTGCGCTACCTGGACGAAGCCCAGGCCGGCCCCAGGCCCATGCTGCTGTCGGGCATCGACAGCCAGCTCAGCGGCGGTTTGAGCCGCAGCGAGCTGCCTTCACGTCTGCGTGCGAAGTTGCAGGGTGATGCCGCCGACTGGCCGACGTTTGAGCACCTGGCCGACCAGCTGATGCAGATGGACCGCACGCCGCCGTCGAGTGCAGACGAGAAGACCTTCGAAGCGGTGGCCGCACGCCTGAAGGCCACGCTGTGCAAGGCTGGCGGCGACGAACTGCTGTGCCGCAGCCTGGCCGGCCTGCAGGCCCAGGCGGCCAATTTCTGGCATGGCGACTATCTGCGCGACCGCGAGATGGCCAACAACGTGCTGTGGCAGCTGCAGCGCGTCTACCCGGGCCGCAAGGCCGTCATCTGGGCCCACACCATCCACGTCGCGCGCGGCGTCAAGTTCGACGACAGCCACCGCTATGCCGGCGACATCCTGGGCCAGAAGCTGGGCCGCGACTACTACGTGCTGAACACCACCGCCCTGCAGGGTCGCTTCATGGAGTTCGCCTCGGGCGAGGTGCAGGCCATCCCGCCCGCCTACCCGCGCAGCCTCGAGTCGACCCTGGCCAGCGACCCGGCCGGCTTTGCCTTCCTCAACGCACCGCGCAAACTCAAGATCGGCCTGCCGGCGCGCGCCATGGAGTTCGGCTACGGCATCCCGCTGGGCACCGGCATTGGGCTGGGCGCGCAATGGGACGGCGTCTTCTACATCCGCGACATGGATGCCGTGAAGATGGCGCGCTAGGGCCTGTTCGCCCTACGCTTTCATCCACAGCCGCTCGTAAAGCGGCGAGCGGCAGGACAGCCGGCCATTGACGATGGCCATGCCGTCGCGCTCGGCCAGAGTCGCATGGCTCGGATCGGCCAGCAGCGAGGTACCCAGTCCGAGCCGGTGCGGCTGGGACGACCAGCGCAGGCCAATCGCCTCGGCCAGTGTGGGCAGGACGTCGACATGGGTGAATTCGCGCTGCAGGTCGTCCGCCGGCAGCGCGTGGCCCTGGGCGTCGTAGCGGGCCAGCGCATGGAAGACGGTGCGGCCATGCGCCTCCGGCAGCAGCTCGCCGTTCAGCAGGGGCTCGGGATTGAGGTGGTCGCCCATGATCCAGACGACCTTGGGCCGGCCATCGCGGTTGCCGATGAAGCGTTCCACCAGCTGGGCCACAACGCGGTCGGTGCAGCGCAGGGCCTCGCGCATGACGTCGGCGGATTCATCGTCATCCTCGTCAACCACCGCATCGGCGACGCAGCCGCGGTCATGCGCGCCCGAGGGGCCGTGGGTATCGACCGTCAGCAGCAGGCTCATCCGCGCCTCGCCCGCCTTGCGCGGGCGCTGCATGTCGGCCCAGGCCAGCTCGACGAGGTCGCTGTCCAGCAGGCCCCAGCCGGCCGTGGGCACCCGGACACCGCGTTGCTGCCACTGCTCGGCACCGAAGCGGCGCGCGACATGGTGGTCTTCCAGGAAACGCCCCTTGCCGGCGAACTTCAGCGAGGCGCCGCCGTAGAAGCTGATATCCCAGCCCCGGCCCGCCAACAGATCGGTCAGGCATTGGCCGTTCTCGAAGAAGCGCCGGCTGTACTCCAGCGAGTTGTGGCTCATCAGGCCCACCGGCTGCAAGGGCAGGCCACACAGGGCGCTGAACATGCCGCCCACGGTCCAGCTGGCGCCGCTGAGGTTGCGCAGCTCGCCCAAGGTCTGGAAGTCGTCCTGCATGCGCGTGAGCCTGGGCAGCAGGGCCGCATGGGGCTCGCGTGGCCGCGTGTAGCCCTCGTCCAGGGATTCGACGAAGACGACCAGCACATCGGGCCGCTCGGCCGGCGCCTGCAGGGCGACCTGGCCAGGGTCGACATAGTGACGGGCCAGGTAGTCGCCGCCATCGGGCTCGGGCTGGCAGGGATCGGACACGGTGGCGTTGACCGACACGACAGCGCCTGTGCCCAGCAGGGCCAGCAGCAGCCGGCCATGCCAGCGCTTCATGCGGCTCAGCAGCACGAGGCTGAGCACCGTCAGCGCCAGCACCGCCAGCAGGCAGCGGCAGGCCCGCCACAGCATGCGCGGGTCGGCATAGTCCATGCCGCCGTTCTGCAGGTGATAGAGAACCTGGTCGGGCGTCACCAGGCCCAGATAGGTGCGCAGGAACCAGGTCGCGCCGACGACGGTCCAGAGCAGCAAGACCAGCGCCGCGAGGACGACGGCGCGGGGCGGAACGCGAGGGAGAAAGCGGGCGGCGGGCATTGCCGGCGAGTCTGCCGGTACTGGTTTTCCGCCCCGTAGTCAGAAGTTTGCTGAACGTTCGCGCTCGGCAAAGGACTGTGTGCGCGGTTCGCGTGCCGGTCAGGCTGCCTTCGCGGGCGCTGCCGTGCAGGCCTTGGCAGCCGCGAGACCTCGCAGATAGCCCCGCCTCACGCCGCCGGCCGTGATGGCCGCGCTGACCTGCTTGGCATAGCGCTCGGCACCGCTGAGTTTGCGCACCCAGCCGCGAAAAGGGATGACGCCTTCGGCCGTGCGCTGCAAGGCGCCGGTGGCGGCGTCCTCGCCGCGGTCCAGCAGGCCGGGGTTGCCGCCGGTGTGAGGCGCATCCAGGTCGGGGCCGAGCACCTCGTCCAGTGCGCGGATGCCGGCGGCGAGGCCACCGCAGCTGGCATCAGCCGGCAGGGCATAGGGCGCGGCCGCCGCGGCCTTCAATACCTCGGGGATTTCGGCGCGGACGACATTGAGGTCGCTCAGCGGTGTGGTCGCGGCGGTGGTGACCTTGTCTTGACTGGAGCTGGCGCAGGCACTCAGCACAAGGACGGTGAGCAGGGGGAGGCAGATCTTGTAAGACATCAGCGGACCACGGGGATGAAGATGGGAATATCGATGCGGGAAGCCGACTGGCCGCCCAGGTTTTCCAGGCGAGCCGCAGGGTTGAGCGTCTGCGTGATGGGCACCTCGGCCAGCGCCGGGAAGGCCGTGCGGATGACCGGGAGATCACGCGCCGACTGCTCGCTCAGGGACAGCGCGGCCGCAGTAGGCATGCGCACAAAGCGCGCGGTCTCGACGAAGTTGAAGTTGCCCAGGTAGATGGCCTGCCCCGGCTCAACCTTGAAGACGACGCCGGTCGCTGCCGAGGATGCAAGGTGGGCGTTGCCGCAGTGCAGCTCCCAGCCTTTCAGCTCGTAGTTGCCGGCGGGAAGGGCCACCGCAAAGGGCGACCCCCGCTTCTTGAGGCCTGGATGGGGGTCTTCGCCCTTGAAGGCCAGCACGGGGTTGAGCGTCTGGCCAGAGCCATGCTCGACGGGGTATTTCTCCCCCGTTTCCTGGGACACAAATCTGAGCCGGTACAGGCCATAAGGCCCGGCATAAGTGATGGAACCCGAAACCACGCCCGTCGTCGTGGCGCCGCGCACATCGTGCTTCGCGTCGATGTTGGGTGTGGCGCAACCGGCCAGCCCCAGCAGCAGGAGAACAGCTGCCCAGAGGCGGATCGACAAGGACAAGTTCATGGGCGTCGAGGGTCAAGACGGTGGCGCGGAGTCTAGTGGCGCCACCGCGCCCTGACCGCCCATTCGAGCGGCTATCGCAAGCCCGCATTGATCTTGGCCAGGGCGGCAGACCCGGGGCAGAGCGCCGCTTCGTCCAGGGTATTCAATGCCGCCGCCGTCGTGCGCTGCGCCGCATGCCAGTCCTTGGCTGCCGGGTCGACATAGAGCAGGCCGGTGGCGATCTCGCCGGCCGCGGCGCGCAGCTGCATGGCATTCATCGCACCGAGGCGGTCGGTGGGGTCGTAGTCGGGCGCGACCTTGCGCAGGCGCAGCGTGCTGCCGTCGGCCTGGGGCACGTCGATGACGTCGGGCGAGTGCTCGACGACCTGCTCGGCCGCCAGGTCGATGAAGTCGATGCGGTTCAGCGCCTCGTTGTGGGCGCGGACATGGTCATAGCTGCGCGTCGAGCCGGCATGGTTGTTGAACGCCACGCAGGGGCTGATGACGTCGATGAAGGCGGCGCCGCCGTGGCGGATGGCGCCTTCGATGAGCGGCACCAGCTGGGTCTTGTCCCCCGAGAAGCTGCGCGCGACGAAGGTGGCACCAAGCTGCAGCGCCAGCGCGGCGAGGTCGATGGCGGCGTCGTTGTTGGTGGCGCCCTTCTTGGCCACCGACCCCTTGTCGGCCGTGGCGCTGAACTGGCCCTTGGTGAGGCCGTAGACACCGTTGTTCTCGACGATATAGACCATGCGCACGCCGCGGCGCATCGCATGGGCGAACTGGCCCAGGCCGATGGAGGCGGAGTCGCCGTCGCCTGACACACCCAGGTAGAGCAGCTCGCGGTTGGCGAGGTAGGCGCCGGTCAGCACGCTGGGCATGCGGCCGTGCACGGTGTTGAAGCCGTGGCTGGCGCCGAGGAAATAGTCGGGCGTCTTGCTGGAGCAGCCGATGCCGCTGAGCTTGGCGACGCGGTGGGGCTCGATGTCGAGCTGCCAGCAGGCCTGCACGATGGCGCCGGAGATGGAGTCGTGGCCGCAGCCGGCGCACAGCGTGGAGACCTTGCCTTCGTAGTCGCGGCGCGTGTAGCCGACCTTGTTCTTGGTCAGGCTCGGGTGGTGCAGCTTGGGTTTGGCGAGATAGGTCATGCGGCACTCCTTGGAGCCGTCGCCAGCGCATGCACATGGCGCGTGATCGCGTCGGTGATGAAGCGGGCCGTGATGGGCGTGCCGTCGAAGTGCAGCACCTTGATCAGCTGCGCGGGCGCCACCTCCAGCTCGTTGACCAGCATGCGGCGCATCTGCGCGTCGCGGTTCTGCTCGACGACGAAAACGGCATCGTGGGCCGCGATGAATTCGGCGACGCTGGGCGCGAAGGGATAGGCCCGCAAGCGCATCGCATCGATGTGGATGCCGGCCTCGGTCAGCGCCGCCAGGGCTTCGTCCATGGCCGGCGCGGTGGAGCCGAAGTAGAGGACGCCCAGCCGCGTCTTCTGCGCCGCGGCGCGCACCAGGGGCTGCGGCGCCAGCAAGGCGGCGGTGGCGAACTTGGCGCGCAGGCGCTCGACATTGCGGATGTAGTCGTCGCCGCGCTCGGAATAGATGGCCTGCTCGTTGCGTGTCGTGCCGCGCGTGAAATAGGCGCCCTTGCTCGCATGCGTGCCGGGCAGGGTGCGCCAGGGAATGCCGTCGCCGTCGACATCCTTGTAGCGGGCGAACTCCTTGCCGGCCTCCAGCTGCTCGGCCGTCATGACCTTGCCGCGGTCATAGCGGCGCCCGTCATCCCACTCGAGCGGCGCGCACAGGCGCTGGTTCATGCCGATGTCGAGGTCGCTCATCAGGAAGACCGGCGTCTGCAGCCGCTCGGCCAGGTCCAGTGCGTCGGCCGCGAACTCGAAGCATTCGCGCGGGTCTTCGGGCAGCAGCAGCACATGCTGGGTGTCGCCATGCGAGGCATAGGCGCTGGACAGCAGGTCGGCCTGCTGGGTGCGCGTGGGCATGCCGGTGCTGGGGCCGCCGCGCTGCACGTCGATGACGACGAAGGGGATCTCGGCGAAATAGGCCAGGCCGAGGAACTCGGTCATCAGCGACACGCCCGGGCCCGAGGTGGCCGTGAAGGCGCGCGCACCATTCCAGCCGGCGCCGGTGATGATGCCGATGGAGGCGATCTCATCCTCGGCCTGCACGATGGCATAGCGCTTCTCGCCGGTCGCGGGGTCGGTGCGGAACTTGGCCGCGTATTTCTCGAAGGCCTCGGCGACCGACGACGACGGCGTGATGGGGTACCAGGCACAGACGGTGGCGCCGCCGTAGACGCAGCCCAAGGCCGTCGCGGCATTGCCTTCCATGAAGATCTTGTCGCCCACGGCGTCGGCGCGCTGCACCTTGAGGCCGAAGGGCTGCACCGACAGATGGTCACGCGCGAACTCAGCTCCGGCATGCAGGGCCCGCACATTGGAGTCCAGCAGCCTCTCCTTGCCCTTGTACTGCTCGGCGAACAGCTTCTCGATGACGGCGGCCTCGATGCCCATCAGCTCGCTCAGCGCCCCGAGCACGAGGATGTTCTTGAACAGCGTGCGCTCGCGCGGCACGTCGTAGGTGGCATTGCAGATGGCCGTGGCCGGCATGCCGATGACGTGGATGTCGGGCCGGAAGGCGCTGGGCGGCATGGGCTTGGTGCTGTCGTAGAACAGATAGCCGCCGGGCTGGATCTCGGCCAGGTCCTGGGCCCAGGTCTGCGGGTTCATGGCCACCATCAGGTCGACGCCGCCGCGCCGGCCCAGCCAGCCGGCTTCGCAGACGCGCACCTCATACCAGGTCGGCAGGCCCTGGATATTGCTCGGGAAGATGTTGCGCGGGCTGACCGGCACGCCCATGCGCAGGATGGCCCGCGCAAACAGCTCGTTGGCCGAGGCCGAGCCCGAGCCGTTGACATTCGCGAACTTGACGACGAAATCGTTGACGGCTTCGATGCGGCTCATGCGGCCTCCCGACGGGCCGCCCCTAGGGAGGCCGAGCCCCCTCGGGGGGCAGCGCGCGAAGCGCGCGTGGGGGTTGTCGTCATGCCACCTCCTTGCGCGTCGCATGGTCACGGCAGCCCGCGCCCGCCTTGGTCGTGACGAGCAGAAACTTCTGCATGTCCCAGGCCCCGGTGGGGCAGCGCTCGGCGCACAGGCCGCAGTGCAGGCAGACGTCCTCGTCCTTGGCCATCACGCGGCCGGTCTTCAAGCCGTCCTCGACGTAGATCGCCTGATCCAGGTTCAGGGCCGGCGCGTTGAGGCGATCCCGCAGCTCGGGTCCATCGGCCGTGAAGGTGATGCAGTCCATCGGGCAGATGTCGACGCAGGCATCGCACTCGATGCAGAGCTTGGGCGCGAACACCGTCTGCACATCGCAGTTCAGGCAGCGCTGGGCCTCCTTGAAGGCCGTGGCCGCGTCGAAGCCCAACTCGACCTCGACCTTGATGCTGGCCAGGGCCTTCTCGGCCGCGGCCCAGGGCACCTTGCTGCGCAGGTCCAGCGTGATGGCGTTGTCATAGCTCCACTCGTGAATGCCCATCTTCTGGGAGACGAGATTCACATGCGGCGGCGGGCGCTGGGTGACGGGCTCGCCATGCAGCATGCGGTCGATGCTGACCGCAGCCTCGTGGCCGTGGGCCACCGCCGTGATGATGTTCTTCGGGCCAAAGGCCGCGTCGCCGCCGAAGAACACATGCGACAGCGAGGACTGGAAGCTCTTGGCGTCCAGCACCGGCAGGCCATGCTCGTCGAAGGCAATGCCTGCGTCACGCTCTATCCACGGAAAACTGTTCTCCTGGCCAACGGCGATCAGCACCTCGTCGCAGGGGATGACGACTTCCTCCCCGGTCTGCGCCTTCTTGAAGCGCATGCCGGTCAGCTTGCCGTCCACATGCTCGAAGGCCAGCGGCACATGGAAGTCGAGGATGGGGATGCCCTCGTGCTCGGCATCCTCCTTCTCCCAGGGCGAGGCCTTCATCTGCGCATAGCCGCTGCGCACGGCGACCGTCACCGAGGCAGCACCCAGGCGCCGCGCCGAGCGGCAGCAGTCCATGGCCGTGTTGCCCCCACCCAGCACGATGACGCGTGGCTGCACGCTGTTGACATGGCCGAAGCTGACGCTGGACAGCCAGTCGATGCCGATATGGATGTTCTCGACGGCCTCCTGCCGTCCGGGCAACTGCAGGTCGCGCCCACGCGGCGCGCCGCAGCCGACGAAGACCGCGTCAAAGCCTTCGCCGAGCAGGGCCTTCATCGACTCGATGCGCTGGCCGGACCGCCACTCCACACCCAGCCCCAGGATGTAGCCGCACTCCTCGTCGATGACGCGCTCCGGCAGCCGGAAGCGCGGGATCTGCGTGCGGATGAAGCCGCCGGGCTTGGCCTCGCCATCGAAGACAGTGACGGCATAGCCTTCCAGGGCCAGGTCACGTGCCACCGCCAGCGAGGCCGGCCCCGCGCCCACGCAGGCCACGCGCTTGCCGTTGCGCGCCGCCGGCTTGGGCAGCATGGCGCGGAACTCGTCGCTCTTGTTGTCGGCCGCTACACGCTTGAGGCGGCAGATGGCGACGGGTTCGGGCTTGGCCGCCTGTTTCTCTTCCACCCGACCGCGCCGGCAGGCCGGCTCGCAGGGCCGGTCGCAAGTGCGACCGAGCACGCCCGGAAAGACGTTGCTGACCCAGTTGACCCAATACGCCTCGTCATGCCGCCCCTGGGCGATGAGGCGGATGTATTCGGGCACCGGCGTGTGCGCCGGACAGGCCCATTGGCAATCGACGACCTTGTGGAAATAGGCCGGGTCCGAGATATCGGTCCGCTGCACGGTGTCTCCTCCGTGGTGCGCTTTGTGCGGCGAGTCTAGGACTGCCGCCTGCACGCCGGCTCTGTGGAAACCCTTTGCGCGCCGCGGGACTTGTTTCAGCCCATGACCGGGCGACGGAGCCGCCAGGGGTCCGCATGGGCAGCCGCCACCGTCACCGCCCAGCAGATCCAGGCCGTCCACATCGTGTGGCTGGGGTAGTGGGCGCCACGCAGCATCTGCCCCAGGCCATAGACGACGCCCAGGCCCAGGCAGGCCAGCACCCAGGCGCGCGCCGCGCGGGGATAGGCCTTGGCCAGGGCCCAGCCACCGGCAAGATAGGCGAAGGCGGCACTCGCATGGCCGGACGGGAAGCAATGCCCGCCGCCGCCATCGCGGGCGCCCAGCACCCAGTGCGAGACGTACTGGGCCACGCCGCCAAACTCGGCCAGGTCCCAGGGGCAGCTCGTCAGGCTGAAACGCTTCATCAGCGAGATGACGGCCAGGCAGGCCAGGGTCGTCGCCAGCCACCAGCGCCTCTCGCGCAGGCCCAGCGCGGGCAGCAGCCCGGGCACCAGGTTGAGCACGACGATGAAGGCCATGGCGAGATAGGACAGCAGGCGCCCGCCCTCGTGGATGAGGCTGCGCGTGATCCAGGCCTCGCGCAGCGCAAAGCCGTTGGCGCCGCCGGCGAGTCGCACCGCCCACAGGTCGAGGTGGCTGAGGTCCCAGGCCAGCAGCACCAGCAGGGACAGGCCCAGCGCCAGCACGCCGGCCGGCAGGACGGAGGCGCGCGTGGGGCGGTCTAACAGCTCGGTCTGCATGGCCGCGAATTGTCTTGGCCCTCCGGCCGGCGCGCTTGCTGGAGGCTGGCGTTTCACACCCGGGCAGACCCGGATGGCGCGCCATTGCGGCCGGAAGTCACGCCGGAAACATTTGGCAAGGCCTTGTCTACACTGGCCGCATGAGTTCTCCCGTCTTTGCAGCCGAGCGCGCCGTGCGCATCGGCCGTCAGGCGCTCGAGGTCGAGGCCCGCGCCCTGGCCGAGCTGGCGCCCCGCCTGGGCGACGCGTTTGCCGGTGCCGTGCAGCTAATGCTGGGCTGCCGCGGCCGCGTCGCCGTCATGGGCATGGGCAAGAGCGGCCATGTCGGCCGCAAGATCGCTGCCACCCTGGCCTCCACCGGCACGCCTGCCCTCTTCGTCCACCCCGCCGAGGCGGCCCATGGCGACCTCGGCATGGTCACCCCCAGCGACGTCGTGCTGGCCCTGTCCAATTCCGGCGAGAGCGATGAGCTCAACGCCATCCTGCCGGTGCTCAAGCGCCTGGGCGTGCCCATCGTCGCCATGACCGGCCGCCCGCAGTCCAGCCTGGCCGCCCATGCCGACATCGTGCTGGACAGCGCCGTGGCCGAGGAGGCCTGCCCGCTGCAGCTGGCTCCCACCGCCAGCACCACGGCCCAGATGGCCCTGGGCGACGCCCTGGCCGTGGCCTTGCTCGACACCCGCGGCTTCAAGGCCGAGGACTTCGCCCGCTCCCACCCCGGCGGCGCCCTGGGCCGCAAGCTGCTGACCCATGTGCGCGATCTGATGCGCAGCGGTGACGCCCTGCCCCGCGTGGCGGCCGACACCGGCTTCACCGACCTGATGCGCGAGATGAGCGCCAAGGCCCTGGGCATGGCGGTCGTCGTCGACGCCGAGGACCGCGTGCAGGGCATCTTCACCGACGGCGACCTGCGCCGCCTCGTCGAACAGGGCCGCGACCTGCGTGCCCTCAGCGCCGCCGAGGTGGCCCATCCCAAGCCGCGCACCGTCGGCGCCGAGGCCCTGGCCGTCGACGCCGCCGACCTGATGGAAGCCGCCCGCATCACCGTCGTCCTCGTCGTCGATGCCGACCAGCGCCTGCTGGGCGCCATCAGCATCAACGACCTCATGCGCGCGAAAGTGATCTGAATGCGCCCCGCTCTCCGTTTTCCGCCCGAACTGCTGATCAAGGCGCAAGGCCGCGGCCTGGCCATCAAGCTGGCCATCTTCGACGTCGACGGCGTGCTGACCGATGGCCGCGTCTACATCGGCGAGCACGGCGAAGAGTTCAAGGCTTTCCACACGCTGGACGGCCATGGCCTGAAGTCGCTGCAGCAGGCCGGCATCACGCCCGTCATCATCACCGGCCGCGACAGCCCGGCCGTGCGCCGCCGCGTCGCTGACCTGGGCCTGTCGCATGCCCTCTACGGCGTGAAGGACAAGCTGGCCGCCGCCGAGCCCCTGCTCAGCGCCCTGGATGCCAGCTGGGACGAGATCGCCGTCATGGGCGACGACTGGCCCGACCTGCCGCTGATGACGCGGGCCGGCTTCGCCTGTGCGCCCCCGGGCGCCCATGCCGAGGTGCTGGCCATCGCCCACCACGTCACGAAGGCGACCGGCGGCTACGGCGCGGCCCGCGAGTACTGCGATGTGCTGCTGATGGCCGCCGGCCATTACGAGCGCCTGCTCAACGCCCATCACGACACGCTGGACGGGGGCAAGTCCTCGTGACCCCCGTCGCGCTGCCGATGCCCGTGCCACGCCGACCAAAGCCCAGGCCCTGGCTGTGGCGGGTGCAGAGCCTGCTGTCCAACTACCTGCCGCTGCTGCTGATGGCCCTGCTGGCCAGCGGCACCTGGTGGCTGGTCAAGAACACGCCGCTGCTTGACGCCCCGGGCGAAGTGGCCCCGCCGCGCCATCTGCCCGACTACCGCATGGCCAACTTCGAGATCCAGCGCATCGGCGCCGATGGCCGGCTGCATGTGCAGATCGCGGGCGACGAGCTGCGCCATTACCCGGACACCGACACCGTCGAGATCGACAACGCGCGCGTGCGCGCCATCGCGCCGGATGGCACCCTGGCCATCGCCGAGGCCAAGCGGGCGATCAGCAATGGCGACGGCAGCGACATGCAACTGATGGGCAACGTGCACCTGCGCCGCCTGCCACCCGGTGCCGGCGAGAACGCACCGGCCCAGCTCGAGGTGCGCGGCGAGTTCCTGCAGGCCCTGTCCAACAGCGAGATCCTGCGCTCCCACCTGCCCGTCACCATCCGCCAGGGCAGCTCGACGCTGAACGCGCAGAACTTCGAATACCGCCATCTGACGGGCCAGGTCAGCTTCACCGGCAAGTCCCAAGGCCAGATCACTTCCAAGGGCGGCCGATGAGCGAACTCGTCTTCATCACCGGCGCCTCCAGCGGCATCGGCCAGGCCCTTGCCCTGCGCTACTACCGCGACGGCGCGCGCCTCGCGCTGGTGGCGCGCCGCACCGCCGAAGTCGAACGCTGGGCGGCCGAGCAGCAGCTCGACGCGGCCCGCTTCAAGGTCTATGGCGCCGATGTGGCCGACCTGGAAGCCATGGCCCGCATCGGCCGCGAGTGCATCGCCGCGCAAGGCCTGCCCGACGTCGTCATCGCCAATGCCGGCATCAGCATCGGCATGGACACGGCCCATTTCGATGACCTCGAAGTCATGCGCCGCACCTTCGAGACCAACAACGTCGGCCTGGCCGCCACCTTCCACCCCTTTGTCGCGGCGATGAACGAGCGCCGCTCGGGCACCCTGGTCGGCGTGGCCAGCGTCGCGGCCATCCGCGGCCTGCCAGGGCATGGCGCCTACTGCGCCAGCAAGTCGGCCGTCGTCGCCTATTGCGAAAGCCTGCGCGGCGAGTGCCGCCCCTTCGGCGTCAGCGTCGTGACCCTGCTGCCGGGCTATATCGACACGCCGTTGACGCGCGGCAACCGCTACAGCATGCCCTTCCTGATGCAGGTCGAGGACTTTGCCGACCAGGCCGTGCGCACCATCCGCGCCCGGGTCAGCTACCGCGTCATTCCGTGGCAGATGGGGGTGCTGGCCAAGCTGCTGCGCCTGCTGCCCAATTGGCTCTATGACCGTGCGTTAGGGAGTCGGCCGCGCAAGAAGCGCGCGAGCGAGTGACGGTAGTCACACCAGGGCTGCGTGGCTACACTGCGCGCTCTTCGGACCGAGAGCCGGCCTCAGAGGCGGCGAAGGAGGACATGATGGCCAAGGTGCTTCACCCCTGCTAATGACCGTGCGCTGACGCCCCCGTCAGCGCCGCTCGCCGGCTGCGCATAACGTCTCGCACTGACGGCGCCAGCCCACCTGATCCTGCAGCCTCCGGCTCTCGCCGGGCGGCCGATCTCGGACCACGTCATGAATTTCCGCCTTCTCGGCTCGGGCCTGCTCGCCCTGGCCCTGCCCGCCTGGGGCAACACCCCTGAACTGACCCAACCCACTGCGCTGCGCCTGGCCGCTGGCGAAGCCCGGCCCGTCATCGACGGCCGCCTGGACGACGCGGCCTGGCAGCGCACCCCGGTCTACGAGCGCTTCGCGCAATTCCTGCCTGCCGACAAGCAGCCGGCGCGTTGGCGTACCACGGTGCAGATCCTCGTCACCGACGATGCCCTGGTCTTCGGCATCCGCGCCTGGGACGCCGAACCCGGGCGCATCCGCGCACCGCTCACGCGGCGCGACCAGGTCAAGGCCGACCAGGACTTCATCGCCGTCTTCATCGACCCGGTCGGCCACCGCCGCTCGGCTCAGTACGTGCGCGTCGGCGCGGCCGGCGGCGTCGAGGACGGCCTGTTCGCCGCCGAAGAGGACAGCGAAGACTCGGCCCCCGACTTCGACATCGAAGCGGCCGCCACCCGCCTGCCCGATGGCTACAGCATCGAGCTGCGCTGGCCCCTCGCGGCCCTGCGCTTTCCGCATGCCGATGGCGCGCCGTGGCGCGTCATGGTGGCCCGCAACATCCCGCGCGAGGACCGCACGCTGAACGTCAGCTCGCCGAC
This sequence comes from Roseateles saccharophilus, assembly GCF_031458095.1. Classification (GTDB taxonomy): domain Bacteria; phylum Pseudomonadota; class Gammaproteobacteria; order Burkholderiales; family Burkholderiaceae_C; genus Pelomonas; species Pelomonas saccharophila_A. The sequence continues at coordinate 476,937 of NZ_JAVDXU010000002.1, forward strand.
CCTGAACAAGGATGCCCTGAGCTTCATCGCCGAACTGCAGCCGCTGGACGGCCTGGGCGACCTGGTCGAGCAGGTGCGCGAGCGCAGCTTCATCGCCTTTCGCCCCGAGCTGACGCTGCGCTCGACGCGCGACAGCAGCGAGGCCGATGGCACGCGCCGCTCGCGCAAAGCCAGCCTCGGCGCCGAGTTCAAATGGCGACCGCGTGCCGACTGGGTCGTCGATGCGACGCTGAACCCCGACTTCTCCCAGGTCGAACTGGACGCGCCCCAGCTCGCCGGCAATACCCGCTTCGCCCTCAGCGTGCCCGAGAAGCGCCCCTTCTTTCTGGAGAGCGCGGACGTCGTCGGCCCGACCCAGGCGGACGAGTCGGGGGAGAACCGCAGCCTCGCGGCCTTCTACACCCGCGCCATCACCGACCCCGACTGGGGCCTGCGCGCGACCTGGCGCGGCGCCGGTGCCGAAGCCACGGCCCTGCATCTGCGCGACGCTGGCGGCGGCACCCTGCTGCGCGCCGGCGCATTCGCCACTCGCGCCGGCGTGCAGCCCAGGGACTCCCAGGCCAGCTTCGCGCGCGGCCGCATGCAATTGGGCGGCCTGGGCCTGGCCGGCCTGGTGTCGCTGCGCGACTTCGGCGACGGGCTGGCGACGCAGGTCGTCGGCAGCGACGGCGTCTGGCGGGCCGGCGACAGCGACCAGTGGCGCGGCCATCTGCTGCTGTCCAGCACGACGCTCGGCCTGGACGCCGCAGGCCAGGTGCAGCACATCAACCGCGAGCGCGGCCACCGCGCCTGGGCGGCCTGGCGGCATCGCGATGCGGACTGGGTGGCCAATGTCAACGTCGAGGAGATCAGCCCGCGTTTCGCCAACGACAACGGCTTTGTCAGCCAGAGCGGCATCCGGCGCGCCTCGGCCTTTGGCTATCTGCGCCTGGGTCCGCGCGAATTCGCCGGCATCGCCCTGCACGACCACGAAGCCCAGCTCAAGCTGCAGGAGACGCGCACCCTGGCTGACCCGCTCCTCGGCGTCGCGGCCGGCCAGATCGTCGACCGCCTCGTGCAACCGGGCTTCTGGTTCGCGGCTGCACGCAATACCGGCGTCTGGGGCCATGTCGGCCTGGACAGCCACCGCGCCAGAAGCGGCGGCCAGCTGCATGCGACGCGCACCCTGCTGGTCGGCATGGAGTCCAACCCCGGCGAATTGCTGAACTATGTGAACGCCGAGGTCGAATGGGGCCGGCGCCTGGATGTCGACGCCGATCGCGTCGGCCTGGGCGTGCAGAGCCAGGTCCAGGCCCAGATGCGCATGCCGTTGCCGGGCGCTCTGTGGCTGGAGCTCGAGCAGCACTTCGGCCTGGGCTGGGTCGACGCCCTCGATGGTCGCCGCGCCTTCACGGATCGCAGCGCCCAGAGCCTGGTCGTGCTGCACCTGAGCCCGCGAGAGTCGCTGAGACTCATCTACCAGCAGACCCGCTTCAACCGCCGCGAGGATGCGGCCGCCAGTCTGGCCGCCCAGGACGACCGCGGACACGTGCTGTCCTTGATGTTCCAGCACCGCATCGGCCTGTCCCGCGTCATCAGCCTGGGCCTGAACCGGGCCCGCGCGCAGCCGGGTGCGGTGCGCGCCAACGAACTCTTCGCGAAGGCAACTTTGAACTTCTAGAGAGGCGCCATCAGAAATGACAAAGCGCCCCGAAGGGCGCTTTGCTCAGTTCTCTCGCGAGATCGGGGATCAGTAGCCGCCGGAACGGCCACCGCCGCCGTAACCGCTACCGCCACCACCGTAGCCGCCGCCACCGCCGGAGCGGCCACCGCCGCCACCGCCGTAGCCGCCGCCACCGGAGCGGCCACCGCCGCCACCGTAGCCGCCGCCACCACCGCCGTAGCCGCCGCCGCCACCACCGTAGCCGCCGCCACCGGAACGGCCACCGCCGCCGCCGTAGCCGCCGCCACCACCGTAGCCGCCGCCGCCGGAACGGCCGCCGCCGCCGCCGCCGAAGCCACCCGGACGCTCTTCACGAGGACGAGCTTCGTTGACGACGATGGCACGGCCTTCCAGGGCCTGACCGTTCATGCCGTTGATGGCGGCCTGCGCCTCGGCATCCGAACCCATTTCCACGAAACCGAAACCCTTGGAGCGACCGGTTTCACGATCCATCATGACCTTTGCGGAGGTCACGGTCCCGAACTGACCGAACGCTTCTTGCAGCGATTCGTCACGCACGCTGTAGGCGAGATTGCCCACGTAAAGCTTGTTTCCCATGGGGAAGCCCTTCTCTTCTCAAAACCAAAAAACCATGTGGAGCTTCAACCCATCGTGAACCATTCAAGCGAAGGTGCGGCGTCCAGACACAGGCAATTGATTATGGTGGCGAGGGTAAAGATTGCGGGGAGGCACTCCGGCAAGTGTTGTTTTTCCGAGCTAGCACAAACCCTCGCGCCCTGGGGCCATCACGCGCCCGTCATCGATACCATCGCCGCCCAAGCGTGAAATCCATGACGTCCACCCTGCTCTCCGCCCTCTCCCGAGTCCTCGCCAGCGTCGACGCGCTGCGCAATCTGCGCGCCCTTTACGCCCTGCTGGCCAGCTTCTGCTTCGCCGGCCTGCTGGTGGCCATGGCCCAGTCGGCCCTGGCACGCGAACAGAACCTGCTCAGCGCCCTCTGGCTGGGCCTGGGTTTGGCTGTCGCTTTTTTTGGCGTCAATGCCACCGGGCTGATGTTGATGGACCAGGCCCGCGGCCGGCTCGTGCGCGATCCCCAGGACGCCCTGGCCGATGCGCTGCGCAGCGGCCATCGCGTGCTGCTGGCCCTGCTGGTCGCCCTGGCCCTGGCGGGGGCGGTCGTGCTGGCCCTCGCCGGCCTGCTGTGGGCAACGCGCTGGCCCTTTGTCGGCGCGCCCCTGCTGGCCGTCGTGCTGCCGGCCGGCGTGCTGGCCCTGGGCGGCATCAGCTTCGTCCTCGTCGTGCTGGTCGGGCCGCTGGCCGGGCCGGCGGTCTGGGCCGGCCGGCGCCAGGTGATCGGCTTCCTGCGCGAGCGCCTGCGCCATGGCCTGCCCGAAACGGCCCTGCTGATGTCCGCCGTCTATCTGATGACGGCGCTGGCCACGGCCGCGGTCAGCTTTGTCGTCGTCAGCGGCAGCCGGCTGATGGCCGGCCTGGCCATCGTGGGCGCGGGCGTCGAATTGCCCGCCCGCCAGCTGCTCGCCGGCGTCATGGGCCTGGGTCCGCGCGGCTTTGGCGCCAGCGGCATGCCGCTGGAGGGCGGGTCGCTGGGCCTGGCCGCGCTGATCGGCGGCGGCGTCGTCTTCGCCATCGCCCTGGTGCTGCCCACCCTGGTGTGGCTGCGCGGCTGTTGCGCCGTCTACCTGGCGCTGACCGAGCCGGAATGACGCCCCCGCGCATCGCCTCGCTGGTGCCCAGCGCCACGGAGACCCTGGTGGCCCTGGGGCTGGGGTCCCGCCTCGTCGCCCGCACGGGCTTCTGCATCCACCCCGCCGATGCGGTGAAGGACGTGCCCAAGGTGGGCGGCACCAAGGACGTGAACCTGGCCAAGCTCAGCCAGCTCGCGCCCACCCATGTGGTCGTCAACATCGACGAAAACCGCCTCGAAACGGCCCAAGCCCTCAGGGAATTCGTGCCCGAGGTCATCGTCACGCACCCGCGCCGGCCCGAAGACAACCTGGCCCTGTTCGAGCAGCTGCGCAGCGCGTTTGCCGGCGAGCCGGGCGTCAATGAACGCGCCGCGGCCCTGTCGGCCGAGTTCACGGCCGCCCTGGCGCGCTGCCGGGCGACGCCCTGGCCCGGCGAGAAGGTGCTCTACCTGATCTGGCGCCAGCCCTGGATGACGGTGGCACGCGACACCTATATCTCGACCCTGCTGGCCGAAGCCGGCTGGCGCACCTGGCCCGACGTGCTCGGCGGCGAGCAGGGCGCCGGCCGCTATCCGGCGCTCACTGGCATGGAGCCCTGGCTGGGCGACATCGACCGGGTGCTGCTGAGCTCCGAGCCCTACCGCTTCGACGCCACGCATGTCGCCGAGGCCCAGGCCCTGTGCCCGCAGGCCCGCGTGCAGCTGGTCGACGGCGAGCTGCTGAGCTGGTGGGGTTGCCGCGGGGCGGCGGGGCTGGACTATCTGCGCAGCCTGCAAGATCGCTCACCGGGCTGAGTTTTTCCACCGACGGCGGCGGACCGCCACAATCTGCCGCCATGGACATCTACAAGCCCCTCGTCGCGCTGCTGGCCATCGTGAATCCCGTCGGCGTGGTGCCCTTCTTCATCCACTTCACGAGCAGCCTCACGCGTGAGCAGCGGCGCAAGACCATGCTGGTCAGCGCCTGCACGGCCGGCATCGTCATCGCGCTGAGCGCCCTGTTCGGCCTGAAGATCATCGAGTTCTTCGGCATCTCGCTGGCCAGCTTCCAGGTCGGCGGCGGCTGCCTGCTGCTGATCAGCTCTCTGCAGATGCTCAACGCCCAACCGGCCGAAGCGCGCAAGGAGGATGTGTCGGAGGGCAATACCAAGGCCGATGCCGGCGCCAGCATCGCCGTCGTGCCGCTGGCCATTCCGCTGCTGACCGGCCCGGCGACCATCTCCACCATGGTCATCTATGCCGACAAGACCCGGCACTGGTGGGAGCTGGCCATCCTCTGCGGCTATGGCGTCGTCGTGGCCATCGTCACCTTCATCACCTTCTCGGCCAGCAGCAAGATCGCCAAGGTGCTGGGCCAGACCGGCATCAACATCATGACGCGGCTGATGGGCCTCATCCTCGCCGCCCTGGCCGTCGAACTGCTGGCCGACGGCCTCATCAAGCTCTTCCCCGTGCTCGCCGCACGCTCCGTCAGTTGAGGGAGACACCATGAGCCTGTTCAACCTGCCACCGATCTGGATGGCGCCGATGGCCGGCGAAGCCTCGAGCGCGGCCTTGGTTGCCGCCGTCAGCGCCGGCGGCGGCTTTGGCCAGCTCGGCGCGGCCTATCTGGCGCCCGCACGCATAGTCGAGATCGCGGCTGACATCCGTGCCCGCACCGACCAGCCCTTCGGCATTAACCTGTTCTGCCCCCAGCCCTGGCTGCGCGACGACACCGCCCTGGACGCCTACCTCGCCCGCCTGGCCGCCTGGCACACCGAGCTGGGCCTGCCGGCGCCCACGCGCCCGGAGCGCTACGAGGAAGACTTCGACGCCCAGCTCGAGGCCGCCATCGCCGCCAGACCAGCCGTCATCAGCTTCGTCATGGGCGACCCGGGCGTGGCGCGCGTGGCGGCGCTGAAGGCGCAAGGGTTCAAGGTCATCGGCACCGCCACCCAGGTCGGCGAGGGCCGGGTCCTGCAAGCCAGCGGCGTCGACGCTGTCGTGGCCCAGGGTTATGAGGCTGGCGGCCATCGCGGCGGCTTCCTGGGCAGAGCCGAAGGCGCGCTGATCGGCACGATGGCCCTGGTGCCCCAACTGGTCGATGCCCTCGACATCCCGGTGCTGGCTGCCGGTGGCATCGCCGACGCCCGCGGCGTCGCCGCGGCCCAGGCCCTGGGCGCCAGCGGCGTGACGGTCGGCACGGCCTTTCTGCTGGTCGACGAATGCCCGCTGTCGCCGGCCTACCGTGCCGCGCTGCTGGCGGCCACGGATGCCGATTCGACCCTGACCCAGGCCTTCTCTGGTCGCTTCGCCCGCGGCGTGGCCAACCGCGTCACCCGCGAGCTGGAGGGCGTGGCCCTGCCCGCCTTCCCTCAGCCCAATGCCGCCAGCCGGCCCCTGCGCCAGGCCGCGGCCAAGGCCGGCCAGGCCGACTTCATCAGCCTGTGGGCCGGCCAGGCCCTGCCGCTGAACCGCGCACCGGGCACGGCCGCTCAACTCGTCGCTGCACTCTCGAAGGGCTGGCGCGCTTGACCATCCTGCTGCTGGAAGACGATCCCGCCATTGCGGACACGGTCGCGTTTGCGCTGCGCCGCGAGGGCTTCACCGTCGAGCACAAGGCCTGGCTGGCCGAAGCCCGCGAGCGCCTGAAGCAGGCGCCGGCGCCCGAGCTGCTCATCCTCGACATCGGCCTGCCCGACGGCCATGGGCTGGACCTGTGCCGCGAGGTGCGCGCCGGCGCCCTGGCCCATCTGCCGGTCATCGTGCTGAGCGCGCGCAGCGAGGAGATGGATCGCGTGCTCGGCCTGGAGCTGGGCGCGGACGACTACCTCGCCAAGCCCTTCAGCCCGCGCGAGCTCGTCGCCCGCGTGCGCGCCCTGCTGCGCCGCGTGCAGGCGCCGCCACCGGCCACAGCGGGCTTCCTGGTCGAGGGCTCGCGGGTGAGCCTGGACGGCGTGGTGCTCAACCTCACCAAGCTGGAGCTGGGGCTGCTGACGCATCTGCTGCGCGCGCCTCGCCGCATCCACAGCCGCGACACGCTGCTGGATGCAGTCTGGGGCAGCAGCGCCGAAAGCACCGACCGCACCGTCGACACCCACATCAAGACGCTGCGCGCCAAGCTGCGCGAAGCGGCCCCTGGCAGCGACCCGATCAAGACCCACCGCGGCCTGGGCTACTCCCTCGAACCATGAGGCTGGGTCTTCGCGTCTTCTTCGGCTTCTTCCTGATCGCCGGCCTCAGCGCCGTGCTGCTGCTCAAGGTCTTCCTCGCCGAGGTCAAGCCCAGCGTGCGCGAGGTCATGGAAGACCTGATGGTGGACACCGCCCATCTGGTGGCCGAGGTCGCCGCCGATGAGCTGGCCGCCGGCGCAGCCGTGCCCGATGGCCGACTCGCCGCCCAGTTGCAGCGCTATGTGAAGCGCGACATCGACGTGCCGATCTGGGGCCTGCGCAAGCAGAGCCTGACGCTACGCATCTACGTGACGGACGCCAGCGGCCGCGTCGTGCTCGACTCCGGCCAGCCCTCGGCCGTGGGCCAGGACTACTCGCAATGGCGCGACGTGGCGCTGACGCTGCGCGGCGACTACGGCGCGCGCTCGACGCGCTACGCGGCCGACGACCGCAGCACCATCCTCGTCGTCGCCGCACCGGTGCTGAAGGACGGCCGCACCCTGGGCGTCGTCAGCGTGGCCAAGCCGGTGGCCAGCGTGCAGGCCTTCATCGACCGTGCCGAGCGCCGCGTGTTCTGGGCCGGCGCCGCCTTGCTGGCGACCAGCCTCCTCGTCGGCGTGGGCGTGACGCTATGGCTGGTGGCCTCGGTGCGCCGCCTGCGCCGCTTTGCCCAGCAGGCCCAGGCCGGCCAGGCCCAGACCCTTCCGGCCGTGCCCGGAGAGCTGGGCGACCTCGCCGTCGCCATGGACGACATGCGCCGTCGCCTCGAGGGGCGCGAACAGCTCGAGCACGATGTGCGCGCACTGACGCATGAGCTGAAGAGCCCGCTCGCGGCCCTGCGCGCCAGCGGCGAGCTGCTGCAGGACGAGTTGCCGGAGGCCGATCGCAAGCGCTTCGCAGGCCAGGTGCTGGACCAGACGGCGCGCCTGCAGACCCTGGTGGAGCGTGTGCTGGCGCTGTCGCAGCTGGAGGCCCAGGTGGGCCTCGGCGAGCGCCAGCGCATCACGCTGACCGATTGGGTCGAAGCCCAGCTGGACCGCCAGGCGCCGCGGCTGGAGCAACAGGGCCTGCGCATCACCTGGACGGCGCGTGACGACGTGACGGTTGAAGCCGACACCGCCCTGCTGGAGCTGGCCTTCGGCAACCTCCTCGTCAATGCCATCGACTTCGCGCCCGCCGGCTCGACGCTGGAACTGGCGGTCAGCACGACGCCGACGACCGCAAGGCTGACGCTGCGCGACCACGGCCCCGGCGTGCCGCCCGCCGGCTTCGCCCAGCTCGGCAAGCGCTTCTTCTCGACAGCGCGGCCGGGCAGCCTGGTCAAGGGCTCGGGCCTGGGACTGGCCATCGCGAGGCGCGTGGCCGAGCTGCATGGCGGGCGGCTGACTTTCGAGGCGGCGGAGCCGGGGCTGCGGGTGACGCTCATCCTGCCGCGCTGACTTCACGCCGGCTTCACAGACTTCGTCATGCCCTCACGGCCGCTGGCGATGCTGGCGGCATGAAGCTCAACCCCACATTTTCCAAGCTGGCCATCCTGGCCGTCGTCTCCCTGCTGCTGTGCATCGTGCTCGCCCAGATCGGCGGCCTCGTGCACGAGCGCCAGGCCAGGCAACAGGAGGCCGTGCAAGGCGTCGAACAGGCCCTCGCCGGCTCGCAGACCCTGCTCGGCCCCCTGCTCGTGCGCTCCTGCAAGGAACTCTGGAAGAACGGCCAGGGCGACGCCGAATCGCGCAGCTTCACGCTGACCGCGGCCCCCGCCCAACTGGCCGTCAACGGCGGCCTGACACCCGAGACGCGCTACCGCGGCCTGTTCAAGGTCAACACCTATGCCGGCAAGCTCAACCTGACCGCACGCTGGAGCGATGCCGCTGCGCTGACCCCACGCGGCGAGAGGCCCGGCAGCCAGGTCGAATGCGGCGATGTGGCGGTGATGTTCTCCGTCAGCGATGCGCGCGGCCTGCGCGGCGCCGAACTCAAGCGCGACGGGCAGAGCCTCGCCGTGAAGCCCGGCACTACCCACCCCGTCTACCGCAACGGCCTGCATGCACCGCTGCCGGGCCTGCGCCTGGACACCGGCCTGTCCCTGAGCCTGGCGCTGGACCTCGTCGGCAGCCAGCGCTTCGGCGTCGTGCCGGCGGCTGGCAGCACCACCGTCGGCCTCCAATCGAGCTGGCCGCATCCGAGCTTTGGCGGACGCTTCCTGCCAGCGGATCGCAAGGTCGGCGTCAGCGGCTTCGAGGCCGGTTGGAAGGTGACCGAGCTGGCCAGCAACGCCGCCAACCAGGTCGCGGCCGGCGAGAAATGCCCCGACACCCTGGATGTCGAGTTCATCGACCCGGTGAACCCTTATGTCATGAGCGACCGCGCCATCAAATACGGCCTGATGTTCATCGCGTTGACCTTCGTCACCGTCGGTCTGACCGAACTGCTGACGGGCCGGCGCGTGCACCCAGTGCAGTACCTGCTCGTCGGCATGGCGTTGAGCCTGTTCTTCCTGCTGCTGCTCAGCCTGTCGGAGCACCTGCCCTTCCTGATGGCCTATCTGATCGCCTCGAGCGCCGCCGCCGTGGTGCTGACGCAGTACGCCGCGGCCATGCTGGGCGGCTGGCTGCGCGGCACTGCGTTTGGCGGCGGCATCGCCCTGCTCTATGGCGCCCTCTATGTGCTGCTGAGCCGCGAACAGACCGCCCTGGTCATCGGCGCGGTGCTGCTGTTCACCGTGCTCGCCGCCGTGATGACGCTCACGCGCAAGCTGGATTGGTATCGCCTGGGGGCTACCGCCGGCGAGTAACGTACGCTAGGGGCTGCATCCCGCAGCCCCCTGCACGCCTCGTTAGCGCTTCATGGCCCGTCAAGGTTTCGACTACATCATCGTGGGCGCCGGCACCGCCGGCTGCCTGCTCGCGAACCGGCTCAGCGCCGATCCCGAGAAGCGCGTCCTCCTCATCGAGGCCGGCGGCAAGGACGACTACCACTGGATCCACATCCCGGTCGGCTATCTCTACTGCATCGGCAACCCGCGCACCGATTGGTGCTTCAACACCGAGGCCGAGGCTGGGCTGAACGGCCGCAGCCTGCGCTACCCGCGCGGCAAGGTGCTGGGCGGCAGCTCCAGCATCAACGGCATGATCTATATGCGTGGCCAGAGTCGCGACTACGAGCATTGGGCCGAAGTCACCGGCGACGACACCTGGCGCTGGGAGCGTGTGCTGCGGGCGTTTCGCAAGCACGAAAGCCACTGGCGGCTGGACAAGCCCGAGACCGCACCCAAAGGCTTTGCCGCCGTGCACGGCAGCAAGGGCGAATGGCGGGTCGAGCAGCAGCGCCTGCGCTGGCCCATCCTCGACGCCTTTGCCCAAGCCGCCCAACAGGCCGGCATTCCGGCCACCAGCGACTTCAATGCCGGCACGAATGAGGGCGTGGGCTATTTCGAGGTCAACCAGAAGAAGGGCCTGCGCTGGAACACCGCCAAGGCCTTTCTGCGCCCGACGGCGTTCGGCCGGCCCAACTTCGAGTTGTGGACCGGCGCCCAGGTGCGCAAGCTGCGCCTGCTGCGCGACGATGCCGGCCTGCGCTGCGCGGGCGTCGAGGTGCTGACACCGCATGGCGTCGAGCAGCCCTGGCTGAATGCGGGCGGCGAGGTCCTGCTGGCCGCCGGCGCCATCGGTTCGCCCCACATCCTGCAACTCTCGGGACTGGGCCCTGAAAGCCTGCTGCACAAGCTCGGCATCGCGGTCGAGCAGGACCTGCCCGGCGTCGGTGCCAACCTGCAGGACCATCTGCAGATCCGCGCCATCTACAAGGTCGAAGGCGCCAAGACCCTGAACACCCGCTCGGCCTCGCTGCTCGGCAAGGCCATGATCGGCCTGGAATACGCGCTGCGCCGCAGCGGCCCGATGAGCATGGCCCCGTCACAGCTGGGCGCCTTCACGCGCAGCAACCCCGAGCGAGCCTGGCCCGACCTGGAATACCACGTGCAGCCGCTGTCGCTGGACGCCTTCGGCGAGCCCCTGCACGGCTTCAACGCCTTCACGGCGAGCGTCTGCAACCTCAACCCGACCAGCCGCGGCGCGGTCTACGCGACCTCCCCCGACGCAGCGGTGGCGCCGGCCATCAAACCCAACTACCTGTCCACGGATGCGGACCGCCAGGTGGCGGCCGACAGCCTGAAGCTGACGCGCCGCATCGTGTCGCAACCGGCCCTGGCTGCCTTCAAGCCCGAGGAATACAAGCCGGGCCCGCAGTACCAGACCGACGAGGAGCTGGCCCGCCTGGCCGGCGATATCGCCACCACCATCTTCCATCCCGTGGGCACCTGCCGCATGGGCCGCAAGGACGACCACTACGCCGTCGTCGACTCGCGGCTGCGTGTGCGCGGCGTGAGCGGCCTGCGCGTGGCGGACGCGAGCGTGATGCCGACAATCACGAGCGGGAATACGAATTCGCCGACGTTGATGATTGCGGAGAAGTTGGCTGGGTGGTTGGCGGGATAGCAATTGCCCTCGCCTTCACACAAAGGACGGAGCGCAGTCATCTCTCTCGTCGTCATGGCAATCTCAATGGCCGTGGTCGGTTGTAGTGATCCCTGCGAAAACAACACCGTCGCAAAAGTCGCATCGCCGAGCGGCAGGTTCAGCGCTGTGGTGTTCAGTCGCAATTGCGGCGCGACAACAGGTTTCAACACTCAGCTTTCCATCGTGCCGGCCGACGACGCGCCCGGGGAAGAAACCGGAAGTGCGTTCATCGCCGATGGAACGGTGCCGCTGAAGCTGGAATGGATTTCCGATACCGAACTCGCAGTCTCTGGCACTCAAGGCTCGAAGAATTTCAAGCAGGAGAGACATGTGCGCGGAGTTTTGATCTCCTACAGGTAGCGCACAGGCGCCCAAATATGCCGCGGCCGCGACAATCCGCGAATGTCGTTGTCGTCTTCCCGTGTCCTCTCCGTCATCCCCCCGATGACGCAGCTGAACACGCCCTACCCGTCCACCGCCTATCTGACCGGCTTCCTGCGCTCGCGCGGCATCGACGCGCATCAGGTGGACCTGGCGCTGACCTTGGTGCTGGAGCTGTTCTCGCCCGCCGGTCTGACTCAGATCCGCGAGGCCGTGCACGCCCTGCCTGAAGCGAAGCGCACGCCGCAGACCGCCTGGTTTGCCGCCGAGTTCGACGCCATCGCCGCCGCTGCCCCGCGCACCCTTGGGTTCCTGCAAGGCCGCGACCCGACGCTGGCCCACCGCATCAACACGCGCAGCTTTCTGCCCGAGGGCGCGCGCTTCGCCTCGCTGGACAACTATGTCGACGAAGACGGCGGCGACCCGCTCGCCTGGGCCTTTGGCGCCCTCGGCCTGCAGGACCGCGCCCGCCATCTGGCCACGCTGTTCCTGAACGACCTCGCCGATGTGCTGCGCGACGCCGTGGACGAGCGTTTCGAGTTCGTCCGCTATGCCGAGTCCCTGGCCGCGGCCCAGGCCCATTTCGATCCACTGGCCGAGGCCCTGGCCGCGCCGCCCAATCTCGTCGACCGCACGCTGCACGCGCTGACCTTGGCCGCACTGGAGCAGCACCAGCCCGATGTCGTGCTGCTGTCCGTGCCCTTCCCCGGCTCGGTCTACGCGGCCCTGCGCATCGCCCAGAGCATCAAGGCCGCGCGGCCCGAGGTCGTCTGTGTTTTGGGCGGCGGCTATGTGAACACCGAGCTGCGCGAACTGGCCGAGCCGCGCGTCTTTGACTTCGTCGACTATGTGACGCTGGACGCCGGCGAGCGGCCGCTGCTGGCCCTGCTGGAGCATGTCGCCGGCAAGCGCTCGAAGATTCGACTGGTACGCACCTTCTGGCGCGATGAGGGCGCAGTCAAGTACACCAACTTCGTCGAACCCGACATTCCCTTTGACGACGTCGGCACGCCGACCTGGGACGGCCTGCCGCTGGACCGTTATCTGTCGCTGCTGGACATGCTCAACCCCATGAACCGGCTGTGGAGCGACGGGCGCTGGAACAAGCTGACCGTGGCCCATGGCTGCTACTGGAAGAAGTGCAGCTTCTGCGACGTCAGCCTGGACTACATCTCGCGCTACGAGGCCGCCTCGGCCGAGGTGCTGGTGGACCGCATCGAGGCCATCGTCGGGGAGACGGGGCAGACGGGCTTTCATTTCGTCGACGAGGCCGCGCCGCCCAAGGCGCTCAAGGCCCTGGCCGAGGAGCTGATCCGCCGCGGCGTGGCCATCTCCTGGTGGGGCAATATCCGCTTTGAAAAGACCTTCACGCCCGAGCTCTGCCAGCTGCTGGCCGACAGCGGCTGCATCGCCATCTCGGGCGGGCTGGAGGTGGCCTCGGACCGGCTGCTGAAGCTGATGAAGAAGGGCGTCAGCGTCGAGCAGGTGGCGCGCGTGACCAAGGCCTTCGCCGACGCCGGCGTCCTCGTGCACGCCTACCTGATGTACGGCTTCCCGACGCAGACGACCCAGGACACCGTCGACGCGCTGGAGTATGTGCGCCAGCTGTTCGAGAACGGCTGCATCCACAGCGGCTTCTTCCACCGCTTTGCCTGCACGGTGCACTCGCCCGTCGGCCTGAACCCGGCCGAATATGGCGTCACGCTGCAGCCGCTGCCGGCGGATGGCCGCTTTGCCCGGAACGACATCGCCTTCATCGACCCCACGCCCACCGACCACGACGGCCTGGGCCAGGGGCTGAAGAAGGGCCTCTACAACTTCATGCACGGCATCGGCATCGAGCAGGACATTCGCTCCTGGTTCCCGGTGCGCGTGCCCAAGACCACGGTGCCGCGCCGCTTTGTCGAGCGCGCGCTGACGACAATCTCCTGATGTTCACCTCCACCTTCACCTTCGCCAAGGGCGACTACGACGCCGACTTCTTCGCGCTGGACGAGCGCATCGCGGCCGTCGCCCGTTCCATCCCCGGCTATCTCGGCGAGGAGGCCTGGGAGAACGCCGCCACCGGCCTGATCTCCAACGTCTACTACTGGGATTCGATGGAGGCCCTGCAACAGCTGATGAGCCACCCCGCTCACCGCGAGGCCAAGCAGGCCCAGGCCAAGTGGCTGAGGGGCTACCAGGTGGTCATCGCCGAGGTGGTGCGCACCTACGGCGACGGCGGCATCGCGCATCCGCTCGCCGAAACCACGCCAGCCCACTGACTTTTGTGCAGTGCACAATCGCCGCATCCAGCAGCAGCAAGGGAGTCGGCGATGCGGCGAGTCGTGTTCAACCAGAAGGGTGGCGTGGGCAAGTCCACCATCACCAGCAACCTGGCGGCGATCGCCGCGGCCGGCGGCAAGCGGGTGCTGGTCATCGACCTGGACCGCCAGGGCAATACCAGCCGCTATCAGATGGGTGATGCGCTGGACGAGGGCGCGGCGGGCTCGGCCGAATTCTTCGAGTCGACGCTGAAGTTCGCCGTGCGCCCGCCAGCGGCCACCGACTTCGTCACCGAGACGCCCTGGGACAACCTGCACCTGATGCCGGCCAGCCCCGAGCTGGACGAGCTGCATTCCAAGCTGGAGAGCCGTTACAAGATCTACAAGCTGCGCGACGCGCTGCAGCCGCTGGCGGACGACTACGACGAGATCTGGATCGACACGCCGCCGGCGCTGAACTTCTACACCCGCTCGGCCCTGATCGCGGCCCAGGGTTGCCTCATCCCCTTCGATTGCGACGACTTCTCGCGCCGGGCCCTGTACGGCCTGCTGGAAGCCGTCGAGGAGATCCGTGCCGACCATGCGCCCGAGCTGTCGGTCGAGGGCATCGTCGTCAACCAGTTCCAGGCCCGCGCCTCGCTGCCGCAGCGCGTCGTGCAGGAGTTGCTGGATGAAGGCCTGCCGCTGCTGGAGCCCTATCTGTCCAGCAGCGTCAAGGTCAAGGAGTCCCACGAGCTGAGCCGGCCCATGATCCATCTCGATGCGCGCCACAAGCTGACGCAGGAGCTGCAGGCCCTGTACGAAGCCCTGGGCTGACCGGCTTTTCGGGCCTTGTCCGCCCGGCGCCTGCGGCCAGAATGGCGGCATGAGCACTTCCGAATCCGTGCCCGAAGCTGTCCGAATTGTCGGCGCCAGTGTGCAGACCGAGCTGCCCGTCATCATTGCCGAGCTGGGTCCCATTGCCGACCGGCTGCAGCTGGCGCGCGAGGCCATAGCCGAGCTGCGCATCAGCCATCCGCAGTCGCCGGCGTCCAATGTGAAGTCGGTCTATATGAGCCCGTGGAAGAGCCACATGCTCAACGACAAGCTGTTGCCGCTGTGCGCCAGCGTCGTCGAGATCGCCAAGGCGGCGGCGCCCAAGGCCTGGTCGGGAGAGCTGGACTCGCTCGGGCTGGACCTGCTGGTCACCCATTGCTGGGGCGCCATCTACGAACAGGCCGACTACACGGCGCCACACAACCACTGGCCGGCCGACCTGAGCTGCGTCGTCTACCTGGAGGCCGAGCCCGGTTGCGCGCCGCTGGTGTTCTCCAAGACCAGCGCCTTCCAGCCGCGGCCGGGCACGCTGATCATGTTTCCCGGCATCACCATGCACGAGGTGCCGGCCACGCCGGGGCGGCGCGTCGTCGTCGCGATGAATCTCTTCAAGCAGCTGGGGCTGGATCCGGCGGCAAGGGCCGCAGGCTGAGGCGGGCGCGCAGGCCCGGGCCCGAGTGCGCATCCAGCAGTTCCAGGCGGCCCCCATGGCGGGCCGCGATGTCGGCCGCGATGGCCAGACCCAGGCCACTGCCGGTGCCGCTGGCGCTGCTGCCGCGGCGGAAGCGCTGCATGGCCGCCGGACGCTCCGCTGCCGGAATGCCCGGCCCGTTGTCCTCCACCTCCAGCCAAGAGCCCTCGGGCCCGCTGCCGCAGCGCACCGTGATGCGAGCCGCCGCGCCGGCATAGCTGACGGCGTTGTGGATGAGGTTCTCCAGCAGTTCGCGCAGCAGGAAGGCATGGCCCAGGGCCGGCGCCTCGGCCAACTCGAAGCCGAGGTCGACCCCGCTGGGCAGGGCGCGGTGGGCCCAGTCCTGGCCGCTTTCGGTGGCGATGTCGCGCAGGTCGATGCGCTGGCCGACGTCGACGCTGCGGTCTTCCGCGCGCGCCAGCGACAGCAGCTGCTGGGCCAGGCGGGCGCTGCGCACGACGCGCTGGCGCAGGCGCTGCAGCAGCGGGTCCACGCGCTGGTCGTGCGGCTCCAGCATGGCCAGCTCGATCTCGGTCTGCAGCGATGTGAGCGGCGTGCGCAGCTGGTGGGCCGCGTCGGCCAGGAATTCGCGCTGGGCGCCGGCCGCACGGCCCAGGCGCTCGAACAGGCGGTTGAAGGCGGCCTGCAGCGGCACCAGCTCGCGCGGCAGGCTGGCGGTCAGCGGCGTGAGGCGATGCAGGTCGCGGTGCTCCAGCTCGGCACTCAGTCCGGTCAAGGGCGCCAGGCCCTGGCGGATGGCCCACCAGCCGGCCAGGGCCAGCAGCAGGGCCAGGGCGCCGCCGTTCAGGGCGACGGAGCTGCCGATCTCGCGCTGCAGGGCGTCGCGCTTGTGCAGGGTCTCGGCGACGAGGATCTGGCAGACGCCGCTGCCGCAGTCCTGGCCCAGCTGCACCAGGCGCAGCTCGCGGCCGCGCAGCCTCACATCGCCGTAATAGGTATGGCCGGCTGCCTGCAGCGCGGGCCGGGGCTGCAGCTCCGCCAGGCCGGCGTCGCCCTGCAGTACCTCCCCGCGCGGCGACAGCACGAGATAGAAGACATCGTCCTGGCGGTCAAAGCGCAGGGCGCGATCCATGGTGGCGCTGACGTCGATGCGCGGCTCGCCGCTGCGCACGTCGATCTGGCCGGCCAGCGTCAGGGCGGTGTCTTCCAGGCCCTCGTCGAGCCAGCTCTGGGCGCTGTGCCTGACCTGCTCGTACAGCGCCGTGCCGAGCACCGGCAGGGCCACCAGCAGGGGCAGCATCAGCCAGCCGAACAGCCGCCGCTGCAGGCTGGAGCGCGGCGCTTCAGCCACTCAGCCTATTTCTTCCAGAAGGTAGCCGAGGCCGCGCACAGTGCGCAGTTGCACGCCGCCCGGCTCGATCTTGGCGCGCAGCCGCGACAGGCAGACCTCGATGGCGTTGTCGCTGACGCCCTGGTCCCAGGCATTGCTGGCCAGCGCGATGTGCTCCTTGGGCACGACCTTGCCGGCCCGCGCCATCAGGAAACCCAGCACATCCCATTCGCGAGCGGATAGAGCCAGAGGCTCGTCCTCGATATAGGCGCGGCGCGCCTCCTGGTCGATGCGCAGACGGGCCAGTTGCAGCTGGTTGCTGGTGCGGGCCTGGCTGCGCCGCACCAGGGCGCGGGCGCGGGCCACCAGTTCGGTCAGCGCAAAAGGCTTGACGAGGTAGTCGTCGGCGCCGCCCTCCAGGCCGCGCACGCGGTCCTCGACGGCGTCGCGGGCGGTCAGGATCAGCACCGGGACGGCGATGCCCTCGCCGCGCACCCGGCGCAGGGTCTCGAAGCCATCGATGCCCGACAGGCCGATGTCCAGGATGAGCAGGTCGTAGGCGTCCTCGCGCAGCGAGCGCGGCACGGGCTCGCCGCGGGCGGTGCAGTCCACGACCCAGCCTTGGGAGCGCAGGGCGCGGGCGGTGGTTTCGACGAGTTGTTCGTCGTCTTCGACGAGCAGGATGCGCATGGTGGTGGAAGTATGGCGCGAGAGCGGCCGAAGTGCTGACGCAGGGCTGTCGCGACCCGTCAGGCCGTGGCAAGGCGGCTGCGTGCCGCCTCGAAACATTCGTTCGCAATCCGCCACAGCCGCGCGGCGTCGGCATAGCGGTCGCTGGGCTCGCCATTGAGCGCATCGCCCGCCAGATCCGGGCGCGGCTGGGCATAGTGCAGCCAGAAGTCGGCGCCCATCTTCTGCGGCAGCAGCTCGGCGTTGAAGCTCAGGTAGTCGCCGGGTCCGGCGCCGCGCAGGAAACCCTCGAAGCAGCGCTGCCACATCCAGCGGAAATGGCCGAGGTAGTCACCCGGGTCGTCCAGGCCGGTCTGGATGCAGCCCGGGTTGCCGACGCGGGCATGCAGGAAGCGCACGCGCTCGAACACCGGCTGCAGCCGCGCGGCGCGGTCGTAGAACTCGCCGCCATAGGTCAGCTCATGGCCGGTGTACCAATGCGACAGGTCGGCGTTGAAGCGCAGGGCCGGGAAGCGCGCGACCAGGTCCAGCGTGCGGCGCAGGTCCTGGGTCATGGTGCCGCGATGGGTCTCGATATAGACCGGGTGGCCATGGCGCGCCGAGGTCTCCAGCACGGCTGCCGCCAGCGCATCCATCTCGGCGTCGGTCTCGAAGGAGTTGCCGACATGCAGCGTCGTGATCTCGCAGCCGAAATCGCACTGCTCGCGCACGATGGCGTCGACGTCCGGTGGCGTCAGTGCTCGGCAGATGCCGGTGACGGCAAGGCCGGCGTCACGCGCGGCCTGGGCGGCCGCCGCCGTGGGCTGCCAGATCTGCACGGCTTCATGGCCGTCGACCTTCAACAGGGCCAGCTGCTCGGCGTGGCTGGCGCGCCAGCCGGTCGAGCCGCGCGGCAGTTCGGCCATCGTGCCCAGGTTGATGTCGCGGCGCAGCCGCGGCGGTTGCTGGCTGCCGTCGTTGCAGCGGTCAATGGGCGATGGATTCATGGCCAGCATCATGCCGCGTGGCCAGGTCGGCCAAGGCGGCCTGCAGCGTCGGGTGGCGGAAGCGGTAGCCGGCGGCGAGGGCCGCGGCGGGCACGACGTTCTGGCCGTCCAGCAGCAGCGTCGCCATCTCGCCGGCCAGCAGGCGCAGCGGCCAGGCCGGCATGCGCAGCCAGGCACGACGGCCAAAGGAGGCGGCCAGGGCGTGGGCGAAGTCGGCCTGCCGCGGTGTCTCGGGCGCCACGGCATTGACGGCACCCGAGAGTTCGCTCTGCTGCAGTGCGAAGCGGATCAGGCCCACGGCATCGTCGCGATGCAGCCAGGGCGCTGGCTGTCGGCCATTGCCCAGCACCGCCCCGCATCCCAGCCGCGCCGCCAGGGCTTGCAGGGGATAGGCGCCGTCCTCGCGGCCCAGCACGACGCCCAAGCGCAGCCTCACGACACGCACGCCCAGGGCCTCGGCGCGGCGGGCCTCGTGTTCGATGGCGGCGCAGAGGTCGGACTGGAACTCGCCGGGCTTGGGCAGGCTGGCTTCGGTGCAAGCTGTGCCGTCATTGACGGCGCCGTAGAAGCCCACGGCCGACGCGCTGACCAGCACGCGAGGGCGTTGCTCCAGGCGGCGCATCAGCGCGACCAGCCGTTGCGTGATGCCGACCCGGCTGCCCATCAGCGTGCGGCGGCGTGCGACTGTCCAGGGCAGGCCCAGCACGCGGGCACCGGCCAGGTTGACGATGGCCTCGATGCGGGTCTCGGAGGGGATGGCGTCCAGGTCGTCGACGACCCAGACGCCGGGACCGAACAGGCCACGCGCCTGGCGCAAGTCGCGGGACAGCGCGATGACACGGCGACCGTCGCGCACCAGCTCGGCCACGACGGCGTGGCCGACAAAGCCGGTCGCGCCGGTGACGAGGACAGCCGGCTGGCGGCGCATCGAGGCCGGTTGGTTCGGCGGCACGGGCATGCGGGCCAGACGGCGCACGGCGATCAGATTGCGCAGGCTCCAGGCCAGCACACCGACACCATAGGCCGTCAGCAGCGGCGCCCACCAGCCGTTGGAAGCGGGCAGCAATCGCGTCGGCTCCTGGCTCCAGTTCCACAGCACCGGCGCGAGCATCGCCAGGAAGAGGCCATAGCTGATGGTCAGCAGCGTGTGCAGTACTCGCTCGAAGCCCGGCAGGCTGCGGCTGCGGTCTTCCTCGAGGAAGTCGGCCAGCGTGATGACGACCTCGGCGCCGAGCAACGCAGCCAGCACGGCGGCAAAGAGCCCTTGCCATTCCCACCAAGCCAGCCCGATGAAGACGACGCCGTAGATGGCCTCTCGGGCCGTATGCAGGGCCAGCTCGCGCCGGGCCGACGGACGCTGCGGCAGCTTGGCCTGCAGCTCGTGGTGCCAGAGGTTGTCGAAGGCGCCCATGACGGCCTGGACGCTGAGCAGGGTGAAGAGGAGGTTCATGTCAGTGATCCTTGGTTGTGTGCATTTGCGGGCCGAGCGCCGGGCCGCTCCCTAGCCGGCCCGCGTTGGGCGATGCCTGCCGGTCAATCCGGCATGCATCGCCGTCCCCTCGGGGGACCGACCGGACTCGCCAGCGTTCAGCCGGCGAGGTCGGGCGAGGGGTCAACAAACACGCCGGTTTGGTGGAAGGTTTCTCCCCAGACGGGGTGGTCCATGGAGAGCGTGAAGCGGAACAGGCCATCACCCAGGTCGCGGTGCTCGACGCGGCAAGTACCAGGGCTGAGCAGGCGGGGCATGACCAGGCGCAGCCCGCCCAGGTCGAGGAAGTAGCGGTGGCTCTGGAATACCAGGGCGCCGTCGTGCTCGAAGACGTTCAGCGCCATGCCCAGGCCGCCGCGGGTGCGCTCCTGCAGGCGGCCGCCGGCATCCAGCTCCTTGGTCGAGAACACGCGGCCGACGCCGTTCTCGAAGCTGCGCTCCCAGACAACGCCGGCGCCGACAGCCCGCACCCGCACCGTCGTCGGCACGCCGCTGGCATTGGCCGCGGCCAGCGGGCTGCGCAGCGGCTTGACCAGCCAGGCCAGCACGCGGCCCAGGCGCGAGCAGCGCATGTCCATCAGGCCGTGGTAGGTCGCCTCGGCATGGCCGGCGGCAAAGCGGCGCTGCA
This sequence comes from Roseateles saccharophilus, assembly GCF_031458095.1. GTDB lineage: Bacteria > Pseudomonadota > Gammaproteobacteria > Burkholderiales > Burkholderiaceae_C > Pelomonas > Pelomonas saccharophila_A. The sequence continues at coordinate 497,207 of NZ_JAVDXU010000002.1, forward strand.
CGGCGGCGGGCAGGCGGGCCCAGGCGGCGGGGCCGATGAGGGCGGAGAGGTCGAGGGGCTGGGCGGCGTTCATGCCCCCTCTATCGCGACAACCATGCCAGGCCCGATTCACCTCCTAAGTGATTGATTTCATTGAAATTACATCCGCAATGCGCATACCTCGGATACAGTGCCGGACGCCCCACTTGTCAACTTCGTTAACACCCCATGCTGCTGATCCGTTTCGCCCTGGGCTTCTCGCTGTTCGAGACCCTGGTGCTGGCCGGCGTGCTGCTCTGGTGGTCTGACCGAGTGGCCGGCGGCCGGCTGCTGGCCGCCTTCCTGGCCGGCATCGCGGTCTGGATCACCGGCAACGAGCTGCCCAACTGGTGGGGTGTGGAGGCCGAGCCTGTCGCCCTGCGCCTGATGTCGATGGCGCCCTTCGTGTCGGCCTTCTTCTTCCACTTCTGCGTCGTGTTCTGCCGCGTGCCCTTGAGCCGGGGCTGGGTGACGGCGGCGTATGCGTACAGCGGGTTGTCTTCGCTGGTCGCGCAGTTCTGGGTGTCGGGCCACCTGGTGTGGATCGAGCCGGTGGGCTGGATCGCCATGGCCAGCACCGTGGGCTGGCTGGCCAGCATCGCCTGGATCGTGCTGGGCATCGCTGGCGTGGGCGTGCTGCTGAGCGGCCTGGCGCGGGCCCGGCCGCCGGCCCGCCAGCAGATTGCGGCCGTCACCGCGTCCTGCCTTTGGGGGCTGCTCTGCCTCAGCGGCTACGCGCTGGTGATGCTGCGCCTGCCTGTCTACCCGGTGCCGCTGCTGCTGTTGCCCCTCTACCCGGTCATCCTCGTCTACGGCGTGCTGCGCTGGGGCGTGTTCGTCGCCAATGCCTGGGCCGGCCGCGCCCTGGTGTGGACGCTGCTGCTGGCCATCGGCGTCGGCATCGTCGGCCTGATGCCGCTGCTGCTGCCTTTCGAGTCGCGCTGGCTCAGCGGCGTGGCCGTGGCTGCCGGCTGCCTCGCGCTGAGCGGGCCGGTGCGGCGCTTTGTGCAGCGCCTGATCTACCCGGGCGGCGAGGCCTCGGCCGCCGACCTGCAGGCCTGGCGCGAAGCCCTGCTGCCGGCGGAGACGCTGGACGAACTCGGCTTGCTCGCCGCACGGCTGCTGGGCACGCGCCTGGGCATGCCGGTCGAGGTCGTCTTCGACGCCGAAACCGAACCCGCCCTGCCGCGGCTGAACTGCCGCCGTGTCCCCTGGCGACTCGAGCTGCAAGGCTGGGCAGCCGCGCCGCCGGGCCAGCGGCATCTGGCCGAACTCTTCGGCAGCCTGATCGTGGAAGCCGCCATGCGCGTCGAGCAGGCCCAACAGCTCGCCGCCCGCGAACGCGAGCGGCAGTTGCAGGCACGCTTGGCCGAACTGGGCGCCCTGGCCGCCACCGTGGCCCACGACATCCGCAACCCGCTCAACATCATCTCGATGGCCGTCGCCATGGCGCCGAGCGACACCCGCCGCGAGGTGGCCGAGCAGGTCGACCGCATCGCCCATCTGACACGCGACCTGTTGGACTACGCCAAACCCTGGAAACTCGCACCAGCCGAGGTCGACGTCACCACCCTCGTGCAGACAGTGGCGCGCCGCCAGCCCGGCGTTGAAATCGGCCCCGGCTTGCAGCAGCCGCTGCCGGCGCTGCTGGACGCCCGCCGCGTCGAACAAGCCCTGACCAATCTCGTCGAGAACGCCCGCACGGCCAGCGGCAGCGCCGTCCATGTCGACGCCGAGCGCGACGCCGACGGCCTGCGCCTGTATGTCTGCGACGACGGCCCCGGCGTGCCCGAGACCATCCGCGAGCGGCTGTTCGAGCCCTTTGCCTCGCGCAGCCCCGGTGGCACCGGCCTGGGCTTGGCCATCGTCGCCCGCGTGATGGCCGCGCATGGCGGCACCGCCGCCCTCAACGAGCGCCCCGGCTGGCGCACCTGCTTCACGCTGAGCTTTCCCCATGACCCCATCCAACCCTGAAACCGGCCGCGTGCTGCTGGTCGACGACGAGGCCGCCTTCCAGCGCCTGGGCGGCGGCTTCCTGCGCAGCCTCGGGCACGAAGTCGACATCGCCGGCGACGGCGAAGCGGCCCTGGCCCGCTTCGCCGCGCAGCGGCCCGAGCTGGTGCTGCTGGACCTGGCCATGCCACCGCATATGGACCCCGAGCGCGGCCTGGAGCTGATCCCGCGCCTGGCAGGCGTGCCCGTCATCGTGCTGACGGGGCATGGCGAGCATGAGCTGGCCCTGCGCGCCGCCGAGCTGGGCGCCTGGGACTTCATCACCAAACCCATCGACCCCGATCTGCTGCGCTTCGTCGTCGCCCGCGCGCTGCGCAAGTCGCGACTGGAAGCCGAGCTGCTGCGGCTGCGTGCCGAGCAGGGCGCCGACGACCTCGGCCTGGTCGGCCAGACGCCGCCCATGCAGCAATTGCGTGCCATGGTCAGACGTGTCGCGCCGACGCGCGTCAGCGTGCTGGTGCTGGGCCCAACGGGGACAGGTAAGGAGCTGGTGGCTCGTGCCCTGCACGAAGGCAGCCCGCGTCGCGACGGCCCCTTCGTCGTCGTGCACTGCGGCGCCTTGTCGGCCGAGCTGCTGGAGAGCGAGCTCTTCGGTCACATGAAAGGCAGCTTCACCGGCGCCTACCGCGATCAGCCCGGCTTGGTCGAAGCGGCGCACGGCGGCACCCTCTTCCTCGACGAGGTCGGCGAGATGCCACCGGCCATGCAGGTCAAGCTGCTGCGCTTCCTGCAGGAGGGGACTTTCGTGCCCGTGGGTGGCCGCGTGCAAAAGACGGCGGAGGCCCGCGTCGTCGCCGCCACGCATCGCGACCTCGAAGCCATGGTGCGCGACGGGGCATTCCGCGAGGACCTCTACTACCGTCTCAAGGGCGTCGTGCTGCGCACGCCGGCCCTGGCCGAACGCATGGCCGACGTGCCCTTGCTGGCGGCGCGCTTCCTGCAGCGCGGGGCGCCGCAGGCGCGCTTCTCAGCGGGTGCGCTGGCCTGGGTCACGGCACGCGACTGGCCGGGCAACGTGCGTGAGCTCAAGGCCATCGTCGAGTCGGCCGGCGCGCTGCTGCTGCCGGAGCAGCATGAGGTCGACACCGAGCTGTTGCGCCTGGCCGCGGGCGACAGCTCGGAAGCCCCGCGCAGCATCGAACCTGCTGCAAGCACTGGCGTGCTGGACGCGGCATTGAACGAGCTGGAGCGTCGTCTGATCCAGGATGCGATGAGCGCCGCCGGTGGCAACCAATCCGAAGCAGCTCGCCAGCTGGGCGTATCGCGGGTCGGCCTCATCAAGAAGCTGACCCGCCTGGGCCTGCGTTAGCTAGTTGCCGAATTCCTTCAGCCACTGCCTGAGCTTCTTGCGCCCGTCACTGTTGGTGGCGCGATAGGTCTTCAGCGCCTGCGAGAGGAACTGCTGTTCGGCGGGCGTAAGGCCGGTAGGTTCCCGCTCTTCATCGAGCCAACCGGACTCCTTTCCGCAGAGGTGCTCGATCTGCCGCGCCAGCTTGTCGCCCAGCGGCCGCGCGCCGCTCTTGGCCATGGACCAGGTCGCGCCGCTGACCCCGATGCGCGCGGCCCAGGCGGCCTCCAGGCCCTTGGGCGGGTCGCCCGCGTTGATGCGCTCCTCGGCGAAGGACTGGAACAACGCGATGGCGTTGAGGCGACGGATGGTGGCGGGACTGGACACGTGTGAAGGCTGCGGCGCGGTGTTGTGAAAACACTTCACATGAATTCTAGGTGTTGACGATGAAGTGAAAACTCTTAACAATGCGCATATTCGCTCAGGACAACTGAGCTCTTCCACCCATCCCAACCGACGACCGAACCGCTTTTTTGCCCTCTGCCATGAACCGCCATCTCGTCACCGTCATCACCACCATCGGCTTCCTGAGCCGGTGTGATGCCGCGCGTATGGCGCAGGGCCAGGGATCGAAGCTGCAGGGCTTGCCCGCACCGGTCGCCTATGCACACGACTGCGGTCGTGAGACTGATGACATCAACCTATCGGGTGAAGGACCCGGCTGACGCCGACCTTCCACGCTCATTCGAGGCCCGGTCTCCTGCCAAGGAACCGGGCCTCTTGTTTTTCCCCCTGTTCAAACGAACACAGCGCCGAGGCTGCCTCGACGCCGCTGCGCCTGCGCAGCGCCCGCTCATTAACAACTTGCACCGAGTGCCGCGCTGGCTCAGGCCCGCGCAGCGCTCACAAACGGCAGGCGCCAAGACCCAGTCTCGGCAGCCCTGCCCCATCTCGGGTGTGCCCACGCACAAGCATTGGTCGACCCGGTGTGCATGTGCGCTCGGGCGGCCGCCTGTCGCGTGCAGCGATGCGTCCCTGGCTTGCGCAAGCCAGTCGCGTCGCGTGTGGACACAGCCGAGATGGAGTTTCTCTTTTGCCTCGTTAGCTCAATGGAGCAGAGCGCCGGTCTACGAAGCCGGAGGCTGAGGCCGGACACAGGGTGCGCCTGCGCGCAGCCTGTGCCTGCCGAAGGGCGTTCGCTCTGCGAACGCGCGGCCTGCAAGGTGGACGTTCGAGTCGTCCACGAGGCACCACATGGCTTGCATGGCCTTAGTGCAAGCAACATGAACTTCATGGGGGCGTAGCTCAACAGGGAGAGCACCTGCCTTGCAAGCAGACGGTTGCCGGTTCGATGCCGGCCGCTTCCACCACCATCACCAGGCCCCGTTGGACTTCCGGTGAGGTCCTCGGCCCTTCAAGCCGAAGAGGCGGGTTCACTCTGAGCGGCGAAGCCGCTCAGGACGCAGCTTGCTGCGGGCCGCAGGCCTGGCGCAGGGCGCCAGCACTCCCGCACGGGGTACCACTCAACCCGAAGCCCGTTGTCGAGCTCACGCTTCGACGGGCGCAAACCGGCCGCAACGATTGGGCGGCGTCGGAACCCGTCACCGACAACCTTTCCTTCAATATCCGGGTGTAGCTCAACCAGGTAGAGCGCCTGCTTTGGGAGCAGGTGGGTGCACGTTCAACTCGTGCCGCCCGGACCATGTCGCCATAGCTCAGCTGGAAGAGCGCCGGTCTGTCGAACCGGAGGTCGCGGGGTCGGAACCCGCTGGCGGCGCCATTTGCTTTCTTTTCACGTGCGCTTGGGGGTGGCCGTCGCCTAGAGGCCCAAGGCTCCAGGTCGTGACCCTGGCATCACCGGTTCAACTCCGGTCGGTCACCCCCAAGCGCATCGTCCCCTCGTGGCGGAATAGGTAGACGCACCGGTCTCAGAAGCCGGGGCCGCGAGGCGTGCCCGTTCGATCCGGACCGAGGGGACCAATTCACTTCAACCGGGGTGTAGCTCAATCGGTAGAGCAGCGGCCTTTGAAGTCGCCGGTTGCAGGTTCAAGCCCTGCTACCCCTGCCACTCATTCATTCATCGTGCCCAGCCCAAAGAAAGGAGGTCAGCATGCACGACGTTCTGCAGTTGGACATCACCGGCCTCCCCCAGGCCTGGATCTCGGTCGAGCAGGCCGCAACCCTCGTCGCTACCGACGCCGTCGTGTGGTCGGCCGGTGAGCAGCCGCTGGCCGTGCTGCGTGGCGGCTTCAACAGCACCACCGGCCGCCAGTCGATGCTGGAAGTACCGCCCATCGTGGCGCTGCGCGGCTCGTCGAGGCTCAACCTCTTCGACATCACGCCGGTCTACGGCAAGGGCAAGGTCATCAAGCGCGACCGCTGCACCTGCGCCTACTGCGGCGAGCGTTTCGACGCCCGCATGCTGACGGTCGATCACATCGTGCCGGCCAGCCGTGGCGGCGCCCTGAGCTGGATGAACACGGTCGCGGCCTGCCGCGCCTGCAATTCGCGCAAGGCCGACCGCACGCCGGACGAGGCCCGCATGCCGCTGCTGTTCGCGCCGTTTGTGCCGAGCCGCTTCGAGGACTTCATCCTCAAGGGCCGCCACATCCGCGCCGACGTGCACGACTGGCTGGCCGCGCGCCTGCCCAAAGGATCACGCCTCAGCTGAGGCGCCAACGAATCTGCCGAGAAAGGCAAAGGCTCACAGGTCGGGGTTCCCATGCCCCGCCGGTGCGCCGTGGCCAGGTTTCCGCCTGTCGTCACGGCGTATGCCGCCCTGCTGGAATCGGTTGATATTGGGATGACAGGCGTCCCGCAAGGGTAGGGGTTCGAGTCCCCTCATTCCAGCCAATTGGCAATTGGATAGCTCAATCGGTAGAGCAACGAACTCGTAATTCGTGTGTCGTGGGTTCGACTCCCACTCCAAAACAAAACCGGTCGAAAGACCACCCGCCGAACGTGCGCCCCGGCTCCGGCCGGACCGCGCATCAGCGGCCCGCGCTCGCGCGCCGGGCAAGCGGGGCTGTGCATCCACGGCCAGCCGCGATCGCCTTCAGGGAGGGGGGCGGTCAAGGCGCACCGCGGCTCCAGGCCCTGGCATCCGGCGTCCGCACGGGTCCCTGTAACGGCACCCTCTCCCTCAACACGCGTCACCACAAGGAGAACACCATGACGATCAAGCGTGTGACTGTGAAGAAGAACGAGCGCGGCCTGCTGCTGCGCAATGGCGATTTCGAACGCGTGCTGCAGCCCGGCACGCACTGGCTGTTCGCCGGCATGGACGAGCTCAAGGTCGAGCTCTTCAACATCGGTGCCCCGGCCTTCGTGCACCCGTTGACCGACTATCTGATGGCCAAGGAGCCCGAGGTCGTCGAGGCGGAGTTCCTGCGCGTCGAACTGAACGAGCACCAGGCCGGCTTGCGCACCGAGAACGGCTTGCTGGTCGAAGTGCTGCCGCCGTCCACGCGGCGCCTGTACTGGCGCGGCCTGGTGGACGTGCAGGTCGAGGTCATCGACCTGCGCGCCTCCGCCGAGCTGCCCGCGGCCGTCGCCGCACGTCTGGCCCAGCCGCAACTGCGTCCGCGCGCGGTGACCGGCCTGACCGGCGTGCTGCAGGTCGAGGTGCCCGAACACGGCGCCGGCCTGCTGCGCGTCGACGGCAAGGTCGAGCGGCTGCTGGAACCCGGCGCACATGCGTTCTGGAAGTTCGGCCGCAACGTGGCCGTGGAGCTGGTGGACCTGCGTCTGCAGGCGCTGGAGGTTTCGGGCCAGGAGATCCTGACCCGCGACAAGGTCGCGCTGCGGCTCAACCTCTCGGCGAACTGGCGTTACTCGAGCCCGGCCGACGTGCTGCTTGCCTTTCAGGCGCTGCCCAAGCCGGCGGACTACCTCTACCGCGAGCTGCAGTTCGGGCTGCGGGCGGCGGTGGGCACCCGCACGCTGGACGAGCTGCTGGAGAACAAGTCGGTCATCGACGAGGTCGTGACCGCCCAGGTCACCGCGAAGCTGGTGGGCTACGGCCTGCAGCTGGACGGCGTGGGCGTGAAGGACATCGTGCTGCCGGGCGAGATGAAGACCATCCTCGCCCAGGTGGTGGAGGCCGGCAAGGCCGCCGAGGCCAACGTGATCCGCCGCCGCGAGGAGACCGCCGCGACGCGCGCCCTGCTCAACACGGCCAAGGTGATGGAGGACAACCCCGTCGCCCTGCGCCTGAAGGAGCTGGAAACGCTGGAACGCGTGGCCGAGCGCATCGACAAGATCTCCGTGTTCGGAGGTCTGGACCAGGTGCTCAACGGGCTGGTGAAGCTCCGTTGAGTGCCGCCCCGCCGGCCTGCCCGGCGGGGCTTCAACTCAAGGAGAACCCATGACCACGCCGTCATTGCAAGCGGCCGTGCGGCGCGCCTATGACGTGTTCGGCGCCTACACGGCACCCACCCAGCCGCTGGACGTCTGCACGTTCTGCTGCATGGACGAGGAGCTGGAGCGCGAGATGCGAGCCGTGCCGCTGCGCAAGCTGACGCGGCTGCATTTCTACGAATACAGCACCGGTGCCAAGTCCGTTGAAGGCCAATCGGCCGATGAGTTGAAGTATTTGCTGCCGCGCCTGCTGGAACTGCTGGCGGCCGGAGAGGAAACCCATCACTCGATCGAGCTGGCTCTGGATCGTGTCGGACGCTGCCCCGCTGATGCGTTCAGCACGGAGGAACGAGCTGTGCTCGACACCTTCATGCTCGCCTGCTTCGACGCCTGCCTGCGCGGCGAATGGGCAGCCGAGGGCATCTGGTACGACCTCGAAGACCCTCTCGCCCTGCTGGTAATGGCGGACTACGCCGGGCTTGCGCTGGAGCCCTTGCTGCAGCACTGGACTCAACACCAGAGCCCGCAATCCACGATCCGGTTCGTCGAGAGCACCTACTGGGGCTACTGGCGCGATCACTGGATCAGCAACGCATTCGCGACCGATCGACCGCAGCTGCAAGCGGTGTTCAAAAGTTGGTTGCAGGCCCCCGCAACCAAGACAGCATTCACGACAAAGCTGCTGCGCCCTCATTTCCTGGATCAGGTCGAACAAACGCCGTCCAACACCTGCGCACCATTCCCGTTGATGGTGGAAGCGGTGTTCGATCACCTGACCTATTGATAGAAAGAAAAAATCATGGACCCCCAACACATCCACGAAGACGTCCCCGGCGGCGTCCCGCTGAAGATGTGGACTCAGGGCGTGCCCGTCGAAGAGTCGGCCAAGCGCCAGCTCACCAATGCGGCCCGCCTGCCCATCGTCTTCAAGCACATCGCCGCGATGCCGGACGTGCACTACGGCATCGGCGCGACCGTCGGCTCGGTCATCCCCACCGTCAAGGCCATCATCCCGGCCGCCGTCGGTGTGGACATCGGCTGCGGCATGATGGCCTGCAAGACCACGCTGACGGCCGAGGATCTGCCCGACAACCTCGGCCCGCTGCGTGCGGCCATCGAGCGCGCCGTGCCCCACGGCCGCCAGCCCGGCAACCGTGACCCGGGCGCCTGGCAGCAGCCGCCCGGTTCGGTCAATACGGCCTGGGCGCAGCTGGAGCCCGAGTTCACCGAGCTCTGCCGCGACTACCCCAAGCTGGCCAAGACCAACCACATCCAGCACCTGGGCACGCTGGGCTCGGGCAACCACTTCATCGAGGTCTGCCTGGACGAAGCGGGCGCCGTGTGGTTCATGCTGCACTCGGGCTCGCGCGGCGTGGGCAACTTCATCGGCACGATGTTCATCGAACTGGCCAAGCAGGACGCGATGCGCCACCAGGCGAATCTGCCGGACCGCGATCTGGCCTATTTCGAGGAAGGCAGCCGCTACTTCGGCGACTACGTGCGCAGCGTCAGCTGGGCGCAGAAGTTCGCGGCCCTCAACCGCGAGCTGATGATGAAGCGTGTCATCGAAGCCGCGAAGACGGTGATCCGCAAGAATTTCCAGAGCCATATCGAGGCGGTGAACTGCCACCACAACTATGTGCAAAAGGAAACCCACTTCGGCCAGGGGGTCTGGCTGACCCGCAAGGGCGCGGTGAGCGCCAAGGCGGGCCAGCTCGGCATCATCCCGGGCAGCATGGGCGCGCGCAGCTACATCGTGCGCGGCAAGGGCAACGCCGAGAGCTTCGAAAGCTGCTCCCACGGCGCCGGCCGCGTGATGAGCCGCGGCGACGCCAAGCGCCACTTCACGCTGGCCGACCACCGCGCCGCCACCGAAGGCGTCGAATGCCGCAAGGACAAGGATGTCATCGACGAGACGCCCGCGGCCTACAAGGACATCGACGCCGTCATGGCCGCCCAGCGCGAGCTGGTGGACGTGGTGCACACGCTCAAGCAAGTCGTCTGCGTCAAAGGCTGACGCACCGCCCCAGGGCGCCCGATTTCGGTCGGGCGCCCTTTTTTTTGTGGATTTGCACCGGGAACCACGCGCAAGCACGCAACCACTCAGCCCTATGGGCGCACTACCATTGCCGCCCTCGGGGAAAAATTCACCATGAAACTGCTCGCCAAATTCAATCTCGTCTACCTGCTCGTGATGAGCCTGGGCATCGCTCTCAGCGGCTATATCGCCCGCAATCTGCTGCAGAACAACGCCCAGCAGGAGGTTGTCGAGAGCGCGCGCATGCTGATGGAAAAGGCGCTGGCCGTGCGCGCCTACACCAATACGCAGATCAAGCCGCTGCTGGTGTCCCAGATGGCCAATGAATTCCTGCCGCAGACGGTGCCGAGCTATTCGGCCACCGAGGTGCTGGGCACGCTGCTGTCCAAGCACCCCGAGTTCGCCTACAAGGAGGCGACGCTGAACCCGACCAACCCGCGCGACCGGGCCACCAGCTGGGAAGTCGACATCGTCGGCCAGTTCCGCAGCGCGGCCGACTTGAAGGAGACGACGGGCGTGCGCGACACGCCCGCCGGCCCGTCGCTCTACATCGCCCGCCCGCTGCGCATCACCGATCCCGCCTGCCTGGCCTGCCACAGCAGCGTCGAGGCCGCCCCGGCCACCATGGTCGCCAAATACGGCCCCGCCAACGGCTTCGGCTGGAACCTCAATGAGGTCATCGGCGCCCAGATCGTCTCCGTGCCCCTGGGCGTGCCGCTGCAACGCGCCGACCAGACCTTCAAGGTCTTCATCACCTCGCTGATCGGCGTCTTCGTTGCCGTCGGCATCGTGCTGAACCTGATGGTGTGGGTGCTGGTCGTGCGCCCCGTCACCAAGCTCTCGGCCCTGGCCGACCGCGTCAGCCAGGGTGACCTGGAGGCGCCCGAGTTCACCACCGGCGGCAAGGACGAGATCGCCACCCTGTCCGATTCCTTCTCGCGCATGCGCGCCAGCGTCGTGCAGGCCATGAAGTTGCTAGATGCCTGAACCTTCCAAGCACCCGCAGACGCTCGGCAAATACCGCATCACCGAGGTCCTCGGTGAAGGCGCGATGGGTGTCGTCTACAAGGGTTTCGACCCCGACATCCAGCGCACCGTCGCGCTGAAGACCATCCGCACCCAACTCGACGCCGACGACGACAGCCCCGGCGCGCCGGCCTCGCGCTTTCGCAACGAGGCCCAGGCGGCGGGCCGCTTGCATCACCCCGGCATCGTCGCCGTCTACGACTTCGGCCGCGCCGAGAACGTCGCCTACATCGCGATGGAGTTCGTCGAGGGCCGCTCCCTGGCGAGCTACCTCAGCGCCAAGGTCCGCTTCACCGACACCGACATCCCCGGCATCATGAGCCAGCTGCTCGATGCGCTTGACCACGCCCACGAGAAGGGCGTCTGGCATCGCGACATCAAGCCTGCCAACATCATCATGACGACGGCGGGCCGGCTCAAGGTGGCCGACTTCGGCATTGCCCGCATCGAGAGCACCAACCTCACCCAGACCCACTACATGGTGGGCACGCCCAGCCACATGGCGCCCGAGCAGTTCCTGGGCAAGCCCATGGACCGCCGCGTGGACATCTATGGCGCCGGCGTGGTGCTCTACCAGCTGCTCACCGGCCGCGCGCCCTTCGCCGGCACGACCGAGGCGCTGATGTACAAGGTCGTCAACGACATGCCCCAGCCACCGTCGACGGTGGAAGGCGTCGAGCGACCCGGCTGGTTCGACGCCATCATCGCCCGGGCCCTGGCCAAGCGGCCCGACGACCGCTACGCCACCGCCGCGGAATTCAAGCAGGCGCTGACGGATGGCATGGGCCAGGTCATCGATGAGTCGTCGTGGGAGAAGACCATCATGCTGGCGCCGGCTCGCGCCAAGCCCGCCCAGCCCCTGGCCACGCCGACCCATGCGCCGCCATCGCTGGCCGGCACCTCCCTGCCGGGCACCGGCGGCTCGGTCGGCTCGGTGGGAACCGCCAGCGCGCCGACGCCCTCGCATTGGGACAAGGCCCAGCTCACGCAGGCCGAGCTGACGCTGGCCAAGCATGTCGGCCCGCTGGCCAGCGTCCTCGTGCGGCGCGCGGCGCGCGAGTGCCACGACATCAACGAGCTCTACAGCAAGCTGGCCGAGCAGGTCACCGACCCGCGCGCCCGCGACGCCTTCCTCGGCCAGGCCAGCCTCGTCACGGGCGGCCACCACCACCGCACGGCGGGCAGCGGCACGGCCGGCTCACCCTCCGCGGGCGGATCCCGTGGCGCAACAGGCGGCTCGGCAGGCGGCACCATGATCGGCGGCCCGCTCAACGCGGCCGTCATGGACAAAGCCCAGGCCCTGCTGGCCCAGCATGTCGGGCCCATCGCCAAGGTGCTGGTCAAGCGCGCCGCCAACGGCACGGACAGCCGGGCCGTGTTCTTCAACCGGCTGGCCGAAGCGGTCAACGATCCGGCGGCGCGGGAGAAGTTCCTGAAAGAGCTGGGGCGTCTGAGCTGAGCCGGTAGGCCAGCACCTTCAGCGCTCTGTCCTCCGACACATCGCCGAAGGCGGCGGGGTTGGCCACCCGGCCAACAAACTCCAGCTCCGGGGCGCTTTCCGCGACCGCCGCGCGCAGGAAATCCACGCCCAGCTCCGGCGCGTTCAGGCACAGCAGGGCCAGCCCGCCCGGCGCCAGCAGCGCCGGCAGTCGCTTGGCCAGCCGCGCATAGTCCTTGGTCGCGACAAAGCTGCCCTTCTGGAAGCTGGGCGGGTCGCAGATGACGAGGTCATAGGGACCGACACGCGTCAGCTTGCCCCAGGAGTTGAAGATGTCGTGGGCCAGGAATCTGGCGCCGGCCTTCACGCCGTTGAGCTCGTGATTGGTGCGGCCGATGGCCAGCGCGCCTGACGCCATGTCGACGTTGATCACCTCCGCCGCGCCGGCCTGCAGCGCGACGACCGAGAAGGCGCAGGTGTAGGCAAACAGGTTGAGCACCTTGGCGCCCGGCTTCACGTGCTCGCGCACCCAGTGCCGGCCCTCGGCCATGTCGAGAAAGAGCCCGTGGTTCTGGCCGCGCAGCAGGTGCACGGCATAGCGCGTGCCGGCTTCCGTGACGATATGGGGCTCGGGAATGGAGCCGGCCATCAGCCGCGTTTGCGCCCGCTCGCCGCGGCACTGGTAGATCCAGGGCAGCTCGGGCCAACGCGCAATGATCGCAGCGGCAACGCTGGCCAGCTCGTCCTCTGCCAGAGGCTTGAAGCTGGTCAACACCAGGACCGGCGGATAGATGTCCAGGGCGAGATGCTCGCAGCCGGGATGCAGGCCGCCGCGACCGTGGAAGAGGCGCTGGGCGTCTTGAGGAAGGGCCGCCGTGGCGGCGATGGCGTCGAGCAGGGCTTGCATGGGGCGCCATTCTCGAGGCCAGAATCCCGCCCATGGACTTCCAGCTCATCCTCGACGAGATCAACGCCGAACTGCGCCCCCAGCTCGCCACGGCCGGCGGCAAGGTCGCCAGCTATATCCCGGCCCTGGCGCGGGTGTCACCGCTGCAGTTCGGCATCGCGCTGCGCACCTGCGGCGGCAAGACGGCGGCGGCCGGCGACAGCGCGACGCCCTTCTCCATCCAGAGCATGTCCAAGGTGTTCTCGCTGACGCTGGCCATTCGCGCACTCGGCGAGGCCATGTGGGATCGCATCGGCCGCGAGCCTTCGGGCAGCCCCTTCAACTCGCTGGTGCAGCTGGAAAGCGAGCGCGGCATCCCGCGCAACCCCTTCATCAATGCTGGCGCGATTGCCGTGGCGGACCGCCTGGTCTCGCAGGGTGACGCCAAGGCCGAGTTGCTGGCCCTGTTGAGCCGGCTGTGTGGCGAAGCCGTGCACATCGACGCGGAGGTCGCCCGGTCCGAGGCCGACACCGGCTTTCGCAATACCGCGCTGGCCAACTTCATGAAGGGCTTCGGCACGCTGGACAACGACGCGGCCACCGTGCTGGACGTCTACTTCAACCAATGCGCCATCGCGATGACGTGTGAGCAGGTGGCCTGTGCCGCCGGCTTTCTGTGCCGGGACGGCCGCCATCCGCTGGCCGGCACGCCCGTCCTCAGCGCAGCGCAGACGCGACGCGTCAACGCGCTGATGCTGACCTGCGGCACCTATGACGCGGCCGGCGAGTTCGCCTTCCGCATCGGCCTGCCCTGCAAGAGCGGCGTCGGCGGTGGCATCGTCGCCGTCGTGCCCGACCAGCTCAGCCTGTGCGTCTGGTCGCCGGCGCTGGACCCGACCGGCAACTCGCTGCTGGGCCGCCGCGCGCTGGAGCTCTTCGTCGCGAAGACGGGGCTGTCGGTGTTCTGAATCAACTCAGTAGTTGATCGCACTGAGCGCTGTCCACAGCCTACGAAACCGAGGCCTTCGGGGCCGAGCGCTGGGCCGCTCCCGAGCCGGCCCGTCTGGCGATGTGCTCGCGGCTCAATGCCGCGAGCATCGCCGTCCCCTCGGGGGACCGGTCAGACGCACCGCGTTCAGCGGTGTGCGGCTGGACGAGGGGCTTCATCTCAGCTCGCGTACTTGACGCTGCAGCCATAGGGCCGCGTCGACGCCTTCTCGACCTTGCGGCCCGCGGCCACGGCGGCCAGGGCCTCGGTCACATAGGGCTCGGCCTTGGCAATGTCGTCCTTGTTGGGCGTGGCGATGCTGTCGATGCCGCCCTTGTAGGCCAGGGTGCCGTCGGCCTTGATGACATACATATGCGGTGTCGTCTGGGCACCGTAGAGCTTGCCGAGTTCGCCCTTGGGATCCAGCAGGGTGGCGGTGGGCGCCGCACCGCGCTCTGCATTGAGCTTCTGCGCGGCCGCACCGTCGACGAAGCCCTGCTGGCCAGGTGCGGACGAGATCACCTGCAACCAGACCACGCCCTGGGCCGTGGCGGCCTTTTGCTGGCTCTGCATATTGCCGCTGCCGTAGTGCTTTCTCACATAGGGGCAGTCGTGGTTGGTCCATTCCAGCACCACGGTCTTGCCCTTGTAGTCGGCCAGGTTGACGGTCTTGCCGTCGGCCGTCGTGGCGGAGAAGGTCGGCGCTGGCGCGTCGACGTTGGCGTTGGCATGGGCCAGCGCCGGCAGGATCAGGGCGGCGAGCAGGCTGCGGCGAAGCAAGGTCATGTCGAACTCCTGGAGGAAGCGGGGGGTGGGGAGATGGCCTCGACGACAAGGCCGGGCGTGAGGATCTGCGGCAGCACCTGAGCCTCGGCGGCGCCCGGCGCGTAGTAGAGGTAGAGGGGCACGCCCGAGCGGCCATGGGCCTTGAGCACCGCGGTGATGTTGGGATCCTCGCGGGTCCAGTCGCCCTTCAGATAGGCCACGCCGCCCTTGGCGAATGCGTCCTTGACCTCGGGGCGCGACAGCGCGACGCGCTCGTTGACGAGGCAGGAGATGCACCAGGCCGCCGTCATGTTGACGAAGACCGGCTTGTTCTGCGCGCGCAACTCGGCCAAGCGCTCGGCGCTGTAGGCCTCGATGGCGGAGCCGGTGGCAGCGACCGGCACGTCGGCCGCCGAGACCGGCCTGATCCAGTGGATGACGCCCAGTGCCAGCACCACGCTGGCCAGCATCGCCGCCCGGCTGACCCAGCCCTGGCCGGCCCGCAGCAGCCACAGCGCAAAGGCGATCAGCACCAGGCCGCTCAGGGCCATGGCGACGCCGTCCGGCCCGGCCTGCTGGGCCAGCACCCACAGCAGCCAGACCACGGCGGCATACATGGGGAAGGCCAGGAATTGCTTGAACTTGTCCATCCACGCGCCCGGCCGCGGCAGCCAGCGCTGGGCGGCGGGCCAGAAGGCCAGGATCAGGAAAGGTAGGGCCAGGCCCAGGCCCAGGGCCAGGAAGACAGCCAGCATGACGGCGGCCGGCTGGGACAGCGCGAAGGCCAGGGCCGCACCCATGAAGGGCGCCGTGCAGGGCGTGGCGACGACGGCCGCCAGCACGCCGGTGAAGAAGCTGCCGGCCAGGCCCTGCCTGGCGGCCAGGTTGGAGCCCAGCCCCGTGAAGCTGCCGCCCACGTCGAAGAAGCCCGACAGGTTCAGGCCGACCAGGAAGAGCAGATAGCTGACGATGAGGACGAAGACCGGCGAATGGAACTGGAAGCCCCAGCCCACCTGCTGGCCGCCGGCGCGCAGCGCGATCAGCACGGCCGCCAGGGCCGCGAAGCTGAGCAGCACGCCGGCCGTGTAGGCCAGGCCCTCGGCCTTGTGATTGCCCTCGCGCACCAGGGCCAGGGCCTTGATGGACAGCACCGGGAAGACGCAGGGCATCAGGTTCAGGATCAGGCCACCGACCAGCGCAAGCGCCAGGGCGGGCAGCAGGCCCAGGTCGCTTTCCGGCGCGGCTGCGGGCGCCACGGTTTCGGCCGCCGCTGCGCTGAGATCGGCCGGGCCGGGACCCTTGCCTGCGCCCTCGGGCATGGCCGCGGAGATGGTCCAGGCCTGGTCGCCGGCCCCGGTCGTCAGCACGACGACGCCGGACAGCGGCTTGCCGGCGGGCACGGGTTCGTCCCCCGCCGGGATGTCCAGCGCCCAGCCGCCACCCTCGGCCTTGAAGGCCTGGGGCGCGCTGTGGGCCACGGCGCCCCAGGTGTCGGCAAAGAAATAGGCCTTGGTGACTCCGGCCGTCGGGCCGCTGAGCCGCACACCTTGTGGCGCTGCCTTGAGCTGAACGGCGAAGGCCGCCGGCTTGGGAATGGCGCCGCGCCACTCTTCGATCTGGGCTGCATCGGCACCCGCCTTGGCCTGGGCCGCGACGGGCAAATCCAGGCCCAGCGACACCTGCTCGGGAATGCAGACGTCCTTGCAGACCAGCCACTTCACCTCGGCCGCCGGTGTGAAGCGGCCGCCGGGCTTGGCCTCGGCCGGCACCGTCAGCTCGACCAGCAATGCAGCGCGGCCCTCGTAGCCGTAGTTGACGATGGGGCCGATGGCCTGGATGGAGGGCGTGGGCCACTGGATGGCGCCGGCCTGGGCACCATTCCAATCAATGCTGGTCGCCTGGCCCGAGTCGCCGGGGTTGAGCCAGTAGGTGTGCCAATGCGACTTGATGTTCTGCTCCAGCGCTACCGTGAAGCGCTGGCCCGGCGCCACTGTGGCCTGGCTGGAAACCAGGCGGGCTTGCACATGCTCGGTGGCGGCCTCAGGCGGGGCGGCGAGAGCCAGCAAAGGGGCGGCCAGCAAGGCCGGGAGAAAGGGGCGCAGGAACGAGAGCATCCCGAAATCCTAGGCCAAACTGCTTTCACCCCGCCGTGACAGGCCCGCACGCACAAATGCATCGAAGGCCGACCACAGCGGCGCGAAGCGTTCCGGCTGGTCTTCCAGCAGGGCCAGGGCATGCAGCCCGGCCTCCAAAGTCGACAGCTGTCCCGGCCTGTGTGCGCGGCGCAGCGCATAGCGGCCGGGCTGCTCCGGCAGGCTCAGGCGCGGCAGGGCCGCCAGCCAGGGATTGGCGGCCAGCAGGCGGCGGCTCTGGCGCCAGCTGCCGTCGAGCAGGATGAGGCGCTCAACGCTGGCCGCAGCCGCGGCTTCGCCCCCACCCGGGTAGAGCAGGGCCGTGCCGGGTCCCGCCAGGGCCGGGTCGAAAACCTCGCCACGCAGCAGCCGCGCCGGCGGGTTCAGTCCCAGCGCCAGGAAGGCGGCGGTGTTCTTGGCGTGCCCGGCCTCGGCCGGGTGCTGCAGGATGACCAGCTCGGTGCGCACGGCCAGCGGGGCCGGCAGCGTCGCACACAGGCAGGTGCGGGCCGGGCGCTCGCAGCGCGGGCAGACCGCGCGGGGCATGTCAGCCCGGTTCAGTTCGCCGGCGGCGAGACGGAGTGCGGCGCAATCGTCGACACCGTGCTGTCGGCGCCGGCCTCGGCCGCGGCTTCCTCGCTCCTGCGGCGCGAGCGTGTGCTGGGCAGGCCTTCCTGGCGCCGCTTCGCCAGCCGTCCGGCCAGCCACACGCCGCCGACGACGCCGAAGATGTTGAGGGCGCCGAACAGCGGCGCGGCATTGGACGACAGCAGCAGGCTTTGCAGCGGCGCCGAATAGGCCCGCGGCTTCAACGCAAAGCTGAAGGCACCAAAGATCAGCCAGCCCGCCCAGGCCGCGCCGATGCCGGACATCATCCAGGCGACATAGGGGCGGTGGCGGCGGCGCTGCGGGCGCAGGGTCAGATAGCCCCAGATCAGCGCGACGATGAAGAGGATCAGCGCAATGGCTACGGCCTCGCCCAGCATGACCTGCAGGCTGTTGCGGCCGCCCAGCTGGGCGTAGACCTGCCGCGGCAGGCCCGTGCTCGCGTATTTCATGGCCGCGCCCGCGCCGAAGCAGTACAGCAGGAGGCCGGAAAAGAAGGCGATGGAGCGACGGGCGGCTTTCATGGGGGCGCATTCTCGGCGCTGTCGGGCCCGCGGATTCGGGAGGATTTCCCGTTCGGGCAAAACAAAGCCCACCGTCCAGGGGGTGGACGGTGGGCTGGGAGGGGGACTTACAAATTAACGCTTGCGGTCGAAGCGCTGGGCGCGGGCGAGGCCGCGGCGTTCGCCGCTGTAGAAACCGGTGTCGAAGGCCTCGTGCTTGCGGCCCTTTTCGACGGATTCGGCACTCCAGGCGGCTTCCGGGAGGGGCAGGCGGCGCGGCTGGTGTTCGGTGCGGGGCTGGATCTTCATGGTGCTGTCTGGCCTTTGGGGGGCCGTCTCACGCCGAGAGCGGCGCGATTGGGAGGCACAACGGCGGCCCGGCGGCGGCGGTTGACAGGCTGAACACACTTCTTTGCAGTTGTGGCCTGCGGTCACCCGGTGTGTCGACAATGCCGGTTTTGGAATCCCAGGACTTCGCAATGACCGTTCAGCTCAAGAAGACCCTCCCGGCCAAGGCCACCCCCATCACCGTCGTCGACCGCGCCGCCTTCCAGGCCCTGGCTGGCGGCCTGCCCGCCGCCACGCGGGCCTGGCTGGCGACGGTCGGCTTTGTCGGCGCCCCGGACAGCCACGCCCTGGTGCCGGGCGCCGACGGCTGCCTGGCCCAGGTTTTCGCTGGCGTCGCCCACGCCGCCCACCCGTTTGCGCTGAGCGCCCTGCCCCTGGCCCTGCCTGAAGGCGTCTACAAGCTCGACGAGGCCGGTCTGGCCCTGCTGCCCGAGGCCGCGGCCATGTCCTGGGAGCTGGGCGGCTACCGCTTCGACCTCTACAAGCCGGCCAAGCGCGCCCCAGCGACGCTGGCGCTCAAGGGCGGCGCCGACGCCGAACGCGGCCTGGCCCTGGCCGCCGCCATCGCGGCGACGCGCGACCTCGTCAACACGCCAGCCGAGCACATGGGCCCGGCCGAGCTGGCCGCCGCCGCCAAGGCCCTGGCCAAGCAGTACGACGCGAGCTATGCCGAAACCGTGGGCGACGCCCTGCTGAAGAAGAATTTCCCCAGCATCCATGCGGTCGGCCGCGCGAGCACGCGCTCACCTCGCCTGATCGAGATCAACTGGGGCAATCCCAAGCATCCCAAGCTGGCCCTGGTCGGCAAGGGCGTCTGCTTCGACTCCGGCGGCCTGAACATCAAGCCCGGCGAAGGCATGCGCCAGATGAAGAAGGACATGGGCGGCGCCGCCAATGCCCTGGGCCTGGCCACGCTGATCATGGCCTTCAAGCTGCCGGTGCGGCTGCAACTGCTGATCCCGGCGGTCGAGAACTCGATCTCCGGCAATGCCTACCGTCCCGGCGACATCATCAAGACCCGCAAGGGCCTGCACATCGAGATCGGCAACACCGACGCCGAAGGCCGCGTCATCCTCTGCGACGCCCTGGCCTATGCCGCCGAGGGCAAGCCCGATCTGGTCATCGACCTGGCGACGTTGACCGGCGCCGCCCGCGTGGCCCTGGGCGCCCAGCTGCCGGCCCTGTTCGCCAAGCACATGGACACCGCCCGCGACCTTGTCGACCTGGGCCTGAAGCTGGATGACCCGCTGTGGCATATGCCGCTGTGGGCGCCCTATCACGCCGGCATCGAAAGCACGATCGGCGACATCGTCAACACGGGCAAGAGCCCGCTGGCCGGCGCCATCAACGCGGCCCTGTTCCTGGAAGACTTCCTGCCGCCCCAGCAGGACTGGCTGCACGTCGACCTGTTTGCCTGGAACGATGCCCCGCGTGCTGGCCGGCCGGTGGGCGGCGAGGCGCAGACCATCCGCACCCTGCTGGCCTACCTGGAGCAGCGGTATTCGGCCTGATTACTCGGGCGCCTGATCCTTCTTGGGCGGCTGAGCCTCCTGGGCCGCCGGCTGCTCCTTGGCGGGCTGCGGCTTGGCGGCTGGGTCGCGACGCGGCTGATCCGGTTTCTTGCCCTGGCGCTGCGGCGGCCGGCCGCCTTCGCGGCGACCTTCCGGTCGGCCACCGCCACCGCCACCGCCACCGCCACCGCCACCGGGGCGCCGGTCGTCACGGCGCGGCGGTTGGCCATCGCGGCGGGCCTCGCGCGGCGGGGCCGGTGGCGCCTCGGCGCGCTCCTTGCGCGCGATGTCCAGCAGGCCCGGCAGCTCTTCGGCCACCACGCCCTTGAGCACGCAGAAGTTGGCCTCGGTCAGCGTCGTGCGCTCGAAGTCCCACAGCAGCTGGGCACGGTTGCGGCGCTGCTGAGCCTCCAGGCGATGACGCTCCTGCTCGGCCTGCTCCCGCTCCTGCTTGAGGCCGCGGCGGCGGGTCAGCTCTTCCTGGGCGGCCTTGAGGTGTTCCTCGGTGATCTCGCCGGCCGGCTGGCCGTCGAGGTCAAAGCGCGTCTTGGCCTGGGTCAGCGCGATCAGATAGCCGGTGCCACCGGTGTAGCGGCGCAGGAAGGCACTGAGCTGGGCCTTGGTGAACTTGCCGGGCGCGCGCTCCTGGATGTCGGCCTGGATACGCAGCTTGACCGGCTTGGGCTTGCCGGTGAACAGCGCGGGGAACAGGGCCTTGAGCTCTGCGGTGGCGTCGACGGGCGCCGCGGCGGGCGCAGCAGCCGGCTGGGCCTCGGGTGCAGGCGCGGCGGCGGCTTCGTCGGACGGGGTAACGGGATCGGGCAGATCGGAATTCATCGCAAAGCGGTTGGCAAGCAAGGGGCGGGATTGTCGGCCATCATGGCCGCCTGCACGCATCCCTCGACAAAGGCCAGCAAATGCATCTTGAAGGCTCCTGCCACTGCCGCAGCGTGAAGTTCTCGGTCGAGGCCGATTCGCCCCTGCCTTTCATGCGCTGCTACTGCTCCATCTGCCGCAAGACGGCCGGCGCCGGCGGCTACGCAATCAACCTGGGCGCCTTGACCCACACGATGAAGGTCAAGGGCAAGCGGCATCTGCACATCTACCGAGCCAAGCTGCCCGACAAGGACGGCAAGGGCAGGCACAAGAGCAGCGCGCGGCGCTATTTCTGCGTGAAGTGCGGCAGTGCGCTGTGGCTGTGGGACCCGACCTGGCCGGAACTCGTGCATCCGCATGCCAGCGCCATCGACACGCCGCTGCCAACGCCGCCCGAGCATGTGCATTGCATGGTGGGCTCCAAGGCGGATTGGGTCGAGGTGGAAGGCCACGCCAAGGATCCGCGCTTCGATGAGTACCCGGAGATGTCACTCGCCGAGTGGCATCGGGCCCACGGCTTCTAGCCCAGACCGCCAAACACTTTCTTCAGGATGGCGCTGCCCGTACCCACCGGGTCCTGGCGGATCTTCTTCTCCTCCTCGCCGATCATGCGATAGAGCCCGTCCAGGGCCTTGGCCGTCACATACTGCTGGATATTGGCCTCGTCACCCCTCACGAGGCCGAAGCTGCCGGCCTTCTTGGCCACGGCGTTGTACTTGTCGGCCAGTGCCACCTTCTCGGTCGCCTTGGTCACGATGGGCAGGAACTGCTGGCCCAGCGGCTCGCGCGTCTTGCCGGCAAAGAACTGCGTCACCGAGTCGTCGCCACCCTTGAGGATCTTCAGGCCGTCGTCGACGCTCATGTCCTTGACCGCCTTCACCAGCAAGGGCTTGGCCGCCGGCACGGCGGCTTCGGCGGCGCGGTTCATCGCGGTGACGAGCTCGTCCAGCCTGGCGCCCTGGCCGGTGGCCTTGAGCAGCTTGGCAGCGTCCTTCAGATAGCCCGGCAGCTCGATCTTGACGAGAGGGTTGCCGAGGAAGCCGTTGGGCCGGCCCAGCAAGGCGACGGCCGCATTGGCACCACGTTCCAGCGCGGTGCGGATGCCGGCATTGGCGTCGCCCTCACTCAGGTTCAGCGCCCAGGCGGGACGCAGCAGCACGAAGGGTGCCGTGACGATGACGAGGCGGCGCTGCATGGCGGGCTCCAGATGACGGAGCCCCATCTTGCCACCGGCCCCTAGTTGAAGGCGATGGCGCGGGACGGCCGCTGGGTCTCGCGCTTGCGGCTGTACATGCGTTGATCGGCCAGATCCAGCAATTCCCCCACGTCCAGGCTGTCATCGGGGCAGCTGGCCGCGCCCATGCTGGCGGCGAGCGGCAGGGAGTGGCCCTCGAACAGGAAGCTGCCGTTGACCTGCAGCTCCAGCCGACTGAGGGTCGTCGCCAGCCCGCCCTCGGCGGCCAAGGGCCGCAGCAGCACGCCGAATTCATCGCCACCCAGGCGCGCCGCCGTGTCCGACTGGCGCACGCAGGCCGTGAGACGACGCGCGAACTCCAGCAACGCTGCGTCGCCCGCGCGGTGGCCATGGGTGTCGTTGATGGGCTTGAGCCCGTCCAGGTCCAGCATGACGATGGCCAGCGGCTTGCCATCGCGCTCGGCATGCGCCAGCGAGGCCCGCAGGCGGTCCAGGAACAGCGAGCGGTTGGGCAGGTTGGTCAGGCTGTCGTGCGTGGCCTTGTGGAAGAGTTCGCTCGGCGAGTAGCGCGTCGCGAAATACATGGCCGCGCCGACAAGCTCGGACAACAGCTCCAGCACTTCCACGTCACGCTCGTCAAACCGGGCCACGCGGCTCGACATGGCCTTCAGCACGCCCACAGTCACGCCGTGGTGGCGCAGCGGCACGACCACCATCGAACGCAGCCCCAGGCGCTCGCAGGCGGCCCGGTCGGTCCGGGGATCACTGAGGGCGTCGTCGCAGCGCAGCGCCAGGCCCTGCTGGACACACAGGCCCGACAGGCTGCTGCCACGCCCCAGCCTCAGTCCCAGGCTGCCGGCGGCGCGGCCAGCCGCGGCGCGATAGACCATTTCGTCGCCTTCGGCCATTTCCACCGCGGCGCCCTCCGCGCCGACCAGACCGAGGGTGCGGTCGACGACGAGGTTCATCACGCTGCCCAGGTCCAGCCCGAGGCGGGCCACCTCGGTCTGGATGGCAATCACTTCCAGCAGCTTTTCCCTGCTCGGCACATGCATCTCCTGGCTGCATCCGCTGCGGATGCGGCCCGTGGCGCTGTGCGCTCTGTCGGGCATGCCCCTGTTCAAGCCTGGATTTTGCACTGCGGCATAAATGATGTCGACACGCAGATATTTCCGGTCGGGGGCTTGCGTTGAGTCAAGACGCGCCCTGGGCGGCTGCCTAGCATGGCTTGCCAGCGCTCGATGACACAAGCCGCGCCGGAGACACCCATGCTGCCCGCCTATATCAGCCATCCCGACTGCCTCCGTCACGACATGGGCGAAGGCCACCCCGAATGCCCGCAGCGCCTGACCGCCATCGCCGACGCGCTGCTGGCGCGTGGGCTGCTGGACTACATGCTGCCCTATGACGCACCACTGGCCACCGAGGCCCAGCTGGAACGGGCGCACACGGCCCTGCACGTGCGGCGCATGTTCGACGCCGCGCCCGCGCGGGGCCATGTGCAGGTGGACCCGGACACCTGCATGAACCCGCACACCCTCCCCGCCGCCTTGCGCGCCGCGGGCGCCGCCGTGCTGGCGACCGACCTCGTGCTGGGCGGCCAGGTGCCAGCCGCCTTCTGCGCCGTGCGCCCACCCGGCCACCATGCCGAGCAGGACGCCGCCATGGGCTTTTGCTTCTTCAACAATGTCGCCGTCGGCATCCGCCACGCGCTGGATGTGCACGGCCTCACGCGCGTGGCCCTGGTCGACTTCGACGTCCACCACGGCAACGGCAGCGAGGACATCCTGGCCGGCGACGAGCGCGTGCTGATGTGCAGCATCTTCGAGACCGGCCTTTATCCCTTCAACGGCGCGGACGGCCGCTCTCTGAAGGATGCGCCCAATATGGTCAACGTCGGCCTGGCGCCGCGCAGCGGCAGCGAGGCGTTCCGCGCTGCCGTCACCGATCACTGGCTGCCGGCGCTGGAGCGCCTGCGGCCCGAGCTGATCTACATCAGCGCCGGCTTCGACGCCCACCGCGAGGACGATATGGCCCACCTCAGCCTGGTCGACGCGGACTACGCCTGGGTCACGCGCCAGCTGATGGACGTCGCCGAGCGCCACTGCCGCGGTCGCGTCATCTCCTGCCTGGAGGGCGGCTACGTCCTCAACCCGCTGGCGCGCAGCGTGGCGGCCCATGTCAAGGTGCTGATCGGCGCCGACTAGAGTTCGCTGCATGGATCACCACTTCCTCACGCCGCTGTTCATGCCTGCTTCGGTGGTGGTCTTCGCCGGCCCGCCGGACGACCCCGAGCGCCAGACCCGCCAGGCGCGCGTGCTGCGCGCCGCGCTGGCTGCCGCTCCCGGCGCGAGCCCGCCGCAGTTCCTGCACGGCGACACCACCGGCACCCTGGGCGAGCTGGCGCGCTCGCGGGCCGACCTGGCCGTCATCGCGCTACCGGCCGGGGAGATCGCCGCGGCGCTGGAGGTGGCCGGCCGCATTGCCTGCCGTTCGGCGCTGATCATCAGCGACGGCATCGAGCCCGAGCAGGCGGCCCAGCTCAAGCGCATCGCCCGCCGCGAAGGCGTGCACCTGCTCGGCCCCAACTGCCTGGGCTTCCAGCGCCCGCAGCTGAACCTCAATGCGAGTGCGGCCGGCCCCCTGGCGGCGGAGGGCTCGCTGGCCATGGTGTCGCAGTCCGGTGCGCTGACCTCGGCCATGCTGGACTGGGCGCGGCAGAACCATGTCGGCTTCAGCCAGGTCGTGTCCCTCGGCCCGAACGCGGCGGTCGACCTGGCGCAGGTGCTCGACTTCCTCGCCGCCGACAACCGCACCCAGAGCATCGTCGTCTACCTGGAGGGCATTTCCAGCGCGCGTCGCTTCATGAGCGCGCTGCGCTCTGCGGCACATGCCAAGCCCGTGGTGGTGCTCAAGGCCGGCCGGCGCAGCGCCGGCAACGAGGCCGCCCTGACGCACAGCCGTGCCATCGTCGGCAGCGACGATGTGTTCGACGCCGCGCTGCGCCGCGCCGGTGCGGTGCGCGTGCGCAGCTTCGTCGAGTTGTTCTCGGCCGCCAAATGCCTGGCGGCGCGCTACCGGCCGGTCGGCAAGCGCCTGGCCATCATCACCAACGGCGGCGGCCCGGGCGTGCTGGCAGCCGACTGGGTCAGCGAGATCGGCCTGCAGCTCGGCCGCCTGTCGCCCGACGGCGCATTGGCCCTCTCGCCCCAGTTGCCCTGTCGCGCTTCGCTGGCCGACCTGCTCGACCTGTCGGCCGAGGCGACGCCGGAACACTTCCGCCTCGCACTCGAGGCCGCGGCGGCCGACCCGGCCATCGACGGACTGCTGGCCATCTATGCGCCGCAGATCGGTTCGGACGCCGCCGAGGTGGCGCGCGCCGTCGTGAGGGCCAAGGCCGCCACGGCCAAGCCGCTGCTGGGTTGCTGGATGGGCGACGCCTCCGTGCAGGAAGCCCGCCGCGTCCTCAACGACGGTGGCATTGCCAATTTCCGCACCCCCGAGGCGGCCGTGGGCGCCTTCGGCAACATCGCCTCGTTCTACGCCAACCAGCAGCTGCTGATGCAGACGCCGCCACCCATGTCCAGCCTGGCCCAGCCCGACGTGGAGGCCGCGCGCCTGCTCATCGAGAGCGTGCTGGCCGAGCGCCGCCGCACGCTGACCGAGATGGAGAGCAAGGCCCTGCTCGCGGCCTTCCACATCCCCGTCACGCAGACGGTGCTGGCGCGCAGCGCCAACGAGGCCATGATGCTGGCCACCCAGCTCGGCTTCCCGGTGGCGCTGAAGATCGATTCGCCCGATATCGCTCATAAGAGCGACGTGCAGGGCGTGGCCCTGAACATCCAGAGCGGCGCTGCGGCGCGCGACACCTTCAACGAGATGGTGGCCCGCGTGAAGCGGCTGCAGCCGCAGGCGCGCATCAACGGCGTGACAGTGCAGAAGATGGCACGCGCACGCCGCGGCCACGAGGTCTGCGTCGGCCTGGTGACGGACGAAGCCTTCGGCCCCACCATCGTCTTCGGCGCCGGCGGCACGATGATCGAGCTGATCGCCGACCGCGCCATGGAGCTGCCGCCGCTGAACCAGTTCCTGGCCCGCCGCCTGATCGAGCGCGCCCGCGTGTCCGAAACCCTGGCCACAGGCTGGCAGGGCGGCGCGCCCGCGGACCTGGAGGCGCTGGAGCAGGTGCTGCTGCGCGTCAGCGAGATGGTCTGCGAGTTCCCGCAGCTGCGCGAGATGGACATCAACCCGCTGATCGTCGACGAGACGGGTGCCGTTGCCGTGGACGCCCGCATCGTGCTGCAGCCCGGCCCCCAGGCCGGCAGCCCGCGCGCCTTCGACTATCCCCACCTGGCCATCCTGCCCTACCCCGCGCGCTTCGAGCAGATCTGGCCCTTGGCCGGCGGCGGCGAGGTGAGCGTGCGCCCGGTGCGCCCCGACGACGCGCAGATGCTGCAGGACCTGGTGCGCGGCCTCAAGCCCGAGAGCCGCTACTTCCGCTTTGCCAGCGCCATCAAGGAGCTGCCGCCCGGGCTGCTGGCGCGCCTGACGCTGATCGACTACGACCGCGAGATGGCGCTGGTGGCCGTCTACACCGAGCGCACGGCGCGTGACGACGGGGGCTTCGACGAGGCGGAACGCATCGTCGGCGTGTCGCGCATCATCACCAACCCCGACCAGACCAGCTGCGAGTTCAGCCTGCTCGTGGCCGACGACTTCGGCGGCAAGGGCCTGGGTTCGCGGCTGATGGAAGGCATCACCGATGCCGCCCGCGAGAAGGGCCTGGCCGACATCGAGGGCCTGGTGCTGACGAACAATGCCGACATGCTCAAGCTGATGCGCGGCCTGGGCTTCGCGGTCAAGCCCTTCCCCGACGACCCGGACTTCAAGCTGGTGACGCGCTCACTGCAGCGCTGACAGCCTCTGCGTCAGCAGCGCGAAAAAGCCGTCCGAGTCGACATGGCGCAGCACCTGGGCGTTGGCCGGCAGGCCCGTGACGCCCCACCAGTCGATGACGGTCATGCCCCGCGTCAGCTCGCTTTGGGTCTCGATGCGGACATTGCAGACGCGGCCCGAGAACAGGTCGGGCTGGAGCAGGAAGGCGATGACGCAGGGGTCGTGCAGCGGACCGCCGTCCTGGCCGTATTTCTCTTCGTCAAAGCGCTCGAAGAACTCCATCCAGGCGGCGACGACGCTGCCGACGCGATTGCCCAGGGCGCGGATGGCCTCGATACGCGCTGCCGTCGTCAGCGCCTCGTGGGTGACGTCCAGCGGCGCCATCGTGATGGGCACGCCGCTGTTGAAGACCTCGTGCGCCGCCCGTGGGTCGACATAGATGTTGAATTCGGCCGCCGGCGTGACGTTGCCGCCCTCGAAGAAGCCGCCGCCCATCAGCACGATGCGGCGGATGCGCGCCGCGATGTCGGGTGCCCGGCGCAGGGCCAGGGCGATATTCGTCAGCGGCCCCAGCGGGCACAGCGTCACCGTGCCGGCCTCGCGCTCGCGCAAGGTCTGGATGATGAAGTCCACGGCATGGCGGGAGTCGACGGCCAGCGTGGGATCGGGCAGTTCGACGCCGTTGAGGCCGGTGTCGCCATGCACATGCTCGGCGGTGACCAGGGGCACGTCCAGCGGGCGGTCGGCGCCGGCGCAGATGGGCACGTCGCGGCGGCCGGCCAGCTCCATGACCTTGCGCGCGTTCAGCGTCGTCAGCGCCAGCGGCACATTGCCGGCCACCGTCGTCACGCCGAGCAGCTCCAGCTCGGGGCTGGCGGCGGCCAGCAGCAGGGCGATGGCGTCGTCCTGGCCGGGATCGGTGTCGATGATGATGGCGTGGCTCATGGGAGTGCGGGCGGCGGTGCGAGATCGAGGTCGATGGCGCCGAACAGGCTGTGCTGGCCGTCGGCGGACTTGAGGTCCAGGCGCAGGCTGTCCCCCGGCGCGAGCGGCAGCTCCAGCGCCCCCAGGGACACGCCGGCGAGTTGGCCGGCGCGCAGCGCCCGCAGGCGGGCCAGGCGGGCCAGCGCGTCGCCGGGCACGGCGGCCACATCGCGCGGGTCGAGCTTGGCGCCGTTGTGCAGGGCGACGAGGCGGGCCTGCAGGCGGCCGCCGCCCCAGGCCTCGCCCAGTTCGTCGGGCGTGACGGCCAGCGGCGCGCAGTGGGTGGCGATCAGGTCGCCATCCAGGCGCCAGTCCACGGCCAGCGTCAGCAGGCGCAGGGCGTCCAGGGCGGCAGCCGCGTCGCTGGCGGCAGCGAGATCGCCTGTGATGACGGCCAGGGCCGGCTCACAGGCGGCCGGCGCCCTGAGAGGCTGATGCGGGCCCTGGAACTGGCCTGCCTCGCGGCGCACGCTGCCCTCGACGTCGACAACGGCCCAACCATAGGCGCGTGGCAGCGGCGCCACGCATTTCTCGGGCTCGAAGGCGAAGGCATGGCGCAGCTTGCCGTGGTTGAGCTGCACGGCGAGGTCTTCGAGCTGCGGGGCGAGAAAGCCCCAGTCGTCGAGGACCTGCTGGAGGCGCGTGGCGATGCCGGTGGCGTAATGCGCCTGGGTCAGGTCGCGCGACACGACGACGAGGTGGCCGTCGCGCGAGCCGTCGGCGTAGCTGGCGAGTTTCATGAGGAAGGGGCAGCGGTGATGGCAGCATTGTGCGATGCGCGCCGGCCTGCCCTCCCCCCGCGCCGCCGCGCTTGCGCTGGCGGCCAGCCTGCTCGCCCATCTGGCGCTGCTGGGCGGCGAGCGGGTGCGTGAGGACAGCGCCACGCGGCCGACGCGCGCCGTCAGCGTCGCGCTGCTGCAACCGCCCACCCTGCCCGCGGCCCTGCCGGAGCCCGCGTTGCCGGTCCCGCCCTCGGCCCAGGCCCGCTCGACCCGACCCAGCAGCCGGCCACCGCTGCCGGCCGTCGAGGCCCCTCCAGCGGCGCCCGACTCGCCCCTGCTGCGACTGGCCGGCCCGGCCACCTGGCAGTACCGGCTGCGCCAGAGCGGCCAGGACGGCGAGGCCCTGCTGGACTGGCGCCCCGAGGCCGACGGCCGCTACAGCCTGCGTCTGACCCGCCGTGTCGGCGAGCGCACCCTGCCGGCCTGGGAAAGCCTGGGGCATACGGGCAGCGCCGGCCTGGCGCCCGAACGCTTCGCCTTGCAGCGCGGCGGCCAGGATCGCCAGGCGATCAATTTCGATGCCGAAGGGCGGCGCGTCAGCTTCTCAAGCAGCCCGGCCCAGCTGGAGCTGCCGGAGGGCACCCAGGACCGCCTGTCCTGGTGGCTGCAACTCGCCGCCCTGGTGCAGGCCGCCCCGGCACCGGGCGGGCGCTGGCGTGTCTGGGTGGCCGGATTGCGTGGCGAATTGCGCGAATGGACCTTCGAAGCCGTTGAATCAGCGCCGGAAGACGCCGGCCTGTTGCATCTGCGCCGCCTGCCGCTGGGCGAGCGCGACCCCGGCGTCGAGCTGTGGCTGGACCCGGCCCGTGGCTACTGGCCGGTGCGGCTGCGCCAGGGCGATCCGGAAACCCGCGGTTTCGAAATCCGTCTGTCCGACGTGAACTCCTGACGCTTCCTACACGTTGTCAGCGCATGGGATGACCCGAACAGCGGGGCGTTCTGCCAGTATCTGAACCAAGCGGGGCTTGAAACACTTGGCCCCACCCGCAGTTGAAGCCGTGAGGAGAACTCCATGCACATGCTCTACAACTCCGACAGCTTCATCGTCGTCCAGTTCGACGTGCCCACCGACGTGCCCCAGGCTGTCGAGGAAGGCCCCCAGATCAACCGGGGCGGTTTCGAGATCGTCGACAAGTTCGCCCGCAAGGAAATCTTCATCGAGGGCGCCCTGGCCGAATCCTTCTCGCAAGGGGTGCAGGCTCTCATTGAAGACGGCGAGCCGTCCGAGGACGAACTCGACGCCTTCATCGAGCGTTATGCCGTCATGGGCCAGCAGCCGGTCGTGATGCACTGAACATTTGGGGGGCCGATCTGACGTTGATCTGCGCCCAAGCCTGATACAAGATGGGTCCGCGCCGCCGCTGCAGGCGGCGCAAGGAGCCCATCGAATGGTGAAGCGAGTCGCCGCTGAGACAGCCTCCCGGGCATCTGCCCGCGTGCTGCCCTCGCCCGGCCTGGACAGCGCCCCGGTGCTGGACCGCATGTGCTCGCAGTTCGTGCTGACGCTGACCGTCAGGCACGCGGGCCGCTTCAATCTGCGGCGCGACTTCAACGGCCTGCTGTCCTTCACCGGCCGCCATCTGGTCTGGCCCACCCGCGTGCTGCAAAGGCTGCGCGGCTACCTCGCCCAGCGTTGCGCCGGCAACGAGTTGTGGCGCGGCCACGAAGCGCTGGGCGACGAGGCCTTTCTCGACCGCTTCGGCCAATGGAGCGGGCCGTTCAGCGAAGCGACGCTGTTCTTCTACCTCGACGAATACGTCAAGGACGCGCCCAAGGACATGATGGCCCTGCTCGCCACGACCTGCGAGCACCTGGACCGCCAGTTGAAGCGCGAGTCGACGCTGGTCGAGAAGAACATCGCCGCCCTGGGTACGCTGCTGCAGCTGAATCCGGCCGAGCGCGCCATCCTGCTTTATGGCACGCTGGCCCGCTATCAGCGCGAACTGCGCGGCGCCCTGGTCGAGTTCAAGGTCAACACGGCCCAGGAAGCCTTTGCCGCGATTGCTGCCGTCGCCGGCGTGGACGAGCGTGAAGTGGCGGAGGCCCTGCGTGCCGGCTCGCGCCTGGAGCGCATCGGCATGGTCGAGAACCTGATCTCGGAACACAACATCACCGACCTGGCCGACCTGATGAAGGTCAGCGACCAGCTGCCGCCGGTGCTGATGCGCGAATACCAGGGCCCGCACGACCTGATGGCCGTGTTCACGCGGCCGGCCGCGCCGAGCACGCTGGCGCCGGCCGATTTCCACTTCGTCGTCGAGGATCTCGACCTGCTCAAGGGCATGCTGCGCCAGGCCGTGGCCACGCATGCCACCGGCGTCAACGTGCTGCTCTATGGCCCGCCGGGCACCGGCAAGACCGAACTGGCCAAGGTAGCCGCCGCAGCCGCGGGGCTGGATCTCTACGAAGTCGAGTACGCCGACCGCGACGGCAATTCGCTCTCGGGCCGCGACCGCTACCGCTCGCTGCAGATCAGCCAGGTCTTCCTGAAGGCCAGCGCCAATGTGGCCCTGCTGTTCGACGAGGTCGAGGACGTCTTCCCCCCCCTGTCCAGCGACACGGCCTCGCTGCTGAACCGGCTGGACGCCAGCGGCGAAGGCGGGGTTGGCAACTCGGTCAGCGGCAAGGCCTGGGTCAACCAGATCCTGGAAACCAACCCGGTGCCCGTCATCTGGGTCACCAACCGCATCGAGCAGATCGACCCGGCCTTCCGCCGCCGCTTCCAGTACCACCTGGAGCTGAAGTCGCCGCCGCCCGGCGCGCGCAAGGGTCTGGTGGCCAAGGCCCTGGGTGAAGTCACCGTCAGCGAGGGCTTTGTCGCCAAGCTGGCCGAGCGTCCGGGCCTGACGCCGGCGCAGATCCGCACCGCCGTGCGCTTCGCCCAGCTGGCCGGCACGGCCGACGCCGCCGAGAAGCTCATCGAACGCCAGTTGCTCAATGCCGACAAGGCCCTGGGCCGCGACGACGGCAGCAGCATGGCGCGGCCTTGCGTCACCCGCTATGCGCTGGAGCTGCTGAACTGCGAAAGCCGCTTCGAGATCCCGCGCATCGTCGAGGCGCTGCGCCGCAAGGGCACCGGCCAGCTGTGCTTCTATGGCCCGCCCGGCAGCGGCAAGACCGCGCTTGCCGAACACATCGCCCAGGCCCTGGGCCGGCCGCTGATGGTGCGCCGCGCCAGCGACATCGCCAGCAAATTCGTCGGCGAGACCGAGCAGAACATGGCCCGCATGTTCGACACGGCGCAGACCGAAGGCGCCGTGCTGCTGCTCGACGAAGCCGACAGTTTTTTGCGCAGCCGCAAGCATGCCGAGCGCAACTACGAAGTGTCAGAGGTCAACGAGATGCTGGCCGGCATGGAGCGCTTCAACGGCCTCTTCATCTGCACGACCAATCTTTTCGACGACCTGGACGAAGCTGCGCTGCGGCGCTTTGCCTTCAAGATCCGCTTCAAGGCCTTGAAGCCGGAGCAGCGGGTGGCGATGTTCGAGCGTGAGGCGGGTGCGGCACCCACCGATGAGCAGCGCTCACGGCTGGTGGCGATGGATTGCCTGACCCATGGCGACTTCGCGGCCGTGAGGCAGCAGGTCGAAATCCTCGGCGAGGCCTTCACGCCGGATGAGTTCCTGGCTCAGCTGGAGGCGGAACATCGGGCGAAGCCGGAGGTGAGGGAGCGGCGGGGCATAGGCTTTCGAGCCAGCTGACCTCAGCCATCCACGGGGTGCTCGGGCGTGTCCAGCACCAACTGGTAGAAGCCAAGATCCAGCCAGCGGCCGAACTTGAAGCCGGCCTGCCGGATGGTGCCGGCATGTTGGAAACCCAGCTTTTCGTGCAGAGCGATGCTACCCAGGTTGCTCATGTCGATGCCTCCCACCATCACGTGCACCTGCCGTTCGCGGGCTGCAGCGATGAGCCGTGTCATCAACGCCGGGCCCAAGCCTTTGCCACGCTGATCCTTGTGCACATAGACCGAGTGCTCCACCGAGTACTTGTAGGCCGGCCAGGCGCGGAAAGTGCCGTAGCTCGCGAAGCCAAGCAGGCGGCCCCGCTCATCCACGGCTCCGATGACGGGAAAGCCATGGGCCTGCTTGGTCTTGAACCAGCCGTCCATGGATTCGCGGGGACGCGGCTTGTAGTCGTAGAGCGCCGTTGAATTGAGGATGGCTTCGTTGAAGATGTCGAGGATGGCATCTCCATGCGCCTCCAAGGTGCAGGCGATGAACTCCATGCGGGGCTCCCGGTTCACAGGTGGCGAAAGTAGTAGGTGGTTGAGCAGGGCTCGCCGTCGGGCATCAGCGCGTAGCGCGGGATGTCTCCGGCAAGCTGCCACCCTGTTCGCTCATAGAGCCGCGACGCATCGCTGCCTGTGACGGTGTCCAGCACCAGCGTCGTCTTGCCCAGCTCACGCGCCTTCGCCTCCAGCGCCCTCAGCAGCCGTTCCGCCACGCCTTGCCTGCGCATGCGGCGATGGACCAGCATCTTGGACACGTCCGCCCGATGCGGCTGGTTGTCCGGCATGTCGATGACGAGAGACAGCGTGCCGCAGATGCGGCCGTCGCTATCCTCGGTAACAAAGAGATGGCGCTCGCCAGCCGCGACGCCGGCAGCGACTTTGTGCCAGAAGGTCTCGGGCCGCCCCTCGGCCAGCGGCAACATGAAGCCCACCGAGGCACCGCCCTCGACGCAGTCGCGCAGCACCTCGGCCAGTTCGCCCACGCGGGCCAGCGCCTCGGCGCCGTCGAGTTCGCGGATCGTGGTCATGGGCGGGCTCCAGTGAGGGCGACGAGATAGCGCGCCGGCTTGCTTCCAGGATTGTGGAAACGGATGGGGGCATCCAGGCGCATGGCCAGGCAGTCGCCCGGGTTCAGCTCCCATTGCTCGCTGCCATGGGCTATCTCCATGACGCCGTCGATCATCCAGACCAGCTGATGGATATCGGCATCACGCTCCGAGGTCTCGAAGGCCACGCGCTGGCCGGCCGGGAAGACGACGTCCACCAATTGCAGCGGCGACACGCCGGCGGGCGACACATTGCGGCGGACGTAGCCCGAGGCCGGGTCGCTCCAGACGGGCTGGTCGGCCACACGCGCCAATGGCGATGGTGCAGCAGGCGGCGGGCCGACCTCGAACATCGACGCGACGCTGACGCCCAGGGCCGACGACAGCTTGTCCAACACCACCGCCGTCGGGCTGCTCTGGCCGCGCTCGATCAGCGAGATGTTGGAGCGGCTGACACCGCTCTTCTGTGCCAGCGCATCCAGCGACAGGCCGGCAGCAGAGCGCAGCTCATGAAGGCGGCGACCGATACGTTGCGTGATGTCCATTCATTCCAGTTTACTGGAATTTCCTGTTTACTGGAATCAATCTCCATCAAAATGGAATGGCACGCTCCACCGCCCGGCGCCAGGCGGGGTCGGGCCAGCGCCGCCCTAGCCGCCAGGCGGCGTGGGTCAGCTTGATGACATGGGCGTCGTCCTGCTCGCAGGCCGCTGCGAGCAGCGCCGGCCAAGGGCGGCTGGGCGGGCGGTCCAGCATCCATGCCGGCTCGGCGCCGCTGGCCAGCAGGCCAGCCGCTGCCGCAATGCTGAAGCTGGGGGCCAGCTCGGGCGCCGGCCACCAGGGCTCCAGCACCGACATCGCATGGCTGCCAGTCAACAGGTGCAGCACTGTGAAGTTGCCGGTCGCTGCATAAGTGCGCGCCGCCAACAGCGCCAGCTCGCGCAGCGTGTCCGGCCCGTGGCGCAGACGGCCGGCGACGGCCGCAAAGTCCGGCGTATTGCCCCAGGCCTGCATGCGGTCGGTGATGAGGCCGCCGGCCGGGTAGACGGGGCGCGGCAGCTGGCGCAGGACCTGCAGCCAGTCCGCCAGCTCCAGCGGCGGGCCGTCGGCCGTCGTCGGCAGCGGCAGGAAATGGGCCGCCCAGTGGGCCAGGCCGGCGGCCAGCTCGCCTTCGTGGCCAGCCAGCACCGCATGGCCGGTACGGATCAGGCCATGAAAGGCAATGGCACCGGTACCGGGCAGCAACAGCGGCAGCGCCTCGCGCAGCGCTGCGGCCGCACCGTCCTGCGCAGTACGGGCCGCGAAATGGGCCTGCCAGGCGACCTCGCTGTCCGGCCGCCCCAGGTCGCGGTGAACGGTGATGCTGGCCGGGCGGGCGGCAACGCGCGGCTCGAGGTGGGCCTCGTAACCCTCGCTCCAGGCCTGCAGCCGCGCGGCGGAGGCGCCCAGCTCCAGCAAGGCCTGCTGGGCCATGGGCAAGTGGTTGCTCAGCCGCCCGCGATAGGTGGGCGACAGCGCGGCCCCGGCATCAAGCAGGTGGTGCAACTGGGCCAGGGTGGCGGGCGCCGGCGTGGCGGTCTTCATTAGCATGGGGGGCCTCGGTTGTGGGAATATGGCGTCATGCTCGAAGTTGAAGTGGACTTGAAGTCAAGCCCCGATCTGGCGAAGGCGCCGCTGACCATCGGCCAGTTGGCCAAGCGCGCCGGCGTGGCAACCAGTGCACTGCGCTTCTACGAGGCCGAGGGGCTGATCGCCGGCAGCCGCAGCAGCGGCGGGCACCGCCAATACCCTCGCCATGTGCTGCGCCGGGTGGCCTTCATCCGCGCCGCCCAGGTGGTGGGGCTGACGCTGCCTCAGATCAAGGCGGCCCTGGCCACCCTGCCCCAGGGGCGCACGCCCACCAAGGCGGACTGGACGCGCCTCTCGGCCGGCTGGGCGCCGCTGCTGGACGAGCGCATCGCTGCCCTGCAACAGCTGCGCGAGCGGCTGACGGGCTGCATAGGCTGCGGCTGCCTGTCGCTGAAGGCCTGCGCCCTCTACAACCCCGAGGACGTCAAGCGCGGCGAGGGGGCCGGGGCCAGGCTTCTGCGCATCGAAACCGGTAGTTGACCCCTTGGCGACGGTGGCCAGTCACTTCCCGGCGAAAATCACCCGGGTTAACCCGCCAAAAACACCGCCATGAGTGCTTTTCACGAAGAAACCGTCCTGACCGTCCACCACTGGACCGACCGCCTGTTCAGCTTCACGACGACGCGCGACCAGGCCCTGCGCTTCTCCAACGGCCACTTCACGATGATCGGCCTCAAGACGGAGACGGGCAAACCGCTGCTGCGCGCCTACAGCATCGTCAGCGCCAACTACGAGGAGCAGCTGGAGTTCCTCAGCATCAAGGTGCCGGACGGCCCGCTGACGTCCAAGCTGCAGCACATCAAGCCGGGCGACAAGATCATCGTCGGCCGCAAGCCCACCGGCACGCTGCTGATCGACTACCTGCTGCCGGGCAAGACCCTCTATCTGCTGGGCAGCGGCACGGGTCTGGCGCCCTTCATCAGCGTCGCGCGCGACCCCGAGACCTATGAGCGCTTCGAAAAGGTCGTCGTCGTGCATGGCGTTCGCCATATCAACGAGCTGGCCTATCACGACCACCTCACCGTCGACCTGCACCAGCACGAGTTCCTGGGCGAGTACGCCAGCGAGCAGCTGCTGTACTACCCGACGGTCACGCGCGAGCCCTACAAGAACATGGGCCGCATCACCGACCTGATCCAGACCGGCAAGCTGCAGGCCGACCTGGGCCTGCCGCCGCTGAATCCCGAAACCGACCGCATCATGCTGTGCGGCAGCCCGGCCCTGCTGAAGGACATGCAGGAGATGCTGGAGATCCGCGGCTTCAAGGAAGGCAGCACGACGACGCCGGGCGACTACGTCATCGAGCGGGCCTTCGTCGAGAAATAGGCGCCCCTCGCCCAGTCTTGCCGCGCTGAACGCGGGCAAGCCTAGTCGGTCCCCCGAGGGGACGGCGATGCAAGCGGCATTGAGCCGCTCGCACATCGCCAGCGCGGGCCGGCTTGGGGCGGCCCGGCGCTCGGCCCTAATGCAAGCACCCTACATGCCCTTGAACAGGTGCGTGTAGCTGCGGCTGACCTCGAGCTTCTCGGTCAGGCCCCTCACACCCACCAGCTGGCGGCCGCGGAAGTCGCGGGTGATGCCGTCGATGGCGCGGGCGTTGACCAGCGTCGAGCGGTGGATCTGCCAGAAGACCTGCGGGTCGAGCTCGTCCACCAGCTCCTTGATGGGCTTGCGGATCAGGGCCTCGATCTTGGCGGTCTGCACGCGGGTGTACTTCTCGTCGCTGATGAAGAACAGCACGTCCTCGACCGGGATCATCTGGATGGCTTGGCCGACGGTGGCCTGGATCCACTGCAGATAGGTCGGCTTGGCGCCCGGGTTCATCTGGCCGGACAGCTTGTGCAGCAACTGCTGCAGCGGTACCGGCGCGCTGTCGCTGAAGTCGCTGGACGGCGCCTCGCGCTGGGCCAGGCGCTTCTTGATGCGGGCCACGGTCAGCTGCAGGCGCTCGCGCTCGGCGGGCTTCAGCACATAGTCGGCCACGCCCTGCTCGAAGGCCTCGACGGCGTACTGGTCGTAGGCGGTGATGAAGACGATCTCGGGGACCAGCCAGTCGTCGTCGTCGGGCAGCTGGGCGATCTGGCGGGCCGCCTCGACACCCGTCAGACCGGGCATGCGGATGTCGAGGAAGACGATGTCGGGCCTGTGCTCCTTGGTCAGCTCGACGGCCTCGAGACCGTTCTTGCCCTCGGCCACGATGTCCAGCTCGGGCCAGACCTCGGTCAATCGGGCGCGCAGCTGCTCGCGCATCAGTCTTTCGTCGTCGGCCAGAACGGCGCGGATGGTTGCATTGCTCATGGCCGACGATGCTACTAGCTCAGACCGGCGTCGAGCGGGCGGCGTTGGCGCGGCGGCGGTTGCGCAGCACGACGAAGAACAGCAGGCCCAGCAGGATCAGCGGCGAACCCAGCACGGCACCGACGCCCAGCAGGCTGGCGATGACCAGGGCGATCACGCCGCCAACGATGAGCAGGGGCAGGGCCACGCCGAGCAGCAGCACCAGGGGCACGACGACGATGCAGACCACCGCGGCGACGAAGAGGCCGATGCTGGCGCCCAGCCAGTCGCCGAAATCGCTGCCGCCGAGGAAGAACTCGCCGTCATCCAGCACGATGTGCATGTCGGGGCCATGGTGGTGCAGCAAGGCGAAGCCGCCGAACATCGCCATCAGGACCATCAGCGCGGTGCCGATGAAGAGGATCTTGAACAAGGTTTTCATGCTGCGGCTCCTTCGTCGTTGCGGCTGCGATAGGGCACGGTGATGGTGACGACCGTGCCACTGGGTTGGTTCTCGGTGACGGTGACGCTGGCCTTGCTGCCATGCAGCAGTTGCAGGCGTTCGCGGATGTTGGCCAGGCCCACGCCGGTGCCGCTGGTGGCGGCGCGGCCGAAGCCCAGGCCGGTGTCGGCCACCGTGACGGCCAGCTTGCCGTGCACGATCTCGGCCTTGACCTTGAGGCTGCCGCCCTCGGCCTTGGGCTCCAGGCCATGCTTGATGGCGTTCTCGACCAGGCCCTGGATCATCATGGGCGGGAATTCGGCCGACAGCAGGCCCTCGGGCACGTCGATCTCGGTCTGCAGGCGCTCTTCCATGCGCACCTTCAGGATCTCGAGGTAGGGCCGGATGACGGCCAGCTCGCGGCCCAGGTCGCGGCTGCCGGTGGCATTGGCCTCGCGCATCGTCGGCATGGAGGCGCGCAGCAGCGCAATGAGGTTCTTCTGCATCTGGCTGGCGCGCGGCGGGTCGACCTCGATGAGGTGGTCGATGCTGGCCAGGGTGTTGAACAGGAAGTGGGGCTCGACCTGGGCCTGCATGGCGGCCATGCGGGCCTCGATGACCTGGCGCTTCAAGGCCTCGCTCTCGGCGTTCTCGGCCGCCTGGGCGGCCTTGACCTCGGCCTGGATGCGGCCCTTGTAC
Organism: Roseateles saccharophilus; assembly: GCF_031458095.1. GTDB lineage: Bacteria > Pseudomonadota > Gammaproteobacteria > Burkholderiales > Burkholderiaceae_C > Pelomonas > Pelomonas saccharophila_A. Next base: position 535,682 of record NZ_JAVDXU010000002.1, read on the forward strand.
ATGGCCTTGATGACGGCCGAGGCCAGGATCCACAGGATGGCCAGGTCGACCAGGGAGTCGCCGGCATGCACGATGGTGACGCGGCGGCGGCTCTGGGCGTCCTTGGCCTCCTCGGCGGCCTGCTGCAGGGCGGCCTGCGCCTCGGTGGCGGCCTCCTGGGCTTCCTTGACCTCCTCGGCCTCCTGCTTGAGCTGGCTGAGCTGCTCCTTGGCCTGGTCGATGGCGGCGCGGATGTCCTCGGGACGGGCGCTCTTGGGGAAGTCGATGGAGATGGCCGGGGCCTCATCGGCCTTGGGCTCGCCGTTGTCGTCGACGGCGCTGGCCGCCGAGGCGGGACGCACCGGCTGGATGCGCACGCCGCGCTCGTCGATCTTCACTTCGTAGTGGACGCCCTTGTCGGCCTCCTTCTTGCCCGCCTTCTCGACCGCCTTGCGCGCCTGCTCGACCGCCTTCTTGGCTTCGGCTTCGGCCTTGGCCTTGCGGCGCTCGGCGCCATGGTCATGGTCCTCGACCTGCTCGCTGATGCGCCAGGTGAAAGGGGGCAGGTTCTTCAGCACGTTGACGCCGATCAGCAGCGCCAGGGACAGCAGCACGAAACGCTTCCAGCTGATGCCGACCAGCCAGCCGGCGTAGATGTGGAAATACCGCACCACCGCGGCGGAAAAACGCTGCCAGCGCTCGATCCAGAGCTTTTGCTGGGGGCTGGGGGAGAAGGTGGGAGTCATGGCCGGTTTGTCGTCGTTGGGGCCACTGTAAGCAGGCACTGCGGGCGCTGTGGGGCCGAAGCGACGCTCCGGCCGGGACGGGGGACGAACTGCATGGACACGCGACAGTCCGCGCCGCCTGGCGTGACGGCGCTGTGACGGCGCTGGCAATAGTTCACGGCTGGCCCAGCAAAAAGCCCGCCAGAGGCGGGCTTTGAAGGGGAGGCGGCGACGACCTTACTGCTTGATGGCCTCGACCTGGACCAGCAGGTGGATGGCGTCCGGCGTGACGGCCGGCAGCGCATAGGTGATGCCCCACTGGCTGCGCTGGATGGTGGTCTCGAAGTCGCCGCCGCAGACCTCGCGCTTCAGGCGCGGGTTCTCGTAGCAGTTGAAGCCGGTGGCCGTCAGCGTGACCGGGTTGGTCTTGCCGCGCAGGGTCAGCTCGCCGGAGACACTGGCAACCTTGTCGCCGTTGAAGGTGAACTTGTCGCCGACGAACTTGGCCGTCGGGAACTCCTCGACCGCAAAGAAGTCCTTGCTCTTCAGGTGGCCGTCGAAGGGCGCCGTGCCGGTCGTCAGGGACGCCATGTCGATGGTGAACTCGACCTTGCCGGTCTTGGCGGCCTTGTCCAGCGTGACCGAACCTTCCTTCTTGTCCCAGCGGCCGCGCAGGGTGCTGGTGCCGAAATGCTTGGCTTCGAAGGTGACCGCCGTGTGGCTGGGGTCGATCGCATAGGTGGCGCTCTGGGCTTGAGCGGCGCCAACGGCGGCGATCAGGGCGGCGAGCAACAGGGCTTTCTTCATCGTGAGGGCTCCGGGGGGTGGGGAAAGAGGGGTGGGAGGTTACAGGCCGGCGAAAGCCAACTTGAACTTGACGGTCACATCGTTGGCAACCATGGAGGTGTCGGCCCATTCGCCGTCACCGATCTTGAAATCCAGCCGCTTGATGGCCACGCTGCCAGCAGCCACGCCAGAGGCCAGCGTGATGGGCACGACGACATCGCGGGCGGCGCCCTTGATGGTCAGCTTGCCGGCCACGTCGTACTTGCCGGGGCCCGTCGGCTTGATGCCGCTGGATACGAATGTCGCCTTGCCGTTGCGCTTGGTGTCGAACCACGGCGCCTTGGCAAGCTCGGCGTCGAAGCTGGCGTCACCCAGGGACACGCTGCCCAGGTCGACCGTGAAGGCGATCTTGCCGGCCTCGGGCTTCTTGGCGTCGAAGTCCAGCTGGGCTTCGAACTTCTTGAACTTGCCGTCCACCGGCACGCCCATCTGCTTGAAGGTGAAGCTGAGGTCGCTTTTCTCGGGTTGCAGCGTGGCGGCCTGGGCGGCCAGGGCACTGGTGGCGACCAGCAGTGCGGAGAGCAGGCGTTTCATGAGGTCCTTTCTTCAGGCGCGACCCAGGCCCATGCGAGCGAGCAGGCCGTCGCGGTCGACGAATTGGTGTTTGAGGGCAGCGGCCACATGGCCGACCACCAGCAGGCCCAGGCCATAGGCGGCGAAGTGGTGGACCAGCTTCAGCGTCTCGGCCAGCTCCTTGTCCTTGCCTACGAAGTCCGGCAGCGGCAGCACGCCGAACCAGACGATGGGGAAGCCCGCCGCCGAGCTATAGGCCCAGCCTGACAAAGGCACGGCGAAGAACAGCACGTAAAGCAGCTGGTGCGTGACATGGGCGGCGCGCAGCTGCCAGGCCGGCATGGGGATGTCGGCCGGCGGCCGGTGCGTGAGGCGCCACAGCAGGCGCAGGGCCGACAGGGTCAGGATGGTGACGCCGGCCCATTTGTGCCAGTTGTAGAGCTTGAGCCGCGTCGGCGAGAACGGCAGGCTGGTCATGTACAGGCCCACGCAGAAGGCGCCGACGATAGCCAGGGCCAGCAACCAGTGCAGCGCGATGGCGATGGGGGTGTAGCGGGTGGCAGGGCTCATATGGGCTCGCAGTGTGTTCCCGGCAGACCCGGGAGCGGTTCATTCGTGTTGTCGCCAATGTTCAGCGATTTTGAACAGCCCTGGGGCGTCGGATGCAATCCCGTGGGTTTGACCCAGTTGCGCACCGTTGCCGTGCAGCCAGACAGTCAGGCAGCGGCCAGCGCCCGGTCGCAGGTTCTGTTCGAGGCGCATTCCAACATCACCGATGGAGACAAGCCCATGACCCAGAAACCCAGCGCGCGCCGCCGCTTCATCAAGACGGCAGCAGCCACCACGGCCGGGGGCGCCGCCCTGGCGGCCCCCATGATCTCGACGGCGCAGACGGTCAGCATGCGCTTCCAGTCGACCTGGCCGGCCAAGGACATCTTCCACGAGTACGCCCAGGACTTCGCCAAGAAGGTCAATGACATGGCCGGCGGGCGCCTCAAGATCGAGGTGCTGCCCTCGGGCTCGGTGGTGCCGGCCTTCCAGCTGCTGGAGGCGGTCAACAAGGGCACGCTGGACGGCGGCCACGGCGTGGTGGCCTATCACTACGGCAAGAACTCGGCCCTGGCCCTGTGGGGCTCGGGTCCGGGCTTCGGCATGGACCCCAACATGCTGCTGGCCTGGCACAACTACGGCGGCGGCGAGGACCTGCTGGAGGAGATCTACAAGTCCATCAGCATGGACGTGGTGTCCTTCCTCTACGGCCCCATGCCGACCCAGCCCTATGGCTGGTTCAAGAAGCCGGTGGCCAACCTGGAGCAGATGAAGGGCGTCAAGTTCCGCACCGTGGGCCTGGCGGTGGACCTCTACACCGAGCAGGGCGCGGCCGTGAACCCCCTGCCCGGCGCCGAGATCGTGCCGGCCCTGGACCGCGGCCTCATCGACGCGGCCGAGTTCAACAACGCCACCAGCGATCGCATCCTCGGCTTCCCCGACGTGGCCAAGAACTGCATGCTGCAGAGCTTCCACCAGAGCACCGAACAGTTCGAGATCCTGTTCAACAAGGCCAAGTACAACGCGCTGCCGGCCGAGCTGAAGAAGATCATCGACTACGCCGTGCAGGCCTCGAGCGCCGACATGAGCTGGAAGGCCATCGACCGCAACTCCAAGGACTATGCCGAGATGAAGAAGGCCGGCGTGTCCTTCTACAAGACGCCCGACGCCATCCTGCGCAACCAGCTCGACTCCTGGGACAAGGTGATCGCCCGCAAGTCGGCCGAGAACCCGCTGTTCAAGAAGGTGCTGGACAGCCAGCGCGCCTTCGCCCTGCGCGCCGGCCAATGGCAGAACGACTATCTGGTCGATTTCAAGATGGCCTGGAACCACTACTTCAGGAAATAGCCCACCCCGCCCCTCAGGGGGCTGAGGCCGGACACAAACAGTCCTGAGGACTGTTTGTGCCTGCCGAAGGCCAAGGCCTCTGGCCTTGGCAAAGCCAGGTGGACCGACAAAGCCGGATCCACCGGCTTCACTGGGTAACTGGACACGGTGTCCTTTTTCGGGGGCTTGAATGTCAGTGCAGAAGATTCTTCATACGGCCGAGGGCATCAGCACCTGGGTCGGCAAGGCCTTCGCGTGGCTGATCGTCGCGCTGATGCTGCTGGTCGTGTCCGAGGTGTTCAAGCGCTATGCGCTGAACATGCCGACGGCCTGGGTCTTCGACGCCAGCAACATGCTCTACGGCACCCTCTTCATGATGGGCGGCGCCTATGCGCTCGCGCACGACGGCCATGTGCGCGGCGACTTCCTCTACGGCAGCATGAAGCCGCGCACCCAGGCGGCCCTGGACCTCGTGCTCTACATCGCCTTCTTCCTGCCAGGCGTCGCGGCCCTGACCTGGAGCGGCTGGACCTATTTCGGCGACTCGCTGCGCATCCACGAGACCACCTTCAACGCGACGCCGCTGCCGGTCTATCCCTTCAAGGCCATCATCCCCATCGCCGGCGCCCTGGTCCTGATGCAGGGCCTGTCGGAGATGCTGCGCTGCATCGTCTGCCTGCGCACCGGTGCCTGGACCGAAAGGCTCCGGGATGCCGAGGAGATCGACGTCGTCGAGCAGCAGCTCGCCGCCAGCGAGCATGTCGACGAAGACGCGGCTCGCGAAGCCATCGCGAGCGCCAAGACCATCGACGAAGCAGCGCGCCAGCGTCTCGGCGGAGGGAACCGCGATGACTGATGCCGCCCTCGGCCTGACGATGCTCAGCCTCATCGTCGTCGTCATCCTGCTCGGCTTCCCGACGGCGTTCACGCTGATGGGCCTGGGCATGATGTTCGGCTTCGTCGCCTTCTACGATCCCGGCCAGCCCTGGCTGAGCAACCGCATCTTCGACCTGATGGTGCAGCGCGCCTACGGGGCGATGAACAACGACACCCTGCTGTCGATACCGTTGTTCGTGCTGATGGGCTACATCATGGAGAGAGGGGCGCTGGTGGACCGCATGTTCCACAGCGTGCAACTGGCCTTCCGACGCCTGCCGGGTTCGCTCGCGGTGACCACCCTGGTCATCTGCACCTTCTGGGGCATCGCCAGCGGTCTCGTGGGTGCCGTCGTCGTGCTGATGGGCGTCATCGCCATGCGGCCCATGCTGAAGGCCGGCTATGACGTGCGACTGGCCTCTGGCGTCATCACTGCGGGTGGCACGCTGGGCATCCTGATCCCGCCGTCCGTGATGATCATCGTCTACGCAGCCGTGGCCGGGCAGTCGGTCGTCAAGCTGTATGCGGCGGCCATGTTCCCGGGCTTCTTCCTGGCCTTCCTGTATCTGGTCTATGTGATCGGCTGGGCGCTCATCAACCCCAAGGTGGCTCCGCAGCTGCCGCTGGAGCAGCAGCGCGCGCCCATCTCGCCGGCCGTGGCCCTGCTGGCCGAGCGCTATTCGCCGCGCCTGCTGTGGGCCCTGTGCAAGGCCGTGCTGGCACCGGCTGGCGCCCCCATGAGCTGGACGCAGCTGCTGCTGGGCCTGCTGCGCGCCCTGGTGCCGGTCTGGCTGGCCCTGGTCTGCCTGGGCAGCACCTGGTGGTATGTGACCATCTACACGCAGAAGGCCGAGGCCCCCACGGCTGCACCGGCTGCGGTGTCAGCGCCGGCGAACAGCAACAGCGGTGGCCTGGCCGAGCCGCCGGGCTCCGGAAGCGGCCTGGCCGAACCGCCTGGTTCAGGCTCGGGCCTCAGTGAGCCACCCGGCGCCCTGAAGGAGCCCGGCGCCAAGACTGATGGCGGCGGCCTCGAGCGCATGGAGGGCAGCGCCGCCGCGCCCCATGCCGAGGCCGTGCCGGAGAGCTTCTACACGGGCTTTGCCGTCGTCTGCGCGCTGACGGCCCTGCTGCTGGCCTGGTACTACTGGCGCTTCGATGCCGAGCAGTACGAGATCCTCAACATGCTGGTGTCGTCGGTGATGCCGCTGGGCATCCTGACCCTGGTCGTGCTGGGCGTCATCCTGTTCGGCATCACGACGGCCACCGAGTCGGCCGCCGTCGGCGCGGCCGGCGCCTTCCTGATGGCCTGGCAGGCCGGCACGCTGGACTTCAAGAAGATCCAGCAGGCCGTCTTCCTGACCGCCAAGACGACGGCCATGGTCTGCTGGCTCTTCGTCGGCTCGGCGCTGTTCTCGGCCGTGTTTGCGCTGCTCGGCGGCCAGGCCCTGGTGGAGCAGTGGGTGATGGGCATGAACCTGACGCCGCTGCAGTTCATGCTGCTGTCCCAGGCCATCATCTTCGTGCTGGGCTGGCCGCTGGAGTGGACCGAGATCATCGTCATCTTCGTGCCCATCTTTTTGCCGCTGCTGGCCCACTTCCAGATCGACCCCATGCTGTGGGGCACCCTGGTCTTCGTCAACCTGCAGGCGGCCTTCCTGAGCCCGCCGGTGGCCATGTCGGCCTTCTATCTGAAGGGGGTCAGCCCGCCGCATGTGACGCTGAACCAGATCTTCGCGGGCATGATGCCTTACATGCTCATCGTCATCCTGTGCATGGTGTTCATGTACGTGTGGCCGGGGATGACGCTTTGGCTGCCTGGTTACCTGTACGGCCGGTGACGAGGAAGACACCCACCATCACGAGGGCCGTGCCGAACACGATCCAGGCGTTCATCGGCTCGCCGAGGATGAAGACGCCCATCAGGATGGTGCTCATGGGCCCGACCATGCCAACCTGGGACGACAGCGGCGCGCCGATGCGGGCGATGGCCAGCATCACCATCAGCACCGGCGCCACCGTGCAGGCGGTGGCGTTGAGCAGCGACAGCCACATCACGGGCTCGGGCACGAGGAAGGTCGACATGGGCTTGAGAAGGGCGAACTGACCAATGCACAAGGCGCAGGCCACGCTGCTGGCCAGGCCCGCCAGGCGCATCGAGCCCAGGCGCTGCACGACCTTGCCGGAGAGGGCCAGATAGATGGCATAGCTGATGGCGCTGGCGAAGACCAGGGCCGCGCCTATGGCCGTATTGGCGCCTTCAAAGCTCAGCTCATGCGCGAACACCGCGACGACGCCGGCATAGCTGATGGCCAGGGCCACGACCTGACGCGCCTGCAGCTTGTGATGGAAGAACAGCACCGACAGCAGCAGCACCAGCGTCGGATTCAGGTAGAGGATGAGGCGCTCCAGGCTGGCCGAGATATAGGCCAGGCCGGCGAAGTCCAGATAGCTGGCCAGGTAGTAGCCGGTGAAACCCAGCACCGCGATGTCGCGCCAGTCCTGCCGGGTCAGCGCCGGCTTGCCCCGTCCCGCCCACCAGGCCATGGCCAGGAAGAAAGGCAGGGCCAGCAACATGCGCCACATCAGCAGCGTGACGGCATCGACGCCATGCCGGTAGGCCAGCTTGACGATGATGGCCTTGCCGGAAAAGCCGATGGCGCCCAGCACCGCCAGCAGCAGGCCGGGCCAGAGCGGCCGAGAAGAAGGGGGCATGACGACGAGTCTAGGCGGCGCATCCTGCGCCTGCCGCGAAGGTCAACCCCGCGCGTGGGCAAGCATCTCGTGCACGTCGTGGCACATGATGGCGAGGTAGGCGGCGAGCACCAGGTAGTAGGTCGCGTACTCCCACTTCACGGCCACGGGCACGGCGTAATAGGTCTGGGCCTCGACGCTGTCGCTGCGGTGCTTCCAGGCCTTGACGAGCTGGGGCCAGGCCAGCACGGCCATCAGGATCAGCATGGGACTGGGCCACCAGAAAAACATGGCCACCAGGGCCGGCGCGCCCAGCAGCCAGATGCGCGGCGACAGCACGGCCGTGATGCGGCCGCCATCGAAGGGCGAGATGGGGATGAGGTTGAACAGGTTCAGGAAGAAGCCGCTGTAGGACACGGCCAGCAGCCAGTCCGCACCCCATGAGCGCGCCATCAGATAGGTGAGGGTGGCGCCCACCGTGCCGAGCAGCGGCCCACCCAGGCCGACAAAGGCCTCGGTCTGGGCGTCGTGGGGCATGTCCTTCAGTTCGACCCAGGCGCCGACGAAGGGGATGAAGGTCGGCGCACCGACATTCAGCCCCTTGTAGCGCGCCGCGATGAAATGGCCCATCTCGTGCACGAACAGCAGGGCGATGAAACCCGCCGCGTAGCGCCAGCCATAGATCCAGGCATAGACGACCAGCGAGACCAGCATGGTCCCGCCGGTGGTCAGCAGCTTGCCGAGCTTGGCGCCCGACAGCAGCAGTGCGATGAGCTTGAACATGTCAGCCGTCCATTCCGCCGTTGCGGTATTTCGGGCCGAGCGCTGGGCCGCTCCCGAGCCGGCCCGCCTGCTGACGCTCGCGGCTCAACGCCGCAAGCGTCAGCGTCCCCGCGGGGGACCGGCCAGACGCACTGCGTTCAGCGGCGTGCGGCTGGACGAGGGGCTGCATCACGAGCGCTTGAAGAACTTGGTGATGGCCGCGCCGAAGCCGACGACGGCGATGAAGATGATCTTCGCGAACTTGGCGACGAAGGCGAAGATGACGGCCAGCAGGCCCAGCTTCTTAGCGCCGACGCCGACGACCAGGGCCGCCAGGCCGTACTCGGCGACATGGTCGGTGGAAGAGTCGAAGTCCTCGTAGCGCTTGCCCTTGTCGAACTCCAGCGCGCCGAGCAGGGCCTTGGCATCGGGCTTCTGGGCCGGCAGGTCCTTCAGGTCGGTGATGAAGTTCAGGCTCAGATAGCCCTCGCGGCCCAGGGCATAGGTGTTGTAGTTGACGCCCAGGTTGGCGTCGGCCGGCGCACCTTTCTCCTTGGAGCTCATGGCCCAGACCAGGCGGTGCTGGGTCGCCTCATAGGCCGGCGCCTCGGCCCAGCCGATGATCTCCAGCGCCGGCGCGCCCATCTTCCTGCGCTCCTCGTTGCTGGCCTCGGTGCCTTCCTTGTAGCTGGCCAGCAGCTCGTCGGCCTTCCACTCCTTGGCGTCGCCGTCCTTCACATAGCCGGAGGCGATGTAGCGCAGCGTGGCAAACCATTCGCCCTCGCCCTTGGGGAAGACCAGGCCGGCCAGTTCGGTGTGCTGGCCGGGGTTGCCCATGGCCGTCAGCAGCTTGCCGGCCTGGGGCTGGGGGATGAAGACGCGGTCGGCCGGCAGATGCAGGGTGGCCTGGCCGGCGATCGCGATGTCCGCCGGGCCGGCCTTGGCGACAGCCTTGGCCTCGGTCCAGGCCGGGTTCTCGGGCGGCGTGTCGGCGGCCCGAGCGGCCAGGCCCATGCAGGCGGCCAGGGCGGCCAGCAGGCCGCGGAAGCTCTTGTTCATCTGCTCTCCCTCGGAAAAGGGCCGCAGTCTAGGTGGCGCCGGGCGTCGCCCTTTTCAGGGAATGCCCCTCGAGGGGAGGATTCACCCAGGGCCCAACGGGGCGGCCGCCGGCGAGCACTTCACAATCCGCGCCATCAACCAGGGGCTGGCATGAAAGCGATCCACAAGCTGCGCACACCGCTCACGGCAGTCGCCTGCCTGCTGATGCTGCTGCTCGGCAGCGGCTGCACCTCGGCACCCAAGGTGGTCGTGTCGCCGCCGCTGCGCTGCGACGATCCCGCAAGCCACTGCGTCAACGAGTTGATGCTGGCCCTGGAGGACTGGAAGGACGCCTACAACAGCCGCGACCCGCGTCGGTTGCAGCAGCTGTACGCCCCGGGCGCGTTGATCACCGACGACGAATACACGGCCGTGCCGCTCTCCGGCGAAGCCGTGCCGGTGTTCTTCGACCAGATGGCCCAGCGACCGACGGCGCGCATGCGCTGGATCATCGGCAATCTGCAGTTCTTCGGCGACACGGCGGTGCGCTCGGGCGAGTACGAGTTCACCGAGCAGGTCGACGGGCAGACCAAGGAGAGACCTGGGCGCTACAGCTTCGCCTACCGGCGCGTAGCCGACCGCTGGCTGATTGTTCTGCAGCACTCCACATTGAGGCCCTGAAAAGACCAAGCCCCGCAGGGCAGCCTGCGGGGCTTCTTCAGCGCTGACGCCCGGTCAGACCTTGGCCAGCAACGCGTCCCACTTGGCCTTGGCGGCCTTCTCGTGGCGGGCCTTCACATGGCCGTAGCCGCGGATGTCTTCCGGCACGCGGGCCAGCTCGACGGCGTTGGCCAGTGAGTCGGCGCTCAAGCCGGCCAGGGCCTTGTCGACACCGGCGCGGTAGTCGGCAATCCAGCGGCGCTCCATCTTGCGTTCCTCGGTGTGGCCGAAGATGTCGAAGGCCGTGCCGCGCAGGCCCTTCATCTTGGCCAGCAGGCCGAAGGCCGGACGCACCCAGCCGCCGAAGGGGCGCTTGACCAACTCGCCCTTGTTGTTCTTCTTGGCCAGCAGCGGCGGCGCGAGGTGGTGCACGAGCTTGTAGTCGCCCTCGAACATGCCGGCGATCTTGCTGGTGAAGGCCGTATCGGTGTGCAGGCGGGCGACCTCGTACTCGTCCTTGTAGGCCATCAGCTTGAACAGATAGCGGGCCACGGCCTCGGTCAGCGTGGTCTTGCTGCCGAGCTTGGCTTCGGCAGCACGCACCTTGTCGACGAAAGCCTTGTACTCGGCCGCATAGGCGGCGTTCTGGTAGCCCGTCAGGAAGTCGACGCGCTTGGCGACGATCTCGTCGACGCTCTGGCGCTTGACCAGCTGGATGACGGCCTGGGCCGCGTACAGCGACTGCACGGCCTTCAGGTCATGCGCGCAGCGGCGGCCCCATTCGAAGGCGGCCTTGTTGTTGTCGATCTGCACGCCGTTGAGCTCGATGGCGCGCATCAGCGCGTCATAGCTCAGCGGGATGCGGCCCTGCTGCCAGGCATAGCCCAGCATCAGCGGGTTGGTGTAGAGGGAATCGCCCAGCAGTTTGACGGCCACTTCCTCGGCATCGAAGGAACCCAGGTGGTCACGGCCCACCGCGTTGCCGACGGCCTGCTCGCAGGCGGCGCCGGGGAAGCTCCAGTTCGCGTCGTTGACCAGCGTCGCCGTCGGCGAGCCATGGGTGTTCAGCGCGACATAGGTGCGGCCCTCGCGCATGACGGCCAGCGTCGCCTTGTTGGCGGCGACGATGGCATCGCAGGCGATGACGAGGTCGGCCTCGGCCGTGCCGACCTTGGTGCAGTAGATGGCCTCCGGCGTGTCGGCGATCTGGATGTGGCTCCAGGTCGCGCCGCCCTTCTGGGCCAGGCCGGCGGCGTCCTGGGTGATGACACCCTTGCCTTCCAGGTGGGCGGCCATGCCCAGCAGCTGGCCGATGGTGATGACACCCGTGCCACCCACGCCGCCGACGACGATGCCCCAGGCCTCTGCGGCGTTCGGGATGACGGGCAGCGGCAACGGCGGCAGCGCCGCGTCGAAGGGGCTCTTGCGGGCGTCCTTCTTGGGCTTCTTCAGCTCGCCACCTTCGACGGTGACGAAGCTCGGGCAGAAGCCCTTCACGCAGGAGTAGTCCTTGTTGCAGGTGTTCTGGTTGATCTGGCGCTTGCGGCCGAAATCGGTCTCCAGCGGCTCGACCGACAGGCAGTTGGACTGGATGGAGCAGTCGCCGCAACCTTCGCAGACCAGCTCGTTGATGACGACGCGCTTGGCGGGATCGACCATCTTGCCGCGCTTGCGGCGGCGGCGCTTCTCGGTCGCGCAGGTCTGGTCGTAGATGATGGCCGTCGTGCCCGGGATCTCGCGGAACTGGCGCTGGATCTCGTCCAGCTCGTCGCGGTGGTGCACGGTGACCCCAGGAGCCAGGGCGACACCCTCATATTTCGCCGGCTCGTCGGTGACGATGACCAGCTTCTTGACGCCTTCCGAGATCACGCTGTTCATGATCTGGATGACGGTGTGGCCCTCGGGGCGCTCGCCCACGGTCTGGCCGCCGGTCATCGCGACGGCGTCGTTGTAGAGGATCTTGTAGGTGATGTTGACGCCCGCGGCGATGCTCTGGCGGATGGCCAGGCTGCCGCTGTGGAAATAGGTGCCGTCACCGAGGTTGGAGAAGATGTGCTTCTCGTCGGTGAAGGGCGCCTGGCCGACCCAGGGCACGCCCTCGCCGCCCATCTGCGTGAAGGTGGCCGTGTTGCGGCCGGGCATCCACGTGACCATGTAGTGGCAGCCGATGCCACCCACCGCACGCGAACCTTCCGGCACGCGCGTGCTGGTGTTGTGCGGGCAGCCCGAGCAGAACCAGGGCGTGCGGTCGGCGCCGCCGGCCGTCTGGGTCTCGGCCTTCAGCGCGTTTTCCTTGGCGTCGATGATGGCCAGGCGGGCATCCAGGCGGGCCACGATGTCGCTGTCCACGCCGAGCTTTTTCAGGCGCTTGGCGATGGCGCGGGCAATGATGGCCGGCGTCAGGTCGGCCTGGGGGCGCAGCAGCCAGTGGTCGCTGGGGTTGGGCACGCTCCACTCGCCGCCCTCGCCGCCATCTCCGGCGTCGAACTTGCCAAGCACATTGGGGCGCACGTCGGAGCGCCAGTTGTAGAGCTCCTCCTTGACCTGGTACTCGATGATCTGGCGCTTCTCTTCGACGACCAGGATCTCCTGGAGGCCCTTGGCGAACTCGCGCGCCACTTGGGCTTCGAGCGGCCACACCACGTTGACCTTGTGCAGGCGGATGCCGATGCGCCGGCAGGTGTCCTCGTCCAGGCCCAGGTCGTGCAGGGCCTGGCGGGTGTCGTTGAAGGCCTTGCCGCTGGTGATGATGCCGAAGCGGTCGTTCTTGCCTTCGATGACGTTGTAGTTCAGGCGGTTGGCACGGATGTAGGCCAGGGCCGCGTACCACTTGTAGTTCATCATCCGCGACTCCTGCTCGAGCGGCGGATCCGGCCAGCGGATGTGCAGGCCGCCCGGCGGCACGACGAAGTCCTCGGGCAGGATGATGTTGACGCGGTCGGGGTCGACGCTGACGGAGGCCGACGACTCGACGATCTCCTGGATGGTCTTCATGCCGGCCCACAGGCCCGAGAAGCGGCTCATCGCAAAGGCGTGCAGGCCCATGTCGAGGATGTCCTGCACGCTGCTCGGGAAGAAGGTCGGAAAGCCGACCGCCTTGAAGACGTGGTCGCTCTGGTGGGCCGCCGTCGAGCTCTTGGCGATGTGGTCGTCACCGGCAATGGCGATGACGCCGCCGTGCTTGGACGTGCCGGCCATGTTGGCGTGCTTGAAGACGTCGATGCAGCGGTCCACGCCCGGGCCCTTGCCGTACCAGAGACCGAAGACGCCGTCGAACTTGGCCTTCTCGGGGAAGAGGTCGAGCTGCTGCGTACCCCAGACGGCCGTCGCACCGAGTTCCTCGTTGACGCCCGGCTGGAAGACGATGTTCTGCTTTTCCAGGTGCTTCTTGGCCGCCCACAGCGCCTGGTCATAGGTGCCCAGCGGCGAGCCGCGGTAGCCGCTGATGAAGCCGGCGGTGTTCAGGCCGGCCATCGCATCGCGTGTGCGTTGCAGCATGGGCAGGCGCACCAGGGCTTGCACGCCGCTCATGAAGGCACGGCCGGAATCGAGGGCGTATTTGTCGTCGAGCGAGACGGTCTGAAGAGCCTTCAGCACGTGTTCGGGCAGCGGGGCGTTCATCGGTGGGAGCTCCTGGGTGGCGGCCCGGGGCGGCACGCCCTCGTGAGGCGGTCGCGCGGGTGATTTAGCCAAAAGGCCAGTATGGCCGGACCGGTCAGTGTAGGGAAATGGCAGCGAGCAGTGCTTTCTCATTTGCGCTCGAAATCGCGCCGATTGGCAATTTCCTTTCTCCAAGATGCAAAATCAGCGCGGATTGCATCGCCACTTCGCCGATCAGGGCAAACCATGAGCACCGAAGAAGCCACGCCGGAAGCCCTCGACCGCCACCACATCGCCATCCTGGCCGAGCTGCAGGCCGACGCCCGCCTGTCCAACGCCGAGCTGGCCCAGCGCATCGGCCTGTCGGCCGCGCCGACGTGGCGGCGCGTCAAGTGGCTGGAGGACCAGGGCTATATCACCGGCTACCGCGCCGAGATCGACCGCCGCAAGCTCGGCCTGGGCGTGCTGGCCTTCGTGCGAGTGGACGCCGAGCGCAGCGCGGGCGCGGCGACCAAGCCGCTGGAGGACGCCATCCGCCAGCTGCCCGAGGTCATCGCCTGCCACTACATCTCGGGCGCCGGCACCTTCGAGCTGCAGGTCATGGCCACCGACCTGGACGCCTTCTCGCGCTTCTCCATCGACACGCTGCTGAACCTGCCGAATGTGAAGGACATCCACACCAGCTTTTCGCTAGGTGAAGTGAAGGCAAGCGGTGTGTTGCCGCTGGGCCATCTCGACGCGAAGACGTGAACAGTCACCTCAACAGGCCGGCGCCCTTGCGCAGAATGCACAGCATCACCCGCGGGAGACGCCTTGGATATCGCACTCGTTTCATTGCTGGCCGTCGTGATGGGCCTGTGGGGCAGCCAGCGCAGCACCGAGCGCCGGCTGAAAGCGCTGCAGGCCGACCTGGCGCTGGTGCGGCAACATCTCGGCCTCATCAGTACCGAGCCCAGCGCCGCCGTGCGTGAGCTGGCGCGCGACCCCGAGCGACGCATCGACGCCATCCGGCTGTACCGGGAGCAGTCCGGCACCGAGTTGCGCGAAGCCAAGGCCATCGTCGACGCCCTCGCGGCCCAGCGCGACTGAGGCCTGCGTCAGAATCGAGCGATGCCCCTGGTCTACAAGATCGCCAGCACCGCGGCCGAGTTCGAGGCCATCCACGACCTCAACTACCGCACCTTCGTCGAAGAGATTCCGCAGCATCCGCCCAACCCGCAGCGCCGGCTGGTGGACCGTTTCCACGACGAGAACACCTATGCGATCGCGCTGGATGGCGACGAGCTCGTCGGCATGATCGCCGGCCGCGCGCGACGGCCCTTCTCGCTGGACGGCAAGCTGGCCAACCTGGACGCCCACCTGCCCACCCACCAGCGCGCCATGGAGGTGAGGCTGCTCGCGGTGGCGCCGGGCTGGCGCAAGGCCAGCGTGTTCGCCCGCCTCGCCGGCGTGCTGGGCCGCGAATTCCGCGACCAGGGCTGCGACCTCGCCGTCATCTCGGGCACGACGCGCGAACTCAAGCTCTATGCCCATCTCGGTTTCCAGCCCTTTGGCCCGCGCGTGGGCAGCGGCGACGCCGTCTACCAGCCGATGTGGCTGCGCCTGCCCGACTACGCCGAGCGCGTTGCCCATCTGGAGCTGAGCGCCGGCAACGAGGCCACGTCCTTCCTGCCCGGCCCCGTCTCCCTGTCGGCGGCGGTGCGGGGGGCCTGGAGCAGTGAGCCCGTGTCGCACCGTTCGTCCGAGCACCTGCGGCGCGTGCAGCGCATCAGCGAACGCCTGCAGGCCTTGACCGGTTGCGCCGGCGCCCTGCTGCTGCCCGGCGGCGGCACCCTGGCCAATGATGCGGTCGCGGGGCAGATCCGCCAACGCGGCGGCGCGGGTCTGGTCATCACGAATGGCGAGTTCGGCGAGCGCCTGGCCGACCATGCGCGGCGCTGGCAGCTGCCGCACCAGACCCTGTCGCTGGCCTGGGGCGAGCCCATCGACGCGCAGCGCCTGCGCATCCTCCTCGCGGAGCAGCGGCCAGCCTGGGTATGGGCCGCCGCCTGCGAGACCTCGACCGGCATGCGCAATGCCCCCGAGCTGTTGCGCGAGGCCTGCGCCGAAGTGGGCGCGGCCCTTTGCCTGGACGCCGTCAGCGCGCTGGGCCTGCAGCCGCTGGACCTGAAGGGCGTCTGGCTGGCCAGCGGCGTCAGCGGCAAGGCCCTGGGCAGCTATCCCGGCCTCGCCCTGGTGCTGCACGACGGCTCGCTCGCTCCCGCGGGCGCATTGCCCGCCGCCCTTGACCTGGGCGCCATCGTCCAGGCCGGCGGCGTCGCGTCCACGCAGAGCTCGAACGCCGTGGCCGCGCTGGAAGCGGCCCTGGAGCTGAACTGGCCGGCGCATTGGCAGGCCACGCAGGCGGCGGATGCCCAACTGCGTGAAGCCTTCGACGCCATGGGCCTGCCCGCCGCGGTAGCCACGCCCGACGCCCAGCCCGGCGTCATCACCCTGGCCCTGCCTTCCGGCGTCGATGCCCAGCGCCTGGGCCAGCGCCTCGCCCGCCTGGGCTGCCGCATCGCCTGGCAGAGCGCGTACCTGCGCGAGCGCAACTGGGTGCAGGTCTGCCTGATGGGCGCCTGGCGGCCCGCGGCCGTGGAGGTGCTGCCAGCGCTGCTGCGGCGTTACGCTGGCTTGGCGGATTAGGGCCGCGCGTGAACAAGCCGCGCCGCGACAGACCGAAGGTCACAGTTCGCCACGCGCAGCCGCGGTAGGCTAGGACCATGGCGATGTCGCATTTCCGTCGACTCGGCGAACTCTGGCTGGGCAGCGATCCCGCCCAGCGACTGCGGCTGCGCCAGAACCTGCTCGCCGTGGCCCTGATGGGCATCAGCGTCGCGATGCTGCACTACGCGGTGCATATCGACGGCCGGCCCGCAGGCCCCTGGCTGTGGCCGTGGACGGTGATGTCACTGGGCGGCCTCGCCCTGGTCTACGCCGCCATCCGCAGCGGCTGGTCGCTGCGCTTTGCCGACCCCTCGCTGACCCGCGAGCAGATCGCCTTTGCCATTGCCGCAGCCGCCCTGGCCTATGCCCAGGCCGGCGCGCTGCGCGGCGCCTGTTTCCCGGCACTGATGCTGACGCTGATGTTCGGCATGTTCCAGCTGCGCACGCGCAATGCCCATGCGATGGGCGTTTACGCGCTGCTCGTGTTCGGCCTCGTCATGGGCGTCATGGCCTGGGTGGATCCGATGCACTACCCCCCGGCGGTGGAGCTCGGCCATTTCATGATGCTGGCTTGTGTGCTGCCCGCCGGCGCAGTGCTGACGACCCGGCTGGGCCATATCCGCCGCCGCCTGTCGGACCAGCGCAAGGAGCTGGAGCGCACCCTCGCCCAGCTGCAGGCCATCGCCACCCGCGACGAGCTGACCGGCCTGCCCAACCGCCGCCAGATGCAGGCCCTGATGGACCAGGAGCTGCTGCGCTCGCTGCGCCACCATCACGACTTCTGCATCGCCATCGTCGACCTCGACCACTTCAAGCGCGTCAACGACGAGCACGGCCATGCCGCGGGCGACACTGTGCTGCGCGCCTTCGCCCAGGGTGGCCAGACGGCCCTGCGTGGCACCGATGTGCTGGCGCGCTGGGGCGGCGAGGAGTTCCTCGTGCTGCTGCCCGAAACCGCCATGCCCCCCGCTGTGGCCGGCATGGAGAGGCTGCGCCAGCAGACCGCCGCCCTGCGCATCGCCATCGATGGCGGCACGCAGGTGGCGATCACGGTCTCCATCGGCCTGACCGGGCATAGGCGCGGCGACACCCTGGCCCAGACCCTGGAACGCGCCGACCAGCTGCTCTACAAGGCCAAGGCCGAGGGGCGCAACCGCACCTGTATTGACTGAAGCCCCTCGTCCAAGGATTCCCTTGGCCGGGACCGCGCTGCAGCCAGCGGCCGCAGCGCTTCGGCAGGCACAGGCCGCCCACCGGGCGCCCTGTGTCCGGCCTCAGCCCCCGAGGGGACGCCGATGCTTGCCGGATCGACCGGCAAGCACTTCGCCCTAGGCGGGCCGGCTAGGGAGCGGCCCGGCGCTCGGCCCGCGGATACGCACCACGTCAGCGAGCGGCAATCCGCAGGTGCTCGCACCGTCCCATGCGGGCGCCGCGCTTGACCTCGTCGACGAACTCAGCCGGGAAGCTGACCTCCGTCGAGTTGCCATGCTTGCAGACGAAGGCCTTCTTCAGATCGACGTACCAGCTCATCGGGTAGCCGGGAATGCCGCCGACGATCTCGTTGCCGGCCGCATTCATCGAACCGGGGCCGTCCAGGCCGTAGCGATAGGCCTCGGCCACGCCCTGGGTGCGGAAGAAGTCGGCCAGCTGGATCCAGCCGATGTCCTCCAGCCACATGACGCCGCGCAGCCCGCTGAACCAGAGGCCGGCCGAGCCGATCATGACCTTGCCGTCGTCGCTGATGTCGGCCACCTGCACCGGGATGGGCCCGAACTGCTGCTGGATGGCCGCGGCGCCTTCGGTCTCGCAGCTGATGTCCAGGCCCAGCAGCGGCATGTCCACGCACCACTGCATCTGCTTGAACTTCGTGAAGGCGCTGGACTTGCTGCCCTTGTTGGCATTCCAGAACACGACGCCGTCCTTCTCGGTGTTCAGGGCCACGCGGCCCGCGTCGGGCGTCATCGCATAGCCGTCCACCGCGCCGACCGCCTTGTAGAGGTCGACGGGCCTGCCCTCGTCGATCCAGGCATAGGCCTTCATGAAGTTGCTGTTGCCCAGCACGACACGGCCATCGGCCGAGACCGCGTGCGCCCGGTGCCAGGGTTCGGTCGTCAGGTCGATGCCCTCCAGGCTCAATGCCCGCATGCCGCGGCCTGCCGTCCAGATGAAGGGGATGATCTCGCCGCCAATCGTGCTGTCGCCCGACCAGCCGCCCTCGCAACTGCCGTCGCCGTTGCGGTCCACATAGGCCGTGCCGACCGCCGTGCGACCGGTCGAATCCAGCGCCCAGCCATAGCTGCTCGAGTAGCCGATCTGGCTGCTGCCGCCGCAGCGGTCGCGGTTGAGGCTGCCCAGGTCGGTCAGGCCGCCGGTGCGGGTGTCCCAGATCGTGGCCGAGTTGGTCTTCATCGGCAGGCCCTCCCAGTCGGCACCAATGACGCGGCCGTCCAGGTCGGCTTGCACGATGAGCTTGCGGCCGTCCCGCGTGATGCTGGTGTTGACGCCAACGACACCATCCGGCGCCCAGGTCACGCCGTTCTTGGCGTCCCAGACGAAAGGCTTGTTGTCGATCCAGCCCGCCGCGCGCTCGCCGTCCTTGGACATGCTGCCCAGGAAACCATAGACGACCGGGGTGTACTGCACGCCATCCTTGTAGCCGTTGAAGTAGAAGTTGGCCGTCTTGGTCACGCCCGCTTCGGCCGTGATGGCGCTGGTCGAGCAGGCGCGGTCGTTGGCCGCATTGGACTGCTCATTGCTGTTCCAGTACTCGGCCTCCGACACCAGGGCCGTCGGCGTCGTCGGATAGCCGCCAGCGACGATCTCCTCCAGGTAGAGCAGGTATTTCTGCCCCGGCTTCAGGTTGTTGATGCGAAAGCGCCCGTCGGGGCCGACCAGGCCCTGCGTCTTGTCGCCGCTCATCGCCGAGATCGCGTCGCCCAGCGGGTCGGCGATATTGCGCGCGACGATGTTGATGCCGCCATAGGGCGTGCGGCCGTCCTTCAGGAACAGCGTGCCGGCGATGGAGCCGCGCGTCTTGGCATACGTCGCGCTCGGGTAGAGGTCGGAGATGCCCGCCATGTCGTCGCTGCGGTCCACCGTGCTCTGCTCGTAGCCGGCGTTGCGGCCGTTGGCGTCGGGGAAGGTCGGGTCGATGAAGGGGAACATCGTCTCGATGTATTTCGGATCAATCTTCTTCGCCGACGGGTCTTCGTCGCGCCAGGAATGCAGGGCCGGCACGCAACCCGGCACGCCCGGATAGGCCTCGTAATAGCCCGGATGGCTGAAATAGGCCATGGTGCCGTTGACCTGCGAATGCGACAGGTTGATGGCATGGCCGAACTCATGCGTGAACACGCCGGCGATGCGCTTGCCGTCGACGTCGGGCGGCGGCATCCAGGGCTGGTCGGCCGGCACGGGCTCGTGCGGCACGACATAGCCGTTCATGACGGCCGTGGCCTTGACGATGGTCTCGGGGTAGCCGTCGCCGTCGCGGTCCTCGGCGATTTCGGCGAAGGCGATGCCCAGCACCTGGTCCTTGGGCACGCCGAAATACTCCTCGATGACCTGGCCGTTCTGGTCGTAGATGACGTAGATGCCACCCTCCAGCGGCTGGCCGTAGACGCGCTTGGCGGTGTCGCCGTCCTTCACGTCCACGCCCACGCCGGCGACCTGGCTGAACTTCTTGAACCTGGCCGGATCGGTGACAGCCTTCCAGGTCGAGGTCGGCACATCGCTCCACTGCTTCAGGGCGAAGGCGGTGATCTTGTCAGCCTGGGCATTGCTGAGGAAGACCGAGCCGTCGTCGCGATAGGTCAGCGGCCCGATGTCGGTATAGACCTGGATGGGCTTGCTCGTGTCCCAGCGCATGGGCTGCGGGTTGCGCGGATGCTCGGTCAGCTGCAGCGGGCCGGCGGCCTGGGCCAGCGAGGCGGCCGCCAGCAGCGCGGCGGCGAGCGGGAATTTGCAGAAGCAGGTGTTCATCAGCGCATCACTCCCTTGGCAATCCAGTCCTCGCGCACCGCACGCTTGACCAGCTGGTTCAGCACGCCGCCGTCCACCGCGCCGCCGTTGCGGGTCAGCATCTCGGCCTCCAGGGGGCTCAGCACCGCCGGGTCCACACTCATGCCCTGGAACAGGCCGCGGTTGTCGAAGGCGTTGGCCAGCTTGGCGCCGCTGCCGGTCAGCTTGCCCTGGGCCAGGCCCACCGGGCTGGTCAGGCCCGTGCGGGCCGAGGGCTTGTTCATGAAGACGGTGACCTTCTCGCCGACGGTCCAGGTCGGCAGGCCTTCGATGCGCGTGGCCAGCAGGTAGCGGCCGTCGGCCATGCGGCGGTTCTTCAGCAGGCCGTATTGGCGGAAGCGATAGGCGCTGTCGGCCGCCAACTCGCGCTTGACGCTGCCCTTGACCTTCAGCGTCACCTCGGTGAAGGGCACGCCGCGGTCCAGCCCATCGCTGACCTTGGCGACATCGCCGCTGACGATGAGGTCGGCGGCGTGGATCATCTGCTTGAGGTTCTGATGCACGAGCTGGGTCGCGTGGGCGGCAGGCAGCAGCGCGGCCAGCCCTGCCAGCAGGGCCAGGCGGCGCAGCGCGGAGAAGGAATCTCGGTTCATGGCGGAATGCGTTGGGGTTGCGGGCGGACAGGGCTCCGCCAGCCCTGGGCCCGCGCTCATGCCGCCGGCCCGGGCTCGAGGTCGTCCTGTCCGGGGTGAGCTCACTTTGCGGCGCCCTCCCGGGCCCGCCCATCCCCCGCGGCGGGGGACCCGCGAGCGCGGGGAGCAGAAACCCGGCGCGGGGAATCCCTCAGCCCGCCACGCCGATGACGCCCAAGGCCCGCGCCCGTGTCACCGCATGCTTGCGTGAGCCCGCTTCGAGCTTGGCGTAGATCTTCTTCAGGTGGGACTTGATGGTCTCGTCGCTGACGGCCAGGGCCGTCGCGATCTCCTTGTTGGCATAGCCGCGCGCCACCAGCACCAGCACCTCGCGCTCCTTGGGGCTGAGCAGGCGTTCGGCCGCCGTCGCGCCGGCCTTCGCCGGCATCGGGCCGCGGCGCAGGGCCGTCGGCGTCTGGCTCAGGCGCATGCGCTCGGCCTCGCCGTCCTTCAGGGCCAGGGCCTGGCGCGCATGGCCATAGGCGCGGGTCATGTCGCCCACGGCAGCCCAGTCCTCGGCCAGGGCCACATGCAGGGAGGCCGGCGCCTTCCAGCCCGCGATCTTCAGCCCCTCGGCCAACGTCGCCTCGCCGTGGTGCAGGGCGGCGTTGGGCAGGCTCATGCCCGGCGGTGGCGGCAGATGCGGGTGGCGGCGATGCATCTCCGTCAGCGCCTCCTGCACGCCGGCAGCCAGGGCATTGAAGCCATGCTGGGTGATGAGCTGCTCGGCCTCGGCCAGGGCCTGCCGGGCCGCCTCGATCTGACCCGCGGCCGACAGGGCCCGCGCCAGTCCCAGCAGATTGACCGTCAGGTTGTCGGTCGAGCGTGCCGCGCGGTACATGGCGATGGCCTCGGCCATGGGCCCGACGGCCTCGACGCCGCGGCCCAGGGCCAGCAGGGTCTGGGCCAGCTCGGCGCAGGCATTGGCTTTGTTGATGCCGGGCGGCACGCTGGCCAACGAGGCCAGCGCATCGCCCAGCAACACCAGGGCCTCGTCCAGCCGGCCGATCTCCTTGAGCAGGGCGCCCAGCCGCGTCTCGCAGGCACCGATCAGTGCCGGCCAGCCGGCGGCGCGCGACTCCAGCGTGGCCTGGTCATAGCAGGCGGCAGCGCGGTCGAACTCGCCGAGGCCCTGCAGGGCGGTGCCGGCATTGATGGTGCAGACCAGGGCGTGGCGCAGCAGCCCCCAGTGGCGGGCCGCGTCGGCCGCGCGCAGGAAGAGCTCGGCCGCACGCGCCGGATCGCGGCGCGACAGCGGCAGGGCTTGAGCCGCGTCGGCAAAGGCCGCGGCGGCGGGATCGGTGACGGGCGCGTCCGCATCCGTGGGACTGGCGAAGCTGCGCTCATAGGCCAGCCAGGCCAGGGCGAGGGCCTGGCGGCGTGGGTCGGCGCCACGCGCATGGCAAGCCGCGGCCCGGGCATACGCGTCCAGCTCGCGCTCGCGCTGGCCGCGCGCCTTGGCCACGCCGGCCTCGGCCAGCAGGGCGTCGCCCTCGAGAGCCGGGTCGCCGCGGCGTGCCTCGGCCAGCAGGCCTTCGGCCGCGTCGAAGCGGCCTTGCAGGGCGGCGATCTCGCAGCGCGTCAGCGCCACGCGGGCCTGCAGCGCCGGTGCCAGGCCGGCCCCGGCCTGCTCGCACAGGGCCAGGGCGCGAGTGCTGTCGCGCTGGCGCAGCTGCCAGGCCAGCTCGACCAGTGCCGCGGCCTCTCCCGACGCGGCGGCAGCTTCGAGACCGGCCAGGGCGCTGGCGGGAACCAGGAATTCCATGCAAAAAATTGTAGAAGCCCGTTCTGCCTAGACTGGCCCCATGCAAGCCGCCCTGCCCCTGCGCCATTTCCTGCTCGCCCTCGCCGTCGTCGCCATCTGGGGCAGCAATTTCGTCGTCATCAAATACGCCCTGCATACGCTGCCGCCGATGACGCTGGCCGCGCTGCGCTTCGGCTTCGCCTTCGTGCCGGCCTGCTTCTTCCTGCGCCGGCCCGAGGTGGGCTGGCGCAATCTGGGCGGCTATGGCGTCCTCATCGGCGTGGGCCAGTTCGGCCTGCTGTATCTGGCCATGCGCAGCCAGATCTCGCCGGGCCTGGCCTCGCTGGTCGTGCAGACGCAAGTCTTCTTCACGCTGCTGCTGGCCGTCAGCCTGCGCGGCGAGCGGGTGCTGGCGACGACCTGGCTTGGTTTGCTGCTGGCGGCCGGCGGCGTCATCGTCATCGCCTCGCACACCGACGGCACGACGACGGCCCTGGGTCTGGCCATGGTGCTGGCGGCCGCCCTGTCCTGGGCCTGTGCCAACCTGCTGACCCAGCGCGCGGGCCGCATCGACATGCTGGCCTATGTGGTCTGGAGCAGCGCCTTCGCGGTGCCGCCGCTGATCGCCCTGGCCCTGCTGGTCGACGGGCCGGAACAGGTGGCTGCTGGCCTGGCCGCTTCCGACCTCGGCACCTGGGCGGCGGTGCTGTGGCAGTCGGTCGGCAACACCCTGTTCGGCTATGGCGTCTGGAGCTGGCTGCTGGCCCGTCATCCGGCCGGGCGCATCGTGCCCATGGCCCTGCTGGTGCCGGTGTTCGGCATGGGTTCGGCGGCGGCGCTGCTGGGCGAAGCCCTGCCGGCCTGGAAGCTGATCGCCGCCGCCCTGGTGATGGCCGGTCTGGCGATCAACCTGTTCGGACCGCGGCTTTTGCCGGCCAGGTCCGCAGCGGCGAAGTCCTAAGCTTGGGGCCCATGAAGCGCCGTGCCGTCCTGCTGACCCTGCTGCCGCCATCGGTCCTGGCGGCACCGCCGCCGGTCGCCTTCGTCGTCGAGTTGCGCTGGGTGGACAGCAACCTGCCGCCCGCCGCCCAGGCCGGCGTCCGCGACGGCGCAGTCGTCGTCGGCACCGCGGGCACGGTGTCGCCCCGCGGTCCCGGCGTCGTCACGTCGACGGCGCAAGCCCTTCCCCAGACGGTCCAGCGCATGCTGGTGCAGAACGGCCAGCGCGCCGCCCTGCGGCTGACGACGCGCGAGCCCCTGCAATGGGTGGACGCCGTCGTCCAGCTCGACCCCGCCACCCGCACGCCGCAGCGCGTCTATGCCAGCCCGCGCAGCGGTGAGCGGCGCACGACGCAGAGCTTTGCCGTGACGCCGACCTGGCCCGGCGGCAAGGCCCTGGTGCGCGTCGAGTTCGACATCGACCTCGACGACCAGGCCCTGCAGTCGACGCTGCAACTGCCGCTGGAGCGCTGGCAGACCGTCGCCCGCAGCGGCGGCGCCACCACGCAGCCGGCGCCGCGCGGCACGTTCAGCAGCCGCGACGCGGCCGGCCAGCCGGAGCGCGAACTGCAGTTGCGGGTCTCGATTCAGCCCTGAGCCGCAGCCACGGCACCGTTGATCTGCGGATAGGGCGCGGCACCCTCGAACAGCTCGCTGCCGGCACCTTCGGCCAGAAAACCCACGGCCGCCCGCTGCGCCCGCCCCCAGGCCGCCTCGGCAATGGCGCTGCCGGCCGAGATGCGGCGCACGCCCAGGCGCTGCAACTCGGTCAGGCTGGGCAGGGTCGGTCGCGCCATCACGTTCAGCGGCAGCGGCTGACCGCCCACCAGGGCCTCGATATCGGCGACGGCCGTCACGCCGGCGGCGAACAGGCCGTCGGCGCCGGCGGCCGCGTAGTCGCGTGCCCGCAGCAGCACTTCGTCGACCGCCCGGCCGGGCGCCAGGTTCTTCAGCCAGACGTCGCAGCGGGCGTTGATGAAGATGTCGAGCCCCGCCCTGGCGGCGGCCGTCTTGATGGCCTCGATCTTGCGGCACAGCAGGGCGGGCGCACCGGCGCCGTCCTCGATGTTGATGCCGGCCACGCCGGCCGCGGCGAACTTCATGATGTTGTCGGCCACCGTGGTCGGGTCGTCGCTGTAGCCGGCTTCGCTGTCGGCCGACAGCGGCACGCGGGCGATGCGCGCTATGCGGCGCAGCGCGTCGGCATGCTCGTCGATGGGCAGGTGGTTGCCATCCGGGTAGCCCAGGGCCCAGGCCAGGCCGGCGCTGGTGGTGGCCAGGGCGGGCACGCCCTGCGCCTGCACGAGGACGGCGCTGCCGGCGTCCCAGACGTTGGCGATCTTCAGGAGCTCGGGGCCCTGGTGGAGCTGGCGGAAGTTCATGGCGTTGCAGAGGTTGGCGAGATAGATTGGCGATGCTGCCCGGGCCAGCTGCCAGGGGTTGGCAGCAATGCGGTGGACCGGTACATCAAGTAACAGGCGCTGCCGGCGTCGCAATGTGCCAAGTCTTGCGCGTTTATGTTCACGTCTTGCGTGTAACGTCAATCCTTTGCAGAACTTCCCGCCTCTTCGCCCATGAAGCTTGCCCTGATCGCCCATGACGGCAAGAAGGACGCCATGATCGCCCTGGCTGGCGACTTCCTGCCGCTGCTGCGGCGCTGCCAGCTGATGGCCACCGGCACGACAGGCACCCGGCTTCATGCAGCCCATGGCCTCACCATCGAGCGCATGCTCAGCGGCCCGATGGGGGGCGACCTGCAGATCGGCGCCCGCCTGGCGGTGGGCGACCTGGACGGCGTCATCTTCCTGCGCGACCCCATGACGCCCCAGCCCCATGAACCCGACATCAACGCCCTGGTGCGCGCCTGCGACGTGCACGACGTGCCTTGCGCCACCAATGTGGCCACGGCGCGGCTGCTGCTGACGCGCTGGAGCGCTGAATGACCCTGCAGGGGCAGCCCCAGGCATGAGCGGCATGCAGCGGCCCATCAGCAGGTGGTCGCGGCGGCTGCGCATCCGCACCCGCCTGGGCCTGGCCTTCGGGTTGCTGCTGCTGCTGCTGATGGGCCTGGCGGCCCTGTCGGTATACCGCCTGACCGGGCTGTCGGAAGCCCTGAACCGCATCGTCGATGACCAGGCCGTCATCCGCGACTCGGTCAACGAGATCAACCGCAACGCCGAGGCCGTCGCGCGCAAGCTGCTGGTGCTGATGAGCCCCGACGCCGAGTTGCGCGTGGCCGCCTACCCCGAGATCAACTCCGCCAACAACCGGCTCGACGACGCCATGCAGCGCCTGGCCATGGTGCTGCCCGCTGGCCCGCGCACCGAGAGACTGGCCGACGTGCGCCAGCGCCTGGCCGACTACCGCACCAGCTATGTCGACGTGCGTGGCCTCATCGAGCGCGACGATTTCCAGGCCGCCCGCGCCCTGCTGGGCAGCGACACCGAATCGGCCCTGTCCCTGTTCGTCAGCGCCATCCACCAGCTGGCGGCCAGCGAGGAGCGCGCCGGCACGGCCCAGGCCCGCGAGCTGCGCGACCAGATCGACGCCGACCGCACCGGCGTGCTGGCCCTGTGCATAGGCGCCCTGATTGCCGGCGCCCTGCTGGCCGTGGGCGTCACTCGTTCCATCATCAACCCGCTGAAGCAGGCCGAGGACGGCGCCGAACTGATCGCCCAGGGCCAGTACGGCCACCGCATCACCGTGGACTCGGCCGACGAGCTCGGCCATATGGCCGCCGCCATGAACACCATGGCGGCGGCCGTCGGCGAGCGCGAGGCCGAGCTGCGCCGCCTGGCCGACGTCGACCTGCTGACCGGCCTGCCCCAGCGCGCCCGCTTCATCGCCGACGGCGACCGCCTGCTGGCCAGCCTGCCCGAGCGCGAGCAGCAGGCCGTGCTGATCTGCATCGACGTCGACCGCCTCAAGGCCGTCAACAGCGTGCTGGGCTTCGATGCCGGCGACGCTCTGCTGAGGGGCGCCGCCGCCAAGCTGGAAGGCCTGTTCGAGGGTGTGGCCGCCTACGGCCGCCTGGCCGGCGGCACCTTCGCCGCCCTGGCGCCCGTGGCCCAGCTGGACCATGGCGCGGCGCTGGCCGCCCAGTTGCGCGAGGAGGTCGAGCACAAGCTGAGCTGGCAGGGTCAGTCCCTGGACCTGTCGGTATCCCTGGGTGTGGCCCACTGGCCCGAGCATGCGGCCGACACCGAGGCCCTGCTGCGCCGCGCCGAGCAGGCCATGTTCGAGGCCAAGCGGCTGCGCCAGGACGTCGCCGTCTTCAACCCCAGCGCCGAGGCCGCCCGCGCCCTGCACCTGAGCCTGCTGTCCGACCTGGCCACCGCCATCCAGCAGGACCAGCTGCGCCAGTTCCTGCAGCCCAAGCGCTGCCTGAAGACCGGCCGCATCACCGGCGCCGAGGCCCTGGTGCGCTGGCAGCATCCGCAGCGCGGCTGGCTGCCGCCGGGCGACTTCGTGCCCTTTGCCGAGCGCAGCGGCCGCATCCGCCAGATCACCGACTGGATGCTGGCCCGCGCGGTGCGCACCCTGGCTGCATGGGAGGTCGAGGGCCGCGAGCCGATGAGCATCGCCGTCAACATCTCGACGCTGGACATCCAGGACCAGACCCTGCCGGCCCGCCTGGCCGCCCTGCTGGCCGAATACCGCGTCGACCCGGGCCAGCTGCAGCTGGAGGTGACCGAGACCGGCCTGATGTCCAGCGGCACCGACCCCATCGCCGTGCTGAATGCGCTGAAGGCCTGGGGCGTGAAGCTGGCCATCGACGACTTCGGCACCGGCCAGTCGTCGCTGGCCTATCTGCAGCACCTGCCGGTGGACGAGCTCAAAATCGACCGCAGCTTCGTGCAGGACGTCAACGCCGACCCGCGCCGCCAGGCCCTGCTGAAATCCATCGTCGGCGTCGGCCAGGGCCTGGGCCTGACGGTGACGGCCGAGGGCGTGGAGAACCAGGCCGAACTGGACTGCATCGCCGCCTGCGGCTGCGACCTCATCCAGGGCTATCTGCTGGCCAAACCCATGGACCTGCCGGACTTCCAGACCTGGCTGGGCCGGACAGGCTAAAATGCGCGCTTTTCGTCGCTGTTTTTGCGTTTCGCCCCTGCTGTGGGCTTTTGTTTACCGGAGCCATCATGGGCAACAAGATCGTTACCGAAGCGGACCGCCGCGCCTCTCCCCGTCCCGCCGCCCCCAAGGGCGTGACCTTCACCGCCGGCAAGGGCCAGCTGCGCAGCCTGGAGCGCGGTTCGCACACCCGCTCCAAGAAGAACCCGGGCAAGCGCCCCCATTCGGGTTGATCGGCGGGCTCAAGCCCTGAAGATTCCCTCACACAGGCCCCGCGGGGCCTGTTTGTTTTTGTCGGCTAGCTATCGACCAAACCATGATCCGCATCAACGAACTCCGCCTGCCGCTGAACCACGCCGAGGAGGCCCTGCGCCCGGCAGCGCTGGCCCGGTTGAAGCTGGCCGACAACGAGCTGGCCGCCATCCACATCGCGCGCCGCGGCTATGACGCCCGCAAGCGCAGCGACATCCAGCTCGTCTACACGCTGGACTGCACGCTGGCTGAAGGTGTCGACGAGGCCGCCGTGCTGGCCCGCTTCGCCGGCGACCACCAGATCCGCGCCACGCCCGACACCGGCTATCACTTCCTGGCCCAATTTGGACAAGGTCGGGGTGACTACACCGGCCCCCGCCCCGTCGTCGTCGGCTTCGGCCCCTGCGGCCTGTTCGCCGCGCTGATCCTGGCGCAGATGGGCCTGCGCCCCGTCGTGCTGGAACGCGGCAAGGCCGTGCGCGAACGCACCCAGGACACCTGGGGCCTGTGGCGCGAGCGCAAGCTGCATCCCGAGAGCAATGTGCAGTTCGGCGAGGGCGGTGCCGGCACCTTCTCCGACGGCAAGCTCTACAGCCAGATCTCCGACCCGCGCCACCTGACGCGCAAGGTGCTGACCGAGTTCGTCAAGGCCGGCGCGCCCGACGAGATCCTGTTCGTCAGCAAGCCCCATATCGGCACCTTCCGCCTGGTCAGCATGATCATCAAGATGCGGGCCGACATCGAGGCCCTGGGCGGCGAGATCCGCTTCCAGCAGAAGATGACGGATCTGCTGATCGAGGACGGCGCCGTGCGTGGGCTGCAGCTGGAGTCGGGTGAGCAGATCAACACGACCCATGTGGTGATCGCCCTGGGCCACAGCGCCCGCGACACCTTCCAGATGCTGCATGCCCGCGGCGTGCAGATGGAAGCCAAGCCCTTCTCCATCGGCTACCGCATCGAGCATCCGCAGTCGCTGATCGACGCGGCCCGCTTCGGCCCGAACGCCGGCAACGAGATCCTCGGCGCGGCCGACTACAAGCTGGTCCACCACGCCAAGAACGGCCGCTCGGTCTACAGCTTCTGCATGTGCCCGGGCGGCACGGTAGTCGCGGCCACCAGCGAGCCGGATCGCGTCGTCACCAACGGCATGAGCCAGTACTCGCGCAACGAGCGCAACGCCAATGCCGGCATCGTCGTCGGCCTGACGCCCGAGGACTACCGCCAGGACGGCAAGCGCGATGGCAGTCCGGTGAACCCGCTGGACGGCATGGCCTTCCAGCGCCTTTGGGAGAGCCGCGCCTATGAGCTGGGCGGCGGCGGCTATCTGGCGCCGGGCTCGCTGGTGGGCGACTTCATCAAGCGCCAGGTCAGCAAGGAGTTTGGTGACGTGGCGCCGAGCTACAAGCCGGGCGTCACCCTGACCGACCTGCAGCAGAAGGGCAACGGCTCGCTGCCGACCTATTGCCTGGAAGCCATCCGCGAGGCCCTGCCGGCCTTTGCCCGCCAGATCCGCGGCTTCGACAGGCCGGATGCGGTGCTGACGGGCGTGGAGACGCGTACGTCGTCACCACTGCGCATCAACCGCGGCCGCGACTACCAGAGCCTCAATGTGCGTGGGCTGTTCCCGGCTGGCGAGGGCGCTGGCTATGCCGGCGGCATCATGAGTGCGGGCGTGGACGGCATCGAAGTGGCCGAGGCGCTGGCGGCGGATCTGCTGGGCATGCCGGACGCGCCGGTGCTGCAGGGCAAGGGAGCCAAGGCGGGTGGGCAGGTCTAGCGCGCCACGCGCGAGATGCTGCCCTTCTTGTAGGCAGCCTGTTCGTGAAACAGGTCGAACAGGAACTGCTCCAGCTCACCGTCGGTCACGAATTCGGGAATGACGAAGCCGGCCGGCGCCCGTTTGCCGTCGTTGCCAACGTACAGCGCTAACCATTGCTCGCCGCGGCGCTCGATGTCGAAGAGGCGCCCGAAGACGTTGAAGCGCTGCGCCAACTCAGTCCTCCGGAAACCGCTCGCGCCACAGCGCCGCCAGCCGCGGCTCCTCATCCACCCGCCGGATCACCTCGGCCATGCGCGGCGCCACCGCGTAGAAGCGCTTGCGCCAAGGCCCGAAGCGGGAGATGACGGCGACGTAGAGATCCAGCACGCTCAACTCATCGCCCAGCAGCCAGCGTCCCGGCTTCAGCCGGGCATCCATATTGGCCCAGCAGAAGGCAATGCGCTCATGCACGGCGTCCACCACGGCGTCGCGGGCACTCTCGGGCGCGCCAATGCGCTTCACGTCGGGCTTGATCCAGTGCAGCGAATAGATGGCCGACGACACATACAGCATCCAGCGCAGGAAGGGCCGCCGCAACGGGTCGGTGGGACACGGCGCCAGCCGCGCCTCGGGATGCAGGTCGGCCAGATAGATCAGGAGGGCCGCGCTCTCGGTCATGACCTCGCCGCCCGGCAGCAGCAGCGTCGGGATCTGGCGCATCGGGTTGGTCGGCGCAACGCGATCCCGCGCGGCAGCCTCCGCCCAGGTGGCGCCTTCGATCAGTTGGTAAGGCAGGCCCAGCAGCGTCAGCGTGGCCTCGACGGCCACCGAGCCCGAGCCGGCGGCGCCATAAAGAGTCAGCGGGGCCGTCATGGCGCCGCCATCATCTCGATCAGCTCCTTCGCAAACGCCAGCGCTTCTTCCGGCAGCTCGAAGTGCATCTCGTTATTGAGGTCGACGACTTCGCCATCCGGCCCCTTGTGGACGACCGACCAGCCGCCCGCGCCGCCATCGATGGCGAGGACGCCGAACTGGCCGGGCTCGAGGTCCCGGGCGCTGCCGCTGGTGACGACGATGTCGCGGCCGAGATGGGAGTGGTAGCGTCTCATCCAACCCATTCTCACGGAGACCGCATGAAAGCAGTCTGGAACGGCATCACCCTGGCCGAGAGCGACGACACCGTCGTCGTCGAAGGCAACCACTATTTCCCGGCCGAGTCGCTGAACAGGCAGTACACGACCTTCAGC
The DNA here is from genome assembly GCF_031458095.1 of Roseateles saccharophilus. GTDB lineage: Bacteria > Pseudomonadota > Gammaproteobacteria > Burkholderiales > Burkholderiaceae_C > Pelomonas > Pelomonas saccharophila_A. Next base: position 566,683 of record NZ_JAVDXU010000002.1, read on the forward strand.
AACCATGTGTCGCGCTGCGCCTGGAAGGGCGAGGCCAAGTACCTGAGCCTGCTCGTCAATGGCGAGATGAACACGGATGCGGTCTGGTACTACCCCGACCCGCTGCCGGCGGCCGCTGAAATCAAGGGCCGCTATGCGTTCTGGAAGGGCGTGAAGGTCATCGAATGAGGCTTCACGCCCGGCCCGACAGGCCTCAGATGTAGAGGCGGATGACCTGGGCGGTCCAGAGCGATTCCTTGTCGGTCTTGGCGGCTTCCCAGCGCTTCAGTTCCTCGGTCAGCAGGGCGCGCGATTCCGGCGTGCCGAGGTCGCCGATGGCCTTCAGGGCCATGGCGCGGTCCTGCCAGAGGGTGTCGCGGCGCTCATACAGGGCCTTCAGCCAGCCGTACTGGTCCTTGGCGCCAATCGTGCCCAGCGACGAGATGGCGGCCAGGCGCACGTATTCGTCGGAATGCTGGGCCAGCTGCAGCAGGCGCTCCTTGGCACCGGGGTGGTTGGTGAAGCCCAGCGCATAGACGTCCAGGTGGGCGTCGCCGTCGAGCTTGGCCGGCGTGGCGAGCTTGGCCAGCAGCGTGTTCAGCTGCGCATCGCTGGCGCGCCAGCCATAGGCCTGGGCGGCGATCTTGGTGGCCAGCTCCTTGACGGCCAGGCTGAGCGGCTGGTTCAGCGTCGGCTCGATGACCTCCTCGAAGCTCCACACCGGCACCTTGCCGCGCTTCACGAAGGCTGCGACGCGCTTCTTGCCGGCGGGCGTATCGATGTCGGCGCTCAGGTAGGTGAAGGTGATGAAGGGGGCAAAGCCGTTGCTGCGGTGGTTCTGCATCCGGAAGGTCTGCAGGAACAGGCTGGGCGTGGCGCCGGCGCCGGCTTCGCGCACCTGCACGGGCAGGCCGCGCGAGGCCAGTTCGGCCTGCAGGTGCTCGGCGAGGAAGGGCACGGGCTGGATGGGGCCGGCCTCGGTGCGCAGGCCGGCGGTCAGCACGCCGGTGCTGAAGTCGCGCTCGGCACCACGGCGCTGGTCCTCGATGACCCAGGCGGCGGGCGTGGTCGAGGCGGCCGTGCCGGCGATATTGGACGGAGCCGGCTTCTTGACGAGATAGCTGGCGGGCGCGCAGGCACTGAGGGCCGCGGCGACGGAGACGAGGGCGGCAAGGCGCAGCCCGCGGACGATATTCAGCATGGATCCTCCTGAAGGTTTCTGATGGTCCCCGCGACGGGCGCGGGGCGCCGCATGGTAGCGAGGCTTCAGGGCGCCGGACCCAAGGTTTCCACGGGCCACAGCGCCCACAGCCGCAGCGCCTGCTTGGTGCGGCCGGCCAGCTGCGCCGCCTCGTCGCCCCACCCCCAGAAGAAGTCAGCCCGCACGGCGCCCTGGATGGCGCTGCCGGTGTCCTGAGCCAGCACCAGGCGGCGCATCGGCGTGGTGGAAAGCGGCTCGCTGCTGTCCAGCCACAGCGGTGTGCCCAGCGCGATATAGGCCCGGTCGATGGCGACGGAGCGGCCCGGCGTCAGCGGCACGCCCTGAGCGCCGCGCGGGCCTTGGGTTGCCTTGGGCAGGGCTTCCTCACGGAAATAGACGACGCGCGGATTGACCGCCAGCGCGTCGCGCACCTTGGCCGGATTGCGGCGCGCCCAGTCGCTCAGCGTGCGCGGCGTCGCGTCGCTGATCTCGCCTCGGTCCAGCAGGGCGCGCACGACGGACTGGAAGGGCTGGTCGTTGTGGCCGGCATAGGCGACGCGGCTGATGCGCTCGGCGCCGCTGGCGTCGCGCATGACGAGTCGGCCCGAGCCCTGGATCTGCAATTGCAGCAGGGCGAAGGGATCGTCGACATAGGCCAGCTCCAGGGCGGTAAAACGCGGGTTGGCGTCGATGTCGCGGCGCGGCGTGCGGCGCAAGACCGGGTCGCTCGGCAAGGCATGCAGGGGCCACTGGAAGGCGCCCTGGCGGCTGCGGCTGGCGGCCAGCTGGGGCTCGAAATAGCCGGTCAGCAGGCCCGTCGTCTGCCCCCCGTCGCCGGCCAGTTGCCAGGGGCGCAGATGCTTCATCAGGAAGACGGTGGCCTCGAGCGGGTCGGCCGGGGCCTGCAGGGCGGCGCGGGCGCAGAACTCGGCCCAGCCGGGCGCGGGGCGTTGGCAGCTGGCCAGCAGGGCCGGCCAGGCGGCCAACAGGTCGTCGTTGCCCCAGCCCGGCAGATCGTTCCAGTCCACGGCCACCCAGCGCGGCGGCGCGGGCCGCGGCGTGGCCGGCACGGTCGGCACCGGCTCGGACGGTGGCTGCAGCGGTGGCGAGGAGCAGGCGGCCAGGCTTCCTAGAATGACGGCCAGCCCTCCACGCGCCCACCACCCCATGCTGCTCCTCGCCCTCGAAGCCCTCGGCGCGCTGCTGATCTTCGTCTTCATCATCTGGTGGACCATGTTCGCCGGTCGCAACAAGGGCGAGCGCAAAGAGGATTGATCAGCGCGGGGGCACGAGGAAACTCAGCGGCTCGCGCCGCAGCCGCGCGCGGATGGCGGCGTAGACGCGCTGGCGGTCCGCCAGGCGCACGCCGCGCGAACGCATGGCCACCTTGAAGGCGCAGAGGAAGCTGACGCCGACATTGAGCATGCCGATGCCGGCAATGCACAGCACGCAGGACCAGAAAGCCCAGGTTCCCATGACGCCGAAACCGAGGGCACCCACGGCGGCGGCGAGCTGGCCGGTGGACAGCGTCACGTGGCGCACCTCCAGCCCCAGGCCGACGAAGCCGAACAGCGCCGGCACCAGGCCCAGCATCAGGCCCAGGCTGACATTGGCCGTCAGGCCCGAGATATTGGCCCGCCACCAGCGCGACCAGCGCTGGGCGCGCGCCGCACCCAGGGTCGCGATGATGCGCGGGTTCCAGGCGATGGCGCTGTCCAGCCGGTGGAAGACGAACCAGTTCTCCACCCAGCCGGCGATGAGGCTGGACGCAAACAGCAGCGTGCCCGTAAAGGCGGCAAACAGCAGCGAGGGGCCGAGCAGGTTCAACGAGTGCAGCACGTAGTTCGCGTCCTTCACCCCCACCAGCGGCGCGTCGAAGGCCGCCCAGCACAGGCCCTGCACCGCCAGCACCAGCGGCGCGACGACGCTGAGGTTGCCGATGACGCCGGCCACCTGGGATCTCACGAGGTGGGTCACCTCGTCGACGAATCCCTGCAGACCCTCGTCGCGATCGATGTGCAGCAGCTTTTCCGCCATGGCCGGCGCCGTCATCGCCGGCTGCTTGGTCGCCACCGTCCAGTGCAGCAGATGGATGAGGACGAAACAGGCCGCGTAGTTGACGCCGGCCCAGAACCCGCCCCAGAAGGCCGTGAAGCCGAGCAGGGCGATGCCGAACTTGAGGAAGGTGGTGCCCGCCAGCACCGCGCCGCCGCCGGCCGCGCGGGCCAGCATGTCTCGATATTCGTCGCGGCTGCGGGTGATGTAGTGCTCGCCGGTCTCGGCGCTGCGCTCGGCCACCTTGCGCGCCAGCAGCGAGTAGTGGCGCGCGAACAGCGTGCGCAGGCTGCGCCTCTCGTGCACCACGCGCACCAGGCCGGCCACCAGGCGCAGCAGCTCGCGCTGCGGTTCCCTGGACACCAGGGAGGCCAGCAAGGCCTCGATGCGGTCCAGCCGCGCGGTGAGCTGCTCGACGGAGAACATCAGGTCCACCGACACGCCATGGGCTTCCAGGTGCTCGGGCACCGTCAGCGCGGCGGCGCGGCAGCGGTCCAGCAGCGCATGCAGGTATTGCAGGGACGGGTTCAGCACCTCGTCCTCGCGCTGCTGCAGCGCACGCTCGACGGCCTCCCAGGCCGTGGGCAACTGATGGAAGGGCCGGTCCTGCAGCAGCAGCTCGTCCATGCGCACGCGCAGCGGCCCGGCCAGGCCGGCCGCATGCACGCTGCTGATGAGCACGGTGATGGCCGCCTGCATCTCCACGCGCCAGCCCCCGTCCGGCGCCGCGACGAAAAGCAGGCGCAGCCGCCCCAGCAGCTCGTCGTCGATGGCGGCGATCCAGTCCTCGTCGGCCTCATCGCCAAAGAGCAGCTCGAACAGCGCCGCCAGGTCGCGCGTGTCAGCCGTGGCCGGCAGCAGGCGGCGGCGCAGGCGGGCCAGGAACTCGTGCCACAGCGCCATGCGCGGCGCAAAGCCCACCTCGGCGAACAGCGCGACGGCATCGACATCGTTCCACACGCCGGCAATGACGCCGGCGAACGTGTAGGCATGCTCGGGGTGGCGCTCCAGCACATTGAGCAGATGCTTGAGCCTGACGATGGGCCGCGGCGTACCCGCCTCGCGCGGCGCGTGGCGCAGCCATTCGAGCAGGCGCACCAGCCACAGATTGCGCTCGGCGAGCGCGGCCTGCGGGTCGGCCGCGTTCAGCAGGGCGGTAAGGTCCCAGGTCAATGCAGGCTGGCGGAATCCGCGAGAAGAAACTCGTCGACCTCGGTATGGAAGATCTCGCAGGCCTCGGTCACGCACAGGAAGCGACCGCGCATCGTGCCTTGCGGCGTGCCGATCTGGGCCCAGGAGCTGTATTGGAAGCTCTGGCCCGGCGCCAGCACCGGCTGGTGGCCGACGACGGCCAGGCCATCAACGATCTGCACCTGGCCGCGGGCGTCGGTGATTTCCCAATGCCGGCCGATCAGCTGGGCCAGCACGTCGCCGCTGTTCTCGATGGTGATGGTGTAGCTGAAGGCATACAGCCCTTGCTCGAGATGGGTCTGCTCGGGCAGGGCCTGCACGGTGACACTGCAACTGAAACGTGGGTTCGCCATCAGGTGATTCTCGGTCCGGGGGCTATGCTCGCCGCATGTTTGTGTGGATGCGTGATCCTAAGTGCTGCGCTGGCTCTGCCTGCTGGGTGCGCTGCTGAGCCTGGCGGCGCCGGCCCAGGAGCTGACGCTGCGCACGGTCCAGCAGGCCAACTCGACGGTCAAGTACGACCCCGAGGGTGGCCTGCACAGGCCAGGACTCTGCCTGGAGATCCTGCGCGCCGTCGAGCGCCAGGATCCCGGACTGCATTTCACCGGGCTGGATCAGCAGGCGCCGCTCAAGCGCGTCGAACGCCTGCTGGCGGACGGCCTGGTCGACGCCTTCTTCTGCCTGCTGAAGTCGCCCGAGCGCGAAAAGCAGTGGCGCTATGCCGCGGTGCCGCTGTACACCATCCGCCATGTCGTCGTGCAGCGCGTCGATGACCCACGCAACCCCAACACGCTGGCCGAGCTGGCCGCCTGGAGCAAACGCAAGCCGGTGCTGGTGATGCGCGGCACGGCGCTGGCGCGCCGCCTGGTGGGCGCCGACGTCGCCGTCACCGAGGTGGGCTCCGAGCGCGAGGCCCTGCAGATGCTGAGCCTGGGCCGGGCCGATGCCATCTACGGCCAGGACATCAATCTGCAGCGCCATATCACCGAGAGCAAGCTCGGCGACAAGTTCAAGTTCGGCCGCACCGTCTTCCAGGAAGAGCCGCAATGGCTGGCCCTGCGCGCCGACCTGCCCGCCGCCCATGAAGAGCGCCTGACCCAGGCCCTGCGCAAACTGGAGCGGGACGGCACACTGCGCCAGCTGGCCGACAAATATCGTTAGCCCCTCGCCCAATCTCGCCCTGCTGAACGCGGGCGCGCCTGGTCGGTCTTGCAGACCGCGCTACGGCAGCGCCATAGCGGGCCGGCTGGGGGCGGCCCGGCGCTCGGCCCGCAAAATGCGGAGGCCAGCTGACAAGCCAGCGCTCGCCGACATCGACACTCGGCACTTCGCAAGGAACAGCTTCCCCATGCCGCCCCGCCCCCTCTACCTACCCCCTGACGGTCGCCCGCGCTGCGCCTGGTGCGCCGCCGCACCCGGCGACGAGCAATACCTGCGCTATCACGACGAGGAATGGGGCCGGCCGGTGGCCGACGATTTCCGGCTGTTCGAGAAGCTCTGTCTGGAAGGCTTCCAGAGCGGCCTGTCGTGGCGGACCATCCTGAACAAGCGCGAGGCCTTCCGTGCGGCCTTCGCAGGCTTTGACTACAACAAGGTGGCCAGGTTCGGCGAGAAGGACGTGAACCGCCTGCTGGCGGACGCCGGCATCGTGCGCCACCGCGGCAAGATCGAGGCAGCCATCCACAACGCCGGGCGCTGCGTGGAGCTGGTCGCCACGGAAGGGTCGCTGGCCGCCTACCTCTGGCGCTTCGAGCCGCCCAAGAACTCGGTGGCCCACAACCTGGCCACGTCGGAACCTTCCGAGGCCCTGTCCAAGGACCTGAAGAAGCGCGGCTGGAAGTTCGTCGGCCCGACCACCATGCATGCGCTGATGCAGGCCATGGGCCTCATCAACGACCACCAGCCCGGCTGCCACCACTGGAAGGCGGCCCAGCAGGCGCGGGATGGTTTCACGCGGCCTTCTTGAAGGACGCAGAAAGCCCGATACGGCCTGGAACCTAGAATCCGCGGCTCTATGCCCGCCGCACCTCAATACCGCATCGCCCCCAGCCTGCTGTCCGCCGACTTCGCCCGCCTGGGCGAGGAAGTGAAGAACGTGCTGGCTGCCGGCGCTGACTGGATCCATTTCGACGTGATGGACAACCATTACGTGCCCAATCTGACCTTCGGACCCATGGTCTGCGAGGCGCTGCGCAAGCATGCAGTGAAGCCCGATGGCAGCCCGGCCGTCATCGACGTGCACCTGATGGTGCAGCCGGTCGACAGCCTGGCCCAGGCCTTCTGCCGCGCCGGTGCCGACGTGGTGACCTTCCACCCCGAGGCCAGCGCCCATGTGGACCGCACCCTGCAGCTGATCAAGGCCGAGGGCAAGCAGGCCGGTCTGGTGTTCAACCCCGGCACGCCGCTGGACGTGCTGGAGTGGGTCATCGACAAGGTCGACGTGATCCTGCTGATGAGCGTCAATCCCGGCTTCGGCGGCCAGAGCTTCATTCCGTCGGCGCTGAAGAAGCTGCAGAAGGCGCGCGAGATCATCGCCAACAGCGGCCGCGACATCCGCCTGGAGATCGACGGCGGCGTCAAGGTCGACAACATCCGCGAGATCGCCGCGGCGGGCGCCGACACCTTCGTGGCCGGCTCGGCCATCTTCGGCAAGCCCGACTACAAGGCCGTCATCGATGCGATGCGCGGCGAGCTGACCAAGGTCTGAACATGGCTGCCATCCTGCTCGTCTGCACCGCCAACATCTGCCGCTCACCCATGGCCGAGGCCATCTTCAAGGCTCGTCTCGGCGATGTGTTCAAGACCATCGCCTCCGCCGGCGTGCATGCCGATCCGCGCGGCGGCCCGGTGGATGCGCGTGCCGCCGCCGCACTGGAGCGGCACAAGTACAGCCTGGATCGCAAATGGCGCTCACGCCGTGTCGACCCCGAGCAACTAGGCCAGTACGACCTTGTGCTGGCCATGGAGTCCGAGCATGTGGACGCCCTGCGCAAGAAGGCCGCACCCGAGCATCAGGCCCGCATCCTGCTGCTGACAGATTTCGTGCCGGAGATGGCCGGCGAGGACATCCCCGACCCCTACTTCGGCCCGGTCGCGGGCTTTGACGCCGTCATCGGCATGATCGAACGCGCGGCCCAGCGGCTGCTCACCGAGAGCCGCGAAGGCCGCCTGAAGTTCAGCTGATCAAGCGGCTTTCGACGCGAACTCAGCCACCTCGCGGACGTCCGGTCCGGTGCCGCTGAAGCGGTCCAGGGCCAGGAAGATGACCGGCGTGATGTAGAGCGTCACGGCCTGCGACAGGATCAGGCCGCCCACCACGGCCAGGCCGAGAGGCTGGCGCAGCTCGGCACCGGCACCCAGGCCCAGGGCGATGGGCAGGGCGCCCATCAGCGCGGCGAACGTCGTCATCATGATGGGCCGGAAGCGCAGCACGCAGGCCTCGCGGATGGCCTGGGCCGGCGTCAGGTTCTGGCTGCGCTGCGCATCCAGTGCGAAGTCGATCATCATGATCGCGTTCTTCTTGACGATGCCGATCAGCATGACGATGCCGATGGTGGCGATGATGGTCAGCTCCATGCCGGCGAGCTGCAGCGTGATCAGCGCGCCCACCGCGGCCGACGGCAGGCCGGCCAGGATGGTGATGGGGTGGATGTAGCTCTCGTAGAGCACGCCCAGCAGCACATAGATGACCGCCAGCGCCAGGCCGATCAGCAGCAGCTGGCCGCCCTGGGAGTCCTTGAACACCGCCGCGTCGCCGCCGTAGCTGGTGATGACGCTGGCCGGCAGCTGGATCTCGCGCGCATAGCCCTCCAGCGCACCGGTGGCATCACCCAGCGGCACGTTGGGCGCGAGGTTGAAGCTGATGGTGATGGCCTGCAGCTGGCCCTGGTGGTTGACGGCCGTGGGGCCCAGGCCGCGCTGCACGGTGGCGAAAGCGCTCAGCGGCACCTGGGCGCCGTTCTTGCCGCGCAGATAGATCTTGTCGAAGGCGTCCTCGCTGGCGCGGTCGGGGTCGCTGGCCTCCATGATGACCTGGTAGGTGTTGCTCTCGGCATAGATGCTGGACACCTGGCGCTCGCCGAAGGCGTCGTAGAGGGCATTGCGCAGGTCGCCCATCTGCACACCCAGCACGGAGGCGCGCTCGCGGTCGATGATGAGGTTGGCCTGCAGGCCGCGCAGCTGCGAGTCGCTCGTGACGTCGCGGAAGCGCTTGTCCTCGCGCAGCCTGTCCTGCAGCTTCACCGACCAGGAGTTCAGCTCACCGGCCGAGACCGACTGCAGGGTGTACTGGTAGCGGCTCTTGCTCTGGCGGCCGCCGAGCTGCAGGTTCTGCACCGGGCGCAGGTAGACGGCCATGCCGGGCACGGCACGCAGCTTCTTGCGCAGGCCTTCCAGCACCTGGGGCATGGCCGGGCGGTCCTTGCGGGGCTTGAGGTTGATGAAGAGGCGGCCCGTGTTGGTGGCGTTGCCGCCGCCGCCGATGCCGGCCGACACGCTGGCCACGGCCGGGTCGTTCTGCACGATGGCCGCGACGCGCTCCTGCAGCAGCGTCATGGCCGTGAAGGAGATGTCCTCGGCCGCCTCGGTGCTGCCCTGGATCTGGCCGATGTCCTCCTCGGGGAAGAAACCCTTGGGGATGACGATGTAGAACCAGACCGTGGCCGCGAAGCTGACGACGGCCAGGCCTATGACCCACCAGCGGTGGCGTAGCGCGATGTCCAGCGTGCGCGTGTAGCCGTCCAGCACCCAGTTGAAGCCGCGCTCGAAATGGCGGCCCAGCCAGCCTTCCTCGGTGTGCTCATGGTGCTTGAGCAGGCGGCTGCACAGCATGGGCACCAGGGTCAGCGACACCACGGCCGAGACCAGGATGGAAAGCGACACGACGACGGCGAACTCGTGGAAGAGCAGGCCGATGACGCCAGGCATGAAGAAGATCGGGATCAGCACCGCCACCAGCGAGATCGAGATCGACAGGATGGTGAAGGCCATCTCGCGCGCGCCGCGTATCGACGCCTCGAACGGCGCCATGCCATCCTCGATGTGGCGGTGGATGTTCTCCAGCATGACGATGGCGTCGTCCACCACCAGGCCCACGGCCAGCGTGATGCCCAGCAGCGAGATGTTGTCCAGCGAATAGCCGAGCGCGAACAGCAGGGTCAGCGCACCGATCAGCGAGATGGGCAGTGACAGCGTCGGGATCAGCGTCGCGATGGCGCGGCGCAGGAAGATGAAGATGACCATGACGACCAGCACGACGGTCAGGGCCAGCGTGAAGTAGACGTCGTGCAGCGACTCGCGGATGGACACCGAGCGGTCGTTCAGCGTGTCCATCTTGATGGAGGCCGGCATCTGCGCCGCGAAGCGCGGCAGCATCGCCTTGACGGCATCGACCACCTTGACGGTGTTGGCGTCGGGCTGGCGCTGGATGGCCAGCACGATGGAGCGCTCGCCCTGGAAGCTGCCGAAGCTCTTGACGGTCTCGAAGCTGTCCTGCACGTCGGCCACGTCGCGCAGATAGACCGGTGCGCCGTTGCGCGAGGCGACGACGACGGCGCCGAACTCGCGGGCGTTCTTGAGCTGCTTGTTGGCCTGGATGGTCAGCGTCTGGCGCGCACCATCCAGCACGCCGACAGGCGTGTTGGCATTGGCGCCGCGGATGGCGTTCTGCAGCTCCTCCAGCGTGATGTTGCGCTGGTTCAGCAGCTCGTTCCTGACCTTGATCCGCACCGCGAAGCGCTTCTGGCCAAAGATGGACACCTGGGCCACGCCGTCGATTGTCGACAGGCCCGGCGACAGCAGGTTTTCCGCATAGTCGTTCAGGTCGGACAGGTTGATGGACGGCGAAGTCAGCGCCACCAGCAGCACCGGCGCGTCAGCCGGGTTGACCTTGCGATAGCTCGGTGGCGAGGTCATCTCGGCCGGCAGGGCGCGCAGGGAACGGAACAGCGCCGCCTGCACGTCGACCGCGGCGGCGTCGATGTCGCGCGACGGATCGAACTCCAGCGTGAGGGAGGTGTTGCCCAGCGTGTTGGTGGACGAGATGGTCTGCAGGCCGGCTATTGTTGAGAACTGCTTCTCCAGCGGCAGGGCCACGGACGACGCCATGGTCTCCGGCGAGGCGCCGGGCAGCGAGGCGCCCACGTTGATGATGGGCGTGTTGTAGGACGGCAGAGCCGCCACCGGAATGCGGCTCCAGGCCGCCAGGCCGGCGATGACCAGCGAGAGGTTCAGCAGGACGGTCATGACCGGCCTGCGGATGAAAGGCTCCGTCAGCCTCATGGGGCAGCTCCGGAGGCGGCGCCCGACGCCGGCAGGCTCGCGGGCTTGACGACCGGCGCCTGCACTTTCACCGGCGTGCCGGGGCGCAGGTTCTGCTTGCCGTCCACGACGACCTGCTGGCCGGCCTGCAGGCCCTCGACGACGACCTGCTCACCCATGCCCTGGCGCAGTTGCACCGGCAGCAGCTTGGCCGTGTTGTCGGCGCTCACGACATAGACGAAGCGCTCGTTGCCGCGCAGGATGACGGCGACCTGCGGGATGACGGTGGCGCCCTTGAGGGTGCGCAGCGTCACGCGCACGCGCAGGTACTGGCCCGGCCACAGCGCCTGGGCCTTGTTGTCGAACTCGGCCTTGACCTTGATGGTGCCGGTCGTCGTGTCGACGAGGTTGTCGACGACGGTGATATGGCCCTTCACGGACGTGGCGCCGCGCGCCGACCCAGGCGGCGGCAGCGCCTCCACCTCGAGGCGGCCCGCGCGCGTGGCTTCCAGCAGCGTGCCCAGCTGCGTCTCGGGCAGGTTGAATGCGATGCTGATGGGGTCGAGCTGGGCGATGTTGACCAGGGGCAGGGCCGTCGCGTTGGCCTGCACCAGGCTGCCCGGGAAGACGCTGACGATGCCGACGCGGCCGCTGATGGGGGCACGCAACTCGTTGTAGCCCACGGTGACCTGGGCGGCCTGCACGGCGGCCTCGTCGCTGCGGATCAGGGCCAGGCCCGAATCGAAGTTGGCTTGCGCCGTATCGACGGCGTTCTGGGCGATGAAGTTCTGCGCCTTCAGCTCCTTGGCGCGGTTCAGCTGGCGCTCCAGGTCCGCCAGGCTGGCGCGGTCGCGCGCGAGCTGGGCGCGGGCCTTCTCCAGCGCGGCGCGGTCGGCACGGTCGTCGAAGCGGAACAGCAGCTCGCCCTTTTTGACGTTCTGGCCGTCCTTGACCAGGACCTGGGCGACGATCGACGTGGTCTGGGAGCGCAGGTCCACGCTCTGCAGAGCCGTGACGGTGCCGCTGGCCTCCACGGTGATGGGCACATCGGCCTGCTGAACCTTGACGACGCCTACCATCTGCGCCGGCGCGCTCGCGCCCCCGCCCGGGGCCGATGCAGCCTGGGCACCACCCTCGGCATCGGCCTTGCGCCCGCAGCCCGCCAGCAGGGCCGCGACGGCCACCACGAGGCCACAAAGGTTCAGGGGAGAGGTCACGCGCATGAGGCTGGGCCTGCCAAAAGTAATGGGGATTGACGGCAAAAACGAATCAGCTTACCTGGACCGTTTTGCTCGCAGATTGCTGGCCCGGCCTCGCTTGCGCGTTTTTCTTCTTTAGTTTTTCAATGCGCGTGCCAGCCGCGCACCGACGACGGCGTTGTGCTTGACGAGGGCGATATTGGTGGCCAGGCTGCGGCCGCCCGTCAGCGCCTTGATGCGCGCCAGCAGGAAGGGCGTGATGGCCTTGCCGGCAATGCCCTGGGCATCGGCCTCGGCAAGGGCCTGGGCCGTGATGGCGTCGATCTCCTCGCGCGGCATGGCCTGGGCGGCCGGCACCGGGTTGCTGACGACGACGCCGCCGTCCAAGCCGAGCGCCCACTTGGCGCGGATGAAACGGGCCTGTTCGTCGGCGCCATCCATGCGGAAGTCCGCCCTGAGCCCGCTGTCCGGCGTGAAGAAGGCCGCGAAATTGTCCTGGCCGACCGACAGCACCGGCACGCCGTGGGTCTCCAGGTATTCCAGCGTCAGGCCGAGGTCGAGGATGGACTTGGCACCGGCGCAGACCACGGCCACGGGCGTGCGCGCCAGCTCCTGCAGGTCGGCCGAGATGTCGAAGCTCTCTTGGCCGCCACGATGCACGCCGCCGATGCCCCCGGTGACAAAGACCTCGATGCCGGCCAGATGGGCACAGATCATGGTGGCGGCCACCGTCGTGGCGCCCAGGCGGCCCGTGGCGATGGCAAAGGGCAGGTCGCGGCGGCTGAGCTTCATGGCGTCGGGCGATTGCGCCAGTTGCTGCAGTTCGTCGTTCGTCAGGCCGATGCGGATGCGGCCTCCGATGACGGCGATGGTGGCCGGCACGGCGCCTTCGGCGCGGATGACGTCCTCGACCTCGCGCGCCGTCTCCAGGTTCTGCGGCCAGGGCATGCCGTGGGCAATGATGGTCGACTCGAGGGCGACGACGGGCCGGCCCTCCGTCTTGGCTGCGGCGACTTCGGGCGAGAGCTGGATCAGTTCGTTCATCTTCTTCTAGCGTTCTTCAAGGAAACGGGGGTTCAGTTCGGGGTGGACGCTGTCCTCGGTCTGCAGCGTCAGCGCGGCCAGGTCCAGGCCCAGGCGGGCGGCGGCGTCGAAGTCGTCGGGCGACCTCAGCAGCGATGCGCAGACGCCCGCGGACAGCGCATCGCCGGCCCCGGTCACATCCACCACATGCACCTGCGGCGCCGGCCAGTGGCGCGGCGCGCGGCCCGGCGTGCTGAGCAGCAGGCCCTCCTCGCCCTTGGACACCAGCACGCAGCCCACGCCGCGCGCATGCAGGATGTCGAAGGCCTGGTTCGCCTCGGCGGCGACAGTGGCCAGCTCGCCCGCGTTCATGACCAGCAGGTGCAGGCCGTCCAGGCGTTCGGGCAGCCTTTCCATCTTGGCCTCGGACACCGCGACGCCCACCAGCGGGATGCCGTTGGCGCGCGCCTCGCCCAGCAGCAGCGGCCAGGCATCGGTCGGCAGATTGCCGTCAGCGACAACCAGGGCCGCCGTGGCACGCAAGGCCTTGCTGGCTTCCAGGGCCCAGGGGTTCAGGCTCTCGACCAGGGGCATGGCCGCCAGGCCCAGCTCCAGGCTGCCGTCGGGCGCCAGCACGGCCGTGTAGCTGTCGCTGGCGTGGCGGCGCAGCCGGATGACGGCGCGGGTGTCCATGCCGACGGCGGCGGCCTGCTCCAGCAGCATGCGGCCGCCGGCGTCGTCGCCCACGGCCGCCACCAGGGCCACGGGCAGGCCCAGGCGCGCCAGGTTCTCGGCCACATTGCGCACGACGCCGCCGGGCGTCTCATGCGATTCGCAGGGGTTGGACGACCCGCCCAGGGCGCGCGCCAGCAGCTTGAGCTTGCGGTCGATGTTGAGGCCGCCGATGCAGACGATTGGGGCGGCGGTGGTATTCATCGCCCGATTCTAGGAAGCCGGGCGACCGCGTCGCCCCGGGCTTGCGCTAAGGAAACCAGGCCGCCATCGCCGCCGCCAGTGCCAGCACCACCTGCTTGTCGTTGCGCCCGCTGCGCGCCCTGACGTGGAAGGCGTGGTCGGCATCGTCTTCCAGATGCAGGCTGGCCTTGTCGCCCAGGCCCTGGATCACCCCCTTCAACAGCGCCAACTCGGCCAGTTCGTCGCGTGTGCCCTGCAAGAAAAGCATCGGCACGCCGACTTCGGCCAGGTGAGCAGCCCTCTCGATGCCCGGCTTGCCCGCCGGATGCAGAGGAAAACCGACGAACACCAGCCCGCGCACGCCGGGCATGGCCTCGCCCGCCTGGGCCTGGGACGTCATGCGGCCGCCAAAGGACTTGCCGCCGGCGAACAGCGCCGTGTCGGGCAGGCGCTTGCGCGCCGCCGCCACCGCGGCGCGCACGGCCGCGTGGGCCACCGCAGGTGTGTCCGGTCGCTTGGAGCCGCGCTCCATATAGGGAAACTGGAAGCGCAGCGTCGCCACCGACTGGTCGAACAAGGCCTGGGACAGCTCGGCCATGAAGCTGTGATGCATGCCGGCACCGGCCCCGTGGGCGAACACATAGGTCGCCTGCGGCTGCGGCGGCTGCAGCCACAGGGCCGACACGGTGGTCTCTGCATCGACCTTCAGCTTGAGGGGCTCGAGTTCGCTCATGGAGCAAGCTTAGTGCGCTAGAGTCGACCGCGGCGCGGCGCCAAGCCGCCCACGTCGCTCGGACGGTTCCGGGCGCTTACGTACACCGCCAATGACTTCCTCTTCTTCCGCTTCCAGCGGCAAGCGCCGTTTCGCGCGCATCGATCGCCTCCCGCCCTACGTCTTCAACATCACGGCCGAGCTCAAGCTCGCGGCCCGCCGGCGTGGCGAGGACATCATCGACATGAGCATGGGCAACCCCGACGGGGCCACGCCGCCGCACATCGTCGCCAAGCTCACCGAGGTCGCGCAACGGCCCGACACCCACGGCTACTCGGCCAGCAAGGGCATCCCGCGCCTGCGCCGCGCCATCTCGCACTGGTACCAGCGCCGCTACGGCGTCGACATCAACCCCGACAGCGAAGCCATCGTCACCATAGGCTCCAAGGAGGGACTGGCCCACCTGATGCTGGCGACGCTGGACCGCGGCGACACCGTGCTGGTGCCCGACCCCAGCTATCCCATCCATATCTACGGCGCGGTGATTGCCGGCGCCGACATCCGCGCCATCCCGGTGTCGAGTGAAGTGGACTTCTTCGCCGAGCTGGAGAAGACCATCCGCGGCAGCTATCCCAAGCCCAAGATGATGGTCTTCGGCTTCCCGTCCAACCCGACGGCGCAATGCGTGGACCTCGGCTTCTTCGAGCGGGTCATCGCCCTGGCCAAGAAGCACGACATCCTCGTCGTGCACGACCTGGCCTATGCCGACATCGTCTACGACGGCTATGTGGCGCCGTCCATCATGCAGGTGCCCGGCGCCAAGGACGTGGCGGTCGAGTTCTTCACCCTGAGCAAGAGCTACAACATGGCCGGATGGCGTGTCGGCTTCATGGTCGGCAACCCCGATCTCGTCGCCGCCCTGGCCCGCATCAAGAGCTATCACGACTACGGCACCTTCACGCCGCTGCAGGTCGCGGCCATCGCCGCGCTGGAGGGCGACCAGCAATGCGTGCTGGACATCGCCGCCAGCTACCAGCGCCGCCGCGACGTGCTCTACAAAGGGCTGATCGAGGCCGGCTGGCAGGTCGACTGCCCCAAGGCCAGCATGTACATCTGGGCGCCGATTCCCGAGGCCTACCGCGAGCTGGGCTCGCTGGAGTTCGCGCGCCAGCTGCTGGAAAAGGCCAAGGTCTGCGTGTCGCCCGGCATCGGCTTCGGCGACCATGGCGACGGCCATGTGCGCTTCGCGCTGATCGAGAACGAGTCACGCATCCGTCAGGCGGTGCGCGGCATCAAGGCCATGTTCAAGGCCGATGGGCTGTTGAAGGCCTAGTTCGCGGCGGCGGACTGCTCGCGCCGCCAAGTCGCCGGCGGCAGGCCGGTCGCGCGCTTGAAGGCGCGCGAGAAGGCTGCCTCCGAGTCGTAGCCGACCTGCTGGGCCACGTCGGCGACATTGGCCTGGCTCTCACGCAGCAGGCGCGCGCCGCACTGGATGCGCCAGTGGGTCAGGTATTGCATGGGCGGCAGGCCGGTGAAGGCAACAAAGCGCTCGTGCAGGGCCGAGCGCGACAGGCCGGCGCGCCGGCCCAGCTCGTCCATCGTCCAGGGCCGACCGGGCTCCGCGTGCATCAGGCCGATGGCCCGACCGACCTGGCGGTCGCGCAGCGCACCCAGCCAGCCCTGGGCCTGCGCCGGCAGTGCGTCCAGATAGCGGCGCGTGGCGTCCGCGAACACCATTTCGCTGACCCGCTGCAGCAGCGCGCCGCCGCCGGCGCGCGGGCTGTCCCACTCGGCCACCGCCTGCTCCATGATGGGCGCGACCCAGGCCCCGACATCGGCCGCCCGCAACCGCAGCAGCCGGGGCAGAGCATCGATCAGCGGATTGAAGGGCTTGAGGTCGCAGGCCACGAAGCCGCACAGCAGCACCGTGGAGGCCTCCTCGCTCGGCAGCCCCTGGCCCGGCAGGAACATGCCGCCGCGGTAGGTGATGGGAATCGGCTTGGGGGCATCGCGCGCCTCGAGCAGCCAACCGCCGTCATCCTCGACGGGCTTGAGCCCGGGCGCGCTCGACACCACATGCGCGTCGCCATGCGGCAGCATGATGAGGTCGCCGGGTTCCAGGCGCATGGGCGGCTCGCCGTCCACGGCCACCCAGCCGGCGCCCTTGACGAACAGGTGGTACTCGATGACGTGCTCGGCGCCCGGCATCACCATCGGGCCGAGCTCGCGGGCCGATGCGGCCTGGGCCGACCATTCGTCCCGGCAGCTGACGTGGAAGAACACGCCGCCGCGCAGCCTCACGCTGCGCAGCACATCGGACAGCGGGTCCGCGCTGGTCATACCCCGCTCCGGGGAATTTGCACGGACGCTGGAGCAAGCGCGGGCGACGCCGGGTGAAGCGCGAAAAGCCGCAAAAAAGAAAACTGGCGGCACCGATGCAAACGAAATCGGGCTCTCTTCACCACCAAGGAATCTGTCATGAACACCACCCCCATCACGGCAAGCCCTGACTATGCCGCCATCAAGCAGCGCCAGCAGGCCACCTGGGCCAGCGGCGACTATGCCGTCGTCGGCACCACGCTGCAGATCGTCGGCGAGCAGCTCGTCGAGGCCGCCGATGTGCGCGCCGACGAACTCGTGCTCGACGTCGCCGCCGGCAACGGCAACGCCACCCTGGCCGCAGCGTGTCGCTATGCCCGCGTCACCTCCACCGACTACGTCGGAGCCCTGCTCGACAAGGGCCGCCAGCGCGCCGAGGCCGAGGGTCTGGCCGTGCACTTCGAGGTCGCCGATGTCGAAGCCCTGCCCTTCGAGGCCGGCAGCTTTGACGTCGTCCTGTCGACCTTCGGCGTCATGTTCGCTCCCGACCACGCGACCTCGGCGCGCGAGATGCTGCGCGTCGTGCGGCCCGGCGGACGCATCGCCCTGGCCAACTGGACGCCCGAAGGCTTCATCGGCCAGCTGTTCAAGACCCTGGGCAAGCATCTGCCGCCGCCCGCGGGCCTGCGCTCGCCGGCGCTGTGGGGCTCCGAAGCCCACATCACCGCCTTGTTCGGCCCTTCGGCCAGCGACCTGCGCGTCGAGCGCAAGCACTTCAACTTCCGCTATCGCTCGGCCGAGCATTTCCTGCAAGTGTTCAAGACCTACTACGGTCCCACGCACAAGGCCTTTGCCGCCCTCGGCGACGAGGCCGGCGCTGCGCTGGAGCGCGACATCCTGGCGCTGACGAAGGAGCACGACATCGGTGGCGGACGCGGCCTGGTCGTGCCCAGCGAATACGCCGAGATCGTCGTCACGCTCGCCTGATCTTCCCTTTGAACAGCCATGCGGCCCGGGCCCCGAGGGCTCGGCCGCCGCATGGCCCAACAACCTCCCACCATGAAAACCTATTTCTCGA
Organism: Roseateles saccharophilus; assembly: GCF_031458095.1. Lineage (GTDB taxonomy): Bacteria > Pseudomonadota > Gammaproteobacteria > Burkholderiales > Burkholderiaceae_C > Pelomonas > Pelomonas saccharophila_A. The sequence continues at coordinate 584,613 of NZ_JAVDXU010000002.1, forward strand.
TCTCCACCCTTGCGGCTCTCGCAGCAGCCCTGCCGGCGCACGCCGATGTCGTGACCACCTGGAACATCACCGCCGGCGAGCTGCTGATCCAGTCCCGCATGGGCACGCCACCGGCCGTGCGCGCCATGGCCATCGTGCAAACCGCCGTGCACGAGGCTGTCGCCGACGCGCAGCGCCTGCAGGCCAGCACCGACGCCGCCGTGGCTGCCGCCAACCGCACCGCGCTGCTGCGGCTGCTGCCTCAGCAGGAGGCCGACATCAGCGCGGCCTATCGCAAGGCCATGGACAAGCTCGGCGATGCCCCTGCGGTGCTTGAGGGCGCCGCCGCCGGCGAACACGCCGCCCGCCGCGTGCTGGCCTGGCGCGCCGGCGATGGCGCCGCGGCCAAGGACGTCTACCGGCCTCACGCGGCCTCCGGCCAGTACGTGCCGACGGCACCGGTCGCCACTCCCCAGTGGGGCCAGCGCAAGCCCTGGTTGATGAGCGACGGCGCCCAGTTCCGCCCGGGTCCACCGCCGGCCCTGGACAGCGAGGCCTGGATGCGCGACTTCAACGAGGTCAAGGCCCTGGGTGGCAAGACCAGCAGCCAGCGCACGCCCGCCCAGACCGAGGTGGCGAAGTTCTGGGAGTTCTCGCTGCCGCCCATCTACTTCGGCGTGCTGCGCTCGGTGGCCGACGCGCCCGGCCGCAGCGTGGTGCAGAACGCCAAGCTGTTCGCCGCAGCGGCTCAGGCCATGGATGACGGCCTCATCGCCATCATGGACGCCAAATACCACTACGGTTTCTGGCGCCCTGTGACGGCCGTGCGCAACGCCGATCGCGACGGCCGCGAAGACACCGCCCTGGAAGCCGGTTGGGCACCGCTGATCGACACGCCCATGCACCCCGAGTACCCCAGTGCCCACAGCGTGCTGGCCGCTTCTCTGGGTGAGGTGCTGAAGGCCGACGCGGGCGACAAGGGCCTGCCCGAGCTGTGGACCAGCAGCCCCACGGCCCATGGCGCGACGCACCGCTGGACCTCCGTGGAGGCCTTCACCGAGGAGGTGTCCCTGGCGCGCATCTGGGCGGGCATCCACTACCGCACGTCGACCCAGGTCGGCCTGGCCATGGGACGGCGCGTCGGTGCGCTGGCGGCGCAGCGCGTGGCCACGGCGCCCGCCGATGCCGGCCTGCCTGCAGGCATCGCGGCGGGCAGCGCTGCCAAGGTCCTGGAGCGCATCAGCGCCCGGGGTGTGCAGATCTATGAGTGCCGCGCCGATGCCTGGCAGTTCGTGGCGCCCCAGGCCACGCTGTTCGACGCCAGCGGCAGGCCGATCGGCACGCATGACGCCGGCCCGCACTGGCTGGCGACCGATGGCAGCCGGGTGCGCGGTGCGGTGCAAGCCAAGGTCGATGCCACACAGGCGGGCGCCATTCCATGGCTGCTGCTGAGCGCCAACTCCGTCGGCCCGGCGGGCCGCTTCGCCGGCGTGACCGCCATCCAGCGCGTCAACACCCTGGGCGGCGCGGCGCCTCAACGCAGCTGCGCGGCCGCCGAAGCCGGCCAGGTGGAGAAGGTGCCCTACACGGCCGACTATCTGATGCTGGCGTCCTGAACCGGACAATGGCGGCCCACCCCGCCATTGCCCGCCATGCCCACACTCCTCCCGCCCCAGGCCTGCATCCTCGACCTCGACGGCACGCTGATCGACACCCTGGGCGACTTCGTCGCCGTGCTGGGCCGGGTGTTGGCCGACCTCGGCCTGGCGCCGGTCACGCGCGACTTCATCGAGCACACCATAGGCCGCGGCAGCGAGCACCTGGTGCGCACGACGCTGGCCGAGGTGGGTGGCGCGCCCGAACTGTTCGACCGCGCCTGGCCGCTCTACCAGCAGCACTACGCGGCCTTGAACGGCGAGCATGCAGCCGTCTACCCGGGCGTCTTCGAAGGGCTGGACGCGCTGAAGGGCCTGGGGCTGCCGCTGGCCGTCTTGACCAACAAGCCCGGTGCACCGGCGCGGGAACTGCTGCGGCGCAAGGGACTGGACGGGTATTTCACCCATGTCTTCGGCGGTGACGCCTTCGAGCGCAAGAAGCCCGACCCGCTACCCCTGCTCAAGACCTGCGAGGCGCTGGGCCAGCCGCCTTCAGCGACCTGGATGGTGGGCGACTCACGCAACGACGCCGAGGCCGCCCGCGCGGCGGGCTGCCCCCTGGTGCTGGTGACCTATGGCTACAACCACGGCGAGGACATCCGCGCCGTGCCGGCCCTGCAGCATGTCGGCCGACTCGACGAGATCCCGTTTTTGCGGGCCGAGCGCCGGGCCTGCCATGGGCCAGAGGTCCATGGCCTTCCGTAGGCACAAGCAGTCCGCAGGGACTGCTTGTGTCCGACTCCAGTTCACCTAGCCGGCCCGTCTGGCGATGTGATTGCGGCTCGATGCCGCAAGCATCGCCGTCCCCTCGGGGGACCGGTCAGGCGCGCCCGCGTTCAGCGTGGCGCGACTGGACGAGGGGTGGTCAAGATCCCCGGCGTGCCTTCTTGACACCCAGCAGGGCATCCTTCAGCGCGTCGTCGGCCGGCTTGTCGCCCAGCCAGATGCGCAGCAGGGCGGTGAAGAACTCGGGCTCCTTGATGGGCTCGGCCATCAGCGGCTTGCCGTTGAGCAGCAGTGTCGAGCCGATGCCGGGCACATAGTCGACGGAGAAGCTGTCGCCGGTGTTGAGCTGCTTGCGGCTGGCGAAGACCTCGCTGAGCTTGAGCACGCCATTGATGGACTTGACGAACTCATCGCGCGGGGCATTGGCTTCCATGCCCTTGGTGAAGAGCTTGCCCAATTCGTTGCCGTCGATTTCGCGCAGCATCGAGATGTGGATGCGCTTGGGGCCGGGCGCCGTCAGCACTTCCTGGGTCGTGCCGGCCTTGTGGGTCAGGTAGAGGCCGGCCGTGTAGACCTTGACGACGAACTTGTAGCGGATGCCGGCGCCGTTGAGCACCAGCTTCTGGCCGGCCAGGTCCATGGCCGTCTCGTACTTCACATTGGCCACGTCGACCGTGTCCGCCCAGGCCGCCGCCGCTCCCCCCAGGCTGCCGGCGGCCACCAGGGCCGCGACGATGAATGCGCGCATGTCTCGCTCCATTGTTTTGCCGCGATGGCGGCATCTTCGTGAGCCGAAGTATGGCCTGCCATGCCCGAAAACCCGCTGATACACTGGCCCGATCATGTTCATCACGCGGAAGTACATCACGGGGTCGAGCGACCGGGGAGCCTGGCCCTGGCGTCGCTGGTTCACTGCCGACTGATGCTGCTTGGCGCGCCCTGACGCGCTCGTTTTCCGCGTTGCCCGTGTTCCACCGGGCTGCACGCCAAGCCCTGAAACTTGTCTTTTCAAGGTTTGAGACGTGATCACCGAACTCGAATTCCAGAGCCTCGCCGCCGAGGGCTACAACCGCATCCCGCTGATCAGCGAGGCCTTTGCGGATCTTGAAACCCCGCTGTCCCTCTACCTCAAGCTCTGCGCCGGCTCCGGCCAGGGGCGCAACAGCTTCCTGCTGGAGTCCGTCGTCGGCGGCGAGCGCTTCGGGCGCTACTCCTTCATCGGCCTGCCGGCCCGCACGCTGATCCGGGCCACCGGCCATCTCAGCGAGGTCGTCACCGACGGCGCCGTCGTCGAGACGCATGAGGGCAACCCGCTGGACTTCATCGCCGCCTACCAGGAGCGCATCAAGCCCAGGATCCCCGCCGGCCTGCCGCGCTTCTGTGGCGGCCTGGCCGGCTATTTCGGCTATGAAGCCGTACGGGCCATCGAGAAAAAGCTGGACCATGCCCACAAGGGCGAGGGCCTGGGCACGCCGGACATCGTGCTGCTGCTGTCCGAGGAGATCGCCGTCATCGACAACCTGTCGGGGCGGCTCTATCTCATCGTCTGGGCCGACCCGCGCCAGCCCGAGGCCTATTTCCGCGCCAAGAAGCGCCTGTCCCTGCTGCGCGACAAGCTGAGCTACTCGGTCAGCGTGCCCCGCGTGCAGCGCACCGAGGCTCATACCGTCACGCGCGGCTTTGCCAAGGCCGACTACCTGGCGGCCGTCGCCAAGGCCAAGGAATACATCGCCGCCGGCGACCTGATGCAGGTGCAGGTGGGCCAGCGCATCTCCAAGCCCTACAAGGCCGAGCCGATCGCGCTGTACCGGGCGCTCAGGGCGCTGAACCCCAGCCCCTATATGTATTTCTACGACCTGGGCGACTTCCAGATCGTCGGCGCCAGCCCCGAGATCCTGGTGCGCGAGGAGCATTCGGGTGACGGCAGCCGCAAGGTCACCATCCGGCCGCTCGCCGGCACCCGCCCGCGCGGCGCGACGACCGAGCGCGACCTGGAGCTGGAAGCCGAACTGCAGGCCGACCCCAAGGAGCGCGCCGAGCACCTGATGCTGATCGACCTGGCGCGCAACGACATCGGCCGCATCGCCCGCACCGGCAGCGTCAAGGTGACCCAGGCCTTCGTCGTCGAGCGCTACTCGCACGTCATGCACATCGTCTCCAACGTCGAAGGTGTGCTGCGCCCCGAGGTCGGCCAGCTCGACGTGCTGAAGGCCACCTTCCCCGCCGGCACGCTAACCGGCGCGCCCAAGGTCAGGGCCATGGAGCTGATCGACGAGCTGGAGCCCGTGCAGCGCGGCATCTATGGCGGCGCCTGCGGCTATCTGAGCTTTGCCGGGGACATGGACCTGGCCATCGCCATCCGCACCGGCATCATCAAGAACGGCATGCTGTATGTGCAGGCGGCGGCGGGTGTCGTCGCAGATTCAGTTCCGGAACTGGAGTGGCAAGAGACCGAGGCGAAAGCACGTGCGCTGCTGCGCGCCGCCGAACTCGTCGAGGAGGGCTTCTGACATGCTGCTGATGATCGACAACTACGACAGCTTCACCTTCAACATCGTCCAGTACTTCGGTGAACTGGGCGCCGACGTGAAGGTGGCGCGCAACGACGAGATCAGCGTGGCCGAGATGGCAGCGCTCAACCCCGACCACATCGTCTTCTCGCCCGGCCCCTGCACGCCCAACGAAGCGGGCGTCTGCGTGGAGGCCATCCAGCATTTCCTCGGCAAGAAGCCGCTGCTGGGCGTCTGCCTGGGCCACCAGTCCATGGGCCAGGCCCTGGGCGGCAAGATCATCCGGGCGAAACGCCAGATGCATGGCAAGGCCAGCACCATCACGACCGACGGCCGCGGCGTCTACACCGGCCTGCCGAAAGACTTCTCGGTCATCCGCTACCACTCCCTCGTCATCGAGGAGGCGACCTGCCCGGAGTTGCTGGAGATCACCTCGCGCAGCGACGACGGCGAGATCATGGGTGTGCGCCACCGCGAGCTGGCCGGCACGACCACGCCGATGGAGGGCGTGCAGTTCCACCCCGAGTCCATCCTCAGCGAACATGGGCACGCGATGCTGCGCAACTTCCTGGAATTGAGACCATGAGCGATTACGCCCCGTCCTCGGGAGGCGGTGGCGACGCCATCGTCGACCTGCGCAGCGACACCGTCACCAAGCCAACGCCGGCCATGCTGGAGGCGATCAAGGCCGCCAAGGTCGGCGACGACGTTTTCGGCGACGATCCCACCGTCAACGCACTGCAGGAGCGCGTCGCGGCGCTGCTGGGCAAGGAAGCCGCCCTCTTCATGAGCAGCGGCACGCAGAGCAACCTCTGCGGCCTGCTGGCCCATTGCGGCCGCGGCGACGAATACATCGTCGGCCAGCTCGCCCACACCTACCGCTACGAAGGCGGCGGTGCGGCGGTGCTGGGCAGCATCCAGCCCCAGCCCCTGCCCAACCAGGCCGATGGCACGATCCGGCTGGAGGACATCGCCGCCGCCATCAAGCCCGACGACCCGCATTTCGCCCGCACGCGGCTGCTGGCCCTGGAGAACACCTGGAGCGGCAATGTGCTGCCGGCCAGCTATGTGACCGAGGCCTGCGAGCTGGCCCATTCGCGCGGCCTCTTCACCCATCTGGACGGCGCCCGGCTCTTCAATGCCGCGGTCGCCTCCGGCCGCACCGTCGGCGAGCTGGCGCGCCATTTCGACTCCGTCTCCATCTGCTTCAGCAAAGGCCTGGGCGCGCCCATAGGCTCGATGCTGGTCGGCACCAAGGAGCTGATCGCCCGCGCCCACCGCGTGCGCAAGATGGTCGGCGGCGGCCTGCGCCAAGTGGGCCTGCTGGCCGCGGCTGCGGACTACGCACTGACTCATCACGTCGAGCGCCTGGCGCAAGACCATGCGCTCGCCAAGCGCCTCGCCGACGGCCTGGCCGCGCTGCCGGGTGTCACGGTCACGCCACCGCAGACCAATATCGTCTTCGCCCAGGTCGAGGGCGGCCGCACGCCGGCCCTGCTGAAACACCTGAAGTCGCGCGGCGTGCTGGCCACCGGCCTGATCGGCCTGCGCTTCGTGACCCATCTGGACGTCGATGCGGCCGGCGTCGACCATGCCATCGCCGCGGCGCGTGAGTTTCTGGAGGCCTGATCGTGTCCACATCGACGCTGCTGATCTCGCTCTACGAGCAGAAGGCCGCCATCGACCGCGAGTTTTTCGCGGCGCTGGCCGGTGCGCCCCTGTCTGCCGAGAACCGCCACATCGCCATCCGCACCTTGAACCACATCCACACGGTGGACCGCATCTTTGCGGCCCATCTGCGCGGCGAGCCCCACGGCTTCAAGGCCAGCAACACCGAAGCCACGCCGACGCTGGAAGCGCTAAGCGCGTCCGTCCAGCAGGTGGACGGCTGGTACGTCGACTATGTGCGCGGGCTGAGGCCCGAACAGTTCGAGGAAGTGCTGAGCTTTCGCTTCACCGACGGCGACGCCGGCCGCATGAGTCGCGAGGAAATCCTGGCCCATGTCATCCACCATGGCAGCCACCATCGCGGCAATGTCGGCATGCTGATGAAGCAGGTCGACCAAGCGCCGCCACGCGACCTGCTCACCCGCCACCTGCACCAGCAAGAACCCCAGCGCCGCGAGGTTTGACATGCCGATCACCGACACCGAAGCCCTGACCCGCGTCATCGAGCACCGCGAGATCTTCCACGACGAGATGCTGACGCTGATGCGCCGCATCATGGCCGGCGAGATGTCGCCCGTCATCGCCTCGGCCCTGCTGACCGGCCTGCGCGTGAAGAAGGAAACCATCGGCGAGATCACCGCCGCGGCCCAGGTCATGCGCGAGCTGAGCAACAAGGTGCCGCTGGGCCCTCTGCCCCACCTCGTCGACGTCGTCGGCACCGGCGGCGATGGCGCCCACAGCTTCAACATCTCGACCTGCTCGATGTTCGTCGCCGCGGCGGCCGGCGCCCAGGTGGCCAAGCATGGCAACCGCAGCGTCAGCAGCAAGACCGGCAGCGCCGACGTGCTGGAGGCCCTGGGCGCCAACATCCAGCTCGCGCCGCGCGCCGTGGCCGCCTGCCTGGACGAATGCGGCATCGGCTTCATGTTCGCGCCCAACCACCATCCGGCGATGAAGAACATCGCCCCGGTGCGCCGCGAACTCGGCGTGCGCACCATCTTCAACATCCTGGGCCCGCTGACCAACCCGGCCGGCGCGCCCAATATCCTGATGGGCGTCTTCCACCCCGATCTCGTCGGCATCCAGGTGCGGGTGCTGCAGCGCCTGGGCGCGGAGCATGCCCTGGTCGTCTATGGCAAGGACGGCATGGACGAGATTTCCCTCGGCGCGACGACCCTCGTCGGCGAGCTGAAGGACGGCGCGGTGCGCGAGTACGAGATCCACCCCGAGGACTTCGGCATGGCCATGGCCAGCAACCGCAGCCTCAAGGTCGACAATCCCGAGCAGTCGCGCCAGATGCTGATCGGCGTGCTCGACGGCAACCCCGGCCCGGCGCGCGACATCGTGCTGCTGAACGCCGGCGCGACGCTGTATGCCGCCAATGTGGCGCCGACGCTGGCCGATGGCATCGAGCGTGCGCGCGCGGCCCTGGACAGCGGTGCGGCGCGCGCCAAACTGGACGCGTTTGTGAAGCAGACTCAAGGCCTTGGGGCGAAGTGATGAGCGACATCCTGAACCGCATCGTCGAAGTCAAGTGGGAAGAGATCGCGGCGGCCAAGGCCAGGCGGTCGCTGGCCTCCCAGCGTGAAGAAGCCGAGGCCCGCAAGGGCGAGCAACTGGGCTTCGAGCGCTCGCTGCGCGCCACCATCGCCGCTGGCCATGCGGCCGTCATCGCCGAGATCAAGAAGGCCAGCCCCAGCAAGGGCGTGCTGCGCGAGGACTTCCAGCCGGGGCTCATCGCCGAGAGCTATGCCCGCAATGGCGCGGCCTGCCTCAGTGTGCTGACCGACGAGCGCTTCTTCCAGGGCTCGGCCGCCTATCTGCGCGAGGCCCGCACGGCCTGCGAGCTGCCGGTGCTGCGCAAGGACTTCATGGTCGACGAATACCAGGTCATGGAAGCCGGTGCCATGGGTGCCGACTGCATCCTGCTGATCGCCGCCTGCCTGGCCGATTCGCAGATGGCCGACCTCGAGGCCGCCGCCCAGGCCATCGGCCTGGACGTGCTCGTTGAAGTGCACGACGGCGAGGAACTGGACCGTGCGCTGCAGCTGAAGACGCCATTGGTCGGCATCAACAACCGCAATCTGCGCACCTTTGACGTGACGCTGGACACCACGCTGTCCCTGCTGCCGCGCGTGCCGGCCGACCGCCTGCTGGTGACCGAGTCCGGCATCCTCGGCGCGGCCGACGTGAAGCGCATGCGCGAGGCCAACGTCAACGCCTTCCTCGTCGGCGAGGCCTTCATGCGCGCGCCGGACCCGGGCCAGGCGCTGGCAACATTGTTCGGATGAAGCTGCCTCTCGAACTTCCCGACACCGACTGGCGCCCCGTCGTCGAAGCCTGGGCCGTCTCGCCCGTTGGCCAGAAGCTGGAAGCCTTCCTGGAAGAGCGCGCCGCCGCCGGCGCCACCATCTATCCGCCCGAGCCGCTGCGCGCACTGACGCTGACGCCGCTCAGCGCCACCCGCGTCGTCATCCTCGGCCAGGACCCGTACCACGGCCCCGGCCAGGCCGAAGGGCTGAGCTTCAGCGTGCCGCCCGGCGTACCGCTGCCGCCCAGCCTGCGCAATATCTTCAAGGAGATCCAGCGCGACCTGGGCAAGCCCTTCCCGCCCAATGGCAGCCTGGTGCGCTGGGCCGAGGGCGGCACCCTGCTGCTGAATGCCGTGCTGACGGTGGAAGACGGCCAGCCTGCCAGCCACGCCAACCGCGGCTGGGAAGTGCTGACTGACGCCCTCATCAAGGCCGCCGCCGAGGACGCCGCTCCCAAGGTCTTCATGCTCTGGGGCAGCTATGCCCAGGCCAAAGCACCGTTGATCGAGGCGGCACACCAGGGCCATCTGGTGCTGAAGGCCAACCACCCCTCGCCGCTGTCGGCGCTCAAGCCGCCGCGGCCCTTCATTGGCTGCGGGCATTTCTCGACGGCCAAGGCCTGGCTGGAAGAACGCGGCCGCGGGGTGCCCCGCAAGGGCTAATTCGGCTTCAAGAGGCGGATTGTTCCGCTGACAGCAACTCGCCGTTCTATTGCGCCCGCTTTTTCTCGCGGCGCTCAATTCCTACAGTGACAACCTATCGGCACACCCCATTCCAACAAGAGGTGGCCGGCCAGGAGAGTCACCATGAACACCCGATCCTTTTCCACGCTGATCACCGCCGCGACGGCTGTCGGGGCGCTGGCGGCGGGCATGTTGCTGGCGATCAGCGCACCGGCGCCCGCAGCCGCGGACTTCGGCCAGGCCGTGGCAGTCGCCGCCACGGCCGACAAGAGCTGATCAGGAAGCCGTACAGCGCAGCTTCAGCCCGCCCATCGCCTCGCGGCCGATCAGGTCCACGACCCAGTCGACAAACACCCTCAGCTTGCTGCTGAGGTGGCGATTGGGCGGATAGACCACATAGACGGGCACCGGGTCGGCGTCCCACTCCTCCAGCACCCGCACCAGCTCGCCGCTCTTGAGCAGCGGCCCGGCCATGAAGCAGGTCACCTGCACCACGCCCAGATGGGCCAGGCCGGCATTCAGATAGGCATTGGCATCGTTCACCGCAATGATGTGGTTGCCGGCCACCTCCACCTCGTCATCGCCGCGCCGGAAGGTGTCGGACATGACCTTGCCGGTGCGCGCCGAGAAATAACCCACCATGCGATGCGGCGGCTGCGTCAGTTCCAGCGGATGGGCCGGCGTGCCGTGGCGGCGCAGGTATTCGGGCGTCGCGCAGGTGATGAAGCGGAACTCGCCGATGCGCCGCGCCACCAGGCTCTGGTCGGTCAGCTCGCCGCCGCGGATGACGCAATCGATGTTGTCGCTGATCAGGTCCACCGTGCGGTCGCTGACGCCCAGTTCGATCTGGATGTCCGGGTACTTGGCATAGAAGTCCGGCAGATGCGGAATGATCATCTCGCGGCCCACGACGCCCGGCACATCGATGCGGATGCGGCCACGCGGCGTCATGCGCGCCTGGCTCATGCTGCCTTCCAGCTCGTCCAGATCGGACAGCAGGCGCATGGCGCGCTCGTAATAGGCGGCGCCATCGGGCGTCACCGTGACGCGGCGCGTCGTGCGGTTCAGCAGCTTGGTGCGCAGATGGCTTTCCAGCGTCTGGATCAGGCGGGTGACGGTGGCCTTGGGCAGGTCGAGGGAGTCGGCCGCCTTGGTGAAGGTGCCAGCCTCGACGACCCGGACATAGGCTTGCATCGCGGAGAGTCGGTCCATGACTTCATTGTTCCACGGCGAGGAAAAGTGAGTCACTTTCCAGCCCGTTTATCCCCAAAGCATTGATCACTATCTTTCGGTCCATGGACAAGATCGCCTCCCCTGCCACTTTGCGCCTCGGCCCCGCGCCAGGCCTGGTGGCCCAGGTCTACTCGGCGCGCCGGCCGCTGGAAGGCGGCGACCGCGCTCTGCTGCTGTGGCTGCATGGCGGCAGCTTCACCGATGGCTCCCTGGATGCAACCCAGGCCCGCGGCGAGATGCTGGCTCAGGCCGGCGCCGACGTCGTCGCCCTGGACTACCCCCTCGCCCCCGAGCACCCCTTCCCCGCGGGCCTGAGCGCCGCCTTCGAGGCCCTGCAGGCCCTGGCCGCCAAGCCGGCGAAGCTGACGGGTAGCGCCCACACAGCCCTGTTCGTCGCCGGTGAGGAAGCCGGCGGCAACCTCGCTGCTGCCCTGGCCCTGATGGCGCGCGACCAGCACGCCCCCCGGCTCGCCGGGCAGCTGCTGATCTCGCCCATGCTGGACCCCCAGCTCGGCAGCGCCTCCATGCGCGAAGGCGAATGCGGCGGCTGCGAATGCATCTATGCCAAGGGTTGGCAGGCTTACCTCGGCGGCAGCGCACGCGCCGACCACCCCTATGCCGCGCCGTTGAACGCCAGCCGCTTGAGCGGCCTGGCGCCCGCCCTGATCCTCAGCGCGGCCGGCCATCCGCTGAACGACGAATCGCGCCGCTACGCCGCCGCCCTGCGCGAGCACGGCGGCAACGCCAAGGACCTGACCCTGCCGGCCGTTGCGCCTGGCTATGCGCTGAATCCCATCCACGAGTTCCTGCGCGAGGCGGCCCGCCGCGCGTTGTCGCTTCCCGCCTGATTGACCTTCGGAGAGAAATCAAAATGCAGTCCACCCCTCGTTTCAACCGTCGTGCCGGCCTGATCGCCGGCGCCGCCGCCCTCGTCGCCCTGGGTGCCGTCGGCTTCGCCCAGTTCGGCTCGGGCCCGGCCCAGGCCAACTCCGGCCCGGCCGCGCCCCAGGCCACGCCGGTCTCGGTCGCCCAGGTCGTCAGCCAGGAAGTCTCGGCCTGGAACGAGTTCTCCGGCCGCCTGGAAGCGGTGGAGCGCGTCGATGTGCGGGCCCGTGTGTCGGGCGCCGTGCAGGCCGTGCACTTCCGCGAGGGCAGCCTGGTGAAGGCGGGTGACCTGCTCGTCACCATCGACCCGGCGCCCTACCAGGCCGAAGTCGCCCGTGTCGAAGCCCAGGTGGCCGCCGCCCAGGCCCGCGTGAACTACACGCAAAGCGAGCTGGCTCGCTCCAAGGCCCTGCTGGAGGAGCGCGCCGTCGCCAAGCGTGACTTCGACGAACGCGACAACGCCGCTCGTGAAGGCGCCGCCAATCTGCGCGCTGCCCAGGCCGCGCTGCAGACGGCCCAGCTCAACCTCAGCTACACGCAAGTGCGCGCCCCGGTGGCCGGCCGCGTCGGCAGGATCGAGGTAACGACGGGCAACCTCGTCGCCGCCGGTGCCGGTGCGCCGGTGTTGACGACGCTGGTCTCGGTCAGCCCCATCTACGCCAGCTTCGACGCCGACGAGAAGATTGTCGGCAACGCCCTGGCCACCCTGCCGGCCGACCGCCGTGGACTGGAGAAGATTCCGGTCGAGATGGCCAACGGCGGTGCCGATGCGCTGACCGGCCGCCTGCAGCTGGTCGACAACCAGGTGGACGCCAAGAGCGGCACCCTGCGCGTGCGCGCCGTCTTCGACAACAAGGACGGCCGCCTGCTGCCGGGCCAGTTCGCCAAGCTGCGCATGGGCCAGGCCCGGAACGAGCCGGCGCTGCTGGTGAACGAGCGCGCCGTCGGCACCGACCAGGACAAGCGCTATGTCATCGTCGTCGGCGAGGGCAACCAGGCCGAATGGCGCGGCGTGACCCTGGGCGCCAACGTCAACGGCTTGCGCGTCGTGACCAGCGGCCTCAAGGGTGGCGAGCGCATCGTCGTCGGTGGCGTGCAGCGCGTCAGACCGGGGGCGCTGCTCGCACCCAAGGACGTCGCCATGGATGCCAAGCCCGAGCTGGCGGCCCAGCAGGCCGCCCCGAAGAACTCCTAAGCCCTTCCCTCACAGAAACCCCGCACAGCGGGCCGGTTCAGCCGGCCTGCGGGCGGTGTGCTGCCGGAGCACCTCATGAATCTCTCCAAATTCTTCATCGACCGCCCCATCTTTGCGGGCGTGCTGTCGCTGCTGATCTTCATCGGCGGCCTGCTGTCGATCCGCGCGCTGCCGATCTCGGAATACCCCGACGTCGTGCCGCCCTCGGTCGTCGTGCGCGCCCAGTACCCGGGCGCCAACCCCAAGGTCATCGCCGAGACGGTGGCCACGCCTCTCGAGGAAGCCATCAACGGCGTCGAGGACATGCTCTACATGAGCAGCCAGGCGACCACCGACGGCCTGATGACGCTGACCGTCAGCTTCAAGCTCGGCACCGACCCCGACAAGGCCCAGCAGCTGGTGCAGAACCGCGTCAGCCAGGCCGAGGCGCGCCTGCCCGAAGAGGTCAAGCGCCTGGGCGTGACGACGGTCAAGAGCAGCCCCGACCTGACCATGGTCGTGCACCTGACCTCGCCCAACGGCCGCTACGACATGACGTACTTGCGCAACTATGCGCTGCTCAACGTCAAGGACCGTCTCGCGCGCATCCCGGGCGTCGGGCAGGTGCTGATGTTCGGCTCGGGCGACTACGCGATGCGCGTCTGGCTGGACCCGCAGAAGGTGGCCGAGCACGGCCTGTCGGCCAGCGATGTGGTGACCGCCATCCGCGGCCAGAATGTGCAGGCCGCAGCCGGCGTCGTCGGCGCTTCGCCCGGCTTGCAAGGCGTGGACCTGCAGCTGTCCGTCAATGCCCAGGGCCGCCTGCAGACGGCCGAGGAGTTCGGCGACATCATCGTCAAAAGCGGTGCGAACGGTGCCGTGACACGCCTGCGCGACCTCGGCCGCGTCGAGCTCGGCGCCAGCGAATACGCGCTGCGCTCACTGCTGGACAACAAGCAAGCCGTCGCCGTGCCCATCTTCCAGGCCCCGGGCGGCAATGCCCTGGACATCTCGGCCAATGTGCGCGCCGCGATGGAAGACCTGAAGACGGCCATGCCTGAAGGTGTGGACTACACCATCGTCTACGACCCGACGCAGTTCGTGCGCGCCTCCATCGAGTCCGTCATCCACACCCTGCTGGAAGCCGTGGCCCTGGTGGTGCTGGTCGTCATCCTCTTCCTGCAGACCTGGCGCGCTTCCATCATCCCGCTGCTGGCCGTGCCGGTGTCCATCATCGGCACCTTCGCCGTCATGCACGGCTTCGGCTTCTCGATCAATGCACTGAGCCTCTTCGGTCTGGTGCTGACCATCGGTATCGTCGTGGACGACGCCATCGTGGTGGTGGAGAACGTGGAGCGCAACATCGCCAACGGCCTCTCCCCGCGCGACGCGACCTACCAGGCCATGCGCGAGGTGTCGGGCCCCATCATCGCCATCGCGCTGACGCTGATCTCGGTCTTCGTGCCGCTGGCCTTCATCACCGGCCTGACGGGCCAGTTCTACAAGCAGTTCGCGCTGACCATCGCCATCTCGACGGTGATCTCGGCCATCAACTCGCTGACCCTGTCGCCGGCCCTGGCCGCCATGCTGCTGAAGGACCACCACGCGCCCAAGGACGCGCTGACCCGCGGCATGGACCGTGTGCTGGGTGGCTTCTTCGGCGGCTTCAACAAGCTGTTCTCGAGTGGCTCCGCCAAGTACGGCAGCGGCGTGAAGACGCTGATGTCGCGCAAGACCGTCATGATGGTCGTCTACCTGGCGCTCGTCGCGGCCACGGCCGGCCTGTTCAAGGCCGTGCCCGGCGGCTTCGTGCCCGGCCAGGACAAGCAGTACCTGATCGGCTTCGCCCAGCTGCCCGACGGCGCCACGCTGGACCGCACCGAGGACGTCATCCGCCGCATGACCGACATCACGCTGAAGACGCCGGGTGTCGAGCACGCAGTGGCCTTCCCCGGCCTGTCCATCAACGGCTTCACCAACAGCTCCAGTTCGGGCATCGTCTTCGCGACCCTCAAGCCCTTTGACGAGCGCAAGAGCAAGGATCTGTCGGCCGGCGCCATCGCGGGCAAGCTGAACGCGCAGTACGGCGCGATTGAAGACGCCTTCATCGTCATGTTCCCGCCCCCGCCCGTGCAGGGCCTGGGCACCACGGGTGGCTTCAAGCTGCAGCTGCAGGACCGCGGCGGCCTCGGCTACGAGGCCATGGACCAGGCGCTCAAGGCCTTCATGGCCAAGGCCTACAAGACGCCCGAACTGGCCGGCCTGTTCTCGAGCTACCAGGTCAATGTGCCGCAGCTGTTCGCCGACCTCGACCGCACCAAGGCCCGCCAGCTCGGCGTGGCCGTGACGGACGTGTTCGACACCATGCAGATCTACCTCGGCAGCCTGTACGTGAACGACTTCAACAAGTTCGGCCGCACCTACTCGGTCCGCGTGCAGGCGGATGCCGCCTACCGCGCCCGCGCCGAGGACATCGGCGCGCTGAAGGTGCGCTCGTCCACCGGCGAGATGGTGCCGCTGTCCGCGCTGATGAAGGTCACGCCCAGCTTCGGCCCCGAGCGCGCGCTGCGCTACAACGGCTTCCTGTCCGCCGACATCAACGGCGGCGCCGCGCCCGGCTTCTCGTCGGGCCAGGCCCAGGCCGCCGTCGAGCGCATCGCCGCCGAGACCCTGCCCCCCGGCATCGGCTATGAGTGGACCGACCTGACCTACCAGGAAAAGATTGCCGGCAACTCGGCCGCCTGGGTCTTCCCGCTGGCCATCCTGCTGGTCTTCCTGGTGCTGGCCGCACAGTACGAAAGCCTGACCCTGCCCATCGCCATCCTGCTCATCGTGCCCATGGGCCTGCTGGCGGCGATGACGGGCGTCTACCTGAGCCATGGCGACAACAACGTCTTCACGCAGATCGGACTCATCGTGCTGGTGGGATTGAGCGCGAAGAACGCCATCCTGATCGTCGAGTTCGCCCGCGAGCTGGAGTTCGCAGGCCGCACGCCGATGCAGGCGGCACTGGAGGCGGCGCGGCTGCGGCTGCGGCCCATCCTGATGACGTCGATGGCCTTTGTCATGGGCGTGCTGCCCCTGGTGCTGTCCACCGGCGCCGGCGCCGAGATGCGCCAGGCCATGGGCATCGCGGTGTTCGCCGGAATGATCGGCGTGACGCTGTTCGGCCTGTTCCTGACGCCGCTGTTCTACGTCATCGTGCGCCGCGTCACCGGCAATGCGCCGCTGCGCCATCACGGTGGCCAGGTGGCGGCACCTGCGGCTCCCGCGCAGCCCGTCGCCCCTGTGATCGACGCCCTGCCGCAACGAGGAAAGTAATCATGAAATTCCAACTGACTTCACTCTTCGCCGCGCTGCTGCTGGCTGGCTGCGCCTCGGTGGGCACGGTTGATCCGTCCCAACTGCCGCAGGCCCCCACCGCCTACAAGGCTCAATCCGCGAACGGCGCAGCCGCGCTGACCGCCAGCTGGTGGCAGCCCTTTGCCGACCCGGTGCTGGACGATCTCGTCGCCCGTGCGATGACCGCCAACACCAGCGTGCAGGCGGCAGCCAACCGCCTGGCCCAGGCCCGTGCGGCCCTGGGCGGCGCCGAGGCGGCACGCCTGCCGCAACTCGGCGTGGCCGCCGGTGCCGGCCGCGCCGCCGACCCCGGTGCGCGAGGCCTCACGCAGTACAACGCCGGCCTGAACCTGGCCTATGAGCTGGACCTGGGCGGCCGCCTGCTGCATGAGCGCAATGCCAGCGCGCTGGACGTGCTGGCGCGCGAGCAGTTGCTGGCCGACGCCCGCCTGCTGGTGCAGGCCAATGTCGCCCGCGGCTACCTGGCGCTGCGGGCGCTGGATGCCGAGCGCGAGATCGTCCGGGGCACCGTCGCCGCTTATGGCGAGACCTTGTCGCTGACCGAGAAGCGTGCTCGTGCCGGCGATGTAGCCGATCTGGACCTGGCCCGCGTGCGCGCCGAGCTGGCCGCCAACGAGGCCGAGGCCCTGGCCCTGGACCGCCGCCGCCTGGAGCTGGAAACGGCCCTGGCTGTGCTGCTGGGCGAACCGGCCTCCAACTTCCGCCTCGCACCCACCGCATGGTCGACTGCCCTGCCCGTCGTGCCCGCCGGCCTGCCCAGCGAACTGCTGCAGCGCCGCCCCGACCTCGCCGCTGCGCGCAGCCAGCTGCAGGCCGCGCAGGCTCGCGTCGGCGTCGCCCAGGCGGCCTGGTGGCCCAGCCTGTCACTGACGGCCCAGGGCGGTGGCGTGTCCAGCGAGGTCGCCAACCTGCTGAAGAGCGGTGCCAGCACCTGGGGCATCGGCCTGCTCGCCGCGCTGCCGATCTTCGATGGCGGCCGCCGCGAGGCCGGCGTCAACACGGCCAAGGCCCAGCTGGATGGTTCGGCCATCGCTTTCCGCGAACAGTTCCTGCTGGCGCTGAAGGATGTGGAAGACCAACTCGGCGCGCTGACGCTGCTGCAGCAGCAGGGCGAGGCCAATGCCCGCGCTGTCAGCGCGGCCAGTCAGGCGCTGAAACTGTCGGACACGCGCTACCGCAACGGCCTGGTCAGCCAGCTCGAACTGCTGGACGCGCGCCGCAGCGAGCTCGCCAACAAGCGGGCCGCGCTGCAGGTGCGCTCGGCCCAGTACCAGGCCACCGTCGGCCTGATCCGGGCCCTGGGCGGCGGCTGGAGCGAAGCTTCCGTCAAAGTGGCTGGCGTTTGAGCACGGCGATGTTCACCGTCGTGCGCGTGACGAAGCCCAGGCTTTCGTAGAGCGCGATCGCGGCGGTGTTCGTCGTCCAGGCGTGCAGGAAGGCCTGCTCGCCGCGGCGCTGGATGTCAGCCGTCACCGCGGCCGACAGCCGCCGCGCCAGGCCCCGGCCGCGGAAGTCGGGGTGGGTGCAGACGCCGCTGACCTCGACATGACCGGGGAAGCGCATGCGCTCGCCGGCCATCGCCGCCAGCCGCCCCTCGATGCGGATGCCGATAAAGCGGCCCATCGTGTGCGTTCGCGGCAGGAAGGGCCCCGGCTCGGTCAACGTCGCCAGGGCCAGCATCTCGGCGGCATCGACGTCGGTCAGCACGTCCAGGCCCTCATCGACTTCGAGGGGGCGCATGGCCATCATCTGCACGCCGAGCGCCTCCTTCACGGCCATCAGGTCCGGCGGCACAACGATGGGCGGCACCTGGGCCAGGAAGACGGCGTCGTCGCCGGGCTGAACGAGGGCCGCAAGGGCGGCCAGGCTGGTGGGGCTCTCGTCGGGCGTGGCCGCGAAGCGGTTGATGTCGGCCTTGAAGCGCCGCGCGCGCGCGTCGCCCATGCCCCACTGCGGCTGGTGCTGCAGGCTGGCCCAGACGGGACGGTCGAGGCCGCTCACGATGGCACCCTTTGCATCAGCGGCGTTTCGACCAGCGCGTCTTCCAGCGCCGCCAACTGGGCCAGCAGATCGCCGTCCAGGCCGGCACAGGCCTGGGCAACGGCCGCCTCGATGGCGGGCCAGGCCTCGCCTTGGGAACGCTCCACCAGGGTCTGTCCCTTGCTGCTGAGGGCTATGCGGCGCACGCGCCGGTCGGCGTCCGAAGCCTCTGAGCTGACCAGGCCTTCGTCCTCCAGGCCCTTCAGCGATCGCGTGACCACGGGCTGGCTGACACCCACCGCCTGGCTCAGTTCGCCGACGCTCAGTGGGCCGAGGCGATCCAGGGCCGCCAGCAGCGGAAACCAGGCCGCCGGCTGCTCGAAGCCATGCGCAGCCAACACCGCTTGTGTCTGAGCCTGCAGGGTCTCGCCGATGCGCTTGAGCCGCGTGCCCAGGCTCAGGTGGCCCAACTCCTTGACGACGTCCTCGACCACGATAGCTCCTGCTCAACCGATATGCATACCATGCTATGCATTAAGTCGGGCATCGTCAATGCCAGGTCAAAGGGCGCGTCAGACGCGAACCGTCGACGGATCAGGAAAACTCAGGGGAGGGTCTTGCAGTTGGGCTTGCAGACCACCTCGTTGCGGCCAAGCAGCCGGATGGACTGCAGGCTGGCCGGCGCACGGTGCTTGCCGCATTTGAAGCAGGAGCGGGTGTGGCCGCTGCCGAGGAAGGGCGAACCGCCGATTTTCGACTGGTAGCGCAAGCCATCCTGGCGGACCGCGGTGACGGTGTCTTTGCTCATTCTTCGGCACAGGTCGGGACGAAACGTGAATTGACGCACGCCGAAGATGACAGCGCCATCTCGCAAGCCCCAGGTTCTTGACTAAAGAGTGCGAAACCGCGGGCTTTCCCCACCCCGATCCGCGGGGTCGGCCAGCGGGGACAATGCCGCTCCGCTCCAGAACACCCCATGGCCAAGCTCTTTTTCCGCTATGCCGCGATGAATGCCGGCAAATCCACCGCCCTGCTGCAGGTGGCGCACAACTACGAGGAACGCGGCCACAAGGTGCGCATCTTCACGGCCCGGCTGGACGACCGCTATGGCCGCGGCTTTGTCACCTCGCGCCTGGGCCCGCAACGCGAGGTCGAGCAGTTCGATGCCGAGACCGACTTCATCGCGCTGATGGACGAGACGCCCGGCATCGCCTGCATCCTCGTCGACGAGGCCCAGTTCCTGTCCAAGCGCCAGGTGCAGCAGCTGCACGAGATGGCCCATCTGCGCAACTTGCCGGCCATCTGCTACGGCCTGCGCACCGATTTCCAGGGCGAACTCTTCCCCGGCTCCGCCGCGCTATTGGCCCTGGCCGACGAGATGGACGAGATGAAGACCATTTGCGACTGCGGCCGCAAGGCGACGATGAACATGCGCGTCGATGCCAACAACCGCAAGGTCACTGAAGGCGCCCAGGTCGAGATCGGCGGCAATGCCCGTTACCGCTCGGTTTGCGGCCGCTGCTTTCGCCAGGGTTGAAAGCAAAACGCCGCCACGGGCATTGGCCCGTGGCGGCGCTGCTCTTTCATGCGCCTCGCGCAAGGCGAGGCAATAAAGCCTTATTTGGCGGCGATCTGGGCGTCCAGTTCCTTGCAGGACGGCGAGCAGACGGGCTGGGACTTGCCCAGCAGCTTCTTGGACTTGAGCATCGCGCGTGGGCGGTGCTTGCCGCAGAGGAAGCAAGACATCGTCGCGGCGCCGAAGGAAGAGGTTGCCGCGAAGGGCGAACCGGGAGCTTTGGAGCGGTAGCGCAGACCATCCGCTTCGATGGTGGTCTTGGTGGTTTCTTTGGCCACGCTGGTCCTGTCGAAGAGTGTTTAAAAGGGGGCGCCGGGTAGAGGCGCAGGCCCCGTATTTTCCACGATGTGGCGAAAGCCCCTTCCTAGGGCTTTCAACCCCCCTTGAATCGCGCAGGTCTTTTGCCCGCCCAGGCCGCCTGACCTTCGATCAGATCGGCCGAATCGCGAGCCTTGAGGATGTCGGCGGCGAGCTGTTTTTTATCGAGACGGCCGGCGGCAATGGCGTTCAGATGCTGCTTCATCGGCAGCAGGGCCAGCGGCGCCATGGCGAGCAGTTCGTCCGTCAGGGCGACCAGTGCCGCGTCCAGGGTTTGGACGTCGGGCAGCAACTGGTCCAGATAGCCGCAGCCGAACAGGGCCGCTGCGTCCAGCGTGCGCCCGGCCAGCAGCACCTGCTTGGCCGTGGGCAAGCCCAGGCGATTGACGAAGCGCTGCAGGCCACCGGCATAGAAGTGCAGGCCGATGCGGGCCGCCGGGACGAACATCTCGCAGGCCGGCGCGCCGAGGCGGAAATCGCAGGCCAGGGCCAGGTCGGCCGCGCCGCCATAGACGCCGCCATGCAAGCGGGCGATGGTGATGGGCCGTGCCGCCTCCAGCGCTTCGGCCAGTTCGCCGAAGCGCGCGCCGGCGTCGATGGCGCCCAGGGCGCTGAGGTCGAAGCCGCTGCAGAAGTGTTTGCCCTCGCCGGCCAGCACGAGGACGCGGACCGCCTCGGCACTATTCACCTCGTCGATGAGGCCGCGCAGGCGGCCGAGGTCATCGACGGCCAGGCGGTTGGCCTGGCGCGGGCGGCGCAGCGTGATGCGGGCCACGCCCGCGTCGATTTCCAGCAATGGCGCCTGTCCGCTGGTCACGCGCGCCGCCTCGCCAGGCGGCCCTGCAGCGCATAACCCTCGCCGATCCTGATCTGGCGGGCATGACGCTCCGCCTCGGCCAGCTCGCGAAGTGCCCGGACCTGGGTCGGCCTCAGCTGGGTGTCCTGGTGCAGCACGAGTTCGGCGACCAGATCCCAGTCGCCCTCCAGATCCGCCGACCACAGCGGCGCCTCGTCCGGCAATTCGGCGAGCAGCTGCTGCAAGGCGCTGACCCGGGTTTCGGCCACCACGAGGGCTGCCAGCTCGGGCCAGCGGCCCAGCGGCGCTTCGGCGGCCTGTGGCGGCCAGATCGCGCACAGCCACTGCGGCGCATGGGTCTCGACACGCGGCCCGCCCAGCGTCTGTGACAGCTCTGCGCTCGCGCCGGCAACCTGCCGGGCCAGCGCCGTCCAGGCCCCGGCCTGCCAGCGCGCCATCAGGCGCGGATCGGGCGCCGGCGGATGTGGCATGAGGGCGGCGATGTCCACCTCCGGCATCTCGACGACGGCCGGCGGCGGAGCCACCTTGGGCAGCTCGATGCTCGCGATGACCGACAACGGATCAGGCTCGGGCGGTGGCGGTGCGGCATGGAAGTCCAGCACCGTCGCTTCGACCTCGACGGGAGGCGCAGCGGGGGGCAGATGAATGTCACCGATAAAGGAGGGCAACTCCACCGGCGGGACATGAAGGTCCAATGCCGGCGCTTCCACGATGGCAACGTGCGGCAGGGGGTCGGCGGCAGGCTCCATGGCTTCGACCAGATCTACCGCTTCGACCAGCGGGGCAGCATCACGGTCGATCCGTGGTGGTTCGACCTCGCCATCGGACTCGCAAGCCTCGACGACGGCAGGCTGCACCGGCTTCGTCGCTCCGCTGTCCTCGACAACTGCACCGAGCCCGGCGGGCGCCGCCGCTACATCGAGCGACACGAATTCGGCCGCGGCTGCCTGCGGCTCGATCAACGGCGCCCCGACCTCCAGCACCTGGGCCTCTGCCATGAAGAGCGGCCAAGCAGGCTCATCCGGCAGCGGCACGTCTACGGCCGCCTCGGGTTGCTCGACCTCCTCCAACAACGACGTGGGTGCGAGATCGGCCTCGGCGACTGACGGCGCGGGCGGAATCTCCTGCACCCAGGCCTCCACGGTCACGACGCGCGGCGCAGACGCTTCGACCACCTCGATGTCCTCGACATCCAGCATCTCGTAACCCCTCGCCTTCAACCGCGCCAGCGTCGCTTCGTCCGGCCCCGAACCGGTACGCAGCAGGGACTTGAGTTCCAGGTCCAACGGCGCGGGCACGGGCGGGCGCCAGTCGTCCAGCAGATGAGTGGGATCGAAACTCCCCGGCGAGACGCCGAGGGCCAGCGGCCTGGCGGCACCGTCGCCCACCAGCAGCGCGCCGAGCGCCAACTCGGGCAGGGGGGCGGGCGCGGGCGGACGCCAGCCGTCCAGTGCATGGGTGGGGTCGAAGGCGTCCGGCTCGGGCATGGCTTTACAAGCCAGACATTGTGACGACGTAAGCTCGCGGGTTCACTGTCACAAAAACGTCATGTTGCACACTCGTCGCCGCCTGCTGAGCCTGGCCCTCGCCACCGCACTGTCCGCCTGCACGACGACGGCACCGCCCGCCGCGGCGCCGCAGAACAAGCCCAAGCTCCTCGTCCTCGTCGTCATCGACGGGCTGCCAATGCGTCAGGTGACCGGCTACCGCGACCAGCTCAGCGCCGACGGCTTCGCCCGCTTCCTCGACCATGGCCGCTGGTTTGCCAACGCCCACTATGGTCACGGCCACACGGTCACGGCGGCTGGCCACTCGGTGATGCTGTCCGGCGCCTATCCGCAGCGCAGCGGCATCATCAGCAACGAGTGGCGCAACCCGGTCACGGGCGAGCAGGTCTACAACACCGGCGACCCGGACTACCAGTACATCGACAGCCCGACCGCGCCCTTGTCCGGCACCAGCCCGCGCAATCTCAAGGTCGAGACCCTGGGCGATGTGCTGCGCACGGGATCGCCCGCATCCAAGGTCATCGGCATCTCGGGCAAGGACCGCGGCGCCATCCTGCCGGCCGGGCACAAGGGGACGGCGTATATGTATATGACGGAGACGGGCCGCTTCGCCTCCAGCACCTATTACATGCAGGCCCATCCGCAATGGGTGACGGACTTCAATGCCGCCAAGCCGGCCGATGCCTTCTTCAAGAAGACCTGGGCGCCGCTCTTGCCTGAATCGGCCTATGCCCGCTCGGTGCCGGACGGCCAGTCCTGGCAGATCGCCAGCGGCAATGGCAACAGGCTGCCGGCCGTCATCGGCGACAAGATGGACGGCCCCGGCCCGCGTTTCTACGGCGGCCTGCTGGCCTCACCCTTCGGCGACGAGCTGACACTGGCCTTCGCCCGCGCCGCGGTGAAGAACGAGAAGCTGGGCCAGCGCGGCGTGCAGGACATCCTGTCGGTCAGCCTGTCCAGCCACGACTACATCAACCATGCCTTCGGACCCGAGTCGCGGCTTTCGCATGACCACACCCTGCACCTGGACCGCCATCTGCAGGCCTTCTTCCAGTTCCTGGACAAGGAAGTCGGCGCCGGCAACTATGTGCTGGCGCTGACGGCCGACCACGGCTTCACCGACACGCCGGAATGGGCCGCCACCCAGGGCCGCGATGCCGGCCGCTTCACCAACGGCCCGGCGCTGGCCGCGGTGAATACCGCGCTGGTCGCCAGGTTCGGCGTCGACAAGCTGGCCTGGGCCTTCTCCGCCTCCGGCCTGCTGCTGAACGAGAAGCTCGTGGCCGACAAAGGCCTGAAGTTCGCCGACGTGCAGACCGCCGCCCGCGAGGAGCTGCTGAAGCTGCCGGGCGTGGAGGCCGTCTTCACGCGCGAGCAGCTCTTGGGCAGCGACACCACGACGCCGTATCTGGAGGCCATGCGCAAGTCCTACGACCCGACGCGCGCCGCCCAGCTGCAGATCGTGCTGAAGCGCGGCTGGATCTTCAGCTACCGCCCCGGCGGCAGCACCCATGGCAGCCCGCATGACTACGACACCCATGTGCCCCTGCTGTTCTGGGGCCCGGGCTATGTCGGCCAGGGCGAGATGAAGGAGCGCGTCGAGGTGGCCGACCTGGCGCCGACGCTGGCCGGCATTGCCGGTCTGGCGGCACCCGCCCAGGCCCAGGGGCGGGACCTGAAGCTCAGGCCCTAGAGAGCAGGGCCGCGGCCGTCTCGCCCCAGACGGCCTCGGTCAGCGTCAGCGCGCCCAGCCTTTCGCCCAGGGCCACGGCCTGGGCCGGGCCGGTGGACGGCAGCATGACGAGCAGCCGCCCATCCTCCAGCCGCATGCAGCCATCCTCGCCGCGGATGCGGCCCAGCAGCTCGGCGGGGTCGGCGTCCGCCGCCAGCGTGGCCACGGACAGGGGCCAGGCGCGCGGATCGGCCAGCAAGGCCTGCAGCAGTTCGCGGCCGGCCTGGGCCGACAACAGCTGCCCCGTCAACGGCCGCGGGCCGGCGAGTGCGCTGATGTCGACGCCCGTCAAGGCCAGCCCGCCGTCCGCCGTGCGCTGCTCCAGCCACCACAGGCGCCGGCCGTCGCGCCAGGCCTGCTCATAGCCTCGTTGCGCGATGCGGCTGCGCCGCTCCGGGGCATCGACAGGCCCGACGCCCGCCTGGCCGGCGGCCTCGACCATCTCGATCCAGCCCGGCAAGGCCGTCGCATCGAGGCCCCAGGCCTGGCGATAGGCGGCATTGGCCTGCTGCAGGCGGTCGCCGGCATCAAAGAGGGCCAGCAGCAGCGGGCCATCGGCCAGCGTTTGCCACCAGAGATCATTGGGGTTCACGGCCCGATTCTGGGCCGGCCAGGCTTATCTGCGGCTGATCTCGCCCGAACCGCTGACGCTTTGGCGCAACTGCGGCCGGCCTGCATAGCTCAGATCACCGGAACCGCTCAGTTGGACGTCCAGCTGTTCGGTGACGCCGATCGACACATCGCCCGAACCGTTGATGTTGACCTTGGCCGCACGACCCGCCAGGGCGCGGGCATCGACATCGCCCGAGCCGCTGACCGACCAGCTCTGCTGATCGGCACGGCCGGCCAGGCGCACATCGCCCGAGCCGCTGATGCTGACGTTCAGATCCTTCAGCTCGACGACGCCGAAATGCACATCGCCCGAGCCGACGATGCTCAGGCTGAGGCTGTCGGCCTTGAAGCGCTCAGCGCTGAGGTCGCCCGAGCCGTTGATGGCGATGGCCTGCAGGGCGCGGGCGTCGACACGCAAGACCGGCGCTGAGCGCGTCGTGAAGCCCGCCTCGCGCTTCATGCGCACCACCAGGGTATCGCCCTCGACAACGGTCTCGACCAGGGGCTCGATGTTGTCGTCGGCCACGACGGTGGCTTGGTCGCTGCCCGCCTGGGCCAGCCTGACATCGAAAGGCCCATCGATGCGCAGCTTGCTGAACGCCCCCAGCGCCCGCGCCTTCTCGACCTTGACGCCAGAGCCCTTGATGCGATTCTTGCCGCTGCCGTAGTCCATCGGCCCGCTGAAATGGGCCGTCCAGCCGTCGGACTCCTTCTTGATGCGCAGGCGCCAATCGTTGTCGCCGGCGGCGACCGTGCCGCAGGCGGCGGCGATCAGGATCAGGAAGGCGAGGCGTTTCATGCAGGGGCTCCCGGTGTCGGATGAATGGCGGCAGTCTGTCCGACAGGCCGATGCGGCGCCGCCCTCGGGCGACAGACTGCATTTCTGCGGGCATGGGCCGTAGGATGGGCCGATCTGCAGGAGACCCGACATGAAGATGGATGGCCAGCGCGAGAGCGAGAACGTCGAGGACGTGCGAGGCAGCGGCGGCGGCGGTGGCCTGCCGATCGGCGGACGCGGCCTGGGAGTGGGCGGCATCGTCGTCGCCCTGCTGGCCTCCTGGGCTTTTGGCATCAATCCGCTGACGGTGCTCGGCCTGCTGGATGGCGGCGGCGGCGCGCCGGCTGTGCAGTCCGGCGCACCCGCCGAACACCACCCGAAAGACCCGGGCGCCGTTTTCGTCAGCCGGGTGCTGGCCGACACCGAGGACGTCTGGGGTGGCTACTTCCAGCGTTCGGGTCAGCAATACCCCGCGCCCAAGCTCGTCATCTTCCGCGACCGCTGGCCCACCGCCTGCGGCGCTGGCGAGGCCGCCATGGGCCCCTTTTACTGCCCGGCCGACCGCAAGGTATATATCGACCTCGGCTTCTACGAGGTCATGCGCCAGCGCCTGGGGGCGCCCGGCGACTTCGCCCAGGCCTACGTGATCGCCCACGAAGTTGGCCACCACTTACAAAACCTGATGGGCACGACCGAGAAGCTGGACCGAGCCCGCGGCCGGGTCTCGGAGCGGGAAGCCAATGCCCTGAGCGTCAAGCTGGAGCTCCAGGCCGACTGCTTTGCCGGTGTCTGGGCCAATCTGTCGCAGCGCAGCAAGGGCTGGCTGGAACAGGGCGATATCGAGGAGGCGCTGAACGCGGCCAGCCAGATCGGCGATGACACCCTGCAAAAGCGTGCCCGCGGCACCGTCGTGCCAGAAAGCTTCACCCACGGCAGCAGTGCCCAGCGGGTGCGCTGGTTCAAGACCGGCTTGCAGGCGGGCGACCTGAAGGCATGTGACACGTTTTCGTCAGCCGCCCTCTAAGTCCCCGATTCAGGCCCACCCAATCAAGGGGGCGCCAGATGACCCCCAAAAGGCTTTGTGTGAAACACTCCCATCCAAACCGCCGAGCCCTTCCATAGCATCGGCCCGCCCTGAGGCCAGGGGAGTTGCTCCCTAGTCTGGTGCAACCGAAAAACGATACGAGGCCCACTGTCATGAGCGAACGCCAGATCCCCGACCCGCAGTCGACGCCCCAGGCGCCGGCCCCCGTCGATGCGTCTCGTCGGCGCTTCGCCAAAGCGGGTGCGGCGACCCCGGTCGTGCTGGGCAGCCTGCTGAGCAAGCCGGCGCTGGCGACTCAGCCCTACAACTGCACCATTTCGGGGCAGATGTCGGGCAATACGTCGAGCCACCCCAACCAGGTCAATTGCAAGTCGCTTGGCAAGTCGCCCGGCTACTGGAAGAACGCCAGCAGCTGGCCGGCCGGCACGCTGAAGGGCAATTCGCCCACCTCCAGCTGCAGCTTCAGCGGCAACAAGGGCACCGTCTTCGGCGGTTTTGCCAGCGGCGGCCAGACGCTGATCGACGCCTTCCGCTACAGGGCCGAATCCTCGGCCTGCGTCTGCTATGGCCTGCGCGACTCGAATTTCGCTTCCTGCGGCAGCAAGGCCACCCTGCTGCAGGTGCTGAATTCCCCCGGCGGCCTGAACGACACGATGATCTACGCGCTGGGTCGCGCCACCGTGGCAACCATCCTGAATTCCCTCAGCGTCGGCACCGACTACCCGATCACCGTCGCCCAGGCGATCAAGATGTTCAATGCGGTCGCCCCGGTGGGTGGCAAATACCAGGTCAACACGACGGTTTTCTGGGACGCCGACCAGGTCATGGCTTACTTCCAGAGCCTGTACTCCTGAGCGCCGAACCATCGGTGTGACACTTCGGGCGTCCGTTGCGACGCCCGAAGTCTTTTCTGAAGCCATTCCGTGACCACCACCGATCCAGTGCCAACGCCTCGATGGGCGCTCACCTATGGGGCCGATCTGTCGATCCGTGTCTGGGGTGATGACTGCATGGTGCATCACGGGCTGTCCAACGACACCCATCGCCTGGCCGCCTGGCTCGTGCCGGCTTTGAAACGCCTCGCTGAAGCGCCGCCGGCCGCGCTCGATGAACTCGCGACGCTGATGGAAGCCGACCCGGAGACCGCCACCGATGTCCTGCAGCAGCTGGAACAGCTGCTGCTCGTGCAACGATGCTGACCGTAGGCCTGCTGTCCCCGGCCGAGCTGAGCCAGAGGCTGCACGGCGGACTGACGCTCAAGACAGGCCCTTTCGCCTACCGAATCCACAGCACTTTCCCGTCCGTCGCGGCGGGCCTGGCAACGCTGTACGCGGATTTCCAACTGGAGCCCGAGGGCGGCATTGCCGACTTCCATGTGCATGTCCAACCCGTCAAGGGACTGCGCCGCTGGCTGGGCGCGCAGGTGGAGTTCCGGCTTGATCAGCACAGCCCCTTCCTGCCCTTGCCGGCCGACCATGCCTTCGCCCTGCTGGAATGGGGCATGAACTGGTGCCTGGCCAGCCAGGCCAATCATTACCTGCTCTTCCATGCCGCCGTGCTCGAGAAGGACGGCCAATGCCTGGTCATGCCCGGCGACCCCGGCGCGGGCAAGAGCACGCTGACAGCCGCGCTGATGCTGTCGGGCTGGCGCCTGCTGTCCGATGAAATGGCCATGGTCGACCGCGACGATGGCCGGGTCACGCCGCTGGCCCGGCCCGTCAGCCTGAAGAACCAGTCCATCGACGTGATCCGCGGCTTTGCGCCTCAGGCGGTGCTGGGCGAGGCCGCCCGGGACACGCACAAGGGCACGGTCTCGCATCTGCGGCCTTCGGCGGCCAGCGTCGCCGGTCGCGCGCGGCCGGCTCGGCCGACACAACTCATCTTTCCGCGCTGGCGCGCCGGCGCGCCGACCCAGCTGACGGCGGTACCCAAGGCCCAGGCTTTTGAAAGGCTGGCCGGCCATGCCTTCAACTACAGCCTGCTGGGCCGGCTGGGCTTCGAGCTGACGGCCTCGCTGATCGACGCCAGCCATTGCTGGGATTTCAGCTATTCCGACCTCGCCGACGGCCTGGCCGCGCTGGAGGGGCTCAAGTCATGACACCGCTCTGGACCGCCCTGCTGCTGTCGCTGCGCGAGCCTGCCAGCATGGCGAGCCACGACGAAGCGACCTGGGACCTGCTGCTGCGGCAAGCCCTGTCGGCCGGCCTGCTGGCGCGGCTGGGAGCGCTGGCCGGTCAAGCCGGTGTCGAGCCCGCCCTGCCGCCACCGGTGCGGCGCCAGATGCGCGCGCTGCTGGCCGTGGCCGAGCAGCAGCGTCGCGCGGTGCGCTGGGAGCTGGTCATGCTGAGCCGGGATCTTGCCGCCCTGCCTGGGCCCGTGCTGTTGCTCAAGGGGGCGGCCTATGTCGCCGGCGACCTGCCGCCGGCGCCGGGCCGCCTGTTCTCGGACATCGACATCCTCGTGGCCCGCGAGCAGCTGGACGAGGCCGAGGCGGCGCTGATGCTGGGCGGCTGGGCCAGCGACGCCGGGACGGCCTATGACGAGCGCTACTACCGGCAGTGGATGCATGAACTGCCACCCATGGTGCATCTGCGCCGCCAGACCAACCTGGACCTGCATCACAACATCCTGCCGCTGACCGCGCGCATCAAGACCCACAGCGCGCCGCTGCTGGCCGCGGCACAGCCCGTCGCGGAGTTCCCACGCTTCAGTGTGCCGTCGCCGGCCGACCAGATCCTGCACAGCGCGACTCATCTGATGCACGAAGGCGAATGGGGCCACGGCCTGCGCGACCTGGTCGACCTCGACAGCTTGCTGCGCAGCCATGCCGTCCAGCCGGGTTTCTGGGAGGGTTTGCTGGCCCGCGCAGAGGCGCTGTCGCTGGGCCGGCCGCTGTTCTACGGCCTGAGCCTATGCCGGCACTATCTGCACACGCCCGTGCCGGACGATGTGCTGCAGCGCTGCCCCTCCCGGCCCGGGCCGCTGCTGCGGCGGCTGATGTCAGGCCTGCTGCGGCGGGCCCTGACCAGCGCCCATCGCGGCTCGACGGCTCCAGGCACACGCCTTGCCGAATTTGCACTCTATGTGCGGAGCCACTACCTTCGAATGCCATTGCACCTGCTGCTGCCTCACCTCATCGTCAAGGCGGTCA
The DNA here is from genome assembly GCF_031458095.1 of Roseateles saccharophilus. Lineage (GTDB taxonomy): Bacteria > Pseudomonadota > Gammaproteobacteria > Burkholderiales > Burkholderiaceae_C > Pelomonas > Pelomonas saccharophila_A. The sequence continues at coordinate 614,318 of NZ_JAVDXU010000002.1, forward strand.
GCCGGCCCGCACCGAGCTCCACCGAGCGCGAAGATGCCGGCCCGGTGGAACAGCGCTGATCCGGAACACCCATGGACAAGCCCAAGCCCTTTTCGATGATCCGCGAGTTCCATCTCGCCGACTGGTTCACCCTGGGCAATGCCTGCGCCGGCATGGGCGCGCTGTTCGCGGTGATGACCTATCTGCAAAGCGGCGAGGTGCGCCACCTGCACTACGCCTGCGCGCTGATCCCACTGGCCCTGGCCTTCGACGTGCTGGACGGCCGCATCGCGCGCTGGCGCCAGAAAAGCTCGGCCCTGGGACGTGAACTCGATTCCCTGGCCGACGTCATCTCCTTCGGCGTCGCGCCGGCGGCCATCGCCTACGGCTGCGGCATGCAGGGCCTGTACGACCGCATCGTGCTGGTGTTCTTCGTGGCCTGCGGCGTCAGCCGGCTGGCGCGCTACAACGTGACAGCCGAGAAGCTCAGTGCCGGCTCGGACAAGGTCGCGTATTTCGAAGGGACGCCCATCCCGACGTCCATGCTGCTCGTCGCGCTGCTCTGGGTGGCCGCGGCTCAAGGGGCCGTCGGCGAGTCGCTGTGGGGTGGCGTGCTGTGGCTCGGCGGATTCCGCCTGCACCCGCTGGTGCTGCTGTTCCTGCTGTCCGGCTCGCTGATGGTCAGCCGGATCCGGATTCCCAAGCTTTAAGCGGCCGTTCGACGCGACAGCCAGCTCAGCGGCGATTCCTGGGTCGCCTGTGAAGACTGCGACTCGAGGAAATCGTTGGGCGGCTGGTGACGGTATTCGCTGACGCCCACGCCATCCAGGCAGGCATCCAGGCCGAAGGCAGTGCCGAGGTCGGCCGGATCGGGTTCGCTGCGCGCAGCGACGTCACGGCGGAAGAAACGCAGCGCTGGAACGAATCGCATGACAGCCTCACTCGCTTGACGGGCTGACAACAACATCAGCACCGTGAGCCCAGTGTGCGGGATTCATGTGACAACCGAACCCCTTATCTGTGAGTAAATATTGCCTCTACTGGCATTACCGCACGGCGGCAAGGCCTGTTTTTCCCAGTAGCGACGGGCCTTTCGAGCCGGCGCCCCCAATCCGAGGGGGGCGTTGCGCTTTTGCAATTCTTTTCTGCAGCTCCCTAGACCTCAGGATAGGTTCGCAGGCTCCGGCGCTTAAGCTGCGCCTCCTCCAAGCCCCCCGGCTTACTGCATGAGTTCAGAACTGTTGAAGTGGGTCGCCAGCGGCCTGATTGCCGCCGTGCTGGTCAGCACGCTCTGGATGGCCCACGCCGTGCACCCCGAGCAGGGTGGCGCCAGCCTGCTGCTGGCCCAGGTCGCCGCGCCTGCGACTGCCGCCTCGGCACCGGCCACGGCCACGCGCTGATCAGGCCAGTGCCAAGCGGGCACCTTCGGCCAGCGCCTCTCCGATCTGGTCGAGCAGGGCGCCCCGCCCCTGCAACTGCCATTGATGCCAGTAGAGCGCCACATCGACACCGATTTCCGGCCTGAGCATGACGAGCTGCCCCGCCTCGACCAGCGGACGTACCTGGATCTCGGGCGCCACGCCCACACCCCAGCCCATGGCGGCGGCCCGCACATAGGCCTCGCTGGACGGCACGAAGCGTTCGCGCAGCCGAGGTGACCGCACGCCGAAGGCCTGTGACACCCACTGCGCCTGGGTGTCGTCCTTGCGGTTGAAGACCAGGAAGGGCGTGTCGGCGAAATTGCCGGCGTGCAGGCCCTCCGGCAGCTGGGCCGCCAGGAAGCCTGGGCTGGCCACCGCCACATAGCGCATGACGCCCAGGGCCTGCACGCGGCAGCCCTGCAAGGCCTCGGCCACCGTCGACATGCAGCCCAGCACGGCGCCTTGGCGCAGGCTGTCGTGGGTGAAGTCCTGGTCGTCGACGATGAGCTCCAGCCCGTAGCCTTCGCGCAGCCCGCGCTGCACGAGGGCGTCCAGGGCCGCCGGTACCCAGGTCGCCAGGCTGTCGGCGTTGACCGCAATGGCCAGGCGCGACTGCGGCGCGACGCGCTCGCCCAGCTCCCGGGCGACGTCAACGCGCAGGGCCTGCAGCTGACGGGCGAAGCGCAGCATCACCTTGCCGGCCTCGGTCAGCCGCAGCGGCCGCGAGCGCACCACCAGGGGTTGGCCGACCTGGGCTTCCAGCGAGCGCAGGCGCTGGGAGACGGCGCTCTGCGTGATCGACAGCCTCTGGGCGGCGCGCTCGAATCCCTGCTCATCGGCCAGAGCGGCCAGGCAATCCAGCGCGGCGGGATCGAACTCATTCATAAGCATTGCTAATGTACGGCGAAGAATATGAATGAATCTTCTTGAATCGGCCGTCCCTGCGGAGAATCCGCCGATGCCCGCTTCCACCCTGGCCTCAGCAACCGCGCCCGCCGTTTTTGCGCAGGGCTGGGCCATGGGCGCGGGCCTCATCCTGGCCATAGGCGCGCAGAACGCGCTGGTGCTGCGCCAGGGGCTCAAGCGCGAGCATGTCGGCGCCGTCGTCGCCGTCTGCACGCTGTCGGACTGGCTGCTGATCGCGCTGGGCGTCTTCGGCCTGGGCGCGCTGATCCAGGGCCAGCCGCTGCTGCTGGAAATCTTCCGCTTCGGCGGCGCGGCCTTCCTGCTCGGCTATGCCGTGCTGGCGGCGCGCCGAGCCTGGCGGCCAACGACCGGCCTGGAAGGCGCCGGCACCGCCTCCAGCCTGGGCGCGACGTTGTCGGCCGCCTTCGCCTTCACCTATCTGAATCCCCACGTCTACCTGGACACCGTGGTGCTGCTCGGTGGCCTGGGTGCGCGCCAGCCGGCCGAACTGCGCGCGGCCTTTGCGCTCGGTGCCGGTGTTGCGTCAGCCATGTGGTTCGGCCTGCTGGGCTTCGGTGCCGCCGCGGCCGCACCACGGTTGCGCAGCGCCCACACCTGGCGCGTCATCGATGCCCTCGTCGCTTTGCTGATGACGGCGCTGGGTCTACAACTCCTCCTGCAACCCCTCTAAGAACTCGAAGGATCGCCATGAAGATCGTCGTTCTCGGCGCCGGCATCATCGGCATCGCCACCGCCTGGTATCTGCTCGACGAGGGGCATGAGGTCATCGTCGTCGACCGCCAGCCGGACGCGGCGCTGGAAACCAGCTTCGCCAACGGCGCCCAGATCTCGGTCAGCTTCTGCGAACCCTGGGCCAATGCCGGCGCGCCCTTCAAGGTCGCCAAATGGCTGCTGCGCGACGACTCGCCGCTGCTGTTCCGGCCGCGCCTGGACCCCAACCAGTGGCGTTGGGGCCTGGCCTTCCTGATGCAGTGCACGACGGCGGCCTTCGAACGCAATGTCGAGGAGCTGGTGCAGCTGGGTCGCTACTCGCACGCCTCGCTGAAGGAACTGGTCGCCCGCACCGGCATCGAGTACGACCGCCTGGAGCGCGGCATCCTGCACTTCTTCTCCAGCCAGGCCGACTTCGACAACGGTGCCTCGGGTGCCGAGATCATGCGCCGCCACGGCGTGGACCGCCGCGTGCTGAACCGCGAGGAGGTCCTCAAGGTCGAACCGGCCCTGGCGGCCTTTGGCAGCTGCATCTTCGGCGGCACCTTCACGCCCAGCGACGAGAGCGGCGACGCCAAGGTCTTCACGCAGAAGCTCGCCCGCCTGTGCGCCGAGCGCGGCGCGCAATTCCTGTATGAGCACGACATCCTGGGCTTGCAGCGCAGCGGCGACGGCATCGAGTCCGCGCAGATCGCCCACACGCGCAGCGGCGAGCGCAAGGTCTTGAAGGCCGACGCCTTCGTCGCGGCCATGGGTTCCTACACGCCGGCCCTGGTCCAGCCCCTGGGCGAGCACCTCAACATCTATCCGGCCAAGGGCTATTCGGCGACGCTGCGCCTGAAGAAGCCCGCGGCGGCCAGCGTCGTCAGCCTGCTGGACGACACCCGCAAGATCGCCATCTCGCGCCTGGGCGACCACATCCGCATCGCCGGCACGGCCGAGCTGTCGGGCTTCGACCTCAACCTGGATTCACCGACGGCCAAGGTGCGCTGCGCGGCCCTGGTGCGGCGCTATGAGGAACTCTTCCCCGGCGTGGCCGACACCAGCGAGCCCAATTACTGGACCGGCCTGCGCCCCAGCACGCCGACCAACATCCCCTATATCGGCCGCAGCCGCAAGGCGCGCAATCTGTGGATCAACGCCGGCCACGGCACCCTGGGCTGGACCCATGGCGCCGGCTCGGGCCATGCCATGGCCGAACTGATCGCCGGCCGCAAGCCCGAAATGGCTTTCACGTTCTATTGACCCCTCGTCCAAGGAGTACCTTGGCCGGTCTTGCAGACCGCGCTGCGGCATGAGCCGCAGCCCTTCGGCAGGCACATGCCGCCCACAGGGCGCCATGTGTCCGGCCTCAGCCCCCGCGGGGACGGCGATGCTTGCCAGGTCGACTGGCAAGCACATCGCCCAACGGGCCGGCTCGGGAGCGGCCCAGCGCTCGGCCCAACACCTCAGCCTGAACCGACCTACAGCGTCTTCAGCAGCGCCTCGACCTGGGCCTGCTGAGGGAACTTCTTGCCCAGCTTGGCCAGGCCCTCGAGCTCGGCCTTGGCGGCGGGCTTGTCGCCGGACTGGATCAGGATCTGCGCCAGATTGAGCTTGTAGGCCGGCTGGTCGGGCTGGTCGCTGATCAGCTGGCGCTGCGTGCTGATGGCCTTGCTGAAGTCCTTCTCGTTGGCCAGCACGGTGGCATAGGTATCGCGCAGCGGCGCGTAGTCGGGATTGAGCTTGAGGCCGCGTTCGGCCAGCGCTCGCGCCTCCGGCTTGCCGGTCTTGCTGCGCAGCCACGCGACGTTGTTGATGACGGCCAGCGCATCGGGGCTGCGCTTGAGCAGGGCCTCGTAGCGGGTCAGCGCGGCGTCCATGTCGCCACGGCCCAGCAGCACGTCGGCCACGGCGGCCGGGAAGCCCAGGTCCTGGGGATGGGAAGCCATCCACTGCGTCTCGAAGGCCAGGGCCTCGTCACGCTTCTTGGCCACCATCAGCATCGCGAACAGGCGCGCCGGCGCATCGGCCGGCTCGCGCAGGACCACGGCCTTGCGCAGCGCCGCGACGGAAGCGTCGGCGTGCTGGCGACCGGCCTCGATCTCTGCTTCGGCGATCAGCGCAAAGGCTTCCTGGGGATATTTCTTCTGGCGCTCGCGCAGGGAAGCCAGGGCCTCGTCGACACGGCCCTGGCGCGCGGCCAGCTGGATCTGCAGGCGCTGGGCCGCCATCGAGCCGGGCTCGGCTTCCAGCGCACGCTTGACCTCGCGCTCGGCGCCGGCGTCGTCCTTCTCCATGAAGCGCAACTGGGCCAGGCCCAGCCAGCCCTGGGCGCGCGTGGGCGCCAGCACGGTCAGCCGCGTGTAGGTCTTGGCGGACTGGGCCTTGTCTCCCGACGCCAGCTGGGTGCGCGCCAGGCGCTCCAGCAGGTCGGGGTTCTGCGGCAGGGCCGCCGCGGCTTCCTGGGCGGATTGGGCGGCCTTGGCCACGTCGCCCGCGCGCAGCTGGTGGTCGATCAGGGCCATGCGCAGGGCGGGCTCGGTTGGCTCCTCGCGCACGCCAGCGGCCAGCACCTCGGTGACCTTGTCGAGCGGCGCGCGTGTCTGCGCCAGCAGGTCGGCCAGGGCCAGGCGGGCCTGCGGTGAATGCTGCTGGGCCGCGACGAAGGCCTCCAGGCGCTTGATCGCCGGCTCGGGGCGGTTGGCCTGCATGTCCAGCGTGACCAGGCCCAGCACGGCCGGCAGATAACCGGCATCGGCCTTCAGTGCCGCCTCGAAGGCGGCCTGGGCCGCGGCGTTGTCCTTGCGGACCAGGTGGATGCGGCCGCGCAGGCCGTCCGGCACGGGGCTGCCCTTCATCTTGGGCGCCAGCTTGTCCAGGGCCGTCAGGGCGGCGGGCAGTTCATTGCGCCGCAGCAGCGCATTGATCAGCATCAGGTCGTAGTTGCTGCCGCTGTCCTTGGCGGCGATGTCGCGCAGCTGGGCGATGGCCGCATCGGCCTTGGCGCGATTGGCGGCGCCGGGTGCGGCGCTGTCGCGCACGATGGCCGACAGGGCCAGGGCGGCGCTGGTCTTGGCGTCGTCGGGACGCAGCTTGGCGGCGGCGCCGAAGGCCTGGTCGGCGGCCTCGAAATTGCCCTGCATCAACTGGGCCTTGCCGGCCAGCAGCAACGACTCGGCATCGGCCTTGCCGCTCTCGATCAGCGGGCGCAGCGTCTCCAGCGTCTTGGCCGGCGCGCGGCGCTGCAGCTGCAGGCCGGCGAACTGGCGGCGCAGGGCCAGGTCGTCGGGCGCCAGCTTGATCGCCTGGTTCAGCAGGTTCTCGGCATCGGCGATCTCGCCGAGCTGCTGGTGCGCGCCCGCGGCCAGGCGCAGCAGCGGCAGGTAATTGGGCATCACCTTGAGCAGGGGGACGGCCAGCTCCTTGGCCTTGGCGGCATCGCCCTTGGCCAGGGCCAGCTGGCCCTGCATGAAGCGGCCTTGCGGCTTCTTGGCCACGGCGGGCGGCATCTCTTCGACCAGCTTGGTGGCGACATCGAGCTTCTGGTTGCCGAAGGCCATGCGCAGCAGCAGGGAGCGCGCGTCGTAGGAGTTCGGATCCAGCGTCAGCACCTCGCGCAGCAGCGGCTCGGCCTCCTCCATCTTGCCGCGCGTCAGCAGCACCTCGGCCTTCAGCATCAGGGCCTTGACCGCCTTGGGATTCTTCAGGATGAGCTGGTCCAGTGCCGCCAGGGCTTCGTCGGGGAAGCCGGCCGCGAGCTTGGTGCGGGCGCTGACGACGACGGCATCCACCGACTCGGGCTGCAGCGCCAGGGCGCGCCCGGCGGCGGCCTTGGCCTCGGTCAGATTGCCCTGGGCCAGGAAGGCCAGGGCCAGCGACTGCTGCACCGAGGACATGGCCACCGGGTCGGAGAAGCTCTGGTCGGAAAACTCGCCGATGACCTTGCGCGACTGGCCCGACTGCAGCAGGGTCTGGGCCAGCAGCGGTGCCAGCTGGTCGCGCGGCGCGCCCAGCTCCCAGGCCTTGCGCAACTCGACCTCCGCGCCGGCCAAGTCGCCGGCCTCCAGCAAAGCCTTGCCCAGCAGATGCCGGCCCGAGGCGTTCTCCGGGTTCTGCTGCAGCAGATTCTTCAGCTCGATGGCGGCACCGCTCGCGTCCTTCTGCTCCAGGCGCTTTTGGGCGGCGGCAAGCAGGTCCTGCTCCGAGCGTTGTCCGCAGGCGGCCAGCGCAGCGACCAGCAGCAGGGGGGCGAAATGACGCGTCTTCATTGAATCTCCCAAATCAGGCGCGCGATTGTGTTCCTAGAATCCGCGCCCCTCGTCAGTGATGCCCCCAGGGGTAGATTTGCTCCGGTGTGACGTCATGAACATGTCTTCCAATTTCTGTGCCATCGACTTCGGCACGTCCAATTCCGCCGTCGCCGTGCCCCAGGCGGGCGCCGGCATGCGCCTCATCGAGCTGGAGCCCGGTCAGCGCACCATGCCCACGGCCGTCTTCTACTACGCCGAAGGGCCGCACGATGCCGATGGCCCGCCGCGCGCCTTCGGCCGTGCCGCCGTGGCTGCCTATGTGGACGGCCACGACGGCCGGCTGATGCGGTCAATGAAGAGCATCCTGGGTTCGCCGCTGATCGACCAGACCACCGATGTCGGGGGGGGCCGCGGCGCCAAATATGCGGACATCGTCGCCGGCTACCTGAAGCGGCTGCGCCGCCTGGCCGGCGAACCCGAGCGCGTTGTGCTGGGGCGGCCGGTCTTCTTCGTCGACGGCGAGCCGGAGCGCGACGCCTCCGCCCAGGCCCAGCTGGAGGCTTGCGCCCGAGCCGTGGGCTTTCGCGAGGTGCAGTTCCAGTACGAGCCCATCGCGGCGGCCTTCGACTTCGAGCAGCAGGCCATCCGTGAAGGCAAGGGCGAGCAGGTGGTGCTCGTCGCCGACATCGGCGGCGGCACCAGCGACTTCTCCATCGTGCGCGTCGGCCCCGAGCGCATGCAGCGCCTGGCGCGCCGCGACGACATCCTCGCCAGCCACGGCATCCACATCGCCGGCACCGACTTCGACCGCCACATCGAACTCGCCGGCCTGCTGCAGGAATTCGGCTACCGCGCCACGGGGCCGAGCGGCCGCGAAGTGCCCAGCGGCATCTATTTCGACCTGGCGACCTGGCATCTCATCAACACCTGCTACTCGCCGCTGCGCGTGGCCGAGTGGCGCGGCATGAAGAGCTGGTTCAACGACGTGCGCCAGCATGCGCGGCTGATGACGGTGCTGGAGGAGCGACTGGGCCACGAGCTGGCTGCGCGCGCCGAGGGCGCCAAGATCGCCGTCTCCGGCGGCGAGGACACGACGGTGGACCTCAGCCACGTGGAGCCCGGCCTGGTGCTGGCGCTGAGCGAGAAGACGGCCGTGGACGCGCTGCGCGCCGACCTCGACCGCATCATCGCCACAGCCCATGAAACCGTGGCCCTGGCCGGCCTGAAGGCGCAGCAGATCGACGCCCTCTACTTCACCGGCGGCTCGACCGGGCTGCGCCTGCTGGTGGACGGCATGGCCGCCGGCTTCCCCGCGGCGGCGCGCGTCAGCGGCGACCGGTTTGCTTCGGTCGCGACCGGGCTGGGCCTGCACGCCCGGCGCCTTTTTGCGCCTGAGGCCTGACGGGACGGGAGACGTCGGCCAGCATCAGCACCGCGCTGACCAGGCCCTCGACGGCCTCCTCCAGGTCGACCGGCGGCTCCAGCGACTCGATCTCCTCGAGCAGGGCGTCGGCGTCTTCCAGGTCGTCGGGGTCCAGGTGCAGATAGATGGCCGCCAGCGGCTCCAGCAACGGCTCCTCGGGCAGGCGCATCAGGGCGGGATGGGCGTCCAGCGCATGGGCAAACCCGGCCACCCAGGGCAGCACGGTCTCGCTGGGGTTGTCGACCTCGTCGAGCTCGAAGATCCAGGGGTCGAACCATTGCCGGCCGGCAATGGCGACGTTGAGCTCCTTGTGGCGGCGGCGCAGCAGGGCCAGCAGTTCGTCATCGACGCGCGCCGGCGTCGGCCGGCCTTCGCTGTCCAGGATGGGCGGCAGCCAGGCGTTCAGCGGCACGGCCTCGGGCTGCAGCAGCACGCCGCAGAGATAACCGTCGAGCATGCTGACGTCCAGCGGCTCCAGCGGCGCCGGCAGCGCATCGAGCAGGGCTTGCAGGCGTTCCAGTTCGGCTTCTGAGAAGGCGTCGGCGGCGGGGTGCTGGGGGGCGGACATAGCGCGTGATTTTGCGGGACAGACCTTGGAGCGCGGCGAGAAGCGCTGTCCCCGGCTGTCTGGAAGCGGCAGGCGCAAGTGAATATTGCCCACCGCGGCGCCGGGCGGCCGCCTACAGTGAAGCCATCCCAACGACGCCCTCACCCGAGGGCTTCACGACCCGGCAGCACGCTGACCGGGTCTTTTTTTGTCAGTCACGTGGCCTGCACCTCGCTCGCGCGAGCTGCTCGGCGCTGAAGCGCCGCGGGCCTGCGGCCCAGTGCCACGAGGCCTGTCCGCGCTCCATGGAAGCGCGAGGTCGGTCACGAGGCACGCCTGTGGGGCGCGAGGCTGGTGCGGGTTTGTCGGCGAAGAGTTCCGGCAGCCCTTCACACCCGCCGCGGGCTGCGGTGAATCAATCTTGCATTGAGCTTTCATACTGTCGGCCATGACCGCCGCTGTACTCGCGCTGCGCTTCGACCCGGCGGTCGTGGTGCTGTCCTATCTGACCGCTGCCTTCGCGTCCTATGTGGCGCTGGACCTGGCCCAACGCGTGCGCACGCCCGACTCACTGGTGGCGCGCACCTGGTGGATCGCCGGTTCGCTGTCCATGGGCACCGGCATCTGGGCCATGCATTTCGTCGGCATGCTGGCGCTGAAGCTGCCCTTCCTGGTCGGCTATGACACCGCCGTCACCCTGCTGAGCTGGCTGGCCGCCGTGGGCGTGTCGGCCATCGCGCTGCGGGTCGCGGCCCAGGAGACGCTGACGCCGCTGCGGCTGGCGGTCGGGGCCGTCAGCATGGGCGCGGGCATCTGCGCCATGCACTACACCGGCATGGCCGCCCTGGTGCTGGCCCCCGGCATCCGGTGGCACTGGGGCCTGGTGGCCGCTTCAGCCGCCGTTGCCACCGGCGCGGCTGCGGCGGCCCTCGTCATCTTCTTCGGCCTGCGCCAGCTGCCGCGAGCCTGGGCCCGCTGGTGCCAGCTCGTCGCCGCCCTCGTCATGGGCGCGGCCGTGGCCGGCATGCACTACACGGGCATGGCCGCCGCCGGCATTGCCGAGGGCGCGGTCTGCCTCAGCGCCGATGGGCTGCGCGGCGACAACCTCGGCAACCTCGTCGCCGGCGCCACCTTCGCCCTGCTGCTGCTGACCCTGGTCACCTCGGCCCTGGACGCCCGCAGCCAGCGCCGCACCAACCGGCTGCAGCAATCCCTGCAAGCCGCCACGACGGAGCTGCAGGAGCTGGCCCTGCGCGACCCGCTGACCGGCCTGTCCAACCGCCAGCTGCTGGACGACCGCCTGCAGCATGCCGCCGCCCGTGGCCAGCGCGAGGGCGCCCACCTGGCCCTGCTGGCCGTCAACCTGGACGGCTTCAAGCCCATCAACGACAGCTTCGGCCTGGCCGCCGGCGACCAGGTGCTGCGCGAAACGGCGCGCCGCCTGCAGGGCCTGGCCCGCGGCCACGACACCCTGGCCCGGCTGGCCGCCGATGAATTCGTGCTGATGGTCGAGGGCGAGGTCGGCGAGACGACGCTGGCCCAGATCGCCCAGCGCCTGCTCGATGCCCTGGCCGAGCCGATGACGGGGGTGCCCGGCGCCGGCAGCCAGCCGCTGCGGCTGTCGGCCTCCGTCGGCATCGCTCTCTATGACGGCAAGGGCCCGGGCGAGGCCCTGGTGGCCCAGGCCGATTCGGCCGCCCAGTCGGTCAAGCGCGCCGGCGGCAATGGCTTTGCCTTCTTCGAGGCCCATATGCAGGCCGGCGTGCGCGAGCAGGTCGAACTGGCCCGCGATCTGCGCGCCGCGCTCGCCGGTGAGGCCGGCAATGGCCGGCTGGCCCTGCACTACCAGCCCAAGATCGCCACCGCCGAGGGCGAGGTCACCGGCGTCGAGGCCCTGCTGCGCTGGAATCACCCGCTGCGCGGCGCCATCAGCCCGGTTGTCTTCATCCCGGTGGCTGAGCGCTTCGGCCTCATCATGCCGCTGGGCGACTGGGTCATCGCCGAGTCCTGCCGTCAGATCGCCGTCTGGCGGGAAGCCGGCCTGCAGATGCGCGTGGCCATCAACCTGTCCATGCAGCAGCTGCGCCAGCCCGAGGCCCTGGTGCGCCGCTTCGAGACCGCGCTGGCCCAACATGGGGTCGATGCCCGCTACCTGACCTGCGAGATCACCGAGTCCGTCGCCATGGACGACGCCAGCGCCACCGAGCGCTCGCTGCAGCGCCTGGCCGAGCTCGGCCTGTCCCTGTCCATCGACGACTTCGGCACCGGCTACTCCAGCCTGGCCTATCTGCGCCGCCTGCCGGTGTCGCAGCTGAAGATCGACCGCAGCTTCATCCAGGACCTGGAAAGCAGCGCCGACGCCCGCGCCATCGTCAAGGCCGTCATCGAATTGGCCCATGCCCTGGGCCTGCAGGTGGTGGCCGAAGGCGTCGAGACCGAGGGCCAGGCCGAGGTGCTGCGCGGCAAGCGCTGCGACAAGCTGCAGGGCTTCTTGTTCGCGCGTCCCATGCCGGCCGACGAGCTGACGCGCTGGGCCACCAGCGTGCCCGATGACCGGCTGCGCTTCAGTGCGTCGGTCTACGCGACGTTGGACACGACGATCTAGACCGCCATGCGTTCGGGCGCGACGTAGAAGCGCCTGAACTCCTCGAAGTCCATCGTGTCCGCCGCCTCGATGCGGGCCTGCTCGGCCAGCGATTCGGCGGCCAGCTTCTCGAAGCGGCGTTGCAGCTCGTCCGTGAAAGGCATGGCCAGCAGGGCCGCGCGCGTGGCGTCGCTCTGGCGGCGGATGAAGCCGACATAGCTGTCGTCGAAGTCCTGGGCCATGACGGTCAGCACGCGGGCCGACGGACACAGCTCGGGTTGGTGCAGCCGTTCGGCGACGCGGCGCAGCGCGCTGCGGTAGGCATTGCCGCCATGGGCCGCGTCCAGGGCCTGGGCCTGCACCTCGCAGGCGGCCAGGATCTCGGAGGCCCAATCGGCCAGACTGCGTTCACCACCACGCCAATGCTCCAGCATCAGGCCCGGCTCGCGGCCGCGGGCGGCGACACGGTGCTGGTTGCGGCTGTTGGCGGCGATCTCGTCCGGCGTGTCGTCGGGGCTGTCGCTCTTCAGGCAATGCAGCAGGAAGGCGTCCAGCACGCGGATGGTGTCGGCGCCGATGCCGACCGGCTCGAAGGGGTCGAGGTCCATCAGCCTCACTTCGATGTACTCGACGCCGCGCTCGCGCAGCGCATGCAGGGGCCGCTCGCCGGAGCGGATCACGCGCTTGGCGCGGATGGTGCTGTAGAACTCGTTCTCGATCTGCAGCAGGCTGGTGGAGAGCTGGTTGTAGTCGCCGCCGGGCGTCTGCACGCCGATGGCCTCATAGGGCGCGTAGGGCCGGCTCAGCGCCTCCTGCAGCGAGGCCGCATAGCTTTCCAGGCAGTTGTAGGTGACGGCGATGCTGGACTGGGCGTCGCTCTGGTAGCCCAGCCGCCCCATGCGCAGCGAGGTCGCATGCGGCAGGTAGAGGGTGTGCCCCGACAGGCGCTGCAGGCCATGCTCGCGGCCGGCGACGAAGCTGTCGCACAGGGCCGGGCTGGCGCCGAAGAGATACAGCAGCAGCCAGCCCTCGCGGCGGAAGTTGCGGATGGTGCCGAAATAGCCCTCGGTCGACACGCCGGGCAGCGACCAGTTGTAGTGGATGCCCGAGATGGTCTGCATGCGCCGGCCATAGCGCTGGCCCAGGCCCATGCGGTAGACGCTCTTGGCGCGGCCGACATTGCTGCTGCCATAGCGGCCGATGGGAATGGTCTCGTCGGTCGGCAGCCCGCAGGGCATGGAGCCCACCCACAGGCGCTCGTCGGCCAGGGCGCGGTAGACGACCTGGTGGATCTCGGTCAGTTCACGCAGGCAGTCGTCCACCCCGGCATGCACGCCGGTGATGAGCTCCAGCTGCGACTCGCTGTAGTCCGTCGTGATGTGGGGGTGGGTCAGGGCCGAGCCCAGGGCTACCGGATGCGGCGTGAGCGCCAGCCCGCCACCGGGCAGGGCACGCAGGCTTTCCTTCTCGATGCCACGGCGGATGCCGAGCAATGTCTCTTTGTCGTTCATGGCGTCCGCGGACCGGGAATTGGACCGGAACGGTAGCAGAACACGGCTACAGCTGCCCGGGGGCGTCCATGTCAGCCAGACTCGGCCTCAGGGCATGTTCGCCGGCCCGGATGCCGTCGTGGTGGCTGAGGTAGAGAGACACGTCGTAGCGCTCCAGCCAGCCCACGGCCTTGAGCCTGTCCAGCACCGGGCCCTTGACCTCGGAGAACTCCAGCCTCAGGCCTTCGGCCTGCAGGGCCGCATGCAGCTCCTGCAGGGCCGTCAGCCCGGACACGTCGATATGGTTGACCGGCGCCATCAGCATCAGCACCCGCGCGGGTACGCCGACCTTGCCGCGATGCTCGCGCACATGGGCCAAAACCGCATCGACCAGGCCGCGGGCATTGGTGAACACCAGGCTCTCGTCGACGCGCAGGCCGACGACCTCGGGCTGGCATTCCACCGCGTAGCGCTCCACGTTGCGGTAATGCTGCGTGCCCGGCACGCGGCCGATGCGGGCCACATGGGGCTGGGCGGTGCGCTGGATCAGCAGCGCGATGGAGCCGACGACACCGATGGCCAGCGCCGCCGCGATGCTCCAGCACAGCACGGCCCCCGTCACCGCCACCATCAGCAGCCCTTCGGCGCGTGCATAGCGCCAGGCCTCGCGATACGGCTGCAGCGAGAAGCCCGAGAGCACGGCCACGACAATGGTCGCCGCCAGCACCGGCTTGGGCAGATGGGCCAGCGGGCCGGCCAGGGCCAGCATGGCGATGAACATGAAGGCCGCGACGAACACCAGGCTCCAGCGGCTGGCCGAGCCGGCCTCATGCAGCAGGATGCTGCGCGAGAAGCTGCCGGCCACCGGCATGCCGCCGCTGATCGAGGCCACCAGATTGGCCGCTGCCAGGCCGCGCATCTCGGCCGCCGGCAGCAGCTTCTCACCGCGTCGCTGGGCCAGCGATTCGGACACTGCCAGGCTGGACACAAAACCCATCAGCCCCACCAGGGCAGCTGACGGCAGCAGCTGCAGCCACAGCGCCGCCTCCAGCCGCGGCAGACCCAGCGGCAGCGTCAGCGAGGGCAGCGCGCCGACCTGAGCCACGCCGACGGCCGCGGGCGTGAAGGCCGACAGCAGCATCGCCCCCATCAACAGCAGCAGCGGCGCCAGGCGCGCCAGCATGCGCGAACGGGCTCGCCGCGACAGCAGCAGCAGGGCGATGCCCGCGCCGCCCCAGACGGCGCTGGCCAGGCCCAAACCGCCCTGCGGCGCCGCAGCGACCAGCTCAGGCAAAGTAAAACCCGCCGCCGCGCTGCCCAGCAGCACCGGCAACTGGCCGGCCGCGATCATCAGCGTCGCGCCGGTCTCGAAACCGCGCAGCGCCGGCACCGACAGCAGGCTGGACAGGGCATCCAGCCTCAGCAGCGCCGCCACGCCCAGCACCAGCCCGACCTCGGCCGCCAGCACCAGGGCCCCCTCGGTGGCGGTGACGCCGGCCGGCAGCGCGCCCAGGGCCTGGGCGATCATCAGCGCCAGCACCGCCACCGGCCCCAGGCCCAGCACCGGGCTGGAGCCCAGGGCCGCATAGGCCAGCAGCGGCAGCAGGCTGGCATACAGGCCCACCTGCGGCGGCAGGCCGGCCAGCATGGCGTAGGCCAGGCTCTGCGGGATCAGCAGCACGGCGACGACGGCGCCGGCCATCAGGTCGGCGCGCCAGGTCCTCGACAACGGCATCAATCCACCTTCGCGCCCGACGCCTTCACGACCTTGGCCCACTTGGCGGTCTCGGCCGTGATCAGCGCCGCGAACTCGGCCGACGAACCGCCACCGGCCGCCGCGCCCTGCCCCGCCATGCGCTCCCGGATGGCCGGCGTGTTCAGCGCGGCCGCGGCCTCGCGCTGCAGACGCGCCACCTGCTCGGCCGGCTGATGCGCGGGCGCCAGCAGCCCGAACCAGGAGCTGGCCTCATAGCCCTTCAGCGCCGCGCCGCCGGCCTCGGCCACCGTGGGCAGGTCGGGCACGGCCGGGCTGCGCTGGGCGCTGGTGACGGCGAGGGCCAGCAGCTTGCCGGCCTTGATCTGCGGCAGGGCCGAGGGCAGGTTGTCGAACATCAGGTCCATATTGCCGGCGATCAGGTCCAGCAGGGCCGGGCCCGAGCCGCGGTAGGGGAAGTGCAGCATGAAGCTGCCCGTCATGCTCTTGAAGAGTTCGCCGGCCAGGTGGATGGACGTGCCATTGCCGCTGGAGGCCATGTTGAGCTTGCCCGGGTTGGCACGCGCGACCCGGATCAGATCGGCCACCGTCTTGATGCCATAGCGCTCGGCATTCGCCGGGTTGAGCACCAGCACATTGGGCACGGCCGCGACCAGGGTGATGGGCGCGAAGTCCCTGACCGGGTCGTAGGGCAGCTTGGGGTACAGGGCCGCATTGATGGCATGGGTGCCGACCGTGCCCATCAGCAGCGTGTGGCCGTCCGTGGCCTTGGCGACCTCGGCCGAGCCGATGTTGCCGCCGGCGCCGGGCTTGTTGTCGACGACGACGGCCTGGCCCAGGCGCTGCTGCAGCTCGGGCGCCATCGCGCGCGCCAGCAGGTCGGTCGTGCCGCCGGGCGTGAAGGGCACGACGAGGCGGATGGGCTTGCTCGGCCACGGCGCTTGGGCGAAGGCAGGCAGCGCGAGGCTGCCTGCCAGGGCAGTGACCTGGCGGCGATTCAGACTCATGACGTCTCCTCGTTGAAGTCAGCGGTCTACTTTGACACCGGACATCTGCATCACTCGCGCCCATTTGGCCGTCTCGGCGGCGATCAGCGCGGCGAACTCGGGGCCGCCGCTGCCGTGCACCAGCATGCCACGGTTGCTCAGACGCTCGCGCAGCGCGGCCCCGGCGAGGGCGGCGACGCTGTCACGCTGCAGGCGCGCGAGCTGCTCGGCCGGCTGGCTGCCGGGCGCGAACAGGCCGATCCAGGCGCTGGCTTCAAAGCCCTTCAGCGCCGGGCCGCCGGCCTCCTCGACGGTCGGCAGCTCGGGCAGGCTGGGGCTGCGCCGGGCGCTGGACACGGCCAGGGCCAGCAGCTTGCCGGCCTTGATCTGCGGCAGGGCCGTCGGCAGCGCGTCGAACATCAGGTCCATATTGCCGGCGATGACGTCCTGCTGGGCCGATGCCGCGCTGCGGTAGGGAAAGTGCAGCATATAGGTGTGCGTCAGGCGCTTGAAGAGCTCGCCGGACAGATGCGTCGGATTGCCGTTGCCGCCCGAGGCGATGTGCAGGCGGCCGGGCTGGGCCGTGGCGACATGCACGAGGTCGTTGACGTTGCGCACGCCCAGGGTCTGGGCGACGCCGGGATTCATGACCAGCACCAGCGGCACCGTCGCGACGAGACTGACCGGGGCGAAGTCCTTCACCGCGTCATAGGGCAGGCGGCGCCACAGCAGCGGGTTGATGACATGGGTGCCGACGCTGCCCATCAGCAGGGTGTGGCCGTCGCCGGCGGCAGCGACCTCGGCCGTGCCGATATTGCCGTCGGCGCCGGGCTTGTTGTCGACGCCGACCGGCTGGCCCAGGCTCTTCTGCAGCTCGGGCGCCAGCAGCCGGGCGGCGACGTCGGCCGAGCCGCCGGCCGCATAAGGCACGACGATGCGCAGCGGCCGCGTCGGCCAGGGGGCGTTGGGCTGGCCGTGCACCACAGGGGCCGCGGCGGCAGCCAGCCAGGCCAGCAGGCTGCGGCGTTGCATCGGCGCGCTCATGGCTGTGCGGGTCCTGGCAACTGCCTGAGCCTGACCTGCCCGTTCATGCAGGCCGCGTCGAAATCCTGCAGTACGGCAGCGAGCGCATGGCCGTCGGGCGCCTCGACGGCGCTGATGCCGACGCCGCGGTTGCGGCCTTCGGCCTTGGCCTTGTAGAGCACCATATCGGCCCAGTTGACGGCCTGCTCCCAGTGCAGCCGCAGGCCCGCGCCGGCCGCGCCGCCGAGAGGGAAACTGGCGAAGCCCATGGAGGCGGTGACGCGCAGCGGGCCCTCGGGCGTCTCGATGGGCTGGCCGCCGATGCTGCGCAGGATGCGCTCGGCCATCAGCGCCAGGTCGTCGGCGGGCAGTTCGGGCGCGAAGACGAGGAATTCCTCGCCGCCCCAGCGCACGACGAGATCGGTGTCGCGCACGGCGGCCTTGATGCGCCGCGCCACCTCGACGATGACGGCGTCGCCGGCGGCATGGCCATGCCAGTCGTTGACGTTCTTGAAGTGATCGATGTCGATCATCATCAGCGCGCCGACAAAGCCTTCGCCCTGGGCCTCGCGGGCGCCCTGGTCCATGACGGCCAGGAAGTGGCGACGGTTGGACAGATCGGTCAGCGGGTCGCGCTCGCTCTGGGCCCGCAACAGGCTCTGGTTGGCCGTCAGGCGCGCCTGGGCGCGGCGCATGCGCACCAGGGTCACGCCAATGAGGGCGACCGACAGCAGCAGCAGGGCGCCGACGGCGAAGCCGACCTGCTGGGCCAGCTGCTGGTTGGCGATCTGCTGGTCCTTGAGCTGGCCGTCGCGGGCCAGCAGGTCCAGGTCGCGCTGCTTGGCGGCGCTGTCGTATTTGCGGCCCAGCTCTTCGAGGGCGGCGGCGCGGTTGCGCTCGTTGGCGCGGCTGTTGAGGTCGCGCTCGGCGTGCAGGGCCGTCAGGGCCTCCTTGTACTGGCCGGCCTCGGTCCAGGTCTCGGCCAGCTCGCGCAGCTCGCGGGCACGCGGTACGAGGTCGGCCGGATCGGTGCCGAACTCGCCGACCTTGGCCAGCTCCGCGCGGGCCTGGTCGAACTGGCGCAGCTTGATGTGGGCCACGGCCAGGTTGTGGTGCAGGTTGCGTTCGTAGTAGCGATCGCCGAAGCGTTGCAGCACCGGCATGGCCCGCTGGCCGGCCTGCAGCGCCTCTTTCACCATGCCCATGTGCATATAGGAATCGACGAGGTTGGAGCGCAGCTGTGCGGCCAGATGCGGCGCATCGGCCTGCTCGGCCAGCAACAGCGCGGCCTCGACGGCACTGCGCGAGGCCGCCACGTCCCGCGCCCGGCGCTCGACCACGGCTTCGTAATTGCGCACCCGGGCGCCGGCCACCAGGTCGCCAGCGGCTTCGGCCGCACCGGCGCGCAGTTCGACCCGCGCGGCGTCCAGCTTGTCCATCGCCTGCAGCGTGATGGCCAGCATGCCGTGGGTCAGGGCGGCCAGATGCCTGTCCTCGCCAGCCGTCGCCAGGGCCTGGGCTCGGCGGATGCTGGCCTCGGAAGCGGCAAAGGCGCCCTGCGCGAACTGCTCGCGCTGCAGGATGCGCAGGGCCTCCCAGGCGCTGCGGAAGTCGCAGCCCAGCTCGCGCACGGCGCGCACCTCGTCCCCGGCCGGGCAGCGCTTGTCCAGGCCCGCCATGGCCCGCGTGGCCAGGGCCGTGGCGGACCTGCCTGTCCTCTCCTGGGCCAGGGCGCGCAGCAGCCAGCTGCGGTCGACGCCATCCTCGCGAGCCATCAGCTGCGCGGCGACGGCGTCGGCCGCTTCGGCACGGGCGGCCGCCAGCAGCACGCGGCCACGCGCCATCAGCCAGGCTGCTTCACGGGGCTGGCCGGGTTCGGCATGCGTGGGCCAGCGCTGCTGCAGCTCGGCCAGCATGGCCTCCGGGGCGTCAAAGGCACGGCGGGTGATGTTGGCCAGCAGGGTGTCTTCGGCCACCGGATCGGGGGCCGTGACCGGTGCGGCCGCCGCGCCGACGCAGGCCAGGGCCAGCAGCAGGACGGCCCGCTTCATGCGCTGGCCGGCCGGCTGGCGGCTTCGGGGTGGAAACTGCTGTCGCTGGCGCGGACCGGGCCGTTCAGGGCCTGCAGGCCGACCTGGCCTTCGGCCCAGGCTGCCTCCAGGCGGGCCGTCAGCTGGGCCGCGGCCAGCGCGTCCTCGGCATGGATGCGCTCGACGCCATAGGCCTTGTTGCGGCCATGGGACTTGGCCAGGTACATGACGGTGTCGACGAGGTCGATGGCGCGCTCCCAGGACAGGCGCAGCCCATGCGGGGGCACGGGCAGGCTGACGAAGCCGATGGAGGCCGTGACGGGCACCTCGCGGCCCTCGTAGAAAACGGGCTTGCCACCGACGAGGTCGAGCAGGCGCTGGGCCAGCTGGGGTGCGAACACGCCCTCGTGGCTGCGCGCGACGATGAGGAATTCCTCCCCGCCCCAGCGCACGATGAGGTCGTCGTCGCGTACGGCCTGGCGCAGCCGGCCGGCGATCTCGATGAGGACGGCATCGCCGGCCGCGTGGCCGAAGCTGTCGTTGATGCGCTTGAAGTGGTCGATGTCGATGAGGAAGACGCTGGCGGCCAGGCCGCCGCCGCTGGCCAGGCTCTTGATGGCGGCCTGGAAATGGCGGCGGTTGGCCAGGCCGGTCAGCGGGTCGGTCTCGCTCTGGCGCTTCAGCGAGGCATTGCTGTGGGCGAGCTGCTCGTTGGTGCGGCGCACGCGGCGGAAGGCCTGGTACAGCAGGCCCAGGGAGACGAGGACGCAGCCGCCCATGGCCGACCACAGCGTCAGCGCGAGGTTGCGCTGGTGGACCTGTTCGGCCTTCAGCGCGTTGTCGCGGTTCAGCAGCTCGATGTCGCGGGCGCGCTGCTCGGCGTCCTGGCGCTCCTGGGCCTCCAGCAGCAGCTTGCGGGTCTCGTCGCGCAGCACGCGCTCGTCCATGCGGCGGTGCTCGCGGTAGGCGGCGATGGCGCCGGCCAGGTCACCGGCCTTCTCCAGATAACCCGCCAGTTCCTGCCAGCCGGCCGAGGCATAGGCCAGGGCGCCCTGCTGCTCGTCCAGCGTGATGCCGGCGCGCACATCGTCGCGGCCCTCGGCGACGCGGCCCATGGCGATCTTGGCCAGGCCGATGTTGGAGCGCGCCACGCTCTCGGCGCTGATGTTGCGGGTCGAGCGGGCCAGCGGCAGGGCCTGCTCGGCGAGCTCCAGCGCGCGCGCCGGGTGGCCCTGGCGCAGGTGGTAGTCGGCGAAGTTGGCCAGGCCCAGGGCGCGCACCGAGTCGGCGCCGGCGCGGGTGGCTTGCTCCAGGGCATCGGAGTTGGCCTGCAGCGTGATGCTGGAATCGCTGTCGTCGGCATAGACGATGCCGCGCATCGTGTAGACCTGGTTCAGCGTCATCGGGTCCGGGTCCTTCTGGGCCTCGGTCAGGGCCTGGCCGATGAGCTGGCGGGCGCGGGCCGGCGTGTCGGCGCGGCTGGACGTGAAGGCCAGGTCCACCAGCGTCAGGGCAACGCGCCAGGGCTGGCCCATCTGCTCGGCCAGGCGCTGGGCCGCATGGCCCTGGTTCAGCGACAGGTCGAGCTCCCCGGAGTCGCCGGCGATGGCGGTGAGCTGGTGGTGATAGCGCCAGCGGAACACCGGCGCGGCGGCGTTGAGCTGGGCGCTGTCGACGGCCAGCAGCAGCTTGCGCGCCTCGCGCAGGTCGCCATGGGAGCGCAGGTATTCGGCGCTGACGCTGGCCGCGGCCACGGCGGCCGCGGCGCGCAGCTCGCCGGCCGGCCAGTCGCGCAGGCGCTGGGTGATCTGATCGGTCAGGGCGCGGTCGCGCGCATAGGCCGCGAGCAGGCCGCGCAGGGCCAGCACCTCAAGTTCGGCGGCGCTGCCGGGCGCCAGCTTCTCGCCGCGCGCGCGCAGCTCCTGCTCCAGGGCCACTGGCCTGGCGCGCGAGGCACGCTCGATGCGTTCCAGGTCGCGGGCCAGGTTCTCGTCCTGCACGGCCGAGGGGGCTGCGTTGAGCGCCCCCGGGCCATCGCCGGGAGAGCAGGCGCACAGCAGCGCCAGCGCGGCCAGGGCCGCGCACAGCGTCGATCGAGAAGCCAGGGGTCGATGCATCGGAACGGTAGGCGGCCGGGCATGCCGGGGCGCCCCGCAGATTTCAGCGCGGTTCGGCAGGGCTGTCGCGGTAACCATGGCCGAGACCGTTGAAATTGCACGCAACCGTAAGAATCGCCCCGGCTAGGCCGGCCGGGCGGCGTCGCCCTGGTAGCCGCGCGGCACGGCGCCGAGCAGGCGGCGCGTGTATTCCTCACGCGGCGCCCGGATGAGCTCGGGCGTGGCAGCCTGTTCGACAACGTCGCCGTTCTGCATGACCAGCACCTCGTCGGAGATGAACTTCACGACCGCCAGGTCGTGGCTGATGAAGATGTAGCTGAGGCCGAATTCGTCCTGCAGGTCCTTCAGCAGATTCAGCACCTGGGCCTGCACCGACACGTCCAGGGCCGACACCGCCTCGTCCAGTACCAGCACCTCGGGCTGCAGCGTCAGGCAGCGCGCGATGGCGATGCGCTGTCGCTGGCCGCCCGAGAACTCGTGCGGGTACTTGGCCATGGCACTCTCATCCAGGCCCACCTTCTGCAGCAGGGCCACGGCGCGGGCCTCGCGCTCGGCGGTGTTGGCACCGATGGCGTGGATCTCCATCGGCTCGCGCAGGGTCTGGCCAATCGTGAAGCGCGGGTTCAGCGAGGCATAGGGGTTCTGGAACACCACCTGGATGCGGCGGCGCATCTGCTGCCAGGCGCTTGCGCTCATCTTCAGCAGGTCCTGGCCCTCGAACAGCACCTGGCCGCCCATCGTTCCCGATGTCTGCTCGTGCAGGCGCAGCAGCGCGAGGCCCATGGTCGTCTTGCCCGAGCCGGATTCGCCGACGACGCCCAGGGTGTGGCCCTTGCGCAGCTTGAAGCTGACGCCCTTGACGGCCTCGAACTCGCGCTTGCCGAACAGGCCGTCCTTCAGCCAGAAGCTCTTGCGCAGGCCGGTGGCTTCCATCACGACGGGGGCGTTGGCATCCTTGGCCTTGACGTCGGTCGAGGCGGCGCGGCCGGCGATGTGGTCGTCGATGACCATCAGCCGCGCCGGGTTCTCGGTGAGGGACGGCCGGCAGGCCAGCAGGGCCTTGGTGTAGGCGTCCTGCGGGTCGTTGAAGATCTGCGCCACCGGCGCCTTCTCGCGCACCTGGCCATGGCGCATGACGACGACCTGGTCGGAGATCTCGCCGACGACGCCGAGGTCGTGGGAGATGAAGAGCAGGCTCATCTTGTGCGACTCCTTGAGCCGCGCCATCAGCTCCATGACCTGGCGCTGGATGGTCACGTCCAGGGCCGTGGTGGGCTCGTCGGCGATCAGCAGCTTCGGGCTGCAGGCCAGGGCCACGGCGATCATGACGCGCTGCTGCTGGCCGCCCGACATCTCGTGCGGATAGGCCGACAGGCGCCGCTTGGGCTCGGGGATGCCGACCTCGCCCAGCAGTTCCTCGGCGCGCACCAGGGCCTGGCGTCGGCTCATCCCCATATGCTTCATCAGCGGCTCGCAGATCTGCGTGGCCACGTCGAAGACCGGGTTCAGCGAGCTCATCGGATCCTGGAAGACGCAGGCGATGTCGCGGCCGCGGATGGCCTGAAGTTCACGCAGGCCGGTCTGCAGCAGGTCGCGGCCCTGGAAGAGGATGCGGCCTTCGCGCTCGGCGTTGCTGGGCAGCAGGTTGAGGATGGACATGGCCGTCACGCTCTTGCCCGAGCCTGACTCGCCGACCAGGGCGACCGTGCTGTTCTCGGGCACGTCGAAGCTGACGCCCTTGACGGCGAGCTGGCGCTGCATGACGCCGTCGACCTTGCCCATGCGGAAGGCGACCTGGAGGTCCTGGATGCTCAGAAGCATGCTCATTCGAGGCCTCGCAGCTTGGGGTCGAGCGCATCGCGCAGCGCATCGGTGAAGAGGGCAAAGGCGGTGACGAAGACGGCCATGAAGGCGGTCACGGCGGCCAGCTGCCACCAATAACCAAGGATCAATTCGTTCTGCGCTTCGGCCAGCATGGTGCCCCAGCTGACCTGGTCCACGCCGACGCCCAGGCCGAGATAGCTGAGGATGACCTCGCTCTTGATGAAGCTCACCACATGCAGGGACAGCTGCACCAGCGCGACGTGCGAGACGTTGGGCAGGATGTGCTTGAACATGCGCGACCACTGCGAGGCGCCGATGGCCTCGGCCGAGCGCACGTACTCGCGCACCCGGTGCTTGATGAACTCGGCCCGGATCAGCCGGTAGATGCCCGTCCAGCCCGTCAGCGCCAGGATGGCCACGACGGCGCCCACGCCGCGCGGGAAGATGGCGGCGAAGGCAAAGATCAGCAGGATGCTGGGAATGGCGGTGAAGACGTTGTAGACCCACTCCAGCAGGTCGCCGACCTTGCCGCCGAAAAAGCCCGAGAAGGCGCCCAGCACGGTGCCGATCAGCGTCGCCACGACAGCCGCGGCCAGCCCCACGACGATGGAGACCTCGGCGCCCTTGACGACCTTGGCCAGCACGTCGCGGCCCAGGCGGTCGCCGCCCAGGGGCAGGGTCTCGGCCTTGACAGCTTCCTCGGTCTTGAAGGCCTTGGCACGCTCCGCCCATTCGGCATAGCGCGGCGCCAGCGGGTCGATGTCGGACAGATCGACATTGGGCCCCTTGGGCACGGCGATGGTGCCGGTGTCTTCCTGGGGCTGCGGGCCGAGCAGGGTCGGCGGCGCATTGGGCACGCCGACCTCCTGCTGCCAGCCCGCGGCGACGAGCTTGGTGGCCGCCAGCAGCACCAGGACGAGGAAGGCGCCGACGATCCACATCGACACGACGCCGACGCGATCGGTCTTGAGGCGGCGCCACGCGGCGGCCCAGACGCCGCCGCTCGAAGGTTTTGCGGCCCGGACCGGGCCGGAGGAGTTCGAGATCGTGCTCATTTGAAGACCACGCGCGGATCGACGACCTTGTAGAGCAGGTCGACGACGAGGTTGACGGTCATGGTCAGCGCGGCCAGATAGATGGCGAAGGCCTGGATGACGGGATAGTCGCCGCGGTTGACGGCCAGCAGCAGTTCACGGCCAAGGCCAGGGATCGAAAAGAAGACCTCGATCAGGAAGCTGCCCACCAGCACGCCGGGCAGCAGCACCGAGACATTGGTCAGGATGGGGATCATGGCGTTGCGCAGCACATGCTTGAGCAGCACCGTGCCCTCGGTCATGCCCTTGGCGCGGGCGGTGCGCACATAGTCGTGGCCGATCTCGTCGAGGAAGAAGCTGCGGTACAGGCGGATCTGGGGCGCCATCGACACCGCCACGGCCACCAGCACCGGCAGCGGCGCATAGGTCGTCAGATTGGTCCAGTGCTTGCCCGTCCAGCCCTGCACGGGAAACCAGCCAAGGCGAAAGGCGAACAGGTATTGCGCCAGGATGACGTAGACCAGCAGGGAGATGGACACAGCCACCGTCGTGCACACCATCACGGTGCGGTCGGTCAGGCTGCCGCGCACGGTGGCCACGGCCAGGGCGAAGGGGATGGCCAGCAGTATCTCGAGAATGAGGATGGGCACCGTCACCGTCAGCGTGGCCGGCAGGCGGGTGGCGAACAGATTGGCCACCGACTCGTTGGTGGCCCAGCTCTTGCCCCAGTCGAAGGTGACGATCTGCTTGATGAAGATCCACAGCTGCTCCCAGACCGGCTTGTTCAGGCCGAGCTGCTCGCGGATGGACTCGATCTGCTCCGGGCTGGCGTTCAGGCCGCCGAGGATGATGGCCGGGTCGCTGCCGAAATACTTGAACAGGAAGAACACCAGCAGCACGACACCCAGCAGGGTCGGGATCATCTGCCACAGGCGTCGGATGAGATAGGCCGCCATCGGGGCTCCTAGAAACCACAAACCCCGCCGGGACGCGGGGTTACACCAGAAAACGGGGCGGAGTCTATGCGAGCCGACTTGCCGCGTGGCTTGACGGTTTCACTAGACTCCGCGACTTTCCCGACGTCCGCTGCGCCTCCCGATGAAGCTCCACGCCCTACTGACCGGCCTTGTGCTGGCCTCGACCCTCCTGGCTGCGCAAGCCCAGGACAAGGTGCTGCGCTATGCCTTCAAGGTCGCCGAGACCGGTTTCGACCCGGCCCAGGTGACCGACAAATACTCCAAGGACATCCTCGGCGGCATCCTCGATGCGCCGCTGGAATACGACTTCGGCGCCCGCCCCTTCAAGCTGCGCCCGGCCACGCTGTCGGAAATGCCCGAGATCAGTGCCGACTTCAAGACCATCACGATGAAGGTCAGGCCCGGCATCTATTTCTCGGACGACCCGGCTTTCAAGGGCGCCAAGCGCGAGCTGACGGCGGCCGACTACGCCTACAGCATCAAGCGCCACTACGACCCGCGCTGGAAAAGCGGCAATCTCTATCTGCTGGAGAACGCCAAGATCCTCGGGCTGTCGGAATTGCGCCGCGAGCTGATGAAGGCGAAGAAGCCCTTCGACTACGACCGCGAGGTCGACGGCCTGAAGGTGCTGGACCGCTACACGCTGCAGATCAAGCTGGGCGCCGGCGACCCGCGCTTCGTCTACCAGTTCAGCGACGCCGGCTTCCTCGGTGCCGTGGCCCGCGAGGTCGTCGAGTTCTATGGCGACAAGATCATGGAGCACCCCGTCGGCACCAATGCCTTCCGGCTGGTGGAGTGGCGGCGCAGTTCGCGCGTCGTGCTCGAGAAGAACCCCAATTTCCGCGACGCCCGCTATGCCGAGATCGCACCGCCCGACGCAAGCGACCAGCTCAAGGCCGAGGTCGCCGCCCTGCAGGGCCGCAAGCTGCCCATGGTGGACCGTGTCGTCATCGACATCGTCGAGGAGTCGCAGCCGCGCTGGCTGTCCTTCCTGCGCGGCGAGGCCGACGTCATCGAGGAGGTGCCCATCGACTTTGCGTCAGTCGCCATGCCCGGCAACCATCTGGCGCCCAATCTCGCCAAGCAGGGCCTGACGATGACGCGCTACCCGCGCGCCGACGTCTCCATCAGCTACTTCAACATGGAGGACCCGGTCGTCGGCGGCTACACGCCCGAGAAGGTTGCGCTGCGCCGCGCCATCAACCTGGCCGTCGACCTGGACAAGGAGATCCGCCTAGTGCGCCGCGGCCAGGCCTTGAAGAGCCAGGGGCCGGTGCCGACGACGGTGTTCGGCTACGACCCGGCCTTCAAGTCGGAGATGAGCGAGTTCAACCTGCCCAAGGCCAAGGCCTTGCTCGACCTCTATGGCTATGTCGACCGCGACGGCGACGGTTGGCGCGAGCAGCCGAACGGCCAGCCCCTGCTCATCGAGTACTCGACGCTGGCCGACGGCGAACGCCGCCAGCTGGCCGAGCAGTGGCAGAAGAACATGGCGGCCCTGGGAATCCGCATGACTTTCAAGATCGGCAAGTTCCCCGAGCAGCTCAAGGCCGCCAACGCCGGCAAGCTGCAGATGTGGGCCGTGGGCTGGGTCGGCACGACGCCCGACGGCGACACCTTCCTCGCCATGGGCTCCAGCAAGTCCAAGGGCAATGCCAACAAGCCGCGCTTTGACCTGCCCGCCTTCGAGGCCCTCTACGACAAGCAGAAGGCCATGGCCGACGGCCCCGAGCGCCTGGCCCTGATGACCGAGGCCCAGCGCCTGCTGGTCGCCTACGCGCCCTATAAATTCCATGTCCACCGCATCTGGACCGACATGGCCCAGCCCTGGGTCCGGGGCTACAGCCGCAACCTCTTCGTGCGCGACTTCTGGAAATACATCGACATCGATGTGAACGCGCTGCCGAAAGCCAAGTAAACCCAGCGATGAAACACCTGCTCGCCGCGCTCGCCGCCTGCCTGTCCCTGGTGACCCCGGCCCATGCGGCCGAGCCCGTCAAGACGCTGCGCTATGCCTTCAAGATCGCCGAGACGGGCTTCGACCCGCCGCGGCTGTCGGACATCTACTCGCGCACCGTCACCGCCCACATCTTCGAGACCCTCTACGCCTTCGATCCGCTGGCCCGGCCGACCCGCCTGGTGCCGCTGCTCGCCGCCGGCGAGCCCGAGGTCAGCGCCGACTTCAAGACCTTCACGATGAAGATCCGGCCCGGCATCTACTTCGCCGACGACCCGGCCTTCAAGGGCAAGAAGCACGAGGTCACGGCCGCCGACTTCGTCTACAGCATCAAGCGCTTCGCCGACCCCGCCACCAACGCCCAGGCCTGGGTCGCCTACGAGGACCAGGCCATCGTCGGCCTGACCGAAGCGCGCGAGAAGAGCCTCAAGACCAAGAAGCCCTTCTCCTACGACAGCGACATCGAGGGCCTGCGCGCCCTGGACCGCTACACGCTGCAGATCAAGACCCATGGCCCGCGGCCGCGCCTGGTCGAATCCATCTTTGCCGGCAACGACCTCTATGGCGCCGTGGCGCGCGAGGTCGTCGAGTTCTATGGCGACCAGATCATGGAGCACCCCGTCGGCACCGGCCCCTTCATGCTGAAGGAATGGCGGCGCAGCTCGCAGATGGTGTTCGAGCGCAACCCCGACTACCGCGAGCGCCATTACGAGGCCCAGCCCGCCGCGGACGACAAGGAAGCCCAGGCCATCCTCGCGAAGTTCAAGGGCCGGCGCATCCCCATGGTGGACCGCGTCGTCATCGACGTCATCGTCGAGAACCAGCCGCGCTGGCTGGCCTTCCTGAACAACGAGCACGACTTCATCGAGCGCGTGCCCGAGGAGTTCATCACCCAGGCAGCACCCGGCGGCAAGATCGCGCCCAACCTCGCCAAGCGCGGCATGCAGGCGGTGTTCACGCTGGCACCCGACATGACGCTGACCTTCTTCAACCTCGAGGATCCCGTCATCGGCGGCCTGACGCCCGACAAGATCGCGCTGCGCCGCGCCATCTCGCTGGCCTACGACGTGCGCAAGGAGATCAAGAGCGCCCGCCGCGGCCAGGGCATGCCAGCCCAGGCGCCCATCGTGCCCAACACCAGCGGCTACGACCCCGAGTTCAAGAGCGAAATGAGCGACTACGACCCGGCCCGCGCCAAGGCCCTGCTCGACATGTATGGCTATGTCGACAAGGACGGCGACGGCTGGCGCGACCTGCCCGATGGCAGCCCCCTGGTCCTGACGCGCAACACCGAGCCCAACTCGCTGAGCCGCGCCATCGACGAACTCTGGGACAAGGCCCTGGCCGCCATCGGCATCCGCCTCAAGCTCAAGATCCAGCAGTGGCCTGAGAACCTCAAGGCCGCCCAGGCCGGCAACTTCCAGATGTGGCCGGTGGGTTCGACGGCGGCCTCCTCGGACGGCCAGGAGGCCATGCAGCGCCTCTACGGCCCGGCCGCCGGCACGCAGAACCTGGCGCGCTTCAAGGACGCCCGCTTCGACGCCATCTACGACCGCATGCAGGCCATGCCCGACGGCCCCGAACGCGAGGCCCTGTTCAAGGAGGCCAAGCGCATCGCCGTGACCTATATGCCCGCCAAAGTGCATGCCCACCGCATCTACACCGACATCGAGCAGCCCTGGATGAGCGGCTTTCGCCGCCCGCTGTTCTGGCAGGACTTCTGGCAGTTCGTCGACATCGATCCCGCCAAGCAGCCTGTCCATTGAAAACGCCGGGTGCATCCCGACGATTCGACCGACTGTCGCAAGCCCGTGGCTCCCATGCGCAGGACCGCTAGGCTTCGCTTCATCAACACCGAAAGGAGTCCCAGATGAACGACGCAGAAGAACTCAACAAGCTGGCCGACCTGCATGCACGTGGCGTGCTGAGCGACGAGGAATTCGCCAAGGCCAAGGCCCGCGTGCTGAACGGCCAGGCCGCGCCCAGCCACGGCAGCACCGCGGGCCCGAATGTCGGCACCGTCAACAGCCTGCGCCGTGCCCGCATGGACCGCTGGATCGGCGGCGTCTGCGGCGGCATCGCCCGCGTGACCGGCCTGGACTCCTGGGTCTGGCGCCTGATCTTCACGGTGCTCTTCCTGGCCTTCGGCAGCGGCATCCTGCTCTACATCCTGCTGTGGATCTTCGTTCCTGAAGAGTGACGAGCCGGGCGGCCCGGGAAGGGTCGCCCCCGAGACGCGCCAGGCCGGCGGCACGGGTATGCTGGGCTGAAACAGCCGCCCAGGAGACGCCCCGATGAAACAGCTCGCCGGCCTCGACGCCAGCTTCCTCTACCTGGAAACGCCGCAGATGCCGATGCATGTCGGCGCCCTGCACCTGCTGGAGCTGCCCGCCGGCTACGACGGCGACTACATCGAGGACCTGCGCGAGCACATGCGGGCCCGCATGCCGCTGCTGCCGGCCCTGCGCCGCCGCCTCGTCGCCATGCCGCTGGGCCTGTCCAACCCGGGCTGGGTGGACGCCGAGCCCGATCTCGAGGAGCACATCGTCGAGATCCCCCTCCCCGAAGGCAGCGGCATGGCCGAGCTGGAGGCCCAGGTCGGTGCCCTGCATCCGGTGTTGCTGGACCGCAGCCTGCCGCTGTGGAAGTTCCATGTCTTCACGGGCCTGGAGCCCAGCCCCGAGGGCCAGCAGCGCGTCGCTCTCTACACCCAGCTCCACCACGCCGCCGTGGACGGCCAGGCCGCCGTGGCCCTGGCCCAGGTCATCCTCGACCTGAGTCCCGAGCCCCGCCCCATCGATGCCATCGCCGCGCGCGGCAAGAAGCGCGGCCAGCTCGGCACCGTCGGCATGCTGCGCGCCGCCGTCTCCCAGCAGTGGAAGCAGACCGTCAAGCTGGCCCGCTCCCTGCCCAGCGCCGCCAACATCCTCGGCAGCATGGCCATGGGCTATGCCGGCGGCGCCGCCGCCGGCGCCTCCATCGACAAGCTGCGCAACCTGCTGTCCGACGTCGCTTCGCAGACCACCGCCGTCGTGCGCGGCAAGACCGCCGTCTCCAGTCTCGGCCCGGCACCGCGCACCCGCTTCAACGTCAGCCTGTCGGACACGCGCTCCTTCTCGGGCGTGACCCTGCCGCTGGCCGAGCTCAACCGCACCCGCAAGCGCCACCATGCCAGCGTCAACGATGCCGTCCTCTTCGTCATCGGCGGCGCGCTGCGACGCTTCCTGACCAAGCATGGCCCGCTGCCGCGCAAGAGCCTGATCGCCGCCGTGCCCGTGTCCACGCGCGCCGCCGGCGACACCACTTCAAACAACCAGGCCACCATGACCTTCATGAGCCTGGGCACGCACCTGGGCGATCCGAGCGAGCGCCTGGCCCATGTGATGGCCTCCAGCAAGGCCATGAAAGCGCAGATGAGCCAGCTCAAGAGCCTGATGCCGACCGACTTCCCGTCCCTGGGCATCCCCTGGCTGATGCAGGCCGGCGCCATGCTGTACGGCCGCGCCAAGGTGGCCGAGAAGCTGCCCGTCGTCGCCAACGTCGTCATCTCCAACGTGCCGGGACCGCAGCTTCCGCTGTACCTGGCCGGCGCGAAGATGCTGACCAACTACCCCACCTCCATCGCCGTGCACGGCCTGGCCCTGAACGTGACGGTGCAGACCTACAACCAGTCGCTGGACATCGGTCTGATGGCCTGCGGCGAAGCCATGCCCGAGACGGCCGAGTTCGCGGCCTATGTCGAGGCGGCCTTCATGGAGTTCCAGGCCCTGCCGGTGGCCGAGGTCGTGGAAGCCGAGCCGGCGCCGGTGGTGAAGAAGGCGGCAGCGAAGAAGGCACCGGCCAAGAAGGTCGCGGCGAAGAAGATGGTGGCAAAAAAGGCCCCGGCGAGGCGACGCGCGGCGGCGGCGGCCTGAGCGCATACGGGGCATCTCCCGGCCGACCGCCGTCACCAAGGCGACAACCCAGCCCCGGGCAAGCACGCCCCGAAAACAGGCGACAGCTGGCTAACATCGCCCTGCTTTGCCCGCTCCCGCTTTTGTCCGCATGCCCGCCTCCCGCTCGCCGCGCCTGTCCCCTCTGTTCGGGCGCTGGAATCAAACCTCCACCACCCCTCACCCCGACTGGTCCGACTTGCGCGCACCCAATGCCTGGCTGCTGATGCTGGAGGGCCGTGCGCCCTGGGAATACGCGGCCCTGCTGGCCACCATGCCGTGGATGAAGAAGCTGCCGCACGGCGACGGCCATCCGGTGCTGGTGTTTCCCGGCCTCGGTGCGCATGACTTCACCACGGCACCGCTGCGCGCGATGCTGGACTCGCTGGGCTATGCGACCCAGGGCTGGGGCCAGGGCTTCAACTTCGGCCCGCGTGCCGGCGTGCTGGAAAAGACCAAGGCCGACCTGATCGAGCTGCACCGCCGCCATGGCCGCAAGGTCAGCCTCTTGGGCTGGAGCCTCGGCGGCATCTATGCCCGCGAGCTGGCCAAGGAATGCCCGGAGCTGGCGCGCTGCGTCATCACCCTGGGCACGCCCTTCACCGGCCATCCGCGCGCGACCAACGCCTGGCGCTTCTTCGAGATGGTCAGCGGCCATGCCTCCAACGACCCCGAGCTGATGGAGCAGATCCGCCAGGCGCCGCCGGTGCCCACGACGTCCATCTACTCCAAAACCGACGGCGTCGTGGCCTGGCGCTGCAGCGTCAACGACCCCTCGCCGCTGGCCGAGAACATCGAGGTCCAGGCCAGCCACATCGGCCTGGGCGTGAACCCCATCGCTCTGTACGCGCTGGCCGACCGCCTGGCGCAGCCGGACGGCGAGTGGAAGCCTTTCGAGCCCAAGGGGGCGCGGCGCTGGTTCTATCGCACGCCCAAGGGCGCCGAATAAGCCGTCTGCCGGCGGGCTTGGATTCGCGCCGGACGCCCCCAGGTGGCCAAGGCCGGTCAAGCCTGTATGGTTGCGGTCTGAACAAGGAAACTTCTATGCATCACCACACCCTCGCCGCCGACGACAAGGCCGCCAAGAAAGACGCCCCCGAGAAGATGGAGGAACAGCTGCTCTTCAAGGGCCGCTTCGTGATGATCTTTGGCGAGATCGACGACAAGATGGCCCAGGCCACCTGCCGCCGCCTGCTGGCCCTGAGCCAGGAGTCCGACGCGCCGATCACGCTGCTGATCTCCTCGCCCGGCGGCCATGTGGAAAGCGGCGACGCCATCCACGACATGATCCGCTTCGTGCGTGCGCCGGTGAACGTCGTCGGCACCGGCTGGGTCGCCAGCGCCGCCACGCACATCTACCTGTCCGTGCCCAAGGAGCGCCGCTTCGCCCTGCCCAACACGCGCTTCATGATCCACCAGCCGGCCGGTGGCGCCGGCGGCCAGGCCAGCGACATCGCCATCCAGGCCAAGGAAATCATCCGCACCCGCGAACGCATCGCCGCCGTCATCGCCAAGGAGACCGGCCAGCCGCTGGAGCGCGTGCGCATCGACATCGAGCGCGACTTCTGGATGAGCACCGGGGAGGCCATCGAGTACGGCCTGGTCTCGCGCGTCATCGAGCGCCAGACCGAACTCGGCTGATCGAGCGATGCGGGTCTCGGCCAACGGCGTCCAGATCGAAGTCGACATCCGCGGCCCCGAGCAGGGTGAGCCGCTGGTCCTCATCATGGGCCTGGGCATGCAGCTCATCGCCTGGCCCGAGGGCTTTGTCGACGAACTGGTGGCGCGCGGCTTTCGCGTCATCCGCTTCGACAACCGCGATATCGGCCTGAGCCAGGCCTTCGACGAGCTCGGCACGCCCAATATCCCGGTGGCGGCCCTGCTGCACACGCTGCGCCTGCCGGTGAAGGCGCCCTACCAGCTCGCCGACCTCGCCCGCGACACCGTCGGCGTGCTGGACGCCCTGGGCATCGCCAAGGCCCATGTCTGCGGCGCCTCCATGGGCGGCATGGTGGCCCAACACCTGGGCTTTGCGCATGCGCAGCGCCTGAAGAGCCTGACGCTGATGATGACCACCAGCGGCCACCGCAGCGTGCCCAAGGAGAGCCTGAGGGTGCGCCGTGCGCTGCTGGCCCGCCCGCGTTCGGCCGCCACGCCGGAGCAGAAGTTCGAGAACCTCCTCGACCACTACGCCAGCCTCTACACCCTGATCGGCAGCCCCGGCTACCCGC
This sequence comes from Roseateles saccharophilus, assembly GCF_031458095.1. Classification (GTDB taxonomy): domain Bacteria; phylum Pseudomonadota; class Gammaproteobacteria; order Burkholderiales; family Burkholderiaceae_C; genus Pelomonas; species Pelomonas saccharophila_A. The sequence continues at coordinate 647,457 of NZ_JAVDXU010000002.1, forward strand.
CCGAGCCGCAGGCCCTGCGCGAGCGACTGGCGCGCGGCGTGAAGCGCTCTTTCCGCCCCCAGGCCGTCGCGCGCCAGATGGTGGCCATCGCCGCCGATGCGCATCGCGCCGAGCGCCTGCCGCGCATCACGGCCCCCACGCTGGTCATCCATGGCGAGGGTGATGCACTGATCCCGGTCGGCGCGGCCCACGACCTCGCCAGGCGCATTCCCGGCGCCCAGCTGCAGACCATCCCCGGCTGGGGACACGACTTGCCCGAGGCGCTGTGGCCTCAGCTGGCGACCGGCATCGCCGCCGTCGCGGCCCGGGCCTGAGCCTCAGCCCGCGGCGCCCAGCTGCTCGACGGCCGCGTAGGTCTTGACCGCTGCTTCGGCCTCGGCAGCGCGCGGGGCATTGGCCTGGGCCTTCGCCTGCTTTTCGGCCGCCAGCTTGGCCTCATAGGCCGTCTCTTCCATGGGCGACACCTCACCGTCCTGGTTGGTGTCGGCCAGCTCATAGGTCTGGCTGGCGCTGGGGGTGCTGGCCGCTGCGGCTGGCGCCTGGCCGCTGGCGGGCGCGGCGGCCTTGAATTCCTGCACCGTCACCGGGCTGCTGCCGTCGCCGTCCGGCTGAACGACCAGATCCCGGGCGCCGGGCGCCGCCTGGGCCGCCACTTCGGCTCGCCTGGCGCCTTCGGTAGAGATCCTGACGACGACGGCCTGCGGGTCTTCGGTGCCCGGATTGCCCTTGTTGCCCGCGTCCACGTCCTTGACGGCCTCCTCGGCGCGTGCGGCAGACAGGGAACTGGCCGGGGCTTGGTTGATGACGGCGGTGACCATGGGCGACTCCCAGCAGGTGGTTCCGGCTTTTCGGCCTTCCCGGTCAAGACTGAAACAGCTTTACACCGGCTTCACACGCTGGCCCGCTGCGGATTGCCGAGTTCGGCGTTCAGCGCGACGGCCGCCCTCACCAGGGCCAGCGCCGTGTCGCGCTCCAGGGGCGTGTCCTCGCGCAGCTCCAGCGTGCGCAGCTCGAACTTGCCACCGCCGCGCATGCGCGGCTCGAGGTGCAGCAGCCGCTTGCCGCGCCAGAAGCCGAACAGCACGCGGGTGGGCTCGGCACGGATCAGCAGCACGGGCCCGTTGCTGAAATAGACGAGATGGCCCCATTTGAGGCGCTCGTCCAGGCCCGGTTCGGCCTCCAGCACGGCCGCGCGCAAGGCCACCACCCGAGCCTGCTGCCAGCCGCTCAGCGCAGCGACATAGCCATCGGGATCGGTGGCCTCGACCCGGTACATCAGCGCGCCTGCGCCTTGACCTCGACCGTTGTGCGCTGCTTGTCCTCGCCCTCGACGGTCAGCGTCAGCAGCACGGTCTCGCCGGCCTTGATCGGGGCCTTCAGGCCCATCAGCATGACGTGATAGCTGCCGGGCTTGAGCGCCACGGCCTGGCCGGCCGGCAAGGGCAGCGCATCGACAGCGCGCATCTTCATGACGCCGTCGTCCATCTTCATCTCATGGATCTCGACCATGGCTGCGACGGGCGAACTGGCCGAAACCACCTTGGCCGCCTTGGCCGAGGTCAGCTGCATGAAGGCGCCGGTGGCCTTCTGCGGCGCCACCGTGGCGCGCACCCAGGGGTCGTCGACCTTGACTTGAGCCTGGGCGGCAAACGAAGCAAACAGGGCGGAGGCGAGCAGCAGACGGCGCATGGTGAGGGGCAAAAAGGCGCTAAAGCCGCCATTGTGCGCATGTCGAGAACCGCTCATGTCCGCAAGGGCTAGAAGCGGTGCAGGGCCTGCAGCCAGAACCAGCGCCCGGCCAGCGGCAGATCATTGGGCAGCACGCCGCCGGGCAGAGTGGGCTCGCGGGCATCGGCGTTGAAGGCATTGCGCAGCGAGGCCGCGACTTCCCAGCCCAGGGTGGCGGTCAGGCGCCGCACTGTCAGGTCGACGGTCGTGTAATCGGCCACCGACGGCCGCGCGTCACCGGCCGCGCGCTTGCGGTCGGCGACGTGGTTGGCCTGGCCGCTGACCAGCCATTCGGCCGGCAGGCGCCAGTCGACGCGCAGATAGTGGTGCTGATGCGGCGCGTAGCCGGCGTCGGCCTGGGTGGCGAGGTCAGTGGCGCGCTGGAAGGCCAGATGACCCGTCACGCTCAGCTGCCGCAGCGCATCCCAGCGCAGCTCGAGCTCGCCGCCGCGACCCTTGAGCCGGCCGACGTTGCGGTAGGTCGCACCGGTGGCAGGCGCCGGGTTCGCCACCACGCGCACGATGTCGGTCGCATCGAGCCGGTACAGGCTCAGGTTGAGCTGCAGCTCCGCCCGCGGCGCCCAGGTGAGCGCGAACTCGGTCGTCTTGATGCGCTCGGGCCTGAGGTCCGGGTTGCCGGTGCTGACCGGGTTGATGGTGTGTTGCTCGCTGAAGCCCGGCGCGCGGAAGGCCCGCCCGTGCATGAGCTTGGCCGTCACGTCATAGGCAGCCTCCCAGACCAGGGCCAGACGGGGATTGGTCGTGCCGCCGAAATCGGAGTAGCGGTCGTGGCGCACGCCGGCGGTCAGGGTCCAGTCGGGCGCAACGCGCCATTCGTCCTGGCCGTAGACGTAATTGCTGTCGCGCCGCGCCGGCCGGATATGGGGCTGGATGGCGTTGTAGTCGATGACAGGCCCGGTCGGCACCGGCACGCCGGTCGGCGTCAGGATGAAGTTCTTGTGCGTGTCGGCGCGGTAGAGGTCGGTGTCGTCGTGGCCGACCCCGATGCGCAGGCTGTGGCCCTGGAAACCGGCATAGACCGCGTGTGCATCGAGGCGCCACATGCGCTCCCAGCGCGCCGGACCGCCAATCATGCCGTCGGGGAAGAGATTGGGCCCGATGCGCACGCCAGCCGGAAACAGGATCAGGCCGCGCGGCGATTGCTCGTGATACGTGTGCAGCGCTGCGCTGAAGCCGGCCGCCCAGCCGGGCGCGAGCTGCGCGTCGGTCCAGCCCAGGTCGGCCATCAGTCGGTCCATGTCGAGCACACTGTCGGGATCGAGGGCCGAGTTGACGCCGGCGCCGGTGCCAGCGTTGCGACGCACGACCTTGTTGACGCGCAGCCGCCACTTGTCCCAGCCGAGGTCCAGGCCCGCATCCAGGGCATCGCGGCCGAGATGGGCCGGCCCGGGAGCACGGCTCGCATGGGTACCGAACAGGTTGTCCAGCCGTGTTGCGCCGTCGGCCATGATGGTCGCGCCATGGCCGTCGGTGGCGCCGATACGCAGATAGGCGGCCAGAGCCAGCGGCCCGAGCTTGCCACCATGCTGGAGCCAGGCATCGCGGGAGCGAAATGAGCCGCCACGCAGGCCCGCCTCGGTGCCGCGCAGATCGGCCGGGCCCTTGGTCACGATATTGATGACGCCGGCGAAGGCGTCGGCGCCGTAGAGGGCCGATCCGGGGCCACGGATGACCTCGATGCGCGCGACGTTCTCCAGCGGCAGGCCGGCCCAGGTATTGCCCTTGTCGCCCGTGTACGCGGTCTTCATCGGCTGGCCGTTGACCATCAGCAGCACCTGCATATTGAGCGGCTGGCCCAGCAGGCCGCGGATGCCGTAGAGCGGCGTGTACATGATGGGGCCGTAGCTGACATGCAGGCCCGGCACGCTGGCCAGGGCCTCGTCGAGATCGGTCGCGCCCATGGCCGCGATGTCCTGGGACGTGATGACGGTCGCCACGGCCGGCGCGCGCCGCAGCGGCTGGGCGCTGCCGGTAGCGATGCTGATGGTGGCCTTGTCGCCATAGGCCAGGGCCAGGTCTTCGTCGATGGGCTCGGCCCCGGCACCCGCACTCGCACCCGCAAGCATCGCGATGACCGGCCAGCGCCGACGGTGGGTCTGCATCATGAAGGTCTCCGCGAGGCCGAGACTGCGGACCATCCTACGCCCGCACCCCGCCGCTTCGGCAAGTTTCGGCAGGCCGGCGAGAAGCGCGCGCAGGCGGCTGTTCGATCCCCGCAAGGCCGCAGCCTGACCCGGCCCACGCTGAGGCTCAAGGCAGGCGGCACACGCGCGGCGGCATCACTTCGCGACCGATGACGGTCCGGGCATAGAGGTAATTGGCGAGCGCACGCTCGCCGAGGTGGTCCAGGTCCACCTGGCCGCACGCGTCGCACGGGAACACCCAGGCGCGGCCTTGCTGGAACAGGGACTGGAAGCGCAATTCGAAGTGCGGTGCGCAGGGTGCGGCAAACGTGGCCATGGCGGTCTCCTTCCTGGGGGCGGTGCGGAAGGTGGGCTGCCGGTGCCGGGGCCGTGTGGGCCGGCACGCTCGCAGCGCAGGCGCCTGGCGCCCGTCGGGGAACGGCTGAGGCTCAGCATGCGACACCTCCTTCACGGGCAGCGCGTGAAAAGAGGGGCGAAGCCGCGGCTGTTTCTTGACAGCCACTGTCCACGTGTACTATCGTACTGATACACGTAGGCAGTTAACGATGGATCCCACCCATTTCGTCCACATCAACACCGGCTCGACCGAGCCCATCTACCGCCAGCTCATCGAGCAGGTCAGGCGGCGCGTCGCGGCCGGCCAGCTGAAGGCGGGCGACGAGATCCCGTCGGTGCGCGAGCTGGCGCAAGCCCTGGCGGTGCATCCCATGACCATCTCCAAGGCCTATTCCATGCTGGAGATGGAAGGCGTGCTGGAGCGCCGCCGCGGCCTGTCCATGGTGGTGGCCGCCCAGCACCAGCGCGCCCAGCCCACCGCCGATCGCGTCGAGCTGCTGCGCCCGACGCTGGAAAAAGCAGCCGCCGAAGCGCGGCAGCTGGAGCTGCCCAAGACCCAGACCCTGCAGCTGTTCAAGACCATCCTCGACGAGACGCAAGCATGACCGCCTCCTCCGCTCATTTCCCCCACTCCGAGACCGCCACCGCCGAGCTCGCCGGCGTCAGCCTCAGCTACCCCAAGGGCGAGACCGTGCTGAAGGCGCTGGACTGGACGCTGCAGCCCGGCCAGGTGGTGGGCCTGCTGGGCCGCAACGGCTGCGGCAAGACCACGTTGCTGGAGACGCTGCTGGGCCTGCGCGAGCCGCAGCAGGGCCGCGTGCAGCTGTTCGGCCAGGACGTCGCGCGGCTGGACGACGCGGCGCGCGCCCGCATCGGCTATGTGCCCCAGCACAGCGACCTGTTCGAGAACTTCACGGCCGCCCAGCTGCTGGCCTATTTCAGGAGCTTCTATCCGCGCTGGAACGAGTCCCGGGTCGAGGGCCTGCTGTCGCGCTGGGACATCGCGCGCGACAAGCCCATCCGCCGCCTCTCGGGCGGCCAGCAGCAGCGCCTGTCCATCATCCGTGCCCTGGCCCATGAGCCCGACCTGCTGGTGCTGGACGAGCCCGTCGCCAGCCTCGACCCCGTCGGCCGGCGCGACTTCCTGCGCGAGCTGGTCGACCAGGTGCTGGACCGCGGCACGACCGTTGTGTTCTCCACCCACATCCTGTCCGACCTGGAACGCGTGGCCTTCAACCTCGCCTTCCTCAGCGAGGGCCGCATCGCGCTGCAGGCGCCGCTGGACGAGCTGCTGGAGCAGGTGCGCGCCTTCACCGGCACCGTCACCGAACTGGCCGGCCTGTTCGCGCGCTTGAATGCCCAGCCGCTCAAGCGCACGCAGCTGGAGGCCGGCCGCGAGCGCGTGCTGGCCCGCCTGCCGGCCGGCGTCAGCGCGCCGCAGGACGCCCAGGCGGTGAACCTCGAAGACCTGTTCGCGGAGCTGACATGATGAATTCCGCCCACCCCTGCAACCAGCTGCTGCTGGCCTTCTGGCGCCAGCGCGACCGCGAGGCCCCCTGGGGCCGGCGCGCACTGTTCGCGCTGACGCTGCTCGGCCTGGCGCTGGGCCTCTATCTGGTTCCCCAGATGGCGCGCCCCCTGCTCGCCGGCTCGGCGGCGCTGGCATTGATGTCGCTGTGGATGGCCGTCATCGGCAGCCTGATGCAGCAGAACCATCCCCACGTCGCGCGCTTCGTGCCCGGCCATCTGCGCCGCACGCTGACGGCGGCGCTGGCGGCCTGGGCCGGCGTCTCGCTGGCCAGCGCCGTCCTGCTGTGGCTGTTCATGCCGATGCTGCCGTCCTTCGCCCTGCTGCTGCTCGGCGCCGCGGCACTGCTGGCCTTCATGGGCTGGGCGATGCGGGAATGGCAGCTCTGGCTGGTTGTCTCCATCGGCCCGGTGCTGTTCTTCGGCGCCGGCCTCGACCGCAAGCTAGCTCCCCTCGGCGCGGCGCTGCGCGAGCTGTGGCTGGGCCAGCCGCTAACGGTGCTCGCCGGATGCCTGCTGGCCCTGGGCTGGCTCGTTGCGCGACTGTTCGGCCATGGCGACACGGCCCACCGCGCCACCTATGCCCGCACCGAGCGGATGCGCCGCGCCGCCGAGGACAGCATGCAAGGCAAGTACGCCGGCGCGGCCGCCTTTGGCCGTGTGGGAGAGTGGCTGAGCCAGCCCTTCGCGCATGCCGCGTCGACCTGGCAGCGCCATGTCGTCGCGAAGGCCAAACCAACGGCTGGCAGCGCCATGAGCCGCGCCGAGATCGTGCTGCATGGCCGCCAGCATTGGCTGTATCAGAGCCTGGGCGCGGTCGTGGGCGTGGTCATCGCTGCGCTGAGCTTTGTCGTCGCCTTTGCGCTGGCCGGCCAGGGCCTGCAGGACCACTGGACCAAGGGGGCCTACGGCATGGCCATCGGCCTGGCGAGCATCGGCTTCAACCCCTGCTTCACCCTGCCCAACATGCTCTGGCACAGCCGCCGCGAACAGGCCCTGTTGCGGCTGCTGCCCGGCCTGCCCCAGGGCCAGGCGCTGAACCGCGCGGTCGCGTGGATGCAGTTGCGCCATGTCCTGGTGGCCTGGGCACTGACGACCGCCGGCCTGGGCCTGCTGGCCTGGGCCGCCAACGAGCCCGGGCTGCTGTGCCTGGCCTTCGGCGCCCTGCCGCTCAGCACAGGCTGGCTGCTGCGCGTGCCTGCGCGCATGAAGTCGCCCACGGCCTGGGCGACCGTCGTGCCCATCCTGGCCTTCATGCTGATGGGTTGGGGCCTGTATCTGCTGCACAGGGAATTGCGGGCGCCGCTGATACTGCTGGCCGTCGCCAGCGTCGCGCTCAGCACCGGGCTTGGCACCTGGCGCTGGCATGCACTGAGTGCCGCGCCGGCGGCCCTGCCGGCCGGCCGCTTGAGCTGAAAACGCTGCCGCAAGCCGGCCGCAAGCTTCAAAAACCGCTCGTCGCGAGCCCCCTGCCGCTCGCCGGGCGGGGTCTGACGTTCGTGAACTGACGCACGGACAAAACACGGCTTACATCCGCACACTGCGTCCCATGCAGTCGGCAAACCCGTCGAAAGGCGGGGACGCAAAGCCACCGGTCTTCATGCGCTGAACAGGCGCGAAAGACAGCGGGGCCGCCCTGGGCGGACAAGGTCATGTCCGCAGCGTGGCACACGGGGAGGTGCCGGCTACTGCCTCGTAGCCCCACCCTTTGCATCAACCCGAAAGACCACGCCATGAAGTTCCAAGCCACCGCACTTAGCGCAGTTTCTGCCGCCCTCGCCCTGTTTGCCCAGGCCAGCTTCGCCGCCGACCCCACGGCCCAGCTCACCGGCCTCGTGCGCATCGTCAAGAGCGACGGCCAGACCGTCATCGCCCAGGCCGCGCCCATGCTCGTCACCGCCAACGGCACGGCCATGAGCGCGATGCCGCAGATCACCGTCAGCGAGAAGGACGCCTTCATCTCCAGCCTGGGCCGCTGCGCCTTCAACTTCAAGTACGACGAGGTCAGCGCCACGGCGATAGCGACCAGCACCAACCGCATCTACAGCAACGACACGCTGATCGCGCAGAACACCCAGATCGCGCTGACGCCCAAGGTCGTCAAGACCATCTGGACCCAGCCCTATCTGTTCGCCGGTGCCAACAACGTGAAGGTCGTCGTCAACGTCGATGGCGTGCCGAGCACGGGCTGGGTGCGCATCAACGTGACCGGCACCTGCGGCAAGCCCACCACCGCCCCGGCTCCCGCACCCGTGGCCGCGCCGCCCGCACCGGCCCCGTCGCCCGCCCCCGCGCCGGTGACCTACATCCAGCCTGGCTCGGGCGACTGGAACAATCTGAACAACGCCTGGGGCTACAGCAACTACGCGGTGACCCAGCTCAAGGGCAAGGGCTATGCGAAGTACGACGCCCTGGTCAAGCTCAATGCCTCGCTCACCGCGGCGATCAACGCCAAGAAGATCTCGACCGGCGAGTACGCCTCGCTGATGGCGGCCTGGAACGCCTTGCTGGCCGACCCGGCTTTCAAAGCTGCGATGGCCGCCATCGTCCCCACACCGGGCCAGAAGTGAAGCCCTCGTCCAAGGACTACCTTGGACGGGACCCCGAGGGGACGCCGATGCTTGCGGCATTGAGCCGCAAGCACATCGGCCAACGCGGGCCGGCTAGGGAGCGGCCCGGCGCTCGGCCCGCATAAGTCATTGGGTTACTGCGGGATTTCCGGCTCGGCCAACTGGGCGAGCAGGGTCAGCGACTCCTGCCAGCCCAGATAGCAGGCCTCGGCCGGGATGACGGCGGGAATGCCTTCCTGCTTGATGTGCACCTCGGTGCCGCAGAACACGGCCTTGAGCTCGACCGTCGTCGTCATCTCGCCGGGCAGGTTGGGGTCGTCGAAGGCGGCCGTGTAGCGCAGCTTCTTGCCCGGCTCCAGCTCCAGGTAGCGGCCGCCAAAGCTGTGGCCACCACCGGTCGTGAAGTTGGTGAAGGACATCTTGTAGGTACCGCCCACCTTGGCATCCATCTCGTGGACAGTGCCGGTGAAGCCATGCGGCGGCAGCCACTTGGCCATGGCGGCGGGCGTCGTGAAGGCGCGATAGACGCGATCGGGCGGGCAGCGCAGCACGCGGTGCAGGGTGACGGTGTTGGTCATGATGCTTCCTGACTGAGTTGGGTAGAGGACGACCCTCTGCTGCTACGACGAGCGACCCGCAGTGGAATCGACAAGCCGCTAGATCGGAAGCTCGGTGAAGTACCGACCGCCGTGGAAGATCAGCGGCTGGGCGCCGACCCGCGCCGTGCAGCGCTCGACCTCGCCGACGAAGATGACATGGTCGCCTTCCTCGTAGCGGCTGCGGTTGGCGCATTCGAAAGTCGCGACGGCGCCGTCCAGCACCGGCGCGCCGCCCGCGCCCTCGCGCCAGGCCACGCCGGCAAAGCGGTCGATGTCGCGCATGGCGAAGCGCTGGGCGAGCTCCTTCTGGTCGGCCGCGAGGATGTTGATCGCGTAATGCGAGCCATGCGTGAACACCGGCATGGAGCCGGCCCGCCGCGACAGGCTCCACAGCACCAGCGGCGGGTCCAGCGACACGGAGTTGAAGGAATTGGCCGTCAGGCCGACCAGGCCTCCCTCGGGTGAGCGCACGGTGACGATGGTCACGCCGGTGGCGAACATGCCCAGGGCGGCGCGGAATTGCTGGCTGTCCATGGCGCGATTGTCGCCAGTCCCGCGCTGCCGTCCTACGAGAACAGGCTTTGCCGTCGAAGCACAATGCCGGCATGCATGCCGATGACTTCCAGGTCCGCGACGACCTGCAACTCACCCACCCGCCGACGCGCCTGTTCGGCGACTGCGCGGATTGCGCCGCGGGCCGCTGTGCGCCACCCACCCGGCGCGGCCGGCGCCTGTTCACCGGCCTGCTCGGTGCGGCCGGTGCCGCCGCCCTGCTGCCGGCCTGGGCGCGCGACGGCGTCGACGTCGGCCCCAAGAGCAAGTTCACCGGCTTCGTGTCGGCCGATCAGCTCGAACAGGCCGGCAGCCAGCAATACGCGCAGATGATGCGGGAGGCCGGCCAGCAGCGCGCCCTGGCGCCCATGGAGCACCCGCAGGCACAGCGGCTGCGCTACATCGCCCAGCGCATCATCCCCTTCAGCTATGAATGGAACGATCGCGCGAGGCAGTGGAAATGGGAGGTCAACCTGCTGGCCAGCACGCAGCTCAATGCCTTCTGCATGCCGGGCGGCAAGATCGCCTTTTTCTACGGCATCCTGGAGAAGCTCAAGCTCGAGGACGACGAGGTCGCAGCCATCATGGGGCATGAGGTCGCACACGCGCTGCGCGAACACGCCCGCGAGCGCGTCGGCAAGTCGGCCGTCACCAATGGCATCGTCGAGCTGGGCTCGGCCCTGCTGGGCCTGGGCAATATCGGCCGCGGCCTGGCCGGCATGGGCGCCCAACTGGTGAACCTGCGCTTCAGCCGCGATGACGAGAGCGAGGCCGATCTGGTCGGCATCGAGCTGTCCGCCCGCGCCGGCTACGACCCGGCCGCCGCCGTGCGGCTGTGGGAAAAGATGATGACGGCCAACAAGGGCGCGCCGCCGCAGTGGCTGTCCACCCACCCGGCCAGCACCACGCGCATCCGCGACATCCAGGCCAATCTGCCCAAGGTCGAGGGCCTCTACCAGCGCGCGTCCAAGCCGGACCAGCGCTTCCCGGTCGCGCCACCGCTGCCGGTGCGCTCGCGCTGAAGTGAGCCCCCCGGCTGGCGGGTACGCCAGCCGATCCCCCGAGGGGATGCGGGCCGGCTTGGGCGGCCCGTCGCTCGGCCCTGGGCTCAGGTCACCAGCGCGCCGGCAGGTTCTTGAGGCGCTGGTACTCGCCCGCGGCGACGCGACGCAGATAGCCGCCCAGCTCCAGGTCCTTGACGAGCTTGGACACCATCTCGCGCGAGCAGCCCAGGCGCTGGGCCATGCCCTGGTGGGTCAGCTCGAGGTGGCGGCCGTCGCCGGTGGATTCGTCCACGAGGCTCTTGAGCCGGCCATAGACATCGTTGAGGGCCAGCTGCTTGGTCGACAGCGTCGCCGCGCGAGCGCGGCGGATGACCTTGGTCAGCAGCTCGAAGGCGAACTCGGGGTGCTCGCTGATATGGGTCAGCAGGCTGGCCCGCGTCACCATGACCAGGCGGCAGGCCTCCTCGGTGATGACGCTGGCCGAACGCGGCCCGCCGTCCAGGCTCATCTCGCCGACGTATTCGCCGGGGCCGTAGACCCCATAAGTGATCTCACGGCCACGCGCATCGCTGCTGAAGGCGCGCAGCGAGCCGGACAGGATCAGGTAGAGGTTGTCGCCGACCGAGCCTTCCTCGATCAGCACGATGCCCTTGCGATAGCTGCGCGCCATGCCGCGCGCGGCCAGCAGCCGCAGCGAGGGCGGCAGGGCCAGGAGTTCGGTATCGAAGGTGTCGTCAGGCATCCGGCGGCGCCTGGGGCATTTGGCCCATAGCGCGCCGGAATGTTAGCCCCTCGTCCACGGAGTACCTTGGCCGGGACCACTCTGCGGCCACTGGCCGCAGAGCTTCGGCAGGCACATGCCGCCCACCGGGCGCCATGTGTCCGGCCTCAGCCCCCGCGGGGACGACGATGCTTGTGGCATTGAGCCACAAGCACATCGCCCAGCGCGGGCCGGCTAGGGAGCGGCCCGGCGCTCGGCCCGCAGGAAAGCCGCCATGGGCGCCGTCAGTTGACGAGTTTGGCCGGGCGAAGCGACGACACCAGAGGCGGCAGCAGGGCCAGCTGGCGCATCAGCTCGCCGATGCTGTCGGCCCCGCTCTTGGCGCGGATGCTCTGGATCTGGCTGCGCACCGTCGAGATGGCCACGCCCTGGCGCTGCGCCACTTCGGTCGGCTTGACGCCGTTGGACAGGGCCTTGAGCACTTCCGTCTCGGCCGGCGTCAGCTGGTAGCGCAGGGCGAACCATTGTGCGGCCAGGTCGCCACAGAGCTGGCGGCGCTCCAGGATCAGCAGCACGGCCGCCTGGCTGACGTCGCGGTTCAGCGGCACGACGACGACATTGGCGCGGCCGCACTCGGCGCGGTCGTCGCCCAGACGCAGCAGGCAGCGCCGGCCGCTCGCCTCGGCGCCTTCCAGCGCCTCGGCCAGCGGCACGGCGTCGGTCAGCAGGCGGGCGCGCAGATGCGGGCCGACGAGCTCCAGCGGGTGGTTGTCATCCAGCGACGCTCGCGCGGCGAGATTGGTGTGAAGCACGCGGCCGCCGCCGTTGAGAAGGACGACGCCATGGTCGAGCTCCTCCAGCACCAAACCCAACCATTGACTGGACAGTGAGGCCGCCTGCCGGCGTTCACGCGGACGGGCGCCGGGCGCTTGGCCCGGTTGCACAAACTCGGACAACCACATGGAAGCACTCCTTGGCCCACACCATGCGAGCCATCATCAAAGCGTAGGAGAGCATGTTTCGCGTCGGGCGTAAATGTTGCTGGGTGTGTTTGTGAACGAATTACGGCGCGCCGTCGCTCAAACCCCATCTGCAACATAGGGATTGCCGCGACGTTCAATTCCGATGCTGCTTTCCGGGCCATGGCCGGGAATGAAGACGGTGTCGTCACCCATGGGCCACAGGCGCTGGCGGATGGCGTCGAGCAGTTGCTGGTGGTTGCCGCCCGGAAAGTCGGTGCGGCCGATGCTGCCCGCAAACAGCACGTCACCGACGAAGGCGCGCTTGGCCGAGGCCGAGTGGAAGACGACATGGCCCGGCGTATGGCCGGGGCAATGGCGCACGGCCAGGGTCTCCTGGCCGATCTGCACCGTGTCGCCATCGTCGAGCCAGCGGTCGGGCGTGAAGGCCTCGGCGGGCGGGAAGCCGAACATCCTGCTCTGCTGGGCCAGGCCGTCGATCCAGAACTGGTCGCCCGGATGCGGGCCGATGATGGGCAGGCCCTGTTCGCGCGCCAGCTGTCCGGTGCCGCCGGCGTGGTCAATGTGGGCATGCGTGAGCCAGATGGCCTTCAGGTTCAGGCCACGCTCGCGCACTGCCGCGAGCAGGCGAGGCAGCTCGCCACCGGGGTCGATGAGGGCGGCGTCCTGGGTGACGTCGCACCAGACGAGGGAGCAGTTCTGCTGGAACTGGGTGACGGGCAGGGTCAGGTATTGCAGGGCCATTGGACGGATGGGGCGCTGATCACAAAGTTTCGAACTGAAGGTCAATGTATCGAAACCGCCCCTTGCGCCCCGCCGAATGCAGACAGCTGTCAGGCTGGCACGCCCGTGTCGACGCTGCGGATGTCGATCTCCAGTGTGCCGCCGAGGATGGCCGCGTAACGGCGGCACATGGCGATGGCCTCGTCCATGTCCGCCAGCTCCATCACCGCGAAGCCGCCGATCAGTTCCTTGGTCTCGGTGAACGGGCCGTCGATGACGCCCAGCTCGTTGTTCCTGAAGCGCAGGCGCTTGGCTGTCTTGCTGGGCTTGAGCATCAGCGTCTTGACCAGCACGCCGGCGGCGGTCGCCTCGGCCTGCAGGCGCGCCAGCGCGGCCAGCAGCTGCGCGCTGCGGCCACCGGCCTCGCTGGCCGCATCGGCCTTGTCGATGAGCAGGAATTGCAGCGGCGGGTTGTCGGGCACGGGCATCAGGCCGATGTCCCAGGGCTCGTTGACCTTGCCCAGCTCGATCTCGCCGTCGCCGAGGATCTGGCCGTAGCGCTGCGCCCAGGCGATGGCCTGCTCGCGCGTGCCGACCTTGAGCTGCCACAGCACGCTGGGCAGTTCGCGCTCGCCGGCATAGGGACCCGGCTGGAGGCTGCACCGGCCATCGCGGAACAGCAGGCGCGTGCGGGTGCTGCTGCCGGCGAGCCCGGCGCCATCGATGAAGCGGCCCGTGCTCGCGTACTCGCCGATGAAGGCCCCCATCTGCGCGACCAGCTCCAACGGTGGCGGCTGGCCCGCCTCGGTACGAGGGTCGTTCTTGTGCATGATCATGAATTGCATGTGATTGCTCCTTTCACAGGCACGACGCATCGAGCCTGCATGCCGAGACACTTTCGCCAAATTCGCTTGTAAGCAAATGTAGGCGCCGCGCCGTTCGCCTCGGACACCCAGCGCCTTCGGATGCCCCGCGCGCCAACCGTCTTGGCAGCCGGGCGTAACAGAGGTTCTGTCCGACACCCGCTCGACGTCGCCTGGCGGACGCTCCCCATCTCGTCATGACCGTCTCGGCTCGCGTGCAGCGGTGCAGTTGGCATGGCGTTTGCCGAGCAGGTCTCGAGCCGCGCCGGTGTCACGGCACGGCGTTTTTGCCACCAGCCAGTAGGAATCACATGCCCACCGCAACGAAAACCTCAGCCAAGGCGTCCAAGGGCGCATCCACCAAGCCCGCAGCCGCCTCGAAGGCGCGCGGCAACGACGCGCCCGATGCAATCGACCTGCTGATCGCCGATCACCGCGAGGTGAAGGCGCTGTTCAAGGAATACGACAAGCTGGTGAAGGCGCAAGCCGATGCCGGCGAGAAACAGGTCGTCGCCGCACAGATCTGCGTGATGCTGACCGCTCACGCGACCGCCGAAGAGGAGCTCTTCTATCCGCGCGCCCGTGAAGTGTTGGGTGAAGACGAAGACCTCGTCGACGAGGCCGATGTCGAGCACGCCAGCGCGAAGGAACTCATCGCGCAGATCGAGGACGGCTCGCCGGATGACCCCTTGTATGACGCCAAGGTCAAGGTGCTCGGTGAATACATCGATCACCACGTCAAGGAAGAGGAAGGCGAGATGTTCCCCAAGGTTCGCAAGTCCGATCTGGACCTGGACATCCTGGGTGAAGACATCGCTGCCCGCAAGGCAGAGCTGATGGGTCAGGCGGACGAACCGCACTGAGCGGCCGGTTCGGCGCTCTCGGCAAGGCCCGGCCGGGTCTTGCCCTCAGGGCGCTGCGCCGGCAGCCAGGCCATGTCGTTGACGCGGTCGCCTGTGAACTTCGCCCAGAGCCCCCAAACCGTAGCGCGCCAGCTGATCGGCTGGACGCTGCTGGTCGACGGCATCGGCGGCGTCATCGTCGAGACCGAGGCCTACGACATGGACGATGAGGCGTCTCACAGCTTCAAAGGTCCGACGCTGCGCAATGCACCCATGTTCGGCCCGCCGGGGCGCGCCTATGTCTACCTCAGCTACGGCCTTCACTGGTGCCTCAATGTCGTTTGCCAGGAGGCCGGGCACGGTGCGGCGGTGCTGATCCGTGCGCTGGAGCCCACACACGGCTTGGAGGCGATGCGCGCACGTCGTGGCTGTCATCGTGCGGAACTGCTCGCATCCGGTCCTGGGCGTGTCGGCCAGGCTCTGGCGATCGACCGCTCCTTCAACGGTCTGGCGTTCGATGAGCCGCCGTTCGAGCTGCTGGCGCCGCGGGATGAAATCGAGCTGGTGGTCGGGGTCCGCATCGGCATCACCAAGGCCGGACATTTGCCGTGGCGGTTCGGGATCGCCAATTCGCCATTCCTCAGCAAGCGATTCAGCGAGGCGGCCCATGGCGCAGCGCGGGATCTTGTCTGATAGCCACCGCCCTGCGAATGCCTAAGCTCGGATCAGTCAGGCCTGACCGGACTCGACCTCTGTCTGAGGCGAGCCGGCGGTGTACGCCAGGAGATCCCATGGAAATCGCACCCGAAAAGCCCGCCCGCGCGGCGGAAGAAAGCGTCGATGCCCTGGGCGCGATGCCCAGCACGAACACGGCGGCCTACGCCGCGCGATCGAAGCTGCTCACCTACTTCGACCATTTCGCCTCGGCAGTGACACGCTGGTGCGGTTCGCCCGTGGCGTTCTGCGCGGCGCTGGCGCTGATTGGCATGTGGGGCCTGCTGGGCCCGGCCTATCGATACTCCGAGAACTGGCAGCTGGTGGTCAACACCGGAACGACCATCGTGACCTTCCTGATGGTGTTCCTGATCCAGCAAAGCCAGAACAAGGACAGCGTCGCCCTGCATCTGAAGCTGAATGAACTGCTGGCGGCTCACCGCAGCGCGAGCAACCGCATGATCGGCATCGAGACCTTGGACGAGCAGGACCTGCGCGAGGTGGCTGCGTTCTATGCACGGCTCGCGGACCGCGCCAAGACTGCCGGCCCCGCCAAGGAGATTCACTCCATTGACGAGGAAGGCATGCCGACAAGCCTGTGTGCGGACGCGCCATCCGACAACAGGGTCTCGCAAGCCTAGGTTCCATCGCTGACCTCTACCGGCCTGGCGTGCAGCACGGCTGCCGCGGCGCAAAGGAAGAAGATGTCCAAGTGCATCATGCTGATCCGACACGCCGAGAAGCCTGGCCAAGGGCGCAGCGGCGTTGACGACGCCGGCCGCCTGGACGAGCGCTCGCTGAGCGTCGCCGGGTGGCGTCGCGCCGGCGCGCTGGTTCCGTACTTCGCCTTGTTGGCGGACCGCATGCACGCGCGGCTGGTGTGCAGGCCGGAACACATCTTTGCAGCCCGCGCGACACCCTTGCACCCATCAACGCGTCCCCGCGACACCATCACGCCGTTGGCCGACGCCTTGGGCATCGCCGTGGACGAGCGCTGGTCAGACGAAGATCCGCTTGAACAGTTCGCGCAAACACTCCGGAACTTGGACGTGCCGGTGCTGGTGTGCTGGCGGCATGACTACCTGCCCGCGCTGGCGCGTGCCGTCCTGGGTGCTGGCGACGTGCCCCGGGTTTGGCCCGCCGAGCGGTTTGATCTGACGTGGTCCATCCGCCCCGATGGCGACCGATGGATGTTCTTGCAGGTCCCGCAGCTGCTGCTGCACGGCGACCGGGTCGAGACCTTCTGAGCCGGCCCGGTCGCGTCCGTGTCGGCGCCGCCCTGCGCGCTGCGGACCTTGATGTTGATCTTGCCGCTGCTCTTACGGCAGCGGATGCTCGGTCTCGGTCAGGGGCAAGGCGCAGGTCGCTCACACGATCGGCGGGTCTGTCTCGCGCTGCGGGTGGCGGTGGCGCCTGAGGCCGTCGACCAAGGCATCGGCGGCGCTGGCGGCATCCGATGCCACGGTGATGCCCGGGTCGGGGTCGCCAGTGGGCAGCGTGGGGGAGATGCCGGCCACGTCCAGCAGCTCGGCGCCTGTGCCCAGGGCGACCACGGTCTTGCAATGGCGGTACTGGTCGCGGATGCCGGCCATGGCGTTGCCGTCGCCGGACAGGGCCACCATGGCGGCGGCGCCGTCGGGCAGCAGCAGCGCGTCGAACAGGAAGGCGGGTTCGTTCTCCAGCGATGCATCCGCCTCCAGGGCCGTGCCGTCGCCGGTGGCCACCGGGCCGATGCGCGGCGCGATGAGGCGCGGCACGGCGCCGGCCGCCACGAGGCTGGCCTGCACGTCCAGCACGCCCTGGCCCAGCACGCCGTCGGCCACAAACAGGGCCACCTTGCGGCCGGCGATGGAGCCGTCACCGGGCCGGGCCGTCAGCGACAGCGCGGGCGACACGTTGACCTCGGGCTTGAGCCGGCGCGGCAGGGCACGGGGCATGGCGTCGGGCAGCGGGTTCATGTTCAGCCCTTCGGCCACCTGGGCGGCCAGCGACTCGGACGCGTTCCTCAGCATGGACACCACGCGCTGGCGGATGGCCGGCACCTGCACCTTGCTCAGCTCGAAGCGGAAGGCCGCGGCGATGTGGGCCTGCTCGGCGGGCGTCTGGCTGTTGAAGAACAGCGCGGCCTGGTTGTAGTGCTCGGCGAACAGCTCGGGCTTGGCGCGCACCTTGCCTTGCTCGTCCTTGGCGCGGATGCGCGCGGCGACCGACGTGAAGCCCTGCGTGGCGCCGGCCTGGAAGGGGCAGCCGCCGCCCAGCGAGTTGGGCTCGTAGGCCACGCGACCGCGCGGGATGGCCTGGCGGTGCATGCCGTCACGCTGGTTGTTGTGCACCGGCGCGATGGGTGAGTTGATCGGGATCTCGTGGAAGTTGGGCCCGCCCAGGCGGCTGATCTGCGTGTCCACATAGGAGTGGATGCGCCCGGCCAGCAGCGGGTCGTTGGAGAAGTCCAGGCCCGGGATGATGTTGGCCGTACAGAAGGCCACCTGCTCGGTCTCGGCGAAGAAGTTGTCGGGGTTGCGGTTCAGCACCATGCGCCCCACGGGCTGGATGGGCACCAGTTCCTCGGGCACCAGCTTGGTGGCGTCCAGCACGTCGAAGCTGAACTTGTCCGCCTGCTCTTCGGTGAAGACCTGCAGGCCCAGCTCCCATTCGGGGTAGGCGCCGGCCTCGATGCGCTCCCACAGGTCGCGGCGGTGGTAGTCGGGGTCGGCGCCGGAGATCTTGACGGCCTCGTCCCAGCACAGCGAGTGGGTGCCGAACTTCGGGTTCCAGTGGAACTTCACGAAAAACGACTCGCCCGCCTCGTTGACCAGGCGGTAGGTGTGCACGCCAAAGCCCTGCATGGTGGCGAAGCTGCGCGGGATGGCGCGGTCGCTCATCACCCACATCAGCATATGGGTGGACTCGGGCATCAGCGAGACGAAGTCCCAGAAGGTGTCGTGGGCGCTGGCGGCCTGCGGCATGCCGTGGTGCGGCTCGGGCTTGACGGCGTGCACGAGGTCGGGGAACTTCATCGCATCCTGGATGAAGAACACCGGCATGTTGTTGCCCACCAGATCCCAGTTGCCTTCATCGGTGTAGAACTTGACCGCAAAGCCGCGCACGTCGCGCGCCGTATCCTTGGAGCCGCGCTCGCCCGCCACGGTGGAGAAGCGCACGAACACCGGTGTGATCTTGCCGGCTTGTTTGAAGGGCGCCGCCTTGGTGAGCTGAGGCACGGCGTCGTAGCACTCGAAGAAGCCGTGGGCGGCCGAGCCGCGCGCATGCACGATGCGCTCCGGGATGCGCTCATGGTCGAAGTGGGTGAGCTTGTCGCGCAGGATGAAGTCTTCCAGCAGCGCGGGGCCGCGCAGGCCGGACTTCAGCGAGTTCTGGTTGTCGGCAATCGGCACGCCCTGGTTGGTGGTGAGCCGCTGGCCGCCGCTGTCCACGCGTACGCGGTCCAGC
This sequence comes from Roseateles saccharophilus, assembly GCF_031458095.1. Taxonomy (GTDB): domain Bacteria; phylum Pseudomonadota; class Gammaproteobacteria; order Burkholderiales; family Burkholderiaceae_C; genus Pelomonas; species Pelomonas saccharophila_A. Next base: position 666,231 of record NZ_JAVDXU010000002.1, read on the forward strand.
GGGCCGTTGCCCGGATTGCTGCCATCGGCCGCCACGCCCCCGGTCTTGGCCGACGCGTTGACTTCAGACAGCGTGCTGCCGGTGGGCAGGCGCGAGGGCGGGGGTACCTGGGCACCGGCCGGCGGGTTGAGGCCGTTGTCCTGCCCATGCTCGGCGGCCTTGTTGGCGTTGAAGGGCATGGCGGCCGCCAGGTCGCCGGTCTGCGCCATCTTCCGAGTGGCTGCGTCGTCGCCGGGCGTGACGGGGTTGGCGGGCCCACTGTCGGTGTTGCGGGCGGCCGACTTGGCGGCGGGGGGCGTCTTGCGGGAACTGGGCATGGGAGTCTCGATTCAGGGTGGAACTCACCCTGGCAGACGGCATGCCCGCGGCGTGGAGATAGGGGGTCAGCGCTGCCGGGCCAGCGGCCCGAGGCAGAGCTTTTCGAGGCTGTCGAGTAGGTGTGGACGCCGATGTCCGGCCAAAGCGGCGCTGGATGGGTCAGGTTTGCAGGAAGAACCGCATCATCTCCGCGCTGGCGTCGGGACCGCGGGCGTCGGTGTAGGACCCCGACGGGTCGCCGCCCGACCAGGCATGGCCGGCGCCATGCAGCCGCCATTGCTCGGTCACGACCTGGCCCTGGGCGTCCTTGTGCAGGCGCCGCGTGCAGGTGCGGTTGCCGTGCTGCAATCCGTGCTGCTCCTCGACGCTGACCGCGGTGCCGCCATGGGCGGCCACCACCCGTTCGCCATTGCTGGGGTGGACCGTCGCATCGGCATCGCCATGGAAGACGATCATGCGCACTTCGGACTTGGCCGTGCCGGCAAGGCCGCTGCCGGCTTGGCCCTGCATCGCCGCCAGCGCACCCGGCAGATCGCGGGCCGCGCCCGCAGGCAGCCCGGAGTGGACACCGGCCGCGGCAAAGACGTCAGGATGGGTCGTCGCCAGGATCGCGGCCATCGCCCCACCCGCGGACAGGCCGGCAACATAGATGTGCCCGGGGTCGACACCGTGGCTTTCGGCGATGTGCCGCGTCATGTCGGCGAGCAGGGCCGGCTCGCCGCGGTTGCGGCCCTGGTGGTTGTGCTTGAACCAGTTCCAGCAACCCTGGGAATTGGCATGGCGCGTCTGCGCCGGGTAGAGCACCAGCGTGTTGTGCTCGGCCCCCAGCGCGTTCATGCGCGTGCCCCGGGCGAAGTCATCAGGGCTCTGCGTGCAGCCATGCAGCATCAGGACCAGGGCGCGCGGCTTGTCGTGGCGGGTGGCAGGAATGAAAAGGCGGTAGTCGCGCTTGCCGGCGTGATGGGCGTAGTGGCCGGTAAGGAAGCGCTCGCCTTGCGGGGCTGTCGCAGGTCGGGCGACTGGTGGCGCCACGGCTTCTTCGACGACACGAGCGACCACGTCGATGACGTTGTGGCCCGGCGCTTCCTGGACGCGCTCTGCCGCGACGGGGCTGCCGTTGAGCGCCGCGGTGATGGCTGCCATGGCGGCCGGGAGGTCACCGGCGCGTGTGAGCGCGGTCGCCTCCGCCATCAACTGACCGAACTGGGGATGCATGAAAGCTTTCAGGAGCCGAGGCGTTGCTACAGCAGCCGCCCGACGAGGGCCGACTTCACGGCGGGACTTGCATGGAGGGCGCCGAGCACAGTCAGCGATTCGATGCTGGCCAGTGCCAGTTCGGGCGTGACCTCGGGCGCGATGACGGCCAGGCCCAGCACGCGGATCTGCAGCTTCTGGCCCGCATCGCGCACCTGCTCCAGGTCCGCCGCACTGAACTGCTGGATGCCCAGCACGATGCTCTTGCGGGTGACGACCTGGCGCACCACGTCGGCGTGGGTCGCGATCTGGTTGCGAATCGCCGTGCGTATCAGGTCGCTGCGATTGGCATAGAAGCCTTCCTGCACCAGCAGGTCGATCTGGCCCAGGTCGACGCAGCCGATATTGAGGGTCAGCTTTTCATCGACGGGCTTGGCCGTCTTCGGCGAGAGCAAGGGCGTGGCTGGCATGTCGCCATCATGCGGCATCCACTTGGATTCCACTAACCTTATTTTGTAAACAAGACGCGCCGCGCTTTCGCTCAGGCCCCCACCGCCCGCTGGCCCAAGCGCAGCTTGTCCCGCCCCGGCGGGGCGCCAAACAGGCGGCTGTACTCGCGGCTGAACTGCGAGGGGCTGTCGTAGCCGACGCTGTAGCCGATGGCGGCCACGTCGCCCGCGTCGGCCATCACGCGTGCCCGCGCCTCCTGCAGCCGGATCAGCTTCTGGTATTGCAGCGGACTCATCGTCGTCGCGCCGCGGAAATGGCGGTGGAAGGACGACTCGCTCATGGCCACCATGTCGGCCAGCATGGGAATGGAGATGGCCTCGGCGTGGTGGTCGCGGATGAAGCGGATGGCCCGCCCGATCTGCGACAGCCGGCTGTCGGCCAGGCCGATCTGCCTCACCATGGCACCCTGCGCGCTGTGCAGCAGCCGCCACACGAGCTCGCGCTCCACCAGCGGGCCCAGCACGGCGGCGTCGCGCGGCGAGTCCTTCAGCCTCAGCATGCGCACCACGGTGTCCAGCAGGGCCTCGGGCGCATCGCTGACCGCGAAGCCCGCCGGCTCGGACGCCGCCACGTCGGCTGGGTCCATCTCCAGCAGCAGCGAGGAGACCGTCGCCGGCTGCAGCTTCAGGCCCGCGGCGAGATAGGGCAGCTCGGGGCTGGCCTGGATGACGCAGCCGGCGATGGGCAGGTCCACGGTCACGACGAGGAACTGGCCCTGGCGGTACTCGAACACCTCGTCGCCCAGCATGGCGCGCTTGGCGCCCTGGGCCACCACGACGAAGGTCGGCTCCAGCACATGGTGCTGGATCTCGGTGGGGGCGTCTGCCGACACCGCAAACATGCAGCCCGGGCCGCGCTCGCCCGCGGGCGCGGCGTGGCGCTTGATCAGGCCCTGCAATTCTTCAACTGAGCTCATGCCGCCACCGTAACTGCGGCGCCCGGCCGGCTCAAGGGCTTGCGGCTTGAACTCGTCCGAAATGACTGAATCGTGCAAGAGCCTGGTGGTTTTGGGCTATCGGCCCTGGGTCGCATATCCGGGCCTGCCGCGATGAGTCGCCCGATGGGCGAATCGTGCAATGACATGACCGGATTTGGCTGCTGAATTTCGCCGCCTGCCGATTCAATGCGGGCCTTCGTGCAAGGAGGTCGCAATGAGGATGCAAGGCAACACCATATTGGTCGCAGGTGGCGATGTCGGCATCGGGCGCGGACTGGCCGAGCTGCTGCACCGGCTGGGCAACGAGGTCATCATCCTCGCTGAGCGGCCGGGCGCCGCCGGCGCGGGCCTGCGCGTCCTGGACCTGGATCTGTCCAACCCCTGGAACGTCGCCGGCTTCAGTGAGCAGGTCGCGGCCGGCTGCCCTGGCCTGAACATGCTCGTCAACATCGCCATCGCCTTCCCGGTGAAGCACCTGCCGGGGCTGAATGCGCTGCTGGACGCCGACGACAGCGGCGAAAAGCTGGAGGCCCGGCGGCTGGGCGTGCAGCAACTGACCGGCGCCCTGCTGCCCCACTTTCGCAAGCGGGCGCACAGCTCAGTCATGAATGTGTCCGTGGGGCCGGTGTTTGCGCCGCCGGGTGCAGCGGCAAGCTCGGCCCGCCTGGCCATGGCGGACGGTGCGCCGGCCTGCGTGATGTCGGTCAGGAAGCGCTGGGTCAGCGCCTCGATCGAGGTGATCGACGTCGCCGTCCCCTCACGCGCCGAGCGCGTCAGCCGGGCGCATGCGACGCCGCAGGAAGTCGCCCGGCCGCAATTCATTGCCAGCGTGGCCCAACTGCTCGCCGAAGGCCTGCAGGAAGGGGCCGCCGTCGAAAGGCTGCGCACGCTCTGGCCCGCGCCCCAAGCGGCGGCGCGCCAGACCCGCGACGACGAGCCGCTGCCGCAGGCTCATTGACCCGGCGTCTGACACTGTACAAATAACCAGTATCATGCGGCACTGCAGTTGCCAGGGTGCGAGGTGCACACCAGGCGTTCCAACCCGGCGGCCTTCAGGGCCGCTGGGCTTTTTTGGCAGGCGCGCAGTGCCCGGCTTCAGTCGCTGAGGCCGCTGGCCCAGAGCCGGTCCGCGGCTTCGAACATCGTGCGGCCCTGCAGCGCGGCGGGATCGCGCGCCAGGGCCAGCCAGGCCAGGGTGTCATGGTGGCTGCCGGGAACCAGATCCGCCGAGCGCTCGGCCACCAGCCAGGCCTGCAGCCGGGCATAGAGCTCGAAATGACGCGCGCGGGTCCAGGCCAGGCCGACGAGATCGCCGTAGGCCTCCTCGCGGCGGGTGGAGCGCATGTCCAGCCAGGCTTGCTGCAGATCGGCGCTGAGGCCGTCCGGCGCCTTGGCGGCGACGAAGCCGGCCGGCATGCCATGCCAGGCCCCGTCGAGATAGCGGCGGCAGTGGCCCAGTTCGTGGGCTGCCATCAGTTCCAGCGTCGGCCCGAGCAGGGCCGGGTCGATGGCGTCGACCTGGCGCTGGCCTTCGGGGTTGCCGCGCATGGACAGCACCAGCTTGCAGCGGCCCTCGACAAAGCCCAGGGCCAGCGGCGCGACGCCCGGCGAATCCTGGGGCTGCACGACGATGTCCAGCGGCAGGCCCAGCACCTGGCGGGCATGGCCGACCACGGGCGCGATGCCCTGCAGCCAGCGCATTTCCAGCGCAGTCAGGTCGGCGGCGTGGGCGGCCGGGGACAGCGCGGCAGCCGCAAGGGCGAGGACGGCAAGAAAACGACGCGGCACGGCAGACACTCCAGCAGTGAACCCATCTTCGGCCGAGATGACCCGCGGCTTGACGGCGCTGCAGCGGGCGTCCGTGAACTTTGCGGGCCTCGGCTGGCCTAATGTGTTTCCATGAAGACCCTCCGCGACCTCATGACCCCGCCGCCCCATATCCAGGGCCGCGTCGAAGCCATCGTCGTGCGCGCCACGCCGCGCGAACGGGCCCGCCTCGTCGAGCAGACGACGGCGCTGGCCGGCATTGGCCTGGCCGACGACCGCCTCGGCCAGCGCGGCGAGGCCGAGCTGTCGACGCGCCAGGTCACGCTGATCCAGCAGGAACACCTGCCACTGATCGCCGCGTTCGCGCGCAGCGCCCCCATTGACCCGGTCGACTTGCGCCGCAACCTCGTCATCTCCGGCATCAACCTGCTGACGCTGAAGAACGCCAAGGTGCGCGTCGGCGCGGCCCTGATCGAGATCGTCGGCCCCTGCGCGCCCTGCTCGCGCATGGAGGAGGTCATCGGTCCGGGCGGCTACGCGGCGATGCGCGGCCATGGGGGCATGACGGCGCGCATCCTGGAGGGCGGCGCCATCCGCGTCGGAGATATGTTGAGCGTGGCTTGACCGTTCTAGAGCTGCACCCGGTACAGGGTCGTCGGGTAGCCCGCGGTGAAATAGAGCCAGCCTTCGGCGATGGCGGCGCTGTCGAAATCGCCGACGCTGTGCACCAGCCGTTCGCCCTTGGCGGGCGTCCATACGTACAGGCGGCTCCCAGCCGAATAGGCTGCGGCGCCGCCACCGACGGCGAGCACCACGGCGCCCAGTTCGGTCCGCAGCGTCGTCGTCGCGCCATCATGCCAGGCCTTGATCGCGAAGGTCCTGCCGCCCAGGGCTTCGCTCCACACCAGCAGGTCATCGGCCCACTGGGGCGCGCCGGACAGCGACGAGGACAGCCGCGTTGACGGGCCGCTGCCGTCCGCGGGCGCCAGCCACAACTCGCTCGGCTGGGTGTTGGCCAGGGCGGCCACGCCCCAGGCGACACGCCTGCCATCGGTCACCGGCAGGCTCGCGATGCTGCCCTCGGCGGAGATGCGGCGGTGCGTGTGGCTGGCCTCGTCGTAGACATACACCGCCGAGGCCTTGACCCCGTCCACCAGGCTGCGCTGCACGGCCGCATAGGCCGCAACGACCTTGCCGCCCGTGCCCAGCCCGAGGGAAAGACCGGCGCCCTCGTTCTCCAGGACTGTCATGGCGCCGCCGCTCAAGGGGATGGCCACCGGCGCCGGGGTTGCCAGGTTGGAAAGCCACAGCGTCGATTGCCCGCCCACGTCCTGCAGCCAGCCGGCCAGGGTGCCCGCCGCCGAGAACGCGCCGGCATTGCCATTGGAGACCGCCTGCCGCGAGCCGTCAGCCTGCCAGGCGTAGACGGTGGTGCCACCGCCCACGGCCCGAGCCAGCCAGCGGTTGCCGGCGAACTTCCATTGGCCTTCGCTGGTGGAGATGGCCGTCGGCAGCACGACGCCCGCCGGCATGGCGCCAGGGACGACCCATTCCGCCGTGAAGTTGTTGTCGAGCAGCACGCCACCGGCGCCGGACGCCGTCAGGAAGCCCTTGAAGGGCAGATCCCTGACCCGCTCATAGGCCATGGCCGGCCTGGCCTGCCACAACACGGCTGCCGAGGCGGTGGCGATGCCGCCCGACTTGACCGTGGGAAAACCGGTGGCGGAGATGTCGTAGCGACCATCGGGCAGGCCGGTCATGTCGATGTCGGCGCTGAAAGGGCCGTAGCCACTGCGCTCCAGCAGCACGCGCTCGCTGAGGTCGGGGTAGCGCAGCAGCACCTTGAGAGTGCCCGAGTAGCTGGGATCACCCGTCATCTCGCCACGCACGTCGACCTTGCCCGTCGTGAAGCGGCTCTGCAACGGGCTGGTCAGCGTGACCTTCAACGGCGCCGCCTTGACCATGCGGCCCGTCACCAGAGCCCGCTGGCCATTCGCGTCGGCCAGCGCCACCTGCAGCACATGCGGGCCCACTTCGTAGTCAAAGCCAGGGAAATCGAAGAGAAAGGCCTGCACGCAGGCGCTGCCGACGGTGACGACGTGGCAGCTCGTCTTGTCCAGCATGCCGACGGGCTTGCCGTCGACGCTCAGGCTGGCCGATACCAGCGGTGCGCCGGACCGGCTGGATGGGATCACGTAGACCGTGATCCGCGCCGCGTCATTGCCGATGTTGCTGACAAAGCTGGCCCAGAGGTCCTGGTTGCGAACGGCCACGGTGCGCTCGAGCTCGACAAAGCTGCCCGGCGCGTACTGCAACTGCAGCTTGACCTGGTAGTCGCCTTCGGCCTCAGTGCCGGCACTCCATGAGGTCTCGAACTTCGGGCCGGCCGTGGAGACCGGACCGACCTGGGAGTAGGGCTGGTTGGTGGTGAAGCGCGCCGAGACGGCCCCGGCGGGCGCCCCCGCGACGCTGAGCTTCACATTGCCCCTGACCGGCTCGGGCTGGTCCAGCGCGATGGCGGTGGCCGCCATCTCGGGCGGCACGCCCAGCTTCAGCTCCGCCGCGCCCGAGAGGGCCTTCAGGGCAACCTCCCGGCCGTCGGCCAGCAAGGCCACCACGCGGTAGGACGTGGGCTGCGCATCCAGCGGGCCCGTCCAGGTGTTGGGCGCGCCGAACAGCGAGCCGCCCGGCGTGCTCGGCAGCGTCGCGACGGGCGCCCAGGCGTTGTTGACCGACTTGTCGACCCGGAACCCCGTCTCGCCCTCCACCCAGTCCGTCCAGCGCAATTCGGCCTTCCGGGTGGCCGGCGTCGAGTAGGCCTGCAACTCGGCGAGCGACGCCGCCTTGACGACCGAGTCCGGCACCGGCGCCGGCCCGTTGTCTCCACTCCCACCGCCGCAGGCCACCAAAGCCAGGCCCAAGGCGCAGGCCAACCATTGCTTCATTCTTCCCCCTGCATACCGCTTGAACGCGGCGTTTGCAGGCAGCTTAGCGCGGCCGCATGACGGCCCCGGCCCGTTCAAGTCCCATGGTGAAGCTTCACACGCCGCCACCCGCGGTCATCCGCGTGCGCGCCCTCTCCACCGCCGCCTGGGCGCTGGTGGCCGCACTCAACTGCTGCTGCAGGAAGCTCGCCAGCCGCGGCTGCTGGCTGAAGGCGACATTGAAGCGGATATGCGGATCGTGCGCACCGTCTGCCGCGAAGGTGGCGCCGCGCACCAGCAGGATGCCGTTGCGAAAGGCCTCCTTCACGACGCTGTCCACGTCCACACCCGCCGGCAGCGCGCCCCACAGGAAGAGGCCGCCCTCGCCCGGGTGCTCCAGCAGCACGCCGGCCTGGCGCAGCTGCTGGGTGGCCTGGCCACGCGCCACGGCCAGGCGCTGCTGCAGGCGGTCCAGGTGCTTGCGCCAGCGGCCGGCGGCCAGCACTTCCAGCAGCACGAACTCATTGAGGGCCGAGGTCGTCAGCACCGAGATGATCTTCTCGCGCATCAAGGCCTTCAGCAGCGCCGGCTCGGCGGCCAGATAGCCCAGGCGCAGGGCCGGACTCATGGCCTTGCAGACGCTGGAGTAGTAGATGACGCGCTCCAGACCCGAGAGCTGAGCCAGGCGGGTCGGCGCGCCGGGGTGGAAATGACCCTGCACATCGTCCTCGGCGATGAGGAAGTCGTGGCGCTGGGCCAGCATCAGCACGCGATGCAGATTGGCCGCCGTGCTGCCCCAGCCGGTGGGGTTGTGCAGCACGCTCTGGATGAAGAGCAGGCGCGGCCGATGCCGCGTGCAGGCCGCGTCCAGCGCCTCCAGATCGATGCCATCGGGCCGCCGCGGGATGGGCACGATGTTGACGCCGGCTTGGCGCAGGCGGTCGAAGAGCAGGAAATAACCCGGCGTCTCGACGGCCACCGAGTCACCCGGGCGCAGGAAGGCGCGGCAGATCAGGTCGATGGCCTGGGTGCCGCCATAGGTCGTCAGGATGCGGCCGGCGTCCACCGCCATGCCCTGGCTGCGCAGCAGGGTGGCGATGCGCTCGCGCAGCTCGGGCAGGCCCTGGGGCGGGCAGCGCGAGGCCATGCCCGCATGGGCCCGCGCCAGGCCGCGCTGCACGGCGGCGGCCGGGATGGCCTCCTCCAGCCAGGTCGCCGGCAGGGCGCCGCTGCTGGCCAGCAGCACGCCGGAGCGCTGGTCATTGGCCTGCTGGGCCAGCCAGACGGCCTCCTGCTCCTCGCCGGCCTCGACACGGGCCGCATCGGGCATGACGTCAGGCGGCCCCTCGGCGACAAAGAAGCCGGCCGTGCCGCGCGAATCGATGACGCCGGCGGCCACCAGGCGGTCGTAGGCGACAACGACGGTATTGGGGCTGACGCCCAGTCTCGATGCCAGCTGGCGGATGGAGTTCAGCCGCGCGCCGGGCGGCAGCTGGGCGCTGTGGATCAAGGCCTGCAGGCGCAGCTCGATCTGCTCGGCCAGCGGGATGGAGGAGTCGCGGTCCAGGGAGAACATCAGCGCAGCAAAAGGAGAGCGAGCAAGGCGAGGGAGACGGCCATCATCGTATTGAACACCCGCCGCCTGGCCGGGCTCGACAGGAAGCGGCCGATGCCCACGCCGAACAGGGCCCACATCGAGATGCAGGGGAAGCCGATGACGGCGCCGACGGCGCTGACGAACAGGGCGCCCGAGGCCACGCTCCATTGCGTCGGCATGAAGACCGACGCGATCGTCACCGCCTTCACCCAGCTCTTGGGGTTCACGGCCTGGAAGAGGGCCGCCTGCGAGAACTTCAGGCGCTCAGGCGGCCGGTCGCTCGCTGCGGGCGCCACGGCCAGCTTCCACGCCAGCCACAGCATGTAGAGGGTGCCGGCCAGCTTCAGCGCCTCATGCAGCACGGGCCAGGCGACGAACAGCGCCCCCAGACCCATGCAGGTGACAAAGGTCTGCACCGCGCCGCCAGTATTGATGCCCAGGATGGCCGGCAGCGTGCGCCGGTAGCCGTAGTGGGCGCCATTGGCCACCAGCATCATGTTGTTGGGCCCGGGCGTGCCGGACATCAGGGCGCAATAGGCCAGCAGGGGCAGCATCTCGTTCATGCCGCGATTGCAGCGGCTGACCGCCATGGCGTGAAGCTACAGCCTGGGGCGCCGCGCGGCGCGCTGTATCAGCGTGCGGACCGACACAATGGCCGCATGACCGCCTCCCTTCGCCGCAGCCTCTGCGCCATCGCTGCCCTGCTGGGCATCCCCGCCTGGGCGGAGCCGCCCGCCTACCGCACCCAGGGCCAGTGCGACGGCCTACCCGCCATCACCTCGCTGCAGGTCGCGCCCGAGTTCTGCCTGGCGCTGGCCGCCTCCAACCTGGGTCGCCCGCGCGGCGTGCTGGCCCTCGGCCCCAACCGCCTGCTCGTCACCGACATGGGCAACTGGAACCCCGGCCGCGGCCGCCTGCTGGAGCTGAACCGCGAGCCCGGCAAGCCCTTCAAGGTGACGGTGCTGCTCAAGGGGCTGGACCGGCCGCACGGCCTGCGCAAGGACTCCGCCGGTCGCATCATGCTGGCAGAGACTCACCGCATCAGCCTGGTCGAGCTGAACCCCGCAAAACTGAGCCCCTTCATCACCGAGCTGCCGGCCCAGGGCCGCCACCCGCTGAAATCCTTCGTCGTCAATGCGGCCGGCGAGCTCTTCGTCAACGTCGGCTCGCCAAGCGACCACTGCGAGGCCTTCGACGGCGTCGAGGCCGGCACCGACAAGGGCTGCCCGCAGACCGGTGGCAAGGCGCCCTGGGCGGCAGTCTGGAAGTACACGCCCAAGAACGCCACCGCCTGGGAGGGTCGGCCCTTGGCCTGGGGCCTGCGCAACTCCGTCGGTCTGGCCATCCACCCCGAAACCGGCGAGCTCTGGCAGGCCGAGAACAGCCGCGACACGCTGGCCGGCGACCAATACGACAAGGGCTCGCCGCCCGACGAACTCAACCGCGTCGAAGCCGGCAGGCACCATGGCTGGCCGCACTGCACCGGCAACGACGTGCTGGACAAGAGCTACGGCGCCAAGAGCTGCCAGGACTTCACCGCGCCGGCCAGGCTGATCCCGGCCCATGCCGCACCGCTGGGCATGCTGTTCTACAAGAACGCCGGGCCGGCCAAATGGCAGGGCAGCCTCGTGATGGCCTGGCACGGCTACCAGCCCAGCGGCCACCGCCTGATGGCCTGGCGCTTCGACGACAACAAGCACCAACCCGCGGGCGAGGCGCTGCCGCTGATCGACGGCTGGGATGCGCTGAAGGGCAAGCACCCCATGGGCGCACCCACCGACGTCGACCAGGACGAGCAGGGGCGGCTGTGGATCACCGAGGACCGCAACGGCGACCTGCTGTTGCTCGCGCCACGGACCGGCAAGTAGACCGTGGACTCGCTGATCTCCGCCGCCGCCCGCGCCTTGGCCGCCGGGGATGCGTTGGCGGCGCTCAAGCGCGTGGCCCTGCGTGAGGACCCACCGGCCCTGGCCCTGCGCGGCATCGCCATGGCCCAGCTCGGCGAGCTGGCGCGCGCCCGCGAGCTGCTCAAGCGCGCGGCCCAGGGCTTCGGCCCCCATGAGGCGTTGGCGCGGGCGCGCTGCGTCGTCGCGGAAGCCGAGGTCGCCCTGGCCCTGCGCGACCTCGGCGCTTCGCCGCGGTCGCTGGAAGCCGCCATGGCCACGCTGGAAGCGCGTGGTGACCGCAGCAATGCCCTGCAGGCCCGGTTGATTGCGGCGCGCCGGCAGCTGCTGCTCGGTCGCCTCGATGAGGCCGCAGCCCTGCTCGCGCCGCTGGACGGCCAAGCCCTGCCGCCCCTGCCCGCCGCCGTCGCGGCCCTGGCCACGGCCGAGCTGGCACTTCGATCGCTGCGCCTGGCCGACGTGCGCACCGCTCTCGCACGTGCACAAGAAGCGGCCCTGCGCAGTGGTGTGCCGGCCCTGCAGGCCGAAGTCGACGAAGCCGCCGCCACGCTGGAGCGCACCGCCGCGCGCCGGCTGGTCGATGGCGAATGGCAGCCGCTGCGCCTGCAGGACGTGGCCGCGCTGATGGACTCGGGCAGCCTGGTCGTCGACGCCTGCCGCCATCGCCTGCGCGCCGGGGCGTGGACGCTGGACCTGGCGCGCCGCCCCATCCTGTTCACGCTGCTGCGCACCCTGGCCGAAGCGGCACCGGGCGAGGCCGAGCGCGACGCACTGATCGCCCGTGCATTTCGCATCCGCGAGGCCGACGAGACCCACCGGGCGCGGCTGCGCGTCGAGATCGGCCGGCTGCGCGCCCTCATCAAGCCCGTCGCCGGCATCGAGGCCACCGCGCGCGGCTTTGCGCTGCGCGCACCCGGTGTGGCGGTGCTCGCCCCACCCATGGAAGGCGAGGCCAGCGAACTGCTGGCCCTGCTGGCCGACGGCGCGGCCTGGTCCACCTCAGCCCTGGCGCTCGCGCTGGGCGAAAGCCAGCGCAATGTGCAGCGCGAACTGGCCGAGCTGGAGGCTCTGGGGCGCGTGCGCGCCATCGGCCAGACGCGGGCGCGGCGCTGGCTGGCACCACCGCTGACCGGATTCACGACGATCTTGTTACTCCCCGCCGCGCTGCCGCTTGGCTAAGGTTGAGCCATCGCAAGGAGCACACCGCCATGAGCATCGAATCCCGTCCCGCAGAAATCGTCCGTGAATATGGTCCCTTCGAGGGCGTCGACAAGGTCGGCGGCGTGACCCATGACGGCCATTGCGTCTGGGCCGCGACCGGCCCGGCCCTGCTGGCTTTCGATCCGGTCAGCGGTGAGCCGCAGCGGCGCATAGACCGTCCGGCCGACGCCGGCACGGCCTTCGACGGCCACTATCTGTTCCAGATCACCGAGGCCCGCATCGACAAGATCGACCCGAGCAGCGGCGCGGTCGTCGCGTCCATTCCCGCGCCCGGCCAGGGCGGCGACTCGGGACTGGCCTGGGCCGAGGGCAGCCTGTGGGTGGGCCACTACCGCGAACGCAAGATCTACCAGATCGACCCGGCCACCGGTGCCATCCGCCGCACGATCGAGTCCAACCGCTTCGTCACCGGCGTGACCTGGGTCGACGGCGAGCTCTGGCACGGCACCTGGGAGGAAGACGCCAGCGAGATCCGCCGCATCGACCCCGCCGACGGCACCGTGCTGCAAAGCCTGCAGATGCCCGCCGGCACCAATGTCAGCGGCCTCGAATCCGACGGCGCCGACCTCTTCTACGCCGGCGGCGGCGGCACCGGCAAGGTCAGAGCTGTTCGCCGACCCAAGCGCGCCTAAGCGCTGATTTCCCCCTGAGCAGACAACCACCCGGTCCCGGGTGGAGCCGCTGCATTGCCTTCACCACCCCAAGGAGTTCCCCACCATGAATGCCCCCGCCCCCCACCCCGTTGTCAGCCGCGACCGCTGGATCGCCGAACGCAAGGCCCTGCTGGCCCGCGAGAAGGAACTGACCCAGCAGCAGGACCGCATCGCCGCCGAGCGCCGCGCCCTGCCCTGGGTGCGTCTGGACGACGAGGCCTATGTCTTCGACACGCCCGCCGGCCCGCGCAAGCTCAGCGAGCTCTTCCAGGGCCGGCGCCAGCTGCTGGTGCAGCACTTCATGCTCGCCCCCGGCTGGGAGCAGGGCTGCAAGAGCTGCTCCTTCATGGCCGACCATCTCGACGGCATGGCGCCCCACCTGGCCCAGCGCGACATCACGCTGCTGGCCGTGTCGCGCGCGCCGCTGGCCGAGATCGAGGCCTTCAAGCGCCGCATGGGCTGGCAGTTCGCCTGGGCCTCGTCCCACGGCAACGACTTCAACCGCGACTTCCACGTCAGCTTCACGCCGGCCGACCGCGTCGACGGCGCCGTCTATTACAACTTCCACATGACGCCCTTCCCGAACGAGGAGGCGCCCGGCATCAGCATCTTCTGCAAGGACGAGGCCGGCCAGGTCTTCCACACCTACTCGACCTTCGGCCGCGGCGTGGAAGTGATGATGGGGACCTACAACCTCATCGACCTGACGCCCAAGGGCCGCGACGAGGGGGCCTTGAGCTACACGATGGAGTGGGTGCGCCACCACGACCGCTACGAGTCGGCCGCACCCGCACCGGCGGCCTGCTGCGGCGGCGCCAAGGCCTGAACGTCATGAGCATCTGGCCCTGGCTCGCCCTGGCAGGTGCTGGCGCATTGCACGGGCTCAACCCCGCCACCGGCTGGGGCCTCGCGGCCTGTTCGCGTGACGCGCGCTCGGCCCTGCTGCCGATCGCGCTCGGGCATGCGGCGGCCGTCGGCGGCGTGGCGCTGCTGGTGGCCTTCGGCGGCTCCATGAGTGCCGGGCAATGGGGCTGCGGCGCCCTGTTGCTGCTCGCGCTGGTGCTGCGACACGCCAAGACCGGCCTGGCCCTGTGGTCCTGCCTGGTGGCCAGCGCCCATGGCAGCGGCATGATGCTGGTGCCGGCCCTGGTGCCGATCTGCCTGAGCGCCTCGCCAGCGCGCGAGATCACGGCCTCGGGTTCCGTGCTGCTGGCGCTGGCCGCCGTGGCCGTGCACATGGCGGCCATGCTGGCCGTGACGGCGGCCCTCGCCCTCGTGGGGAAAAGGTGGATTTCTATACTGGCCGCCCTTGCCCAACGCCTGCGCGGCGCCCGCCATGACCCAAGCACCCCTTCCCCCGTCAACGCCCGCGCCGGCCGATGAACTGCAGGCCGTCGTCGAGGCCCTGCGCAACGAACGCAGGCGCTGGCGCGAGGCGCATCGCCGCGGCGGCGACGGCCGCGAGCTGCCCTCGCGCGAGCTGCTGGCCGGCATGGTGCAGTGCCTGTCGGGCGCCCTCTTTCCGATGCGCCTGGGGCCGCCGACGCTTCAGCCTCAGCACGAGGACTTTTACGTCGGCCACACCCTCGGCGCGGCCATGACGACGCTGCGTCAGCAGGCTGCGCTGGAGCTACGCCACGACGCCCGCCAGCGCGGTGACGACGCTCCCAGCCTCGAAGCCGCCGCCGAACTGGCCAGCCGCTTCCTGCGCACCCTGCCGCAGGTGCGCGTGCTGCTGGACAGCGACGTGCTGGCCGCCTACCAGGGCGACCCGGCGGCGCGCAGCGTCGACGAGGTGCTGCTGTGCTACCCCGGCGTGCGCGCCCTGATCAGCCACCGCATCGCCCATGAGCTCTACAAGCTCGGCCTGCCGCTGATCTCGCGCGTCATCGCCGAGCTGGCCCATGCCGACACCGGCATCGACATCCACCCCGGCGCCACGATAGGCAGCGGCTGCTTCATCGACCATGGCACCGGCGTGGTCATCGGCGAGACCGCCATCCTGGGTGAGCGTGTGCGCATCTACCAGAACGTCACGCTGGGCGCCAAGAGCTTCCCCACCGACGGCGACGGCAATCTCGTCAAGGGCCAGCCCCGCCACCCCATCGTCGAAGACGAGGCTGTCATCTACGCCGGCGCCACCGTGCTCGGACGTGTCACCATCGGGCGTGGCGCCGTCATCGGCGGCAATGTCTGGCTGACGCGCAGCGTCGCACCGGGCAGCTTGGTCACGCAGGCGGACTCCCTCGCCGGCACAACCTGAAACAGTGCGCGCCGCTGGCGCGCTAGGTGAAAGCATGAGCGATGAACAAGCCATCCGCGACCTGGTCGCGACCTGGATGGATGCCACGCGCGAGGGCGACACCGCCACCGTGCTCGCCCTGATGACGGACGACGCCGTCTTCCTGACCCCGGGCCGCGCGCCCATGACCAAGACCGATTTCGCCAAGGCCGCCGAGGGCCAGGCTCGCGGCAAGGCGCCGAAGTTCGACGGCCACAGCGAGATCCTGGAAGTGCAGCTGATGGGTGACTGGGCCTTCATGCGCAGCCGCTTGAGCGTGACGATGACGCCGCTCGACGGCTCGCCGCCAACACGCCGCGAAGGCCACACCTTGACCGTGCTGCGCCGGGACCAGGGCCGCTGGAAGCTGGCGCGCGACGCCAACCTGCTGGCGCCCGTGTCCTAGTCTTCGAGCCGATTCAGGCCCAGCCAGCGCGCCAGCGGCGCCAGCGTCGGCCCCTGCACCAGCAGGGACAGCAGCACGACGACAAAGGCCACGTCGAAGAAGCGCCAGCCGTCCTTCAGGCCGGCGAGCACCGGATAGGTGGCCAGCACGATGGGCACGGCACCACGCAGGCCCGACCAGGCCACGAAGCACTGCGAGCGCCAGCCAAAGCCCAGCGGCGTCAGGCACAGCATGACGGCCGCGGGCCGGGCGATGAACATCAGGCCGGCGGCCAGCAGCAGGGCCGGGCCAATCAGGCGCAAGACCTCGTGCGGCGTGACCAGCAGGCCCAGCAGCAGGAAGAGCACCGCCTGCGCCAGCCAGGTGTAGCCGTTCAACCCGGGCAGGCTCAGCGTGGCTGCCCGTTCGGCGCGGTGGCGCACCAGCAGGCCGGCGACATAGACGGCCAGGAAGCCCGAACCGCCGCAGCGGTTGGTGATGGCAAACAGCAGAAAGCCCAGGGCGGCCATCAGCAGTGCCATCAGCCCGTCGTGATCGTCGGTGACCGGCAGCTTGCTCACCCACCAGGCCGCCAGCAGGCCGCCCAGCGCGCCCACCAGCAGCCCCAGGCCGAGCTGCTCGCCGAGCAGCGGCAGCAGGTCGAGCAGGCTGTTCACCTGCGCGTCTCCCGGTTGGCCGAAAGGCGTCAGCCAGGTGATCAGGCCGATGGTCAGCACCATGGCCATGGGGTCGTTGAGGGCCGATTCCACCTCGATGGTGGCCGCCAGGCGCGGCTCCAGGTTCAGCTTGCTGGCACTGAACTGCGCGAACACGGCCGAGGCGTCGGTGGACGACACGGCCGCGCCCAGCAGCAGCCCTTCGGTCCAGGGCATGTCCAAGACGAGCTTCGCGATGCCGGCGACGATGGACGCCGTGACTGCAACGCCCAGCGTGGCCAGCAGGCTGGCCGGCAGCATGGCGCGGCGCACCTCGTTCCAGCGCGTGCGCAGGCCACCGTCGAAGAGGATGAGGGCCAGCGCCAGATTGCCGACAGTGACGGCCAGCCGGTGGTCATCAAAGGGCAGGCCCAGTGGGCCGTCCACGCCGGTCAGCATGCCGACCGCCATGAAGACGAGCAGATGCGACAGGCCCAGACGGTGGGTGTAGAGGGCGCCGGCGATGGCGATGATGACCAGGGCCGCAATGGCCGCCGTCAGCAACTCGGGGCCGGCGGCGGCGCTGTGGATCACGGATCAGCCTGCGGCGGGAATGATGTCGGGCGCATCGGGCGATGAGCCCTTGCGGGGCACCGCGGGTGCGGCCGGGGCCTGCAGGCCGACGACGTTCACCGTGTTGGTCGTGAACGCCAGGCGGATGCCGCGCTGCTCCAACTCACGCATCAGCGCCAGGTTCAGCGCCTGCTGGTGGTCCATGTAGACGTCGTAGCTCGGGTCGTTGACGCGGTAGACGACCTCGAAGTTCAGTGCGCTCTCGCCAAAGCCCTTGAAGTGGGCCCGCACCAGTTCCAGCTTGGGATCGGCCTCGATCAGCGCCTTGACCAGCGGCGGCACGGCGGCCGCGTCGTCGGCAGAAGCGTCGGCGGTGATGCCGAAGGTGAAGGCCACGCGGCGCGTCTGCAGGCGCTTGAAGTTGGCCACGGTGCGCTTGAGCAGTTCGGCGTTGGACATGACGATCTGCTCGCCGCCCAGGCTGCGGATGCGCGTCGTCTTCAGGCCCACGCGCTCCACCGTGCCGGTCACATCGCCGACAGTGATGGAGTCGCCCACCTCGAAGGGCTTGTCCACCGCGATGGCCAGGGACGCGAACAGGTCGCTGAGGATGTTCTGCACGGCCAGGGCCAGGGCGATGCCGCCGATGCCCAGTGAAGCGACGAAGGCCGTGATGTTGACGCCGAGGTTGGACAGCACGGCCAGCACCACCACCACCCACAGGGCGCCGCGCAGGCCCCAGCTGAGCAGGGTGGCCGAAGCCGACAGCGCCGCCGTGCCGCCGTGGCGCCTCTGCTGGGCGGTGAGCACCTGGGCCACGGCCTGCTGGGCCCACAGGCCGAGCTGCAGGGCCACGACGGCAAACCACAGCTGGGACACGCGGCCATGCCAGCGGTCGTCCAGCGGCAGCATGTTCAGGCCCACCAGCAGGCCCACGATCCAGATCAACGCGCCATTGGTGCGCTCCAGCACGCTGACGAGGCCGTCATCCAGCGTGCTGCTGGTGCGCTGAGACAGCCTGCGCAGCCGTTGCACGACAAAGCGCAGGCCCAGCTTGATGACGATGAGGGTCAGGGCGCCGGCCAGCACGGCGGGCAGCACGTCGGTCCAGCCCACGTCGGGCCAGGCGGCCTCGGCACGGGCGATCAGCTCGGTCCAGGTCATCGAGAGACTCCTTCGATCTTCATTCACAGACGGTAGGCGGCGAGAGGCCGTCGGTCTGTCAGCCGGCGGCAGCGGGGACTGTGGGCCTTGGCTGACAGGGGGGCGCCGGACGGCGCCGGACGGGGTGTCGGCTGACACCGGGCGGCAGCGGCGCCGGCTAAGTTCTGCTCATCACCGACCGCCCGTGAGAGGACGCGCCATGGACACCACCACCCACCATGATCTGCCGGCCCTGTTCTGCCAGCTCGGCCTGCCGGATTCGCCGGCCGAGATCAAGCAGTTCATCCGCCTGCACCGCCCGCTGCCGCAGACGCTGAACCTGTCGGAGGCGCCGTTCTGGAACGCCAGCCAGGTGGCCTTCATCCGCGAGCAATGGCATCAGGACGACGGCGACTGGTGCGGGCAGATCGACCAGCTCAACGCCCTGCTGCGCGAGCATCCGGACCCGGCCGAACTGGCGCAGGCGGCGAACGACAGCGCGGGCGGATGAGGCAGCCCTCCTGGTCGGCGCTGTTCAATCGCAACGCCGCCCTCTTCAAGCAGGTCGTCCAGCCGCTGCGCGAGCGCCACCGGCCACCCTCTGGCGCAGGCAGCTGGCTGATGGGCCTGGTGATGGCAACCGACGGGCCGCGCCGCTACTACCTGTTCCGCCCCGCAGGCGTGCGCTTTGGCGAGAAGTTGCCGCTGCTCGTCATGCTGCACGGCTGCCACCAGGATGCCAAGAGCTTTGCCGACAGCACGCGCATGAATGCCGTCGCCACGCGCGAGCGCTTCCTGGTGCTCTACCCGGAGCAGCCCCGGCTGTGCAACGCCCAGGGCTGCTGGAACTGGTTCGAGACCCAGTCAGGCCGTGCCTTCGCGGAGGCGGCCTGGATCATGAAGGCCGTCGACCAGAGCTGCATGCTGTTCTCAGCCGACCGCGAGCGCGTCGCCGTGGCGGGGCTGTCGGCCGGCGCCAGCATGGCCGCCCTGCTGGCCACGCGCTACCCGGATCGCTTCAAGGCCCTGGTCATGCACTCGGGCGTGCCGCCCGGGGCCGCCAGCACGCCCACGTCGGCCGTGCGTGCCATGCAGGGCTGGCGACAGCCACTGCCCACCGGCGCCAGGCGCGATTGGCCGCCGCTGATGGTCATCCACGGCGATGCCGACCGTGTCGTGTCGGCCCGCAATGCCGGCTCGGCGGCGCTGATGTGGTCCGAGGCGGCGGGCGCGCAGCAGGAGCCGGCACAGGAACAGCGCCGCGGCAAGCGCTATCCGATGCGGGTGACGCAGTACAAGCGCGCGCGCGAAGTGGTGGCCACGCTGGTGGAAGTGGACCGCCTGGGCCATGCCTGGAGCGGCGGCGCGGCACGCCAGCGCTTCAGCGACGCCAACGGGCCGGACGCGTCGCGCATGGTGTGGCGCTTCGTCGCGCGGCAGTTCGGGCCGCCGCATTGACCGGCTTTGGGCGCGGCGCTTGCGCTTCATCCGATAATTCGATAATAATGGAATCATGGATGAACAAGCCGTCGTCAAGGCCCTGGCCGCCCTGGCCCAGCCGCTGCGCCTGCAGGTGTTCCGCGCCCTCGTCGTCGTCGGGGACGCGGGCCTGACGCCCGGGGCCATTCAGGAAGGCCTGGGCGTGGCGCCGGCCACGCTGTCCTTCCACCTGAAGGAGCTGGTCAACGCCGGCCTCGTCACCCAGGAGCGCGCCAGCCGCAACCTGATCTACCGCGCCCACTACGAGCAGATGAACGGTCTGCTGGGCTATCTGACCGAGAACTGCTGCCAGGGCGCGGCCTGCGCCGTGCCGAGCGGCGCCAGCGTCCCTTGCTGCGGCTGAACGACCATGACCACCCACGTCCTCATCCTCTGCACCCACAACTCCGCCCGCAGCGTCCTCGCCGAGGGCATGCTCAACCACTGGGCCGGCAAGCTCGGCAAGGACGTGCAGGCCCACAGCGCCGGCAGCGCGCCCAGCGGCCGCATCAATCCCTTGGCCATCGAGGCGCTGCGCAACGCCGGCGTCGACACGGCCGGCACCCGCAGCAAGAGCTGGGACGAGTTCACGACGCCTGGCGCCGCACCGCTGTCCATCGTCATCACCGTCTGCGACAGCGCCGCGGCCGAGCAGTGCCCGGTGTTCTTTGGCGGCGGCGGGCAACCGGTGAAGGTGCACTGGGGTTACCCGGACCCGTCCAACGCCGAGGGTGGCGACGAAGGCAGGCGCCGCGCCTTCGAGCTGACGCGCCAGGCCATCGGCTATCGCATGCTGCAGTTGCTGGCCCTGCCGCTGGCCACGATGGGCCAAGCCGAGTTGCAGCAGGCCCTCGTCGCGATCTCGAAGTCATGAGCCTGCAGCGCCGACTCCTGGCCGAAGGCCTTGGCACGGCCCTGCTGCTGGCCGTCGTCATCGGCTCCGGCGTCATGGCCGAGCGCCTGTCGGGCGGCAATATCGCCCTCGCCCTGCTGGCCAATACCCTGGCCACCGTGGGCGGGCTGTATGTGCTGATCGAGGTCTTCGGCCCCATCAGCGGCGCCCACTTCAACCCGGCGGTCAGTGCCGTCATGGCGTGGCGCGGCGAGCTGGCGGTGGCCGCCCTGCTGCCCTATGTCGCCGCCCAGCTCGTTGGCGCCATGCTGGGCGCCTGGCTGGCGCACGCGATGTTCGACATGAGCCTCCTGCAGTTCTCGGCCAAGCTGCGCAGCGGCACCGGCCAGTGGATCGCCGAGGGCGTCGCGACCTTCGGCCTGCTGCTCGTCATCCTGCGCGCACCGGCGGGCCGCGCCTCGGCCATGGTGGCGGCCTATATCGGCGCGGCCTACTGGTTCACGGCGTCGACCTCCTTCGCCAACCCGGCCGCCGTGTTCGGCCGCATGTTCAGCGACAGCTTTGCCGGCATTGCGCCAGCCAGCGCGCCGGGCTTTGTCGCCGCCGAACTGGTCGGCGCGGCACTGGCCGTCGTCGTCGACCGGCTGCTCTCGCAGGCCAAGGCTCCACGCGCGGCCTGAGCAAGGCGCGAACGGCACGGGGCCACGGCCCCGTTTCTTTGACCCAGGTAGTTGCTATTGACAACCAAGACTTCGGACCCGACCATGCGCCCAGATAGTTGCTATTCACATCCAAATGTCCGAATCCTCCGCCGGCAGCCTGTTGCGCGAAGTCGCCCGCATCTACACCCGCGCCCAGCGCGTCGTGGCCGACTGCTGCCGCACCACCAGCACCCAATGCCATCTGCTGACCGAGCTGGGCCGCGCCGGGCCGCTGCCGCTGTCGGAGTTGGGCACGCGGGTCAGCCTGGAGAAGAGCTGGGTGTCGCGTGCCGTGGAGGCCATGGCAGCCCGTGGGCTGGTGAGCAAGGAGCCGAACCCGCAAGACGCAAGGAGCTGGCTCGTCACGCTCACCGCCGACGGCGAGCGCACCGTCCATGAGCTGAACCGCAGCCTCGATGACCACGCCGAATCCCTGCTGGCCGCCTTGAGCCCGCGGGAGCGTGACGCCGTCGAAACCTCTTTGCTGACCCTCCTGAAGGCCTTGCGCGAAGACGCCGCAGCGATGTGCTGCCTGCCGCCAGAGCCGAAGGAGCCCACCCAGGATTCCAAATCATGTTGCTGAACCCGAATATCTCGCTGCGCCAGGCCGGCGCCTCCGACTGGCCCGCCGTCCAGGCCCTGTTGCTGGCCAACAAGCTGCCCACCGAGGGCGCCCAGGCGCATCTGTCCACCTATCTGCTTGCCGTCAGCGGTGGCGAAGTCGTCGGCTGCGCCGGTGCCGAGGTCTACGGCTCCGTCGCCCTGCTGCGCTCGGTCGCCATCGCGCCCGGATTGCAAAAGCAGGGCATAGGCCGGCTGCTCGTCGAGCGCCTGCTGCAGGAAGCCCGCTTGCGCGACATCTCGGCCCTCTACCTGCTGACGGTCACCGCGCCCGAGTACTTTGCGCAGTACGGCTTCAAGCGCATCAAGATCGAGGATGCCCCGCAGGCGCTGAAGGCCTCGGCCGAGTTCCAGGGCGCCTGCCCGGCCTGTGCGGCGCTGATGACGCTGGCACTGCGCGACGCGCCAGTCGCCGATGCCGGCCTGCCCGCGGCCGTGCTGGGCGCCGGCCCCGTCGGCCTGGCCGCGGTGGCCCAGCTGGTGGAGCGCGGCCTGCCCTTCGTGGTGCTGGAAGCTGGCGAGCAAGTCGGTGCCAACCTGCGCGATTACGGCCATGTGCAGCTGTTCTCGCCCTGGCAATACGACATCGACCACGCCATGGCCCGGCTGCTGGCACCGACCGGCTGGACCGCACCGCCGGCTGCCGAACTGCCGCGCGCCGGCGAGATCGTCGAGCGCGTGCTGCAGCCTTTTGCCACCCTGCCCGAGGTGGCGCCCTTCATCAAGCTGGGTGCTCGCGTGCTCGCGGTGAGCCGCGAGGGTTTCGACAAGGTCAAGAGCGCCGGCCGCGAGCAGGCGGCCTTCCTGGTTCGCTACGCGCAGGACGGCGAGGTGCAGGAGCTGCGCGCCCGCGCCGTCATCGATGCGACCGGTACCTGGAACCAGCCCAACCCGATCGGCGCCAACGGGCTGCAGGCCATCGGCGAGGCCCAGGCGCGCGACCGCATCTTCTACGGCATCCCCGACGTGGCGGGCTCGCTGCGCAGCCGCTATGAAGGCCGGCGCACGCTGGTCGTCGGCGCCGGCCACTCCGCCGCGAACGCGCTGCTGGCCCTGGCCGAACTGGCCAGGCAATCACCGGGCACGCAGCTCGCGTGGGCGGTCCGGTCACCCGCCCTGCAGCGCGTCTTTGGCGGCGGCGATGCGGACGCCTTGCCCGCGCGCGGTGCCCTGGGCGCCTCGCTGCGCCGGCTGCGCGATGGCGGCGCGCTGGAGTTCTTCGGCGGTCTGCGCGTCACGCGCATCGAGCGCGTGGGCGAGCAGTTGCGCGTGCACGGGCTCGATGCGAAGCAGCAGCCAGTCGTCGTGGATGGCATCGACGAAATCATCTGCGCCACCGGCCAACGCCCCGACCTGACCATCACCAGTGAGCTGCGCCTGAAGCTCGACCCGTGGCTGGAATCGACCGAGGCCCTGGGCCCGCTGATCGATCCGAATCTGCACAGCTGCGGCACGGTGCGCCCGCATGGCCATCGCGAACTGGCCCACCCCGAGCCGGGCTTCTACACCGTCGGCGTGAAGAGTTATGGCCGCGCGCCGACCTTCCTGATGGCCACCGGCTTCGAGCAGGCGCGCTCCGTCGTCGCCGCCATCGCCGGCGATGGAGTGGCGGCGGATCGGGTGGAGCTGGAGCTGCCGGAGACGGGGGTGTGCTCGGTCAGCCTGGCGGCCGAGGGCGCTGCGGGCAGTTGCTGCGGTCCGGCGCCGGAACCGGTGGCCGTGGCCGCGCCCAAGCGGAGCTGCGGGCCCAAGCCCTTGCCCGAAACCGAACCGCGGGCCTCGCGCTGCTGCGGTTGACGATGGCCGGCAGCCGCGTTCGCGTCGTCGCCGCGTTGGGCACCGCCCAGACCCTGGCCTGGGCCTCGTCCTACTACCTGCCGGCCCTGCTGGCCCGGCCGATGGCGGCCGAGCTGGGCGTGGCCGAACCCACGGTGTTCGCGGCCTTCTCGGTGGCCCTGGTCGTGTCGGCCCTGGTCGGCCCCCACTCGGGGCGGCGCATCGACCGCTGGGGCGGCCGGCCGGTGCTGATGGCGACGAGCGGCCTGTTCGCGCTGGGCCTGGCCGCCATGGCCCTGGCCAGCGGACCCATCGGCCTGTTCGCGGCCTGGCTGGTGATGGGCGTGGCCATGGGCAGCGGGCTGTACGAGGCCGCGTTTGCCTCGCTGGTGCGCCTGTACGGCCAGGAGGCGCGCGGAGCCATCACCGGCATCACGCTGATCGCCGGCTTCGCCAGCACCGTCGGCTGGCCACTGACGGCCGCGCTGGAGCACGCCTTCGGCTGGCGCGGCGCCTGTTGGGCCTGGGCCGGGCTGCATCTGGTCCTGGGCCTGCCACTGAATGCATGGCTGCCGCGCGCCTTGCCCACCACCGCTGCGGCCGCCACCGACACGACGACAGGCGCGTCGGGCAAGCCGCCGGCGCTGACGGCGGCCCTGCTGGCCTGGGTGTTTGCGGTGAGCTGGTTCATCAGCACGGCCATGGCGGCCCATCTGCCGCGGCTGCTGAGCGCGGTGGGCGCGGCGCCCACGGCCGTCATCCTCGTCAGTGCCCTGGTCGGGCCGGCCCAGGTGGCCGGGCGGCTGCTGGAGTTCGGCCTGCTGCGGCATCTGCATCCCCTGCATTCGGCGCGCGCTGCGGCCTTGATGCACCCGCTCGGCGCGGCCCTGCTGGCGGTGCTGGGCGCGCCGGCCGTGGCCGCCTTTGCACTGCTGCATGGCGCGGGCAACGGCATCCTGACGATTGCCAAGGGCACGCTGCCGCTGGCGCTGTTCGGCTCGCAGGGCTATGGGCAGCGCCAGGGCCTGCTGGTGCTGCCGGCGCGCCTGGCCCAGGCGCTGTCGCCCTGGCTGTTCGGCCTGCTGCTGGCCGGCCTGGGCACGCGCGTGCTGTGGTTCTCCGCCGCCCTCGCCCTGAGCGCCCTGGCGGCCCTGCTGCTGATCCGGGTGCCGGCCCGCACCCTTGCTGAAACCGTGGAGACCTCCCCTTGAAGATCCGCACCGCCACCCCCGACGACGGAGCCGCCGTCGCCGCCATCTACCGCCCCGTCGTGCAGCACACGACGATCTCCTTCGAGACCGAGCCGCCCGATGCGGCCGAGATGCGCTCGCGCATCGAGAAGACGCTGGCCGCCCTGCCCTGGCTGGTCGCCGAGGACGCCGCCGGCACCGTCTGCGGCTATGCCTATGCCAGCAAGCACCGCGAACGCGCCGCCTATCAATGGTCGGTCGACACCACGGTCTACGTGCGCGAAGACATGCGCGGCCGGGGCGTGGGCCGGGCGCTGTACGGGAAGCTGCTGCCGCTGCTGGCCGAGCTGGGCTATTGCCAGGCCTTCGCGGGCGTGGCCCTGCCCAATGCGGGCAGCGTGGGCCTGCACGAGGCCGTCGGCTTCCAGCCCATCGGCGTGTACCGCAGCGTCGGCTTCAAGCACGGCGCATGGCGCGACGTCGGCTGGTGGCAGAAGGCGCTGGGTGAGCCCGGTGAGCCCGCTCCGCCGAAACTCTTCATGGGCTAGGTCGCGACCCGCCGCCGCATTTCCGCCGCGTAGTCCTCGAAACCCAGCGAGCGGTACAGGCCGCGCGCCTGCTGCGTCGCGCCGAGATTGAATTCGCGCACGCCCCGCTCCTCGCATTGACGCAGGACGGCCTGCAGCAGCTCGCGTGCGATGCCGCAGCCACGCAAGGCATCCACGGTGAATACGTTGACGATGCGCGCCATCTGGCCACCCGGGTTGGCTCGTGTCGGGCCCCAATCCAGCAGTACCGCTCCGGCGCCGCCGACCACGGCATCTCCCTGCACGGCAAACCAGCCGACATAGAGGCCAGCCTGGATGCGTGGGCACACCCAGGCTGCATAGCCCGGCCGACGCGCAGCGTCGTCATCGCGGTAGCAGCCATGGGCGGCAACCTGTGCGGCGTCGTCGGCCCGCACCGGCCTGAGGGACCAGCTCGAGTTCACCGCCCCGCGTTGATCTGCTGGATCAGCGCCCGGTGGCTGGGCAGGTCGGCGATGGCGCGGTCGGCAAAGCGCTGGATCTTGGCGAACAGCTTGTCGGCATCCGCTGTCTGCGGGAAGTCGCTGCGGCCGGCGCTGAGGTCGGTCGCGAAGCCCATGCCGTAGAGGATGTACTGGTAGTTGAAGAAGGCGAAGGTCTCGGTGTCGAGCACGAAGTCGAAACGGCCTGGCGGGCGCAGCTGCCATTCCTCCAGCAGGCCTGCGAGGCGCTCGGGGATGGTGGAAGCTTGGGCGTTGTCGCGCCAGAAGGGCTCCTGGCGCTGGCTCAGGCAGTAGTGCAGCTTCAGGAAGTTGATGATGTTCTCGAAGCGGGCCGTCATCAGCTCGTTGAAGCGCCGCGCCGGTGCATGGATGGGGCCGCTGTGCGGCAGCATCTCGGCAATCATGCCGACGGCCGCCTCGATGAGGACAAGGCCGGTGGCCTCCAGCGGCTCCAGGAAGCCGGCCGACAGGCCGACGGCGACGCAGTTTCTGACCCACTGCTGCTCGCGGTAGCCGGGCGTGAAGGGGATGCTGCGCACGCCCAAGTCTTCGTGGCCCGCGCCGCAGTAGTCGCGCAGGATGTCGGCGGCGCGGTCGTCGCTGAGGTGATCACTGGAGTAGACGCAGCCGATGCCGCGCGCACCGTTCAGGCCGATCTCCCACAGCCAGCCGGCCTCGTGGGCGGTGGCGATGGTGGAACTTTCCATCACCGCGTTGGCATCCAGCGGCACCTTGCAGGCCAGGGCGCGATCGACGAAGAGCTGGTGGCGCACCGACTTGAAGTTCGCGCCCAGGGCCCGGCCGATCAGCTCGGCGCGAAAGCCCGTGCAGTCGATGTAGAGCTCGGCTTCGAAACGCCCCAACTGGGCGGTGTCGAGATGGGCGATGGCGCCCGTTGCATCCAGCGTCACGTCGGTCACCGTCCCCTGCACATGCCTGACGCCAAGTTCGAGCGCACGCGCGGCCAGCAGCTTGGCGAGCTTGAGCGCGTCGAAGTGATAGGCGTAGTTCAGCGGCGCGGCGTAAGGTGCTTCGCCTGCGCGCTTGGGCGCGCGATGGGCTTCGGCGACGCGCACCTGCAGCGTCATGGCCTCGGCAAAGGGCATGCGAGCGGCCTCGTCCTGCAGCAGCCAGTAGGGCACGAGGTTGAGGTCCTCCGTGTAGAAGGGCGCCTCGAAGGGATGGAAGAACTGCTGGTGCTGGCCCGCGGTGGGCGTGCGCGCCCAGTCGACAAAGCGGATGCCCTGCTTCAGCGTGGCCGAGGTCTCGCGGATGAAGCGGGCTTCATCGATGCCGAGGAATTGCAGCGTGCTGCGAATGGTCGGGAAGGTGCCTTCGCCGACGCCGACGCTGCTGATGTCGGGCGACTCCAGCACCGTCACTTCGAGGTGGCTGCGCTCGGACAGCTTCAGGGCCTTGGCCAGGTAGGCAGCGGTCAGCCAGCCGGCCGTGCCGCCTCCCACGATAAGGATGCGTCGCTTGTTCATGCTCTCGTATAGAGGTTCTTCAGCCACTGGTGGCCGGTCTGGGCGCCATGGGCCCAGTCCTCGTCCTCTTCGCTGGGCTGGGCGACATAGCCGGAGGGGTTGAGCAGCTTGACGCGGCCGACGCGGAAGGCCGAGACGCGGTGCGTCACGAAGGTCAGGCCGTGTTCCAGGGCCGTGGCGGCGAGCAGGCCGTCGCGGGTGTTGGCATAGGGCAGCTGGGCGCGGCGGCGCACTATTGCCGCGTCCACCGGCAGCACGCGGCCCTCGAAGGCGGGCAGCACGCGGTTGTCTATCCAGTCGCGCACGACGAGGCCGGCGGCGCGGTCCTTGCGGCCCAGGCGGGCGGCGGCGTTCTCCAACTCCAGCAGGTTCAGTGCCGAGATGAAGAGCTTGTGCCGCGGCAGGCCGGCGGCCCACGCCGCCAGGCCGGCATCGGACTGGCCGGCCTTGGCCTTGCGCAGTTCCAGAACGATGCCGGTGTCGAGCAGGAACATGGTTCAGCCCAGGTTCTCGCGGTGGTCCCAGGCCCCGTCGGCCGCGGCATCGGCCGCGTCAATCGCCACCACCTCGGGCATGGCCAGCAGCTCCAGGATGCTTTCGCCCTCGCCGGTCAGGCGGCGGTACTCGCCGATGCTCATCAGCACATGGGTGGGCTGGCCGCGGTCGGTGATCAGCACCGGCTCGACCTGGGCGGCCCGCTTGGCCAGGCTGACGTCCCGGTTGAACTCGCGGCTGGTGAGGAGCTTCATGGCGAGAAGAATGTACCTACGTACCTTCAATCGCGCAATTGGGATGTAGGTACCTAGGCTCGGATCGGTTCGACCCAATGGACACCAGAAACCCGGCTGGCAAAGTGTTCTACGCGGTGAATGCGCTTTCACCAAAAGAGGCAGACAACGTTGTACATGCCGACCCTCGGTGCGGTGCAACGACAAAGAACATCAACAGGAACACCCATGGAATTCGACCTTCTTGCCATCCTGGGCGACGTCTTCGCCAAGCATGGCCCCGCGGCGGCGGCCGCCGCCAAGACCTATGCGCCGGGCGACTTCAGCGTCCACTTCTTCCTGCAGCTCGGGCTGATCATGCTGGCCTGCCGCGTGGTGGGCTGGGCCGGCCGCAAGTTCCTCGGCCAGCCCCAGGTCGTCGGCGAAATGATCGCGGGCGTCATCCTCGGCCCGTCGCTGCTGGGCCTGTTCTTCCCCGACGTGCAGGCGGCCATCTTCCCCAAGGAGATGCGCAGCGTGCTGTATTCCGGCGCCCAGCTCGGCGTGGGCCTGTACATGTTCCTGGTCGGCACAACGCTGCGCCTGGACCACTTCGCCACCAAGGCCAGGAGCGCCATCGGCGTGTCGGTGTCCGGCATCGCCGCGCCCTTCTTCATCGCCTTCCTGATCACGCCCATCCTGCTGACCATTCCGGGCCTGTTCGCCGAAGGCATCTCGACCACGAATGCCACGCTCTTCATGGGAGCCTGCATCGCACTGACCGCCTTCCCGATGCTGGCGCGCATCATCAATGAGCAGGGCCTGGCCAACACTTCGCTCGGCACCCTGACGCTGACGGCCGGCGCCTTCGACGATGCCGCCTCCTGGTGCGTGCTGGCCCTGGTACTGGCAGCCTTTGGTGCAGGCCCCGGCGTAGCCGTGCTGGCCATCGGTGGCGGCGTGCTGTGGGCGGCCTTCGTCATGCTGTTCGGCCGCAAGCTGCTGGCTCCGCTGGGCCGCAGGGTCGAGCGCGACGGCCACATGAGCAACACGGTGCTGGGCATCACGCTGATCGCGTTCTGCACCTCGGCCTTCATCATGGACGCCGTCGGCATCCACGCCATCTTCGGCGGCTTCATCCTCGGCGCCGTCATGCCGCGCGGCCTGTTCGCCGCCGAGCTGAAGAAGAAGGTCGAGCCGCTCACGGTCCTCCTGCTGCTGCCGATGTTCTTTACCTACTCGGGCCTGAACACGCGCCTGGACATGATCAATTCGGTTGAACTGCTGCTGATCGCTGCCGGTGTGCTGGTGGCGTCGGTGCTGGCGAAGTTCGGTGCCTGCTATCTGGCGGCCCGCATGGCCGGGGAGGACAACCGCACGGCCCTGGGCATCGGCGCGCTGATGAACTCGCGCGGCCTGATGGAGCTCATCATCATCAACATCGGCCTGCAGAAGGGCATCATCGGTCCGGCCCTGTTCTCCATGCTGGTGCTGATGGCCGTGGTGACCACCATGATGGCCACGCCGCTGTTCGAGATCTTCTATGGCCGCAAGGCGCGCGCCTCGGGCGAGCTGGAGGCCGTCCCGGGCAGCACCGCCGCCCATCCCGCCTGATCCTTGATCTCCACGCCGCCGCTTTGAGGTGTCGGCGGCGTTTGCAGGGGGCGTGGCCGCAGGCCTGCCCCTGTTTTTTTGCCGCGGTCCGGCGTGATCCTTGCTAGATCTCCGGAACCTGCCCAGGACTTGCAATTCCATGAGCGAACAAGCTTTCGGCGTCGTGGCGCGTCCCTCCGAGCCGGCGCCCACCGCCCATCAACCCAGCCAGGCGCCGAGCTACGGCCTGCGCACGGGCATCGTCGCCTGCGCCGGCGTCTTCACCATCATCGGGGTATTGGCCCTGGGCACCTACAACCTGGGCTGGCTGCTGCTGCTGGGCTCCTTCGGCTCCACGGCGGTGATGATGTTCACCTTCCCGGAGCTGCATTTCTCCCAGCCGCGCAGCGTCATCGGCGGCCATTTCATCTGCACGGCGGTGGGCCTGGCGGCGCTGGCGCTGCTCGGCCCAAGCTGGTGGTCGCTCGCCACGGCGGCCGCGGTGTCGGCGGCCTTGATGATGCTGACGCGCTGCATGCACCCGCCCGCCGGCTCCAACCCCATCATCGTCTTCCTGGCCGCACCCCACTGGGGCTTCCTGTTCTTCCCGACGCTGGCCGGCGCGATCACGATGGTGGTGGTCGCGGTGATCTACCACCGGGCCACGCGGCGGGTCTATCCGACGTACTGGTACTAGCGGCTGGCCAGCGGCCGCACGTGCTCGACGAGGGCAACCAGGAAGCGCCCCGGCTCCTCATGCGGCGCCAGATGGGCCGAGTGCTCGAACCAGACCAGCTTCTTGGCGGGCGCCTTCAGCTGGGTCAGCCAGGGCTCGATGACCGAGGCCGGCGTCGTCAGGTCATGGCGGCCCAGGAACATCAAGACCGGGAAGCGCGTCTCGGGGATGCGCCTGTGGTCGGCTCGCTTCATGTCGGGCAGCAGGGCCGGCACCGACAGCTGGCCACCGGCATCGATGGCCAGGCGGTCCTCGAATTCGTAGTAGGGCGACAGCCGCGCGGCGCGGAAATAGAAGTTGGCGTTGTCGCGATAGGCGGCCAGGCCGCCATAGGCCTGCACCCACTTGCGCGCCACATTGACCTTGGCGAAAGGGATGTCGCCCTCGCCCGGATAGGGCGCGATGGCTTCCAGCTCGGCCAGCGCGGTCGCATCCTTGCGCTTGCGCGCCTCCGCCAGCAGGCCTTCGTACTGCGCCTTCTCGTTGGCCTGCAGAGCCAACAAGGGGCCGACACCGACATAGGCGCTGACCCACTCCGGCCTGGCCATGGCCGCGTCCAGGCCGATGACATTGCCCCAGGAATGGCCCAGCAGCACGACGCGCTCCACGCCCAGGCGCTGGCGCACCAGGGCCATCAGCTCGACCAGGTCCTTGGCCATGCGCTCGCGCGTCAGCTCGGCCTTGTTGGCGGCCTCGCCACCGGCACGCAGCGTCTTGGCCGTACCGCGCTGATCCCACTGCACGACGGTGAAGAAGTCCTCCCAGCCACGCTGATAGGGCCAGCTGCGGCCCATCTCGGCGGCACCCGGGCCGCCATGCACATAGATGAGCACGGGGTTGGCCTTGTCGGCGCCGCGGATGGTGATCCACTGCTTGAGCCCGCCCAGCTCGACGGCCTCGCTGACCTCGATGGCGTTGGGCGCGACCAGGCGCTGCTGCTCGGCAATCATGGGCCTCACGGTGGCGTAGGCCGGCTCGGCGGGCGGCGGTGCGACGGGCTCATCCGCGGCGGCGGCCAGACCGGCGACAAACAGCACGACGGCGGGCAGGAATTTCTCGATCATGGCGGCTGGGCGTTGAACGGGCGGGCACCATAGCACTCACGCCAAACCCGTAAGGGCTGACCGGCCTGCGCCGACTGCCACGCCATGCAAAAACTCCTCTGGCTCCTGCTCCCCGCCCTGCTTTGCGCCTGCGCCACCGGCATCACGTTGCCGCGCGAGCAGGCCTGGGTCGACGGCCGGCGCGTCGAGTACGTGACGACGGACATCTCCGACGGCGCGATGGCCGCCCAGGCCGGCATCAACCATGTGCCGCGCCTGGCCGGCGCCGTCGGTGTCGGCAGCGCCTCGCTGACCGAGCGCGTCTACAAGTTCGCCGACGGCGCGCAGATCAGCGTCTTCGCCTCCGGGCCGGCGGCCGTGGGCGCGGCGCGGCCGGATCCGAACTACAGCCCGCTGTGGCGGCTTGTGCTGGTGCGCTGGAAGCCTGGCAAACCGGCGCGCGAGCTGCGCTCGGAAGAGGCCTTGCTGGCGGCTCAGGCCTCGGGCGAAGTCGAGTTCGACGTGACCGGCATCGTCGTCAACTGCCCCATCACGCGCGGCGTGGACGGCGTCGCCTTGCGCGGCGTGCGCTGAATGCCGACCAGCAGGGCCAGGCCCGGCACGCGGCGCAGCACGAGGTAGGCCGCGCCGCTGACGATGGCGGTCAGTGCGATCAGCAGCACCGCTTCCACCCCCCAGGGCAGGGCCAGCGGCTTCAGCCATTGGCTCAGCACGACGATGACGCTCTGGTGCAGGATGTAGAGGCAGAACACCGCCTTGCTCGCCTCGCGCAGCCACGGCGACTCGCGGGTGAAGGCGCGCTGGGACCAGCCGGCCGCGGCGACGATAGCAAACCAGGTAAGGGAGCCGCGCAGCGTGCGAGCGGCGGCAAGCAGCCCGTCGACGTCCTTCAACTCGTCATAGTGGCTATTGAAGACCAGCAGCACGGCCCAGCCTGCCAGCGAGACGCCGAGCGCCACCCAGCGTAGCCGCAGCGCCGCAGCCCAGAAGCCTTGGGCCAGCGGCGTGCGGCTGGCCCAGCCGATGGCGAACAGCCAGCCGTATTGCAGATGGTTGTAGAGGTCGTGCACCAGGTCGTGCTCGATGGGGAAGAGCGGCTTGATGAAGATGCGCATCAGCGCCAGCGGCACCGCGGGCAGCAGCAGCCAGGCCCAGGCCGGCAGCTTCAGTTCGCGGGAAGTGCTGGCGAAGCGCGCCACCAGCGCGCCGAGCGCCGCATACAGCCACAGATAGGGCAGGAACCACAGATGGTTCCAGGTCGGCATGACCATGCAGTCATTGCCGCGGCAGGCCTTGCCGGCCGTCAGGTAAAAGCGCCAGAAGTCCAGGTAGCCGCCGTCGCCCGGCAGCACGTCGGGCGCCTTGGTCGCCACCTCGAAGTAGGCCTGCGGCGTGACGATGACGACCATGCCGAAGATCAGCGGCAGCAGCAGGCGCAGCGAACGGTCCTTCAACGTGCCGAGTGCGCCGCGCTTGGCGAACAGGCCCTGGCAGGCCGCGCCAGCGATCAGGAAGAGCAGACCCAGCCGCCACGGCGAGCTGAGCTGCATGAAGGGCTCGAGGGCGCTGCTGGCGGCCGGGCTCTTCACATGCCAGTCCCAGCTCACGTAGTACATGCCGACGTGATAGGGGATGAGCAGCGCGAAGGCGGCGACGCGCAGGCCGTCGAGAAACGGCAGGCGTGAGGGGGTGGAGGTGTTCATGGGCGCCAGCTTCGCGGCGAGCGCCTCGCGCCGCGAGCGGGCTGGGGCGAGTGGTGAGGACTAAGGGGTGAACGAGTCCAGCACGGAGCGATAGCCGCGCGACACGCGCAGGGTTTCCCCGCCGCTCAAGGTCAGCACCGCTTCGCCGCTGGCGAGGCGCTCGATGCGACGCACCTGGGCCAGATTGACCGCATGGCTGCGATGCACGCGCAGGAAGCGCGCCGCCCAGCCGGGGCGGGCCAGCGCATCGGCCAGCGTGGCGCGCTCCAGCAGGCTGCGCGGCGGCAGGTGCAGCTCGATGTAGTTGTCGGCCGCCGAGATCCAGTGCACTTCGGCGAGCTGGATGCGCTCGCCCTCCACCCACCATTCGCCGACGGGCGGCGCCGGCCGCTCCAGCAGCTCGCGCACGCGCACCAGCGCGGCCGCGAGCCGCTCGGCCGTGTAGGGCTTGAGCAGATAGTCCAGGGCGGCCAGCTCGAAGGCCTGCAGCGCGTGCTCGGCATGGGCGGTGGAAAAGATGATGCAGCGCACGCCGGCCTGGCGCAGTGCGGCGGCCAGCTGCACGCCATTGCCACCCGGCATCTCGATGTCGAGCAGGGCCAGGTCGGGTGGCGCTGGCAGCGCGCCCACCAGGGCCAAGGCGGCTGGCGCATCCGGCGCCTCCAGCAGCTCGGCCACGTCCACCTCGGTCGCGAGCAGGCGGCGCAGCTTGGCGCGCGCGGCGGGCTCGTCGTCGACGATCAGCACGCGCATGGCAGCTCCAGGTTCAAGACCATGCCTTGACCACTCGGCCCGAATTCGACATGGGCGGCATCGCCATAGCGCGCGGCCAGCCGCTCGCGCAGATTGCGCAGGCCGAAGCCGCCATCGGGGTCGGGCGGCGACTCGGGCACCGGTGTATCGCCCTGATTGCTGACCTGGAGCTTCAGCCGTTCGCCCACACGCTCGGCCCGCACGCTGACAGTCACACGGCCGCGATGGCGCGCCACGTCATGCTTGACCGCGTTCTCGACCGGCGCCAGCAGCAGCAGGGCGGGCAGGCGGCAGGCCTGCGCTGCCTCATCGGCTTGAATCTCGACGACCAGCCGCTGCGGCCCGAAGCGCGCCTGCATCAGCGCCAGGAAGGGCTGCACCAGGGCCAGCTCCTCGCGCACCGTGTGCTCGGAGCGCTGCTGAGCGGCCAGGGTCTGGCGCAGCAGGTCGGCCAGCTGGCAGAGCAGCCGGTCGGCGCGCGCCACGTCCTCGTACATGACCGAACTGATGAGGTTCAGCGTGTTGAACAGGAAATGGGGTTGGACCTGGTCGGCCAGACGGGCCAGGCGCACCTCGGCCAGCTCGCGGCGGGCGCGGTCCAGCTCCTGGGTGCGCGCGGCGGCGGCCTGGGCCATCCAGACGCCGCGCGAGATCAGGCAGAAGCTCAGATAGCTGACCGCGTCCTTGCCGCCTTCGTAGACCAGCACCGTGCCCAGGTCGTCCGGGTGGTAGCCCACGCCCGCGAGGCCGTAGACCGCGAAGCGCAGGCCGAACATGCCGGCAATGTGCAGCAGGCTGAACAGCGGCATGGCGATCGCATGAGCCGCCAACTGCCGCGGCCAGGGCCGCCCCTGCAGACGGCCCACCAGGGCATGCACGCCGAGGGCCAGCGTGCCGATGACGACGACCGAGCTGAACTCCCAGAGGAAGGGCTCCCAGGGGCGTGTGCCGCCCGAGAGCCGGTAGGACTGCAGCGCCGAGATGCTGAGCAGCAGGCCGATGATGCCCAGCACGGCGAAATAGGGAAGGCGCCAGCGGCGCGGCAGCAGGGACATGGGCCGCAGCGTAGCGGGCTTTGCATCCGCCACCGCCGCGATCCGCCCCGGCAGGACCGCGTTTCGCCCCTTCGCCTCAGGGCTTGGGCACGTCGTAGGTGGCGGCGATGCTCACGCCGCTGTAGCTGGCGCGCGAGTCCTTGGAGCCGAGCACGACGTAGTACCAATCGGTGGAGCTGGGCTGGGCCAGGCTGACGCTCTGCGCCGTGCCGGGCTGAGCGGAGCGGGCCAGGTACTGGCTCGCGGTGGGCCAGCGGCCGTAGTCCACCGACAGGCTCAGGTCACCGCTGCCGCCGCTGCTGAAGATGCGCACATTGCTCGCTCCCGCCGGCAGGCGCAGGTAGAGGTAGTTGACCGTGGCCGCGGGCAGGAAGACCGAGCAGTTGCGGCCGAGGTAAGGCGTGTACTTGTCGGCGCAGGCGGGCAGGGCCGGCTCGGTGGGCAGCGGGGGCTGGCCGGCCGTGGTGGCGCTGGCCACCCAGTTGGCGAACTCGGCGTCGTAGCGCGT
The DNA here is from genome assembly GCF_031458095.1 of Roseateles saccharophilus. GTDB lineage: Bacteria > Pseudomonadota > Gammaproteobacteria > Burkholderiales > Burkholderiaceae_C > Pelomonas > Pelomonas saccharophila_A. Next base: position 701,550 of record NZ_JAVDXU010000002.1, read on the forward strand.
GCCGATGGCCTGCATGCGCGCCTGGTAGCCGGCGTAGTCGCCCTGGCGGAACAGGGCGAGGTTGGCGTCCACGTCGCTGCGGTGGCGCTCGACCATGAAGCGCGTGGCCATATAGCCCCAGCGGTAGGCGCGGTTGACGTAGTCGGCCATGCCGTAGGTGTTGCCGAAGATGTCGCTGAGCCTGTACTGCGCCGAGCGCGCCGCGTCGATGGCCGCCTGGTTGTTGTTGCCCAGCGAGAGGTACTCGGCAATGCCTTCTATCCACCAGACCGTGGGCTTGGACGTGCCCAGGGTGAAGTCGCCGGCCATGTCGAAGCGGCCGTCGATGTAATGGATGTACTCGTGCTTGAGGTTCCAGATCTGGAAGTCGGGCAGCCAGGTGGCCTTGTAGGCGACGAAGCGGGCCTGGTTGGCCGCATCGGCGGGGTTGCCTTCGAGGTACATGCCGCCGTTGTCGGTGTTGATGCCGTAGATCAGCGAGGCGTACTTCTGGTAGTTCGCGTAGTCGTCGAACACGACCACCTCCAGCGCGCCGTTGTTGTCGTTGGCGACAGGCTTGCGTTGCGTCTTCAGCATGGTGTGCGCATAGGCCTCCTCGGTGGCGAGCTGGCTGCAGGTGTCGCTGAACTGCGTGGCGCTGAGCGACTGGGCGCGCACGCGCAGCGTGCCGCTGCAGCTCTGCGAGAACTTCAGCACCGCATCGGCCAGCGTCGTCTTGTAGTTGCAGGTGCCATAGCTGGCGCAGTTGGCGTTGTCGTAGTAGCTGACGGCCTCGGCCGCGGCGGCCCACAAGGAGACGCTGTTGTCACCCGGCCGGCTGTTGGCCAGCGTGTCGCGGATCTCCTGGCTGACCGTGGGCAGCAGGGCCGGGTACTGGCCGTAGCGCAGGGCTTCGCGCAAGGCGTCATTGAGCTGGTAATCATTGGCCGTGCCCAGCAGGGCGGCACGGTTGCCGCGCACGAAGCCGTACAGGGCCTGGGTGTAGCTCGGATCGTTCTGCAGCGCGGCGGCCGCGCCGTCGCGCCAGTGCACGTAGTACATGACGGTCAGCGCGCCGGTGAAGCCGGCGGCCACGGTGCGATCGCTCAGCGCCTGCACGGCGCTCGGGTTGGCGGGCGTGTTGGTGAAGCGCGTGACCAGGCTGCGCAGGCGCGGCATGTAGTACAGCTCGTCGTTCTGGTTGGTGAGCAGCGTCATCACCTCGCCGGCCGTCGTGTAGCCCGGGGTGTTGGCGCGCATCAGCCAGCCGTTGTCGAGCAAGCCGCCGATGGCGCTGCGCGTGACGTCGCGCACCGCGGCAGGCAGTGTGGGGCCGTTGCCGCCGCTGGCCACGTAATAGCCGGCACGCAGATAGAGCGTCAGGTTGACGAGGCGGATGTTGGTGGCGTCGTAGCTGGCGGCTTCCTGCGCGAAGCGCTGCGCCACGGCCGTGGCGTTGGCGGCGCTGAACACGCTGGCTGCGCGCGTGCCGCCGAGCGAGAACAGGCCGTAGTGGCAGTCGAAGGCCGGCAGATTGGCGATGTAGTCGGCCAGCGCGCTGCCCTGCAGGCCGGCCAGCACGCTCATGTCCTCGCAGGGCCGCGCGGCCAGCGCCTTCACACGGCCGGCGACGGGCTTGACGGTGTCGCGCGGCGCCGTCTGCAGCCGGTACTGCGCCTGCTCGGGCGAGGGTGGCAGGGCGCTGCGCTGGCTGGGGCGCGGCGCCTGCTGCTGCGGGTCGTCGTGGGCCTGGGCCAGCGTGGCCAGGGCGCCCAGCGCCAGGCTCGTGGCCAGGCGGTGCAATGTCCTCATGGGTGTCTCCTTTGTTGAGCCGTCGCCGCTGATGAGGCGATGCGGCAGCGGCGCACCGTACGTGCGGCCAGGAGCCTCGTCTTGTGCGGATTCGCTGCGATCGGCGAGGTGAAAGGCCCTGCGCGGGCGCGGCTTCAAGCTCAGCTTCCCTGGGCACGGCGCGGGTTGTCCCGGGCCGGGTTGGCCCCAGGCGCGCCGCCAGCGGCGCGGATACAAGGCGTCACGCCTGGGCCGCGGCCTCGGGGTGGATGTCGCGCACCCAGCGGCGAAAGGCCAGCGGTGTGAGGCCGGTCAGCGCGCGGAACTGCTTGGTCAGCGCGCTCTGGTCGCAGAAGCCGCAGTCCAGCGCAACGTCGCTGATGCGGCGGTCGCTGGCCTGCAGCAGCCGCGCCGCGGCGTCGATGCGCAGCTTGGTGAGGTACTGGCTGGGGCTCAGGCGGAAGATCTTCTTCATGCGCCGCTCGAACTGCGCGACGTTCAGGCCCGCATGGTCGGCCAGCATCTCGACGCCCAGCGGCTCGGCATGCCGCGCCAGCATCAGGTCCACGACAGCGGCCATGCGCGCGTCGACCATGCCGGAGCGGCTGGGCTCCTCCAGGTCACGCGACAGGCAGGCCAGGCCGATGATGCGGCCCACCCGGTCGTGCAGCGGCAGCTTGGTGCTGAGGCACCAGCCGGGCTCGCGGTTGGTGAACAGCGTCAGGTCGAGGTTGTCGAGCACGGGCTCGCCGGTGCGAAACAGCTGCTCGTCCTGCGCCGTATAGCGCTCGGCCATATGGGCCGGGAACAGCTGCCGCGCGGTGCGGCCGATGGCGTCGCCCCGGTGCACCAGGCCGCAGCGCTCGGCGCAGGCCTGGGAGATCGACACATAGCGGCCGCTGCGGTCCTTGATGGAGAAGACCATGTCGGGCTGACGGTCGAACAGGCCCTCCACCCAGGGCAGCGGCTGGGCCAGCTCGCGCAGGAACTGCTGGCGCCAATGCGCAACGCTGGGCTCGGACAGGGACGCGTCAGGGCAGGTCAAGGGGCGGCACGGCAATGAGGGCGCGCAGTGTGGCGCGGCGCCTTGTCCCCAGCCAGCCCCCGTCCGGGCGACGCATCAATCCGTATTGCGCGGCGGCCGCAGTTTGCCGCATCCACCCTAGACTCGCGGTTCGACTGGCGGAAGGTCAGACCGTGCTGGACATGCTGCAGCTTCGCACCATCAGCGGCGTCACCGGGGTGATGGGCTGCCTGATGGCGCTGGTCATGTTCTTCCAGCGCCGCAGCTATCCGCCGTCCATCCACGGCCTGGGCCATTGGGCCGCCGCGCCGCTGGTGGCCTTTGCGTCGGCCGTGCTGTTCACCTTGCGCGGCAAGCTGCCGGATCTGCTGTCGCTGGGCCTGGCGAATGCGCTGATGTTCGCCGGCGCCGTGCTGTTCGTGGCCGGCAGCTACCGCTTCTTCGAACGGCCGCTGTCGGCGCGCGCCGGGCTGCTGCTGGGCCTGACCGGGCTGGCCATCATCGCCTTCATGCATTTCTTCACCGGGCCCTACGGCTATCGGGTGCTGTTCATGGGCCTGCTGCTGGGCGGCGTGGGCGTCTGGCATGCGCGCCTCATCTGGAGCCAGCCGGTGCAGAGCTTCGCGACCCGCTTCACCGGCGTCGTGCTGCTGCTGAGCAGCATCATCATCCTGGCCCGTGCGGTCACGGCCCCCTTCATGGCACCGCAGGAGGGCCTGTTCACGCCCTCGCCCATGCAGGTCGTCTATCTGCTCGGACTGGCCTTCGGCACGCTGCTGACCAGCATAGGCACGGTGCTGATGGCCGCCGAGCATCTGCGCCAGGAACTGGAGCGGCTGATCACGCACGACAGCCTGACCGGTGCCCTGACGCGCCGCGCGCTGTTCACCACCGGCGAGGCAGAACTGTCGCGCGCGCGGCGCCAAGGCCGCCCACTGTCGGTGCTGATGCTGGACCTGGATCATTTCAAGCAGATCAACGACGAGCACGGCCATCTGGTAGGCGATCGCGTGCTGGCGGACTTCGTCGAGCGCGCCCACGCGGTGCTGCGCCGCCCGGCCGTGCTGGGCCGCTACGGCGGCGAGGAATTCGTCGCCCTGCTGCCCGACACCGATGCCGAGCAAGCGCTCGCAGTGGCCGAGCGCCTGCGCGCCAGCCCGGCCGCCGACGCGGCCCTGCCCCGCTGCCACGTCAGCATCGGCGTGGCCACGGCGCAATTCGAGGACACGTTGGACAGCCTGATCAACCGCGCCGATGCAGGGCTCTATCAGGCCAAGGCCCGGGGCCGCAACCAGGTGGTGCAACGGCTCGCGGCGTCCTAGTCGCGCGGCTTCTGGTCGCCCGCCCCTTGGGCGCCCCCCTTCACCATGCCGCCGCGGCGGTCGGCGTCCAGGCCGGGCGTGGCGCGCAGATCCGTGTCGACCTGGCCCTCCTTGAGATCGCGCGCGGCGCGATGCACCTGCGGGTCCGGCTCCGGGTTGGTCGCCGTGTTCTGCTGATCACGCTCATGCGGCAACGAGGGCTTGCCCTCGGGCCGGGCGGCGTCGGGGTTGACGGTCTTGCTCATCGCTTGGCGTGGCTCTTGCCAGCCTTCTCGGCGTCGCGCATCTCGCGGGCCTCGTCGATGTCGTGCGGCGCGGCCTTGCGGGCGGCGGGTTCGACGGCGCCACTCTTCACGAACTGCTCGGTGGACTCGCGGTGGCGGCGGGCGGCGGCGTAGTTGCCCTCGCCTTGCAGGCCGTCGCCGGGGATGGGGGTCTTGGCGGTGGATTTCATGGCGCGCTCCAGGATCGGACGGGATGAAGACAACTTTCGTCGCTGCCTCACGCGGGCGCGGTCGTCCATGCCTCCATTGACGTGTCGGCCCACACCGACAGGGTGGGCGCGGCGGCGCGCCGTCCTACAAATCGCGCCGTCGGCGTCCGGGCCGCGAACGCGCAGGCGGGACAGAGCATGGGGCGTCATGTCCCATGCCCTGTCCTCCCCCCTGCCTCCGTCCGACACCGCCGGCGCGGGGCAATCGCGTTGGGAGGGCGAAGGCCAACAGTGGCGTCTCGTGCTGTGCGGCGATCCGGCCGCCGTCGACCTGCCCAAGCCGCCGACCCAACTGCCGGTGGCCGAAGGAACGCGGCTCAGCTTTGACAGCTCCGCCCTGTCGCACTGGCAGCCACCGCTGGCCGGCGCGCTGTGGCAGCTGTTGGCACCGCTGGCGCGCGGCGGCGTGCAGCTCGACTTCGAAGGACTGCCGCGCGGTCTGCAGCCGCTGCTCAAGCTCAGCCTGCCGCAAGGCGAGGTGCACAAGAAGAGCAAGGCCGACGCTGACGAAGACGCCCCGGAACCCGAATGGCGCAAGACCCTGATCTTCATCGGCGACACGCTGGCCGCCGTCGGGCGGCTGGCGCGCGGCCGCAGCGCGATGCGGCTGAGCGACTGGCTGTGGCAGATCGAGCAGACCGGCCCGCGCAGCCTGCCCATCGTGCTGCTGGTCAGCTCCCTGGTCGGGCTCATCGTGGCCTATATGGGCGCCGAGCAGTTGCAGCGCTTCGGCGCCCAGAGCTTCATCGCCAACCTCGTCACCATCGGCGTCGTGCGCGAGATCGCGGCCCTGGTCGTCGGCATCGTGCTGGCCGGGCGCGTGGGCGCGGCCTTCGCGGCCCAGATCGGCAGCATGCGTGCCGGCGAGGAGATCGACGCGTTGACGACGCTGGGCGTGAACCCGGTCGAGCACCTGGTGCTGCCACGCATGCTGGCCCTGCTCGTCACCGGCCCGCTGCTGACGCTGTGCGCCGGTATCGCCGGCCTCGCCGTGGGCTGCGCCGTGGCCGTCGGCCTCTACGACGTGCCCGCCATGGCCTATCTGACGACGACGCGCAACGCGCTGGAGGGCTGGGACCTGTTCGTCGGCCTGCTCAAGGGCAGCGTGTATGCGATGCTGGTCGCCCTGGCCGGCTGCCGCCAGGGCCTGAACGCCGGGCGCAGCGCCCAGGCGGTCGGCGAGGCGACGACGGCGGCCGTCGTGCAGGCCATTGTCTGGATGGTGGTTGCCGCGTCGGCGCTCACGGTGATCTTCCAACGCCTGGGTGTGTGATGGACAAGGGCGAGGTATTGATGCGCGTCGAGAACCTCAGCCTGCATGCCGGCGGCCGCGAGCTGCAGCAGGGCCTGAACTTCGAGGTCAAGGCCGGCGAGGTGCTGGCCATCGTCGGCGCCAGCGGCTGCGGCAAGAGCACGCTGCTGCGCCACATGATCGGCCTGCAGACGCCCAGGACCGGCCGCGTGCTGTGGACGGCCGGCGGCGCCGAGCGCGACGTGCATGGCGACGACCCGCCGCGGCGCGAGATCGGTGTGGCTTTCCAGGCTGGTGCGCTGTGGAGCAGCATGACGGTGGGCGAGAACCTGATGCTGCCGCTGGAGCTCTACACCGAGCACGACGAGGCCGAGCGCGAGCGCCAGGCCCGCTTCAAGCTGGCCCTGGCCGGGCTGGACGACCCCGCCACCTTCGACGCCGAGCCGTCGGCGCTGTCGGGCGGCATGAAGAAGCGTGCAGCAATAGCCCGCGCCCTGATGCTGGATCCGCCGCTGCTGTGCCTGGACGAGCCGTCGGCCGGCCTGGACCCGCTGACCTCGGCACGGCTGGACGACCTCATCAGGAAGCTCAAGGACGAGATGGGCCGGGCCATCGTCCTGGTCACGCATGAGCTGGAGAGCCTGTTCGCCGTGGCCGACCGCCTGCTCTTCCTCGACGTCGAGGCGCACACGGCGACAGCCCTGGGTCCGCCGGCCGAACTGCGCGACCACGGTCCCGACGCGGTCCGCGAGTTCCTGACGCGCGGCCGGCACAACGCCGAGAAGGAGGCCGCGTGAAGCGCCGCCGCGCCAGCCCCCTGGTCATCGGCGCCTTTGTCGTCGGCGCCCTGGCCATCTTCGTTGCCGCCCTCATCCTGCTGCCGGGCCAGCACTGGTTCAAGCAGCCGCAGCGCGTCGTCATGTTCTTCAGCGGCTCCGTGTTCGGCCTGCAGAAGGGCGCGCCGGTCGTGTTCCGCGGCGTGCATGTCGGCGACGTGACCGAGATCCGCGTCTACTACGACAGCAAGACCGACAGCTTCGCCATCCCCGTCGTCGCCGAGCTCGACGACGACGCGGTGCGCAACCTGGATGGGCACCGCTCGCACGGCGACATCGCCCATGCGCTGCCGACGCTGATCGAGCGCGGCCTGACCGCCCAGCTCGGCACGCAAAGCCTGGTGACCGGCCAGCTCTACGTCGACCTGGACATCCGCGCCAAGCCCAAGGGCGTGCTGCATGGCGGCTATCGCGGCGACGCCACCGAGATCCCGACCAGCGCCACCGTCTTCCAGGCGCTGAAGAACCAGCTCGAGAGCGTGGACCTGCGCAAGATCCTCGACGACCTGAGCCAGATCGCCAATTCCGCCCGCACCCTGATCGCGTCGCCCGAGCTGAAGCAGGGCATGCAGGACTTTGCCGCCACGGCCGGCCATGCGCGCAAGCTGGCCGCCCAGCTGGAGGCACGCGCCACGCCTCTGACACGCAGCGCAGAGCACGCCATGGCCAGCGTGGACCGCGCGGGCGACAAGGTATCCCGTGCGGCCGACAAGGTCGGCACAGGTGCGGACACGGTCAACGTGCTGCTCGATCCCAAGGGCCCGCTGGTGCCGGATCTGCAGAAGACGCTGGCCGAGCTGCAGCGCGCCAGCGCCTCGTTGCGCGAAGCGGCCGACGGCGACGGGCCGCTGCTGCAGCAGACCGAGCGCACGATGCGCGACCTGTCGCAGGCGGCGCGAGCCCTGCGCCAGCTCGCCAACACGCTGGACGCGCAGCCCGAGGCGCTGCTGCGCGGCCGCAAGCCCGATCCGAGTCCACCCGCGCCAGCCAGGGAGCCCGCACGATGAAGTCCATCGCCCTTCACCGCCGAGACCTGGTGCTGCTGGCCGCGGCCGCCCTGGCTGGCTGCGCCACGCGCGACACACCGCCGCGACGTCTTTATGGCCTGACCGGCGCGCCGCCGTTGCCACCCGACGCCAAGCCCGGCCAGGACGGCCGCACCTGGGTGCTGAGCCCGCAGATCGCCCTGCCGGAGCTGCTGGACCGCGACGAGATCCTGGTGGCTGAAGGCAGTGCCGGCCTGCGGGCCTGGCCCGAGGCGCGCTGGGCCGAACCCTTGCGCGAGGCCCTGCCGCGCCTGCTGGCCGAGGATCTGGGACGGCTGCGCCAACCCTATCCCGTCGCCCTGGCCTCGGCACCCGACCACGATGCCGAATCGCTGCGCCTTCTGGTGCAGGTGGATGAATGGCTGGCCCGCCCCGACGGCGCCGGTCTGAGGTTGACGCTGCGCGCACGCTGGCGCTGGACGCCTCTGCATGCGCCAGCCGGCACGGCCCTGCCGGCAGCGGGATCCGCGGAGCTGATGCTGCCCTGCGTGGCGCAGGCCGACGCTCTGGCCGACGCCCACCGGCGCAGCATCGTGCAGCTGGCTGCGCGCATCGTCTCAGCCTCGTGAACTGCGACACGCCGTCGCCTGGACGGCTTCAGGCAGACCCTGAGGAAAGGGCCGCGAAGGCGCTGGAACAATCGCCGCCGCAGGGGCGGCTGCCTCGCTGACAAAAAAATCGCGCCCGGGCCGCCCGAGGGCGCCAAGGGAGTGAGTGATGTTGAGTGGCTTGAGGTCCTGGATCTTTCTGCTGGCGCTGCTGATCGGCGGGCCCTATGTGATGTTCAGTGGCGCCAGCGATGCGCGCGACATCAAGCGCCTGCAGGCCAATGGCCGCGAGACCATGGCCGTCGTGGAAAGCATTGAATGGCGCAAGAAGCGCAGCGGCTCGGAGAGCGGCTTCCGCGGCCATATCGTCTTCAAGACGGAGGCCGGCAACCTGGTCAATGCCGAGATCGGCCTGCCCCAGCAGCAGGGCCAGGCCATGAAGGACGGCAAGGCCGACCCCGTGGTCAAGGTGCGTTATCTGCCCAATGAACCCAATGTCGTGCGCCTGGCCGACATGCAGGACAACACCAGCGAAACACGCTGGATCGGCGCCGTCATGTTCCTCATCGGCCTGGCCCTGCTGATCTGGCGCTGGCGCAAGAGCTCGGCCGGACCGGCGACCGCAGCGGCCTGATGAAAGAGGGCCGGCGGCGCCGGCCCTGCATCACTGCGCTGCGGTGAGCCGTGCGGCGAAGGCCTTGTGCACGCCAAGCAGGGCTGCGGCGCGCTGCGTCTGCACTTGGATCAACGCATCCGCTGCCGCCAGGCGATCCTGCTCGGCCGTGAGCAGGGCATAGAAGTCGGTCACGCCGGCATCAAAGCGCTTCAGGGCCAGTTCGCGGGCGCGCACCGTTGCCTCTGCGGCCGTGGCCTGGGCCGTGGCCTGCAGCTCGGTTTCGCGCAGCGTCGACAGGCTGCCCTGGGCATCCTGCAGGGCCGTCAGCTGGGCCTGCTCCGCATTCGCGACCGCTGCTTCATAACCGGCGCGGGCCGCGCTTTCCTCGGCCTTGCGGGCGCCGAAGTCCAGGAAGTTCCAGTTCAGCGCGGCAGCAATGCTGTGGATCTGCGTGCCGCTCTTGAACAGGTCACCGGCACTCCCGGCGCTCCAGCCGATCTGGCCGGTCAGGCCGATGCTCGGCCAGCGCGCGGCCCAGGCGACATGGGCGCGCGAGGCGGCGGCCTGGGCGCGCGCGGCGGCGGCCTTCACATCGGGACGTTGCGCGAGCAGGCCGGCCGGGTCGGGCAGCGTGCCCAGGCTGACGAGGCGAGGCTCGGGCATGGCCGGCAGCGGGTCGCTGTCGGCCTTGTCGCAATCGGCCGGCGCTTGGCCGCGCAGCACGTCGAGCTGCAGCCGCGTGAGACAGGCGGCGTTGCGCAGCGCGGGCACGCTGGCCGAGGTCTGGGCCACCAGCGCTTCGGCGCGGGCCTGGTCCAGGGCGGTGCCGCGGCCGGCGCCGACGCGGGCCTTGACGAGGTCGAGCAGCTGGTTCTGCACGACCAGGGTCTCCTTGGCCAGCTTGAGGCGATGGCCGAGGCCGATGAGCTGGGTCTGCAGGTTCAGCGCCGTGCCGGCCAGGCTGAGCTGGGCCGCATCGCGGTCCAGCGCCGCTCCTTCGGCGTCACGGCTGGCGGCCTGGGCATTGGCCGCGGCGCGCCCCCACAGGTCGACCTCCCAACCCGCCGTCGCATTGACGCCGTAGCTGGTGAAGTTGCGGAACACGCCCTGGTCGTTGGGCGCGCGCTGGCGGCTGGCGCTGGCGCCCAGGCCGACCGTGGGCAGGCGCTGGGCGCCGGCGGCGGTGGCCAGAGCCTCGGCCTGCTTCAGCCGCGCCGCGGAGGCGCGCAGGTCGCGGTTGTTGGCCAGCACCTCGTCGACGACGCGCTGCAGCTGGGCGCTGTCGACAAAGGCTTGCGTCATCGTCGCGGCGCCGGGGTTGGCTGGCGGCAGTTGCGCGAACTTCTCGGGGGCCAGATTGGCGGGGCCGGACGACAGGCCCGGTGCGGCGCAGCCGACGAGGGCCGCGAGGGCGAGGGGGGTCAAGCGAGCGAGCATGTCAGTGGCCCTCCTTTTCGTCGTCGATGCCGGGATGGAAGGCATGCGCAGAGGCGTCGATCTGGGCCCGCACCGCCGCGGCGTGGGCGCGGCGCTTCTCGGTGCCCTTGCGCAGCAGGCTGTAGAAGACCGGCGTCAGGAAGATGCCGAAGAAGGTCACGCCCAGCATGCCGGCGAACACGGCGATACCCATGGCGCGGCGCATCTCGCTGCCGGCGCCGCTGCCCAGGATCAGCGGGATGACGCCGGCACAGAAGGCGATGGACGTCATCAGGATGGGGCGCAGGCGCAGGCGGCAGGCCTCGGTGACCGCATCAAAGATGGACTTGCCCTGCTCCTCCAGCTCCTTGGCGAACTCGACGATCAGGATGGCGTTCTTGCACGCCAGCCCGACCAGCACGACCAAGGCCACCTGGGTGAAGATGTTCAGGTCCCCCGCCTGCATGAAGGGCGGGAAGTGCGACAGCCAGACGCCGAACAGCGCCGACAGGATGCACATCGGCACGATCAGGATGATGGCCAGCGGCAGGCTCCAGCTCTCGTACTGGGCAGCCAGCACGAGGATGACGAGCAGCACCGAGAAGGCCAGCACCGCGGCCAGCGTCGGGATCTTCACGTTCAGCACCGGCACGTTGACGTCGCGCGTCAGGCGGTCCTGGTAGCTGAGCTCGGTGAATTCATAGCCAAAGCCGCGCGGCAGGGTCTTCAACAGCTGTTCGATCTCGGCCTCGGCCTGGCCCGACGAGAAGCCGGGCTTGGGCGCGCCATTGATGTCGGCCGACGGGAAGCCGTTGTAGCGCGTCACGCGGGTCGGGCCGAAAGTGGGCTCGACGCTCATCAGCGAGCCCAGCGGCACCATCTCGCCGGCGTCGTTGCGGGTCTTCAGCTGCGTGATGTCCTCGGCCTTGGCGCGGAAGGGCGCGTCGGCCTGCACGATGACCTGGTAGGTCTTGCCGAACTTGGTGAAGTCGTTGACGTAGAGGGACCCGAGGTTGATCTGCAGCGTGTCGTAGATGGAGGCCAGCGGCACGCCCATCTGCTTGGCCTTGGTGCGGTCCACGTTGGCGAACAGCTGGGGCACGTTGATGTCGTAGTTGGAATACGGCGTGCCGATGCTGGTGTTGGGGTTGCCATAGACCTGGCCCAGCGTGGCCCAGACGGCGCCGTACAGGGCCTGCTCACCCTGGCTGCTGCGGTCCTGCACCTGCACCTTGAAGCCGCCGGCAATGCCCAGGCCGTCGACCGGCGGCGGCGGCACGACGAACATGCGCGCGCCCTGGATCTCCTGGATGGCGCCATTGACCTTGCCAAGGATGGCTTCCTTGCTGAGGTCGCGCGAGGTGCGCTTGTCGAAGTCCTCCAGGCCGAAGAAGACGATGCCCTCGTTGGGCGCGGCCGAGAAGCCGGCGCCCGACAGGCCGGGGAAAGCCACCGAGTCCTTGATGCCGGGCACCTTGAGCGCGATCGCGCTCATGCGGCGGATGACTTCCTCGGTGCGGTCCAGGCTGGCGCCGGCCGGCAGCTGTGCGATGCCGATGAGGTATTGCTTGTCCGGCGCGGGCACGAAGCCGCTCGGGATGCGCGACATCAGCAGGGCCGTGGCGCCAAGCAGCAGGGCATAGACGATGAGGGCCACCGACTTGCGCTTCAGGATGCCGGTGACGCCGCGGCCATAGTCTTCGGAGCGGCGGTGGAAGAAGCGGTTGAACCAGTGGAAGAAGCGGCCGAAGACCTTGTCCATGCCGCGCATCAGCGCGTCCTTGGGCGCGTCATGCGGGCGCAGCAGGATGGCGGCCAGGGCTGGCGACAGGGTCAGCGAGTTGAAGGCCGAGATCACCGTCGAGATGGCGATGGTGACGGCGAACTGCTTGTAGAACTGGCCCGACAGGCCCGGCACCAGGGTCAGCGGAATAAAGACCGCGCACAGCACCAGGGCGATGGCGATGATGGGGCCCGAGACCTCCTGCATGGCCTTGACCGTCGCCGCATGCGGCGTGAGACCGTCCTGGATGTTGCGCTCGACGTTCTCCACCACCACGATGGCGTCGTCCACCACGATGCCGATGGCCAGCACGAGGCCGAACAGCGTCAGCGTGTTGATGGAGAAGCCCAGCAGCAGCAGCACGGCGAAGGTGCCGACGATGGACACCGGCACGGCCACCAGCGGGATGATGGAGGCGCGCCAGGTCTGCAGGAAGATGATGACGACGAGCACCACGAGGCCGACGGCCTCGAACAGCGTGTGCACGACCTTCTCGATGGAGGTCTGCACGAAGCGCGTCGGGTCGTAGACGATGTCGTAGTCCACGCCCTTGGGGAAGCTGGGCTTCAGGCGCTCCATGGTCTTGCGGACGTTGTCGGAGATGGCCAGCGCGTTGGAGCCGGGCGCCTGGAAGACGGCGATGGCCGCGGCCTCCTTGTTGTTCAGCAGGCTGCGCAGCGCATAGGTGTTGGCGCTGATCTCGACGCGGCCGAGATCCTTCACGCGCACCATGGCGCCCGTCCTGGGCTCGCTGCGAACGATGATGTTGCCGAACTCCTCCTCGGTGGCCAGGCGGCCTTGGGCGTTGATGGCGAGCTGGAAGTCCGTGCCCTTGGGGGAGGGCGACGCACCGAGCACGCCGGCGGCCACCTGGGTGTTCTGCTCGCGGATGGCGCCAACGACTTCGCCGGCCGTCAGGTTGCGGGCGGCCAGCTTCTGCGGGTCCAGCCAGATGCGCATGGCGTAGTCGCCGGCGCCGAAGCTCAGCACCGAGCCCATGCCGGGCACGCGCAGCAGGTCGTCACGCACGTTCAGCGTGCCGTAGTTGCGCAGATAGAGAGCGTCGCGCGAGTTGTCCGGGCTGACCAGGTGGACCACCATGGTCAGGTTGGAGGCGGCCTTCTCGGTCGTCACGCCGATCTGGCGCACGATGTCGGGCAGGCGCGGCAGGGCGCGGTTGATGCGGTTCTGCACCGCCGTCTCGGCGGCCTCGGGATGGGTGCCGATCTTGAAGGTGACCGTCAGCGTCATGGCGCCATCGCCGGTGGCCTGGCTGTCGAAATACAGCACGTTCTCGAGGCCGTTGATCTGCTCCTCGAGCGGCGTCGCCACCGTCTCGGCGATGACGCGCGGATTCGCGCCGGGGTACTGGGCGCGCACGACGACCTGGGGCGGCGCGACCTCGGGGTATTCGGAGATCGGCAGCAGCGGGATGGCCAGCGCGCCAATCAGGAAGATGAAGAGGGACAACACGGTCGCGAAGCGCGGCCGGTCGATGAAGAAGCGTGAGATGTCCATGGGGCGTCCGCCTTGGGATTACTTCGAGGCGGCGGAGGCCGGGGCGGGGGCGGGGGCGGGGGCGGCGCCCTGTGCACCCGCAGGCGCAGCAGGAATCGGCATGCCCTTGTCGTCGACCTTCAGCACCTGCGGCGTGACCGGCGCGCCGGGGAAGGCGCGCAGCAGGCCGTCGACGATGACCATCTCGCCTGGCTTCACGCCGTCGACGACACGCATGCCGTCGATCAGTGCACCCGGCGTGACGGGGCGGGGCTGCACGATGTTGTTGGGGCCGACGATGAGGACGATCTTGCGGGTCTGGTCGGTCGAGATCGCGCGGTCGGGCACGACGACGGCGTTGTAGCTGCCGCTGCCGATCAGCTTGATGCGGGCGAACAGGCCCGGCGTGAACAGACCCTGCTTGTTGTCGAACACGGCGCGGCCGCGGATGGAGGCGGTGGCCGGGTTCAGGCGGTTGTCGACGAAGTCCATCTTGCCGGCGTGTGGATAGCCCTGCTCGTTGGACAAGCCCATCTGCACCGGGTTGGCGACGTCACGCGAGGAGGGGCGGCTGCCGTCGCGGGCGGCGCGCATGTACTTCAGATAGGTGGCCTCGCTGGCGTCGAAATAGGCATAGACCTTGTCGCTGGAGACGACGGTCGTCAGCACCGGGTCGCCGACGCCGACAAGATTGCCCGGCGTCACATTGGCACGCGAGGTGCGGCCGCTGACGGGGGCCGTGACGCTGGCGTATTCGACATTCAGCTTGGACTGCACCAGGGCGGCCTCGGCGGCCTTCTGGTTGGCCTCGGCCGAGCGCAGGGCCGAGCGCAGCTGGTCGATCTCCTGCTGGCTGACGGCGTTGATGCTGATCAGCTTCTCGGAGCGGGCCAGGTCGGCCTTGGCGAGCTCGGCCTGGGTCCTGGCGGCAGCGATCTGGGCTTCGACGCGGGCCACGTCAGCCTTGAAGGCGCGGGCGTCGATGGTGAACAGCGGCTCGCCCTTCTTGACCAGCTGGCCTTCCTTGAAGCGCACCGCGTCCACGGTGCCGGCGACACGGGAGCGCACCTCGACGGTGTCCGGCGCCTCCAGGCGGGCGGTGAATTCGTCGAACTCCTGCACCTCACGCTGGGTGGCCGGTGCCACCGACACCGGCGGCGGGCCGCCAGGGCCCCCATGGCCGCCGGCACCATCCGGCTTCTGGCCGCAGGCGGCGAGCAGGGCGATGAGGGCGGGAGACAGGGTCAGCGCCAGATTCTTCTTGGACATGGGGGGCTCCGAATGCAAGCCGGCGACTGTAAGCACATCGCAATGACATCGTTACCCCAAAACCTAAAGCCCGACCAGGCTGCTGACATTCCTTGTCAACAGCACGGAACTGTGAACAAAAAAGCCGCCGGGCATAGGACCGGGCGGCTTTGGCAGTAACGCACGGGTTTCATGACCCCGTGCAGATGACTTCTTAGTGGACGCCGTGCATCTTCTTCTTCATCCAGGGCGTGAGCAGCATCAACACGACGCCGGCGCCGATGGGAATGGCCGTGAAGATCATGAAGAAGATCGACATCGAGTACTGGTTGGAGATCTCGTCGATGTAGGAGCCGGTCACACCGGCCAGCTTGTTGGCGATGGCCGTGTTCAGGAACCAGACGCCGAACATCAGCCCCAGCAGGCGCGCCGGTGCCAGCTTGGAGATATAGGACAGGCCCACCGGCGACAGGCAAAGCTCGCCCATGGTGTGCAGCAGATAAGCCAGGCTCAGATAGATCATGCTGACCTGGGCCGTCTTGGCGCCCGTCGGGATGCCGGCCGAACCATAGGACAGGGCGGCGAAGCCCAGGCCCAGCAGCACCAGGCCGACGCCGAACTTGACCGGGCCGGCCGGGTTCCAGTGCCTCTCCCACATCTTGGAGAACATCGGCGCCAGGATGACGAGGAAGAAGCTGTTCAGCACGCCGAACCAGCTGGCCGGCACCTCGGACTGCTCCAGCGCGAACTCGCGCGCCAGCATCCAGATTACCAGGCCCCAGATGACGGCAAAGGCCAGGCCCAGCAGGGTGTTGGCCAGCAGATAGCGGCTGCCGGTGCTGCGGTTGAGCTTCCACAGCAGCCAGGTCAGGATCAACGCCGGCAGCACCGTCATCAGCGAGTTGACGACCTTGAAGGCGAAGCCGCTGGTGCCGACCAGGGTGCGGTCGGTGTAGTCGGCCGCGAAGATGGTCATCGAGCCGCCGGCCTGCTCGAAGGCGAACCAGAAGAAGATGGTGAAGAAGGAGAAGACGAAGATGGCCTTCAGGCGGTCGGCCACGACATGGGCCGGCGCTTCCTCGGCCGCGGCTGCTGCGGCGACCTTGGCGCGGTCTTCGGCCTTGGGCGGAGCGCCGATGTCGCCGAACAGGTGCTGGCTGAAATAGAACTGCAGCGCGCCCAGGATCATGAACAGGCCCGCCAGGCCAAAGCCCAGGTGCCAGGACACCTTCTCGCCGATATAGCCGCACAGCAGGATGCCGAAGAAGGCACCGGCATTCACGCCCATGTAGAACAGCGTATAGCCGCCGTCACGCGCGTTGTCTTCCTTCGGGCCATAGAGCTGGCCGACGATGGCCGATACATTGGGCTTGAACAGGCCCGTGCCCAGCACGACGAGGCCAAGGCCGATATAGAAGCTCGGCACCGTGTTCAGGAACATTGAGATGTGGCCGGCCGCGATGACGAAGCCGCCGAACAGGACGGCGCGGCGCGTGCCCAGGTAACGGTCCGCCAGATAGCCACCCAGCACCGGCAGCAGATAGGCCATGCCCGTGTACCAGCCGTACAGCGAGGTGGCCTCGGCGCGGGTCCAGCCCCAGCCGCCCTTGGCAGCCTCGGACACGAGGAAGAGCACCAGCAGGCCCCGCATGCCGTAGTAGGAGAAGCGCTCCCACATCTCGGTGAAGAACAGCACGAACAGCTGGTTGGGCTGGCCGAGGATGGCCGCGCCGGCTTGCGGGGTCGCCGCTCGGCCGGACGTGGCCGGGTCGGCCACGGGGAAAGTGGTAGTCACGTCAGTCGTTCCAGGTGAACCGGGGATAACCGGAAAGGGGGGCGGTAGCCCACCGCGCAAGCCCGGAATTGTCCGGCCGACAAGGCGTTTTCCACGGCGAGGCGGCCCAGGGTATGCCCTGGGTCGGCTCAGGGCGCTGCGGCGTGGTTCGAGCCCGCGGCGGCGGCCAGCAGGGGTTCGCGCTCCGGCAGGATGTAGACCAGGCTCTTGCCGGTGCCCAGCGTCGGCAGCACGACCTGATCGAAGAATTCAGGGTCGACGACGACGCAGCCCAGCGTGATGCGGCGGTCTTCCAGCCTGGCCGAGGCCAGCCGCTCCGGGCGGCGCTGGCTGGCCGGCGCCGGCCGCAGACGGTGGATGGCAAGGTTGGCTTCGTAGTCGAACCAGACAATACGCTCGCCGTTCAGGTTGCGGCCCGGCTGGGCCTCGAAACGGCCGGCCGGCGTGACGCGCTCGTTGACTTTCAGCGCCAGCGGATCCTTGCCGCGGGCGCTCGTCGGTTCCTGGTCGCCCGGCGTCAGGCCGAGCAGGACCGGCGCACGGCCGACCAGGCTGCCGTCGGCGGCGTAGATGGACAGCGTCGCCTGGCGCTTGTCGACGATGGCAAAAGGGCGGGCGTCCCCCGCGTCACTCGCGACCGGGCGTGAGATGACCTGCGCGCTCGCGCAAGCGGCCGCAAGAACGCTCCACACCGTGGCCATGCCACAGATGACTGCCCTGGCCCGAACTGCCCAACTGCTGCCCACACGACGCCCCTTGTCCCGGGCGGCGCAACCTTCGCGCCTGCCTTGACCGGCAGTCTAGGAAGCGGGGCTTGTAACCGACAGACAAGGACTTCACGGTTTGGCGTTGTTACCTCGCCGTGAACCCGCCTGCGCCAGCACCTGGGGCGGCGCTGCGGCGGGGAAGAAGGCCACCAGCGGCTGCTTTTCGGGCAGCACATAGACGACGGCACGGCTGTGGCCCAGGTTGGGCAGCACGGTGCGCTCGAAGAATACGACGGGGACGTTGATGCAGCCCCAGCTGATGCGATTGTCCGCCGCCGTCTTGGTGGCCAGGCGCTCCAGGCGGCGCTCCGCGGGGTTGCTGTTGATGACGCGATGCATGGAGACGGCCGCGTCGTAGTCGACCCAGACGACCTCCTTGCCGTCGGCGTTGCGGCCGGGAGCCGAGACGAAGCGGCCGGCAGGCGTCGTGCGCTCCTGTGGCCTGATCTCCTCGATGCTCTTGTTGCCGATGCCGGCAACGGTGGTGTCACCAGACGCATAGCCAAGCAGCACGGGGCTGGTGCCGAGCAGGCGGCCACCGGGGGCGAAGACATAGACCTGGGCGCGGCGCTTGTCGACGATGGCGAAGGCGCTGCTGCCGTTGTCGCCCTCGCGCACGGCCCAGGCGGCGACACGGGTCACGTCCAGCGGCGCGCGGACCTTGCCGAAATCGAGGCGGCGGTCGATGGGCGGCGGCGGCTGGTTCGGCGCGGGCGCCTGGGCGACAGCCACCGGCCGATGGGCGGATGCCACCGCGGGCTTGCGCTTGAAGCTGCCGCCGAAGAAGGTGAAGAAGACGGCCAGGGCCAGGGCAGCGATGAGGCCGCCCTGGCCGAGGCCGATGAGGATGTCACGCCGCCGGGCCGCGGCGGCGAGTTCAGCGCTTGCTCCGAAACGCATGGCAGCTGACGGAGGCCGCGCTCAGCCGACGTCGATCAGTGACGGTCGGCGCGGGGGGCGGGCGTGGCCGGCTGGTCGTAGGACGGGCTCGGCGTCGTCGTCGTGGTCGTCGTCGTGTCGGTCGTTGTCGTCGTGCTCGATGCGGCCGTGCTGTCGACCGGCGGTGTCACCTTGGCCGGGTCATCGGCAGGCTGCTGCATGGCGGCCGTGCTGTCCGCGGGCATGGTGTTGACGTCAGCGGGCGCGGCATTCGGATCGGCCGGCGTCTGCTCGCTGGGCATGACGGCAGCGGTCGTGGGTTCGGCCGGCTGCTGTTGCGGCTGGTCTTCGGTCTGGGCGAAAGCCAGGCCGATGCTGGTCACCAGGACGGCGGCGGTCAGTGCACTGGTGGCGGTCTTGAGGGTGGACATGGTGGACTCCTTGTGAAAGCGTGGACCGGCGAAAACCGGGAGGCTGCGCCGGCCTTTCCCCACCGGCTGAGGTCCACTCTAGGAGCCGCGCGCCGCGCCCGGCGTCGGTGCCGAGCGTCATTTCATGTAGGAGGCTCCCCCAGTCCGTAGCGACCGGTTACGCCACGTAGCCGTTACAAGTTGAAGTCGTAGTCGATGGTCAGTGGTGCATGGTCGCTGAACATCTGGCCGGTGTAGATGGCCTCGCGCCTGGCGCGGGCAGCAATGCCGGGCGTGGCCAGGTGGTAGTCCAGCCGCCACCCGACGTTGTTGGCACGCGCCGCGCCACGGGCGCTCCACCAGGTGTATTGCTCGGCCTTGTCGTTCAGCGTGCGGAACACGTCGACGACACCGCCATCGTCGAACAGCGTCGTCAGCCAGGCACGCTCCTCGGGCAGGAAGCCGCTGTTCTTCTGGTTGCCGCGCCAGTTCTTCAGGTCGATTTCCTTGTGGGCGATGTTGACGTCGGCCACCAGGATGAACTCGCGCTCGGCCTTCAGCGCCATCAGATGCGGATGCATGGCGGCCAGGAAACGGTACTTGACCGCCTGGCGCTCCTCGCCGCTGGTGCCGCTGGGGAAATAGACGCTGATGAGACTGAGCTTGCGGCCGGGCTTGTCGAAACGCTTCTCGACCCAGCGGCCCTCGCTGTCGAACTCTGGCAGCCCCAAGCCCGTGACGAGGTCGCTGGGCTCCTCCTTGGTGTAGAGGCCGACGCCGGAATAGCCCTTCTTCTCGGCGTAGTGGAAGTGGCCGGCGAGCTTGTCGCAGTGGCGGAACTTGGCCTCCACCACGTCGGCCTGCGCCTTGAGTTCCTGCACGCCGACCGCATCGGCCTGCTGCTGGTCAAGCCACTCGAAGAAGCCCTTGCTGGCGGCGGAGCGCACGCCGTTGAGGTTGGCCGTGATGAAGCGCATTTGAACTAGGGAGAGGGTTGATCTGGAGAAGTATCGCAGTGCAGCAAATGAACAACACCTGCCGCACGCTTTCATCATCAAACGGTCACGTGATCTTTACGATCCAGTAGGAATCAGAGGCGTGACAAGCGCCCATTTTTTCGCCTCCCGCATGCCTTTCCCCCCGTCAACCCGAGGATTTCTCATGCCGAACCATCGCCTTTCACCGACCCTGCTCGCGCTCGCGCTGGGCGCGGCCTTCCCAATGCAGGCCGCACTGGCCCAGGCTGCGTCAGGAACGGAAGCCAAGAAGGACGTCAGCCAGCTCGAGGCCGTCATCGTGACCGGCAGCCGCCGGGCCGAGAACCTGAAGGAAGTGCCGCTGTCGATCTCGGCGATCAAGTCGGAGGAGCTGGACACCTACAACGCCAGCGGCCAGGATATCCGCGCCCTGTCCGGCAAGGTGCCCAGCCTGAACATCGAGTCCGACTACGGCCGCACCTTCCCGCGCTTCTATGTGCGCGGCCTGGGCAACACCGACTTCGACATGAACGCCTCCCAGCCGGTGGGCCTGGTCTATGACGATGTGGTGCAGGAAAGCATCGCGCTGAAGGGCTTCCCGGTCTTCGACATGGCGCAGGTGGAACTGCTGCGCGGCCCGCAGGGCACGCTGTTCGGCCGCAACTCGCCGGCCGGCGTCATGAAGTTCGACTCGGCCAAGCCGGGCAAGAAATTCGAGGGCTACGCCAACATCGGCTACGGCCGCTGGAACTCCGTCAACCTGGAGACGGCCGTCAACGTGCCGCTGAGCCAGGACTGGCAGATGCGCGTGGCCGGCATCGTGCAACGCCAGGACGACCGCGTGCACAACCCCGTTGCCGCAACCAAGGGCGGGACGGCGGACCTCGAGGGCTACAACGACAAGGCCCTGCGCCTGCAGGCCCTGTACAAGAACGGCAACTTCGAGGGTCTTTTCAAGGTCCAGGCCCGTGACTTCAAGGGCACGGCCACGACCTTCCGCGCCAACATCATGAAGCGCGGCACCAACGACCTCGTCGACGGCTACGACGACAGCTCCTACCCCACCGACGGCTACAACTCGCAGACGCTGAAGTCCAGCGAGGTCAGTGCCCGCCTGCGCTGGGACTTCGACGGCGTGTCGCTGTACTCCATCACCGCCCACGACCGCGCCAAGTTCTACAGCCGCGGCGACGTGGACGGCGGCTTCGGCTGCCGCTTCTGCGGCATCCCGGACGGCCCGAAGTACTACCCCTCGGGCTCGGCGACGCCTTACCCGTCCGTCATCCCCTTCGATGCGCAGACGGCCGACGGCATCCCCTATCTGCGCCAGACGACGCAGGAATTCCGCCTGCAGTCCAACACCAACGCCCCCTTCCAGTGGATCGCGGGCCTGTACTACTTCAACGAGAAGCTGCAGGTGGACAGCTTCAACTTCGACAGCTTCGCCGTCGGCGACCCGCAGAACGGCTATGCCGTGCAGCACCAGCAGGCCAAGTCCTGGGCGGGTTTCGGCAACGTGAAGTTCGCCGTCACGCCCGACCTCAAGCTGACCGCCGGCCTGCGCTACACCGACGACAAGAAGGACTTCGACGCCGTGCGCACCTGGACGCCGGGCAAGGCGCCCAACGTCGACATCATCGGCCCCTTCCAGACCCATCCCAAGTCCACCAACTGGAGCTGGGACGTCGGCGCCAACTACAACATCAACAAGGCGACCAGCGTGTTCGCGCGCGTCGCCACCGGCTACCGCGCCCCGTCCATCCAGGGCCGCGTGCTGTTCGGTGACTCCATCTCGGTGGCGAACTCGGAGAAGGTGCTGTCCGCCGAAGTCGGCTTCAAGGCCGACCTGCTGGACAACACGGCCCGCATCAGCGGCACCCTCTTCAAATACCGGGTGAAGGACATGCAGCTGACGGCCGGCTCGGGTTCGACCAACCAGAACCGCCTCGTCAACGCCGCCAAGGCCGAAGGCCAGGGCTTCGAGCTGGACGCCCAGGCCATCATCGCGCGCGACTGGCGCACGACGCTGGGCTTCTCCTACAACGACACCAAGATCAAGGACGCCAACCTCTTCGTGCAGCCCTGCGGCAATGCCAACTTCCAGTTCCTGGAAGCCAACACCGGCTGCACGGTGCTGGACCCGGCCGGCCCGCTAGCCGGCACCGTCAGCATCAACGGCAATCCGCTGCCGCGCGCGCCCAAGGTCACCTGGAACTGGACGCTCAAGTACAGCGTCGAGATCGGCGCTGGCGAGCTGACCGTGCTGACCGACTGGGCCTACAAGGACAAGTACAACATGTTCCTGTACGAGGCCGTCGAGTACAAGGCCAAGTCGGCCCTGGAAGGCGGCCTGCGCGTCGGCTATGGCTGGGCCAACGGCAAGTACGAGGTCGCCGCCTACTCGCGCAACATCACCAACCACCGCCAGACCGTCGCCGCCATCGACTTCGACAACCTGACCGGCATCGTCAACGAGCCCCGCAGCTACGGCGTTCAGTTCAAGGCCAATTTCTGACCGTGCGGGACAGACCAGACCATGTACCCATGGGCTGCTCTGTTCTCACCTGATTCAGAGCGCTCTTGAATCAGCGGGTTGACCAACGACCCGCAAGACGACAAGCGGGCCCCGCCCGCGACTTGGTGAAAACCACGCATGGCCCGGTCCCCTTCTAGGGGTCGGGCCTGTTTTTTTGACCCCTAGAATCTTTGTCACATGTCTGCCGCGCCCACCCCGTCCGTCGCCGATCCCCTCGCCCAGTCCTTCGTCGCCTTCGCCGTGGAGGCGGGCGTGCTGCGTTTTGGGGAATTCAAGACCAAGGCCGGACGTCTCAGCCCTTACTTCTTCAATGCCGGCCTCTTCGATGACGGCGCCAAGCTCGGCAAGCTGGCCGGCTTCTATGCCGAGCGCCTGATCGCTTCGGGGCTGCAGTTCGACATGATCTTCGGCCCGGCCTACAAGGGCATCACCTTGGCCGCCGCTGTCTCCATGGAGCTGGCGCGCCGCGGCCATAACCGGCCCTTTGCCTACAACCGCAAGGAGGCCAAGGACCATGGCGAGGGAGGCACCCTGGTCGGTGCACCGGTCAAGGGCCGCGTCCTCATCATCGACGACGTCATCTCCGCCGGCACCTCGGTGCGGGAATCCATCCAGATGATCGAGGCCGCCGGTGCCACACCTTGCGGTGTCAGCATCGCGCTGGATCGCCAGGAAAAGGCTGCCGAGGGCGGCGTGGACAGCCCGCTGTCCGCCGTGCAGCAGGTGCAGGAGCGCTACGGCCTGCCGGTCGTCGCCGTGGCAGGCCTGGCCGACCTGCTGGCCTTCCTGGAGGGCGCGCCCGAGCTGGCCGCCCACCGCCCGGCCGTGCTGGCCTATCGAGAGCGTTACGGGGTGTGATGCGCGTCCTGTCCGCCCTGCCCGTTCTTGCCGGCCTGTTTCTCGCCAGCAGCAGCGCGCTGGCGCAGGACGCCTCGCCCGCCAAGGGCATCTACACCTGCACGACGGCCGACGGCCGCAAGCTGACGGGCGACCGCCCGATTCCCGAATGCCTGGCACGCGAACAGCGCGTGCTCAACCCCGACGGCTCGCAACGCACGACGCTGCCCCCCTTCCTCAGCCCCGAGGACAAGGCCGCCAAGGACGCCGCCGACCGCCGCGCCGCGGCCGACCGCATCGCCCAGCAGGACGCCATCCGCCGCGATCGCACGCTGATGCTGCGCTACCCCAACGAGGCCTCGCACCAGCGCGCGCGCAATGCCGCGCTGGACGACGCCACCAAGGCCATGCGCAGCTCAGAGCGCCGCATCAAGGACCTGACCGTCGAGCGCAAGCCGCTGCTGGACGAGGCCGAGTTCTACAAAGGCAAGCCCTTGCCCGGCAAGCTCAAGCAGGCGCTGGACGCCAATGACGCCAGCATCGAGGCCCAGGAGGTTCTCATCGAGAACCAGAAGGCCGAGCTGGTGCGCATCAACAAGAGCTTCGACGCTGAACTCGCCCGGCTGAAGAAGCTCTGGGCCGGCGCCACGCCGGGCTCGCTGCCGCCGCTGGGCGAGCTGCCCCAGACGGCGCCGCCGCCGACGCCCAAGCGCTGAAATCGGCCTCAGAGAAACCCTGAGGCCGATTTCCTAAGCCAGTTTCTTCTTCAGCAGCTCGTTGACCAGGGCTGGGTTGGCCTTGCCCTTGGTCGCCTTCATCGCCTGGCCGACCAGTGCGTTGAAGGCCTTGTCCTTGCCGGCGCGGTACTCGTCGACCGACTTCTGGTTGGCGGCCAGCACCTCGTCGAGGATGGCCTCGATGGCGCCGGTGTCGCTGACCTGCTTCAGGCCCTTGGCCTCGATGACGGCGTCGACGTCGCTCGCCTCACCGCTCCACAGCGACTCGAAGACCTGCTTGGCGGCGTTGTTCGAGATCGTGCCGTCGGAAATGCGGCCAATCAGCCTGGCCAGCAGCTCGGGGCCGACCGGCGCCGCGTCGATTTCGATGCCGGCAGCGTTAAGCCGCTTGCTGATCTCGCCCATGACCCAGTTGGCCACCAGCTTGGGCGTCGCACCCGCGGCCTTGGCGGCCTCGTAGTAGCGCGCCGTCGCCAGGCTCTGCGTCATCATCGTCGCGTCATAGACCGGCAGGCCGTCGACGCTCTCGAAGCGCGCCGCCATCACCGACGGGAGCTCGGGCATCTCGCCCTTCACGCGCTCCACCCATTCCGGCGCGATGACCAGCGGCGGCAGGTCGGGATCAGGGAAGTAGCGGTAGTCGGCCGAGTCTTCCTTGCTGCGCATCGCGCGGGTCTCGCCGGTGTCCGGGTTGTAGAGCACCGTCGCCTGTTTGATCTTGCGGCCGTCCTCGAGTTCGTCGATCTGCCAGTTGACCTCGTAGTTCACGGCATCGACGAGGAAGCGGAAGCTGTTGAGGTTCTTGATCTCGCGGCGCGTGCCGAAGGGCTCGCCGGGCTTGCGCACCGACACGTTGACGTCGCAGCGGAAGCTGCCTTCCTGCATATTGCCGTCGCAGATGCCCAGCCACATCACCAGCGCATGCAGGGTCTTGGCGTACTCGGCGGCCTCGGCGCCCGAGCGCATGTCGGGCTCGGAGACGATCTCCAGCAGCGGCGTGCCGGCACGGTTCAAGTCGATGCCCGACTGGCCGTGATAGTCCTCATGCAGGCTCTTGCCCGCGTCTTCCTCGAGGTGGGCCCGGGTCAGGTTGACCTTGTGCTTGACGTCGCCGACGAAGAACTCCACCGCGCCACCCTGCACCACCGGGATCTCGAACTGGCTGATCTGGTAGCCCTTGGGCAGATCGGGGTAGAAGTAGTTCTTGCGGGCGAAGATGGACAGCGGCGCCACCTTGGCGCCGACGGCCAGGCCGAAGCGGATGGCACGCTCGACGGCGGCGCGGTTCAGCACCGGCAGCGTGCCGGGCAGGGCCAGGTCCACCGGCGAGGCTTGCGTGTTGGGCGCCGCGCCGAAGGCGGTGGAGCTGCCGCTGAAGATCTTGCTCTGCGTGGAGAGCTGGACGTGGTTTTCGAGGCCGATGACGACCTCATAACCGCGGATGAGCTTGGATGTCGTGGGCATGGTCAGATTCCTGCGGGCGCGGCAAGGTGCCAGTCGGTCGCCTGCTGGAGGGCATGCGCAGCGTGCAGCAGCTGCCCCTCCTTGAAGTAGTTGCCGATCAGCTGCAGGCCGACGGGCATGCCGCCTGCGCCGGTCCCCACCGGCACGCTCATGCCGGGCAGGCCGGCCAGCGAGCCGGGCAGCGTGAAGATGTCGGCGAGGTAGGCCTGGGTCGGGTCGTCCTTGCCCTCGCCATGCTTCCAGGCGACGGTGGGCGCCACCGGGCCGGCGATCAAATCGCACTGCTTGAAGCACTGCTGGAAGTCGTCCGCAATCATGCGGCGCAGCTTTTGCGCCTGCAGATAGTAGGCGTCGTAGTAGCCGTGCGACAGCACATAGCTGCCGATCATGATGCGGCGCTTGACCTCGGGGCCAAAGCCCTCGGCACGCGTCTTCTTGTACATATCGAGAAGATCGTCGTACTTTGTCGCACGATGGCCGAACTTGACACCATCGAAGCGACTCAGGTTGGAGCTCGCCTCGGCCGGCGCAATGATGTAGTAGACCGGAATGGCCAGCTCGGTGCGGGGCAGGCTGACGTCCACCAGCGTGGCGCCGAGCTTCTCCAGCTCCCCGCAGCCGGCGCGTACGGCGGCGGCCACGTCGGCCGACAGGCCGGCCGGGAAGAACTCCCTGGGCAGGCCGATGCGCAGGCCCTTCAGCGGCTGCGCGGCCGTCGCCCCTTCGCGCGCGGCCAGCATCTGGCCGTGGAAGTCCTGGGGCGGCTGCTGCACGCTGGTGGCGTCGCGCTCGTCAAAGCCGCTCATGGCCGACAGCAGCAGGGCGCAGTCCTCGGCCGACCGGGCCATGGGACCGGCCTGGTCCAGGCTGGAAGCGAAGGCGATCATGCCGTAGCGGCTGCACACGCCGTAGGTCGGCTTGATGCCGGTGATGCCGGTGAAGCTGGCCGGCTGCCGGATGGAGCCGCCGGTGTCGGTGCCGGTCGTGGCGGGCACGAGGCGGGCCGCAACGGCCACAGCCGAGCCGCCGGACGACCCGCCGGGCACGCGGGAGACGTCCCAGGGGTTGTGCGAGGGGAAGTAGGCGCTGTTCTCGTTGGCCGAGCCCATGGCGAACTCGTCGCAGTTCAGCTTGCCCAGGGCCACCGTGCCAGCCGCGTTGAGGCGGGCGACGACCGTGGCGTCAAAGGGGCTGCGATAGCCGGCCAGGATCCTGGAGCCGGCCGTCGTCGGCATGTCGGCCGTGACGTAGATGTCCTTGTGCGCCAGCGGGATGCCGGTCAGCGCGCCGCCGTTGCCGGCCGCCAGCACCGCGTCGGCAGCCGCCGCACGGGCCAGGGCGCCGTCGGCGTCGACGTGCAGGAAGGCGCCCAGCGCCTGGTCGCGGGCCTGGATGCGCTCCAGCAAGGCCTGCGTGGCCTCGCGGCTGGACAGGGCACGGCTTTTCAGGGCGGTGGCCAGCTCGGCCACGCCCATGTCGTGAACGGGCTTCATTCGATGACCTTGGGAACGAGGAAGAGGCCGTCCTCGACGGCCGGGGCGCTGCGCTGGTTGAGCTCGCGCTGGTTGCTTTCGGTGACGACGTCTTCACGCAGGCGCAACTGCACCTGCTGGATGGCCGACAGCGGCGTGTACAGCGGCTCGACGCCGGCGGTGTCCACGGCGCTCATCTGGTCCACGATCTTGAAGAAGTCGTTCAGGTTGCCCAGCAGCGCCTCGGACTCGGCAGGTTGCAGTTCCAGCCGGGCCAGGTTGGCGATGCGGCTCACGTCGTCGGGGGTGAGGCTCATGAAGGGTTTTCAGATGTAAGCCTGAGGCCAGAAACCTAGTGCTGGCGGGCCTCAGAACGGGGTGATCGGTTATTATCGCCCCCCATCTTCAAGGCCCTCGAGGCTGCCCCATCAGCGACGGATTTCGTCGCAGGCCGGGCGGCCTCGATGCTTATTCAGCCCCCCGTTTTCGAGCCGCGCCGCCGCTGGCGAGGCTCCCTGCGCCACACCATGTTCGCATCCCTGCGCCGCTACTTCTCCACCGACCTGGCCATCGACCTCGGTACCGCCAACACCCTGATCTACGTGCGCGGCAAGGGCATCGTCCTCGACGAGCCGTCGGTCGTCTCCATCCGCCACGAGGGTGGCCCCAACGGCAAGAAGACCATCCAGGCCGTCGGCCGCGAGGCCAAGGCCATGCTGGGCAAGGTGCCCGGCAACATCGAGGCCATCCGCCCGATGAAGGACGGCGTCATCGCCGACTTCACGGTGACGGAGCAGATGCTCAAGCAGTTCATCAAGATGGTCCACGACTCGAAGACGTTCAAGCCGTCGCCGAGGATCATCATCTGCGTGCCCTGCGGTTCGACCCAGGTGGAGCGCCGCGCCATCCGCGAATCGGCGCTCGGCGCCGGTGCCAGCGAGGTCTACCTGATCGAGGAACCCATGGCCGCCGCCATCGGCGCCGGCCTGCCGGTGGCCGAGGCCTCGGGCTCCATGGTGGTCGACATCGGCGGCGGCACGACGGAAGTCGGCGTCATCTCGCTGGGCGGCATGGTCTACAAGGGCAGCGTGCGCGTCGGCGGCGACAAGTTCGACGAAGCCATCATCAACTACATCCGCCGCAACTACGGCATGCTGATCGGCGAGCCCACGGCCGAGGCGATCAAGAAGAACATCGGCAGCGCCTTCCCCGGCTCCGAGGTCAAGGAGATGGAGGTCAAGGGCCGCAACCTCTCCGAAGGCGTGCCGCGCAGCTTCACCATCTCGTCCAACGAGATCCTGGAAGCCCTGACCGACCCGCTCAACCAGATCGTCTCCGCCGTGAAGAACGCGCTGGAGCAGACGCCGCCCGAGCTGGGCGCAGACATCGCCGAACGCGGCATGATGCTGACCGGTGGCGGCGCCCTGCTGCGCGACCTGGACCGCCTGCTGGGCGAGGAAACCGGCCTGCCGGTGCTGGTGGCCGAGGACCCGCTGACCTGCGTCGTGCGCGGCTGCGGCATGGCCCTGGAGCGCATGGAGCGCCTGGGTTCCATCTTCACGTCGGAATGAAATGAAGCCCCTCGTCCAGTCGCACACCGCTGAACGCGGTGCGTCTGGCCGGTCCCCCGAGGGGACGGCGATGCTCTCGGCATTGAGCCGAGAGTACATCACCAGAGCGGGCCGGCTCGGGAGCGAGCCCAGCGCTCGGCCCGCGGGCCGGTTGACAGCGACGCGCGCCTTCCTTTAAAGATGCCTCTCGGCACCCTAGACCGCACACCCCCGCCGTTCTTCCGCCAGGGTCCATCGGCGCTGACCAAGCTCGCGCTGTGCTCGGCACTGGCCCTGCTGCTGATGGTGGCGGATGCCCGCTTCAAGCTGATGCAGCCGGTGCGCGCCACCTTCGCCCTGGTGCTTCACCCGGTGCAGCGCCTGCTGCTGACGCCCGTGGATGCCTGGGAGACGGCTGGGGACTACTTGCGCGGCACCAAGCGCGCCATGGAGGCCGAGGACAAGGCCCGGCGGCAGCTCAGCGCACAGGCCGAGCGCCTGTCGCGCGCCGAGGCCCTGCAGGCCGAGAACGACCATCTGCGCAAGCTGCTGGGCCTGCTGCCCAGCCTGAGCGTGCCGTCCATCCCGGCCGAGGTGCTGTTCGAGGCACCCGACCCCTTCTCGCGCCGCGTCGTCATCGACCGCGGGGCCGCGGTGGGCGTGGCGGCCGGTTCGCCGGTCATCAACGAGGCCGGCGTGCTCGGCCAGGTGACGCGGGTCTATCCGCTGTCGGCCGAGGTCACGCTGCTGACCGACAAGGAAGCCGCCATCCCGCTGCTGAACGCCCGCACCCAGATGCGCAATGCCGCGGCCGGCCGCTCCGACGGCACCGGCATGGAGCTGCGCTTCCTGGCCGCCAACGCCGACGTCAAGGTCGGCGACCTGATGATGACCTCGGGCCTGGACGGCGTCTACCCGCCCGGACTGCCGGTCGCCAAGGTCAGCGTCGTCGAGCGGCGCGGCGATTCCAGCTTCGCCCAGGTGCTGCTGGCCCCTATCGCCCAGCCCGACAGCGCCCGCCACGTGCTGGTGCTGCTGCCGCAGGACCGCCACCTGGCTGCCAAGAAGGAGGCCGAAGCCGCCGCGGCTGAGGAAGCCGCCTCGGCCGCCGCCACCAAGGCCGCGGTGCGTGCGGCCAAGAAGGAAGAACGCGCCGCCAAGGCCGCCGAGAAAGCCGCTGCCAAAGCGTCGGGAGCTTCGCAATGATCATGCCGCGCGCCGCCGACCAGCTGCTGCTGCCGGCCAACCCCTGGTTCATCGGCCTGACGCTGATCGTCGCGCTGATGATCGACATGGTGCCGGCCGGCCGCATCGCGGCCATGCCCGATGTGCTGGCCGTCGTGCTGGTGTTCTGGGGTGTGCACCAGCCGCGGCGCGTCGGCGTGCTGTGGGCCTTCATCTTCGGCTTGGCCATTGACGTGCATGACGGCGCCCTGCTGGGCCAGCATGCCCTGGCCTACAGCGGCCTGAGCTTTGGCGCCATCACCCTGCACCGCCGCCTGACCTGGTTCCCCCTCTTTGCCCAGGCCGTGCAGGTGCTGCCGCTGTTCTTTGCCGCGCATGTGCTGGCGCTGATCGTGCGGATCATCGTCGGTGGCATGTGGCCGGGCTGGGGCATGCTGCTGGCGCCAGTCTTCGAGGCGGTGCTGTGGCCGGTGGCCAGCGTGCTGCTGCTGGCGCCGCAGCGCCGTGCGCCGGACCGCGACGCCCACCGCCCGCTCTGATCCGTGGTCGTCCTCAAGAACCTCCACCAGGAACTGTCGCGCTTCCGGCTGCGCGTGCTGGCCGCCGGCGCCTTCGTGCTGTTCTGCTTCGGCCTGCTGGTCACGCGCCTGGTCTGGCTTCAAGTGGTGCAGTACGACAGCTTTGCCGAACGCGCCGAGTCCAACCGCATCGCCGTCGTGCCCATCGTGCCCAACCGCGGCCTGATCAAGGACCGCAATGGCGTTGTGCTGGCCAGCAACTACTCGGCCTACACACTCGAGATCAACCCCGAGAAGGTGGCCGACCTGGACGCCACCATCGAGGCCCTGGGCCATGTCATCGAGGTCCAGGCCCGCGACAAGCGCCGTTTCAAGCGCCTGCTGGAAGAGGCCAAGCACACCGACTCCCTGCCCATCCGCACCAAGCTAACGGATGAGGAGGTGGCCCGCTTCACGGCCCAGCGCTTTCGCTTCCCCGGCGTGGAGATCAAGGCGCGGCTGTTCCGCTCCTATCCGCTGGGCGAGGTGGGCGCCCATCTGATCGGCTATATCGGCCGCATCAACCAAGCCGAGAAGAAGACCATGGACGATTGGGAGGAGGAAGACCTCGCCAACTACCGTGGCACCGAATACATCGGCAAGCTCGGGCTGGAGCAGGCCTATGAGAAGGAATTGCACGGCACGACGGGCTTCGAGCAGGTCGAGACCAGCGCGGGCGGGCGCGCCGTGCGGCGGCTGGACCACCGCCCGCCCACGCCGGGCAACACGCTGAACCTGTCCATCGACATCAAGCTGCAGGCCCTGGTGGAGCAGCTCTTCGGCGAGCGCCGCGGCGCCCTGGTGGCCATCGACCCGCGCAATGGCGAGGTGCTGGCCTTCGTCTCCAAGCCCACCTTCGACCCCAACCTCTTCGTCGACGGCATCGATGCCGATTCCTGGCGCGACCTCAACGAGGACATCGACAAGCCGCTGCTGAACCGCGCCCTGCGCGGCACCTACCCGCCCGGCTCCACCTTCAAGCCGCTGATGGCCATGGCCGCGCTGAACAGCGGCAAGCGCTCGCCCAGCACGGTCATCATGGACAACCTGACCTACAGCTTCGGCGGTCGCACCTTCGGCAGCCCCGAGACGGACCGCGCCGGCCCCAAGGACATGCGCCTGGCCATCGTCACCTCGTCCAATGTCTACTTCTACAGCCTGGCCAATGAGATGGGCGTGGACCTGATTCACGATCAGCT
The DNA here is from genome assembly GCF_031458095.1 of Roseateles saccharophilus. Taxonomy (GTDB): domain Bacteria; phylum Pseudomonadota; class Gammaproteobacteria; order Burkholderiales; family Burkholderiaceae_C; genus Pelomonas; species Pelomonas saccharophila_A. Next base: position 732,766 of record NZ_JAVDXU010000002.1, read on the forward strand.
GGAGCCCTTCGGCCTGGGCCGCAAAACCGACATCGACGTGCAGGGCGAGGTCACCGGCGTGCTGCCCTCGCAGGCCTGGAAGCGCAACTACTTCCGCAAGAGTCCGGCGAACCAGAAGTGGTTCCCCGGCGAGACCATTTCGCTGGGCATCGGCCAGGGCTACAACAGCTTCACCATGCTGCAGATGGCCACGGCCTACTCGACCATCGCCTCGGGCGGCCAGCGCTACAAGCCGCGCCTGGTGCGCGAGATCGAGGATGTGGTCAAGCACGAGCAGCGCCGCATCGCCAGCGATGCGCTGGAGCCGCTGCCGCTCAAGCCCTCGGACGTCGCCATCATCCATAACGCGATGAACGGCGTGACGCTGGAAGGCACGTCGCGGCTGGCCTTCCTGAACGCGGGCTACCAGAGCGCCGGCAAGACCGGCACGGCCCAGGCCATCGGCCTGAAGGCCGGCGAGAAGTACAGCAGCATCAAGGCCGACGAGCGCAAGCGCGACCATTCCCTCTACGTCGCCTTCGCGCCGGTCGAGCAACCGACCGTGGCCCTCGCCATCATTGTCGAGAACGCCGGCTTCGGCTCCATGTCGGCGGCGCCGATCGCGCGCCGCGTGTTCGACTACCTGCTGCTGGGCAACTACCCCAGCGAGGAAGACATCGCGCTGACGCAGAAGGGCCAGAGCTTCGCGCCGGTCGGCAAGCCGCGCCGTGCGGCCGACGTGCCGCTGCTGCCGGGCCCCGCGGCCTCGGCAGCAGCCCCTGCCTCGGGAGCCTCGAAATGACCGTCATCGAACGCCCGCCCCTCTGGCAGCGCCTCAGGCCCTGGCTCATCGGCTTCGACATCCCGTTGCTGATCGCCGTGCTGTGGATGTGCGCCTGGGGGCTGCTGTGCATGTACTCGGCCGGCTATGACCATGGCACGCGCTTTGTCGACCATGCCCGCAACATGGTGCTGGCCCTGGGCCTGATGTTCATCGTCGCCCAGGTGCCGCCGCAAAAGTTGATGGCCCTGGCCATCCCGCTGTACAGCTTCGGCGTGGCCCTGCTGATCGCCACGGCCCTGTTCGGCGTCACCAAGAAGGGCGCGACGCGCTGGCTCAATATCGGCGTCACGCAGATCCAGCCCTCCGAGCTGCTGAAGCTGGCCACGCCGCTGATGCTGGCCTGGTGGTTCCAGAAGCGCGAGGGCCTGCTGCGCTGGCCGGACTTCATCGCCGCCTTTGCGCTGCTGCTCGTGCCCTTCCTGCTGATCGCCAAGCAGCCTGACCTGGGCACCGGCATCCTGGTGCTGGCCGCGGGCCTGTACGTGATCTTCTTTGCCGGCCTGCCGTGGAAGCTCATCCTGCCGGCCCTGGTGCTGGGCGCGGCCGCAGCGACGGCCCTGGTGCTCAGCGAGGACGCCATCTGCCAGCCCGACCTGAAGTGGCCGGTGCTGAAGGAATACCAGAAGCACCGCATCTGCACGCTGCTGGACCCGTCCAAGGACCCGCTGGGCAAGGGCTTTCACATCATCCAGGGCGAGATCGCCATCGGCTCCGGCGGCATGACGGGCAAGGGTTTCATGCAGGGCACCCAGACCCATCTGGAGTTCATCCCCGAACGCACCACCGACTTCATCTTCGCGGCCTTCGGCGAGGAGTTCGGCCTGATGGGGGCCCTGGCCCTGCTGCTGGGCTTCACGGCGCTGATCCTGCGCGGGCTGATGATCGCGTCCGACGCACCGACGCTGTTCACGCGGCTGATGGCTGGCGCGGTGACGCTGTCCTTCTTCACCTATGTCTTCGTCAACATGGGCATGGTCAGCGGCATCCTGCCCGTCGTCGGCGTGCCCCTGCCTTTCATCAGCTATGGCGGCACGGCGATGGTGACGCTGGGCCTGAGCCTGGGGTTGCTGATGTCGATTGCGCGGGTCAAGAAGCTCGTCAAGACCTGACGGCAGTGGGGCACTGGCACTGGTGAATCGGCACGTCATGAACGGCGTTCCCGGCGCCATGGCGCAGCTACCGTCTGCCCTTCACATGGAAGGGATGGGATGGCGAAGTCCAGGAAGATTGTGCTTTCAGCACTGGCGGTCTTGGCCGGCGTCGCCGCGCTGTGGGCGGGCTGGCCTGCTGAAACACCTCATAAGGGCGCAGCACCCGTCGCCGTCTCAGCTACTGGCGATGCGCCTTCGGCATCCGACCTGAACACCGCCCGTCAGCCCGTGCCAGCGGCTACCAACGACACGACCTCCGTTGCACCCAAGAAGCAGGAGGACGCATCGTCCTGGCGCCAGCTCTATGCCGCTTCAGACCTGTTCCCACGGCTACTGCAGTTGCATCAGGCAAGGCGGACCGGCAGTTATGCGGCGGTGCGCGCGCTCAATGAGGCTTGCATAGCAGCCACGCTCTGGTCGCACTACCCCGACCGCGATCCGCTCAAGCGCGCCGACGTCAACCATCCGGATCACGCCAAACGACTGGCTGCGCGGGAACGGGTCACGAGCGGCTGCGGCCATATGCAAGCCGGTGGCGGCGGTGGAGTGCTGGTCGACGTCGCTGCAGGCGACATCGAAGGACAGAAATTCATCCAGGCGTTCTTCGTACTGCAGGACGCCAGGGGCAAGTCCGTCGGGGAGGTGGACGCCGCGCTGGCGGAAGCCGTACGGCAAGGTCATCCCGAGGTGATGCTCATGCTCCACGGCCAGTACAAGATCTCGCAAGGCTGGCGCGGCTTGATCTCACCGGAAGCCGCCAGCGACGCAAGACGCGCTGCCAGGATCGCGGAGATGCGGTTCACGGCACCTGACGCTGGGCCGGCCGATCAGGACATTCGCCTGGCCTTCCGCTGCTTCATGGACGGCGAATGCAGCTACCGATACGATGACGTGTCGGATATCGCGGATCCACAGCGGCGTGCGCGAATCCTGCAGACCGCCGCCGAGCTAGAGGCATCGCTGCGTTCGCCCGATCCAGTTCAGGCCCTGTTCAGGAAGCGCTGAGCCCTGATGTCGAAGCCGGAAAACGGATCGTGAACCGCGCCCCCGGCCCCTGGCCGTCGGGCGACTCGCCACCTGCGGCGCGGCGCAGGCGGGTGTCGTCCAGCGTCAATTCGGCCTCGTGCTGCTGCACGATCTCCTGCACGATGGCCAGGCCCAGGCCCGAGCCTTCGACACCGCTGCCCAGCGACCGGTAAAAGGGCTGGAAGACCTTGTCGCGCTCGGCCGGCGCGATACCGGGCCCGGTGTCCTCGACCTGCAGCACGACCACCTGGCCAAAGGGGTCCTCGACCACCCTCACCGTCACCAGGCCTCCGGCCGGCGTGTAGAGCAGGGCGTTGTCGACGAGGTTGCGGATCAGCTCGCCGATCAGCACCGGCTGGCCGTTGACGCGCAGCCGGCTGTCGTCCGGCACTACGCCGTCATAGCCCAGGTCGATGCGCCGCTCCAGTGCCCTCGGGACGAAGTCGCGCACGGTGTCGATGGCGATCTCGGCCAGGTTGACCGGCTCGCGCTTCAGGGCCTGCTCGGCATCCTCGGCGCGCGCCATGGCCAGCAGCTGGTTGACCATATGGGCGGCCCGTTCGCTGGCACGGGCGATCTGGGCCAGCGAGCGCTTCATCTCCTCGGGCGAGGCGCGGCCGGCATCGATCTCGCGCTGGATCAGCTCGGCCTGGGTGCGCAGACCGGCCAGCGGCGTCTTCAGCTGATGGGCCGCGTCGGCGAGGAAGTGCTTCTGCCGGCTCATCGACGAGTCCAGCCGCGCCAGCAGGTCGTTGATGGCCTGCACCAGCGGAGCCACCTCGTCGGGCACGCGCTGCTCGTCGATGGGCGACAGGTCCGAACTCTCGCGCGAGCGGATGCGGCGCTGCAGCTCGTTCAGCGGCGAGATGCCGCGCGCCAGCGCCAGCCAGACCAGCAGCACGGCCAGCGGCAGGATGACGAACTGCGGCAGGATGACGCCCTTGATGATCTCGTTGGTCAGCCGCGCTCGCTTGCCCAGGGTCTCGGCCACCTGCACCAGCATGGTCTTGGTCGACCCGGCCTGGCCCTCGGGCGCGATCCACAGATAGGCCACGCGCACGGCATCCGTGCCGACCTCGTCATCGCGGAAGTGCAGCTCCCACGGCACGATGGGCGCCTCCTCGGTGGGCACCGGCAGGGTCGCATCGCCGCTGAGCAGCTCGCCGCGCAGGCCCAGCACCTGATAGAAGACCGTGTCCGACGCATCCGCGCGCAGCAGGGCCGCGGCCTCGGGCGCGAGGGCATAACGGTCCCTTCCCTTGGTCGGTGCGGACTCGGCCGCGACCTGCAGGCCGAGGCTGCGCGCCATTTCGCCCAACTCGCGGTCGTAGGGACGGCTCGCGATGCCCTGGGCCACCAGCCAGGTCAGGGCCACGCTGATCGGCCAGATCAGCAGCAGCGGGGCGAGCATCCAATCGAGGATCTCGCCGAACAGCGAGCCCTGCGCAGCCGGTGCGCCCGCCCGAACCAGCGAGCCCGGCTCGGGGCTGCTGCTTTCCTTGGGCATTTAGGAGTTGATCTTTTCTAGGCAGTAGCCGAGACCACGAACCGTCGCGATGCGGATGGGGCCCTGTTCGATCTTCTTGCGCAGGCGGTGGATATAGACCTCGATGGCGTTGTTCGAGACCTCCTCGCCCCACTCGCACAGGCGCTCGACGAGCTGATCCTTGCTGACCAGACGACCCGCACGCTGCAGCAGCACCTCCAGCAGCGACAGCTCGCGCGCCGACAGCTCCAGCATCTGGTCATTGATATAGGCCACGCGGCCGGTCGCATCGAAGGTCAGTGGCCCATGCTTGATGAGGCTGCTGGCCGTGCCCAGGCCGCGCCGGGTCAGCGCCCGCACGCGCGCCTCCAGCTCCTGCAGCGAGAAGGGCTTGGCCATGTAGTCGTCGGCGCCCAGATCCAGCCCCTTGACCCGCTGCTCGACGCTGTCGGCCGCGGTCAGGATCAGCACCGGCATGGTCGAGCCACGGGCGCGCAGCTTACGCAGCACCTCGAGCCCATGCAGGCGCGGCAGGCCCAGGTCCAGGATGACCAGATCGAACTCGTGCGTCGCCAGCGCGGTATCGGCCTCGGTGCCCGAGCTGACCCGGTCCACCGCATAGCCCGAAGCGCGCAGGGCTCGCAACAGGCCATCGGCCAGCACTTGGTCGTCTTCGGCAATCAGGATGCGCATAGGTCTTGTCTCCGCCGCCGATGTTAGGTGTTGAGGAGCTAGCTCATGCCTTGAGCCACCTGGCTCACAGAATACCCATCAAGCCTGAGGTCACTGCTTCCTCAGATCATGGGACAGAACTACTGTACAAACATACAGATTGCCCCATAATTCAAACATTCCTTTGGAGAACTGCATGGACGCCCCCGTCAAATCCCTGAACACCGAAAAAGCCAAGGCCCTGCAGGCCGCCCTCGCCCAGATCGAGAAGCAATTCGGCAAGGGATCCATCATGCGCCTGGGTGAAGGCGAGGTCATCGAAGACATCCAGGTCGTCTCCACCGGCTCCCTGGGCCTGGACATCGCCCTGGGCGTTGGCGGCCTGCCGCGCGGCCGCGTCATCGAGATCTACGGCCCGGAATCCTCCGGCAAGACGACGCTGACCCTGCAGGTCATCGCCGAGATGCAGAAGTTGCAGGGCACCTGCGCCTTCATCGACGCCGAACACGCCCTGGACATCCAGTACGCCCAGAAGCTGGGCGTCAATCTGCAGGACCTGCTCATCAGCCAGCCCGACACCGGCGAACAGGCCCTCGAGATCGTCGACTCCCTGGTGCGTTCCGGCTCGGTGGACCTCATCGTCATCGACTCGGTCGCGGCGCTGACGCCCAAGGCCGAAATCGAAGGCGAGATGGGTGACCAGCTGCCCGGCCTGCAGGCCCGCCTGATGAGCCAGGCCCTGCGCAAGCTGACCGCCACCATCAAGAAGGCCAACTGCACGGTCATCTTCATCAACCAGATCCGCATGAAGATCGGCGTCATGTTCGGCTCGCCCGAAACGACCACCGGCGGCAATGCACTGAAGTTCTACGCCTCCGTGCGTCTGGACATCCGCCGCATCGGCTCAATCAAGAAGGGCGAGGAAGTCATCGGCTCCGAGACCAAGGTCAAGGTCGTCAAGAACAAGGTCAGCCCGCCGTTCAAGACCGCCGAGTTCGACATCCTCTATGGCGAAGGCATCAGCCGCGAGGGCGAGATCGTCGACATGGGCGTGGTCCACAAGATCGTCGACAAGTCCGGCGCCTGGTATGCCTACAACGGCGAGAAGATCGGCCAGGGCAAGGACAACGCCCGCGAATTCCTGCGCGAGAACCCGGACATCGCCCGTGAGATCGAGAACAAGATCCGCGAGACGGTCGGCGTCGCCGCCCTGGGCGCTGCCGAGGGCGACGAGGAGTAAGCCGGCTGCGGCCCCGGAACGCATCCGGCAGGCATGGCGACCCGGGGGCCGCTGTCACTGAAGGCCCGGGCCATTGGCCTGCTGGCCCAGCGCGAGCACAGCCGCACGGAATTGCGGCGCAAGCTGCTGCGGATTGAGCGGCAGCAGCGCGAGCGCGCGGCGGCCGGCTTGGCTGCGACAGCGGCTGCGGCTGCGGGCGACGCCCCCGACGCCACAGAGCCGCATTCAGGTGCTGAAGACGACTGTGAAGCCGGCGAGAGCACTGTCGACGCCTTGCTCGACAGCCTCGCTGCCGCCGGCTATCTGAACGAAAGCCGCTTTGTCGAATCCCGGCTGCATCTGCGCGCCGGCCGCTTCGGCACCCAGCGCATCCAGCAGGAACTGGCTCAACACGGCATCAAGCTCGATGCCGAGCAGCAGGCCAGCCTGCGTGCAACCGAGCTGGAACGCGCCCGCGAGGTCTGGAAAAGGCGCTTTGGCGACGAGCCTTCGCGCGAGCCGGCCGAGCAGGCACGCCAGACGCGTTTCCTGCTGGCACGGGGTTTTGCCCCCGAGGTGGTGCGCCGCTTGCTGAGGGCCTAAGGCCTGCTTGACCGAGCGCGCAGGGGGAGTTTTCACCCTCCGTGCTACATTGCCGCCTGCCCCAAAAACGAGGGTTCACCCGGTTACATGCCCCTTTGCCCTCTGGCAAAGCGCTGCAAAAGCCGGGTTGACCCCGTCCCGGCACAGGCCGGGGTGATTTGCCATACCCCCGTTCCATGCCTGCCGCCCACCCGTCCGTCACGCGCCGCCCGCTGCACCGCCGCGCCCTCGATGTGCAGGTGTTCGCGCGCGATGACGGCCTGTTCGATGTCGAAGCCAGCCTCATCGATACCAAGACGCATGACGTGCCGCTGGCCGGCGTGCCCCGCAAGGCCGGCGACCCCATCCACGAGATGCGCCTGCATCTGACCGTGGACGCCACGCTGACCATCACCGCCGCCAGCTCCGACACCCTCTGGATGCCCTATCCCGGTGCCTGCAACGAGCACGGCGACGCCTACCGCCGGCTGGTCGGCCTGAACCTGATGAAGGGTTTCCGCCAGGCCGTGACCGAGCGCCTGGGCGGCACGCGGGGCTGTACCCACATCACCGAGCTCTGCCAGATCCTGCCGACAGCCGTCATCCAGGCCATGGCCGGCTCGGTCATCGACACCCGCGAGGGCGATGCCGCCGGCAATCCGCCTTTCCAGCTCGACCGCTGTCACGCGCTGCGCCGCGACAGCGCCACCGTCGCCAAGTTCTACCCGCGCTGGCACCAGCAAGCTGCTGTTCAGCCCGCCACCTCAGAATCCTGACTTCCCCGACCCGAGAGACCCAGCCATGAAAATCCACGAATACCAGGGCAAAGAAATCCTGCGCCAGTTCGGCGTGCCGGTGCCGCGCGGCATCCCCGCCTTCACCGTGCAGGAAGCCGTTGAAGCCGCCCAGAAGCTGGGTGGCCCGGTCTGGGTCGTCAAGGCACAGATCCACGCCGGCGGCCGCGGCAAGGGTGGCGGCGTCAAGGTGGCCAAGTCCATCGAGGACGTGAAGGCCAAGGCCGAGGGCATCCTGGGCATGCAGCTCAAGACCCACCAGACCGGTCCCGAAGGCCAGAAGGTCCGCCGCCTCTATATCGAGGACGGTGCCGACATCGGCAAGGAGTTCTACATCTCCCTGGTGACCGATCGTGCCACGCAGAAGGTCGCCTTCATCGCTTCCAGCGAAGGCGGCATGGACATCGAAGAGGTGGCCCACAGCACGCCCGAGAAGATCATCACGGAAGTGATCGATCCGCTGACCGGCATCACCACCGAGCAGTCCAGGAAGATCGCGGCCGCCATCGGCATGGAAGGCCACACGGTCGACCAGGCCGTCGACCTGTTCGCCAAGCTCTACAAGTGCTACATGGACACGGACGCTTCGCTGGTGGAGATCAACCCGCTGAACCGCGACGGCAAGGGCAATCTGATGGCCCTGGACGCGAAGTTCAACTTCGACGCCAACGCGCTGTTCCGCCATCCCGAGATCGTGGCCTACCGCGACCTCGATGAGGAAGATCCGGCCGAGATCGAGGCCTCCAAGTTCGACCTCGCCTACATCTCGCTGGACGGCAACATCGGCTGCCTGGTGAACGGCGCCGGCCTGGCCATGGCCACCATGGACACCATCAAGCTGTTCGGCGGCGAGCCGGCCAACTTCCTGGACGTTGGCGGGGGCGCCACGGCCGAGAAGGTCACCGAGGCCTTCAAGATCATGCTGAAGAACAAGGCCGTCAAGGGCATCCTGGTCAACATCTTCGGCGGCATCATGAAGTGCGACACCATCGCCGAAGGCGTCATCACCGCCTGCAAGGCCGTGAACCTGCAAGTGCCGCTGGTCGTCCGCATGAAGGGCACCAACGAAGAACTGGGCAAGAAGATGCTGGCCGAGAGCGGCCTGCCCATCATCGCCGCCGACACCATGGCCGAAGCCGCGACCAAGATCGTCGCCGCCGTCGCCTAAGCCAGCCCAGAGGAATCAGACATGTCCATCTACATCAACAAAGACACCAAGGTCATCACCCAGGGCATCACCGGCAAGACCGGCCAGTTCCACACCCTGGGCTGCCAGGCCTATGCCAACGGCAAGAACGCCTTCGTCGCGGGCGTGAACCCCAAGAAGGCCGGCGAGAAGTTCAGCGAGATTCCCATCTACGCCACCGTCAAGGAAGCGGCCGGCCAGACCGGCGCGACCGTGTCCGTCATCTACGTGCCGCCCGCCGGCGCTGCCGCCGCCATCTGGGAAGCCGTCGAGGCCGACCTTGACCTGGCCATCTGCATCACCGAAGGCATCCCGGTGCGCGACATGCTGGAAGTGCGCAACAAGATGAAGGCCAAGGAAGCCGCCGGCGGCAAGCGCACGCTGCTGCTGGGCCCCAACTGCCCCGGCCTGATCACGCCGGAAGAAATCAAGATCGGCATCATGCCTGGCCACATCCACCGCAAGGGCCGCATCGGCGTCGTGTCGCGCTCCGGCACGCTGACCTATGAAGCCGTGGCCCAGCTGACCGAGATCGGCCTCGGCCAGTCGTCGGCCGTCGGCATCGGTGGCGACCCGATCAATGGCCTGAAGCACATCGACGTGATGAAGGCCTTCAACGACGACCCGGACACCGACGCCGTCATCATGATCGGCGAGATCGGCGGCCCCGACGAGGCGGAAGCCGCGCGTTGGTGCAAGGCCAACATGAAGAAGCCCATCGTCGGCTTCATCGCCGGCGTCACCGCCCCTCCGGGCAAGCGCATGGGCCATGCCGGCGCGCTGATCTCCGGCGGCGCCGACACGGCCGATGCCAAGCTCGCCATCATGGAAGAGTGCGGCTTCACGGTCACGCGCAACCCGTCCGAGATGGGCAAGCTGCTGAAAGCGCTGCTGTAAACCGGCCTGGTGCCGCTGACGGGGGCCGTTCACCGAACGGCCCCTTTTTCATTCCCTTTGCCTGCGTAGTTGCACCCAGGTACATGCACCTCGAGCGCAACGACACTTGCGCGTCACCCTTCTGAATTCGCCATGGACCTGCTGAACGCCGCCTTCTTCATCGCCCTGCTGAAGATCATCTGGGTCAATATCCTGCTGTCTGGCGACAACGCCGTCGTCATCGCACTGGCCGCGCGCAACCTGGCGGCCGACCAGCAGAAGAAGGCCATCGTCTTCGGCAGCGGCGCCGCCATCGTGCTGCGCGTCGTGCTGACGCTGTTCGCTGTGCAGCTGCTGCAGCTGCCCTGGCTCAAGCTCATCGGCGCGGTGCTGCTGCTGTGGATCGGCGTGCAGCTGCTGGCCGACAGCGATGACGACGCCGACGTGCATGCCAGCAGCAGCGTCTGGGTAGCCATCCGCACCATCCTGATCGCCGACCTGGTCATGAGCCTGGACAACGTCATCGCCGTCGCGGCGGCCGCCAACAGCGCACCCGAAGGCGCCCGGCTGATCCTGCTCATCATCGGTCTGGGCCTGTCCATTCCCCTCATCATCTTCGGCAGCACGCTGCTGCTGAAGCTGATGGAGCGCTTCCCCGTCATCATCACGCTGGGCGCGGCCCTGCTGGGCTTCGTCGCCGGCGAGATGGCGACGACGGACGCGGCCGTGCACGAATGGTTCGAGGCCCATATGCATGGCCTGGACTACGCGGTCAGCATCAGCTGCGCCGTTCTCGTCGTCGCCGTCGGCATGGCCCTGGCCCGCCGCGGCAAGGCCCAGGGCGCCTAAGATCGGCCGCATGGCAAGCGGCGGCAAAACAAGCTTCTGGCAGCGCCTCGTCGGCCGGGTGGCCGGCCCTGCCGATGCGCCACCCAGCGAGCTGTCGACCCTGCCGGCCGTCCAGCAGACCCAGGCACCCGGCGCCTCGCCAACCCAGGCCAAGCCGGTGGCTCCGCCGCCTGATCTGCATGATTTCGAGCTCGGTGCCGAGATCGGCCGCGGCGCCATGGCCGTCGTCTACAAGGCCACGCAGCGCTCCACCGGCCGCCAGGTGGCCATCAAGCGCCTGGCGCTGAGCCGCGAGTTCTCCGCCGAAGACCTGGCCGATGTGCGCGAGCGTTTTATGCGCGAAGCCCGCGCGGCGCGCCAGCTCGAGCATCCCGACATCCTGCAGGTTGTGGACGCCGGCCAGGACGGCAACGACAGCTGGCTGGCCCTGGAATACGTGCTCGGCCGCGACCTCAGCAGCTTCACCAAGGCCGGCCAGCTGCTGCCCGCCCGGGAAGTCGTGCAGATCGGCGCGCGCCTGGCCCGCGCCCTGGCCTATGCGCACAGCCAGGGCGTGGTGCACCGCGACATCAAGCCGGCCAATGTGATGCTGGACCGCATCAACGGCAGCCTCAAGCTGATGGACTTCGGCATCGCCCGCGTCGGCGACGGCAGCCGCACGCGCACCGGACTCGTGCTGGGCACGCCGTCCTTCATGTCGCCCGAGCAGCTCGCCGGCCTGACCGTGGACGGCCGCAGTGACCTCTATTCCCTGGGCGTGCTGCTCTACCAGCTGCTGTGCGGCACCCTGCCGCACCAGAGCGAGTCGATGGCGCGATTGATGCAACAAATTGCGACCGAGCCCGCTCCCGACATCCGCACCTACCGCCCCAGCCTGCCCGAGCCCCTCGCCCTGGTGCTGGCCCTGGCCCTGGAAAAGCGCCCGGAGTTGCGCTATCCCAGCGGCGAGCAGATGGCCCGCGACCTGGAAGCCATCCTGGTGCTGGGCATGCAGGCCGAGGAACCCGCCCCGCCCGAGGCCGCCACCCCCCAGGATGCGGCCTTCGCACAAACACTGCGCTTGGCGCCCGGGGAAGCAGGGCAGAATCCCCGCTCCTCCGCCGAGCCCCACGAGCCCCCGCAAACCCCATGACCCTGGAGTTCTTCAGCGCCACCGACGTGGGACGTGCGCGCGACAACAACGAAGATTCCGTCGCCCTGGACGAGGCCGCGGGCCTGGCCGTGCTGGCTGACGGCATGGGCGGCTACAACGCCGGCGAAGTCGCCAGCCAGATGCTGACCAGCTTCGTCAGTTCCGAGCTGGGCCGCTGGCTCAAGGACGCCGGCCGCGAGGCCCGGGCCGGTGAAGTCAAGCGCGCGATGGACATCTGCGTGGACAACGCCAACCGCGCCATCTTCAATGCCGCCAACACCAATCCGCGCTATGCCGGCATGGGCACGACGCTGGTGCTGGGCGTCTTCCGCCCCGAAGGCCTGCTGCTCGGCCACGTCGGCGACTCGCGCGCCTACCGCCTGCGCGCCGGCCGCCTGATGCAGATCACCCGCGACCACTCACTGCTGCAGGAGCAGATCGACGCCGGTCTGCTGACCGTCGAGGAAGCGGCGTTTTCCAGCAACAAGAACCTGGTCACGCGCGCCGTCGGGGTCGAGGACACGGTGCTGATGGAGCTGCATCTGCACGAGGTCCAGCCCGGCGACACTTACTTACTTTGCTCCGATGGCCTGTCCGACATGCTCGACGACGACAGCCTTGCGAACCTGCTCAACGGCAATCCGGCCTTGCCCGAAGCCGCACGCGCTCTGATCAACGCGGCCAATGACAGTGGCGGGCGCGATAACATCGCGCTCATCCTGGCCCGCGCAGAAGGCCGCCAGCGAGCCGAGGGGCGGGGCTGGTGGCCCTTCGGTCGACGAGGCGGCAATTGATTTGCTCCTGCACTGAGTCACGGCACGAACAACAGAACTTGAGGTCATAAATGGGCAAACTGGTGGTTTCGCTCGACGGCGTCGTGATCAAGGAAGTGCAGATCACCAAGGACAAGACGACGCTCGGGCGCCGTCCCTACAACGACATCGTCATCGACAATCTCGCGGTCAGCGGCGAGCACGCCGTGCTGCAGATGGTCGGCGCTGACGTCTTCATCGAAGACCTCAACTCCACCAACGGCACCTATATCAACGGCAAGGCCATCAAGAAGCAGCTGCTGGCGGACAACGACACCGTTGAGATCGGCAAGTACAAGATCAAGTTCCTGCTCAACGACGGCGGCGACTACGAGAAGACCATGATCCTCAAGCCCGGTTCCGGCGCACCGCCGAACCTGGGCCTGGGCTCTTCCTTCGGTGCGCTGGGTGCCGCCGCCATCGGCCCGGCCTCCATCAAGGTGCTGACCGGCGCCGCCGCCGGTCGCGAAGTCGCGCTGACCAAGGTCGTCACGACGCTGGGCAAGCCCGGCGTGCAGGTCGCCTCCATCACCAAGCGGCCCACCGGCTATGTCTTCGCTCACGTCGAGGGCGCTCATCGCCCCAGCGTCAACGGCATCCCGCTGACGGGCGAATCGATTGCATTGCGCACCGGCGACCTGATCGAACTCGCCGGCACGCAGATGCAGTTCATCCAGGGTTAGGCGCCGTCGAGCAAGCCGGCCGCGGGGCTTCGCGGCTGCTGTGACTTCCTCACGATAGCGACACCCCCAACTCGGTAATCCGACCGTCCGACCGCCTGGGCGGGTGCGTACATTCTTGGCTCTGCCTCGCCTGACGCGTGGCACCCAATCCAAGTCACGCACCCGCATGAATATCCGCGTCCTGGGCTGCTCCGGCGCCATTGCCGCCGGCTACAAGACCACCGCATTCCTGCTCGACGCCGATGTCCTCATCGACGCCGGCACCGGCGTGGGCGACCTGCCCCTGGACGCCCTGGCGGCCATCGACCATATCCTGCTCAGCCACTCCCATCTGGACCATGTGCTGGGCATCCCGCTGCTGGCCGATGCCGTGCTGCGCATGCGCGCCGCCGCCGGCCGCCCGCCCATCCAGGTCCATGCCCTGCCCGAGACGCTGGCCGCCCTGCGCCAGCACATCTTCAATGGCGTGATCTGGCCCGATTTCACCGCCCTGCCCAGCCGCGACGCGCCCGTGCTGAGCCTGCATCCCTTCCAGATCGGCGACCGCGTCGACCTCGGCGGCCGCTTCATCGAAGTGCTGCCGGCCGCCCACACCGTGCCCGCCGTCGGCTTCGCCGTGGATGCCGGCGCAGCCAGCGGCCATGCCCATTGGGTCTTCACCGGCGATACCGGCCCCAACCCGGCGCTGTGGCAGCGCCTGGCCGGCCTGCGCCTGTCCCACCTCGTCATCGAGACCGCCTTCAGCGATGACGAGGCCGAAGTGGCGCATGTCAGCCAGCATCTGTGCCCCGCCGACCTCGGCCACGAATTGGCCCAGCTGGCCGGCAGCGTCGATGTGCGCATCACCCACATCAAGCCCGGTGAGATCGAGGCCGTCATGCAAGGCGTGCAGGCCTTGAACAGCCCGCACCGCATCAGCGCCCTGCAGGCCGGCCAGGAAATGGCACTCTGACCCCAATTTAGATCGGAGCTGGCGCCTTGGGGCGCCATTTTCTTGCCTGACGTTTCGCGGCCCGGGGTGGCGCAATGACAGAACGCGTCAGCCCGAAGTGACGTTTTTTGTCAGATCAAGGGCTCAAGCCGTCCATCCGTGTGCTTTTGCACGGTCTGGACGGTCCGAAAAGCTGGCACGCCCCCTGCATTCAGGGGGTGTGCCCTCCTCCCACCACTCACTTTCGCTGGAGTACTGACATGAACCTGAAAGCACGCGCCCAACAAGGCTTCACCCTGATCGAACTGATGATCGTCGTGGCCATCATCGGCATCCTGGCCGCTGTGGCGATCCCGCAGTACAAGGACTACACCGCCAAGGCCAAGGTCGGCAACGCCCTCGCCTCGGTCGATTCGCTGAAGACGGCCATGGCCGTCTGCCTGCAGGAAAACGGCAACGACCTGACCCAGTGCACCACCCTGAACAGCGGCCCGATTCCGAACTTCAACGCGACGAAGGAAGTGACTAGCGTGGCGATCACCGCCTCCACCGGCGCCATCGTGGCCACCCTGGCTGACACCGTTGGCGTCGGCTCCGGCAAGCACATCACCTTCACGCCCAACATCTCCACCTCGGCGACCACGCTGACCTGGGCCATCTCCACGGACGTCGACAGCACCGCCTACAAGGCCGTCTACGACGCCATCACGAAGAACACGGCCTCCTGATCCTTCAGCCAGCCTGAGCCACAAAGAGAGTTCCTTCGGGAACTCTCTTTTTTCATTTCCGCAGGACATGCTTTCCTCGCAAACCAGATGGGTCTTCCACACCTGCGCCGCTGCAACGGTCATCGGCCTGTGGATGCTCACCCAGCCCTATTCGGGCTTGCGACATGACGCCATCCTCTACCTGGCGCAGGCTCTCAAGTGGTCGCGGCCCGACCAGTTCAATCAAGACATCTTCTTCGCCTTTGGCTCCCAGGATCGCTACTCGATCTATGCGCTGATCTTTGGCCCCATCTTCGAGCAGGCCGAAGTCCAGCTCGTTCAACCCCTTGTCTTTGGAGCCTGCCACGCGGCCTTCCTGGCCGCCATCTGGCGCCTGCTGCCCGACCAGTTGGGCTTGCGGCAACGCTGGCTCTGCCTCGCTGCCCTGGTGCTTCTGCGCCCGCTCTACGGCGGCCTGAGCATCTTCAGCTACTGCGAGCCCTTCTTGACGGCACGCACCCTTGCGGAACCTCTGGCGCTCTGGAGCCTGGTCTGCTTGCACCAACAGGACCGGCCATGGACGGCCTGGTTGCTGATGGTGCTGGCAACGCTGATACACCCTTTGATGTCGTTGCCGATCGCTGGCTGTCTTTGGCTGATGTGCTGCGTCAGAGACCGGCGCTGGCTGATCCTGTTGCCGCTGGCGGGCGGTGTCGTCGCCGCGCTGACGCTTCTCGGCAAGCCGCCTTTCGACGGCCTCCTGAAACAGTACCCGGATGACTGGTGGAAGCTCGTAGCCACCAACGACCAGGTGCTGGTCAAGAACTGGAGGAGCAGCAACTGGGCCGCCATTGCCGTCAGCTTCGCGATCCTGTTGGGCGCTTGGCCCTTGTACCGCGACCGGCACAAGAGCCTGATTCCTGCGCTGCTGGTCAGCGTTGGCGTGTTGCTGGCACTGGTCGTCCTGGGCTCGCAGATCTATCGCAACGTCCTGATCACGCAACTGCAGCTGTGGCGTGGTCTGTGGCTCGTCAGGGCCTTGGCCGTCGCTCTGACGCCTACCCTGCTGCTCGCCATCGCACGCAAAGGCCGCTCGGGCCCGGCCACCGCGGCCAGCATGGCGACCGTGGTCAGCATGGCCAATCTGCAGTGGGACTCCGCGTGGATCGGCATGCTCTGGCCCGCACTGCACTTGTGGATCTGGCGCACGCAGCGCAGCGTCAGCACCCTCATGCTGCGGGTGAGCGTCGCGACGTCAGTGCTCGCCATCCTGGCCATCGGCGTCAGCGACTACTTCCACCAGCGCGCCATCCCCGTCGACGACGCCATCTTCCTGGATTTCAGCCCGCTGGGCATCGCGCTCATCGTCTCCGCCCTGCCCGCCCTCGCCGCCCTGGCCTGGCTCTGGCAAGCACACTGGCGCGCCAGGGCGCCGCTCATCCGCAAGGCCCTGGCTTACGGCCTGCCCGCGTCCGCGATCGCGTTGGCGCTGACGGGGGCCCTGCTCTGGGATCGGCGCCCGCCGCTCGAGCGCTATCTCGAGAGTCATCTCCACACCCCCCATCCCTTCGAGGCCTTTGTTCCCGAAGGCACCGAGGTGTACTGGGACAACAGCCTCGCCGCCGCGTGGTTCCTGCTCAAGCGTCCAAGCTACTACTCGCCGGCCCAGGGCGCCGGCGCACTTTTCAACGAAGCCACCGCTCGCGCCTGGGATCAACGGCATCAGGCCTTTCGCGCCCTCGGCCGACGTCGCACGAGTTGCGAGGTATTCACGATGCTGCTGGGCAAATTGCCGAACGGGTCCGCGCCTTGCTATTCATTGGCGGAACATGAGATCCAGGGCATCTGTCAGATGGCGGCAGATCTGCAATTCGTCGTTTCCGCCGAGCCCTATTCGCACAGCCCCCTGGCCGTCTGGAACATTCCCCAAGGTCATGGACCGTTGAAGACCCAATACCTCTATGCCTGCTCTTCATTCCGTTAAGCACTGGATGCAAGCCCGCGCCGCCCGTGAGCTGGCGGGCTATCTCGGCTGCAGCGCCCTGGCGCTGCTGTTGGACACCGCCGTCTACGCCGGCGCCCTCGCTCTCGGCTTGCCCTTGGCAGCCGCAGCCGCGCTGGGATTCATTGCCGGTGTCAGCTGCGCCTACCTGTGCAGCGTGAAATTCGTCTTCCGCGTGCGCCGCCTGCAGGATCGCTCCAGCGAGTTCGCCGCCTTCGTGGCGATCGGCCTCGCCGGCCTCATGCTGACGGAGGCCCTGCTGTGGCTGCTCGTCCTGCGACTGCATGTGGCGCCCGTCAACGCCAAGCTGATCACGGCCTGCCTGGTGTTCTTCTTCAACTTCGGCGTTCGCAAGGCGCTGCTGTTCAACCCTGCGCGCCGTCGCCCCGCGACCGACAGCCGCTTGGAACCCAGCCTTTGACCGCCCGCATCGTCGCCGCCGGCCCGCTGCCCGACGCGGCAATGAAGAACAACGTGTCCTCCTGACACCTTGGGACGGCTCGCCGCCTTGATTCGAGAAGGGGCTTCGGCACCTTTTTGTTGGAACAGCCCTGTACGCATGCACGCTTCTTCCCTATCGCGTCGTCTCGCCGCCTTGTTGTCCATCCTGGCCTGGCTGGTCATGGCGCATCCATATGAAGGTCTTCGTCACGACGGCGTTCTCTACCTCGGGCAGGCGCTGCTTCATTCCACCGCACCCCAACTGAGCCAGGATGTCTTTTTTTCCAGCGGCTCGCAGGATCGCTATTCCATCTACGCCCATCTGATGGTGCCCTTGTATGAGCACCTGGGCCGACTGACTACGCACATCGCCTTGCTGACGATCAGTTGGCTTCTCATGCTTGGCGGCGTGGCAGCGTTGCTGAGGCGCTTCGAGGCCTCGTGGCAGTCCATCGGTTGGGGCCTGCTGGCATTCGCCGTGATGTCACCGATCTACGGTGGCAGTTGGGTGTTCGGCTACTGCGAAGCCTTCATCACCGCGCGCAGTTTTGCGGAGCCCCTGCTGCTGTGGAGCCTGGTGACACTGCTTGACGGACGGCCGCTTGCAACTGGGGCCCTGCAGGTTGTTGCGGCGCTATTTCATCCGCTGATGGCTTTGCCTGTCATGTCATTGAGCTGGTGCTATCTGGTGCAAGCCGACCGCCGCTGGCTCTGGCTGCTCGCTGCGGTTCCTCTGGCCCTGGTAGCGGCGGCGACGGGTGCGCCGCCCTGGAATGGCTTGCTGAAGACCTATGACCCGTACTGGTGGTCCGTCTTCGAGACCGGCAGCCATCATCTCCTGCTAGAGAACTGGACTCTTGAAGATCATCTGATGGTGGTACTGGATCTCGCCATCCTGCTGACCGTGACGCGCATACGCCCGTCGGACGCGTGGACGCGCCTGGTCCTTGCCGCCGTCACCACAACCGCGGCGCTGATTGGGCTGACCGCGATCGGTGCCGATGTCTTTCACTCAGTGCTGTTGACGCAGCTGCAGTTGTGGCGCGCGCATTGGATCTCGCATCTGTTGGCCATGGCGCTGGCACCATGGCTGATCGCCCAGCTCTGGAGACTGAACGGGCTTTGGAGAGCCAGTGCCTGCGCACTGGGGCTGGCACTGCTGAACTTTCATATCGGCATGGACCATGGCGTGCCGACACTGCTGCTGTGGGCGGTCACGTCGCTGGCGGCCTCGCGCATTCGTCATGCTTCCCGTCCTACGGTGTGGCTGAGCTGCGCTGGCATCCTGCTTTGCATCATCGGACTCTCTGCCTATCAACTCGACGGCCTGCTGCAGCTGCAGGGCTGGAAGTCTCAGAGCGCCGAGTGGGGCGCCCGCTTCATCAAGGTCGCAGCCTTCCCGACGGTGGCAGTCGCCGGCTTTGCGGCGCTGCTGTGCATCAGCCACCGGCACCGCGTCGGCGCGTGGCTCGCAGTGCCGCTGAGCGCGCTGTTGCTGTTTGGCGCCCTGGCCAACTGGGACCAACGTTCCGACTTTGCGCGGGTCGTGGAGTCCTCTTCGGGAGCGGATCATCCCTTTGTCGCTCATGTACCCGCAAACGCGTCGGTCTACTGGGCTCATCAGTTGGTGCCCACCTGGGGCCTGCTCGGGCGCATCAGCCACTTCTCGCAGCAACAGGGTGCAGGCGTGGTATTTAACCGCCATACCGCGCTGATCTTCGGTCCCCGCAAGGAGTCGTACCGCCTGATCGGCGAGGATCGCGAGCGATGCATCAACGGTGCCTTGCTCAGCCGGGACCGCATCGCACTGGCCCAGTGCGAAATGCCCGCTCAGGCGCGCCTGGCAACCCTGTGCAGCCAACCCGATTCACCGGACTTTCTCGTGCTTCCCGACCAGCTCAAGCTGCAGCCACTGGCCACCTGGCAGCCTCCCGCTAGGCGGGATCTGCCTAGCACCTTTGCCCTCTACGCCTGTTCTCAGCTGACCGCGTTAGAAAACTAGCCATGCCATCGACGTTGCGCGAATTCCTGCTCTACCTCGCGGCCAGTGCCGCGGCGCTGACATTGGACACCGCCGTGTTCAACCTGAGCCTGCGCCTGGGCGTCAACCTGCCCTTGTCCGCCTGCCTGGGCTTCAGCCTCGGACTCATGTTGATCTATACGATCAGCACGCGGCACGCGTTCTCCCAGCATCGCGTAGCCGACCGCCGCAACGAGTTCGCCCTCTTCGCGCTGATCGGCGTGGCTGGCCTGCTGTTGACCGAGGTGCTGCTGTGGCTGCTGGTCAAGCAGCTGAGCGTCGCGCCGCTGCCGGCCAAGCTGGGCAGCGCCTGCGGCGTGTTCCTGTTCAATTTCGGCCTGCGCAAGAACTTGTTGTTCACAACCCGCCAGGCGGCAATCAGTACGTCACGATGACACCAGCTCCCACTCTCATCATCGGCGCCGGCCCTGCCGGCCTCACCGCGGGCCTCGAGTTGCTGCGCGCCGGCTACCCGCAAGTCACCATCCTCGAAGCCACGGATGCCATAGGCGGCATCTCCAAGACGGTGGCCTACAAGGGCAACCGCATCGATATCGGCGGCCATCGCTTCTTCTCCAAGTCCGACTGGGTCATGGACTGGTGGCGCGACGTGCTGCCCGTCGCCAGGCCCATGCATGACGGCGACATGCCCCTGGGCTACCAGGGCCAGCAGCGCCTGCTCGGCAGCCACGAAGCAACCGCCCGCGAGGCCGACGACGCGGTCATGCTGATCCGCAGTCGCCAGTCGCGCATCTATTTCGGCGGCAAGTTCTTCGACTACCCGCTCAAGCCCGGCATGGGCCTGGTGCGCAATATGGGCCTGGCGCGCTGCCTGCAATTCGCCGGCAGCTATATGGCCGCCGCGGCCCGCCCCATCCAGCCCGAGCAGACACTGGAAGACTTCTTCATCAACCGCTTCGGCCGCCAGCTCTATCTGCAGTTCTTCAAGGACTACACCGAGAAGGTCTGGGGCGTGCCCTGCCGCGACATCAGCGCGGACTGGGGCGCCCAGCGCATCAAGAGCCTGTCCATCGGCAGCGCCGCCAAGCAGGCGCTGAAGAAGATCGTCACCGGCAAGACCGACACCCAGCACACCTCGCTGATCGAGAGCTTCCTCTATCCCAAGTACGGCCCCGGCCAGATGTGGGAGACGGCGGCCGCCGAGTTCGAGCGCCGCGGCGGGCGGCTGCTGCGTGGCTGGGCAGTGGACGAGATCCATCGCCAGGACAACCGCGTCGAGCGCGTCGTCGCCCGTGATGCCGCCGGCCAGCGCCAGAGCTTTGACGCCAGCGCCGTCGTCTCGACCATGCCCATCCGCGAGCTCGCCCAGGCCCTGCGCCCGGCCCCCGACGCGCCCGCCCTGGCCATTGCCTCGGGCCTGGAGTACCGCGACTTCATCACCGTCGGCCTGCTCTACCGCCGCATGAGCCCCAAGGTGTCCGGCAAGGCCCGCCATGTCAACGACAACTGGATCTACATCCAGGAGCCCGGTGTGAAGGTGGGCCGCGTGCAGGTCTTCAACAACTGGAGCCCCTATATGGTGGCCGATCCGGACACCGTCTGGCTCGGCCTGGAGTTCTTCGCCCGCGATGACGACGACCTGTGGGCCATGAGCGAGGACGCGTTGAAGCAGCTGGCCGTGCGCGAGATGCAGCAACTGGGCCTGGCCGACGAGGCCGAGCTGCTGGACGCCACCGTGCTGCGCCAGCCCAAGGCCTACCCGGGCTATTTCGGCGCGGCCTTCCAGCGCTTCGACGAACTGCGCGCCTGGCTGGACGGCCTGGACAACCTCTATCTGTGCGGCCGCAACGGCATGCACCGCTACAACAACCAGGACCATTCCATGCTGTCGGCGCGCCTGGCCGCCCAGGCCATCCTGAACGGCGGCGCGGGTCGCGAAGCGATCTGGGCCGTCAACATCGACGACGACTATCACGAGGAAGCGGAGAAGAAGAACTGAAGGTCAGCGAGGTCCCGCACATGCCATCATGCGCGCCCATGTCTGCCGCGACATCTCCTTCTACCCCTGTGACCCCCGCCTTTGCCGGCATCGCGCTGGCCGCGGCCCTGCCGATGCTGCTGGCCTTCAACCAGACGCCGGCGGCCACGCTCTACAACCAGTTGCTCGCCATCGCCGGCTGGGGCGCTGCCCTGCTGCTGTGGGCGCGCCACACGCCCGGTTGGCGCGCCGGCCTGAAAAGCCCCGCCGCCTCGGCCCTGGCCCTGCTGCTGGCGGCGCCCATGGTGTCGGTGGTCTGGCGCCACCTGCCCGCCTCGCTGGGCTTCAGCGCCACGGCGGTCATCGGCACCGGCCTGGCCGTCCTGCTCATCGCGCAGGGCCTGCCGCGCGAGCTGCGCAGCCACGCCGCCGAAGCCCTGTGCTGGGGCCTGCTGGTGGCGGGCCTGCTCAATATCGTCGTCAGCCTCGTCCAGGTCTTCATCCCCGGCCTGGCCGATGGTGATGTCATCGCGCGCTCGGGCATCCCGGGTCGCGCCGTCAGCAATCTGCGCCAGCCCAACCACCTCGCCAGCCTGATGATGTGGGCCGCCGTCGCCGCGGTCTTCATCACCGAGAAACGCCAGTGGCGCCAGGCCCTGCCGGCGCTGCTGTTCGCCTGCGTCTTCACCGTCGTGCTGAGCGCCTCGCGCACCGGCTTCATCGGCATCGGCATGCTGGCCCTGTGGGGCATCATCGACCGCAAGCTGTCGCGCGGTGCACGCCTGTCGCTGCTGGCCACGCCGCTGATGCTGGGCGTCAGCTGGCTGCTGATCTCGCTGTGGTCGGCCGAGAGCGGCCATGCCTTCGGCGCGGCGTCACGCCTGTCCGAGGGTGCCGGTTCGCCGTCGCGCCTGGCCATCCTGCGCGACGCCTGGGCGCTGACGCTGGCGAATCCGATCTTCGGCGTCGGCTGGGGCGAATTCAATTTCGCCTGGAGCCTGAGCCCCTTCCCGACCCGACCCATCGCCTTCTTCGACCACACCCACAACCTGCCCTCGCAGCTGGCCGTCGAACTCGGCCTGCCCTGGGCCGGCGCCGTGCTGGCCCTGCTGGGCTGGGCGCTGTGGAAGGCCTGGCGCGGCGCCCTGCGTGATGACGAAGACACGCCGCTGCGCCGCGCCGCATTGATGATCGTGCTGACCATCGGCCTGCACAGCCTGCTCGAGTACCCGCTCTGGTATGCCTACTTCCTGCTGCCGGCCTGCTTTGCCTTTGGCCTCACGCTGCCGGCGGACGCGCCGGCCAGGCCGGCCGGCCCGGCGCTGTGGGAGATCCTCGGCGGCCTGCTGATCACCGGCTGCGCCTTCGCGCTGTGGGACTACCACCGCATCGTCGTCATCTACGCCCCCGCCGAAGACGCTGCCCCCCTGGGCCAGCGTATCGCCACCGGTCAGCACTCGGTGTTCTTCAGCCATCAGGCCGACTACGCCGCCGCCACCAGCCAGCCGCCCGGGCCGCTCGCGCTGGAGGCCGCGCGCCGCACCGCCTTCAACCTCATCGATGCACGGCTGCTGATGCACTGGTCGCAGTCGCTGGAGAAGACCGGCGACACGCAAGGTGCGCGCTTTCTCGCCGACCGCCTGCGCGAGTTCCGCAACCCGACCGGCGACAACTGGTTCGCCAGCTGCGAGGACGCCGCCTCGGCACCGGCCATGCCGCAATGCCAGCCGGCTTCCGGCGTCGTCGACTGGCGCACGCTGCGCTGATCACACGGCGGCGCGCCAGTCGCCGCTCTTGCCGCCCTGCTTCTCGAGCACGCGCACGCGGTCAATGACCATGCCGCGGTCGGCCGCCTTGCACATGTCGTAAATCGTGAGCAGCCCGACCTGCACGGCACACAGCGCTTCCATCTCGACGCCGGTGCGGCCCAGGGTCTCGACCTGGGCGCGGCACAGCACGCGGCTGCCGGCCTCGTCGAGGTCGAACTCGACCTTGACGCGCGTGATGGGCAGCGGGTGGCACAGCGGCACCAGGTCGGAGCAGCGCTTCGCGCCCTGGATGGCCGCGATGCGCGCCACGCCCAGCACATCGCCCTTCCTGGCCGTGCCGCTGGCGATCAGCGCGAAGGTTTGCGGCTGCATGCGGATCTCGCCGGCCGCGACGGCGACACGGTGGGTCTCGGCCTTGGCCGACACGTCCACCATATGGGCCTGGCCCTGGGCGTCGAAGTGGGTCAAGGGGGTTGTCATGCCGAGAAACAAATACGAAACCGAGTTGCAGGCATCATAGACAGCCGGCCAGCGCCGGCCGGAGTTCCTGCCTGATGAAGAAGTCTCTCGCCACCCGCCCTCTGCTCACGCTGCTCGCGGCCGCCGTGCTGGCCCTGCCCGGAGCCCCCTTGAGTGCCCAGGTCAACCTGCCCGCCCTGGGCGATTCGGTCTCGCAGGACCTCGACGTCGGTGCCGAGCGCCGCCTGGGCGACCAGGTCATGCGCCAGATCCGCATCGACCCTGACTATGTGCTCGACCCGCTGCTGCAGGAATACCTGGACAGCATCTGGGATCCCCTCGTCAAGGCCGCGCGCAAGCTGGGCAATATCGGCGACGAAACCCAGGCCCGCTTCGCCTGGGAGCCCTTCCTCGTGCGCGACCGCAGCGTCAACGCCTTTGCGCTGCCGGGCGGTTTCGTCGGCACCCATCTCGGGCTGATCCAGATGACGGTGTCGCGCGACGAGCTCGCCTCGGTCCTCGCCCACGAGCTCTCCCACATCACCCAGCGCCACATCGCCCGGCGCATCGCCGGCGACTCGCGCAACAGCATGGTCGCCATCGCCGGCCTGCTGCTGGGCGTGCTGGCCGCCTCGCGCGGCAATATCGAGATGGCCAATGCCGGCATCGTCGGCGGCCAGGCCGCGGCGACGCAGCTGTCGCTGAACTTCTCGCGCGACATGGAGCGCGAGGCCGACCGCGTCGGTTTCAACGTGATGACCGAGGCCGGCTTCGCGCCCAGCGGCATGGTCAGCATGTTCGAGCGCATGGAGCAGGCCTACCACCTGATGGACAACGGCGCCTACCCGTATCTGCGCTCCCACCCGCTGACCAGCGAGCGCATCGGTGACGCCCGCACCAAGCTCGCTCTGCTGCCCTTCGAGCGCCCGCGCGGCCTGGCCGAGCATGCACTGATGGCGGCGCGCGCCCGCGTGCTGATGGACCCGCGCGTGGACGCCTGGAAGGTGCTGGAGAACTACGACGCCGGCGCGCGCAACATCCGCGAGAGCGGTGGCTATGAGCAGCTGGGCGCCCGCTATGCCGCGGCCCTGGCCTCCATCAAGCTGCGCAATTTCGACCGCGCCGAGGCCACGCTGCGCAGCGCCGAGGTGACGCTGCAACTGGTCAAGCCCAGCCCCGCCGAGACCGCCGCGGCCAGCCGGCTGCTGACCTATCTGCGCGCCGAACTGGCCGAGGCGCGCGGGCGCCCCCTGGACGGCATCGCCGCGCTGGACTCCCTGCAGGGCGAAAGGTCCCGCCCGATGCTGATGCAGCGCGTCGGCCTGGCCCTGGCCTCGGGCCCGGCATCCACCTCCGGCCCGGCACTGCGCGAGGCGGCGGATGCGCTGCAGACCCACGTCAGCCTGGAACCCACCGATGCGCTGGCTTGGCACGAGCTCTCGCTGGTCTGGGAAAAGCTCGGCCAACCCCTGCGCGCCGTGCGCGCCCAGGCCGAGACCCGTGCCGCCGCCGGCGATCTCAATGGCGCCATCGACCGCCTGCGTTCCGGCCTGCGCCAGTCACGCGGCGCGGACGCCGACCAGGTCGAAGCCTCGGTCATCGACGCCCGGCTGCGCACCCTGGTCTACGAGCGTCAGTCCATCCTGGCCGAGATGTACAGGGGCCGCTACATCCCGCCCGACGTCGAACTGCCGAACTAAGCGGCGCGCAGGCGCTGCTCCTCCTGGTAGAGGGCGAACTCCTCGCGCAGCGCGCGCGCCACGGCCTCGCGCTGGCTGATGCGCCGGTGGTAGGCCTTCACCGCCGGCCAGGCGTCCAGGTCCACGCCCGCATAGGGCGCCCAGTTCAGCACGACGGCGAGGTAGATGTCGGCGATGCCGTAGCCACCCTCGAGGTGGTCGTGCTGCTGCAGATGCGCCTGCAGCGTGTCCAGGCGCAGCGCCGCCTTGTCCATGGCATAGGCCTTCACGTCAGTACTGGCCTTGGGGTCCAGCAGCGGCACGAAGACGGCCTTGTGCAGCTCGGTGCCGATGAAGCCCAGCCACTGGCGCACGCGGGCGCGCGCATCCGCGTCGGGGGGCAGCAGCCCGGCGGCGGGGAAGGCCTCGGCCAGGTACTGCAGCACGGCGGCGTTCTCGGTCAGCAGCCAGCCCTGGGCCGTACGCAGCGCGGGCACCTGGCCCATGGGATTGATCTGCCAATAGTCGCGCCCATCCAGGGTTCGCTTGGCCTTGCCGTCCACCTGCGTGAAGCGGGCATCGGCGCCGGCTTCATAGAGCACGGTGCGGCTCGCCAGCGAACAGGCCATGGGGGAAAAGAACAACTCCATCTCGGTCTCCAACAGTGTTTTTGTACTGTATTGAATAGAATTCATTGTCGTCAATGAATTTCATTCATCGTGGTACAAAAATCTGAAGACCCAGCCCAACCGGCACCGCGCCCGCGCGGGCGTCCGCGCAGCTTCGATGTCGAAACCACGCTGGCTCAGGCGACGCTGGCGTTCTGGCAGCGCGGCTATGCGTCGACGTCGATGGATGACCTCAGCGCGGCCACGGGCCTGAACCGGCCCAGCCTCTACGGCGCCTTCGGCGACAAGCACGAGCTCTATCTGCGGGTGCTGCGCCTGTATACCGAGCAGTCCAACGCCGCCATCGCCGCCGCGTTCAATGACCGCCCGCTGAGCGACGGCCTGCTGCGCGTCTACGAACTGGCCCTGCAGCTCTACTACCCGGCCGAAGAGGCGGCGCGCGGCTGCCTGCTGATCGGCACGGCGGCCACCGAGGCACCGCGGGACGAGGCCATACGCGAGCAGCTCGGCGACTCACTGCGCGGTTTCAACGCCGCCTTCCAGGCGCGGCTGCAGCAGGCGGTCGACAGCGGCGAGCTGCCGTCCGGCACCGATGTGGCGATGCGCGCCCAGCTCGCTTCGGCCGTATTGCACTCGATGGCGCTGCGTGCCCGCGCCGGCGATGCCCGCGAGGACGTGGCCGCCTTTGCGACCGCGAGCTTGCACTTCGTCTGCGCTTGACGCCTCAGTTTTCGGGCCGAGCGCTGGGCCGCTCCCGAGCCGGCCCGCCGTGGCGAAGTGCTTGCGGCTCAATGCCGCAAGCATCGCCGTCCCCTCGGGGGCTGAGGCCGGACACATGGCGCCCAGTGGGCGGCATGTGCCTGCCGAAGAGCTGCGGCACTGCCGCAGCGCGGTCTGCAAGACCGGTCAGACTTGCTGGCGTTCAGCCATGCAAGGCTGGACGAGGGGCTTCAGTCGCTCGGGAAGACGCGTTCCATCACGACATCGATGACCATGCCACACAGGCTGTAGATCAGCGAGCCGATCAGCGCGGCAGCGAAACCGGTCACGGCCAGGCCATCGAGCACCGTGGCGGCCATCCAGAACATCAGCGCATTGATGATGAAGAGGAAGAGGCCCAGGCTCAGCACGGTCACCGGCAGCGTCAGCAACACGAGCACCGGCCGCAACAGCGTGTTCAGCAGGCCGAGCACGAAGGCGGCGATCAATGCCGACGTGAAGCTCTTGACGATGACGCCGGGATAGAGGTGGGCCACCAGCAGCAGGGCGCCGGCGAGCAGCAGCCAACGGACGAGAACCTTGGTCATGGCCGCGAGCATATCGGGCGCCCGGCACGACGGTGTCGCGCTGCGGCCTCACCGCGGCGGACTCGCAAATAGGAATTGTTCGCATTCGTGTTAAGATTTTTCGATCGAACAGGTCCTGTTGTCTTTGCTCGTGAAGCCCGCTCTCGCCTTTGTTGCCTCTACGTCGGCCGCTCCCGCGCCGGTCGCTGTCCCACAGCGGTCTGCTGTGGTGGTGCAGCTGCATCAGCCGCGACCGAGCTTTGCCGAGATGTCGCGCCCGCCAGCCGGCCGCCGCCTGCTGCTGGCCGGCATCGTCGGGCTGCACCTGCTGCTGCTGTGGGGCCTGAGTCAGGTGCAGGATGTGCGTCGCGCCGTGGCCCGCGTCGCGCCCGTCGTCGTGCGGCTGGTGGCACCGGCTGAGCCGCCCAAGCCGCTGCCGCCCCCGCCGGTCGCGATGCCGCAGCTGAAGGCGCCTGCGCTGACCATGATCGACCCGCCGCTGATCGCCGTGGCCACCGCTCCCGCGCCGTCGCCGGTGTTCGCGGCCATCCCCACGCCGCCGCCGGCCCCCGTGCCGGTGCAGACCTCGCCGACGCCCGTCATCCCGGTCACGCCACCGCCCGCGCCCCAGATCAAGCAGATCCCGGCCAGCGCCGTGCGCTATCTGAAGGAGCCGCGCACGGCGGTGCCGCTGATGTCCAGGCGGCTGCGCGAGTCGGGCATCGTGCACTTGCGAATCGTCGTCGACGTGCGCGGCCAGCCGCGCGAGATCACCCTGGCCAAATCCTCGGGCTTCGCCCGCCTGGATGAGCAGGCGCTGCAGGACATGCGTGCGGCCCGCTTCGTGCCCTATATGGAAAACGGTCAAGCCGTCGAGTGGGAGGTCATCGCGCCCGTGTCCTACGAGCTCGACCGCTGACCCTCTCCTTTTCCCCCTGAGTAGCCATGCCGTGGGCGGCGCTTTTGCGCCGTCGGGGGCAAAGCCATGCCCATTCATCACGATCCATCGGAGAAATCCATGTCCCGCAAGAACAAGTCGAACAAGGCCCCGCTGCTACTGCCCCTGGGGGCCTTGGCTGCCGGCTTCGGTCTGAGCACGGCCGCACTGGCCCAGACCGCCGCTCCTGCCCAAAAGGCGCCCGCCAAGGAAGAAAGTGTGCTGCCCACCGTGCGCGCCAAGGCCAGCGCCGAGCCCCAGGGCAAGGACGGCTACCAGGCCACCGAGACCCGCATCGGCAAGGGCAAGCAGGACATCCGCGACATCCCGCAATCGCTGACCGTCGTCACCGAGAAGCTCATCGATGACCGCAACCTCGACAACGTCAAGGAAGTGCTGAAGAACACCGCCGGCATCACCTTCCAGGCCGCCGAGGGCGGTGAGGAAGACATCAAGATCCACGGCATCTCGCTGCAGAGCACCGGTGACATCTTCATCGACGGCATGCGCGACCCGGCCTTCTACGACCGCGACACCTTCTTCCTCGACAAGATCGAACTGCTGCGCGGGTCCGGTGCGCTGATGTTCGGCCGCGGCTCCAGCGGCGGCGCCGTCAACCAGGTCACCAAGCAGGCCGTGCTGGCCGACCAGAACCAGATCGACGTGACCGTCGCCAGCCACGGCGGCCTGCGGGCCGTCGGTGACTTCAACACCCGCTCCGGCGAGACGACGGCCTGGCGCATCGGCGCCATGGTCAACCGCGCCGACAACGACGGCTCGGGCAACATGATCAACAAGTCCGGCATCGCCGGCTCGCTGCGCACCGGCATCGGCGAGACCGACGAGTTCGGTCTGACGCTGTACGCGCTGCAGAACGGCAACGGCATGAACTACGGCATGCCTTGGGTCCGGCCGACGCCGACCGCGCCCGTCAGCAGCACCACGCTGATCCCAGTGGAACCGACGGCCTATTACGGCATGGCCAGCGACCGCAACAAGGGCTCAGCCAACTACGTGATGGGCACGCACACCCATCGCTTCAGCCCCGACGTCGAGCTGGTCACCAAGGCCCGCTATGCGTCCTACACGCGTGACCAACGCGCCGGCACGGTGCGCTTCGCGGCGGCCGCGCTGCAGCCCGGCGGCATCGCCGCGTCGCTGGCCACCTTCGGCCCGAACACCGTACTGACGCGCGGCACGCAGCTGAAGATCCAGGACCTGCAGACCCTCACCGTGCAGAGCGATCTGAGCGCCAAGCTCAAGGCCGCCGGCATGGAGCACCATGTCATGACCGGCGTGGACTTCGCCCAGGAGAAAAAGCAGGTCTACAACGACACCCCGGGCCTGACCGCCCAGCAGCGTGCGAGCTTCTATGCCGCGCTCGGCTTGACCAAGCCCAACACCCTGGTGGGGCGGCCCGACGACGGCGCCAGCATCGACGAGTCACGCCGCCAGCCGCTCAAGGCCAGCGAATACACCTCGCGCTCCGCCGGTGCCTATGTGCAAGACATGGTGTCGATCACGCCGGAATGGAAGCTGGTCGCCGGCCTGCGCTACGACAAGCTCAAGGGCGACTACGACAACTTCAACTACAGCTACAACGCCACCGGCACGCCGGGCTACGACAAGATCAGCCGCACGACGACCGACAGCTACCAGATGAATGTCTCGGAATGGAGCAAGCGCGCCGCCGTGCTGTTCCAGCCGAGCGCCCAGCTGTCCCTGCACCTGATGGCCGCGACGTCCTTCAACACCTCGGGCGATACCTATTCCCTGAGCGCCGCCAACGCCAACATCCCGCCCGAGAAGTCGGTCAACCTCGAGTTCGGCGGCCAGTACGACTCAGCCGACGGCAAGCTGACGACGCGCTTCGGCATCTTCCGCGCCACCAAGCTGCATGAGCGCAACACCGACCCGCTGACCCAGTTGGTCGAACTGTCCGGCAAGCGCCACGCCCAGGGCATCGACATCGATATCACCGGCCGCATCACGGCGGACTGGGAAGTCTTCGGCACCTTCACCTGGATGCCGACGGCCATCATCGACATCGGCGCCGAAGGTGCCGAAGGCCAGGGCGCGCGTCCGTCGCTGACGCCGCGCTACTCCGGCAGCCTGTGGACGACCTACAAGATCACGCCGCAATGGCGCGTCGGCGGCGGCCTCAACGCCCGCAGCGGCCAGCAGCCCAACCGCAACCCCGGCTTCTACGCGCCCAAGTTCGTCATCGCCAACCTGATGGCCGAATACGCCGTCGTCGAGGACACGCTGCTGTTCCGCCTCAACGTCGACAATGTGACCAACAAGCTCTATGCCGACACCCTCTACACCGGCCACTACGTGCCGGGCAAGGGTCGCATCGTCGCGCTGACGGGCACCTACAAGTTCTGACCTCGAAAGGCCCGCGCCACGCCATGCTGCTGAAGATCTCCCAGATCCTCGACGCTGCCGGCCTGGCTCGGGCCCGCGAACTGCTGGCCATCGCGCCCTGGGCGGACGGCCGCACGACCGCCGGCCGCCAGGCCGCCCAGGTCAAGAACAACGAACAGCTGCAACCCGGCAGCGAGCAGCACCGCGAGCTGCAGGCCCTGGTGCTGCAGGCGCTGGAGAAGCACCCGCTGTTCTTCTCCGCCACACTCCCCAAGCGTGTGCTGCCGCCGCTGTTCAACCGCTACAGCGGCGCCACCAACGCCTACGGCAGCCATGTCGACCAGGCCGTGCGCTATCTGCCCGGCGGTGTGCAGCGCGTGCGCACCGACGTCTCCTGCACCCTGTTCTTGAGCGAGCCTGCCGACTACGACGGCGGCGAGCTCGTCATTGCCGACACCTTCGGCGAGCAGCGCGTCAAGCTCGCGGCCGGCGACCTCGTCGTCTACCCCGGCAGCAGCGTGCACCGTGTCGAGGCGGTCACGCGCGGCGCGCGGCTGGCCAGCTTCTTCTGGATCGAGAGCATGGTGCGCTCCGACGAGCAGCGCCGCCTGCTCTACGAGATGGACATGAGCCTGATGAAGCTGCGCGGCGAATGGGGCGAGACCGACGAGCTGGTGCAGCTGACCGGGACATATCACAACCTCCTGCGCATGTGGGCCGACACGTGACGGCCCCTCGCATCGAAGCCCTGCCGGAAGGCCTGGCCAACCTGGCCGATTTCGAAGCGTCCGCCCAGGCCCGCGTCGACGCCGCCGCCTGGGCTTATCTGAACGGCGGCGCGGCCGACGAACTGACGCTGCGCGCCAACCGCACCGCCTGGGACGCCATCCAGCTGCAGCCGCGCGTGCTGCGCGACCTGTCCGGCGGCCACACCCGCGTGCCCCTGCTCGGCCGCGAGCTGCGCCATCCCCTCCTGCTCGCGCCCATCGCCTACCAGCGCCTCTTCCATGCCGACGGCGAGCTGGCGACTGCCCATGCCGCCGCGGCCCAGGAGGCCGGGCTGATCCTCAGCGCCCAGGCCAGTGTCGACATGGAGGCGGTCGCCGCACCCATGCTGGCCGACGCCGCTGCCGGCCCGCTGTGGTTCCAGCTCTACTGGCGCGACGACCGCGACTTCATGCGCGCCCTGCTGCGCCGCATCGAGGCCGCCAGCTTTGAAGCCCTGGTGCTGACCGTCGACGCGCCCGTGCATGGTGCGCGCGACCGCGAACGCCGCATCGGCTTCAAGCTGCCAGACGACATCCGTGCCGTGAATCTCGGCGGCGTCAAGAAGCCGCTGGACCTGCAGCCTGGCCAGAGCGCCCTGTTCGACGGCCTGATGCCGCGCGCCGCCACTTGGCGTGAAATCGACTGGCTGCGTTCAGAAAGCAAGTTGCCGCTGCTGCTGAAAGGCGTCACGCACGCGGACGATGCACGCGAGGCCCTGGCCCGTGGCGTGACCGGCTTCATCGTCAGCAACCACGGCGGCCGCGCCCTGGACACCCTGCCCGCCACCGCCGAGCTGCTGCCGCCGCTGCGCGCGGCCCTCGGCTCCGACATACCCCTGCTCGTCGACGGCGGCATCCGCCGCGGCACCGACGTGCTCAAGGCCATGGCCCTCGGCGCCAACGCCGTGCTGCTGGGCCGACCCTATGTGCATGCGCTGGCCGCCAGCGGCGCCCTCGGCGTGGCCCATGCGCTGCGCCTGCTGCGCGACGAGCTCGAGATCGCCATGGCGCTCTCGGGCTGCAAGACTCTCGCCGACGCCGGCCCGGCGCTGCTCTGGCCTGGCAACTCCCCGTTGAAGGACTCAAGATGAAATTCCTCGCCCCCCTGCTCCTCGCTTTCAGCGCCAGCGCGGCCTTCGCCCATGGCAACGTCTCCTGCCCGGCCATGCCCAAGGAAGAGAAGAAGCCGCAGATGGAACTGCAAAAGAAACTCGAGGGCGAAGGCTGGAAGGTCCGCAAGGTCCAGAACTACAACGGCTGCTACGAGGTCTATGGCTTCGACGGCGCCGGCAAGAAGGCCGAGGCCTTCTTCAACCCCAAGACCTTCGAGCGCGTCTATCCGGAAGGCGAGCAGCCCGCCGACAAGAAGTAAACCGACATGCGCATCCGCGTCTGGGACGGCCTCGTCCGCCTGCTGCACTGGACGCTGGCCGCCGCGGTGGCCACCAGCTGGATCAGCGGCCACCGGCCGCCCAGCCATTTCGACGCATGGCACCACACCGCCGGCTATGTGGCCGGCGCGGCCGTGGCGCTGCGGCTGATCTGGGGCTTTGCCGGTGGTGGCTATGCGCGCTTTGCGCAGTTCGTGCGCGGCCCGCGCGCCGTGCTGGCCTATGCCCGCGCGATGCGCGCCGGCCATGAGCCACGCTATGTCGGCCATAACCCTTTGGGTGGTTGGATGGTGCTGGCGCTGTGGTCCACCGCGGCCGCCCTGACCCTGACCGGCTGGCTCTACACGACCGACTGGCTGTGGGGCTATGAGTGGCTGTCGGACCTGCATGCCTGGCTGGCCTGGGGCATCGCGATCCTCGTCATCGGCCATCTCGGCGGCGTCGGCGTGACCATCTGGCGGCATCGCGAGAACCTCGTCGGCGCCATGTTCAGCGGCAAGAAGCGCGCTCCCGAAGGCGATGACATTGACTGACTGCAAGCCTCGCGAAGGCCCAAGTGATGCGGCCTAGCGACAAGCAGGGCCCCAAAGGGCCGATTTCATGGGCCTCTGCGGGTCATCCCCTCTATGAAAGCCTTCTCTTCCCCTAGGGAGAGCAGTACCATCGCCGCCGCAGGGTGCTAGAGAGTATTGAAGGCTTACGCGGCCTTCACCCGGACCCGGCACATCAACAACCTTTGATGGAGTGAATCGACATGGCAACTGCGAAGAAGGCCGCGCCCGCGAAGAAGGCGGCACCGGCCAAGAAGGCCGCCCCGGCGAAGAAGGCGGCGCCCGCCAAGGCGCCTGCGAAGAAGGCAGCAGCTCCGGCCAAGAAGGCCGCGCCTGCGAAGAAGGCAGCTCCGGCCAAGAAGGCCGCTGCTCCCGCCAAGAAGCGCACGCCCAACGCCGCCTTCATGAAGGCACTGACCCCCAGCGCGGCCCTGGCCGCCATCGTCGGCTCGGCACCCCTGCCGCGCACCGACGTGACCAAGAAGGTCTGGGAATACATCAAGAAGAACAAGCTCCAGGACGAGCTGCAGAAGCGTGTCATCAACGCCGACGCCAAGCTGAAGGAAATCTTCGGCAAGGCCAAGGCCGACATGTTCGAGATGACCAAGCTGATCAACAGCCACCTGAAGTGAAGCGACGCCGCGCTTGCCGCGGCCTCGTCAACGCAAGCCCGGTTCTGCCGGGCTTTTTTTCGTCCCCATCAGCCGCAGCGGACTCGCATCCCGGGTGGGGCGCCGGCCCGCGTTCAGCGAAGCCGGAATGGGTAAGGGGTCGTCCAGTTCAGCCGATCAGCTTGCGCAGCCCCGCCTGCAGGACGGGCACGTCGATGGGCTTGAGCCAGTAGTCGTCGAAACCCGCGGCGCGGGCGGCGCGCACGACGGCGCCGGGGTTGTCGGCCGACAGCGCGACCCAACGCACACCCTGCAGCGCAGCGGCCAGGCCAGCATCGGCGGCCACGCGCTCGCGCAACTCCAGGCCCGTCATGTCGGGCAGATTCATGTCCACCAGCACCAGGGCCGGCGGACATTCCGCCAGGGCCGCCAGCGCCTCGGCGCCGGTCTCCACCATGCGCAACTCCCAATCCGGCAGCAGCCGGAACACCTCCTCCATCAGGATCAGGTGGATGCGGTCGTCTTCGACGTAAAGCACCAGCGGCGCGGCGCGGTCGGGCATGGCGGACTCGGGGGACAGCAGGAAGCGGTCGGCACGATAGCAGCAATGGCCGCCTCGCCCGACGGCGTGCCACTGCCAATCGTTTTCAAGGATTTGCGTGATTTATGGCACTCCGCACGCACCCCCGCTTTGCGGGTCTTCAACGCGTACAAACCCTTGCATTCCCTAATACTAGGGGCATGCGCCCTGGTTCGGGCGCCTTCTTTTTTCCGGGCCCGTCATGTCCCTGATCGCCAGCCTCGCTCTTGCCGTCTCCGCCGGCGCCACCCTGCCTCAGTGCAGCTGGGACCGCCCGGGCGTCAACCCTTTCATGGGTGACGTGGTGGCGGCCGTCGATCGCTACCAGGACATCCCGTCAGCCACCCGCGAGAAGCTCAAGGCCCGCATGAAGGCGCGCAGCTATGACGACATCGCCGTCATCGAGCGCGACGCCATCAAGGGCCAGGCGACCTACGCGCCCGAGATCCGCGACATGCACTTCGGCCCCGGCGCCGTCTGCCGCACGGTGACGCGCACGAAGTGGACAGCCACGACCCAGGAGCGCGGCCTGGTCTATTGCGAGGATGGCCAGTGCATCCTGGTGCCGACCGTCTGCCGCAACGTCAGCCGCATCCGCCGCCTGGACAAGCCCGCGGCGGTGGCCCCGGCCCATGCCGCCAACGTCGCCTCGTCGACGCGCGAGGGCGAGGACACCACGCCGCTGGAATTTGAAGCCCCGGCCGCCGGCCCGACGGCCGCCGCGGCCCCTGACA
Source organism: Roseateles saccharophilus (assembly GCF_031458095.1). Classification (GTDB taxonomy): domain Bacteria; phylum Pseudomonadota; class Gammaproteobacteria; order Burkholderiales; family Burkholderiaceae_C; genus Pelomonas; species Pelomonas saccharophila_A. Next base: position 767,857 of record NZ_JAVDXU010000002.1, read on the forward strand.
GCTTTGCCGCCACCTCCGGCGTGCCGGCGCTGACCGGCTCGCCCGCCCAGGGTGGCGGCATCCTGGCAGGCGGCAGCACGCCCGGCCCCACGACGCCACCCGGGCCGAGCCTGGGCAGCATCGGCATGCCCGCGCTGCCACCCGGCACCGTGCGCCCGGCCGACGGTCCCATCGACCTGCCCCACACGCCGGCCGTGCCCGAGCCCGGCACCTGGACCATGATCTGCATGGGCGTGCTGGTCGTCATCTACCGCGCACGCCAAAGGCGTTGAAACCCCTCGTCCGGACTTGCCCTGCTGAACGCAGGCGAGTCCAGCCGGTCCCCCGAGGGGACGGCGATGCTCGCGGCATCGAGTCGCAAGCACATCGCCCCACGCGGGCCGGCTAGGTGAACTGGAGTCGGACACAAGCAGTCCCTGCGGACTGCTTGTGCCTACGGAAGGCCATGGGCCTCTGGCCCGTGGCAGGCCCGGCGCTCGGCCCGCAAAGCCAGGGCGCTGAGTTAGCGTCTCAACAAAGGCGCCAGATAGCGTCCCGTGTGGCTGGCCTCGCAGGCCGCCACGTCCTCGGGCGTGCCGGCCACCAGCAGGGTGCCGCCGCCCGAACCACCTTCCGGGCCCATGTCGATGAGCCAGTCGGCCGTCTTGATGACGTCCAGGTTGTGCTCGATGACGACGATGGTGTTGCCGGCGTCGCGCAGCTGGTGCAGCACCTTCATCAGCAAGGCGATGTCGGCGAAGTGCAGGCCGGTGGTCGGCTCGTCCAGGATGTAGAGCGTCCGGCCGGTGTCGCGCTTGCTCAGCTCCAGCGCCAGCTTGACCCGCTGGGCCTCGCCGCCGGACAGCGTCGTCGCGCTCTGCCCCAGCTTCACATAGCCCAGGCCCACGTCCAAAAGCGTCTGCAGCTTGCGCGCCAGCGTGGGCACGGCGTTGAACAGCTCGAAGGCGTCCTCCACCGTCATGTTCAGCACCTGGGTGATGTTCTTGCCCTTGTAGAGCACCTCCAGCGTCTCGCGGTTGTAGCGCCGGCCCTGGCAGACGTCGCAAGGCACATAGACGTCGGGCAGGAAATGCATCTCCACCTTCAGCACGCCGTCGCCCTGGCAGGCCTCGCAGCGGCCGCCGGCGACGTTGAAGCTGAAACGGCCGGCGCCGTAGCCGCGCTCACGCGCCGTCGGCATCTCGGCGAACAGCTCGCGGATGGGCGTGAACAGGCCGGTGTAGGTGGCCGGGTTGGAGCGCGGCGTGCGGCCGATGGGCGACTGGTCGACGTTGATGACCTTGTCGAAGGCGTCCAGGCCCTCGATCTCGTCATGCGCCGCCGGGTCGGCATGGCTCTGGTAGAGCTTCTTGGCGACGGCGGCATACAGCGTGTCGTTGACCAGGGTGCTCTTGCCCGAGCCGGACACGCCGGTCACGCAGGTGAAGAGGCCGACCGGGATCTCGACCGTCACGCCCTTGAGGTTGTTGCCGCGCGCGTTGACGATGCGCATCACCGCCTCGGTCGCCGGGTGCCGCTTGACCGGCACCTCGATGCGGGCCGCGCCGCTGAGGTATTGGCCCGTCAATGAGTTCGGGTTGGCTGCCACCTGGTCGGGCGTGCCCTGGGCCATGACCTGGCCGCCATGCACGCCGGCACCGGGGCCAAGGTCCAGCACCCAGTCGGCGGCGCGGATGGCGTCCTCGTCATGCTCCACCACCAGCACCGAATTGCCGAGGTCGCGCAGCCGCCGCAGCGTGGCGATGAGGCGGTCGTTGTCGCGCTGGTGCAGGCCGATGCTGGGCTCGTCCAGCACATACATGACGCCGGTCAGCCCGGAGCCGATCTGCGAAGCCAGGCGGATGCGCTGGGCCTCGCCGCCGGACAGGGTCTCGGCGCTGCGGTCCAGGCTCAGGTAGTTCAGGCCGACATCGTTCAAGAAGCGCAGCCGCGAGGCGATCTCGCGCACGACCTTGTCACCGATCTCGGCCTTGTTGCCCTTGAGCTTCAGCCCTTCGAAATAGTCCAGGCATTCGCGCAGCGTCGAATGCTCGACCTCGTAGATGGGCCGGCCCTTGACGCCGGCGGGTGCATCGGCCGGCTGCAGCACGACGTTGCGCGCCTCGCGCCGCAGCCGCGAACCCTCGCAGGACGGGCAGGGCTTGGCCGCCATATAGCGGGCCAGGTCCTCACGCACGGCGGCCGAATCGGTCTCCTTGTAGCGCCGCTGCAGATTGGGCAGGATGCCTTCGAAGGGATGCTGGCGCTTGACCGAGCGCTTCTTGCCCGAGGCCGTCTCGGCCTGGTAGACGAAGCTGATGTCCTCGGTGCCCGAGCCGCGCAGCAGCACCTCCTGCGCCGTGGCCGGGAGGCTCTCCCAGGGCGCCTCGACGTCGAACTTGTAGTGGGCCGCCACCGACTCCAGCAGCGAGAAGGTGTAGGGGTTGCGGCGGTCCCAGCCCTTGACGGCACCGCTGGCGAGGCTCAGCGTCGGGAAGGCCACGACACGATCGGCGTCGAAAACGGTGACCTGGCCCAGGCCCTCGCAGCTCGGGCAGGCGCCCACCGGCGAGTTGAAGGAAAAGAGGCGCGGCTCCAGTTCGGGCAGGGAGTAGGAGCAGACCGGGCAGGCGAACTTGCTGGAAAACAGCGTCGTCTGCTCGTTGTCCATATTCATGACCAGGGCGCGCCCGTCGGCCAGGCGCAGGGCCGCCTCGAAGCTTTCGGCCAGGCGCTGCCGCAGCGAATCCGCCGCGTCGTGGCGCAGCTTGATGCGGTCGATGACGACGTCGATGTCGTGCTTCTCGGCCTTCTTCAGGGCCGGGACGTCGGGAGCCTCCACCGTGGCGCCGTCGACACGGAAGCGCACATAACCCTGAGCCTGCAGGTCCTGGAAGAGCTCGACGAACTCGCCCTTGCGGTCACGCACCACCGGCGCCAGCAGCATCAGCCTGGACTCGTCGGCCATGGCCAGCACGGCGTCCACCATCTGGCTGACCGACTGCGCCTCCAGCGGCAGGTCGTGGTCGGGGCAGAAGGGCGTGCCGGCGCGGGCATAGAGCAGGCGCAGATAGTCGTGGATCTCGGTGACCGTGCCGACGGTTGAGCGCGGGTTGTGGGACGTTGCCTTCTGTTCGATGGAAATCGCGGGGGACAGGCCCTCGATGATGTCCACGTCGGGCTTGTCCATCAGCTGCAGGAACTGCCGCGCGTAGCTGGACAGGCTTTCGACATAACGCCGCTGCCCCTCGGCATACAGGGTGTCGAAGGCGAGCGAGGACTTGCCGGAGCCCGACAGCCCGGTGATGACGACCAGCGCGTGCCGCGGCAGGTCGACGTCGATGTTCTTCAGGTTGTGGGTGCGCGCGCCGCGCACGCGGATGAATTTCGACTCAGGGGGCGACATGGGAGTTTTCACGAGCGAACCGGCCATGATAGGTCGCCACAATCGCCCGCGTCCAAACACCGACAGGGAGGTCCCGATGAGGACGTTGCTCGGCGGGCTTGCCTTTGCGCTGGCCGCCGCTCTGGGCTTTGCCACCGCACCGGCCGCCGCCGATCCGCCGACGATCACCGCCTTTTTCAAGCGCCCGGCCGTCAGCCAGCCCAAGCTCAGCCCGAGCGGCCGCTACCTGGCCGTGCTGGCCGCGGGCAGGGACGACCGCATCTGGCTGGCCGTCATGGACCTGCAGGACTTGACCACGCCCAAGATCGTCGCGGGCTTTCATGACGCCGACATCGGCAACCACCACTGGGTCAACGAGGACCGTCTGGTCTTTCAGGTCAGCAATTCGCCCGACGGCAGCACCCGCATCTTCCAGCCGGGCCTGTGGGCCGTGGACCGCGACGGCAGCAAATACCGCCAGCTGATCAACAGCGACAAGCAGTGGATCAGCAACAGCAGCAGCCTCATCAATGACCGGCGGCTCGAGGCGAACTGGCGCTTCTTCGCCACGCTGCCGGATGGCGGAGACGAAATCCTCGTCAAGCGCCTGCCCTGGTCCGAGGAAAGCGAGTCCACCGGCGTTCAACTGGTGCGCCTGGACACCCGCACCGGTCTGACACGCAACCTCAACCGCGGCCTGCCGGACGGCGTCATCGACTGGACCGTGGACTGGCGCGGCGAGCCGCGCGCCGTCGAAGCCCTTTCCAAGGGGCGCGTCAAGGCTTACCTGCGCGAGGCCGACGGCAACTGGAAGCTCTGGTACGAGGACGGCGCCCACGAGCGCAAGGGTTTCAGCGCCTACTGGTTCGGGCCCGATGGCCAGACCCTGGTCGAAGCCTCCCATGACGGCTACTCGGCGCTGTTCCGGCTCGACCCCAAGACCGACAAGCCCGAGAAAGAGCCGCTGATCAGCTTCAAGGGCTATGACTTCCAGGGTGAGCTGATCTTCGACCCCGTGGCCAAGCGCCTGCTAGGCCTGCACTTCGAGACCGATGCGCCCGGCAGCGTATGGCTGGACGCCACGATGAAGGCCAGGCAGGCCGACATCGATGCCAAGCTGCCCGGTGCCGTCAATCGCATCGAATGCGAGCGCTGCCTGGATGCCACCCACCTCGTCGTCACCTCCATCTCCGACCAGATTCCGCCGCGCTACTGGATCTACAAGCCGGCCGACAAGAGCATCCAGCCGCTGGCCGGCACCCGGCCCGACCTGCCGCTGCGCGAGATGGGCCAGCGCGACGTCGTGCGATTCAAGGCCCGCGATGGCCTGGAGATCCCGCTGCTGGTCACGCAGCCGCCCGGCAAGCCGGCGCCGCGCCCGACCGTGGTGCTCGTGCACGGCGGCCCCTATGTGCGTGGCACGCATTGGCGCTGGGAGCCGATGGCCCAGTTCCTCGCCAACCGGGGCTATGTCGTGCTGGAGCCCGAGTACCGCGGCAGCACGGGCTACGGCTTCAAGCACTTCCGCGCCGGCTGGAAACAGTGGGGCCTGGCCATGCAGGACGACCTCGCCGACACCCTGGCCTGGGCGGTCAAGCAAGGCTGGTCCGACCCCAAGCGCGCCTGCATCATGGGTGCCAGCTATGGCGGCTATGCAGCTCTGATGGGGGCGGTCACGCAGGGCGACATCTTCAAGTGCGCCGTCAACTGGGTGGGCGTCACCGACATCGGCCTGATGAGCAGCATCAACTGGAGCGACATGTCCGACGAATGGAAAAACTACGGCATGAAGCAGCTCGTGGCCGACCCGGACAGCGACGCCGAGCAGATGCGCAAGACCTCGCCGCTGGCCCGCGCCGGTGAGATCCGCATCCCGCTGCTGATGGCCTATGGCGGCGAGGACCGGCGCGTGCCCTTGAAGCACGGCAGCGCCATGAAGGCCGCATTGCGCGCCGACCAGCCCGTCGAATGGGTCATCTACCCGGAAGAAGGCCATGGCTGGTTCAACCTGAAGACGAATGAAGATTTCTGGGGGCGCGTCGAACGCTTCCTCGCCCGCCACATCGGCGCCACGACAAAACCATGATGATGAAAGCCCTGACCCTCGCCCTGTTGGCCGCCGCCTCCGTCGCCCAGGCCGCCCCGCCACCGATCCGCGATTTCTTCAAGACGCCTGCCATGCAGGCGCCCAAGCTCAGCCCCAGTGGCCGCTACCTCGCCATCCAGGCGGCCGCCGAAGGCAGCCGCTTGCGGCTTGCCGTCATCGACCTGGAGACGATGGAGCAGGGCAAGATCGTGGCCGGCTTCAGGGACTCCGACATCACGGGCCACCAATGGCTCAGCGAAGACCGACTGGTCTACCAGGTCCGCAGTCCGCAGGACGGCACGCAGACCGTCGCGGCTCCCGGCTTGTGGGCCGTCAACCGGGACGGTGGCGACAGCCGCCAGCTGATCAGCAGCCAGTTCGGCGGCGCCGGCAGCTCGGGGACGAGCCGCATGGAACGCATGCTGGAAGCCAACTGGCGCCTCTACGACGCCGGCTCCCTGGGGGGAGATGAAGTGCTGGTCATGCGCGTCCCCTACGGCGACGAGCCGGACTCCGTGGGCCTGCAGCTGGCCCGTCTCAACACCCGCAACGGCCAGCTTCGCAATCTCAGCACAGGCATTCCCGACTATGTCGGCAGCTGGGTCATCGACGGCAAGGGAGAACCGCGCGCCGTCACGGCCAGCCACGGCGGCGGCAGCAAGATCTATCTGCGTCAAGCCGACGGTCGCTGGAAGCTGTGGCAGGAGGTCAAGAACTACTACGACCCCCATGCCGCGCCCGTATGGTTCGGTACGCAGGGAGAAATCCTGGCGGTAAAGAGCCATCAGGGCTACGGCGCCCTGTTCAAGATCGACCCCGGCACGCTGGAGCCCGAGGCCCAGCCGCTGCTGAACCTGAAAGGCTACGACTTCGACGGCCACATGGTCGTCGATGCGCCGTCGCAGCGCCTGTTGGGCGCTCAGTTCGAGACCGACGCGCCGGGCAGCGTGTGGTTCGACCCCGCGATGAAGGCCATGCAGGCCGACATCGACGCCCGCCTGCAGTCCACTGTCAACCGGATCGAATGCCAGCGCTGCCTGGACGCCAAGCACATCATCGTCACGGCGCTGTCCGACCAACAGCCGCCGCAGTACTACCTCTACAAGCCCGCGGACAAGAGCCTGCGCCTGATCGCCTCGTTGCGCCCCGAGATCAAGGCCTCCGAGATGGGCCAGAGAGACGTCTACCGAATTCCCGCGCGCGACAAGCTGCAGCTGCCCGTCCTCGTGACCCAGCCGCCCGGCCAGGCGCAGGGACCGCGGCCTGCCGTCGTGCTGGTGCATGGCGGCCCCAATGTGCGGGGCACCCATTGGACGTGGGAGGCGCAGGCCCAGTTCCTCGCAACGCGCGGCTATGTCGTGCTGGAGCCCGAGTTCCGCGGCAGCACGGGCTACGGCTGGGGGCTGTTTCGCGCCGGCTGGCAGCAGTGGGGCCTGGCCATGCAGGACGATCTCGCCGACACCCTGGCCTGGGCCGTCAAGCAGGGCTGGGTAGACCCCAAGCGCGTCTGCATCGCCGGCGCCAGCTACGGCGGCTATGCAGCGCTGATGGGAGCCGTCAAGCAGGCAGACCTGTTCCGCTGCGCCGTCTCCTGGGTCGGCGTCACCGATCTGGGCCTGCTGTCCAGCATCAACTGGAGCGACAGCTCGGAAGAATGGAAGCAGTTCGGCATGAAGCGTCTCATTGGCGATCCGGTGGCGGACGCCGAGCGCTTCAAGGCCACCTCACCCAAGGCCCGCGCGCGCGAGATCAAGATGCCGCTGCTGGTGGCCTATGGCGGTATGGATAGGCGCGTTCCCCTCAAGCATGGCGACGAGTTCAAAGCCTCGCTGCGCCCCGACCAGGACCTGGAATGGGTCGTCTACACCGAGGAGGGACATGGCTGGTTCAACCTCAAGACCAACGAGGACTTCTGGGGCCGCGTCGAGCGCTTCCTGGATCGCAACATCGGCAGCGGCGCCAAACCCTGATTCAAGCCTTCCTGGCCATGCATCGGGCGCTCAGGAACTGACCGTCCATCGCGGCCGCATGCAGCTCGCGGCCCGCGTCTGGCGATTCATCGCAGCGGCGTGGCGGCGCCGGGGTCCAGTGACGAAACTGCTTCCATCGACACAGCAATCCCGCTGTGACAAGCCCGAAAGGAAGCATCATGAAGACCACCGCCACCGTCCTGATCCAAGCCGCCGCCGTCGCCGCCTTCGCGTTCACCGCCTTCGCCGCCAGCGCCGCTCCCCAGGAAGTGCAGAAGCTGCCCCGCGTCGTCATCACCGGCAAGGCCGTCAAGGAAGTCGCCCCTCAGGTCGCTCAATTGCCGCGTGTCGTCGTCACCGGTTATGCCGTCCGCGAAGTCGCCCAAGTGCAGCAACTGCCCCGCGTGACCATCACCGCACGCCGCGCCTGAGTCCTCGCATGACGATTCAGATGACCCCCGACACCCGAGCCGAGTCGCCGGCGCAGCAGGCCGGTGGCCGGTGCTGTGCCGACGAGTCGGCTTGGCGTGAAAAAATCACGCAGCTCTGAAAGACAATCCGGGCTTCTGATTGGAGCCCGCTTGTGAAAGAAGAGCTGCGCAAACGCCGGTCCTGGCTGGATGGCTTCATGGCTTATCCGGCCCCCGCCGGCCTGAGCGAAACCGCCCTGCGCGAGAACATCATCCTGCTCGACCAGGCCCTCTACACGCTGTGGAGCCTGGGCGACAACCTGATCTACGCCTGGACGCCAGAGAGCCGCGGCCTGCGCGTGCTGGTCGCGCCGCACCAGATGCTGACCGAGTACACGCTGGGCGACGGCACCTCGCCGCTGACCGAGGTGACGCGGCGCACGCGGCTGCTGGACAAGCTGCTGTCCAACCAGGAGCACCTGGACAAGCAGGCCTTCGACAGCGTGGCCGCCGCCCTGGGCGTCACGCCCAAGGTCATCGAGCTGCCCTTCAACCCCGAACGGGGCCTGGGGCTGCCGCTGATCGCTGCCATCGCTGCGCGCTACGGCATCCGCCTTGTCGAGGACCGCGCCGTCATCCTGTTCGACGCCGTCGGCTTCTCGCTGCTGACGCCTCTGCAGCAGGTGGTGCAGCTCAACAGCCTGTCCTGTTCGGTCAATGCGGCCTATGCCAAGCTGCTGGACCGCGAGATCAACATCAACTTCGCTCGCACGACGACGGGCGATGGCTTCTACATCTGGAACCGCATGCGCGGCGTCGAGGCCAATGTCGAGCTCTACCAGCTGATGCAATTCATCCTGGCCGACAACGCCCTGGCCCGCGAGCGCGCCACGCGGCCCGAGTCCGTGCCCAAGCTGCGCGCGTGCTTCCACGTCGGCTCGCACTACGAGTTCTACCAATCCGAAGGCCTGAACCCGACCTCGTTCAGCTATTTGGTCGGCCAGGTCACCATCGAGCTCGCCCGCATGATCGAGCGCGCCGAACCGGGCCAGATCCTGGTCGGCAAGTTCAACACGCTGATGCACGACGAGGCCAGCGGCGAGGACGTGCGCATCGACAGCCTGGACTTCGTCGAGCGCACCCGTGCCCCGCTGCGCAGCCTCAACGGCTTGAAGCTCGCCGGCTCCGAGGTCGACGAGATCGCCTGCTACCTGACCGGCCGGCGCGACAGCACCGGCCTGTGGGGCATCAGCGAATACCAGATGGCCGACAAGCATGGGCTGATCCACCGCGTCTACAACGCCAAGATCAACATCCATCGCCGCAATGGCGAGCCCATCTATCTCGGCCTGCGCGAGGAAGACCTGCCCCCCGACGCACCGCGCACCGTGGCGGACACCGATTTCCAGCCGCTGCAAGGTTGACGAAGGTCAACAGGTTACAAGGCGCTAGAGCCGGATCTCCAAAACGGGCAGTTCATGCGGTTACCGCCCAGGCGCAGCGGCTAGGATCGACGGCGCCGTGACCGAGTCCTCCGCTCCCATCGCTGCAACACCTGCCCCCGTCGGCCAGCGCCGGCTGCTGACCCTGCTTTTCGTCGACCTCAGCGGCTCCACCGCGATGGCCGAATGGATGGAGGCCGAGCATTACGCGGCCATGCTGGCCGGCCTGCGCGCGCTGTACGAGCGCATCGTGCCCCACCATGGCGGCGTCATCGCGCGCATCCAGGGCGACGGCATGCTGGCCGTCTTCGGCCACCCCGAAGTGCGCGAGGACGATGGCCGCCGTGCCACCGAGGCCGCGCTGGAGCTGCACGCCGCCGTGCGCGAACTGCAGCCCCCCGGCCCCCGCCCCGCCGACTTCCCCGGCCTGGCCCTGCACAGCGGCATCCACGCCGGCATCGTCCTCGTCAACGAGGGTGATCAGATGCGCGGCCGCTTCGAGTTGCTGGGCAATGCGCCCAATATCGCCGCCCGCCTGTCCGAAGCCGCCAAGCGTGACGAGATCATTGCCAGCGAGGAAAGCCTGGGCCTGCAGAGCCAGTTCTTCGACACCGGCCCGCGCTTCTCGCTGCAGCTGCGCGGCCGCGCCACGCCGCTGGCGGCCTACCGCGTGTTCGGCCGCGCACCGGTGGGCCGGCGCTACGAGGCCAGCATGCGCCGCGGCCTCGCCCCCTTCGTCGGCCGCGGCCACGAGCTGGCCACGCTGGACGCCGCCCTGGCCCGCACCCTGTACGGCCGCACGCTGTGGCTGGGCATACGCGCCGGTGCCGGCGTGGGCAAGACCCGGCTCACCGAGGAATTCCTGCGCCACGCGGCCGACCAGGCCGAGAGGCCCGTCCAGGTCCACCGCGGCTATTGCGAGAGCTATCTCAGCGCCGAGCCCCTGCAGCCCTTTTTGCAGATGTTGCGCGCCCTGGACGGCCTGCACGACGCACCGCCCGAGCTCTTCGCCGCCCAGCACAGCCAGGCCGGCCAGCGCGCCGACGCCCTGCTGACCCTGCTGCTGGCGCTGGCGCGGCGCACGCCCCAGCTCGTCTTCATCGATGACCTGCAATGGGCCGACGACGCCTCGCTGCGCCTGCTGCACCGCCTGCGTGCCGGCGCCGAGCGCGAGGGCCTGCCGCTGCTGCTGCTGACCGCCAGCCGCCCCTTGCCCACCAGCGCGGCCCTGCAGAGTCTGCCTGGGGCCAACGACAGCGACGCCGACCTCATCGAGCTGCCGCCGCTGACCGAGACCGAGGCCGCCCGCGCCGTGCAGCAGCTGCTGCCGCAGATCGACCCTTTCATCGCCGCCGAAGTGCAGCGCCACGCCGGCGGCAACCCCCTCTTCATCGAGGAGCTCTGCCACGCCGCGGCCGACACCGGCGAAGGCCTGGTCGCCGGCCAGAGCAGCTCGGCCTGGCTGGCCGCCCTGGTGGAGTCCCGCGTCGGCCGCCTGCCGCCCGAACAGGCCCAGCTGGTGCGCGTGGCCGCCGTCATCGGCAATGTCATTCCGGTCTGGCTGCTGCAGGCCCTGGCCGGCTGCGGTGAGCAGCACCCGGCCGTGCAGGCCCTGGCGGCCCAGGACTTCATCTTCCCCGACCAGCGACCCGGCCATCTGCGCTTCAAGCACGGCATCACGCGCGACGTCGTCTACGAGGCCACCGGCCTGCACGAGCGCCAGGCCCTGCACCGCCGCATCAGCGCCGAGCTGGCTGCCCACGGCGGCAACGAGCTGCACGAACAGCTGGCCTATCACGACGCCGCCGCCAACGACTGGCCCGCCGCGGCCCACCATGCCGAGGCCGCCGGCGACCAGGCCCTGGCCGCCTCGGCCCTGGACCGCGCCAAGAAACAGTTTCGCGCCGCCCTGGCGGCGCTGGAGTTCCTGCCCGACGGGGACGACCAGGGACGCGAGCGCCGCCGCCGCTGGGTGGCCATCGCCCAGCGCCTGGGCATGGCCTGCGTCTTCGACGCTTCGCAGGACGACCTGCGCGTGCTCAAGCATGCCGCCGACCTGGCCAAGGCCAGCGGTGACACCGGCCTCATCGCCCGCACCGAATACTGGCTGTCCTATGTCGGCTACGCGCTGGGCGAGACGCGCGACAGCCTGCGCCACGCCCGCGCCGCCGTCGAGATGGCCCAGGACTGCGGCGACAACGCCCTGCTGGCCCAGCTGCCCGGCACCGTTGGCCAGCTGCAGGCCGCCGCGGCCGACTACGTCAACGCCCTGCCCATGCTGGACCTGGCCATCGCCCGCCAGCGCGCCCGCGCCCGCAAGAGCGCGGTCAACCAGATCGGCCTGTCCTTCTCGCTGTGCTGCCGCGCCTATGTGCTGGGCGACCAGGGCCATTTCGACCAGGCCCACGAGATCTTCGCCGAGGCCCTTGCGCCCTTCGACGGCAGCGGGCACGCGGTCGAGGCCAGCATCCAGGGCTGGCGCGCCGCCGTGCTGCTGTGGCAGGGCCGCTGGGCCGAGGCCCGCGAGGCCGCCCTCGTCGCCCACCGCGTCGGCGCCCAGGTGCGCAGCATGTTCACCTGCGCCATGGGCCATGCGGCCGGCGCCTACGGCGCCTGGATGCAGGAGGCCGACCCCACGGCCCGCCAGCACATCCTGGACGCCACCGCCTGGCTGGCGCCGCGCGGTGGCGGCCTGTACAGCAGCTTCCAGCATGGCTGGCTGGCCGACATCCTGGCCACCCAGGGCGACGCCGGCGCGGCGCGCCACCATGTGGCCAAGGCCCTCCGGCGTGGCCGTCAGCATGACTGGATTGGCGGCGCCATGGCCTACCGCGCCGCGGCCCGCCTGGCGGCGCGGATGGGCGACATCGGGCGCGCCAAGCGCTATCTGGGCCTGGCCCGCGGCGCCGGCGAGCAACGCAACTCCCTGCACGAGGCCGCCGTCACGGCCCTGCTGGAAGCGGAGCTGCGCCTGGACGACCACTGGCAGGCCGCCCGCGACCGCGCCGGCCGCGAGTTCGAGCGCCTGGGCATGACCGGTTTCCTGGAGCGGGCCCTGCAACTCTGAACGCTGTGGCGTCGCAGCCATCGGCTACGTGAAACCACGCATCCATTAAATCGGAACGATGTTCCATCATTGATTCGCGATGTGCGGCGGCGATGCCGCACCGACCTGCAGTCGCCGCGCCGATGCGCGCGGATCGACCGGTAGCGGCCTGACGTCTCCACCGGTTTTCTTCTCCCTTGCCCCGACAGCCTTCGTGGCGGCCACTCCCCGGCCCTGCGACGGACAGCTGCGCGCATCCGGAAGGAAACCGCGCGCCCCACAACGACCGGAGACAACCGTGATCACGAAGAAACTCACCCCCCCGCCCCTGCCCGCCGTGCGCTCCGCCGGCGCCGCCATGTCGCTGCTGCTGGCCGCCACGGCCGCCCAGGCCGTCGACTGGCCCTCGGGCTATTCCAAATGCGCCGACGAAGGCGAGACCTGCAAGGCCGGCACCGCCACCCGTCCCGTGTCCTTCGGCATCAAGGACAAATGGGTCATCAAGAACCTCAGCGGCGACATCGCCTGCACGGTGGCCACCTTTGGCTCCGACCCCAATCCGGGTATCACCAAGAAGTGCGCCGTCGGCCCGGTCGGCAGCCCGGCGCCTTCCCCGGCCCCGACACCCGCCCCCACGCCAGCGCCCACCCCGGCCCCCACGCCGGCACCTTCGCCCGCACCGAGCCCCGCCCCCGCCCCGGCCGGCGCCAGCGGAGGCTATGCCGGCACCGTGACCGGCGGCGGCAGCAAGACGCCCGTGACCGTCAGCACCGCCGCGGCGATGCAGGCCGCCCTCAACGCCTACGACGGCAGTTCCGGCCTGGTGCTGCGCTACACCGGCACGTTCGACTTCGGCACCATCCCCGATGCCTGCACCCAGTGGCAAAAGCCCGCCGGCGCCATCGTCGAGGTCAAGAACAAGAGCAACGTCACCATCGAAGGCGCCAACGGCTCGGCGGCCAACTTCGGCCTGGCCATCAAGGCCAACGCGCAGAACATCATCATCCGCAACATGACCATCGGCCTGCTGCCCGGCAGCATCGACGCCATCGGCATCGAGGGCCAGAGCGGCGGCACGCCGGGCTATATCTGGATCGACCACAACACCCTGTTCAGCAGCCTCAAGGAATGCAGCGGCGCGGGCGACCTGGAGTTCGACGGCCTCGTCGACAACAAGGCCGGTGCGCATCACATCACCTACTCCTACAACTACATCCACGACCACCACAAGGTTGGCCTGATCGGCTCCAGCGACAGCGACGCCAGCGACCGCTTCATCACCTTCCACCACAACCACTACAAGGATGTCGGCTCACGCCTGCCGCTGCAGCGCGCCGGCTACACGCACCTGTACAACAACCTGTACAGCGGCGTGCTGACCTCGGGCGCCAACATCCGCATGGGCGGCTACTCGCTGATCGAGGGCAACTGGTTCGAGAACTCCCAGAACCCGGTGACCTCGCGCGACAGTTCGTCCATCGGCTACTGGCAGCTGCGCGGCAACAACATCACGAGCCCGGCCGACTTCGCCACCTATGGCATCACCTGGGTGGCCAGCGGCTCCTCACCGTCGCGGGATGCGACCGACTGGGTGACGACCGCCAACTTCCCGCTCGGCATTCCCTACAGCTACACGCTGCAGGCGCCGTCGTGCGTGAAGCAGAAGCTGCCGGCGGCGGCGGGGGCGGGGACGGGCTTCGCCAAGGTCAGTTGCTGATGAAATGAAGAGCCGGCGCCGCATGGCGGGGCCGGCTTCATTCGGTCAGCGCCGCTGTGCTCCAGCACAGCATGAATTTGAGTCGCCCTGCGGGGGCCGGTTCGATGAACTTGGCTTCCATTCTTCCGGCTCCCGTTCCACCTACTTCGGCAGTGCCTCTCTGGAGATCACCTCGGCCAGCCTGGAATACCTGATCCGCTGATCCAGCTTGCCGTCCTTGTCGGTGTCGACGTCGGCAAACTGCAGCACGCCCAGGGTGAAATGCTCGACGCGCCAGGGCTTGCCCGATGTCGGGTCGATGAACTCGACGGTATCCGCCACGCCATGGACAAAGAGGGTGCGCAGATCGGCAAAGCCGTCGCCATCGGTGTCGGTCTCCGTGAATTCGATATTGCCTTTGCGGAAGCCCTGCCGGGTTTCGAAGACGCCGTCGAAGTTGTCGTCCGACTCGACGGAGTCGATGACGCCGCGGGTGTTGTAGTGCGCCACGTAGTCGACCTTGCGATCGAAGTTGCGGTCGACTTCCGACTTCAGCAGCAGGCCGTTGGGTGAAAACGTCCACTTCTCATCGAGTACGCCATCGCGGTCATGGTCAATGCCGTCGCTGGTGACGGGTGCTCGATAGGCCGCGTAGGTAGCGCCAACGCCGACAGCGAGCCCCAGCAACAGGCCTCGCAGCCCTGCCGACCTGGAGGTGGGTTTGGGACCGGGCGTGGGTGCGACCTCGGTGCTTTCCCATCGATCGATGATGGCTCGCGCCGCGGCATGATCCTCCTCCGCGACCAGCAGTCGCACCAGGCCGTTCATGGGCACTTCGCCCATGGCCCCCTGCAGCGCCTCGCCCTGGATCTGCGCGTGGATGTCCTCCTGCTTCAGCAGGTCGACCAGCATGTGGGCTTCAATGGCGTTGGCGGCTTCGTAGAGTGTCTTCATCGCTGGGTCTAGAGTAGCAATCGGGCTCGCGCCGCATGCTGCAGTTGAAAGTCATTGCGCTCGCCACTCTGCCCACCTCGACCCTTGGGGATGGGAAGCGATACCTTGCGCGAGCGCCGTCTGGCCCCAATGCAAAACAGCCTCGGCTTGCTAAGTCTTGTGTGCAAGCAACTCCGCTTCTCCAATGAGATAGAGCTCTTGGTGGGCTCCTCTGCCAAAGCGCTGCAGAACACTGTAGTGGTGGCTCATGCCTTTGGCGACGGCCTCCTGTTGGGTCTCAGACTCGAAGGCGATGACCTGCCTTCCATCGCTTCCCGTTACGACGGCCAAGGGGCAGATGAGCTCGCCCTCCCGGTTGCCATCGGCAATGACTGCGCAATGGGCGAGCACAAAGCCCGCGTACTCAAGCGCCTGCTTCGGAAGCGACGCACGAGATAGTGAGCCAAGCATCAAAAGTTGTTCCCTTCGGTATGGGATGAAAAGCAGACAGCACTCAGCGCTTTCAATCCACCCCCATCGCCACCATCGTCTGCGCCCCCGTGTAGCGCAGCACCCCTGCATCCAGCACCGCCGCGATGACGCCCAGCATGACGCCCATGCCCATGCCATAGCCCGAGCAGGCATGCGGCGGGCGGCCCTGGGGGTCGTTGCAGTCGCCGCCGAAGGCGACGTGGTGGCGTAAAGGGTCCTGTTGTGTGGCCGAGCCCAGGCCGATGACGACGACACGGCCCGGCTCGACGTCCACGGGCCCCAGCTTGTGGGCCACCTTGGCCTTGCGCCAGACCTGGAAGGGCGTGGGGCGCTGGGTCAGCGTCGCGACCAGGGTCGGGCGCAAGCGCGCCACGGCCTCGGCGTAGGGGCGCATCTGGGTCTGGGGATCGGGGGCCACCTCATGCCACAGCGTCTGCAGCTCCCACAGCTTGCGCGTCTGCGTCCACGCCACCAGCGCGGTCAGCAGGTTGGCATGCGTGGTGGGTGGGAAGCCCAGCATGATGCCGGCCAGCGTGCGCGCGGTCAGGTCGGGGGTCGAGTCGGGCAAGGCCTTGGCCGCATCGACGATCTTTGCGGCCAGCGGCGGCAGCACGGTGCCGGGCTCGGCCAGCCAGGCTTCGACGGCGGCCGTGAAGCGGCGGCCGGCGGCGCGGCCCTCGGCCTTGACGGCCTCGGTCGGGTAGGGCCCGAAGACATGGCGCGAGACCTTGAAGAGGTCGCGCGGGCAGCGTGCGGCCACACCCTGGGCGGGCGCCTCGGCATGGAACTCGGTGCCCCAGATGTGGCGGCCGTCGGGCTGGCCGAACCAGAGCTGGCAGAGCTTGGCCAGCACGCCCTCGCTGAGTCGCTCGAAGTCCAGCGGCGTGTCGGTCGGCAGGTCTTTGGGTTTTTGCGAAGCCGGAAAAGCGTTCAGCAGCGCATGGGCTTCGTCCTTCAGCTGCTGCAGGCCGCCCTTGGCGACCCGGCAGGCCAGGGCATAGCAGTCCTCCTCGCGGTACGCCTCGATGGCGGCGTTGATGACGGGGGCCTGCTCGCGGTGGCCGGTGTCGTCGTCCAGGCCCAGATAGCCCACGCCGATGGAGTCGTGCATGCGCTCGCCGTAGCCGCTGACGGAGTAACGGTCGGGGGCGTTCCTCAGCACCTCGCAGACGCGCTCGGCCGCGCCCACCAGCACGCCATAGGCCGTGTCGACCACGCCGCCGGGCTGGGCCCGCACCCAGGCCCAGGCGGCGTCGCGGCTGGTGGTGTCCTCCAGCCACAGCTGCACGGCGGCCATGTTCCGCAGGTCGGGAATGCGCTCGGGCAGGGGCGTGGGGGCCGGCAGCGGCAGGGGCAGCTCGACCAGGCCGGGCAAGGCCTTCAGCGCGGCGATGGAGGGCACGAAGAAATAGGCCCCCCACTGCAGGGTGACGAAGGGGTCGGGGCCGAGGTCGATCTCATGGGGCTTGCCGTCGACCTCGAAAGGGAAGAGGCGCGGGCCGCCGCTGCCGTCGACGACACCCAGCAGCGGGTCGCTCTGGGCCGAGTAGCCGCCGCTGGCATTGCCGCCGGCCACCCAGCGCTGCACCACCTCGAACTGCTCGGCCAGGTGGGCGTTGTAGGCCATGAAGACCAGGCCGCGGTCCTCGTCGTCCGGCGCATCGGGGTGGACCGGCGCGCCATAGCTCATGCCGCGGCGCAGGATGCGCGGCATGCGATTCTTCGAGAAGGCCGTGCCGGCGAGGTCGCGCGGATTGGTGCGGCGGATGTGCGAATGGAAGGGGCAGGCCGAGCCTTCCTTGTCCTTGGCGAAGTTGAAGTCGTTGCCGACCGTCCCGGGGGCGGCGAGCGGGCGACCGTCCTGCCAGCGGCCCATCAGCTTGGCCAGCACCAGCTCATGGTCCAGGCCGATCTTCTTGGCCTGCTCATAGGTGCGCTTGGCAAAGCGGCCGGTGTACTGGCGCAGCTTGCGCACGACCAAGAAGCTGCCGCGGTCCAGCAGCGCGTCGGGCAGCTCGGGCACGGCATGGCCCTTGTCGCGCTCGGTCGGGAAGCCCTGCAGGATCTCGCCGGTCTTGACGCGATCGTCCCAGGACTGGCCCGTCGCTTCACCGCCCAGCACCGGCTGGCTGATGCCGTCCTTGAAGCCGAAGTGCTCCTTGTCGGCCGCGTTGCTGCGCATGGGCTCGATGGCCATCAGGGCCAGGCCCGTGTTGACGGTCAGGGCCTCGGCCAGTTCGTGCAGGCGCTGGTCGTCGGCCGCGCTGAAGTGCTCGCCCGGCTCGGCCGCGGCAAAGCGCAGCTGCACGAGGACATGGGCATTTGCCGGGTCGATGCGGTCGACCTTGTTGACATGCTGAGCCAGCACCCAGTGCGTCGGGTGGTTGTGGCGCACATCGCCCAGCAGGCCGGCGCGGGCGGCCATGCCCTCCTTGAAGGCCTGGGGAAAGCGGTCCAGCCGCGAGGCCGGCAGCCCCAGGGCCTTGAGGCCGGCCAGGGTCAACGCGACCTGGCGCCAGACGGCCAGCTGGGCACCATCCTCGTTGTCACGCTGCACCGGCGCCGTGCTGAGCCAGGCGACGGCCTGGGTCGGCTGGGCCACGCGCAGCAGCACCAGGCCGCCGCGGTTGCCGGGCGGCTTGGTCAGCAGGCAGCACTGCAGGTCTCCGGGCTTCAGCGACAGCTTGCGCGCCTGCACTTCCGGCTCGGGCAGGAGCTGCTCGAACCAGGCCAGCATCTCGTGGTGGCGCAGCCGCAGCTGTCCACCGGCGGTCTTGCCGCCGTCCTGGGGGAATTGCTCGGCGGTGTTCAGCTGGCGCAGCTCGAACAGCACGTCATGCGTGGCGCGCAGCAGGCAGTCGCGGTCGGATGCCTCGGCGCCGAAGAAGCGCTGCAGGGTGTACAGCCCCGCCAACGGCAGCAGGCCACGCGCAGCCATGGCGAAGCGCTCCTTGTCGCCCGTGGGCAGAGGCGGCGTCTCGCCCGACGCCGGCGCGCGCACGCGGTTGAACGCCAACTCGTTGGCGCGGCCGCGCTGGGCGGCCTCCAGCCGGGCCAGATATTCGCCGTCACCCACGCTGCGGCCGGACTCGATGAAGAGGAAGTCGGCCGAGATCTCGTGCTCGCGCACCCAGCGCGCATAGGTCTCGAAGCTGCAGTGGCGCGACAGCGTGTAGCCCTCGGTGTGGCAGAGCATCAGGTCCAGCGTCGAGCCGAGCTGGTCCCAGATGACGCGCATATAGGGCTCCCAGCCGCCGTCGAAGTTGACGGACAGCAGCAGCCGGTCGGGGGCGCCATCCTTGCCGTCGACGATGCTCCAGCGGAAGGAGTGGACGATGCGCCAGCGGGCGACGATGTCGGTATAGGGCGAGGCCGGCGAGCTGGACTCGCGCGAGCCCAGGCGCAGGCCGTTGAGCGTCTTCAGCACCTTGCGCAGGCGGTCCACATAGGTGACCACCTCGAGCGCGTCGACAAAGCCACGCTTGATGTCAGCCAGCAGATTCAGGTCGGTGATACCACCGAGCTGGACGTCGTTGCCCCGTGCCATGACTTTTCTCCCTAGCTTTTAGGGGAGGAGTATCCCGGTACCGCATGACGGCGGGGTCAGGGTGCGCCCTCAGATTTGACGATGCCGCCGCCGATCCACGCCGGACGCATTTCATCCGCGAAAAGCGGCAACCTATCGCAAACCCTTAGATCGCAGAGCCTCTCGAGAACACACTGGCGGCACACCAGAGAGAAAGAAGTAAGCCATGAACCGCATCAGCACCACCACCGCCGCCGCCCGCACCCGCCTGCAAGCCGTCAGCGCCGCCATCCTCGTCGCCCTGGTCGCCCTGACCGGCGCCACCTGGATGACCATCACCACGCCCACTGAGGCGCCCGAAGTCGTCAAGCTGGACCGCGTGGTCATCAGCGGCGTGAGCACGCCGGAGCCGACGATTGCCCAGCTGCCGCGGGTCGTCATCGAAGGCCGCCGCACGCCGGACGGCACCCAGGTCGCCAGCGCCGACGTGACCCCGGCGGTCCGCTGACCTCCCTGAACAGCCCGGGTGTCCCCTGGGGGTGAATACGTGGCTCGCCCACCCCGCGAATGCGCGCCCCGCGAGAGCCTAGGGATACTGACGCAATCCAGCCCGGCATAGGGTCCACCTCCTCGTCACTCAACGATGGTGGTCCGCGATGGTGCTCAAACATCTGCCCTGGCTTCTTGCCATGCCCTTCGCGGCCCAGGCCGCGGACAACCTGGTCATCAATGGCTCGATGAACTTCTCGGGCGCGGGAGCGCCTACCGGGTGGACGCTCGTGGTGCCCACCGGCGAGTCCTGGCAATCCTTCGAGAACCACCCCAGTCCGGACGCCGGCTCCTATTTCGGTATCCAGGACCTCGACTCCTTCGCCCCCCGCTTCAACGCTGTCGGCATCACGCAGGTCGTGTCAGGGCTGCAGATCGGCGCCAGCTACGAGCTGAGCTTCTACTCGATGTCCAACCACACCTCGCTCAGCCCCAATGCGCTGCAGCAATGGCGCGTCACCTTCGGCACGCAGACCCAGACGGGCCAGCAAACCACGGCCAGCGTGCAGACCTGGGTGCAGTCGACGATGACGTTCACGGCGACAGCCACGGTGCAGGCCCTGACCTTCGCGGCCGAATTCCTGCCGGGTTCCTACCCGGAAATCCTCAATGTCGACGGCATCTCGCTGAGCGCGGCGGCGGTGCCCGAAGTCTCGATGCAGCACCTGCTGCTGGCGGGCCTGGTGGGCATCGGCGCATTGAAGCTGCGGCGCCGCCGCCCGGCGTCTTAGTCACACGCAGAGCGCCTTGAGCCAGATCTGGCAGCAGTGGCAGATGCTGGCGGCGGCGCTGCCGGGCAAGGCCCTCGGCCTGGCCGTCTGGCTGCTGGTCGTCGCGCTGATGTTCGGCCTGCTGGAGCGTCGCTTTGCCATCCGCAAGCAACGCTTCCTGCGCCGCGACATGGCGCAGGACGTCGGCTACTACTTCCTGGGCGGCCTGCTTCCGCCCTTCCTGACCATGGTGGCGACCGTCGCGCTGGCCTGGTTTGCCAGCGGCCTCATCCCAGCCGGCTTCTATGCCTGGGTCGCGAGCCTGCCCTTCACGATGCGCGTCGTCGCCATGGTCGTGCTGGGTGACCTGGCCTTCTACTGGGCGCACCGCTGGTCGCACGAGAATGCGTGGCTGTGGCGCCTGCACGCCGTGCACCACAGCCCCACCGAGCTGGACTGGCTGGTCAACACGCGCGCCCACCCGCTGGACCTGGTCTTCGCCCGCGCCGTGTCGGCGGTGCCCATCATCGTGCTGGGCATCCGCCAGGCCAACGACGGGCTGGACGCGGCGGTCGCGGTCTACCTGGCCTTCACCACGCTATGGGCGTTTTTCATCCACACCAACCTGAAGTGGCGCCTGGGCTGGCTGGAGCAGATCGTCGTGACCCCGGCCTTCCACCATTGGCATCACGCCAACATGCCGGGCACGCTGAACAAGAACTACGCGGCGCTGTTTCCCTGGATCGACCGCCTGTTCGGCACCTACCACCTGCCGGCGCAGCAGTTCCCCGCGTCGTACGGCGCCGACCGTGAGCTGCCCGACACGCTGGTCGCGCAGCTGGCCAGCCCGTTCAGGAAGGAGCTGAGCCGAGCAGCGACTCAGCGTCCGAGCACGCGAAGAATCTCGCGGCCATAGGCCTCGAGCTTCTTCGCCCCGACACCACTGATCTCGCCCAGCTCGGCGAGGTCCCCCGGCAGCACGCGCGCCATCTCGGCCAGCGTCGTGTTCTGGAAGATGACGTAAGCCGGCAGGCCATGCTCCTTGGCCACCTCGGAGCGCCAGGCCTTCAGCGCCTCGAAACGCTCCTGACCCTCGGCATCCAGGCCCAGCGCCGGATCGGTCTTCGGCTTGGCACCGCCGCGCGCCGTCTTTGACTTGCCGCGTGGCTTCTTCTCCTCGGCCTCGCGCAGGTGCAACTCCACCTCGCCCTTGAGCACCGCCCGGGCGCTGTCCTGCAGGGCCAGGGTGTTGAACTCGCCCTCGGCCGCCACATGGCCCAGCGAGATCAGCTGGCGCAGCACGGCCCGCCATTGCTGCTCGGACAGGTCGGCGCCGCAAGCCCAGGTCGACAGCTGGTCGTGGCCGTATTGCCGGGTCTTGTCCGTGACCTTGCCGCGCAGCACGTCGATGAGATGACCGGCGCCGAAGCGCTCGCCGCGCTGGTGGAAGCGGTAGATGCAGGACAGCAGCTTGCGCGCCGCCTCGGTGCCGTCCCAGGTGGCCGGCGGGTTCAGGCAGTTGTCGCAGTTGCCGCAGGGCTGGGCGTCCTCGCCGAAATAGTTCAGCAGGCGCACGCGCCGGCAGTCCGTCGCCTCGGCCAGGGCCAGCAACGCGTCCAGCTTGCCGCGCTGACCCTGCTTGAAGGTCTCGTCGGCCGGGCTCTCGTCGATCATGCGGCGCTGGTTGACGACGTCGGCCAGGCCATAGGTCATCCAGGCCTCGGCCGGCGCGCCATCGCGGCCGGCGCGGCCGGTCTCCTGGTAGTAGGCCTCGATGTTCTTGGGCAGGTCCAGGTGGGCGACGAAGCGCACATCGGGCTTGTCGATGCCCATGCCGAAGGCGATGGTGGCGACCATGATGAGGTCGTCCTCGCGCAGGAAGCGGTCCTGGTGGCGGCGGCGCACGTCGGCGTCCAGGCCGGCGTGATAGGGCAGGGCCTTCATGCCCTCGCTCTCCAGCCACACGGCCGTCTCGTCAACCTTCTTGCGGCTTTGGCAATAGACGATGCCGGCCTCGCCCTCGTGGTCGTCGCGGATGAAACGCAGCAGCTGCTCGCGCGGCGAGGCGCTCTTCTCGGCGATCAGGTAGCGGATATTGGGCCGGTCGAAGCTGCTGATGAAGACGCGGGCGTCCTGCAGCTGAAGCCTCTCGATGATGTCGCGCCTTGTGAGCTCGTCGGCCGTGGCCGTCAGCGCGATGCGCGGCACCTCGGGGAAGCGCTCGTGCAGCAGGCTGAGCTGCAGATACTCCGAGCGGAAGTCATGCCCCCACTGGCTGACGCAGTGCGCCTCGTCGATGGCGAACATCGACAGCAGGCCGCGCTCCTGCAGCGAGGCCAGCTGGGCCAGGAAGCGCGGCGTCGTCAGCCGCTCGGGCGCGGCATACAGCAGTGTCAGGCGCCCGCTCATCATCTCGCGCTCAATGCGGCTGGCCTCCTCGCCGGTCAGGCTGGAGTTCAGGAAGGCGGCATGCACGCCGGCCTCCTCCAGCGCGCCGACCTGGTCGTGCATCAGCGCGATCAGCGGGCTCACGACGATGGCCACGCCCTGGCCGCGCGAGTGGCGCAGGATGGCGGGCACCTGGTAGCACAGGCTCTTGCCGCCGCCGGTGGGCATCAGCACCAGGGCGTCACCCCCGGCGGCCACCTGCTCGACGATGTCGGCCTGCTGGCCGCGGAAGGCGGTGTAGCCGAAGACTGCTGACAGGACCTGGTGGGCTGCGGATTGCAGGTCGTCGGTGGGGCTTGGAAGATGCACGGGCGGATTCATTCAACCGCCATTGTCCCAGGAGCCTTGGAGAGCCCCATGCCTACCCCCTCTGAATTGCGTCAGACCCTGATCCGCAATTTCAATGAAGCGCCGCGCGAGCGCTTCGTTCGCGCGCCGCGCTACGACACCGAAACCACCTCCCTGTCCAAGGGCACCGCCGCCCAGCAGATGGGCGCCAGCTTCGACATCCTGGCCCCTGGCCAGATGGGCTGCCCCTACCACTACCACTACGCCGAGGAGGAGATGTTCATCATCCTGCAGGGCGAAGGCACGCTGCGCGTGGCCGGGGAGATGGTGCCCATCCGCGCCGGCGACACCATCAACATCCCGGCGGGGCCCGAGTACCCCCACCACATCATCAACACGTCCGACGCGCCGCTGCACTACCTCAGCATCAGCACGCAGAAGGAGCCGGAGATCTGCGTCTATCCGGACTCGGGCAAGGTCGGCGCCTTCGCGCCGGGGCTGAGGCTGCTGCAGCGCAAGGAGGCGGGGCTGGATTACTGGGACGGGGAGCCCTGAAATCAGTCGAGGCCGGAGCTGCCCCGGGGTACCGGGCCAGGTCCAGCCCCGAAGTCGTCAGTAATGCGGCGGCAGCTCGTCACGCAGGCTGCGCACGCCATCGGGCTCGGCCGCCGTGGCGCGGTTGCGCAGTTCGACGAGCTCGCGCACCAGCCGGTCGATCTGCTCCTGCTGGCGCACGACGACCTGGTTGAGCTGCTCCACCGTGTCTTCAGCAAAGCTGGCCTTGATCTCGAGGTCGGTGATGCGTTGTTCCAGGGCTTGCAGGGTGTCCATGGCGGTATGGTGCCGCAAGTCAGTGAGCATCGCCGACCCGTCGGCGGCGAGCGCTTCCTTCAACGTTGGGGCCAACCATCTTGCTCAAGTTCTGCATCAAGCTGCTGCTCGCGGCCTACGCGACCTTGGTTGCGGTATTCGGTCAGCTTGCGGCCTTCGATGACATCGACCTCGGTCGTTCTACCGCCCTCGCGGTCCTGACATCGATCTCCGCCATCTCGTTGGCAGCAGCCGTGCTTATCGTCGTGCTGGAATGGAACGCGCCACGCCTCGCGCGCTATTGGAGGCTCATCTTCTGGCTGAGTTGCCTGGACTTCTTGGTTGGCACGATCATGGACTGGGGTGCCATGTCCAGCAGCTTCTGGCCACGCCTGTTCCTGGTCATGGTGGTCGCGGCCTTCCTGAGCCCGGCCTACTACTTCAGCTACTTTCTGGCGTACCGGGCCAGGAGGCGTGTCTAGCCCTCCGACGCTACAGCGCCATCTGGAACTCCACCCGCGCCCAGCGACCCTGGCCGTCCATGACCGTGAGCCGGTGATTGCCGGCCCTCTCCACGCGCAGCGTCTGCGCGGCCGCCGCCTTGGGGCTGTCGGCCATCCATTGGCCGTCGAGCAGCCAGGTCGTGCCCTGCTGGGCGCCGATGGCCTGCAGCTTGAGCACCACATCGCGCTGCCCCGGCGCCGGGCGCAGCACCGTGCCCGGCTCCAGGCCGACGACGCGCAGCCGGTTGGCCACGGGCTGGTTGCCGGCGCAGTCGGCCCGCCAGGGCAGGCGCTCCATGGGGTGGCGCTGCTCGGCATCGAGGAAGGGGCCGAGCAGGGCCGGCCAACGCACGGCGTCGAAGCGCTCGGCCGTGGGCGCGCAGCCGGGCTGCACGCGCTGGCCCGCTGCCACCCAGACGGGCTCGGCCAAGGAGCCGGGGCGCAGGCGGTCGGGCAGGGTGGGCGGCACGGCGCCGTCCAGCGTCCAGGCGATGCGGCGCTGCAGGCAGAGCGCCGGGTCGGTGGCCGATTCGGCCAGGCCCAGCGGCCAGCAGATGGGCACGGCCACCACGTTGTCAGGCTTGCGGCGCGGCGCCAGCTGCTGGCGGGCTTCGGCGGGGCCCAATGCCGCGGCCAGGTCGCGCAGCAATGGCGCGGCGGAATTGGCGCCGAAATGGCCGGGGTTGGGCGTGCCGTCGGGCCGGCCTATCCAGACGCCGAAGGTGTAGCGGTCGGTCACGCCCAGGGCCCAGGCGTCGCGAAAGCCAAAGCTGGTGCCGGTCTTCCAGGCCACGCGCTGGCCGCTTTCGCGAAACGGCGAACCGGGCCGGCCGCCGTTCTCCAGGATCTCGCGGACGATGTAGGCGGCGCCCTCGCTCATCAGCCGCGCTTCCTTCAGCGGCTCATCAGGCGTCAAGCGCGGCCGAGCGGCGATACCGCCGCGTGCCAGCGCCGTGTAGGCGCCCACCAGCTCCTCCAGCGTCGTGCTGCCGCCGCCGAGGATGAGGCTCAGGTTGGGTGCGGCATTGGCCGGCATGCGCAGCCTCAAGCCGGCATGGCGCAAGCGGCCGGCAAAGCGCTCGGGGCCGAGGCGGTCCAGCAGGTCCACGGCCGGCACGTTCAGCGAGCGCTGCAAGGCCTCGCTGACGCTGACCGGCCCCGAGAAATCCGCCTGGAAGTTGCCCGGCGCATAGCCGCCGAAGTTCTGCGGCGCATCGATGAGCAGGCTCTCGGAATGGATCAGGCCTTCGTCCAGCGCCATGCCGTAGAGGAAGGGCTTGAGCGTGGAGCCCGGCGAGCGCTTGGCGCGCACCATGTCCACATGGGCGCCGCGTCGCGCGTCGGTGAAGTCGGCCGAACCGACATAGCCGCGCACTTCCAGCGTGCGGTTGTCCACCACCAGGGCGGCGAGTGACACGGCATCGGGAAGGCTGTTGAGCCTGTCGGTCAGCAGCTGCTCCAGGCGTGCCTGCAGGCCGGCGTCCAGCGTGGTCTGGATGACGGGCGGCGCGCTGCCATGGCGCCTGGCGTCCTGGCGTACGCGCTCGGCCGCGAGCGGCGCCAGCCAGCGGGCGCGCAGCGGCGGCGCGAAGACGCGCTCCAGCTTGGCATCGGCCACATCGGCGGCGCTCCAGACACCCAGGGTCTGCATGCGTGTCAGCACCTTGTCGCGCGCCGTCTGCGCAGCCGCCACGGCCCGGTCCGGCCGCAGCCGCGTCGGTGACTGCGGCAGGGCGACGAGCAACGCGGCCTCGGCCTTGGACAGATCGGCCGCCCCCTTGCCAAGATAGGCGCGGCTGGCCGTCTGCACGCCCTCCAGCGGCCCGCCCATGGGCGCGAGGTTCAGATACAGCGACAGGATCTCGTGCTTGCTGCAATGCAGCTCCAGCTGCAGGGCGCGAACGATCTGGCGCAGCTTGGCGGGCACGCTGCGGCCGGCCGCCTTCTCGTCCACCAGCCGCGCCACTTGCATGGTCAGCGTCGACCCGCCGGACACGATGCGCCCATGCCGCGCCCACTGCCAGGCCGCGCGCGCGAGGGCCACCGGGTTGACTCCCGGATGCCAGCGGAACCAGCGGTCCTCGTAGTGCAGCAGGGCTTCGGTGTAGTGGGCCGACACGGCCTCGGGCGTGGTCGGGTGGCGCTGCGCGCCGTCATCACCGGGCCAGGCGCGCAAGGGGCTGCCGTCAGCGGCCAGGACGGTCAGCGTGGGCGAATCGCTGGCGGGCGTGGGCAGGGGGAAGGCGAAGTCCAGCGCGAGGACAAGCAGCAGCACGGCGGCGAGGACAAGCTCGAAGCGGCGCAGGCGGGAGGCTGGCAGGCGCATGGTCAAAGGCTGCGTGCGCCTTCATTCCGACGCGTCGGCTCGGCGCGCTGGAATTGGCAATCCGCGGATCTTGGACCAGTACTCGTCGTGCACATCCGCGTCGACGATAGTTTCGACATGGGTGGGGTACAGGCTGTCTCGCCCGTCTTTGCGTGGCCCTGAAATCCAATAGGCATCACCGGATTCGACGTCGAAGTAGTTGGACTTGAAGCCGCTGCCTTTTTGACTCTGGAATGCCTTGCCGGCGTAGTACAGCGTGGCACCCGACTTCGAGAAACTGACTCGCCCGATCCGCGCGGGACCGATGAGGCCACCCGCCTTGAACTCGATGTACATGATGCGGCTCTTCATGGCTGCCGTTACCTCGCTGGCGCCGATGCTGCACGCGCCGCCCGCAGCCGCTGCAGCTCCGCCTTCAACCACTGCGCGCTCTCCACCGGCGCCTTGCCCGCGCAGCGCACCAGATAGGCCTTGCCGCTCATGCTGCTGGTGGACGCCCCCTTCTCGATGAACTGCTCGGCCGTCTTCACCATGTCCTTGTCTTCGAGATAGTCCAGCTTTTTCAGCAGATGGGCCTTAGCGTCGGCGCCGGCATACCAGCTGCCATTGCGGTTGAACTCGCAGCCGGAGGACTGCAGGCGGGTCAGCAGCGCATCGACCTCGGTGCGTGCAGCGGGCGGCAGCGGCGCGGCATTCGCGGCAGCCGCGATGACCGTGAACAGGAGAGCAAAAACGGTACGCATGATGAGCTTGATGCTACGAGGACAAACACGCGCCCGACGGCGTCGGACGCAGGGGTAAAACTGCTGCATGAACGACATCGCTTCCCGCTGGCAGGTCCACCCCGAGGTCGCACGCGCCGAGACCCTGGACAAGGCCTTCTATCTCGACCCCGCCGCCCAGCGCCTGCAATACGAGCGAGTGCTGGCGCGCAGCTGGCAGTGGCTGGCCGACCTGCATGGCGTGCAGACGCCGGGCAGCCTGCAGCCGGAGACGCTGTTGCCCGGCAGCCTGGACGAGCCCCTGCTGCTGTCGCGCGACGCGGCGGGCGCGCTGCGCTGCCTCAGCAATGTCTGTACCCATCGCGGCAACATCCTCATCCAGCAGCCCTGCCAGGGCGCGGCACAGATCCGCTGCGGCTACCACTCGCGCCGCTTCGAGCTGGACGGACGAATGACCTTCATGCCCGAGTTCCAGCAGGCCCTGGACTTCCCTCGCCCCTGCGACCACCTGCCCAAAGTCCCGCTGCAGGACTGGGGCGGCCAGGGCTTTGTCGCGCTGGAAGACCCCCTCGACAGCTTCGACGCCTTCTTCGGCCCGGCCATGCAGCGCCTGCACTGGCTGCCGCTGCAGGACTTCAGGCTCGACGCCAGCCGCAGCCGCGACTACGAGTTCGATGCCCATTGGGCGCTGTATGTCGAGAACTACCTCGAGGGCCTGCACATCCCCTTCGTGCATCCGGGCCTGACCAAGACGCTGGACCTGAGCCAGTACCGCTACGAGCTGCACGACTGGAGCAATCTGCAGCTCGCTGTGGCCCGCGCCGACGAGGCGGCGTTTGACTTGCCGCCCGAGGCCGCCGAATTCGGCCAGCGCATCGCCGCCTACTACTGGTGGGTCTTCCCCAATCTGATGCTGAACTTCTACCCCTGGGGCCTGTCGCTGAACCAGGTCACGCCGGTAGGCCCGGCGCGCACGCGGGTTCGCTTCCGCTCCTATGTCTGGAAGCCCGCGCTGCTGGGCAGCGGTGCCGGCGGCGCACTCGACGAGGTCGAGATGGAAGACGAGGCCGTCGTCATGACGGTGCAGCAGGGCCTGCGCTCGCGCTTCTACCAACACGGGCGCTACTCGCCGACCAGGGAGCAGGGGGTGCATCACTTCCATCGGTTGATTGGGCGGGCGATGGAGGCTTGAGGCCGAGCCGCACTGGCCCTCACGCCAGCAGTTCGCCGCGCGGCAACTTCGCAGCGCCAGCATCGAAGGTCACGAATCTCGTCCGGCCCATTTGAGCCGCGCGAGCATTGAGCAGGCAATCGGCAAAGTCGGCGCTCGGGTGCTGGGTCCAGATGTAGAGCGCTTCTTCGACCGTAGGCTCGTGCTCGAAGGTGACCCCATCGCTTTCAAGCAAGTGCGCAAAGGTCGTCGCAATCGCTGGCTTGTCGAGCCTGTAGCGACTGCGTAGCACCCACTCGGTTTCCAGCAGCGCGCCCAGCACGATCAACAGCGGCTCGCCGGAGCCTTCAGCTTGCTGAACGAGGCGTTTGGCTGCGTTGAATTGCGCCACGTCGTCCCGCACCAACAGGCGCACGAGGACATTGGTGTCGATGGCAACGCTCACCGTGTCAACCGCGCAAGGGCTTCATCTCGTCCACGCCGACCACCGGCTGGCCCGGCCGCGTCAGGCTGCCAGCAAGGTCGAGCAGACGACGCGTCTTCGCGCGCATGACGACGGTGCCGTCGCTGAGCGCGGTGAACACCAGCTTGTCGCCCGCCTCCAGCCCCAGGCGCTCGCGGATTTCCTTGGGGATGGTGGTCTGGCCTTTGGCGGTGAGGGTGGCGTCAGCCATGGAATTCCTTTCGAATCAGCAAATCGTAAGGATTTGACGCACAATGCGCAAGCGACGTCCGGATTGATTTCGCCAGTGGAGCTAGCCGTCACTTCTTGTCCACCACCGTGATCTCCCCTTCCGCCTTGCCGATGCCGCGGATCTCCGGCCGGTACATGTCCTCGGCAAACGTCGCCGGTACCACGTAACGCCCAGGTGTCACAACGCGCACCAGGTAGAACATCTCCAGCTGCGACCCCAGCGATGCGGCGGCCACGAAGCGGTCGTCGCGGTACTCGGTGTGGACGATGCGTTCGTTGGCATTGGCCTGGGCGATGTTGACGCCCTCGACCGTGAACTCACCGGCCTTGGGGCCCTGGCTGAGGTTGAGGTTCTCGATCTCGAAGCCGGCCGGGATGCGGTCCACGACCAGGCCGTCCTTGATGGTCTGGCCGGCCTTGACGCGCAGGCGCACGACATACATCTCGCCGGTCGTGAATTGGCGTGCCGTCACCGGCTTGCCCTCGACGGTGAACATCGCGCGCTCCACTGAGATGCGGTCGCTGCTCGGTGCCTGGGGCTTGGTTGGATAGCCCTGGGCGGTGACGTCGATGAAGAGGGGCGCCGTGCCGTCGTTCTTCAGCGCGATGCCGCTCTTGAGCTGGGCGCCGCTGAAGCTCTGCTGGCCCACGCCGTTGCCGGTCCAGGGCTCGGCCTTGGGGCCGATGCTGACCGAGGTCTTCCAGGCGTCGTCCTTGCCGGCGTTGGCGCTGGAGGACTGCACGGCCAGGAAGAGGGCCAGGCGCTCCTGGGTGGAGTAGTAGTTGCGCTTGCTGAAGTCGTCGCCGAGGTCGAACAGCAGGTTCTCGCGCTTCTCGTGCTGCACCTTGTGGCGCAGCAGCAGGGCATAGGCCAGGGCGCGGTCACGCACGCGTGAGCCGTAGTCGCCCAGCCAGTAGCCCCAATAGCCGTCGTCCACCTGGTAGCCGTAGCCGCGCATCATGGCGTCATCCAACGCCACCTTGGCGCGGGCCTCGTCGCCCATCAGCTTCAGCGCCAGGCTCAGGTGCACCAGCGGCAGCGGCGACAGCGCGTTGGCGCGGTACTGGTCGTGCAGGGTGCGCAGCGTGGCCAGGGGCGCCTTCTGCTCGCGGGCCAGGATGTAGCCGGTATGGGCGGCCTCGGCGAAGTGGGAGTGGGCCACGCGCAGCAGTTCGGCATCGCGGTAGTCCGTCAGGCGGCCCTTGTCGTCGCGCTTGGGGTCCTTGGGCGGAGAGCTCTGCTGGGACGGCGCGCGCTGGAACTGCTCCAGCAGGTTGTCCATCGAGCGCTTGATCTGGGCCTCGGGCACGGCAAAGCCGGCGTCGCGGGCGTCCTGCAGGAAGCCGGTCACATAGGCGCTCAGCCAGGCCTCGTAGGGGCTGGAGGCGGCCCACAGGCCGTAGCCGCCCTTGGGCTGCTGCATGCCGGCCAGGCGGGCAAAGGCGCCGTCCAACCGTTTCGCGCGTTCTTCTCGTGGCACGGGCGTCATGCCCCAGCGCTTGGCCGCTTCGTCGTCGATGAAGACCAGCGGGTAGGCGCTGGACGTCGTCTGCTCCAGGCAGCCATAGGGATACATCAACAGGCCCTTGACCTGGTCCTTGATGTCGATGGGCGGCACGGTGGAGACGGTCAGGGCCAGGCTGGCCGAGCCGGACCAGTAGGGATCGAGCAGGGCCTTGTCCAGGGCCTGCGAGGCGCCGGCCTCCAGGCGCAGGCGGCGGCTCTCGCGCGTCAGCGGCGTGATGGGCTGGACCTGCAGCGCGGCTTCACGCGTCAGGTTGATGGCGCCGGCGCTGACCTTGATCGTGATCGGCGCCAGGCCATAGGCATCCAGGGCCTCGGCCTGGAACTTGAGGATCTGGCGCTGCTTGTCGGCCAGCTTCAGCGTCTCGGCGCCGCCGCTGATCCTGACCGGACCGCTGGACGACACGGCCACCTTGACCTCCTGCGGCGCGCCGCTGAGGTTGGTCACGTCCAGCGCAATCGTCGCCTTGTCGCCGGGCGACACGAAGCGCGGCATGTTCAGCTCGGCCACCAGCGGCGCCGCGACGACGGTCTCGGCCTGCGCAGACGCATAGCTGTCGGCGCTGGAGACCACGGCCATCACGCGCAGCGTGCCGTTGAAGTCGGGCAGCTTCAGTTGAATGGTCGCCTCGCCCTTGGCGTCGAGCTGCACCGGCCCGCTGAACAGGTCCACCAGCAGCACCTTGCGCGGCATGCTCTGCGAGTCGCGCTTGCCGGCGTCGCCGCCGAAGCGCTGCTTGGCCGTGTTGCCTTCCATCTTCTCGATGAGGCGGCCGTAGAGGTCCAGCATGTCGGCGCCGTAGCGGTGCTTGCCGAAGAAGAAGTCCGCCGGGTCGGGCGTCTTGAAGTTGGTGATGTTGAGGATGCCCACGTCCACCGCGCTCACGGTGACGATGGCCGGCTTGCCGGCGAGCTGCGGCACCTTGACGCTGACGGGCAGCGTCACCGACGGCTGCGTCTTGGCCGGCACGGCGAGCGCCAGCTTGGGCTTGCGGTCCTCGCGGTTCAGCGGCAGGTGCACCAGGCCGAGGGCGCGGGCCGGCGTGACCTTGTCGCCCTGGCTGCCGGGGCGGAAGGCGGCGACGGTGATGTAGAGGTCGTGGCGGGCCCAGCTCGCATCGACGGGGATCTCGACGTCCGTGCCGCTGGCCTTGACGCCGATGCGCTTGGTCCACAGCACGCGGTCGCCTTCGACGGTGACGATGGCCTCGCCGTCATGAGGCGGCTTGATGGCCAGCTTGGCCACGTCGCCCGGCTTGAAGGGCGCGCCCTGCAGCTTGAGCTGCACGCGGTCGGGGCGGTTGCCGATGTCGTCGGCGTCCTGGGCGCCATAGCCGGCGTAGAAGCCATAACGCAGGGTCAGGCCGGTGTCGGGGTCCATGACCTCGAGGCGGTAGCGGCCCCAGCGCACCGGCAGGGCGACCTTGGTGCGGGCCTGCAGCGCGACGCTGCGCGCCTCCACCAATTCCTCGTTGACGTTGAAGCCCGAGTTCCAGCCGCGGCCGTCGTCATAACGCCAATACCACTGGCGCTCCTCATAGATGAGCTTGACCTGCACCTGCTTGGCGGGCTTGAAGTTGCCGGCCGAGTCGACGCGGGCCAGCTCGAACTCGGCCAGGCCGTTCTCGGCCGACACATTGCGGTCGAACAGCGGCCGCACGCCAACCAGCACCGGGGCCGGCCACCAGTTGCGCTCGATGGCGCGCACCACCGGGCGGCCGCCCGACTCCAGCAGGCTGAAGGCCGCGCGGATGCGCATCGGCGACTTGCGCTCGCCAAAGGCCGTCGCGATGTCCATGCTGGCCTTGCCTTCCGAATCCAGCTCCTGCTCTTCCAGGTCTTGCCTGTTCTTGGCCTTGTCGTCGGCCAGGTCGCCGAAGATGAAGCCGGGCAGCTTGGCCGGCAGCGGCATCACCAGGCGCTCGGAATAGGCGCTGGCCTGCAGGCGGTTGCCGGCCGCCGGAGCGCCATAGAGGTAGTCGCCCTGGGCCTGCACGCTCAAGCCGCCCTGGCCGGTCAGCACGCCCTCGGGCGCCGTCAGCGTCAGCTTCATGCGCTCGGGCAGGAACTCCTCGACCTTGAAGGCCCATTGCGCATCGGGCGTCTTGGCGCCGGGGTCGACGCGGGCCTGCAGCGTCCAGCCGCCGGTGGGCGCATCGGCGGGCAGCGTGATGCCTTGCTGGTAGTAGCCAGTGCCGGTCTTGCCGGGTTGCACCAGCTGCTCGACGAGCTTGCTGCCGTCGGGCTTCTTGACCGTCAGCGTGATCGGCAAAGGCTTGGTCAGCGGCTTGCCGTCGGCATCGCGGGCCAGCACCGAGACCTGGAAGTTCTCGCCGGGCCGGTAGAGGTCGCGGCCCGAGTAGACAAAGAGCTTGTTGCTGCGCGAGGGGTGGCCGGTGGCGTCGAACTCGCTCAGGTCCAGGGCCGCGTCGCGCAGCGACAGCACCGACATCTCCTTGCCCTTGCGCGCCAGCACGGCGCGGGCCTTGTCGCTGCGGCCAGTAAAGACGGCATGGCCGTCGCCATCGGTCTGCGCTTGCGCGATGGCCTTGCCGGCCTCGTCGACGAGGCTGAGCTCGACGCCCGACAGCGCACCGCCACCCTTCAGCGAGGTGGTGAAGACGTCCAGTTGCTCGGCATGGCGGCGCAGATGCAGGCCGATGTCGGTCACGTAGTAATGCGTGACCTGGTAGTCCCAACCGAAGCGGCCGGGCTGGTTCATGATGGCCACGTAGATGCCGGGTTCCTGCAGCTCCTTGATGTTCTCCACCGGCAGGAAGCTGACATTGCGGCGATTCGGCCGCGCATCGGTCGTGAAGCGG
The DNA here is from genome assembly GCF_031458095.1 of Roseateles saccharophilus. Taxonomy (GTDB): domain Bacteria; phylum Pseudomonadota; class Gammaproteobacteria; order Burkholderiales; family Burkholderiaceae_C; genus Pelomonas; species Pelomonas saccharophila_A. Next base: position 801,390 of record NZ_JAVDXU010000002.1, read on the forward strand.
CTGACGTAGACGCTCTCGCTCATCGCGCGCAGCTCGTCCAGCACCCAGCCGTTCACCGTGCCCTTGAGGCGGCGCTGGTTGTCGCTGTAGCCGTCGTAGTAATAGCCACCCTCGCCGTCCTCCTCGCCGGAATTGACGGGGCGCTCGCGCCGGCCGCCCACCTGCTCCAGGAAGGCTGGCAGCGAGGCCGGCTTGATGCGCAGAAACTGCACATCCACCTCGGGCGTGTTGATGGTGACGATGGGCAGGCCGCCGTTCTGGCCGGCCGGCAGCACCAGGCCGCGGCTGGCGAAGTAGTAGGCGTCGGGCATGGCCTCGCTGAAGGCCTCGCAGGTCTGGGCCGTGGCCAGCTTGGCGCCGCCACGGGCGCCCAGGTCCGCCTTGAAGGCGAAGCGGAAGCTGCGGTCCGGCGTCACGAAGGGCAGGTAGAGCACGCGCGGGTTGTCGCCCAGCACCCAGCGGGCGGCCACCGGCTTGAAGCTCGCCTGCGCGGGCGCCACCTTCTTGCCGTCACTGGCCGTCGGCGCGGCACCTTCCTGGGCCGTGACGAGGGCGCCGAAGTCCTGCTTGGCATCCAGTGGCTGGGTGAAGCTCAGCGCGATGGCCGGCGCGCCGTCGAAGAGTCGCGCCTTGCAATCCAGCAGCGCAAAGGCCGCCTGCTCGCCACTGATCTCGGCGCTGCTGGGCAGCCCGGGCCCGGACGACTTCTGCGCCACCCACCAACCGCCCCCCACCACGGCGCCTGCGCCGACCAGGGCCATGACGGCCTTCTTCCACGCGACCATGGAGATCCTCCCTGCAATGTGGAGGGCAGTTTAGGCAGGCCTCGACGGCTGTCCACGGAAGGTTTCTTCTCGCCGGGGCCGCGAGGACCCACGGTTCATCCTCAATAGGTAGCTCGTCGTCCTAGGGGGAACGGCGCCGCATCGATTGCACCCCCTGAAGCGCAAGCGTAGAAGGTCCATGGGCCCGGATGTGCCGGGCAGTCTCAAGGAGTGGCTCCATGAATTTCCGGCATCTCCTGGTGGGCCTGACGGTCCTCGGCTGCGCCTGCGTGGCATCTGCGGGCACGACGATCGCCAGGGCTTCGGCCAGTGCGCTGGGCAAGGCGACCGACCCGGTCTACAGCCAGTTCAACAGCGACCAGTTCAGCGCTTCCTCGTCGGCCAGCGGCAATGGCGCCGGCGCCACCGCCGATGCCGCGGTGCAGCTGGGCATCATCAAGCTCTACGCCTCCAGCTTCGGCGCAGCCGGCAACAGCATCGGCAGCTCCCATGCCGAGGGCACCTACAGCGAGGACATCACCATCAGCTCCGCCGGGTTGAACGGTACCCAGGCCAAGGTCACGATGGGGGTCACGCTGCAGGGCATGATCGATCCGACCGGTGGCGGCTACGGTTCCGCGGACTTCTATCTCAGCATCGGCAGCAAGTCCGGTGGCTTCCTCGGCAGCTGGTCGGCCAACTCCAACCCGAACTTTCCCGGCGGCTTCCCGGTGGACAACGTCAACGCCGTCGCCGGCGGCCCGCTGTACTACTCCGGCATCCACGAGTACACGACCACCATCACCCTCGGCTCGGCCTTCACCATCCTTGAGAGGCTGACCCTGCACACCAGCAAGATCGACTGCAGCGGCACCGAGCTGCAGTGCAGCTTCAGCGCGGCCGGCTCGGCCACGGCCGACTTCGGTCACTCGTCCTACTGGAACGGCATCTCGGCGATCTCCGTGCTCGACCCCAACACCGGCCTGTATGTGCCGGCGGACCTGTCGCTGTTCACCATCGCGTCGCCCTCGGGGCTGAACTGGGCCCAGTCCTTCGCGCCGGTGCCGGAACCCTCCACGCTGTGGCTGATGTCCCTGGGTGGCGTGCTGCTGCTTACGGCCGCTTCTCGCCGCGGGCGCTGATCGAGCCCATGCCCGACACCGAGCGCTGCACCGAGGGGTTGCCGAAGTAGTCCACCGAGCCGATGCCGGAGATATGGGCCGCCAGGTCGTCCGTGACCCACAGCACCACATTGCCCAGGCCGCTGACATTGACGCGGGCGCGCTGGGCCTGCATGCGATCGGCAATGACCTTGCCCTTGCCGGAGATCTGCAGGGCCAGGTCGTCGACGCGGCCGCCGAGCTGGCCGTCGCCGGCGCCGGAGATGGTGAAGACGAGCTGCTTGGCCTGCAGCTGGTCCAGCCTCACATTGCCGGCGCCGCTGATGCTGAGCTTGAGCTGGTCGGCCCGCAGCGGCCCGGGCGCCTGCACGTCGCTGGCGCCGGAGACGGACAGCTGGCGCAGCTCGCGCATCTCCACCTGCACGAAGAGCTTGCCGCTGCGCCAGATCTTCCAGCCGCCGCTCGGGCGGATGATGAGCTGGCGGTCGGCCAGCTCGACCTCGACGCCCTTTTGCACCTCGTCGTCGCCGGCGATGAAGGCCTGGTCGCGGTCGCCCTGCACGACGATGACGCGGGCGGCACCGGCCAGCTCCAGCCGGTCGAAGGCGCCCGGCGCGTAGATCCTGCCGGCCTCGGCCGGCGGCATCGGCGGCACGGGGCGGGCCATGGGCGGCGGATGCGGCATGGGCCGCGGCATGGGTTGGGATTGCGGCGCCGGGCTGGCCGGCGGCGCAGGGGATGCGGGTGGAGCGGGCGGCGCCGTCTGGGCCTGGGCCAGGCCGGCGGCGACCAGCAGCGTCAGCAACAGGGTTTTCACAGCGACTGCTCCCTCAACATCTTGGACACCTCACGGTTGGCCGTGATGCGCGTGCCGTCACGCAGCTGCACGACGAGCTGCGAGTTCTCGTCCGGTGTCATGCTCTCGACGTAATCCAGATTGACGATGCAGCCGCGCTGCACGCGCAGGAAGCGGGCCGGGTCCAGCCGCGTCTCGAAATCGGCGATGGGCAGGCGCACCAGGAAGCTGCGGCCCTTGCTGGTGATGGCGGTGTATTTGTTGTCGGAGCGCAGGCACTCGATGGCGTCCACCTGCAGCGGGAAGATCTTGCCCTGGTCGCGCACCAGCAGGCGGGTCAGCGGCGCGTCGGCCGGTGCGCCCAGGGCCTGGGCCACATCGGCCGGGCTGGGCACGGCGTCGCGCAGTACATGGGCAATGGCCTCGTCGAAACGCTCGCGCGAGAAGGGCTTGAGCAGATAGTCCACCGCATGCAGCTCGAAGGCCGTCAGCGCATGCTGGTCATAGGCCGTCGTGAAGATGATGCGCGGCTGGTGGGCCTCGCCCTGCAGGGCCTGCACCACCTGCAGACCCGTCAGGCCGGGCATCTGGATGTCGGTCAGCACGAGCGCCGGCTTGAGCGCGCGGATCTGGGCCAGCGCCTCGTCGCCGTCTTCACAGACAGCCACCAGCTGCAGGCCGGGCGTGGCCTTGACCCAGTCGGCCAGGGCCTCGGCGGCCAGGTGTTCGTCTTCGGCGATCAGGACGGTGGTGGTCGTGCTCATGGTCAGATCTGGGGAATGAAGAGGTCGACGCGAAATCCCGCGCCGGGAGCGGTGTGGATGCGCAGCCGCGCATTGCCTTCGTAGTCCAGGGCGAAGCGCTTCCTCAGCGCCGCCAGGCCCACGCCGCGGCGCTGGCCGGGCTTGGGTTCCAGGGCCTCGGGCTCGCAGCCCGGGCCGTCATCGGCCACGGCCAGGTCCAGGCCGTGGTTGAGGGCATTGCGGCGCGCCGTGATGGTCACCTTGCCGCCACCCTTGCGGTTGGCCACGGCATGCAGGATGGAGTTCTCGACCAGGGGCTGCAGGGTCAGCGGCGGCAGCTCGTCGGCCATCACGCGCTCCTCCAGGTCCCAGTCCACGCGCAGGCGCGGGCCCAGGCGCAGGGCTTCCAGCGCCAGGTAGTCGCGCAGGAAGTCGATCTCGTCGGACAGCATGACGCGGTCCTCGGCGCCGCGCTTGGTGTCCAGCACATAGCGCAGCATGGAGGCGAACTTCAGCAGGGCGGCCTCGGCCTCGGCCGGGTCCTTGCGGGTCAGGGCGATCAGCGAGTTCAGCGTGTTGAACAGGAAATGCGGGTTGAGCTTGCCGCTGATGGCCGACAGCTCGGCCTTGGCCAGGGCGCTTTCGGCCTGGGCCGCATGCACGGCCGCCGAGCGCGCCGCGCGGGACTGCAGCACGGCCGTGAAGGCGGTGGCAATCGCGGCGTAGACCACCAGCCCCCAGACCGAGCGCCACAGGATGCCGGCCAGCAGCACGGCGCCGGCATGGTCGGTGCCGAACAAGGCCGCGTTGACGGCGAACTCGCCGGCCTGCCACAGGGCCGAGAAGGACAGGGCCGCCATCGCATGGGCCAGGCCGGTCGCGGCCGAGCCGGCGTCGGTGCCATGCAGGCGGCGCGCCACCGGCCAGACGGCGATGCCCAGCAGCATGGGCGCCCACAGCATGGTGGTGGCCTGGTAGACGGCCAGCCAGAAGGGGTCCAGGCCACGGTCGAACTCGCTGCCGGCCAGCACGAAGAGGCACCAGGCCAGGGCGCAGGCACCGGCATACGCCAACCAGAGGCGGCGGTTGCTGGGACGGCGGGCTGAGGATTCCATGGCTTCATCTTAGGGAGCCCCGCCGGCCGGGCGGCGGGTGAGGAGACGAAGTGCGGGCCTCAGGGTGCGGGATGCGGTCTACGTGGAGTTGCTGACGGGGCCTGGCGGGGGTGGCCGGCATAATTCATCCCCTTTCCCATCGAATTCAGGCGAGCGTCATGGCCAGCGTCAACAAAGTCATCCTCATCGGCAACGTCGGCAAAGACCCCGAAGTCCGCTACAACCCCAGCGGCGGCGCCTGGGTCACCCTGAGCCTCGCCACCACCCGCAACTGGAAGAACCGCGAGACCGGCGAGCGCCAGGAAGAGACCGAATGGCACCGCGTCGTCTTCAACGACCGCCTGGCCGAGATCGTCGGCGAGTACGTCAAGAAGGGCCGCCCCCTCTATGTGGAAGGCCGCCTGAAGACCCGCAAGTGGCAGGACAAGGAAGGCCGCGACACCTACACGACCGAGATCATCGCCAGCGAAATGCAGCTGCTCGGCGGCCGTGAAGGCGGCGGCGGTGGTGACGAAGGCGGCGGCGGCTACAGCCGTGGTGCTGGCGGCGGCGGCGGTGCCTATGGCCGCGGTGGCGACGACATGGAAGGCGGCGGCGGTGCTCGCCCGGCGGCACGCCCGGCCGCGGCCCAGCGCCCGCCCGCTCCGCGTGCTCCGGCCGCGGCGCCCAAGGCGGCGACGGGGTTTGACGATATGGATGACGATATTCCGTTCTAAATATTTTCCTTCGATGAAAAGAGAAAGGCCCGCGGCTTGGCGCCCCCGGGCCTTTTTGTTTGCCCAACGTTCGCATGGATGCAAATAATCAACACGCCGCTCCATACTTTTTCGAACGACGGTAAATAAACGAGCCTTGTAGAACGCTCTGCGCCAACAACGTGTGGCATAACATTTAATGATGACTCTAACTTCCAACCAAGCCATCAACGCCGCCGCGCTGTACGTTTCTCAGCACAGAAATGGCATTGCGAAGCTATGTCCTACTACGGTAAAGCGTGCTCTCGGTTCGGCTCGAGACATACTTTCAAGACAATTGACGGCGTTGCGAGACATATTGTCTGGCTCCTATGAAGGAAATAAAGAAGGCTTGGCCGAAAATGCATACGCCGTATGCTTGCAGTATTTTACATACACAGAAAGCATTGCGCGAAGCGTATGGGAGGCCGAGTTTCGAAAATTCCCCCCTCAGTCGCTAGTCAAACACCCTCTGTACGCAGCGGCGCTTAAAGGCCCGGAAGCGATGGAAGCTGCGTTGATCGCCTTGGCAGATAAACGAGATTCGGATGCCGCACGCGTTGAAGCGTTTATCGCAAGATTAGTCGTCGGAAAAGCTCTTTTCATAGAAGCGGCACGATCCATTGGCGGGGAGAGTGCCGAGCGAGAAACCATCATTCGAACCATCGTTTTCGGGCCCGAATTCAAACAGGCTGGCATTTCTATATTGAGTTACTTCAGCGAGATTGTTGCCAGAAAATATCCTGATCTAGACGTCGGCGTAAAAATTGAGCAGCAAGGAAGCAAAGTCACGCTGATTATTGAAACGCCAAGTGGCGAAATTGAAAAGATTGAACAGGAACTCGGAAACTACGGATTAGTAGTTACCGGAAAACTACCTGTTTCCGGCTACATACAAAATCCCGTTGAGGCAATGATGCTGACTCAAAAGCTTGAAATGGCTCATATGGAAATTCGCCATACGAAAGAGCTCTTATATACAGAAAGAGCCGGCCATGAAAAGCGCATTCAATCGCTGGAAAGCGAAATTGAATTTATGCGCGCCATATTTGATAAGACCCAATATCAAAATGAACAAACCACACAAGCCATCCGCCAACTAGCAATCGATGCGACCTCGGGGGCGCGTGAAACGCTTGGGCAAATAGTTGAGCTACTTGCGCAGGATGGGCAACACAATCAGCAACTCCTTAACAGCTATGTGACGTCCCTTAGAAAGCAGTCCCCTGGAATAATTTCGCAGCTCAATGAACTATTTGTAAAGGGCTCTATCCAGGGTGCTGCGGGCAACTATCTTTACGCAGCGCTTACGGCCATCCAAAGGCTTGGATAACTAGCCAAGCCCGTAAAGATCATTCGCTATACCCTGAGCATCACACTCGGCATGCGCTTCCCCTAGGGCGCCTTCGCCACCGCCTGCCGATGATCAAAACTCAGTACCCGCGCCAGCCGCCAGCCGCCGGCCTCCCGCTTCCACAGGTGCACGAACTTGGCCTCTTCCGAGCCGGGTTCGCCCTTCTTGGCAAACACATGCCGGCCGATCTGCACGGCGCCATAGCCCTGCATGGGGTAGACCTCCAGGCTGCCCGGCACCAGGGTGCGGGTGACGCCGTTGTCGCGGGGGCAGGACTTCATGACCTTCACGGCCTCGCCAAAACTGGCCCCGGTCTTGTCGTGATAGAACTCGGCGTCCTCGGTGAAAAGGGCCCTGAATTTGGCCGCGTCGCAGGTCGTGAAAGCCGCTTCGAACAGCGCGGCGTCCATGCCGGCGAGTTCGTCATAAAGCGGCCCCGAGCGGGCCGCAGCGTCCTGCGCGAGGCAGGGCAAGGCCAGGGCGGCAGAGAAAAACAGTCCGGCCAGTAGCCGCATCGGAAGAGGGCGCATGGGAGCTCCTTGCAAACGCTGCAATGCCAGCAGTTTGCAAAGCCCGCAAGGTCGAGACGAGCGGCGCGCGACGAACCGCGCAGGCCGGCGGACCAGCCGGAGATCAGCCCGACAGGCCGAGGCGGCTGCGCCGCATGGCCAGGCCGTCCATCACCCGCAGCAGCAGCCAGCCCAGGGCGATGCAGATCCACGCCGCCCACAGCACGTGGCTGAGGAAATGGGCACCGCGCGCCAGCTGGCCCACGCTGGCCAGGCCGGCGCTCAGGGCCAGCAGCCCCCAGGCACGCCGCCCCCAGATCCACGCAAACGGCGCAAACGCGGCCGCGCCGGCCGTGTGGCCGGACGGGAAGCAATGCCCCGGCCCGCCGTCGCGCAGCGTCCAGTCCCAGTGCGACACCCAGGGTGCGCTGCCGCCGAAATCCTGCAGGCTCCACGGGCAGCTGCTGTGGCTCAAGGCCTTCAGGGCGGGCACGACGAGCAGGATCAGCAGGCCGGCCGCCAGGGCCTGGCGGCGCTGGCGGCGCGAAGGGCCGCGCTGCGCCGGCTGGCGGCGCCAGGCGTCCACGGCCAGGCCCAGCCAGGCGACGCCCCACAGCCAGCGCAGGCCGCCATGCAGCAGGTCGCGCGACCAGAAGGCCTCGCGGGCGGCAAAGCCCGTCGCGTCGCCAAAGCAGCGCGCCAGCGCCAGGTCCAGGCCACTGGCATCCCAGGCCAGCACCAGCAGCAGGCCCAGGGTCAGGCCGGCGATAGGACGAAGGAAGTTCTGCGTGGGAGCCTGCATGGCCGTCATTGCAGAGGCGCTCGCTGAAGCGGGCCTGAAGCGGCGCGCCGTGCTACGGTGACTGGCCATGAGGCTGCTGCTGCTTGAAGACGATCCCATCCTGGGCGAGGGCCTGCGCGATTTCCTGGCCGCGGAAGGCCATGTCGTGGACTGGTGCCGCAACCTGGCCAGCGCCCGCGCCACCCTGCTGGGCGAGCCCTTCGACGCCTGGCTGCTGGACTGGCAGCTGCCCGACGGCTCGGGCCGCGCCTGGTTGAGCGAGCTGCGCCGCGCCGGCCAGCAGACGCCCGCCCTGCTGCTGACCGCGCGCGACGCGCTGGCCGACCGCATCGACGGCCTGGACGCCGGCGCCGACGACTACCTCGTCAAGCCCTTCGCGCCCGAAGAGCTGGCGGCCCGGCTGCGCGGCTTGCTGCGCCGCCAGCAAGGGGGCGCCCAGGGCCTGCGGCTGCTGCAGGGCGTGCAGGTCGATTTCGTGGGCCGGCGGGCCTGGTACGACGGCCTGGCCGTCGAGCTGACGGCGCGTGAATGGGCGGTGCTGGAGGCGCTGGGGCTGCGCGCCGGCCGCTGGGTGGCCAAGGACGTGCTGGAGCGCCTGGTGCTGGGCTTCGGCGGCGAGCCGGCGGCCAGCAACGCGCTGGAGGTGCATGTCGCCAACCTGAGGCGCAAGCTCGGGCGCGACAGCATCGAGTCGCGCCGCGGCATGGGCTATCGCGTGCAGGCCGAGGCCGATCATGGCTGAGCCGCAGGCGCCGCTGCCCACCATCGCCCGCCGCCTGTTGTGGGTGACGGGCCTGGGCAGCCTGCTGGTGGCGCTGACGGTCACCGCCGCGGCGGTGCTGACGGTCGACGCCGAGGTGGACGAGCTGCTCGACGACGGCCTGAAGGCCAGCGCCGCCCAACTGGCGCCGCTTCTGCTGCAGTCCGGCGCCGCGCCCCAGCCGTCGGCACACGACGCCGACGACGAGCTGCGCTTCGCCTGGGCCTGGTTCGATGCCGGCGGCCGTCTCGTGCGCGCCAGCCCCGGCGCCACGGTCAGCTGGCAGCCGGTGGCGCCGGGCTTTGCCCATCGCGATCACTGGCGGCTCTATGGCCTGAGCCTGCGCGGCGGCCAGGGCCTGCTGGTGGTGGCCCAGACCCGTGCCGAGCGCAAGGAGGTGCGCGTCGAGGTGGCCAGCTATGCGCTGCTGGCCGCGCTGGCGCTGGCGGCCCTGGGCCTGCCCCTGCTGGCCTGGCGCTCGCAGCGCGAGCTGCGGCCGCTGCAGCGCCTGGCCGAAGGCCTGGCCCGCTTTGACGCCACCCGGGACGAGCCCGGCGCGCTGGCCGCCCAGTTGGGGCCGCCGGCGCGCGCCGAGCTGCAGCCCATCCACGACGCCTTGCGCCAGATCGGCGAACGCCTGGGCGAGCGCCTCGCCCTGGAGCGCGAGTTCACGGCGCAGTCGGCCCATCTGCTGCGCACGCCGCTGGCCGGCATGGACGCGCAGCTGGCCGTGGCCCTCAAGGAGCAGCCCGACCAGCCCCGCCTGCAGCGCGTGCGCGAGGCCAGCCGCCGCCTGCAGCATCTGCTGCTGGCGCTGCTGCGCCTGTTCCGCAGCACGCCGGAGCTGCGCCGCGTGGCGCTGGATGCCCGCACGCTGCTGGCCGGCCTGCCGCTGGGGTCGCTGCAACTGCAGGACGGCCCGCCGTGCCCGCTGGACGCCGATGCCGAGCTGCTGGCGGCGGCGCTGCTCAACCTCGTCGACAACGCCCAGCGCCACGGCGCGACGCGGCTGTGGCTGAGCCAGCCGCTGCCCGGCGGCCTGCTGCTGGTGGACGACGGCACGGGCCTGGGCGAAGCCGAGAAGGCGAACCTGCGCTCACGCCTGGCGTCGGGCTCGACGGAGCAGGGCCTGGGCCTGCGGTTGGCCCAGCTCGTGGCCCGGGCCCATGGCGGCGAGCTGTCGCTGCCGGACTGCGCCCAGGGCTTTGCTGTGCAGTTGCTGCTGGGCCGCTAGCCGCCCCGCGCCGCACTGGGCGCGTGGCCGATCACCCGCTTGAAGGCGCGGCTGAACGAGGCCTCGGACTCATAGCCCAGCCGGTCGGCGGCGGTCGCGATGCGCATGCCGTCCTGGGCGATCCAGCGCCGCGCCTGGAACATCTTGACCTTGGCGACGTACTTGGCCGGGCTCTCGCCCATGGTGCGGGTGAAGGCGTCGGCAAAGCTGGAGCGTGAGGCGCCCATGATGTCGGCCAGGCGCGGCACGCTCCAGTCGCCCTCGGGCTCGGCATGGATGGCGGCGACGACCTTGCCGATCTTGGGACAGCGCACGGCCGCCACCCAGCCGGTCGAGTCGCTGCAGCCGCATTCCACCCAGGCGCGGATGATGCTGGCGGCCAGCGCGTCGGCCAGCCGCGCCAGGATGCCGCAGGCGCCGATGCGGTCCAGGGCCACCTCGCGCTCCATGGCGTCCAGCAGGGCCGGCACGGTGGCGTCCTTGGTGGCGAGGTCGCTGGTCAGCATGACGGGCGGCATCATGGCGATCAGCGGGTGCAGGGGGTCGAGGTTGAAGCGCAGGGCGCCGCAGAACATCACGTCGGCCGGCGGGCCACCGTCCTCCGACCCGGACGCCTGGCGCGGGTCGCCGACAAGATAGATGTTGTCGGCCACCGGCACGCGGGCCAGGGAGTCGATGTCCACCGTCGGCACGTCGGGCGCACTGGCCAGCACATGGAAGCTGCCATGGGGCAGCAGCACGGCATCGCCCGGCTTTAGCCTCACCCAGTCGGTGCCGGCCGTGCGCAGCCAGGCACCGCCGCTGCCGACGAAGTGAAAGCGCGCCGAGCGCTGGGCCGGAAAGGCCACGGCCCAGGGCGAGCGCAGGATGCAGCGGCCGTACTCGACGCCGTCCAGGCGCAGACCCAGCAGGATCTCGGTCAGGGTGTCGGGCTCGCCGGGCGCGGGCCCGACGATCCTGGAGGTTTGGTCAAGCATTTCGGCTCTTCCGGCATGGAAACGCCAGGATGCTAGGCCTAGCATGAGCTTCCGTTCCATCAAGGGGTTATGCCTTGTCCTCCTCCTGCTCCACCTGCCCTGGAGTCGCCGCCGCGCCGGCGCCCGCGGCTGATGCCCACTGGCCCGCCATCGCCTCGCTGACGATGGGCGTCTTCGGCCTCGTCATGGCCGAGTTCCTGCCGGCCAGCCTGCTGACGGCCATCGCCACCGACCTCGGCATCAGCGACGGTGCGGCCGGCCAGGCCGTCACGGCGACCGCCCTGGTGGGTGCCGTCGCGGCCCCCTCACTGCCCCTGCTGACGCGCCGCCTCGACCGCCGCGTCGTCATGCTGGCCCTGAGCGCCCTGCTGGTGCTGTCCAACCTGCTGGCCGCCACGGCCGGCAGCCTGGGCCTGCTGCTGGTGGCGCGGGTGATGCTCGGTGTCGCCCTGGGCGGCTTCTGGTCGATGTCGGCCGCGCTGGCGATGCGGCTGGTGCCCGAGCAGCAGTTCGCGCGGGCCATGTCGCTGATCCTGGCCGGTGTGTCGGTGGCCACCGTCTGCGCGGCACCGGTGGGGGCGTGGATGGGCGATGTCTGGGGCTGGCGCAGCGCCTTCATCGCCGCGGGCGCGGTCAGCCTCGTCACGCTGGCCGTGCAGGCCGCCACGCTGCCGGCCCTGCCGCCGCGCGACAAGCCCAGCCTGCGCGTGCTGGGCGAGCTGCTGCGCCGCCCGCCGGTGCGCGTGGCCCTGCTGGCGGTGCTGCTCGTCATCTCGGGGCATTTCGCCGGCTTCACCTATATCCGGCCGCTGATGGAGCAGGTCACCCATCTGTCCGTCGGCGCCATCTCGGGCGTGCTGCTGGGCTATGGCATCGGCGGCTTCTTCGGCAACCTGGCCGGCGGCTGGCTGGCCGGGCGCAGCGAGCGCCAGGCCATCGTCGCGGGCGGCATGCTGATCGCCGCGCTGGCCGGCCTGCTGCTGGTGGCCGGCAGCTCGCCCATCGTCACGGCCGTGGCGGTCACGCTGTGGGGCTTTGCCTTCGGCGCTTTCCCGGTGGGTTTTCAGACCTGGATCGTCCGCGCCGCGCCCGACCAGGCCGAGGGTGCCGGTGGCCTGCTGGTGGCGGCCTTCCAGATCGCGATCGCCAGCGGCGCCATCGGTGGCGGCCTGCTCGTGGACCGCATCGGCGCGCTGGGCGGCCCGAGCTTCGCGGTTGTCGCGCTGACCTTGGGCACGCTGCTCACGCTGCGCCACGGTCCTCGTGCCGCTACCGGAGGTGCGCAATGAAGCACCGCCTCACCCTCGCCGCCTACCCGCAGGGCCTGCCGGGACCGGAGCATTTCCACCTCGACAGCCAGCCCATTCCGGAGCCGGCCGACGGCCAGGTGCTGCTGCGCACCCTCTATCTGTCGGTCGACCCCTACCAGCGCAATCTGATGGCGCCGGTCGGGCCTGGCTATGCGCCGCCGGTGCCGCTGGGCGGCGTCATGGTGGGCGGCACGGTCAGCCGGGTGGTCGCGTCACGGCATGCCGGCTTCAGGCCAGGCGAGCTGGTGCTGGCCAACGCCGGCTGGCAGGACTACAGCCTCTCGGACGGCAGCGACCTGCTGGCACTGGGTGATGTGAAGCAACCGTCGCACGCGCTGGGCGGCCTGGGCATGCCGGGCTTCACGGCCTATGTCGGCCTGCTGGACATCGGCCAGCCCAAGCCGGGCGAGACCGTCGTCGTCGCGGCCGCCACCGGCGCGGTAGGCAGCGTCGTCGGCCAGCTGGCCAAGCTCAAGGGCGCCCGCGTCGTCGGCATTGCCGGCGGTGCCGACAAATGCCGCCACGCCGTCGAGGTGCTGGGCTTTGATGCCTGCCTGGACCGGCGCGAGCCCGAGCTTGCCAGGCGGCTGGCCGAGGCCTGCCCGCAGGGCATCGACGTCTATTTCGAGAACGTCGGCGGCGACGTCCTGGCCGCGGTGCTGCCGCTGCTGAATCTCAACGCCCGCATGCCGGTCTGCGGCTTCATCTCGCACTACAACGACGCAGCGCCCGTGCCCGGCCCCGACCTGGCCAGCGTGCTCGCCAAGCGCATCCGCGTCCAGGGCTTCATCATCCTCGACCACTACGGCGAGCGCTTCGACGCCTTCCGCCGCGACATGGGCGCCTGGCTGGCCGAGGGCCGCATCACGCTGCGCGAGGACATCGTCGACGGCCTGGAGCAGGCGCCGGCCGCACTGGCCCGGCTGCTGCAGGGCGGCAACTTCGGCAAGACCGTCGTGCGCGTCTCGGAAAGCTAGCCGATCAAGGCTTGGCCGGCGCATCCAGCGCCTTCAGCGCCCGCTCCAGCCCGCCCTTCTTCATCGGGTGCTTCTGCGCCGGCAGCAACTGCTCGATGGCCAGGCGCTGGGCCAGCGTCAGGGCTTCGGCGGCGGGCACCTGGTGGTCGGGCGTCACGCCCTTGCCTTCCCAGTTGCCGCCGTCCACATAGTCCACCGAACGGCCGGTCGGGATGAACACCATCAGCTCGGGGCTGAGGCGAAAGCCGTCGCCCGGGTGGGCGCCGCCGGCCGTCGTCTCGCCAATGACCGTCGCGCGGTGGCGCGCCTTCATGCCATAGGCGAAGTCTTCGGCGGCGGAGAAGGTCTCGTGTTCGGTCAGCACATAGACGGCGCGGCGCTGGCCATAGCGCGGTCCGGCCACCTTGGCCGACGTCCAGTGCTGCTCCAGGCGGTTGCCGGCGCGCCAGCGGATGTCGATCAGGCGCGTGGGCTTGTCGAACAGATAGCTGGCCAGCAGGGCCACTGTCTCGGGGTCACCACCGCCGTTGCGGCGAAGGTCGATGACGAGGGCGTCGGTATTGGCCAGCAGCGTCATTGCGGCAGCGATGACGGGGCCGGCCTGACGCACCGGCGCGAACTGGCGCAGCTCCAACAGGCCGATGTTGCCGCGCAGGCGCTCCACCCGCGTCACACCGTAATTGCCGTAGCGAAAGCTCTCCGCCATCTCGGCGGCCTCGGCCTTGGCACGGCCGGGCATCTCGGGCATGACGTCCACGCGCAGATGCTTGTCCTGCGTCGCCTCGGCGAGCACGGCGCTCAGCTGCCGGGCCAGGGCCGGCGCGTCGCTGGCCTCGGCCGCGGCTGCCTGCAGCTTGGGCTCGATGTCCTTGACGCGCTCCGGAAAGATGTAGCGCTCGCGCAGCTGGCGCGCCAATTCGCGCGCCGCCTGGGTGCGGGCAGCGGCGTCCAGCGGGGGCCCGGGCGGGCCTTCGGGGGCGGGTTGGGCCCAGGCAGTCAGGCAGGCAGCGAGCAGGGCGGCAAGGGCCAGGGTCTTCATGGTTTTTCTTTCTTGGGGCGACGGGACAACGCCGCCGCGGCATCGCGGCGGCGCTGGGGAAAGGAGCGGGCGCGCAGCGCGGCGATGGCTTCGTCCAGCAGGGCGGACAGCGGCGTGGAGAGTTCGGCGTCCAGCCCGCGCGCCGCGCCGCCGGTGGCGGCCCAGATGGCCTGCAGCTTCGGCAGGGCTTCGCGCGCCTTGGCGCTGGGCGCATAGAGGCGCCGCCGCGCGTCGGCCGGGTCGGCCTGCGGCTCGACCCAGTCGCGCGCCAGCATCAGGTTCAGCGTCTGGGTGGCGGCGGGCTGGCTGATGCCCGCCTTGGCGGCGATCTGGCCCACGGTCAGCGGTGATTCATCCAGCAGCGCGCGCAGCACCGGCGTGAAGCGCGGTCGGTAGTCCAGGCCCTCTTCCGTGTAGATGGACTCAAGTTCGCCGTCGAGCAGTTCGAGCAGGGTGCGCAGCTGGGTACCAAGGCCGGGGCGTGTCATGCTGCGCATTTGATAAGCGCTTATATAAATTGCCGAAAGTCATGGTCATCGACGGTTTGCTTGAAATGCAGGCGGCCTTCGGCGGAGAGGCCCGCACGCGATTGACGCCGCCACTTGGCCATCGTTGCAGCCGATCCGATACACGGGAGCGAGCTGCTCGGCGTCGCCCGTCATGCGCGTAGCGCTTGCGTCGTCTAAGTACGTCAGCTGTGTGTGACCGGCCGGCGGTCAACTGCCGATCGAGTCCAGCCGTTGCAAGCCGATTCACGTGGGAGGACGGACGGTGAACGAGGCGCTTGCTGGACTACTACCAACGATCATGCCATCGGCAATTGAATGGGCGCAGCAGTGTGAGCTTCACATCGGACGATTCGGGGATCTATTGAACGAAGCTGGTATTGAACTTGCCCGCCGGGTTGGGGTGAGCAAGGTGGAGCGCGTGCGGATATTGCTGGTGGACGCGATCCCTATCCCCAGTGACCCCGCGCTGCAGCGGGCGATTCGGTTAGAAGAATTCTTGGGACCAGACACGTCGGGGCTGACTCTCGGATACGGCATCTTTATCCGCAGAGGGAAGGCGTCGGCACGGTTGGTTTCGCATGAACTCAGGCACGTTCATCAGTACGAGCAGGCAGGCTCTATTGCTCGGTTCCTACCGTTGTATCTGGAGGACGTCGCGCAGGTGGGCTACTACAACTCTCGCTATGAAGTCGATGCGCGCGCCCATGAGCACTCTCGATAGGTCAGCGGGGGGCGAGGCTGTTGCTGGCGTGATCGCCGTTATGCGAACGACAACATTCTGTCGCGACCTTAGCGGCAGTTCCAACGAGCTTCCCGCACATTGGAACGACAGACCAAGGAGATCCTAGAGATGAGATTGACGGGATTGGCAGCGCTGCACCGCAGCATGCGCGAGCAAGGCATGGGACGCGTGAAGTTCCGCTACCGGTTGAACCACCTGACCTTCGAATGCCTGTTCTTTATCGATACCCAGCCCTTCGAGTTGGTCATGGGCTGCTTGGGGCATAACTTTGCGATCTTCAAGCAAGTGCTGCCTGGCTTCGAGATCAATCCATTTCTCGGGGACCTGTACGGACCGCTTCGAGATGCGCTTTTTCAGGATGCCGGTACGAACATCAGGCTGGATCCGAGTACCTTCTTCGCCGAGTTCAATCGCCACATCCCCGATCGTGCCGCGCCGGATCAGCGGCCAACGCCACGTGACATCGGGCAGTACTACCCTGGCC
Organism: Roseateles saccharophilus; assembly: GCF_031458095.1. GTDB lineage: Bacteria > Pseudomonadota > Gammaproteobacteria > Burkholderiales > Burkholderiaceae_C > Pelomonas > Pelomonas saccharophila_A. The sequence goes on from NZ_JAVDXU010000002.1 coordinate 817,360, forward strand.
TCGAGCAAGCCGACCGGCTGTATTTCTGCGGCTGGCTAGACAACACCAAGCAGGGCAATCAAGTCACATCGGCAAACTTGGACAAGACGCACCGGTTGATGGGCCGGCAAGCCCATGACTTCTCCAAACAGCGCAACCAGAGCACTCGCTGGACGAACGATCCCAAAAAGGCGGTGGCTCTTGCGATCCCGGACTAGCAACCATGCTCAGCGGCCATCTCGCCGCGAGGGTTCGGACTTGGGTGAGACAAACATCCGAAAGTTCAGTCTTCAGTGAGAGCCGGGTTCAGGGTCGCGCGATGCGTCGCGGCTACCGCATCGATCTAGCGCTCTTCGAACTTCAGCCTTGGAAGCAACCCGACAGTCGCCGCTGGAAGGCCTCGATGTCGTGCATGGACACGCCGTGCCGGATGGCGATGCCGGACCTTCTCCAGTGTGTGAGGATTGCGTCCCAGTGCTTGGTGCGGGTCACGGCGCTGGCTTCACTAGAGCCAGCCATTGGAGCACTCAGTCCCTCATCAAGCGGCCTTCCTGCCGCGCGTCTTGCTCTTGGCCGCCGCCTGCTTCGCCGGCGCCTTGGCCGGCTTGCCGCCCAGGCTCTGCTTGAGCAACTCGGTCAGGTCGACCACATTGCTGCTGCTCATATCGGGCGCCTCTTCGAAAGGCTCCACCTTGGCCTTCTTGCCCGCCTTGGCCTTGCGCTTGACCAGCGCATGGATGGCCTCGGTGAAGTCGTCCTTGAACTGCTCGGGCTTCCAGGCCGCTGTCATCTGCGCGATGAGCTGCTGGGCCATCTTCAGCTCGGCGGCCTTGACGCTGGCAGCGCCGGCCGCGGGCAGGTCCAGCGCCTTGGGCGAGCGGATCTCCTCGGCCCAGCGCAGCACGCCCAGCATCAGCGCCGGGCCGGCCGGGATCAGCGCGGCCAGATGCTCCTTGTTGTGCAGCACGAAGCGCGCGATGCCGATGACGCCGCTGGCCTGCAGCGCCTCGCGCAGCAGCGCATAGACGCGGTCCGCGCGGCCATCGGGAGCCAGGTAATACGGCTTCTCGATGTAGACGAAGGACACGTCCGCCGCCTTCACGAAGCTCTCGATCTGGATGGTCTGGGTGCGCTTGGGATAGGCCGCCTTGATCTCGTCGTCGGACAGCACGACATAGTCATCGCTGCCCTCCAGCCTGACGCCCTTGACGATGTGCTCCTTGGCAATCTCCTTGCCGGTGCGCTTGTTGACGCGCTTGTAGCCCACCGGGTCCATGCTGCGCTTGTCCAGCCAGTCGAAGTCGATCTCCTGCTCCTGGGTGGCACTGTGCAGGGAGACCGGCACGTGGACGAGGCCGAAGGAGACGGCGCCCTTCCAGATGGCGCGTGGATTGGCGCTGGCACCCGCCATGACCCGCCTCAACGGCCCAGCCGCACATGGGCGGTGGGCAGGGCATAGGTCGCCGAGGCGACCTTGGGCCTGGGCAGCTCATCGGGGCTGGGCGGCGGCGGCACCTCCTTGCGGCAGGCGCTCAGCGCCGCCACGGCGACCAGGGCGGCCACGGTCAAGTGCTGGAATCTGTGGCGGGGCGGCATGGGCAAGGCATCGGACGTGATCACAGCACTTTCGTCGCCCCGCCTTCCGGCTGCAGTCGGCGCTCGGGCCGTTGGGCTGTAGGTCTGCGCCGACCATCGGCCCGCGAATCCGGGATGCCGAAGGTCAGCGCCCTGCCACGGCGCCAGACTGCGCCCGACCTGACACCCGACCCCCGCCATGAAGGCCCTGCTGGCCACCCTCGCCCTCGCCGCCTCCGCCACAGCCAGTCCCTCGCGCTGGACGCCCGAGCGCGTCTCGACCGACCAGTACGAGTCCTCGCCGAGCTTCACCCCCGATGGCCGCACGATGATCTTCATGCGCGCCAACCCGCAGTTCTCGGCCTACCGCCTCATGCAGTCGACTTGCGGCCCACAGGGCTGGGGCGAAGCGGTGCCCCTGCCCATCGCGGCGCCGCCGCCGGCCAGCGAGGCCAACCCCTTCGTCACGGCCGACGGCCGCCAGCTCTGGTTCGTCTCCAACCGGCCCTTCCCCGGCAAGCAGGGCGACGACCTGGACATCTGGGTCGCCGACAGCGATGGCCGCGGCGGCTGGGGCCCGCCACGCCGCTTACCCGAACCCATCAACTCGACGCAGTCCGAACTGCTGCCGCGCCGCCTGCCGACGGCCGCCTCTTCTTCGGCTCCGACCGCCCCGGCGGCCTGGGTGGCAATGATGTCTATGTGGCCACACCCCAGGCCGACGGCGGCTGGCGCGTCGCCAATCCCGGCGCGCCGCTGAACACGCCGCAGAACGACTACGAGGTGGAGATGTCCGGCGATGGCAAGCAGGCCGTCGTCGTGTCCGACCGCGGGGGCCGCTCGCATCTCTACCGCTATGCGCGCCAGGGCGACGGCTGGCGGCCGCTGGGCCGTGTGCCGGCGCGCGACGACGTCTTCCAGGTCGGCCCGCTGCTGTCGCCCAGGGCCGACCGGCTGCTGTTCGCCCAGGCCGACGGCAAGCGCTCGGGCGAGCTCTTCCTCATCGACCTCCAGGCCGGCGCCGATCCCTCCTGGCCACCGGCCTGCCCGGCGAGCAAGCCATGACCCTCACCCGCCGTGCTGCCGCCCTCGGCCTCACCCCACTGACAGGAGCCGCCATGGCCGCCAACAAGACCCGCGCCATCAACGCCGCCGACGCACCCGCGCCATCGGGCGGCTATGCCCAGGCCCTGGAACTGAAGGCGCCGTCGCGCCTGCTCTTCATCAGCGGCCAGATCCCGATCGACCAAGCCGGCGCCGTGCCCAAGAGCTTTGCCGCGCAATGCCGCCTGGTCTGGGCCCACGTCGACGCCCAGCTGAAAGCGGCCGGCATGACGCTGGACCAGCTCGTCAAGGTCACGACCTATCTCGGCGACCGCAAGCACGCGCGGGGCCTGCTACCCCTGCGGCAATGGGTCGCGAAGTGCTGGGCGCCCGCAGCCCGGCACTGACGGTGCTGATCGCCGGCATCTACGACAGCGACTGGCTGCTGGAGATCGAGGCCATCGCGGCCGACTGAGCTGCGCTCAAGCCGGTTGCGGCAGGCTGGCAAACACCGCCAGCAGCGCCTCGTGCAGCGCATCGGGGTCCAGCGGCTTGGTCAGGAAGGCCGCCATGCCCAGGCGCTCGCAGTGGGCGCGCTCCAGCGGCATGGCGCTGGCCGTCAGCGCCAGCACGGGGGCGCTCAGGCCGCCCTCGCGCAGGCGGCGCGTGACCTCGAAGCCGTCCATGTCGGGCAGGTGCAGGTCCATCAGCACGGCATCAAAGGCCGGATAGGCGGCGGCCTCGCGCAGCGCGCTTTCGCCATCGGGTGCGACGCAGACTTCCAGCGCGCCCTGGGCCAGCACGGCCACTGCGATCTCCTGGTTGACCGGGTTGTCCTCGACCAGCAAGACGCGGCGCTCGTGATGACGCAGGCGCAAGCGCTCGGCAGCCGACAGGCGCAGCGGCTGGCCCTCCTCGAAGCTGGCCGGGCGCTGGTCGCGCATCAGCCGGGCTGTGAACCAGAAGCGCGCACCCCGGCCGGGTTCGCTGGCGAGGCCCACTTCACCGCCCATCATTTCGGCGATGCGCCGCGTGATGGCCAGGCCCAGGCCGGTGCCGCCATGGCGGCGCGCCATGGAAGCGTCGCCCTGCTCGAAGGCGCTGAACAGGCGGCCCGCCACCTCGGGCGCGAAGCCCGGGCCGGTATCGCTGACCTCGAAGCGCAGCTTCACCGCGGCGCCGCTCGCGTCAGGAAGCTGCACCACGCTGAGCACCACCTCACCGCGGTCGGTGAACTTGACCGCATTCGCGACGAGATTGAGCACGGCCTGGCGCAGCCGGGTCGGGTCGCCGAGCAGGCGCTCGGGCAAGCCGGCTGCATGCAGCCGCAGGCCCACGCCCTTGGCCTGGGCCTGGGGGCTGAACAGGCCCAGGGACTGCCTCAGCAGCTCGGGCAGTGCCAGCGGCAACTGCTCCAGCTCCATGTGGCCAGCCTCGATCTTGGACAAGTCCAGCACATCGCCGATCAGCGTCATCAGATGGCCGGCGGCGCTCTCGATGGTGGCGATGCGCGCCGCCTGCTCGGTGTCGACGGTCGAGCGCGACAGCAGGCGTGACATGCCGACGATGGCATTCATCGGCGTGCGGATCTCGTGGCTGATATTGGCCAGGAAGGCGGACTTGGCCTCGTTGGCCGCCCGTGCCTCGGCCGTGGCCTGTTCCAGCGCCGCGGTGCGCTCGCGCACGCGCAGCTCCAGCTCGCGGCGGGAGCGCTCCAGCTCGTCGATGGCGGCGCGGCGATCGGTCACGTCCAGATGGATGCCCAGGGCGCGCAGGGCCCGGCCTTCGGCGTCGCGCTCGACGACCTGGCCGGCGTCCAGCACCCAGATCCAATGCCCGTCGCGGTGGCGCAGACGGTGCTCGCAGCGGTAGCTGTCGGTATGGCCGCGCAGATGCGGCAGCAGCGAGGCATCGATGGCCGCCCAGTCGTCGGGATGGACGAGGGCGCGCCAGCTGTCCAGGTGCGGCTCGATCTCCTCGACGCGATAGCCCAACATCTCGGCCCAGCGCTCGTTGACATGGACCTCGCCGCTGGCCACCTGCCAGTCCCACAGGCCCAGAGCGGCGCCGCGCATGGCCAAGGACAACTGCTGCTCGTTGCGCACCAGGCGCTCGGCGGCGTGGCGCTGCTCGGTGACGTCGCGGGCGACGAGATAGCGCGCCCCGCCGTCGCCGGCCAGGCGGCCACGGTTGACGCGAAACAGGCGCGGGCCGGCCGGCGTCTGCCAGGACTCGGCGTCGACGGCCTCGAAGGGGCCATGGAGCATCACATCCGGCAGGCGGCCGACGAGGCTGCTGCCCGGCGGCGGCACCACGGCCAGGCCGGCGACGCGGGCCGCCTCGGCGTTGCAGACCAGGCAATGCCCCTCGGCGTCGTAGACGACGACGGCGACGCCGGCATCGGCCAGCACGGCGTCCAGCATCTGCATGGCCTGGGCCCCGAGGGCCTGGCTGCGGCGCCGCAGCAGGCGGGCCCGGCCGGCGTCGCGCAGGCGGCGCAACCAGCGCGCCGGGCCTGCGGCGGGGAGGGGCAGGGCGCTCACGCGGCGGCTCCGGCCGGCGGGCGTGCCAGCAGCTGGTGCAGGGTGAGCTGGGCCTGCACGCGCGCCAGCAGCACCAGCGGGCGCAGCGGCAGGCTCAAGCAATCGGCGGCGCCCAGGGCCAGGGCCAGCTCCTCATCGCCACCACTCGACACGAAGAGCACGGGAACGGCCCGCGTGGTCGCGTCGTCGCGCAGCCGGCTCAACAAGTCCAGGCCAGGCTGGTCGCCCACCGTCTCGCCCAGCAGGATGAGACCGGGCCTGGGCTCGCCGGCGGCCAGGCGCAGCAGGGCGGCGGCCGAGGCCGCGCTGCGCACGCGGTAGCGGGCCTCGCGCAGCAACGCGGCGGCGCTGTCGGGCACGGTGCCGGCCAGCAGCAGGGGCGCGGCTTCGGAGGGGTCAGAAATGAGCATGGCGCGCATCTTGTTCGGACGAAGACCGCGTGGCGAGGGGGTCCTGAGGGGTTTCCGGCATCCCCGACATCGACCATCAAGAATCCCCTACACAAAGCTGATGGCGCCGTTACATCTCTTGGCCGACAGTGGCTGCATGAGCTGCATCCCGCTGACCCGGCCCTTCGCGCTGCTGCCGGCCCTGGCCGATGTCGCCGTCGACACCCTGTTCGCCACGCTGGACCCGAACGGCCGCGTGCTGGCGTGGAGCCGCGGCGCCACGCTGATCAGCGGCCACGCGCACGCAGACGCCCTGGGCCGACCGCTGGACGAGCTGCTGCCCGGCTTCGATGGCTGCGCCGCCTGGATGCGAGCGGCCCAGATCGACGGCTTGTGCGAGCTGCGTGTGCGCGGCCGCCGGCACGACGGCGGCGAGCACCGCTTCGAAGGGGCACTCTACGCACTGGACGCGACAGCCGACCCCGCCCGCTTCGGCCTCATCCTGCGCGACGCCAGCAGGCGTGCTGCCCAGGCCCGCCTCATCGAAGCCACGAGCGACGAGATCACCCAGCTCAACCGCCGCCTGCTCGACCAGGAGAAGCGCAGCAGCCGGCGCCTGGCCCAGTCCCTGCACGACGAGCTCGGCCAGACCCTGGCCGCGCTGCGCCTGCACTGGGAGGCCACGCGGGGCGGCGCGCTCGAACAACGCGAGCGCATGGACGAGCGCATCGCCAATCTCATCGTGCTGGCCAACCGCCAGGTGCGCGGCGTGCTGGCCGAGCTGCGTCCGCCGCTACTGGACGAACTCGGCCTGGCCGCCGCCATCGACAACGAGATCCGCCAGCACCACGGCGGCGACGGCGAAGCGCGCATCGAACTGCAGGCCAGCGACAGCACCCAGCTGCAGCGCTGGCCGGCCGATGTCGAATACGCCGCCTTCATGATCGCCCGCGAGGCCCTGCTGAACGCGCTGCGCCATGCCCAGGCCCAAGCCATCAAGGTGCGCCTGGATGGCGACGAGTTCCAGCTCGAACTCAGCGTCAGCGACGACGGCCAGGGCCTGCAGGCACCGCCAGGGCCGGGCCAACTCGGCCTCATCGGCATGCGCGAGCGCGCTCTGGCCATAGGCGCCGAATTGCGCATTGACGGCCGCGCCGGCCATGGCACCATGGTCGGACTGACCTGGGAAGCCGATGAGCCGCATCTACCTGATCGATGACCACGCCATCATGCGCGACGGCCTGCGCGTCGTGCTCGAGACGGCCGGTCACGAGGTCATCGGCGAAGCCGCCGGCCCCACCCCGGCCCTGGCCGACCTGGGCCGCCTGCTGCCCGACGTCGTGCTGCTGGACCTGCGCCTGGGCCAGCGCTCGGGCCTGGAGCTGCTGGCCGAGCTGCAAAAGCGCGGCATGCAGTTGCGCGTCATCGTGCTGACCATGTCCGACCAGCCCCGCCATGTCGCCGAGGCGCTGAAGCTGGGCGCCTGGGGCTATCTGCTCAAGGGTTCGGCCAGCTCCGAGGTGCTGCAGGCCGTGAAGAGCGTGGCCGCAGGCGAGCGCTTCCTCAGCCCCCAGGCCGCCGAGTTCGCCGCCTCGATGCTGACCAGCGCCGGCAGCCCCGGCGACGAGGACGACCTGTCGCCGCGCGAGCGCCAGATCCTGCTGATGGTGGCCCAGGGCGCCACCAGCAGCGCCATCGGCGAGGCCCTGCACCTGTCGCCCAAGTCCGTGGACACCTATCGCAGCCGCCTGATGAAGAAGCTCGGCCTCAACGACATCGCGGGCCTCGTCAAATGGGCCCTGCGCGAGGGGCTGATCAGCCTGGACGAGGGCTGAGGTCGGCCCACTCCTACAGCGCCGGGGGGCCCAGCCCGACTGTGCCGCGGCCGGGATCCGCGCATATTGGACGCATGGTGCACAGCACCTGGCGGAGCGGGCCAATGCCCGCCCCGTGACCCGTGTTCACTACAGGAGTCCATCATGTCCAGCGTCAGTCCCACCATCTCGTCCTCCAAGGTCGAAGGCACCAAGGTCTACAGCCCCAGCGGCGACAAGCTCGGTTCCATCGACGACCTCGTCATCGACAAGAAGTCCGGCCAGGTCCGCTATGCGGCACTGGAGTTCGGCGGTTTCCTCGGCATGGGCACCGACCGCTATCCCCTGCCCTGGGACCAGCTGAAGTACGACACCAGCAAGGACGGCTATGTCGTGAACGTCGACAAGGCCCAGCTGGAACGCGCCCCGCGCTACCCCAGCGATGAAGCCCCCACCTACAGCGACGAATACGGCCGCAAGGTCTACGACTACTACGGCTCGACCTGGTGGATGTAAGCCGGCTCGCGCCGCTTGGCGATCGAGGGGCGGCGCTGCCGCCCCTTTTCCTGCTTGAACCCGGAGGCCACCATGCCTGACCCCACCCGCACACCGCCCATCCCTCCCGAGCCCGCCGCCACCGCCCCGCGGTCCGGTGACGTTGAACGGCCGACCGCCAAGCAGCGCCCGGCGCGCGACGTCAAGGACGGCGCCTTCGACGACTCGGTGGCCGGCGAGGAAGACCCCGGCGCCGGCATCGACACGATGACACCGCGGCCCAACCGCTAGCCGGCGAGCAACCGCATCAACGGCGCGCCCGCCGCCGCCGGCAGGGCGCGCTCGTCTTCCTCGTCCTTCAGCGCGATGCCGCTCAGCCGACGGGTTCGCGCCAGGCGCAGCAATGCATGCAGCTTGGCCGCGGCCGCCGCGGGCGCCAGGCCTTGCGGCCGCACGTTGGAGATGCAATTGCGCTCGGCGTCCACCAAGCCTAAATGCGGCGCCCAGCTGAAATAGATGCCGAGGCTGTCCGGCGCCGACAAGCCCGGCCGCTCGCCGATCAGCACGACCACGCAGCGCGCCTTCAGCAGCTCACCCACCTCGTCGCCCAGCGCCACGCGCGCCTGGGTCGCGACGACAGGCGGTGCCCAGGTCCAGCCGCCCTCCTGCACCAGCCGCTCTCGCAGTGCCATGAACAGCGGCAAGGCCTGGCGTTGCAGGGCCAGGGCGGAAAGGCCATCGGCCAGCACAAAGGCCAGATCGACCGGGGAAGCATTCAACGCCTGCAGCGCACGGGCATCCACCTCATCGAGCCGACGGCCCAGGTCGGGCCGCTGCAGATAGGCGGCTCGATCGGTCGCGCGGCTTTGCACCTGAAGCGGGGCCTCGCCCAATGCCCTCAGCCCGTCCAGCAACGCATTGACATCCAGCGGCGCATGCACCGCATCGCGCGCCTCGGCGTGCGCCTGCTGAAAGGCCAAGTGGGCCGCCGTCGGCACGCTGACGCCGGCGCGGCCCAGGCCGATGCGCGCGGCCGTGTAGCGGCGCAGGCGTGCCCAGGGCTGCTCGACAACACTCATGACTGCTCCAGCAGCGCCGCAAAGCGCGCCGGCAGGCCGTCCGCCAAGCGCGGCACGTCGCCCGCCTTGAAGATGCCCATGCGCTGCAGCCAGGCCTCGAACTCCGGCGCCGGCCGCAGGCCCAGCAGGCGGCGCATGGCCAGCGCGTCGTGAAAGCTGGTGCTCTGGTAGCCCAGCATGATGTCGTCCGAGCCCGGCACGCCCATGATGTAGTTGCAGCCGGCTGCGCACAGCAGGGTCAGCAGACCGTCGACGTCGTCGACATCGGCCTCGGCATGGTTGGTGAAGCAGACATCCACGCCCATGGGCAGGCCGAGCAATTTGCCGCAGCAATGGTCCTCCAGGCCGGCGCGCAGGATCTGCTTGCCGTCGAACAGATACTCCGGCCCGATGAAGCCGACCACGCTGTTGACCAGCAGCGGCTCGAAGCGCCGCGCGACGGCATAGGCTCGGCACTCCAGCGTCTGCTGGTCGCAGCCATGGTGGGCGCCGCTGGACAGGGCGCTGCCCTGGCCGGTCTCGAAATACATGACGTGGCGGCCACCGCGCTTCAACGCCAGTGCCGCGGCTTGAGCTTCCTCCAACAGCGCCAACGTGATGCCGAAGCCGCGGTTGGCGCCCTCGGTGCCGGCGATGGACTGGAACACCAGGTCGACCGGCGCGCCGCGGTGGATGGCTTCGAGCGTCGTCGTCACATGGGTCAGCACGCAGCTTTGCGTCGGGATCTCGTGGCGGGCGATGACGGCGTCCAGCATCTGCACCAGGCGCATGACCTGGGGCAGGTTGTCGGTCGCCGGGTTGATGCCGATGACGGCGTCGCCGGCGCCCATCAGCAGGCCGTCGAGCAGGCTGGCGGCAATGCCGGCCTCGTCGTCGGTCGGGTGATTGGGCTGCAACCGCGTGGCCAGCCGCCCGCGCAGGCCAAGGGTGCTGCGGAACTGCGTGACGACCTCGCAGCGCTGGGCGATCAGCAGCAGGTCCTGCACGCGGCAGAGCTTGCTGACGGCGGCGCCCATCTCGGGCGTCAGGCCGGAAGCAATCTGCGCCGGGTCGACCGCCTCGGCCAGCAGCGCATCGCGCAGGCCGCCGACGGTGAGATGCGCGATCGGCGCAAACGCGGCGGCGTCATGGGTGTCGACGATGAGGCGCGTGACCTCGTCGTCCTCGTAGGGCACGACGGCTTCGCTGAGGAAGGCCTTCAGCGGCAGCTCGGCCAGGGCCAGCTGGGCCGCCACCCGTTCGCGGGCGTTGGCCGCGGCCACGCCGGCCAGCTCGTCCCCCGAGCGCCGCGGGCTGGCGCGGGCCAGCAGGATGCGCAGATCCGCGAATTGAAAGCGCTCGCCGCCCAGGGTGTGCGTGTAGGCCATGGTCAGGGTCTGTTGGCGCTGAGGGGATCGGTGCGAGAGGGGCTGCGCGGGTGCAGGGCTAGACGCCGCGCTGAAGCCCGGGCCGGGTGCCCGGGCAAGGCGCGCAACAACGCCATGCGCCCGCGCAGCCCCTCTCCCTCAGGGTTGTCGCTCAAAAGCCCGCGCGCGGCGTTGCTCGGCCTTGCCGGGTAACCAACCCGTCTTCGCCTCACGCCTTGCTCGCGGGCTTTTGAGCGACAACGCATCCGACCCCCTCAGCGCCAACAGACCCTTAGTTTGCGCTGCCGCCGCTGCGATTGCATGACGAAGCCATGACGCCTGCGGCTCCGCAAGGCTGAGGATGCCCAACCCGGCCGTGGCGGCTAGGGTGGCGGTCTTTCCCGCGCGCGAGGTGGCCATGGACGACAACAAGATCTCCCAGCGAGTCAAATGGGGCGTGATCGGACTGCTGCTGGTCTGCGCGGTGCTGGCCGCCATGCTATGGAAGCAGGACAAGCACAGCGACTCGGCCTTGTGGTTTGTCGGCCTGCTGGTGCTGACGGCCACCGCCCTGACGCTGACGGCCATCGTCTTCGGCGGCCTCAAGCTCAACGACGCCAACGAGGCCTTCGGCCTGCCCTCGGGCTCGGTGCGCACCCTGCTGGCGGTCGGCGTGATGGTGCTGTTCGCGGTGTTCGGCCTGAAATTCTTCGGCGACACCCTGGACCAGGCCCAGACGCCCAGGCCCAGCGACAAGCCCTTCGAGCAGGTCGAGGTGCCGGTGGCCCGGCTGGAGGCCGAGCTGGAGCGCTACAAGCAGGTGAAGTCGGTGCTGGTCGTCGTCGCCTCGCCGGGCCGCGCCGCGGCGGGCAACGACGCCGGGGCCAACGCCAGGCTCAGCCTCTACACGATGGAGTCGCGCCCCAGCACCAGCGCGCTGGACGCGCAGAAGCAGCTGCTCACGGCCATCATCACCCTGCTGACGACGGTGGTCGGCTTCTACTTCGGCAGCAAGAGCGCGGGCGACGGCATGCGTGGCGCAGCGGCCGCCGCGCCCACCGACCCCGGCGCCCAGCAGCGCCAGGCCGAGGGCCTGGCCAGCGACCGTGACGGCCTGGAGGCCCAGATCAAGGCCCAGCGCGAGACCCTGGAGCGCTTGAAAGCCCAGCCGACGCCCGAGGGCGGCCCGGCGCCCGGCGTGGCCGCGGCCCTGGCCCAGGCTCTCGATCTGGACGGCCAGCTCGACACCCTGCGCGAGAAGTTGTCGACGGCCCTGACCGCCGCCCAGGCCAAGCTGGCCGCCGTGGCCGCTGCACCGGCCGGCGGCGAAGCGGCCGCCCGCGACGCGGCCCAGCAGGCGCTGGCCCAGGCCAGCGCCGAGCTGCAGGCCCTCAAGCAGGCCACGCAAGCGTTCGCCGACGCCACCACCAAGCTGCTCGAGCTGACCGCGAAAGGCTGACCACCATGGCCGCACCCACCTATGAAGTGACCGCCGAGGCGCTGAACCTGCGCGACCAGGCCGGCACGCAGGGCCGCGTGCTGGGCGTGCTCAAGCGCGGCGATGTCGTCGTCGGCGCCCAGCCCGCCCAGGGCGGCTGGATGGCCGTCGCCGCCGGAGCGCTGAACGGCTTTGTGGCCAGCGCCTTTCTGCGCGGGGTGCAGGCGACGGCCGGGACCGCGCCACCGCCACCCACGGCCGACGTCAACGTCAAGGACCGCGACCTGGCGCGCCTGCACCCGGCCATGCGCGCCAAGGTCGAGGAGCTGCTGCAGCTGTTCGCCCAGCAGTCCCTGCCCTTCCGCGTCTTCGAGGCCTACCGCTCGCCGGAGCGCCAGAACTGGCTCTACGAGCAAGGCCGCACGCGCCCGGGCGGCAAGGTGACCAATGCCCGGGCCTGGGAGTCCTTCCACCAGTACGGCCTGGCCGTGGACTTCGTGCTGTTCGAGAACGGCCAGTGGAGCTGGGACGACAGCGGCCCGCGCGCGGGCCACTGGCGCAAGCTGCGCGAGCTGATCGACCAGGTCGGCCTGCACAGCCTGAGCTGGGAGGTGCCGCATGCCGAATTGCATGTGCAGCTGGCTGACCTGCGCGCCGGCCGCTGGCCCGACGGCGGTGACGACAGCTGGCATGACCTGATGGAAGCCGCCGTGGACCGCTGGCGCGGCCAGAACCTGCCTGGCGCGCCGACCCTGGCCAGCACGGAGCGCCCGCCGCTGATCGCTTGAAGCGGGCGGCGCTCAGACCCAGGTCTGCGCCACCGCGTCCCGCACCGCGCCCACGGCCGGCACGGCCATGGCGGCGGGGCTGCTGATCCAGCAGAACCAGGTTGGCGCGGCCCAGCCCGGCCAGATGCGGGCCTGGCCGGCGTCTTCCATCAGCACGGCCTGGTCGCGCCTCACCATGCCCGCGCCCATGCCGGCCGCCACCATGCTGCGCACCGCCACCTCGGTGTCGGCCTGCAGGCCAACCTCCAGCACCGCGCCCGCCTGGCTGAACAGCCTTTCCTGGTGCACACGCAGGCCGCAGTCGGGCGGCGTGGTCACCCAGGGCAGGGTGGCGAGGCCGGCGAGGTCGGCCGGCAGGCCGCCGTTGAGCAGCAGGCGCTGCGGCACCACGGGCACGATCTCACAGGCTTGGAGCCGCTTCAGCTCCAGGCCCTCGATCTCGGCGTGCTCGTGCAGCACGCAGGCGCAGTCCAGCTCGCCCTTGCGCACGGCGGCGATGGCGCGCAGCGACACGAGTTGTTGAAGCTGCAATTGCACCAGCGGATGGTGCTCGGCCAGGTGCACGAAGACCTCGCCCAGGCGCAGGGCCACCGCGTCGCTGACCGTGCCCATGCGCACCTGGCCACGCGCCTCGCCGCGGATCTGCGCGGCCGCCGCCTGCATGCCCTGGGCGGCAGCCAGCGTGCGGCGCGCCTCCTCCAGCAGGCGCTCGCCGGCGGGCGTCAGCGCCATGCCGCGGGCGCTGCGCTCGAACAGCTTGACGCCGAACTCGTCCTCCAGCGCCTTGAGCTGGGCGCTGACCGCCGGCGGGCTGGTGAAGACGCGCTCCGCGGCGCGAGTCAGGTTGCCCTCGGTGGCCACGGCCACAAAGGTCTTGAGCTGGTAGATCTCCATGGCCGGCATTCTGAACATGCCGCGCAGGTCGGGGGTGTGGATTTTCCGAACGGGGCAGTCGGCCGAAACGAATGGATGGATTCGCGCGCGGCGCCCAGACTGATTCCCATCGAAATCCGTCTGGAGCACCTCCATGACCGCCACCTCCAACCTCCGTGCCATCTTCGCCCTGCTGCTCGCCACCACCGCCTGGGGCAGCCTCTTTCTGATCGGCAAGCCCGTCGTCGCCCAGCTCGACCCGGTCTGGTTCACGCTGGTGCGCTATGCGCTGGCCACCAGCGTGCTGGCCCTGCTGGTGCACTTTGCCGGCAGCCAGCCCTGGGCCAAGCTGCGCCGCCATGCGCTGCGCCACAGCCTGGTCGGCCTGGCCGGCTATGGCGTGTTCAGCATCATGGTCTTCCACGGCCTGCGCCTGTCGCAGCCCTCGCATGGCTCCGTCATCATGGCCACCATGCCCTTCACGACACTGGGCCTGCGCTGGCTGCTGGACGGCCAACGCCCGCCGCTGCGCGCCGTGGCCGGCGCCGCCCTGGCGCTGACCGGCGTGGCCACCGTGGCCAATCTGCTCGGCCCCAATGATTCAGTGACGGGCGAGGTCAATGCCCGCATGCTGCTGGGCGACGCCATCACGCTGGCCGGCACCCTGGGCTGGGTGTTCTACACGCGCTCCATGGCCAAGCTGCCCGACCACAGCCCGCTGGAATACGCCGCCCTGACGGCCATCGGCGCCCTGCCCTGGCTGGCCGTGGCCGCCGTGCTCGCCACCCTCGTGGGCTGGGCCCCCGCGCCGTCGATCGAGCTGGTCTTGAGCCTGGCGCCCAAGCTCGTCTACATCGCCCTCATCCCCACCGTGCTGGGCGTGCTGGCCTTCAACGCGGGCGTCAAGCGCCTGGGCGCGCCCATGGGCACGCTGTTCCTGAACATGGTGCCGGTGTCCGTCATCGCCGTGCGCGCCGTGCTGGGCGAGGCGCCGCATGCCAACGAGATCGCCGGCGCGGCGCTGGTGGGCATCGGCCTGGCGCTGACGGTGTGGACGCCCAAGGCCGTGCCGGTGGTCGCGCCGCGCGCCCTCGGCACGGTGCCCTGCACACGCTGACCTGAGCGGGGCTCACAGCCCTGTCATGTCGGCGGCCTAGGCTGGCCGGCTTGATGCTGCTGTTTGCCTACTTCCCGCCCTGGGCCTTTGCCCTGCTCGCAGGGGCCGCCTTGCCGGCGGCCCTCGTGCTGTTGCAGGGCAAATTGCTGTTCGGCCGCACCTGGGTCATCCGCCGCACCGACCCCGGTCCCGCCGCCGAGCGGCGGCGCCCCGAGGCCGTCTGGCTGGAACGCCCGGGCGGCGTGCGGTTGCAGGGTTGGCTGACCGTTCCCACCGGCGACTCACCGCCGCGCCGCCTGCTGCTGTGGTTTGGCGGGCGCAACGAGAACGTCGCCTGGACGCCCGACCTCGCCGGCTGGTTGCCCGACGACTGCGCGCTGCTGGCCTTCAACTACCGGAGTCTCGGAGAGAGCGGCGGCTGGCCGAGCGAGGCCGCCTGCGTGGCCGACGCCGAAGCTGCCGCGGCCTGGGGGCTGGCGCGGTTGGCGTTGCCATCGAGCGCGCTGCACCTGGCCGGCCGCAGCCTGGGCACCGGCGTGGCCATGCAGCTCGCGGCTCGCCTGGCCGCGGCCGGCCGCCCCGCGACCAGCGTTGCGCTGATCACGCCGCTGAAGAGCCTGCGCGCGGTGCTGCGTCGCAACCCGCTGCTCGCGCCGCTGACGCCCTGGCTGCGCTCACCGCTGGACAGCGTCGCCGCCGCGCGGGCGCTGAACTGCGAGGTGCTGGTGCTGCTGGCCGAACGCGACACGCAGGTGCCGCACGCGCATTCCCACACCTTGGTGCAGGCCCTGCAGCATGCCGGCGCGGCCGTCACCGTGCACCAGCTCGCCGGCACCAACCACCGCAGCCTGGCGCGCACGCCGGCGGCCATGCGCCAGCTGGGCGGCTGGCTGCTGTCTGGCCCCCGGCCATCGGCAAAGGGCTAGGGAAGCCTGAACCGCAGGCGCACGACGCAGCCGTGGCCGGGGGCGCTTTCCACCGCCACCTCGCCGCCCAGCAGGCGGGCGCGCTCCTCCATGCCGAGCACGCCATAGCCCTCCCGGCGGTGCGCCGTGTCGAAGCCGATGCCGTCGTCGCTCACCGTCAGCTCGCCGTGGTCGCCATCCCGCGCCAGGCGCAGGCTGGCCTGGCCCGCCTTGGCGTGGCGGCGGACGTTGTTCAGCGACTCCTGCGCGATGCGGAACACCATGATGGCGAAGTCGGCCGGCAGCTCGCCCAGGTCCGCCTCGACCTGCACGGAGCAGGGCACGCCGCTGACCTGGGTGAATTCGCTGGCCAGCCACTGCAGCGCCGTCGCCAGCCCGCCGTCCAGCGCGGGCGGGCGCAGTTGCGACACCAGCGTGCGCATGGTGGCCATCAGCTGGTCCAGGCGGCCGATGAAGGGGTCGAGATGCTCGCGCTCCACCGTCCCCGCGGTCCTGGACCGGCTGCGAACCACCGACACCTCCATGCGCAGCGCCGCCAGCTGCTGGCCGAGTTCGTCGTGCAGCTCGCGGGCGACGCGCTTGCGCTCATCCTCCAGGCCGCGCGCGTTGTGCTCACCCAGCCGGCGCAGTGCCTCGCGCGAGGCCTCCAGCTCCGTGGTGCGCTCGGCGACGGCCTGCTCCAGCATCCGCCGGCGGGCGCGGCTGCGGCGCTGCAGCCACCACCAGCTGCTCCACCACAGCAGCAGCAGCAGCGCGGCATAAGCCAGCCGCGCGAGGGTCGTGCTCCACCAGGGCGGCCGGATTTCGAAGGGCAGGCTTAGCACCGGGCCGCCGGATTCGGCAGGCGTGCGCCCGGTGGCCCGCACCTGCAGCACCTGGGCGCCAGCATCCAGGGCGCCGATGTCGAGCACCGAGCCTTCGGCGGCGCGCCAGGGCAGGTCGGGCCGCAGGCGGTACTCGATGCGCAGCGTGCGCGCGGCGCTGAAGCTGGGCGTGCCCAGCGTCAGCCTGAGGTGCCGATCGGCCCAGGGCAGGGCGGCGTGCGGGGCCCCCGTGAAGCGCTGCGAACCGAACTCGAGTTCGTCCACCCGCAGCGTCGGCGGCGACGGCGGGCTCCCGCCGGGGCGCACGCGCGTGAGGCCCGCGCTGGTGGCAATCCACGCCTGGCCCTGGGCATCGAGCAGGAAGCCCGCGTTCACGTCGTTCCAGATCAGCCCGTTGCCGTGGTGCAGATGCCGCCAGCGGCCGTTGCCGTCGAGGATGAACATCCCTCGATCGCTGCCCACCCACACCGCCTGTCCCGGTGCACTCTGCACGAAGAGGACGGCCGCATGGTCGAAAAGCTCTGGCCCGAAGTGCTGCACCCGCCGTGCGCGCCCGTCGCTGACGCGGTAGTGCCTGGCGCCGTTGGTGTCGACGACCCAGAGCCCGCCTTCGCCGTCGGAAAGCAGGTCGACGTAGGCTGGCACGGGCTCCCCCTGCTCATCCAGCAAAGGCGCCCAGGCGCCATCGCGCATGCCGAACACCTGCTGCTGGCCGACGAACCATTCCGAGCGGCCGTCGTTGGCCACCGCCACCGGCCGGCCACCCGGCAGCGGCGGGCCGATGCGCTCATGGCGCAAGCCTGTCGGCGTGGGAACGAGCCTCTCCACCTGGTCGGCGCCGAAGGCGTAATAGACGCCTTCACCGGTCATCGAGTTGATCAGGGCCGGGTCGCGTGCGACGAGGCGCACGACCGTGCTGCCCGCCTTCACCGTGAACAGGCGGTCGCCCCTGCGCCACCAGAGATCGCCGTCCGCCAGCACGACATCCCAGCGGAACGGCCCGCCGTCCGGCGCCGGCTTGGGCAGGGCCACGAAGCGGCCCGACGCGGCATCGAACCAGGCGACGCCCTCGCGCGTGGCCGCCCACACCCGGCCGCTCGCGTCGCGAAACACCTGCTGCACCACGTTCGACGGCAGGCCGTCCGCGCGCGTCCAGTGCTCCACCCGGCCATAGCCCACCCAGCGATGCACGCCGCGCCCGCCCGCGCCCAGCCACAGCGAGCCCTCGGCGTCGCAGAACAGCGTCCGGATGGCGGTGTCGGGCAGCCCGTTGTCCTGCGTCCATTCGCGCCAGGCCGTGCCGTTCCAGCGGGCCACGCCCCGGTCGGTGGAAACAAGAATGGCACCGCCCGCGTCCTCCAGCAGCGCGGCCTCGTGGGTCCAGCCCAGCAGCGGCGGGGCGCTCACGCTCTCGAATCCCGCCGCGCCCGGGGCCAGGCGGGCCAGCCGGTTGGCGCTGCGCGTCCACAGGCTGCCGTCGCGGGCCAGGAACAGCGTCGCCCAGCCGTCGGCGGGCAGGCCCTGGGCCTTCCCCCAGGTCGTCAGCTGCGAGCCGCGCAGCTCGCACAGGCCGTCGCCGCAAGCGAACCAGAGGGCGCCGCCGCGCCAGCGCAGCGGCGGGTCCACCCACGGCGCCCCCGTGCTGGGCGGCAGGGGCGGCGGCTGGGGCAGCGGCTGGGCGACGAGCCGCGGGGCGGCGGCGGCGCCGGGCGCTATCACCCAGATGCGCTTCTCCTCCCCCATCACGTAGGCAGTGCCGGCCTCGTCCCAGTCGATCTGGTGCGACTGACGCAGCATCAGCCGCTTGCCGTCAGGCTGCAAGACCGGTGTCCACGCCACGCTGCCCGACGCCTGGTGCCGCACGAACAGGCCGCGCTCGGTGGCGACCCACAGCTCGCCCCGCCGGTCGACCGCCGCGCCGCGCACCCAGGCGCCCGCGTCCGGCGGCAGCGGTTCACGCCGCATGCGAAAGCCGTCGAAGCGGAACAGACCGCTTTCGGTACAGATCCACAGCATGGCGCGCGGGTCCTGCACGAGGCAATGCGACGTCAGGCCGGTGAGGCCGTCACGCTCCTCGAAGGACTCCAGCACGATGTGCTCCGCCCGCGCCGCCCCCGCGCAAAGCGCCACGAGCGCCACGAGCGCCACAGCCAGCGAGGCGCGGCAACGCCGGATCAGCCCCACCATGCGCACCTGCCCGGCCGGCACGAAGAAGCCGGCAACGATGGCCGCGACCGGCGGGATGCGCCGAGGCAGACGCGCACGCCGGTGGCCGGCGCGGCAGGGGGGTTGTCCATGAGGGCCAGGGGTGAGGGTGATGACCGCCGGAGAGCGCGCCGATTCTGCCGGACGCCGGCGCATCTCCTGGGGCAGCCGTCAACCTGCTGAGCGGTTGCGGCCTGCCACGGCACAAGCGCAACAGCCCAGGCACACTGCGCCGCCATGATCCCGAAGCGTCGCCTGTTGACCCTCCTGACCCTGTCCACCCTGCTGCCGAGCTTGGGCCGGGCAGCCACCGCGCCCGCCGTGCTGACGCTGTGGCCCGAGGGCGTGCCTGCCGCCCGGCGCGCCGATGCCCCGGCCGCGCGCGGCGACCTCGGCCCCGAGCGCGTCGACGCCAACGGCAGCATCTCCAACGTGTCGCAACCGACGCTGACCATCGTGCCGCCCGCCGTCGACCGCCATCTATCGCCCTATGGCACGGCTGTCATCCTATGCCCCGGCGGCGGCTACAGCTATCTGTCGGCCAACCGCGAGGGCCAGCAATACGCCGCCTGGCTGAGCACGCTGGGCATCACCACCTTCATCCTCAAGAGCCGGCTGCAGGAGTGGGGCCACCCCGCGCCGCTGCAGGACGTGCTGCGCGCCGTGCGCCTGGTGCGCTCGCGCGCCGCCGAGTTCGGCGTCGATCCGCGGCGCATCGGCGTCATGGGCAGCTCCGCCGGCGGCCACCTGGCGGCCAGCGCCAGCACGCTGTTCGACCATGCCGACGGCCGCACCGGCGCCGCCCTGGACACGGTCAGCGCCCGGCCCGACTTCGCCGTGCTCGTCTACCCCGTCATCACGATGACCGACCCCGCGGCGCACGCCGGCTCGCGCAAGGCGCTGCTGGGCGCCGACCCCAGCCCCGCCCTGCTGGCGCAGATGTCGCTGGAGCAGCAGGTGACGGCCGCCACGCCGCCCACGCTGCTGCTGCACACCCAGGGCGACAAGTCGGTGCCCGTGCAGAACAGCCTGCTCTACTACCAGGCCCTCACCCGCGCCGGCGTGCCGGCCGAGCTGTATGTGTTCGAGCAGGGCGGGCACGGCATCGGCATGCGCGACGGGCTGGGCACGGCCTCCGCCTGGCCCCGGCGCGCCGAAGACTGGCTGCGCCAGCGCGGGCTGCTGGGCAAGGAGGCGGCGCGATGAGGCGGCTCTAGGCGCCCAGGTCCAGCCGCATGAGGGCCTGGTGCAGTGCCTCGGCGGCAAAGCCGCAGCGCTGCAAGGCCTCGCCGCCCAGGTCGCTGCGCTGCAGCTGCGGCACGCTGACCTTGGCGCCTGGGTGGGCCGCCAGCAGGGCTTGCACCAGGGCCTCGGCATCCAGCTGGGCGGGGTTGCCGTCGATGAGCGAACGCACGATGACGCCCGTTTCGACGTCGCCCGTGAACACCAGCTGCGCGCTGCCGCGCCGCCAGGCCGTCCACGGCATGGTCAGCACGCCCACGACGTCGGCGCCCACCTGCAGAGGCAGGTCGGCGATGGAGGCTTCCGCCTCGCGCAGCCAGGCCAGCGCCTCGGCCTGGGTGCAGGCCAGCTCGGGCGATGGTGGGCGGGCCTCGCCGGCGTCCGCCATGCGCTGGTAGCCATGCAAGGCGTGCTGCTTCACAAAGCCATGGCGGCGGTACAGGCGCGCGGCGCGCTCGTTCTGCACGAACACCTCCAGCTCCACCGCCTTCAAGCCGGCCTCGCGGCCCCGGTTCACGAAGTCCTGCAGCAACTGCACCGCCGCGCCGCTGCCGCGCGCCTGCGGCACCGCGCCCATGGTGCCCAGCCGCCAGCGCGCTAGCGCCGGCCGCGGCGCCACCAGCGCGAAGGCGAGCACGTTGCCTTCCGCGCTGACCGCCGCCCGCCCCAGGCCCAGGTCCACGCCCTGGCGCAGCACAAAGCCCGGCCATTGGTCCAAGGCCAGGTTGAAGGGGCCGATCAGGTAGTCGGAAAAGGCCCGCACAAAGGCCGCGTGCAGCGCTTCGGGGGCGAGCTGGTCGGTGGGGACGAGGGAGAAAGAGGCGGTCATGGGAGTGGGCGTCGAGCTTGGACTACCGGGGCATTCTGGCCATGCCGGACCGTCGGCCTCAAAGTCATGCGGCCCGCTCAACCGCTTGAGCGCCGCCTGTAACCCCGCGATGGAAGAATCGACCGCACCATGAAGAAGACGCTGCACACCCTCGCCGTGGCCGCCGCGGTCGCTGGCACCACGGTGCCTGCACAGGCCCGCGACGGCCAGTTCTCGCTGCTGGTGTTGGCCATGCCCAGCAAGTACCACTACGAGTACATCCCCATTGCGCGCGAGAGCTTCGAGAAGCTCGCCAAGCTGCACGCCTTCGAGCTCATGTGGACGGCCCAGCCCGGCGCCTTCGAGGGCGACCTGAGCAAGTACGCGGCGGTGGTGCTGCTGAACAGCTCGGGCGAGGAATTCAACGAGGCCCAGCGCACAGGCTTCGAGCGCTACATGCGCTCGGGCGGCAACGCCGTCGTCGTGCACCGCGCCATCATCAGCAAGCCGGGCATGTGGCCCTGGTACGAAAAGCTCGTCGGCCGCAGCTTCATCATCCACCCCATGCTGCAGACGGCCGTCGTCACCAAGGCCGACGCCGGCCACCCCGCCACCTTCGGCCTGCCCGACCGCTGGATCTGGTCAGACGAGTGGTACGAATTCAGCAACCCGCACGGCATCACCATCCACCCCGTGCTGGCCGTGGACGAGCGCAGCTACGACCCCACCAAGATCTGGCCCGGCCAGGTCGCCAAGGGCATGGGCGCCGACCACCCGGTGAGCTGGTGGCACCCCTACGAAAAAGGCCGCGTGTTCGTCACGGCGCTGGGGCACAACGGGGAGATGTACCGCGAGGGACAGTATCTGGAGCACTTGTGGGGTGGGGTGTGGTGGGCGGCGACGGGGCTGGGTGTTCAGAGGCGGCCTTAGATACACCCTCGCTTAGATTGGGAGCAGGTCGGGAGCATCACCTGAAATCAACAGGCTACCGGCGCCGTGCATCTCGAAAACGTCGATGCGCTCGCAGGCCGGCAGCGCACTTTGCGCTTTAGCAAAGGCCCAGCGCGCGATTTGCTCGGTCGTACAGTCCTGCAATTCCGGCAGTTCATGAAGCGGCTGATGGTCCAGCGCCTTGAAGATGGGATCGAACAGCGTCTTCACATCGCCGAAATCCATCGTCCAACCCATCACTTCATCCAGCGGCGCGCGCAGGTGCAGCCGCAAGTCGTAGGTGTGGCCGTGCAGCGCGGTCAATGGATGCCCGGGCGGCGCAAGTGCCGCCCACGCGAAACCCATCGCCCGGTTGCCAAGAGTATCGCCAAGGGCGAGAACCGACACTACGTCTTCAATCGTACCTTCCCCCTGAATCCCAGCACGATAGCGGACGGCGACGAGTTGTCTTCAAACTTCTCGAAGAACTCCGTTATCTCCTCCACGTGCTCCGGCATTTCGGGTCGCTGGAAATTCCGCAGATCGTTAGCAGCTTTCTTTGGGACAGTGCTCCAGTCCGCAATGTCAGCGGTAGTAGCGACAAATGAGCATTGAATAGGTGCCGTAGGCCGTTGCCGAAAAAAGTCGCATCTGTAGCGCATCGGAACAACCGCCACACCCTCGTGCTGCTGATCTTTCATCTTTCACTCCCTTGCACCGTTGATGCGCCAGGCAAGCTGACGCGTTCCGTTCAGCAGCGCTTAATGGGCTGCCTTGACGCAGTCTTTCACAAACTGCGCCATATAAGCGAAGTTGTGGGGCGACATTTCATGCGAAAACTGAAGCATTGTCGCAGCTGGACTATTTCATCTCGCGTTTCGCCATCCCGGCGATTTCGCGACACCAGATCTGAAACCAGCCTACGTAGGCGACACCAGATTTGAAACGCCTCCAAGGCGTGTTCTCGCGCTACTCGGACGTCAGCGCACTAGGGTCGGAGGAGGGGCGTGAGGATCGTCCCAATGACCGCCAGACCCGCGCAGCAGGACCCGGCGAAGGCGCACCAGGCGAGCAGCTCCTTGCGCGCCCGGGCGGCGTCGTTCTCGAACAGCTCAGCCAAGCCGTCGATCTTCTGGGCGAGTGCGTCCTGAAGACGCGTCAGCGCCTCGAGACTTTGAGCTGCTGGTTGGACCGGGGGAAGCATGCTCGGATGCTACCGACCAGGTCGGCTTGGTCAAGGTGGTGAGCTCGATGCTCGTAGAGCGTCGGTCTGGCCAAGGCGCGCTGAAATTTCGGCGTTGCTACAGGAAACGCGGGCTTCGTTCCCCACCAGCAGACGGGCGAAAATTCGGCAAGCCCGACCTTAACCGGCGGGCTTTCTCATTTCCGTTGGGATCGCACTCCCCAAGGAGTAGCCATGATCGAGCTCACCTGTGCCTCGTGCGGTCGGGCGTTCCCTGTCCGGCCTCAATCGCCCAAGCAGACCTACTGTGGGGCGCTGGAGTGCCAGCGCGAACGGCGCCGGCGGTGGAACCGGGTCAAGCTCAGGACCGACCCGGACTACCGAGCCAACCAAGCGGCGGCCCAGCGTGCCTGGCACGCCCGGAATCCAGACTACTGGCAAACCTACCGCGGGAAAAGGAAGCCGGGCGCCGTGACGCCGGCCCCTCAGCGGACGCTTGCAACAATTGACGCGTCATCTTGCGGTGCCGATCCAGATGCCGGCATCTGCTGGATGGAGGTCTGTACGCCAGGGCCGGACGGTGTTCCGAGGGCATGGCGAGTGGAGCTTTCGTTGATGCGTCAGCCCACCGTCCGCAAATATGGACGCGTGCAAAGAGAGGACTCGATAGCAGCGCCTCCGGGCGCCGCCTAATGTCCCGACTGCGCAGCTTCGATTTCCCGTGACCGTTCGGCGGGATGCCTGATCGGGCTTACGACGGACCGAGGCGCGCATTGGCATTGCCCCATTGGGCGGAGACGGTCATGCAGCCAGAAGACCTTCAACCCGGCGAAGAACGAACCAGCGATTTCCGCGCTGCTGAGTACGTTCGCATGTCCACCGAGCACCAGCAGTACTCGACCGAGAACCAGGCCGACAAGATCCGCGAGTACGCTGCCCGGCGCGGAATCAAGGTGATCCGGACCTATGCAGACGCCGGCAAGAGCGGCCTGAGGATCGACGGCCGTGAGGCCCTGCAGCGACTGCTGCGTGACGTCGAGTCTGGCCAGGCGGACTTCAACGTCATCCTCGTCTATGACGTCAGCCGCTGGGGCCGCTTCCAGGACGCCGACGAGAGCGCGTACTACGAGTACATCTGCCGGCGCGCGGGCATTCAGGTCTGCTACTGCGCCGAGCAGTTCGAGAACGACGGCTCGCCCGTCTCGACGATCGTCAAAGGCGTCAAACGTGCCATGGCCGGCGAGTACAGCCGCGAGCTCTCGGCCAAGGTCTTTGCTGGCCAATGCAGGCTGATCGAGCTGGGCTTCCGCCAGGGCGGGCCGGCAGGCTTCGGCCTGCGGCGGGTGCTGGTCGACCAGGTCGGCAACGTGAAGGGCGAGCTGTCGCGAGGGGAGCACAAGAGCCTGCAGACTGATCGGGTCATCCTGACACCAGGCCCCGACAGCGAGATCCGCGTCGTCCGGGAGATCTACAGCTGGTTCACCGATGGAGGCATGCACGAGGTCGAGATCGCCAAGCGGCTCAACGACCGAGGCTTGAGCACCGACCTGGGCCGCAGCTGGACTCGGGCCACCGTGCGAGAGATCCTGACCAACGAGAAGTACATCGGCAACAACGTCTACAACCGCGTCTCCTACAAGCTCAAGAAGCTGCGTGTCATTAACGGGCCGGACATGTGGATCCGCAAGGACTGCGCCTTCGAGGCGGTCGTGTCGCAGGAGGCGTTCTACACGGCACAGGGAATCATCCGAGCGCGAGCCCGCCGGTTTAGCGACGAGGAACTGATCGAGAAGCTGCGCGGTCTCTATGAGCGCCGCGGCTTCCTCTCCGGCCTGGTCATCGACGAGACCGAAGGCATGCCATCGGCGGCGGCGTATATCCACCGCTTCGGCAGCCTTATCCGGGCCTACCAAGCCGTGGGCTTCACACCCGACCGGGACTACCAGTTCCTCGAGGTCAACAAGTTCCTCCGCCGACTGCACCCCGAGGTCGTCGCGACCACGGAACGCGAGATCGCAAACCTTGGCGGCGTTCTTGTACGAGATCCAGCTACGGACCTACTCGACGTCAATCGCGAGTTCAGCGTGTCCATTGTGCTGGCACGCTGCCAAAGCCACGATGACGGCCGCAAGCGCTGGAAGGTCCGCTTCGACACCAGCCTGGCCCCCGACGTCACGGTGGCGGTGAGGCTCGCGCCGGGCAACGAGGCCATCCAGGACTACTACCTGTTGCCGAGGTTGGACTTCGGACTGCCTAGGATCAGCCTGGCAGATCACAACGGCATCGAATTCGAGAGCTATCGATTCGATTCTCTTGACTACCTGTACCGGATGGCTGAGCGCGCCAGGTTGAGGAGAGCTGCATGAGCCGGGAGCACCCGCCCGGCGAGCTGCAGATGATCCCCATCGACAGCATCCGGGTGCTGAATCCAAGGGATCGCAACGCCCAGGTCTTCGAGGAGATTGTCGGCAACATCAAGGCGCTGGGCCTCAAGAAGCCAGTGACCGTCACGCCGCGCACCGATGCGAATGGCTCGTACTTCCTATTGATCTGTGGCGAGGGCCGCCTGAAGGCATTCCTCAACCTCGGCCAGACGGAGATCCCGGCGATGGTCGTCCACGTCAGCGACGAGGACGCCTTCATCATGAGCTTGGCCGAGAACATCGCTCGGCGGCAGGGGCGTCCGCTGGAGCTGCTGGCTGGCATCGACTTGCTCAAGAAGCAGGGCTATGACCGCCGCGAGATTGCGAAGAAGACCGGCCTGAGCTACGACTATGTCAGCGGCATCTTGCAGCTGCTGGAAAACGGGGAAGAGCGGCTGTTGGTTGCCGTCGAGCGCGAGCGGATTCCACTGAGCGCCGCGCTGACGATCGCCGGCGCCGGCTCCAACGACAAGGACATCCAGGCCGCTCTGCAGGAAGCCTACGAAAGCGGCCAGCTGCGTGGCAACCAGCTGCTGCGGGCCCGCAAGATCATCGAGCGGCGCCGGAACCTTGGCCGGTCTGTGGCCAAGAACGGTCCGCGCAGGTCCACGAACGTCACCTCCGCCAGCCTGATCCGAACCTACCAGCAGGAGGTTGACCGCCAGCGCTTGATGGTGCGTAAGGCAGAGCTTGTTCAGCAGCGGCTGCTGTTTGTGACGGAGGCCCTGCGGCAGCTTTTGACCGACGAGGATTTCACCAACCTGCTGAGGGCCGAAGGCCTCGACACGCTGCCCAAATATCTGAACGACCGCGTCTGGCCGCTCGGGAGAGCGGCATGAACAATCCGCTGCTAGGTTTCGTGCCCGATCCCATCACTGTGCCCTTCGACAAGTTGCTGCCGTCCAAGAAGCTGCCTATCGGACTGGAAACCTCCAAGAAGTACCTGCAAATCAAGGCGTCGATCGAAGGGATCGGCCTCATCGAGCCACTGTCCGTCGGGGCTGCCGACAAGGCCACGGGGATGCATGTGCTGCGCGACGGGCACATCCGCGTCCATGCGATGAAGGAGTTGGACTTTCAGGACGCGCCCTGCCTAGTGACGCTTGACGACGAAACCTACACCTACAACAACAGGATTAACCGGCTATCCACGATCCAAGAGCACATGATGATCCGCCGCGCGGTCGACCGCGGCGTCACGCCAGAACGGATCGCCAACGACCTGAAGGTGGACGTCAGCCACATCCAAAAGAAGCTCAACCTCCTCGACGGCATCTGCGCCGAGGCCGCCGGCTTGCTTAAAGACAAGCGGTTCTCGCCCAACCTGGGCGCGACCATCCGCAAGATGAAGCCGACGCGGCAGATCGAATGCGTCGAGCTGATGGTGGCCGCCAACAATGTGTCGACTTCCTATGCAAACGCGCTGCTGGCCGCGACTCCGGCCGCCATGCTGGTCAACGAGCGCAAGCCCAAGAAGCTCGCAGGCGTGAGTGCGGAGCAGATGGCCAAAATGGAAAAGGAGATGGGCAACCTGCAGGGACAGTACAAGTCCATCGAGCACTCTTACGGCCAGGACGTTCTGAACCTCGTGCTGGCCAAGGGCTACCTCAAGAACCTGCTGGACAACGAAGCGGTCATCCGGTTCCTGTCGATGCGGCAGCCCGACGTGCTGCGCGAGTTCTCCAACCTCGTCGAGGTCGATGCGCTGGACAAGTGATGGACGGCCAACCCCGGCGGACGCTGAAAGCCGCGCAAGCCGACGCTTTGCTCCGATGGGCGGATGGCGGATCGGGTGACGCCCGGGCGCCGGTGCCAGACGCGGCGTGCCTGTACGGCCTGGTGGGAGACGTGGCCTTGGAGGGTAGCGAGGGTGCTGAGACAAACCCCATTGCCATCGCTGGCAACTTCATCGCCTACCTCTCGTGCGCCATCGGACGTACGCCGCATCTAGCGGTCGGCAACACCAGTCATCACGCTAGGCTGTTCTTTCTGCACGTGGGCCGCTCGGGCCGCGGCAGGAAAGGAGACGCCGTCTCCCTCGTCACCCGCATCGACGAGCTTGTGCGCAGGAAGGGACGCAGCCTGGCGCCGCAGATCCATCGCGGCGGGCTATCGAGCCGTGAGGGCCTGGCAGCGCTGATCCATGATGGCTATCGAGTCGGGACGCAGGACGTTGCAGCGGTTGAAGACAAGCGCCTTTGGGTCGTTGAATCCGAGTTCGCCAACGTCCTCCAGCAGAGCCAGCGCGGGGGCAACACGCTTTCCGCAGCGCTGCGAGATTGCTGGGACGGTGTCGACCTGAAGCCCGCAACCAAGACGAACCGTGTGTACGCCACCGAGCCGCATGTCTGTCTGAGCGGGGCGATCTCGCCGGTGGAACTGCTTGGCCTCGTCCAGCGGCGAGATCTGTGCAACGGCTTCGTCAACCGCTTCCTGATGGCGTGGGGCGAGCGGACACACATCGAGGCCTTTCCCCGAAGAGTGCCGCAAGCGCGTGTCGAGGCGCTAGCGGCGGAGGTGGCGGGGGTGCTGGACTTTACGCGCCCGCGAGACGCGGACGGGCGCGAAACGGTGCTGATGTCCATGGCGGACAGCGCGCGGCGGCGCTATGCGCAGCTGTACCAGGCCGAGTTGAATCAGGACCTTGGCAATACGTTGGTCGACAGCCTCCTGGAGCGCCGGGCGCCCATGCTGCTTCGACTGGCTATGGTCTTTGCCCTGACCGACCGGCAGTGGTCGATAGAGGAGAAGCACATAGAGGCTGCGATGGCATGGACCAGATACGCGACAGAATCTGCGTGCTTCGTCTTCACCGGCAAGGCCGCCAGCCCCGCACAGCTGCAGATGCTCTGGGCCGCTGAACGCATCTCGGAATTCTTGGCAGCGCGGGGTAGCGCATCCCGCCGCGATCTTGTTATCGACTGCTTCGCACGACACCAGCCTGCTGCAGTCATAGACGCGGCGATTGCACATCTAGCCGGTGCTGTAGGCGGTATCCACGTTGAGGTTCGCCCCAGGTCGAGAGGCGGGCCTGGCCGGCCTACGACGATCTACAGGCTCCGTCCCCAGCCAACGTCGAATTAGTTCGCATCGCCGTTCGCAGTGGCAAGCCGTTGTCGCACAACAAAGTTCGCCATGTTCGCTAAGTTTGCAGAGGCTCCTTCGGAGCTCTGATGCAACAGAATGCCTCCTTCTAGGGAGGAGAAGTTGTGTCGGCCGCTTACTCGATGCCCCCGAACCGGGCCTATCAGGAGATCCTCGATGTGCTGCCTGCAGACCAGCGCTGGTGCTCTTTCGATGTTCCGATGGAACAGGCAAAGGCCGGGAACGCAACACGGTTTGGGATGACGCTGTGGAACTTTCATACCGTCAAGGCCACTGGCGAGTTTGAATCTTGGGCGTTCACGCGAGACCGCGCGTCGGGCTTGCTGTGGTATCGAGTCGTCAAGGCGCGCGACGGAAAAACGACGATAAACAGGCAGTCCCTGTTGAATGCATTGAAGCTTGCAGCTCAGATGCCAGACCGGATACCGATGCGAGGCCTGTTAAAGGACCGCAAGACCAGTCGCTGCGCACCCGATCACGTGTTTGATATTCAAGAGGTTCTAGAACAGGCGGACGGCTCCGCGCTCTGGCTGAGGCTCGGTGAGCCTGAAGGCGGCGTTGGAACCCAGGTTGAAGAAGCGCCCCTTCCAGAGATGGTCGAACTGGCGGCAGCCCTGGCGGAGAGACGCCCTTCGGCGCTTCCAGAAGAGGCGTACATCGCAGTGCGCGATGCGGCCGTGGGGATCTACTTTGGTGACGCCATTCGAGCCGACGAGGTTCGGAGACTTGTCTCGCAAGGGATCAACAAATCTACAGTCAACGCGCTGTTCAACAACTTCCGTTGCATCCTGAGCGGCCATGCTTTCAAGGCGCCGATGCAGGCATGGGGCCTCCAACTCTTCGTGGACGCGATCATCGCCAAGAAGGGCGCGGACGTTGTCCCCAACGTGATCAGCTCGGTCGAGGCCTACGTTGGCTACGCAGAGAGCAAATGGGGGAGCCGGTC
Source organism: Roseateles saccharophilus (assembly GCF_031458095.1). Classification (GTDB taxonomy): domain Bacteria; phylum Pseudomonadota; class Gammaproteobacteria; order Burkholderiales; family Burkholderiaceae_C; genus Pelomonas; species Pelomonas saccharophila_A. Next base: position 846,432 of record NZ_JAVDXU010000002.1, read on the forward strand.
TGCCGGCATGCGCGCGATCCTCACCGCGCTCAAGCGCGAATGGTTGCAGGAATCCCTGCTCCTGGAAGTCGCGCGGACCACCGACCATGCGTCTATTGAACTGGCGTCGACGCCGAATTCCGGCCCTTCCGAGGTCCTGCGTCTAGGCTGGGTACGCGGTCCTCAGCACGCGGCCTTCCGCCGCTATCTGATTCAACGTTGGAACGGCCGCTGTTCGGTTCACGGTGTGGCTTGCAACGAGCAACTTCGGGCCTCGCACATCGTGCCGTGGAGCCATGATGAAGCCATCCGAGCCGACGTCAACAACGGCTTGCTCTTGTCGGTGCCGCTGGATTGTCTGTTCGATCAGGGGCTGATTTCATTTGACGCCGACGGTGTATTGATGGCGGCGGCCAAACTTGCGCCAGAAACTCGTGCGCTCTTCGGCGTTCGTGCTGGTCTGCGCATCGGGTGGGATCACTTGACCGACAGTGAACGTCTGGGGCTGCGAGTCAACCTTGCCAGGCACAGGGAGCTTCATAAAGATGCTGGCTTTCTCAGAACCGCCCCCTCTGCAATCTGATGCCCGCTGCCTTTTTTCGTGTCGCAACCAGTGCTGCAGTTCTTCTGGTTCCGCTGATCGCCCAGGCATGGGGTGCCGCCGGACACCGCCTGGTCGCGGACATCGCATACCAGTCACTTCCAACGTCCACACGCACCAAAGTTGACTCACTTCTCGGCGTAGATCCGGGCGCCACCTTGCCGTCCATATCGACATGGGCGGACGATGTGCGATCACCCAGTACCGCCGCTTGGCACTACGTCAATTTTGCGCGGGGGTCGGGCTGTCACTTCGACGAGGGAACCAACTGCCCAGGTGGCCAGTGCGTGGTCGGCGCGATCGAAAATCAGCTCGAAATCCTCGCCAGCTCGCGGCCAGCTAGTGAGCGGTTCAAGGCACTGAAGTGGGTTGTCCACCTGGTCGCGGATGCGCATCAGCCGCTTCATGCTGGTTTTGCAGACGACAAGGGCGGCAATCTGCTCCAAGTGCGTGCCTTTGGACGCGGCAGCAACCTCCACGCCGTTTGGGACGGCGGGATGATCAAGAACTGGCCTGGAGGCCTGGGTGCCCTTCGAGAACACCTCATGGAGGCCGGCGACGCACCGCAAGACGCCTTGCCCCCTCGTCGCTGGGTTGAAGAGTCATGCCGCATAGCCAGTTATTCAGAGTTCTATCCGGAGGGGCGGTTCATCACAGAACACTACCTGAACCGGTGGGGGCGACCAATGGCTTCAAGGCTGAGGATCGCCGCTGACCGGCTGGCCCGAGTTCTTCAAGACGCGCTGCCGTGACCCAGTTGTCCCCGGTACAGGACATGTAGTACTGCCTTTCAGATCTGATCTGCTGAAGAAATACTGTCGGCAGCCGTCGATCGACGGACCGGAGACCGGACGCACGCCCAACTTCGAAAGCAATGACCTGGGCGATGTGCCGACGCCCTTGGCAAGGGTCGCGAGCGACACATAGGCCTCTGCAAACCGGGCGATCTCGTCAGGCGCTACGCGGGCCCCGCGACCAGTCCTGGCGCATCGCAGCAAGCCTCGCCTCGCCAACTCGTAGGCCACTTCTTCCTTGATGCCCAGGTCTCGGGCCGCTTCACGCAACGTGAAATCAGTCTTGGCCTGCGTGGCTCGGGCGGCTTCGATCCAGTGACGCAATGCCGCCACGTTGATGCACGCATGTCCCAGAGCTTCTCCATCATGACTGGTACCAGCAAATGAGAGAAGCTCACCTCCAACTGCGCCAGCTACAACGCTCATCCGCTCCTTGTCCGTCAGCCGCCAGTAGCGCAGAACCGATCGCAGAGCCTGCTTAGGCGGCGCGACGCTCGAGGCAGGAATGCGAGGTAGCTCGCCCGAGATCATCCAAGCACCGGCGCTGTTCGACCGGTCAGCGACCAGCGATAGCAACTTTGACTCAATCATCTGCCTCACGATCTTCCGCGGTAGGGCCAGCCGCTCGGACGCCTGTTGCAGGGTCAGCGCGGCCTTCGCCATGTCGCGCAGCTGAGGCAGCTCGTCCTCATCGAGGAAAGTGAACTGGCGTCCCGATGGACCGCTGACCACGTCCGCACGTACCGCCTTGGATTGGACAAGGCGCTTCAGCGTGCCTTCGGTCAACCCAAGTTCGCGGACAGCATGCTTGCGGCTGACCCTACGGTGGCCGCCTACTGTGTCAGCGCTGAGGCGGCGGTTCCGCCCGCACAACAGCCCCCACCAGTGCTCGCGAAGGAAGGCCTCAAAGGCGTCACGAAGAAACTGGAACTCCGCCCCCGCCAGGCGCTTGTACAAAACTCGGTACAGCGGGCCGAACACCTCAGGCAACCGGGCTGAGAACGAGCTGTTCCGCACGTGCTCGAGACGCTCCTTCAGAAGGCTATCGAACTGGGTAGGCCAACTGGATAGCAGTCTGTCGGTAGAGCTGGCGAGAGAGCAAGCCAGATCAAGGCGGTCGAACCCGTCGAGCTTTCCAGGCTTCTGTGGAAACGTCGGCGAGTTGAACTGCCCCATGAAGAGAACAAGTCGGCTCAACCCGTCAAAGGTGGAAGACGTTTCCTGCCGAGCGAGCGCCCGAGCAGCTGCCTTGGCCAGCACCATTTCCAGCTCACTGCAAGCGCTACCGTCTGCTCCTTCGCCGAGCTGCACACCGCAGCTACATCGGAGGTCGACAACGCCGAAGGCAGCAACCTGGCTACCGCACGCATGGCAACTGTCCGTCAGCCGCCGCCCGTGCTTTGAGCATGCGGTGACGGCCTTCAGTTGCCACGCCTGCCGCAGATATGCGCGGTCGCGCATGCACGCTGGGCACCATCTGAGATGCCGATGATTCCAGGCTGCGACGGCCATGTCGGTTGACGCGAGAACTCGGAAGCAAGGTGGCATCGGCCCCCTCAGCTCTTCGATGGTGTGACAGGGAATGCCTACCGCCTCAGAGATCGTCAACGCGAAGCTCGTACCTGCTGGGGACCCCAATGCTTGCCAAAGTGCCCGCGGTCCATCAAAGCCGTGGGCCGCAGATAACCTGACGAGGTACCCGAAACGAGACTCGTCTGAAGCTGGTGGTGGGCGCAATGGAAGCACTACGTCCCTTCAACGGCAGCTGCCTCTCGAAGCTCGGCCAGATACCGCCGGAGCTGGCTAATCGGCACCGGCCGAAGTTGCATCCAGATCGATGCCACGACGTGCCGAGCGTCGCGCACGATAAGTGGGTAGTCCATTGCAGCGATGCTGAACAGATCAAGCTCGAACTCACCCTCCGCGCCCCTTCGAAATGCGCGATGCAGTTCGATCACGATTTCGGCAATAACGTCATCTTCCGGCTGCCAGCTGTGATGCACGCCAAAGAGCTGGTCCTTCGCCTGACATGCACTGATGTCAACATCCCAGCAGCCGAACCACGCGCCGAAGGCCTGCAGCTCGGCGATCGTCCCGGAAGCGCCGGTCGCGACGTACAGCAGAGTTCTGTCCAGTGGGAGCTGCACCTGATGTGCCGAGATGAAGTCGTGCAGGCCGGCCGCAACTTCGTGCCGAAGCATGCTCCATGACCGCCGGGCGTCGTTGGCCCAAGTGATCAGGCTTCGCAACCGACCAGAAGGCGGCGCGATGAACCTGCTGTTGCGCCTATTCAGCTGTTGAACCAGCTCAATCACGACGGTACGACGGTCGCGCAGCACGCGACCAAGAAGTTTTGCGGCCTCAGCGATTCCGATGCTGTCCGACTGCTCAACCCGCTTTAGCAGTTCTACCCCATCCAATACTGAGTTCACAACACTGGTCCCGGCCGCTTGATCGCCGCGCTGGAAGCCCTCTTCCACTAGCTGCGCGAGGACAAGCTCGTGATCAGATGCGGCTTCGACAGCGCCGTCACTGAGAGATGCCCCACAACGACAGAACCAGCCAGGACGGCACGTCTGCCACGTCAGGGCTTCGTCGCATCCAATGCACCGATCAATCAGCTTGCACCCATGCTCTGGGCAAGCCCAGACGCACGGGGCCTGCCAGAGCATTCGGTGCCTCGGGTGGGCTCGGAGACATAGGGCGCAGTACGCGACGCGATCCGCTGCACTCAGCAGCTTGCGTGAGGCTGCCGCCGCATGAGAACGCAGTTGCGCGACTGGCCTCCAGGCCTGCGCAATCGTTTGAGCATTGCCGACCGCCGCGCCCAAGGCGTCGAGCGTAGCGGCATCTCCCGATGCACGCGCGAGCACTTCTAGCAGGCTCGCAGGCAGCCGATGACCATTCGATCCATAGACCCTGTACAGATAGCCGTGGACACTTTCTCCGGCCTCATAGGTAGGACGCATGGGCAGGTCGCCGATTGAAAGTGAGCTATCGACCACGTTGCTTCACCTGGCTTGGCCGGACGTCTTCAAATGGCTCGCCCGCACGATCCAGCCGGCGATGAGTGAAGGCCTCGTTGAACGGATTCAATGCGCCCACGCCCTCCCACCAGACCTCGTTGGTAAAAACACGCTCAAGGAGGAACGGCTCGATCGCGTCATGCCCCTCTTCGATGGCCAGTCGGAGCGCTCCTCCAAGCAGCTTCTTGATATGAGCTATCCGCCCGTCGCTCGCGTAGTAGAGGCGCACGCCGAGGTCATCGAGCGGAAAAGGCTCGGCGGAGAGCCGAAGCGGCAGGGACTGGCCAAGGGACTGGAAGAGTTCCAGGCACTCTTCGCGGACCGTTCGGCTTTCGTCCTGACCCAGCGACAGCCGCAGCCGATTTGAGAAGCGCCTGCGCAACTGCTCGTTCGCCTGGATCAACGTTTCAACGCGCGGAAGGCCCAGGAAGACAGTTGGCACCCCCATTCCGTCGATGAGCACCTTGAGCCAGTCGGCCACCATGTAGTGGGTGTGAGACTGGCCCCGATCGCTGATGTGCTGGGCCTCATCGATCAGGATGATCTCGACTTTGCAACCGTGAACCAGCTTGACGATGCGCCGCGCCTTCTCGGAGATGGTCCCGCGGTTCGGTGCGGGATCACCAAGGGACGTCAGGATCGCCTCTGCCATGCTCGCGATCGTCGCAGCGGCTGGTACGGCGACCACGAGCACCGGCACGACGTTGCGCTCCGTCAGTCGCTGCATCGGATACGCCGCCGCAAGCCAGCGGCACAGTGTGCTCTTGCCGGTGCCGCTTTCCCCGACGACGACGAGATGCTGCACCAATCCAGCTTCGCGGAACATCTCGAGATTGGCGCGAATAGCATCGGCCGCGGCCCGGAATGCCGCGAACTCTATGTACTCCTCGTCGAACCGCCGGAGGTCCTGATAGAGCTCGCGCGCACTCATGGATCGAGCCTTTCCGACTTGATGGTGAAGCGCGGCAGGAGCTTCGACGGTTCAGTGGTCTCAACAGCGGGCCCCTCCACAAGGCGCAGCTTGGGTCGCTTGCTGGGACGTGCCGGCGGCGCCAAGGACGGGCCGTGAGCTGGCGACGAAGAATCGCCGAAACTAGTCCCCTTGTTCCGCCTGGTAGCGGACAGTCCTCGCAACTCGGCGTGGCGGCGCCGATCACGTTGCTTGCGGCTGCCAAGGAGCTGCTGCATGCCCTCTGCGAGGTCGATCTTCGCCTGACGTACTGCGTCCCGATCATGCGCCGCCAAGCCCTTCTCCTTGATCTTGTCGTGGACCAGACCAGCCTGCACCAGCGTCAGCCCGGTGTACTCCTCGAACAGCGTCGCTCGTACGGTCACCGGCTCCAGATCCTGCGGTCCCCATACCTGAATTTCGCCGACGTCGTCAGGATCAAACACGATCCGCATCGGCGCGCCTGGGCCGTGGATATCGAAGAGTCGGTTCAACGAGGAGTCGCAGTACCGGATGTTGTTCAGATCTATGCCGTAGTGTTGCAGCGCACGCTCTTCGACCATGCCGATTCGGCGTTGGAACGCGGCGAGGTCCGGGGGAAGCTCGATCGTCGTCCGTTGGGCACCCTCATCCCACAACGCCATGGGCACGCCGTTCACGCCACGATGCAAGGTCTGACCATAGATATCCAGTAGCCATTTTTCGAACAAATGCCGGAACTCGACGAGCGTCAGCAGCGCATGCTTGGCAGGGTCGTAGTCGCCTCGTTGGTGCAAGCGGGCGAAGCTCGTGCCCGGCAGCTGGTGTGCGAAGGAGTAGTTCAGCGTCCTGAGGAAGCGTTCGACCGTGCCTTTGAAACGCGGTTCGCGCTTGGGACAGAACTGGAGCGTGATGCCCAGATCGAGCGCGACAGATTCCAGATCATTTCCGTGAAACTCCAGCCCGTTGTCGAGGATCAATGCAAGCGGACGCCCGTAGCAATTCCAGGTGTGCACAACCTTTAGGCCAGGGACAACCGGCTCGGCCGGCTTCTTAGGCAAGATGGCATGCCGCAAAGCCGACATGACTGCGGCCGTCGACGGCTGACCAAACCCGATGTAGTAGCCCAGGACCATCCGGCTGTAGTGGTCGATCAGGATGGTGACGATGGGCCGACCGAGAGGCAGCATGGTTTTCTCATCCACCAGGAAGAGATCCAGCGGCGTGTGATCAACCTCTACCCGTTCAAGGATGTGACTGCTCTTGACGCTGCGGACCACGGTCCTGAACTTCCGATCCGCCGCCGGCTTGCCTTCCCGCAGCATCGCCAGGTCATACTTGGGCGCATCGTTTAGCAGCCGCTGGACTGTGCGCAGGCATGGAGCTCGCAGGTGGTCATCCTCTAGGCGCCGCCTGTTCTCTGCTTGGATTCGGCGCTCCAGAGCCGTATGCACGGTTACGGCATTGGCAAGCGGGCTCATGGCCATCGCCTCAGCGATGGCATCACGCAGCATTTCGAACAGCTCCGACTGCCCGTTACGCTGAAGTCTGGCCCGGGATTGAGGCACCAGAGCCCTGGCATCCTGGTCGATCTGATATCGGCGCCACCAACGCCAGAACGTGGCAACGCTGGGCTTCTTCTTGTCGTCGATGCTTGCAGCCGCTTGCTGCAGCAAAGGCAGGAGATAGCCACGAGTGAAGCTCGGCCTCCCCTGCTCGGCGACTACATCAATGTAGTGCTTGCGTCGCCGAACCTCGGCTTGAGTCTCTGGCGGTAGATCGCTCAGCGGCCGCGAGAAATGGCTGCGCTGCACCTCTTCTGGCACCGTTGCCTTGATGCCGGTAGGCCCCGTGTCGCAGTAAGCCTCCAGCAGCTCGGAGCGCATCACTAGTCTGCAAGACCCGTTGTCGACCTGCTCGAGTAGCACCTGCGAGTTTGGCTGGAGCTTCTCGATTCGGTACTGGACGCCGCCCCACTCAAAAACCAAGCCGACGCGAAATGCGAAAGCGCTCATGGCTGTTCTCCTGTGCAAGGTGGATCGGCGTTTCGAAGGAAACGGGGTGGTCGAGGTCGCAGGCGCATATGCCCTTCAGGATCAAGATGGCTGGATCAAGTCCGGTGCCCCGCAGCGCTGCGTGAGCGCTGCCTATCGTGTGTGGTCCAGTCGCCGCGAGCCTTCTGGCGCCAAAGTCTGCCGCGCCGGCGGTGACAGGCGCCGTGCCCGCTTGCCGATAGAGCCACCGGATGTTGTTGAGGCGCGGCTGGCGACGGATGTCGGCACAGGTCAGAACTTCGAACCGAATCTCGTCCCTCTCCAGCTGTACACGAATCGCTTCGAGCTTGCGCGCGATCTCAGGATCGCTGAGCCGCTCCTGCGGCTTGACCTCGACGTAGAGGAACTGCCCGGACGTCAGCAGCACCTCAAAGTCCGGCGTGTACTTGCGCAAGGCGTCGTCGTCGGGGTACGAGATGTCGACGGGCTGCTGCCGATAGGCCGCCACCTCGGGCGCCGCTTCCAGCAGGTGCATCAAGTCGAGTTCGAGGAGTTCCTCGAACTCGACCATGCGGCGATTCTTTCGACTTGGGAATTTCCCGCGAATGATCCCGCCGGTCGGGCGGACCACCCGGCGCGCGGGCGCGGTTGAGTTCGGGCCAGGCGCGTGCCATGGCCTGGGCGAAGGAGTCGTGTTCATCTTTTCTCCAGTTCCCGGACGAACGAGACGGGGCCTCGCCGATTCCAGGAGCGATGTGTCATTACCAATTTCGGACGTAGCAACGCCCGCGCGCAGTGGTGAAAACCGCGCGAACGGGGTCGGTGTGAAGGGTTTGGCTTGACGCTCCGCCGCAGAGGGCGATACTGGAGTTGCCTATCCGGGGTATCGCTCGATGCTCCGACCAGCGGGGCAGCCGAAAGGTTGTCCCGCTTTTCTACATGGGCGCCTCCCTCACGGTTCGCCGGCGTTTGATGCGCGGAAGCGGCCGCTCATGCGGCGGGACGCCAAAGTCAGGCATGTCGAGGATTTCGCTCATCAGACGAAGCTGGCGCGGCGTGGCGCTGTGCAGCTTTCGCCGCAGCCGAGCGACGAAGCGAAAGTGCTCTGGCGACGCATCGCCTTCGAGGATTAGCTTGCGGCTTGATTCGTCAACCGCTGTGCGTAGTTCGCGGCGCTCCTCAGGCGTCAGCGGCAAAGCGCCAGCTAGGCGCTCGACAAACTCTTCTGTGGGCGGGCCCTTGATGCCGATCTCCAGTGCGGAGATGTAGCTTTGCTCGTAGCCGAGCTTTTCCGCGAGCTCAGCCTGCCTCACGTCGTGCCGGCAGCGCAGGCGGTACAGAAGTTCTGAGAAGGGGCTCATTGCGCACAAAACCATTGCAGGTCTTGATAGCAGCGTAGTGGGAAATATTTGAAGCCGCCGCAGCGGTAAACCGGATGGCGAAGTGCTGTAATGTCGGCCACAGTCCTAACTGCACGTTCAACGGTGTAGTGCAATGAACTACACAAGGCTACGCGCCGCTTCACCTAAGCAAACGCAGTGTGTGTCGAGCGGGTTGGGACACTGTTTGGCAAGACTTTGCTCGGTTGCGTCTTTATCTTCTTTGAGCCACGCGCTACGTGCGTGCAGCGCTGCCGCACTGCGGGATAAAGCGGCGCCAGATCGACGGATGACATCGACACAGCCTCGACGAGGCCAGGGACGCTTCATCGCGAGATCTGCCCCTCGGCGGTAGCCAGGGTGGGGAGAATTGATTCAGATCTGTACCTCCTTCCAATCTGATGGCGAACGTCCGAAACCACGACAAGTGGATGACCAACTATCTCCGCCTACTTGCCTATTCCAAGGAACACGGCCATGCCCTGGTGCCTCGCGGCTTTGTGGCGCCTGACGGTTTCAAACTTGGCATTTGGACAGCTGAGCAGCGACGCCGAAGGCAGTATCACGACGACCAGGAAGTGGCCGCGCTTGAGGCGTTGCCAGGGTGGCTGTGGGATGCGAGAGAACGGCGAAAAGCACGTCAGTAGAGCCAGGTCGACTGCTGCACCGCGGTGGTGTAAAGTGGTGCACGCAGCACAGGAACCCCATGACGGTTAGCGATAAGAACGAGGTGAGGCCAAGTAGCGAACCGCGAATGCCGCGCGCGTCGGTCAGCTTTCCGCCGGACCTCTACGCAACGCTTGAGCGCATCGCCAAGCACAAGAAGGTGTCCGTGGCCTGGGTGGTGCGAGAAGCCGCTGAAAAATATGTTGGCGACCAATGGCCGCTATTCGCGGAGGCGGGTCAGGGCGAATGAATGGACACCCTTACCCCAGCAGAACGCTCGGCGCGCATGGCGCTGGTACGCGGCAAGGACACCAAGCCGGAACTGCAGGTGCGTCGCCTCGTTCATGGCATGGGATACCGGTACCGTTTGCACCGGAGAGACCTGCCTGGCACGCCCGACCTGGTGTTTCCTGGCCGCAGCAAGGTGATCTTCGTACACGGATGCTTTTGGCATCGTCATCTGAACTGCGCTCTTGCACGGCTGCCGAAAACGCGCGGCGAATTTTGGTTGCCGAAGCTCACCGCGAACGCCGAGCGCGACGCACGCAATTTGCGCGCGTTGCGAAAGCTGGGGTGGAGCGTCTTGACGATTTGGGAATGCCAGCTAGGGGACATCGCCAAGTTGGCCAAAAAGATTAGGGGATTTCTCGATGCGCAGCGTTGAACTGTTCGCCGGAGCCGGCGGGCTAGCAATGGGGATGGGGCGAGCTGGGTTCAACCACGCCGCGGTCATCGAATGGGACCATGACTCATGCGAGACCTTCCGCTTCAATCAGAAGAACCACGCCCATGACGTTGAGCGCTGGCCAGTGTTCGAAGGAGATGCGCGCGCGTTCGACTACGGCACGATCGACGGCGAGGTGATGGTGGTATCCGGTGGGCCGCCCTGTCAGCCGTTTTCGCTTGGTGGCAAGGCACGCGGGCATATGGACGAACGCGACATGTTCCCCCAGGCGGTGCGCGCCGTGCGCGAGCTAAATCCCAAAGCCTTCATTTTCGAGAACGTCAAGGGCCTGCTGCGCGAATCGTTCGCGTCCTACTTCGAGTATGTGCACCTGCAGCTTTCGCATCCTGAGCTGACGCGGAAAAAGGACGAGGCTTGGGAAAAGCATCGAGCGCGGCTGGAGAGGCACCACACCGGAAATCAAGGCGCCGCTCGCTACAACGTCGTGTACCGCCTGCTGAACGCCGCCAACTATGGCGTGCCGCAGCGACGAGAGCGTGTCTTTCTTATCGGCTTTCGATCAGATCTCGGTGTCAATTGGTCGTTCCCTGAAGCAACGCATTGCGAGGATGCGCTCCTGCGCGACCAGTGGATCACCGGCGACTACTGGGAGCGCCACCGCGTGGCAAAGCGCAACCGTCCGACCATGCCGGCCAAGCTCGAGCGTCGCATTGCTCGGCTTCGCGCCGAAAACATATTCATGGGTCTGCCGTGGGTCACGGTGCGCGACGCGATCTCCGATCTGCCCGACCCTGAGAAGCAGCCGAACAACGGCATTCCGAATCACGTCTTCAACCCAGGGGCACGGAGTTATCCGGGGCACACGGGAAGTCCGTTGGACGAGCCCGCCAAGACCTTGAAGGCTGGCGATCATGGTGTGCCAGGCGGCGAGAACATGCTGTTGCGGCCGGACGGCTCGATTCGCTATTTCACTGCGCGCGAAGCTGCGCGCCTTCAGACGTTTCCGGACGACTACGTATTCCGCGGCTCATGGAGCGAGACGATGCGTCAGCTCGGCAACGCAGTGCCTGTCAAATTAGGCGAAGTGGTTGCCGGGTCGGTTGCCGACAAGCTAGACGCAATTGGCCGGTCTCGGCTTAACCTCGTACGCGCGGCGTAACGGATGAGTGCGCAGCTTCGCCACGTCATCGGGGGCTACGTGCAGGCAGCACTGTGGCACCTGAACTGATGCGCTGATCAACGCGCTTATCGAGGGCTGCCGCTAACTTGGTTGCGTGCTCCACGCCTCAGGACCGCATCGACCAGCTGAGGCGCTCGGAAAGCAATGCCCGGGCAGTGGCCGCAGTTGCGGCGGCGATTTCTCGCTCCAGCTACTGATGGATTTAGCTGTCTTCCGCAATTTGTCATCCGTGCTTCGCCCTGTGTGAGCTAAGACTACATCAGCCCACGACATGGCCTCACTCAGTCACATGGCGCGGATCATCGGTGCGCGGCAGCCACGCAGCACGCGCCCATGCCGGATGTCGCCCGAGGAAGCGCTAGGAATAGATGTGTCGCGCTTAGCAGCTGATCGTCATACGATCGCTATGTAGGACCCGTTCGGGTTCAAGCATGTTGTCAGTTGAGTCGCGAGCGGTAGCGTTGCATAGCTCGCGCGGAACGCCGTCGCCCTCATGATCCTTACAAAGAAGGCCTTTGATTTTTTCCGGCAAGCCATTGGCGAGCCCAGACTTCCCCCGGAAGGTCTAATAGCCAACATAGATCAAGTGAAGCAAATGCAGCCGTCAGACGGACTCCTTCAATGGATAGACGGCGTTCCGCCTGTTGAACGGCCGCCGACGCCTTTATTGGACCTGCAGCAGGTACAAGCGGCCCATCTTTGGGTGGTTCGAGCAGAGGACGTCGTTCATGCTGGTGAGCGTTGTGAATTCGGCGACTCGCTTGAAAGTGGTGTAATTAAACATACCAATCTAACCGGGGGCGCTGCTGCATATTCTGGTGGCGAGTTGGTGTTTTTGTCTGATGGAACTATTGTAGTAAACGGATGTTCTGGTCGCTATGGTCCGAGAAGCAAGGCAGAACTGGACTCCGTCGCCCGAGCGTTTGCGCAATCCGGTTATGGGGTATGGTCAATGGGTTTTGATGAGGAAACTAATCGACCTGCACGCTTCGTCGGAGCATTCCCTGAGTGGGTTGAATGACAACCAATATTAATCCATCTGAGCTGGACCTAGTATTCGGCGCGGACACTTCAGGCGACTCACCTGAGTCGCGCGCGCGCACCTCTTCTGCTCGCTTTGTTAGGAGTCAGATTCAACTTGCGCCTTATAGCCAAGGTGCAACGGGGAGAATTCTTTCTGCTCGCGAATCACTTCGAACTTTTGGCTGGCATGCCTTGAAGCAAGCCGTTATAGAGGGTTCCGCACCATTGGTGAGCTCATCGAAAGAGCCCGCAGCAACGATACGATCGCGACGAGAAGAACTTGGACTTTCCATTAAGCAACTGGCGGATCGAGCTCACATTACAGCTGATGAATTAGAGAAGATTGAAACACCGGGAACAAAAACTTCCTTTAGAACGTTGGAGTTTTTGGCTCAAGCGCTTGCCTTAAATGAACAGGTGTTGGGATTGGTTCCTAATGCGGGCCGTGACTCCAATCTTGGAGTAAGGCTCCGTGAAATGGCGACAGCCAAAGATATTCACGGCTTCACTGGCGCCACCGTCCTTCAACTATCTGAAGCCGCGTGGGTGGTCGCCCGACAGGCTGCGCTTCAGGACATTTTGCAAGGCACTCTTGCTGTTCGTCGCGTCCGTCTTCCCAGGCATGATCCGAGCTTCGGTTACCCGGCGTGGGAAATAGGGTATTCGCTTGCTAGAAAAACACGTCAGCTATTGGGGCTCACTGAAGATGAACCGATAGATAGCGTTCGAAAGGTTATTGAAGACGATTTCGGGCTTCCACTGATTCAGCTAAGGATGGATCAGCGATTTGCTGGTGCAACTATGGCGAACGGCGGGGCGCGCGGCATCGTTATCAATGAAACTGGGATGAATTCCAACGTATGGGTTCGTCGTATGACGATGTGCCACGAATTAGGGCATTTACTGTGGGACCCAGACGCTCAACTCCAACGAGTCACAGTTGATGCTTATGCAGATCTCGAGATGAGCGACCGAGACGCTAGACGCGACCCGCCGGAAATCAGGGCGAATGCGTTTGCTGTAGCATTTTTGGCCCCACCTAGTGCGGTCCAAACAATTGCCAAAAAACACTCTGATCCTCTAACAATCGTAGCCGAGGTTATGGAGACTTTTGGTATCAGCGCTACCGCTGCGAAGCATCACGTCAGAAACGTCGCAAAAAGAGACGCATTCGGAGGTTGGCAAGACAATCTACCCGAACCTGAAGACCATTGGATTGCAATGGAAAACCTCACGTTGGACTTCTTTCCCATCGACAAAGTTCCTTTGTCCCGGCGAGGAAAGTTTGCGTGGTGTGTTGCCAAGTCTAGCCAAATAGGCGAGATTACGACTGACAGTGCCGCTTCTTGGCTAGCTGTTCGTCCTGGGGATGTTACTGAAGAAGCACTAAAGGCGATTTGCACGCTGCGAGAGGATAGTTAGGCCTGCTGCGCATCCCAAACGAGGGCGGTATCCCGGCGAATAGGGCCATGACTCCTGAAGACGCCTGTTTCGGGGCCGGCTTGGCATGTATTTAGCAGCCAAGCATCGAGTAGTCAGCCGCTGCCCGTAGGCGGCGTTAGGCTCAGGACTCGTTATCCCGGGGTATCAGTTATGTCTGGCTGGTCGCTGAGCTGGTCCAACTCATCTTGAGCGTTAGGGTCAATTTCCTGGGACGCTAAAGGTACACGCAACTGCTTCATGTCGGCAACAAAGTTGTCGAATATATGAGTAAGATCCGTATACGGCCGGTTAGTTGCAAGGTGGGCAGCGATATCCAGCTCGATCTGGTGCTTCGGGCGCTGATCCACGAGGCGTTCGTTGTCAGACCACCCAACTCCTGGATGCATGGTGTGCCATGGTGACCGGCCATTTCCGCGGGTTTCGGCCGAATCACCGTGTTTACTCATGCCGTAACAGATCTTCGTTTCCGAGTTCCAGATGGGCTTGAAAAAGTCAATCAGGTACCGCTCGGCAGACGACTGGAACCCTGTTTGAACAATTAGGAAACGGCATTCGAAGTGATGAATGTCGAGAGTCGTCGTGGCTTTGCCGATGGTCTTGGCGTGCTCGCGCAGACGCGCAGCCAACTTTTGTCCTTGCGCTACCGGCTCCTTCGCCGCAGGATCAATTGGGTCGGCCTTGCCAACGTAGATTGGATGTTGTGTCCCAGCCAAGGGAGCGTAGGCTGGGACCCAACCCGGCACACCTTCCTTGCCAATGTAGTACAGCGCGTAGACGCCTGACCCATAGAAGACAGGAACTCGCGATAGCGGGTAGCGGGCCTGAGCGACCATCGTCAGCGCGACGATGCGGCCTGCGGTGGCTGGGTTTGTTGGGTCGAAAGTAGAAGAAGGCCGAATAACTGGATCAAGACCCGCTGCGGCCTGCGCGAGTCGCTGCGATACCGTCTCGAGCGCCTCTCTTACCCTCTTCACGACTCTCGGCGAGCCTTCGGCCTGTGCCGCGACTAGCCGATCTGCCACATAGTTCAGCTCGTCAATTAGCGATGGAAAGAGCGCTTTCTGATTCTTTGATGACATCGCCGAGTTAAGCCTATAGGGCAAAGTTGCCTCAACGCATCTTAGGCGCCGCCGTCGGCACTCCAAAAGGTATCTTGCGTCCTACTGGTCGCCGAAAGACGAGGCGGTTGCGGACATTGCAAGGCGCCACCACAACCGCCGGGCACATAAGCACCGTGTTCAGCTAAGGCGTCGACGCCCCCGCAAAGAAGGCAAGGTGTTTGATCATGAGGTATCGCGACTGCAAGGGCCGCAATTGACCTCTATCAACGCGACAACCGGAGGGCTACAGAGCTGCCTTATACGCACTGAAATCGATCGGCGCGACGGTGCCCAGTTGCTGAAGGCGCTGCAAAAAGCTGAGAAGGAAGAAGACCAGGCTATTGTCCCGCGCGGAAGCCTGGACTTGTGTGCCGCGCTCGTTGCGCGAGATCTCAAAGGCCTGGCTGTCGGCCGCGCACACGAGCTGCAGCAGGTGTTCGGCATCGAGCTGCTCGACATGTCTCAGCAGTTGCTCGGTAGCGTTGTCCCGGGCCCAGCCAACGTTAGTCGTGAGCAGACCGGCCAGGATGGGAATGGGCGGTTTGATGGGCGTCGCACCCCGGATATCGGTAACTGCAGCGCTCGTGCGATGCAGGCGCCGCACCGAGGCCGCTTTGCCGGCCGCGTAGGCCACATGCCCCGCGTCGAGCGACTGCTTGACTTCGAGGACTGCGTAAACCGCCTCTGCGGGGATGTAGCGGAAACCGCCCTGCTCGAAGACCAGCGGCGAGTGGTGGCGGTCATAGACAACCAGGTCGATCGACTCGCTCGTGCTACCGCAACTGTCGATCACTGTCGCTTTGTCGACGCAGTACCGGCTTGGCAGGAAGCTGCGGAGCAGTTCCAGCCACTCTGTTTCCGACACAGCGCCCTTGTCCCCCGGGTGGCCGATGTGATGCCGGGCCAGGCTCAGCTGGGCGGCCAGCTGCTGTTGGCGATCGGCGAAGAGCTGACGCAGGTCGATAGCCATGGTCACCAGACGAAGTTGGTGTAGTTCGGTTGCGCGCGCGCGACGCCAGCCGCCGTGGCGATCGCCGCCCGCTCAGCGGCCGTTAGATCGTCAGTGACCACGTTGTTGGTGTTCGCCGGATCTACCAGGCGAACCGTTCGCATATTGTCGCGTAGCCATTCCAAAGCCGCACTGACGTTGACAGCTAGATCGCCCAGGCGCCGGCCGTTCAGGGCCTCCAGGACCGCGAGCTCCAGGATGAAGCTTGGAAAGTCGAGGCCAGCCAGCGTGCGCCAGCGTTTGAGGACGCGGATCTCCTCCGTGCGCCCGGACTGGGCCACCGTCTGAATTTGCAGCGTTATGTTGGTCTGGGTCCAGGTCTCCGCCTTATTGCGCCACAGAGAGAACCAGTTCTGATGCCCCGGCTGCATGCGGCCGGGCACGAGGTCGAAGTGGTAGCCGCCGACTTGGACCCCGATCGACACGTTCTGCCGGCGGGCACCCCAGTGCTTCGCAGCCAGCGCGTGCAGCGATTCGTAGATGTCGCGCAGCGTGCCCGGGGTGGCCGACGACATTGCGACGAAAAGGTCCATATCGTTGGCGCCGGCATTGGCCGTTCCCTTCGCGATCGACCCGGAAAGGTCGATGCTGTTGAGGTATTGGCCCGCCCACTGCTGCACGATCGGCACGATCTGCTCACCCGCCACCGACCTAGCGCTGGCGGCGTTGACTTGGTGCTGGGCCAGCACGTTCCGGAGGTACTGGTCAGCGGTCATAGCACTGATGGTTTTATTCGGCGGGGCGCTGCCGCTTAGGAATTTTTCAAATGAGCGGTCGTGCGTATCTCACCGAACTGTCGCGGATTTCAAATGATGTGTCGTCCTACAGAAGTTAGACGTCGATATTCCCCGCCCTCAACGCATTCGTCTCAATGAAGTCGCGTCGCGGCTCCACCTCGTCGCCCATCAGCATCGTGAAGACCTTGTCCGCCTCGATGGCGTCGTCGATCTGCACGCGCAGCAGGCGGCGCACGGTGGGGTCCATCGTCGTTTCCCAGAGCTGCTCGGGGTTCATCTCGCCCAGGCCCTTGTAGCGCTGGCGGCCGACGCTGCCTTCGGCCTGGCTCATCAGCCAGGCCATGGCAGCGCGGAAGTCTTCGACCTTGGCCTCCTTGGCCTTCTCGCCTTCGCCCTTGCGCACCAGGGCGCCGGGCTTGATGAGGCCTTGGAAGCTGAGGCCGGCGTCGGCCAGCACGGCGTAGTCGGCGCCGTGCACGAAGTCGGCGGTGATGACGCTGGCGCGCACATTGCCGTGGTGGGTGCGGGCAATCTTCAGGAACAGTTTGTCGGTGCGCGGGTCGGTCTCGACCGTCACCAGCGCATCGTGCAGCAGGCCCTTGAGGCTGGCGGCGCTGGCCGCGGCGGCTTCGGCGGTGTCGAGGTCCAGCGCCAGGCCGTTGGCCAGCACGTGCAGGGCTTCGATGTCCATCCAGTTGGACAGGCGCTGGATGACGCTCTGGGCGGTCACGTACTTGCGGGCCAGGGTGTCGAGGGCGTCGCCGCTGAGGGTGCTGCCGGTGCCGGTGTCCAGGTGGGCGTCCTGCAGCGCGACCTTGAGCAGGAAGGCGTCGAACTCGTGGCCGTCCTTCAGGTATTGCTCGTGCTTGCCGACCTTGACCTTGTACAGCGGCGGCTGGGCGATGTAGATGTGGCCGCGCTCGACGAGCTCGGGCATCTGGCGGTAGAAGAAGGTCAGCAGCAGGGTGCGGATGTGGGCGCCGTCCACGTCCGCGTCGGTCATGATGATGATGCGGTGGTAGCGGAGCTTGTCGGGGTTGAAGTCGTCACCACCCGCGCCGCGGCCGATGCCGGTGCCCAGGGCCGTGATCAGCGTCAGGATTTCATTGCTGGTCAGCAGCTTCTCGTAGCGGGCCTTCTCGACGTTGAGGATCTTGCCGCGCAGTGGCAGGATGGCCTGGAACTTGCGATCTCTCCCCTGCTTGGCGGAGCCGCCGGCGGAGTCACCCTCCACGATGTAGATCTCGCACAGGGCGGGGTCTTTTTCCTGGCAGTCGGCCAGCTTGCCGGGCAGGCCCAGGCCGTCGAGCACGCCCTTGCGGCGCGTCATCTCGCGCGCCTTGCGGGCGGCCTCGCGGGCGCGGGCGGCGTCGAGGATCTTGCCGCAGATGGTCTTGGCGTCGAGCGGGTTCTCGAGCAGGTAGTCGGTCAGCAGGCGGCTGACGATGTCTTCCACCGGGGCGCGCACTTCCGACGAGACCAGCTTGTCCTTGGTCTGCGAGCTGAACTTGGGCTCGGGCACCTTGACGGACACGACGCAGGCCAGGCCTTCGCGCATGTCGTCACCGGCGACTTCGACCTTGGCCTTCTTGGCGAGGTCGTTGTCGTCGATGTATTTGTTGATGACGCGCGTCATCGCGGCGCGCAGGCCGGTGAGGTGGGTGCCGCCGTCACGCTGCGGGATGTTGTTGGTGAAGCAGAGGACGTTCTCGTTGAAGCCGTCGTTCCACTGCATCGCCACTTCGACGCCGATGTTGGTGTTCTGGTCGCTCATCTTGTCGCCGACGGCGTGGAAGATGTTCGGGTGCAGGGTGGTCTTGCCCTTGTTGATGAACTCGACAAAGCCCTTCACGCCGCCGGCATAGGCGAAGTTGTCTTCCTTGTTGTTGCGCTCGTCGACCAGGCGGATCTTGACGCCGTTGTTCAGGAAGCTCAGCTCGCGCAGGCGCTTGGCGAGGATGTCGTAGTGGTAGTCGTTGTTCTGCTGGAAGATCTCGGTGTCGGGCAGGAAGTGGACCTCGGTGCCGCGCTTGTCGGTCTCGCCGATGACCTTCATGGGGCTGGTCTCGACGCCATCGACCATGACGATCTCGCGGTCCTGCGGGATGCCCTTGGCGAACTCCAGGAAGTGCACCTTGCCGTTCTGGCGCACGGTCAGGCGCAGGAACTTGGACAGGCCGTTCACGCAGCTCACGCCCACGCCGTGCAGGCCGCCCGAGACCTTGTAGCTGTTCTGGTTGAACTTGCCGCCGGCGTGCAGCTCGGTCAGCGCGATTTCGGCGGCCGAGCGCTTGGGCTCGTGCTTGTCGTCCATCTTGACGCCGGTGGGAATGCCGCGGCCGTTGTCGATGACGGAGATGGAGTTGTCGGTGTGGATGGTGACGACGATGTCGTCGCAGTGGCCGGCCAGGGCCTCGTCGATGGAGTTGTCCACCACTTCGAAGACGAGGTGGTGCAGGCCGGTGCCGTCGGAGGTGTCGCCGATGTACATGCCCGGGCGCTTGCGCACGGCCTCCAGGCCTTCCAGGATCTGGATGGAGTTGGCGTCATAGACCGCCCCCGACTGCTTCTCCGCCGCGGCGGCCGCCTGCTGGTTGGCGTTCAGGCCGTCCGGGTGTTCGGGGCTGCTATTCACATCACTCATCGGGAACTCTCTCTCACTCGCGGGCGACTGATTCATCGCCCTTTAAAAGCACTGAAGCGGGCCGAAGCCCGCTGTGTCCAAGCCAGGGTGCCGGCTCAGATTCGCATCGGCATGACCACGTACTTGAAGCCCGTCGTCTCGGGAATGGTCAGCAGCGCGCTGCTGGCGCTGTCGTTGAGGTCAATGGAGACCATGTCCTGGCTCATGTTGGCCAGGGCGTCCATCAGGTAGGTGACGTTGAAGCCGGTCTCGATCTTGTCGCCGCCGTAGTCGATCTCGATCTCTTCCTTGGCCTCTTCCTGCTCGGCATTGCTGGACGCGATGGACAGCAGGCCCGGCTCGAAGGTCAGGCGCACGGCCTTGAACTTCTCGCTGGTCAGGATGGCGGCGCGCTGCAGGCTGCTCAGCAGCGGCGCGCGGCCCAGCGTGAGGCGGAACTTGTGGTTCTTGGGGATGACGCGGTTGTAGTCGGGGAACTTGCCCTCGACCAGCTTGGTGACGAACTCCATGCCGCTGAAGCTGAACTTGGCCTGGTTGCCGGCAAAGCGCATCTCGATGGCATCGTCGTCCTTGCCGTCCTTCAAGAGGCGCTGCAGCTCCAGCACGGTCTTGCGCGGCAGGATGACTTCCTGCTTGGGGATGTCGGTGTCCAGCTCGGCCTGGGCCAGGGCCAGGCGGTGGCCGTCGGTGGCCACCAGCGTCAGGTTCTTGCCTTCGGCGACGAACAGGATGCCGTTCAGGTAGTAGCGGATGTCGTGCACCGCCATGGCGAAGTGGACCTGGTTGATCAGGCCCTTCAGCGCCTTCTGCGGCACGCTGAAGGCGGGGCCGAAGTCGGCGGCTTCCTGCACCAGGGGGAAGTCATCGGCGGGGAGGGTCTGCAGCGTGAAGCGGCTCTTGCCGCCCTGCAGGGTCATCTTGTTCTGGTTGCTCGTCAGGCTGACGACCTGGTCGGCCGGCATGGAGCGCAGGATGTCGATGAGCTTGCGGGCGCCGACGGTGGTGGACAGATTGCCGGCGTCGCCGTCAAACTGGACCGTGGTGCGCACCTGGATCTCGAGGTCGCTGGTCGTGAGCTCCACCTGGTTGCCGGTCTTGCGGATCAACACATTGGCCAGGATCGGCAGCGTGTGGCGCCGCTCGACGATGCCGGACACCGCTTGCAGCGCGCCGAGCACCTGATCCTGGGGAGCTTTCAAAACGATCATGGAGGCCTCTTGGGGGGAGATTCAGCTGGGCAAGCCCAAAAACGCGCGCGCGCGTAAAGCTGCGATTGTCGCCCGGAAACGGTGCCTGACCGGCTGGCGGGGCTGCTGCGGAGGCTACGGGTGAACCCGAAGGCCGCCCAGGGTGGCGCCTCCCGACGCCCGGGCAAGGGCCAAAACCCGCCATCTGGCCGCAACCGCGGCCAAAGTCCTCAGTAGAGGTCGCGGGCGGCCGAGCGCACCTCGTGCAGCAGCTGGCGCGCCCCCGGGGACATCAGATGCCCCTCGCGGGTGATGATGCCGAAGGCGTCCATATGGCAGGGCAGGTCGATGGGCAGGATGGCCAGCACGTGCAGCGACGCGTAGTAGCGTGCCACCTCCACCGGCATCACATGCAGGGAGTCGGTCTGCTGCAGCAGGGCGGTGATGAGCAGCAGGGCCGTGGTATCGACGTTGTTGGCCGGCGGCTCCAGCGCGGCGCGGCGGAACATCAGCTCCCAGCGGTGGCGCAGCACGCTGCCCTGCGGCGGCAGGATCCAGGGCTGGTCGGCCAGGTCGGCGAGCTTGAGGTTGTCTTCCTTCAAGAGCGGATGGCCCACGCGCGCGACGGCGCAGGCGGGCTCGACCGTCAGCTCCTCATAGTGCAGGCCGGCGGCGTCTTCCTCTTCGACGATGCGGCCGATCATGAAGTCCAGCTTGCCGCGCTGCAGCATGTCCACGAGCTGCTTGCTGCTTTCCATGTGGACGCCGATGCGCAGCTTGGGCGCCTGCAGCTTGATGCGGGCGATGGCGCGCGGCAGCAGGCCCATGGCCGGGGTCATGATGACGCCGACCTCGACCTGGCCGGCCAGGCCATTCTTCAGCGAGACGATGTCGTCGTGGGCGGCCGACAGCGACGTCAGCGCCATGCGGGCGTGGCGGATCATGGTCTCGCCGTAGAGCGTGGGCTCCATGCCGCGCGGGTGGCGCTCGAAGAGCTTGACGTCCAGCATGTCCTCCAGGTCCTTGAGCTGCTTGGAGGCGGCCGGCTGGGTCATGCACAGCACCTCGGCGGCGCGGTGGATGTTGCGCTCGTCGTCCAGCGCGATCAGCAGCAGCAGTTGGCGCGTCTTCAGGCGCGCGCGCAGGAACCAGTTGGGATTGGGGCTGGCGTCGGTCAGCGACGTGCCGTTGTTGTCATCGTCGTCGTCGCGGGCCATCGTGTTCAAGCCAAGTTCACGCGGCCGTCGGCGGCCAGCACGGTGTTGATGTCGTCGCCGGTTTCCTCCAGCTGCACCAGGGTGGCCTGGCGGGCGCCGACGGCGTCGCGGGCCTGCAGGGCCGTCAGGATGGCCTTGTGGCGCGGCAGGGAAAGATCGTGCGTGTTGGGCAGCTGGCTGGACAGGATGATGGACTCACGCAGGGCCAGGGACAGCATGTTGCCGATATAGGCCAGCAGGTCGTTGCCGGTGGCCTCGGCAATGCGGCGGTGGAAGGTCAGGTCCGGCTCCAGCAGCTCGGCCGTGGTCTTGGCGGCGGCCATGCCTTCGTAGGCGGTGGCGATGCCGGCCAGCTGCTCATCGGTCGCGGCGCGGGCGGCCAAGGCGGCAGCGGCGGGTTCGAAGATGCGACGCACTTCCAGCAGGGTCTGCACGAAGTCGCGCTGCGGGCGGGACTGGATCAGCCAGTACAGCACGTCGGGGTCGAGCAGGTGCCATTCGTTGCGCGGGCGAACGATGGCGCCGGCGCGCTGGCGCGACACCACCAGGCCCTTGGCCACGAGCACTCGCACGGCCTCGCGCAGCACCGGGCGGCTGATCTCGTAGCGCTCCAGCAGCTGGGCCTCGGGCGGCAGCTTGTCGCCGGGCTTCAATTCGCCGCCGATGATGGCCAGGCCCAGCTCGCTGACGATGCGGCCATGCTGGCTCTTGCCCTCGGGCTGGGCGCTGTAGGTGGAGTGATCCGCTCGGGTTCGCATGGCCGCGAGGCTAGCCGCAAAAGCCTTCATTATCGAAAGCGGGCGACAAAGCCGCCGTGGGGTGCCAGCGTCAGCTGGGCCGCGGGTGCGGCAAGCTGGGCTTCAGTGAACTCGCGCTCGCCGGCACCGTCGGTGATGAGCTGGCCTTGGCGTTTGCCGAGCCAGGCCAGGTCGAGCTGGATCTCGCGCAGCGTGTCGTCGGCATTCAGGCCGGCAATGAACCACTGCTTGCCGGCGCGGCGGGCCAGCACGACGAACTTGCCCGGTTCGCCGTCGAGAAAGCGCACCTCGTCCCAGTGGCGCGGCAGTTCGCGCAGCAGGCCCTTCACATAGGCCGGCACGGTGGCCATGCCCTCGGGCGTCTCGGCATAGTGCTGGATACCGGAGAGGAAGAGCACGCTCTCGGCCAACTCGAAGCCGTTGCGCGTGGTGCGCTTGATGTTGGGGATGTCGCCGAACACCATGGGCGTGAAGTCCATGGGGTCGAAGAGATTGCGCGTGAAAGGCAGCATGGCGGCGTGCGTGGCCACGGCGTCCTGGTCTTCCTGCGTGAAGGTCGTGAACTCCAGGCCGCGCACCGCCTCCGCCGTCATCAGGTGGGGGTAGGTGCGGCTCCAGCCGCGCGGCAGCGTCGCGCCGTGGAAGTTCATCAGCAAGCCGGCCGCCGCCGACTCCTTCAGCAGGTCCACGTAATAGGCCTGCATGGACGCGCCGTCGCCGCCGAAGAAATCCACCTTCAGGCCGGCCACGCCGATGGCCTTCATGCGCGCGAACTCGCGGGCGCGGTCGGCTCGGGTCAGCAGCTTGCTGCGCGGCGTCTGGGGCGTGTCGTTCCAGTCGCCCGCGGAGTTGTACCAGGCCAGCAGGCCGATGTTCTTCGTGCGGCCGTAGTCGGCCAGCGCCTTCATCTGGGCGTCGCCGATCTGGCGGTCCCACTCGGCGTCCACCAGGGTGTAGTTCCAGTGCATGTCGGCGGCGTAGTCGATGAAGCGCTTCTGCTCGTCGAAGACGGTGGCTCCATCCTTCAGCAGCGCCCAGCTCCAGGACGCATGGCCCGGCTTCAGCCTGGCCTTGTCAAAGGGCACGGCCGGGGCGGCAAGGTCGGTGCCGAGAGTGGACTCCATCACCGTCTTCAGCGGGCCGATGGCGAGCACGCGCCAGGGGGTGGTCAGGGGGCCGTTCACGTCGGCCAACAGATGGCCGCCGGTGAAGACCTCGAGTGGATCGGGCAGGCCGATGCGGTAGATGCCACCGGTGGAGGCGGCTTGCAGGCGCGACGCGTGGAAGCGGCCGTCCATGCCGGCTTCGGTCAGGGCCACCCAGTTGGCACCGCTGCGGAACAGTGCCGGGAAGACCCAGCCCGCCGGCATGGGCGACGGCGTGCCGACGGCGACGCCCATCTGGTAGTGCTCTTCGTAGGACGGGTTGACGCGGCTGTAGCCCGTCTTGGCGACGGCCATGGGCTGCAGCCAGGCGCGCGCGTCGGCAGGGAAGGCGAAGCTGGTCAGCTCGTCCTTGAACTGCTTGCGACCCGGGCCGTCCACGGTGTAGCGCAGGGCCAGCCCGTCGTTGGAGGCGCGCAGCGTCAGGATGAGCTGCTGCCCGGCGGCGTTGGCGACGGTGAAGCGCTGCTCGTTGGCGCGGTAGTCCACGCGGCTCTTCTTGCCGGCGGCGAGCGTGTACTGCTCGCGGTGGGCCTTCACGGGCGAGGCCGCGACGAGCTTGAGCCCATTGGCGAAGTCACCCTGCTCCAGCACCAGGCCCAGGCGCGAAGCCAGCAGCACCGGCTGGCCAGCGCGCTGCACCGTGTAGACGAGCTGCTGCTCGGCGTTGACCGACACGTCGACCTGGAGCTGGCCGTCGGGGCTGCTCAGGGCTTGCGCGAGAGCGGGTACTGCAATCAGGAGCGAGGCAAGGAGCTTCATGGCGTCAGATCGAGTAAGGACCATCGGCGACCGGTGTGCCGAAGTCGGGGAAGCCGTCGACACGCCAGCCAAAGGCCTGCACGCGGGTGTGGCGGTTGGGGTCGTTGAGTGGGTCGCCGACGATGTCGCGGTAGTTGCGGGCGTGATAGACCAGCAGGTCGGTCTGGCCATCGGGCGTCGTCGTGAAGCTGTTGTGGCCGGGGCCGAACTGGCTGACCGACTCGTCGGTCTTGAACACCGGCACGGGCGACTTGCTCCAGCTCGTGGGGTCCAGCAGATCGGCGTTCTCATCGGCCCACAGCAGGCCCATGCAGTAGTTCGCGTCGGTCGCCGCGGCCGAATAGGCGATGAAGACGCGGCCGTTGCGCTTGAGCACCGCGGGGCCCTCGTTGACGCAGAAGCCGATGCGCTCCCAGGCCAGGTCCGGGCGCGCGATGACGACGGGCTCGGTCTTCAAGGTCCACGGGTTGGCCAACTCGGCGATGTAGAGGTTGCTCTCCGTCGGCGGGCTCTTCTGGGCCCAGCAGAGGTAGCGCTTGCCGTGGTGCTCGAAGGGCGTCGCGTCCAGCGAGAAGCCTTCCTCGGGTGTAGCGATCTGGCCGCGCTCCAGCCAGGCATCGCGCAGCGGGTCGTCGCCCTCGCACTCCAGCACATACATGCGCAGCTTCCAGATGTCGTCGCGCTCGCTGGCTGCGAAGTAGACATACCAGCGGCCGGCTATGCGGTGCAGCTCCGGCGCCCAGACGTGGAAGCTCATCGGGCCGCTGTCGTGCTTGCGCCAGATCACCTGGGGCGTGGCGGTCGCCAGGCCGGCGATGCTGTCGGCGCTGCGGATCTCGATGGCGTCGTAGCTGGGCACCGAGGCGGTGAACCAGTAGCGGCCATCAACCCGGCTGATCTGCGGGTCGGCGCGCTGGGGGATGAGGGGGTTGTTCCAGGTCATGCGGCGCGAATCGCTTGGGTGACGATGACGTTCCAGGAGGCGGGCCTCAACTTCACGCTCAAGCGTTCGTCGAGGATGGCGATGCCTTCCAGCGGCTGCGGCGCGACGCGGTCGGGTGCGTCGGCCGTGTTGCTGGCGTTCAGGTCGGCGCTGTGCAGCTGCTCGGCCTGCACGAGGCGGCGCTCGGCGCCCAGGCCGCGCAGCGTGATGGACAGGTCCATCTCCTCGGTCAGGTGGCGGTTCAGCAGGAAGACGGCGGTGCGGCCCGTGGCCGGGTCGTCGACGACGCTGGCGCACAGATAAGGCAGCTCGCCGTGGCGGGCGTTGGCATAGCCGGGCGACTTGACCACCGAGCGCAGCACCTCGCCATGTGCCCAGCGCGCGGCCTGGGCGAAGGGGTGGAAGATGGTCTGCCGCCAGGCCGGGCCGCCGGGCTCGGTCATGATGGGCGCGATGACGTTGCACAGCTGGGCCATGCAGGCGACCTTGAGCCGGTCGGCGTGGTTCATCATCATGGTCAGCATGCCGCCGATGAGCAGGGCGTCCTCGGCCGTGTAGACCTCTTCCAGCAGTCGCGGCGCCTCGGGCCAGCCGGCTTGCTTCAGGTGCTCGCCATGGCGGGCGCGGTACCAGACATTCCATTCGTCGAAGGACAGCTTGAGCCGCTTGTTGGAGCGCTTGCGCGTGGCCACCGCATCGGCAATCGCCACCGTGTCCTCGATGTAGCGGGCATTGGTCTCGATCTGCGCGAAGAAGGCCTCGGTGCTGGTATCTGAACCTTGACCCACAGGCGGCTTGACGAAATAGCTGTGCAGCGACAGGTAGTCGACGAACTCGAAGCAATGCTCCAGCACGCGGTCTTCCCAGACGCCGTAGCTCGGCATGTCGTAGGCCGACGAGCCGCAGGCGGCCAGCTCGATGCTCGGGTCCACCCAGCGCATCAGCTTGGCGGTCTCCTTGGCGATGCGGCCGTATTCGTCGGGGGTCTTCTGGCAGATCTGCCAAGGGCCGTCCATCTCGTTGCCCAGGCACCAGAACTTGATGCCCAGCGGCTCCTCGGCGCCGTGGCTGCGGCGCAGGTCCGACAGCGCCGTGCCGCCGGGGTGGTTGCAGTACTCGAGGTAGTGGCGTGCCTCGTCGGGCCCGCGCGTGCCGAGGTTGACGCCGAACATCGGCTCGATGCCGATCTTGCGGCACCAGTGCATGAACTCATGCGTGCCGACCTGGTTGGTCTCGGTCGAGAACCAGGCCAGGTCCAGGCGCCGCGGGCGCTGCTCCTTGGGGCCGACGCCGTCTTCCCAGTTGTAGCCCGACATGAAATTGCCGCCGGGGTAGCGCACGATGGTGGCGCCCAGCTCCTTCGTCAGCTCGGCCACGTCGCCCCGAAAACCGTGCTCGTCGGCGGTGGGGTGGCCGGGCTCGTGGATGCCGTTGTAGACGCAGCGCCCGAGGTGCTCGACGAAGACGCCGAACAAGCGGCGGTCCAGCGGCGCGAGGGCGAAGTCGCGGTCGACGATGAGTTGGGCTTCGAACATCAGCGGCGTGCCTTTTGAAGTGCCTTGTTGACACGCTTCTCGACGCTGGCCTGCACCTCGGCCACCGGCTTGCCCGATAGCAGCAAATTGGCCACGTCCTCGCCGATCAGCAGTTCGATATTGCGTTGCGTGGGCACGTTGCCCGGCATGGACGCACCGGTGTGCGTGATCTCGGCCAGCGACTCGCGCTGCGGCAAAGCGCGGAAGGCCTCGCTGCCCGCCACGGTCTTGCTGACCGGCAGATGGCCGGTGCGCGACCACTCGGCGCTGTGGTCCCAGACGAACTTGAGGAACTTCAGCGCCGCCTCGTGGCCCTTGGCGTCGGTCGTGCCGCCCTTGAACAGGGCCCACGAGTGGCCGTCGGCGAACACGGCCGGCCTGTCATAGAGCTGGGCAAAGGGCCGCACCGCGTAGCCGCCCTGCAGCGGCGAGTCGGGCTTCTTGGATTCACGCAGGAACTGGTCGATGGTCCAGGTGCCGACGACGACGACGCCGGCCTCGCCGTTCAGGAAGGCCTGGTTGGCGGCGGCGTAGTCCAGGTTGGGCCGCACATGGCCTTCCTTGTAGAGGGTCTGCATCAGCGTCAACGCCTTCGTCACGGCGGGCTGCTGCATGCGGATGCTCTTGCCGTCTTCAGCGAACAGGGCCGCGCCCTGCTGGGCCACGAGCGTCTGGAAGGTGCGGTCGTTGGCGGCGGTCTCGTTGGCCACGGCCCAGGCGAAGAAGGGCTTGCCCGTCTTCTGCTTGAACTGGCGCGCCTGCGCCAGCAGCTCCTCGGGCGAGCGCGGCAGCACCGGCTCGCCGTTGGCGCCCAGCAGGCCGGCCTGCTTCATCAACTTCGTGTTGATGTGCCACAGCCAGGCCCAGGTGTCGAAGGGCAGCGCATAGGTCTGGCCGTTGAACGTGGTGCCCTTGCGCGCATGCTCGGTGAAGTCGTCCACCGGCACGCCGACGCGCTTGAAATCCTCGTCCAGCGGCAGCACCAGCTTGCGGCGCACATAGTCGCCCAGGGCCGACTCGTGCATGACGGCCA
This sequence comes from Roseateles saccharophilus, assembly GCF_031458095.1. Classification (GTDB taxonomy): domain Bacteria; phylum Pseudomonadota; class Gammaproteobacteria; order Burkholderiales; family Burkholderiaceae_C; genus Pelomonas; species Pelomonas saccharophila_A. The sequence goes on from NZ_JAVDXU010000002.1 coordinate 874,218, forward strand.
CGGTCGGGATGTCCTTGGACACGAGGCGCGCGGTGAGCTGGTCGTAGTAGGGTCCCCACTCGCCGATCTGCGTCTTCACGACGACGTCGGGATGGGTCGCGTTGAACTCGTTGACCAGGGCCGTGACGATGCCGCATTCGCCGACGCCCTCGGAGGCCTTCACGACCTGGCCGAACTGCGACTCGCAGCTGCCGAAGAAGCGCATCAGCGTGATCTCGGTCTTGCCCGAGTTGTCCTTGCCCGCGCCGCAGGCGGCAAGCAGGGCCGTGCAAAAGAGAACTGCCAAGCGCTTCATCATGACTTGCCCGTCCCGGCAACGGCCGTCACCAGATGGCGCTGGAAGAAGAGATAAAGCATCAGCGCGGGCACACCGGCAAACACGGCCTGCGCCATCAGGAAGCCCAGCCCTTCCGACTGCGCGAAGTTGGTCTGCGTGGAGGCCAGGCCGCGCGTCAGCGTGTACATGTCGGGCTGGGTCGCGATGACCAGCGGCCAGAGGTAGTCGTTCCAGCAGGCCAGGAAGGTGAAGATGCCCAAGGTGGCCTGGGCCGGCAGCGTCAGCGGCAGGATGATGGTCAAAAAGGTCTTGAAGCGCGAGGCGTTGTCCAGCAGCGCGGCCTCTTCCAGTTCGGCCGGGATGGCCTTGAAGTACTGCGTCATCAAATAGACGCCGAAGGGCGCGGCCAAGCCCGGCAGCGCCAGGCCGGCAATCGTGTTCTGCAGGTTCCACTCCGAGAACAACCGGTGCAGCGGGATGAAGACCGATTGCGCCGGCACGGCCAGGCCGAACATGACGAGGGCGAACAGGATCTTTCGGCCCGGAAACTCGCAGCGCGCGAAGCCATAGCCGGCCAGCGACGACAGCACCAGCACGCCCACCGTCTGCAGCAGGGCCACCAGCGCGCTGTTGCCCAGCCAGCGGAAGACCTGCGAGGTCTGCAGGATGTCCAGGTAGTTGGCCAGCGTGTAGGGCGGCGCCAGGAAGACGTCGGTGTGGCGCAGCAGGAACTCGTTGGGCTTGAAGGACAGGGCCAGCACCCACAGCAGCGGCGCCATCCAGGCCAGGGCCAGCAGCGTGAGAGCTGCCATCACCAAGCGGTCGAACCAACCGCGGCGCAGCAAGGGGTTCATCGCGTGCCTCCCTTGCGATCACGTTCCAGCCAGAGCTGTGCGGAAACACCCACCAGCATGATGGCCAGCAGCACCTGCGAGGCGGCGGTGGCATAGCCCAGCGACAGCTGCATGAAGGCCTGCTCGTAGGTGAACTGCACGATGGACCGGGTGGTGTTGTTGGGCCCGCCGTTGGTCATCAGCATGATCTGCGGGAAGACCTGGAACTGGCGGATGACCTCGATCAGCGCGACCAGCACGATGGCGCGCTTCAGGCTGGGCAGGGTGATGTGGGTCAGCACGCGCCAGCGCGGCGTGTTGTCGAGGGCCGCGGCCTCGTAGATGTCCGAGGGGATCTGCTGCAGGGCCGACAGGAAGAGGATCATCGGCAGGCCGATGATCCACCACACCGTGACCAAGGCGATGGTGGTCAGGGCCAGCGAATCGCTGGTCAGCAGCGGCAGCTCGGGCAGGCCCACGGCCGCGAAGGCCTGGGCGATGAGGCCGCGCTCGGGCATCAGCGCCAGCTTCCAGACCAGGGTGATCAGCGTGACCGAGAAGACCGAGGCGCAGAAGAAGGTGGCGCGCAGCAAGGTGGCCAGCTTGCCCGGGCGGTTGAGTGCCAGCGCCAGCATCAGTGACAGCACGACGAAGATGGGCGTGCTGATGGCGACGAAGCGGAGGGTGTTCCAGACTACCTGCTGGAAGACCTCGTCGCTCCACAGTTCCTTGTAGTTGGCCAGGCCCACCCAGAAGCTGTCGTCGGACAGCAGGTCGTGGTCGTGAAAGCTGATCCACACGCCCTTGGCCAGCGGCCACAGCAGCATCAGCACGTAGACCGCCACGAAGGGCAGCACAAAGAGGGCGTAGGCCGGGCGTGAGGCGCGCAGCCCGACGGTGGGCGCACTCATGCGAGCGACTCCTGCGCATGATGGGCGCGGCCGGTCTCGTCGAAGAGGTGGGCTTCGGCCACGTCGACGCTGACGGCGACATAGGAACCCAGCTTGGGCGATGTGCCGGCCGGCACGGTCACGATGAGTGGGCTGCCGCCTTCGAGCTTCAAGTGGGCCAGCGTGCGCTCACCCAGGAACTCGACCAGCTCGACGCGGCCACGCAGCGGGCCTTGCTCGGCCACGCGCAGGTTCTCGGGCCGGATACCCAAGGTCAGGGCCTGTGCCGACAGGCCTTCGCTGGCGACACGCGTCGTCACCCACTGGCCGCCCGGCACCGTGACCACGACGCGCCCGCGGTCGTCCGGCGCCCGCTGCACCGGCACAAAGCCCATGCCCGGTGTGCCGATGAAGCTGGCCACGAACCTGGTTGCGGGCCGGCGGTACAGCTCGGCCGGCGTGGCGACCTGCTCGATGGCACCGCCCTTCATGACGACGATGCGTGTGGCCAGGGTCATGGCCTCGATCTGGTCGTGGGTGACGAAGACCATGGTGGCGCCCAGGCGCTGGTGCAGTTGCGCCAGCTCCAGTCGCGTGCGTCCACGAAGAGCTGCATCCAGATTCGACAGCGGCTCGTCGAACAGGAAGATGCCGGGCTCCTTGACCACCGCGCGGCCGATGGCGACGCGCTGGCGCTGGCCGCCGGAGAGCTGGCCGGGCTTGCGGTCCAGCAGGGTGTCCAGCTCCAGCATGCGGGCCGACTCGGTGATGCGCTTGGCAATCTCGTCCGCCGGGATGCCGATGTTCTTCAACCCGAAGGCGAGGTTGTCGCGCACGCTCATGTGCGGGTAGAGGGCGTAGTGCTGGAACACCATGGCCAGGTTGCGCTGGCCCGGAGGCGCGACGGTCACGTCGCGGTCGCCGATGAGGATGCGGCCGCCGCTGACCTCTTCCAGGCCCGCCACCATGCGCAGCAGGCTCGTCTTGCCGCAGCCCGACGGGCCGAGGAAGACGACGAACTCGCCTTCGGCCACGTCCAGCGACAGGTTCTCGATGACCTGCACGGCGCCGTAGCGCTTGCAGACGTTCTCCAGCTTCAGGCCAGCCACGTTGGGTGTCTCCGGTTCATTCTTCTTCAGAGGGGATCACGGGCCAGCCTTCGTCGGACCAGCTCAGGCGCTTGATGCGCAGATGCGGCTTGCCGCCGCGTTCGCCGTCATAGGCGTGGTGCACCAGCCAGTCGCCGACGACGTCCTGGTGGCCGGGACCCTTCCAGCGCGTACCGCCTGCGAGCAGCCGGGTGCCACCGCCGTCCATCAGCGCCTTGCCGTCGCGGTCGAAATAGGGGCCTTCGACGCTGCGCGCGCGGCCGACGGCGATGTTGTAGCTGCTGTCCACGCCGCGGCAGCAGAGGTCAAGGGATGCGAACAGATAGATCCAGTCGCCGTGCCGCACGAGGGTGGGCGCTTCGACGCCGGCCTTGCGGCGGGCGATGAAGCGCGTCTCGCCGATGGGGCGCAGGGTGTCGGCATTCAGCTCGGTGAGGCGGATGCCGCCCCAGAAGGAGCCATAACTCAGCCACAGCTTGCCGTCGGTGTCGGCGAAGAGGTCGGGGTCGATGGCGTTGAAGTTGTCGCTCGCCACGCTCTGCACGACCAGGCCTTCGTCGCGCCACTCGCTGGCGTCCGGCTTGTCGCTGCTGACCAGGCCGATGGCCGAGCGGTTCTTGCCGAAGGTGGAGATGGAGTACAGCGCCCAGACGCGGCCCCGGTGGGCGAACAGCTTGGGTGCCCAGACGTCCAGGCCCTTGTGCTCGGGCACGGCCTCGGCCCACCAGGCGGGTGGCTCGCTGAACACCGGTGCCAGGCGGCGCCAGGTCTTGCCGCTATCGGTGGACTCCAGCCGCTGCAGCCCTTTGCCCGTCGTGAAGACAAACCAGCGCTCGCCCTGGATCAGCAGTGTGGGGTCATGCGCGCCCGTGTCGCCCTGAAGTTCCAGCGCGAGCGCGGATGCGCTCAGGCACAGCGCCAGCAGCGCTGCCAGCCAGCGCATCACTTGCCCCAGCGCAGGACCAGGGGATCGAGTCGTTTGGCCGCGTCGAGCAGGCCGGCGCGCACTTCGGGGCTCATTTCGGGGAAGGGGTGGCGAGGCGCATCGCTCTTGATGACGCCGCCTTCCTTCATCAGCGCCTTGGCGGTCAGGATGCCGCCCTGGCGGTTCTCGTAGTTGATCAGCGGCAGCCAGCGGCCGTACTGGACGACGGCCTCCTCGCGGTCACCGGCGTGGAAGGCGTCGAAGATCTTGCGGATGCCGTCGGGGAAGCCGCCGCCCGTCATCGCGCCGGTGGCGCCGGCGTCCAGGTCGGCCAGCAGCGTGATGGCCTCTTCTCCGTCCCACGGGCCTTCAATGGCCGCACCGCCGACGCGGATCAGCTCGCGCATCTTGCTGGCGGCCTGGGGCATCTCCAGCTTGAAGTACTTCACGTTGGCTATTGTTTGGGCCATGCGTGCCAGCAGCGGCACCGACAGCGGCGTGCCGGCCACCGGGGCGTCCTGGATCATGATGGGAATCGAGATCGCATCGGACAGGCGCTGGTAGAAGCTCTCGATCTGGCCTTCGGACACGCGGAAGGTGGCGCCGTGATACGGCGGCATGACCATGACCATGGCCGCGCCGAGCGATTGCGCCAGTTGGCTGCGCTCGATGCAGATCTGCGTCGAGTAATGCGTCGTCGTGACGATGACGGGCACGCGGCCGGCCACATGCTCGAGGATGGCGCGGGTCAGGGTCTCGCGCTCGGCATCCGACAGCACGAACTGCTCGGAGAAGTTGGCGAGGATGCACAGGCCGGTGGAGCCGGCGTCGATCATGAAGTCGACGCAGCGCAGCTGGCCGGGGAGGTCCAGCGTGCCGTCGGCGTGGAAGATGGTCGGAACGACGGGGAAGACGCCGCGATAGGGGCGGGTGGTGGAGGCGCTCATGATGCGGGCCTTTGTCTCTGGGAAGTTGAATGCAGGCACCGACGGGCGGGCCCGGCCAGCTGTCTTCGCCGGCATTGGCCGTCATTAAAGTATGACTATTTATGCGAGATCATCGGGGTTAACCCGAAATTACTCGTCTTTTCAAAGAAAAAAGTATGACTAATAATCCATCCATCGCCGGGCCAAAGCAGCCGGGCCGCCTATCGCAGGAGACAGTTCGATGAGTTCTTACGCCCGCTACCCCAGCCTTCAGGACCGGGGCGTCCTGATCACCGGCGGGGCCACCGGCATCGGCGAGACCCTGGTCGAGGCCTTTGCCGCCCAGGGCGCCAAGGTGGCCTTCATCGACCTGGCCGCGGATGAGGGCCAGGCGCTGGCCGCCCGCCTCGCGGGCTCGCGCCATGCGCCGCAGTTCGCGGCGGCCGACCTGTCCAACGTCGAATCCCTGCGCTCGGCGGTCGCTGCCTTGCGCGAGCGCACGGGCCCTTTCACGGTCCTGCTGAACAACGCCGCCAACGACAAGCGCCACGCCGTCGAAGAGACCACGCCCGAGTTCTGGGACGCCAGCGTCGCCGTCAACATCAAGCACCAGTTCTTCACGGCCCAGGCCGTGCTGGCCGACATGAAGGCGGCGGGCGGTGGCTCCATCATCAACTTCGGCTCCATCAGCTGGATGCTCAAGCAGGGTGGCATGCCGGCCTACACGGCCAGCAAGGCCGCGGTCCAAGGGCTGACGCGCTGCCTGGCGCGCGACTTCGGACCGCACAAGATCCGCGTCAACACGCTGGCGCCGGGCTGGGTCATGACCGAGAAGCAATTGAAGCTCTGGGTCACCGAAGAGACCAAGAAGGAAATCGCCAAGGGCCAGTGCATCGACGAGCCGTTGATGCCTCAGCACATCGCTTCGATGGCGCTGTTCCTCGCAGCGGATGACAGCGCCATGTGCACCGCGCAGGACTTCATCGTCGACGGCGGCTGGGCCTGATGAGCATGCAGAGGCGCGACTACGGCCGCCTGCCCGATGGCCGGCCGGTGCATGAATACACCCTCAGCAACGGCCTCGGCTTGAAGCTGACCGCCATCACGCTGGGCGGCATCGTCACCGGCCTGTGGGTGCCGGACGCCCAGGGCCAGAGCGGCAATGTCGTGCTGGGCTTCGACAACCTGGACGACTATGTGCACCGCAACCCGTCCTTCGGCATCATCGTCGGGCGCTACGGCAACCGCATTGCCGGCGCCCGCTTCGAGCTGGACGGCGAGGTCCACCTGCTGGGTTGCAACGACGGGCTCAACTGCCTGCATGGCGGCACCGAGGGCTTCGGCCATCGGCTGTGGAACGCCGCACCCGCGGAGCCCCGCGCCGGTGAGGCCGAAGCGCTTTTGTTCACTTACACGAGCCCGCATGGCGAGCAAGGCTTCCCGGGCGAGCTGCAGGTCAGCGTGCGCTACTCGGTCAGCGCCACCGACAACAGCTGGCGCATCGACTACGAAGCCACGACCGACCGCGCCACCGTCGTCAACCTGACCCACCACGACTACTTCAACCTCGCCGGCGACGGCAGCGTGCTGCGCCATCGCCTGACCATTCCCGCGTCGCGCTACAGCGAGGTCGACGAGCACCTGATCCCGCAGCGCCACGCGCCGGTGGACGGCACGCCTTTCGACTTCCGCCAACCAACGGCGATCGTGGCGCGTATCCGCAAGGCCCATCCCCAGCTGCTGATCGGCAAGGGCTATGACCACAACTGGCTGCTCGACGGCGAGCTGAACGCCGACGGCGTTCGCCACGCCGCCACGCTGGAAGATCCCCACTCAGGCCGCCGCATGGAGGTGCTGACCAGCGAGCCGGCCATGCAGTTCTATTCCGGCAATTTCCTCGACGGCAGTCTGGCCGGGCCGAACGGGCGCATCTACCGCCAGGGCGACGGCCTGTGCCTGGAGACCCAGCACAACCCCGACTCGCCGCACCACGAAGCCAGCAGCGACTGGCCTTCGACGGTGCTGAGGCCCGGTGAGACGTGGCGCAGCACCACAATCCATCGCTTCTCCTGACGAGGATCGCGCCATGGACCTGCCCGCCCACCAACTGACGATGACGGTGCTGATGACACCGGACACGGCCAACTTTGCCGGCAACGTCCACGGCGGCAACATCCTCAAGCTGCTGGACCAGGTGGCCTATGCCTGCGCCAGCCGCTATGCCGGGCGCTATGTCGTCACGCTGTCAGTGGACCGCGTCATCTTCCGCCAAGCCATCCACGTCGGCGAGCTGGTCACCTTCCTGGCCAGTGTCAACATGACCGGCACCTCGTCGATGGAAGTCGGCATCAAGGTGGTGGCCGAGAACATCCGCACCCAGGAAACCCGCCACGTGAACAGCTGCTATTTCACGATGGTGGCGGTGGGCGACGACAACAAGCCCGTGGCCGTCGCGCCGCTGCGGCCTTTCACGCCGGACGAACGCCGCCGCCACGCCGCGGCCATCGCCCGCAAACAGGCCCGCGCCAGCCTTGAAGCTCCCCCCGATGCCAGCTGAACACCCCTTCGCCCTCGCCCTTGCCCAGGCCAACAACCTCGGCGAAGGCATCCAGTGGCATGCCTCCAGCGGCCGCTGGTGGTGGACCGACATCGAAGGCGCCTGCATCTACGCCTGGACCCCCGGGGCCAGCGTCACGCTGCAGGTGCGCCTGCCCGAGCGCGTCGGCAGCTTCGTGCATGCACGCTCGGGAGCCCTCATCCTGGCCATGGCCAAGCGCCTGGCGCGCCTGACCCTGCCGGACCTGCAGGCGAGCGGCAGCATTGCGGCCGAGCCCGAGACGATCACGCCGCTGGAAGCCCATCTGCCCACCACGCGCGCCAACGACGGGCGTTGCGACCGCAGCGGCAACTTCGTCTTCGGCACGCTGGATGAGGCCAACCCGCGCCAGCGCATCGGCAGCTTCTACCAATACTCGCTGGCCCACGGCCTGCGCCGCCTGGCGCTGGATGGCGTGGGCATCTCCAACAGCATCTGCTTCAGCCCGAACGGCAAGCGCATGCACTACTGCGACACGACCACCACGCGCATGATGGTCTGTGACTACGACGCCGACAGCGCCCGCGTCAGCGAGCCGCGTCTTTTCGCGAAGAAGGAATTCGACGACAACTGCTGGCCCGATGGCTCCGTCATCGACGCCAAGGGTTGTCTGTGGAATGCGGAATGGGGCAATGCGGCAGTCGCCCGCTATGCGCCGGATGGCCGGCTGCTGGGGCGCTATTCGGTGCCGGTCAGCCACGTGACCTGCCCGGCCTTCGGCGGCCCGGAGGGCGACCAGCTGCTGGTCACGACCGCTCGTGAAGGCCTCAGCACCGCCGACCTGATGGCCCGTCCGCTGTCGGGCAGCTTGTTCGGCATGGTCGTCGAAGCCGGGCTCTATCTGCCCGACCCGCTGTTCAACGACGCCTGAACGCGTCGCGGAAGACGGCGCCGTCGCCATCCACGCCGGTGGCCGCCGGCAGCCCCATCAGCCGGCGCAGCAGCGGATAGACCTCGACGTTGTCGAAGTCCGGCAGCACCCGAGGCCCGGTGAAGGCGGGGCCGGTCGCGATGAACAGCGAGTTCATTTCCGGTGCCATGTGGTCGTAGCCATGGTTGCCGCCGGTGGCGGCCTTGCGCGGCGCGCTGGCCAGCACCAGCCAGCCCGGCTGGGCCAGACACAGGATCGGTGGAATGCGCGGGTTCGAACCGTAGTGGAAGCGCGCCGGGATGTCGGTCTTGCGCCAGCACTGCATGTGCTCGTGCGCAACGAGCAAGGCCTTCTCGACCTGCGCTTGCATGCCGGGCAGGGGTGCGAGGCTGGCGAAGGTGCCGGTCTCGACGAGGTGGTAGAGCTTGGGGTCGACCAGCTTGTCGAGCGGGATCGTGCGTTCGCTGCTGGTGGCGGCCATGCCGTGGTCCGCCACGATGACGAGATTGGCCGGCTGGGCCAGCTCCTTCAGGCCGGCCAGCAGCGCGCGAATCGCGCCGTCGACCTGGGCCACGGCCTGCGTGGTTTGTGCGCTGTCCGGACCGTAGTCATGGCCGGCGGTGTCGACCTTCTCGAAGTACACCGTGACGAACTTCGGGCGGATCTCGGCGGGCCGGCGCAGCCAGTCCAGCACCGTATTGACGCGCTGCACGTCGGTGATGGCCTGGTGGTATTGCATCCAGTCCGAGGGGCGCGTGCCCTCGACCTGCTTGTGGCCGTCGACATCTTCCATGCCGCCGATGGCGACGTTGGCGCCCGGCCAGAACATGACGGCGGTGCGCACGCCGGCCTTCTCCGCATCCACCCAGATCGGCGGTGCCGCGTTCCACCACCAGGGGTCGTCCGTGGCCATCGTGAAGGGCGTCTTGCGCTCGGGCGACTCCATCCGGTTGCCGACGATGCCATGGCGGTCCGGGCGCAGGCCCGTCACCAGCGTCCAATGGTTGGGAAAGGTCTTGGTCGGAAAGGAAGGGTGCATGACGCCCGAGACGCCATCGGCCGCCAGCTGCGACAGCGTGGGACTCACGCCGCGCCGCAGGTAGTCCTCGCGGAAGCCGTCGATGGACACGAGGATGGTCACGGGCTGGCGCGACTCGGTGGCGGTCGGCGCCTGCGTGGCACAGCCGGTCAGGCCCAGCACGATGGCCGTCAGCAGGCTTGCGGCGGTGGTGGCTGCGCCGAGCAAGGGCCGGGCATCGCGAGGAGGTGTCGGCATGAGGGACGCTGAAGAAAAGCCGTCCTTCACTTTAGCGGCGGTCGCGCCGGCCAGAGTCCGCTTCCACCCCCGAAGTCGGCGCCAGCCGCCGCCTAGCGCCGGCCGGGCTTCTGCACCCAGGCATCCATCCAGTCCGAGCCCGACAGCACTCGGCGCGAGCGCCACATCTCGTCGCGTGGCTGCGGGCTGACGGGCGTTGCAGGCCGGGCCTGGGTCGCCGGCTGGCGGGGCTCCAGGGCGGTGGCCGTGAAGCTGAAGTGTTGAAGGCGTCGCATGCGACCTCCTCTGGCATCGAGACAGCGCCACCGTAGGCAGTGGCGCGTCAAGAACGCATAAGGAGGGCTGGCGGACTACTTGCCGATGCAAAAACTGCTGAAGATGACGCCGAGCAACTCGTCCGCCGAGAAGGCGCCGGTGATTTCGCCCAGGGCGTCATGGGCCAGGCGCAGCTCCTCGGCCAGCAGGTCCAGGGCGGCGTCGCGCTGTTCGGCGATGCCGCGGGCCTGTTCCAGGTGCTCGGCCGTGCGGGCCAGGGCCTGCACATGGCGCTCGCGGGCGATGAACAGACCTTCGGGCACCGCCTGCCAGCCCGCCGTCTGCAGCAGGCGCTGGCGCAGCGCCTCCAAGCCCTCACCCGTCTTCAGGCTCAGCGCGATCTCGCCCGCAGGCGCTGCGGCCAGGTCGGCCTTGTTGAAGACCTGCACGATGCGGCTCGTGTCGACGCCGGCCAGCCGCGCACGGATGCGCTCGTCCTCGGCCTCGTAGTCGGGCTGGCCGACGCGGCCCAGGTCGTGCAGGAAGAGCACGACGTCGGCATCGGCGATGGCATCCCAGGAGCGTGACACACCGATGCGCTCGACCTCGTCGGCCGTCGAGTCGCGCAGGCCGGCCGTGTCGGTGACGTGCAGGGGCACGCCTTCGATCTGGATGGTCTGGCTGACCTTGTCGCGCGTCGTGCCGGGAATGGGCGTGACGATGGCCAGCTCGGCGCCGGCCAACGCATTCAGCAGCGAACTTTTGCCGACATTGGGCTGGCCGGCGAGCACGACCTTGAGGCCATCGCGCAGCAGCGCGCCCTGGCGCGTGCGGGCCTGCACAGCACTGAGCTGCGCGGTCAGGCGATCCAGCCGGCCGAAGGCATCGGCCTTCTCAAGGAAGTCGATTTCTTCCTCGGGGAAGTCCAGCGTCGCCTCGACCAGCATGCGCAGCTGGATGAGCTGGTCGCGCAGCACACCCACCTCCTGCGACAGCGCGCCACCCAGCGCCCGGCTCGCGCTGCGCGCGGCAGCCTCGGTGCTGGCGTCGATGAGGTCGGCCACCGCCTCGGCCTGGGCGAGGTCGAGCTTGCCGTTCAGGAAGGCGCGCTGCGTGAACTCACCCGGTTCGGCCAGGCGGAGGTTTGCACCCGCTTCGATGACCCGCGCCAGCAGCAACTGCATGACGACGGCGCCGCCATGGGCCTGCAGTTCCAGCACATGCTCGCCGGTGTAGGAGTGCGGTGCCGGGAAGTGCAGGGCCAGGCCCTGGTCGATGGCCGCGCCGCTCGCGTCGCGGAACGGCAGGTAAGTCGCTTCGCGGGCTTTCAGCGGCCGGCCGCAAACGGCTTCGATGAGCGGCGTCAGGTCTTGCGGCGACGACACGCGCACGATGCCAACGGCGCCACGACCTGGCGCGGTGGCAATGGCGGCAATGGGGTCGGCGTGGCGGGACAGCATGGATGCGATTGTCGCGGCCCAAAAGAAACAGCCGCTCGAGGGAGCGGCTGCATCAGGCGTTGGCGCGGGGGAGGCTCGGTTCGAGTGCTCTCGTGAGACTCGTCCGGGCCGGTGTTCTCTGCCCCGCGGAGCTATTGAACTGCCAACGCCGGGCAGAAAGAAGCCCCCGGCTGCGGGGGCTCATATGGGGGGTGTGAATCAGTTCACGCCCAACCGTTTGTTGATGAGCCACTGCTGGGCGATGGACAGGATGTTGTTCGTCAGCCAGTACAGCACCAGGCCGGACGGGAAGACAAAGAACATGACGCCAAAGGCCACGGGCATGATCCACATCATCTTCTGCTGCATGGGATCGGCGGCCGGCGGGTTGAGCCAGACCTGGAACAGGCTGGACGCCATCATCAGCAGCGGCAGGATGAAGTAGGGGTCACGCACCGACAGATCGGTGATCCACAGCGTCCACGGCGCCTGGCGCATCTCGACGGTGGACAGCAGCACCCAGTACAGGGCCATGAAGATGGGCATCTGCAGGAAGATGGGCAGGCAGCCGCCGATGGGGTTGATCTTCTCCTCGCGGTAGATCTTCATCATCTCCTGCTGCATTTCCTGCGGCTTGTCCTTCAGGCGCTCCTTCATCTCGTTGATGCGCGGCGCCACCGCCTTCATGCGGGCCATGGACTTGTAGGCGCTGGCGTTCAGGCTGTAGAGGGCGATCTTCAGCAGCAGCACCAGGGCGACGATGGTCCAGCCCCAGTTGCCGATCAGGCCATGCAGCTTGTCCAGCAGCCAGAACAGCGGCTCGGCCAGGATGGTCAGCATGCCGTAGTCCTTGACGCGCTCCAGGCCCGGAGCCAGCTTGGAGAGGTTGTTCTCCTCCTGCGGGCCGGCGAAGAGGGTGGCCTGCTGGGTCACGCTGGTGTCGGGCTGCAGCGTCGGCAGCGTAAAGACCATGCCGGCGGCATAGGTGTCGCCGCGCACACCGGCCTGGCCGGCCAGCTTGCGCACGAAGAATTCGCGGTTGCCGGGTTCGTTGACGAGCCAGGCGCTGGCGAAATAGTGCTGGACCATCGAGACCCAGCCGTCGTTGGCCTGCTTCTCGATGTCGACCTTGCCCTTGTCGATGTCCTCGAACTTGAGGGTCTTGAACTTGGTCTTGTCGTTGTAGATCGCCGGGCCGGTGAAGCTGGGCGTGAAGGCCGCGCCGCCGGTGACGGTGCTGCCATCGCGCACCAACTGCAGATAGACCTGGGGCGTGACCGGGGCGGCGCCGTGGTTGACGACCTCATGCGTGACGCCCACCGTGTAGGCGCCGCGCTTGAAGGTGAAGGTCTTGATCAGCTTGACACCGCCGACCTCGGCCGACTCCAGTCGCAGCTTGACCTCGTCCTGGCCGTCCTTGAGCTCGCGCTCGCCGGCGACGGGCGTCATCGGCGTCGTGTGGGCGGGCAGCGGGCCCTGGGCACTGACCAGGCCGGTCTGGGCGCGGTAGTGCTGGGCGGCGTTGAACAGGACGACGGGCTCGGGCGTGAACTCGGGCTTCTTCTGCAGATGCACCATCTGCAGCAGCTGGTCGGTCACCGTCGGGTCGGGCGAGGTCAGGTATTTGGGCAGCTCGGCGCGGACGATGTCGCCACCCAGGGTGTCCACGGTGACCGTCAGCACGTCGGTGCGGATGGTGATCTTCTCGGAAGGCGCCGCAGCCGCAGTGGCGGCAGTCGTTGCCGGAGCCTGGCCCGCCACGCTGGTGGCCGCGGGCACGCCGCCCGAGGCGGGCGTGGCCGGTGCCGTCGACACGGCCTTGGGCGTCGGGCTGAACATCGAAGGATGCCCGTTGTGCTTTTGCCAGCCGTCCCAGAGCAGGACGAGGGACATCGTGAACACCACCCACAGCACGGTGCGGCGAATATCAGTCATGGAAGGACTCGGGAGAGGAGGACGGCGCGCAAGGCACCGGGGACGTCAGGCGGGAAAACAGGCGCGGCGGATTGTCAGGCACGGGATCGTGCCCGCCGGCGCAGAACGGGTGGCAGCGCAGGATGCGATGCACGGTCAGATAGCTGCCGGCCAGGGCACCATGCTTTTCCAGCGCCGCCAGCGAATAGCGCGAGCAGGTCGGCTCGAAACGGCAGGCATTGCCCAACCAGGGGCTGAGCATCAGGCGATAGCCGCGCACGACGGCCATCAGAGCGCGGGCCGGCCAACTGGGCTTCATGCCTTGGGCGCCGGCTTGGGCGCCATGGCTTTGTCCAGCAGCTGCGCCAGTTCGGCCCGGGCGGCGGCTCGCAGCGCGTCGGACGCGGCGCTGGGGAACTTCTGGCGGTCAAAAGGCGAGCGCAAGCGGACAACCCACAAACCCGGCGGCATGCCGGGACGCTCGGCAAATGCGGCGCGGATCTGGCGCTTCAAGAGCTGGCGCGTCACCGAACGCTTGGCATGCCGCTTGGGAACGACGATGCCCACCCAGCAGCCTTCAGGCGCAGCGGGCGGGTCTTGTTCCACAGGGTTGTGAACAGGCTGTGATTCGCCTGTTGATAACTCGGCTGAGGCTGTGCGCAACTTTGCGGCGTGCCAGGCGCTGGGCGCCGGATTGGCCGAAAGGTGGTGCAGCGCGAAATGCGCGCTGCGAGCCCGGCTCTGGCGGCCGAGCACACGCTCAAAGTCCACCGGGCGTTGCAGCTTGCCGATCATCATCGGTTGCCCGGAGGCTGACGACGCACGCAGGCGTCGTCGCGCGGCTTAGACGGCCAGGCGCTTGCGGCCCTTGGCGCGGCGAGCGGCGATGACGGCACGGCCACCGCGGGTCTTCATGCGCACGAGGAAACCGTGGGTACGAGCGCGGCGGGTCTTGGAGGCTTGATAGGTACGCTTCATGGGAGACCTCTTTTGAGGGTTTGTTCAGGCTGGGCGCAGCGGTTGGCACCCGGCAGAAAGGCCGGCGCCCTCAGGAGGATTCCGGCTAAAAAAGCGCATGGCGAACGAGTCGCAATGCGCGAAAACCCGTGATTACAGCAGAAGCGGCCGGCGCGGTCAATAAGTCGCCCCTCTCAAGCCGGGTTTGCCAGGGATTGACCCCTTCCGAAATTCTGTGGATAACCCACGGTTTGGGTGGCCCCGGATCCGTACAATCCAGCCGCTCGAGAACAAGTTTTCCACAATGAGCCTAGAAGAACAGAACGGGGCGGACGGGGTGCAGGTGACAGCGGGCATGAATTCGGCGGATTGGGCATCGGACCTGTGGCGGCGCGGCTGTGAGCGCCTGGCCACCGAGCTTCCCGAGCAGCAGTTCAACACCTGGATCCGTCCGCTGCCGCCGGCGACGGTGGCCGGCGAGAGCGCCGACGCCGCCAGTGCGCTGATCGCGACGCTGAAGGTTCCCAACCATTTCAAGCGCGACTGGATCCGTCGCCAGTACGCCGCCCGCATCGAAGCCATCCTGACCGAACTGGCCGGCCGCCCGACGCGGCTGGAGCTGGCCCTGGTTGCCCGCGAGCCCTCCGCCGCCGCCATCAGCCTGCCAGCCAGCCAGGTGCCCGCGCCCCAGCAGCCGGCCGCCCAGGCCGAGTTGAGCGCGGCGCTGAGGCCGGTCGTCCAGCCGGCCACGTCCACCGTCATGCTGCCCTCGCAAGGCCCGGCCGCCAGCAAGCACCGCATCAACCAGCAGCTGACCTTCGACACCCTGGTCCCCGGCCGCGCCAACCAGATGGCCCGCACGGCCGCCCTGCATGTGGCCGGCGCTCCTGGCATCACCTATAACCCGCTGTTCATCTACGGCGGCGTCGGCCTGGGCAAGACCCATCTGATCCACGCCGTCGGCAACGCGCTGCTGAAGGACCGGCCGGACGCCCGGGTGCTCTATCTGCACGCCGAGCAATTCATCTCCGACGTCGTCAAGAACTACCAGCGCAAGACCTTTGACGAGCTGAAGGCCAAGTACCACTCCCTGGACCTGCTGCTCATCGACGATGTGCAGTTCTTCGCCGGCAAGGACCGCACCCAGGAAGAGTTCTTCAACGCCTTCGAGGCCCTGCTGGCCAAGAAGGCCCACATCATCATGACGTCGGACACCTACCCCAAGGGGCTGGTGGACATCGACGAGCGCCTGACCAGCCGCTTCGACGCCGGCCTGACGGTGGCCATCGAGCCGCCCGAACTGGAGATGCGCGTCGCCATCCTGATCAAGAAGGCCGAGGCCGAGGGCCAGCCCATGCCCGAGGACGTGGCCTTCTTCGTCGCCAAAAACGTGCGCGCCAATGTGCGTGAGCTGGAAGGCGCGCTGCGCAAGGTGCTGGCCTATGCCAAGTTCTCGCACAAGGAAATCAGCATCACGCTGGCCCGCGAGGCGCTGAAGGACCTGCTGTCCATCCAGAACCGACAGATCGGCGTGGAGAACATCCAGAAGACGGTGGCCGACTTCTACAAGATCAAGGTCGCCGACATGTACTCCAAGAAGCGGCCGGCCAGCATCGCCCGGCCGCGCCAGATCGCGATGTACCTGGCCAAGGAGCTGACGCAGAAGAGCCTGCCCGAGATCGGCGAACTTTTCGGCGGGCGGGACCACACCACCGTGCTGCACGCGGTGCGCAAGATCGGCGGCGAGCGCCAGAAGAACACCGAGCTGAACCAGCAGCTGCATGTGCTCGAGCAGACGCTCAAGGGCTAAAGGCCCTCAGTCGTCGTCGATTTCGTCGTACACCTCCAGGAAGGCCGCGAGGAATTCGGGCGACGCGCTCAGCGTCAGCGTGACGGTGAGCCAGCCGCCCTCCTCCTGCTGCACGAGCAGCTCATGGTCCCAGGCATTGCCGTCCTCGACGGGGCCCTGGCGGCCGGGAAAGTGGGCCTGGGCCCAGTCCAGCACCTGCCGGGCCTCGGCCAGCACCGCCGCGTGCTCGGCCGCGCGGGTCGAGGCCATGGCCTCCAGCGTGGCGATGCCGTCGTCGCCGTCGCTGAAGTCGAAGATCAGATAGCGCATGGCGCGCAAGACTACTCCAGCGCGTAGATCCTCACGGCGCTGACTTCCTGGCGCGACCAGGTGCTGCGCAGGCCGAACCAGCCCTGCTTCAGCGGACTCGCGTCGCGGTGCTCGAAGAAGAGCTGGCCATCGACATAGACCGCCGAGCGGCCGCCCTTGACCAAGGTCTGGACGAGGTAGTCGTGGTTGGGCTTGAGCAGGTGGTCAGTGTCCAGCCTCTCCTGCAAGAGCGTGCGCTGGCCGCCTTCGTACTTGCGCAGCCGCGTGCTGGTGTTGCCGTTGCCGCCGATGCCGAAGTAGTAGAGGCTGAGTCCGTCATAGGACTCGAAGACGCCATTGCGACCCAGCGGCGAGCCGCCACCGGGCGCGGTCGCCATCCAGAACTGGTTGAGGTCGCTGAGCCTGTCGTTGGCGCCGCCCTGCATGACGATGCGACGGCAGTATTCGATGAGGAGGTTGCCGCTCAGACGCCGGTTCAGCCAGACGGTGACGCCGCCGGCGGTGTCCAGGACAAGCCGGCCATTGCCGGCGTTCACTGTCGAGCCTGGCTTGGCTTCGATCTCGGCGACCCAGGTCTTGCTGTCCGGTGCCTGCTCAAAGTCGTCACTGAAGATCAGCCGGCCGCGTTCACCGAACGCAGCCGGATCGGCCACCGCCGCGCCACTGAACGCCAAGCTCAGCAGCAGCGCGCGGCGCGAGACCTTCATGGCCTGCAGGCTGGCGACGGGTTGGCGGCCGGACCCGCAGTCGTCTGCGCGATGGGCGCTTCAATCGTGCCGTCGGGCTTGTAACGCAGCTCCTCCACGGCCACCGAGCGCCGGAACTCGCCACCGCCGGGCAGCTTGCCGTTGTGATAGACGATGTAGCTGCGGCCGTTGAAATCGAAGACGGCGTGGTGGACGGTGTTGACGCCCTCGTTCCTGTTCATCAGCACGCCACGCGGCGTCCAGGGGCCGGTGGCGCTGGGACCGGTCATGTAGACGGTTTCCTCGGGGAAGTCGCGCGAATAGCTCAGGTAGTAGGTGCCGGCGTGCTTGTGCAGATAGCTGGCCTCGGTGAAGCGCTCGGCCGCCACGACCTGGATGGGACCGTCGAGCTCCGTCATGGTGGGTTTGAGCTTCACATACTTCATGACCGTGTTGCCCCAGTACAGCCAGGCCTGGCCATCATCGTCGACAAAGATGGCCGGGTCGATGTCGTCCCAGGCAATGTCGGTCTGCTTCGTCATGTCGTTGGTGACGAGCGCCTTGCCAAGGGCATCCACGAAGGGGCCCGTCGGCGAGTCGGACACGGCTACGCCGATGGCGAAGCCGGGCACCGTGGCGTGTTCCACCGTCGAATAGAACCAGTACTTGCCGTTGCGCTTGGCGACGTCCGACGCCCAGGCGCGGCCCTTGGCCCAGGCGAAGGTCTTGGCCTTGAGCGGCACGCCGTGGTCCTGCCAGTGGGCCATGTCGCAGCTGGAGAAGACGCGCCACTCGTGCATGACGTAGTCCTTGCCACCCACCGGCGCTTCATCGCGACCGGCGTAGAGGTAGACCCGCCCGCCATCGACGAGGACGGCGGGGTCGGCCGTGTAGAGCTGGGGAAAGAGCGGGTTGGCGGCCTGTGCCGCAGCCGCGCAGAGGGCCAGCGCACCCGAGAGAAGTTGCTTCAGCATCGCGTTCCTGGTTTGAAGGTGCGGCAGGTCATTTCATGACCCACTCGAGGGTCACGCGGCGGGTCGCCGAGCCGTCACGCAGGGTCGCCGGGTCCGGCGCGCTGCGGGGCATGGCGGCGACACGGTCGAGCGTCGCCTGGTCGAGCTCGTGCTCCAGGGCCAGCGCCAGCGGGCTGCCCAGGCTGGCGGCATGCAGCTCGCGACGTTGGATGAAGGTGTGCAGCGGCATGCCGGCGGCGTCGACCTCCTGCTGCGCGACGACGCGGCCCTCCAGCCCCAGCTGGCGCGCAACGCGCGGGTATCCGCCGGCGTCGACGGCTTCAGCGCCACTGCGCGGCTGGCCGGTGAGCAGGAAGTCCTGCGAACGCGGGGCCAGTGCGGTGCGCCAGGCCAGCATGGCCTGCCGAGGGCCGAGCCGCTTCAGCCGGACCTGCTCCTGGCTCCACCAGCGCAGCAGCTCGCAGCGCTGGGCAGGGGGTTGGCTCGCCAGCGTCCAGCCCGGCGCCTGCACCGCCGTGCGCAGCGCCTCAGGCATGCCGGCCAGCGTCTTGGCGGCATTGGCGGGCGCCAACGCCGGCACCAGCCCGTCCTCCAGCGCACGCTCCGCCGGCGGCAACACCTCACGCGCCTCCTGGCCCCAGCGCGACAGGCGTGCGGCCTCGCCGGCCCACGCCGCCGCGCGCTGGTCCGCGGGCAGGGCGTCGATCAGCGTCGCCATCTGCGCGGCCGGCTCGATGTCGGCCAGGTTCGCACACAGCCCGCCCCGGCGCAGCGCCTCGATCCAGACGGCATCGCTGGCGTGGGGCTCGGCATCGGAGAACCACAGCGCCGCCTCGTTGACCGTGCGCGCCGACAGCTGCAATGCCGCCTGCTTCAGGTCAACCTTGCGGTCAGCCTTGCGCTTGACGGACATGTCCGTGTTGGCGGCCACCGCCTGCTCCTGCCACGCCGGCCACACGGCTGCCGCGCGTTCGCGGTGAGGTTGCAGTACGGCCTCGGCCAGGGCGCGTCCGTCGGCAGAGAGCTTGAGCGAGGCTGGCAGTTCGAACAGGTGGTCCACCAGTTGGCGCGGCAGAGCCAGCATCCCCTGGTCCTTCTCGAGAGCATCGAGCTGCTTTTTCTTCTCGGCCCTCGCATCGCTGCGCAAGCGGTCGTACTCCGTGACGCGCCGAGACTCTTCCTTGAACTCGCGCAGCTTCTGCACGTCGCCTTGCGCCGCCCCCGGCAGAGCGTCCGGGACCCCGGGGCCGGCAGCGGGTGGCTGAGCCAGCGAGTGCGATGCGCAGACCAGCATCAGCAGGCCCGCGATCGTCACGCTGCCCAGACGACCGGACTGCTTGCGAGCAGCAATGAACAGATCCATGAATCTTTCCATTCCAGGATGGGGCGCCGTCCGACCGCGCCCGTGAAGGGTTTTCTCAGCCGGCCGCCTTCTTCAGCGACAGCAGCCGCTGCACCGCGCAGAAGACGAAGAGCAGGGCGCCGATGACGATCTTGGTCCACCAGGAGCTCAGCGTGCCGTCGAAGGCGATCAGCGTCTGGATGAGGCCGAGGACGAGGACGCCCGACAGCGCGCCGGCCACATAGCCATAACCGCCTGTCAGCACGGTGCCGCCGATGACGACGGCGGCAATCGCGTCCAGCTCCACGCCCTGGGCATGCTGGCCGTAGCCGCTGAGCATGTAGAAGGCGAACAGCAGCCCGGCCAGCGAAGCGCAGAAGCCGCTCAAGCCATAGACGGCCACCTTGGTTCGGCCGACGGCCAGGCCCATCATCAGCGCCGAGGCCTCGCTGCCGCCCAGCGCATAGACGGTGCGGCCAAAGGCGGTGCAATGCGCAATCCACAGGCCGGCGCCGAGCACGACGACGGCGATCAGTGCGCCCGGCGACAGGAAGGCGCCAGCGAACAGCGGAATCTGGGTTTGCGACAGCGTGACGAACAAAGGCGCATCGATGGTGATGCTGTCCACGCTGATCAGGAAGCACAGGCCGCGCGCCAGGAACATGCCGGCCAGCGTGACGATGAAGGCCTGCAGCTTGAACACATGGATGACCATGCCTTGCAGCGCACCAAAGGCTGCACCGCCGAGCAGCACCACCGCGATGACCAGCTCCGCCGGCCAATGCGCCACCTGCAGCAGCCAGGCCGCGACCATGGTGGTCAAGGCCAGCACCGAACCCACCGACAGGTCGATGCCGCCGGACAGGATGACAAAGCTCATGCCGACCGCGATGACGAGCAGGAAGGCGTTGTCGATGAGCAGATTGAGCACGACCTGGGTCGACGCAAAGCCCGTGTAGCTGGCGGCACCGGCGCCGAAGAGCCCGGCCATCAGCACGACGCTGACCCAGCTGGTGAAGGAGGGAGCGGCAAGCAGGCGCTTCATGCCTTCCTCCACGTCGACCAGGCCGAGGACTGCGAGATGCAGACCGCAAAGACCACGACCGCCTTGACGACCATGGTGACCTGCGGCGGCACGCCCATGGCATAGATGGTGGACGTCAGCGTCTGGATGATCAGCGCGCCGATCAGGCTGCCGGCCAGGCTGAACTTGCCGCCACTCAACTGCCCGCCGCCCAGCGTCACGGCCAGGATGGCGTCAAGCTCCAGCAGCAGGCCGGCGTTGTTGGCGTCGGCGCTCTTGATGTTGGACGAGATCATCAGCCCCGCGAGGCCCGCACCCAGGCTGCAGTAGACGTAGACGAAGAACACGATGGCCGCCGTGCGCACGCCCGCGAGCCGCGCCGCGACCGGGTTGATGCCGACCGTCTGGATGAACAGGCCCAGGGCCGTGCGCTTCATCAGCAAGGCGGTGAGGCCGCCGACCGTCGCCACGACGAAGAGGGACACCGGCAGACCCAACAGATAGCCGCCGCCCAGCCAGAAGAAGCTGGCCGGCTCGTAGACCGTGATGATCTGGCCGTCGGTCAGCAGCTGGGCCAGGCCGCGGCCCGCGACCATCAGGATCAGCGTCGCGATGATGGGCTGCAGGCCCAGGGCCGAGACCAGCAGGCCGTTCCACAGGCCGCAGAGCAACGCGGCGCCAAGGGCGGCAGCGAAGGCGATGGCCAGGCCGTGGGAGCCGACCAGCACACAGCCCACCGTGCCAGCGATGGCGACGACGGCGCCGACCGACACATCGATGCCGCGCGTGGCGATGACCAGGGTCATGCCCAGGGCCGCCAGCATCAAGGGAGCTGCGCGATGCAGGATGTCGACCAGGCTGCCGTAGAGATGGCCGTCCTTGATCTCGAGGTGCAGAAAGCCCGGCACAAAGACGGCCGCGACGATGAGCAGCAAGGCCAGGGCCGCCACAGGCCGCGCGAGCGGGTGGCGCCACAGCGGCGTGGCCGGTGCTCGGGGCGTGGGCATGGGGAGGGCGGCTTCTTTCATGCAGATTCTGCGGCGATGACCTCGAGCACGCTGCGCTCGTCCAGCTCGCCGCGGCGGTATTCGCCGGCGGCGCGGCGGTCGCGCAGCACGAGCAGGCGGTCGCTGCAGTGCAGGACTTCGGGCAGCTCGGAGGAGATGAAGACGATGGCCATGCCCGCTTCGCCATGGGCCAGGGCGCGGACCTGGTCCATCAGGTCCTCCTTGGCGCGCACGTCGATGCCGCGCGTGGGCTCGTCGAGGATGAGGACGGCCGGCTTCGTCGCCAGCCAGCGGGCCAGCAGGGCCTTCTGCTGGTTGCCGCCGGAGAGCTGGCCGATCGGCGTGTCGGCGCTGGGCGTCTTGATGCCCAGGCGCTGGATGTAGTCGTCGGCCAGCGCCTGTTGCTCGTCAAAGCTCATGACCAGGCGCAGCCCATGGCGGGCCTGCAGGGCCAGCAGGATGTTGTCGCGCACCGAGAGTTCGAGGATGGCGCCCTCGTGCTTGCGGTCCTCGGAGCAGAAGGCGATGCCGGCGGCGATGGCCTCGCGTGGCGAATGCCAGCGGCGCGTGCGGCCGTGCATGTCGACATGGCCTGCGTCGGCCGCGTCGGCGCCGAAGAGCAGGCGCGCGGCCTCGGTGCGGCCGGAGCCCAGCAGACCGGCCAGGCCCAGCACCTCGCCGCGCTTGAGCTGCAGGTCCAGCGGGTGCAGCGCGCCGCGCCGACCCAAGCCTTGAGCGCTCAGGACAGGGGCACCGGTCTGCGAGGCGCGGCTGTCCAGGCGGGTGGGCTGCTGGTCGGGCGGCGCGCCCACCATCTTGTTGACCAGGGCCAGGCGGCTCAGCTCGCTGGCCAAGTACTCGCCCTCGGTCTCGCCGTTGCGCATGACCGTGATGCGGTCGGCCAGGGCATAGGTCTGGTCGAGGAAGTGGGTGACGAAGAGGATGGCCAGGCCCTGATCGCGCAGGCGGCGCAGCACCGTGAAGAGGCGCTGCACGGCCGCGTCGTCCAGGCTGGACGTGGGCTCGTCGAGGATGAGGACGCGGGCCGAGATGCGCAGGGCGCGGGCGATGGCCACCATCTGCTGCACCGACAGCGAGTAGCGCGACAGCGGCGCGCTGACGTCGATGTCGAGGTCCATCTGCGCCAGCACGCGCCTGGCTTCGGCGTTGACGGCCGCCCAGTCGATGCGGCCCCCGTTCAGCCAAGATTTGCGCGGGAAGCGCCCGGCGCAGATGTTCTCCGCCACGCTGAGGTTGGGGCAGAGATTGACCTCCTGGTAGACAGTGCGGATGCCGAGGTCCTGGGCGTCCTCGGTGCGCTTGGGAGCGATGGCCTTGCCGTCCAGCGTGACGGCACCGGCGTCGGGTTGGTACAGCCCCGTCAGCACCTTGATCAGCGTGGACTTGCCGGCGCCGTTCTGGCCCATCAGCGCGTGGACCTCGCCGGGGAAGAGGCGCAGGCTGACGTCGCTCAGCGCCTTGACGCCGGGGAAGCCCTTGTGGATACCAGACAGCGCCAGCACCGGGGTACTGGTGATTGGGAGGTTCATGTCTGCTCGCTCATGCCTCGTCGCTTGCAAGCGACGAGTCCTTCGGCAGGCGTCAGACAGGACGCAGGTCCTGTCCTCGGTCCGGCCTCAGTATTTCCGGTTCGGCAATTCCTTGGCCGCGACGTCGGCCGTGTAGACCCCTTCGGTCACCGTGATGCGCTTCTCAACCGGCTTCTTGGCGACGATGTCCTTGGCCAGCTGCATCAGCTGGGGGCCGAGCAGCGGGTTGCATTCCACCGTCACATTGAGCTTGCCGGCCTTCATGGCCTCGAAGGCGCCGCGCACGCCATCAATCGACACGATGGCGATGTCCTGGCCCGGCTTCAGGCCGGCTTCCTCGATGGCCTGGATGGCGCCGATGGCCATGTCATCGTTGTGGGCGAACAGGATGTCGATCTTCTTGTCGCGCTGCTTCAGGAAGGACTCCATGACCTCCTTGCCCTTGGCGCGCGTGAACTCGCCGGACTGGGAACGGATGATCTGCAGCTTGGCGTTGGCCTTGATGACCTCCTCGAAGCCCTTCTTGCGGTCGATGGCCGGGGCCGAGCCCACGGTGCCCTGCAGCTCGACGATGTTCAGTGCGCCGCCCGGCGCCTTGGCAGCCCGCTCCAGCACCCACTTGCCGGCCTTGCGGCCCTCTTCGACGAAGTCGGAGCCGATGAAGGTCACGTAGAGCGACGGGTCGGCGACCTTGACGGCGCGGTCGGTCAGGATGACGGGGATGCCGGCGGCCTTGGCCTCCTTCAACACCGTGTCCCAGCCCGACTCGACGACGGGCGAGAAGGCGATGACGTCGACCTTCTGCGCGATATAGCTGCGGATGGCCTTGACCTGGTTCTCCTGCTTTTGCTGGGCGTCGGCGAACTTCAGCGTGATGCCGGCCTCCTTGGCCGCGGCCTTCACGGAGGCGGTATTGGCGGTGCGCCATTCGCTCTCGGCACCGACCTGGGAGAAGCCCATGACCAGTGGCGCGGCGAACGCACTGAGAGCGGGGGTCAGCAAAGCGGCGGCCAGCAGGCTGCGACGCAGGATCTTCATGGTCTGTCTCCGTATCGTGGTCTTGTCACGGGCATCGTAGGAAGGCGAGCGATGCGCGACCAATGACATTTCTCGGCCAAGGAATGCCGATTCTGGTATCGCTCAGTCGCGCAGCCCCAGGCTGACGATACGGGCGTGCTCGCCGCTGCGGCGCAGCTTGTCCAAACTCTCATCGAAACGAGCGATCAGGGCGCGCTGCTGGGCCGTCTTGTTGAAGGCCAGATAGGTCGGGTTTTCGGTCAGCGGGTTGGGCAGAGCCCGCACCGACGGATAGTCGCCGGTAACCAGCAGCGCGTCGCCAGACTGCTCGATGGCCACCGCCACGTCGAGAAAGCCGCGCTCCAGCTTGCCGAAGTTCTGTGAGTCGGACGACACCGGCTCGACCCCGAAAGCGCCCGCCCGGGCAGCGGCGTCGAAGCTGTCGCCATAGCTCCAGCCGCGCAGCACGCCCACCCGCAGGCCACGCAGGTCCTCGATGCGGTCGAACAGCCGCAGGCCACCGCGCCGCGTATAGACCTTGAGGGTCTCGACATGCAGGGCCTGGCTGAAGTCGTGGCGGGCCTGGCGCTCGGCCGTCGCGTAGATGCCGCCCACGCCATGCTCGGCCCGCTCCAGGCCCGCCAGTGCCCGCGGCCAGGGCAGGCAGACGAGGCGCGCCGGCACGTCGATCTGGTTGAACAGGGTGCGCAGCAGCAGCGGGTAGACGCCATGCGGCAGGCCGTCGCGCCCGGCGTACATGAAGGGCGGGTTCTGGGTGTCGAGGGCGATGACGACCTCGGGTGCGGCGCGGGCTGCCAGCGGCGTGGCGGCGAGGGCGAGGCAGGTGCGGCGGGTCAGCGGCATGGGGGCAGTGGAAGGGCTCGCACCCCTTGTCGTCAACCTAACGCAGCAACCTCAAGCCGTAGAGACCACCGGCCATGGAGCCGGGTTTTGCCACGAAGCGAACCTCCAACTTGCCATTCGCTGCAGCCGCCAGATCGGCCGGGATCGCAAGATCGCGAGCGTAGAGCGGCTGGGCTTCGGCGGCCAGTTCCAGCTCGGCGACGACGCGGCCGTTGACGACGACATCGAAGCGCCGGCCGGCGTCGCCACTGGCCAGGGTCAGGCGTAGCAGGCGGGCCTGGCCCTGCGGGTCGTTCAGGGTGTAGCTGAACCATTGCTTGGCATGCCGCCAGCGGCCCGCCGGTGCGATGCCAGTCTCGGCACCCTCGCCCTTGAAGCCATGGTCGGACTCGGGCTGCTGCTCGCCGGGGGCGACCTGGTCGAGGGTCTGGGCGTCCAGCGCCAGTCGCGCTTCCTCGGCCTTGGCCAGCTCGGCGCGCATCAGGCTTTGCTGGGCCGGCGTGCTGCGAGCCCAGTAAAGCATGTAGCGCGAATCGTGCAGGCGGAAGAAGGGGATCAGCCGCATGTTCTCCGCGCCCTTGCCTCCCTGGATGAGACCGGGCGCCGTGAAGGTCAGCGGCTGGCCGGGCACGGGCCTGAAGCGGCGCACGAAGTCGGCGCGGTCGCTGACGAAGACGGGGGCGGCCTCCTGCGGGCAGACAGCGCCCTGGGCGATATGGCCCATGCGCGAGCCGTCGGCCTTGAAGCTCAGGCTCTCGCCGGGTTGCGGCGTCTTGGCGGCCAGCACGATGGGGCCGTGCAGCACGGCCACGTAGTTCTTGAGTCCGGGCATGGGCTCCAGCGTCGTGCGCATGGGCAGCTCGACGTCGACCTGGTCGCCCGGCGCCCAGTTGCGGCGCAGCTCCACGTGACCGCCGGGCCTGGCCTTCACCGCGACGGGCCTGCCGTTGAGCTTGACCTGGAGCGCACCGGGCGCGACCCAGCCGGGATAGCGGATCTTCAACGCGAACTCGCCAGCCTCGTGCACCGTCAGCCGCGTGCGCGATTCGTCGGGGAAGCGGGTGGATTGCGTCAGGTGGATGCCGCGCTCGCGCCAGTCCAGCGTCGATGCGATGAAGAGATTCACATACAGCGCATCACCGTGTTGGGCGTAGATGAACTCGCCGTGGCGCGCATGGCTCTCGATGCCGGAACCGACACAGCACCACATGCCCTGGTCGACCTGCGAGTAGACGCGGTAATGCTGGGGCCGCATCGGCGTGAAATAGACAAAGCCGCCCTCGCCGGGATGCTGGGAGGCCAGGATGTGGTTGTAGAGGGTGCGCTCGTAGAAGTCGGTGTACGCCCCCTGCTCCGGCTGGGCCTGCGCCAGCAGCGCCGTCAGCTTGAGCATGTTGTAGCTGTTGCAGGTCTCGGGGCCTTCGACCTCGTTGAGCATGGGCCGGAAGTCGTCGGCCGGGTGGAAGTGCTCCCTGACACTGTTGCCGCCGATAGCGACCGAGCGCTTCTCCGTCACCGTGCGCCAGAAGAACTCGGCCGCGCGGCGGCCCTCGTCTTCACCGCCGATCTGGGCGATGCGCGCGAAGCCGATGACCTTGGGGATCTGCGTGTTGGCATGCAGACCGGTGAGCTTGTCCTGGCCGGCCGCCAGGGGCTGCAGGATGGCCTGGTGCGAGAAGCGGCGCGCCAGCGCCAGATAGCGCAGGTCGCCCGTCATCTCGGCCACGTCGGCCAGCACCTCGTTCATGCCGCCGTGCTCGCTGCGCAGCATGTCCTGCATCTGCGCGTCGCTCAGCGGCGTCGTCAGGCGCAAGGCCCAGTCGCTCATGCGGACCAGCATGGCTTTGGCGTCGGCATTGCCCGCATGGATCCAGGCGTCGCGCAGACCGGCAAAGAGCTTGTGCAGGTTGTACCAGGGCACCCAGCGACCGTTGACGGAGAAGCTGTCGACCTTGAGTTGGCCGGCCGCGATCTCGCTCCAGGCCTTGGCGCCGTCGGGGATGCCGCCGATATAGCCCGTGCCGAGCTGGTCCTGGCAACGCTTGAGTTCGGCGATGACGTAGTCCAGCCGCCGCTTGACCTCGGCGTCGCCGGTGGAGGCATACATCAGGGCCAAAGCCGAGACGTAGTGGCCGCCCATGTGGCCGTCCAAGCCGCTGGACTCCCAGTTGCCATAGCTTGGCACCGGCACCGGCAGGCCGGCCTCGCGACGGAAGGGCGCCAACAGGCGCTCGGGGTCGAGCGCCATCAGATAGTGCAGGTCGGTGGTCTGCGCCTCGAGGAAGGGGCCGTCGAGCAGGCGCACGCGATCCAGCGGAAAGCCCTGCGTGGCCGCGCCCGCGCCGGTGACGACGAGAGCCAGGGCCAGCAGCAAGGCTCGCATCATCAACCGCCCGTGCGAATGGCCCACAGAGACACGCCGCCTGACGACAGCGCGCTGAAGCTCACTGCGAAGGCGCTGGCATTGGTATTCCACTGCCGCGACAGCACGCCGCTGTAGGTCGTGCCGCCGGACGTGATCGTCAGCTTGTTGCCCGCCTTGGTGGACCAGGTGCCCGTCATGGCACCGCTGACCGTGCCGTCGGCATTCAGCGTGACGTTGATCGAGGTCTTGGTCGTCGCCGAGATGTCCAGCCCGTGGTTGACGAGCTTGTAGTTGCCCGCCGCCTGGGCCGCGCTGATGTCGGCCGTTTGCGCCGGCGTGGCCAGGCTCAGCGGGGCATAGCGCAGCGGTGCGACGACGAGCCAGCCGTCTTCGTTCAGGTGCATCTCGTGCACGCGCACCTCGTGGACCTCACCGGTGTTGGGGAAGCGCGTGTGGAAGATCAGGAAATGCTGCTGCGTCGTCGCGTCGTAATAGGCCGAGTTGTGGCCGGGCGAGACATAGCCCAGGGCCGTGCCGGTCTCACCAGCCGCAAGCGCGAACTGGTGGCCGCCGACCAGCTTCATCGCATGCGGCGCGATGCTGGCATCGTCAAAGACCGTGCCCGCCGCACCCTTGACCGTGGCCATGTCGGTGCCGGCGCCGTCGACGTAGGGGCCGTCCGGCGAGCGTGAGCGCGACACGCGGATGTTGTAGCCGCCGGCCGCGTCCAGGCCGCCGAAGGAGCAGAACAGGTAGTAGTACTGGCTTTGCGGGCTGTAGAGGACGTAGGCGCCCTCGATGCGCGCATGGTTGCCGCCCATCAGGTGCTTGCCATAGCCCTGGCCGGCAATCGGCAGGCCGGTCGCTGCGTTGAGCTGCAGGATGAAGAGGCCGCCCGAGTAGGAGCCGTAGACCATCCACAGCTTGCCCGTCGCGTCCTTGAAGACCTGGGGGTCGACGACATTGGGGTGGACGGTGGCATCGTAGATGGCGCCGTCTTCGCTCGGCAGCCCCCACATGCCTGACTTCAGCAGGATCTGCTTGTTGGCGTAGGGGCCGTCGACCTTGTCGGCCACGGCCACGCCGAGGGCCGAACGCGGCGAGTCGCCCTTGCAGGCGCAGTAGTACATGTAGAAC
Source organism: Roseateles saccharophilus (assembly GCF_031458095.1). Classification (GTDB taxonomy): domain Bacteria; phylum Pseudomonadota; class Gammaproteobacteria; order Burkholderiales; family Burkholderiaceae_C; genus Pelomonas; species Pelomonas saccharophila_A. Next base: position 902,571 of record NZ_JAVDXU010000002.1, read on the forward strand.
TTGCCGTCGTCGAGCCTGGCGACGTCGGGCGCCCACAGGTCGGTCACCTGAGCCCAGGTGAAGGTGTCGGCCAGGGCCGTCGTGACCTTGCTGAACAGCGGGTTGCTGTCGTTGACGCCATCGGCCAGCTTGGTCCAGTTCATCAGGTCCGTCGTCTTGGCGGCGGCGAGGTGGGAGCCGAAGACGTAGAAGCTGCCGTCGACGCGGATGACCGACGGGTCATGCACCGAGACATTGGTGAAGCTGAGCGGCGATTGTGAAGGCGCGGGCGCGGGCGCGGGCGCGGGCGCGGGCGCGGGCGCGGGTGCGGGTGCGGGTGCGGGTGCAGGCGCGGGAGCGGGCGCCGGGGCCGGTGAAGGCGCGGGCGAACCGCCACCTCCGCCGCCGCCGCAGCCGGTCAGCGCAAGGGCGGCCGAGCCCGCGAGGAAGTCGCGTCGGTTGTGAAAGGCCATGTTGGGTGTGTCTCCGGGTCTGTTGGTTGTGGTCGCTGCAGCCTAGGGGGCTCGGCAGCGGCGCACCAATGACATTGCAGACGCGGTTGATCCGGGTTTTGATATGCCGCGTGCGGACCCCGCACGCAGCGCAAAGCCTGGGCAAGCAGCACGGCGGGCCCAGGCGTTACAGCTTCACGGATGACGCTCGTCGAGCGGGGCGGTCAGCCCTCGACGGCGACGACGACGACCGACTTGGCCGGCAGCTTCAGCGTCAGCTTGCCGTTGGTCGCCTGGGCCTCGAAGGCCTGGGGAACGACCTGGGCCGGCTTGCCGAGTTCGTTCTGCGCGTCCATCGCGCCAGCCGTCAGCAGCTTGCCCTTGACGGCCTTGGGTGCCGCGCTGCCGACCTGCAGGGTCAGCTCGGCGGGCTGGTTGGCATTCGAGTTGACGAGGCCGATATAGAGCTTGCCGTCCTTGGCCCGCGCGGCAGTGGCGGAGATGCCGGGCATCTCGACGTTGCCGACCTTGTAGACCGGGTTGTTCTCGATCTTGGCGGGCAGCGAGGTCGCGTCCTGGAAGGGCGTGTACAGCGCAAACGCGTGATACGTCGGCGTCAGCACCATCGATGTCTTCGTCGTCTGGATCATGGCCTGCAGCACGTTGACCATCTGCGCGATATTGGTCATCTGCACTCGGTCGGCGTGGGCATGGAAGACGTTGAAGTGCAGGGCCGCCAGCAGCGCGTCGCGCAGCGTGTTGCGCTGGACCAGGAAGCCGGGGTTGCTGCCGGGATCGGGGTCATACCAGCTGCCCCACTCGTCGAAGTAGAAGCCGATCTTCTTGGACGGGTCGTTCTTGTCCAGGACGGCCGTGTTCTTCGTGATGATCTCGTCGATGTGCTGGACATTGGCCAGCGTCGAGATCCACTCGCCTTCCGGGAAGCCGATGGCCGCGCCCTTGTGCTCCCACTTGCCGGTGGGCAGCGTGTAGGAATGGTGGGAGATGGCGTTGACGCTGTGCACGCCCTTGCTGAGGGCCTCGGTCCATTCGGTCTGCAGGCCGTTGCCGCCGCTGGCGATCATGATGGGGCGGTTGTGGCCCGGCGTCTTCAGGAAGCTCGCCACCTGGCGGTACTGGTCGGCGTAGTACTCGGGGCGCATATTGCCGCCGCAGCCCCAGGCTTCATTGCCGACGGCGAAGTAGTGGACGCGGAAGGGCTTGTCGCGGCCGTTCTTGCGGCGCAGATCGGTCAGCGTGGACTTGCCTTCGCCGGTCATGTACTCCAGCCACTCCGACATCTCCTGCGCGCTGCCGGTGCCGAGGTTGCCGTTCACATAGGCTTCGGCGCCGAGCTGCTCGACGAGGTCGAAGAACTCGTGCGTGCCGACGGCGTTGTCCTCGGGCACGCCGCCCCAGTTGGTGTTGATCTTGACGGGGCGCTTGTTGCGCGGACCGATGCCGTCGCGCCAGTGGTATTCGTCGGCGAAGCAGCCACCCGGCCAGCGCACCAGCGGCACCTTGAGCTCCTTCAGCGCCGCGACGACGTCCTTGCGCCAGCCGCGCACATTGGGAATCTTGGAGTCGGGGCCGACCCACATGCCTTCGTAGATGCCGGTGCCGAGATGCTCGGCGAACTGGCCATAGACATTGCGGTGGATGACGGGGCCGGGCTGGTCGGCATTGACGACCAGCTTGATGTCGGCGGCTTGCGCGCCCAAGGCCCAGATCAGGCTTGCCGCCAGAGCGGCCAGTTGTTTCTTCATCGTTTGTCTCCGGGGTTGTTCTGTTTGAGCCTGCGCGTCTCAGTTGCGCGTCAGTGCTCCGTCGCGGCGTCGCCAGACGCCGCGCTCGTTGGGTTCGCGCAGCACCGCAGGCAGCAGCGCGCGTGGCAGGTTCTGGTAGCAGACCGGGCGCAGGAAGCGCTGGATGGCGGCGGTGCCGACCGAGCTGCTGCGGCCGTCGGACGTGGCCGGGAAGGGTCCGCCATGCACCATGGCCGTCGAGACCTCGACGCCGGTGGGATAGCCATTGGCCAGAATGCGGCCGACCTTGCGCTCCAGCGCCGGCAGCAGGGTGCGGGCGGCGGCGATGTCCGCTTCGTCATCGTCCTGCAATTGCAGCGTGGCGGTCAGCTGGCCTTCCAGGCCCTCGATGACGGCGAGCAGTTCGTCGAGATCCTTGCAAGCGACCAGCAGCGAGGCGGGGCCGAAGATCTCGGCCGACATCGCATGGTTGGCCAGGAAGGCCGCGCCTGTCGTCTTGAACAAGGCCGGGGCGCCTTGGCAGCCGCTGGAGGCGCCACGGGTCAGCGTGGCGACCCCGGGCTGACTGGCGAGCTGGTCTTCACCGCGCTGGTAGGCGCTGGCGATGCCAGGGGTCAGCATGGTGGCGGCGGAGACGGGTTTCAGCGCCTCGGCGGCGGCCTGGGCAAAGCGGTCGAAGTCGGCGCCGGCGATGCCGAGCACCAGGCCGGGGTTGGTACAGAACTGGCCCACGCCCATCGTCAGCGAGGCGGCAAAGCCGGTGGCGATGTCGGCACCGCGCGCGGCCAGTGCACCGGGCAGCAGGACGACGGGGTTGATGCTGCTCATCTCGGCATAGACGGGAATAGGCTGCGGGCGCGCCGCGGCTGCGGCCATCAGCGCCGTACCGCCGCTGCGCGAGCCGGTGAAGCCGACGGCCTGGATGGCCGGGTGGCGCACCAGGGTGTCGCCGATGCCATGACCGCTGCCGGTCAACAGCGCGAAGACGCCGGCCGGCAGGTTGCTCTTGCGCACGGCTTCGACGACGGCGCGGCCGACCAGCTCCGACGTACCCGGGTGGGCCGAGTGAGCCTTGACGACGACGGGGCAGCCGGCGGCCAGCGCCGCGGCGGTGTCGCCACCGGCGACCGAAAAGGCCAGCGGGAAGTTGCTGGCGCCGAACACGGCGACGGGACCGACACCGACAAAGCGCAGGCGCAGGTCGGGCCGCGGCGGCGTGCGCGTGGGCAGGGCGGTGTCGATGCGGGCGTCCTGCCAGCTGCCTTCGCGCAGCAGTTCGGCGAAGAGCTTCAACTGGTTCATCGTGCGGCCGCGCTCGCCCTCCAGGCGCAGGCGCGGCAGACCGGTCTCGCTCATCGCGCGGACGATAAGCTCGTCGCCGAGGGCCAGGATCTGGGCGGCGATCTGGTCGAGAAAGTCGGCGCGTTCGTGGTCGGTCGTCGCGCGGAAGGCGTCGAAGGCAGCGCCAGCGAGGGCGCAGGCCTCGCTGACCTGAGCGGCGTCGACGGCGTTGAAGTCGGGGCCGAGGGCTTCGCCCTTGCTGGGGTCGAAGGCCTGGAAGGCGGCGCCCTTGCCGCGCACGGCTTCGCCGCCGATCAGGGCCAGGCCCTGGATGGTGTTGCTCATGGAATCCAACCTCAATGGGAGTGGCGCGGCACGGCCGAGCCGCGGCAGCCGCGCAGGAAATCGAAGTCGCAGCCCTCGTCGGCCTGCAGCACATGCTGCACATAGAGGCTGCGGTAGCCGGTGGCATCCGCCGGGTCCACGGTCTGGGCGGCGGCCCAGGCCTCAAGGCGCTTCTTGAGCTCGTCCTCGGCCACGTCCAGATGCAGGCGGCCGGCGGCGCAGTCCAGCTCGATGAAGTCGCCTTCCTGCACGACGGCCAGCGGCCCGCCCGCACGGGCTTCGGGCGCCACATGCAGCACGACGGTGCCGTAGGCCGTGCCGCTCATGCGCGCGTCTGAGATGCGCACCATGTCCTTGATGCCCTGGGCCAGCAGCTTGGGCGGCAGGCCCATATTGCCGACCTCGGCCATGCCGGGGTAGCCCTTGGGGCCGCAGTTCTTCATGACGAGGATGCTGCTGGCGTCGACGTCCAGGTCCGGGTCGCCGATGCGGGCCTTGTAGTCGTCGAAGTTCTCGAACACGACGGCGCGGCCGCGGTGCTTCATCAGCTCGGGCGTGGCGGCCGAGGGCTTGAGCACGGCGCCGCGCGGCGCCAGGTTGCCGCGCAGGATGCAGATGCCACCGTCCTCGATGAGAGGCTTGTCCAGCGGCCGGATGACCTCGTCGTCGTAGATGGGCGCGTCGACGCAGTTGTCCCACAGGCTCTTGCCGTTGACCGTCAGCGCCTGCGGATGCGGCAGCCGGCCGGCCTCGCCCAGGCGGCGGATGACGCCGGGCAGGCCGCCGGCGTAATAGAACTCTTCCATCAGGAAGCGGCCCGAGGGCAGCAGGTCCACGACGGTGGGCGTGCCGCGGCCGATGCGGGTCCAGTCTTCCAGCTCCAGCTCCACGCCCATGCGGCCGGCGATGGCCTTGAGGTGGATGACGGCATTGGTGGAGCCGCCGATGGCCGCGTTGACGCGGATGGCGTTCTCGAAGGCCTCTTTCGTCAGCACCTTGGACAGGCGCAGGTCTTCCCACACCATGTCGACGATGCGCATGCCGGACAGATGGGCCAGCACATAGCGGCGCGCGTCGACGGCCGGAATGGCGGCGTTGTGCGGCAGGGACGTGCCCAGCGACTCCGCCATGCAGGCCATGGTGGAAGCCGTGCCCATGGTGTTGCAGGTGCCGGCCGAGCGCGAGTGGCCGGCCTCGGCGGCCAGGAAGTCGTGCATCTTGATCTCGCCGGCCTTGACCTGCTCGTGCAGCTGCCACACGGCCGTGCCCGAGCCGATGTTCTTGCCGTTGAGCTTGCCGTTGAGCATCGGGCCGCCAGTGACGACGATGGCCGGCACGTCGACGCTGGCCGCGCCCATCAGCAGGGCGGGTGTGGTCTTGTCGCAGCCCACCAGCAGCACGACGGCGTCGACGGGATTGCCGCGGATGCTCTCCTCGACGTCCATGCTGGCGAGGTTGCGCGTCAGCATGGCGGTGGGGCGCAGATTGCTCTCGCCGCTGGAGAAGACCGGGAACTCGACCGGCCAGCCGCCGGCTTCCAGGATGCCCTTCTTCACATGCTCGGCGAGCTTGCGGAAATGGGCATTGCAGGGGGTCAGCTCGCTCCAGGTGTTGCAGATGCCGATGATGGGCTTGCCCTGGAACTCATGGTCGGGGATGCCCTGGTTCTTCATCCAGGAGCGGTACATGAAGCCGTTCTTGTCCTGGGTACCGAACCACTCGGCGGAACGCAGCTTGACCTTGCTCTTCTTGTCCTCAGTCGTCATGTCTTGTCTCGGATGTCGTTCTTGCGGCAAGGCAGGTTGAGCCGCTTGCAGACGATGCTAGGTAGGCTGGGATACGCAATCCAATCAATTAACTCGGCGTACCGATACCGAAACCGGCATCAATCGCGTCGGGACGGCTTGCCGAAGAGGGGCATGCCGTCGGCCGACCAGCGCAGCGGCTTCACAAACGTGTGGCGGTCGGGGTTCCACAGCGGGTCGCCCTCGATCTCGGTGTAGGTGCGGGCGTGATAGACCAGCAGCACCTCGTCCGGGTCGTCCGTCACGGTGAAGCTGTTGTGGCCGGGACCGAAGACGCTGTCCTCGGCCGCGCTGCGCATGACGGGCTGGACGGACTTGCGCCAGTTCGTCGGGTCCAGCAGGTCGGCGTTTTCGTCCGCCCACAGCAGGCCCATGGCGTAGTTCTCGTCCGTCGCGCTGGCCGAGTAGCTGATGAAGACGCGGCCGTTGCGGATCAAGACCGACGGCCCCTCGTTGACGAGGAAGCCGCGGCATTCCCAGTCGTACTCCGGTCGACTCAGCAGCACCGGCTCACCGGCCAGCTGCCAGGGCGTCTGCATCGGCGCGATGTAGAGGTTGGAATTGCCCGGGATGGCCGAATCCTTCTGCGCCCACAGGTAGTAGAGCTGGCCGCGGTGGCTGAAGGTGGTGGCGTCCAGGCAGAAGCTGTCCAGGCCCGTGTCGACCTGACCGAGGAACTCCCATGCACCGCCCAACGGGTCTTTCGCCTGATTGCGAATCGCATACATGCGGTGCTGGAACATGCCGAGGCCATCCAGCGCGCGGGTCGGCGCGGCGGCGAAGTAGACATACCAGGCCCCGTCATTGAAATGCAACTCGGGCGCCCAGATCAGCTCGGACCACGGCCCCGTGTCGGGCTTGTGCCAGACGTCGAAGACCGGCGCGTTCACGAGGCCCTCGATGGTGGCCGCGCGACGGATCTCGATGCGGTCGTACTGCGGCACCGAGGCGGTGAAGTAATAGAAGCCGTCGTCGTGGCGGCTGATGTGGGGGTCGGCGCGCTGGCGGATCAGCGGCTCAAGAAGGTCGGACATGGAGTCAGCCAAAGAGAAAAAGGGCGTTGCCGGGGAGGCCCCTGCAACGCCCTGCGAGCACAGGCCCGGCTTAAAGCTTCCAGCGGAAACCGATCGAGACCGCCCGGCCGATCTGGACCGTGCCGAAATTGGTCAGCTCGGGGTTGCCGGCGCTGCCGAAGTGGTAGTACTGCTGCTGCATCTCGTTGGTCAGGTTGACGCCGCTGATGTCCAGCGCCATCTGATCGTTGATGTTGTAGGTCAGCTGGAGGTCCACGCTCTTTTCCGGCTGGCGCCAGATGCCGATCGGGTTGGCGAACAGCGCGGCTTCGTTGGCGGCCAGGAAGGCCGAGCGACGGACATAGGACAGGCGGGCGCCGATGGGGCCCTTCTCGTAGGCCAGGGTGGCATTCCACGACAGCTTGGACACGCCGAAGAAGGGCGTCTCCAGCTGCGAGACGATCTCGCCGGCGCTGTTGGCGGTCGGCACGTTCTGCGACGAGGTCAGGCGCGTCACGCTGCCCTGGAAGCCCAGGCCGTCCAGCAGGCCCGGCAAGCCCTTCGGGAAGTAGACGGTGCCGAGTTCCAGGCCGCTGATCTTGCCGTTGGACGCATTGACCGGCGAGCTGATGACGTAGTCATAGCCGTTGCTGTGGTCGCCGCCGGAGGTCGAGTTGCGGAAGGGGTCGTTGGCCGGATCGACGTGAACGCGGCGACGCAGGGGCACGACCAGGCCTTCGATCTTGCGTTGGAACAGGGTGCCGTACAGCGCGCTGTCCTTCTGGAAATACCACTCACCCGTCAGGTCGAGGTTCTTGGAGCGCGTCGGCTCCAGGCCGGGATTGCCACCGCCGCCGCCGCCGTAGCCGACGCGCGAGACGTCGTCGCTGAGTTGCAGCACCGGGTTGAGATCGCCAAAGCCCGGGCGGCGCAGCGTCTCGCCGTAGTTCAAGCGCACCATCACATCCTTGACCGGCTCGTAGCGCAGCGTCAGGCTGGGCAGGAACTTCCTGGCCGTCTTCTCACCGTTCGTCGGCGTCACCACCTTGGTGGTGGCGTTGACGGCGTAGGCGGTCATGCTGGTGTCGACCTGCACATAGCGCACGCCGAAGTTGGCGCGCAGGGGACGGCCGAACAACTGGCTTTCGGTGTCCGCCATCAGGAAGAGGTTGGTGGTGTCTTCCTTGACGTCGAAGGTCTTCTGCAGGCTCAGCTTGTCGGTCGTCAGGAAGTTCGCATCGACCGAGTTGTAGAGCTTGCGCCAGGCATCGATGTTGTCGCGGATGTAGTAGGCGTTCGGCTCGATCCAGGAGCGCGGCACGTCCGAGATGTCGGTGCCGAAATTCGAGTTGACGTGGTAGTAGTTGGCGCCCAGCGACGCCAGGTTGCGGCCCAGGAAGGCCGATTGCGTCCGGTTGGCTTCCGAGGCCTTGCGGCTGTCGAAACGCGCGCCGAAATTCAGCGTCTTGAGCGGGCCCCAGTCGGCGTCGTAGACACCGTTCAGGCTGGCAGTGGCGGCGCTGCCCTCGTTGCGGTTGGCGTTGTCGTAGAACTGCGCCACGTTCCACTTGGCCGGGTCCGCCAGGTCGGCGTTGTTGTTGAACTTGAAGGCCATGTTGCCGCCGCCCGAATTGAAGTCGACGGTGATCTGCGGCGCGACGCGGTCAATGCGGGTGGCGGTGAATTCCGAGTGGAACTTGCTGGTCTGGTAGGACACATCGCCGTCCAGCCTCAGCCGGTCGCCGAGATTCCACTTGCCGTTCAGGGCATAGATGCGGGAATCGGTGGCCGAGGTGGTGTAGTCGCCGCTGTTGAAGCCATAGACGTCATTGACGGTGCGCGTCTTGATGACGTTGGTGCCCGGGAAAGTCGTGATGGTGCTCGCGGGGTTGCTGCCGAGATTGCCCCACCAGTCCACGAAGCTGAACAGCAGCCTGTTGAAGGACTTGTCGCGATAGCCGTTGTACATGGTCTCGAACGTGTAGACGGAGTCCGCGTTCGGTTGCCACTGCAGGGCGAGGTTGGCGGCCGGGCGCTTGCGTTCACCGGCGACGTCGCTCTGGAAGACGGCGTCACGCGCCAGGTAGAAGGGCTTCGCAACGCCGTTGAAGTTCAGTGTCGAACCGGCTTGCTGCGGCAGGCCGGTGTAGGTGCCGGGTGCCCAGACGTTGTTGTCGAAGATGCGCTGCAGCGGCGTATAGCCGGCCGGCACTTCGGCGGCATTCGGGCTGGTGAACGGCACCATGGCGCCGGGCGTCACGCTTTCGTTGCGGTAGTCCGTCTTGACCATCGACAGATTGAGCAGCGCACCGAAGTCACCGGCGTCGGTCTTCCAGCGGTTGCTGGCCAGCGCGCTCAGCTGCGGATTCGCCTTCTTGGCGGGGTCGAGATAGGTTTCGCGCGCCAGCAGCGAGAACTTCGAGCCCTTGAAATCGAAGGGGCGCAGCGACTTGACGTCGATCTGGCCGGCGATGCCGTTTTCGAGCTGTCCGGCGTCGCGCGTCTTGTAGACGTCGATCTGGCGCACCAGGGTCGACGGAATGTCCTGCAGCGCCACCTGCGTGCCGGACGCGGTGAAGATGTTGCGGCCGTTCCAGGTCGTGGCAATGTCGGGCAGGCCGCGGATGGAAATGGTGCCGACTTCGCCGCCGGCGCGGTTGGTGACCTGAATGCCCGTCACGCGCTGCAGCGCTTCGACGACGTTGTTGTCGGGCAGCTTGCCGATGTCTTCGGCAACGACCGATTCGACGACCTGGTCGTTGGTGCGCTTGTTCGCCAGGCTCTTGGTCAGCGATGCCCGGACACCGGTGATGGTCACCGTTTCCAAGGACTCGGACTTGGCAGCTTCCTGCGCCAGGGCGCTGCCGGACAGGGCGGCCAGCGCCGCGGCGGCGGTCAGGCTGAGGGCAAAGCTCGGAAGGCTGGCAATGGGGGCGCGCGCAGGCTGCGGCGCCAGGCCTTGGTTCTTCATCGTGTCTCCGGGAATCGTTATGGGTAGGCGGATCCAACCCTGTCAGCGTCAGCCTCTAGGGGGCCGGTGGGCTCGGGTCTGAATTCATGCTAGGGGGCCGACCGATTCGCGACTAATGAGATTTTTGGACTTCTCGATGCTGGTTTTCGCATCGCATGTCCGGGTTAGTCACTAGCTTTCCCAGGCGCCGCTGCGCGGCCTCGCGGCAAGGCGACGACCGCGGAGAAGCTCCGGTCGTCGCCCCTGTCGAGCCTGAACAACAGCGGCGTCAGCCGCTCGCGAGTTTCAGCGCCGCCTGGTGCAGGCGCACCATGTGATACGGGTCGGGCTGCACATCCTTGCAGCCGCCGCTCTTGCAGGGCAGCACGTCGGCAGCGCGCCAGCCACCGTACTCGGCATCGATGAGCTGCTTCTTGATCAGCTCCTGCGTCTGCTCGTAGCGCCGCCACAGGTCGTTGCGCGCCGTCTCCTTGGCGCCGACCAGCAGGCCGTGCAGGCACTCGGCCTGCTGCCACCAGCCCTTGCGCGTGTCGGTCTTGCCTCCGTCGGGGAAGGCCTTGAGGCCGCAACCGCCCTCGATGTCGTCATAGCCCGAGGCCAGGGCATAGGACAGCACCCGTTCGGCCACCTGGGCATAGATGGGCGAGACGACGGCGCCCGTTGTCAGCAGATGGCTCCACTCGAACTGGTGGCCGAGGTCGATATAGCCGCCGGCCGCCTGGGTCGGCAGCGGCTTCCAGGCTTCGTCATACCACTCGGGGATGTGGGCACTGCCCTCGGCCTGGCCCTGCATCAGCTGGTTGACGACGAAGTCGCCCAGGCGGCGGGCACCGTTCTCGGCGATCTTGTCGCCGGTGGCCTCACGCAGCGCGAGCAGGGCCTCGAACATATGCATCAGCGGGTTCTGCGTGCGCGAGCCCGCCACGGGCTTGAAGTCCCGTTCGCACTCGTTGAAGAGGCCGCCCGCCGGGTCGAAGAAGTTGAGCTCGATCTCGCGCCAGGCCTGCAGGGCCGCGTCGCGATAGCGCACGTCGCCGCCGATGCGATAGACCTCGGCCAGGGCCAGCAACGCGAAGGCATGGCCATAGGCCCGCTTGGCCGTGCCCTTGGGCGCGCCCTCGGGAGTGACGCTGTAGAAGAAGCCGCCATGCACGGGATCGCGAAAGCGCTGCAGCAGATAGTCGGCGCCGCGCCGGGCGACCTTGAGATAACCCGCATCCGGGATGTATTCGTGGCCGGCCGCGAAGGCGTAGACGAGGCGGGCCTGGCCGGTCAGCTCCAGCTCGGGCTGGGGCTGGGGCTTCCAGGCGCGGTCGAAAGCCAGCTGGAAGCTGCCATCGGGTCGCAGCGCATGGCCGTGCCAGTGCAGCAGCAGGGCCTCGAGATCATCGCGGTGCCAGCCGGTGTCGATGCGGTTGCGGATGCGGGCATCCGGGTCGCTGCACGCCGCAACGGCGGCCAGCAGCGCGAGGACGGCGCGGCGATGGAGCTTGAACTCAGCGACCATGGGGCCAGGTTGCCTTCTTGGTGGGGCCCTTGCCCGACTTGCCCTTGGCTGTCCACAGCTTGAACGCGGCCGGCGTCAGCTCGCGCTTGAGCAGGGCCACCAGTTCGCCATGCCCGATGCCATGCGTGAGCAGCACCTTGTTGTAGGGCGGCGCATCCTCGAAGGCGGTGGCGATGACGCGTTTGACTTCTTCCGGGTTGAGCTTGGGGGCGGGCTTGGCCATGCCCGCATTCTGTCAGCGCCAGCGCTGCGCAACCCAGGCAGCAACCCCACCAGATACGGTGCTGGCAAGGCACCCCCATATCGTGTCCACCAGCGCCAGCTTCAACGGCCAGTGTTTCAGCGTGGACAGGTTGGTCAGGTCGTAGACGCCGTAAGCCACCAGGCCGACCAGGGCCGCACGCGCGACCTGCTGGCCCAGCGGCTGGCCGGCCGGGAACAGGGCCAGGGCGACCAGCGCGGCGGGATAGGCGAAATAGAAGACAAGAGCTGGCACCCAGCGGATGGGGTCGGCCATCTGCTCACCCATCTCCTGGCGGTAGAAGTCGCGCGCCAGCCAACCGAGCCAGAGCGCGTCCAGCATGCCCATGACGAGCAGGGCTGCGAGATAGGGTTTCATGAAGGCCTGCATGGCGCCGCAGTTTGCCTGCGAGCGCGCGGCCCCGGCGTCGGAGGGCGCCGCGTCCGTGCCGTCCTACAGCGGCTGTGGCGCCGCGCTGGCACCGGGGGCTGGCCTGGCACGCCAGCATCGGGGCCATCGAATGTCATCCTGGCTCACGCCGCCACTGCCATGAACTCCGCCACTCCCGTCGTGACCCTGCCGCCGAAGCCTGCCGCGGCACCCAACCGGCGACCGGCCCTGTCGCTGCTGGCTTCCGAGCCCGCACGCGCCACGCTGGAGGCCTGGGCGGCGCTGCTGCACTGGCGCAAGCCGCCGACCCCGATCGGCGCGGGCCATACCGTGGTGCTCTTTCCGGGCCTGGGCACCGACGGACTGACACTGTGGCCGCTGCGCCGCCACCTGGAGCGCTCCGGCTTTCGGGCGCTGGACTGGGGTCAGGGCATGAACACCGGCCCGCGCGGCGACGTCGACGCCTGGCTGGACCAGCTGGCCGACAAGCTGCACGAGCGCGTGGCGCCGGCGCGCGAGGTCAGCTTCGTCGGCTGGAGCCTGGGCGGCTTCTATGCCCGCGAGCTGGCCAAGCGCTGGCATGACCGCGTCCACCATGTCGTCACCATCGGCACGCCCTTCAACGGCAGCGTCGACGACACCAACGTCGGCTGGCTGTTCCGCCTGCTCAATGGCAAGCGGGCGCCCGACGAGGCCGCGCTGCGCGAGCGCCTGGCCGAACCGCCGCCGGTCCCGACCATCTCCCTGTACAGCCGCCGCGACGGCGTCGTCGCCTGGCAAGCCTGCACGCATGCGCGCCGCTGGCCGCTGGCGCGCGACATCGAGGTGAAGGCCAGCCACATGGGCATGGGCTGGGCCCCGGAGGTGCTGAACCATGTGACCGGCGTCCTGGGCTGCCGTCGCAAGGCGGCCGCGTGAGCGCCGCGGCCAGCTGGCCGGCCCGCCTGCGCCCTGGCGACGAGCCACCCAGCCCCAGTCCCACGCCCGTGCCGGAAAAGCTGCCGCCACGCGAGCCGGTCGTGCCCGTGAAGCTGCGCGCCACGCTGAAGCGCGTCTTCGGGCTGCAGGCCCTGCGCCCTGGCCAGGCCGAGGTCATCGCCCGTGTGCTGGAGGGCCAGAACACGCTGGCCGTCATGCCCACCGGTGCTGGCAAGTCGCTGTGCTATCAGCTGCCCGCCGTGCTGAGCGACGCGCTGACCGTCGTCATCTCGCCGCTGATCGCGTTGATGAAGGACCAATGCGATGCCCTGGTCGAACGCCACGTGCAGGCCAGGCAATTGCATTCTGCGCTGGATGCCAACGCGCGGCTGGAGACCGAGGCCCTGCTGGCGCGCGGCGCGGTGCGCGTGCTGTTCACGACACCCGAGCGCCTGGCCGACGCACGCACGCTGGGCCTGCTGCAGGAACAGCGCGTGGGCCTGCTGGTGGTGGACGAGGCCCACTGCATCTCGCAATGGGGCCACGACTTCCGTCCCGCCTTCAGCGCCTTGCGTGACGCCCGCCGCGCCCTCGGTCGCCCACCGGTGCTGGCGCTGACGGCCACGGCCTCCGCGGCGGTGCAGCGCGAGATTGCCCAGGCCCTGGCCATCCCGCGCGACGGCGTGATCTGCCACGGCGTCTACCGACCCCATCTGCGCCTGGCCGTCGAGCTGCCGCAGACGGAAAAACAAAGACGCGAGTTGCTGCTGAATCGGCTGCGCGAACTGGCCGGCTGCGCCATCGTCTACTGCGCCACCGTGCGGGAGGCCACCGCCTTGCACCGCGCGCTGCGCGAGGCGCAGCTGCCCGCGGGCCTGTATCACGGCAAGCTGCCAGTGAAGGAGCGCGCCGCCGCGCAGGAGGCCTTCATGGCCGGCCAGACGCGCATCATGGTGGCGACCAACGCCTTCGGCATGGGCATCGACAAGCCGGACATCCGCCTCGTGCTGCACGCCCAGATGCCGGCGTCCATCGAAGCCTATGTGCAGGAATTCGGCCGCGCCGGCCGTGACGGCGAACCCGCGGACTGCGTGCTGCTGTTCCGCGAAGGCGACCGCGCATTGCAGCAGTTCTTCGCCGGCGGCCAGGCGCCGTCGCGCGAGGAGTTGAGCGCCGTCTGGCATGCCTTGGCCAGCCACACGCCGCAACGCGGCTGGCTGCCGGCGGCCCTGGCCGAAATTGCGCGGCTACCGATGCGTCGGCTGGAGCGGGTGCTGGCGGCCCTGCGCTCGGTACGCGCCCTGCGTGGCAGCGAGGCGGACGGGCTGCGACCAGCCACGCGGCGCGGGCCCGAAGCCGTCGTCGAAGCGGCCGAAGCGGCGGCACGACAGCGACTGCAAAGCGGCCGCGACGGCCTTTCGGCCATGGTGCTTTACGCCAAGGCCGGTGGGTGCCGCTGGGCCAGCGTGCTGGCGCATTTCGGCGAAACCCTGGACGACACCTCGGGCCGCTGCGGCCATTGCGACAGCTGCGTGCGCTTCGAGCAGCTGCTTGCCACGGAACGCCCGGCGCCGAGGGCCGATGAAGCCCCGGACACGGCGCCCGTCGCCGCTTTCGAACCCGGCCAGCGCGTGCGCGTGCGACGCTTTGGCTGGGGCGAGGTGCAGGTGTGCAGCGCGGAGATGGTGAGGATCAGCTTCCCGCGCCACGGCGTCCGGGACATTCACCCGGACTTCGTGCTGGCGACCGCGAAGGGCTGATCAGCTGCCGCGCGTGACGGGCATGCTGATGCGATCGGCCGGCAGCTTCATGTGGCTGGCCAGCTCCAGCTTGGCCAGCGAGTTGCGGTGCACCTCGTCCGGCCCGTCGGCCAGGCGCAGCGTGCGCTGGTGGGCCCACATCATGGCCAGCGGCGTGTCCTGCGACACCCCCATGCCGCCGAACACCTGGATGGCCCAGTCGATGACCTGCAGGGCCATGTTGGGTGCGACGATCTTGATCATCGCGATCTCGGCCTTGGCGACCTTGTTGCCCACCGTGTCCATCATGTAGGCGGCCTTCAGCGTCAGCAGGCGGGCCTGCTCGATCATGCAGCGCGACTCGGCGATGCGCTCCTGCGTGACGGTCTGCTGGGCGATGGTCTTGCCAAACGCCGTGCGGGCGATGGCGCGCTCGCACAGCAGCTGCAGGGCGCGCTCGGCGGCGCCGATGGAACGCATGCAATGGTGGATGCGGCCGGGGCCCAGGCGCCCCTGGGCGATCTCGAAACCACGGCCCTCGCCGAGCAGGATGTTGGAGGCCGGCACGCGCACATTCTTCAGCTCGACCTCCATGTGGCCGTGCGGCGCATCGTCGTAGCCGAACACCGACAGCGGGCGGATGACGGTGATGCCGGGCGCGTCGGCCGGCACGACGATCATGGACTGCTGCTCATGGCGGCCCGCCTCGGCATTGGTCTTGCCCATGACGATGTAGACGGCGCAGCGCGGGTCGCCGGCGCCGGAGCTCCACCACTTGCGGCCGTTGATGACGTAGTCGTCGCCATCGCGCTCGATGCGGCATTCGATATTGGTCGCGTCGCTGGAGGCCACGGCCGGCTCCGTCATCAGGAAGGCCGAACGGATCTCGCCGCGCAGCAGCGGCTCCAGCCATTTGTCCTTCAGCGCTTCGGAGGCGTAGCGCTCCAGCGTCTCCATGTTGCCGGTGTCGGGTGCGGAGCAGTTGAAGACCTCGGGGGCCCAGAACACGCGGCCCATGATCTCGCACAGCGGTGCGTACTCGAGGTTGGACAGGCCCTCGGGCGCCCGGTTGGACTTGGGCAGGAAGAGATTCCACAGGCCGGCCGCGCGTGCCTTGGGCTTGAGCTCCTCGATGACCTTGGTCGCCTGCCAGACATTGCCGGCGCGGCGGTTGGCTTCGACCTCTTCGAGATAGCGGCGCTCGTTGGGATAGATGTGCTCGTCGAAGAAGGCCAGCAGGCGCTGTTGCGCTTGCTGCACCTTGGGGCTGTAGTCGAAGTTCATGGCCGGCTCCGTGTTCGTGTGCCGCCAGTTTGGCTCAGCAAGCACCGCGCGCTTGTCACTCAGGCGGCATCAGCCCGCCAGCAGCTTTTCCTCGGCCAGGGCCAGTGCCGCCGGCATGCCGCTGATGACCAGGGTGTCGCCGCCCGCCAGCGTCGCGCCGTCGACCAGCTGGCCCTTGCCGTTGGCGCGCCGCAATGACACCACGGCGACACCCAGGGCGTGCAGGGCCAGGTCGTCCAGCAGCTTGCCGGCATGCGGGCTGGCGGTGGGCAGCGTGACGGAGGACAGCCGGGCCTGGTCGAGTTCGTCGACGGTGTCGTCGTCGGCCCCATGGAAATAGCCGCGCAGCAGGCCATAGCGCTTGTCGCGCGCGTCGCGGGTGATGCGGATGACGCGGCGCATCGGCACGCCCACGAGGGCCAGGGCATGCGAGGCCAGCATCAGCGAGCCCTCGATGGCCTCGGGCACGACCTCGGTGGCCCCGGCGGTCTTGAGCTTCTCGAGGTCGGTGTCGTCGATGGTGCGCACGACGACGGGCACCTTGGGCGCATGGGCGCGCACGAGGTCGAGGATCTTCAGCGCCGAGTTCGTGTCGTGATAGCTGACGACGACGGCGCTGGCGCGCGCCAGGCCTGCGGCCATCAGGCTCTGCACCTTGGCCGCGTCGCCGAAGACGACGCTCTGGCCGGCCGCGGCGGCCTGGCGCACGCGGTCGGGATCCAGGTCCAGGGCCATATAGGGGATGTGTTCGCCTTCCAGCAGGCGCGCCAGGTTCTGGCCCGAGCGGCCGTAGCCGCAGATGATGACGTGGGCCTCGGCGTGGATGCTCTTCTTGGCGATGGTGGTCAGCTGCACGGACTGCATCAGCCAGTCGCTGCTGGACAGCTTCATGACGATGCGGTTGCTGTACATGACCAGGATGGGCGTGCCCAGCATGGACAGCACCATGCTGGCCAGCACCGGGCTGACCCATTGCTGGGCCACCAGGCCCTGCTCGGCGCCCAGCGTCAGCAGCACAAAGCCGAACTCGCCGGCCTGGGCGAGGTACAGGCCCGTGCGCAGGGCCACGCCGGGCGGCGACTTGAAGAGCCGCGCCAGGCCGGCGATGAGGGCGAACTTGGCCAGCACTGGCGCCAGGGTCAGCAGGATGACCAACCACCAGGTGTCCACCAGCGGCCGCCAGTCCAGCTTCATGCCGATGGTGATGAAGAACAGGCCCAGCAGCACGTCGTGGAAGGGCCGGATGTCGGTCTCCACCTGGTGGCGGTATTCGGTCTCCGAGATCAGCATGCCGGCGACGAAGGCCCCCAGGGCCAGGCTGAGTCCGAAATGCTCGGTCAGCCAGGCCAGGCCCAGGGTCACCAGCAGCAGGTTGAGCATGAAGAGCTCGTCGCTCTTGCGCCGCGCCACCAGGGTCAGCCACCAGCGCATGACCTTCTGGCCGCCGTACAGCAGCAGGGTCAGCAGGGCCACGGCCTTCAGGCCGGCCCAGGCCAGGGCGGTCATCATCTCGCTGCCGCTGCTGTTCAGGGCCGGGATCAGCACCAGCAGGGGCACGACGGCCAGATCCTGGAACAGCAGCACGCCCATGACGAGCTTGCCGTGCGGGCTCTCCAGCTCCAGGCGCTCGGCCATCAGCTTGACGATGATGGCGGTCGAGCTCATGGCCATGGCCGCACCCAGCACCAGGGCGCCCTGCCAGCCCATCTGCCAGGCCAGGCCCAGCAGGGCGAAGCCGGCGACCAGCAGTACGTTGCCCAGCATCGCACCCGCGATGGTGAGCACGACCTGGGCCATGCCGATGCCGAAGACGGCCGTCTTCAGCGCCCTCAGCTTGGGGAGATTGAACTCCAGCCCGATGGCGAACATCAGGAAGACGACGCCGAACTCCGCCAGGTACTGGATGCTGGCCGAATCGTGGGCGAACGCCAGCGCGTTCGGGCCGATCAGCACGCCGACGGCCAGATAGCCCAGCATGGGCGGCAGCTTCAGGGAGCGGCAGACGACCACGCCGAAGACGGCGGCCACCAGGTAGAGCAGGGCGAGGTCGAGGGAGGTCACGCCCGGATGGTATTCGGCACCTTTGCGCGCTTTCCCGGGATATTGCGGGCGCGCGACGCCCGGGGAGCTCCCTATAGTGCGCGCGCCAGCGGGGCTCGCTCCGCAAGAAACGGTCGGGCAACGCTGTGCAAAAGAAGAGGTGCGCCGCCTGGCGCGCCCATCAACGCAAGGGAGATTCCATGTTTGCTCTGAGAAATGGAGCGCGGCGAGCCGTGCTTTGCCTGTTCGTGGCCGCGACGTCCCTGATGGGCGGCTGTGCCAGCGTCTATGTGGACGGCACCACCAAGGAAGTCCGCGCCGCGCAGTTCAAGAAGCCGGCCAGCCCGGTGCCGGTCCAGCTGCTGTTCGACTTCCAGACCAAGGGCGTCGCCAACGCCCAGGCAACCGCTTTCCTGCGCGAGCGGGTCGTCGATCAGGTCAAGGCCAGCGGCCTCTTCAGCGAGGTCGGATCCAACGCGGTGCCCAGTGGCGCCCTGCTGACCATCACGCTGAACAACGTGCCCCTGACGGACAACGCCTTTTCCAAGGGCTTCGTCACCGGTCTGACCTTCGGCCTGGCGGGGTCCCAGGTGTCGGACGGCTATGTCTGCACCGCCAACTACCGCGCCGCGGGCGACTCGGCCGCGCTGACCAAGCAGGCTCGCCACGCCATCCACACGACGCTTGGCGCCGCCGCCACTCCCGGCAATGCCACCAAGATGGACAGCGCCAAGGATGCGGTCTACCTGATGACCCAGCAGATCGTCAGCAACGTGCTGAACGACCTGTCCCAAGACGCCAACTTCAAGTGAAACCGAGTTCCAAAGCCATGAACACCCTTTCCCATTCCCTGGTGCGCCGCCTGGCGCTGGTCGCCGTGCTCGCCGCCATGGCCGGCTGTGCCTCCGTGAAGATGCCCGAATCGGCGCCCAGCGCCGCCAATGCCGAGAGGCTGCGCGCCGCCAAGCTCGCGCCCGCCCAGCTGGGCAGCTTCAAGCTGGCTGACGGCAAGCCCGCCTCCATGGACACCTCGCTCAGCGGCCTGCGCGGCTCGTCGCTGAGCCCGACCCATGGCAGCTTCTCCACCCAGCTGCGCGACGAGATCGCCGCCGAGCTGGCCGCCGCCGGCCTGCTGGACCCCAAGTCCAAGGTCGTCATCGAAGGCCAGCTCACCGACAGCATGGTCGACGCCGCCATCGGCACCGGCAAGGGCCGCCTGGCGGCCAGGATCCAGGTCCAGCGCGACGGCAAGACGGCGTTCGACAAGGAGGTCGTCGCCGAGGCCACCTGGGAATCGTCCTTCGTCGGCGCCGTCGCCATCCCCCGGGCCATGAACCAGTACACCGCCCTCTACAAGACGCTGGTCGGCAAGCTGTTCGACGACGCCGACTTCAAGCGCGCACTGGCTGCCCAGTAACTTCGTCGCGCTCGCGCCGCCAACCCGGCCTCGGCCGGGTTTTTTGTTGCCTTTGCGGCGCCGCGCCGTGAAATCCCGCACTGGAAACCGATGCCATGCGTTGCTTGCATGAGCGCATACGCACTTGGCTAGACAAGTCGTGGCGGGAGGGCCGGGCTTCGAGATACCGTTCGCCCCACTCAAAAGTTACGGAGCATTTCATGCCCAACCTGTCGTTTGTTTCGCCCACGCGCAACAGCCCGTGGGGAACCTATCTGTCGCAGATCGATGCGGTCGAACCCTATCTGGGCAGCCTCAGCCGCTGGGTCGAGACCCTGCGCCGCCCCAAGCGCGCCCTCATCGTCGACATCCCCATCGAACTGGACAACGGCACCATCGCCCACTATGAGGGCTACCGCGTCCAGCACAGCCTGACGCGCGGGCCGGGCAAGGGCGGCGTGCGCTACCACCCCGACGTGACGCTGGAAGAAGTGATGGCCCTGTCGGGCTGGATGACGATCAAGAACGCCGCCGTCAACCTGCCCTACGGCGGCGCCAAGGGTGGCATCCGCCTGGATCCGTCCCAGCTGTCCATGAAGGAGCTGGAAAAGGTTACGCGCCGGTACACCAGCGAGATCGGCATCATCATCGGCCCCAACCAGGACATCCCGGCCCCTGACGTCAACACCAACGGCCAGATCATGGCCTGGATGATGGACACCTATTCGATGAACGTCGGCGCCACGGCGACCGGCGTCGTCACCGGCAAGCCCATCCCCCTGGGCGGCTCGCTGGGCCGCGTGGCCGCCACCGGCCGCGGCGTCTTCGTCGTCGGCCGCGAAGCCATGCGCCGTCTGAACATCGACATGGAAGGCGCCCGCATCGCCGTGCAGGGCTTCGGCAACGTCGGCTCCATCGCCGCCAAGCTGTTCGCCGCCAACGGCGCCAAGGTCGTCTGCGTGCAGGACCACACCGGCACCATCGTCAACCACAACGGCTTCGACATGCACAGCCTGCTCGACCACGTCGCCGCAACCCGTGGCGTGGCCGGCTTCAAGGGCGGCGACATGATCGCCAACGAAGACTTCTGGGACATCAAGAGCGACATCCTGATCCCGGCCGCCCTGGAAGGCCAGATCACCGCCGAGCGTGCCCAGCGCATCCAGACCCGCCTGGTGCTGGAAGGCGCCAACGGCCCGACGACGCCCGACGGCGAGGCCGTGCTGGCCGACCGCGGCATCGTCGTCGTGCCCGACGTCATCGCCAACGCCGGCGGCGTGACCGTGTCCTATTTCGAGTGGGTGCAGGACTTCTCGTCCTTCTTCTGGACCGAGGACGAGATCAACGTCCGCCTGGACAAGATCATGATCGGCGCCTTCAAGCACATCTGGGAGACGGGCGAGCAGCACAAGATCCCGCTGCGCACCGCTGCCTTCACGGTGGCCTGCACCCGGGTGCTGCAGGCCCGCGAGGAACGCGGCCTGTATCCGTGATCGTTGTCTGACCGAATCGCGAACGCCGGCCTATGCCGGCGTTTTTCATTCTGGGGCTTGACCGCACGGCCGTGACATGTAGGTACATAGGCACAATTCGGTTGGCACGGATGGACAGTCCGTCTGAAGCAGGCACATTGCTGCAAGCGCTGTCATGACCCCTGAAATGCCCGATTCCTCCTCGACCGGCCTGGATCGCCGCCAACTGCTGCGCGGCGCGTTGGCGTCGACCCTGCCTGCCCTGGGCCTGCCTGCCGCCGCGGCGTCTGGTCCGCTGATCGTCGGCGGCCTGCCAGTCACCTGCAATCTGACCCTGCCCGTCGCCTGTTCCGCGCGCGCGCTGACCAACAAGGCGTCGGGCAACGCGCCCTTCCAGTTCGAGTACAGCAAATACAACGGCTGGCCCGAGATCAAGGAATCGCTGATGACGGGCGGCATCCAGGCCGCCTACATGCTGGCGCCCCTGGTCATGGACCTGGCCGACAAGAAGATCCCGGTCAAGATCGTGTCGCTGGGCCACCGCTCGGGCGCCGTCATCATGGTGCGCACCGATTCGCCCTACAAGAAGTTCAAGGACCTGACGGGCAAGCGCATCGCCATCCCCAGCCGCTTCGCCGTGGACTTTTTGTTCCTGCGCAAGATGCTGGCCCAGGAGGGCATGACGCCCAAGGACATCCAGATCGTCGAGATGCCGCCCCCCGACATGCCGGCGGCCCTGTTCGCCAAGGCCGTGGACGCCTATTGCACCGGCGAGCCCTTCGGCGCCGCCGCCCAGCGCGCCGGCTACGCCAAGCCGCTGCGCATGACGCGCGACGAGTGGCGCAACTACATCTGCTGCGTGCTGACGGTGCGCGAGGAACTCATCAAGGACAACCGCCCCCTGGTGCAGAACCTCGTCGACCATGTGCAGGGCGCCGGCAACTGGCTGGACCTGGGACCCGCCAACCGCGAGAAGGCCATCCAGATCGCCGCCGGCCGCAAGTTCTTCAATCAGGACCCCAACATCCTGCGCTTCGTGATGGAGAACCCCACGGACCGCGTGACCTATGGCGACCTGCGCATGATCCGCGCCGAGTTCGACGAGCTGATGCAGCTGTCCATCGAGGCCGGCACCATCAAGCAGCCGATCGCCTACGAGAAATACGTGGACGAGAGCTTCGTCAAGGCGACCAAGGCGGCGCCCATCACGATATGAAGCGTCGCGCCCTGTTGCTGGCCACGCTGCCCTTGAGCGCGACGGCAGCCCCCGAGAGACTCAAGGCCGGCGTCTTCGAGCCCGCCCAGCCCGCGCCCGAGTTCGCGCTCAAGGGCAGCGATGGAGCAGCCCTCAACCTCGCCCGCTTCAAGGGCAAGCTGGTGCTGCTGGTATTCGGCTTCACCCACTGCCCCGAGGTCTGCCCGACGACGCTGGCGACGCTGGCCCAGGCGCGCAAACAGCTGGGCACGGATGCCGCCGATGTGCAGGTCGTCTACGTGACCGTCGACCCCGAGCGCGATGACCTGAACCGCATCCGCCAGTACCTCGAAGCCTTCGACAAGAGCTTCATCGGCGGCACCGAAACGCCCGCCACGCTGGCCGTCATGCGCAAGCGCTATGGCGTCGTCGCCGAGAAGATTGGCGCCAAGCAGCAGGCAAACGCCAATACGGCCTACGGCATGAACCACTCGACCTCGGTCTGGCTGATCGACCGCACCGGCAAGCTGCGGGCCATGATGCCCTACGGCCACGAGGCCAAGGACTTCGTCCACGACCTCCAGCTGCTGCTGGCCTCGAAGTGAAGAAACTGCTCTGGCTCCTGCCGGTGGTGGCGCTGGCGCCGCTGGCTTGGGCCGCCTTCGCGCCGCTGGAACTGGCCTCGCGCGACGAGCTCTTCGAGATCCCCAAGGGCACCTATGCCCGCCGCATGGCCGGCGACAAGGTCGAGATCCTGCCCGACACCATCCACCTGACCCTGGGCCTCAACGACCAGCTGCTGCTGCGCAACAAGGACGAGGTGCCCCAGCAGTTCGGGCCGGTGCTGATCATGCCGGGCCAGAGCTTTCGCCTGCCCTTCGAGGTCGCCTCGACCTACAGCTTCGCGTGCAGCGCCCATGCCAGCGGCCAGATGGCCGTCATCGTCGCGCCGACGCCCGAGCCAGGCTGGCAACGCCTGAAATGGCGCTGGCAGCACCGGAACAAGCAACCCGTCCAGCCGGAGACCGTCTCTTGAATTCACGCCTGGCCAAGATCTGGCCGCCACTGGCCGTCATCGCCGTCGTCATCGGCTTCTGGTGGTGGATCGTCGTTCACAACGAAAGCCCCATCTTCCCGACGCCTTGGGCAGTCGTCACCGGCACGCTGGAGCTGGCCCAGGACGGCACGCTGTGGGAACACATCACCGCCTCGCTCTACCGCGTCGGCATCGGCTTCGGCCTGGCCATGCTGGTAGGCATACCGCTGGGCCTGTGGATGGGCTGGGTGGCGGGCGCCTACCGCACCTTCAACCCGATCTTCCAGATGCTGCGGCCCATCTCGCCCATCGCCTGGATCCCGCTGGCCATCCTGTGGTTCGGCGTCGGTGACGTCTCGCCCATCTTCCTGATCTTCATCTCGTCGGTGTTCCCGCTGATCGTGCAGACGACCTCGGGCGTGCACACCATCGACCGGCGCTATCTGCGCGCGGCGGCCAACTTCGGCGTCTCGCGCGGCGTGCTGTTCCGCCGCGTCGTCATTCCAGCCGTGCTGCCGGAAATCATCATCGGCATGCGCATCGGCATCGGCGTGGCCTGGCTGGTGGTGGTGGCGGCCGAGATGATTGCGCTGCGCTCGGGCCTGGGTTATCTCATCATGGACTCGCGCAACGCCGGCAACCGCTATGACCTCGTCATCGCCGCCATGATCATCATCGGCATGATCGGCCTCATGTTGGACGGCATCACGCGCCTGCTGGAAAAACTGAAAACGGTGCGGTGGCGCTATGTCCGATAACAAGATGCCCAAGATCGCCGTCAACGGCCTGACCAAGAGCTTCAAGGCCGCCAAGGGCGGCCAGCTGCCCGTCATCGAGGGCATCGACTTCGAAGTCGAGGAAGGCGAGTTCGTCGCCATCGTCGGTCCCTCGGGCTGTGGCAAATCCACGCTGATGAACATCCTGGCCGGCTTCGAGAAGCCCGACGGCGGTTCGCTGCTCATCGACGGCAAGCCCCATCCCGGCCCCAGCCCTCAGGGCATCGTCATCTCCCAATACGGCTCGGTCTTCCCCTGGCTGACCGTGCAGCAGAACCTGATGTTCGGCCTGACGGGCCAGGAGCATGGCGTCGATGCCGAGCGCGTCAAGCTGGCCGATCACTACGCCGCCATGGTGGGGTTGAAGGGCTTCGAGGGCGCCTACCCGCACGAGCTGTCGGGCGGCATGCTCAAGCGCGTTGAGCTGGCCCGGGCCTTCATCGTCAAGCCCGAGATCCTGTATCTGGACGAGCCCTTCTCGGCCCTGGACGCGTTGATGAATCTGCGCATGCGCAACGAGCTGCTGCGCATCCTGGCCGAGGAGAAGCACACCGTGCTCCTCATCACCCACGACGTCGACGAGGCCCTCTACATGGCCGACCGCATCCTCGTGCTGTCGCCGCGGCCCACGCGCATCCAGGCCCGCTTCGAGTTGGACATGCCGCATCCGCGGCGGCTGATCAGCCCCGAGATGGATCAGTTGCGCGAGGCCATCCTCAAAGAGCTCGGCCTGGAGATGCCCGCCTAGCCTTTCAGGACGGCGCCGGTGCTGTCCAGCACGCGCAGCGTGACCGGAATCGCCGGCGCCACGCTCTGCGTGACGGTGCAGAAATCCTCGAAGGTGTCCAGCACGCGCTGGATGTGGCCGAGCTCGGCGGCCGGCTTGCCCAGGTGCAGGTCGACCTCCAGTCCCTGCACGCGGTTGCGGCCCCGCTCGTTGCGACCGACGGTCGCCTTGACCTCGGTGCGCAGCGGCGAGGGGTCGTCCTTGTACTTCTGGCAGGCGAACCACAGCGAAGCGCTGAGGCAGTTGCCCACGGCCGACGCGAGCAGCTCGACAGGGTCGGGCCCGAGGCCGGTACCGAAGGGCACGGGCTCGTCGGACAGCAGCACCGGGATGCTCGGCGCGTAGTGGTGTTCGAACTGATAGCCCTGCTTCTGCTGCAGGGTGACGCTGGGGTTGTCCATTGAGGCCTCCTGGGTTGGAGGCGATTTTCAGCGCAGGTCGTCGGTCTCGAAATAGATCTCGGTCAGACGACCGGCCTTGAAGGCGCGCCTGACAGCAGCGTTAGGCCTGTTGACGCCCCGCAGCGCCACGTCGACCTCGCCCTTCACCTCAGGCGCTTGCAGGCGCACGATGTGATCGAAATCCGGCCGGCGGTCGATGGTCTTGAAGGCAAACCATTCATTGCCCTTGCCGATCAGGCGGTAGCGCCCCGTCGCGGCATCGCGCTCGGCCGAGCTGAGGCGGCGGAACAGCAGTACCTTATCGACGATGACGCGCTGCTCGGCGGCCTGAGGCTTGCCCCCGCGCTCGAAGTGGCCCTCGAAGAAGCGCGCCTTGAATTCGAGCAGCGGCCTGGCGTGGCCGGGCGTGAAGCGAAGCAGGTCAAAGGTCTCGGGGTCGAAGGTCCATAGCCTGGGCTTGCGCGCCAGCGTTTCGCGCAGAGCCTTGTCGGCGGCCGCGTCGGCGAGGTGAAAGCTCAGCAGCACCTGGCTGTCATGCGGCGTGTGGAACATCGGCAGATGCGAGGCGTACAGGCCCTCGCGACCACCGAAGACGGCCATGCCGTGACCACCCATGGCGGTCTCGGCACGAGCGAAGACCGGCAGTAACGCCGCCAATGCGAATGAACGGCGCTTCATGCTTCAGCCTCCACGATGAGCTTGCCGCGATGGTCGCTGGTGAACATGCTTTGCAGCGTCGCCGGCAACTTCTCAAAGCCCTTCACGACGGTCTCCTCGAAGACGATCTCGCCGCGCTTCACCATGGGCCCGACGATGCCCAGCATCTCGTCCATGCGGTGCAGATAGTCGCGCGCCAGCATGCCCTGGATGGTGGCGCGCTGGTAGAGCATGTGGTGCAGGAAGCGCGGCCCCAGCTCAGGCGCGTCCAGGCCGCCCGAATACTGGCTGATGGCGCCGCAGATGACGATGCGGGCGCGGCGGTTGATGAGGGGGATGACGGCGTCGCTGATCCAGCCGCCGACATTGTCGAAATAGACGTCCACACCGCCCGTCAGCGCCTTGATCTCGACCGCCAGCGACTCGGTATCGGCATGGGCCTTGTAGTCCACCGCCCAGGTCAGGCCCAGGGTCTCGCGCAGCCACCCGCACTTGGCTGTACCGCCGGCAATGCCCAGCACGCGGCAGCCATTCTTCAGCGCGAACTGCGCCACCAGCGAACCCACGGCGCCGGCAGCGCCCGAGACGATGACCACCTCGCCCGCCTTGGGCCGGCCCGACTCCATCAACCCAAACCAGGCCGTGCGCCCCGGCATGCCGAGCACGCCGATGGCCGTGGACGGCGGCGCCAGCGCCGGGTCGAGCTTGCGCAGCACCGAGTGGTGGACACGCGCATGCGTCTGCCAACCCAGCATGCCTTCGACCCAATCACCGGCCGCCAGCGACGGCACCGACGAGGCCAGCACGCGGCCGACGACGCCGGCCGTCTGCACCATGTCCAGCGCATGCGGCAACTCGTTGTAGGTCGGCTTGAGCGACTGGTTGATGCGCATATACGGGTCCACCGACCACCAGCGCGCCTGCACCAGCACCTCGCCGGCCGACAGCGCGCTGGCCAGCGGCGTGGTGACGAGTTCGTAGTGCTCGGGGCCGACCAAGCCCTCGGGATGGCGGCGGTAAAGCCACTGACGGTTGTCGATGAAAGCGTCCATGCGGCCCATCTTCCTGCGTCGCCTGATGCCTGTGAAGCAAAACAAAGTCGACAATCAGTGCCCGATAAGACACGAACAAGCATGGACATCGCCGACCTGCGCAGCTTTCTCGTCATCGCCCGCCACGCCAATCTGCGTGCGGCGGCGGACGAGTTGCACCAGACGCCCTCGGCCCTGTCCAAGGCCGTCAAGCGGCTGGAAGCCTCGCTGGCCACGCCCGTCTTCGACCGCATCGGCAAGGCCATACGCCTGAACGCGGCCGGCGAAAGGCTGCGCGAACGGGCGCTGGCCCTGGTCACGCTAGCCGAGCAGATGCAAGCCGAATTCCGCGGCGTGAGCCTGCGCTCACATTGCCGGCTGCTGGCGCCAGCCGTGCTGCAGTGGGGATTTGGTGCCAGCTTGGCGGCGCGTCTTTCGGCCCTGCAGCCGCGGTCCAGCCTGGCCTTCGTGACGCTGTTCGAGGACGCCGCGCTGGCCGCCCTGGCGCGCGGCGAAGGCGATCTCGCCCTGGTCACCGACGTGGCCCTGGGCGCTGCGCTGCCGGCCGGCCTGGAGGCCAAACGCCTGGGCGAGATCCGCATGCAACTGGCTGCCGGCCCCAGCCACCCGCTGGCCGGCCGCGGCGAGGTGGCCACGACGGAAGTCCTGCAACACGACTTCGCCTGCCCGCAGCGCTCGATGTTCTGCGGCCTGGAGCGCGGCAGCCGCGCCGACGGCTGGCGCGACGACCGCCTGCCGCGGCGCATCCGCTTCTGGCTGGACGACTTGCAATTGCTGATCAGCCTGGTGGCCAGCGGCCAGGCCCTGGCCTATCTGCCCGACTTCGCCCTCGCCCAGCACGGCGACCTGATGCGCCTGGCAGTGCCCGACTGCCCTTATGAATGCGTCGAGCAGGTCCATCTGGTGTGGCGGACGGCCACGGCCAGCGGCTGGCTGGCGGGCCTGATGGCGAGCCTCTGACAAGCCCTGTCATCGCCGACCGCAGCGGCCGCGTTGCCGGCCGTCAGCCCTCGCCGCGTCGACAACGGAATAATCCCCCCATGCCTCGCCTCCTCTCCCTTGCCCTGCCCGCACTGCTGGCCGCTTTGCTGGCCGGCTGCAGCGGTCTGCCGTCGCGGTCGACCAAAGCCGAGAAGTCGGTCTACCAGGGCGAGAGCTTCGCCGCCGAGGAGACCTTCTCGCGGCTGTTCGATGCCAATGTGGAGGACACCTGCGAGGCCGCGCGCCGCGCCCTGCTCAGCCAGGGCTATGTGATCAGCAAGGCGGAAAGCGGCGTCGTGCGCGGCGCCAAGCACTTCCAGCCCGCGGGCGAGGTGCATGTGGAGATCGCCTTCAACATCGTCTGCGTCGGCGACGGCCCCAAGCAGCAGATCGCCACCGCCTATGTCAGTGCCCAGCAGGACCGCTACGCGCTGAAGAAGAGCAACCAGGCCGCCAGCCTGGGCGTCAGCGCGCTGGGCTCGATCTCGGTGCCGCTGTCATCGAGCGACGACTCCCTCGTCAAGGTGGCCTCCGAAACCATCCCCGCCGGCGAGTTCTACGACCGCTTCTTCACGCTGATGCAGCGCATGCTGCGCGAAAACACCGCTTCGCGCTGACAGGCTGGTGTCAAAAATCACATTGGAATAAGTCATTTCTTAGGCATTGCGTCACAACCGCGCAAGCCAGCGTCCGCCTAGGATGGCCCGGCCATGGTCGAGCCCCAGCCTCCTCTCGCCCTGCCTGCCGCGCCGGCCTGGCGGCCGCTGGCGGGCTTCAGGCGGCTGATCGACGCGGCCTGGAAGGTCCCGGGCGACGCCGCCGAGGCGGCCCGCTTACGCGGTGACCAATGGCGTGCCGTCGTCGACCAGCTGCCTGCGTCCGTCATCGCCACGGCCATCGCCATCGGGCTGTTGATGGCGGCGCTCGACGAGCGCGCCGAGCTGGCGCATCTCGGGCCCGTGCTGATCGGGCTGGTGGCCCTGAACGGCTTCAATTTCGTGCTGTGGTGGCATGAGAGCCACCAGCGTCCTGCGGACGCACCGCCGCGCGGCATCCGCGCCGGGCTGCTGCTGGCCCTGGATCTGTTCATCGGCGGCGTGCTGGACGTGGTGCTGCTGCTGCAGGTCGCCCAGCAGGTCCAGCCCAGCCTGCATGCCCCCCTGGTTGCCACGGCCGCAGGCGCCATTGCCGCCGCGGCCTGGATGTTCGCCCTGCTGCCCGCCGTCGCCATCGCCTGGGTGTTGGGCGCCTGCGGCACGCTGGCCCTGGGCATCGCCCTGCTGCCGCTGCCCTGGATGAACGGCCTGCTGCCGCTGCTGCCGCTTTACGCCATCGTGCTGGGCATGGCGGCCCTGTTGAACGCCCGCCTCTTCCTGCAGGGCCGCCATGCCCAGCACGAGGCCGCGCGCGACCGGCTCACCGTATCGCTGCTGCTGCGCGACTTCGAGCACCATGCCAGCGACTGGCTGTGGGAGCTGGGCCGTGACGGCCGGCTGCGCCATGTGTCGCAGCGCATGGCCGAGCGTCTGGGCCGCCCGGCCGAAACCCTGATCGGCGAGCCGCTGCTGGCCCTGCTGGCCCGCCATCTGCCGCCCGACAACGCCGAGGCCAAGCAGCGCCTGGACCGGCTGGGCGACGCGCTGCTGACGTCCGAGCCGCTGCGCGACCATGCCCTGCATCTGCGCATCGATGGCGAGGACGTCTGGTGGGCGCTGAGCGGGCGCCGCCTGGAGGGCGACGGCGGCTGGCGCGGCGTGGGCAGCGATGTCAGCGAGGTGCGTGAGCGCGAACGCGAGCTGCTGCGCCTGACCGACCAGGACACCGTCACCGGCCTGGCCAATCGCCACCAGTTCCATCGCCGCCTGGCCCTGTATCTCGGCGGCGGCGGGCCCATCTCGCCCTGCACCGTGCTGCTGCTGGACCTGGACTGCTTCAAGCAGGTCAACGACAGCCTGGGCCACGCCGCGGGCGACCACCTGCTCGCCGCCGTCGGTGAACGCCTGCGCGACAGCCTGGCGGCGCGGCGCGGCAGCGGCGACCTCGTCGCGCGCCTGGCGGCCGACGAGTTCGCCATCCTGCTGCGCGGCGAGCTCAGCCCCGAGGCCATGCAGCGCCTGGGCAAGCAGCTGCGCTCGGCCCTGCGCGTGCCGGTGCCCATCGCCGGCCATGAGATCGACGTGCGCGCCAGCATCGGTGCGGCCTGTGCGCCCCGCCACGCCCAGGCACCCGACCCGCTGCTGCGCGCGGCCGACCTGGCCCTGTTCGCCGCCAAGGCCGCCGGCCGCGACCGCCTGGTGCTCTACGAGCCGGCCCTGCAACAGGAAGCCCAGGATCGCCTCGCCCTGCTGGCCGACCTGCGCCTGGCCCTGGACGCGGGTCAATTGGAGATGCACTACCAGCCGCAGATCGAGCTGGCCAGCGGCAGGCTGCTGGGCTTCGAGGCGCTGATGCGCTGGCGCCATCCGACGCGCGGCCTGGTGCCGCCGGCCGTCTTCATCCCACTGGCCGAGGACAGCGGCCTCATCGTCGGCATCGGCGCCTGGGCCCTGCTGATGGCCTGCCGCGACGCCGCGCGCTGGCCGGGCGAGCTGCGCGTGGCCGTCAACGTGTCGGCCCTGCAATTCGA
The DNA here is from genome assembly GCF_031458095.1 of Roseateles saccharophilus. Classification (GTDB taxonomy): domain Bacteria; phylum Pseudomonadota; class Gammaproteobacteria; order Burkholderiales; family Burkholderiaceae_C; genus Pelomonas; species Pelomonas saccharophila_A. The sequence goes on from NZ_JAVDXU010000002.1 coordinate 932,681, forward strand.
GCGCAGCCCGCTGGAGCTGCACGTGCTGGAGGCGCTGGAGCGCAGCGGCCTGCCCGCCGACCGCCTGGAGATCGAGCTGACCGAGTCGGCCCTGCTGAGCGACAGCAACCACGCCATCGACCTGCTGACCCGTCTGCGCGCGCTGGGCGTGCGCATCGCTCTGGACGACTTCGGCACCGGCTTCTCGTCGCTGGCCTATCTGCGCCGCCTGCCGCTGGACCAGCTCAAGATCGACCGCGCCTTCATCACCGACCTCGACCACCCACGCGCCGGCCCCACGGCCCGCGCCATCGTCTCGGCCATCCACGAACTGGCCCAGGCCCTGGGCCTGCACACGGTGGCCGAAGGCATAGAGACCGCCGAACAGCAGCAGGTGCTGACCGAGCTGGGCTGCGGCCTGGGCCAGGGCTTCCTCTACGCCCAGGCCCTGCCGCGCGATGCGACCCAGGCCTTTGTCGAGCTGGCCCATCGCCAGGGCCTGGCCGCCGCACGCGATGCCCACCTCGACTCGATCAACCCGCCGCTGACCGCCTGGCCGTCGACGCGGCTGCAGCTGCGCAACCTGACGCAATTGCCGGACACGCGTTTCAGCGGCGGGGAGTTCTGAGGCCGCGCGGCCCCGGTCACGGCGCCCGGTTGCCGCCCGCCACCCGCTCCAGCTCACCGCCGGCCACGATCGCCTTCATCGCCGCCGACAGCTTCTGGGCCAGGGCCTCGCGGCCCGGCGCGACCCAGACATGCAGGTTCACGCGCGCCAGCACGCTGCGATGCAGGGTCACGCCGTTGACCTGCGGGGGTGGGCCGAAGTCGCGCTCGGCATTGAGCAGGCAGAGGTCGACGCGCTGCATCGCCACCATGCCCAGGCAGGCCTCGGCCGTGCTCGTGATCTCGACGCCGGAGCGGCCGGCCAGGGCCAGTTCCATGGCCTTGATGCCGCGCACATGGGCCACGCGCGCGCTGCCCAGCTCGGCCCAGGAGGTGGGTGCCAGCGACGCCGATCGGCTGAAGGCCATGACCGTGGTGCTGAGCAGATGCGGGTCGACGCGCAGGGCGCCGGGCACGACCTGGTCGAACTGCGGCAGGCGCAGCATGTCGGCGTCATAGAGGCCGGCCCGAAAGCTCGCCACCGCCCGCTCCACGGGTTCGCGCGACAGGGTGTAGCTCAGGCCCGCCTGGCGCATCAGCAGCGCGATGGCGGCGTCGGCAATCTCGTTGCCACGCGCCGAGGCCGCGGGGCTGACCACCAGGCGCAGCGGCTCCGCGGCGGGCGCTGCCGTGGCGAAGCCGGCCCAAGGCAGCAGGCCCGCAGCCCATGCAGCAAGGTGGCGTCGCAACATGGCGCCATCATCAGCCAAGGCCGGCCGCTCGGCACGCGGCAAGCGGCCGTCGTACCGCCGTACCGACACCTCCCCTCATCCAGGGGTTTGCCACCGCTTTGCAGGACATGCCGGGTTTGAAACGGCGCGGCGCGGCGCCCAAGCTCTTTGCACCGGAGGGATCCGGACAAGGAGTGACCCCATGAGCACACTGTCCACCTGGACGGCCCGCGTGGCCGCCGCCACCCTCGCCCTGGCGCCCGCACTGGCGGGCGCTCAGGCCGCGCCCAACTGCGGCGTGCCCGGCACCCCACCCTGCCCGACGCCGGAGCCCGGCAGCTGGCCCCTGGTGGCCCTGGCCATCGGCGTGCTGGTGGCGGTGAAGTTCAACCGCCGCAAATAGCCAGATTCCGTCAGTTGGCCAACCGCGCCGCGCGGGCCTGCAGCAGCTCGCGCTGCATCTCGTTGTCGGTCAGCTCGGCCGCGCGCAGATAGGCCTCGCGCGCCTCGCCCACGCGGCCCAGGCGCTCCAGCACATCGGCCTGGGCGCCGGCCAGGAAGGGGTAGCGCTTGAGCTGGGGCTCGGCGGCGAGCTGCTCCAGCAGCGGCAGGGCCGCGGCCGGGCCGCGCGCGAAGCTGAGGGCCACGGCACGGTTCAGCGCGATGACGGGCGAGGGGTTGAGGGCCAGCAAACGGTCATAGCCCGCCACGATGGCCGCCCAGTCGGTGTCCTCGGCCTTGGCCGCACGCGCATGACAGGCGGCGATTGCCGCTTGCAGCGTGTAGGGCCCCGGCTCCCCCAGGCCCAGGGCGCGTTCGAGGGCGGCCAGGCCACGGCGGATCAGCAACTGGTCCCAGCGGCGGCGGTCCTGGTCGGGCAGCAGCACGGGGCGGCCTTGGGCGTCCAGGCGGGCCGGCAGGCGCGAGGCCTGGATCTCGAGCAGGGCGGCGAGGCCGTGCACTTCGGCGTCATCCGGCAGCAGATGCTGCAGCTGGCGCACCAGGCGCAGGGCCTCGTCGCACAGGGCCGGGCGCAAGAGACTCGCGCCACTGCCGGCGCTGTGGCCCTCGTTGAAGATCAGGTAGACGACGGCGAGCACGGCGCCCAGGCGCTGCTCGCGCTCGGCCGCACTGGGCAGCTCATAGGCCTGGCCGTTGAGGGCCTTCTTGGCGCGCACGATGCGCTGGGCCACCGTCGCCTCGGGCTGCAGGAAGGCGCGGGCGATCTCGGGCGTCTCCAGGCCGCCGAGCAGACGCAGCGTCAGCGCCACCTGGGCCTCGCGCGGCAGCACGGGGTGGCAGGCGATGAAGATCAGGCGCAGCTGCTCGTCACCGATCTCGGCCTGGTCGCGGGCGGCGTCGAGGTGGTCGACGAAATCGGGCACGACATGGGTGCCCATGGCCTCGTCATCGGCTGCGAGATGCTCGTGCTCGCGGTCCAGCATGGCGCGCCGGCGCAGCCGGTCCAGGGCCTTGTTGCGGGTGGAAGTCATCAGCCAGGCGGCAGGGTTGGCGGGCTGGCCGTCGCGCGGCCAGGTCTCCATGGCGGCGATGAGGGCGTCCTGGGCGCAGTCTTCGGCTTCGTCGAGGTCGCGCAGCATCTTGGCCGCTGCCCCGACGAGGCGGCTGCGCTCGATACGCCAGACGCCGGCGGCCAGTTCGGCATGATCCACGGTCAGGCGCCGTCGTAAGCGGCCTTCAGAGCCGCCAGGTCGATCTTCTGCATCTTCCAGACGGCCTGGAAGACGCGCTGCACGCGCGCCGGATCGGGGTCGCGAATCATGTCGAACCAGTCTGCGGGAATGATCTGCCAGGACAGGCCCCAGGCGTCCTTGACCCAGCCGCATTGCGAGGGCGCGCCGCCGCCCGCGGGCAGTTGCTCCCACAGATGGTCGATCTCGGCCTGGTCCTTGCAGAAGACGGTCAGCGAGAAGGATTCGTTGAGCTTGAAGTGCGGACCGCCATTGAAGGCCGTCATGCGCACGCCGAACAGCTCGTAGGTGACGATCATGACCGTGCCCGCTGCGCCGGGAGAGTTTTCGCCCCAGCGCTGGGTGTCGATGATCCGGCCCTGGTCGGGACCGAAGACCTTCAGGTAATGGGCCACCGCGTCTTCGGCGCCCTTCTCGTACCAGACGAAGGGTTGGAGCTTGTGTTGGATCTGCATCTCGATCTCCTGTTCAGGCTTGAGGGGGCATGCCGCTCATGTGGACGAGTTCCCAGTGGTGGCCGTCGAGGTCCTCGAAGCCATGGCCGTACATGAAGCCATGGTCCTGCGCCTCGCCGGGGATGTTGCCGCCCGCAGCCCTGGCCTTGGCAACCAGGGCATCGACCTCCTCGCGGCTCTCGCAGCTCAGGCAGACCCAGCCGGTGGTGGCGGTCTTGGCATCGGGAAAGGCCTTGGGCGTGAAGGTTCGTGCGAACTCTTCCGACAGCAGCATGGCGTAGAGGTTCTCGCCCAGCTCCATGCCGGCACCCTTGTCGTTGGTGAACTGCGGGTTGAACTTGTAGCCGACGGCCTCGAAGAAGGCCTTGCTCCTGGCCAGGTCCTTGACGGGCATGTTGACGTAGATCTGCTTGTGCATGGGGGTGCTCACAAAGGTTGGACGAGGTGGATGAGGTTGCCGCAGCCGTCCTCGAACATGACCGCCTTGATCGGCCCCATGTTCTCGGGCTCGCCGCGCACGACGACGCCGCGCTCGCGCAGCTTCTTGACCTCGGCCTCGACGTCCGCGGTGACGAAGGCGGTGGCGGGCATGTTGGCGTCGAACAAGGCCTTCTGGTAGACCTTGGCCGGCGCAAAGCCCATGGGCTCCAGGGCCAGCTCGACGCCGTGCACGCCCTCGGGCGACACGACGGTCAACCAGCGATAGGTGGGGCCCATGGGGATGTCGGCCATCTTCCTGAAGCCGAGCTTCTCCGTATAGAAGGCCAGGGCCTTGTCCTGGTCGTCCACGAAGATGGAGGAGATCTTGATCTGCATGAGATGTCCCTTCAGTGCGTGGATTCGGACAGGGCCTTGAGGCGCTGCAGGGCCTGCGGCCAGGTGGTGTTCAGGAACTCGGTGAAACCGTCGTCCCAGCTCTGCAGGTGGATGGCCAGGTGGGTGCCGGTTGGCGCGGCGCTGAAGACATAGCGCTCCCGGGCCGGCTCGCGATACAGGGCGCTGTCGGCGACGGGGCGGCCGTCCCTGATCTCGCCGACCAGGCGCAGCGACAGCTCCTGATGCGGCCGGCTCTCGTCGACGACGGCCTCCATGCCGAAGCCGCGCGGGTCGAGGAAGCGCAGCCGGCGGCCGGCCTCCCAGCTGCCCTCGAAGTAGGAGCCCTCGCAGAAGGCGCGGGTCCAGTCGCGGTAGGCCAGGGGGTCGAACATGCAGTCCCAGACCCGGGCGGCCGGCGCGGCGATGTCGATGCCGAACTGCAGGTCCTTCATGCGGGCCTCCCTTCGGCAAGCTGGCGCAGGTTCTGCAGGCCGGCCTCGAAGTCGCGGCCCACCATCTTGTCCATGTTGATGAAGACGCCCATCAGCTTTGACGCAAAGTTGGCGGGCCCGTTCATGGTCCAGCGCACTTCGGTGGCGCCGTCGGGCGTCGGCAGCAGGGCGAACTCGGCCTGGTTGTGGGCCTCGAAGGGCTTCACGAAATCCAGCTTCATCTGCACGACCCGGCCCGGCTGCTGGTTGACGATCTCCAGGCTGCCGCTGCCGACCTCCTTGCTGTCCCAGTCGTAGCGCGAGCCCACGCCGGCCGCGGCGCCGCTGTAGGCGCTCTTGATCAGCGGGTCCTTGCGTTCATAGGGGTTCCAGCGGTTGAAGGCGCGCAGCTCGCTGACCAGGGGCCAGACCTTGTCGGCCGGCGCGGCGATGCGCAGGCGGCGCTCGACGCGGAACTCGTCGGGCCGCGTGGCCGCATAGGCCAGCAGCAGGGCCAGGGCCAGCCCCAGGCAGATGAAGATGATGGAGAGGTTGCTCATGGTGCTCTCCTCACTCGCTGCGGATGGCCATGTCGCCGCCGGGAGCGAAGTCGGCGTCCTCGTAGAGGGGGCGCACCTCGATCTCGCAGCCCATGCCGATGAAAGGCATCGGGAAGCGGCTGGCCCAGGCCCGGGCTTCTTCCTCGGAGCGCACCTGGATCAGGGTGTAGCCGGCGATCAGCTCCTTGGCCTCGGCGAAGGGGCCATCGACGACCTCGCGGCGGCCGTCGGCGTCGTAGCGCACGCGCCAGCCATTGCGGCTGGGGCGCAGGCCGGCGCCGTCGAGCAGCACGCCGGCGCGCGCCATCTCCTCGTGGAAGGCGCCCATCTCTTCGAAGAGCTTGGCGTATTCGGGGCCGGGCGGGTCGCCGCGCTCGCTGACGGCGTTGGCACGGACTTGGATCATGAATCGCATGGCAGGTCTCCTGGGGTTGGCGGCAGCGCTTGCTGATTTGCTGCCTTCATTCCCACGACGATCCTGACCGACCGGAATCGACAGACTCCGGGAAATTACTTAGCCCTCAGGATCTAGGGGGTGTTCGGGCCGAGCGCTGGGCCGCTCCCGAGCCGGCCCGTCTGGCGATGTGCTTGCGGCTTGACGCCGCAAGCATCGCCGTCCCCTCGGGGGACCGACCAAGGTACTCCGTGGACGAGGGGCCTCACGTATAGCAGGGGCCGACGCCGCGGATTTCGACAGTGGCCCATTCCGCGGCCGGGCAACGCTCGGCCCAGGTCATGGCGACGGCGGCGTCTTCGGTGTCGAGCAGGAAATAGCCGCCCACCATCTCCTTGGCCTCCGCAAAGGGCCCGTCCCAGACCTGGGCGCCACCCTCGCGCTTGGCATAGCGCTTGGCGGCCGAGCCCAGGGAATTGGTGCCCAGCAGCAGGCCGGCCTCCTTGAGTTCGGCGGCGAAGTCCAGCATGCGCTGGTAGACGGCCTCGCCATTGACGCGGCCGCGTTCGGCGCGCTGGCCTATGGGTTCGACGATGAGCAGCATCTGGGGCATGGTCGGGTCCGCGGTCGGTGGCAACAGGCGGCCATTCTGGCGCCTGTCCTTCCTCATTTCTGACAGCAGTTGGGTGATTCGCGCGGATCGGGCACAGTCGGGCTGCAGCGAGATGCATAAGCTCGCAACTCAGCGGAGGCCGAGATGGACGACATGACCCATGTCGCGATATTGCTCGTGAAGGCCACGCCCGAGCTGCCCATCGTCGGGGCAGCCTCGGGGCGTGCCAAGGTGCTGGGCTATGACGCGCAAGCCCTGCGCGGCATGCCCTTGTCGCTGCTGTGCCCCTTGCGCCAGCCCGACGGCCGGCCCTCGGCCGCCACGCTGGACAGCGTGCTGGCGCAGCTGCAGCAGGGCGGCTCGCTGAGCCTGCCCTGGACCTTCCAGACCCGCGCCGGCGAGGCCCGCCCCCACGAACTGCACCTGACGCTGACCGAGCGCGATGGCGAGCCCCAAGTGGCCGTCTGCATGGTGGACGTCAGCCGCATGCAGTTCGCCGAGGTGCTGAACCGGGCCAAGAACGAGCTGCTGGAGATGGTGGCCACCGGCCAGCCGCTGACGCCGGTGCTGAACCGGCTGACAGCCCTCATCGAGTCGCAGTTTGAGGGCCTGTACTGCAGCGTGCTGTTGCTGGACCTGGACGGCCGGCATGTGCATGTCGGCGCCGGCCCGCGCATGCCGCATGACTATATGCAGGCGCTGGAGGGCGCGGAGATCGGCCCCACAGCCGGCTCCTGCGGCACGGCCATGTTCGACGACCGCCTCGTCATCGTCGACGACATCGCCACCCACCCGTTGTGGGCCGCCTACAAGGACCTGGCCCTGCCCTATGGGTTCAAGGCCTGCTGGTCGGCGCCCATCCATGCAGCCAACCAGGGCGTCATCGGCAGTTTCGCCATGTACTACCGCGAGGTGCGCCGGCCCAGCCCCGAGGAGATCAGCGCGCTGAATATCGCCAGCCACCTGGCCGGCATCGCCATCGACCAGGCCCGCCGCGACGAGGAACGCCGCCGCGCCGCCCTGTGGCTGGAGGAGCAGGTCCAGGCCCGCACCCAGGAGTTGCTGGCCGCCCAGGACGAGCTCGTCAACAGCCGCAAGCTGGCGGCCCTGGGCCAGTTGCTGGCCGGCATCGCCCACGAGATGAACACGCCGCTGGGCAACGCGCTGCTGAGTGTCAGCGCCCTGCGCGCCGGCAGCGCCAGCTTTGCCGAGCGGATGGCCACAGGCGCGCCGTTGAAGCGCCAGGAGCTGGTCGACTGGGTGGCGCAGGCGCAGGCCGGCAGCGAGCTGGTCGAGCAGAACGTCGATCGCGCGCTGCGCCTGGTCAACCGCTTCAAGCAACTGACCGAGGGCAGCGGCCGCGCCGTGCGCTCACGCTTCGACCTGCGCGAGGCCGTGCTGCAGGCCTGGGCGCGCGTGCAGACCCGCCTGGCGGTCGAGCACGTGCAGCTGGCCTGCGACCTGCCGGAAGGCTTCCTGTTGGAGGGCTACTCCGAGGTGCTGCAGCAGGTGCTGGAACAGCTACTGGAGAACGCCTGCCTGCATGCCTTCCGCAACCGCAGCAGCGGCCAGATCCGCGTCAGCGCCCGCCGCAGTGGCGAGCGCCTGACGCTGGAGCTGAGCGACAACGGCGCTGGCATGCCAGCGGCCGACCTGGCCCGTGCCTTCGAGCCCTTCTTCACCACCACCTTCGGCCAGGGCGGCAGCGGCCTGGGCCTGTTCGTCGCCCACAGCCTGGTCAGCGGCATGCTGGGCGGCAGCCTGGAGCTGGACAGCCAGCCGGGCCAGGGCACGGTGGCCCGGCTGGAGCTGCCGATCCAGGGCGACACTACCCTGGCTTTGGCCGCCTGAGGCGGAGCCCCTCGTCCAAGGAGTAGCTTGGCCGATCCCCCGAGGGGATGACGATGCTTGCCGGATCGACCGGCAAGCACATCGCCCAAGGCGGGCCGGCTAGGGAGCGGCCCGGCGCTCGGCCCGCAAGGTCACCGGCGAATGGGCGAGCTGCCGCGCCAGGCCGGGTCGCTCCAGCGCTGGAAGGCGCCCATCAAGGCGGGCTCGCTGGACTGGCGCTCGGTGGCCAGGTTGGCCAGCGACACCACCTCGAAGCTGCGGCGGTATTTGCCCTCGGCGCGGAACTCGCGCGCCAGCAGCATCTGCGCGCCCCCCGGCACCCAGCCGGCGAACTCGGCCACGCCCAGACCCGGCTGGGCCGGTGCCGGCGGCATGACCTCGACGCGCCAGCCGCCGTTCCTGCCCGCCTCCTTCAGGAAGACCCACAGCTCGCGCCAGCCGTCCAGCGGCTGGGCGGCCAGGGCCAGGGCGCGGCCCTCGCGGTTCAGCGAGGCCGAGGCCAGGGCGATCTGGCCATAGCTGCAGCGACGCGCCACGACCTTGCCCCCCTCCTTCAGCTCGACGCAGCGCTCGCCGTCGGCACCGGGCTGCAAGGCGAGTTGCAGGCTGCCGAAGTCGCGCGTCGCGACGCCCGTGCCCAGCCAGCGCGCTGCGTTCACGCGCATGGCGGCGTCCGCATAGGCCGTCTGGTCGTCCTCGGTCAGCTCGGTCGGTGCGATGGACGCGAACTCCGCCAGGGCCGGCACGGCCTCGCCGCCGGCGCCGCGGCGGGCTTGGGCGAAGGCCAGGCTGGCGGCCACCGAGGCGCGGCGCATCTGCAGGCGGTTCCTCCAATGCGCCGGCAAGCTCGCGGCATCCACCTGGGCCAGCACCTGCTGGCGCCACTGGTCGCGCGCCTCGGCCTCGCGCGGCGTGGCGCGCGGGTTCAGGCAGTCGGGGCGCGTCAGGGCCAGCGCGGCACGCACGCGCTGCTCGGGCGTGGCCGCCGTGACCAGCATGCGGCGAAAGGCCTCGCCCTCGTAGCAGACCTGCACCCGCCCCTCCTCGGCGTCGAAGGACTCGAACTTCAGGCCATAGCGGGCCGCCACGTCCATCTGCGCGGCCAGCTGGCCCTCGGTGGGCTTGGCGTCGCGCAGCGAGGCGCGGTCGGCGATGCGCTCGGCAAACATGCCCATGGCTTCCAGCGCCTCGGCGCCGCCAGGGCCGGCCATCTCCGCCGGCGTGGCCAGCTGCACATAGGCCGCGGCCAGGCCCAGGCCCAGGCCTTCGGTGCCCCATTGCTGGCGTGAGAGCCGAAGCTGGGCGAGCAGCTCGGCGCTGGCGCCCCCGTTCGAATCTGCGCGCGGCACCACCAGCACCTGGCCCTTGCGCATCCAGCCGCCGCGCTCGCGGCGGTAGTCCCAGACCTGCCAGTGGTCACCGCGCTCGGCGCGGATCTCCAGCGCCTCGCCGCGGCCCATCTGGGCCTGCAGCGAGGCGGTGTCGCGCGGCGCGCCGCGCAGCGGCGAGTCCTGCACGACGAGGCCGGCGCGCGGGAAGGCGGGCAGCTCGGCAGAGGGTGCTGCTTCGGCCTTGGTCATGACGACGGCGGCGGCCGCGGCGGCAACAACGATCAGCGCAATGCGACGCATGATGGCTTACTCCTTCTCCGCGGTGGCTTCGCCATGGCCTTCGGCAGCGGCCTTGGGCTGGGGCGAGGTGCCGCCCAGCAGCGCATTGCCGATGAAGCCGCCCGAGCCGGGCGGGGCGATGATGACCTGCACCTTGTCCGACAGCTTGTCGGCCATGGCCTTCTGCACCAGCAGGGGGTGCTTGGTCAGCAGGGCGCCCTCGGCCGCCATCTGGCCGGCATTGGCCTTGCCGATCTGGTTCAGGCGATAGGCCTCGGCGTCGGCCAGCTTCTGGCGCGCGGCGGCCTCGGCGTCGATCTCGATGCGGCGCGCCTTGGCGGCGCCTTCGGCCTGCTGGACGCGGGCGGCGCTGTCGGCTTGCGCTTCGAGGGCGCGCTGCTCGATCTGCTTTTGCTTGAAGGGCAGCACATGCTTCATGGCCTCCTCCTGGGCGCGTGCCGCGATGACCTGCTCGCGGCCGGCGGCCTCGGCGGCCGTCTCGCGGCGCACCTTGTCGGCGGCGGCCTGCAGCTCGGTCTCCTTGACCTTCTTGTCGGCGATCTCCAGCGTGTAGCGCATGCGCTCGCTGGCCAGGCTGTCGGCCAGCAGGTTGTCCATGCCGCGGCGGTAGTCGGGCGGCAGGTCGACCGAGCCGATCTGCACGCTCTTGAGCACGATGCCGTCGCTGGCCAGCTTGGCGCGCAACTCGGCCTCCAGGGCGCTGGCGATCTCGGCGCGCTGGCTGGAAAAGATCTCGCGCACCGTGTGCTTGGCGATCTGCTTGTAGACGACGGCCTGCACGGCCGGGGCGATGACTTCGGCCTCGATGTTGTCGGGCAGCTTGCGCGACAGCTCGGCCAGGCGGCGCTCATCCACGGCCCAGCGCACCGTCATGTCCAGGCCCAGGGACAGGCCTTCCACCGACTGCAGCGGTGCCGGGCCGCCGGCCTTGGCAATGCCGTCGGGGTGGTAGCTCTGGTCGCGCAGCGGGAAGAAGCGCACCTCGTGCAGGCCGGGCAGGCGCACAAAGCTGCCGTCGCGGAATTCGGTGGCGCCACCGCTGAACTGGTTGGTGCGCAGCGCGGCCTGGCCGTGGGGCACAGCCTGCACGGGCGGGTGGGTGACGACGGCATAGCCCAGGCCGGTCACGGCCGTCAGGATGAGCAGCGGGGGCAGGGCGCGGCGCAGGGAAAGCGCGACGCTGGGCTCGGCGTCAAACCCGCCGTCCGTGTCGCGGCTGAAGGCGTTGCGGATGGAAGCAGCGAGGGTCTTGAGGCGTTGCAGCATGACGGAAAACTCCTTGGCGGTGATGCATCGCGGGGTGGTGGTTGCGATGCATGGCCGCCATGGTTGCCATGACTGCGGGAAGGGACGAGAGGGGCGTGGGGCGGGTGTCTTCCGGGCGGGCGGAAGGAATCTTCCGCGGCGACACTTCATGCACCGGCTTTGCAAAGCGGGCCCCACTGCCCAAGGAGATGGCGATGCGCTTCCTGAGACTGATGTTCGCGACCCTGCTGCTGTCCTTCGCGGCGACGCATGCGCTGGCGCAGCAGCACGTGGTCTACCACTTCGACGATGCCGCGACCCAGGCCTTCAAGGGCCTGCGCAACATCCGCAACCACCTCGATGGCGACCCCAGCGCGCAGATCACCGTCGTGACCCTGGGCCCCGGCGTCGACATGCTGATGCCGGGCTACAAGGACGCCAACGCCGCCGACTATGCTGCCCAGGTCGCGGCCCTGAAGGCGCGCGGCGTGAGGTTCGAGGTCTGCGAAAACACCATGAAGGGGCGCGGCTTCAAGAAGGAGCAGTTCCTTCCCGAAGCCGAATTCACGGCGTCGGGCGTGGTCCGCGTCGCGAAGCTGCAGGGCCAGGGCTTCGCCTACATCAAGCCCTGACCGGCAGCTAGGACAGGTCCTCGTGGATGCAGAGGTAATTGCCCTCGGTGTCCTTGAACCAGGCCGCCTTCTCCGAGCCCAGCACGCAGACATGGTCGACCGTCTTGAAGTCGGGGAAGTCGTAGTCCTCGAACACCACGCCGGCTTTTTTGAGCGCGGCGATGCTGGCGGTGATGTCGTCGACCTTGAAGCTGATGGCCGTGTGGTCGGCCTTGGTGCCGCCCGGCTTGGGGAAGAGGGCCAGCGTGGCGCCGCCGACGCTGTAGACGAACTTGCCGTCCGGCTTGAAGCCACCGGGCACCAGGCCCAGGCGGCCCTCGTAGAAGGCCCGGGCCCGGGCCATGTCGGCCACGGGCAGCATGGTCGTGACGGGAGCGCTGTTCAGCATATGCAGTCCTTTCGCTCTGCCGGTCACGCGAGGGCTGGCCGGGCGGTGAGCATAGGACGGGTGCTCGGGCGGCGCCAGCCTCAAGCCGGGGCATCGCCCGCCAACACGGGCCTGAAGAAGCTGCGCTCATAGCTCGGGAAGCATTGCGTCTCTTTCGCGTAGGCGAAGGCGGCCTGGCATTCCGGGTCCTGCAGCGAGCGCTGGCGGTAGTCCTCGTAGGCCGCCAGCGACGGGAAGGAAAACAGCGCCAGCGCGATGTTGTTGGCCCCTTCCGATGGCAGGAAGTAGCCGTGGTGGGTGCCGCCGAACTTCGCCACCAGCGGCAGCCAGAGCTTGCCGTAGTGCTCGAATTCCTGGAGCTTGTTCGGATCGATGACGTAGCGCAGATAGCAGGTGATCACGGCGGGGTCTCTCGCTCTAGGTGTATTGAAGGATGGCGGCCTGTCGATGCGCGGCGCAATGCTGGATGAACTGCCCGAAGTCGCGGTAGTTCTCCAGCAGATAGGACTCGGCCTCCTCGTCCTGTCGCTTCCAGAGCGCTTCCAGGTAGACACCCTTGAAGTCCGCCGTTCGGAATGCCTTCAGCAGCGTGCCTTCATCCAAGGAAGCGAGGGCGGCGGCGCATCTCGCAACCGTGTCCGGCCCGACGTAAAGCGCAGGTCCGTAACCCACCTCGAAGTCGCCGATCTTGCCGTCGCCCTCGAAGAAGTTGGCAGCGTCCGGCGCGCAGAGCGCCACGCAGTGCCTGAGGCCGTCCCAGGACTTGTCGACATCAAGCTCCCTGCGTTGCGGGTCCGCGAGGCTGAGCGTGCTCGGCGCGCGCGGCGGCTTCGCCCTGCCCAGCAGGCGCTGCAACAGCGAGGTCCGGTTGTCGGCGGCGAGCTGCTCGAGATATCTCGAGTCATCCTCGGCTTCGAGCACGCGCCAGATGAGGGCGGGCTCGGCAAGGACGGCGTCCAGATGGGAGGCGCTGAGAGAGTAGGCGATGAGGCTGATGCCCATGTCTGCAAGGGGGGGTGCTGGTCAGCGGGCGACTATGCCGGCAAACCGGCACGCGAGACACCAGACGTCAGAATCCTCGCCACCCATCGCGCTCACGGCGCCCACCATGCCCAAACTGACCGCCGCCGACACGTCTCAAGCCGTCGACCAGTTCATGGCGGCGCTGAACCACCCCTTCAAGGCCGAACTCGAGACGCTGCGTCGGGCCATCCTTGCCGCCGACCCCGCCATCGCCGAAGGCATCAAGTGGAATGCGCCGAGCTGGCGCACCAGCGAGTATTTCGCCACCACCCATCTGCGCAGCAAGGCCGGCCTCGGCCTCATCCTGCACCTGGGCGCCAAGGTCCGCGCCCTGCCTGAAGAGGGCGACGGCGGCCTGGACGTCCCCGACCCCACCGGCCTGCTGAAGTGGCTGGGCAGGGACCGCGCGCAGGTCGAGCTCGGCTCGGCCGCCGATCTCGCCGCCAAGCTGCCCGCGCTGCAAGCCTTGCTGCGGGCGTGGATACGCCACGTCTGATCCCCGCCCCCCTGTACCGCCAAGCGGGTACGCACCCCATCGCAAAAGCCGCCCATGGTTGCTACCCTCACGGGCCTCACTTCAAGGAAGCCCTCGATGAAGAACTCGCTGATCGCCACCGCCTGCCTGCTCGTCAGCTCCCTGGCCCTGGCTGCCGACATCACCGTGAAAGTCAGCGCCGCCGAGAAGCAGGGCGACGGCGCGGCTCTGGGCAGCATCCGCATCGTCGAGACGCCCTATGGCTTGGCCTTCTATCCCGAACTGAAGGGCCTGCCGCCCGGCCTGCATGGCTTTCACATCCACGAGAAGCCGTCCTGCGCGCCCGCCGACAACAACGGCACCATGACGCCCGCCTTTGCCGCCGGCGGCCACCTCGACCCGCAAGGCACGAAGAAGCATGGCGAGCCCTGGGGCGACGGCCATCTCGGCGACCTGCCGCCGCTGTACGTCGCGGCCGACGGCACGGCCAGCGCGCCCGTGCTGGGCCCGCGCCTCAAGCTGGCGGACGTGAAGGGCCGCTCGCTGATGGTGCATGCGGGCGGCGACAACCATTCCGACCACCCGGCGGCGCTGGGCGGTGGCGGGGCGCGCATGGCCTGCGGAGTGATTGGCGGCTGAGGAAGCGCCGGGTCAGGACTTGCCGGCCTTGGCCTTGGCCGCGTAGAGGCGTTCCTTCTCGATCGCCCGCATGTCGTTGATGCGATAGACCAGGCCGGCACAGCGCTTGTTGAACTCCTGCGTGCGCGCATCGAAGGCATCGACGCTGGCCTGGAATTCCACGGCCTCGCGATTGAGGGGCTCGACGCGCGCATTCAGCGCGTCCATGCGCTCGTTGTAGGCGGTGATGGCGTCTTCGTCCGACTTGTCGACGGTCGCTTGCAGTGCGACATGCGCCCGCATCTCGTCCTGCCATTGCTTCATGACCGCCTTGCGCTTGTCGGCCTTCTTTTGCAGCGCCGCCTGCTCGAGCTTGATCCTGTCCTCTCCATCCATGCACTGGCGCAGGTCCTCCTTGCTGCCATAGCGCGGCCCGGACGTCGCTTGGGCGTGGCTGGCCGCCGCCAGGGCCGCCAGGACGGTGAACAGGGCAAGCGTGCGTGCGCGCAGGACAGAGTGCATGGCAGTGATCCTCGGGACCCGCAAGTTCTGCGGACGCGCGACTATGCCAACCAAACGGCGGTGAAAACTGCCGCGCGGCGGCCGACGCCACCAGGGTTAGCCCGGGCCGGAAGAATCCTTCCACGCCGCGGCGGGCGCGCCTCCAGATAATCCCCGCCATGCCCCGCATCGCCGTCATCGAAGACGACCCCACCACCAGCGAGCAGCTGGCCGGCTGGATTCGCAACGCCCGCCCCGAGCTGACGGTCGACCAATGGTTCGACCGCGACGCCGCCGAGGCCGCGCTGCTGCGCGAACGCTATGACCTCGTCGTGCTGGACATCGAACTGGGCCGCGAGCGCAATGCCGGCGTGGCCCTGATCAACGAGATCAACAAGCAGGGCCTGGGCACGCCGGTGCTGGTGGTGTCGGCCATGCCGGCGGCCATCTACCGCAGCATCATGAAGGCCCTGGACGCCTGGGACTATCTGCAGAAGACGACCTTCGACGAGGCCGAGTTCATCGAGACCTTTCTCGACATCCTGCGCACGGCGCGGCTGCGTGAACCGGCGCCCAAACCCACGGCCACCAAGGCCGGCGACGAGAGCCTGCAGCTCGATCCGCTGAAGCAACGCTCGGCGATGTGGCGCGGCCAGCGCATCAACCTGCCGCTGACGGCCCAGCGCATCCTCGCGACCCTGCATGAGCGCGCCGGCGAGGTGGTCAGCTATGAGGAGCTCTTCGACGTCGTCAAGAGCGGCCGCAACCGCGACAACGTGCGCAAGCATGTGGCGACCATCCGCGATGCGTTCAGGGACGTCGACCCGGCCTTTGACGGCATCGAGAACATCCCGATGCGCGGTTTCCGCTGGACCCCTGGCGGATGAAGCTCGGCCGCGTCGAGCTGCCTTTTCGCGATGTCCTCCCGGACATGCCGCGCCTGGGGCTGGCGGCCTTTCGCAACCGCATCGTCTTCCACCTCGTCTTCATCGCCCTGGCCCTGGCCACGCTGGCCCTGGCCCTGGCCCTGCTGAACGAAGAGAGGCAGCGCAACGCCCAGCGCTACGAGCAGACCTTCGCCAAGTCGCTGGCCGAGATCGTCGCGCAGCTGCGCCACCCTTCAGGCCAGCTGGCCTTGATGAACCCCGAGCCGGCCCAGGTGGACGAGGGTTGGGTCGCGCCCCTGGTGCTGCCCTTTGCCGCCATCGACTTCGACGACGCGACCAAGGCCCAGCGTGCCGTCGACATGGCCGGCTGCGCCCTGCAATACCCGGGCGGCGCCAGCCTGTGCACGGCCGTCGGCAGCAATGCCTATGCGGGCGGCTTCGTCTACCTGGTGGCCGCGCTGGACGCGCCGCCGCTGGTGTCGCGCGAGCGCGGCGCGCTGGACCTGGCCGACCTGCACCGCGTGCACATCAGCCTGCAGCGCGACGGCGTCGAGCAGCATTGGCTGGCGCCCGTCGAGATGCTGGACGCTCAACGCGGCCAGCTGCCCGGCTTCACGGTGGAGGCGGCCGACAACACGACGACGCTGCCGCGCAAGGCCCGCCCGCAACGAGACTTTCGCGGCTGGGTCTGGCGAGAAGGCCCCTGCCTCAGCACGGCCGAGCCCTGCCCGCGCCGCACGACGGTCTCCATCCGGCTGCCGGTCGAGGCCTTTCGCGAAGCCCTGTTCCGCCCCGGCGGCCCGCAATGGCCGCCCGCCGACCTGCCCCGCACCGGCCTGCGCCTGGCCCTGCTCGGCCCCGGCGGCGCGACGCTATTCGACAGCGCGGCCTCGCAGGGCCAGCCGCCGCTGACGCTGGCGCGCTTGTCCGGCACGCTGGCGCCCGGCGAGACGCTGAAGATCACCCGCGGCAACAACGTCGTCGCCTTGCTGCAGGGCGCCGAGGAAGCCGGCGCCCCGCCCTCGCCCTGGTTGACGGCCCTGATCCAGCACCTGCCCGCACCCGCCATGCCGCACACGCTGCAGGCCAAGGACACGGTGACGACGCCCGCGGGCCGCTTCGACATCACGCTGACGGGCGATCTGCAGGGCCTGGACCGGTCCCTGAGCGCCAGCGCCGCCCGTCTGGCGTGGCCGGTGGGCGCCATGCTGGCGGCCATCGCCCTGGCCTGGCTCATCATCGAGATGGGCCTGATCCGCCGCGTCGCGATGCTGACGAAACGGGCTGCTGCCCTGTCCCACCAGCTGCAGGCACCCGAGCGCTTCGAGCTCGGCACGCTGGACGTGGCCGATCTGCGCGGCCGCGACGAGCTGGGCATCCTGGCCGGCAGTCTGTCCGACCTGCTGCAGCATGCCCGCGACAGCCTGCGCCGCGAGCAGCTGCGCGCCGAGCGCGAGCACGACCAATGGCATGCGGTGGGCCACGAGATCATGTCGCCGCTGCAGTCGCTGATGCTGCTGCATGCCGGCGATGCCGATCCGAGCCGGCGCTATGTGCAGCGCATGCAGCAGGCCGTCAAGGTGCTCTACGGCCAGGCATCACCCAGCGAGGCCCTGGCCGCCGCGACGCTGGCGGTGGGTCGGTTGGACGTGGACGCCTTCCTGCGCCAGGTGGCCGAGAACGCGGCTTATGCCGGCATCGCCGACGTGGCCTACACCCCGGGCGAGCCGGTCTGGGCCCAGGCCGACGAATACCCGCTGGAAGACGCCATCACCCATGTGCTGAGCAATGCCGACCGCTACCGCGTGGCCGGCACGCCCATCACGCTGTCCCTGCGCGTCGAGGGCGAGCTGGCGACGGTGGACATCCACAACCAGGGCCCCCACATCGCCGCCGACCAGCTGGCGCGCATCTTCGACTACGGCGTCAGCGATGCCCAACCCGAGGACGGCCAGCGGCGCGGCCAGGGCCTGTTCGTCGCCAAGACCTATCTGGCCAAGATGGGCGGCAGCATCGCCGCACGCAATGTCGACGACGGCGTGGTCTTCGAGATCGGCCTGAGGCGCAGCTAGGCTTTCTTCTTCATCCGGCCCAGCAGCTCACGCGCAGCCAGCTCGGAACTGAGCGACATCTCCAGCGGCGCCCGCACCAGGCCGGCATGGCCGTACTGCAGGTTCTCGTAGACCTCGGCGGCGGCCGGGAAATGATCCAGCAGGCCGGCCAGCATCTCGTGGCCCTGCTGCTCGCGCAACTCGGCGCCGAGCTTCTGGACCAGCAACTGGTATTGATGGGGGTGGGCCGCGTGACCCTGGCCTTCGAGCGCCTGCAGCAACTGGGCCAGGCGCACGAGGGACAGCAGTTCGGCGGGGACGGCGAGTTTGATGACGGAAGCCATGGGTCCCAGATGCCGCCGCCCGCTCGCATTTCAAGCGGCCGGGTTGCGGCATGTTTCACACCGGCCACGCACAATCGGCCCCAGGAGGCCTCCCCCATGAAGTTCCTGCCCGATGAAACCTACGCCCTGCTCGACGCCGCCGGCGGCATCCGCCAGCAGCCCGGGGGGCGCGAGTTCTGGGGTCAATCCCAGGAGGCCCTGGACGCCCTCGGCAAGGACTGGCTGGTGTCGGAATTCGTCTGCGACGCCGACTGGGGCAGCTGGGAGATGCACCCCCATGGCGAGGAGTTCGTCTACCTGCTGGACGGCGACATCCAGTTCCTGATGCAGCCGGCCGAGGGCGAGCTGACCTCGCAGCGCATCACCGGCCGCGGCGCCGTCGTCGTGCCGCGCGGCGTCTGGCACACGGCCAAGGTGTACCGACCCAGCCGCATGTTCTTCATCACCCTGGGCGCCGGCACACGCCACCAGCCTGCCTGAAGGAGGGCCTGCCATGCCCCGCGACATCGTCTACACCCCCAAGGCCGCCAAGCCGCCCGCCGCCTACAGCCAGGCCGTCAAGGCGGCCGGGCTGGTCTTCGTGTCCGGCACGGCGCCGACCGACCCCGAGACCGGCCAGTTTGTCGGAGCTACGGTGCAGGAGCAGACCCGCCAGTGCCTGACCAATATCGCCGCCATCCTCGATGCTGCAGGGAGCTCGATGGACAAGATCGTCAGCGTCACCATCGTGCTGGCCGACGAGGACGATTTCGCCGGCATGAACGAGGAATACCTGCGCTGGTTCCCGGCCAACCCGCCGGCCCGCCAGGGCGCCAAGCTGCCGGCGCGCATCCCGGGGCTCAAGGTGTCGATCGCGGCGATTGCCGAGGCCTGAGACCCGCATGGCCGACGAACTCGACTGCCAGCGCTGCGGCGCCTGCTGCGCCGTGTTCCGCGTGTCTTTCTACTGGGCCGAGGCCGATGACGCGCCCGGCGGCACCGTGCCGGTGGCGCTGACGCGCCAGGTCAGCCCCCAGCACCGCTGCATGGCCGGCACCGAAACCCAGCCGGTGCGCTGCATCGCGCTGGAAGGCGAGGTCGGCAAGGAAGTGGGCTGCAGCATCTACGCCCAGCGCTCCAGCACCTGCCGCAGCGTCGAGCCCGGCGACCCCCAATGCCTGAAGGCCCGCGCGGCCCACGGCCTTGAAAGCACGCGCCACGCCGCCATCTCGGCGGATTCGCGCCAACATCCCCCGCCATGAAGTCACTCGGCAAACGCGCCACCGGCCTCCGTCTCGAACGCATGCGGGCCTCGCCACGCTACCGGGTGACCGATTCGGGCGAGGGTTTCCACAACGTCCACCCCATTCAGCCCGGCCTGCGCAACCGCACCGAAAGGCCGTCGCTGGGCGACTTCCTGTGCTCCGAAGGCCGTCGCACGCCGGCCGGCCCCCTGCCGGCGCACAACCCGCTGGACGCCTGGCTCAAGCCCACGGACACCGGCCTGCGCGCCACCTGGCTGGGCCACTCCACGGTGATGATCGAGATCGACGGTTTGCGCGTGCTGACCGACCCCGTCTGGGGCAAACGCGCCTCACCTTCGCAGCTCGCCGGCCCCAAGCGCTTCCAGCCCGTGCCGCTGGCGCTCAAGGCCTTGCCCAAGCTGGACGCTGTCGTCATCTCCCACGACCACTACGACCATCTCGACATGGCCACGGTCAAGGAGCTGGTCAAGCTGCAGGACGTGCCCTTCATCACCTCGCTGGGCGTCGGCGCCCACCTGGAGGCCTGGGGCATCCCGGCCGAGCGCATCGTCGAGCTGGACTGGTGGGAGCATTGGCAGGCGCCCCAGGGCGAGCTGCGCATCCACGCGGCGCCGTCCCAGCACTTCTCGGGCCGCTCGCTGACCGACCGCAACGCGACGCTGTGGTCGTCCATCGTCATCGAGACGCCGAAGCACCGCGTCTTCTTCAGCGGCGACACCGGCCTGACCAGCGAATACGCCGCCATTCGCGAACACTTCGGCCCCTTCGACCTCGTCATGCTGGAAGTGGGCGCCTTCCATCCCTCCTGGGGCGACATCCACCTCGGCCCCGAGAACGCGCTGAAGGCCCTGACCTATCTCGGTGGCGGCGCCTTCCTGCCGGTGCACTGGGGCACCTTCTCGCTGGCCCTGCACGACTGGGATCAGCCCGCCGAGACGCTGCTGGAGCTGGGCCCCAAGCAGGGCGCCCAGCTGCTGATGCCGCGCCTGGGCGAGGCCGTCGAGCCGGCCAAGGGCGAGCCGGCGAGGCCCTGGTGGCGCGAGGCCGAGGCGCCCGGCCACAAGACCCTCCAGCCCGCGGCGCCCGACGACCCGAGCAAGATGCCCAAGGCCATGCCCTGGCCGCTCGACTAGTTCGACGAACCTGACGCCGGCGCGCTGCCGCCGCCTTCGACCTTGTCGGCGGTCTTGCGCACGGCCCTGCTGGTGGCGTCGGCGCCTTTCTTGACGCCGCTGGCCGCTGCATCCACGCCCTTGGACACGCCACGGGCCGTGGCATTGGCGCCCTTCTCGATGCCGCGCACTGTCGCCTTGGCCCCGCGCTCGATGCCGCTGGCCGCCGCATGCACGCCTTTGGCAACGCCGCTGGCCGCGGCCTGAGCACCGCGTGCGACGGCGCCTTCGATCTTGTCGAGGGTGGAGGGCGCCTCATCGGCGGCCATCGCGGATCCACCGATCAGCAAACCGGCGATCAGGAGCAGGGACTTGCGCTTCACGAGTCTTCCAATCCTTGGGAACGGGAAACCGATTCTGCATGCAGCTCGCCGCCCCAGCTGGACGGATCCACATCGGCCACGCTCTGAGTGAAGACCCAGTGGTGGCCGGCGAAGTCGCGCACGCCGTACTGGCGCTCGCCAAAGGGATAGGTCGTCGGTGTTCCGGCCACCTCGGCACCGGCCGCGATGGCCTGGGCGTGGTGGGCATCGACGTCCGCGACACGCGCCATGACCGAATGCGAGGCGCAGGACGCCGCGGACACCTCGCCCTGCTTGACGATCAAGGCGCCGCCGCCCGGCACGCTCAGCTGCACGCGATGGTCGGCAATGCGCAGGCGCACGGCAAAACCGAAGGCGCGGCAGAGCCAGTCGGCCGCGGTGCCGACGTCCGGGTAGGCCAGCTCGGGCAGGACGACGGCGGCCGGGATGGAGCGGTTGGCGTTCAGCATGGCCGGCGAGTCTGCCGCCGGCCCAGGCTTTGTCAACGGCTGACGATGGGGAAGGTACCCGACGCCTTGTCGATCAGGCCGAGGAAGCGGGCCAGGTCGATCTTGCTGCCGCTCACCTTGAGTTCGTCGGAGGTCAGCATGTCCTTCGCCCCGACGGTGCCGGCCATCATGCGGACGAAGAAGGCCTTGGTCAGCGTCAGCGTCGCGTTCGCATCGGCGGCCGGCTCCGCGCGGCGGTGGTGCAGCACGGCGTTCTCTATCCACAGCACATAGGACTCTTTCGTGTCCGTCAGCACCAGGTTGATCTTGAAGTCCTTGCCCTCGGCGGCAGGGCCGTTGAGGCCGGCCGCCATGGCTTCGAGGAAGCGCTCGATGGGCGTCTGGGCCAGCATGTCGACGAAAGCCGCGCGGTTGATGCCCTGCTTGGGTGCCCCGCCGCGCAGCTCGGCGGCCGCCGTCAGATAGCTGTTGCGCCAGGTGCTGGCCTCGGCGACGAAGCCGAGCTGGTCGTAGCAGCGCGCCAGCAGCTCGCGCGCTGCCTTGTGGCCGGCGTCGGCAAACACCACATGGTTGAGCAGCTCGGCCGCCCAGCGGTAGTCGCCCCGGTCAAAGGCGGCCTGGGCCGCGGCCACGGCCTTGTCCGCGCCGCCGGCCAGGGCCACATAGCGTTTGGCCATCTCCACCGGCGGCAGGGGGTCGAGGTGGGCGGGGTTGCCGTCGTAGGCGCCGAGGTAGAACTGGTAGACGGCCTTCACGTTGTGGCGCAGGTCGCCGTAGTAGCCGCGGGCGCCGAAGGGGGTCTGCAGGGACTTGGGCAGGCGGATCTGGTCGGCGATCTCGCTCGGCGTCAGGCCGGCGTTGATGAGGCGCACGGTCTGGTCGTGGGTGTATTTGTAGACGTCGCGGTGCTGGATGATGAAGGCGGCGATGCGGTCATGCCCCCAGACGGGCCAGTTGTGCTGGCCGACATAGACCTCGGCGTCGCCGAGCTGGTCCAGGGCGTCCTGCATATAGCCGGCCCAGCGCAGCGCGTCGCGCACCTTGGCGCCGCGCACCGGCAGCAGGTTGTGCATGGTCTGGGCCAGGTTCTCGGCGCCGCCATAGACCTTGAGGGCGGGAATCGAGAAGCTCATCTCCGCCGGCGCCTCGGCGCCCGGCACGTTGTGGAAGACGATGCGCACGCCGTCGAGCACGCGTTCCTCGGTCGGCTGGGTGATGAGGTCGGTGGGCGCCAGCACGCCGAAGGTCCCATACCCCACGCCCTTGCCCAGACCGGTGTCGACCAGGCCCTTGGCCGAGCGCTCCAGGTTCTTGCCGAACTGGTAGGCCGAGCGCCGGCCCATGGCGGTGCCGACGAGCACGTTCTCGCTGGTCGCCTCCTCCATGAAGCCGTTCGAAGCAATGACAGGCACGCCGGCCTTGACCTGATCGGGCGTCAGCACGCCCAGGGCGCCGCCGAAGTGATCGATATGGCTGTGCGAGAACAGCAGGGCCGTGACGGGCTTGTTGCCCAGGTGCTGGCGCGCAAAGGCCAGGGCGGCGGCGGCCGTCTCGCGGCAGGTCAGGGCGTCGACGACGATCCAGCCGGTCTGGCCCTCGATCAGCGTCATGTTGCCGATGTCGAAGCCGCGCAGCTGGTAGACGCCGTCAACGACCTTGAACAGGCCGATCTGGGCATTCAGCTTGGCATGGCGCCACAGGCTGGGGTTGACGGTGGGTGGCGCGTCGCCGGCGATGAAGTTGAAGGCGTCGAAGTCGGTGATGACGCTGCCGTCGGCGGCGAGGATCTTGCCGGTGGGGCGGGCGATGAAGCCGCGCTTGGCGTCCTCGAAGCCTTGCGGGTCGGCGAGCGGCAGCGACCTGGCGAACTCGGCGTTGGCCTGCACCGTCGTCGCGCTCGCGTCGCCGGAAGGGGCCGCAGCTTCGCCGCCGCAGCCAGCCAGGATCAGGGCCGCAACCACGGCGGTCATCGTCGTCTTCATCGGGTCGCTCCTCAACGCGAGTCGGAAATGATCATGTCGGCGGCCTTCTCGCCGATCATGATGGTGGGTGCATTGGTGTTGCCGCCGATCAGCGTCGGCATGATGGAGGCGTCGACGACGCGCAGGCCGCCCACGTCGTGAACGCGCAGGCGCTCGTCGACGACGGCCATGGGGTCGTGGCCCATCTTGCAGGTGCCCACCGGGTGGTATTGCGTATCGGCACGGGCGCGGATGTCGGCAGCCAGGCCGGCCAGGTCGTCGGCACGGACCGGATAGAGCATCTCGCCGCGCAGGCCGTCGAAGGGCTTGGCCTCGACCAGGCGCTGCTGCATCTGCGCGCCCTTGACCAGCAGGGCCAGGTCGCGCTCGTCGCTCAAGAAACGCGGGTCGATGCGCGGCGCGGCCAGCGGGTCGGGGCCGGCCAGTTCGACGGTGCCGCGGCTGTGCGGCCGCAGCACGTCCACATGGCAGGAGATGCCATGGCCCCAGTGCAGCTTGCGGGCATGGTCGTCGACGATGCCCATGACGAAGACGAGCTGCAGATCGGGCACGGCCACTTCCGGGCCTGAGCGCATGAAGGCGCCGGACTCGGCGATGCTGCTGGTCAACATCCCGGTGCGCTGGCGCCGCCATTCGCCGACCGCCCGCGCCAGGCGCGCGCCGCCCCGCAGCGAGACGCCAAAGGTGGGGGTGTTGGCGGCACAGCGCCAGGTCTGCACGTAGTCGATGTGGTCCTGCAGGTTCTGGCCCACGCCGGGCAGGTCGCGCTGCACGTCCAGGCCCATGCGCTGCAGATGCTCGCCGGGCCCGATGCCCGACAGCATCAGCAGCTGGGGCGAGCCGAAGGCGCCGGCGCTGACGATGACCTCGCGGCGCGCCCGCACCAGGCGGGACAGCCCATGAACACGGTAGTCCACGCCCACCGCGCGGCCGTTGGCCAGGCGCAGCTTGGTGGCCTGGGCATGGGTGATGACCTGCAGATTGGGCCGCTCGAGGTTGGGCGTCAGATAGGCCTTGGCGGCGCTGCAGCGCTCGCCATTGCGCTGGGTGACCTGGTAGATGAAGGCGCCGAATTGCTCGGCGCCGTTGTAGTCGCCGACAGGGGGCAGGCCCTGCAGGGCCGCCGCCGCGAGGAAAGCCTGGTTGATGGGGCTGGGGCTGCGCGGCAGCGTCACGTTCAGCGGGCCGCCGCGGCCGTGCAGGGGGTCGTCGCCGAACTGCTCGTTGTGCTCGGCGCGGCGGAAATAGGGCAGCACCTCGTCATGGCTCCAGCCGCTGTTGCCGAGGCTCGCCCAGTGGTCGTAGTCGTGGCGGTGGCCCCGCACATAGAGCATGGCGTTGATGGAGCTGCTGCCGCCCAGCGTCTTGCCGCGCGGCTGGTAGCCACGGCGGCCGTTCAGGCCGGGCTGGGGCACGGTCTGGTAGGCGTAGTTGTTCAGCCGCGTGGGCACCATGGCGACGACGCCGGCCGGCGCATGGATGAGGACGCTGCTGTCCGGCCCGCCGTTTTCCAGCAGGCAGACGGAAACGGCCGGGTCTTCGCTCAGGCGCGCGGCCAGCACGCAGCCGGCCGAGCCGGCGCCCACGATGACGTAATCGAACTCCACGACACTGGTCTCCTCCAACCTCTTTGCGGGCCGGGGAGCGAAGGATGGAAGGCGGCACCCAATACGTCCAACGCATAATTCGCTAGCATTCATTGCGTGGAGTGCATAGTGAACCTGCGCCAGCTCTCCCACCTGATCGCCCTCGCCGATGAGGGCCGCTTTGTCGCCGCGGCGGAGCGCGTGCACCTGAGCCAGGCCGCCTTCAGCCGCAGCATCCAGGCGCTGGAGGCGGATTGGGGCCTGCGCCTGTTCGAGCGCGGCCCGCTGGGCGCCGTGCTGACGCCGGCCGGCCGCACGCTGGTGGAGCGCTCGCGGCGCCTGGTCTTTGACGCCGACTGCCTGGAGCGCGACGCCGCCCTGCTGCGCGGCGGCCTGCTGGGCGAGCTGGCCTTTGGCGCCGGCCCGGTGCCGGCGGCCGTGCTGGTGCCGCCGCTGCTGGCCGAGCTGCGCCGCCAGGCCCCGCAGGTCGTCGCCCGTGTGCGCTACGGCAATGTGCCCAGCCTGCTGACCCTGTTGACCGACGAGGCCATCGAGTTCTTCGTCGCCGACCGGCGCATGCTGACCGACCCCAGCCGCCTGGACATGACGCCGGTGGCCCAGATCCACGGCGGCGTCTACGCCCGCAAGGGCCACCCGCTGCTGGGCGCGGAGCAGGTGACGACGGCGGACCTGACGCGCTTCGGCCTCGGCGTCGTGTCCACGTCGCCGCAGCTCTTCGTCTACATCGCTCAGGGCCTGGGCTTTGCCAGCCCCGGCGATCTGCCGGTCGTCGTCGAATGCGATGACGTGGCCACGCTGGCGCGGCTGGCGGCCGACGGTGACATGCTGGCGCTGCTGCCTCGCGCCCTGCCCACGGCGATCGAGCTGGGCCTGCAGCCCCTGCGCGGCGTGAAGACCTTCGGCGACCTCTACGTCGACGCCCACGCCGTCTGGCTGCGCGGCCGCACGCTGGCGCCGGCGGCGGAGACGGCCATCCGGCTGTTCAAGGCGGGTTCGGGTCGCTGACGATCAGAGCCTGGCGCGCCTCGCCCAGATCTCAGTGGGAGGGAGTCACGCGCCGGGCCGTCGTCTCGATGCCCCAGGTGACGAGGGTGAGCTTCTGGCGCTCCTTGCTGTCGAAGCGCAGTTCGAACGGGCGCTCCAGGGCGTAGTAACGCGTGGCCGAGGCCGGCACAAAGGTCAGCCTGATCGACTGGCCCGGCAGTGTGCCGATCAATCGGCCGCCCTCGGGGGTCAGCTGCAGCTGCATGGGCTGGGGCAGGGCCAGCTGCCACAAGCCCTGCCGGGATCGCACGGCCGGCTCGGGCAGGCGGACCTGCGTGAAGGGCAGGCCGCCATCTCCGGTCACCGGCGTGGCCGTCTCGGCGACAAGCCGCCACTGGCCATCCTCCTCACGCGCCCACAGCGCCGTCCAGCGGGTGCTGCCCTGCCGCGGCAGGCCGCCGAAATAGGTGAAGCTGGCACGCTCGAGGCCGCTGAGCAGCACGACGCCGTCCGAGACGCGCAGGCTTTCTTCTTCCAGAACCTCGGAGGCGACCTGGCGGAGCTGGTCGTTGCCGCGCCGCTTGGCGAGCTGCTCCGCCGTCACGCGACGGCCGCCGACGTCGGTGTAGACATAGTGCTTGGATAGGCCTGTGAGATAGGTGGCCATGTCGCCACGCCCATGCGCCGCAGATAGCTCGGCATCGCGAGCTTTCACTTCAGCGATCACTGGGTCAACCGCCTCGGCCGCCGAAGCAGTCGCCTGGCTCAGCAGCAGGGCGGCGATCAGCGCCATGGCGCGAAGCCACGGGTCGAAGCGCAGGCGAGAGATCGGCATGGGATGCTCCCCTTGCCGGACCAGCCCGGCCGCCAAGCATCCTAGTCGTCCGCCCGCCGCTCAACTCGCCACCGCCATCCTCTGCGCCAGCCAATCCACAAACACCCTCACCCGCGACGACAGCTGGCGGGCGTGGGGATAGAGCACATAGACCGGCATGGGCGCGGGCTGCCAGTCGGCAAACACTTCGACCAGCGCGCCGCTCGCCAGCTCTTGCTCAAAGTTGTAGCGCGGCGCCTGGATGAAGCCCAGGCCGGCCAGGCAGCAGGCGCCATAGGCCGTGGCGCTGCTGACGGTGACCGGGCCGGGCAGGGTGATGCTGCGGGCCTCGCCGTGGACGACGAAGTCGAAGGGCAGGACCCGGCCGCTGCTGCCGATGTAGTTGACGGCCTGGTGAACAGAGAACTCCTCCAGCGTGCGCGGCGTGCCGCGGCGGGCGAGGTAGTCGCGGCTGGCGCAGGTCACCTGGCGCAGCTGGGCGACGCGCCGGCCCACCATGGACGAATCCTTGGGCTCGCCCGAGCGCAGCACGCAGTCCACGCCCTCGCGCACAAGGTCGACGAAACGGTCGCCCAGGCCGATCTCCAGCTCGACGTCGGGGTAGCGGGCATGGAAGTCGCCGAGATAGGGCAGCACGAAGCGCTGGGCCTGGTTGCCCTGCATGTCCACGCGCAGCTTGCCGCGCGGCTTGAGCTGGCTGCTGCGGAACAGGTCCTCGGCCTCGCCGACGTCCTGCAGGATCTGCTGGCAGTGCAGGTAATAAGCCTGGCCGTCCAGCGTCGGGCTCACATGTCGCGTCGTGCGGTTCAGTAGCCGTACGCCCAGGCGCGCCTCCAGCTGCTGCAGGGCCAGGCTGACCGAGGCGCGCGGCAGCTGCAGCTCGTCGGCCGCCTTGGTGAAGCTGGCCAGGTCGACGATGCGCACGAAGAGGCGCATCGCATCCAGTCGGTCCATCGCGCCCTCGCCCCAATTGTTTAGATGGATTGGATTGTGATGTCTTGTTCGTCTGATTTATCCGAACTGACTCGAACAATACATTGAACTCACAGGGCCGCTCCGCGGTTCTGCCTTCCAACCTCAAGACTGGAGCACCCCGTGAGCAACACCACCTCTTCCCCCTCTCCTGTGGCCATCGTCACCGGCGCCTCGCGCGGCATCGGCGCGGCCATCGCCCAGCGCCTGGCGGCCGACGGCCATGCCGTCGTCGTCAACTACGCCGGCAATGCCGTCGAAGCGCAGAAGGTCGTCGATGCCATCGTCAGCAACGGCGGCCGCGCCATCGCCGTGCAGGCCAACGTGGCCGACGCCGGTGCCGCCCGGCTGCTGTTCGACGCCGCCACCGAGGCCTTTGGCAGCGTGGACGTCCTCGTCAACAACGCCGGCGCCATGGCCAACGAGCTGCCTCATCTCGCCGACACCAGCGACGAGACCTTCGACCGCCTCTTCGACATCAATGTGAAGGGCAGCTTCCTGGCCATGCGCGAGGCGGCGAAGCGCCTGCGCCACGGCGGCCGCATCATCAATTTCTCGACCAGCGTCATCGGCCTGGCCCTGCCCGGCTATGCCGTCTACGCGGCCACCAAGAGCGCCATCGAGACCATGACCCACATCCTCGCCAAGGAGCTGCGCGGCAGGAACATCACCGTCAATGCCGTGGCCCCCGGCCCGACGGCGACGGCCCTGTTCCTGAACGGCAAGACGCCCGAGCAGGTCGAGCGCCTGGCCAAGATGGCGCCGCTGGAGCGCCTGGGCCAGCCCGAAGACATCGCGGCCATCGTCGGCGTGCTGGCCGGCCCGCAAGGCGCCTGGGTCAACGGCCAGACCGTGCGCGTCAACGGCGGCATCGTCTGACGGAGGACATCATGAGCAAGCAAGTCATCCTCGTCACCGGCGCCTCCAGCGGCATCGGCAAGCTCAGCGCCCTGGCTCTGGCCACGGCCGGCCACACCGTCTACGCCAGCATGCGCGGCGTGACCGCCAAGAACGTGGCCAAGGCCCGCGAGCTGCGCGACTGGAGCTTTGCGCGCGGCCTGGACCTGCGCGTTGTCGAGCTGGATGTGCTGTCGCAAGCCAGCGCCGACGCGGCTGTGGCGACCATCGTCGCCGAGCAGGGGCAGCTGGACGTCGTCGTGCACAACGCCGGCCATCTCGTCGTCGGGCCCACCGAGGCCTACACGCCGGAAGAGATCACGGCCGTCTTCGACACCAATGTGCTGGGCGCCCAGCGCGTCAACCGCGCGGCCCTGCCGGTGCTGCGCGAGCAACAGCGCGGCCTGCTGCTGTGGATAGGCAGCACGACGACGCGCGGCGGCTTCCCGCCCTTCCTCGGCCCCTATGCGGCGGCCAAGGCGGCCATGGACTCGCTGGCCGTGTCCATGAGCTGGGAACTGGCCCGCTTCGGCATCGAGACCAGCATCGTCGTGCCCGGCGCCTTCACCAGCGGCACCGATCATTTCGCCGACGCCGGCAAGCCGGCGGACGACGCGAAGACCGCCGTCTACGCCCGCTACGCCGGCCTGATGGACCGCATCGGCGCGCGGCTGACCGCGCTGATGCCGCCCGAGGCCGACCCCCAGGCCGTGGCCGACGAGGTCGTGCGCGTCGTCGGCCTGGCCCACGGCCAGCGGCCCTTCCGCTGCGTCGTCGACTTCATGGACGACGGCGCGGCGGCGGTGACCGAGGTGGCCGAGCGGGTGCGCGAGGGCTTTGCCGAACGCATCGGCATCGCCGACCTGCTCAAGCCCACGCTCGCCTAGAAGCCGAAGTTGACCGTCAGCGTGCCGCCTGCCGTGATGGCCAGGGGGCCGACCACCTTGACCGTGCCGTTGAGGCTGGCGCTGAAGGAATAGGACAGGCCGGCCGTCACGTCCGCCGCGAAGACCAGGCTGGCCGGCGCTGCCGCATAGGCGGCCACCCAGGGGGGCGCGGCGGGCAGGCCGAGCTTGAAGGCGCCGGTCGTCGAGTCCGACATCGTCTCGGCGACGGTGATGAGGCCGCCGCTGGCCAGCTTCTGCGTCGCCGCAATGGCTGCCGTGTTGGGCGCGCCGTCCACCATGATGCTGCCGACGGCCTGGCCGTCGATGGCCGGGGCCGGCGACAGCGGCGCGACGCTGGTGCTGACGGCCGTCATGGTGCTGGCCGTCACCGGCACGCCGGTCACGACCATGGTCGCGCGCGCCGGGGACTGGATGACGAGGTCATAGCTGCCCGGCGCCGCCGGCGCGAGCACGAACTTGCCGCTGCTGTCGGGTGCCGTGGCCTTCAGCACCACGCCGCCCTGCTGCAGGCTGATGTGGGTGCCGCCATAGGCGACGCTGGCGTCCACATAGCCGCTGACGCCCGACGTCAGATTGGGCACCACGGAGACCACGGGCTTGAGCAGGTACTGGCCCGAGTTGCCGGCCGTGACGACGGATTTGCAGGCGTCGAAGTCGATCACGAAATCGGCCATCTGATTGGCCGCGATGTCGATGTTGGCATTGAGCTTGAGGCCGCTCGTCTGGCCGCTGGGCGTCTTCAACGCCACCTCGCTGCCACCGGTGGGCACGACGGAGTTGGCCAGCGGCGTGGCGCCGCCGTTCTCGGCCAGCACCAGGCGCAATTGCGAGTAATGGCCCGCCGTCAGCGGCACCTGGCCCAGGCTGGCCAGCACGCCGTTCTGCAGGGCCAGCAGGTCAAAGCGCTGGGTCGGGCCGACCGTCAGGTCCGTCCAGCCCGCGGCGTCCTCGGCCGCATCGGCGCTGGCATTGACGCGCACCTTCTGCACCGTCACATAGACATGGTCGAAGCCGCAGGCCGGCGAGTCTGTCAGGCTCAGGGCGAGCGTGCCCGAGGTGTTGTTGGACGGCGTCGTGACCGGCGTGCCGGCGTCGCCACCGCCACCGCCGCAGGCCGCCAGGGTCAAGGCCACCGCGCATGCGCTCAGGGTTAGGTACTTCATGATGAGAGCCTCCGGAAGAGTGATGCCCTCCCGGGGGCAGTGTTCGCTTCCGCCGCGTACCCAGGCATTACGAATCGCGTCGGCTTGTTACCCGCTCAACGCCGCCGACGCGCGGCTGCGGCCAGCTCCTGAGGGCTGACCACCCAGGCCGGGTTGCCTACCACGCGCTCGACGACGAGGTCGATGAAGGCTCGCACCCGCGCCGGCTGGGCCACGCGGCTGCCGTAGTAGAGATAGAGGCCGAGATGGGCGCAGACAAGCTCGGTCAGCAGCGGCACCAGCTGGCCACTGCGGATCAGCGGCGCCGCCGTGACGCCGACCAACTGGCCTATGCAATGACCCGCGATGACGGCATTGGCCTCCAGTTCGACGTCGTTGGTCATGAAGATCGAAGCGACGTCGCGCCCGACGATTTCGTCGCCCACCAGGAACTCCCAGGGCATGGCCTTGCCCGTGCTCGGATGGCGAAAACCGCTGCAGCGGTGCTGAGCGAGCTCGTCGATGCTCCGCGGCGCGCCATGGCGGGCGATATAGGCGGGCGCGGCGCAGACGATGAGCTGCAGCGGCATCAGATGACGCGCGATCAGGCCTTCGCCCGGCGGCGTGCCGGCCCGAAAGCCCACGTCAACGCGATCCGCCACCCAGTCGCCGATGCGGTCGTCGAGCTGCACATCGGGCTCGACATCCGGATAGCGGGCGCAGTACTCCTCCAGCACCGGCCACAGCACCGGCAGCATCAGCGAGCGCGTGGCCGTGATGCGCAGCGGCCCGGCAATGACGTCGCGGCCCTGGCGTGCGCCGTGCAGCGCGCGCTGCAGGGCCTGCAGGCCGGGCGCGGCGGCACCCAGGAAGCGCTCGCCCTCCTCGGTCAGGCTGAGGCGGCGCGTGGTGCGATGGAAGAGGCGCACGCCGAGGTGGGCCTCCAGCTGGGTCAGCGCCTGGCTGGCCGCCTGCGGCGTGATGCCCTGGGCCACCGCGGCCTGGCGCAGGCTGCCCAGCTCGGCGGCCTTGGTGAAGGTGGTGATGGCGCGCAGCTCGTTGAAGGCCATTGTCAGGATTTGCTTGCGAATCAATGAAGAGATTCTGGGCTAGTTGGATGGCAATCCAAACCCTAGATTTCGCTCCATCGGCCGATCCACCTTTCAACCCTCGGAGCCCACCATGACCACCACCCCCACCACTTCCTTCAAACGCGTCTGGATGATCACCGGCGCCTCGCGCGGCATCGGTGCACGCATCGCCGCCGCAGCCCTGGCCCACGGCGACGCCGTCGTCGCCACGGCCCGTGACGCCGGCGGCATCGAGAAGCGCTTCGGCGCCCAACCGGGCCTGCTGCCCGTGGCCCTCGACGTCACCGACGAAGCCCAGACCGCCCAGGCCACGGCTGCCGCGCTGGCCCGCTTTGGCCGCATCGACGTCCTCGTCAACAACGCCGGGTATGGCCTGCTCGGCGCCGTCGAGGAGGCCAGCGCCGATGAGGTGAGGCGGCTGTATGAGACCAATGTCTTCGGCCTGCTGAACGTGACCCGCGCCGTGCTGCCGCAGATGCGCGAACGCCGCAGCGGCCATGTCATCAACATCTCGTCCCTGGGCGGCGTGCGCTCGGCCGCGGGCTTTGGCGTCTACTGCTCGACCAAGTTCGCCGTCGAGGGCATCACCGAGGCCCTGCATGCCGAGCTGGCGCCGCTGGGCATCCATGCCACCGTCGTCGAGCCGGGTTATTTCCGCACCGAGTTCCTCGAAGGCCAGTCCCTCGTCACGTCGCCGCGCGTGCTCGCCGACTACGCCGCCAGTGCCGGTGCGGTGCGCGAACTCGCCAAGCAGATCAGCCTCAACCAGCCCGGCGATCCCGAGCGCCTGGCCCAGGCCCTGCTGACCCTGGTGGACGCCAAGACCCCACCGCTGCGCCTGCCCCTGGGCACCGACACCCTGCAGGCCATTGCCGACAAGCACGCCTTTGTCGAGCGCGAGACGGCCGAGTGGCGCGGCGTGGCGGCGTCGACGGACTTCCCGGCCGCCTGACGCTCAGCCGCGGCGCTTGCCGCTGTCGCGCACCACTTCGCCGTCGGACTTGGTGAAGGGCGGCAGCGGCCCGACGGGCAGCAGCTCCAGCACCGCTTCCGACGGCCGGCACAGCGCGGTGCCGAGAGGTGTCACGACGATGGGGCGGTTCAGCAGCACGGGGTGCTGCTGGACCGCATCCAGCAGCGCGTCGTCGCTGAGAACAGGGGCGGCCAGGCCCAGCTCGGTGAACACGGCTTCCTTTTCACGCAGCAGCGCACGCAGCGGGACGCCGGCAGCCGCCGCCAGCGCGCGGATCTCGTCACGGCTGGGCGGCGCGCTCATGTATTCGACGATGCGCGGCTCCAGGCCGGCATGGCGGATCAGCGCCAGCACATTGCGCGAGGTGCCGCACCTGGGGTTGTGGAAGATCGTGATGTCGCTCATTCGGCTTTCTCCAGTTGCGGGCCGAGCGCCGGGCCGCTCCCTAGCCGGCCCGCGCTGGCGATGTGTAAGCGGCTCGACGCCGCTTGCATCGCCGTCCCCTCGGGGGACCGGCCAAGGTACTCCTTGGACGAGGGGTTCAACGTCCAGCGATCCACGCATCGACGCGCCTCTCCAGCACCGACAACGGCAGCGAGCCCGCGCCCAGCACCTGGTCGTGGAAGGCTGCGAGGCTGAACTTCGCACCCTGCTTCTGCTCGGCATGCCGACGCAGTTCCTGGATCTTCAGCGCGCCGATCTTGTAGCCCAGGGCCTGGCCGGGCCAGGCGAGATAGCGGTCGATCTGGGCCACCGCCTGCTGCTCGCCGGCACCCGTCACGTCCATCCAGTACTTCAGCGCCTGCTCGCGGCTCCAGCCCTTGGCGTGCAGGCCGGTGTCGACGACGAGGCGGGCCGCGCGGCTGATCTCCAGGCGCAGCTCGCCGGCATAGGCCACGGGGTCGGTGTACAGGCCCAGCTCGTGGCCCAGAGTCTCGGCATAGAGCGCCCAGCCCTCGCCATAGGCATTGATCCACATGCGGCGACGGAACTCGGGCATGGGCATCACCACCTGCTGGCCAAAGTGGAAATGGTGCCCGGGCTGGCCCTCATGCAGGAAGAGGGCGGTCATCGTCGCCATGGAGTAGTCCTTGGGGTCGTTGATGACCGCCCAGAACACGCCGGGCGCGCTGCCGTCAGCCTGGCCGTGGGTGTAGTGGTCGGACGCCGTCTCGCGCGTCAGCTCGGGCTCGGCGCGGATCTCCAGCGCCATGCGCGGCAGCTGGCCGAAGAGCTTGGGCAGCTGGGGCGCGACACGGGCGTTGATGGCGCGGTAGGCGTCCAGGATCTCGGCCTCGGTCTTGAAGGGCCGGAAGCGCTCGTCGCTGCGTGCCCAGGCCAGCAGGCCGCCGTTCTTCAGCGGGTCGCCCGTAAAGCCCAGCTGCGGCGCGATGCGCACGATCTCGCCCTGGATGCGCGCGACCTCCTTGAGGCCGAGCTCATGGATCTGCTCGGGCGTCAGGTCGGTTGTCGTCTGTTCGCGCACCCATTGGCGGTACCAGGCCTTGCCATTGGGCAGTGAGGTCCAGCCGATGCTGCCGCGCTGCCTGGCGGCGGGCAGGTAGTCGGCCTCGACGAAGGCCAGCAGGCGGCGCAGCGCGGGCTGGGTGCGTTCGGTCAGCTCGCGGCGGTAGGCCTCGGCCAGGCGATTGCGGTCGGCGGCCGAGATGGCTTCCGGCAGGGCGCGCACCGGTGCCGTATAGGGGCTGTGATCGGCATCGGCATCGGCGAGGTTCTTCAACAGCGGCAGGGCCGCCTCGACAACGGGTCGCGACTGCACGACGCCGCGCTTGATGCCTTCGCGCATATTGGCGATGGCCTGGTCGCACCAGGCCGGCAGGGTGGCGACGCGCTTCAGATAGGCGTCGAGCTGGGCCGCCGTCTTCAAGGGCTGGCCGGCCTGGCCGCTGGAGAAGAAGGCCAGCTGGAAGGGCGTGGCGCCCATCTGATGCAAAGGCAGCAGATGGTCGGGATAGCGCTCGAAGGCCAGCTGGGCGCGCAGCTGCTGCTCCAGCAGTTCGCGGTTCAGGCGCTCGGTGGGCGGCAAGCTGGCGGCGGGCAGGGCGGCCAACTCCTTCAGAAAGCCGCGCCAGGCGGCGAAACGCTTGGAGCGCTCGGCCGGTGCGATGCCCAGCCCCAGCTGGTCGTCGAAACGGTTGTCGCCGCCCTCGGTGGCGGTCAACGGGTCGAAACGGGCGCGGGCGTCGTAGTAGCGCGTGGCGACGTTGGCCAGGCGTTCGGCGGGGGTGGCGGCCTGGCTGGGTGCGATGAAGGAGGCGAGAGCCAGGGTCAGGGCAAGCAGTCTCATCGTTATCGTCCTGGTGGGGAGGACGGCATTCTGTCGGCGTCAGCGGCCAGACGCTGTCAACAGCACCAGCAGCCCCACAATCCCGCGGCTGACTTTTTCACCTCGCAATGCGTCTCATCTCACTCGCCCTGCTGCTGACCACCGCCTTTGCCCTGACCGGCTGCAACAAACGCCTCAGTGAAGTGCCCGCCGCGCTGCCGGCTGCCTCGGCGGCCCAGGACACCAACGCCACGGCCAGGCTGCGCGCAGAGGGCGACGGCCTGCTGGCCCTGCACCGCCAGATCGTCGTGCTGATGGATGGTGAGGCCACGCTGCCGCCCGCCCAGCGCCGCGAGGTCCAGGCCCTGGGCCAGCAGCTTTTCCACGAACTGCTGCAGCGCCAGCAGGCCCTGGCCGACCTCGCGCTCAAGCCCGAGTCGCTGGACGCCACCGCGGGCCTGCTGACGCGCATCGAGAGCGAGCCGAGCTGGTTCGACGCTGACCGCCTCGCCTTCAAGGAAGTGCTGGGCCAGCTCGCCACCGGCCTGAAGAACGCGCAGACGCTGGACGGCATCAAGCTCGCCCGCCGCGCCCAGGACGACCTGGACACGCTGGCCGAGGTGGAGAAGGCCTATGAGCAGGAGCTCAAGGAAGTCTTCGGCGGCTTTGCCAAGCGCGGCATCGAGCTCAAGCGCGAGAAATGGACGGACTACGTCGCCAAGCTGAAGACCTTGCACACCCGCGAAGCGGTGATGAAGCAGCACGGCGCACAACTGCCGGCCGCGGCCGACCTCGCGCCCGAACCGGCTGCATCGGGCGCCATGCGCGGCGTGGCCGCCAAGGAGCGCGAGGTCTTTGGCGACAAGCTGCCGCCCAAGACCGTCCTGCTGACCTTCGACGACGGCCCGCATGCGCGCTACACCGACGAGATCCTGGAGATCCTGAAGCGCTATCAAGCCCCGGCCGTGTTCTTCCAGCTCGGCCAGAACCTCGGCAAGGTCGGCGCCGACGGCAAGATCCAGCCCGGCAACGGCAGCGCCGTCGCCAAGCGGGTGCTGGCCGCCGGCCACCAGCTGGCCAACCACAGCTTCACGCATGGGCTGATGAGCAAGTTCGAGCTCGTCAAGGTCAAGGAAGAAGCTGCCAACACGGAGGCGCTGCTGGATGCGGCGGGTCGCAATGGCGACGCCCTGTTTCGCTTCCCCTACGGCGCGCGCAACGACGGCGCCCTGACCACCATCGAGGCGCTGAAGCTGCGCTCGATGATGTGGAACGTCGACTCCCTGGACTGGAGCGACCCCATCCCCAAGAGCATCGCCGCGCGGGTGATGGCCGAACTGGACAAGCAGCAGCGCGGCATCGTGCTCTTCCACGACATCCACGCCCGCACCGTGCAGGCCCTGCCCCTGGTGCTCGATCAGCTGGCCGCCGAAGGCTGGCGCTTTGCAAGCTGGAAGGACGGCCAGTTCGTCGTCTCCAGCGACAAGCCCGCCGCCCCACCGCCCATGGCTGCCGGTGAGCTCTATCGCGACAGCCATGCCCTGGTCATCGGCATCAACCAATACACGGCCTGGCCCAAGCTCTCGCATGCCGTGCGTGACGCCCAGGCCATGCGCGAGTCCCTGGTCACGCGCTTCGGCTTTCGCGCCGACAACGTGACGCTGCTGACCGACGCCGAAGCCACGCGGGCCAACATCCTGAAGGCGCTCAACGAACGCTTCGGCGACAGCAAGCGCGTCAGGCGCGATGACCGCGTCTTCGTCTTCTTCGCCGGCCATGGCAGCACGCGCCGGCTGCCCAGCGGCCGCGAGGTCGGCTATATCGTGCCGGTGGACGCCGGGCTCAACGACCTGCAGGCCGACGCCATCGCCATGCCCCAGCTGCAGGAAGTGGCCGAGGCCATCACGGCCAAGCACGCCCTCTTCGTCATCGACGCCTGCTACTCGGGCCTGGGCCTGACGCGCGGCGCCTCCCCGGCTGCCGACAGCAACTTCGCCCGCACCAACGCCCGCCGCATCGGCCGCCAGATGATGACGGCCGGCGGCGCCGACCAGCAGGTGGCCGACGACGGTCCCGGCGGCCATTCGGTCTTCACGTGGACGCTGCTGCAGGCCCTGAACGGCAAGGCCGACCTGAACGGCGACGGCCTCATCACGGCCACCGAGCTGGCCGCCTATGTCGCGCCCGCCGTGTCGTCCATCGCCCACCAGACGCCGGCCTTCGGCAGCCTGCCGGGCAGCGAGGGTGGCGAGTTCATCTTCGAGCTGCCAACGGCCCAGGAGCCGGCGCTCAGCGGCGCCGTGGCCCAGCTCGATGACAAGGCCAGCCAGTTCGCCGCCAAGCTCGACGAGGCCAGCACGGCCGGCCGCCAGGTCGCTGCCGCCGCGAGCGGTGCGGCCAGCGGCGTGCAGGTCACCATCAAGGGCCTGGACGGCAAGGACCAGGCCCTGGCCGCGACGACGGCTCGCGTCGACCCCGGCGCCCGCGTGGCCGCCCAACGCGCCAACGACCGCGGCCTGCAGCTCTACCGCGAGCGCCGCTACGACGAGGCCGAGGCCGCGTTCAAGGAGGCCCTGCAGCTGCAGCCGAAGTTCGCGCTGGCGGCCAACAACCTGGGCTTTGTTTTGTATCGCCGTGGCAAGTTCGCTGACGCGAGCGCGTGGTTCGAGAAGGCGGTCGAGATGGACGCCAGCCGCTCGCTGGCCTGGTTGAATCTCGGCGATGCGCGTCTGCAGGCCGGCGACGAGGGCAAGGCCATGGCGGCCTACAAAACCTTCCTGGAACTGGCGCCCAAGCATGCCAGGGCGAC
Source organism: Roseateles saccharophilus (assembly GCF_031458095.1). Lineage (GTDB taxonomy): Bacteria > Pseudomonadota > Gammaproteobacteria > Burkholderiales > Burkholderiaceae_C > Pelomonas > Pelomonas saccharophila_A. The sequence goes on from NZ_JAVDXU010000002.1 coordinate 970,299, forward strand.
GGAGCTGCAGGCTTGGATTGCGAATCCGTCGGATACGACGAGGCCGAAGCCTTTGTGAGTTCGACTACACAGGTTGGATATCCCATGACTACTCGTCGCCGAGCCACTCAAGAAGCGCATGAACGCTTCAACGTTGCAACGTTTATTGACGAGATCAATAGGCGCCATCGGGCCAGCTATCGCGTGGTCGACGAGCCCAATCCACCAGAAGCCATCATCCAGTCCAGCCGGAAAACTAGTTGGGTAGAGGTCACTTCGGCGTTCATGAATCAGGCTTTTGCCGAGGAGGCTTGGTCTTATGCCACACCTGGTGAGAAGCCGCGCCCAATGCCCAACGAGGTGATCCTTGGACCCGACGCTCAGTTCGCAGCCAACTTCGTCGGGACGATCAAGAAAAAGCTGGAGAAAAAATCTTATGAGCCCTTCCGAGATAAGTACGGGCCGGGTTACCTAGTGGTATCAGTTCAGTACCCCCTCTATGGACGAGATACGCCTCGGTTAATGCAGCGCGAATGGGACGCCGCGACAATTGAGGACAGGCATTGCTTTAGGTCCATCTATCTCGTAGTCAGGCGGTTTTCGGGATATCAGATCGTTCTGTGGCGCCGCCTGCACACCAGCGACTAGTGCCGCCTCGAAGGACTCCTCTCAACTTCTTTCCATTAGCGCCTTCAACGCCCTTAAATCCTTGAGCACATGCGCCGCATCCCGCTCAAAGTCTTCATCGCTGGCTCCCGCCATCCTCAACACCACAAACGTCAACGCACAGCCCTCATCCACCGGCGTGACGCGCAATGCGTTGTGCGTGGTCACGCCATCGGGCGTCGTCACGTCATGGTCCAGCACGCCGAAGCCGTTGCGCGGCGCCATGCGGATCTCGATGCGGCCCATGGGTGAGCCGGTGACCACCCAGTGGTCGCCGTCCTGCTCGACGTCGGCCGACGCCAGGCCAGAGGCCCACAGGTGCAGGTTCTCGCGCCGCGAGGCGAACTCGTAGACCTGCTGCGCCGGCGCGGCGACGGTTGTGCTGACGACCTTGATTTCGCGTGGCATGGGATCCTCCGATGGCTGGAGCGGGTCACAGGGCAAACCATAGGCCTGCCGTTCGTCGCCCGCTCCGATTTCGTCACAGCTCTGTGTTCCACTCCAGCTCCGGAGTCTCTTCTTGACCTCCGGAGATGTTGATGAGCTCATCTGCCTCGCTCCCCGCTGCAGCCCGACGCGACATGCTTCGCGATGAGTTGCTCGCCACCGTCAGCCTGCTCAAGCAGCGACGCGCGGCCGAGATCGCGGAAGGCTATGTCGACGACTACATCGCCCTGCATTGGATGGAATGGCATGGCGGCTCGCTGCGCCTGACAACGACGGGCGAGAACGTGTGCAAGCATTTGAAGGCCTTGCTGGCCCGCGCGGCCGGACGCAGCGCAGTCTGACTTCGCCCGGGGTGGCGAATCGGCGCGGGCGCGCCTGTGTTCCACTTCCCCCGTGAAGTCTGACTCCCCCACGCCCAAGCCCCCCGCGCCCGCCTTTCCCCTGCCGCAGCCCCGCCACGCCGCCCGGCTGCCTGCCAGCCTCGCGCCCGACGACTGGGCCCGCATCCGCCAGGCCGCCTATGCACTGCCCCAGGTCCTGGTGCCGGAAGATCTCGATGACGGCAGCGACGAGTCCCTGGACCGGCTGGGCTGCATCCAGATCTCCAAGGCCGCCGGCGGTGGCCGGCCCAGCCGCTGGCTGCTGCCGCAACATATTCCCGTCGCCCTGGCCCAGCTCGAGGCCACGCCGCTGACCAACACGCTGCGCTCGCAGATGCAGCAGCGCCTGCACCAGCTCGAGAGCCTGGGCCTGCGCCGCGAGGGCCTGGTGTTCACGCGGCTGTGCGTGCACCCCCTCACCCTCTCGCACGAGGGCTGGCGCATCGACCTGTCGCACCGCGTGCCGGTGCCCGAGGAGCCCGTCTGGGCCTTCTTCCGCGACGGCGACACAGCCGCGCTGCGCCACAGCCTGGGCCAGGCGCCCGAGTATTCGTACAAGGCCGAGCTGACCCTGCACCTGAACCACCTGGTCGCGCGCAGTGAGGCCATGGGCGACGCCGGCCAGCTCGCGTCGCTGCTGCCGCGGCTGCAGGCCGAGTGCAGCGTGCCCATGCCCTACGAGGACCTGAAGGCCGCACTCACGCGCGCCCAGGACCGCTGGGAGCAGACGGTCGAGGAACAGAGCACCCTGGCCAGCCTGGGCCGCGAGCTGGCCTTCCAGGGCTACCCGGACAGTTTCGACACGGCGCGCAAGCTGGGCCGCAAGGTCACGCTCTATCTCGGCCCGCCCAACAGCGGCAAGACGCATGCCGCCTTCGAGCGCCTGGCCCAGGCCCTGGACGGCGCCTATCTGGCGCCGCTGCGCCTGCTGGCCCTGGAGGGCCGCGACCGGCTGGTGGGCCGCGGCGTGCCCTGCTCGCTGCTGACCGGCGAGGAGAGCGTACCGGCGGCGGATGCACGCGTCGTGTCCAGCACCATCGAGATGGTCAACACGCGCGACACCGTCGACGTGGCCGTCATCGACGAGGCGCAGATGATCTTCGACGACTCGCGCGGCTGGGCCTGGACCCAGGCCATCGTCGGCGTGCCGGCCCGCGAGCTCATCATCATCGGCTCGGCCTATGCCGCGCCGGCCATCGAGCGCCTGCTGCAGCTGTGCGGCGAGAAGCCCGAGAAGCGCATCTTCGAGCGCAAGCAGCATGTGCAGCTGATGCCGGCGCCGGTGCCGATGACGCACCTGCACGCCGGCGACGCCGTTGTGGCCTTCAGCCGCCGCGACGTGCTGATGCTGCGCGACCAGATCCAGCAGAACGGCCACGCCGTCAGCGTCATCTACGGCGCCCTGCCGCCCGAGGTGAGGCGCCGCGAGGCCGAGCGCTTTGCGGTGGGCGCCAGCGACATCCTCGTTGCCACCGATGCCATCGGCATGGGCCTGAACCTGCCCATCCGCCGCGTGTTGTTCTCGACGCTGACCAAGTTCGACGGTGTGGGTGATCGTGAACTCAGCGTCAGCGAGGTGCACCAGATCGCCGGCCGCGCGGGCCGCTACGGCATGCATGACGAAGGCTTCGTCTCGGTGCTGAAGGAGGCCGAGGCGGACGCGATGAAGACGCTGCGCAGCCTGCTGCCCAAGGAGCCGCGCGCGCCGCGTGACTTCAAGGCGCCGGTGGCGCCGAACTGGCGCCATGTCGACACCATCTCCAGGCGCATGGGCGTCAACAAGCTCTACGCCGTACTGAGCATCTTCATGCAGCAGCTGCGCCTGGACGATGCCCACTTCGCCGTCGCCGAGCTGGAGCAGATGCTGGAGCTGGCCGAGATGCTGGACCGCAATGCCAGCGCCCTGCCGCTGCAGGAGCGCTTCCGCTATGCCCAGGCGCCGGTGGACAACCGCCTGCCCATGCTGGTCGAGCAGTTCGCCTCCTGGGCCACCAGCCACGCCCGCACCGGCAAGGCCGGCGACCCGTATTTCCTCGACGAATACGACCAGCACGGCCGCCTGGACCGCATGGAGCAGGCCCTGCGCATCTGCACACTGTGGCTGTGGCTGGATCTGCGCTTCCCGGACGTCTACGGCCATGTGGAAGAGGTCATCGACCTGCGCGCACGGCTCAACGACGGCATCGAGCGCCAGCTCAAGGGCAAGAAGGCCTTGTGGCAGCGGCGGGGGCGATGACAACCGCCACCGCCGCCTCGCCCGGCTGAGCCTCAGGCCGACGCGTAACGCGCCGCCGGCGTGTTGCTCGACAACTTCCCCGCCATGGCTTGCCGCGCCGCCTCGTAGGCGAGCAGCGGTGCCTCCTCCTGCAGTGGCGGCACGGTGATCAGCTCGCCGCGGTCGAAGCCGACCAGGGCTGCGTCCACCAGCGCCTCGGCCGACATCACCCATTCCTTGGGCAGATGCTCGACGGCCAGGCCGCTGCGGGCCCAGAACTCGGTGGCGGTCGCGCCGGGCAGCACGGCCTGCACGCGCAGGCCCCGGGCGGCCAGCTCGTGGTGCAGGGACTGGCTGAAGGCCGTCACGAAGGCCTTGCTGCCGCCGTAGACGCCGTTCAGCAACTCGGGCGTGATGCTGACGATGGACGAGATGTTGATGACCGCGCCACCGCCGCGCGCGACCAGGCCGGGCACGGCGGCATAGGTCAGGCGTGTCAGCGCCGTCACATTCAGTTCGATGAGATGGGTCATCTGCTCGACGTCGGCCTCCAGCAGCTTGGCCGGTGAGCCGATGCCGGCGTTGTTGACCAGCAGCGTCAGGCGGGCGTCGTCGCGCAGCCGCTGCTCGACGCGGGCGCGCTGGGCCGCGTTGCCAAGGTCGGCCGTCATGACGTCCACCTGGCGGCCGGTCTCGGCCATCAGGCGCGAGGCCAGCGCATGCAGGCGCGCACCGTCGCGGGCGACGAGGACGAGGTCATGGCCGCGGCGGGCCAGGCGGTCGGCATAGACGGCGCCGATGCCCGATGAGGCGCCGGTGATGAGGGCGGTGCCCAGGGAGGAATGGCTCATGACGGTTCTCCGACAAGCGGTAGGGGTTGCGATGGCCGGATTCTGGGGACCGGGGCCCATGTCTCAAATGACGTATACAGTCACGTTTCAAGACATCCACCGAAGGAGCCGGCATGCACCGCCTGGGCTTTGTGCTGAGCGAGGGCTTCCAGCTGATGGCGCTGGCCACGCAGGCCGTTTTCGAGTTCGCCAACGACGTCGTCGGGGACAAGTTCTATGGCTTCGCCTGCTACAGCGTGGCCGGCGGCGACCTGACCTCGTCCAGCGGCGTGCGCATCGGCACGCGCCCGCTGGCCTCCTGCACCGAAGCCGACACCTGGCTGGTGCCGGGCGCCTCCGACCCCATCGTCGCGCCAGCCGAGCCCGAGGTGCTGAGATTCCTGCGCCGCGCCGGGCGCCATGCACGGCGCATGGCCGGCCTGTGTACGGGCGGCTTCGTGCTGGCCGAGGCCGGCCTGCTGGACGGGCGGCGCGCGACGACGCATTGGCTGTTCGCACGCGACATGCAGGCCCGCCACCCGGACGTCCGCGTCGACGACGACCGCATCTTCATCGTCGATGGCCCGGTCTGGACCTCGGCCGGCATGACGGCCGCGCTCGACCTGGCCCTGGCCATGGTGGAGGCCGACCTGGGCGGGGACGTCGCCCGCGCCGTCGCGCACAAGCTCGTCATGCCGCAGCGCCGCACGGGCGGGCAGTCCCAGCATTCCGAGCTGCTGGAGCTGGCGCCCAAGAGCGACCGCATCCAGCAGGCGCTGGACTATGCACGGGGGCATCTGAAGCAGGCGCTGTCCGTCGAAGCGCTGGCCGGGGTGGCGAACCTGAGCCCGCGCCAGTTCAGCCGCGTCTTCGCGGCCGAGACCGGGCAGTCGCCGGCCAAGGCCGTCGAGGGACTGAGGCTGGAGGCGGCGCGGCTGATGATCGAGCAGAGCCGCCACCCGCTGGAGGTCGTGGCCCGCGAGTCGGGCTTTCGGGACCGCCGCCATCTGCGCGAGGTGTTCATCCGCCACTTCGGCGTGCCGCCGCAGCTGACCCGACGCGGCGCAAGGTCTTCGGGATAGGCGTCATGGCCGGCCGTCGGTTGCAATGACATTTCCGCACCGCTTTTCGCAGGGAGTTGTTTCCCATGATCAAGGTCAGCGTCCTCTACCCGCAAGCGCCCGGCACGCGCTTCGACCATGACTACTACCGTGACCGCCACATGCCGCTGTTGCAGGCCCGGCTGGGACCGGCCCTGCTGCGCTACACCGTCGACCGCGGCCTGGCCAATGGCGCCGCGCCCGGCGAGCCGCCGCCCTTCGTGGCCGGCTGCGAGCTGTTCTTCGACAGCGTGGAGGTCTTTCAGACCGCCTTCGGTCCGCACGCACCCGAGATCATGGGCGACGTCGCCAACTACACCGACCGCCAGCCGGTGGTGCAGATCAACCAGGTCGTCGTCGGCTAAATCACGCCAAGTGCGATCAGGTCGCGCGCCGTCTGCACGATGGCCTCGCGCGGCGGCCGCGGCACCCAGCCCAGCACCGCGCGGGCGTGGCTGGAGTCCTGGTGGCGCGCCGTGCCCAGCTCGCTGGCGGCAGCGCGCACGGTGGGGCTGACCTTGGCCAGCAGGCGCACGGCCCAGTCGGGCATGTTCAGCGTCGGCACCTTGCGCGCCTGCTCGCCCAGCTCGGCGCGCAGGATGGCCGCGATCTCGCGCAGCCACAGGAAGCCGCCGCAGGCGATGAAGCGCTCGTCGGCCATGCCGGGCGCGGTCAGGGCGCGCCAGTGCAGCTCGGCCACGTCGCGCACGTCGACGATGCCGAAGCCGATATGGGGCAGCGCCGGTATCTTGCCGCGCAGCAGGCTCTGCACGATGACGACGCTGGCCGAGTAGTCGGCGCTGGCCACCGGACCGAGCACGACGGAGGGGTTGACGGTGCAGAACTCCAGCCCGCCGCCCTCGCGCGCCACCCAGTCGCGCGCGGCGCGCTCGGCCACCGTCTTGGACTGCACATAGGGCGGGATGCCGGGCGTCTCCAGACGCGTCCAGTCGTCCTCGGTGAAGTGGTGGTCGCCCGGGCCGTGGCCATAGGAGATGGCGGCGACGGAGGAGGTCATGACGACGCGCCGCACGCCGGCGTCGCGTGACGCCTTCAGCGCACGCAGCGCGCCGTCACGGGCCGGGGTGATGAGGTCGTTGGCATCACGCGGCACGCCCACCGGCAGCGGCGACGCGACATGGGCCATGTGGCTGCAACCCGCGGCGGCTTCGGCCCAGCCGGCGTCGGCCATCAGGTCCGCGGCAAAGCAGCGCAGCTGATCGCTGGCGCCCACACCCAGCGCCTGGCGCAGGGCCGGCTCGCGCTTCAGGTCGCGCACGGTCGTGTGCACCTGCCAGCCCTGGGCCAGCAATTGGCGGATCAGCACGCCGGCGATGAAGCCGCTGCCGCCGGTGACGAGGATGCGAGAGGGGCCGCCGCTCATGTGGCGCCCGCCGGCAGTTCGTCCGGCGCCTGCGGCACCAGGTTCAGCCGCCGGCCGCTGCCGCCCTCGGGCTGGAACACCAGGCGATCGATCTTCCATTGGCCCATGTCCTGGGTCGCCTCGACGAAAGCCGTGCCCTTGCCCTTGGGGCCCTCCACGCTGAACGACAGGCTGGCGGACCCGCGCGGGCCGGATACCCGGATCTGGCCCATGGGGAATCCCGTCGACATCGGCCTGCCGACCAGCTCGACGACGCGCTCGTCTGCCTCCAGCCGCGCCCGCGCGAGCTTGTAGGCTTCGCTGTCCTTCAACAGGGCGAAGATGCCGAAGAAGACCGCGCAGACCACGGCCAGCAACGCCAGCCAGACGGCGACGCCCCAGCGCGCCCAGCGACGCTGCGAAGCCTTGAATTCGTCGACGCTGGCCCAGCGCTTGTGGCGCCAGGCCCATTCGCTGCCCTTGGCGCCCAGCACGAACAGCCAGGCAAAACCCAGCAGGGGCACGAAGACGACCAGGGCCGCCAGCGTGTTGTTGCCTATGCCCCAGATCCAGCTCAGCAGGAAGGCGCCCCAGTTCCAGCGCTGGATTTCCGGCGGCACCTGGCTGGCGGCCCCCTGGCCCGATGTGTTGGCGGTGGTTTGCATCTGCCTCCCCTTGGCTTGCGCCCCGCATTGAACCATCGCGCGGGGGGCATGCATGACGTAAGCCACCCGCGGGCGACTGCGCATTGCCAGCGGGGCCGCGGGCGTGGACAGTCTCGGTTTTTGCAGTTTTCCGGGACACCCCCTTGACCTCCGCCACCCTGACCGCGGCCGCCGACGCCACAAGCGACGCACGCGCCCGCCACGACCGGTCCTTCCTGGGCCACCCCGCCGGCCTGGGCTGGCTGTCCTTCTGCGAGCTGTGGGAGCGCTTCTCCTACTACGGCATGCAGGCCCTGCTGGTGCTCTACCTCAGCAACTACCTGTTCCTGCCGGCCCATATCGGCAACGTGGCCGGCATGGATGCGCTGCGCGCGGCCATCGAGAACGTCACCGGGCCGCGCTCGCCGCAGCAGCTGGCGTCGGCCGTGTTCGGCCTCTATGTGGGCCTGGTCTATCTGACGCCCATCTTCGGCGGCCTGCTGGCCGACCGCGTGCTGGGCCGCACCAGGACCGTCGTCATCGGCGCCCTGTTGATGGCCACCGGCCACTTCCTGATGGCCTTCGAGACGGCGCTGCTGCCGGCCCTGTCCTGCCTGCTGCTGGGCGTGGGCTGCTTCAAGGGCAATATCGCGGCCCAGGTGGGCGACCTCTATGCGCCGGGCGACAAGCGCCGTGCCAGCGCCTTCCAGATCTTCATGCTGGCGGTGCAGATCGCCGTCATCGCCGCGCCCATCGTCTGCGGCACGCTGGGCGAGCGGGTGGGCTGGCACTGGGGCTTCGGCTCGGCCGGCGTGGGCATGCTGATCGGCCTGTTCGTCTACCTGGCCGGCCGGCGCTGGCTGCCGCCGGAGCCCGAGCGCAAAGCCGGCAAGGCCGAAGCGCGCCCGCCGCTGAGCCGCCGCGGCCTCATGCAGGTCGTGCTGCTGATCGGCATGATCCCGCTGTTGATGCTGTCCATCGTCGGCAACCAGCAGTTCAACAACGCCTACCCGCTGTGGTCACAGCAGCACATGGACATGAATGTGGGCGGCTTCGAAGTGCCGGTGACCTGGCTGCAGGCCGTCGACGCCACGGTGAGCTTCCTCACCATGCTGGGCTCGATCGCCTTCTGGCGCTGGTGGGCCACGCGGCGGCGCGAGCCCGACGAGGTCACCAAGATGGCCCTGGGCTGCTTTGCGGCCTGCGGCGCTCCGGCCCTGCTGCTGATCCCGGCCTTCGCCATCGAGGGCGGCGGCGGCAAGATCAGCATCCTGTGGACCTTCGCCTACACCCTGGTCAACGACATCGGCTTTGCCAACATCATGCCGGTGGGCCTGGCCCTGTACTCGCGCGCCGCGCCGGCTGGCCTGCAGGGCGTCATGATCGGCCTGTACTACCTGCACCTGTTCTTCGGCAACACCTTCGTCGGCTGGCTGGCCGGCCTGCTCGAAGTGATGCCGGGCTCGCAGTTCTGGGGCCTGCATGCCGTGCTGGTGGCCTCGGCGGGCGTCGGCCTGCTGATCGTCAAGCTGGTGTTTGGCCGCCTGCTGGCGCCGGACGAGGCGCCGGCCGGGGCTTGACGGCCGCCTGGGGACGCTCGGGCGTGGACACGCCCAGCGACCGCGTCAGGGCCGCCATCAGCGCCTTGTACCTGGCACGCACCTCGCCCTTGTCCACGGCATTGCGGGGCTCCGAGAAACAGGCGTTCCAGGCATCGCTCCAGGCGTAGGCGCCATCGGTGCGGCGGTCGCCGTCGGGGCTGCGGACCAGGGCACGCAGCTTGGCGTCATGGCCGGCGCTCGTGTAGGTCTCGAACAGGATGTGGATGTAGTCCTGGTAGGCCTCGTAGACCTCCGCCTCGAAGACGTGGCGGTAGATGTTGAGCGTCTTGTCGAGGTCGCGCTTGGCGTGGATGGCATCGGCCGGCGAGATGGTCTTCCAATAGCCCACCCAGGTGAAGAAGCACAGCAGCTGGTTCAGCCTGGGCGCGATCTCGTCATAGATGGCCAGCCGCTTCTCGATGAGCTTCTGGTTGGTCCAGTTGCTGAGGTCCAGGCGCTTGAGCTGGCGGCTGAACAGCCAGCCCAGCAGCGCGACCGACAGCGGCGTCAGCACGCCGACGATGAGCTTGGCGATTTCCAGGGTGGGCCATTGAGCCATTCGCGTCTCCTGAGCCACCGCAGCCTAGCCGGCAGCGGCCACACGGCGCAATCCCGTCTGCCTAAACTCGGCGGACATGAACGACGCCCTCGACCGCCTGGCCCGTGAACTTGTGCTGGACACGCCCGCCCGGGACGGCCTGCGGCTGCGCTTCGGCCTGGCCTGCGTGCAGCGCGTGCGGCATCTGCTGGAGGACGCCGCCGTCGTGGCCTGCCTCGACACACTGGGGCGCTTCGTGGACGGCCGCGCCACGCCGGCGGAGCTGGAGGCCGCGGCCGCGGAAGCGGCGCAACTGGCCAACCACCATCCCGGCTCACGCTCCCTGGACGGCGTCGGCCATGCCGCCGTGTCGGCCTCCTACGCCGTCGCCAATGCGCTCGCGGGCAAGGCCCTGCGCGCGGCCGAGTACGCAGCCTATGCCACGGTCTACGGCGAAGGCGGCTATGGCGCCGTGCAGCAGCGCGAGTCCTTCCAGCCCGAGTTCGACTGGCAGCTGCAGAGGCTGCGAGACCTTGCCGCTGAAGTGCCGCGCTAGCCCTGCCTACACTGCGGCGCATGATCACCGTCCACCACCTCAACAACTCCCGCTCCCAGCGCGTGCTGTGGCTGCTCGAAGAGCTCGGCCTGCCCTACGAGATCAAGCATTACCAGCGCGACGCCAAGACCTCGCTGGCGCCGCCCGAGCTGCGCCAGGTGCATCCGCTGGGCAAGTCGCCCGTCATCACCGATGGCGGCCTGACGGTCGCCGAGAGCGGTGCCATCCTGGAGTACCTGGTGGACCGCTATGGCCAGGGCCGGCTCAAGCCCAGCGGCGAGCAGGACCTGCTGCACTACCGCTACTTCATGCACTTCGCCGAAGGCTCGGCCATGCCGCCGCTGGTCATGAAGCTGGTCTTCAGCAAGATCAAGCGCGCGCCCATGCCCTTCTTCGTCAAGCCGATTGCCAAGGGCATCGCCGACAAGGTGCTGTCCGGTTTCGTGCAGCCCAATATCGATGCGCAGCTGAAGTTCCTGGAGGGCGAGCTGGCCGCGCGGCCCTGGTTTGCCGGCGTCGAGTTCACGGCGGCCGATGTGCAGATGAGCTTCCCCGTGGAGGCCGCTTCGGCCCGCGGCTCGATGGACGGCTACCCCAAGCTCAAGGACTTCCTGGCCCGCATCCACGCGCGGCCGGCCTATCGCAAGGCCCTGGAGCGCGGCGGGCCCTACAGCCTGATGAGCTGAACGCGGCGCCTACACTGGCGCCTCTCCGTCTTGCCCCGCTGGCCTGTCGCCCGGCCGCTGTGACCCACAGCGGCGCTGACCTCCCCGTGTCGCATCGCGATCCATCACGCAGGTCACCGGAAGGGCCCATGCCCGGGTATGAAGTCAAAGTCCAGACGCTCGCCATTGATGGCGCGGCGGATCTGCAGATCCGCTCGCTGCTGGACCACCAGCAGTTCGCCGACCCGGCCGGCGCGGCCGAGGCCCTGGGCATCTCGTCCGCGCAATGGCCGCTGTTCGGTCAGGTCTGGCCCTCCGGGCTGCACCTGGCCGCCGCGATGGCGATCCGGCCCCTGACCGAGGGCGAACGCATCCTGGAGATCGGCTGCGGCCTGGCCCTGGCCAGCCTCATCTGCCACCGCCGCGGCGCCGAGGTCACGGCCAGCGACATCCACCCGCTGGCCGGCGCCTTCCTGCTGGAGAACCTGCGCCTGAACGAACTCGCGCCGATGCGCTACTGCCATGGCGACTGGAGCGAAGACGCCGTGGCCTCCGAAGGCGGCGCGCCGCGCGTGCAGGGACGCTTTGACCTCATCATCGGCAGCGATGTGCTCTACGAGCGCGACGATGGCGGCGCGCTGGCGGCCTTCATCGACAAGCATGCACTGCCGTGCTGCGAACTGCTCATCGTCGACCCCAACCGCGGCAACCGCGCGGCCTTTGGCAAGCGGATGGCAGCGCTGGGATTCGAGTTCAGCGAGGCCTTGCTGAGCGCGGAGGTGGGGAGTTCGGACTATCGGGGGCGGCTGATGCGATTCGTGCGCTGCTGACGCCGCGCCCTCAGCGCTTGGGCAAAGCCCCTTTCGGCCCGTACTCCACGATCCTGCACCCCGCCCCCTGCGGGTTTTCGCAACAGGCCGCCAGCTTCTTCAAGCTCTCGCTGAACTGCTCGTCCCATTGCGTCTGGCTGTGCAGATTGCCCGGGCTCATCCAGTGCGATTGCGGGAAGCGCTTGGACCATTCGTCGCCGCCTTCCTGAGGCGCATTGCCGGTGGACTGCTTCATCGCGACCTGGCAGGAGTTCATATTGCCCATGCGGTGGCAGGCCGTGCAGGTGTTGCCGCGCGTCGTGATGCCAAAGGCGTGCAGCTTGGCCCAGGCCTTCTTGAAATCCTCACCAATCGCCTTGGGCTCGTAGAAGCCGAACGGGTCGCCGGGCAGCTGCGTCGTCTGCGCGATGTAGGGGCTGTACATGAAGGGGCCGCTGTCATGGCAGGTCACGCAGGCGGGCTGGCTCCAGGCGACCTGGTGCGGCGTCTGCCAGAGCTTGTCGGCCGGTACGGCCGGGCGCTTCAAGGTGCTGGGCGAGGGCACGGCGCGACCGTCGATGCCCGCGCCTGCGCTCAGCGGCGCCTTGGCCTTGGCGGTGAACCAACAGGTCTTGCCGTCCTTCAAGCTGTGCGAGATGACATTGATCTCGTCGAACAGCCAGCTGCCGGCGGGCCGCGCGACCTGCTTGCGGCAGATGGCGCTGATCTGGGCCGTCTTGTCATCGCGCAGTACGAGGGCACGGCTGCCGGGCACACACTGGCTCTGGGCGTCGGCCTGGGGCAGCAGCGAGGGCCGGTCGCAGCTCTGCGGCGCCTTGTCGGTCGGCACGGGCTTGCCGTCGACGGTGATGGGAATCTCCTCGCCAGCCATGCAGTTGAAGGCCGGGATCTCGGCGATCTGCTCGGCGCATTGGCGGCCGTACTCGAACAGCGTCTCGGCCTGGGCGGCACCGGCGAGAAGAAGCAACAGCAGGGCTCTCATGCGACCACCAGGCCTTTCTCCGCCAGCACGACGGCGCGTATGGCCTGGTGATAGCGGGCATAGCCGGTGCAGCGGCAGATGTGCTGGCCGACGGCGTCTTCGATCGCCGCGTCGAGCTGGTCGCGCCGGACGGGCTGCACGCGCAGCCGCCCCAGCAGCATCTCGGTGGCCATGACGAAGCCCGGCGTGCAGTAGCCGCACTGGAAGGCGAAGTGATCGAGGAAGGCCTGCTGCACGGCGCTGGGTTTTTCCATGCTGCCGGTGCCTTCCACCGTCGTGATGCTCTGGCCTTGCAGCAGGGCCACGGGCGTGGAGCAGGCGAGCATGGGCTGCGCCTGGCTGGTCGGTGCGCGGCGCGCCGCCACGGTGCAGGCCTTGCAGACGCCGATGCCGCAGCACAGCCGCGTGCCCGACAGGCCCAGCTCCTCGCGCAGGAAGTCGACCAGGGGCAGGTCGGTCGGCACCTCGGCCTTGACGGGCCGGCCGTTGACATGGAACTGGACGGGGACGAGTTGCTCGCTCATGACAAGGCCTTTTCGATGTCTGCAGCGGTGATGGGCAGCGAACGGAAGCGCTGGCCGGTCGCATGGGCGATGGCGTTGCCGATGGCCGGGGCGATGGGGCAGAGCACGGCCTCGGCAATGCCCTTGCCGGTGGTCTCGGTCGTCGGCAGCGGCGTGATGCTCATGCGCGCCAGCGGCACGTCTGCGCTCAGGGCAACGTGATAGCGGTCCAGGTTCCAGCGCCCGTCGCCCGCGCCGCCGGCTTCCAGCGGCAGGTCCTCCAGCAGTGCATAGCCGATGCCCATCGCGATGCCGCCCTGGGCCTGGCCCATCAGCAGATCAGGCTGGATGACCTTGCCGGCATCCACCAGCAACTGCACGTCGACGACGCGCGGCGCATAGCTCCTGGGCGCTATCTCGACGGCCACCAGCACGCCCGAGGGCGCATACAGGCTGCGGCCGTAGAGCGCTGCCTTGGGATTGGGCGGGATGACGTTCTGGCGCAGCACAGGCGTCCAGGTCGGCTGGCCGGCGGCCCGCAGCGACAGCCCGTCGATGGGCAACTGCAGCGGCGGCCCGGCCGGCACGGCATAGGTACCGGCCACCCAGGAGCCTTCGTAGACGCCATGGACCATGGCCGCCGACGTCAGCCCCGCCTTGTGGACCTGCGCCGCCAGCGCCCGCAGCGACAGCGGTGCCAGGCCCGGCGCCGTGAGATGACCCCTGTCCCAATTCGTCCTGCCCTGCACCTGGGCCAGAGGCACGCCCCACAGCGTGGCCGCCGCGGGCAGCAGGCCGGCCTGGAACAGCACCTGGCTGGCCTGGCTCGTCACATGGACCTGATGGAAGGCCGTCAGGCAGGCGCTGCTGGACATCGCGAAGGCCCCGGTCCAGTTCGGCTGGCTCCAGTCGCCGCCGGCATAGGTGCTGACGTCCAGCGCATTGAAGCTGCCGACATCGCCCATGATGATGTCGTGGGCGTTGTGGCCCAGCCAGCCAGCCGTGGAGAGGGCCAGCGTCGTCGCCGAGCCATTGCCCATGTCGACGCAGTTGGTGCGCACGGTCAGCCGCCCGATGGCGTCCATGGCGACCTCGGCCATGACGCCGTCCTTGCCCGTGCCATAGGCCTGGTTGGCCAGCGCAAAGCCGACGCCGTAGCGGATGCCCTCGCGGGCCTTGCGCGCCTTCACGGCCTCGCGGTCGCGCCACAGCGCGTGCTCGCGCGAGCGGCGGCAGATCTCGTGCAGGCGCATCTGCTGCGTCAGCGGCGCGCCGGTGATGGTGCGGTCGCCCTCGCGCAGCACATTGAGCTCGCGCAGCGCGATGGGGTCGCGCTTCAGCGCCACGGCCACCTCGTCCACCAGGGTCTCGACTGCGAAGCTGGCCTGGGGACCGCCAAAGCCGCGCATGGAGCCGGCGACGACGCCGGTGCTGGGCTGGGCGATGGCGTCGACATAGGCCTGCTTGATGTCGTAGCCGCTCAAGCCGCAATAGGCCGCCAGCATGGCGACGAACTGGCTGTAGTTGTTCTGGCCGCCGGAAGGCAGCACCTGCTGGCTGCCAAAGGCGAGGAACTTGCCGGTCTTGGCGTCCACCGCGATGCGCTGACTGATCTTGCTGGCCAGCTGCTTGAGGCCGCCCTGGAATTGCTCGTAGCGGTCCTGGGCGATGCGCACCGGGCCGTCGGCCAGGGCCGCCGTGACGGCCAGCAGCGGCGGGAAGGTGGAAACGTCGCGCCCGCCGAAGCCGCCGCCGGGGTAGCAGGAGTTCAGCACCACGGTGGCGACCTTGATGGGGCAATCCTTGCTGAACAGGGCCAGGCTGTCACCCGAGTCGCCGTTGGTGGCCTGGGTACCGAGCACGAGGTTCAGCGTGCCGTTGCCGGAACGGTCCAGCCAGGCCAGGCCGGCCTCGGGCTCCATGAACATCGGGTCCAGCACCTGCGTCGAATAGCTGCCGCCGAGCTGCAGCACATGGGGGCTGGGCGCCTGCAGGGCGTTGTCGATGCGGCCGCGCAGCCGGCGGGCGGTGCTGTTGTAGGGCTGGCTGGACGAGTCGGGCTGGTAGGGGTCGGAGGCATAGCCGACCTGCACCTGGGAGAAGGGCTCCAGGCCCGGGGCCTCATAACGCGTCAGGTAGTTGAACGGGCTGTAGGCCAACACCCAGGGCTGGGGCGGCGGCGGTGGCAGGCCGCTGGCCTGCACGACGCCGGGCTGGAACTGCAAGGCACGCTTGGCGCGGCGGCAGGCGTTGGCGTCGGCAAAGACCAGGATGGCCACCGGCTGGCCATAGAACTGCGGCGCCGTGCCGACCGGCACCAGCAGCTGGTAGACGCCGTCGGCGCCGGCGCTGGAGAAGGGCAGGCTGAGGTTGAGCGAGGCCAGGTCGCGTTGCGGCCAGGGGTAGCCGGCGAGGGCGGTCTGCGTGATGGTCAGCAGCGGCACGGCATCCACGCCCGCCAGGCGCTGCAGGTCCAGGCCGGTGAAGGTCAGGCCGGGCTGGGTGGCGCGCAGGATCATGGCCATGCGCTCGGGGCTGCTGCGGGGCCAGCCGGGCATGTCGACGGCGCGGAAATCGCGCGCATAGATCTTCTGGCCCGTGACCTTGGCCAGGCCATCGATGCGAAACCGCGCCTTGCCGGGGCCGCCGGACCAGTCGGGTGCGCCGGGCGGCGTGTGAGGCTGCACGGGCGTGCCCTCGGGCTGGGGCCGTGCGCCGGGGTTCTTCACGATGGCCGGCCGGGCCAGGGCCAGCTCGTGCACCAGCAGCGTCACCGCCGCCGCGCCGGAACCGATGACGCGGCGCCGCGTCAGTTGGAATGGCCCGTTTGTGTTCTGCGACACGCCTGTCTCCCTCCCATGCGATGGAGGGCGAGTGTGTCACCGCGACGACGCGGTAGCGAGAGGATCTGACCGGATTTGACCCGGGAGATCTGCCGGGTCACAGCGCCGGGCGGCTGCGGTAGAAGGTCATGGGCTCGGCCTTGAGCTGCTTGAGCACGTTCTTGCGCATCGCGCCGACGACATGCATCTCGCAGGGCTTGCAGTCAAAGCGCAGCGTCAGCCTGTCCTCGCCATGGGTGAGCGTCAGCGGCTCGGCACGCACCGTGCCCTGCACGCCTGTCACGCCCTTGGCCTGCTTGGGGCAGAGGCTCAGCGACCAGCGCACGCAGTGCTTGGTGATCATCAGCGGCACCTCGCCCAGCTCCTCGTGGCTCTCGTAGGCGGCACCGACGACCTTGACGCCGTGGCGGGCGTAGAAGGCGGCGGCGCGGCCGTTGTAGACATTGGCGAGATAGCTCAGCGTGTCTTCGGGATAGGGCACGGGCGGCTCGACGGGCCGGGCGCGCGGCAGGCGCTGGAATGCATCTTCACGAGCGGCTTCAAGCGCCGCAATGCCGTCGCGCCGCAAGGCATTGAGCTTGCTGGCGGGCAGGAAGAGGGCCTCGCCGCGCATCGCCAGACGCACCCGGCGGGCTTCGAAGATCGTGTCGCCTAGCTTGGCCAGGCCTTCCTGCAGCTGGTCCCGCGCTTGGCCTGCGTCGCGCGCCGGTTCGTGGGCATGCGGCAGCTTCACGCTGGCCTTGGCGCCGGTCTCGTCCTTCAGGCTGAGCTCGAAGCCGTCGTTGACCTGGGCCAGCGTGATGTCCACGGCAATGCGGCGCTCGCTGCTGGGCTTGGCCAGCAAGCGCTCCCAGGCCATGTCGCGGTTGCGGTTGACCGCCGTGCCGGGGAAGAGATCCTTCAGGTCGCTGAAGGCCTGGCCCTTGGACAGATTCGGCTCGATGCGCCAGCGCGTTCCGCCCAGCGGCGTCGCCACATTGACCGGCACACCCTGCAGCTCGCCCTGGCGGTCCCACCAGGTCAGGGCGTCACCGTTGTTGACGACCTTGAGCGCATCGCCCGTGTCGATGTCGAAGTCTTCGGCGCCGACGCGCACGATGTCGCCCAGCGGCAGGCCGGCGTGCTTGGGGCTGTCAAAGGCGCCGATGTCGATCTTGCGGCCATTGACGAAGTAGTCGGTGCCGCCACGGTTGAAGGCCTGTTCGGGCTCGGGCGTGAAGGTGAACGTGCAGCGCCCATGGCCCGTCGCAGCCAACTCGGGGCGCTTGTCCATCAACGCATCCAGCAGCGAGCGGTAATGGGCCGTCACGTTCTTGACGGTGGCCATGTCCTTGTAGCGGCCTTCGATCTTGAAGCTGCGGATGCCGGCGTCGATCAGCGCCTCGAGGTTGGCGCTCTGGTCGTTGTCCTTCAGGCTCAGCACATGCTTGTCGTGGGCGACGACGCGGCCCTGCGAGTCGGTCACCGTGTAGGGCAGGCGGCACTCCTGGCTGCAGCTGCCGCGGTTGGCGCTGCGCCCGGTGTGGGCGTGGCTGATGAAGCATTGGCCGCTGTAGGCCACGCACAGGGCGCCGTGCACGAAGAACTCCAGCGTCGCCTGCTGCACCTGCTCGCGGATGGCGATGATCTGTTTCAGGTCCAGCTCGCGCGCCAGCACCATTTGGGAGAAGCCGACGTCCTGCAGGAAGCGCGCCTTCTCGGGGGTGCGGATGTCGGTCTGGGTGCTGGCATGCAACTGTATTGGCGGCAGGTCCAGCTCCAGCAGGCCCATGTCCTGCACGATCAGCGCATCCACTCCCGCGTCGTAGAGCTGCCAGGCCTGCTGGCGCGCGCCCTCCAGCTCGTCGTCGCGCAGGATGGTGTTCATCGTGACGAAGATGCGCGCGTTGAAGCGGTGGGCATGCCTGACCAGGCGCGCGATGTCGCCGATCTCGTTGGGCGCCTTGTCGCGCGCGCCGAAGCCCGGGCCACCGATGTAGACGGCGTCGGAGCCATGGTTGATGGCCTCGATGCCGATGTCGGCATCGCGGGCGGGGGCGAGCAGTTCGAGGCGGGTCGTGGGTGCGGCGGCCATGCCGGATTTTAGGAAGCCGCCGGCAATGCCGGGCCTGCGGCCACTTCCTTGGCGACCTCGTCCACCAGCGCCCGCAGCCAGCGGTGCGCCGGGTCGTCGCGGTAGCGCACATGCCAGGCCATGTGGACCGGGAAACTGCCCAGGTCCACCGGCGCGGGCAGCACCTTGAGCCGCCGGTCCTGGGCCAGGTGGCGGCAGATCAGGCGTGGCAGCGTGGCGCAGTAGTCGGTCACGGCCACCATCTCCGGGATGGCCAGGAAGTGCGTGACCGACACCGCCACATCGCGCTTCAGGCCCTGGCGCTCCAGCGCCTGGAACAGGCCCACGCGCAGCCGCCCCGGCGGCAGCATGTTGACGTGCTTGAGGCTCTCGTATCGGGCGCGGGTCAGGCGCTCGCCCACCGTCGGGTGGTCGGCGCGCACGATGCAATCCAGGCCGTCGTCGATGAGGTGCTGCACGACGAGGTTGTCGGGCGGGTCCACGATGCGGCCGAGCACGAGGGCCGTCGTGCCGGAGATGACGCCGGTGTCGGCCAGGTCGCTGCCGTAGGGCGTGAGCCGCAGCTTGATGCCGGGCGCCCGCTCGCGCAGCCGCGCGACGATGGCCGGCACCAGCACGAACTCCACGTAGCTGTTGGGCGCGATGGTGAGCAGCAGCTCGGCGCGCGCCGGGTCGAAGGCCTGCTGGCCGAGGATGACGCCGTCCAGCGACGCCAACGCCGCGGCGATGACGGGCGCGAGCTCCTGCGCCTTGGGCGTGGGTTGCATGCCGTAGCGCTCGCGGATGAAGAGCGGGTCCAGCAGCAGGGCGCGCAGCCGCGTGAGGGCGTTGGACAGGGCCGGCTGCGTGATGTTGAGCCGGGCGGCGGCGCGGGTCACGCTGCGCTCCTGCATCAGGGCCATGAAGACGGGCAGCAAATTGAGGTCGTAACGCATGCAGATATGTTGATTGGCGAATATCTGGAATTCAATAGATAAATTGGATGAATTGCTGCGCCGCATCCATTCTTCGGTCATCCCTCAGCAACCCCTGATCTGGAGACCGCCATGACCACCCCCACCCTGTTCACCCCCACCCGTCTGGGCGCCATCGAAGTGAAGAACCGCATCGCGATGGCCCCGCTGACCCGCTCGCGTGCCGGCATGGACGGCGTGCAGACGCCGCTGGCCGCCACCTACTACGCCCAGCGCGCCTCGGCCGGCCTGCTGATCGCCGAGGCCACCAACATCTCCCGCCAGGGCCGCGGCTATGCCTACACGCCGGGCATCTACACCGACGCCCACGTCGCGGCCTGGCGCCCGGTCACCGACGCCGTGCACGCCGCCGGCGGCAAGATCGTGCTGCAGCTCTGGCATGTGGGCCGCATGTCGCATGTGGGCCTGCAGGAGGGCGGCGCCGCGCCCGTGGCGCCCTCGGCCATCCCCGCCGGCGGCAGCGTGTTCACCGAACAGGGCTTCGAGCCGCCGTCGATGCCGCGCGCCCTGCGCACCGACGAGATCCCCGCGCTGATCGAGGACTACCGCCAAGCCGCGCTGCGTGCCCAGGCGGCCGGCTTCGACGGCGTGGAGGTCCACGCCGCCAACGGCTACTTGCTGGAGCAGTTCCTGCGCGACAGCACCAACCAGCGCACCGATGCCTACGGCGGCTCCATCGAGAACCGCGCCCGCCTCACCCTCGAGGTCGTCGCGGCGGTGGCCGGCGTCTGGGGCGCCGATCGCGTCGGCGTGCGCCTGTCGCCGCTGTCCACCGCCATCGGCGACACCCCGCTGGACAGCACGCCGATGCAGACCCACGGCTACCTCGTGGCCAAGCTCAGCGCGATGGGCGTCGCCTATCTGCATGTGATGGAAGGCCAGATGCATGGCGGCAACGGCGCCGACGCCTTCGACATCCGCGCACTGCGGGCGGCCTTTGCCGGCGCCTACATCGCCAACAACGGCTACGAACGGCAGACCGCGCTGGACGCCACCGCCCAGGGCCGCGCCGACCTGGTCGCCTTCGGCCGCGCCTTCATCGGCAACCCCGACCTGGTGGCGCGCCTGCGGCACAACCGGCCACTGTTCGACGCCCCCCAGTCGAGCTACTTCGGCGGCGGCGCCGACGGCTATACCGACTTCACCCAGCCCCAGGCCGCCTGAGCCGGCCTTGCATTCCCCTCGGCTGGCCGCAACTGCCGCGGCCGGCCCTCTACCACCTCACCCGAAGATCCCGTCATGAACAACTTCAACCTCTACGTCCCCACCCGCATCCTCTTCGGCCAGGGCCAGATCGCCGGCATCGCCAAGCAGGTGCCCGCCGGGGCCCGCGTGCTGGTCACCTACGGCGGTGGCAGCGTGCTGGCCAATGGCGTCATGGCCCAGGTGCGCGAGGCCCTGGGCGAACGCCTCGTCGCCGAGTTCGGCGGCATCGAACCCAATCCCGACTACGCCACGCTGATGCGCGCCGTGGCCCTGGGCCGCGAGCAGGCCATCGACTTCGTGCTCGCCGTCGGCGGGGGCTCGGTGGCCGACGGCAGCAAGTTCATCGTCGCGGCCATGCCCTACGAGGGCGACCCCTGGGAGCTGCTGACCGGCCAGGGCAAGGTCAAGTCGGCCGTGCCGCTGGGCGTGGTGCTGACCCTGGCCGCCACTGGCTCGGAGATGAACTCCGGCGCCGTCATCAGCCGCCGCGAGACCGGTGACAAGCTCTACTTCGGGTCCGAGAAGGTCTTCCCGCGCTTCGCCGTGCTGGACCCGAGCACCCTGTTCAGCCTGCCGCCGCGGCAGACGGCCAACGGCGTGGTGGACGCCTTCGTGCACACCGTCGAGCAGTACCTGACCTACCCGGTCAACGCCAAGGTGCAGGACCGCATGGCCGAGGGCTTGCTGCTGACGCTGATCGAGGAAGGCCCCAAGGTGCTGGAGCAGCCGGGCGACTACGACGCCCGCGCCAATGTGATGTGGGCCGCCACCATGGCCCTCAACGGCTACCTGGGCGCCGGCGTGCCGCAGGACTGGAGCACCCACATGCTCGGCCACGAGATCACGGCCGTGCACGGGCTGGACCATGCGCAGACCCTGGCCATCGTGCTGCCCGCCATGCTGGCGGCGCGCCGCGCGCCCAAGCGCGCCAAGCTGCTGCAGTATGCCGAGCGGGTGTGGGGCCTGCGCGAGGGCAGTGAGGATGCTCGCATCGACGCCGCCATCGCCGCGACCCGCGCCTTCTTCGAGCGCATGGGCGTGCCCACGAAGCTGTCCGGCCACGCCATCTCCGAGCCCCGGCTGGATGCCATCCTGGCCAAGCTGCAGGCCCATGGCATGACCCAGCTCGGCGAGCACGGCGACGTCACGCTGGACGTCAGCCGCGCCGTGCTGGAAGCGGCCGTCTGAAGCTCAGCGCGTGAGCCGGTAGATGAGCAGGGCGGCGCGGATGGCGCCGCGCTCGATGGACGAGACGTCCAGCCACTCGTCCGGCGTGTGGGCACCACCACCCGCCGCACCCAGGCCGTCCAGGCTGTCGACGATGGGCGCGACGAACTGCACATCGCCGGCGCCGCGCTGGCCCGGCGGGAAGGCCACGACGCTGCCCATGCCGGCATCGGCGCTGGCCGCTGAATAGGCCTCCAGCACCTTCAGATTGCCCGGCGTGGGCGCCATCGGCGGATAGCTCTCGTGGAAGCTGATCCTGGAGCGCGTGCCCGGCAGGGCCTGCTCGACGATGGCCTGCATGCGTTCGCGCGCTCGTGAACCCTGGGCCTCGCTCAGGTAGCGCAGGTCGCCGCGCACCTGGGCATCGCGCGGGATGACATTGGTCTTGCCGAAGGCCTGGCCCTGGCTCTCGCCGTCGTCCCACTTCGCGCTGGTGCCGGCCACCACGGTGGCGGCATTGAAGGTCAGGTCGGGCTCGATGAGCTGCTCGCGAAAGGCGTTCAGCACGCGCGCCGCCTCGTACAGCGCACCATAGCCATCGCGGCCGAAGACGCCGGCCGAATGACCGGTGCGTGCCGTCACGTTCAGATGCCAGGTGCTCGAAGCGCGCCGCCCGACGGTAGCGGTGTCGCGGCCCTGCTCGTCCTTGGCCGCGCCCTCGAAGGCCAGGGCCACGTCGCTCTGCTTTGCAGCGTCGATCAAGGCCGCGCGCGCCACCTCGGCCGGTGAGCCGACGCGCTCCTCGTCGCCGGTGAAGACGGCACGCACCGTGGTGCCCTGCAACGCACCGGCCTCGTTGAGGGCCCGCAGCGCCAGCAGGATGATGACGTCGCCGCCCTTCATGTCGGACACGCCCTGGCCGCGTACCCGCTTGCCGTCGGCTGCCCAAGGCGGCACCGGACTGTCCTTCTCAAACACGGTGTCCAGATGCCCGATCAGCAGCACGCGCTTGCCCTGGTTGCCGGTGCGCTCGGCCACCAGGTGGCCGGCCCGCTTCATCTCGGCCGGCATCTCGACCCAGCGCGTCTTGAAGCCCAGGGCCTCGAACTCGCTGCCGAACAGGGCGCCCACCTCGCGCACGCCGGCCGGGTTGAGCGTGCCGCTGTTGACGAGGACGCTGCGCTCCAGCAGCTTCAGCGCGTCGGGCGTCAGCCGCTTCACGTGGGCGACGATCTGCGCCTCCCGGGTGTCCAGGCCGGCCGCCAGGGCCGAGGACGTGGCAAGCAGCAGGGCGAGGGCGCTGAGGACGGCGTGCGGCTTCTTCATGCCCCGAGTGTCACCCAGGCCCGCGAGCGACCCCACGGGTTCAGGTGGTTAGGGCGTCATCCACCGCGTCACTGCGCGCGACGACCAGGCGCTTCTCGTGGCGCCAGGCGGGCAGGCCGTCGGGCGCTTCGCGCGGCGACAGGCCGTTGGCGCGGATGGCGCCCACATAGCCGTCGCGGCCCTGGGCCTTGGCGGCGTAGAGGGCCGAGTCCGCCAGGGCCAGGCAGGCACGCCAGTCCCACAGCCGCGGATGGCGCGGGTCCAGCGGGAAGGCGCAGAAGCCGATGGACACCGTCACATGCACGGTCTCGCCGGGGCCGATCTCGAAGGGCTGCTCACGCACTGCGGCGCAGACGCGCGCGGCCAGCTCGGCGGCGTCGCGCCTGTCGGTCTCGCGGGCCAGGGCCAGGATCTCCTCGCCGCCCCAGCGCACCAGGGAGTCGGTCTCGCGGAAGACGCTGCGCAGGCGCTCGGCCAGCTGCACCAGCACCGCATCGCCCGCCGCGTGGCCATGCAGGTCGTTGATGCGCTTGAAGTGGTCCAGGTCCAGCAGCAGCAGCAGCAGGTCGGCGTCCGGACCGGGGCCGGCATCGTCGGACGTCTCGAAGCGGCGCAGGCAAAGGCGCAGGTCGTCGTCCAGGCGCAGCTCCAGGTAGCGGCGGTTGCGCAGGCCGGTCAGGGCGTCGGTCAGGCTCAATTCGCGCAGCTCGGCGGTGCGCTCATCCACCAGGGCCTTGAGCTCGACCTCGCGCAGCCGCAGCGAGCGCGTGCGCCAGCGCATCCAGGCCCAGATGGCCCCCAGCGTGGCCAACACGCCGGCGATGCGTGCGGCGTCCGTCTCCCACCAGGCCGGCTCCAGCGTGATGGGCAGCTGCAGCTGCTCCGTGCCCCACAGTGCATGGTGGGCCGTGGCCCGCACCTGCAGCGTGTAGCGGCCGGGGCGCAGCGGCCCGAAGCTGGGGTTGCGGCCGCTGGCGTCGACACGGGTCCAGTCGCTGTCCAGGCCCTCGAGACGGAACTCGTAGCGCAGCCGCGTCGGGTCGGCATAGTCCAGGGCGGCGAACTCGATGGATAGGCTGCGCTTGCCGGGCGGCAGCGTCAGAGCCGTGCCCGGCAGCTCCCAGGGCTGGCCGTTGACGCGCAGGCCGCTGATGACCAGCGGCGGGCTGGTGCGCTGAGCGCGGTAGGCGTCGGGCAGCACGCGCAGCAGGCCGCGGCTGCCTCCGAACAGCAGGCCGCCGCCGGGCAGCTCGGTGCTGGCAAAGAACCAGAAGCTGCCGAAATTGGCGCCCTCGGCGCTGCCGAAGCTGTCGAGCCGGTCGGCCGCCGGGTCGTAGACATAGAGCTGGCTCCAGATGCGGCCCTGCTCGTCCTCGTGCAGATTGCCGCCGAACACGCCCTCCATGCCATGGCGCTCGCTGATGCGCTCGAAGCGGGCGCGGCCCTCGCCGTCCCAGCCCTTGAGGCGGTGCAGGCCGCTGACCGGCGTGTCCACCCAGAGCCGCCCGTCGCGGCCCCACAGCAGGCCCATGACGATGGGGCTGGCCAGGGCCTCCTCGGGCGCCTGGGGCACGACCTCCAGGCCGTTCTCGCCGGCCGCCTTCTCGCGGAACAGGCCTTGCTGGCCGCCCAGCCACAGCCGCCCGTCCGGCGCCTGCGCCAGCACATAGATGCCACCATGCAGCGGCCCGCTCAAGGGATGGATCCGCTGCGGCGCCGCGGCCGCCTCGCTGGCGAGGCGGTACAGGCCCTCCTGCATGCCCAGCCAGATGCTGCCGTCGCCGCGCAGCAGCAATTGCTGGGCACGGCCGCCGTCCAGGGGCCAGTCGCGCAGCAGGCGGCCATCCGGCGCGCGATGCTCCAGGCGGCCGGCCGCGACCATCCACAGGCTGGCGTCGGCCGCTTCGGCCATGATTTCGACGACGCTGCGCCGTTCGCGCGGCCATTCGCCCAGCGTCGCCAGATCGCGGCCCGGACGGCCGTCCAGGCGGGCGATGTGACCGGTCTGGGTCGGCGCCAGCACCTCGCCGTTCTTCAGGGCCAGCACGGCGCGCACATCGGCCTCGGCCAGCGGGCTGTTCAGGTCGGCATCCGGTCCGCGCACGGCCAGGGCCGGGTGGGAAAGATGGCGCTGCACGCCCAGGCCATAGCCGCTGACCCACATGGCGCCGCTGCGGTCGCGCAGCAGGCCGCTGATGTCGTTGCCCGCCAGGCCCATGGCGCGGCGCGGGTCCTGGCGCAGCCGGGCCTCGACGGCGCCGCTGGCCGGGTTGACCCAGAACAGACCCACCTTGCCACCCACCCAGAGCCGCCCGTCGGCGCCTTCCGCCAGCGCGTTGATGGGCATGCTGAACATCTGCACCCAGCGCACCTGGCCCTGCTCGACGACGCCCAGATGACCGTCCTGCGTGCCCAGCCAGATGCGGCCGCTGCGGTCCTCGGCCAGGGCCTGCACCGGCATGCCGGCATCCAGCTCGGGGAGGGCGAGGTTTTCCCAGGCACCGTTGACGAAGCGGGCCAGGCCGCGCCAATGGCCGGCCCAGACGACGCCGTTGCCACCGACCTGCAGGGCGAGCACCCGCTTCTCGGCCTGGCCGCGCCAGCGCAGCTCATGGGCCTCGAAATGCTGGGCCGCCGGTGAATAGCGGTACAGGCCCTGGCCCAGGGTGCCGACCCAGATGCTGCCGTCGCGCTCCGCGGCCAGCGCGCGGATCGGCGGCTGCGGGCCCGGGCCGCCCTGGGCGCTGCCGTGGCTCTCGACGCGGTCGTGCTCAGGGTCGTAGGCGACCAGGCCCTGGAACTCCGTGCCTATCCACATGCGGCCGTCGGCCGCCGGCGCCATGGCCCTCACCCAGCCCAGGCTGCGCTTGGCCGTCGTGTCGCCGGCCTGCTCGATGGGCCGCAACCGGTAGCCGTCGTAGCGCGCCAGGCCCTTGTTGGTGGCGATCCACATGAAGCCCGCGCGGTCCTGCGAGATCGCCGGCACCGAGTTCTGCGGCACCGTGACGCTGCGGAACTGCACCTCCAGCGGGCCCACGCCAGCGTCGGCGCGGGTCCAACCCGCCCCGAGCAGCATCAGCAGACCGAGCAGGCCTTGAATTAGGGGGTGCATACCCCCGCCATCCTAAAGGCGTCGATTGACGAAACCGTCAGGTTGGGTGTACCGCGCGCGCCTCAGTCGGCCAACAAGTCACGCAGGCTGCGCCCGGGATCGGCCATGAAATCGCGCATGACGCGGAAATGCTCGGTGTCCTCGTAGCCGACGCGGTGGATGCCATCGGCGTCGAAGCGGTAGACCCAAGCGTCGGGATAGGCCATCAGGATGGGCGAATGCGTCGCGATGACGAACTGCGAGTCCTGGCCCACCAGGGCGTGCAGACGCTGCAGCGCATCGAGCTGGCGCTGCGGCGACAGGGCCGCTTCGGGCTCGTCGAGGATGAAGAGGCTGCGGCCGCCGAAGCGCTCGTTGAGCAGCTTCAGGAAGGATTCGCCATGGGACTGCTCGTGCAGGGAGCGGCCGCCGTAGGCCGCGATGATGGGCCCGCCGCCGGGGCCCTCGTCCAGCCTCTCGATCTCGGTCGCGACATTGAAGAAGCTCTCCGCGCGCAGGAACCAGCCATCCCGCGGCCGCTTGAAGCCCTTGGCCACGCGCAAATACTCGTGCAGCACCGAATGCGAGAGCCGCGTGCCGAAGTTGAAGTTCCTGCTGCCGCCCTCGGCATTGAAGCCCATGGCCACGGCCAGGGCCTCCAGCAGCGTCGACTTGCCCGAACCGTTCTCGCCGACGAAGAAGGTCACCTTGGGATGCAACTCCAGCCGGTCCAGCGTGCGCACGGCGGCCAGGTTGAAGGGGTAGCGCTCGAAGGACTCGACCTTGTCGCGCTGCAGGGCGAGGTGGAAGACGAACTGGGAGGCGAGCATTGCCCCCGAACTATGCCAAGGCCGCCACCGCATCCACCACCACACGCCCATCCAGCAAGCGCAGCGTGCGCGAGGCCTGGGCCGCATGCTCCAGCGAGTGGGTCACCATGACCAGGGTCGTGCCCTCGGCATTGAGCTCGCGCAGGATGCGCATGACCTCGGCGCCATGGGCGCTGTCGAGATTGCCGGTGGGCTCGTCGGCCAGCAGCAGGGCCGGCCGCGCGGCGATGGCGCGGGCGATGGCCACGCGCTGCTGCTGGCCGCCGCTCAGCTGGCTGGGACGGTGGCGGGCACGGTGGGCGATGCCGAGTCTCTCCATGACCTCGTCGACGCGCTCGCGCCGGGCGCGGGAGGGCAGCTCGCCGTACTCCAGCGCCAGCCCGATGTTCTCGGCCACGCTGAGGTCGTCGATGAGGTTGAAGCTCTGGAAGACGAAGCCGATGCGACCGCGGCGCAGCGAGTTGAGCTGCTTCTCGCCCCAGCCGGCGACGTTGTGGCCGTCGAACCAGTATTCGCCGCCGCTGGGCGCATCGAGCAGGCCGAGGATGCCCAGCAGCGTGGACTTGCCGCAACCCGAGGGGCCGGTGATGGCGAGGTATTCACCGGCCTCGATGTCGAGGTCGATGCGGTCCAGGGCAGTGGTCTCGATGTCGCCGCTGCGGAAGGTCTTGGTGAGGTGTTTGAGTTTGAACATGGTCAGTGCAGATCCAGGGCTGAGGCGCCCGCAAAGGCGCGGTAGGGGGAGACGACGACCTGCTCGCCGGGCTGAAGGCCGCCGAGGACTTCGATGACGCCATCGGCGCGACGGCCCAGCTGCAGCGGGCGGCGCTCGGCGTGTCGGCCTTCGGCGTCGAGCACGAAGGCCCAGGCGCCACCGGTGTCGGCGTAGAAACCGCTGTCGGGCAGCAGCAGGGCCCGCGTCGGGTCGCCGAGCGTGAGCCGCACGTCCAGGCCCTGGCCGACCTGCAACGCCGGCGCATCGGCGTCGAAGGCCAGCTCGACGGCAAAGCGGCCGTCCTTGACCTGAGGATCGATGCGCGTGACGTGCAGGGCATGCTCGCGTCCGTCGTAGGCCAGCGCCGCGGCCAGGCCCTCGCGCACGCGGCCCAGGTGAAACTCGTCCAGGCGCAGCTCCAGCTTGAAGCGGCCCAGGCTGTCCAGGCGGCCGATGCGCGTGCCGCTGCGCACGCTCTCGCCGACCTGCAGCGTGAGCCCTGTCAGCCGGCCGGCAACAGGCGCACGCACGGCCAGGCCTTCGCTGGCAGCGCGCATGGCCGTCAGGCGCTGGTCCAGGTCGGTGACGGCGCGCTGCATGGCCTGCACGGACTGCTCGCGGGTGCGCAGCTCCTCGCGGCCATCGGTTTGCAGCTGCGTGAACAACCGCTGCGCCATCGCGAGCTTGTCTGCCGAGTCTTCCAATGCAGACGGCGACAAGAAGCCCTGATTGGCCAGTTCGCGGTTGCGCTGGTGCAGCCGGCGCACGCGCTCCAATTCGAATTCGGCCTGCGTCACTTCGCGGCGCTGCACGGCCTGGGCCTGGGCGAGGGCGGCGCGAAAGGTGGCGAGGTTGGCGAGCTGCTGGGCCGCCTCGCTGGAGCGCGCCATCAGCTCCTGGGCGCGCTGGGTGCTGCTGAGCACGACGAGCAGCTGGCCGGCCTCGACGCGGGCGCCGTCCCTGACCAGCACCTGCTCGACACGGCCGTCCTCGGTGGCGTCCAGCAGCACGGACTGCAGGGGCTGGGCCGTCGCGCGGCCGACCACAACGTCGCGGAAGGCGCCGGGCTTGACGGTGGCGATCTCGACATCGGCCCTCGAAACGACGGTGCCATGGGGCCAGTAGCGCCACAGCAGCACGGTAGCTATCAACACGGCAGCGATCGCGAGCGCGACGAGGCCATGGCGGCGCGGCACCGCCACGCGGCGGTCCATCGCGGCGCCAGAGGTCAGCACGGCGCTCATCCGCGCAGGGCCTGCAAAGGTCTCAACGCCAGCGCTGCATGCAGATGGCGGGCCACGGCCAGCGCGGTCACGGCGGCCAGCAGCGCGACGGCCGCCAGCAGCACCCACAACGAGAACGGGCCCACCGGCGCGCGCTCGACGAAATCGGCCAGATAACGCTGCGACATCCAGGCCGCGAGCGGCAGGGCGACGGCCCAGGCCACCGCCAGCACGCCGGCGAACTCTCGAGCGAGCAGGCCCGCCACCGCACCGGCGCCAGCGCCGTGCAGCTTGCGCAGCACGATCTCGCGCTCGCGCCGGCGCAGCGTGTAGGCAGCCAGCGCGTAGATGCCCACGGCCGCGAGGCCCAGGGCCAGCAGGCCGGCGATGCCGATCAGGCGGCCGAGGCGGGCATCGTCCACCACTTTTTGCAGCAGCATGTCGCGCATCGGCAGCGCCTGGGCGTCCGCATCGGGAAAACGTTGCTTGACCAGGGCTGTCAGCTTGGCGCGCGTGGCCTGCGGATCGCGGCTGTGCACGCCGATCGCACCACCGGCGCGCTCGGCCTGAGGCCAGATGCCATGCGGCTGCGGCGGGCTGCGCGGTCCTTCCAGCCGGATGTCGTCGATGACGGCCACCACCGTGGCCGCCCGGCCGCCGTCGATGTTGCTCGGCGCGGCCAGCAGCTGGCCCACCGCTGCCTCGGGGCTGGCAAAGCCCAGGGCGCGCACCGCGCTGCGGTCCAGCACGATGGCATGTTGTGCCACCTCGGCCGCATGGTCGGCCGACAGCCGGCCGACGACGACGTGCATGCCATAGGTCTGCAGATAGCCCGGCAGGAAGTCCACGCCGATGCGCAGGCTGACGGACTGGCCGCCGGGCCCCTTGAACTCGCCATACCAGCTGGAGAAATCGCGCCCCGGCACGTCGTCGGCCGCGCTGGCGGCGATGACCTCGGGCCAGCTGCGCACGCCGGCCAGCAGCGCATTCAGCTCGGCCGGCTGGGCCTCCCAGGGCAGGTCGATGGCCACGCGGTCCTGCACGTCGAAGCCGCGCGGGATCACGCCGGCATGCTCG
Source organism: Roseateles saccharophilus (assembly GCF_031458095.1). Lineage (GTDB taxonomy): Bacteria > Pseudomonadota > Gammaproteobacteria > Burkholderiales > Burkholderiaceae_C > Pelomonas > Pelomonas saccharophila_A. The sequence goes on from NZ_JAVDXU010000002.1 coordinate 1,000,124, forward strand.
GCCTGCCACAGCACCGTGAGGGCCAGCGAAGCGAACACGGCGGCGGCACCGAACTGCAGTGTCGTCATCAGGCGGCGCAGCCAGCGGCTGGCCGCGCCCTCGCTGTGGCTGCGCCCGGCCAGGGATTCGGCCGGCCGCACGCGCAGCGCGATGGAGGTCAGCGGCAGGGCGCTGAGGGCCGCGATGGCCAGGCAGAGCACTGCGGTCAGCGCGACCGTGGCGGCGCTGACGACCGGCGCATGGAACTGGCGCTGCATCAGCACCTCGGCCAGCGGCATGGCCCACCAGGCCAGCAGCAGGCCGAAGAGGCCACCCAGGCCGGCCACGGCGGCCGCCTCGACGAAGAACTGCTGCGCCAGCCGCGGGGCATCCGCGCCCAGCGATTTGCGCAGACCGATCTCTCGCTGGCGGCGCAGGGTGCGCACGCTCCACAGGTTGACGAAGTTGATGACGGCCAAGACCAGCACGCCGGCCGTCGCGGCGCCCAGGCCGCCCAGCCAGCGGCGCCGGTAGGGGCTGCCCGCGCCATGCAGGCCGATATCGGCAACCGGCATGGCGCGCAGATAGGCGGGCTTGCCGCCGCCCTTCAGGAAGTCGGTCGGGAAACCGGGTGGCAAGGGCTGCCTTTCCATGACGCGCTGTGCCAGCGCGGACAACTGGTCGGGCGTGGCGCCTGTCAGCAGGCGGGCAAACAGGCGGCCATTGCCTTGGTACCAGCTGTTCGACATCTTCAGATAGGCCTTGGCGGCCGGCGCCTGGAAGCCGGCGATGGCGTCGAACACCAGCGTGCCGTTCGGGTTGGGCGTGGGCAGCACCGCCTTGACGGTCAGCGCGAACTGCCCGCCCGGCGAACCATCGGGCATGGGGGGCAGCGCGATCGTGAAGTTGCGCCCCAACGCCTGCGCCGTGCCGAACAGGCGCTCGGCCGCCTGCGCCGTCAGCGCGATGCCTTCGGGCGTGGACAGGGCGGCCGTCAGGTCGCCGGCCAGGGGGCGCATGCCGAACAGGGCCTGCACGTCGGCATCCGCGAGCGCGATGCTGAGCCGCGTGCTGCGCTGCCTGCCCCCTGCGTCGGCGGCCCGCGAGGGCAACTGCGTGAACAGCACACGGCTCGAGAGGCCCATGGGGGCGCCGCTCTCGCGCAGCGCCGCCTGCAGCGGCACCGTGGGCACGTCGCCCATCCATTCGGTCTTGATGCCGCCCGGCCCCCGCACCTGCCATTCGAAGGCGACGAGGCGGTCGCGCTGCGGCAGGTCGCCGTCGGGCCACAGCGTGTCCTGCAGGAAGCTGGCCGTCAGCAGCGCCAGCGCCAAGCCCAGGGCGAGGCCGGCGATGACGAGGGCGGCGGGGCCGGGCTCGGCGCGCAGCTGGCGCCAGGCGCCGCGCCAGAAGGTGGGGGAGGAGAGCAGGGTCATGGGCAGTGTTTCTGCAAGAGCCGGGCCAGCGTGTTTCCCTGGGGGACCGCGGCCTCCGGTGTCCGCTTGCGAACAACTCGACTGTCCGCTTCCGGACACCGCCTTGCCGGCGCCGACGGCGGCCGCTTAGAGTCGCGCCCTCGCATGCCCGGCATCCTCATCCTCGACGACGACCCCGACGTGGCCCTGGCCGCACGCTTGGCCCTGCGCAGGCTGGGCGGCGTGGCCGTGCGCCACGAGCCCGGCGAGCTGGCGGCGGCCCTGGACGAGATCGCGCCCGACGTGCTGCTGCTGGACATGAACTTCAGGCCCGGCGCCAGCGACGGCGCGGCCGGGCTGGCCCTGCTGCGCGAGGTGATGGCGCGCCGCGATGCGCCGGCGGTCGTCGTCATGACGGCCTATGCCGAGGTCGAGCTGGCCGTGCAGGCCCTCAAGGCCGGCGCGGTGGACTTCATCACCAAGCCCTGGCCCAACGACAGGCTGGTGGCCTGCGTGCAGGCGGCGCTGGCGCGTCGCGCGCCTGTTCCCGCGGCCGGGGAGCTGCTCGGAGAGTCGGCCGCCATGCAGTCGCTGCGCGCGCAGATCGCCCAGGTCGGCGCCAGCGAGGCCAGCGTGCTCATCCTCGGCGAGAACGGCGTCGGCAAGGAACTGGTGGCGCGCGCCCTGCATCGCGCATCAAAGCGCTCGGCCGGCCCCCTGCTGGCGGTGGACATGGGCTCCCTGCCCGAAGCCCTGGTGGAGAGCGAGCTCTTCGGCCACCGGCGCGGCAGCTTCACGGATGCGCGCGAGTCGCGGCCGGGGCGGTTTGTCGCGGCGGCCGGGGGCACGCTGTTCCTGGACGAGATCGGCAATCTGCCCCTGGCCAGCCAGGCCAAGCTGCTGGCGGCCCTGGAGCGCCGCGAGGTGACGCCGCTGGGCAGCGACAAACCGGTGGCGGTGGACGTGCGGGTGCTGGCCGCCACCAACGTGCCCGAGGCCGAGCTGTTCGACGCGAAGCGCTTCCGGCCCGACCTGCTCTACCGCCTCAACACCGTGGTGCTGCGCGTGCCGCCGCTGCGCGAGCGTGGCGCGGGCGACATCGCCCTGCTGCTGCGCCACTATCTGGCGCAGTTCGCGAAACAGCGCACGGTCGAGCTGACGCCCGATGCGCTGGCGCGTCTGTGCGCCTACCGCTGGCCGGGCAATGTGCGCGAACTGCGCCAGGCCTGCGAGCGCGCGTCGCTGCTGGCACGCGGGCCGGTGTTCACGTATGCGGACTTCGGCCTCACGGAGATCGCCGCGCCGGCAGCGGCTGAGCCGGGGCTGGATCTGGCCCGGCGCGAGCGCGAGGCCGTGCAGGCGGCCCTGGCCCAGGCCGACGGCAATATCAGCCAGGCCGCCAAGCTGCTGGGCGTGAGCCGGGCGGCCCTGTATCGCAAGCTGGAAAAGCATGGGCTTTGAGCGCGTCCGTGTCGCCGCATCGGCCCTGGTGATGACGGCCAGCGCCGCCGCTGCGGGAGCGGCTCTGGACTCTCCGCGGGTCCTCGTCGCCTGTGCCTTGGCCGGGCTGATGGCTGCTGCCTTCGGCTGGGCCTCCCTGACCCGCCTGGCCCACCGGCCCAAGCCGCTGCCGCCCGACCCACCGCCCGCGCCCCGCCCTGATCTGGACGCCGCCCTCGAACACGCCCCGCTGGCGCTGTGGCGCCTCGTGGCCGGCGCACCGCCGCTGGCGCTGAACGCCGCCGCCCGCCGCCTCATCGCGCCGGGCCGCGCCGTCGAGCCCGCCGCCCTGCTCGCGCTGCTGGACGCCGACCCCGGCCGACGCGTCGTCACCCTGCCCACGGAACACGGCCAGGAGCGCGCCGTGCTGGCCGTGTCGGCGCTGACGGTGCAAGGCCAGGCCTGGCGCCTGGCGGCGCTGGCGCCCATCGAGTCGGAGCTGGAGACCGAGGCCCTGGCCGCCTGGCGCCAGCTGGTGCAGGTGCTGACCCACGAGATCATGAACTCGCTGACGCCCATCGCCTCGCTGGCCGGCAGCGCGCCGGCCCTGCTGGAAGCCGGCGAGCATGAGGAATTGCAGGCGGCCCTCGCCACGCTGGCGCGCCGGGCGGCGCATCTGCAGGCCTTTGTCGAGCGCTACCGCAGCGTCAGCCAGCCGCCCGCGCCAACGCTGGCCGACACGCCGCTGCTGCCGCTGCTGCAGGCCGTGCAACGCCTGGTGGCGCCGGCCTGGGAAGCCGCGGGCGGCCGCGTCGGCCTCAGCGTGGAGCCTGAAAGCCTGGCCCTCAGAACCGACGCGGCCCAGCTGGAGCAGGTGCTGATCAACCTGACGCAGAACGCCCTGCAGGCCTGCGCCGGGCGGCCCGCGCCCGAGCTGCTGATCGAGGCCCGCCTGAGCCGCGGGGCCCGGCTGCGGTTGACGGTGGCCGACAACGGCCCGGGCGTGGCGCCGGGGCTGGAGTCGCGCATCTTCACGCCCTTCTTCACGACCCGCGAGGGCGGCAGCGGCGTCGGCCTGGCCGTCGTGCGCCAGCTGGTGCATGGCCTGGGCGGCACGGTGAGGCATGCCAAGCGGCCGGGCGGCGGCGCCTGCTTCGTCCTCACCTTTTGATGCAGTTGCGGCGGGGTTAGGGGGTTCCGGGTCACCGGCCTGTCACCGAGCCTTTCTAGGCTGCGCCGTTTCCTCGCTCCGGAGCCCCTCATGATCCAACCCCTTCGCTGGGCCGGCCTGTGCCTGCTCGCCCTCGCCTCGCTGAGTGCCAGCGCCCATGACCGCGGCCGCGCCGAGAACGCGCCCCTGGTCATCGGCCACCGCGGCGGTGCCACCGGCTATCTGCCCGACCACACGCTGGAGAACTACGCCCTGGGCATCGCCATGGGCGCCGACTATGTCGAGCCCGACCTGGTCTCGACCAAGGACGGCCATCTGATCGCCCGCCACGAGCCCAACCTCATCGCGACGACCAACGTCGCCTCGCTGCCGCAGTTCGCCTCGCGCAAGCGCACGGCCATCATCGACGGCGCGGCTGAAGAGGGCTTCTTCGCCAGCGACTTCACGTTGGCCGAGATCAAGACCCTGCGCGCCATCCAGCCGCTGGCCGACCGCGACGCCAGCTTCAATGGCCAGTTCGAGATCCCGACGCTGGAGGAGGTCATCGCCTTCGTGAAGCGCAAGTCGGCCGAGGAAGGCCGGCGCATCGGCATCTATCCCGAGACCAAGCACCCGACCTATCACCGCAGCCTGGGCCTGCCGCTGGAGGACAAGCTGCTGGCCATCCTGAGCCGCGCCGGCTGGAACCACCGCAGCGCCCCGGTCATCATCCAGTCCTTCGAGACGGCCAACCTCAAATACCTGCGCAGCAAGTCCAGCGTGCGCCTGGTGCAGCTGGTGGACGCCAACGACGTCAATGCCGACGGCAGCCTGGACTTCACCAAGCCCTATGACAAGCCTTACGACTGGGTCGTGTCCGGCCGCGCCGGCCTGTTCAAGGACCTGCTGACGCCGGCCGGCCTGGCCGAGGTCAAGACCTATGCCGACGGCATCGGCCCCTGGAAGGTCTACCTGATCTCCAGCGCCTGCAAGACGGTGGCGGCCGGCGGCGGCTGCGCCGACACGAATGGCGACGGCCTGGTCGACGAGCGCGACCGCAAGCTGTTGGCCCCCAGCGACATCGTCGCCAACGCGCACAAGCTGGGCCTGATGGTGCATCCCTACACCTTCCGCAGCGAACAAAAGCGCCTGGCCAGCGACTACAAGGGCAGCCCGGCCATCGAATACCTGGCCTTCTACGAACTGGGCGTGGACGGCGTGTTCGCCGACTTCGCCGACGATGCCTTCGCTGCCCGGGCGATGTTCCTGCTCAAGAACGACCCCAACTACGCCCGCTGCCTGGTCAACGGCCGGGGCTGCGTGAATAGCCGTGACTGAGTAAACGGGTGCAAACCGCAGGCATATCGTGCAGATATGCCTGATTTCCTCGGTGGTGTGACCCTGTGGCGGATGTTAGGCTGCCCGCTGTTACACCCCGGGGATGGAGATGTTTCACGAGTTGCAGGAGTTGTTGGGCGCCTATTTGATGCCGGTATTGATCGCGATACCGCTGGCCATCATCGTGCTCATCGCCGCCTTCAAGCGTGACGACTACCGTCCGCCGCGCGAGTACACGCCGCCGCCGCGCCCGCCCGAGGGCTATCAGCGCGCCAATGCGCCGGTCGTGCTGCCGCCCCTGCCCATCAGCCCGAATGCGGGCGCCAACGCCGGCCCGTCCATGGCCAGCGCCTTTGTCACGGCGCCCTCGCCCATCCAGCCGCCCAGGCCAGCGCCGGTCGTGCCCGAGGGCCCGCCCACCGTCCTCATCGCCGACGACTCCGCCGTCGTGCGCACCAAGCTCAAGCGCCTGCTGGAAGGCGCCGGCTTCACGGTCGTGCAGGTCAACGACGGCAACGAGGCCATGGCCCAACTGGACGAGAAGCCCGAGATCGCCGTGCTGATCACCGACCTCGAGATGCCCAACAAGGACGGTTTCGAGCTGATCGCCGACGTGCACGGCAGCCTCACGACCGAGGACCTGCCCGTCATCGCCATCACCGGCCACGACGAGCTGCATGGCCGCGTCGGCCAGATCGAAGGCGTCTACGGCATCTTCAAGAAGCCCTGGAACGACCGCGAGCTGCTCAAGCGCGTGGAGTCCCTGGTGCATCTGCGCAGTGCCGCCAGCAAGCGCGGCCGCCGCGTCAGCGACCTGCGCGCGCCGCCAAGCGCCTGAGCGCTGCCCCTCGGGGGGACGGCGATGCTTGCGGTATCGAGCCGCAAGCACATCGCCAGCGCGGGCCGGCTAGGGAGCGGCCCGGCTCTCGGCCCGCAGGATGCCGAATTCAATTCGCCGCCGGAAGACCACGCGGCATGCATGAATTCACCCGCCGTCGCCTCGGTTACTCGACCGCGGGCGCGCGCTGCATGGATGATTCGAGCAGGCCTTTCATGCGGAGCCGTTCGAATGTCTTATCTGGACCCGATGGACCAGCAGGCGCTGGATGTCAAGATTTCCGAGCTGCTGGTCGCCACGTCCGACGGCTATGACGCGGCCCTGGACCGCCAGATCACCGATGTGCTGCTGCTGCTGCGCAAGCAGTTGCAGATGGACGTCGTCTTCGTGTCCGAGTTTGTCGACGGCCAGCGGGTGTTCCGCTTTGTCGACGGCGGCGAGGCCCTGGGCCTGCATGCGGGCGACGCCGCGCCGCTGGAGGAAAGCTATTGCCAGCAGGTGGTCTCGGGCCGCATGCCCGAGCTGGTGCCGGACGCCCGCGAACTCGTGAAACGCGGCGAGCTGTTCGACCCCGGCATCCCCGTCGGCGCCCATCTGAGCACGCCAGTCGTCCTGCCCGATGGGCGCATCTACGGCACGGTCTGCTGCTTCAGCGCCTCGGCCCAGCCCGAGCTGCAGCAGAGCGCCCTGGCCTGCCTGCGCCAATGCGCTCGCCTGGTGGCGCGCAAGGTGGACGTCGAGCCGCTGCTGGAGTTCGCATCCACCCAGGTGCAATGGCAGCCGACGGAGCCGGCACCGTTCCCCGAAATCACCGGCTCGGACGAGCCGCGTTGACCACCATCAGGGCAAGACCCTGACCTTGATGTTCCTGAAGTGCACCGTGCTCTCGGGGTCATGACCCTGGAGGGCGAAGGTGCCGCTGGCCAGATAGCGCTGCTCCAGGCCCTTCTTGCGCACGAGGGGTGACTCCTCGGTGTAGTCGGCCGTCTTCTCGTTGCCGACGAAGGTCGTGACATGCTTGCCATCGACGCGGATGGTCAGCGTGAACCACTGGCCGTCGGGGGCGATGACCTTGGGGAAGTCCTGCACGCCCCACAGGCCGCCCGTGCGGCTGGGGTCGCTGTGGGAATTGTTGACCTGCACCTCATAGCCCAGGTTGGGCCAGCCGACCTCCTGCCACCGGGTGTGGAAGTAGATGCCGGAGTTGGCCTTGGGGAAGGTCATCACGTCGGCCTTGAACTCGAAGTTCTTGAAGTCGTGCTGCTGCACGGGGCCGACGTAGAAGAGGTGGGAGCGCGGGCCCTGGACGATGATGGCGCCGTCCTTGACGCTGAAGGAGCCGGGCGCATCGCTGGCGCGCCAGTGGTCCAGGCTCTTGCCGTCGAACAGCAGCTGCCAGCCAGCGGCCTTCTCGTCGGCGCTCAGCGAGTTGATATTCATGTCGGCGGCGTGGGCGGCAGTGGCGAGGGCGAGGGCGGCGGCAACGAGGGTGGCTTTCATGGTCACGCGACTCCAACGATCTGCAGGACTTTGAGGGGTGGGCCGTCGAAGGTGACGGACGGGATATTGCCAACGAAGCCGAGGTCTTTGGAACCCTCGGGCGTCGTGTAGAAGCCGCCGGCGGTCAGGTCGCGGAAGCGCTTGAAGAAGCGCGCGGCGGCGGCGTGCTCTGGCCTGGCTTTCTGGATCCAGCAGATGTCATCGGCAATCTGCGATTGCGCGCCGACATCGAGTTCGGCAAAGGTTTTGCCGAAGCGCGAGCGGCTCTCGGACTCCAGCCAGGCCAGACCCGCGACGATCACTTCCTTGTCCTTGGACTGGTCGGGGTAGGGCGCGCTGATCCATTCGTCGATGAAGAGATGCACCTTCAACTGCGCGGCGCTCGGCGAATGCTCGTCGGCCGGGATGATGAGCCCGCACAGGGCCTGGGCAGTGCGCGACTGCTGGGGCGTGAAAGTCAGTGGCCACAGCTCGCCACTGCGATACGTGGGCGTCAGCTTGGGATCGGTGCCATAGCCCTTGGCCTTGCCACCCGAGCGCTTGGCCGGCGTCGCACCAGCCGACACCTCCACGCCCATGGCGGCGCTGGCGGCCAGCATCCATTGCAGGGTGGTTCTGCGGTCCATGCTCAGAGCTCCTTGCTGCGCAAGCGCGCGACGATATGGTCGGCCTGGCGCCAGGCCAGGGCCATGATGGTCAGGGTCGGGTTCTTGTCGGCGTTGGAAGCGAAGGGCGCGCCGTCGGACAGGAAGAGATTGGGCACATCCCAGGTCTGGCCGAAAGCGTTGGTGACCGAGGTGCGCGCATCGGCACCCATGAGGGTGCCGCCCACCTCGTGGATGATGGAGCCGCCCGGCGCGATGGCCTTGGCGCCGTCCAGCTCGGGCCCGCCGCCCTGCACGCGGCCACCCATGGCCGTGATGATGTCGGCAAAGGTCTTCTGCATGTGGGCGGCCTGACGGGTCTCGTGTTCGGCCCATTGCCAGTGGAAGCGCAGCACCGGGATGCCGAAGCGGTCCTTGACCTTGGGGTCGAGCTCGCACCAGGACTGCTCGTTGGGAATCATCTCGCCGCGACCGGAGAAGTAGACGAAGCTGCCGTACAGGCGCCTGACGTCCTGCTTGAACTTCGCGCCATAGCTGCCCTGGGTGTAGCCCTCCAGGCCCGCGCCGGTGCCCGAGGTGGGCATGCGCTTGCCGGTGCTGATCTCGATGTGATAGCCGCGCGGAAAGCCGAGCTTCTTCGCCCAGTCGCGGCCCTGCTGCTGGTAGAGCCACCAGGGCGCATAGGCATGGCCGCCACCGGCACCGTCTTCGTTGTGGGGCGGCAGGCCTTCCAGCGCCGGTACGTGGCCCGACAGGTCGCTGCCCACCGTGTCCATGATGTAGCGCCCGACCTTGCCGCTGCTGTTGGCCAGCCCGCCAGGCTTGCTGTTCAGCAGGATGCGCACCGATTCGCAGGCGCTGGCCGCCAGCACGACAGCGCGGGCCTTGGCCTCGATGTGCTTGCCGGTCTTGCGGTCGACAAAGCGCACGCCGCTGGCCTTGCCGTTCTTCGTCGTCACCTCATAGACCATGGCGTCGCAGAGCACGTCGAGATTGCCGCTGGCCAGGGCCGGCGGCAGGTGCACGGCGGGGCTCTGGTAGGTAGCGCCGATGGAGCAGCCGCGGCTGCAGGGCGTGGCCCAGAAGCAGGCGGCGCGGTCGCGCATGGCCTGGGCCACCAGGCTTTGAGCGCGCGGGTTGCCGGGGTGCAGCAGGGCGGGGATGCGGGCGTCGTCGAGCTTCTTCGTCAGCACCGCGCGGTGGATGGGCACGACGGGCACGCCCAGCGTGGCCGCATGCTTCTTGATGAGGCGCTCGCCGACGCGCATCGCCGGCGCGGGCAGCAAGCAGCCGTCGGGCGAGTCGGGCGTGTTCTCCAGACCGTCGTTGCTGCCGTAGATGCCGACCAGCATCTCGACCTTGTCGTAATAGGGCGCGACGTCCTCGTAGCTGATGGGCCAGTCGAAGCCCAGGCCGTCGCGGCTGTGGGGCTTGAAGTCATAGGGGCCGTTGCGCAGTGAGATGCGGCCCCAGTGGTTGGTGCGGCCGCCCAGCATGCGGGCGCGCCACCAGTCGAAGCGCTGCTGCGGGTCAGCGGAAGCCTGCGTGTAGGGCTCGCCGGGCACTTGCCAGCCGCCGTCCACCGTCGCGTCGTAGAAGCCGAAGGGCTTGTCCGGCGTGCTGGCGCCGCGCAGCGGTGCGTCGGCGCTGGTCTGGAACATCGGCGTCTCGGTGCGGAAGTCGTAGTGGCGGCCGGCCTCCAGCATCAGCACCTTCACGCCCTCCAGCGCCAGCGTGTAGGCCGTCTGGCCGCCACCGGCGCCCGAGCCGACGACGATGACGTCGTAGTCCTTGGCCATGCTGCGCGTCGTCACGAAACCCATGCACCACTCCCCGAGGAAGACGGCGCAGTGTGCCACCACGCGAAAGCGATTTCAGGCTCCGGGTTGCGCCCTCGGGCTGAGCAAGGCCGCGACGCTGACGAGGGCCAAGGCCAGCAGCAGCACGGGCAGGACCTGGCGCGTGACGGGATCGAACAGCAGGCCGGCCAGGGCCAGGGCCGCGCTGCTGGTCAGTGCGTCGCAGAGCTGCAGGGACGAGGTATTGCTACCTTGCTGTTCTGGCGGCGACAGCTTGAGCAGCAGCACCGACAGGATGGGGAAGGACAGGCCTATGCCCAGGCCCACCCCGATCCAGCCCACCAGGACCAGGGCCGAAGGCAAGGCGAACAGCAGCGGCGCGATGACGACGGTCAAGGCCAAGGCCGTCAGCGTGAAGCCGGCCGGCAGCAGCAGGCGGCGCGCCTCGGGCTTGTGCACGCGGGCCTGCACGGCGCTGCCTAGGCTCCAGGTCACGGCGCCGGCGCTGAGCGCGATGCCGGCCTGGGTCAGGCTCCAGCCGAAATGCTGGGTCAGCATCAGCGGCAGAAAGGCCTCGGCGCTGGCGAAAGTGGCCGCGATGAGGCCGCGCAGCAGGATGACCGTCGGCAGGCCGCGGGCGGCCCTCATCGTGCCGGCCGGCAACAGCAGGCGGGCGGCAATGCCGGCGGCGGCGAGGCCGGCCGCGAACAGCAGGGCCGAGCTCGTGCCGGTCTGCTGGCTGGCGCTGTGCAAGGTCAGGGCGCCGATGCTGGCCAGCAGGGCCCAGCGCATGGCGCCCCAGCGCAGCTCCTCGCCCGTGCCCGAGCCGACGCGCCTGAGGGCGGGCAGCATCAAGGCCGCGGCCACGGGCACCGCCGCCGCGACGGCCAGGAAGACCGAACGCCAGCCAAACCATTGAACGAAGAAGGAGGCCAGGGCCGGGCCGACCAGTCCGGGCACGACCCAGGCGCCGGCGAACATCGCGAACAGCTTGGGGTGGAGATGCTGGGGCACGACCTGGCCGACGCCGACATAAAGCGTCACACCGAGAACGCCGCTGCCCAGGCCCTGCATGGCGCGGCCCAGCACCAGCACCGGCATGGAAGAGGCGAAGCCCGCCAGCAGCAGGCCGGCCAAGAAGGCGGCCAACCCCGCCAGGGCCGCGCGGTAGGGCCCGCGCTTGTCGCAGAGCTGGCCGGCGGCCGTCATGCCCAGCACCGAAGTCGCCAGCGTCGCACCAAACGCCAGGGCGTAATAGGGCAGGCCATTCAGCGCCTCGGCCACGGCCGGCATCGCGGTGGCAACGGCGATGGACTCGAAGGCCAGCATGGAGATCAGCGCCACGGCGCCTATGCAGGCGGCGCTGCGGCCCGGGGCAAAGAGTTTTTCGGACACGCCGGTGGGGGCGTCGACGGGATCAGCAAGATTCATGGCGGTGGAGACTAAAAGCTCAAGCCCACTTCAAGTCAAGACGGGCTGAAAAGGGCCGCGCGACAATCGGGACATGTCCCTTTCCGTGTTGCACTGTGCCTCAGCCGGCTTCGAGTCGGCCTGCCGCATTCCCGCCCTGCCCGCCTCGCACCGCAGCCATGGCCTGCATGGCCACAGCTATTTCGCCACCGTCCGCACGACCCTGCCGGCGGGCTGGGCGGCTTTCCCTGGCGGTGAGGTCGAGGCGCTGCGCTCGCGCATGGCAGAGACGGTCGCGCCTCTGGATCATGCCCTGCTGAACGACCACCTGGCCGAGCCCACCGACGAAAACCTGGCGCGCTGGCTGCGTTCACGCCTGGCCGTGCCCGGCATCGTGCAGGTGGGCGTGCAGAGCACCACCCATAGCGGCGTGGACCTGGACAACGTGGGCCACGCCCATGTGTGGCGGCGCTACCGCTTCCAGGCCGCTCATCAGCTGCCCAATGTGCCTGCCGGCCACCAGTGCGGCCGCATGCATGGCCATGGCTTCGAGGTGATCCTGCATGCCAATGCGGACCTCGGCGAGCGCGACCTGTCCATCGACTACGACCATCTCGACGAGGTCTGGGCGCCGCTGCATTTCGAGCTGAACTACCGCTGCCTGAATGACATCGCCGGTCTGCAGAACCCGACCAGCGAGAACATCTCGGCCTGGCTGTGGGACAGGCTGAAGCCCGAGCTGCCGGAGTTGAGCTGGGTGACGGTTTACGAGACCGGCTCCAGCGGCGCCAATTTCAACGGCCTGAACTACCGCATCTGGAAAGAGATGACGCTGGACAGCGCCGTTCGCATGAAGCAGGCGCCGTCAGGCCATCCGCTGGCCGGCATCCATGGCCATACCTTCACGCTGCGGCTGCACCTGGCCGCGCCGCTGGACCAGGTCATGGGCTGGACGGTGGACTTCGGCGATGTGAAGTCGCTGTTCAACCCCCTCTTCAAGCGCCTGGACCACCACCCGCTGTTCGAGATTGCCAACCTCCCCGACGGCGACGCCGCTTCCATCGCGGCCTGGGTGCTGCGCGAGGGCGGCGCGGTACTGCCGCAGATCGACCGCGTCGACCTCTACGAAACGCGCGGCTCGGGTGCCATCGTGAGCCGCGCCGACTCGGAAGAATTGATCCCCGTATGACCTACTCAGTCAAAGAGCTGTTCTTCACTTTGCAGGGCGAAGGCGCCCAGGCCGGCCGCGCGGCCGTGTTCTGCCGCTTTGCCGGCTGCAATCTCTGGACCGGTCGCGAGCAGGACCGCGCGACGGCGGTCTGCACCTTCTGCGACACGGATTTCGTCGGTACCGACGGTGTCGGCGGTGGCAAGTTTGCAACCGCGGATGACTTGGCTGACACCATTGCGAAGGCCTGGCCCGGCGGTGGAAAACCGTATGTCGTGTGCACCGGCGGCGAGCCGCTGCTGCAGCTGGACACGCCGCTCATCGACGCCCTGCACGCCCGCGGCTTCGAGGTGGCTGTCGAGACCAACGGCACCCAGCCCGCACCGCCGGGGCTGGACTGGATCTGCGTCAGCCCCAAGGCCGATGCGCCCCTGGTGCTGACCTCTGGCCATGAGCTCAAACTGGTCTACCCCCAGCCCCTGGCCCAGCCCGAGCGCTTCGCCGATCTGGACTTCCAGAACTTCTTCCTGCAGCCCATGGACTCGGTGCTGCAGCGCGAGCACACCAAGGCCGCGGTGAAGTACTGCATGGAACACCCGCAGTGGCGGCTGTCGGTACAGATGCACAAGGTGGTCGGCATTGCCTGAGCCTTTGCGGTTCGATCGCCTGCCGGTGACCGGTGCACTGGCGGCTCATGTCGAGTCCTGCTGGTTCATGCGCGGGGCCAGCGCCGCGGCCTTGCCGGAGGGCCATCGCATCCTGCCCGACGGCTGCATGGAAATCGTCTTCCAGCTCGGCGCGCCTTTCCTGGAGCTGGGTGGCGATGGCCGCTGGCACGAGCAGCCTGCGCGGCTGCTGGTGGGGCAGATGACCCGGCGCGTCGAGGTCAGGCCGGGCGGCGAGATCGATACCGTGGGCCTGCACTTTCACCCGGCGGGCGCCGCGGCCTTCGTCGAAGGCTCGATGAAACGCTTTCGGGACTGCATCGGCGATCTGGACGCGGCCCTGGGCGAGGATCTCGCGCCGCTGGCTGCGCGCTTGCGCCAGTCCCGCAGCAACGCCTCGCGCATGGCGCTGCTGATGGCCTGGCTGCAAGGCCGGCTTCGACCCGGCGATGCGCCGATGGCCGAGGCCAGCCGGCTTCTGCAACTGGCGGCCGGACAGCTGGACATTCCCAGCCTGGGCCTCGCGCTCGGCCTCGGCGAGCGGCAATTGCGGCGGCGTTTCGAGACCGCGGTGGGCCTGGCGCCCAAGCGCTTTGCGCGCCTGCTGCGCTTCCAGCGCGTGTTCGAGCAGCAGCGCGAATCCGACGCCACAGTCTGGGCCCAGGTGGCTCTCGAATGCGGCTATTTCGACCAGGCCCATTTCAACCGCGATTTCCGCGCCTTCAGTGGCCTGGCACCACGCCAGCTGCTGGCCGACGCCGATCCGCTGACCGCCTTCTTCCTGTCCGTTTCGTCCAAGACCGCCCGCGCCGCCTGACCTAGCCTGGGCACTCCATCCCACGGAGTGCCACCATGCTTGTTCGCCTCGCCCTCGCCACCCTCGCCGCTACCCTGACCACGGCCGTCTTCGCCGCCGGACCGGCCGACCTCGCTTTCATGCGCGGCAGCTGGGAAGGGCGCGACGGTCCACTCACTTTCGAAGAGCGCTGGACCGACGAGGCTGGCGGCCTGATGCTCGGCGTGTCACGCACCCTCAAGGGCAGCCGCGCCGTGGGTTTCGAGTTCCTGCGCGTGGAGTTCCGCAAGGACACGGTGGTCTATGTGGCCCAGCCCGGCGGCAAGCCCAAGACCGAGTTCCGGCTGACGGCCAGTGGCGCCAACAGCGCCACCTTCGAAAACCCGGCGCATGACCACCCCAAGCTGATCCGCTATCTGCTCAACGCCGAGGGCGAATTGGTGGCGGAGCTGGAAGGCGCGGAAAAGCCGCAACGCTTCGTCTTCAAGCCGGTGAGCCGTTGACTTCAGCCACGGCAGTAGCCTTCGCCCGTCTTGACGATGAGGCAGTCCTTCTTGTCGGCCAACCACTTCATGCCGGTCTCGGGACCGCTGCCGGCACGCACCGTCTCGATGACGCCATCGCGCGTGAAGACGAGGGTGTCGGTACCCGCCTTGGCTTCGAAGCTGCGCGGACCATCCAGGTTTTTGACCGTGACGCTGTAGGTGCCGGGCCCGCCGCTGATGTCCAGATACGTGCCTTCCGGCCCCTGCCATCGGCCCAGCCAGGGCGCGGCTGTCGAGGCGGCGGAGGCCGGCGCGGGTGCTCTCGCCGGTGCATCGGCAGGCTTGCCGCAAGCGCACAGCAGGGCTGCGCCGGAAATCAGCATCAGGAGGTTCAGGCGTCGCATGGCGGGGTGGCAGTGCTCTGGAGCAGCCCAGTCTGATCGCTCGCCGGACCCTGGCGTGTCGGAGGACTCCCCGTCCTGGCTTGCTCAGCAGCCGATCTCGACCGCCTGCAACACATGGCCATCGCGCGCATCCGTCGCGACGGCGATCCAGCGGCTGGCATGGCCGGCCTCGGCAGTGCTGACCGGCACCGTCCATGTCGCCTGACCCTGGCCGTCCCAGGCGGGCAGCCTCGCGTACACGCGCACGACGCTGTCATGCCAGAGCGTCTCGCCGCGGTTCTCGCCGGCACGCACATGGCTTTGATGGCCGTCCTCGACACGGGCCCACCACAGCTGGATGCGTGAGGGCGCACCGGCCAAGGCTTCGGCGCTGAGCTTGAGTTCGCCGCCGGCGCTGCGGTTCCAGGCCAGCCGCACGCGGGCCGGCTCGGTGCTCGCCGCGGGCAAGGAGGCGCTGCGCCAATCCCGTCCGTTGATGACGATCTGCGGCGTGTAGGCATAGCGTGAGCCGTTGATGCCGACGCCCTGCTTCTGCCGCTCCGTGAAGGCGGGGCTGGAGAAACGGTCCGGCCAGCCCAGGCCATTCCAGTAGTCCACATGGAAGGCTGCCGCGATGACGCCCGGCTGGCTCTTCAGCGAACTCAGCCAGCGATCCGCCGGCGGGCAGGAGGAACAGCCCTCCGACGTGTAGAGCTCGACGACGCGCGGCACCGTCGCGCCGCTCTGCACGGTCGTGGCGGGACAGGATTGGGCGGACACGGTGACAGGCAGGGCCAAGGCGACGAGGAGGAGGCAGAGCAGCTTCATGCCACTGAGTCGCGCGATCCAATTCAACCTGACATCTGCCAAAGAAAAAGGGAGCCCGCAGGCTCCCTTGCGTCGATCGGCTTGCGCTCGATCAGAAGCGATAGCCGATGCCGAACTTGACCGACACCGGATCCAGCGTCGTCTCGATGGTCTGGCCGGTGGACAGGCTGCCCGTCGTCTTGATGAAGGTCTTGGTGACCGACAGGCTGGCGGACCAGTCCTTGGTGATGTTGAAGGCACCACCGAGTTCCATGGTCGTGCCGAACCGGCTCTTCATGGACAGCGTCGTCGGGTTGCTGGGCGTGCCGCCGGTGATGCCGGACAGCGCCGCCGTTGCGCGCGGCTTGAAGAAGTAGCCATAGGTGACACCCGCGCCGACGAAGGGGCGGAAAGTGCTGTTGGCTTCGCCAAAGCGGTACTGCGCCAACAGCGTCATCGGCAGGGACTTGACGGTACCCAGCTTGCCCACGCCTTCGATGGCGCCGGCACCGACGACGTCGTGCTTGAACGGCAGCGCGATCGGCAGGTCGATGCTGATGTTGTCGGTCCAGTAGTAGGTCACGCCGCCGACGAAGGAAGAAGCCTTCTTCACATCGACCTTGGTCCCGGCCAGGCTGGGCGCGGTCAGGTCGCCGCTTTCGACATGGGGGTTGATCTGGGCGGCACCGCCGTAGACGACGATGCTGCCGGCCGATTGGGCGAAGGCGCCGCCGCTGGCGATGAGGGCGGCCGCGGCACCGAGGAGGAACTTGGTTTTCATGGGTTATCTCCGTGTGTCGAGGCGCGGTTTACAGCCAGCCCTTGGTGGCCAGGGACTTGGCGATCAGCTGCTGGGTCAGCTGGTGGCCATAGGGGGTGGGGTGGAAGCTGTCGGAGAAGGCATAGCTCTTCCACCAGTCGGCACCACCGCTGACACCGGCCGGCGGCGCGGCGGACAGGGCTGCGGCCGTGCAGGCTGGGAAGTTATAGGTGGGCAGGCCGTCGCCGCCGACACCGACGATGGGGCAGGCCGGCGTCTTGACGTTGGTGAGACCGAACTGGGCCGGCGTGGCGACCTGGTCCTGGAAGGCCTTGTAGAAGTCGACGACGATGACGTTGTCGTTGCCGGCGAACTTGGCGGCCAGCTCGGTATTGAAAGCCGTCATCCAGCCCTGGAACAGACCCTGCGCCTGCGCGCGCGCCGCGGCGCCGGTGGTGCCGCCGCCGCTGGCTGCGGCGATGCTGTCCAGCACCATCTGGAAGCGCGGCGTGTAGCTGACGTCGGGCATGTTCATCAGCACGACGTGGGTGGCGCCCTTGTCGAGCACGCTGGCCTTGATCTGGGCGGCGAACTTGTCGGCCAGGGCCGTCATATAGGTCGCGCCGATCTGGCCCGTCGTCGCCGCGCCGCCTTGCAGGGCCGCGCCGATCTGGGCTGGCGTCAGCAGCGTGCCGAGCAGCGCCGAATAGGCCTTGGCAGCGTCCTTGGGAATGGTCAGGTAGGCGCCGACCAGGTCGGCCGCGTCGTTACCGCCGCCATCGATGATGACAAGGTCGCTGGCCGTGTAGCTGCCGGCCGCAGCATAGGTGGCCATCTGCGTGCCGACGTTCAGCGGATTGGCCGCGCCGCCCGCACCGGTATAGGTGATGCGGCCGCCGCCGATGGAATAGTTGGTGCAACCCGTCTTGGCCGTGTTGGCCGCGAAGGTCGTGCCGGTGAAGACGAAGAAGTTGCACAGCGTCTGGCCGTAGTTGGCCGCGATGCGCTCGGCGTAGATCAGGTTGTCGGGGCTCTGGACGGTGAACTTGTAGCCGAAGGTGCCACTGTCCTGGATGCTGTCGCCGAAGACCTTGACCGAGGTGATGGAGACCTTGGGCGTGGTGTCGGCCGAAGCACCGCCACCGCCGCAGCCTGCCACCAGCAGGCTGCCCAACAGCGCCACCGAGGCGGCGGCGATCCGGGTGAGGAAGGGTTTCATCTTTTGTCTCCTAGGCGACACCGCAACATCGCAGTGCATTCAATTCGGGAGCGCAACTCTAGCGGCTGCTTTTTAGAACGGTCGTTCGTTTTTCCCCTCAGTGAGCGTAAAGAAACAACGCTGAAGGCTTGAGGAAGGCCGGCCCGATGGGCTCTGGGCAAGTCTGTGGATGGCGCCGGGACAACCGACCAGATATCCACAGGCCGGAGGCTTTCGGCCAAGTTGTTCCCAATCGCGACGCGACTCGTACCGGGTGCGGCGCACAGGCTTTTGGGACGGCCAAGCGCTTGTGGCCCAAGGACTTTTTGCCCTTGTCCACAGCGCAGGCGGCCCCCTACTACCACGACCACTTTGAAATCTTGAATACAGTTTGGAATACAAAGAACAGCTTTCCCATGGACATCTCCGCCCTCCAGCAGCGCTTGCGCCGCTTTGCCAACGAACGCGACTGGCAGCCCTACCAGACGCCCAAGAACCTCGCGATGGCCATGACGGTGGAAGCCGCCGAGCTGCTGGAGATCTTCCAGTGGCTGACCCCCGAGCAATCCCTGAGCCTCGACGAGGACCAGCGCCGCCATCTCGGCGAGGAGCTGTCGGACGTGCTGCTCTACCTGGTGCAGATCGCCGACCATGGCGGCGTCGAACTGGAAGCCGCCGTGGAGCGCAAGCTGGCCATGAATGCCATCAAGCATCCGCCCAAGCAGTCTTGAGGAAGTCCTGATGGAAACCATTGCCGTCGTCGACTTCGAAACGACGGGCCTCGGCCCCACCGGCGGTGGCCGCGCCACCGAGATCGCGGCCGTCCTCGTCCGCGGCGGCGTCGTCATCGATGCCTGGTCCAGCCTGATGAACAGCGGCGCCTGGGTGCCGCCCTACATCCAGGCCCTGACCGGCATCACGAACGAGATGCTGGCCGACGCACCGGATTCGACCAGCGTCATGCGCGAACTGGCCCGCTTCACGGCGGGCTGCCCACTGGTGGCCCATAACGCTTCCTTCGACCGGGGCTTCTGGCAGGCCGAGATGGAGCGCGCCGGCGTGGCGCCTGACCCGGCCCATCAATTCGCCTGCACCGTGCTGCTGTCGCGCCGGCTCTGGCCCGAGGCCAAGAGCCATGGGCTCGGAGCGATCACGCAGTTCCACGACATCCGCTTCGATGGCCGCGCCCACCGGGCCCTGGCCGATGCCCGCGTGACGGCGGAGTTGTTACTGAAGGTTCAGGACGAGGTCGCGCGGCGCTTCGCGATGGACCTTGGCGACATGGGCGTCGACCACGCCCTGATGCTGGATTTGCAGAGGACGCCGCTGCGTTGGCTCAGGCGTGGCCTGGTCGAGCATGTGAAGTCCAGACGAGCGGTAACCGTGGCTGCTTGAGCGTGGACTAGGCTGCACGCACGGTTGGTTCGTGACGTGGGGAGCTGTGAGGTCACAGCGTCCCTTGGGCGCCATGAGTTCACGTGCATGGAGCCCATAAAAAATTCTGTCAAGACCCCGGTTGTTGAATCGGGGCAAGGACAATCGCGCCCTTTCGTCCCGTGCTATTGCTCAAGTTTCCATGTCCGTGATCCAGGTTCGCCCCGCCACCCTGCGCGATGCCAAGGCCATCGCCGAGATCCACGTCGCTGCCAGCCAGGATGCCTACAAGGCCCTGCTGCCCGCCGCCGCGCTGGATGCGATGTCGGTGCAGAAGCGCCAGGCCTTCTGGCGTGAAGCCATCGACCTCTGCGAGCCGCAGGTCATCGTCGCTCACCTCGACAACAAGATCATGGGCTTCGCCGGCTTCGATCGCTCGCGCGACAAGGGCACGCCCGCCACGACCGGCGAGGTCTGGGCGATGTTTGCCGACCCGGTGCACTGGGACAAGGGCGTGGGCCTGGCGCTGTGGGATGCCACGCGCGACGGCCTGCAGGAAGAAGGCTGCACCAAGGCCACGCTGTGGTGCTATCTGCGCAATGAACGCGCCCTGCGCTTCTTCGAGCTGGCCGGCTTCAAGCGCGAACTCGGCAGCGCCCGCACGACGGAAGTCGGCGGCGCGCGTGTCGAAGAGATCCGCCTGCATCGTTCCCTCGTCTAAGACGACCGCGCCATGAAGAAAGCGCCCCGCGGGGCGCTTTTGTCTTGAGGAGCCAGACTCAGGCGGCGTAGCCACCGGAGGCCAGGGCCCAGCCGTCGGTGGCGTCGTCATGGCGCTGGATGTGCACGGGGCTGAGCTTCTTGGCGGCGGCGCGCTCGACCAGGTTCTCGGCCTGCTCGGCCGTCAGCTGCAGCGCGAAGCGGGCCCAGCGCTTTTGCACCAGAGGCAGGGCCCAGGCGTCTTCCAGGGCCCAGCGGATCTGGTGCGGCTCCTGCAACTCGGCGGCGGCCAGCACACGCGGGGCCAGGGCCAGCAGGAAGCGGTTGAAGTCCGTGCGCAGGGCGTCCGTCGGCAGCAGGGCCTCGAGGCGGCTCAGGCGGGCGCTCCAGCCCGGCGTGGCGAGCTGGCGGGTGACCAGGGCCTGCAGGGCCTGGACGGGGTTGAACAGACGCAGGCGATTCGGCGGCAGCACGCGCAGCGGGATCTGCGCGGCTTCTTCGTGGCTCAGTGGCGTGACGAAGCTGGCCAGCACGGTCAGGCGTTCCCACTCGGCCTCGGCCAGGCCGCCGATGCGGGTGATGGGGCCGGCGGCGCAACTGGCCGCCATGTCAGCCAGGGCGGCGTGGCCGCGCTGGCCCTTGGCCTGGTTGGCGCGGCGGCTCATGACGGCCAGGTTGCCGGCGGCATAGCCGGCGTCGTCGCGGACGCGGTCGATGCTGTAGCTCTCGTCGTCCAGCAGTTCGCGGGTGATGGGGCAGTGCGGGGTGTCGAGCTGGGCCAGGTGGTGGGGCGTCAGCTGGATGTCCTCGAAACTGCGGCCGCGGGCCCAGGCATGGGTGCGCAAGGACAGCCAGCGCTCGACCTGGGGGCTGGCCGGCGTGCGCACCGCACGGCCGCGGGCGGCCAGCCAGCCGCGCTGCAGCGGCGACTGCGGGTAGAGATGGGCGATGGGCGGCGTGACGCCATGCAGGGCGTAGTCACGGCCCAGGGCCAGGCCGGTGCGCTCGTGGGCGCTGATGGCGACGGGGGCGTCGCCCATGATGTCCAGGTCGAACTGGACCAGCGGGCTGCTCTGGAGGCGGGTGGCGATCTGGCTGTTGAGGACGGCTTGCATGTCGAACTCCGGTTGAGAGGCACGCCGTTGAATCGCGGGCCTTGCAAGCAGTCTGTGAGCCAGCTGGCTCATGAGATGATCCACCTGGAAAACACTGTAAATATTTTCAGGAATTCCCCTCGTGGACCGCACCGAACGCTTCTACAAGATCGAGCAGCTGATCCGCTCCAAAGGCTGCGTGTCCTTTGCGACCCTGATCGAGGCGCTGGAGGTGTCGCCCGCCACGCTCAAGCGTGACCTGGCGTACTTGCGCGAGCGCATGGATGCGCCCATAGAGTACGACGCCGGCGAGAACGGCTACCGCTTCGGCCAGCAGTGGCGTGGCGGCAAGCATGAGCTGCCCGGCGTCTGGTTCAACGAGGCCGAGCTGCACGCCCTGCTGACCATGCAGCAGATGCTGGCCGGCCTGGACGAGCAGGGCGTCGTCGGCCGCCATCTGCAGCCCATGTTCGACAAGATCACCGGCATGCTGGGCGTGGACGCGGCCGAAGCGGACGAACTCAGGCGGCGCGTCAAGCTCATCGGCACGGCGCGCCGGCGCGTGGCCAGCGACAGCTTCGAGACCGTCGGCAGTGCCGTCGTCAAGCGCCGGCGGCTGGCCATCCGCTACCGCAAGAAGCGTGACGGTGCGGGCAGCGAGCGCGAGGTTTCGCCGCAGCGCCTGGTCCACCACCGCCATGCCTGGTATCTGGACGCGTGGTGCCATGCCAGCGACGCCTACCGCCGCTTTGCGCTGGACGGCATCGAGGCGGCGACGCTGCTGGACGCCGCCGCCAAGCCCGTGCCCCTGAGCGAGCTGGAAGCCGAGCTGGACCAGGGCTATGGCATCTTTGCAGGGGGCACGCCGCGCGAGGCCGAACTGGTCTTCAGCGCCGGCACGGCGGCCTGGGTGTCGCGTGAGGAGTGGCACCCGGCCCAGCTAAGCGAATTCCTGCCCGATGGCCGCTGGCGGCTGCGCCTGCCCTATGTGGACGACACCGAGCTGCTGATGGACCTGCTGCGCCATGCCGGCCAGGTCGAGGTTGTCGCACCGGCAGCCCTGCGCGAGGCCTATGCGGCGAGGCTGAAGCAGGCTGTCGCGTCCTTGTAGGACAAGTCCGCTTCATTTGTGGTGGATCATGTTTCGCGCCCGTCAATCGCGTTAGGCTAGTCCCGTGTTTGATCCCCGACCGAGGAGCCAGCGATGAGTGACGCAACCCAGGCGAAGGAAAAATTGGCCTCTGATTTCCGCGCGGTGATGGATGACATCGATGCGTTGATGACGGCCACGACGAACAAGGCGGATGGCGAGGTCAAGGCCTTGCGCGCCCGCATCCAGGACCGGCTGTCCGGTGCCAAGGAGAAGCTGCTGGACGCCCAGCATGAAGCCATCCAGCGCGCCAAGGACGCCGCGACCGCAACCGACGACTATGTGCATGCCAACCCGTGGCAGGCCATTGGCGCAGCGGCGGCGGTGGGCTTGGCTCTCGGCGTGCTGATCGGCCGCCGTTGAGCTTCACTTGAGCGACGCCAAGGAACCCGTCTCCGCGCCGCTGCGGCGGCTCGGGGTCTCGCTGCTGACGCTTGGCCGCATCCGGCTCGAGCTGTTCGCCATCGAGGCCCAGGAGGAGAAGGAGCGCATCGCCAGCCTGCTGCTGTGGGCCGTGCTGGCCGCGCTGCTGGCGGGCTTTGGCCTGCTGATGCTGCTGGTGCTCTTCACCGTGGCGCTGTGGGATACCAACTATCGCCTGCTCGCCCTGGGTGGCGGCACAGTCGTGCTGGTGGCGGCCGCCGTGGTCGCAGTCTTGAAGGTCAAGGGACTGATCAACCAGCCGGCCAGCCTCTTCCAGTCCAGCATCGGCGAGTTGCGTGAGGATGCCGACGCGTTGTGGCGGCGGCCGGGGCCATGATCCCCAGGATCCCGACCGACCCGGTCCAGCGCGCCGAGCGCAAGGCCAATCTGCTGCTGGCTTCCGAGTTGATGCGCGGGCAGGCGGCCTTGTCCGTGGACGATGTCGGCCAGCGTGCCGACGGCTGGGTGCGACGCATCCTGTCCTGGCGCGATCTGCTGACCAACCCCGTCATCCTCGCGGCCGCCAGCGGCGGCGCGGCCTTGTTTGCCGGCGCCGGCGCGGACCGTCGCGGCAAGCTCTGGCGCGGCCTGCGCTGGGCCTGGCTGGCCTACAAGGTCTGGGGCCGCCGCAAGCGCTAGCTAGACCAGCGGGCTGTCCTTGCCTCGCGCGTGGGCGGGCGCGCTGTCCAGATCGTGCAGCCAGGGCATGGCCGAGCTCTTCCACACCTGCAGCGTGGGCTTCAACTCGGTCCGTTCGTTGACGCAGCCCAGGCGGATGTTCAGCGTCTTGGGCTCGTCCGCCTCGGTGGCGAACAGCTGGGTGCCGCAGTCGCCGCAGAAGCACTGCGCACGACGGTTGCCGCTGGCGGCGACCTTCACATAGCTCTTGGGCGAGCCCTGCAGTTCGACCTGGTCGACAGGAATGGGCACCACGGCCCGGAAAGGCCCGCCGGAAATGATCTGGCAATCGGCACAGTGGCAGGCAAAGACCCGGGCAGGGTCTGCCAGCGCCGTGAAACGCACAGCGCCGCAATGGCATTGGCCGGTGATCTTCATGGCATCTCCTCGATTCAGTTCTCTGCGGCGTCCAGGCGCTTCATGCGCTCGCTTTGCCAGTAGACGTCGTCGCCGCCCAGGCCGTCGAGATTGGCGCGATTGAGCACGCGGGCCAGCACGAAGAGCAGATCGGACAGGCGATTCAGATACTGGCGTGGGGCCGCACGCACGGTCTCGGCGGCAGCCACCTGGATGACGGCGCGCTCGGCGCGGCGGGCGATGGTGCGGCAGACATGGGCGATGGCCGCGCTGCGCGTGCCGGCCGGCAGGATGAATTCCTTGAGCCGCGGCAGATGCTCGTTGTAGTGCTCCAGCGCCTCGTCCAGGCGCAGCACGGCGGCTTCCTTCAGCAGCTCGCCACCGGGCCAGGACAGCTCGCCGCCGAGGTTGAAGAGTTCGTGCTGGATGGTGACGAGCAGGTCGCGGACGTCGTCCGGCAGGGGCTCGGCCAGCAGCAGGCCGAGGTTGGAGTTCAGCTCGTCGACGTCGCCCATGGCCTGCACGCGCAGATGGGTCTTGGGCACGCGGCTGCCGTCGGAGAGGCCGGTGCTGCCGTCGTCGCCGGTGCGGGTGGCGATCTGTGAAAGTCGGTTGCCCATGATGGCGGGTGCGGGTCAGTGGTCAGACCCGCATCCTGCCAGTCTTTGATCAGCGGTGCGTCGCCGGCATGCGGAAGGTGTTGACCAGGCCGGCCAGCTTCTCGGCCTGCTGCTGCAGGCTCATGCCAGCAGCGGCCGTCTCCTCCACCAGGGCGGCGTTCTGCTGGGTCAGCTGGTCCATGTGGGAGACGGCCTCGCTGATCTGGCCGATGCCGCTGCTCTGCTCGGTGGAGGCGCGGCTGATGCTGGTGACCAGTTCGGCCAGCGACCGGATGGCGGTCACGGTCTCGTGCATGGTGGAGCCCGCGCCCTGCACGAGGCGGGCGCCGGTCTCGACCTGGCCGACGCTCTCGGAAATCAACTGCTTGATCTGCTTGGCCGCTTCGGCGCTGCGCTGGGCCAGGGCCCGCACTTCGGCCGCGACGACGGCAAAGCCGCGGCCCTGCTCGCCCGCCCGCGCCGCCTCGACCGCCGCATTCAGGGCCAGGATATTGGTCTGGAAGGCGATGCCGTCGATGACGGCGATGATTTCCTCGATGCGCCGGCTGCTGGCCTCGATGGCGCTCATGGTGTTGACGACCTGATCGACGGCCTCGCCGCCCGAGATGGCGACGCTGCAGGCGCGCTGGGCCAGGCTGCTGGCGTCGCCGGCCTGGTCGGCATTGCTGCGTACGGTGGCCGTCAGCTCTTCCATGGAGCTGGCCGTCTCTTCCAGCGCCGAGGCCTGCTGCTCGGTGCGCTGCGACAGGTCATGGTTGCCCGAGGCCAGCTCCTGCGAGGCCTGGGCCACTTCGTCGGCGTTGTCGCGCACTTCGCCGATGACGCCACACAGGCTGTCGCGCATGGCCAGCAGGGCCGTGGTCAGCTGGCCGATCTCGTCGCGCGCGCTGACGACGACATGGCCGCTGAGGTCGCGCGCGGCGATCTGCTCGGCCAGGCCGGCCGCGTGCTTGAGCGGCCCCGTGATGCTGCGCGAGATGCCGCGCGCGAACAGGAAGACGACGCCCAGCATGAAACCCAGCAGGCCGAAGACGATCCAGCTGCTGGTGCGCAGGCTGGAGACGCGCGCGCCCAGCATCTCGTCCAGCGCATTCATCGCATCGTCGGCGACGACATACATGGCGTCGATGGTGCGGGTGTAACTGGTGATGTAGTCGGGCGCCGGATAGGCGATCTCCTCCTTGGCAATGAGTTCGTCGCGGGTCAGCTTCAGCGAGCCGCGCACCTGCTCGTCCAGGGCAGCGATCTTGCCGCTCAGCCGGCTCTTGAGGTCGGCGTTGACGGTAAAGCTCTTGCCGAAGGCCACGCCCATGCCGCGGTGCTGATCCTCGGCCTGCTGCACCAGGCCGGCCAGCAGGGTGCGGCCCTCGGGGCTGATCTTGCCCTCGGCCAGGAAGCCGGCGCCGCGGGCCCGCGCCTGGCCCAGGGCCTCGGTGGCCATGGGCAGGCGGGTCAGCGTCGCGCTGATGAGGAAATAGGTGTCGGCCTCGGGGTCGAGGATGAGGCCGGACTGGTCGACGAGCTGGTCCAGCAGCTTGAAATAGACGGCGATGAGCTGGGCATGCAGGGTGCTGCTCTCCGCCGCCTTCAGGGCCTTGGCTCCGACCTCGCCCGAGAGCTTGTCCCAGCGCGTGCGCGCGTCCTGCCAGGTCTGGCGCATCGCCTCGCTGACGCTGCCGCCGTCCTTCAGCATGGCGTCGACGCTGGCGACCTGCTTGGCCACCTCGGCGTTCTTGGCCGAGCGCGCCGCCTGCACCGAGTCATTGCCGCCCAGCAAGGCGGCCGACAGGCCGCGGTGCTGTTGGGTCAATTGGGTCAGGCGCACCAGCTGGCGGGCCGGGGCCATGCCGTCGAGCTCACCCTGGGCCGCCTGGGCAAGCTCGCGCGCCTGGCGCACCTGGAAGGCGGAAGGGATGCTGATGGCGATCAGCACCAGCAGCGTCAGCAGCATCAGCTTGCGGCTGATGGTGAGGCCGGTCAGGCTTGTCGTCGGGTTCATGGTGTTCTCCTCCTCGTTGGCAAGCCTCCCTGGTGTGGCGCCGGTTCAGTGTCGGCGGCCGCTGCGGTGAAAGGCCGGTTTGTGCACCGGTCCGTCGTGGGGCCGCAGGCCCGTGGCCGGCGTCATGCGCGGTGCGGGCGGTGCGTCGTGAGGCGGCGGCGGGCCCTTGAAGACTTCGCGCCAGCGCGCCACCAGCAGATCGAAGCGCACGGCACCGAAGGCGAGGAGGGCCACCACGACGATGAGCACGAGCAAGAGCATATTGGGGTCCATGCAGGTCTCCCAGGTTCGCTGTGTCCCCATGCTGGCACCACGGCGCCTTCACTGCAACACAATCCTTGCTCGACCCCCCGGAGTTGGCCATGAATGCGCGTGAATCCTTCGTCACCCCGCCCTTGCCGGCCGCCCTGCTGGATGCCCTGCGCGCCGAATTCGCCGAGCGTTGTGCGACCGCCCTGGCCGTGCGCGAGCAGCATGGCCGCGACGAATCCGTCTTCGACGTGCCGCCGCCCCAGGCCGTCGTCTTTGCCGACAGCGAGGCCGAGGTGGCCCGCGTCGTGGCCCTGTGCGCACAGCATCGTGTGCCTGTCATCCCCTATGGCGCCGGCTCCTCGCTGGAAGGCCATCTGCTGGCCGTGCAGGGCGGCATCAGCCTGGATGTGTCGCGCATGAACCGCATTCTGCGCGTCGACGCCGAGGACCTGACGGTGACCGTGCAGCCCGGCGTCACGCGCAAGGCGCTGAACGAGGCGCTCAAGCACGAAGGCCTGTTCTTTCCCATCGACCCTGGAGCGGACGCGTCCCTGGGTGGCATGGCCGCGACGCGGGCCAGCGGCACGAACGCCGTGCGCTACGGCACCATGCGCGAGAACGTGCTGGGCCTGCGCTTCGTTTCGGCCAGCGGCGAGGTCGTGCGCAGCGGCTCACGCGCCAAGAAGAGCAGCGCCGGTTACGACTTGACCCGCCTGGTCATCGGCAGCGAAGGCACGCTGGGTGTCATCACCGAGCTGACGGTCAAGGTGCATCCCCTGCCCGAGGCTGTGTCGGCAGCGGTCTGCTTCTTCCCCAGCATCGACGCCGCGGTGCGCACCGCCATGCAGATCATCCAGATCGGCGTGCCGATTGCCCGCTGCGAGTTGCTGGACGCCAATGCCATCAAGGCCGTCAATGCGCATGACAAGCTGGGGCTCAAGGAAGCGCCCATGCTGCTGATGGAATTCCACGGCAGCGAGGCTGGCGTGGCCGAGCAGGCGGCGGTGGTTCAAGAGGTGGCCGCCGACCATGGCGGCGAGGCCTTCGAGTGGGCCACGACGCCCGAGGCCCGCTCGCGGCTGTGGACGGCACGCCATCACGCCTATCTGTCCGGCCTGCAGATGCGCCCGGGCTGCCGGGCGGTGACGACGGACACCTGCGTGCCCATCTCGCGCCTGGCCGAGAACATCAACGCCTCCATCGCCGAGGTCGAGGCCGCCGGCCTGCCCTATTTCATCGTCGGCCATGTCGGCGATGGCAACTTCCACATGGCCTATCTGCTGGACCCGGTCGATCCGCAGGAACTGGCGACGGCCGAGCGCCTGAGCGCACAGATGGTGGCGCGGGCGATTGCGCTGGAGGGCACCTGCACGGGCGAGCATGGCATCGGCCTGCACAAGCAGGGCTTTTTGCTCGACGAGACGGGCGAGGAGGCAGTGGCCTTGATGCGGGCGGTGAAGCAGGCGCTGGATCCGCTGGGGATCCTGAACCCCGGCAAGATCTTTGCGGCGTGATGTTGGCCATGATCATGCTTCGCATCCGGCATTTCATCGTCTCGGCCCTGACCGCATTTGCCCTCCACCCAGCGATGGGGGCTTCGGTTCAGGAGCAGGCAGCCATGGCAGCGACCCAGGCTGCCTGTGACGCGTTTCGGCTGCGTGACCTTGCGGCGCTGGAGCGCCTGCTCGCGCCGGAGTTCACCCTCATCAGCACGACCGCCGAAGTTCAAAGCCGGGCGCAGGCCTTGCAGGAAGTGCGCGATGGCGACCCGCAATACGAGCGCTTCGAGAACCACAGCATGACTGCGCGCGTGTATGGCGACACCGCGGTCGTCCAGGGCATCACGTCGTTGAAGGGAAGATCCGGTGGAAGGCCCTTCGCCTTGGATGTGCGCTTCACGGACACGCTGGTTCGTACCGACGGCCGTTGGACCATCGTGGTCAGCCATGTCACCCGTCTCCCTCCCCAGGTGTCCACAAACTGAACGAGGCCGAGTCGAAGCGGGCCTCCTAAACTGCCCCGATGGACACCCTCGCCGCCCCTCCCGTTGGCGCGCTGCGCCAGTTCGACGACTTACCCGGCCCGCGTGGCGTGCCGGTGTTTGGCAATCTGCTGCAGATCGACTCGACGCGGGTGCACCAGCAGGTCGAGGCCTGGTGCGAGGAGTTCGGGCCGGTCTTCAAGCTGCGCCTGGGCAAGCGGCGCATCGTTGTCGTCGGCGACCATGAGCTGATCAGCACCGCCCTGCGCGACCGGCCCGATGGCTTCAGGCGCACGCAAAGGCTGGAGGACGTGGGCCGCGAGATGGGGCTGAACGCGGGCCTGTTCGGCGCCAATGGCGAGGTCTGGAAGCGCCAGCGCCGCATGGTCATGGCCGGTTTCGACCCGGTGCATGTGAAGCGCTACTACCCCTTCCTGCTGCGCGTGGCCGAGCGCCTCGTCGGCCGCTGGCAGGCCGCCGCGCGCGAGGGCAAGACCATCGTGTTGCAGGCCGACCTGATGCGCTTCACGGTGGACGCCGTCGCCGGCCTGGCCTTTGGCGAGGACGTCAACACGCTGCAGTCCGACGAGGACGTCATCCAGCAGCATCTGAACCGCATCTTCCCCATGCTGTTCAAGCGCATCTTTGCGCCGCTGCCGCTGTGGCGCTGGTGGCCCTCGGCCGCGGACAAGGCGCTGACCCACAGCGTGGCCGAGGTCAATGTCGCCGTGCAGGGCTTTATCGCCAAGGCGAGGGCGCGCATGGCGGCCAACCCGGCCCTGCGCGAGGAACCGGGCAATCTGCTCGAAGCCATGCTGGTGGCCGCCGACGAGCCCGGCAGCGGCATCGACGACGAACAGGTGGCCGGCAATGTGCTGACCCTGCTGCTGGCCGGCGAGGACACGACGGCCAACACCCTGGCCTGGATGATCTGGCTGCTGTTCCAGCACCCCGAGGCCCTGGCCCGGGCGCGGGCCGAGGTGGACCGCGTGCTGGGCGACGCCACCTTGCCCGATCTGGAACAGCTGGGGGCGCTGGACTTCATCGAGGCCTGTGCCCACGAGACCATGCGGCTGCGGCCCGTCGCACCCATCAACACCATGCAGGCCATGCGCGACACGCGTGTCGGCGATGTGCAGGTGCCCGCGGGCATGATCGTCATGGCCGTCATGCGGCGCGACGCCACCAGCGAGAGCCACCTGCCCCAGGCCGCGGCCTTCGACCCCGAGCGCTGGCTGCAGGACGCCAGGCAGGCGGGGGCGGCCAAGCGCCTGTCCATGCCCTTTGGCGCCGGCCCGCGCATCTGCCCGGGGCGTTATCTGGCGCTGATGGAGATCAAGCTGGCCATGGCCACGCTGCTGCGCCACTTCGACCTGGCCGCGGTCGACACCCCCGACGGCCAGGCGCCGCGCGAGCATCTGCAGCTGGCCATGGGGCCGGTGGGGCTGACGATGAGGCTGGCGCCTCGGGATCAGAACCTGTAGCTGCCGCCCAGGCCCACGTGGTTGCCCTGGACCGTCGTGCCGCCCACCTTGTAGTCCTCGCGCACCACGCGCAGCAGGCCGCTCCAGTGCGGGCTGAACAAGTATTCGCCCTGCAGGATCAGGCCGGCCTTGCTCTCGAAGCTGTCCGAGCCGAGGTAGGAGGCCTTGCCCGACGTGGCGATCTTGGCGCCGGTGGCCTTGCGCACGCCCAAGCCCAGGCGCAGCGGGCCTTCGGGCTTGAAGAAGCCGATCAGCTCGATGGGCCAGCGCGAGAAGCGCACGGAGCCGTCGCGGGCGTGGGTGTCGTCGACGTGGTAGCCGATATTGGCCTGGAAGGCGAACGGCCCGGATTCGTACTCGGCGCCGCCGAACAGATGCACGAGGCCGCCGCTGCGGATGTTCTGGGTGTGACCGTCCTGGTACTCGACCTTGACCAGGGTCTTGCCGCCACCGGTGACGCTGGCGCCGAGCACGGGGTGCAGGCCGTCGGCATGGCTGGCGGTGGACAGGGCGGTGGCCGCGATGGCGGCGGCGATGAGGTGCTTCTTCATGGGAACTTTCTTGTTGGTCGAATGGGCCGTGCGATCACGGCGGCCGCGAATGTAGGGGGAGCGCGAGCCGCTCCCGGGACAGCGACGTGCGCAGGCAACGCCAAGGTGAATATTTGGTCCCGCGGCCATGAAAAACGCCGCCCGCAGGCGGCGTTCGTGAGCGGGCCGGTGACGCTTAGAACAGCGCCTTGAACTGCACGCCGTAGGTGCGCGGGTCGTTGATGAAGCCCGTCAGGTTGTTGAAGTCGATGGCACCGGTGACGCGGACCTGGTTGGTGATGTTGCGCACGAAGCCGGCGACCTCGTACTTGCCATTGCCCCAGAGATAGCCCGCGCGCAGGCCGCCTTCGGTCAGGCTCTTGCCGGTGAACTCGGTGGCCTCGTAGAGGAAGAAGTTGACCTTGGAGCGGTAGGCCCAGTCGGTGTAGACATAGACCTCGTCGCCACTGGCCAGCGGGATGCTCCAGCGCGCGGTCAGGTTGTAGGTCCACTTGGGCGCATTGGGCAGGGCGTTGCCGTCGATCATGGCGTTGCCGTTGACCACCGGATCCAGCACCGTCGGGAAGGCACCGCCCACCTTCAGCGAGCCGCCCGGCGGCACGCCCAGGCCCGCATCCTTGAGCTTGGTGTTGTTCAGCGAGCCGCCGAATGTGACCAGCAGGTCCGGCGTGATCAGCGCCTCCAGGTTCAGCTCGGCGCCGTTGCCGGTGGCCTTCTTGGCATTGAGCAGGCGCGTGGCGTTGACGCTGCCGCCCACGGCCGTCAGCTGCAGGTCCTTGACGGTGTAGCTGAACAGCGAGCCCGACAGGCGCAGGGTGCGCTTGAGCAGCTCGCTCTTGAAGCCGACTTCGTAGCTGTTGATGCTTTCCGGGCCGGCCTGGGACTGCGGGCCGAAGGCCGAGGCGTTCTGGATGGACGAGGCGCGGAAGCCGTTGGCGTAGCGGGCGTAGAGGTTGGTGTCGGCGTCGAGCTTGTAGCTCAGCGACAGGTCGCCGCTCCACTTGCCGTCGTTGGTGGCGGCCGTCGTGCCATTGGACGCGTTGACGGTGCCGGTGGTGGCGAGGTTCTTCTTGTCGTGGGTGTAGCGCAGGCCACCGCGCAGCTGCAGCGCATTCGTCAGGTTGTAGTTGACGGAGCCGAAGGCGGCATAGGCCTTGTTGCTCTGGCTGGTCAGGATCTCGCTGCGCACGGCGTGCGTGGCGGGGTCGTAGTCGAGGTTGTCGATGACGTAGCGCTCATCGAACAGATAGACGCCGGCCTGCCAGCGCAGCGGGCCGGCGGCGTTGGACTCGACGCGCACTTCCTGCGTCAGCTGGCGGTGGCCGTCCATGCGGCTGGCCGTCTCGCTCTGGAAGGGGATGAAGCCCGGGCCGGCGGGCGTGGCGCCGTTGGCGGCGTGGCCGCCGTCGATGTCGCCGCGCGAGAAGGGCTTGACCTTCTCGTAGCCGCTGATCGAGTAGATGTTGATCTCGGGCAGCGACCACTTCAGGCGCAGGCTGCCGCCGGTCTGCTTCAGGGTCTGCTCATTGACGCCGCCGATCTCCATCTTCTCGGGATCGAAGCCGTCGACAAGGTCATTCGTGCCGCGCTTGATGATGTTGGCGCGGAACAGACGCGGGCTGCCGTCGAGATCGCGCACATGGATGTTGGCCAGGGCGCTGAACTGCTTGTGCGGCTCGAACAGCACTTGGGCGCGCAGGGCGTTGTCGGTGTAGCCCTCGGTCTTGGGCGTGGGCTGGTTGGCCAGGGTGTTCTTGGCCCAGTCGCTGCGGCGCTGGCTCTGCGCGGAGATGCGGGCAGCCCAGTCGCCGGACAGCGGCAGGTTGGCCGCGCCTTCGAGGTTGAGGGTGCCGTAGTTGCCGACGGTGGCGCTGACGTAGCCGTCCTGCTTCTGGCTGGGCTTGACCGAGTCGAACTTGACGACGCCGGCCGGCGTGTTGCGGCCGAACAGCGTGCCCTGCGGGCCGGCGGCCACTTCGATGGCGGCCGTGTCGAAGATGGGGAAGCCCTTCAGGATGGGGTTCTCCTGGATCACGTCGTCGACGATGACGCTGACAGGCTGGGAGGCGTTGAGGCGGAAGTCGGTGTTGCCGTAGCCGCGGATGTAGAAGCGCGGGAAGGCGCGGCCGAAGCTGGACTCGATGTTCAGGCTGGGCACGCGGCCCGACAGGAAGCGCACGTCCTGGCCGCCGGAGGCCAGCACGTCGAGCTTGTCGCCGCTGATCTTGGAGACGGCATTGGGCACGTCCTTGATGTTCTCGGCGCGGCGCTCGGCTGTGATGACGACGGTTTCGAGCTGGCTGCGGTCCTTGGGGGCTTCCTGGGCCAGGGCGGGCAGGGCGGTGCCCAGGGCAAGGGCCAGCAGGCTGAGGCGGGGGGCGTACATCGGGCAACAACTCCAAAAAAGGCGGCCCGAAAGCGGGGCCGGCGGCGATTGTGCGGATGCAGCAAGAAACTGGCTGGCGTCATGGCGACGTTGTTGCGCAAGTCTGACGGAGTAGTCAGTTTGCGGACGGGCCAGGCTGGTGCCGTTGCACCGAGGCAGTGCCGGCGCGCACGAGAATGCGGCGCATGAAGCGTCGTACCCTGCTGTCTCAACTGACCGGCCTGGCCGCCCTGCCCGCTTTCGCGCGTCCCGCATCGGCGCCGGATTTTTCCGCGCTGGAGCGCGGCGTGCAGGGGCGGCTGGGCTTGTTCGCCGTCGACACGGGCAGCGGCCGCGTGATCGCCCATCGCGCCGACGAGCGCTTCGCGACTGCGTCGACCTTCAAGATCCTGCTGGGGGCCTGCGTGGCCCAGGGCGTGGAGGCGGGCCGCTGGGGCTGGAACGATGCGGTGCCCCTGCAGGAGAGCCAGCGCGTGCCGCATTCGCCGGCCTTCGATCGCTATCTGCCGCGCGGCCATGCGACGCTGACCGAGCTGGTGCAAGGCATCGTCGTCGAGAGCGACAACCCCTGCGCCAACGTGCTGCTGCGCCGTTGCTGCGATTCGCCCGCCGGCTTCACGGCTTGGCTGCGCCAGCAGGGCGACGACATCACGCGGCTGGACCGCTTCGAGACCGAGCTCAACGAGAACGCGCCCGGCGATGAGCGCGACACCAGCACGCCGCGGGCGTTTGCGAAGACGCTGCAGCATCTGCTGCTCGGCCCCGGGCTGACGCGAGCCAGCCAGGCGCGGCTGTGGGCCGATCTGCAGGCCTCGCGCACGGGGCTCAAGCGCCTGCGCGCCGGCGTGCCGGACGCCAGCTGGCGCGTCATCGACAAGACCGGCAGCGGCGCCCGCGGCGCGGCCAACGACGTGGCCCTGGTCTTCCCGCCCGGCAGCCGCTCGCCCTGGGTCGTCGTCGCCTTCCAGTCCGACTCCAAGGCCGCGGCGGACGCGCTCAACGCGGTGCATGCCGACGTGATGCGCGCTCTGGTGAGGGCCTGGGCGTGAGCAGCAACGCCAGCCGGCGCCAGTACGAGGCGCGCATGCACCGGGTGCAGGCCTATATCGATCGCCATCTGGACCAGCCCCTGGACCTGGAAGCCCTGGCCGCCGTCGCCCACTTCTCGCCCTATCACTTCCATCGCCTCTTCCTGGCCTGGACGGGCCAGACCCTGGGCGACTACCTGGCGCGCCGGCGGCTGGAGAAGGCGGCCCAGCGGCTGCGCGGCCAGCCGGAGTCGACGGTGCTGAGCATTGCCCTGGGCGTGGGCTATGGCTCGGCCGAGGCGTTTGCGCGGGCCTTCAAACTGCGCTTCGGGCATTCGCCGACGCAGTGGCGCAATCTCGATCAGGCCGACAGCAATCTGGATCAGGGCGGCGCGTGGCGCGGGGAGGAGCATGGCTTCTCCCGCAACCCCGACGAAGGAAATCCCGTGAACGTCCGCCTCATCGACCGCCCGCCCGTGCGCATGGGCTATCTGCGCTACCAAGGCGCCTACGGTCCGGCCCTCGGCCGCTTCTGGGCCGAGACCTTCAACCCCTGGCTGGCGACGCAGAACCTCGGCGCGGTGTCGCGCTTCGGCATCGGCCATGACGACCCCAGCCTGGTGCCGCCCGAGCAATGCCGCTACGACGCCGGCGTGGCCGTGCCCGACGACTGGGTGCCCAATGGCGGCGCCCTTGTCACCGAGCTGCCCGGTGGTCGTTATGCGGCCCTGGACTTCCAAGGCACGGCTGCCGAGATCGGCGCCGCCTGGGCCGCCATGATGGGCCAGTGGCTGCCCAGCAGCGGCCTGCAGCTGGATGCGCGGCCCTGCTTCGAGCACTACGGGCCGCAGTCCAAGTTCGACTACAAGACCGGCGTGTTCGACTGCGAGCTTTGTATCCCTGTCGCTCCGTTGTGACCCGCTCGTGTCGGACGCTTTTGCGGGCCGAGACTGGGCGAGGGGATTCAAAGTTGTGCGAATTCACTGACCGTGCGGTCACGCCCGGTCTGCTTGGCCTGGTAGAGGGCCCGGTCGGCGCGTTCGATGGCCAGGTGCAGGTCCTCACCCGGCGCGCATTCGGCCACGCCGGCCGAGAAGGTGATGTGCAGGCCCGGCACCAGGCTGTCGAAAGATGTGGCGGCCAGGGCCTCGCGCAGCCGATCGACCAGGGCGGCGGCCGTCTCGGCGCTGGCCTGGGGCGTGACGACGAGGAACTCTTCGCCGCCCCAGCGCCCGGCGAAGTCGGTGCTGCGCAGGGCCGCCTGCAAGGCCGCCGCGAAATGACGCAGCACGGCGTCGCCAACCGAGTGACCGTGGCGGTCGTTGACGTTCTTGAAGTGGTCGATGTCGATCAGCACCAGGCTCATGGTCTGGCCGCTGTGGCGCTGGTTGAGCTGCTCGGCGGCCAGGCGCTCGCTCAGGTGGCGGCGGTTGCTGATGCGCGTCAGCTCGTCGTGATGGGCCAGGTACTGGATGCGCTCCAGGGCCGCGCGCAGCTCCGTGGTGCGCGCGCCCAGCTTGGCGCGCAGCTTGGCCATATTGACCGACAGCACCGACACCGCCGTCATCAGGATGGCCGCGAAGCTGAAATGCAGGGCCTCGACGGCGGGCGGGAAGTGGACCGGATCGGTCAGCGCGCCCCAGGCCATGGCCACGCCCAGCGAAGCAAGCCCGAACAGATAGAGCCAGAAGGCCTGGCGCTGCGACAGCACGAACATGCCCCACACCAGGTTGAGCAGCATGATGGCGATGATGGCGCCGCGCAGCGGCGGATCGATGGCATAGCCCCAGGCCGTGATCAGCACGCCGAAGACCGACTGCGGCAGCGTCAGCGTGGGGTCGCTGCCCAGATGCCGGCTCAGGCCGGTGCGCACCAGCAGATAGAAGGCCGTGATGCCCGCCAGGCTGAGGCTGCTGACCCACAGGCCGGGGCCGGACTCCATCAGGCCGAGGTTGACCTGCACGGCTACGTTGAGTGCGAACAGGCCGTAGACCGTCAGCGCCAGCAGCGTCAGCTTGACCGCGCCGCGGCCCTCGGCCTCGGGACCGAGCAGCCAGTGGGCCCAGCCTGACGAGGGCGCGCGGTTGGGGGCGGTGGGTCGCTCGTGAGGCATGGGGCGCTGAGGATAGCGGCGCGCCGTGGAACCGTGGCTGCCGACACAGTTGGTTGCAAGCCCCTCAGGGCGTGATGCGCAGGCCGTCCTCGGCCCAGACCAGGGGGCCGGCGTAATGCTGGCGGATGGCGGCCTGCACCGCTTCGCGGCGGCCATCGACGGCGGGAGACAGATGCGCCAGCAGCAGCTGGCCGGCGCGCACGTCGGCGGCAATCTCGCCGGTCTGGGTCGGGGCGGTGTGCAGGGTGTAGAGGACGGGCGGCGAATCCGGCGGGTCGAGCACGACGCTGTTGACGACGAGCAGGCTGGTGTCGGCGGCGATGCGGCGCAGCGCGGCGTGGCCCTGGGGGTCGATGTCGCCGCTGAAGGTGAGGCTCTTGCCGCCATGGTCGATCCGGTAGATGACGGCCGGCGCGTCGCGGTGGTGGCCGGCTATTGCCGAGATGCGCAGCCCGCCTTCGTCGAGCAGCACGCGCGGCTGCCGGGTGCTGGCGGGGATGTCGGTCACCTGGAAGCTGAGCGGTGCCGAAAAGTCGCGCAAATAGCCGAAGGCGCCCTGTTTGCCGAACAGCAGCTCGACCAAGCGGCGCGTGGACGGGAAGTCGGCGTCGTCGCGCTGGCGCGCTTTCTGGCCCGCGGGGCCGAAGATCTTCAGCGTGATGGGCCGGCCCGACGACACCGCGCGGGCCTTGACGAGGCCGGGCAGTTCGCCGACGTGGTCGGCATGCAGATGGGTCAGCAGCAGGATGTCCAGCTGGCCCAGCGCCAGCTTGGCCTCACCCAGGCGCGCGAACGAGCCCGGCCCGGCGTCCACCAGGATGCGCGGCACGCCGTCCACCAGCACGGCATGGCTGGAGCCGGCGCGGCCGGTGGCGCCGGGCCCGCCCGAGCCCAGCACGACGAGTTCGAGAGCCGGCGGCGCTGCTGTCTGCGCCTGGGCGACCGAGGCCAGCAGCGGGAGAAGGAGGAAGGCGCGGCGCAGCAGCTTCATGCGGTGTCCTTGGGGTCGGGCGGCGCCCGCCATCATCGCGCCGACGCTTCGTTGCGCAGCGAAGCATCGACGGGCCGGGCCGCCACACACTGGCTGCACTTCTTCAACACGCAGCGAGCCCACCATGCCCATCACCTGTTTCATCCGCTACGAACTCGACCCCTTCCAGCGCGAGGCCTTCCGCGAATACGCCCAGGCCTGGGGCCACATCATTCCCCGCCTCGGCGGCCGGCTGCTCGGCTACTGGCTGCCCCACGAGGGCACGAATTACGAGGCCTGGGGCCTGATCGGCTTCGACTCCCTGGCGGCCTACGAGGACTACCGCGCCCGGCTCAAGGCCGACCCCGAGGCGCGCGCCAACTTCGAGTTCGCGAAAGTGCAGCGCTTCATCCTGCGCGAGGAGCGGACTTTCTGTGAGGATGTGCGCCCATGATCGCCGTCATCTTCGAAGTCGAGCCTACGGCCGAGGGCCGTCCCGCCTATCTCGACCACGCCGCCGCCCTGAAGCCGCTGCTGGAACAGATGGACGGCTTCGTCTCGGTGGAGCGCTTCCAGAGCCTGACCAACCCGGACAAGCTGCTGTCCCTGTCCTTCTGGCGCGACGAGGAGGCCGTGCGCGGCTGGCGCGAGATGGAGAGACACCGCCAGGCCCAGGCGGCCGGGCGGGGTGGCTTGTTCCAGGACTACCGCTTGCGTGTGGCCCATGTCGTGCGTGACTACGGGCTCAACGAGCGCGAGCAGGTGCCCCGGTGATGAGCGCTGAACCGCGTTTGGCCCGCATCGCCGCCGCCATTGCGGACCCGACGCGCGCGCGTGTTCTCGCCCGTTTGCTCGATGGCCGCTTGCACACGGCGGGCGAGCTGGCCACGCATGCCGGCGTCGGCGCGGCGACGATGTCCGCCCACCTGAAGCTGCTGGTCGACGAAGGCCTGGCCCGCGTGCGGCCGCAGGGCCGGCACCGCTATTTCGGTCTCGCGGATGGCGATGTGGCGCATGCGTTGGAAGCCCTGCTGCGCGTGGCCGATGGCCGTGATGCGGGAGCGGCTGCCGACCTGAAGCGCTGGCAGAAGCCCGAGATGCGCGGCCTGCGGCATGCGCGCAGCTGCTACGGCCATCTGGCGGGCGAGCTGGGCGTGCAATGGCGCGAGGCGCTGCTGGCCAAGGGTTGGGTGAGGGCGTCGTCGGATGGGCGCTATGAGCTCAGCGATGCTGGCCGTGAAGCGCTGAGGGATCTGATGCCCGAAGGCTTTGCGGCGACGGGGCGGGTGCTCTATGACTGCGTGGACTGGTCCGAGCGCCGCGACCATTTCGCGGGGCCGCTGGCGGTGGCGTGGCTGGAGGCGATGGTGGCGAAGGGTTGGTTGCAACGTATGGCGGAGTCACGCGAATTGCGCCTGACGCCACCAGGTCGACTCGCACTCGAAAGCAGCCTCACATAATGCTCGCCGGTTCCATCTTCTCGAGGAGTGCGTGTGAGCACAGTGCTGTGGGCAAACCAGCTGGCTGATGGCGCCGTCACCTCAGACGAGGAAGACAAGGCCGCCTTGTTCAGGCATTCCAGCAGGCTGGATGCGATCTGCCGCAAGCTGGGCCTGGGACCGTTCAGCGCGCTGTGCGACTCGACCGACGTGCGGTTCAATCATGGCGACTTCGAGCTGCCGCCTGGTGCAGAGTCCACCAATGACGTGATGGCCAAGGAGGGCGTCTGGGTCGACGCGGGCGAGGCGGTTCGGCGCCTGCAGGCGATGCTCGCTCACATCACGCAGAACAAGACGCGGTTTGGCCTGCTGAGGAACGACCTCGACGACGTGATCGCCGAGCTGCAGCAGAGCATTGGATTTGCCGAGTTGGCCGCGGCGGCGAAGGCCAAGTTCAATTTCTGCATCGTCGAGTGAGGCCGGCCATGCATCGTCATCTGCTGGCTCTTGTCGCTCTCTACTTCGCCGCCAGCCTCGCCCACTTCAGCCACAACGCCCAGTACATCGCCTTCTATCCCGGCATGCCGGCCTGGCTGACGCCGGGCAAGGTCTGGCTGTTCTGGTTTGCCGTTTGCGGCGTCGGCCTGCTGGCGCTGACCTTGATTCGTCTCGGTTTGCCGGCGCTGGGCCTGCTGGCCCTCGGTGTCTACGGCGCCCTGGGCCTGGACGGCCTGCTGCACTACCGGCTGGGCCTGTGCTCCGAGCACACGTTGCTGGCCAATCTGACGATCTGGGCGGAAGCGACGACGGGGCTGATGCTGTTGCTGGTGTCGGCGGTATTGCTGGCAAGGCAGATGGGAGGCATGGCATGGCGACGCTCGACCACCTGATCCTCAAGGTCAACGACCTGGCCGAGAGCCTGCGCTTCTATACCGAGGTGATGGGCTTCATCGATGCGGGTCGGGACGGGCCGTTCACCGTCATCAAGGCCGGGCCCGACTGCCAGCTGCAGCTGGCGCCCTGGGGCACGCCGGGTTTCGAGCACTATGCGTTTGCGGTGTCACCCGCCGAGTTCGAGGCCATCTTCGGGCGCATCAAGGCGGCCGGCCTGGGCTATGGGCCGACCTTTGATTCGGTGGGCACGAACACCGGGCCGGGCAGCGAGTCCGGCGCACGTGGTTTCGCGCCGACGCTTTACTTCAACGACCCCAACCGCCACCTCATCGAGATCAGGACCTACGGGGCCTGACGCAGCTGCCCGGCGACGAGGCGTGCCAGCCGGGCGCCCTGGTCGCGCACCTCCTGGTCGTGGGCACCGCCATAGCCGAGGGCCAGGCCATGGTGGGCGAGGGGCGCCACGCCGAAATGGCTGAGGGGCTGCACGACGATGTCGGTCTGCGCGAGCTGAGCGATGACGGCGGCCTCCACCGCTGCCGGCAGCGCCACCGACACATGCATGCCCGTCTCGGTGCCGATCAGCGGCATGGCCTTGCCCAGCTCGCGCGCCCAGGCGGCGGCCAGGATCTCGCGCCGGGCCGCATAGGCTTGGCGCATGCGTCGGATATGGGCCGCGAAATGGCCTTCTTCGATGAAGCGGGCCAGCGCCAGTTGCGTGAGCTGGCGGCCTTCGAGCTGCAAACGGGCCGCCGCTTCGGCAAAGCCAGTGGCCAGGGCCGGCGGCACGATGACATAGCCCAGGCGCAGGGCCGGGAACAGCACCTTGCTGAAGGTGCCGACATAGACGACACGGTCGGCGGCGTCCATGCCTTGCAGGGACGGCACCGGGGCGCCGGCGAGACGGAACTCGCCGTCGTAGTCGTCCTCGATGACCCAGCAGGCATGGCGCGCGGCCTCGCCCAGCAGGGCCAGGCGGCGGGCCAGGCTCATCTCGACGCCGGTGGGGAATTGGTGCGAGGGCGTCGTATAGATCAGCCGCGGTGGCTGGCGCCAGTCGGCCTCGGTCGGCGCGAGGCCCTGGTCATCCACCGTGATGGGTTGCATGTGCAAACCGGCAGCGGCAAAGGCGCGGCGGGCGCCGGGATAGCCGGGGTTCTCGGCCCAGGCCTGTTCTCCCGCATCGGCGAGCAAGCGGGCGCACAGGTCCAGGCCCTGCTGGGCGCCGGCGACGACGATGACCTGCTCAGGCGTACAGCGCACCAGGCGGGTCAGGCGCACATGGTCGGCGATGGCGTGGCGCAGCAGCGGGTGGCCGCCGGGCTCGGCATAGCCGGTGTCGGGCAGGCGGGCCTCGCGCCAGGCCTGGGCGAGCAGGCGCTGCCAGACATCCAGGCGCAGCAGGCCCAGGTCGGGCGTGCACAGCGCGAAGGCGCGGCCGATTTCAATGGAGGGTTCGGCCAGGATGGCAGTGGCGCGCCGTGACAGCGAGAGGGCCGCGCTCGTCACGGGGACGTTGCCGGGCGGTGCCTGCATCTCGTAGGCGGGTGGCTGGGCCGCCACGAAGGAACCGGCACCGCGGCGCGCTTGCAGATAGCCCTCGGCGGTCAGGCGTTCGTAGGCCTCGATGACGGTGTTGCGGCCCAGGCCGAGGTCGGTGGCCAGGGCACGCGTGGCGGGCAGGGCGTCCCCCGGGCGCAGCACGGCACTGGCGATGAGGCGGCGCAGCTCCTCGGCCAGTTGGGCACTGAGGGCGATGGGTGAATCCCGTCTCAGCGTCGCGGCGAGGCGGTCGCTCAGCATGTGGTTCCCCGCGTCCGTGCGGATTGGCTCTGTCGCCGGGCGGGTCGGCCTTCTATCGTGACTGCCAGGTCGCCAGCGGCGGGCGCGGCGACAAGGTTTTCAAAGGATGGGAAGCGTGAAGAAGGCATTTGCAAGCAAGGCAGCCGCCTGGCTGGCCATGGTCCTGCCCCTGGGCGCGGCGGCGGCATCCGCCGACGTGGCGGCGCAGGTCGCGGCGCTGGACATCGAATACCAGGCGGCCGTGAAACGCAACGACGAGGCCGGCATGGCGAGGATTCTGGCCGAGGACTTCGTGCTCGTGTCGGGCGGCGGCCTGACCTTCACGCGCGAGCAGCTGCTGGCCGAGGCGCGCGGCAAGACCATCACCTATGAAGAGCAGGACGTCGTGCCGGGCACGCGCACGGTGCGTGTCTTCGGCGAGCACACGGCCGTCGTCACGGCGCTGCTGGCGCTCAAGGGCGTCGAGTTGAAGACGGGCCGCGTCCACCACCGCAAGCTGTGGTTCAGCGATGTCTACATCCGCACCGGGGCGGGCTGGAAGTACGCGCTGGGCCAGGTGGGGCGGCTGGTCGAGAAGGATGGGCAGGCGGTCGCGCCCTAGGGCGATTTCGCGGGTTTCCTCGCCGCGCGCGGTGGCGGGGCCAGCACGGCGCCGCGCTGGCCGGTGGTGCGGTCCCACTGATAGACCTCGCGCGTGGCCTTGTCGACGGCGAAGTGGCCAAGCAGATGGCTTTCGTCCCTGGGCTCCCCTGGCCCGTCGAAGCGCAGCGTGAAAACGAAGTCGGTATCGACGGGATGGCGCTTGCAGCGGTAGTCGCCGCGCTTGTTCGGCCCGGCCAGGTGCAGGGCGCGCGCGGTGCCGATGAGCTTCAGGCACGCCTGCCTCTCGGTCAGGCCCACGGCATGGGCGGGCAGGGCCTGGGCGGCAAGGAGGGCAGGCAGTAGCAGCCGGAACATGCCGGCAAGTATCAGGCCCCTCAAGCCGCCTGGGGCGGCACGCTCCAGCGCTTGGTCACATCGCCACGGGCGTTGACGCTCTCGAGCTGCACGCCAAAGCCCCACAAGCGGCCGACATGCTTGAGCACTTCCTGGGCGCTGTCGTGCAGGGGGCGGTTGAGGTGCTGCACATGGCGCAGCGTCAGCGACCGGTCGCCGCGCAGGTTGACGTTCCAGACCTGGATATTGGGCTCGCGGGTGGACAGGTCATACTGGCGCGAAAGGGCCTGGCGCAGATGGCGGTAGCCGCCTTCGTCGTGGATGGCCGAGATCTCGTACTCGCTCTTGGCCTCGTCATCCAGGATGGAGAAGAGGCGGAAGTCGCGCATGATCTTCGGGCTCAGGTATTGGCCGATGAAGCTCTCGTCCTTGAAGTTGCGCATGGCGTGGTCGAGCGTGGGCAGCCATTCGCTGCCGGCGATGTCGGGGAACCAGTCGCGGTCTTCGTCGGTGGGGTTCTCGCAGATGCGCTTGATGTCGGTGTACATCGCGAAGCCCAGCGCATAGGGGTTGAGGTTGGCGCCCGGGTGCTGGTAGACGACGTTGGTGTGGGATTTGAGCCACTCGATCATCATGCCGTCCGACAGATAGCCGTCGTCGTACATCTGGTTGAGCAGGCGGTGGTGCCAGAAGGTGGCCCAGCCCTCGTTCATGACCTGCGTCTGGCGCTGCGGATAGAAGTACTGGGCGATCTTGCGCACGATGCGCACGACCTCGCGCTGCCAGGGGTCGAGCAGCGGCGCGTTCTTCTCGATGAAATAGAGCAGGTTCTCCTGCGGCTCGTCGGGGAAACGGCGGCTCTCGGCGGCCTCGTCGGGGCGGTCGGGCTTCTTGGGCAGGGTGCGCCACAGATCGTTGATCTGCATCTGCGCATGGTGCTCGCGGTCCTTGAGCCGCGCGCGCTCCTCG
The DNA here is from genome assembly GCF_031458095.1 of Roseateles saccharophilus. Taxonomy (GTDB): domain Bacteria; phylum Pseudomonadota; class Gammaproteobacteria; order Burkholderiales; family Burkholderiaceae_C; genus Pelomonas; species Pelomonas saccharophila_A. The sequence continues at coordinate 1,043,081 of NZ_JAVDXU010000002.1, forward strand.
GCGAGCGACAGCTTGGCAGGGCGGCGGTAGCGGTCCACGCCATGGTTCATCAGCGCATGGCAGCTGTCCAGCAGGGTCTCGACGGCGTCCAGGCCGTAGCGCTCCTCGCAATCGGCGACGTAGTTCTTGGCGTAGACGAGGTAGTCGATGATGCTGGATGCATCCGTCCACATGCGGAACAGGTAGTTCCCTTTGAAGAAGCTGTTGTGGCCGTAGCAGGCGTGGGCAATCACGAGGGCCTGCATGGCCAGCGTGTTCTCCTCCATCAGGTAGGCGATGCAGGGGTCGGAGTTGATGACGATCTCGTAGGCCAGGCCCATCTGGCCGCGCTTGTAGCTGCGCTCGGTGGCGATGAACTCCTTGCCATAGCTCCAGTGGCGGTAGTTCACCGGCATGCCGACCGAGGCATAGGCGTCCATCATCTGCTCGGCGGTGATGACCTCGAGCTGGTTGGCATAGGTGTCCAGGCCGAAGCGCTCGGCCGTGTTCTTGATGACGGCGTGGTATTCCTCGATGAGCTCGAAGCTCCAGTCGTTGGGCGAAGGCAGGGGCTGGCTGGGGCGCTGGGCCAGCGGCTTCATGCGCTGCAGCGGCTGGCGCTGGCGGCGCTCCGGCATGCCGGCCGGCGGATTGGCCGGCCGCTCGTGATGGCGTCTATCCTCTTTGCTGCTCATGCCGCGGCCCCTTCCTTCTTGAACAAGTCACGGAAGACCGGGTAGATCTGCGAGGCCTCGACGGCCTTGCGCATGGCGAAGTGCTTGGCGTCCTCGGCGAGCTTCTGGTATTCCTCCCAGAGGTTCTGCTCGGGTTCGGCGACCTGCACATAGGCGAAGTAGCGGCACAGCGGCAGCAGCTTGTCGGCCAGCAGCTCGCGGCAGCGGCCGCTGTCGTGGTGCCAGTTGTCGCCGTCGCTGGCCTGGGCGCCGTAGATATTCCATTCGGTCGGCGAATAGCGCTCCTTGATGATCTGTTCCATCAGGACGAGGGCCGACGAGACGACCGTGCCGCCGGTCTCGGTGGCGTGGAAGAAGTTCTGCTCGTCCACTTCCTGGGCCTGGGTGTGGTGGCGGATGAAGACGACGTCGATCTTTTCGTAGTGCCGCGTCAGGAAGAGGTAGAGCAGGATGAAGAAGCGCTTGGCGAGGTCCTTGCGGCCTTCGTCCATGGAGCCCGACACGTCCATCAGGCAGAACATGACGGCGCGCGTCGTGGGCACCGGGATGCGCACGCGCGAGCGAAAGCGCAGGTCGATAGGATCGAGGAAGGGGATGGCCGCGATGCGCTCGCGCAGATGCTTGATGCGCTCGCGGGTTTCGAGCAGCAGGCGCGGCGTCTCGGGGCGGTCTTCCTTCAGCAGCTCCTGCTCGCGGGCCTCGAGCTCGTGCAGCTCGCGGCGCTTGTCCATGCCCAGCGCAATGCGCCGCCCTAAAGCACCGCGCATGGAGCGCACGACGTGCAGATTGGTGGGCGTGCCGTCGGACACGAAGCCGGCGCGCTGGCTGCGCCACTCGGGCGTGTCGGCCAGCGTCGTGCGGGCGAGATTGGGCAGGGCCAGGTCGTCGAAGAAGACCTGCATGAACTCTTCCTTGGTGAGGTGGAAGACGAAGTCGTCCTCCCCCTCGCCCTGGTCGCTGGCCTCGCCGCCGCCCGCGCCACCGCCTTGCCCGCCCTTGGGCTTGGCGATGCGGTCGCCCTTCACATACTCCTGGTTGCCCGGCCGCACGACCTCGCGGATGCCACCGTCGCCATGGCCGAAGACGGGCTCGCTCAAGTCCTTCTTGGGGATGTGGACGTCCTCGCCGCGCTCCATGTCGCGGATGCCGCGGCCGTCCACCGCGCGCTTGACCGCCTCGCGGATCTGGTCCTTGTGGCGGCGCAAAAAGCGCTCGCGGTTGCCGATGGACTTGTTCTTGCCCGACAGCCGTCTATCGATGATTTGCTGGAGGGACATGCCTCACCTTTCGCGGGCCGAGCGCCGGGCCGCCCCTAGCCGGCCCGCATCCCCTCGGGGGATCGGCCGATGTACTCGTCGGACGAGGGGCTCCATGATCGTCAACTGGACTTGCGGACCCTCAGATACCACTCGCACAACAGCCTGACCTGCTTGGCCGTATAGCCCTTGTCCACCATGCGCTGCACGAAGTTCTCGTGCTTCTTGGCGTCCTCGGCGCTGGCTTTGGCGTTGAAGCTGATGACGGGCAGCAGCTCCTCGGTGTTGGAGAACATCTTCTTCTCGATGACGGTGCGCAGCTTCTCGTAGCTGGTCCACAGCGGGTTCTTGCCCGCGTTGTTGGCGCGCGCCCGCAGCACGAAGTTGACGATCTCGTTGCGGAAGTCCTTGGGGTTGGAGATGCCGGCCGGCTTCTCGATCTTCTCCAGCTCGCCGTTCAGCGCCGAGCGGTCGAAGACCTCGCCGGTGTCGGTGTCGCGGTACTCCTGATCCTGGATCCAGTAGTCGGCATAGGTCACATAGCGGTCGAAGATGTTCTGGCCGTACTCGCTATAGCTTTCCAGATAGGCGGTCTGGATCTCCTTGCCGATGAACTCGGCATAGCGAGGCGACAGCTGCTCCTTGATATAGCTGACGTATTTCTCTTCCAGCTCCTTGGGGAACTGCTCGCGCTCGATCTGCTGCTCCAGCACATACATCAGATGCACCGGATTGGCGGCGACCTCGGAGCTGTCGAAGTTGAAGACCTTGGACAGGATCTTGTAGGCGAAGCGCGTGCTGATGCCGCTCATGCCTTCGTCGACGCCGGCGTAGTCGCGGTACTCCTGGTAGCTCTTGGCGCGCGGGTCGGTGTCCTTGAGGTTCTCGCCGTCGTAGATCTGCATCTTGGAATACAGCGACGAGTTCTCAGGCTCCTTCAGCCGGGTGAGCACCGCGAACTGGCTCATCATCTTCAGCGTGCCGGGGGCGCACTTGGCCTCGGCCAGCGACGAGCCGCGGATCAGCTTCTCGTAGATCTTGACCTCTTCGCTGACGCGCAGGCAGTAAGGCACCTTGACGATGTAGACACGGTCGAGGAAGGCCTCGTTGTTCTTGTTGTTGCGGAAGGTCTTCCACTCGCTCTCGTTGCTGTGCGCCAGCACGATGCCGTCGAAGGGAATCGCGCCGAAGCCCTCGGTGCCCTTGTAGTTGCTTTCCTGCGTGGCGGTCAGCAGCGGATGCAGCACCTTGATGGGCGCCTTGAACATCTCGACGAACTCCAGCAGGCCCTGGTTGGCCAGGCACAGGCCACCGGAGTAGCTGTAGGCGTCGGGATCGTCCTGGGCATAGGTCTCGAGCTTGCGGATGTCCACCTTGCCGACCAGGCTGGAGATGTCCTGGTTGTTCTCGTCGCCCGGCTCGGTCTTGGCCACGCCGAGCTGCTTGAGCACGCTGGGATAGCGTTTGACGACCTTGAACTTGCGGATGTCGCCGCCGAATTCGTCCAGGCGCTTGACAGCCCAGGGCGACAGGATGCGGTTCAGGTAGCGGCGCGGGATGCCGTAGTCGCGCTCCAGCAGCGGGCCGTCTTCAATCAGATCGAAGAGCCCCAGCGGTGACTCGTTGACCGGCGAGCCGGCCAGCGCGTAGAAGGGCACATGCTCCATCAGCTGCTTGAGCCGTTCGGCAATCGAGCTCTTGCCACCGCCCACGGGGCCGAGCAGATAGAGGATCTGTTTCTTTTCCTCCAGGCCCTGCGCAGCGTGCCTGAAATAGGACACCACCTGCTCGATGGCTTCTTCCAGGCCATAGAACTCGGCGAAGGCCGGATAGATCTTGATGGTCTTGTTGGCAAAGATGCGCGACAGCCGCGGATCGTTGCGGGTGTCGAGCATCTGCGGCTCGCCGATGGCCTGCAGCATGCGCTCGGCAGCTGTCGCATAGGCCAGAGGGTTCTTCTTGCACTCGGCGAGGTACTCCTCCAGCGTGAGTTCCTCGACCTTGCTGCGCTCGTAGCGCGCTGCGAAATGGCTGATGACGTCCATGCCCACCTCCTGCGGTTTGAACTCCACGCAGTCACAGGCACGATCCGTGCCCGAGGGGACTGGGGGGTTCTGATCGCGCCTCAACTGCAAGGCGTCATCAGAACTCTCCACTCGGTGATCAGCAGCTTGGCGCTGCCGACTCCTCGTCAATCTCAAGAATAAGCCGCCATCTACCCAACTACACGTCCACCAACCGCCCAGCTCTCGCTTTCGTTGACAGGGTGCCGGTCCAGCATACGCCCGCCATGGGGGCAAGACCTGGCACTTTTCGGGCAAACCACACAAACATGGGGGCCTTGTGGCTGTGTGCAGACAGAGGCCGCCAGTGAAGAACTGTTGCAATCGGGACATGCGTCACGGATGCGCCGCCGCCCCTCCTGCACTCTAGTGTTGAGCGTCGAAAAGCGGCGCCTTGTCGGACGCCGCCGCATTGGTGAAGCCCCTCGTCCAAGGAGTACCTTGGCCGGGACCGCTCTGCGGCCGGCCGCAGAGCTTCGGCAGGCACAGCACGCCCACTGGGCGTACTGTGTCCGGCCTCAGCCCCCGAGGGGACGGCGATGCTTGCGACATCGAGTCGCAAGCATCGCCAAAGGGCCGGCTCGGAAGCGGCCCAGCGCTCGGCCCAGAACCCGGTGTTAAGCGGCGCCGCCGCGCAGCCTGTCAAGGATGCCGGACAGGGCGTCCAGCGAGTCGAAATGGATGGCCAGCTCGCCGCTCTGGCCGCCGCGCTTGCCGCGCTTTTTGACGCGCACCTCGACGGTGGCGCCGAGGGCATCGGCCAGCTCTTCTTCCAGCCGCAGCACGTCGCGGCTCTTGTCGCTTTTCACGCGCAGCAGCGGCGCCTGGCGCGCGGCGCCCTGGGTCTTCGCGACCAGCTTCTCGGCCTCGCGCACGCTCAACTTCCTGGCGGCGATCTCGCTGGCTGTCGTGATCTGAACAGCGCCGTCCAGCGGCAGCAGGGCGCGGGCATGGCCCATGTCCAGATCGCCGGCCATCAGCATGTTCTGCACGGGAGCCGCCAGGTTCAAAAGCCGCAACAGATTGCTGGCCGCGCTGCGCGAACGGCCGACGGCCTGGGCCGCCTGCTCATGCGTCAGGCCGAACTCGTCGGTGAGCCGTTTCAAGCCGTGGGCTTCTTCCAGCGGGTTCAGGTCTTCGCGCTGGATGTTCTCGATCAGCGCCATCGCGGCGGCCGACTCGTCGGGCACCGGCTTGACCAGCACCGGCACCTCGCGCAGGCCGGCAAGTCTTGCTGCACGGAAGCGCCGCTCGCCCGCAATGATCTCGTAGGCCACGCCGCCGTTCGGGGTGATCGGCCGCACCAGGATCGGCTGCATGATCCCTTGCGCCTTGATCGACTCGGCCAGCTCGTACAGCGAGCCTTCGTCCATGCGCGTGCGCGGCTGGTATTTGCCGGCCTGCATCTGTTCCAGCTTCAGCGTGCTGGGCGTGCCGTCGCGCTCCGGCGCGGGCGCGTCGCTGACTTTGGGGCCGAGCAGGGCTTCCAGGCCGAGGCCGAGTCCTTTGGGTTTCTTGGTGACCATGGGCGCGGATTGTCGGTGAATGGGTGCCCCCAAACCTGCCGCTTTGCGTCAGCCCCCCCGAGGGGGTGCGAAGCGGCTCGGGAGCGGCCCGTCGCCGCTTCAGCGCTTGGCCAGGCTTTCGAGGAGCTCCCGCCCCTGCGGCCAGTCGCCCAGGCCGGACTCGGCGTTCAGATGACCCCGCGGCCCGGCGATGACGACGCTGCTGCCCCAGTCGGCCGCCATCTGGGTGCTGCGCTCGGCCGCGCCATAGGGGTCGTCGCTGCTGATGACGGTGATGCTGGGGAAGGGCAGGCGGGGCCGGCGGATGGGGCGCCAGTTGTGCAGCTGCGGCGGCATGTCCTCGCGCTCGGTGTCGGGCGGGGCCACCAGCAGGGCGCCCTTCACCCGGCCGGTGTGCTGGGAATGCTCGGCCCAGGCGGCGACGAGCTGGCAGCCCAGGGAGTGGGCCACCAGGATAGCGGGGGCGTCGTCCTGCAGCAGCACCTCGTCCAGCCGCGCCATCCAGTCGCCGCGGCGCGGCCAGTCCCAGTCGTGCTGCTCGACGCGCTCGTCGCCATGCAGCCGCTCCCAGCGGCTTTGCCAGTGGTCCGGGCCCGAGTTTTGCCAGCCCGGGAGAAGCAGTACACGCTCAGATTTCATGGTTTGCCCTTATCCTGCACAGTTCGATTTTCAGCGGTTGGAGTGACGGCGATGACGTTCAAGGTGTTTGTGGACGGCCAGGAAGGCACCACGGGTTTGCGCATCCACGAGTACCTCGCGGCCCGCAAAGACATCGAAGTGCTGAAGATAGACGCCGACAAGCGCAAGGACCCGGCCGAGCGTTCGCGCCTGCTGAACGCCGCCGACGTGGCCTTTCTGTGTCTGCCGGATGCCGCCTCGCGCGAGGCCGCCTTCATGGTCAACAACGACCGCACCTGCCTCATCGACGCCAGCACCGCCCACCGCACGGCGCCCGGCTGGGCCTTCGGCCTGCCCGAGCTCGCCAAGGGCCAGCGCGGCGCCATCCAGGCCAGCAAGCGCATCTCCAACCCGGGCTGCCATTCCAGCGCCTTCATCCTTGCGGTGCGCCCGCTGGTGGATGCTGGTCTGCTTCCCAAGGACGCGGCCGTCAGCGCCACCTCCATCACCGGCTACTCGGGCGGCGGCAAGTCGATGATTGCCGACTATGAGCAGCAGCCGCTGCCGGCCCATCTGCAGGCGCCGCGGCCCTATGGCCTCGCGCTCAAGCACAAGCATCTGCCTGAGATGGCTGCCCACACCGGCCTGGCGACGCCGCCGGTCTTCCAGCCCATCGTCAGCACTTTCTACAAGGGCCTGGCCGTCAGCGTGCCCCTGCACCTGAGCCAGCTCAAGGCCGGCACGACGCCGGAAGCCGTCCATGCCGCGCTGGCCGCCCACTACGAGGGCGAGCGCTTCATCAACGTGAAGCCGCTGCGCGACGCGGCGACGCTGGAGGCCGGCTTCTTCGACGTGCAGGCCTGCAACGACACCAACCGCGTCGACCTCTTCGTGTTTGCGAGCGATACGCAAGTCCTGCTGATGAGCCGCCTGGACAACCTGGGCAAGGGCGCCAGCGGCGCCGCGGTGCAGAGCATGAACGTGCACCTGGGCGTCGAGGAAAGCCTCGGCCTGGTCTGAAGCAGAAATCGGGGCGTTGCGCGATGGCGCGGCGTCGCGATACTGCGGTCCCCGAGACAGGAGACCGCCCGTGGGCAAGACCGCAACGCTGCCCGAGCATGAGCAGCTGCTCGAAGGTGTGCGCATCGCCAGCGCCGGCGACGCCCTGGGCGTGGCGCTGGCCAGCGTCGATCTGCGTTCGCGCCAGAGCATGGCCCAGCAGGCGCTGCGCTGGACCTATGTGCTGCGCTCCCGCCAGCGCTGGGTACGCGACGCCAAGGCGCGCGAGCAGCACCAGATCGATGCCCGCGAGACGCTGAAGCTGCTCGGCTTGTCCGCGGCCCAGATCCAGGCCCTGGGCGAGGCCTCGACCCTGGTCGTGCGCGTGCCCTTCCAGCACGAAGCCCTGTGCTGGGAAGGGCGCATCTTCCCGTGGGAATACGTGCTGGCCGCCGCCACCCGCGAGCAGCGCCGCCGCGCCACCGACCGCCCGCGGCCACTGACCGTCATCCGCGAGCTGCAGCTGCAGCATGAGGTGGAAGGGCAATGGCAGCCGGTGCCGCGCCCGCCCGTCGTGCTGCCGGCCTGGACCGCCCTGCGCGTCCTCGTCGTCAACGCGCTGCCGACCGAGCTCTGCGAGCGCTGGACGGTGGACGCCGAGCTGAAGAACCTGGCCGCCGCCCTGCCTGCGGGCGTGCCGACACCCCGCGTGCTGAACTATCCCAGCCTCGAGGAACTGAAGGCCGAGTTGAAGGCCCGCCCGCCGCATCTGCTGCATGTGGCCGGCATGGACAGCCACCAGGGCCTGCGCGAGCTGGGCCTGGTGGTGGGCAAGGGCGCCCTGGTCGAGGCGCCGGAGTCGGACCGCGCCGGCGCGCCTGACCGCGTGCAGCCCATCGACGAGCTGCTGGCCGATTCGCGCCGGCTGCTGGACGGCCTGCTGCTGCGCGGCGCCGGCGGCCACCCTCGCCTCGTGCACGCCCAGGCCCTGGCCGAGGCCGTGGCCGGCGCGGTGGGGCAGACGCCGCCCTATCTGACGACGCTCAACGTCTGGAACAGTGCCGCGCGCCTGGCGCCCATGCTGATCGCCGAGGGCGCCACGCTGGCGGCCCTGGGCTTCCAGGACGCCTTTGACGACTCGCTGGCTGAGTACGCCATCACCCAGCTGCTGCGCCATCTGTTCGCCAGCGGCTTCGACCTGCCCACGGCCTTTGGCAAGGTCTGGGAAGAGGTGAGGGCGCTGCCCGAGTCCGTGGACGCGACCGGCGTGACGCTGTGGCTGGGCGGGCCGGTCTTTGTCGACGAGGCCACGCGCACCGCCCACGAGGCTCGGCGGCACGCCCTGGCCGCGGCCGCACCGGCGACGACCGAGGTGCGCTGCGAGATCGAGCCCTTCCCCGAGCTGAACTACGCCGTGCTGCACAACGCCCAGCCGCTGTTCCGCCGCTTCGTGCTGAGCTGCGACGCGCCCGCGCGCGCCGAGCCGCTGGACGTGGAAGTGGCCGTTCACATGGGCGACGAGGAGGCGCGCTACGAGAGGCGCGTCACCATGCGCTACGAACGCGAGAACCTGACCAAGGACATTCATGTGCCGCTGACGGCCGACGTCGCCCGCGGCGTGCACGAGGCCATCAACACGAGTCTGCAGGTGCGCGTGCGCCAGGGTGACCAGGTGCTGTACCACGACAGCCATCGCCTGCGCCTGCTGCCGGTGGACCAGTGGCGCGACAACCGCCGCGACGGCCAATGGCTGCCTTCCTTCGTGCTGCCGCGCGACCCGGCTGTGGTGCGCGCGGTGTCGCAGTCGCAGCGCTACAACCGCGTGCTGCGCGATGACCCGACGGCGGGCTTCGAGGGCTACCAGTGCGTGCCCGATGGCCGTCTGGACGAAGAGATGCTGCGCGGCGTGGACCGCCAGGTCGAGGCCCTGTGGGCGACGCTGCTGCATGACTGGCAGCTCGGCTATATCAACCCGCCGCCCAGCTACAGCCAGCAGCTCGACTCGCAGCGCCTGCGCATGCCGTCCAACGTGTGGGCCGACAGAGCCGGCACCTGCATCGACCTGGCCCTGCTGTTCGCGGCCTGTCTGGAGCTGGTGGACATCTACCCGGTCGTCTTCCTGCTCGAAGGCCATGCGCTGCCGGGCTGGTGGCGCCATCCGTCCTTCCGCGAGGACTATATGCAGATGAAGGGCAACTTCAGCGGTGCCGTCCAGGCCGATGCCAGCGGCAGCTCGGCGGCCAACGCCCAGTCCGTGCCCTGGCATGCCGGCCGCGCCAGCTGGGACGAGGTACGCCAGCTCATCCTGGACCGCAAGCTCGTGCCCATCGAAACCGTCAGGCTGACGGAACACTGCGGCTTCATCGAAGCCATCGAGGCGGGCGTCGAGGCCCTGGGCGTGCGCGCCGACTACGACTCCATGCTGGACATCATCACGGCGCGTCAGCGCCAGATCACGCCGCTGCCTTTGTTGAGGGACGACCAATGAGCGCCGCCAGCCAGACCCTGTGGGCCGAGGTGGGCGACCAACTCGACGTGGCGGCGCCTGCGGGCGAGACGGCACGCGCCCCCATCCAGCAGCGCCGCCGCCGCGGCTTCGATGCGCGTGCCGCGGATGGCCGGGCGGCCGTACGCCTGGTGCGCGGGGACGACGAAGGCGGCCTGCTGCGCTGGGTCTACGAGCCGCCGGTGCGCCAGCTCGGCAGCCAGGGCCGGCGCAGCTGGCGCGCCTTCGCGCCGGAGTCGCGCGAGACGGTGCAGCGCATTGCCTTCCCCGAACTGGGCGCCAACCAGCTGACCGAAGCCCTGCAGGGCCTGGACCGCCGGCTCAACCCCGTGCTGGCTGCCCTGAGCGTGCCCGCCCAGGGCCTGCGCCGCTGGGATGGCCAGGGCTGGGTGGCCCTGGCAGCCGGCGAGCTGGAGGCCTTGCAGGGGCGTGCGCTGGTGCTGGTGCACGGCACCTTCAGCGCCAGCGCCATGTATGCCAAGGAGTTCACCGCGACGGTGGAGGGCGAGACCCTGCTGCAGCGCCTGGCCGATGCCAGCGGCACGTATGCCGCCGTGCTGGCCTTCGACCACCCGACGCTGTCCGTCCCGCCCTGGCTGAACGCGCTGGCCCTGCGCGATGCGCTGAAGCCCTGCGCGGCCGAGTTCGACTTTGTCGGCCACAGCCGCGGTGGGCTGGTCATCTCCTGGCTGCTGCGCATGGCGCCCGAGCTGCGCGCGCGCCAGGCTCTCTTCGTCGGTGCGCCGCTGGGGGGCACGTCGCTGGCCGCGCCCGACAAGCTGCGCCAAGCCCTGGACACCCTGGCCAGCTTTGCCGATGCGGTCGCCGAGGTGGCCTCCAAGGCCGGCAAGGTCGCGCCGCCGGGCCTGCAGGTGCTGGCCCTGGGCGTGGGCGGCCTGGCCTGCGTGCTGGGCAAGGTGCTGGAGCTGGGCGCCCGCACGCCGCTGGTCGATGCCGCCGTCGGCCTGGTGCCGGGTCTGCTGGCCATGGGCCGCGTCAACAACAACCTGGAGCTGGCCCAGCTCTACCCGCTGTCCACGGGCACCGAGCTGCGCGCCATCGGCGGCAGCTTCCAGCCGGCTGAGGTCAACGAGCCGCTGTGGAAGCTGTGGAAGCGCGTGACCCATCTGAAGGGCCAGGCCATGTACTACGGCGCCGACCTGATCTTCGACCAGCCCAATGACCTCGTCGTCGACAGCGCGTCCATGAACCGCCTCGGCGACACCGTGCTGGCCGCGCCGCAGTGGGAGGACCTCGGTGTCAGCGCCGAGACGCATCACACCAACTACTTCCAGGACCTGAGGGTGCTGGAGTGGCTGGACAGGCGGCTGCGTTGAGCTGAGGCCAGTCCCTCAGTGCAGGGCGGGCTCTCCGCAGTCGCCGACATAGGCGATCAGCGGACCGAGCGCGGCCTGCATGCGCGCCATCTGCGCGTCGTTCGTCAGCGCGCCGAGCGCCTTCTGAAAGCGCGGCTCCAGAACGCCGGAGACGATGTACTGCCAGCGGTAGGCGCGCAGCGTGTTGGACTCGACGGCTTCCCTGTGATCAGCGCCAATGCCTGTCACGTCGCGGAAATAGGCCGCATCGGCGCGGGCCTGGACCTGCAGCAGGCTGTCGACCCCGCCGACGAGTTCGATCAGCTCACCCACCGCCGCATCGCGCGCGGCTGGCGTGAGGGTCGCGTCCTCGCGTACCCACTCGAGCTCGTCGAGGATGGCGTGCTGCGACTCCTCCTTCCAGTGGAACAGGAACACGTCCTTGAACAGGTCCGACAGGCCGGCGGCGCCTTCGATGCTGGCGCGGTAGTGGGCCTGCGAGAACAACTCGATGTGGCAGGTCAACGCGAGCACCGCCCAGCTGCACTTGCCGAGCACGAAGGCGGCGACGTCGTTGCCGTCGAGCGCGAAACGGTAGCCCGGCGGCATGGCCTCGGCGGCCAGGCGCTCGATGCGGCGGAACAGTTCCTGGTGCTTGAGCTCCTCGTCGGTCAGGCGCACGAGGGCTTCGAAGGCGGTCTGGTCGCCGAACCCGTGCGAACGACCCACTTCGAGCATCTTGACGCCTATATAGCGTTCGATCATGCCAAACATGTTGGCGTAGGTGCGGCCCTGTACCTGGCCATAGAAGAGGCGCTGCGCTGGCGTCAGGAACGGCAGCTCATGCGCGAGCGACAGGCCGTCGGGCAGGAACTTGCTGGCGAGGTCGAAGTGGCGACCGCGGATGACGTCGCGGTCAATGTCCCAGCGGATGCGCTTGGACACTTCGATGCAACGCGCATAGCTGGCGCTGTCTTGGGCGAGGGGATCGGTGGCGATGGGCATGGCATTTCCTTCCAGTGCGTCGATGGACGTGACGGAAGGATGGTCTCGGCGCACCGTGCGCGCCTGAGGCGCCAGTCCCGGCGAGATAGCGCGACGGTGGGACCGTCGCCCTAGTTTGTGCCCAGGCCGGCCGAGCGCGCCAGCACGATGGCCTGGGGCCGGTTTTCGACCTCCAGCTTGGCGAAGATGCTGGTGATGTGGTTGCGCACCGTCTTGTCCGACAGGCCCAGCAGCGCGCCGATCTGCGCGTTGTCGCGGCCCTGCGCAATCAGCTCCAGCAATTCGCGCTCGCGCGGCGTCAGGGTGGCCAGGCGCGCCGGGTCCACGGTGGGCATCTCCTCGCGAACCTCCATGAACCACGCCACTTCCTCGGTCCAGCGCCGCCACGCGGCTTCGTGCTCCAGCATCAGGTGGTTGCGCGAGTCCAGCGGCACGAAGCGCGCGTGCGAGATCGCGCCTGCGAGCAACCGGCCTTCGCCGAAGGGCACGCGCAGGTCGCCGCTGGCGTGCAGCACCAGCGTCGGGCAGGTCACAGCGGCCAGGTCGGCGGTGACGTCGATGTCGTACATCTGGCGCAGCAACCGTGCAGCGTTGCCGGGCGAGGCCGAGACGCGCTCCAGCTCGTTGAACCAGCGGTGTTGCTCCGGCGTGCCATCGGGGACGAACTGGCTGGTGAAGAACTGTCGGAAGGACGCGTCGTCGCCGCCCCAACCATGCTCGATCAGCTGGATCACGGCCGCGTCGAGTGATTCGGGCGCGGCGTCCGCACCGCGGCGGCGCCGGCCGCGTGCGTAGCCGCCGTGCAGGATCAGGTGCGATACGCGCTCGGGGTAGCGCACCGCATAGGCGATGGCCACCGGCGCGCCCTGCGACAGGCCGAGCAGGGCTACACGGTCCTGGCCACTGGCATCGATCACCGTGGCCAGGTCGCGCACCCAGGCTTGGAACGACAGGTCGGCAACATTCCAGTCCGACAGGCCGTTGCCGCGCTGGTCGTAGCGCAGCAGTGTGAAGCGTTGCGCCAGCCAGCTCAGCAGATGGCCCCAGACAGGACTGCCCAGATCGAATTCGAGGTGCGACATCCAGGTGCCGATCTTCACCAGCGGCGGCCCGCTGCCGCTGGTGGCGTAGGCGATGCGCACACCGTCGGCGGCGGTGGCAAAGCGGATCGACTGGCGCAGCGTCACGGCGGTCATTCTGCGCGTGCTGCGTCCGCTGCAGGCTCGGCTATTGCGCCACCAGCTCCACGCGCCGGTTCCTGGCCCGCCCCGCCTCGTCGCCATTGCCCGCCACCGGCGCCAGGCTGGCCAGCCCCTTGGCGCTGAGGCGCTTGGGGTCGACCTTGTAGGGCGCCGCGGTCAGGGCCAGCACGACGGCGCGGGCGCGCTCCATGCTCAGGGTCTGGTTGGCATCGAAGCCGCCGACGTTGTCGGTGTGGCCGACGATCCAGGCCTTCAGCGTGGGCTGGTTCTTCAGCAGTTCGGCCATGGCCTCGAGCTGGGCCTTGGACTCGGGCTTGAGCTCGGTCTTGCCGGTGTCGAAGAACAGGCCGGTCAGCGTGACGCGGCCCTCGGCGACGAGGCCGGCCTGCAGCGCGTTGGGGTCGACCGTGACCTGGCCCGTCTCCATGGGCTTGGGCTCGACGACCTGCACATAGGTGGCGACCAGGCCGGTGGTCGCGTTGGCGGCCAGCGAGTTGTAGATCAGCACGGTGGCTTCCTGGCCGGGCTTGCCCAGGGTGCCGACCAGCATGCGGCCTTCGTCGCCGGACAGGGCCGAGCCCAGGCTGTAGCGGCCGCTGCTGGGCGTCTCGACATAGCCCTTGGCCCAGACCATGCCCTTCATCGGATCGCTCAGCTTGAGCCAGGCGAAGTAGAGGTCGAAGCAGTCGCGCTCGCAGGCGAAGCGCTTCTTGAAGCCGGCGGCGTTCAGCGCCTGCTCGTAGTTGCGCCAGACCTCCAGATTGGACTTGCCGCGCGGCGCGATATAGACCGTCTGCGTGACCTTTCCTTCGAGGTTGAGCGGCGTGTCCTTGAACTGGCGCTTGTCGGACTTGGACAGCTCGACGCTCGAGGGCATGGCGGCGGCATCCCAGTTGGAGGTGCGCTGACCGGCCAGCCAGGAGCCTGCGAAGCGCTTGATGAGGGCATGGTCGGCCGCGCCTGGCAGATCGCCATAGGAGGGCGGGTCGGCGGCCATCGCGCTGGCGTGGGCGACGACCGCCAGCAGGGCGGCGGTGAGGCGGGCGGTGATCTTCATGGGTGTGCTGTCTCGGTTGTTATTGCAGGACCATCTCGACGCGGCGGTTCTTGGCGCGGCCTTCCTCGCTGGCGTTGGAGGCCACGGGCGCGTAGTTGGCATTGCCGTGCGCGGCCAACCGGTTGGCGGCGATGCCGCGCTGCGCGAGCGCCGCGACGACGGCCTGGGCGCGGCCCTGGCTGAGCTTGAGGTTGGCGTCCACGCTGCCGACGTTGTCGGTGTGGCCGACGATGAAGACCTTGGCCGCGGGCTGGGCCTTCAGCACGGCCACCATCTGGTCGAGCTGGGCGTCGCTGTCGGGCTTGAGCTCGGCCTTGCCGGTGTCGAAGAGGATGCCGTACAGCGCGATGCGCCCTTCAGCCTGCAGGCCTGCGCCAATGGCCTTGGCGTCCACCGTGACCTGGCCCGTGGGCATGGACTTGGGCTCGACGATCTCGACATAGCTGGCGGCGCGGTCGGTGTACTCGTTCTCGGCCAGCGAGGTGAAGACGAGGATCTGCAGCGTGCTGCCGCCGCGGGTCAGGGTGCCGGCCAGGATGTGGCCCTCGTCGTAGGTGACGGACATCGGGATGCCCCACTTGGCGCCCCTGAAGTTGTTGCCCTTGACGCCGATCAGATAGCCCTTGGCCCAGTCCATGCCCTTGCCGCGGTTGTCGTCCTTGATGGCGAAATAGGCCGGGCCGAGGCAGTCCTTCACCTCGCAGCTGAAGCGCGGCTTGAAGCCCGCGGCCATCAGCGCCTGCTGCTGGTTGCGGAAGACTTCCAGCGGCGTCTTGCCCAGCGGGCTCAGGTAGAACAGCCGCGTGATCTTGCCCTCGACCTGCAGCGGGTCGGCGAACTTGTTGCGCTCGGTCTTGGACATGCCGCCGGCGCCGGGCAGCACGGTGGTGGCCCAGTCCTGCTGGCCATAGCCCACCAGCAGGCTGCCAGAGAAGCGGCTGATGACGGGATGGTCGGCGCTGCCCTTGACGTCGGCCGTGGGGCTTTCGTCGGCGGCGCGGGCGGCGCTGCCGGCCAGGCCCACGGCGAGCAGCAGGGCCAGGGTGAAGCTGCTTCGCATCTTGCGGTTCGTCGTCACTGGAGTTGAGGCGTTATTGCAGGACCATCTCGACACGGCGGTTCCTGCCGCGGCCGTCTTCGCTGGCGTTGGAGGCCACGGGCGCGAAGTTGGCGATGCCGCGCGCCTGCAGGCGGTTGGCGGCGATGCCGCGCTGCGTGAGCGCCGCCACCACGGCCTTGGCGCGCCCCTCGCTGAGGGCGAGGTTGGCGTCGATGCTGCCGACGTTGTCGGTGTGGCCGACGATGAGGACCTTGAGGGCCGGCTGGGCCTTCAGCGTGGCCACCATCTGGTCGAGCTGGGCGTTGCTGTCGGGCTTGATGTCGGTCTTGCCGGTGTCGAAGAAGAGGCCGTAGAGGGCGATCCTGCCTTCGGCCTGCAGGCCGGAGGCGATGGCCTTGGCGTCCACCGTGACCTGGCCGGTGGGCATGGCCTTGGGCTCGACGATCTCGATATAGGTGGCCGAGCGGTTGGTGTGCTCGGTGGCGGCCATGGACGTGAACAGCAGCAGGTTCAGCGTGCGGCCGCCGCTGCTCAGCGTGCCGACCAGCATGCGGGCCTGGTCGTAGCTGATGGACATGGCCAGGGGCCAGGAGCTGCTGCGGTACTCGGCACCGACGCCGGGCACATCACCTTCGGCCCAGCGCATGCCCTTGGCGCGCTCATAGCCGTCCAGTGCGAAATAGGCTTTGACGCAACCTTGGGCCTCGCTCTCGCATTGCCAGGTCACCTTGAAGCCGGCGGCATTCAGGGCCTGCTGGTAGTTGCGGAAGACCTCCAGCGGGCTCTTGCCCAGCTGTCCCAGATAGAAGAGGCGGGTCGCCTTGCCCTCGAGGTTCACCGGGCGGTTGAACTTGTCGTTCTCGGTCTTGGACACGCCGCTCGCGTCGGGGAAGCTGCGCTGCTCCCAGTCCTGCTGGGCATAGCCGGCCAGCACGCTGCCGGTGAAGCGCTTGAGGACGGGGTGGTCGGCGCTGCCGGAGACATCAGCCTTGGGGGCGTCGGCGAGGGCCGTGGTGACCAGGGCGAAGGAGGCGAGGAGGGTGAGGGCGGCTCGGTGGAGCGTCATGGGTGGCGTCGGTTTGAGGTGGCGCGGATGTTGACGCAGCCAACGCGCGAGACCCCTGCCACGGCGACCTGCAAACGTGGGAGCCGAAAGGGGGGACGCCCCCGGAATTCAGCGCAGCTCTTTTTCCGGGCTGCGGTAGTGGTAGCGGTAGGCGAACACAAAGCCCATGCGCGCATACAGACGCTTGGCGACTTCGTTGTCGCTGCCGACCTGCAGATAGGCCTGGCGGGCGCCCCGGTCGTGGGCGAGGGCCAGCAGGGCCCGGCACAGGCGCTCGGCATGGCCCTGGCGCGGTACAGCCGAGAAGATGTCGTAGAGGCCGACGATATCGCCATCGACCACCATCTGGCCGCAGGCCAGCAGCCGGCCCTCGGCGTCGTTCAGCGCAAAGCCCTGGTAGGTGACCGGGGCGTTGGCGATGCGCTCGGCGTGGGCGGCTATGGCCGTGGGGGATGACCCGCGCAGGGCGCCGACGGTGGCGGCGTAGGTGGGAGCATCCAGGGCCTGGAGGGCGGCTGGCGCGGGGTCGGATGCCAGCGTGCCCATCACCATGACGTCGGCCGCGTCAAAGACGCCCCAGCCCTTGGCAGCGAGCCGGGCGTCGAGGTCGGCCGGCTGGCTCCAGGGCGTCACACGGATGGCCAGCGGCAGCCCGGCGGCGTCATAGGCCTGCTGGCAGCGGGCCAGCAAGTCGTCCAGCGGCAGCGTGCCGGCGCGCAGCGCGTTGATGCAGCGCGAGCGCTTGGCCTTGCCGGGCGACAGGCGGATCAGCCAGCCGTCGATGTCGGCTTGCTGGGGCGGAGCGCTGGCGTCCAGGCCGGCGTGCTCGGCGCGCAGGGCGAGAGGGTCAAGCATGGTCGGACAGCAGGGTAGAGGGCTCGCGCCAGATGCAGCGCCATTCGGGCAGGCAGACGCCGCCGAAAGGCGGGGTCGTGCCGGGGTCGATGAACTCCGCACCCAGGCGGGCATAGAAGCGCTTGGCCGGTTCGTTCTGGTCCAACACCCAGAGATACAGGGGCTGGGCGTGGTCCGGCCCCAGCTCGCGGACAACGGCCTGGAGCAGCTTGCGACCGATGCCGCCGCCTTTCAGCTCGGGGTGGACGTGCAGGTTGTCGACCAGGGTGCCGCAGACCGGGTCGTGGCCGGGCAGCACGTAGGCGAAGCCGATCATCTGGCCGGTGGCGTCTTCGGCCACGATGCCGAAGGCCGATGCAACAGCTGACCCCTGAAGGCGCTCGCGCCAGACGGCCTGGCGCTCGGCGAAGACCTCGTGGTCGAGAAAGTCGTCGGGCACGATGCCGCGGTAGGCGCTGCGCCAGCTCGTCGCGTGCAGGGTGGCGACGGCATCCGCGTCGTCGGCGCGCAGGGGGCGCAGCAGGGGCGCACTCACCGCATCGTCTCGATGCGCTTCACCATTTCCTTGGCGAAGTCGACAAAGGCCTGGGCACCCTTGGAGCTCGGATCGAAGACGACGCCCGGCAGCCCATAGCTCGGCGCCTCGGCCAGGCGGACATTGCGCGGGATGACGGTGTCGAAGACCTTGTTGCCGAAGTGGGCCTTGAGCTGGTCGCTGACCTGCTGCTGCAGCGTGATGCGTGGGTCGAACATCACGCGCAGCAGGCCGATGATCTGCAGGTCGTTGTTCAGGTTGGCGTGGATCTGCTTGATGGTGTTGACCAAGTCGGTCAGGCCTTCCAGCGCGAAGTACTCGCACTGCATGGGCACGATGACGCCATGGGCGCTGCACAGGCCGTTCAGCGTCAACATGGACAGCGAGGGCGGGCAGTCGATGAGGATGAAGTCGTAGTCCTTGCCGGCGTCGTGCAGGGCGGCCTTGAGCCGGGCCTCGCGGCGCTCCAGCGCCACCAGGTCCACCTCCGCACCGGCCAGCTCGCGGTTGGCGCCGAGCACGTCGTAGCCGGCTTTCTCGGCCCGGGTCTTGGCCTCGGCCAGGCTGGCGGATTCCAGCAGCACGTCGTAGACGGTCAGCTCCAGCGTGCGCTTGTCGATGCCGGAACCCATGGTCGCGTTGCCTTGGGGGTCCAGGTCGACGACCAGCACGCGCTGACCGATCTGCGCCAGGCCGGCGGCAAGGTTGACGGTGGTGGTGGTCTTGCCGACGCCGCCCTTCTGGTTGGCGATACAGAAAATCTTGGCCATGGGTTCCAGTTCTCGACTGCCGGCATCGTACCGGGGAGAAGACGGGTCGACCCTCCGGCGCGACCCGTGAAGTGACCTCAGCGGGGCCTCATCCAGATGATGCAGCGCTGGGCATCGAGGCCCGGGACGGCCAGTTGTTCCACGTGAAACACCTCCACGTCGGCGGGCAGGGCGGCGATCTCGTCGGCGGGATGCTGACCCTTCATGGCCATCCAGATTGCACCTTCGGCCAAGTGCTGGCGGGTCAGGCTGGTGAAGTCGACCAGGGAGGCGAAGGCGCGGGAGGTGATGACGCCGAACGGCTCGGTCTTCAGTTGCTCGACGCGGCTGTGCACGCCATGCAGATTGGGCAGCTTCAGCTCGGCCGCGACCTGCTGGATAAAGGTGGCCTTCTTGGCGACGGCGTCCACGCAGCTGACGTCGGTGCCGGGGCAGCAGATGGCAATGACGACGCCGGGCAGTCCACCACCGGCGCCGACGTCCATCAGCCGCGCCGGCGCGCCGTGGCGCTGCAGCGGCGCGATGACCGACAGGCTGTCCACCAGATGGTGGCTCAGCATCTGCGCCGGGTCACGGACGGCGGTCAGGTTGTAGACCTTGTTCCACTTCTGCAGCAGGGCCAAATAGGCCAGCAGCTGGTCGAGTTGGGTGTCGCTGAGTTCGAGGCCGAGTTCGGTGGCTGCCGCGGCGAGCGTGTCCCTCATGCAGACACCGCAACGTCGGCCGCTTCCGTGAAGCCCTTGAACTTGCCCTTCTTCAGATGCACCAGCAGCAGTGAGATCGCGGCCGGCGTGATGCCGGAGATGCGCGAGGCCTGGCCCAGGGTCTCAGGCTTGTGCTTGTTGAGCTTCTGGCGCGCTTCGAAGGAGAGGGCGTGGACGAGGCGGTAGTCCAGATCCTCGGGCAGCTTCAAGTGCTCGAAGTGGGCGGCACGGGCGACGTCATCGACCTGCTTGTTGATATAGCCGGCGTACTTGGTGCTGATCTCGACCTGCTCGGTGACCAGGGCGGCCAACTCCGCGCCCAGCTCGGCGTTCAAGGTTTCACGTGAAACACCGGCCTCGGGTCGTGCAATCGCAGCGATCTCGGCGACCGTGTCGAAGCCCACGCCGGGCCGACGCAGGAGATCGACCAGCGTGTATTCACGCTCGAGCGCCTTGCCGACGAGACGTTCGGCATCCGCTGCCGGCAGGATGCCTGCGTGAACCCAAGTGCTCTTCAGCTTCTCGGTTTCACGTGAAACAGCGTCGCGCTTGCGGTTGAAGGCGGTCCAGCGCTCGTCGTCCACCAGGCCCAGCTGGCGGCCGGTCTCGGTCAGGCGGGCGTCGGCGTTGTCCTCGCGCAGCTGCAGCCGGAACTCGGCCCGGCTGGTGAACATCCGGTAGGGCTCGGTCACGCCCTTGGTGATGAGGTCGTCCACCAGCACGCCCAGATAGGCCTGGTCGCGCGCCGGCGTCCACGGGCCGTCGCCGCGCACTTGCAGCGCCGCGTTCAGGCCGGCGAACAAGCCTTGCGCGGCAGCTTCCTCGTAGCCCGTCGTGCCATTGATCTGGCCGGCGAAGAACAGGCCCTGGATGACCTTGGTCTCGAAGCTGGCCTTCAGGCCGCGCGGGTCGAAGTAGTCGTACTCGATGGCATAGCCGGGGCGCAGGATGTCGGCGTTCTCCAGGCCCGGGATGCTGCGCACGGCGGCCAGCTGGATGTCGAAGGGCAGGGAGGTGGAGATGCCGTTGGGGTAGAACTCGTGCGTCGTCAGGCCCTCGGGCTCCAGGAAGATCTGGTGCGAGTCCTTGTCGGCGAAGCGGTTCACCTTGTCCTCGATGCTGGGGCAGTAGCGCGGCCCCACGCCCTCGATGACGCCGGTGAACATCGGGCTGCGGTCGAAGCCGCTGCGGATGATCTCGTGCGTACGCAGGTTGGTGTGCGTGATCCAGCACGGCAGCTGCTGCGGGTGCATGGCCGTGTTGCCGAGGAAGCTGAACACCGGCACCGGGTCCAGGTCACCCGGTTGGGCCTCGCACTTGGAGAAGTCGATGGTGCGGCCGTCGAGGCGCGGCGGCGTGCCGGTCTTGAGCCGGCCTTGCGGCAGCTTCAATTCCTTCAGGCGCGCCGACAGCGACACCGCCGGCGGGTCGCCGGCGCGGCCGGCGCTGTAGTTCTCCAGGCCGACGTGGATGCGGCCGTCCAGGAAGGTGCCGGCCGTCAGCACGACGGCGCGGGCACGGAAACGGATGCCGGCCTGGGTGATGGCGCCGACAACGCGGTCGCCTTCCACCATCAGGTCGTCCACGGCCTGCTGGAACAGCTGCAGATTGGGCTGGTTCTCCAGCATGCGCCGGATGGCGGCCTTGTAGAGGATGCGGTCGGCCTGGGCGCGGGTGGCGCGCACGGCCGGACCCTTGCTGCCATTGAGGATGCGGAACTGGATGCCACCCTCGTCGGTGGCCAGCGCCATCGCGCCGCCCAGCGCGTCGACCTCCTTCACCAGGTGGCCCTTGCCGATGCCACCGATGCTGGGGTTGCAGCTCATCTGGCCCAGGGTCTCGATGTTGTGGGTCAGCAGCAGCGTCTGCGCGCCCATGCGCGCCGCGGCGAGCGCCGCTTCGGTGCCGGCATGGCCGCCGCCGACGACGATGACATCGAATTCCTTGGGGTAAAGCATCAGTTATCCATTCCGCATTTCGGGCCGAGCGCCGGGCCGCTCCCTAGCCGGCCCGCGTTGGCGATGTGCTTGGCGGTCGAGCCGGCAAGCATCGCCGTCCCCTCGGGGGACCGGCCAAGGTACTCCTTGGCCGAGGGGCGCCACATCCTCCAAGCGAACCGCGAATTTTACGAAGCGGCTGTGGATAAGTCACCCCAGGATGTCGCAGGGCGCAGGGCTTTTGCGCCCCGCACGCATCAGCCCGGCAATGTCAGCAGGCCTTGCGGGTAACGCGCGCACAGGAAGTCGACGAAGGCCTTGACCTTGGGGCTCGCGAGGCGGCGTGAGGTGTGCAGCACCCACAGGTCCACCGTCTTGTCCGCGACGGTGCCCCATTGCACCAGCTCGCCGCGGCTCAGCTGGTGCCAGACGATGGACTGGGGCAGCAGCGCGGCACCCGCGCCGGCGATGGCGGCGTCCCTCACCATCAGCATGGAGGACAGGCTGAGCACGGGCACGGGCATGAGGATCAGGCCGCCGTCGACCCGCCAGGGGGCATCGTCGCGACGTGACAGCACGGCCGGCACATCCACCGGCGCCGGGCCGGGCGGCGGCATGGGAAAGGCCGGCGCAGCCACGACGACCATGCGGTCCTTGGCAAAGCAGCGGCCGACCAGCGCGGTGTCCATGCGCGGGTTGGGACGGATCGCCACGTCGAAGCGCTCGTCCACCAGGTTCACGACCCGGTCCTCGCCCACCACGTCCACCGTCACGCCGGGGTAGAGGGCGCGGAAGTCGGCGCACAGCCGCCCCATCGCCAGTTGCGAGAACAGCAGCGGCGCGGCGATGCGCAACTGGCCGCTCACCGTTGCAGCGCCCTCGCGCGCGGAGGTGATGGCATCGGTCACCTCGTGCATCGGCCCCTCGGTGCGGCTGAGCAGCAGCTGGCCGGCTTCCGTCAGCTCCAGGCCCTTGGCGCTGCGCTCGATGAGGCGCACGCCCAGCTGTTCCTCCAGATCCGCCACGCGGCGCGACAGGGTGGCCTTGGATCGCCGGCTGGCGCGGCTGGCGCGGCCGAAACCGCCGTGCGTGGCCACCAGGTTGAAGTCCGCCAGTGCGTTGAGGTCCATATGTCTTGTGTTTGAGACGGTATGTCTGAATTTTGGCGTCTGTGTTTATCCAACGCAACGCCCTATCTTTCACTCCATCGCCACCCTTTCACTCCCGATCCAAGGACCTGACCATGAAAACCGTTCGCGCTTTGACCCTGCAAACCTATGGCGGCCCCGAGGCCACCCGACTCTCGGCGGTGCCCGCCCCCACGGCGGGTCCCGGCCAGGTGCTGGTGAGCGTGCGCGCCGCCGGCCTCAACGCTCTCGACTGGAAAGTGCGCGAGGGCCTGGTTCGCGATGCCTTCCCGCTCGCCCTTCCGGCCGTGCTGGGCCTGGAGCTGGCGGGCGTGGTCGAGGCCATCGGCGCTGGTGTGACGCGCCTGCGGCCCGGCGACCGCGTCATGGGGCCGCTCGGCCGACTGGGCGCCTATGCCGAGCTGGTCGCCGTCGACGAAGCCCGGCTGGCGCTCACGCCCGCTGCGCTGACGGATGTCGCCGCCGCCGCGCTGCCGGTGGCCGCGATGGCCGGATGGCAGAGCCTGTACTTCGCCGGCCCGGTGTGGGGCGGTCAGCGCGTGCTGGTGCATGGCGCCGCTGGCGCGCTGGGCCGCTTTGCCGTGCAGTTCGCCAAGCGGGCGGGCGCCTTCGTCGTGGCCACCGCCGCGGGCCGCGATGTGGCGGCGCTGCGCGCGCTCGGGGTTGACCAGGTCATCGACCACGAGACGCAGCGCTTCGAGGAGCTGGTGAGCGACATCCACCTGGTGCTGGACTACGTCGGCGGCGAGGTGCTGGAGCGCACCTGGCCCGTGGTGGCCAAGGGCGGCGTGGTGGTCGGCACGTCATCGCCCGAGATCCTGACGCGCACGCCGGCCGGGCAGCGCGGCCTGTGGTTCGTGATGACGCCCGATGCCGCGCTGCTGGCGCGCCTGGCCCAGCAGGTGGCGCGGGGCGAGCTGCAGGCACCGGTCGGCCAGGTCTTGCCCCTGGCCGACCTGCCCGCCGCCATCGAACGCCACCGCACGGGTGCCCTGCGCGGCAAGACCGTCATCGACTTCACCGCCTGATTCTTTTCAACCCAAGGAGTTCACCATGAGCCTGCTCATCACCGGTGCCACCGGCACCATCGGTTCCCTCGTCGTCCAAGGTCTGGCCCAGCACGGCGCCGACGTGAAGGCGCTGGTTCGCCAGCCCGGCAAGACTCTCTGGCCGGCCGGCGTCACCGAGGCCGTCGCCGACCTCACCGACGTGCCATCCATGCGCCAGACGCTGCAGGGCGTTCGCACGCTGTTCCTGCTCAATGCCGTCACGCCGGACGAGGTCACCCAGGCGCTGCAGACGCTGAACCTGGCGCGCGAAGCCGGCATCCAGCGCATCGTCTACCTGTCGGTCATCCATGCCGACCGGTTCACCGACGTGCCGCATTTCACCGGCAAGCACACGGTGGAACGCATGATCGACACCCTGGACCTGCCGGCCACCGTGCTGCGCCCGGCCTATTTCATGCAGAACGACCAGCAGGTGCAGGCCGTCATTGAGGGCTACGGCGTCTACCCCATGCCCATAGGCGCGGCGGGCATCGCGATGGTGGACACGCGCGACCTCGCCGACGTGGCCGTCGCCGAACTGCTGCGCCGCGACCGCGCTCCCGCGCCGCTGCCGCGCGTCACGCTGGATGTGGTGGGTCCCGAGCCGCTCACTGGCGAAGCGGCGGCCCGCGTGTGGAGCGAGGCGCTGCAACGCCCGATCGCCTATGCCGGCGACGACCTGCTGGCCTTCGAGGCGCAGCTGGCCACCCAGATGCCGGGCTGGATGGCCTATGACATGCGGCTGATGATGGCCCGCATCCAGCAACACGGCATGCAGCCTGCCGCCGGCGGCGTGCAGCGCCTGGAGTCCCTGCTGGGTCGACCGCTGCGGCGCTACGACGCGATGGTGCGGGAGCAGGTGGCCGGCAGCCGCTGAAGTCCCCGGGACGCGCGGGGCGGCGACACGGGACAATCGCGCCATGGAATGCCGCCCCCGCTGCGCCGCCTGCTGCATCGCGCCGTCGATCAGCTCGCCCATCCCCGGCCACCCGAATGGCAAGCCGGCGGGCGTGCGCTGCGCGCAGCTGGACGACGAGCTGCGCTGCAAGATCTTCGGCCGGCCCGAGCGCCCGGCTGTCTGCGGCTCGCTGCCGCCGCATGAGGAGATGTGCGGCGAGAACCGCGAGCAGGCCATGCGCTGGCTCGGATGGATGGAGCGCGAGACGGCACCCGGCTAGAGTCGACCCACCGCTGACTCCTTCGCCGCGCCATGACCGATCTGCAACGCCGCCTGCTGCTGCTGTCCTCCACCGGCCTGGCCCTGCCGAGTTGGGCCGATACCGCCTGGCCCAGCCGCACCATCCGCCTGGTCGTGCCGTTCGCGCCGGGCGGCAGCAGCGAGATCGTCGCGCGCACCGTCGCGGCCGAGCTGACCAAGACGCTGGGCCAGACCATGTATGTCGAGAACAAGCCGGGCGGTGCCGGCAATGTCGCCATGGCCGAGGTGGCCCGCGCGGACGACCAGCACACCCTCGTGCTCGGCCATATCGGCACGCTGGCCGTGAACCCCTATATCTTCGACAAGCTGCCCTACGACCCGGTCAAGGATTTCCGCCCCGTCACGCTGCTGGCCAAGGTGCCCAGCCTCTACGTCGTCCATCCCGACGTGCCGGCCAGGACGCTGCAGGAGTTCGTCGCCTATGCGCGCAAGCGTCCGGGCCAGCTGAACTACGGCTCGGCCGGCAATGGCAGCGCCGGCCACCTGGCGATGGAGTACCTGAAGATGGCCGCCAACATCTTCATGCTGCATGTGCCCTACCGCGGCACCGGTCCGCAACTGACCGACCTGCTGGGCGGTCGGCTGGAGGCCGCGGCGGTTGGCGCGCCTGCGGTGCTGCAGTTCATCAAGGCCGGCAAGCTGCGCTGCCTGGCCACCGGCTCGCGCGAACGCCTGCCCCAGCTGCCCGACGTGCCAACCGTGGCCGAACAGGGCTTCCCGGGCTTCGAGATGACGCAGTGGTATGGGCTGCTGGCGCCCTCCAGCATGGCTCAGGCTTCGGTCGACAAGCTGGCCGTCGAGGCGGCCAAGGCCATCCGCTCGGTGGGTTCCAAGGAGCGCCTGGGTGCCGACTCCGCCGAGGCCGTCGGCAACACACCGGCCCAGTTCGCCGCCTTCATCGCCCAGGAGCAGCAACGCTGGAAGCCGGTCCTGCTGCGCGCCAAGGTCAGGCCGGATTGAGCGCCAGCCGCCCACGCCAGCCCTGAGCGTGCGGGTGATCCCCATATTTGTCGAAGAAGCAGGGCGCCATCGCGACATCGGCGTTTACGCTTGCCCGTCATGACACCCACCGACACTCCCTTGCCGCCCGCCAGCCTGCTGGGCCAGCTCGCCGAACAGCGCGGCGCCTTTGCCGACGCCTACACGCTGCGCTTCCCGCGCGCCGTGACCCTGGCTGAATTCGTCGAAGCTTTCTACACGACGCGCCTCTTCAAGGCCGAGCGGGCGCTGATCTCGCTGCTGGGCAAGCCCTCCAGCGATGCCATGGCCCGGGCCGTGGCGCGCGGCGAAGGCGAGCGTCTGGCGGTCTGGACCATCGAGGCGCGCAAACCCGACGAGTTGCTGATGCACGAGGACAGCGGCGCCACGCGCTCGTGGTTCAAGGTCGAGCCCGGGGCGGCCGGCGCGACGACGCTGTGGTTCGGCTCGGCCGTCGTGCCGCGCCGCCGCGGGCCGGGTGGCGAGGCGCGCATGAGCTGGGTCTTCCACGCGCTGCTGGGCTTTCACCGCTGGTACTCGCGGGCGCTGCTCAGCGCCGCCGCGCGACGGCTGGGTTAGCGGGCGGTGCCCGGGCCGGTGAGCTTCTCGGTGACGGGCTGTCGCGTCGCGCTGTCCTCGACCCAGACCTCGCAGGCATCGGCCGCGATGCGGCCGTTGACGGCGTAGCGCTTGCCTTCCTGCGGCGTGAAGCCCACCTCGCCCACCGTGCGGCAGCTGGGGTTGGACATCGAGACCAGCGGCGAGGCGTACTGCGTCGCCGCCTGAAGCCGCACGCGAAGCGCCATCACCGGCAGCTCGTTGGTCAGCGCCACCGGCGTCAGCGTCATGCCGCTGCCCTGGCCGGCGCGGCCGCTGGCCATGCTGCTGCTGGACAGGCGCCGGCCGTCGACCTCGGTCATCTCGAAGACGTGCAGCCGCTGCGGGCTGACGGCCACCACCTGGTCGGCGACGTTGGCCGTGGGGCCGGTGTAGTCCGGCGGCGTGGCCGGCTCGAGGGCGGTGAAGCTCTTCACGCCGGCACAGCCGGACAGCAGCAGGGCCGTGGCGGCCAGCGAGGCGATGCGTTTCATGGCGAGGGCAGCTTATCTCGCCACGGCGGCCCGCATCGACCGGGCCACGTAAAGCAAAGCCACGGCCGCGAGCGCGAAGCCCACGAACACGCCGGGCATCACCTGGCCCCAACGCAAGGCCTCCCCCTTGAGGACGGCCATCATCAGCGTGTTCTGGGCCAGCCCCGGCACCCAGAAATACCAGGCCGCTTCGCCGCCCGGATTGAGCAGGCTGACCATGGGCATCAGCGTGACGGCCGTGATGACCAGGGTGCTGCCGGCCTGGGCCTCCTTGAAGGTCTTGGAGCGGATGGCCAGGGCCATCAGCAGGGCCGACAGGCCGGCGGCGAGCGGGATCTGCAGCAGCCAGAAGGCCAGCACCTCGGGCCCGCCGAAGCTGAACTGGGCCTGCAGCACATCGCTCTTCAGCAGCCATTGCGCCGGCACGAAGCTCAAGCTCGACAACAGGGCCACGGCCATGCCCATCAGCGCGACGGCGCCCCATTTGCCGGCCACGATGGCGCCATGCGGCGCGGGATTCATCAGCAGCGGTTCCAGCGAGCCGCGCTCGCGTTCGCCGGCCGTGCTGTCCAGGGCCGCGGTCAGCGCGCCGTAGAGCACGGCCATGATGATGAACATCGGGATGATGCTGGTGAAGCGCGAGGCGCGCGCCTGGGCGCTGGCGAGGTCGCGCTCATTCACATCCACCGGTTCCAGCAGCTCGGTCGACACGCCGCGCATGGCCAGGTTGAGCATGGCGCGCTCGTGGTTGAAGCCGCCCAGCAGGCGGGCGATCTGGCCGACGCCGGCACCGGCGCGCTGGTTGGCGCTGTCGCTGACGATCTCCACCGTCGGCGCCTCACCGGCCAGCAGCTTGGCCTCGAAGTCCTGGGGCACCGCGAGCACCGGCTCCAGCAGTGTCGTGCCGCGCAGGCGGGATTCATAGTCGGCGGGCGCGGCCTTGACCGTGTAGGTCTGGCGCTCGATGTAGTTCTTCAGCGTCGGCGCGGCCTCGATGTTGACGGCCAGGATCTCGCGCTTCTCGGCGCGTTCCTCCAGCGAGGCGATCAGGCTGGACAGCGCCATCAGCAGCAGCGGCCCCATCAGCACGGCGGGGATGAGCAGGCGCAGCAGGGTGCGGCGGTCGCGCAAGGCGTCACTCAGCTCTTTGACGAAAACAATCGCAGCCTGTTTCATGCGGCCACCTCTTCGGGGAAGGCGAGTTTCACGAAGGCATCCTCGAAGCGGGATTCACCCGCCTGCTCCAGCAGGTCCGGCACGCTGCCGTGGGCCACGCTGCGCCCTTTGGAGACGATGATGACCTCGTCGCAGAGCTGCTCCACCTCCTGCATGATGTGGGTCGAGAAGACGATGCATTTGCTGCCGCCCGCGGGGCTGCGCAGCCAGCGCAGGGCCTCGCGCAGCGCGCGGGTGGCCAGCACATCGAGGCCGTTGGTGGGCTCGTCCAGCACGATGTTGGCGGGGTCGTGCACGAGGGCGCGGGCCAGGGCCGTCTTCATGCGCTCGCCCTGGCTGAAGCCGTCGGCACGGCGGTCGAGGATGGCGCCCATGTCCAGCAGCTTCGCGAGTTCCTCGGCGCGTCCATTCGCCGCCTCAGGCGCCATGCCCTGCAGGCGGCCGTAGTAGATGATGTTCTCGCGCGCCGACAGCCTCGGGTAGAGGCCGTGGGCGTCGCCGAGGATGCCCATGCGCGACAGGGCCTTCAGCGCGTCGCTCTTCACGGCGATGCCGTCGACCGTGATCTGTCCCTGGTCGGGCGGGAAGAGACCGGCCAGCATGCGCAGCGTCGTCGTCTTGCCCGCGCCGTTGGCGCCCAGCAGGCCGGTGATGCGGCCATTGGCGGCCTGCACGCTGACACCCTGCACTGCGTGCACGATGCGCTTCGTACCCCGCTTGAAGAGGCTGCCGCCGCTGTGGGCGACAAACTGCTTGTGAACGTCCTGAATGTCGATCATTTCGCGGCCTGCACGGGTTGGAAGGCGACGGGGCGCGGGATGCGGGTGGCGCAAGCGGCGTCCTGGGGCAGGGCAGCCGCATCCCGCTTGGCGTCGATGAAGCGGAAGATGAGATCGCGCATGCAACCCACCGGCATGACGCCGTGGCCTGCCTCGGCGACGACGATGTGCTGCACGCGTTCGGGATGGCCGGCGCCCAGGGCCTGGGCGACATGCTCGCCGTGGCGCGGCGGCGTGGCCGGATCGGCGCCGCCGCTCAGTACGAGGACGGGGCTGGGGGCGGGCGGGATCTTGTAGAAGTCCGGCGCCACGTCGCCGCGCGGCCAGGCCTTGCAGACACGGGCATACATCTCGGCGTCCACCGTGCGGAAGTCGGCACCCGGCGCGTCCTTGGACTCGGCAATGCGCGACGCATCCTCGGCGCAGATGACTGAGAAATGCATGCCCATGGCGAGGCGCATGGAGGGGCTGGAGCCGAAGGCCGTGGTCAAGCCGAACAGGGGGGCGAAGTTGGCTTCGCTGGCCGCCGCGTGGATGGCGGCGGGCAGGGCGGCGGCCAGGGCCGGCTGGTAGAGCGGCCCGCGCACGGAGCGCATGACGAGGTCGCGGTCCACGCTGAAGCGCTCGGCCACGCCGGTCAGCGGCTGCTGCACGCTGACGGAGCGGGGCAGCGAGGCCAGCAGCTTCTGCCAATCGGCGCGCAGCTCGGGGTGGGTCTTGGCATGGGCCTCGAAGAGCTTGTCCAGCGCGGCCTGGCCATCGGTCGAGAAGCTGGCCGGCAGCACCATGTCCGGCGGCGCGACGCCGTCGATGACGGTGCGGCGCACCTTGGTCGGGAACAGGCGCAGGTACTCCACCGCGGCGCGCGTGCCGTAGCTGGCGCCGACGAGGTTCCACTGCGGCACGCTTAAGCGTTCGCGCACCGCCTCCATGTCCTGCATGGCGAGGGTGGTCGTGAAGAAGCGCAGGCCGCCGTCCTTGCCATAGGGCAGCTTCTCCAGCGTGGCGCGGCACTCGTCGATGCGGCGCATCTGCGCGGCCGGCTCGAGTTGCTCGGCCACCGAGAGCTTGCTGTCGTCCGGGCAGTCCAGCGGCGCCGACTTGCCGGTGCCGCGCTGGTCGATGAAGACGAGGTCGCGGCGGTTGTTCAGCCTTGAGAGGCGGGGCAGCACACGCGCGGCCACCTTGATGGCGCTCTGGCCGGGGCCGCCGGCCAGCAGCAGCACGGCGTCGGGCTGCTTGTTGCGCGCCAGGGCCGGCACGACGAGGTAGTGGATGTCTACCTTCACGCCGTCCGGCCGGGCCGGATCCAGCGGGCGCTCCAGGCTGCCGCATTGCAGCTCGGTGGGAATGCCGTCGACGCGGCAGGGCTTGAGCGGCGCGGCCGCATGAGCCAGCGGGGCGAGCACCAGTGCGGCGGCGAGCGCCAGGGCGCGCCGGGCGGGGAAGGGCATGGCAGGGCTCCAGGGATGGAATGGCCGCGAGTATCCGGGCCGTCGGGCGGGAGCAGCCCGGCCCGATGACGGTTGGCGGTTCCAGGCGTTGAATGGCCACTGACGCGGGATGAATGGCAGCGTATGCTGAGCCGCCCTTCAGCCCGCCACCGACCCCGGGAGCCAGCCATGACACTTTGCCCGATCGCCATCGTTGCCGGCTGCGCCAAGTGCCCGGCCTACAAGGTCTGCCCGCTGAAGACCGTCATCGGCGACGCGCCCAAGACGCCGTCGGCCACGCCCGCCAAGCCGCGCAAGCAGTGATGCCCGGCCCACACGACCGCAACAACCCCTGCTGCGGCCGCCGTGCCGCGATGAAAGGCTGAGCGTGCAGACACTCGACGAGATGCGCGACCGTTGCCTGCTGACCGACGAGCAGCATGCCGAGATCGGTGCCTGGGTCAGCCAGGCGCGCACCCCTGAGGCCATCCTGGCCATGCCCGAGGGCTTGTGGCGCACGCTGGAACTGGCCAGCGTGCTGATGGACGTGGACGCCGACCTGCGGCGTGAGCCGCCGCTGTCAGGGCCCTAGCCCGCCGCCAGTGCACCCGCCATCGTCAACATGACGAGGCCCAGGGTGATGATGACCCAGTGCAGCACCGCCAGCAGCGCGGCGCGCAGCACCGTCGTCCACCAGCTGGCCGCGTGGACCCGCTTCAAGGCCAGCACCGGATAGACGTTGGACCAGGCCCAGACGGCAAAGGCCACGACGCCCCAGGGCAGCAGCACCGCCAGCAGCAGCATGCCGTACCAGGCCGCGTGCAGATGCATGGCGAAGACGAAGTGGGCGCCATAGGGCTGGCGCCAGAATAGCAGCTTGAGCAGGCCGGCGAAGAAGGGCAGGGAGCACAGCACCGCATAGGGCGCCAGGCCCAGCATGGTGGCGCCCATGGCACGCATGGAGCCCTCGGGATCGGCGCGCCAATGGCCTTCGGCGCGGTGCATGCGGTCCTGCATGCCCTGGGGCAGCTGGGTGGCGAGCTCGGGGCTGAGGATGTTGGCGTCCGCGCTGCGCTCGACCGCCTTCTTCCTCGCCTTGGCGATCTTGGCCGAGGCGCCCGACGCCGCTGACGCTGCTGAGGCCGCCGACGCTGCATGGGGCACCGACTGCGCGACCTCGTCGTCGTCCAGCCCGAAGGCGTGCGTGCTGCCGGGCATCAGCTTCAGCGCCAGGAAGAACAGCAGGCCCAGGGTCAGCAGCAGGCGCAGCGGCAACACATAGCGCTGCTTGCGGCCGGCCAGGTACTCGCGCGTGAGGAAGCCGGGCTTGGCCATCAGGCCCCACAGACTCTTCCACAGCGTGCCCTCGACGGCGATGTAGTGGCTGACGAACTCGTGCACGAACTCCATCAGCGAGGGCGGATGGTTGGCCGTGTCCTGGCCGCACTGGCTGCAAAAGCGCGCGTTCGCCACCAGCGCAGTGCCGCAGTTCAGGCAATCGCCCGAGGCCGCGGGGCCGTGTCCGGCATGGCCGCCGCTCAAGGCCAGGCTGGCCAGATCGGCAGAGGCCACCGCCGCGGCGGTTCCGCCGGCCAGGCCGCTCAAGCCTGCGTCATCCATCTTCCGTCCCTCCGCGGCATCGAGTGTCAGGCAGCCCTCGTGGGCCACCGGGGCGACCGCATCGCCCGCGCGGAGTGTGCCGCAGTTGCTGCCTGCCGGCTCAGCACCGCCGGATGTGGGCGACGACCTCGCGTGCCAGCGCGGCGGTGGCGTCCACGACCGGCAGCCCGCAGGCTGCGGCGTCCAGCACCAGGGGGATCTCGGTGCAGCCGAGCACGAGCACGTCGGCGCCGCGTCGGCGCAAGGCGCTGGCCACCTCGGCCAACAGCGCCTGGCCCATATCGAGCCGGCCGGCCTTGACGGCCTCGATGCCGGGCATGACCTGCTCGAGCATCTCGCCGGCCGTGGGCATCAGCCAGGCCGGCGCCGTCGAATCCGGCAGGTGGCGGTTGATGTACAGGCCCGAGGCGACGGTGGCGTCGGTCGCCAGCAGGCCCAGGCGAGCCCGCGGGCCGGCGAGGGCCAGGGCTTCGTGAAGGGCGGCGTCGACGAGGTGCAGCATGGGCCGCTGCAGGCGCGCCTGGACCGCGTCGAACCACAGATGGGCCGTGTTGCAGGGCATGACGATGAGGTCGGCGCCGGCCGACTCCAGCCGCCGGCCGCAGTCGACGATGGCGTCCAGCGGCGAATCGCCCGCGCCTCGGAAGGCCGCCGTGCGGTCCGGGATCCGCGGCAGGCAGCTGACGATCATGGGCACGTGGTCCTGGTCGCGTTCAGCGGGTGTGGCGTCCAGCACCTTGCGCATGAAGTCGATCGTCGCCAGCGGGCCCATGCCGCCCAGCACACCCACGACATCCATGATCAGACGGCAGGCTTGTCGGAGAGCTGCTTCAGGTTGTCGCGCAGCTCCGTGCTCATCGGCGC
This sequence comes from Roseateles saccharophilus, assembly GCF_031458095.1. Lineage (GTDB taxonomy): Bacteria > Pseudomonadota > Gammaproteobacteria > Burkholderiales > Burkholderiaceae_C > Pelomonas > Pelomonas saccharophila_A. Next base: position 1,075,587 of record NZ_JAVDXU010000002.1, read on the forward strand.
ATTGAGGTTGATGCCGCGCGGCGGGATGGGCGACTGGAACCACTTCTTGTAGAGGATCTCGAACTCGCCGCTCTTCATCAGCGCGGCCAGCGTGTCGTCGACGAGCTTCTTGAAGGCGGGGTCGTCCTTGCGCAGCATGATGGCGTAGGGTTCGACCTGCAGCGGCTCGCCGACGACGGCCAGCGATGCCGGGTCCTGCGCGCTGGCGCGCAGGCCGAACAGCAGGATGTCGTCCATGCCGAAGGCGTCGGCGCGGTCCTGCTGCACGAGCAGGGCCGCCTCGGCATGGTCCTTGGCGCTGATCAGCTCGAAGCCCGCATCGCGCTCGGCATTGAACTTGCGCAGCACCAGCACATTGGTCGTCCCCGTGGTGGAGACGATCCTGCGGCCCCTCAGGTCGCCGTAGCCGCGCACCGGCGAGCCCGCCTTCACCAGCAGCCGCGTGCCGGTATAGAAATAGTTGATCGAGAACGCAACCTGCTTGCTGCGTGCCGTGTTGTTCGTCGTCGAGCCGCATTCGATGTCGACGGTGCCGTTCATCAGCAGCGGGATGCGGTTGGCCGACGTGACGGCCTGCGTGGCCATCTGCAGGTCGGCGCGGCCGGTGGCCTTCCTCACCTGTTCCACGATGCGGGCGCAGATCTCCCAGCCAAAGCCGGTGGGCTTGGCATCGGCGCCGAGGTAGGAGAAGGGGATGGACGAGTCGCGATAGGCCACCGTGATCGTGCCCGTGGCCCTGGCCTTGTCGAGCGTGCCGGGCTCGGCTTGGGCGGCAAGACAGGCCAGCGTGGTGGCGGCGAGGACGAGGAGCTTCATGGCGTTCCCGGGTCGTTGATCGGATGCACGGATGCTAGGAAATCAGACCGGCCCCGTGCATCGCGTTTGACCGCGAGTTCATAAGCTGAGCTAATGAACTCGTCATGCGAATCAAGCACGTCGAAGTCTTCCACGCCGTCATGCTGACCGGCAGCGTCGGTGCCGCCGCCCGGCTGCTGCACGTCACCCAGCCCGCCATCACGCAGACGCTGCAGCATGCCGAGCTGCAGCTGGGCTATGCGCTGTTCACGCGCCAGAAGCGCCGCCTCGTGCCCACGCGCGAGGCCCAGGCTCTCTACCCGGAGGTGCAGGCGCTGATGCTGCAGCTGGAGTCCGTGCGTCGCATGGCCTCGGCGCTGCGCCAGGACCAGGACAGCCCTTTTCGCCTCCTCATCGTGCCGTCGCTGGCCGTGCGCGCCCTGCCGGACGCGCTGCGCATCTTCCGCAAGGCGCACGCCGGCACGCCGGTGTCGGTGCGCACCCTGCACTCCAACGACATCGCCCGCGCCATGGCGCTGCAGGAGGCCGACGTCGGCATCGTCTACGGCAAGCTGCCGCATCCCGCGCTGCAGGACGAGCTGGTGGCGACGGGGCGGCTCGTCTGCGTGTCCGCCCGCAAGGCGCGCACCGACAAGCGCACGACGGTGACGCTGCAGGACGTGCTGAGAGAGCCCTTCATCCGCATCGACGAGCGCGATCCGCTCGGGGCTGTGCTGGCCGACCACTGGTCACGCCTGGGCCTCACGGCCAAGGCCGGCATGACGGTGCAGACGCATCACATCGCCATGGTCATGGCCGAGCAGGGTTTCGGCCCGGCCATCATCGATTCCTTCACCGCGCAAGCGTCGACCGGCGAGGGCCTGCAGGTGCGCACCCTGCTGCCCGAAGTGCCGGTGGAGGTGCACGCCGTGCAGCCTCAGGGGGTGCGCTCGCCGCGCGCGGTGGCGGACTTCATCGCCGCCTTCCGCCGGGTGATCGCCTAGGCCTTCTTCATCAGGCCCTGGCAGGCCGACCTGGCCTTGGCATCGCTGCCGTCCAGCTTGCCGCAGACGCCGTCGAGCTGGGCCTTGAGACGGCCGACAGCGGCGGCCTGGGTCGGGCCCTGGTTCCAGCTGCTCAACAGGCTGCCCACCTTCTTCAGCGAGCGCTCGCTGCGCTCGTAGAAGGCGCCGGGATCCTTCTCGGCCTCGGCGAAGAGCTGGGCCGCGGCCTTCTCGATACGGGGTGTGTCTTCGGGGCTGAGTTCGATGAGCGCGGCCAAGTAGTTGGAGCCCCATTGCAGGCGCGTGGCCGGGCCCTCGCTCTTGTTGAAGGCCTCCTCGTACCAGCGCAGCGCGTCGGCCTTGCGGCCCTGCTTCCTGGCGTTGCCGCCGAGCTGGCTCATCAGATAGTAGGGCGAATGGCTGCGCGCCAGCGCCGACTTCAGCAGCTCGTCGCTCTCCTTCCACAGCCCGGCGCGGCCCAGCAGATGCGCGGCCTCGGTGACGACGGCCTGACGCTCATAGCCATCGGTGATCTCGCGGTTGGCCTTGCCGGCCTGCTCGCGTGCCTCGGTCAGCAGGGCGGTGGAGATGCCCTTGGGGTTGGGGTCGTCCTTGGGCGAGTCCAGGCGGGCCAGGTCGATGCGACCCTGCAGCGCGTTGAGGCGGTCGGCGCGGGACAGGGTGTTGTCCTCGTTGAGGCGCTTCAGCGCGGCGTCGAACTCGGCCACCAGGGCGTTGCGCGCTTCGCCGGGCTGCGGCGCGAACGCCTTGACCAGATCCGGCGCCTCGTTGGTCAGCACGTCCATCTGGGCGCGGGACTGGCCGGCGTCAGCGAGCACGGCGCGCAGGCGCGGCAGCTGTGCAGGGTCGGCCGCCTTGCCCTCGGCCAGGGCGCCGACGGACTTCAGCCACAGCCGCGTCGTCGTCTCGGTGTCCACGCCTTCGCTGGCCTTGGCCAGCTGGGTCAGCGTGGCCGGACGTTCGGCCACGGGCAGCAGTTGCTGCTCGTCGGTTTCCCAGCCATAGAAGCCCAGCAGCCGCCATTCGTTGGCATTGAGCTTCTTGCCGGCCTTGGCGTCGGCCAGCACGGCCTTGACCGGGCGGCCGCTGGACAGGCCCAGCTGCAGCACCTTCATGACCTGGGCCGCGTCGGCCTCGCCGGGCAGGCGGGTGACCTCGTTGCCGGCCGGGTTGAACAGGATCATGGTCGGGTAGCCGCGCACCTTGAAGCGGGTGCCCAGCTTCTGCGCGCCGGGCGCATCGCCGTCTATGCCCACGGCCACGAAGGCCTTGCTCTGCTCGATGAAGTCAGCGCGGTTGAACAGCGTGGCCTTGAGCTGGTTGCAGGGCGGGCACCACTTGGCGCCCCAGTACAGCAGCACCGGCTTCTTCTCGGCCTTGGCCTGGACGAAGTAGCGGTCGATGTCGGCATCGGCCGCGGCGGCCTGCCAGGACACGCCCGGGCCGGTGGCGGCGTGGGCGGCCGGGGTGGCCATGCTCAGGGCGAGGGCGGCGCTCAGCGCCAGGACATGCAGTTTCATGAAGAAGGCTTGTTTCGCAGCAGCGATAGCCTCGATTGTGCGCGGTTGCCGGCGCCGTTTCTTCATATGGTTATGCGGCCGGTGGACCCCCCAGCACGCGGCAGGCGAGGTCGGTGTCCATGTACTCGGTCACCGAGCGCAGCCGGCCGTCGGCGACGCGGTAGACCATGCAGTAGTGGTTGTCATAGGCCTCGCCGGTGGTGGTCTGCACCTCGCCGCGGTACTGCACGACGACGGTATCGCCCTCGGCGATGAAGGCTTCGGCGTGGCTGCGGTAGCGTGTTGCGAAGCGCTTCATCAGCGGTGCCAGCAGCTCCTTCTGCACGGCCTCGCGGCCGCGCCAGCTGCGCGACCAGGCCGAGTGGCCGGCGATGGTCCAGCTGAAGTCATCGGCCATGGCCTCGCTGAAGGGGCGGCCATCGCCGTCGGCCAGGGCGGCGTAGATGGATTGCAGCAGGGCCTTGTTGGCGGCGGTGGGGGTGTTCATGACTTGCTCCTTGGGTTCAGCGGGTCGCGGGCCGGGCGTTCGCCGGTAGCGATCCAGTCGTCATAGAAATCCAGCTTCTGGTCCAGGGCCGCCAGGGCTTCCTGCCAGCGGGAGATGGTGGCCAGCACCTCGGCGCGGTGGGCGGCCAGCATGTCGCGGCGCGCGGCCAGGCTCTTGCGGCCCTGTGTCACCAGCTCCGTGTAGCGGCGCATCTCGGCGATGGACATACCGGTCACGCGCAGCCTCTCCATCAGTTCCAGCCAGGCAACATGCTGCTCGCGGTAGCGGCGCCGCCCGCCGGCGTCGCGCTGCACGCCGGGCACCAGGCCTTGCGCCTCGTACCAGCGGATGGCGTGGACGGACTTGCCGCAGCGCGCGGCCAGGGCGCCGATCAGCAGCAGGGGAGGGTCGTCGCGGGGTGTCATGAAGCCATTGGACGACCTAGAGTGCGCTCTAAGTCAAGCGCCTTCTTGCCATGTCCCCGACCCGACTCAATCTCGCCCTCGAACGCCTGCGCGCCGCGGCCCGCCCCGAGGCCCTGGACGCCATGGCCCGCTTCGGCCTGACCGGCGACGCCCGCCTGGGCCTGGCCGTGCCGACGCTGCGCAGCCTGGCCCGCGAGTTCAAGCGTGACCACGAGCTGGCCCTGGCGCTGTGGGACAGCGGCATCCCCGACGCCCAGATCCTGGCCGGCATGGTGGCCGAGCCGGCGAAGCTGACGGTCAAGCAGATGGACCATTGGGTGGCTGGCATGCGGGCCTGGGACGTCTGCGACCAGGCCTGCACCAATGCCTTTGTGAAGAGCCCGCTGGCCTGGGAGGCCATCCCGCGCTGGGCGGCTCGCCCGGCGGAGTTCGAGAAGCGCGCCGCCTTCAGCCTGTTGGCCGTCGCCGCTGTGCATCAGAAGACGCGGCCGGACGCCGACTTCCTCGCCCGCCTGCCCCTCATCGAAGCCGCGGCGGACGACGAGCGCAACTTCGTCAAGAAGGCGGTGAACTGGGCCCTGCGCCAGATCGGCAAGCGCAGCGCGGCCCTGCGTGAGCCTGCGCTCACTGTGGCGGAGCGGCTGTGCCAGCGTGAGGAGAAGTCAGCGCGCTGGATTGGCAGCGACGCGCGTCGCGAGCTGAATCGGTCGGCTTAAGCCGGGCCGAGCTGCTCTTCGATGGAGCGGGTCTTCTCGTTGGGCGAGTCGCCGCTGTGCAGCGTCGTCTTGCGCTCCACCAGCATCAGCAGGCACTCCTGCTCGGCGACCGGGCAATGCTCCACGCCGCGCGGCACGACGAACATCTGTCCGGCCTCCAGCGTCACGGCGCCGTCGCGCATCTCGATGCGCAGCCGGCCGCGCAGGATGTGGAAGAGCTCGTCCTCGTCGGGGTGGCGATGCCAGCCGAAGGTCCCTCGCACCTTGGCGACCTTGACGTAGTTGTCGTCGAAGGCGCCGATGACGCGCGGCGACCAGAACTCGGTCAGGCTGGCGGCGACATCGACGGGGCTGATCGCTGCGGCGGGGGTGTGGGCGGGCATGGGAAGGGCTCCTGGCAGGCCTGCCAGCCTAGCTCAGCCGGCCTGGAGCCGCAGCCTTGGGGTCATAAATCGACTCTGACCCCAGTTTTCATCCCCCTTTGGGGGGAGGGGCGGGGGATGCGGAGACTGGGCCTCCCCCCTCGCTCCGTCCTCCGGGTGATGTCCCGAAAAAGGCCCGGCCGCGATGCTGACGGCATGGCGTTGAACACGCCGCCGAACCGCCTCAAACCGGAGACCGCCATGCAATTTTTCAGCTCCTCGCAGTTCCCCTGGTCCAACTCCAAGCTGCCCCAGGGCGCGGCCCTGCGTTGCGTCAACAGCGTCGGCGCGGGATCCAAGAAAGACTGTGGCTGGTACGACTCCAGCTTCGACCTGGCCCAGGGCCTGGAGGTCGTCGAGCAGGACTGCGACACCCTCTACCAGCTCTGGGAGCTGTCCCAGAACTAAAGCGTGCAGGCCAGCTTGGTGCCTTGCAGGATGGCCCGCTTGGCGTCGAGCTCGCCGGCCTCCAGCGCGCCGCCGATCAGGTGGACGTTGACGCCCGCAGCCTTCAAGGGCGCTTCCAGCTCGCGCAGCGGCTCCTGGCCGGCGCACAGCACGATGGTGTCGGCCTCGATGAGCTGGGCATCCTTGCGTTGTTCGCCATAGCTGACCCACAGGCCCTCGGCCGTGATCTGCTCGTAGTTGACGCTGGCCAGCATGTCGACGTTCTTCATCTTCAGGGCCGCACGGTGGATCCAGCCCGTCGTCTTGCCCAGGCCGGCACCCGGCTTGCCGGCCTTGCGCTGCAGCAGCGTGATCTGGCGTGTCGGAGCCTCAGGGGCCGGACGCAGCAGGCCGGCACGCACCTGTTCGGGATCGCCCACACCCCAGTGGCGGCGCCAGGCGGCCGGGTCCAGGGTCAGGGAATGGCCGGCCTCCAGCAGGTATTCGGCGACGTCGAAGCCGATGCCGCCCGCGCCGACGATGGCAACGCGGCCACCCACCGGCTTGTCGTGGCGCAGCACGTCGATATAGCTCAGCACCTGGCCACGGGCCATGCCCTCGTCCTGACCCTTGATCTTCGGATTGCGGGCGCTGACGCCGGTGGCCAGCAGCACCTCGTCGAAGCCCTTGAGCTCTTCGGCCGAGACGCGACGGTTGAGCTTCAGCTCCACGCCGGTGACCTCGATGCGCCGGCCGAAATAGCGCAGCGTCTCGCTGAACTCCTCCTTGCCCGGGATGCGCTTGGCCATGTTGAACTGGCCGCCGATCTCGTGGGCCGCGTCGAACAGCGTCACCGCGTGGCCGCGCTCCGCCAGCGTCGTCGCCGCGGCCAGGCCGGCCGGGCCGGCGCCCACCACCGCGATGCGCTTCTTCGCGCCATTCACGGGCCTGAGCACGATCTCCTGCTCGAAGGCCGCCCGCGGGTTGACGAGGCAGGTCGAGATCTTCTGGGCGAAGGTGTGGTCCAGGCAGGCCTGGTTGCAGGCGATGCAGGTGTTGATCTCGTCCGCCCGGCCCTGGCGGGCCTTCTGCACGAAGTGCGAATCGGCCAGGAAGGGGCGGGCCATCGAGACCATGTCGGCGCTGCCGTCGGCCAGCACGCCCTCGGCCACCTCGGGCGTGTTGATGCGGTTGCTGGTGATCAGCGGCGTCGTGATGCCCTCTTCCCGCAGCTTGGCCCGCAGCTTGGCAGTCACCCACGCAAAGCCGGCGCGCGGCACGCTGGTCGCAATCGTCGGGATGCGCGCCTCATGCCAGCCGATGCCGGTGTTGATGAGGGTGGCGCCGCTGCGCGACACGCGCCGCGCCAGCTCCACCACCTCCTCCCAGCTGCTGCCATTGGGCACCAGGTCCAGCATGGAGAGGCGGTAGATGATGATGAAGTCCGGCCCGACGGCCTCGCGCATGCGGGCGAGGATTTCCAGCGGCAGCCGCATGCGGTTCTCGTAGGAGCCGCCCCAGGCGTCGCTGCGCTGATTGGTGTGCGCCACCAGGAACTGGTTGATGAAATAACCCTCGCTGCCCATCACCTCCACGCCGTCATAGCCGGCCTCGCGGGCCAGCCTGGCGCAGCGGATGAAGGCGCGGATCTGGCGTTCGATGCCGCGGGCACTCAGCTCGCGGGGTGTGAAGGGGCTGATCGGGCTCTGGATGCGCGACGGCGCCACGCACAGCGGCGAATAGCCATAGCGGCCGGTGTGCAGGATCTGCAGCGCGATCTTGCCGCCCTCGGCGTGCACGGCGTCGGTGATTATCTTGTGGCGGCGCGCCGCGCCCGACGTTGCCAGCGTGCCGGCAAAGGGTTTGGCCCAGCCCTCGATATTGGGCGCGAAGCCGCCCGTCACGATCAGCCCCACTTCTCCCTTGGCACGCTCGGCGAAGAACACCGCCATGCGCTCGAAATGCTTGCGCCCGTCCTCCAGGCCGGTGTGCATGCTGCCCATCAGCACGCGGTTCTTCAGCGTCGTGAAGCCGAGGTCCAGGGGGGCGAGGAGGTGGGGGTAGTTCATGGCGGCGATGCTAGCGACGCGCGGGCGCCGGAATTGGAGTGTTCTCCTCAGCCCCGGCGTGACGCTGTGGTGACGGCGGCTCGTCAATCGCCAGCAACAGTTCTTCACCCGCCGCTAGGTGGTGGAAATCGTGACGTCCTCAGCTTGAGTTCTAATCGCGAGTCCGCGTATTTGGCCGCAGCTTTGGCAATAGGGCCCGGCGGTTTGGTTTTTTCGGAGAGTTCTCGATGCGATTCACCCCTTGGGCCACCCGGCTGGTCCTGACGCTGAGCCTGTCGGCCACTGCATTCCTGACCGCCTGCGGCGGCGGTGGCGGTGGTGGTGGCAGCACTGCCCAGGTCCGCCTGCTCAACGCCACGCTGAACCAGACCAGTCTTGATCTGGTGGTTGGCACTGACACGACCGTCAGCTCGAAAGTCACGCAGGGCACCGCTGGCAGCTACGGCAGCGTGGACACGAATAACCCGTCGGGCAACGTCACGACCAGCGGGTCAGGCACGAGCGTTGCAGTGTGGTCGCCCACGCTGACTGGCAACTCGAACTACACCGTGATTGCCTACAACTCCGCGGGGATCGTGAGAACCAGCCTGCTGCAGGAGAACCAGGACGCGCCGGCCTCTGGAAAGGCCAAGCTGCTGGTGCTGAACCTGGCGCCGGATGCCGGCCCGGTGGACGTCTACCTGCTGGGTTCCGGCGATTCGCCGGACACGGCCACTCCGGCGGTGACCAACAACGCTGGCGGTGGTGGCAGTGGCTACATCCAGCTCAACTCCGGCACGTTCCGTGTCCGTGTCACCGGTACAGGCGTGCGCGGCGACGTGCGCCTGGACATCCCGGCCGTCACGCTGGACTCGGCCAGCATCAACACGCTGCTCTTGACGAACACCGTCAGCGGCTCGCTCGTCACGGGCACGCAGGTGGTGCAACAAGGCAAGGTCACCAACTTCGCCAATCCGCTGGCGCGAGTGCGCGTGCTCAATGGACTGGCCGGCTCGCCCATCGTGTCCGCGACCGTCGCTGACAGCACCGCGTCGACCACCACGACCATCCTGGCAGCGTCGCGGCCGCTCAACCTGTCGAGCTATGTGACCTTCAACGGCGGTGCCGGCACGGTCACGGTGCTGATCGATGGCGTGGCGAAAACGCTGCCGACCAGCAGCTTCGTTGCGGGCCAGGACTACACGGTGCTCGTCTGGGGTCCCGCAGCCGGGGCGCAAGTGAAGGCCGTGAAGGATGACAACACGCTGCCGTCGGTCAACGGCAATGTGAAGATTCGCCTCATCAACGCTTTGTCCGACCCGTCGGCCACCGCCACGCTGAACGTGAACTCGCAGGATGTGCAGACGGCAATCAACGTGGCCACTGGCAGCAGCTCGGACTCGTTCAGCAGCGCCAATTACGCCAACGGCGGCAACGGCGTTCCCGTGGTCGTGACGTCGCCCTTCACACAGTCGGGCGATCCGCTGTGGGTGCAGTCGGGCACCGTGACCAGCCCTGGCAATACCGTCCTGCAGGCGAACGGCGTCTACACCGTCGTCGTGACCGGCGATCCGACGGCTGTTCGTGGCCGTCTCTACAAGGATCGTTGATCGACGCCCCAAAGGCTTTTCAAGCCAGCCCCTCGCGCCACCCGGCCGAGGGGCTTTTTTTCGGGCGCGCGAAGCCCCCCTGCGGCGCACCGGCCTGACCGGCGATGACGGTCGCCGGCATGCTGCGGACATCTGCAAGCCTTGGGCCTTGCCGCGCGCGAAGATCACGCCATGCCCGCGCCCACCCGCCTCCATCTGCAACGCCTGCGCCTGCTCTGGCGCAGCGCCGGCTGGCCCAGCCAGGACCTCGTCGAGGTCGAGCTGCTGGCGGCCGGCTGGGTCGAGCGCCTGCAGGAGGCCGACGGCCGCGAGCGCCTGCGCGTGACCGATGCCGGCGTGGCGCATATCGCCGCCTCGCTGACCCGCAACCGCGCCGCCCGCGATGCCCATGAGAGCCTGGTCGAGCGTGTCGCCACCGAGATGCAGCGCGCCGGCCGCATCGCCTGGCGCGGCCTCACGCTGCGCGCGGGCCTGCCAGGCGAGGATGGCAAGACGCTGTGGGTCAACGCCATGCCCGATGTCTATTCCATCCGCCACAGCACGGTGGAGGACTACCTCGAGCCGGCCATCCACGAGATCAAGGTCAGCCGCGCCGACCTGCTCGGCGAGCTGCGCCGCCCCGCCAAATCCGCCGCCTACCGGGCCCTGTGCGGCCAGTGCTGGTTCGTCATCAAGGCCGGCATCGCCCAGCCGCAGGAGATCCCGGACGACTATGGCGTGCTGATCGGCCACGACACCCACCTCGAACTGGCCAGGCCCGCACCGAAGCGCGCCTGCAAGCCCGACTTCGCGACCTGGATGGCCCTGGCCCGCGCCACGCCGCTGGCGCCGCCCGAGGATCCTCAGTCCGAGCTGGCCTGAGAACTGCCCATAATCGCCGCGCCAGAACAAGGGGAGGCGCCATGATGCGCACGTGGAGGGAGAGGCTGGCCGGCGCCTGCCTGCTGTGGGGGCTGCTGGCCACGGGCGCGCAGGCCGTGGAGGCCGTCGCGCCGACCAAGGGCGTGAGCTTTGCGCCGCCACCGGCCTGGGTGGATGCCCAGGCCGTGCCGCTGGAGGCGGCCGCGCCGGCCGAAGGCCTGAGCCAGGGGCGGCATTACCTGCTGGCGGACCAGCAGGTCCGCGTCGCCGGCTCGACGCTGACGGACTACCACCACGTGGCCACCCGCGCCGTCAATGAGCGTGGCGTCGAGGACATCGCCAATGTGCAGATCCGCTTCGACCCCAGCTACCAGACCCTGACCGTCCACCGCATCGAGGTGCGCCGCGCGGGCCGCGTCGTGTCCCGCGTGGCGCCCGGTGCACTGAAGCTGCTGCAGCGCGAGGCCAGCCTGGAATCGCTGATCTTCGACGGCCGGCTGACGGCCCATGTCGCATTGCAGGACGTGCGCGTCGGCGATGTCGTCGAGACCGCCTACAGCGTGCAGGGCAGCAACCCCGTCTTTGGCGAGCGTCGCTTCGGCAGCTTCGATTTCGACTGGGGCGTACCGGTCGCCTACCGCCATGCCCGCCTGCTCTGGCCCCAAGAGCGGCCGCTGCACTGGAAGCTGCACAACGGCGCCCGGGCCGCCAGCGTCAGCGAGGCGAACGGCGAGCTGGACCATCGCTGGCGGCTGCGCGAGGTGCCGGCGCGCATCGTCGATGACAACAGCCCGGGCTGGTACGACCCCTATGCCTGGGCCGAATGGGGTGAGTTCGAAGACTGGGCCGCCGTGGCTCGCTGGGCCCTGCCGCTGTACCGCCTGCCTGCCGGTCCTCTGCCGGCCGTCGACCGCGAGGTCGCCCGCATTGCCGCGGCGACGACCGACCCCGAGCAGCGCCTGCTCGCGGCCCTGCGCTTCGTGCAGCGTGAGGTGCGCTATCTCGGCATCGAGATGGGCGCCAATTCGCACGCGCCCCACGCGCCCGAACTGGTGCTGCAGCGCCGCTTCGGCGACTGCAAGGACAAGACCCTGCTCAGCCTGGCCCTGCTGCGCGGCCTGGGCATCCCGGCGCGCCCTGCCCTCGTCCACACCGGCCTGCGCCAGGCCACGGCCGAGCGCCTGCCCACGCCCTGGGCCTTCAACCATGTGCTCGTGCAGGCCGATCTCGGCGGCCAACGCATCTGGCTGGACCCCACCCGCGCGCCGCAGGCCGGCAAGGGCGTCGCGCAATGGGTGCAGGCCGACTTCGGCCGCGCCCTGCTCGTGGACGCCGGCACGCGCGAGCTCGCGCCCATGGCCGGCTTCGAGGCGCGCGCCCTCAAGCGCGAGCTGCATGCCGTGCTGGATGCCAGCAGCGGCTTCGACCAGCCCGCCACGCTGACCATCACGACGCGCACCGAAGGCGAAGCTGCCGAGATGCTGCGCGCCGCACTGGCCAACAACGCCCGCCAGGATCTGCAGAAGCAATACCTCGATTTCTACGCCGCGAGCTATCCCGGCCTGGCCGTCGATCAGCCCTTCACCACCCGTGACGACCCTGACGCCAACACGCTGGAACTGGTCGAGCACTACCGCATGCCGCGCTACTGGGTGCGCAACGACAAGCAGGCGCGCTGGACGGGCGAGCTTGAGGTGCCCGACCTGCACGAATTCCTGCAACGCCCCAAGGGCCTGAACCGCCAGAGTCCGCTGGCGCTGCGCCACCCGGTGGACTTCAAGCTCGTCAGCGAATTCCGCCTGCCGCAGGTCTGGGACATCAAGCCCGACAACCTCGTCGTCGAGGACGCCGCCTTCACGCTGCGCCGCGAGGAGTCCTGGCGTGACCGCCATACCGTCGTGCTGACCGACCACTACATGACCCGGGCCGATCATGTCGAGGCCACCGGCATGCAGCACTATGTGGCCCAGCTCGACAAGGCGCGCGCCGGCATCAACTACAGCCTCTACCGCCAGGACGATGCGGGGCGCGCCCCTGCGGCCCTGGGCGGCGACTCCCCGCATTGGCTGCCTCTCGTCGTCTGCCTGCTGGCCCTGGGGGGCCTGGGCGTGCTGGCCCACCGCCTCTACCGCTGGGACCCCGAGCCTGCGCCGCTGCCGGCGTGGAGCCGTGTGAGCGAAGGCCTGGGCGGCTGGCTCTGGCTGCCCCTGATCGGCCTGATCGTCTCGCCCTTCACCGTCGGCAAGACCGTGGTCGATGCCTTGCCGACCCTGACCGTGCAGGGCTGGAGCGCCCTGACCCAGCCGTCTTCGCCGGCCTATCACGGGCTGTGGGCGCCGGTGCTGCTGGTCGAACTCGTCATCAACCTCGCCCTCGTGGCCGGTGCCCTGCTGCTGCTCGTGCTGATGCTTAAGCGCCGCAGCAACATGCCCAGGATCTACATCGGCTGGATGTTGCTCGCGGCCGTCGCAACCCTGGGCGACGCGCTGGCCTCGCAGCTGATCCCGGCGCTGAGCGCGCAGTGGACGGCCAAGGACGCCGGCGTGGCAGTGCGCACCTGCTTGTTCGCCGTCATCTGGGTTGCCTACTTCCTTCGCTCGGAGCGGGTGCAGCGCACCTTTGTGCGGCGGCTGGGCAAGGGCCAGGCCGACGCCGCACAATCCGCCTCAGCCAGTCCTGCCTGAGTCGCCATGGCCGCTGCCGCCAACAAGACCGTTCCGACCGACGCCGACGTCCAAGCCCATCTCGCGACCCAGCCCGAGGCCCGCGCCGCCGACTGCCGCGCCCTGATCGCGCTGATGCAGCGCGCCAGCGGCCATCCGCCGGTGATGTGGGGCCGCATGGTCGGCTTCGGCCACCACCACTACGTCTACGACAGCGGGCGCGAGGGCGACATCTTCGAGATCGGCTTCGCCAGCGGTGCCGGCGGCAAGGGCGACATCAGCCTCTACGTCAGCCTGGGCTGCCTGCCCGCCGGGCGCGAGACCCTGCTGGCGCGCTTGGGGCGGCATCGCCAGGGCAAGGGCTGCCTCTACGTCAAGCGCCTGGCCGACGTGGACCTCGGCGTGCTCGAGGAACTCTGCGTGGCGGCCCTGCAGGAGAAGCGGGCATGAGCATCGGCCCCATGCTCGACACGAACTGCCCGCGTTGCGGCGGCGGCTTCGAATGCGGCGTGCAGGCCGGCCACTGCGCCTGCTTCGGTATCCGCCTGACCGAACGCCTGCGTGTGGAGCTGGCCGAACAGTACAGCGGTTGCCTGTGCCTGCCCTGCCTGCGCGAGCTGATCGAGGCCGACCTGCGCCGTCAGCCGGTGATGGGTTCCGCCAAAGCCTCCGGGTGACCCGCCGCGGCCACCTCGGCCAGATAGCCTGCCAGGCGGGCCGTGTCGCAATGCACCGTCAGCGCGCTGACGCGGCCCCAGCGCAGCTCGAACTCGTGCATGCCGACATTGCTGCCCTCGCGGCCGCCGGGCAGCTGGAAGCGGTCGCGCCAACTGATGACGGCGCGCGTGCGCCAGGGCCAGCCGCTGACCCAGACGCCGTCGACCTCGAAGCGCAGCCCCGGCAGCAGGCGCTGCAGCCGGCCATACCAGCGCGTCGTCGCACCCAGGTCGCGGCGCTCCCCGCCCAGGGCGTGCTCGCCCACCATGCAATGCCGGTGCGCGGCGGCGAACTGGGCCGGGATGGCGTCATAGCGCCCCGCGTTCAACTCGGCAAAGGCGTTCAACAGCTTGCGCCTGACGATGGCGTGATACATGGCCGCTCTCTCCTTGCTATCCGCCCAGACATGCGACACGGCACATGATCTTGACGATGTAAAGATGTCGGCAGTATCCGCCTTGATCTTGACGATGGCAAGATGCGGCGCATGAGCAAGGCCGCTTTGATCCGACCGCCGGCCGCGAAAGCGGCCTCCGCCAAGCCGGCGCGCGCGCCGCGGGCCACGAAGGCCGCGGGCCAACCGGCTGCCGAGCGTCCGCCGCGCCCGCGTGCCAAGGCGGTTGGCGCCTATCACCATGGCGAGCTGCGCGAAGCCCTGCTGGACGCCGCCGAGGCCCTGCTGGCCCAGCGCGGCGCGGCGGGCCTGAGCCTGCGGGACGTGGCTCGCGGCGCCGGCGTGTCGCATGCCGCGCCCTACCACCACTTCGCCGGCCTGCCGGAGCTGTTGGCGGCCCTGGCCGAGCGCAGCTTCCAGCAGCTGGGCGCGGCCATGCAGGCCGGTGTCGATGCCCACCCCGGCGACGCGCGCGAGCAGCTGCTGGCCATCGCCACGGCCTATGTCGACTTCGCCCAGCGCCGCCCGGCGCGCTTTCGGCTGATGTTCGGCCCCGTGCTGGCGTCGCGCCATCAGCACCCGGGCCTGGACCGCGCGGCCGAGGCGTCCTTCCGCGTGCTGCTGGACGCCGCCACCCGCTTTGACGCTGCCTCGGGGCCGCTGATCGCGCTGACCGGCTGGAGCCTGGCCCACGGCCTGTCGCATCTGAGCCTGGACGCTGCCTTCACGGGCCTGCCCCTGCCCGGCCCCCTGCCCGAGCCGGCCGAGCTGGTGCGACTGATGAGCGCCAAGGTCTTGTCGGGTTAGGCATGATGGCTGGATGCCCCTGCTCGACCGGATAGCGCCGCCACTTTTCATCTTCATCTGGGCCACCGGCTATATCGTCGCCAAGCTGGCGGCGCCCTATGCCGACCCGCTGACCTTCCTGGCCTGGCGCTATGCCGGCGTCGTTGCGCTGATGCTGGGTCTGGCCCTGGCGGCTCGCGCGGCCTGGCCGTCGCCGCGCGACATGGCCCACCTGGCCATCTCGGGCCTGGGCATCCAGGCCCTCTATCTGGCCGGCGTCTGGGTCTCCATCCGCCAGGGCCTGCCGGCCGGCACGGCGGCCCTGATCGTCAACCTGCAGCCGGTGCTGGTGGCCGCGGCAGCGCCGCTGATCGGCGAGCGCGTCGCGCCGCGCCAGTGGGCGGGCGTGGCCCTGGGCCTGGCCGGCGTCATCCTCGTCATCTGGCACAAGCTCAACATCGGCGCCGGCTTCGGCCCACCGCTGCTGCTGTGCCTGATGGCCTTGCTGGCCATTACCGGCGGCACCCTGTACCAGAAGCGCTTCGTGCCCCACTTCGACCTGCGCACCGGCCAGGTCGTGCAGTTCGCGGCGGCGCTGGCCGTCACCCTGCCCGCGGCCTGGTGGTTCGAGCCCATGCGCATCGAGTGGAATGCCTCGGTAGGGGTGGCCATGGCCTGGAGCATCCTGGTGCTGACGGCCGGCGGCATCAGCCTGATGTTCTACATGCTGCGCCATGGCCGCGTGACGGCCGTGTCAAGCACCATGTATCTGGTGCCCTCTGTCACCTCGGTGATGGCGTGGTTGCTGTTCGGCGAGACACTCGGCGCACAAGCCATCGCCGGCATGGGGGTGACGCTGCTCGGCGTCTACCTCGTCGTCGTGCAGAGGAAAACGGAGACTGTTTCATGAGCCGAGCCCACCACAAGTTCTGGCCCGTCCGCGTGCCGCATGCCATCGAGCCGCCGGCCACGGCCCTGCCCGACAACCTGCTCGTCAACGCGCGCCGCTTTCCGCAGCGCCCGGCGCTGGTCTTCCTGGGCCAGACGACCACCTATGCCGAGCTGGCCGCCCAGGTCGCCCGCCTGTCCGCCTGGCTGGCCCAGCGCGGCATCAGGAAGGGAGACCGGGTGCTGGTGGGCCTGCAGAACTGCCCCCAGCTCGTCATCGCCCATTACGCGGTGCTGAGCGCGAATGCCGTCGTCGTGCCGGTCAACCCGATGAACAAGGCGGCGGAGCTCAAGCACCTCATCGAGGACAGCGGCGCGGTGCTGGCCATCACCAGCGCCGACCTCAGCGCCGAATGGCTGGCCGCCGGTGTGGCGGCGCGGGATCTGCTCGTCACCCGCATGGCCGAGGCCCTGCCCGGTGGCCGCGCCGCGGGCGACGGCCTGCCCCCAGGCTGGGCCGACTGGCTGAATGCCGACATCGCCCTGCCCGCCGGCACCACCGCCTGGGCCGAGGCCCTGGCCTGCACGGCCACGCCGCCAACGCTGGATGTGGGCGCTGACGACCTCGCCCTGCTGCCCTACACCAGCGGCACGACGGGCAACCCCAAGGGCTGCATGCACAAGCACCGCAGCCTGCAGCACAACATCTTCGCCGGCGGCCTGTGGGCCAATGTCAGCCACGAAGACGTCGTGCTCGGCGTCGTGCCCATGTTCCACATCACCGGCATGGTCGTCATCATGCACGGCACGCTGGCCGCCGGCGCCGCCCTGGTGCTGATGCCGCGCTGGCAGCGCGAGTACGCCGCCCGCCTGATCGCCGAGCACCGCGTCACGCGCTGGACCAACATTCCCACCATGGTCATCGACCTGCTGGCCAGCCCGCAGGTGGACAGCTTCGACATGAGCAGCATGGTCACCATCGGCGGCGGCGGTGCCTCCATGCCGCAGGCCATCGCCGAGCGGCTTTGGCAGCGTTGGGGCCTGCGCTATATGGAAGGCTATGGCCTGACCGAGACGGCCGCGCCCAGCCACAGCAACCCCTATGACGCGCCCAAGCAGCAATGCCTGGGCGTGCCCTATATGAGCTGCGACTCGCGCGTCATCGACCCGGACACGCTCAAGGAGCTGCCCGTCGGCGAGGCCGGCGAGATCATCGTCTGCGGCCCCATGGTCTTCGACGGTTATTGGCGCCGCCCCGACGCGACCGCCGCCGCCTTCATCGAGTTCGAGGGCAAGCGCTTCTTCCGCACCGGCGACATCGGCTACGCGGACGCCGACGGCTATTTCTTCATGACCGACCGCTTGAAGCGCATGATCAATGCGAGCGGCTTCAAGGTCTGGCCAAGCGAGGTCGAGAACCTCATGCATGCCCACCCCGGCATCGCCGAAGCCTGCATCATCTCGGCGCCCGACCCCTACCGCGGCGAGACCGTCAAGGCCGTCGTCGTCAAGCGCGCCGGCCATGAGGCGCTGACCGAAGAGCAGCTGCGCGACTGGTGCCGCGCCAACATGGCCGCCTACAAGGTGCCGGCACTGATCGAATTTGTCGACAGCCTGCCCAAGAGCGGCGCCGGCAAGGTGATGTGGCGGGCGCTGCAGGAGAGGGAGAAGGCGCGCGGCGGGTGATCGACCCCGCGCGCCGCGGAGCGCAAAGGTCCCAGGCCTGTCGAGCGTGCGTGCCGGACCGTGCGGCCGCTGTTGGTCCAGCGCCTGAACCGAGCGGCTCATACTGCTGCATGAAACTCATAGTGGCTGTTCATTTCGATGGCACGCAGGCGGTGGCTGCCGCTGCGGCTTTCGATGCCTGGGATGCCGCAGAAGCGACGCAGACCTACGTCTCGCGCATCATCCATGTCGAGAAGGCCGTGCGGGGAGCACTCGATCTGCGGGAACTGCCCTGCGTGATGCAGCTGTTGCGCGAGCACAGCCTGGCGCCCGAGCTCATCCTGATCGACGGCTTTGTCCATCTGGATGCCGGCGAAACACCGGGCCTTGGCCAGCACCTCCATCAAGCGCTGGGCGGCAAGGTGCCCATCGTCGGTGTTTCGAGGAAGGGCCTGCCGGGCCTGTCGGCGCAGTTCGAGGTCATGCGAGAAGAGGAAACGCAGCCGCTGCTCGTGACATGCGCGGGCATCGACATCGGCGCGGCCAAGGTCAGGCTGCGGGCAATGCATGGCAGGAAGCGCGTGCCCACGCTCATGAAGCTCGTGGCCCGCCTGGCAAAGAGCAGCGACTGATTTCCGGCCTTGCCCGTTCGCGGGCGCATCAAGATCGGCGACTGAGCAAGTGGCTGGTCGCAGCAACGCGTCCCGACGGCAGCTCTCGGCCACAACCTGCAGTCCCAGGAGGCGGCCTCGGAACATCTTGATCCGGTTGGGACGCAATCGGACCAGGACGCTTCTGATGACTGCCTCACGTCTGCGGCGCAGGCAGTGAGTCAAAACGTCCAATGCCATCGACTCTTCTTTACGGTCAAGATAGATGATGTCGAGCAATAGCCGGGAGTGCTCAAGTGGATTGGGTTCTCATAGTCTTCGTTCTATTCAAGAGTCTGGTTTTCGTAACGGGCATGTATTTCGCCATCAAGTGGCATTACGACCGAGAGAAGCAGTGGGCGGACCGGCGCGCGCTACGACGCGTGGGCGCCAAGTTCGTCGCCGTCTTTGTACTGTTGCTGCTCGTCTTGCTGAGCTTGACTTTCGGACTCGCCAGCATGCTTGGCATGGACTTGAGCCTTCCATGAAGTCCCAGAATTGCGCGCGAGTGCAGTGCCCGATCTCGAGACGCGCGCATGACGGCCATGGGTTGGTAGCAGGCCGCCAGGGGCCGTCGGCATGCATCCCGATCGCCATCGCATGATGTTCGGCCAGCCGACGTCATGAAGCAGGCCTGGACGTCCCTTGGCGGCCGCGACGCAGAAGCCTTGCAGGCCGAGCTGCTGGCCCGTTATGCCGAGCCGCATCGCGGCTATCACACCCAGCAGCATCTGGGCGAATGCCTGGCCCTGTTCGGCGAGTTCGCCCATCTGGCTGAGCGGCCGGCCGAAGTCGAGATCGCGCTGTGGTTCCACGACGCCCTCTACGACGTGCACCGCCATGACAACGAGGCGCTGAGCGCCGATTGGGCCCGCGCGGCGCTGCTCGACGCCGGCGCCCCGGCCGATGCCGCCGGGCGCGTCGCGGCCCTGGTGCTGGCCACGCGCCACAGCGTTGCGCCGGCCACGCCCGACGAGCAGCTGCTCGTCGACATCGACCTCGCCATCCTCGGCGCCGCGCCGACCCGCTTCGCCGAGTACGAGGCGCAGATCCGCATGGAGTACGCGCATGTCCCGGTCGAGGTCTTCAACGAGAAGCGCGGCCAGATCCTGGCCGGCTTTCTTGCGCGTGCCGTGCTCTACGGCACGCCGGCCCTGCGCGAGCGCTTCGAGGCGCCCGCGCGGGCCAATCTTCAGGCGGCCCTCAGCGCGCTGTCGCGGCCCGAGGGCTTGAGCAGCAGATAGAGCAGCGGTCCGAAGGAACCGGCGGCCAGCGTGATCAGCGCGAAGGGCCAGACCGTGCGCCCCGTCTGCCGCGCGTCGCGCCAGATGAAGCCCAGCGCGATCCAGGACATGATGACCAGGTCCACGAGCACCTGCCAGGCGCCGACGCTGCTCATGCCGGCCTGCCAGATGCCGAGGTAGCCGACCTGCCACATCACATAGGTCGAGAACAGGCCGAAGGCGGCGAGGACAAGGATCAGAGCGACTCTCATGACGATCTCCTTTGCGGGTGGTTGATGGCCTCATGCTCGGCCGCAGCGTGCCGCGCGGCAATGACCTCGGAGGTCATCGCGGCCGCGCCCTGCAGGGCCTATGGTCGGTCCCCATGAAGCTGATCGTCCCCCTCGCGCTGGCCCTCGTGGCCCTGCTGCATGCGCTGCCGCTGGCCGGCGTGCTGGGCGCTGCCAAGCTGTCGGCCCTCTATGGCGTCGACGCCCGCGACCCCGCGCTGGAGCTGCTGCTGCGCCACCGCGCCGTGCTCTTCGGCCTGCTGGCCGCCTTCCTCGCCTACGCTGCCTGGCAACCCGCGCTGCGCGGCCTGGGCCTGCTGGCGGGCCTGGTCAGCGTCGTGTCCTTCCTGCTGCTCGCGGTGCCGGCCGGTCTGCTGCCGCCGGCCCTGGCCACCGTCGTCAAGCTGGATGTGGCGGCCCTGATACTGCTGCTCGCCGCCGGCATCGTCCACCTGCTGCCCACGCCCTCACCATGACCGCCACCCTCGCCGCCCTGCGCAAGTCGCGCCGCGTCAGCCAGCTGGAACTGTCGCTGCGCACCGGTGTCTCGCAACGCCACCTCAGCTGCATCGAGACCGGCCGCTCCCGAGCCGGCCGCGAGACGCTGATCGCCCTGCTCGACGCCCTCGGCGCGACGCTTGAGGAGCGCAACCAGGCCCTGCTCGCGGCCGGCTATGCACCCGCCCATGCCGAGCGCGCCCTGGACGCGCCGGAGATGGCGCCGGTGCGCGCCGCGCTGGAACAGCTGCTGCACGCCCACGACCCCACGCCGGCCCTGGTGCTGGACGGCGAATACAACCTCGTCATGGCCAATGCCGGTCTGGCGCGGCTGATGGGATTGCTGGGCCTGCCGGCCGACCACCTGCTGGCGGGCCCCTTCAACCTGCTGCGGGCCGTCTTCCGCCCCGATGGCCTGCGGGCGCTGTGCGTCAACGAGGCCGAGCTGTGCGGCGAGATGTGGGCCCGCGCCAGCCGCGAAGCCGAGCACTTGCCGCGGCTGCGCGCCCTGCTCGACGAGCTGAGACCGTCGCTGCGCCCCTGGGGCGCCATCGAGACCAGCGGCCTGCCCGTCCTGGCCCTGCGCCTGCGTGCCGCGGACGGCCAGACCTTGAGCTTCTTCTCCGCCTTCACCAGCTTCGGCACGCCGCTGGACATCACGCTGGCGTCGCTGAAGGTGGAGCATCTGTTCCCGGCCGACGAGGCGACGCGGTTTGCGCTGACGGGCGGCTAGGCAGGGCAGGCCGACGCGAGCGCCGGCCCGCAAGCTCACTTCCTCGGCGCCACGCTGCGCTCCAGCACGTCCTTCATGCGCTTGTCCTGCAGCGCGTCCTTGCTGCCCGGCTGGAAGTCCTGCCGCTTGATCGGCGGCAGCCCCTGGCCACGCTCGACCAAGGCCGCCTTCTCCTTCGCTGCGCGGTCCTGCACGTCGGACAGGCGGGTCTTGAGCAGCCTTTCGAACTCGGTCTTCAAGCGCTGCGCGTCGCGCCGCAGGCCTTCGCTGCCGTCTTCGGCGAGTGCGGCCACGATGCGCTGGGCCGCGGCATGCACCTCAGGGGTGATGAGGGCTCCGTTGGCCTTCTCGAATTCGACGAAGCGGCGGTGCGTCGTCAGCGTGTCGCCCAGCTGCGAGAAGTGGCGCATCACGGCGAGGGCGTCGGGCAGCAGCGCCGGGTGGCGCAGCAGCACGAGGGCGATCTCGGGGCTGTTGCGGTAGTACAGATTGGCCAGTTCACGGCCGCCGGGCCAGGGCAACAGCGCATGGTCGCGGAACCTGCGCAGGCCAGCGAGCACGCCATCACCCTCCTTGTCGGGCAGACTGGTCGCCACCACCTTGGTCGCGACGCAGGACGAAGGCAGGATCACCGGCATCCAGTTGTAATTCATGATGGTCTGCGCGGCCGGCCGCTGCGTGCTGGTCAGCTCGCCCGCGAGGTCGTTCCAGAACTCGATCACCGTCGAGTGCTGCGTGCCCACCATGGTGTCGCGCAGCATCGTGGCCAGCGCCACCGTACCGCCGGCGTTGCTGTCGGAGGCGCCGTTGCGGCCCAGGTTGGCATCGCCGCCGTTGCTGTCGTTGTGGGTGTCGAACATGTCCAGCAGCGCCGCGGCCACGCGGCCTTCGCTGTTGTCGCCCGTCTGGCAGGACGACGAGAAACCTTCGATCTCCTGCCCACCGTCGCCCTCGTGCCAGTTGTAGCGCCCGTCCTGGCGCAGCGTCAGCATGAAGGCCGTGGCCCAGCCTTCCGACCATGACAGCGCCTTGTTCTGCCCGCAGTCGCCAAAGCCGTGGTCGCCACCCGGCGAGGGATCGCCGCCGGAGTAGGCGTGGGCCATCACGCCATGGCCGTACTCGTGGGTGATGGAGTCGGGACCGTCGAAGTCACCGGCCTCGATGTTGATCTTGCCGTTGTAGAAGGTGCCGCTGCCGGGGAAGCAGCCGTCGATCTTGCCGGGGTCGAAGCCACCGGCCGTCGCGGCATGGTTCCAGGCCAGGTTCAGCGTCGACCACACGCGGGCCGCATCCATGTCGGAGCCCACCGTCTCGGTGCCGAAGTCCAGCACCGTGCCATCGGACATGTCGTCATGCACGGCCGACTTCCATTCGTAGGCGCCGGCCAGGAAGTTGCACGTGCCCAGCGACAGGCGGCTCGTGTCCAGCTTGATCGTGTAGTAGAGGTCGCGGCCGTCCTGGAACCAGCCATCGTCGTTGTTGACGGTGAACGCCCAGCGCCCGTCCCAGTCGGAGGCCACGCTGCCCAGGTGCTCGTCGCCGAAGGTGTCGGAGTCCCACAGGTGGATGGCCACGTTGACCAGCGGCACGAAGTTGCCGCTCAGGTCGCGGAACACCACGCGGCCGCGCACGGTGATGGGGTCGCGCGAGGTGTAGCTGGTGGCGGTGCTGTCGACGCTGTGCTCGCGCAGGAAGGGCGTGAGCTCGGCGGGCCGTACCTCGATGCGCCGCTCGCGCGGCACGAACGCGGCCACGTTGGCCACCTTGGCATCCGCCGGCAGCTTGAACGTGTCACCGAACAGCAGCCGGATCGGATGCTGGCGCTCGTCGCCGCGGCGTGCGACGTCGAACTGCCGCTGCCGTTCCGCCGCGCCGCGCAGGCTGCGCAGCTGCGGCGACAGCACGTGGATGCGCCCGTCGGCGTCGATCACCAGGTAGCGCACCAGCAGGTGCGAGAAGCCTTCGTTCGCGCCCTTCTTGCCCGTGAGCCTGACCTCCAGCCGCCATTCGCCGGGCTTGAGCCCCTTGAGCGGGACTTCCACCGCCGCGCTCTGGTCGCGCGCGGCGGGCTTGAGCTCCGTGCGCCACAGCACCCGCGGCGCCGCGAGCTCGGGCTTGCCCGGCTCCATGGCCACCACCGCGGCGCTCAGAGTCAGTGACGCGATGCCCTGCTCGCGCATGACGACCTGCAGCGGCAGCGCCGCCCGATCCAGCACCCACTCACGCTCGGCCGTCAGCTTGTCGCCATCGGTCAGGAAGGCAGGTGGCCGCGGCGGCGTGGCGAACACCGGGGCCGCGAGGGCCAAGGCGCCGGTCAGGGCGACGGCCCGGCCGAAACCGGCCAGCAGCGCCCGCGTGCGGAACCAGGACGTGCTTTGCAAGAAGAGCATCATGGTTCACCCCCGGGGTTGCGATGAAGGCAATCTACGCTCGGGGCCGTTAGGGACGAATCCACAAGGGGACGGATGGGGATGGCAAGCACCCCTAGGTTCACTTCAGGCGGATTTCCCGCTTGTGCAGAGCCCCCTCGACCTGCTGCGTCAAGCCGGCCACCGCCGCCACGATCTGCTGGCGATGCCAGATCAGGCTGACCTGCAACGGCGGCATCGCGAAGGGCAGGGGCAGCATGGCCAGGGGCAGGACCGCGGAGCAGGCATCGGCCAGGCGGCGCGGGACGGTGCCCAGCAGGTCCGTCTGTGCGACGACGTCGGGGATGGCCATATAGCCGGGCACAAGAAGGCCGACGCGGCGACGCAGCTTGGCGGAGCCGAGCACGATCTCCGGGGTCGGTGGAGTCGATGCTGCGGCTGAAACGGGCGTTCGAGGCCCGCGCAGGCCGCTGAGGGCCATCGTTTCGCCGCGAAAATTCCGCCAAGCGGCAATTCGCCACACGCGGGCTCGGACCGTGCCCGCCACGGGCACATGCTTTGCCTAGGATGCCGGGTTGGGTCGCGTGGGTTGCTGCCACGCCAGCCTCGCCGGCCCTGCCGCGGCATGACGCCGCGTGATGCTGACGCGCTTTTCCAGTCGATGAAACTTCCCTACGTCGTGGCGACGGACGCGGTCGTCCGGTCGATCGAGCTGGCCCAGGTCCAGGCTTCACGCCGGGTCGCCATGGGCTCGCAGCCCCTCATCAGCCAGATGCCCCTGCAGCAGGCCATCGCCGTGACCACGCTGGGCGGCCAGTCCACGCGGGCGGTGTTTGGTGTCGTGGGCGCGGCGCGCTACGAGGCCATCAGCAAGCTCTAGCATTGGCGCTGCTACCGAGCCGTACACCGGTGGTGCCCGTCATCGCCGCTGCGCTGCAGGACGACCACGATTTTGCGCGCGGTCACGCAGCCAGTGCTGCGGAGGATCTTGACACTTACCTCGGTGTCGTTGTCCCAGGCACGGACCATGTCCGTGGCGAGAATGACGCTTAACCCTTGCTGCAGCGGACGGCTTCGCCGCCCGCTGAGCGCGAACGTTAAAGCGCATGAAATACGACTGCCCTCGCTGCAGCGCTAGGCTCAAGTGGAGGCTGGTTTCTTCGAAACCCTTGCCGGGCGAGCGCAAAGTGCTTCCGAATCAAGCCGTCCCCGTGTGCCCGCAGTGCGGTGTCGAGCTGGCTCACAATCCGCACTGGTCGGAAGTCGTGGCCGGATCTGTCGTCGCCCTGTCATTTCTCGCCTTCTTTCCAGTCAAACAGAGCGTGCCGCGCCATCTGGTGCCTTGGTTCGCGGCTGCTAACCCATTTGTCAAGGGGATGTCTTGCGGCAAGCCGCAAGCCGCCCCCTACGTCGAACGTTAGGCCTCACACAAGGCACCCATGCGCTACGCATTGCTTGCGATCCTCCTTGCCGCACTACTGTTCGGCGGAGAGTGGACCTATCGCAGCTTCCTACGCCCAGTCGACCCACCCACGCCAGAGATGGTCGCGCTCGGGGAACACCTGAAGGCCGCAGGACTTCTCGCACGGTTCTATCCAGTCCGCCACGGCTTTCGTCACAGCCAGGTATCCGCGCACGGAGCCTACGAGCTCACCAGTTTTCCGCTTCCAATATCCGTCTCCGCCTGCCCCACAGAGGAGGCCGCCGAAGCGCATCGCCAAGCCATTGAGCGTAGCCCCAACCTCCTGAACCCAACTCGCAAAGGTCGCTTGGTCATCTGGTTCCCCATGTGGGGCGACGATACAAGCGAGATGATGGTCAAAGTGAGCAATGCCGTCGCATCGTTTGGTCCGAGGTGAAGCCTAACCCTTCGCTCGGGCGGGGCTCCGCCGGCAAGGCACTTGGGCCGCGAGCCGGCCAGTCTCATCATCCATCTCGTGGCCCAAGCGCCTTGCCGGCGGCGGCTGCTCGGCTCCAACGTTGAACGGCAGCTTTCGGGCGCCGAGTTCGAGGAAGCGAGAGACCGCAACCGCTGCAAAGCCGATTTAGACCGTCGCCCTGGCCGCCGTTGCATTCACTGCGGCCCCATGCGCCACCGCCCGCCACGCCAGCCCCGCAGCGACGATGGACAGCGCGAGGCTCGTCCACCCCGCCGTCTGCCAGCCCCAGTGCTCGACGACGCTGCCGACGAGTGGCGGCCCGATCAGGGCGCCGGAGGCGCCGAACTGCGTCAGCCGCCCGCTGGCCAGGCTCAGCCGCTCGGGGCTGCCGGCCACGCGCGGCAGCAGCGCGAAGACCAGGCTGGCGAAGACGCCGGACACGAGGTTGACCGCGATGGCCATGAGGGCCAGTTGCAGCGGCGGCGCGCCCAGCCGGTAGACCAGCGGGAAGATCGCGCCGGTCAGCAGCAGGCAGATCACCAGCACGCGGCCGACGAGGGCGGGATGCCGCATCAGCCGAGCGGCGATGACGCCCGCCGGCACGTTGGCCAGGGCCGCCAGAGCCGTCCAGCTGCCCGCTTCGGACAGCGACAGGCCGGCTTCCTTCAGCAGGCTGGGCATCAAGGCCAACTGGCCGACCTCGGAGATCACATAGGCGCCAAAGGCGGCAACCAGGGCCCAGAGCGTGGCACCGGTGCGCTGCCGCGTCGCGGGGCCGGCCGACGCGGCGGCACGCGTCTCGTGGGTCTGCATGCCGAGCAGGCTGGCCGTCAGGGCCAGGCCGGCCAGCACGCTCAGGCCCTGGGCCCAGCGCCAGTCGCTGAGGCCGGCCGCATAGGCATAGGCGGCGGCGCCGACGGCCATGCCGACGGGCACAAAGGTGCCCCACAGCGTCATGGCCGCGGCTTGGGCGTGGGCGGGCGCGGCCATGGCGATCAGGACCGGTGCGGCCACGACGGTGACCAGATAGCCCAGGCTCTCGACCAGCCGCGCGAGCGCGGCCATGGGCAGGCCCTGAGCCAGCGCCGCGCCGGCCGATCCGAGGGCCAGGCAGAGCATGGCGGTGGTCAGGCCGCGTTGCAGGCCCAGGCGCGGCAGATGCCGGCCGGCCGCGCCGCCGAGCAGGGCGCCGGAGATCTCCAGCAGCGAGGTCAGGGCCGCCATCGCGGCCAGGCCCAGATGCAGGTCACGCGAGACCAGCGGCGCCAGCGCGGCGAGCTTGCCGAGCTGGGCCGCGGCGAAGACGCCGCAGAGGTAGTAGACGAAAATCCGCGTCCGCGCCCTCATGCGTCGCTCCCCTGCCGATGAACCACGCCCTGATTCCCGACACCCGCCAGATCGGACGCAGCCTGCGCCTGTGGCGTTCGCTGCGGCGCCTGAAGCAGGCGGCGGTGGCCGACCTGATGGGCGTGTCGCAGACCACGGTGTCGCGCTGGGAGAGCGGCCAGGCCGCGCCCTCGCTGCAGGAGCAGCAGGGCCTCAGGACGCTGATGGCGGCGCGGCTGGACAGTGCCGCCGACTTTGCGCTGGGCCGCCTGGTGCGTGCGGCCCACACGCCCATGCACCTGGTCTGCGACTTCAGCCACCGCCTGCTGGCCCTGTCGCGGCCGCGCGAGCTGCATTGCCGCGTGCCGGGCAGCGAGTTGCTCGGCAGCGCGCTGTGGCGTTATGCCACGCCGCAGATCGTCGAGCACGAGGCGCGCCTGGCCGACCTGGGCTGGTATGAGCCGGGCCCGGAGGCCATCGAGTTCGACACCGAGGGCTCGGACGATCCGGTCATGCCCATCGAACGCAGCCGCATGCGCTGGATACGCATGCAGCTCTCGGACGGCAGCTTCGTGCGCCTGACGGAAACGGTGGTCGGTTGAGCTTGCATTCACGGCGGCCAATCTAGCCAGCCGCCGGGGTGGGCCGCAAGGAATGATTTATTCAGCGCGTCAGCGTGCGGCTTTGCCGAGGCTGGCGACAAAGGCCGAGCAGGCCTGGCTGGCATCCGGATGGCTGCGCCAGCCCTGGGCCAGCGTGCGCAGCGCAGCCCGCACCTCGCGCGGCATGGTGCCGTCCAGGGGGTCGTCGGCAACGGCGGCCAGGTGGTCGGCATAGAGCAGGCGGGCATCGGGGTCGCAGTCCAGCAGCTCCATGACGGCGCTGGCCAGGGTCTGGAACTGCTCGGGGGACAGCTCGGACGGGCCACGGGAATCGCCGGGCCTGGGCCAGGCGGCCAGGCAGAGGTATTCGATGGGGCCCAGGCTGCGCCGCTGCGCGCCCAGCTGCAGCGAGCCCCAGGCGGCGCGCGAGCCGCTGGGCAGGCGGCCCTGGCTGAGGGACTGGGCCAGGGTCTGGGCCACAGCGGCGCGGGCGGCGTATTCGCCGCGCAGATTGACCTCGGCCAGCACGCGCAGAAACGCCGGGTAGAGCCGGTCGCCCAGGCCGGTGCAGACGGCCTCCATCAGGGCGACGGCGCCTTCCTGGCGCGGGCCGAGATCGACGCAGCCGCCGACCAGGGCCTGGGCCGCCTCGACCCAGCGCGGTTGGGCCAGCAGCTCAGCCAATCAGGGCCGCGAGCACGCGTTCGGCATGCTGCTGGACCGACAGGCCGCGCTGATCGACAGCCACGTCGGCACGCAGCGTGGCGGCGCCGCCCGCGCCCAGTCCGTCCAGCCAGGTCGGGCCGCCAGCGCGGCCTGCAGCTGCTGGCGATTCCAGCGGGCGCAGCGAGGCTGTCGAGAACAGCGAGGCGGACGGTGACAGGGGGGCGCCGATCATGGCTGGGGGCCTTGAGGTGGAGATTGAGGGTCAGCTTAGCGAAGCGCATCGCAAAAGGCGATTACGGCTGCCCCTAATTCGTCGGTCAGCCGCCCTTGCACCCCGAGAAGACGGCGCGGGAGGCGTTGAACCATTCCAGGCGCCAGCCCTTGGGCGTCCACAGCACCGTCATCGCGTCGCCGGCGCTGACGCGGTTCTCGCCGCGGCGCGACAGCGGCGGCATGTCCAGCCGCGGCGTGGCGATGGACTGCAGCAGGCGGCCGATGTCGCTGCGGCCATCGGTCGTCGTCACGATGGCCAGGCAGGGGGCGGCGTTGTGGATGATGGCGGCGGGCGCCTTCACGTCGGGGTCCTCGGAGAAAAAAAGCTGCGGCAGGGACAGGCGTTGCAACATGTCGCCGTCGCGCCCCGCCACGGCCTCGCGCAGTTGTTGCCAGAACTGCACGAAGGCGGCGTCGCGGTCCACGCGCGACTCGCAGCCCTGGCCGCGCCTGGCGGGCAGCGTGGCCGTTGCGGGCAGGGCCAGGGTGCCGCAGCGCGCCGGCTCCAGGGCCAGCGTGTAGGCGTCGCCGGCGCGTCGCACGGTGGCGCGGTAGCGGCGCGTTTCGATCCCGTCGGCCCAATCGAAACGCCAGCTGCCATCGGGCTGGGCGCTGGCCTGGCCCTGGGTTTGCACATCGCACTCGTGGGTGCCGGACGTGGCGGAGATGCCGGCACCCACCGGCGTGCCGCTGGCGTCGTGGCTGATGCTGACGGTGAGGTTGTCGCTCGCCTGGCACACCCGCAGCGTCGGCGGCACGGAGGTCATGACCTGGGCGCTCGCGCAGCCCGCAGCCGCGAGCAGGGCCGTCGTCATGACGGGGAGGCGCATGCCGGATCGTCAGTCGCCGGTGCGCGCCGCGGACTGGCCCGACCACTCGCAGGCCGCGCCGCCATAGGGCGCGCAATTGCCTTGCGTCGTGGCGCTGACGCGCGACCATTTCTCGTCGAAGCTCAGCACCAGGCGGCAGCTCTCGCCATCGGGCTGCTTGACGTAGGGCGTGAGCTCCAGCGTGCGGCGGCGCAGCTGGCCGAGGCCGGCCAGGCTGGCCGAGCAGGCACCCTGGGTGAGGGTGGCGCTGGCCGCCGCCGTGCCGTTCTCGCGGTCCAGCAGCACGACGCGCACGTCCAGCTGCTCCGAGCGGTAGTTGGCCTGGGCGCGCGCGTACTGGGCCTGCGCCGCGGAAGCCGTCAGCAGCAGGGCCGCGGCCGACACCAGCGCGCGCCAGCCGCCTTCAGTGGCGTTGCTCAGCCTGGACCTGCCGGGCATCGTTGGCATATCTTTGCCCGGCCCGCATGGCGTCACCCATGCGCCCATAGGCGGCTTCGACCGTGATGCTTCCATCGCCATACAGAGATGCGTTGTTGCGGATCACCGCGGCAGGCAGCACGTCGTCGACGCGGGTGCCGGGGTCGTTGGCGAGGGTGCGCAGGAAAGCGCGCCCGTCGCCGCCGCCGAGATTGTGCAGGGCGTAGACGTTGGCGACGTCGTCACGGCCCCCTAGGTTGCGTCCTGTTGCGATGTTCTGGCGCGTGAACTCGGCCAGCATGCCGGCCTGCAGCGTCGTGTCGGTGCGATAGGCATTGGCCTGGGCCGTGGTCAGGTTGGCGGCATTGGGCACGCCGTAGTCCGCGCCATGCTCGCGCAGCATCTGGCGCCAGGTGCCGTCGGTGAACTGGCCGAAGCCATGGGCGGTGGACAGGGCCATGGTGCCGTCGAACTGACGCACGGTGTTGCGCGACTCGTCGCGTGCGACCGGCCGGGCGTTGGCGTTGAAGCCGGACTCGAAGTTGGCAATCATGGCCATCACGCCGGCGTCCACGCCGGTGCGGTTGGCCGCGTCGACCAGGGTGTCACGGCTTTGCAGCCAGCGCCGGTCGCGCGCGTTGTGGGCGTCGAAGCCGGTGTTGTGGGCCACGGTGTCGGCGGGGCGGGTGTGCTGGGCCATCTCGGCGGTGGCCGGCCCGACGCGCGGTGCCATGGCGACCTGGGCTTCCTGCGCGTGGCGGTACTGCGGGCTGAATTGGTAGAGCGGCCGCGGCAGGGCATTCAGCAGGCGCTCCCACAGGCCTTGTACGGGCTGTTGAGTGGCCTGGGCTGCCTGCGGGTGCGCCGCCGTGGCGGCCGCGTGGCGCTGCGGCAGGCGCAGCGAGTCGCCGACATGGATGAGGTTGGCGTTGTGCACCTGCGGGTTGGCCGCCATCAGCGCGTTCAGCGTCAGGCCGTGGTCGGCGGCGATGTGCTGCAGGTTGTCGCCCGGCTTGACCGTGTAGCGGGCGTTGCCGCCGGGCTCGGGCAGGTGCAGTTTCGTGCCGGGATAGATGACGTCAGGGTTGCGCAGCTGGGGGTTGGCGGCCAGCAGGGCGTTCACGCTGACGCCGTTGGCGGCGGCAATGCCGCTCAGGCTGTCGCCGCGCTGGACCTCATAGCTGCCACCCTCGGACGGCGGGGCGTCGTGCAGGCTGGCGGTGGCGGAAGTGGCTCTGGAAATGGTGCTCATGGCGGACCTCGGTGCAGTGCTTGCGAACGGCACGATTCAGGGCATCGCGCCAGTCAGGCCATTTCAGGTCAAGGCCGGGGGACGGGCAATTGCGGGCGCTGCTATTTCGGAACCCGGGCCGAGCCGGGGCTTGCTAGGGTTGGCCGCAGTCAGCCGAAAAGGCGCCGCAGGATGTCCTTGACCGTGGTGGCCCGCACCAGCATCTCCTCGTTCATCAGCGCCACCAGGCTGGCCAGCTGCAGCAGCAGCACCAGGTGGCCGACGACGGCCTTGATGGACATGGACAGGCTGAACACATTGAGCTGCTGGGCATAGCGGTTGACGAGGCCCAGCACGCCGTCGACGAGATAGAGCAGCACCAGCGAGGGCGCCGCCACCAGCAGGGCCAGGCGCAGCATGCGGCCGAACTCGGCCTCGAAGGCCAGCGTCCCGGCGGGCAGCAGCTGCCAGCCGCCGTGGATGGGCCACAGCGCGAAGCTGTCCAGCAGCAGGGCGGCGAACAGCATGAAGCCGCCCGAGGCCATGAAGACCCAGCTCGCCAGCCGCGCCAGGAAGGCGCCGGAGAGAGACGTCTGGTGGCCCGACAGCGGATCCAGCACCTGGGCCTGGGACGAGCCGACCTTGGTGTCGATGAGCTGGCCGGCCATCTCGAAGGACCACATCAGCCCGGCGAACAGGAATCCCAGGGCCGCGCCGAGCAGGGCCTCGCGGCCGTAGAGCAGGGCCCATTGCCAGCCGCTCAGCGCCAGCGGCCTGACCTCCTGCACCAGCAGGCCCAGCAGGGCCAGGGCGACGAAGAGGGCATTGCGGATCAGGGCCGGGATGAGGTCCTGGGTGAACAGCGGCACCAGCAGAAAGGCCACCGCCACGCGCATCGTCGACAGGCCGAGCATCAGCACGGCGTCGGTCGGGTGACCGATCCAGAACTCCATCACCGGTTGATCTTGACCAAGCCAGGGAACTCGCTGAAGACCTTGTCGCCGAGGCGGTAGAGGCTGCCGCCCAGCAGCGAGGCCGTGATGAAGATGGTGACGACGATGGCGAAGAACTTGGCCACGTACTGCACCGTCTGCTCCTGCAGCTGCGTGGCCGCCTGGATGAAGGCGATCAAGAGCCCGACCACCGCCGCCACGATGATGGGCGGCGCCGACAGCAGCAGCACCAGCCACAGGGCCTGCTGGGTGAGTTGGATGACTTCGCTGTTCATGTCTGATACGTCAACACGAGACCGTGGGTGAGCTTGACCCAGCCGTCGATCAGCACGAAGAGCAGCAGCTTGAAGGGCAGGGACACCGTGGTGGGCGACAGCATCTGCATGCCCATGGCCATCAGGATGTTGGAGATGACGAGGTCGATGACGAGGAAGGGCAGGAAGATCAGGAAGCCGATCTCGAAGGCCACCGTCAGCTCGCTGACCGTGAAGGCCGGCACGATGACGAGGAAGTCGCGCTCGCTCAGTTCCTTGGCCTGCTCGGGCTTCAGGCTGCGCTGGGCCGTCTTCAGGAAGAAGGCGCGCTCCAGCGGCCGGCTGTGCTTGATGAGGAAGTCGCGTAGCGGCTCCTTGGCCACGTCGGCCGCGGCGATCATCTGGCTGGTCGATGCGCCGCCAGCCTTGGCCGCCACGGTCGGCGCGGCGCTCAATCGGTCCTGCATTTCCACGCCGACCGGGTACATGACATAGATGCTCAGCACCAGGGCCAGGCCGTTCATGACGACGTTGGGCGGCACCTGCTGCAGGCCCATGGCATTGCGCAGCAGGCTGAGCACGACGACGAGCTTGGTGAAGGACGTGACCATGACGGCCACGAAGGGCGCCAGGGCCAGCAGGATGACGGTGATGAGGGCCGAGGCCGGCGTGAACGTGCTCAGGTCCATCGCTCAGACCGCGTCGATGCGAAAGGCCTGGCCGCTGCCCCAGGGGATGAGGCGGCCCAGGGCGCGTGTGATGTCGGGCCGGCTGGCGTCGATGAGCCGGCATTGCGGCGGTAGCGCCGGCGGCGGCGCACCCCAGCCCATCAGGGTCGCCACCGCGAGAGGCTGCTCCCAGCGCGCCACCAGTTGCCAGGGGTGCTCGCCCGCCGTCGCCTCGCTGCGGGCGCGCAGCTCCCTGCCGGCGGTTTCCTCCAGCAGCAGCAGGCCGCCGGGTTCCAGCGCGGCCAGCTCGTCGTCGTGCAGCCGCCATTGCGCCAGCAGGCATTCCGCCGCCGCGGGCTGCCACTGCAGGCCCGGCACCTCGGGGGCGGCATCCAGCATCCGCAGCGTCGCCCAGGGCAGGGACAGCCGCGCCTGCACCTCGGCGCCGCGCCAGCTGGCCTGGGCGCCACCCGCGCTGAGGGCGCCCGATTGCGCCACCCATTGCCAGTCCGCACCGGCCACCAGGCCCGCGGCCACGAGGCCGTCGAGCAGTTCGCCCGCCAGGTCCAGCATGACGGCGGCTTCGGCGGCGCAGGGTGTCAGCTCGCCGAGATCGAAGTCGTCGGCGCTGAGGCTCAGGCGCGCCTGGCCGCACAGGTAGTGCCAGCTCAGGGCCTGGGTGAGAGGTTGCGGGATGAAGCTCATGTCAGCTTTCGATTGGGCTTTTGTATTCGGGCCGAGCGCCGGGCCGCCCCAAGCCGGCCCAGCTGACGATGTGCGCGCGGCTCGATGCCGCGCGCATCGTCGTCCCCTCGGGGGACCGACTGGGCTGGCCCGCGTTCAGCGGCGCAAGGCCAGGCGAGGGGCTCACAGTCAAGCTCTGCGGCTCACCATGATTCGGGTCAGCTCGGTGACCGACCGTGCCTTCATCTTGCGCATGCCGCGTGAGCGGTAGAGCTCGACGCTCTTCAGCGACAGCTTGATCTCGTCGGCGATGTTCTTGTTCATCAGGCCCTTGACGACCAGGGACAGCACCTGGCGCTCGCGCGGCGACAGGGTCTGGGAGCGGCGCTCGAACTCCTCGCGCGAGCCCTCCACCTCGGCGTCGATGCCGCTGTCCACATCGGTCGGTGCAAAGGCGCGGTCCAGGGCGGCGCTGAGGGCCGCGTCGTCCAGCGGCTTTTCCAGCAGCGAGACGGCGCCGCGCTTTTGCATGGCCGCTACGGCCAGCGGCACGTCGGCGTGGCCGCTCATGTAGATGACGGGCAGGTGGATGCCGCGTTCTCGCAGGGCGTCGTGCAGATCCAGCCCCGACAGCTCGGGCATGCGCACGTCCAGCATCAGGCAGGTCGACTCGGGCCAGGTCGTGCCCACGGCCACGCGGGCCAGGGACTGCAGGGCGTCGCGCGGGTCGCCCCAGTCGCGCACCTGGCAGCCAAAGCCCTCCAGCCAGAAGCGCAGCGAGTCGCGGAATTCGTGGTTGTCGTCCACCACATAGATCTGTCTGGGCGTCATGTCGTCTTCTCCAGCATGGATTGAGGCGCGCCCACCGTCACCGGCAGCGCGAAGTGAAAGCAGCAGCCCCCGGCCTCACGGCGCGTGAACCAGAGCCGGCCCTGATGCATCTCGATCAGCGAGCGGCAGATGGAAAGCCCCAGGCCCATGCCGTTGGGCTTGGTGGAGCTGAAGGGCAGGAAGAGGCGGGCCTCGGTCTGCGGCGTGATGCCGGGGCCGTTGTCGCTGACGCGCAGCTCGGCGCGACCGGCCTCGACGACCAGCTCGATGGCGATCAGCGGCTCGGCCGGGCGGTCCAGGCGCAGCGCGTCCAGCGCGTTGCGCAGCAGATTGATCAGCACCTGCTGCAGCATGACGGCGTCGCCCTGCACCGCCACGGCCCGCTGCGGCAACTGCAGCTGCAGGCGCACGGCCTCGCGCTGCAGATCCCAGTCCAGCAGGCCCAGGCTCTGGTGCACCAGTTCGACCAGGTCCAGCCTCTCGGTCTTGGGCTGGCGCGACTGCGTGTATTCGCGCACCCGGCCGATGATCTGGCTGGCATAGGTGACCTGATGCACGGCCTTGTCCAGGGCCGCCAGCTCGTCGGTGCTGTCGGGGTGGCGGCGCGCCAGGCGCAGCTTGAGGCCGCGCAGCAGATTGGCCGTCGCGCCTATGGGCTGGTTCAGTTCATGCGCGAGCACGCTGCCCATCTCGCTGACGGTCAGCGAGCGCGACGTGAACAGCAGGCCCTCGCGGTCGTCGAGCTGGCGCTGCAGATGGTGCAGGCGCTCGCGCTCGTCGTCCAGGCGCAGCAGCACATGGCGGGCATCCAGGGCGACGCGCTGGGCCACGTATTCGCCGCTGACGCCGCAGCGCGTGCGCACGCCCAGCGGCGCCGCCAGCGCGCTGGCCAGGCCGTGCAGGGGCTGGGCCCAGTCCTCGGCCAGGCCTCCCGCTTCGCCGGGCAGCAGGGCCTGCATGGGCGAATTCAGCGCGACGAGGAAGTCGCCGTCGAGGATGGCCAGGGCCTCGCCGAGTTCGCCCAGGGCGTGCAGCAGGTCGGCACTGGGGGTGCACTGAGCGCGGTTCATGTGCTTTCCCGCGGCCACAGGACCTGGTTGCACAGCAGCCAGCTCAGCGACGGCCGAGTGCCCAGCAGCGCGCGCAGACTGGCGCTGGCGGGGGCTTGCACCAGCACTTCCGTCCACTGCGCAATGCCCGGCGCGACGTCTTCCAGGCGCAGCTCGCAGCTGACCTGGCCCGGTGCGAAGGCGAGGCCGCCAGTCAGGTCGCGCAGCGTGCGCGGGCGGCCCTGGGTGCCCAGGGCCAGGCGCACGGCCCACCAGCGCTCGGCCGTCGCGGGGCGGGCGGTGCGCCAGCGGGCCGGCCAGCGCCGCCACTGCCAGGTCGAGGCGTCCAGGCTGGGTTGCAGGCTGGCCAGGCCCGCGGGGCTGGCAAGCAGCACCGGCAGGCCCACACGCCAGGCCTGCAGGGCCGGGCGCAGCGCCGCTGCCGAGGCGGGCGTGGCGGCGGCCTCGCGCAGCCGGTCGAGCAGGGCCTGGGCCCAGGTCGGCATGGCCTCGGTGGCCGGGGCGGACGGTTCGGGCGGGCTCTCCTGCTCCTGCGGGGGAGCGTCGCCACCGGCGTCATCGAACAGCGTTCGCCAGGCGGCGGCGTCCTGCACGCGCCAGCGCAGCTCCGGCCCGTTCTGCAGGCTCAGCGGCTGCAGCAGCACGGGACTCATTGGCAGCAGGGCCGAAGCGGCGTCGGCGAGCTGCGGGGCCGGCACCGGCATGTCGGCAGGGCGCGTGATGGGCGCCAGCGGCGCTGGTGCCGGCGCGGTGATCGGGGCCTGCTCGGGCGCGGTCTCGGCCTGCTCGGCGGCCTGGGTCTCGGCACTGTTGGCCTGCAGCCAGGCCTGCCAGGTCTCGGCCGCGTTGACGGCCTGGATGGCGCCGATGCCGCTCATGGCTGCACCTCGTCGACGGGCAGGCTGCGCTTGCCCGCGCGTGCGGCGTCGCGCAGGCGCAGCCTGAGGACCTCATGCCCGGCATCGCGCAGGCGCTTGTCCAGGTCGCCCAGCTGCTGCCGGGCCTGGCTCTGGGCCACGGGCGGTACGCGCAGCTCCAGGTTCAGCGGGGCCAGCGGCTGGGCCTGCTCGACATGCAGCTGCCAGGCGGGCCCCGACATGGCCGGCAACTCGACCTGCCAGACGCGCGCCGCCGCCAGCGCCGCTTGCGGCTCGGCGAGCTGGCGGGCCGCTTCGATACGCGTGGCGGTGGACGTGGGTGCGACGCCACCGGCCGGTGCGGTCTCGGGCGCGGTCTCGGTGGGCGGCGTGGTCTGGAACAGGGGCATGAGCAGCGGGGTTGCGGTCTCGGTCGGGTCCTGCTCGCGCAGGCGCTGGTAGGCATTGCGCCAGTCGGGCTCGCCGGCGTCACGGTGCGACGCGGCAGGCGCTGCGGCTTGGGGAGTGGCCTGAGAAGCGGCCAGGGGCCAGCGGCCGCGCGGCAGCGTCGCGACCAGGGGCAGCAGCAGGGGGGGCAGCTTCATGGCGACGGCTTCAATGCAGGGCCCGCTGGGCCTCTTCGGCTTCGAGCTCGGCCTGCTGCTCGTGGGCCTGCCGGATTTGACGAGCCTGGTCCTTCAGCGTCGCGTCCACGGCGTCCTCGCGGGCCTGGGCGCGGGCGAGGTCGGCGCGGCGCTGGCCCAGCAGGGCCTGGGCCTGCTCCAGCGTCTCGCGCTCGTCGAGCAGGGCGTATTCATCGCGTTCCAGCTTTTCGGCCAGGGCCTCACCATGGGCCTGGACCTGGCGCCCCCAGCGCGGCATGTCGGCACTGCCCGGGCCGCTCCAGTGCAGGGCCAGTTCGACGATGGAGGTGCGATGCCGGGCGATGCTGGCTTCGCGCGCCCGGATGGCGGCCAGGGCCTGCTCCTGTGCCGCCTGGGCCTGCGCCAGGGCCTGGCGCGCGCGCTGCACGCGCAGCTGGCGCAGGCGCAGCCACTGGCGGGCGTCGGCGCGGGACAGCGGCAGGGGGCGGCTCACGCGACGATCTCCCGCAGATGCTGCAAGCAGCCGTCCCAGTCGCTGGGTTCGTGCGTGGCCTGCTGCAGCAGGGCCTTGATCTGCGGCATGCGCTCGATGGCCTGGTCGGCCAGCGGGTCGCTGCCGGCCTGGTATTCGCCGACGCGCAGCAGGAACTCGACCTCCTTGTGCCGCGCCATCAGCGCGCGCACATGGGCGGCGTCGTGCTGCTGCTCGGCGCCGGTCACGCGCGTGAACACGCGGCTGGCGCTGGCCAGCACGTCGATGGCCGGGTAATGCTGGGCCTGGGCCAGGGCGCGCGACAGCACCAGATGGCCGTCGAGGATGGAGCGCACCTCCTCGGCCACCGGGTCGCTGCCCTCCTCGTCCTCGGCCAGCACGGTGTAGAAGGCGGTGATGGAGCCGTGGGCGTCATTGCCGGCGCGCTCGAACAGCCGCGGCAGCTCGGCAAACACCGAGGGCGGATAGCCGCGCCGCACGGCCGGCTCGTTGGCGGCCAGGCCGATCTCGCGCAGGCCGCGTGCAAAGCGCGTCACCGAATCCATCATCAGCACGACGCGCGAACCCTGGGCGCGAAAGCCCTCGGCGATAGCCGTGGCCGCATAGGCTGCGCGTACCCGCTCCAGGGCCGGCCGGTCCGAGGTCGAGACGACGACGACCGAGCGCGCCAGGCCCTCGGGGCCGAGGCTGTCCTCGAGGAATTCGCGCACCTCGCGGCCGCGCTCGCCGATCAGGCCGATGACGTTGACCTCGGCCCGCGTGCTGCGCGCCAGCATGCCCAGCAGCGTCGACTTGCCGCCACCGGCCATGGCGAAGATGCCCACCCGCTGGCCTTCGCCGACAGTGAGCAGCGAGTCGATGGCGCGCACGCCGCAGACCAGGGGCTCGTGCACCGGGCGGCGCTGCAGCGGCGAAGGCGCGTCGCGGTAGAGGGGGACGCGCGGCAGGTGATCGACCGGCGGACCACCGTCCAGCGGCTGGCCGAAGGCGTCGATGACGCGGCCCAGCAGTCCGGCACCGCTGGGCAACTGCGCGGCTTCATGCAGCACCTCGACGGCGGCCCCGACGGGCAGGCCGTGCAGTGAGCCCAGCGGCGCGAGCACGGCCTCGTGGCCCTGGAAGCCGATGACCTCGGCCAGCAGGCCATCGTCCAGCGGACGCGCGGGATCGAAGACGCGGCAGCTCTGGCCGACGCGGGCCTGCACGCCGGTGGCGCGCAGCAGCGTGCCGCCGGCCTGCACGACGCGGCCCAGCGTGGCCACGGTGCGGGCGCGCTGCAGGCTGCGGTGCAGCGAGTCGGTCTCGGCGGCCAGGCTCAGCGTCATGGCTCCAGCCCCCAGGCGCGGGCCAGGCGCTGCACCTGCGTGGTGAGGCTGGCGTCGGCACTGCCGAACTCCGTGACCAGGCGGCAATCGCCTTCGGCCAGCTCGGCATCGGCCACGATCTCGGCGCTGGCCAGGCCGGCCTTGTCCTCGGGATCGATGGCCAGCAGGGCGGCGCGCAGGCCGTCCATGCGGCCGGGGTGCACGTGCAGCCGCCAGGTGCGCGCCGGCAGCAGCTCGCGCGCGGCCTGGACGGCCAGGCGGGCCAGGCCCTCGTCGGCCGGCAGGGGGCCGAGCAGCTTGCGGAAGACCTCCAGGGCCAGGCGGGCCACATCGCGCTGCTGGCGCCGGCACTGCTCCTCATGGGCCTGGGTGAGCCGGGTCAGGGCCAGGGCGAGTTGTTCGCGCGACTGGCCCTCGGCCCGGGCCAGCCCCTGGCGCAGGCCCTCTTCGCGCGCCTGGGCGCAGGCTGCGTCGACGCGGTCCTGCTCCTGCTCGAACAACTCGCGCAGGTCGGCGAGCAGACGATCGGCCTCCTGCAGGGCCGGCACCTCGGCCGCGCGCAGCACGCGCCGGTCGGAGGCGATGCCCAGCCGCGCCTGCGGGTCACGGTGCCAGAGCATGAAGTTGTTGTTCATGCGATCACCTTGTCCTGCAGGGCCAGGGTCTCGCGCAGCACGGCCTGGGCCGTGGCCTGCGGCATGACCCAGGCGGCGACGGGCCCGAGGCGGCGGCTGGCGGCATGGCGCAGCGAGCCGTGCGGCAGGCCGGCCAACAGCACGGCAGCGCCGGCCTCGGTGAAGCGCTGGCTCAGGGCCTCGGGCGTCGTGACCTCGGGCCAGTCGCTCAAGGACGCCGGCAGGCCGGCGGGCAGGCTGGGCCAGTCCTGGGCGCTGCGCAGGGCGCGCCACCAGGGCGCACCCAGGGCGGTGCGTGCGAGGTCGCGCAAGGGTCCGGCGATCCACAGCCGCAGGGCTGGCGCGGCCAGCACCGAGCCGCAGCGCCGCGCCAGCGCCAGCAGCTCGTCGCGCTCCAGCGCCAGCCAGGGCGGCGCGGCGTCCAGCTGGGCCCAACTCAGACTGCGTGCCTCGACGGGGGCATCCTCCAGCAGTCGGCGCGCCACGCAGGCGCGCAGTCGGCGTTCAGTCATGGCCGCTACCCTCCAGTGCGAGCTGGGTTTGAGCGCGGCGGCGGCGCCAGGCCAGCCAGCCTGCGGTACCGAGGCTGGCCGATCCGAGCGCTATGGCCAGCACCAGCGGCACGCTGGCCTGGCTCTCCATGACCGGCGCGGCGACGGGCGTGGCCTCGGCCGCAAAGGCGACGACCGAGACGCTTTCATAGGGCAGGCCCTCGACGCTGTTGACGACCAGGGCGCGCACCTTGGGCAGCAGGGCCTCGACGTTGAGTCCCGGGCGGTGCTTGATCATCACCGAGGCCGACGAAGGCAGCACCTTGTCGGACAGTGGGTGGCGCTCGGGTACCACCAGGGTGACGCGGGCCTGCAGCACGCCGTCGATGCTGGTCAGCGTGTGCGACAGCTCCTGGGACAGGGCGTGCATGAGCCGGGCGCGCTCCTCGACCGGTGTCGAGACGAAACCCTCGCGCTTGAAGACCTTGCCCAGGCTGTCGTAGTCCTCGCGCGGCAGGCCCTGCGCCTTGAGGATCTGCACGGCGCGGGCGAAGTCGGCCTCGGCGGTCAGCACCTCGAAGCCATCCTCGCGGGCGTTCTTCTGCGCTGGCACGCCGGCCAGGCGCAGCGCCGAGACCATGTCATTGGCCTGGCGCTCGTCGAGCTTGGCGTAGAGGGTCTGGTCGCCGCAGCCGGCGAGCAGGGCCGCCAGGGCCAGCAAAAGAAGACTCTGGTTCGCTTTCATCAGTCCTCCTGCGGGCCGAGCGCCGGGCCGCTCCCTAGCCGGCCCGCGCTGGCGAAGTGCTCGCGGCTCGACGCCGCGAGCGTCGCCGTCCCCTCGGGGGACCGACCGGGCACGCCTGCGTTCAGCAAGGCGGGATTGGGCGAGGGGCTCACGGTCATGACTGTTGCCTGAACAGCTGTTGCAAGCCCTCTGAAGTCCGGTTCGCGATGTTCGACGTCAGCTGGCAATGGAACATGAACTCCTGGCAGCGCACCGTCAGGTTGACGAGTTCGCCCGGCGTCAGCTCCTGGCCCGAGGCCGCCGCGGCGCGGGCGTCGCGGCCGAGCGAAGCCGCTTCGGCGTTGATGTGGTCCAGCGGCTGGACCAGGCGCTGCATGGCCTGGGCGGACTCGGTCGGCCCCAGGCGCTGCACGGCGCCGGCCATGGCGCGCTCGAAGCCCGCCACATCGGCCGACGCTGCGACCTGGCCGAGGCTGGACAGCGAGGCGCCCGCGCCGAGCTGCACGTCCTGCACGGGCGCCGCGATGGCGAGGCCGGGTGTCACTGCTTGCGCGCCATGGTTTCGAGGGCGGAACCGACCGTTGACACGGCGGTGTGCGAGCTGCTGGCCAGGAAGCTCATCTTCAGCGACATGGCGGTCAGCTCGGTCACGGCGGACGGCGTGTCGCCGCCGTTGTTCATCGCGTTGGACGCGGTCTCGATGTCGCCGGCCTGCTTGTCCAGGGCCTTGCCCCAGGCGTCGGCCATGGCTTCGAACCAGGAGCCGCCGCCGTTGGTCTTGCCCCCCGTGGAACCGTTTACGGGGGCGGCGGCGAGGGTGTTGAGAAGCGTGTTGGACATGGGAGTCTCCTTTTGGGAGGGTTAGGGAGGGTTGGGGAAGCAGGGTCAGAGGGTCAGCCGCGTGCGCTGGCCATCGCGTTCGACGACGACGGCGCGATCGGCGATCTCGACGACGCGATGGCCGCTGGGCAGCAGGGCGCCGCTGAAATAGCGGCTGCCATCGGCGGTGATGAAGTAGGGGCTGTCGGCGTTGTCGATGACGGCGACGAGGCGCTTGGCCGGGTCGTCCGGTGGGGGAGCCGCCGCGGCGGCCACCACGGCGGGCGGCTGGTTGTCCACGCGCAGGGCGGGCAGGCGGGCGATGTCGCGGCGGGCCGCGGCCGCGGCGGCCTGCACCTTGGCGGCGTCGCGCTCCTGGGTGTGCAGCACCAGCTCGCCCTCGGGCGACCAGCTGGCCTTGGCGGCGATGCCGTAGAGGCGGAACACGTCGACGGCGCTGGCCAGCAGTTCGGGCGCCGTGCTGGGGGGCGCGGCGGGCGTGGCGGCCTGGGCGGGCGGCACGACCTTGGCGACGACCTGGCCGGCCTCGCGCAAGGTGCCACCGCGCCAGGCGAGCGACGCGCCGCCGACGACCATGACCAGGCCCAGGGCCGTCAGCACGGCTTCGAGTACGGGGCGCGCCGCGGGCTTGGGGCTGGCCCGGCGCCTTGCGCTGGCCTCCTCGGGGTCGTCATGCAGGACCGGTTCGGGCCAGTAGTCCTGGTCGGCCGGGCCATAGGCCACGCGCGTGTCGCCGAGCTGCAGCGGCTGGCCGGGCGCCCAGGCATGCACGGCGCTGCCCGGCGTCAGCGGCTGTTCGGCCAGCAGGGCCAGGCCGGCGATGAGTTGCAGGCCGACGCGGCCCGGGCCGGACGGCACGATGCGCACCTGGAAGTCCACGTCGCTGGCGAGCAGGATGTCGGCGAACTGCGTGTCGGCCTGGTTGGCCGCGTTGAGGCCGCAGACCAGCAGGTCCTGCTGGGCGTCGAGCCGGGCACGCGCACCGGCCTGGCGGCCGGCGAGGACGCGCAGTTCCAGCGTCGAGGCAGGGAGGTGGGATTTCATGGCGGGCTACTCCTGCTGTGCAGCACCTTCGCCGCCGCTGCCCGATGCCGCCGGGGCGGCTGGGTTGGCGAGCGGTTGGCGGGCTCTTTCCATCACGTCGGCGGTGGCCTTGCTGCTGGCCAGGCGCGGCGTGATGAGGAACATGCGCTCGATGCGCTGGCCGCCCTTGCGCTGGGTCTTGAAGAGGTTGCCCAGCAGCGGGATGTCGCCCAGCACGGGCACCTTGTCGACGCCGGCCGTCGAGCTGTCGCGCACCATGCCGCCGATCAGCAGGCTTTCGCCTTCGGAGATCAGGGCCTGGGTGTTGATGCCCGAGCGCTCGACGATGGGCAGGTTGTCCACGCTCTGGCCGGTCAGGCCGCCGTCCTCGATCTGCACCAGCAGCTTGATGCGGGCCGGCTCGTCGCCCTCCTTGAACACATGGGGCGTGACGCGCAGCCGCGTGCCGGCCGTGACGTTGAAGAGGTCGACGTCCTCGCGGCCGGCGACGCGCACGTAATAGGTCGAGCTGTTGTCGAACACCGCCTCGACGTTGGACAGCGTGACGACCTGCGGGCTGCTGACGACCTTGGCGGCGCCATCGCTTTGCAGCGCCGTGATGCGGGCGACGAAGGGGTAGCGGTCGCCGATGACGGCGGAGATGACGCCGCCCTTGGCCGCGGGCGTCGGGTCGACCTGGCCGTTGAGGCGGTTGTCGCTGGCCGTGCCGTTGCCGAACATCAGGCTGGACAGGCCGTGGTTGTAGCGCCAGTTGATGCCGAGCTCGCGCATGCGGTCGGTGTTGATGTCGATGATGGTGGCCTCGATCTCCAGCGACTGGGGTTCGACGTCCAGCGACTTGATCAGGGCGGCATAGCGGTCCAGCCGCTCGGGCAGGTCACGCACGATGACGGCGTTCAGGCGCGGGTCGGCCTCGATGCGCGGCGCGAAGTCGGGCGGCGCCGGCGGCTCGGCGGCCTCGGGCTGGCCATAGCCGACCTGCGTGAGGGCGGCCACCAGGGTGTCGGTGCCGCGCACGGGCGGCGCCGCTTCGTCGACCAACCCCAGCGTGGTCGTGTTGCGCATGGCGCCACCGCGAACGCGCTGGCTGCCCTGGGCCCGCGTCGGGTCGCTGCTGACGGCGGCGGCGCGCGCCTTGCCGGGCTGGCCCACCAAGGAGCGCAGGATGCTGGCCACGCCGGGCAGGGTGGTCTGCTGGCCGCCGAAGCTCATCGGCACGTCCTGGGCCCAGGCATAGCGCAGATAGAAGATGCGGTAGTCGGGCAGGGGCTGTGCCTGTTGGGCCGGCGCCCAGGACTTCATGGCCACGGCCGTCGTGCCGGGCCGCACCTGGCGCACCAGCTCGTCGACCTGTTGCACGAAGCGCCGCGCGCCCACGGCCAGCAGGGCGCCGTCGTCGCCGAATTTCAAGGTGTTGCGCGCATCGGGCAGTTGCAGGGCCTGAGCGGCACGCTGCACCTGGGCGGCGGCGGCGGGTGTCAGCAGATAGCTGCGCGTCTGGGTCTCGCCGGCCGGCGCGATATAGAGCACGCCGCCGTCGTAGTAGCTCAGCAGGTTGTAGGCGCGGCCGAGGTCGCGCAGCAGCTTGGCCGGCGTGCCCTCGAAGCGGCCATTGACCTGGCCCTGCAGGCCGGTGGCGACGACGGGGATGTCGCTGCCCGAGAACAGGCCCTGCAGGAACTGCTCGATGGGCTGGTCGCGCGCCTCCAGCTTGACGGGGCGCAGGCCTTCCGGCAGCGGCGCGGCCGAGAGGGGCATAGCTTGGGCCAG
Organism: Roseateles saccharophilus; assembly: GCF_031458095.1. Taxonomy (GTDB): domain Bacteria; phylum Pseudomonadota; class Gammaproteobacteria; order Burkholderiales; family Burkholderiaceae_C; genus Pelomonas; species Pelomonas saccharophila_A. The sequence continues at coordinate 1,119,249 of NZ_JAVDXU010000002.1, forward strand.
CAGCAGCGAGGTGGCGGCCGCGATCTTGAGTGAGGTGGTCATGCGGCGAGCAGCGCGGCCTGGTGGGATGGCGCGTCCAGGCTGGGTGGAGGCAGGTGAAGCAGCGGCGTCAGCCGCAGCGTCGGCAGCAGTTCGTGGAAGGACAGCACCGGCGTGTCGAAGCACTCGTTCTCGATGAGCTTGCGCAGATGCCAGCGCAGGTCGACGGCGCAGACCAGGGCCTGCGGGCGCAGCGCCTGGACCTGGGCCTGCACCTCGGCGGCGAACTGGCGGGCCACGTCGGGCGAGATGGCGAGCTGGGTCACGCCGCCGCTGACATGCAGGTTCTGGCGCATCAGGGCTTCGAGCTCGGGCGACAGCAGCAGGGCCTGCAGCTCGCCGCTGGGGCAGACGCGGTGGTGGGTCTGGCGGCGCAGCGCGATGCGCGTCATCTCCGTCAGGGCCTGCACATCCTTCTCGCGCTGGCTGGCATCGGCCAGCGCCTCGAGGATGTCGCGCAGATTGCGGATGGAGACCTCCTCGGCCACGAGGCGGCGCAGCACCTCGGTGACCTTCTGCACCGGCAGGGCCCGCAGCACTTCCTTGACGACGTCGGCCAGCTCGCCTTGGGCGCGGGTCAGCAGCTCGCTGGTCTCCTGGATGCCGATGAACAGCGATGCGTTGCGGCGCAGGGCCTGGCGGACCTGGTCGGCCAGCCGCTGCGGGTCGTTGCTGTCCGGCTCGCCCTCGGACAGGGGCACCTCATGGGCCAGCAGCCGCCAGCCGCTGCGACCCAGCCGCCCATGCAGGGCCAGGCGCGGCAGCGGCAGGCCCTGGTCGAGCTGCAGCTCGTCCAGCATGGCCTCGATGGCCCGCGTGACGGCCAGGCCGCCATCGGCCAGCAGGGGCTGGGGCAGCTCCAGCAGCAGCGGCACCGAGGGGCGCACGCGCGGCTGGGCCGTCTTCAGCGCGCTGGGCTCGGGGTGGCGGCGCTTGGGGCCGAGGGCGGGCAGGTGTCCGGTCATCCAATCGCGGCCCCAGGGCGTCAACAGCACGCCGGCCGCGCCGAAGACCAGGGCCAGCGCGCCGAAGACCAGCGGCGGGAAGCCCGGCACCGCAGCCAGCAGCAGGCAGATGCCGGCGGCCATCATGTGCACGCGCGGCTTGGCGCCGAGCTGCTTGCGGATGGCGTCGCCGAGGTGGCGGTCGTTCTCGTCGTCGTTGGTGCGCGTGACCAGCAGGCCTGCGGCCATCGCGCCGAGCAGGGCCGGGATCTGCGCCACCATGCCCTCGCCGATGGACAGGATGGAGTAGCGGTGCACGGCGTCGGCCATGGACAGGTCCTGCTGCAGCACGCCGATGGCCAGGCCGCCGAGCAGGTTGATGAGGATGATGACGATGCCGGCGATGGCGTCGCCCTTGACGAACTTCATCGCGCCGTCGAGGCTGCCGTGCAGCTTGCTCTCCAGCTCCAGCGTGCGCCGGCGCCGCTTGGCCTCGTCCTTGTCGATGAGGCCGGAGCGCAGGTCGGAGTCGATGGACAGCTGCTTGCCCGGCATGGCGTCCAGCGAGAAGCGCGCCGCCACCTCGGCCACGCGCTCGGCGCCCTTGGCGATGACGATGAACTGCACCACCGTGATGATGAGGAAGACCACCAGGCCCACGACCAGGTTGCCGCCCGCCACCATCTTGCCGAAGGTGGCGATGATGTGGCCGCCATCGGCATGCAGCAGGATCAGCCGCGTCGTCGCGATGGACAGGGCCAGGCGGAACAGCGTCGTCATCAACAGCACGCTGGGGAAGACCGAGAACTCCAGCGGCCCGGCCACATAGACGGCGATCAGGATCAGCACCAGGCCCGAGGCGATGTTGACGGCCACCAGCAGGTCGATCAGCCACAACGGCAGCGGCAGCACCATCAGCGCGACGATGGCGACGATGCCGGCGACCAGGAAGAGGTCGCTGAAGCGGGCGATCAGGCCCTCGCGCGGCCGATCGGCCGCGGCGAAGTAGCCCGAGAGGCCTTCGCGCGTGCTCATGCCTGCGCTCCGAAGCGGCGCCGCAGTTCGGCGTAGACGGCCATCACGTCGCGCACATAGGCCTGGGTCTCGGCAAAGGGCGGCACGCGCCGGCCGTGGCGTTCGACAGCGCCCTCGCCGGCGTTGTAGGCCGCCAGCACCAGGCGCAGGTCATTGCCAAAGCGGGCCTGCAACTGCTTCAGGTAGCGGGCCGAGGCTTCGAGATTGGCTTCAGGCGTCAGCAGCTCCCGCTCCGCGTTGGCCACGCCCAGGCCGCGGCCGGTGGCCGGCATGACCTGCATCAAGCCCCGCGCACCGGCCGGCGAGACGGCCTGGCTCTGGTGGCGGGACTCGATGTGGGCCAGGGCATGCAGCAGCAGGGGATCGATGTCGTGCCGCTGGGCCACCTCGGCCATCAGCGGTGCCAGGGCGCGGATGCGGGCCTGGCCGGCGGCGTCCCGGCTGGTCGGCGCCGGCTCCGACGCTGCCACCCGACGCGGCGGGGTGGGGGCTTGAGGGGTTTCGACAGCCACGGGTTCGGGCTCGATCACCGCGGTGCTGGTCGATGGCGTGCGCACGAGGGTGGCCAGGCACAGCTTCTGCGCCAGCGCGAAGCCGCCGGCGCCTGCATCGGGCGCGGCGTCCAGCAAGGCTTCAGCCGAAAGGGATGGGCAGTTTGGCGCCGCTTGGGCGCCCAGCATGCCAACACCTAACGATGCGGTCGCCATGACCTGGCAGATCCGTTGAAGTTCGAACACCTTGTCTTCCCTGTTTTCCGAACCGGGCGGACTATGCGGGCAAGGTCACCTGCCAGGTTGACGGTTGCAAGTAGACGTAACTGACTGACCAGTAGACATTGCTCCTTTGTATGCAAGCCACCTCCCCCCACGTTTACGCGTGGAAACATCTGCTGCACCGCGGCATCCGCGGACCGGGCATCGTTCGCTCCCACAGCGCCTGACCACCCCTGCTACCAGTGGCGTGGACAGCCCCCTAGAAATAGGTCGGCGCTGCAAACAAGTTTTCACAAACCCCGTTTGCACCCCCTAGAAATAGGTGTTAGGGAGCCATGGCCGAAGACAGCGGCGACAAGACCGAACAACCCACAGCCAAGCGCCTGCTGGACGCCCGCAAGAAGGGCGACATCGCCAAGGGCAAGGAGCTGACGAGCACGGCGACGCTGCTCGTCTGGCTCGTGATGGGTGCGTTATGCCTGCGCCTGGGTGCCGAGCGTGCCGCGGCCCTGTGCGAGGGCCTGTTCGCGCGCATCTCGGCGGGCTGGCGCGAGGAGGGCTTCGGCCATGTCGCGGCCCTGCTCGGCTGGCAGAGCGTCGAGCTGGTCGTGCTGCTGGTGGCCCTGCTGGTCATCCCGGTGGCGGCACTGGGCACGCTGGTGGAGTTCCTGCAGGCCGGGCCGGTGCTGGCCTTCGAGAAGGTGGCGCCCAAGCTGGAGCACCTGAATCCGGCCGAGGGCCTCAAGCGCATGTTCTCGCTGGACAACCTGGTCGAGCTGCTCAAGGGCATCCTGAAGACGGCCCTGCTGCTGGGCATTGGCTGGGCCGTGGCGCGCGCGCTGCTGCCCGACGCGATGCGCCTGGCCTCGGGCCTGGACCGCCCCATCCAGCACCTCGGCGGCCTGGTCTGGGAAGGCACGGTCAAGACCCTGGCCTGGACGGTGGGCGTGTTCTTCGGCGTGGCCTTCCTCGACACCGTCTGGACCAAGCACCGCTTCACGAAAAAGCTGCGCATGAGCATGCGCGACATCAAGCAGGAGATGAAGGAGAGCGAGGGCGACCCGCATCTGAAGCAGCAGCGCAAGCAGGCCCATGCCGAGTGGAGCCAGCGCAACCAGCAGGCTGCGGCGCGCGGCGCCAATGCCCTGGTCGTCAACCCGACCCATGTGGCGATTGCCATCGACTTCGAACCCGGCCGCTGCCCCGTGCCCACGGTCAGCGCCAAGGGCGAGGACCATGTCGCCCGCGCCATGCGCGAGGCCGCCGAAGAGGCCGGCGTGCCCATCGTGCGCAACGTGCCGCTGGCGCGCGAGCTGCTCGCGCGCTGCGAGGAGGGCGAGGTCGTCCCCCCCGATCTCTTCGACGTGCTGGCCGAGGTCATCGTCTGGGCCGAGGGCGTGCGCGAGCAGCTCAAGTGGGAGGCCGCACGTGCCGACCCGCATCAGCGCGACAGCGTGGCCAGCGAACCGCCACGCGCGCGGCCGGCACCGGGCGAAGACCTGACCCGCCACCCTGACGTGGACCCGCGCGTGACATGAAGCTGCCCCCCACCCAACCTCGCATCGCTGAACGCGAGCGAGTCCGGTCGACCCCCCAAGGGGGTGGCGATGCTCGCGGCATCAAGCCGCGAGCACATCGCCAGCCGGGCCGGCTTGGGAGCGGCCCTGCGCTCGGCCCGCAAATGCACCGTTTCACATGGCCCGGAGGGCGCGTTCGCGTCACGGACGACTGACATGCAGGAACTGATGCTCAACCTCGCCAGCACCCTGGTCGCCCTGGCTTTCGTGCTGCTGCTGGCCTGGGTGTTGATCCGCGGCTGGCGGCGCCTGCAGAACCTGGGCGGCGCCAAGCCGCTGGACGATGGCGATGCCCTGCGCTTCGTGCGGGCCCTGCCCGTCGGCGCGCGCGAGCGCGTCGTGCTGCTGGACCATGCCGGCGAGCGCTGGATGCTGGGCGTCACCGCCGGCGGCATCAGCGTGCTGGCGCGCTGGCCGCAGGCCGGGACACCGCCGGAGCGCCAGCCATGAGCCCGTTTGCCTATCGCGGCGACAAGCTGCTGCTGCGCGAGTTCGCCGCGGGCGACGCGGCCGACATCCAGCAGCTGCACGCCGATCCGCGCGTGCGCGCCCTGCTGCCCGACGAGCAGCCCCTGCACGAGGCGCGCTGGGCCGAGGCCTTCACCGCCTGTCTCGCCACCTTCTACCGCCGCCATCCCGGCCTGGGCATCTGGCGCTGCGCGGTGCCGCTTGACGACGGCGCCGAACAGTTCGCCGGCTGGTTCAGCCTGATGCCGCTGCCGGCAAGCCCTGGCACCGCGGTCGAGGCTGGCGACGCCGAGCTCGGCAGCCGCCTCAGGCCCGAGCACTGGGGCAGCGGCCTCAGCCTGACGGGTGGCGAGGTGCTGCTGCGCCATGCCTTCCAGACGCTGGCGCTGCGCCGGGTCTGGGGCATCTGCCATCCGGCCAACCGTGGTGCCCGCGTCTGCCTGGAAGCGCTGGGCTTCACGCCCCGGGGACGCGCCCTCTACGAAGGCCAGGCTTCGGACTATCACGCCCTGGACGCGACGACCTGGTCGGCCGTCCAGACCCTCAGCCGCCGCGAACGCCTGCGCCAGGCCCGGCGCGCGGCCCAGCCCTCAACCCCCGCTTCGCCATGACCACTTCCGCCTCCCCCAACCCTTGGCAATCCGCCCTCGGGCGCCGCCTGGCCCAGGCCCTGGAGCAGTCCCGCTTCGCCCACCCGCCGCTGGCCGACGCCACCTCGGAGCGCGAACTCGGGGCCACGCGTTGGCGCCTGCCGTCGCGCGTGGCCGAGCCCGCGGCGGCCGCGGCGGCCCTGCGTGAAATGCTGGGCACTGCCGTGCAGGCCAGCCTGGTGACGCACTGTCTGCAGCATTACCGCAGCCAATTGGCCAGCGGGCTTGCCGAGGACGACCTGGGCGCGGCCCTGGCCGCCTATCTGGGCGCATGCCGCCAGGCCTTCGACCACGAGGCCTTGAGCCCGCAGCGTTGGCAGGCCATCACGCAATGGGTCAAGGCCTGGGTCATCGACGAACTGCCCTGGGACGAGGCGCCGCTGGCACAGCGCCAGGATGCCTTCGAGCGCTTCGCCGTGCTGGCAGTGGCCCTGGGCGAATGGACGGTGCAGGCCAGCCGCCAGGGCAGCGCCCAACAGGCCTCGGCCACCTGGATGGCCCGCAACAGCCTGCGCGCGCAGCTTGGGCTGGACCTGCCCGCACTGTGCGCCGCACTGCGCCAGCTGGACGGCGCGACTGCGGCCAACCCTAGCGTGGCTGGCGCAGAAATAGGAGCAGCCGCATATAGGCAGGCCGGGCACGACCCCGTTTAATGAAACCCGTCAACGCCGCAGAGTTTGATCCAAAAAACCTTGCCGACAAGACACGCAGCGAAGCCGGTGTTTTTCAGTCGCCACCGGATTCAGATGCTCCGAAATTCAATCAATCGCTGCGGCAATGGTTGCCGCGCAAAACCTACTTTTGGAGATCAACATGGGATCAGCAGTTAGCAGCGTTTTCGGCGGCGGTGGCTCGGGTGGCATCCTGGGCGCCATCGGTGGCATCGTCGGCGGCATCTTCGGCGGCCCCCTGGGCGCCATGATCGGCCAGGCCATCGGCGGCATGCTGCAGCAAGCCATCGGCAACGGCGCCAACAGCGCCGTCGACACCCTCGTCAAGGAACATGGCATGCCCAAGTTCCTCGGTGAGGAAGTCAAGGGCACGATCAGCAAGACCATCGCCGGCCAGCTGCAGCAAAGCCAGCAAGGCGTCTCTCACGAAGCGCAGGGTGCGGCCCAGCAGAACTTCGGCGGCGCCATCAAGCAGTGGGAATCCGACTTCGCCAACCAGATCGTCCAGGGCGTGCTGGACCAGCTGCGTGCCCAAGGTGGCGGCAGCACCAAGGGCAGCAAGGGCGCCACTGGCGGCGGCTGGCTGCAGGCCATCGCCTCGGTGATGGGCCAAGCCCTGGGCAACAAGGCCAAGGAGATGGTCAATCTGTCGCAACAGATCAATGACGCGTCCGCCGCCAAGGCCAAGGCCAAGAACGGCTCCGAGGAGCAGGCCAAGCAGGCCGACGAGTTCAACAAGCTGATGACGCAATTCCAGGCCACCAGCCAGGAATACAACTACCTGAACAGCGTCTTCACGACGGCGCTGAAGGGCCTGGGCGAAGCGCTGTCTTCGATGGCTCGCAAGCAGTAAGCCGCATCGTTCGCGAGCGCGACTCGCGAAAACAGCAGGAGGGGCATCGCCCCTCCCTTTTGCATTTCAACTTCCAGATCCTGCCCGATGAAAAACCTCAGTCGTCTTGCCTTGGTGGTCCTGGCCTGCACCGGCCTGCTCAGCGGATGCGGCGGCGGCGGCGGCGGCGGCGCGACCACGCCGACGACCCCGCCGCCGGTGGACACCCCCGAGCCACCCACGACGCTGGCGGGCAATATCTGGCATTCCTTCAGCGATCTCGGCAACCCGGACGGGACCTTCGTGCTGAACCCCAACACCGGCGTGTCGACGACGGTGCAGGCCCAGAAATGGGGCCGGCCCTGGCCCGACGGCAGCCGCTTCGTCAACAACGACTACGACTCGCAGGGCTCCAGCGGCGAGAGCCGCCTGACGGTGCGCAAGACCGATGACAAGGCCGTGGTGTTCGACCAAGTAGTGGACGGCTATGTCACCGGCATCGCGCCGTCGCCGCAATCGGGCAGCCAGGTGCTGGCCTACTGGGGTGAGAACACGACGGCGTCCCGGTCGGCGGTGGTCTGGGACTTCGGCACGCAGAAGGTGCTGTACGCCACGCCCCCGAGCCGCACGCCGGACGCCGTCGGCTGGATGCCCGACGGCAGCCTGCTGCGTGCCCAGCCCTCGGGCAGCCTGAGCAAGGTCGTGGTGGGCGGCGCCGAGCAGCCCGTGGCCACCGTCAGCTGGCCCGAGTCGCGCCTGCCGCAGGCGGTCTACGTCAGCCCCGATGGCAGCAAGGTGCTGGTCCAGCTCGCCGCGCTGCGCAGCACCGGCTCGGTCAGCGGCGTCGACCTGTGGATGATGGACGCCAACGGCTCCAACCTGAAGCGCTTCACCAACAACGGCGTCATCGCCGACGCCTACTGGTCGCCCGACAGCAAGTTCGTCGCCTTCACCAAGGACACCGGCGTGGTCTGCACCGACACCACCTGCCAGGGCGAGTGCTCGGTCTGGTATGCGCCGGCCACGGCCACCGACGTGGTGGGCGTGGAGGGCGGCACCGTTGCGAGGAAGTTCCCGGCCAAGCGGCCCGACGGCTCCGCGACCGACCTGCGCTGCCCGGTCCTGGCCTGGACGCGTTAGGGATTGGTCGCTGCCGCGGCTGCGGCTCCAATGCGGCCGCACCGCCCAGGAGAGCCCGTCCCGATGCCCTTGCCCTTCCGTCGCTTCGCCACCGCGCTGGCCGGCATGGGCGTGGCCCTGGCGGCACAGGGCGGGTTGCCGGGCACGGTCTGGCATTCCTTCAGCGACCTCGGCAACCCACAGGGCACGTTTGCGTCGAATCCGAATTCGGGCGCGTCGGTCATGGTGGACGACGAGAAATGGCGCTCGCCCTGGCCCGACGGCAGCCGCTTCATCCAGCGCGACCACAGCTCGCAGGGCGGCGACGAGACCCGGCTGACCGTGCGCAAGACCAGCGACCGCAGCGTGCTGGTCGACCAGGTCGTCGACGGCTATCTGGCTTCCGATGTGCGCGCCTCGCCGCTCGCCGCCCACCAGATCCTGGCGTCATGGGGCAAGAGCTTCTTCGCGCCGCGCGGCAGCATCGTCTACGACTTCAACACGCAGAGGCTGCTGTACGCCACCCAGCCCAGCAAGACGCCGGATGCGCTGGACTGGATGCCGGACGGCTCGCTGCTGCGCGTGCGGCCGTCGGGCGAGATCAGCCGTGTCATGCTGGGCCGCGGCGAACAGCCCATCACCCGCCTGCGCTGGCCGGAGTCGCGCGTGCCGGAGGCCGTCCACGTGAGTCCCGATGGCAGCAAGGTCCTGCTGCAGCTGGCAGCGATCCGCGACACGGGGTCGGTCGCCGGCGTGGACCTGTGGATGATGAATGTCGACGGGTCCCAGCTGCGCCGCTTCACGAAGAACGACCTGATCTCGAACGCCTTCTGGTCACCGGACGGCCGCTATGTGGCCTTCGTCAAGGACACCGGCGTGTCATGCAGCGAGTTCTCCTGCCGCGGCAGCTGCACGGTCTGGTACGCGGAGGCCACCGCCTCCAACGTCGTCGCCGTGCCGCCTTCGGGCGATGCCCGGCAGTTCCCCTTGAAGCGGCCCGACGGCTCGATGACGACGATGGGATGCCCGATGGCCGCCTGGACGCGCTGAAGACCGCCACGCATGCGCCCGAGCTTGCTGCATCTGGCCTTCAACAAGGACACCGGGGCGAGTTGCAGCGAGGTCTCGTGCTACGGCCACTGCAGGCTCTGGTATGCGCCGGCAACGGCGCGAAACATCTGGCCGTGGAGGCATCCCGCGACGCCTCGTCCTTCATCGTCAGGGACACGCGCGGTGGCGCGATGCCGCTGGGCTGCCAGCTGCTGGCGTGGACGCCCTGACGGTGGGGCCGGACGCGGGCCATGCAAGGCTTCGTTAGGGATTGGGAATCGCGGGTCGCCGGGCTCCAATCCGGCCGGCAGCCGAATGCTGCGCACGGGCACTCCCGGAATCGCTGTCTATCGGAACCGCCACGATTGCCCACGTACAAGACCCTCGCCCGCTTTGCCGCCGCAGGAATCTGCATGACCGCGCTCACCGTGGCCCATGCCGGCCTGTCGGGGTCGGTGTGGCATTCCTACCGCGACCTCAACAACCCGCAGGGGACCTTCGCGACCCATCCGGACACGGGCCAGACGCGCAGGATCACGCCGGAGGAATCGGGCGTTCCCTGGCCCGACGGCAGCCTCTACCTGGTGCGTGACTACAGCTCCCAGGGCTCCACCGGTGACGAGACCCATCTGGTCGTGCGGCGCAGCGGCGACCAGGCCAAGCTGTTCGACCAGGTGGTCGATGGCTATCTCGGAGAAAGAGCCCGGCCGTCGCCGCTGGGGCGGCCGCAGATCCTGGTGGATTGGGGCGAGACCATCTTTGCCGAGCGCGGCCCGGTGGTCTATGACCTGCAGTTGCGCCGGCTGCTCTACGTCACGCGGCCGAGCAAGACGCCGGACGCGTTGTCATGGATGCCCGACGGCAGCCTGCTGCGCGTGCAGCCTTCGGGCGAGATCAGCCGGGTCGTGCTCGGCGGCGCGGAGCAGCGCATCGCCAGCGTCCGCTGGCCCGAAGCGCGGCTGCCCCAGGCTCTGCACGTGAGCCCAGACGGCAGGCGGGCGCTGGTGCAGCTGGCGGCGCTGCGCGACACCGGCTCGGTCAGCGGCGTGGACCTGTGGATGATGAATATCGACGGCTCCGGGCTGCGGCGGTTCACGAAGAACGACCTGGTCGCCCATGCCTTCTGGTCGCCGGACGGCCGCCACGTGGCCTTCGTCAAGGACACCGGCGTGTCCTGCAGCGATTTCAGCTGTCGGGGCAGCTGCACGCTCTGGCATGCCGAGGCGACGGCGTCCGACGTGGTGGCCGTGAAGGCCTCCGGCGATGCCCAGCGCTTTCCGCTCAGGCGGCCCGACGGCTCGATGACGACGGTGGGCTGCTCCGCCATCACCTGGACGCGCTGACCCCATGCCCCGCACGCCCCGCCCCGCCTGGATGGTCGCCGTCGCCGCCGCTGAGTTGCTGGCCGGCGCCGTCCAGGCCGCCCCCGACCCCCTCGCGCCGGCCAGCGACCCCGTCGCCATCGCCCAGCTTGTCGAGGCCGTCAGCCTGGACGTGATGTCGGAGGCCAGCGTGGGCGCCTGCGAGGACATGGGCGCGGCATCGGGCACGCGCATGCGCGACGCCTGGGTGGCCTGGCGCGAGCGCCACCAGATCGCGCCGCTGCGCATGGTGGTGGCGCGCATGCAGGAGCGCACCAGCAGCATCCCGTCGTTCACGCGCCTGGCCGAGCCCATGCGCCAGCGCGTGCTGGACGACGCCTCCCCCGAGCAGGCCTGCGCCGCGCTGGCGCGCGACTGGCAAGCCGCCAGCATGGACGTCAGCACGCTCTACCCCCAGGCCCGCGGCGCCGCCATGGCCTTGGTGAAGGGCAAGCTGGTGGCGCCGCCCACGCCGCTGCCGGTAGCGCCCGAGGCCGCGCGGGGCCAGGTCTTGCTGCCCAGCCAGATCCCGGCGCTGTCGGCGCAGCGCGGCCGCTGGCTGGTGATCTCCGAGGAGGCCGCGCAGCGCCGCCTGGGCACGGTCTATGTGAAGGGCCGCGTGGCCCGCGAGATCAACCGCCCGCTGCATTTCTTCCTGGTGCAGGACCAGGGCGACCGCCTGGCCGAGCAGCGCGTCTGGCTGAAGTTCGACGCCGAACCCTGGCTGGGCCGCGAGGTCGTGCTGCGCGGCGTGGCCACGTCGCTGAACGGCGACTCGCTGGACCTGGCCGATGCGGCGCTGGTGAGCAACCCGTCGGGCCTGACGCCTTCGCCGCTGCCGCAGGCGCCGCTGGCGCGCCGGCCGGTCATCCTGAAGCGGGTCTCCAGCGCCCCCGGCCGCGGTCTGGCCGACAAGGACCTGGCCGCTGTCGTCATCCACGGCGAGGCCAACTACAACAACGGCACGCGCTGGGAGGAGGACGTGCGCTTCCTGCTGCGCGACGGCAGCGTCTACCACCGCACCGAGATGCCGCCCGACCAGCTCAATGTCGCGGCGTCGCGCCAGCTCGAGCCGCAGCACTGGGGCCGCTGGCGCGCCGCCGGCCGGGGCTATGAGATGCAGGCCCAGGATGACGACGGCCGCGCGCAAGGCGACTGGAAGGCCGAGAAGCACCACGCCGTCAAGCCCTGGCCCAAGGACACGCGGCTGGACGGCAGCTACAGCCAGGGCAGCTTCACCGGCAGCCTGGTGCTGGGCGGCACCTCGTCCCGGCGCGGCATTCGCTTCACGCGCGACGGCCGCTTCGAGCGCAGCTACAGCTCGATGTCCAGCACCGGCTCCCTGGCCGCGACGCTGAACAACACCGTCATCGCCGGCTCTTCCCATGGCGACGGCAAGGGCAGCAGCAGCACCGGCGGCGGCAACGTCGGCACGGCCTTCGGCAACGTGGGCGCCGTCAGCTCGCGCAAGCAGGACGACGGCGCCAGCCGCCGCGGCCGCTACCAGCTCAGCGGCTTCGTGTTGACGCTGGACTACGACGACGGCCACCAGGAGCGGCTGCTGAGCTTCCCGGTCCACGACGACAGCAAGACCGTCTATGTCGGCAGCGCCAGCTACAGCCTCGACAAGTAATCCCTTTCCATCCTCACGGAGTCACGATGTCCCGACCGCACAACTTCTCTTTCCGTCTCGCCGTGGCGACGCTGTGCTGTACCGCCGGCCTGGCGATGGCCCAGGTCGCGCCCTCGGTCAGCCTGGCCGATCAGATGCGCGGCATGCTGAACAAGCCCGGCGCGCCCGCCACGGCCGCACCCAGCTTCAGCCCCGCCCCTGCGGTGACCTCGGCCAGCGCCCTGGCCGCGCTGAACGCGCCCATCGTCGTCAACGGGCCGGCGCAGCTGCGCCAGTCCGCCACCGAGCTGGCGCAGCGCTTCCCGGCCGCGCAACGCAGCGCCATGACCAAGGCCTATGAAGAGTCCTTCATCTTCTGGCAGAAGCTCGAGACCCAGCTCGGCCTGACGCCCAACGATGTCGCCGCCGGCGTGGCGGCCTTCATCGCCGGCAACTACACCGCCTTCATGCAGCAGCCCGTTCCCGACGAGAACTTCAAGTCCCTGGTGCTGCAGATGCAGGGCATGCTGAAGCAGAACGCCGCCTTCACGCAGAGCAGCCCGGCCGCCAAGCGCGCGATGTTCGAGCAGCTGGCCATGGTGGGCACCTTCATGGTGGTCTATCGCGAGCACCTGAACCAGAAGCCCAACCCCAACGAGGAGGTCAACTTCCGCAATGCCGCCAAGGCCAACCTGGAGGCCGCCCTGGGCCTGGGCGTCGAGCGCATCCAGATCGGGCCGCAGGGGCTGGTGGCGCGTTAGGTGTAGATGCCGTTGGCGGACATCTCCTGCCGCCACAGGGCGTCGGCCAGCCAGCTGCTGCGGCGCGCGCCGTGCAAAGCACCGGCCGCCTCCATGCCGCGGGCCCAGTCCTGCAGCTCGCGGCTCGCCGCATCGGCATCGCCGCCGGACAAGCGTTGCGTGAAGAACCAGAAGTCCGCGTCGCTGAAGACCTCGGGCACGGGGCTGCGCAGCAGCCGCCCGGCCTGGGTCCAGGGGGTCTCGAAGAAAGGCTGTTCGGGATCGAACAGCTTCTGCTCATAGGCCGGCGGGGCCTCGCAGTTCGGCTCGCCGCGCGCGTCGCACAGGTGCGCGGCGAAGAAGGCTTCGCTGCCCTGGCGGTACTCGCGCGCCCGGGAGGCCCGCCACCAGCGGCGGGCCGGTTGCCAGGGCCACAGATGGCCGGGCCAGATTGAAGTGCCGCCGAGTTGCATGGGCGCCAGCAGCGCCCGCCGCTGCGCCTCGGGGCAACCGGGCCAGGCCCGCTCCAGCGCCGCCTGCAGCTCGGGCGGCAGGGCCTGCAGATCGAGTTCCGGCACGACGCTCAGTGGGCGTGGTAGCCGCCGGCGATGGCGTCGGCGACCGTCGTGGTCCAGGGGTCGAGGTGGACGAAATCCACCGAGTCCGGGAAGCGGTGGGCGGCGAACAGCAGGGCCTCGGGGTCCAGCACGGCCTGATCGGTCTGCGGCGTCGGATGCTTGAGCCTGGCCAGCAGCACGACGCGGCGCGCCGTGGCCATGTCGTCGGCGAGGTCGGTGGCGTCCAGGTTGAGGCCCCAGTGCCAGTCGGGGTTGGCATGGCGTATGGCCTCGCCCAGGCTGGCGCCCAGGTCGCCCAGCAGGCTGTTGACGATGAAGGCACCGCTGCGCGGGCAATCCGGCCAGGGCTTGTGGCGGGGCAGGCGGCTGAAGGCCGGCAGCTGCGGCCAGTGGGCCTTGGCCCAGGTGTTCAAGGCCTTGGCATAGGCGGTGCCGTGCAGGGCCTGGGGGTCGGGGCCCTGGTGGGCGAGCAGCCAGTCGCGCAGCCGCCGCTGGCGCTCGTCCAGCGTGGCCTGGAACCAGCTCCAGTTGGCCTGGGCCTGGGCTTCGCTCAGTGCACGGCCGGCGCCGGCGTGGGGCAGCTCCCAGGCCGGGTAGTCGCCGAGGTCCCAGGGGGCCGCGGCGTCGCCGGCAAGCCAGCGCTGGATCAGGTTCAGCATGGTCACTCGCAAACGAAAATGGGCGGCCCGAGGACCGCCCGCCAGGAGGGGGCTCGGGTCAGAACCAGCCTTTTACCGTATCGAAGATGCCGCGTCCGGCCGCATCGCCGGCGAGGGCGCCGCCGATGCCGCCGATGAGGCCGCCCACCACCGTGCCCACGCCGGGGAAGATGGCCGTACCAATGGCTGCGCCCGCCGCTGCCCCACCCCAGCCGCCCAAGGCGCCGCCGGTGATGCCGGATGCGGTGCGGCCGGTGTTCTCACCGATGCGGCCGCCGTCGGCCTGGTAGGCCTGGCCCAGCGAGATGGCGTCCAGCACGAGGCCGACCGGCCGCGCGACCTTGCCCACGCCTTCGAGCACGCGGCCGGAGCCGCGCAGCATGCGGTTGGCGCCCAGGGCCTCGGCATCGCGTGCCACCTGGCCGCGGATCTCGCTGTCCAGCCCGGTGCGGCCCACCTTGGACTCCACCTCGATGCGCTGGCGCATGCGCGGGTCGGTGGCGGGCGGCTCGGCCACCACGTCCACGCGGCGCGCCCCGCCCTGCACCGGCACCTCGATGCGCGCCGGCACGCCGGCCGCGCGGAAGCGGTCGGCGATGGCGTCGCGCGCCAGGGCGCCGTTGGTGTTGTTGGCCACGGCCGCGCGCACGCCTGAACTGCTGTTCAGCGAGCCCGGTGGTGCCCGGTGCACGGTCTGGCCGACGTCGATGCCGTTGGACTGCAGCAGCTCGGTCAGCCCGCGCGTGAAGCCGCCCTTGCCCGTCCAGGCGCTGGTGGTCGCTTCCCAGCGCTTGATCAGGATGGGGTTGTCGATCAGCAGCTGGGTGCCCGTCTGCTTCCAGGACTGGCCCGCGGCCCAGAGGCCATTGGGCAGGCTGTCGGCCAGCACGCCTTCGCGGGCGGCCTGTTGCAGGTCCTGGTGGTAGTGGGCAACGTCGCCCGGATGGCCCGAGGCCAGCAGATGCTGCTCGATGGCAGCATGGGCCGCCTCGGCGCTCTGCGGGTCGCTGCGGCGGGCGTGCACCACCCAGTGCGCGAGGCGCTGGGTGTCGACGACGCCGGTGCGTGGGTCGGTGGCGCGGGCGACGACGTCGGCCGCGGGGTTGCTGGCGGGCGGCGCTGGCCGCGCGCCCGAGACTGAATCAACAGCGGCAAGCATAGCGGCCTCCGGTCAGAAGTCCAGGCGCACCACCGTCAGCGAGAAGCGGTGGGCGTCGCGGGTGGAAGGGGAACGGCTCTCGCCGGCGTCTGCCAGTGCGCCCAGGAAGGCACCGCTCAGCGAGGCCGACAGCAGGCCGCTGAACAGGTTGAGGGCATTGCGCAGGAAGTCGCTGGCGCGCTGCTGGGTGCTGGGATCCAGGCCGGGGTTCTTCTGCAGGTCGGTGCCGTTGATATAGGCCTGGTCGACCTTGTGCACATCGCCGTTGGCGTCCACGCCCAGGAAGCCGGCGCCGGCCGGGTTTTCCTGAAGCACATTGCCGTCGTCATGCGTCCAGTCCAGCACGCGGCCCCAGCCGGCGGCCTCGTCGATCTTGAGGTCGCCGACCTTGTTGGTATCCACGCCGCTGATCTCGACGCCGTAGTCGCCATTCGTGATGGCGACCTTGCTGGCCAGGGTCATGCCGTTGCCGGCGTTCCACGGCGTGGTCTCGATGGTGACCTTGGTGCCGTCCTCGAGCTTGAAGGTCGTGGTGCCCCAGAAGTCGAAGGCGTGCTTGCCGTCGATGTTGACGTGCGGGTCGCCCCAGATGTTGTAGGTCTCGCCGGTCTTCTTGTTGAAGATGTTGACGGTGTTGTTGTCACCGGCGGTGATGCGGTAGTTGTCGTTCTCGAACACGGCTTGCCCGCCCTGCATGGAGGTGCTGGCATGGGTGGGGTTGGTGTTCGGCACGCAGGAAGTGGCGGTCAGCGAGGTGCTGGCGGCCGTCTGGATGGTGGTCATGGGGTTCTCCTCAAAGGCGTTTTTCAGTCGCCAGCCGATTGCATTCGCAGTCGCCCAAACCCGCTAGCTGCGGCCACCCGCAATTCGGGGCAGCCGCAGCTAGGGTCGGCCGCAAGCGTCCTGGCCCATACTCCGCCCCCATGCCCCGTTATGTCGCTCTGCTGCGTGGCGTCAGCCCGATGAACGCCAAGATGCCGGAACTCAAGCGCTGCTTCGAGGAGGCCGGCTTCACCGATGTGAAGACGCTGCTGAGCAGCGGCAACGTCGCCTTCTCGACGGCGCGCTCCGCGTCCGTGGCCGCGCTGCAAAGGCGCGTCGAGAAGGCCATGCTGGACGGCCAGGGCCACAGCTTCATGACCCTGGTGCGCTCGACGGCCCATTTGCAGCAGCTCATCCAGGCCGACCCCTTCGCCGGCTTCAAGGTGAGGTCCGGCTCCAAGCGCGTCGTGACCTTCCTGCCCGAGCCGCTGCAGCGCAGCCCCGTCAAGCTGCCGGTGACGCATGGCGAGGCCTGCATTCATGGCCTGGACGGCGCGGAGGTCTTCTGCAGTTATGTGCCCGAGGCCAAGGGACCGGTCTTCATGTATCTGCTGGAGAAGACCTTCGGCAAGGCCATCACGACGCGGACCTGGGAGACGGTCATGAAGTGCGCCGCGGCCTGAGCAATCTGTCCTTTCCCGCGTGCAATCTGTCGCATCGCCGTTGAGCCGCGCGGCGGGGTTGCCGAGCATGGCGGGATGCTCAAAACCCTCATCCCTTCCTTTTCCCTCTTCCGCCCCTCCCTGGCCGGCCTGGCCCTGTGCCTGAGCCTCGTGCCCGCGCTGGCGGCCTCGCCCTCCCTCGAGCCCGTGCAGGGTCGCCCCGTCGAGTTCCTGCAGGCCGGGCCGCCCAGGGGCGCGCCCGTCGTCGTCTTCGAAAACGGCGCGCGCATGACGCTGGACAGCTGGAGCGCCGTCGTCGAGGCGCTGTCGCGCGACGCGACCGTGCTGACACACAACCGCCCCGGCTATGGCCATAGCGAGGCGGCCGAGGGGCCGCGCAGCGGCGAGGCCGTCGTCGAGGAGTTGCGCGCCCTGCTCGCCGCCAAGGGGCTGAAGCCGCCCTATGTGCTCGTCGGTCATTCCCTGGGCGGCCTCTACATGCAGTGGTTCGCGCGCCGCTATCCGCAGGAGGTGCAGGCCTTGGTGCTGGTGGACTCGGTCTACCCGCGCATCATCAAGAAGCCCGAAGACTTCCCCTGGTATGCGCGCTGGGGCAAGCGCCTGCTGATGTCGCGCGCCGTGTCCGACGAGGTTGACCAGATCCATGCCACCGGCGAGGCCGTGCTGGCCCTGCCGGCCTTCGACGACTCACGCGTCGTGCAGCTCTTCAACGTGCCCAAGGACAAGACGGCCGTGGCCGTCGACTTCGGCGTCGTCGACGACAGCCCGGCGACGATTGCCTTCGTGAAGCAGCTCTACCCGCGGGCCCGCAAGCACATCGTCGACTCCGACCACCAGATCCAGACCGACAAGCCCGAGCT
Organism: Roseateles saccharophilus; assembly: GCF_031458095.1. Lineage (GTDB taxonomy): Bacteria > Pseudomonadota > Gammaproteobacteria > Burkholderiales > Burkholderiaceae_C > Pelomonas > Pelomonas saccharophila_A. The sequence continues at coordinate 1,136,761 of NZ_JAVDXU010000002.1, forward strand.
CGTCGTCGCGGCCATCCGCGAGGCGCTGACGCTGCGGCCTCAGGCGGGCTCGTCCGACTCCGGGAGGTGAATCAGGCCGGTGTGGAAGTCGTACTCGAAGACCTCGCCATAACGCGCCCACTCGATGGCCACGCGCAGCACGCGCTCGGCCTCCCCTGCATCCATGCTGTCCATCAGCAGCTTCAGGAAGGGTTCTTCCTTCAGCTCGCCGTCGGCCTCCTGCTCCAGGCTGTGGCGGATGAAGGCGGCCAGGGGCACATGCTCGAGCAGCTGCTGGCCGAAGATCTCGCGGCGGAACTCGTGGCTGCCCTCGACATAGCGATGGCCCAGCGGGCTCATCACCAGGTCGCCGCCGCTGAGCTGGGCCAGGCCCAGGCGGTGCAGCGCATCGGCCAGCGGCAGCAGGTCCTCGTCGGTGAGCTCGCTCTCCTCGGCCAGCTGGGGCAGGTCGGCGCGGCCCTTGAAGGGTTCGTCGGCCAGCAGCTCCAGCAGGCTCTCCATGCGGCCGACCTCGGCCTCGGGCAGGCGGTCGGACAGATGCGGCTTGGACGCCTGCTCGGCCACGCCGGCGACCGGCGCGGCGCTGGTCATCAGCTTGTAGACCTCGTCGATGAGCAGCCTGACCTCGGCGCTGTCGGCGCGGCGCGGGCGCGGCAGCGTGATGGGCAGCTCGGCGCGCACCCGGCCCGGGTTGCTGGCGAAGATCAATACGCGGTCGGCCATCATGACGGCCTCCTCGATGTTGTGCGAGACCACCAGCATGGCTTGTGTCGGCATCTGGCCGCCGTCCCACAGCGCCAGGATCTCGTTGCGCAGGCGCTCGCCGGTCAGCACGTCCAGGGCCGAGAAGGCCTCGTCCATCAGCAGCACGGCGGGCTGCATGACCAGGGCTCGCGCCATGCCGACGCGCTGGCGCATGCCGCCCGACAGCTCGCGCGGCAGGGCGCCTTCGAAGCCGGCCAGGCCGATCAGCTCGATGGCGGCGGCGGCCTTCTGGGCCCGTTCGGCCGCGCCGACGCCGGCGGCCTCCAGCCCCAGCTCGACGTTCTGCTGCACCGTCAGCCAGGGGAAGAGGGCAAAGCTCTGGAACACCATGGCGATGCCGGCCGCCGGACCGAACAGCGGCTGGCCGCGGTAGTGCACGTCGCCGACGTCGGCCGGGATCAGGCCGGCCATGATGCGCAGAAGCGTGCTCTTGCCTGAGCCGCTCTGGCCCAGCAGCGCGACGATCTCGCCCTTCTCCAGGCGGAAGTCCACGTCCTCCAGCACGGAGCGCTGGCTGCCGTCGGCGGACTTGAAGCCCTTGGCGACGTTCTTCAGTTCGATCAGCGTCGTCATCAGAAGTGCATCCTTTCTTCAGCGATGCGGTAGAGGCGCCGCCAGACCCAGTGGTTCATCGCCATGACGAAGACGCACATGACGCCGATGCCCAAGGCGATGCGCGGAAAGTCGCCCGCCGTCGTCATCTGCTGGATATAGCTGCCCAGGCCCGCGGCCTGCAGCTTGGTGTCGCCCCAGGTCACATACTCGGCCACGATGCTGGCGTTCCAGGAGCCGCCGCTGGCCGTGATGGCGCCGGTGACGAAGCTGGGGAAGATGGCCGGCAGCAGATAGCGCTTCCAGGCCAGCCAGCCCTTGAGCCCGAGGTTCTGTGCGGCCAGGCGCAGCTCGGTCGGAATGGTGGAGGCGCCGGCCACCACGTTGAAGAGCAGATACCACTGCGTGCCGAGGATGATCAGCGGCGACAGCCACAGGTCGGGGTTGAGGTGGTACTTGACGATGACGAGGACGGCAACCGGAAACACCAGGTTGGACGGGAAGGCGGCGAGGAATTGCGCGATGGCCTGCACACGGCCGGCGATGCGCGGGTTCAGGCCTATCCAGACGCCCACCGGCACCCAGATCAGCGAGGCCACGGCGATCAGCACCAGCACGCGGGCCAGCGTGTAAAGCCCGAGCTGGAAGACATGCGCCGCCTCGCCCCAGCCGACCTCGGTGTGGATGAAGCTGGCCAGGCGCCAGACCGCGAACAGCACCAGGGCCGCGATCAGCGCATCCCAGGCGCGCGTCCACAGCGGGTTGGGCGGCTGGGGCCTGGCGCGGATGGAGCGGCCGTCATAGCTCTTCTTCAACGGCGCGAAGCTGGCCGTGATCCAGCGCCCCGGCCAGGCGCCGAACTTCTGCAGCAGCTGGGTACGGCGCAGCCAGGTCAGCAGCCAGGACTGCGGCGCCTGCTCGCTGCTGGCGCCCTCGAAGCGGAACTTGTCGGCCCAGGCCAGCAGCGGCCGGAAGAAGAGCTGGTCGTAGAGCAGGATGCCGATCAGCATGCCGAGGATGGCCCAGCCGATCGCGCCCAGGTCGCGCGCCTCGATGGCGACGGCGATGTAGGAGCCGACGCCGGGCAGCTTGATGTCCTGGCCGGCCACCGAGATGGCTTCCGAAGCGACGACGAAGAACCAGCCGCCCGACATGCTCATCATCATGTTCCACAGCAGATTGGGCATGGCGAAGGGCAGCTCCAGTCGCCAGAAGCGCTGCCAGCCCGACAGCTGGAAGATGCGCGCCGCCTCCTGCAGTTCGCCCGGCACGGTGCGCAGCGACTGGTAGAGGCTGAAGGCCATGTTCCAGGCCTGGGAGGTGAAGATGGCGAACAGGGCCGCCAGCTCGACGCCGAAGAGATTGCCCGGGAACAGCGCGATGAAGGGCGCGACGGCAATCGCCTGGAAGCCGAGGATGGGAATGGATTGCAGGATGTCCAGCAGCGGCACCAGCAGCTTCTCGGCCGCCCTCACCTTGGCCGCCAGCACGGCGAACACGCAGGCGAACACGACCGAGGCCGCCAGGGCCAGGAACATGCGCAGCGTGGTGCGCAGCAGGTAGTAGGGCAGGTAGGCGACGTCCAGGCTCAGCGGCAGCGGCTCGCCGAGGTGGAAGGGGCGGGCCATGGCGGCCGCGGCCATGGCGAGCAGCACCAGCGCCGCCAGGACCAGCGGCAGCAAGGCCCAGTCCCAGCGGTTGATGCCCGCCTCGACGGCGGTGCGGGTGAAGAAGAAGCGGCGTTCGGTCATGGCTGCGGCGGAGCGGAACCGCGCAGCCTAGGCCCGGCACGTTAGCCGGGTGTGAAGCGAACCGCCGCGGGGCTTGCGCCCAGCTTGCAGTGCGCCCGCTCAGGGCGTCAAGCGGAACTCGGCGTGGGCCTGGGCGGCGGAGCTGCCGCCCACCCAGACGTCGAAGGCGCCGGGCTCGACGCCCCAGGCCCGGCGCACCGGGCTCCAGAATTTCAGCTCCCCGCGGCCGAGCGTGAACGTCAGCGTCCTCTCGGCGCCCGGTTGCAGCTGCACGCGCTGGAAGCCCTTGAGCTCGCGCTGCGGCCGCGCCGCGCTGCCGGCACGCTGGTGGATATAGAGCTGCACCACCTCGTCGCCCGCGATCGTGCCGGTGTTGCGCACGCTCACGCTGACCTTCACCGCCTCGCCGGCGCGTGCGGTGCTGCGGTCCAGCCTGGGCTCGCCGTAGGCAAAGCTGGTGTAGCTCAGGCCATGGCCGAAGGGGTAGAGGGGCGACGAGGGCGCGTCGGTCGAGTAGCGCGACGTGAACAGGCGGTCGGCCTCGTTGGCATGCGTGAGGTTGTGGTTGTAGTAGGCCGGCACATGGCCGGTGCTGCGCGGCCACGTCACCGGCAGCTTGCCGCCTGGGTTGACGGCGCCGCTGAGCACGTCGGCGATGGCATGGCCGCCTTCGCTGCCAGGGAACCAGGCCTCGACGATGGCGGGCACATGGGCATCGGCCCAGGCGATGTCCAGCGGCCGGCCGTTGAGCAGCACCAGCACCACCGGCTTGCCCGTGGCCACCACCGCTTCCAGCAGCGCCTGCTGGTTGCCCTGCAGGGCCAGTGAAGCCACCGAGGCGGCCTCGCCGCTCATGTTGGCGCGCTCGCCCAGCACCATCACGACCGTGTCGGCGTGGCGCGCGGCTTCCACCGCCTTGAGCAGTTCGGCCTGTTGCTCGGCCGCTGGCATCAGCGCCGGAGCGGGCTTGCCGTCGTTGGCATCCCAGGGCAGGGCATAGGCGCGCTGCATGTCGCCGCCGCGTGAGAACGTCACCTCGGCCTGGGGCCAGCGCGCCTTGATGCCTTCCAGCACCGTGACGCCCGCGCCCTTCTCCACCGTCCACGAGCCCTTGATGTCCTCGCCGCTGTCGCCCAGCGGGCCGATGACGGCGATGCGCTTCAGCGCGGCGGCCAGCGGCAGGGCGCGGCCCTCGTTGCGCAGCAGCACGATGGAACGCCGCGCGGCCTCGCGCGTGGCGGCGCGGTGGGCGGGGTCGTTGAAGACAGCCTCCTTGCGGGCCGGATCGCCATAGGGGCGCTCGAACAGGCCCATGCGCAGCTTGACCGCCAGCACCTCGCGCACCGCTTCGTCCACCACGCCCATGCTCACCTTGCCCTGGCGCACCAGGGTCGGCAGCTGGGTGAGGTAGGTGTTGCTGGCCATGTCCATGTTGACGCCGGCCTGCAGGCCGCGCGTGGCGGCGTCTGCCCTGTCGGCGGCATAGCCGTGGTTCTGCAGCGACTGCACGGCGAAGGCGTCGCTGATGACAAAGCCCTTGAAGCCCATGTCCTGGCGCAGCACGTCGCGCAGCAGCCAGCGGTTGCCCGAGGCCGGCACGTCGTTCAGCGTCATATAGGCCGACATGACGGTGCCGGCGCCCGCTTCCACGGCGGCCTGGAAGGGCGGGAAGTAGACGTTGCGCAGCAGCACCTCGGGCACATAGACCGAGTCGTAGTCGCGCCCGCCGTCGGCGGCGCCATAGGCCGCGAAATGCTTGACGCTGGTCAGCACGCGCTCGGGCGTCCCCAGGGCCGGGCCCTGGAGGCCGCGCACCTGGGCACGGGCCATCGCGACGCCGAGGAAAGTGTCTTCACCGGCGCCCTCCACGATGCGACCCCAGCGTGCATCGCGGGCGATGTCCACCATGGGGGCGAAGGTCCAGTTGATGCCGGACACCCAGGACTCCTTGGCCGCGATGGCCTGGGCGCGCTCGACCAGGGCCGGGTCCCAGCTCGCCGCCATGCCAATGGGCACCGGGAAGACGTTCTTGTAGCCGTGGATGACGTCGTAGCCGAACAGCAGCGGGATGCCCAGGCGGCTCTCCTTGACCGCAACGCGCTGCAGCCGGGCGATGAGGTCGGAGTCGATGGTCCACAGCACCGAGCCGGCCTTGCCGGCGCGGATCAGCTCGTCCGGCTTCTCCTTGTTGGGCCCAGGCACCTCGGCGCCCAGCTGGGTCAGCTGGCCGATCTTCTCCTCGAGCGTCATGCGCGCCAGCAGGGCCTGGGCGCGGCGAGCCACGGGGTCGGGCGGTGCGGCAAGCGCCGTGCCTGCCAGCACGCTGGCCGCCGCAGCGAGCGCCATCCATCGAACCATGGGAGTCTCCTTCGTTGTTCTGGGTCGGCGGCGACTCTAGGGACCGGCGAGGTGGGCGTGAATCGCCACACGGGCGATCCACCTATAACATCGGCCGATGCGAGGCGTGATCGGATCGACCGGGCCCATGATGCCCATGACGGGCTACTTCAACAGCCGCTTCGAGCCGCGCCAATGGGTGGAGGGCAACCTCGCCCACTGGAATGGCTACTACACGCTCAGGGGCAAAGGCGAGGTGCGCTTCGCGAACGAGGCGGTGCAGACCGGTGTCGGCGAGCTGCTGCTGCTGGCCCCCGCGCACCGGCGCTCCTACCGCATCCCTGACCCCCAGGTGGGTTGGGAGTTCTATTGGCTGCATTTTCGGATGACGCCCCGCCTGGGCCAGCGGCTGGACTGGTTCGACCCGGCGCGGCGCTGGCAGGTGCATGGCGTGGCCGACGTGTCGCTGCGCGTCGAGTTGGCCTCGCAGCTGGAGGCCGCGCACCGCTTCAACCTCACCGAGCCCGACCTGCCGCAGCGTGAGCCCATCGTGGAGGCCCTGCTGGAAGCCTTCCTGCTGCGCGTGGCGTCGGCGGCGGCCAGCCCGGGCGGCGCCAGCCCGGTGGACCCACGCATCGAACGCGTGCTGGAGCGCTTTCACTGCGACCTGGCCACGGTGGTCAATGTCGACCAGCTGGCCGAAATCGCCGGCCTGTCGCGCTCCCAGTTCTGCCTGCTGTTCCGGCGCGGCACCGGCCGCTCGCCCCAGGCCTATATGGAGGACCGCCGCCTGGAGATGGCGGCCCACTATCTGCGCGCCACCGGCCAGCCGGTGGCCGAAGTGGCCGAGATGGTGGGCTTTGCCAGCCCCTTCTATTTCACGCAGCGATTCCACCGCCGCCATGGCCTGAGCCCGACGGCCTATCGCCGCCAGCATGGCCACGCCTGAAGCGCCTCATCTGGGGCACGACTGGTTGCAGCTCTTGTGACTCGGGGCGGCCTCGTCGCCTCACGGCACAACTCGTCGCCCAGGCTTGCGATTCGCAGTTGTATCCGGCGCCTTCTCCTACAGGCATTCATGACCCGCGGCCTAAGGTTGTCCATGCGACGGCGCAATGGGGTGCCGTCCAGGCTACACAGTGAAGGAAGAGCCATCATGTCCAACCAGCAACGTCAATCCGGCAAGCAGCAGCCCGAAAGCGGCCAGAACATCCAGCAGGGTGGTCAGAGCCGCGATCAGAGCCCGGGCCAGCAAAGCCAGCAGGGTTCCGGCAGCAACACGCCCCAGCAGGGCGGTTCATCGCTGGGTCGTGACGACCAGCAACGCAAGTCCGGCCAGCAACAGGGTTCCAAGAACCGCTGACTGCGCAAGGGATTGCGGGTGAAGCGCCGTGAGGCGCCGACCATGAGTTAGCCCAACATCAGGCCAGGCGCTTCAGCAACAGCCCTGGCCTGTCTCTATTCGAACAAATGGCCGAGGTCGTGGTGACCCATGGACTCGGCCTTGGTGCGCAGGTATTTCTCGTTCTCCGGGCCGGGCCGCGTCAGCGAGGCCTCGCGTTCCACCACCTCGATGCCGAACTCGGCCAGCGCGGCCATCTTCAGCGGGTTGTTGGTCAGCAGCCGGATGCGCTGCACGCCCAGGGCGCGCAGCATGCAGGCGGCGGCGTCGTAGCGGCGCGCGTCGATGGGCAGGCCGAGCTGGGCATTGGCCTCGATGGTGTCGGCGCCGCCGTCCTGCTGCGCATAGGCGCGCAGCTTCTGCACCAGGCCGATGCCCCGGCCCTCGTGGCCGCGCATGTAGACGATGGCGCCGCGGCCGGCTGCGGCGATGCGCTTCATCGCGCTCTCCAGCTGGGGCCGGCAGTCGCAGCGCAGGGAACCGAAGACCTCGCCCGTCATGCACTCGGAGTGCACGCGCACCAGCGGCGGCTCATCGCCAGCCTGGCCGGCCAGCTCGCCCATGCTGAGCACGACATGCTCCTGGCCCGTGTCGCTCTCGCGGAAGCCGTGGATGGCGAACTCGCCATAGGGCGTCGGCAGGCGGGTGGAAACGATGCGTTCGATCTTCATGACGGGTGACATTCTCCCCCTGCCGGGGAAAACCCGCTGTCGCCCAGGTTAGGCTTTTGCCCTTAGCTGGTTTTTTCAGGAGGTTTTGATGGCCCAGAGCATCCAGTTCAAGCGCCCCGATGGCGCCCCCGTGTCCGGCTACCTTGCCGAGGCCGCGCGGCCCCTGGGCGCCATCGTCGTCATCCAGGAATGGTGGGGCCTGAACGACCAGATCCGCGGCGTCGCCGAGCGCTTCGCGTCGGCCGGTTTCACGGCCCTGGTGCCTGACCTCTATCGCGGCAAGAGCACCGTCGAGGAGGAAGAGGCCCATCATCTGATGACGGGGCTGAATTTCGGTGACGCCGCCGCCCAGGACGTGCGCGGCGCCGTCAACCATCTGAAGGGCCTGAAGCTGGGCAGCGGCAAGGTCGGGATCACCGGCTATTGCATGGGCGGCGCCCTGACGGTGCTGTCCTCCACGATGGTGCCCGAGGCCGATGCCGCCGTCGTCTGGTACGGCATGCCGCCGGTCGACTATGTGGACGCGAGCAAGATCGGCATGCCCCTGCAGGCCCACTGGGCTACCCAGGATGAGTTCTTCCCCATCGACGGCGTGAATGCGCTGGAGGCCAAGCTCGCCGCAGCCGGCGTGCGCTACGAGGCTCACCGCTATCTGGCCCATCACGGCTTTGCCAACGAGGCGGCGCAAGGCCCGGGTCGTATCGCCAGAACCCAGTATGACGGCGCCTGGGCGCAGCAGGCCTGGGACCGGACCATGCGCTTTTTTGGCTGTCACCTCGGCTGAAGGCGTGGCGACGTCGCTCGCGCGCCTGCTGCCCGAGCTGCGCGCCTGCCGGCATTGCGAACCGGCTCTGCCGCTGGGCGCCAAGCCCATCTTCCAGCTGGACAGTCGCGCGCCCATCCTCATCGCCAGCCAGGCGCCGGGCCGCATCGCCCACGAGAAGGGCCGTCCCTTCGATGATGCCAGCGGCGAGCGCCTGCGCGCCTGGCTGGGCGTGTCGCGCGAGACCTTCTACGACCCGGCTTGTTTCGCCATCCTGCCCATGGGCATGTGCTTTCCGGGCCAGGGCGCTTCGGGCGACCTGCCGCCGCGGCCCGAGTGCGCGCCACTGTGGCGCCAGCGCCTGCTGGACGCACTGCCCCAGGTGAGACTCACGCTGGCCATCGGCCAGTACGCCCTCGCCTGGCATCTGCAGCGCCAGGCCTCGGTCGACGCTCTGGTGGCGGATTGGCGCGCGGGGCTGGCCCGCGGCCTGCTGCCCCTGCCTCACCCCAGCCCGCGCAACCAGCGCTGGCTGAAGGAGCGGCCGTGGTTCGAGGCCGAGGTGCTGCCGGCCCTGCGCCAGGCGGTGGCGCAGGCGCTGGGCGGACCCTAGTCGGCGCGATCCGGCTTGACGCCCTTGCAGCGCACGACCAGCTCCTGGATGCGGGTTTCGTAGGCCAGGCGGGCGGCGGGCGCCTGCAGGACCTGGCGCGCCAGCAGGGCCTTGCCGGCCGGCGTGGCGGTGAAGGCCTCGATGGCCTTGCCGTCCTCGGCCGTGATGAGGGGATAGGGCTCGGGCGCCTGCTCGCCCAGCGTCGTGTAGATGCCCAGCAGGCCATGCAGGGCGTATTTGCGCCCCGGCAAGGAGTTGAAGAACTGGTCGGCGGCGGCTACCTCTTCGGCGCTCAGGGCCGCCGCGACGACGCGCTCCGTGGTCACGTACAGCTCGTCGGGCTGCAGGGCCTGGATGCAGGCATTCTGGGCCGCCGGCAGCACGCCCTTGGCTTCGCGCTGCTTGGCTGCGATCTGCAGCCCGATCAGGGCCGAGCGGGCGGTGATCTGGGCGGTCGGCGACACCGCTTGCGCGGCGGAACTGGCCAGCAGGCAGGCGGCCAGCGTGAGGGTGCGGTGGATCATGGCAGGGCGCAGTCTTCAAAACCCGCATTGTCCGAGCCGCGCTGCGGGGTTCGCGCCGCGGGCACCCCGGAATGGGCAGTGCTGCGCCTGACCTGCAGCCGCGGCTCGTCCATCCAGGTCTCAGTGTCGGGGCCCAGCTCATCGGGCCGCAAGCCATCCGCGCGCAGCGCACCGACGTAGCCGTCGCGGCCTCGCGCCTTGGCGGCGTAGAGGGCAGCGTCAGCCAGGCTCAGTGTGGCGTCCCAGTCCCAGGCCCGGGGCGCCTCGGGGTCGAGGGGGAAGACGGCGAAGCCGATGGACACGGTGACGGGCAGGGCGCTGCCGTCGGGCAGGGTGAAGGGCTGATCGCGCACGGTGGCGCAGAAGCGCGTCGCCAGCTCGGCCGCGCCGCTGCGCGCGCCGCCGCGGGCCAGGGCCAGGAATTCCTCGCCGCCCCAGCGCACCAGGACGTCGCTTTCGCGGAAGACCGTGCGCAGGCGGCGCGCAAATTCGACCAGCACCTGGTCGCCGGCGGCGTGGCCGTGGCGGTCGTTGATGCGCTTGAAGTGGTCGAGGTCCATCAGCATGACGAGGAGGTCGGCCTCGTCGTCCGGATTGCGATGCCGCGGCTCCGTGTAGTGGCGCAGGCAGAGCTGCAGGTCCGAAGTGACCCGCGAGTCCAGGTAGCGACGGTTGCGCAGGCCGGTCAGCGGGTCGGTGGTGCTGGCCTCGCGCAGCTCCACGGTGCGCTGCTCCACCAGGGCCTGCAGGGCCGCTTCGCGCTGGCGCAACTGGGCCGTGCGGCGTGCCACGCCCAGGCGCAGCAGCACCCAGGCCAGGCCGAGCAGGCCCAGCAGGGCGGCGGCCTGGGCCCAGCGCGTCTGCCACCAGGCCGGCAGCAGTTCGATGTCCAGCAGCAGCGGCCGGTCGCCCCACAGGCCATGGTGGTTCGTGGCATAGACCTCCAGCCGGTAGCGGCCCGGCTGCAGGCCGCCATAGCTGGCGAAACGGGCGCTGGCGTCGGTGAAGGTCCATTCGGCGTCCGCGCCGTCCAGGCGCATCATGTAGCGCAGCTTGGCGGGGTCGATGTAGTCCAGCGCAGCGAACTCGACGGCGAAGCTGCGCGTGCCCGCCGGCAGCTTCAGGCCCTGCTTGAGGTCCTGCTCAGGCTGGAAGGGCTGGCCGTTGCGGCGCAGGCTGCTGACGACGACCGGCGGCGCATAGCGCGAAGGCATGAAGGCCAGCGGGTCGATGACGAGCAGGCCGCGGCTGCCGCTGAAGAGCAGGCGGCCGTCGGGCAGGGCCGCGTCGGCGAAGAAGCGCGGCGTGCCCATCGGCGGGCCCTCGGCGCCGCTGAGCTCATCCAGGCGGTTGGCGACGGGGTCGTAGACGGACTGCTGGCTCCACACCCGGCCCTTGCGGTCCTCGTGCAGATTGACGCCGAAGGGCCGGCCCGGCGCCCCCATGCGCTCGCTGATGCGCTCGAAGCGGGCGCGGCCCTGGGCGTCATAGCCCTTGAGCTGGTGCAGGCCGCTGACGGCGGTGTCCACATAGAGGCTGCCGTCGCGGGTGTGCAGCAGGCCGAGCACGGCGGGAAAGCCCAGGGCCTCGCCGGGGGCGCCCTGCACCTCGGCCAGGCGCTGGCCGTCCCAGCGGAACAGGCCGGCCAGGGCGCCGACCCAGAGCTGGCCGCTGCCGGGCTCCACGCGCAAGGCATGCACGCCGCCGCGCAGCGGTTCGCCGTCGGCGCGGCGCACGCGTTCGGCCTGCCTGGCCGCAGGCGATGGCAGTCGGTAGACGCCGTCCTGCATGCCCACCCAGACCTCGCCGCCGGGCAGTGCCAGCACCCGGTGGGCGCGGCCGCCCTCCAGCGCCCAGCTGGCGAGCAGGCGGGCCGTGCGCGGCTCGCGCTTCTCCAGGCGGCCATTGGCCACCAGCCAGATGCTGCCGTCCGGGCCTTCGGCGAGGTTGTCCACGGGCGTGTCGGCCTCGCGCGGCCAGCGGCCCACGGTGCGCAATTGCGCGTCCAGCAGGGCCACCGGGCCGCTGTGGGTGGCCACCATCAGCAGGCCGTCGCGGCGGGGCAGCAGGCCGCGCAGGTCGCTGCTGGCCAGGGGGCTGTCGGGGTCGGCGTCGGGCCCGCGCACGGCCAGGGCCGGGTGCTGCTGGTGGCGCTGCAGGCCCACGCCATAGCCGCCCACCCACATGGCGCCGGTCTGGTCGCGCAGCAGCACATTGACGTCGTTGCCGGCGAGGCCGCCGGGCAGGTGGGGGTTGTGGCGCAACTGGCGCAGCAGGGCGCCGCTGGTGCCGTCCAGCCAGGCGATGCCATCGGTCAGACCGGCCCAGACGGTGCCATCCTCACCCTGGGCCAGGGCCTGCAGGCCGCCCTTGAAGCGCGCCGCCAGCCAGCGCGGCTGACCGTCGGCCTCGATGCGGCCGACGCGGCCGTCCACGCTGCCGAACCAGAGCCGGCCGTGGCGGTCCTCCAGCAGCGTGCTGACGCCGATGGCGCCGTCGGGCAGGACCAGCGGCGTCCAATGCCCGTCGCCGGCGCGGCGCGCCAGGCCGCGCCAGTGGCCGGCCCACAGCGAGCCATCGCGGCCCACGGCCAGGGCCAGCACGCGTCTTTCGGCCTCGCCGTCGACGTGCAGGGCTTCGGTCTCGAAGCGGTCGGTCTTGGGGTCGTAGCGCAGCAGGCCCTGGCCCAGCGTGCCCATCCAGACCTGGCCGCTGCCGTCCTCGGCCAGGGCGCGGATGGGCGTGGCGCGCTCGCTGCCGCTGCCCAGCATGCGCACGCGGTCGAAGGCCGGCTCGTAGCGGGCCAGGCCATTGACCTCGGTGCCTATCCACATGCCGCCGTCGGCCGCCGCCGCGAGGGAGCGCACCCAGCCGAGATTGCGCTGCACCGGCGTGGCGCCCTCGCGCTCGATGGGGCGCAGGCGGTAGCCGTCGTAGCGGGCCAGGCCGTCGCTGGTGCCGATCCAGATCAGGCCCTGGCGGTCCTGGGCCAGGCTGCCCACCACGTCGCGCGGCACGGCCACGGTGGCGAACTGGGGCTCCAGGGCGCTCGGCGCCGCAGGCTGCGCCACGGCCGCGCAAGCCAGGGCGGCCAGGAGGGCGGACAGCAGCAGGCGGGCGGTCATGAGCGAATCAGACCACAGAGCGTCTCACGCCGCGCGTGTTGCGGGCCGCTCCCTAGCCGGCCCGCGTTCAGCCGTGCGGGACCGGGCGAGGGGCCTCATATCGGTAGGGCGTTCGTGGATTTGACCTCTTCCATCACCGCATAGGTGCGCGTCTCTCGCACCCCCGGCAGCGTCCAGATCACGCTGCCGATGAACTCGCGGTAGGCGCCCATGTCGCGCACCCGGGTCTTGAGCAGGTAGTCGAAGCCGCCGGCCACGAGGTGGCATTCCAGGATCTCGGCGCGGGCCTGGACGGCGGCCTTGAAGTTGTCCATCACGTCCATCACCGTGCGGTCCAGGTGGACCTCGATGAAGACCAACATGGCCGCGCCCAGCTTGGCCGGGTTGAGCCGCGCCTCGTAGCCGAGGATGAAGCCGTCGCGCGTCAGCCGCTTGACGCGCTCCAGCACGGCTGTGGGCGACAGATGCACCGTCTCTGCCAGCTTCAGGTTGGAAATCCGCCCATCCGCCTGCAGGACGCGCAAGATGCGCTCGTCGATCTTGTCGAGTTTGGCTGCCTCATCGCTCATCTGGATTTTTCTCTGCGTCGATGTCAATCCTTGGAATTTAATCCAAGTGACTCATCGATAAAGTGCGAAACCTCACCAGGAGACCCGTATGCCCACGCCCTTCGTCGCACCGACCGAGCAACCGCGCCTGCCCGATCCCTACCGGGCCGAGGCCGGCGTCGTGCAGGCCCTGGCCGGGCGTGTCGGTGGGGCGCTGGACTGGCCGGGCGTCATCGCCATGGCCAGCCCCTGGGTCGAACAGGTGCGCAAGAACCCGGCGCCCTTCTGGGCCATGGAATCCCTGCTGCGCGAATACCCCATCACCAGCGCCGAGGGCCTGGCCCTGATGCGCCTGGCCGAGGCCCTGCTGCGCGTGCCGGACGCTCCCACCGCCATCGCGCTGACGGCTGACCAGCTCGGCCGCGCCGACTTTGACGGGGCCAGCGAGGGCAGCCCGCACAAGATGCTGGCCGCGCTGTCGGCCTCGGCCATCTCCATGTCCAAGCGCTTCCTGCCGGGTGCGGACGACGACGGCGGCCTGTTCAAGCGCCTGGGCGCGCAGACCGTCGTGGCGGCCACGGTGCGCGCCATCCAGCTTCTGGGCCGGCAGTTCGTGCTCGGCCGCAACATCGGCGAGGCCATGGGCGAGGCCGACTCGGCCCGCAAGGCGCAAAAGCAATTGCGCTTCAGCTACGACATGCTGGGCGAAGGCGCCCGCACCGAGGACGACGCGCGCCGCTATCACGCGGCCTACGTCAACGCCATCAAGGCCATCAGCGCCGGCCGGCGTGCCGAGTCGCCTGAAGCGTCGGACGGCATCTCCATCAAGCTCAGCGCCCTGTTCAGCCGCTACGAGGTGCTGCAGCGCGAGCGCGTCTTCGCCGAGCTGCTGCCGCGCGTCTGGGCCCTCATCGAACTGGCCGCCAGCGCCAACATCAACCTGACCATCGACGCCGAGGAGGTCGACCGCCTGGAGCTGTCGCTCGACGTGCTGGATGTGCTGGCCGCCAAGATCGCCGTCGTCTACCCGCAGTGGCGCGGCTTCGGCCTGGCCGTGCAGGCCTACCAGACCCGGGCGCTGGCCGTCGTCGACGAGGTCGCGGCCATCGCCCGCAAGCATGGCCTGCGCTTCATGGTGCGCCTGGTCAAGGGCGCCTACTGGGACGGCGAGATCAAGCGCGCCCAGGAGCTCGGTCTGGCCGAATACCCGGTGTTCACGCACAAGCAGCACACCGACGTGTCCTATCTGGCCTGCGCCCGCGCGCTGATCCAGCATGCCGACGTCATCTACCCGCAGTTTGCCAGCCACAACGCCGGCACCATCGCCGCCATCGTGCAGATGGCGCGCGCCACCGGTGCCCCGTTCGAGATGCAACGACTGCACGGCATGGGCGAAGGCGTCTACCGCGAGGTGCTGAAGGACGGCAGCATTCCTTGCCGCGTCTACGCCCCGGTCGGCGAGCACCGCGACCTGCTGGCCTATCTGGTGCGCCGCCTGCTCGAGAACGGCGCGAACTCCTCCTTCGTGCATCAGCTGGCCGACCCCAGCGTGCAGGTGCCTGAGCTGCTGGGTTCGCCGCTGGCCGAAGTGCGCGACACCAGCGCCCTGCCGCTGCCGCCGGCCCTTTATCTTGACAGCGAAGGCCGGGGCCGCGCCAACTCCACCGGCGCCGACCTGACCGCGCCGGCCCAGCGCGCGCCGCTGCAGGCCGCGTTGGAGACTTGCGCCCTGCATGCCGTGCCCGAGGCAACGGCCGCCGATGTGGACGCCGCGATGAACCGCCTGCACGCCGGCTTCAGCGCCTGGAACGCCACGCCGGTCGCCCAGCGCGCCGCCATCCTGCGCCGCGCCGCCGACGACCTCGACGCCCGCCTGGCCGAGTTCTGCGCCCTGCTCGTCAAGGAAGCCTTCAAGACCCAGGCCGATTGCGTCGCCGAGGTGCGCGAGGCTGTGGACTTCCTGCGCTATTACGCCGACCAGGCCGAAGCCGAGCCGGCGCTGATGCAAGGCCGCGGCGTCTTCGTCTGCATCAGCCCCTGGAACTTCCCGCTGGCCATCTTTGCCGGCCAGGTCGTCGCGGCCCTGGTCGCCGGCAACAGCGTCGCCGCCAAGCCCGCCGAGCAGACGCCCTATATCGCGCTGAAGATGGTCGAGCTGCTGCATGCCGCCGGCGTGCCGGCCGACGCGCTGGCCCTGCTGCACGGCCCGGGCGAGACCGTCGGCGCCGGGCTGGTGGCCCACGCCCACACGGCCGGTGTCTGCTTCACGGGCTCCACGGCCGTGGCCCAGATCATCAACAAGGCCCTGGCCAAGAAGCCGAATTCGCCCATCCCGCTGATCGCCGAGACCGGTGGCCTGAACGCGATGGTGGTGGACTCCACGGCCCTGCCCGAGCAGGTCATCGACGCCGTCGTGCAATCGGCCTTCCGCTCCGCCGGCCAGCGCTGCTCGGCATTGAGGTTGCTGTGCGTGCAGTCCAGCATCGCCGACGGCGTCATCGAGATGCTCAAGGGCGCGCTGTCGCAGCTGCATGTCGGCCAGCCGGCCCATCTGGCGACCGACGTCGGCCCCGTCATCGACGACGAGGCCCACGCCAACATCAGCAAGCATGTCGAACGCCTGAAGCGCGAGGCCAAGCTGCTGGCCGAGGCGCCGGTGGCCGAGCCCATGCCGCGCCAGATCCGCCCGGTCGCCTTCGAGCTGCCGCGCATCGCCCATCTCGGCGAGGAGATCTTCGGCCCGGTGCTGCACGTGGTGCGCTTCGAGGACTCGGTCGACGACGTCATCCAGGAGATCAATGCGCTGGGCTATGGCCTGACCCTGGGCATCCAGACCCGCATTGACAGCCGCGCCCAGCGCCTGGCCGACGAGGCCCGCATCGGCAATGTCTATGTGAATCGCAACATCATCGGCGCGGTCGTCGGTGTGCAGCCCTTTGGCGGCGAAGGCCTGTCGGGCACCGGCCCCAAGGCCGGCGGCCCCGACTATCTGCGCCGCTTCTGCGCCGAGCCGCAGATCGACGCGCCGCTGCCGACGCTGGCCATGGACGGCCGCAGCGAGGCCCTGGCCGTGGCCGCCGACGCCGGCTGGCGCGACACGCCGCTGGCCGAGCGCATCGCCACGCTGCGCCGCGCCGCCGACACGCTGGACGCGCCGGCTTCCCTGACCCTGCGCGGCCTCTTTACCGCGGCGCAGACCCAGTTCGCCGATCTGGTCCTGCCCGGCCCGACCGGCGAGAGCAACACGTTGCGCCACCATGCCCGCGGCGTCTTCGTCGTGCTGGGGCGCGGCGAAGCGGGCGTGGCAGCCGTCGTCAGCGCCCTGCTGGCCGGCAACAGCGCCATCTGGCTGGGCGGCGACGAGCGCGCCCGCCAGGCCCTGCTGCGCGCTGGCCTGCCCACCAGCGCCCTGACCTTGCTGCCCGATGCGACCCTGCCCGGCCTGCTTGCCGCGCCCCAACTCGCCGGCATCGCGCTGGCCTCGTCGGACACGGCAGCCGCCCATGTACTGGCGCAAGCCCTGGCCGCCCGCTCCGGGGCCATCCTGCCGCTGGTGACGGCCGCCGGCCATGTGCGCCAGCTCTACCGTTTCACGGCGGAGCAGACGTTGACCGTCAATACCGCGGCAGCGGGGGGCAATGCGGCCTTGCTGGCGGGTGTGCACTGAGCCGTTGACGGCGATGGCGGGCTTATCCTCGGCGGCATACCTGCCCCGAGAGAAGAGGTCCGCCATTGAGCGCCCCGTCCGCCGCTGCAAATTGCCTGTCTGACCAGGCCCGCTTCAGGCGTCGCAGCCTGCTGGGCCTGACGGTCGGCGGCCTGCTTCCCGCCTGGGCGGGCGCCGGTGAGCCGCTGCTGCCGGCCCTGATCCCCGACGATGTGCTGCGGGACTACCAGGCCTTTCTCGCCGGCCGCGATCCGGTGGCCGTGGCCGACTATGGCGGTGCGCTGTCGCGGCGCGACGTCGTCGAGGTGGTCCTCATCCACCAGGCCCTGGCCCGCCAGGACCGCACGCTGCGCCTGAGCATGTCTCCCATGCCCACCAGCCAGCGCCTGCAGGCGGAACTGCGCATCGGCCATGCCGCCTGCAGCGCCACCACCTACTGGCGCGAAGACTTCCCACAGCCCGACGGCCTGCTGTTCAGCGACGCCGTGCTGCAGGACGGCGAGTTCGAGGCCGGCCTCTACACGACGCCCGGCAATGTGCGTGCGCTCGCAACCCGCCAGTTGAGTGAGGTGCAGCAGCTGCGCGTGCTCAGCAACAACACCTGGCGGGTGGACTGGCAGACGCTGGAACAACTGGGCATGGTCAATCTGCAGCACGTGGCCAGCTGGAACCTGATGCCGCGCATGCTGCAGCAGGGCCGGGCCGACGTGCTGCTGGCCCCCTTCCAGCCCACGCCCGACCTGTCCCTGCTGGTGGACGGCGTGCGCCTCTTACCCATTCCGGGCTTGAAGGTCAGCATGCGCGGCACACGGCATTTCCTCGTGTCGGCCACGCATCCATTGGGGCCGCGGCTGCGCGACCAGCTCAACGCCGGCCTGGCCTGGCTGCGCCAGCAGGGGCTGGTGAAGCGGGCCTATGAGCAGAGCGGGTTCTTCAATGCCAAGGTGGCTGGGTGGGTGAGGCTCTGATCCTCGAGGCTAACTTGCTGGCTTCACGGACATGCGCCACCATGCCGTCGGGCGCCCGCTGTCGGGACGCTTGGGAGGACAAGATGTTTCCTTGGTTCTGGCTCTGGGCGCCACAGCTGCGCCTGCCTTTCAGCGGTGATGTGGCTCAGGACATCGAGCCGCGGCTGGACTGGTTCTTCAACGCGATCAAACCGCAGGCGGGTGATGCCCGCATCGAGGCTCAGGCCTTCGACGTGGCCAGCTACGGTGACCAGCTCGGTGTCATCACCAAGCTGTTGATCGAAATGGCCGAGCGCCTGCCGGCGGATGAACAGGCCAGGTCAAAGCCACTGCAGGAATTGCGTGCCATCCACAAGCGCATCGAGGCGATCAAGAACGCAGAGCGCGTCAACAGAATCCGCTGAGTAATTCGGCCGCCGCGGGGCTGAGCCCCACGATCTTGTTCGTCGCCTGCCGGTAGAACTTGAAGTTGAGCTCGGTCTCCGGTCGGCCGTCGTCCCAGTCCTTGAAAGGCTTGAGCTCCGCGCGGCCAAGGCGGCGCGTGGCGACAGCCGTGCGCTTGACGGTGATGCTGACGCGTGGTGTCTGCCTCTCTACGTCCGGCAATCTGGGCGTGTCCTCGGCCGACGTCACGACACCGCGCGCCACCAGGCCGGCGCCGCCCTCGTTCTCGCTGGCGAACAGGTAGATCACATCGCCGACGGCGATGCGCCTGCCGTCGTACATGGTCTTCTGCGCAGCAAAGGCCCAGCTGCCGGCCCCGGAGTCGGCGATCTCGGCCTTGATGGCGTAGCTGCGGGGGCGTTCAGGCATGGGGCTCGGGTTCGTAGCGGCGCTCGCCGGTGCGGGCGTTGTAGAGCACCTGCATGACAGTGCCGGATTCGGGGTCGACGAAGCGTTCCTCGGTCTTCTGCCAGTCGCCGCCCTCGGCGGAGTTGCGCGACCGATAGCGCCAGCGCTCCAGCAGCACGGCCACCGCAATGATGCAGCCCCAGAGGGCGAAGGGTGTCGCGTCGCGATGACCCGCCAATTGGGCGCCGACGCCAATCACACCGGCCGCCAGGGCCACCACCAGCAACATGGTGCGCAGCATGGCCTCAGGCCGGCAGCTTCTCGACCACCACGGCGGTGCCGTAGGCGACGATCTCGCTCATGGTCTGACCCATCTCGGACGAGTCGAAACGCATCATGACCACGGCGTTGGCACCCATCAGGCTGGCGTTCTTGACCATGCGGTCGATGGCGTGGCGGCGGGCCTCCTCCAGCAGCTGGGTGTACTCGGTGATCTCGCCACCGACGATGGAGCGCAGGCCGGCGAGGATGTTGCCGGCGAGGCCGCGGCTGCGCACGACGACGCCGAAGACCTGGCCCTTGACCTCGGCGACACGATGGCCGGCGAGGTTCTCGGTGGTGACGATGAGCACGGGGTTCTCCTGTTGAGGCGGGGGTGGCGTGATCCTCGATTCGCGAGCGTTAGGAAAACATAAGGAGAGCCGGGCATCAGTCCGCGGCCGGTGCCACGACATGGGCATACATCCAGAAGTCGCCGGGCCGACCCCTGACCAGGCGATAGCTGTGCAGCAGGCCTTCGCGCTGGAAGCCGCAGCGCTCCAGCACCTTCATGGAGCGGGCGTTGGAGCTCAGTGCCGTCGCCTGCACGCGCAGCAGGCCGACGTGGACATGCGCCCAGTCGACCAGGGTGCGGGCCATCTGACTGGCGATGCCCTGGCCCCAGGCAGGCGGCGACAGGTCATAGGCCAGTTCGGCCGAGCGGTTCTCGGGCGCCACGGTATGAAAGCCGATGGAGCCCACCATCGCGCCGCTGGCCCGGTCCGCGATGGCCAGGCGCAAGAGCGAGGTCGGGGTGTGCGAGCCGGGCTCCTGGGCGTAGTGCGCCAGCTGCGACAGCGACCGCGGATTCCAGCTCGTGTGCTCGTGGACGGCGGGCAGGGACAGATAGCCGAACCAGACCGGGATGTCGGCGGCCGTGATGGGCCGCAGCATGACGAGGGGATGGTCGGACTCGGGCAGGGTGGTGAACTGCATGGGGGCATTCTGCTCACCCGCACAATGGATGGCGATGATGCCCATGACGCCGCCCCCCGCGCCCAATGTGGACCCCATGCCCCTGCCGCCCCCCGAGCCCGACTTCGAGGCCTGCTGCGGCAATGGCTGCTCGCCCTGCATCTTCGATCTGCACGATCTCGCGATGGACGACTACCGCCAGAAGCTGCGCGCCTGGCGCGAAAGGCATCCCGAAGCCTCCTGAGGACCTTCCCATGTGCCGCAATATCCGCACTCTCTTCAACTTCGAGCCCCCGGCCACCGAGGTCGAGATCCGCGACGCGGCCCTGCAGTTCGTGCGCAAGTTGAGCGGCTTCAATGTGCCGTCCAAGGCCAATGAAGAAGCCTTCGACCATGCGGTGGCGGCCATCGCCGCCGAGGCGCGCGCGCTGATCGCCTCGCTGGTGACGACGGCCGAGCCCAAGAACCGCGAGGTCGAGGCCGAGAAGGCGCGGGTTCGCTCGCAGGCACGCTTCGGCCAGCCGGGCGGATGATGGCGGGCGCGTCGGCTTGACGCGGCCACTCCCGAGGAAGTCCATGCCCAAGCTGCTGTCCCTCGTCGTCTGCATGACCCTGCTGACCTGGCTGACCGTCGTCGCTGCCAGCCTGATTCGGGCCCGGGCCTGGACGCCCAAGGGCCTGATGCTGGCCTTCGGCAATCGCGACAACCTGCCCGAGGCGACGCCGCTGGCCGGCCGCACCCAGCGTGCAGCGGCCAACAGCCTGGAGAACCTGCTGTTCTTCGCCGCCCTGGCCCTGGTGGCCCAGGCCGCGGGTGCGACGAATGAACGCGTGCTGCTCGGTGCCCAGATCTTTCTGTGGGCCCGGGTCGTCTACCTGCCGGTCTATGTGCTTGGCATCGCCTTCGTGCGCACCGGGGTCTGGTCGGTCAGCATCGTCGGCCTGGGCCTGATGGTGGCCGGTATGGTCTGACGCACAATCGCCGCGCCGTCAGCTCCCCGCCTCCGTCATGCGCCTGAAGATCGCTCTGTCCTTCGTCGCCCTGTTGCTGCTTGTCGCGGCCTGGTTCGCCTTCGCCTGGCGCTGGAGCTATTCCGACGGCGAACGGGCCGGCTGGGTGCAGAAATTCTCGCGCAAGGGCTGGATCTGCAAGACCTGGGAGGGCGAGCAGGCCCTGGTGTCGCTGCCGGGCACGGCCAGCGTCGAGAAGTTCTACTTCACCGTGCACGACGAGGCCACCGCCCAGGCCATCAACAAGGTCATGGGCCGGCGCGTCAACCTGCATTACGAAGAGAAGGTCGGTCTGCCGACCTCCTGCTTCGGCGAGACGCGCTACTTCGTCACCGGCGTCACGCTGGTGGACGAGATCTCTCTGTCGCCCGGCGTCGTCGTGCCTGTTCCCCCGCCTTCGCCGGCCTCCGCGGCCAGCCAGTAAGCCCGGCCCGAGGCATGGCATTGTTGCCATGCCTTGGCAGCGTTGTCAGGCGAAACTAACGGGATGGCTTCGCTGTTCCAACCCTTGGTCTCGCGCTTCGAGCGCCTCGTCGATCCCTATCCCGAATCGCCGGAGACTGCCGGCAGCGCGCGCCCCGAGGCGCTGCCGACCAGCTTCTTCGCCTTTCTGTGGCGCTGCGCCGAGGGCCTGCGCCGCCATCTCTTCGTCGTCACGCTGTTCACGGCCGGCATCGCCGCCGCCGAGGCCCTGCTGTTCAGCCTGATGGCGCGCCTCGTGGACTGGCTCGCTACGCAAAAGCCTGCCGAGCTGTGGAGCCAGCCCCAGCCCGTCGTGCTGATGCTGCTGGGCGTGCTGGGCGTGTCCATCGTGTTGGCGGCCGTGCAGGCCCTGACCAAATACCAGGGCGTGTTCGGCAACTTCCCGATGCGGCTGCGCTGGGTCTTCCACCGCCGCATGCTGGCCCAGAGCCTGGCCTTCTTCGGCGATGAGTTCGCCGGCCGCATCGCCACCAAGGTCATGCAGACGGCCCTGGCCGTGCGCGACACCTGGCTCATCGTCGTCGACATCCTCGTCTACGTGGCCGTCTACTTCGGCACGCTGGTCGCCATCGTCGCCAGCTTCGACACCTGGCTGATCGCGCCCTTCGCGGCCTGGCTGGCCCTGTACCTCGTGGCCCTGCGCTATTTCGTGCCGCGCCTGGGCAAGATCGGCCAGGCCCAGGCCGATGCGCGCAGCCTCATGACGGGCCGCATCACCGACGCCTATACCAATATCGCCACCGTCAAGCTGTTTGCCCACGGCCGCCGCGAGGCCTCGTACGCCAAGTCGGCCATGCAGGACTTCATGGTCACGGCCTATGGCCAGATGCGGCTGGTGACGGGCTTCGAGGTCGTCAACACGGTCTTGTCGGCCCTGCTCGTCGGCAGCGCGGCCCTGCTGTCGCTGTGGCTGTGGGGCGTGTCGGCCATCGGCGTGGGCGCGGTCGCCGCGGCCACCGCCATGGCCATGCGGCTGAACGGCATCTCGCACTGGATCATGTGGGAGATGGCCTCCCTCTTCGAGCATGTGGGCACGGTGCAGGACGGCCTGGCCACGCTGGCCAAGCCGCAGACGGTGCTGGACGCACCGGCCGCCCAGGAGTTGGTCGTCGGCCAGGGCGAGGTGCGCTTCGAGCAGCTGCGCTTCCACTATCCCAACGGCAAGGTCGTTGTCGATGGGCTGGACCTGACCATCAAGCCCGGCGAGAAGATCGGCCTGGTGGGCCGCAGCGGCGCCGGCAAGAGCACGCTTGTGAACCTGCTGCTGCGCCTGTATGACCTGCCCGAGGGCGGCGGCCGCATCCTCATCGACGGCCAGGACATCGCCGGCGTCACGCAAGACTCCTTGCGCCGCCACATCGGCATGGTCACCCAGGACACCTCGCTGCTGCACCGCTCGGTGGCCGACAACATCCTCTACGGCCGCCCCGACGCGGCTGCCGAAGACATGCAGCGCGCCGCCGTGCGGGCCCATGCCGATGAGTTCATTGCGAGCCTGTCCGACCCCAAGGGCCGCAGCGGCTTCGAGGCGCATGTGGGCGAGCGCGGCGTCAAGCTGTCGGGCGGCCAGCGCCAGCGCATCGCCATCGCCCGCGTGATGCTGAAGGACGCGCCCATCCTGCTGCTGGACGAAGCCACGAGCGCGCTGGACAGCGAGGTCGAGGCCGCCATCCAGCAGTCGCTGTACTCGCTGATGGAAGGCAAGACCGTCGTCGCCATTGCGCACCGCCTCTCGACGATTGCCGCGCTGGATCGTCTCGTGGTGATGGACGCCGGCCGCATCGTCGAGCAGGGCACGCATGCCGAGCTGCTGGCGCGCAACGGCATCTATGCGCGGCTCTGGGCGCACCAGAGCGGCGGCTTCCTAGGACTCGAAGACTGACCAGCGCCCTTCACGGCGCAACAGCAGGCCCTGGAACAGTGCACCCTTGGCGTCGGGCCCGATGCGACGGTTGGCCGCGCGCAGGGCCGCGATGCCTTCGGCGGAGTTGGCGTCGCAAAAGGCCAGCACATCGCGCGAGGGGATGGCGACGACGGCGCCGTTGGGAATCTTGTCGGCGAAGAGGTGGTCCCACAGGCCGTCCAGCAGCACCAGGCAGGCCTCGTGGTCGCCGTCCAGCAGCAGGCCGTAATAGGGCGGGTGGTCGACCAGCCTCAGGCCCGGCTTGCCCTTGACCAGCTTCATCAGATTGCCCAGGGCCTGGCGATGCAGGGCGTTCAGGTTCATGCCGGCCTTGCGCATCTCGTCGCGGCCCACCGACGTCCAGTGCGAACCGGCGTCGACGTGATAGCCCACCACGAACACGCCGGCCGCGGCGCGCGTCGGCGGCATCATGCCGGGATCGTTGGGCATGTCGGGCGGCAGCTGTCCAGGCGCAATCTGCAGCTGGATCTCCTCGCCTTCGGCCCAGCCGCCGTTGGCGGCCGCGCGCACGATGGGCAGGGCTTCCTGTACCGGCGCCCGCGTCGGGGCGGCAGGGGCGGGGGCGGGTGGAGGTAGGGCTTCGCCGCGCCGCTCGCGCAACTGGGCCTGGCGGATGTCGACCTCCAGTTCGGCGCGCGCGCTGCGCGAGGCCGTCCACAGATAGACGGGCGCCACCAGGCTCATGAAGGGCATGGCGCAGCTGAAGAACAGCGGGTACTTGACGAGGGGCGAGGTGCGCAGCACCGGCGCGGCGCGGCTGATGATGTGGGTGCCGATGAACCAGGTGCCCAGCCAGCCGACGGCGGCCAACGCGGTGATATGGCCAAGAAAGCCGACCACGGTCGAGATCGTCAGCCCGAACAGCAGCCCGGCCCGGCCGGTCACCCCCTTGAGCTGCTCGTCATGCAGCAGCAGATCTTCGAGGTCGGCCGTCATTGCGCCCATGCTTGCTTCTCCTCCCGGTTTGCGGCGGGAGTTTAGGCAGGTTGACGGCGGCCTCAGCGCGCCGTCAGCAGGGCGCTCGCCGGCATGGCCGCGCCGCGCAGGCGGGCGTCGAGGAAGGCGACGCTGAGCCGCATCGCCTCCTGCAGGTCGGCCTGGGCCGCCTCGGTGGCGCTGCCGCTGCGCGGGCCACGTGGCGTGCCGCCGGCCGGGCCGTGATGGCCCTGTCCGCCCTGGCCGCCGCCCATGCCGCCACGCTGCTGGACACCGCCCATGCCTTCCCGCCCGCGGTGCTGGTCCTGGGCATGCCAGCCCTCGGGCGCCAGCGTGCCGGCCAGGGCCGCGTGCGAGGTGCCGGGCAGGTTGAGCAGCCAGCCGGCGCCGGGGCGCAGGCTGTCGAAGGCGCGGCGGCGCTCGGCCGGGCGGGTGACGAGGCCGAGGGCGTCGCCATCGCTGTCGCTGGTGATCAGCAGGGCTGGCGGCGTCGCGGTGGCCGCTTCCATGGGCGGCGGGCTGATGGCGATGACGGCGCGTGGCAGCCAGCCCGCGCCGTCGCCGCCCAGGTCCAGCGTCGCCTGCGCGCCGATCTCATAGCCGGCGAGGGCCGCCCGCTGCCAGTCCAGGGCGACGCCGGCCACCGGCTGGGTCTGCAGCGCGGCGACGAGGCGGCGCAACGCCGCCAGGCGGTCGGCGCGCATGGCATCGCCATAGTGGAGCTGGCCCAGTTCGCGGAACTCGCCGCTGCGGGCCAGGCTGGAGCGCCAGGCGGCCGCGTCCTCTTCCAGGGGCTGGACGGCCAGCACGGCGTAGCCGGCCTGGGCCCAGGTGGCCGCCCAGCGCTGGCCGCTCTCGCTGCCCTGGCCGATGCCGGGCAGGTAGATGACGACGGGCAGGGCCCCCGCAGCGCCGGCGCTGCGCGTGACGGTCACGCGGCGCCCCTGCAGCTCGAAGCTGCCCAGGGACAGGTTGAGCTCGCGCGTCGCCGTCTCAGCCCAGGGCTTGGGCGGCGGCGGGCCGCCGGCGCAGGCGGCGAGCGCCAGGGTGGTGAGCAGCAGCGTGCGGCGATCGAGGCGTCGGATACTCATGAACCGCAACGATAGCCGCGCCACGTCGCTGCTTTGTTTCTCGTCAGCCTGCGGCAAGGCGCGCGGGGGCAGGCCCTAGACTTCCACCCATGAGTGCAGAAACCATCGCCTTCATCGGCGGCGGCAATATGGCCAGCGCCATCATCGGCGGCCTGTTGCGTGCCGGCATGAAGCCCGCCCAGTTCCTCATCGTCGAACCCTATGCGCCGCAGCGCGAGAAGCTCATCGGCGAGTTTGGCGTCGCGGCCCTGGCCGCGGGCGATGCCGGCCTGGCCGCGGCCGGCACCATCGTTTGGGCCGTCAAGCCCCAGCTCTTCAGTGCCGCCGCCGAGCCGATCAAGGCCTGGCTGGGCGGGGCCCTGCACCTGTCGGTGATGGCCGGCATCCGCTCGGAGTCCATCGTCGCCGCCACCGGCAGCGAGCGCGTCGTGCGCTCCATGCCCAACACGCCGGCCCTGATCGGCAAAGGCATTGCCGGCCTGTTTGCGCGGACTGCCGTCTCGGGCGAGGAACGCGCCACCGTCGAGCGCCTGCTGGCGCCGACCGGCCAGACCCTGTGGGTCGAGCGCGAGGACGATCTCGACGCCGTGACGGCGCTGTCGGGCTCGGGCCCGGCCTATTTCTTCTTCTTCGTCGAGGCCATGATGGCCGCGGCCGTCGACATGGGTTTGACCGCCGAGCAGGGCAAGCGCCTGGCCCTGGCCACCTGCGCCGGCGCGGCCGCCCTGGGCCTGGGCTCGGACGAGTCGCCCACGACGCTGCGCGAGCGCGTGACCAGCAAGGGCGGCACAACGCATGCGGCCATCACATCGATGCAGGCGGATGGCGTTGACGCAGCCATCCAGCGCGCGGTATTGGCGGCGCAGAAACGCGCGGCGGAGCTGGGACGCGAATTCGGCTGAATGGGCATTGCGACGCGAGACAGCCTGCGCGACTGGCTGCGGGCGCCGGGCTCACTGAGCCGCCGCCTGGCCCGCCTGGGCGAGCGCTTTGAAGTCCAGGTGCTGCGCCAGGGCGTGGCGCCGTTCCGGGCCCTGGAGCGCGCGGCCCTGGGCCTGCCGCCGCGCGGCCTGACGGTGGTGCGCGAGGTCATCCTGCGCGTCGACGGCCAGCCCCTGGTCTGGGCGCGCTCGGCGGTGCACCAGCGCGCCACCATCGGTCCGTGGCGGGCGCTCAAGGGCCTGGGCGCCAGGCCGCTGGCCCATCTGCTCTACGACGACTACCGCATCCACCGCAGCGAGCTGCAGCCGCGCCGCCTGTCGCGCCACGGCCACACGCGCCGCCACGCCGAGCGGCAGTGGCTGGCGGCCACCGGCGAGGCGGCGTCGCCGCAGATGCTGTGGTCGCGCAATTCGGTATTCAGCCGCAGCGGCGCCCAGTTGCGCGTCATGGAGCTGTTTGCGCCTGATTTGGCCGTGCAGCGCCCTGGACGACGCGGTCGCTAGATCTCCTCGGCCCGTCGCGCCTGGCCGCAGGCGCGGTTTCCTGGGGATCTTCCCTAGGTGAAACCGCGCAAACGCCTGCTTAGCTGTCGTTGAGCTGACTGGTTTTTGATGAAACTGTTTTCATGGCGTCATAAATTCGCACTGCGCCCATAAACCCCCATAAACTCAGTCCGTATCAGAGGGGCGTTAGTAGACCCGCCGCGCACAGACGCAACAGGTGGGCTGATGACACTGGGGGCAGTGATGAATACGCGTGATGTGGTGATCTTCAGCGGCGAGCACTTTGTCGTGCCGCAATGCATTCAAAGAATCGACCATTTGTCGACCCATGGCTGGCAGCTGCGCTACGGCGGCACCAAGCTGTTCTCCGATCACAGCCAGGACGGCAGCGGCGCCCGCCGCGCCCTGGCCATGGCCACCAAGGAGCTGCTCAAGCGCATCGCGACGCTGCCTGCGCCTTCGCGCCTGCGCCGCACGCCCAGCCGCAAGAAGCAGAGCGACCTGCCGTCGGGCATTTCCGGCCCCATCGTGCGCCAGCGTGCGGGCAGTCGTGTCCGTGATTGCAGCTTCGCAGTGACCCTGCCGCGCTTCGGCGAAACGCCGCTGGCCCGCAGCGTCTATATCGGCACCGAGAACACCTACACCGTCGAGCGCTACCAGGAGGCTCTGGAGCGGGCCGTGGCCCTGCGTGAGAAGGCCGAAGCCGCCTACCAGCGCGCCGCGACCAAGGAGCGCCGCGCCCAGGCCCAGACGCTGAAGGCGCAGATGAGCGGCCTGCTCGGCAAGGCCTGAAGAGTCATTCCATTGGCGTGACGCTTGCGGGCCGAGCGCCGGGCCTGCCATGGGCCAGAGGCCCATGGCCTTCCGTAGGCACAAGCAGTCCGCAGGGACTGCTTGTGTCCGACTTCAGTTCACCTGGCCGGCCCGCGCTGGCGACGTGTGAGCGGCTCAATGCCGCTCGCATCGCCGTCCCTTCGGGGGCTTCGGCCGGACACATGGCGCCCGGTGGGCGACGCGTGCCTGCCGAAGAGCTGCCGCTCCGTCGGCAGCGCGGCCTGCAAGGCCGACCAAGGTGCTCCTTGGGCGAGGGGCTCGTGAAACCCGGTTGAACCGGCGCGGGCGCCGGCGGCGGACACAATCGGCGGCTCGGCTTCCTTGCCCTGCCGCCGCTCATGTCCTCTGCCTCGTTGCCTGACCGCCTTCTTGTTTGGCTGAACGCGCTGCGGCCTGCGCCGCAGGCGGTCAATGCGCGCGAGCGCCTGCGCGTCGTCATCGGCGCCGGCCTGGGCCTGCTGCTGGCCGGCCTGCTCAGCCATGCCGCGATGGCGCCGGGCCTGCCCTGGCTGGTGGCGCCGCTGGGGGCGAGCGCCGTCCTCGTCTTTGGCGTGCCGGCCAGTCCGCTGGCCCAGCCCTGGGCCGTGGTCGGCGGCAACACGCTGTCGGCCCTGGTTGGCATTGCCTGCATGCTGTGGCTGCCGCTGCCCGCGCTTGTCGTTGCGGCCGCCGCCGTGGCGCTGGCCATCGCCACGATGTTCCTGCTGCGCTGCCTGCATCCACCCGGCGGCGCGGCCAGCCTGCTGATGGTGCTGACAGCCACCCACGACTGGCATTTCGCCCTGGTTCCGGTGGCCCTGAACTCCCTGCTGCTGGTGCTGGCCGGCATGGCCTACAACACGCTGACCGGCCGGCGCTATCCGCATGCCCAGCATGTGACGGCGCCGCCGCCGCCGGCCGCGGGCGCCACCGTCGCGCCGCCGCGTTTTGGCGATGCCGAGCTGGACGCCGTGCTGGCCCGCTACAACCAGGTGCTGGACGTGCCGCGCGACGACCTCGCCGACCTGCTGCACGAAGCCGAGATGCTGAGCTACCGCAACCGCCTGGGGCGTCTGCGCTGCACCGACATCATGTCCACGCCGGTCATCACGGTCGAGTTCGGCACGCCGCTGGCCGAGGCCTGGGCCTTGCTGCAGCAGCACCGCATCAAGGCCCTGCCGGTGGTGGACCGCGTGCAGCGCATCGTCGGCATCGTCACGCGCGCCGACTTCATGCGCGCCGCCGAAGGCCAGCAGCGCGAGGGCCTGGCCGGCCGGCTTCAGACCCTGCTGCGCCCCTCGTCCACCACGCATTCGAGCAAGCCCGAAGTCGTCGGCCAGATCATGAGCCGCCAGGTGCGGGTGGCCAGTGCCGAGCGGCCGATCGCTGAACTGGTGCCGCTGTTCTCGGCCACCGGCCACCACCACATTCCCATCGTCGGCGAGCAGGCAAGGCTCGTCGGCATCCTCACGCAGTCCGACCTTGTGAAAGCCCTCAGCCATGGCCCATGATGAACAACTCTTCCGCTGGGGCGTGATCGGCCCCGGCGGCATCGCCAACCGCTTTGCCGGCGCCCTCGCGGCCGTGCCGGGTGCTCGCCTCGCCGCCGTGTTTGCGCGCGACGCGGCCAAGGGCCGGGCCTATGCCGAGCAATGGAAGGGCGCCGGCGAAGCTGCCCGCGTGACGACAGCGCTGGCCGACCTGCTGGCCGACCCGTCCATCGATGCCGTCTACATCGCCACGCCCCATTCCAACCATGGCGAATACATCCGCGCCGTGCTGGAGGCGGGCAAGCCCGTGCTGTGCGAGAAGCCGCTGGTGACGACGCGCGCCGAGGGCCAGGCCCTGATCGAGCTGGCGCGCGCCAAGGGCGTCTTCCTGATGGAGGCGCTGTGGACGCGCTTCCTGCCCGCCTATGAGCTGGCCGGCCGCATGCTGCGCGAGGGCGCCATCGGCGAGCTGCGCGCCATGCAGTCCAGCTTCTGCTTCGCCGCCAACTACGACCCCCTGCACCGGCAGTGGAACCCGGCGCTGGCCGGCGGCTCGCTGTGGGACATCGGCATCTACAACCTGGCCGTGACGCGCTGGGTGCTGCAGCAGATGAATGGCGGCATCTGCCCCGAGCCCGAGTCCATCGCCGTGCAGGCCAAGATCGCGCCGACCGGCGTGGACGCCGCCGTCAACGTGACCCTGCATTTCCCCGGCGGCGTGACCTCGCAGTTCCGCTGCGGCTTCGATGCCGCCTCGGTCAATGCCTTCGAGGCCCTGGGCTCCAAGGCCGGCCTGCGCTTCCCGCTGGACTTCTGGCAGGCCGAGGCCGTCGAACTGGTGACTCGCAAGGAACCGGCCGAGCGCGTCGAGGCGCCCTTTGTCATCAACGGCTTCGAGGGCGAGATCGCCGAGGCCCAGGCCTGCATCCGCGCCGGCCTGGTGGAGAGCCCGCGCATGCCGCATGCCGAGACCCTGGGGCTGCTGGGCTGGATGGATGCCATCCGTGCCCGCTTCCCAGGTGGCGTCAACAAGGCTTGAAGCCCTCGGCGATGGTGGGTGACGCCGATCTCTTCCGCTGGGCCGTGATCGGCCCTGGCGGCATCGCCCACCATTTTGCCGCCGCCTTGCCCGCCGTGCCCGGTGCCCGGCTCGCCGCCGTGCTGGCGCGCGACGCGGCCAAGGGCCAGGCCTATGCCGCGCAATGGCAGCGCGAAGGCGAGGCGCCGGCGCGCGTGACGACGGTGCTGGCGGAGCTGCTGGCCGACGCGTCCATCGCCGCCGTCTACATCGCCACACCGCATTCCCATCACGGCGAATACATCCGCGCCGCGCTGCAGGCCGGCAAGGCCGTGCTGTGCGAGAAGCCGCTGGTGACGACGCGTGCCGAGGCGCAAGCCCTGGTGGACCTTGCGCGCGAGAAGGGCGTCTTCCTGATGGAGGCGCTGTGCACGCGCTTCCTGCCCGCCTATGAAGTCGCGGGCCGCATGCTGCGCGAGGGTGCCATCGGCGAGCTGCGCGCCATGCAGTCGAGCTTCTGCTTCCCGGCCCGCTACGACCCCCAGCACCGGCTATGGAACCCGGCGTTGGCCGGCGGCGCGCTGTGGGACATCGGTATCTATAACCTGGCGGTGACGCGCTGGGTACTGCAGCAGATGAGCGGCGGTGTCTGCCCCGAGCCGGTGGCGCTGGACGTGCGGGCCCAGCTCGCCCCCACCGGGGTCGATGCCGCCGTGCAGGTGAGCCTGCATTTCCCCGACGGCGTCACGTCGCAGTTCCGCTGCGGCTTCGACGCTGCCTCGGCAAATGCCTTCGAGGTGCTGGGCAGCCAGGGCGCGCTGCGCTTCCCGAAGGGCTTCTCTTTTGCCGAGGTCGTCGAGCTCGACGACCAGCGCGTCGCGGCGCCCTTTCTCCTCAACGGCTTTGAGGGTGAAATCACCGAGGCCCAGGCCTGCATTCGCGCCGGCCTGGTGGAAAGCCCACGCATGCCGCATTCAGAAACGCTGGCCCTGCTGGGCTGGATGGACGCAATAAGGGCGCGTTTTCCGCAGTCGGCCTAACGGCTCACCAGCACCCGGTTGCTGCGCGCCGGATGGCGCTGCAGCGTCATGGCCACGGCGTCGCGGGCGCCCTGGGCCCGCGCCGTGGCCGCCGATGCATTGCGCTGCACCGGGCAGTTGCCCATGTCGGCGTGGTACAGGGCCGTGGACAGCATGGCCTCGGACGTGTCGCCCAGGGCGTGCAGCGTGTCGTCGGCCACCGTGCAGCCTTTGACGAAGCGCGTGTTGCTCGCCGTGGCGTCGGCCTTGGGCTCGAGGCCGTCGGCATAGTCGCCGAAGCCTTGCGCGTTGACGCCGACGAACTCGATGGGGAAATAGCTGACGCCGCAGTTGTCCTTGGCCGTGAAGCCATAGGGCTTGCCGCAGGTCTTGCCGCCGATCAGCACGACATCCACGCCGATGCCGCGCAGGCCGTTGATGACCGACTCGCTGGCCGAGCAGGTGCCCGACTGCGCCAGCACATAGACCCGCGTCAGGTTCAGCGCCGGCAGGGCCTGCTCCTGGGTGCAGCGGTTGCCGACCAGGATGCAGGAGGTGTTGTAGAAGGGCGTGGCCTCGTTCTCATTGCTGCGCCTGGCGTTGAACTTCAGCGTCTCGAAGACCTGGCCCGAGGTGCGCGTGGCGCCGGCGATCATGGTGGCCAGCTCGCTGGCGATGTAGAGATAGCCGCCGCCGTTGTAGCGCAGGTCCAGCACCAGCTCGCGCACGCCCTGGGCCTGGAAGTCGCGCATGGCCGCGATCAGCTGGCCTTCCGCCGGTGCGATGTGCTCGTTGAACAGCATATAGCCGGCGCGCTGGCCCAGCGGCGTCGTCAGGATGCGGGCGATGGGCACCGGCGTCTTGGTGATGGAGGCGCTGGTCAGGCGCATCGAGAGGGTGGCGCCGCCCGGGCGGGTGAAGACAAAGCTGTGCTGGGCCTGGGCCGCGTCGGGGAAGAGGGCGGCGTTCAGCGCGTCGACACCGAAGGCATCACCCACGTCGGCGCTGACGCTGTCGACGCTGACAAGCTCGTCGCCGCGCTTCAGGCCGGCGCTGTCGGCGGGGCTGCCGGGCTCGACATAGGCGATCTGGATCTGCCGCGGCGGCAGCGGGCTGGTCAGCTTCCACTCGATGCCATAGCCGGCCTCGATGGCGTTCTCGCTCAGTGCCTTCCACTTGTCCGTCGGGTAGGTGAAGCTGAAGCGGTCGCGCTTCTGGCCGGTGTCGGTGGTCTGCGTCGTCTTCAGCGCCTCGAAATAGGCGTCCATGGCGGCGTAGGTGTCACCGCCGGTATAGGCCGACCCCGTCGGATCCACGCGCGACACCTCGTCGCGCCACAGATAGGCCTCGTCGAAATAGGCGCGCAGCCATTTCTTCTCGGAGTCCAGCGTCGAGGTGCGCAGATTGCCGGCCGCCAGCGTGTTGGTGGCGGCGCATTGCTGGGCGAAGCTGGCCGAAGGGCCGGCCGGGTCGATGGGCGCACTGCTGCTGCCGCTGCTGCTGTTGTTGCCTGAGCTGCCGCCCGAAGAGCTCGGGCTGTCGCCTGTACGGAAGATGGGGGTGCCCGCCTGGCCGCCACCGCCGCCGCAGCCGGCGAGCAGCAGCGGCAAAAGGACAGCCAGCGCGGCGGCGCCGCGGAACGGATAGGACATGAACGAACTCCCTGATTGAACGCAGGCGGTCTTGGCCGCCTCGGGCCGGCAGTCTAGGGCCTGGGCAGCCTAGCGCACATAGCGCTTCTCGATGCGCGTGATGCTTCCGTCACGCTGCATGCTGGCCAGGCCGATGTCCATCGCGGCCAGCGCGGCCATGCTGCGCGGGCTGTTCTTGGAAAAGGCCATGAAGGAGGGCTCGGAGTTGAAGTACTCCAGCGCGTGGCGCACCAGGCGGTCGGCCAGGCCAAGCTGGCGGATCTCCCAGGTGCCGGCCAGGGCACTGACGATGACGACCTCGGCGCGCCCGCGCTCGACCAGCTGCACGGCGCCGCCGACGTCGCGGCCATATTCGACGTGGCCGGCCGCCATCTCCAGCACTGCCTTGGGGTAGATGAAGCCGGCGCTCAGGGCCAGGCTGTGGCCGCGCAGGTCTTCCAGGTGCTGGAGCTGCAGGCCCGAGTCCTTGCGGCTGTAGAAGTGATAGCGCACGCCGGCGCGGTAGGCCAGGCTCCAGCGCAGGAAGCGGTCGCGCTCGGTGCTGTAGCTCACCGTCGTCGTGAAGTCCGCCAGGCCGCGCTCCAGCATGAAGAGGGCGCGCTTCCAGGGCACCCATTGCAGCTCGATGGCGCCGCCATGGCCGCCGCGGTGCAGGGCCTCGCGGGCGATCTCGATGTCGACACCCTCGCCGCTCGGGTGGCCCTGGGGATTCACCAGCGGCGGATAGACGGCATTGGCCAGCACCAGGGTGCCGCCGGCGGACGCCGATACGGCCTGGGCGCGCGCCCAACCTGGCGCCAGGGCGGCGGCGCCGAGGATCAGCAGGCGGCGCCGCGTGTCCATGTCAACGCAGGGCCAGGTCGACGACGGTGCCGGCGAAGACCGCGAAGCCCAGCCAGTGGTTGGAGCGGAAGGCCGTGAAGCAGCCCGCACGGCTGCGCCGGCGGATGAGCGTCCAGTGCCAGGCCGCCTGCGCCGCTGCCGCCGCGATGCCGAGCAGGAACCAGCGGCCCAGGCCCAGGCGCAGCCCGAGCCCCGCCCACATGGTGAGGTAGGTGGCGTAGAAGATCATGATGCCGGGCACATCCCAGCGGCCCAGGGCGATGGCCGAGGAGCGCACGCCGATCTTCAGATCGTCGTCGCGGTCCACCATGGCGTACTCGGTGTCATAGGCCAGCACCCAGAACAGATTGGCCAGCAGCAGGGCCCAGGCCGACAGAGGCACGGCGCGCAGATTCCATTCCATGCCGCCCAGGGCCGCCGCAAAGGCCATGGGGATGCCGAAGGAGAAGGCCACGCCCAGCACGGCCTGGGGCATGGCCAGCACGCGCTTGGCAAAGGGGTAGGCGATGGCCACGGCCAGGGCCGCGAAGCTCAGCAGGATGGCCGGCGGGTTGGTCGTCAGCACCAGGCCGAAGGACACGAGGGACAGCACCGCGCCGAGGATGAGGGCCTCCTTGACCGACACGGCGCCCGTCGTCACCGGCCGCTGGGCGGTGCGCTGCACATGGCGGTCGAAATCGCGGTCGGCCACGTCGTTGACGCAGCAGCCGGCCGAGCGCATCAGCACGGTGCCAAGGGTGAAGACGGCCAGCAGATGCCAGCCCGGCCAGCCGTCCGCGGCGATCCACAGCGCCGACAGCGTCGGCCACAGCAGCAGCAGCCAGCCGGCGGGGCGGTCCCAGCGGATCAGCTGCAGATAGAGGGTGAGCCGCGAAGGGGGTGTGGCGGCGGGGGCGGCAGTGGACATGGCAGCATTTTCACGCGCTTGGAGGGCGCTGGTTTGCTGCATAGTCTGCGCATGCAATGCGGAGGTTTGCGCCATGAGCCTGACAACCCGCGATCTGGTGATGCGGCACTGGCAACTCGCCAACGCCCAGGACTGGGAGGGCTTGAGCCGCCTGCTGCATCCCGAGATGAGCTACGACGCGCCGCAGAGCCGCGAACGCATCCTCAGCCCCCTGGGCTATGTGGACTTCTTCGCCACCTGGCCCCAGCCCTGGCGGGCCGAGGTGCTGAGGTGCATTGCCGACGACAGCAGCGCGATGACGCAGATCAGCTTCATCAGCAGCGCGCCGCCCATGATGGGCCTGAGCCTGTTCGACCTGAAGGACGGCCTGATCGTCAAGGTGACCGACTACTGGCCCGACCCCTACGAGCCGGGGCCGCGGCTGTCCAAGCATGTTGAGAGGTATTGACGCCCATGAACCGCCCGCTGGCAGCGCTGCTTCTCTCGGCCTCCCTGGCAGCCTGGGCCGCACCGGCGCCCCTGCCCAAGGAGGTCCAGACCTTCGTCGACCTGCGCGACGCCTGCGACCACTGGCGCGGCCAGCGCAGCTCTGACGCGGAGCGCCAGAAGGACATCGACTGGTCGGTCTGCCAGAGCTGCCCCGGCACCGATGCCGAGCTGGCCCGGCTGAAGCAGAAGTACAAAGGCAACGCCCGCGTGACCGAGGCCTTGGCCGGCTACGAGGCGCGCGTTGAACCCGAGGACAAGGCCGCCCAGGCCAAGTTCTGCCAGGCCACGCGCAAGCCGGCCGGGGTGCGCTGAGGCACCGCCTCCTACGCCCACGCCGAAATCCCCGCGCGTCCCAGGTCTTGCACGGCGCGCCTAAAGTCGCGCACCCCCCGACCCAGCCTCTGCCATGACCGACCTCAGCCGCTTCCCCATCACGAAGAAATGGCCCGCCGCCCACCCCGAGCGCCTGCAGCTCTACTCCCTGCCCACGCCCAACGGCGTCAAGGTGGCCATTGCGCTGGAGGAGATCGGCCTGGCCTATGAGCCGCATCTGGTCAGCTTCACCACCAACGACCAGCTCAGCCCCGAGTTCCTGTCGCTGAACCCGAACAACAAGATCCCGGCCATCATCGATCCCGACGGGCCGGGCGGCCGGCCGCTGCCGCTGTTCGAGAGTGGCGCCATCCTCATCTATCTGGCCGACAAGACCGGCCAGCTGCTGCCCCAGGACCCCGCGCGTCGTTACGAAGCCATCCAGTGGCTGATGTTCCAGATGGGCGGCATCGGGCCGATGTTTGGCCAGGTCGGCTTCTTCCACAAATTCGCCGGCAAGGACTATGAGGACAAGCGCCCGCGCGACCGCTACATCGCCGAGGCCAGGCGCCTGCTCAATGTGCTGAACATGCATCTCGAGGGCCGTGCCTGGCTGGTGGGTGACGAGTACACGATCGCCGACATCGCGACCTGGCCCTGGGTCAACAACCTGATCGGCTTCTACGGCGCGCGCGACCTGGTCGGCTACGACGACTTCCCCGAAGTCGACCGGGTGCTGCAGGCCTTCCTGGCGCGCCCCGCCGTGCAGCGCGGGCTCAAGATCCCGGCTCGCGACTGATCCTCACTGTTGCGCATTCGGGCCGAGCGCTGGGCCGCTCCCGAGCCGGCCCGCGCTGGCGATGTGCTCGCGGCTCGATGCCGCGAGCATCGCCGTCCCCTCGGGGGACCGTCCAAGGTATTCCTTGGACGAGGGGCTGACAACATGACGTGCACGCTGCAGCGAGTCGGCGACGATGCGGGCCGCAGTCTGGGCGAGCGCCGGCGTGTGGTCGGCCATGACCTGCATGCGCAGCCGGGCGCTGTTCAACGACACCGCCGGGTACTCGACGAGGTTGGCCAGCAGGCCGGCTTCGCTCATCTCGCGGCTGGCCACGCGGGCCACGGCGTCGTGCCCCAGCATGACGGGCACGATGGGCGAGGGATGGCCCAGCACCGTGACGCCCTGCTCGGTCAGCGCGCCGCGCAGGCCGAGGATGGCGCGCATCAGCCGTTCGCGCCTGTCCTGGCCCTCGCTGGAGCGCACGATGGCCAGGCAGGCACGAATGATGGCCACCTGCACCGGTGACAGCGCATTGGAGAAGGTGTTGGGCGCCGCGTAGAAACGCAGGTATTCCTTGATGGCGCGGTCATGGCTGGCGACGAAGCCGCCATTGGACGCAAAGGTCTTGGAAAACGAGCCCATCACCAGGTCCACCTGGCCCAGCATGCCCTGCAGGGCGAGCTGGCCGCCACCGCCCAGGCCCAGGCAGCCCAGGTCATGGGCCACGTCCACCATCAGCAGGGCGCCATGCTCGCGTGCCAGGGCCTGCAGGCGGCGGATGTCGGGCGAGTCGGCATCCATCGAGAAGCAGCCCTCGGTGACGACGAGGATGCCGTTGTGCGGATCGCGTTGGCGCACGCGCTTGAGCAGGCGCTCGACATGGTCGATGTCCAGGTGGCGATGCAGATGGATGTTGGGCGTGGCCGCGCGCGCGCCTTCGTGCAGGCAGTTGTGGGCCAGCTGGTCGATGACGATGTGGTCGGCCTCGCGCACCAGGCCCTTGATGGCGCCAAAGCCCGCCGCCCAGCCGGTCGGGAACAGCAGCACCTCGGGCGTGCGCAGCAGCTCGCCCAGCTCGGCCTCCAGGGCCACGGCCTCCTCGACATTGCCGGCCAGGGCCGTGGAGCCGGCGCTGTGCACGCCATAGCGCTCCATGGCCGCCTGGGCCGCGGCACAGACCTTGGGATGGCGGGCGAGCGACAGGTACTCCTGCGAGGAGAAGTTCAGCCCCGCGTGGCGCTGGCCGTCCAGCAGCGTCAGCTCGGCGGTGGCGCCGGGCCGGCCGCCCAGGCGCTTGGCGTAGGGGAAGACGCCATGCGACACCCGCGTCTGCGCCCAGGCATGGAAGGCCTGGGCCTTGGCAGCCAGGTCGATGCCCGGCTGGGTCAGATAGTCAAAGGACGAGCCGCGCAGCTCGGCCCCGTCGTTGCTGGAGTCCTCCTCCCTCGCCGTGGTGTCCACGGCCCGTTCCATCAATTCGTCCATAGCGGCCCCCGTTGAAAAGCTCGTTGTTGTGGGGGCGGACTGTGCTGAGCGCGAAGGGGCCGCGCATCATCATTTTTGGTGGGCCGGGCTCGCTACCCCCTCGGGAGGGGGCGTCTGTCCCTCTGCCTGGCCGCGATGGACTTGACGACGGTCTGCAAGGGCGGCGCCGCGGCGAAGTCGACCTCGTGCGGGGCCAGGGCCAGTTCCAGCAGCCGGCGCACCGCGGGGCGGTCAAGATCCTCTGGCGACTTCAGGCGGATGCTGCGCACCCGCACCCCCTCGCCTTCCAGCAGGCCTTCCGGGTCGGGCAGGCCCTTGCCGTAGAGGAAGAACAGCGTCACCCAGCGCGGATAGCCGGCGATGGACACCAGGCTGGCCGAGGCCTTGTCGGCCCAGGCATAGCCGATGGCCAGGGCGTTGTAGTTGTCGTAGACCAGCTCGAAGCCGCGCGGCACGCGCTCGCGCAGCCGGCGCCGGCAGGCCGTGATCGCCGCGGCCATGTCGGGCGTGTAGCGGGCGATGAAGGCGTCGACCTGGGCGGCGGTGGCGTCCGGCATCGCGGCCTCCTCAGTTCAAGGCGGTGATCCGGTCGCCATCCTGCGGCACGCAGCCCGCCGCCAGCGGCGCGCCGCCCTCGCGTTGCACGACACCTTGGGGTCCATGGCAGAACTCGATGCGCCGCGCGGTGGGCCAGCGGCGCAGCGCGAAGGCCTCGAGGCTGTCGGGCAGGCTGGTCTGCACGATGCTGGCGCGCAGCTGCTCGCGGGGCTGGTCGTCGAAGTGCAGCCAGGGCATGAAGTGGCCGGCCACCAGCAGCCAGCCGGAGACGTGCACCGGCTCGGGCGCATAGCCCTCGCGCTGCAGCCAGGCCTGGGCGTCCTCGCGCGTGCGCGGCCCGGCGCTGGCGGCGGCCAGCAGCTCGGCCACCCACTGGTTGCAGTTCTGGTACTGGGTGCTGAAGGGATAGGCGTTGGCGCTGTAGCGCGCGTTCAGCAGGCCCAGCGCGACGGGCTTGTCCAGGGCGGTGGCGGCCAGCGCAGCGGCGGCCTCGGGTGGCAGCAGCAGCAGGCTGACAAAGCCGACGTCGACATCGTCGCTGCCCGAGATGAAGCCGGCCAGGCCCTGGTCGAAGAGGCGGGGCTGGCCTTCGGCGCAGGCGTAGTAGAGCTGGCGCACGGCCCAGGGCGTGTCCAGGCCATCGGCGAGGGCGACGGCGGCATGCGAGTAGCGCAGGCCGAAGCGCGACAGGTCGGTGCCCGAGCGCGCGATCAGCGCGGCAGGGCTGCCGGACTCCGCCAAGGCCTGGCGGACGGTGGCGGTGAAGCGCAGCAGCCTGTCCTGCTGGGCGGCCGTGACCTCGCGGTGGGGGTCGCAGCCCCGCGGCAGGGCGCCGGCCTGGGCGGCAACCGCAGCCAGCAGGCCGGCCGCCGCGAGGGCGGCGCGGATCAAGGCTTGACGACGCGCGCGGCCAGCTCGCGGTGCCAGGCGTCTTCCAGCACCAGGAAGAAGGCTTGGCCCGTGTCGGCATGGGCGAAGGCGACGCCATAGGGCTGGGGCGTGGCCTGGACCTCGTCGCCGACGTTGACGGCGCGCGCGGCCAGGGCCTGCTGGGGCAGGGTCAGCTCGACGGGGGCGGCGCCCTCGCGCTCCAGCTTCAGGCGCAGCTTGCCGGCGGTGTCGGCCTGGGCCACCTCGGTGACGCGGTAGCGGCCTTCGGCGCGGTGTTCGCCACCGCTGCTGCTGTTGGACGAACCCTTGAAGGAGTCCGACACGCTGCCCGACGCGGACGAGCCGGCGTCGGCGGCAGAGGAGGCGGTGGTGGACGAGGCCAGGGCGGCTTGCGTGGCCAGGGCCAGGACGGCAGTGAGGACGAGGCGCATCGTGGGCTCGTGAGAGGGTGAGGATGGCCAACGATAGCGCGGATGTGTCAGCGCTTTGTTACCGCGAGCCTTCTTCCAGCCCGTCTTCCAGCGTGTCGAGGATGGGGCAGTCGGGCCTGTCATCGCCATGGCAGCTGTGCACCAGCTGCTGCAGCGTCGATTTCATGGCCTGCAGCTCGGCGAGCTTGGCCTCCAGTTCGTCCAGATGCTGCTGGGCCAGGGCCCGCACCTCGCGGCTGGGGCGGTCGCGGTCCTGCCACAGGCCCAGCAGGGCGCGGATCTGCTCCAGCGAGAAGCCCAGGTCGCGCGAATGGCGGATGAAGCGCAGCAGATGCACCTCGCGCTCGCCATAGACGCGGTAGTCGGCCTCGCTGCGGGCCGGCGGTGGCACCAGGCCGATGCTCTCGTAGTGCCGGATCATCTTGGCCGAGACGCCCGAAGCGCGGGCCGCGTCGCCGATGTTCATGCGCGCGTCCCCGAGGCGGTGCCGCGCCAGCGCTTCAGCGTCAGCGCATTGGCGACGACGCTGACGCTGCTGAAGGCCATGGCCGCGCCGGCGATGACGGGGCTCAGCAACCCGAAGGCCGCCAGCGGAATGCCGACGACGTTGTAGGCAAAGGCCCAGAACAGGCCCTGGCGGATCTTGGCGGTGGTGCGACGGGAGATGTCGAGGGCGTCGGCCACCAGGCGCGGGTCGCCGCGCATCAGCGTGACGCCGGCGGCTTCCGTGGCCACATCGGCGCCGCCGGCCATGGCAAAGCCCACCGAGGCAGCGGCCAGGGCCGGGCCGTCGTTGAGGCCATCGCCGACGAAGGCGACGACGGCGCCGCCTTCGCGCAGGGCCTGCACGGTCGCGGCCTTGTCGGCAGGCAGCACCTCGGCATGGACCTCGCTGATGCCGAGCTGTTGCGCCACTGCGGCCGCCGCGCCGCGGCTGTCACCGGTCAGCATGACGGTGCGGATGCCGCGCGAGTGCAACTCAGCGACGGCCGCGGCGGCGCTGTCCTTGATGCGATCGCCAAAGGCCAGCAGGCCCAGCAGGCGCCCGCCTTCGATGAGCCAGGACACGGTGTGGCCCCGGGCTTCCCATTGCTGCGCTTCGGCGGAGGCTGCGACGCCCGACTCCTGCGCCAGGCGCGCGCTGCCCAGCGCCAGCTTGCGACCTTGCACGATGCCCTCGACACCGCGGCCGGGCAGGGCGCGCGCCTGCTCGACAGACAGCGCCGCCAGCCCTTGGGCCTCGGCCAGCACGGCCAGGGCCAGCGGGTGGCTGCTCGTGCGTTGCAGGGCCGCGGCGAGCTGCAGGACCTCCTCGCGGCTCACACCTGGCGCCGGGATCACGGTGCTCAGCGTCGGCTGGCCCACCGTCAGCGTGCCCGTCTTGTCGAAGGCGACGATGGTCACCGCATGGGCCAGCTCCAGCGCCTCGGCGTCCTTGATGAGGATGCCCTGGCGGGCCGCGACGCCGGTGCCGGCCATCAGCGTCGTCGGCGTGGCCAGGCCCAGGGCGCAGGGGCAGGCGATGACGAGGACGGCGACCGCATTGATGAGGGCCTGCTCGGCGTCGCCGGCGTAGAGCCACCAGCCGGCAAAGGTCAGAGCCGCCAGCGCCAGCACGACGGGCACGAAGACGGCGCTGACGCGGTCGACGCTGCGCTGGATGGGCGCCTTGGCGGCCTGGGCCGACTCGACCATGCGGATGATGCGGGCCAGGGCCGTCTCGGCGCCGATGGCCGTCGTGCGCACGGTCAGCGCGCCTTCGGCATTGATGGCGCCGCCGGTCACGCGCTGGCCTTCGGACTTGGCCACCGGCAGGCTCTCGCCGGTGATCAGCGACTCGTCCACATGGCTGCGGCCCGTGACGATCTCGCCGTCCACCGGGATGCGGTCGCCCGGCCGCACGACGACGAGGTCGCCGACGCGCACCTCGGCCACCGGCACCTCGGTTTCGACCTCGCCGCGCAGCACCCGTGCCGTCGCCGGCCGCAAGGCGTTCAGGGCGCGGATGGCCTCCGTCGTCTGGCGCTTGGCGCGCTGCTCGAGGAATTTGCCGAGCAGCACCAGCGTGATGACGGCGGCCGAGGCCTCGAAATAGAGATGGGCATGGCCGGGGTGGCGGGCCAGCAGATAGACCGACAGGCCATAGGCCGCCGAGGTGCCCAGGGC
This sequence comes from Roseateles saccharophilus, assembly GCF_031458095.1. GTDB lineage: Bacteria > Pseudomonadota > Gammaproteobacteria > Burkholderiales > Burkholderiaceae_C > Pelomonas > Pelomonas saccharophila_A. Next base: position 1,178,217 of record NZ_JAVDXU010000002.1, read on the forward strand.
CACCAGCAGGTCCATATTGCCGCTGCCGGCGCGCAGGGCGCCCCAGCCGGCACGGTAGAAGCGGGCGCCGAGAACGAACTGCACCGGCGTGGCCAGCACGAGCTGCAGCCAGCCGGGCAGCATCACGCCCAGCAGCATGGGCAGCAGCAGCGGCAGGGTCAGCACGGCCCCCAAGGCGACCGGCCACCAGGGGGGCAGGCCGCCGCGGACTTCAGGTGCGGTTGGCACTGCGCTCTGGACGGCGGTGGCCGGGTAGCCGGCCTTGTCCAGGGCCGCCGTCAGCGCGGCGACGGGCACATTGGGCAGGGCCTGGATGGTGGCCTTCTCGGTGGCGAGATTGACGCTGGCCTGCTGCACGCCGGGCACGGCCTGCAGGGCCTTCTCGACGCGGCGCACGCAGGACGCGCAGCTCATGCCGCTGACCTGCAGCGTCACGTCGTTGAGGGCGGAGGTGGGAGTCATGGTGGGCGCTTCGGTGAGGACGTGCTCATCCTCAGCCTTCCCATGATGGGAAGGTCAACAGTGTCCGCCGAATCGCCCCACCTCTGCCGGGGCCCGGGCTTACCAGGCCATCTCGCCCTTGTTGACCTTGGCGCCGATGTCCAAGGCGATGCCGAGGCCGGCCTGCGGGTAGGCCTGCTGCAGCGTCGCGATCAGGGCGGCGGCATTGGCGGCCTTGGGCAGTTCGGCCTCGAAGCGCTGCAGATAGGCCTGGGTGTAGCGGATGGCGCTGTCGTCCAGGGCCGTGCCGGCGGCCATATGGCCGGGTACGACGAGGGCGGGCTTGAGCGCCAGCATCTCGTCCAGCTGGGTTGCCCAAGCGGCGCGCTCGGCGGCTTTTTGCGTGTCGGCCGTCCACACATGCAGGCCGCCGAAGACGGCGATATTGCCGACGATGGCGCGGCTGGACGGGATCCACAGCCAGGGGCGATGGGCCAGCGGGCCGGTCGTGCCGCGCACTTCGATGGCTTCGCCGTCGACGGTCAGCGTCGTGCCCGTCAGCGCTTCCGGCACCAGGGGCTGGCGCGGTGCGTTGGCGCCCATCTTGGGCCCCCAGAACGAGACCTTGCCGGCCAGCTTGGCCTGGATCCTGTCGCGCACGGCCGGCGTGGTCAGCACTTGGGCTTCGGGGAAGAGGCTTTTGAGCACCTCGGCGCCAAAGTAGTAGTCGGGATCGGCTTGGCTGATGAAGATGGCCTTCAGGGCCTTGCCGCTGTCCAGCACCTGGGCCGCCACGCGCAGGGCGTCGGCGCGGGTGAAGCCGCTGTCGATGACGACGGCCTCGGTCCTGCCGCTGACGACGACGGCATTGACATGGAAGCTGCCGGCGTCGGCGTTGTAGACCCTGATGGCCAGCGGCGTGGTGGCGGTGGGCGCCTGGGCCAGGGCGGCGTTGGTGGCGACGGCGGCCAGGGTGGGCAGCAGCAGGCGGGCAAAGCGGCGGGGGTGGAAGAAGGACATGGTGTTTCCGGTGAAGGTTGATTCGACCGGAGTCACTGTATTTATCGTGGTTCGGTCGATAAAGTCCGCTTCAATCGAATATTTGTTGTACTGATCGATGCAATGGACCGCCTGACCGCCACCCGCGTCTTTGTCACCGTCGTCGAGCAGGGCAGCCTGACCCAGGCGGCCGAGCGCCTTGACATGTCCACCGCCATGGTCAGCCGCTATCTGGCCGCCATGGAGGCCTGGCTGGGCGCGCGCCTGCTGCACCGCACGACGCGGCGGCTGAGCCTGACCGAGGCCGGGCAATCGGCCCTGGCTTCCTGCCGCCAATTGCTGGACCTCAGCGAAGACGTTGCCCACCAGGCCGGCGCCGCCCGCCGCGAGCCCTCGGGGCGGCTGCGCATCACCTGCTCGCCGTCCTTTGCCGAGGCCCAGCTGGCACCGGCCCTGATCGACTTCCAGCGCCTGCATCCGCAAGTCGCCTTCTCGCTGACCGTGGCCGACCGCAGCGTGGACCTGGCGGCCGAAGGCATTGACCTCGCCGTGCGCATCACCAACTCGCTGGAGCCCACGCTGATCACTCGGCCGCTCGGCCTGTGTCGCTCGGTGCTGTGCGCGTCACCCGGCTATCTCGCCGAGCGCGGCCGGCCCGAGACGCTGCAGGCCCTGCAGGCCCACCGCTGCCTGGCCCATGCCTTTGTCAGCGCGGCCCAGTACCGCTTCCGCCACGCCGGCCAGATCGTCGAGCTGCCCATCACCGACGTGCTGTCCACCAACGACGCCGCCGTGCTGCGCCGCGCCGTGCTGGCCGGCGGCGGCCTGGCCATCCTGCCGACCTATTTCGTCGGCGAAGACCTGCGCTCCGGCCGCCTGATCGGCCTGCTGCCCGACTATGAGCCCGAGCCCCTGGGCGTGCATGCCGTCTTCCTGTCGCGCCAGCATCAGCCGCTGGCCCTGCGGCTGCTGGTGGACTTTCTGGCCGAGCGCTTCGGGGGCGACACGCCGCCCTGGGATCGCGTCAGCTGAGCTGCAAGGCCGCCGCGAGATGGCCCCACACCGTCTGCACGCGCTGCAGATGGCGGGTCTCGGGATGGGTCAGCAGCCACAGATCGGTCTCGGCCTCGTCCAGCGGCTCGGTCAGCCGGCGCAGCTCGCGCCGCGGCTCGGCCAGGAAGAGGGGCAGCACGCCCACACCCAATCCTGACGCCACCAGCTCGGCCACGCTCTGCACGCTGCCGGTGCGAAAGGCCGGCTGCAGCGTCGGGAAGTGCTTCTGCCGCCAGCGCACCGAGGGGTGCTCGGGCAGGCCGTCGTCGGGCGCGACCCAGGCCGCATCGCCGGCCTCGACCTGGTCCCAGTGCTTGATGGCGCTGGACTTCGCGGCGTAGAGGGCGACGCGGATGGGGCCGACGCGGCGGCCGATCAGATGGGCCGGCGGCGTGCTCGTCGCGCGCAGTGCAATGTCGGCATCGCGCCTGGTGAGGCTGGCCAGCTCGTTGCCGGTGTGCAGCTCGAACTGCAGCCGCGGCTGGGCCCGGTGCAGGGCTGCCAGGGCCGGCGCCAGCAGGCCGTGCAGCAAGGTGTCCGTCGTCGTGATGCGCACCGTACCCGCCGCCTGGCCGGGCTGGGCCTGAGCCGCGGTGCGGGCCGCTTCCAGCGCGGCCTCGACCTGCTCGGCCTGGGCGGCGAGGGTGCGCGCCAGCTCCATGGCCTTGTAGCCGCGCCGGCCGCGCTCGAACAGGGCCTGGCCCAGGCCACGCTCCAGGCGCTGCAGCATGCGGAAGACCGTCGATGCATTGACGTTGAGCCGCTCGCCGGCCGCGGCCAGCGTGCCGGCGCGGTGCAGGGCCAGCACCAGGGCGAGATCGGCGGGAGCGAGTTCGTATTGCATGGCTGCAATCTGAGTTGGCTGGTTTGCGTATTTTCATGCGTCGATTGCCTACCTACATTGGCTGCATCGCAACACCCTTCTGGAGATGCTCCATGGCTTCCTCGACCTCACTCGGCCTGCTGCTGCTGCGCCTGTCCCTCGGCCTGATGTACCTCGCCCATGCCGGGCTGAAGCTGTTTGTCTTCAGCCTGCCTGGCACGGCGCAGTTCTTTGCCGGCCAGGGCCTGCCGGGTGTGTTGGCCTATGTCGTCTTCGCCGCCGAGGCTGTTGGCGGTGCGCTGCTGCTGCTCGGCGTCTACCCGCGCCAGATCGCGCTGGCCCTGCTGCCCATCCTGCTCGGCGCGGCCTGGGTGCATGCCCCCCATGGCTGGGTGTTCACGGCGCCGGGGGGCGGCTGGGAGTACCCGGTTTTCCTGGCCGCGATGTCGGTCGTGCTGTGGCTGGCCGGCGATGGCGCCGCAGCCCTCAAGCGCAGCGCGCGCTTCACCTGGAGTGCGGCATGAGCACCCAACTGACGCTGGTCAGCCACGCCCTGTGCCCCTACGTCCAACGCGCCGCCATCGTGCTGAAGGAGAAAAGCGTGGCCTTCGAACGCATCGACGTCGACCTCGCCCACAAGCCCGACTGGTTCCTGCGCCTGTCCCCGCTGGGCAAGACACCGGTGCTGAGCGTCGGCGGCGAGGCGCTGTTCGAGTCCGCCGTCATCTGCGAATACCTCGACGAAACCCGGCCCCCGCGCCTGCATCCCGAGGAGGCTCTCGCGAGAGCGCGCGAGCGGGCCTGGATGGAATTCGGCTCGGCGGTGCTGAGCGGCATCGCCATGCTCTACAGCGCGGGCGACGACACGGCGCTGGGCAGGGCCTATGCCGCGCTGCGCGGGCGCTTCGAGCAGCTCGAAGCCGTCCTGGGTGAAGGGCCCTGGTTCGCCGGGCGCCGCTTCGGCCTTGTCGACGCCGTCTTCGGCCCCGTGTTCCGCTACTTCGACGTCATCCCGCCGGAAGACCTGTTCGACGGCCTGCCGCGCGTGCAGGCCTGGCGCGAAGCCCTGGCCGGGCGGCCCTCGGTGCGCGAGGCGGTCTCGACGGGTTATGCCGACAGGCTGCGCGGCTTTCTGCTCGAACGCGGCAGCGCGCTGTCGCGGCGTCTGAGCGGAGTGCGGCCGAACCTGAGCGACGAAGTCCGCTGTACTTGATCACCAAGCGGTCGGCATCCCATCGTCGATGACCGCTGTGCTGACTTGCATCAACGGTGCTGGAAGAGGGCTTGACCTTCCCATGGGGGGAAGGTCCAAAGTTGCTCTGCACCATTGCAGAAGGAGCACACGATGCAAGTCTTCCGAGTCGACGACATGACCTGCGGCCACTGCGCCAGCAGCATCACCAAGGCCGTCCTTGGCGTAGCTGCCGACGCCCGCGTGGAAGTGGATTTGCGGCAGCAGCGGGTTCGCATAGAAACGGCCAGGGCTGACGCTGAAGAGCTGGCCGAAGCCATCACCGATGCCGGCTACACCCCGGTTCCGGTGTCAACGCCGGCAGACCCACCACGACCGGCCGGCCAGCGCTCGGCCTGCTGTGGATGCTGTGGCTGACGGCGAGCAGCGCCGTCCCGGTTGATCCGCATCAAGCCCTACCTGGGCCGCCGGTGCAAAGCTCTGCTCAACCCCAACAGGAGGTTCGCATGCATAACGTTTTAGCCCTGATGACTGCTGCCGTTCTCGCGGCTTGCGCGTCCATCGCCGTGGCGCAGTCCGACAAGGATCACGCGGCCCACCATCCTGAGGGGGCATCTGCCCCGTCTGCGGCAGCGAAAAAGCCCGCCGTTCCAGCCAAGGCGCCCACAGCCAAGCCGCAAACCGCTGTGGCGGCAGCGTCTGCCGCGTCCGGCGCAAAGGGAATGGGCATGCGCGACGACATGCACCAGCCGGGTGGCATGCATCACCGGATGCATGGCAAGGACGGCAAGATGACGGGCACCGTGCCCGCCGCCTCTGCGGCAAGCCAGTGATGGCCCATCATGGACGAGCACTTCACCCCACCCTCTCGCTGGCGCTCTCCCCAGGGCGTCTTCATGCTCCTCGCCGGTGCTGTCGGCGTGTACTACCTGCTCACGGAACACCTGGCCCATCTGGGGCAGGCGGTGCCCTATCTCTTCCTGCTCGCCTGCCCGCTGATGCACCTTGCCCACGGACATGGGCATCACGGCCACGAGCCATCGAAGAGCGGCTCCCTGCCCGAGGAACATCCTGGGCATCGATGAAATGACAAGCTCCCCGGCCGGCCGGGTCAAGGCGGCGGAGCTGGCCTGCGGCCTGGGGGCTCTCTTGCGGCTTTGCTGCCGCCGCCTGGCAAGGGCCGCTTGACCTTCCGGCAATGGGAAGGCTCAAACTGCAACAAGACCAACGGAGAGCGCATGGAGCCGTCCAACACCCCCCACCGTTCGCACACCATGCCTGACGGCACGGTGATGGAGGGCGAGCAGTGCGACCCCGCTGCCCATGCGCACCACCACCATGGCGACCCGGCGCATACGCCCGTGGTCGCCGCACCTTCCCCGCAAGGGGGCCAGGGAGGGATCGAGTACACCTGCCCGATGCACCCGCAGGTGCGGCAGCGGGGCCCGGGCAACTGCCCCATCTGCGGCATGGCACTGGAACCCTTGGTCGCGACTGTCGATCAAGGCGAGAGCCCCGAACTGCGCGACATGACACGCCGGCTCTGGGCCGCCACCGCACTCACCGCACCGGTATTCGCGCTGGAGATGGGCAGCCACCTCTTCAACATCCACCATCTCATCGCCCAGAAGTCATCGAACTGGGTGCAATTGCTGCTGGGCACGCTCGTCGTGCTGTGGGCCGGCTGGCCGTTCTTCACCCGCGCCGTGGCGTCGGTGAAGAACCGGAGCCTGAACATGTTCACCCTCATCGCGCTGGGCACGGGTGCGGCCTGGCTCTACAGCCTGATCGCGACGCTGGCGCCGGGACTCTTCCCTGCCGCATTGCGTGGCGAAGGCGGTGCGGTGGCGGTGTACTTCGAGGCCGCGGCCGTCATCGTCGTGCTGGTGCTGCTGGGCCAGGTGCTGGAACTTCGGGCACGAGAGAAGACGACTGGCGCCATCAAGGCGCTGCTCGGGCTGGCGCCCAAGGCGGCGCTGAGAGTCCGTCCCGACGGCACTGACGAGACGGTGCCGGTGGATGTCATCCAGGTCGGCGACCTGCTGCGCGTGCGTCCCGGCGAGAAGGTGCCGGTCGACGGCGAACTCACCGACGGCAAGGGCAATGTCGACGAGTCCATGGTCACGGGGGAAGCCATGCCGGTCGCCAAGGCTCCCGGGTCCAAGGCCACGGCCGGCACGCTGAACCAGACCGGTGGCTTCGTCATGCGGGCCGAGAAGGTCGGTGCCGACACCTTGCTCTCGCAGATCGTCCACATGGTGGCGGCCGCCCAGCGCAGCCGCGCACCCATTCAACGCATGGCCGACCAGGTCGCCGCATGGTTTGTCCCTGCGGTCATCCTTTGCGCGGCCCTGACCTTCGCTGCCTGGCTCGTCTTTGGCCCGGCTCCCGCCTTCAGCTATGCCCTCGTCGCGGCGGTGTCGGTGCTGATCATTGCCTGCCCCTGTGCCCTGGGCCTGGCGACGCCGATGTCCATCATGGTGGGCGTCGGCAAGGGGGCCCAGCAGGGCGTGCTCATCCGCGACGCCGAGGCCCTGGAGAAGATGGAAAAGGTCGACACGCTGGTGGTCGACAAGACAGGCACCCTGACCGAGGGGCGCCCCAAGGTGGTCACCATCGAGGCGGCGCAAGGTTTCTCGCAAGAGGATGTGCTGCAAAAGCTGGCCAGCGTCGAGCGAGCCAGCGAGCACCCCCTGGCCCTGGCCATCGTGATGGATGCGCAAGGCCGCCAACTGCGGCTGTCGCAGGTCAGCGATTTCGATTCGCCGCTCGGCAAGGGCGTCGTCGGCACCGTCGACGGGCTGTCCATCGTGTCGGGAAGCGCCAAGTTCCTGGCCGAGCAAGGCATCGACACGAGCGGGCTGGCCGCGCCTGTGGAGCGGCAGCGACAGAAAGCAGCCACCGTCATCTTCGTCGGCATGGGCGGCAAGCTGGCGGGATTCGTCGCGATTGCGGATCCCATCAAGCCGACGACACCCCAGGCGCTGCAAGCGCTGAAGGCTGCCGGCGTGCGGGTCGTGATGTTGACGGGTGATGGCAGGACCACGGCCGAAGCGGTGGGGCGAGAGCTGGGCATCGACGAAGTGGTGGCGGAGGTCTTCCCCGAGGACAAGGCGGCTGTCGTGAAGCGACTGCAGGCCGAAGGGCGCGTCGTCGCGATGGCGGGCGACGGCGTCAACGATGCCCCCGCCCTCGCGCAAGCCACGGTCGGGATCGCGATGGGAACCGGCACCGACGCGGCCATGGAGAGCGCAGGCATCACGCTGGTCAAGGGCGACCTGATGGGCATCGTGCGTGCTCGGACCCTGTCGCTCGCCACGATGCGCAACATCCGCCAGAACCTCTTTCTCAGCTTCGCCTACAACGTCGCTGGCGTGCCGCTCGCGGCCGGCCTGCTGTACCCCTTCTTCGGCGTGCTGCTGTCACCCGTGGTGGCGGCTGCGGCGATGGCGCTGTCGTCGGTCAGCGTGATCGGCAATGCGCTGCGCTTGCGCACGGCAAAGGTGGAGTGACGAGCCCGCGACGCCTGCGGCTTGAGCGCTGCCCTGCAGCGTCTGTCCACAATGGCACGATGAACCTCCGCCGCCGCCTCGTTCTTCTCGCCGCCCTCGTCTCGACGCTCGCCACCGCCGAGCCGATCTATTTCCCGCCGCGCGGCGACTGGCAGCGCGCCGAGCCGGCAGCGACAGGCCTGGACGCCGCCAGGCTGGCCAAGGCTATCGCCTACGCCCAGGCCCACGAGAACCCGGCGCCGCGCGACCAGGCCCTGGCGCTGGCCCAGAGCTTCGGCAGGAATGAGCCCTACTTCGGCGGCCAGATCGGGCCGACGCGGGAGCGCGCCGCCATCAACGGCCTCGTCATCCGCCGCGGCAAGGTGGTGGCGGAATGGGGCGACACGCGGCGTGTCGACATGTCGCACAGCATCACCAAGACTTTTTTGTCGACGGTGGTGGGACTGGCCTGGCAGCAGGGCCTGATCCGCAGCACCGACGAGCGCGCGGCCGAGTCCATGCCACCCGGCGTCGACCTCTTCACCTCGGCCAAGAACGCGCCCATCACCTGGGAGCATCTGCTGCGCCAGACCAGCGACTGGCAGGGCACGCTGTGGGGCAAGCCCGACTGGGCCGACCGCCCCGTCGGCAAGACGCCCGAGGACTGGCCCCATCGGCCGCTGTACGAGCCCGGTGCGCACTACAAGTACAACGATGTGCGTGTCAATGTGCTGGCCCTGGCCGCCCTGCAAGTCTGGCGCCGGCCGCTGCCCGAGGTGCTGCGCGAGCAGGTCATGGACCCCATCGGGGCCTCCAGCCGCTGGCGCTGGCACGGCTATGACAACTCCTGGGTGGAGCTGGACGGCCAGCGCATGCAGTCGGTCTCGGGCGGCGGCCACTGGGGCGGCGGCCTGTTCATCGACGCCTGGGACATGGCGCGCTTCGGCTATCTGCACCTGCGCCAGGGCGAATGGCAGGGCCGCCAGATCGTCTCGCGCGAGTGGATCGCCAAGGCACGCACGCCCGGGCCGGACAACGCCGAATACGGCTATTGCAACTGGTTCCTCAACACCGGCCGCAAGGCCCTGCCGGCGGCGCCGGAAAGCAGCGTGACCTTTCGCGGCAATGGCCAGAACATCATCTATGTCGACTGGGAGAACGATGTCGTGGCCGTGGTGCGCTGGATCGACAACGGGCCCGCCCTGAACGAGTTCATCGCGAAGCTGCTGGCGGCGGTGAAGCGCTGAGAAGGACGGGGCTGGACGTTTAGCATCGGGCTCTCACGTCCTGAAGGAGTCGCGCCATGGGCTTGCGCCGATCCGAGGTCCTGCACATCGCCGCAGCCGCGCTGCTGGCCCCCTGGGCGCTGCGCGCCGGTGCCGCCGAGGAAGCGCGCCGCAAGCCCGACCTGGGCGACGCCGCCGAAGGGAGTTACGCGGGCGATGTGATCTCGGACTCCAAGGGCTCGTCCAGGAGCGACGTGACGCTGACGGTCACGCGCATCGGCAGGAACCTCGTGCGCATCACGTCCGACTATCCCCGGCTGCCCGTGGTCGAGGTGCCGCTGACCGGGGTCATGGGCAAGATCCTGCAGGCGCGCGGCGACAGCGTCTTCCTGCTCGACCGCTCGCAGTCGCCCGCGAAGCTGGACGTCAGCTTTCTCAACGAGGTGAGCTGGTCGGGGCTGAAGCGCTGAAGCGCCTCAGTCGAGATAGGTCCAGCTGTCCGCGCCGTCGAAGCGGCGCACCTGCACGCCCTCGAGCAGCCTCGGATCGAAGTTGTTCAGGTTGACGCCGTGGCGGGCGCCGGCCTCGGGCTCCAGGGGTTCCCAGTGCGTCGAGCAGCCGCAATGGGCGCAGCGCAGATTGCGCAGCGTCTTGTCGCCCCAGATGTATTCGGCCGTGTGCTCAGGATGACCTTCCACGTTCACCGTGCCGAACTCGTAATAGGCCCACACGCCGCCGATGCGGCGGCAAATCGAGCAGTTGCACTTCGTCGCCTTCTCGGGCGCGAAGGGCAAGGTGAGGCGCACGGCGCCACAGTGGCAGGCGCCCTCGAGCAGGGGCGGAACGATAGCGTTTTCGCTTAGGTCCATAGGATGATGCTTTCTGCCCAAATCTGGCCGCATTAGTAAGTGCACGCGCGCTATTGCTCGCTCCCCACTTTTGCAGGATGGATGGAATCCCGTAATTCAAACAACTGGTCGAGAAGTTGCTGAAGGTCGGCCATAAGCGTGTCTAACTGAGGTGACAAAGGACTGTCCCCTTTCGCTGGTACCAGCACGAATGCCGAATTTGGCTCGGCTGCCGTAACTTGCTTTATGCCCTCTGCCAGTGCAGCGATGCCAAAGACGTCGCCGGAGATGCGTGTGATGATGTCGACGCAAGAACCAGGCAGAAATCTATATCCATCTCGCTGCAGCAACGTTTCGTACCGATCCTCTATTGACTTGGCAATCTGAACTAGCGCGATGCGTGGCCGACCACCGTCGGTAAGAATCGCTTTGGCATAACCCACCCGCGCTCGGAGATCTTTAGTTATCGCGATCAAGTGGTGCGTGGTTCGGACGAGTTCTTGCCGGCGATCGTCTTCCCGAATGATGTTGTTGTTCGATAGCAATCGATTTGCCACGCGTACCGCTACGAGAACGGCCAAAAGCGGAACAGCCTGCGGAAGTAGCGGCCACACATCATCGAACTTGCGCTCATACACCAACATTGCTGCACGGACGGCGAATGCGGTCAGGAACGCGACCACTACATATGTCAACGCTCCGATGTCTCGATCGCTGCGCGTGTAGACCTTGACCAATGATTCAATCATTGCCTCTCCCTAACGAATGAATAGAGCTCCCATTCCGGCCTAGCCGCCGAGCAATGCGACGCCGTGTCAGCGAATCGCATTGTGTCTACTAGCGATAGCGATCCAGACCCGGCCTGGCCAGCGCCGCCAGCATCGCGACACCCGTGTAATGACCGACCAGCTGGGTGATCTCGATCAGCGCGGCCTCGTCGAAGTGGCGGCGCAGCGCGGCCCAGGTCACCTCGTCGACCTCCAGCCGCTGCACGAGGCCGTCGACGAGTTGCAGGACGGCCAGCAGCTCGGGCGCCCACAGTGCAGCAGCGGGCGTGGCCGCGCGCAGGTCGGCAATCTGTGCGTCACTCAGGCCCATGCGACGCGAGAGGGTCTGCTCGTGCAGGTTGAACTCGTAGTCGCAGCGCGCCATGGCGCAGGTGCGCAGGATGACGGCCTCGCGCAGCAGCGGCGCCAGGCGTTTGCGGTCGGCCAGGCCGGTGGGGCCGAGCAGGCCGCTGTCCACCATCTCCTTGAACAGCTCGCCATGGCGGGCCACGGTGAGGAAGATCTGCGGCGGCGGCATGCCGGCCGGCAGCAGCCGGTTCATGCGCTCGGCGAGGTCGGGCGGCAGCGGCAGGGCCTGGGGGGCGATACGGGGTGTCGGCTGGGTGTTCATGCTTCGAATTCAGAAGCGTTGGGGTGGGCGAACTCTAGCCGTTGTTGCTTCTAAAATCAAAGCATGACGACAAAACGCCTCGCCCAGCTGGTGGCGGCCACCGAGCCGGCTTCAGGGAAAGACGCGATCAATGCCGCGCTGGAGCTCTTCCATCGTCGCTGGACGCTGCGCATCCTGTGGGAGCTGCGCGCCGAGGATGTGAGCCTGAACTTCCGCGCCCTGCAGGCCGCCTGCGGCGACCTGTCGGCCTCGGTGCTGAACCAGCGCCTGGCGGAGCTGCGCGAGGCCCTGCTCGTCGAGCATGACCCCGGCAGCGGCTATCACCTGGCGCCGCAGGGGCGCTCACTGCTGGTGGCGATTGCGCCGCTGCTGAAATGGGCGCCGCAATGGGCGCGCGAGGTGCAGAAGGCTTCTTAAGCCGGAACCCGGACCGCGAGGCGGGCTCGCTCGATCGCGGCGATCAGCGCCTCTTCCGAATAGGGCTTGCCCAGCAGCTGGGTCACGCCGGCGGCCTGGGCCTCGGCCTGCTTGTCGTCGGAGGACGTGATCATCAGCACCGGCAGCTCGGCCGTGGCGGCGCTGGCGCGCACCTGGCGGGTCAGCTCGAAGCCGTCGATGCCGGGCATCTCGACGTCGGTGATCAGCACATGGGGGCGCTCGGCGGCCATCAGCTCCAGGGCCTGTTCGCCGCTCTCGGCCAGGGCGACGCGATAGGTCTGGCCGGCCAGCAGGCGGCTGATCTTGACGCGGACGATCTTGGAGTCGTCGGCCACGAGGACCAGAGTCTCGTCGGCGCGCAGCTCCCGGGTGGCTTGCGCGGCGGCTGCCGCAGCGGCTGCAGCCTCGGCGGCGGCGCGTTCGGCGGCTTCACGGGCGGCCTGCTCCTCGGCCTGGCGTCGGGCGGCGGCCGCGCGTTCGGCCTCGGCCTGGGCCGCCGCCAGCGCTTCGGCCTCACGGGCGGCGCGTTCGTCTTCCTGACGCTGCAGCTCGGCCGCCTCACGGGCTGCCTGTTCGCGAGCCAGGCGCTCGGCTTCGGCCTGTTGCTGGGCTTGCAGCTCGGTCTGGCGGCGCGCTTCAGCTTCCCGAGCGGCGGCTTCCTCAGCCAGGCGCTGGGCCTCGGCGCGTTCCTGGGCCAGGCGCTCGGCTTCCAGGCGGGCCGCCTCCTCGCGTTCGGCGCGGGCCCGTTCGGCTTCCAGCGCCTCTTCCTCGGCACGCTGCTGGGCCAGGCGTTGGGAGACGGCGGCTTCGACCTCGCGCAGGGCCTGGGCGTCGGCTTCCTGGCGCGGCGACATCTCGGACGCCACGCGCTGCGCTCGAGCGGCGTGCTCGGCCTGTTCCAGCATCAGGCGCTCGGCCTCGCGGCGCTGGGCGTCGGCGCGGGCCTTGTGCTGGCGGCGCCGGCCCAGCCACAGCAGCAACAGCACGACGGCGACCGCCACGGCGGCCAGGGTCCAGGTCAACAGCTCGTTCATCTTTCGGGGGGCGTGCGGGACTACAAAGTCTCACATCATCGGGCCAGTGGGTGTCCGCTTCGCGAACAGGCCTTTCGATGAGGACGCCAGGTGGCGTCGTTTGTCACGCCGCGGGGACGGAATTCAGCGCTGGGGCGGGGGCAGCAGGCCCGCCGTGTGGGTGGCGCTGCCGGGCGTGTCGTCTTCGCCGGGCACGAAAAGCGTCAGCACGCACGCCAGCACCGACACCACGAGGGTGACGGTGAACTTGAAGCGGGGTGACGTGGGCATGGCTCGATGGTGGGCCATGTCGCCGCGGCACGCTCCCCCTAACTCGCTGGTAAATGCTGACGGCGTGTTGGCAGCAGTCGACGGTATTGCCCCGGCGTGGTGCCCAGCACCAGCTTGAAGCGCTGGCTGAGGTGGCTGGCGCTGGCATAGCCGCAGGCGGCCGCGATGTCGGCCAGCGGCAGGGCGCTGCCGCTGAGCAGCTCGCGGGCGCGATCCAGGCGGCGGGCGGCCACCCAGTCGTGCACGCTGCAGCCCATGGAGGTGCGGAACATGCGCGCGAAGTGGAATTCCGACAGATGGGCCTGGGCGGCCAGCCGCGGCAGGCTCAGCTCGGCGCTGTCCAGGTGAGCGTCCACGAACTCAAGGACTCGGCGCCTGGCCGTGCTGGACAAGCCGCCGGCCGAGCGCTCGGCCCGCTCGCGCAGCCGTGGCTTGGCGGCCTGCAGCACCAGGCGGTCCAGGGCGGCCTGGCTCAGCGCGTCGATCTGCAGGCGCTCGGCCGGATCCTGCCAGTCCAGGCCAGCGACGCCGCGGCCCCAGGCGGCCAGCACGGCGTCCTCGCCGAAGATGCGCTGCTCCAGCGTGATGGCGCGGGGCTCGGCGTCCAGCAGGCGCACGACGCGACCAGCCCAGGCGTCGTCGGACAGATAGAGGTGGACGAAGCGCAGCGGCCCCGCCACGTTCCAGTGCGATTCATGCTCGGCCGGCAGCACGCAGTGGCAGCCGGGCGAGCCGGTCTCGCCGGGCGTCTCGACGAGGTGGGTGTCATGCCCGCCCTGCAGATAGACCGACAGGGTGTGGTGGCCGGGGCGGGCGTAGTCCATGCGGCCACCGTGGTTGCGCCATTGAACCAGGCGCAGGCCGTCGGCGAGGGCCACCTCGCGCTCGCGGCGCGCACTGGAGCGCCCCAGCACCTCGAAGATGGGCTGGTTGGCGGTGGCGCTGGCGAGCAGGGAGGCCATGGCGCAATGCTAGGGCCGTCGGCCTTTTCCCTGCCGGGCCGGGGCCAAGGATGCGCAGGAATCTGCAATCGCGAAGCCCACCGCGGCGCCATGCTGGCGGCATGAATGCCTTTCTCTACCTGCTCGTTGTGCTGATCTGGGGCACGACCTGGATCGCGTTGAAGTGGCAGCTCGGGCCCGTGCCCATCGCCCTGTCCATCGCCTATCGCTTCGGCTTGGCGGCCATCGTGCTGTTCGCCTGGCTGGCCTGGCGCCGCCAGTTGGTCGTGCCACGCGGCAAGGCTCTCACCTGGGTGCTGGCCCAGGGCCTGTGCCTGTTCTGCCTGAACTTCGTCTGCTTCCTGAACGCCAGCCAGACGGTGGCCAGCGGCCTGGTGGCCGTGGTGTTCTCCAGCGCCGCGCTTTGGAATGCATTGCTGGCGCGGGTGGTGCACGGGCGAGCCATCGCACCGCAGGTGCTGGCGGGCGGCGCGCTGGGCCTGGCCGGCCTGATGCTGCTGTTCTGGCCCGAGATCCGCGGCGGGCATGCCAGCGCCGCCGGCCTGGCCTGGGCCCTGGGTGGCACGCTGTGCTTCTCGACCGGCAATCTGCTGTCGGCGGCGCTGCAGGGCCAGGGGCTCAAGCCGGTGCAGACCAATGCCTGGGGCATGGCCGTGGGCACGTCCCTGCTGACGGCCTATGCGCTGCTGGCCGGGGTGCCTTTTGTGTTCGACGCGAGCGCCCGCTATGTCGGCGCCCTGCTCTATCTCGCCATCCCGGGTTCGGTCATTGGCTTCACGGCCTATCTGACACTGGTGGGGCGGCTGGGCCCGGAGCGGGCGGCCTACAGCACGGTGCTGTTCCCCGTCGTCGCGCTGAACGTGTCGGCCTGGGTCGAGGGCTACCAGTGGACGGCGCCGGCCCTGGTCGGCCTGCTGCTCGTGATGGCCGGCAATGTGCTGGTCTTCAGGAAGCCCGCCGCTTCTCGAACAGCGCCATCGCCTCGCCCACCAGCCCGCGCCTGAAGGCCAGCACGCAGACGATGAAGATCAGCCCGGTGACCAGGCTGACCGATTCGCCCAGGCTGTTGAACCAGGCCACGCCGGTCAGCTCGCCCAGCCAGTTGCCGAAGTCGCCGATCTTGTTCTCCAGCGCGATGATGACCAGGGCGCCCACCATGGGACCGACCAGGGTGCCCATGCCGCCCACCAGGGTCATCAGGATGACGAGGCCGGAGGTGGTCCAGATCGCGTCGGTCAGCGTTGCAAAGCCCAGCACCAGCGTTTTCGTCGCACCGGCCAGGCCCGCGAGTGCCGCGGACAGCACGAAGGCCAGCAGTTTGAACTGGGCCGTGTCATAGCCCAGCGACGTGGCGCGGGCCTCGTTCTCGCGGATGGAGGTCAGCACCTGGCCGAAGGGCGAGTGGACGATGCGGTAGATCAGCCAGAAGGCGGCGATGAAGATGACGAGCACGACGTAGAACAGCACCAGGTCGTTCTCCAGGTGCAGGCCCAGGAAGCTGCCGCGCGGCACCGACTGCAGGCCGTCTTCCCCGCCCGTGAACGGCGCCTGGAGGAAGAAGAAGTACAGCATCTGGGCCAGGGCCAGCGTGATCATCGAGAAATAGATGCCCGAGCGGCGGATGGCCAGCAGCCCGAACACCAGGCCGACGACGGCCGCGCCCGCCATGCCGGCGATCAGCCCGACCGGCGTCGGCAAGCCCCAGACCTTGAGCGCATGGCCGCAGACATAGCCCGCCGTGCCCAGGAAGGCCGCGTGGCCGAATGACAGCAGGCCGGTGAAGCCCACCAGCAGGTTGAAGGCGCAGGCGAACAGCGCGTAGCACAGCACCTTCATGACGAAGACGGGATACACGCCCAGCGCCGGCAGCAGCGCGATGCCGACGAAGAGGGCCGCGTAGCCGATGAGCTTCTTGTGGTCGTTCATTTCTCTTTTCCGAACAGCCCGGCCGGACGGACGAGAAGCACGATGGCCATGACGACGAAGACGACGGTGTTGGAGGCCTCGGGGTAGACCACCTTGGTCAGCCCCTCGACGATGCCGAGACCCAGGCCGGTCAGGATGGAGCCCAGGATGGAGCCCATGCCGCCGATGACGACGACGGCGAAGACTACGATGATGAGGTTGGTGCCCATCAGCGCCGACACCTGCAGGATGGGCGCGGCCAGCACGCCGGCGAAGGCCGCCAGGGCCACGCCGCCGGCATAGGTCAGCGTGACCATGCGCGGCACATTGATGCCGAAGGCCTGCACGAGCTTGGGGTTCTCGGTGCCGGCGCGCAGCTTGGCACCCAGCGACGTCTTCTCGATCAGCGCCCAGACGGCGAAGCAGACGATGAGGGAGGCGACGACGACCCAGGCCCGGTAGTTGGGCAGGATCATGAAGCCGAGGTTGGTGGCGCCCTGCAGCGCGTCGGGCACCTGGTAGGGCTGACCCGAGACGCCGTAGAAGCTGCGGAACACGCCCTCGATGACCAGGGTGATGCCGAAGGTCAGCAGCAGGCCGTAGAGATGGTCCAGCTTGTAGAGCCACTGCAGCATCGTGCGTTCGATGACGATGCCGATCAGCCCGACGGCAAAAGGCGCGAGACCGAGCATGAACCAGTAGTTCAGTCCCAGGTATTCCAGCCCCATCCAGGCGAAGAAGGCCCCCATCATGTACAGCGCCCCGTGGGCGAAGTTGATGATGTTGAGCATGCCGAAGATGACCGCCAGGCCCAGGGACAGCATCGCGTAGAACGAGCCGTTGACCAGGCCGAGCAGCAGCTGGCCCAAGAGGGCCGGCAGGGGAATACCGAAGATCTCAGTCATCGCGCCCTCAGAGCATCACTTCTTGACCAGCGGGCACTTGGAGTCGGCCAACTTCGTGAACGCCTCTTCGCCGGGGATGCGGGTGACCACCTTGTAGTAGTCCCAGGGCTCGGTCGATTCCTTCACCGACTTCACCTGCATCAGGAACATGTCGTGGATGCCGCGGCCGTCCTCCTTGCGGATGGTGCCCTTGGTGTAGAAGTCGTTGATCGGCGTGTCCTTCATCTTGGCGATGACCTTGTCGGCGTCGTCGGTCTTGGTGGCTTCGACGGCCTTGAGGTAGTGGGTCACGGCCGAGTAATCGGCGGCCTGCAGCGACGAGGGCATGCGCTTCATCTTCTCGAAGAAGCGGCGGCTCCAGGCGCGGGCCTCGGGGCTCTGGTTCCAGTACCAGGAGTCGGTCAGGTACATGCCCTCGGTCGTCTTCAGGCCGAGGGAGTGCACGTCGTTGATGAACATCAGCAGGCCGGCGAGCTTCATGCCCTTGGTGATGCCGAACTCGTTGGCCGCCTTCACGGCGTTGATGGTGTCGCCGCCGGCATTGGCCAGGCCCAGGATCTGGGCGCCCGAGCCTTGCGCCTGCAGCAGGAAGCTGGAGAAGTCGCTGGCGTTCAGCGGGTGCTTGACGCTGCCCTTGACCGTGCCACCGCTCTTCTGCACGACGGCCGCCGTATCGGCCTGCAGGGCCGCGCCGAAGGCGTAGTCGGCGGTCAGGAAGTACCAGCTCTTGCCACCGGCCTTGGTGACGGCCGCGCCCGTGCCGTTGGCCAGGGCCACAGTGTCGTAGGCGTAGTGGATGGTGTAGGGCGTGCAGTTGGCATTGGTCAGCGCCGAGCTGCCGGCGCCGATGGAGATGAAGGGCTTCTTCTTCTCGGCCGCGACGGTGGCGATGGCCAGGTTGACGCCCGAATTGGTGCCGCCCACCAGCAGGTCCAGGCCCTGGGTGTCCATCCATTCACGCGCCTTGGCGGAGGCGACGTCGGCCTTGTTCTGGTGGTCGGCAAAGATCAGCTCGACCTTCTTGCCCGCCGCCACGCCCTTCAGGTCGGCAATCGCCATCTTGATGGCCTCGACGCCGCCGGCGCCGTCGATGTCGGCGTAGACGCTGGACATGTCGGTCAGGAAGCCGATCTTGATGACGTCGCCCGAGATCTGCGCATGGGCGGCGAGCCCGCAGCTGGCGAGGGTGGCGGCGATAAGGGTCTTCTTCATGGTTTGTCTCCAGTGGGGTGTCGGGTTAGACGCTGAGCAGCTCGTCCATCTTGGCCTGGTGGGCCGGCAGTTCGGCTGCGGGAAAGGACAGCACGACCTCGCCGTGCTCGATGACGATGAAGTGGTCGGCCAGCGGCGCGGCGAAGCGGAAGTTCTGCTCCACCATGACGATGGTGAAACCCTGCTTCTTCAGCTCGCGGATCATGCGGGCCAGGGCCTGGACGATGACGGGGGCCAGGCCCTCGGAGATCTCGTCCAGCAAGAGGATGTCGGCCCCCGTGCGCAGGATGCGGGCCACGGCCAGCATCTGCTGCTCGCCGCCCGACAGCCGCGTGCCGGGGCTGTTCTTGCGCTCCGCGAGGTTGGGGAACATCGCGTAGATCTCGGCCTCGCTCATGACCTTGCCGCGCTTGGCTTTCAAGAGCGGCGGCAGGCGCAGGTTCTCTTCGGTGGACAGCGACGCGAAGATGCCGCGCTCCTCGGGGCAATAACCGATGCCGAGGTTGGCGATGCGATGTGTGGACAGGCCAATGGTCTCTTCGCCATGGACCTTGATCGAGCCCTTGCGCGCGCCGGTCAGGCCCATGATGGCGCGCAGCGTCGTCGTGCGGCCGGCGCCGTTGCGGCCCAACAGCGTGACGACCTGGCCGGGCTGCACGCTCAAGGAGATGCCGTGCAGGATGTGGCTCTCGCCGTACCAGGCGTTGAGGTTGGTGATCTCAAGAGCGGGAGTCGCCATCAGTGCGCTCCTTGGAGTTCTGTCGCTTCGGTGCCCATGTAGGCCTCGAGGACGGCCGGGTGCTTGGACACGGTGGCGTAGTCGCCCTCGGCCAACACGGCGCCACGGGCCAGCACGGTGATGCGGTCGGCAATGCTCGCGACGACCTTCATGTTGTGCTCCACCATCAGCACGGTCCGACCCTCAGCGACGCGCTTGATCAGCGCCGTCACGCGGTCCACATCCTCGTGGCCCATGCCCTGGGTGGGTTCGTCCAGCAGCATCAGCTGCGGCTCCATGGCCATGGTCGTCGCGATCTCCAGCGCGCGCTTGCGGCCATAGGGCAGGTCGGCGGCCTTGACCTGGGCCATGTCGCGCAGGTCGACCAGCTCCAGCAGGGACAGCACCTTGGCGTCCAGCGTCTTCAGGCCCGTCAGCCCTTTCCAGAAATGAAAGCTGGTGCCGGTGAAGCGCTGCAGGCCGATGCGGACGTTTTCCAGCACGGTCAGATGCGGGAAGACGGCGGAGATCTGGAAAGACCGGATGACGCCGCGGCGGGCGATCTGGGCCGAGGACTCGCCGGTGATGTCGTGGCCCGCAAACACGATGCGCCCGCGCGTCGGCGTCAGGAACTTGGTCAGCAGGTTGAAGCAGGTGGTCTTGCCGGCGCCGTTGGGGCCGAGCAGGGCGTGGATGTGGCCGCGCTGCACCTGCAGGTTCACGGAGTCGACGGCGGTGAAGCCTTTGAACTCCTTGGTCAGGTCCTGGGTCTCGAGGATGAAATCGCTCATGGCGTCTCGGAGTGGATGCGCGACTCTAGGCCGGGAGACTGCACGCATGCTTACGGGCATTCACGGGGTCTGGTCCGCTGAGAGAAAACGTTCGATGAGGCCGATCTGCTCGGGCGTGTTCAGCGCCGGGGCATGGCCGCAGCCCGGGATGAGGGCGACGGCCGCGCGCGGGCCGCGTTCGCGCATGGCCTGGGCCGTCTCGGCGGTCAGCAGCGTCGAGTCCTCGCCGCGCAGGCAGAGCACGGGCAGGTCGAGCTGGTCCCAGGCGTTCCACAGCTGGTAGTCGTCGGGATGGTGGTCGAACTGCTGCACCAGGGCGGGGTCGTAGTGCGTCGTCACGCGGCCGTCGGGCAGGCGGCGCAGCGAGGTCTCGGTCAGGTGGCGCCATTGCGTGTCGCTCAGAAGACCGAAGCACGCATAGATCTCGCGGAAATAGGTTTCCAGTTCGCTGACGGTGGCAAAGCTCGGTGGCTGGCCGGCGTAGCTCTTGATGCGCTCCAGAGCCGGCGCGGCCAGCTCGGGGCCGTTGTCGTTCAGCACCAGACGCTTGATGCGGCCGCGCAGCCCGGTGGCCGCAGCCAGCGTGCCGATGGCGCCGCCCATGGAGGTGCCCACCCAGTGCACCTTGGTCAGGCCCAACTGGTCCAACAGGGCCTCGGCCTGCTCGACATAGAAGGACAGACAGTACTCGCGCGCCGGGTCGATGGCCCATTGCGACAGGCCGCGGCCCAGGGTGTCAGGGCAAACGAGATGCCAGCGATGGCTGATGGCGGCCGCGAAATCGTCGAAGTCGCGGCTGCTGCGCGCCAGGCCGTGCCAGGCGATGACGGTGGGCGTGCGCGGGTCACCCCATTCGGTGACGTGGATCTCGCGACCCAGGCAGTTCAGGTAACGCGATCTCATGTTTTGGTTTCTCCCCTTGCGCGCGTCCACGCCGCCAGCCTCAGCCGCCCGACGATGCCGCCGGGGAAGTGGTAGACGGCCAGCACGAAAAGCAGGCCCAGCCACAGCAGCCAGCGGTCGGGTGACACGAGGGTGCTGAGCACAGGCACGCCTTCGACCAGCGAGCCGGCGCCTTTCAGCAGGGCCTGCAGATAGTTCTGCGCGACGATGAAGAGGACGCTGCCGATGACGGCGCCGTAGATGGAGCCCATGCCGCCGATGACGACGATGAGCAGCAGGTCCAGCATGATCTCCATGCTCATGGCCGTCTCAGGGCCGGTATAGCGCAGCCACAAGGCCAGCAGGGCCCCGCCGCAGCAAGCCAGCAGGGCCGCGATGACATTGGCGCCGGTGCGATAGACGACGGTCCGATAGCCGATGGCTTCGGCGCGGAACTCGTTCTCGCGGATGGCCTGCAGCACGCGGCCGAAGGGCGAATTGACGATGCGCAGCAGCAGCGCGATCAAGGCCGCGACGGCGATGAAGAGCAGGTAATAGGTCAGCAGCCGGCCGTCCAGCATGACGCCCAGGATGGGGTCATCCATGAACTCGGTCGACGGCTTCAGCACCTCGGGCAGCTGGAAGTTCAGGCCATCCTCACCGCCCGTGAAGTCACTCAGTTGCGAGGCCAGCGTCATGAAGGCCGAGGCGACGGCCAGCGTGATCATGGCGAAGAAGATGGCCTTCACACGCAGGCTGGCCAGGCCCATGGCCAGAGCCAGCACGGCACTCAGTGCGAGGGCGGCGATGAAGCCGATGCCCAGCGATGCCCAGTCCGAGCCCAACCGCGTCGAAGCGATGGCGATGCCATAGGCGCCGATACCGACGAACATGGTGTGGGCGAAGCTGACGATGCCGGTGTAACCCAGCAGCAGGTCGTAGCTCGCGACCAGCAGGATGAAGACCAGGATCTTGGCCGCGACGTTCAGCGCCTGCGTGCCCGGAAAGATGAAGGGCGCGCCGAGCAGGCCGACGAAGCAGGCGATCAGCAGCGCAGCGAGGATGCGGCTGCGCGGAAGGTCATGGGAGAGCAGCGTGCGGATCATCACTTGGCTCCCACCGGGTAGAGGCCCTGGGGGCGCCACAACAGGATGGCGACCATCAGCCCGATGTTGGAGAACAGCGCCGCCTTCGGCGCGATGAAGCCGACGTAGTTGGCGACCAGGCCCACCAGCAGGGCGCCGACGAGGCAGCCCAGCGTCGAGCCCAGGCCGCCGATGATGATGACGATGAAGAGCAGCAGATTGACCTGGGCGCCGATCTGCGGCGTGACGCCCTGCTGCACCAGGCCCCAGAGCACACCGCCCAGGCCCGCCAGTGCGGCGCCGGCAACGAACACGCCGACGAAGAGACGCCGCACGCGATAGCCCAGAGCTTCGACCATCTCGCGGTCCTGCACGCCGGCGCGGATCAGCAGGCCGATCTTGGTGCGGTTCAGCACGAGCAGCAGGCCGACCAGCACCACGATGCCGATGAGCATGGACAGCACGCGGAACTTCTCGACGGCCACGTCACCGAACAGGAAGATGCCGCGCAGCGCATCGGGCAGCGGCAGCGGGATCAGCTGGGCGCCCCAGGTCGCCTTGATCAGCTCCTCGCCAATGATCATGCCGCCCATGGTGATGAGGATCTGCTTCAGGTGCTGGCCGTAGACCGGCCGCACCAGCACGCGCTCGAAGACGACGCCGACGGCTGCGGCGATGGCCATGCCGGCGAGGCAGGCGGCGGCCAGGGCGCCCAGGTTGGCGAAGACGCTGGGGTTGCTTGCCCACGGCGCCAGCGCGGCCAGCACGGTCGTCGCCATGAAGGCGCCCAGGGCGATGAAGACGCCGTGGCCGAAGTTCAGCACGTCCATCAGGCCGAAGACCAGCGTCAGGCCCGAGGCGATGACGAAGATGATCAGGCCCATGGCGACGCCGGCCAGGGTCAGGTTGAGCCAGGTGCTGGCGCTGCCGGTGAGGGGCAGGGCGAGCAGCATGAGGGCTGCGAGCAGCGCGAGGGGTTTGGGGTCAAGCTTCATGCTTGTTGGTTGTTTTTGCGAAGCGTGCTGCTGCTCGCTGCATTGCCGGGAGTCCGTCCCGGCGGCCGGGTAACTTTCTTCTGCGGCGCCAGAAGAAAGTCACCAAAGAAGAGGCGCTGAACCGCACTCGAGCGCCACGCCGCCACCAGCGGCGCGCGAAAACGCTCATCTCCATTTCGGGGCGAAGCGAACCGTTGCGCTCTCGCACACGACTTGTCACGGGCCAGGCTCATCGCATCAGCACCCCGTTCGACGCGCGGCTGCACGCCGGGCTCACCAAGACAGCCCAGTGCAGCGTCGCTCGGGCGACGCGGCTGTTCGGTATTTCCTGATGAGCCCGGCGTGCAGCCGGCGTTAACCGGCGTGAAGGGGCGATGGATGGTGGTCGTCATAGGGACAGCAGCGAGAGCGCAGCGGGTCGCGTGTAGGCGCGGCCCAATTCCGAGCATCGCGAGCGCTTCATCCCGCTCGAGTGCGGATTGCGTTAGCGCTCCTCTTTTGGTGACTTTTCTCTGGCGCGTCAGAGAAAGCCGAAGGCTTCGCCAAAAGTTACCCGCCCTCGCGGGGCGGAATCCCGCGGCACTGCATCGAGTCGAAAGGACAGTCGCAAAGGCAACCCAGGAATGTCGAGCTCTCATTGATGCGCCCCCAACGACAACCCCAGCAAGCGCTGCTGCAACTCCGCGTCTGCAATCAACGCAGCCATCGCCCCGCGATGCACGATCTTTCCGTCGTCCATCACCGCGACCTGGTCGCCCAGCTCGGCGGCGACACGGAAGTTCTGCTCGACGAGCAGCACCGTCGCCTGCGACGTCTTCTTCAGCTCGCGCAGCGCGGTGATGAGGTTGGCCACGATGGCCGGCGCCAGGCCCTTGCTGGGCTCGTCGATGACCAGCAACTCACGCGGCTCGATCATGGCCCGCGCAATCGCAAGCATCTGCTTCTGCCCGCCCGACAACTTGCCGGCTGGATGCGTCCAGAACGTCTTCAGCGCCGGGAACAGTCCGAACAGCCAGTCCAGCCGCTTCGCATCTAGGTCGCTCAGTCGCTTGGCAGACCGAGCTGCCAGCAGCAGGTTCTCAGCCACCGTCAGCTCGCCGAAGATTCCCATGGTCTCGGGCACATAGGCGATGCCGCGCGAGGCGATGTCGGGCGTGGCCAGCTTGGTGATGTCATGGCCCTTGAACGTCACCGTGCCGCTGCTGGCCGTCCACAGGCCCATCAGCGTGCGCAGGGTGCTGGTCTTGCCGGCGCCGTTGCGCCCCAGCAGCATGGTGACCTGGCCGGCCGGGACTTCGAGGTCCACGCCATGCAGGATGTGATACGCCCCGACGTGGGTGTGGACGCCCTTGAGTTCGAGCAAGTTCATGCCGCGACTCCCAGGTAAGCCTCTTGCACGATGGGCGAGGCGATGACGGTGGCCGGGTCGCCGTCGGCCACCAGCTTGCCCTGGTGCAAGACGATGATGCGGTCGGCCAGCTCGCGCACCACGTCCATCTTGTGTTCCACCAAGAGCAGGGTGTGCTTCTTTTCGGCCTTCAGCGCGCGGATCAGGTCCAGCACGACGGGCACCTCGTCCACGCTCATGCCGGCCGTCGGTTCGTCGAAGAGATAGACCTTGGGGTCGAGGGCAATCAGCATGGCCACCTCGAGCTTGCGCTGGTCGCCATGCGGCAGGCTGGCGGCGAGGTCGTCAGCGCGCGCGGCCAGGCGCACGCGCTCGAGGATGGCGCGGGCCTCGTCGATCAGTTCGCGGTGCGACAGCCACACCGACAGCATGCGCAGACCCAAGCCACGCCGGGCCTGGACGGCCAGGCGCACGTTCTCCAGCACGGTCAGATGGGCGAAGAGCTGGGTCAGCTGGAAGGCCCGGCCCAGGCCGCGCCGCGTGCGCACCGGCGCGGGTTGGTTCGTCAGGTTCTCGCCATCCAGCCAGACCTCGCCGCTGCTGGCCGGCAGCTGGCCCGAGATCAGGTTGAAGTAGGTCGTCTTGCCCGCGCCGTTGGGGCCGACGATGGCCGTCAGCGTGCCGGGCTGGAAGCTGCACGACACCGCATCGACGGCCACGTGGCCGCCGAATCGGATGGTGAGATTCTTGGTTTCAAGCATGGGTGTTCAAGGACAGGTGCCGATCACGTAGTACGCCGGCCCGGTCTGCTTCAGCGTCGTCGTCGTGAAGGTATTCCACAGGCCCATGTTCTGATTGCTGCCCTTGGCGTAGGTGTAGCCGCCGGACTGTGTCGCGCGGCCGGCCGTGGTGTGGGCGTAGTTGCTGCTCGTGAAACACACCGGCGCGGTGCCCGTCGTCGTGCCGGTGGCGGGAGCGGAGGTCGCACCCTCGGCGCCGGCGGAGTCGACGGCGCGCACCGTCCAGCTATAGGTGGTGGCTGCGGCCAGGCCGGTATCGGTGAAGTTGGTCGCCATCACCAGCGAGGCATTGGCTCGGGTAGCGGCGCGATAAACGTTGTAGCCGCTGGCACCCGTGACGGCGGCCCAGCTGACGACCATGCTGCTGGCCGTCGCGCCCGAGGTCGCGACACCCGTCGGTGCCGGCAGCGTGCCGCCACCTCCGCCACCCGAGCCGCTGCCCGAGGCGACGCGGTCCACCATGGCCTTGATGGCGGTGATCTGCACGCCGCTCTTGCGCGCGAAGTCGGCGCCATACCAGCCTATCCAGTCCCAGCAGGCATTGGGGTTGGCCAGCGAGCCGCTGGCGGCCGTGCTGTGGCTGGTGTTGTCGACCTTGGTCTGCGGGAACAGCACGACGATCTTGTTGGTGTCGGCCCAGCGCGTGTAGCCGGTGTTCTTGATGAACTTGTCGCCGATATTGCCGTAGCTCTGCTGGCAGCCGTGCAGGGCGACATGCAGCTTGCATTGATTGGCACCGCCCGAGCAGGCGGCCGGCACATAGATCCAGCCGGTGGCGGCCATGCCAGGGTTGCCGGCGCTGTAGGCCGATTGGTCGAACTCGATGTAGTTAGCGGCGGCCGGTGCGTCGTTGCGCGCGTTCAGCGCGCCGTAGAACTGCGTGAGGGCCGCCTTGGCGCCGTCATAGCCGCAGTTGCTGATATAGGGCGAGGCGGCGCTCGAGCAGCTGTTGTTGCCGGTGGCGTCGAAGTCCGTCGGGAAGACATGGGCGGTGCTGGCCCGCTTCACGTACTGGGGCGTTGCGCCGTTGTTGGTGTACTGCGTATTGACGGCATCCATCGGGTTGGGGCCGACGGTGGTGTCGCTCGTGCCGACGAAGAGATAGATCTTCTGCGCCGCCACATTGGCCTTGGCGTCGATGCTGCTGCCGCTCCAGTTGTTGATGTCGGCCTGCATGATGCTGAGCTGGCTCGCACTGATGCTGGCGTTGTACATGCAGGCCGTGTAGTTGCTGTGGCCGGCGCACATATAGGGGCCGCCGGCAAAGACGCCGACGCCCTTGAAGGTGGCCGAGTGCGCATAGCCCAGCTGGTTGGCCATGAAGCCGCCCGAGGACAGGCCCGACACCGAGATGCTGCCGGTGTCGATGTTGAGGGCGGGCAGGTTCACGGCGGCATTCGCCGCGCCGGTGAGCGCAGCCAGCAACCATGGAATGGTGATCTTGAATCCGAACGACATGGGTTTGTCTCCTTCGAAGGCTTTGATGGGTACAGCTCTTCTCAGGCCCCGTGATGTCCGGGGCTTCCTCAATGCGTCGTATCTTGGAGTTAGGCCGGATCAGCGCTTGTTGCGGATCGGCACCTGCATCTCTTCCGGCTTGATCTCGCGCACCAGCTCAGGCACGCCCCAGGGGAAGGCGGGGTCGACCTTGATGCGGAAGTGGTACATGGACTGCATGGCCTGGTGGTCTTCGGCGCGGAAGGTCATCTTGCCCTTGGGCGTCTCGAAGCTCATGCCTTCCATGGTCTTGATGAGCTTGTTGGTCGCCGTGTCGCCATTCGTCTTCTTCAGCGCCTCCACCAGAGCGATGGCCGCGCTCATGCCGCCGGCCGTGAAGAAGTCGGGCGGCTGCTTGAACTGCTTGTAGTGGTTGGCGACCAGCCACTCATTGACCGGGTTCTTCGGGATGCCGAAGTAGTAGTAGGTCGCGCCCTCCATGCCGGGGAACTGCTTGTAGGCCGTCATGGCCGGCAGGATGTTGCCGCCCGAGCCGACGCCGATGCCGTAGCGCTTTTGCAGATCGAGCGCGGCCAGCGCGCCGAAGGGCGGCGTGGCGCCGGCCCACACGACGGCGATGACCTTGGGACCTTGCTTGTCCTTGAGCGCATCCACCAGGCGCTGGATGCCGGCGGTGAAGTCCGTCGTCGCCGTAGGCAGGTATTCCTCGTGGACGATCTTGGCCTTCTTCAGCGCTTCCTTGTAGGCCTTCACGGCGTCGCGGCCGAAGGCGTAGTCCTGGGCCAGGATGCCGATGTTCAAGCCGGCGATGTCGGAGGCGACGGCATTGCCGATGGCGTCTTGCGACGAGTTGCGGCCGGTGCGGAAGATGTATTTGTTCCACTTGTCGCCGGTGATGGAGTCGGCCACGGCCGGCTCCACCAGCAAGATCTTCTTGTACTCCTCGGCGACAGGCAGCATGGCCAGGGCCACGCCGCTGGACGAGGGCCCAACGGCGATGTCGGCCTTGTCGTCGCCATAGGCCGCGGCCAGCAGGCTCTTGCCCACGTCGGGCTTGCCCTGGTCGTCCTTCTCGATGACGACGAGCTTCTTGCCCGCGACCGTCATGCTGCCGCCGGTGGCGTAGTCCAGGCCCATCATGAAGCCGGTCTGCGTCTGCTTGCCATAGGCTTCCAGCGGGCCGGTCTTGCTGTAGACATGGGCGATGCGGATTTCATTGCCGGCGGCCAGGGTCAGGCCAGGCAGGGCGACCGCGAGGGTGGCGGCAGCGATGGCAAAGCGGCGCGTGGTGAGGCGCATGGGGCTTGTCTCCTGAAGTCTGGGCTGTCTGCTCTGTCGGCAGACGGTGTCTTCCCTTTTTGCAAGGGCCGTGCCCGGCGGGGAAGGGGGCGCCGGGGCGGTTTTCGTGCGGGTTGTCCCGAGGTTTTTGGCCGTTAGGGACGGTGGGAGTGTCCGAAATTCAGGCGTTGTCCGAAAGCTGGACTTCCAGGTCAGGCCAGCGCGCCAGTCTCTCGTACAACGACGCCCGCGAAATCTGCAGCAACCTCGCCGCCGCCATCCGGTTGCCGCCCGTCGCTTGCAAGGCTCGAGTAATCGCGTCGCGTTCCAGCGCCTCGATCAGCTCGGGCAGAGGCGCAACAGCCTGGGCCGTCGTGACAGCGGGTGCCGCAGGCTGAGGCGACGGCGCGGCCGCGGCGGCCGCGGCAGTCGCCGCCGGCGCCACCGCCCCACCCTGGAAATGTCCCGCCGTCAACTGCATGTCGTCGCTCATCAGGCTGACCTGCTCCAGCGTGTTGCGCAGCTCGCGGATATTGCCGGGCCAGGGCTGCTGCATCAGCCATTCGATGGCGTCGGGGCTCAAGAGCTTCTGCGGCATGCCGCTGCGGCGGGCGATGTCTTCGCCCAGGGCCTCGGCCAGGGCCTCGATGTCGTCCAGGCGCTCGCGCAAGGCCGGCACGCGGATGGGCAGCACGTTGAGGCGGTAGTACAGGTCGGCGCGGAACTGGCCTGCGGCGACCATGGCGGCCAGGTCGCGGCTGGTGGCGGCAATCACGCGCACGTCCACGCGCAGCACCGTGTTGCTGCCAAGCGGCTCCACCTCCTGCTCCTGCAGCACCCGCAGCAGCTTGCTCTGCAGCGCCAGCGGCATGTCGCCGATCTCGTCGAGGAACAGCGTGCCGCCGTCGGCCAGCTTGAACTTGCCGTCGCGACCCTTGCGCTCGGCGCCCGTGTAGGCGCCCGGCGCGACGCCGAAGAACTCGGCCTCCAGCAGGGTTTCGGGCACGGCGGCGATGTTGACGCCCACCAGCGGCCGGTGGGCGCGGCGCGAGGCCGAGTGGATGGCATGGGCCATGAGCTCCTTGCCGGTGCCGGTCTCGCCCAGCAGCAGCACGGTGGAGTCGGTCTGGGCGACGCGGCGGGCCTGGCGCTTCACTTCCAGGGCCGCCGGGCTGGCGCCGATGAAGCTGGCGATCGTGTACTTGGGCCGGCGCTGGGCGGCGAGCTGGCGCCGCGTGTCTTCCAGCTCCTGCTGCAGGCGCGCGAATTTCTGGATCAGCGGCTGCATGGTCGTCTCGGGATGGTCCAGCAGGACCAGGCCCAGGGCGCCGATGACCTCGCCGGCGTCATTCCTCAGCGGCAGGCGGCTGACCAGAAAGGTACCGGCCTTGTTGGTCAGCAGGTCCACCAGCACCGGCTTGCCGTTCTCCAGCACCTGCAGCATCTGGGTGTTGGGCACGACGTCCTCGACCCGCTTGCCGACGAACTCGTGCTCGTCGTTGAAGCCCAGGGCCGGCAGGAAGCGCTTGTAGCCCTCGCTGATCCAGACGACGCGGTGGTTGCGGTCGATGACCATCATCCCTTCCGTCGACCGGGCCAGCACGTCGAACATCGACTGCGCGGCCAGGCGCAGCAACCCGTCGACATCCTGGGGGATGCCGGCGGGCGGTGTCTGGTTTTTGGACAGAGGCATGACCGGCGCAATGTACCGCGCCGGCCCTGCCCCCTCGGCCAGGCCGTAGCCGCTCAGTCTCACCTTTAGAACTTCAGCGTGCCACCCAGCGTGAAGGTGCGCGGCGCACCGTAGTAGGCGTTCAGCACGCCCAGGGCCGCGATGTTGTAGCCATCGGTCTTGTAGGCCTTGTTGGTCAGGTTGCTGCCCTGCAGGAAGAAGCTCAGCTTGGCATCCTTCTCCCAGATCAGGCCGGCATTCACCAGCGTGTAGGCGTCCTGGGCGAGGGCTTCGGAGAGGTCGGTCGTCGGGTAGACCTTGCTGCGGTGGGTGACCCCCAGGCGCGAGCGCAGCGTGCCGACCTCCAGCTTGGCGTTGTGCTCGATGTTCAGGCCGGCCTGGAACTTGGGCGTGTTGGTGAACTTCTTCTGGTCGGCCACGTTGACGCCGCGGTCGATGTATTCGTCGTACTTGGCATCCAGGGCGGCCAGGTTGCCGCTGATGCGCCAGGCCGTGGACGGCATCCACAGGAACTCGACCTCGGCGCCCTGCACCGTGGCCTTGCCGGCGTTGGTGAAGTCGCCGAAGAAGCCGGGCTGGCCGTTGGCCTGGGTGTAGCTGGTGAAGACGGACAGCTGCACGTTCTTGTACTTGTTGTGGAACAGGGCCGTGTTCAGCTCCAGGCGGCCGCCGTCCAGGATCATCTTGGCACCGACCTCCAGCGAGTCGAGCTTCTCGTCGGCGAAGGGCCGGCCCGACGACGGGAAGGCCACGGTGTTGGCGCGGATGTTGTAGCCGCCGCTCTTGAAGCCGCGCGAGGCAGTCGTGTAGAGCTTGATCGCCTGGCTGGCCTTGTATTCGAGGGACAGGCGCGGCGAGGTGTTGCTGACCGACAGACTCTTGTCGAAGTTGGCCGGCACGGCGATGGGTGTGCCGCTGAACGTGTCGTTGGCGAAAGCCTGGTTCAGCACGACGGCGCGCTTGTCCTCCTGGGTGTAGCGCAGGCCGGTGCTGACGCTGAACTGTGGCGTCAGGCGCCAGCTCCAGTCGCCGAAGACGGCCTTGCCCTCGGTGTAGACCAGGCCGTTGGTCGTGCCGAAGCTCAGGTTGAAGAAGTTGTTGCGCACCGTGCCGCCGGCGCGGCCGTCGAAGTAGTAGAGGCCGATGACGCCGGAGTGGTTCTGGCCCTCGTAGATGGCCTGCAGCTCGTGGCTTTGCGAGCTGTCGTGGTACTCGGCGCGCACGTCGGCGATCTTGTTGGGCAGGCCGTCGAAGTCGATGGAGGTGTTGGTGTCCGAGGCGCGGTGGGCCAGGATGTACTTGAGGCTCCAGTCAGCACTGACGCCCCAGTTCAGCGTCAGTGATTCGCCTTCGCTCTGGGTGCGGTTGGCATTGGGCATGCCGGTGGCGATGTCGTAGCGGCCCGTGGTGGGCGGCGTCTTGGCGGGATCGAAGGGGTTGACGTTCAGGCGCTGGAAGCCGCGCATATGTGAGTCGTCATGGGTGCGGTCCACCGATACCTGGGCGTTGAACGTGGAGCCGGTCGGGAACCAGCCCATGGAGACGCGGCCGCTGGTCGTCGCCTGGTCGCTGACAGGGCTGCCGTCGGTCAGGTTCTTGCCGTAGCCCTCGCGGTTGAGGCTGGCGCCGGCAAGCCGGAAGCGGAACTGGCCATCGGCGACGGCCGTGCCCACGCCGCCCTTGGCCGTCACCTGGCCGTAGTTGCCGATGGCCAGCGTCACCGAGCCTTCGGTGGCCTGAGGCAGCGGCTTGGACACGTATTTCACCGCGCCGCCGATGGTGTTCTTGCCGTACAGCGTGCCCTGGGGGCCGCGCAGCACTTCGACGCGCTGTACGTCGTAGACGTCCAGCAGCGCCCCCTGGGGGCGGGCGATGTAGACGTCGTCGAAATAGATGCCCACGCCGGGGTCCACGCCCCACAGCGGGTCGGCCTGGCCGACGCCGCGGATGAAGGTGGTGATGGTGGTGTTGCTGCCGCGTGCGGCATAGATGGTCAGGTTGGGCACCTGGCCCTGCAGGTCGCCGAGGTCCTTGATGGCCAGCTTGTCCAGCTGCTCGGCGGTGAGGGCCGTGACGGCGACCGGCACATCCTGCAGCGACTCCTCGCGCTTGCGCGCCGTGACCTTGACGACGTCCAGCGTCGTCACCTGCGGTTCGGCGGCGGGCGTGGTTTGCGCGGCTGCGGGCAGGGCGGTGCTGGAAGCCGCAATGGCGGCAAGGATGGCGAAATGCAGCGGCGAAGGCGCCGGCAGGCGTCGGGGCATGGCTTGTCTCCTGGTTGTCGTCGTAATGGATGCCAGGCTCCCAAAGCGCAAAAGCCATGCCCGCGCCAACTCGGGGCAAAGTCCAGGCAAACCCTTGCGAGCTAACCCGCGGTTTTGCTGTCCAAAGTGGCGCCACTGTCCGGAAAGCAGTCATTGCGGGTGAGCCGCGATGTCCAGCTGGCAGACAACACCCCTGGGGGCTGCAGGGCTGCGGCGGCGCCGATATGCTGCGCCGCTTCCCTTCATCCCCCCGGAGACGAACGATGCTCAAACGCCTGCTTCCCGCCGCTCTCGCCCTCGCCTTCAGCGCCACCACGGCCCTCGCCGCCGGCCCGCAGCTCAAAGGCCAGGCGCCGGGTTGGTACCGCCTGCAGCTTGGCGACTTCGAGATCACCGCGCTGAATGACGGCACGCTGGATCTGCCGGTCGACAAGCTGCTGCAGCAACCTGCACCTCAAACGATCAAGGCCCTGCAGCATGCCTACCTCGGCGTGCCGCTGGAGACCTCGGTCAACGCCTACCTTGTCAATACCGGCTCCAAGCTCGTGCTGGTGGACACCGGCGCTGCCAGCATGTTCGGCCCGACGCTGGGCCGCCTGTTGACCAGCCTGAAGGCCTCGGGCTACGCGCCCGAGCAGGTCGACGAGATCGTCATCACCCATATGCACGGTGACCACATCGGCGGCGCCTCCAGCGCGACCTTCCCGAATGCCGCCCTGCGCATCGACAAGCGCGACAGCGACTATTGGCTGGCGCCCGAGCAGGTCAACAAGGGCGAGGGCGGCAAGGCCATCGCCGCCCTGGTCAAGGGCTTTGCCGATGCGGGGCGCTTCAAGCCCTTCGAGGGCAGCGCCGCCGGCGTCGAGATCGTGCCCGGCTTCAAGGCCTTCCCGGCCTATGGCCACACGCCTGGCCACAGCAACTATGTCGCCGAGAGCAAGGGCCAGAAGATGATGTTCTGGGGCGACCTGATGCATGTCGCCGCCGTGCAGTTCGCCGAGCCCGCGGTGACCATCCAATTCGACTCCGATCCCAAGGCCGCCGCACCGGCGCGCGAGAAGGCCTATGCCGCCGCGGCCAAGGACGGCTACTACGTCGCGGTGACGCACGTCAGCTTCCCCGGCATCGGCAAGCTGCGCGCCGATGGCAAGGGCTATGACTGGCTGCCGGTGAACTACTCGGCCAACCGTTGAGGCCCGCTGGCGAGCGGGATCGGGTCAGTCGGCCGGCCCGAGATCCCGCATGCGGACCAGCGTACCGCGGTCGAAGGCGAGGTAGCCGCCGCTGACCGCGGCGGCGATGTTGAAGTTGGACAAAATTCCGACGCCTTCGTTGATGAACAGCGCGATTTCCTTGCCGTCCGGGCTCAGCCTCCAATGGCTGGAGGGGCCGTTGCCCAGAGTCGACCCCTGCGCCACCCGCCATCTGCCATCGCTGTACAGGAGGTGCTGGCTTCCGCTTTCCGAGGGATTGAACTGGCTCGGCGAATCCAGGATCAACCAGCGTCGAGCCGCCTTGGCGGCGTCCAGCTTGGCCTCGGGCGCCTTCACGACGGCACGCAGCGCACGGTTGGATGCCACGCCGTCCAGTTCGCTTTCAACCAGCCAGTACTCCAGGTTGTCCTCGCCCTGCCAGAGACGCGTGTAGCGCTGGGCGAACTTGCCGTTGAGGTCAGCACCGGAAAAGAGCAAGCTGCCCGCCACCAACTGACCTTTCACAGGTCCTTTGTCGAGCGTGCCGTCGAACGTTGTCTCGGCGCCGTCCAGGCAGAGGCAACGGGCCTCGCCCGACGTGGCGGGAATCGCGACGCCGGCCCAGCGCGTGTTCGGTGCGAAGTCCGCCATCGTCAGCGGCAGCTTGTCGCGCTGCACATCGAAGCTGATCACCGGCTTCCACTCCGACCAGGCGAATTGGCATTGGGGAAGTTCCGGCGAGCCCGTGCAGCCCGGGGCCCTCGCGTATTCACGCAGCATCAGCTCCGGCCGGGCCTGCGGGTCGGCGCT
The DNA here is from genome assembly GCF_031458095.1 of Roseateles saccharophilus. Lineage (GTDB taxonomy): Bacteria > Pseudomonadota > Gammaproteobacteria > Burkholderiales > Burkholderiaceae_C > Pelomonas > Pelomonas saccharophila_A. Next base: position 1,211,729 of record NZ_JAVDXU010000002.1, read on the forward strand.
GCGCACCTTGCGCAGCAGAAAGCCCCCGTAAGTCCAGAGGCCGCCCTCATAGCTACCGTCGAGCACGGTGATGCGCAAGGCGTCACCGTCGTATTCCCAGCGGGAGGCAATCTGCCTCGGAATGCCGTTGCGATCGAAGTCAAAGAAGGACGCCCCGCCGCCGGGCTTCAGATCGAAGATGAAACTGGCGGTGCCGGCAACGGCCAGCAGGCTTCCTGCTGCGGCGACGGTGGGCGGCGATGCATCCGTGACGGCGGTGGTGGTTGCGCTCATGCCGGTGAAGCCGTCGGAACCGGCCAGCGCCTTGCGGTTCGCCAACGCGAGCGCGCTCGAGTCGCTGACCAGCTTCAACGTGGTCTGCACGCCGTCGGGCAGCGAAGCGCCGCCTTCAGCCACGCGGCGGAACTGGGTGACGGTGTCGATCAGGTCGTCAGGGTTGGTGCGTGTGAGGCCCTGACGCAAGGCTGTGGAACTGGAGGGCAGGCTGCCTTTCTGCGCCAGCAGGCCCTGCCGCGCCGAGCTCAACGCATCCAGCGTCAATGCGGGCCATTTCGTTTCGTTCAGCTTCTGGGCGGTCGACGCGGAGAACAGCAGGCTGAAGTCCCCGATGAGGCTGCCCATCGCCAGCGTGGCCTTGGAGCCGCTGCCCTTGGCGGTCAAAGTGACGAAGGCGTCGGCGCGCGAACTCCTGACCGCGAGCTTGTAGGCGCCCTGGGCGTCCGCCGTGGTCGTGAACTGCTTGTCGCCGACCTGGGCCGTGACCTCCATCCCCTTGCCGTCGGGACTGATGCTGCCGCTGAGTTCTAGCTCGGCCTCGACGGTCAGCTTGACCGTCGCCGTGCTGCCGGCGGCGCCCGACTCGGCGCGGTAGCTGAATTGATCCGCGCCGTAGTAGCCGGCGTCCGGCGTGTATTGCAACGTCGCGCCTTGAACGGTGACCTTGCCGTGCGCGGGAGCGGTGGCCACGCTCAGCGTGGGCGAGGCGCCTGCGCTGACACTGTCGTTGGCCAGCACGCTCAGGACAGTGGCCGGGCCTGTCGCGACGGTGAACTGGTCGTCCACCGCGCTCACCGTCGTCGCCGGCCCGGCCGTATCGGAGCCGCCCCCACACGCCGCCAGACTGGCCAACAACACGATGACACCGAGGCCCGACAAATGCTGCCGACGGCGCGACTGCGCTCCGGCGAGAACTCTGCAATACATACTTTTTTCTCCCTTGCTGTTCTGGCGGCTGTCTTTATACCGGTTCAGCCGGCGACTGCTAACGCTTCATGCCGTTGGGTGCGTCGCTCTGGTGGCGTTGACGTGGTCGTGCGCTCAAGCGCCCAGCAGTTCACCTATGGGCTGCAGCCCGTCCACCCGGTCGCACACGGCCTTGGCGCTGGCCAGGATGGGCACGCCCAGCAGCAGGCCCCACAGCCCCCAAAGCCAGCCGAAGGCCAGTACGCCGATGAAGACGGCGACCGGGTTCATGCGGCTGCTGCGGCTGCTCAGGTACGGCATCAGCAGATTGCCCGACAGCGTGTGCACGCCCAGCGCAATGCCTGACACCAGCAGTGCCATGTCAACGCTGCCGAACTGCACGAAGCTCATCAGGCCGGCGCTGGTGGTCAGCACGGCGGCGCCGATGTAGGGAATGAAGTCCCCCACGAAGGCCACCACGCCCCAGACGGCGGCGTGCTCGACGCCCACGGCCGTGAAGGCCAGCCAGATGGTCAGGCCCACCACGGCGCTGGTGAACACCTGCACCAGCAGATAGCGCTGGATCTGGTCGCCTATCTCGTCCAGGGTCTGGACGGTCAGGCGGCGCTTGGCAAAGGTCGGGCCGGCCAGATGCACGAGCTTGCGCCGGAAGGTGTCTCCGGCCGCCAGCAGGAAGAAGGCGATGAACACCACCACCGTGGCCGCGCCCGCCATGGCCAGCAGGCCCACCGTGCCGGTCCACAGATAGTCGTGCAGGTTGAAGCGCGGCCGCTCGACGACGACGCGGGTGATGCCGCGCGGAGGGGCCGTTGACGGTACCAGGGCGCTGGACTCGGCCGCCTGCTCCAGCTGCGTGGCGGCCTTCTGCACCTGGTCCAGTGCGCTGCCGCCGCCGGGCCGGCGGGACGCGATGGCTGCCTTCACCTTTTCGGCGGCGACGGGCAGCGATTCCAGCAGCTTGCTGGCGTCGTCCGACAGGGCGTAGCCCGTCCAGCCCACGCCACCCACCAGGCCCAGCAGCAGCACAGCCGCGGCCAGGGCGCGGGGCAGCCGCAGGCGCTGCAGCCGGTCGACCAGGGGATCCAGCGCGTAACTCAGCATCACGCCGAGCAGCATGGGCACGAAGAAGGCGCCGGCCCCATGCAGGGCGAACAGTACCGCCACCAGCGCCAGCACCGCCAGCGACAGGCTGCGCACGTCCACCGGCATGTGCAGGTGCAGCGGCTCGCCGGTGGGCGGGGCGGGGTCGATGCGGGAGGGAAGGGCGCTCATGAGACGGCAGCGTACGCGCTGTTACACCCGCTGTGCGGGCCCGCCGCGCGTGTCACGGCGTCGTCCGACAAGGGGGCGTTGCGGGCGCCGACAAGCCGCGTGGCCGGCTCGGGCCGACCCTGGCGGCATGCATCTTTTCACCCACAGGTTTGCGCGCCAGACCGCGCGCGTGCTGCACAACCCCTGGGGCTTTGCCTGGCAGACGTTGAAGGCTTTCCGCGCCAACCAGGGCCTGCTGCTGGCTGGCGCGGTGGCCTATTACGCACTGCTGTCCATCGTGCCGCTGCTCATCCTCAGCGTCATCGCGCTGTCGCACTGGGTGGACCAGGCGCGGCTGCTGCAGACGGTGGGCCGCTACCTGGAATGGCTGGTGCCGGGTCAGTCGACGGCCGTGGTGACCGAGCTGGCGCGCTTCCTGGCCCATCGCGAGGTGATGGGCTGGGTGCTGCTGGTCAGCATGCTGTTCTTCAGCTCCCTGGCCTTCTCGGTGCTGGAGAGCGCGATGGCGGTGATCTTCCATCACCGGCGCAAGCTGCAGCAGCGCCACTTCCTGACGTCGGCCCTGATTCCCTACCTCTACATCCTCTGCCTGAGCCTGGGCCTGCTGCTGGTGACGCTGGTGGCGGGGCGCTTCCAGGCCCTGGGCCAGCGCGAGGTGGAGTTGCTGGGCCTGAGCTGGTCGCTGGACGGCGTCTCCGGCCTCATGCTGTATCTGCTGGGCTTTGCGGGCGAGGTCTTCGTGCTGGCCTCGGTCTATATGGTCATGCCCGGCGGCCGGCCCTCGCTGCCGCTGGCCCTGATCGGCGCGCTGGCGGCGGCCCTGCTGTGGGAGCTGTCGCGCCATGTGCTGGTCTGGTACTTCGGCACCCTGTCGCAGATAGGCACCGTCTACGGCTCGCTCACCACGGCCATCGCCGTGCTGCTGAGCCTGGAGATCGGCGCCACGCTGCTGCTGTTCGGCGCCCAGGTCATTGCGGAGTTCGAGCGGCTGGACGCGCCTTGAGCATGCGGATGATCGTCGTGGCGTTGATGAGCGCGATGACGACCTCCAGCGCCGTGCCGCCGATGGAGCCGACGATCAGGTTGTTGGCGATCCACAGGCCCGTGCCGCACATCATCAGCAGGCGCATCGGGATGCCTTGCAGCGTGAACAGGGCGATGGTGCCCAGGCAGGAGGCCGTCAACGGCAGCCAGTCGCTGGGCTTGGACGCGATGGCCAGGCCAAAGCCGATATTGGCCGCGACCACGCCCACCGCCACCCACTTCGATCGCGTGTACAGCGACAGCAGCGAGCGCAGCATGGACAGCGACAAGCTCGCCACCGCCGTCGGGTTGCCCAGCAGCGCGAAGTGGGCGATGTAGGCGATGCACTCGCCCGTCATGAACCACTTGAAGCGGCGGTCGTCGGTCTGCAGGAAACAGGCGACGCCGAGGACGAAGGCGACATAGCCCAGCAATTGGGCGGGCGAGAACCAGTCGTTGGCGAACATGCGGGCAGGGCGTTGGCCCCCTCGAACTAGGGAGGCGTCTCGGCGGGGCCTGGATTGTCCCGCCGACGCCAGGAAAGCCAGGCTTCGCGCGACGCCTATCCGCATTCCCGGTGGTTATGCGCCCCGCTCGAATTGGCAGCGGGCTCGCGGACTAACCCGGTGTTGCGTGAACAGCCGTTTGCGGACCATGCGCCCGCCTCAGCTCCGCGACGCCGTCGCCCGCCTGCCATGACCCTCCAGAAGACGCTGTTCGCCGCCATCGCCCTGACGGGCCTGTTGAGCGGCATGCCGGCCCGGGCCGAACTCCAACTGCGCGCCAACGGCAGCATGGTCTATGACACCGCCAGCCACCTGACCTGGATTGCCGACGCCAGCATCGGTGGCCTGCGCACCCAGGCCGATGCCATGCAGTGGGCGGCGGGCTTGAGCTTTGGCGGCTTCGATGACTGGCGCCTGCCCAGCGTCGCACCGGTCAACGGCATTGCGCTGCAGCTCGACTATTCCGACGACGGCTCCACCGACATCGGCATCAACAACGCCGGCAGCAACAGCGAGTTCGGCCACCTCTACTACACCAGCCTCGGCAACACTGCCGCCGGGCTGGCGCAGACGGGCCCCTTCAGCGGCCTGGTCGATCCGAACAACGCCGTCGGTCCCGTGTTCTGGACCGGCACGGCGGGCGAGCCGGGCTGGGGCCTGGCCTTCTTCATCGGCATGGGCGCCCAGGACCAGCTCGCCAGCGACACCCTGGCCCGGGCCTGGGCCGTGCGCGTGGGCGACGTGGTCGCCGTGCCGGAACCGGGCAGCGTGGCGCTGACGCTGGTCGGACTGCTGGCCATCGCGGTGCGCCGCCGTGCCCACTGAGGAGACGAGCATGAAGCAACTCCTCGCCATCCTCTGCCTCGCCGTCGGCGGCCTTGCCCACGCCGGCTACACCGCCACGCCCAACGACTGGGCCTGCACCAACAAGGTCGGCGGCACCTGGACCCACGGCCGCGCCCCCTCGGGCTGCGACGCCAATGCCTTCGGCCCCGACAGCTTCGTGCGCGGCAACTACGGCGGCGTCATCTTCAGCGACGCCTCCGCCAATCTCGTCGACGAGCGCAAGCGCTATATGCAGGCCATGTACCCGGCCATCCGCGACGCCAGCGAGCGCTATCTGCGCTCGCGCAAGCCGGCGGTGTCCGCGCGCGAGCTGGAGGCCTTCCAGCGCGGCACCTTTGCGACGCTGCGCCAGGAGACCTTCTGGTCGCACTACCGCGATGCCCAGACCGCCGCCGGCCAGCCCTGGATGCTGAAGATGATGCGCGGCGACAGCGGCCATGGCCACGGCATGATGCAGGTCGACGACCGCTATCACTTCGTCCAGCTCCAGCAAGGCAAGGGCTGGAACATGATGCAGAACTTCACCTATGCCATCGACATCTACTACGCCGCGTGGGAGTCCGCACCCGCCAGCTGCCTGGGCGGCGTGACTTCGCCGACCGGCACCGCGGCCGAGGTGGACGAATACTGGCGCAGCCGCGCGCGCTCGGCCTGGTCGGCCTACAACGGCGGCCCGACCAAGGTCTGCCGCTGGCAGAACACGGCCGACGTCAACGTCGCCAAGGACAACGGCTACCGCGACAACTTCGACGCGCGGCTCTGGCTGGTCGACATTGCCGACCTCAACAAGGCCGCCGGCATCGACGTCGCCTGCCTGATGGACGACGGGCCGCAATGTCCGGTGCCGGTGGGCGGCGCGGTCGAGGCCGGCAAGCTGCTGCAGGTCGGCAGCGCCGCCTGCGTGCTCAATGCCGGCACGCTGGAATGCGTGGACGATGTGCGCGACGCCGCCTGCCTCGCCGGCCGCGCGCCCTTCGACGAGAACGGCATCGTGCAGGTCTATGTGGCGCAGACGGCCGGCTATGCCCGCATTGACCACAACCGCCATCAGCTTTGCCGCTCCCAGGTCGCGGGCCTGCAGTCCCTGGCCAGCGCCATCGCCACACTGCAGCCGTTGGAGCTGCGCTCGGCCCCCAACGGCATGGTGCTGGGCCTGGCGGCGGCCGGCAGCTACCAGGTGCTGGACTTCATGGTCAGCGGTGCGCAGCAGCAAAAGCGCCTCTACCGCATCCGTGCCGACATCAACGGCGTGCTGGCCGACGGCTGGATCGACGCCGGTGACGCGGCCAGCCATGCCGGCATTGCCGTCGGCGCGGCTCCCGCGGGTCCGGGCGCCATCGCCTATGCGGGCGACTGGGTCAAGGTCGTGCCCAATCTCAATATGCGGGCCACGCCCGGTGGCGGCCTGCTGGTCGCCATTCCGGCCAATACCGCCGTGCAGGTCAAGGAGGTGTTCGGCACCGCCTCGGCCAACAACCTCTACTACCGCGTCGAGTACCTGCACAACGACGGCGTGCTGCGCGAGGGCTGGATCTTTGCGGGCAACCTCTACCCCGCGTCGACGCTGGCGAACTGGGCTCTGCCCACGGCGGCGCCCTCCGCGCACAAGCATGCCCATTGCCCCAACGGCACGCGCTACGACTCTCATCTGCGCCAGTGCATGAGCGCCAGCCAGACCTATGGCCCCTTCACGGCGGCGACCGTGCAGGCCTGCGTGGATGGCGGCGGCGGCGCCGTCTGCACGGCCAACCGCGCGACTGTCGTCGACGGCGTCGCGCTGGCCATGCCGATCTGGAGCAAGACCCTGGCAACGGCCGCCACTGGCAATGGCGACTGCCCGCGCGGCGCGGCGCGCTCGATGGCGCATCGCTTCCACTGCACGGAGGCCGTCACGCGAAACGGCGCTGCTGAGATCGATGTCTACGGCCCCTTCGGTACGGCCCTCGTCAATGCCTGCCTGGCGCGGTCAGGCAATGCCGCGTATTGCCGGACCAACCGCTGGCCAGCGGCCGCCTTCCTCTCGCTGCAACCCTGAATCATGAAGGCCTGGCCCCTGCTGACCGCCGCCCTGGCCGCTGTAGGCGTGGGCCTGTGGTGGTTCGAAGGCAGCGAAGCCCTGCCCGTGGTGGCGGTGGCACCGGTGGCACCGCGGGCCTTGCAGCCCGTGGCCGCTGCCAGCGCCGCGCCGACGGCAGCGCCGGTCGCCGCCACCGCCGTTGAAACGGCGGCCGTCGCGTCGCTGAGCATCGCGCCGCCGGCCCAGGCCCTGCGCACGCTGACTCGCTGCTACGCCGCCGACAGTTGCCGCCTGACCCGCGGCGAAGGCATGGACGAGCACTTCGAGGTGGTGCGCCTGCTGCTCGAGCAGCTGGACCGCCTGGCCACCCACGGCAGCCCGGCCGAGCAGGCCGCCTGGGCGCGCGAGCTGCTGGCCTTTCCCGATGGCCATGTGCAGGCAGCTGCCCTGGCGCTGGCGGCCAGGCTGCCGCCGTCGGCCGAGACCGCTGCGGCCGCCGTGTCCGCACTCGCCAAGACCTATGACGCCGTGCTGCTCGGCAAGGCCTACCCGGTGCTGCGCCAATGGCAGCAGCTCGGCCTCACCAGCGGCTATGACGACATGTTTGTCGGCCTCGTGCACACCGGCGGCTGGCAGGCCGCGCAATCGGTAGCCGAGAACGTGGGCCCCTTCCTGAATGCCGGCAATGTCGGCCGCTTCGAGCAGGTGGCGCGCGAGCTACAACCCGGCGCCCGCCAGCAGGCCCTGCTGCGCACCCTGCGCGACCACGAACTGCAGCGCCGCGGCGGCTGACCGCGGTGCTTCTAGGGGCGGCGCAAGCCGTCCAGTTGTTCGACGGAAGCCTGAAGCAAGTCCCCGACCAGGGCCAGCAGCCGGTCGCGCTCCGGCGCCCTGCGCGCCGGCTGGGCATCGGCAGGGTCCGCTTCGCTGTCCAGCAGCTGGTGAAACGGCAGATCCAGCGGCAAGCCTTCCATCACACCGCGAGGCCCCTGCGGCAGGCCGTCCTGAGGCGTGGAGGGACGTTCGGTCAGGTCGATCATCGTCCCGACCATGCGCACGGCCCGCCCCTCGCCGCAGCGCGCAATGACGCGGCCGCGGGAGTGCACCAGACGATAGCCGGAGCCATTGCTGCGCAGCCGGAACCTGGCCTCGTAGCCGGGCTGGCTGCCCTGGGCATGGGCCCGCAGCGCCGCCAGCATGCCCTGCAGGTCCTCAGGGTGGACCCGGCAGCGCCAGAAGTGCGTGCTGTCGGCACTGTGAGGCGCCGGAAATCCCAGCCGCTGCTTCCACTGCGGCGAATAGTGAACGGTCTCGAGTTCCGGGCGAAGGTCCCAGACACCAAGCTCACCCGCCGCGATGGCCTGTCGCCAGCGGATCTCGAACGGTTGCTGCTGCATGGGCATGGGGGGATTGTGAGGGCCCGGTGCCTTGCCCTGCCGCAGCTGGGTCCTACTGCACGTCGGCCGGTGCCTGGCGGGCATCGTCCGTCACCGGGATCTGCGCCGGCTTGGCCGGCCACGACCCGCCCTCGCTGAAGGCCTTCCAAGCCCAATTCACCCAGCGCAGCAGCGACGCCGCCAGCCACAGCGCCCAGGCCAGCATCAGCACGCGGTAGAGCCAGACGGGTGCGCTCAGCACCCAGGCATTGGCCGTGTGCTCGGTGAAGCGGTCGGACGTCCAGATCAGCATATGGCTGCTCGATTGCGGCCCGGCGACCAGCAGGTCCGGATATCCGAGCAGGCCAGTGCGCAGTACGTCCAGCAGGGCGCCCAGGGCCAGCAGCGTCCACAGCACCAGCAGCAACTGCACGAGGATGCGCAGCCAGCGCGCCGCGTTCGGCAGGGCCTGCGTCCAGCGCCGGCGCGCCTCCAGCAGTGCAAACCAGGCGGCCAGCAGCACCAGGGCCCACAGCGACACCGGCGCCACGCCCAGGGCCAGGATGAGCCAGGCCGGCCGGGCCATGACGCCCGGCAGGCCGCGCGGGGCGAACCATGCGATCACGAGCACGACGACGAGCACGCCCCAGATCAGCACGGCCGGCCCCATCAGCGGTCCGCCAACGGCCAGCACGATACGGTCCTGCGGCACGTTGAGCATCAGCTCGTCGTTGACCCCGGCCAGGCCCAGCGCCAGACCCGGGTGGCGCCACAGCGTTCCCATGCCGTCGGGCTCGCGCCAGACCAGGTTCACCTGCTGCTCGCCCGGCGTCAGCGGCAGGCTCAGTGCGCCATCGCGCGGCTGCAAGGGCAGCACATTGCCATTGATTCGAACGCTGAGCAGCTCGGCGCCGGCCGGCAGCTTCAGCACATGGGGCCCGCCGAGGCTGGCGCGCAGCTTCAGGTCCAGCCCGACGTCGCTGCTGCGCTCGCCGGGCGAGATGGAGGTCCGTGCGCTGTCCAGCGTCAGCGTCTGGCCGGGAATGCCGGCGGGCTTGCGCACGCTGAGCTTCAGCGTCTCGCCGGGCCAGGGCCGCCACTCGGGCTGCCACTGGCCACCCTGCTGCAGGGCCGTCGCGGCCAGGCCGCTGGCCTCCACATGCCATTGCGTGGAGGCGTCCACGGTCCAGCGCTCGACCTGGTTCATCTCCTTGCCGGCCAGCAGCGTCAGCGCTTCGCTGGGCTTCAAGGTGCTGGCGACGTCGGCCTCCTCCTCGCCGCCAAGCTGCAGGCTGGCGACGCCGCCGTCGACCGTCACGCGGGCATCGCTGACAGCCTCGCCGGGCAGCAGGGCCCAGCGCACGCGCAGCGGCGCGCGGCTGGGGGCCAGGCGCTGGATATGGGTCTGCACCTGCCAGCGCAGGCCGAGCTGCAACAACCTCTCCACGCGCACCAGCGGCGGCAGCGCGTCGCGCTGGGTGCCGGCGTCCTCGCGGCGGGCGCTGCCGGAGCCGGCCTCGCGGCTCAGCGTGATCGCGCCGGTGCTTTCGCCGCGCGGGTCCAGGCCGGCCAGGGCCCAGCCTTTCAGATCACTCTGCAGCGCGCGCGGCGGCAGCGGCAGGGCGATGTCCAGGCCGCTGGCGCCGCCCACGTCGGCACTCAGCACGACCTGGTGCACGCCGGCCGGCACGGCGACGAAGAGCTGGCCTTCGTCGTCGCGCCGCGTCGCGGCGGTCTGGCCATCCAGCGTGATGCTGCCCGGCTGCCAGCCGGTGCCCTGGCCGGGCAGCGGCACGGCGACCAGGGCCTGGGCATGGATCTCGGCGCGCAATTGCACGGTCGAGCCCGAGGCGCTGACGAAGAGGCGCGCCAGCTCGGCGCAGCGCGGCAGGCAGTCGGGCGGCGCGGCGAGCTTGTCGCGCAGGGTCTTGAGCTGCTCTTCGCTGGGCCAGCCGGCAGCCTGGGCTTCGCTGGGTGGCGGCGCCAGGCCCAGCAACAGCAGGGCCGCCGCGACGGCGCCGGCGGCCCTGCGCGGCGCGCGCAGCTGCGGCGGCTTCAGGCCGGTGACGACGATGAGGGCCAGGGCCAGCAGGACCAGGCCGCCGAGCTTCATCAGCGCCGTCGCCCAGGGCGGCAGCAGCCACAGGTGCAGGGTCTGCTCCGGCGTGACAGGGCCGCTCCAAGCCAGGCGGTAGCTGCGCCAGGACCAAGTCGGCAGGCCGGGGCCGGTCTGCACGCGGGCATTCGGGTCGACGCGCTCCATGGCGCTGCTGCTGCCGGAGAGGGGCTTCTTCGCCGGCGGCGGCGATGCGATCTGGTAGGCGGGCGGCGGCAAGACCTTCTCTTCGACGATGCGCACCTCGGCAGGCGCCGGGGCGGCGCGCTCCGCCATGGCGAGGCTGGCCTGGAAGCGCGGGGTGTCCAGGCTGGGGTAGATCGCCTCCCTGACCTGCTGCACGGCAAAAGGGAGCATCAGCAGGGCCAGCATGGCGGCGACCGCGAGGCGGCCGCGTGCAAAGGCCGATTGCGCCCGGCCCGCAGGCAGCACGCGGGCCAGGGCTGTCAGGCCCAGCAGGCCGAACCACAGCGACGCCGCCGGGCTGCCGGGGGTATGCCAGGTCAGCACCAGCGCCAAACCCAGCAACACGCCGACGCGCCAACCCAGCAGGCGGTAGGCCGCCAGGGCGGCCAGCAGCACGAAGAAGAAGTCCCACAGCGTCCACATCGCGACCCAGGCGCCTTCGGCGCTGCTCGGCCCTTGCGCATGCAGCAACCGCCAGCCAGGGGGCAGCTGCAGCAGGGTCTGCAGCCGGTCCACGCTGAGGCTCCAGCCGCTGGCGGGCAGGGCGCCGTCGGCGGGCCAGCGGCTGTCGGCCTCGATGACCGTGCTGCGGTCGCGCACCTCGAAGCCGGCGGGCCCGTCGCCGGCCAGCCGGGTGATGGGCTGGTCCTGGCTGTTGAGGGCCGCACGCCCGAGCTGGCCCGGAGCGGGCATGGCCAGGCGCGAGCTGGCCGACAGGCTGCCCTCGAACTTGTCGTTGGCGGTCAGGCCGCGGCCATCGAAGTCCAGCCACAGCCGGCGCTCCAGCGTCAGCGTGTCCGGCGCCGGCTTGGCGTTGCCGCGCTGCAGCTCGGTCAGCTTCAGCGTCTCGCCGGGCTTGAGACGAAAGGCCGGCAGGGCACGCCAGGCCTCGGGCATCTCGACCTGGCGCGGGTCCACGCTCGCCGGGCCCTCGGGGCGGATCAGCCGCAGCGCCGGCGCGGCCTTGACGACCCAGACCTCTTCGTCCGGTGCAGCCTCCGGCAGCTTGAGCGCCTGCACGGGCGCCATCAGCCGGGCCTGCAGCTCGACATGCCAGTTGCCTGGGCGGGCCTGCACGATGAGGCGGCCGTCGTCGGCCAGGCGCGCGGGGAGCTGGCTGTCGAGCTGCATGGCGCGCAGCCCGGGCAGCAGGGCCAGCGGCAACTCGACGGCGCGGGCGCGGCCGGCCACGCGCAGGTCGAAGGCGGTGGTCACGGTCAGCGGCAGTTCGTCGTCGACGAGACGCACGGTCTGCACGCTGACGCTGTCCGTGGCCTCGGCCGGGCTGGCCACGGCGCGCAGCCAGATGCGGCCTTCGCCGTCGGGGGCGCGGGCCTGGGTGGCGCCGTCGCTGCTGACGACGATGGTGGCGAGGTTGGCCGGCACGGCCAGGTTCTGCGGCATCTCCGTCCAGGCGATGCGGCCTTCCACGACATGGGCGCCCGGTGCCAGCCAGACGGCCGGATGCTCGCTCGCCTCGACGACGGCCAGAGCCTTGCCACCGGCCTTAACGTCCTGCGGCCAGGCACCCGCTTCGCCGGGCAGCACGACGCGGGCCGGCGCGCCGTAGACCTGCACCTCCAGCTTGAACGTCGCCTCGCGGGCGCCGGCGCCCAGCTGCAGCCGCCCGGGCCAGACACAGACCGGCGTCTCGCCTTCGGCGCTGCCGGCCGGGCATCCCAGCGGCGGCTGGCCTTGGGCTGCCCAGGGCAGCCAGTCGCGCACGGTGGCGGGCAGTTCGGCGGGCGTCAGCGGCGCGGCCTGGGCCGTGAGTGCGGCCATCAGCAGGCCAGCGGCCAGCGAGCGGATCTTCTTCGTCTGCATCGGCGTCTCCCTTGCGGGGCCGATGGTCGCAGACTCAGGCGGGGTTTCGCATCAGGGCTTCACGCGGACGATGCGGCCGTGGGCCTCCAGCACCAGGTAGAGCAGGCCGTCAGGGCCTTCGCGCACATCGCGCATGCGGCCGGCGTCGGGGAAGAGTTTTTCCTGCTCCATCGGCCGGTTGTCGGCGTCGAGCTTGACGCGCTCCAGATAGCCGAACTTCAGCGAGCCGATGAAGAAGTTCCCCTGCCAGGCCGGGCCGTATTTGGCGCTCTTCAGTCGCACCAGGCCCGAGGGCGCGATGGAGGGCACCCATTTGACGATGGGCTGCTCCATGCCGGCCTTGGCGAAGAGGCCGTCGCCGATCTTGCCGCCGCCGTAGTTCTCGCCATAGGTGATGACGGGCCAGCCGTAGTTCAGCTTGGGTTTGATCAGGTTGAGCTCGTCGCCGCCCTGGGGGCCGTGCTCGTGTTCCCAGAGCTGGCCCTTGTCGTCCAGGGTCAGGCCTTGCGAGTTGCGGTGGCCATAGCTCCAGATCTCGGGCAGGGCGCCGGGCGTGTTGACGAAGGGGTTGTCGGCCGGCACGCTGCCGTCCTTGCCGACGCGCACGATCTTGCCGAGGTGGTTGTCCAGGGTCTGGGCGCTCTGCATGCCGGAAAAGCGCTCGCCCAGGCTCAGCATCAGCTTGCCATCGAGCATCTCGACGATGCGGCAGCCGAAGTGGTGCTTGCTCTCGACCTTGGGCTTCTGGCTGAAGATGACCTTGACGTCGCTCAGGCGCTTCAGGTCCTCGCTGAGACGCGCGCGGGCCAGGGCCGTGCTGTTGGTCTTGTTGGCGCCGGGCTCGGAGAAGCAGAAATAGATCGTGCGGTTGCGGGCGAAGTCGCTGTCGATGACGACATCCAGCAGGCCGCCCTGCACGACCGCGTCCACCGCGGGCACGCCCGCGATGGGCGCGCTGGGCTTGCCGCCGGCCTTGGCCGTGCGCATGGTGCCGTCACGCTCGGTGATGAGGAACTGGCCGTCGGGCAGGAAGGCGACCGCCCAGGGCGTCTTGAGGCCTTCGACGACGGTTTCGAGTTCGGGGGCGGCCTGGGCGAGGGTGGCGCCAAGGGCAAGAAGCAGGGGCAGGAGGCGTTGGCTCATCGAAGCGGGACGTGGGCGCGGGGGGATGCGCATCATCGCAGTTGGTGGCCCGGCATGCCGTTTGCCGGTGTCCACCATGCAGCGCTACTTGAACCGCAGCGGCGACTCCGGCGTCGTGGCCTATGAGCTCGGCCCGGCCAGCATCGCCGTGCGTTTTGTCGACGGTTCGGTCTATCTCTACGACGCACGCCAGCCCGGTGCCCAGCAGGTCGACGACATGAAACGACTCGCCCAGGCCGGGCGGGGCTTGAGCGGCTATATCAGCCGCAGCGTGCAGCAGAACTACGCCAGAAAGCTGCGCTAGACACGGCGCATGACGACCAGCAGGCCATCGACGGCTTCGTCGCTTTCCTTGCGGATGGCGCAGCGCGTGGACGATTCGGGCGTGAAGCCGTGGGTCGCGGCCAGGCGCTGCAGATAGGCCAGGGAATGGGCATAGCGGCGCTTGGCGCCGAGGCTGAAATCGCTGCCGTCCTCGCAGGCCTCGACCGAGAAGGCGAACAGGCCGCCGGATCGCAGCGCGGCCGCGGTGGCGGTGAAGACGGCCTCCAGGTCTCCGATGTAGACAAAGACGTCGGCGGCGACGGCGATGTCGAAACGGCGGGCCTGGCCCTGCAGCGCCGCCGCGATGTCGCCCTGCACCAGCTCGTCATAAAGGTCCAGTTCGCGAGCCTTGGCCAGCATCAGGCCGGAAAGGTCAACGCCGGTGAGTCGTCCGGCCAGGGGGCGCAGCAGCGGGCCGCACAGGCCGGTGCCGCAGCCCAGGTCGATGACTTCGCCGCCACGCGGCGGATCGGCATGCTGCAGTTCGGCGCAGAGCAGCTCGGGTGTGCGATAGCCCAGGGTCTTGACGAGGTGGTCGTCGAAGTTGTGGGCATACATGTCGAACAGGGCCTCGACGTAGCCGGCCGGTGCCGCCGACGGTGCGCTGCCGACCCCCAGGGCCGCCAGGGCGTACTGGATCTGGTCGACGTCCTTGCCCAGGGCCAGGGCCTGCTGGAAGGCTTCGATGGCCTGGCCGCGGCGATGCAGGGTCAGCAGGCATTCGGCACGGCCGATCAGGGCCTCGGGATAGCGGGGCTGCAGGGCCAGGGCCGCGTCGAAGCTGGCCAGGGCCTCGACGGGCCGCTCCAGCGCACGCAGGCTGGTGCCACGATTGCGCAGGGCCTTGGCGTCTTCGGGCCGTACGGCGAGGGCGCGCTCGAAGGCCTGCACAGCCTCCTGATGGCGGCCCAGGCTGCCCAGGGTGTTGCCGAGATTGTTCAGGGCCGGCGCGCTGTCGGGGCGCTGGGCCAGGGCGCGCTTGAGCAGCGTGAGGGCCTCGTCGAATCTGTCGGTCTGGCCGCACAGCGCGCCCAGCAGGTGCAGGGCATCGAAGTGGGTCGGTGCGGTGCGCAGCACGCGGCGGTAGTGCTGCTCGGCCTCGGCGAGGCGGCCTTGCTGGTGCAGGGCCAGGCCTTGGTCGAAGTCGCTGGGTTTGGCGGCCATGGCTCAGTCGTCCCACAGGCTGCTGACCAGGCTCAGCCCGACGGCGAACAGGTCCACCGCCAAGCCCGCACCGGTGAGCCGGGCGTCGGCCGGCCAGGCGTCCCGGCGTTCCGTGCGCGAACGTTCGCGCGCCATGGCGACCATGGCATCGGCGACGGCGGTCGTGGGGATGGTCTGCGGGGTCGCCGGTCGGGCGTAGCTTTGCAGGGCCTTCTCCACGGCTGCAGGGTCCAGCAGCGACAGGGCCGAGCGGCAGTGCGAACAGGCGTCCTCCTTGCGCAGGTCCACCGGCGCGCCGCAGTTGCTGCAGTTGATGACGCCGATCTTGCTGGCGATGTCGGCGATCTCGGGCTTGGTGAGCTGGCGCACGAAGCCCTTCTCGATCATGAAGGACGAGAAGCTGCTGAAGCGGCCATGCTGCATGGGGCAACGATGGGTGAGGTAGCGGCCGCTGCGCACGATGTCGAAGCCCTGCACGAGGCCACCGCGGCACTGCGGGCAACGCAGCCGGCTGGCCAGTGGCGCGTGCGGCTCCTCGTTGTGCCGGTGCATCTGCTTGAACATCGTCGCCACCGCCTCGGGCGCCAGCTTGAGGTTCTCCATGCTGTCGAACCACAGGCCCTGGCAGCCGAAGCAGAAGTCGATCTCCACGCGGCTGCCGTACTGGCCGGGCAGCTCGTGCACCTCCATAGGGTTGCTGCAGGAAGGACACGGGCGGGAAACGGGCGCGGGCATGGCGGGAATGGTAGCGAGCCGTTACATGCGGCCGGTGATCAAGGGATTCCGTTTGCGGAAGAGCTGCTGCAATGCGCGCCGTCCCGATCTCTTCACTTCGACATGCCTCGATCGCTTTCCCTCTGCCTTGTCATGGTCCTGTCCGCGGCCGCGCTGCCGGCCGGTGCCGCCCCCGTCCTCGAGGTCAATCCCGGCCTCTGGGCCTCCGACAGCGAGATCTGGATCAACGGCCAGTCCATGAAGCCGGGTCTGACGGCCTTGCGGGCCAAGCTGCGCAGCCGCCTCACCGATGCGCAGAAGGCTGAGATGGACAAGCAGCAGGCGGCGCAGAAGCAGGCCTGCCTGACGCCGCAGCAATCCAGGATCGACTTGGCGGCCTATCTGGAATCGGCCCTCAGCGGCAGCGGTCCCTGGAAATGCGAGGCCAGTGCCACCAAGATGAACACCAGCGAGGCCGTGGGCAGTTACGCCTGCCGCACCAGCGGCGGCGGGGTGACGAAGGGCAAGTTCAACGCCGTCTACGGGCCGACCAGCTATCGCATCGAGCTCAACGGCCGCGGCAATGCGGTGGACGGCCGCACCGGCGACGCGATCAGCACCGACGAGGTGGACCAGCGCATGCTGTCCACCGGCCGCTGGCTGGGGTCGTCCTGCTGACGAGGGTGCGGCTTCAGCCGCGACTGCGGCCTTTGCGCCATGCGATGGCGCCCAGGCCGGCGAGCAGCAGGGCGAAGGCGCTGGGCTCGGGCACCGGCGCGGTGGAGAAGCGGTAGTCGGCGCCGGAGGCCGAGGTCAGCGCGTAGCCGTTGAGCTCGACGCCGTCGACGGTCAGGCTGCTGATGCCGCCCCAGTAGAGGGTGTGGCCGAAGGCAGCGGAGGCACGGGCGTCGGCGTCGATGATGGGCGAGATCGAGGTCTCGCGGTAAGGCCGGGCCGCAGACTCGGCCTGCGTGATCGCCGTCATCGTCATCGAGCCCAGGGCCCAGCCGTCGCTGCCGAAGCTGATGGGTGCCGTCACCGTGAAGGCACCGCCTGCCGGATTGGTGCTGTTCGAGACGCTGTTGGTCGCCTGCAGCACGCCGCCGCTGAGGGCGACGTTCTGGCCGAAGAGGCTGGCGCTGAAGCTGTAGCTGGCCCCGGCGTTGGTCGACGTGTTCGCCGACCCGTTGGCCTTCGCACCGATGCCGCCGGAGAAATAGATCGTGCCCGTCAGCATGCCCGTCTTGCCGGCCGGGCCGGCGATGGCGATCCAGTCGACAAAGCTCGCGCTGGACCAGCCAATGCCGGCGTGGCTGTCGGTGCCGGTGCTGTGGGTGTCGGCGTTGGCCGTGAGGCGCACGGCGCCGGAGCCGGCGGTGGCGACGCTGCCCGCGTTGACGCCGCTCGATACGGACGCGCAACCCGCCGAGACGCTGCCGATGCCGATCTGCAGGCCGCTGTCGCAGGCATTGCCGGCGAAGTCGGTGCTGGTGGCCTGGGCATAGGCCTGAGCGGCCGGCAGGGCGGGCTGGGCCCGGGCGGCGCCAACGGCCACCCACGCGATGGCGAGCAGGATTGTGCGGACGACGGGGGATGCAAGGCCGGGCATGAGCGCCTCCCTGGGTTGGGGTCGCCCAGCAAACCATGGCCGCCCACCGCCAACAATCCCGACGCCCGACTATGCCCTCAAGGCGTAGGAGAGAGGGTGACGAGGGCAGGGGGCGGGATGTCCGGTTTTGCGCAGAACGCGCTTCGGCCGTCCGGCATCCCCAAGTGCCGCTGGCTCGACGCAGCCCTAGCGGGCGGGGCCAATGTCAGTCCACACGCGGAGCTCGGAGAACGTATCGTCGAAAGAGTATTTGGCGACGATATAGCCGTCGCGAGTCTTGGCAATCAGCCGGTACTTGCCGCCCCACACCGGATCGTCCGATTTCAGGGTCGAGCCATCGTCGGACCAGTGGAATGGCTGTGTTCCCCAGGCGTCGGTGACGTCGGTAGGTTGGACCAGAATGCCGCCCGTCGGACGGATGTTCGATTCCGGCGACCAGTCGGTGGGAAGGGGCGCGCCCGCGGCCATGTCCAGCCAGCGGCGATTCCTTTGTTCGCCAGTAACGGTGATGGGCGTTGACCCTGCGCCAGTGACCTCGAGCGCCACTCTGGGGTGGTGGCCGAACTCTAACGAAGTTTCAGTACGGAGTTTGTCGGCGAGAGTCAGCCGTCCAGCCGCTGCTGGAACACCAGCCCCGCGTGCTCGCGCAGCGCGTGGAACTTGATCTTGGGCCAGTTGGCTTCGATGGCGCGCAGCTCGGGCGCGTACTCCACCAGCACCGTCGGGGCGTCGACGGCGTCATAGGCCATGCGGTGGTCGTTGGCGTCGATGAAGCGCTTCAACTCGGCCGGCTCGTCGCAGGTGACCCAGCGCGCCACCTGGAAGCGGCTCGGCATGATGCGAGCCTTGCAGCCGTACTCGTGCTCCAGGCGGTGGGCGACGACTTCGAACTGCAGCTGGCCGACGGCGCCCAGCAGCAGCACGCTGCCGGCGATGGGCCGGAACACCTGGATGGCGCCCTCTTCGCCGAGCTGCTGCAGGCCGGCCTTGAGCTGCTTGGTCTTCAGCGGGTCGGCCACTTCGACGGCGCGGAACATTTCCGGCGCGAAGAAGGGCAGGCCGGTGTACTGCAAGGCCTCGCCTTCGGTGATGGTGTCGCCCAGCTGCAGCACGCCGTGGTTGGGGATACCGATGATGTCGCCGGCAAAGGCCTCGTCCAGCAGCTCGCGCTTCTGGCTCATGAAGGTCACGACGCTGTTCGGACGCAGGCTCTTGCCGGAGCGCACCACCTTCAGGTTCATGCCGCGTTCGAAGCGGCCCGAGGCCACGCGCACGAAGGCGATGCGGTCGCGGTGGGCCGGGTCCATATTGGCCTGGATCTTGAAGACGACGCCGGTGAACTTGGGCTCCTCGGGCTGCACGGTGCGCTGCATGGCCTGGCGCGAATCGGGCGGCGGGGCCAGCTCGACGAGGGCGTCCAGCACTTCCTGCACGCCGAAGTTGTTGACGGCCGAGCCGAAGAACATCGGCGTCTGCTTGCCCGTCAGGAAGTCGTCATGGCTGAACTCGGGCGCGGCTTCGCGCACCAGCTCGATCTCACCCTTGGCGTTGTCGTACTGCATGCCGAAGCGCTCGGCATAGGCCGGGTTGTCCAGGCCTTCCAGCACTTCCTCGGTGCCGGCGGCGCGGTCCTCGCCGGGGGCGAAGACGCGCATGCGCTGCTGGCGCAGGTCCATCACGCCATGGAACTGCTTGCCCATGCCCACGGGCCAGGTGAAAGGCACGACCGTCATGCCCAGCTCGCGTTCGATCTCGTCCATCAGCGCCAGCGGCTCCTGCACCTCGCGGTCCATCTTGTTGACGAAGGTCAAGATCGGCGTGTTGCGGGCGCGGCAGACTTGCAGCAGGCGGCGCGTCTGCGGCTCGACGCCATTGGCCGCGTCGATGACCATCAGGGCCGCGTCCACGGCCGTCAGCACGCGGTAGGTGTCCTCGGAGAAATCCTGGTGTCCAGGTGTGTCCAGCAGGTTGATGACGCAGTCGCGGTACTCCATTTGCATGACGGAGGACGCCACCGAGATGCCGCGCTGCTTTTCGATCTCCATCCAGTCGGAGGTCGCATGGCGGCTGGCCTTGCGCGCCTTCACCGAGCCGGCGATCTGGATCGCGCCGGAGAACAGCAGCAGCTTCTCGGTCAGCGTGGTCTTGCCGGCGTCGGGGTGGCTGATGATGGCGAAGGTGCGGCGGCGGCGGACTTCCGTCTCGATGCGGCTGGCGATGGGTTCGGACATGGAGTTCTTTGGGCGGGCTAACCCGCGATTATCCGTGGCCGCCCCATGGCGCCCCGCAGCGGCAGGAAGAGCCCTTGAGACGCAGCAAAAGGGCAAAAGTCGGCATCCACGGCGACGGCGGGCGCTAAAAGCGCTGGAGCGCGGGTGGTCGCTGGATTATGGTTAATGGGTTTGGCAAGGCGGGGATGGCAATGGACAAGCAGGTCGACATGAAGCGGGTGCAGGAGCTGGTGGCGGACCTGCGCGAGCCCAAGCCGCACATCTTCTACACGGATCTGCTGCTCTGCGCCGGCCTGGGCTGGGCGTGCTTCGCCGTGGCCGTGCTGCCGGGGCAGGGCCTGGTGCGCGCGCTGGCCTTCGTGGCGGCGGTGCTGCTGCTCTACCGCAGCCTGGCCTTCATCCACGAGATCTTCCACCAGCAGGGCATGAAGGCCTTCCGCCTGACCTGGCATGCGCTCTCGGGCGTGCCGCTGCTGATCCCCTTCATGCTCTACCTGCCCATCCACCAGGGTCACCACAACAAGGCGACCTATGGCACCAAGGAAGATGGCGAGTACGACCAGTTCCACGGCCGCGCCGGCCTGGCCAGCGTCAAGCTGTTCGCGCTGAACCTCGCGCTGCCGCTGGCGCTGTGGGTGCGCTTTGCCATCCTGACGCCGCTGGCCCTGGTGCTGCCGCCCATCCGCGAGAAGATGATCCCGGAGTTCGTCCACATGGCCCTGCGCATGCCCTTCCGGGCACCGGCCATCAAGGAGAGCGCCCGCGCCGAGGCGATGAAGATCGAATGGTGGTGCTGCGCCTGGGCCTGGACGCTGGTGGCCATCGGCGCCTTGGCCGGCTGGTCATGGGTGGCGGCGTGGGCCTTGCTCGTCGTCGCCATTGCGACGCTGAACACCATCCGTGCCATGGGCGGCACGCATCTCTATGTGGAGGAGCTGGAGGGGCGCGACGCGCGCGGCCAGCTGCTGGACTCCCTGAACGTGGACTCCAACGACCCGATCTCGCTGCTGCTCTGCCCGGTGGGCCTGCGCTTCCATGCGCTGCACCATGTGGCGCCCTATCTGCCCTACCACGCCATGCCGACGGCCCACCGCCGGCTGATGGAGCAGCTGCCGGCCGGCTCGGAATACCACCAGGTCACGGTGGGCTCCATTGCCGAGGGCATTGGCCGGCTGCGCCAGGCCACCCGCGCGGTCAGGCCGGCGGCAGGAAAGGCTTGATGACGCCGAGGACGCGCTCGACATAGGCGTCCTTCTCGCCGACGGGCGCCGCGTAGTGCAGGGCGCTGCGCGCTGCATCCAGGCCGGCGCGCGTGGCCATGACCCAGGCAGCCAGGTATTGCGAGGCCAGGCAACCGCCGGCCGTGGCGATGGGGCCGCGGGCGTGGAAGGGCTCCTCGACGACGCGCACACCGGCCTCGACGACCCAGGGCTTGGTGGTCGAGTCGGTGCAGGCCGGCATGTCGGCCAGCAGCCCCAGGCGGGCCATCAGCAGCGTGCCCGAGCATTGGCCGCCGATCAGCTGGCGCACCGGGTCGAGTTGCAGGCGGTCCAGCAGCACGCGGTCGTTGGCGATGGCGCGGGTGTGGATGCCGCTGCCGAACAGCACGACATCGGCCTCGTTGGCGAACTCCAGCGGCTGCTGGGCCGTGACGGTGACGCCGTTCATCGACGTCACCTGGGCGCTGGGGCTGGTGATGGCGGCCGACCAGCCCTGGGCGAAAAGCCGGTTGATCAGGCCCAGCGCGATGAAGCTGTCGAGCTCGTTGAAGCCGTCGAAGGTGAGGACGGCGACCTTCATCACTCCTCCAGCAGGCTCCTGAGCATCCAGGCCGTCTGCTCGTGCACCGTCAGCCGCTGGGTCAGCAGGTCGGCGCTGGGCTCGTCACCGGCCTTGTCGACCAGCGGGAACAGGGCGCGCGCCGTGCGGGCGACGGCCTCGTGGCCCTGCATCAGCACTTCCACCATCTTCATGGCCTTGGGCGGCGTGGCGGGCGCGTCGGGCAGGCCGCTGAGCTTGGCGAACTGGGCGTAGCTGCCCGGCGCCGGGAAGCCCAGCGAGCGGATGCGCTCGGCGACGGGGTCGACGGCGTTCCACAGCTCGGTGTACTGGGCCATGAACATGGCATGCAGGCTGTTGAACATCGGGCCCGTGACGTTCCAGTGGAAGTTGTGGGTCGTCAGATAAAGGGTGTAGGTCTCGGCCAGCAGCTTGGACAGGCCGGCGGCGATCGCGGCGCGGTCTTTTTCGTTGATGCCGATGCTGATGGCGGGGGTGGCGGACTTCTTGGCCATTCGGGGCTCCAAAACGGTACGGGGAGAGCCTAACGGATTCGGCGTGAGCTTAGTTTTCGGGCCGAGCGACGGGCCGCTCCCTAGCCGGCCCGCGCTGGCGACGTGCTTGCGGCTCGATGCCGCAAGCATCGCCGTCCCCGCGGGGGACCGGCCAGCCACGCTCGCATTCAGCGATGCGGGGCTGGGCGAGGGGCTCACTGGATGTCGAAACGGTCCAGGTTCATGACCTTGGTCCAGGCGGCGACGAAGTCCTTGGCGAACTTCTGCTTGCCGTCGGCGCTGGCATAGACCTCGGCATAGGCGCGCAGCACGGAGTTGCTGCCGAAGATCAGGTCGGCGCGTGTGCCCGTGTACTTCAGGGCGCCGCTCTTGCGGTCGCGGCCTTCGAAGACCTCAGCGCTGGCGTCGGTCGGCTTCCAGACCGTGCCCATGTCGAGCAGCTTGACGAAGAAGTCATTGCTCAGCGTGCCGGGCTTGTCGGTGAACACGCCATGCGGGCTGCCGTTGGCGTTGGCGCCGAGCACGCGCAGGCCGCCGACCAGCACGGTCAGCTCGGGTGCGGTCAGCGTCAGCAACTGGGCGCGGTCGACCAGCAGGGCCTCGGTGGAAGCGCCGAGATGACCCTTGCTGTAGTTGCGGAAGCCGTCGGCCAGGGGCTCGAGCGGGGCGAAGGACTCGACATCGGTCTGCTCCTGCGTGGCGTCAACGCGGCCCGGCGTGAAGGGCACCTCCAACGCCACGCCGCCAGCCTTCGCGGCCTGCTCGACGCCGACGACGCCGGCCAGCACGATGACATCGGCCAGGGAGGCCTTGCCCGAGGCCTTCTGGATCTCGACCAGCTTGGGCAGGGCCTTCACGGCGCCTTCGTTGACGGCCCAGTTCTTTTGCGGCGCCAGCGCCAGGCGGGCGCCATTGGCACCGCCGCGCTTGTCGCCGCCGCGGAAGGTCGAGGCCGAGGCCCAGGCGACGGAGACGAGGTCAGCGACAGACAGGCCCGAGGCGGCGATCCTGGCCTTCAGGTCGGCGATGTCGCCGGGCGTGGGATGGTGGGTGGCGGCGGGCAGGGGGTCCTGCCAGATCAGGTCCTCCTGGGGCACCTCGGGGCCGAGGTAGCGGGCCTTGGGGCCCATGTCGCGGTGGGTCAGCTTGAACCAGGCACGCGCGAAGGCATTGGCGAAGGCCTGCGGGTCGTCGCGGAAGCGCTGCGAGATCTTGCCGAACTCGGGGTCGAAGCGCAGCGTCAGGTCGGTCGTCAGCATGGTGGGCTTGTGGAACTTGCCCGGGATGTGAGCGTCGGGGATGTCCTCGGGCGCGTTCCTGGCCACCCATTGCTTGGCGCCGGCCGGCGAGGTGGTGGCCTCCCATTCGAACTTGAACAGGTTGTCGAAGAAGTGATTGCTCCACTGCGCCGGGGTCTGGGTCCAGGTGACTTCCAGGCCGCTGGAGATGGTGTCCTTGCCATGGCCACCGCCAAAGCCGCTGGTCCAGCCCAGGCCCTGCGACTCGATGCTGGCGCCTTCGGGCTCGGCGCCCTTGTGGTGCTCGGGCGCGGCGCCATGGGCCTTGCCGAAGGTGTGGCCGCCGGCGATCAGCGCGACGGTCTCCTCGTCGTCCATGGCCATGCGGCCGAAGGTGGCGCGGATGTCCTTGGCCGCGGCCAGGTAGTCGCCGCTGGCGTTCGGCCCTTCCGGGTTCACATAGATCAGGCCCATATGAGTCGCGCCGACGCTGGCGATCAAGCTGCGCTCGCCCTCGAAGCGCTTGTCATCGGCCAGCCACTTGGTTTCGGCGCCCCAGGCCACGTCCATGTCGGGCTCCCACACGTCTTCGCGGCCACCGGCAAAGCCCAGGGTGCGGAAACCCATGGACTCCAGCGCCACATTGCCTGCCAGGATGAAGAGGTCGGCCCAGGAGATGGCCTGGCCGTACTTCTGCTTGATGGGCCACAGCAGGCGGCGGCTCTTGTCGATGTTGACGTTGTCGGGCCAGGAATTCAGCGGCGCAAAGCGCTGCTGGCCGCGCCCGCCGCCGCCGCGGCCGTCGGTGGTGCGGTAGGTGCCGGCGGCATGCCAGGCCATGCGGACCATCTGCGGACCGTAGTGGCCGAAGTCGGCCGGCCACCAGTCCTGGCTGTCGGTCATCAGCTTGACGAGATCGGCCTTCAGCGCCGCGTAGTCGAGCTTGGCAAAGGCCTCGGCGTAGTTGAAGTCCTCACCCAGCGGGTTGGACTTGCTCGAATGCTGGTTCAGCAGGTCGACGCGAAGCTGGTTGGGCCACCAGTCGCGGTTGCTGGTGCCGCTGCCGGCGGCGTGGTGGAAGGGGCACTTGCCTTCGGGCTTAGAGGTCGGGTCGCTCATGTCGGCTCCTGGTGTCTGGGGGAGACGAAAGCTTAATGACGACTATCAATGTCCGGCTTTGAATAGAACTAAGCTAACGATAGCCAAAATCATCAAGTACCGTGGTTGGCCCTGATGTTCGACCGAAATGACCCTTTTGCGTGAGCACCCAGGGTTAGGGGGAGGCAATCAGCTCAGCCGCGTGACGCCCTCGAGCTGGCAGGCATAGATGGCATTGCGCAGGGCCGCGATGGCCTCGTAGCGCGTGAAGCTGCGTCGCCAGGCCAGCACGACACGGCGCGTCGGGATGGGCTCGCTGAAGGGCACGAAGCGCAGATGCGGTGTGGGGTCGCGCGGCACCGACAGCTGGGGCACCACGGTCACGCCCATGCCCGAGGCCACCATGTGCTTGATGGTCTCCAGCGATGAACCCTCGAAGCTGCGGCGTATGCCCTCGGCATCGCTGGAGAAGCGCGCGAACTCGGGGCAGACCTCCAGCACATGGTCGCGAAAGCAATGGCCGGTGCCCAGCAGCAGCATGGTCTCGCGCTTGAGCTCCTCGGCGGAGATGGTGTCGCGCTGGGCCAGCGGATGTACGGCCGGCAGGGCGACGACGAAGGGCTCGTCATAGAGCTGGGCGGTGGCCAGGCCGGCCTCGGGGAAGGGCTCGGCCATGATGGCGCAGTCCAGCTCGCCGGTGCGCAGCATGTCCAGCAGCTTGACCGTGAAGTTCTCCTGCAGCATCAGCGGCATCTGCGGATAGAGCTCGATGGTGTGCTTGACCAGTTCGGGCAGCAGATAGGGGCCGATGGTGTAGATGATGCCCAGGCGCAGCGCGCCGGCCAGCGGGTCCTTGCCGCGCTTGGCGATCTCCTTGATGGCGCCGGCCTGGTCCAGCACCGACTGGGCCTGGCGCACGATCTCCTCGCCCAGCAGCGTCACGCTGACCTCGCTGCCGCCGCGCTCGAAGATCTTCAGGTCGAGCTCCTCCTCCAGCTTCTTGATCGCCACCGACAGCGTCGGCTGCGACACGAAGCAGGCCTCGGCCGCGCGGCCGAAATGACGCTCGCGGGCGACGGCGACGATGTAGCGGAGCTCGGTCAAGGTCATAGGTCCGAACGCTACACTGCGGCCGCCTCGGCAGCCCCATCGGGGTTTCTACGGAGAAGTCCATGACAGATCGCAAGCCCATGACCCTGCCGCGCCTGGCGCAGATGCACGCCAGCGGCGAGAAGATCGCCATGCTGACCTGCTATGACGCGGCCTTCGCCAGCCTGCTGGACGAGGCCGGCGTTGACATCCTGCTGATCGGCGATTCCCTGGGCAATGTGCTGCAGGGCCGCGGCTCGACGGCCCCGGTCAGCCTGGAGGACATGGTCTATCACACCTTCTGCGTGTCGCGCGGCCACAAATGGGCCTGGATCATTGCCGACCTGCCCTTCGACAGCTATCACTCGTCAAAGGAAGAAGCCTGGAAGAGCGCTGCGGCCCTGGTGAAGGCCGGCGCCCATATGGTCAAGCTCGAAGGCGGTGGCTGGACGGCCGAGACCGTGCGCTTCATCAGCGAGCGCGGCATTCCGGTCTGCGTGCACCTGGGCTTCACGCCGCAGACGGTCAACGCCTTGGGTGGCTTCAAGGTGCAGGGCCGCGACGAGGAAAGCGCCGCCCGCATGAAGCGCGAGTCGTGGGAGGCCGTCGAGGCGGGTGCCGCCATGCTGCTCTACGAGATGGTGCCGGCGGCCCTCGCCGCCGAGATCACGGCCGAGTCTCCTGTGCCCGTCATTGGCATCGGCGCCGGCGTCGGCACCTCCGGCCAGGTGCTGGTGCTGCACGACATGCTCAACATCACGCCGGGCCGCAAGCCGCGCTTCGTCAAGAACTTCATGGAAGGCAAGGACTCGGTCCTCGCTGCGGTGAAGGGCTATGTGGACGAAGTGAAGGCCAAGACCTTCCCGGTCAACGAGATCCACGGTTTTGTCTGACATTGCGGGACTGACCGCAGCCACGCAGTGGCAAGCTCCGTCCCCAACTGATTGAGACTTATGCAAGTCGTCCACACCATCGCCGAGTTGCGCGACGCCCTCGCCATCCACCGCCAGCGCGGCTTTGTGCCCACCATGGGCAATCTGCACGAGGGTCACCTCGCCCTCGTGAAGCAGGCGCGCGACCTGGTCGGGCCGGCGGGTGCGGTCGTCGCCAGCATCTTCGTCAACCGCCTGCAGTTCGCGCCGCACGAGGACTTCGACACCTACCCGCGCACGCTGGAGCGCGACTGCCAATTGCTGGAAGGCGCCGGCTGCGACATCGTGTTCGCCCCCAGCGAGAAGGAGCTCTACCCCGAACCCCAGGGCTACAAGGTGAGCCCGCCGACCGAATTGGCCGACATCCTCGAAGGCCATTTCCGCCCCGGCTTCTTCACCGGCGTCTGCACCGTCGTGCACAAGCTCTTCAACATCGTGCAGCCGACGCTGGCCGTGTTCGGCAAGAAGGACTACCAGCAGCTGATGGTGCTGCGCCGCATGACGGCGCAGATGGCCCTGCCGATCGAGATCCACGGCGGCGAGACGCGCCGCAGTGCCGATGGCCTGGCGCTGTCCTCGCGCAATGGCTATCTGAGCGAGGCCGAGAAGGTGGAGGCGCTGCGCCTGTCGCGCACCTTGAAAGCCCTGATCGCCCGCTGGCAGGCCGGCGAGCGCGACGTGGCGGCCATGGAGGCCGACGCCATGCAGGCCCTGCGCGATGCGGGCTGGGTGCCGGACTATCTGACGCTGCGCCGGCAGCATGACCTCGGGGCCGCCGTCGAAGGCCAGCCCCTGGTCGCCCTGGCGGCCGCGCGCCTGGGCAGCACGCGGCTGATCGACAACCTCGAGGTCAGTTGACGGCGGTCAGCTCGACGTCGAAGACGAGGGCTGCGCCCGGCGGGATCGCGCCGTTGCCGGCGCCCGTGTTGCCATAGCCCAGGCTGGCCGGCATGGTGATGGTGCGCTTGCCGCCCACCTTCATGCCGGTGACGCCTTGATCGAAGCCGGCAATGACCTGCAGCGGGTTGGTGCCAAGGGTGAACTGGAAGCTGCCCGCGTCGAACTTGGTGCCGCGCGTGTCAGCCACCCGCACGTCGTAGAGATAGCCCGAATAGGTCACTGTGGCCTTGCTGCCGGCCGCCGCGGTGGCGCCCGTGCCGACCACGGTGTCCGTCGTCTTCAAGGTCGTCACGGCGTTCCAGCCGTTAGGGTCCTGGTTGATGGGCGTGCCCGAATCGCCACCGCCACCACCGCAGGCGGTGAGACCGAGGCTGGCGCTCAGGGCGAGCAGGAGGGCGGAGCGGCGGGTGCTGAACAAGGGCATGAGGTATTGCGAAAAATAAGAAAGAAGCCGCTCGTGGCGGCGGCGCGGACTATAGCCAGCGCAGGTAAAGGCTTGTAAGCAGAGTCAACACGACGCGAAGGCTGGCGTTGAGCCCCCAGTTGCCGGAGAAACCCATGCGCCTGCCCACCCGCTTCCTGAGCCTCGCCCTCGCCCTCGGCGCGGCGGCCGTGCTGTCCGCCTGCGGCGGCGGCGTCGAGATCGAAGTGGGCGGCGGCGGTGGTGGGGGCGGCGGCGGTACGCAATACCCCCGCCCCAATCCCAACCCCAATCCCCCCACCCTGTCCTGCAGCCCGGCCGGCCTGGCCGCCTCGGCCGCGAGCCAATGGGGCACGGTCTGCATGTTGACCAGCAGCGGCGAGATCGTCGTCGAGCTCTACGACACCTATTCGCCGCAGACGGTCGCCAATTTCTACAAATACGTCGCCGCGGGCTTCTACACGAAGACGCTGATCCACCGCGTCGACCGCGACTTCGTCATCCAGGGTGGCGGCTACACCAGCGGCATGGTGACCAAGACGCCGCTGTATGCGCCCATCAAGCTGGAAAGCAACAACGGCCTGTCCAATCTGCGCGGCACGATTGCCATGGCGCGGCGCAGCGACGCCGACTCGGCGACCAGCCAGTTCTTCTTCAACGTCAACGACAACACCAGCCTGGACTACCAGAGCGCCGCCAACCCGGGCTATGCCGTCTTCGGCCGCATCATTTCCGGGCTGAACACGCTGGACGCCATCAACGTCGTGCCGACCTATACCTACAGCCCGACCGACATCGAGCCGCGCACCGAGGTGCTGGTCTACTGGGCACAACGCTTGAAGTAAGGCGCCGCCGGCCCCGCCGGCCTGCCATTCGTCCGCCAGCCTCGCCGTTCGTCATCTAGGCGCCCGTGATGGTCAGGGGCGCCGGCAACATGCCTCCATCACAACCTTGATGGAGACCTGCATGACCAAGCGTTCCTGGATGGGCCTGTTCGGTGCCGCCGTGGCCATTGCCACCGCGCTGTGGGTGAGCAACTGCCACGCTGCCCCGACCGAGTTCCGCGACCTGCGCGTCGAGGTTGTTGGCCAGGGCCGGCCGGTGCTGATGATCCCGGGCCTGAACAGCGCCGCCAGCACCTGGACGCAGACCTGCGCCGCCCTGCAGCCCGGCGTGCAATGCCATATCGTGCAGCTGCCCGGCTTTGCCGGCACGCCGGCCGCCGCCACGGACAACTTCCTGGACGGCATGCGCGACCGCCTGCTGGCCTACCTGGACGACCGCAAGCTGGACCAGCCTGTCGTCATCGGCCACAGCCTGGGCGGCGTGCTGGCCCTGCAGATGGCGGCCGAGAAGCCCGGCCGCATCGAGCGCCTCGTCATCGTCGACTCCCTGCCCTTCCTGGCCGGCCTGCGCGGCATGACGCCCGAGGCCGCGCGCGGCATGGCGGCCGGCATGCGCCAGCAGATGCTGGCCGGCAGCCAGGAGCAATGGGAAGCCGGCGTGCGCCAGGGCGCGGGCGGCATGAGCCGCAGCCCGGCGAATGCCGAGCGCATCGTCGCCTGGGGCCTGGCCAGCGACCGGGCGACGACGGCCCAGGCCATGTCGCAACTCTGGGGCGAGGACCTGCGCCCCCTGCTGCCCAGGATCACCGCCCCCACCCTGGTGCTGGGCTCGTGGGCCGCCTACGAGCCCATGGGCTCGACGCTGGACAGCACCCGAAAGATCTTCGAGGCCCAGTACGCCGGCCTGAGCGGCGCCAGGGTGTCCATGAGCCAGCGCGGCTACCACTTCCTCATGTGGGACGATGCCGACTGGCTGGTCGGGGAGGTCAAGGGTTTCCTGGCTGCCGGCAAGTAAACCAGGGGAGCGAGGGGCATGGAAACGCGCAGGCGCATGGTGGTGCAGGCCTCGCTGTGGGGCGGCTATGTGGCCGTCTCGCTGGCGATGGTGGCGAGCTTCCAGCCCCTCAACGCCTCCTTCGTCTTCGTGATGCTCTGCCTCGGTGCCGGCCTGTGGCTGGCCAGCGAGGGCCTGCGCGCCCTGGCCCTGCGCCGGGCCTGGCTGGACCGCTCGCCACCCGCGCTGCTGCTGCGGCTCGCCCTGCTGCCGCCGCTGTTCGCCCTGGCGGTGCAAGCGGCGCTCTTCCTCATCAACTGGGCCGGCGTGTCGCTCGGCCTGCTGCACTTCCCCCCGAACGTGCCGCGCGGCTGGCTGGTGCTGCTCAGCTACACGATGAACACCAGCATCATGCTGTGGCTGTGGCTGGCCGTCTGGGTGGGCCTGCAGATGCTGCAGCGCTGGCGCGTCGGCGAGATCGCCAAATGGCAGGCCGAGACCGCGGCGCGCGAGCTGGAGTTGCAGGTGCTGCGCGCCCAGATCAATCCGCATTTCCTGTTCAACGCGCTGAACAATCTGCGCGCCCTCATCAACGAGGACCCAGCCCGCGCCCGCGAGATGCTGAGCCGCCTGTCCAACACGCTGCGTCACACCCTGCAGCACAGCGCCAAGGAGCGCGTGCCGCTGGCCGACGAACTGGCCGTCGTGCGCGACTACGTGGCGCTGGAGCAGCTGCACCACGAGGAGAGGCTGCGCGTGGACTGGCGCATCGACCCCGCCACGGCCGATGCCAGCGTGCCGCCCATGCTGCTGCAGCTGCTGGTGGAGAACGCCATCAAGCACGGCATCGCGCGCACGGCGGGCGGCGGCGTCGTCGACATCGGCCTGAGGCGCAGCGGTGCGCGGCTGGCGGTGGCCGTCAGCAATCCCGGCCAGTGGGCGCCGGGTGCGTCGGACGGCACGGGCCTGGGCCTGGCGCATCTGCGCGAGCGCCTGGCGCGCGCCGGCGGCGAGGGTGCGGGCTGCCAGATCGCCGCGGCGGATGGCCGCGTGACCATCACCGTGGAGCTGGCCGCATGAGGATCTACATCGTCGAGGACTCGCGCCTGGCCCGCCAGGAGCTGCGCACCCTGCTGGCCGCCATCCCCGATGCCGACATCGTCGGCGAGGCCGCCGAGCTGGCGCCGGCCCGCGACGCCATCGAGACCCTGCAACCCGAGCTGCTGCTGCTGGACGTCGAGCTGCCCGGCGCCACCGGCTTCGACCTGCTGGACCAGCTGGAGCACCTGCCGCTGGTCGTCTTCACGACGGCCTATGACCAGCATGCGCTGGCGGCCTTCGAGCGCAATGCGCTGGACTATCTGCTCAAGCCCATCGACCCGGCGCGGCTGGAGGCGGCCCTGGCCAAGGCACGCGAACGCCTGCGGCCGGCGCCGGCTGCCGGGGCAGCACCAGGGGGCTTCAAGGGCGCCGACGACATGGTCTTCCTGCGCGACGGCGAGCGCTGCTGGTTCGTGCGCCTGGGCGACATCGCCGGCTTCGAGTCCTGCGGCAACTACGCCCAGGCCTGGTTCGACGGCCAGCGCCCGCTGCTGACGCGCACGCTGAGCGCCCTGGAGGAGAGGCTGGACCCCCAGCTCTTCTTCCGCGCCAGCCGCAGCCATCTGATCAATCTGCGCTGGATCCAGGACATCCAGCCCTGGAGCAACGACGGCTACCGCGTCACCCTGCGTGACGGCCACCAGGTCGAGGTGTCACGTCGCCAAGCCAAGCTGTTGCGGGAGAAGCTGGAGCTTTGACCCCGGGGTGGCAGACTTCGGCCATGCCATCCTCCGCCGCGCCCCTGCCGATCCGCCGCATCGCCCTCACGACCGGCGGCGGCGATGCGCCCGGCCTGAACGCGGTGATCTGCGCGGTCACGCGGGCGGCGCAGCGGCGGGGCTGGACTTGCGTGGGCATCCGCGACGGCTACGACGGCCTGCTGCGCCCCGAGCGCTACCGCCCGGGCGACGGCTGCATCGAACTGACGTCTGAGCGCGTCGAAGGCATCGCGGCCCTGGGCGGCACGCTGCTGGGCTCCACCAACAAGGGCGATCCCTTCGCCTATCCGACGGCGCAGGCCGATGGCAGCGCCGCCCTGCTCGATCGCTCGCAGGACCTGCTCGACGCGCTGGCCCGCGAAGGCATCGACGCTCTGGTGGCGGTGGGCGGCGACGGCTCGCTCGCCATCGCCCATCGCCTGGCCCAGCGGGGCCTGCGCGTCGTGGGCGTGCCCAAGACCATAGACAACGACCTCGACGGCACCGTGATGACCTTCGGCTTCGACACCGCCGTGGGGTTTGCCAGCGAATGCATCGACCGCCTGCACACCACGGCGGCCAGCCATCACCGCGTGATCGCCGTGGAGGTCATGGGTCGCTACGCCGGCTGGATCGCGCTGCATGCCGGCCTGGCCGGCGGCGCCCACGCCATCCTGCTGCCCGAGCTGCCCTTCGACTTGGGCGCGGTGGCCGAGCTGATCGCGCGGCGCGAGGCCCAGGGCCTGGCCTATTCCATCGTTGTCGTTGCCGAGGGCGCCTATCCCAGGGACGGTTCGCGCCTGCTGTGCGGGCCTGCCGAAGCCGGCCACGCCGAGCGGCTGGGCGGCATGGGCGAGCAGGTCGCCCAGGCGCTGGCGCGGCTGACGGGCAAGGATGCGCGTTGCGTCGTGCTCGGCCATCTGTTGCGCGGCGGCAGCCCGACGGCCTTCGACCGCGTCGCGGCGCTGCGCTTCGGTGCCGCGGCGGTGCGTGCGCTGGAGGCCGGCCAGAGCGATGTCATGGTGGCCCTGGACGGCAATGACGTCCACCCCGTGCCGCTGGCCGAGGTGGCGGGCCGCATGAAGGCCGTGCCGCTGGACGGCGGCACGCTGGCCACCGCGAGGGACCTGGGCGTCTGCCTCGGCGTGTCGGCTGCCACAGCAGCCTGATGCCGCCGTCGTGCAACTCGTCGCGTGCCGCGCGACGCCTTGGCGCGGGCTGCCTACGCTGCGCCCTTCTTCTTCTCCAACGACGGAAACCGCATGACCCGCATTGCCTCCTACTGCCTCGCCCTGGGCGCCTCCGCCCTGCTCAGCGCCTGCGTGTTCGCGCCGCCCGTCACGACGCCGACCGACACCAACGCCGTCGCCAAGATGAGCGAGCAGGCCCTGGCCACCTGTGGCGCGGGCAATGTGAAGGAAGTGAACGCGAAGAGCTTCACCTGCAAATGAGCAGCAGCTCCTAGGCCTTCAGATACTCGGCCTTCGTCCCCAGCCAGCGCCTCACCTGGGCCGCGGCCGCGGCCGGATGGCGGTCCAGCAGTTCGGGGGCCAGCTTGCGCGCGGCGACGAGCAGGGGCGCGTCCTCCTGCAGGTCGGCGAAACGCAGCAGCTCGGCGCCGCTCTGGCGCGAGCCCATGAACTCGCCCGGCCCGCGGATGTCGAGGTCGCGGCGCGCGATCTCGAAGCCGTCGGTCGTCTCGGCCATGGCCTTCAGGCGCGACTTGCCGGTGTCGGACAGCGGCGGGCTGTAGATCAGCACGCACACGCTGGCCTTGGCCCCGCGTCCGACGCGGCCACGCAGCTGGTGCAGCTGCGCCAGGCCGAAGCGCTCGGCGTGCTCGATGACCATCAGGCTGGCATTGGGCACGTCCACGCCCACCTCGATGACGGTTGTCGCGACCAGCACGCTCATGCGCCCGCTGGAGAACTCGGCCATGACGGCGGCCTTGTCGCCGGGCGACATGCGGCCATGCAGCAGGCCGACCGCAGTGCCGGGCAAGGCCGCGCTCAGTTCGGCATGCGTCTCGGTCGCGTTGCGCAGGTCCACCGCCTCGCTCTCCTCCACCAGCGGGCAGACCCAGTAGACCTGGGCCCCATCGGCCACCGCCATGCGGATCTTGTCGACGACGTCATGCCGCTTGGACTCCGTGAACACCTTGGTCACGATGGGGCTGCGGCCGGGCGGCAGCTCGTCGATGGTGGAGACGTCCAGGTCGGCGAAATAGGTCATCGCCAGCGTGCGCGGGATGGGCGTGGCGCTCATCATCAGCAGATGCGGCTCCAGGTCCATGGCCTTCAACTTGTTCCTCAAGGCCAGCCGCTGCGCGACGCCAAAGCGGTGCTGCTCGTCGATGATGGCCAGGCCCAGCCTGGCGAAGCGCACCTTGTCCTCGATGACGGCATGGGTGCCGACGATGAGCTGGGCCTCGCCCGAGGATGCCGCGTCCAGCATCTTCTGCCTCGCCTTGCCCTTCACGCTGCCGGTGATCCACGCCACCTTCAGGCCCAGCGGCTCCAGCCAGCCGATCAGCTTGCGGAAATGCTGCTCGGCCAGGATCTCGGTGGGCGCCATCAGTGCGCATTGCCAGCCGGCGTCTATGGCGATGGCTGCGGCCAGCGCGGCCACCACCGTCTTGCCCGAGCCTACGTCGCCCTGCAGCAGGCGGTGCGTCGGCTGCGGCCGCGCCAGGTCCTGGGCAATCTCCTCGGATACGCGCTGCTGGGCGCCGGTCAACTGGAAGGGCAGGACCGCCAGCAGCTTTTCGTGCAGGCCGCCCGGCTGGGCGCGCAGCGCCGGGGCGACGAGCAGCGCCCGCTCGCGCTGCGCCTGCAGCTGCGACAACTGCTGGGCCAGCAGTTCCTCGAACTTGAGGCGGTGCCAGGCCAAGTGGTGGTGTTCATGCAGGGCCTCCTGCGAGGCGCTCGGTGGCGGGTGGTGCAGATAGTTGAGCGCGTCCTTCAGGCTCGGCAGTCCCGGCGGGATGATGCCGGCCGGCAGGATCTCGCGCAGGTCGGCCCGCGCCAACCCCGAGGCCACGGCCTTGCGCAGATAGGCCTGGGGCAGTTGGGCCGAGGCCGGATAGACGGGGGTCAGGGCTTGCGCCAGCGGGGTGTCCTCGTCGACGACCTTGACGACCGGGTGCACCATCTCGCGGCCGAAGAAACCGACCCGCGCCTCGCCGCGCACGCGCAGCCGGGTTGCGGCCGACATCTGCTTCTGCTGCGAGGGGTAGAAGTGCAGGAAGCGCAGCAGCAGCGTGCCGGAGTCGTCCTTGACGCGCACCAGCAGCTGGCGGCGGCTGCGCAGCTCCACCTGGCAGTCGACGACGACGCCCTCCACCTGGGCCGGCTCGCCCTCGCGCAGCGCGGCGATGGGCGTCAGCCGCGTCTCGTCCTCGTAGCGCATCGGCAGATGCAGGGCCAGGTCGATGTCGCGCAGCAGGCCGAGCTTTTCCATCGCCTTCTGGGGGGCGGACTTGGGCGGTGGCGGGGGGGCTGGCGCGGTCATCAGGCCGGCATTCTGGCGGCATGGAATAGTTTGCTGCACCCGCGTGTTTACCGTCATGTCCCCCACTTCACGAGTCCTGACATGAACTTCCGTCTCCTGGCCGCCGCCGTGGCCCTCGTCCTCGCGGCCTGCGCCGCCACGCCGCCCGCTCCCGCCACCGTGACCGACGGCGTTCTGGTTGGCGCCAATGGCATGACGCTCTACACCTTCGACAAGGACAGCGCCGGCAGCGGCAAGAGCGTCTGCAACGGCCCCTGCGCCAGCAACTGGCCGCCCCTGGCCGCTGCGGCCGGCGCTGCCGGCAGTGGCGACTGGAGCGTGATCACGCGTGACGACGGCAAGGCCCAGTGGGCCTACAAGGGCAAGCCGCTGTACTTCTGGGCCAAGGACCAGAAGCCGGGCGACCGCACGGGCGACGGCTTCAACAAGGTCTGGCAGCTGGCCAAGCCCTGACGCTGGATGCCCGCCGTGGCCGTCGAGCAGCTGCTCGCCCACATCCCGGCCCTGCGCCGGTATGCCCGGCTGCTGACCGGCGACGCCACGCGGGCCGACGACCTGGTGCAGGACACCCTGGAGCGCGCCTGCCGCAAATGGCGGCTGTGGCGCCCTGGCACGGCGCTGCGGCCCTGGCTGCTGTCCATCATGCACAACCTGCACGTCAACCAGTTGCGCGACTGGCATCTCGATGACGGCCATGCGCTGCTGGACGACCTGCCGGAGCGGGCCGACCCCGCCGCCCCGGCCGGCGAGCGTCTGGACCTGGAGCGCGCTCTGGCCGCGCTGCCGCCGGGCCAGCGTGCGGTGATGCTGCTGGTGGTCGTCGAGGAGTACACCTATGCCGAAGCCGCCGACATCCTGGACGTGCCCGTGGGCACCGTCATGTCGCGCCTGCACCGCGGGCGCGAGGCCCTGCGGGTGGCCCTCGCGCCGGCTGCGCCGGTCGCCAGCGCCCAGATCGTGAACCTCGCGCGGATGAAGCGATGAGCCACCCTTCCCACCCCGACGATGCCTCGCTGCCGGCGAGCGAGGCCCGGCTGCACGCCTTCGTCGACGGGCAGCTGCCGCCCGAGCAGCGCGAGGCCGTGCGCCAGCAGCTGCGCACCGACCCCGAGGCCGCCGCCCGCGTGGCGGAGTGGCAGTTCCAGCGCCAGGCCCTGCGCGGCCTGGCCCGCGACTGGCCGATGGACGAGACCCCGCCCGATCTCAGCGGCATCGTGCTGCGCGCTGCCGCCGGCCGCCGCTGGCGCACCTACCTGCCCCAGGCGCTGGCTGCGGGCCTGCTGCTCACGCTGGGTATCTCCGGCGGCTACCAGTGGGGCCGGCATGAGGCGGGCGCGCCGGCGTGGCCGGCCGCGCCCATCGCGAGCCGCGCCGCCGGCGTGCCCGAGTTCGCCCGCGAAGCCGGCGTGGCCTTCGCCGTCTACAGCACCGAGAAGCGTCACCCGGTGGAGGTCTCGGCCGCCGAGCAGGCCCATCTGGTGCAGTGGCTGAGCAAGCGCCTCGGCCGGCCGCTCAAGGTGCCGGTCTTGACCGACCGCGGTTACGCCCTGCTCGGTGGCCGCCTGCTGCCTGGCGATGCCAGCCAGCCGGGCAGCCCGCGGGCGCAGTTCATGTACGAGAACGCCGATGGCGACCGCCTGACCCTTTATGTGGCCGTCTTCGACGCCGGTGCCACCCCTGCGGGCGCCGAGTTCCGCCTGCTGCAGCAGGACGGGCGCACCACGCTGTACTGGGCAGACGGCGAGTTCGGCTACGCGCTCAGCGCCCATCCGGCGACCGAGCTGCAGCCACTGGCGCAACGCGTGCATCAGCAGCTCGCCGGCTAGGCCGCGAGATGGAACTGGCCGTCGCGCTTGATCGCGTCTCGCGCCGCCTGCGTGGCATGGGAATGGCAGGCCCCCTCATCTGAGCGGAGCCTCCAGCCACGCCCTGGTTTTGCTTCACAATCCGGCCCCACAAAAACGGCCCATAGATGGGCAGGGAGGTTCTGCGATGCAGAAGTTGACGCTGCGCGTGCGCGCTTTGGGAACGGGAATGCTGGCCGCGGCCGTGCTGACGGCTTGTGGCGGCGGTGGCGGCGACAGCACGCCCCCTCCGGCACCCGCCCCGACGGTCATTCCGGAAAACCTCGCCATCACCGTGCCGGCCACGTCCGAGTCGGCCACCGCGGTGGCCTTCGGCAACTCCGCCGGCGCTCTCACCGGGCTCAAGTACCAGTGGGACTTCGGCGACGGCAGCACCAGCACGGACGCAGCTCCCAGCCACAGCTTCGCCAGCGGTGGCGAATTCGAGGTGGTGCTCAAGGTCACCAACGAGGCAGGCAGCAGCCGCGAAACGCGCACCAAGGTCTCGATCACCAACATCGCCAACGTGCGCGGGCTGGAGTGCACCGGCGCTGCCAGCACCGGCTGGTGCTGGCAGAACCCCCGCCCGACGGGCAATCACGTCAACACGGTCTACTTCCTGAACGCCACGACCGGCTGGCGCGGTGGCGAGAGCGGTGAAATCTTCAAGACGACCGATGGCGGCAAGACCTGGGTTCGCCAGAGCACGGGCATCGACGCTCCCATCTACGGCATCAAGTTCTTCGATGCCCAGACGGGCTGGGCCACGGGGGCCTTCGGCGCGCTGCTGCGCACGACGGACGGCGGCAGCACCTGGTCGGTGTCCAAGTTTGGCGAAGCGCCCTACTACCTGAGCAGCACCGACCTGGCCGCCATCACCGCCGTCGATGCCAAGACGGTCTATATCGGCCGAACCGGCATCGGCAACGGGGGCACCGGTCTGTTCTTCACCAGCAAGGACGGCGGCCTGACCTGGAAGACCATCAGCTCGACGCCGTTCCAGATCACCGCCAGCGGCAAGTTCTGGCTCATCCAGAACAACAGCGTCCGCGTGTCGACGGACGGTGGCCAGACCTACACCAGCTCACTCGATCTCAAGCTCCCGCCGACGTCTTCCTACTTCGAGGCTGCCACCATGCTGGCGCAGGACGACCAGCATCTCGTGGCCTACACGCGGACGTCCAGCTACGACTACACGACGTACCGCTACGTCTATGCCGAGACCGTGTACACGACGGTCGATGGTGGCGCGAACTGGTCCACGGTGAACCTGCCGAGCGGGACGGCGGTGGGCATCCAGCGCCTGTATCAGGTCTCGGCTGACGCCAAGACGCTGGTGGCGAGTGGCAACAGCGGCATGATCCGCAGCACCGACGGCGGCATGACCTGGACGCCGCTGGCCGGACCCCCGGCCGAGCCCTACTACTACTCCTTCTCCTACATTTCGATCGGCGGCAGCGACATCATCGCCAACAACTACTCGACCATGTGGTTGAGCCGTGATGCGGGCCAGACCTGGGCCAAGATCAGCACGCCGGGTGGCGTGAACTCCTTTTCCTTCTCGAGCGACAGCTTCCGGCGCGTCGACGCCAGCAGCCTGCTCGCCTCGGACGGCCAGGGCGCGATGCACCTGAGCAAGGACAACGGCCAGACCTGGACCCAGGTCTATGCCGCGGTCGACAGCGGTTCGCCCTACTACTATGGCCAGTCGGCCGTGGTCGGCTTCGCCGATGCCAAGAACGGCTTCATGACCGACGCTGCCAACAAGTCCTACGCGACCAAGGACGGCGGCATCACCTGGGAGCTCAAGAGCGTCGGCTTCAACGGCGCGCGCTCCATCCAGTTCGTCAACAAGCAGACGGGCTGGCTCGTCGGTGGCGATGGCCGCCTCTACAAGTCGACCGACCTCGGCCAGAGCTGGACGAACGTGGCGCTGGCATCCGGGGTGAGCCTGACCGCCGCCAACTTCCAGACCGAACTGCTGGGCTGGTCGCAGCGCTATTCGGGGGCCCAGTTCGCCTACACGCGGGACGGTGGCAAGACCTGGACCGAGATGAGCCTGCCCAATG
Organism: Roseateles saccharophilus; assembly: GCF_031458095.1. Taxonomy (GTDB): domain Bacteria; phylum Pseudomonadota; class Gammaproteobacteria; order Burkholderiales; family Burkholderiaceae_C; genus Pelomonas; species Pelomonas saccharophila_A. Next base: position 1,250,316 of record NZ_JAVDXU010000002.1, read on the forward strand.
GCGTGGTGACCATGCGCATGGGTGATCAGGCCTGGGTGGCGATTGGCGCCGCGGGTGCCGTTCATGTCTCCACGGACTCGGGCGCGACCTGGAATGCGGCTTACACCGGCACCGCCGCCACCCTCAATTCGCTGGCCTTCTCGGACGCCAAGACGGTGTGGGTCGTGGGTTCCGAAGGCACGCTGCTCAAGTCCGAGGATGCGGGCGGCAAGTGGACGCTGGTCAGGCTGCCGAGCAGCAATGGCACCTTGCGCAGCGTCCGCTTTGCCAATGCCAAGGTCGGCTGGATCGTGGGCGACGGCGGCCTGATCCTGGCCACGCAGGACGGCGGCAAGACCTGGCGTCAACAGCCCAGCGGCACCAGCCTGGGGCTGACTTCCGTCCAGGCGATCGACGCCAACACGGCCTGGATCACGGGCGTCAACGGCTTGCTGCTGGCCACCGGCAGCGGCGGCAACTGACGCCGCCGGCAGCGCTGCTTCAGCGGAAGTAGCGCTGCCTCAGCCGCTCGTAGCGGCCGTCGCGCTTCATCGCGTCCAGCGCGGCCTGCAGGCGTTTGACCAGCGCCGGATCGGCCTCGGGGCGCAGGCCGTACCAGTAGGAGCGCGCCACGTCCAGCTCCATGACGGGCTGCAGGGCGGCGTAGTCCAGGTTGTGCTGGCGCATGGCCCAGGCGGCGGCCCAGTCCAGCAGCACGACGAACTCCATGCGGCTGGCCAGCAGCTTGCGCACATTGGTGGCGTCGTCCAGGCCATGCTCGAGCTCGACGCCGGGCCTCAGCCCGGCCGCCTGCAGCAGGCGGTCGGCCGCCGAATCCCGCACCACGCCGATGCGGCGTTCGCCCAATTCGCTGAGCTGCGGCAGGCTGAGCTCGGTGCGCTTGGCCAGGCGGTAGATCAGCACGCGGCGCGGTGCGATCGGCCCCACCCACTGGAACTGGGCCTCGCGTTCGGGCGTGCGGGTCAACGAGAACAGCACGCTGAGGGGGCTGGTCTCCGCCACCTGCATGGCCCGCTGCCAGGGCAGCACCTGCAACTCCAGGCGCAGGCTGGCACCGGCGGCCATCCGCTTCAGCAGCTCGACGCTGAAACCCTGTGGACGGCCCGCGTCCAGATAGTTCAGCGGTGCCAGGTTCTCGGTGATGCCCAGGAGCGCCGCCTCGTCGGCCGCAGCGGCGGCGAATCGCGCAGCGAGGAGGGCAGGCAGGGCAAGGCAGGAACGGCGTTTCACGACGGCAGGGCGAGGGCCGCGCGAGTCTAGGGCGCCCGCATAACAATCCTTTGCAACCGGAGCAGGTGAGTGTGCGATTTCCCGCGCGCGCCGCGCCGGCGCCGGGCTCAGCTCGGCGTGGGCACGCCGGCCATGCGGTCGTGGGCGATGAAGAACTGGCGTGCCATCGCCAGCATCTGGCCCTGGCTCAACTCGGCCGCGGGCCGGTAGTCGGCGATGTGCGGGGCCAGCTGGGGGCGATGGGCCTCCACATAGTGGCGGAACTGGCCGATCACCACGTGGGATCCGGTCACGAGCACCTCGGGCGTGTCCTTCACAGCCTGGCAGATGGCCTCGAACAGCGCATGCTCGGTGCGTTCGTCATGGCCGTGGGCGCGCCGGTCATGGGGTTCGATGCGGGCCGCATGGACCTGGTGGGCATCGAAATGCAGCACCTGGGCGTGGTGGTGGTCGAGGTGGACGACGGCGTGGAACATGGAGAACTCCTGGTGATGTCAGTGAGGGGCCTCGGCCGCGGTCTGGCACTCGACGCAGCGCAGGGCCTGGGGCTGGCTTTGCAGCCGGTCGAAGGGGATGACGGCGGCGCAGTCGACGCAGCGGCCGTAGCCGGGCGTCTTCAGCCGCATCAGCGCGTCGTCGATGGCCTGCAGTTCCGCCAGCAGGTGGTCTTCGCGGGCCTGGTCGAGCTCGCGGTCGGACTCGTGTTCCTGCGGGTCGTCCTCGAGCAAGGCCGCGGCGTGGGCCAGGCGGTCGCTGCCGCCGCGTTGAGCCTGCAGGGCGGCCTGGGCGCGCTGCTGCGCCAGCTTCAGCGTGCTCTCCAGCAGCGCATGTTGTCCGGGTGTCAGGGCAGTGCTCATGAAACCTCCTTGGGCGCCCATGCTGGCACCGTGCGCCGCGCGCGGCCTTGAGCTGCATCAAACCGGGGCGATGGGAGAATCCCCTCCCCTTTGGCACGGGTCTGTCCGGCCCTCCAACGCGCTCATGAGCTCCTCCCCCGCCGCGGCCTACACGGTCGCCGATTTCGATTTCGACCTCCCCCCCGAGCTGATCGCCCAGCACCCGGCCGCCGAGCGCAGCGCCTCACGGCTGCTGGACGCGACCGGCGCCGACCTCGTAGACCGCGTGTTCCGTGAGTTGCCGGACCTGCTGGACCCGGGCGACCTGCTGATCTTCAACAACACCCAGGTCATCAAGGCGCGCCTGTTTGGCGTCAAGGCGACGGGTGGTTCGGTGGAGGCGCTGGTGGAGCGCGTGCTGCCCGGCACCCGGGAGGTCTGGATGCATCTGCGTGCCAGCAAGGCGCCGAAGCCGGGCAGCCGGGTGCGCTTTGCCGACGCCTTCGACGCCGAGGTGCTGGGCCGCTGCGGGCCGGACAACGGCCTCTTCCATCTGCGCTTTGCCGGCGATCCCTTCGCGCTGCTGGAGGCCCACGGCCATGTGCCGCTGCCGCCCTATATCGCCCACGCCGACGGCGAAGACGATGTGCGTCGCTACCAGACGGTGTTCGCCAAGGAGCCGGGCGCCGTCGCCGCGCCGACCGCGGCCCTGCATTTCGACGCGGCCCTGCTGGCCCGGCTGACCGAAGGGGGTGTGCAACAGGCCCATGTGACCTTGCACGTGGGCGCGGGCACCTTCCAGCCGGTGCGCGTCGAGCAGCTGGCCGACCACAAGATGCACAGCGAATGGTTCGAAGTGCCGCAGTCGACCGTGGACGCCGTGGCCGCCTGCCATGCACGTGGCGGCCGGGTCGTCGCCGTCGGCACGACGACGCTGCGCGCCCTCGAATCGGCCGCTCGCGGCGGGCAGCTGCTGGCGGGCTCGCGCGAGACCGACATCTTCATCACGCCGGGCTTCAACTTCCGCGTCGTCGACCGCCTCGTCACCAACTTCCATCTGCCCAAGAGCACGCTGATGATGCTGGTCAGCGCCTTCGCGGGTTACGGGCACATCCGGTCGGTCTACGCGCATGCGATTGCGCAGCGCTACCGCTTCTTCAGCTACGGCGACGCGATGCTGCTTTCGCGCGCCCAGGCCACCCGGCCCTGAGCCGCTTCATCGACGGCGGCCGTGAAGGCGGCGCGTGCCGTCACCGGCAGCGCGAAGCGCATGCTGACGCGGGTCTCGTGCCTCACGTCGACCAGTTGGGCACCATGCTGCTCGGCCAGGCGGCGCAGCCGCCCTTCCAGCTCATAGGGCAGCTCGCAGCCCAGTTCCACCTGGGCGACGCGTTCGATCTTTTCGGCCGTCAGCAGGGCCTGGGCGATGCAGTCGGTATAGGCCCGCACCAGGCCGCCGGCGCCCAGCTTGACGCCGCCCCAGTAGCGCACCGCGGTGGCCAGCACGCCGTCCAGGCCCTGGTGCCGCAGCACGTCCAGCATGGGTCGCCCGGCGGTGCCACCGGGTTCACCGTCGTCGTTGGCGGCCGAATGCCCGCCGGCCAGCAGGGCCCAGCAGACATGCGCAGCGCCGGGATGGGCGGCGCGCAGTTCGGCCACGCGGGCCAAGGCCGCTGCGCGATCGGCGCAGGGCTCGACACGGCCGAGGAAGCGGCTTTTCTTGACGATGACTTCGTGCTCGGCCGGGGCGGCCAGGGTCAGGGGCATGACGGGATTGTCCCCGCGCCTCGGCGGTCACATGAATTCTGCGGGCCGAGCGCCGGGCCGCTCCCTAGCCGGCCCGCGTGGGGCGATGTGATTGCCGGTCGAACCGGCAAGCATCGCCGTCCCATCGGGGGCTGAGGCCGGACACATAGTGCCCGGTGGGCAGGATGTGCCTGCCGAAGCACTGCGGGCACTGGTCGCAGTGCGGTCCCGGCCAAGGTACTCCTTGGACGAGGGGTTCACTCAATCGCCGCCGCCTTGGCGCCCTTCTCGCCCAGATGGCGCTTCAGGATCTCGTGAACCGTGCCGTCGGCGAGCATGGACTGCAGCGCGCGCCGCAGGCGCAGGCGGTCGGCCTCCGGCATGCTGTGCACCATGGCCAGGGCCACGGCATTGCGCTCGTTGGGTGTGACGTCCACCGGCACGAGTTCGTCCGGGTCGTCGAAGGCGGACTGCGCGATGCCCCAGCCGCTGGGCAGGGCCAGCAGGGCGTCCGCGCGGCCGGCCTTCAGCATGCGGGCGGCGGTCTTGAAGTCGCCGGCCTCGACCAGGCGGCCCTGGCCGCGCATGCGCGCGACCCAGGCGTCGATGGTGGGTCCGTGGGCATAGCCGCGCACGTCGAGCAGCTTCAGGCGGGGGTCGGCTTCGAAGGCGGCGATGCTGTTGATGCGCGCTGCCAGCTCGCGGCGCATCAGCACCTGGTAGCGGCCCTGGGCATAGGGCACCATCTCGGCGATCTCGCGGCGCTCGGGACTCATCAGCGCCGACAACGTCATCTGCACGCCGCCGCGCCGCATCTGGTCCCAGATGCGGATGCGCGATTCGACCACCGTGCGCAGTTCGCAGCCGGAGCGGCGCGACAACTCTTCGAACATTTCCTTGTCGATGCCGGCCGGTCCCGTCTTGGGATCCTCGTAATAGAAGCGGGCATAGGGGTAGAGCGCGGCCGTGTAGGGGCCGCAGGCCTGGGCGGCCAGGCCCGTTGCGGCGAGCATCAACCCTGAGAGCAGGGTGGGGATCGACGCCGGGTTCATGGCAGGGTGGTGCGGTGTTGCCTGCAGACTAAGACGCCCTGGTCGGCGTGGCATTGAGGGCTACCCTGATGGCCCGGGCCTAGCCGGCTGGCAGGCCGTAGGCCTGCTTGATGCGCTCGACGGCCCCGCTGCGGCGCAACTGGTCGAGGGCCCGCTGCAGGGCTTCGGCCGGCGCGGCGTCGCCGTCCAGGTGCAGGCCAAAGCTGTAGTCCACGCTGGCATCCAGAACGGCCACTTCGCGGATGCGGTCCGGCGCCTCCTTCACCTGCTGCAGCTGCCAGTAGATGTTGAGGTCGCCGATCACCAGCAGGTCCATGCGCCCGGCCAGCAGCTTGCGCACGCTGGCCTCGTAGCTGGGCGAGACCTCCAGCTCCTTGTCCGGCTTCAGGCCCTCGGCCAGCAGTTGCTCCAGCGTGGCCGTGCCGGCCGTGGCGCCCACACGCAAGCCGTCGAGCTGGTGCAGGCCGCGGTAACGGATGTCCGTGCGTTGGCGCAGGCTGTAGATACCCACGCGGCGTGGCAGGATGGGGCCGACCCAGCGGTAGCGGTTCTCGCGCTCGGGCAGCCGGGCCAGCGGGAAGAGCAGGCTGCCGGGAGTATCGACAAAGGACTTTTCTGCCCGCAGCCGGGGCTGCAGGGCCAGGTTCAGCTCCAGCCCGGCCGTCTCTGCCATGCGGCGCAGCAGTTCGACGGCAAGGCCGCTCACCTGACCGTCCTGCTCGAAGCTCAGGGGCGGCAGGGCGTGGCAGAAGGCCGGCAAGGGAGCACGGGCCGCCGCTGCAGGCAGGGGCAGGCTCGCGGCAAGCGTGAGCAGGGGGCGACGGCGCAGCATCGCGGGCCAGTGTAGGCGCGAGCCTCCCCGCTGCGACAATCACAGCCCCATGCTGAAGTTCGACCTCCTCAAGACCGAAGGCCGCGCCCGCCGCGGCACGCTCACGCTCAACCACGGTGTCGTGCAGACACCCATCTTCATGCCCGTGGGCACCTATGGCACGGTCAAGGGCGTCACGCCGCGCTCGCTGCAGGAGATGGGCGCCCAGATCATCCTGGGCAACACCTTCCACCTGTGGATGCGGCCGGGCCTGGACGTCGTCAAGCAGTTCGGCGGCCTGCACCGCTTCGAGAGCTGGAACAAGCCCATCCTGACCGACTCCGGCGGCTTTCAGGTCTGGAGCCTGGGCGCGATGCGCAAGATCAGCGAGGAAGGCGTCAAGTTCGCGTCGCCCGTCAACGGCGACAAGCTGCTGCTGACGCCCGAGGTCAGCATGCAGATCCAGACCATCCTCAACTCCGACATCGTCATGCAGTTCGACGAATGCACGCCCTACGAAAGCAAGGGCGTGCTGACGACGGAGCGCGAGGCGAAGACCTCCATGGAGCTGAGCCTGCGCTGGGCCAAGCGCTGCATCACCGAATTCAACCGGCTGGAGAACCCGAACGCCCTGTTCGGCATTGTGCAGGGTGGCATGTACACGAATCTGCGCGACGCGTCGCTGGCCGGTCTGGCCGAACTGGACCTGCCCGGCTATGCCATCGGCGGCCTGTCGGTGGGCGAGCCCAAGGCCGAGATGCAGCGCATCCTGGAGCACACCGGCCACCAGCTGCCCGCGAACAAGCCGCGCTATCTGATGGGCGTGGGCACGCCGGAAGACCTCGTCGAAGGCGTGTCCCAGGGCATCGACATGTTCGACTGCGTGATGCCCACCCGCAATGCGCGCAACGGCCATCTGTTCACGCGCTTTGGCGACCTGCGCCTGCGCAATGCCCGCTACAAGGGCGACGAGAAGCCGGTCGACGAGACCTGCACGTGCGAATGCTGCATCGGCTTCAGCCGCGCCTATCTGCACCATCTGGACCGCTGCGGCGAGATGCTCGGCCCCATGCTGACCAGCGTGCACAACCTGCACTACTACCTCAACCTGATGCAGGAGATGCGCGACGCGCTGGACGCCGGCCGCTTCGAGGCCTGGCGGGCCCAGTTCCACGCCGACCGGGCGCGCGGGGTGTGAGACGGCCCCTGGCCCAATCTCGCACCGCTGAACGCGGGCGGGCCTGGTCGATCCCCCGAGGGGATGGCGATGCTCGCGGCATCGAGCCGCGAGCACATCGCCCAAGCGGGCCGGCTCGGGAGCGGCCCAGCGCTCGGCCCGGAATACCCGGTTTCATCGGCGCGGGTGCCGCTGATGCGGCATGGGCGGCTGATTTGAATAAACGTTCGGCGGCCCCAAGATAGCGGCATGCTGAAAGCCCTGCTCGCCCCGCTGCGCTGGATCTTCCGGGTCACGCTGGCCATCCTCATCCTCTTCGAGGAATGGGGCTGGGAGCCGCTGCGGCGCGTCTTCGCACTGATCGCGAAGCTGCCGGTCATCCGCCAGATCGAGGCCCTGCTCAAGCGCCTGCCGCCGCGCTGGGCCTTCGTCGTGCTGGTGCTGCCCAGCCTGCTCATCTTGCCCATCAAGCTGGCTGCCGTGTGGCTGGTGGCCGAGGGCCATGCCTTGCTGGGTGTGGGTGTCATCGTCGCGGCCAAACTGTTCGGCACGGCCTTGCTGGCCTGGCTGTTCCAGCTCATCCAGCCGGCACTGATGCAGCTGCCCTGGTTCGCCCGCCTCTACGCCCGCTGGACGCGCTGGAAGGCCGACCTGCTCGCCTGGGTACGCGCCAGCGCCGTGTGGCGCACGGCGCGTGCGATCAAGCTGCGGGTGAGGCGGCTGTTCAGGCGCGGATCCCGCGTCCAAGGCTGACGGCGCGCTTTCGTTCGTGAATAGTGCCGCTCGACGGTGGCGTTTGCGACTTTAGCCTTTCGATCCTTTGATTTGAGGATCCGCAGATGTCCAGCCCCACGACCGTCGCTCAGGATAGCAAGGTCGATAAAGAAGCCGCGAGCTCACAGGTCGCGATATCCAGGAAGTTGCTGGACTACGCGCTTGAAAGCCCGCTCAAGACGCTGGGCAGTGCCGTTTCAATCCTGGGCGGCCTGTTGGTGCTGATGTTCCTGACGGACATCGAGTTTCTGCCTGATGTGGACCTAGCGGGCATCGCATCGATGCTTTATGCAGTGGCCTTGCTTGGGCTGACACTGCTGGCGGCCATGGTGGTGCTGCTGGTCGTCCCGGCTCTGGCCATGCGAGGCGTGCGGGACATGTCTCGCAGAGGGCCAAGACACACGGCGACGGCAGCCGCGCCGACTGCGTACCCGGCCGAGCCAATGCCTAGCGGATCACGACCTGCAGCATGTGCTGAGACGGTTCCCTGGATCGTCGCTTTCGTTCTTTGGTCCGTGCTGCTTGTGTGGCAAGTGTCCGACGCGTCTCAGGAAGGGCTTCGCTGTTTTGCCGCTATTGCTGGGGGTGCTTGCCTGCTGGGTGCGGTGATCTGGGTTTGGCGCGAGTCGGTGGCGGTGCGAGGTTGGTCGACCGCAAAGCGACGCGCCATTTCGGTCAGATGGATCGTTGCCGACTCCGTCGTGGCCTTTGTCTTCTTCGTGATGCCGGTGTACGTCATCCTTCGGCTGGCGGCTGTCGGCGACCTGGGCCAAGGGTCGATATCGCCGCCGGCCTTGCTGACTTTGGTGCTGTTGCTGCTGGTGAGTGCCGTCGTGGCCTGGGTGCTGTCTACGCCTCAACCTCAGATCGGCGTGGGGGTCGGGCTGGCCTTCGGCTTGGCGCTCTTCTTCGTGGTGGCCACTCAGACTGGCAGTGTGACGGCGGTACCTCACACCATCGTGGGAAAACTCCATCTGGGAGACATCGATTTCGCCCGTGGCGGCGTCACAGCGGCGGGGTGTCGGCAGATCAATGCGGCCCTGGGTGCAACAGCCTGCGCTGTCGGCGCGGATGCTGGTGCGATGACTCCGCTTTGCCCGGTTCGTATTCGCTCGCGCGTCGGTCAGCAACTCGTGTTGGAATTCGGTGAAGTGGCTTGGAGCGAGCAACGTGTGGGGGCGACAAAGCAATGGCTTGCCGCCTGGGCGCAACCGAAGCAGCGTATGCGCAGAGTCGTCCTGGACAAGGCCGAAATGCCGTCTTGGCAGCCGTTGCAACCTTTGGTCGACGATGAGCCGCTGGCTCTCACGACGTCGGCAAAGGCCGCAGTCGCACCCAAAGGCTTGACCCTATGGCGCCCAGCGGCGGCTGCTCAGGACGAGCGCTTGCAGCGACTGTGTGATGCAGTGCTGGAGTCGTCGCCTGCGGTGACGCCCCTCAGCGCGTCGTCGCCAGCAAGCGCGACACCGCCGCCCAAAGCGCGTCGGGGCTAACCGCGGCAGATTTCATCGGTGCGTCCACCGTCAGGCTCACCGGGCTCCACACCCCGCGCCGCATCGGCTTGACCATGGCCTTGCCGCCCTCGACGCGCGAGAAGAAGCTGCCCCAGAGATTGCCGAGGGCCATCGGGATGACCGGCACCTCGGGCAGGCCCTCGATGAGCTTCATGACGCCGCCCTTGAAGGGCTGCAGCTCGCCGTCGCGCGTCAGGCCGCCCTCGGGGAAGATGCAGACCATCTCGCCGTCCTCCAGCACCGCGCGGGCGGCGGCGAAGGCGGCTTCGTAGGTGGCCGGGTCGGCCTTTTGCGGCGCGATCGGGATGGCCTTGGCCAGCTTGAACATCCAGCCCAGCACGGGGATCTTGAAGATCTGGTGGTCCATCAGGAAGCGGATCGGGCGCGGGCTAGCGGCCATCAGGAGCACGGCGTCGACGAAGGACACGTGGTTGCAGACCAGCACGGCCGGGCCGGCGGTGGGGATGCGTTCGTCGTTGATGACCTTGAAGCGGTAGATGATGCGTGTCAGCACGAAGGCGGCGAAGCGCAGCAAATACTCCGGCACGATGAGGAAGATGTAGAAGGCCACGACGGCGTTGGCGATGCCCACCGCCAGGAAGATCTGCGGGATGGTCAGGCCGGCGCCCAGCATGGCGCCGGCGATGACCGAGCTGGCGATCATGAAGACCGCGTTCAGGATGTTGTTGGCCGCGATGATGCGGGCGCGGTGGCTGGGCTGGGCGCGCAGCTGGATCAGCGCATACATGGGCACGCTGTACAGGCCGGCGAACAGGGCCAGCAGCGTCAGGTCGGCCAGCACGCGCCAGTGCGCGGTCACGCTCAGGAAGGCGCTGATGCTGTAGGGCTCGCTGGCGGGCAGGCCGGTGGCGGCGAAGTACAGGTCGATGGCGAACACGCTCATGCCGATGGCGCCCAGCGGCACCAGGCCGATCTCGACATGGCGCTTGGACAGCATCTCGCACATCAGCGAGCCGATGCCGATGCCGATGGAGAACACCGCCAGCAGCAGCGACGCGACCTGCGGGCTGCCGTGCAGCACTTCCTTGGCGAAGGCCGGGAAGTTGCTCAGGAAGACGGCGCCGAAGAACCACATCCACGAGATGCCCAAGAGGGAGCGGAACACGGCCAGGCCCTCATGCGCGAGCTTGAGGTTGCGCCAGGTCTCGGTGAAGGGGTTCCAGTTGATGACCAGATTCGGGTCGGTCGACGGGCTGGCGGGAATGCCCTGGGCCGTCGCGCGGCCGGCGATGGCCAGCGCCAGGCAGGCCCAGGCCACATGCTGGGGGCCGACGACGGGCGTGTCGACCAGGATGCCGCCGAGCAGCTGGCCCAGCAGGATGGCGACGAAGGTGCCCATCTCCACCATGCCGTTGCCGCCGGTCAGCTCGCGCTCGTTGAGCTGCTGCGGCATATAGGCGTACTTGACCGGGCCGAACAGCGTCGAGTGCAGGCCCATCAGGAAGACGCAGCCCAGCAGGGCCGGCACATTGGCGGCGTAGAAGCCCCAGGCCGCGATCACCATGATGGCGATCTCCAGGCTCTTGACGAGCTGCATCAGCCGGGCCTTGTCGTGCTTGTCGGCGAGTTGGCCGCTGGTGGCCGAGAACAGCACATAGGGCAGGATGAACAGCGCCCCGATGACCAGGCCCGCCATCTTGGACGGCAGCCAGTCCAGCTGCAGCTGGTAGGTGATCATCAGCGTGAACGCGAACTTGAAGACGTTGTCGTTCGCGGCGCCGAGGAACTGCGTCCAGAAGAAGGGCGCAAAGCGGCGTTGCTTCAGCAGCGCGAACTGATTCGGGTGTTCTTGGCTCATTGCTGGACGAGTTGGGGCGATTGGGACAGGCCGGCGCGCGGCAGCCAGGCAAACATCGAGTCCACGGTGACCGTGTCGATATGGCTGCTGAAGCGGCGCGCGCTCGGATGATCGTCGAAAGCGATGTTGGCCTGTGTCATGCGGCCACCCAGGCGGGTCATCGCGGACAGGTGCAGGTCGGTGGGCTGGTAGCCCCGGTTGCGCAGCCAGGCCTGGGCGTCGCGGCGGTTGTTGACCGCGGGGCCCGCGCTGCCGGCCAGGGTCTCCAGCACCCACTGGTTGCTTTGCTGGTAGGTCGTGCCGAAGGCATAGGCCACCATGCTGTAGCGGCGCTCATTGAAGCGGGCCACGCGGCTGTTGTCCGTCAGCACCGGCAGCAGGGCTTGCTGCAGCTCGGGTTTGAGGACGACGAAGGCAGCGTCGTAGCGGTAGGGGCGGTCCATGAAGAACTCGCCGAGGCCCTGGCGGTACAGGGCCGCATGGTCGGTGCCGCAGTGGTTGAGCTTGTGCATGACGCGCCAGACGGCGGGCTGCTGGCTGGTGTCCTTGTAGACAAAGCCCAGGTGGGACCACTGCAGGCCGTATTTGCTGAGGTCCTGCCCGGCGCGGGCCAGGATGGCGACCTGGGCGCCGCTGGCATCCAGCTGGCGGGCCGTGGCCTGGGCCAGGTTGAGGCCTTGCTCGATCTGGCGCGCCGTCGGCTGCTTCTCCTCGCAGGGCCGGCCCGCATGGGCCGTCGTGGCCATGGCCAGGGCGGCAATGGCGACAGCTGCTCTCAACGGCTCACCTGTTCGTTGTAGAGCAGGGCCTTGCCGATCTCGTTGGGGATGAAGGCGATGACCTCGCCGGCCGCCGACAGGATGGTGCCGGCGCCGATGACCGAGACGACAACGGCCGCACCGGTGGACACGACGACGCCTTCGGCGAGCTTGCCCGACGCCTTGATGCTGATGCGGGCGCCGTCCGAGGCGCGCTCCAGGATCCAGACGGTGGTGCTGCCCACGACCTCGACGGCGACGACGGTCAGCGTCACACCAGCCGACAGGATGCCGGCGGGGAGGGCGCTCAGCGCGACGCCGGTGGCGCTGACCGCGCCGACCGACAACACGACGGGAGCGACCGACAGCACGGCGCTGGCTTCTGACGGGCTGGTGTGGGCCTGGGCACTGAGGCTCAGGGCCAGGGCGGTGATGGCAAGCAGGCGCTTCATCTGCAGCTCCTCGGTTACTGGTTTTCTGTCGTGGCCTGGGCGGCGGCTTCGCGGCGGCCTTGCAGGCGGGCTTCCATCAGGTCGGCCTCATGGGCGTCGCGCAGCATCTTGGCCAGCGTGAAGACGTTGGAGATCAGATACAGCCAGCAGACGCCGAGATAGGCCTTCCAGACCGGCTGGATCTCCATGCGCCACAGGCCCCAGCCCGTCAGGCCCATGGCCAGCGCGAAGCCGCTCCAGACGACCAGGCGCCACATCGGCGTGTCGACCTGGCGGTCCTGGTTGTCGCGGATGAACTTGGCCAGCGCGAAGGCGGTGGACAGGCAGAACACATAGCCCATCACCATGAAGGCGCGGTCCAGGTCGGCGCCCGGCAGCCAGGCCAGGCCCGAGCCGCACAGCATCACGCTGAGCCCGAAGGAGATCCAGACCTGCAGGCGCCAGGCGCTGGTGTCGCGACGGATGTGGGGGTACTGAGCCATGGTGGGAGCGTCGTGTTGTGAACGAATGTTGCGGTGGCCGCGATCTTGCGCGAAGCCGGCGGGGCCCACCTCGGGAATAGTTCCGAGGCGCGCGGCAAGCGCCGAAAAGTAGCGTTTCATGCGACTTCGTGGCGCTGGAAGTGGGTCCGGGTCAAAAAAACCGACGCGGACAGGCGCGCGCCGCGCCACCGGGCGGCACGCTTCAGGGCCAGGTCGAACAGCAGGGGGTTGTGCTCGCGCAGGCGCTCGAGCGGGGCCGCGTCGGCCGCGTCCAGCAGGCCGGCACTGACCAGGGCGGGCAGGCGGATGGCGGCCGGGATGCCGGGCAGCGGGTAGTCGGAGCCATGCAGCAGGCGGGAGTGCCAAGCCTCGCGCAGCATCAGCGTGCGTGCGACCTCGGGCTCGCGGTTGGCCTGCAGCACGACGGAGACATCGCCCATCAGCAGCCCGTCCCAGTCCTCGTCCATCAGCCGTTCGAAGAGGGAAAAGGCCGGCACGTCGCGGGGGCGTTGGCGATCCAGGTCGAGCGCCAGGCCGAGCGACGCGCAGTGCGCGATGACGACCCGGACGCCCTGCTCGAGCGCTGCGCGCACCAGCAGCGGATTGCCCAGCTCGTCGCGCCTGGCGCCGGGCACGGCATGCTCCTCGCCGCAGTGCACGATGACGGGCAGGTGGCTCGCGGCCAGGCGTTCGTAGAAGGGGCGCAGGCGGCGGTCGCGCAGGTCGATGTTCATGCTGGACGGCAGCCACTTCAGCGCGACCGCGCCGTTGGCGAGGGCAGCATCCAGCCGCGCCAGCGCGTCGGGCCGGTAGGGGTGGATGGAGGCGACCCAGGCAAAGCGATCCACATGGGCCGCGGCGACGCCGGCCGCATAGGCGTCGGGCACGTGGAAGGTCGTATGCCCCACGTGCGGCCGGCCGGCGGCGTCGCAGGCCTGGTCGAAGGCGAACAGCATCCAGCGGGCACCGGGCGGGAAGTCGTCGGCCAGCGCCTTCAGCCGCTCCACGTAGGCGCGATCCACGCTCGGCGCATCGGCCGGCACGCAGGCGGCGTTCAGGATGAAGCGCTTGCGCAGCATCTCGACCGGGTGCCACCACTGGCTGAGCTGGGCGTTCACCGAGCAGCCCGAGCCGGAATCGCCGGTGCCCAGCAGATGGGTGTGCACATCCCAGAGCTGGGCCGCATCCAGCCCTTCGAAGGTCCGGGCCAGCAGCGGCTTGAGGTCGTCGGGAATGCCGCTGCGGCAGGGGTTGAGCAGGCCGGCGCGGGCCGGGCCGGCCAGTGACGTGAACAGGCCGGCGGCCGCGCCGCAGCACAGCAGATGGCGTCGGGTGAGCATGGCGATGAGGTCGGGAAGTGACGAGGGCCGCGAGCATCGCGAGGCCGTGCGCGAATGCCACCCTTTTTGCCGCGGCGGCGCGGGGCTCGCCCCTTGCGGTAGCGCCATGCGCTACCGTTGGCGCCATGTCGAGCACGCAATCCCTCGTGGCCCTGATCAAGGCCGAGTTGAAGACGCGCGGCCTCAGCTATGCCGAGCTGGCGCGCGAGCTGGAGCTGTCGGAGTCCAGCGTCAAGCGCATGCTGGCGCCGGGGGGCGAGATGCCGCTGTCACGCGTGGACGAGATCTGCCGCGTGCTGGGCCTGGAGTTCGCCGAGCTGGCCGCGCGCCTCGTGCGCGAGACGCCGACCCAGCGCGAGCTCAGCCTGGAGCAGGAGAAGGCCGTCGTCGCCGACCCCAAGCTGCTGCTGGTGGCCATCTGCTGCCTCAGCCAATGGCCGCTGGAGAACATGCTGACGCGCTATCGCATGTCCGAGGCCGAGATCGTCGCCGCCCTCGCCCAGCTGGACCGCCTGGGCGTCATCGAGCTGCGCCCGCACAACCGCTACAAGCTCAAAGTCGCCAAGACCCTGCGCTGGCGCCCGCAAGGGCCCGTCATGCAGTTCTTCCGTGAGCGCGTGATGGCCGACTTCTTTGCCGGCGGCTTCGACGGTGACGGTGAGCTGCTGACCCTGGTGCACGGCGAATTCGGCGCCGGCCACGCCCGCGAGTTGGCCGAGCGCCTGCAGCGCGCGGCCGACGATTTCGCGCGCCAGCATCTGTTGGACCAGAAGCTGCCGGCCTCGGAGAAGCGGCCCTACAGCGTCGTCATCGGCCTGAGGTCGTGGATCTTCGAGGCCTTCAGGGACCTGGAGAGACCCGGGCTGGGTCAGCGGAAGGGTTAGATCGGCAGTGCGCGGGGGCCTGGCGGGCCGGCGGCTTTGCGCTGTAACAACGCAGCCGGCCTCGCCAGGCCTTCGCCCGAAGGGTCATCCCTGGCCAACCACGACTTCGAGGTGCATCGAAACGGGTCGCCAGGGGATGCCGCGCTGTCGAGCTAGCCCTTTCGCTGGCCCTTCTCACCAGAACTCCCAACGCCCGGTCCAAATAACCCAGATGCCCAGCATGCCGTTGGTCACCGCATGCGCGATGACGGCCGTCCACAGCTTGCCGGTCTGGCGATAGAGCCAGGCGTAGGCCAGGCCGGCGACGACGGCGGCCAGCCACAGGGTGTGGGCCAGCGTGAAGACGAAGGTGGATACGACGACGGCCTTCATGCCCACCGCCTGCGGGTCCACCCGCTCGAAGGCGGGGTGCTGCACCCAGCGCATCAGGAAGCTGCGCCAGAACAGCTCCTCCATGACGGGAACGACCAGGGCGGCACCGAGGAGACGCAGCACGATCAGCGTCCAGATCGGCTGGCCGGCACCGTCCAAGGGCACGAAGCTGGCCGTGGCCGTGCCGAGCTGCATCCAGGGGGCGTCGAGCTGGATCCAGACGGCGAAGACGGCAATGCCGACGACGACGGCCCAGCCGGTCTCGCGCGCCTCGGGCAGGTTCTGGCGCGCCAGCTCGCCATAGCCGCGCCAGTACCAGGCCAGCAAGCCGGCGACGACGACGGCCTGGACGCCATAGATCCAGCGCGCATCCAGGCCCAAGTCGGCGGGCAGATAGCCGCGCAGGGCCAGCAGGGCCATGAAGACGAGGAAGGGAATGCAACGGGCGAGGGCGGCGGGGCTGAGCGCGGGGGTGTCGGCAGGCATGTCGGAACCCAGCTTAGCCCGAGGTCACGGCAGACCGAGGCCTGCCGGCCCCCCAACCCTCAGGGGTCAGGGCAGGAACTAGGGGCGCAGCAGGCCGTCCTTGAAGGCGGCGAAGACGCCGTTGGTCCAGCCAAAGCCGTCCTGGGTCTCGTACTCGCCGCCGCCGCCGGGCTTGTCCTCGGCAACGTCGTACTTCTCCAGCAGCCGGCCGGTGGCGAGGTAGACGCGATGCACGCTGGCGCACCAGCGCGCGGCAATGTCGCGGGCCAGGGCGGTATGGCCGTAGCGCAGCAGGCCCTGGGCCGCCATCCATTGCAGCGGCGCCCAGCCGTTGGGGGCATCCCATTGCTGACCCGTCGTCAGGGCGGTGGTCAGCAGGCCGTTGGTACCCAGCAGATGGCGCTGCACCTGAGCGGCCATGGCGTCGGCCTGGGCTTGCGTCGCGATGCCCAGGTACAGGGGCACGAGGGCGGCGGCCGTCAGCGGGCGCGGGTCGGTGGCGTCACGCCAGTTCAAGTCGGAGAAATGGCCCGCGTCGGCGCGCCAGAAGCGCGTCTGCAGCAGCAGGCGGCGGGCGGCGGCACGGGCCTCGAAGTCGCTAGCGGTGGCGGTGTCGCCGCTGCGGGCGGCGCCCAGCGCAATGGCGTTCTCCAGACCGGCCAGCAGCGCGTTCAGGTCGACGGGTGCCAGCGCTGTCGTCTCGATCGTCGCGATGTCGGCGGGGTCGGCGCACCAGCGGCCGGAGAAGTCCCAGCCACTCTCCGCGCCGGCGCGCAGGTCGCGCCAGACCTCGGTGGGCGTGCGACCCTTGGCCGCTTCTGCCGTCAGCACGTCCTCGCGCCAGCTCTCCTCGCGCGGCGTGCAGCGGTCGTCCCAATAGCGGTTCAACAGGGCGCCCTCAGGCGTGCTCACGACACGGCGATGGGCCTGGCCGGGTGCCAGCGTGGCCTCGCCGGCCATCCAGAAGGCGTGCTCGGCCTGCAACGACTGCAGATGGGCTGCGAAGCCGGCCGCCGGGTCGTCCGCATGCAGCAGCTCGACCATGCGGAAGAAGAAGGGCGGCTGGGAGCGGCTCAGCATGTAGCTGCGGCTGCTGTTGGGGATGAAGCCATGGGTCGCGATCAGGTGGGCGAAGTTGGCGAGCATGTGCTCGGCCAGGTCACGCCGGCCATCGGCCACCAAGCCGAGCATCGTGAAATAGCTGTCCCAGTAATACAGCTCGCGGAAGCGCCCGCCGGGCACGACATAGGGCCGGGGCAGGGCCAGCAGGCTTTCGCCTTCCTGGGCCTGGGCGTGTTCGCGCACCAGCAGTGGCCACAGCGCGCGGATGTGCTCGCGGATGCCCAGGCGCGGGCCGACGGCGGCGTCGTGGCCGGGCAGCTCGAAATGGGCATGCACGAAGTCGGACAGCGAGAAGCCGGGCAGGCGGCGCTCGGCTTCGAAGCGGGCGCGGATCAGCGAGGGCACGGTCTTGGGCCGGGCGTCGACAAAGCTCTTGCCGTCGCCGAAGACGCGCGTCATCTGCACGGCGACAAAGAGTTCGCCATAGAGCTCATGGGGCGTGGCAGCCGCGGTATGGGCGGGGGCGACGGCGTGGACGGGCGCGGTGGCGAGCAGGTCGCCGGGGCGCTGGGAACGGGAGGTCATGACGATGCGAGATGCCGGCGCAGCCGGGTGAGCGAGACCGCCAGCGCCGCGACGGGCACCAGCAGCAGGCCGAAGGCAGTGGTGCCGTCGAAGGCGACGAAGAGGCGGCCGGTGATGAAGCTGCCCAAAGTTCCGCCGAGGGCCGAGAAGACGACGATGAGGCCGGTCATGGCCGCGTGCTGGCGCTGCGGCAGCGCGCTCAGCATGGCGGAGTTGATGGCCGGGTAGATGGGAGCGAGCAGCAGGCCGGTCAGCGGCAGCAGATAGGCCGCGGGCGGGGCGTTGAGCCAGCCGACGTCACCGGTCAGCGGCTGCGCGCCCTTGGCCATGGGCAGGGCCACGAGGATCAGGCAGGCGATGCCGACCAGGCAGGCAATGACGACGGCAAACCAGCCCAGGCGGCCGATGACGGCGGCACTGGTCAACCGGCCGAGTGCCGTCGTCGCCGGCATGATGACCGCGAGGCCCACGCTCATCGCGGTGGGCACATGCAGCACTTCGTTGTTGAAGCTGGGCAGCCAGGTCGAGATGCCCTGCTCGATCAGCACGTACAGGAAGGCCGACAGCAGGAAGACCACGACCAGGGCCAGCTTCAGCAGCGGCGCCATCGCGACGAGGTCTTCGCGCAGCGTCGTGTTGGGCGACTGGATGGGGCCCTCGTCCAGCGGGCTGAACAGCAGCAGCGCAAAGGCGCCGGCGGCCAGCGCGGCGAGCAGGTTGTAGACCTGCAGCCAGCCCTTGCCTTCGGCATGTGCCGCCTGGCTGAACAGCAAAAAGCCGCCCAGCACGCCGACCATGAAGAGGCCTTCAAGCAGGTTGGTGAAGCGCGCATGGCCGGCGCGGTCCTGGGTGACCAGGCCGATCATGGAATAGGCCGAGACCTTGACCAGGGCGAAGCCCGCGCCGAGGGTGCAAAACAGCAGCTTGATGGCCCAGAAGGCCGACAGCACCGGCATGGCGAGACACGCCGCGCCAACGCCCGCCAAGGCCAGCAGCATGGACTTCTTCAGCCCGAGGCGCGGCAGCAGCGAGGCGACGAGGAAGGACGTCAGCGCGATGGGCAGGTCCTTCCACGCGTCCAGCAGCGCGGCCTCGGCGCGCGGCACGCCCAGGGTCTGCACGACCAGCAGATTGACCGCGCCGACGCTGTTCAGCAGGGCGCCGAACAGCATATAGGTCAGGATGATGGCGAGCCGGATGCGCAGGCCACCGCTCGACAGGGGCACCGCCGGGAGGGTTGAAGGTTGTGTCATGTCGAGGGCAGCTTGGAGTTCAGGCGTCGCCATCTTGGCGCCTCGTCAGAACTGGAAGCCGACGCTCAGCTCATAGGCCCGGCCAAACAGCGGCCGCGCGAGGAAGACGCCGTCCTGGCCGGCGGCCTGACCCGGCACGCGGAAGTTGCCTTCCGTCAGGCCGATCTTGTTGGTCAGGTTGGTGCCGGTCAGGCGCACTTCCAGGCCGTTATCCATGGAGAACACGGCGCCCGCATCAATCGTCCGGTAGGCCGGCAGCTTCAGCGTGTTGGTCTGGTCGGCAAAGCGCTCGCCGACGTGGCTGAAGGTGGCGAAGGTGCGCAGCTGGCCAAAGCCGGTCTGGGTCTGCCAGCTCGGCGTCAGGCGGGCCTGGAACTTCGGTGCGCGCTCAACGCGGTTGCCGGTGAACTGCTGGAAGTCCTTGTACTTGGCGTCCTGGAAGTTGCCGGTGGCGGCGATCTCGAAGCCATAGCCCGGGCGCAGGGCCAGCTCGAACTCCAGGCCGGTGGCCTTGCTGTTGGGGCGCAGCACGACGTTGCCGGCATTGGTGAACTGCTGGGTCTGGGAGTTGGTCAGCTTGTTCTGGTAGGCCGTCAGGAAGGCGCTGTAGAGCTTGGTGGCGGTCTTCAGGCCGATCTCGAACTGGGTGATGTCCTCGACAGAGTCCTTGCTCTCGTTGGCGCCACGGCCGCGCAGCACGTCGAAGTCGGGCAGGCGGTGGCCCTTGTTGACGCGCACGAAAGCGCTGAACTCACGCGTGAAGGCGTAGTTGGCGCCGCCGGTGAAGGAGCTGCGGCTGAGCTTGCTGTCGATCAGCGTGTTGCTGCCGTTGAAGTAGGACAGGTTGTTGTTGTAGATCGTCGTCGGGTCGGCATCGAGGTCGCCGTTGCTGACGTTGGCAATCGTGCCGGTGATGCGCTGGGTCTCGCGGCGGGCGCCGAGGTCCACGCGCAGCTCCTTGGTCAGCTGCCACTCGTCGGCGACGAAGAAGGCGCGGGTGTTGCCGCTGTAGCTCGCATCGAGATCGAAGGAGAAGGGCGGCGTGACATAGCCGTTGCGCGAGGCCTTGACGCCGTTGTCCAGCACCACGTCGACGAGGCGGGCGTGGGACTGCACCGTCATCAATTGGGCCTGGCCCAGGGTCCAGACGTCATGCGAGCTGTAGCCGGCCAGGTACAGGCCCAGGGTCAGGTTGTTGCCCGGCGCGATCTCGCGCGAGATGCGGGTCTCGTTGCTGGTCGAGCGCAGCGCCTTGTCCACGGCCCACATGCCGTTGACGATGACGGGCGTGCTGCCGGCGACCGTGCCGCCGCCATTGGTGAAGGTGGCGCTGCCGGTGGTGGCGGCGCGGCCGGCGGCGGCCACGACAGCTGCGTCGGCATTGGCGGCCGTGACCTGCGAAGTGATGTAGCTGGACAGGGTCTGCGGGTTGGCGCCGGAGAAGAGGGCGTAGGTTGGCGTGTCGCCGGTGGTGTGGCTGAGCTTGTTGGTCAGCGTCCAGTCACCCAGCTTGGTGTCGAGGTTGGCGCCATAGGTCTGCACATCGGCGCCGCGGCCGTCGGCCAGGTCCTTGGTGACCGTGCCGCGCTGGATCTCGGGCTTGCCATTGGGCAGGGTGCGGCCGGTGGCGCGGCCGGTCTCCAGCACGATATTGCGCAGCTCGTTGCCGTAGAAATAGTCCTTCAGCGCATTGAAGCCGGGGTAGCTGGACGCGCTCTTGCCGTCGGCCGAGCCGACCACCGGAATGGCCGTGAAGAAGGCGTTGCGGTCGCGCAGCGCGCGGGCATAGAGCTGCAGGCTGCCGGTGTCGAGCTTGCGGCTCAGCACCACGCTGGCCTGGCCGCCGCTGTCGGCAGGGAACTGGGTGTCGCGCACGCCGTCGCTCTCGCGCCAGAAGCCGCCGACCATGATGTTCCACTGGTCGCTGAGCTTGCCGGCATAGACGCCGTCGACGCGCTTGAGGTTGCCGGTTCCCGTCGTCACGCGCAGGCCGGCCTCGGGATTGCGGCCGTCCTTCTGGATGAAGTTGACCGTCACGCCGGGCTGGCCGCTGCCGAAGATGGGGCTGGGGCCGCCGCGCAGCACTTCCATGCGGTCGATGGTGTCGTCCAGGCGGAACAGCTGGGAATGCTCGAAGAAGCTCAGCGTGGGCAGGTGGTACAGCGGCGCGCCATTGAGCTGGAAGGTCGAGTAGGGGCCGTCGCCGGGCGTCGGGAAGCCGCGCACGCGGATGTTGGCGCCGGCCTGGCCGCCGGAGGTCTCGACGAAGACGCCGGGCACGGTCTTCAGGATGTCGGCCGTGCTGGTGGGCGCGGCCTGCTTGATCTGCTCTTCGGTGGCGGTCGTGATCGAGAAGCCGGCTTCCAGCTTGCGCACGCCTTCGCGGCGCGCCGTGCCGGTGACGACGACGGCTTCGAGTTCCTTGACTTCGGGCGCTTCTGCGGCAGGTTTTGCGGCGGGCTTGGCGCCAGGGCTGGCCTCCTGGGCGAAGGCGCTGCCGCACAGCACGGCGGCGGCCAGGGCGATCAGCTGCGGGCGGAAGAAGGAGCGGGCGCCGGCGCGCGGCGCGGCATGGGGCTTGTACATCTGTGGGTCTCCAATGGTTGTTATCGATCCCGAAAGCCGGCGCGGCCGTCGCCACTTTCGATGGACTGGACTTTGAGGGCAAATGTTATCGATGTCATCTGGGTTTTTACCAATGTGGTTGATCGTTGACATCGATGACATCGATTGCGGTTCTAGGGGGTTGAAGGTTTTCGGCGCACCGGCTTGCCCGCCGGGGGCAAACCCCGACAATCCGCGCCCATGAGCACCCATGACCTCACCGACGCCGAGTTCGCCGAACTCGACGAACTCCTTGCCGCCACGCCCGAGCCCCTGCAGCCGTTGGACGCCTCCATGCTGGACGGCTATCTCTGCGGCGTCATCGTGCAGCCCCGCCTCATCGAGGCCGACGAGTGGCTGCCCAATATCTTTGACTACGACGGCGGCCTGCTGCCCGAGACGGTGGATGCCGGCTGGCTGGACAAGCTGACCCAGCTCGTCGAGCGCCGCCACGCCGCGCTGAACCGTGGTCTCGTCGAGGACGGCTGGTTCGACCCCGTCATCCTGGAAGTGGACGAAGAGCAGGCGCCCGAGCCCCTGCCCGAGGATGCGACCGAAGAGGAACGCTCGGCCCGCGCCAGCTACGACGCCCTCGGCCCCATCTCGCGCGCCCTGATGCCCTGGGTGGCCGGCTTCCAGCATGCGGCCCTGTGCTTCCCCGAGCTGGCCGACATGCCCAACGAGGACGTCAGCGCCGCGATGGCCCGCCTGTACCGTCATCTGCCGGCCGAGACGCCCGAGGAAAAGGAAGTCGTCGCGACGCTGAACCGCGAGCATCCGCTCAAGGATCTGGACGACGCCATCGAGGAGCTCGTCGTCACGGTGGCCGACCTGGCCGACCTGACGGAGGCCGAGCGCTATCGCGTCGAGACCATCAAGCGCGACACGCCCAAGGTGGGGCGCAACGACCCTTGCCCTTGCGGATCGGGGCGCAAGTACAAGGTCTGTCACGGTTCCAACTGACGACACCAGCCCACCCCCTACGCGCTGCGCGCGCCCCCTCAAGGGGGCACTCCCAGCCGACCGGCAGAGCCGGATCAGCGGGAGTCGCTGGATGGGGCCCGGCGCTTTGCGCGGACCGCTAACTTGAAGCTGCAACTTTTATCTGACCTGCACCTGGAGACGGAGGCGTTCGAGCCTGTACCGGCTCCAAGCGCCGAGCTGCTGATCCTTGCCGGTGACATCGACACGACCTGGCGCAGCTTCGAGCTGTTCCGCGGCTGGCCCGTGCCGGTGCTCTTCGTGCCGGGCAACCACGAGTACGACCGCCGCGACGTGGACGAGGCGCGCGAGGCGTTGCGCGCCCACGTGAAGGCGGTCGGCCTGCGCATGCTGGATGACGAGTCCGTCGTCATGGCCGATGCCCAGGGCCGGCGCGTGCGCTTTGTCGGCTGCACGCGCTGGTGCGACTTCGACGCCTTCGGTCCTTCAGGCCGCGACCGCGCAATGCGGGCCGGCGGCTATTTCCAGAACGTCATGCAATCCACGCGCCATGGTGAGCCCTTCGGTGTCGAGGCGGTGCGTGAACTGGCACTCGAACAGCGCGCCTGGCTGGCCGACGAGCTGCAGCGCACGGGTGACTGGGACGCCACCGTCGCCATCACCCACTTCGCGCCGAGTCTCAAGAGCGCCGACCCGCGCTACGGCCGCGAGCCCGGCACGGCCAGCTTCTGCAACGACGACGAAGACCTGCTGCCGGGCGCCAGCCTCTGGATCCACGGCCATCTGCATTGCCGCCACGATTACCGCATCGGCGACACGCGCATCGTTAGCAACGCGCGCGGCCACACGAAGCGTGGCGAAGCCGATGGCTTCAATGGGCAAAGGGTGTTCGAAGTCTTGCCGGCCTGAGCCCAGCAACGCGACCGCCTGTGGCCGCATCGGTGAATGTCCTGGGGTCGCGTTACCAAGCGTCGTTTCCGTCCGGGAGAGACAGTGGTGAAGCATCCGCGGCCTATGGCGAATCTGAAGCCACCCTGAAGCCTTCCCAAGGTTTTGAAGCTTCAGCCCTTGCGGCCTGCCGGGGCATCGCGAACGGCGCCGTCGACGTCCCTAGAGTGGTTTTCGGCCCGCGCTAGACGGGTCTCGTGAAGACCACTACGGAGACAAACCGATGCATACCCAACCGGCGCTGCGGCGCCTGATCGCCTGCCTGCCCTTCCTGGCCCTGGCAACCACCCTCCATGCAGCCACCTTCCAGGCCGAGAGCGCCGCCCTCAGCGGCGGCACCGCCACGGCGGCCGACCACACCGGCTATACCGGCAGCGGCTTCGTCGGCGGCTACGTCGACGGCAACAAGGGCAACGCGCAGACGAGTTTCACCGTCAACGCGGCCACGGACGGCAACTACACGCTGAAGCTGCGCTACGCCAACGGCACCGGCTCGGCCAAGACACTCACGCTCTACGTCGATGGCGTGTCCAAGGGCCAGGTGAGCCTGGGCGCCACGGCCAACTGGGACGACTGGCTGGTGCAGACGACAACCGTCGTGCTGACCGCCGGCAATCACAGCATCGCCTACAAGTTCACCAGCGCCGACAGCGGCAACGTCAACCTGGACAAGCTGGATGTCGACGCCGTCGTCACCGGCAGCGGTGGCCGGGAGGCGGAGAACGCCGCGCTGAGCGGCGGCGCCGTCGTGGCGGCGGACCACACCGGCTACCAGGGCAGCGGCTTTGTCGGCGGCTTCACCGATGGCAACAAGGGCAACGCCCAGGTCGCCTTCAGCGTGACGGCCGCGAGCACGAGCAGCCATTCGCTGAGCCTGCGCTACGCCAACGGAACCGGCGCGGCCAAGACGCTGACCGTCTACGTCGACGGCGTCTCGGCCGGCCAGGTCAGCCTGCCCGCCACGGCCAACTGGGACAGCTGGGCCGCGCAGACCTCGACCGTCACGCTGAGCGCCGGCGCCCATACCGTGGCCTACAAGTTCACGACCAGCGACAGCGGCAACGTCAACCTCGATGCGCTGGACGTCGCGGCCGTCACTGGGGGTGGCAACCCCAATGTCACGCCGGCTAAAGCCGAGACCTGGTTCATGTCTGGCGGCGCCGCGGTGTCGACCTCGGTCACCGGCTACAACGGCAGCGGCTACGCGGCGGGCTTCACCGCCAACGGCGCACGTGCCATCCGTACCGTCTTCATGAGCGGTGACGGCAGCGCCACGGCGAGCCTGCGCTATCTCAACACCAGCGGCAGTGCCCGCACGCTGGACGTCATCGTCAACGCTGCCAGGGTGGGCACCGTCAGCATTCCGGCCAGCAGCACCTGGGCGACGCTCAGCTTGCCGCTGACACTGCGCACCGGTCACAACACCGTCGGCCTGGCCGCAGCATCGGCCGGCCCCGATGTGGGCATCGACAGCCTCAGCGTGGCGGGCGAGCTGACCGCCGCTGCCCGCGGCGCCACCGTGCGCACGACGCTCTACGAAGCCGAGACGGCATCGACCAATGCCACCGTGCTGACAGCCAGCCGCACGCCCTTCACCGTGCAGTCAGAGTCCAGCGGCCGTAGCCTGGTGCGCCTGGCCAATACCGGCCATCAGGTCAGCTTCACGACGACCCAGCCGACCAACTCCCTGGTGCTGCGCTACTCCATCCCCGACGCGCCGGGCGGTGGTGGCCAGTCGGCGACGCTGGCCCTCTACGCCAATGGGACCAAAGTGCAGGACCTCAACCTGACGTCGACCTATGCCTGGGTCTATGGCGCCTACCCCTTCCGCGGCGTGCCGTCGGACGGCACGCCGCGCCACTTCTACGACGAGATCCATGTGCCGCTGGCCAGCTACCCGGCCGGCACCGTGTTCAAGCTGCAGAAGGACAGCGGCAACACTGCGGCCTGGTACGACATCGACTTCATCGAGACCGAGGTCATCCCCGCCGCCTACGCCATGCCGGCGGGCGCCTTCTCCATCACCAGCTACGGCGCGGTGTCCGGCGGGGGTGACGCCACGTCGGCCTTCCAGCAGGCCATCGCGGCGGCCCAGCCCTCGGGCGGTGTCGTGTGGATCCCGGCGGGCACCTTCAAGCTGAGCTCGCGCATCAACATCTCCGGTGTGACGATGCGCGGCGCCGGCCCCTGGTATTCGACGGTGGAGCTGGGCAACGACGGCCATGGCGGCCTCTACGGCACGGGCAGCAACGTCAAGCTGGCCGACTTTCTGATGCTGGGCAAGGTCACGCTGCGCGACCCCGACGGTCAGGTGCTGACCGACGCGCCGCTGGAGGGCAACTTCGGCACCGGCTCGATGTTCCAGAACCTGTGGTTCGAGCACACCAAGGTCGGGATGTGGATCGACTCGGGCACCAACGGCCTCTACGCCAGCGGCCTGCGCATCCGCAACACCTTCGCCGACGGCGTCAACATCCACGCCAATGTGCAGAACGTGGTCATGGACCAGAGCGTCGTGCGCAACACCGGTGACGACGCGCTGGCCATGTTCTCGGAAGGCGCCGCGGTGACCAACTCGGCCTATCTGCGCAACACCGTGCAGTCGCCCGTGCTGGCCAATGGCATCGGTATCTACGGCGGCAATGGCAACCGGGCCGAGTACAACGTCATCAGCGACACGGTGGTCGGCTCGTCCGGCATCACGGTCAGCTCGCGCTTCAGCCCCGTGCCCTTCAGCGGCACGACGCGCATCACCGGCAACACCCTGGTGCGCACCGGCGGCTTCGAGCCCAACTGGAACGATCAGTTTGGCGCTCTCTTCCTGTTCGCCGACACGTCGAGCATCACCGCGCCCCTCGTCATCAAGGACCTCGTCATCCAGGACAGCACCTATTCCGGCATCTACATCAGCGGACCCAACCAGGTGCAGGGCGCGCTGTTCGATGGCGTGACGATCACCGGGGCCGGGACCTACGGCATCCAGATCAAGTCGGGCGGCAATGCGACCTTCCAGAACGTGACGGTCAGCGGTGCGGCCCAGGGTGGATTGAGCAACACGGGCGGCTTCGTGCTGAACCGCGGCACCGGCAACTCGGGGTTCTAACCGATGCATTCGGGCCGAGCGCTGGGCCGCTCCCGAGCCGGCCCGTCTCGGCGATGTGCTCGCGGCTCAATGCCGCGAGCATCGCCGTCCCCTCGGGGGACCGGCCAAGGTATTCCTTGGACGAGGGGCTTCAGGTTTTGACGGGCTTGATGCGTAAAGCCCAGACCACGCCGGCGATCAGCAGGGCCACGCCCAGCAAAGTCGCCGGCGGCGGCATGCGCTGCTTCCACGCAAACGCGTAGGCCAGCGCGGCCAGGGTCTCGAAGACGATCAACTGCCCCGACAACGAGGTCGGCAGCCTTTGGCTGGCCTCGTTCCAGCACAGCGTGCCCAGCCAGGACGAGCACAAGCCGATGGCTGCCATCAGGCCGACATAGGCCAGCGGCCTGTCGCCCAGGGGAAAGGCGTAGTCCGCCGGAATCAGCGTGTCCGGCGCCATCAGGTAGATGACGGCGAGCAGCAGCACGCCGACGAGAGCCATCGGCAGCGTGACCAGGCCCTGAGCCGTCGCCCAGGCCCTCGGGCTGCGGTCGCTGTGCGCGCGCAGCCAGTCGGCATTGCGGATCGGATACCAGGTCCAGCAGGCCACGGCCGCGATGGCCAGCAGCGCTCCCTCGGCATAGCGGCGCGGGTCACCGGCTTCGGCCTGCAGCACGGCCAGCTCGTCGCGATTGACGCAGGCGAGACCCGCCGCGATCAGCAGCAGAGACGGCGCCAGCCGCGCCCACGGCAGATGGCCGTCGCGCACGCGGTTGCGGTGGTTGGCGCAGATGGCGATGACGACCGGCAGCGTGCCGATGATCATGGTCGGCAGCGGCGCGCCGGCGCGCTGGATGGCGGCCGATAGGCAGAGGTAATAGAGGAAGTTGCCGACCAGGCTGAGCTTGGCGGCCTCCCACCAGTCGCCCGGCAGCAGCTCGCGCAGCGCGCGACGGTCCAGAGCCATGGCGAGCGGCAGGGCGATCAGGCCGAAGGCCAAGTAGCGGCCCACCGTCAACAAGGCGGGGGCATAGCCCGGCAACATCACGGGCGCGACAAACACCAGCCCCCACATCAGCCCGGCAGCAAGGGCGAACAGCAATCCAAACAACATGCAGGCATCTTCCCCCATGCCGGAGTCACAGCCAGGCGCTAGGCTCTTTCTCCGCATGCGCCCCGCCTTCGCCCTCAGCCTCGCCCTCTTCGCCTGTTCGGCCCAGGCCGGCCGACCTCTTCAGGCCGAGGACGCCGCCGTCATGGACCCGCAGGCTTGCGAGCTCGAGGGCGCCCATGGAGACTGGCGCCTGGACGGCACCGGCCAGCGCCAAACCGGCCTGCAGCTCGGCTGCGGCATCGGCTGGGGCACCGAGGTGGCGCTCAACGTCATCCGGCCGCGCGAGCTGGCGCTGTACGGCAAGACCCTGCTCGCCAGCAGCACCTGGGCTGACGGCGATGCGCAGCTGACGCTGGCCTGGAGCCTGTCGCATCGGCACGTCGAAACGGTGTGGCGGCGCAGCAGCGCGGGGCTGATCCTCGTCGGCAGCGCGCCGCTGACGCGCGACCTGACCCTGCACGTCAACCTGGGCCACCAGCGCGACGAGATGGGGCGCAGGCGAACGACGACCTGGGCGCTGGCCATCGAACATGGCGGCTTTGGCGAAGGCGGGCGCTGGCAGCCCATGGCCGAGGTCTTCGGCGACGATCGCGGCAAGCCCTGGGCCAATGCGGCCCTGCGCTTGGTGCTGGTGCCGGAGCGGGTGTTTGTCGATGCGTCCTATGGCCGACAGGTCAATGGTCCGCGCGCACGGCTGACCACGGTCGGCTTCAAGATCGCGTTCTGAACCAGGCAGCCACCGCCTCGCGCTGCTGCGGCGTGTAGTGAAGCCCGAGCTTGCTGCGCCGCCACAGCACGTCATCGGCGCTGATGGCCCATTCCTTCTCCACCAGATGGCGCAGCTCGGACTCGAACAGGCCCGGTGCAATCTCGGCTCCCGTCGGCGCGGCCAGCAGCTCGCACGCCCGGCTGCCATAGGCGCGGGCGACTCGGCGCACGCCGGCACGGTGGGGATAGGCGGCCTGCAGCTCGGCGGCAAAGGCGTCGATGTTCACGCCATGCGCGCTGAGGTCGCCCCCCGGTAGCTGGGTACCTGCCGTCCAGGGCTTGCGCGCATCGCCCAGCAGTTCGCCGATCTGCGTCGCACCGTCCTCGGCCAGCTTGCGATAGGTCGTCAGCTTGCCGCCCCAGACATTCAGCAGCGGCGCACCGCCGTCCTTGTCGGCCTCCAGCAGATAGTCGCGCGTGACGGCCGAGGCCGAGCCGCCTTCATCCAGCAGCGGGCGCACGCCGGCATAGGTCCACAGCACATCGGTCGGCTTGACCGACTGGGCCAGATAGCGGCTGGCCTGCTCGCAGAGATAGGCCACCTCGTCGTCGGCGATGGTCGCGCGCGACGGCGGGTCTTCATGCTCGGGCAGCTCGACGTCGGTCGTGCCGATCAGTGTGAACCGCTCCTGGTAGGGGATGGCGAAGATGATGCGACCGTCGGCGTTCTGGAAGATGTAGGCGTGGTCGTGGGTGAAGCGCTGGTCCACGACGATGTGGCTGCCCTTGACCAGGCGCAGGCCGCGCGCCGGCAGCGGCTGGCCGTTGCCGCCCTGGGTGTGGTCGCGCAGGAAGCGCTCGGCCCAGGGCCCGGCAGCGTTGACGAGGGCGCGGCTGCGCAGCTGGCGGCCGTTTTGCAGCGTGACCTGCCAGCCATCCTTGCCGCGCACCGCCTGCGTCACGGCGCAGCGCGTCAGCACCTCGGCGCCGCGGGCTTGCGCGTCCTGCGCGTTCAGCACGACGAGGCGGGCGTCGTCCACCCAGCCGTCGGAATAGACGAAGCCGCGTGTGAATTCGGGCTTGAGCGGTGCGCCATAGACGCTGCCGGCCAGGCGCAGCCCCTGCGAGCCCGGCAGCAGCTCGCGGCGGGCCAGGTGGTCGTAGAGGAAAAGGCCGACGCGGATCATCCAGGCCGGGCGCAGATGCGGCGCATGCGGCAGCACAAAGCGCAAAGGCTGGATCAGATGAGGCGCGCTGCGCAGCAGCACCTCGCGTTCCTGCAAGGCCTTGCGCACCAGGGAGAACTCATAGGTCTCCAGATAGCGCAGGCCGCCGTGCACGAGCTTGGTGGAGGCCGACGAGGTGTGGGACGCGAGGTCGTCGCGCTCGGCGAGCAGCACGCGCCAGCCCCGGCCGGCCAGGTCGCGGGCCAGTCCCGTGCCATTGATGCCGCCCCCCACCACCACGACGTCAAAATCGTCCATACGACCACTCTAAATGACAGCCATGGATGCCTTGCTGGCTTTGGACCAGGGAACCTCTAGTTCGCGCGCTCTAGTTTTCGGCCGCGACGGCGGGCTGCTTGCGCTAGCCCAGCGCGAACTGCCCCAGCATTTCCCCCAGCCGGGCTGGGTGGAGCACGATGCCCAGCAGATCTGGACCCACCAGGTCGAATGCGCCCGCGAGGCCGTGACCAAGGCGGGGGTCAAGGTGGCGGCCATCGGCATCACCAACCAGCGCGAGACCGTCGTGCTGTGGGACCGCAAGACCGGCCAGCCCCTGCACAAGGCGTTGGTCTGGCAGGACCGGCGCACGGCGGCCTTCTGCGAGCAACTGAAGGCTCAGGGCCTGGAGCCCCGCGTGCGCGAGCTGACCGGCCTGGTGCTGGACCCGTATTTCTCGGCCACCAAGCTGCGCTGGCTGCTGGACAACGTGCCCGGCGCTCGCGAACGCGCCGCCCGCGGCGAGCTGGCCTTCGGCACCATCGACAGCTGGTTGCTGTGGAAGCTGACGGATGGCAAGGTGCATGCGACGGATGCCAGCAATGCCTCGCGCACGCTGATCTACGACATCCATCGCGGCGACTGGAGCGACGAGCTGCTGGCGGCCTTCGACATTCCGAAGAGCCTGCTGCCCGAGGTGAGGCCTTCGTCCGGCGTCTTTGGCCAAGCCACCGAGTTCGGTGTGCCGATTGCCGGCATCGCGGGCGACCAGCAGGCCGCGTTGTTCGGCCAGGCGGCGCTGACCCCCGGCCAGGCCAAGAACACCTATGGCACCGGCTGCTTCTTGCTGATGCACACCGGCACCCAGGCGCGCACCTCCACGCAAGGCCTCATCACGACGCGTGCGGCCCAGGTCGATGCGACGGCGCAGTACGCGCTGGAAGGCAGCGTCTTTGTCGGCGGTGCCGTCGTGCAATGGCTGCGCGACGGGCTCAAGGCCATCGGCGGCAGCGGCGAGGTACAGGCGCTGGCCAGCAGCGTGCCTGATGCGGGCGGCGTCATGTTCGTGCCCGCCTTTGCGGGCCTCGGCGCACCCTACTGGCGGCCCGATGCGCGTGGTGCGCTGCTGGGCCTGACGCGCGGGACGACCCAGGCCCATATCGCCCGCGCGGCGCTTGAAAGCATTGCCTTCCAGAGCGCGGCGGTGCTGACGGCGATGAATGCGGATGTCGATGCCGCGGATCGGTTGACCGAACTGCGCGTTGACGGCGGTGCGAGTGCCAACGACCTGTTGATGCAGTTCCAGGCCGATTTGCTGGGCATCCCGGTGCTGCGGCCCAAGGTCATCGAGACGACGGCGCTGGGTGCTGCGCTGCTGGCTGGGCTGGGCGTCGGCCTCTACGAGTCCACGGAGCAGATCGGCGCCATCTGGCAATTGGACCGTGCCTTCGAGCCGCGCATGTCCCGGGATGAGGCGGGGGCGAGGTTGGCGGCGTGGGACAGGGCGGTGAGGCAGGTGTTGGCCGCATGATCGCGAGCCTGCTACGGACGCGAGGAGCTCGAAGCGGCTTTGCGTTTGGTTGGCATGTTGAGCAGAGCTAGAGGAGAAGACCGTGCTCGAATGGCTAAGGCGACTGGGTGCGCCGAAGACTGGCCCGGACTATCGGCGCGTCGATTCCCGCCAGAAGGCCGAGGAGCTTTGCAAGCGAGGCGAGCTTAAGAAGCTGCTCCTTCTGCCCATGGAATTTGGCGGGCAGGACGTGCCACCGAATGTCGTCTACGTTCCGGCATTTGCGATCGAGTTGAAGACTCGCCTGGATCTGAACACCATCAGACCCATGGCCGAGAAGGGCTTGGTCCACAAATACACGGCGACGCCCACGTATGAGGGCAAGAGCGTAATTCCAACCTCGATACGCATCTCCGCAACTGACCCGGGGCGCTTTGAGGGGATCGTCAGTATCTGGGGCAGGGCTCTCGAACGGGATTCGGAGCCAGCCTCTGGAGATCAGGCGTCCGAGCAGCTCGTGTTCCGTTTATCTGAGGTGTCTGTCGAAGGCCTTGGGCCGGAAGAGTTGATCCGCGCCTACATCGCCGACTATGAAAGCTGGAACACCTTCGCCAACAACGCATCCGAACGGGAATCCGATGCTGGCCTCGACATGGCGGAATCCGCATATGCGTTGCTGATGGCGAAGTATTGCCCTCCAGGTATTCAGCACCAGCCTATTGCCTTTGGCAGCGACTCGTCACATGACAACGAGCGGGAGGTCGTTCTCAGCGTTGAACCAATGTCGGACCGTTGTCTCGTCAAGACGCGGCACACCCAGGTCATCGGGACGTTTGCCATGGCGCACGACTACGAATACCACCTCAAGAAAATTGACCAGCGCTGGTTCCTAGTCAGCGTCCTCTACGTTGATCAAGACGGCAAATACGAGGGGCTCTGACTAGGGCTATCGGCGGGCTCTGTGGCCCGCCACGTAATCGATCGATGGCCTCAGGCATCCACCGCCGTCGCCCGCCCCACCGCCTCCCACGCCGCCAGATCCTTCAGCAACTGCTCGCTGTGCGCCCGCACCGCGTCGATCGCATCCGCACCCAGCTGCAGGCGCAGCGGCGTGACCTCGGCCTTCAGCACCTGATCAATCGCGGCTGCCGCCTTGTCCGGATCACCCGCCTGCGTCCCATCCATGCCCTTGGCAAAGCTGCGCGTGCCGCCGACGATCTCGTCGTAGGCCGCCAGCACGGGCATCTGGCGCAGCACGTCGGCGCCGGCAAAGCCGGTGCGGAAGGCGCCGGGCTCGACGATGAGCACCTTGATGCCGAAGGGGGCGACCTCCTGGGCCAGGGCCTCGGACAGGCCTTCCAGCGCGAACTTGGAGGCCGAGTAGGCGCCGAAGCCACCGAAGGACAGCTGGCCGCCCATGCTGGACAGGTTGACGATAGCGCCGCTGCGCTGCTCGCGCATGCCCGGCAGCACGGCGCGGGTCACGGCGACGGCGCCGAAGAAGTTGGTCTCCATCTGGGCGCGCAGCTCGGCGTCGGGCGTCTCCTCGACGGCGCCGACGATGCCGTAGCCGGCGTTGTTGACCAGCACGTCGATGCGGCCGAAATGGGCCAGCGCGGCGGCCGTGGCGCGCTCGGCGTCGCCGGCGGCGGTCACGTCCAGCGGCAGCACGAGGACGCGCTCGGGATGGCTCTCGGCCAGGGCGGCCAGGCGAGCCGGCTGGCGCGCCGTGGCGACAACGTTATAGCCCTGGGCCACCGCGTACTTGGCGAAGGACAGGCCAAAGCCGGACGAGGCGCCGGTGATGAACCAGGTGGGGCGGGTGTTGGCATTCATGGTGGGCTCCGTAGGTCAGTGGGTTGCGACGGAGTCCAGTGTCTTGAAATGATGTGATGAGATAAAGACATGCCAATCGCATAGGTCATGCGATATGGTTCATGAATGAACCGCGAACTGCTGGCCCATCTGCCCATCGTCGTTGCCGTGGCCGAGAAGCGCGGTTTTGCGGCGGCCGCCCAGGCCCTGGGGCTGAGCGCCTCGGCCGTCAGCCATGCGGTGCGCGTCGTGGAAGACGCCCTCGGCGAGCCGCTGTTCGCGCGCACCACTCGCAGCGTGGCGCTGACCGAGGCGGGCGAGAGGTTTCTCTGCAGCGTCGGGCCGGCGCTGGAGGACATCTCCTCGGCCGTCGATCACCTGAACGCGGCGCGCGGCGAGATCACCGGCGTGCTGAAGCTGAATTCCTCGCGCGTCGCGTCGCAGATGGTGTTGCCGCCGCTGCTGGCCAAGCTGGCCGTGGCCCACCCCAAATTGACGGTGGAGGTGCATGACAACGATGCCCTCGTCGACGTTGTCGCCGGTGGCTTTGACGCCGGCATCCGCCTGGGCGAGCAGGTGGCGCAGGACATGGTCTGCGTGCGCCTGACACCGCCCTTCAAGGCCCTGCTGGTCGCTGCGCCGGACTACCTGGCCCGCCGCGGCGCGCCGGCCCGCGTGGCTGAGCTGGCGGCACACAACTGCATAGGCTTTCGGCTGCTGGCCGCCGGCAGCCTCTACGACTGGGAGTTGCGCGAGGCCGGCGAGACGGTGGCCGTGCGAACGACGGGCAGCGCCGTCATCACCGACGCCAGCTTCGCGCGCGACCTGGCCCTGGCCGGCGTCGGCATCGCCTACATCTTCGAGCCCCTCGTGCAGGAGCAGCTGCGCAGCGGCCGGCTGGTGCAGCTGCTGCCCGAGACGGCCTTCGAGGAGCCGGGCCTGTTTCTCTACTTCCCGCGGCGGGCGTCTCTGGCGCCCAAGCTGCGCGCCTTCATTGACGCCGCCCGTTCAGGCGGTTGATTCGGTCGCCTCGCCGCTTTCCTGGGCCAGGAAGACGATCAGCACGATGAAGCCGATGAGGGGGATGAGGCCGATCAGTTGCCACCAGCCGCTGCGGCCGGTGTCGTGCAGGCGGCGCGAGGCGGCGGCCAGCTGGGGCAGCAGGGTGCCCAGGGCAAACAGGTAGTAGAGCCAGTGGTTGACCATCGAGGTGACGATGCAGCCCAGCACGACGAAGAGGGCAAACCACCAGTATTCGGAGCGGCTGGCGCGACCCGAGAAGTCGACGTATTTGTTGAAGCAGACTTTGATCGAATCCTGAAAGGTCATGGCCTCTCCCTGGCGAGTTGGGTCGCCGGCATGCTAGGGCCGCCGCGGCTTTTGGCCACCCCTTAGAAACCCAGGCTCTCCCCCAGGCCGGCCAGGGTCGCGATGCCGAGCCCCGCAAAGATGACGGCGGCCACCATGTGCACCAGCTTGACGGGCAGCTTCTGGGCCAGCTTGCCGCCGACCAGCACGGCCGGCACGTTCGCCACCATCATGCCGGCCGTCGTGCCGGCGACGACGCCGATGAAGTCGGCCGGGAAGCGCGCCGCCAGGGCCACGGTGGCGATCTGCGTCTTGTCGCCCATCTCGGCGAGAAAGAAGGCGATGACCGTCGTCACGAAGACGCCATGGCCGGGCTTGGGCGCGTCGTCCTCGTCGAGCTTGTCGGGGATCAGCATCCAGCCCGCCATCGCCAGGAAGGACAGGCCGAGGATCCAGCGCAGGGCCAGCGGGCCGATGACACCGGTCAGCCAGGAGCCCAGGGCGCCAGCGGCCGCATGGTTGCAGACGGTCGCCACAAAGATGCCCAGCACGATGGGCAGCGGCCGCCTGAAGCGGGCCGCGAGCATGAAGGCGAGGAGCTGGGTCTTGTCGCCGATCTCGGCGAGGGCCACCAGGCCGGTGGCGATGAGGAAGGCTTGCATCGCCGGCCATTGTCCCGGGCGCTGCTGACAGGAACTGACAGGCACCCCGGCGCAGCATGCGGGCATTGCACTTCAGGAAACCCGCCATGAACTTCGCCTACACCCTCGTCTATGTGCCCGATGTCGCCGCGTCGCTGGCCTTCTTCGACAAGGCCTTTGGGCTGAAGACGCGCTTTCTGCACGAGAGCGGCGCCTATGGCGAGGTCGACACCGGTGCCAGCGGCACCAAGCTGGCCTTTGTCGACCATGCGACCGCGCGCGACAGCGTGCAGCACGACTATGTGGCCGCCAGCTCCAGCACCCAGCCCCTGGGCATGGAGATCGGCTTCACGGTGACTGACGTGCAGGCCGCCTACGACCAGGCCGTCGCCGCCGGCGCACGCGCCCTGGCTGCGCCCGTCACCAAACCCTGGGGCCAGACGGTGGCCTATGTGCGTTGCCCGGACGGCACGCTGGTCGAGCTCTGCACGGCCATGGGCTGATCGCGCCCTTTCGCAGGGCGGATCCGCCCCGTCGCGGCGCGCGCGACGAATAGCTGATCCTGAGCCAGTGAGGCCAGCGGGGCGCTGATGGCGCCCAGCGTGGCCAGTTCGGCGCCGCGGGTGCCGCGGGCCTGAAAGGAGGCGTAGATGGCCATGATGGTGTTCGACTTCGTTGTCGCAGACGCCTGTCTTTCGCAAGGGGCGTGCCTGCTCATCCACAATGAGCAGTTATGCGCCGCGCCGACCGCCTCTTCCAGATCGTCCAGCTCATCCGCGGACGCCGTCTCACGACGGCCGACTACCTGGCCCAGCGCCTCGAGGTGTCGATGCGCACGGTCTACCGCGACATCGCGGCCCTGGGCCAGCAGGGCGTGCCCATCGAGGGCGAGGCCGGTGTCGGCTATCGCATGCGGGCGGGCTTCGACCTGCCGCCGCTGATGTTCAGCAAGCAGGAAGCCCAGGCCCTGGTCGCGACGGTGCGCATGGCCGAGTCGCGCCTGGACGCGGCGTTAGCCCGCCAGGCCGAGAACGCGCTGTCCAAGATCCTTGCCGTGCTGCCGCTGGACGCCCGCGCCGCGGCCGAGAGCCTGGCCCTGTACGCGCCGCTGCCCGCTCTGGACCCGGCGACAAGTGCCCACCTCACGGCCATGCGTGAGGCCACCGAGGCCAAGCGCAAGCTCAAGGTCGGCTACCTGGACCTGGGCGGCGTCAAGAGTGAGCGTGTCGTGCGGCCGCTGGCCTGCCTGTTCTGGGGCCCGGTCTGGACCCTGGCCGCCTGGTGCGAGCTGCGCAACGACTTCCGCAGCTTCCGCGTCGATCGTGTCGAGACGCTGGAAGTGCTGGAGGAGACCTTCCGCGACGAGGCGGGCAAGACGCTGGCGGACATGAACCGCCGGCGCGAAGCCCAAGAGCACGGCGGCGCGTGAAATGGAGCCCCTCGCCCAGCGCGCCTCGCTGAACGTTGGCGCTCTGGTCGGTCCTCTGAGGGGGTGGCTAGGGAGCGGCCCGGCGCTCGGCCCGCAATACAGGCGGGTTCAGGCCTTCAACGAAGCGCCCTTTTCGGCCAGCAGCTCACGCAGCACCGACCGATGGCACCTCGCCTCGTCCTCGCAATAGCAGCCCACCGAGAAATTCGTCTGCGCCGACAGCGTGGCCAATAGCGACAAGGCATGCTGGGCCTCGGGCTCGGCCATCTCGGCGCTGTATTTCTTCTTGAAAGCCTTCCACTCGGCATCCGTCTCGGCGGCCTGGCCGAGCTTCATGGTCTCGAGGCTGGGCGCGAGATTGGGGAACCAGACGTCGTAGTAGTCGCGCCTGGCGAACTCCGCCTTGGGCACGCCGCGCGGCGGGCGGCGCACGGTGCCGATGCGCGTGCCTTCGTCCTGGGCGCGCGGGCTGCCGAGTTGCACGATGCGGATGGGCATGGTGAGCGTCCTTTCAGGGCTGGCGGCCGAGTACGCGGATGACTTCCTCTTCCGCGACGGGCTTGGCGATAAAGCCATTCATGCCCGCCGTCAGCGCGGCCTGGCGCTCCTGGTCGAGCACGGCGGCCGTGAAGGCGTGGATGGGCAGGCGGGCCGTGGCCGGGTCGGCGCGCAGGATCTGGGTCGCCTTCAGGCCGTCGACCTTGGGCATGTGCAGGTCCATCAGCACGCCGTCCAGGCGCCCGGCCTGCTCGCGTGCGAGACGCACGGCCTCGTCGCCATCCTCGGCCTCGACGACCTCGGCACCCAGGCGCTGGAGCAGGGCCGTGATGATGAGGCGGTTGACGGGGTTGTCCTCGGCGACCAGCAGGCGCTGGCCGGCCAGCGGATAGCGTGGCGGCAGCGGGATGCGCCTGCGCTGCGCGGTGTCGTCGATGGTCAGGCTGGTGGGCAGGGCCAGCTCGGCCCAGAAGCTGGAGCCGCTGGCGCCGTCGCTGTGCACGCCGACGCGGCCCTGCATGCGCGTGGCCAGCTCGCGGCAGATGGACAGGCCCAGGCCCGTGCCGCCGAAGCGCCGTGTCGTCGAATCGTCGGCCTGGGCGAAGGGGCGGAAGAGCCGGCCCTGCAGCTCGGTGGGCACACCGATGCCGCTGTCGGCGACGACGATGCGCACGCGGTCGGTGTCGGCCGCCGACAGCTTGAGCCGGATGTGGCCGCGCTCGGTGAACTTCAGCGCGTTGACGAGGAAGTTGGCCATGATCTGGCGCACCCGCAGCGGGTCGCCGATGACGAGGCGGGGCAGGCCGGGCGCGAGTTCGATCTGCATGTCC
Organism: Roseateles saccharophilus; assembly: GCF_031458095.1. GTDB lineage: Bacteria > Pseudomonadota > Gammaproteobacteria > Burkholderiales > Burkholderiaceae_C > Pelomonas > Pelomonas saccharophila_A. Next base: position 1,287,820 of record NZ_JAVDXU010000002.1, read on the forward strand.
AGGCCGCGCTCGCGCCCCAGGGCCGCGCAGCCTTCGAAGCTGGCCTGGGCCAGGGCATGCAGGTCGAACTCGATCTTCTCCAGCTCGAGATGACCCGCCTCGATCTTGGACAGGTCCAGCACGTTGGAGACGATCTCGTTGAGCGACTCGGCGGCGCCGACGAGGTGGGCCAGGTATTTGTTGCGGTGGGCGTCGTCGGGGTCGCCCTGCTGCAGCAGCCGCGCCAGGCCCAGCACGCCATTCAACGGTGTGCGGATCTCGTGGCTCATGGTGGCGAGGAAGGCGCTCTTGGCGTGGCTGGCGCCCTCGGCCTGCTGCTTGGCGGCCCGCAGTTCGCGCTCCTGGCGGCGCCGCTCGGTGACGTCGTCGGCCACCCATAGCGTCGCGCGGTCGCCGTCCTGCCCGCTGAGACCGGCCAGCGTGGCCGGCAGGCCGCGGGCGTTGAAGCGCACGGTGATGCGCCGGCCGTCGGGGCGGATGAAGTCGCGCTCGAAGGCCAGGGCGGCGCTGGCCACCTGCTGGGCCGAGGGCAGGCTGGCATTGCCATCGGCCAGCTGCGGTTCGGTGCCGCCGAAAATTTCCTGCCAGTGGTGGTTGACGCGCTCGAAGCGCTCGCCGCGCGTCAGCGCGATGCCGACGCTGGCGTGCTCGAGGATGGCCTCGGCCTCGATGCGGGCGCGCTCGCGCTCGGTGATGTCGCGGGCGATCAGCATGATGGCCTGCTCGCCCTCCCAGTCCAGCGTCGCGGCCGACACCAGCACGTCGCGCCATTCGCCATGCACCAGCAGGGCGGAGCGGAAGTCGCGCACGATGCCGGAGGCGCTCAGCTCGGCGGCCAGGCGCTTGGGCTCGCTGCTGTCGGGCCACAGGCCGAGCTCGCGGCCCGAGCGGCCCATCAGCTCGTCGCGCGACAGGCCCACCAGGGCGCAGAAGCCCGAGTTGGCGAAGCGGATGCGGCCGTCCTCCATCTGGGCCACGCAGATGGCGTCGGGGCTGGCGCGCAGCACGCGGTCCAGCATGCTGGCGGTGCGCTGGTGCTGCTGCAAGGCCAGGCGCTCGCCGGTGATGTTGTGGCTGACGCCGCGCCAGCCGATGTGGGTGCCGCTGGCGTCGAAGACGGGCTCGCCCGAACTCAGCGTCCACAGCAGCCGACCGTCGGGCGCGCGAAAGCCGTTGATGCGGTCGCGGTAGGCGCGCTTGGCGCGGATGTCTTCCAGCAGGCCGGGATAGTCGGCGTCGCGCACCAGCATGGCGCCGCCGGGCTCGCCCATGCGCAGGAAGGCCTCAGGCTTGTGGCCGGACAGGGCTTCGAACTCGTCCGACAGCATGGTCACGCGGAACTTGGCGTCGGCCTCCCAGGCCCAGTTGTGGGCGGCCTGCACGAGGCGGGCCAGGCGGGCCTCCTCGCCGATGGCGCGGGCCAGGGCCGTGCCGAGGATGCGGTTGAGCAGCAGGGCCGAGGCCAGGCCGCTGGTGGCGAGCAGGAAATGGGCGACGAGGCGGTCCGACAGCTGGGGCTGGCGCGGCGCGGTCAGGCCCTGCAGCAGGCCCTGGGCTTCCATGGACGCGAGCACGCCGATGCCGGCCAGATAGAGCAGGGTCAGCAGCACGGCCGCCGCGTTGCCGGCCACGCCGCCGCCCAGCGCGATGACGAGGGCGCCGGCGGCCAGGACGACGGTGTGCACGCCGATGCCGATATGGGCCGCGTGCATGAACAGCGCCAGCAGGGTGCCGCCCAGCACCAGGGTGGTCGCCATGCGTGCGCGGCCGGCGCGGCAGAGCAGCCAGCCGACGCCGCTGACACCCAGCAGCGCGAGGCCGACGACCAGGCGCTGGCTGCCCCACAGTGCGCGCAGGCCCATCAGGGTTTCGCCAATGCCGACCAGCGCGGCGATGCTGCCGACGATGCCGACGATCCACAGCAGCGTGCGCGCCGCCATCATCTGCAGCGCGTCGCGGGTGTCGCTGGCGTCAGTCGGCAACGAAACCATTGCGGGCGTGCGTGCCGTCGCAGAAGGGTTTGGTCTGGCTGCCGCCACAGCGGCACAGCCGCGCCTGCGCGACGCGGCAGACCATGCGGCCGGTGCCGCTCAGCACCTCGAGGTTGCCGCGCAGCTGCAGTGGGCCATTGGGCTCGGGCTCGATGGCGATGGCGCCGTCGCGGATGGCGGGCATGTCGGTGGACAGGCCCAGCATGCCGGTCTCGGGTTCGCCGGTGGCGGCGAAGTGGATGTCGTGGTGGCTGCCGTCGCAGAAGGGCTTGTTCTTGCTCGCGCCGCAGCGGCAAAGCGTGGCGCGCGTGCCGATGGACTGGCCGCGCAGCGACAGCGCGCCGCGGATGGCATAGGGGCCGGACTCGCGCACCGACAGCAGGTTGACGGGCGGCGGCGCCTCGTCGGCCTCGCCGTCCTTGCGGCGGTACTGGATGGCGCCCGAGGGGCAGGCATGGGCGATGTCGACCAAGCGCTCGACATGCATGGCATCGGGATGCAGCCAGGGCCCCTTCACGTTGGCGAGAAAGACCTTGGGGGCGCCCGTCACGCAAAAGCGCGCATGGATGCAGCGCTGGGCCTCGAAGCGCAGCTCCAGCTTCTCGCCCTGCACGACCTCGACGCCATCGACAACCTCGGTGGGTGGGGGCGGCGGCGCGGCCACCGGGGCCGCGGCGACGGGGGAGGGCGCTGCGACTGGCGCATTCAGGTCCAGCCCGCGTTCGGCGCGTTCGTACAGCGTCTGCAGCTGGCGGGCGGCGCGGCCGGTGCGTTCGGTGTCGAGCTCGGCATGCAGGGCCGCTGCCGCCTCGGCCAGCTGGGCCAGGCGCTCGATGAAGAAGCGCCGCGCCGCCGGGCCTGGCGGAAATGCGGCCGCGTCGCGCAGGGCCGTGAAGCTGGCGCCGGCGTGGCAGCCCGGGTTGCTGGGGCCGGCGGGCAGGCGGGCGGCATGCTCGGCCAGCGGCGTGAAGGCGCGCATCAGGCCCAGGCCCAGGTCGATGCACAGGCTCTTCTCGGCCGAGGGGCCGGTCAGCACATAGGCCTGGGCCAGCAGGCGCAGCATCAGGCCATAGCTGGCATTGGCGATGTCCACCGTCGCGGCGGCGGCCGGGTTCTCCAGCCAGACCCGGCCTTCGGGCCGCGGCGGGCGGCGCAGCACCGGGTTGGTGGCGGCCGGCCAGGCCGGCTCGAAGCCGGGGTGGGTGGCGCGCAGCCGGGCCAGCTCCTCGCGGATGGCGGCGAAGCGGTGGTAGTGGGAGGTCTCACTGTCGCTGGGCGCGCCCTCGCCCTGGCGCACGATGGCGTCAAACGCCGCCAGCGCCGTCTTGCTGCACAGCACATGGCGGGCGCCGCCGAGGTTGAGCTCGTTGGGCCCGAGCTGCAGCCAGCGGTCGCCGCAGAAGGCCTCGCCCTCGCCATGCAGCTCGACGAAGGCGCGCAGGTCGGCCGAGAGGGTGGTGTAGAAATGGCCGACGGTGTCGTAGTCGCGCGCCATCGGCGTGACGCGCGGCACCGTCGAGCCGCGCGTGAACAGGCGCTCGGCCGCAAAGCCTTCGCCATCCTCCTCGCTGCTGCCCTCGGGGCGCTCCAGGAAGATGAAGTGCTGCAGCGTCGCGTCGTTGAAGGGCGCGAGCTTGACGACGACGCGGGCCGGCAGGTTGCCGGGGTCGAGCGGGAAATTGCCGCGGCCCATGCGCGGCGCGCCGCCCAGGGCCGCCGTGATGTTCCAGACCGCGACGAGATGGCCCATCTCCTCGATGGCCACGGCGGTGATCTCGCGCCGCCAGCGCTCCACGGCCTCGGCCTCCTGCGGCTTCAGCCCTTCGGCTTCGCCCTGCTTGAGGCTGAAGGCTGCATAGAGATAGGTGCACATCAGGTTGTGCTCCAGCTCGGCGGCCTCGTAGAGGCTGTGCAGCAGTTGTTCGCGGCTGGGAGCCGCGGTGGGGGTCGTCATGGAAGCGCGTCCTCAGGCTGGCTGCGCCAGACATTAGCACGCAGCGTGCGGGCCGAGCGCCGGGCCGCTCCCTAGCCGGCCCGCTCTGGCGATGTGCTTGCGGCTAGACGCCGCAAGCATCGCCGTCCCCTCGGGGGACCGACCAGGCTTGCCCGCGTTCAGCGGAGCATGGCTGGGCGAGGGGTCGTTTGAAGCCAAGCCAGCGGGTCGAAGCGCGCGGCCGGGGCCTCCACCCAGCGGTGGAAGGGCAGGGCCAGCCCGTTGGCCAGCAGCCAGGTGCCGACGAGCAGCACTGCACCGGCCTCGGGCGTCGCGCCGGGCAGATGGGCCAGCACGGCATTGCCCAGCAGCAGCACCGGGAAGTGCAGCAGGAAGAGGGCGTAGGACGGCGTCGCGGCGCTGGCGAAGGCCGAGGCCATGGCGGCCGGCAGCAGGGGCTGGCCCTCGGCATGCCGGTTCTGCGCCCAGGACAGCCACAGCGCCGTGGCCAGGGCCAGGGCGAGGCGGTCGCGCCAGTCCAGCATCAGCGCCGCGCCGAAGGCCACCGCCAGCAGCAGCAGGCCGGCGCGGCGGTGGCGCCACAGGCCCAGCCAGTGCACCAGGGCACCCAGGCCATAGGAGGCGAAGAAGTAGGGCGCGTAGGCGTCCAGCTCCGGCTGGCGGTTGAAGACCCAGGCCGAGGCCAGCGCGCCAGCTGCGACGAGGACGGGGCCGACGACCAGCCGGCTGGGGTGGCGCCAGCCGCGCCGTGCCAGCCACAGCAGGCCGACGAGCAGGGCGAAGAGCTGCAGGTCGATGGCCACATACCAGGCGCCCACCGTCAGGGCCTCGTAGCCCAGCACGTCGTGCAGCAGCAGGGCGTGGGCGAGCAGCTGGCCCAGGCTGATGTCGGTGGGCACGAGCTCGGGCCAGGAGGAGGCGATCAGGCCGGAGATGCCCAGCGTCAGCGCCAGGGCGGCGAGGAAGGGCAGCACCAGGCGCAGATAGCGGCGCCACAGCAGCTCGGGCACGGCGGCCTGCAGGGCCTGGCCACGCGGCGACAGGCCGCGCGCGCTCAGGTAGCCGCCGACGACGAGGAAGATCTGCACCGCCATGCGGCCGTACTGATGCATTGCACCGGCCAGCTGGGGCAGTGCGGCATGGGCGGCGCGGGCGATCGGGCCGTAGCTGACCAGATGGTGCAGCACGATGATCTGGGCCGCGAGCGCTTTCAGGACGTCGATGTGGGGAAGTCGGCGGGACGGGGAAGACATGGTTGGCGCAAAAAGAACGGGCCTGCTTGGAGGCAGGCCCGCCGTTTCGGACAAGTGAAATTGTACCGGTCCGGCCCTGGGGAATTCCCGGTGGCGTTTCAGCTCGTCACCAAGCGGCGGCTGAAATTTTGTAAAGCTCCGAAACCAAGCCTCAGCCGAACAGCCTGCGCAGCCAGGCGCTCAGTCGCCGCAAAAGGCCCGGTGGTGCCTCTGGAGGCGCCGTTTCGGCCTGGGCGGGCGGGTGCCTTTCGATCAGCGCCGCCCGGAAGCGGGCGAAGAAGTCCTCGGCCAGTTTTTGCGCCGCGGCGTCGACGAGGCGGGAGCCGATCTGGGCCAGCTTGCCGCCGACGCTGGCGGTCACGTCATAGCTCAGCACCGTCTCTTGCGCTGCCACGGCCTGCAGCTGCACCAGGGCCTGGCCCTTGCCATGGCCGGCCGCGCCGCCCGAGCCCTCGAAGCCGAGGCGGTAGCTCTGGGGTGGCGTCAGTTCGGACAGCTGCAGCCTGCCCTTGAACTTCGCCTTGACCGGGCCGATGGAGACGGCCATCAGCACATCGAAGGCGTTGTCGCCGGCCGGCGTGATGGCCTCGCAACCCGGCACGGCGGCCTGCAGCATGGTCGTGTCGTTCAGCGCGGCCCAGGCCTGGACCTGGCTCACGGGCAGGGTTTGCTGGCCGGTGATCTGCATCGGCCGATTCTGGCGCCGCGCCCGCAAAAAGGCACGGCCTGCCGAGGGGCGTCGGCAGGCCGTGCGCGGGAGGCCGGGGGGCGGCTTACTTGCCGGTGACGGTCAGCTGGTTGTCGACCGACTTCACGCCATCCACCGCCTTGGCGATGGCTTCGGCGCGGTCCTTCTCGGCCTGGGTGGAGACCTTGCCGGTCAGCTGCACCCAGCCGTCGGCGTCGGTCTCGACATGGACCTTGGCCAGCGACGAGATCTTGCTGGTGGCCAGCTGGGCCTTGATCTTGGTCGTGACGACCGAGTCCTTGACCCAGGCCTTGGCCGGGCCGGCAGGCTTGTCGTCCGCAAAGCTGGACAGCGGCACCACGAGGGCGCCGACGACGACGAGGGAGGCGAGTTTCGAGAACTTCATGGCTGTGGTTCCTTTCAAAGGAAGCGGGCACATCCGATGCGCACCGCGGAACCCCTAATCTAAGCAGGCACTGCTGTGGCATGGGGCGGACGCGGTGCCGCCGGCCTGTAGGACGGTGGCTATCGCGCCAGCGCGGCCAGCAGCTGGTCGAGGCTGTCGAGGTTGTGCACCGGCAGATGGCGGCTGACCTGGGGCAGCAGGGCCTTGACGCCGGCGGCGCGCGGCTCAAAGCCGTCGAAGCGCAGCAGCGGGTTGAGCCAGATCAGCTCGCGGCAGCACAGGCGCAGGCGCTGGGCCTCGAAAGCCAGTTGAGCGCCGTCTGGCGCCTCGCGCTCCAGGCCGTCGCTGACGAGGAGCACCGTCGCGGCACCGCCGCCGAGCACGCGGCGCGACCAGTCGCGGTTGAAGGCATGCAGGCTCTGGGCGATGCGCGTGCCGCCGGCCCAGTCCGGCACCGCGGCGGATGCGGCAGCCAGTGCCACATCTGGATCGCGGCTCTTCAGCTGGCGGGTGATGCGCGTCAGCCGGGTGCCGAAGACGAAGGCCTCGACGACGGGGGCGGCGCCCGCGTCGGCGGCGGGGTTCAGCAGGCCCTGGGCCAGATGCAGCAGCACGCGCGAGTAGCGGCCCATGGAGCCGGAGATGTCGGCCAGCAGCACCAGCGGCCTCGGGCGCTGGCGGGCCCGCTCGCGGGTGGGCAGGGCGAAGTCGCGCCGGGCTTCAGTGCGCAGCGTGGCGCGCCAGGCGATGCGGCCTCGTGGCGCTGGGGCGTGGCGGCGTGTCAGCTGCCAGGCCAGGCGGGGTTGCAGGGCAGCCAGGGCCTGGCGCGCGGCGGCCCATTCGGCGGCCGTCATGGTGTCGAAGTCGCGGTGTTGCAGCAGCTCGCGGTCGGCCGCGTCCAGGCGGGCCTCGATGTCGATCTGTTCGGTACGTGGCGTCGCGGGCTCGGCGGGGAACAGCGCCTCGGCCAAGCGGCGATTTTCGGGCGCGGGCGGCGCAGCGCTGCGACCCTGGGCCTGAGGCAGCAGCAGGGCCATGATGCGGCCCAGCAGGTCGGGGTCGCGCCAGAAGATGTGAAAGGCCTGGTCGAACAGCGGGCGGTGTTCGGGACGGTCGACGAGGCAGGTGGCCAGCGTGGCCTTGAAGTCGGCCCGCGAGGCCAGGCCGCCGGCCTCCAGCGCCTGGGCGGCGAGCAGCAGGCGGTCGGTGCCGACGGGCAGACCGGCGGTGCGCAGCACGCGGCCGAAATGCAGCAGGTTCTCGGCCAGCCTGTCCATGGCTCAGGCGCGGACGACCTCGCGCATTTCCGCCAGCAGTCGCGCCGCCTCGCTGCCCTGCACGCGGGCGATGTCGTCCTGGTACTTGAGCAGCACGCCCAGGGTCGACTGCACGGTGGCGGGGTCGAGGCTGACGGCATTCAGCTCGACCAGGGCGCGCGACCAGTCCAGGGTCTCGGCCAGGCCGGGCAGCTTGTAGAGGTCAAGCTGGCGCAGGCCCTGCACAAAGGCGACGACCTGGCCGGCGAGCCGCTGGTCGATCTGCGGCAGGCGGGCGCGCACGATGGCCAGCTCGCGCGCGGCATCGGGGAAGTCCAGCCAGTGGTAGAGGCAGCGGCGCTTGACGGCGTCGTGGATCTCGCGGCTGCGGTTGCTCGTCAGGATGACCAGGGGCGGCGCTGTGGCGGTGATGGTGCCGAGCTCGGGAATGGTGATCTGGTAGTCGGCCAGGAACTCGAGCAAAAAGGCCTCGAAGGGGGCGTCGGCGCGGTCGAGTTCGTCGATGAGGAGGACGGGCGCCGGCTGGGTCGTGAGGGCCTGCAGCAGCGGGCGCTCGATGAGGAAGCGCCGCGCGAAAAGTTCGTCCGCCGTGCGCTGGTGTTCGGCGGCCTGGGCGAGGCGGATCTCCAGCATCTGGCGCGCGTAGTTCCATTCGTAGGCCGCCGCGGCCAGGTCCAGCCCTTCATAGCACTGCAGGCGGATCAGCGGCCTTTGCAGGGCCGCGGCCAGGGCGGCGGCAATGGCTGTCTTGCCGGTGCCAGGCGCACCCTCCAGCAGCAGGGGCCGCGACAGGCGCAGCGCCAGGAAGGCCGCGGTGGCCAGTTCGCGCGAGGGCAGATAGGCCTGGGCCTGCAGGGCTTCGGCGATGGCATCGATGCTGGCCGGCGGCTGATTCATTCGGCAAGGCCTGTTGTGAATCGCGGTGCCGCGAGTATCGGCGCGTCAGGCCGTGCGGGGCAGCAGCAGTCTTCTCAGCATGACCGTACCGGCCACGGCCAGCACGAGGATGAGCAGCCAATGGACGGACGAGAGGGCGCTGTCGGCATCGGGCCCGAACATGACGGCGCTGTTGTAGCTGGCGTGCAGCAGGATGCTGGGCCACAGCGAGCGCGTTCTCTCGTAGAGCCAGCCCATCAGCGTGCCCGTGATGAAAGCGGCCACGCATTGGTAGATGTTCATGTGCACGAGGCCGAACAGCAGGGCGGTGCCGAGGATGGCCGGCCAGCGCTGGTACTGGCGCAGGAAGCTGCGCAGGATGACGCCGCGGAACAGCATCTCCTCCACCACGGGCGCGACCAGGCAGGTCATCAGGATGGAGATCAGGCCGCCCGAGGTCATGCGCTCGAACATCTCGGCGTCGGAGCGCGAGATCGGGAACAGCGCGACCACGCCCACCTCGATGGCCGTGATGCCGAGAGTCAGGGCCGGCACCACGCAGAGGATGGGCAGGGCCAGCATGCCCATGACGGCCCGCGGCGAGCTCTTGGCGGGATGGAAGAGCGATCCATAGCTCATGCCCGACCAATGCATGACGCCCGTGAGCAGCAGTCCGTTGCCCAGCACCGAGGCCAGGTCCATCAAGTCGTTCGGATGCATGCCGAGCACCGAGCGGGCGTCGTACAGGGCGGCGCCGATCAGGAATTCGACGGCGAACAGGCAGGCCACCAGGAAGGCGGCTTCGAAGGCATTGGGGAAGGTGTCGCGTGAGGACGGCGGCATCGGCGGCGTGATGGGGCGACGGCGCTGACCGGCCTCCCCTCCCTGGGCTATTGTGTGTCGCGGCGACTCTAGCGCGGGGTGGCCACGGCTTCTTGCAGTTGTTTACATGCCGGTGGGAAGGAATTCGCGCCGGGCGGCGTTGTCGGGATGAAGGGTGGGCACAGGCCCGCTCGCGAAAACGCCAAGGAACTCCCATGAACGCCCGCTTCCTCTTCCTCGCCCCGCTGCTGGTGGGCCTCGCCCACGCCGACGAAGCCGCGCCCAATGCCGACAAGCGCGCGCTGAACCTGGCCGTGCAGCGTGATGGCCAGCGCAACCAGAGCGCCGCAGCGGCCATCAGCCTGCCGGTTGGCCAGAGCGCCTGGCTGCAGGCGGGCGTCGGCCAGTCGCGCAATCACGACGCGGCCAGTGTCACGACCTATAGACCTCGGCAGGTGTCGGTAGGAGGCGGCGTGGCGGGCAAGGCCTGGCAGGCCGGCGTGAATGCCAGCCAGCGCCGCGATGGCGAGCGGCTGCGCCAGACCGATGTCGCGGCCGTCGCGGACTGGCGGCCGGCGGAAGGCGTCAACGTCGGCGTGGATGCGCTCAGGCGCCAGGGCCGTGTGCGCGGCACGGTTGCGGGGGCGCCGGTCGAGCAGCGCGTGAAGGGACACGGTGTGGGCGTGCATGGCGCCGTGGCGGTGACCTCTCGCCTGTCGGTCTACGGCGCGACCCTGCACAACCGCTACACGACGAGCACGACTCAGCCTGCGGGTGGTGGCGGCCTGCTGGCCGGCGTGCCGCTGCTGGGCAATCGCGTCTCGGCCGTCAACCGCGATGAGGCGGCGCTGGACCGCAGCCATCAGATCGGGGCGACCTGGCGTGTCAGCGAGCGCGTGGCCTTGAACGGCGAGGTCATGCAGGACCATGTGCATGACGGCGGCAGCCTGCGCAGCCTGCAGATGAAGGCCGCCATCGCCGCGGGCGCGGGCTGGACGATCACGCCCGGCATCGGCCGCAGCCGCGGGCCGCAGGGCGAGGGTACGAACTACGGCTTGCTGGGTGCGAGCTACGCCTGGTGAGGCTCTAATGGGAGCCTTGTTCCCATCGTTGGAAGCTCCGCATGAATTTCACCAAGATCGTCGGCGTGCTGCTGATCATTGCCGGCACCGCCAGCCTGGTCACGGGCGGCTTCAGCTACACCAAGGACAGCACCGTCGTGAAGCTCGGGCCGCTGGAACTGTCGGCCAAGCAGAAGGAAGAGGTGAACCTGCCGGTCTGGCTGGGTGTGGGCGCGATCGCGGTGGGTGGCTTGCTGCTGCTGTTCGGTGGCCGCAAATGATGGTGTCGCGCGAAGACATCCTGCGTTTCTGGTTCGAGGAGACCCAGCCCGCCCAATGGTGGAAGGTCGACCCGGCCTTCGACGAACTGGTGCGCAGCCGCTTCGGCGCCCTGCACGAGCAGGCCAGGCGCTGCGAACTCTTTGCCTGGCGCACCACGCCCGAGGGGCGGCTGGCCGAGGTCATCGCTCTGGACCAGTTCGCCCGCAACATCCACCGCGGCACGCCGGGGGCTTTCGCGGCCGACCCGCTGGCGCTGGCGCTGGCGCAGGAGGCTATCGCGGCGGGCGCCGACCTGCAGCTGCCGGTCGAGCAGCGCGCCTTCCTCTACATGCCCTATATGCACAGCGAGTCCGCCGCCATCCACGCGGTGGCCGAGCCGCTGATGCGTGAGCGCGCGCCTCAGCACACGCATGAGTTCGAGCTCAAGCACAAGGCCATCATCGACCGCTTCGGACGCTATCCGCACCGCAATGCCATCCTGGGCCGCACGTCGACGGCCGAGGAAGCCGAGTTCCTCAAGCAGCCGGGGTCGAGCTTCTAGATATCGAGCAGGTAGACCGTCGCTGCAGCGCGCTCGTCGGCGCTGTGGCCGGACAGGGCCTTGTCCCATTCCGCGCCGCTGGCGCCCGTCGAGGACGTGGCGCTGCGCGTCATGACGGCGACCTCCTCGGTGCCGACGTCGAATTCACCCGCCGGCTCGCGGCTGTCGAGAAACAGCTTGGCAACCGGGCCGGCACCCGACTCAATGACGATGAGGTAGCGGGAGACCTTGCGGTGTTCCTGCTGCACATGCCGTGCCGGCATTTCATGACCAAAGCCTTGACTCATCGGGCCTCCTTGCGCAAGTCGGACCATTGTGCGCCGCTTGGCGCAGGAGTAACCCTGAAGCCCGGCCGTCGCAGCGCATGATCCAATTGCACGAATGGAACCGATTCCATTTTGATGAGGCGCGGATGGAAATGCACGGCAAGCGAGTGACGATGGGTGTGCTGGCCGCCGGCCTGGCGATGTCGGCCTTGGCGGGGGGCGCGCCCGACTTCGGTCCCAACGTCCACATCTTCGACCCGTCGACACCGGGCATGCAGCAGCGCATCGATGAGATCTACGCGGCCCAGCAGCCCAACCATTTCGGCCCGCGACGCGACGCCATCCTGCTCAAGCCCGGGATTTATCAGGACCTGCGCCTGCCGGTGGGCTTCTACACGCAGGTGCTGGGCCTGGGCGCCCGCCCCGACGATGTCCACGTCATCGGCGACTTGCGCTCCACGGCCTTCCTGGACAGCGACAACGCCACGCAGAACTTCTGGCGCGGCGCCGAGAACTTCGCCATCACGCCGACGCTGGGCATAGGCGACAACACGATGCAGTGGGCGGTGTCCCAGGCCATCCCGTTCCGGCGCATGCATGTGCGCGGCAACATCCGCCTCAACCAGAACAAAGGCTGGGCCAGCGGCGGCTGGTTCTCCGACGTGCTGGTCGACGGCCAGGTCAACTCGGCCACGCAGCAGCAATGGATCTCGCGCAACAGCCAGTGGAGCAGCTGGACCGGCTCGAACTGGAACATGGTCTTCGTCGGCGTGCAGGGTGAGCCGGCGGGCGAGTTCCCGACGCCGGGCCAGCGCTACACCAAGGTCGCGCAGGTGCCGGTGGTGCGCGAAAAGCCCTGGCTCTTCATCGATGCCAAGGGAGGCTATGCGGTGCGCGTGCCGGCGCTGAAGCGTGACAGCGCCGGCATCTCCTGGGCGAAGGGCGCGTTCACGCCCGGCAAGACGCTGACGATCGACAAGTTCTTCATTGCCCGGCCCGGCGACACGGCGGCGAAGTTGAATGCCCAGCTGGCCGCTGGCAAACATCTGCTGTTCACGCCGGGCGAGTACCTGCTGACCGAGACGCTGCGGATCAGGCGAGCGGGCACGGTCGTGCTGGGCATCGGTTTCCCGACGCTGCGCTCGGACAAGGGCCAGCCGCTCGTGAAGACAGCGGATGTGGATGGACTGACGGTCTCGGGCCTGTTCCTGGATGCCGGCAAGCAGGACTCGGGCGTGCTGATGGAGGTGGGACCAGCGGCGGCGAAGAAGCGCCACCAGGCCGATCCCATCGTGCTGCACGATCTCTTCTTCCGCATCGGCGGCGCCGCGGCCGGCCGGGTGGACACGGCGCTGCGCATCAACGCGCACGACACTGTCGTCGACCACACCTGGATCTGGCGCGCCGACCATGGCGAAGGCGTCGGCTGGACGAGCAACCCGTCGGCGCACGGCCTGTGGGTCAATGGTGAGGACGTGACCATCTACGGCCTCTTCGTCGAGCATTTCCAGAAGGAGCAGGTGGTCTGGCAGGGCAACGGCGGGCGGGTCTACTTCTACCAGTCCGAGATCCCCTATGACCCGCCGACTCAAAGCCAGTGGACCAGCGCCACGGGCCGCGGCCATGCGGCCTACAAGGTGGCCGACACGGTGACCCGCCACGAGGCCTGGGGTCTGGGCGCCTACAGCGTCTTCCTCAAGCCCGACGTCGTGCTGGACCGCGCCTTCGAGGTGCCCCAGGTGCCGGGCGTGCGCCTGCACCACATGATCACGGTCTGCCTGGTGGACAAGGGCAGCATCGAGCATGTCGTCAACGACCAGGGCGACGCGGCGCGCTGCAAGGGCGGCAGCAACACGGCGACGCTGAAGGACTACCCCTGAGCCCTCGTCCAGTCTCGCCACGCTGAACGCGGGCGGTCTGGCCGGTCCCCCGAGGGATGGTCCGGCGCTCGGCCCCAAATGCCCCGATGTCGGCGGCGTCCGACAGCGCGTCGCGCCGTCGCACACTGTTTGTCACATCGCGGCGAGCTGAGACTGGGCGCACCTCAAACCAGGAGAGCGCCATGGGTGCCACCAAGATCATTGCCATCCTGCTGCTCGTCGTCGGCGCGGCCAGCCTCGCGATGGGCGGCTTCAGCTACACCAAGGACAAGACCGTCGTGAAGCTCGGCTCGCTCGAGGTCTCGGCCAAGGAGAAAGAGCAGGTCAATATTCCGATGTGGCTGGGCGTCGGTGCCATCGCCGTCGGCGGCCTGCTGCTGGTGTTCGGCAACAGGCGCTAAAAAAACGAGCGCCTGAGCGCTCGTTGAACTGTTGCACCGGAAAAGGACGACTGGAACGTCAGCCCACCTCTTTGGCGAGGCGATCCTCGATGCGCGCCTTGACGGCGGGCAGGGCGGCGGGCAGGTGGAAGGCGAGCTGGGCGAACAGCTCGTCGTGCAGCTTCATCTCGGCCTGCCATTCGGCGGCGTCGATGCGGGTGACGGTGTCGAACTGCTCGCGCGAGAAGTCCAGGCCGTCCCAATTCAGGTCGTCGTAGCCCGGGGTCACGCCGAAGACATGTTCCTCGCCGCCGCCCGTGCCTTCCAGGCGGTCCAGCATCCACTTCAGCACGCGCATGTTCTCGCCATAGCCGGGCCAGACGAACTTGCCGTCGGCGCCCTTGCGGAACCAGTTGACGCAGTAGATGGCGGGCAGCTTGGCGCCCGAAGCCTCAAGCTTGGCGCCCAGGTCCAGCCAGTGCTGGAAGTAGTCGGCCATGTTGTAGCCCATGAAGGGCAGCATCGCGAACGGGTCGCGGCGCACCACGCCCTGCTGGCCGGCGGCGGCGGCGGTCGTCTCCGAGCCCATGGTGGCGGCCATGTAGACGCCTTCGGTCCAGTCGCGCGCCTCGGTCACCAGCGGCACGGTCGTCGAGCGGCGGCCGCCGAAGATGAAGGCATCGATGGCGACGCCGGCGGGGTTGTCCCAGTTGGCGTCCAGGGCCGGGTTGTTGGTCGCGGCGACCGTGAAGCGCGCGTTCGGGTGGGCCGCCTTGGCGCCGGTGGCCTTGGCAATCTCAGGCGTCCAGTCCTTGCCCTGCCAGTCGATGGCATGGGCCGGCGGCGTGTCGGTCATGCCTTCCCACCAGACGTCGCCGTCGTCGGTCAGGGCCACGTTCGTGAAGATCACGTCGCGCTGCAGGCTGGCCATGCAGTTGGGGTTGGTGTGCGAGTTGGTGCCCGGGGCGACGCCGAAATAGCCGGCCTCGGGGTTGATCGCATAGAGGCGACCGTCGGCATGCGGCTTGATCCAGGCGATGTCGTCGCCGATGGTGGTGATCTTCCAGCCGTTGAAGGCCTGGGGCGGGATCAGCATCGCGAAGTTGGTCTTGCCGCAGGCGCTGGGGAAGGCGGCGGCGACGTGCATCTTCTTGCCGGTGGGGCTTTCGACGCCCAGCACCAGCATGTGCTCGGCCAGCCAGCCCTGGTCGCGGCCCATGGTGGAAGCGATGCGCAGCGCGAAGCACTTCTTGCCCAGCAGCGCGTTGCCGCCATAGCCGGAGCCATACGACCAGATCTCGCGCGTCTCGGGGTAGTGGACGATGTATTTGGTCTTGTTGCAGGGCCAGGAGACGTCAGCCTGGCCAGCTTGCAGCGGCGCGCCCACGGTGTGCACGCAGGGCACGAAGTCGCCATCGGTGCCCAGCAGCTCGACGACAGCGCGACCCATGCGGGTCATGGTGCGCATATTGACGGCCACATAGGGGCTGTCGCTCAGCTCCACGCCGATGTGGGCGATGGGGCTGCCCAGCGGGCCCATGCTGAAGGGCACGACGTACAGCGTGCGGCCACGCATGCAGCCCTTGAACAGCGCCCGGTCGCCGGTCTGCAGCAGTTCGCGCATCTCGGCCGGGGCCATCCAGTTGTTGGTCGGGCCGGCGTCTTCCTTGTTGGCCGTGCAGATGAAGGTGCGGTCCTCGACGCGGGCGACGTCGCTGGGATCGGAGTTGGCCAGATAGCTGCCGGGGCGCAGGGCCGGGTTGAGCTTCTTGAAGGTGCCGGCGGCGACGAGCTGGTCGCACAGGCGCTGGTATTCGTCGGCGCTGCCGTCGCACCAGTAGACGTCGGCGGCCTCGGTCAGGGCGGCGATCTCGGCCACCCAGGCGATCAGCCTGGCGTTCTTGACATAGGCAGGCAGGTTCAGCCGCAGCCCCTGCATGGCGGGTTGGTTCATGGCGAAAGCTCCAATCATGGGAATGTGTTTGGGGCAGCCAGCGAGCTGGCCCAAGCACACCGAACCTGAGGAGGTGGATTGTCGAATCCAATGTAATCACGCCGTAACCACCCGGGTCGGTGGGGTCATGCAAAACAGGAATAACGCCATGCTGTCATGGGCGAGAGGCTCACGGCTGTCGCGAAGTGGGCCTAGGGTTTGCGCGAAGGCGGCGTGAAACTCCGTGCAACTTTTGGGCTGGCAGCGCTGTCACGCTGCGCCTTCCAGCGGCTGGCAACTAGGCGTGCGCCTGCTCCAGCGCCTGCAGCAGCATCCCCGCGGCGCGGGTCGGCGAGGGGTCGTTGCGGTGGATGCAGGCGAAGCGGCATTCATAGCTGAGCTCGCCGGCGGACACGGCACGCATGCGGCCGGCGTCGACAAAGGGCTGGGCATAGTGATCCGGCAGGAAGCCGACGAAGCAGCCGGTCAGGATCAGCGTCGCGACCGCTTCCTGGTCGGAGGCCGTGGCCTGGCGCTCCAGCTTGCGGCGGTGGGCGAGCACCAGATTGGGCGAGTGGTAGCCCAGGCCGACGAGCTTCTGCCGGCGCAGGTCGGCCCAGTTGTGGCGGCCCTCGTCGGCGAACCAGGGGTGGTGATGGCCGGCGTAGAGATGCATGGTCTCGCCGAACAGCGGCCGGTAGGCCAGGCTGTCGGAGCGGCGGTGCTCGGGGATGACGCCGACCTGGAACTGCCCCGCCAGCACGCCTTGCTCGATGGCGGTGATGGTGCCGACATGCAGATGCAGCTTGACGCCCGGTGCAGCACGGTGGAAGCGCTCCAGGGCCTGGTCGATATGGCAGGCAGGGTTGCTGACGGTCTTCTCGAACAGGGCCACATGCAGGTCGCCGCCGACCTGGTGGTGGATGTCCTCGAGCCGGGCGCGGAAGTCGGTCGTTGCCGCCAGCAGCTGCAGGGCCGCCGCATACAGTTCGGCGCCTTCAGCGGTCAGCGCGAAACCGGCCCGGCCGCGACGGCACAGCACCAGGCCCAGGCGCTCTTCCAGGTCCTTGATCTGCCGGCTGATGGTCGGCATGCCGACATTCAGTTCCAGCTCGGCGGCGGCCATGCCGCCGCACTCCACCACCGCCTTGAAGACGCGCAGCAGCCGCAGGTCCACGTCGGCGATCTGGCCGGGCAGGTGCAAGGTCTTTGGTTTCATCGGATGATAAGTAAACATCGCAATACCGCGATTCTCTACAAGCATTGACCGCGGCACGATGGAGGCATCACGACGACGCTGAAAGCCCTGCGATGACCCAAGCTGCAAGCCGCCCCGACGGCTGGATGGACGCCCACTGGATGCCCTTCACCGGCAACCGCGAGTTCAAGGCCAACCCCCGCCTGCTGACCGGCGCCGCCGGCGCCTACTACCGCACGGACGACGGCCGGCAGATCTTCGATGGCCTGTCGGGTTTGTGGTGCACGGGCCTGGGCCATGGGCGCCCCGAGATCGTCGACGCCCTCAGCCGCCAGGCGCGCGAGCTGGACTATTCGCCGGCCTTCCAGTTCGGCCATCCGCTGTCCTTCGAGCTGGCCAACCGCATCGTCGAGAAGATGCCCGCCGGGCTGAACCGCGTCTTCTTCACCGGCTCGGGCTCGGAATCGGCCGACACGGCGCTGAAGATGGCGCGGGCCTACTGGCGCGCCAAGGGCCAGGCCGGCAAGACGCGGCTGATCGGCCGCGCCAAGGGCTATCACGGCGTCAACTTCGGCGGCATCTCGGTGGGCGGCATGATGGGCAACCGCAAGACCTTCGGCCAGGGCGTCGAAGCCGACCACCTGCCCCACACCCAGCCACCCAACGGCAGCTTCTTCAAGGGCATGCCGCCGCAGGAAGGCCCGATGGGCGCGGCCCTCGCCGACGAGCTGCTGCAGCTGATCGCCCTGCACGACGCCAGCAATATCGCCGCCGTCATCGTCGAGCCCTTCTCGGGGTCGGCCGGTGTCGTCATCCCGCCGGTCGGCTATCTGCAGCGCCTGCGCGAGATCTGCACGGCCCACAACATCCTGCTGATCTTCGACGAAGTCATCACCGGCTTTGGCCGCACCGGCTCGTGGACGGGTGCCGAGGCCTTCGGCGTGACGCCCGACATCCTGACTGCCGCCAAGCAGATCACCAATGGCGTGCAGCCGCTGGGCGTTGTCGTGGCCAGGCAGGAGATCCACGACGTCTTCATGGCCCAGGGCGGGCCGGACTACATGCTGGAGTTCCCGCACGGCTACACCTACTCGGCCCACCCGGTGGCCTGCGCCGCGGGGCTGGCTTCGCTGGACCTGCTGGAGCGCGAGCACGCGCTGGAGCGCGTGAAGGCGCTGGCGCCGACCTTCGAGACGGCGGTGCATGGCCTCAAGGGCGTCAAGCATGTGGCTGACATCCGCAACTTCGGCCTGGCCGCCGGCATCACCGTCGCGCCGCTGCCCGGCGAACCCGCCAAGCGCCCCTTCGACATCGCCATGGCCATGTACCGCAAGGGCTTCTATGTGCGCTATGGCGGCGACACCATCCAGCTCGCACCGCCCTTCATCAGCACCGAAGCGCAGATCGACACGCTGGTGTCGGCCCTGGGCGATTGTTTCAACGCCACGGCCTGAGCGTCAACGTGATCACCCATCTCATCAATGGCCAGTCGGTCGACGGCGGCAGCCGCTCGGCCGATGTCTTCAACCCCGCCACCGGCCAGGTCGGCGCCCAGGTCCGCCTGGCGGACCGTGCCACCGTCGAAGCGGCCATCGCCGCGGCCCAGGCGGCCTATCCCGCCTGGCGCAACACGCCGCCGCTCAAGCGCGCCCGCGTCATGAGCCGCTTCAAGGAACTGCTCGAGGCCCATGCCGACTCCATCTGCCGCCTCATCACCGACGAGCACGGCAAGGTGCTGAGCGACAGCCTCGGTGAACTGCAGCGCGGCATCGAGAACGTCGAATACGCGAGCTATGCGCCCGAACTGCTCAAGGGCGAGCACAGCCGCAATGTCGGCCCGGGCATCGACGCCTGGTCGGAGTTCCAGGCCCTGGGTGTCTGCGCCGGCATCACGCCCTTCAACTTCCCGGCCATGGTGCCGCTGTGGATGTGGCCCATGGCCGTGGCCTGCGGCAACACCTTCATCCTCAAGCCCTCGGAGCGCGACCCGAGCAGCGCCCTCTTCATCGCCCAGCTGGCCCAGGAGGCCGGCCTGCCGCCGGGCGTGCTCAATGTCGTCAACGGCGACAAGGAGGCGGTGGACACGCTGTTGACCGATCCGCGCGTGCAAGCCATCAGCTTTGTCGGCTCGACGCCCATCGCCGAGCACATCTACGCGACGGGAACCAAGCATGGCAAGCGCGTGCAGGCCCTGGGCGGCGCCAAGAATCACGCCGTCGTCATGCCCGATGCCGATCTGGACAACGCGGTCAGCGCGCTGATGGGTGCGGCCTTCGGTTCCTGCGGGGAGCGCTGCATGGCCATCCCGCTGGTCGTCGCGGTGGGCGACGCCACGGCCGACGCCGTGCGCGAGAAGCTCGTCGCCGAGATGGCGCGCATGAAGATAGGCTCGGGCCGCGAGGCCGGCTGCGACATGGGGCCGCTGGTGACCAAGGCGCATCTGGACAAGGTGCGCGGCTATGTGGACCAGGGCGTGGAAGAGGGCGCGGAGCTCGTCGTCGACGGCCGTGGCCTGACGGTGGCGGGGCATGAAGGCGGCTACTTCCTCGGCCCCTGCCTGTTCGACCGCGTGCAGCCCGGCATGCGCACCTACGAGGAGGAGATCTTCGGCCCGGTGCTGGGCATCGTGCGCGTCGAGAGCCTGGCCCAGGCCATGGCTCTGATCGACGCCCACGAGTACGGCAACGGCACCTGCATCTTCACGCGCGACGGCGAGACGGCCCGCCACTTCACCGATCACATCCTGGTCGGCATGGTGGGCGTCAATGTGCCTCTGCCGGTGCCGGTGGCCTACCACTCCTTCGGCGGCTGGAAGCGCTCGCTGTTCGGCGACCTGAACGCCTACGGGCCAGACGCGGTGCGCTTCTACACGCGGCGCAAGCAGATCACGCAGCGCTGGCCCTCGTCGGGCGTGCGGGAGAAGGCGGTGTTCGCCTTCCCGTCCAGCAAGTGAAGCGGCTCCCGCCGCTCAGTGCTTGCGGTACTGGGCGGCGATGGCGTCGATCAGGGCCTGGCGAATCTGGGCCGACGGGACGTCGGTCGCGCCCGGCCAGGCACTCTGCGTGACGACGACGAGGTTCAATTCGGGGTCGATCCACATGCCCTGGCCGAAGATGCCCGAAGCCCGGTAGGCCTTGCTGCGGGTGGTCCACCACTGGAGCCCGTAGCCACCGCGGCCCTGCAGCCCCTCGGTGGCTTCGCGCGTCGTGGTGGTTGCCTGCTCCACCCAGCTTTCGGGTACCACCTGTTGTCCATGGGCCAGGCGGGCGCCGTGCATGAAGAACAGCGCGAAGCGGCCATAGTCGCGCAGGGTTGCCGAGAGGCAGCAGCCCGCGATCTCAGCGCCGGCGCTGTCGAGCATCCAATAGGCGTCACCCTCCATGCCCAGCGGCTGCCATAGCTTCTCAGAGAGGTAATCGGACAGGGTCTTGCCCGTCGCTGCACGCAACAGGGAGCCGACCAGATTGGTCTCGCCTGTCTTGTAGACCCACTGGGTGCCCGGCGCCGCCTCGCGCGGCAGGCGGGCCATGTAGGTCACGACCGGATCCGACCCATTCACCGAAGGCTCGGAACCGAAGCGGGCAACGTCGGATTTCGGGTCGCCATAGTCTTCGTTCCAGCGCGCGCCGGACGTCATGTTGAGAACCTGCCGGACGGTGACGCCCTCGTAGGCGGAGCCCTTGAGCCCGGGCAGATACGCGGTGATCGGATCCTCGAGGCTCTTGATCCGCCCGTCCCGGATCGCCGCGCCGACAAGCGTCGACGAGAAGGACTTGGCGACCGAAAAACTGGTCCAGCGCATCTGCGGCGTCTGCCCGAGCCCGTAGCGCTCCAGCACCACCTCGCCGTCCTTCAGCACCAGCAGGCCGGCGGCGCGGTTGCGGCTCATGTAGTCATCGATGCTCCAGGTCTCGTCGCCGACCTTGAAGCTCACCTCCAGCGGCTTCGCGGCCACGGGCAACGGCGTCACCACGGCCCCGCGCTTGACGAGCCGGGCGGGGTAGAGGTCTTCCATGTGGGGGTAGCCGGCTTTCTGCTGCTCGAAGTTCCAGAACAGCACGCTGCCACGGGAGGGGGCAGGAGCGCTGCTGGCAGCGCTCGGTGCGGCGACGGCGTCAGCCGAATGCGCGGGCTGCAAGCCCGACAGCAGCGCGGCAGCGAAGGCGGCTCGTATCAACAGGATCCGCGTGGCGACGCATGCCTGCATGGCATTGACCTCAAATGGGCAGAATGGCACAAAGGGTGGCGCCGACCGTGGCCGCTCACCACAGTTTCACGCGCTGCTCAGGGGGCCGGTACATCCTGTCGCCCGGCTTGATGTCGAAGGCTTCGTAGAAGCCGGCCTGGTTGGCCAGCGTGCCCTTGACGCGGAATTCGCCCGGCGAGTGCGGGTCGCTCTTCAGTTGGACGATGGCGGCCTCTTCGCGCTGCAGCGTGCGGAATTTGACGGCCCAGCCGATGTACAGCCGCTGCTCGCCGGTCAGCCCGTCGATCACGGGCGAAGGCTTGCCGCCCAGGGACTTGCGGTAGGCCTTGTAGGCGATGGTCACGCCGGAGTTGTCGCCGATGTTCTCGCCCAGCGTGAACTGGCCGTTGACGAAGTAGCCCGGCACCGGGCTGAAGGCGCTGTACTGCTGCACCAGGCCGTTGGCGCGCGCGGTGAAGGCGGCGCGGTCCTCCGCCGTCCACCAGTTGCGCAGGTTGCCATGGCCGTCGTAGCGGCTGCCCTGGTCGTCGAAGCCATGGCTGATCTCGTGGCCGATGCTGGTGCCGACGGTGCCGTAGTTGATGGCGTCTTCGGCCTTCACGTCGAAGAAGGGCGGCTGCAGCAGCGCCGCCGGAAAGGTGATGGCGTTCTGCAGCGGGCTGTAGCTGGCGTTGACAGTCTGCGGCGTGAAGCCCCATTCGCCACGGTCCACCGGCTTGCCCAGCTTGGCGATGCCACGGTCGAAGGCATGGCGGCGGCCCGCGCGCACGTTGGCGATCAGATCGGTGCTGCTGGTGGTGAGGGCGGAGTAGTCGCGCCAGACATCGGGGTAGCCGATCTTGGGCGTGAACAGGGCCAGCTTGGCCTGCGCTTCCTTCTTCGTCGCCGGGCTCATCCACTCCAGCTCGTCGATCCCTTCGCGGAAGGTGGCGAGGAAATTGTTCACCATCGCCAGCACGCGCGCCTTGTTCTCGGGCGGGAAGTGGCGGGCCACGTAGAGCTTGCCCACCGCCTCGCCCATGATGGAGTCGACGAACTGCTGGGCCTGGCGCCAGGGCGGCTCGTTCTCGGGCACGCCGCGCAGCACCGTGCCGGTGAAGGCGAAGCGCTCATCGGCCACATCGCGCGCGAGGTAGGGGGCGTAGGCCGCCAGCACGTGCCACTTGAAATAGCTCTGCCACTGCTCCAGCGGCACCTCGGGCACCAGCTTCGAAAGGCCCACGAAATAGCTGGGCTGGCGCACCACCAGCGACTTGGCCTTGCCCTCGATGCCTGCGGCCCGCAGATAGGCCGCCCAGTCCAGTCCGGGCGCCTCCTCGGCCAGTTGCGCCACGGTGCGGGGGTTGTAGGTCTTCAGGGCCTCGCGGCTTTCCACGCGGGTCCATTGCAGCTGCGCCAGTCGCGTCTCCACGGCCAGCACGTCGGCCGCACGGCGCTCGGCCTGCGTGTCGCCCTGCATCGTGAAGAGCTTGGTGATGTGCTGCAGGTAGGCCTGCCGCACGGCCATCAGCTTCTTGTCCGTATCGTTGAGGTAGTAGTCACGGTCGGGCAGGCCCAGGCCGGACTGGGCGGCGTAGACGACATAACGTTCGGCGTTCTGGGCGTCCTGCCCGACGAAGACGTCGAAGGGCACGGTCACGCCCTGGCGCTCCAGCTCGGCGATCAACGGGGCCAGGTCCTGGTGACGTTTGGCGGCGGCGATGCGCTCGAATTCCGGTGCCAGCGGCGCGAAGCCGCGCGCGTTGCGCGCCTTGTCGTCGATGAAGGTGGTGTACAGGTCGGCGATCTTTCGGGTCTCGCTGCCGGCCGCGCCCGGGTTCTTCAGCACGTCTTCCAGGATGGCGCGAACCTGCAAGGCCGCGGTCTCGCGCAGTTCGTCGTAGGTGCCCCAGCGCGCCTTGCTGGCAGGGATCTGCGTGCTGCGCGCCCAGCGGCCGTTGATGTAGGCGTAGAAGTCGTCCTGCAGCCGCACGGCCGGATCGAAGGACTTGACGTCAACGCCAGAAATCAAGGGCGCGCTTGCCTGCGCAGGCGTATCGGCTGCGAGCGCTGGCGCACCCAGGCCCAACGTAGCCATGAGAAGGAAACTGATGCGGATCGACTTCATGACGGTTCTCGAGGGCGCCTTCGGTGCCGGTCATTCTTGCAGACGTCACGGCTGTGAGCAGGTCGCTGCCGTTGACGAACAAGCCTAGAACTCTTCGGTGTCGATCTCCGTTTGAGTCGTTGCGCTGTATCGCGCGCCGCTCACCGTCTGGCGGTTGATCAGTGCGTCCAGCCGTCCCAGGGTTGCCCGGTCCAGCTGCAATCGCGCGGCCACGATCAGCGCCCACAGATGTTCGGGCTTCGATGTGCCCGGGATGGGCACGATGTGCTCGCCCTGGTGCAGCAGCCAGGCCAGGGCCAGCGTGACCGGCGCGCAATTCAATCGCTCCGCCTCGGCCTCGAAGCCATCGAGCAGCTTGAGGTTGGCCGCGTAGTGCTCGGGTGCGAAGCGCGGCATGGCGCGGCGGATGTCCTTGGGTTCCAGCAGGCTGACGTCACGCAGCTTGCCGCCCAGGAAGCCACGCGCCAGCGGGCTGAAGGCGACGAAGCTGGTGCCCAGCTCGCGGCAGGCCTCGAGTGCCGCGATCTCGGGGTTGCGCGTCCACAGCGAGTATTCCGACTGCAGGGCCGCGATGGGATGCACGGCATGGGCTCGGCGCAGCGTGGTGGCCGACACCTCGGACAGGCCTAGTGCGCGCGCCTTGCCGGCGCGCACCAGGTCGGCCATGGCGCCGACGCTGTCTTCCACGCCCACCTGGGGATCCAGCCGGTGCAGATAGAGCACGTCGATGACGTCGGTGCGCAGGCGCTTCAGGCTGGCCTCGACGCTGGCGCGTATCGTCTCGGGCCGGCCGTCGATGACGCGCACGCCGTTGACGCCTTGCATGCCGCATTTGCTGGTCAGCACGATGCGCTCGCGGTGCGGGGCCAGCAGGTCGCCGAGCAGTTCCTCGTTGGCACCGAAGCCGTAGAGGGCCGCAGTGTCGAACAGCGTGATGCCGCCGTTCAGCGCGCCGTCCAGCACCTGGGCGGCTTCATCGCGGGACGGCGGCGTGCCATAGGCATGGCTCAGGTTCATGCAGCCGAGGCCGATGGCCGAGACCTCAAAGGGCCCGATGCGACGCGTCTTCATTGCAACTGCTGCTCCAGCTTGTGCAGCACCTGATAGCAGGGCAGCACCTGGGCCACGCTGCTGTTGGGCTCACGGCCCTCGCGGATGGCGGCGAAGAACTCGCGGTCCTGCAGCTCGATGCCGTTCATGGACACGTCCACCTGGCTGACGTCGATCTTCTCCTCCTTGCCGTTGAAGAGGTCGTCGTAGCGCGCCAGATAGGTGCCGGTGTCGCCGATGTAGCGGAAGAAGGTGCCGAGCGGGCCATCGTTGTTGAAGGACAGGCTCAGCGTGCAGATCGCGCCATTGGCGGCCTTGAGCTGGATGCTCATGTCCATGGCGATGCCGAGCTGCGGGTGGATGGGGCCTTGCAGCGCATGGGCCTGCACGACGGGGCTCTGCGCCTGGTAGGCGAACAGGTCCACCGTGTGGGCGGCGTGGTGCCACAGCAGGTGGTCGGTCCAGCTGCGCGGCTGGCCGAGGGCATTCATATTGCTGCGGCGGAAGAAATAGGTCTGCACATCCATCTGCTGGATGTTGAATTCGCCCGCCGCGATC
This sequence comes from Roseateles saccharophilus, assembly GCF_031458095.1. Classification (GTDB taxonomy): domain Bacteria; phylum Pseudomonadota; class Gammaproteobacteria; order Burkholderiales; family Burkholderiaceae_C; genus Pelomonas; species Pelomonas saccharophila_A. Next base: position 1,312,550 of record NZ_JAVDXU010000002.1, read on the forward strand.
TTCCTGTGCACCCATTGGTGGCTGGGGTTGAAGCGCCGCGTGTGGCCGCACATGGCGACCAGGCTCGATTGCTTGGCCACCTGCACGACTTCCTCACCATCGGCCAGCACATCGCACAGCGGGATCTCCACCTGCACATGCTTGCCCGCCTTCAGGCAGGCCAGGGTCTGGCTGGCGTGCATCTGCGTCGGCGTGCACAGGATGACGGCATCGACCTCGGGCAGGGCCAGGCTGTCGGCCAGTTCCGTGGTGACGTGGGAGATGCCGTACTTCGCCGCGACCTCGCGGGTCTTGTCCAGCTCACGGCTGATCAGCGACACGACCTCGACGCCTTCGATGTTTTTGATGCCGTCGAGATGCTTGATGCCGAAGGCGCCCGCGCCCGCCAGGGCGACCCTGATCTTGCTGCTCATTGCGTGTTCTCCAGGATGAGGTGTCCCACGGCGGTGTTCGAGGCGGGTACGTGATAGAAGCGATGCACCACTCGCGGGGGCGCACCGCCGTGGATGTCCGCCATCGCGCCGCGGGCGATCAGCCACATGACGAGCTCGATGCCTTCCGAGCCGGCCTCGCGCACATATTCGTCATGCGGCACGCGCGACAGAGCCTCGGGCTCGGCGATGAGGCGGTCCAGGAAGCGGTTGTCCCACTCGCGGTTGATGAGGCCGGCGCGCGGGCCCTGCAGCTGGTGGCTCATGCCGCCGGTGCCCCAGATCTGCACGTTCAAGTCCTGGTCGAAGGACTCGACGGCGCGGCGGATGGCCTGGCCGAGCATGAAGCAGCGCCGGCCCGACGGCACGGGGTATTGCACGACGTTGACGGCAAAGGGGATGACGGGGCAGGGCCAGGCCCCCTTCGCCGGATCTTGCTGGCCGCACATCAGCGACAGCGGCACCGTCAGGCCGTGGTCGACGTCCATCCTGTTGACGATGGTCAGGTCGAAATCGTCCTGGATGACGCTGTGCGCGACGTGCGCGGCCAGCTCCGGGTGACCGATGACGGGCGGCACCGGGCGCGGGCCCCAGCCTTCGTCGGCCGGCTCGAAGCGGGCCGCGGTGCCGATGGCGAAGGTCGGGATCAGGTCGAGGCTGAAGGCGGTGGCGTGGTCGTTGTAGACCAGGAAGACGACGTCGGGCCGGTTCTCGGCCAGCCAGCGCTTGGAGAAGTCGTAGCCGGTGAAGACGGGCTGCCAATAGGGCTCGGTGGTCTTGCCGAGGTCCAGGGCAGCGCCGATGGCGGGCACATGGGAGGTGTAGACGGAAGCGGTGATGCGGGCCACGTTATTTCTTCCCTGGTTGGCCCTGGGGCTGGCGGTGGGCCTGGGCGTCACCGTCCTCGCCGATGCGGCGGTTGCCTTCGATGGAGCGGCCACCCGACACCATCATGTCGCGGTATTCCTCTTCGCTCATGCCCGTCATGCTGCCTGCCATCTGCTGGAAGCTCTTGCCATCCGTGGCGCCGATCTTGGCCAGGAAGTAGATGTTGCCGCCCAGGCGTATGCATTCGTTCAGGTCACGCGCTCGCACCGCGGCCTTCTGCGCATCGGTCATCGGCCACTCGTCGAGGTAGGCGCCCTCATCGGCCTTGAAGCGGGCGCGGTTGTCCGCCTTCATCAGCGACATGCAGAACTGGTTCAGCCAATAGCCCTTGCGGGACTGCTCGGCGTCGAAGATGGTGGTACCGGGGATGTCGGCGTAGGACTTGTCGAGAGGCATCAGCATTCCTCCGGCCAATAGAGGCGCATCGGATTGCTCACCAGCAGCTTGCGCTGCAGCTCAGGCGTCGGCGCGATGTGGGGGATGAAATCCACCAGCAGGCCGTCGTCGGGCATGTGGTCCTTCAGGTTGGGATGGGGCCAGTCGGTGCCCCACAAAACCCGGTCGGGGAACTCGTCCATGACGCGGCGGGCGAAGGGCACGACGTCGCGATAGGCGTTGCGCTCGCCGTCCAGCGCGCGTGGGCCGGTGAGGGACAGGCGCTCGGGGCAGCTCAGCTTGCTCCAGACATTGGCGTTCTCGCCCATGAAGCGCAGGAAGAGCTGGAACTCGGGGCCGTCCACCGGCTTGCCCACATCGGGCCGGCCCATGTGATCGACGACGACGGTGGTCGGCAGGGCGGTGAAGAAGTCCCACAGCTCGGGCAGGTCGGCAGCCTCGAAATAGATGACGACATGCCAGCCGAGTTTGGCGATGCGCGCGGCGATCTCTTGCAGTTCGTCCTTGGGCGTGAAGTCCACCAGCCGCTTGACGAAGTTGAAGCGCACGCCGCGCACGCCGGCCGCGTGCATGCGCTGCAGCTCGTCATTGCTGATGCCACGCCTGACGGTGACCACGCCACGCGCCTTGCCGCCCGAGCTTTGCAGCGCATCGATCAGCGCGCTGTTGTCGGCGCCATGGCAGGTGGCCTGCACGATGACGTTGCGCGCAAAGCCGAGGTGATCGCGCAGTGCGAACAACTGCTCCTTGCTGGCGTCGCAGGGCGTGTACTTTCGTTCGGGCGCAAACGGGAACTGCGCGCCGGGGCCGAACACATGGCAGTGCGCGTCCACGGCGCCGGCGGGCAACTGGAAGCGCGGCTTGCTGGGGTCGGCGTACCAGTCCAGCCAGCCGGGGGTCTTGGTGAATTCCATGTCAGATCAATCGATGTAGCGCAGGCCGGCTTTTTCGAGCGGCTCGCGCATCTTGTACATGTCCAGGCCCAACACGCCCGAGGCCAGCTTGGCGCGCTTCTCGCCTTCCAGGCTCTCGCGCTTCAGCGCCGCCTCCAGCGTCTCGACTGCGCGCGCCGCCGGCACGCAGACGACGCCGTCGTCGTCCGCCACGATGACGTCGCCCGGCGTGACCAGCATGCCGGCGCAGACGACGGGGATATTGACCGAGCCGATCGTCGCCTTGATGCACCCCTTGCTGCTGATGCACCTGCTCCACACCGGGAAGCCCATCTGCTGCAGCGTCTTCACGTCGCGCACCCCGGCGTCGATGACGAGGGCGCGCGCACCACGGGCCTGGAAGGAGGTGGCCAGCAGGTCGCCGAAATAGCCATCGGTGCATTCGGCCGTGATGGCGGCGACGACGATGTCGCCGGGAAGGATCTGCTCGGCCACGACATGCATCATCCAGTTGTCGCCCGGGTGCAGCAGCACGGTGACGGCCGTGCCCGAGACCTGGGCGCCTGGGTAGATGGGCCGCATATAGGGCTTGAGCAGGCCGACCCGGCCCATGGCCTCGTGCACGGTAGCCGAGCCGAGGGCGGCCAAGCCGTCGGCGGCCGCGCGGTCGGCTCGCTGGATGTTGCGGTAGACGACGCCGAGTTCGTACATGGTCACAGCCCCTTGGCCTTGAGTTGCGCATCCAGGCGCGGGAAGACGCGACGGGCGTTGCCCTCGTAGATGGCGTGGCGTTCCTCGTCGTTGAGGCTGGCCGTCGCCGCGACATAGCGCTTGGTGTCGTCGTAGTAATGGCCGGTCTCGGGGTCGATCCCGCGCACTGCGCCGATCATCTCGCTGGCGAACAGGATGTTCTTGACCGGGATCACGTCGGTCAACAGATCGATGCCCGGCTGGTGGTAGACGCAGGTGTCGAAGAAGATGTTGTTCAGCAGATGCTCGTCCAGCAGCGGCTTCTTCAGCTCCTGGGCCAGGCCGCGGAAACGCCCCCAGTGGTAGGGCACGGCACCGCCGCCGTGGGGGATGAGGAACTTCAGCGTCGGGAAGTCCTTGAACAGGTCGCCCGTCAGGCATTGCATGAAGGCCGTCGTGTCGGCATTCAGGTAATGGGCGCCGGTGGTGTGGAAGCAGGCGTTGCAGCTGGTCGAGACATGGATCATGGCCGGGATGTCCAGCTCGACCATCTTTTCGTAGACCGGGTACCAGTGGCGGTCGGTCAGCGGCGGGCTGGTCCAGTGGCCGCCCGACGGGTCGGGGTTCAGGTTGATGCCGACATTGCCGTACTGCTGCACGCACTTGACCAGCTCGGGGATGCAGGTCGCCGGGTCCGCGCCCGGCGACTGCGGCAGCATGGCCGCGGGCACGAAATGGTCGGGGAAGAGCTGCGAGACGCGATAGCAGAGCTCGTTGCAGATGGCGGCCCAGGTGCTCGACGTCTGGAAGTCGCCGATGTGGTGAGCCATGAAGCTGGCGCGCGGGCTGAAGATGGTCAGGTCCGAGCCGCGCTGCTTCATCAGCCTGAGCTGGTTGGTCTCAATCGATTCGCGCAGTTCGTCGTCGCTGATCTTCAGCTCGCTGGCCTTGGGGGCGCGGGACGGGTCCTTCAGGCCGCCGATCTGCAGGTCGCGCCAGGCGCCGAGTGCCGCCGGGGCGGTCGTGTAGTGGCCGTGGACGTCGATGATCATCAGCAGTTCTCCTTGTGGTCAGTGCGCGAGGGCGGCGCTGCGCTCGCCGCCGAAGCGGTCGGCATCGCGCTTGACCCACAGCGCCAGGGCGGCAATCGCGCCGGGCACGGCCAGCACCGCGAACACGGTGGTGATGCCCGCCTGCATGGCGCCCAGCTGGGCCACCAGCAGCGAGCCAACGATGCCGCCGAAACGGCCGATGCCCAGCATCCACGACACGCCGGTGGCGCGGGCATTGGTGGGATAGAAGGCCGCGGCCAGGGCCGGCAGCGAGGACTGGGCGGTGTTCATCAGCGCACCGGCCAGGAAGACGCCGATGACGAGGGCGCCGACATGGCCGACCAGCTGGCCTATGGCCCAGACGGCCAGGGCCGTCAGCGCAAAGCCCGCGGCGATGATGCGATTGGGCTCGCCGCGGTCCATCAGCCAGCCGAACAAGACGGCGCCGACGCCGCCGAGCGGAAACAGGGCCGAGATCAGCGTGGCGGTGCGGGGGTCTATGCCGGCCTCCTTGAAGAGCAGGGGCATCCAGTTGATCAGCGCGTAGAAGATCACCAATCCCATGAAATAGGCGGCCCACAGCATCAGCGTGCCGAGGCGGTAGGGCCGCGCCAGCACCTGGGCCAGGCCGCCGCGCTCGTTGGTGACGACGCGGGTCTCGCTCAGCGTGAAGCGCTCGATCTGGTGCACCTGCGCGCCGGCAATGCGCGCCAGCGCGGCACGGATGCGCTCGACGGGCTGGCGCCGCGTCACCATGAAGCGCACCGACTCGGGCAGGCGCAGGGCCAGCGCGAGGGCCAGGGCCAGCGGCACGACGCCGCCCAGCACCAGCACGCTCTGCCAGCCCCATTGCGGAATCATCCAGGCGGCCAGGAAGCCACCGAAGGCCGCACCCAGCGGGAAGCCGCAGAACATCAGATTGGTCAACATGGAGCGGCGCGAACTCGGGCAGTACTCGCTCATCAGCGTGACGGCGCTGGGCATGGCCGCACCCAGGCCCAGGCCGGTGATGAAGCGCAGCGCGGTCAGCTCGACGAGATTGCTGGCGAAGGCCGAGGCCAGCGTGGCGACGCCGAAGAGCAGCACCGTCGCCGCCAGCACGCGCTTGCGGCCGAGGCGGTCGGCGATGGGGCCCGACAGCAGGGCGCCGGCCGCGAGGCCGAACAGCGCGGCGCTCAGCACCGGCGCCAGCATGGGTTTGCTGACGCCCCAGTCCTTGATCAGCGACGGTGCGATATAGCCGATGGCGGCGGTGTCGAAGCCGTCCAGCAGCACGACGAAGAAGCACAGCGCGAAGACGAGCCACTGCCAGGCGGACAGCGGGTGGTCGTCGATGAGGCGCTGCACGTCGGCCGTGCGCGCGGGATTCGAGGGGGTTGGCAAGCTTGTCTCCGTCTATTGTTTGAGGTCAGGCCGCGCGCATGCCGTGCTGCTGCTTGAGCGCTTCGGTCGCCGGGCTGGCCATGAAATCCAGCAGCGCCTGGGCGGCCTCAGGCTGAGCCGCGTTGGCCGTCACCGCGCCGCTGAAGCGGCTGACGATTTCCGTGCCGGGCGGCATGCCGCCCAGCAGCCTGATGCCGGGCAGGTCCATCAATTCGCTGAGCTGCTGGAAGCCGATCTCGACCTCGCCGCTGGCCACCAGGCCGCCCACCGGCACGCCCGGGCGGGCCTGCACGAGGCGGGCCTTCAGCGCCTCGGTGACGCCCCAGCGCTCGAACAGCTGCAGCAGGGCCGTGCCGCTGGGGCCGGTCGAATAGCCGATGGCGCGGGCCCGCAGCAGGGTGGCGCGCAGGGCGGCCTCGCTGCCGACGTCGGGGCGCGGCGCCGCGGCCGGCACGGCGATCTCGACGCTGGAGTCGGCGATGGGCCGCACGCTGCCGGGCCGCAGCCGGCCGGCGGCCTCCAGCTTGGCGATGGCCTCGCTGGCCAGCACGACGAGGTCGAAGGCCTCGCCCTCCTGCACGCGCCGCGCGGCGTCCACGCCCCCGACGGATTCCTGATGCACGGCCGGCGCGCCGGTCCTGGCATGGGCCTGGGCCAGGGCCGTCAGCAGATGGCGCGTGGCCATGGACGAGATCAGGGTGAGGGCGGTGCTCATGAGGGGCGATTCTTCGCAGCCGAGCTCTATTGCGCTAGGTCTGGCTGGGGCTAGCAGCTAGAGCAATCCGGCATGGGTTCTGCCAAGATGTCCATCCATGACGCTGAACCAGATCGAGTACTTCATCCAGGTCGCCGAGCACGGCAGCTTCAGCAAGGCGGCCCTGGTGCTGGGCGTGGCCCAGCCGGCCCTGAGCCGGCAGGTGCGCGCGCTGGAGACCGAGCTGCATGAGACGCTGTTCCTGCGCAACGGCCGCGGCGTGGAGCTGACCGAGGCGGGGCGGCGCCTGTTCGAGCATGGCCAGGGCATCCTGCATCTCGTCACCCAGGCGCGCGAGGACCTGAGCGCCCATCGCAACGAGCCGGTCGGCCAGATCGTCGTGGCCATGCCGCCGACGCAGGCGCGCATGCTGACCCTGCCGCTGATCGAAGCCTTCAAGCTCAGCTGTCCGCGCGGCCGCCTCGTCGTCATGGAGGGCTTCTCCACCCACCTGACCGAATGGCTGGTGTCGGGCCGGGCCGACCTGGCCCTGGTCTACAACCCCGAGCCGCTGCCGGCGCTGGAGATCCTGCCCCTGCGCGAAGAGTCGCTGCTGCTGCTGAGCCCCGCCAAGCTGGCTCCCAAGGCGCCGCTGACGCTGGAGGAGCTGTCGCGCTATCCCTTGATCATGCCGCAGCGTGGCCATGTGTTCCGCAAGCGCATGGAGGAGGCCGCGGCCATGGCCGGCGTGCAATTGCGCGTCGATTGGGAGGTGTCCAGCGTGCCGGCCATCCTCGACCTCGTCGCCGCCGGCCTCGGCCATGCGGCCCTCGGCGAGGACGTGGTGAGAGCCTTCGAGCATCCGGAGCGCCTGGCCGTCACGCGCTTCAAGGCCGTCGACGTGAAGACGACGCTGTGCCTGGTCACGCCGGCACTGAAGCGCTCGACGCCGCTGACCCAGCGCACCGCGGCTCTCCTGATGAAGCTGGTGCGCGAGCCGCGCCCTCACCAGGGCAGGCCGACATAGTTCTCGGCCATGGACGCCATCGCGGCGTCGGAGCTGACGACGTATTCGAGTTCGGCGCGGTGCAGCTTGGCGTCGATCTCGGGCTCATTGGGCAGCTTGTGCATCAGGCTGGTGAACCACCAGGAGAAGCGCTCGGCCTTCCAGATGCGTGACAGGCAACGTGCCGAGTAATGCGCGATGCCGGCCTCGCTGCGTTCGCGGTAATGCTCGATCAGCGCCTGCGACAGATAGTGGACGTCTGACGCGGCGAGGTTGAGCCCCTTGGCGCCGGTGGGCGGCACGATATGGGCAGCGTCGCCGGCGAGGAAGAGGCGGCCAAAGCGCATGGGCTCGGCGACAAAGCTGCGCAGCGGCGCGATGCTCTTTTCCAGTGATGGGCCGGTGACGAGGGCCGCGGCGGCCGCAGGGTCCAGGCGCGAGCGCAGTTCGTTCCAGAAGCGCTCGTCGCTCCAGTCGCCCGCCTGTTCGGTCAGCGGCACCTGCAGGTAGTAGCGGCTGCGCGTGCTGGAGCGCATGCTGCACAGCGTGAAGCCGCGTTCATGGCGGCCGTAAATCAGTTCGTGCGACACCGGCGGCGTGTCGCTGAGCAGGCCCAGCCAGCCAAAGGGATAGACCTTCTCGTGCGTGCGGATGGCCTCCGCCGGCACGCTGGCGCGGCTGACACCGTGATAGCCGTCGCAGCCGGCGATGTAGTCGCAATGAATTTCGATGCGCTCGCCGTCCACCGTGCAGCGCGCGCCCGGCTGATCACCGTCGAAGCCGAACAGTTCCACATCCGTCGCCGAGTACAGCGTCGGCTCGCCCGCCGCCGCGCGAGCCGCCATCAGGTCGCGCGTCACCTCGGTCTGGCCATAGACGGTGACCGACTTGCCGCCGGTCAGCCGGCTCAGGTCGATGTGATGGCGCTGGCCGTCGAACATCAGCTCGAAGCCGTGGTGCACCAGGCCCTCGGCGTGCAGGCGTGCAGCCACGCCGGCGCGGTCCAGCAGCTCGACGGTGGTCTGCTCCAGCACGCCGGCGCGGATGCGGCCCAGCACGTAGTCGCCGGTCTGGCGTTCGACGATGAGGTTGTCGATGCCAGCCTTGTGCAGCAGCTGGCCGAGCAGCAGGCCCGCGGGGCCCGCGCCGATGATGAGCACCTGGGTGCGCAATGTCTTCGTCATGTCTCGCTCCGTGGTGGCTGAAGCGTAGGCCGGCGACACCCGGCGGGCAATGGACGCCAGGAACCCAGGCTTGCACAATTCGAACCTATGCCCAAGGCCCAGCCCCTGCCGTCGCCGCCGCTTTACGAGCTGTATGGCGAGATGGGGCGAGATGCGGCGCTTGACGGTCTCCACATGGAGTCCATCGCCGACCGCAGCCGCTTGCACAATTGGGAAATCCAGCCGCACCGGCATGCCAGCCTGGTGCAGCTGCTGCTGATCGAGGCCGGCCAGGCCCGCGTGCAGATCGACGGCCGGGTGCTGGAGCTGCCCGCGCCGGCCCTGGTCTGGGTGCCGATGCTGGTCGTCACGGCTTCGCCTTCGCGCCGGAGACCGAGGGCCATGTCGTCACGCTGGACCAGGCCGGCCTGCGCAAGCTGCTCGGCGCGTCGCGCGGTTTGTGGGAGGGCCTGTCCCGCTCGCGCGCCGCCGCGCTGCAGGCCGATTCTTCGCAGGGCCAGGCGCTGTTCGCCATCACGCGGGCCCTGCGCGACGACTATGCCGGCAGCTCGCCCTGGCGCGCCCAGGTGCTGGACGGCGCCGTGCTGATGGCGGCCGCCCTCGTCGCCCGCCTGCCGCCGTTGGCCGCCGAAGCGAGTGCGGCCGCCGAACCCGAGGGCCGTGCCCTGCAGCACCTGGCGCGCTACCGCGAGCAGGTCGAGCGCCACTACCGCAGCCACCCCACCCTGGACACGCTGGCGGCGCCGCTGGGCATCACGACGACCCAGCTGAATCGCCTGTGCCGCCAGCACCTGCACTGCTCGGCCCTGGACGTGCTGCACCAGCGCCTGCTGCTGGAGGCCAAGCGCGAGCTGGGCTACACGACGCTGCAGGTGCGCCAGATCGCCGACGGCCTGGGCTTCGCCGATCCGGCCTATTTCACGCGCTTCTTCCAGCGCCTGACGGGGCAGTCACCCAGCCGCTGGAGAGACGAGCGCTAGCCGTGCCAGCGTTTTGCCGCCCGCCGGATGACTTCGGGCAGCAGATGGTTCTCCTCCTCGACGCGCCGCAGCCAGGTGGCGTCGTTGCCGATGCCGTTGATCTCGCGGCGCACGTACTGCAGCGCGGCCTCGGCGTGCAGGTCGCCGGCATGGGTGTCCAGCTTGCTCAGCACGGCGATGAGGTCCTCGCGCAGCACGCGGTGCTCACCGGTCTCGGGATCGACGAAGGTGCCGTCCAGGCCGAAACGGCAGGCCTGGAAGCGGTTGAAGGTGTAGGGCAGGTAGTCGTCCTCGCTGAGCTTGAAGGGCTTCTCCACCGTGATCCAGCGCGCCAGGCACTGGATGAAGCCGGCCAGGGCCGCCGCCTTCTCGATGGTCAGCGGCGTGTCCAGCACGCGGACCTCGATGGTGCCGAACTCGGGCTTGGGGCGGATGTCCCAGTAGAAGTCCTTCATGCCCGAGACGACGCCGGTGCGCGTCATCTTGGCGAAGAAGGCCTCGAAGTCGCTCCAGGTCTGCACGAAGGGGGCGCGGCCGCTCAAGGGAAAGGCGAAGACCGAGTTCAGCCGCGCCGAGTCGAAGCCGGTGTCCTCGCCCTGCACGAAGGGCGACGAGGCGGCCAGCGCGATCAGGTGGGGGATGAAGCGGCTCATGCCGTGCAGCAGTACCAGGGCCTCGTCGGCGCTCGGGCAGCCGATGTGCACGTGCTGGCCGAAGATGGTGAACTGCTTGGACAGATAGCCGTACAGCGACGACAGCTCATGGAAGCGCGGCGTCTCGAAGATGCGCTGGCGCTTCCAGTGCTGGAAGGGGTGGGTGCCGCCGCCCACCAGGCAGACGTCCAGGCGATCGGCGCAATCCACCAGCGCATCGCGGATCTGGCCCAGCTCCGACAGCACCTGGCCGAAGCCGGTGCACACGCCGGTGGCGAGCTCGATCATGCTGCTGGTGATCTCGGGCTTCACGTCGCCGGGGATGCTGCGCTTCTCCATCAGCCGCAGCAGGTCGCCGGACACCGGTGCGAGGTCGTAGTCGTGGCTGTTGACGATCTGCAGCTCCAGCTCGACGCCCAGCGTCAGCGGCTGCGATTTGGAAAATTCACCCAGGCTCATGGCGTGCTTCCCTCTTTGCCGTTGTTGTTCTTGCGGCGCTTGGGTGCCGGCGGCAGCTCACCGGCCAGGCGCAGCGCGAACTGCACGGCAATCGGGCCGATCAGTTCCAGCACCGCGATGCTGGCCAGGATGATGGGCACGGCGCCGGCCGCCAGCTCGGGCTCGGCGCGCATCAGCTCGCTGAGCATGACCAGGGCCGTGGCCGACAGCGGCGTCATCGTGATGGACAGGGCCAGGCCCTGGCGCCAGCTCGCCTTGGCCAGGGGCGCCAGCGCGACGATGGCGACGGTCTTGGCGACGAAGCGCGCCGCCAGCAGGGCCAGGGCCGCGAAGCCGCCGGCGACCAGGATCTTGGGCGACCAGGCCGAGCCGACGATGACGAACAGCATCAGCACCAGGGCGCCGCCCGAAGTGCCGAAGTGGCGCGGCCAGACCCAGGGGCGCTCGCTGGTGTTGCGCAACAGCAGGCCGGCCAGCAGCGGCATCAGCAGCGTCGACACGCCGATGGCGCGCGCCGCAACGATGGCAAACGCCACCAGGCCGAACACCAGCAGGGCCGCACTCTGGTTGCGCAGGTCCAGCCGCCGCGCCGCCAGATAGGTGGCGCCGGCCAGCAGGGCGGCCACGCCCAGCGTCGTCAGCAGCGAGATGGCCAGGCCCGCCAGCGCCTGAGGCAGGCTGCCGCCATCGTCGGCCGCCCACCAGGTGCGCATCAGCGTCAGCGCGATGACGGCATACAGCGTGTTCAGCGCCGTCAGTACCGAGGCGCGCTGAGTGACCTGACCCTCGGCCCCCAGTTCCAGCGCGACGCGGCCCGACACCGCGGCCGGCGCCGGCATGGCCAGGATGGCGCAGGCCACGGCGGTCTGCCAGCTGAGGTCGAACAGGCGCAGTACCAGGGCGACCGCGACCGCGCTGAGCAGGGCCTCGGCCAGGCTGGTCAGGGCCAGGCCCGGGTTGCGGCCCAGCCAGCGCAGATGCACGCGGCAGCCGATCTCGAACAGCAGCAGCCCCAGGGCCAGGTCGGTGACGGTCTGCGCGGCACCGGCCAGCGGCATCGCCACGCCATGGCCGAAGGCAGCCGCGACGCAGCCCGCCAAGGTGTAGCCGACCACGCGCGGCAGCCGCGTCGTGGCGGCGATGAATTCGCCGGCCAGGGCCCCGGCCAGCAGCACACCGACGACGAACATCAGCGCACTGGACGGAGGCACGGCCAGCCCGGCCCAGACCCTGGCGCCGCTGTCGAGTGCATTCATAGGCTCCCCTTTGGAGGTTTTTGGCGAAGCCTAGATGGGTGGTTTGCCCATCCTTGTAGGCCAACATGCCGAAAGCCTCCTGGAGAATGGCCGACATGCAAGTCCTCAGCGTGAACACCGCCCGCGTCGAACATTTCGTCGCAACCTCAGGCCAGGCCTTGGATTCCGCCATCCGCAAGCGCCCCCGCGAGGGCCGCGTCGCGGTCGGCCTGTTGTCGCTGGACGGCGACGAGCAGGCCGACCCCAGCGTGCATGGCGGCCTTGCCAAGGCCGTCTATGCCTATCCTCAGGAGCACTACGCCTTCTGGCAAACGGTGCGTGGCCAGGCCAAGGTGGAGGGCGCGCTGCAGCCGGGCGCTTGCGGCGAGAACCTGACGCTGTCCGGACTGCTGGAGGCCAAGGTCTGGATCGGCGATGTGCTGCGCTTCCCGGATTGCGAACTCGTCGTCTCGGAGCCGCGCTATCCCTGCTTCAAGTTCAATGCCCATATGGGCTTCAACCAGGCGGCCAAGCTGATGGCCCAGAGCGGCTATTGCGGCTTCTATCTGGCCGTGAGGCGCGAGGGCTCCATCGCCGCCAGCGAGGCCTTCGAGTTGATCCCGGGGCCGCGCGAGGTCGGCATCGTCGAGTTGTTCAAGGCAAAAATGAAGAAGGCCGGCTGATGCGGCGCCGCGCGCTGCTGGCCGCGGCGGGGCTGGCGCCTGTTGCCGCCCAGGCGGGCGCGGTGCTGAAGGTCGGGCCGAAGCGTGCCGTCAAGTCGCTGGCCGCGGCGGCCCGCCAGGCGCGTGACGGCATGGTCGTGGAGGTCGATGCCGGCGAGTACCGGGCCGACGTCGCCACCTGGCGACAGCATGGCCTGATCTTGCGCGCCGTCGGCGGCCGCGTGAGCCTGGTGGCGGCCGGCGCTCATGCCCAGGGCAAGGGCATCTTCGTGACGGCGGGCCGGCGCCAGCGCATCGAGGGCTTCGACTTCATCGGCGCCGCCGTGCCGGATCGCAATGGCGCCGGCATCCGCGTCGAAGCCGGCTCGCTGACGCTGGTGGATTGCCGCTTTGCCGACAACGAGAACGGCCTGCTGACGGCCAATGACGAGAGCATCGAGCTTGACATCGTCGACTGCGACTTCGGTCCCATCGCGCTGCGTGAGGGCAAGACGCACAACCTCTATGTCGGCACCATCAAGCGCCTGGCCGTCACGGGCAGCTATTTCCACCACGGCCAGCTCGGCCATCTGCTGAAGAGCCGCGCGGCCCGCAACCACATCCTCTACAACCGCCTGAGCGACGAGATTGGCGGCCGCGCCAGCTATGAACTGGAGTTCCCCAACGGCGGTGTCGCCGTCGTCATGGGCAATCTCATCGTGCAGAGCTCGACGACCCAGAACCCGCATCTGATCTCCTTCGGCGTCGAGGGCGCGAAGTGGGAGCAGCAGGCCCTCTACCTCGTCAACAACACGTTGGTGGACCAGCTGCCCGGCGGCGGCATCTGGTTGCGCGTGACGCCGCCCCAGGCCGAGGTCGTGCTGGCCAACAACCTGCTCGTCGGCGGCCCGAAGCTGGCGGCCGAAGGGCATTGGACGCGCCGCGCCAACTTCGCGGCGGACTGGGACGAGTTCGTGCAAGCCGTGCGCGACGACTACCGGCTCAAGGCCGATTCGGCGTTGCGTGGCAAGGCGGCCGATGCGGGAGAGGGTGGCGGCCTGAAGCTGATGCCGACGCGCGAGTACCGCCACCCGCACACGACCGCAGCCCTCAGCGGACCGGCGCGCCATCCCGGCGCTTTCCAGTCCTGAGGGCGATGACGCCCAAGCCCGCCAGCAGCAGGGCCAGGCTCTGCGGCTCAGGCACCGCGGCCGTGAAGCCGAGTTGCAGGCTGGCGACGCGCTGCAGCGAGCGTGCCGTCGTCGCGTCGATGCCCAGGTCGATGGCGGCCTGTTCGCCGACCCCCAGGCTCAGCGGGTCGCGGCCGGTGATGCTGCCGAACAGCGTCAGGGCCGACAGATAGGAGCCGTATTTGCTCGCATGGGTGCGGTCCAGCCACCACAGGTTGAGCGCGCCGGCGGTCTCGGCAAAAGTGCCGCCGGCGTTGTAGAAGCCGCTGCCCTGGGCCAGGCCCTGGTCGACGGCGCGCTGGAAGGCATCGCCGACCGGCACGACGCCGGCAAAGCCGGGGTTGGATGCAGCCTTTGCGTAGAAGGAGGCGTGCAGATCGGCCGTCATGTCGGCCAGGCTGTTGTAGTAGAGGGTGGCGTTGCCGCCGGCAGCGCTGATGTCGACGATGGGGCGGCCGTCGGCGCTCGTCAGGTCGGGCGTCGTGATCTTGTGCGCCTCCACCATGTCGGGGCGGGCCCAGCTCTGCTCCAGATAGATCCTGGTGTTGGCGCTGGCGTTGCTGTTGGCGGCGATATTGCGTGTCGTGTTGCAGCTGCCCGAGGACAGGCCGGTCGCCATGCAGTTGGCCAGGCTGCCGAACAGGGTCGACTCCTTGTAGCTCTGGGCCGCGCCGTTGTGGATGAAGCGCTCGAACTGGTCGGCATAGGCGTTGAAGGTGGCGAGGTTGGCGTTCTTGCCCTTGCCGGCCGGCAAGGCCGCATCACTCTGCTCCTGCAGCACGACGCTGTCCCATTTCTGCGTGGCGACGTTCTCGCGCAGCTTCCAGTCGCTGTTGGCCGTGTCCAGGAACTGGCCGCGCAGCGAGGCCGCATTGCGGGTGGACAGGGACACGTCGTAGGCCAGGCCGGCCTCGTCCGTCATCTTCTTGAAGATGCCCGGCACACCGCCCCAGGGATGGGGCTCGAAGCTGCCGAAGCCGACGGTGCCGGCCGGATAGCTGTTGGTGCCCGTCGGATTGATGGCGCTGAAGCCGGCCGTCAGGTCGTGCACGGCGGCGGCGTTGTAGCTCATCACCGGGTCGACGCGGCCGAAGGTGTAGCTGTTGCCGACGAAGAGGATCTTGATGGGGTCGGCCGCGAGGGCGGGCGACGCGAGGCTGGCCATTGATGTCACCAAGGCCAGTGCCAGAAGGCGGTTCATGCGTGTCTCCAGTTCTTACGAGGTCGTCCCAAGGACGGCCTCCATACTGGAGAGCACGCAGTCAGTCGTAAAATATCTGAAACATGGCACCGCCATATCGGCGACATATGGATCAGGCCTGCTTCAGCACCGGGTAGTCGGTATAGCCCTCGGCGCCACCGCCGTAGAAGGTCTCCTTCTGCGGCGCGGCCCAGGGCAGGTCGTCGCGGATGCGCTCGACGAGGTCGGGGTTGGCGATGAAGGGCCGGCCTATGGCCACCGCGTCTGCCTTGCCGCTGGCAACGGCGTCCAGGGCCATGCCGCGGTCATAGCCGTTGTTGGCGATATAGGGGCCGTTGAAGCGGCGGCGCAGCTCGGCGTAGTCGAAGGGGGCGATGTCGCGCGCGCCGCCGGTGGCGCCTTCCACCACCTCCAGGAAGGCCAGCTTCAGCGGCGCCAGTTGCTCGGCCACATAGTTGAAGAGGGCCTGGGGGTTGCTGTCCTGGCCGATGTCGTTGCTGGGCGTGACAGGGGACAGGCGCACTGCGGTGCGGCCCGCACCGATCGTGCCGGCGACGGCCGTCATGACCTCGATCAGCAGGCGGGCGCGGTTCTCGATGCTGCCGCCGTACTCGTCGTTGCGGTCATTGGCGCTGTCGCGCAGGAACTGGTCCAGCAGGTAGCCGTTGGCGCTGTGGATCTCGACGCCGTCGAAGCCCGCCGCGATGGCGTTCTTGGCGGCCTGCACATAGTCGGCGATCAGCTGGGGGATCTCATGCGTGGCCAGGGCGCGCGGCTCGTCGGTCGGCACCAGCTCGCCATAGGCCGCATAGGTCCTGGTCTTGGCGGCGCGGTTGGTCGAGGAGATGGGCTGCTGGCCGCCTGGCTGCAGGCTCTTCAGCGAGATGCGGCCCACATGCCAGAGCTGCACGACGATCTTGCCGCCTTCGGCATGCACCGCATCCGTCACCTGTTTCCAGGCGGCGATCTGCTCAGGCGTGTGGATGCCCGGGGTGTCGAAATAGCCCTGGCCGTCGGGGCGGATCTGGGTCGCTTCCGTGATGATGAGGCCAGCGCCAGCGCGCTGCCGGTAGTACTCGACATGCAGGTCGTGCGGAGTCTGGCGGGTGGCGCGGTTGCGCGTCAGCGGCGCCATGACGACGCGGTTGGCCAGGTGGATGTCGCCGAAGCGGATGGGGTCGAAGAGGGTGCTCATGGGGCCGATATGGGGCGAAGGACGATGGCTGCAAGGCTAGTCCTTCCCCCACTTTCCCCAGCCGAGCGGGGTTGCTGTGGCTGTGTTACCTGCCGGCTTTCAGGCGGCGGGCACCGATGCCGACGCCCACCAGGCCCAGGGCCAGCAGGGCGGCGCTGGTCGGTTCGGGGACGGTCGCGGCGACCTGCCAGGTCAGCCGGTTCTCGATATAGGTCTCGTTGTAGACCCCATCCTGGATCCACACATAGGCCATGCCGGCGAGAACGCTGTAGGTGCCCGGGGCAGCACCCGATGCGCCGGGTGCAAACCACAGGAAATCGAAGGTGCGGCTCTCGCCGGGTGCCAGCTGGATCGTGCCGAGTCCGTCGAGAAAGCTGCCCATGGACACCGAGGCATCGTGGCCGAATCCCCAGCTATACCCGCTGGTGAACATGTCGCGAAGGGTGATGGTGCCCTGGCCGCGCCACATGTCGACCGTTTCGGTCGCCGTGCCTGCGTTGGACATCACGGCCTGGCCGTGAATGACGTCGTTGGCACTGACGGTGCCCTGATTGGGTGGGGTGAACTGCCAGCTCCATTCGACGGCGGCCTGTGCCGAAGCAGGCAGCAAGGCGGCGGCGACCGCGAGCGATGTGAAGAGCGAACGAAGATTCATTTGTTTTCCTCCCTGGGTTGTTCTGTCCCATCGACCAGGCGGTCAGACGGGCGGCGCGAATGTACCGTCGCCCAGGGGCAGCCCGGGATGCCTACCCCTTGACTGGGGGTGGGCGCGGCCCGAGGCTTGCCGCCTCGGCAATCCCCCGATCGGCACGCCGGAGACAATCGCCCCATGCTCGCCTACCGCCACGCCTTCCATGCCGGCAACCATGCCGACGTCCTCAAGCACCTGGTGCTGACCCGCGTGCTGCGCTACATGGGTGAAAAGGACAAGCCCTATACGCTGATCGACACCCATGCCGGCGCTGGCGGCTACTCGGTCGAGGGCCGCTATGCGCAGAAGAACGCCGAGTACGGCGAGGGCGTCGCCAGGCTCTACGACCGCAAGGATCTGCCCGCGCCCCTGGCCGACTACATGAGCCTGGTGAAGGCCTTCAACCCCGATGGCCAGCTGCGCCAGTACCCGGGCTCGCCGGCCATTGCCAACTTCCTGCTGCGCGAGACCGACCGGCTGCGCGCCTACGAGCTGCACTCGACGGACCACCGCATCCTCGCCAGCTATCTGGAAAGCCGCCCCAACACCCAGGTCAGCGACCGCGACGGTTTTTCCGCCATCAAGGCCGAGCTGCCCTCGCCGACGCGCCGTGCGGCCCTGCTGATGGACCCGTCCTACGAGATCAAGACCGACTACGCCAAGGTGCTCACCGCCCTGCGCGAGGCGCTGGAGCGTGCGGCCGACACCGTCGTCATGATCTGGTACCCGCAACTGCAGCTGCTCGAATCCACCCAGCTGGTGCAGCGCCTCAAGGCCAGCGCCGACGCGGCCGCCAAGAAGGGCTGGCTGCATGTGCGCCTGACCGTGGCCCAGGCCGACGAGCGCGGCTTCGGCATGCTGGGCAGCGGCATGTTCATCGCCAACCCGCCCTTCACCCTGCACGACGAGCTGGCCGAATGCCTGCCCCTGCTGGTGGAACGCCTGGGCCAGTACGACGGCGCCAACTACGTGCTGGAACAGAAAACGGTATGAAGGCCCCCACGCGAGCGTTGCCCGCTGCCCCCCGAGGGGGCTCGCCCCTCCTAGGGGCGGCCCGGCGGAGGGTCGCATGACGGAGAGCAAGCCGGTCACGATGGAGCAGATCGCCGCTCTTGCCGGCGTGTCGACCATCACCGTTTCGCGTGCGCTGCGCGACAGCCCCTCGGTCACGCCGGCCACGCGCGAGCGCATCAAGACCCTGGCCGAGGCCGCGGGCTACCGTTTCAACCACCATGCGCGCAATCTGCGCCTGCGCCGCAGCCATATGGTGGCCGTCATGCTGGAGATGCAGCCCGACACCGACCGGCCCATGACCGACGCCTACCCGTTGCAATTGCTAGGCGGCATCACCCAGGAGCTGACCTCGCGCGGCTACAGCGTGCTGCTGTCGGCCCTGCAGAGCCCCGGCCAGGGCATGGCGGCCTCGGCCGACGGCCTCATCCTGCTCGGCCAGGGCGCCAACGGCTCGGCCGTCAGGTCGGCCGCAGCCATGGGCCTGCCCATGGTGGTCTGGGGGGCCGAACATGGGCGCGGTGACTCCGTCGTCGTCGGCGGCGACAACGCCCATGGCGGTGCCTGCGCGGCCGAACGCATGATCGCGCTGGAGAGGCGCGAGCTGCTCTTCCTCGGCGATGTACGCCATGCCGAGATCCGCGACCGCCAGCAGGGCTTTGCCAAGACGCTGAAGAAGGCCGGGCTGAAGTGTCAGACGCTGACGCCGGCAGCCTTCACTTTCGGTGCCGGCTTCACGGCCGTGCAGGCCCATCTGGCCAAGGGCGGCAAGGCGCCCGACGGCCTGTTCGCCGCCAGCGACCTGCTGGCCATGGGCGCCGTGCGTGCCTTCACCGACGCCGGTCTCGCCGTGCCCGAGGCGGTGTCGGTCATCGGCTATGACGACTCGCCCGCGGCCCAGAGCTTTGCACCGCCGCTGACCAGCGTGCGCCAGGACTGGCACCACGGCGGCGTGCTGCTGGCGCGCAAGGTGCTGGATCTCATCGGCGGCCAGGGCGCCGCCAGCGAGATCATGCCGACGGAGCTGGTCGTGCGGGCGACCTGAGGGGCTGCTTGGCAGCGGTTGCTGACGATCACGGCCGGCGTCCGCACGGCAGCAATGTGCCCGAAGCGGAAGTTCGGCGTTCCTCTGCGACAGGCTACTAGTGGTCAGTCCAGAATGACTACTTCGTGGCCGTTCTTTTAGGCCTCAAGTGATACCCC
>NZ_JAVDXU010000003.1:0-843451 GCF_031458095.1 Roseateles saccharophilus
CCGTCTGGGTCTTGCTGTTGCTCAGACCGCCCGCGTCGGTCACTGTCAACGTCACCGTGTAGCTGCCTGCCGCGCTGTAGCTCTTCGTGACCGACACCCCGCTGGCGCTGGTGCCGTCGCCAAACGTCCACGCGTAGCTCGCGATGGGGCCTTCCGCATCCGTGCTGCCGGCGCCGGAGAAGCTCAGGCTCGCGCCCACCTGCCCACTGGTCGGGCCGCTGATGTTGGCCACTGGCGCCTGGTTGGCTGGCGCCGTGATCACCACCGTCTGGCTCTTGCTGTTGGTCAGGCCTCCCGCGTCGGTCACCGTCAAAGTCACCGTGTAGCTGCCTGCCGCGCTGTAGCTCTTCGTGACCGACACGCCGCTGGCGCTGGTGCCGTCGCCGAACGTCCACGCATAGCTCGCGATGGGGCCTTCCGCATCCGTGCTCCCGGCGCCGGAGAAGCTCAGGCTCGCGCCCACCTGCCCGCTGGTCGGGCCGCTGATGTTGGCCACTGGCGCCTGGTTGCCCGTGCCGCCCGCCGTCCAGGCCTCCACTTCGACGATGCGCGAGAAGTTGTACTTTGCACCCGCTACCAGGACTCGAATACGGGTCGTACTCACCGGTGCAAATACAAATTGCCGCCACACCTTGTCATTTCCGGTGACATTGCCGCCTTCTACGGTCACCCATGCGCCGCCATCCCAATATTGGACGTCGTATTTAATGATTCCATATTGTCCGAAGGTCATCCCCAGCGTCGGCGCCGACGGCGATTCCCTATCATCCTGCAGTGTGAATACGTCAATTTCACCGACAGTCTGGACACCATTGAAATCAATCTGAACCCAGTCGGGATAGACACCCGATGTGGCATCGTTCCACCCTCCGCCGGCGCCCCAATTCAGGCCCTTTCTGTCACCGTCATTGATCGCTTTAACGGGGTAATTAATGTCATACACACTGGAGGCCGACGCAACACCACCATTGGCAGCCAATGCCACATTCGTTGGAATACCTGGAGGCACTCCAACCGAAAACAACGCGGTTTTCACGGAACTCAATCCATGATCATCCACCACCGTCAGGGCGACTTTATACGTGCCGATATATTGGTAGGTCTTGGCGACGCCGATTCCAGTTCCGGTCGTGCCATCTCCGAAATCCCATGCATAAGAAACAATGGAACCACCAGGGGCACTACTCAGCGCGGCTGAAAACTGCGCAACCGCCCCTGCAACTCCAACACTTGGCTGTACTTCAAAATTCGCGTTGGGCGGCGGGTAAGCCCCTTGCGAAACCACAACTTGCTGGCTAGCAGTGGCTGTCGCCCCCAGGGAGTCGGTCACCGTCAACTGGACGGTGTAGGTTCCAGCGTTTGCATAAACCTTCCTCGCTGAAACTCCAACCGCGGTCGTACCGTCGCCGAAGTCCCACCCATAACTTTCGATGTTGGCTTCAGTATCTGTACTCCCAGCCCCTGAAAAGGTAGTGAAGATGCCGGCCTGCAAATTCGCCGAGGGCACTGAGATGACCGCCACGGGGGGTGTGTTCGGCTGAAGGCAAAGCTCCCAGATGCCGAACAGCGCCGAGCCCCTGGAGTGGCCGTACACCGAGTAGCCACACCCGGTGGAAGGTGCAAACGTCGTCAGCGCAAGAGACACGTTCCCCGGGTTTGTTGCCGGCACGCGCACCTCGGTCCACAAGAGGGTTCTCGTGTCGAAGGTCCACAGATCGTCCAATGCCGAACCGGACGGCGAAACGCCACCGAACAAAACCACGACTCCATTTTTCGAGTCGAAATACATCTGCGCATAGCTGCGAGCGCTCGGGCCGACCGCCCCGGTTACTTCCCTCCAACTGTTGGTTGCAGGGTCGTACAACCATGTGTCGTTCAAATAGGCATTGTTGACGCACCGCACCGACTCTCGATCAAAGCATACCCCTCCGAACAGCACGAATTGGCGACTGAATGAGTCGTAGACAAATTGATTCTCGATCTGACCGCGGGGCTCAGGCGAAGTCCCTTGGCCAGCCGGAATGCCCAGCGTAAATTCTCTGGCCGAAAAATTCAGCTTATACAAGGCGTTGTCATTGCTGGCACCTCCGAACATATAGGCATTGGTGCCATCTCCAGCGAACCCCGGGCTGTGACGCTCTGTAGGAGCCAATCCGGTATACCCCCAGTGACGCTCCATCAGCCTGGTGTATTGCCCAGTACTCAGGGAATAGGCCCAAGCACCGCTTCCCAAGTCCGCGTAGATGGAATAGGCCGCACCGGCGCTGATGCCGATATCGCGGTCCAACGTCAGCGTCTTGAGCGCCGCGTCATAGGACAGGACCACGGCAGTAGCGCCGCCGTTCTGCACGAGCCAATCCTTATAGAAGTCATTCGTCGTGCCTGGCAGCGTCGGATCTACCAACGCCGTGCCCGTCGTACCTGCACCCGCAGACCGCGTAAAGCCCTGCTGGCTGGAACATCTGTAGCCACTCCCGCCATTCCACAGCCAGAAATAGTTGTTGATGGGATCAAATACGACGCCGCTTTCGTCTGAGCCATTGGGCTTATTGAACGAAGTATTGCCCGCGCAGCTGTTATTGGGATCGAGCGCCGTCCATGACCTGGCAAGAGGATCAAAAGTCCAAACATCGTTGAGATAGGCTCCGCCGCCGGCCCCTCCCCACAAAACCGCCTGATTGAGCGAGTCCACCCACGTCATGGCGCTCCACTCGCGCCATTGGGGCGCATTGGTCGTGGAGATCGGCCGCCATGTCGCAACAAATTCCGTTGCGCGCGCGTCGTTCGCCGCCAGTCCCAAGGAAAAGATGCAAGCGCTGAGCAGGACCGCGATCAGCCGGTTGAGAAGGACGCGCATAGGAACCGCAATCGAGAGATGTAAAGAATCTGTCAATGCCTCGACGTGAAGGGGAAGTTCACGAAGGCCTCTTTTTTTGTGAACGCGCAAGCGACTCGCCTCGCCATCAATGTTTACTTTTACAGCCTACGCGGACACTGGCGTTGACATTCCGCAACCCATACCCTCGAGAAAGGGGGGGCAAAAGGCACGTTTAGTGCACGGTGTCGACCCGCTCGCCACCTGACCTGGGCCTGCACAGCACACGCTCATCGCAGAGGACCCGGCCCAACCGCAGTTGCGGTCGTCTTGACCTCCAGCAACCGCAGCACGGCGGGGGCGACTTTGGCGGCGCCCGTCATGCTGAGGTGGTTGTCGTCGAAGTACAGGCTGGCATCCCCCTCCAACACCTGGCAACGCGCGCCACCGCACAGCAACTGGTCCAGCCCGACGCGTTCGGCTTGCCCATCAGCGGTCAGCCGTTGCACCAGGGCCAGCGCCGCGGCCTGCCGGATGCGGTAGTCGGCCGCCGTCTGGCCTTGCGCGGCCAGCTCGTCTGCGCGTCGCCAGCGCATGGCGAGCGCCGCCGGCACCGGGTAGTGGTAGGTGGGCACCGGGTCCAGCAGCAGCACATGTTTGCCCGCGGCGCGCAAGCGGCGGATGCTTTCGGCCAGGCCCGCCTCGAAGGCGTCCGCGTCCGGGCTGCCCAGGTAGAACTCATGGCGTGCCACCAGCAGCACGGCATCGACGCTTGCGTCTTCAGTGAGCCGGGCCAGCAGCGCGTCGTTGACAGCCACGCAGCGCGGCCGGCCCGGCGGCTTATAGCCCAGGGCCGGCGGGCAGCTGGAGCCAGTCAGTTGCGCAACGCGACGGTCAGTGGCTAAGTTGCCCAAGGCGCGGGCGATCTCGACGCCATGGCTGTCGCCCCATACCGCCAGGATGGGCTTTGCGTCTGACGGCCCGAACAGGCAACGCTCGTCGTAGCCAAGCCAGCGGTTGCCGCTCGAATGGCAGCGCTTGCGGTCGGCGCTGAAGTCGGAGGCGCCGGCACGCAGCGCGGCGTCACGGCCGGGCTGGGAAGCGCGGTGGTCTGAGGCGACCGTCAGCGCCCAGGCCGCGGCCAGGCTGAGCACGATGGTGGAAGCACCCGCCGCCAGCATGACCGGCTGGGCCAGCCTGGACTGGCGCACCGGCGCCTCCACCCAGCGCAGCGAGGCCCAGGCCAGCGCCACGGACAACGCGACGGCCAGCGTCGCCTGCACGGGCGTGGGCTGGTCCAGCACGAGGTGGCGCGTCAGCACCAGCACCGGCCAGTGCCAGAGGTAGAGGGAAAAGGAATGCGCGCCTATCCAGCGCAGCGGCGCCATCGACAGCCAGCGCGTGGCCAGCGCCCGCCGCGTGCTGCCCACCCAGATCAGCGCCGCCGTCGCCAGGCAGGGCCACAGGGCCGCCGGCCCCGGGAAGGCATGGTCGGCACGCATCAGCAGCAGCGAGGCCAGCAGGGCGACGAACGCCCCTCCACCCACTGCTTGGTCCACCCAGACCGGGCGCGGCGAAGACGCCTCGTCCCGACCCATCCACCAGGCCAGCACCGAACCGATCATCAGCTCGAAGGTGCGCGCCGGCGCGGCGAAGAAGGCCCATTCGGCGTCGTAGGGCATCAGCTTCAGGCACCAGGCCAGCGAGGCCAGGCCCACGGCCACCAGCACGATGCCGATGCGCCGCCGCGCAAAGCGCCACAGCAGGGCCAGCAGCGGCGGGAAGACGATGTAGTACTGCTCCTCCACGGCCAGCGACCAGGTGTGCAGCAGCGGCTTGAGCTCGGCCGCGCCTTCGAAGTAGCCGGTGGTGCGGTAGAGCTCGATGTTGGAAGCAAACAGGCCCGTCGCGCCCAACAGGCGCGCGAACTCATGCAGGGCCGCCGGCTCCAGCAACAGCCAGCAGGCCGGCGCCACGAGGGCCAGCATCGCGAACAGCGCCGGGAAGATGCGCCGGATGCGCGCCGCATAGAAGGAGGCGATGCTGTAGCTGCCCGCGGCCAGGCGCTGCAGCAGCAGCGTCGTGATCAGATAGCCCGAGATCACGAAGAAGACGTCCACGCCGACGAAGCCGCCGGGCAGCAGCGCGGGCCAGGCGTGGAAGACCACCACCGGCACGATGGCGAGGGCCCGCAGTCCCTCGATGTCGGGCCGGAACTTCATCCGCCGGGATCAGGCCAGCGCTTGCGCGAGCGCGGCGACGACCTGGTCCTGCTGCTCCTCGGTGAGATCGGCGCTCATGGGCAGGCTCATGACCCGCTGGGCCGCGTCGATGCTGTGCGGGCAGTCCTCGGGCTTGCCGTATTTGGCATAGGCAGGCTGGTGGTGCAGCGGGCGCGGGTAGTGCACGGCGGTCGGCACGCCGGCCGCCTTGAGCCTGGCCTGCACGGCTTCGCGGTCGTCCACGAAGACGGTGTACTGGGCCCAGACGCAGTCGCGATCGCCCTTGACCTCCAGAAGCTGAAGGCCCGGGATGGCGGCGCTCAGCTTGGCGCGGTAGGCCTCACCCAGCTCCAGGCGGCGGCGCACTTCCCACTCGAAGCGGTCCAGCTTGCCGAGCACGACGGCGCATTGCAGCGTGTCCATGCGGCCGCCGACGCCGATGCGGGTGTGCAGATAGCGCTGGCTCTGGCCATGGGTGCGGATCTCGCGGCAGGCCTGGGCGAGCTTGTCGTCGCTCGTGAAGATGGCACCGCCGTCGCCGTAGCAGCCCAGCGGCTTGCTCGGGAAGAAGCTGGTGCAGCCGAAGGTGGAGAGGTTGCAGCTCTTCTTGCCGTTGTACGAGGCGCCAAAGCTTTGCGCCGCGTCCTCGATGACGGCCAGGCCATGCTTGCCGGCAATGGTGTTGATGGCGTCCATGTCGGCCACCTGGCCATACAGGCTGACCGGCATGATGGCCTTGGTCCTGGCCGTGATGGCGGCCTCGATCAGCGTCGGGTCGATATTGGCCGTGCCGGGCTGGATGTCGACGAAGACCGGCACGCCGCCGGCCAGCACGATCATCTCGGCCGTGGCGGCGAAGGTGAAGGGGCTGGTGATGACCTCGTCGCCCGGCTGCAGGTCCAGGGCCATCAGGCAGATCAGCAGGGCCTCGGTGCCACTGGCGACGCTGATGCAATGCTTGGCGCCGGTATAGGCGACCAGGGCCTCCTCCATCTCCTTGACCTCGGGGCCGAGGATGTACTGGCCATGGTCCAGCACCTTCTGGATGCGGGCGTTGATGTTGTCGCGCAGGGCCGCGTACTGGCTTTTGAGGTCGATGAAGTCCATCAGATGATCTCCAGGCGATGGCCGCTCAGGCGGTAGCGATCGCCGGTGTGGGGGCAGGTGGCGTCGACGGCCTGTTCGCTCGCGACGGGCAATTCCAGGCGCTCGCCGAAACGGCTCATCCAGCCGATCTGCTTGGCGGGCACGCCCACCATCAGCGCGAAGTCGGGCACGTCGCGGTTGATGACGGCGCCGGCGCCGATGAAGGCGAAGCGGCCGATGGTGGTGCCGCAGACGATGGTGGAGTTGGCGCCCAGGGTCGCGCCCTGCTTCACCAGGGTGCGGCGGTATTCATCCTTGCGCGTGACGGCCGAGCGCGGGTTGTACACATTGGTGAACACCATGCTGGGGCCGCAGAACACGTCGTCCTCCAGCGTCACGGCGTCATAGACGGAGACGTTGTTCTGGATCTTGACGTTGTTGCCGATGCTGACGTCGTTGCCGACGTAGACGTTCTGGCCGAAGGAGCATTTGGCGCCGATGCGGGCGCCGGCGCTGATGTGCACGAAATGCCAGACACGGCAGTCGGCGCCCAGCTGGGCCCCCTCATCGACGATGGCGCTGGGGTGGATGGTCGTCGCCATGATCAGTAAGCGAGAGGCAGGTTGATACGCTTGCCGTCGCGGGCGCTCATGTAGAGGGCGATCAGCAGCTCCAGCGACTTCAGGCCCTCGCGGCCATCGGTCTCGGGATGGGCTTCGCCGCGCAGCGTCTTGATGACGTTGTCGTAGTACAGCGGGTGGCCGAAGCCGTAGACCGAGGTGGTCTGGTAGCTGGCGTCGCTGATGAGGCTGTCCATCTCGTGCGGCGCCTCGAACTCCCAATGCTGGATCTCGTTGACGGCCAGGCCGCCCACGCGCACCGAGCCCTTCTCGCCCAGCAGGGTGATGGAGCCTTCCAGGTTCTTGGGATAGGTCAGCATGCTGACGTTGACCGTGCCCATGGCACCGTTGCGCCACT
This sequence comes from Roseateles saccharophilus, assembly GCF_031458095.1. Classification (GTDB taxonomy): domain Bacteria; phylum Pseudomonadota; class Gammaproteobacteria; order Burkholderiales; family Burkholderiaceae_C; genus Pelomonas; species Pelomonas saccharophila_A. The sequence goes on from NZ_JAVDXU010000003.1 coordinate 7,102, forward strand.
TCAGCGCGGCCACGCCGCTGTCCTCGACCTCGATGTTGCGGGCCAGGGTGCCGGTATAGGCCATGACGCTCTCGACCGGGCCGCAGATCCAGTCGAGCAGGTCGACATAGTGGCTGGCCTGGTTCATGAAGGCGCCGCCGTCGAATTCCCAGGTGCCGCGCCACTCGGCGCTGTCGTAATAGCTCTGCGGGCGGGTCCAGAAGACGTTGACGGCGATGTTGTACAGGCGCCCGAAGCGGCCTTCGGCAACGGCGCGCTTGAGCAGCTGCAGCGTCGGGTTGCGGCGGTTCTGCTTGACGACGAAGAGGCGTACGCCGGCGTCGTCGCAGGCCTTGACCATGGTCAAGCCGTCCTGCCAGCGCGTGGCCATGGGCTTCTCGGTCATCACGTCGATGCCGGCGGCGGCGACCTCGATGGCCTGGCGCGGATGCAAGCCGCTGGGCGTCGTCAGCACGACGCAGTCCAGCCCCAACTCGGCCTTGGCGGCCAGCAGCTCGGTCAGCGAGGCGAAGCCGCGAGCGCCGGTCTTGTCGACGGCGGCCTGCAGCGCAGCGGCGTCGGTGTCGCAGACGGCCACGAGCTCGGCGCGCTCGCCGTGCTTCTTGATCGCCTCGATGTGGTTCTGGGCAATGCGACCGCAGCCGATCAGCGCGAAGCGGACCAGGCGGCCGGTGACGGGAGGACGGATCTGTTGCATGGGATTCACCTGTGGAGAGTCGGTTCTATCTTGTCGGCCCGTGGGGCAGCTAGGCCGCATTGTCGGCAGATCGCCGCCAGAAGCGCGTCAGGCGCGCAAAGACGGGGTCGGCGGCCAGCGGGTGGCGGCACCAGGCCAGGGCCAGCAGCCAGGACAGGCAGCAGCTGAGGATGGCCAGCACGAACCAGGGGATGGGCAGGGTCTGGCCCGGCTCGCGCGGGTGCAGCAACAGCAGCAGGGTCGGCAGGGCCAGGGCCAGCAACGCGACCGCCAGGCTGCGCGCCAGTTGGGCCCGCAGCGTGCGCCAGTCGTTGGGCAGAAACTTGTCCTTCACCACATAGACCAGCGGCAGCTGCAGCAGATTGGCCACCACCAGGGCGGCGGCGCAGGCCCAGGGTTCGCGCCAATACGCCGCCGCGGCGACGATGAGGGCGGCGCGCCCGGGCTGGAACACCACCTCCATGCGGGTCAGCAGGTCCATGCGGCCCATGGCCACCATCAGGTTGCCGATCAGGCTGATCATGGCCGCCAGGGCGCCGGCCAGGCAGAAGATGGGCACCAGCGGCGCGGCCGCGTCCCATTGCGGCCCGAACAGCAGGCGCAGCGTCTCCAGCCCATACAGGGCGACGAAGCCGTAGAAGGGCCAGGCGACCACGCAGACATAGGTCACGCTGGTGAGATACAGCGGCTCCATGGCCTGCTGCTCGCGCACCGCCTTGGCAAAGGCCGGATAGGCCACATTGCGCACCGCGCCCATCAGGTCGCGGTGGAAGAGGTTCATCAAGCCCTGGGCGCGGCTCAGCAGGGCCACGGGCGTGAACCCCATCAGCTTGCCCACGGCCAAGTCGTTGATGTCCATGGACACGGAAGTGACGACACCCACCAGCGAACTCTGGGCACCGAACTTGAACAGGCTGCGCCATTTGGACAGGCCCGGCCTCATCAGGCGGCGTTCGCCCTGGGCCCACCAGGCGGCAAAGCCCGTCGTCGCGCTGACCACCAGGGTGCCGGCCACCAGGCCGAGAGGGCCGAAGCCGGCCCAGGACAGGCTGACGCTGGTGATCGCGCCGGCCAGCGTCGCGGCGAAGTTGACGACCGCCAGGGCCTTGAAGGCCAGGCGGCGGCGCAGCAGGGCCAGCGAGATGGTCGAGAACGGCAGCAGCAGGAAATTCAGCGAGGCCAGCCACAGCAGGTCGCGCATGCGCGGCTCGCGGTAGAAGTCGGCCACCCAGGGCGCCGCACCGAAGACCACGCCCCCCAGGCCGATGCCGATGATCAGCGTGACGCCCAGGGCCGTGCGGATGTGGTCGTCGGTGAGGTCCTTCTCCTGGATCAGATAGCTGGCCACGCCGAAGTCGCGCAGCACCTGGGCGATGCTGATGACGGCCAGCGTCACCGAGTAGACGCCGATCTGGTCCGGCGTCAGCAACCGGGCGATCAGCAGGTTGCTGGCCAGGTTGATGATGATCAGCGCATACCGCTCCGCAAAGGAGAACAGCAGCGCGCTGCGCACGCCGCTCACTTCAAAGGCTCCATGCGCCGGCCCTCGGCCGCGGCGTCCAGCACCTCGGCCAGGCGGCGCGTCGTCGCGGCGCGGCTGAAGCGTGCGATGCCCTGCGCCGGCTCGACGCGGCCCTCGCCGCGCAGCCAGACCAGCAGGGTCTGCGCCAGGGTGGCCACGTCGCCAGGCTCGACACGCACCCCACCGCCGGTATCGTCCAACACCTGGGCCACCTCGCTGGCCGCCGGCACCACGGCCAGGATGGTGCGACCGCAGGCCAGGTATTCAAAGAGCTTGCCCGGCAGGGAGGCAGTCGCGTAGTAGCCAGTGGGTACTGGAAGGTAGAGCAGATCGGCCTGCTTCATCAGCGTGACGGCTTGACCGTGAGGCACGGGGCCCAGTTCGCTGACCCAGTCGGTCACCCCGGCTTCGGTGGCCGGACCGGGCCGGAAGCCGGCTGCGTCCACGCGCAGCCGCGCCAGCTCGGCGCAGCCCTGCGCCTTCAGCAGCGCGATGGCGGCGTAGAGGTCGTGCAGGCCATAGCCGCTGCGCCAGACGCCCGTGTAACAGATGCGCAGCAGGCCGTCGCCGACGGGCGCGACATCGCCCGCGAAGTCGGCCGGCTCGAAGCCGTTTGTGACTAGGTGGAGGTCGTCCCGGCCGCAGTCGCGGCCAATGCTTTGCACCAGGGTGCGCGTCACCGTGACGATGGCCGCGGCGTCACGCGCGGCCAGCCGTTCCAGCGATGGGTTCTCGCGCAGCTGTGCGGCCGAATGCAGCTCCCAGGCCATGTCGCCGCTGGGCGCCCACTGGTCGCGGTAGTCCAGCACATAGGGCTTACCGGTGCGTCGGGACACCTCGCGAGCGATCAGGAAGGCGGTGTAGGGCCAGGCGCTGGCGTAGATCGCATCGAAGCCCGTCTCGTCGTGCAGCTGCACTGCACGTTCGACCGCCGTGGGTAGCCAGCCTGCGGCGTGGTCGGGGATGCTGGCCCGCTCGCGCAACCGCCAGGCCAGCGCCTCGACGCCGCGCTCGCGCCAACGCGCCGGCAGCCAGCCCATCCAACGCCGGGCCCTGACGTGACTGAGTAGCGGCACGCGCTCGACCCGCGTGCCGGGCCTCACCTCGGCCAGCAGCTCCGGTTCCAGCTCGGCGCGAGGGTCGGGCTCCCAGCTCAGCACCAGCGGCTCCCAGCCCAGGTCGGGCAGGTGGTTGGCGAAGCTCAGGCTACGCCGCGTGCCGGAGTTGCGGATCGGCGGGAACAAATAGGCGATAAAGAGGACGCGGCGCATCAGTTCGAGAAGTTGCGCAGCAGCCGCAGACCGAACTTGGTCCGGCCCCGGTCCCAGGGCGTGAAGCGCGGAATCTGGAAGGCGTCGTCGCCGGCGCGCGCGGCCGCCCAGCGCGTGGACACCGCGGCGTCGAAGCCCAACTCGCGCGCGATGGCCGGATGCACCTCGGGCAGATAATCGGTGCCCGGCTTGCCATTGGGATAGGCGAACAGGCCAATCTTCTCGCCCAGCAGGGCCTGCAGCGCGTCGCGGCTGCGGCCCATCTCGTCGGCCGCCTGCCGCGCGTCCAGCTTGGCCAGGATGGGATGGCTGACGGTGTGGGCGCCGATCTGCATGCCGGCGCGGCGCAGCGCCCTCACCTGCTCGCTGCTCATCATCAGGTCGTCGGGCGGGCGCACTTCGGCGCGCTCGGCGATGGCGTTCACGCAGGCCAGGCGCGGCTCGGGCGGCAGGTATTTGACGCGTTCGATGAGCTGGCCCAGCAGCGCCCGGCGCACCTGCATGTCCCCCAAGGCATGGGGGCCCAGGTCTTCGCCGTGGCAGTCCTTCAGGCCACGCAGATCCAGCAGGGACTGGCCGCTGAGGCGCACCGCCTCGATCAGCGTGTCGTTCCACATGCGGCCGCCGTCCAGGAAGCCGGTGGCGACGAAGAAGCTGCAGGGCAGGCCATGCTTTTGCAGCAGCGGCAGCGCCACGTCGTGGTTGTCGGCATAGCCGTCGTCAAAGCTCAGCGCCGCGGCGCGCGCGGGCAGGCTGCCCTCCTGCAGGCGGCGGGCGGCCTCGTCCAGCGGCAGCACCTTGAACCAGGACTTCAGCCAGCCCAGCATCTCGTCGAAACGGGCCGCGTCGACTTCGTCGGGGAAGAGCGGATCGGGCTCCCGCAGCACGCGGTGGAAGATCAACACGTTCAGGCGTGCACGCGCACCGGCGGGGGACAGCAGTTGGAGCAGCGGTGTCATGACAGCGGGACGATCTTCTTCTTCTGGAAACGCTTCTTCAGGAACTCGGGCCAGTAGATGACCGGCTCTTCCTTCTCGCGCAGCCATTCCTTGCGCTGCAGCCAGCGCTGGCCGACGACGGCCAGCACCAGCACGTTGTAAGGCAGGTCCCAATAGCTCAGGCTCAGGAAGGCGCCGCCCACGGCATAGCCGGCCAGGCTCACCTGCAGCATGCCGCCGAGGTCGGACAGCCACTGGGTCTCGGGCTTGCCGCGCGCCTTGACCCGCAGGTTGCCGGCCGTGAACCAGACCATGGTGAACAGCGTGAGGAAAAGGAAGAGGCCGATGAAGCCCAGTTCGCCCAGCACCATGAAGTAGATGCTGTGGGCCGCATGCACGTCATTGGGATCGGGAGCGTAGATGGCGAAAACGGGGCCGGTCCAGATCATGAAGCCGCCGCCGAAGAAGTTGGACTTCGCCAGGTTCCAGGCCATGCCCCAGGCATTGATGCGGCCCATGGCCGACTCGTCCTGCTGGTAGGTCTTGATGGTGTTCATGCGCTCCCACCACTCCGCCGGCATCAGCGACAGCAGGGCCACTGCAACGACAACCATGCCGATGGCCCCTGCCATCTTGTTTTTGCCACGCCACCACAGCACCAGGGCCATGGCCGCGATGGCCAGCAGCGCGCCGCGCGAATGGCTGCCCAGGGCCGCCATCGCCATCAGCACCATGCAGATGGTCATCGTCGTCTTGGCCCATTTGGCCTTCATCTGCATCTGCAGGAAGCGCATCAAGGGAATGACGATGACGATGGCCAGCGCGATCTCGTTGTTGCCTTCGATATAGGTGTTCTCGGGGCCCCAGACCTTGTAGCTGCCGCCGGTCAGCACCGTGAAGGCGCCGCCCTTGACGCCGAAGAAGCCGATGGAGATGACCAGCACCCAGGTCAGCAGCATCATGTGGCGCTTGCTGTGCAGCAGCACCATGGTGACCAGGATCATCAGGTCGATCTTCATGACCCGCTTCCACAGCTCGAAGCTCTCGTCGAAGAGCATCGAGAAGGGCAGCGTGATGCACATCCACATCATGAAGAGCATCAAGGTGACGTTCTCGCGGTTCAGCGAGTAGTCGCGCCTGTCCTTGGTGATGAACAGGCCGATCAGCGTCGCGCCGCCGATGGCCGCGGCGAAGGGCATGGTCTTCAGCGCCCAGCTGAGCTGGTGCGGATTCATGATGCTCATCCAGGTCCAGCCCAGGATGCCTATCCACGGCCGGCGAAAGGCCTGGATGATGATCCAGACCAGGATGACGAGCAGGCTGAGGTCACGCATGGGGCGCGGCTCCCGTGATGGACCGGAACAACGCCAGCTGGCCGTCCGTCGTTGCCTGCCAGCTGAAGCCTTCGGCATAGCGGCGGGTGGCGGCACGGTCGACGCCGGCGCTCAGCAATTCGGCGATGGCCGTCGCGAACGCGGCACCGTCGCGCGTGGCGACCAGGCGACCCGCCTCGGGACGGCCGACCACCTCGGGCGTGCCCCAGATGTCGGTGGCGACGACGGGCGTGCCGCAGGCCATGGATTCCAGCAGCACATTGGCCCAGCCCTCGCGGCTGGAGCACAAGAGCAGTACGTCGGCGGCGCTGTACCACTTCAACAGCTCGGTGTTGGGCAGGGAGCCCGTCAGGCGCACCTGGTCGGCCACGCCGAGGCGACTGGCCAGGGCGGTCAGCGCCGCCCTCTCCTCGCCCTCGCCGATGACGACGAGGCGGGCGCCGGGGCGTTGCTTGATGAGTTCGGCCAGCGCCTCGATGGCCACATGGTGGCCCTTGCGCTCGATGAGGTGGCCGACCGACAGCAGCAGGGGCTCGCCCGAGACGCCCAGCTCCGCCCGCATCTCTGCCTGCGGCAGCGGACGGAAGCGCTCCAGGTCGACGCCATTGCGCAGGGTGTGCAGCTTGGCCGGGTCATGGCCCCAGCCGCGCAGCACGTCCATCAGCGCGGCGCAGACACCGATGGAGCCCGCAGCCCGCGCCGAGGCCCACTCGATCATGCGCTTGGGCAGGGCGTACTGCGGGATCAGGTTCAGGTCCGTGCCCCGCGCCGTGATGGTCAGCGGTTTGTTGAACCATTGGGACAGCAGGGCCGCGGCGACGCCGTCGGGGTAGTAGTAGTGGGCGTCGATGAGGTCGAAGTCAAAGCCCTCGGCCATGAGCATGCGCACCGCAGCGCGGGCGCCCAGGGCCAGCGTCAGCGGCGCCGACGTCATGCCGACCTTGGGCAGCAACAGATAGCGCGGGTGCAGCACGTCCAGGCCGTTGCGCTGCTCGCGCGCCGGCGTGGCGGCGAACTTGGCGTAATCGCCCCAGCGCGAATTCGTCGACAGGAACCAGGGCACGGGCGCGATGACGCGCGATTCGACCTGGCCGCTCTTCATCAGCTCGCGCAGCCGCGTCTCCACGAAGATGCCGTGGCTGGGCCGCACGCTGCTGGGGAAGAGCGTGGAGAAGGTCAGGACCTTCAGCTTCCTCACGCTGCCGCCTCCGCCGCTTCAGCAGCTTCGATCAGGATGCGGCCAAAGACATCGGCGGCGACGCGGTGGCCGAATTGGGCTTCGACGAGTTCACGCGCCGCGCGGGACAGCTTCAGGCGCAGTTCGCCGTCGGCAATGAGCCTGAGCGTCGCCTCGGCCAGGGCCCCGGCACCGTCGGCGCGCAGGAAGTGGATGCCGTCCTCGACATCCAGGCCCTCGATGCCGATGCTGGTCGACACGACGGGCAGGCCCATGGCCATGGCCTCGAAGGCCTTGATGCGGGTACCACCGCCAACGCGCAAGGGGATGACGAAGGCCTGGGCGTCGCGGGCATGGTCGCGCACGTCGTCGACGAAGCCCGTGAAGCTGACGCCCGGCACATTGCGCTGCACCAGCGAGGCCGGCGGGTTCTTGCCGACGACGCGCAGCCGCGCGTCCGGCTGCCGGGCGCGCACCAGCGGCCAGACCTCTTCGATGTAGAAGCGGATGCCGTCGACATTGGCTTCCCAGTCCATGGAGCCGGTGAAGACGACGGTGGGTGCACCGTCGGCCGGCGTCTGCCAGGAGAAGAAGTCCAGGTCGACGCCGGTGGGGATGGCCCGCGCCGTCTTCAGGCCGTCGTTCTTCTCGAACATCCTGGCGTCGCGCTCGGACACGGCGACGACGCGGGTGAAGGCCGACAGCGCCTCGCGCTCGAAGCGGCGCATCTTGGCGGCCTGCGAGGCCCACAGCCAGCGCAGCGGCGCGCTGGCGGCCGTCTTGGCATGGCGCTCGAAGATCTCGGCCTCGACGTTGTGCGTGAAGCAGACCGTCGCGCCCTTGAGGTTCTCGGGACGCAGCACGGCGGCGTGGACGAAGTCGAAGACGACGACGTCGAATTTTTCCGTGGCCAGCAGCTTTTCCACCGCAGCCACCGCGGCCGGCGTGCGGTCGTTGACCACATTGATCGGCAACGATGAGAGCAGGTCAGGTGCGCGCTGCCAGCGCGGGCGCGGCGCGCTGGGCTGCCAGCCGATGAAGCGCCCGCACAGCCTATCCAGTTCGCCCTGCCATTCGCGCTGCTGCTCCGGCGTGGCCGGCGACAGCAGCGTGATGTCGAACTGGCCGCTTTCCTTCAGCCCGCGCAGGATGTTGCCCGTGCGGATCTTGCCGCCGGCATCGGCCGGGAACAGAAAGACCGGCGAAACGAACGCGACCCTAAGTCTGCTCACCAGCAGATGCCCTCGTACTGCGCGAAGCCAGCTTCGCGCAGGTCGGCGTAGCCGTTGAGGTCGACGACGCGGGCGCCCTTGCCCAGGGCGATGATGCGCCGGCGGGTCTCGGCGTCGGCATGGCCGACGACGATGATCTCGGCGCGCGCCAGCACGGCGTCGGGCGTCTCGTGCAGCAGCTTGTCGAGGTGGGGAATCTCGCGGTCGATGTATTCCTTGTTCTTGCCCAGCAGGCGCGCGATCTTGACGAACTTGTCGTAGATGGCGAGGTCAAAGCCCTTGCCCAGCAGGCGCTCGGCCAGCACCACCAGAGGCGAATCGCGCAGGTCGTCGGTGCCGGGCTTGAAGGCCAGGCCGAACAGGGCCACGGGCTTGCGGCCGTTGGCGGCGATGAGCTCGTAGGCGCGGCCGATGTGGGCGTCGTTGCTGGTCAGCAGCGAGCCCAGCACGGGGATGTCGACGCCCTGCTCGCGGGCGATGGTCAGGAAGCCCTTGACCTCCTTGGGCAGGCAGGAGCCGCCGAAGGCAAAGCCGGGGCGCAGATAGGCCTTGGAGATGTTGAGCTGCTTGTCTTCGCAGAACAGGGCCAGCACATCGCGCGAGTCCAGGCCGGCTTCCTTCAGCACCGCGCCGGCTTCGTTGGCGAAGACGATCTTCAGCGCGTGGAAGACATTGCACAGGTATTTGACCGACTCGGCCACGCCGACGTCGGCCGCGACAAAGCTGCCCGGCACGCCGGTGTACAGCCGCTTCATGACCTCGACGCCGGCCTCGTCCAGGCTGCCGACGATGGTCTGCGGCGGGTTGTGGAAGTCGGCCACCGACGAGCCCTCGCGCAGAAACTCGGGGTTGAAGACCAGGCTCAAGCGGTCGCCGATCTTGCGGCCGGCGGCCTTCTCCAGCAGCGGCGCGATGCGCGCGCGCGTGGTGCCGGGCGCCACGGTGCTGCGGATGACCAGGGTGTGCTGACCGTCCTTCTTGGCGATCTCGGCACCGATCTGGCCGACGACGGCGTCCAGGGCCGTCAGGTCGGGCATGTAGTTGGGCAGGGACGGGGTGGCGACGGAGATCAGCGAGATCTCGGTATCGCGCACCGCGGCCGCGACATCACGCGTGGCGGTCAGCTTGCCGGCCTTGACGGCGGCGCCGATCAGCTCCTCGATGCCCTCTTCTACCACGGGCGACTGGCCCGAGGCGATCAGCTCGACCTTGAGCGGGTTGATGTCCACGCCCACCACGTCGTGGCCGAGTTCGGGCAGGCAGGCGCAGGAGACCGCGCCGACGTAGCCGAGACCGAAAACCGAAACCTTCATGTCGTCCCTTTATCTCTTCGTGATCGTTCAGGCTGCAGCGCGTGCAGGAACGGCGGCGCCCAGGCCTGCATTGCGCAGGAAGGCATCGAACATCAGCAGCACCCACAGCGGCTGGGCATGGTCCATGGTGCCGCGCTCATGCTGGTCCAGCAGGCGGGCGATGACGCTGGGGTTGAACCAGCCAGTCTGGGCCAGGGCGCCCTGCTGCAGGGCCTGGCGGGTCTGCTCGCGCAGCGGGCCGCGCAGCCAGCGCGCCAGCGGCACGGCAAAGCCCATCTTGGGCCGGTAGAGCACGTCGTTGGGCAGCATGGGCTCCAACGCCTTCTTGAACAGGTATTTGCCTTCCTGGCCGCGCAGCTTCAGGTCGGAGGGCAGCGAGGCCACCCACTCGACCAGCTGATGGTCCATCAGCGGCTCGCGCACCTCCAGGCTGTGGGCCATACTGGCACGGTCGACCTTGGTGTTGATGTCGCCCGGCAGATAGGTGTGGATGTCCAGGTACTGGATCAGCGCCAGCGGGTCGTCGGTGTTGGCGCGCTGGGCGTGGTGGTGGAAGACCTCGCTGGCATGCCAACCCTGCAGGTCGCGCTTGAAGCCGTCGCTGAACAGCTCCTGGCGCAGCGGGTCGCGCACCAGGCCCATGGTGTTGAAGTAGGCGTCGACCGAGTTGCGGGCGATGGCCTGGAAGGTGGTCTTGGCGCGGAAGACGCGCGGCGCCCAGTCGGCCTTGGGATAGATCTTGGCCAGCGGGCCGAACACGCCCTTGCGCAGGGCCAGCGGGAAGGCGCTGCGCATGCGCTCTTCCATCATGTGCATCTTGTAGCGCCGGTAGCCGCCCAGGCTCTCGTCGCCGCCGTCGCCGGACAGGGCCACGGTGACATGCTTGCGGGCCAGCTCGCAGACGCGATACGTCGGGATGGCCGACGAGTCGGCATAGGGCTCGTCGTAGAGATGGGCCAGCAGATCGACCAGGCCGAAGTCGTCGCTGTTGACGACCTCGACGCGGTGGTTGGTGCGGTAGCGGTCGGCCACCTGCTGGGCGAACTCCGTCTCGTTGAACTTGGGATCGTCGAAGCCGATGGAGCAGGTGTTGACGGGCTGGTCGTCCAGCTGTGCCATGGCCGCCACGACGGCGCTGGAATCGACGCCACCGGACAGGAAGGCGCCCAGCGGCACCTCGGCCTTCAGGCGCAGCTTGACCGATTCCTTCAAGCGGCGGCGCAGCTCCTCGGCGGCCTCTTCCTCGCCGATCTTGGCGTCCAGCGTGAACTTGACGTCCCAGTAGCGCTGCGGCGTGCCGATGGGCTGGCCGCGCTTGACGAGCAGGCGGTGGCCGGGCGCGAGCTTCTGGGCGTGGCGGTAGATGGTCCAGGGGTCGGGCACATAGCCGAGGGCGAAATAGGCCTCGACGGCGCGCGGGTCGATGTCCTGGCGCAGGCCGCCGTGGGCCATCAGGCTCTTCAGCTCGGAACCGAACAGCAGCCAGCCGTCCTCGGTCATGGCGTAGTGCAGCGGCTTCACGCCCAGGCGGTCGCGGGCCATGAAGAGGCAGTCGCGGCGGCGGTCGTGGATCATGAAGGCGAACATGCCGCGCAGGTGGTGCACGCAGTCCTCGCCCCAGTGCTCCCAGGCGCGCACGATGGCTTCGGAGTCGCTCTTGGTGCGGAACACATAGCCGTGGCCGCGCAGCTCGTCCATCAGCTCGAGGTAGTTGTAGACCTCGCCGTTGAACACGAGGGCCACCGACTTGTCGTCGTTGAAGATGGGCTGCTGGCCGGTCGCGATGTCGATGACCGACAGGCGCCGGTGGCCGAAGCCCACGCCGGGCTCGATGTGCAGATCACCCTCGTCCGGCCCGCGGTGGTGCTGGGACTCGTTCATCCGGTGCAGGCGCTCGCGCTCGGGAAGGCGCTGGCCGCGGGTATCGAAGAGACCGGTGATGCCGCACATGGGTTGGAACCTGGTTCAGCCAATCATTGGAGAGAACCACGCCTGCCAAAGCGGCAAGGCGCGGAGAAAGGCGGATTCTTACCGAGCTTGGTGTCCGCGCCGGCCCTTTGCTGTCCCTGGTGTGATGTCAGGCACGGGTTATCCCCCTGTCCGGGGGATGGGTCCGGCATACAGACGTCCATAGGCCGCCATCATGCCGTCCAGGCTGAACTGCTCGCGCACCCTTTGCAGCGACGCCGCGGCCAGGCGCTCGCGCAAGGCCGGGTCGCTGACCAGGCGCGCGAGCGCCGCCGCCAGCGCCGCGCTGTCCTGGGCCGGCACGAGCAGGCCGTTGGCCTCGTCCTCCACCAGTTCCGGGTTGCCACCCACCTCGGTCGCCACCGGCGCGCAGGCGCAGGCCATGGCCTCCAGCAGCGTGTTGCTGATGCCTTCGGCCTGGGAAGGCAGGGCAAAGATGTCGAAATGCGGCAGCAGGGCCGCCACGTCGCTGCGGTCGCCGGGCAGCCAGGCCTGGTCGGCTGCGCCGGCCTCACGCAGGCGCTGCTGGGCGGCCTCCAGCAGCGGGCCGCCGCCCAGCATGGCCAGGCGCAGCCGCGGCCAGTCGGCCGGGCAGAGCTCGCGCAGGCGCAGGAAGGCGTCAACGAGGTTGAGCGGGTCCTTGACCGCCTGCATGCGGCCCACGGCGCCGATGACTAGATGCTCGCCGCGGCGGTAGGGCCAGGCCTCGGGCGCCAGCGTGGCGGGCGCGAAGCGCTGCGTGTCCACGCCATTGCAGATGCGCAGCACGCGCTCGCGCGCGAAGCCGACCGGCCCGGTCAGATAGGTCTCGATGGCCTTGGACAGGGCCACGAAGCGGTGCGTGCCCACGCCGTAGACGCGGCGCAGGCGCTGGTTGGTGCGGCTGACGCCGCCCAGGTCGTTGGTGTCCCAGCCGTGCTCGCTGTGCACGCGCAGCGGCACGCGGGCGGCCCAGGCCGGCCACTGGAACTCCATGGCGCCGAGGTTGCGCGTGTGCACGACGGCCGGGCGCAGCTCGCGCAGCAGGCGGTAGACGCGCGGATAGAGCCAGAAACCCTGGCCCGGCGGCTTGTTCAGCGCGATGAACTGGGTGCCGGGCGCCTTGACGCGCTCCTTGAAGGCGGTGATCTCGGTCACCGCCACCACCGCGTGGCGGAAGGCCGGCAGGTGGTTGATGACGTTGACGACGCCGTTCTCCAGCCCGCCGGTGTCGAAGCGGTGCAGCAGGTGAACGACCAGCGGTCGCGGGTCGCTCACGAGATCAGAGGCGCCAGAGGCGGAAGCCCGCGTCCTGCAGCGCCTTGCTGTCGAAGGCGGCCTTCACGTCGATGAAGGCGCCGCCCTTGGTCAGCTTCTTGCCGATGTCCTCGACGGAGAGGCTGGCGTACTCGCGGTGCGAGACGGCGGCGACGATGGCGTCGGCGCGCGGCAGCTCGTCAAAGGGCATCAGGCGCACGCCGTACTCGTGCATGGCCTCTTCGGCCTCGGCCTGGGCGTCGGTCACGAAGATCTCGACGCCATAGGTCTTGAGCTCGTTGATGATGTCGATGACCTTGGAGTTGCGCAGGTCGCCGCAGTTCTCCTTGAAGGTCAGGCCCAGCACGTTGACCCGGGCGCCCTTGATGTAGCTGCCGCTGGCGATCATCTGCTTGATGGTCTGCTCGGCGATGAACTTGCCCATGCCGTCGTTGATGCGGCGGCCCGCCAGGATGACCTGCGGGTGGTAGCCCAGCATGTCGGCCTTGTGGGTCAGGTAATAGGGATCGACGCCGATGCAGTGGCCGCCGACCAGTCCCGGCTTGAACTTCAGGAAGTTCCACTTGGTGCCGGCGGCTTCCAGCACCTCGGTGGTATCGATGCCGAGCTTGTCGAAGATGATGGACAGCTCGTTCATCAGCGCGATGTTGAGGTCGCGCTGGGTGTTCTCGATGACCTTGGCGGCCTCGGCGGCCTTGATGCTGGAGGCGCGGTGCACGCCGGGGATGATGATCTTCTCGTAGACCTTGGCGACCGTGTCCAGCGTCTCGGGCGTGTCGCCGGAGACGATCTTCAGGATCTTGGTCAGCGTGTGTTCCTTGTCGCCCGGGTTGATGCGCTCGGGGCTGTAGCCGACGAAGAAGTCCTGCTTCCACTTCATGCCGGACTCACGCTCCAGCACGGGGATACAGACCTCTTCCGTGGCGCCGGGGTAGACGGTGCTCTCGTAGACGACGATGGCGCCCTTCTTCATGTGGCGGCCGACGCTCGTGCTCGAGCCGATCAGCGGACGGAAGTCGGGGATGTGGGCCTCGTCCACCGGCGTGGGCACGGCGACGATGATGACGTCGGCCTCGGCCAGCATCTTGGGATCGTCGGTGTAGACGGCGTGCTTGGCGGCCTGGACTTCCTCGTCCGTCAGCTCGCGGCTCGGGTCGGTGCCGCGCTGGCAGGCCTCGACCTTGTTCTTGGCGATGTCGAAGCCGATGGTGCGCATCTGCTTGCCGAACTCCACCACCAGGGGCAGGCCCACGTAGCCGAGGCCGATGACTGCGAGCGTATTCATGGATAGGTTCTCGTAGCTGTGATTTTTTTGAAAGCGCGTGATTGTCACTGCTGGCGGGCAGCGTCGCGATCGCGGACCCCACGCAAAGCGGTGTCCAGGGCGGCCCAGTTCTGCTTGACGAATTCACGCAGGCGGGCGTCGTCAGCGCCGACGCTGGCCTTGTCGGCATAGACCAGGATGACGGCGGCGTCATCGCCCTGCCCCAGCAGCTTTTGCGCCGCGCCATAGAGCTTGGCCTGCCAGTCGCTGACGAAGGGGCGGCCATTGATCCAGTAGGTCTGCCAGACGCGCAGGCGCGGCGCCTGGTTGCCGCCGCCGCTGACCTGGTCCAGGGCCTGGCCACGCAGCTCGCCGGTGCGCCAGGATTGCCCGTCGACCGCGTCCAGCCCCCTGGACGTGCGCGACCATTCCTTCTCTTCCTCGATGTTGACCATGTCGTTGACCGAGGTGATGAGCTGGCGGCCGTAGCGCTGATCGCGGTAGTAGCCGATGAAGACGCCCACGGCCGGGCCGCCGGCGGTCGGCTCGAAACGGCCATGCAGCGTGCCCGCCGCGTTCTTGAAGTGGGGTTCCCAGCTGCTGAGCGGCTCGGCCACCCAGTTCATGCCGGGCAGGCTGGGTGCCGCCAGGCTGGGCTGACCATGGGCGCCGGCATGCTCGACCTGGGCCCGCAGGCCGGTGGGCAGGGCAACGACCAGCATGGCGGCGACCAGCACAGCCACGAACCGGTTGCGCGAGGCGGTCGTGCTGGCCTCGCCGGGCGCGGCCAGCACCGGCTCGGGGTCGGGGTCGGACCAGCGCGCGCCAATCATGAACATCGCCAGCATGATGATGCCGAAGAAGACCCAGCCGTAGATGATGTGGTCCACGCCGACGGCCAGCTTGTTGCCCGACAGATGGCCCAGCATGACGATCATGTAGGCGCGCAGCCAGTTGGCCACCAGCGGCGTCAGGATGGCCACGCCGACGAAGACCCAGCGTTTCTTGTAGCTGCGGTAGTTCAGGTACGCGAACAGCGTGCCCACCATGACCGAGGCCATCAGGTAGCGGATGCCGCTGCAGGCCTGCACGACCGACCAGGAACCCGTGGGAATGACGAACTGGGTGCCCTCGCGGAAGACCGGGATGCCAGTGGCGCGCAGCGCGATGACGGTGAAGTCGGCCGTGCGGTCCACCAGCCAGGGCGTCAGGAAATCGCCAAAGGGCACGGCGAAGAACAAAAAGCCCAGCGGGAAGGTGATGCGGCCGGCGGCCTCGTTGCCCAGCAGCGCCGGCACCAGGACCACGCCCATGCCCAGCAGCGCGAACTGCGTGGCCGCGTTGGCGGCAGCCAGGTCGCCCAGCAGCCACAGCAGGCCCAGCGGCAGCAGGGCCAGCAGCCACAGCGGCGCCGGCTTTGGCGTGATCGACGCCAGCTCGGCACGCCGGCGCCAGACCAGCCAGGCCGAGATGGGCGGCACCACCCAGGCATGGGCGAAGGTCTCGGAGCGGTTCCAGATCTCGACCATGGCCGCGCCGGTGGCGAAATACAGGACGGCGAGCAGGCCCCAGGCCAGGGCCAGGCCGAGCAGGGGCATGTTCCAGGATTTCGGCCAGGGTTTGGGAAGACGGATCACGCAGCCTCCAGGTGGCGGTCCAGGCCGGCCAGATGAGCATCCCAGCTGTAGGCGCCCAGCACGAAGTCGCGCGCCGTACGGCCGGCGGCGTCCGCGGCCTCACGGTCGGCCAGCAGCGCGCTGAGGCGCTCGACATAGTGGGATTCGGTTTCGGCGGGCTGCAGGCCGGCCTGCGCGTCGGCCGTGATGGCGCGCACGCAGGTGCCGGCCGCGACGACCGGGCGGGCCATGGCCATGGCCTCCAGCACCTTGTTCTGGATGCCGCGCGCCAGGCGCAGCGGCGCGACGACGGCGGCGGCGTGCTGCAGATAGGGGCGCACGTCGGGCACGGTGCCGGTCACGTTGACGGCTGCGCCGCTGAGGGCCTGCACGGCCGGCGCCGGGGCGCGGCCGACGATGTGAAAGCGCAGCGCCGGGAAGCGTTCGCGCAGCGCAGGGAGGATGTCGCTGGCGAACCAGGTCACCGCGTCGACATTGGGCCAGTAGTCCATGGCGCCAGTGAACACCAGCGGCAGCTCATCCGCCGCGAACGGGCTGGCACGGCCGGCGTCCGGCGTGAAGAAGTCGGCATCGACGCCGTTGCCCAGAGCCGCCAGGCGCAGCTCGCGGCCCGGGCTCAGCTCGCGGAACAGCGCGACCTCGTTGTCGGTGACGAAGAAGCTGCAGGCCGCCGCATCGGCCACACGCTGCTCGAAGCCGAGCAACTTGGCGAACTCGCGGCGGTACAGCCAGGACATGGGCCAGGCATGCTCGGGCGCGTAGTCGCGCCATTTGGCGGAATCGACGTCGACGAAGTCCACCAGCGTCTTCACGCCCTTCAGGCCCTGCGTGTACTGGGCCATCACGCCGCTGAAGACGACGACGGCGTCGAAACCCACGCGGGCCGCCGTCTCGTCCACCCAGGCCTGCAGGCCGGCGTCGCGGTAGTAGGGCAGGCTCAGGGCCTCGCCGCTGAGCAGGCCGCGCAGGCTGAGCAGCTTGGCCGAACGCGGGCTCAGGCGCGCGACATGCAGACTCCTGCACAGGGCCTGCACGCGCGTCAGGTGCTGCTCGTCGTCGGGGTCGTCGAGGAAGGTGCCCAGATGGACCTCGTGCCGCGCCGCCAGATGCTTGAGCAGATGGTAGGAGCGCACCTTGTCGCCCTTGTTGGGCGGGTAAGGCAGGCGGTGGACGAGGTAGAGGATCTTCAAGCGATGCCTCAGCCCAGGTTCTTGACGATAAAGGGCCCCAGCCAGTTGGCCACGCCGATGGGCAGCTTGCGCCAGGCCTTGATCATCAGCTGGTACTTGGGGTTGTTCGGGTTGTTCTGGGGGATCGCGTCGCGCTTGAAGAGCCGGTATTCGTAGCTCAGCGGCTGCGGCTCGAAGCCCCAGTTCTTCTTGAAGGCGTACGGACCCGTGCCCTGTTTGCTGCGGCCATAGTCGAAGACCTTGAGGCCGCGGGCGCAGGCCCGGCGCATCAGCTCCCAGTACTTGAAATCGTTGGCGGCGAGGTCGCGGGCGGCCTCGTCGTCACCGGCGTAGTAGGGCAGGCACTCGTCGCGGAAGTAGAAGGTCAGCACCGTGGACAGCGGCTTGCCGTCGGGGCCGGTGACGGTCAGCACTTCGGCGTCGGCGCCGAACTCGTCCAGCAGGGCCTGGAAATACTTCTTGGGCATGGCCGGCGTGCCGTGGCGGTGCACGTTGTCGGCGTAGAGGTCGAAGAAGCGGTCCACGTTGGCGTCGATCTCGGCCTTGAGCTCGTTCTTGATGCCCTTGCGCACCATGGCCCGCTGCTTGCGCGGGATGGCCAGCATATTGGCTTCCTCGTCCGGCAGGATCTCCTTGCGGAAGGTCACGTAGAGATCCTGGCGCGGCCAGTCGGCGTGGCGGGTGGGGCCGAGGTTGCGGTATTCGAGGTGCTCGGCGCCCTGCCCTCGGGCGATCTTCTCGGCCTCCGCCTCCAGGGCCGCGGCGGCCTCGTCATTCAGCGCGGCAACACCGCCGTAGACGCCAAACGGCAGGCTGGACACCGAGTGGCCGAACAGCCGGCTCTTGACCTCGGCCAGCGGCAGCACGCCCTCGATGACGCCGTCACGCTCGGCATACAGGAAGAAGCCCCGGTGGCCGAACACCGACTCGATGATGCGCAGCCAGCCGCTGCGGTGGAAGAAGGTCGACTGCGGGTGAGCGAAGACGAACTCGTCCCAGCGCGCGGACAAGGCTTTGTCTTGCGCGGCCAGGCGCGCAATGCGAAGGGGGGAGCTCATTCAGGCCGGGCTCAGCGAGGGCGCCGGAGCGCGCGGGCTGGCCTCGCGGCCGAGGAAGATCTCGTCCATCCGGCCCCAGCGGAAGTCACCGAGCAGGCGTGCGATGCGATCGTGGGTGCGCGGGATGTTGACGTAGTGGCGGAAGCGCGTCTTGGCATCGATGCCGGCCACGCGAGGCTGGTCGGCATCAATCTCCCAGGGATGGAAGTAGAAGACCGCCGGCTCGCCGTCGATCTCGTTGACGCGGCGGATCATCCAGCGCGACAGCGCGTAGGGCAGCAGGCGGAAGTAGCCGCCGCCGCTGCTGGGCAGGTTGCGCGAACCCATGCGCACCGTGGTGACCGGGATCTCGAGCAGGCCCTCGCGCACCGGGTAGGCGAAGCGTGGCGAATCGGGCATGCCGTAGTGATCGTGGGCAATGGGGTAGACGCTGCTCGAGTAGCGGTAGCCGGCCTCGCGCAGGGTGTCGAAGGCCCACAGGTTGCCCTTGCCGATGGAGAAACTCGGCGCGCGGTAGCCGACGACGGGCACGCCGCCGAGGTCTTCCAGCATCTTCTTGGCGCGCGTGATGTCGTCCAGGAAGGCCGTCGGGCTCAGGTCGCTGGCACGCTCGTGGCCGTAGCCGTGGCTGGCGAGTTCATGGCCGCCGGCCACGATGGCCTTGACGACCTGTGGATAGCGCTCGGCGATCCAGCCCAGCGTGAAGAAGGTGGCCTTGACGTTCTTCTCGGCCAGCAGGGCCAGGATGCGCTCGATATTGCGCTCGACGCGGCATTCCAGGCCGTTCCAGTCCTCGCGGCGGATATAGGGCGCGAAGGCGGAGACCTGGAAATAGTCCTCCACGTCGATGCTCATCGCGTTGCGCAGGGCCGGGGTCTTGGTGGGCATCAGCATGATCAGGACTCCCTCAATGCTGCTTCACGGCATCGACCAGCTTCTGCAGCAGCGCCAGCGTCTGCAGGTTGATGCGCTCCAAGCGCATCATGCTCCGCTCCAGCCGCTGCAGGCGGTCGGTGTGGTGGTCCGCGTTCAGGGCGGCGATCTCGGTGGACAGGCCATCGACCTCGGCCGGGCTCAGCTTGAGCTTGGTCACGTCCAGGGCGCCGGGGGCGCTGTCCAGGGCACCCGGGCGGCTGTCGGGCAGCCTGGCGGGAACGCTGTCCAGGGGGCTGACGTCGCTGTGGCGCGGCGTCTCGCTTTCCTGGGCGATGTCACGCAGCACTTCCTTCACGTCGGCCAGCGTCAGGTGCGTGCGGCCCTGCATGAAGCCCAGCAGCAGCAGGCGGTCGCACAGGCGGTTGATGCGGCGCGGGATGCCGTTGCTGGCCTTGTGGATGGCCGGGAAGGCGTCGTGGTCGAAGGTGGGCTTGCCGGTGGAGCCCGCGCACTTCAGGCGGTGCTCCATGTAGCGCTGGGTCTCGTCCTCGTCCAGCGGGCCGATGTGGCAGGTCGCCGCGACGCGCTGGCGGAACTGCTCCATCTCGGGCTTTTGCAGGATGCCGCGGAACTCGGGCTGGCCGACCAGGAAGGTCTGCAGCAGCGACTGGTTGGCGAACTGGAAGTTGGACAGCATGCGCAGCTCCTCGACCGCGCGGGCGGTCAGGTTCTGCGCCTCGTCGACGATCAGCAGGCAGCGCTTGCCCTGGGTGACCTGGTTGACGAAGAAGGCCTCCAGCGTCATCAGGAGCTCGGACTTGGGTGCGTCCTTGACGCGCACGCCAAAGGCCGCGCCCACCATGCGCAGCGTGTCCTCGGCATCGAGCTGGGTCGTCACGACGTTGCCGA
The DNA here is from genome assembly GCF_031458095.1 of Roseateles saccharophilus. GTDB lineage: Bacteria > Pseudomonadota > Gammaproteobacteria > Burkholderiales > Burkholderiaceae_C > Pelomonas > Pelomonas saccharophila_A. The sequence continues at coordinate 26,745 of NZ_JAVDXU010000003.1, forward strand.
TGACGACATTGCTGCGGTTCAGGCTGTCCAGCAGGCCGCGCAGCAGCGTCGTCTTGCCGGCACCGATCTCGCCGGTGATGACGATGAAGCCGTCATTGCGCAGCACGCCATAGTCCAGGTAGGCCTTGGCCCGGCGATGCTGCTTGCTGCCGTAGTAGAAGTTCGGATCCGGGCTGAGCTGGAAGGGCTTGCTGCTCAGGCCGTAGAAGGCTTCATACATGTCGGTGATCCATGGCGCCATGCAGTGCATGCAGCGCTCGAATTTGCGGGCCGAGCGCCGGGCCGCTCCCTAGCCGGCCCGCGCTGGCGATGTGCTTGCCGGTCGAGCCGGCAAGCATCGCCGTCCCCTCGGGGGACCGACCGGACTTGCCAGCGTTCAGCTGGGCAAGGCTGGGCGAGGGGTTCATATTCATCTTTTAGAACTGCTGGGTCAGGTTGGCGTAGGCCGCATTCTCGGAATACGGCGTGACACCTTCAAAGCGGCTGTGGCGGGCGCCGAGCTGGGCGCTCAGGCGCGTGCCCAGGCGGGTGTTCCAGTTGGCCGCCAGGGTGGTCAGTTGCGCGCGCCGGTTGTTCGCGTCGCCGACCGTCTCCTGGCGCGAGACCGTCAAGGAAATGCCGGAGACCGGGGAGAGCTGATAGCTGCCCGACAGCGAATAGGAGCGCTGTTCGATGCGCGCGTTGTTGGCCAGGTCGCCCTGGTTCAGGTTCTCGCCCAGGCGGGTGGTGATGGAGCGGCTGACGGTGGCCGTCACATTGCTGCGCACCCCTTGGAGGGCGAAGCTGAACATCTGGTTGCGCAGCTGGCTCGGCCCGGCGGACAGGAAGCCCAGCGCGGCCTGCGCATCCGGCGACATTCCCTGCGAAAGCAGATAGGCGCGCACCAGGGTGTCGCGCTTGATCGGATCGGGCTCCAGCGACGCGAACAGCAGGAAATAGAGGTCGTAGTTGGTGCGCACGCCACCGATCGCGCCGGTATTGCCCAGCGTGACGTTGCGGGTGTCCGACAGGCGCCAGACCGAGTTGCGCATGCGGTGCTCAAAAGTCAGGCCGTGGCCGTCGCCGTAAGCATGCTTTTGCCAGTTGCCATTGATGCGGGTGCGCGATGTGGGCGTCCATTCACCCGTCACGCCCCCGGTGAAGCCGCTCTGGTCACCGCCGCTGTGGCTCAGGTAGTCGTTGCGCTCCTGGCCCGCGTTGACGCTGAAAAGCAGGTCGGGGTTGGGCCGATAGTTCAGGCCGGCGGTGGCCGAACTGTTGCGGTTGGACAGCGTGCCCTTGGGCCGGGTCTGCTGGGTGAGGGCCTGCAGATACCAGCTCAGCAGGCCGGGATTGAGCTGGGCGATGCGCAGCGAGCCACCACTGCCATGGCTGTCGCCCAGGGCACTGCCCTTCACCTCGGTCATGGAGAAGTTGCCGCGCAGGTCGACGCTGGCCAGGCCACCGAGCTGGCCGTGCAGCAGCGGCGAGACGGTCAGCGTGCCGGTCTCACGGCGATTGGGGTTGTCCAGGGCGGAGACGGATCCCTGCGAGCCCAGCGTGGGCGCCTGCTGCAGGCCGAAGGCCGACGCATTCTGCTGGCCGATGCTGGCCTGGGCATCGACAGAAAAGGTGCGCGGCACGATCTCGGCCTGGGCGCTGGCGCTCAGCGAGTTCTGGATCTGGGACCCGTAAGTGGTCTTCAGGTAGGTGATGCCGTTGAGCGTGTAGTCCAGGCTGCCGCGCAGCGTGCCAGTGTTGCGCACGATGCTGACGCCGGGCGACACGGTGGTGATCAGCGCGGCATCCTTCTCGTTGTCGTTCAGGCGCAGGTTGTCGGTCCAGGCCTGCGAGAAACCGATGCGGGGGCGGATGGCGGAGCCGGACGACGTGCCGCCTCCTTCGCCCTGTTGGGCTTGGGCCGCTAACGCACAGAGGGCGAGGGCCAGGGGCAGATGGCGCGGCTCAGGTCTGAGCCGAGTCATTGCTGCCATATCCGTAGCCGTAGCCGTATCCGTAGCCGTAGCCATACCCGTAGCCATACCCACCGGCGGCGTTCGGGCTGGCCTGGTTGAGCAGCATCATCTTCACGGGGCAGTTCTCGATCGCGGCCAGGGCCTGCTGGACCGCGCTCTGCGCCGTCTTCTCGGCATGCACGACGATGATGATCTGACCCATGTGGGAGGCCAGCACCCGGGACTCGGTCGTCAGCAGCAGCGGCGGCGAGTCGAAGATGATGATGCGGTCCGGATAGCGCTTGGCCATGTCGTCCAGCAGCTGGCTCATAGCATCGCTGGCGAGCAGTTCCGTGGCGCGGGGATGCGGCGTGCCGCTGGGCAGGATGGTCAGCTTCTCGACGTTGGTGCGCAGCAGCACCTCCGACATGTCGACGCGCTCTTCCAGCACGTCCAGCAGGCCCGGGCCCTGGGTCAGGCCCAGCATGCGCAGCACCGAGGGCCGCGCCACGTCGGCGTCGACCAGCATGACGGTGTTGTCCAGCTCGGCCGCAATGCTCAACGCCAGGTTGATGGAGGTGAAGCTCTTGCCCTCGCCCGCGAGGGCGCTGGTCACCATCATCAGATTGGCATGGTTGATGGTCGCGGCGCCCTTGCCCATCGCGTTCTTGATCAGCGGACGCTTGATGACGCGGTACTGGTCGCCGGTCTGGGAACGCGGCGTGTGCGGCATCAGGAAGCCCTGGGCCGCCAGGGCCACGACGTCGAGCTCCACGCGCTTGGACGAAGGATGGTGACCATCGTCCTGGATGGAGATGCCGACATGGGGGCGAGATGAGGCGGGAGCCGTCGCCGCTGCCGCGGGGGCAGCCACGACGGGCGCGGCCGGTTCAACCACCGCGGGCGGCTGGCTGGGCGCGGGCTGGGCGGCCTGCTCATCGCCGGGCAGCACGACGCCGGCCTGGCGCAGTTGCTCGAGCCGCTGGGCGGCTTGTTCAATCAGGCTTGTCATGTCAAACCACCTGCCGGCTCAGTTGCACAGCCAAGACCGTCAATGCGACGGCAAACATCGCCAGCAGGCCACCGGCCCCCGCCGAGAAACGGATCAGATCGACACGCTGGCGTGCACGGTCCGCATCGGTCACGAGCCGCGTCACGACGCCCACGATGGGCAGCTCGACGCGGGCCCGCAGGTCGTTCGCGTCATGGAAGACCGGGCGCAGCTGGCTGGCCGCGAAGGTCGTGAACAGGCCCACGCCCAGGGCCGCGGCCATGGCGCCGGCCAGCAGCAGCAGGCGGTTGGGCGCCACCGGCTTGGGATTGGCGCGCGGCGGGTCGATGACGCGGAAGTCGGCAACGCCGGAGGCGACGTCGAGCTCACCGGAGATGGACGCCTGTTCGCGACGCTGCACCAGGTCCTCGTAATTGCGTTTGTGGATGGCGTAGTCGCGATTGAGCTGGGCGGCCTCGGCCTCGACCTGGGGCGCCGTCTTCATGGCAGCCATGGCCTGGCCGTAGCGGCTGGAGTATTCGTCCACGCGCGCCTTCAGGGCCGCCACCTGGACCTCGGCCGTGGCCATGATGCGCACCAGTTCCTGCATGGCCAGACTGCCACCGCCGGACTGGCTGACCGTCGCCGTCGGCACATTCATCGCCTGCTTGCGCAGTTCGGCCATCTCGCGCTTCTTCTGCTCTTCCAGGTCCTTGATGAGCTTGCGCGTCGAGATGATGTCGGGATGCTGGTCGGTGTAGCGCTGCAGCAGGGCATCGAGGTTGCGGCGCAGATCGGACAGGCGCGCGTCCAGCTCGGGCGTGCTGACGTTGGCGGTGGATTCCTGCATCAGGCTCTGGATGGTCGTCTGGCCGCCACCGCGGGCCTTTTCAGCCTCCAGCTGCGCCTTGGCAGCATCGCGGGCATTCACGGCCTCGCGATATTCCAGTCGGGAACGCTCAAGCATGCCGCCGAGTTCGGCGATGCGGGACGCCGAGTCCTTGCCATCGCTGCCGCCCACGTTGGACAGGTTCTTGAGCCGGAATTCCTTCAGCCGCGTCTCGGCCTCTTCCAGCTTGGCCTCATAGGCCTTGATCTGCTCGTTGATGAAGGTCGTCGCCGTCGACGTGCCCTGGCGGGTCTGGCCGAGGCTGGATTCCACGAAGATGGACACCAGGGCCTGCACGACGCGCTTGGCCGTCTCGGGGTCGCTGTCGCGGTAGCCGAGGATGTAGAGGTTGTCGCGCCCACTGCTCTGGATGGACAGATTGCTCGTCACCGTCTCGATGGTGGCTTCCTGCTGGGCCTTGGACTGGTTCTTCAGGTCCAGGTCGGCCATGCGGACGAGCTTTTCGACATTGGGCCGGCTGATCAGCGTGCGGCTCAGCATCGTCACCTGCTGCTCGACGTTGGGCTGGACCGCCAGGCCTGACATCAGCGGCTTCAGGATGGACTGGGTGTCCACGTAGATGCGGGCGCTGGCCTCGTAGCGGTCGGGCAGCACGAACACCACCACGGCGCCGACCAGCCCGGCCACCCAGGCCACGACCAGACCGACCCAGCGGTACTTCCACATCCGCCGGACGATGATCAGAAGCTGACCAATCAGCAATTCCATGGAGAACAGTCTCGGTTAAAGCTATCGCAAGAAGGGACGGGCGGCTGGCCCATGCCCTCCCCTTCGGTTCAGAACAGGCTCTGGGGAATGATGAGGATGTCGCCGGGGCGCATCTCGACATTGGCAGAGACGTCGCCGCGCTTGATCAGGTCCTTCAGGCGCACCGAATACTGCTTGTTGCCTTCGGCCGTGCGCAGGATGGTGGCGCTGTTGCCGGAGGCGAAGTCGGTCAGGCCGCCGACGGCGATCATCACGTCCAGCACCGTCATCTTCTGCTTGTAGGGCAGGAATTGCGGCTTGGCCGCTTCGCCGACGACGCGGATCTGTTCGCTGTAGGGGCCGATGAAGCTGGTGACGATGACGGTCACGACCGGATCGCGCACGTATTTGCTGAGCTGCTTCTCGACTTCGCGCGCCACCTGCACGGAGGTCTTGCCCTGCACGATCATCTCGTCCACCAGGGGCGCGGCGATCTTGCCGTCCGGGCGGACCGGCACCGACATCGACAGCTCGGGATTGCGCCAGACCTGGATGTTCAGGCTGTCACCCGCGCCGATGATGTAGCTGTAGTCGTCGTTGGCCACGGCGGGCGGTGCCGGCGGATAGCTGGTGCTGGCGCAGCCGGCCAGCACGCCGATGGCCAGCGCCGCGAGGCCCCGCACCAACCATCCAGCAAGCTTGCTTGCCGACGTCATTTGCGCATCACGGTGGTTCGAAGCGTTCAAGGCGAGTCCTCTGTGGGTCTGTTCATCGAAGGCCCTCGCAAACCGTTGCAATCGAGAGAGAACGGCAAAACCTGCCATCACCAAGGGCCAAAGCCTTGGAATGATGCCATAGGCCCACCCCATGTCTGGCAACCTAAATCGGGGGCTTCCCCCCGAGCTGCGCGGACTTTCACACGGGCGCGCGGACCAGGTTGTAGCGGCCTGGCGCAATCAGATTGTCGGGGTCGAATACCGATTTCAACGCCCAGGCAGTGCGCCAGAACGGATCTTTCGGGTCGACCACGTCTTCCATCATGTCCGCCCGCGCCCGATACACCTCCAGGCCGCGGCCGCGTAAATATTCCCAGATGGCGCGCGCGCAGGCCCGGGCGTTCGCGACCGCCGCCGCGTCACCGCGATCGAACAGCAGATTGGCCACCGCCACCAGCGAGGTCGTCGTCTCGATATTCAGGGTGATATAGAGCTCATGGCCGAATCCCGCGGCCACCCCCTTCATGCCCTCGACCACAGCCACCACCGCCGCGCCATCCGTGGGCAGCGCGGGATTGATGAATATCAGCCCGCAACGGGAAGCATCCAAATCCCGCCCCGGCGCCTGGGGCTGCCCATATCGCCACAAAAGATTGGTGATGGCGGCATCCGTCGGTCGGCCGTCGGCCAAACCCTGCAAGGGCTGGATGGCCGAAATCGCCGCCGCATTGGCACGCGCCCACGGCCAGATATTGCGCAGCGGATTCAACAGGCGAAAACCGGCGGCCAGTTTGGCGTCATCCACCACGGTCAGCTTGGCGATGCCGCCCAGCACCCGCCTGACCTCGGCGATCGCGGCCTTCACCTGGGCCGCACTGCCCGCCACGCCCCCCAGGCTGGTCCATTCATAGGGCGCCACCGTGGCCAGCGCCCGGTCCGCCTCCCTGACCAGGTCGGCCTCGGCCACGCCGCAGGCGGCGCGCAGGTATTCGCTGATGCCCGACATCATGCTGGCCCGCGTGCGCGCCTGGTTGCCCACATGGGTCACACCCGCCATGACGCCCAGCCGCTTCAGCAACGCCAGACCGTCCAGGAACTCGCCTAACTTCGAGACATCGCGCAGGGCCAGCGACACCGCGACCGAGCACGCCGGACGCGGCAGCAGTTTCAGGCAGGCACTGGTGACGATGCCGTAATTGCCCTGAAAAAACAGGCCATCCAGCATCGGCCCGAGGCCATAGGGATGGGCATGGGCCAGCGGCGAATCCTCGCCCAGGCGCCGAAAACCGGTGCGCAGCAACTCGCCGCGGCCGGTCACCACCTCCAGGCCGAAAACATCCTCCCGCCGCGGGCCCAGATAACCCACGCCCCGATCCAGCGCATTGCCCAGAATGCTGGTGTCCGGCGAGGACCCCGTCACATTGAAACTCAGCCCCGGGCAGGATTGGCCCAGGAAGTCGTGCAATTGCCGCTGCGTCACGCCCGGCTCGATGACGGCCACCGGATTCGCCTGGGAAATCTCGGTCGCGTTGAGGATGCGGTTCATGCCGCTCAGGTCCAGCAGCACGGCGCCGGCCTGCGGCGGCGTGGCCGAGCCATAGCCCCAGTTCAGCCCGGTCGAGATCGGATAGAGGGCCCTCCCCTGGCGTTGCGCCCGCTCCACACAGGCCTTCACCTCATCCACCGTCGTGGCGCGCCAGCAGTCCAGATCGCCACGGTCCCAACCTGTCACATTGGCGGAATTCCGCCGGGTCGTCTCTTGTTCAGCGCCTGCCATGTCCACGCGGCCTCCCCGTCTCCCGGCCAACCGGGTGTCGGTGGACTTTACAGCGACTGCCCGCAGCGCCTCAAAGTACCGGAACTTCGTCACCCGATGCGACAGCAACTCATTGTTTTTAAAGGGAATCCTTTGAGGCCGAGCAAAGCTGGCACGCGACCTGCTTATTACCCATCGTCCGGGGCCGCGCCCCCACCTCTAGCAAGTGAATCAAGGAGATTCAAATGAGCAAGACCCTGAAGACGCTGGTTGCTGCAGCGGCCCTCGCAGCGGCAGGCGTTGCCTCTGCAACCCCCATCGTCGGTATCGCCAACCTGACCATCGGTCAAGTCATCGTCACCAACGGCAACATCGACTGGAACAACGATCCGCTGAACATCGACCCGCCGCCGAACGGCGCCACGTCGACGTCCGGTGACTTCGCCGTCATCAACCTGCGCACCGGCTCCTTCCTGGGCGTTCCGGTCCTGAGCGCCGGCACCATCCGCGACATGGCCAACCCGGTCGTGCTGCCCGGCGAAACCGGCAATGCCTTCCCGATGGGCGTGCTGACCAACTACAGCAAGTTCCTGACGTTCGCCGCCAAGCCGAACTGGATCTTCGACGCCACCTTCCTGGTTCCCGGCCTGGGCGCTTCGCCCTTCACCGTGTCCCAAGTCGGCCCGAACGTGTCCGTCACGATGACGGTTCTGGGTCAAGCTTGCGATGACCTGAACACCAACGGCGTCTGCGACGCTGGTGACGACATGACCAAGTGGACCGGCATCTTCAGCGCCCAGTACACCAACACCAACGTCGCCGCCCTGTCGGCCACGATCCTGGGTGGTGGCGCTCTGGACAACAACTCCTGGTCCGGCACCATCGAAGCCACCCGTCTGCCTGAGCCGGCTTCGCTGGCCCTGGTTGGCCTGGCCATCGCCGGCCTGGGCGTCGCCAGCCGCCGCCGCGCTGCCAAGTAATCTCTGACTCTGGCGCGCAAGCGCCAGCGAGAGATCAAAGCGCCCCGCCATGCGGGGCGTTTTTTATTGCCTGCTGGAAACCGGTAGGCGCGCAGCGGCGCCGAAAGAAGCTCAGCGCTGTCGAGGCGATTCAGCGCGGCCGCGGAGCAGCGTCTGCCGCCGGGGCAGCACTGAGCAAGGCCGCAGCGTCCCGTGCAGGCACGGCATAGCTGATGCCGCTGGGAGCACTCAGCGCCGACTCGCGTGTGCCTTTCACCAGCACCATGCCGACCACGCCGACCACCTCACCGGACTCGACATCCAGCACCGGGCCACCACTGTTGCCCGGATAGGCCGTCGCATCCAGCTGCAGGACCTCAAAGCTCCCTTCGCGCAGTTGCCGCACCGCCCGCTCGCTCAGCCCCTGGGGGCCCGTCGCCGGCGGCACGATGGCCGTACGCGCGGACACGATGCCGCGGTGCGTCACATGGGAATAGCCCAGCGCCCCGCCAATCGGGAAACCGATCAGTGCAATGGCCGCGCCCTCGCGCACCTCGCCCGCGGAAAGCCGCAAGGCGGGTGCCGCCGGGGCATCGAAGCTCAACACAGCCAGATCGCGCGGCTTGTCCATGGACACCAGCGTCGCACTGCGCATCTGCCATTGCAGCTCGGGCGTCCAGACCTGGATGGCGATGCTGCGATCGATGCGGTCGATGCGATCCGGCGCCTCGGAGGGAATCACATGCGCGTTGGTGATGACGTGACGCCCATCTCCAACGATAAAACCGGTGCCGCGAAAACCGAAACGCGGGTTGTCCATCAAGCCATAACTGCCCACCAGCACGACAGAGCGCTTGGCGCGCGCGACCAGATCGGGCAGCGACTCGGCGCGGGCTGCACCCGCGCCGCAGGCCAGCGCTGCCGCCATCGCCAGCAGGCGGCGACGTTCAGGGCTCACAGGTCTCCCGCGACATGCTCGGTTTCCAAGGCGCTGACGGCACGGCGCCAGACCTCGTCGGGCTCGTCCACCCGAAAGCCGTAGTACTCGCCCGTGTCGGCATGGTGATGGCGCATGACCCTCACGTCCAGCGTGGCCTTGTCCTGCAGCCCCAGCTCCACCCGGACCGCGCCTTCCGCGCCGACCGGGATGTCGAGCTTGGACTGGGCCTGGAAGCCCGACAGGGAAATCTCGATGACCGTCATCACGATGGAACGCTCACCGCCTTCGACGCGCACGCGCAACTCGGCCGGGCAGCGCAACGAGAAGCGCTGATGCCGGCGCATCGGATGAAAGCCCGTCAGTGAGCCGCTCATCATGGGCAGCACGGCGCGGAACTCGGGCTGGTCGTAGATGGACCACAACAGCGCCTTGCGACGGTCATCGAGCTCCTCGAAGACCTTGCTGCGCTGGTTGAAGAAATAGTCCAGGATGGCCGGCGTCAGCACCGGATCATTGGTCGTGAAGTAGCGGCGCTTGGGCAGCTTGATGTGCGGCAGACGCAGCTGGACGAAATAGTTGTAGAGGTTCTTGCGTTCCTTGCGCTTGCCGTAGACGCGCCGGAAGATCTCTTTCGCAACCGGCAGGTCCAGGGTCGCACCGACGGCCGGGGCGCCGTTGGCAAAGTCGTAGTTGTCCACGACGGTCTCCTGCAGCCTCTCGAAGAACAGCAGCGACTCGTAGAGCTCGATCTTGTCGGGATTCACCGCAATGACGAGATGGCGCGTATCGAAGTACTCGGTGCAGTACTGATACATGAACTTCATCAGCGGGAAGAGGATGGCGCCGCCGGTCTTGCGGAAGTCCGGGTGCACGGCCAGGGCCGAGATCTCGGCGACCTGGCCCTGCTTGGCGCGCACGTCGCTGAGGTCGAAGACCGACTGCAGCGGAAAGCCGAACACGCCTTCGCGGATCATCGACATCGTGCCGACGACGCGGCCGTCGTACTTGGCGCACAGCGTCGTCGTCGTCGGCAGCGCGTGGTACATGGTCACGCGCAGGCCCGACGGCGCCGGCTTCATGAAGCCGCTGGCGACATAGGCGTCGTGCAGGATGCGGAAGCAGTCTTCCAGCTCCTCCTGCGTTTCGGCGACCTTGAGTTCGAGCCGAGGATCGGGCGCCGGATCGCAGTCGATCATGGCCCGATAGATGCTGAAGCGCGTGTGCTGCGGCAACCGGGAGAATGCCTTGCGCATCGCCTGGTGGAGCCGCTTACGGAGACTCGCTTGCTTGATCTGCATGCCGTTCGATTCGTGGAAGTTGGCCGAGCCCGTCAGCCGCCCCCGGTGGAGCAGCTCAAAGGGAAGCCAGGAGCTTTTGTACCTCTTGCTGCTGTGAGAAGTTGCTCCCCAGAGCCGCCAGACGCTGCAGCTCGGTGCGCGCCTCAACCTTCTGGCCGTTCTTGATCAGGTATTGCGCCAGGTGCAGCCGGTGCATGGGCTGTTCGGGGTTCAGCTCCACCGCCCGCTTCTGCAGCGGCAAGGCCTTGTCCAGATGGCCCGTCGCCGCCTGGATCTCGGCTGCAGTATCGATCACCGCCGGCGTGTTTGGCGCAAGTGCGAGCGCTTTCTCGACCATGTCGAGGGCACCCGGCTTGCCCGCCCGGTGCAGCAGCCAGCCCAGGTTGTTCAAGGCCACGGCATTGCCCGGCTGGGCGTCGACGACCTTGCGGTAGCGCAACTCGGCCCGCTCGAAGTCATTGCGCGCCATGGCCTGGTCGCCCAGGTAGAAGTTGAACAGCGGCGAATCGCCCTGCTTGGCCAGCCACTCGGCCTCCAGCTTGGCGGCCTCGGCCGGCTGCCCCCCACTGAGCAGGGCGCGATGCAGCTTGATGGCGGTGTCCTCGGCGGGGCGCTTGGCAAAGCTGGTCCGCAGCGCAGCGATGGCCCCCGGCCACTTGCCTTGAGAGGCCAGCAGGTCGCCTTCGAAGGTCCAGCCCTGAGGCTCGTTGGGGGACTGGGTCTGGACGGTCTTGGCCAGGGCCAGCGCCTCGGCGGACTTGCCCGTGCGCGACAGCAGCGTGATCAGGCGCACCTGGGCCGGCAGGTGGTCGGGCTTCATGCTCAACACCTTGCGCAGTTGCACGATGGCGGCGGGAATGTCCTTGCGAGCCTCCTGCAGTTCTTCCATCCGCATCAGCGGCTGCACGGAGTTGGGCTGCAAGGCCGCCATCTTGCTGAAGGACTGCGCCGCCTGGTTGAAGTTGCCGGTCGTCGACTCGGCGACACCCAGGGCTTCGTAGAGGAAGGGATTGTCGGGAAAGCGGCTGACGCCGTCATTGGCGGCCTGCAGCGCACCCTTGGCGTCGCCGATCTCCAGCAGGTGCGAGACGAGGCCCAGTCGCGGTGCCTCGACTTCGGGGAAGCGCTTGATGGCCGCCTCGAGCTGGCTGCGCGTCTCCTCGGCCTTGGCCCCATTGCGGGCCTTGGCGGAGATCAGGCCCATCGTGGCCTCGACGGACTGCGGGTCGGCAGCCACCACCTTTTCGTAGCGGCCCACAGCCGCCGCCGGCTTGCCTTCCTCGTAGTCCATGGCGGCCAACGCCGTGGCCGCGGGCAGATAGGCGGCTGAACGCTTCACGGACTCCTCATAGCCCGCACGGGCCTTGTCGCGGTGGCCGCGCAATTGCTCGATGCGCCCACGCAGGAAGGCCGCAATCGGCTTGCCCGGCTGCTTCTTCTCGATGCCGTCGACGACGGCAACCGCCTCGTCCAGCCGGTTGCTGCGCAGATGGGCCATGGCCATGACGACATCGGCCTCGATGCCGCTGTCCGCGCCAGCCAGGATCTTCAGCTCGGCCAGGGCCCTGTCGCCGCGGCCCTCGCTGAGATCGGCCAGAGCCAGCGCCGTGCGGCCGCGCGTGTCGCCCGGGTTGATCTTGACCGCCTTCGTGTACATGCGCTTGGCGGCCTCGCTGTTGCCCATCTGCAGATAGGCGTCGGCGGCAACGGAGTAGACGTCGGCGGGCGCAGGGTTGTCGTTGTCCAACAGCGGCTGAACAAAGCTCAGCGCCTTGCGCGGGTCGCCGGCGCGCAACTGGGCTCGGGCCATCAGCACCCGCACGGTATTCGGCGTGGGCGAATTGGCCAGCGCTTTGCCCAGGTGGGCGACCGCCTGCAGATAGCCGCCTCGTTCGTATTCGATCATGCCGGCCAGCTGCAGGAAGCGGGGGTTCTGCGGCGCAACCTTCAGCAGCTGCTGCGACAACTCGAAGGCGGTCTTCAGGTCGCGCCGCTCGAAGGCCAACACCGTCTTGAAATAACGCCCCTGCAAGCCGCCGGGCTGGACTTTCTCCAGCTCCTCGAGCTGCTTTTGCATGCCGTCGAAGTCACGCTGGCGTTGCAACAGCTGGATGACGCCCAGATGCGCCTGCATGTCGCCCTTGTCGAGCTTCAGCGCCTCACGATAGGCCGCCATGACGTCGGCGGGCTCGCTGCCGGACGCCTGCAGCAGATCTGCCTTGGCGACCCAGGGACGGCTGGATTCGGGATGGGCCTTCAGCGTCTTGTCGACCTGGGCCAGGGCGCCGGTCTTGTCCCCCGAAACCATCAGCAGCTGGGCGATGGCCAGCTGGGCGACGATGTTGTTGGGGTCGGCCTGCAGGGCGGCCTCGGCTGCGGCCCGCGCCTGGACGTACTTGCCTTTGCCGCCATAGGCAATCGCCAGTGCCGCCTTGAGTTCGGCCTGGCGCTGCGGCGCCGTGAGCTGGACGTCGGCATACTCCGCGATGAACTTGTCGTTCTCGCCGCGCAGGATCAGCGCAGCGGCCATGACGGGCACCAGTTCGTCGTTGTTGAAGCCGGCTTCGCGCGCCTTGGAGAGCTCCACCCAGGCGCCTTGCACGTCGCCGGTCTCGAGCAGGGCCTTGCCGAGCAGGAAGCGCGCTTCAACCTGCGTCGAGTCCTTCTGCAGCGCGTTCTTGAAGTCGATGGCCGCGGCCTTGTACTCCTTCTTCTCCATGCGTGCCTTGCCCGACGCGACGAGCTGGGGCGCGCCTTCGTCGAAGCAGGCCGTCAGCAGGAGAGAGGCTGCCAGCAGGGCGCCGGCCAGGCGGACGGGCCGCAGCTTGTGTTTCTTCGTCATTTGATCTGCAACCGATTCATCATGTCGTAGAGGGTCGGGCGGCTGATGCCCAGCAATTCGGCCGCGCGGACGATGTTGCCGTCCGTGCGCGCCAGCGCCGTGATGAGGGCCTGGCGTTCGGCGTTCTCCCGGACGGTGCGCAGGTCCAGCGTCGCGTTGTCGTCCGTCGGCTCGGGGGCTGCGCGCAAGCCCAGGTCCACCGCCGCGATGCGGTCGTCCTCGCACATGATGACGGCGCGCTTGAGCATGTTCTGCAGCTCGCGCACATTGCCCGGCCAGCGATGCACCTCCAGCGCGCGCACGGCGTCGTCGGCCAGCGTCGGCACGGGGCGGCGCATCTCGGTCGCGAAGCGGCGCGCGAAGGCATGCGACAGCAGCACGGGGTCGCCCATGCGGTCGCGCAGCGGCGGGATCTCCACGACGATCTCGGCGAGGCGATAGAAGAGGTCTTCGCGGAAGCGGCCATCGGCGATGCGGGCCTTGAGATCCTGGTGGGTGGCGCCGACGACGCGCACGTCGATGGGGATCTCCTGGCGGCCACCGACGCGCTCGATGACCCGTTCCTGCAGGAAGCGCAGCAGCTTGGCCTGCAAGGGCATGGGCAGGTCGCCGATCTCGTCCAGCATCAGCGTGCCGCCATTGGCGGTCTCGATCTTGCCGAGGGTGGACTTGGTCGCGCCGGTGAAGGCGCCCTTCTCGTAGCCGAAGAGCTCGCTCTCCAGCAATGTCTCGGGAATGGCCGCGCAGTTGATGGCGACGAAACGCCCCTTGCGCTTGGAGGCGTCGTGCAGGCCCTGGGCCAGCACTTCCTTGCCCGTGCCGCTCTCGCCGAGCAGCAGCACGGTGGCGTCGCTGGGCGCCACCTTCTCGATCATGCGGCAGACGCGCTGCATGCCCGGGTCGCGCGTGATCAGGCCCGAGAAGACGTCGCTGCTCTGCTGCATCTGCAGGCGGCGGTTTTCCTGCTGCAACTCATACAGGCGGTAGGCGCGCTCGACCGTCAGGCTGAGCACGTCGGGGTCGACGGGTTTGGCGAGAAAGTCGTAGGCGCCGGTGCGGATGGCGCGCAGGGCGTTGTCCTGGTCGTTCTGGCCGGTCAGCACGATGACCTTCACGCCGGGATCCAGTTCCAGCAGCTTTTCCAGGCATTTGAAGCCCTCGGAGACCGAATCGCGATCGGGCGGCAGGCCCAGGTCCATCGTGACGACGGCAGGGTTGTGGCGGCGGAACTGCAGCACGGCGCTGGCAACGTCATCGGCGGTGACCGATTCGAAACGGTCCAGCGACCACTTGAGCTGCTTCTGCAGCGCCAGGTCATCCTCGACGATCAGCAGCGGCGCGTGACGGGGCGTGCTCATTGAACGTCCAATGCAGTCAAGGGTGCGTCCGCCTGCGCATGGAACAGCGGGAGCAGCAAGGTCACGGTGGTGCCCCGGTTCAATTCACTCTGCACGCTGATCTTGCCTCCCAGTTCCTGTACGTATTGATAGCTCTCGTGGGCGCCTATGCCCATGCCGCTGGCCTTGGTGGTCTGGAACGGCTTGAAGAGCCGATTCTGTATGAAATCCTCGCTCATGCCGCAGCCGCTGTCCTCCACGCGAACGCGGGCCTGGCTGCCCTCGGCATCCAGCCTCAGGCGGACAAACCCGCTGGCAGGTGTGGCGTCGAAGGCGTTCTGCACGACATGGCCCAGCACCCGCTCGACACGCTCGGCATGGCCCCGCGTGCTGACGCCCGGTTGCAGCTCCAGCTCCAGCACCCTGCCCTTGCTGGACGCCGCTGCCGCGAGGCCCTTGGCGATCTGCTCCAGGTCGACGCCGCTGGTCACGCCATGCGGCTTGTCGCCCTCGCGCAGCTGCAGCATCAGCTGGCGCATCTTCTCCAGCGAGTTCTCCACGGTGTCCAGCATGTCCTGCTGGAACTCCGGGTTGTCGCGCAGGCGCTTGGCATTCTTCATCATCAGCGAAAGCTGGGTGACGATGTTCTTGAGGTCGTGCACCACGAAAGCCGACATCCGGTTGAAGGCATCGAACTTGCGGGCCTCCAGCAGCGCTTCCGTGGCCTGGGCCTGGTCCAGATAACCCGAAGCCTGGCTGGCGGCCGTGCGCAGCAGGTCGCGCACCTCCCAGTTCAGCTCGACGACGGCACGCGGCCGCCCCAGCACGACAAAACCGATCAGGGCCTCGCGCACCAGCAGGGGCACCAGCAGCCAGCAGCGCGGCTCCTCGGCCAGCCAGTCGGGCAATTCAAGGCCGGGGTAGGCCTCGGGGTGCTGGCGGTACTCGTTCACGTCGACGATCCAGGCCCGTTCGCGCCAGAACGTCGCCAGCGGCCCGTCGCGGGCCTCCGTCACCGCCTGGGCCGGCAGGTTCCAGCGCGCGTTCTGCACGAAGTCGCCCCCCGCCGAACGCTGCAGCCACAGCATGCCACTCGGGCTTTCGACGAGGTTGGCCAGGGCGCGCACCACGGTCTCGGCGGTGTGCTGGGGCTCGGCGCTGCCCGACAGCAATTGGGTGAAGCGCAGCCACTCCTCGCGATAGTCGTAGCGGTAGCTGAAGAAGTTCTTGCTGATGTAGACGCGCAGCCGCGCGCGCATCGAACCCGAGGCGATCAGCAGGGTCAGCGCCACCAGGGCCACGAAAACCAGGGCCACCGACAAGGCCCGCCCCCATTGGCCACCGGTGTAGCGCACGTAATAGCCCACGCCGGCCACCACCAGCATGTAGGCGCCGACCAGCAGCAGCGTGGCCGAGTGGAAGACCGCTGCACGCGAGACATGCAGCTTGCCCAGCCAGTCGGCATGCCGGCGCGACGCCACGTAGAGCAGCGGCACCGCGGCCGCGTGGACCAGGGAGCGCACGCTGATGGCATCGCCATCGAAGTGCTGGAACAGCGCCGCCTGGGAGCCGATGAAGAGGTCGAAGACAAAGACGGCACCCAGCCCCAGGCAGACGGGCTTGGCATTCCAGCGCGCATCGGCGGTCGCATTGCGCAGCATCTGCTCGACCAGCACCAGGCCCAGCACGGCCAAGCCCAGGGATGCAAACGCCTGGGCGCGGGCCAAGGCCTCCACGGGCAGGTTCTCGCCCAGCACGATCAGCGCCAGGCGGGCCAGCACCACGGCCACGGCGATCGGGCGCATCCACCCCAGACCGCCACCGCGCCGGGGCGGCGGCAGCAGCATCAGCATGAACGCAAACCACAGGCCGAAGCGCAGCAGATCGAGGCCAGGAACCAGCCAGGTCGGCAGGCGGTCCGACCAGTGGCGCAGCTCGTCCACCAGGGCCAGGCCCGACCAGATCGAGCTGACGCTCAAGGCGGCCAGGAAGACGACGGCCAGCGCCGAGACAGGCAGCCTGCCGCGCAGCAGCCGCTGGGCGAAATAGAGCGCGAACAGCCCATAGGCCACGCAGCAGATCAGATCGCCGAGGCTGCTCAAGGAAAGCAAGGGAGCCAGCGCCTCAACCATGGCGCCGGGGGCAGAGTCCAGATCGGAGACAAGAGACATGCGTCATTCAAGCATGCCCCGGGGCCTCGGGCATCGGCGCTTACGCCGAAGCGCGGTCGCGCTCAGCGAGCGCCCTTGCCGGTCAGCACCACCGCCACGGTCTCCAGCATGATCAGCAGATCCAGGAAGAGGGAGTGGTTCTTGACGTAGTACAGGTCGTACTGCAGCTTCTCGACCGAATCTTCGATGGTCGAGCCGTATTCGTAGCGCACCTGGGCCCAGCCCGTGACACCCGGCTTCACGCTGTGGCGCACCGCGTAGTAGGGGATCTTGCTGATCAGGTCGTCGACGAAGAACTGGCGCTCCGGGCGCGGGCCAACCATGCTCATCTCACCCCACAGCACGTTGAAGAGCTGGGGCAGTTCGTCGATGCGGACCTTGCGGATGAAGCGGCCGACACGGGTCACGCGGTCGTCGTTTTTGGTCGCCCAGCGCGGCTTGCCATCCTTCTCGGCGTCGGTGCGCATGCTGCGGAATTTGATGACGCTGAAGGGCACGCCATTCAGGCCGACGCGCTCCTGGCGGTAGAGCACCGGGCCACGCGACTCGAAACGGATAGCCAGGGCCGTGGCCAGCATGATGGGCCAGGTCACCGCCAGGATCAGGGCGGCGAAGATGACATCGCAGACGCGCTTGATCGCGGCGCGCAGCATGCCCTGGCTGAAGCCGTCGCCGAACACCAGCCAACCGGCATTGACGTGCTTGATGTTGATCTGGGCCAGCGTCTTCTCGAAATGGGTGGCGATATCGACCACGCGCACGCCGGACAGCTTGCAGTCCAGCAGCTGGCGCAGCGGCATGCTGCCACCACGGCGCTCGCTGAGGGCCACGACGATTTCGTCCACGTTGTGCTTCAACGCGGCTTCAGTCAGGTTGGCGCCGTCGTTGATGATCTCGGCCTGAGGCACCTCGGGATGTTCTTCGTTCGGGCCGGCATAGAAGCCGACGATCTGCGCATGCGGGTCGGAAGCGCGCAGCGTGTTGCCGACGGTACGGGCCGCAACGCCGGTGCCGAAGATCAGGATGCGGCTGCGCATGCGGGCCTGGGTGCCCGAATGCGCTGCGTAGACGCGATGGATCATCACCGCGGCCACGGCCATCATGGCCACCAGCGTCAGCATGTCCCGGTGGCTGGTGTTGGAAGGCACCAGGCTGAAGATGGCATAGGCCAGCGGCAGGCCGAACAGCAGGCCGAACAGGGCGCGGGCGCAGGACTCGGTGATCGAGCGGTTGTGAACGTGCTGGTAGAAGCCCGTCGCCGAATTGATCACGAACATGCAGCCGGCCAGCGACAGGCCGTGCGAGGCCGCAAAGGGCAGCACCGTCTGCGCCGACTCACCTTGGCTGAGCACGACGGCAATGACCGCAAAAACAATCAGGCCAAGATCGAAGAAGACCTGGAGCAAGGTCTGCTTGTGCAGGTAATGGTTGAATATTCGAATCATTTGCATCCCCGATCATTACTACCTGGCGTTTTCCGCATCTGCAATCCGATCAACGAAACTCGAATCAAATATCGATATTCCATTCACCCTAGCGCTGAGACCGCATCGCGCCACCGCGTTGACGGCCACCTCGACGACACAGACCTCCTCGGAGACCGCCCGACTGGTCTCGACTGCCCTTCGGCTTCACGCCGCAACGGACATATCCGACCTGCCATTGATCGCGCCGGCATCATGCCTCTGGCACCCTGGCTTGAAAGCCCCCCGTTTAGAGGGTGCTTGCCCCTTGAATCCGTGTCGTGACACAGCCTTCCGCAGCGGGCCGCCACGGTCATTTTCACAACGGGCGGCAGTAGAACCGAAAGCGGGCGACAGCACCATGACAGCAGCGGCGCCAGACTTCTCAAAGCGTGCGAAACGCACACGTATTCCTTTGAAATCCGACGAAACCGCTTTATGAGCGGTCGAGTTGCCGCAACGCCGCCAGCGCCACCACAAATATTGCGGCAATTCCATTTGTGGGCAGTATTCACGAACCGGGCAAAAGCCCTGTCGCAGTGCTGCGGCATTTGTCGTCCTGGATTTGCCAATTGCGCAAACTCGCGCCACAAAAGAACGAGCCCGCCAACGGCGGGCTCGGGTCCAAGAAAACGCCCGCTGGCGCGGGCGTTCAGCTTGGGCGCGGGATCAGCGCTTGACGGCGATCTGCTCGCGAGCGCCACCCTTGTAGGTGAACAGCGTCAGGGCGCCGTTCTTGATGTCGCCCTTCTCGTCGAAGGCGATGGTGCCGGTCACGCCCTTGTAGCCGGCGGTCTTGGCCAGCACGGGCAGGTACTTGGCCGGCTCGGCCGAGCCGGCCTTGACCATGGCGGCAGCCATCACGTTGACGGCGTCATACACGTAGGGGGCGTAGATCTGCACGTCGACGTTGAACTTGGACTTGAACTTGGCCTTGAAGTCGTCCATGCCCTTCTTGGCTTCGCCTTCCACGCCACCAGCTTCGGCACAGACGACCTGGCCGTCACCCATGGTGCCGGCAGCCAGCTTGGGCAGCTCGCCCGTGCAGATGCCGTCGCCGCCCAGGAACTTGGCTTCGATGCCGAGTTGCTTCATCTGGCGCAGCATCGGGCCGGCCACGGCGTCCATGCCGCCGAAGAAGACGACGTCGGGCTTCTTGCCCTTCAGGGAGGTCAGGATGGCGGTGAAGTCCGTGGCCTTGTCGTTGGTGAACTCGCGACCGACGATCTTGCCGCCCGCGCCCTTGACGCCCTTTTCGAACTCGTCGGCGACGCCCTGGCCATAGGCCGTGCGGTCATCGATGACGGCGATGGACTTGCCCTTCAGGTCCTGGGCGGCGTAGCGACCCAGGGTGCCGCCCAGGTGCACGTCGTCAGCCACGACGCGGAAGGTCGTCTTGTAGCCGTTGCGGGTGAACTTGGGGTTGGTGGCCGACGGCGAGATCTGGGGGATGCCAGCGTCGCTGTAGACCTTGGAAGCCGGGATGGAGGTGCCCGAGTTCAGGTGGCCGATGACGCCATTGACCTTGGAGTCCACCAGCTTCTGGGCAGCGGCCGTGCCTTGCTTCGGATCGCCGGCGTCGTCTTCGGCCAGCAGCTCGAACTTGGCCTTCTTGCCGCCGATCATGACGCCCTTGGCGTTCAGTTCTTCGATGGCCAGGCGGGCGCCCAGCTCATTGTCCTTGCCCAGGTGGGCGATGGCGCCGCTGGTCGGGCCGACGTGACCGATCTTGACCACCAGATCCTGAGACATTGCGGCACCGCTGAGCAGCGCTGCCACTGCACCGACCACCACATTCAATTTGACTTGCATGGATCAACTCCGGTTTGAGATGTAAAGGAACAAACAGACAACTGTTGAGTTTTCAACCAAATGAACATACCCCAAATCCGGGGGGCTCTCATTCGGGAAAGCGTGGACGCAGCGTTGTCAACCTGCTGCTGAAAAGTGGTCCAGCCTGGCACCGGCCTGCTGATAGACGCGATAGCGCGCACGCCCTGCCTGAACGCGTTCCGGCGCCTGGCCGATGACCTCCAACACGCGTTCAAATGCAAGCGCGTCGGAGGGCATGTCATCGCCCAGGTTCAAAAGCAGTCCGCGATGCGGCAGGCGCGCCGCGTCATCCACCAAGAGGACCTCGCCCGGCGCGGGCGGCGTGGCGCCGTTCCAACGCCGATGCGGGATGAACTCGGCCACATCGAAGCTCCACAGCAACTCGTCTAGACGAGTGGCCTGGGCCGGGCCCACGCAGACACCCACCGGCTTGCCCGACGCGAGGGCGCGGCGGATCAAGCGGCAGGCAAAGTGCAGCGGGTCCGCCGCGTCGCTGTAGAAGCTGACCTGGACGGTCACTGCTTACTTGACGTGGCTCAGCACGAAGTGCGTCAGCAGGCCCACCGGCCGGCCGGTCGCGCCCTTGGCGGCGCCACCCTTCCAGGCCGTGCCGGCGATGTCCAGATGGCCCCAGCGGTACTTGCTGGCGAAGCGCTGCAGGAACTTGGCCGCCGTGATGGAGCCGCCCGCGCGGCCGGCGATGTTGGCGACGTCGGCGAAGTTGCTCTTCAGGCCCTCGGCGTAGTCGTCGTCCAGCGGCATGCGCCAGCAGGGGTCGAGGGCCGCATCGCCAGCGGCGGCCAGGGAGGCGGCCAGCGCATCGTCGCTGGCATACATGCCGCTGCGCACGCCGCCCAGGGCGATCACGCACGCGCCGGTCAGCGTCGCGACGTCGACGACGACGGCGGGCTTGAAGCGCTCGGCATAGGTCAGCGCATCGCAGAGGATGAGGCGGCCTTCGGCGTCGGTGTTGAGGATCTCGATGGTCTGGCCGGACATCGACGTGACGACGTCGCCCGGCTTGACCGCATGACCGCTGGGCATGTTCTCGCAGGCCGCGACGATCATGACGAGATTGAGCTTGGGCTTGAGCTCGGCCACTGCGCGCAGCGTGCCGATGACGCTGGCCGCGCCGCCCATGTCGAACTTCATCTCGTCCATCTCGGCACCCGGCTTCAGCGAGATGCCGCCGGTGTCGAAGGTGATGCCCTTGCCCACCAGCACGACCGGCGCCACCGTCTTGGCCGCGCCTTCATAGCGGGCGACGATGAAGCGCAGCGGCTCGTCCGAGCCCTGGGCCACGGCCAGGAAGCTGCCCATGCCGAGCTTCTCGACGGCCTTGCGGTCCAGCACCTCGACCTTCAGGCCGTGGGTCTTGCCCAGCTCCTGCACGACCTGGCCGAGGTAGGTCGGCGTCGCGTAGTTGGCCGGACGGTTGGCGCATTCACGCGCCAGCTCGACGCCGGCGGCGATGGCCTCGCCGCGTGCCAGGCCGGCCTTGGCCGCCTTCACGTCGGCCTTGCCCACCAGCAGGCTGACCTTGGCCAGCTTGGGCGCGGCCGGTGCGCTGGGCTTGGTGTGGCGGTAAAGATAGACCGCATCGGTGGCGGCGAGGGCCGCCTGCTCGGCCAGCGACTCGGCCAGACCGGCGTCAAAGCCTGCAAACGCCACAGACGCGCTGACCGCGCCACGCGACTTGATCTGGGACAGGCCGGCTGCCAGTGCAGCGCGCGCCGCGGCCAGCGTGGTCTTGCCGCTGGCGGCCAGCACGAGGCGGGGCGCCTTGACGCCTTCGGCATGGGTCAGCGTGACAGCCTGGCCGCCCTTCAGCGCGAAGTCGCCGAGCTTGATGGCGGCCTGGGCATGCCTGGCCACCACCGCATCCAGGCCCTTGGGCAGGGCCTCGCCGCCAAGCACGACGACCAGGGCGTCGGCGCCTGCGCCCGCGAGCGCATCGAGCTCAGCGGTTTGAATCTTGAAGTCCATAATGACTGGAAGTAGATAGAAGTGCGTTTGATGTTATTCGATTCATCCACGCGATCGGAGTTGGCCAAGAGCTTCGGCGTCACCCTGGTGGTCATCCTGACCATCATGTTGACGTCGACCCTGATCCGCACCCTGGGCCAGGCCGCCGGCGGCAATGTGGCGCCGCAGGATGTCGTGCTGCTGATGGGCTACGCCACCATCGCCCACCTGGCGACCATGCTCATCCTGTCGCTGTTCATCGCCGTCGTCATCACGCTGAGCCGCTTCTACCGCGAGTCCGAGATGACGATCTGGTTTGCCAGCGGCATCCCGCTGTCGCGCTTCGTGAGGCCGGTGCTGCGCATGGCCTGGCCGGTGCTGCTGGGCGTCATCGTGCTGGAGCTGCTGGTCTGGCCCTGGGGCAACCAGAACAGCGCCGAGTTGCGCGACCGCTACCAGAAGCGCGGCGACCTCTCGCGCGTCGCCCCCGGTCAGTTCCAGACCTCGCGTGATGGCAGCCGGGTCTTCTTCATCGAACGCGACGGTGACAACGCCGCCACCGGCCGCAACGTCTTCATCCTGTCCAACCAGCATGAGCGCGAGTCGGTGACGACCTCGGCCCGCGGCCACCTGGAGATGGAAGGCGACGACCGCTACCTGGTGCTGGACCATGGCCAGCGCAACGAGACGCAGATGAAGTCCGGCGAGAAAAGCCTGGCCCGCTTCGAGCAGTACAAGGTCATGACCGACACCCAGGTGCTGGCCAATGCCAATCAGCTGCCGCCCAAGGCCATGGCCACGCTGGACCTGCTGCGCCTGCCCACGCCCAAGAACCAGGGCGAGCTGGCCTGGCGCTTGGGCATGATCCTAGGCGGCTTCAACATGGCCTTGCTCGGCGTCGGCCTGTCGGCCTCCAACCCGCGCCGCGCCAGCAACTGGAACCTGTTGTTCGCCCTGCTCGCCTTCATCGTCTACTTCAACCTCATCAACCTGTCGCAGTCCTGGGTCGGCAATGGCCGCGTCAGCCTGGGTCGGGGCCTGCTGGTCGTGCACGGCAGCGCCCTCTTCCTGGCCCTGGCCGTCATCTGGCTGCGCGACAACGCCAACCGCTTCTGCCTGCGTCGCCGCACGGTCAAAGAGGCAGCGGCATGAGGACCGTCCGCGCCCTGCTCTACAAGGACATCGCCGGCTCCGTCCTGCTCGTCGCCCTGGCCTTCCTGTCGCTGTTCTTCTTCATCGACTTCGTCGACGAGATCGAGCGAATGGCTCGCATCGGCGCCGGCGCCGGCAAGGCCGCGTTGCTGGCCGCGATGGAGCTGCCGGGGCGTTTCTACGAGATGTTCCCCATCGCCGTGCTGATCGGCGCCATCGTCGCGCTGGCGCGCATGGCGCAGAGCAGCGAGTTCACCATCCTGCGCACCGGCGGCCTCGGCCCCAGGCGGGCGCTGGAATTGCTGGCTGGCCTGGCCGCCGCGTTCGCCGTCCTGACCTTCGTCGTCGGTGACTACGTCGCGCCGCACTTCGAGCGCGAAGGCGATGAGATGCGCGCCCGCTTCAGCCATGATGCCAACCCGGCCAAGCGCGGCGCCTGGCTGAAGGACCACCAGAAGATCGACGGCCAGGAGCGCAGCTATTCGGTCAAGGTCGGCCGCGTCGGCAGCGGCGGCGACCTGGAAGACGTGCGCATCTTCGAGTTCGACGACCAGGGCCGGCTGATGTCCCGCACCGAAGCCGAGAAGGTCGACGTCGACGGCCAGGGCCTGTGGCATCTGCAGGCCGTCAAGCGCACGGTCTGGAACCCCGGCACGACGACGGCCAGCGGCAGCGTCGGCGAGGTCGTCGTCAGCGAACAGAGGATGGACAAGCTGGACTGGCAGAGCTCGCTGCACGCCGGCGTCATCGCCGCGGCCGTGCTGCCGGCCATGTCCATGTCGACGCTGGAGCTCTACCGCTACACCGAGCATCTGTCGGCCCAGGAGCAGTCGGCCCAGGCCCACAACATCCAGTTCTGGCGCAAGGCCTTCTATCCCTTCGCCTGCTTCGTCATGGTGGCCCTGGCCCTGCCCTTCGCCTATCTGCACGGCCGCTCGGGCGGCATCAGCATCAAGGTCTTCGGCGGCATCATGCTGGGCATCAGCTTCGTGCTGCTGAACAACGTGGCCGGCCACCTGGGCCTCTTGAAGAACTGGACGCCCTGGGTCGTCGCGGCGACGCCCAGCCTGCTCTATATGGGGCTGTCGATGGCGGCCTTTACTTGGCTGGTGAGATACCGATGAGCGAAGGGTTGCTGCTCTTCGCCCACGGTGCACGCGACCCTGCCTGGGCCAGGCCTTTCGAAGTGATTTCCGAGCGCCTGCGCGCCGCAAGGCCAACGACGCCGCTGGCCATGGCCTATCTCGAATTCATGTCGCCCGGCATCGAAGACGCCGCCGAGCAGCTGGTGGCCGCGGGCTGCACCCGCGTGCATGTGCTGCCCCTCTTCCTTGGCACCGGCGGCCATGTCCGACGCGACATCCCGCCCCTGCTCGACCAGCTGCGCGAACGCCATGCCATCGAGTGGGTGCTGCACGCGCCGCTCGGCGAACAGGAAGCCGTCCTTCAAGCGATCAGCCTGGCCTGCCTGGCCGTCCTCGAATGAATCTGCATCAATTCCGCTTCGTCCAGGAAGCCGCCCGCCGCAACCTCAACCTGACCGAGACGGCCAAGGCCTTGTTCACGTCGCAACCCGGCGTGTCCAAGGCCATCCTCGAGCTGGAGGAGGAGCTGGGCGTCGACATCTTCTCGCGCCACGGCAAGCGGCTGCGCCGCATCACCGAGCCGGGCCAGCAGGTGCTGGCCTGCATCGAGATCATCCTGCGCGAGGTCGGCAACCTCAAGCGCATCGGCGAGGAGTACTCGCGCCAGGACAGCGGCACCTTCTCCATCGCCACCACCCACACCCAGGCCCGCTATGTGCTGCCCGCACCGGTGGCCCAGCTGCGCAAGAACCTGCCGCAGCTGCGCATCAGCCTGCACCAGGGCAGCCCCGACCAGGTCGCCAAGATGCTGCTCGACGAAACTGCCGACCTCGGCCTCGCGACCGAGTCATTGGCCCAGTATCCAGAGCTCGTCACCCTGCCCTGCTATGAATGGCAGCACGTCATGGTCGTGCCGCGCGAGCATCCGCTGGCCAGCGCCGAGCGCATCAGCCTGGAACAACTCGCCAGCGAGCCGCTGGTGTCCTATCACCCCAGCTTCACCGGCCGCACCCGCATCGACAAGGCCTTCGCCTCGCGTCATCTGACGCCAAACATCGTCCTCGAGGCCATCGACTCCGACGTCATCAAGACCTATGTGCGCCTGGGCATGGGCGTGGGCATCGTGGCCGAGATGGCCATGCGCGAGGAGCCTGCCAACAGCGACCTCGTCGCCAAGCCGCTGGGCACGCTGCTGGGCAGCAATGTGACGCGCATCGCCTTCAAGCGCGGCGCCTATCTGCGCAACTACGTCTATGCCTTCGCCGAGCTGCTGTCGGACCGGCTGAGCCGCAAGCTGATCGAAAAGGCCATGAGCGGCGACGCCGACGACTTCGATCTCTAGGGCCTGCGAACCCCACGGCAATGGGCCGCGTTGTGGCCAGAAAGGCCGCAGGCACGACAGCAGACCGCAAGCTGGGTGTCGACCCAGCGAGGATCTGCAACACAGCATGCGGCCTTTCTGGCCACAACCCTCCGGGAAGGTCCGCCGCAAGGGGCCACTCGTTGTTGCAGCCCTGGCCCGCACACGAGTGCGGGCGGCGCGCTGCGTCTAGATTGGCCCCTTGCGGCGGGCCTTCGCGACCCATTGCCGTGGGGTTCGCAGGCCCTAAAGCTGGCTGTCGCCGAACTTGGAGTCGATCGGCAGCATCAGGTCGACCTCGTCGCCGCGCAGGCCGGCCTCGAACAGATCGCGGGCCACGCTGTACAGGGTCAGCAGGTCGCGATAGGCCGGCAGCTCGAAGCTTTGCACGCCGGGGCCGCTGCCGCGGGCCAGCAGGTCCTGCAGCATCTGCATGGCCGCGCTCGGGTCGGACCAGACCACCTGCAGATGCGCGATCACGCTGGGGTTGGTGTCCAGGCCGCGCCCGCGTGCCAGGCTTTGCGACCACTGCGGCGCCAGCACGCGAAAGCGCGGCTCGAACTGCTTGACGAGCTCGGCAAACACCTCGGGCTCGCCGCGCTGCTGGCAGAGCTCCATCAACATCAGATAAGGCATGGCCCCGGCATTGCCGCGCGCCAGCCGCGTGGCCAGCAGGTCGGCCGCCGCCTCGTGCTGGCCGAGCAGTTGCAGGAAGTCGACCTGTTGCTGCAGGTCCAGCAAGTCGTCCGCCACGGTCATCTCGTTGGACAGCGTCGGCGCGGCCGCGGCCTGAGCGGGCAGAGGCTGGGTGGCCTGCATGGACAGCGGGATGGTTGCCGCAACCGGTGCGGGCGCCGAGATGGGCGCCGGTGGCCAGGGCATGGGCCGGGGCTGGGGTCGCGTGGCCTGGTGCTGGCCTTCGTCCGGCAGCATGGCGGCCAGGCCGGCGACGGGTGGCGCCATGCCGGGCGAAGGCTGCTGCGGCACCGCCACCGGCACGCCGGCACCTTCGGCGGCATGCAAGGCGCGCCAGTAGGCCAGCTCACGGCGCGTGCGCTCATCGCGCCAACGGCTGCCATAGAAGGCGGCCGCACCGGCCAGCAGGCTCAAACCCAGCGTCAGCACCCAGGTCATGGGATCGCGATAGGGCGAGGCATGCGGGCTGCGCACCGCCGCGGGAGGCGGCGTCACCTCTGGCGCAGAGGCGCGAGGGATCGCGGCCGCGGCGGATGCGGCGGCCTCGGCCTGCAAGCGGGCCTCCAGCTCGGCGCGCAACTGGGCCACGGTCTGCTCGAGCTGGGTGATCTGGGCCTCCAGCTCGGGACTCAGCTCGGTCTCGGCGGCACTGGCGGGCTGGACGGGCCGCGGCGCCTCGGCCACCAGCACCTCGGGCCTTTCCAGCACCAGGCGCGGTCCGGCGGCACGTGGCTTGGGCCGGGGCTTGGGCGGCGGGGCCTGCGCGACCAGACGCCCCGTCGGCTCGGCGACCGGGAGGGGTGCCGGTGCTGGAACCGGATTTGCGGGTGGCGGCGGCGCGGTGGCGCCCCCTTGCGGGTCGATGAAAAGATTGAACTCGCGCGTCAGCCGCAGCGGGCAGCCCAGGGCCAGTGTGATGCGCAAGGCCGGCTCGTCGATACGGGCCAGGCTTTGCAGGCGGATGCGCTGCTGGCCGGGTTCACCCTCGACGCGCAGCTGCAACAGACCGGCCGGCACGCGCGCATCGCCGGCCGAGACCTCGGCACGCAGACAGGAATCGCCGAGCTGTTCGCCCTCGGCCAAGGTCAGCGGGATGCTGGCGTCCAGCGGCTTGCCTAGGCCAGAGTGGATCAGCGGTCGGCCTAGCCCCAGTGCCTCGGCACCCTGGGGCACCAGGCCGAACAGCAGTGCCAGAGCAGGAGTGAGGGCACCCAGCAACGTCGGGCGCAGGGCCGTGAAGGGCATTGACTGCGGGCGTCTAGCTATCGGTTGAATGAGGGGGTGGAGACAGCGCGGATCACTCTAGCATGGGGGCACCCGCCGAAGACCCCATTCCCAGGGGATGCGCGGGCGGCACAATGCCTCCCAAGCCATGAACTCACTCACCCTCACCCCCGCCGAACGGCAGCAGATCGATCAGGGCGCCTGGTTCTCCAAGCTCTCCGAGCCGCTGCGCAACGACATCCTGCAGCGCGCCTTCGTGCGCCGCCTGCCCGACGAGACCATGTTGTCCCACCGCGGCGAGCCCGCCGAGGAGTGGTCGGCCGTGGCCAAGGGGGCCGTGCGCGTCAGCTCGGTGTCGCTGGCCGGCAAGCAGATCTCGTTGACCTATGTCGAGCCCGGCACCTGGTTCGGCGACATCGCCCTCTTCGACGGGCTGCCGCGCACCCATGACGCCTATGCCCATGGCGAGACCACGCTGCTGAGCGTGCGCAAGGCCGACTTCCGCGCCCTGCTGCAGGCCCATTCCGAGCTCTACGACGCCCTGCTGAGGCTGAACTGCCGCCGGCTGCGCCTGATGTTCGACATGATCGAGGACCTCAACACCCGACCCCTGGCCGCGCGCCTGGCCAAGCAGGTACTGCTGCTGGCGCGCTCCTATGGCGTGCAGGAAGGCGACGAGATCCGCATCGGCCTGCAACTGGCGCAGGAGGACCTCGCTCAGTTGCTCGGCGCCTCGCGCCAGCGCGTCAACCAGGAACTGAAGGCCTTTGAGCGCGAAGGCGCGGTACGGGTGGAGCCGACCCGCCTGGTGGTGTTGAGCCGCGAGAAGCTGTTGGCCGCAGCGTCGCGCTGAAGTTCGGCCCCTCGTCCAAGGTGCACCTTGGACGTCCCCCAAGGGGACGGTGATGCTTGCGGCGTTGAGCCGCAAGCACATCATCAAAGCGGGCCGCCTAGGGAGCGGCCCGGCGCTCGGCCCGCAGAAGTAGCATGACGCTGGTGCGACACGGTATGTCTGAGCTGGCTCGCACAATGCGCCCATGGAAGCATTCACCGGCACCCGCCCCCTTGCCCAACCGCTGGACACCGCCGCCCTCGAGGCTTGGCTGGCCGCCCATGTCGACGGCTTTGCCGGGCCGCTGACGATCGAGCAGTTCAAGGGCGGCCAGTCCAATCCGACCTATCTGCTGAAGACCCCGGGTGCGCAATACGTGATGCGCAGCAAGCCCGGCCCGGTGGCCAAGCTGCTGCCCTCGGCCCATGCCATCGAGCGCGAGTTCCAGGTCATGGGCGCCTTGGCCGGCACCGACGTGCCCGTGCCGGCCATGTACGCCCTGTGCGAGGACGAGGCCGTCATCGGCCGCGCCTTCTACGTCATGTCCTTCATGCCCGGCCGGGTGCTGTGGGACCAGAGCCTGCCCGGCATGAGCAATGCCGAGCGCGCGGCCCACTATGACGAGATGAACCGCGTCATCGCGGCCCTGCACCAGGTCGACTTCAAGGCCCGCGGCCTCGAAGCCTATGGCAAGCCCGGCAACTACTTCGAGCGCCAGATCGGCCGCTGGAGCAAGCAATACCTGGCCTCGGTGACCGAGCCCAACCCGGCCATGGACTCGCTGCTGCAATGGCTGCCGGCCCATATCCCGGCCTCGGCACGCGACGAGAGCGAAGTCAGCATCGTCCATGGCGACTACCGCATGGACAACGTCGTCTTCCACCCCACCGAGGCGCGCGTCATCGCCGTGCTGGACTGGGAGCTGTCCACGCTGGGCCATCCGCTGGCCGACTTCAGCTACCACTGCATGAGCTGGCATATCCAGACCTCGGGCGCCGCGCGCGGCCTGGGCGGCGTCAACCTCGCCGAGCTGGGCATCCCGAGCGAGCGCGAGTATGTGCAGCGCTACTGCGAGCGCACCGGCCGCGCCGATGCGGGCGCCGTCATGGCCGACTGGAACTTCTACATGGCCTACAACATGTTCCGCATCGCGGCCATCGTGCAGGGCATCGCCAAGCGCGTCGTGGACGGCACCGCCTCCAGCGCGCAAGCCAAGGAAACAGCGAAGAGCGCCAAACCACTCGCCGAGCTGGCCTGGAGCTTCGCGCAGAAAACGTGAGAGCCGTACGAGGTGCGGGCCGAGCGACGGGCCGCCCCTAGCCGGCCCGCGTTGGGCGATGTGCTTGCCGGTCGAGCCGGCAAGCATCGCCGTCCCCTCGGGGGACCGGTCAGACTTGCCGGCGTTCAGAGCGGCAAGGCTGGACGAGGGGCTTCAGGTCACATCGCCAGGGCGGGTTGACGGCGTCCAGGCAATCGACGTTGTCGTCGGCCAGGCCCCGCCCTCGGACAGCCGGCCGCTGACCCGCTGCGCCTCGCGTGCCGCGACCTCGAGCAGGCGTACCAGGGCCTGGACCTTGGGCAGGTCGGCCTCGCTCATCTCGGTGCGCAGATACAGATTGCCGCGCATGCTCATCAGCACGAAGGGATGCCCCTCGGGCAGCAGGTCCTGGCTGGCCTGCACCAGGGCCTCGCCGAGTTCGCCTTCGATCCACGCGCTGCTCAGCTCCTTGGTGACGCCGACGACGCCATAGCGCTGGCGCAAGATCTGCGAGGCCGCGTTGTTGAACTTGGGGAACATCACCAGCCAGCGCATCTCTTCCGGCGTGTCGGTGTCGACACGGGTCTTGAGCGTGTCGGTATAGGCCTCGAAGACGGCGCGCTCCAGGTTCTCCATCAGGGCGCGGCACAGCACCATCATCTGCAGGTCGTGGTGCAGGCCCATCTCGCAGCGCATGCGCAGCTCCGTGCCCGGCAGATAGCTGCGCTGGGACACGCCCCATTCGATGCGCAGCGGCCCGGGCAGGGCCTTGGGCTGCTCGATGAGGAAGCCCTGGCCGTCGCGCGTCTGCGAGAACTCGGCGCCGCGTGCCTCGGCCCAGTCCATGATCGGACGCCAGCGCGAGGCGTTGGCGCGCGTCACGAGCCAGTGCTTGACTTGCTTTACCACCATGAGTCGTGAGGAAGTCTGAGAATGGGGCCTGCTTGCTAGGCACACCGCATGGAGGCGACGAATGATCGAAGTGTATTCATGGCCCACGCCCAACGGCCACAAGGTGCACATCATGCTGGAGGAGTGCCGTCTCGCCTACCGGGTGCATCCCGTGGACATCGGTGCCGGTGAGCAATTCGCCCCGAACTTCCTCGCCATCAGCCCCAACAACAAGATCCCGGCCATCACCGACCCGGACGGCCCCGACGGCAAACCCATCTCGCTGTTCGAGAGCGGCGCCATCCTGCTCTACCTGGCGGGCAAGACCGGCAAGCTGCTGCCCGCCGACGTGCATGGCAAATACGAGGTGCTGCAGTGGCTGATGTTCCAGATGGGCGGCGTCGGCCCCCTGCTGGGCCAGGCGCATCACTTCCGCATCTATGCGCCCGAGAAGATTGACTACGCCATCGACCGCTACACCAACGAGGCCCGGCGCCTCTACAGCGTCATCAACAAGCGCCTCGCGCATTCGACCTATGTCGGCGGGGGCGACTACAGCATCGCCGACATCGCCATCTTCCCCTGGCTGCGCTCCTGGAAGAACCAGGGCGTCGAGATGAGCGACTACCCGCATCTGAAGGGCTGGTTCGACGAGATCGCCAAGCGCCCGGCGGTGCAGCGCGGCGTCGAGGTGCTGGCCGGCGCGCGCAAGCCGCTGACCGACGACAAGGCCCGCGAGGTGCTGTTCGGCCGGCGCCAGATGGAACAGCGCTGAGGCGGGTCAGCGCGGCTCCAGGCGCAGCTCGCGATGCGCCGGCGGCAGGCCCTGGCTGGCGAGGATGAGGGGTTCGTGCGCTGCCAGGACGCCGGGCATATAAGCGGCCTGCTGCTGAACATCAGCCAGCGCGAGCACCACCGGCTGGTCGGCGAAGGCCAGCACATCGGGCGCACCCAGCCCCATGGAAGACGCCTCCAGGGCCGGATCGGCGAAGACCTGCAGCGCCGCGGCCCCGACGCTGCCCGGGCGAAGTGGTGGCACATGCAGCGCCAGCCGCCCCTCGGCGTCGCTCGCGCCTTCGTGAACGCGGCCTTCGCCATCGATCAGGCACACGCGGGCCCAGATTGCCGGCTCGCCATTCGCCTGCCAGGTGAGCAGACCATAGACGCTGCACACACCCGGCGGCGGCCTGCGTGTCGGCGCGCTGAGCAGGCCCACCCGCATCATGCGCATGCCGCCCACCACCCGGTCACTGAGGATCTGGCCCACCGGCCGGGCCGGCAGCGGCCACGGCAGGCTCAGCGGCTGGAAGCGTTGCAGTTCATCGCGCACCAGCACGTCGGCACACGCCACCTCCTGGGGCTGGCGCCAGCGCTCGGGCAGGTCCGGCCACACATGCAGGCCCGAAGGCGTGAAGACCGAACGGCCGAGCAGCCGGCCGCCGCCACGCTGCACCAGGCAGCAGCGCAGGCCGGTCGTGATGAGGTCGCCGCTGGCCAGGTCGACGAACACCAGCGCTTCGCCCACCGGCAGCCGCAGGCGCTCCAGTGTCGGTTCGCGCCTTGTTGTCGTGACTGCCATGACCCGATCCTAGGAAGGAGGGGGTGTAACAGTCACCCTGCTTGTTAGGGGCGCACGCCCGGCGGCTGCATCGCCATGCCGGCCGAGCGGCGCGCCAGATACACCTCCAGCGCCAGCAACTCGGCGCTGTCCCAGTCCCACACCGTCGCCCGTACGCCGTTCAGGCAGCCCCGCAGGCGGCGCTGCAGGCTGCCCAGGGACTGCCATTCGAGGCGGTAGACGGGATAGTCGTCGACATGGGCCTGGGGAATCAGGCTGCCGCCCAGGCGCAGGCCGGCACGTTCATCGTGGCATTGGGCGCAGGACAGGTTGAGGGCGCCGATGCGGGTCATGTAGAGCTGCTGGCCGCGCTTGGCGGCGGCATCCAGTTCGGGGCCACGCGGCGGTGTGAGAGACAGTCCGCGAGACTGCTGAGCGACCAGGGCCGTCAGCGCCAGCAGGGCTTCGGCTTGCGGCCCCCAGGCGGATTGCTGCTGGTGGCGGACGCGACAACGCTGGATACGCCCGGGCAGGTCGAGCAGGCCCTGGTCGAAGGCCGGATAGCGTGCCGCCGCGCCGCGCAGCTTCTCGGGCTCGCCATGGCAGCCGGCGCAGGACTTCGGGCCTTGCCGCCACAGCTCGCGGCCCAGAGCCAGGGCCAGTTGGGCGGGATGCTGGGCGTCATCGGCCTGCAGGGTGCGCAGGGCCGGGCTCATGGTGTCGCGGCCGGAGCGGCGCTCGTCGGCGTGAGCCGCCAAGGCGACGACGAGAAGCAGCGCTGCCCTCATGTGACGTTCAGCGTGCGGGTCTCGCGATGCTCGAAGCCGTTGTCGCCGCGCCAGACAAGACTCAGCTCACCGGGCTTGTCGGCCCTCATCCAGAAGGCGAGATAGGGATTGGCCGAGATCGCTGCGAACAGGTCGGCCGTGAAGATCGGTTCGCCATCCAGCCGGCATTCGAAACGGCGCACCAGATCGCGCGGCAGGCGGGCGCCCTCGTCGCTGCTGCGGTAGCCCGTTTCCATCGCGTGGGCCACCGTGACCCTCACTTCAAAGGCCTCGCCGGGCTTGATGGCGGCAGGCAAGGTGATGACGGCTCGTGTTGCCATCAGGGCTCCACGCAGGCGGCCAGCGTCACGATGACGTCGACGCCAGCCTGCCAGCAGCGTCCGTCGGCTGCCTTGGCCACCGCGACGATGCGCTGGCTGCGTGCCAGGCGCATGCGCGTGCTGAACTCGGGCCTGGCGACAGCCGCGCCCAAGGCGACATGGACGACCTCGGGCTCGGGGTTCAATGGCGTGAACAGGGCCAGCCCCACGACGGCCTCGTTCGCCACAATGCGCACCGGCACCGCATTGCCGTTCTCCACCAGTTCGGCCATCTCGATCTTCAGATTGCCGGGCTCGGGGTTGCGCCCGGCCCAGGCGCGGATGGCCACGCGCATGGCCTCGTCACTGGCCTGCGCCTCCGGCAGCAGCGTCCAGGCCGCAGCGGTCACGGCGAACTCGCGCCGCCTCATCTCGCCAGCGTCCCGAGATAGGCCACGATATCGTCGAGCTGCTGCTCGGTCAGTGCGGCCCTGCCCTGCCAAGTGGGCGCTACGTCGCGCAGACCTTCGGTCGAGCGAAAAGGCGGCATGACGGTGGCCGGGTTGAAGCGGCGCATGTCGGCAATGCGCTCGCGCAGGCCCTGGGCATTGAGCCGCGTCGCGATGCCGTCCAGCGGCGGCGCCAGATTGCCCTGGTTGGCATCGCCCGCTGCCGTCAACGCATGGCAGAGCAGGCACAGGCTCTGGCTGCGGTCGGCCACGAGGGCACGGCCACGCTCGACATCGCCAGCCTGCGCGCTGGTCACCAGCAGCAAGGCCAGCAAAGCGCGCATCAGACCAGCTTGTGCTTGGACAGCGGTAGCTCGCGGATGCGCTTGCCCGTCGCCGCGAAGACAGCGTTCAGCACCGCCGGTGCCGCGACGGCAATGGTCGGCTCGCCAACGCCGCCCCAGAAGCCACCCGACGGCATGCAGATCGTCTCGACCGCCGGCATGTGCTCCATCTTCAGCACCGGGTAGGTGTCGAAGTTCTGCTGCTCGACGCGGCCGTCCTTGACGGTGATCTCGCCAAACAGCGCCGCCGACAGGCCGTAGACGAAGCTGCCCTCGACCTGGGCCGCGATCTGCTGCGGATTGACCGCATGGCCGGGGTCGGTGGCGGCGACGATGCGGTGGATCTTGAGCTCACCCTTCTTGCTCACCGACACCTCGGCGCAGGCCGCCACATAGCTGCCGAAACCCATGATCTGGGCCAGGCCCAGATGCCTTCCCTTGGCGCGCGGCTTGCCCCAACCGGCCTTGGCTGCCACGGCGTTCAGCACCGCCAGATGCTTGGGCGAATTGGCCAGCAGCTCGCGGCGCAGCTCTAGCGGGTCGCGCTTGGCGGCATGGGCCACCTCGTCGATGAAGCATTCCAGATAGACGGCGTTCTGGTTCAGGTTGACGCCGCGCCAGAAGCCCGGCGGCACCGTCGGGTTGCGCATCGCATGGTCGACGAGCAGATTCGGCACCGCATAGCCCAGCGCGCCTTCCGCGCCACCGGCGTTCAGTCCTTGGAAGACGACCGGGTCCTTCCCGTCCTTGATGTTCTGCGGAAAGATGCCCGCGATGATGCTCTGGCCCGAGATGCGCATATGCAGGGCCGTCAGCTTGCCCGCCGCGTCCAGGCCGGCCGTCAGCTTGCACTGGGTGACCGGGTGGTAGCGGCCGTGGGTCATGTCCTCCTCGCGGCTCCAGATCAACTTGACCGGCGTGCCGGGCAGCTCCTTGGCGATGGCCACGGCCTGGCGCACCCAGTCGTGCACCGCGCCGCGCCGACCGAAGCCGCCGCCCAGGTGCAGCTTGTAGACCTCGCATTGCGCCGGCGGGAGGCCCGACGATTCGGCGGCCGCGGCCAGCGCCGCCTCGCCGTTCTGCGTCGGCGTCCAGACCTCGCAGCGCTGCGGCGTCCATCGGGCCGTCGCGTTCATCACCTCCATGGTCGCGTGGTTCTGGTGCGGGTAGCTGTAGACGGCCTCGACCTTCCTGGCCGCACCGGCCAGCGCCGCCTTCACATCGCCCTGACTGCTGCCGACGGCGGCCTCGGGAGCCTCCAGGCCAGCCTTCAGCGTGGCTGCCGTGTCGGCGCTGTTCTGCGCGATATTGGCGCCCTCGTCCCAGACGATGGGCAGGGCCTCCAGCGCCGTCTTGGCCCGCCACCAGGTGTCGGCCACGACGGCCACCGCCGAGTCGCCCACCTTGACGACCTTCTTGACGCCCGGCCTGCCCTCGATGGCCGCGGCGTCGAAGCTCTTGAGCTTGCCGCCGAAGACGGGGCAGTCCTTGATCGCCGCGTTCAGCATGCCGGGCAGCTGCAGGTCCATGCCGTAGACGAGGGAGCCGTCGAGCTTGGGTTTGGTGTCCAGCCGCTTCATCGGTTTGCCCGCCAGCGTCCAGTCCTTGGCGGGCTTGAGCTGGATGTCGGCCGGCGCGGCCAGCTCGGCGGCCTCGGCGGCCAGCTGGCCATAACTCAGCTTCTTGCCGGCGTGCAGCACCCAGCCCCTGGCCGTCGTGCATTCGACGACCGACACCTGCCACTGGTTGGCGGCGGCCTGGATCAGCAGGGCCCGGGCCAGGGCCCCGCCCTTGCGCACATACTCGTGCGACTCACGCACGCCGCGGCTGCCACCGGTGCTCATGCTGCCCCAGGCGCGGTTGCGCGCCAGGTTCTGGCCCGGCGTCGGGTACTCGGTCTTGACCTTGCTCCAGTCGCACTCGAGCTCCTCGGCGACGAGCTGGGCCAGGCCGGTCAGCGTGCCCTGCCCCATCTCGGACCGCGCGATGCGGATGACGGTGGTTTCATCGGGCAAGACCTGCACCCAGGCGTTCAGCTCGGGCGCGGCCTCGGCCTGCTGGGCCAGACCGGGCACATGGAAGCCCACCATCAGGCCACCGGCGGCCGCCGAAGTCGTGTGCAGGAAGGACCTGCGCGAGAGGACGGCGCTCATGCCTGACCTCCGTCAATGACGATGGGGATCTGCTTGCGCTGCACCTGGCCGGCGGCCAGATGGATGGCGGCGCGCACGCGGTTGTAGGTGCCGCAGCGACAGATATTGGTCATGGCAGCGTCGATGTCGGCATCGGTGGGCTTGGGCTTGGCTTTCAGCAGGGCGGCGGCGGCCATCAGCATGCCGCTCTGGCAGAAGCCGCACTGCGGCACATCCAGCGCATCCCAGGCCTTCTGCAATGGGTGCGAGGCATTGGGCGCCAGGCCCTCGATGGTGGTGATCTTCTGCGCCGACGTCAGCGCCGAGGCCGGCATCACGCAGCTGCGCACCGGCGCGCCGTCGACATGGACCGTGCAGGCCCCGCACTGCGCGACACCGCAGCCATATTTGGTGCCCGTGAGGCTGAGCTGCTCGCGCAGCACCCAGAGCAGGGGCGTGTCGGCTTCCGCCTCGAACTGCACCCGCTTGCCGTTGACCGTCAACTCCGCCATGCCGCTTGCTCCCATCCGCCAACGCTGGCGGGCGCGGGGCAGCCTAGCAGCATCGACCCCCTTCTGTCTTCAGGATGCTCGTCCGGTAACGCCCATCGCTTCGCATTGGCGCTGGCACAGAGGCTGGACGAGCGCCCGCGCTGAGCCGCCAGCAGGTTTGGCCGGAAACGTGTAGCGTTCGCGGCTGCTGTAGCCGAATGCGCCGGTTCTGCGCAGGTTTGCTATCTGTGGAGACTTCGATGACGACATTGCAGATCAATGGACAGTCGATGACGGTGGAGGCCGGCGAGGACACCCCGCTGCTGTGGGTGCTGCGTGACCACCTCGGCATGACCGGCACCAAGTTCGGCTGCGGCCTGGCGCTGTGCGGCGCCTGCACCGTGCATCTGGACGGCCAGCCCGTGCGAGCCTGCCAGACGCCGCTGTCCGCCGCGACCGGCAAGCGCGTCGTGACGATCGAGGGTGTGGGCGCCACCAAGGCCGGTCAGGCCGTGCAGCACGCCTGGGTCAAGCTCGGCGTACCGCAGTGCGGCTACTGCCAGGCAGGTCAGATCATGAGCGCGACGGCCCTGCTGGAGCAAAAGCCCAAGCCCACCGACGCCGACATCGACGCGGCCATGAGCGGCAATCTGTGCCGCTGCGGCACCTACACGCGCATCCGCAGCGCGATCAAGACGGCCGCCGGCCTGGAAGGCGGTGCCGCATGAACGCCTCTGTCCCCCATGGTCATCTCACGCGGCGCAGCCTGCTGGGCTTCACGGGCCTGGTGCTGGGCATCGGCCTGCCCGGCTTTGCACTGGGCGCCGACGAACCCAAGAAATACGGCGGCGACGGCATGCCCCACGGCATCCAGGACAGCCCACGCACCTTCGTCGCGATTGCGCCCGACGGCACGGTCAGCATCATCGTCAACCGCTCCGAGATGGGCCAGGGCGTGCGCACCAGCCTGCCCAAGGTGCTGGCCGACGAGCTGGGGGCTGACTTCGCCCGCGTCAAGGTCCTGCAGGCCCCTGGCGATGAAGAGAAATACGGCAACCAGGACACCGACGGCTCGCGCAGCATGCGGCACTGGTTCATGCCCATGCGCCGCTGCGGCGCGGCCGCCCGCGCCATGCTGGAACTGGCCGCAGCCCAGGCCTGGGGCGTGCCGGTCGCCGAGGTGCAGGCGGCCAACCATGCGGTCACGCACAAGGCCAGCGGCCGCTCGCTGGGCTATGGCGCGCTGGCCGAAGCGGCCGCGAAGCTGGACGTCCCCAAGGGCGAGGCGCTCAAGCTCAAGGATCCCAAGGACTTCCGCTACATCGGCAAGCAGGACAGCCATCTCGTTGACGCCGAGGTCATCGTCACCGGCAAGTCGCAATACGGCATCGACACGCGGCTGCCGGGCATGCTGTACGCCGTCGTCGCGCGACCGCCGGTGCTGGGCGGCAAGCTCAAGTCCGTGGACTCGTCCGAGGCGCTGAAGGTGCCAGGCGTCGTCAAGGTCATCGAGCTGGCGGGCACGCCGCCGCCGGCCGAGTTCCAGCCGCTGGGCGGCGTGGCCGTCGTTGCCAAGGACACCTGGGCCGCGATGAAGGGCCGCGAGGCGCTGAAGATCGTCTGGGACGACGGCGAGCATGCGAGCTATGACTCGGTCGCCTTTCGCAAGGAGCTGGAGGCCGCCGTGGCCAAGCCTGGCGGCAAAGTGGTGCGCGATGACGGCGATACCCAGGCCGCCCTGGGCAAGGCCGCCAAGCGCGTGACGGCGGACTACTACGTACCCCATCTCGCGCACGCGACGATGGAGCCGCCCGCAGCCACCGCGCGCCTCGTGGATGGGCGCTGCGAGGTCTGGACCTCGGTGCAGTCGCCCCAGGCCGCGCGCGAGCGCGTCGCCAAGCGCCTCGGCTTGGACATCGACAAGGTGACGGTCCATGTCACGCTGCTGGGCGGTGGTTTCGGCCGCAAGTCCAAGCCCGACTTCGCCGTCGAGGCGGCGCTCGTGTCGCAGGCCATGCAGGGCGTGCCGGTGAAGCTGACCTGGACCCGCGAGGACGACCTGCATCACGACTACTTCCACACCGTCACCGCCCAGCACCTGGAAGCGGGGCTGGACGCCAGGGGTCGGGTCACCGCCTGGCTGCAACGCGCGGCCGAGCCGACCATCCTGTCCATCTTCGCGCCCGACCCCAAGCAGCTGGCGGAGTTCGAACTGGGCCTCGGGCTGATCAACCTCCCCTATGCCATCCCGAATGTGCGCATCGAGAACCCGGCCGCGACGGCGCATGCGCGCATCGGCTGGCTGCGCTCCGTCAACAACATCCAGCATGCCTTCGCGGCCCAGTCCTTCGTCGCCGAACTGGCCCACGCGGCCAAGCGCGACCACCGTGACTACCTGCTGGAACTGCTCGGCCCGCCGGCGCAGATCCCGCCGCCGCAACTGGGCGACGGCTGGAACCATGGCGAGTCACCCAAGCTCTACCCGGTCGACACGGGCCGCCTGCGCGGCGTCATCGAACGCGTGTCCAAGGAGGCCGGCTGGGGCCGCAAGCTGCAGGGCGGAAAAGGTTGGGGCCAGGGCCTGGCGGCCAACTACAGCTTCGTGACCTATATGGCCGTCGTCGTCGAGGTACGCGTCAGTGCCAAGGGCGAGCTCAGCATCCCGCGCATCGACGTGGCGCTGGACTGTGGCCCGGCCATCAACCCGGACCGCATCCGCTCCCAGGTCGAGGGCGCCTGCATCATGGGCTTGAGCCAGGCGCTGTACAGCGAGATCACCTTCAAGAACGGCCGCGTCGAGCAAAGCAACTATCACGACTACGAGATCGCGAGGCTCAACATCGCGCCCAAGAAGATCGCCGTGCACATCATGCCGAGCAAGGGCTATGACGAGCCGCTGGGGGGCGTCGGCGAGCCGGCCATCGGGCCGATCGCGCCAGCACTGATGAACGCGATCTTCGCGGCCACGGGCAAGCGCATCCGGCAGCTGCCGTTGAAGGACCAGCTGACGGCGAAGAAGGCCTGAGGCGGCGGCGGGTCCTGGACTGACCGCCGCAATTCGACTGGAGAAGACACATGGCTAAGGCAGGCAAGGTCGCGCTGATCACCGGCGCCGGCACAGGTGTTGGCGCCGCCACCGCGCTGATGCTGGCCGGCAAGGGCTACGACCTGCTGATCAACTATTCGCGCAGTGCCAATGACGCCGAAGCCAGCGCCGCGGCCTGCCGTGCGGCCGGGGCCGACGTGCTCGTCAAGCAGGGCGATGTGGCGCAGGACGCCGACTGCCGCGCAATGGCGCAGGCCGCGCTGGAGCGCTGGGGCCGCATCGACGCGCTAGTGAACGACGCCGGCGTGTCGGTGTTCGGCGCCGCGGCCGACTGGGACGCGTTGGACGCAGACACCTTCCAGCGCATCCTGGCCGTCAATGCGCTGGGCAGCTTCCAGATGGTGCGCGCCTGCGTCGCCGCGCTGAAAGCCGCGCGGGGCTGCATCGTCAACGTGTCGTCGGTGGCCGGCGCGCTGGGCGTGGGCTCGTCCATGCCCTATATCGCGTCCAAGGGCGCCATCAACGCGATGACGCTGCACCTGGCCCGGTCCCTGGCACCCGCCGTGCGCGTGAACGCCGTGTGCCCTGGCCTCATCACGTCACGCTGGTTCGTGCAGGGCGTGGGGCAACAAGGCTACGAGGCGGGCCTGAAGGCCTATGAAGCCGGCGTGCCGCTGCAGCGCGCCTGCTCCCCCGAGGACGTGGCGGAAGCCATCGTCTGGCTGGTGGACGGGGCCCGCACGGTGACCGGTGAGCTGCTGATGCTAGACAGCGGCATGCACCTGGCTGGCGTGAAGCCACCGCGCTGAGTCACGCTCATTGCGGCTCCGCAATCCGATACCCCACCCCCGGCTCCGTCAGCAGTACGCAGGGCTCGGCCGGGTCGACCTCGAGCTTGGCGCGCAGCTGGCCCATGTAGAGGCGCAGGTAATGGGTCTGCTCGGTCGCGTCGGCGCCCCAGACGTCGGCCAGCAGGCGGCGGTGGGTGACGACCTGGCCGGCCTGGCGCACCAGGCGGGCCAGCAGCTTGAACTCGGTGGGCGTCAGGCGCATGTCGGCGCCGTCACGACGTACGCGGTGAGCGGCCAGGTCGACCTCCAGGCCGGCGCGGCGGTACATCGTGATGGCCGGCTGGGCCACGGTGCCGCGGTGGCGCAGGGCCACGCGCAGCCGCGCCAGCAGCTCGCCGATGCCGAAAGGCTTGACGAGATAGTCGTCCGCGCCGGCATCGAGCAGGCGGATTTTCTGGCCCTCGACCTGGCGCGCCGAGATGACGATCAGGGGCGTCGAGCGCTCGCGGCGCAGGGCCTGCAACAGCTCCTCGCCATCGCCGTCGGGCAGGCCGAGGTCGAGCAGCACGGCGTCGAGATGCCCGGCATGGGCCAGCTGGGCCATGGCATCGGCCAGGCTGGCGGCCGTCAGCACCTCATAGCCTTCGACGGCCAGGGCCTCCTTCAGCGTCACCCGCAGTTCGCGGTCGTCTTCGACCAGCAATAGCTTCATGCCTGTGCCTCCGGCAACTCGGGGGCGTCGCGCAGTGGCAAGCGCAATTCGAAACTGCAGCCACCGTGGCCGCGCGGGCGCAGGCTCAAGCTGCCCTCATGCGCCTGGGCAATTGCGCGGCACAGGGCCAGGCCCACGCCCGAGCCCGGTGGACGCTGGGCAAAGGCGGCCAGGTCGCCGCGCTGGAAGGCGTCGAAGACGCGATCGCGCCAGGCCGGGTCTATGCCCGGGCCGCGGTCGCGCACGGCGAACAGGGCCTCGCCGCCCAGGCGGCGCACGACCAGCTCGACCGGCGCCGTGGCCGGGCTGTACTTCAGGGCGTTGTCGACGAGGTTATCCAGCAACTGAGACATCAGGGCCGCATCACACCACAGCAGCGGCAACCCGGGCTCGATGCGCGCCTTGACGCGCTCGCCGTCGGGCCGGCGGCGCACGCGGCGCAGGGCCGCGCCGACGATCTCCTCGGCCGACTCCCAGTCGCAGCGCAGCGCCACGCCGGGCGCGCCCAGGCGGGCCAGTTGCAGCGTGTTGTCGGTCAGGCGCACCAGGCGGGCGGTCTCGTCGACGATGCGGCCGGCCAGCTCGCTGCGCTGGGTCGCCGTCAAGCGGTCGCCCTGGGTCTGCAGGGCCGAGGCCGAGCCCATGATGGTGGCCAGTGGCGTGCGGTAGTCGTGCGAGATGGCGGCCAGCATGGCGTTGCGGGTGGACTGGGTCTCGGCCAGCTCACCGGCCAGGCGGGCCTCGTCCTGCACGCGGCGGCGCTGCAGGGCCAGGCCCATCTGGTCGCACAGGGCCTGGGCATGGGCGAGGTGGTCCGGCGGCAGGGCTTGCGTGCCCAGGCCGCGCAGCGTGACGGCGCCCAGGGCCGCGTCACGGCCACGCAGCGGCAGGTAGAGATCGGGCTCCTCGGCGTGATGGTGGGTGCCGGGGCCCAGGGCGCGGCCGCTGTCGGCACAAAGCTGCAGGCCGGCCAGCGCATTGGCGTCGGGCTCGCCGACGACGATGTCCTGCGCACCCGGGGACGGCCGCAGCAGCGCCGCGGTGGCGAAGCCGGTGTTGCCGGCCAGGGCCTGCAGCAGCTCGTGGACATGGACCTCGGGCTGGTCGGCGTCGCGCATCAGGTCGCCGAACTCGCGCAGGGCGCGCTCCAGCTGGGCGGCCCGCTGCGCGGCGCGCAGGCCCTCCCAGGCCTGGCGCAGCTTCCAGCCCACCCAGGCAAGCGCCATCAGCGAGCCGGTGGCGATCCAGGGCAGGAACTGGACAAGGGGACGGGACATCATGGGCGACGCAGTTTAGGTGGCCTCCACGACAACCTGGGCCGCCTCGGGCTTGGCGAAGCGGTCCTTCACCAGGCCGGCCAGCAGCACATCCACCAGCGTGCCGCCCTGCCCGCCCGCCTGCGAGCCACCGCCCACCAGCACCTCGGGCACCAGCTGCACGCCGGCACCGGCCAGGGCCTGGGCGACCTGCACGATGGCGTAGTTGCCCGACTCCATGGAGCCGATCTTCTGGCGGATGACCTCGGCCTCGGCCTCACCGATGGCCAACGTCCTGCCGGCCTCGGCCTGGCCGGTGACGCGCGTGACCTCGGCGTCGGCCTCGGCCGTGATCTTCTTGGAACGCGCCGCGCCGTCGGCCGTCTTCACCGCGGCCTGCGCGTTGAACTCGGCCATCGCCACCTTGCGCTCGGCGTCCACCACCTGGGCCTGGGTGCGGGCCAAGGCAGTTGCCTGCTCGAGCTGCTGGCGTACGCCCTGGGCCTCCATCTGCGTCGTGAAGGTGACCTTTTCCTGCTCGGCCAGCTTGCGGTCGGTCAGGGTCTTCATCAACTCGGCCGGCGGCACGATGTCGCCGATCAGCGTCTCGACGGCGCCGACGTCGTAAGCCTTCAAGGCCAGCGCAATCGCGGCCTTGGCCTCGGCCTGGCGCTCGCTGCGCTTCTTCAGGAAGTCGATGACATCCGAGTTCTGCGCCGCGTTGCGGAAGTAGTTGCCGATGGTGGGCTCCAGCACCTGCGTGACCAGGGCCTCCATGCTGCCGAAGCGGGCGATGACCTTGGGCGCGTCGTTGCGCGGGATGTGGATGATCTGGCTCACGTCCAGGTTGAAGGTGAAGCCGTCGGCCGAGCGCACGGTGATGGTCGACAGGTTGGCGTCCAGCTTGTGCGCCTCGGTCTTGCCGGTGGCCCAGTTCAGCACGACGTTGGCCGTCGGCACCACGCGCACCTTGTGCGTGTAGGTGTTGATGGCGTATTTGCCGGGGTCGAGCACGTCCACCCACACGCCCTTCTCGCCGCGGCGGACCATGTTGGCATGGCGGAAGCCCTCGCCCGTCACGTCCACGCCGGGCTTGCCGACGAAGGCGACGACGACACCGACCGAGGCGA
This sequence comes from Roseateles saccharophilus, assembly GCF_031458095.1. GTDB lineage: Bacteria > Pseudomonadota > Gammaproteobacteria > Burkholderiales > Burkholderiaceae_C > Pelomonas > Pelomonas saccharophila_A. The sequence goes on from NZ_JAVDXU010000003.1 coordinate 70,041, forward strand.
TGGGCACCTCGGTCATGTCGATGATCTCGACGGTGGCAAACATCGGGTTGATGAAGTAGCGGCCGGCCAGCAGCACCTGCTCCTGCAGGCCCTTGGTGCCGCCGGCATTGACGAAGGATTGCGGGTCTTGATAGAGGTTGTGGCCCGGCACCTCGGGGCCGGCGATCTCGCCGGTCGTGAGAGATGCGCCTTCGCGGGTCGTCACGATGCCGACCTTGTTGTCGGGCACGTCGGTGACCTGCACCTGCATGACCTTGAACAGCCCCGGGTTGATGCGGTACTTGCCTTGCGGGATGACGCTCATCTGCGGGCCGCGCTCGCCGCCGCCGGCCATGAAGGCGCGGGCGTCCTGGAAGCTGTCGCAAGCCACGGCGCGGCCGATGACGCGGCCACCCGCGAGCGGCTTGCCATCGCGCGCTTCGACGATGCCGATCTTGCCGGGCTCGATGATGGTCATGCGCTCCAGGCGCACGGTGAACAGCAGGGTGTTGATGCGCCAGGCGCCCGGAGGCACGACGCTGGTCTGCAGGCCGCGCTCGCCGCTGGCGAGGAAGGCGCGGGCGTCCTGGAAGTTGTCGCAGTCGACATGGCGGGCCAGCACGCGGCCGTCAGGCAGCGGCAGGCCGTCGCAGGCCTCGACGACGCCGATGGCGTCATCGGGCACGACGGTGAACTTGACCAACTCGACCTCGTATTGCCACGGCCAAAGGCCCAGGTGCAGGCCCGGCGCCAGCGTGTCAGCCTGCAGGCCGGCTTCGCCGTAGAGGGCGACGATGCGGCCAGGCGGCAGTTCGCGATGGCGGCCGAACAGCACGAAGCCCTTGGTGACGGTGCCGATGGAGTCGTCCGGCACGATGACAAAGCCGAACAGGCGCAGGGTGCGCTTGTAGAAGACCAGGGCCAGCAGGGCTGCGACGGCCAGCGTCGTCAGCCCCGGATGCTCGACCGGAAAGAACAAGGCGTTCATGAGCAGAACGAGTGGTGAAGAGGCCTCCACTCTCGTGGCGCCCGCATCAGGGGCGCATAAGGGACGCTAGCCACGTGCGCGAACGCGACGGAACTGGCAGTACTGCCTTTCCCAGCTGCCGTTCTCCTTGGCCTGGGCGACGGTCTGCCACTGCAACTCGCTCGGATCGTCGGCGCACGAGGGCGCGGCATGGGCGACGACGTAGCCGGGGCATGCCCCCGTGAGCTTGCCGGTGGCCGGACAGGGGTTGACCTGCCTGAACTCGGCGACGGCCGGGCTTGAGTTGCGCGGACCGGCTTCCGAGGGCGTGGCCAGGATGAGGAAGGCAGCGGCGGCCAGGGCCACCACGGTGGCCGTCGCGGCGCTCATGCGGACCCTCACAGCACCACCCGGCGCACGTCGATCTCGGTGTCCGCCCAGACCACGGCATCGGGCTTGGGCAGCTCCACCAAACCGCCGAACAAGCCGCCCGGCAGGCCTTGCTGCGGCATGGCCTCGTGCAGGCGCTTGACGCGGCGCATGGCGTCGCGGATCTGCAGGACCGAATCCTGGGCCAGGGTCTGGAAGGGAATCTGCATGGCGATCTCCGTTGTCGATGGCCACAGTCTCGGCAGCGCGCGGCCCTGCGGGAATCACTCCAAGGGGTGCTCGAAGGGGGAGGCGGCCCGGCATCTCCCCCGCCTATCCCTCCAAAGGGGGATGGCCAAAAAAAAGCCCCGGCCATCGGCCGGGGCCTCAATCGCCTGGACGCCTGCGAGGCTGAACCAGCGGCCTGCTCAGGGAGGGAGAAGCAGACGAACGCAACGTTAGCGCTGGTGCGCCGCCCCTGCTGTAGGACAGCGCCGCGCCCGCTCGAAACATGCGCTAACAAAGGGCACGGCTTGCAACCGGTACCCCGTGAGAAATCTCATGCCCTGAATGCGACTGGTGTATCGGTCTGTGAGACTCCCCCCATTTGAGGGGTGTCCTTCCTAGACTGCGCCGCTCGCGCGTTGGGCGCGGAAAAGGATGCAGTCCATGGTCCCTGTCATGCAAGCGCGGCACAGCGCGTCGTCGAACAGCTTCGCGGGTGCTGCCGCACTGGCTCTGAACAGCGATTTCGGTGCACTGGACGGCGATGCCCTCGGCCTCGTCGAGCGCCGCTATGGCGACCGTGGACTCACCGTCACCCGCGAGCGCTACAGCAGCCGCAATCAGGATGGCGACATCGTCTGCACCGCCCGCGACCGCGACCAGAAGATCGTCGGCACCCTGTCCGTGCGCTTCGACGGCAGCGGTGGTCTGCATGCCGATCAGCTGTTCCATGCCGAGCTGGACGAATGGCGCGCCGCTGGCGTCACCCTCTGCGAGTTCGGCGGCCTGGCGGTGGACAAGCATTCCCACGACCCCAAGCGCGTGCTGGCCCAGATCTTCCACCTCGGCTATCTGCACGCCCACCGCCGCGCCCGCGTCGACCGCCTGGTCATCGAGGTCAACCCGCGTCATGTGGGCTTCTACCGGCGCTGCCTGGGGCTGGTGCCCTATACGGCGGCCCGCCACAACCCGCGCGTCGATGCGCCGGCCGTGCTGATGAGCATTGACTTCGCCACCATCCGCGAGCAGATCGCGCTGTGGGGCGGCCATCCCGATTCCCTGGCGTCGGCGCGCAGCCTCTACCCGCTGGCCTGGGACGAAGCCACCGAAGCGACAATGCTGGCCCGCCTGGCGTAGGCGACGGGTCATTCCACTGGCAACAGGGCCAGGAAGCGGTCCAGCATGTGGAAGTGGTCGTCGAAGAACTGCTCCTCCATGCCCGCCAGCTCGGCCACCGGCACCCAACGCGCCTGGGCGGCATCGTCCGCGCCCTGCACCTCCGGCAGCTCGCGGTCGCCCAGGTCGAAGTGGTGGGCATGCGTGATGGTGCGGCCGCGCTGGCTGCGATCCGGGTGGTCGAAGACGGCCACGCCCAGCAGTGCGCTCGCCAGCGTGTCCGGCAGCAGCCTCAGCCCGGTCTCCTCCTCCAGTTCGCGCACGGCCGACTGGTAGAGGGTGTCGCGCGGCTCGACAAAGCCGCCGGGCAAGGCCCACAAGCCCTGGCCCGGGTCCTGGGCACGCTGGATCAGCAGCACATGGCCGGCGCATTGCAGCACCAGGTCGACGGTGACGAAGACCGGCGCATAGGGTGCAGCCGCCCACGCCTGGCGATAGCGCTTGAGCATCGCCCATTCGCGGCGCAGCGCAGCCAGATAGGGCAGATGCGCCCAGGCCTGCACAAAGCTGCGCGTGCCCGGCGGCACCTGGTCGATCCAGCTGGCCAGCACGCCGTCCAGGTCTTGCGGTTCGGCCTCGTACAAGGCCGCGCGCAGGTCGGTGGCGTCCACGCGGTGCTGGCGCGGCAGGCTGAGCAGCTTCCACGGCGAGAAGCGGCGCAGATAGTCGCTGGTGGCATCCTTGAAGTGGCCGACCAGCGTCACGTCGGCACTGCCCACGCGCTCCCGCACAGCGGCGCGCACCGCCTGCACCCAGCGGGCTTCGTCGTAGAGGTCGCGCAAGGGCACGATCTCCACGCGCTGCCGTTCCTCCTCGGTCAGCGCCAGACGCAGCATCTCGGCGCGTTCGGTCCAGCTGAAAGGATGGCGCGGCGAGCGCGCCTGACGGGCGGAGCCCAGCATCACGATGACGCGCGGGGCCTCGGCCAGGGCGGCGCGCAGCAGGGCCAGGTGGCCGTTGTGGACGGGCTGGAAGCGGCCGATGACAACAGCGACATCACTCATGACAGCACGCTCGGAAAGATGCGGCGATGGGCATCTGCCGGCCCTGGCCGAAGGCGCGTGCCCGCAATCGGATCAGCGGCGGCGCCTGGCGGCGCTTGTATTCGCTGCGCTGGATCATGCGGGCGATCTTCTCCGTCAGCGCCCTGCCCTCCGCGGTCTCGCGCAGCGCGGCCATGCGGGCCTCGGCGGCGTCGCGCTCCCAACTGGCCAGGCGCCCACCCTCGATGAGGACCTTGAGCATCTCGTCCAGCACCGGGTAAGGCGGCAGGCTGTCGATGTCGCGCTGGCCCGGCGCCAGCTCGGCCGAGGGCTCCTTGTCGAGGATGGCCATGGGAATGAGCTCGCGCCCCGCTGCCTCGTTCAGGTGGCGCGACAGCGCGAACACCTCGGTCTTGTAGAGATCGCCGATCAAGCCGAGACCGCCATTGGTGTCGCCATACAGCGTGCAGTAGCCGACCGAGACCTCGCTCTTGTTGCCCGTGGTCAGCAGCAGATGTCCATTGGCATTCGAATAGGCCATCAGGATGGTGCCGCGCACGCGGGCTTGCAGGTTCTCCAGCGTCAGGCCCTGCATGGGCGTGTCGAAGCTGCCTGCGAACTGGGCCTTCAGCGCTTCCACGGCGCCGTGGATGGGGTGGTTGAGCAGCTGGATGCCGAGGTTGCGGCACAGGGCTTCGGAGTCCGTCACCGAGCCGCTGGACGAGAAGCTGGACGGCATGGTGATGCCGACGACGTTGTCCGCACCCAGGGCCTCTGCCGCAAGAGCCAGCGTCAGCGCGCTGTCGATGCCGCCCGAGCTGCCGACCACCGCCTTGGTGAAGCCGCAGCGGCGGGCGTAGTCGCGCAGGCCGAGCACGATCTGGGCACGGTAGAAGGCCATGGCGCTCAGGCCGGTTGCCTCCGGACGCTTGAGCCCACTGCCGTCAGGCTCGACAAAGCGGCCATCGACGAAGCCCAGTGTGCGGACCGACTCGACGAAGCGATCCGCCTCGAAGACCACACCCGCCTCGGGCTCGACCGCGAAGCTGGCGCCGTCGTAGACCAGCTGGTCATGCCCGCCGACATGGTTGACGTAAAGGATGGGCAGGCCGTTGCGGCGCGAGGCCGCTGTGAAAACCTGGTGGCGCTGCTCGCGTTTGCCGATGTTGCTGGGGCTGGCGTTGATGCTGATGACGAAGTCGGGTGCCGCGTCGCGCAGGCGCTCGAAGGGGTTGACGCCATAGTCAGCGCCGTCGTCGTTCCAGCCGTCCTCGCAGATCAGCAGGCCGACCTGGGCACTGCCGATGCGCAGCACCTTGGCGACATCGGGCCCAGGCTCGAAGTGGCGGCGCTCGTCGAAGATGTTGTAGGTGGGCAGCAGCTGCTTGGCGTAGCGCAGCAGCACCTCGCCACCCTTCAACACCAGCAGGCCGTTCTCCAGCTGCTTGCCGGGGCCTTCGCGCATCAGCGGCGCGCCGAACACCCAGGTCAGCTCGGGCAGCTCGCGCGAAGCTGCACGCAGCGACTGCAGGCCGGCCTCGACCTGGCGCAGGAAGGCGGGCTCCTCCAGCAGGTCGCCCGGGTAGTAGCCGCTGACGGCCAGCTCGGGGAAGACGACCAGCTGCGAACCGGCCCAGGCCGCCTGGCGCGCCGCGGCCACCATGCGAGCCACGTTGCCATTGACGTCGCCGACCGTCAGGTTGAGCTGGGCAAGGGTCAGCTTCATCATGACTTGATCCCGAAGACCTGGCGCAGATAGGCCAGGAAGGTCTCGTCGTCGCAGAGGGTCTTGCCGGGGCTGTCGCTGAGCTTGGCCACGGGCTGGCCGTTGGCGTGGGTCAGCTTCATGACGATGTTCAGCGGCGTCAGGCCCAGGTCATTGCTCAAGTGGGTGCCGATGCCAAAGCCCAGCTGCACGCGATCGGCGAAGTGGCGATAGAGCTCGATGGCCTTGGTGACGGTCAGGCCGTCGCTGAACACGAGACGCTTGGTGTGCGGGTCGATGCGCAGCTTGGCGTAGTGGGCCAGGGCCTTCTCGCCCCAGACGACCGGGTCACCGCTGTCGTGGCGCAGGCCGTCGAAGAGCTTGGCGAAGTAGAGGTCGAAGTCGGCCAGAAAGGCGTCCATGCCGACGACGTCCGTCAAAGCCGTGCCCAGGTCGCCACGGTATTCCTGCACCCAATCCTCCAGGGCCGCCTTCTGGTGGTCGCGCAGGCGCACCGTGCCCAGGGCCTGATAGGTCTGCAGGTATTCATGGGCCATGGTGCCGATGGGCACCAGGCCCAGTTCCTTGGCCAGCAGCACATTGGAGCTGCCCTTGAAATGCTGGGGCAAGGCGTCGCGCAGCTGAGTCACCACCTCGCGCTGCCAGGCGCCGGAGAAGCGGCGGCGCAGGCCGAAGTCGAACAGGTCAAAGGGGTGGCGCTGCGGCAGGACCTCGGCAGAAAAGGCCTGCAGCGCGGCGATCTTGGCGTCCAGCCGGCGCTGGCCTTCGGCGCGCACGGCCGGCGTGTCCAGGCGGCGGAAGTAGAGCTCGTTGACGATGGCCAGCACCGGGATCTCGAAGCCCATCACATGCACCTGCGGGCCGCGGGCGACGATGTTGAGCTGGGCGCCGTCGGTCGTCACTTCGACGAAGTCGCGCTGGAACCTGAAGATGCGCAGGAAGTCGACGAAGTCGCTCTTGATGAAGCGCAGGCCCTTCACATAGGCCAGCTCGTCGGCGCGAAAGCTCAAGCTGCACAAGGCCTCCAGCTCGCGCTCGACGTCGGCCTTCAGCTCGGCCAGCGGATAGCCCGGCTGGTTGCGGCAGACGAAGCGGTACTCGGCCTGGGTCTGCGGGTGGCGATGCAGCAGGGTCTGCCACATCGTGAACTTGTAGAGGTCGGTGTCCAGCAGGCTGGTGATGACGGGCGTCGTGCTCATGTCAAACCTCGGTGCTGAGGGCAAGTTGCAGGCCCGACGCCCGCATGGCGGCCAGGAACTCGGCCTGCTGAGCCTCGAAGCCTGCCACAGGGCTGATGCAGTCGGTCAGCAGTACCAGCTTGTTCAACTGCCGTGAAGGCAGATGGGCGGCCAGGTGCTCGACGGTGGCGCGCACGCAGTGGCTGCCGGCCTCGCCGGCGATCAGCACGCGATCGAAGCGGTCCAGCTCGGCCAGCAAGGCGCGGTTGAGCTCGGTGCCTTCATCGGCAGGGTCAGGCACCTCGGCCTGCAGAGCGCTGTAGTGCTCGGTCCAGGGGTTCTCGCCCTTGGTGACGACTTCCACTGAACGGCCCTCGGCATCCGACCAGGCGTCCAGCGCCGCCTGCAGGCCCGCATGCACGCCATGGCCCCAGCTGCCCATCTGGCAGTGCACCGGCCAGACCATCAGCGTGTAGCGGCCGGTGGCTTCCAGCGCGTCCAGATAGGCCAACACGCGGTCGAGCTGGGCGGCGTCGCGCGGCGCGTAGGCCCCGGCGCGGACCTGGGCAGCCGTGATGGGCGTGAACGGCCCAGGTGCACGGCCGTTGGCCGTTTCCACCCAGAAGCCGGGGTGGGCGATGTCGATGCGATGGTGGGAGTCCAGCGTCACCGTGATGGCGTCGAGCTGGCTACGCAGGCGCTTCACCAGCGCGGCGGCACGCTGCATGTCCTCATGCGCGCCAGCCACCGGCAGCGCGGGGCGGATCAGCTCGCCACTCACGGGCGAGCACGGCAGCCAGTCGGCGGGCAGGTCACAGAAGTCGTTTTGCGGGTCGATCAGCAGCAGATGCGTGTTCATGGCATGTCCTCTCTGGTGTGGCCGCATGATAACTCGACTTAAATTAATTGTGCAACTAAGTTGTCAAGCTGATCTTCATGGTGTGGCCAAGCGTTTATCCTTGCTTCGGTGAATGATTCAACGAACTCATCGGGCGACCACCGGCTGATCTGCACGGTCGACATCGTGCTGCTGACGCTGCGCGACGGCCAGTTGCAGGTCTTGCTGCTCAAGCGCGATCGCGAGCCCTTCGACGGCGCCCTGGCCCTGCCCGGCGGCTATGTGCATGTCGACGAGGACCAGGGCTGCGAGGATGCCGCCCAGCGCGTGCTGCTGCAAAAGGCCGGCCTGCAAAGCCCCTATCTGGAGCAGCTGGCCAGCTTCAGCGGCCCGGCCCGCGATCCGCGCGGCTGGAGCGTCTCGGTCGCGTATTTCGCGCTGGTGGCCGCGCCCGAAGCCAGCCAGCCCGGCCAGCACTGGCTGCCGGTGGACCGCCTGCCGCAGCTGCCCTTCGACCATGGCCGCATCATCGCCGCCGCCGCTGAGCGCGTGCGCAACAAGAGCCAGTACTCGTCACTGCCCGTGCACCTCTGCCCCGAGCCCTTCACGCTGCCGCAGCTGCATACCATCTACCAGGCCCTGCTGGGCGAGGCCATCAACCCGGTGAGTTTTCGCCGCAAGATGGAGGAACTGGCCATCCTGGAACCCGTGCCCGGCGCCAAGCGCGCGCAGGGGCCCCATCGACCGGCCCAGCTGTATCGGCTCAAGGACGAGTTCAGGCAGACGCTGCGCCTGGTGGGGCGAGGCTTGAACGTTTAGGCCTGACAGGATGCCCAGGCCACGGAGCGCCAAGCCCTACTGCTCCCGATCCTTGCCAGCGCGATAGCCCGCCAGAAAGACCGCACGAGGCTCGGGCGGCGGGTCCATTTCCCACGTCGAGTGGTAGTCGCTCCAAGCCGCTTCTTCGGCCTCTGTCATGGCGCCACGCTCGAGCGGCACCTTCAGCCCGCCGAACACTGCGGCGAGCATCTCCCTCATCAGCCTCATGGCTGCCCCCTGATCTTGTCCCTAGTTTTAGGGGCGGGAGGTTCGCATGCTTCTCGAAGGAACGCAAGCGAGTGGAGCTACTGGCGGGGCAGTGACGGCGGGTGCAGACCTCCCTCGCCACGGACAACCGCCGCCGACGTTCCCGACGAGTTGAACGCCGCCGCCAGGCGAGGCCCGAATAACGGCCCGACGGCCAGCGCCATGACCAGATTGCCGTAGGTGTCGCGGGCGCTGATCCGCCCGATGCTGCCGTCGAAAACCCACTGGCTGACGCCAAGGTCCGAACCACGCTGGCGGTTCATTTCAAGCAGTGCCATGAGCTTCTCCTCACTTGGGGTTGAAATGGGCGACGGTGTCCTGCCATTCGTCCTGGCCGCCGTCCTGGATCCTGGAGACGCTGAACACCTCCTCGAACCGCTTGGCCTGGGCCTCACGCCTGCGCCTGGCCCGCTCCTCGACCCGTTTGGCCTGGGTCACGAAACGCTTGGGCATCTTCGCCAGCAGCGCCGCGAAACCGACCGGCTTGCTGGGCTTCACAGCACCGTCCTGCGCACATCGATCTCGGTGCCTTCCCAGGCCTCTTCGTCGGTCTTGGCTGCGGCGACGCACTGCCGCGCGGCTTCGGCCTCCCAGGCCCGCATCTGGGCGACGGTGATGCGCAGGATGTCGGCGCTCGCCCAGCGAACGTCGTCAGGGGGCGGGTTGATGGCTGGGGTTTGCATGACGGCTCCTGTATTGATGGAGCCAGTCTCGACGTCAGCCGCGCTGGAGAACATCGCCCCGAGGTGGGGGTTGAAGGGGGTGCCCGCTGGCCTCCCCCTCTTCGCATCCCCCCAAAGGGGGATTGCCTGTCGCGGCAACGCCGCCGGCCGCGAGCTCCAGGTTAGGCCGGCACTGCCGCAGCCGACCGGCGCGCCAGTCCCAGGCCGACCAGGCCTGCCGACGCCACGCCCATCAGCAAGGCCGCCGCGGAACCCGCGAACACGCCGCGCGGCATGCCGTGGTCGAGGATGGCGCCGAAGACGGGCGCGGCCAGCGCGAAGCCAATGTCCAGGCCCGAATAGACGGTGCCATAGACGCGGCCCGTGGCCCCTGGCGGCGATGCGCGCTTGATGAGCATGTCGCGCGACGGACCGGCCAGGCCGGTACCGAAACCGGCCAGCGCCGCCACGACGGCGGCCACCATGCCGGGCAGCCAGCCGGTGGCGGTCAGCAGCAGCAGCGCGGCGGCGAGCGCCAGCGCCAGCGCAATGGTGCGCTCCAGCCGCTCGGCCTTGGCCACCAGGAAGCCACCGCAGACCATGCCCGCGGCGCCCGCCAGCATGTAGCCGGTGACGACATAGGCTGTCAGCGCCAGCGGCAGGCCGTAAATCTGGTGCAGGGCCGGGCTGGCAAAGCTCTGGATGGCCGACAGGGCCGCCGTGCTCCAGAAGAAGAAGGAGAAGCACAGCCAGACCGAGGGCAGCTTCAGGAAGGCCATGGGATGTTCGGCCTTGGCGCCGGCCACCGGCTTGGCGTGGCCCCAGGAACCCTGGCGGTCATCGATGGCAGCGCGCTGCCAGAACAGCAGGCCCATCACCGTCAGTGCCACCAGGGCCGTGCCGACATAGGCGAAGCGCCAGTTGCCGGTCGCCTCGGCAATGCCGATGGAGAACACCGGCGCAAAGGCCCAGCCCAGGTTGCCGCTGATGCCATGGACCGAGAAGGCATGGCCCAGGCGGGGCTGGGAGACGCGCTTGTTCAGGATGGTGAAGTCGGCCGGGTGGAAGGGCGCGTTGCCCACACCTGCCAGCGCCGCCGCCAGCATCAGGCCGCCAAAGCCCTGGGCCAGGCCGGCCGCCACCGAGGCCAGGAAGAAGCTCGCCATGGCCGCGAACAGCACCGGCCGGGCGCCGACGCGGTCGACGATGAAGCCCGACAAGGCTTGGCCGGCGCCGGAGATGACAAAGAAGGTCGTCACCAGCAGGCCCAGTTCCGAATAGCTCAAGCCAAAGGCCTGGATGAAGGCCGGAAACAGCGGCGGCAGCAGCATGTGGAAGAAATGCGAGGTGCCGTGGGCGACGCCGATGGTGGAGATCGTCGTGACGTCGCGCCGGCGCTGCTGCACAGCGTCGATGGAGGAGGCAATGGCGGTACTCATGCCCTCACTCTAGGCAGGCCACGGTCGGCCTGGTTACGATGGTTCGTCAAGTTCTGTCGAAATCCAGCCATGACCAGCCGCCGCAGTTTCCCCGCCTTCTCGCCCGAGCTCTTCGCCCCGACGGCCGGCCGTCCGCTGCGCGCCAAGTCGCGGCTGCTGGAGCATCTGGCCGACATCCAGCCGCATCGCCATGACTGGGCCCAGCTGGTCTTCTCGATGACGGGGGCGGTGCGGGTCAACACCGAGGCGTCCACCTATATCGTGCCGCCGTCGCGGGCCGTCTGGATCCCGCCCGGCATCGTCCATGCCGTGACAGCCATCGAGCAGGCCGAGTTGCACACCCTCTACCTGGGCCCCGAGCTGCTGACCGGCGAGGCCTGGAGCGTGGGGCGGGTGCTGGAGGTGTCGCCGCTGCTGCGCGAACTGGTCCTGGCCCTGCCCGCCGTGCCCGATCCGCTGCCGCCGGAAAGCCCGCAGGACACCGAACGCCGCCGCGGCATGGAGCAGCTCGTGCTGATCGAGCTGCAGCGCGCCCGCCCGCTGGCGCTGGGCGTGGCCCTGCCCCAGGACGTGCGGCTGCGCAGGCTCTGCGAGGCCATGCTGCGCGAGCCGGGCCGCCACGCCGGCCTGGAGGAATGGGCCGTCGAGGCCGGCGCCAGCCCGCGCACGCTGAGCCGGTTGTTCCGCGAGCAGCTGGGCACGAGCTTTGCGCAATGGCGCTCACAGCTGCTGCTGGCCCACGCGCTGACCCTGGCCGCGCGCGGCCGGCCCATGAGCCATATCGCCGCCGAACTGGGCTATGCCAGCGCCAGCGCCTTCACGGCCATGGTGACGCGCACGGTGGGCATGCCACCGAGCCGCTTCTTTGCCGCGGCTTGAAGGGCCGGACAATCCGCTCATGCCCGACTTCAGCGACACCCAGCCGCCCATGCTGCCGGCCGAGCCCGAACCTGAATCCGGCGGCGAAGCTTCGACACACTGGTTCGTGAAGCTGCTGGCCAGCCTGCCCATCGTGCTGGCGGGCTCCTTCTATGGCGTGGTGGCGCACAAGTTCTTCAGCAGCTTGCTCGGCAACGAGGCCACCGGGAACAGCGGGCTGATGCTGTGGTCCTTCCTGTTCGGCGTGCCGATCGCACTGGGCATGCTGGTCGGCTTCCTGGCGCTGCGCCGCAGGCGCGCCGGTCTGGCGGGTGCCGGCGCACTGTCGCTGTTGTCGACCGCCCTCTTCGTCTTCGCGGGTGGCGCCCTGCTGCGCGAGGGCAGCATCTGCATCATCATGGCCCTGCCCCTGCTGCTCATCCTCGCGGGGCTGGGCGCGCTGATCGGCGCCATCGCCTCCTCGTTCAGCAAGGACCAGGGCCCCAAGCTGCTGTCCGTCGCGCTGCTGCTGCCCTTGGCCCTGGGCTCGATCGAGGCGGGCATGGACGAGCCGACCAGCCGCCAGCACATCGTGCGCAGCGTGCTGATCCAGGCGCCGGCCGAGGTCATCTGGCAGCACATCAACTTCCCGCTCGACATCGATCCGGCCGAGCTGAAGGACGGTATCGCCTACCGCATGGGCGTGCCCTTCCCCGTCGAGGCGCGCACGCTGCAAGGCCGCATCGGCGGCCAGCGGGCCCTGGTCTGGCAGCGCGGCGTGCGTTTCAACGAGGTCATCACCGACTGGCAGCCGAGCCGCTACATCGCCTGGCGCTACGACTTCGCGCCCGACTCCTTCCCACCCGGTTCGCTGGACGACCATGTCGTCATCGGCGGCCGCTATTTCGGCCTCGATGACACCGCCTATGCGCTGACGCCCGAGGCCGGCGGCACGCGGCTGACCATCACCGTCAACACCCATGTCTCCACCCACTTCAACTGGTACGCCGGCTGGTGGGCGAACTGGCTGGTGGCCGACACGGCACAAGCCATCCTGAAGTTCTACCAGCAGCGCGCCGAGCGCGGCTAGTGCCGCGGCGCCAGAAATTTTTTCGCGACCGCGAATCCTTTTCGCCCGCTGGCGCCTCTTAGTGGCCGAGGGTCGTCCTCGAACCATTTGGAGTTGCACCATGTTCTATGTGAAGAATGTTCCGCCCGGCGAGCGCATCGTGCGCGTGGTGGCCGGCGTCGCGGGCGCCGGACTGGGCCTGGCCCTGCTCGGCGGCACGGCCGGCTGGCTGGTGGCGGCCAGCGCGGCAGGCCTGGTGGCGTCGGGCCTGTTCGGCTTCTGCCCGGCCTGCGCCCTGGTCGGACGCAGGCTCAAATAGCGACATGGCCCTGGCCACCCAACACCTGCCCCTGCTCGCCGCCGCCCACGGCGGCGATCCGCGCGCACTGGAGCAGCTGCTCAGGCTCACCCGGCCCGACATCCGCCGCTATGCCCAGCAGCACTGCCTGCTCAGCGACGTGGACGACGCCGTGCAGGAGGCCCTGCTCATCGTCAGCCGCAAGCTGCCGCAGCTGCGCGTGCTGGCGGCCTTCTCGGGCTGGGCCATCCGCCTGGTGCAGCGCGAATGCCGCCGCCTCGGGCGGCTCGCCTTGCGCTACGACCCTTACCACGAAGAGAAGCTCGAGCAGTGGCTGGTCGTGCATGACGAAGCCGGCCTGAGATGGGAGCTGGCGGCGGCGCTGGAGTCGCTGCCGGCGCACTACCGCGAGGTCATGCTGCTGCGCGACGTGGAGGAGCTGACCATCGAGGAGATCGCCGGCCGCACCGGGCTGACGCGGCCCAACGTGAAGAGCCGGCTGCATCGCGCCCGGGCGCTGGCGCGGGAATACCTGCTCGGCGGGCGACCCGGCGGCTGACAGGCGGATGTCCTGCCGTCCGACCGGGCGCCGGCGTGGCGGGTGAAAGCATGGTGGCCTCCACAACTTCGGAGACAGCCACCATGAATCGACGCCACTATGTCCTGGGCGCGGCGACGCTGCTCACCGCCGTGTCGGTGCCGGCGCTGGCCCAGCGCGGCGATGACGACGGCGAGTTCGTCATCCTGCACGCCCGCTATGGCACGGACCGCAACCATGTCGACGTGACCGACCGCCTGCGCGAGATGGCCCGCCGCGATCGTCGCGTGCGCCTGACCAACGATCTCTTCGGCGTGGACCCCGACCCGGGCCGCGACAAATACCTGCGCATCTATGCCCGCGACCGTGACGGCCGCGAGCGCCGCTTCGACTACCCCGAACGCGCCTGGATCGACGGCGGTCAGTTCGTCGCCTGGAGCGGCGGCCGTTGGGGTGACCAGAACTACAACGGCGGCTGGGCCGGCAACCCCTATCGCGACGGACGTGACGACGGCGCCTACACCATCCTCTACGCCAACTACGGCAATCCCGGCCGCGAGGTGGACGTGACGGCGCGGCTGCGTGAGCTGGCGCGCCGTGACGAGCGCTTCCGCATGGGCAACGACACCTTCGGCGTCGACCCGGACCCGGGCCGTGACAAGCGGCTGATCATCATCGCGCGCGGCCCAGGCGGGCGCGAGCGCAGTTTCGAGTACCCCGAGGGCAGCACGGTCGACGGCGCGCAGTTCGTCGGCTGGCGACGCGGCAACTGGGGCCGTTGACTGGAGGGCGCGTGACCTCCGGGTTACGCGCCCTTACAACGCGCCGTCCGCCCACGGCGATCGCCGGGCGTTGACTTCATGCCGTGCGACGATGCCCGGCCTGGAACAACGAGGAGATCGCCATGAGACGACGCCAACTGACCTTGGGCCTGGGCGCGGCCCTGGCCACCGCCGCCACCCTGCCCGCCTGGGGTGACGAGGATGACGGCGAGTTCGTCATCCTGCACGCCCGCTATGGCACCGAGCACTCCCACGTGGACGTGACCGGTCGCCTGCGCGAGCTGGCCCGCCAGGACCGGCGTTTCAGGCTGACCAACGATCTCTTCGGCGTCGACCCCGAGCCGGGCCGCACCAAGACGCTGCGCATCTTCACCCGCGACCGCCGGGGTCAGGAGCGCATCTTCGACTTCCGCGAGCGCGACTGGGTGGACGGCGCCCAGTTCGTTGGCTGGGGCCGCGGCAACTGGGGCGAGTCCAACTGGTCGGGCGGCTGGCAGGGTGGCGGCAACAGCAACGGCTGGGGCGGTGATCGCCACGACGACGGCCAGTTCACCATCCTCTACGCCACCTACGGCGCCAGCGGCCGCGACGTGGACGTGACCGACCGCCTGCGCGAACTGGCGCGGCGCGACCAGCGCATGCGCCTGACCAACGACCTCTTCGGCGTCGACCCCTATCCGGGCCAGACCAAGATCCTGCGCATCTTTGCGCGCGACCGCAGTGGCCAGGAGCGCGTCTTCGAGTACAGCGAGTACGGCACCATCGACGGCAACCAGTTCGTCGGCTGGGGCCGTGGCGACTGGGGCCGTGGCCGAGGTGGCCCCGAGCGCAATCCGGGCCGGCCGGGCAGCGGCCGCCTCGTCATCGAGAGCGCCGGCTACGGCGCCGACGGCCGCTGGACCGACGTGACCCAGGCCCTGCGCGCCCAGGTGCGCGGCGACCGCTTCGAGACCGAGGTGCGCAACGAGCTGTTCGGCTTCGACCCCGCGCCGGGCCGCCGCAAGCTGCTCAGCGTCACCTACCGCATCGGCTACGAGCCGGCCAACACGGTGCGCGTCAGAGAGGGCGACACCCTGCGCCTGCCCTAGCGCCTTCTGCGCTTGCTGATCAGCACCGTCGGGAAGCTCACCGGCAGCGTCTGCGGATAGTCGCGGCTGAAGTGCAGGCCGCGGCTCTCGTGGCGCATCAGCGCCGAGCGCACGATGAGCTCGGCGCACTCGACGAGATTGCGCAGCTCCAGCAGGTCGCGGGTGACGCGAAAGCTGCCGTAGTAGTCGTCGATCTCGCCGCGCAGCAGCTTGATGCGGTGCAGGGCGCGCTCCAGGCGCTTGGTGGTGCGCACGATGCCGACGTAGTTCCACATCAACAGGCGCAGCTCGTCCCAGTTGTGGGCGATGACGACCTGCTCGTCGGCGTTCTCGACCTGGCTCTCGTCCCAGGCCGGAATCGGGGCCGAGTCCTGCGGGGCCTGGGCGAGGATGTCGGCCGCGCAGGTCTGACCCAGCACCACGCACTCCAGCAGCGAGTTGCTGGCCAGACGGTTGGCGCCATGCAGGCCGGTATAGCCGGTCTCGCCGACGGCATAAAGGCCCGGCAGGTCGCAGCGGCCGAGCAGGTCGGTCACCGCGCCGCCGCAGGTGAAATGCACGGCCGGCACGACGGGGATGGGCTGCTTCGCGATGTCGATGCCGAGCTTGAGGCAGCGCGCGTGGATGGTCGGGAAATGCTCGATGAGGAAGGCCTCGCCCAGGTGGGTGGCGTCCAGCCACACATGGTCCAGGCCGTGCTTCTTCATCTCGAAGTCGATGGCGCGGGCGACGATGTCGCGCGGGGCCAGCTCCATGCGCTCGTCATGGGCGGCCATGAAGCGGGTGCCTCCCAGATGTTCAGGCAACTTCAGGTAGGCGCCCTCGCCGCGCAGCGCCTCCGTGATCAGGAAGCTGCGCTCCTGCGGGTGGTAGAGGCAGGTCGGGTGGAACTGGATGAACTCCATGTTGGCCACGCGGCAGCCGGCCCGCCAGGCCATGGCGATGCCGTCGCCGGTGGAGGTGTCGGGGTTGGTCGTGTAGCGGTAGACCTTGCCGGCCCCCCCCGTGGCCAGCACGACGGCGCGGGCCGGCAGCGTCTCGACGCGCTGGGCGTCAATGTCCAGCGCATAGGCACCGTAGACGCGCGGCACCTCGTCGCGCTGCAAATGGCGCGACGTGATCAGATCCAGCGCCATCCAGCGCTCGCGCAGCGTGATGTTGGGATGCTTGCGCGCCACGGCCAGCAACTGGTCGTGGATGGCCTTGCCGGTGGCGTCGGCGGCGTGGGCGATGCGGCGCACCGCATGGCCGCCCTCGCGCGTCAGGTGCAGGCCCATGGGGCCGGTGTCGTCGGTCGTGAAGGGCACGCCCTGCTCCACCAACCAGCCCACCGCCGCGGCGCTGCGCTCGGCGATGAAGCGGGCCGTGGCCTCGTCGACGAGGCCGGCACCGGCGTCCTGGGTGTCGCGCACATGGCTTTCGATGGAGTCGTCGCTGCCCAGCACACCGACGATGCCGCCCTGGGCCCAGGCGGTGGCCGCCTCGGTGAGCTCGCGCTTGGCGAGGATGACGACGGGCACGCTATCGGCCAGGTGCAGGGCCACGGTGAGGCCGGCCAGGCCGGCGCCAATGATGACGACGGGGGCGTCTTGGGGGGCAGCAGTCATGAGCCGGCATTGTCCTGCAGGGGCGCTGTCCTGGCGCGGGGGTGAGGATTGCCAAGGCGCGCAGCCTGGCTACGCGCGCCCCGCCCTTATGCTGGTCGGGTGAGCGCTGTCGGCGGTGCAGCGCTGAGGGAGACCATGGAAACCATGAAACGCTGGGCCGGCGTCGTCGCCGGCTTTTTTCTGTGTACGGGCATCGCGCAAGCCGCGCCCCCACCGGCCGAGGCCTTCTTCAAGGATCCGGCCATCGTCGAGGCCATGCTGTCGCCCTCGGGCCGCAAGCTCGCCATCCGCAGCTCCTTTGGCGGCAACCGCATCGGCCTGGGCGTCTTCGACCTCAGCCCTGGCGGCAAGCCGACGCGCACGGCCCAGTTCAACGACGGCGACATCTGGCGCGCCCATTGGGTCAACGACGACCGACTCGTGTTCAGCGTCGTCGACCTGTCCGACGGCAGCGGCCGGCCCCGAGGCGCGCCGGGCCTGTTCGCCATCAATCCGGATGGCAGCCAGATGCGCCAGCTGGTGCGGCGCATGGGCCGGCCGGTCATCACGGACGGCAGCCGCCAGGAGCGCTTGCTGGACTGGAATCACCGCCTGTTGACGGTGCCCCGGCCACAGGCCGGCCAGGTCAATGAGGAGGTGCTGGTCGTGGAGTTCACGCCCGACCAGCAGCAGCTGGAAACGCCGCTGTGGCTGAACACCCGCACCGGTCGCACGCGGCCGACCGGCGTGGACATTCCGTCCAACACCGTGGGCTGGGTGACCGACAGCCGCGGCGAACTGCGCGTGGCGCTGACACGCCGCGAGGGCCGGCGCGGCGCGCTGTGGCGAGGGCCGGGCCAGCAGGCCTGGCAGCCGCTTTTCGAGAGTGACCTGCTGAACCCGCCCTTCGGCATCAACGCCGTGGACGATGCCGGCCAGCTCTATGTGACGCGCACCCAGGGGCCGGCGGGCGAGACGGTGCTCGGCCTCTATGACTTCGAGCGCCGCGCACTGGCCAGCGAGCCGCTGGTCGTCACGCCCGGCTTCGACTTCAGCGGGCGCGTGCTCAACGACGCCGCCGGCGCCGCCCTGGGCGTGCGCGTCGTCACAGACGCCGAGTCCACCATCTGGCGCAACGCCGCCATGCAGGCCCTGCAGAAGGAGGCCGACGAACGCCTGCCCGGCCGCGTCAACAGCATCACCTGCCGGCGCTGTGGCCAACCCGACATGGTGGCCTTGGTGCGCTCCTACAGCGACCGCGATCCGGGCCAGTTCTGGCTCTACCAGGCCCAGCCCCCCGAAGGCGAGGAGAACTGGCGCCCCGTGGGCCGGATACGCAACGACATCAAACCCTCCGAGATGGCGCAGATGGACTTGCAGCGCATCAAGGCCCGTGACGGCCGCGACCTGCCTGTCTGGGTCACGAAGAGCCCGAATGCCACGGGGCTGCCGGCCATCGTCCTCGTCCACGGCGGGCCCTGGGTGCGCGGCAATGTCTGGGGCTGGCATGCCCAGGCCCAGTTCCTGGCCTCGCGCGGCTATGTCGTCATCGAGCCCGAGTTCCGCGGCAGCGCCGGCTACGGCCGCGAGCATTTCCGCGCCAGCTTCAAGCAGTTCGGCCAGGCCATGCAGGACGACGTCGCCGACGCCTTGCGCTGGGCCCAGGCCCAGGGCCTTGCCAGCGACAAGGCCTGCATCGCCGGGGGCAGCTATGGCGGCTACAGCACGCTGATGGGCCTGATCAACGATCCCGCCCTCTACCGCTGCGGCGTCGCCTGGGTGGCCGTGACCGACCTGGACCTGTATGTGGCGGGCTCTTGGTGGGTGCGCGACGACATCCCCGACTGGGGCCGCCAATACCAGCAGCGCGACATGGTGGGCGACCCCGACAAGGACGCGGCACTGATTGCCGCCCATTCACCCGTCAAGCAGGCCGCCCGCCTGAAGGCGCCCGTGATGCTGGTCTTCGGCGAGGCCGACCTGCGCGTGCCGCTGGCCCATGGAGAGCGCATGCGCAAGGCCCTGCGTGAGGCGGGCAACGAGCCTGTCTGGGTCAGCTATCCCGGCGAAGGCCATGGCTTTGCGGTGTTGAAGAACCGCGTCGACTTTGCCGAGCGCATGGAGGCCTTCCTGGACCGACACCTCAAAGCTGCTCCCGCTGCGCGAGCTCCTTGAACCCGTTGCCATGCCGCCGCCATTCCGGCGGCTTCCACAGATGCGCCAGGCGCAGGCCCCAGCTCTTCTCCCGGGCCATGTCGTGGAACATCGCCCGCCATTCGTGGGCGTTCAGCCAGAACAGGTTGTGCGTGTAGAAGGGGTGCTCCAGGCCGTAGTCCACCGGGTCCCTCTCGGGCTCGAAGCTGCCGAACAGGCGGTCGAAGATGATCAGCATGCCGCCGAAGTTCTTGTCGATGTACTGCGGGTTGCGGCCGTGATGGGCGCGGTGGTGCGAGGGCGTGTTGAAGATGAACTCGAACCAGGCCGGCATCTTGTCCACCCAGGTGGTGTGCACGAAGAACTGGTAGCCCAGGTTCAGCGACAGCGCGAACAGCACCCAGCGCGGCTCGAAGCCCAGCCAGACGGCCGGCAGATAGAACAGCCAGTTGCCGGCGATCGGATAGAACCAGCTCTGGCGCAGCGCCGTGCCGAAGTTCATCTTCTCCGAGCCGTGGTGCACGACATGGGCGCACCAGAACCAGCGGATGCGGTGGCTGCCGCGGTGGAACCCGTAGTAGAGGAACTCCACCAGGAAGAACAGGCCCACGAAGCGCCAGAAGGTGACGTCGATGGTGAAGAGGCGGTGGTCATAGACCCAGCCCATGGCCGGCAGCACCAGCACGACGAGCAGGATCAGGTCGGCGACCAGATAGCTGCCGCCGCTGTTCATGCTGTCGAAGGTGTCCCAAAGATCGAAGACGCCCGTCTTGCGAAAGCGCCAGGCCTCCATGGCGATGAAGACGGCGAAGATGGGCGACAGCATGACCAGCGTCAGGTCGCGCCAGTCGCCATGGCGGTGGTAGAGGTCGAGCAGCCAGTCCATGCACGAATGATGCGGCTTTGTTACCCCCCTGGCTTGACGTCAGCGCCCAGGTTTTTGACAAATCACGCCAGCGCTGGCGTTATCCCGGTCGCCCGCTCCCAAAGTGCTGCTGCATCATCGCGCCCCCATGGATGAGACCCGCGTCGCCGCCAGCTATGTCCAGCTGCTCTTCGAGCACATGGCCAGGCTGGGCCGTGCCGACGCGCTGGGCGTGCCGCCCGCGCCGACCGAGACCTTCGTGTCCATGCGGCGCTGGCAGGCCTTGCTGGAGCAGGCCCGCGACCTCGACCCCGGCCCCAAATCCACCTTCGCGCTGCGCCTGGCGCGCAGCATCGCGCCGCGCCACTTCGGCGTCGTCGGCTTTGCGGCGCTGGCCAGCGGCACGCTGGCCGAAGCCCTGATGCGGCTGGAGCGCTATCACCGCTCGGTCTATGACGCCAACGTGGCCCAGGTCCACCCCGTTTCTGAGGGCCTGTGCATCGAATGGGGCGTGGAGCGCGGCCGGCCCGGCGCCCTCGTCGACGAGACCGCCATCGCCGCCCTGGTGCAGCTGGCGCGCGAGTTCACCGGCCAGGCTGTGCGCGCGCTGGCCGTCGACTTCGTCAATCCGCGCCCGGCCGATGTGCGGCCTTACGCGGACTTCTTTGGCGGCCCGGTGCGCTTCGGCCAGCCCAGCACCCGCGTCGTGCTGTCGCTGCGCGACCTGGCCCTGCCGCTGCGCGGCGCCGATGCCGCCCTGCTGGCCCTACTCGATGCCCAGGCCGAGCACCTGCTGCAGGAGGTGGCCGCCGTCAGCGAACCCGTTGGGGTCTGGCGCCAGGCCCTGGTCGGCCTGATCCGTAGCGGCCGCACCTCGCTGGCCGACCTGGCCCACAGCCTGCAGATGAGCCCGCGCAGCCTGCAGCGCCGCCTCACCGAACAGGGGCACAGCTTCCAGACCCTGCTCGGCCAGACCCGCCAGCAGCTCGCCGAGGCCTATCTGCGCGACGCCAACGTCGAGCTGGCCGAGGTGGCCCTGCTGCTCGGCTACTCCGAGCAGAGCGCTTTCACCCGCGCCTTCCGGCAATGGACCGGCCAGGCCCCGCTTCAATGGCGCCGGCAGCAACAGCGTCCCACCGCATGAACCTCGAGTTTCCCGAGTCGGTCGTCGAAGACGGCACGCCCGCCCACGGCCGCTATGTCGGCCGCATCGACCGCATCGACTGGTCCGGCTTGCGCGAGCGCCCCTCCTGGCTGTGGCGCAAGCTGCACCACAAGCGCTGGCACTACGTCGGCCTGGGCCACGACGAGGTCTTCATCGGCGTCGCCATCGTCGACGTGGGCTGGGCCTGCACCGCCTTCGCCTACCTCTTCGACCGCAAGCGCCGCCGCCTGCTGGCCGACTGGAGCCAGGACGGCCTGCCGGGCCTGCAGGCCGGCGTGTCCGACGAGCCGCTGACCGACGCCCGCGCCTGGTTCCGCGGCCCCGGCGCACGGCTGGAGCTGCGCCACCAGAGCGACGACAGCCTGCTGCTGCATGTCCGCACGCGCGGCCTGCGCATCGAGGCCCAGCTCGACCTGGACGCCATGGCGCCGCCGCTGCTCGCCATCGGCCCCATCACCGGCGGCATCGCCCATGCCACACAAAAGACCACTGCCCTGCCGGTGCTGGGCTGGGCCGAGGCCGAGGGACAGCGCTTCGATCTCGACGGCACCTGGGCGGCCGTGGATGCCTCCAACGGCCTGCTCGCCCGCGACACCGCCTGGCGCTGGGCCAGCGCCCATCGGCCGGATATCGGCTTCAATCTGCAGCAGGGCTATTTCGGCGCCCACGAGAACGTGCTGTGGCTGGACGGCCAACCCGTCGCGCTGGCTGCGGCCCGCTTCGACTTCGATGCGGACCGCCCCCTGGACCCCTGGCGGGTGAGCACGGACGACGGCTTGCTGGACCTCGTCTTCACGCCCGAGGGCGCTCGGGCTGCCGACAAGAATCTGGGCTTCGCGGCCAGCCGCTATGTGCAGCCGGTCGGCACCTTCAGCGGCATCGTGCGTGCCGGACCGCACGCCGCACCACGCCGCGTGAACGATCTGCTCGGCGTGACCGAAGATCATCGCTCGCTGTGGTGACGCCATGCCGACCCGGCCCTAAAGTCGGCTCACTGCAGCTGCCCCGCCCCGCCCGACGTGCGATACGACCTGAGCAAGCCCAGCCTTCTTGGCGCTGGCATCGCCCTGACGCTGGCAGCGCTGGTGGGCCTGGAATTGTTGCCGGCGCGCACCCTGGAGCTGACCAGGCCAGGTGGCGTCAGCAACCTCTTCCTGACGACGCCGGGCGAGGACCACGCCGAGGCGCCGGTGCAATGGCTGGATGCCGAGCATCTGCACTGGCGCTGCCACTACACCGCCATCGAAAAATACCAGCCCTGCGGCCTCACCCTGGTCCTCAGCGGCGACGACCCCACCCGCGGCCGCGACCTGACGCGCTTCGACACGCTGGAGATGGACCTGGTCTACAAGGGGCCGGCCCCCTTCGTGCGCGTGGCCATCCGCAACTTCGATCCGCGCTTCTCCAAGGTCGAGGACGGCAACAGCGCCCGCATGCACTCGGTCAACCTGAGGCCACGCGACGTCGAGAAGCCGGTGCGCATCGACCTCAGCGAGCTGACGGTGCCCGAATGGTGGATCCACCAGTTCAACCTGGCCCGCGAATACAACCGGCCCAGCCTGGAAAACGCCACCGCCCTGACCATCGACCTGCCGGCCGACCTCTCCGGCCAGGTGCACGAACTGCAGCTGCGCAGCCTGGTGCTGAAGGGCGACTGGATCAGCCGTGACCGCGTCTATCTCGGCATCCTGTGCAGCTGGCTGCTCGGCGCCAGCCTGGTGGTGCTGCGCGGCTGGCAGCAGCTGCGCCGGAGCAACCGCCTGCAGCAGCGCGAGATCGACGCGCTGATGGTGCGCACCCGGCAGCTGCGCATCGAGCAGGAGCAGCTGCGCCGGCAGGCCACCATCGATGAGCTGACCGGTGTGCTGAACCGCCGCGGCCTGGAAGGGGCGCTGGACGACCTGGAGGCTCAGGCCGAGCCGCTGGGCCTGGTGCTGCTGGACATCGACCACTTCAAGCAGATCAACGACCACTGGGGGCATGCGTCCGGCGATGAGGTGCTGCGCCGCGTGGCGGCCGTCGTCGCCGCCAATCTGCGCGCCAGCGACATCGTCGGCCGCTGGGGCGGCGAGGAATTCCTCGTCGCCTGCCGCTGCCGCCATATCGACGAAGCCGCGGCACTGGCCGAGAAGCTGCGCGCCGCGGTTGCCGCGACTCACGTCGACAGCAAGGGCCGCTTCAGCATCACGGCCAGTTTCGGCGTGACGCTGGTGCCGCCGGGCGCGGCCATGCACCGGGCGTTCCGCCGCGCCGATGCGGCCCTCTACCGCGCCAAGGAGTCGGGCCGCAACCGCGTCGAGCGCAGCGCCGGACAGGACGCCGCGACGACGGTCTGAGCGTCGCGCTCAGTGCACCACGCGCCCGAACGAGAACTCACCGCCCTCGACCTGCACCGGGATCACATCCTTGGGCCCGAATTTGCCCTGCAGGATGAGCTTGGACAGCGGGTTCTCCACGCGCTGCTGGATGGCCCGCTTCAGCGGCCGCGCGCCGAAGACCGGGTCGAAGCCGACCTTGGCCAGCTCGTCCAGGGCCGCCTCGCTGACGTCCAGCTTCATTTCCATCTTGTCCAGGCGCGCTTCGAGCAGGCGCAGCTGGATGCGGGCGATGGACTTGATGTGGTCGGCGCCCAGCGCATGGAAGATGACGGTCTCGTCGATGCGGTTCAGGAATTCGGGCCGGAAGTGGGCCTTGACCTCGCCCCACACGGCCTCGCGGATGACCTCGTCCTTCTCGCCCGACAGCGCCATGATGTGCTGCGAACCCAGGTTGGACGTCATGACGATGACGGTGTTCTTGAAGTCGACCGTGCGCCCTTGGCCATCGGTGAGCCGGCCATCGTCCAGCACCTGCAGCAGCACGTTGAAGACGTCCGGATGCGCTTTCTCGACCTCGTCGAGCAGCAGCACGGAATAAGGCTTGCGGCGCACGGCCTCGGTCAGCGTGCCGCCTTCCTCGTAGCCGACATAGCCTGGAGGCGCACCGATCAGGCGCGAGACGGAGTGCTTCTCCATGAACTCGCTCATGTCGATGCGCACCATATGGTCTTCGCTGTCGAACAGGAAGCCGGCCAGGGCCTTGCACAACTCGGTCTTGCCGACGCCGGTGGGGCCGAGGAAGAGGAAGCTGCCCAGGGGCCGGTTGGGGTCTGACAGCCCGGCGCGCGAGCGGCGGATGGCATCGGACACGGCCTGGATGGCCTCGTCCTGGCCGATGACGCGCTCATGCAGCTTGGTTTCCATCTGCAGCAGCTTCTCGCGCTCGCCCTGCATCAGCTTTGAGACCGGAATGCCGGTGGCACGGGCCACGACCTCGGCAATCTCCTCGGCGCCGACGAGCGTGCGCAGCAGCTGCGGCCGGCTCGCGTCGCCCGCCTTGCCGGCCTCCTTGGCCTGGGCTTCCTTGAGCTGTTTTTCCAGCTCGGGCAGCTTGCCGTATTGCAGCTCGGCCACCTTGTTGAAGTCGCCTTTGCGCTTCCATTCCTCGATCTGCTGGCGAGCGCGATCGATCTCTTCCTTGACATGGGCCGAGCCCTGGGCCTGGGCCTTCTCGGCCGTCCAGATCTCTTCCAGGTCGTTGTACTCGCGCTGCAGCTTCAGCAGCTCGTCTTCAATCAGGCCGAGGCGCTTGATGGAGCCTTCGTCCTTTTCCTTCTTGACGGCCTCGCGCTCGATCTTGAGCTGGATCATGCGGCGGTCCAGCCTGTCCATGGGCTCGGGCTTGGAGTCGATCTCGATCTTGATCTTGGCCGCGGCCTCGTCGATGAGGTCGATGGCCTTGTCGGGCAGGAAGCGGTCGGTGATGTAGCGGTGGCTCAGCTCGGCCGCGGCAATGATGGCCGGGTCGGTGATCTCCACGCCATGGTGGACCTCGTACTTCTCCTGCAGGCCGCGCAGGATGGCGATGGTGGCTTCCACCGTCGGCTCGTCGACCAGCACCTTCTGGAAGCGGCGCTCCAGCGCGGCGTCCTTCTCGACGTATTTGCGGTACTCGTCCAGCGTCGTCGCGCCGATGCAGTGCAGCTCGCCGCGCGCCAGAGCCGGCTTGAGCATGTTGCCGGCATCGATGGAGCCCTCGGCCTTGCCGGCGCCCACCATGGTGTGGATCTCGTCGATGAAGAGGATGGTCTGGCCGGCGTCCTGGCTGACTTCCTTCAGCACGCCCTTCAAGCGCTCCTCGAAGTCACCGCGGTATTTGGCGCCGGCCAGCAGCAGGGCCATGTCCAGCACCAGCACGCGCTTGCCCTTCAGCGAATCCGGCACCTCGCCGTTGATGATGCGCTGGGCCAGGCCCTCGACGATGGCCGTCTTGCCCACGCCCGGCTCGCCGATCAGCACCGGGTTGTTCTTGCTGCGCCGCTGCAGCACCTGGATCGTGCGGCGAATCTCCTCGTCGCGGCCGATGACCGGGTCGAGCTTGCCCAGGCGGGCACGTTCGGTCAGGTCCAGGGTGTATTTCTTCAGCGCCTCGCGCTGGCCTTCGGCCTCGGCCGACTCGACCTTCTGGCCGCCGCGCACGGCTTCGATGGCCGACTCCAGCGAGCGCCGCGTCAGGCCATGGCCGCGCACGACGCCGGCCAGGTCGGTCTTGGCCTCGGTCAGGGCCAGCAGGAACATCTCGCTGGCGATGAACTGGTCGCCGCGCTTGGTGGCTTCCTTCTCGGCGGCCTGCAGCAGGGCGACAAGGTCGCGGCCTGCCTGCACGGTCTGGCCCGAGCCGCTGACCTGGGGCAGGCCGGCGATGAGGCCGTCCAGGGCCGTGCGCAGGCCGGCGGCATTGACGCCGGCGCGCTCCATCAGCGCGCGCGGGCCCTCGTCCTGGGCCAGCATGGCGGCCAGCACGTGGACGGGCTCGATATAGGGGTTGTCGCGGCTCAGGGCCAGGCTCTGCGCCTCGCCCAGGGCTTCCTGGAAACGGGTGGTGAACTTGTCGGCACGCATGGTGAGTCAATCCTCCTGTTGCGAAGCCAAATGGGCGCGAGCCCTGCAATTTCAAGCCACCGTCTGGCGCTCCGGGCTGGCGCGCGGATGTCGGACGGCACCTTATCTTGCCACCGAGGCCGAGGACGGCCGTTCAGTGCGGCTTGCCGCGCTGGGTATAGGCCGAAATGAAGAGGTGGCCTGCATCGACGTCATCCAGTGCGGCGCTGAGGGGTTCCGGCAGCGGCGATGGCGGCAGGGCGGCGCCAGCTGTCTCCTGGGTCGCCTGGCGGCCGGGCAGATGCTCGATGGCGTCGATGACACGCCGCATGTCGGCATTGAGGGGCTCATTGGCCCGATTCGCCGCCACCCCCTCGCGCAGGGCCTGCACGGCTGCGTCGAACTCGTCCGCCATGAGGTGCTGCATGCCACGGCGAAAGGCCAGCAGATAGGACTCGGCGTGGCCGCTGGCCAGGCCGTCCAGGGCTGCCCACGCGGCCCGGGCCGCCGCGTTCTCGCCGGAAACCACATGCAGCATGCCGAGCTGGAAATGCGCCAGCGGGAAGGCATCCGCCTGCTCCACGGCCCTGGACATGCTCGCCTTGGCTTCGCTGGCCAGACCGAGCTGGGCGTACTCGCTGCCGAGCATGAACAAGGCGCGTGCCGACGCATCGCTGCGACGGGCCGCTTCCTTGAGATAGACCAGCGCATGGCCCGAATCGCCGCGGCGCGAGGCTTCCAGGGCCAGTGCGAGCAATTCAGCCTGGGTCAGGGTGCTGAGGGGATCCGACATGAGGCAACAAGCATAGCGGCCGCCCGCCAGCCGGCACGGACCCGCGCCGCCCTAGTGCCAGGCGCCCAGGATGGCGCCCATCACCGTGTAGGCCACGATCTGGTAGCCGCTGTTGATGAGCCAGAGCTTCAGCGAGCGCTGCTCGAAGAGGTAGATGACCCCGAGGCTCATGGCCACCCAGCCCAGGCCGGTGGCAAAGCCGGCGAACAGGCCGAAGCTCAGGCTCGCCTTGGCACCGAGGAAGGCCGCCAGGTTGAAGGCCATGATGAGCGAGGCCAGGGCCGACAGGCCGAAGACGCGTCCCATGTTGACCTGCTTGGTCTGGGCCTCGCTGAGGCCCGCCTCGGCCATCCAGGCCTTCTCGAAGGCGAGGGGCGAATACCAGAGCCCGCCGAGCAGGAAGCTCGTCAAGGCCGCCACAATGACCGCCGGGATATTGAATTGCACTGCGTCCATCGCAGTCCCCTCGTGAAGTTGTTGGTGCGGCGATGCTGAGGCGAGCCGTCCGCCGGCAACAGCGGCCGAGCGCCGAAGCCGAAGATGAGCACGCCCAAAGCCGACAAACTGCCGCTCAAATCGCTGCCGGACCCGCCCACCCAGGCCCGCCTGGACGACCGGCTGCTGATGGCCGGCGGCTCGCTCGCCTTCGGCCTGGCCATTCCCTGGCTGACGGGGCTGTACGGGCCGCTGGGCCCCGGCGACGCGCGCTTCTGGGTCGGCTTTGCCGGCTTCATCGCCCTGGCCTTTGCCATCTGGGCCGGCAACCGCTGGCTGCTGTTCAAGCAGCGCGAGCACCTGAACTGGTTCGCCCATCCGCTGCGCAAGCTGCTGATGCTGGTCAGCGCCAACGTGCTCTACACGGCACCGTTGACGCTGGCCGCCATCTGGGCCTGGTTCCACATCGCCGGACTGGCGGTGGACGTCAATGCGCTCAAGCTGGTGGTGGCCACCAACGTCATCTGCGTGCTCTTCGTGACCCATGCCTACGAGACCATGTTCCTGATCCGCGAACGCGAGTCGGACATGCTGCGCGTCGAGCGCCTGGAGCGGGCCCGCACCCAGGCCGAGCTCGGCGCGCTGAAGGCCCAGGTCGACCCGCATTTCCTGTTCAACAGCCTCAACACCCTGGGTCATCTGATCGCAAACGACCCAAACAGCGCCCGCGAGTTCAGCGACACCCTGGCCGAGATCTATCGCTATGTGCTGGACAGCCGCCAACGCGACCTGGTGCCGCTGGACGAGGAGCTGGCCTTTTTGCGCCACTACCACCGCCTGCTGGCCCTGCGCTTTGGCGCCGCCATGCCGCTGGCGCTGGACCCGGCCCTGCAGACTTCGCAATGGCTGGTGCCACCACTGGCGCTGCAAACCCTGCTGGAGAACGCCATCAAGCACAACGAGGCCAGCGCCGCCCAGCCGTTGACGGTCGGCTTCACGCTGGACGGCGACCGCGTGCGGGCCCGCAATGCGGTGCAGCCACGCCGCAGCGCCCTGCCCTCCTCGGGCCTGGGCCTGGCCAATCTCGACGAACGCTGCCGCCTGCTGGCCGGCCGCGCGCTGCGGCGCCGCGCCGAAGCCGGCATGTTCGAAGTCTCCATTCCGCTGCTGGCCCGCCCATGAAGATCTTCATCGCCGAAGACGAGACCCCGGCGCGCGAGCGCCTGGCCGCGACGCTGGCCCGCATCGCGCCCGAGGCCCGCGTGCTCGGGCACAGCGACACCGTGCAAGGCACTCTCGCCTGGCTGCAAGCGAACCCTGCGCCCGACCTGCTGCTGCTGGACATCCAGTTGGCCGACGGCCTGTCGCTGGAGCTGTTCCGCGACCGCCGCCTGGCCCTGCCCACCGTCTTCACGACAGCCTACGACCAGTTCGCCCTGCAGGCCTTCCAGGCCCTGGCGGTGGACTATCTGCTCAAGCCCGTGTCCGACACGGCCCTGGCCCAGGCCCTGGCCAAGGCCGAGCAGTGGCGGCGCCATTTCGATGGCCAGGCCCAGGCGCGCTTCGGGCAGCAACTGGACGGCCTGTTGCAGCGCCTGAGCCCGCCCGCCGGCCGCCAGCGCATCGTCGGCCGCAGGGGCGGCCAACAGTTCCATGCGCTGGAGCTGGCCGACATCGCCTATTTCGTCTCGGTGGACAAGCTCAGCTTTGCCGTCACCCAGGCCGGCGAGCGCTACCTCGTCGAGCCGACGCTGGGCGAACTGGAGGAGGAGCTGGGTTTGCAGCGCTTCTTCCGCGCCAACCGCCAGCTGCTGGTCGCCGCCGGGGCCGTGCAGCGCTTCACGCCCGCCGGCAAGGGGCGGCTGAAGCTGGACCTCAGCCCGGCCCTGGAGGGCGAGCTGCTGATCAGCCAGGAGCGCGCTGCGGCCTTTCGCACGTGGCTGGAGGGGTAAACCCGCATCGGGCTAGGATTCGGTATGGATCAAGTCTTGTTCGATTTCACCAAGCAGGATGCCGCCGGCACTTGCTCGACGGCCCACGCCTGGGCCAAGGTGCCGGCGCCGCTGACCGCGCCCGAGCGCAACGCGCTGGCCGAGCGGGCCAAGGCCCTGCTGAAAAAGCACAACGCCGTCCTCGTCGCCCACTACTACGTCGACGGTTTCCTGCAGGACCTGGCGCTGGAGACCGGCGGCATCGTGTCCGACTCGCTGGAGATGGCGCGCTTCGGCCGCGACCACGCCGCCCAGACCCTGGTCGTCGCCGGTGTGCGCTTCATGGGCGAGACGGCCAAGATCCTCAGCCCCGAGAAGCGCGTGCTGATGCCCGACCTGGACGCCACCTGCTCGCTCGACCTGGGCTGCCCCGAGGACGAGTTCGCCGCCTTCTGCGACGCCCACCCGGATCGCCAGGTCGTTGTCTACGCCAACACCAGCGCCGCCGTGAAGGCGCGTGCCGACTGGATGGTGACCAGCTCCTGCGCCCTGGACATCGTCTCCGACCTGCATGCCAAGGGCCAGAAGATCCTCTGGGCACCCGACCGGCATCTGGGCCGCTACATCCAGGAGGAAACCGGCGCCGACATGCTGATGTGGAACGGCGCCTGCATCGTCCATGACGAGTTCAAGGGGCTGGAGCTGGAGCTGCTGCGCGAGCAGCACCCGGGCGCCCTGGTGCTGGTGCATCCGGAGTCGCCCAAGAGCGTCGTCGAGCAGGCCGACGTCGTCGGCTCCACCTCGGCCCTCATCAAGGCCGTCGTCGAGGGCCAGGCACCGGCCTATATCGTCGCCACCGACAACGGCATCCTGCACCGCATGCGCCAGCTGGCGCCGGGCAAGGTGCTGATCGAGGCACCGACCGCCGGCAACAGCGCCACGTGCAAGAGCTGCGCCCATTGCCCCTGGATGGCCATGAACGGCCTGGCCAATCTGGTCGACTGCCTGGAGAGCGGCCAGCCCGAGATCCACGTCGACGAGGCCATCCGCGTCAAGGCCCAGGGCTGCATCAACCGCATGCTGGATTTCGTTGCCGCGAGAAAGACTGCCGCCGCCACCGGCATGACCCCGGGGCTAGTTCCAGGCATGGGCGCGGCCTGATGGCGCTATAAACCGGCATTCGAACGCCGCAGACGAGGCCCGCCATGAATGCCGACTTCAGCTCCCTCTACAACCACCATGAGCGCGAGATCTTCGCGGCGGTGATGGCCTCGGCGCCCGACTATCCGGACATTGCCGCCAGCAGCGACCTGCTGTGCGACGTCGCCTGCGTCGCGCTGAATCGCCTGCCCCCGCGCTACATCCGCCACGAGGTGGACTTCAGCTTCTACCTGACCGAGCACGAGCGCCTGGAGATCGACAACGCCATCGTCGAAGCGGTGTCCTATGCCTTCAACTTCGTGCAGGCGCGCACGGCGCTGCGGTCCAGGAAGTAGCAGCAGACTGCCGAATGAAGAAAGAGCGGCCCGCTTCTCACGAGGCGGGCCGTTGTCGTCGTAAATGTCCGGGGCGGCGGATTCGAGTTCGTGGTCTCTATTCCAAACCCGTGGCGGATTCCGGCAACCATCGATAACGCAGATTTTTCTCTAGCAGCACGGCCGCCTAACGCTGCCGCTTCTCGGGGAAGGCGTTGGACAGCGTTAGAGACCTGACGGCGTCACAAGGCGCAACGCGAGCTGCATACAGTGTCCAGACTACGCTTGCACGCCATCCAAGACACAAGGGAGTCAACGTGCTAAGACTTTCACTGGCCTTCTTCTACAACATGGGCTCGGCGATGAAGCCCATCGCTCACATGCGGGGCGACTCAAAACTCGGAATGGCTTGGAAGCCGCTGTGGACCGCGAAGAAGGCACTAGAAGACCTTCTAAGCTCTCAGTGGTTTACCCCCGCCATTCGAGCGGCGACCATACCAGCCACCGAGCTGCACACCGCCATAAAGGCTCTCACCGATCGCACTGACTTCGAATCGGAAATCGGCGTTATGCAGGCTGCCGAAGTCATAAGTGCCCTCGAGTCGTTTGAAAAAGTGGTGAGCAGCGAACTGCACATTGCAGATGCCTATTTCGTGACTAGGAAAGCAGGCTACGACACGTCCGTCTTGGTGATGAACGCAGAGGAAAATTTCCCTAGCCAACTAAGTTTGAAAGTCCCGTTGGCCATTGTTGACGTCAGAGAGGCGGGCAAGTGCCTCGCCTTCGAACTTCCGACAGCTGCTGGCTTTCACATCTTCCGCGCTGTTGAGTCGGTTGTGCGTTCCTACTGGGACGCCGTGCGCGGCTCGCACCCACACCCAAAGAACCAGGGGCTCGGCTCTTACCTCGGCCTGCTTACAAAGCACGGACTTGGCGATGCTAAGGTTCTCGCAGTACTGACCCAGCTCAAGGATCTCCACCGAAATCCAATTGCACATCCGCAGGTCACACTCACTGTGGAAGAGGCCGTGAGCATCTTTGGAATTGCCCAAAGTGCTGTTAGCGCCATGCTAAAGACTATTCCCGAACGCAGCCCAGAGCCCATCGGTTAGATGGCTTGTGCCGCTATAGAGAAACGGCCCGCATCTCACGAGGCGGGCCGTTTTCTTTTATAGATGGTCGGGGCGGCGGGATTCGAACTCGCGACCCTCTGCTCCCAAAGCAGATGCGCTACCAGGCTGCGCTACGCCCCGACTGAGCCAGACATTCTAGCCGACTGAAACGAGGCGCCCGTCCGAGCCCTGGGCGCGCGCACCAGCCACAAGGCGGCGGCGACGTTCCAGACCAGCTGGGCCAGCAGGATGGTGAGGATGGCCGTCATGCTCATGTTGACGCCCGCTCCCAGCACGGCGGCGCCCATGGCGAGGTTGGCGACGGCGCCCACGATGCCGACGACGCGGGCCAGACCCGCCTCTCCCATCAGCACGCCAGCCCAGGCCAGCGCGCCCGCGGCCTGCAGCAGCCAGCCGATCTTGGCGGCGTCAGTCAGCGCAATGCCGGCGGCGTGGACGAGTTCGTAGCCGACTTGCAGGCGCATGGGCGAGCCGACGATGGCATCGGCCGCCAGATGGGGGATGACGAAGCCGTCGACGACGGTGGCGCCCACCAGCGCCACGCAGCCCATCAGATAGGCGGCCAGGCCCGCCAGCACGGCGGGGCGCTGCAGCGACAGGCGGCGCGTGAGTGCCGTGTAGCCGAAGGCGTAGGCGCAGAGGCTGGCGATGGCCACGCCATGCACGGCGGCCTTGAGCGCCGCCAGCTGCGCGATGCTTTGCAGGATGGCCAGCTGGCCCTGGCCGCCGCCGCTTTCGTCGAGGGCGACGAAGACGGTGGACACGACGGTGGCCAGCGCGATGGCGATGCCGGCAGCGCGGGTGCCGGGCTGAACGTCGAGCTGGGGGTCGAACGGTAGTTTGGGCATGGGTTCCGGTAGGGAGTGGGTGACGAAACTGACCATACTCAGCGCTCCCAAGCATGTCCCGTACAGACGGCAGCCGGTTGTTCGCTAGCGAACAGGCGCGTGCCGCTTGTTCGGCAAAACAACGTCACTCTCCATGCTCGAAACCCTCGCCCCCCTGGACCGCCGCGCCCAGCGCTCGCGCGACGCCATCCTCGAAGCCCTGTTCGCGCTGATGCTGGAGCGCGGCTACGAGCGGCTGACCATCCAGAACCTCATCGACCGCGCCGGCGTGGGCCGCGCCACCTTCTATGCCCACTTCCAGAGCAAGGAGGAACTGCTGGCCGCCAGCATCGGGCGGCTGCGCGGCTGGCTGGAGCAGGCGGGCCGCGCCCGCGACGAGCCGCTGGGCTTCACCCTGCCCTTCTTCCAGCACCTGGCCAGCCACCGCCGCATCTACGAGATGACGGTGGCGCGCGAGAGCGAAAGCAGCGTGGAACGCCATGTGCGCCAGATGCTGGCGGAGCTGGTGCGTCAAGACCTGCGCCAGCGCCACGCCAGCATCACCGGCGCCCGCCTGGACCTGGCCACTCACTATGTCGTGGGCGCGCTGTGGTCCAGCTTCATCTGGTGGATGGAGAGCGAGAAGCCCCTGTCGCCGGAGGACTTGAACACGCAGTTCCAGCGGCTGTGCTTTCCGGGGCTGGACGTCGCTGTTGCGGCCTGAGCCAGCTACCCTTGCTCGTCATGACTGAACTGATGCTCTCTCTTCCCAGCTCGGCGGCGCGCCAGTCCCTCGCCCAACGGTTGGGACTGCCCTATGCAGACACCATGCAGGACTGGGAATGGGAAGTCGCCAGCCCCGACAGGTTCGAAGACTTCCTCCGCGCGTACCGCACGGCGGACTTGTCCGACGATGAGCGGGTGTCGCTGATGGAGATGCTGATCCAGTGCGTCGAGGACATGCAGGCCAGCCCGACGGCGTGGGGCGCCATTGAGCCTTTGTTGCGGGCGCACCCCGATCTGCATGGAGCTTCCGTGCTGTACTGGGCAATGCCTCAAGAGCAGGAGGAGGACAACCTCATGCGCGTTTCGCGCCCCATGCGCAAGCTGCTTCGTGCCATCGCCCGCGAGACCGCCCGCTAGGCGACCGGCACCAGCCTCCCCGTCCCACTGATCAACGCCGCCCTCACCGGCTCACCCGGCTGCAAGGCCTGCACGGCCGCGACATAGCTGCGCATCTGCTCGATATAGGCCGGCTCGCGCTCGGGCGTGGCGCCGAGCTTGTAGTCCAGCACCCACCAGCTGCCGTCGGTGAGTTGCACGAGGCGGTCGATGCGGCGGTCGTCGCCAGCGGCGTTGATGGCGACCTCGTTGCCGGCCCAGCGCAGGCGGGTGGCGTCGAAGAAGGGCCGGCAGTCCGGGCTTTGCAGGATGGCTTCGGCGGCCTTGCCCAGGCGCTGGCGATCGGCGGCGTCCAGCGCAAAGGCCTGGCCCGAGGCGGCCACCAGCACGTCCAGCGGCTGGGCCTGGCCGGCGGCGCTGGCCCATTCCAGCACGCGATGCAGGGCTTCGCCGAGGTTGGCCTGGGCGGCGTCGTTGGCGGCGCCTTGCGCTGCAGGGGCAGCGGGCGGCGCGCTCCAGGTGGGCAAGGGCAGCCAGCTTGGCGCGGGCAGGGCCAGGGGCGCATCACTGCCCTCCCCCAACTCCAGCTTGCGGGCCAGCGGCGCGAGGCGCGCCCACCAGCTTTGATCGGACGCACCGCGCCTGGGCGGCGTGCGGCTGACGATGAGGCGGCGGCGGGCGCGGGTCATGGCGACGTAGAGGGCGTTGAGCTCCTCGCGCTCGCGCAGCAGGCGCTCGGCCTCCACCAGCCCGGCCAGGGCCGGCGGCGGGCGGCGTTCGGAGACGAGGAAGGCCAGGCGGGCGGGCGCGGGCGAAGCCACGGGCCAGTCGCAGGCCAGGGACAGGGTTTCGGCGCGCGGCGGCTGGGCATCGGCGTCGAGCAGCACGACGACCTGCGCCTCCAGGCCCTTGGCGCCATGCACGGTGAGCAGCTGCACGGCGTCCTCGGCCGGTGCGGGTGCCAGCTTGGGGCTGCGGCTCTTCAGCGCTCGGACAAAGCCATACAGCTCGGCGAAGCGGCCCCCGTCCAGTTCCAGCGCGGCCTCGATGAGCGCGTTGACGGTCTGCAGGCGGTGCGGGGCCTCGGACGGCGGCGCGGCCGCCATCAGGCGGGGGATGAGGTCGCCTTCATGGACGATGCGGTCCAGCAGTTCGTGAGGCGTGCAGCGGGTGGCCGCGGTGCGCCAGGTGAACAGCAGGACACGCGCCCTCGCGAGTGCGAGGCTGGGGTCAGCCAGGGCTTGCAGGGCATCCCACCAGTTGCGGCGTTTGTGCGCTTGCACGCCCAGCCACTGGGCGGTGCCGGCGGCCTCGGCGAGCTTCAGCAGGTCGGCCTCGCTGACGCCGAACAGCGGGCTGCGCAGCGCGCGCGCCAGCGACAGCGCATGGCCTGGCGAAGCGAGCGCGTCCAGCAGCGCGATGAGGTCTTGCGCGTCGGGCAGGTCGGCCAGGCGGTTGTCCTCGGGCGCGGCATGGGGGATGCCGGCGGCGAGCAGGGCCTGCGCCATCTGGCGCAGGGGCTCGCGCTTGCGGGCCAGCACGAAGATGTCGCGGGGCCGCAAGCCCTCGACGAGCAGGGACTGGATGGCCTGGCTGACGCGCTCGCATTCCGGTGCGCGGCGTGCTTCTTCAGCCTCCACGCGCGGCTCGGTGAGGCTGGGACGCCAGCGGTCGGGGTCGGTCGCTTCGGCCGCATCGGCCTCGGCCAGGTCGCCATCGATGCAGAACAGGCCCGCATCCGCATCAGCACCCTGCTCCGTCGTGTGCGCTCTGAAGCCCGGCATCTGCCCCTCGAACACCGCGTTGACGGCCGCCAGCACCTCGGGCGCATTGCGCCGGGTGTGGTCGCAGGCCAGGCTCACGCCCGCCAGGCCTTGGCGCACAAACTCGCCCGCGGCGGCGAACACGCGAGGCTCGGCACGGCGGAAGCGATAGATGCTCTGCTTGGGGTCGCCCACGATGAAGACGCTGATCTCGCCCGGCCCGGCGCCCGCATAGGCGCTCAGCCAGCCGTGCAGGGCCTGCCATTGCAGCGGGCTGGTGTCCTGGAACTCGTCGATGAGCAGGTGGCGCACGCGGGCGTCCAGGCGCTGCTGCACCCAGCCGGCCAGCTCGGGCCGCGACAGCAGGGCCAGGGCGCCACGCTCCAGGTCGTTCATGTCCACCAGGCCGCGCTGGCGCTTCAGGGCCTCGAACTCCATCACCAGCACTTCGGCGAGACGCGACATGCGGGCATGTTCGAGGGCAGCTTCATGCTGGCTGATATCGGCAGCGATGGCTTCCAGGGCCTGCACGCAATCGAGCTGCTCGGGTGAGTCGCCCAGGCCTTTCTTGGGCGTGCCGGTCTTGGTGAACAGCGCGGCCTGCAGCGCGACGAAGGCGGCTTCGTCGGGCAGCGCCAGCGCCTGCTCGATCCCGGTGGCGGCGTCGCGCGCCTTCACGCCCTTGGCGGCGCCGAGCTGGCGGGCCAGGGCGCAGAGGCGGGTGCGCAGCGCGGCGAGGCCGGCCAGCGGCTGGTCCACGTCGGGCATGCTGTCCATCAGCACACCGACACCGGAAGCCAGGCGCAGTTCGACGCGCTTGTTGAAGGCCGCCTCCAGCCAGATGCGCAGGCTGCTGCGGCCGCGCGTTTCGGTCAGTGCCTGGAAGCTGGACGCCAGCTCGGCGTCGGCCAGCACGCGGGCATGGAAGCGGCGCCACAGCGGCGGCATCAGCTCGGCTTCGTCCTCCACCAGTTGCAGCTCGGCGGACAGGCCTTCGGCGTTCAGCACGGCCAGCGGGGCGGCGCGCAGCAGTTGCGAGAACCAGCCATGGAAGGTGCGTATCTCCACCGGCCGGCCGCCGCGCAGCAGTTCGTCCTGCAGCGTGGCCAGGCGCGGCGCCGCGGCCCGGGCCTCGGGCTCGGACATGCCGCGGGCGACGAGTTCGGCCACGCGCCTGTCTTCGCTCGCCGCGGCGAATTCGGCCAGCCACTCCAGCAGCCGCTCGCGCATCTCGCCCGCGGCCTTGCGGGTGAAGGTGATGGCGACGATCTCCTGCGGCTGCGCGCCGGCCAGCAGCGCGCGCAGGATGCGCGACACCAGCATCCAGGTCTTGCCGGCACCCGCGCAGGCTTCCACGACGGCGCTGCGCCGCGGATCACAGGCGAGGGTGTAGAAGCGTTCGCGGGGGACCCGCGTTCCGTCGGCGTAGTACGCGTAGCTCATGCCCAATCGTCCTTGCGGCACAGGCCACGGGCCTCGCAGTAGTCGCAGGCGCTGCCTTCGCCCAAGGCAGGCAGCGGCGCGCCATCCCGCAAGGCCTGCAGGTCGGCCTGCAGGCCTTGCTTGAGCCGCTGCGCCGTCGCGGCCACGTCGGGGTGTTCGATGACGGCCACGCGGTCGCGGTCGTCCACGGCCAGATAGGCGGCACCCAGATCGGGCTCGGCGTCCATCAGCAGCGCATAGACGGCGAGCTGGGTGTCCTCCAGCGGCTCCTTCACGCGGGCTTCCAGGTCCTTGACGCTGCTGGTCTTGTAGTCCAGCAGCAGGCGCTGGCCCGACTCGGTGCGGTCGATGCGGTCGATGCGGCCGCGCAGCACGATGCCGGCCAGGTCGCCGTCGAAAGGCTGGCATTCACGCGCCAGTTCGCCCTCGGAAAACTCCAGGCCGGCGGCCTCGGCGCCCGCCAGCCAGTCCACATAGCGCGGCAGCAGGCGCTCGAAGCTGGCCTGCCAGGGCAGGAAGTCGGCTTCGTCCAGGCCCAGGCTTTCCACGCGGGCGGCTTCGCGCAGCTGCGCCACCATGTCGCCCGCCTCGCGGTGGGTGTGGAAGCGGTGCAGCACGGCGTGCAGCCAGGTGCCGTAGTCGCGCTTCTCGGGCTCGCCTTCCAACTCGTCGGCCTCGTGCAGGCCCAGCACATGGCGGCTGAAGAACTGGTAGGGGCAGCGGCGCAGGGCCTCCACCGCGCTGGCGCTGAGAGCCGCCGGCAGGGGCGACGTGGGCACGCTGGCGCGGGGCACAGGGTGCGGCACCAGGGCCTCGGGCTGGCGCGGGTCCATCCACAGGCGCAGCGGCGAGGGCAGCCCGGCGCGGCGGGCTGCGGCGGCCAGGCGTTCGATGAGAGGGCTGGGCGGCAGCGGCTCGGCTCCCGCGCGGGTGCAGCGCAACAGCGTCAGCACCGGCACTCGCAGGGCCTGGGCGAAGGCCTGCGCCTCGGCGCTGCGCTGGGCCTCCTGCGTCTGCAGGCCCAGCGCCTGGGCGTCAGACTCGCTGAGCAGGCTCAAGGGGCGGCCGGCGCGGCCCAGGGTGTCGGCGTCGGCGCCGGGCAGCACCACGGCGCCAAAGGGCCGCAGCATGGCGCGCACCAGGGGTGTGATGACGACCGGGGCGCCGCTGGCATCGTCCTCGGGCTGGAACTGGCCGGCCTCCAGCACGTCGCTCACCCAGGTGAGGAAACCCGGGCCGTCCAGCCTGCTGCCGTCCAGCACCGCTTCATGCGCGCTGCCGGGCCAGGGGTTGCGCGACAGCCAGATGGCGTTGAGCACGCCCTCCGCCCCCTCCAGGCCGGCCAGCGGCTCGGGGCCGAGGGCTCGGCGCAGGTCCTGCAGCCAGTGGGTCAGCATGCGCCGGCCGCCGCCCATCAGCGGAGCCAGGGCCTGGCGGCGCGACTGCCAAAGGGCCTGGGCCGGCAGGTTTTCGATGGCGTCCAGCGCCTCGGCGCGGCGGATGCGGCGGCGCCGGCACAGGGCCTCCAGCGCGTCCAGGGCGTCGGACGGCTCGACGCTGAGCTTGAGCCAGGCCAGCCAGTCGTCCACGGCACCGCCGCCCAGGGCGGCGCGCAACAGGGCCATCAGCAGCGACGCGGCGGGCGTGGTGGCCAGCGTCCAGCCGGTTTCGTCGTGCAGGGGCACGCCCTGACGGCCCAGCAGCGCGCGCAGGCGGCGCACGACGACGCGGTCCTGCGCGATGACGGCGACAGGGGCGCGGCCGGCGGCCAGGTGCTGCAGCACGGCGGCCGCGGATGCCTGGGCCAGGGCCTCGAAATCAGGACACAGGGCTTCCTCGATACGGGCGGGGGGCGCGGTGAGGCTGTCCAGGTCCAGGTCGGCGTTCAGCAGCAGGGATGGGGCCTCACCACGGGCCAGCAGGGCCAGGGCCAGGGGATCGGGCCCGCCCGCCTTCAGCGCGATCCAGGCACTGGGGCGGTGGCTGAAGAGGGCATCGGTGGCGGGCTGGCGGTCGTCGGCCTCGGCCCAGGCCAGGGCCACGAGGGTGAGGGCGCGCTCGGCGCCGCCGACCGGGTCGTCGGTCAGGTGCCGGCGGGCGGCGTTGAACCAGGCGCCGCGCAGGGCCGGGTCGCGCTGGGCCGCGGCGCGGGCGAAGGCATGGGCCGTCTCCACCAGGCGGGCCAGCGCCAGGCGGTGGGTGCGCGGGTCTTCACGCTTCAGGGCCTGGGCCCAGGACTGGTCGGCCAGCAGTTCGTCGGCGGCCAGGGTGTCGACGGGCGAGTCGCCGCTGATCTGCCCCGGCCGGGGCAGCAGCGAGGGGCCCAGCGCGGAAGCCAGGCTGTGCGTGGTGGTCAGCACCGGCTGCCAGCCACCGCGGGCCAGGAAGGCGCGGCGCGCCGGGGCGATCTGCTGGGCAAAGGGCAGCAAGAGCACGGCGTCGCGCAGCGGCAGGCCCTGCGCGGCCAGCCAGTCGGCGCAGGTGGCGGCGACGCGGCGCCAGAAGGATTCGATGTCTTCACCAGGGGCCAGGCCCAGGTTCAAGGCTTGTTGCACTTGTAAAGAGGGCCTCCCGCCCTGATGTCTGCCATTGCTTCGGTCACCCTCGTGACCGTCCGGGCAAAAGTGGCTATGTCACAATGATTTTGCCTATTCGGACGGCGCCCCTGCGGTGACCGCCAACCCTTTGAGGCCAAGGAACCCTCCCATGAGCAGCGAATTGATCAAGCATGTTTCCGACGCGTCCTTCGACGCCGACGTGATCCAGTCCGGCAAGCCGGTGCTGGTGGACTACTGGGCCGAATGGTGCGGCCCCTGCAAGATGATCGCGCCCATCCTGGACGAGGTCGCCACCGGCTACGGTGACAAGCTGCAGGTCGCCAAGATGAACGTCGACGAGAACCGCGAAGTGCCGGCCAAGTTCGGCATCCGTGGCATCCCGACGCTGATGCTTTTCAAGGACGGCCAGCTCGCCGCCACCAAGGTTGGCGCCCTCTCCAAGGCCCAGTTGACCGCCTTCCTCGACGCGAACCTATAATCGCGCCAACTGCTGCAGCGCATGATGCACCTCCCGGTGCCCCGCTGCAGCAGCCAAAGCCAACACGCCCCGGGTTCCAAGGAACCCAGCCAGCGTGGACTCGGCTCCCCCTCCCCACGTTTTTTCGAATCCGCATCGCGAGCAGTCAGCGCGTTGCCCTTTCGGTCCTGATCCGGGGCGGAGCCGTAGTATTTGCCGTTCGGCCTTGGCTGGCCCAGCGGCCCCTGACGGGTGTTCACCCATGCATCTTTCCGAACTCAAAGCGCTTCACGTCTCCGCCCTGATCCAGATGGGCGAGGAGCTGGAGATCGACAACGTCACGCGCCTGCGCAAGCAGGAGCTGATGTTCGCCATCATGAAGAAGCGCGCCAAGGCCGGCGAGCAGGTCTTCGGCGATGGCGTGCTCGAAGTGCTCCCAGACGGCTTCGGCTTCCTGCGCTCGATCGAAGCCAGCTATATGGCCTCGACGGACGACATCTATCTGTCGCCCAGCCAGATCCGCCGCTTCAACCTGCACACCGGTGACCTGGTGGAAGGCGAGGTGCGCGTCCCCAAGGACGGCGAGCGCTACTTCGCTCTGGTCAAGGTCGACCGCGTCAACAACCAGACGCCGGAGGAGAGCAAGAACAAGATCATGTTCGAGAACCTGACGCCCTTGTTCCCCAAGGAGCAGTTCAAGCTCGAGCGTGAAGGCTACAAGGGCGAGGAGAACATCACCGGTCGCATCATCGACCTGACGTCTCCGATCGGCAAAGGCCAGCGCGCCCTGATCGTCGCCCAGCCCAAGACCGGCAAGACGGAGATGATGAAGAGCATCGCCCACGCGATGGTCGCCAACCACCCGGACTGCCACCTCATCGTGCTGCTCGTCGACGAGCGTCCCGAGGAAGTGACCGAGATGATCCGCACCGTGCGCGGCGAGGTCATCAGCTCCACCTTCGACGAGCCCGCCGCCCGCCACGTGCAGGTCGCCGAGATGGTGATCGAGCGCGCCAAGCGCCTGGTCGAACTGAAGAAGGACGTGATCATCCTGCTGGACTCGATCACCCGCCTGGCCCGCGCCTACAACAACGTGCTGCCCAGCTCCGGCAAGGTGCTGACCGGTGGTGTGGATGCCAACGCCCTGCAGCGCCCCAAGCGCTTCTTCGGCGCGGCGCGCAATATCGAGGAAGGCGGCTCGCTGACCATCATCGGCACGGCCCTGATCGACACCGGCTCCAAGATGGACGAGGTGATCTACGAAGAGTTCAAGGGCACCGGCAACTGCGAAATCCACCTGGATCGCCGCATGGCCGAGAAGCGCGTCTACCCGTCCATCCTGATCAACAAGTCGGGCACCCGCCGTGAAGAGCTGCTGCTGAAGCCGGAAATCCTGCAAAAGAGCTGGATCCTGCGCAAGCTGCTCTACAACATGGACGAGATCGAGGCGATGGAGTTCATCCTCGACAAGATGAAGGCGTCGAAGAACAACCTGGACTTCTTCGACATGATGCGGCGCGGCGGGTAAAGCCTCAGACCCCGAGTAGCCAAACCGCAGGAAAGCCGGCTACAATCGCCGGTTTTCCGCCCTGACACCCCCGGAAAGTGCGCCCACCGCCTCAACAACAGCGGTCTGCGTGGCTCCCGACCTAGCCAAGAGGTTCCCATGAAAGACGGCATTCACCCCAACTACCGCGACGTCGCGTTCATCGATCTGTCCAACGGTTTCCAATTCGTCACGCGCTCGACCGTGCAGACCAAGGAAACCACCGAGATCGACGGCAAGACCCTGCCGCTGGTGAAGCTGGAAACCACCAGCGAGTCGCACCCCTTCTACACGGGCACGCAAAAGAGCGTGGACAACCTGGGCGGCCGCGTCGAGAAGTTCCGCAACAAGTTCGCTCACCTCAAGAAGTAAATTGGCTTGGCGGCGTTTCGCCGCGCCAACGTCCAAAGGGCAGCCTAGGCTGCCCTTTTGCATTTCTGCAGCGCAGGTCGCCTTTTGCTTTTTGGGCCACCTTTTGAGGGCATGATGCCGGCCGACCTCATCGATATCAGCGCGTGAATCTCCCCACCCCCGCCATCGTCGCCGAGCGCGGCGTCGAACGCCTGCCGCGCCTGGCGTTGATCCTGCTGTGCGCGGCCTATGTGATCCCTGGCATCTTCGGCCGCGATCCCTGGCGCAATGCCGACCTGACGGCCTTCGGCTTCATGGCCAGCATCGCCGAGGGCCATGCGCCCTGGTGGCAGCCGGCCATCGCCGGCATTCCCGCCGACGGCGGCCCCCTGCCCTATTGGCTGGGCGCCCTGGCCATCAAGGCCCTGCCTTTCCTGGACGCCCCGGTCGCCGCCCGCCTGCCCTATGCCCTGGTGCTGGTCGGCGTGCTGGTCGCCGTCTGGTACACCTGCTTCCACCTCGCCCGCACCGAGGCGGCCCAGCCCGTGGCCTTTGCCTTCGGCGGCGAGGCCCAGGCCGTGGACTACGCCCGCGCCCTGGCCGATGGCGCCCTGCTGGCGCTGATGGCATCGCTCGGCCTGCTGCAACTGGGCCATGAGACGACGCCCGAGCTGGTGCAGTTGCTGGCCATCTCGGTCTACCTCTACGGCCTGGCGGCGGCGCCGTTCAAGCCGGGCCGCGCGCGCATCGCCGTGCTGCTGGCCCTGCCCGTGCTGGCAGCGAGCGGCGCACCAACCGTGGCCTGTGGCCTCGGCGTGCTCGGCCTGCTGCTCAACCATCGCTCCAGCCATGACGAGGCCAAGGCCCAGCGCGTCTGGCTGCTGGCTTCGCTGACGCTGGCCGTCGTCGCCGCCTGGGCCTTCGACGGCTGGGCCTGGCGGGTCCGGCCGGGCATCCAGTTCGCGTCCCTGCTGAGCCTGCTGGCCTGGTTCTGCTGGCCGTCCGGGCCGCTGGCCCTGTGGACGCTGTGGCGCTGGCGGCGGCACGGCCTGCGCCGCCACATCACCGTGCCGGCCATCGCCCTGCTCGTGCCCCTGATGGCCTGCATCGCCATGGACGGCTCGGAGCGCGCCCTGCTGCTCGCCCTGCCCTCGCTGGCCATCCTGGCGGCCTTCGCGCTGCCGACGCTGAGCCGCAGCGTCTCGGCGGCGGTGGACTGGTTCTGCGTCTTCATCTTCTCGGCCGTCGCCCTGTTCGGCTGGCTCTACTACGTGTCCATGCACACCGGCTGGCCGGAACGGCCCATGGCCAATCTGCGCCGCCTGGCCGAGGGCTTCGAGCCGCGCTTCAGCCTGCTGGCCCTGGTGCTCGCCATCGCCGCCACGCTGTCCTGGCTGGCGCTGGTGCGCTGGCGTACAGCCCGCCACCGCCATGCGCTGTGGAAGAGCCTGGCCCTGCCGGCCGGCGGTGTCGCCCTGGGCTGGCTGCTGGTCATGAGCCTGCTGCTGCCGCCGCTGGACTATGCGCGCAGCTTGGCCCCGCTGACGGCGCGCTTGAAGGCTCGCATGCCGGCCCAGGTCTCCTGCCTGGCCGCGCCCGGCCAGAACCTGGCGACGCTGGCGGCGCTGGAATGGCATGGCGGTTGGCTGGTCCAGGGGCGTGGCTCGCTGGAGGCCTCGGGCTGCAGCTATGCCGTCATCAGCGCCGGCCAGCCGACGCCCAAGGGCTGGCAGGTCGTCGCCCAGGTCAGGCGCCCCACCGACCGCAGTGGCAGCGCTGGCCTGGTGCTGTTGAAACGTCAGTGATCCGACAGCGCGGCCGCGTTGAAAGCGGCCTCGTCGCCCAGTGCTGAATCGCTGGCCTGACGCACCCGCGCAGCCGGGAAGACGAGCCGAAAGCGCGAGCCTTTGCCCACTTCGCTCTGGATCATCAGCTCGCCACCATGGCGCTGCATGACGTGCTTGACGATGGACAGGCCCAAGCCGGTGCCACCCGTCTCGCGCGAGCGGCTGCCGTCGACACGGTAGAAGCGCTCGGTCAGGCGCGGAATGTGCTCGCGCGCGATGCCCGGCCCGGAGTCGATGACGGTCAGTTCACCGTTTCCACCTTCCAGCGGCCGCCAGGCCACTTCGACTTCGCCGCCATCAG
The DNA here is from genome assembly GCF_031458095.1 of Roseateles saccharophilus. GTDB lineage: Bacteria > Pseudomonadota > Gammaproteobacteria > Burkholderiales > Burkholderiaceae_C > Pelomonas > Pelomonas saccharophila_A. The sequence goes on from NZ_JAVDXU010000003.1 coordinate 113,973, forward strand.
GCGTGTAGCGCACCGCGTTCGTCACCAGATTGGCGATGGCGCTGAGCAGTTCGCTCTCGATGCCGGCCAGCTCGACATGGGTCTCGGGCTTGAGACGCAGCTGATGGCGGCCGGCCGACAGCGCCTCGGCATCCGCCGAGATGCGCAGCAGCAGGCCGTCCAGGCCCACCCAGCGATCCGGCGCCGGACGTGGGCTGCCTTCGAGCTGGGCCAGGGTCAGCAGATCGGCCACCAGGGTCTGCATGCGCTGGGTCTGCTGGTTCATCAGCACCAGCACGCGCTCGCGCTCCACCGCCGTCAGCGGCAGCGTGTGCATGGTCTCGATGAAGCCGGACAGCACCGTCAACGGCGTGCGGATCTCGTGCGAGACGTTGGCGACGAAATCGCGCCGCATGGCCTCGGAGCGCATGCGCTCGGTGACGTCCAGCGACAGCACCAGGCGCATGCCTTCGCCGTACTCGCGCACGATGATGGACAGCGTGCCCGGACCGCGGCCATTGCCCAGCACCAGGGGCTCGGCAAAGTTGCCGGCCTGCAGATAGGCCACGAAGGCCGGGGCGCGCACGAGGTTGGTGATGCGCTGACGCAGATCGCGTTGCGGGTCCAGCGCGAAGTGATCGGCCGCGACGCGGTTGCACCAGACGATCTGCTCGTGGGTGTCCAGCATCAGCACGCCATTGGGCGAGGCCTCGATGGCCGACAGGAACTGCTCCAGCTCCAGCCGGTTGCGGGCAACGGCGCGATCGCGGTCGCGCACGGCGCGCTCGATGCGGTAGCCGACCTCACCCCACAGGCCGGTGTCGCGCGGCGCGTTCTCGAACTGGTTGCCGCGCAGCCAGTTCAGCAGCCGGTGGCCGCGCACCGCGTCGACCAGCATGGTCAGCACAACGCCGCTGACCACGGCGACGGCCAGGCCCAGGCTGTCGATGCCCGTGGCGGTGCGGACCGCCACCCCAATGACAAACCCGATCAGCGCGGCCACGAGGGCCATCAGCAGTCGGGGCAGCAACCAAGTCATTACGGCGGAAAAAACTCAGGCCGAGAGCGCACTGCTCTGTTGGGTCAGTCGGTAACCGGCGCCGCGGACGGTCTCGATCATGCGGGCGCACTGCACGCGCTCCAGCGCCTCGCGCAGGCGCTTGACGTGGACGTCGATGGTGCGCTCCTCGATGAAGACATGGTCGCCCCAGACGCGGTCCAGCAGCTGCGAGCGGCTGTGCACGCGCTCGGGATGGGTCATCAGGAAGTGCAGCAGGCGGAACTCGGTGGGGCCGAGCTTGACCTCGGCGCCATCGCGGCTGACGCGGCGCGTGCCCGGGTCCAGCAACAGCGGGCCGACCTCGACCGCGCTGTCCAGCGCCTCGGGCGCCTTGCGGCGCAACACGGCGCGGATGCGGGCCAGCAGCTCATTGGTCGAGAAGGGCTTGGTGACGTAGTCGTCGGCACCGGCGTCCAGGCCGGCGATCTTGTCGCCCTCCTCGGCGCGCGCCGTCAGCATGATGACGGGCAACTCCTTGGTGCGGGCCGTGCTGCGCCATTGGCGAGCCAGGGCGACGCCGCTTTGGCCCGGCAGCATCCAGTCCAGCACGACGAGGTCGGGCAGCACGCGGTCGACCTCGTACTGGGCCTGCGTGGCGCTGCCGGCAATGGTCACTTCGAAGCCGGCATGGCGCAGGTTGATGGAGATCAGCTCGGCAATCGCCGATTCATCTTCAACGACAAGGACTCGGCTCATGGTCAGCGCACCATCGTTTCAACGGCTTCCGGCGAGTTGTGCCGGACGTCCTGGCCCTTGACCACGTAGATGACGACCTCGGCCAGGTTCTTGGCGTGGTCGCCCACCCGCTCGATAGCCTTAGCGACGAAGACCAGGTCGATGGACGAGGAGATGGTGCGCGGGTCTTCCATCATGTAGGTGATGAGCTTGCGCAGCAGGCCGTCGAATTCCTTGTCGATCTCATCGTCGTGCTTGAGCACATCCAGCGCACGCTCGACGTCCAGGCGGGCGAAGGCGTCCAGCGACTTGCGCAGCTGCTTGATGGCCAGTTCGGCTTCGAAGGCCAGGTCGCCCATGGGCAGGCGCAGCCGGCTGGACACGCCGCCCGACACCAGGCGCTGCACGGTGCGGGCGATGCGCGCCGCCTCGTCGCCGACGCGCTCGAGATTGGCGATGCTCTTGCTGATGGCGATCAGCAGGCGCAGGTCGCGGGCCGTGGGCTGGCGGCGCGCGATGATGGTCGAGAGATCGCGGTCGATCTCGATTTCCATCGTGTTGACGCGGCCTTCCTTGGCCAGCACTTCATCGGCCGATTCGGCGCTGAAGTCCGCCAGGGCCTGCACAGCCTGGGCTACCTGGGCCTCGACGAGGCCGCCCATTTCGAGCACGCGGGTCGAGATGCCGCTGAGTTCGGCGTCGAACTGGGTGGAAAGATGCTTGTCCGTCATGCCGTCCTCCTTAGCCGAAACGGCCGGTGATGTAATCCTCGGTGTCCTTGCGCTTGGGCTTCATGAAGAGCTCAGCGGTCGGCCCGAATTCGATCAGGTCGCCCAGGTACATATAGGCCGTGTAATCAGAGCAACGCGCAGCCTGCTGCATGTTGTGGGTCACGATGGCGACGGTGTAGTCGCTCTTCAGTTCGTGGATGAGCTCTTCGATCTTGCCGGTGGAGATCGGGTCCAGGGCCGAGCACGGCTCGTCGAGCAGCAGGACCTCGGGCTTGATGGCGATGCCACGGGCGATGCACAGGCGCTGCTGCTGGCCGCCGGACAGGCCGGCGCCGCTCTGGTTGAGCTTGTCCTTCACTTCCGTCCACAGGGCGGCCTTCTTCAGGGCCCATTCGACGCGCTCGTCCATCTCCACGCGCGGCAGCGTCTCGAACAGCTTCACCCCGAAGGCGATGTTGTCGTAGATGGACATCGGGAAGGGCGTGGGCTTCTGGAAGACCATGCCGACCTTGGCGCGGATCAGCGAGACATCGTCCTTGCTCTGCAGGATGTTCTCGCCGTCCAGCAGGATCTCGCCTTCGGCGCGCTGCTCGGGGTAGAGCTCGAACATGCGGTTCAGCGTGCGCAGCAGCGTGGACTTGCCGCAGCCCGACGGGCCGATGAAGGCGGTGACCTTCTTCTCGGGGATGTCGAGGTTGATGTTCTTCAGCGCGTGGAAGCTGCCGTAGAAGAAGTTCAGGTTGCGCACCGAGAGCTTGGCGCGCTCGCCCACGGGCGTTTCGATCTTGGCGTCCATGGTGGGGTCCTTAGTGTTTGTTCTTGAAGAGCACGCGGGCCAGGATGTTCAGCAGCAGCACGCCCACGGTGATCAGGAAGACGCCAGCCCAGGCCAGCTTCTGCCAGTTCTCATAGGGGCTCATCGCGAACTTGAAGATGGTGACCGGCAGGCTGGCCATGGGCGCGCCGAGGTCGCTGGTCCAGAACTGGTTGGACAGGGCCGTGAACAGCAGCGGCGCCGTCTCGCCAGACACGCGGGCCAGGGCCAGCAGGATGCCGGTGATGACGCCGGCGCGGGCCGCCTTCAGCGTGATGGACAGGATGACTTTCCACTTGGGCGTACCCAGGGCATAGGCCGCCTCGCGCAGCGCATTGGGCACCAGGCTGAGCATGTTCTCGGTCGTGCGGATGACGACGGGAATGACCAGCAGGGCCAGGCCCAGTGCGCCGGCCAGACCGGAGAAGCTGTGCATGCGAGCAACGACGACGGCGTAGACGAACAGGCCGACGACGATGGAGGGCGCCGACAGCAGGATGTCGTTGATGAAGCGCACCGCGCTGCCCAGCCAGGTCTTCTGGCCGTATTCGGCCAGATAGACGCCCGCCATGATGCCGACCGGCGTGCCGACCAGGGTGGCCAGGCCGACCATGACGAAGCTGCCGAAGATGGCATTGGCCAGGCCCCCGCCCTCGCCTTGCGGCGGTGGCGTCATCTGCGTGAAGGTGGCCAGGTTCAGGCCGCCGATGCCCAGATAGATGGTCTCGAACAGGATCCAGACCAGCCAGAACACGCCAAAGGCCATGGCGCCCAGCGACAGGGCCAGCGCGATGGCGTTGACGCGCTTGCGCTTGTGGTGCATCGCCAGGCGGCGAGCGTCGAGTGCAGTGGTCATGAACGGGCTCCCTCGCCCTTCTTCAGGCGCAGCAGCAGCAACTTGGAGATGGTCAGCACGACGAAGGTGATCAGGAAGAGGACCAGGCCCAGATACATCAGCGAGGCCTGGTGCAGGCCCTCGCCGGCTTCGGCGAACTCGTTGGCCAGCGTCGACGTGATGCTGTTGGCGGCCTCGAAGACCGACAGCGAATTCAGCTGGTTCATGTTGCCGATGACGAAGGTGACGGCCATGGTCTCGCCCAGGGCCCGCCCCAGGCCCAGCATGACACCACCGACGACGCCGGTCTTGGTGTAGGGCAGCACGACGCGGGACACAACCTCCCAGGTCGTCGCGCCCAGGCCATAGGCGGACTCCTTCAGCATCGGCGGCGTGACCTCGAAGACGTCGCGCATCACCGAGGCGATGAAGGGGATGATCATGATGGCCAGGATGATGCCGGCCGACAGGATGCCTATGCCCACCGGCGGGCCGGAGAACAGCGCGCCGATGAAGGGCACGCCGGTGAACATCGCCTGCAGGGGCTGCTGCACGAAGGTGGCGAGGATGGGGCCGAACACCAGCAGACCCCACATGCCGTAGACGATGGAGGGCACGGCGGCCAGCAGCTCGATGGCGATGCCCAGGGGGCGCTTGAGCCAGCCGGGTGACAGCTCGGTCAGGAAGATGGCGATGCCGAAGCTGACCGGCACGGCGATGACCAGGGCGATGAAGGAGCTGGCCAAGGTGCCGTAGATCATCACCAGGCCGCCGAACTTCTCCTGCACCGGATCCCATTCCGCGCTGGTCAGGAAGCCCAGGCCAAAGGCTCTGAGGGCCGGCGCCGCGCCGACGATGAGGGAGCCGATGATGCCCACCATCAATGCCAGCGTCAGCCAGGCGGCGCCCTGCGACAGGGCCGCGAACACGGCGTCGGCCCACGGGGCGACGCGTCGACGCTGGGGTTGGGGACTCATCGGCGAGGTCTGGGGTTCGCTTCGGTCGACGCCGGCTTCACCGGCTGGAAGGATGGCTGCCAAGGAACCTCCTGAAGTGGGTCACGGATGGGACGCCTTCGATGTGGCAAGGCCCGGCTGCAGCCGGGCCTGCCTCGATGTCATCGAGGGCGTCCGGGCATCACTTGTAGGCGACGGGCTTGCCGGCGCTGTCCTTGATCTGGTCGGCCCACTGCTTGCGCACCAGGTTCTTCACGGTGTCAGGCAGGGGCACGTAGTCGAGGTCGTCGGCCATCTTGTCGCCGTTGACATAGGCCCATTCGAAGAACTTCAGCGCGGCGCTGGCCTGGGCGGCCTTGTCCTGGGACTTGAACATCAGGATGTAGGTCGGGTTGGTCAGCGGCCAGGCGGTCTTGCCGGGCTGGTCGGTGGTGATCTGGTAGAAGGTCTTGTTCCAGTCGGCACCGGCCGCGGCGGCCTTGAAGGCGTCGTCGCTCGGGTTGACCCATTGGCCGTCCTTGTTCTTCAGCTGGACGTAGGTCATCTTGTTCTGCTTCACATAGGCGTACTCGACGTAGCCGATGGAGTTGGGCAGGCGTTGTACGAAGGCCGCGACGCCCTCGTTGCCCTTGCCGGCGGTGCCAGCCAGCCACTTGACCGTCGTGCCTTCGCCGACCTTGTCCTTCCACTCGGGGCTGACCTTGGACAGGTAGTTGGTGAAGATGAAGGTCGTGCCGGAACCGTCGGCACGGGCGACCGGGGCGATGGCCGCGTCAGGCAGGGCGACGCCCGGGTTCAGCGCCGTGATGGCCGCGTCATTCCACTTCGTGACCTTGCCCAGATAGATGTCGGCCAGCACGGCGCCGGTCAGCTTGATCTGGCCCGGGGCGATGCCCTTGATGTTGACGACCGGCACGACGCCGCCGATGACGGTGGGGAACTGGACCAGGCCGTCCTTGGCCAGCTCTTCGTCCTTCAACGGCATGTCGGAGGCGCCGAAATCGACCGTCTTGGCCTTGATCTGGCGGATGCCGGCACCGGAGCCGACGGACTGGTAGTTGATGCGGGCGCCGCTGGCCTTGTTGTAGGCATCGGCCCACTTGGCGTAGATGGGAGCCGGGAAGGTGGCGCCAGCGCCGGTCACGTCCTGGGCAAGGGCCATCTGGGCGCCGAACAGACCCGCGACGATCGCGAGCGACTTGCTGACCTGGACAAAGTTCATCTGAGACCCTTCCGCAGTGCGGTTTTGACGATGCCGCCATCCTAGGGATCGAATATGACGGTTCAGTGACCGGCCCGTCATCGATCCGGACATTGGAGCGCGGCAAAGCCTCAGTGGGAAGCGGCCTGAACCGCTTTGTGACACTGTCATTTTCGGTTCACGCAAGCGTCATATTGCACTTCTAGAGTGCCGGCCAGCCGTTTACAGACCCGACTGGAGCACCGAATGATCCGCCGCACCTCCCTGATCGCCCTGGCCGCCTGCGCCCTGCTGGCCGCCTGCGCCACCACGCCCGCCCCCGCCCCGCTGGCCGACACCCTGGCCCGCGACCCGCAGCTCAGCACCTTCAACCGCCTGGTGGCCCAGGCCGGCTTGGTGGACGAGCTGCGCGCCGCCGGCCCGCTGACCGTCTTTGCGCCGACCGACGAGGCCTTCAAGGCCGTGCCGGCCAAGACCCTGGAGGCGCTGGCCGCCGACCCGGCCCAGCTCAAGGCCGTGCTGGGCTATCACGTCATCGACGGCCGCGTCGCCGCCGCCGACGTGAAGCCGGGGGCCGCCAAGACCCACCAGGGCGCGACCCTGGCCCTGGCCAAGACCGGCGGCTTCGTCACCGTGGATGACGCCGTCGTGCAGCAGGCCGACATCGTCGCGACCAATGGCGTGGCCCATGTCGTTGACCGCGTGCTGATGCCGCCGAAGAAGTAAACGAAAAGGCCGCCCCGGGGGCGGCCTTTCCTTTTGTGCCGGCGGATCAGGCCGTCAGCGTGTCGGCTAGGCGCTGAGCACAACGCTTGGCCAGGTCGGCGTCCGAGGCCTCGACCATCACGCGCACCAGCGGCTCCGTGCCCGACGGACGGATCAGCACCCGGCCGCGATCGCCCAGCTCGGCGACGACGGCCGCCTGCTCCTCCGTCAGGCGGGTGTTGGCTTTCCAGTCCTGGCCCGGCTGCAGACGCACATTGATCAGCGTCTGCGGGAACAGATCCACGCCTTGCAGTTGCTCCGCCAGGCCGCGGCCGCTGCGGCAGACGGCCTGCAGCACCAGCAGAGCGCTGACGATGCCGTCGCCCGTGGTGTGCTTGTCCAGGGCCAGCAGATGGCCGGAGCCTTCGCCGCCCAGTTGCCAGCCGCGGGCGGCCAGCTCTTCCAGCACATAGCGGTCGCCGACCTTGGCGCGTACGAACTCGACATCGCGTGAGCGCAGGGCCAGCTCGACCGCCATATTCGTCATCAGCGTGCCGACGGCACCGGGCACGCGCAGGCCCTGGGCCAGGCGGTCGGCCACCATCACATAGAGCAGCTCGTCGCCGTTGTAGAGGCGCCCGTTGGCGTCCACCAGCTGCAGGCGGTCGGCATCGCCGTCTAGGGCCACGCCGTAGTCGGCGCCTTGGGCCTTGACGGCCTCGACGAGGGCGCCGGGCGCCGTGGCGCCGAAGCCGGCATTGATGTTGAAGCCATCGGGTTTGCAGCCGATGGAGATGACCTCGGCGCCCAGCTCATGGAAGACGTCGGGAGCGACGTGATAGGCCGCGCCATGGGCCGCGTCGACGACGATCTTCAGCCCCTTGAGCGTCAGGTCGGAACCGAAGCTGTTCTTGCAGAACTCGATATAGCGGCCACGCGCATCTTCCAGACGCTTGGCGCGGCCCAGACTCGCCGAGTCCACCCATTGCGGCGCCTCTTCCAGCGCGGATTCGACGGCGAGCTCCCAGGCATCGGGCAGCTTCTCGCCCTTGTCGGAGAAGAACTTGATGCCGTTGTCGGCAAAGGGGTTGTGCGAGGCGCTGATGACGACACCGAGATCCAGGCGCAGCGCGCGCGTCAGGTAGGCGACGCCCGGCGTGGGCAGCGGGCCGGTCAGCAGCACATTGACGCCGGCGGAAGCGAAGCCGGCTTCCAGCGCGGACTCGATCATGTAGCCCGAGATGCGCGTGTCCTTGCCGATCAGCACCGTGGGGCGCTTGTTCGACTTGCGCAGCACGCGGCCCACGGCATGGCCCAGGCGCAGCATGAAGTCGGGCGTGATCGGGTCCTGGCCTACCGTGCCTCGAATGCCGTCGGTTCCAAAATACTTGCGGCCCATCGAGCTCTTCCTTTTATTCAGTGGCCAGGATTGTCGCCGCATCGACGGCGGCCCAGACCTTGAGCGCGTCCACCGTGGCGGCGACATCGTGCACACGCAGCACGTTCGCACCCAGGCTGACGGCCTTCAGCGCCGCTGCCAGGCTGGCCGGCAGGCGTTGGTCCACCGCCCGGCCGGTGATGTCGCCCAGGGTGCGCTTGCGCGACCAGCCGACCAGCAGCGGATAGCCCAGCTCGGCCAGGCGCGGCTGGCCGGCGAGCAGTTGCAGGTTGTGCTCGGCCTTCTTGGCGAAACCGTAGCCCGGGTCCAAGGCGATGCAGTCGGCCGGAATGCCCGAATCGCGCGCCGCCTGGGCGCGCCGGGCCAAAAAGGCGGCCACCTCGGCGACGACGTCGCCATAGACGGCCAGATCCATCATCGAGGCCGGCTCGCCGCGCATATGCATCAGGCAGACGCCCGCGCCACTGCCCGCCACGGCGGCGAGCGCGCCCGGCATCTGCAAGGCCTGGACGTCGTTGATGATGTCCGCGCCGGCGTCCAGGGCCCTGCGCATCACCTCGGGCTTGCAGGTGTCGATCGAGACCGGCACGCCCAGCGTGACGGCCGCGGCCAGCACCTTGTCGATGCGAGCCCATTCGCTGTCGGCATCGACGCGCGGCGCGCCGGGGCGGGTGGACTCGCCGCCGATGTCCAGGATGTCGGCCCCTTCGGCGACCAGGCGCTCGCAGTGGGCGATGGCCGTGCGGCTGTCGTCGTGCTGGCCGCCGTCCGAGAAGGAATCGGGCGTCACGTTGACGATGCCCATCACGCGGGGGCGGCTCAGGTCGATGCGGAATCGGCGGGTCTGCCAGTGCATGCGCGGCTCGGAATGGAAAACGGGCCCGGTGGAAGCCGGGCCCGTCGGGGTTGTGTGGATCAGGCCGCGGCCGGAGCGCCGTCGGTGCTGACGGGCGGCGTGCCGCCGCTGGGGCCGTTGGGGGCCACCGGCGTGCCGCCACCCGGCTCACGCGGCGGGCGGCCGGCCATGATGTCCAGGATCTGGTCGCGGTCGATGGTTTCCCACTTCATCAGCGCGTCGGTCATGGTCTCGACCTTGTCGCGGTTGTCCTCGAGGATCTTCTGCGCGACGGCGTATTGCTGGTCGAGGATGCGGCGGATCTCGCTGTCGACCTTCTGCTGCGTGCTCTCGCTGATGTTGGCCGTCTTGGTCATGCTGCGGCCGAGGAAGACTTCGCCCTCGTTCTCGGCATAGACCATGGGGCCGAGGGCCTCGCTCATGCCATAGCGCGTGACCATGTCGCGGGCCATGCGGGTGGCGCGCTCGTAGTCGTTGGAAGCGCCGGTGGAGATGTCGTGGACGAACAGGTCCTCGGCAATGCGGCCACCGAACATGATGCTGATGCTGTTGAGCATCTGCTTGAAGTACAGGCTGTGCTGGTCACGCTCGGGCAACTGCCAGGTCACGCCCAGGGCGCGGCCGCGCGGCATGATGGTGACCTTGTGGACCGGGTCGGTGCCGGGTAGCAGCTCGGCGACGACGGCATGACCGGACTCGTGATACGCGGTGGCGCGCTTCTCGTCCTCGGTCATGACCATGCTCTTGCGCTCGGGGCCCATATAGAGCTTGTCCTTGGCGCGCTCGAAGTCGATCATTTCCACGAGGCGGCCGTTGCGGCGGGCAGCGAACAGGGCAGCCTCGTTGACGAGGTTGGCCAGGTCGGCGCCGCTCATGCCGGGCGTGCCGCGGGCCAGGATGGACGCGTTGACGTCCTGGCCGATGGGCACCTTGCGCATGTGCACGTTGAGAATCTGCTCGCGGCCGCGGATGTCCGGCAGCGTCACATAGACCTGGCGGTCGAAACGGCCGGGGCGCAGCAGGGCGGGGTCGAGGATGTCGGGGCGGTTGGTGGCCGCGATGACGATGACGCCGAGATTGGTGTCGAAGCCGTCCATCTCCACGAGCATCTGATTCAGGGTCTGCTCGCGCTCGTCGTTGCCGCCGCCCAGGCCGGCGCCACGATGGCGGCCGACGGCGTCGATTTCGTCGATGAAGATGATGCAGGGGGCACTCTTCTTGGCCTGCTCGAACATGTCGCGCACGCGGGCTGCGCCGACGCCGACGAACATCTCGACGAAGTCGGAACCGGAGATCGTGAAGAACGGAACCTTGGCTTCACCAGCGATGGACTTGGCCAGCAGCGTCTTGCCGGTACCCGGAGGGCCGACCATCAGCACGCCACGCGGGATGCGACCGCCGAGCTTCTGGAACTTCTGCGGGTCCTTCAGGAAGTCGACCAGCTCCTTGACCTCTTCCTTGGCCTCGTCGCAGCCGGCCACGTCGGCGAAGGTGACGGAGTTGTTGGCCTCGTCCAGCATGCGGGCCTTGGATTTGCCGAAGCTGAAGGCCCCGCCCTTGCCGCCGCCCTGCATCTGGCGCATGAAATAGACCCAGACGCCGATCAGCAGCAGCATGGGCGTCCAGTTGATCAGCATGCTGACCAGGAAGCTCTGCTCTTCACGAGGCTTGATGTCGAACTTGACGCCGTTGTTGCGCAGGTCGCCGACCAGGCCGCGGTCCTGGTAGGTGGCCAGGGTGCGGATCTTGTTGCCTTCGGTGTCTTCGGCGTAGATGTCGCCGGTGATGCCGTCGGGCAGGGTCGCCGTCTTGATGCGATGCGCCTGGACCAGATCCAGGAACTCGGAATAGGTGACTTGCTTACCGGGTGCCGTGGTGCCGCCGAACTGTTTGACGACCGTGAACAGCACCAGGGCGATCACGATCCAGACGGCGAACTTCGAAAACCATTGATTGTTCACTGCGACTCCTTGGCCCTGATGGCCCAGCGCGGGTTTCAGGACAGTGGGGGCGATTTTAGGGCCGGCAAGGGGGCCAGCCCTGTAATCAGCGGTTTTTCAAGCCCATGCCCACCAAGAATGTCTCGGAAGACCGGATGCGGGAGGCCTTGGGCTTGACGACCTTGAAGACCTTGAAATGCGCCTTGAAGAGGTCCACGAGCTCGTTGTAGCCCGTGCCATGGAAGACCTTGGCGACCAGGGCCCCGTCGGGTTTGAGGTGCTTGTCGGCGAAATCGACGGCCAATTCGATCAGATTTGAAATGCGGGCGGCGTCGGTCGACGCAATACCCGACAGATTGGGCGCCATGTCGGAAACCACGACGTCCACGGCCCGGCCCGCCAGGGCTTCCTCGAGCTGGGCCAGCACCGCGTCCTCCTGGAAATCGCCCTGGATGAAGTGCACACCCTCGATGGGCTCGAACTCCAGCAGGTCCAGCGCAATGATGGCGCCGTTGAGCTGGCCCACGGCCGCCCCGCCCTGCCCCGCCTCCTTGGGCGCGAACTTGCGGCGCAGATACTGGCTCCAGGCGCCCGGCGTGGCACCCAGGTCCACCACCACCTGGCCCGGGCGGATCAGCTTGAGCTCCTCGTCGATTTCCTTGAGCTTGTAGGCGGCACGCGAGCGATAGCCGTCCTTCTGTGCCTGCTGCACATAGGGATCCGAGACATGGTTGTTCAACCACGCCTTGTTCAGTTTCTTGCTTTTGGTTTGAGTTTTCATGCCTACGGGATAATACGGGGATGCCTCAAATCAACCTCACCCCCGCCCAGCGCAAGGACAAGCGCGCCGATGCCCACCATCTCGACCCGGTCGTGATGATCGGCGGCGAGGGCCTGACGCCGGCCGTCGTCAAGGAAACCGACGCCGCGCTGAAGTCTCATGGCCTCATCAAGGTCCGCGTGCTCGGCGACGACCGTGAAGCCCGCGAAGCGATGTTCGCCCAGCTCTGCGATGAGCTGAATGCGGCTCCCATCCAGCACATCGGCAAGCTGCTGGTGCTGTGGCGCCCCATTCCCGAGAAGCCCAAGGCGGAGCGCGAAAACGCCATGCCCGGCCCGCGCGTCGTCAAGATCGTCAAGTTCTCCAAGAGCGGCAACGGCCGGCCCCAGGTCAACAAGGTCAAGGTCATGGGCAACGAGCGCGTGACCCAGGGCGGCGAGATCAAGCGCATCAAGAAGCGCAGCAAGACCACCAGCGTCAAGAAGACTTTCGCTGACTGATCCAGGCCAGGGCCAGCACGGCCAGGCCCTTGACGCCAAAGAAGGCCAGCGAGGCGCCGTGCAGCGCCGCGAATGACGCCACGCCCACACCGGCCTTGGCGTCGGCCATCAGGGGTTGCAGGCCGTAATAGCCGGCGATGGTGCAGAACAGCGCCACGACGGGCAGCAGCAGCCGAGCCGAGAACTGGCTGCTGACGCCACCAGCCTCTACCGCATCACGCGTAATGCGGCGCTCGATCATCAACAGTACCAGGCCCAGGGCCAGGCTGACCTGGGCCTCGATGGCGAACACCCTCGCGACGAAGGCGCCGGCCTGGGCCCGCTCCAGCACCGCGAAGGCACTGGGCGTCGCCACGAAGGCCACACACAGCAAAAAGCCGCCCCAGAGGGCGGCCAGCAGGGCTTGAAGTTTCGGAAACATCGTCGCCTATTCGTAGTGCCTGACCGAGTGGCTGCCGCGGAACCGGCTTTGCCGGGCCGCTGGCTGCGCCCCCTCGAGGGGGCCGGCGCAGCCGGTAGGGGGTGTTATTCGTAACGGACTTCGACGATCTCGTAGCGCTTGATGCCGCCGGGGGCCTGCACTTCGGCCACGTCGCCGGCTTCCTTGCCGATCAGGGCGCGCGCGATGGGCGAGCCCACCGAGATACGGCCCAGCTTGATGTCGGCTTCATCGTCGCCGGTGATCTGGTAGGTCACTTCGGTGCCGCTGGCTTCTTCTTCCAGGTCCACGGTGGCGCCAAAGACGACACGGCCGCCGGCATCCAGCGTGGACGGGTCGATGATCTGCGCTGCCGCCAGCTTGCCTTCGATCTCGAGGATGCGGCCTTCGATGAAGCCCTGCTTGTCCTTGGCCGCGTCGTACTCGGCGTTTTCGCTCAGGTCACCCTGGGCGCGCGCCTCGGCGATCGCCTGGACGACGGCGTGACGCTCGACAGTCTTGAGTCGGTGCAGCTCGGCCTTCAGCGCCTCGGCGCCGCGCTTGGTCAGGGGAATGGTCGTCATGTCAAAACTCGATGGGCAAAAGAGTTCCGCCGCTGCAGCCCGGATATCCAGGCTGCGGCGGCGGAATCGATGCGCTGTAGTTTAAGCCAGCTCGGCGTGCAGTTCCTGCAGGGATTGCACGGTCAGGCCGTCACGGTGTTTCATGCCTTCGACCGCGGCTTCGCAACCGGCCATGGTCGTGTAGTAAGTCACACGGTTGGCGAGAGCCGCCTGGCGGATGTAGCGGCTGTCGGCAATGGCCGTGCGGGTCTCGTCCACCGTCGTGAAGACGAGCTGGATATCGCCGCCCTTCAAGGCATCGACGATATGCGGACGGCCGTCCTTGATCTTGTTGATCAGCTTGACCGGCACGCCGGCCTCGGTGATGGCGGCCGCCGTGCCCTTGGTCGCGACGATGCCGAAGCCCAGTTCGTGCAGATCCTTGGCGATGGCGACGGCGCGGGCCTTGTCGCTGTTCTTGATCGTGATCAGCACATTGCCCTGGCGCGGCAGGCGCGAGCCGGCGCCGATCTGGCTCTTCAGCATGGCTTCGCCAAAGGTCTTGGCCGAACCCATGACCTCGCCGGTCGAACGCATCTCGGGGCTGAGGATGGGGTCCACGCCCGGGAACTTGTTGAAGGGGAAGACGGCCTCCTTGACGCTGAAGTACGGCGGGATGACCTCAGCCGGCACGCGGCCCTTGCGGTCGCGCTGGTCCTGCAGCTTCTGGCCGGCCATGCAGCGCGCGGCGATCTTGGCGAGTTGCTGGCCCGTAGCCTTGGAGACGTAAGGCACGGTGCGCGAGGCACGCGGGTTCACTTCCAGCACGTAGACCGTGCAGGCCGCCAGGCCCTGGGTCACGTCGCCCTGGATGGCGAACTGCACATTCATCAGGCCGACGACCTTCAGCGCCTTGGCCATCGCGGCCGTCTGGCGGCGCAGCTCGTCCTGCAGGTCGGCCGCCAGCGTGTAGGGCGGCAGCGAGCAGGCCGAGTCGCCCGAGTGGATGCCGGCCGCCTCGATGTGCTCCATGATGCCGCCGATCATCACGTCGCCCGTGGCGTCGGCGATGCAGTCGACATCGACCTCGACGGCGTCTTCCAGGAAGCGGTCCAGCAGCACCGGCGACTTCTCGGACACGCGCACGGCCTCGCGCATATAGCGCTCCAGGTCCTTGTCGCCGTGCACGATTTCCATTGCGCGGCCGCCCAGCACATAGCTGGGGCGCACGACCAGCGGGTAGCCGATCTCGTTGGCGAGCAGGACGGCCTGCTCTTCGGTACGCGCCGTGCGGTTGGGCGGCTGACGCAGGCCCACTTCATGCAGCAGCTTCTGAAAGCGCTCGCGGTCCTCGGCGACGTCGATGGAATCGGGCGTCGTGCCGATGATGGGCACGCCGGCGCGCTCCAGGTCCAGAGCCAGCTTCAGCGGCGTTTGGCCGCCGTACTGCACGATGACGCCGACGGGCTTTTCCTTGTCGACGATCTCCAGCACGTCTTCCAGCGTGACCGGCTCGAAGTAAAGGCGGTCGCTGGTGTCGTAGTCGGTCGAGACGGTCTCGGGGTTGCAGTTGACCATCAGCGTCTCGTAGCCGTCCTCGCGCATGGCGAGGGCCGCGTGCACGCAGCAGTAGTCGAACTCGATGCCCTGGCCGATACGGTTGGGGCCACCGCCCAGCACCATGATCTTCTTCTTGTCCGTCGGTGCGGCCTCGCACTCGGCGCCCTCGCCTTCATAGGTCGAGTACATGTAGGCCGTCTGCGTCGAGAACTCGGCGGCGCAGGTGTCCACGCGCTTGTAGACCGGGCGCACGTTCAGCGCATGGCGGCGCTCACGCACGGCGTGCTGGTGGGTGCCCAGCAGCTTGGCCAGGCGCTTGTCCGAGAAGCCTTTGGTCTTCAGCAGGCGCAGTTCGGCCTCGGTGATGGACTCGACAGTTCGGCCCTTCAGGTCGGTTTCGATCTGGATGAGCTGCTCAATCTGGGCGAGGAACCAGGGGTCCACCGCGGTCTCTTCGTAGATCTCGTCCAGCGTCATGCCGATGCGGAAGGCGTCGGCCAGGAAGAGGATGCGCTCGGGGCCGGCTTCGCCGATCTCCTGCACGATCTCTTCGCGGTCGTTGCTGCGTTCGGTCAGGCCGTCGATGCCGGTCTCCAGGCCGCGCAGGGCCTTCTGGAAGGACTCCTGGAAGGTGCGACCCATGGCCATCACTTCGCCCACCGACTTCATCTGCGTCGTCAGGCGCGAGTCGGCCATCGGGAACTTCTCGAAGGCGAAGCGCGGGATCTTGGTGACGACGTAATCGATGCTGGGCTCGAAGGAAGCCGGCGTGGCGCCGCCGGTGATGTCGTTCTTCAGCTCGTCCAGCGTGTAGCCGACGGCCAGCTTGGCCGCGACCTTGGCGATGGGGAAGCCGGTGGCCTTGGACGCCAGCGCCGATGAACGCGACACGCGCGGGTTCATCTCGATGACGATCATGCGGCCGTTCTTCGGGTTGATCGAGAACTGCACATTGGAGCCGCCGGTGTCCACGCCGATCTCGCGCAGCACGGCCAGCGACGCATTGCGCAGCAGCTGGTATTCCTTGTCGGACAGCGTCTGCGAGGGCGCCACGGTGATGGAGTCACCGGTGTGGATGCCCATGGGGTCCAGGTTCTCGATGGAGCAGACGATGATGCAGTTGTCCGCCTTGTCGCGGACGACCTCCATCTCGTACTCCTTCCAGCCGATCAGGCTCTCCTCGATGAGAAGCTCATTGGTGGGCGAGAGGTCCAGGCCGCGCTTGCAGATCTCTTCGAACTCTTCCGGGTTGTAGGCGATGCCGCCGCCCGTGCCGCCCAGCGTGAAGCTGGGGCGGATGACCATGGGGAAGCCGGCGCCGCCGATCTCGGCGTGGATGCGCTTTTGCACCGCCCAGGCCTCTTCCAGCGTGTGCGCGATGCCCGACTTGGCCGAGTCCAGGCCGATCTTGGTCATCGCGTCCTTGAACTTCAGGCGGTCCTCGGCCTTCTCGATGGCGACCTCGTTGGCACCGATCATCTCGACGCCGTACTTGGCCAGCACGCCGTGCTTGTGCAGGTCCAGGGCGCAGTTCAGCGCGGTCTGGCCGCCCATCGTCGGCAGCACCGCGTCCGGGCGCTCCTTGGCGATGATCTTCTCGACCACCTGCCAGGTGATGGGCTCGATGTAGGTGACGTCGGCCGTGTCCGGGTCCGTCATGATGGTCGCCGGGTTGCTGTTCACCAGGATGACCTTGTAGCCCTCCTCGCGCAGCGCCTTGCAGGCCTGGGCGCCCGAGTAGTCGAACTCGCAGGCCTGGCCGATGATGATCGGGCCGGCGCCGATGATGAGGATGCTCTTGAGGTCTGTACGTTTTGGCATGGCTTGCGAGTCTGCTTAGAGCGTGGCCGTGGCCAGCTTGGCCCCGAACCCAACGAAAAGTGCACCGACGCCGGCATTGGCGGCGCCCGAGAGACGACGGCGTGCGCGGAAGGCCGCCGCGAGGCGGGCACCGGCAAAGATCAGCGTCGAGAGATAGACAAAGCTGAGCACCTGGATGATGGAACCCAGGATCAGGAAGGTCAGCGCCGGTGTCGGATAGGCCGGGTCGACGAACTGGATGAAGAAGGACAGCAGGAAGGCGATGGCCTTGGGGTTCAGCAGGCTGACGACCAGGGCCTTGCGGAAGGGCTGGCGGGCATCGACGACGCGCGGCGCTTCGTCAGCCTTGGCGTCGCCACGCCAGGTGCCGATGGCACCGCGCAGCAGCTGGAGGCCGATCCAGCCGAGATAGACCGCGCCGACCATCTTCACCACAAAGAAGATCTGCGGGCTGGCCATCAGCAGCGAGGCGCCGCCAGCCGCAGCCGCCGTCATCAGCACCGTGTCGCCGACAAACACGCCGCAGGCGGCCGTGTAGCCGGCGCGCACGCCGCGCTGGGCCGCAACGGACAGCACGTACAGCGAATTGGGCCCCGGCAGCAGGATGATGAAGATCGCTGCCGCGAGGAAGGTGCCGAGGTCGGTGATGCCGAACATGCGAGCCTCCTCAGGCCTTGTTCATCAGGCCAATGAAACGGTCGAACAGATAGGCGATGTCGTGCGGCCCGGGGCTGGCTTCCGGGTGGCCCTGGAAGCTGAAGGCCGGCTTGTCGGTGCGGGCGATGCCCTGCAGCGTGCCGTCGAACAGGCTGATATGAGTGGCACGCAGGTGGGCCGGCAACGTCTCGGGATCGACCGCGAAGCCGTGGTTCTGGCTGGTGATGCCGACGCGGCCGCTGTCCAGGTCCTTGACCGGGTGGTTGGCGCCGTGGTGGCCAAACTTCATCTTGAAGGTCTTGGCACCCGAGGCCAGGGCCAGGATCTGGTGGCCCAGACAGATGCCAAAGACCGGGATGCCGGATTCGATCAGCTGGGCCGTGGCCTTGATGGCGTAGTCGCAGGGCTCCGGGTCGCCGGGGCCGTTGGACAGGAAGACGCCGTCCGGCTCCAGGTCGAAGACGGCGCTGGCGGGCGTCTGCGCCGGCACGACGGTGACCTTGCAGCCGCGCTCGGCCAGCATGCGCAGGATGTTGTGCTTGACGCCGAAGTCGTAGGCGACGACGTGGAACTTCGGGCTGGACTGCTTGCCGTAGCCGCTGCCCAGCTTCCATTCGGTCTGGGTCCAGACTTCGCTCTCGGTGCGGCTGACGACCTTGGCCAGGTCCAGACCGGACATCGACGGCGCGGCCTTGGCGGCGGCCACCGCCGTGTCGATATGGGCTTGCGTCAGCGCTTCGCCGGCCGGCAGCGCCAGGATGGCGCCGTTTTGGGCACCCTTCGTGCGCAGCACGCGCGTCAGGCGGCGCGTGTCCAGGCCGGCGATGGCGACCGTGCCCTGCTCACGAAGATAAGCGTCCAGCGTCTTGCCGGAGCGGAAGTTGGACGCGCGGATCGGCAGATCCTTGATGACCAGGCCGGCGGCGAAGACCTTGCCGGCCTCGACGTCTTCCTCGCTGATGCCGTAGCTGCCGATATGCGGATACGTCAGCGTGACGATCTGCTTGCAGTAGCTGGGGTCGGTGAGGATTTCCTGGTAGCCGGTCAGCGCGGTGTTGAACACCACTTCGCCGACCGTCTGGCCCGTCGCGCCGATGGACTGGCCTCGGAACACCGTCCCATCCGCCAGAGCCAGAATTGCTTGAGGGGGATGGAGCAGGTCGGTCAGCACAAGGGTCTCCGCAAGTGGGGCGCGTGCCCAGCATCAACCCGTCCGGGGACAGGTCAACTTGAAGAAACCAGAGCGGTTTTTTGCCGGGCAGCGTGGGGTTCAGGTAAACCCATCGAGTATAGCCGACTGGGGTTAGTACGGAGGCTTCGTGACCACCCCAAGACGGCTTCGTGACGCCTCAAACTGCCGCTTCAGAGTGCGGCGATGCCGGCCTTGGCGATCTCGGCGTCCTCGCTGGACTTGACGCCGCTGACACCCACGGCGCCCACGCACTGGCCGTCCACCAGGATGGGCACGCCACCTTCCAGCAGGCCGTGCATGCCGGGCACGCTGAGGAAGGACTGGCGGCCGCCGTTGATCATGTCCTCGTAGATCTTGGATTCACGCCGGCCCAGGGCCGAGGTGTGGGCCTTGGCCGGCGCAAACATGGCCGAACTGGGCGAGGCGCCGTCCAGGCGCTGCAGCCACAGCAGATGGCCGCCGGCGTCAACGATGGCGATGGAGACCGCCCAGCCCTTGCTGAGGGCATGGGCTTCCGCCGCGGCGGCGATGCGTTTGACGTCGGCGAGTTCGAGTTGGGATTGTTGTTTCATGGTCTTGCTTTCCGGGCGATGGGCCCCAATGTAGCGGCTTGGCGGGAGCCTAGAATTCCCGTGGTCAATTCGTCCCTGGAGCCATCGTCATGAACGAGAGTCTGCAAACTTCCTACGGCTACGCCGGCAACGGCCTGGCCGTCGATCGCCAGCGCGTGCTGCGCAACACCTACTGGCTGCTGGCCCTGTCCCTGGTGCCGACGGTGCTGGGCGCCTGGATCGGCGTATCCACCGGCTTCATGGCCAAGATGGGCATGGGCGCCAGCGCCCTGGTGTTCTTCGTCGGTGCCTTCGGCCTGATGTTCGTCGTCGAGAAGACCAAGAACAGCAGCACCGGCGTCGTCGCCCTGCTGGGCTTCACCTTTTTCATGGGCCTGATGTTGTCGCGGCTGGTCGCCCAGGTGCTGGGCTATCGCAACGGCGCCAGCCTGGTCATGACGGCGTTTGGCGGCACCTCGGCGATCTTCTTCGCCATGGCCAGCCTGTCCACCATCATCAAGCGCGACCTGTCCTTCATGGGCAAGTTCCTGTTCGTCGGCGCCATCGTGCTGATGATCGCCGGCATTGCCAACATCTTCCTGCAGTCGTCGGCCCTGATGCTGACCATCCTGGTGCTGATGCTGGGCGTGTTCTCGGCCTTCCTGCTGTACGACATCAAGCGCGTCATCGACGGCGGCGAGACCAACTACATCTCCGCCACGCTGAACATCTATCTGGACCTGTACAACATCTTCCAGAGCCTGCTGTCCCTGCTCGGCATCTTCGGCGGCGAGCGCGAATAAGCCCTCTTCCTCCCATGACAAAGGCGGCCCGCGGGCCGCCTTTGTTTTTGGGTTCGCGCCGCCTACTTGCCCGGCGTGAAGTTGCGCAGCACGAAGGGCGCGCTGACCCAGATCGGCTGGCCGACCTGACCGACGTGGGCCGACAGCATCACTGAACCGGCCGCGTAGTTCTCCTGCGCCGTGCCGTTCAGCACCACGGGCTCCAGCTTGCTCGTCAGCGTCGCTGCGCCGGACAGCAGGGCCGTGTAGGGCGCGGCATTCAGCTGCAGTGAGACGGGCACATTGACCTTGGCCTTGGCATCCTCGGTGTCCAACCGCATCCAGACCAGCACCTGCAGCTTGTCGCCCTTGCGGATGTCGGCCGTGATGGGCGCGATGACGCCGTTGTCCCAGGGGTTGGCGCGCTTGCCCTGCAGGTCGACGCGCAGGCAGGCCTTGCCCGAGGCCTCGCAGGCCACTTGCTGGGTGGATTGGCCCTCGCCATAGACCGACCAGGCACTGATCTTGGCCACGTTGATCAGGTGATCCAGGGCCGGGTCGCCGCTGCGCGCCACCGCGGGCGCCGCGCCGGGCACCGGCACCAGGGCGCCGAGGATGGGCTTGACCCAGCCATCGGCCTTCATGTCCCAGACGACGAAGTCCGAGTCGAACTGCCAATAGCTCCAGCCGAAGCCGCGCGCCTCAGCCGCCCGGGCGACGGCCGCCGTCCAGGCCACGCGCTGCGCCATGCCTGCCGACTCCAGCGCGCCGAATTCACCCAGCAGGATGGGCCGGCCGGTGCGCTGGCTCCACGCCTTGACGCGGTCGAAGTCCTGCTTGAGCTTGTCCAGTTCCTGCGCTGTGCCCCAGGTCACGCCGGACAGCTTCTGGAACTGCGGCGTCCACGACGCGCCCTGGTGGGTGAACTCCATCGGCGTGTAGTAGTGGAAGGTCACGACCAGGTTGCGGTCGGCCTCGGGCAGCTTCAGCGTCTCGAGCTGGTCCAGCGAGTTCCAGAACTTCGGCCCGACGACGACGCGGCGCCTGGGGTTGGTCTCGCGGATGATGGCCAGGTTCTCGGCCAGCATGTCGTTCCAGACCGCATCGGCCGCGCCATTGGGCTCGTTCAGGATCTCGAACAGCACGGCGTCGGGTGCGTCCTTGTAGCGCGGCGCGATCTGGCGCCAGAAGGCCTTGAGCCGCGCGCGGCAGGCGTCGATCTCCTTGGCGCAGTCGTTGAAGTTGTGCTGGTCCAGGATGACCTGCAGGCCGGCATTCAGCGCCGCGGCCGTCATCCCGTCCAGCGTCTGCAGCCAGGCCGGCGACAGGCGGCCTTCCGCGTCCATGTGCTCGAAGGCGTGCAGATTCATGCGCACATGGTCGAAGCCGCCGTCGCGGATGGCCTGCATATGGCGCAGCTGGAAGCGCGCCTTGGCCGGATCGCTCCAGAGGGCGTCATAGCCCAGCACATTGACGCCGCGCTTGAGTGCGGGCTGTGGCAGGGCCACGGTGGGTTGCGCGAAAGCGGCCGACACCAGGCCCAAGGCCAGGCAGGCGGCGCCCAGCAGGCGGGGCAGCGGATTACGGATGGACATGACCGGCTTGTCTCCTGTGGAAGTCTGGTGCCGGCCGGGTGGTCCGCGGCTCGGCGAAACAACTAAACAAAGTTGTTTATTTATTTTGTCTACTAAAACCGGGAGACGAGTCCGGACTAACACGTAGGCCGGAAAGCAAAAATCCCGGCCGCCGCGATGGCAGACCGGGATTTGTGGAGGCGCGTTCGCTTCAGCGCTCGAAGACCGCGATCGACTCCACGTGCGCCGTGTGCGGGAACATGTTGACCGCGCTGGCCGCCGTGCAGCGATAGCCGGCCACATTGACCAGCAGGCCGGCATCGCGTGCCAGCGTTGCCGGGTTGCAGCTCACATAGACGATGCGCTTGGGTGGCGCCCACCCCGGGGCCAGCGACGGATCCTGGGCGATGTCGGCCACCGCCTTGGCCAGGGCAAAGGCACCCTCGCGCGGCGGGTCGATGAGCCAGCGGTCGGCTGTGCCGTCCAGGGCCAGCAGCTCGGGCGTCATCTCGAACAGATTGCGCGCGACAAAGCTGGTCTTGTGCGCCAGGCCATTGGCCTTGGCGTTCTCGCGCGAGCGCTGCACCAGGGTCTCGCTGCCTTCGATGCCCAGCACTTCCCGGGCCTGCGTGGCCAGCGGCAGCGTGAAGTTGCCCAGGCCGCAGAACCAGTCGATGACGCGCTCGTCCTTCTGCACCGCCAGCAGCCGCAGCGCGCGGCCAACCAGGGTGGCGTTGATATGCGGATTGACCTGGGTGAAGTCGGTCGGCTTGAAGGGCATGCGGATGCCGAATTCGTGCAGCGCATAGGCCAGCTCCGGGCCGCCTTCGTCCAGCAGCTTGACGGTATCCGGCCCCTTGGGCTGCAGCCACCACTGCACGCCGTGCTTGGCGGCGAACTCGCGCAGCATGGCGATGTCGCCGTCCGGCAGCGGGTTCAGGTGGCGCAGCACCAGGGCGATGACCTCGTCGCCCATGGCCAGCTCGATCTGCGGCAGGCGGTCGCGCTCGGCCATGTTGGCGATCAGCTCGCGCATGGGCATCAGCAGGTCGCTGACGACCTTGGGCACGACCTTGCAGATCTGCATGTCGGCCACATAGCGGCTCTTGCGCTCGTGAAAGCCGATCAGCACCACGCCCTTCTTCTGCACATAGCGCACCGAGAAGCGGGCACGATAGCGATAGCCCCAGGTCGGGCCCTCGATGGGCCGCAGCAGCACTTCGGCCTTGACCTTGCCGAGATGCCAGAGCTGGTCTTCCACCACGCGCTGCTTGACGGCCACCTGGGCGCCAGCCTGCAGATGCTGCATCTTGCAGCCGCCGCAGGCACCGGCATGCAGGCCGAAGTGGGGGCAGCCCGGCGTCACGCGCAGGTGGCTTTCCTTCTTGATCTCGGTGAGCTGGCCCTGCTCCCAGTTGTTCTTGCGGCGCGAGATCTGCGCCTTGACGATCTCGCCCGGCAGAGCGCCGTCGATGAAGACCACCTTGCCCTCGGCGTTGTGCGCCACGCCCTGCGCCTCAAGTTCGATGCTCTCGACCTTGAGCCAATCCGTTGTCGTTTGAGTCATCCCCGGATTATCCGAGGCCGGCACAAGGGCTCAGAAGATCGAGTCTCTATCCACCCCGTGACGCATCATGTTGCGCTTCAACTTGGCCAAGGCCTCGATCTGGATCTGGCGGATGCGCTCGCGCGTCAGCTTGAGGCGGATGGCCAGCACGTCCAGGGTCTCGGGTTCGCGGTCCGACAGGCCGTAGCGGCCCGACAGCACTTCGCGCTCGCGGTCGTTGAGGCTGGCCAGGCCATGCTGCAGCAGCTCCTCGACCTCGTGCGACAGGCGCAGGCCCATGGGGTCGATGGCCTGGTCGTCGGCGACGAGGTCCAGCATGGACTCGCCACCCTCGCCATTGCGGTCCACCGGCGAATCCAGCGAACTCGGCAGCTCGGCATAGGCCAGCAACTCGGCCACCTCGTCCACCGGCCGTCCGAGGGCCTGGGCGACGTCTTCGGCGCGCACGCGGCCTTCCGCACCCTGGGCGCTCTGCAGGGCCTCCAGCGCGCGGCGCGCCTTCAGCACCTGGTTGAGCTCGCGCACGATATGCACCGGCAGGCGCACGAGGCGGGCCTGGTGCATCAGCGCGCGCTCGATGCTCTGGCGTATCCACCAGCTCGAATAGGTCGAGAAGCGGAAACCCCGCTCGGGCTCGAACTTGCTGATGGCGTGCATCAGGCCGAGATTGCCTTCCTCGATGAGGTCGCTCATCGGCAGGCCGCGGCCGAGGTAGTTCTTGGCGATGCTGACCACCAGGCGCAGGTTGTGCTCGATCATGGCCTGGCGGGCACCGAAATCACCCGCACGCGCAGCCTGGGCCGTATCGAATTCCTGTTGGGGAGTCAGCAGCGGCGTGCGGCGGATGTCGCGCAGATAGGCTTGCAGCGCATTGCCGAGTTCGACATCGTCGCTGCCGCCACGCAGCACCTGGGCATCGTCTTCGCCAGCGTCGGCGGCTGGTTCAGCCTCGGTGGCGCCGTTCACGTTCCCGTTGATGGCCGACAGCATCACACCAGGCTCGCTGCCGTTGCCGCCATGACCGTTGAGCTTGGCCAAAGCGCGTTTCATGGCGTGTTCGCTGGCCCGGTGCATGGTGGCTCGCTAGCCGGCCTTAGCGCGCCGGCAACAGCTTGGCAGGATCGACAGGCTTGCCGAGCTTGCGCACTTCAAAGTGCAACTTGACGCTGTCGCTCTCGGTGGAACCCATCTCGGCAATCCTCTGACCTTTGCGTACGACTTGGTCCTGCTCGACCAGCATCGCCCGGTTGTGGGCATACGCCGTCAGGTAGGTGCTGTTGTGCTTGATGATGACCAAGTTGCCGTAGCCGCGCAACCCCGAACCAGCGTAAACAACGCGACCATCGGCGACAGCCAGCACCGGGTCGCCCGGCTTGCCGGCAAAGTCCAGGCCCTTGTTGCGCTGCTCGTCGAATCCGGCACTGATCGGCTGGCTGACCGGCCAGCCCCAGGCCATGCTGTCATCTTCCAATGCCGCCGGCGCGCTGGTGGACGACCCCGTCGCCGCGGCGGCTGCGCTTGCAGCGGCCGCCGGCGGCTTGGCGTCCAGCGGACGGGTTTCGATCTTGGCCGTGTTGCCAATCGGCTTGGACGTCACCGCGCTGGCATCCACGCCGGGCGGCACGACGCGCAGCACCTGGCCGACCTCGATGCGGTTGGGGTTCTCGAGGTTGTTCCACTTGGCGACATCGCGCCAGCTCTGGCCGTTGTCCAGCGCGATGCGGATCAGCGCGTCGCCGGGCTTGACGGTGTAGTAGCCGGGCTTGCCGGCGTTCTCGGCGCCGGGCAGGGGCGGCTTGACCTCCGGTGCCGAAGCCGCCGATGCCGCGGGCGCCGGCGCGACGGCCGTCGTGGCGGGCTGCGAATTGCGATCCTCGACCGGCGCGGGGTGACGCGGCGTGACACCGCAGGCGCTCAGCAGCAGCGAGGTGGTGATGGCAGTGAATAAAAGGCGCAGGCTTGAGGGCATCGTGTGGCTAGAGCACGTTGGAAGGCCGACCCGATTGTGTGGCGCGGTGCGCCGACGGCCCCGTCAGAGGACGCCGGATTTTAGGGGGACGAAAAGCACGGCCTCATGTTCGCTGCGCGCCCAGCGGCTGACACCGGCTTCGACGACATGATCCAGCACCACCAGTACCTGGCCGCGGCCGCTCGCCGCCGTCGGTGCAATGAGGCGGCCGCCGGGGGCCAGCTGCTCGGTCCAGGCCGCCGGAATGTCCTCGCCGCCCGCCGCCGCAATGATGCAGTCGAAGGGCCCGCTGGCCGCATGGCCCAGGCGCCCGTCACCCCAGATGAGGCGCGGCACGCGCGGCAAGCCGACCCGCTGCAGATTGAGCTTGGCCTTGTCATGCAGGCCCTGCAGGCGCTCGATGGAGGTGACGTGGCGCGCCAGCAGCGCGATGACGGCGGCCTGGTAGCCGCAACCCGTGCCGATTTCCAGCACGCGGCCGAGGGACCCGCGCTGACGCGCACCGGCACCGGACATCAGCAGGCCCAGCATATGGGCAACGACGGACGGCTTGGAAATGGTCTGGCCGTGGCCGATAGGCAGGGCCGTGTCTTCATAGGCCTGGGCGGCTAGAGCGCTGTCCACGAACTCATGGCGCGGCACGGAGGCCATCGCGGCCAGCACATGCTCGTCGAACTTGCCCTCGGCACGCAGCCTGTCCACCATGCGCTGGCGCACGGCGCCGCTGTCCAGGCCGGCGCCGCTGGGGCGAGCCAGTCGCGCCGCATCGCGCGTGGCCTGGTGCAGATGGCGCTGCGGCATCAGCAGCTCGCGCTGCGGTGCCGCGGCCGATTTCAGGCTGGCGGGAAAGCGCTTGGGCGTGGACGTGGACATTCAGACACCCAGGCGCTGGGCCCAGGCACCGAGGGAGGAATGTTCGGTCAGATCCACCTGCAGCGGCGTGATGGACACCTGGCCGTTGGCGGTGGCGTGGAAGTCCGTGCCCTCGCCGGCGTCGCGGGCGTCGCCGGCCGGGCCGATCCAGTAGATGGTCTCGCCGCGCGGGTTGACCTGCTCGATGATGGCCTCGGCAGAGTGGCGGCGGCCCAGGCGGGTGATCTTGCGCGGCAGCTGGTCGGCATCGGCCCGGTTGGGGATGTTGACGTTGAGCAAAAAGCCCTGGCCCAGGCCGCCGGCGATGACCTGCTCGACCACGCTGCGCGCCGTGCGGGCCGCGGCCTCCAGCTCGCCCCAGCCCTTCTCGGCCTGCGAGAAGGCGATCGACGGGATGCCGAACAGATAGCCCTCGGTGGCGGCGGCGACGGTGCCGGAATACAGCGTGTCGTCGCCCATGTTGGCGCCGTTGTTGATGCCCGAGAGCACCAGGTCGGGCCGATAGCCCAGCAGGCCGCTCAGCGCGAGGTGAACGCCGTCCGATGGCGTGCCGCTGACATAGCGGAAGCCGTTGGCGGCGCGGTAGACGTTCAGGGGCCGGTTCAGTGTCAGCGAGTTGGACGTGCCGCTGGCGTTCTGCTCGGGGGCGATGACGTCGATCTCACCCAGGCCTTCACAGGCTTTCACCAGGGCCGCCAAGCCAGGCGCGAGGTAGCCGTCGTCGTTGGAAATCAGGATTCGCATGGAGGCCAATTGTAGGGAGAGCGTCACCTGCGAGACCGGGTGTAACCACTCTGATTCCTATCATCGCCAATTCACGAAACCAGGAGACGACGATGAAGGCATGGCTGTGCGAGAACCCGGTGGGCGTCGAGGCGTTGCAATGGCGCGAACTGCCGGCCCCAGCCCTGCCCGCCGGCCAGCTGCGCGTGCAGATCAAGGCGGCCAGCCTGAATTTTCCTGACCTGCTCATCGTGCAGAACAAATACCAGATGAAGCCGCCCCTGCCCTTTGTGCCGGGCACGGAGTTCTCGGGCGTCGTCACCGAGGTGGGCGAAGGCGTCAAGGGCTTTGCCGTCGGCCAGCGCGTCGCGGCCTTTGGCGGCCTGGGTGGCTTCGCGACCGAGGTCTGCATCCCCGCCATGCTGGCCATGCCCCTGCCCGAGAGTTTCAGCTTCGAAGATGCCGCCGCCTTCATCTGCACCTATGCCACCAGCCACCATGCACTGATGGACCGCGCGGCGCTGAAGGCCGGCGAGACCGTCCTCATCCTTGGCGCCGCCGGCGGCGTCGGCACGGCGGCCATCCAGATTGCCAAGGCCGCTGGCGCCCGCGTCATCGCCGCCGCCAGCAGCGACGCCAAATGCCAGGCCTGCAAGGCCCTGGGCGCCGATGCGGCCATCAACTACACGACGCAGAACCTGCGTGACGAACTCAAGGCCCTGACCGAGGGCAAGGGCGCCGACGTCATCTACGACCCGGTCGGTGGCGAGATGGCCGAGGCCGCCTTCCGCTCCATCGCCTGGCGCGGCCGCTACCTCGTCATCGGCTTCGCCCAGGGCCAGATCCCGGCCCTGCCGCTGAACCTGGCCCTGCTGAAGGGGGCGTCCCTGGTCGGCGTGTTCTGGGGCGAATTCGCCAAGCGGGAGCCGGGCAACAACGCCCGCATGCTGGGCGAACTGGCCGCCTGGTATGCCACCGGCAAGATCAAACCGGTGCTGGACCGCGTGCTGCCCATGCAGGAATTGCCCGCCGCCTTCGCGCGCATGGCCGCCCGTGAGGTGGTCGGCAAGTTAGTTCTTACCAATTCGTGAAGCCTGAAACGGGGGCGTGGGCTAGAGCAATAGCCCCAGGCTTGCCGGGGGCGGTGCGCTACATTCCTGTCGGTCGAATCGACAGCCGTCCCCACGCGCCATGACCGTCAAAGTTCTGATCATCGAAGACAACCCCGTCGCCCGCAGCTTCCTGTGCCGCGTGGTGCGAGAGAGCTTCAGCGACGCCATGGAGATCACCGAGGTCGGCGATCTCGAGAACGCGCGCCGCCAGGTGGCCAAGCTGTCCGGCGGCAACCCGGAGATCAGCTTCAAGCTCATCCTGGTCGACCTGGAGCTGCCCGACGGCAACGGCATGGAGTTCCTGACCGAGCTGGCTGGCTCCCCGGCGATCAAGATCGTCACGACGCTGTATTCCGACGACGACCACCTCTTCCCCGCCCTGCAATGCGGCGCCGACGGCTATCTGCTGAAGGAAGACCGCTTCGAGGTGCTGGTGGAAGAGCTGCAGCGCATCGTGCGCGGCCAGCCGCCGCTGTCGCCGGCGATCGCGCGCCGCCTGCTGTCCCACTTCCGCCCCTCACAGAGCGACAGCGGCACCATGCCGCTGAACTCCGGCTTTGGCACTCTGTCCAGCTCGCACGCGCCTTTCTCCAACAGCCGCAGCGTGGCCCTGGACCCGCCGCCCGAGTGGGAACGCCTGACGCCGCGCGAGAGCGAAGTGCTGACCTATCTGAGCAAGGGCTTCACGATCAAGGAGATCGCGAACCTGATGGGCATCAAGTGGTTCACCGTCAACGACCACATCAAGTCCATCTACAAGAAGCTCAACGTCTCCAGCCGCGCCGAAGCGGCCGTGCTGGCCTCAAAGCAGGGCCTGGTCTAACCAGCGCTGCATCAGCCGCTTGAGGGCGGCTCGCAATCCTTCGGCCTCGCCCGCCATCGCGGCGCGCAGCTCGCCCGGCGCGATGCCGGCATGTTCCAGCTCGTCGATATGGCCGATCAGCCACTGCTCGAAACAGGCAGGATCGACCTCGGGATGGAATTGCAGGCCCAGGGCCTTGGCGTGGGGCGCAAAGGCCTGATGAGGGCAGATGGCCGTCGCCGCCAGCGACACCGTGCCGGCCGGCAGTTCGAACTGGTCGCCATGCCAGTGCAGCATGGGCTGGCTGCCCAGTTCCACCAGCACCGTGCCCTGCCCCGCGGCCGTCAGCGTCAGCGGTGAAAAGCCGATCTCCTTGACGCCCATGGGCTTGACCCGCGCGCCGAGGGCCCGGGCCATCAACTGGGCACCCAGGCAGATGCCGAGCAGCGGCTGGCCCGAATCCAGCCGCTGGCGGATCAGGCCCACCTCGTCGACCAGCCAGGGGAAGCGCTCCTCGTCCTCGACGCTGACGGGCCCACCCAGCACGACGAGCAGGTCCACGGCGGCGAGGTCGACGGCATTGAAGTCATCGACACCTGCCTCGTGATAGCGGACCTCGAAGCCGCGCTCACGCAGCACAGGCTCGATGAGGCCAAGATCTTCGAAGGCGAGATGGCGCAGGGCGAGAGCGGTCTTCATGGGCACCATCATCGCCTCTTGACACCTGCGGGCCGAGCGCCGGGCCGCTCCCTAGCCGGCCCGCGCTGGCGATGTGCTTGCGGCTCGATGCCGCAAGCATCGCCGTCCCCTCGGGGGCTGAGGCCGGACACATTGCGCCCAGTGGGCGCAATGTGCCTGCCGAAGAG
Source organism: Roseateles saccharophilus (assembly GCF_031458095.1). Taxonomy (GTDB): domain Bacteria; phylum Pseudomonadota; class Gammaproteobacteria; order Burkholderiales; family Burkholderiaceae_C; genus Pelomonas; species Pelomonas saccharophila_A. The sequence continues at coordinate 143,435 of NZ_JAVDXU010000003.1, forward strand.
CTGCGGCACACGCCGCAGCGCGGTCTGCAAGACCGACCAGGCACACTTGCGTTCGGCAAGGCGAGACTGGGCGAGGGGCTTCATTTCAGCAGCTTCACGCCGGGGAAATCCACCGGCACGGCGAAGGCGACGTTCACATAGTTGGTGAACAGGTTCAGCGCCACATGGGCCAGCATCTCGACGATCTGGCCGTCGTTGAAGCCTGCGGCGCGCAACGCGGCCACATCGGCGTCGCTCACCTGGCCGCGCTGCTCGACCAGTTGGAGTGCAAAGCGCAGGGCTGCGGCCGTGGCCGGGTCGGCCGACTCACCGGCCTGGGCCGTACTCATCTCGGCCGGTGTCGCGCCCGCCTTGCGGCCCAGGGCCGTGTGCGCGGCCAGGCAGTATTCGCAGGCATTGCGGTCGGCCACGGCCACCGCGATCTGCTCGCCCAGCTTGGCGGGGATCGTGCCGCCGCCTGGACCAGACAGAGCGCCGAAGAAGCCCCACATGGCTTGCAGGGCGGCCGGCGAATTGGCGACGGCGCGGAACATGTTGGGCGTGGCACCAAAGGCACCGTGCACGGCATCCAGCAGCGCGCGGCTGCCGGCGGGGGTGTCGGTGGCGGAGACGAGGGGAACACGGGAAGTCATGGAGACACCTTTCGGTTGCAGTGGGAAGGCCTCCACTGTGCAGCGCCAGTCGGGTTGATAGGTATCATTACGTCTCCCATACATACCTATTCGTCCCGTGCCCGCTGAAACGCCCCTGGACCGGCTCAGCCCCCTGCTGGAGCGCTTTCGCGTGCGCGCCAGCCTCTTCCATGCCGGGCCGCTGTGCGGCGTGACGCATTTCGATGCACGGCCCGGTCGCGGCTTTCTGCACGTGATGCGCAACGGGGAGATGGAGGTGCGCCACGCAGCCGGCGGAGGCCTCGTGGAGCGGCTCTTCGTGCGCGAGCCCAGCCTGGTCTTCTACCCCCGCCCGCTGGCCCACGACTTCCACAATGCGCCGGCCGAAGGCGCCGACTTCGTCTGCGCAACCCTGGACTTCGAGCAGGGCGAGGCCCATCCCCTGGTGCAGGCCCTGCCACCGCTGGTGGTGCTGCCGCTGGCCCGCGTCAGTGGCCTCAACGAGACCTTGACGCTGCTGTTCGGCGAGGCCGAGCAGGTGCGCTGCGGCCGGCGCCTGCTGGCCGACCGGCTCTTCGAGGTGCTGCTGCTGCAACTGTTGCGCTGGATGCTGGACCAGCGCGATTCGCCACTGCCGGTGGGGCTGCTCAGCGGGCTGTCGGACCCACGGCTGGCGCGCGCGCTGACCGCCGTCCATGCCCGCCCGGGCGACAGCTGGACGCTGGAGAAGCTGGCCGGCGAGGCCAACATGTCGCGCAGCCGCTTTGCCGAGGCCTTCCGCGACGCCGTGGGCAGCACGCCGGCCGACTATGTGGCCGACTGGCGGCTCAGCATCGCCCGCGCCGAGCTGCGCGCCGGCAAGCCGCTGAAGGCGCTGGCCACCGAACTGGGCTACGCCAACGCCTCGGCGCTGAGCCGGGTGTTCACCCGGCGCCACGCAGGGTTGTCGCCCAGGGCATGGCTGCAACGCAGTTAAAGTGCCGCCATGCGTCGCCCCGGCCGCTTCTTCGTCCTCTGCCTGCTGCTCGTGCTGCTGCCTGTGCGCAGCCTGCTCGCGGCCGTGCAGCTGGAATGCGGGCCGGCCCAAGCGGCGCCGGTGGCGACGGCCCATGCCGGGCATGAGCATCACGGCCAGCAAACCAATGATCACCATGCCGATGCTGCGGGCAAGGCCTGCAAGCTCTGCGCGCCCTGCTGCCTCGCCGCGGCGCCGCCACCGGCACTCATGATGACCGTCACGGCCGCACCGGCCGAGCGCGCAGCCCTGGTGCCGGCCGAGCGCTGGACCGGCGTCGTGCCGCCCCTGCCCGACCCGCCCCCTCGGGCCTGAGCCCCTCCCGACGCTGCCATCCCCGCCGCGCGCCTCAATGCGCCCTGGCGGGTCGATCTCCCGTTCCGAGAGGCTGTCATGCCCAAGTTGTTGTCCCCCGCTGTCGGGGCGCTGCTCGCCGCCTGCCTGGCGTTGAGCGCCGCGGCGCAACCGCGCCCCGACCCCACCGATGCGCGTGCCCAGGTGCCGCGCATCACCGCCAAGAAGCCGCCGCCGCCCCAGGCCGCAGATGACCCGCCATCCGCCGACTGGCGCGCCGCCAACGCGCGCGTGGAACGCATCGGCGGCTGGCGCAGCTATGCCCGCGAGACGCTGGCGCCGGAGCAGGCACGATGAAGCGCGCCCTGACTCTGACGGCGCTGGCGCTGGCCTTGAGCGGCTGCGCCAGCCTGAAGCCCGGTGACGAAATCGCCGACATCAACCGCCTGACCCAGCTCCACACCGGCCAGGCCCTGGCCGCCGAGCCCCTGCCAGCCGACTTGCTAACCGAGCGCCTGCGCGAACCCCTGGGTGCCGACGCGGCCGTACAGCTCGCCCTGCAGAACAGCCGCACCCTGCAGGCCCGCCTCGCCCGCCTGGGCGTGACAGCGGCCGAGGTCGAAGAGGCCGGCCGCCTGCCCAATCCCGGCTTCACGTTCAGCCGCCTCAAGCGCGGCGACGAGGTGGAGCTGGAACGCGGCTGGCACATCAACCTGGCCCGGCTGCTGACCCTGCCGCTGGTGCGTCAGGCCGAGCAGCGCCGCCTGCAAGCCGAGCAGCAACTCGCCGCCGCCGATGTGCTGGCCCTGGCGGCAGACACGCGCCGCGCCTGGGTCAGCGCCGTTGCCGCCGAAGAGACGCTGAGCTACCGCCGCCAGGTGCTGGAGGCGGCCGACGCCGGTGCCGAGCTGGCGCGGCGCATGCAGGCCGTCGGCAACTTCAACGCCCTGGCCCGTGCCCGCGAACAGGGCTTTGCAGCCGAGGCCCGGCTGGCCCTGGCGCGCGCCGAAGGCCAGCGCCTCGCGACCCGCGAGCGCCTGGTGCGCCTGCTGGGCCTGTGGGGCGCGGACGCCGCCGCCCTGCGCGTGCCTGAGCGCCTGCCCGAGCTGCCGGCGGCACCGCGCGAGCAGCCCGACATCGAGACCCTGGCCCTGTCGCAGCGCCTGGACGTGCAGGCCGCCCGGCTGCGCCTGGAGCAGGCTGCGCGCCAGCTGGAGGCCGGCCGCATCAACCGCTTCGTGTCCATGCTGGAGCTGGGCGTCGTGCGCAACTCGTCGAACGAACAATCTACTCAGCGCGGCTGGGAGGTCACGCTGGAGCTGCCGGTCTTCGGCTCCGGACCGCTGCCGCGCGCCCAGGCCCTGGCCCGCGAAGCCGCCCATGACGCGGCGGATACGGCCATCCGGGCGCGCTCCGAGGTGCGCGAGGCTTATGGCCTGTACCGCGGCGCCTGGGACATCGCGCGCCAGCACCGCGACGAGCTGTTGCCCCTGGCCCGGCGCATCTCCGACGAGCAACTGCTGCGCTACAACGGCATGCTGATCGGCGTCTTCGAGTTGCTGGCCGATGCACGCGCCCAGGTCGCCGCCGTCGCCGCCGCGCAGGACGCGCTGCGCGACTTCTGGCTGGCCCAGGCCGACCTGGACCAGGCCCTGCTGGGCCGCACCACGCCCGCCCTGCCCCAGGCCAGCGCCGCTCCGGCCGCCGCTGCCCCGTCCCACTGAATCCCGAGGACCCCCATGTTCAACCGACGTTCCCTGCTGGCGGGATCGACCCTGGCCTCGCTGGCGGCAGTTTCCAAGGCGGCGATGGCCGCCCTGCCCGAGCCCGTCATCCAGACCTCGCCCGACACCCAAGCCCCCCTCGTGCCGCCCAATGGCCGCCCCTACAACCCCGTCGTCACGCTGAACGGCTGGACGGCGCCCTGGCGCATGAACAACGGCGTCAAGGAATTCCACCTCGTCGCCGAGCCCGTCGTGCGCGAGATGGCGCCCGGCTTCAAGGCCCATCTGTGGGGCTACAACGGCCAGAGCCCGGGCCCGACCATCGAGGTCGTCGAGGGCGACCGCGTGCGCATCTACGTCACCAACCGCCTGCCCGAGGTGACGAGCATGCACTGGCACGGCCAGCGCCTGCCCAATGGCATGGACGGCGTAACCGGCCTGACCCAGCCCGCCATCCCGCCGGGCAAGACCTGGGTCTACGAGTTCGTCGCGCGCCGCCCCGGCACCTTCATGTACCACCCGCATGCCGACGAGATGGTGCAGATGGCCATGGGCATGATGGGCCTGTGGATCACGCATCCCAAGGCCAAGCATCCCCTCATCGACGAGGTCGACCGCGACTACGCCTTCCTGCTCAACGCCTACGACATCGAGCCCGGCAGCGCGACACCCAAAGTCATGACCATGCTGGACTTCAATCTGTGGAGCTGGAACAGCCGCGTCTTTCCGGGCATCGCGCCGCTGGTGGCGCGTCAGGGCGACAAGGTGCGCATCCGCATCGGCAACCTGACGATGACCAACCACCCCATCCACATCCATGGCCATGAGTTCATGGTCACGGGCACGGACGGCGGCCCCGTGCCTCGATCAGCACGCTGGCCCGAGGTGACGACGGACATCGCCGTGGGCCAGATGCGCCAGCTCGAGTTCGTCGCCGACGAGGAAGGCGACTGGTCCTTCCACTGCCACAAGGCCCACCACACGATGAATGCGATGGGCCACGGCGTGCCCACCATGATCGGCGTGGATCACAGCGGCCTGGCCGCCAAGATCCGCCAGCTGGTGCCCGACTACATGGTCATGGGCGAACGCGGCATGCACGACATGACCGAGATGAGCATGCCCCTGCCCGACAACACGGCGCCCATGATGGCCGGCGACGGCCCCTTCGGCCCCATCGCCATGGGCGGCATGTTCAGCCTGCTCAAGGTCAGGCGCGGGCTCAAGCGCGGCGACTACAGCGACCCCGGCTGGTTCCAGCACCCGCCCGGCACGCTGGCGCGCGAGGTGGGCGATGCGCCGCCCGCCGCCAGCGCACCGCCCCCTGCCGCGCGCGCCTCCGACGTCGAGGTGCAGGTGCGCAAGCCCCAAGGCCATCACAACCATTGAGAACACCATGAAGACCCTCATCACCACCCTGGCGCTGGCCCTGTTGGCTGCCAGCGCTCACGCCCACGGCGAACACGCCCCCAGCGCTCCCACCGTCCTCAAGAAGGAACAGAAACCCTGGGGCATTGCCGGCGAACGCCGCACGGCCAAGCGCACCGTTGAGATCAAGATGAGCGACGACATGCGCTTCACGCCGTCGCGCATCGAGGTTCGCCAGGGCGAGACCCTGCGCCTGGTCATGCGCAACGGCGGCGCCGTGCTGCACGAACTCGTCATCGGCACCCGGCAGGAGCTGGAGGAACACGCGGCCCTGATGCAGAAGTTCCCCGGCATGGAGCATGACGAGCCCTATATGGCCCATGTGCCGCCGGGCCAGACCGGCGAGATCGTCTGGACCTTCAACCGTGCAGGCGAGTTCGACTTCGCCTGCCTCATCGCCGGTCATTTCCAGGCCGGCATGCGCGGCAAGTTCATCGTCCGCGCGAGCTGATTCAGGAGATCACCCATGAAAACCGTTCTGCTCTGGGCCGCCCTGCTGGCGTCGCCCCACTTCGCCCTGGCTGCCGAACCGCCCGCCGCGGCAGCCTCCGCGGCCGACGCCATGACCGAGGCCGAGGTCCGCAAGATCGACCTCGCCGCGGCCAAGATCACGCTGCGCCATGGCGAGATCAAGTCCCTGGACATGCCGGCCATGACCATGGTCTTCCAGGCTCGCGACAAGCGCCTGCTCGACGGCCTCAAGGTCGGCGACAAGCTGCGCTTCAAGGCCGTCCACGAGGGCGGCCAGTTCATCGTCACCGACATCCAGGCTGCCCAATGAAACGACTGCTCACCCTGCTCGGCCTCGCCACCCTCGGTGGCACGGCCTTCGCCGCCGCCCAGGTCGTCGACATCGCCTTCAACGCCGAAGGTCGCTTCACCCACACGGCGACGCTGGCGCCCAAGGAGTTGCTGGAGGTCTGCGGCAAGCTCCCCAAGGGCAGCCGCGTGCACTGGTCCTTCGAGGCCGGTGCACCCCTGCCCTTCAACATCCACGTCCACCAGGGCAAAGAGGTCGTCTACCCGGCGAAGCTGGAGAAGGCCGAGAAGGCCCAGGGCCTGCAGACCTTTGACGCCGAGCCGGCGCATTGCTGGATGTGGACGAACAAGACCACGGCGGACGTCGACATTCGCTTGAGCCTGCAGCGCTGAAAACCCGAGTCCCGGCCCGCCGGCGCGTCGATATGCTGCGGCCACTCCGGACCCGTCAGAAAAGGCCGCCGCCCCATGAGCTCGTTCCGCATCCACCGCGCACGCCTCGAGACCCTGGTCGATGGCGTGTTCGCCATCGCGATGACCATCCTGGTACTGGAGGTCAAGGTGCCGGAGCTGACCGACCGGCGCTCGGCCGAGGAGCTGCTGCACGCGCTGCTACACCACGGCTACGTGATCGGCGCCTATTTCGTCAGCTTCGCGATGCTGGGCTTGTTCTGGGTCTGGCATCACCGCCTGGCCGAGAACGTGCGGGACATCGACGTGCCCGTATTGGTGTGCGCGCTGAGCTTTCTCGCGCTGGTCTGCTTTTTTCCCTTCGCCTCGGCGCTGCTGGGGCGCTACCCCACCAACCTGGCCGCGCTGCTGGTCTATGTGCCGGTGATCGGGCTGATCCTGCTGCTGCAGACCCTGTTCTTCTGGCTGGCCATGCGGCGCGGGCTGGTTGCCGAGCAGTGCTCGCCCGCCAAGGCCAGGGCCACGCATCAGCGCAACCTGATGGGTCTGGCCGTCTTCTGCTTCGCCTGCATTCCGACGTTGATGCGATTGGATGTCTTCGCACCGCTGGTGGGCGTGGCGCTGGGCCTGTTGCTGCTGTGGCGTGCCAGGCGCCGCATTCCGGAGGCTTGAGCCGGGCCGGAAAGCAAAAAGGCCAGTCCCGGGGGACTGGCCTTGTGCTGGCGGAGAGGGTGGGATTCGAACCCACGGTACGGGGATACCGTACGCCTGATTTCGAGTCAGGTACATTCGACCACTCTGCCACCTCTCCTGATTCGGTGCCGCATGTGGAGCGAAGCCTCGCATTATAGGCAGGTTTTTCGCCCCCACCGCAGAAATCAGCCGCGCAGGACTTCCACGCCGCCCATGTAAGGGCGGAGCGCCTCCGGCACCTCGACGCTGCCATCGGCACGCTGATAGTTCTGGCTGCGGCCCGCTGCGCTTCACTTCGCAGGGCGAAGTGAGCCTGCGCCGAAACCATCAGCTCTTCGGTGCGAGCACCGAAACTCCGCCCATGTAGGGGCGGAGCACCTCTGGCACCTCGACGCTGCCATCGGCACGCTGATAGTTTTCCAGCACTGCGACCAACGTGCGCCCCACCGCCAGGCCGGAGCCATTCAGCGTGTGCACCAGCTCGTTCTTGCCCTGGGCGTTCTTGAAGCGCGCCTGCATGCGGCGGGCCTGGAAGGCGCCCATGTTCGAGCAGGAGCTGATCTCGCGATAAGTGTTCTGCGCCGGCAGCCAGACCTCGAGGTCATAGGTCTTGGTCGAACCAAAGCCCATGTCGCCGCTGCACAGCAGCATGGTGCGATACGGCAGGCCGAGCTTTTGCAGGATGACTTCGGCGTGGCCTGTCATCTCATCCAGCGCGGCCATGCTGTTCTCGGGCTGCTCGATGCGCACCATCTCAACCTTGTCGAACTGATGCTGGCGGATCATGCCGCGCGTGTCACGGCCGGCCGAGCCGGCTTCCGAGCGGAAGCAGGGGCTGTGGGCCGTCATCTTGACGGGCAGGTCTTCGGCCTTCAGCACGCTCTCGCGCACGGTGTTGGTCAGCGAGATTTCCGAGGTCGAGATCAGGTATTGCTCGGCCTGCTCCTCGTCGCCGCCGCGCAGCACCCAGAACATGTCTTCCTTGAACTTGGGCAGCTGGCCCGTGCCCTCGAGGATCTCGCGGTTGACGATATAGGGCGTGTAGCACTCGGTGTAGCCATGCTCGGTCGTCTGCACGTCGAGCATGAACTGGGCGAGTGCGCGGTGCAGGCGGGCCACCGGGCCGCGCAGGAAGCTGAAGCGCGAGCCCGACAGCTTGGCGCCGGTCTCGAAGTCCAGGCCCAGCGGGGCACCGAGGTCGACATGGTCCTTGACCTCGAAGTCGAAAGACTTCGGCGTGCCCCAGCGGCGCACCTCAACGTTGCCGGTCTCGTCGGCGCCGGCCGGCACGCTGGCGTCGGGCAGATTGGGCACGCCCATCAGCATGTCGTTGAGTTCGACCTGGATGGCCTCAAGGCGCTCGCCGCCCGCCTTGAGTTCATCGGCGATGCCGCCGACTTCGGCCATCAGGGCCGAGGCATCCTCGCCCTTGCCCTTGGCCATGCCGATCTGCTTGGACAGGGCATTGCGGCGCGCCTGCAGTTCCTCGGTGCGGGTCTGCACGGCCTTGCGCTCGGCCTCGAGCGCCTTGAAGCGCTCCACGTCGAGGAAGGGTTGGGGGTTCTTGCGCGCGTTCAGGCGCTCGATGACGGTGTCGAGCTCCTTGCGCAGTTGGGTGATGTCGAGCATGGGTGTCCTTCAATATTCGAATGCGAAAGCGGCGCCGATGTCAGGCGCCGCCGGTGTGCGAAGCGCCGTGTTCAAGATCGGGAAGAACTCACCTCGGCCATGGACTTGTCGCCCAGACCCATGGGCAGCGGGAAGCGCACATGCTCCTCCACGCCCGGCAGGCTGCGCACCGTCGTGGCCCCCATCGCGCGCAGGCGGTCGATGACGGCCTGCACCAGCACATCGGGCGCCGACGCGCCAGCCGTCAGCCCCACGCGCGGGCGGTTTTCCAGCCACTCGGCCTTCAGGTCTTCGGCGGCGTCAACCATATAGCCCGGCGTGCCCAGGCGCTCGGCCAGTTCGCGCAGGCGGTTGCTGTTGGAGCTCGTCGGGCTGCCGACGACGATGACGACGTCGACCTGGGGCGCCATCACCTTGACGGCGTCCTGGCGGTTCTGCGTGGCGTAGCAGATGTCCTGCTGCTTGGGCTCGCGCACCTGCGGGAAGACGCGCTTCACCTCGGCCAGGATGTCGGCGGCGTCGTCCACGCTGAGCGTCGTCTGCGTGACGACGGCGAGCTTGGCTCCATCCTTGACCTGCACCTTGGCCACGTCCTCGACGTCTTCGACGAGGAAGATGCCCTCGGACAGCTGGCCCATCGTGCCCTCGACCTCGGGGTGGCCCTTGTGGCCGATCATGATGAACTCATAGCCCTCGCGGTGCAGCTTGGCCACTTCGACGTGGACCTTGGTGACCAGCGGGCAGGTCGCGTCGAAGACCTGGAAGCCGCGTGCAGCGGCCTCGCGGCGCACCTCCTGGCTGACGCCATGGGCGCTGAAGACCAGCGTGGCGCCGGGCGGCACCTCGGCCAGGTCCTCGATGAAGATGGCGCCACGCGACTTCAGGTCGTTGACGACATAGGTGTTGTGCACGATCTCGTGGCGCACATAGATGGGCGCACCGAACTTCAGCAGCGCCCGCTCGACGATCTCGATGGCCCGGTCCACGCCGGCGCAGAAGCCGCGTGGCTCGGCCAGCACGACCTCCTGGGGTTGCACTTTTGCCTCCATCACAGCACGCCGATCACTTGCACCTCGAAGCTGACCGGCTGGCCCGCAAGAGGATGGTTGAAGTCGAACAGCAGCGCCTCGCCGCCCAGCTCGCGCACAACGCCCGCATAGCCGCCCTGCCCGTCCGGGCCCGGGAACTGCACGACGTCGCCGACGTTGTAGGCCTCGTCGGGATCGCCCAGCTGGCGCAGCAGCGACAGCTTCACGCGCTGCAGCAGCTCGGGGTTGCGTTCGCCGAAGGCCTCGCCCGGCGCCAGCTCGAAACGCTCGTGGGCCCCCTCGGGCAGGCCGATCAGGCGCGCCTCGATGGCCGGCGACAGCTGGCCCAGCCCCAAGGACAGGGTGGCGGGCTTGTCGTCGAAGGTGTTGACGATGTCGGCACCGTCCGGGCCCGAGAGCCGGTAATGCAAGGTCAGGAAGGACCCGGCCTGGATGGGGTTCATGCGAGAGGGGGAAGGCTTGGCTAGACTGGACGCGATTTTATGTCTTTGACCCATCTGCCCCCGGACGCCCGCCCGCGCGAGAAGCTGCTGGCCCGCGGACCCGCCGCGCTGGCGGATGCCGAACTGCTGGCCCTGCTGCTGCGCACCGGGCTCAAGGGCATGCCTGTGCTGCAGCTGGCCCAGAGCCTGCTGGACCAGTTTGGCGGCTGGGCCGGGCTGCTGCAGGCCAGCGTACAGGACCTCGCCAAGGTCAAGGGCCTGGGGCCGGCCAAGCGCGCCGAAATCGCCGCGGTGCTGGAGATCGCCCGGCGCTCGCTGAACCAGCAACTGGCCGAAAAGCCGGCCATGAGCGACGTCGGCACGGTGAAAACCTATTTGCGCCTGCAGCTGGGCGGCCTGGGTCACGAGGTCTTTGCAGTGCTCTTCCTGGACGCCCAGTTGCGCCTGATCGCCATGGAAACGCTGTTCCAGGGCTCGCTGACGTCGACGACGGTGCATCCGCGCGAGGTCGTCAAGCGCGCCCTGGCCCTGGGTGCCGGCGCCGCCATCCTGGCCCACAACCACCCCAGCGGTGTCGCCGAGCCCTCACGGTCCGACGAGCTGCTGACCCAGCAGCTCAGCCGGGCCCTGGCTTTGGTGGACGTGCGTGTCGTCGACCATTTCGTCGTCGGCGCGGGCGAGGTGGTGTCCTTCGCCGAGCGGGGCCTGCTGTGAGCGTCAAGACGGTGCGCAGCCTGGCGGATCTCAAGCCGCTGGCCCGCGAGATGGCGGCGGCGCGGCTGGCGGCCGAGGTCGAGCGCGAGCGCGTCGCCGCAGCCATGCGTCTGGCCGAGCAGGAAAGAAAGATCTTCGAGCTGACCGTCGGTCCCGTGACGCCGCTGCGCAGCACCGACCGCTTCATCCACGCCGTCGAGCCGCCATCGCCGGAGCCGCGTCAGCGCGAGGCGGACGAGCGGGCCGTGCTGCTGCAGGCGCTGTCGGACGAGATCGACGTCGAGTCCCTGCTGGACACCGACGAGACGCTGAGCTTTCGCCGCGAAGGCATCAGCCTGGAGGTCGTGCGCAAGCTGCGCCGCGGCCATTGGTCCCTGCAGGCCCAGCTCGATCTGCATGGCCTGCGCCGCGACGCGGCCCGCGAGGCGCTGGGCCTGTTCATTCACGACAGCGCCCGCCGCGGCCTGCGCTGTGTGCGCGTCGTGCACGGCAAGGGCCATGGCTCGCCGGGCCGCGAACCCGTGCTCAAGGGCCGCGTGCGGCGCTGGCTGGTGCAAAAGAGCGAGGTGCTGGCCTTTGTGCAGGCCCGCGCCAGCGACGGCGGCGCAGGCGCCCTCATCGTGCTGCTGAACGGAACGGCCTGACGCGCCGCTGACGGGTGAATAACACCGGGCTGTCGCGTCGCGCGGCCGACACGAGGTGCAACGCCATTGACCGGCGCCGTTAGCCCGGAGTAGTCTGGCCTCAAGCCGCCATCAGCGCGACATCCGGTTTCCCAGCCCAACGAGGAGAGCGCCCATGTCCCACACCTTTTCCGATCGTGCAACCCAGCCCAAGAGCTATGTCGGCATCGGTCTGGTCGTTGCCTTGCATCTGGCAGGCATCTACGCGCTGAGCGCCGGGCTGATCACGGTGCCGCCGAGGGTCCGGGAACTGGCGACGGTGAGGACTTTGCCGCCCGAGGCACCGGAGCCGCCAAAACCCTTCGAGCGCGTGCGTCCCGCCGAGCCCAAATTGTCGACGCCGGAGCCCATCCTGGTGCCGCCGCCGATCGTCGAAATCGCCCAGCCGCCTCAGGAGCCCGTCATCAGTGCGGTACCGCAGCGCGACGCCACTCCGACAACCAGCGGGCCGACCGTCAGCACGGGCACGACCACACCGGCCCAAACTCAGAAAAAGACTGACACCATCAGCACCCCCAGCGCGGTCTGCTCCGTGATGCCCCGCCCCGATGTGCCGGTCGTCAACTGGAGCGGTGAAGCCGTGCTGCAGGTGATCGCCACCGTCCGCGGCGGCCGCGTCGTCGGCACGGACTTCCGCGTGGCCCAGGGTGCGTTGGACAGCAAGACCAGGCGCTCGCTGCAACGCTCGGTGGAATCCGCCCTCTCCGGCTATCAGTGCCAGGGTGACGCGACCTTCCAGCAGGACTTCGCGTTCAGGCTCGATTAAACGTTGCGCATCCAGTCGGCCGTGCCCGCGAAGGACTCGGCCAGCCGGGCCTGCAGGGCCGGGTCCACCCCGGTCTCCTGCATGGCCTGGCCCATGCAGGCCAGCCATTCGTCGCGCTCGGCGATGCCGATGCGAAAGGGCATGTGCCGCGCTCTCAGGCGCGGATGGCCAAAGCGGCTGATGTAGTGGTCGGGCCCGCCCAGCCAGCCGCACAGGAACCAGAACAGCTTGTCGCGCGCCGACTCCAGCGAGTCGCCATGGGCCGCGCGCAGCCGCGCATAGGCCGGCTCCAGGTCCATCAGGTCATAGAAGCGGTCGACGAGTTCGCGCACGCGCGCCTCGCCGCCGGCCCATTCAAAGGCGGTGGAGGGAGTTTGTTCAGCCAAGAATTTTTGTGGCTAGCGCCTTGATGGCCTGGGCCGCGTCGCAGCCCGGGTAATGTTCCAGCATCAACTGGCGCTTCAGCACGGCCTGCTTGACGGCCGGGTCGGCCTTCACCTCGCCATAGAGCTCGAGCCTGAAGCTCTGCCCCGGCGTCGGACCGACGAAGCGCTGCAGCACCTGCTGCAACTGGCCGCAGATCAGCTTGCCCTCGCCGACGCGGTTGGCCTGGTTGACGAGCAGGCCCACCTGGCGGCGCTCCTGCTGCGTGGCCAGCACCTTGATGGTGGCATAGGCATCGGTCAGCGAGGTGGGCTCGGGCGTGGCGACGACGAGGACGTCGGTGGCCAGGGAGATGGCGAACAGCACGACGTCGGAGATGCCGGCGCCGGTATCGAGCAGCACCCAGTCGAAGCGCGGCTTGACGAGGTCGATGATGTGCAGCAGCTTGTCGCGCACCTCGGGGGTCAGACGCGAGTACTCGACAATGCCGGAGCCGGCCAGCAGCACGGAGAAGCCGCCAGGCGCCGGCAGGATGGCCTGCTCCAGCGTGGCCTTTTCGGTGAAGACGTCGTGCAGCGTCAGCTTGGGGTGCAGGTTCAGCACCACGTCGAGGTTGGCCAGGCCGAGGTCGGCGTCCAGCACCAGCACCTTCTGGCCGCGCGCGGCCAGAGCCGCCGCGAGATTGGCGGTGACGAAGGTCTTGCCGACGCCGCCCTTGCCGCTAGTGACGGCAAGCGTGCGGGCGCCGCCGCTGCGCGCGGGACGTTGCGGCGGTGGCGTGGGAGCAGCAGGATCGGAAGTCGTCATGGCGTGTCCTGTTGCGTTTCGAGATTCAGGGAGGCGAACAACATGCCCTTTTCTTCGGCGCTGACCAGGGAATCGATCTGGGGTTCGAGGCAGGCCCGGTTGCGGCCCTCGGCCTTGGCGCGGTAGAGCTGGCGGTCGGCCCGCTCCGTCCACAGCAGCGGCGACGAACGCACCCATTGCGGCGCGAAGGCGCCACCGAGGCTGACCGTGACGCTGAGCATCTGGCCGGGGCCGACCTCGATGGCGAGTTCGGAGACCCGTTCGCGCACGCGCTCGGCCACGGCCAGGCCCACATGCGAGGCACAGTTGGGCAGGATGATGGCGAATTCCTCGCCGCCGACGCGGGCGACGAGATCCATGGGCCGCACCGTCTGCTCGACGGCGCGGGCCACGGCGCGGATGACCTGGTCGCCGGCGCCATGGCCATGGGTGTCGTTGACGGCCTTGAAGTGATCGATGTCCAGCATCAGCAGCAGGGCCCCCTCGCCAGAGCGGGCCACGCGGTCGACTTCACGGGCCAGGGCCATCTCGAAGCTGCGGCGATTGACCAGTCCGGTCAGGGCATCCTTGCTGGAAAGATCGCACAAGGCATCGACCACGGCCTGCAGCCAGGCAGCACTCATCGGCGCCTCGTCCGGAAGCAACGCGCCGGCCTGCTGCAGCAATTGCAGGGCCTGGTCCAGAACGAGCGCATCGGCATCGATCAGGTGGTTGGCGGGCAGGCGTTGTTCCAAAGGCTGGTACGGCGGGGGCGAATGGGTGGATTGTGGTTTCGGGGCAGTCTAGCAGCGGCCTCCCCGTGTCCAGGTCGTGAAACAGGCACGTTCCTGCGGCCTGTTTGCACTATGCTGGGCCGCACCCGGACCGTAAAAACGGCCTGCGGTGCAGAATCGGCGCGCCACGCCTGAACTGCTGCGAGCACCAACAAATCTGATTTTCGACATGCCCGCACCCGACCTCGCCCACGGCACTGAATCTCTCGATCACGAATTCAGCTTCAGCAAGGCCGACTTCGACCGTGTGCGCGAGCTGATCTACAAGCATGCCGGCATCAGCCTGCATGACGGCAAGCATGCGATGGTCTACAGCCGGCTGTCGCGCCGCCTGCGCGAGACCGGGCACAAGAGTTTCGCCAGCTATCTGCAATGGCTGGAGGCTTCCACCGGCCCGTCCGGCGCCGTCGAATGGCAGGAGTTCGTCAACTGCCTCACGACCAACCTGACCTCCTTCTTCCGCGAGGAACATCACTTCCATGCGCTGAAGGACGACCTCAAGCCCTATGCCGGCAAGCCGGTGCGCATCTGGTGCTGCGCCGCCTCCACCGGCGAGGAGCCCTACTCCATCCTGATGACCTGCAGCGAAGCCTTAGGCGCCAGCGCCTCGGTGCAACTGGTCTCCAGCGACATCGACACCAATGTGCTGGCCACGGCCAAGCGCGGCGTCTACAACGCCGATGCGCGCGGCCTCGACGCGACGCGGCTGAAGAACTTCTTCATGCGCGGCACGGGTGCGAATTCCGGAAAGATCCGCATCAAGCCCGAGCTGCAGCGCTGGGTGGAGTTCCGCGCGCTGAACCTGATGGATGCGCAGTGGCAGCTGGGCGACCCCTTCCACATGGTGTTCTGCCGCAACGTGATGATCTATTTCGATGCGCCGACCCAGCGCAAGGTGCTGGAGCGCATCCACCGCGTCATGCGTCCGGGTGGCCTGCTCTTCGTCGGCCACTCGGAGAACTTCACCGAATCGCGCGACCTGTTCAAGCTGCGCGGCAAGACGATTTACGAACGGGTCTGAGCCAATGAGTACGCCTCTCGCTACCGCATCGACGCTCGGCAACCCAGCCGCGCTGGCCAAGGTCAACCACCTCAAGGGCCAGCCACGCAAGCAAGGCGAGGCCTCGTTCTTCTTCTACGACGCCCACTTCAAGAATGCCGCCGTCAAGATCCTGCCGGGCGAATACTTTGTCGACCAGGAAGACCTGCTCGTCATGACGACGCTGGGCTCCTGCATCGCGGCCTGCCTGTGGGACCGCGTCGCCAAGGTCGGCGGCATGAACCACTTCATGCTGCCCGAGGGCAATGGCGACTCGGGCCGCTACGGCTCGTTCGCAATGGAACTGCTCATCAACGAGATGATGAAGCGCGGCGCCAGCAAGGCCCGCATGGAAGCCAAGATCTTCGGCGGCGGCGCCGTCATCTCAGGCATGAACTCGCTCAACGTCGGCGAGCGCAACACCAATTTCGTCATCGATTTCCTGAAGCTGGAACGCATTCCCATCGTGTCCAAGGACGTGATGGACGTGTACCCGCGCAAGGTGTGTTTCCTGCCGGCCAGTGGCAAGGCCATGGTCAAGCGCCTGGCGCCGACCAATACCGACGCGCTGGTCCAGCAAGACAGGGCCGCGATTCAAAAGGTGCAGCCGGTCGCCAGCAGCGGCGGCTCCATCGATCTGTTCTGAGGAGGCCAATGATGGCCAAGACCAAGGTCGTGGTGGTGGACGACTCGGCGCTGGTGCGCTCCATCCTCACCGAAATCATCAATCGCCAGTCCGACATGGAATGCATTGGCGCCGCGGCCGACCCGCTGGTGGCGCGCGAGATGATCCGCAATCTCAACCCCGACGTCATCACGCTGGACGTCGAGATGCCGCGCATGGACGGCCTGGACTTCCTGTCCCGGCTGATGCGGCTGCGCCCCATGCCCGTCGTGATGGTGTCCACGCTGACCGAGCGCGGCGCCGAGGTCACGCTGAAGGCTCTGGAACTCGGCGCCGTCGACTTCGTCGCCAAGCCCAAGATCGGCGTGGCCGATGGCATCCGGCTGCTGGCCCAGGACATCACCGACAAGATTCGCATCGCCTCCAAGGCCCATATCCGCCGCGCGCCGCCGCCGCCCGCGCCGGGCGCGGCCCCACCGGCACCGGTCAAGGCCGTCACCATGGCCAGCCTGGGCAAGGCCTCGACCGAGAAGATCATCTTCATCGGCGCCTCCACCGGCGGCACCGAGGCCACCAAGGACGTGCTGATCAACCTGCCGGCCGACAGCCCGGCCGTCGTCATCACCCAGCACATGCCGCCCGGCTTCACCAAGAGCTATGCGACGCGGCTGGACGGTCTGTGCAAGATCCGCGTCAAGGAAGCCCAGGACGGCGAGCGCATCCTGCCCGGCCACGGCTATATCGCCCCGGGCGGCATGCATCTGAGCATCGAGCGCAGCGGTGCGAACTACATCGCCCGCGTGCAGGACGGCGAGCCCATCAACCGGCACAAGCCGTCGGTCGAGGCGCTGTTCCTGTCGGCCGCCAAGGTGGTCGGCCCGAATGCCATCGGCATCATGCTGACCGGCATGGGCGCCGACGGCGCCAAGGCCATGAAGGTCATGAAGGACGCCGGCGCCTACAACTACTGCCAGGACGAGGCCAGCTGCGTCGTCTTCGGCATGCCGCGCGAGGCCATCGCGGCCGGCGCGGCGGACGAGGTGCTGCCGCTGAACCAGATTGCGATCAAGGTGCTGGAGCGGCTGCGCGCCACGTCGGGCATCTCGTTGAACCGGGTCTAGGACTGCTCAGCGCTTGGTCGCGCTGGCGGACACATCCGCCTTGGCCACCAGCATCGGGCGATGGCGCGCGACGACCACGGGGTCGTTGGGGAATACCGGCCTGAAGCCGTCCAGCGACTTCGGCGCGGCCGGCACCCAGGCCGTCTGCACGGGGCGCGCCGCCTTGCCGACCACGACGACGCGGTCGGCCCGCTCGGCGGCGGCTTCCTTCAACTCGGCATTCGAATCTGTGAAAGCCCGTGCGCCCGTCGTGGCGAGCACCAAAACGGCAGCAAACGAGGCCAAAGAGATCCAGCGGGGCAGCGTATTCATGGTGGGGCTCCTTCAAGTGCTGGTTATGCTATGCATCCAGCGACTCGCTGAGAAACGCTGATTTCTGCACTGATTGGTTGGATTGGCTTACCAGATGGCTTCCCTGGACCGCTTCCCTCTGCATTACCTGGCCGCCTTCCGCGCCGCGGCCCAGACAGAGAACCTGCGCGCCGCAGCTGAGAGCCTGCATCTGACGCACAGCGCCGTCAGCCAGCAGATCCGTGGCCTGGAGACAGCCCTGGGCTTCGAGGTCTTCACCCGTCAGGGGCGGCGCCTGGTCTTGAACCCGGCCGGCCAGACCCTGCAGCGTGCCGTCAGCAAGGTGTTTGCCGAACTGCAGGCGGGGCTGCTGGCAGCCGGTCAGGCGCACGGCCACCAAACCCAGATGCTGCGCATCACCTCCCTGCCCTCCTTCGCCCAGCGCTGGCTGATGCCGCGCCTGCCGCGCTGGCAGACCCTGCAGCCTTGCATCACGCTGGACCTGCACACGGGGCACCAGGTCGTCGACCTGGAACGCGAGGGCTACCAGATCGGCCTGCGCGTGGGTCGGGGGCCGTGGCCAGGGCTGGCCACCGAGCCGCTCTTTCATTCGCCGATGATTGCGGTGGCAGCACCTGCGCTGGCCCACAAGCTCATCGGTCGGCCGGGCTCGGCCTTGGCCGATGAACCGCTGCTCGGCCACACGGACGAGTGGCAGGCATGGTTCGTCGGTGCAGGCATCAACGCAACGCCGGTCGTCGTTGCCAGCTTCAACGATGCTGGCGTGGCCCTTCAGGCCGGCGAACAAGGCATGGGCGTCGTTCTGGCCCGCGAACTGTTGGCGGCCGATGCCCTGCTGGACGGCCGCCTCGTGCGCGTCCACGCCCATGCCAGGGACCTCGATGCGACCCGCGAGTATCAGATCGTCTACCCGGAGGCCCTACGCGACGACCCGGCCGTGCGGGCCTTCTGCGACTGGCTGCACGCGGAGATTGCCGCCCTTCAGCAAAGGCTCACAGAAACAGCTGCTGTAGATCGCTGAGGAAATCGAAGCCGCGCTCGGTGGGCTGGATGCGTGCCACGTCGTCGGTCAGCAGGCCGCGGCCACGCGCCGCCTCCAGGCCTTGAGCGATGGCGGAACGCGGCAAGCCGGTGCGCTCGAGGAATTGCGTCATGGTGACGCCCTCCTTGAGCCGCAGCGCATTCAGCATGAACTCGAAGGGAAGATCCTTGCGCGCCACTTCGTGCTCGTTGCTGACCTTGTTGGCCTGCGCCATGAAGGCGGCCGGCTCGCGCCAGCGCACCTGGCGCAGCACGCGGTTGGGAAAGCTCAGCTTGCTGTGGGCACCGGCGCCGATGCCGAGGTAGTCGCCGAACTGCCAGTAGTTCAGGTTGTGCAGGCAGCGATGGCCTT
Source organism: Roseateles saccharophilus (assembly GCF_031458095.1). Classification (GTDB taxonomy): domain Bacteria; phylum Pseudomonadota; class Gammaproteobacteria; order Burkholderiales; family Burkholderiaceae_C; genus Pelomonas; species Pelomonas saccharophila_A. The sequence goes on from NZ_JAVDXU010000003.1 coordinate 162,108, forward strand.
CGCGGGCATAGGCCGAGACCTCGTAGCGCGCCAGGCCGGTGGTGCCGGTCTTCGCGGTGATCAGGTCCAGCATGTCGCTGGCCAGGTCGGGATCAGGCAGGCCGGCCGGCGTGCGCGTCGCGAACACCGTGTTGGGTTCGATGGTCAGGTGGTAGATGGACAGATGCGGCGGCTTGAAGCTCAGCGCCGTGTCCAGCTCGCGCGCCAGGTCGTCCAGGGTCTGGCCGGGCAGCGCATACATCAGGTCGAGGTTGAAGGTCTCGAAGGCGCCGGCCGCCTCGGCCAGGGCCTCGCGGGCCTGGATCGAACTGTGCACGCGGCCCAGCGTCTTGAGTTGGGCGTCGTCGAAGCTCTGCACGCCGACGGACAGCCGCGTGACCCCGGCCTGGCGGAAGCCCTTGAAACGTTCGCGCTCGAAGGTGCCCGGATTGGCCTCCAGCGTGATCTCGCAGCCGGGCTCCAGCGGCAGGCGGGCACGGATGTCCGAGATGAGCTGCTCGATCTGCTCCGGGTTGAACAGGCTGGGCGTGCCGCCACCGATGAAGATGCTGACGACATGCCGGCCCCAGATCAGCGGCAGCGCGGCTTCCAGGTCGGCACGCAGCGCAGCGAGATAGGCCTCGGCCGTGTCGACAGCCAGTGCGCCGCCCTTGACCTCATGCGAATTGAAATCGCAGTAGGGGCATTTGCGCAGGCACCAGGGCAGGTGGACGTAAAGCGCAAGCGGGGGCAGCGCGGGCAACTGCAGCGTGCCCGGACGCATCAGGTGGACAACGTCAGCCATCGCTCACCCGAGGTGCCAGACCTCGCGGAATTGCTGGATCAGCTGCGCGGCCGCCAGCGCGCGATGGCTGTGGCGGTTCTTCACTTCGGCGCCCAGGCTGGCGACGGTCTGGCCCAGCGCCGGGATATGCATCAGCGGGTCGTAGCCGAAGCCGCCCTCGCCACTCGGCGCGGCCAGGATCTCGCCGCTCCAGCGGCCCATGGCGATCAGCGGCTCGGGGTCGTCGGCACTGCGCACGGCCACCAGCGCGCAGACGAAGCGCGCACGACGGTCCTCGACAGCGGCCATCTCGCGCAGCAGACGCTCGTTGTTGGCCTCATCGCTCTTCTCGCCGCCCGCATCCAGCGCATAGCGCGCCGAGCGCACGCCGGGCGCGCCGCCCAGCGCGTCCACACTCAGCCCCGAGTCGTCGGCCAGAGCCGGCAGGCCGCTCAACCGGGCCGCATGGCGGGCCTTGGTCAGCGCGTTCTCGGCAAAGGTGTCAAAGGGCTCCTCCGCCTCCGCAATACCCAGGCTGCCCTGGTTCACCAACTCAATGCCGAGCGGCGTGAACAGGGCCTGCAGCTCGATGAGCTTCTTGGCGTTGTTGGAGGCCAGGACCAGCTTCATGCGGACTTCTGCAGCTCGATCAGCTCGCGGATGCCCTTGTCGGCGAGGTCGAGCAGCTTGTTCATCTCGTCGCGCGTGAAGACCACGCCCTCGGCCGTCCCTTGCAGTTCGACAAAGCCGCCCGAGCCCGTCATGACAACGTTCATGTCGGTGTCGCAGGCCACGTCCTCGATGTATTCGAGGTCAAGCAGCGGCACGCCGTCGACGATGCCGACCGAGATGGCCGCGACCGTGTCCTTGATCGGCGAGCGCGACAGCTTGCTGTCGGCCAGCAGCTTGTTGACGGCATCCTGGGCGGCCACGAAGGCGCCCGTGATGGCCGCCGTGCGCGTGCCGCCGTCGGCCTGCAGCACATCGCAGTCCAGCGTGATGGTGCGCTCGCCCAGGGCGCTGAGGTCGAAGACGGCACGCAGCGACCGGCCGATGAGGCGCTGGATCTCCTGCGTGCGCCCGCTCTGCTTGCCACGCGCGGCCTCGCGGTCGCCACGGGTGTGGGTGGCGCGCGGCAGCATGCCGTATTCCGCCGTGACCCAGCCCTCGCCAGAGCCGCGCTTGTGCGGCGGCACACGCTCCTCGACGGAGGCGGTGCAGAGGACGCGAGTGCCGCCGAACTCGATCAGCACCGAGCCCTCGGCATGCACGGTGAAACCGCGGGTGATGCGCACCGGGCGCAATTGATTGGCAGCGCGGCCTGCGCTGCGCGTGAAGGTCTTGGTCATAGGGAAAGAAAGGTTAGCGACGGTTCACGCCGCGGCCGGACTGGCGGATCACTTCATTGATCTCGCGTATGGAACGCTCGATCTCCTCGTCGTCCATGGCGGCGACGAGGTCGGCATCCAGGGCGCCCTGGATGGTGGAGGCAAAGCCCGAGTTACCCAGGTTCTGCGTCGTGTCGCCGCTGGGCTCGCCCTCACCTTCCCATTCGACGGCCAGCACGGTGACGTTGTCACTGCGCGCGCCCCCGTTGCGCAGGGCCTGCTCGACGAGTTCGGGGGCGGCTTCGGAGATGGCCTGGTCGGACAGGTGCTGGACGATCTCGCTGTCCTCGACGCTGCCCCACAGGCCGTCCGAGCACAGCAGGATGCGGTCCGACGCTTCCATCACCAGCGGGCCCTGGCAGTCCACCATGGGCTTGCCGGGGCTGCCCAGGCAGGTGAAGAGCACGTTGCGGTTGAAGGGTTCACCGCCGCGGGACACGCGGCCCAGGGCTTCCTGCAACTCGGAATAGGAATGGTCGCGGGTGCGGGCGATCAGCTTGCCGGCACGCACGAGGTAGAGGCGCGAATCGCCGCAGTGGGCCCACCAGGCCTGGTTGCCTTGCAGGATGCAGGCGACGACGGTCGTGCGCGGCGTGTCGTGCAGGCCCTTGCTGGCCGCATAGCGCAGCAGCTGCTGGTGGGCGATGACGATGGTCTCCTGCAGGAAGCGCTGCGGATCCTCGATGATCGGGCGGGCGTCCTGTTGGAACAGCGCAGCCAGGGTTTGCAGCGCGATCTGGGCCGCGACCTCGCCTTCCGGATGGCCGCCCATGCCGTCGGCCAGCGCGAACAGGCCCGCCTCCCGCGTGAAGCAATAGCCCATGCGGTCTTCATTGGTCTCGCGGCCACCGCGACGACTGACTTGAAAGACGCTGAATCTCAAGCCTTCGCTCCAGATTTGAGGTTCTCAAGCTGGAGTTTGAGCCTTTCGCTGAAAGAAAGCTTGGTGTAGCGGCGCTCGGTCTCGCGGGCGAGCTCCTTTTGCAGCGCGAACACGCTCTGCGGGCGCGACAGGGCATCCAGCGACATGCACCACTCGGTCACTTCCAGCAGGTTGTCGGAATAGACATTGCGCAGCCGGCTCAGGCTCAGGGACAGGCGGTCCTTCTCCAGGCGCTGCGGCGCGTCATTGGGCGGATAGCCCTGCATGCAGGCATAGATGCAGGCGCCGATGGCGTAGATGTCGGTCCAGGGACCGAGCGAGCCGTCGCGGCGGTACATCTCCGGCGCGGCAAAGCCCGGCGTGTACATCGGGCGGATGAAGTTGCCTTCCTTGCTCAGCACTTCACGCGCGGCGCCGAAGTCCAGCAGCACGGCCTTGTTGTCGTTGGTGATGAAGATATTGGCCGGCTTGATGTCCAGGTGCAGCATCTTGTGCTGGTGGACGATGCGCAGGCCGCGCAGGATCTCGTCGAAGAGGCTGCGGATGGTCGACTCGCGGAAGACCTTGTCGCGCTTCATGTCGCGCGCGGTCACGATGAAATCCTGCAGGGTGTCGCCCTGCAGATAGTTCATGACCATGTAGACGGTTTCGTTCTCGCGCAGGAAGTTCAGCACCGAAACGACACTGGGGTGCGAGATTTGCGCAAGCGAGCGCCCTTCTTCGAAGAAGCTCTTCAGTCCCAGCCGGTAGAGCGGCTGCTTTTCCGGCTTGACGCGAGGCGTCAGTTCGCCGGGCGAACGTTCGGCCAGCGACGAGGGCAGGTATTCCTTCAAGGCGACCAGGTGATGGTCGGGATCCTCGGCGAGATACACCACGCCGAAACCGCCCGCCGCCAGTCGCTTGATGATTTGATAGCCCCCAACCACCGTGCCTGCGGGCAAGGGCGCCGGCTTCGGCTTGGACATAATCGCGTTTTGTCTGTTTTGCGAGATGCGAAATGCCAGTCTACAGCATGACCGGGTACGCCAATTCCCTGGCGCAACCCCCTAAAGCCGAGGATGGCAACAGTTCTCCGCAAGCTTCGGTCAGCGTCGAATTGCGCTCGGTCAATGGCCGGTTTCTGGATCTGTCCATGCGCATGCCCGAGGAGTTGCGCGGCCTCGAGCCCCAGTTGCGCGAACTGATTGCCGCACGTTTCAAGCGCGGCAAGATCGAGCTGCGCATCAACACCCAGCGCGAGGCCGATGGCGCCTGGCCCCAGCCCCAGCCCGAGCAGCTCAATCGCCTGGCCAGCCTGGAAGCCAAGGTGCGCACCTGGCTGCCCCAGGCCACGCCGCTGTCCGTCCATGAAGCCTTGAACTGGTGCAAGAGCGGCGCGGCCGCCCCCGCCCAGCTGGACAGCGCCACGCTGGAGGCCGCCCAGGCCTGCGTGCAGGGCCTGGCCGAGGCCCGCGAGCGCGAAGGCGAGAAGCTGGTCGCCATCCTGACCGAGCGCATCAAGCGCCTGCGCGAGCTGGCTGACGACGCCGAGCCCCTGCTGCCGGCCGTCGTGCAGCGCCAGCAGCAGCGCTTCCTGGAACGTTGGCAGGAAGCCCTGGCGGCCACCGGCGCCGCCAGCAGCGTGCCGCAAGAGGCCCTGCAGGAGCGCGCCCTGAACGAGGCCGCCGCCTTTGCCATCCGCATCGATGTCGCCGAGGAATTGGGGCGACTGCGCGCCCATCTGGAAGAACTGACCCGCCTGCTGAAAAAGGGCGGCGAGCTCGGCAAACGGCTGGATTTCCTGATTCAGGAACTACATCGGGAAGCGAATACCCTGGGTTCCAAATCCGCCGCGCTGGAATTGACCAATATTTCGGTCGAAATGAAGGTCGCCATCGAGCAGATGCGCGAGCAGGTGCAGAACATCGAGTAGGTTTTTGGGGCGTCCCAAAACGTCCCGCCGATGTTCAATAACCCATTGATCTATAAGGTTTTTTCGTCCCAGCCCGCCCCACAGCGTCGCAGTGAAGCGCGCCCCTGATTTGGGGTTTAGTGTGGGGTTCGTGTGGCGTGTTTTGTGGGGTGAATTGCCCGTATCTCACGATACGGAAATTTATGCTCGCGAACCCCACTGCCTCCGCCAAAGGACGTGCAGCCAATGCACGTCGATCGCGTCCTGACCCGGACGGTGGCTAACGGCGCGCCCACGGTCGCCAACGACGCCCTGCTGTACATGAACCGCATGTTCAAGATGGCGGTGCGCAACCATTGGATCGACCGCAATCCGGCGGCAGACTTCGAACTGGCGGACGCCGGAGGACCCGAGGTCCCACGAGAACGGGCGCTGTCAATCGATGAAATCGAAGAGCTTGCCGGAGCAATGCGCGACACGCCGAGCTTTGGCCGCATCAATGAGCTGGCCGTCTGGTTGCTCCTTGCGCTATGCGTCCGCAAGATGGAGCTCCTATCGGCGCGGTGGGACGCCTTCAATCTTGATGCGGGCGTCTGGACGTTGCGGAAGGAGAGCACCAAGACAAAGGCGGCAAGGTGTTGCGGCGCTTGCATGCAATCGCAATAAGCAGGAAAAAGACCCGGCACCTCGCCGGGTCTGACCCGCCATCGTCGTTGCGACAGACAGTGGCTTGCTCAGCGAACCTTTCCTGACTTCCACGCATTCAGCAGCGTGTCGTAGGCAATCGTTTCGCCCTTGGGTTTCTCATTGGCGAGCTTCTTCCACGGTGCGCTCTTGTCGGACAGCCACTTGCTCGGATCTTCCTTCTTGTTGAGCTTGGGCGCGCAGCGGGCCATGCCGGCGCGCTCCAGGCGGCTCATGACCTGGTCCATCTCCTCGGCCAGGTTGTCCATGGCGGCCTGCGGGGTCTTCTCACCCGTCACGGCGACGGCGACGTTCTTCCACCAGAGTTGCGCGAGCTTGGGGTAGTCGGGCACGTTGGTGCCGGTCGGCGTCCATGCGACACGGGCCGGGCTGCGATAGAACTCCACCAGGCCGCCGAGCTTCGGGGCCAGGTCGGTCATCGCGCTGCTGCGGATGTCGGACTCGCGAATGGGCGTCAGGCCTACGATGGTCTTCTTCAGCGAAACGGTCTTGGCGGTCACGAACTGCGCGTACAGCCAGGCGGCGGCGGTCTTGTTGGCGTCGTGCGCCTCGAAGAAGGTCCATGAGCCCACGTCCTGGTAGCCGTTCTGCATGCCCTGCTTCCAGTACGGACCGTTGGGGCCCGGGGCCATGCGCCACTTCGGCGTGCCGTCGGCGTTGACCACCGGCAGGCCGGGCTTGGTCATGTCGGCGGTGAAGGCGGTGTACCAGAAGATCTGCTGGGCGATCTGGCCCTGGGCCGGCACGGGGCCGGCCTCGCCGAAGGTCATGCCGGTGGCTTCCTTCGGGGCGTACTTCTTCATCCAGTCGACGTACTTGGTGAGTGCGTAGACGGCCGCGGGCGAGTTGGTGGCGCCGCCGCGCGACACGCTGGCGCCGAGCGGCGTGCAGCCGTCGGGTGAGGCACGGATGCCCCACTCGTCGACCGGCTTGCCGTTGGGGATGCCGATGTCGGCCGTGCCGGCCATCGAGAGCCAGGCGTCGGTGAAGCGCCAGCCGAGCGACGGGTCCTTCTTGCCGTAGTCCATGTGGCCGTAGATGGGCTTGCCGTCGATGGTCTTCACGTCGTTGGTGAAGAAGTCGGCAATGTCCTCGTAGGCGCTCCAGTTGAGCGGCACACCCAGCTCGTAGCCGTACTTGGCCTTGAACTTCTGCTTCAGGTCTGGCCGGGCGAACAGGTCGGCGCGGAACCAATACAGGTTGGCGAACTGCTGGTCGGGCAGTTGGTAGAGCTTCTTGTCGGGGCCAGTGGTAAAGCTGGTACCGATGAAGTCGGCCAGGTCCAGTCCCGGGTTCGTCCACTCCTTGCCCTTGCCGGCCATGTAGTCGGTCAGGCTCATGATCTTGCCGTACCTGTAGTGAGTGCCGATCAGGTCGGAGTCGGAGATCCAGCCGTCGTAGATCGACTTGCCCGATTGCATGGATGTCTGCAGCTTCTCGACGACGTCGCCCTCCTGGATCAAGTCGTGCTTGACCTTGATGCCGGTGATCTCTTCAAAGGCCTTCGCGAGCGTCTTGGATTCGTACTCGTGCGTGGTGATGGTTTCGGACACCACCGAGATCTCCTTCACGCCTTTGGCCTGCAGCTTCTTGGCAGCTTCGATGAACCACTTCATCTCATCCGCCTGCTGCTGCTTGCTCAGCGTGGACGGCTGGAACTCGCTGTCGATCCACTTCCTGGCTTCGGCCTCGCCGGCCCATGCGCCCTGACCCACAGCCAGAGCAGCAGCGGCAAAGGCCACGGCATTCAAGCGCAATTTCATGTCTGTCTCCTGAGATGGCTTCCCATTGCTTGCACTGGCACGCCGGTCGGGAAGAGATGGCCGGCCGCCTTCTCGAAAAACTGCGTGGCTTCAGCCCTTGCGCATGATCAGCACGAGCAGGGCCATGGAGATCACGAAGCTGATCCAGATGGACGGCTCGTCCACGAGGCCGAACCACGTGACCATCTTCTCGCTCAAGGCCACGAAGGCCAGGTTGACGTAGCCCGCCGCCAGCAGGCCGATGAACAGGCGGTCCCCGCGGGTCGTCTCCAGCGGCAGCCAGCCGCGGCGGCTGGTGGTGGGCGATTTCAGCTCCCAGATCGTCATGCCGATCAGCATCAGCACGATGCTGCAGAAGAACACCGCCACCGGCAGCGTCCAGGCCATCCACTCGAACATGCTTGCCTCCTTTCGGTCGATCGCGGGGCGCTAGACGCGGCCCATCGCGAAACCCTTGGCGATGTAGTGCCGCACGAACCAGATGACGATCGCGCCGGGCACGATGGTCAGCACGCCGGCGGCGGCGAGCACGCCCCAGTCCATGCCGGAGGCACTGACCGTGCGCGTCATCGTCGCCACGATGGGCTTGGCGTTCACGCTGGTGAGGGTGCGCGCCATCAGCAGCTCCACCCAGCTGAACATGAAGCAGAAGAAGGCCGCCACGCCCACACCGGCCTTGATGAGCGGGACGAAGATGGTCAGGAAGAAGCGCGGGAAGGAGTAGCCGTCGATGTAGGCCGTCTCGTCGATCTCGCGCGGGATGCCGCTCATGAAGCCTTCCAGGATCCAGACCGCCAGCGGCACGTTGAACAGCAGGTGGGCGAGGGCCACGGCGATGTGCGTGTCCATCATCCCCAGCGTCGTGTAGAGCTGGAAGAAGGGCAGCAGGAAGACGGCCGGCGGCGTCATCCGGTTGGTCAGCAGCCAGAAGAAGACATGCTTGTCACCGAGGAAGCTGTAGCGGCTGAACGCGTAGGCCGCCGGCAGGGCCACCAGCAGCGAGATCACCGTGTTGATGGCCACGTAGATCAGCGAGTTGATGTAGCCGGAGTACCAGCTCTCGTCGGTGAAGATGGTCTTGTAGTGTTCCCACGTGAAGTCGCGCGGAAACAGGCTGAAGGTCGACAGGATCTCGGTGTTCGTCTTGAACGACATGTTGACCATCCAGTACACCGGCAGGATGGCAAACAGCAGGTAGGCGATCAGGAAGATCGTGCGCTTGCGGAAACGCCGCTCATCCATGGGCCACCTCCTTGGACTGGGTGCCCACGCGCTGCATCCAGTTGTAGAGGATGAAGCACAGCAGCAGGATGATGAGGAAGTAGATCAACGAGAAGGCCGCGGCGGGACCGAGGTCGAACTGGCCCACTGCCTTCTGCGTCAGGTATTGCGACAGGAAGGTCGTCGCATTGCCGGGGCCACCGCCTGTCAGCACGAAGGGCTCGGTGTAGATCATGAAACTGTCCATGAAGCGCAGCAGCACGGCGATCATCAGCACGCCGCGCAGCTTGGGCAGTTGGATGAAGCGGAAGACGGACAGCTTGCTGGCGCCGTCGATGCGCGCGGCCTGGTAGTAGGCGTCGGGGATGGCGCGCAGGCCGGCGAAGCAAAGCAGGGCGACCAGGGGCGTCCAGTGCCACACGTCCATCACCAGCACCGTCAGCCACGCGTCGGTCGCATTCCCGGTGTAGCTGTAGTCGATGCCGAGCGTGGCGAGCGCGGCGCCCATCAGGCCGATGTCGGTGCGGCCATAGATCTGCCAGATGGTGCCGACCACGTTCCACGGGATGAGCAGCGAGATGGCCACGAGCACCAGCACCGCGGAAGACTTCCATCCCTGGGCCGGCATCGAGAGCGCGAGGCAGATGCCCAGCGGGATCTCGACCAGCAGCACCGAAAGCGAGAACCCCACCTGGCGCAGCAGTGCGCCTTGCAGGTCCTCGTCGCGCATCACCGCCTTGAACCACTCGGTGCCGACGAACACGCGGCGCTCGGGGGAGATGATGTCCTGCACCGAGTAGTTCACGACCGTCATCAGCGGCAGGATGGCGGAGAACGCCACGCACAGGATGACTGGCAGGATCAGCAGCCATGCCTTCTGATTGACCGGCTTCATGCCATCAGCTCCTCGTTCTTGTAGTAGCAGGTGTGGCCGCCCTTGACGCTGAACCACGCACTCTCGCCAACGGCGGCCGGCGTGGTGTCGGGGCTGAGGCGCGCGCGGATCACGCTGTCGCCTGCCTTGGCGGTGACGAGCCAGTAGGTACCGACGTCCTGCCGCTGCGTGACGATGGCCTGCAAGGCGCCGGCCGCACCGGGTGCTGCCAGCGTCACGTACTCGGGCCGCACGCCCAGCGTCGTCGCGCCGGCGGGGGCGCCGGGCAGGACGTCGGCGGGCAGGAAGTTCATGCCCGGCGAGCCGATGAAATGCCCGACGAAGGTGTGCTGCGGGCGCTCGAAGAGCTCGCCGGCCGTGCCGATCTGCACCGCGCGGCCGCGCGTCATCACCACCACTTCTTCTGCGAAGGTCAGGGCCTCGACCTGGTCATGCGTCACGTACATCAGCGTCAGCTTGAGCTCGTGGTGGATCTGCTTGAGCTTGCGGCGCAGCTGCCACTTGAGGTGCGGGTCGATGACGGTGAGAGGCTCGTCGAAGAGCACGGCGCTCACGTCCTCGCGCACCAGGCCGCGGCCGAGCGAGATCTTCTGCTTGGCGTCGGCCGCCAGGCCGGCGGCGCGGGTGTCGAGCTGGCCGCTGAGCTCCAGCATCTCGGCGATGACGCCGACGCGCTGCTTGATCCTGTCGCGCGGCACGCCGCGGTTCTTCAGAGGGAAGGCCAGGTTCTCGGCCACCGTCATCGTGTCGTAGATGACGGGGAACTGGAACACCTGGGCGATGTTGCGCTGCTGGGGTGTCTGCCGCGTCACGTTGACGCCGTCGAACTGCACCGTACCCTGCGACGGCGTGACGAGGCCGGAGATGATGTTGAGCAGCGTGGTCTTGCCGCAGCCCGAGGGACCGAGCAGCGCATATGCCCCGCCATCGCGGAAGACCATCCTGAGCGGCAGCAGCGCGTAGTCTTCATCCTGCTGGGGGTTGGGACGGTAGGCGTGGGCCAGGTCGAGTTCGATGCGGGCCATCAGGTCAGCTCCTTGCCCGGCGCCACCAGCAGCTCGCCGTCGGCGTCGAACACGTACACCTGGCCGGGGCTCAGGTACAGCGTGAGGGGGGCGCCCAGATCGAAGAAGTGCACGCCGGTCAGTTGGGCGACCAGTTCTCCCACCGGGGTCTGCACGTGCACGAAGGTGTCGGAGCCCGAGATTTCCGCCAGCTCCACCGTGCCAGGCAGGGCCACGTCGCCCGGGCGGCTTTGCAGGTGCAGCGCGCTGGCGCGCACGCCGAGGGTCAGCGTGGCACCGTGGGTGGGCGGCAGGGTGACCGTGAACTGCACGCCCGCCGGCAGGCTCACGCCCGTCGGACCGGCGTTGCCGGCGAGCAGGTTCATCGGTGGGTCGCTGAAGGCGCGCGCGACGCGGATCGACCGCGGCCTGTGGAACACCTCGGCCGTGGGGCCGTACTGCAGCACTTCGCCGGCGTCCATCACGGCGGTGTAGCCGCCGAGCAGCAGGGCTTCGGTGGGCTCGGTGGTGGCGTAGACGACGGTGGAGTCGCCCGCGGCAAAGAGCTGCGTGAGCTCGTCGCGCAGTTCCTCGCGCAGCTTGTAGTCCAGGTTCACCAGGGGCTCGTCGAGCAGCATCAAGGGCGCGGCCTTCGCAAGGGCGCGGGCCAGCGCCACACGCTGTTGCTGGCCACCCGAAAGCTCCGCGGGCAGGCGCGAGAGAAAGGGCTCGATGTGCAACTTGGCGGCCAGCTCCTGCACGCGGCCAGCGATGTTCTTCTCGCGGCGCAGCTTGAGCGGCGAGGCAATGTTGTCGTACACGCTCATCGACGGGTAGTTGATGAACTGCTGGTACACCATGGCGACGTTGCGCTTGCGCACCGGCATGCCGGTCACGTTCTTGCGGTCCACGTGGACCTGGCCGTGCGTGGGCTTGTCCAGGCCCGCCATCAGGCGCATCAGGGTCGTCTTGCCCGCCTGGGTGGCGCCCAGCAGCACCGTGACGGCGCCCGGCGCGAGCCTCAGGTCCAGTGGGTAGAGATGAGTCTCGGGGCCCACCACCTTGCCGACCCGCTCCAGCGTCAACTCCATGTCGTCGTCCTCACGCTGTCTCCGATGCTTGTCGCTGTCGTTGTCGCTTCACCCGGCCAGCGCGTCGCCCACCAACGGGCGACGTCTCGGCGTTGTGCTTCGCTCATGTGCAGCCCGAGCTTGGTGCGGCGCCACAGCACGTCGTCGGGCGTGCGTGCCCATTCGTGGTCGTGCAGATAGACGAGCTCGCCCTCGTGCAGGCCCGGTGCGATCTCTTCACCCAGGCCTTCGGCCCCAAGAACCCTGTCGATGCGAGCGCCATAGCAACGCGCCAGCCGGTGGCGCAGTTTGACCGGCAGCGCCGGATGCCGCTCCCCTAGCTTCTGTTCAAAACGCGCGAAGTCGACGTCGGGCCGGGTGGCCGGGCCTATCCAGGCACTCAGGTCGCCGCCGGGCAGCCAGGCGCCCGCGGTCCAGGCGGCCGTCTTCAAGCCCAGGCCTTTGCAAAGCCCGTCCGCCGCGTCTTCGGCCAGCTTGCGAAAGGTCGTGATCTTGCCGCCCCACACGGTCAGCAAGGGCGCCCCGTCGGTGTCCTGCTCGAGCAGGTAGTCGCGGGTCACGGCCGAGGGATCTTCGGCGTCGTCCTCGATCAGCGGGCGCACGCCGGAGTAGCTCCACACCACGTCGCCCGGCGTCACCGGCTTGACCAGGTAGCGGCTCGCCTGTTCGCAGAGGTAGCGGATCTCGTCGTCGGCTATCTTCGCTTCGCCGGCCGGGCCCTGGTGCTCGACGTCGGTGGTGCCGATGAGCGTGTAGTCGCCCTCGTAGGGAATGATGAAGATGATGCGCTTGTCGGCGCCCTGCAGCGCGTAGGCGTGGTCGTGGTCGAACAGCTTGGGCACGACGATGTGGCTGCCCTTGACCAGCCGCAGCGGCTTGATCTTGGATGCCTGCGCGTGGGCGTGCTCCTTCAGAAACTGAGCCGCCCAGGGCCCCGCCGCGTTGACGAGGGCCCGGGCGCGCACGCGGCGGACGCTGCCCGTGGCGTCCTGGAGGGTGACCTGCCATTGGCTGCGGTCGCGCTGGGCGTCGACGCAGCGCCAGCCGGTCAACACCTGGGCCCCCCGCTCGGCGGCGTCCAGCGCGTTGAGCACCACCAGCCGGGCGTCGTCGGTCCAGCCGTCGGAGTACAGGAAGGCACGGGAATAGCGCGGGTTCAACGGGGCGCCCAAGGCGTGCCCGCGCAGGCGGATGGTGCGTGAGCCGGGCAGGAACTCGCGCCGCGCAAGATGGTCGTAGAGGAACAGGCCGATGCGCATCATCCACACCGGCCGCATGCTCGGGTCGTGCGGCACCACCAGCCGCAGCGGCCACATGATGTGCGGGGCACTGCGCAGCAGCACCTCGCGCTCGGCCAGCGCCTTGCGCACCAGCCCGAAGTCGTAGTACTCCAGGTAGCGGATGCCACCGTGGACCATCTTGGTGGATGCCGACGACGTATGCGCGGCCAGGTCGTCCTTCTCGCAAAGCACCACGGACAGGCCGCGCCCGGCCAGGTCGCGCGCGATGCCGGCGCCGTTGATGCCGCCGCCCACGATGAGCACGTCGCACGCTGGCTCTGCACCCGGGTGGGCGGGAGCTGCGGCCGGCTGTGTCGCGCCCGTCAGGGAGTCGTTCAAGCTGTCTCCGTTCTGCGTGAGGGGGCGCTGCGCGTGCGCCATGGATGTTCGCTTTTGTTCGCATGCGTTCGAACTTTTTCTTTTTAAGCCACAAGCGAACGCTGCGCAAGCGCAAATCCCCCCTAGGGAACATCCCGGCTCGCCTTTACGCTGATCCTCCAGACTTGAAGCCAGCCCTGCGCGCATGATCCCCAACCCTCGACAAGCCCTGCTGATCCAGGAGGTGTGCAAGCGCGGCACGGTCTCGGTGGAGGCCTTGGCCGAGAAGTTCGGCGTGACGTTGCAAACGGTGCGTCGCGACGTGAAGCAGCTCGCCGCGGCGGGCCTGCTCGCGCGCTTTCACGGCGGCGTGCGCATGCCGACCTCAACGACCGAGAACATCGCGTACCGGCAGCGCCAGCAGCTCAACGAGCACAGCAAGCAGCGCATCGCGCGGGCCATCGCGGCAGTCGTGCCGCAAGACTGCTCGCTGATCATCAACATCGGCACGACGGCCGAGGCGGTTGCGCGCGAGCTGATGAACCACCAGGGCCTGCGGGTCATCACCAACAACCTCAATGTCGCCGCCATCCTGAGCGACAACCCCGCCTGCGAGGTCATCGTGGCGGGTGGCGTGGTGCGGTCCCGCGACCGGGGCATCGTCGGCGAAGCCACGGTGGACTTCATCAGCCAGTTCAAGGTGGACATCGGGCTGATCGGCATTTCCGGCATCGAGGACGACGGCACCTTGCGCGACTTCGACTACCGCGAGGTCAAGGTCGCACGGGCGATCATCGAGCACTCGCGGCAGGTGTGGCTGGCGGCCGATCATTCGAAGTTCAACCGGCCGGCCATGGTCAAGCTGGCCAGGCTCGACGAGGTCGACATGCTGTTCACCGACCAGGTGCCGCCAACGCCGTTTCCAGCACTTCTGGCGGAAGCGGGGGTGCAGTGCGAGGTGGCGCCTTGAGATGGAGAAGGTACCGCAAGGCCCTGGCATCCACGAACACCGCCAGGCGCGAGCTGCGGGACATCCGCGCTTGCCGAGCCGCAACAGGCTGTGAGCTGCCGTTCGCGTTGAAGCTGCTCGGTGGTATGTCGACCTTAGTGCCGCTTCCAAAGTGCGACAACCACGGGGTCGTCCGTGACGTAACGCTGTCGAAATGCTGCGTCAGCTACTACGCGCGTGGCCCAGTCCCGCACATCCTGCGTTGGTCGATCTTCACCAAGATACTCGGCGCGGCCGAAAACGCTGCGCGCCTGATCGCGAAAGAGATAGGCGTCATACCACTGGCCATCTTCTCTTTGCGAAGGAAATTCCATGTAATGTCCGAAAACCCAGTTCTCGGGATGATTGCTCCGTCTCGTCTTGCGGGGAGCAACGTTGTAGAAGATGCCATGCATGACAGGCCTCACTTGTTGACTTGGATCTCTCGCCAGTTCATGCGCTTGAGCCCCAGGGTGGCGGGCGGGCGCGTTTCAATGCGCTCGACCGGCTTGCATTCGTTGCCCGAGCAACCCGAGCCATCATTGCCCGCCATCAGCTGTGATTTGCCGACCCCTTTGACGTTGACGCTGTAGTACTGCAGATCGTTGATCACCCCGTTGATGGGCGCATAGCAGGAAGGGCCGCCCCTCGTCACGGCGCAGTTTCCGGTACCCAGGTCGAGGGCATAGACCCGACTGCTGCCGTTCGGCGAACACGCATCCGCGGTGCTCGGCGACGTTGCCGCAAAGGCGACGGTCCCATAGAAGGATGTCGGGTCGGACAGCACGCGCCACCCTGCCCCACCCGCCGATACACCCAGATCGACGAACCAGCCCAGCTGACTGCGCAGATCCAACGAGATCTTGGCGCTCAAATCGGTCAGCTGCCGCATATGGGCGACGGTCAGAGGGAATGTGATGCCAGGCGGCAGATCGGACTTCGTGCCGTTCACGCTGCCGTCATTGCTGAACTGCGCATTGGTCCCATCGATGATGGCAAAAAAGCGCTGGGCCTGGCTGCTGTTCAAGTCGCTCGAATCCAGCAGTCGACCGGTGCCCACGGCGATATAGCGTCGGTTGCTTCCCGGCTGCACCACCGGCAAGGGCCTGCTGGTGATGGGCAGAGGCTTGCCATCGGATCCGACCAAGGTCGCGAACTTGACCGCATTGGGATAGCTGCCGGTTCCCGTCACGTCCACGCGCCAGACATTGCCCATCAGATCGCCGCCATAGATGGCATCCGCGACGCCGTCGGTCAGGTCGATCACGAAAGCGTTCACCTGGGCCAGGCCGGCCTGCTTGGTGGTCGAGCATTCGCTACAAGGTGCAGCCACCTTTTCCAGCAAGGCGCCATTGCGAGGATTGATGAAGAAGAAATAGCCCTGGCCGCCGCTGTTGTTGTAGCCGGAGCCTGCCACCACGACCCAGCCGTACTTGCGCGTCTTGACCACCGCAGGCTGGCCATAGGTGAATCCCAGTTGGGGGTCGCTGAACTCCCAAAGCACCTTCTGGGCGGCCGTCGCTTCACTGGTCACTGAAGACGGGTCGGTGACGTCGAGGGCGTAAATGGTTTTGCCCCCCTTGCCCAGTCCGCCGATCAGCAGTGTGCGCCAATCCGTGCCACTGCCCCCCTGCGTGCGGCCCAGGTCGACGTCAATGACCTGTGGGCTGGCATCGAGGAGGAAGTGGTGGACGAAGTCGGGATTGCCGAACGACGCCAAGCCGCTGACGCTCGGATTGGACGTCGGTCCCTCGAACACGCCGCCCGGCACAAAGGCCCACACCTCTTTGCCGGCGGTCGGGCCACTGAGAGTGCCGTCGACGGCATGCAGCATGCCGGCATTGGTGCCCACATAGACCATCTTCCGGCGGTTGGCGTAGTTGGCCTTGAAGACGTCATAGCCCGGGTTGCTGGCACTCGAGTAAGGGGCGGAAGGCGGGCCGACCGGGCGCGCTTTGGCGTTGACGATGTCGCCGACGAGACCCGCTCGGTCGCGATAGGCGTGGGTGGAGCCAGGCGCCACGGACGACCTCTCGTTGGTTCGCTCGCCGCGCACATAGTTGAGATAGTCGATGGCGTCGTTGCCGCCTCCGTAGCTCGTATTCAGCGCCCGGCGTTGTGAGGCCGAGATGGTGTCTTCCCTGAAGGGGACCCCCCTCCCCTTGGCAGCGTCGAAGGTGACGATGTTGCGCCCGTTCTTCCAGCCGGTGCCGGCCGCCTGCGCGGCCAGCACCTCCGAGAATTTCCATTGAGTGACCATGTCGGGCGCTCCGGTCTCGGCATCGAACACCGTGTTGCTGGCGATCAGCTCGCCGGTCCAGGTCTTGGCGTCGTACTTCGTCGAATAGGCAGCCACGCCGAGCGCCGAGACCTGAGGCGAGGCGGTGGCGAACGATGTCGTGTAGGCATTGAGCTGGGAGGCGATGCTGGAAAACGTCTTTCTCAGCCCTGCCACCATCTGATCAGCCTGGGCGGCGGTGAAATAGTTGTCGGGCCGAGGAGCGCCGTCGGGCAGCTTGTCGCCGGTCGTGCTCCACCACGCCTTGTTGGCATCGAGTTGGGCCTTGGTGGCCGAGGACACCGAGAAAGTGCTCGGCGGATTGAAGCCGCCGAATTTGGCTGCCAGGTAGAACTGGTTGTTGGACCTGTAGCGCTGGTACTCCAGCACATCCAGCCAGTAGGTCTTGATGCTCTGGTTGCCTGGCAGGTCGGGCCGGATGTCGATCATGTTCGACCAGTAGGCCAGGCCCGCGATCAGCGCGCCGTTGTTGCTGCAGCAGCCGTTGTAGTTCTGGACGGAACCCAGGGACCCGCCAAGGCCTTGCAAGAGGCCGACCTTGTTGGTCCATTCCGTCGCATTGATCTCGGTGTCGCCGGACACCTCCGGAGGTTGCGCAGATTCGGACGCTCCGGTTGCCCCCGGCACATTGCGGTCGGCGTGGGTATTGACGTCGCCGATGCCGAGGATGAAGTTGCGCTGGCAGGAGTACTGAATGGGATCTTTCCAGGCCGTGATCACCGGGAAGCCGTCGGCCCAGGTCTTGCGCGTGGCCGCATCGGCGCTCGCCATCGAGCTCCACGCCGGCACATTGCCCTTGTTGCGGAAGTAGCGCTGCACGCCGTAGTACAGCTCGCTGACCGGGTCGAAGTATTTGTATCCGCCCGGGGTGATCTCGCCGAACTTGTTCAGGTAGTTCATCACCCCGCTGTTGGCCACGGCCACGCCGAACTCCCCGCTCGTCGACCTTGCGTCGGCCGGATCCGGATTGGCGAGCATCACGCCCGTCGACGCATCCCATTCAGCACTGGCGTTGGCGATCGGCAGACCTCCCGGCACCGGGGACTGGGGTCCGATGAACTTCTGGCGCGCACGAAGCACGCCGCCGTCACGGTTCATGTTGGCCGTACTGATGTTGCTGTCGTTGAGATAGCCGAAAGCGCTGTACCGGATCTTGTCCGCGTACTGCTGCAGCAGTCCGGTCGGCTTGTACGCATTGCCGCCGTATTGCGCGCAGTTGCCTTCGAGGTTGTCGACGGACGCGGAGGCATCGCAAACCTTCACCCGGATGAAGACTTCGTAGAGCGTGCCGTGCTGGTAGACCGCGCCGGGGTCGTAGGCCGCGGCTGCGCCAGCAAAGTTGGTGGTGGGCAGGCCGGCTGCAGCGGTCATGAAGCGCATCTTGTTGCCCAGCGACCAGATGCGGGTGGAGATGCTGGCGGCAGCCGCGAAGGGCGTGGCTCCAGCCACGTCGGCGCTGCTGGAGACACTGCTGTCGGGAAAGTTCGTCGTATTTCCCTGGCTGGTCGCCCAGGCCTTCTCGAGCACGGTCAGCGAAGGGGTGTCGACCACCCGGTATCCCCCTGTCAGCGCCCAGCGGAAGGGGTCGATGGTCTGCATCGAAGCCCAGTTCAGGTAGTTGCCGCTCCAGTTGCCGGAGCATGTCCGCGTCGTGGTGCGCCCGACCGGATAGAAGTAGTTGTCGATTCCCACGCCATCCGTATAGCGATAGGCATAGCACTTGGCCGGATCGAAATAGCCGATGTAGTTGTTCGCCGAGGAGTAGGTCCGCGACGGGTGGGCGACGCTGATGGCGGTCGGGTATTCGACCGAAAGCGCCAATGCCAGGTTGCCAGGGACGTTGACCGCCGAGAAGACGGGCTGGTCAGCCAAGGGCACCTGGGCGCTGGCCACCACGGCAGCGATCAGCAGACCGGCAGCCACGAACAGGGCACGGAAGTTTCCTGATGGGAAAGAGTTCATGCGGAACCTCGGATCACCGCGGTCGGCGGATTCAATTGGTGGTGAACGTGGACTGGAAGAAGGACTGCGTCTTGCGAGGGCCACTCACACGCACCGAGATCCGATAGATCGGCTGTTGTGGCACAGCGCCGGGATTCGCGTCTGCTCCGCCCTCACTGGTCTGGGAATTGATCCATTCGCT
The DNA here is from genome assembly GCF_031458095.1 of Roseateles saccharophilus. GTDB lineage: Bacteria > Pseudomonadota > Gammaproteobacteria > Burkholderiales > Burkholderiaceae_C > Pelomonas > Pelomonas saccharophila_A. The sequence continues at coordinate 180,740 of NZ_JAVDXU010000003.1, forward strand.
CGAGCCGCCGCCGAATGCGGCCTGGTTGACCATCGAGCATGTGCTCGGGCCGCACAGGCCCGGCGCCGTCGCCATGCGATCGACCACGTAGCGCACCGTCACACCCAGGTCGCGTATGAGGATGTCGTTGCCGGCGGAGCCGACATTCCCGAACTCAGCCTCGGACAGCAGCGCCAACGGAATGCTCTGGGCATTGGTCGGGAGCAGGGTCGCCTTGTAGTTGGCGACTTTCAGATCCTGGTTGCGCGCGTTCACATCGGCCAGGGCGCCGGCGTTTCGCACGCTGTCCATCGCGACCTCAATGGCCCTCTCGCCCTGGTTGGCGAGGTCCTTCTTGAAGCCGAGGCTGCCGACGATCTGCTGACCTGCGGTGATGGAACGCGCGATGGCCACCGCTCCGATCAGCAGAATCACCAGCGTGATGAGAACGAAGATCAGCACGAAGCCGCGCTGGATACGCAGGCTTGACCGGTGTGGGTTTGAGACCATGAGCTTCATCGCCGTCAACGCGAATCGCGGATGTTGCGCAGCGGGACAGTGAACTCGACAACGCGGTAGCGCTGATTGGTTGTCCCGGCCGGCACGGCGAACCTGTAGCGCAGCGCCTCGTCGAGATCGCTGAACAGGGTCAGGCTGGCAGGCGTGACCTCCGTCTTGTCGACCAGATCGCTGCGCAGGACCAGGCCGATTCGGACCGCGAGAATGCTTTGCAGCCGCCCTTGCGATGCCACGCTTGCATTCGTCAACTCGGCGGCCGTGAATCCGGCGGTGCTCGGAGCAACCCATGCGTCCACCTGGCCGCCCTTGCCCGTGTCGACGCCATAACGCACTCGCAGGTCGACGACGCCTTCAACCAGGGGCTGACTGCCGTCTGCATTCAACTGCAGCAGGTCATACGCGAAGAGGGTGCCGCCGGCGCCGATGCCGAGCAGCTCGAGGCGCGGCTGATTGCCGACCAGGTTGCCGAGCAGGGTGACGAAGGAGTTCCCCGTCGAGAACGATCTGATCCCCAGGCCTCCAATGGTCTCGGCGGCGTAGCTGCCCCCGAACTCCAGGACAGGCACACGACCCCCGACGAAGCCGGCATTGACCTGCTGAACCATGCATCCGAGCCCGACCTGCGACAGCAACGCGAGGTCCCCGGCACGCATGCCCAAGGTGTTTGACAGCGTCAACCGCTCTGCGGTGACGGACTTCGGAGCCACGGGCAGGCTGCTCTCACCGAGACCGGCATTGCCCGTAGCGACAGCAATCACGTCGGAGCCGTTGGCTCCGGCGCCAGCGAACACCACCAGGGGGACCAGGCGGTAGCTTCCGGGCACCGCCGAGAAGGGCGCCGGAAACCCCCTTGCCGCAGGCAGCAATTGCGCCTTGTCGCGGGATGCGTGGACCAGGCAGCCGTAGTTTTCCGCAACGGTCTGACTGAAGCCGGCGCCTGCACTGCGCAGCTCCCGGTCCAGGAAGTATGCGGCGTAGGCTGCATTGCTGGTCAGGTCGTTGCCGGATGACACGCCGCGGCGAAAGGACTCCTGACGCAGCACCAAGACGGAAACCGCGAGTGTCAGCACCAGCCCGATGACCATCGCGACCATCAGCTCGGGCAAGGAAAAGCCCCGCATCGACGCAGTGCTGGCACTCATCGCGGAATCACCACGTCAGTCAGGTACTGGTGCGTGTCACCAGCGCTGCGGCCCGATTGTGAGAACGACCAGGTCACCGTGATGCGGGCCTTGGTGGCGTCGGTGGCAGTGACTGTGCCGATGCCGTTGGGGACGCCTTTCGCGCTCGTGTCGGCCACCCGCGCTGCCCAGGCCTTCACAACGGCCGGGCTCACGTCGACGGTATTCGAATTGAACATGATGGCGGCCATTTCGCTTGCCAACAGCGTTGCCCGCTGCGCGTCTTCGCTGCCAACCGACAGCTGCATTGCCCGCGCCTGAAGCGCGACGAGCCCCAACAGACCGAAAGACGTGATCAGCAAGCCGACCAGCATCTCGATCAGCGAGAAACCTTGATTGGACGATCTGGACTTGCGCATCACCGACATCCATCCGGCGCACTGGCCGATTTGTCCGGGTCGCACAGCCGGATCGAACCGGCCAGCGTCACGACAAGACGCAGCGATCGGTCCTCGGGCTGTTTCGGTCCCAGCGTCACGTCGTAGCGCGCCGCAACGGCCGTGCAGGACACACCGACGCCGCCGGGGTCAGCCAGGGTGGCCTGTCGTCCGTCTCCGCCGAAACACAGCGCAGTGCTCTTCGAAGACAGAAGCACGCCTGAGGAAACATCGGTCAACACGCCGCACTGCACGGCTTCCGCGGCATCGTCGGTCTGCAGCGGATCCGGCACCACCCGGATCTGCCAATAGGGGCCGCTTTTGCTGGCGGTGGACGCCGTCGTGCAATTCTTGCTGTCGGTTCGGAAAAACACGACCGTATGCATGCGGCGCTGGGCTTCGGCCTGCGCGAGGCGCACGCCGGAGAGCAATGCGTCCGCCACGGTGCGCATGCGCGCGTTGCGGATCCAGCCGACGAGATTGGGCAGCGCCACTGCACCGAGGATTGCCAGAATGCTCACGGCCACCATCAACTCGATGAGGCCGAAGCCGCAAGCGCGCTCGCGGTTCAGCACGTGTCGCCCTTCCTGGTGATCCATTTGCTCGCACAGGTGCTTCCCCATCGGGCCGGCAGGGCCGTGGTGGCGCGGACGTCCTGTTGGTTGATCGTGTAGGTGAACCCGCGCACAGGTCCTCCCCCCTGGGCTTGAAGCGTGAAACCCTGTGCGTTCGGGCTGCCAACACAGCTGATGACGAAATCACCGAACTTGTTTGTCGCGCTGCAGGGCGAAACGAAGTTGCCGGTACTCGCGTAAGTGCGGTTGTCCCAGTAGTACCGCTCCATCTGGGCGCGCACAACGCTCAGTCCCGTGACGGCGTCGGCGAGTCGACTGCGTGTCACGTAGTCCCTGTACTGCGGCATCGCAATGGCCGAAAGGATGCCGATGATGGCGACCGTCACCATGACCTCGATCAGCGTGAAGCCGGACGCATCGACCGGGACGTGCGCCCCCCTGGCCATGCGTCGGCTTTGCGACGAGCTCAGCGAGTGAGCGGCGCATGAATGAGGACTCCCAGGAAGGACATGAAGAGCGTCTGGCATCACGAACTGCAGCGTAGCGCTTTCTCTGTTTGTGTAGGTTTAACTCTACATCTTGGTTGGAAGAATCAAGCGGTGTTAGTTCACGAATCAACAGCCTGAAGCTCATCAATTCGATGAACACTGCATTCAAGGCTGGATGCCAATCACCTTCTTGAAGTAGATGTACATCTACACAGCTCGTCTGTTCATGCCACCATTCGCGCCCGATCGGCGATGCGGCGGTGCATGGGGATGGGGGCGTTCGCGCACCCCTGACCGCCCCGGCCCAGCACCGTCACGCGATGGCGGACCGAGGACCTGAGGGAACTTGCCCTCCGGCCCGGGCACGGCTTGTTTGCGGCGTTCCCACCTGGGCGCTGCGCACGGAAGTGCGCAGCGCGGCATCGGCAGGCCGGCCTCATGGCCGGCGATATCGACTCCTGCCACGGCCACCGCAAGTTGCGGTCATCGTCCAAGCCTGGGGTCCGGCAACCGGCCCCCATCCCTTGGCATCACTTCGCCAACGCTGCGATCTCCGCTGCGCTCAGGGCGCCCGCTTCCACGCGGAGGCCCTGGATACGGCCGTTGAACGACGGATGCGCCCAGTTGCGCCCCAGGAAGGCCACCTGATCGCCCACCTGGCGCGGCGACAGCCGCATGTCGTCGGATTTCGCCACCTCCGTGCCGTCGACGTAGAGCCGCGCGGTGCCAGCCTGAAGGGTGACCGCCACATGAACCCAACGCCGGGTCGGCAGGGGGCTCGGGGCCTCCACGACTTGCGAGTCGTTGTGGGTCGCGCCGGCGATCGCGAAACGCAGCCCGCCCCGGCCGCCCTGGGGCGCGATGCACATATAGGAGAAGGCGTCGTTCCCGGCGAAGAAGATGCAGCTGTCCCAATGCAGCGAATTCGCGTAGGCCCGCAGGGAGAGGGTGAAGTCGTCCAGGCCGCTGAAGATGCCGGGCGGCAGTTGCAGGCCCGCCTTCTTGCCGTCGAAGACGATGGCCTTGTCGTTCAGACGTCCTTCGCCCCAGGTCGCGCCGTCCAGCAGCTTCCCCTGGACCACGGTCCAGCCACCATCGGCGGTGTGGAGGGCACCGAAGGTGTCCGTGTTGTTCAAGCCGTTGAGCGGCATCGAGAAGCGCGGTTCACCGGGCACCGCGAGCCGCACGACGCCGGACCCGGCGCTGGTGCTGGCGCTGCCCAGCGCGGTGACCTGGTAGAACCAGGTGCCCTTGGGCGGCGCATCGGTGTGGGTGAGCAGGTTGCCGGCCGGGATGGCCGTCAACTGGGTGAAGGGCCCATTGGCCCGGGCCGCCCGCTTGACCACATAGGCTGTCGCCCCGACGCTGCCCCACCACGACAGCAGGGCACGGCCATCACGCAGCGTGGCCGTCAGGCCGGCCGGCGGCTTCATCGGGCCGGCATAGGCGGGCCGGCGATGCACCAGCGTCGGCCACCAGATGTCATCGCTGCTGCCCCCGTACTTCGGCTCGCACAAGGCCACCATGCGCGCGACGTTCGGCGCCGCCAGCCCCATGCGGTTGACGTAATGGTTGTAGATGGGCTCCCAGGCGTTGCGGCCGTGCTGGAAGGACTGGTTCACTTCTGTCCAGAGGGAGGGATGGGGCGCCGTCGGGTTGTGCTCGGGCACGTACGGCATCGGGTAGGTCTTGCCGCTGTCGTCCAGCAGGTTGGAGCGCGCCACGTACTCCGCCGCTGCCAGGAAGCGGTTGTTGTACAGCCCGTAGAGGTCGTCGCCCTGGTTCCAGGCCATCTCGAGCAGGTCGCCGCCGAGGGACATGCCCAGCGTCGCGTGCCCCTGGTCGCGACCGCTCTCCTCCCACTGTCCGAAATGACCCGGGTGCATGTAGTAGACGCCATGCACGATGGAGCCGTTGCCGAAGGTCCTCAGCGTGCCGCGGTTGTTGCCCGCATAGCAGTCGCAGGCGAGCCGGTACAGGTCGGGCCGGTCGCAGAAGATGCCAATGGCCATGGCGCCGACGAGAGAGGCCATGTCCCAGTTGGCATGGGATCCAATGCGGCCGTCGCTGAGGAACCACGACGAAATCGGGGCGAAGACATTGAGCAGCATCTCCTGGAAGCGCTTCAGGCCCTCGGGTGCCCAGCCCGGGTAGCTGCGCAGGATCTCGCCGATCTGCGCCCATTGGTGGCCCTGCATGCCGGCCATCAGGATGAAGGTGTGGTCATCATGGGCCGTCGATCCGGGAGCCACCGTCCCGACCACCTTCAATGTGTTCGCCCAGGCGTCCAGGAACTCCACCGCCTTGTCGGCATAGCGCGTATCGCCCGACAGCTTCCAGCGCAGCGCCAGGCTCCAGGCGCGCCAGATGTCGACATACATGTTGTTCTTGCTGCCATCGGCCCGGTAGACGGCCGGCAGCGGGAAGGGTTTGGTGTCCAGCGTGGCGAAGCGATCGGCGCACAGCTTGTTCCACCAGTTCGTCCAGGGCTGCTGGCCCAGCCTGATGTGCTCGCGGATGCGCTTGAAGTCGTCGTCCGTGGCCAACAGGCCCGGATGGCGGAAGACCCCGCTCACTGAAGCGGCGACGCCCGTCGCGTCGGCGTGGGCCGGCGAACTTGCCAGCAGGGGCAAAGCCGGCAGCAATCCGAGGCCGGCGGCAAATGAGCGCCGCACCGGATCCGGGCGCGTTTCGTCGTAGGTGTTCATCAGGTTCCTTGAAGATGAGCAAGCGTCCAAGCCATCGGTGCTGCGCACGTGGCCGGCCCGGGTTGTAGGGGGCACCCAGGCTGGAGTCATGACGAGAGGCAGACACCACACGTCATTTACCAAAGGTTTCAAACCGCATCACCGGGAGGTGTCAGTGCCGCCGCGGTCCGCGTCACGGTTCAGGCAGGCGGATGGACGATGGCCGCGCCCTTCGAATCGGCTGCAGGCCGCACTGGCTCGTCTTCGGGCCTCAGCTCGCAGCTGACCGGCTCTTCGCCGTCCCCGATGGCCGCGCTCAATGCCGACCTGATCGTGTCCTGGGGGATCAGGCCCTGGTACTGGCGCTCCAGCTCCAGGAACTGCGAATGCGAGGCATCGTCAACGAGCAACCGCGAAGGGCTCATGAAATTCGACCGATCACCGTCCTGACCGAAGAAGGCCTCTTGCGAGCGTTCCTTGAGTGCGACGGCCATCCGCGAGCGGAGATCGGCGAGCTCACAGTCGGACCAATTGGTGACAAGGGTGTCCAGTTGCTCAAGCGCCGACGACAGCACCTCGATCGGCATCTCCGTCAAAGCCGTGAGGCCTTGGGTGGCCAGCAGGCCTTCGAAGTAGCCGAGGTGCCGCATCATGCGCCGCGTCATCGGATGCAGGTCGAGCAACTGCTTCAGCCTCCGGTGCATTGGTTGGGCGTCCGCGATGGCCTTGGACACCGCCAGCGGCGCAGGCGGGGCGCGGCGCTTGCGGGCGATCACGATGTGCAGGGCCTTGCCGTCGCGCAGGAGACTGACATCCACCGAAAGCAAATAGGCCACGGCGGCAAATGGCCGGCCCAGCGCCCGCATGACCCTGCTTGCGGACGCCGTGTTCCTGGAATGGCGGGGTCGGCTTGCTGCGGCGGCAGCGCGGGCTGCCTGTTGCGAGCCCATGCCCGACCTGAGCGGCTGTTTCGCATCGACGGCTCCCGGCCGCATGCGCCTCTGGACGGCGTTGCGCATTTGAGTCCACCAATGCTGCGCCGATCGATCGGCGCGCGTTGGCGGTTTGCCGTTGCTGCATTGCTGCGCTGGCGGCGGGTCCGCGGTCGCCCCCTCCTCGGCGAGGGTCGGCAACCAAAGCGTGGATTCCACAGGCGCAGGCTTGCCGGGTTGGGGACGCTGCGCGAGACGAAAGGCGGCGAAGGGATTGAGTGCGAGAGTCATGATCGTGGAGCTCCGGGCGGCTAGACGAAGCACCGCGTGTGCATGCCACGCGACAGCTCGTCGCCCTGCAGGAGGGTCGGGACGGAAGAAATCTCCAGGCTGCCAAGGCTGGAAACGCCGAGGGCTTGCTGATGCCAGTCGACGGGCAGGCGGGCGGCCACCTCACGCATCGCGTCGGCACACCGTGGATCGAACTGCCGACCTCGCTGCGAAGCGACATAGGCCATGACGTCACGAAGCGGCCACGCGGGCTTGTAGCAACGCTCCTCGCTCAGCGCGTCAAACACGTCGGCGACAGCGGTGATGCGGGCGGCCAACGGAATTGCCAGCCGCGCCAGGCCGAAGGGATAGCCCCTGCCGTTCCACCATTCATGGTGCAGGAGCGCCACTTGCGCCGCCAGGCGGCGGGGGGGACCGCCCGACAACAGCGTCCAGGCGCCGAACACCACGTGCATCTCCACTTGGTGTCGCTCGCCCGCGTCGAGTCGGCCTGGCTTGCTGAGCACGGATTCGTCGACGAAGCGCTTGCCGACGTCGTGGAAGCTGGCTGCCTCCTCTACCCCCTCGACAGTTGCCGCATCCAGCTCCAGGAAACGCGCAATCCGTCCGGCGAGCCACGCGGTGCGCAGACCATGGTGATCCACGGCAGGGCCGGCATCGGCGGCTCCTGGCGCCAGGACCGCTTCCGAATGCGCTCGCATGCCGGCTTCAAGCGCGGTGCGCGACGTCGTCCAGGGCGGCCACGAAGCGGTAGCCGAAGCGGTGCGAGGTTTGGATGAACGCTCCGGTCCCGCCCTGCCTCTCGCACAGGGCAGCCCGGATCCGCGCAATCGCGGCGGCCACCGAGCCGACCTGAACTTCCCGCTCGTGCCAGACCGCGTTCAGCAACTCGTCGATGGACAAGGTGCGGTTTCGATGCTCGATCAGATAAACGAGGAGGTCGAATGGGCGCGGCTGCAGTTTGCGCGGCATGCCACGGACCAGGATCTTGCGGCAGACGGGATGGACCTCGCACTCACCGAAGCGATAGACCGGCGACCGGCTCGCCTCCTCGGGACAAGCCGGGCTCGCGGGCAGGTCAATGCCCGAGGCGGCCTGGTGCGGGCCGGAATGCGGAATCGTCAACATCGAGGATCTCCGTGTAGCGGTTGATCATTTGTGTAGGTTTAACTCTACACAAAACACTACGACGGGACCCAAGGAAAATCGTTCCTAGTTCACGGATTCACTACCAATGTAGATGAAACACTACGTGACAAAGTGTGCGCCGGTCAGCCGGTCAGTCCCAGCTTGATCGAATAGCGCACCAGATCACTGAGGCTGTTCTGCCCGAGCTTTTCCATCAGCCTGGACTTGTAGGTGCTGACGGTATTGGGCGCCACGTTCATGTCGGCCGCGATGTCGACCAGGGCCCGCCCCTGCACCAAGGCCACCAGAACCTGGCGTTCCCGCGCTGACAGCTGGTCCAGGGGTTGCGGCACGCCGGCCTGCGGCCGGATCAGCGCAGCGCTGAGGGTGGGATCGACATAGCTGCGCCCCGCCGCCACCTGATGCACCGCCTCGATGAGCAGCTCGGTCGAGATGTCCTTGGTCAGGTAGCCGCCGGCTCCGGCCTCCAGCGCCCGCCGGGCGATGTGCGGATCCGCATGCATGGTCAGCACCAGCACGGGCAGCTTGGGGTGCGCCTTGACGATGCGCTCGATGAGGTCGACATCCGTGCACCCCGGCATGAGCAGGTCCAGCAGCACCAGATCGACGTCGAGGCGCTGCAGATGCCACAAGACCTCGGAAGCCGTCGCCGCCTCCCCCGCCAATTCGATGGTCGGGTCCAGCTCCAGCACCTTGCGAAGACCTTCACGTACCAAGGCGTGATCGTCGGCGATCATGACGCGGGTCCGGCGCCCGGCCTCAGGCTGGCCAGCGTCGGGACGGTCGGATGCAGTGCTCATGGGGTTCTTTATCGGGTTGAGTCGCCCGTCGGGACTATGATCGTCGATTTTAATCGACAAAACTCGACAAGGGTGGCGAGCGTGTTTCAAGCTGATGAAACACGACATGCCAATTCGGAGGCCAGGATCGCCATGATCAGTCGGACGGTGGGCTCAGGTGGGCTGCGAGTACCGCTCCTGCTCGGTGCTCTGACATGGGCCGGCAGGAACTTGCCCCGCTGGGCCTGGTGGCCGCTCTTGATCCTGGCCCTTGTCTTTGCGGGGCCCCTGCGCGCCGAGCAGGCCTCCTTGCGCGAATTCGGGCCGGCCGACGGGCTGGAAAGCCTGGGCGTGCAGGCGGCGGCACAGGATGCCGAGGGCTTTCTTTGGGTCGGCACCCAGAACGGCCTCTATCGCTTCGATGGCGTTCGATTCCGGCGCGTCGGCACGGCGCAAGGCCTGGCATGGATCAGCGCGCTGGCACCGCAGGGCGATGGACTGTGGGTGGCCACCTTCGATGGCTTGTGGTGGTGGCACCGGGGGCAACTGGTGGCTGTGCCCGGGCCCGACGGCAAGCCCCTGAAGATCGTGGGGCCGAACGCGCTGGCGCCAGCTCCCGACCGGACCCTGTGGGTGGCCACCAAGGACGGCCTGCACCGCGTCACGCCCTCGCAAGGCGGTGGCGGCTGGCGCGTCGAGCGCACGCTGCCCGAGGATACGCGGCGTCCCTGGCTGCGGCAGGTGGAGGATGGCCTGGCGGTCCTGCGCGACGGCACGCTCTGGTTTGCCTGTGGCTCGGCCTTGTGTCGGCTGCGCGAAGGCGCTGTCGAGCGTTTCGGCAAAGAGCGCGGCGTGCCAGCCGCGCGCTGGGATTGCGTGATGCCGGGCAGCAACGGTTCGCTGTGGGTCAGAGGGGGCGCCTATCTGCTGGAACTGGCGCCAGGCGCCGAGCGCTTCGTGCCGCATACCGACGCCGGGTTGGAGTCGGACGAGGTCAGCGCCTATCCATTGGCAGAAGATGCGCAGCGACGCATTCTGACCGCCACCCGCAGCGCCGTGCTGCGCTGGGACGGACGACGATGGGAGCGCTTTGGCGAGGCGTCGGGCCTCTCGTTCCATGTGCGCGTGGGCGCTTTGCTGGCAGACCGCGAAGGCGGGCTCTGGCTGGGGGCGCTGGGCGCCGGCCTGCTGCAGTGGCGGGGTTACGCCCATTGGGAGACCTGGTCATCGGGGGACGGCCTGCCCTCGGACGAGGTCTGGCGCTTCCTGCGCGCCGGTCCGGCTGCCTCCGACCCGCTATACGTGGGCACCGGCAGGGGGGTGGCCGTGCTGGACACCCAGGCCCGGCGCTTTCGCCCGCTGGCATCCAACGCTTCAGGCGCCGTGGACATCGGTGCGCTGGCGGTCGATGCGAAGGGCCGCTTGTGGGCAGGCACCTGGGGTGGCCAGGTCGTGCGCCATGGCGGCACGCCGGTCGGGCCTGGTCGGGTGGAGGCCCGCCTGCGAAGCGGTGACACGGTCTACGGCTTGATGCCTGACGCACCGGAGGGGCCGCTCATCGTCGGTTTGCGCCAGCTTTACAGCTGGCAGCCCGGGCGAGTGCAGATCCTGCCTGAGGCCGAAGTGGGCAAGGGCGACTTCGGCTGCGCCTGTCGTGACCGGGATGGCCGGCTCTGGGTGGGCGGCTCGGCATCTCTGCTGAGCCCTCGAAAAGGGCGTTGGCAGCGCTTCGATGCCGGAGGTGGCGCGGTCTACCACATCGCCTGCCTGCGGGATGGCAGCCTGATGGTGTCCAACGGCGAGGACGGCATTCACAGGCTTCGCTTGCAGGGTGATGAATTCCTGCGCAGCAAGGAGACGCCGAAGCTGCTGCAGGGGCGTCAGGTGCTGGGCCTGCTGGAGGACAGCCGCGGCTGGTGGTGGGTGAACACGGATGCCGGCGTGGCCGTGTTCAATGGCCAGCACTGGCGCTGGCTCGACCAACAGGCCGGGCTGGTGTGGAGCGACACCTCGGGCGACAGCCTGTACGAGGACGTCGACGGCAGCATCTGGGTGGGCACCAGCCGCGGCGCCTCGCACATTCGCGTCCCGCAGGCCCTGTTCGAGCCGGTCCGCGGCAAGGTGTCCTTGGAGGAAGTGCGCAGTGGCGAGCACAGCTGGCCGCTGTCCCGGGGCGAGAACAGTGTCCGCTTCCCTTGGGGACGGGATGTGATCGAGGTGCCGCTGTCAGCGCCGGTTTTCACGATGCGCAGCGCGATGCGCATCGAATACCGTGTGCTCGGCTTCGACGACCGCTGGGCGCAAGCACCGCCAGACGCTGTCAGGCTGGCCGGACTACCGCCGGGCTCCTATCGCTTCGAAGCTCGCGTGGTGGATCGGGACCTCGGCGTCGAATCGCCGGCCAGTGGCTTCGGCTTCGACGTCGAACCGCCGTGGTGGCTGACGTGGCAGGCCTATGCCGCCATGGTTTTGAGCGTCCTGCTGCTGGTCTGGCTGTTGCATGGTTGGCGGGTCCGCCGGGTGCAGGGGCATGCGGCGGCGCTGGAAGCGTTGATACGGCAGCGCACCCGGGAGCTCGAGACCTCGCGCCAGGCACTGCGCGAGCTGGGCGCGCACAACATCCTCGCCGTTGAAGAGGAACGCAGGCGGGTGGCCAGGGAGCTGCACGACGAACTCGGCCAGCAGTTGGTCGCCATGCGCATGGAGATGTCTGTCCTGAAGGCCGGCGGCGATGCCGGTCGTCCACCGACCGGTGAGCAATGGCAAGCCCTGCGGGAGCGTGTCGATCACATCACCGGCAGCATGCGCGGCCTGGTCCAGAATCTGCGGCCGCCGGCATTGGATGGCGGGCTTGAGGCAGGACTGCAATGGCTTGGCGCCGAGTACGAACGCAGCTCCGGCAATTCCTGCCGCGTGGAGGTCGACGCCGACGCGCGCCTGCTGGAACCCGACGCCAAGATCATGATCTTTCGCGTGGCCCAGGAGTCGCTCAGCAATGTGATGCGCCATGCCAAGGCGGCGAGCGCCAGCCTGCAGTTGCGGCATGGCCCGTCCGGCTGGGACCTGCGCATCGAAGACGACGGCATTGGATTCGACACGACAGCCCCTCGCAGCGGCTTCGGACTGCTGTCGATGCAGGAACGCGCCGAGCTGCTCGGAGGCGCGCTGAGCATCGACACTGGCCCGGGCCGGGGCACGCGCGTGCACCTGCATCTGCCGGAACGACAACCGGACACGACAGAGTCCACCTGATTCACACGCGCTGCATGCCGACCCGATTGACGATCCACCGAATGCTGGCCCGCCTGGGCTGCGCCGGCGCCCTCGCGCTGGCATGCCTCGGCGCCTGGGCGCACGGCTGGGAGGCAAGCTCGACCCCCGTCTTCCGCCATGCCGGACTGCCCACCAGCGTCTTCCCCTTGACCCTGCACCAGGACCGGCAGGGCCAGATCTGGATCGGCTCGCAGACGGGCCTGTTCCGCTGGGACGGCTACCAGCTGCAGCGCTTCGGCATGGACAGCGCCGAGCGCAGCAGCCTGCGCTCGCCCTACGTCAATGCCATTCATGAAGACGCCGCGGGGCGGCTCTGGATCGGCACGGACGGCGGCGGGCTGGCGCGAATCGATCCGCGAACGTCGGATTTCGTTGAAATCGGCGCCGGGCCGAAGGGATTGAGCGACGCGCGGCCCGCCTCGATGGCCGCTGATGGCGCAAGTGGGCTGTGGGTCGGCACCGGCAAGGGCCTCAATCGCGTCAACCTGACCACCGGCGAGGTGCAACGCCCCGGCGACGCCGGGATGCCCGGCGGCCTGGCTCCGAGGCGCATCATGGCCATGCTCGTCGACAGGCGAGGCGACCTGTGGGTCGGCATGGCTGCCGGGCTCTTCCAGCGCCCCGCAGGAGCCGACAGCTTCCGTCCCGTTCCGCTGCCGGGCTTCGAACGTGTGGAAGACGTGCGCCTGCTCACCGAAGACGCTGACGGGCGCCTTTGGATCGGCACGCGCGCCACCGGCGTCTACGTCCGTGACCCGGACACCGGCGGCACGCGGCGCATTCTGGACACGGAGTCCGGCAAGCCCCTGGAAGTCGATCCGCGAGCCATCACGGATGCCGGAAACGGTGAAGTCTGGATCGGCAGCTGGGGCCAGGGCATCGTCAAGGTCGACACCCGCTCCTGGTCGACGCGAAAGGTGCACCACGACCGCGACGTCCAGGCCAGCCTGGCCGCCGACTTCGTCTCGACCATCTTCCGTGACCGCAGTGGCCTGGTATGGATTGGCGGTCCGGGAATGATGGAGATGACCGCTCCGACCCAGCGCGCCATCTCGACCTGGTACGGCAGCGGCGGCAGGCTCAGCGCGGGTGCCGCGGCGCAGGTGTCTGCCATCCTCGCGAGGCCGGATGGCAGCGTCTGGCTGGGCGACGGCGGCGGCGGGGTGGATATCGTCCCGCCAGATCGCGGGCCGGTCCGGCGCATCCCGTCGCAGGACGGTCAACCCCGGCAGTCCCTGCCCCGCGCCAGCGTGCTGTCCATGGCGGCGGCACCGGACGGGCGCGTCTTTGTCGCGACGGTCAGGGGCTTGTACGTCGCCGCGCCGGACGGCCGCCACGCGTCGCGTGTGGAGCTTCCCGACATGCCGCCGACCGCGCTGACGATGACGCTCTGCCAGTCCGGCAAGCGCCTCTGGCTGGGCGGCAGCAACGGCCTGCGCTGGCTCGACCTTGAAACCGCGGGCACGGCCTCAGCCGCTGCCGTCGCCCTCGCCGACGTGTCGATCCTGACGATCAACTGCAGCTCGGGCGAACACCTCTGGATCGGCACGCCGACCGGTCTGCTGCGCTACCACCCCGCCACCGGCAAATCCGAGCGCCCCTGGGCCGAGGGAGGGCGCAGCGACGCCAGCCTGCCCGAGAGCGGGGTCAGCTCCATCGTGCGGGACGGCCGGGGACGGCTGTGGGTGGCCTTCTATGGCGCCGGCGTCTGCATCGTGACGCCGGGCGAGGCGCAGCGGGCCGACCGCGTCCAGTGCCTGGCTGAACAGCAAGGCATGCCGGACCTCGCGGTGAACGCGCTGGCCCTGGACGCCCAGGGCCATGCCTGGGCGAGCACGGACAACGGCATCGTCAGGATCGATGGGGATTCCCTGAAACCGGCGCCGCTGCAACTGGCGGACGGCCTGGGGCTGCAGGCTTACTGGATCTTCTCGGTGGGCACAACGCTCGACGGCGACATCCTTTTTGGCGGCAACGGGCTGACCATCGTGCACCCGGCGCAGTACCAGCCGTGGCGCTACCAGGCGCCGGTGACACTGACCCACGTCGACGGCCGCATGGCAACCGCGACCGACATCCGGCTCGACGCCTCGACCCGTTCCGTGCAGATGAACTTCGCGCTGCTCGACTATTCGGCGCCGGACCGCGTCCGCTACAGCTATCGCCTGGCACCACTGGAAGCGTCCTGGACAGATGCGCCGGCGGAGTCGCGCATGGCGCGTTACACCAACCTCAGACCCGGCGACTACAGCTTCGAGGTCAAGGCCCAGAACCGTGTCGGCGCCTGGACCACTGCGTCTTTCCCGATGCATGTGGAGCCCGCTTGGCACGAGACCGTGCCGGCGCGTGTGGCCGCAGCAGGCCTGATGCTGTTGCTGCTGTGGGCGGCGGTCCGCTGGCGACTCAGGATGCTCGCTCAGCGGACGGTGCAACTCCGTGATCAGGTGGCCCAGCGTACGGCTGAACTGCAACAGCGTTCCGAACAGCTTGAAGCGTCCCGCCAGGCGTTGAGGCGACTGGGGGCGCACACGACCCATACGCTGGAGGAAGAGCGCAAGCGCGTGGCGCGCGAGCTGCACGATGAACTGGGCCAGCAGCTGGTGGCGATGCGCATGGAGGTGTCGGTCCTCAAATCCCGCGCGGAGGCGGGTCAGCCCCCCACTCCCGAACAGTGGCAATTGGTCCGCGATCGCGTCGATCGCTTCACCGCGAGCATGCGCAGCCTGGTGGCCGACCTGAGGCCGCCGGCGCTGGATGGTGGCCTGGAGGCCGCCTTGCAATGGCTTGCCGCCGAGTACCGCCGGATGTCGGGCGCGAATTGCGACGTGCGGGTCGACCCGGACGTTCGAAGTCTGAAACCGGAAATCAAGACCATGCTCTTCCGCGTGGCGCAGGAATCGCTGAACAACGTCCTGCGGCACGCGGACGCCCGCAACGTCAGCCTGCAACTGCGCCGCAGCGGCGACGGCCTGGATCTGGACATCGAGGACGACGGCGTCGGCTTCGATACGGACAGCCCGCCCAGCGGCTTCGGTCTGCTGTCGATGGAAGAGCGCACCGAACTCGTCGGCGGAACGCTCAGAATCGAAAGCAAGGCAGGCCAAGGCAGCAGCATCCACCTGCACCTGCCCACTGCCACGGTCGACGATGAACCGTCTTGACGGCGGGATGACGGCGGGCTCAGGCGGCCAGGCAGATATCGCCGGTCGGTTGCGTCCAGAGCCGCGCAATGGCGCGCGCCGGCTGGACGAGTTCCACATACTCGATGGGCTGCGGTTCGGACAGGGGCCCGGCATCAAGGGCCACGTCCAGCAGCGCCAGGCTGTCGACCGTCAATTGATCGAGTTCTCGCAGGCCGTCTGGCGGCGCCAAGGCCAGCAAAGGGTCCTCGAGTTGCTCCAGCAGGCCGTGGCCGGCGGCATGGCCGGCAAAGTAAAGCAGGGCATGGCCACCTGCGCCTGCGGCCAGCCGGCGCGGCACGCGGTGGGTGCAGCGCAGCAGGAAGGCGGCGGAGCCTCGACGCGCTTCGCGGATGGTGCGGAAGGCACTGTCGTCGATTCGCATAAAGGCGGCCGCCTGGGCCAGGTCGCGGCACAGCAGCATGACGGGCAGGCGCTCATCCACCCGATGCAACAGCCGGGCCGCTGCAGCCTTGTCGTCGAACCTGCTGGTCAACAAATACCCGCTCGCCGTCGGCACGGCCGCGATCGCTCCCGCGCGCAAGCGCTCCGCCACCACCTGCAGCTGGCGGCCCTGCGGGTTGTCCGGATGGACTTCGCAGCGGAGGAAGGGGCGCGTGGACATGAGCAGACGATAAAAAAGGCAGGCCGTCGACCACGTCAGACAAACCGCCACGGTACTGCCGGATCGACGCCCGAAAACCGGCCCGGAATGTCAAAAATGGCAGAACTGACGACCGCTGCCCTGCAAGCCAAATGCAGCCGCAAGCTAAAGTCCGCACTTGACCAACCCTTGGGCCGCAACAAAAACCGCTGAGGCGACAGTCACTTAGCTTCGCCAGCCCGAACTGCTCATGGAATATCCCGGCAATCTCTTCGTCGTCGCCGCCCCCAGTGGCGCCGGCAAATCCAGCCTCGTGAAAGCCTTGCTGGAACTGGACGCCCGCCTGGCCGTGTCCATTTCCCACACCTCGCGGGCGCCGCGGGGCCAGGAGCAGCATGGCCGCGAGTACTGGTTCATCACGCCGGAAGAATTCCGCGCCAAGGTGGACCATGGCGACTTCTTCGAATGGGCTGAGGTGCACGGCAACCTCTACGGCACCTCGCGCGCCGGCATCGAGCAGCGCCTGCAGCATGGCGAGGACGTGGTGCTCGAGATCGACTACCAGGGCGCCCTGCAGATCAAGCAGCTCTTCCCCTATGCCGTGCTGATCTTCATCCTGCCGCCGAGCTGGGACGAGCTGCGCCTGCGCCTGAACCGCCGCGGCGACACCGAGCCCGAGGTCATCGCCACCCGCATGAACAACGCCCGCATCGAGGTGGCCCAGGCCCAGCACTTCGATTTCGTCGTCGTCAATGCGGTGTTCGACACCGCCGTTTTCGACCTCAAGACCATCGTCCACGCGCAGCGGCTAAAATACGCAGCTCAGCGCCGGAACCGCTCGGCGGTCTTTCAAGCGCTCGATCTGCCCTGATCGCCGCAACACCCAAGGAAACCCATGGCCCGCATCACCGTCGAAGACTGCCTGACCAAGATCCCGAACCGCTTCCAGCTCGTGCTGGCCGCCACCTACCGCGCCCGCATGCTGAGCCAGGGCCACAGCCCCCGCATCGAGAGCAAGAACAAGCCCGGCGTCACCGCCCTGCGTGAAATCGCCGCCGGCGAAGTGGGCATCGAGATGCTGCGCAAGGTTCCGGTCTAAGCACCGTCCCCTACCGCCATACGGGCGCCCTCGGGCGCCCGTTTGCATTTCGGGCCGAGCGCCGCGCCGCGCCTAGCCGGCCCTCTTGGGCGATGTGCATGCGGCTCAATGCCACATGCATCGCCGTCCCCTAGGGGGCTGAGGCCGGACTCAAGACGCCCAGTGGGCGTCTTGTGCCTGCCGAAGGGCTGCGGCACTTGGCGCAGCGCGGCCTGCAAGGCCGGCCAAGGGACTGCTTGGACGAGGGGCCTCTTACCTTCGTATAAATTCGGGGCCAATATGGCCCAACGTTCCCTCACTGCGTGGTTCACGCTGCCCGGATTGCGGGAGAAAGCTCCGCCGACGCAGGCGGAAGCCGCCTCCTTTGACGCCCTCGCCCCCAAGCTCGGTTACCTGAGCAAGGCCGAGGTCAAGCGGGTGCGCGAGGCCTACAAGTTCGCCGACGAGGCCCACCTGGGCCAGAAGCGCGCCACCGGCGAGCCCTACATCACCCACCCCATCGCCGTGGCCGGCATCTGTGCCGAATGGCGGCTGGACGCCCAGGCCCTGATGGCCGCGCTGATGCACGACGTCGTCGAGGACTGCGGCGTCTCCAAGACCGAGCTCATCGAGAAGTTCGACGCGACGACGGCCGATCTGGTCGACGGCCTCACCAAGCTGGACAAGCTGCAGTTCTCCACCAAGGAGGAATCGCAGGCCGAGTCCTTTCGCAAGATGCTGCTGGCCATGGCGCGCGACCTGCGCGTCATCCTCATCAAGCTGGCCGACCGCCTGCACAACATGCGCACCATGGGCGCCATGGCGCCGCACAAGGCCCGCCGCATCGCGCGCGAGACCTTCGACATCTACGCGCCCATCGCCCACCGCCTGGGGCTGAACCAGACCTTCCGCGAGCTGCAGGACCTGTCCTTCCAGTACTTCCACCCCTGGCGCTACGCAGCGCTCAGCAAGGCGGTGGGCAAGGCACGCGGCAACCGGCGTGACCTGGTGTCGCGCATCGAGGCCGAGATCCGCGCCGCCTTCGCCAAGGCCAGCCTGCGCGTGGAGGTGCAGGGGCGCGAGAAAACGGTCTATTCCATCTACAAGAAGATGCGCGAGAAGGGCGGCCTGTCCTTTGCCCAGGTCAGCGACATCTTCGGCTTTCGCATCCTGACCGAGGAGCCGCTGCAGTGCTACACGGCTCTGGGCGTGCTGCACCAGCTCTACAAGCCCCAGGCAGGCCGCTTCAAGGACTACATCGCCAATCCCAAGGACAACGGCTACCAGTCCCTGCACACGACGCTGATGGGGCCGCTGGCCACGCCGCTGGAATTCCAGGTGCGCACCGAAGGCATGCACCAGATCGCCGAACAGGGCGTGGCCGCGCACTGGATCTACAAGAGCCGCGGCAAACAGGCCTCGGCCCTCGTGGCCCAGCAGGCCAATGCACGCTGGCTGCAAAGCCTCATCGACATCCAGGACGAGACGCGCGACGCCAACGAGTTCCTCGAGCACGTCAAGATCGACCTCTTTCCCGACGCGATCTACGTCTTCACGCCCAAGTCCAAGATCATGGCTCTGCCCAAGGGCGCGACGCCGGTGGACTTCGCCTACGCCATCCACTCCGACGTCGGCGACCACTGCGTTGCCGCCCAGGTCAACGGCGAGGCCGTGCCGCTGCGAGCCGAGCTGCGCAGCGGCGACATCGTCGAGATCATCACCGCGCCCGGCGCCAGCCCCAACCCGGCCTGGCTGAGCTTTGTGCGCACCGGCCGTGCGCGCTCCAAGATCCGCCACTATCTGAAGGACCTGGAGCAGGAAGAGTCGCGCGAGCTGGGCGAGAAGATGCTGGCCCAGGCCATGCGCGTTGAAGGCCTGGGCCTGCCCAGCCTGGAAGTGGACGACCCGTCCGCGCCCATCTGGCATGACCTGGCCGCCTGGGCCGGCAGCGCCAGCACCGAGCAGCTCCTCGTTGACATCGGCGCCGGCCGCAAGATCGCCACCATCATTGCCAAGAAGCTGGCCCGCCTGATGGCCGAGCAGGGCCAGAAGCCCGACGCCCTGGCCCTCACCCTGGGCCGCTTCGCCGAGGCGCCGGCCAGCCAGGGCAGCGTGACCATCGACGGCAGCGAAGGCGCCTCGGTGCAGCTCGCCAGCTGCTGCCGCCCCATCCCCGGTGACGAGGTGCGCGGCTATCTCGGCCGCG
This sequence comes from Roseateles saccharophilus, assembly GCF_031458095.1. Classification (GTDB taxonomy): domain Bacteria; phylum Pseudomonadota; class Gammaproteobacteria; order Burkholderiales; family Burkholderiaceae_C; genus Pelomonas; species Pelomonas saccharophila_A. The sequence continues at coordinate 200,037 of NZ_JAVDXU010000003.1, forward strand.
GCGAAGGCCTGGTCGTGCACACCTGCGAATGCCTGGTCGGCCGCCGCCTCTTCCAGCGCGACAGCGAACACTGGATCCAGGTCGAATGGGCCGAGGAGCTGACCAAGAGCTTCGAGGCCGGCATCGCGCTGTTGATGACCAACGGCAAGGGCGTGCTCGCCCAGGTGGCGCAGGCCGTGGCCCAGGCCGAGGCCGACATCACCCACATCTCGATGAGCGACGAGGCCCAGCTGCGCGAGACGGCCGAGATGACGCTGCTCATCGCCGTGCGCGACCGCCTGCATCTGGCCGATGTGCTACGCGTGCTGCGTCGCACCGCGCCCGTGCAACGCGTCTGGCGCGTCAAACCCTAGCCTTCCCGTCGATGGACCGCCCCACGGCCAATCACGGCCGTGACTGTTTCTGTTCGCGCCCCCGGGTTAACCAGTGTTTCTGGGCCCGGTATTCCTTGGCGGGATAGCAATCCGGCCAAAACGAATTTCTCCCGGTTACGGCGGCTGCTTAAGGTCGCGCCGCGGTCCCGCAAGAGGTGTGAAAAACCCCTCCCGGCCGCGGACGACAGCCCCACAACAAGCCCGGCCCGACCGGAGCGCGGAGAGACACGTGAACAAGTTCAGCAAGCCTGCGGTTGCCACCGCCGTTACCATGACCCTGGCCCTGTGGGCCCAGCAAGCGGCCCTGGCGCAGCAAGCCACCAAGCCGGATGACGGCAAGCCCACCGCACGCAAGCCGGACGCGCCCGTGCAGGAACTGGAGAGCGTGCTGGTCATCGGCACCCGCCAGTCCCAGCAGTCCAGCATCAACCGCAAGAAGCGCGGCGCAACGGCTCAAGACTCCATCGTGGCCGAGGACGTCGGTGCCTTCCCCGACCGCAACATCGGCGAGGCCATCTCGCGCATTGCCGGCGTGGCCCTGGATCGCGGCGACTTCGGCGAGGGCGTCAACGTCTCCATCCGCGGCAACGGCCCGGAGCTGACCCGGGTCGAGATGGACGGCATGGCGGTGCGCTCCGGCGCCGGCACCGACCTGCTGGGCGGCGGCGACGGCCGCGGCACCGAGTTCCGCGAGCTGTCCTCCGACCTCATCAAGAGCGTCGACATCGTCAAGGGCTCCACCGCCGCCATGGTGGAAGGCTCGCTGGGCGGCGGCGTCATCATCACGACGCGCACCGGCCTGGACTTCGACAAGCCCTACTACTCCTTCAAGGCCGAGGCCTCGCGCAGCGACCTGGCCAAGAAGACCACGCCCAACTTCAACCTGGTGCTGGCCGACAAGTTCCTGGACAAGCGCCTGGGCGTGCTCGTCAACCTGAGCAAGTCGCGCTACAAGAGCGAGCAGCATGGCGTGACCCAGGGCGGCAGCAACAACCAGCAGGGCCTGGTGCGCCTGGCGGACTTCGACGGCTCGCCCGAGAAGACCTTCACCTTCAACCCGGCGACGCTGGCCGGCGACACCATCAACACGCCCATCCTGGCGTCAACGCTGACGGGCGGCGGTTTCTTCAACTCGTCCTCGCCGATGGAGCTGCTGACCAAGTCGGCCGCGGCCAAGACCAAGGCCGACTGCTTCACGGCCTTCCCCGACCTGACCACGGCGCAGATCAACGCCATGGCCAACACCTCGGGCAACCGCACCAACGCCTACACCCAGCGCCAGAACGAGCAGATCACCTGCCTGAACCAGTGGAACGATTACTCGCCCTCGCAGACGGCGGGCTTTCGCTACAACTTCAAGAGCCAGGACGACCGCCGCGAGGGCGGCGACATCCGCCTGGATTTCAAGGTCAACGACAAGCTGACGGCCTACACCAAGCTCAGCCTGACCAAGCGCCATGTCGACGACATCGTCGGCTTCCTGGGCGTGGGCAGCTCGACGCTGTTCAACGGCGCCGGTACCTTTAGCGACAACACGACGACCAACACCCGCTCGCTGGCCGCCGGCCAGAGCGCCTTCGCCTCGCTGCTGCCCCAGAGCTACTCCTGGCGTGCCAGCAATGTGCCCCTGATCAAGGGCACGACGACCAATGTGCTGCCCGGCTACACGGTCGACTCGAGCCATCACCTGACGAGCTACTCCACCAACAACGGCTCCTTCGGCACCGACACCATCTTCAGCACCATCGACACCGACAACAAGACGCTGATGCTCGGCGGCGAGTACCGGGACGATCGGCTGACGGTTCAGGCCATGGGCGGCACGACCAAATCCACCGCGATGCGCTATGACCGGCGCGCGTCCTTCAGCTACAACTACGGCGTCGGCAACTTCGCGCTGCAGCCCAACGGCATCTGGTCCTTCACCTTGCCCAACGGCAGCAACAACGACCAGCTCAACTTCCCGGCCTATGCCCAGCTGAACCCGGCCGTCGCCGCGGCGGCCTTCCCGGCCTCGGCCACCAACCCGACCTCGGTGCCGGCCTACACGGCCGCCCAGCGCGCCCAGTACACCAACAACACGCTGCTGCAGGTCATCCGCTCCTTCGACACCGAGAGCAGCGAGAAGACCGGCAAGGTCGACATCGCCTACAACCTCATCGACAAGCTGCCCTTCCTGACCTCGCTGAAGGGAGGTCTGAACTACCGCAACACGGGCGGCAGCACCTGGAGCGGCGCAGGCGGCACGGTCAAGGATCCCGTCGGCACCTATGGCCAGGCCGGCTTCGTGCCGGGTGTCTACATGCCCCAGGTCAACACGCGCTGGAACGTCGTTGGCTGCGAGAACACGGCTGGCTCGCAGGCCGCCGGCGGCCAGCCCTGCGCCTATGGCTACATCCCCAACAACCAGCTCAACACCGGCACCGGCAGCGTGGCCGCCGGCACCACGACGCTGACCCGCGCGCAGTACGAGGACCTGATCCGCCAGACCATGACGCTCGCACCGGCCGGCCAGTTCTACGGCGGCTCCAAAGACCGCCCGGCGACGCTGATCGACGGCTGGAACCAGATCGACATCGACAAGCTCTTCCAGATGGCCGGCATTCCGGTGCGGCTGGACTGCTTCCGTAGCTGCACGGCCAGCGACGGCAAGGTCTACGACATGCCGGTCACCCAGTTCACCGAGAAGTCGCAGGCCGGCTATGTGATGACGGACTTCGAGATCGACCGCGTGCCCTTCACCGACTGGTCCCTGCCCTTCGGCATGGAGCTGGCCGGCAACATCGGCGTGCGCGTCGTCAAGACCGATGTGTCCGGCACGGGCTATATGACCTTCCGCTCGGTACGCAAGACGCCCATCTGGTACACCGACCCGACCAATGCCGGCGCCACCGTCTCCTACACGCTGGCCCAGAACACCTCCATCGCGGCCAAGTCCACCGACGTGATGCCATCGCTGAACCTGGCGGCCTGGCCCATCGTCGACAAGCTGGCGCTGCGCTACTACATCGGCAAGACCATCGCCCGCCCGCCGGTGTCCAAGCTGCTGCCCTCCGGCGGCACGACGGTGGTCTGCTCCAACAGCCAGATCATCGAGGAGGATCCTGACGATCCGGACGGCAGTCCCGGCGACCAGCGCTGTACGGGCACGCTGGGCAACCCTGCCCTGAAGCCGCAGACCAACGTCAACCAGAACCTGTCGCTGGAGTGGTATGCCAACCGCGACACCAGCCTGTCGGTCGGCATCTTCCGCCAGCGCGGCCTGATCGGGGCGCCGACCCTGGGCGTGGTGCGCAGCAACAGCAAGGTCTTCACCACCAGCAATGCCAGCGACCCCTTCACGGGCGAGTCGCTGAAGGACATCGAGTTCGCCTACACGCAGTGGGAGAACGCGCCGGCATCGACCCGCCGCGGCATCGAGTTCGGCCTGAAGACGGCCTTCACCTTCCTGCCGTCCTTCCTGCGCTATACCGGCATCGACGCCAACTACAGCCGCGTGCGCTCGACCCAGGGCGCCCCGACGCTGGACCTGATCAGCGGCGACGTGCTGCCCATCGCCAACGAGCCCAAGTACTCGTGGAACGCCTCGCTCTGGTATGACGACGGCGGCTTCCAGGCCCGCGTCGCCATGCAGGTGGTTGCCGCGCGCTACTACACCTTCTCGCCCAACACCGGCAACAACGTCGGCGTCTTCAACTACCCGTCCATCGGCACTGCCTACCGCACCGGCCTGACGAGCTACAACCCCGGCGCGCCCATCTTCGGCAATCGCACCGCCTTCATCGACGCCAAGGTCTCCTACCGCTTCAAGAACGGCCTGGAGCTGTTCGCCGACGTGCGCAACCTGACAGGCGAGCGCACCCAGAGCACGACGGGCGGCTACCAGAACTATGCGGACGACATTCCCAGCATCTATGGCGACGGTTACAACGGCCGCCGCTTCACCGTCGGCATGACCATTCGCAGCCCCCGATGAGACAAGCGGCACTCCTGGCCGCCGGCCTGCTGCTCGGCGCGGCGGCTGTTGCCCAGCAGGACAACCAGTTGCCGGCCGTGAAGCTCAGCGGCCAGCGCAACGGCGGTGTCGATCCGTCCATCGTCACCGCCGCCAAGAACAAGGTGCTGTCGCGCAACTACGCCTCGTCCTGCGCTTTCATGAAGGGCTACTCGGCCGCGGAGGACGAGGTCACGCTGGCCTATATGCGCGACTTCGGCCTGCAGGACAGCCCGTCCAACGAGGCCGAGCGCTTCAGCGACCTCAGCCCGGGCGGCAATGCCAGGACCGATGCGGTCGGCAGCGCGCTGACGGAAGAGCTGGTGGCAGGAGCTGGACCCGACCCGTCGCCAGCGGCCGTCGCCTGCTCAGGCACCGACCGCCGCATCGCCGCCGGCCGCAACTGGATCGCGCGCAAAGACAAGTCGCTGACCCAGGCCTTCGATGCCTACGAGGCCGGCGACTACGTGCAGGCCCGCGCCCGCTTCGAGGAGGGCTGGAACAAGCTCGGCTACGAAGAGTCGGCGCTGATGCTCGGCCGCATTCATCTGCTGGGCCTGGGCACGCCGGCCAGCACGCCCCGGGCCATGGAGTGGCTGCTCAAGGTCGTCGATGCGCGCTACGACCCGGTCGCCGACCGCATGCGCTTCGACCCGAGGAGGCCCAACGACATCACGACGCGGGTCGACGCGGCCCTGCTGCTGGCGCGCATCCACCTGACCGGTCAGGGCACCAAGCGCGATGCGGCGGCCGCCTACCGCTGGTGGGGCAAGGCGCTGGACTTCGGCTTCGAGCCGGCCGGCACTCTGCTCGCCCAGGCCGAGCTCAACGGCCTCGGCACGGCGCCGGATGCCAGGCGCGCCCTGGCCCATCTGCAAGTCGCCGCCGAGGCCGGCCATGTGCAGGCCCTCTACCTGCTCGGCCAGCTCTACCACCACCAACTGCCGCGCCAGCCCGAAGGCGTGCCGCTGGACCTGCAGCGCGCCGGCGCCTACTACGGCGCGGCCGCCAAGGCCGGCCATGCCGACGCCACCTATGCCGCGGCCCGCATGCTGGACCTCGGCGAAGGCGTGACCGCCGCGCCCGAGCGCGCCCTGGTGCTCTACAAGGACGCCGCGCTGAAAGGCCATGCCGATGCGCAGAACGCGCTGGCGACCTTCTTCTACCGCGGCGAAGGCGTGCCGCAGAACCTCGCGACGGCGCGCCAGCTCTTCCAGGCCGCGGCCCAGCGCCGCCAGCCCGAGGCCATGTTCAACCTCGCCGTCATGCTGGCCCAGGGCCAGGGTGGCGACCAGGACCTGGCCACTGCCTACGCCTGGTGCAGCCTCAGCAAAAACCTGGGCCACGAGCAGGCCGCTGCCGCCCTGCCCAGCCTCGCCGCGCGGCTCAGCCCCGACGAGCGCGCCCGCGCCGAGGCAATGCTCAAGCCGCCGGCGCGGGGTAGCTGACCTCGACGACCTCGATCTTCTCGACGCCCACCGGCGTGACCAGATTGAGCTCGTCGCCGACGCGTGCCTTCAGCAGCGTGCGCGCGATGGGCGAGATCCAGCTGACCTCGCCGGCCAGGCTGTCGGACTCGTCGATGCCCTTGATGGTGATGGTCTTCTCCTCACCCTTGGCGGTGGCGTAGGTCACCGTCGCGCCGAAGAAGATCTGCTCGCTGCCGTGGTGGGCGCTGGGGTCGACGACCTCGGCGATGTCCAGGCGCTTGGTCAGGAAGCGCAGGCGCCGGTCGATCTCGCGCAGCCGCTTCTTGCCATAGAGGTAATCGCCGTTCTCCGAGCGGTCGCCGTTCTTGGCGGCCCAGGACACCGTCTCCACCATCTTGGGCCGCTCGACGTCGATGAGCTGCATGAACTCCGCGCGCAGCCGCGCATAGCCGCCGGGCGTCATGTAGTTGCGCGTGCCGGCCGGCAGGCTGGGCAGCGAGGGGCCGTCGCCGTCGTCATCGTCGGACGAATCGGATTCCTTGGTGAAAGCCTTGTTCATGACAATATTGTCCGATGCAAGCGCCCTCCTCTCCCGGCCCGCTCACCGGGCTCAAAGTCATCGAGATGGCCGGCATCGGCCCCTGCCCGCTGGCCGGCATGCTGCTGGCCGACCATGGCGCCGACGTCCTCGTCATCGAGCGCCCCGGCGGCCAGGTGCTGGACACCGGCACCGCCCTGGACCGGGGCAAGCGGCGCACCTGCCTGGACCTGAAGACGGCCGAGGGCCTGGCCGAGGCGCGCGCGTTGATCGAGGGCGCGGACGCCTTGATCGAAGGTTTCCGGCCGGGCGTCATGGAACGTCTCGGCCTCGGGCCCGAAGTCTTCATGACGAGCCACCCGCGCCTCGTCTACGGCCGCGTGACGGGCTGGGGCCAGAACGGCCCGCTGGCCCAGGCCGCCGGCCACGACATCAACTATGTGGCGCTGACCGGCGTGCTGTCGACGGCCACGCGCGCCGGCGTTGCGCCCAGCATCCCGGCCACTCTGATTGGCGACATGGGCGGCGGCGCGATGTTCCTCGCCTTCGGCCTGATGGCCGCGCTGTGGGAAGCCCAGCGCAGCGGCCGCGGCCAGGTCGTGGACGCCGCCATGGTGGATGGCGTGGGCCTGCTGTCCACGCTGATGCATTCCCTGCGTGCCGCGGGCGGCTGGAGCGACGCGCCGGCGCAGAATTTCTTCCTGCACAGCTCGCCCTTTTACGACTGCTTCGAGTGCGCCGATGGCCGCTTTGTGTCCCTGGGCGCGCTGGAGCCGCAGTTCTATGCCGAGCTGCTGCAGCGGCTGGGCCTGACCGACGTCGACCCGGCAGCCCAGCAGGACCGTGACCGATGGCCGGCGCTGCGCGATCGCGTGGCCGCGCGCATCCGTGAGCAGACGCGCGACGAGTGGACGGCCCGGCTGGAAGGCACGAATGTCTGCTTCGCCCCGGTGCTGACGTTGGCCGAGGCGCCGCTGCATCCGCATGCGCAGGCGCGGGGCAGCTTCGTTCAAACCGACGCCGGCGATTGGCAGCCCGCCGCCGCGCCGCGTTTCAAGCGCTGACCCGCCGCACAACGCCCCAGGGCGAACTCCGAGGCGTTGGCAGGGACGACGGTGCCTGGCGCGCCGCTCAGAAGTTCAGCAAGGCCGCCTGGCTGGCGCCGGACACGTTGTCAGGCATGGCGACCATGATGCCCAGCGCCGGCGTGTTGGCCAATTCCGCGGCATTGACGCTGAAGGTCGCCGCGCCCGCCCCGTTGACCGCGACGATCGGCGCGGCACCGAAGCTGATGGCCGGCGCGAAGGCATTGAAGCTGCCGATGCCAGGCATCTGGGCACCAAAGCCATCGGTGCCGAAGTAGCGGACGACGTACTTGAAGCGCGGCTGGGCTACCGTCATGCCCAGGCCGGCCGTGCCAGCGCGCGGAACCGGGATCTGCAGGGTCGAGTTGTCGGTCGGCTGGGTGACCGTGAACAGCAGCGAGCCATTGCCATTGATGTTGCAGTTGGCATCGGTGGGGAAGATCGCGCTGGCGAACTGCGAAGCCTGCAGGCTGGAGCTGAGCGCACTGCCATTGATGCCGATCAGCACCTTGTTCGGCGTGAAGCCGGGGCCGCCGCTGGTGTCGATGCAGATGTCGAATTCCTGGAAGGCCAGCGTCGTCGACGTGCGGTTGTGGGTGTTGATGCCGAAGATGACGTTGGTGCCCGACAGCCGCGCGCCCACCGCCCGCACATCGGCCTGCTGGATGCCCTGCGCCGCCGGCTGCGACAGCCCCCAGGTGTAGAAGGTCGGCGCGGCAGCAATGGCGCCGCCTGCATTGCTGAAGTTCAGCGTGTTGCCGGCCACGCCAACGGCCAGGTTGGAGCGGCTGTGGCCCACCATGTAGAAGGGCACCGCCAGCTTGACGTTGGCGTTCATGCGCGAGTTCGCCGGGGTCAGCTGGACATAGCCGCCCACGTCCTGGAAGCTCGTGCCGCCGCCCATGGTGCTGGCCGGCACATCCAGGCGCACCGGGACGATGGCATCGCTGTTGGCATTGACGATCACCGAGGCCGGCACGGTGATGGCCGCGCCCGCCGGGCCGGAGTTCTTCACCGCCGTGATGTTGAACTGCACGGCCTTGGTCGCCGCGTTGTGCACGGTCATGTTCTTGGTGACGCTGAAGTCGGTCAGCAGGTCGGCGAAACCGAAGCCGACGCTCTCGTTGGGCATGCGCACGACGGCCTGCGTCGCCGTGGCCGGCATGGCCTGGACCAGACCGCCGCCCTCATTGCGCTGCAGCATGTCCTGCATGAGGTTGGGTGCTGCCGTCTGCACGATGGCCGCGCGCAGATCGGGCTGCGACCAGCCCGGGTGGGCCTGCTTGGCCAGGGCCGCTACGCCGGCCACCACGGGCGTGGCCATCGAAGTGCCGGACAGGACCTGGGAGCTGTTGCCCGAGCCCGACGCCACCGATACCACCGAAACGCCGGCCGCGGTGACGCTGGGGCGCAGCTCGCTGTCACCGATGCGTGCGCCTTGGGACGAGAAGCTGGCAATCTTCTCGAAGCCCGCATTCGGATTGATGCCGGTGCTCGTGGCCACCGCGGTGGCCGGAGCCGGCCCGCCGGTCGGCCCGGAGATCTTGGCCGCGTCGGCCAGTGCCACGCCGAAGAAGGGAATGGACACGGGCTCGTAGATATTGCCCGAGTTCGGGTCGGCCGCGCCGCCGGGAATCGGGCCCTCGTAGGGCGGGAATCCGGCCGCGTTGTTGATCATGGCGGCGGCCGCGGCACCGAAATGCTGGGCAGCACCGGCGCGAAAGGTGCGCGCGCAGGTGCCGCGCGCCGTCACGACCATCTTGCCGGCCAGGCTGACACCGGTGATCGCCGGGTCGTACTCGTTCGGATTGCAGCCGAGCGAGACGGTGCCATTGGCATTGCGCAGCACATGCACCGGATAGTTGCTGCCGTTGGCATAGCTGGCGCCGTTCGCGTTGATCACCGAGATGTTGTTGCCGCCGGCCAGCGCCAGCTGCGCCGTCTGGACGCCGGCCAGCGCATCGGTGGCCGCCACCGAGATCGCGCCATTGAAGACGCCTGGCGCGCTGGTGATGTAAGGCGTCGGGCCGGCGTTGCCGGAGGCCGCGACGACGATGATGCCGGCCGCCGTCGCGTCGGCCACCGCCTGGGCCTCGGCCAGGCTGCCGCTGTCGCCATTGCCGACATTGCCGAAGTTGGACCCCAGCGACATGCTGATCACGTCCACGCCCTGGCTCACCGCCCAGTCGATGGCCTCGGCCACCACATTGGTGTTGCCGTTGCAGCCGAAGACGCGGGCGAAATAAAGGTCGGCCTTGGGCGCCATGCCCGGGCCGATCAGGAAGCTGTTGGACGCATAGGTGGACGCGCCATAGGCACCGGCGTAGGTCTGGCCATTGGTCAGCACGCCCAGGCCGGTCGCCGTGCCGGCAACGTGGCTACCGTGGCCGACGGTGTCGCCTTCATTGAAGCGGCAGTCCAGCGGATTGGGATCGGGCACCGGCGTGTTGCTGCCGGTGTAGGCATCGCCGACCAGGTCGATGCCGCCCTTGACCTTGGGCGCGCCGGGGCCGACCAGGCTGGGGTCGGGCGCCAACGCGCCGCTGGCGCGCGCCGTGTTGTAGGCGGCCACCGTGCCAGGGCCGCCGAAGTTGGCATGGGTGTAGTCGATGCCGGTGTCGATGATGGCGATTTTGACGCCCTGGCCCTGGAAGGCACCCAGCGTCGACTGCCAGGCTGCAGGGCCGCCCGAAAGCTGCACTTCGTTGGTGTTCAGGCGGCTGTATGTGCCGACGGCCTTGACGTCGACGACGCCGGGCAGGCGGCGCAGCGCGGCGATGCGGTTCTTGGGGATCTGGATCTTGATGCCGTTGATGGCGTTTTGCAGCCGGGCCAGCACCCTGCCGCCGAGGCGCTCGATATGCGGCCTCACGGCGTCCTGGTCGCCCTGGCGGGCGTGGGCGACGGATTCGCGCTCACCGCGCTCGAGGCGCCGGCCGAGCCGGTGCTCCATCTTGACGACCGAGTCACCGGACAGCATCACCATCACCGTGGTGAGCTGGGTGTCATTGCCTCGCTGCACGAAGGCCTTGTCGAGGGCCACGTCGTTGCCGATGGGCTGAAAGGCTTCCTGGGCCATCGACGCGACGCCGATGGATGAACCCAGCATGGCGATGGCGGCGCTGATGGCCGACTTGCGAACAACGCTAGTAGACATTTCTCGCTCCTGTTGGCCGTGGGATGCCCCACGGGCTTCCTAATCACCGAGCAGCGATCTGCTGCAGCCTGCTGCGCGCCCGTGGATTGGGCTGCAGCACCAAAAGCAAAGCCGGGCGCAGGGCCCGGCAGCGGTCCTGTGACTCTTCAGGCGCTGGTGCTGGCCGGCCTGCGGCGCCGCGAGGCCGCAAGCCCGCCCAGGCCGGCCGCGGCCAACAAAGCCAGGCTGCCCGGTTCCGGAAGGGTGACGCTGACCGAATCCAGGTCCCAGAAGGCCGGCCCCTGGCTGAAGTTGAAGCTCAGATCGGTCGACGCGCCCGCCGCGATGAAGGTGACCTCGTACAGGGTGTAGCCGAAGGCCGAGGCATTGCTCAGGCTCATGCCGGTGGCCGCCCCGAAATCGAAGCTGAAGGCGTTGGGGGCGGAGGCGCCCGTGACGTCGGGCTCCAGCATGAGCCAGAACGAGACCTTGTAGTTCGAGCCGGCGACGGTGGTCAGCGTCTGGGTGATGGAACTGCTGGCGCCACCGAAGTAGGCGGCGTAGGTGCCGTCATGCGGCACCAGCGTATCGACACCGTCATACAGCGGATCGGTCACGAAAGACCAACCCGTGAAGTCTCCCGTTTCGAAGCCGCCGTTGGTCACCAGGTCAGCTTGCGCCGGGCTGGTGGCAAACAGTGCGGCCGCGACCCAACTGCTGGCAAGTAATCTTGTTGTTCGAGACGACATGATCGACCTTTCCCGAGAGGAGTTTGGCTTGAGTGCATGCGTACCCGCGCAGCGCGAGACGCCCTGCGTAACGTCGGAAGCGAGCTTCCGATGCCTCCTCCGAAGCAAAATTTGCGCCGCGAGGTGATTAATACGTGAAATCAAGCACTTGCCAGAGATGGCGATTTGAAGTGACTCGCGCTTTGTAAGAGGCCTCGACAGCGGGTCTACCCGGAGGGACCGCTAAATGGACTGTCGAGCGCAACGGATGGCCGTGTCAGGCCATAGATGGCTTGGCCAAGTCAGAAGCAGGCTGCCGATGCCCGGGCCGCATGGCGCCGTGACGCACAGCCGCTGACGAATCGGCCCCGGAAAAGGAAAACGGGCTAGACGCTTTCGCATCTAACCCGTTGATTCTCTTCTTATTATTGGCGCGGCTGGCAGGATTCGAACCCACGACCCCTTGGTTCGTAGCCAAGTACTCTATCCAACTGAGCTACAGCCGCTGAAGCCTCACAGTATAACCAGATTTTTTGGACCTCGACAAGACTTCGAGGATTTTTTAGCAATTGTTTTGGCGGGCTCTCAGGGCAGACGCGCCGCCGCTTCGAAGCAGCGCGCACGGCGGGCTTCGTCACCCTCCTGTTCAGCCAAGGCCGCCAGGGCCAGCCAGCTGCGCCGGCGCGCCGGGCCGGCCATCGCCACGTCATCGGCCGCAGTTTCGAGCATCAACCGCGCCTTGCCCCAGAGCTGGCGCTCGGCCAGCGCATGGCCCAGCGCATAGGCCAGGGCGCGCTCGCGCGGGAAGCGCGACTGCGCGGATTCGAGGCGCTGCAGCCAGTCCGGGCCGCAGCCGGCCAGCACCGGCACCAGCGCATTGGCGAGGGCGGCACGATCATCGGACTGCAGCTCCCCCAGGTCGTCGAAGAAGGGACGCAGCCAGCCACGACCGTCGTCCGGCGCGCCGAGCTGTCCGGCGCATTGGGCGGCACGCGCCGCGACGAGGGGGTCGCGCCGATCGGCAGGGTCCAGCTGCTGCCATATCGAGCGCAGTTGATCGACATCGCGGGCGCCATCCAGGGCCTCGAAGGCCAGCGAGCGCAGCAGGCTCTGCGCCGCCACCTTGGAGAAGGCCTGGTGCTTGGCGAGCAGGCGGGCGGTGCGCAGGGCGTCCAGCGGCTGGCGGGCCAGGCGCGAGGCCTGCAGGCGCAGCCGCAGGGCCTGGGTTCGGCGGGCAACGCCGGGGGCCAGCTCGCCAAGCACGCTGAGCGCGCGTGTGGCGTCGCGATCGTCCAGGGCCCATTCAGCGGCCAGCAGGCGGGCGCCGTCTTCCTGCGCGCGTGCGCCGCCGGTGCGCTGCGCCAGCTCGAGGGCGCGGGCCAGCTGCTCGTCGCGATGGCGGCGGTCCTGCAGGCGATGGGCGCTGGCCGCGGCCAGCAGATGGGCCAGGGCCATGAAGGACTGGTCGGCCGCCAGCTCGGGCGTGGCGGACTGGATGTTGAGCGCCTTCTGCGCCGCTTTCTGGGCACGGCTGAAACGGGCCCCGAAGAGCTCGATGAGGGCTTCGCGCAGGGCCAGCTGGGCGCTGCGCTCGCGCTGGGCCAGGCGCCACTCGCGGGCGCGCTTGGGCAAGGTCGTCAGCGCCTCGATGGCCTGGATGGCCGTGACCAGGGCGAAACAGCTCGCCACCAGCAGCAGCAGGAAGAGATTGAGGGAGATGTCGACCCGCCAGCCGGCCCAGTAGAAGCTGGCCAGGCCGTCATTGCTGCCCAGGGTCAGGGCCGCGACAACGGCGACGACGAAAAGCAGGACCAGCCAGATGACCAAGCGCATGATCAGCGGCCCGCTGCAGCGGCAGTCAAGGCGGCCAGCGTGTCATCCGGCCGCGGCACGCTGACCTGGCGCGCCTGGCCCGACACCTGGCGCAGCAGCTCCGCCACGCCGGCCACCTTGCGTGAGCGGGTGTCGAAGTAGCGGTTCAGCATCTCCTGGCTGTCACGCAGATCGGACTGGGCGGTATCGAACTGGCGGCTCAGCAACGCCAGGCGGGCATTGAGCAGGCGCAGCTTGAGATTCTCACGCAGGAAGAAGCTCTGGTCGGGCGAGATCAGGGCTGCCTCCGGGTGGTCGATGCGGGTCACGCGCAGCAGGGTGCGAGCCTCGCCCCAGACCAGGCCGGTCCAGCTGGAGAGCTGCTGGCTGGCCTGCCACCACCACAGCGAGAGCTTGCCGTCAGCCGCTGCCGCGGCCTGCTCACGCTGCAGCTTCAGCGCCCGCTCGCGCTCCTTGGCCGCATCGCCATTGCGCTCGTCGCGCGGCTTGGGCGCGGCCTCGTTGCCCGACACCAGGGGCAGCTCGTCCGCCATGCGCACGACTTCGTCAAGCTTGATGGTCAGCGTGGACACATCGACGACAGCGACCGCCTTGACGCGGTCCAAGTCGCGCGCGACCGCGCGGCGCACGCCTTCCATGCGCGGCTGCTTGTAGCGCAGCAGGCGCTCGTCGGCCTGCTTGAGCGTAGCCACCAGGGGCTCGGCGCTGCCGGTGATCTGGGTCTGCTGCAGGGCCACGCGGATGGCGGCCTCGATGTCGCCAACGACGTTCTCGTCGCGAGAGCGGGACATGGACTGGATCAGCTCCTCGAGCTGGCCGCGCTGCAGGGCCACTTCGGCCAGGCGGGCGTCCAGCAGCGAGACCTTGGCGGCCGTGTCGCGCACGAGCTCGGCGGACTGCTTGGCGGCCAGCCGCGCCTCGGTCGCCTGGGCCTGGCTGGCCTCCTGGCGGCGCACCAGCTCCTGCTCCAGCGACTGCTGGCGTGACAGGCTCTGCCAGGCCAGCACGACGCACAGCAGCACGGCAGCACCCAGCAGGGCCAGCAGCCAGGGCAGCCACACCGGCAAAGCGGCAGGGGCAGCAGGAGCCGCAAGGGCAACAGGGGGCGGCGGGGCGGCGGGCTCGGCCGCGGCGACAGCAGGAATCGGCTCGGTCACAGTGCGCCAGATTCTGTCAGAGGCCTTTCAGGGCCTGAGTCACCGCTTCAGGGGCGGGTCGCGCCAAAACCACAGGATCGAAACCGGCGGCACGCGCGGCCTCGGCAATGCGTTCATGGGTGGCGATGGCGCGCTGGCCGGCCAGGTGCAGGCCCTGCAGATGGCCGACGGCCTCGGCGCTGCTGAACAGCCACACAAAGCCTGTGGGCTCTGCGCGAACGGCGTCCAGCAAGGCCAGCTCGGCGGCGTCGAAGCGGGGACCGGCGCGGTGATAGGTCGTCACGGCCTCGACCTGGGCGCCGGCGGCCGTCAGCTGTTCGGCCAGCCACTCACGGCCGCCATCGCCGCGCAGCAGCAGCACGCGGGCAGCGGCCCAATCGCGCCGGGGTGACAGTTGTTGCCAGAGGTGTTCGGAGTCCAGGCTGGCAGCGTCGGCCGCGGGCTGGACGACCTGGCCCGCCGACACGCCGTGCTCGATCAATGCCTGGGCGCTGCCCGGCCCGACGCAGGCCGCCAGCGTGTGCGCCGGCCAGGGGCGGTCGGCGTGCTGGAAGAACTGTTCGACGGCGTTGGGGCTGACGAAGACGGCCAGGTCGACGTCCGCCAGCCCTGCCCAGGCCGCCGCGACCGGCGCGGCATCACGGGCCGGCAGGATCTCGATGAGAGGCAGGGCCACGGCCCGCACGCCCAGCTCGGCCAGGCGCGCCAGCCAGGCCGCGCATTGCGGCCGGGGGCGGGTGACGATCAGCGTCGTCATCCAGGGAGGTAGGAACCTGCACCCAGCTCGCGCAGGCGGGCCGCGGCCTGCTGGCCCAGGGCACGGGCCGCATCGACCTCAGCCACCTCGGCGGCGACACCGGCACGCAGCAGCGGCGAGGTGTGGGCTTCGGCATGCCCCAGGGCCGCGTCCAGGTGCAGGCGGCCGCCTTGCCAGCGCGCATGGGCCGCCAGCGGCAGGCTGCAGCTGCCACCCAGGGCGCGCGACACGGCACGCTCGGCCTCGCAGGCCAGCAGCGTCGGCTGATGGACCAGTTGGGCCAGGGCCGCGTGCAGTGCGGCGTCATCGGCGCGGATCTCCAGGCCCAGGGCGCCCTGCCCTGCGCAAGGCAGCATCTGGTCGACCTCGAAATAGCCGCGCACGCGGTGGGCCAGGCCCAGGCGCTTGAGGCCGGCCGCGGCCAGCACGATGGCGTGATAGCCGCCTTCGTCGAGCTTGCGCAGTCGCGTGTCGAGGTTGCCGCGCAGGGGCTCCACGCGCAGGTCGGGCCGCAGGCTGAGCAGCTGCGTCACGCGGCGCAGGCTGGAGCTGCCGACGACGGCGCCCTGGGGCAGCTCGGCCAGCGTGGCGTAGTCGTTGGAGACGAAGGCGTCGCGTGGGTCTTCGCGCTCCAGCACGGCGGCCAGCACGAAGCCCTCGGGCAGCTCCATCGGCACGTCCTTCAGCGAATGCACCGCAAGCTGGGCACGGCCTTCGGCGAGAGCCGTTTCCAGCTCCTTCACGAACAGGCCCTTGCCGCCGATCTTGGACAGGGTGCGGTCGAGGATCTGGTCGCCGCGCGTCGTCATGCCGAGCAGGGCGGCGGTGATGCCGAGTTCGCCGGCGAGGCGGGCCTGCACATGCTCGGCCTGCCACAGCGCCAGGCGGCTTTCGCGCGTGGCGATGGTGATGGAAGTGGTCATCGCGTGATTATCGAGGCGGGCTGCGATAGGCCTGGGGCGGCTTGCCCACCAGGCGGCTGAAGTCGCGGGTCAGGTGGGCCTGGTCGTAGTAGCCCAGGCGCTGGGCCAGGTCCGCCAGGTCCAGCTCGGCCCCGCTGGCGAGCTGGTCGGCCGCCTCGTGCAAGCGATAGCGGCGGATGACCCATTTGGGGCTGACGCCGACATAGTCACTGAACCAGGCCTGCAAGGCGCGCATGCCGACGCCGGCGCGCTCGGCCAGCTCGTCCACGCGCGTCAGCGTGGGGTCGTTCTGGGCCTGGACCAGCAGCGCGTTGAGCCGGTCCACCTTGGGGTCGGGCTCGCCCAGCAGCGGGCGCAGCAGGTTTTCCGCGGCGGCGATCATGCCGGCGTCATCGGGCTGGCTCAGCACCGCCTGCTCAGCCGCGGCATCGTCAAGCGGCAGCACGGCCGACAGCGGCAGGTGGATGTCGGTGATGGTGTGCAGCGGCCGCTTGAGCAGGCCGCGAAAGCCGCCGGGGCGAAAGCGCAGGCCCAGGCCCCGGTTGGCGCCGGTCAGGCGATGCTCGTAGGAGCCGCTGACGACACCGAAGATGGCGGTCAGCTCGGCGTCGAAGACGATGTTGACGACCGGATAGGGCAAGGTCCGCTGCACGAAGTCAGGCTGGCCGCGCAGGTCCCATTCGACGATCCAGTGGTAGTCCAGAAACGGCGCCAGGTCGGGCGCGGGCTCGTAGCGGGCAAGGCGGAATTTTCGCTGCGCCGTGGCCGGGTCGACGACACCCTTGGCCCGGCTGGTCACGGCGCGCAAGGGAGCGGTGTCGGTCATGCGTGTTTTTCCAAGACGGCGGCGGGGGTCGCAGCCTACAACGGCACCACCTTCATCCCACCCGAATCGCCATGAGCCGCTTCGTCACCCTCTTCCACGCCCCCAACAGCCGCTCTGCCGGCGTGCGCATCCTCATCGAGGAACTGCAGGCCGAGCATGAACTGCATGTGCTGGACCTGCCCAGGCAGCAGCAACGCGAGCCTGCCTATCTCGCTGTCAATCCGATGGGCAAGGTGCCGGCCCTGCTGCACGACGACGTGCTGGTCACCGAGCAGGCCGCCATCTACCAATACCTGGCCGAGCTCTATCCCGAGCGCGGCCTGGTGCCGCCGGTGGGCGACCCGCTGCGCGGCGCCTTCCTGCGCTGGATGGTGTTCTACGGCTCCTGCTTCGAGCCGGCGATGACGGACCGGGCCCTCAAGCGCGAGGAGGGCGCGCCATCCTGGTCGCCTTATGGAAGCTTCGACAGCGTCGTGCAATTGGTGCAGCAGCAGCTGGCCAATGGCCGGCCCTGGTGGCTGGGCGAGCGCCTGACGGTGGCCGACTTCCTGTGGGGCCATGCGCTGGCCGACATGCTGGCCTTCCAGATGATGCCGGCCACGCCGGCCGTCGAGGCCTATGCCGTGCGGCTGCGCTCCCGACCCGCCGCGCAACGCGCGCTGGCGCTGGACGCCGAGCTGGCGGCTAGGCAGGCTGGCGGCTCTTGAAGAAGGCGTTGATGGTCAAGCGGCCCATGCCGGTCTGATAGCCGGCCTGGGCAGCGGGCCAGTCGATGTCGCCGCTATGGAAGATGCTGCCGCTGTAGAAGATGGCGCGGTTCCATTTGGCGGGTACCCGGCCGATGACCTCGAAGTAGCGGTTGCTCTGGGTCATGTAGCCGGGCGCGATGCCGTACTTGTCGCCGAAGGCGCTGCCATCCAGCGTGGTGGAGTCGCCCATGAACTGGCGCGTCTGGGCGTCGGACATCAGCGAGCGGAAGAACACGGTGCCTCCCAGGCGCTCGTCCTTGAACAGGTAGTGCACGGACGCCGAGATCATCTCGCCCGGCTCGATGGCGGAGTCGTCGCGGTGGCAGATACGCTGGCGCGGGTCCAGCGTCGCGGCATCCTGCGTGACCCGGGAAAAGCGGCCGGACATGCCCAGCCCCGGGCCTGCACCCAGCCGCGGGCGCAGGTGCTGGTCGAAGAAGGCGCCCAGCGGGCCGGCAACACCGTCGGTCAAGCCCAGCAGCGGGCCGGGATAGGGATGACCGGCGGTCTGCTGGAACTGGCCGGCCTGGGCTTGGGCGAGCGCGACGAGGGCGTCGGGGTCTTGCGCGAAGTCGTCGACGACATAGACGGTCGCGCCGTTGGACAACTGCACCGTCTCCAGACGGGCGTTGGGGTTGATGCGCAACTCGGGTCCGACGGGGGGGGTGTTCGTGGCCAGGTCGAGCTTGGGCGCGGGGCAGAAGCTGTCAATGAACTGCTGGTGCTTGGGCAGCTTCATCAGCGTGCGCGCGACATCCTTGCGGATCTCGCCGAGGAAGTCGGCGAGGTTGCGGTTGTCCATGTTGCGCGTGATGGGGTGGTGGCTGGCGGGCTGGATGCCCTGCCCCATCATGACCTGCACCCAGGAGTTCTCGGCGAACAGCTCGCCCTGGTCCAGCATGATGCGTCCGGTGTCGCGGAAGTGCTGGATGCGGTGCTTGAGCAGCGGTGGCACGTCCATCTCGCGGCACTGGCGCCAGAAGGCCGAGTCGCTGCGGTTGGTGACGTGGTAGTGCAGGATGATGAAGTCGCGGACGACCTCGATCTGCTCGCGCGCCTGACGGTTGTATTCGTCGATGTCGCTCTGCTGGACGCCGTTGCTCGGGAACAGCTCGACGAGGCGTGTCAGGCCCTTCTGGATGAGGTGGATGCTGGTGGATTCCAGCGGCTCCAGGAAGCCGCTGGACAGGCCGATGGCGACCACGTTCTTCTTCCAGACGACCTCGCGCTGGCCCGGCGTGAACTTGATGACGCGCGGCTGGCGCAGCACCTGCCCCTGCACGTTGGCCAGCAGCGCGGCCTTGGCCTCGTCATCGCTGATGTGCTTGCTGCTGAACACGACGCCGTTGCCGACGCGGTGCTGCAGCGGGATGCGCCACTGCCAGCCCCAGGGGTGGGCAATGGAGCGCGTGTAGGGCACGGGCTCGCCGACGGACTCGGTCTGGACGGCCAGTGCGCTGTCGCAGGGCAGCCAGTGTGACCAGCTCTCGTAGGGCACGCCCAGCGTCTCGCCCAGCAGCAGCGAGCGCATGCCGGTGCAGTCGATGAAGAGGTCGCCCTCGATCAGCGGCCCGTCGGTCAGCTGCAGGCCGGTGACGTCGCCGCTGGCGGCATCGGTATGGACCTTGGCGATCTTGCCCTCAATGCGCTGCACGCCGAGGTTCTCGGCGAAGCGGCGCAGGTACTGGCCGTACAGCGTCGCGTCGAAGTGGTAGGCGTAGCTGATGCCGTTGTCGGGCAGTGTCGCGAACCGGTTGTCCCGTCCGGCGCGCAGCTCCAGGCAGTAGTCGTCGTAGCTGCTGGCCAGGCCGCGCTTGCGGCCTTCCAGCCAGAAGTGGTGGAAGCCGGCCGTCCAGTGGCCCTTGCCCGTCTTGCCAAAGGAGTGGAAGTAGTCCTCACCGACATTGCGCCAGTTTTCGAAGCTGATGCCCAGCTTGAAGGTAGCCTGCGTGGCCTGGATGAACTCACGCTCATCCAGATCGAGGATCTCGTGCAGGATGTGCAGCGTCGGGATCGTCGCTTCGCCGACGCCAACCGTGCCGATCTCCTCGGACTCGACGAGACGGATGTCGACCTGCTTGCCCAGGCATTTGGACAGGCCGGCGGCCACCATCCAGCCCGCGGTGCCACCACCGGCAATGACGACGCGGCGAATGGGTTGGGGCGCTTGATTCATGGGCGGGCTCATCGTTTGAGTCGGTTCTGCAGCATCGAACGCAACAGCCGGGCGCTGTTGTCATTCATGGGCGCGAGGATGCCGCGCGCGGCTGGCGGGATGTGGGCCGCGGTCTGCTCGTCGGCGTCGAAGATGTAGTGGTCGAACAGCGCGCGCCAGGCATCGCGCTGGGCCGGCGGCAGGTCGCGCAGCGACAGCAGCGCCATCATCAGCGTGTTGAGCGGCGTGTCCATGAAGGCGGGCGACTGCCGCCACCAGAAGTTCACCAGCGCGCTGATGGGCTCCAGCGATTCCACGCCATGCCACCACTGGCTGGGGATGAAGAGGGCATCGCCCGGCAGCAGTTCGAAGGTCTGCACATGCTTGAGCGCCTCGGCATAGCGTGGGAAGCGTTCAAAGTCAGGCCTGGCGTGGTCTACCAGGCTGATGGGCTGGCCGGCCGGCGTCAGGTCGAGCGGGCCGATGTAGAGATTGGCGACCTGCTCGGGCGGGAACAGCGTGAAGCGGCGCCGGCCCGCAACGACGCAGGCGATGTTGTCGGGCAGGTCGAAATGCGCGGCCACCTGCATGCGGTTGCCCAGCCACAGGCTCACCATCGGGTTGAAGCCGGCCAGCGCGCTCAGGTCGTTGGGCTGGCGCAGGCCGGGGAAGCAGCGGTCGACGTCGGTCGAGCCGAGGTACAGAGCGTCGGGCGTGCCGGCAAGCAACTCGTCCAGCAGCGCCCCGAAGGTGTTGACCTCATGCTGGAAGTTGAAGCCGCTGAAGTCCGCGTTGTAGAAGAAGCGCCCGGCAATCTCCGGCTCGCCTCGCCACAGGCTCAGTCGCGTACTCGCGCCAAAGCCCCGCAGGTAGTCGCAGAAGTCGACGTTGGAACGCTGCGCGGCCTGCACGAGCGGCCAATGCCGCACCAGCCCACGCAGCACCACAGGCTGGGTGGACTGCAGCACGTCGGCCGGGATCGCCCCGAGGGCCCCGGCGTTCACATCGCTGCGTTCCAGCATGGGCCTCACTCCTGACGGGCGAGATGGCGCTTGATGAGCTTCGTGAAGTTGGACAACGACGCGATGGCCATGTAGATGGGCTGCAGGTAGTCGGCTTGATGCAGCAGGCCCACGATGCTGGCATCCAACGCGGCCAGCCGCTCTTCGTGGATGATGTAGTAACCCACCAACTGGCCGTGCGAGCCGTCCGGCCGCTCGACGTTCAGAACGAATGACTCCAGCAAGTCGTGCGCCATCAGCGTCTGTGTGAAATCGGCCGTGGCCTGCATGCCTTCATGCAGCGTGCGCAGCACGGAGTTGGCGTTCTCGGTGAAGTCGGTCGTGCCGCCATGCGGCATGAACACGGCCTCCCCCTCGGCGCCATGGCTGATGCGCTTGCTGTCCATGTCCACCATCATGCGCAGCTCGTCATCGGCGATGCCAATGGAGAACGGCAGGCGCTGCACGGACAGCGGCAGGTAGTCGGCGGCCCAGCCGCCTTCGGTGAGGAACAGGTTCTCACCCTCCTGCAGGCCGAACAGCACCGCCGGCACGAAGCCGCCCTTGTCGTCCGGCTGGAAGACGATGGGGTAATGCGCCTGGAGCTTGCGGAATTCGTCCACCGTGACGGGCGCCGACATGATGTCGTCGCCCCATTGCGCGCCGCGTTCGGTGATGACGCGCAGGTCCTTGTGCTGGATATTGTTGAGCAGTTGCAGCATGGGTTCGGTCAGGGTGCTGGGCGGCCGGCAATACCGTGCTCGCGGATGTGTTGGATGAGTTCGCGGTGGCGGGGCAAAGCGCCCAGCAATCGTCGGGTGATTGTCGCTACGTCCTTCAGGCCGGCAACGGCTGCGGCGCGCCGGTCTGCACGCAGGGCGCGCAGCGCAGGCTTGAACCCCATGCCGTAGAGCACGTACTGATAGCTCGCCGCGGGGAAGACCTCCTCGTTGCGATAGAAGTCGTTGCGAGACGGCGCGCGGTGGGCCCAGAGCTGCAGCAGATCGCGCAGCGAATCGGGCTGCGTCTCGGCGCTGCGGTGCTCGCGCCAGTAGTCGGCGTCGTCGCGACGGCTCAGCACGTAGTGCAGTTTCAGGAAATCGATGATGCGCGACCAGCGATACGCGAAGGCCTCGTTGAAGCGCCTGGCGACGAGGTCCATGTCGGCCCGGTTGGCGGGCATCTCGTCGCGGATCATCGCGGCCGACAGCTCGACCAGCGCCAGCGCCGACGCCTCCAGCGGCTCGATGAAGCCGGCCGACAGCCCGACGGCGACACAGTTGCGATGCCAGAAATGCTCGCGGTAGCCAGGGTCGAAGCGCAGACGCCGCGGCGAAACATCGGCGTCGGCCAGCCCGCTGCGCTGCAGGTAGGCCAGCAGCGCCTGTTCGGCGGCCACATCGTCGGTATGGCTGCTGGAATAGACCAGTCCGATGCCCCGGCGCGTGGGCAGGCCGATGTCCCAAGTCCAGCCTTCGGCATGCGCCGTGGAGATGGTGGCCGATGCCAGCGGCGCCTGGGGGTCGGCGTGCGGCACCTGAATGGCCAGCGCGCTGTCGTTGAAGAGGACGCCCTTCTCGGAACGCAGGCCGACACCGTAGTGCTGGCCGAGCAGCAGGCTGGCCATGCCCGAGCAGTCGATGAAGAGATCGCCTTCGAGTTCGCCGTGCTCGCGGGTCGCGAGCGCCGCGATGTCGCCGTTCTCATGCGGGCGGACGGCAGTGAAATGATCGACGACGTGGCGAACGCCAAGCACGGTCGTCGCATGCCGGCGCAGCAGATGGCCGAGCTTGACGGCGTCGAAGTGATAGCCGTAGTTGAGGGCACCGCCAAAGTCCGGCGTCGTCGTCTGCTTGGGCGCGAGGCGCGCGTCGCACACATGCGGCTGCGCCCCGACCGTTTCGGCAAACGCGTGTTCGCCGCCCGCCTGCAGCCAAATGCCGGCAAGGTCGGCCTCGCCATGGCCGTGAGGCAGCGTGAAGGGGTGGTAGTAGCGATCACCCGCACCGCCGTGCAGCCAGCCGTCAAAGCACGAGCCCTGCTTGAACGCAGCGTCGCATTCGCGAATCAGGTCGACTTCACTGAGGCCGATGCGATGCAGCGTTGCACGCATCGTCGGCCAGGTGCCCTCGCCGACGCCGATGGAAGGCACATCGGGCGACTCGATCAGCGTGATCTGCAATGCGTCGGGCGCATCGCCGCCGAGTTCAGCGGCCAGCGTCGCAGCGGTCAGCCAGCCGGCCGAACCACCTCCAAGCACCACGATGCGTCGAACGGCTGTCGTCAACTCGGAGTTCATTCCGCAAATGTATGGGCCGTGCGGGTGGGGGGCACCGCGCAAGAGCCGAGGAGTTCTGCAAAGAAATTTGGCCGGGGCGGGCGTTTGCGCGCCCGCCCCGGCCAACATCAGCCGCTCGGCGAGTCACCCCGAAGGGCGTTTACCGGGCGGCGGTGCTCATCGCTCAGAAGCGATAGCGAGCACCGACCAGGTAACGGCGGCCCGTCTGGATGGCGGAGATGATCTCGTTCTTGCTGCGGCCATGGGTGCGGATGTAGCCATCGTTCAAGTTCAGCAAGTCGGCCTGCAGGGTCAGGTTCTTGCCAATCTTGAAGCCGATGGACGCGTCCACCTGACCATAGGCCTCGGTGTACCGCGGGTTGTTGCCGTTGTCGTTACCCAAGAGGAACGAATCGCGCCAGTTGTAGGCGGCACGAATCGACCACACCTCGTTTTCGAAGAATCCCACCAGGTTGGCAGAATCGCTGACACCCACCAGAGGCGACTGCACATCGGTGCTTGAAGCGTCGTTGCGGTACTTCAAGCCGCTGCTGACCTTGGTGTAGTTGCCCGAAACACCGAAGCCACTGCTGGCGAACATGTGCTGGAAGTTGAACTCCAGGCCCTTGATGTTGTCGCCACCGGCATTCGACGGCGTCGTGATGTCGAAGACCAGCGGCTTGGCGCCGGGGACCGTGCCCGAAATGTTGCCCTTCAGGAAGTTCGGGTCGCTGGCATCGGTGACCGTGACGCCCGGCTGGCCGTTGTAGTGCTGGAAGATGTAGTTGCGCAGCAGCTTGGGACTGTCAGCAGGAATACCCGCCGCCCGGGCGGCGTCGAAATACGTGCCGCTGGCAGGCTGGTTCAGGCCGGCGAACGTTTGCTCAACCGTCTTCGTGGTGAAGAAGTCGGTCACCTTCTTGTAGAAGGCGCCCGCTGCCACATACGACGACTTGGCGTAGTAGTACTCGGCGGACAGGTCCAAGTTCTTGGACTTGAGCGGCTTCAGTGCCGGGTCACCGGTCGAACCGGCGCCGTGGATGTTGTAGCGGCCCGAGTTCGCGTTCAGAGCAACACCGCCCAGCATGCTGCCGAAGTCCGGGCGACCGATGTTCACGCCGTAGCTCGCACGCACCTTGATGTCGGACGTCAGGTCGGCATCCCAGTCAATGCTGGGCAGCCAATAGCTGTACTTGCCGTCCTTGGTACCGAAGGTCGTGGTTGCGCCATCGAGCCTCACCTCGTTTTCCGCATACCAGGTGGTGCCGTTGTAGGAGGTGACTTGTGACGAGGACGTGATCTTCGTCTGCTCATAGCGCAGACCGACCGACAGGTTCATCGGGATGGACGTGTCGAACGCGTGGTCCCACTGGCCATAGGCCGCGGTGGACTTCTCGGTGGTGCGCCAATCGTTGCCGTTGGTGAAGTCGGTATACGGCTTGAAGTAGGCGTCTGCCTCTGCCGCACTCAGCGGCGCGCCGGGCGGGAGCGACGTCGGACGGTACGACTGCGCGTTCTTGACGGCCTGCGCACGCAGTTGTTCGAAGTTCGGCACGAAGAACGTCGGGAACTGGCGCGCGTCGCCGCTGCCGGGAATCCGGCCGTAGAAGCTGGCGATGTTGTACTGGGCCACGGTCATGTCTTTGAACGAGCCTTGCGGGCCGATGCCACCCCAGTCGCCGTGGAAGTTGTTCGAGCCGGCCGAGCGGTTCTTCAGCTTGGTGAAACCAAGACCCGCCAGCAGCTTGTCATCGGTGCTCAGCTTGTAGGTGCCGCTGACCTGGACCTGGTCGACGTCCTGGTACGAAATGTTGTTCGTGAACTGAGAACCCGTGACGGTGGTCTTGTTGGCGTCGTACTTCAAGCCGGGCGACTGCATGACCGGGAACTTCTGGTCGTAGAACATCGTCGTGTTGCCCTGGTTGAACAGTGCCAGGTCAATGACGTTGGTGTCGCCATAAGGGCTGTCCGGATTCGTCCGGGACGTCGACTTATGGGCGTCGAAATCAATGTTCAGCTTTTCACTGACCTTCCATGCCGCATTGAAACCGGTGGAGTTCAGCTTGGTCTTGATTGCCTGCTGGGCAGCGTACATCGCGTAGTCGTGCGTGCCGTCCCACGTGGCCGTCTGGATGATCGGGTCGTAGACCTTGCTCGTCGCGGAGAACGTCGTGGGCGGCTGGCCATTCAAGGCGCCCGAGAACGAGGGGCCGAACCAGGAGGAGTTCTCAATGGCGTTCTGCTTGGTCGCGTTGATGGCAATCGTGTGGTCCAGCGTGAACTTCAGGTCCTTCGTCGGGGCAAACTGCAGGACGGCCTGACCGTTCCAGCGCTCGCGCTCCAGATCGGTCACGCGGTAACGCACGTCATTCGTGTGCGTGACGTAGTTGCCGCTGGTCGGGAAGTTGCTCAGGTTGCTGGCCGGAACACCCGCGTAGGCGGTGCCTGCCGTACCGCTGGTGACGGGCTCGGTTTGCCACCCGTTGCCGGTGAACGCGTTGTTCGAGCCCGAGTTGCGCTTCGAGTAGTTGCCGCTGATCGAGATGCCGATCGTGCGGTCCGCGAAGGACGTGCTGTAGATGCCGGAGACCTCTGGCGTGACCTTTGAGCCCGCAATCTCGCTCGGCAGGCGGCCGATCGACTGGTCATAGTTGGCCTTGATGCCGATGCTGGCGATGGTTTCGCGTACATCCAGCGGGCGGGCCGTCTTGACGTTGATGGTGGCGCCGATACCGCCCGTCGGCGACGAGGCACGAGCGGTCTTGTACACCTCCAGCGCGGAAACTGAGTCGGAGGACAGGTTGGCAAAGTCGAAGGCGCGGCCGGCACCATTGGAGGTCGGCATCTGCCGGCCGTTCAGCAGCACCATGTTGAACTGCGGGCCGACGCCGCGAACGGTGACTTGCGAGCCTTCACCGCTCATATTGCGGTCGATGGACACGCCGGCGATACGCTGCATCGACTCGGCGAGGTTGGTGTCAGGGAACTTGCCGATGTCTTCAGCAACGATGCCGTCTACCAAACCGTGGTTATCGCGCTTGAGCGTGACAGCGCTGTCTAGCGACTTGCGAATGCCCGTAATGACGACGGTCTCCAGGGACTGCGCGGCTGGGGCGGCTGCGGTGCCGGTCTGCTGAGCTTGAACAGCCGCAGCACCCGTCAATAGCGCGATCGACGAGGCCCACGCCACCGGCTTGAGTTGCCGTGCGAACTTGGGCTCTCGCCGGGTCTTGGAATTCTGTGGGTGTTTCATTTGTCTCCTTACTTGCTTGGCCGGCTCTTCGTAGCCGATTGATGACGACTTCATGGCCCGCTGACGACAGTGCTTGGTAGCGTTACCAACATCCCTCAAAAAAAGAGATGCCCTTTGCAGGTGCCGGTGTACTGTACGTTTTGGCCTCCCCACGACTGCTGGGGTTTACGCGAGTTGATCATGCTGTGTGCGCAATCAACAACACCTGTAAAAGCGACTCTTTCCGGGGTGTCCAGCAGCGATTCCTGCACAGCTACCCAGCCATCGGGACGAGTCTTGGTAGCGATCTCAGCCGAATGCCTGAGATCACCTCGATCTGCGGATCAATTCAAATAGACAACGCTGTCAACGATATCCGAATCTAGAACCGGATTCAATTGCGACCGCAGTCTGGTTTACCCGGAATGGGGCCTGGGCGCCCCGGATGGATGCCTCGGGCACCAGGGAAGTGCCCCTCGTTTCGGCTTCAGCGCACCGCCCTGGCCAGTTGCCTATAAGCGACGAGGTGTCGTCAGGCCAGATCCAGCCGGTAGCCGACGCCGTAGACCGAGGTGATGCATTCCTGGGCCGGCTCCAGGGCCGCGAGCTTGCGCCGGATGTTCTTGATGTGGCTGTCGACAACGCGGTCGGACACATCACGGAAGTCCTCATGGATGAGGTCCAGCAGTTGCGCCCTCTCGAAGACCCGCCCCGGGTGCTGCAGCAGCTGGCGCAGCAGCCGGAACTCCACCGGCGTCAGCGCCAGGGCTTGCTCCTGCCAGACGATGCGCTGGCCGGCCTCGTCGACCGAGAAACCGCCGCCCGCTGGCACCAGCGTGACCGGCGCCAGCCGGCCCTGGGCCCGGCGCAGCAGGGCCTTCACGCGCGCCACCAGCTCGCGCGGGCTGAAGGGCTTGCAGACATAGTCGTCCGCACCCAGCTCCAGGCCCAGCAGCCGGTCCAGCTCCTCGACGCGCGCGCTGTTGATGAGGATGGGCACGTCGCTGAAGGCTCGCACGGCGCGGCAGACCTCCAGGCCGTCCAGGCCCGGCAGCATCACGTCCAGCAGCACGGCCGCCGGCATCGGCCCGGTCTTCAGCCTCTGCAGCGCCTGGCGGCCGTCGGCCAGCCATTCGCTGCGATAGCCGGCCGCCTGCAGATAGTCGCGCACCAGGGCGGCCAGCTTGGGTTCGTCTTCGACGATCAGGATGAGGTCGCTCATGGGCTCCCCTCGGGTTTGAGCGGCAGCGTCAACACCATGGCCAGTCCCCCCAGCGACGAGGCCTCGGCGCGCAATCGGCCGCCGTGCGCCTGGGCGATGGCGCGGGCGATGGCCAGGCCCAGGCCCGAGCCGCCGAAGGCGCGGCTGCGCGAAGGGTCGGCGCGGTACAGAGGATCGAAGAGTCGATCCAGCTCGGCCTCGGGCACGCCGGGCGGCGTGTCTTCGATGCGGATCTCCACCGCCGCGCCCAGCGGACGCGCCGCGACCTGCAGCAGGCCCGGCGCCTCGGTATAGCGCAGGCTGTTCTCCAGCAGATTGGCCAGCAGCTGGGAGACGCGCACCGCGTCCCAGCGCGCGGCCGGCAGCACCTGGGGCAGCGGTGCCTCGATGACCAGGCCCCGCGCCTTGGCGCGTGGCGCGATGCGATCCAGGGCCGCCTGCAGCAGAGCCGCCGGCGCAACGGGCTCGAACTCGCAGGGCAAGGAGCGCAGCTCCGACGTGGCGAGCAGATGGAAGTCCTCGACGAGGCGGGACAGGCGCTTGATCTCCTCCTGCAGCGATCCCAGGGCCACGCGATCCAGCGGCCGTATGCCGTCCACCAACGCCTCCACCTCGCCGCGCAGCACGGCCAGCGGCGTGCGCAGTTTATGGGACAGCTCGGCGATCCAGCGCTGGCGGCTGCTCTCCAGCCGCTGCAGGGCCTCGGCCATGCCGTTGATGTCGGCATGCAGGCCGGCGATCTCGCTGGCCCCGCTCCCGTCCCGCGGCGCGGGCAGGCGCACATCGAACTCGCCCGCGGCGATGCGCCGCGCCGCCACCTGGGCCTCGGCCAGCGGACGCGCCCAGCGCACGGCCAGCAGGCGCGCCAGCACCAGGGCGACGATGAGCACGCCGCCCGCCACCAGACCCAGGCCGATGTACTGGCGGCGCAGGAAGCTGGCGTCCACGCCTTCAGCCGGCCCGGCACGCTCGGCCAGGCGCAGCACCGCCAGGGTCTGGCCGTTGAGCTTGACGGCACGGGTCTGGCCCGGCCGATCCAGCGTCTCGCGCCGGCCGGCCAGCGGCGTGATGCCATCCGCCGCCAGCACGACGACGCGCGGACCGAAATTGGACGGATCGCGGCGCGGCGGGGGTGGATCGCGGCGCAGTTCGGGCGGCGGCTGGCGGCCTTGCGGGCCACCGCGCTCGGGGGGCGGCGGATCGTCGGGCCAGCCACCGGGCGGCGGCCCTTCGGCCGGGCCGCCACGCCCCGTCGACACGCGCACCGCATCCAGCCATTCACGCAGCACCGGCCTGAGGTCCTGGGGCAGGCCGCCGCGACGGGCCAGATCGCGCTCGGCGGCTTCCATCAAGCGCGTCAGGTGCTCGCCGTCCTGGGCCTGCAGATAGTCGGAGAAGCCGGCCCGCAGATTCCAGACGACCAGGCCCGCCACTGCCGCGACGGCGGCCAGCGCGATGGTGATGAGTAGCAGCGAGAGCTGATGGACAAGACGCATGCGCGCATCTTGCCGGGCAACTGTGGAGGCAGCCTCCACAGTTTCTCCATGCTGGCCCCACGCTCGCCCGGGAAGCTCGCGGCATTCCAACAACGGAGACCGCCATGCCCATGCGCCACGCCCTGCTGCCCGCCTTGCTGATCTGCCTGCTCGCCGGCTGCGGCGGTGGCAGCGGAGGCGCCACCGCGACGGCAGCCGACGACGACGCCAGCGCCGATGCTGCCGCATTACGCCGCCCACCCCAACCGGCACCCGCCCCTGCTCCCGCGCCGGTCCCAACACTCGCCCAGGTGGGCGACCGCCTGTTCGAGGAGACCAGCCTCTCCGCCAGCGGCAAGCTCGCCTGCGCCAACTGCCACGTCGAGGCGCGCGGCCACGCCGACGCCGCCGGCAGCTTCCTGCCCCTGGGCGGCACCGACGGCACGCATCAGGGCCTGCGCTCCTCGCCCAGCGCCCGCTACCTCGACCAGGCCGGCGCCTTTGGCTTCGACGCCCAGGGCCGGCCGCGCGGCGGCCTGTTCTGGGATGGCCGCGCCAACAACCGCACCGAGCAGGCCCGCGGCCCGCTGTTCAACCCCGACGAGATGGCCAATGCCGATGTCGGCGCCCTGGCGGCCAAGCTGCGCGCCCTGCCCTATGCGGCCGACCTGCGCGCCGCGGCCAACCTGCCGGCGGCGGCCACCGACGACCAGCTCGTCGACGCTGCCGTCACGGCCATCGCCCGCTACCAGGCCGACGACGCCAGCTTCCACCCCTTCACCAGCAAGTTCGACGCCGTGCAGGACGGCCGCGCCAGCTTCACCGCCCAGGAGCAGCGCGGCCTGAACCTCTTCAACGACCCGCAGCGCGGCAACTGCGCCAGCTGCCACAGCAGCCGCCCCGCGCCCGGCCTGAACCGCGCCCTGTTCACCGACTTCAGCTATCACGCCCTGGCCGTACCCCGCAACCAGAGTCGGGCCACCGCCAATCCGGCCTTCTTCGACCTGGGCCTGTGCGCCCGCAGCGACCTGGCCGGTCGCGCCGACCTGTGCGGCCTGTTCCGCACGCCGACGCTGCGCAACGTCGCTTTGACGGGACCGTACTTCCACAACGCCCGCTTCGCGTCGCTCGAAGACGTGGTCGCCTTCTATGCCACCCGCGATATCGACCCGGCGCGCTGGTACCCCAACGTCAACGGCCAGGTCCAGCTTTACAACGACCTGCCGGCCGCCTACCGCAGCAATGTGCAGCAGGGCGCCCCTTTCCGCCGCGCCGGCCAGCCGCCGGCCCTGAACGCCCAGGACGTCGCCGACGTCGTCGCCTTCCTGCGCACCCTCAGCGACGGCTTCACGACAGCACCGGCTGCGCAGTGAAGGGATCCGCTTCAGAGAAGAAACTGCTAGAGTTAGGGAGAAGTAACTTGGTTACTTCTCCTATAGCAATTCCTTCTCGGACGACCCGCCATGCCTCCACGAGCCGCCCCTGCCCGCACCGAAGTCGACAAGAACGAACCCCTCGTGGCCGACATCCGGCTGCTCGGGCGCATCCTCGGCGACGTCATCCGCGAACAGGAAGGCCGCGAGGCCTACGAACTGGTCGAACGCATCCGCCAGCTGGCCGTGGCCTACCGCCACAAGCACGACAAGGAGGCCGGCAAGCGCTTCGACAAGCTGCTCAAGAGCCTGTCCGGCGAGCAGGCCGTCAGCGTCATCCGCGCCTTCAGCTATTTCTCCCACCTGGCCAATATCGCCGAGGACCGCCACCACATCCGCCGCCGCGATGTGCACGAGCGCGCCGGCAGCCTGCAGCCCGGCTCGCTGGCCTATTGCCTGGAGCATCTGCACGAAGGCGGCATCCGCCCGACCGAGATCGCCGAGGTGCTCAGGCGTGGCTTCATCTCGCCGGTGCTGACGGCCCACCCGACCGAGGTGCAGCGCAAGAGCATCCTGGACGCCGAGCGTGCCGTCGCCGGCCTGCTCGAGGCACGCGACCGTGCGGGTACCGAGCGCGAGCTGCGCGAGGCCGAGGGCCTGCTGCGCGCCCGCATCACCCAGCTCTGGCAGACGCGCATGCTGCGCTACTCCAAGCTGACAGTGGCCGACGAGATCGAGAACGCGCTGTCCTACTACCAGTCGACCTTCCTGCGCCAGATCCCCAAGCTCTATGCCGAGCTCGAGGAGCATCTGCCGGGCGAGCAACTGCCCAGCTTCCTGCGCATGGGCCACTGGATCGGCGGCGACCGCGACGGCAACCCCAACGTCGGCGCCGCGACGCTCAAGCGCGCCATGCAGCGCCAGAGCGAAGTGGCGCTGCGCCACTACCTCACCGAGCTGCACGAGTTGGGCGCCGAGCTGTCCATCTCGCTGCGCCTGACCGGCGTGTCGCCCGCCATGCAGGCCCTGGCTGAGCGCAGCCCCGACCAGAACGCGCACCGCATGGACGAGCCCTACCGCCGCGCGCTGACCGGCATGTATGCCCGCCTGGCCGCCACGCTGCACGCCCTGACCGGCACCGAGGCCCTGCGCCATGCTGTCGCGCCGCAAGACCCCTACCGCACGCCCGACGAACTGCTGGCCGACCTGCGCACCCTCGAAGCCTCGCTGAAGACCCACCATGCCGAGGCCCTGATCGCGCCGCGCTTGGCGCCGCTGATCCGCGCCGTGCAGGTGTTCGGCTTCCACCTCGCCACGCTGGACCTGCGCCAGAGCAGCGACCAGCACGAACTGGTGCTGGCCGAGCTGCTGGCCGTGGCCCGCATCGAGGGCGACTACTCGGCCCTGGACGAAGCCGCCAAGCGCACCCTGCTGCTCAAGCTGCTCAACGACGCCCGGCCGCTGCGCGTCATCGGCGCCAGCTACACCGACAAGGCCCAGTTCGAGCTCGCCACCTTCGAAGCCGCCCGCGAGGCCCTGGCCCGCTTCGGCCGCGAGGCGCTGCGCCACTACATCATTTCCCACACCGAGTCGGTCAGCGACCTGCTGGAAGTGGCCCTGCTGCTGAAGGAGACCGGCCTGCTACGCGGCACGCTGGACGGCTATGCCAGCAGCGACCTCATCATCGTGCCGCTGTTCGAGACCATCGGCGACCTGCGCATCGCGCCGGAGATCATGCGCGAGTTCTACGCCCTGCCCGGCGTGCGCGGCCTGGTGGACCGCAGCGGCGGCGAGCAGGACATCATGCTGGGCTACTCGGACAGCAACAAGGACGGCGGCATGTTCACCTCGTCCTGGGAGCTGTACCGCGCCGAGATCGCGCTGGTGGAGCTCTTCGACGAATTGAAGCGCGTCGGCCCCATCACGCTACGCCTCTTCCACGGCCGCGGCGGCACCGTCGGCCGCGGCGGCGGCCCGAGCTACCAGGCCATCCTGGCCCAGCCCCCCGGCACGGTGAACGGCCAGATCCGCCTGACCGAGCAGGGCGAGGTCATCGCCTCCAAATACGCCCACCCCGAGATCGGCCGGCGCAACCTGGAGACCCTGGTCGCCGCGACGCTGGAGGCCACGCTGCTGCACCCGACGCAGAGCGCGCCCAAGGCCTTTCTGCAAGCCGCCCAGGCCCTGTCGGACGCGAGCTTTGCGGCCTATCGCGGCCTGGTCTACGACACGCCGGGCTTTGCCGACTACTTCTTTGCGTCAACGCCCATCCGCGAGATCGCCGAGCTCAACATCGGCTCACGCCCGGCCTCGCGCAAGGCCACCCGCGCCATCGAGGACCTGCGCGCCATCCCCTGGGGCTTCTCCTGGGGCCAGGCCCGCGTCGCCCTGCCCGGCTGGTGCGGCTTCGGTTCCGGCATCGAGGCCTTCCTCGGCGAGGAACCGGCGCAACGCGCCAAGAACCTGGCCCTGCTCAAGCGCATGCTCAAGGGCTGGCCCTTCTTCCGCGCCCTGCTGTCCAACCTCGACATGGTGCTGGCCAAGACCGACCTGGCCCTGGCCGAGCGCTATGTGGAGCTGGTCGAGGACAAGAAGCTGGGCAAGCGCATCTTCGCGGCCATCCGCGCGGAGTTCGATCTCACCCAGGCCGCGCTCAACCTCATCACCGGCGACGCCAAGCGCCTGGCGGCCAACCCGTCGCTGGCCCGCTCCATCGAGCACCGCTTCCCGTACATCGACCCGCTCAACCACCTGCAGGTCGAGCTGATGCGCCGCTACCGCCGCACCCAGGCCGACGACCCGGCCATGGAGCGCGTGCAGCGCGGCATCCACCTGTCCATCAACGGCATCGCCGCGGGCCTGCGCAACACCGGTTAAGGCCGATAGGCCGCCAGCGTGTCGCCGACGACGCGCACCGTGTCGCCCGCGCGGAAGGGCGGCGGATCGGCATAGACCACGGTGCGCTGCTGGCCGTCGTTCATGCGCACCAGCACCTCGTACTGGGTGCGCTCGTTGTGGCGCTTCTGGATCTCGCGGCCCAGCAGCGCGCCGCCGACGGCGCCGGCCACACCCGCTGCCGTGCGGCCATCGCCCTTGCCGAACTGGCTGCCGACGACCGCGCCCAGCACGCCGCCGGCCACCGTCCCGAGCACCCGGCCTTCGCCATCGACCTGCACGGCGTTCACGGCCTGGACGGTCGCGCAGTCATAGCACGCGGCCTCGGCACGGCGCGGCGGCAGGCTCACGCCGGCATAGGCATTGGGCACGCTGCTGCGCACGCTGCGGTCGCCCAGGCGGAGCTGGGCCGTCAGCGGCCTTTCGGTATCCACCCAGGCGCCGCGCGGCAGCGCATAGGTGCCGGCGTATTCCCCGGGGCGGATCTCCTCGAGGATGATGTTGCGGGTCTCGCTGCCCTGCAGCAGCACCGAGGCTTGGCCGCCCGGCGTGCCACGTACCGAATAGCGCAGCACCTCGGCGCGGCCACGCCCCGGCTCACGCACGACTGTGGCGGACTGGATCTCCGGCATCAGCGCCTGACCAGGCACCGGCCAGCCCACCTGCAGGGCTTCGCCCAGCAGGGCCGTCGTCACCCGGTTGTCACGGCGCAGATTGGCATGCACGCGGGAGTCCGGCCCGATGCGATCGGAGCGGCCGATGATGTAGCCGCCCTCATAGCGGCCTGCGCTGGTCTCCTCCAGGCGCACCGTGCGACGGCTGCCGTCGATCTGCAGCAGCACGACCGCCCCCGGCGTGCCCCAGACCGTGAAGTTCAATTCGGCACCGGGTTCCAGCCGGTCCACCTGCTCGACGTCGAAGCCGGTCACACGCAGCGCCGCCACCTGGCTGCTGCGCTGCGCCTGGGCGGGTTCGGCCAGGAAGGGAGTGCCGGCCACCAGCGCGCAGGCCAGGGCCGTTGCCGAGAAATGCATGGCGTGCTTCATTGCGCGCTCCTGTTGATTGGGGAGCCTCAGTCTGGTCGCCAGCGCGGTGCAACAGATATCAGTCCCCAGCCTGCCCACCGGTAGTCCGTCACCTACAGGCGCCACCCCTTCAGGCAGGTGGGTTCAGTGAATCTTCCCCGCACACCTCGCGACGCCGGCGCCACATTGCAGCCCTGCGTCGCAGCGGCCTGAAACGATTGAAACAAACACCGCGCCCGCCGCAGTCCGCTTGAAACACTGGCCCCCGAGGATGGCCGCCACACCCAGGAGCCCGCCATGCCCGACACCCATGCCACCCCCGTCGTCTGCCTGCATTCCAGCGCCGCCAGCGGCAAGCAATGGCGGCGCCTCGTCGCCGACGGCGCGAATTGCGGCCAGGCCTGGCAATGGCACACCCCCGACCTCTACGGCCACGGCGGCCGGCCCGACTGGCCGGAGCTGATGCCGAGCCAGCTGTCCGTCGAGGCCAACGGCGTGCTCGCCGGCCTGCCCTTCCCGGCCAGCCAAGGCTTTCATCTGGTGGGCCACAGCTATGGCGGCGCCGTCGCCCTGCAGATCGCCCTGCAGCAGCCGCAGCGCGTGCTGTCGCTGACGTTGTACGAACCCGTCGCCTTCGGCGTGCTGCCGGCCCTGGGCCCGAACGAGCCGGAGTGGGAGGAGATCACCGAGGTCGCCGCCACGCTGAGCGCGGCGCTGGATCGCGGCAACGACTTTGGCGCGGCGCGCGGCTTCTGCGCCTACTGGCAGGGCCGCGATGTCTGGCCCGACATGGACTTCGCCCAGCACATGCGCCTGGCCGAGGCCATGCCGACGGTGCGCCGCCACTTCGAGGCCCTGTTCGCCGCGCAATGGAGCGACAGCCTGCTGGACCTGCTCAGCATGCCGGTGCAGCTGATCTGCGGCACCGCCACCCGCGCCAGCGCACGGCGCGTGGCCCAGAGCCTGTCGGTGCGGCTGCCGCTGGTGAAGCTGAAGATGCTGGAAGGCGCGGGGCATATGGCGCCGATTGGCGACGTGGCGCGGGTCAATGCACTGATCCTGGAGATCCTCTCGGCGATGCAGAGGGTGCCGGTGGCTTGACCGTCACGAGATCAGCGTGGCTTCGGTGCGGCCTGCGCCTTCAGGCGATTGCGCAGATAGCCAACCTCGCCCTGCTGTGAAATCGCCAGCAGCTGCCGGCCACTGCGGCTGAAGTTGGCGCAGGTGGGTTCGGTCATCCAGGCCATGCTTTCCTCGCCCATGAGCTTGTTGAGCGCTTCGCTCTCGGCTTTCGCCATGGCCTGAGGGCTGTGCGCAAAGCCGAGCCGCTCTTCCAGCGCATGCAGGGTCCGGGCTTCCAGGATGTCTCGCGTCCTCTGCGGCATCAACCTCACCACCTGCTCGCACAACTGGCGCCGGTTGGCGTCTTTCAGGGCGTCCACCTGACAAGCGCGGCCGACCATGGAAAACGAAGCATCAAGCTTCGACATCTGGTCTTCGGCAGCGGCCGTCGACAGCACGAAGGACTCCCCCGGTCCGGGCTCGCCATCGATGATCTCGGCCAAGGTGGCGCTCAACAATCTCCCCCCTGAGGGCGCCGCCGGGCGCTGCGCAAGCTGGTACAGCGCCTGGGAAGTGCCGGCCTCATCGCGACGCCCCAGGCTGTCATTGAGCCGCATCAGCCAAGGCACGGCACTGCCCGGTTCCAGGGACTCCAGGCGCTCCACGCTGAGTGCCGAACAGGCGGTGGGAAGAGCCCCCGGCTCGCGCAAACCGGACATCTTGATGCCCGACGCTGCCGGCGACGCCAGCCAAGCCAACTGGGCCGCATAGCCCTCGCGATAGCTGGCGTCCCGGCGGCAGGCCTGCAAGGCCAGACGGTAGGCCGCCGCATCGTCCGTCGCAGCGACCAGCCCGGCCGCCGCCTGGACATCCTGGTTCAACAGGGCCGCCGCCACACGCTGGCGCGTCGGCCCGGCCTCGAGACGCTTGATCAGGCTGGCCCGCTCGGCCGCCACCCGGCTGTCGATGGCCTGCATCCACGTCGGCGGCGTCTGTTCGTCCAGGCGCTCCAGCTCTGCCCGGCTCACGCGGCCGTGGCCGCAAACTTCGACGAACCCCGTCGCCGTTTCAGCGCTGGGCAGGCGCGAGACGCCCGAACTGACGGCCTCAGGTGCAAAGAGCAGCCGGGGCGCTGCCGCGACGGGAGCGGCCGCGGCAGCGCTCGTGGCCGTCAGCGCCTGTGGTGGCTTGGAAGGCCCGCTGTTGGCAGCGCCGTCCCGCAATACAACCCATGCCACCGATGCAGCCAACAGCGCGCCCAGCAACGCAATGCCGGTCTTCGTCACGACATCCACCTCATCGATCGGCCCCGGCAGCCTTCAAGGCCATCCGCAATTCGCCCTGGCGAGCGCGCTGCGTGACCCAATCGGCCGTGCGTCGCAGGCTGGCGCAGTCAAAGCCCAGAATCTGGCTGGACTGCTCGATCATCCGGTTCATGCCGCGGTCCAGCTGCTCGCGCGTGTAGGGGCGCTGCTCGGCGGGCAGCCCCACGCGGTCGGCGATGCCGAGGGTCAGCATGGCATCCAGGTAGCTATCCGCATGCTCGAACTGCCAGCGCGCCAGGCGCTCGCAGCGGTGGCGGCGCGAGGCGTCCTTGATGCCCTCCGCGCTGCAGTAGCGCGAAGCGGCCACAAAGGCCTCGTCGGTGGATTGCGCCGCATCCACCCCAATGATCTCGATCACGGCCAGGCCCAGCCCGGCTTCATCCATGACGCCTTCCCGTGCGTTGATCGCCAGCGTGAGCAGGGGACTGCTCGGACTGCGCCTGCGACGCAGCAGCACCTGATCCAGTGCCTGGGCGGCTGCCGCATCATCGCGCCTCCACAGGGCCTTGGCAGCCAGACTCATCCAGGGTCTCGCGTCTTCGGGATCGAGTTGTGCCCATCCCCGGATGCTCAAGCCTGCGCAATTCGGTGCCGCCTGGTCACCGCCGGCTCCGCCACCACATTTCGCCAGGGCCAGGCGATAGGCCGTGGCATCGCGCGAGCGGGCCGCAATCAGAGCCGCCCCTTGTGTGTCGCCCATTAGCAGCCGCGCTGCAGTCTGCTCCGCGTCCGAACCCACCGCCAAGCGTGCGGCGAGTGCGCTGAGTGCGGTGTCCTTGCGAAGCGTCAGGGGTCCCATCCAGGGCGGGTTGACACCTTCGCTCGCAAACGCGTTCTCCATCTCTGCCCGGCTGGCGCGACCGACGCCGCAGACCTCGAACGAGGTCTGCGGCGCCTGCCCGCCTGCGTCAGACGTGGCGCCTGCCGGGCCATCGGCGCCCGATGCCGCAACACGACCCAGACCCAGCCCTCCCCACAAGGCCGTGGCCAGCGAGCCAGGCTCAGCCTTGCCCGGGGCCGGACGGGCAGCATCGCGCCAGGGCTGCCAGCTGAGCAGGGCACCAGCCAGGACCGACAACAGCCAACCCAACCAGCGCCAGCGGCGTTTGAACGTCATGAGGCCGCAGCATAGGCAAGCCGGCGCCCCCGGCATGGTGAATACGACCACAGCAAACAGATCGCCCCGAAGACGCCGCGGCGCTGCGGACTCGCCATGCCCGCGCGCGCCCTGCTAACGCGCTGACCGCGCGCCCAGCAGCGTCACCTCGCCTGCCCCGCCAGCGCCTCCCGTACCGCTGCTACCTGGCGCCGCGACACGGCCAGCCATTCGTCGACATGGACGATGCGCACGGCCCAGCTGTCGGACGCCTCGGCGGACTCGGCGCCGTCCAGCTCGCCGAAGGAGGTCGGCGTGTGGCGCTCCAGTTCGCGCACGGCCCAGCGCGCCACCAGCGCATTGCGGTGCACGCGCAGGAAGCGCTCGCTGAAGCGCTGCTCCAGTTCGGACAAGGCCCCGTCCATCACATGGCTTTCGCTGGCGGTGCGCAGTGTCAGGTATTTGAGTTCGGCCTTGAAATACAGCACCTCGGCGATGGGGATGCGCAGCAGGCGGCCGCGGTCGGTCAGCGTGACGAAGTCGGCCGTGTCGGGCGCGGCGGGTACATCCGTCGGCTGCTGCGCCTGGACGGCGGCCCGCTCGGACAGGCGCTGGGCGGCACGGGCCAGGGCGGCCTGCAGGCGCTCGCGGCGCACGGGCTTGGTCAGATAGTCGAGCGCATCGAGCTCGAAGGCGCGCAGGGCATGCATGGCATGGGCCGTCACGAAGATGATCAGCGGTGCCGGCACGCCGGGCGGGCGCTGGGCCAGGCCGTCGGCGAACTGCAGGCCGTCGGCGCCGGGCATCTGCACGTCCAGCAGCACGATGTCGCAGCCATGGTCGCGCAGCCAGGTGGCGGCCTGCGAGCCCGTGGCCGCCTCGGCGACGACTTCGCAGCGCGGTTCCTGGATGGCGTCGACCAGGCCGCGCAGGCGCAGCCGCGCCAGGGGCTCATCGTCGACGAGGAGGACGCGCAGGGCTGTGGTCATAACGGCACCAGGATACGCAAGGAAAAGCGCTGCTCGGTGGATTCGATGTCGAAGCGGGCCGCGACATCGTGCATCAGCTTCAGGCGCTGGCGCACATTGCGCAGAGCCAGCCCATGGCCCTGGGTGCGGGCCGGTGCGCCAACGCTGTTGACGATGCTGATCTCGACCTCGGCACCTCGGCGGTGGGTGCGGACCTCCAGCTCGCCGCCTTCGTCATTGGGCTCGACGCCATGGCGCACGGCGTTCTCCACCAGCGGCTGCAGCAGCAGGGGCGGCACCTTGGCATTGTTGGTCTCGGGGTCCAGGTGCCAGACGATGCGCAGCCGCTTGCCGAAGCGGATCTGCTCGATGGCGAGATAGCGCCGCGCCAGCTCCACCTCCTCGGCCAGCGTGACCGAGGCGCTGGCGTCGGCCAGGGCGACACGGAAAAGTTCGGCCAGGTCCTCCAGCACGCTTTCGGCGCGGGCCGGGTCCACCTGCACCAGGGCGATGGCGCTGTTCAGTGTGTTGAACAAGAAATGCGGCCGGATGCGCGACTGCAGCTCGACGAGCTGGGCCAGGGCGTCGGCCGGGCGCTGGGTGTGCTCGCGCAGCTTGAGCCAGGCCAGCAGCAAGGCCGCGCCGCTGGCCCCGCAGGCGGCGATGCTGGCGATGCGCCAGGCGCCGGCCGGCTCCTCGCTGGTCAGCGCCAGCAGGCCAAAGCCCATCAGGGCGCCGACGGCGCCGAGCAGCATCAAGCCGCCCCACTGCACCGGCTCGGGCAGGCGCGGCCACAGCCGCTTGGCCGCGCAGACGACGAGCAGCCAGGACAGTACGGCGAACATGGTCACCACCGTGCCGTTGGCCGTCAGCGTCAGCCACTGCGTGGCATCCCGGGCGACGACGGCCGTTCCCAGGGCCAGCAGCAACTGCACCCCGAGCACGGCGCGCAACACCAGGCCGACGTGGCAGACGTCGAAGGCGCGGGTCGGATCCAGCAGCGGTGCCCGGTTCAGTTCAGGCAATTCGGGCAGTTCGGTGGCCGCGAAGCCCAACCATTGGCTGAGCTGCATGGACTCGTGCCAGACGCTGTGGTGCGCGGGCGCGCGGCGCTTGAAGAAGGGCATGAGGTTGGCTCGAGAAGGCTTGGATTTGTTGGCGTTCGATAATCCCGGGCTGCGCGTGCATTTTGCGCGCTGAATTACGCCGCCAGCCTCATCCCAGTCATGTCAGACAACCAACTCGCCAACAAATCCCAAGCCTGGTCCGCCCTGTTCTCCGAGCCGATGAGCGATCTGGTCAAGCGCTACACGGCCAGCGTGGGCTTCGACAAGCGCCTGTGGAAGGCCGACATCACCGGCAGCCTGGCCCATGCCGAGATGCTGGCGGCCCAGGGCATCCTGAGCACTGAGGACCACGCCGCCATCCAGCGCGGCCTGAACGAGATCGCCGCCGAGATCGAGGCCGGCCAGTTCGACTGGAAGCTGGACCTGGAGGACGTGCACCTCAACATCGAGGCCCGCCTGACCGAGCGCGTCGGCATCGCCGGCAAGCGCCTGCACACCGGTCGCAGCCGCAACGACCAGGTCGCCACCGACGTGCGCCTGTGGCTGCGCGGCGAGATCGACGAGATCGGCGGCCTGCTGAAGGCCCTGCAGAGCGTCATGGTCGAGAAGGCCGCCGAACATGCCGACGTCATCCTGCCGGGCTTCACCCATCTGCAGGTGGCCCAGCCGGTCAGCTTCGGCCACCATCTGCTGGCCTATGTGGAGATGTTTGCCCGCGACACCGAGCGCATGGCCGACGCCCGCAAGCGCGTCAACCGCCTGCCGCTGGGCGCCGCGGCCCTGGCCGGCACCAGCTACCCGCTGGACCGCGAACGCGTCGCCAAGACCCTGGGCATGGAGGGCGTCTGCCAGAACAGCCTGGACGCCGTCAGCGACCGTGACTTCGCCATCGAGTTCTCGGCGGCGGCGTCCCTGGTCATGCTGCACATCTCGCGCCTGTCCGAGGAACTGATCCTGTGGATGAGCCAGAACTTCGGCTTCATCGCCCTGCCCGATGCCTTCTGCACGGGATCAAGCATCATGCCGCAGAAGAAAAACCCCGACGTGCCCGAGCTGGCGCGCGGCAAGACGGGCCGGGTCGTCGGCCATCTGGTCGGCCTGGTCACGCTGATGAAGGGCCAGCCCCTGGCCTACAACAAGGACAACCAGGAGGACAAGGAGCCCCTGTTCGACACCGTCGACACCCTGAAGGACACGCTGCGCATCTTTGCCGACATGCTGGCCGGCCTGACCCCCAAGCCGGAGGCCATGCGCGCCGCGGCCCTGAAGGGTCACGCGACGGCGACCGACCTGGCCGACTATCTCGTCAAGAAGGGCGTGGCTTTCCGCGATGCCCATGAGATCGTGGCCCATGCCGTGAAGACGGCGACGGCCAAGGGCGTGGACCTGGCCGCGCTGACGCTGGACGAACTGAAGGCCTTCGACGCCCGCATCGAGGCCGATGTGTTCGAGGTGCTGTCGCTGGAAGGCTCGCTGAATGCCCGCAATGTGCTGGGCGGCACGGCGCCGGCCCAGGTGCGAGTGCAAGTGGCGCGCCATCGCGCGCGCCTGGCTTGAGCTGGCTCAAGTCCTTCCCCAGACCCGCCGCCTAGCATCCGACGAATGACCACCCTTGCCTGGACCGACAAGCTGGTGCTGAACCAGCCGACGCTGGATCACACCCATCAGGAGTTCGTCGAGCTGCTGAATGCCTATGGCGAAGCGCTGGACGCCGGTATCGACGCCCTGCCCGCCTACCAAGCGCTGCTGGCCCACACCGAGGCCCATTTCGCGATGGAAGAGGACTGGATGGCGCGCTGCGGCTTCGAGGCGCAGAACTGCCACGCCAGCCAGCACGCCATGGTGCTGAACGTGATGCGCGAGGCGCTGCGCTACGCCAACGAGCTGAACGACCGCGAGCCGCTGAACATCCTGCGCACCGAGCTGGCGGGCTGGTTCCCCCAGCATGCCGAGATGATGGACGCGGCCCTGGTCTTCACGATGGAGCAGCGCGGCTTCGACCCGGTGACGGGTGAATGCCGCGAGCCGGCAACCGTGGGCGATTCCCACAGCTGCGGCTCGGGCAGCTGCGCCTGATTACTTCTTCAGATAGTCGAAGAAGGCCTGCGAGTTGCTCTCGCGGCCGAGGAAGTCCTTGACCAGCTCGGGCGCGGGCTTTTGCGCGCCCTGGCCCAGCACCTGGTCGCGGTAGCGCTGGCCGACGTCGGCACTCAGCTTGTCGGCCGCGAAGGCCGTGCGCAGGTCCATGGCAACCACCAGGCTCCACAGATAGCCGTAATAGCCGGCGCCATAGCTGCCGGCGATGTGGGCGAAGCCGGCCGGGAACAGGGTGCCCTGCACATGGCCCAGCGGCGTGGCGCCTTCCATCCTGGCCCACAGCGCCATGGGTTCGGGTTTGGCGCTCTGGTGCAGGGTGATGTCGTAGCTGGCGTAGAGGTGCTGGCGGCCGAACTGGCCGCCCTTGCCGTAATGCTTGGCGGCCGTGGCCTGGTCCACCATCGCGTCGGGCACCGGCTTGCACGTCGGGCAGACCTCCTGCATCAGCTTGAGCACCTTCTTGTCGTAGACCCAGTCTTCCAGCATCTGCGACGGCGCCTCGACGAAGTCGTGCATGACGCTGGTGCCGGCCGTGGCCGCATAGCGTGTCTTGGACAGATCCACATGCACCGCATGGCCCAGCTCGTGCAGCAGGGTCTCCACTTCATCCAGCGTCAGGCCGTTGCGGTCGAAATTGACGACCAGGGCCGCCACCGGCGTGCGGCCCATGCGCGTGGCGCTGCCGCGCAGCGGCCAGACGGCGGCATGGTTGTACTTGCCGTCGCGCGGGTAGAGGTCCACATACAGCTGCGAGATGGGCATGCCGCTGGCCGCGTCACTGACGACATAGGTCTGGGCTTCGTCGTGCCAGAGCTTGTTGTCGATCCGGGTGTACTTCACGCCCATCATCTTCTCGATGACGTGCAGCGCGAACTCCAGGCTGGCCTGGGGCGGGAAATAGGGGCGGAAGGCGTTCTGGTCGACGCTGTACTTGTCGCGCTTGACGCGCTCGCTGTAGAAGGTGGCGTCCCAGCGCTCGACCTTGGTCTGGTCCAGCGGCGTGCCGACATGCTGGGCCTTGGCAGCGCGCAGCTCCTGCAGTTCGGTCTTCTCGCGCTCGTTGACGGCACCCGTCACCGAGTCGAGGAAGCGTGTCGCCGTCGCGCCGTTCTTGGCCATCTGGCGGCGCAGGTTGAAGTCGACGTAGTTGTCGAAGCCGAACAGCTTGGCGTACTCGCCGCGCAGCGTGACGATCTGGGCCAGCAGGTCGAGGTTGGCCTGGCCGCCCTCGTTGGTCTTGGCCAGCCACATGCGCTGGCGTGCCTCGCCGCTCTCGGCCAGGCGCATGACGGGCACATAGCTGGGGTAGTCGACGCCGAGCAGGATGCGGCCCTGCTCGTCGCGCTTGGCCTTTTCCCATACGCTGGCGGGCACGCCCTTGAGCTCGGCCTCGGTGAAGGCGACGCGGGTGCCGGCGTCGCGGATGTTCTTGTTGAACTGCTGGTCGAGCTCGGTCAGCTTGTCCAGGATCTGCTTGGCGCGCTCCCGCTTGGCCTTGGGCAGAGCCACGCCGCTGTCCTCGAACTGGCCCGAGGCCAGGCGCACCAGTTCGGCGTCGATGCCGTCCTTCCTGGGTGCCTTCTGCAGGGCACGGTAGACCTTCTCGTTCTGGCCGAAGCTGGAGCCGAAATCGGCCCAGCGCAGCGAGCAGGCCTGAGCGGCATCGCGCACGGCCTTGTCGGGATGGACGTTGAGGACAAAGTCGTTGGGGCCCTGGTTGTCTTCCAGGTAGACGGTCAGGTCGTCATAGGCGGCCAGCCAGCCGGCGTCGACCTTGCGCTTCTCCAGCGCGGCGACGCGCTGCTGGGCGCCCTTGAGGCCGGCGTCGCAGCGGCTCTGCACATCGGCCACGGAGCCGAAGGCGGGGAAATTGGGGGCGGGCAGCTTGGGTTGTGCCTGGGCGGCGAAGGCGGTCAGCGCCAGCGCGCCCAGGGTGGTCAGGACGGGTTTCATCGCGTCTCCTTGTGGGAAGGGCGCGATTCTCTTTGCCCGCACGGCCTCA
This sequence comes from Roseateles saccharophilus, assembly GCF_031458095.1. GTDB lineage: Bacteria > Pseudomonadota > Gammaproteobacteria > Burkholderiales > Burkholderiaceae_C > Pelomonas > Pelomonas saccharophila_A. Next base: position 243,840 of record NZ_JAVDXU010000003.1, read on the forward strand.
GCCGTTCGGCACTCCCCTATTTCTGGAGCAGGGTTTTTACCTGCGTGAGCGCGGTTGGGTCATCGAGGGTGGTGAGATCCCCTGGATCCCGCCCTTCCGCCACCGCCTGCAAGGCACGGCGCAGCAGCTTGCCCGAGCGGGTCTTGGGCAACAGCGTCACGAAGTGCACGCGCGCCGGCCGCGCCACCGCGCCCAACTGGCTGTCGACATGCTTCATGACCTCGCCTTCCAGGGCCAGCGAGGCCTGGCCCGGGTCGCGCAGCACGGCAAAGGCGATGGCGACCTGGCCCTTGAGGGCATCCGCCACGCCGACGACGGCCACCTCGGCGACGGCCTTGTGCCCCGAGATGCATTCCTCGATCTCGCGCGTGCCCAGGCGGTGGCCGGCCACGTTGATGACGTCGTCGGTGCGGCCGAGGATGAAGGTGTAGCCGTCGGCGTCGCGCATGGCCCAGTCGAAAGTCGAATAGACCTGCCGCCCGGGCACGCTGCCCCAATAGGTGTTGATGAAGCGCGCGTCGTCGCCCCAGACCGTCTGCAAGGCGCCCGGCGGCAGCGGATGCTCGATGACGAGCACGCCCTTCTGGTCTGGCCCGTCCAGCGTCGCGCCAGTGGCCTCGTCCAGCAGCTTCACGTCATAGCCATACATGGGCACGCCAGGCGAGCCCAGGCGCGTCGCGACGGCTTCGACGCCGGGGATGTGATGGGCCACCGTCAGCAGCGGCCAGCCGGTCTCGGTCTGCCAGTAGTTGTCGATGATGGGCACGCCGAGGCCCTCGGCGATCCAACTCGCCGTAGGTTCGTCCAGCGGCTCGCCGGCAAGGAAGAGCGCCCGCAGGGACGACAGGTCGTGGCGCTTCAGCAAGGCTGCGTCGTGCTTCTTCAGCACCCGCACGGCCGTCGGCGCGCTGAACATCACCGTCACCTGGTATTTCTCCACCAGGCTCCACAGCACGGCGGCGTCCGGGTTGACCGGCGTGCCTTCGTACATCAGCGTCGCCATGCCGGCAATCAGCGGCCCGTAGACGATGTAGCTGTGGCCGACGACCCAGCCGATGTCGCTGGTGGAGAAATAGGTCTCGCCGGCCTTGCCGCCAAAGATCCAGTCCATGCTGGTCGCCAGCGCCACCGCATAGCCGCCCACATCGCGCTGCACGCCCTTGGGCCGGCCCGTCGTGCCGCTGGTGTAGAGGGTGTAGCTCGGCGTGTTGGACTCCAGCCAGGCGCAGGGCACACGTGCGCCGTCGTGCCGACGGCGCAGTTCGGCGTAATCCAGGTCGCGGCCGGCCACGCGCTCGAAGGGCACGAGGCCGCGGTCCACCATCAGCACGGCGGCCGGCTTGTGCGAGGACAGCGTGATGGCCTCGTCCAGCAGCGGCTTGTAGGGAATGCGCTTGCCGGCGCGGCTGCCGGCATCGGCGCTGACGATGAGCTTGGGCGTCGCGTCCTCGATGCGGCTGGCCAGGCTCACCGAGGCGAAACCACCGAAGACGACGGAGTGGATGGCACCGATGCGCGCGCAGGCCAGCATCGCAAACGCCGCCTCCGGAATCATGGGCATATAGATCAGCACGCGGTCGCCCTGACCCACGCCTTGGGCCACCAGCATCGCGGCCATCGCCTCGACCTCGGCCTGCAGCGCGGCAAAGCTGTAGACCTTTTCCTGCCCGACTTCCGTCGACACCCAGATCAGCGCGCGGTCGCCGGGCCGCGTGGCCGCATGACGGTCCACCGCGTTGTGGCAGAGATTGGTCGTGCCGCCGACAAACCAGCGCGCGAACGGCGGCTGGCTGGCATCGCAGATCTGCTGAGGCGGCGTCTGCCAGTCAATGCGCTTGGCCTGCTCGGCCCAGAAGGCGTCGCGCTCGGTCAGCGAGCGCCTGTGGAATTCGGCGTAGGACTTGGTCATGCGGCGAGTGTGAATCCCGGGCACTGACGGCAGTCTGACCTTTCGCAACAACTTGGCGTGATGAATTTCAGGGTTTTTACTGGGTTCGCCGTCAGCCAAGCCGGGGTTTGCCCTGAAAATCGCGCGCTTTACGTCCGCTTCGATTGACGGTGCCAGGGTGCCCCCCTAACCTCCGCGCCGCTGTCCCGTCTCCGCTATCGCGACCGCTTGCGGTCCGCCCCGGTTTCTCTCTCGCGAATGCCCCTGGTTCTCTCCACCGCTCTGCTGAATCGCATTGCTGCCGCTGGCCTGCTGGTCATCGGTTGCGCTGCCGCGCAGGCGCAAGGCGTGGCCCAGGCCGCGACGGTGACGCCGCCGCCGGGCACGATGACAGGCGCCTACGGCCAAAGCCTGCAGCAGCAACAAGCCGCAGCGGACAAGGCCACCCCACAAACCACGGCGGCAGCCAAGCCCGCGGCGGCGCAGGATGCCGTCAGCCGCTTCCTCAGCGAGCGTGGCCTGCTTGCCAGCGCCGAATCCGGCGGGTCATCTCGCCTGCTGGCCAGCGTGCGCGACACGGCCTCCGACCTCGTGCTGTCGGCCATGAACTTCCTGGGCGTGCGCTACACGCGCGGCGGCAATTCGATCGAGAACGGCTTCGACTGCAGCGGCTTCACCCGCCACATCTTCGAGATGAGCGTGGGCCTGGTCCTGCCCCGCCGCGCCGACGAGCAGGCCAAGGACAATAGCCTGCTGCCTATCGGCCAGAGCGAACTCAAGCCCGGCGACCTGGTGTTCTTCAACACCATGAAGCGCACCTTCAGCCATGTCGGCATCTATGTCGGCGAAGGCAAATTCATCCATGCCCCCCGCACCGGCAGCGCCGTGCGCGTGGAGGACATGCGCGACTCCTACTGGGCCAAGCGCTTCACCGGCGCGCGCCGCGCGGACCTGAAGGCCGCCGCCGAAGCCCCGGCCGCGCGTTAATTCACGCGGCGCCCTGCCCGCCGTTCTCGCGCCAGGACTGCGCGAGCAGCTCCCTGACCCAGGCCGGCTTGGCCTTGGCCAGCGGCAGCTTCACGCCGCAGCGTTTGGCGCCCCAGAACAGCGGCTCGACGACACCGGCCTCGCGCGCAATCCAGGCATCCCGCGCCGCCTCGTCCTTGATGAAGACGCGCAACTCGGCACCGTCGGGCGTCATCGTCGCGAAGATCCTGCCCTTGGCGCCGGGCAGGCGGAAGGACGTCAGCTCGTGATGCGGCTTCTCGACCGCGCCGGGCAGGCCCAAGGCGAGTGCTCGGGCCTGCTCTGCGTTCATCCGGCGATGCGCTTGGCCACCAGCGTCAGGATCTCGTAGCTCGCGCAGAGCTCGCCGCGCTGGTTGGTCACAGCCACGTCCCAGCCGATGACGCCCTGGGCGGGCTGGTCGTCGCGCGGCGGGCGGTCGATCTTGCGCTTGGCGGTGAGCCGTGCCTGGATGGTGTCGCCAATGGCGACCGGCGTGACGAAGCGCAGGTTCTCCAGGCCGTAGTTGGCCAGCACCGGGCCGGGCGCCGGGCTGACGAACAGGCCCGCCGCAGCCGACAGCACGAAATAGCCATGTGCAATGCGCTGGCCGAAAGGCGACTCTTTCGCAGCCACCTCGTCGAAGTGCATATAAAAATAGTCGCCCGACAGGCCGCCGAAGGCGACGATGTCGGCCTCGCCCACCGTGCGGCGGTGCGTCAGCAGGCTCATGCCCACTTCGACGTCCTCGAAGTAGCGGCGGAAGGGGTGGACCTCGCTCTCGGTGACGGCACCGCCGCGCTGGTACTCGCCGGTGACGGCCGAGATCATCGTCGGCGAGCCCTGCACCGCGCAGCGCTGCAGATAATGCTTGACGGCGCGCAGGCCGCCCAGCTCCTCGCCACCGCCGGCGCGGCCGGGGCCGCCATGCTTGAGCTTGGGCAGCGGCGAGCCGTGGCCGGTGTTCTCCAGCGCGGCTTCGCGGTCCAGCACCAGCATGCGGCCATGCCAGGCGGCAAAGGTCGGCACGGCCTGCGCGGCCAAGGCCGGCGTCTTGGTGCAGACGGTGCCGACCAGGCTGCCGCGGCCCAGGGTCGCCAGATGCAGGGCCTCGTCGAAATCGCCATAAGGCAGCAGCGTCGTCACCGGGCCGAAGGCTTCGAGGTGGTGGGCATCGCTGGCGGCCGAGTCGCGCGCCAGCAGCAGCGTCGGTGCGAAGAAGGAACCTTCACTGACGTTGTCGCCCTTGGGTGCAAAACCGTCACGCGCGCTCAGCAGCAGCTCGCAGTTCTGGGCCAGCTGGGCGACGCGCTCGGTGACGTCGGCCTGCTGGGCCTTGCTGGCCAGGGCGCCCATGCGCACGCCTTCGATAGCGGGGTCTCCCACCACGGTCTTGGACAGGCGCGCCTTCAGAGCCGAAGCAACCGCATCGACGAGCTTGGCGGGCACGAGGGTGCGGCGGATGGCCGTGCACTTCTGGCCGGCCTTGGCCGTCATCTCGCGGGCGACCTCCTTGATGAAGAGGTCGAATTCCGGGTCATCCGGCGTCACGTCCGGCGCCAGGATGGCGCAGTTCAGGCTGTCGGCCTCGGCGTTGAAGGGGATGCTCTTCTTCAGCAGGTTGGGGTGGGCCTTCAGCATCAGCGCGGTGTCGGCGCTGCCGGTGAAGGTCACGACATCGGACTCGTCCAGGCGCTCGAACAGATCGCCCGTGCCGCCGATGATGAGCTGCAGGGCCCCTAGCGGCACCAGGCCCGAATTAACGATCAAGCGCACGCAGGCCTCGGCTACATAGCTGGTCGCCGTGGCGGGCTTGACCAGGCAGGGCATGCCGGCCAGGAAGCTGGGCGCGAACTTCTCCAGCATGCCCCACATCGGGAAGTTGAAGGCGTTGATGTGCAGGGCCACACCACGCTTCGGGACCATCACATGGCTGCCGATGAAGTGGTTGTTGGCGCCCAGGCGCATCGGCGGGCCTTCATGCAGCACATTGCTGCTGGGCAGGTCCTTCCCGCCGATGGAGGCATAGGCGAACAAGGTGCCGATGCCGCCCTCGATGTCGATCCACGAGTCGCTGCGCGTCGCGCCGGTGTGGGCGCTGATTGCGTACAGCTCTTCCTTGCGCTCCATCAGATAGGCGGCCAGGGCCTTCAGCACGCGGGCGCGGTCCTGGAAGTGCGAGCGCAGCAGGTTCGGCAAGGCCGTGCCGCGCGCATAGGCCATGGCCTCGGCGAAGTCCAGGCCCTCCTCGTGGGTGTGGGCGACGACGCGGCCGTTGATGGCGCTCGCCAGCGGCTTGGCCGCGCGTTCGCCGACCCAGCGGCCGGCGATATAGCTCTGCAGCGTGCTCACTTGATCAGCACCCATTGGCCGTCCTTGATCTGGACCATGACGCGGGCGCGCTGGTCCAGGCCCAGGTGGTCACCCGCGGACATGTTGAACACACCATGCGCGCCGGCCACGTTCTTCACGTTCTCCAGCGCGTCGCGCAAGGCCGCGCGGAAGGCGGGCGTGCCCGGCTGGGCCTTCTTCAGGGCCTCGGGGGCGGCGGCAGCCAGCAGCAGGCCGGCATCCCAGGCATGGCCGCCAAAGGTGGAGACGCTGCCCTTGCCGTGGGCGCCCTCGTACTTGGCGATGTAGTCCTGGGCGCTCTTCTTCACCGGGTGGTCGGCCGGCAGTTGGGCGGCCACCAGCACCGGGCCAGCGGGCAGCAGCGTGCCCTCCACGTCCTTGCCGCCGACGCGCAGGAAGTCATTGTTGGCGATGCCATGGGTCTGGTAGATCTTGCCGGCATAGCCACGCTCCTTCAGTGCCTTTTGCGGCAGGGCCGCGGGCGTGCCCGAGCCGGCGATGAGGATGGCGTCGGGCTTGGCGGCGACGAGCTTGAGCACCTGGCCGGTGACGGAGGTGTCCGTGCGGTTGTAGCGCTCGCTGGCAACGATATTGAGCTTCTTGGTCGCGGCGATCTTGTTGAACTCGCCCCACCAGCCTTCACCATAGGCATCGGCAAAGCCGATGAAGCCGGCCGTCTTGATGCCGTTGTCGACCATATGCGTCACGATGGCCAGGGCCATCATGATGTCGTTCTGCGGTGTCTTGAAGACCCACTTCTTCTTGGCGTCGACGGGCTCGACGATGCGGGCCGAAGCAGCCATGGAGATCATCGGCGTGCCGGCTTCGGAGACGGCGTCGATCATGGCCAGGGAGTTGGGCGAAGTCGTGGAGCCGATGACGATGTCGACCTTGTTGTCGGTGATGAGCTTGCGCGCATTGGCGACGGCCGTCGTCGTGTCGGAGGCATCGTCCAGCACGATGTAGTTGACCTTCTGGCCGCCGAGGGTGGTGGGCATCAGCGCGACGGTGTTCTTCTCCGGAATACCCAGCGAGGCGGCCGGGCCGGTGGCCGACAGCGTGACGCCGACATTGATATCGGCCTGGGCCGACAGGCTCAGCATGGCGGCAAAAGCCAGGGCGAGATGCTTGAATTGCTTCATGGGGTCGTCTCCTCGGTTTATTGAATGAGGGCGGGCTGGCGCAGTTGCACTGCGCCCAGACCGCCGAAGAACAGATCGCTGACCAGGGCCGCGAGCGCCTCGTGCGACAGATCGCCGTCGGGCCGCAGCCAGGTGAAGGTCCAGTTGATCATGCCAAAAAGCAGCATGGTCAGCGGCTTGTGCAGCCTGGCCTCGCGCAATTCCGGCCGCACCTGGCAGATGGCGGCCGCGAATTCACTGACCACGCGGCGCTCCACGTCCAGCAGGCGCTCGCGCTCGGCATCGGCCAGGAACTTGATCTCGCTGGTCAGCACGCGGTGCTGGGCCTGGGCATCGGCATAGGAGCGCGTGAAGCGCTCGATCAGGGCGCGCAGCTGGGCGTCGGGTGCCAGTTGCTGGGCCTTGACCTCTTCCACCAGGGCCGACAGGGCATGCACATGGCTGTCGCAGATCTGGGCCAGCAGCTCCTGCTTGTCCTGGAAGTAGTGGTACAGCGTCGGCTTGGCCACGCCGCAGGCCTCGGCGACCTGGTTCATGGAGGTGGCGCTGAAGCCCTGCTCGGAAAACAGATGGGCGGCCGCGGCGAGGATGTCCTCGCGCTGGGCTTCAAAGCCAGGGGCGCGTTTGCGGGCCATCAGCGTTCGTCGAAACTTATCACGACGCGTTCCGTCAGGGGGTGCGCCTGGCAGCTGAGGATGAAGCCGGCGGCGACCTCGGCCTTGTCCAGCGCGAAGTTCTTGTCCATCCGCACCTCGCCCTCGATGAGCTTGCAGCGACAGGTGGAGCAGACGCCGCTCTTGCAGGAGAAAGGCACATCCATGCCCTCGCGCGCCGCGGCATCCAGCAGGCTGGGGTCGCTGGAATGGAACTCTATTTCTCGAGACAGGCCATCGCGGATGACGGTCACGCGGGCCTCGGGCGCATCGCCCGGCTTGACCTCGTGCGGCACCGGCTTGCCTGACAGCGTCTCCGGCGTGCCGAAGCGCTCGATATGGATGCGTTCGGCCGGGATGCCCGAGCCCAGCAGCGCGGCTTCGGCCTGGTCGTTCATCTCGAAGGGCCCGCAGATGAACACTTGATCGATGCTGGCCGCCGGCACCGGGCCGGACAGGAAGGCGCTGAGCTTGCCGGCATCGAGCCGCCCGCCATACAGCGGCGCGTCGACGACTTCGCGGCTGAAGATCAGGTGCAGGGACAACCGCGTCATGAAGCGGTTCTTCAGGTCTTCGAGTTCTTCCTTGAACATCGTCGACGCAGTGCGGCGGTTGGAATAGATCAGCGTCGCGCGGGCATTCGGCTCGCGCTCCAGTAGCGCTGTCAGCAGGGCGATGATGGGTGTGATGCCCGAGCCCCCGGCGATGAAGAGCACATGGCGGCCTTCGCTCGATGCGGGCAGCACAAAGCGACCCTGGGGCGGATAGGACTCGATGACGTCGCCGGCCTTGAGCTGATCATGCACCCAGCTCGAGAAGGCCCCGCCGTCGACGCGGCGGATGCCGACCTGCAGGCGGCGGTCGGAGCAGATGGAATAGCTGCGGCGCAGCTCCTGGCCGCCGACGCTGGCGCGCAGGGTCAGGTACTGGCCGGGCTCGAAGCCGAAGCCCTCGGGCGGCGCTTCGAAGCCGACGACCATGGCGTCGTCGGTGTCGCGCTCGACGGAGGTCACGCGCAGGGGGTGGAAGTGCAAGGCCATCTCAGATGGGTTTGAAGTATTCGAAGGGTTCCAGGCACTCGATGCAGCGCCAGGTGGACTTGCAGGCCGTGGAGCCGAAGCGGGACAGCTGCTGGGTGCTGCTGCTGTCGCAGCGCGGGCAGCGCAGGCGCGGCACGATGCGGATGGCCTGCTCGGCGCTGCACTGCGGCGGCACGATGCCGTACTGCTGCAGCTTCTCGCGGCCCTCTGGCGTGATCCAGTCGGTGCTCCAGGCCGGAGCGCGCTGCATGGTGACGGTCACGTCGCCAAACTCGGCCAGCGCCGCGCGCACGTCGTCGGCGATCAGCTCGGTGGCCGGGCAGCCGCTGTAGGTCGGCGTCAGCACGACCTCGACGCCCGAAGCCGTCTCGCGCAGATCGCGCACGATGCCCAGCTCCACCAGGCTGACCGCCGGAATCTCGGGGTCGGGCACGGCGGCGAGCTTGGCGCGGGCGGCGGAGAGGTTCATCACCAGGTTCCGCCCGGATAGCTGCGCTGCAGGAACTGCATCGTGGCCAGCATGTGGCCCATGTGCTCGCTGTGGATGCCGTCGATGCCGCGCGGCTGCATGGCGCTTTCACGTGGCAGGGTCAGCGTCGCTTCCTGCATCAGCGTGGCCCAGCGGGCGCGCCACTCGTCCTCCAGCTCGTCCCAGGCGGGGCCGACGCCATCGACGCCATCGGCGGCGAACAGCTCGTTGAAATAAGGCCACAGCACGTTGAGCGCCGCCTGCATGCGGGCCCTGGACTCATCCGTGCCGTCGCCCAGGCGCACCACCCAGTCACTGGAATGCTGGCGGTGGTAGCGCACTTCCTTCAGCGACTTGGCGGCAATGCCGGCCAGTTCGTTGTCGAGGCTGGTCTGCAGGCGATCAAACAGCAGCTCCAGCCAGATTGCCATCGCCGCATTGCGCAGCGTCGTCAGCGCGAAGTCACGCCCGCCCCCGCCGTCGCTGGGGCTGGCCGCCGCATTGGGCAGCTCGACGAGGATGATGTTGCGGTAGTCACGCTCCTCGCGCAGGAAGGCCAGTTGGTCTTCATCGCGGCCCGCGCCTTCCAGCTGGCCAGCATGGGTCAGCAGCGCACGCGCCTGGCCCAGCAGGTCCAGGGCAATATTGGCCAGGGCCAGGTCTTCCTCCAGCACCGGTGCATGGCCGGCCCACTCGGACAGGCGCTGGCTGTGGATGAGGCAGGTGTCCGCGAGGCGCAGGACGTAGGTGGTCTTGGCGTCCATCACATGTGGTTGAGCTCGTCGGGGAGCTCATAGAAGGTGGGATGGCGATAGACCTTGTCGTCGGCCGGGTCGAACAGGCTGCCCTTCTCGGCCGGGTCGCTGGCGACGATCTGCTCAGAGCGTACGACCCAGATGCTGGTGCCTTCCTGGCGGCGGGTGTAGACGTCGCGCGCCATCTGGATGGCCATGGCCGAGTCGGGCGCATGCAGGCTGCCGCAGTGCTTGTGGTCCAGGCCCGCCTTGTTGCGGACGAAGACTTCCCACAGCGGCCATTCGTTTTTCGGATTGCTCATTACGCTGCCTCTTGTTTCACGGCTTGCTTGCGGGCGTGGGCCAGGGCGGCGTCACGCACCCAGGCGCCGTCGTCCCAGGCCTTGTTGCGGGCGGCCAGGCGCTCGCGGTTGCAGGGGCCTTCGCCGCCGACGACGCGCCAGAACTCGGCCCAGTCGATGTCGCCGAAGTCATAGGAATCGCGCTCGGCGTTCCACTTCAGCGCCGGGTCGGGCACCGTCACGCCGAGGATGTCGGCCTGGGGGATGGTCGCGTCGACGAACTTCTGGCGCAGCTGGTCGTTGGTGACGCGCTTGATGCCCCAGCGCATGCTCTGCTCGGAGTTGGGCGAATCCTTGTCCGCCGGGCCGAACATCATCAGCGACGGCCACCACCAGCGGTCCACGGCGTCTTGCACCATGGCCTTTTGTTGATCGGTACCCTTCTGCATCATGGTCAGCAGGCTCTCGTAGCCCTGGCGCTGATGGAAGCTCTCCTCGCGGCAGACGCGGATCATGGCCCGTGCATAGGGCGCATAGGAGCAGCGGCACAGCGGCACCTGGTTCATGATGGCCGCGCCATCCACCAGCCAGCCGATGACGCCGATGTCGGCCCAGGTCAGCGTGGGGTAGTTGAAGATGGAGCTGTACTTGGCCTTGCCCGACAGCAGCGCCTCGGTCATCTCGTCGCGGCTGGTGCCCAGGGTCTCGGCGGCGGCATAGAGGTAGAGGCCATGGCCGCCCTCGTCCTGCACCTTGGCCAAGAGAATGGCCTTTCTTTTCAGCGTCGGCGCACGCGTGATCCAGTTGCCTTCGGGCAGCATGCCGACGATCTCGCTGTGGGCATGCTGGCTGATCTGGCGCACCAGCGTCTTGCGGTAGTGCTCGGGCATCCAGTCCTTGGCCTCGATGAAGTCACCGGCATCGATACGGGCTTCAAACGCTTCCTCGCGGGCCAGCTCCTCGGCGCTTTTGACGACCTTGGGCTTGGCTTCCCGCGCCATCAGATCCATGGCTTGGGTGTACATGGCGGGCTCCTTACTTCTTGCGTTGGTCGACGACGCGGCGGGCTTTGCCGACCAACGTGCGTTCGATGGAATTGTTGGGCTCGACCTGGATGGTGGCCGTGACGCCGATCAGGTTCTTGATGCGCTCCGCGAGCCTACGCCCAATGCCGTCGTCGGTGGCGCCCAGGGCCAGCTCGCAGCGGATCAACAGCTCGTCCAGATGGCCATCACGGGTGACAACGAGCTGGTATTGCCCCCCCAGGGCCTTCTCCTGCAGCACCAGCTCCTCGACCTGGGTCGGGAAGAGGTTGACGCCGCGGATGATGAGCATGTCGTCGCTGCGGCCGACGATCTTGCCCATGCGACGCATGCTGCGCGAAGTGGGCGGCAGCAGGCGGGTCAGGTCGCGGGTGCGGTAGCGGATGACGGGCATCGCTTCCTTGGACAGCGACGTGAAGACCAGCTCGCCCTCGCTGCCGTCGGGCAGCACCTCACCGGTGTCCGGGTCGATGATCTCGGGATAGAAATGGTCCTCCCAGATGACGGGGCCGTCCTTGCTTTCGATGCATTCGCTGGCGACGCCCGGGCCCATCACCTCAGACAGGCCGTAGATGTCGACCGCATCGATGCCGGCGCTGGCCTCGATGTCGCGGCGCATGGCCTCGGTCCAGGGCTCGGCACCGAAGATGCCGACCTTCAGCGACGACTCGCGCGCATCCAGCCCCTGGCGGGTGAATTCCTCCACCAGCACCTGCATATAGCTGGGCGTCACCATGATGATGTCGGGCTTGAAGTCGGTGATCAGCTGCACCTGCTTCTCGGTCTGGCCGCCGCTCATCGGGATGACGGTGCAGCCCAGGCGCTCGGCACCGTAGTGGGCACCCAGGCCGCCGGTGAACAGGCCATAGCCATAGGCCACATGCACCAGGTCCCCGGCGCGGCCGCCGGCGGCGCGGATGGAACGCGCAACCAGGTTGGCCCAGTTGTCGATGTCCTTCAGCGTGTAGCCGACCACCGTCGGCTTGCCCGTCGTGCCCGACGAGGCATGGATGCGGGCCAGCTTCTGGCGCGGCACGGCAAACAGGCCGAAGGGGTAGTTGGCACGCAGGTCGTGCTTGGTCGTGAAGGGGAACCTGGCGAGATCCGCCAAGGTCTTCAGGTCGGACGGATGCATGCCGGCCTTGTCGAAACTGGCCTTGTAGTGCGCCACGTTGTCGTAGGCGTGCTGCAGGCTCCAGCGCAGGCGCTCGAGCTGCAGGGCTTGCAGCTCGTCGCGGCTGGCGGTCTCGATGGCTTCCAGGTCGCCGGGACGAGGGGCTTTGACGGTCATGCTTCGAAAACCTTTCGTTCGGCCAGCCGGTAGGAGCGGCCACGGAACATCGCGATCAGGTCGCCGTTCTGGTTCTTGACGGTGATGTCGTACAGGCCCGTGCGGCCGGCCAGCGATGTTTCTTCGGCGGTGGCCGTCAACACATCGCCGAGCTTGGCCGACTTCAGGATGTCGATGCCAAAGCCCGAGGCCACCGTCAGCGCATTGCGGCTGTTGCAGGCGAAGGCAAAGGCCGAATCCGCCAGCGTCGCGATCAGACCGCCATGGCAGATGGCAAAGCCGTTCAGCATGTCGGCGCGAACCGTCATCGTCGCGACGGCGCGACCCGGGGAGATCTCGACGATCTGCATGCCCAACATCCTGCTCGCCGCGTCATCGGCGAGCATGACGTCGCGAACCTTCTCTGCAATGGCCTGCGGCTCCATCAACGGTCCCTGAATTCAGGCTTGCGCTTGTCCATGAAGGCCGCCACGCCCTCTTGGTAGTCGTAGGCAAAGCCGGCCTGGCTTTGCAGCGCCGCCTCACGCTTGAGGGCCGATTCAAAATCCAGCTTCAAGGCTTCGTCCAGCGCGCGGCGCGTCTCAGCCAGGGCCCGGGTGGGCATGCCGGCCAGCTTCTGGGCGATGGCCATGGCCTGATCCTGCAGTTCGGCATCGGGGACGACGCGTGAGATCAGGCCGATGCGTTCGGCGTCCACGGCCTTGAGCTTGTCACCCAGGAGCGCCATTTCCAGTGCCTTGGCGCGGCCCACGAGGCGAGGCAGCAACCAGGTGCCGCCGCAATCCGGGATCAGGCCGATTTTGGAGAAGGCCTGCAGGAAGCTGGCGCTCTCGCCGGCCAGCACCAGGTCGCAGCCGAAGGCCATGTTGGCGCCCGCGCCGGCCGCTACGCCGTTGACGGCGGCCACCACCGGCACCGGCATGCTGCGCAGGCGCAGAGCCACCGGGATGTAGTAGTGGTCCAGCATGTGGCCGATGTCCTTGGGCGCTGCACCGGCCTCGCGGCTGGGCGCCACATGCGGGTCGGCCAGGTCCTGGCCGGCGCTGAAGGCGCGGCCGGCGCCGGTGATCAGCACGCAGCGCGTCGCGCCATCCATGGCCGCAGCTTCCAGCGCCTGGCGGAGCTGGCCCAGCATGGCGGCCGTGAAGGCGTTCAGCGCCTCGGGGCGGTTCAGGCGCAGCAGGCGCACGCCGCCCTGCTGTTCGATCTGGATCAATTGCTCGGACATGGAATTCCTCTACCGACCGGTCGGTTAATCGTAGAAGGCCACTTGATCGAGATCAAGTGAGGCGCGGGAAAACCCTAGTCCTTGAGGATTTCGACGCCATCCACCAAGGCCGCCACATGACCCGGCCGCGGCGGCGCGAAGCCCGGCGCCGTGCAGGCAGCCGCCCCCGCCGCCAGGGCCCAGCGCAGATGGTGCTCGGCCGGTGCGCCGGCATCCCGCATCAGGCTGTCCAGCAGGCCGGCCATGGCCGAGTCGCCGGCGCCAATGGTGTCGACCACGTCCACCCGCGGCGGCCGGCCGGTTGCCTCCTCCACGCCGTGGTACAGCGTCGCGCCGGCCTCGCCGCGAGTCATTAGCAGCCAGGCGCCGGGATTCCAGGCGGCGATCTGGGCCAGGCCGGACCGGTGGTCGGGCAGGCGGAACAGGCCGCGCAGGTCCTCGTCGGAGACCTTGATGACGTCGGCCAGCCGGCACATCTGCTCCAGCGTGTCGTCGTAGCTGGAGTCCATGGGCGGCGCGCGGAAATTGGGGTCGTAGCTGATGAGACGACCCTCGCTCTTGAGCGCCTGGGCCAGGGCCAGCAGCCGCCCGGCCAGGGGTTCGCGCACCAGGCCCAGGCTGCCGAAATGGGCCCAGCGCAGGCCGCGCGTCCAGCCCATGGGCAGGCCCTCGGGGCGGAAATGCAGGTCGGCGCTGTCCTGGCCGATGAAAAAGTAGCGCGGCGGGTCGACCTCGTGCACGACAGCCAGCAGCGGCGGCCGCGGCAACTGCTGGATGAAGCGCATGTCCAGGTTGGCTTCCTGGCTGCACTGCCAGATCTCGGCACCGAAAGGATCCTGGCTGATGGCGCCGGCAAAGGCGCTCAGCTGGCCCAGGGCCGACATGGCGACCGCCACATTCCAGGGCGAGCCGCCGCAGGCGCTGCGCCAGCGGTCGGGTCCGGTGCGGATCAGATCGGTCAGCGCCTCGCCAAAGGAGACGAACTGCGGCAGGTCGGGGTGGAGGATCTCGGACATTGCCAGCGATTCAAGCGCGGGCGCTGGCCCGCCGCAAGTCCCGGGCTTTCTGTCGCTGACACAATTGCCCCATGTCGGCCCGCGTGATTCCCCTGCACGACGCCCGCCCCGCGCGGGTGGCATTGCCGCCCCCTGCCCCGGGGTCGGTTTCGCCCGCCCTGCCTCTGGCGGACACGTTAGGCCGGCCGCTGCGCGACCTGCGCATCTCGGTGACGGACCGCTGCAATTTCCGCTGCGGCTATTGCATGCCCAAGCAGGTCTTCGACAAACACCACGAATTCCTGCCCCACGCCGATCTCCTCAGTTTTGAGGAGATCACGCGGCTGGCCCGGGTCTTCGTCGGCCTGGGCGTCGAAAAACTGCGCATCACCGGCGGCGAGCCGACGCTGCGCCGCGGCCTGGAAACCCTCATCGGCATGCTGGCCGAACTGCGCACGCCCGACGGCCGCGAGCTGGACCTGACGCTGACCACCAACGGGTCGACGCTGGCCAAGAAGGCCGCCACCCTGAAGGCCGCCGGCCTCAAGCGCCTGACGGTCAGTCTGGACGGGCTGGACGATGCCGTCTTCCAGCGCATGAACGACGTTGGCTTCCCGGTGGCGGACGTGCTGGACGGCATCCGCGCCGCCCAGACCGCGGGCCTGGGGCCGATCAAGGTCAATATGGTGGTGCAGCGCGGCGTCAACGACGACCAGATCCTGCCCATGGCCCGCCATTTCCGCGAGAACCATGGCGGTGGCGTGGTGCTGCGCTTCATCGAATACATGGACGTCGGCGCCACCAATGGCTGGCGCATGGACCAGGTGCTGCCCAGCAGCGAGGTGCAGCGCCGCATCGCCGCCGAATTCCCGTTGACGCCGCTGTCGCACAGCGCCCCCGGCGAGACGGCCGAGCGCTGGGCCTATGCCGACGGCCGCGGCGAGGTCGGCTTCATCTCCTCGGTCACCCAGGCCTTCTGCGGCGACTGCAACCGCGCCCGGCTGTCGACCGAGGGGCGGCTTTACACCTGTTTGTTTGCTCATCGCGGCCATGACCTGCGCGGCCTGCTGCGAGGCGTGGAACCGGTGGACGACGGCCAACTGGCCAGCGCCATCGCCAGCGTCTGGGGCGGCCGCGAGGATCGCTATTCCCAGCTGCGCGGCACGGCGGGCGCCGCGGCGGAACCACGCGTCGAAATGCATTACATCGGTGGCTGAGGTTCACGCCCTGGTTCTGGCCGGCGGCCGCGGCAGCCGCATGGGGGGTGTGGACAAGGGCC
This sequence comes from Roseateles saccharophilus, assembly GCF_031458095.1. Taxonomy (GTDB): domain Bacteria; phylum Pseudomonadota; class Gammaproteobacteria; order Burkholderiales; family Burkholderiaceae_C; genus Pelomonas; species Pelomonas saccharophila_A. Next base: position 259,261 of record NZ_JAVDXU010000003.1, read on the forward strand.
TGCAGTTGCTGGACGGCCGGCCGCTCGTCACCCATGTCATCGAGCGCCTGGGGCCCCAGGCCGACATGCTGCGCATCAGCGCCAACCGCAACCTCGACATCTATGCCGCCCTCGGCCGCGAGGTGCTGACCGACCCGCCCGGCCTGGAGTTCGCCGGCCCACTGGCCGGCATGCTGGCCGGCCTCGAAGCCCTCCCCGACGACGCCTGGCTGCTGACGGCGCCCTGCGACTGCCCGCGCCTGCCGCTGGACCTCGCCCAGCGCCTGCTCGCTGTCGCGCAAGCCCATGGCCTGGCCTTTGCCCAGGCAGCACGCGAGCACCCCACCCATGCCCTGCTGCATGCCCGCCTGCGCCAACCGTTGAGGGCCCATCTCGCGACCGCCGGTCGGGCCGTGCTCGGCTGGATGCGCAGCCGGCCGCATGGCGTCGCACACTTCGACGACGAAGCCGCCTTTGCCAACCTGAACCACCTCACCGACCTGTGATCCAGGCCCATATCCGCCCCATGCTCGAGCCCGACCTGCTGGCCTACAAGGCGCTGCGGGACGCCATGCTGGCCGGCCACCCCGAGGCCTTCACGTCGGACGCCGAGACCGAGGCCCAGCGCGATCTCAGCAGCTACCGCAACCGCCTGGCCGGTGGCGGCGCCACGCTGTTCACGCTGGTGGCCCTGGACGAGGGCCGCCTCGTCGGCGCCCTGACCTGCGAGCGCGAGCCGCGTCTGAAGGTGCAGCACAACGCCCACCTGATCGGCATGATGGTGTCCGACACCCACCGTGGCCGCGGCATCGGCCGGGACCTGCTGATCGCAGCCATCGCCAGGCTCAAGGCCACGCCGGGGCTGGCCCAGGTGACGCTGAGCGTGACGTCCACCAACCGCGCCGCCATCGGCCTCTACGAAAGCCAGGGCTTTGTGCGCTACGGCTGCCTGCCGGACGCGATCCGCCTCAACGACGGCCGCAGCCTGTCCAAGGACCTGATGCGGCTAAGGCTCGACTAGGACGAACTGCACCACCAGTGCGTCCTGCACCGCCAGCAGACCGCCCAACACCGTGAAGGGCTGGATGCCGAAATCGCTCTGGCGCACCACCACCTCGCCGCGCGCGCGTTTTCCCTCGACATCCACCACGAACCATTGCCGCTTCGTCACGCCATGCAGCGTGATCTCGGCCTCGACGGCGCGCCGGCTGCCCTCGCCTTGCTGGTGCAGCGTGCGCACGACCACCTCGGGATGGGCCACGGCGTCCAGGGCCTTCAGCAGATTGGCCCGTGTGCCGGCGCGGGCCGCGTCGTCCACCGCGCTCGAGAACGCTTGGCCCAGGACGGCACGCAGGGTGGGCGGGTCAATGTCCAGCGCGTCGAGCCGAAAGCTCAGCACCGGCCCGACCGCCGGCCAGTCCACTCGCAAATCGGCGGCGCGCAGCACATGGTTGTGGCCCAGTCGCGCGGCCGTGCCGCCGCGAAAGACGAGAACGCGCAGTTCGTTGCCTTGCTCCGGGCTGGGCGCGCCGGCAGACGGCGGCGGGGTGGCACAGCCGGCCAGGCCGGCAAGTGCAAAGGCCAGTAACAGGCGCCGGGTGGCTGTCGCATGCACGCTCATTTCGGGGGTTTCCTGGAGTCTTTTGTCAGCCTGTGCACAACGCCCGGGCGCCATGCTGGACTAGCATAGCCACCATCCTCCTCAAGGGAGCCCCACCATGGCCAGCCTGTTCCGCCCTGCCCTCGACCTGATGGCGCAATACGCGGCATACCACCGCGACCGCCGCAATATCGCCACCCATTTCGTCGGCATCCCCCTCATCGTCTTCGCCATCAGCATGCTGCTGGCCCGGGCGGAGTTCGATCTGGGCCGCACCCCGATGAACGCCGCCATCATCCTGTGGGGCCTCAGCGCCCTCTGGTATCTGACGCGCGGCAACCTCGTGCTCGGTGCCGCCACCGCCATCGTCAACGGCGTGCTGACGGCCCTGGCCATGACCCTGGTCCAGAGCACCACCACCACCGGCTGGCTGGTCATCGGCATCGGCAGCTTCGTTGTCGGCTGGGTCTTCCAGTTCGTCGGCCACTACTACGAGGGCAAGAAGCCCGCCTTCGTCGACGACCTCGTCGGCCTGCTGGTCGGCCCGATGTTCGTCGTCGGCGAGGCCATGTTCATGCTGGGCTGGGGCCGCCCGCTGCTGGCAGAGATCGAGAAGCGCGTCGGGCCGACGCATCTGCGTGACCTGGCACACCCGGTTTGACCCGCTGAACCCATGACCGGCGTTCTGGTGATGGGCGCCGGCTCCGTCGGCTGCTTTGTCGGCGGCCTGACCCAACTGGCCGGCGTGCCCGTCCACTTCGTCGGCCGCCCACGCGTGCTGGCCGCCTTGCGCAAGCAGGGCCTGCGCCTGACCGACCAGGACGGCATGGACCGCCACATCCCGGCCCTGGAACTGCGCCTGCACGAAGAGCCCCCCGCCGGCCTAAAACCCGACCTGGTGCTGCTGTGCGTGAAGTCAGGCGCCACCGTCGAGGCCGCCACGGCCCTGGGCCTGACCCTGCCACTGGGCACACCCGTCATCAGCCTGCAGAACGGCATTGGCAACGCCGACGCCGCCCGCCAGGCCGCGCCGCAGCTGCACTGGCACGCCGGCATGGTGCCCTACAACATCGCCGAGATCGCCCCCGGCCGCTACCACCGCGGCACCGCCGGCTCGCTGGCGGCCGAAGGCAGCCCGGGCGACCTCGCCCTGGCCGCTTGGCAGACGGCCCTGGCCCGTGTCGGCATGGGGCTGGAGCTGCACGGCGACCTGGCACCCGTGCAATGGGGCAAGCTGCTGCTCAACCTGAACAACCCGGTCAACGCACTCTCGGGCATGCCGCTGCGCGACGAGCTGCTGCAGCGGGGCCATCGCCGCGTGCTGGCGGCCCTGCAGGAGGAGGCGCTGAACCTGCTGGAGGCCGCCCACCGCCCCGTCGCCCAGTTGACGCCGCTGCCGCCACGCCGGCTGATCACGCTGCTGCGCATGCCCAGCTTCATCTTCCGCTTGGCCGCGGCGCGCATGCTGCGCATCGACGCCAAGGCCCGCTCCAGCATGGCCGACGACCTGGCCCAGGGCCGCACGACCGAGATCGACGCCCTGTGCGGCGAGGTGGTCCGGCTGGCCCGCAGCCTCGGTCGCGGGGCGCCGCTCAACCATCGCATGCATGGCCTGGTGACAGACTGGCCCAAACGCCGCCAACCCTATTCACCGGTCGAGCTGCTGCGCGCCCTCGGCTTGTCCTGAATTGATCCATCTCCGTCTGCCAGCGCGTGGCGACGGATGCCCGGCAGCGGAACACTGGAGGCCTCAACAACACACCGAGGCCCCACCATGACCACCGCCCTCATCGTCATCGACGTCCAGCAGTCCTTCGCCCAGCGTCCCTATTACGAGACCGACGGCCTGGCCGCCTATCTCGCCGCCCAGAACCGCCTCATCGAGGGCTTCGAGGCCGCCGGCCTGCCCGTCGTGCGCGTCTTCCATGTCGACCACGACTCCAGCGGCGCCGATCCCTTCAGCCTGGAAAGCGGCCATGTGCGGCCGCTCGAAGGCCTGCGCGACTTCCAGGCCACGCACACCGTGCACAAGACCCGCCACAGCGCCCTGGTCGGCAGTGGCCTGGATGTGTGGCTGACCCAGCACGGCATCCGCGAACTCGTCATCAGCGGCATCCGCACCGAGCAATGCTGCGAGACGACGACCCGCCATGCTTCCGACCTTGGCTGGGATGTCATCTACGTGCCCGAGGCGACACTCACCTTCACGATGAAGCACCCCGACGGCTCGCCCCTGACGCCCGCCCAGCTCCGCGCCCGCACGGCCGCCGTGCTGGAGGGCCGTTTCGCCCGCATCCTGGATGTGGAAGGCGCGCTGCAGGCCGTCACCGAAAAGGAAGCTGCTCTTGCCTGAACCGAAACAGGTGCTGTTCGTCCTGCAGGACGACAGCCTCGTCCTCGACTGGGCCGGCCCGGCCGAGGCCCTGCGCCTGGCCAGCCTGGAGATCGCCGACCTGAAGCTGGACACCGCACCCTTTGCGCTGCGCTTCGCGGCGGCCCAGGCCGAAACGACAGGCTCGGTCGGCATCCGGCTGCAGGCCCTGGAAGCCCTGCCCGACAGCCTGCCCGAAGGCAGCTGGATCGTGCTGGTGGGCCGCACCGCGGCCGCCGAGGCCCGCTCGCAGGCATCACGGCGCGAACTCATCGCCTGGCTGGCCCGGCTCGCACCCGGCCGATCGGGCCTGCGCCTCGTCACCGTCTGCTCCGGCGCCCTGCTGGCCGCCCAGGCCGGCCTGCTCGCCGGCCGGCGGGCGACCACCCACCACCACCATCTGGACGACCTCGCCCGCCTGGAGCCGCGCTGCACGGTGCAGCAGGACCGCGTCTTCGTGCAGGACGGCGAGGTCTTCACCAGCGCCGGCGTGACGGCCGGCATCGACCTGGCCCTGCATCTGATCGCCGCCCATGCCGGCGAGCTGGTGGCCGCCCGCGTCGCCGAGCAGATGGCCGTGGCCCTGCGCCGTGGCCCGGCCGATCCCGAGCTGTCGCCGCTGCTGGCCCACCGGCAGCACCTGAACGCACGGCTGCACCGCGTACAGGACGCGCTCAGCCTCGCGCCCGCCGAGGACTGGCCGCTGGAGCGCATGGCCGACCTCGCGGCCACGACGCCGCGCACGCTGAGCCGCCTCTTCGCCCAGCACGCCGGCACCAGCCCCCAGGCCTATCTGCGCGGCGTGCGCCTGGCCGTGGCCAAACGATCGCTGGAGGCCGGCGCCAGCGTGGCGGCAGCCAGCGAGGCGGCGGGCTTCAACTCCGAGCTGCAGCTGCGCCGCGCCTGGGCGGCCGTCGGTTGGCCCGGCACGCCGTCCGGCGCACGGCGCTAACGCCGCTGCGCGGCGGTCCCGCTTCGTCCCGCGGAATTGCAGTTCATCCGGCCGCGCCGGCAATTCATCGCCTGGGCCTCGCGGTGCCCGGGGTCCGTGACGAAACTGCAATCACTGACACAGCAACCCCTCACCGGAGCCCACCATGAACACCGCCGCCAAGACCTTCCTCGTCGCCATCGCTTCCGTCGCCGCCGCAGCCGCAGCCGGTGTGAGCCTGGCCAACCACACGGCCGCCCCGGCCACCGAGGTCGTGAAGCTGGAGCGCGTGGTCATCGTCGGCAAGCGCGCCGAAGCGACCACCGTCGCCCATCTGCCGCGAGTGATCATCGAAGGCCGCCGCGACACCACGACGCTGGCCGCCGCCCAGACGCCGGTCTGGATCGTCTGAGCCCCGCGCTGCCGTCAGTCACCCCCAACCCGCCGCTGGCGGGTTTTTTGTTTTTACTTCTGCCGCTAGGCGCAGCAGGCGTACAGCGCCTGCACCAGCACCGCCGCATTCGGCCCGCCGACGACGCCGGGCGCCATGCGGTTCATCATGTAAGCGAGGCAGAGCCGCCTCTCCACATCCACCAGCACCAGCGAGCCGCCCCAGCCGCCCCAGAAGCAGATGCGCTGCTCGGGGATGAAGGGCAGCGTGGCCGGCTCGGGCAGGCCGTAGCCCATGCCCATGCACAGCGGCACGCCGAGCACCAGGTCGATGCCGCGGGCCTGCACCTCGAAGATGCGGTCCACGGTCTGCGGCTTGAGCCAGCGCCGGCCGGCGAGCGTGCCCTCGCAGGCGACGATGGACTGCAGCTGCGCCACCGAGCGCGCATTGCCATGGCCGTTGGCAGCGCCGATATCGGCCCGGCACCAGTCTTCTCTATGGCTGTAGGCCGCGTCGGGCGCCGGGTTGCCCAGGGTGCGCAGCATGGGGCTGTCGGGCGGAATGGCCGAGAAGTCGACCGGTGCCGGCGGCGGCGGCACAACGCGCGCGACACGGGCATCGTCCTCGGGCGGCAGGCCGATGTGGAAGTCGGCGCCCAGCGGGCCGGCCAGTTCGCTGGCGAGGAAGGCACCAGTCTTCTGCCCGGTGATGCGGCGGATCAGCTCGCCGACCAGGTGGCCGTAGTTCAGCGCGTGATAGCCCGAGGCGCTGCCCGGCGTCCACCACGGCGACTGGGCGGCCAGCAGGGCCGTGCTGCGCTCCCAGTCGCAGAGGTCGCCCATGCCCATGGGCTGCTCCCAGCCGCTGACGCCCGAGGTGTGGCCCAGCACGTCGCGCACCAGGATGCCGCTCTTGCCATTGGCCGCGAACTCGGGCCAGTAGGCGGCCACCGGGGCGTCCAGGTCCAGCTCGCCGCGGTCGGCCAGCAGCAGGGCGCACAGCGACGTCATGGTCTTGGTGGTGGACCAGACATGAGTCAGGGTGTTGCGGTCCCAGGGCTTGCTGCGCGCCTCGTCGCACCAGCCGCCCCAGTGATCGAGCACCAGTTCGCCTTCGACGGTCAGGGCCAGCGAGGCGCCCAGGTCGTCACCGCGCTCGAACAGCGCGTCGAAGGCATGGGCGAGCGGTTCCCATTGCGGCTGATGGTGGCCGAGCAGATGCTTCATGGTGGTCTCCCCCTGTCGATCAGAAGTCGTAGCTCGCGCCGATGGCGAACTGGCGCGGCGGCGTGTAGGTGACCTGGCGGGCCGCGCCCAGCAATGGCGAGGCAATGCTCATGCTGGTGTAGGCCGTCGTGTCGCCGGCGTTGCGGACATAGGCCCAGAGCTTCCAGGGACCGGCCGCGGGGCGCAGCGTGGCGCTCAGGTTGAGCAGGCCGTAGGCGCCCTGCATGGCGTCCGGCGTGTTGAACTCGGTGAAATAGAAGCGGCCGCGCCAGCTGTAGTCGGCCCGCAGCGTCGTGCGCATCTCGCCGACGCTGCCGGCCCATTCGGCACCGAGGGTGACTTGCTGCTTGGAGGCCTGGGCCAGCTGGCGGCCGCGCACATTGACCGGTGTCGTCGGCGCATTGCGCAGGTCGACATTGGTGAAGTCCGTGTACTTGGGATCCATTAGACCCAGGCCGACGGACAGGGTCAGCGGCGCGATGGGCTTGACTGCCGCCTCGACTTCGAGGCCGTCGATGCGCGCCGCCGAGGCATTGGCCAGCAAGGTCGTGGCCTGACCGACCTGGGAGACCTGCATGTCCTTGTAGCGGCTGCTGAAGACGGCCGCGCTGAACACGCCACGACGCTGCAGGAACTCGGTCTTGAAGCCCAGCTCGATGCTGCTGACCTTCTCGGGTTTGACGAGATTGGGCTGCAGGGCGCCGAGGTTGACGGCACCCGACTTGAAGCCATGGGCCCAGCGCGCATAGGCCAGGGTGCCGGTGGCGGGCTTGTATTCGACGCCCAGGCTGCCCGGGGTGCTGGTCCAGCCGTCGCTCGGATGGCCGGTGCCGGCCAGGCCGAAGGCGGCGATGTTCTGGTACTCGTCGGCGCGCTTGCTGTCATGGTTGACGCGCAGGCCGGCCAGCAGCGACCACTGCGGGTTCAGCGTGTAGCGCAGGTCGGCATAGGCGGCGCTGGAGCGGGTGTGCACCATGCCGCCGAGCAGGAAGCCGACGCCGCCCGGGAAAGGCACGGTCAGGGGTGCGCCCGGCACCAGGAAGCCCAGCGGCACCTGGGTCAGGATGGTGATGTCCTGGCTCTGGTCGAACTGCAGGGCCGTGACGCCGACCAGCCATTGCAGGGGGCTGGCCTCGTCGGAGGCGAGGTGCACGTCGACGCTCTTGTCGGTGCTGCCGGTCAGGAAGCCCGAGGTCGTGACCGCGGCCTCGGTGGTGTCGCTGTCCCACAGCCGGTCGACCTTGCTGCGCCGCCAGCTCAGGGAGGCGCTCAGCGTGTTGCTTCCCAGCGGCATCTCCAGCAGGGCCTGGGCCGTGTTGACCTCGACGCGGTTGCTGGAGCCCTGGCTCTTGACGCTGCGCGGGTCGCTGCTCTGCGTGACGCCGTAGAGCAGCACGGGGATGGAGACCGGGTCAGGCAGCACCGGCACGCTCATGCCGGCGTCGCGCTCGCGGTAATGGCCGGCCACGAAGCGCAGCGTGCCATTGCCGCCCAGGCTGGATTGCAGCTGGGCCCGCAGCGCGCGGCTGGACTGGTCGTCCAGGCTGCGCGGCCCCTCGGCCAGCGGGTTGCGGGTATAGCCGTCGGCTTCCTTGACCTGGTAGGACAGGCGGCCTTCCAGCCCCTGGGTCAGCGGGCCCGAGACAAAGCCTTCGCTCTCGCGCCGCTTGTCGCTGCCCAGCAGCAGGCCCAGGCGCGCCTGGAAGCTGCTGGTCGGCAGGGCCGAGATGACATTCATCGCCCCGCCGGTGGCATTGCGGCCGTACAGCGCGCCCTGCGGCCCGCGCAGGATCTCGACGCGCTGGGTGTCGAACAGGGCGGTGTTGGAGCTGGTCTGGTCGGACACATAGGCGCCGTCGCTGTACAGGGCCACGCCGGGGTCGCCACCGGCCAGGATGAAGACATTGCCAATGCCACGGATGAAGAGCTGGGTGGCGCCCTGCCCGTTGGTCACCGAGGTGTTGGGGCTGAGCATGACCAGGTCCGCCAGCCCGGTGTCGCCACGCTCGGCCAGGCGGGCGCCGTTCAGGGCCGTGATGGCGGCGGGCGTGGTGTCCAGCACGGTCACGCGGCGCTCGGCCGTGATGACGACGCGCTCGATCTGCTGGGTCTCGGTGGTCTGGGCCGCGGCCAGGGTGGACGCGACAGCCAGCGCAATGGGGCTGAGTCTCATGCTCTGTCTCCGGTCGCCGCGTCTGTGTGGCGGCGTGGGGGCATGGTCGCGAGCCGCGCTTCAGCCGGCTATGGCGAATCGGCAGCCGGATGTGCCGAATCGGAACTTCAGCGTTGGTTGAGGGTCTGGCTGGGCGATTCGCCAAAGCGCTCGCGGTAGCGCGCCGCAAAGCTGCCCAGCTGCCAGAAGCCCCATTGCGCCGCGACCGAGGTCACCGTGACGCCGGGAGGCGCCGAGCGCAACTCCTCGCGCACGCGGTCCAGCCGGTATAGCTGCAGATAGCGCTGGGGCGAGACGCCGAAGTGGCGCTCGAAGCCACGTGCCAGCGCGCGCACGCCGACGCCGGCCGCTTCGGCGATGTCGGCCACCGAGGGGACGTCGGCCGCATGGGCGTGGATGTAGTCGCGCGCCCGCCGCGTGGACAGCGGCAGGGCCGCCGGTGCGTCCAGGCCCCGTGTGTAGCTGTTGGGCCAGGCCAGCAGCAGCTCGAACAGGGCCGCATCGCGCAGGCTGGTCTCCAGGCGCTGGGCCGCCGCATGGGGATAGGCCGGCGTGGCCGCCAGATGGCCCAGCACACGCAGCAGGGCCGCCACCGGCGCGCCGCCGGCGCCGCAATGGTCGGCAAAGCGCAGCGGATGGGCCAGGTCGGAGCCCAGCAGGCTGCGGCAGGCGCTGCCCATGTCGGCATCGTCGACCCGCAGGTTCAGCAGCTCCATGTCGCCGGACATCTCCAGCCCATGCACCTCGTCCGGCGCGATGACGCCGGCATCGCCCGCGCCATAGAGCTCGCGGTCGCCGCTGCGCCAGACCTCGCCCTGGCGCAGATAGGAGAACACCCAGTGCCCATGGGCCCGGGGCATGGCCATGCGGGTGGAGGTGCCGTAGCGCACTTCGCCCAGGTGCAGACGGGCGAACTCGGCGCCGCGCAGCTTCAGCGCGAGGGTGGATTCGTCCTGCACGCGCAGCGCATGCGGGCCGTAGACGCCACAGAGCACCGCCTGGGCTTCGTCGGGGTTGGTGGTCTCGCAGACCGAGATCAGCCGCGAATTGCTCAACGCAGTCTCCACCTCGGCGCCCTGCAGGGGGTGCTCGGCGCTGACGGTGGGGGCCGCGTTGAGGAGAGGCAGCATGGTCGGGTTGTAGGCCAATTCCAGCGCCGCCGCCATCCGTGCACATGCGTGGACGCGACAGTCACCCGGGTGACAGGCCAGACGGGCGTGACCAAGCACATCCCCTAGTTCAAGCCGTCCTCGAGCTGACAGCGCATCCCGTCGCGATCGCGCCGGACTCGGCGCCTGATTTGCCGCACCGGTCGCATCGCCGTCGCCGCGCGCCGCCCCGCTCCACACACTGCCGCCGCCCGCCCTGCCTGACGCTGGCGGACATCAACCAAGGAGCAAGCCATGATGAACTTCAAAGCAAGCCTGTGCGCCGCCGCTGCGGCCCTTTCCCTGTCCCTGCCGGCCCTGGCCCAGGACTCGAGCTACACGCCGGGCTCGGTCTGGTTCTTCTCCAACATCAAGATCGAACCGGGCCATTTCGAGAAATACATGGACTACCTCGGCAGCAACTGGAAGAAGGTGCAGGAGCTGGGCAAGAAGGAAGGGATCATCGTGTCCTACCACGTGCTGGCCGTGAATGCCCAGCGCCACGACGAGCCCGACCTGGTGCTGGCCGTCGAGCTCAAGGACTACCAGAGCAACGCCCAGCAGCTGGCCTTCCAGAAGAAGATCGAGGCCATGCTGGCCGCCGACACGCGCAAGCAGGACGTCGCCGCCGGCGAGCGCGGCGCCATGCGCAAGCTGGTGGGCAATATGCAACTGCAGGAACTCATTCTGAAGTAGGGTCTGCTCACGCCCCGACAATGGGCCGGGGCATGAACAGACCCATACCCCAAGCAAAACCGAAGCTTGGCTCAGGCTGAGGCTGTCCGTGATCCGCCGGGTGCTGGAGACAATGCCCGGCTGATCAAGGAAGCCTTCCCATGCTCGAACTGCTGACCGACCCGCAGACCTGGATCGCCCTCGCCACGCTGACCGCGCTGGAGTTGGTGCTGGGCATCGACAACATCATCTTCATCAGCATCCTGGTGGACAAGCTGCCCAAGGAGCGCCAGGAAGTGGCGCGCCGCCTGGGCCTGTTCGCGGCGATGTTCATGCGCATCGGCCTGCTGCTGGTGCTGGCCTGGATCGTCGGCATGGTGGAGCCGCTGTTCACCCTGCCCTTCCTCGAGCGCGGCACGTCGGGGCGCGACCTCATCCTCATCGCTGGCGGCCTGTTCCTGATCTGGAAGAGCACCGGCGAGATCCACGGCTCGCTCGAAGGCGAAGACGAGAACCCGGGCGCGGGCGGCAAGGCCAAGGCGGCCTTCGGCGCCGTCATCCTGCAGATCATGGTCATCGACCTGGTGTTCTCGCTGGACTCCATCATCACGGCCGTCGGCATGGTGGACGATGTGCGCATCATGATCGGCGCCGTCATCGCCTCGGTCGGCCTGATGATGCTGTTCGCCGGCCCCATCGGCCGCTTCGTGTCCAACCACCCGACCATCAAGATGCTGGCCCTGGCCTTCCTCGTCGTCGTCGGCGTCGTGCTCGTCGCCGAGGGCTTCGGCCATCATGTGCCCAAGGGCTATATCTACTTCGCCATGGCCTTCTCGCTGGCCGTCGAGATGATGAACATCAAGATGCGCCGCAAGTCGGCCAGCAAGGTCAAGCTGCGCCAGCAGATCCCCGGGAGCACGGGAGACTAGGCGATGATCTGCGGTCATGGAGACACTGTTCCGTTTCCCGACCGCAGCTCGACATGACGCCGCCGTCCAGGCGTGGATGGACGCCCATGCCGGCGAGCTGGGCGACATCGCCCGCAAGTGGTTCGACGTCATGCGCGCCTGCGACGACGACGTGCGCGAGCTGCTGCACGACGGCCATCCCACCGCCTGCGCGGGCGACGCGGCCTTCGGCTACGTCAATGCCTTCACGGCCCACGTCAATGTGGGCTTCTTCAAGGGCGCCGAGCTGCCCGACCCGGCGGGCCTGCTGCAGGGCACGGGCAAGGCCATGCGGCACGTCAAGCTGCGGCCCGGCGAGCCCGTTGACGAAAACGCGCTGCGGGCCCTGATCGCCGCCGCCTGGGCCGACATGTCCGCACGCCTGTGATGGCCCTGCGCCTGGAGCCGTTCACGGCCTTCGACGGCCTGACCTTCAGCCTGACGGTGGAAGATCTGGTCGCCCGCCTCGGGCCGCCCAACCACTGCTCGCGCAACAACGTGGCCCTGACTGCCTACGACTACGGCCACAGCGTGCTGCGCTTCCAGGACAACGGCCGGCTGGAGGAGATCACCAAGCGGGCGCCGGTGCTGCAGCTGGGCACGGTGGCCATCCCCTTCGCCGCCCTCGCCAGCTTCGTGCTGGCCCAGGACACCGAAGCCTTCGAGCGCGCCGGCTTCCTCGTCAGCCCGGCTTTCGGCATCGCCTTCGTGCCGGGCGAGCCCGACTGGGTCACCGCCCTGGCCCGCCACTGCATCCCGACATGGCGGGCGCTGTGATCCGCTGGGCCCTGGCCCTGCTGCTGGCCGCCGGCCTGCCGGCCGGGGCCCAGCCGCTGGTGCGCCTGGATCACATCCCCACGGCCGTACGCAGCCTGGACGCGGCGGCCGCCGACTTCCGCGCCCTCGGCTTTGCCATCAAGCCCGGGCGGCCGCATGCCAAGGGACTGAACAATGCCCATGTCAAGTTCGCCAATGGCGCCGGGCTGGAGCTCATCACGGCCACGCAGGCGCGCGACGCCTTGAGCGGCCGCTATGTGGACCTGTTGCGCGAGGGCGAAGGCCCGGCCTATCTGACCCTGCACGCGGCCGACGCGGCCCGTGCCGCCGCGGCGCTGAAGGCCGCGGGCATCCCGCACCGCCTGGACGCCGACGGCCTCGAGCTGACCGACCCGCGTCTGCCCTGGATCTTCTTCGCCGGAGACAACCGCTCACCGACCGACAGGCCGGAGCACTTCGCCCATGCCAACGGCGCCTTCGCGACGCGGGAGGTGTGGGTGGCAACGGACGACCCGACGCCGCTCGCGCAGCTGCTGGCGGCCCTGGGCGCCAGCTCACGGGAAGAGGCCCGCGGCGAGCCTTTGAAAACCAGGGCGCTTGTCTTTGAACTCGCCGCAGGCGGCCGCGTCGTCATCGTGCCGGCGCGGCACCAGCTCGTACCCGGACATCCGCTGATCGGCGTCGTGATGGCGACGCGCGCGAGCAAAGCGGCCCCAGCCGAGCGGGCCCATGGCCTGTGGCTGGAGCTGCGCAGCGAACGCTGACTCAGGTGGCCCAGATGCGGGGATCGCTGGCCGGCAGCGCCCACAGCTGCTCGCGCCACAACGCCCTCACCCGCCGCAGCGCCAGGGTCACGGCCTCGACCTCGTCGCCGACGACGCGGGCCAGCAGCAGCGCGCCACCCGGCCCGGCCAGATGCGTGATGCCGCCCCGCACGGCCTCGCCGAGCCGGGCGCGGCTGTGGGTCAGCAGGGCCTCGGCATCGGCCAGGGCACCGCCCTGCGCATAGACCAGCGTCCCCAGCACGCGATGGCCCGCCAGGCCGCAGGGGCCGTCGAGCAGGGCGGTGTCGGCGGCATCCAGCCAGCCCCGGTCCAGCCAGCGGTCGGTGATTTCCAGATGCTGCAGCAGCCGCCCGCTGTCGAAGGCCTGGCCGGCCGCCGGCAGCCCCAGGCCCAGGACCTCGGTGGCGAACAGGCTGGCGCCCGCGGCCAGCTTGAACCTGACCTCGTTGCGGGCGATGCAGCCGGGATAGGCCAGCGTCTCCTGCGGCAGCCACTCCAGGCGCGCGCCCTCGCCCACCGAGGCCTGCACGACCTGCGCGGCTTCGCCGGCGTTGGAACGGTAGAAGCGTGTCGCGGCCGGTGTCGTCACCAACAGATGGGCGCTGGGCTGCACATCGATGTGGATGTCCAGGCGGTCCCCGCCGACGAGGCCGCCGGGTGGATGAACCAGCACCGCATGGGCGACGCCGGCGCCTTCGGGGTAGAGCGTCTTCAGCAGCCGCAGCGGACCGTCATGGCGGGCGTGCACGCGGGTGGCATTGCCGCCGTCGCGCGCCGCGCTGAGGTCCAGCCGGGCGGGCCAGCGAATGGCATCAGCTGACAAGCAGGCCCTTCTTCTCGATGAAGGCGACGACGTCGGCCAGCCCCTCGCGGGTCTTGAGGTTGGTCATGACCCAGGGTTTGACGGGCCGCATGCGGGCGGTGTCGCTGCGCATGATGTCCAGGTCGGCACCCACGTGTGGCGCGAGGTCGGTCTTGTTGATGACAAAGAGATCGCTCTTGGTGATGCCGGGGCCACCCTTGCGCGGGATCTTCTCGCCGGCGGCCACGTCGATGACGTAGATGGTCAGGTCTGACAGCTCGGGGCTGAAAGTGGCCGCGAGGTTGTCACCGCCGCTTTCGACGAAGACGATGTCGGCGTCGGGGAACTTCTCCAGCATGCGGTCCACCGCCTCGAGGTTGATGGAGCAGTCCTCGCGGATGGCGGTGTGCGGGCAGCCACCGGTCTCCACGCCCATGATGCGCTCGGGTGCCAGCGCGCCCGCCACGGTCAGCAGGCGCTGGTCTTCCTTGGTGTAGATGTCGTTGGTGACGACGACCAGGTCCCAGCGCTCGCGCATGGTCTTGCACAGCATCTCGACGAGGGTGGTCTTGCCCGAGCCCACCGGGCCGCCGACGCCGACGCGCAGCGGCGGGAGCTTCTTGGTGCGATTCGGAATGGCGTGCAAAGGAGCTGAATTCATGAGCGGAACAGTCTCGAGTACTGGGTTTCGTGGCGGGCGCCAAAGACGCCGAGCAGGGGCGCAAAGGCCATGGGTTCGGGTGCGGCCAGGGCGGTCGCCACGGCTGGCGGAATGGCTTGCACGAGGCGTGCCAGCAGGCGCTGGCCCGAGGTCTGGCCCAGGGGCACGCAGCGCACAGCGGCCTGCATCAGGTTCTCCGCCCAGCCGAAGGCGATGGCCTGCAGGGCCGGCTCCAGCGCGGCGCCCCGCGATGCTGCGGCCGCGCCCATGACGACGGGCCAGGTCGGCGCGGGCTTCAGGCCTTTCAGCAGCGGCAGCACGGCGGCGTCGGGAAGGAGGCTTTGCATCCACGCGAGCAGGCTGCGGCCCATCTGCTGGGCCTGCTGCAGGCTCTCGGACGTCTCGCGCGTCTGCAGCACCCAGGCATTGAGTTCGGCCAGCCGCGCGCTGTCCAGGGCCAGCGCCGACGCGTGCGCGGCCGCCGCCACCGGCAGTTCGGCGCGGGCCTGCACCAGCTCGAGCTGGTTCAGCAGCCAGTCGCCGGCGCTGGCCTCGTCATGCACGACGCCGGCATCGACGGCGGCCTCCAGGCCTTCGGAATAGCTGAAGCCACCGACCGGCAGGGCCGGCGACGCCAGCCAGAGCAGGTGCAGCAGCGAGGCGGGAGAAGGCGGCGTGGACATGGGGCGATTCTGGCCCCGCCAGCGCACCCCCCGCCTTCGCGATCAGAAATTGAAGGCGATGCCGGCGCCCAGCGTCCGCACCGTGACGGTCTGCTTGGGACTGGTGGGACTGTCGCGCAGGGCGGCCCGCGTCAGGTCGACATTGAGGCTGGTGCTCCAGTGACGCGCGAACTGCCACGACAGCCCCAGCCCCGCGTAAGGCTGCACCGAACGCGTCGAGGTGGTGCCGGGGTTGTTGCCCGACAGGCCGACAGCCGGTTGCAGCTTCAGCTCATTGGAGGCACCGCCAAACCGCAGCACCGCGCCAACGCTGGTCGACAACGGCAGGGTATAGGCCGCGCCGACGCCGAAGCCGGTGTATTCGGCAGAGTAGTTGCGGCCCAGGAAGCCCC
Organism: Roseateles saccharophilus; assembly: GCF_031458095.1. GTDB lineage: Bacteria > Pseudomonadota > Gammaproteobacteria > Burkholderiales > Burkholderiaceae_C > Pelomonas > Pelomonas saccharophila_A. Next base: position 274,802 of record NZ_JAVDXU010000003.1, read on the forward strand.
AGTCGGCGTCGATGTGAGCATAGGTCACCTCGAAGGCCCAGGACGGGTCGAAGCGGTGGCCGGCGCGCACCGTCAGGTTGGAGTCCACCCGGCTGCAGGCGGTGTTGGCGGGGCAATTGAGGCTCACCTTGCCGGTGCCGAACTCCACACCGATATAGGTGGACGCGGCAAGGTTGGGCGATTGTGCAAAGCCGGCAGCGGGCAGGCCCGCGGCAAGTCCGGCGAGCAAGAGACGGATGTACTTCAAGAAGGAACTCCCTGGTTGGCTCATGGCGCGCCGCAGCCCGCCCTTCCAGGGCCGGCCAGCGGCGGCGCGCGCGATGCTAACGGCACAACGAGGCGCCACCAGGAAGAAGGCATCCCTAGGCCGAGGTGAGGATTCCCACCCGCCTCGGCACGTGAGCGGAAGTCAGTGCTTGTGATCGTGGCCGCAGCCGGGGCCATGCACGTGGCCTGGCTCGCCGTGAGCGGCGTGACCATGTCCGTGGTCATGGTCGTGGTTGCAGTCCGGACCGTGCACATGCACCGCCTCGTGCGCCTTGACCGGAATGGCCAGCGGCTTGCGGGCCGGTGCGGGCGCGGCGGCGTGATCGTGCGAATGGCCGTGATCGTGGCCATGGTCGTGATGACCATGGCCCGCCCCCTCGCCATAGGCCCCGCCCTCGGGCTCGAAGGCGGCCTGGGCCTCGGTGACGATGAGATGCTGGCGGCGCAGCATGTCGGCCAGCACGGGGTCGGGCTCGAACTGCAGCAGATCGGGCTGCAGCTCCAGCGGCACATGGCGGTTGCCGAGGTGGTAGGCGGCGCGCAGCAGGTCGAATGCGCTGCCGTGCTCGGCGCAATGCCGCACCTGCAGCACCGGCTGGGCCGCAGCGATGACGCGCAGCAGGCTGCCGTCCTCGGCCACCAGCACATCGCCGCCGCGCAGCGATGTGCCACGCGGCAGCACGACGCCGATTTCGCGTCCGCTGGAATCGGTGGCCGAGAAGCGGCTTCTGCTGCGGGCGTCCCAGTCGAGTTCGAGGGTGGGGGCGCGCTTGACGAGCACGGCGGCGAGGCCGGCGCCGCGGGCGATGCGTTTGGTGGCGTGGATCATGGGCTCAAGTATCGACGCTGGCCCGGTGGCGACAGCGCCCAGGGGTCATGACAGGCATCATGGCGGCTTTCCCGTCCTCTGCCGGTCAGCCATGCAACTCGAAACCCTCACCGTCTCCGTCCAGGACCACATCGCCACCGTCCGCCTGAATCGACCGGACAAGGCCAATGCCATGAACGCCGTGATGTGGCAGGACATCCGCCGCGCCTTCGACTGGGTAGATACCGAGGCCCACGCCAGGGTTGCAGTGCTGGAGGGCGAGGGCAAGCATTTCACCGCCGGCATCGACCTGCAGATGATGATGGGCATCGCCCCGCAGATCCAGGATCCCTGTGACGGTCGCACCCGCGAGAGCCTGCGCCGCGTCATCCTGGACATGCAGGACACGCTGACGAGCCTGGAGCGCTGCCGCAAGCCCGTGCTCGCCGCCATCCACGGTGCCTGCGTGGGCGGCGGCATCGACCTGATCTGCTGCGCCGACATGCGCTATTGCAGCGCCGACGCCTATTTCTCCATCAAGGAGATCGACATCGGCATGGTGGCCGACGTCGGCACGCTGCAGCGCCTGCCCAAGATCGTCGGCTCCCAGGGCCTGGTGCGCGAGCTGGCCTACACGGGCCGGCGCGTGGAGGCGGCCGAGGCGCGCGAGATCGGCCTCGTCAACCGCGTGTTCGACAGCCGCGAGGCGCTGCAGGCCGGCGTGCGCGAGATCGCCGCCATGGTGGCCAGCAAATCGCCGCTGTCCATCCGCGGCACCAAGGAGATGCTGAACTACGCCCGCGACCACTCGGTGGCCGATGGCCTGAACTACATCGCGACCTGGAACTCGGCCATGCTGATGAGCGAAGACCTCAGCAAGGCCATGATGGCCGGCAAGGGCGGGGCGCCGAACTTCCGCGATTGAGCGCAGACGCGGCCGTTGGAACGTCGCTCTACCTGCCGCAGCCCGGCTGCTCGGAACTCGAGTAGGAGGCCTTGAGCGCCTTGGCCAGCCCGAGTGCGGCCAGCTGGCCCTCGTTCAGGCGCAGCAGATCGGGAGCCACCGCGCTGGCCAGCGCCACCATCCTGGTTTCGACGGCGGGATCCTCGACCATGGTCAGTTCCGCGACGTAGAGCTCGCGGAAGCGCCGGCCGGCCTTTTCAACATCCGCCTTGGGCCGGCCTTCGGGCGTCGCGATGATCGCCGCCGTCTTGATGGCCTCGAGGTAGACGCTGCGGCGCAGCTCGCGGAAGGGCCGCTCCGCCTCGGCAACCCGGGCCTCGGCCTCCTTCTTCCTGACCTCGGCCTCCTTCTCGCGGGATGCGTTGAAGCTCAGCACGCTGATGACCACGCCGCAGACGATGCTCAGCACCTGGACCAGCGACGTCAGCAACTCCAGCCTTGTCTTGGGTTCCGCCATGGCGCCTGCTCACTGAAAGCCGGCGTCGCCGGAGGACCGCATTGTTGGGCGATGCAGGGCCGCGCGCCTCCCCAGACCAGAGGACGCCGGGGCGGACGGCCGCGCGCTACGCCGCGCGCGTGTTCACCGCCAGCTGGGCCGCAAACGCCCGCTGGTAGGCCGGCCTGGCCTCACCGCGCGCGACATAGGCGGCCAGGGGCGGGAACTCGTCGAGCAGACCCGTCGAGCGCAGGCGCAGCAGCACGTGCACCATCATCAGGTCGGCGGCGCTGAAGGCACCTTCGAGCCAATCGGCATCGCCCAGCCGTGCCGCCAGCTGCTGCAGCCGCGTGCGCACGCGCGCCTCCAGCGCGGGCAGGCGGTCGGCGTACCAGGGCTGGTCGCGCTCGAACAGGCGGGCCATCGTCAGCTCCAGGATGGGCGGCTCCACGGTGTTGACCGCGGCAAACATCCATGCGACGGCCCGCGCGCGGGCCTCGGCGCCCTCGGGCAGCAGGCCCGGATACCGCTGGCCGAGATGCAGCACGATGGCCCCGGTCTCGAAGAGGGCCAATTCACCATCCTCCAGGGTCGGGATCTGGCCAAAGGGATGCAGGGCGAGGTGCGCGGGCTGCTTCATGGCCTGAAAGGAGACGAGGCGAACCTCGTAGGCCTGGTTCACTTCCTCCAGCGCCCAGCGGACGCGGCTATCTCGGGCCAGCCCCTTGCCGCCGTCGGGGGAGCGTTCGAAGGCGGTGATGGTGAGGGTCATGGTGTCTGTCCTTGCAGCAGGTTGCGGTTATCGGAACGACGATCGACGCCGGCCGAAATCGACACGCGGGTGGAATCGTTATCCTGCCGCCCCATGTACGCGCCCTTCTTCGGCTTGAAACAAGCGCCGTTCTCGATCGCGCCGGATCCGCATTACCTGTTCATGAGCGAGCGCCACCGCGAGGCGCTGGCCCATCTGCTCTACGGGCTGGACGGCGGTGGCGGCTTCGTGCTGCTCACCGGCGAGATCGGGGCCGGCAAGACCACCGTCTGCCGCTGCTTCCTGGAACAGATCCCGGCGAACTGCAATGTCGCCTATATCTTCAACCCCAAGCTCACCGTCACCGAACTGCTGCAGTCGGTCTGCGACGAATTCCATGTCCAGGTGGCGCCGGGTGCCCAGACGGTCAAGGACTATGTCGACCCGCTCAACGCCTTCCTGCTGGCCCAGCATGCGGCGGGCCGCAACAACGTGCTCATCATCGACGAGGCGCAGAACCTCTCGGCCGACGTGCTGGAGCAATTGCGCCTGCTGACCAACCTGGAGACCGCCGAGCGCAAGCTGCTGCAGGTGGTGCTGATCGGCCAGCCCGAGCTGCGCGGCATGCTGGCCCGGCCGGAGTTGGAGCAGCTGGCCCAGCGCGTCATCGCCCGCTTCCACCTGGGTGCGCTGTCCGAAGCCGAGACGGCCCAGTACATCCGCCACCGCATGAACGTGGCCGGCCTCGCCGGCGCCCTGCCCTTTGACCGCACCGGCCTGCGCCTGATCCACCAGCTGACCCGCGGCGTGCCGCGCCGTATCAACCTGCTCTGCGACCGCGCCCTGCTGGGCGGCTATGCCAGCGGCCAGGCCCAGGTCACCGGGGCCATCGTGCGCCGGGCCGCGGCCGAAGTGTTCGATGCGCAGTTCACGCGTCCCCTGCCCCAGCGCAAGCCCGATCCGGTCGGCCTGGGCCTGGTGGTGCTGGCCGCGGCCGTCGCCGGTGCCGGGCTGACCTGGGGATGGCAGCAGTCGCAGGCGGGGCGCGGCAGCAGCGCCGCAACGGCGGCCGCGGCGGCGTCCTCCCCCGCCAGCGCCGCTTCGGCCACGGCAGCGGCCGCCAGCGCCCCTGCCCGGCCGGCCTCGGCCGCCAGTGGCGTGCCGCCGGCACCCGAGCCGCTGCGCCTGGCCGACTGGACGCCGCGCGATGGCGACGCCTGGGCCGCGCTGGCCAAGGCCTGGGGCCTGCCGCTGCAGCCCCAGGTCGACCCCTGCACCACGGCCGCACAGCGCGGCCTGCAGTGCTATCGCAGCAGCAGCGGCAGCCTGTCGCTGATCCGCCTGATCGACCGCCCGGTGCTGCTGACCCTGCAACGCCCCGGCCAGCCGGCGGCCCTCGCCGCCCTGGTGGGGCTGGACGAGAAGCAGGCCACGCTGCTGGTGGACGGCACGCCACGCCGCGTCGCCCTGCCCGAACTGGCCACGGCCTGGCGCGGTGAGTTCACCACCTTCTGGCGGGTGCCGCCGGGCTACGCCAGCCGGGCTGACAACATCGGCCCGCTGCGCAGCTGGCTGGCCACCCAACTGGCCCAGGCGCAGGGCGGCACCGCGGCCTCCGCCGTGCCGGGCTGGCCCGAACTGAGCCGCCAGGTCCAGGCCTTCCAGGCCAGCCAGGGCCTGCAGCCGGACGGCCGCGTCGGCCCCATCACGCTGATGCAGATCAACCGGGCCACCGGTGTGGCCGAGCCGCGCCTGGACGCGCTATCGACCGACTGAACCGCCATGTCCTACATCCTCGACGCCCTGCGCCGTGCCGAAGCCGACCGCGAACGCGAGCGCGGCCAGGTGCCGGGCCTGCATACCCAGCCCCTGTCCGCCAGTGAGGCCTCCGGGCCGCGCCGCTGGTTGCCCTGGGCCGGTGGCGGCCTGCTGCTGCTGGCCGGCATCGGCGCCGGCAGCTGGTGGGCAAGCGGCCAGCACGACACCGCCTCGCCAGTGCCGCAAGCAGCATCCGCTCCGCTGACCGCCGCGCCAGCGCCGATCGCCTCGGCGCCGGTGGCCGTGCCGCCGGCAGTCAGCGCGACGACGCCGCAGCCGGCGTCGTCCGGCTCGCCTTATCTGCCGCCCGCGCCGCCACCGGCCGCGGTGGTTGCCGCCCCGGCGCCCGCGCCCGTGGCGGCCGCGATGCCGGCACCGCCGCCCGCTGCAGCGCCCACCCCGGCCCCCGCGCCGGCGGCCGAAGCGCCCCTCCCGCGCCTGGCCGAGCTGCCCGAAAGCATCCGCCGCGACGTGCCCCGGCTGGTCATCAGCGGCTCGGTCTATTCGGAGGAGCCGTCCGGCCGCTTCGCCATGATCAATGGCGAGGTGCTGCGCGAGGGCGCCCAGCTGGGCCCCGACTTCGTGCTGGAGCAGATCCGCCCGCGCGAGCTGGTGCTGCGCTTCAGGGGCCAGCGCTACCGGCAGCCGGTCTGAGGCAAGGCTGAAAGCCGTCCGGGCGTCACGCCCCTGCCAAGGGCATCCCCGGGTATGACATCCAAGGCGGCTTCATAAGATCCTGCGCTTTCCTCACCCGGCCCTTGGGAGGCGCATGCGCAGGATCCAGACCGTCATCCTGGCCGGACTCGTGTCCGGCGCCCTGGACATCCTGGCCGCGTTTGCCAGCTATGCCTCCCAGGGCGCCACCGCCGAAGGCATCCTGAAATACATCGCCAGCGGGCTGCTGGGCGCAGCGGCCATGCAGGGAGGCATGGGGACGGCAGGGCTGGGCCTGCTGTTCCACTTCCTTCTCACCACCGGCATGGCCGCGGTCTTCCTGCTGGCGGCGCTGAAGCTCCCGGCCCTCACCCTGCGTCCCTGGCTCTGGGGCGCCCTCTACGGCGTGCTGACCTGGGTGGCCATGGTCTATATCGTCGTGCCGCTGTCCGGCGTGACGGGCTGGAAGCTGCCGCAGGGCTGGAACATCGTCAGCGGCCTGCTGTCGCACATCTTCTACGTCGGCGTCCCCATCGCCCACATCACGCAATACGGACTGCGCGGCAGGCCGCGATTTGACTGACCCGAAACATGCTGACCACGCCCCAGATCCTCGCCTTCCTCGCCACCGCCCTGGTGCTGACCGCCACACCCGGGCCCGACAACCTGATGGTGCTCAGCATGGGCATGTCGCGCGGCCGCCGCGCCGGCATGGCCTTCGGCCTGGGCTGCGCCCTCGGCTGCCTGAGCCACACCCTGCTGGCCGTCATCGGCATCAGCGCCCTGGTGGCGGCGTCGCCACTGGCCTTCACGCTGCTGAAGGTGGCCGGCGGCGTCTATCTCGTCTGGATGGGCGTGCAGGCCTGGCGGCACGCGGGCGCCGTGCGGGTGAGCAGCGAAACAGCTGAAGCCACGCCGCTGCGCCAGCTCTTCGTGAAGGGCCTGATCGCCAACGCCATCAACCCCAAGGTGGTGCTGTTCTTCCTGTCCTTCCTGCCGCAGTTCGTTGTCGCGTCGCAGGGTCAGGTGGAGTGGCAGCTGGGGCTGCTGGGCCTGCTGTTCACCGCACAGGCGGCCCTGCTGTTCGGGCTGCTCGGCTATTTCTCTGGCGGTGTCGGCGCGTGGTTGAACCAGCGGCCGAGCGCGGGCCAATGGCTGGACCGGCTCGCCGGCACCGTGTTCATCGGCCTGGGGGTGCGGATGATGGCGGCGCGCTGAGCCTCCCGTCCAGCCCGCTTCAGCGCAGCTGATAGCGGCTGCCAGTCGGCACGCCGTCCCAGGGCTCCAGTTCGGCACGGCGGACGTGGCGCACGCTGTCCGCCCCGAAAAGCAGGTTGTCGAACTGGACCTGCACCAACTCACCGTCCACGCGAACCACGAGACCCGTGCCGATGAATCCGGACGTCGGCTCCCTCCACTTCACCCGCGTGGCCGGTTTCAGCCCGGCGCGGAAAGGCTCCAGCGCCGCCAGATAACGCTCCCGCGCTTCACGCCGCGCCAAGTCGTCGCGTCGCTGCGCTTCCGCCTCGGCCTGGCGCCGGGTCTCGGCCTGCTCACGGGCAGCCGCGAGGTCGGCCGCGGCGACGAACTGCGTCCTCAGCGTCAGCCAGGCCCAGCCGCCGTTCTTGGCGGTGTCGAGATCGAGGGGGCTGTAGCGCACCGTCACGCCCCACAAGGCCCCCTGGGGCGCCTCGCAGGTGACGGCCGACGGCAGCTTCTGGCCATTGACCCGCGTGGTGGCGACGGCCACCACGCCCCGCTCGCGCGCGCAGACCGATGCCAGCGGCTGGAAGACCGCGCGCAGCCCCTCGTAGCCATAGTCCTCATCCGGCCGCCCCGATTCGATGGGCGCCTGCTTCTGCGGGCCTACATAGAAGCCGTAGCGCTTGCCTGCCAGCTGCTGCGCGAACTGCGGCGCTGAATCCACCACCGGCGGGGGCGGGTTGGCGCAGCCCACCGCCGCCAGCACGAGCCCATAGATGGCGCGTTTCATGACGTCTCCCTGATCCTGAGCGCGGCAGTCTAGAAGCCGGTCGCGGGCCGTTTGCCCCCGGTTTTCGGGACCGCGGGGCCCCGGTTTGTGGTGGCCGTCGGGGGCGAGCGTGGCGTAGCGGCCGTGCTAGGGATCCTCTTCAGGCCGCGGGCTCCCGGCTGCCCCAGATCGCCGCGCCGACGATCATCAAACCGCCCAGGATCAGCGAGGCCGACAAGGCCTGCCCCGTCGTCGCCATCACCACGGCGGTGGACAGCAAAGGCGTCAGAAAGGCCAGCAAGCCGATGCGCCGCGGGTCGCCGGCCTTCAGCGCGGCGTCCCACAAAAAGAAGGCGCCGCCCAGCGGCCCCAGGCCCAGTGCCGCAATCAGCGCCAGGTCGCGCGCGTTCAAGGCCACGGCCGGTTCCCACAGCGCATGGCAGCCCAGCGACAACAGCCCCGACACGGCCGCGAAGCTGCCCACCGCGCAGGTCGGGAAGGCCGGCACGCGGCGCGTGGCCAGCGAGTACGTGCTCCACACCAGGGCCGAGCCCAACGCCAGCGCGTAGCCCGGGTGCCAGCCGCCATCCAGCGCGCCGCCCGGGCCGCCGCGACCGAGGATGAGCACGGCCGCACCCGCGAAGCCCAGCAGCGCCGCGCCGATCTGTGCCGCGCGCCAGCGCAGGCCGGGCAGCAGCAGCGGGGCCAGCACCACCATGCCCAGCGGCCACAGATAGTTGATCAGATTGGCCTGCAGCGCCGGCGCGGTGCGCAGTGCGACGAAGAGCAGCAGGTGAAAGCCGAACAGGCCGTAGACGCCCAGCGCCAAGGTCGGCAGCGGCACCTGCCAGGCGCTCAGCTTGAAGCGCGACAGCGGCAGCGCCAACGCGCTGCCCACGAGCAGGCCCAGGCCCGTCAGCAGGAAGGGCGGCACATGCGCGAGCGACACGCCCAGGGCTGCGAGCGAGGCCCACATCGCGATGGCGCCCAGGGCCAGCAGGTCGGCTTTTCTTTCGGTCGTCTTCATGCCGGCAGTCTCGGACCGGCGTCGTCGCGCAACGACGGGCCGTCGTCGCGAATCAGCGGTCGACGATCAGGGCTCGCGGCCAGCGGCGCGGCGCAGCGCGGCGGTCAGCGCCGAGGGCGAGTCATAGCCCACGCGCCGGGCCACCAGCGCCACGGGCAGGCCAGCGGTCCGCAGCAGACGAGCGCGATCCAGGCGCTGGGCGCGCAGCCATTGCATCGGCGTGAGGCCGGTGGCTGACAGGCAGCGGGCGCGGAACTGGGTTTCGGCCAGGCCCGCGCGTGCGGCGAGGTCGGCCACCGTCAGCGGTGCTGCCAGCCGGGTCTGCGTCCAGCGCCGCAGGTCGGCCCAGTTGACGGCACGGCGACCCGCACTTGCCGCGCATGCCTCACCCGGCCCCCAGGCCTGCGCCAGCAACTGTGCGCCCAGTTCCTGCGACACCGGCAACCCCTGGCCCAGCGACGCCGCCAGGAAGCGCGCAAGGTGATCCACGGACGGCGCATGCCGCGGCCGCGCCGCACACTGCAGCCAGGCCGGGTCGGCGGTGTCCAGCACCAGGCACCGGCTGCCCTGCGGCGCCTCGAAGTCATGCAGTTCGCCGGGCGGGATCAGCAGCCCTTGCCCAGCCGCCAGCCGTTGGCCGCGGCCATCGACCTCCAGCTCCAGCGCCCCCTGCAGGGTCCACAGCACCTGCACATGCTCATGCGCATGGCTGCCGCGAGAAGGGCCGTAGTGGCGCAAGGCGAACGAAGGCGTCATGGTGCCGCAAGCGTACACGGCGCCGACGTACACAGATCGCTGTCAGCTGGCTGAGTAAAGCGCGAGTAAATCGCGGGCAAAGCGTCCCGCCCCTCCATGGGTCCAAAGATATGCTGAACCAGGCCCGCGGCCCCGTGGCCGATGGGTTCTCAACCACTGCACCCCTGCTTGAACAACGCCATGAACCTCACGTTCGCTCCACTCCCTCGCCGTCAGACCCTGGCGGGTCTGCTGATTGCGGGCCTGGCTGCCCTGCCAGCTGCCGTCCTCGCGGCCGACGGCCACGCGCCGCATTGGGAATACAGCGGCAAGGCCGGCCCGGCCCAGTGGGGCAAGATCGCTCCGGAGTTCGGCACCTGCGCCACGGGCCACGCCCAGACGCCGATCGACGTCAAGGGCGCCACCCCCGCCGACCTGCCGGCGCTGCAGTTCAGCTACGGCAGCATGCCGCTGAACCTGGTCAACAACGGCCACACCGTCCAGGTCAACGCCAGTGGCGAGAACAAGCTCAATGTCGGCGGCCGGGAGTTCAAGCTGCTGCAGTTCCATTTCCACACCCCTAGCGAAGAGGCCATCAACGGCAAGCGCTTCGCCATGGTCGCCCACTTCGTCCACAAGGACGCCGACGGCAAGCTGGGCGTGGTGGGGCTGCTGCTCAAGCCCGGCAAGCCGAATGCGGCCTTCAAGGCGGTGTTCGACAACCTGCCCACCCAGCCCAACGCTGATGCCCCCGCCACGCCGGCCGGCCTGAGCCTGGACCTGGCCGCCTTGCTGCCCGCCAAGCTCAGCTACTACAGCTTCGACGGTTCCCTGACCACACCGCCCTGCTCCGAGGGTGTGAGCTGGATGGTGCTGCGCGAGCCGGTTGAGTTGTCGCCGGCGCAGATCAAGCAATTCCGCCGCATCTTTGCCCACAACGCTCGCCCATTGCAGCCGCTGGGTGACCGCAAGGTGCTGGCCAGTCCCTGACGCGACCCCCACCCTGACAGGCCGCTGGCCTTCACGCTGTTTGAAGGCGGCCGGTCATCTCACTTGGCCGCCAGCAGCGCCTCCATCTCGTCCATGATGCTGTCCATGCGCTTGACCACGGCCTGGTAGGGGGCGGGGCTGGCCATGTCCAGGCCCGCGTTCTTCAGCGCCTGGTAGGGCGCCACCGAGCCACCACCGGCGAGCAGCTTCAGATAGTTGTCGCGCGCGCCGGGCTTGGCCGCCAGGATGTCCTCGGCGAAATGCAGGGCCGCAGTGACCGACGTGGCGTACTGGTACACATAGAAGGGCCGGTAGAAGTGCGGGATGAAGGCCCACTCCTGGCAGTAGGCCGGGTCGATCTTCATGACCCCCGCGGCATCGCCGTGATAGTCCTTCAGCAGCTTGCAATAGATCTCCGTCATGCGCTTGCCGTTGAGGGCCTCGCCCCGGGCGGCGGCGTCGTGGGTGTTGAGCTCGAACTCGCCGAACATGGCCTGGCGGAAGAAGGTGCTGCGCAGGCGCTCCAGCGCATAGCCCAGCTGGTAGAGCTTCTCTTCCTTGCTGGCGGCCTGGCCGCGCATGTAGTTGCTGAGCAGCACCTCGTTGGCCGTGGACGCGATCTCGGCGATGAAGAGCGAGTAGTTCGCCGTCTCGTAGGGCTGGACGCGGTTGGCCATGGCCGTGTGCATGGCATGGCCCCACTCGTGCGCGAAGGTGCTGACCGATTCGAAATCGCCCTGGTGGTTCAGGAACACGAAGGGCGGTGCGCCGTAGACACCGTCCTGGTAGGCGCCGCCGCGCTTGCCCGGCGCCGGCAGGGCATGCATGGTGTTGGCCTTGAAGCCGGTCTTCAGCAGGGCCTGGTAGTCGTCACCCAGCGGCTGGGTCGCCGCCAGCGTCAGCGCGGCAGCATCGTCCAGGCTGTAGTGCCTGGTCTGCGTGACCAGGGCCGGGTAGATGTCGTAGTAGTGCAGGTCCGGCAGGCCCAGCATCTTCTGGCGCAGCTTGAAGTAGCGGTGCAGCGTGGGCAGGCCCTTGTGCACCTCGGCCACCAGGGTGCGGTAGACGGCCTCCGGCACCTCTTCGGCGCCCAGGCTCATGGCCACGGCGCTGGGGTGGTGGCGCAGCTTGGCCATGGTGGTGTCGTCCTGCACCACATTGCCCAGGGTCACGCCATAGGTGTCCTCGTACTGGCCGATGGCGCCGAAGAAGCTGTCGAACACCTGTTTGCGCACCGCACGGTTGGGGTGCTGGCGCAGCAGGCCGTACCTGGTGTCGTCCAGCCTCTCGGTCTTGCCGTCGATCGTCAACTCAGGCCATCGGGTGTTGGCGTTGAACAGCAATGTGCGCACCTCGCCGGTGGCGCCGCGCACCGGACCCAGCGCCGCGATGACGGCCTCGCTTTCGGCGCTCAGCGTGTGCCTGGCCTGGCGCAGGCTGTTGCGCAGATGCTCGGCATGCTTCTTCAGCCCCGGCTCGGCCTTCAGGAAGGCCTTGACCTTGGCCTCGCCCAGCGACTGGATCTCGGGCTCCAGCCAGGCGATGGTGCTGCCGTACTCACCGTCGAACTGGGCGGCCAGGTTGCTGCGCTCCTGGTTCTTGGTATCCCGGTTGTCGGTGGACTGCTTCATGCTGGCGTACACACGCAGGCGGTCGGCCCGCAGGTTGGCCGCGCTGATGGCATCCAGCCCGGCACGCAGGCTCTTCGCGCTCTTGCCCAGCGTGCCTTTCAAGGCCGCCAGCTTGGGCAGGTCGGCCAGCAGGGCCTTGCGGGCGGTTTCCCAGTCGGTGTCGCTGGCGTAGAGGGGGGTCAGGTTCCAGACGGCGGGAAGGGGCTCGGCATGCAGGGCTTGGCCGCCCACGGCCAGAGTCAGGCTGAGCATGAGGGCGCGGGGGAGGGGCAGACGCTTCATGGGAAGAGAGGTGAATGGTCAGAAGCCGGCAGTGTCGCGGCGAAGGGGGCCGCTGACCGAAGTGACGGCGGGAAAACCCGATAGTGCTGGATGCGGCCAGCGCCCACTCCAGGCCACTGCGGGAAGCCCGCATGGCGCCACGGCCCGTTGCGAACAACCTGCCTGAAAAGCGCAGCGGCAGAAGCACGCCATCTCCACAGAATTCATGACGCGAGTCACGTTGCGTGCGGCTAGATTGGCTCGCCTGCCACAGCTGACGAGGACCACGATGGGAACCCAAAACAAGAAGGCCGCCGCGACCGTAGCGGCGCCTTCGCCTGAGCCTCAATGGAAGACGGAGTTGCTCGAATTGATGGACAAGCAGACGGTCGTGCCGCTGGTCGATCAACTCAAAGAGGGTGTCATCACCGAAGACGTCCTGCTCTTCCTCAACCTTGGCATTCCGACCGAGCGTGTACAGGCACTAGCGCTGCGGTTCAACAAGATCATCAAGAAGCATTCCTCGAAGACGAAGCCGAAGTTCGTCTCGACCAACGAACTGGCGGAGTGCGAGAAGCTCTCGGACCTGATCAAACTCGTCGGGAGCCGGATGTGAAGCGCCTGCCTGCCTGCCTAATGCTCGCCGCATCAACAGCAGCAACTGCAGCCGATTGCGTGCGCATCGACGACGATGCCCTGCGGCTCGCGTGCTACGACAAGGATGCAGGGCGTCCTCCTGCGCGGACATTGCCCGTTGCAGCGACTCCGCGAGAGCCTCAAAAGGTACCGGCTGCGGTACCCCCGCCTGCTGCCGCGTCCTCCGCGGAGGAAGAGCCATCATGGCTGATGTCAAACCTCAAGATCCGGGACGCCCTCGAAGGCAGCAAGAAGGGGGCGTCGCTGACCGCAACTCGCGAGCACGGCACGACGATCTACAGCCTCAAGGCCGCGGCACTGCTTGATCTTGGAAACCGCTTCCTCCCCGAGGTGGCCGCCATGAATGGATGGTCCTGGAATCTTGGGGCCCAAGCCACGAAGGACACGTCTCAAAAGAAGCCTGTCGATGGCCGGGTCTTCAAATTCGGATCGACCGGTGATCTCTTTGGCGGGAGCCCGTTGGTTCTGCTTTCGTCGATTGATGCCGAGTCGGTGGTGGATCACATCGCGAAAACGCGGGATGTGGGGCTGCGTTATGCCGGCATGGTCGTGTTGCCCGACTCTCAAATCCTGCAAGGAGGAACACCGTACAGCCGCGTGCGGTCTGGACATTACATCCTCCCCGTCGTGGGGTTGCATCTGGACCGTCATCGCGAGGATGGCGCAAGCAGCCGGATGTACGGCGGGCATGTTGGCGTCGGACTTTCGTACTTCCCTGGCGGTCCACTGTGGCGACTGCACTTGTTCGGTGACGCGGTGAGGGCGCGGGACTTCCACAGCAATGCCAGTACCGGGAAGCGGGCTTCGACGTACTACGACGCAGGTGTGGAGTACGCATTCATCGACCCGCTGGCGCCGACGCAGAGCGGCGTCATACCAACGCTTTCATTGAAGCGGACGCTGGGGGCCAATTTCCTCACGGGCGAAGCAGAGACCGCCAAGACCGTGCTCACCCTGACCTTGCGTTTGAATTGATTTCACGCGCACCGCTGAAGAAAGGGCGGCGCGGCGCACATTGCTATCGCTGGCGTGCTGCCGTTCATCCCGGATCGTAGCGGCTGGCGATTTTCGGCGCGTCGGCTCGTGGCGTCAGTGCTCTCAACACCGACAAGTTGCGCGGGGGGCGCCACGCTGGCGTTCAGCTGCACGGTCGTGTGTTTCTGCAATAGCGCCAGGGCAGCATCGCCCAGACTGATATTGACCTTCTCCCGAATGCTGGCCCGCCGTCAACAACCGAGGGTGCCCTGCTCTTCGGTCGGGCCCTCCAAAAGCAAGCACGGCTCTTGCACCGCTAATGCATCATGGCCGCGCACCAGCACTACGGAGCCACAGGGACGCGACTGCGTACCGAAGCTGGGTCAGCGAATACTGATGCAGCGCCGACGCCGCGCCAGCGCCAGCAGGCCGCCGCTCAACAGCAGCGCCACCGAGGGTTCGGGCACCGGCGCATAGGGGACGTTCCAGTCGATGCCGCTCTGGCTGCTGAGGGTGTAGGCAATCGCATTGCCGCCCACGGTGACGCCGCTGACGCCCTGCCAGGTCAGGGTGCTGGCGAAGTCGCTGCTGGCCTCGCTGAACCAGTTGGGCCCGGCGCCGGCCGTGCCCGCGGATGCGCGCGAGAAGATGCCCAGCTCGAAAGGCGTGCCCAGCTGGACGGTGACGCTGAAGCTGACATCCTGGTCGACCACCTGGTGGAAGGGAAATCCGCCCTGCCCTTGGCCCTGGACGCGAAAGGTCTGTCCCCCGGCCGCCGCGTTGTTGAGCCAGACCTGGGTGCCGATACGCGTATAGCTGTTGCCGGTGGGCAGCCCGTCGAGCACGCCGTCGAGATGGATGCTGAAGCTCAGCACGGCGTTCTGGCCGATCTGGGCCGAGTTGGCCGGCATCAGCGTCCAGGTGTCGGTCCAGCCCGCCGTACTCTCGGCCGCCGCGAAGCCGGCGCTGGCATTGGCGCGGAAGTGGGCGTACATGCCGACCGAGCCGTAGCTGGCGCTGCCATGCGAATCCGCTTGAACGGACGGCGTCGCCTGGTCGTAGGCGCCACTGGTCGCCAGCTGTTGCCCCGGCGTGGTGGTCGAGGCGGCGTTGCAGTTGGACTTGCCGGGCAGCCAGTCGAACAGATCGCCTTCGATCGGGAAGGCGCCCGTGGCCATGCCGGCACAGCTCGACACCAGAGCGCCCGTGGCACCGAGGTTCTGTTGGCCCAGTTCGGCGGCGAGGGCGGGCAGGCCAACCAGGGCGAGGGGTAGCAGGGCGAGGCGATGGCGCATGGCGGGCTCCTTGTGCGGTGGCCCGACGCTACGCGCCCGCCCCGCGGCCGTCAGCCCCTACAACCGTTGATCCCTGGGCAGCCCGAAATACGTCTGCACACCGAAGGTGTCACGTCTGGGCCCGACCGATCCGGCCGACGCCTCACTGCGGCCTGTAGGTCACCGTGAGGTTGTAGCTGCCGGCGGTATAGCCCTTGAGCAGCACATAGACGTCCCCGTTGACGGTGACGCTGATGCTGCAGCTTTCCGTCGCGGTGCCGCCGTCGGACTTGCAGTCGTAGCTGCTGGTGCTGGGCACCGTGCCGCGCCGTGCATACAGGTCGATGTCGCCGGTCCCGGTGATGCTGGCCCTGAACGTGCCCACGCCGGCCTTGAAGGGGCCGAAGCTGCGCGTCTGGCTGCGCGTGAGGCTGCCGCTGAAGGTCTCGGTCTTGTCGGGGATGCCGCTGCTGCCGTCGCTGCCCAGCTCCACCATATAGGCCAGGGCCATGCGGGCGAACTTCAGCGAGTTGTCGGCCTGGCTTCCGGTGTTGGCATAGGTGTCGTTGGCGGTGTGGATGTAGGGGTCGTCCTCGCCCATCGCCGCCTCGAAGGGCATGGTGGCGTAATAGCCCTTGGCCGTCCACGAGGCATGGTCGGAGCAGGCATAGCCGCAGCGATCGGTGCCGATCTTCAGCGTCGGCAGATAGGTCTTGATGAGGTTGGTGACGAAGCTGTTCTGGGCGCCGTCGGTGTAGTCGGTGTAGATGTAGATGTCGTTCACCGAGCCCTTGTAGTTGGTCATGTCCAGTTGCATCACGCCCACCACGTTGACGCCGGCATTCGAGAAGCTGGTGGCAATCTCCTGCGAGCCGCGCAGCCCCACCTCCTCGGCGGCATAGGCCATGAACTTCAGCGTGCGGCGCGGCTTGTAGCCGTTGGCCGCCAGGGTGCGGAACACCTCGGTGAGGCTGGCCACGCCCGACGCATCGTCGTCCGCGCCCGGCGCGCGGGTGGTCTCCGTCGTGCCGGCCTGGTTGATCGAGTCCAGGTGGCCGCCCAGCACGACGACCTCGTTCGGGTTGTCGGTGCCCTTGATGGTGGCGATCACCGACTTCTGCTTCCAGCTCGCGTGGGTGAACTGCTCCACCGTGATGTCGCTGCGGCCGGCGGCCAGCGTGGTCCAGCGCTGCTTCAGCCAGTCCGACGCGGCGACACCGGCGCTGGTCTGGTAGTAGCGGTTGACGTTGTTGGACAGGTCGATGATGGTCTGGCCGATATTGCTCGCCTGCATCTGGTTGAGCAGCGGCGTGACGACGGCCTGCTGGTCGATCACATAACTGGGCCGTGTGACGGCAGCGGCCGCGGCCAGCCTGGCGGCGCCCGACTGGCGCTGCAGCGTTGCCAGGCCTTCCGCCTGGCTGGGGTGGAACATGAAGCCGCCGCAACGGTGCAGCTCGCGGTGCACCGCGGCCGACAGGTGCAGCAGGTCGTCTTCGTCGATCTGCACGAGGTGGATGTTTTCGGCGCGACGGCTTGCGCGGGCCGTGCTCTCGGCGCCGGCCAGTTGCGCGGCCGGCACCACGCTGGCGCTGGGCGTCACGGTCGTGTGCTTCTGCAGTTGCGCCAGGGCCGCATCGCCCAGGCTGATCCAGACTTTGTCGCCGGCATGGGCGCAGGAGGCGCTGAGCGCCAGGAGGCCGGCAAGGGCCAGGGGCTTGAGTTGAAAACGCATGGTCGGATTCCCTTGATCAGGTGGATGGACTCGGGAGTCCGGCCGGCCGGCTCGTGGCTGGCGGGCGCAGTGGTCCCGAACGCGTGCTCGCCGAACGACTCACGCGGCGAGCGCGGCGATGCTCGGACGGCGGCACGCCGACAACAACCGGTGTTGGCCTGTCCCTGGATCAGGGGCCTTCAAAGCAGGTCGGGGTTCGCGGCGCTCGCCCCAGGCTGCGCATGCTGGACGAGCCCGACTCGGATGGTTCTTGCAGGCTGCCGCGAAAGTCAGCCGTGCCCTGGTAGCACCAGGCACCTGCTGCCGCAGTGCCATTGCGGCAGCCGGCCGAGAGGCCACCGGCCGTATCGTTGGCGTTCAAGGCATAGCCGCTCGAAGAGAAGGTCAGCTGAACGTCAGCGAAGCCGCCGACGGCATCGGGAATGACGTTGGAATTGAACGCGAACTTGACGCTGGACATGCCAGGGCCCGCCAGATCCACGTCGAACAGTCCGGCGCCGAGGCGGTTCACCACGGCACCCGACAACGAACTGAAGGCCGTCAGAACGGTCGAGTTGCTCACGCCGCCGCCCAGATTGCCGTGGCCGACCAGTGTCAACCAGGGTGTCATGCTCCGTATCGTTGCGAGGTTCGCCGTCGAATTTCGAGAGAGCAGATTCGCGGCCGCGTCGGCGTAGTACAGGGAAATCGTGGCTCCCGTGAACTCGACACCGTGGTTGGCAACCTGCTTCGAGTTCTTGAACGACGCCACGTAATACAGAGCGCAGCGGCCTCCACCCCCGCAATAGTTGCCGACGCCGTTCACTGCCAGTACCTGGCCATAGGCCGTGGCATCTTGGCCGTTGCCGGTCACCAAGGTCTGCGCCATGGTGGCCGTCTCGAGATGGGCCTGCGCCAGGCCTGAACCGAAAACGATGCCACCGACGACGAAATCTTTGGAGCTTCCGTTGCGACGATCGGTCGTGCGGCGTTGCATGCTTTCGCGCGACGCAGGATCAGCTGCGCTGATGGCGGAGCGGCTATCTGGCACGGCCACGCCTTTCAGCTCGTTCTCAGGTTCGGGCGCGCTCGCTTGTCGGCGCAACGGGTCCGCATCGACACCCTGGGCGCAACACCCTCCCGCGTCGCCCTTGCGGGCGGCGTCGCAGCTGGCATTGGAAGCGGTCAGCATGAGCACCATGCCGACGGCAAGCATGAGCGGGTTGCAGCCGCGTCGCTGAGGTATCAAAAGCATGGCCACTCTCTCGTTTCGCTTCACGATCAGTGTCAGCTTTGTCTCACGCTTTGCATTCCGCAGGGCAGGACCGCCCGGCGGCCACGGGCCGGCTGGCCGGCTCGATTGCTGACGCGTCGACAAAGCGTCAAAACACCCATTCAGCTGACGATGCCCCGGCTCCTCAGCGCCGCGACCTGCCCGTCGCTCAGTCCCAGTTCCCTCAGCACCGCGTCCGAGTCCTGGCCCAGCGCCGGCGCGTTGCGACGGTGGCCGCCCGGCGAGGCCGGGCGGAAGTTCTCGATCAGCACATCGGCTTCAGCCGCCAGCCGGCGCACGATGTCCTGCCCCTCGGGCGTGCGCAGGTCCAGCGCCAGCGAGCGCTTGTTGCGCGACTGCACCTGCCACCACACCGAGGTGCCGTCCAGCAGCAGACGCCACTTGCGCAGCGGGTCGCCGGCGCCGGGCGGCTCGATCTTGATGACCTCGGCGCCGAAGTTGGCCAGGGTCTTGGCGACAAAGGGGCCGGCGATCAACTGGCCGAGTTCGATGACTTTGAGGCCGGGAGGGCGGCGGGGGGCGTGGGGGAAATGAAGGCGGCGGACATGCCTGGCAGTTTCCGGCGGCGCGGTGCGCGGAGCATGCGGAACTGAAGCGCCGACGCTTGATTGCCGGCGAAGACCAGATCGCGGGTAACCAACCACGCCGTGAGTAGGAAGCGGGCAATATCGCTTGCTAAACTTGCAAAAAAAGCAGCCCGAGAGCAGCGCGCCAATGAACCAAGAGAGAACACGGTCGGGAGGCCATCCTGAGTTCGCGACTGAAGCGGACTTCGTGGAGAGGTTCGTCGATAAGTTGGCCAAAGGCCGGACTGCATTCGGCCGCGTGCAGATCACCACTGAATGGGACCATCGGTCCGGCGTTGTCGATGTGCTGGCACGCCATCGTCGCAAGACGCTGATGGCTTTCGAGGCCAAGCTCGACAACTGGAAGCGCGCTTTCCATCAGGCGTACCGCAGCACGGCGTACGCCAACAAGTCTTACGTCATCGTTCCCGAACACGTGGCCAGCAGAGCCATGCGGGACCGAGAAGAGTTTGAGTTGAGGGGAGTGGGACTATGTTCATTCAACGGATCAGCCGTGCAGGTGCTCATAGAGGCTACGGAGCAGGATGCCCTGCTCAGGTGGTTGCGCGAGCAGGCTCACGAGCATTTCGACACGCTGCCCAATGAGCACCGCGCTGGACCTAAGCGCGGCAGCAGCGGATCTTTGCCAGCAGCGCGGCTTTGAGTTTCACGGCGAGCTTGGGAAGGGGGCGTTCAAGAGCGCTTACCTTGCCAAGAACGGCCAGACGCCGTTTGCGTTAAAGCTGGCGGCCGTAACAGGTAGCCCGGAGCGCTTGATCCGTGAGGCGGTCGCACTGCAAGGATGTTCCCATCCGGCGATTGCGACGCTCTTTGAAGCCTTCCCGCATACATACGGCAGCGTGCAGCTTTGGGTAGTCTGCGAAGAGTATCTTGCTGGCGGCACGCTCGAAGCAAAGCTCAAGGGCGGCCTGCCCCCCGCCAGCCGTTCTTCGAAGCATCGCTGTCACCTTGGCCGAGGTGCTTGAGCACCTGAACGACAAGAAGCTCGTGCACCGAGACATCAAGCCGGCCAACATCATGTTCAGGGCAAATGGGGCGCCGGTGCTCACGGACTTCGGCATCGTGAGGATGCTAGACCAACCCACGCTCACTCAGGCGTTCCTCAACATGGGGCCTGGCACTCCTGCATACGCGGCACCAGAGCAACTGACGAACGACAAAGCCTTAATCGACTGGCGCACAGACCAGTTCGACTTGGCCATCGTGCTGGCCGAATGTCTCCTCGGCCACCATCCCTTCGTCGAGCCTGGTAAGACGATCCACGACGCGATCATGAACGTGGCCGCCAAGCAGGAGATGCCAATCGCCAACGCTCACCGTCTTGAAGCTCTCGGCTTCGGCTCTCTCGCCAAGGCGCTGAAACCTTGGCCCATCGCCAGATATCGCAGGCCTTCCGAGTTCATCGAGTCCCTAAAGCAACCCTGAGAGGAACCAATGGCGTCCTATCTGCAGTTCGGCCACGATTCGTGGAATCTCCTTGAGGAACAGGACATTGGCTCGTACTCGGGGCTCGTCCTCAGCCCGGTCAATGACGGGCCTACAGACGTTCAAACGCGGTTGGCGCGCCTAGGTGAACTGCGCGATGAGCTTGAGGTCATCCTCGACCCGCAGATGTACAACCCAGCGGTCGACAAAGGCAAGATGGATCAGTGGGCCTATTTCTCAGCCGACTTTGCAACGGCCGATCATGCCGACGCGGGGTGGTGGAGCCAGCGCGGTCACGAGATTGTTGAGCAAGGCGCTCAGCTTGGCGTGGACGTGGTCTGCTCACCAGCGCTATTCCCGAGAGCATTTACTGACGACTACTACTCGCTGATGGTGGAGGTCGCCGATGCCACCAAGCGCTACGCAGACGGGCACGGCATCCAAACGATGCTGACGGCCATAGTTAGCCTTCGCGACCTCGCCAACCCCGCCCGGGCAATGGCCATTGCCTCGATCCTCTCCCGAAGTTCCTGCGAGCGGATCTATCTCACCTTCCTCAATGAGGACGTGCCGCCCAGAGAACCTCTTAGAGATGGTGCAGGCATCCCGACGGCGGTGCACCTGATCCGCCTTCTCTCTGCGGAAATGCGGGTGCACGTCGCCTTCGCTAGCCACGACCTTGTTCTGTGGAAGTACGCCGGCGCCACAGACATCTCGACCGGCAAGTTCATGAACCTCCGGCGTTTCTCTCCTGGGCGGTGGCAGGAAGAAGAACCCGGCGGACGTCAGGTCGCGTATTGGAATGAAGGACCGCTGATGGCGCGACTACGCGAAGCGGACGTTGCGTTGCTGCTGCGGCACGGATGGTTCGAAGGCCGGGACACGTCCGACAACCCTGCCGAAGCACGCATCCTGCAGATCATCCGCAGCGGTGCCGGCACACCTTGGCTGAAGTTGTCTTGGATGCAGTACCTGAGATGGGCAAGCAACATGGAAGCCGTTTGGCATGGCAGTCCAGCCGCGGCTGAAGCATCGTTGGACGCCGCGGACCGCAGTTGGGGCGAGGTTGTCGACCGCAAACGCATCCTGTTCCAGGATAGGTTCAACAACGGAGACCATGTCCGTGCTTGGTTGAACGCACTGCGTGAAGGCGGCGCCAGATAGAGGCGTGCATCGGTTCCAGCGGCGTAGTACCGGCTGGCCGCGTAGCCGGACATCGCACCTTGCCGGTCGACGGTGTTAAAACAAGAAATACCTCTGCGCCATCGGCAACTCCTTTGCCGGTTCGCAGGTCAGCAGCACGCCGTCCGCCCTCACCTCGTAGGTCTGCGCGTCGATCTCCATCGTCGGCAGGTAGTTGTTGAGCAGCATGTCGGCCTTCCTGACCGTACGGCAGCCCTTCACCGGCACCAGGGTCTTGGCCAGGCCCAGCTTCTCGACGGCGCCCTGCCCTGCCTGACTCACGAAGGTCAATGAGCCCTGCTGAAGCGCCGCACCGAACGAGCCAAACATCGGCCGGTAATGCACCGGCTGCGGTGTCGGGATGGACGCATTCGCATCACCCATCGCGGCGGCGGCAATGAAGCCGCCCTTGAGGATCAGCGACGGCTTCACGCCGAAGAAGGCGGGCTTCCACAGGACCAGGTCGGCCCACTTGCCGACCTCGATCGACCCCACCTCGTGGCAGATGCCATGGGCCAGCGCGGGGTTGATGGCGAGTTTGGCGAGGTAGCGCTTCACGCGGGCGTTGTCGTTGCCGGCACCGTCGCCGGGCAGCGATCCGCGCTGCACCTTCATCTTGTGCGCAGTCTGCCAGCAGCGCAGGGAGACCTCGCCCACGCGGCCCATGGCCTGGCTGTCGGACGAGAACATGCTGATGGCGCCGAGGTCGTGCAGGATGTCCTCGGCGGCGATGGTCTCGCGGCGGATGCGGCTTTCAGCGAATGCCAGGTCCTCGGCGATGCCCGCGTCCAGGTGATGGCAGACCATCAGCATGTCGAGGTGCTCGTCCAGCGTGTTGACCGTGAAGGGCCGCGTCGGGTTGGTGGAGCTGGGCAGCACATTGGCCTCGCCCACCACACGCATGATGTCGGGCGCATGGCCGCCGCCCGCGCCCTCGGTGTGGAAGCTGTGGATGGTGCGGCCCTTGAAGGCGGCAATCGTGTCCTCGACAAAGCCGCTCTCGTTGAGCGTGTCGGTGTGGATGGCGACCTGGGTGTCGGTCAGCTCGGCCACGTTCAGGCAGTTGTCGATGGCCGCCGGCGTGGTGCCCCAGTCCTCGTGCAGCTTGAGGCCGATGGCGCCGGCGTCGATCTGCTGCATCAGGCCTTCGGGGCGCGAGGCATTGCCCTTGCCCATGAAGCCGAGGTTCATCGGGAAGGTCTCGGCGGCCTTCAGCATCGTCGCGATGTGATGCGGCCCCGGCGTGCAGGTGGTGGCCAGCGTGCCGGTGGCGGGGCCGGTGCCGCCGCCGATCATGGTCGTCACGCCGCTCATCAGCGCCTCTTCGATCTGCTGCGGGCAGATGAAGTGGATGTGGGTGTCGATGGCGCCGGGCGTCACGATGAAGCCCTCGCCCGCGATGATCTCGGTGCCGGGGCCGATGACGATGTCCACGCCCGGCTGCACGTCGGGGTTGCCGGCCTTGCCGATGGCCGCGATGCGGCAGCCGCGCAGGCCGATGTCGGCCTTGACGATGCCCCAGTGGTCGAGGATGACGACGTTGGTGATGACGGTGTCGACCGCATCGCCCGGGCCGGGGCCGTTGGGGCGCTGGGACTGGCCCATGCCGTCGCGCACGGTTTTGCCGCCGCCGAACTTGACCTCTTCGCCATAGCCGCCGGAGCGCAGCGTCAGGTCCTGCTCGATCTCGATGACGAGGGCGGTGTCGGCCAGGCGCAGCCTGTCGCCGACGGTGGGGCCGAGCATCTCGGCATAGGCACGGCGGGAAATCTTCATAGCTTGCCCTGCACCAGGCCGCGGAAGCCCCAGACGGCGCGGTCGCCGCCGAGATCGACCAGCTCGACGGTGCGCGTCTGCCCAGGCTCGAAGCGCACGGCCGTGCCGCTGCAGATGTTCAGCCGCATGCCGCGCGCGGCCTCGCGGTCGAAGCCGAGGGCCGCATTGGTCTCGGCGAAGTGGTAGTGGGAGCCGACCTGGATGGGCCGGGTGCCGGTGTTGGCGACCTTCAGCGTCAGCGTGCGGCGGCCGGGGTTGAGTTCATGTTCGCCCTCTCGAGGGATCAGTTCGCCCGGCACCATCACTTGCGGCCCTTGGTGAGCCACCAGAGGGCGACACCGGCCACGGCCACCAGGGCCGTCATGCCGGCGCCATCCCAGCCATGCATGTGGACGGTGGGGGCGCCATGACCGTCATGGGCCAGGGCAGAGGCGCCGATCAGGGGCAGCAGCAGGAGCATCTTGCGCATGGCGGTCTCAAGGGATGGGTTGGTGGACCGTGACGAGCTTGGTGCCGTCCGGGAAGGTCGCTTCGACCTGGATCTCGGGAATCATCTCGGCGATGCCGTCCATGACGTCGTCGCGCGTCAGCACGGTGCGGCCCTCGCTCATCAGCTCGGCCACGCTCTTGCCGTCGCGGGCACCTTCGAGGATGGCGGCGCTGATCAGCGCAACGGACTCGGGGTAGTTGAGCTTGAGCCCGCGGGCTTTGCGCCTCTCGGCCAGCAAGGCGGCGGTGAACAGAAGGAGCTTGTCCTTCTCACGTGGGGTTAGTTCCATCTCGCTCTGCTCGATATCTTTCAGTCAGCACGTGCGGCCGCAAAGGCCGGCCGAACTCGGGGAGTGAGTTCCATAGTTGGACTGTCACTTGCAAGCCGGGTGCCAGTCGATCAGCACCTGCCCGGGGTCGGGCTTGCGGGCCGGGCCTGCGGGCAAGCGCGCCGGCGTGCCCAGCGCAATCCAGCCCAGCAGCGTCTCGCCCGGTTCGCAGAAAGCCGCGGCGATGGAGGGGTTGCGAACCTTGGCGCCGCTGAGCATCTTGCCGCCAAAGCCCAGGGCATGGGCCGCCGTCAGGAAGTTGGCAATGGCCCCGCCCACCGCTGCCCATTGCTCGTGGGCCGGCACCTGCGGGTGGCCGAGGTCGATGCGGGCGACGACGGCGACGGTCATCGGCGGCTTCAGCGCGCGCTCGGCATCCAGGGCGGCGCCCTCCTCGCCCTTGCCGGCCGCCAGCGCCGCGTCGGCAAACAGGGCGGCCATGCCCTGCTTTGCGGCGCCGCGCACCAGCTTGAACCGGTAAGGCACCAACTCGGCGTGGTCGGGTGCGCGCAACGCGGCCTGCACCATCAGCGCCAGCTGCTCGTCGCTGGGGCCGGGCTCAACGAGGTGCTTGGGGCCGACCGAATAGCGGGTCAGCAGGGTTTGCAGCGAGGTCTCGTGGTTCATTGCGTCAGCATTCTGCGCGCGGCCCAGGACAGGGCGTCCACCAGGCCCACCAGCGCAATCATCGCGATCAGCACCGTGCAGGTCTCGTGCATCTGGAAGAGGCCCAGGTGATAGCTCAGCATCTGGCCCAGGCCGCCGGCGCCGACGACGCCCAGCACGCTGGCCGCGCGAATGTTGTTCTCCCAGCGGTAGAGCGTATAGCTGACGAGCTGGGGCAGGGTCTGCGGCAGCGTGGCGAACAGCCACACGCGCCCCGCGCCGACACCGCGCTGGCGCAGGGCCAGCGCCACCTCGGGCGAGGCGTTCTCGAAGCTCTCGGCAAACAGCCGGCCGAGCACGCCGCTGGTGTGCAGGGCCAGGGCCAGGGTGCCGGGCAGCGGCCCCAGCCCGGAGAGGATCAGCAGCAGCGAGGCCCAGACCAGCTCGGGCACGCTGCGCAGCGCATTCAGCACCAGCCGGGCCGCGGCGCGCGCCACGCCCGTGCCGGCGGCGGGCAAGGCCAGCAGCAGGCCGCCGCCCACGGCCAAGGCGGTGCCTATGGCCGACATGGCCAGTGTTTCCAGCAGCGCCCAACCGGTCTTGGCGAGAAAGGCCGGCGCGGTTTCAGGCGGGAAGAAGCTGGACGCAAAGCGGCCCATGCTGGCCAGGGCCTCGGGGCCGAGGAGGGCGGCCCATTGCAGGTCCAGGGACCAGAAGCTGGCGATGACCAGCGCCAGCAGGCCCAGCAACACGGCGAACGTGGACAACCTCATGTCAGCGATCCATTCCGCATTGAGGCAATTCCGCGGGCCGAGCGCCGGGCCGCTCCCTAGCCGGCCCGCACTGGCGATGTCCTTGCGGCTCAATGCCGCAAGCATCGCCGTCCCCGCGGGGGACCGACCGGACTCGCTCGCGTTCAGCGATGCGAGTGTGGGTGAGGGGCATCTTCATGCCAACCTCCCGCGCAGCCAGCGGCTGAAGGCGTCGCTGGCCATGACCAGCGCGATGAAGACCAGCAGGATGGCGCTGACCTCGTTGCCGGCGAACATCTTGGACGCGTTGTCCAGCTGCTGGCCCAGGCCGCCGGCGCCGACAAAGCCCAGCACGACGGAGGAGCGCACGGCGCATTCCCAGCGGTAGACGGTGTAGCTCAGCAGTTCGGGCAGGCAGCTCGGCAGCGCGCCGAACAGCAGGGCCTGCAGACGGCCGCTGCCGCAGCGCAGCAAGGCCTGTGTCGGTGCGGCATCGGCGCTCTCCAGGATCTCCGCATAGACCTTGCCCAGCATGCCGCCGTAGGCAATCGCGATGGCGAGCACGCCAGCTGTGGGGCCGAGGCCGACGACGCGCACGAAGACCAGGGCCCAGACCAGCTCGGGAATGGAACGCAGCAGCACCAGCAGGGCCCGCACCGCGCGGCGCAGCCAACGCGCCGGGCCGGGTAGCCCTTCCAGCGTGCTGGCCGACAGCCGCGATGTCGACACCAGGGCCAGGGGAACGGCCAGCAGCAGCGCCAGGCTCATGCCCGCCGTCGCGATGGCCACCGTGCGCCAGGTGTCGCGGGCCAGCAGGGTCAGGAACTCGCTGTCGGCACGCGGCGTGATGAACTGGGCCAGGAAGCGGCTCGTGGCGCGCAGGCTGCGCTCGTCGAACAGGGCCCAGGGCTTGAATTCGGCCAGCACGAGCAGCGGCCAGGCCAGCACCACCATGATCAGCAGCGTGGCCCAGCGCCGCGCCTGGTCGGGATCGCGCAGCGTCATCGGCACATGGCCTGGGGCAAGGGCACAGGCTGGGGCAAAGGCGCGATCTCAGGCGGTGCCTCGTTCTGGCTGCGGTAGAGCTCTTCCAGCAGTTCCTCGTCCAGGCCCCCCGGCGCGCCGTCGTAGACGACACGGCCCGCGCGCAGGGCGACGACGCGCGGGAAGTGCTTTAGCGCCAGGTCGACCTGATGCAGGCTGCAGACCAGGGCTGCCCCGCTCGCCGCGGCATTGCGGCTCAATACACCCAGGGCCAGTTCGGCGCGGGTCGGGTCCAGCGCGGCCAGGGGCTCGTCGGCCAGCCACAGCCGGGCCTCGGACACCAGCAGGCGCGCCAGGCCGACGCGCTGGCGCTCGCCGCCCGAAAGCCGGTCCACGCGCAGCCAGAGCTTGTCGGCCAGGTCCAGCTGGGCCAGCGCGGCCTGGGCCAGGGGCGCGTCCGGCGGGCTCCACAGCGTGCGCAGGCTGCGCGCCAGCGACATGCGCGGCAGGCGCGCCGCCAGCACGGCCACGGCCACGCGCTGGCGCGGCGGCAAGGGCGGCTGCTGGGGTGCCAGCGCAATGCCGGCGCGCAGGCGCTGGCGCTCGCGACGGCTCAAGGCCCAGGGGTCGGCAGCGTCCAGCGTGAAGCGCCCGGCCAGCGGGCATTGCATCAGCGCCAGCAGGTTCAGCAGCGTCGTCTTGCCGGCACCCGAGGCGCCGATGACGGCCACCTGCTCGCCGGCGGCCAGGCTCAGGCCGACGCCTCGCAACACAGGCGTCACGCCGCCCAGCGCGGCGGCATCGATGCCGCTGAGCTCGATCACTTCAGCAGACCTGCGTTCTCGGCGGCGGCCTTGATGCCGGTGTAGTTCTCGGGTTTGGTGGCGATGAACTTCGTGGCGCGCTGCAGGCCGAGGATCTCCTTGCCCTGGGGCGTGTTCGGGTCCAGGGCCAGGAAGGCCGCCTTGATCTTGTCCTGCAGGGCCTGGGGCATGTCGGCGTGGACCGACCAGTTGTAGTCGTAGTAAGCGGGCGTCGTGAAGAAGACCCTGACCTGGCTGGTGTCGACCTTCTTCTCGGCGACGAACTTCTCCCAGACCGAGATGTTCAGCGCGCCGGCATCGACCTTGCCGCTGGCGACGGCGGCGATGGTGGCGTCATGGGCGCCGCTGAAGGCCACGCGCTTCAAGTCCACGTCGGGGTTGATCTTGGCGGCCAGCAGGAAGCTGCGCGGCATCAGATGGCCCGAGGTGCTGCTCTGCGAACCGAAGGACAGGGTGTGGCCCTTGAGGTCTTCGAGCTTGTTGATGCCGCTCTTGGCATCGGTGATGAAGACGGAGCGGAACTTCTCGTCCTCCTCGCGCTGCACCAGCGGCACGATCTTGCCGCCCGAGCGCACGTTGGCCTGCACAAAGGTGAAGCCACCGAACCAGGCCATGTCGATCTTCTTGTTGACGACGGTCTCGACGGCCGCCGCGTAATCCGTCACCGGCGTCCATTCGACCTTCATGCCCAGCCTGCTCTCCAGGTACTGGCCCAGCGGCGCGAACTTGCGCGCCAGCTCGGTGGGCGATTCGTCGGGGATGGCGGTCACGCGCAGCACCTGCTGGGCCTGGGCCGCCATGCCGGCCAGGGCCAGCGACATCACCACACCGCGCGCCAGACTGGCGACGACACGAGACAGGGCCATTTGATTTCTCCTGAAGGGGTTAGAACACGAGGGCAGCCCACGCCGAGTGGGCGGCGCGGGAGGCGTATTGGACAGCACCGCCGTGGCGGCGGCCGGCGGGGATCAGATCCTCCTGCGTCAGGCCCTGGGCCGCGAGCGCGTCCGAGCAGACGAAGAAGCGCGCGCCATGGTCCAGGGCGTCCTGCATCCAGTCGGCGATGCTCTTGTCAAAGCGCTCCGAGGCGCGCAGCTGCTCGGCCACGCCGGGCTTGAGCAGCAGCACGGCACGGGCGGTGAAATAGACCTCGACCTGCATGTCCAGCGCCGCCGCCGCAGCAGCGTGGGCAAAAGGCGTGGCCAGGCGGACCGGGTCGTCCGGGTCGGCCGCCCACAGCAGGATGGCGAGGCCGGCGCGCTTCATGAGGAAGGGGTGTCCAACTTGTTGAGCCAGGCCCAGTGGGTCATGGCTTCGCGGATGGCCGCTTCGCCGATGGCGAGGCGGGACCTGTCGGCATCAAGATTCGACGGCGCGATCTCGGCCAGCCATCCGTCTTCATAGGGCGATTGGTGGACCAGCTCCGGTCTCTCTTCAAGGGCTTCGTTGACCGCCAGCACGACGCCCGACAAGGGCGACTTCACCGCGACGATGGACTTGGCCAGCTCGACCACGCCGATGGAGCGGCCCTGCTCGACTTCGCACCCCACGGGCTTGGGCCGGCACATATAGATCTCGCCGGAAGCGCGAAGTCCCAGCGCCGTGATGCCGACGCGGACCCGGCCGCCGGGCAGGGGTTGGGCCCAGGTCTGGTCTTCGGCCCAGAGCCAGAAGCCGGTCGGCAGGTCGATGCCGCTCATCGCAGCCCACCGTGGCGGAAAGAGGAGGGAGTCGAACCCACCCGGCGGCGCGTGGCGCCACCCACCGGGTTTGAAGCCCGGCCGACACACCGGTGTCGTTCTCTTTCCATGTTCATGCGTGCGCCGCCTCGGCGAACAGCCCACTGTCCGCCCGCAGCCGGTGCTCGTCGCCCACCCGGCGCAGCAGGCCGACGCGGTCGAAATGTTCCAGATGCTGGATGGCGCGCTTGCGGCCCAGGCCGGTCGCATTGCGAAACGCGGCGGCGGTGACCTTGTCCTGGTCGGCGGCGATCTGGCGCGCGATGGCGGCGAGACGGGACATCGTCGCCGTGTCGCAGTAGAGGTCCTTCACCACCTGGTGCAGCTCGCCCTGCTGAGCCAGGCGCGCGAGCGTCGCGCGCATCAGCGGCTCGGGCTCGGCACAGTCCTTCGCGAGGTCGCGGGCCCAGGCCCCCTCCGCACCGGCAGCGGCCAGGCGGGGCGCGATCTTCTGCGCAATGCGCTCCTCGACGGCCGACAGCTGCACGCCATGTTCGGGCAGATGCACAAAGGCGCCACGCACGGCGATGCGGCCGGCCTGGCGCAGCGCGGCCAGCACCTCACGCCAGAGCGGCTCGGCGATGCGCGGCGCCACAAGGCGGCGCAGGCGGGCGGCATCGGGGCCGAGTTCATCGGGCGACCTGGCATGGAAGTCGGCCAGCGCGGCAAGCAGCCTGGCGGTCAGCGCGTCGCGGGCCGCTTCCCCCAGAGCCCAGCCCTGCAGAGCCTCGGCCAGGCCCTCGGCCTGGGCAAAGCGCGCCAGGTCCAGGCCCAGGGCCGACAAGGCCAGCAGCTGCTCGCGGCGGCTCGCGACTTCGAGCAGCTCGCAAGCCGCCAGCTCGGCCAGACGCTCGGGTGTGCGGCGGTAGCGCGCCGGCGCAAAGGGGTCGAGCACGACGCCGCCCGCCAGGGTGCGCGAGGCGCCGGCGTCGCGCAGCACGAGGCGATCGCCACGCCAGGCGCCCACGGGGGCATGGCAGACCAGTTGCACCCGGGCCGAGGCGCCGGGCTCGACAGCCTCGCCGTCCAACACGGCGACGCTGGCCATCACCGACTGGGCGCCGAGGTGGACATGCACGCGGGTGCCCGAGCGCAGCGGCCTGGCTTCGCCGGGCCACAGCGTCAATCGGGCGTCGAAGCGGTCGGTCGACAGCGCGGCCGCCGGCGCGGTCAGCCAGTGGCCGCGCGGCGCATCCTCCCTGGCGAGGCCGGCGAGGGCGACGGCGCAGCGCTGGCCGGCCCGGGCGCGCTCGACGGCGCGGTTCTGCGCATGCAGGCTCTTCACACGGGCGCGATGGCCCTGGATGAGCAACTCGTCGCCGACGGCGATCTCGCCGGCATGCAGGGTGCCGGTGACGACGGTGCCGACGCCGTCGAGGCTGAAGGCGCGGTCCACGGCTAGGCGGGCTGCCAGGCCCTGCGACGGGCGCGGCGGCGTGTGGCGGGCGGCGTCGAACAGCAGTTCGCGCAGCTCGCAGACGCCCTGCCCCGTCTGGGCGGACACGGTGAGGATGGGCGCGGCATCCAGCCCCGTGCCGGCCAGCAGCGCCCTCACCTCGGTGTGCAGCGCCTCGACGCGGCCGGGTTCGGCGCGGTCGGCCTTGGTGATGACGACGGCGCCGCGCGTCAGGCCCAGCAGGCTCAGCACGGCCAGGTGTTCGCGCGTCTGCGGCATCACACCATCGTCGGCGGCAACCAGCAGCAGCGCGAAATCAATGCCGCTGGCACCGGCCAGCATGGTGTGGACCAGCTTCTCGTGGCCCGGCACGTCGATAAAGCCGATCCGTTCAGCGTGCGCCGGGACGTCAAGGTAGGCGTAGCCCAGCTCGATGCTGATGCCGCGCGCCTTCTCCTCGGGCAGGCGGTCGGTGTCGACGCCGGTCAGCGCACGGACGAGCGTCGTTTTGCCATGATCGATATGGCCGGCCGTCCCGACGATCATGCCAGCGCCTCCTTCAACAAGCCCAGCTGCGAGGTCAGCAGCGCCGGCTCTTCCAGGCAGCGCAGGTCCAGCAGCAGGCGGTCCTCGTTGATGCGGCCAATCACCGGCCGTGGCAGTCCACGCAAGGCAGTCGCCAGGGCTTCCAGCGTGCGGCCCCGGCCATCGACGGCGGTGACGGCCAGGCCCGCGGAAGGCAGGCGCTCGACAGGCAGCGAGCCGGAGCCGATCTGGCTTTGCAGCGCGACGGTCTCGACAGTGAAACGGGGCGACAAGGCCTTGGCGACCTCCGGCAGCAGGCGCTGCGCGAGGTCGGCAATCTGGTTTTGGGGACGCGTCAGCAGCCGCAGCGTCGGCAGGTCCTGCACCAGCCTCTCGGGCCGCAGATACAGGCGCAGCGTGGCCTCCAGCGCCGCAAACGGCAGCTTGGACAGACGCAGCGCGCGCTTCATCGGGAACTTGCGGATCCTGCCGACGGCGGCCTTGCTGCCGACGATGAGGCCGGCCTGTGGGCCGCCCAGCAGCTTGTCGCCGCTGAAGGTCACGACATCGCAGCCGGCCGCCAGCATCGCCTGCGGCAAGGGCTCGGCGGGCAGGCCCCATTTGGACAGATCCACCAGGGCGCCGCTGCCGAGGTCGGTCATCAGCGGCACGCCGGCTGCGTGGGCTATGGGAGCGAGCGTCGCCTCGTCGACCGCCGCCGTGAAGCCCTGCACCTGGTAGTTGCTGGTGTGAACCTTGACGATGAGGCCGGTGCGCGGCGTGAAGGCCTGCTCGTAGTCGCGCGGGTGGGTGCGGTTGGTTGTCCCCACCTCCACCAGCGTCGCGCCGGCCGCGCTCATCACGTCGGGCATGCGGAAGGCGCCGCCAATCTCGACCAGTTCGCCCCGCGACACGATGGCCTCCTTGCCGCGGGCCAGGGCCGCAATGCCCAGCAGCACGGCGGCAGCGTTGTTGTTGACGACGGTGGCGGCCTCGGCGCCCGTCAGCTCGCAGAGCAGGCCTTCGATGAGGTCGTCACGGTCGCCGCGCGAACCAGCTTCAAGATCGAACTCAAGGTTGTTCGGCGAGCCCATCAACGCCAGCACCTGCTGCAGGGCGGCGTCGGCCAGCAGGGAGCGGCCGAGATTGGTGTGGATGACGGTGCCAGTGAGGTTGAGCACGGCGCGCATGGCCGGCTGCATGCGGCCGTTGACGCGGGCCGCCAGCGTTTGCGGCAAGGCCTCCAGTTCGGCACGCGGCAACTCGCCGGCCACGGCGCGCGTGCGCAGGGCGTCCAGCAGCGCCCTCGCCTCGCCGGCGACCAGGGTGTGGCCATGCTCGGCGACCAGCGGCGCGCATTCGCGCAGCAGCTTGTCCAGGGCCGGCAGATCGCTAGGTCTTGCGGGGGGCCTCGCCTTGGAACCGTGGACCACGGACTCGTCGGGCGCGTTCATCAGGCTTCTCTTCCTGGCGGCGGCGACTCGTCGGGCTCGCCAAACAGCAGCAGCAGGTTGACGCCATGGCGCTGCAAGCCAGACTCGCTGACGAGCAGGTCCAGGGTCAGCGTGGCGAGATCGTCGGCCAGGGGCTCGATGCCGTTGTCACGCACCGGGTGCATCAGCTTCAGGTAGTGGCCGCATTCGCTGCAGCACTCGGCCTGCACGGCGGGCTGGGCCTCGGGCATGCTGCCGTCCGCGGCGACGAGGTTCTGCAGCGAGATGCCCTTGGTGCTCTGGCAATGGGTGCACTTGACGCGCACATAGTGCCATTGCGCTGCGCACAGGCCGCAGGCCAGATAGCGGGCGCCCTCGCTGCCCAGGCGTTCCAGTGATGCGACCGGACGCGAGCCGCAGCAGGGGCAGGCGGTGGGGTCGTCGATGCGGCCGAAGGCGGCGACCGGGCCGGCCACTCGCGCCGCCGTCTGCCGCACCAGGCGCACCCAATGCAGTTGCAGGCCCGCGGCGATCAAGGGGGCGGTGGCCAGGTCCAGGCCCAGCATGACGCCGGTCAGCAGGCGGCCGGCCTGGGTCTCCAGATGTTCGTCGCTGGCGGCGGCCAGCTGCAGCACCGTGGCCTTGGCCGGGCTTTCGAGCAGCCGTCGCGCCAGGTCGGCCAGCAGCGCCCGCAGTGACTCGCGCCAGACGGCGGTGCGCGGCCAGGTTTCAGCAGGCAACAGCGGCAGGCCGGCACGGGCGGCGGCGTCGACCTGCTCGTGTGTCGGCAGCGGCACTTCGGTGCCGGCGGACAAGGCGCGGTGCTGGGCCTCGGCGAGTTCGGCGACGAAGAGCAGGAAGTCGCGCATCGCATGGCCGGCGGCCAGCTCGCGCAGGCGCAGGGCCCGCTCGGCGAAGACGCCAGCCTCGGGCAGGTGCAGAAAGGTCAGCTGCTCGCCGGCGCGGACGGCGATCTCTTCGGGGCTGAGGAGCTTCTGAGTCGTGCTGCTGGCGGTCACTGCTTTCCTGTCATTTCACGATGCCATTGCGCGTGATTCTGACGCGCCCAGCCCTCGGTCACAGTGCCGCGCGTCATGGCCCGCAAGGTGCCCCTGACCCAGATGGCTGCGTAGACATGCACGATGACGGTCAGGATCAGCACTGTGGCCGACAGCGCGTGCAGCACGACGGCGATGCGGCGGGCCAGGATGGGGAAGCTGTCGGCGAACCAGGGCTGCCAGAAGATGAAACCGGTCAGCACCAGCACGAAGAGGCTCACCACCATCAGCCAGAACACGTATTTCTGGCCGGCGTTGTAGCGGCCGGCGTCGGGCATATGGCTCTTGTCGCCGCGCAGCATCTCGCCGCTGTGCTGCATCCATTGCCGGTCGATGTCGGTCATCACGTTGTGACGCCACATCTTCAGGAACATCAGGACGAAGCACACCGCCATCAGCAGCCCCAGGAAGGGATGCAGGATGCGCGCCCAGGTGCCGCCACCAAACAGAGCCGTCAGGAAATAGAAGGCGGGGTGGAAGAAGGCCAGGCCGGACAGCCCGGCGCCGAGGAAGAACAGCACGATCAGCCAGTGGTTGCTGCGCTCGCCAGCCGTGTAGCGCTGCAGAAAGCGTGTACCCATGGTGCGCTCCTGTCAGACGGTGGGATGGTTCGCATCGTCGCGGGCGACGTTGCGGTCGGCGTTGATGTCAGACTCTGGGTCGTCCGGGTCCTCGATGGGCCCGACGCGCGTGTAGTGGAAGAAGCCCGCAATCGCCGCGCCGATCATGGCCGCGACGGCCAGGGGCTTGGCGGCACCCTTCCACAGCGACACCCACGGGCTGATCTTGGGATCGGCCGGCAGGCCGTGATAGAGCTCGGGCTTGTCGGCGTGCTGCAGCACATAGACAACATGGGTGCCGCCCACGCCCGGCGGGTCGTAGACGCCCGCGTTGGCATAGCCGCGCTCCTTCAGGTCATTGATTCGCTCGGCACCGAACTCGAGCATGTCCTCCTTGGTGCCGAAGCGGATGGCCCCGGTCGGGCAGGCCTTGACGCAGGCCGGCTCCAGGCCCACGCCGACGCGGTCGGAGCAGAGGGAGCACTTGTAGGCCTTGGTGTCGACCTTGGAGATGCGCGGCACATCGAAGGGGCAGCCCGTCACGCAGTTGCCGCAGCCTATGCAGTGCTCGGAGATGAAGTCGACGATGCCATTGGTGTACTTGACGATGGCTCCGGGGGCCGGGCAGCTCTTCAGGCAGCCCGGGTCCTCGCAGTGCATGCAGCCGTCCTTGCGTATCAGCCACTCGAGCTTGTCCTTCTCAACCTCCACTTCGGAGTAGCGCATGACCGTCCAGCTCTGCGGCGTCAGGTCGCGCGGGTTGTCGTAGGTGCCGTGGGTGTCGCCGACCTCATCGCGCAGGTCGTTCCACTGCATGCAGGCCACCTGGCAGGCCTTGCAGCCTATGCAGGAGGACACGTCGATGAGCTTGGCGACCTCGGCGACATGGGTGCGCGCCTGCGTGGACGGCGTCGTGGTGGCCGAGCGCTTGGCGATATCAAGGGATTGGAGGGAGCTCATCAGATGCCTCCTTGCGTCGTGCATTTCCGCGCGACTGCCGTGGAGCCGGCTTTGCTGGGCCACTGGCAGTGCCCCCTTGAGGGGGCGCGCGAAGCGCGTAGGGGGCGGACCACGTTCATGCCTTCTCCAAATTCACCGTGAAGCTCTTGAACTCCGGCGTCTGCGTGTTCGCGTCGCCCACGAAGGGGGTCAGCGTGTTGACCAGATAGCCGGGCTTGGCCACGCCGACGAAACCCCAGTGGTTGGGCAGGCCCACGGTGTGCACGCGCTTGCCGTCCACGTCCAGCGAGGCGATGCGCTTGGTGACGACGGCCACGGCCTTGATGAAGCCGCGGTTGCTCGTCACCTTGACCCAGTCGCCGTTGGCCACGCCCTTTTCCTTGGCCAGCTCCTCGCCGATCTCGACGAACTGCTGGGGCTGGATGATGGCCGAGGTGCGCACGTTCTTGGTCCAGTAGTGGAAGTGCTCGGTCAGGCGGTAGCTGGTGGCCACATAGGGGAAGTCCTTGGGCTGGCCGAAGGCCTCCATGTCGCCCTTGAAGACGCGCGCCGCCGGGTTGGATTTGGCCTTGGCGTTGCCCGGGTGCATGGGGTTGGCCATCAGCGGCGTCTCGAAGGGCTCGTAGTGCTCGGGCAGGGGCCCGTCCACCATGCCGCTGGGCGCAAAGAGGCGGGCCACGCCCTCGGCGGTCATGATGAAGGGGCGTACCGCATCGGCATCGGTCGGGTTGGCGTCGGGGCGGATGTCGGGCACGTCGGAGCCGCCCCAGCGCTCGCCGTTCCAGCTGACGAGACGGCGCTTGCCGTTCCAGGGCTTGCCGGTCGGGTCGCAGGAGGCGGCGTTGTAGAGCACGCGCCGGTTGGCCGGCCAGGACCAGGCCCAGTTCAGCGTCTGGCCTATGCCCCAGGGGTCGGCGTTGTCGCGCCGGGCCATCTGGTTGCCGGCCTGGGTCCAGGCGCCGGTGTAGATCCAGCAGCCCGCCGCCGTGCTGCCGTCGTCGCGCAGCAGGCCGAAGCCGCTCAGCTGCTCGCCGGCCTTGGCCAGCACCTTGGTCGTGTCCTTGGGATCGGTCACGTCGGCCAGGGCCTTGCCGTTGTACTCCTTGGCCAGCTCCTCGGCCGAAGGCTTGGTGGGCTGCAGATAGGGCCAGGTCAGGTTGACGATGGGGTCGGGGAAGCTGCCGCCTTCCTTGGCATAGGCGGCCTTCAGGCGGGTGAAGAGCTCGGCGATGATTTCCGGGTCGCCCTTGGCCTCGCCCGGGGGCTCGGCGCCCTTCCAGTGCCACTGCAGCCAGCGGCCGGAGTTGGTCAGCGCCCCGTCCTCTTCGGCGAAGCAGGTCGACGGGAAGCGGAACACCGTGGTCTGGATCTCGGCGCTCTTGACGTCGTTGTGCTCGCCGTAGTTCTTCCAGAACTCCGCCGTCTCGGTGTTGAGCGGGTCGATGATGACGAGGTACTTGAGCTTGCTCAGGCCCGCGACGATCTTCTTCTTGTTGGGGAAGCTGCCCACCGGGTTGAAGCCCTGGCAGATGTAGCCGTTGAGCTTGCCCTGGTTCATCATCTCGAAGGCGCGCAGCACGTCGTAGCCGACGTCCCACTTGGGCAGCCAGTGGTAGCCCCAGCCGTTCTCGGCCGTCGCCGCCTTGCCGAAGGTCGCCTTCATATAGCTGACGAAGAACTTCGGGTAGTTCTGCCAGAAGCTCATCTGGCCGGGGCGCAGGGGCTTCAGGGCGCGCGACTTGTAATAGGTCTCCAGGTCCTGCTCGGCGTCGCGCGGCAGGCTCATATAGCCCGGCAGCGACGTGGACAGCAGGCCCAGGTCGGTCAGGCCCTGGATGTTGCTGTGGCCGCGCAGCGCGTTCATGCCGCCGCCCGGCACGCCGATATTGCCCAGCAGCAATTGCACGATGGCGCCGGTGCGGATCATCTGCGAGCCCATGCTGTGCTGCGTCCAGCCCAGGGCATACATGATGGTCATGGTGCGGTCGGGCGTGGACGTGCTGGCGATGTACTCGCAGACCTTGAGGAACTTGTCCTTGGGCGTGCCGGTGATCTTGCTGACCTGCTCGGGCGTGTAGCGCGAGTAGTGCTGCTTCATCACATTGAGCACGCAGCGCGGGTGCTCCATCGTCATGTCGACCTTGGCGAAGCCCTTGTCGTCGAGCTCATAGCCCCAGGAGGCGGGGTTGTAGCTGCGCTTGGCCTCGTCGTAGCCGCTGAAGATGCCGTCCTCGAACTTGTAGGCCTCGCCGACGATGAAGGTCGCGTTGGTGTAGTTGCGGACGTACTCGGTCTGGATCTTGTTGTTGGAGAGCAGGTAGTTGATGACGCCGCTCAGGAAGGCGATGTCGGCCCCCGCGCGGATGGGGGCGTAGTAGTCGGCCATGGCCGCCGAGCGCGTGAAGCGCGGGTCGACGACGACCAGCCTGGCCTTGTTGTGCTGCTTGGCTTCGATGACCCATTTGAAGCCGCAGGGGTGGGCCTCGGCGGCGTTGCCGCCCATGATGAGCACCAAGTCTGCGTTCTTGATGTCCACCCAGTGGTTGGTCATCGCGCCGCGGCCAAACGTCGGGGCCAGACTGGCCACCGTCGGGCCGTGTCAAACACGGGCCTGGTTGTCGAATACGAGCATTCCCAGGCTGCGCATCACCTTGTGCGTGATGTAGCCCGTTTCATTGGACGAGGCCGAGGCGGCCAGCATGCCGGTGCTGAGCCAGCGGTTGACGGTCTGGCCGGCGGCGTTGGTGGCCTGGAAGTTGGCGTCGCGGTCGGCCTTCATCAGTTTGACGAGGCGATTCATGGCCTCGTCCCAGCTGACGCGCTTCCATTCCGTGGCGCCCGGCTCGCGGATCTCCGGGTACTTCAGCCGGTTGGGGCTGTGCACGAAGTCCAGCAGGCCCGCGCCCTTGGGGCAGAGGGTGCCGCGGTTGACCGGGTGGTCGGGGTCGCCCTCGATGTGGATGATGGACGAGGTGACGTTCTTCGCCTTGTCGCCCAGGCTGTACATGATGATGCCGCAGCCCACCGAGCAGTAGGGGCAGGTGTTGCGGGTCTCGGTCGCCCGGGCGAGTTTGAAGTTGCGCGCTTCGGCGAGAGCCGCCGTCGGCGAGAACCCCAGGGCCACCAGACTGGACGCCGCCAGCCCTGCCCCGCTCACCCGGAAGAATTGCCTCCGGTCCATGTCCATTCGACTGTCTCCTGCGGGCAGCGCCCGCTCTTGTGCAGGAACGAATCAGCAAGCGGCCGTCGCTGGCCGCCGTGACCTGATTTCTTCACAAAGGAGAGGCCTTGTCCAGGGCGGGCAACCCTGGGGGACTGGATCAGTCGGGTATCAGGTGGACTTGGAGATCGAGATGCTCGGGAACTTGGCCGAATAGTCCTTGCCCTGGGCCGCGATCTTGGCCGCGACCTTGCGGGCCAGCGCCTTGTAAAGCCCAGCCACCTCGCCCTCGGGCTCCGCGGCGACGGTCGGCGTGCCCGAGTCGGCCTGGGCGCGGATGCTCATGGCCAGAGGCAGAGAAGCCAGCAGCTCGGTGCCGTACTGGGCGGCC
Source organism: Roseateles saccharophilus (assembly GCF_031458095.1). GTDB lineage: Bacteria > Pseudomonadota > Gammaproteobacteria > Burkholderiales > Burkholderiaceae_C > Pelomonas > Pelomonas saccharophila_A. The sequence continues at coordinate 313,206 of NZ_JAVDXU010000003.1, forward strand.
ATCTTCTGCCCGCCTTCGGCGCCGAAGATATGTTCGGCATGGCCGCAGTTCGAGCAGATATGCACGGCCATGTTCTCGACGATGCCGAGGATGGGGATGCCCACCTTCTCGAACATCTTCAGGCCCTTCTTGGCGTCAATCAGCGCGATGTCCTGGGGCGTCGTGACGATGACGGCACCGGTCACCGGCACGCGCTGCGACAGCGTGAGCTGGATGTCGCCGGTGCCGGGCGGCATGTCGACGATGAGGTAGTCCAGCTCCTGCCAGCGGGTCTGGCGCAGCAGCTGCTCCAGGGCCTGGGTGGCCATGGGGCCGCGCCAGATCATGGCCTGGTCGTCCTCGACAAGGAAGCCGATGGAGTTGACCTGCAGGCCGTGCGCGATGTGCGGCTCCATGTTCTGGCCGTCCAGCGTCTCGGGCCGGCCGCTGGCGCCCAGCATCAGCGGCTGGCTGGGGCCGTAGACGTCGGCGTCCAGCACGCCCACGCGGGCACCTTCGGCCGACAAAGCCAGGGCCAGGTTGGCGGCCGTTGTGCTCTTGCCCACGCCGCCCTTGCCGGAGGCCACGGCGATGATGTTCTTGACGCCCGGCAGCAATTGCACGCCGCGCTGCACGGCATGGGCGACAACCTTGGTGGAAATGGCCACGCTGACATTGCCGACGCCGGCCAGGCCCTTGGCCGCGGCGATGACGGCGGCGCGCAGGGCCGGGTGCTGGCTGGCGGCCGGATAGCCCAGTTCGATGTCGATGGCGACGTCGGCGCCGTCGACCTTGACCGCCTTGACCGCCTTGGCCTCGCCCAGCGGGCGGCCGCTGCCGGGGTCCACCACGGCTTGCAGCAGGGGTTGCAGCTGGACATCGGAGATCGCGGTCATGGCAGGGAACAGTTCACGGCAAACGGGGCAGGCAGTCTAGCTGGCGGGCGGTTTGCATCCAGTTCATGGGCTTTGTGCGTAGAGTGGGACGGCCTCGCACTGCCGCCGGAGAATCCATGCGCCGACCCGTCCTTCTGCTCACCGCCGCCCTGCTCAGCGCCCCGGCCCTGGCCCAGTCCGGCGGCAAGCTGTTGCTGACCGGCGGCGTGTCCAGCATCGACGGCGCGGCCGGCGGCGGCCTGACGCCCTGGGCCATCACCGGCAGCTACGCCACGGCCGGCGAGTTCGGCGCCACCGCCTTCATCACCCGCGCCAAGACCGGCAACTACGGCCTGCTGACCTATGGCGCGGCCGCCGCCTTCCATGACCGCGTCGAGGTGTCGCTCGCCAAGCAGGATTTCGACACCGAAAGCAATCTCGCACCGCTGGGCCTGGACGGCCTGCACCTGAAGCAGGACATCCTGGGCGTCAAGCTGCGCCTGACCGGCGACGCCGTGCTGGACAGCGACACGCTGATGCCGCAGATCGCCATCGGCCTGGAGCACAAGAAGACCCATGCCGGCAACCTCGGCCCCACGCTGTTCGGCCCGCTGGGCGCCAAGGATTCCGGCACGGACTTCTATGCCAGCGCCACCAAGCTTTTTCTGGCCGAAGGCGTGCTCGTCAACCTGACGCTGCGTGCCACCAAGGCCAACCAGAACGGCCTGCTGGGCTTTGGCGGCGCCCAGGGCAAGGGCTTGCGGTTGCAGCCCGAGTTCTCCATCGCCAAGCTGCTGGCCAAGAACCTGGCCATCGGCTTCGAACTCCGCGCCAAGCCCGACAACCTGAACAACTCCATCCTCGGCGCCGGGGCGCTGAAGGAGGACGATTGGAAAGACGTCTTCGTCGCCTGGGCGCCGAACAAGCATTTCTCGCTGACCGCCGCCTGGGTGGACTTGGGGTCCATCGCCCCGGCCGTGCAGCCCAAGCGCCAGACGGGCAGCTATCTGTCGGCGCAATTTGCGCTGTGACTGCGCTCTGAAGGAAACGTCATGCGCCTCATCGCCCTTGCCTGCCTGCTGCTCTGCTCGACGGCGTTCGCCCAGACGCCGCCGGCCAACGACAGCGTCTACCAGGCCTGGGGCGGCAAGGCAGGCATCCGCGCGGTGATGGACGATTTCGTGCCCCGCCTCGTGGCCGACCCGCGCACGGCGCCCTTTTTCAAGGACGTCAACCGCGAGAACCTGACGAAGCAGCTGACCGAGCAGCTCTGCCAGGAGGCCGGCGGTCCCTGCACCTACCAGGGCGCGCCGATGAAGCTGGTGCACCAGGATCTGGAGATCCGCCGCCGCGACTTCAATGCGCTGGTGGAAATCCTGCAGCAGTCCATGGACGCCAAGGGCATTCCCTTTGCCGCCCAGAACGGCATGCTGGCGCGTCTGGCGCCCATGCACCGCGAAATCGTCACGTCGGTGAGCGATTCGCAGCAGGGTCGGTAAAGAACTTTTTCGTTAACGGCTCGGCCACAAGCCTGCGCGGGCGGCGCGGCACACTGCCGGCCATGCAACTCACCCGCGTTTGCGCGGCCGCCCTGGTGGCGGCCTGCGGCAGCTTTTCCGCTGCCGCCCAGACTCGCCCGGTCCCGCCCGACGCCGCAGCCTCAGCGCCCGCGGACAAACCGACGCCCAAGTCCGAACAGCTCAAACGCGTCGAGATCAGCGGCACGGCCAGCGACGACTCCATCCGCAAGGCCTCGACGGCCAGCAAGATCGTCATCACGCGCGAGGAGATCGAGAAGTTCGGGGACTCGACCCTGGGCGAGATGATCAAGCGCCTGCCCGGGGTGACCACCGGCGGCCGCCCGGGCCGCGGCGGCGACATCCGCATGCGCGGCATGGGCGGCGGCTACACCCAGATCCTCGTCAACGGCGAGCGCATGCCGCCCGGCTTCTCGCTGGACCAGTTGCCCCCCGAGCAGGTCGAGCGAATCGAAGTGCTGCGCGCGCCGACGGCCGAGTACGGCACCCGCGCCGTGGCCGGCACCATCAACGTCGTGCTGCGCGAGGCGCTCAAAAAACGGCTCAACGAGTTCCGCGCCGGCTTCGCCACCGAGCGCGGCAAGATCAGCCCCGGCATCAGCTGGACGCGCAACGACAACTTCGGCGACGGTCACGCCTACAACCTGACCGTCAACGCCATGCGTGGCGAGCGCATCGACAACATCATCAACGACACGCTGACCCACACGGTGGCGAGCAACAGCGACAGCCTGCTGGTCTCGCGCGGCCGCACCGAGGATGAGCGCAGCGCGCTGAACCTGACCGGCCGCGTGCAGTTCAAGCTCAACGCGACCGACAGCCTGGCCATCCAGCCCTTCATCGTATCCACCAAGTCCAGCAGCAACACCCCGCTGCTGCAGACGACGACGCCCCAGCCCAACCCGACGCCGCCCGGCTTCTTCGACCAGGCCGACAGCGACGGCGACAGCCGCTTCACGATGGCGCGGCTGAATACGCAGTGGCAGAGCAAGCTCAGCGCCGACACCCGCGTGGAAGCGCGCGGCGGCATCGGCCGCGCCCGCGGCGAGAGCCACAGCGTGCGCCAGGAGCGCCTGGCCGGTGCGGCCACACGGCTGCAGGACGACAGCAACACCAGCCGCGACAGCAACTGGAGCGCCCTGGCCAAGGTCTCGCACAACCTCGGCGGTGACCACAGCCTGGTCTCCGGCATCGAAGGCGAAGGCACGAGCCGCCACACCAACCGCATCACCCTGGTCAACGGCGCGCCCCAGCCGGGGCTGGACGATTTCGGTGACGACCTCGATGCCTCGTCCACCCGCGTTGCGGCCTATGCCCAGGACGAGTGGAACGTGGGCAAGCAGTGGGACTTCTATGCCGGCCTGCGCTGGGAGGGCATCACGACCCGGTCCAGCGCCGCGAGCTACGACGCACGCAACAAGTCCAGCGTCTTCACACCGCTGGCCCATGCCCGCTACAAGCTCAACGACAAGGGCCGCGACATGATCCGCGCCAGCCTGACGCGCAGCTACCGCAGCCCTCAGCTGCAGGACCTGATCGCGCGGCCCACCATCAACAGCCAGGTGCCCCACCAGGCCAACACGCCCGACCGCGCCGGCAACCCCGACCTCAAGCCCGAGTTGGCCACCGGCTTCGAGGTGGGCTACGAGCACTACCTGACCAAGGGCGGCCTGCTCAGCGCCAATTTCTTCGCCCGCCGCATCACCAATCTGATGCGCAATGTCACGTCGCTGGAGACCGTGCCCTGGGCCGCCACCCAACGCTGGGTGGCCCGGCCGCAGAACATCGGCAAGGCCTCGACGGCCGGTGTCGAGCTGGAAGCGCGCTTTCGCCTCGACGAATATTTCGAGGACGCCCTGCCCATCAATGTGCGCAGCAACTTCAGCGTCTTCACGTCGCGGGTGGACGGCATTCCGGGGCCGAACAACCACATCGACGGCCAGCCCAAGGGCACGGCCAATCTGGGCGCGGACTACCGGCTGCGGTCTCTGCCACTGACCCTGGGGGCTTCGCTGAACTGGACGCCATCGACGACCACCCAGCAGACGCTGATCACCGAGACGACGGCCAGCCGCAAGGCGGTGGTGGACGCGTTCGCGCTGTGGGCCATCAACACCGAGCAGTCGCTGCGGCTGTCGGCGACGAATCTGTCGGCGCTGGATTACTTCACGGGCAGCTTTATCAATACGGGCGATCAGCAGATCACGTCGCGCAGTGGGGGGCCGAGTTATACGCAGTGGCAGATCAGGTGGGAGATGAAGATTTAGTTGTTCGGATGTCTTTGCCTGCGTCCTCATGACTCGCGTGCAGTGCCGCGGGAATCCGCCCCGCGATGGCGGGTAACTTTTCTCTGACGCGCCAGAGAAAAGTCACCAAAAGAGGAGCGCTCAATGCAATCCGCACTCGAGCGGTGGCATGCGCTCGCGATGCTCGGAACTGCGTCGTGCCTACACGCGACCCGCTGCGCTCTCGCTGCTGTCCCTATGACGGGCATCATGGATCGCCACTTCACCACCGTTAACGCCGGCTGCACGCCGGGCTCATCAGGAAATGCCGCGTCGCTGGGGCGACGTGTCGAACGGTAGTGCTCGTCGCGTCGCCCGAGCGACGCTGCCTTTTGGTTTTCTGGTGAGCCCGGCGTGCAGCCGCGCGTTCAGCGGCCCTCTGTTGCGGTGATTGGTGCTGGTGATAGGGACAGCAGCGAGAGCGCAGCGGGTCGCGTCTGGGCGGAATGCCGCTGGCCGTTTTCGCGCGCCGTTCATGGCGTCGTGGTGCTCGTGTGCGGTTCAGGGCCTCTTCTTTGGTGACTTTCTTCTGGCCCCGCAGAAGAAAGTTACCCGGCCGCCGGGACGGACTCCCGGCAATGCATCGATCAGTGGTGCTCGTCGCACAACCAACCGACCAACCAACAACTCACCCCCTCCAGTTCGTCACCCACGGCCCCGTCAACCCATCCAGCTCACAGTCCCACAACGCCTGCGCATCCATCTCGTCCACGACGCCCTCGCCATAGACCTTCAGCGCCAGGCTGCGCAGCATGATGACCATGCCGCGCACAAACGCCGCACGGCCTGCCTCGCCGGCCACGCCGAGCAGCACCGAGGCGTCCAGCTTCACATAGTCCAGCCCGGCCTGATAAAGCTTCTCGACCTGCGCCAACCCGGCGCCGGCGTGCTCCAACCCGAGCTTGACGCCCAGCGGCCTCAGCTGACGACCGAACTCCAGCAGCCGCTCGAAATGCTCGGTCGCCGCCGCCTCGGCCAGGTCCAGCAGCAGCGAGCGCGCCGCCTGCGGCCACTGCGCCAGCAGCTCGCGCAGCTGAGGCAGGAAGGCCGCATCGGCCAGCGACACCGGTGCCACATTGATGCAGCGGGCCTTGCCATCTGCCGCAATGGCCTTCAGGGCCAGGCCCACGGCCAGCAGGTCGACCTGGGCCGTCATGCGCGCCCGCACTGCCAAGGGCAACCAGGCCGTCGCCGGCTCGAACCCGGCATCGAGCTGCAACTGCAGCGGGCATTCAAGATGCAGCACGCGGCCGCCCCGGTCCCGCACCGGGAACTCGACCAGGCGACCCCGCTGCTGGTTGACGGCCTCTTGCAACTGGGCTCGCCACAGGCTCTCGCCCTGTTCGCGGCCAATGCCGGGGTCGGCCACGACCTCGACCACGAAGCCCCCGCGGGCCTCGCTCTGATGCTCGGCGCGAGCCAGCGCAGCATCCGCCTCGCCCAGCCAGACGCTGCTGGGCCTTTCACGCGGCAGCTCGATGGCACCCAGGGCCACCTGCACGCCCGGCCCGAAGGCCGGCAGGCTGGCGCGCAATGCATCAGCCAGCGCATGCGCCGTCTCGGCGGCCACACCTTCGGCGGGCAACCACAGGGCGAAATCGCCACCATTGAGCCGGCCCACGCGACAGCCGGCCACCGATTCCGGATAGGCCTGCAGGGCCGACACGACGGTCAGCAGCACATCATCAACGGCGCCTCGGCCCAGCCGGGAGTTCAGGCCGGACAGGTCACGCAGGCGCACGAGGACGAGGCCGGCGATGGCCGGGCCATCGTCGCGGCGCAGGGCGGCGTCCAGTTCGGCCATGAAATGCTTGCGCGCGGACACACCCGTCAGCGGGTCGTGGTGGACCTGCTCGCGCAGCACCAGCAGCTGGCCGGCCTGGGCCTCGAAGAGGTCGCGCACGCGCTGCACCATGGCATTCATGGCGCGGGTCAGACGCTGCAACTCGGGCACGCGCGGCTCCACGACCTGGCCATAGCTGCCGGCCAGCACGCCCTCGGCCTGGGCCACGGCCGCATCCAGCGGGCGGCGGATGCGCCTCAGGCCCGCCCAGGCGATGACGGCGGCGACGATACCGACGACGAGCAGCCAGGCCAGCAGGCGGCGCGAAGCCAGCCACAGTGTGTCATGGGCATAGCTGGAATGGCTCTTCAGCTCGACGGCGCCGATGGCGTTCCAGCCATTGGACAGCTGGGCCACGCCGGGCGCGGCCTCAATGGGCAACAGATTGCGAAACCAGGACGGCGCCTGGCCCGGGCGCGGCGCCTCGGCGCGCTCGAACAGGGTCTCGCCCTTGGCGCTGCGCCAGCGCACGAACTCGTAGGCGCCGGTGTCGAACTGGGCCGACACCAGCAGCTTGATCAGCTCACGGTCGCCCTGCTGCTGGGACAGGGCCAGGGCCAGGGCCTGGGCGTTGTCGGCGTTCTTGAGCTCGAGCTGGGTGCGCATCAGCTGGCGCGCGGAGACCATGGACAGGCCGACCGCGCCCACCAGCGCGGCCAGCACCACGCCGAGCACGAGCCAGGCGATCTGCCGCATCAACGACATGTCTCAGTCTCCATCATAAAAAGCCTTCCGCCCTGACCTTGGCCACCAGCTCGCGCCACAGCGACAGGCGCGCCAGCGGGTCACCCGCCGTCACCTGGCCCACGCCCTGCCACAGGCCTTCGGTATTGAAGCTGAACACCGGCGTCAGGTCGGTGCGCTGCGACGCGGGCAACACCTCGGGACGCAGGTTGTCCAGGATCAGCGGCTCGGCGTCCGGTTGGGCATAGTAGGCCAGCACCATATGCGCCAGCGACTGGCCCTGCAGCCGCGCCCGCACATAGACCATGCGCAGCTTGGCCGTCGGCACGCCGGTGGCGGCCAGGCTGAAGTATTTGGCGATGGCGTAGTCCTCGCAGTCGCCGGCGCGCTTTTCCAGGCTTTCCAGCGGCGCGGCCCAGTAGTCAGGCACCCCCCAGGTGACGGCATCGTCCCTGAAGGCGAGGCGGCGATTGAAGAAGTCGTTGATGTCCTTGAGACGCTGCAGCTCCTCGCCGGCGCCGCTGCGGTCGATCTGCTTCACCAGGGCCTGGGCCTGCTCGACGACGCGGGGCCCGCGAGCCGCGGCGGCTTCCAGCACGCGCGCCGCGTCGTAGGCTGCCATCGCCAACACCGGCCCCAGCACCAGGACGACCAGCCACCACCGGCTCGGGCGGAGAGCAAAAGCGACGCGAGGCGTGGAAGTGGGCAAGATTGACGGCGGGCAGCGGTTGAATTCACTGTACCCGGCCGGCGCGGGCCTCCAGCACCTCTAAGATTTTTGAGGGTCCTTCGCGCGTGAACTCATGACGCGCAGGAGCCTGGACACTCCGACCATTCCCATTGGCAAGAGACAACGCGCCAAGAACCTAGTCGCTATGCAGAACCCGGCACCTTCCCACGCCCCGCGCGAGCGCACGCAGCAGATTCGCGACGACATCGACCAGTCGCGCCGCCGCGGCCCCCTGCAGCACATCCAGATCCCGCCCTGCCCCGAGCTGCTGGCCCAGCTGCAGCAGGCCATGAGCCAGCCCGAGCCCGACCTCAACCTGGTCTCGCGCATTGCCTCCAGCGACGTGGCCATGGCCGCCACGCTGCTGCGCATCGCCAATGGCCCGCTGTTCAAGCCCGTCGGCCTGCCCTGCACCACCGTCGGTCAGGCCATGACGCGCATCGGCCTGCGCGAAAGCGTGGCCGTCATGACCGGCTTCCTGGCCCAGCACGCCATCCCCGTCAACGCGCCGCAGCTGGCGCGCTTCTGGGAGCGCAGCACCAAGCGCGCCATCGCCATGGCCGTCATCGCCCAGCAGCTGCCGGGGCTGTCGGCCGACCTGGCCCACAGCTTCGGCCTCTTCCTGCATGTGGGCATGCCGGTGCTGATGCAGAGCGTGCGTGGCTACGCGGCCACCATGGTGGAGGCCGGTGCGCGCATCGACCGGCCCTATATCGCCACCGAGAACGCCAATCACAAGACCGACCATGCCGTCGTCGGCGCCCTGGTGGTGCGGGTCTGGAATCTGCCAGCGCCGCTGATGTCGGCCATCCGCCTGCATCACGACTTCGGCGCCCTGGGCCACGACGGCATCGAGCCCGAGATCCACACGCTGATCGCCGCCGGCCTGATCGCCGAGCATCTGATGCGCCGCCACGAGGGCCTGCCCGAGGATGCCGACTGGGCCGGCCACCACCAAGCGGCCATGGACTGGCTGCACATCGGCTGGGACGAGCTGGCCCAGTGGGAAGAAGCCATCACGGCCCAGTTTGATGCGGCTTGAGCTCCCGCGGCTGCGCGTCGTCGTCCTCGCCGCCATGGTGGCGGGGGCGCTGGCCACGGTCGGCTGGTGGGCCTTCGGCCCCGCTGGCGTCGCCGTCGAGCTGACCCAGCGCAGCTGGCGCATGGAAATCATCGTCGAGCGCCTGCGCTTGGAGAGCGGCTCGGACTGGTGCGATGAACTGCCCGAAGGCGCCTTCGACATCAGCCGACGCACCATCGTCGACCCGACAGGAAAGCGTACCGAACCCAGCGAACATTGCCGCTACAGCCTGCTGGCGTGGCGGCGCAGCTGGATCGTCAAGAGCGAGGGCGGGCCGGACGACCGCCCCGACTGGCCGCGCCCGCCACTGCGCATCGCCCCGCCCGGCCAGCCCGGCAGCGAGCGCCTGGGCAAGCGCGAGGCCTATTTCGAGATCGAGCTGCGCGACTGGGAGAACCACGCCTGGGTCTGCCGCCTCGACCCCGAGCATTGGAAGCAGCTGCGCGTGGGCATGCGCTTTCGCATACCCGTGGACCGTTTCGGCACGGCCAACTGCCCGGCGATGTATGCGTCCAGGCTCTAGTGGAACAACTGCCAGGCCGCCACGACGACGTGGCCCCAGAGCGTCAGGTTGAAGACCAGCAGCGTGAAGGCGCGCAGGAAATTCCACAGCTTGCGCGCGCGGTCGAGGGCTTCGTCGGCGCCGGTGAAGACGTAGACGCCCATGTAGAAAGCCGAGGGCAGCAGGGTCGCGGCCATGATCAGCGCCATGAGCCAGTAGAAAAAGGTCATGGCGAGCATTGTCGCGACGCCGCGCGAGCCCCGATCCCGGCATTAGCCCGAGGCCTTGCCTGATTCAGGGCCGGGTCTTGCGCCTCAGCCCGCCTTGGCCGCCTTCCAGCGCTTCAGGATCTCGGCCTCCTGCTCGGGCGTGAAGGCCATGCGGGTGCGGCCCTTCTCTTCCTTCAGCTGGCCCTGATACCAGGCCAGGGTGTCGCCCACCGTCTGCTCGACGGGGCGAAAGCGCAGGCCGGCCTTCACGGCGCGGCCGTTCTGCCAGGTGTGGAAGCCCTTGCTGTCGCCGACATAGGGCGCCCAGATCGGGAAGCCGATGTCCTCCTGCTTGGCGACGAACTCACCGGGGATCCAGGTGATCGTGCCGGCCGCGGGCGTGGCCTTCTGGCAGGCCGTGATGACGCGGCCCCAGTTCATCGGCTTGTCGGGGCCCAGGGCATTGAACTTGCCCATGGTGCGGTTCTCCACCATCAGCACCAGCCATTCGGCCAGGTCGCGCACATCGATGAGCTGCAGCGGATCGGTCGGCGCGCCGGGCACGGCGATCTCGCCGCCCTTGTCGAAGCGGGCCGGCCAGTAGGTGAAGCGGCCGGTCGGGTCATCGGGCCCGACGATGAAGCCGGGGCGCACGACGGTGGTGCGGCCGGGCAGCGCGGCTTCGGCGGCAGCCTCGCAGGCGGCCTTGAGCCCGCCGTAGTTCTCGAAGTTCTTGCCCATCTCTTCAACCTTGGGGTCGGCGAGCACGGCCAGCGGCGTGTCCTCGTCGCCGCCTATGGGGCTGGGCTCCTTGTAGCAGCTGATGCTGGAGATGTAGATGTACTGCTTGACGCGCGGCGCCAGCAGCTGGGCCGAGGCGCCCACCATGCGCGGGTAATAGCCCGAGTCGTCGATGACGGCATCCCACTCGCCCGTCTCCAGCGACTTGATGCCCTCGCCCTTCAGCGGGTCGCGGTCGCCCTGGCGCTTCTCGATATGGGGGAAGAGGCCGGGGCGCGTCTTGCCGCGGTTGAAGAGGGTCAGCACGTGGCCACGCTTCTCGGCCGCCTCGACGATGGCCGGGCCGAGAAAGCCCGTGCCGCCGAGGATGAGGATGCGCTTGGGCGCGGGTGCGGCCGCCGCGAAGGCGGCGCCGGGCAGCAGGGTGGTGCTCATCTGCAGGACCTGTCGGCGTGAAACGGTGATCTTCATGTGAGAGTCTCCTTGTGATGGAAGGGCAGCGCAGCGGCGTCGGCATGCTCGCGATGGCGGCGGTTGACGAGGCGTCCCAGCCAGCCCGCGACGGCAACCCAGGCGCCGGCACAGCCCAGGGCGGCGAGCGAGACGGGCACGAGCAGGGCGCCGAACACGGTCGGCGCCCACACGCCGAGGAAATCGCCGCCGCGAAAGACGAAGGTGTCGATGAAGGCCTTGGACTTGTAGCGCTCCTCCGGCCCCAGCGGGATGTAGAGGATCTCGCGCGCCGGCCGGTCGACCGCGTAATGGATGCCACGTCGCAGCACCTGCACCAGGGCCAGCGCCAGGAAGCTGGGCCACAGCGCCAGCGCGCCGAAACCGACGGTGGTCAGCAGCGGCAGCACCAGCAGCACGCCCGATACGCCGATGCCACGCAGCAGTCGGCTCGTCAGCAGCAGCTGCACGGTCAACGTCAGCACATTGGTCCAGAAGTCCAGCTTGGCAAAGGCCGCCGTGCGCTCGGCGGGGCTGGCAAAGCTCCTGGCCACGATGTCGCCCTGCATCAGGTAGAGGAAGGTGGAGGCGACCGTGAACAGCAGCATGTAGGCGCAGATCAGCTGCAGATAGCGCGAGCCTGCAATGGCCAGCACGCCGGCCTTGAAGTCAGGCCCCGGCTCGCGCGCCTGCTGGGCTTCGCCCGCCGACAGCCCGAAGTGGGCGGCCAGGCGCAGCATGAAGAACACCGCCAGCTCCAGGCCCAGCACGGCCAGCAGCATCAGGCCGGCGACCGACACCTTGAAGCCCCAGCTGCCGCTGCTGGCCACTTCCGTCACCGCGGCGCCGACGACGGCGCCCAGCGTGCCGCCCATGGAGATCATGCCGAACAGGCGCTTGCCCTGGTCCTCGCTGAAGACATCGGCCATCAGGCTCCAGAACACAGACACGACGAAGAGATTGAAGACGCTCAGCCACACATAGAAGGCATAGCCGAGCAGGCTGCCGCCGTGGCCGGGCAGCGTGTGGAAGAGAGCGGCAAACACCAGCAGATTGGCGGCGAAGAAATGCGCCACCCACGGGATGAAGCGCTTGCGCGGCAGGCGCGACACCAGGGCCGCGTAGATGGGGTTGACGACGAGCATGACGACCAGGGTCGTCGTCATCAGCCAGGGCAACCAGTCGGCCCCGCGCGCAATGCCCATGGCCTCGCGCACGGGGCGCAGCAGGTAGAGGCTGAGCAGCAGGAAGAAGAAGTAGGCCGCCGCACACAGCAGGGCGCGGCCTTCGCCGGGGCGCAGCAGCACCAGGCTTTGCAATCTCGAGATCAGGGCCGTCATGCCGCGATTTGCGCACCGGCTGTTGACTGCTGCGATTCGTCACGGCGGGTAATCCCGACGCACCGCGGCAAAACCGCCGGAGTGTCGAAAGCAACAGGCGGCAAAAGGGACTCCCCGAAGCCATGCCAGGCGACTCCACGCTGGCGCATTTGCTTACTCGCTTGCAGGAATCCGTCTCGCCTGCCGTTCCAGCGGATCGGGGTCAACCTGAAGGCGGCGCACGGCATTGAAAAGGCCCCTCGGCTACCCGTTCCCGCCATGTCACTCAAATCCACCCTCGCTCCATTGGCCGCCGCACTCGTGGCGGCCTTGCTGGCCGGCTGCGCGCAACCGCACCTCGTCGCCGTTCGCGCCGACGTCGGCATGAACGCTCCGGCGCCCGCATGGACAGCCCCGCCACCGCAGCCTGCGATCAGCGTCTACATCGAGCCCCCGCTGGTCCAGCCGGCCCCCGTACTGGTGGACGTGGCACCGCCACCGATGCTGGTCGAGGCGCCGCCGCCACAGCCCATGGCCGAGGCCGTCTGGGTGGGTGGCTACTGGGGCTGGCAAGGCCGGTGGGTGTGGTGCGCCGGCCGCTGGCTGCCGCCGCCGCAGCCGGGCTACCACTGGACCCAGCCCTACTACGAACACCGTGACGACGCGGTGGTCTTCGTCGCCGGCCACTGGGCCGCAGCGGGCGTGAACTTCACGCCGCCAGCGCCGGGGCTGCACCTGTCGCTGCAGGTCTCGATCGGCGGCGGCGACCGGCCCGTCGGCCCGCCCGGAGTGTTCGTGCCGCCGCCTCCCGGCTCGCGCCCGGGCCTGGTCATCCCCGCCCCCATCGGCACGCCGCCCGCCGTGGTCGTCAGCGCGCCGCCGGTCGTCCATGTGGGCATGCGCGTCACGAACAACATCACCCGCAATACGACGACGGTCAACAACATCAGCAATGTCACGAACATCACCAACGTGACGAACGTGACCGTGGTGGCCCCGCCGACCGCGACGGCCAACGGCAAGGCCTTCCAGACCAATGTGCCGGCACAGGCCCACCTTGCGGCCGCGCTGCCGGCCCAGGTGCATGCCCAGGCACCGCGACCGGCCAGCCTGACCCCGGTGGCCAGCTTCAGCGCCGGTCATCCGCCGCCGGCCTTGCCTGCGGCACAACCCGTTCGCCTGGAGGCTGCTCAGCACGCCGCAACGCCCGAGCCGCATGCAATGCCCCCGCAGCCAAAGGCCGTCCAGGGCGCGGATTTTGCCCAGCCGGCCGCCGCTTCGCCCCGCGCGGCAGCAGAGACGCCGCACGCCATGCCCGCGTTCGAGCCTCCGCGCCCGAGACCTCAGGAGGATAGGCCGCCGGAGCCCCCTCACCCGCAGCAGCCCAGGCCGAAGGACCTGCATCAGCAGTCGCCGCACCCGGAGCCGGCGCGCGAGACCTTCAGGGACGAGGCGGCACGTTCGCAGCACCACGATGCGCCTGCGGCGCCGCCTCACCCGCCACAGGCCAAGCCACCGGCCAAGGCGGCTCCCCATCCGGAAGGCCGCCACGACGAAGACCGCGGCGAACACAAGCCGCATCGCAAGGACGAGGAGCGCCGCGAGTCCCGCAGCGAGGAAGCGCGCTGAAAGACAAAGGCCCGCCGCCGGATCACCATCATGTCGCGGGTCGGCGTCTGTCAGCCTGCGGGCTGCGCCCTTCGATCAACGGCATTAACGCCCGCGTGCCCTCGTAGAGATGCTCGAACAGCTTCTTGACGCGCGGCACCTGGCGCAGCTCGACGCGGGTCAGCAGCCACAGCTCGCTGCGCCAGTCGCGCGGCGGATCGATGACGCGACGCAGCTCGGGATCGGCATCGCCGAGATAGCAGGGCAAGGCACCCAAGCCCATGCCGGCTCGCACCAGCTGACGTACATGGGCCAGGCTGTTGGTGCGCACCGCGACCTGACGGCCCAGGCCCTGGTTCTCCAGCCAGCGGGCCGAGGCCAGATGCGCCAGCTCCTCGTCCACCCCGACCCAAGGCTGCAGGTCCAGGGTCTGGGCACTGACGCCACCGAGCTTGCGCGATGCGTAGACCGTGGCCTCGACCCGTGCCAGGCGACGCCCGACCAGCGGCTCGGGCGGCGGGCCGCCGGAGCGCAGCGCGACGTCGGTTTCGCCTTGCTGCACGTCCAGCAGTGCATTGCCGCTGCGCACCTGCAACTGGACCTGATGCCGCGCCTGATAGCTGGCCAGCAGCGGCGGCAGCAAGTCCTGCATCCAGGTGTCGGCCGCGCTGAACCTCAGCAGGCCGCCGGGCCAGGCCTCCCGCCCCCGCAGGCTCTCGGTCACGACGTGCAGCTCGCGCGCCATGCGGCGCGACAGCTCGACCAGTTCGGCCCCGGCGCGCGTCGGCACATAGCCACTGCGCAGGCGCTCGAACAGGCGCAGGTCCAGTTTCTTCTCCAGGGCCCGCAGGCGGCGGAACAGCGTGGCATGGCTCAGGCCGCCAGCGTCAGCGGCCTTGGCCAGACCGCCATGGCCGGCGATCAGCTGCAGCAGGCGCAGATCGTCCCAGTTCAGATCGTGTGGGGTGGGCGATGTCATGGGCAGCAATTTTGCAATGCTTGTTTGCAAATTCGCTCATGAGATGGGCGCGAACGATTTCTAGACTGAGGCCCTCTGAACACAACCCGACGCTGCCATGTCGATGTACGAACAACTGCCCTTCCAGCCCGCCAACCCGGGTGAGATCGACCGCCTGGTGGCCGACTTCCCGCTGGCCACCCTGGTCAGCGCCGACGAAGGCCGCATGCTGGCCACGCCTTTGCCGCTGATCCTGCAGCGCGACGCCGCCAGTGGCGAGGCGCAGCTGATCGGCCATCTGTCGCGCCACAACCCGCAGTTCGCCATGCTGCAGCGCCAGCCGCGGGCACTGGCCAGCTTCACCGGCGCCCAGGGCTATATCGCCAGCAGCTGGATGAACAACCGCCGCTATGCGCCGACCTGGAATTACGAATTCGTCCAGTTCGAGCTGGACGTAACCATCGAGGACAGCCCGGAGCAGCTGCTGCGTGCCCTGGACCTGCTGAGCGCCCACGTCGAGGCGCCCTTCCCCAAGCCCTGGCAACCCAGCGAGATGGGCCCGCGGCTGGAGCAGTTGGCCCGGTACATCGTGCCCTTCAGCGCCCGCATCCTGGAAACGCGGGCCCAGTTCAAGCTGGGCCAAGGCGACCCGGCCGACGCGCGAGCCGACGCCTATGCCGGCCTGTCCCGCTACGGTAACCACCAACTGGCCGCGGCGATGCGGCGGCACGAAGAGTTGCTGCGGGAGGCATGAAAAAGGGCCGGCAATGCCGGCCCTTCTGGTGGTCGCGCTGCGCTTACTTCTTGCGCACCGGCGGCACGTCCGTGCAGGAGCCGTGCGCCACTTCCGCGGCCATGCCCAGGCTCTCGCCCAGCGTCGGGTGCGGGTGGATGGTCTTGCCGATGTCCACCGCGTCCGCGCCCATCTCGATGGCCAGTGCGATCTCGCCGATCATGTCGCCGGCATGGGTGCCGACGATGCCCCCGCCGATGATGCGATGGCTCTCGTCGTCGAAGATCAGCTTGGTGAAGCCCTCGTCGCGGCCGTTGGCGATGGCGCGGCCCGAGGCCGTCCAGGGGAACAGGCCCTTGGTGAACTTGATGCCCTTGGCCTTGGCCTCGTCCTCGGTCATGCCCACCCAGGCCACCTCGGGGTCGGTGTAGGCCACGCTCGGGATCACGCGGGCGTCGAACTGGCTCTTCTTGAGCTGGTCGTCGCCCAGGATCTCGCCGGCGCAGACCTCGGCCGCCACATGGCCCTCATGCACCGCCTTGTGGGCCAGCATGGGCTGGCCGACGATGTCGCCGATGGCGAAGACGCTGGCGACATTGGTGCGCATCTGCACGTCGACCGGGATGAAGCCGCGGTCGCCGACGATGACACCGGCTTTCTCGGCACCGATCTTCTTGCCATTGGGCGTGCGGCCCACGGCCTGCAGCACGAGGTCGTAGCGCTGCGGCTCCTTGGGCGCGCCCTCGCCTTCGAAGGTCACCCAGATGCCGTCAGGCTTGGCCTCGGCGCCCACCGTCTTCGTGTTCAACATGATGTTGTCGAAGCGGTGCTGGTTGAACTTCTGCCAGACCTTGACGAGGTCGCGGTCGGCGCCCGTCATCAGCGTGGGCAGCATTTCGACGACGTCCAGGCGGGCGCCCAGGGTCGAGTACACCGTGCCCATTTCCAGGCCGATGATGCCGCCGCCGACGATGAGCATCTTCTGCGGCTTGACGCCCATCTCCAGCGCGCCGGTCGAGTCGACGATGCGCGGGTCCTGGGGCAGGAAGGGCAGGCGCACGGCCTGCGAGCCGGCCGCGATGATGAGGCGCTTGAAGCCCACGGTCTGGGCCGCGCCGGTCTTGGCCTGGCCCACGGCGCCTTCGGTCGCCTCGACCTTGAGGTGCTGGGCGTCCAGCACCGTGCCGACGCCGCGCAGCACGGTGACCTTGCGCATCTTGGCCATGGCGTTGAGGCCACCGGTCAGCTTGCCCGTCACCTTGTTCTTGTGGGCGCGCAGCTTGTCGATGTCGACCTTGGGCGGATCAAACGCGACGCCCAGGTCGGCCATGTGGCTGACCTCGTCCATGACGGCCGCCACGTGCAGCAGGGCCTTGGACGGGATGCAGCCCACGTTCAGGCAGACGCCGCCCAGCGTCGCGTAACGCTCGACGATGGCGACCTTGAGGCCGAGGTCCGCGGCGCGGAAGGCGGCCGAATAGCCGCCCGGGCCGCCGCCGAGGACAACGACGTCGAAGGCCTGGTCGGCGCTGCCGCTGTAGGTGGCAGCAGCAGGGGCTTGGACGGGCGCTGCAGCAGGCGCGGGCGCTGCGGCGGCAGGGGCCGGCGCGGGTGCAGCCGCGTCACTGCTTTCCAGGGACAGGATGACCGAGCCCTTGGCGACCTTGTCGCCGATCTTGACCTTGAGCTCCTTCACGACGCCGGCGGCGCTGGAGGGGATCTCCATCGAGGCCTTGTCGCTCTCGACGGTGATCAGGCTCTGCTCGACCTTGACGGTGTCGCCGGCCTTGACCAGCACCTCGATGACGCCGACTTCGTCGAAGTCGCCGATGTCGGGAACTTGAACTTCAACCAATGCCATGTCCGTCCCCAATCAGAGTGCGATCCGACGGAAGTCGGCAAGCAGCGATGCGAAGTACACGTTGAAGCGTGCAGCCGCGGCGCCGTCGATGACGCGGTGGTCCCACGACAGCGACAGCGGCAGGATCAGGCGCGGCTGGAAGGCCTTGCCGTCCCACACGGGCTCGATCGAGCTCTTGCAGACGCCCATGATGGCCACTTCCGGCGCGTTGATGATGGGCGTGAAGTACTTGCCGCCGATGCCGCCCAGGGACGAGATCGAGAAGCAGCCGCCGCTCATGTCGGCCGGCCCCAGCTTGCCGTCACGTGCCTTCTTGGCCAGCTCCGACATCTCGGCGCTGATCTGGAAGATGCCCTTCTTGTCGGCGTCCTTGATGACGGGCACGACCAGGCCGTTGGGCGTGTCGGCGGCGAAACCGATGTGGAAGTAGTTCTTCAGCACCAGGGTGTCGCCATCCAGCGAGCTGTTGAACTCGGGGAACTTCTTCAGCGCCGCGACGGCCGCCTTGATCATGAAGGCGAGCATGGTCACCTTGATGCCAGCCTTCTCGTTCTCCTTGTTCAGCTGGACGCGGAAGGCCTCGAGCTCGGTGATGTCGGCATCGTCATGGTTGGTGACGTGCGGGATGACGACCCAGTTGCGATGCAGGTTGGCGCCCGAGATCTTCTTGATGCGGGACAGCTCCTTGCGCTCGACGGCACCGAACTTCTCGAAGTCGACCTTGGGCCAGGGCAGCAGGTTGAGGCCTGCGCCACCACCACCGGCGGCAGCGGCCGGAGCCACTGCCTTTTGCGCGGCGGTCTGCACCGAGCCCGACATGACGGCCTTGACGAAGCCCTGGATGTCGCTCTCGACGATGCGGCCCTTGGCGCCGCTGCCCTTGACTTCGGCCAGCGGCACGCCGAGCTCGCGGGCGAGCTTGCGGATGCTGGGCGAGGCGTGCGGGAGCTGGCCCGTGGGAGCCGTCGGCTGGTGGGTCGGCAGCGCGGCGGCAGCGGGTGCAGCAACCGGAGCGGCGGCCGCGGCCACGGGGGCGGCAGCTGCAGGCGTTGGCGCTTGAGCGGGCGCGGCAGCGGCAGGCGCCGGCGCACCACCCGTGGCGGCCACGCGGGCCAGCGGCGAACCCTTGCTGACCTTGTCGCCGACCTTGACCAGCAGTTCCTCGACGACGCCGGCATGCGATGACGGGATCTCCATCGAGGCCTTGTCGCTCTCGACGGTCACGAGGCTCTGCTCGACCTTGACGGTGTCGCCGACCTTGACCAGCAATTCAATGACGGCCACTTCGTCGAAGTCGCCGATATCGGGCACTTCGATGGTGACGGGGCCACTGCTTTGGGCAGGCGCTGCAACCGGAGCGGCTTGCACCGGTGCGGGTGCGGCAGCAACCGGCGCCGGTGCGGCGGCAGCAGGAGCCGGAGCCGCGGCAGCGCCCTCGCCTTCCACGATCACCAGCACGCTGCCTTCCTTGACCTTGTCGCCGACAGCGACCTTGATCTCCTTGACGACGCCGGCCTGCGAGGACGGAATCTCCATCGACGCCTTGTCGCTTTCCACTGTGATCAGGCTCTGCTCGACCTTGACGGTGTCGCCGACCTTGACCAGCACCTCGATGACGCCGACCTCGTCGAAATCGCCGATGTCGGGAACCTTGACTTCAACCAATGCCATGTTTGTGTCTCCCCCGGGGCTCAGGCGTAGAGCGGGTTGATCTTGTTGATGTCGATGCCGTACTTGGCGATGGCTTCGGCCACCTTCTCGACCGGGATCGCGCCGTCATCGGCCAGAGCCTTCAGTGCGGCGACGACGATGTAGTGGCGGTTGACCTCGAAGTGCTGGCGCAGCTTGGAGCGGAAGTCCGAGCGGCCGAAACCGTCCGTGCCCAGCACCTTGTAGGACCGATCCTTGGGGATGAAGGCGCGGATCTGCTCGGCGTAGTTCTTCATGTAGTCGGTCGACGCGATGACCGGGCCCTTGGTATGGCCGAGCTGCTGCGTGACGAAGGGCACGCAGGCCAGCTCGGTCGGGTGCAGCAGGTTCCAGCGCTCGGCGTTCTGGCCGTCGCGGGCCAGCTCATTGAAGCTCGGGCAGCTCCAGACATTGGCGCCAATGCCCCAGTCCTCTTCCAGCAGCATCTTGGCGACCTGGCTTTCGCGCAGGATGGTGCCGGAGCCCAGCAGGTTGACGCTCAGCGGCTTGGACGCATCGGCCTCTTCCAGCAGATACATGCCCTTGAGGATCTGCTCCTCGGTGCCGGCCTTGAGGCCCGGCATCGGGTAGTTCTCGTTCAAGAGGGTGATGTAGTAGAAGACGTTCTCCTGGTCTTCCACCATGCGCTTCAAGCCGCGCTGCATGATGACCGCCACTTCGTGCGCAAAGGTCGGGTCATAGGAGATGCAGTTGGGGATGGTGTTGGCCAGGATGTGGCTGTGGCCGTCCTCGTGCTGCAGGCCTTCGCCATTCAGCGTCGTGCGGCCGGACGTGCCGCCCAGCAGGAAGCCACGGGCCTGCATGTCGCCGGCAGCCCAGGCCAGATCGCCGATGCGCTGGAAGCCGAACATCGAGTAATAGACGTAGAACGGGATCATGACCCGGTTGTTCGTCGAGTACGACGTGGCCGCGGCGATCCACGAAGCCATGCCGCCCGCTTCGTTGATGCCTTCCTGCAGGATCTGGCCGGCCTTGTCCTCGCGGTAGTACATGACCTGGTCCTTGTCGACCGGGGTGTAGAGCTGGCCCTTGGGGTTGTAGATGCCGATCTGGCGGAACAGGCCTTCCATGCCGAAGGTGCGGGCCTCGTCGACGAGGATGGGCACGACGCGCGGGCCGATCTCCTTGTCGCGCAGCAGCTGCGTCAGGAAGCGCACATAGGCCTGGGTCGTCGAGATCTCGCGGCCTTCGGCGGTCGGGTCCAGCACGGCCTGGAAGTGCGAGAGATCGGGCGCCTTGAACTGCTCGTCGGCCTTGGCACGGCGGCTGGGCAAGTAGCCGCCCAGGGCCTGGCGGCGCTCGTGCAGATAGCGCATCTCCGGCGTGTCGTCGGCCGGCTTGTAATAGGGGATCTTGGCCAGCTCGCTGTCCGGGATCGGGATGTTGAAGCGGTCGCGGATGTACTTGATGTCCTCGTCGGTCAGCTTCTTGGTCTGGTGGACGGTGTTCTTGCCTTCACCGGCCTTGCCCATGCCATAGCCCTTGACGGTCTTGACCAGCAGCACGGTGGGCTGGCCCGTCTTGTTGTTGTGGGCCTTCTCAAACGCGGCGTAGACCTTCTCGGGCTCGTGGCCGCCACGGCGCAGCTCGAAGATCTCTTCATCGCTCATGTGGGCGACGAGCTTGGCCGTCTCGGGATACTTGCCGAAGAAGTTCTTGCGGACGAAGGCGCCGTCGTTGGCCTTCATGGCCTGGTAGTCGCCGTCCAGCGTCTCCATCATCAGCTGCTTGAGCTTGCCGCTCTTGTCGCGCGCCAGCAGCTCATCCCAGCCCTTGCCCCAGATCAGCTTGATGACGTTCCAGCCGGCGCCGCGGAACTCGCCTTCCAGCTCCTGGATGATCTTGCCGTTGCCGCGCACCGGGCCGTCCAGGCGCTGCAGATTGCAGTTGACGACAAACACCAGGTTGTCGAGGTTCTCGCGCACGGCCAGGCCGATGGCGCCCAAGGACTCCGGCTCGTCCATCTCGCCGTCGCCCATGAAGGCCCAGACCTTGCGGTTCTCGGTGTTGGCGATGCCGCGGGCATGCAGATACTTCAGGAAGCGCGCCTGGTAGATCGCCATCAGCGGGCCGAGGCCCATGCTGACGGTCGGGAACTGCCAGAAGTTGGGCATCAGCTTGGGATGCGGGTAGCTGGACAGGCCCTTGCCGTCGACTTCCTGGCGGAAGTTGTCGAGCTGTTCCTCGGTCAGGCGGCCTTCCAGGTAGGCGCGGGCGTAGATGCCGGGCGCGCTGTGGCCCTGGATGTAGAGGCAGTCGCCGCCATGGTCTTCGCTGGCGGCATGCCAGAAATGGTTGAAGCCGGCGCCGAACATGCTGGCCACCGACGCGAAGGAGCCGATGTGGCCGCCCAGGTCGCCGCCGTCCGCCGGGTGCAGCCGGTTGGCACGCACCACCATGGCCATGGCGTTCCAGCGCATATAGGCGCGCAGGCGCTTCTCGATCTGGATGTTGCCGGGGCAGCGAGCTTCCTGGTCGGCCTCGATGGTGTTGACATAGCCCGTCGTGGCCGAGAACGGCAGGTCGATGCTGTGCTGGCGGGCATGCTCCAGCATCTCCTCGATCAGGAAGTGGGCACGCTCGGCACCTTCCCTGTCGATGACGGCCGAGAGGGCGTCCAGCCACTCCTTGGTTTCCTGCGGGTCCTGGTCGTTCGCGGCGGCGCCGAGAAACTCTTGCGGCTGGGCTGACATGGCCTGTCTCCTGAAGATTTCCGCCTCTGCGGGCGAAAGGGGGCTGTTCTGAGGGGTGCAAGACACGGGACCTTAGCCCGCGAGCGGCGGCAGTGTCTCATAAGCCATCGCAATTCCCAAATGGTGCGAAACGATTTCTTAATGTGAAATCTTCATGCCCAAGCCGACCCGGATAATTTGCCGATGTCCGCCGAATCCCCTGTTCCCGAGATCCGCTCCCGCGGCCAACGCTGGGTGGCGCCGCTGCGCCGCCTGGTCGCCACCTGGTGGTTCCGGCAGTCCCCCTCCCGCCAGGACCGCCTGGCCACGCTGGGCCCGCTGATCTCGGTGCTGCTCTTCCTGGCGGCCATCATTTCGGCCTTCTGGTACTTGCGGAACGAGGAAATCGAACGCGAGACCGAGTCGGTCAAGCGCGACACCGAGATCGCCCAGCAGCAGATCCGCCTGCGCCTGATCGAGAACCAGGAGCAGCTGGTGCGCATCGCCCGCGAGGTCGTCACGCGCCAGATCGATGCCCATGAGTTTTCCGCCCAGGCCCAGGCCTTCGCCCGCGAGCGGCCCGAGCTCACGCACGTCACCTGGCTCAGCGCCAAGCGCGAGCGCCGCAGCAGCGTCGGCGCGGCGGGCTTCCAGGCCGATGGCCTGATGTCGGCGGACGGCGGTGATCCCTCCATGCCCATGGCCAACCAGTCCAATGCGGCGGCCATCGCCTTCGAGGCCGCCAAGGAAAGGCGCCAGCCGGTCTACTCGCCGCCCTTCTCCGACGCCAACGGCACCACCGTCTTCCAGCTGCACATTCCGCTGATCGACCGCGGCGGCTTTGCCGGCGTGCTGATCGCCGAATACACCGTCGAGTCGCTGCTGCGCTACTACGTGCCCAGCGAGGTCGCCACCCGCCACAGCATCGCCGTGCTGGATGCGCGTGACCAGGTCGTCAGCAGCACGGTCACGCCCATGCCGGGCCAGGTGCTGCGCCGCGCCTCGCTGCTGCACGACGTGCCGCTGGCCCCGGCCCTGAACGGCCTGGTGCTGCGCGGCCAGGGCTGGCGCACCTCCATCGGCCTCATCAACAACGCGCTGTTCTGGCTGGTGCTGGCGCTGGCGGGCATGACGGTGTGGATGCTGCTGGGCACCTGGCGCCATATGCGCCGGCGCACCCAGATCCAGAACGCGCTGACGCTGGAGACCAATTTCCGCCGCGCCATGGAGAACTCCATGCTGACCGGCATGCGCGCCATGGACATGGACACGCGCATCACCTATGTGAACCCGGCCTTCTGCGCGATGACGGGCTTTTCCGAAGCCGACCTGGTCGGCCGCACGCCGCCCTACCCCTTCTGGCCCAATGACAGACGTGAGGAGAACGCACGCCTGCTGCAGCAGGAGCTGCAGGGCCGCAGCCCCTCGGGCGGCGTCGAGGTCAAGATCCAGCGCAAGGATGGCTCGGCCTTCGACGCCCGCGTCTATGTGTCGCCGCTGGTCGACACCAAGGGCAAGCAGACCGGCTGGATGACCTCGATGACCAACATCACCGAGGCCAAGCGCGTGCGCGACCAGCTCTCGGCCTCGCACGAGCGCTTCACCACCGTGCTGGAAGGCCTGGACGCGGCCGTGTCGGTGCTGTCGGTGCAGCCACCCGAGCTGCTGTTCGCCAACCGCAGCTATCGCCTGTGGTTCGGCGCCGACCCGGCAGGACATGCCCTGCTCGCCGGCGGCCAGCTGGTGGGCACGACGAGCCGGCGCGGCGGCCTGGACGATGGCGCCGACGAGGTCGACGACTATTCCGGCCTGCCCGCCGAGGCCCTGACCGATGTCGGCTCCGACCCGCGCGAGGTCTATGTCGAGTCGCTGGCCATGTGGTTCGACGTGCGCGCCCGCTATCTGCAGTGGACGGATGGGCGCCTGGCGCAGATGCTGATCGCCACCGACATCACCATGCGCCGCCACGCCGAGGCGCAGGCCGCCCTGCAGGCCGAGAAGGCCCAGGTGACGAGCCGGCTGATGACCATGGGCGAGATGGCCTCCAGTGTGGCCCACGAGCTGAACCAGCCGCTGACCGCCATCACCAACTACTGCAACGGCATGGTCAGCCGGGTGCGCAGCGACAGCATCGACAAGGACGCCCTGATGGCGGCCCTGACCAAGACCGCCAAACAGGCCGAGCGGGCCGGCCAGATCATTCACCGCATCCGCAATTTCGTGAAGCGCAGCGAGCCGCAGCGCCAGCCGGCGCATGCGGCCGACATCGTCGAGGACGCGGTGGAACTCGCCGGCATCGAGCTGCGCCGCCGCACCGTCGCCATCCACACCTATGTGGCCCAGCGCCTGCCGCAGCTGATGGTCGACCCCATCCTCATCGAGCAGGTGCTGATGAACCTGCTGAAGAACGCCGCCGAGGCCATCGACAACGCCTCGCTGCCGACCTCGCGCCGCCACATCGAATTGCGGGTCGTGCCCAAGCACAGCGCCGAGCTGGGCGGCCAGATCGAGTTCTCGGTCACCGACATGGGCCCGGGTTTGCCCGATGAGGTGCTGGCCCGCATGTATGAGGCATTTTTCTCGACAAAAGCCGACGGATTGGGCATTGGATTAGGGTTATGCCGGTCTATCGTCGAGTCCCACCAGGGCCGGATAAAAGCCGAGAACCTCTACAATGGCTCCCTGGTTGTTGGCTGCCGATTCGCCTTCACGATCCCCGTCACCATCACCTCAGAACACCTGCGTCAGGAAGCCTCTCAAGGCATTCTCGGCAGCGCTCAGAGAACAGAACCCACAGCACCATGAGCTTGATCCCCAAGAAGGGCAACGTCTACGTTGTCGATGACGACGAAGCGGTCCGCGACTCCCTGCAGTGGCTTCTCGAAGGCAAGGATTACCGGGTCAAGTGCTTTGACTCCGCCGAATCCTTCCTGGCCCGCTACGACCCCCGTGAGGTCGCCTGCCTCATCGCCGACATCCGCATGGATGGCATGACCGGCCTGGAACTCCAGGACCGCCTCATCGAGCGCAAGAGCCCCCTGCCCATCGTCTTCATCACCGGTCACGGCGACGTGCCCATGGCGGTGCAGACCATGAAGAAGGGCGCGATGGACTTCATCGAGAAGCCCTTCAAGGAAGAAGAGCTGCTGGCCCTGGTGGAGCGCATGCTCGACCAGGCCCGCGACGCCTTCTCCAGCCACCAGGAAGCCGCCAGCCGCGACGCCCTGCTGGCCCGCCTGACGACGCGTGAAGCGCAAGTGCTGGAGCGCATCGTCGCTGGCCGCCTGAACAAGCAGATCGCCGACGACCTCGGCATCAGCATCAAGACGGTCGAGGCGCATCGCGCCAACATCATGGAAAAGCTCAACGCCAACACGGTGGCCGATCTGCTCAAGATTGCGCTGGGCGCCACCGCCAAGGCTTGATTCCCAACATCCCCTCGAAGGCCGCTGCACCCCAGCGGCCTTTTGCATTTCTCCGGAGTAGTTCATGACCGCCCAACTGATCGACGGCCTCGCCCTGTCCAAGGCCACCCGCGCCGAAGTCGCCCAACGCGCCGCTGCGCTGACCGCCCAGGGCCGCCAGCCCGGCCTCGCCGTCGTGCTCGTGGGCGACAACCCGGCCAGCCAGGTCTATGTGCGCAACAAGGTCAAGGCCTGCGAGGAGGCGGGCATCCATTCGGTGCTGGAGAAGTACGACGCCTCCATGAGCGAAGCCGAGCTGCTGGCCCGCGTCGAGGCCCTGAACAACGACCCGACCATCCACGGCATCCTGGTGCAACTGCCCCTGCCCAAGCACATCGACGACCACAAGGTCATCGAGTCCATCTCGCCGGCCAAGGATGTGGACGGCTTCCACGTCGCCAGCGCCGGTGCGCTGATGGTGGGTGAGCCCGGCTTCAAGGCCTGCACCCCTTATGGTTGCATGAAGATGCTGGAGAGCATCGGCATGGCCAACCTCAAGGGCAAGCACGCCGTCGTCATCGGCCGCAGCAATATCGTCGGCAAGCCCATGGCCATGATGCTGCTGGCCGCCAATGCCACCGTCACCATCTGCCACAGCGGCACCGCCAACCTCGGCGAGATGACCCGCCAGGCCGATGTCATCGTCGCTGCCGTGGGCAAGCGCAATGTGCTGACGGCTGATATGGTCAAGCCCGGCGCCGTCGTCATCGACGTCGGCATGAACCGCAACGATGAAGGCAAGCTCTGCGGCGACGTGGATTTCGACGGCGTCAAGGACGTGGCAGGCTGGATCACTCCGGTTCCCGGTGGCGTGGGTCCTATGACCATTGCCATGTTGCTCGTGAACACGCTTGAATCCGCGGAGCGAAGCCTCAAGTCCGCCTGACCATGACGAATCCCCTGCTGTCCACCGCCGCCCTGCCCGAGTTCGCGGCCATCACGCCCGAGCACGTCAAGCCGGCCATCACCGAACTGCTGGCCGCCGCCCAGGCCGCCCTGGACGAAGCCACCCATCCGGAAACGCCGGCCGACTACGACGTCCTCTCGCGCATCCTCGACACGGCCACCGAACGCCTGGGCACCGCCTGGGGCGCCGTCGGCCACCTGAATGCCGTCGCCGACACGCCGGCCCTGCGCGAGGCCTTCAACGCCATGCTGCCGGCCGTCACCGAGTTCAGCACGGCCATGGGCGCCAACGAGGCACTGTTCGCCAAGTACAAGGCGGTCATGGCCGCCCAGGGCGCGTCCTTGAGCGCGCCCCGCCAGCAGGTGCTCAAGCACGCCATCCGCAACTTCGTGCTGTCCGGCGCCGAGCTGCAGGGTGCGGCCCGCGAGCGCTATGCCGCCATCCAGGAGCGCAGCGCCGAATTGCAGCAGCAGTTCAGCGAGCATGTGCTGGATGCCACCGACGGCTGGAGCCATGTCGCCACGGCTGAGGAGCTGGCTGGCGTGCCCCAGGACGTGCTGGACGCCACCCGCCTCGACGACGGCGGCCATAAGCTGACGCTGCATTTCCCGGTCTATCTGCCCGTCATGCAGTACGCCGAGAACCGGGGCCTGCGCGAAAAGCTCTACCGTGCCTATGTGACGCGTGCGAGCGATATCCAGGAATCCGGCGGCAAGCCCGAGTGGGACAACACCGCCGCCATGCGCGAGATCGTCGCCCTGCGCCAGGAAGAGGCCCAGCTGCTGGGCTACAAGAGCTTTGCCGAGGTGTCGCTGGCGCCCAAGATGGCATCCACGCCGGCCGAGGTGACGAGCTTCCTGCGCGACCTCGCCCGGCGTGCCCGCCCCTTCGCCGAAAAGGATCTCGCCGAGCTGCGCGAGTTCAGCAAGGGCCAGCCGCTCGAGTCCTGGGACGTCTCCTACTGGAGCGAGAAGCTCAAGGAAGCCCGCTACGCCTTCAGCGACCAGACGGTGAAGCAGTACTTCACGGCGCCCAAGGTCGTCGGTGGCCTTTTTTCCATCATCGAGCGCCTCTTCGACGTGTCCATCAGCGAGGCCCACGCCTCGGTCTGGCACGAGACCGTCAAGTTCTACGAGATGCGCCGCAACGGCCAGCTCATCGCCCAGTTCTACCTCGACCTCTATGCCCGCAACGGCAAGCGCCCCGGCGCCTGGATGGACGAGGTGCGCAGCCGCTGGCTCAAGCCCACGGGTGAGCAGCAGACGCCCGTCGCCCTGCTGACATGCAACTTCGCTTCGCCCGTCGGCGACAAGCCGGCCCTGTTGACCCACGACGACGTCATCACCCTCTTCCACGAGTTCGGCCACGGCCTGCACCACATGCTGACCCAGGTCAACGACCTCGGCGTGTCGGGGATCTCGGGCGTCGAGTGGGACGCGGTCGAACTGCCCAGCCAGTTCATGGAGAACTTCTGCTGGGAATGGGATGTGCTGCAGCAGTTGAGCGGCCATGTGGACAGCGGTGAGCCGCTGCCGCGCGAGCTGTTCGACAAGATGACCGCGGCCAAGAATTTCCAGAGCGGGCTGATGACGCTGCGCCAGATCGAGTTCGCGCTGTTCGACATGCGCCTGCATGGCGAGCCGGGCGCTGAAAGCCATGTGCAGAAGGTGCTGGATGAAGTCCGCGCCGAGGTCGCCGTGCTGATCCCGCCGGCCTTCAACCGCTTCCAGCACAGCTTCTCCCACATCTTCGCGGGCGGCTATGCAGCGGGCTATTACAGCTACAAGTGGGCCGAGCTGCTCAGCGCCGATGCCTGGAGTGCCTTCGAGGAAGAAGGCGTCTTCAACGCCGCCACCGGCAAGCGTTTCTTGAACGAGGTGCTGGAGCAAGGCGGGGCGCGCGACGCCATCGACAACTTCAAGGCCTTCCGCGGTCGCGAGCCTCGCATCGATGCGCTGCTGCGCCACCAGGGCATGAGTTGAGGACAGCGCGAAAAAAGTCTCACGCCGGCGAGGCGGGAACGGGAATTCCACCCGCTTGAGGGTGGCCGGTCCCGGACGGCGGCCAAGACAATTCAGGGTTCAGGGACAACCACTGAACCATGAGCCTTCGAATCCTGCCGGCGCTGCTAGCCCTCCTCAGCCTTTCGCCTGCCGCCTTCGCGGCGACCTACCGCTGCGAAGTCAGCGGCAGCGTCGTCCTGACCGACAAGCCCTGCGCCGGCAGCAGTCCGCCGCCGATGGGCTCCATCGGCCCGGCTCGCATGCCGTCTTCCTACCAGACGCCGCCTCCGAGCATGGAGCCGGCGCCGGAGCACCACCGCTATCTCAGCCAGCGCTGCGCGGAACTCAGCGATGCCATCCGCACCGCGCCCGCCCGCGGTGTCGGCTACAGCACGGTCAACGACCTGCGCCGCGAATATTCGCGCGATTGCAGCGAGGACGACCAGTACGCCCGACGCCTGGCCAGCGACGCCAAGCGCAAGGAACGTGAAAACCAGTTGGCCCTGCGCGCCGAGGCCGAGCGCTCGCGCCAGGACGCCGACCGTCTGCAAGAAAAATGCATGGCGCTGCGCGATTCGCTGCGCAACCGCCGCGTCGAGAACGAGACCGAGAGACTCAACAAGAAGGCGGCCGAAGAGGCCTACAACGCCAACTGCCTCGGCAAGTAAGCCCCTCATCAGGGCATGAGCTGATGCCCGAACCGGCTGCGTCGCCGACTGCCGGCATGCAGGGATCGCCCACCCCCTACCGGCTTCGCCGGCCCCCTCGAGGGGGCGCTGTCAGCGGCCCAGCAAAGCCGGTTCCGCGACAGCCGCTGTGTAGACCCATCACCGGTTTGCCGCTGGGATCACCACAGTAGAGCAACCGATACGCAATCAAGCCTCGATGGCCGAGACTGCGTGCATGCCATTCAAGACATTATTTGCCGCCGCTGTGCTGACGCTCAGCGGCGGTGCCGTTTCCGCCCAAGGCCTCCTCGTCCACAACGCCCGCGGCCTGACCCTCGATGAGCGCGGCCGCGTCATCCGCTTCGATGCCATGCAGGTGGGCGCCGACGGCCGCGTGATCGCCATCGGCAAGCTGGGTGAACTGCCGGCCGGCGACATGCAGCGCGTGGACGCCGGCGGCCGCGTGCTGATGCCCGGCCTCATCGACGCCCACGGCCATGTGCTGTCCCTCGGCGCCGCGCGGCGCAGCCTGCAGTTGCGCGACACGGCCGACCTCACCGCCGCATTGGCTGCGATCAAGACCCACGCCGAAGCCAGGCCCGAGGTGGCCTGGATCACCGGCGGCGGCTGGAACCAGGCCGTCTGGAAGCTGGATCGCTTCCCCACCGCTGCCGAACTCGATACGGCAGAGAGCCAGCGCCCCGTTTTCCTCACCCGCGTCGACGGCCACGCCGGCTGGGCCAACGGCCGCGCCCTGCAACTGGCCGGCATCACGCGCGACACGCCCGACCCGGCCGGCGGCCGCATCGAGCGAGACGCCAGCGGCGAGCCCACCGGCGTGCTGGTCGACGCCGCCATGGGCCTGGTCGAACGCCAGATCCCGGCCGAGGATGCGGCCGAGCTGGCGGCCAATCTCGACACCGCCGAGCGCGAACTGCTGTCGCTGGGCATCACCAGCGCCCACGACGCTGGCATCTCGGCAGCCGCCGATCAGTTGCTGCGTCAGCGTGCCGCGGCCGGCCAGCTCCAGATGCGCATCTATGGCATGGCCCGCGGCAGCGACGAGGCCTTCATGGCCCGACTGCGCGCCGCCGGCCCCTTGCCGGACCTCGGCAATGGCCACTACGCCTTGCGCGCCGTCAAGCTGTTTGCCGACGGCGCCTTGGGCAGCCGTGGCGCGGCCCTGCTCGCACCCTATGCCGATGCCCCGCAGACCCGCGGCCTGCTGTTCCGCAGCGATGCCGAGCTGCTGGCGCAGATGCGCGCCGCCGCCAAGGCCGGCTTCCAGGTCAATGTCCATGCCATCGGCGATGCGGCCAACCGCCAGGCCCTGGCCGGCTACGAGGCCCTGGCCAAGGAGATGGGCTCCCGCAGTACGCAGCTGCGCCACCGCATCGAGCATGCCCAGGTCATCGCGCTCACCGACATCCCGCGCTTCGCCAAGAATCAGGTCATCGCCTCCATCCAGCCCACGCATGCGACGTCCGACATGAACATGGCCGAGGACCGCGTCGGCGCGCAGCGCATCCAGGGCGCCTATGCCTGGCAGCGCCTGCTCAAGAGCGGCGCCAGCCTGGCCTGCGGCTCCGACTTCCCGGTCGAGGAGCCCAGCCCCTGGGCGGGCCTGTATGCCGCCATCACGCGCGAGGACGCGGCCGGCAAGCCGGTCGGCGGCTGGTACCGCCAGCAGGCGCTCAACCCCGTGCAGGCCCTGGACTGCTTCACCCGCGGCGCGGCCTTCGCGGCCCATGCGGAAAAGGACCTGGGCCTGCTGACTCCTGGCCACCGCGCCGACTTCATCCTCGCCGACCGCGACCCGCTGACGTCTTCGCCGGCAGCCCTGCTCAAGACGCGGGTGCTGCAGACCTGGGTCGGTGGCAGGCTCGTCTTCACCCGGGAGCCCTGAAGTGCGCTATGTCGCCCTCTGGCGTGGCATCAATGTCGGCAAGGCCAAGCGCCTGGCCATGGCCGATCTCAAGGTTGTGCTCGCCGAACTCGGCGCGACGGATGTGCAGACGCTGCTGAACAGCGGCAACGCCGTCTTTGACTCGAAGAAGAAGCTCAGCGCCGACAAGATCCGCGCGGCCGTGCTCGAGCAGCTCGGCGTCGATGCCGCCGTCATCTTGAAGACGGCCGCCGAATGGGCCGCCATCGCGGCGGGCCATGGCATTGACGGGGCCGACGATCCCAGCCGCCTGCTCGTCGCGGTGACGACCGACGCCGCCGCACTGCAAGCCGCATCCTCCGTCACGGTCCAGGGCGACGAGCGCCTGATCGTCACCGAGCACGCCGCCTATCTGTGGTGCGCCCACGGCATCCTGGAAAGCAAGGCAGGGGTCGCCCTGCTGAAGAAGCTCGGCGACGGCGGCACGACGCGCAACTGGGCGACGGTGGAGAAGCTGAACGCTGTCGCGAACGCTTAGTCGCCGTCCAGCATGTGCACCCGCATGCCGACGCGCTCGCGGGCCGGCGCCTTCCAAGGTGCCCGCTCCAGCATGCGCCGCCCATCCTTCAGGCCAGCGCCCCAGCGGGCGCGCAGGCGCGAGTCGGAGAAGTCGATGTCGCGCCAGGAATCCTCGCCGGGCAGGGCCTGCATGACGAGGTGGACGACGTCGATGCGCGAGTCGCAGCCCAGGGCCAGCAGCTCCTTGATGGCGGGGTCGGCGGCCGTCTTGGCGTCAAGCTTGTGGCCGACGATGCGCAGGGCGCGGCGCAGGTTCTGCAGGCGCTCATGGTCGTCCAGGTGCTCGAGGATGCGGCTGGCGTACTGGATGTCCTTGTAGCGCGTCAGCGCGCCGGCCATGGTGCTGGGCGCGGCCTCGCTGGCGTCCCACAGGTCGACCATGAAGCACAGGGTGTCGCGGCGCTCGCTGTCGTCCAGCACCACGTCCAGCGGCGTGTTGGAGTAGATGCCGCCGTCCCAGTAGGCGTCCTTGCCGATCTGCACCGGCGCGAAGCCGGGCGGCAGGGCACCGCTGGCCATCACATGCTCGGGCGTGATGCGTGTCTTGCCATCGCGGTTGTCGAACAGGGCCAGGTTGCCGGTGCGCACATTGACGGCGCACAGCGTCAGCCGCACCTCGGCAGCGGCGATGCGGTCGAAATCCACCAGCTCACGCAGCGTCGCAGCCAGCGGCGCAGTGTCGTAGAAGCCGAGTTCGGTCAGCGGCGCATGGCGGTTCATGTCCCAGGCCTGGGGGCCGCGCGGGCGGAAGAAGCCGGGGATGCCGGTGGTCAGCGTCTGCCAGGTCTGCCAGGCGGCGGTGAAGGGGCTGGCCGGCAGATGCGGCGCAAAGCCGGGCCGCGTCACGCCGTCCCAGAACTTGCGCAGCGCCGGCAGGCGGTCAGCCGGTGCATTGCCGGCGATCAGGGCCGCATTGATGGCGCCGATGGAGGTGCCGACCAGCCAGTGCGGCGGCAGGTTCGCATCCTCCAGCGCCTCGACAAAGCCGGCCTGATAGGCGCCCAGGGCACCACCGCCCTGGAAGACATAGACGGTCTGCGACGGGCGGCTGGCCATCAGCTCAGCTCGACGGCGTCGTCGCAGGGAATGGCGCGCAAGACCGGCAAGTCCTCGCAGGCCGCTGAGAGGGCCGACAGGGCGGGAAAGTCCGTCGCAGCCACCTGGGCGGCCAGCACGGATTGCGTGAACGTCCATGCGGTGCTGACGGTGATGCCCGCCTGGCTCAGACCTTGCGCCGTCGCGTCCAAAGATCGCGAGGCCAGCTCGCGCTCGAGTTCGCCATAGGCCGCAAGCAACTGGCCGGTGACGCGCTGCACCCACGGGTCGTGGCGTTTCTCCGCCGGACGCAGGGCGCGCTCGTAGACGATCTGGGCCGACTTCTCGCAGGCCGCCAGCGCCAGGCCGATCAGCCTCAGTTCGCGGGCCAGCGCGGCGCTGTCGCGCGGCAGCAGGCTGCGGCCGGCGAGGCTTTCCACGTATTGCAGCAGCAGCGTCGAATCCATCAGCACCGTGCCGTCGTCGCAGATCAGCGTCGGCGCCTTGACGACGGGGTTGATCTGCTGGAAGGCATCGAAGCCGCGGAATACCGAGATGGCTGCGTGCTCGAAGGGCAGGCCCAGCAGCCGCATCGAGATGGCGACGCGGCGCACATAGGGGGAGTCCAGCATGCCGATGAGCTTCATGCGCCTTCCTTCGGTTTGACGGGGCTGATGCCGCGTTCGCTCATCAGCTGGTCCAGCACCTCGCGGCCGTGGCGGCGCTCGATCTCGGCCTGCATCACGCGGTTGTAGGCGTCGGCATGGGCCTGGGTCAGCGAATCGGCTTCCTTGCCCTTGATGACCCAGGCGAAGCCGTAGCGCTGCTTCAGGCTTTGCGCCCGGGCCGCGGGCGTTGCGGCACCGAAAACCTCCAGCTGCAAGCGGCCGGCCTCGACGTCCATCCGCGCCTTGGCCTCGCCCCGCTCCGCGGCGCCTGCCGGATTGCCGATGCGCAGGTCGATCTCCGCGATCGTCTGCCGCTGCGGCCTGGAATCGCCCTGGGAGACGCGGAAGCGCTCGAACAGCCCGTACATGACGAGGGCGGCCAGCAGGCTGCACAGGACGGCCACCACGCGGATGCGCGTGCTCGAGCGTTGCCAACCCTTGCCCAGGCGCTCATCGGCCAGGGCCACGGCCAGAGTGGATTTCGCTGATTCCATGGATTGCATCAATTCCTTGAAGTTGTCTTCGCGGCCAGCGGCGCGAGCGCGGCACGCACGCGGGCCTGCCAGGCGCCCTGCTCCGCGGGAGTCCAGTCCGGCCAGCGCGGCGTCTCGGCTTCGAGTTCGGCCGCCAATTCTCGCAACCCGTCCAGGCCTGACACGGTGGCCGCCAGGCTGAGCCGGGCCAGCCATTCCTGAACCTCGCGCATGCGCGGGTAGGCCGCGAACAGCCAGCGGGCCACCTCGGGCCGGGCGCGCCAGTCGGCGCTGCCGAAGCGCTCCAGAGCCAAGGCGGTGAGGCGCTGGCCGGCGCCCAGGCAGTCGAAGGCCACGCAGCCCTCGAAGCCGCGCGGGATCAGCGCGTCATGGATGCCGCAGCGGTGGTCGGCGCAGAGATGCCCGCAGGGCGTCTCGGCGGGCTTGTCAAAACCGAAGCCCTGTTCGGCGTCGAAAGGCGGGATCACGCAGCACAGCGCCACGCAGGCCGAGCAATCGGCCTTCAGGTGGGCGGGGAGCTGTACTGCAATGGTCACTCCGCATTGTCCGATACACCGACCATCCAGCCCACGCCGAAGCGGTCGTTGACCATGCCGAACAGCGGTGCCCAGAAGGTCTTGCTCAGCGGCATGCTGATCTGGCCGCCATCGGCCAGGGCCGCAAAGGCCTCGCGGGCGGCGTCGGCGTCGGGGCAGTCCAGCGACAGCGAGAAGCCTTTGAAGGCCATGTTGCCGTCGCACATGCCGTCGGACATCATGACCAGGGCCCCGCCGATATGCACGGAGGCATGCATGATCTTGTGCTCCGAGCCCGGCGGCAGCATGCCCTCGGGCGGCGGCTCCGGGCTCTCGGAGTTGCGCATCATGAATTCCACCTTGGCGTTCAAGGCCTTCTTGTAGAACTCGATGGCTTCTTCGCAGCGGCCGTTGAAGAACAGATAGGGATCGATCTTCATTGCAGTCTCCGGTGACGGGCAGTTAGGCAACTCTACGGAATCTTGAAATCGCCAGCTGTCGAAATGATGAAACTCTCTGCCTTGATGTGTTTGCGCCAGGCCGCGTTGGCCTGCTCGACGCTGACGGCCGCCAGCGCCTCGTCGCGCTTCTGGGCCGCGGCCCAGGTCTCGCCGCGCTCGGCCAGGCTGGTCAGGCCGCCGGCCAGCGCGCCGGGGTCGGCGCGGCCCTGCTTGCGGCCTTCCAGGATGTCCTTCTTGGCGCGCTCCAGTTCCGCCGCGGTGACACCGTCCTTGGCCATGCGCGCCACTTCCTCCTGCACGACCGCGATGACGCGCTCGCGCTTGTCCGGCGCATAGCTGGCCTGGATGGCAAAGCTGCCCGCATTGCCCCAATGGCTGGCGCTCAGCGAGGCGCCGATGCCATAGGTCAGCCCCTCCTTCTGCCGCACCCGCTCCGAGAGCCGGCTCTCCAGCCCGCCGCCGCCGAAGATGTGCACAGCCAGCTCGAGGGCCGCGTAGTCGGGCTCTTCGCTGTTCAGCGGCAGGGTCTCGTGCAGGCGCACGATGGCGTTGGCCTTGTCGCGGGCGATGGCGTCGAAGCGCGCCGGCGGCACGACGACATGCTGGGGGATGTGGCGCACGAACTTCGGCGCCGCGGGCTTCTTCCAGTCGCCAAACAGCTTGTCGACCTCGGCGCCCAAGCCGTCAGGCAAGGCACCGACGACGCTGACCTGGGCCTCGTTGAAGCTCCAGTAGTCGGCGTAGAAGCGCTTGATCTCCTCCAGCGTCGTCGCCTTCAGGTTGGCGATGCGTTCGTCCACGCTCATCACATAGTCGGGATGGCCCAGGGTGACGCCGCGCGCCTTGTTGTAGTGGCCGCGCGTGGCTTCCTGGCGCAGCACGCTGGGCTCCTGGCGCGAGGCCTCGATGCCGGCGATGGCCGACTTGATCTCGCGATCGAAGGCGTCCTGCGGGAACAGCGGCTTGCGCAGGGCATCGGCCGCCACGCGCAGCGCCGGCAGCAGGGTGTCGCGCTCGGCGCTGAGGAAGATGGTGGCGCCCTGGTCGTAGCTGGTGACGTTGAGGTTGGCGCGCAGCTTGATCATGGCGTCCTGCAGCTGTTGCTTGGTATAGCCGCTGCTCCCCTCGTCCATCAGCGAGCCGACCATGCCGGTGCCGTTGCGCACGAAGGTCGCGTCGCGTTCACCCCAGCGCAGCTGCATCTGCAGCACCACGGTGTTGCCGCGGGTCTGCTTCTTCAGCGTGTGCAAGTGGATGCCGCTGGGCAGGGTGCTGCGGCTCATGCGCGTCTCGAGCACGGCGGGCACGGGGTCGAGCTGCTCGCCCTCCTCCACCTGGGGCGGTCCCTTGAGTTGGGCCAGGCGCTGGGCCAGGGCCGGCGCGGCGGGAATCTCCACGCGTTCGACCTTGTCGACCGGCAGATAGCGGCCCAGGGTGCGGTTGGCGGGCTTGAAGTAGGCGGTGCGCACGCGCTCTACATCGGCCAGCGTGACCTTGGGGATGTCCTCCATCAGCTGGAACAGCAGCCGCCAGTCGCCGGCGGCGATGAGGCCGGAGATCTGCTGGATCAGGGCCTCGGGGTTCTTCATCTGCTGGCGGTAGCTGTTGACGGCGATGTCGCGCACCCGCGCCAGCTCGCTCTCGTCAAACGGCTTGGCCGTGCGGCCTTCGGCCAGGTCCAGCAGCTGGGCCTCGATCTTGTCCACCTCGGCGCCCGGCGGCAGGGCCGCGAAGGCGGCGATGGTGCCGGGGTCGGCGCCACCGACGCCGGCAATGCCAGCCGCCAGGGCCAGCTTGGGCTCGACGAGCTGCTTGTAGAGCTGGCCGCTGGGCTGCAGGCTCATCAACAGGCCGTAGACGACCAGGGCCGGCGTGTCCGGGTGGGTGATGGCCGGCACGTGGTAGACCGCCAGCAGGATGGGCTGGCCACCGACCCGGCGCACGACCACGGTGCGCTCGCCGTCCTGGGCCGGCTCCACCGTGTAGGGCTGGGGAATGGGCACGGCCGGTTGGGCGACAGCGCCGAAATGCCTGGCGATCAGGGCCAGCGTGGCCGCCTTGTCGAACTGGCCGGCAATCAGCAGCGTCGCGTTGTCGGGCCGGTAGTAGCGCTTGTAGAAGGCCTGCAGCTTCTCGATGGGCACGTTCTCGATGTCGCTCTTGGGGCCGATGGTGGCGTGGCCATAGGGGTGCCAGGCAAAGGCCGCCGCGCTGACGCGCTGGTTCAGCACCGCGAAGGGCTGGTTCTCGCCACGCTCGAACTCGTTGCGCACCACGGTCATCTCGGTGTCGAGGTCGACCTTGGCGACACGGCTGTTGACCATGCGGTCGGCCTCCAGGTCGAGCAGGAAGGCCAGGGTGTCGGCGTTCGCATTGAAGCTCGCGAAGTAGTTGGTGCGGTCCACCGTCGTCGTGCCGTTGAAGCGCACGCCGCGCTGGGCCATGGCGCCGGGGATGTCCTTCTGGCGCTGCGTACCCTTGAACAGCATGTGCTCCAGCAGATGGGCCATGCCGTATTCGCCGGGCGCCTCATGGCGGCTGCCGACGCGATAGGTGATGTTGACCGTCGTGGTGGTCTGCGTGGCGTCCGGCAGGAGCAGCAGCTGCAGGCCGTTGGGCAGGCGGTATTCCTCGATGCCGCCGAGTTCGCGCACACGCTCTGGAAGCGCGACGATCGCCGCAGGCGCCATGGCGACGGGCCGCGGGACGGCGGTCTTGGGCTTGGCGGCTGCCGCCGGCTGGGCCTGGGCCGTTCCCAGCGCCAGGCTCAACAGGGCGATGCCCAGACTCCGGGGCATCCACCCAGCCAGCTTCATCTTCATTGCGTCTGTCTCCAGTCGGCCGCATCTTCGGCCTGGCGGGGATTCTGCGTGGTTTTGGCGGCGTGGCCGTTCGTCAGGCCTCTATCCAGCCTCTGGGGCCGGCGAGCAGAATGTCCCGCACGGCGCGAGCCCAGGAGGCCCCCATGGACTACTCCCCTTTCCACGACGGCATGCGCCGCCTGCAGGACGAGCGCGACACCCGCGCCATCGCCGACCGGCTGGCCCAGGTCACGCTGCGCAGCGCCTTCACCGACGATGACCGCGCCTTCATCCAGGGTTGCACGATGTTCTTCGTCGCCAGCGCCGACGCGGCCGGCCGGCCCGATTGCTCGTACAAGGGCGGCCTGCCCGGCTTTGTGCGCGTGCTGGACGGCAACACCCTGGCCTTTCCCGACTACGACGGCAATGGCATGTACCGCTCCTGGGGCAATGTCGCCGTCAACCCGCAAGTAGGCCTGCTCTTCATCGATTTCGAGAAGCCGCGCCGGCTGCGCGTGAACGGCAGCGCCCGCCTCAGCGCGGAAGACGAGTTGATGGCGCAGTTCCCCGGCGCCGTCTTCATCGTGCGCGTGACGGCCGACGCCATCTTCCCCAACTGCCCGCGCTACATCCACAAGATGGCCCTGGTGGAGGCTTCTGTCTATGCGCCGCGCGAGGATTACACGCCGCCGGTGCCGGCCTGGAAGGGCTTTGACGCCTTCCGCGACGCCCTGCCGGCACGCGACCGGCAAGGCTGAGCTAGAGCTGCGCCAGCAGTGCCGTCACGGCGTCCACGCTGGCCGGCTTGGTCAGGTGGGCATCGAAGCCGGCGGCCCGCGAGCGCTTCTTGTCCTCCTCCGAGCCCCAGCCCGTCAGGGCCACCAGCAGCGTGGACGCAAAGCGCGCGTCCTGGCGCAGCAGGGTCGCGAACTCATGGCCGCCCATGCCCGGCATGCCGACGTCGCAGAACACGGCCTGCGGCAGAAAGCTGGCCGCCTTTCGCAGCGCGGCCTGGCCGCTGTTCTCGACCTCGACCTGATGGCCCGACAGGGACAGCAGCATGGCCAGCGACTGCGCCGCGTCATCGTTGTCGTCCACGACAAGGATGCGCGCCGGCCGGGCTGCCTCGGGCTCGGCGGCGGCCGGCAGCGGCGCCGGCGCGGAGTCCGCGGCCAATAGCGGCAGCTCGAGGGTGAAGGTGCTGCCCAGGCCAGGGCCGGGGCTTGCCGCGCTGACCCGCCCGCCATGCAGGGACACCAGGCTCTTGACCAGAGCCAGGCCTATGCCGAGGCCGCCCTGGGCGCGCTCCAGCGAACGATTGACCTGGGCGAACATGTCGAAGACGCGGTCGGTCATGCCCTCGGGCAGGCCCACGCCGCTGTCGCGCACCGTCAGCACCGCATTGCCGCCGGCGCGCGACAGCGTGAGCCAGATGCTGCCGCCGTCCGGCGTGTACTTCGCTGCGTTGTTCAGCAGATTGCTCAGCGACTGCGCCAACCGCGTCAGGTCGCCATCGACGCAGAGCTCCTCATCCGGCAGCGACACGCTGAGGTGATGGCCGCCGCGCTCGATCAGCGGCTGGCAGGACTCCAGCGCCACCTCGACGACACGCCGCATGTCCAGCGGCTCGCGCTGCAGGATGAGCTTGCCGGTGGAGATGCGCGACACCTCGAGCAGGTCGTCGATGAGGCGCAGCAGCTGGTTCATCTGCCGGTTCATCATCTCCGTGACGCTCCTGGCATGGGCCGAATCCTGGGGCGGATTCGCGCCCAGCAGCTGCAGGCCGGTCCGGATGGGCGCCAGCGGGTTGCGCAGCTCGTGCGCCAGCGTGGCCAGGAACTCGTCCTTGCGCTGGTCGGCCTGGCGCAGCGAGCGCTCGGCACGCTGCAGGGACTCGATCTGGTCGCGGATCTGGTACTGCCAGCGCCGCCCGCGCAGGGCCGTGCGCACGGCGCTGATCATCACGCGCGTCGACGTGGGCCGGTCCAGCACGGTGAGGTTGCGCAGCCGGGCCTCGCGCAGCCCCGCCGCCTGCATGCCGTGACGGCACAAGGCCAGCACGGGCAGGTTGGACCAGGACGGCTGGCGCTCCAGCACGTTCAGCAGCACTGCGAAGCCGGGATCGACGAAGGCCGAGTCGGTCACCATCAAGGCCCCGGCGCCTTCATGCATCAGCTCGTCGGCGTGCCGCCACCCTTTGCAGGCGACCCCTTCGATGCGCGCCTCGGCCAGCAGGCGACGCGTGACCTCGCTGTCACGCGCCGTCGGCGCCAGCACGATGACGCGTTCGCTGTAGGAGCGGCTGTCAGCGTCGTCCGGCTCGATCATCGCCAGGCTCGCCCTCGTGCCGCACCGTCACTTCCACCGGAACGCCCGCCAATACACCGCGCAGATTCATCAGCGGCGGGCCCAGGTGCACGCCCTCGCCATCGAACCAGAGCTGGCGGATGGTGTCCTCATGCCAGCCACTGCGCTTCTTGATGACCGAGATGGCCTTGCGCACCGCGCCGTGGTGCTCATACATGCGGAACAGCACGACGGCATCGGCCAGATAGCTGGTATCGACCGGGTTGCGCATGTTCGATCCCATCATGCCGGACTGCGTCGCCACGACGAAAGTCGCCACGCCATGGTTGTTCAGATAGGTCAGCAGCTCGTGCAGCTGGGTGACCAGCGCGCGCTCCTCGGGCATGGCGTTCAGATAGCCGTTCAAGCTGTCGATGACGACAACACTGGCGCCGTCGGTCTCGACGGAGGTGCGGACGATGTTGGCGAACTGGCTGGGCAGGACCTCGGCGGCGTCGATCTGGCGCACCTGCAGCTTGCCGGGACCTATGCCTTCCTCGGCCACCATTCCCAGGCTTGCCAGCCGGTCCAGCAACAGCTTGCGGCCTTCCTCGAAGGTGAAGATGGCGGCATGGCCGCCCCGCTTGGCCGCCATGACGGCATATTGGGCAGCGATGGTCGATTTGCCGGAGCCGGCCGGGCCGACCAGCAGCGTGGCCGTGCCGCGGTCGGTGCCGCCGCCCAGCAGTTGGTCCAGCGCGGGGACACCACTGGGCACGACGTCCCGCTGGTAGGTCGCGCCATGCTGACCGGGCCTGAGTCGCGGGAACACCTCCAGGCCGCCGCGGCGGATCAGCAGATCCTGCTGGCCGCTGATGAAATCGCTGCCGCGGAACTTGGTGATGCGCAACTGGCGCTGCGCCGGCCCGTAGGCCGGCACGTGGCGCTCCAGCGCGATGACGCCGTGGGCGATGCTGTGCAGCTGGGTGTCGGCGCCCTCGCTGGAGCGGTCATCCAGGAACAGCACGGTGCAGCCACGGCCGACAAAGAACTGCTTGAGCGCCAGGATCTGGCGCCGGTAGCGCAACGAAGCCTGGGCCAGCAGGCGCAGCTCGGACAGCGAGTCCAGCACCATGCGGCGCGGCTTGCAGCGCTCGACGGCCTCCAGCACCCGCCGGGTCGTCTCGCTGAGCTCGACTTCCGAGGGGTGGTACATGGTCAGGTCGGAGTCGCCGAACAGGTCACTTTCGGCCGCCACCAGTTCCACGATCTCGACGCCATCGAGCGCCCAGCCGTGCGACGCCGCCCCGGCACGCAGCTCGGCGGCCGTCTCGCCCAGGGTCACATAAAGGCAGGGCTCGCCCTCGCGCACGCCCTGCATCAGGTACTGCAGCGCCAGCGTCGTCTTGCCGGCCCCAGGCTCGCCGTCGACCAGATAGAGCTGCCCGGCAATCAGGCCGCCATGCAGCACCTCATCCAGGCCGGGCACGCCAGTCGCTGAACGGGTTTTTCCCGCGGTCATCAGGTCCTCCTGTCGGGATGTGGGGCCAGGGCATCGGCAGTCCGACGCCGCTCATAAACCAGTGTATGTCGACCGGTCGGCCCCGCTTGTCAGCCAAGGGCGCGACAAGCGCCGCCGCGGTGCTAGCGCATGCCCGTGACGCGCAGGATCTGGGTCAGCAACTGCTGCGGGCGCACGGGCTTGCCCAGATGGACATCGAAGCCGGCAGCCAGCGTGCTGTCGCGATCGGTCTGGCGCGAGAAGGCGGTCAGCGCGATCGCAGGCAGCCGCGCGCCCCCGCCCTCGCGCTGGCGCAGCTCGCGGATCAGCTCGTAGCCGTCGCGGTCCGGCATGCCGATGTCGCTGATCAGCAGGTCGAAGCGGTTCACCGCCAGGCTCTGCAGCGCGGCGTCCACCGAGGCCTCGTGCTGGACCTGCACGCCCTGCTCGCCCAGGATCATGGACAGCATGGCGCCGGCCTCCAGGTCGTCCTCCACCAGCAGCACCTTCAGCCCCACCAGCGGCGTCGACGGCGCGCCCTGGGCGCCGAAGGCGCTGGCTGCGCCAAGATCGGCCGGCGAGGTCGTGCTGTGTTCCCCCGGCAGCCAGATGGCGAACTGCGCCCCCTGGGCGCGGCCGGCGCTGGCCACCGAGACATGTCCGCCATGCGCCTCGACCAGGTTCTTCACGATGGCCAATCCCAGGCCCAGGCCACCATGCCGGCGGTTGCTGGACGCATCGCTCTGGGCGAAGCGGTCGAACACGAAGGGCAGGAAGTCCGCGGCAATGCCCTCGCCCTGGTCGGCGACGGTGAGGGCCACGCCGCCCTCCTCGACCCGCAGCGTCAGCGTGATCTCGCTGCCCGCGGGCGAGAACTTGACGGCGTTGCCCAGCAGGTTCCAAAGCACCTGCTGGATGCGGGCGTCGTCGGCGTAGATCTTGAAATCCTCCTGCTGCAGGTCCAGGCGCAGGTGATGGTTGCTGCGCTGCAGCAGGGGCTGCACGGCCGTGACGCTGGCCGCGACGATGCTGCCGGCATCCACCCAGTCGAGGTTGAGCGGCAGCTTGCCGAGATTCAGGCGCGACATGTCCAGGATGTCGGAGATGAGCCGCGCCTGGATGACGGCATTGCGCTCGATGGCGGCCAAGCCGCGTTCGAGCATCTCGGGCTGGCTGCGCTTTTGCAGCATGTGGGCCCAGTTCAGGATGACGTTCAGCGGCGTGCGCAGCTCGTGCGACAGCACGGCGATGAGGTCGTCCTTGAGGCGGCTGTGGCGCTCGGCCGTGCCGCGTGCGCTGCGCTCCCGGTCCAGCAGCTCCTGGCGCTGCTGCGCCAGCAACAGACGCTGCGAGATGTCGGTCGCCACCAGCATCGCGATGCCGGGCTCGGTGTAGGTGGCGGCCGCCCATTCGATGGGCACGAGACGGCCATCCGGCTGCGCGAGCTGGAACTCGGCGTGCGCGCTTTCGGTGGACAGGCCGCTCACGAAGGCCGCCGCGGCGCCGGCGTCGGCCGCGGCGACGAAATCCTGCAGCACCCGCCCCGTCACCTCCGCCTGCGTGCGGCCCAGCAGGGCGAGCATGGCCGGGTTCACGTCCAGCAGCCTGCCGTCCAGCGTGTCCAGCAGGCCGATGCCGCTCGGCGCCCCCTCAAAGGCGGCGCGGAACTTGGCCTCGCTGTGGCGCATCGCGTCCTCGGCTTCGCGCGTGCGCACCAGGGCTTGGATGGTCGAGACGATGACGGCCGGCTCGACCGGATGCGTCAGGTAGGCGTCGGCGCCGGAATCCAGGCCACGCACCTTGTCCTCGTCGGTCAGATAGGCCGCGGTGAGGTGGATCACGGGCAGCTTGAAGGTGGTGGGCTGGCGGCGCAAACGGCGGCAGACTTCCAGGCCGTCGATGTCGGGCAGGTGGATGTCCAGCACGACGGCCGACAGGCTCTCGTCGGCCAGGGCCAGCGCTTCCATGCCGCTGGCGGCCTCGACGACGGGAAAGCCGGCCGCTTGCAGCTGGCGCACGGTGGCGTAGCGCCCGACCGGGTCGTCGTTGACCACCAGCACGCGATGGCGCGAGCGATCCAGCTTGCGCGGATCGGCGACGACGGGGGCGTCAGGCAAAAGCGGCCCGCTCATGATCAGCCCGCTGCCTCCGGCCCCTCGGCCAGCCTCAGCGGTACGGTGACGGAGAAGATCGAGCCGCTGCCGGTCGCGCTCTGCAGGGCGATGCTGCCGCCCAGCAGCTCGGCCAGGCGCTTGCTCAACGACAGTCCCAGGCCGGTGCCGCGCAGGCGTTTCTGGGCCGGCGAGTCGAGCTGGGAGAAGTCCTGGAAGATGGCCGAATGGAACTCGGCCGCGATGCCCATGCCGGTGTCTGCGACCGAGAAGGTCATGACCTCGCCCAGCTGCACCGCCGACACGCGGATCTCGCCCTTGGCGGTGAACTTCAGCGCGTTGGAGATGAAGTTGCGCAGGATCTGCGACAGCTTGCCGTTGTCGGTGAACAGCTGCGTGGCGCCCTGGGGTTCCTCGAAGATCAGCTGCACGTCGGGGTTGACCAGCACCGGCTTGAACATGCCGCGCAGGGCGGCGAACAGATCGACCAGCTCGAACCAGGCCGGCGACACGTCGATGCGCCCGGCCTCGACCTTGGCCAGGTCCAGCAGGTCGTTGACCATCTCGGCGAACTCCTCCGACGTGGTGCGGATGAAGTTGATCTGGCGCTCCTGCTCGACGGTCAGCGGCCCGTCGACACGGTCCAGCAGCAGGCGTGTCAGGCTGCGGATGGACGAGATCGGCGTGCGGAACTCATGGCTCATATAGGCCAGGAAGCGGCTCTTCAGCTCGGTCGCCTGGCGCAGTTGCTGGGCCTGCGTGTCCAGCTCGGCATACAGGGCCAGCACGCCGCCGTTGGTCTCGTCGAGCTCCTGCTGCAGCAGGATCACCTGCTGGCGCGCCTCATCCAGGGCCGCCTGCAAGGCAGTGACGTTGTCCGTGGGTCGTGCCTGCATACCAGGGTCTTGCCTTCAGTGTCTGCGGACGACGACGACGGTGGCGTCGTCATGGCCGCGGCAGTAGTCGCGGATGATCCAGCCCGCGATCACCATCGGCCCGCAGGCCATCAGGCCGGCCGCATCGGCCAGGTTCCAGCGCGACACGATGCCGTCGGTGAACAGCACGAGGATGGCGTGCTCGGGCCAGTCATAGGCCACGTCGCGCAAGCTGCGGATCTGCAGCCCCAGCGTGCCGGGCTGGGACATCAGGCCGCGGTCGCTGATGCCGTTGATCAGCCGGCCGGAGACATTGCCCGCGCCGGCAAACAGCAGCCGATCCAGCGAGCGCTCGATGGCGACG
The DNA here is from genome assembly GCF_031458095.1 of Roseateles saccharophilus. Lineage (GTDB taxonomy): Bacteria > Pseudomonadota > Gammaproteobacteria > Burkholderiales > Burkholderiaceae_C > Pelomonas > Pelomonas saccharophila_A. The sequence goes on from NZ_JAVDXU010000003.1 coordinate 357,601, forward strand.
ACGGCGACGGCCGCGCCGCGCGTGCTGCGCATGCTGGGGTGGGCATCCTCCAGCACGGCGGCAGGCGCAGCGGACGCGCAGCGGCGGAACAGCTGCAGCGCCAGGTCGGCGGCCTCGGCAGCATCGGGGCCGTGGCCCAGGCCGTCGGCCATCAGCAGCAGGGTGCGGCCCTCCTTCAGGCACAGGCCCCAGCTGTCGCCGGAGACGCGCTCCCCGGGCGCGGGCAGGCCGATGCCGGCCACGGTCAAGTCGGTGGCGGGCGCGGCCGCAGTCGTCGTCGCAGCCTCGAAGCGTGCGGCGATGACGGCACCGCGCTGCGGCTGCGAAAAGGCCGAGAAGCGATTGGCGATGCGCTTCACGGCGCCCAGCCCCGTCCCCGCGGAGCCCGCGGTGGAAAAGCCGTCCTGCAGGCAGCGCTCGACGTCCATGCCGGGCCCGTTGTCGAGCGACACCACCTCGATGGCCGTATCGCCGTCCAGACCCAGCAGCAGCGCACCGCCGCCGGCATGGCGGACAAGATTGGTGCCGAGCTCGGTGACACCCAGGGCCAGCCGGCCTGCGGCCGACTCGCCGAAGCCGAGTTCCGTCGCCAGCAACTGGGCCGCGCGGCGCGCCTCGCCGACCTGGCTCGCATCCGCGATGGCAAAACGTTGGAAGGGGCGCATGCCGGCCTACTTCCAGCGCGTGATGGTCACGCGGGTGCCCTTGCCCACGGTCGACACCAGCTCGAACTCGTTGACGAGCCGCTTGCTGCCCGACAGGCCCTTGCCCAGCCCGCCGCCAGACGTCCAGCCGTCCTTCATGGCCAGGTCCAGGTCGGGAATACCAGGGCCCTGGTCGACGAAGGACAGCGTCAGCCCCGCGCGGATGCCTTCCCGGTGCAGCTGCCATTGCATGTCGCCACCGCCGCCGTAGATCAGGGTGTTGCGCGACAGCTCGCTGGCCGCCGTGATCATCTTGGTCTGGTCGACCAGGGAAAAGCTCAACTGCTGGGTGAGCTTGCGCACCAGTTGCCGGCTGGTGACGACATCGTGCTCGGTGCGTATGGGCACGCTGCCCTCATTGCCCGCTGGATTCGTCGTCATGTAACTGTTCCCCGCTTGCTTGGAGCAGCAGTTCCATGCCGCGCTCGACGTTGAGCGCCGTGCGGACGCCATCCAGGGACAGCCCGAGCTCGACCAGCGTGATCGCGACGGCGGGCTGCATGCCCACGACCACCGAGTTCGCACCCAGCACGTGGGCGATGCTGGAGATGCTGGCCAGCATGCGCCCGATGAAGGAGTCGACGATCTCCAGCGCGGAAATGTCGATCAGCACGCCGGTGGCGCCGCTGCGCTCGATCCTGGCGGCCAGGTCGTCCTGCAGCGCCAGGGCGGTCTGGTCCATCAGGTCGACCTGGATGGTGACCAGCAGCAGCCCGCCGATCTGGAGGATGGGGATGCGTTGCATCTCACTGCGCCGTGGCGGCGGCCACCGGCTTGACGCGGTTGATCACGAAGCCCGCGCGCTTGAGCGCCACCGACAGCGCGTCGGCCAAGGTGGCCTTGGTGATGACGCCGGCCAGGTCGATGCCCAGGTGCACGATGGTCTGGGCGATCTGCGGGCGGATGCCGCTGATGATGCACTCGGCGCCCATCAGGCGGATGGCGGTCACCGTCTTCAGCAGATGCTGGGCCACCAGCGTGTCCACCGTGGGCACGCCGGTGATGTCGATGATGGCGATGGTGGAGCCGGTGTCGACGATGCGCTGCAGCAGCGCCTCCATGACGAGCTGGGTGCGGCCGCTGTCCAGCGTGCCTATCATCGGCGCGGCCAGCACGCCGTCCCACAGCTTGATGACCGGTGTCGACAGTTCCAGCAGCTCCTGTTGCTGGCGGGCGATGATCTCCTCGCGGGTGCGCTGGTAGCTCGTCACCGTGAACTGGGCCATGGTGTCGATCAGCGTCGACACTTCCCAGACGGCATTCACCAGCCCGTCGGACTCGTTGGCGAGGGTGTGCTGCAGGCCGGAAAAGACCGGTTTCTTCAGCGCCAGCACGAAGCGGCTGGTGTCGGCCGCCGAGGCCCCCTGGGCGGCGCGCGAGCGCGACACCGCGGCGAGGAACTCACGCACCTTCTCCCAGGCCGGATCATCGAACTGGTCGAAGCCGCCGTTGGCGCGCACGCCGGCGACAAAGGCATCCAGCAACTGCTCGGTGCCCTGGCTGTCGGTGCCAAGGCCACGACCGCCAGTGGTGGTGGCCAACTCGGCTCGCCAGCCGGCGAGGATCTGGTCGCGATGCTGCGACAGCAGCGACTCGACGGCCGCGGCGTTTTTCTTCATGGGTTCCTCGCATGACAAAAGGTGACCACCATTGGTCATGCGCGGGTCCGATGCCAGGCGCCGGCCATGCTAGCCCGCCGGGCCGGCCTTCCCTGTCAGACAAGGCGCCGAAACCTGTTCCCGGTCGCACGGTGATGACGCCGGTGTCAGACAACGCGAGATCCGGCAGGCAAGCCACCTCGGCCGCCTCGCTGGCATCTACACTGCAACATCTGCCGCGCGTCTGCTCACTGCCGCGGCAGCCCCAGCAGACCGGGCGCCACGCACCACCTCCGCGTTCCCATGCTCGCCGGCTTCCGCCGTCGGCTTCGGTTGTCATCTGCTTGCAGCGGCGAGCCCCACTTCCACCTCGAAGCCCGCTTCGAGTCGCCCCTTCCGGCACCGCGGCCCGCCCGCCTGGGCGCACCAACGCCGCCCTGCCCCCTTGATGACCTGCATGACAGGCCCGCCGCACGCGGCGACCGCTGCCACGCGCTGGAGAAGCTGATGAAGACAGCCCCGAATACCCCCGACACGAGACGCGACGCCCTGCGCGATGGATTGCTCGCCACCGTCGACCTGCTCAAGCGCCGCCGCGCCGCGGAGATCGCCGAGACGGCCATCGACGGATACGTCGCCCTGCACTGGCTCGAATGGCATGGCGGCTCGCTGCGCCTGACGACGACGGGCGAGAACATGTGCAAGCACCTGACCTCGCAACTGGACCGCGCCACGCCGCGTCCGGCGTATTGAAGCGCCGGCTGGCCGCCCGATGCCCGCGCCCGATCCGTTGCTGCTTGCCATCGTGCGCATCGGCACCTTCGCCGGCAAACGCGCGTTGACCGGCGCCAGTGGCTTCTTCTTCCGGCGCGAACAGCGCCTGTATCTGGTCACGAGCCGCCACGTCTTCATCGACGAGGAGGCCGACCACCATCCCGACCGCGTCGAGCTGGAACTGCACGCCGACGCCGGCAACCTGGCCGATGCCATCGTGCTGTCGGCCCTGCTCTACCGCGACGGCCGCGCCAATTGGCGCCAGGGCCGCGACGACGCCGGCGGCATTGATGTCGCAGTGCTGGAGATCGATGTCGCCGCCCTGCCCGGCAGCGTCCAGCTGACGGCCTTCACGCTGGAAAGCCTGCCCGGCAAGAGCGATGAGGTGCCGCTGGGCCAGGCCGTGCTGATCCCCGGTTTCCCGCTCGGCTTTCACGACGACCTGCACCACCTGCCCGTCGTGCGCCACGGCGCCATCGCCTCGCCCTATGGCTGGCGCTTCCAGGGCCAGGGCTGGTTCCTGACCGATGCACGCACCCATCGCGGCATCAGCGGCGCGCCGGTGGTCATGCGGGCGCCGGGCCGCAAGCCCCTGCCCTGGCTGCTGGTGGGCATCCATTCGACGCGCTTTGACATCGGCAACCGCGACCTCGCGGCCGACGAGTCCCTGGGCCTGAACGCAGCCTGGTATCCCGACATCCTCGCCACCCTCACCGATCCCTCACCACGCCGCGAGCCGGCGTCCAGACCGGCGGCGAAGGCCGCGCCATGACGCGCGACGGCGAGCAGAGCCGCCTGCTGGCGCTGGAGCGGCAGATCGCCGCTGCCGAAGCGACGCTGCTGGAATTGCAGGCCGCCATCCTGGAAGCCCGCAGCGAGCGCGGCCTGGTGGCCGCCGCGGACGCCCGCCTGGAGAACGAACGCCTGCAGGTGGAGAACCAGCTGGCGACGCGCGAGGTGGTGAGCGCCAACGCTGCGCTGCAGGTCGCCGTCAAGGCCTCGCAGACCGACTCGCTGACCGGGCTGAAGAACCGCGAGGTGCTGTGGGATCGCCTGGGCCATGACATGGCGCTGGCACGCCGCCATGGCCACCGCCTCATCATCTATTTCCTCGACATCGACGGCTTCAAGCGGGTCAACGACCAGCTCGGCCATGCCGTCGGCGACCTGCTGCTGCAGCATGCCGCAGCCGTGCTGCAGACCACGGTCCGCGGCAGCGACACCGTCTGCCGCATCGGCGGCGACGAGTTCGTCGTGCTGGTCGCCGCGGCGCGGCGCGAGGACGCGACCCAGGTCGCCGACAAGATGGCCCGCGCCCTGGCCGAACCCTGCCTGCTCGCCGGCCATCCGATGAGCATCTCCGCCAGCATCGGCTACAGCGTCTTTCCCGACGACGGCGATTCGCCCGGCGTGCTGGTGCACATGGCTGACGAGGCCATGTACCGCATCAAGCGCGCTGCCTCGCGCCTGCACCCGCCCCAGCCGCTGCTCAGCCGCCAGCAAATCTCATGACGACCCTGTACGAAGGACATGTTTTCACGCCGCGGGCGTCGGGAACGGGACCCTACTTCGGGCACTACCGCGTTGCGGTCCAGGGTTCGGATGCCACGGCCTCACCCTGGGTGGACCTGGCGAAATCATGGCCCACGCAGCAGCTGGCCTGCGATGACGCGACGCGGGCGGCGCGCTTTGCCATCGACGCCAGGAACTACGGCAGCGCATCGAGCCGGGCGGTGGAGGCCGCGGCTCGCGTCATGATGCTGGATGGCAATGCGTCCGGCTGGGCGGACGCCGTGAAAGCCCAGCGAGCGGCAGCGCGTGAGCGCGACAGCCTGGAAGCCCGGTTGCTGGGCGCCAGGGAAGCGCATTGGCCGGATGTGCTGGTGCATGACGATGGCGCCGGACCGTCGCGCAGCCGTTGAAGGGCCTCAGGCGAGCCACAACCGCAGCAGGCCGTAGACCTGAGGGCTGGACAGCAGTTCGAGGTGGCCTGTGTCCGGGACGATGGCCTGCAGCTCCGGGTCGAAGTCCAGGTGGCAATCGGCGTCGCCATGCTGGCCCAGCGCGCTGGGCACCGGCACCAGGCCATCGCCCGGCAGCCTGGCCTTGGGCTGCCCGGTCGCAGGGCCCAGGCTGGCGGCGACGGCAAAGCAGCGGGTAGCGCCGGGCAGTCCAACCTGGCCGGCGCGCTGCGTGCCGTCATCCCCCGAAGGCGCGCTCAGCACATTGCCCAGGCGCAGGTCGTTGATGCCGGCACTGCGCAACTTGCCCAGACGCGCCAGCGGCGCGGCATAGGGCGCGGCGCCAAGCAGCAGGTCGACATCCTGTCCGGCGCGCCCGAGCGGTGCGCCCTGGTGCGGCGTGCCCAGGCAGACCAGGTCATTCACCCGCCCCGGCCAGCGCAGCCCGCCGCGTTGCAGCAGGGCGCCGTGATGGATGGCGCTGCGCGCCACCAAGCCGCCCATGCCGTGGCCCATCATGGCCAGTCGTCCCACCGGCACCGGCCAGACGTCATACAGCCTCTCCATCATCTGCGCCAGGATGCGGCCGTTGGTCGACACGCTCAGGCCGCTGTTGTAGTGCAGATAGACCGGCGTGTAGCCCAGCTCGCGCGCCAGCGCCTCGCCGTGGTCATGGCCCGCCTGCTGCCACTGCAGGTCGTTCATGCACAGCTCGTGCAGCAGCACGAGCACCCGCGGCGTTGCGCCGGCGTAGTGCGAGCGCAGCTCGTAACGGTCCAGCAGCAAGGAGCCGCCCGAATGACGGAACGCCATCGGGATCGCCAGCGGGCTGCGGGTCGCGGCCAGATGATCGCCCAGCAGGCCGTTGAGTGCGGCCAGGATGGCCTCGCGTTCCGGGCCGCCATGCAGGTGGGGATCCGCAGCGGCCAGCGCCGCCGCCAACCAGCCGAGCAGGGTCTCGGCGCTGGCTTCGTTCGCCGCGGCCGCCCGGCCCAGCATGGGAAGCTGGGGCGGTGTCGCGACGCGCGACCGCATCGCCTCGACGAGGCCGGCCAGCCCGGCCACGGCCTCCGTGCTCAAACGGGCGGCACCGCGCAGATCGGCGGCCTGCAACAGCTGCGTCATGGCCGCGCCGCCGCAAATGCCGCGACATCGCCGCAGGCCTCCTTGAGCAGACCAAGGCGAGGGGATGGGGGAAAAGGCAAGGGACAGCTCCGTTCAAGGACTTGTCCCGTCAGAGGCGACGCTTCCGCCCGTGGCGCTTCAAGCAAACCGATGCGGGGCGATTTCACGTGCAGCGTGCCCCGATGCGACGCAATGTACCTGAACGGTTGCAGCAGAACGCCGAGCCAGCCGCAGCCGTTGGGGCTGCCGCCAGCCCTATTTCTTGCGCGGCGCGACGGAAATCGCCTCTGCGGCCTTCTCCGCCAAGGTGGCGGGAATCACCGGCAGGACAGGCGCATGCACCTTCTTCGGTTTCTTCTGTTCCTTGTTGCCGCGTTGACCTTTGGACATGGGAGCTTTCGTTGAGGGAGCGAGCACGGCGTGCCGCCAAGTCTTGCTTTTAGACCTGGGGCGCGCTGATGTCGGTGCGGCGGCGCACGGACCGAGCCGCGATTCGTGACCCGGGCGTTCGAGCCTGGATCTGGCGCTACGGTCTCGCTAGCGCCGCCACGGCGCGCTCTTGATGGCCTCCGTCGCCTGCGCCTGCGGCAATGCCTTGGCAAACAGCCAGCCCTGCCCCACCTGCACGCCAAGCTGCTCCAGCAGGGCGGCCTGCTTCTCGTCCTCGACGCCCTCGGCCAGGGTCTGCTTGCCCAGGGCCAGGGCCAGGCCGACGATGGTGCGCACGATCTCCTGGGCCTCGCGGCCGGCGGCCAGGCGGATGACGAAGCTGCGGTCGACCTTCAGCGTGTCGAAGGGGAAGCGGTGCAGATAGGCCAGCGACGAATAGCCGGTGCCGAAGTCGTCGATGGACAGCTTGAAGCCCATGCGTGCCAGCTCCTGCAGCACCTCGGCGCTGCGCTGCGGGTTGGCCATGGCCATGCTCTCCGTGACCTCGAGCTTGAGGCGGTGCGTCGGCACATCGCCCAGGGCCGCCAGCGTGGCGCGGGCGTCGGCCAGCAGTTCGATGTCACGCTCCAGCTGCACGCCGGACAGGTTGACGGCCACCTCGCCGGTGAAGCCCAGTGGCTGCCAGCGGCGCAATTGGGCCGCCGCCTCCAGCAGGGCCCAGCGGCCGATGGCGCAGATCTGGCCGCTGGCCTCGGCCACCGGGATGAAGTCGCCCGGCATGATCAAGCCGCGCTCCGGATGGCGCCAGCGGATCAGGGCCTCGAAGCCGAGCAGGGCTCGATCTGCGAGACGCACGAAGGGCTGGTAGTGCAGCTCGAACTGGGTGCCGCTCGCCAGGGCCGCGTCGATGGCGTCACGCAGCCAGCGCCGCGACTGCTCGACGAGCTGCTCGGCGGGGTCGAACTCATGAGTCTGGCCGGGACCGCCGGCCTTGGCGCGGGCCAGCGCCCCTTCGGCGGCGGCCATCAGCTCGTCGGCCGTCGCCGGACCATGGCGGCGCTGGGCCCAGGACAGGCCGGCCGTCAACTGCAGCATCGGCGTGGCGACATTGAAGGGCGACTGCAGCAGGGTCTGCACGCGCCGGCCCAGGTCAGCGGCGCTGTCGCCCCCGGCCAGCAGCAGGGCGAACTGGTCGGGGCCGATGCGGGCGACCAGATGGCGTGCGCCGAAGGCCGCCTTCAGGCGCGCACCCAGCTCGGTCAGCACGGCGTCGCCCACCACCGGACCCTGGGCCTCGTTGAGCGCCCGAAAGCCATCCAGGCCGAGCAGCAGCAGCCCGGTCTCGGGCGCCGGCACGCCGCTCAGCAGCTGGGTCAGCTGCTCGCGGAACAGCACGCGGTTGGCCAGGCCGGTGAGGCGGTCGTGCAGGGCGTCGAAGCTGATCTGCTGCTGCAGGCGCTGGCTCTCGGAGATGTCGGTCAGCGAGCCGGCCATGCGCACGGGCTTGCCGTCCTCGCGCACGGCCAGGCCGCGCGCCAGCAGCCAGCGCTCCTGGCCGCCTTGGTGGAAATGCAGCACCTGGTGGAACTGCAGGCTCTGCCCGTTCAGGTGGGCCTGCAGCTCGGCCTCGAAGGCGTTGCGCATGGCCGGCTCCAGCGGCTGGGTCCAGGCCTGGATGGAATGGCCCGCCTCGGCCGCCGACAAGCCCATCAAGGCCAGCCAGCGCGGCGAGTAATAGACCTCGCCCGTCGTCAGGTCCCAGTCCCACAGGCCATCGTTGGCGCCCTGGGCCGCCAGGGCATAACGCTGCTCGCTGGCAGCGAGCCGGCGGGCGGCCAGGCGGCGCTGGCCCTGTTCGATGCCGGCGCGCAGCGCACTGCCGCCCAGGGTCGCCAGGCCACAAGCCAGCAGCGGCGGTGCCAGCGCGAAGACGAAGTAATGGCTCTCGAAGGCCCATTGCACGCCGGCCAGCAGGGCCAGGGTGCCCAGCAGGATGGCAGCCAGGGCCATGCCCAGGGGCCGGCGCGCCAGCAGGGCCACGGCCGCGAAGGGCAGCAGCAGCACGGCCGCCAGCTCGGCCGCACCGCCCCAGGCCGGACGCACCAGGCTGCGGCCGGTCAGCAGGTTGTCGGTGACGGTGGCGATGCGCTCCATGCCGGGCAGGCGGGCATCGAAGGGCGTGGGCACATGGTCGCCCGCGGCCAGGGCCGACACGCCCAGCACCACCACGCGACCCTGCAGCTTCGCCGGGGCCACGCGGCCGGCCAGCAGGTCGTCGAAGCCGACGCTGTCGAAGCTGCCGGTGGGGCCGTAATAGTTCACGCCCAGGCGCGACAGCTCGTCCAGCCGCGACTGCAGCGCCTGGCCGACGCTGAACTCGGCGCCAAAGCGCGCCTTCGCCTGCTTCCAGTCGGCGCCGCGCGCAAAGGCCGCCAGGCGCAGCGGCATCGACGGATAGACCTCGCCATTCAAGCGCAGCAGCGGCAGGTCGCGGCGCATGCTGCCGTCGGCCTCGGGGCGCACGCTGATATGGCCCAGGGCGGCCGCCGCCTCGGCCAGGCCCGCCTCGGGCGCGACCAGGCGGCGCGGCCGGTACCAGTCCTCGCTGCGCGCCAGGGCGGCTTCGTCGTCATAGCGCAGCAGGGCCTGAGCCAGCACGGGCGCAGGCACGGCTGCCGCATCGGCCTTGCCGTCGTCGGGCAACGAGAAGGGAATCACGGCGCAGCCGCAGGCCTTCATCGCGGCAGCCAGCGCGGCGCTGCCTTCGGGCGTGCCGCCGCCGGGCAGCAGCAGGATGTCCAGGGCCACGGCGCGCGCGCCGCCCGCCTGCAGAGCCTGCACGGCGCGGGCCATCTCGGCACGGTCGGGCACGCGGCCGCCCAACGCCTCCAGCGCTGCGTCGTCCACCCGCACCAGCAGCAGGGGCAGTTCGGTGCCCGGCGCGAGTTCGCCGCGCCAGCGCGTCTGCCAGTCCAGGGCCCATTGGTCGGGGCGCTCGAGAACGGACACATTGGCCCGCGAGGCCAGCATGGCAAAGCCGAGCAGCGCGGCCGCGAGGCCGATCAGCAGATAACCGAGGCCGGACGCAGTGCGCCTCAATCCAGCGACCCCAGGCGCTGTTCCAGGCGGGCCACCTTGTCGGCCGTCCAGACCATGGCCGCGGCGCATTGGCTGGCATCGCAATGCGTGCCATTGAGCTTCTTCTCCAGCCGCACCGGGTAGCGCGGCTTGATGCCGCGGGTTTGCGGGCCGGCGGGCTCGACGTCGACCTCGCCGGTCTTCACGTGGACGGCGGTGGCGCGGTCGTCGCCGACCTCGACGCTGAACTCGGTGCCGCGCACGGCGGTCACGGCCGTGGGTGTGCGGACCTTCCAGGAGCCATGGCTCGACGGCGTCACGCGCTGGCCGATGAGGCCGGTCTCGAGCAGGAACTCGGCCGTGCGCGGCTGGCTGGCCGGCGCCGTGAAGGCCTCGATGCGCAGCTGGCTCTTGTCGGCCAACACGAGGACGGAACCGTCCGTGAACTTCAGCCGCACGCGGCCGGCGGCGCCGGTGCGCAGCGTGGTGCCGACGTCGAGCTTGTCGCCCACGGCCAGCACCTTGCCGTCGACTCGCTGGGCCTCGCCGCTGACCGCCATGACTTCGCAGGCCTGCTGCGCGAATGCGGCGGAACTCAGCAGGGACAAGCAAAACACCAGGGCACGCATTTCAAGACTCCTATCGACTCGGGTCGCCAAACAAGGCGTAGCCCGCCCAGTAGAACGGATGGGCCCAGCGCCCGCCACCGAGTTTTCCTTCGATCATCCCCATTTGCGCCATGCGCAGGGCCTCGGCACGCGGCGCATGGGCTGAGAAGGTGGCCGAGGTCAGCGCCGCGGCCGAGGCGGTTTCGACCGACCAGTGCGTGGCCAGCACCGAGCGGCTGCCGGCGAAGAAGAAGCCACGCACCAGGCCCGACATGGCCGCCCCGCCCTGCTCGCCCGCGGCCGTGTTGCAGGCCGACAGCAGCACGGCCTGGGCATTCAGGCGCAGGGTCAGCACATCGTCGAGCTCGAGCAGCGGCGAAGCGGTGGCATCGGCCCCGGATGCGAGGGCCAGAGCGGGCTTGGAAATCCCGGGCAGCTCGCCGGGCATCAGGCCGTGGGTGGCGAAGGCGACAACGCGGCGGTCCTGCAAAGGCGCGGCCAGCACGGCCTCGCGCGTGGCTGCGGCTCCCAGCAGCAGGTCGACTTCGGGCCTGGCACCCAGGGCCTTGGCCAGGGCCGTCAGTTCGGCGCGGGTCTCGGGCAGGGGCGGGATGTCGCCGTAGCTGAAGCCCCAGGCTGCGTCATATTTCGTGGCGGCCTGCCCCAGGGCCGCACGGCCCGCCTTGGCGGTGGACTTGAACTGCGGGTCGCCAACGCCGAAGAGGGGCTTGGCCGCCGGTGCCGGCGCGGCGGCGCGACGCAAGGCGAACAAGGCGCCCGCCGAAGGCAGCTGGGTGACGGCCATGCGGCGCACCGCGAAGGCGCCAGGCTCGGGCGCCGTCAGCGCGGTGGCAAACGGCATTGCCGCGAGAGCCCCGTCCGCCGCCACAAGCAGGCTCTTCACGTCGGCACCCGGCTGCAAAGGCACCACGAGCTCGCGCCAGACCTCATGCAGGCCGGCGACCGGCAGCGTCGGCGGGCGGCCGGTGCTGAGGTCCAGGGCGGTGCGGATCTGGGCGACCTTGTCGACCCAGGCCGCCGCGCCAACGCTGGACGCCGCAAAGCGCGTCGGTGCCCCTGGCGTGACGAGCCAGACCAGGGTCGCGCCCTCCAGCGGCTGCACAACCAGCAGGGCCTCGCCGGGCGACATCAGCTTCTGCAGCGCGGCGGGTGCCGGCAGCGTGGGCGTGACGAGATCGGCATAGGCCGGATAGGCCTTGGCGACGCGTTCGCGCTGGGCGTTCAGCGCCTCGCGCGCGGCCTGGGCCTGCTCGCGGCCCGCCTTCACCTGCTCGCGCACGGCGGCCAGTTCGTCGGCCATGGCCTTGAACTTCTTCTTGCGCTCGGCCTCGGGCAGGACCTTCAATTCGGCCCTGGTCTCCTCGCTGCTGTTGCGGCGGCGCAGCCGGTCTTCCTCGCCCAGCTGGGTGGCCAGGGCGCCGTTGCGCGAGCTGGCCGTGGCGCGAAGTTGGGCCTCTTCCTCCAACAGGGCGCGCAGGGCCGGCGTGGCCGCGAGCAGGCGGGCGGTGGCATCGGTCAGCGCGCGGTGGGCGGCGCCGGCCTGCAGGCGGTCGGCGACCTGCATGGCGCGATCGGTCCAGGCCGGCTCCAGAGCCTCGCCGCGCAGGGCCCGGGCGGCGATCTCACGCAGGAACTCGTCGAAGGCCAGGCCCAGCACGAAGCCGCGCGCGCCGTTGAGGTCCAGGTCCTGCCAACCGCCGGGGCTGTCGAGCAGGGCGGCGAACAGCGGCTGGTAGTCGCTCCAGGCGCCGGCCATGTCGCCCTTCAGCAGCCTCACCAGGGCGCGCACGCCGCTGGCCTCCTGGGTCTGCGGATGGGCCTCGCCATAGAGGCGCTGGCGGTAGCGCAGGACGCGGTCGACGGCCTCCAGGGCTTCGTCGAAGCGGCCGTTCTTGGCCGCCAGCAGGGCGCGCAGCCGCCAGTCGTTGGCACGCTCCTTGGCCAGGCTGTCGGCCGGCAGGCTGGCCAGGAAGTCACGATAGAAGGCATCGGCCTCGGGCCAGCGGCGCAGGCCGATCAGCGCCCTCACCTGCTCCTGGCGGGCCAGCCAGCGGGTGTGGCTGGCGGGGCTGGCGCCGGAGCGCTGCAGCATGTCGTCGCTGCGCTGGGCGTTCTCCAGCGCGGCGGCGTATTGGCGTGCGGCCACCTGGGCCTGGCCAAGGCGGTAGCTCCAGCGCGCACCCAAAGCGTCGCTCAGCTGGCCGGCCCGCCACAGCGCCAGATTGCCCTGGGCGACCTGGATGGCTTCGGGCGCGCGGCCGTGGCGCACCAGGGCATAGACCAGCATGCCCTGGGAGCCGTCATACCAGCCATAGGCGTCCTGCACCGCGGCGTCGCGCGGTCCCTTGGCCAAACGGCGGGCGTCCTCGACTCCCTTCTGGGCCAGCCGCACGGCCTCGCGCATCGTGGCGACGGCCTCGGCCAGACGCCCGTCCCAGCGCTCGATCTCGGAGCGCACCTGCAGATGCTGCACCTTCAGCCGCAGCGTCGCGGCGGGGTCGCCATTGCCGAGCGCTTCCTGCGCCTGCTTGACCAGGCCCTGGGCCCGCGACCACATCCGTTCCAGCATCGAGCGGTCGCGCGCCTGGGCCAGCGCATAGACCTGGCGCAGCGCGGCCTCGGCGCGGGCGATCGGCGCCAGCGTCCTGTCGCTGGCAAAGGCATCGGCCGCGGCCAGCGACTGGCCGGAACTGCCCCAGATGAATTCGGCGCTGAGGTAGTGACGGATCCAGATCTCGCCGCCAGGCTGGCTGCGGCCCAGCGTGGCCAGTTCGCGCAGCAGCTCCACGTATTTGCCGCGCTGCTCCAGGGACTGGGCCGCACGGGCCTGCTGTTGCAGCAGGGCATAGCGCGCCGCGGGTTCAGCGGGCAGGGGCAGGGCCAGCAGCGCCGAAGCCTCGGCCGCGGGCATCAGCACCGCGGGCGAATCCGCCGCGTCCTCCTCGTCGACCTGGGCCACGGCGGTCGTCGCCGCCAGCACGCCGGCCACCAGCCACATCAGCTTGCGCATCCGCCACCTCCGGGGCCGATGCTATCGGCTGGCTCGGCTCGCGCGGGCCCCCGATCGCGGGGCCGGCTTCAGCCTAGAGCTTGCGCGCCGGCCACTGCGCCGCCAACAGTGCGGCAGCCATGACCCACATCGGCGCCGTCAGGGCCGTCGCCGCGGCCAGCATGCCGAAACCGACCGGCATGCCGACCGTGGCGCCATTCAGCGTCAGCATGCGCAGGCCCAGGGCCTGGCCATGGCGCTCGGGCGGCGTCGCGCGGTGCAGCATGGCCAGCACCATGGGCTGCACCGAGCCCAGGGCCACGCCCAGCAGGGCCGAACCGCACATCAGGCCCAGGGTGCCGGGCAGCCAGGCATAGGCGATGAAGGTCAACATGGCGACCACCATGGCGGCACGCAGGGCCTTGGCCTCGTCGATGTCGTCGGCGAAGCGCACGATGGCCAGGCGCACGACGGTGGCCGCCGCGGCGAAGCTGCCCAGCACCACGCCGATGCTGGACGCCGACAGGCCACGAGCATGGCCGACCACGGGGACGACGAAGCTGTGCGCGTCCCAGCCTGCCGACAGCGCCAGGTTGACCAGCAGCAGGCGGCGGTAGGCCGGCAGGCGGAACAGGTCCCAGGCGGCCGGCTCGCGAAAGCTCTTGGTGTAGACCGCCGGCGGGTTGCGCGGCACCTTGCGCGCCAGGGCCCAGGCCAGCAGCGGCAGCAGGGTCGCGAAGCCAAAGGCGGCCGTCATGCCGACGTGGTCGATCAGCAGGCCGGCAATGATGGGCGACAGCGCATTGGACAGGGCCGGGCCCAGGGCCATCCAGCTGAAGATCTTCTTCAGCTCGCCGGGCTCCTCGGCCATCAGACCGGCCTCGCGCTGCAGGGCCACGGCCGCCACGGCGACGGCGCCGCCGCACAGCAGGCAACCGGTGGCGATGGCCCAGAGCTTGGGAATGAGGAGGGCCAGCAGCGCGCCGGCAAAGGCCAGGGCCACGCCGATGCCGACGGGGCGGTGAAAGCCGTGCCGGTCAGCCAGCCGGCCAGCCCACAGCGACAACACGATGGGGGCGACGGCGAAGAGGCTGAGCAGCATGCCCACCGAGGCCTCGCCATAGCCCTGCTTCAGCACCCACAGGCTGGCCGTCACCCGCGTGGTGGCCATGCAGGCATGCACGCAGATCATGGTGGCGATCAGCCACCAGAACGCATCGCGCAGATTCTTCTTCGGCGCTGCGGCGGTGTCGGTCACTCGGCGTCCTCGCCGAGGCTGAGCTGCAGCAGCTGCTGGGCCGCGTCGTCGGGCAGGGCTTCCACGCCCTTGAGCTTGCGCGTCATGGCGCGTGTGCGCACCTCGGCGGCGTCCAGCGTGTTGCCGGCTTCCTCGAGCTTCTTCTTGGCCTTGGCCAGCACCTCTCCGAACTTGCCGAACTCGGTCTTGACGGCGCCCAGCACCTCCCAGACCTCGGCGCTGCGCTTCTCCAGGGCCAGGGTGCGGAAACCCATCTGCAGGCTGGTCAGCGTGGCCAGCAAGGTGGTGGGGCCACACAGCATGACCTTGTGCTCGCGCTGCAGGCTCTCGAGCAGGCCGGGGCGGCGCAGGGCCTCGGCATAGAGACCCTCGGTGGGCACGAACAGGATGCCGAAGTCCGTCGTGTGCGGCGGGGCGATGTATTTCTCGCGGATGGTCCTGGCCTCCAGCCGCAGCCGGTTCTCGATGGCCTTGCCGGCGGCTTCGGCTCCCGGCGCGTCGGCGCGCTCCTGGGCGTCGAGCAGGCGCTCGTAGTCCTCGCGCGGAAACTTCGCGTCGATGGGCAGCCACAACGGCTTGCCGTCGTTGCGCTGGCCGGGCAGCGAGATGGCGAACTCGACGCGCTCGTTGGAGCCGGGCAGCACGGCCACATTGGAGGCGTATTGCTCGGCCGTGAAGACCTGTTCCAGCAGGCCCGCCAACTGCACCTCGCCGAAGACGCCGCGCGTCTTCACATTGGTCAGCACGCGGTTGAGAGACCCGACGTCGCGCGCCAGGTTCTGCATCTCGCCCAGGCCCTTGTGCACCTGCTCCAGGCGCTCGGCCACCTGCTTGAAGCTCTCGCCCAGGCGCTGCTCCAGCGTCGCGTGCAGCTTCTCGTCGACCGTGGCGCGCATCTGCTCGAGCTTCTTCTCGTTGTCCTGCTGGATGCTGGTCAGGCGCAGCTCGACAGTGTGGCGCAGCTCGGCCATGCGCTGTTCGTTGGCCAGGGACATGGCCTGCAGCTGCTCGCGCATCGCGTCACCCAGGCGCTGCATGGACTCGACCTGGGTCTGGGCGCTGCGCAGCGAAGCGGCGTCCTGGGCCTCGCGGGCGGCCAGGGCCTGCTGGGCCAGGGCGTTGTTGCTGCCCTGCAGGCCTTGCGCCAGCACCTGCTGGAACTGGGCCAGGCCCTGCACCAGCTCCTGGCGCGTGCCGCTGGCACTGCGGCCCAGCTCATCGCGCAGTTCGCGCTCCAGCCTTTCGTTGCTCTGCAGCAGCTCCGGCGCCACACCGGTTGATTGAGGTTTCTGGCGAGCCCAGATCAACACCAGCAGGATCAAAACCAGGGCCATCAGACCCAGCAGCAACACATCGAACAGGCTCATGCGACCCATTGTCACCCGTCACGCAATCGCCTTCATTGGTCCGACATTGGTATCACATACAGTCAAGCATCTGGTATTTCATTGGCATTGCGAGGCGATGATGGAGAGACGGCGTTTTGTTCTCGGCCTGGGCAGCGCGGCGGCCTTGAGCGGCTGCGGGGGTGGCGGAGGCAGTGGCAGCCCGGCGCCGTCACCGGCTCCCGCCCCTGCTCCGGCACCCGCACCTGCGCCCGCCCCGGCGCCCGACTGGGACAGCCTCTCCCGCCAGCTGCAGGGCCAACTGGTGCTGCCAGCCAGCGCCGATTTCGACCGCGTGCGCCGCGGCGCGAATGCGCGCTACGACAGCCAGCAGCCACTGGCCGTGGCGCGCTGCGCAAGCGCCACCGACGTGGTAACGGCCCTGGCCTTCGCCAGGCAGCAGAAGCTCGCCTTCACGGCCCGCAGCGGCGGCCACAGCTATCTCGGCGGCAGCACGGGGACCGGCCTGCTCATCGATGTGGGCGCCATGGACAGCGTCCAGCTTGAAGGCGAGCGCGCCACCGTCGGCGCCGGCGCCAAGCTGGTCGATGTCTACGACACGCTGATCAGCGCCGGCCGCTGCATCCCCTCGGGCAGTTGCGTCAGCGTCGGCATCAGCGGCATCACGCTGGGCGGCGGCATCGGCGTGCTGGACCGGGCCTATGGCCTGACATGCGACACGCTGCTGTCGGCCCGCGTCGTCACGGCCGATGGCCAGCAGCTGGAGTGCAGCGACACGCAGCGGCCCGACCTCTTCTGGGCCCTGCGCGGCGGTGGCGGCGGCCAGGTCGCCCTCGTCACCTCGCTGAGCTTCCAGACCCATGCCGTTGCGCCGCTGGCCCAGTTCGGCGCCAGCTTCGCCCTCAGCGAGCTGCCCGCCGTCATGGCCGCCTGGCAGGCCTGGCCACAGACCTTGCCGGACGCGGTCTGGGCCCAGCTCGCGCTGTCCACCCAAGGCGTCTATCTGCGTGGTGTCGCCATCGGCGATGTGGCGGCCATGCAGCCGCACTGGAATGGCCTGCTGGCCCGCATCGGCCGCACGCCCGGCGACGCCTTCCTGGTGGCACGCAGCTATCGCGACGTCATGCTGGGCGACTGCATGGCCTTCAGCCGCGCCCAGTGCCATCTGCCCAGCCAGAACGCCAGCGGCCAACTGGGCCGCGTCGCCATGGCCGCGAGTTCGGACTATTTCGACGCGCCGTTGAACGCCGCCGGCATCAACGCCCTCGGCGCGGCCCTGCAGCAGCGCCGTGACAGCGGCCGCGCTGGCGCCGTGCTGCTCAATCTGATGGGCGGCGCCATCGCGCGGGTCGCGCCCGACGCGACGGCCTTCGCGCATCGCCGCGCCCTCTTCAGCGCCCAATACCTGGCCGAACTCCCGGTCGGCACGACGGCCGCGACCCTGGACGAGGCCGCCACCTGGACCCACGGCATGCGCGCCACGATGCAGGCCTGGAGCAGCGGCGGCGCCTATGTGAACTACCTCGATGGCCTGATCAGCAAGCCCGCCGAGGTCTATTACGGCGCCAATCTGGCCAGGCTGCGCCAGGTCAAGCAGGCCTATGACCCGCTCGGCCTGTTCAAGGCCCTGCCGGACTTGGCCTAGGGCGCGACGAGAGGCGCCACGACGCGCGGCAGTTCGGCCTCGATGAGGGCCTCGAGGGCCTTGACGCGCTGCTCGGTCGTGATCGCGGCCCAGGGGTTGTTCGCGGCTTCGGCCGCGATCGGCAGGCGGGTCGCGACGGCCAGGGACTGCTCGCGCTTGAGCTTGAGGTCGCTGAGGTCGACCAGGGCGACGCGGATGGACACATAGGGCGCCAGCACCGGCAGCCCGGGCGCGCCGTCGAAGCCGATCTGGGCGCTGGGGCGCTGGTCCAGCACGAAGCCGGGGCCTTCCAGCGTCGCGAGGATGCGGCCCGGCAGGGCTGCGGCGAGGGCGGGCTCCTGGCGGCTGCGCGTGACCAGCAGCAGCTTGGCCGCGCCGCTCTGGCGCACCGCCTCGCCGAGCTTGCCTGGCAGGCTGAGCTTGCCATCGACGAACAGCAGGGCCGGGTCGCCGAACAGGCTGCGCGTGCTCGACGTGTAGAGCTTGATCTCGCGGTTCTTGCCCACGGCCTTGACGGCGGCGTCCAGGGACTGCAGCACCGCGTTGTCCAGGCCGCCGGCGGGCGAGGACGCCCACTCGCCGGACTGCACCGTGTCGCCGCGCGCCGGGCTCAGGCTGAGCAGCTGCACGCTGTCGCCCAGCAGGGACAGGGCCGCGAACTTGTTGGGGTCGCGCGGGGTCTTGTCCTCGACGGCGGGCGCGGCTGGCGGGGGCGGTGGGGCCTTGTTCTTCAGCGACTGGCCAAAGGCGATGGCGGGCAGCAGGGCAAGCAGGCAGAGCAGGCGGCGGTTCATGCGTTGAGGACCTGGGGGTTCAGCGGCGTCAGCGGCGGACGCGAAGTGAGGGCCGCAACGAGATTGTCGGCGGCCAGCTGGGCCATCGCGATGCGCGTGGGCAGGGTGGCGCTGCCGATATGGGGCGTCAGGACGACATTGGGCAGGGTCAGCAAAGCGGGGTTCACGCGCGGCTCGCCTTCAAAGACATCCAGGCCCGCCGCGGCGATGCGCTGTTCGCGCAGCGCTGCGGCCAGCGCGTCTTCGTCGACGATGCCGCCCCGCGCAATGTTGACCAGGGTCGCCGTCGGCTTCATCAGCGCCAGCTCGGCCGCGGCGATGCAATGGTGGGATTCGGCCGAATAGGGCAGCACCAGGACCAGGTGATCGGCCTGGCGCAGCAACTCGTCCTTGCTCAGATAGCGGGCGCCGAGTTCGGCCTCGGCATCGGCCGGCAGCCGCGAACGGTTGTGATACGCCACCTGCATGCCAAAGCCGAAACGGCCGCGGCGCGCGATGGCCTGGCCGATGCGGCCCATGCCGAGTATGCCCAGCGTCGTGCCGTGCACCTCCTGGCCGGCCAGGAAATCCCAGGACCAGCTCTTCCACCCGCCATCGCGCAGCAGGCGTTCGCCCTCGCTCATGCGCCGGGCCGTGGCCATCAGCAGCGCAAAGCCGAGGTCGGCCGTCGTCTCGGTCAGCACATCGGGCGTGTTGGTGACGAGGACGCCGCGCGCCGTGCAGGCCGCCAGGTCGATGTGGTTGTAGCCCACGCTCATGGTGCAGACGGCCTTGAGGCCAGTGCAGGCGTCCAGCAGCTCGGCGCTGATGCGCTCGGTGCCGGTGATGTAGGCGCCGGCCTTGCCTTGCAGACGGGCGCGCAGTTCGTCCGGCGCCAGCGGTGCTTCGCCGGGGTGGTAGTCCACGTCGAAATGCGCCGAGAGTTTCTCGACCACCTCGGCCGGCGCGCGGCGCGCCACCAGAACCTTGGGCTTCATCGCATCCATATCCAGGCCATCACGAAAAGTAGAGGCAGCAGCACCGCACCCGACCAGAGCAGATAGCCGCCAAAGCTCGGCATCTTGACACCCCTCTCCTCGGCGATCGCCTTGACCATGAAATTGGGAGCATTGCCGATATAGGTCATGGCGCCCATGAAGACGGCGCCACCGGAGATGGCCGCCAGCACCGCGGCGCCCTCGCCCATCAGCTGCTGCGCATTGCCGCCGGCGAGGTTGAAGAAAGCCAGATAGGTCGGTGCGTTGTCCAGCACCGAGGACAGGCCGCCCGTCAGCCAGAAATAGGCCAGCGGCGAATCCAGCATGGCGGCCAGCGGCGCGAACACGCCGGCCGGGCCAGCCTTGAGCATGGCGATGACGGGCACCATGGTCAGGAAGATGGCGATGAAGAGCTTGGCCACCTCTTCCATCGGCGCCCAGCTGAAACGGTTCTTCTCACGCACGCCGGCGGGTGTCAGCCACAGCGAGGCGGCCGTCACGGCGACCAGGCCCAGATCGCGCACCAGGGCCTGCAGCGGCAGCGGCGTGCCCCAGAGGTCGAAGACGATGCCGGGCTTCCAGGTTCCGCTCATCAGCACCAGGCCGACGGCGACGGCCAGCGGCAGCAGATTGATCGTGCCCTCCAGTCCCAGCCTGGGCGCGTCGGGCGTGGGGTCGGCGGGCCTGATGCCTTCCTTGCGATACAGCCAGCTGTCCAGCACCCAGAACACAGCCAGCAGGCCGGCCAGCAGGAACAGGGTCTCGGCCCACAGCTGGCCGGCGGTCCAGAAGAAGCTGACACCCTGCAGGAAACCAAGGAAGAGGGGCGGATCGCCCAGCGGCGTCAGTGAGCCACCGACATTGCTGACGATGAAGATGAAGAAGACGACGACATGGGCGTTGCGGCGGCGGTTGTCGTTGGCGCGGATCAAGGGGCGGATCAGCAGCATGGACGCGCCGGTCGTGCCCATGACGCTGGCGAGCACGGCGCCGATCAGCATCAGGCCCGAGTTCAGCGCCGGGCTGCCATGCAGATTGCCGCGGATGAAGATGCCGCCGGCCGTCGTGTACAGCGCCCCGAGCAGGATGGTGAAGGGCAGGTATTCCTCGATCAGCGTATGCACCAGCACATGGCCCGTCTCGCCAGCGCCGAAGGCCAGTGTGAAGGGCAGCAGCAGGGCCAGCGTCCAGGCCGCGGCGATCTTGCCGAAATGGTGATGCCAGAAGGCCGGTGCCGCCAGCGGCATGACGGCGATGGACAGCAGCAGGCCTGCGAACGGCGTGGCCCAGCTCAGGCCGAGTTCGGCGCCGGAGAGCGCCATCAGTCTTCCAGGAAGCGGGTGAACTCGGCCACCGGCGCGCGCTCGGTGACCAGGCTGTTCTCGACCGCATCCGGGTCGGCATAGCCCATGGACATGCCACAGACCACCATCTGCTCGCTGCTCAGCTGCAGCTCCTCGGCGATGACGCGGTGGAACTGCGTGAAGGCGGCCTGCGGGCAGGTGTGCAGGCCGCGGGCCCGGGCCGCGACCATGATGTTCTGCAGGAACATGCCGTAGTCCAGCCAGGAGCCCTGCTGCATGACGCGGTCGATGGTGAACATCAGGCCCACGGGGGCGTCGAAGAAGATGAAGTTGCGGCCATGCTGGTGCTGCATGCGCGCCTT
Source organism: Roseateles saccharophilus (assembly GCF_031458095.1). Taxonomy (GTDB): domain Bacteria; phylum Pseudomonadota; class Gammaproteobacteria; order Burkholderiales; family Burkholderiaceae_C; genus Pelomonas; species Pelomonas saccharophila_A. The sequence continues at coordinate 378,535 of NZ_JAVDXU010000003.1, forward strand.
GTCGGTCTTGGCGATGCCCAGCAGCCCGTAGAGATCCCAGCCCACCTTGCGGCGGCGGTCGATATAGGGGCTGCGCCACTCGGTGGGGTAGTAGGCGTACTCCTCCTTGTGGGCGGCGTTCTGCTCGGCGTCAAGATAGGCGGCCTGGATGCGGCCCGAGATGCGCTTGAGCGCCGCGCCCGTCAGCACATGCACCTGCCAGGGCTGGGTGTTGGTGCCCGAGGGCGCCCAGGAAGCGACCTCGAGGATGTCCTCGATGGTCTGGCGGGGCACTGGCGTCGGCAGGAAGGCGCGCAGGGAGTGCCGGGTCTTGATGGCGGCGTCGACCGCAGCGGTCTGTTCGGAGGTGGGCGTGATGAAACGGGACTCGGGGCGGTTCATGGCGTCAGGGTCTTCAAGGTTTGCAGATAGGCGTCCGGCAGGGCGGCCACCGGGCGGCGGCTGTCGCGGTCGACGTAGACGTGAACGAAATGACCCCGCGCGGCGCAACTCTGCGCTCCTTCGGCGAACAGGCCGATCTCGTAGCGCACGCTGGAGCGCCCTTGCTGGGCCACGCGCACGCCGGCCTCGATGCGCTGGGGAAAGGCCAGTGACTCGAAGAAATTGCAATGCGTCTCGACGACCAGGCCGATGACGGCGCCGCCATGGATGTCCAGGGCTCCGGCCTCGATGAGGAGGCTGTTCACGGCCGTGTCGAAGAGGCTGTAGTAGACGACATTGTTCAGGTGGCCGTAGACGTCGTTGTCCATCCACCGGGTCGTCAGAGGCACGAAGCGGGCGTAGGCCTCGCGGCCATCGGGCTGGGGTCGGGTCGTCATGCGACCATTCTTCCATGCCCTCCCCTAGCGTCTGTTTTGTGCGGCATATGCACTTGCACGACCTGATTCGCGGGAGCGACACTGCCCCAGAGAACAACGATTTCACAACGCTGGCCAGGAGTTCGGCATGAACCGATTCACCGTTAGAGGTTTTGCTGCTTTTTCACTCACGCTGGCGGCCGTCTTCGGCGCCCCAACTTCTTGGGCCCAGAACGCGACCAAGGAAGACGCGGTGGCCATGGTCAAGAAGGGCGTGGCCTACATCAAGGCCAACGGCAAGGACAAAGCCTATGGCGAGATCACCGCCAAGAGTCCGCAGTTCGTCAAGCAGGATCTCTACCTCGTCGTCTACGGCCTGGACGGCAAATGCCTGGCCCACGGCGCCAACGAGAAGCAGGTCGGCCGCGATCTGATCGACCTCAAGGACATCGACGGCAAGGCCTTCGTTCGCGAGCGCGTCGAGCTCGGCAAGTCCAGCCCCAAGGGATTCTGGCAGGACTACAAGTTCACCAACCCGACGAGCAAGAAGATCGAGCCCAAGCAGATGTACTGCGAGCGACTGGACGACACCATCGTCTGCGGCGGCATCTACAAATAGGTCGACGGCGATGAAGCTCGCCGCCAAGATGCTGGTGCCGCCGATGGCGGCACTGGCAGTCGTGCTGGCCATTGGCCTGGGCAGCACCGTGCTGTCCTTGCGCGAGGTCGTTGCAGCCAACGAGGCCGGCCAGCAGCGCAACGAAGTCTTCATGACGACGGTGGCCGTGCAGACCCAGGTGGGCGAGATGCATGGCGGCGTCTATCGCACCATCGCGCTGATGGCCTCGCTGGACGAGGCCAAGGTCAAGGCCTTGCGCGGCCAGCTGAAGACCCAGGTCGAGGGCCTGACGCGCACGCTGACGACGTTGGCCGACATGGAGGCCACACCGCCCGAGACCGACGCCCACATCAATGCGGCCCTGCCGCTGCTGAAGGCCTATCTGGGCAAGGCCGATGCCGCCATCGATCTGGCCTCGGTCGACCCCAACACCGGCGTCGCGGCGATGCAGGACGCCGAGGCACGCTACAAGGAGGTCGCCACCCTCGTCGCCAAGATCGTGCAGAGCATGGGCGATGACCAGCAGGCCGCTGCCGAAGCCCAGCAGGCCAATGCGCGCCGTCGCGCCTGGATCTTCGCCCTCATCTCGCTGCTGGCTGCGGGCATCGGCATGGGCCTGCTGCTGGTCAACCAGCGCAAGATCGCAGCCGACGTGAACGCCTCGCTGTCCCTGGCCGAGTCCGTCGCGGCGGGCGACCTGACCCAGCGCGCCCATCCCCAGGGCCAGGATGAACTGGCCGGCCTGATGCGGGCGCTGAACCAGATGTGCGAACAGCTCGGCAGTTCGGTCGGCGAGGTCATGCTGGTGGCGGACTCCATCCGCACCGCGTCGGCCGAGATCGCCTCCGGCAACCAGGACCTGAACATCCGCACCGAGCAGACGGCCTCCAGCCTGGAAGTGACGAGTTCGTCCATGGCTCAATTGACGGGCATCGTGCGCCAGAGCGCCGACAGTGCCCAGACGGCCAACCAGCTCGCCACCAGCGCCGCGACCGTGGCCCACCGCGGCGGCAGCGTCGTGCAGCAGGTGGTCGACACGATGAACGACATCAGCGCGTCAAGCAAACGTATCGGCGACATCATCGGTGTCATCGACGACATCGCCTTCCAGACCAATATCCTGGCGCTGAATGCGGCCGTCGAGGCGGCCCGCGCCGGCGAGCAGGGCCGCGGCTTCGCCGTCGTGGCCGGCGAGGTGCGCAGTCTGGCGGGCCGCAGTGCCGCGGCGGCCAAGGAGATCAAGACCCTGATCGGCGCCAGCGTCGAACGCGTGGAGTCCGGTGCCCGCCTCGTGCAGGACGCCGGCTCGACCATGACCGACATCGTTGGCGCCGTGCAGCGCGTCACCGACATCATTGGCGAGATCAGCAGCAGCGCCGCCGCCCAGAGCCAGGGCATCGACGACGTCACCCAGGCCGTCACCAAGGTCGACGACATGACGCAGCAGAACGCCGCCCTCGTCGAGGAGAGCGCCGCGGCCGCCGAGTCGCTGCGCGAGCAGGCCCAGAAGCTGGCCCAGGTGGTCAGCCAGTTCCGCGTGCCGTAGCCCACAGCGCCCAGGATTGGGCGGCCAGATTCAGCGTGCTGACCTGCACGGCGACGGTCGTGGCCAGGTCGCGGCCATAGCCGCCGGCCATGCTCAGCGCCACCGGGATGCGGCGCTCGGCCAGGGCATCGAGCACGCGCAGGTCGCGTCTGGCCAGGCCGTCGTAGCTCAGTTTCAAGCGCCCCAACCGGTCACCTTCGTGAGGGTCCGCACCCGCCAGATAGAAGGCCAGGCCCGGTTTGAAGCGCCGCCAGACTTCGGCCATCGCCTGGTCCAGCCGGTCCAGGTATTCAGCATCGCCGCAGCCATCGGGCAGGTCCACGTCCAGATCGCTCGCCTCCTTGCGGAAAGGGAAGTTGCGGGCGCCGTGCATGGAGAAGGTGAACACGGTGTCGTCGTCGCGGAAGATGGAGGCCGTGCCATTGCCCTGATGCACGTCCAGGTCGATGACCAGCACGCGCAGCAGCTGGCGATGACTGCGCGCCCATTCGGCCTGCATCAGCCTTGCGGCCACGGCCACGTCGTTGAAGACGCAATAGCCCGAGCCCTTGTCGGCGTAGGCGTGGTGAGTGCCGCCGGCCATGTTGGCAGCCACGCCCTCCTCCAGCGCCGCCCGCGCGGCCGCGATGCTGGCCCCCACCGAACGTCGCGAACGCTCGGCCATCGACTCCGACCACGGAAAGCCGATCTCGCGCTGCTCGGCCGCACTCAGATGGCCGTGCAGCACCGCGTCCACATAGTCCGGCGTGTGGGCCAGGGCCAGCTCGCCCTCGGTGGCGGCCGGTGCCGGCTGCATCCTCAGCAGCCCCGGTGCGCGCTCGAAATGTTCCCTTAACAAGCGGTACTTGGATTGCGGAAAACGATGTCCCGGCGGCAGCGCGAGGCTGTGGGCGTCGGAATGGAAGGCCAGCATGGCCGCCACGATAGCGCCGGGCCTTTGTCACAGCCCGACACCCCTAATTTGCTGCACTGCACAAAATAGTTCTTGCAATCTGGCGCAGGACCCCTATCATTCAGTCCATGTTGCAGTGCAGCAAAAGAAGCACAGCAAACGGTTCAACCACCTGAAATCGGAGTTCCCCTATGCTGACCGCTGAACAAGTCCTCGCCGCCCACAAGGCCAATGTCGAAACCCTCTTCGGCCTGACCAACAAGGCTTTCGAAGGCGTCGAAAAGCTCGTCGAGCTGAATCTGCAAGTCGCCAAGACCGCGCTGAGCGAAGCCGCCGACACGACCGCCGCCGCGCTGTCCGTCAAGGACGCCCAAGAGCTGCTGTCCCTGCAAGCCGCCCTGCTGCAGCCGACCGCCGAGAAGGCTGCCTCTTACAGCCGCCATGTCTACGACATCGCTTCCGCCACCGGCGCCGAAGTCGCCAAGGCCGCTGAAGCCCAGTTCGCCGACGCCCAGAAGAAGTTCACCGCCGTCGTCGACAACGCCGCCAAGAACGCCCCGGCCGGCACCGAGAACGCCGTCGCCCTGGTGAAGTCGGCCGTCGCTGCCGCCAACAACGCTTTCGAATCGGTCCAGAAGGCCGCCAAGCAAGCCGTTGAAGTCGCCGAGTCCAACTTCCAGGCCGCCACCAGCCAAGCCGTCAAGGCCACGCAGACCGCGACCCGCGCCACCAAGCGCGCCGCCTGAGCCTCAGGCTCCTGCCTCCCGAAAGCCCGGTGCGAAAGCGCCGGGCTTTTTTCATTGCAGGCCGGGAATCAGCGAGCGATGCACCGCCGCACCCGTCATCGCACCGTCGCCGACCGAGATCGCGACGTTGGCAAATGCCATCGCTGCATCCCCGCAGGCAAACACGCCCGGCACCGTGGTCTCCATCATCGTGCGACGCAGATAGGGCCCGGCCGGCCCCTGCTCGAACTCGCAGCCCAGTTGCTCGGCCAGCGGGCTGGCCATGCGCGTGCGCGTCGCCGTGAACAGACCGGCCAGCGGCAGTCGGCGGCCATCTACCAGCTCCACCGTCAGGGCATCGCGGATGCGTGCGATGGGCGTCGCCTCGACCGCGACGCCACGCGCAGCCAGCGCCTGGCTTTGCGCGGCATCCGGTTCGAAAGCGCCGTTGAGGAAGAAGGTCGTCGGCCCCCAGTCCGGCAGCATCAGCGCGTGATGCATGGACAGCGGGCTGCTGGCCAGCACGCCGATGGCGCCCTGGTCCAGCTCATAGCCATGGCAATAGGGGCAATGGAAAACGGTCTGGCCCCAGCGCTCGGCCAGGCCTTCGACCGCGGGCAGCTCGTCGGCCACGCCGGTCGCCAACACCAGGCGGCGTGTGAACAGCGTGTTGCCACCCACATCGACCTCGAAGCCCTCGCCGCGCCGACGTGCCGCAATCGCCAGGCCGTCGTGCCAGCTCGCACAGGGATAGGCCAGCAGCTGCGCCTTGGCATCCGCCACGATGTCGCCAGGCGCGCGGCCGTCCTGGCCAAGAAAGCCGTGCGAGGCATCGACAAACCGGTTGCGCCGTTGGCCGGCATCAACGACGGCGATGCGCCGCCGTGCGCGGGCGAGCTGCAGCGCAGCGGACAGGCCGGCAAAGCTGCCGCCCACGATCAAGGCGTCAAACGTCATGGTGGAAATCCTTGGGTGACAGGCCGCGGGCCTGCATGCGGTGGTGGAAATCCTCGGCCAGCACGGACAGCTTCACGCCATGCAGGCGCGCGACCAGCAGGGCCTCGGCTTCAGCATAGGCCGAGCCCAGCGCCGTGTTGACGGCCTGCTCGACGAGGCAAGTCGACTGCTCATCGCGCAGGCCGGCGGCCAGGAAGGGCGGCGCGCCCAGGGCCGCGTGCACATCGCCCAGCGTCATGTCCGACAGCGGGCAGCTCAGCACCCAGCCGCCGCCATGGCCCTTGGCCGAGGCCACGAAGCCGGCCTTGCGCAGCCCCGCCATCAGCCGCCGCACGACGACGGGGTTGGTGTTCATCGCCCGCGCCAGCGTCTCGGAGGTCGCGGGCTCCCGGGTCTCGGCCAGGTGCAGCAGCATGTGCAGCACGCCGGACAGCTTGCCGTCTCGTTTCATGTAACCATAGTAGTTTCAAGAAAATGGCCTTGGACTCGACAAGGCCTTGGCGCGGTTCGCGACAGCCGCTGTCGATTCGTCGGCGGCTGGCGTCGATTCGCCGAGTCGCCGTCCCCAGGGCCACGCCGCCCGTGTCTACTTGCGCCATCGCAACCCGAGTTCTCCCATGAAACCCCATCGCCTCCAACGCCACGCCAGCCGCCGCATCGCCTTCGGCCTGGGTGTCATCGGCATCGGCACGCTGGCCCTGCTGGACAACCTCGGCGTCTTCGGCATGCCCCTGCTGCGCACCTTCTGGCCGCTGGTGCTGGTGCTGTTCGGCGTGAGCCATCTCGTCTCGCCCCGCCACAGCGGCAGCTGGCTGGTGGGTGCCGTGCTGATCGTCGTCGGCGGCGTGATGACAGCCCACAACCTCGACCTGCTGCACTTCCGGCCGCGTGACTGGTGGCCGGTCCTCATCATCCTGGTCGGCGTGTCCATCCTGATGCGCGGCCTGTTCCCGCACCGCCGACTGGAGCGCTGCGGCGATACGCCGTCGACGCTGGAGCATGGGGACCGCATCAATATCGATGCCAGCTTCAGCGCCATCAACCAGCAGAACGATTCGCGCAGCTTCAAGGGCGGCCGCATCGACGTGAGCTTCGGCGGTGTGGAGCTGGACCTGCGCCAGGCCGTCATGGAGGGCCCCGAGGCCGTGCTCGAAATCTCGGCCCGCTTCAGCGGCGTCGAGTTGCGCGTGCCGCGCGAATGGCAGGTCGTCGTCGACATCTCGCCGACGCTCGGCGGCGTCGACGACAAGACCGTGCCGCCGATGAACCCGACCCAGCGCCTGGTGCTGCGCGGCGACGCGGTGTTCGGCGGCGTCGAGATCAAGAACTGAAGACGCCGCGTGCATCCGCTGCTGACGCACTGGCGCGGCCTCGCGGTCTATCTCGGCCTCACGCTGCTGGCCGGACTGGGTCTGGCTGCACTGATTGCCACTCAAGGCGTGGCCCCACTGGGCTGGGCCCTGGTCTGGACCTGCCCGCTGGCCCTGGTGACCGGCTTTGCGGCGCTGTCGGTCTACTACCTCTGCCGCGCACGCCCCTTCGGCCCTGGCCGCTGGCCTGCTGCCCTGGCTTCGCGCGCCACCGCCGTGCTGCTGCTGGCGGGCGCGGCCCTGATCCTCGCGGCGGCCTGGAACGCCGCGGGGCAAGTGCTGGGCCGCGAGGCCGGCTTTGTCGCGCTGCCACCCACCGCCTGGGCCCTGGCTTTCGTCGCTTGCCTGGGGCTTTTCCTGCTGGCCATACTGGCCCACGATGTGCTGATCGCCGTCGAGGCCGCCCAGGCCGCGGCCATGCGCGAGGCCCAAGCGCGGCTGCTGGCCCGCGACATGGAGTTGCAGCTGCTGCGCCTGCAGATCGACCCGCACTTCCTCTTCAACAGCCTGAACTCCATCAGCGCGTTGACCAGCTTCGATCCCGCGGCCGCGCGCCAGATGAGCATCGACCTGGCCCAGTTCTTCCGCCAGACCCTGGCCCTGGGCGGGCGCGAACGAATCCGCCTGGAGGATGAGCTCGAACTCATCGGCCACTACCTCGCCATCGAGCGCCAGCGCCTGGGCGACAAGCTGCGCAGTGCCATCGATGCGCCGCCCGAGGCCCTGGCCGCCCTGCTGCCGCCGTTGACCCTGCAGCCCCTGGTGGAGAACGCGCTCAAGCACGGCCTGCGCGCGCTGGACGATGGCGGCCTGGTGCAGATCCAGGCCCTGGTGCGCGACGGCTGGCTGCACCTGGCCGTGCGCAATCCCGTGCCCGATGAACCGACGCGCGAGCCCGGCCTTGGCCACGGCCTGCGCCATCTGCGCGAACGCCTGGCGGCGCAATATCGTGACCGCGCCCGCGTGGCCTGGGGCGCGACGCCCGAGGGCTTTGCGGTCGAGATCAGCCTGCCTTACGACAACGAAACGCCATGACGCTGCAAGCCCTGATTGCCGATGACGAACCCCTGGCCCGCCGCCTGGTGCGTGAGTTCCTGAAAGCCCATGCCGACATCACGATAGCCGCCGAAGCCGAGAACGGACTGGACGCGGCCCGCGCCCTCACCGAGCTCAAGCCCGACCTCGTCTTCCTCGACATCCAGATGCCGCGCCTGACCGGCCTCGAAGTGCTGGAGCTGACGGGGCGCCGTGACGGCGTCATCTTCACGACGGCTCACGACCAGCATGCGATGCGCGCCTTCGAGCTGCATGCGGTGGACTATCTGCTCAAGCCCTTCGACCAGGCCCGCTTCGACGCCGCCCTGGACCGCGCCCGGCGCCTGCGCGGCCAGCCTCAGCCCGGGCTGGAGGCGTTGATCGCGCCGCAGCTGCTGGCGCGCGTGCTGGTGCGCGACAGCGAGCACGAAGGCGGCATGCAGGTGCTGGCCGTCGAGGCCATCGACTACATCGAGGCCCAGGCCGACAACGTCGCCTTCCACAGCGCTGGCCTCGATCACCTCAAGGCTCAGCGCATCTCCGAGCTGGAAGCCCAGCTCGACCCCGGCCGCTTCGTGCGAGTGCATCGCAGCTTCATCATCAATCTCGCGGCCCTGCAGGGGCTGGAGAAGACCGACAGCGACGCCCATGTCGCACGCATGAGGAACGGCAAGCGCATCCCCGTCAGCCGCAGCGGCTACGACAAGCTGCGCGCGGTGCTCTGACGCGCAGCGCGAAGGCTGTGGCGGGAAAACACGGAGCCGGGGCGGCTTGGCGCCAAGTAGGATAGCGCTATCCAACAAATCCGAATACGGCCTCCGCTCGCGTCCCCATGATTCCATCTGCGCCCGAATCCCTTGTCTTCATGGGCGTTGCCGGCAGCGGCAAATCCACGCTGGGCGCCGCCGTCGCCGCGCAACTGGGCCGGGTCTGGCTGGAAGGCGATGATTTCCACGGCGAGGCCAACCGCCGCAAGATGGCCCAGGGCCAGCCCCTGACCGACGCCGACCGCGCCGCCTGGCTCGCCGCCCTGTGCGAGCAGTTGCGCCGCCAGCCGCCCGGCGCCATGGCGGCCTGCTCGGCGCTTAAGCGCGCCTACCGCGACCAGCTCCGCCAAGCCTCGCCGGGACTGCGCTTCGCCTTCCTGGACATCAGCAAGGCCGAGGCTCGCCTGCGTGTACAGACGCGCGGCGGCCACTTCTTCTCCGCCAGCCTGATGGACAGCCAGTTCGATACGCTGGAGTCGCCTGTCGGCGAGCCGGGCGTGCTACGCCTGGACGCGCTCGCTCCGCTGGGCGAGTTGCAGGTCCAGGTGTGCGACTGGCTGCAGACATGAACCCCAAGCCGCTGACCCGCCGCGAGATCGTCGGCTATGGCCTGGGCGACATGGGGTTCAACTTCTACTGGACCAATATCTCGACCTTCCTGCTGATCTTCTACACCGACACCTTTGGCATCACCGCCGCTGCCGCGGCCACCATGCTCTTCGTCGTGAAGATCTTCAACGCCTTCACCGACCCCATGATCGGCGCCCTGGCTGATCGCACCCAGACGCGCTGGGGCAAGTTCCGCCCCTTCCTGCTCTTCATGCCGCTGCCGCTGGCCGTGGTGGGCGTGTTGACCTATTCCACGCCAGACCTCGGCCCCACGGGCAAGCTGGTGTGGGCCTATGTGACCTATCTGTTGTTGATGACGCTGTACACCAGCGTCAACCTGCCCTACAGCGCCTTGTCCGGCGTGATCTCGGGCGACGCACGCGAGCGCAACGCCATCAACGCCTCCCGCTTCGTTGCCGGCTTTGCCGGCGGCACCATCGTCACGGCCGCGTCGCCCCGCCTCGTGAACTGGTTGGGCGGCGGCGACCACGCCCTGGGCTGGACGCTGGCCATGGTGTTCTGGGGCCTCGCCGCAGCACTGATCTTCGCCATCACCTTCAGCACCACCACCGAACGCGTGCAACCCACGCAGGCCGAGCCTTCCAGCGTGCGCCAGGATCTCGCCGACCTGCGCAGCAACCGGCCCTGGATCCTGCTGTTCTTCCTGGCGCTGATCATCATGGGCGGCATCACGCTGCGCATGACCAGCGCGGCCTACTACTTCAAATACGTCGTCAACCGGCCCGAACTGCTCGCCACCTTCGTGCCGGCCTATCTGCTGGCCGCTGCTGCGGGCACGGCCTGCACGCCACTGCTGACGCGCTTCATCGACAAGCGCCGGCTGATGATCGGGCTGATGATGGCTTCCACCGTGCTGTCCGCCGCCTTCCTGTTCGTCGACGCCGACCAGATCGTGCTGATGTATGCCCTGCAGATCGCCCTCGGCCTGGTATTGGGCCCGAAGTCGCCGCTGTCGTTTTCCATGCTGGCCGACTCGGCCGACTACAACGAGTGGCGCAACGGCCGCCGCGCCACGGGCATGACCTTCGCCGCAAGCTCCTTCGCACAGAAGCTCGGCACGGCGGTCGCTGTCGGCGTCATCGGCACGCTGTTCACGGCCCTGGGCTATGTGCCCAACGCGGCGCAGTCGGCGGGCTCCCAGGCCGGCATCGTCTGGCTGATGTCCGTCATCCCGGCCAGCTTCACGCTGCTGGCCGCCGTCCTCATGATGTTCTACACGCTGGACAACCCGACCATGGCGCGCATCCAGGCCGACCTGGCCGCCCGCAAGCCCAATCCCATCTGACCCATGCTTGGCCCCATCGACCAAGGTGAGCGCTACGAGCTCACCAGCCCCACCGCCCTGCCCCAGGCCGCCGGCTTCCTGTGGAACCGCCGCATGATGATCCAGGTGACCTGCCGCGGCTATGCCGTCGCGCAGTTCATGCAGCCCGAACCGGCCAAGTACGCGCATGCACCCAACCTGGAGGCCAAGACCTTCATGCAGCCGGAGCAGGCGTACTACGCCCACCATCCCGGCCGCTTCGTCTATGTGAAGGACGAGGACACGGGCGAGCTGTTCTCCGCGCCCTACGAACCGGTGCGCGCGCCCCTCGAGTCCTTCCAGTTCCGCGCCGGCCGGCATGACCTGGGTTGGACGGTGGAGCATCTCGGTCTGCGCGTGGAGATGGTGCTGGGACTGCCGACGGACGATGTCGCCGAGTTGTGGGAGCTGCGCATCACCAACCTGTCGGGCCGCTCTCGCCGCCTCAGCGCCGTGCCCTATTTCCCCATTGGCTACATGTCATGGATGAACCAGTCGGCGCAGTGGCGGTCCGACCTCGGCGGCATCGTCGCCAGCTGCGTGACGCCCTATCAAAAGGTCGCGGACTACTTCAAGAACCAGCAGCTCAAGGACAAGACCTATTTCCTCTGCGAGCGCGCGCCCGACGCCTGGGAGGCCAGCCAGTCGGCTTTCGAGGGCGAGGGGGGGCTGCACAACCCGAGCGCACTGCAAGTCGAACAACTCGCCGGCGGCGACGCACGCTACGAGACGCCGGCAGCCAGCGTGCAGTACCGGCTGACACTGCAAGCCCATGGGAGCGAGAGCTATCGCTTCCTGTTCGGCCCGGCCCTGGACGACTCCGAGATCGCGCAGATGCGCTCCACCTACCTGAGCGAAGCCGGCTTCGCCCGCACGCGCGAGGCTTATGCCCGCTACATCGATGGCGGCCGAGGCTGCCTGCGCATCAAGACGCCCGACGCGGAGTTCGACAACTTCATCAACCACTGGCTGCCGCGCCAGGTTTTCTATCACGGCGACGTCAACCGCCTCAGCACCGACCCGCAGACCCGCAACTATCTGCAGGACAACCTCGGCATGGCCTATATCGCGCCGGCCGTCACGCGCGGCGCGCTGCTGCACGCGCTGAGCCAGCAGCATGCCAACGGCTCCATGCCCGACGGCATCCTGCTTGTCGAAGGTGCCGAGCTGAAATACATCAACCAGGTGCCGCACACCGACCACTGCGTCTGGCTACCGGTCTGCCTGCAGGCGTATCTGGACGAGACGGCTGACTTCGCGCTGCTCGATGTGGAGGTCGCCGGCATGACCGTGGCCGCGCGGCTCGATGCCGCCATGGCCTGGCTGCAGCAGGACCGCGATGCGCGCGGCCTGAGCTATATCGCCCAGGGCGACTGGTGCGACCCGATGAATATGGTGGGCTACCAAGGCCGCGGCGTGTCGGGCTGGCTGACGGTGGCGGCGGCCTACGCGATGCGGCTGTGGAGCGGCATCTGTGCCGATGCCAGTCGGCCGGAGCAGGCCGTGCACTGGCAGGCCGCGGCCGACGAACTCAATGCCGCCGCCAATCTCCATCTCTGGGACGGCGACTGGTTCGCCCGCGGCATCACCGACGACGGCGTGGTGTTCGGCGTCAGCAAGGACACCGAGGGCCGCATCTATCTGAACCCGCAGTCCTGGGCCATGCTGAGCGGCGCGGCCAGTGCCGGGCAGCGCGCGAAGATGCTTGCGGCCATCGACGCCCAGCTCGAGACCCCGCATGGCGTGGCCATGTTCAACCCGCCCTACTCGCGCATGCGCGAGGACGTCGGCCGCGTCACGCAGAAGCACCCGGGCTCGGCCGAAAACGGCGCCGTCTACAACCATGCGGCCAGCTTCTACGTCCATGCGCTGTACGACGCCGGCGAGGCCGACCGCGCCTACAGCGCGCTGCGCCGCATGATCCCGGGGCCGGACCGTGGCGACTATCTGCAGCGCGGCCAGCTGCCCGTCTTCATCCCCAACTACTACCGCGGCGCGCACCAGCAGTACCCGCGCACGGCCGGCCGTTCCAGCCAGCTCTTCAACACCGGCACGGCGGCCTGGGCCTATCGCTGCGTCATCGAAGGACTGTGCGGCCTGCGTGGCGATGCCCTGGGACTGCGGGTCAAGCCGCAGCTGCCTTCGGGCTGGAACGAGTTGAACGCCGAGCGCGAGTTCCGCGGCGCGCGCTTTCTGCTGCAGGTGCGCCGCACCGGCCAGCACCGCGTGCTGCTGGACGACCAGCCCTTGCGCGATGGCCTGGTGCGCGACATCCAACCCGGCCGCGACTATCGCCTGGATGTCGAGCTAGCTTGAGGCCCGCTTCAGGATCTGGAAGCCCAGGTCCAGATGCGGCTGCTCCACCGCCTGGCCGCGCATCAGCGCCATCAGCATCTGCGCCGCCTGCGCGCCGATCTCGACGCGCGGCGTGGCCACGGTGGTCAGCGGCGGCAGCATCTGGTCGCTGCCCGGCAGGTTGTTGAAGCCCACCACGGCCACACGTTCGGGCACGGCCACACCCAGGCGCAGCGCGGCCAGCAGCGCGCCCTGGGCCAGGTCGTCGTTGCAGAAGAAGATGGCGTCGGTGTCGGGCGCCTCGCTCAGCGTCTGCTCCAGCAGCACGCCGCCCAGGGCCATGGACGAAGGCTCGGGGCTCAGCAGCTTGCGCACGCTGCCGGCGAGGCCTGCCTGCTGCATGGCTGCCTCGTAGCCCTCGCCGCGCTGCAGCGTGCGTGGGTCGAGCTGGGCGGCCACATAGGCCACGCGCCGCCGGCCACTGTCCAGCAGATGCTGGGTGATGGCCCGGCCAGCCTCGCGCTGCGAGAAGCCGACGCTGTAGCTGCCCGGCTCCGAGGCCAGCTCCATCACATGCACGCAGGGCACGCCACTGCCGTGGATGAGGGCCGCCGCCGCCGGGCTGCGATCCAGGCCCGTGACGATGAGGCCGGCCGGCCGATGCGCCAGGAAGCTGCGCAGCACGGCCTCTTCTTCGGCCGGGTCGTAGTGGGTGACACCGATCAGCGTCTGGTAGCCGGCCAGCATCAGCTGGCGCTGCAGTGCGTCCAGCAACTCGACGAACAGCGTGTTGCTGAGCTTGGGGATGAGCACGGCCACATGCGAGCTGCGCGCCGAAGCCAGGGCGCGTGCGGCCGGGTCGGGCACATAGCCCAAGGCCGTCGCCGCCGCCTGCACGCGTTCGCACAACTCCGCCGCCACGGCGCGCTCACCGCGGAGCGCGCGCGACACGGTGATGGGGCTGACGCCGGCCTCGCGGGCCACGTCCGCCAGCGTCACACGGCCGGTGGCGCGCGAGCGCCGGGAGGGTTCGTCGGAGTTCGGCTTGGACGCGGGCATGGCTACATGTTATCCCCCATATCAGGCCCGCCCTTCGGCATCTAGGATAGCGCAATCCACCCATGAAACACCGGCCAGATCGGCAGGTGCTTGCGGCGGTGGATGACCGTTGTCTCACGGACCTGGGGGGAGCCCAACTCCCCCCTTTTTTGGTCGAATGGGACAGCGCTATCCGAATTTCCGCATCGCCACCGGCCATGACCAGAGCCGACTCAAGACAAGCAGCGGATCACGCTGCAACACAGGAGACCTTCATGCACAGCCCGACCCTGATCCATCGCGCCGCCCTCGCCGCCTGCGCCAGCCTGGCCCTGTCGGCCCAGGCACAGACGGCGCCCGACACACCCCCGGCCAGCGAAGGCCAGGAGGCCTCCAACGTTCTCAGCCCCGTCGTCGTGACCGGCTCGCGCATCAACGCCAAGGGCTTCACCCAGCCGACACCGACGACGCGCATCGACGCCGTCGACATGGAGAAGGCCGCCAAGCCCAATCTGTTCAACGCCCTGGCCGAGCTGCCGGCCCTGCAGGGCAGCACCGGCCGCACCACCAGCACCAACAGCACCAGCAGCGGCATCCAGGGCCTGAGCTCGCTGAGCCTGCGCGGCCTCACACCCATCCGCACGCTGACGCTGATCGACGGCCAGCGCGTCATCGGCGCCAACGTGACCGGCGTGACCGATGTCAGCCAGTTCCCGCAGTTGCTGATCAAGCAGGTCGACGTCGTCACCGGCGGTGCCTCGGCTTCCTATGGCTCGGACGCCGTCGGCGGCGTGGTGAACTTCGTCACCGACAAGCGCTTCACGGGCTTCAAGGCCAATGTCGAGGCCGGCCAGACCAACTACAAGGACGATAAGAACGCCACGCTGCAGGCCGCCTGGGGCCGCGGCTTCCTGGATGACCGCGCGCACTTGAGCGCCAGCGTCGAATACAGCCGCGAGGACGGCGTGCCCTCGCCGCGCTTCGGCGGCGCCGGCGCCAATGGCCGGACCTGGTTCAAGAACCCGGCCTTCCAGGTGCGCCCCATTGGCCAGACCGGCGACGGCAAGCCGCAGTACAGCTTCATCGAGAACGCCCAGCAGTTCCAGTACGCCAAGTACGGCCTCATCACCAACGGCCCGCTGCAGGGCACGGCCTTCGGCAAGGACGGCGTGCCCTTCAAGTTCAACTACGGCTCCAACGGCGTGCCCACGGGCACCGGTGCCGTGACCGGCTGCGTGACGCCCTTCTGCGTCGGCGGCGACCTCAGTGGCACCGTCGGTGGCGGCACGACGCTGGGCATGAACATGACGCGCCAGGTGGCCTATACGCGCGGCAGCTTCGAGCTCAATCCCGACCACGAAATCTTCTTCACCTTCAACTACGGCAAGGTGGATTCGCGCTTCACGCCCAACCCCGGCGCGGCCAAGAACGACAACCTGACCATCCAGTGCGACAACCCCTTCGTGCCGGCCTCCATCCAGGCGCTGTGCGCGGCCAACAACATCACCAGCTTCAAGTTCGGCACGGCCAACGCCGAGTTTCCCAAGGACATCGAGGTGAATCCGGTGCGCACGCAGGCGCGCCTGGTCGTGGGCGCCAACGGCAAGTTCGACGCCTTCGGCACGCCCTGGACCTATGACGCCTATGCCCAGCATGGCCAGAACACCATCGACATCCGCGTCGCCAACATGTCGTTGAACCCACGCTACAACGCCGCCATCGATGCCATCCGCGGGCCGGGCGGAACCATCATCTGCCGCAACCCGGCCGCCGTCGCCGCGGGCTGCGTGCCGCTGAACGTCCTTGGCGATGTGCCGGCCGATCCGGCCGCCATGGCCTATATCGAGCCCGCCAACGGTCCCCACCAGCATTCGCGCCAGCGCCAGACGGTGGCCAGCTTCGCCGTCAACGGTGAACCCTTCTCGCTGTGGGCCGGCCCGGTGGCCGTCGCCTTCGGCGCCGAGGCGCGCAAGGAGCAGTACTACGTCACCGGCGACCCCTATGGCAACGGCGTCTCCGCCACCAGCCCCAACACGCCCGAGTACCCGGCCGACCCGCTGCTGAACACCGCCATCGGCAACAACTGGTATGCCGGCAACTATCACAACGCCGAGGGCAGCTATACCGTCAAGGAAGGCTTCCTCGAGCTCAATGTGCCGCTGTTCAAGTCGCGGGACATGGGCGAAGCCAACTTCAACATCGCCGGCCGCCACACGCGCTACAGCACCTCGGGTGGCGTCAACGCCTGGAAGGTCGGCTCGACCTGGAAGACCGGCATCGACGGCCTGCGCCTGCGCGCGGTCACCTCGCAGGACGTGCGCGCGCCCAACCTCAGCGAACTCTTCGCCGCCCCACTGGTCGTCAACAACACCGTCAACTACCAGGGCACGACGCTGACCGTCCAGCAGCGCACCATAGGCAACACCAGGCTGCGCCCAGAGATCGCGCGCAACACCACCTTCGGCATCGTGCTGGCCCAGCCCAAATGGGCACCGGGCTTCAGCGCCTCCGTCGACTACTTCGACATCAAGGTCAACGACGTCATCTCCTCGCTGAACGCGCAGCAGGAGGTGGACCTCTGCGTGGCCGGCAACCAGGAGATCTGCGCTGCGATGGACCTCGCCAGCGCCACCAAGTTCGTCACGCTGCAGGCCTTCAACCTCGCCTCCATGCGCAACAAGGGTTTCGACATGGAGGGCGTCTACCGCTTCGATCTCGGCATGGGCCTGCCGGGCAAGATCACGCTGCGGGCCCTGGCCACGCACACGCGCAGCTTCGTGACCAACTCCGGCGTCGTCGGCACCATCCCGAGCGAGGCCGCCGGCGTCAACCTCGGGAACACGCCGAAGTGGAAGGGCCAGTTCTCGCAGGCCTGGGACAGCGACACCGCCAACTTCACCCTCTCGCAGCGCTGGATCAGCAAGGGCGTCTACAGCAACGAATACATCGAGTGCCAGACCAACTGCCCAGTCTCGACCGTCGTGCACCCGACCATCCTGAACAACCAGATGAAAGGCGCCTTCTACTGGGACATCGGCGGCTCCTACAAGGTGTCCAAGAACCTGTCGCTCTACTTCAAGATCGACAACCTGACCGACGTCGACCCGGTCGCCGCGCCGCAGACCGGCACGGGCTACGGCATCAACCCCTTCCTGTACGACGTGCTGGGGCGACAGTACCGGGTGGGTGCCCGCATGGCGTTCTAGTCCTACACCTCGGCTCAGCGCCTGCCGCGAGACTTCGCGACATGCGCTGGCTTGATCAGATCCGACCGCTGGGCCGCGTGCTGCAGCTGACCTTCGACGGCTTCCTCGCCGACCGGGGCCCGCGCATGGGTGCGGCCCTGGCCTACTACACGCTGTTCTCGCTGGCACCGCTACTGCTGATCGTCGTGTCGGTGGCCGGCCTGGTCTGGGGCGGCGAGGCGGTTCGCGGCGAGCTTTTCGACCAGCTCGCCGAGCTGCTGGGCAGCTCAGCGGCGTCCACCGTCGAGAGCATGCTGAAGACCGTCTCCTGGCCGGTCGGCGGCTGGCTCAGCACCGTTGTCGGCCTCGCGCTGATGCTGATCGGCGCGACGACGATGTTTGCCGAATTGCAGGACGCGCTCGACACCATCTGGCGCGTGCCGGCCCGACCCATGCAGGGCTGGCTGAACTGGCTGCGGGCGCGCCTGTTGAGCTTCGGCCTCATCTTCGGCCTGAGCTTTCTTTTGCTGGTATCGCTGCTGCTGGACGCCATGATGTCGGCCGCCCAGACCTGGTGGCAGCCCTGGTTCGGTGACTGGCTGCGCGTCGCGGCGGTGGCCAACACGGTGTTCAGCCAGGGCCTGGTGGTGGCCGTGTTCGCGCTGATCTTCAAGTGGATGCCACGCGTGCATGTGGCCTGGCGCGACGTGCTGCTCGGCGCCTTCGTCACGGCCGGCCTGTTCGCGCTGGGCCGTTATGGCATAGGCGCCTATCTGCAGCGCAGCGGCGTCGTGTCGGGCTTTGGCGCAGCGGCCTCGGTGGTGGCCCTGCTGGTGTGGGTGTATTTCTCGGCCCAGATCCTGCTGATCGGAGCCGAGTTCACTTGGGCCTACGCAAGAGTGTTGGGCTCGCGACGGGAATCGGCAGCCGCTGGGGCAAACTTGCGCACCGAATCCCAGCCCGCGACGCGATGACCACGACCACCACCGACGACGGCCTCAAGCTCCACCTCCGCCACTGGCCCACCACCGCCGCTCCCGCGCGCGGCCAGCTGCTCATCTGCCACGGCCTGGGCGAGCACATCGAGCGCTATGCCCATGTCGCCGCGGCGCTGAACGCCGCCGGCTGGGACGTGCACGGCTGGGACCATCGCGGCCACGGCCACAGCGAAGGCCCCAAGGGCGACATCCCCGAGCATGACGCGCTGCTGCGCGACACGGCCCGCGTCATCGACGCTGTGCGCCTGCCGAACACCCGCTTCGTGCTGCTGGGCCACAGCATGGGCGGCCTGATCGCAGCCCGCTTTGCCGCCGAGGCTTTGACGGGCAAGCCCGCCGCCTGGAGCCGGCCGTTGGACGGCCTGGTGCTGTCCTCGCCCGCGCTCGACCCGGGCCTGTCCGGCTTGCAGAAACTGCTGCTGGCCGTTGCCGGTTCTCTCTTCCCGGGCCTGGCCGTCAGCAACGGCCTCAAGCCCGAATGGATCTGCCGCGACACGGCCGTCGTGAAGGCGTATGCGACGGACCCGCTGGTGCACGACCGCATCACCGCACGGCTGACGCGCTTCATCGTCGATGGCGGCGCCCGCGCCATCGGTGACGCGCCGCGCTGGAAGCTGCGCACGCTGCTGATGTGGGCCGGCGCCGACCGCTGCGTCTCACCACGCGGCAGCGAGGCCTTTGCGGCCGCCGCCCCCGCCCATGTCGTCGCGACCCAGCCCTGGCCGGGCTTCTTCCATGAGATCTTCAACGAGCCCGAGAAGGCCGAGGTGTTGAAGACGCTTACCGATTGGCTGAACGCGTGAGCGCATCAAGCCGGTCCACAACCAGCTCCAGCCTCAGCAGCGGGTTGTCCATCGCCATCAGCCGCTGGCGCTCAGGCAGCGGCATGGGCAGCAATTCGGCCCAGCGGTTGGCCAGCCAGCCAGCGTCTTCCCATCGGTAGGGCGGCTGGATGGGCAGGTCCTGGGCCTGGCCTTTGGCCGTCCAACCGGCCAATAGCTCCTGCAGCTGACACGCGCACAGGCTCAGGTCCTCGGGCACGGCTACCGTCGCATCGTCGCCGAGCAATTCCAGCTGTCCGACCCACAGGCCATGGCTCAGGCAGCGCCGCTCCCGCACGCGGAAGCGCTGTGCACCCAGCGTGCGGATCTGGATCAGCCCCGGCTGATCGCGCTCGAAATGCGTGATGCGCGCCAGCGCGCCGACGTCGTGGAAGGCTTCGGCCTTGAAGCCCTCGCCTTCGCGCCGCCTGACCTCGTCACCCTGGCTCAGCGTGACGACGCCGAAGGGCAGGCCCTGGGCGTGGCAGCGCTGCACCATGTCGAGATAGCGCGGCTCGAAAATGCGCAGCGGCAGATGCCCGTCGGGGAACAGCACCGAGCGCAGCGGGAACAGCGGCGTTTCGGTGGCGTCCATGGCTAGCGGGTCTTTTCGGCGATGCGTTGGCGCAGGATGGGCAGGATGGCCTGCGCCGCCTCGCGGCCGGCCTGTACCGCACGGCGCCGTGCCGTGAAGTCGGCGCTGCCGACGCCATCGAGTTTGGGCCGGATGACGACGTCCGCCTCCCTCAGCTCGAACATATTGATGCTGCGCCCCATGATGGAGAAGGTCTGCATCAGCATGCGGAAGGCGTCGCCGGGCGGGTCCTTCTCGGGCGGCGACGTGATGTCCACGGCGACGACGAGGGTGGCGCCCATCTCCTTGGCAAAGCGCACCGGCACCGGCGACACCAGGCCGCCGTCGACGAACTCGCGCTGGCCGATGCGCACCGGCTGGAACACGGCCGGCACGGCGCTGGAAGCGCGCACCGCCGTGCCGGTGTCGCCGCTGCGGAACAGGATGGAGGAGCCGTCGGACAGGTCGGTGGCGACGATGCCCAGCGGCAGGCTCATCTGCTCGATGTTCTTGCCGCCGGTCTTGTCGCGGATGAAGCGGGCCAGGGCCTCGCCGCGGATCAGGCCGCGCAGCGGGAAGGACCAGTCGGTGATGGCGCCTTCGTCCATGGTGTCGGACAGGGCTTGCATCTCCTTGCCGTTCTTGCCCGAGGCATAGAGGGCCGCGACCAGGCTGCCGGCCGAGGTGCCGGCGACGAGGTCGACCTTGATGCCGTTCTCCTCGAACACCTGGATGACGCCGATATGGGCAAAGCCGCGCGCGGCACCGCCGCCCAGGGCCAGGCCGATGCGTGGCGGCCTGGGGGCCGGCTTGATGATGGGCGGCTGGGGATCGGGTGGCGGCGGCGTGGTGATGACGACCGGGGGCTGGGGCGGCTGGGTGGGCAGCACGGAACAGCCGGCCAGGATCGTGACCAGAGCAGCGAGCCCGGCGCGGCGAAGAAGCACAGGAGTCATGTCGATAGCGGAGAAGCGCGGCGCACGATAACCGAGGCCGATCAAGCCAGCTTGTAGCTTTGCAGATGGATGGAGGTCTCGGTGCCGGCGATACCCTTGATGAGGCGCACCCGCTCCAGCACGTCGGCCAGCTCCTGCAGGCTGGAACTGCGGATCTCGGCCAGCAGGTCCCAGCGGCCATTGGTGTCGAACAGGCCGGTGATGCCGGGCTCGCCCAACAGCATGGACACCACCTCCCGCGTGCGGTTGCCATCCACGGTGATGCTCATCCAGGCCGTGATCTCGTCGGGCACCGAGTCAGGCCGTAGCCTCACGGTGTAGCCCGTGATGACGCCGCTGTCCTCCAACCGCGCGATGCGGTTGGCGACGGTGCCGCGCGAGACCTTAAGCTTGGCCGCCAGGGTGGCGACGCTGGCACGGGCATCGGTGCGCAGCAGGGCGAGGAGTTGTTGGTCGAGAGCGTCCATTTGATCAAAATGTCAATTTCCAGTGCCATTTTGCCAAATTGGCATGCATTACTGAGCAGGAGTTGCGCTTCTGTTTGGCAGGCCGCCTCGGAAGAATCGCTTCAACGACTTTCGGAGACCTTCATGACCACCGTCCTCACCACCCAAGACGTCGCTCGAATCGTGCAGCGCGTCGGACTTCCCGATTTACTTCGCCGCCTCGTCGCCAACCTCGAATCCGACTATCTGCGCTGGGCCGAATTCGACAAGACCCCCCGCGTCGCCGCCCACTCGCCCGACGGCGTCATCGAGCTGATGCCCATCGCCGACGCCAGCCTCTACAGCTTCAAATACGTCAACGGCCACCCCAAAAACCATCGCTTCGGTCTGCCGACCGTGATGGCTTTCGGCGTGCTCGCCGACGTCGCCACAGGCGCCCCCGCCCTGCTCTCCGAGCTGACGCTGACCACCGCGATGCGCACCGCCGCCACCTCCGTCATGGTGGCCAAGCGCCTGGCCCGCCCCGACAGCCGCGTCATGGCCCTGATCGGCAACGGCGCCCAGAGCGAGTTCCAGGCCCTGGCCTTCCACCATCTGCTCGGCATCCGCGAGCTGCGCCTGTACGACATCGATCCCGCTGCGACGGCCAAGCTGGTGCGCCATCTGAGCCGCACGCCGGGCCTGACGCTGACCGTCTGCGCCTCCACCGCCGAGGCCGTCAAGGGCGCCGACATCGTCACCACCGTCACCGCCGACAAGACCAACGCCACCATCCTGACGCCGGACATGATCGAGCCGGGGATGCACATCAACGGCGTCGGCGGCGACTGCCCCGGCAAGACCGAACTGCACCGCGGTGTGCTGGAGATGGCCCGCGTCATCTGCGAGTTCGAGCCGCAGTCGCGCATAGAAGGCGACATGCAGCAGATGCCGGCCGACTTCCCCGTCACCGAGTTCTGGCGTGTGCTGGCGGGCGAAGCCGCAGGCCGGGAGTCGCGCGAACAGGTCACGGTGTTCGATTCCGTGGGCTTTGCGCTGGAGGACTTCTCCGCCCTGCGCCTGCTGCACGACATGGCACGGCAACTGGGCCTGGGCGCACCGCTGGACCTGATCCCGCAGATGGCTGATCCCAAGGACCTGTTCGGCGAGTTGCACCTCAGCGGTCAGTTGCAGGCCGCGTGAGGTCGAGCGTCGGGTCTAGCGTGTCAGCACCATCGACAGGAACGCCCCGTTGGGGCCGTTGGACAATTTGAAGAACAGCTTGTTGCGGCCCTTGTTGAAGTGCAGGACGCGCCTGCCTTCGGTGCGGTTGTAGTCGCGCAGATAGCCCTGGTCCCGGTTGAAGATGGCGTCGAAGTAGGACTGCTTGTTGACGTTGCCGCCCTTCCACACCAGACGGTCATTCAGGTAGACCTGCACATCATCGTCGGCGCCTATCCACGCGGTCAGGTCGCAGTCCTGGTCGACGGATACCTCGGTGTAGCCGTAGTAGACCGAATCGGGGACCGAATCCGGGGGCACCAGCGGATAGCTCTGCGCGGTCACATAGCGCCACCGGAGCACGCGCTGGTCCTTGCCGTAGTACACCGCGTCCAGCAGCACGGCCTTCTCGGGTGGGTACGCGGGGTTGTCGAAGAGTCCCGCCTCATGCCGGCCGGCGAAGGGGCCGATGAGGTACCAGCTGTTCAAGTAGACGCGATTGGCGTACTCGCCGCCCGCGCCGAACATGCGGCCGTGGCCGCGCACCAGGCTCGATGCATCGAGCGCCGGGATCTGCGCATTGCCGTGGTCGAAGAAATCGGAACCGGTGTACCTTCTCGACTTCGTCGTCTGTTCGACGGTCCTGCCGACGAATTCGGCGATCTCGGCGCGCGCCGTCTCCGACTTGCGGCTTCCGGCAGGCGTTGCCGCCGGGCCGTTGCCAGTGCCGTCCTCGCCGGAACCCTTCTTGCCCGCTTCGACCTGCACGCCGTTTTGCTTGGCCTCCAGGCGCTTCAGCCGCTTGGCCAGCGTGGCGCGGGCCTTGGCCTCGAGTTCGGCGACTTCGCCTGCAGCTGTCTCGGCGGTGACCGGCGCCGACGCGCCTGACGCTTCGGCGCCGGGCGGCGCCGGTCGCTTCTGCACCTCAGCGACTTCGCCGGGCCGCGACGCCGCGTTGCCGCCGGCCTCTGGCTCTGTGGGCTGCCGTGGCACGGATGACGCCGCCTCGTCGGCCGGCAGCGCCTTGGGCGGGCCCGTCAGCTTCGCAAGCTCCTCGGCCTGGATTTCCTTGTCGAGCGTCTCGATCTTCCGAGCCAATTCACGGGCTCGCGCCAGCGCTTCCTCCGGCGTCTGCGGGGGCGGCTCAGCGGCAGGGCCCGGCCCGGGCGGACTCTCGTCGCGGCCTGCCGATTTCTCGAGCAGCTCCTTGATGGTCTGCAGGTCCTGCAGGCGCTTGGCCGTGCCGGCCTCGTGGGTGGCACGCAGGCTGGACGCCACCTCGACCGCGTCGGACGCCCCCTGGCTCAGCGCCAACTGGTAGCTGCCGAAGCCATACAGCAGCGCCAACAACGCCGCATGCAGGGCCACCGACAGCGACAGGTAGGGCCGGCGCGCGAGTTGCCTGCCCGCGGCCGCGATCAGCCACAGCAGCGGAGAGCGGTGCAATTCCGCCGTCATTGCCGGGTGTGCATCGAGATCTTGGTGAAGCCCTCGAACTGGCACAGGTCGAGCACGTGCACGATGTCCTGGTAGCGCGCCATCTCGTCGCCGTCGATGCGGATGGGGCGGCCGGGGTTGCCCGCCGACTCCTGCTTGAGGCGGTCGTGCAGGCCCTGCACCGACACGGCGCTGCCGTCCACGTAGAGCTTGCCGCGCTTGTCGACGCTGATCGTCAGCGGTGGCGCGCCCGCGCCCACGCGGTCCAGGCTCATCTGCGCCTGCGGCAGCGTGACCGGCAGCTCCTTCTGCGGCTTCTCGCCCTCGGGCTGCTTGAACGAGGTCGCCACCATGAAGAACATCAGCAGGAAGAAGATGCAGTCGATCAGCGCGATCAGGCCGATCTCGGGCGCTTCATCTTCGCCCAGGTCAATGCGCATGCTGCACCACCCTCAGCACCGGCGCCTCCGGCTGAGGCAGGAAGCGCTGGTTGATCAGCGCATTGACCTGCTGTTCCAGCGCCAGGCCCAAAGTCGCCAGGCGGTGCTTGAAATAGTGGTGCATGCCCAGGGCTGGCAGGGCCACCGTCAAGCCGGCCGCGGTATTCACCAGCGCCTTGGAGATGCCACCCGCCAGCAGGGCCGGATTGCCCATGCCCTCGGCGTAGGCGATCACATGGAATGAGTCGATCATGCCCAGCACCGTGCCCAGCAGGCCGACGATGGGCGCCACGGTGGCCACGATGGCCAGCGCATAGGCCTTCTGCTGGTGCTTGCGCAGCTCCATCGACGCGATGTCGCCAGCGGCGCCGCTGACGACGGCATAGGGCTGCTGACGATGGGCGACGAGGAAGGCGATCACACGCGCCAGCGCGCTGCGGTCATCGGCCAGCATCTGCTCGATCTCGTCGAAACGATGGGCCGCCCACAGCGGCTGGATGCGCTCGGCCAGGTCGCCCGGCACCACGGCGCGGGCGCGCAGGTGGATCAGGCGCTCGATGGTCACGGCCAGGAAGAGGATGGACAGCCCGAGCGTGACCAGCAGTGCCGCGCCGCCCTCGGCCAGTTGCTCGGCCAGGTTGATTTCGACGGCGAAGGCCAGGCCGGGAAGGCTGATGGCGCCGAGTGAGAAAGCGATTCGTTTCATGAGGTTCATGGCTTGCCGTCCTTGCGCTTGCGCCGCCAGGTCTCGACGATCTGCCGCGCCAGGGCGTTCGCCTCGGCTTGTTCGGCGGTGCTCAGCGCGGGCGCGGAGGCGGGCTGGGCGAAGGGCTGCATGGCCTTTTCGATGATGTCCGCGACGCCCGGGTAGCGCTCGTCCATGATGGTCTTCCAGGCGGTGTGGTAGGCGTCGCGCTGCATCGGCGTGACGCCCAGGCCGCTCGCACTTTCCCCACTCGCCAGGCGCAGATGCTGCAGCGCGAGGGTGTCGCCGGCCAGCGCCGCATTGCGGACATCGGCCTGCAGTTTGGCGACGAGGGCCGGGTCGGGCTTCTGCTTTTCGAGGGGACTCTGCAGCGCGGACAGGTACTCGGTGGCCGCGCCTTCGGCGCCTCCCGCATGAGCGCGCTGGAACAGCTCCAGGCGCCGGCTCATGGTGGCTGGGTCGAAGACCTGGCAACGCCGGGCCTGGCCCTCGGCAAACTTGATCGCCTGGTTGACGCCGCCCTGGTTGTCCATCGCCTTCCTGACCGCTTCGGGCACCTGGTCCGGCCGGTCGCGCAGGGCATACATGGCCTCGGCGGAACCCGCCGTCATCCAGCACTCCTGCAGTGTGCGGGCTGCCTCCAGAGCCTCCTCGGGCGTACCGCCGTTGAGCCCGACCTGCACCTTGCGCAGCGCCTCGGCGGGGGATCGCAATTTTTCCAGCGCCGCCGCAGCCGCTTCCGAAGCCCGCTGCTGTATCCAAGTCGGCACAGCGGGCGCCGACGACGCCGACGACGCCGATGACACCGTGTAGGCCGCGGCCACCGAGGCGGGGCTCCCGGTCTCGCTGGCCGCGCCCGCGGGTCCGCTGGCCGGCGCCTGCACGGCCGCCGGGGCCGGTGCCTCGGCAGAGGGTGGGCGCCTGGAAAGCCAAACCCCTGCGCCAACCACCGCGACCGCCGCGGCGGCCAGCAGGATGCGCCCCGCGCTGCCCGGCTGCGATTGCCGTTGTTCCGCCATGCCTTCGTCTCCCTGTTGAACCCGTCGTGCGGGCTTTTTTTTGCCGCCTTATTTCGCGTTCGTCGGCGCAGCCGCCGGTCCGCCCGCTTCGGCAGCCCGCGCCCCCACCTCGATGGGTGCGCGTGCCGCGATGCGGTCGCGGAAGAAGGCCTGCACCTGCTCGGCCGTCACGGCCTCCAGGTTGGCCGTCTCGCGCTGCATCATGGTCTTCATGCGCGGCTCGACGAGGATGCGCTGCAGCCAGTAGGCCCAGTGGCCGTTGTATTCGGGCGCCTTGCGGCTTTGCTCGACCATGGGCTGCTTGGCGCGCAGCAGTTCATCGGCACTGACCGGCTCGGCAGCCAATGCCTTGAGCTGGGCGCGCAGCACCTCGCGGAAGGCCTCGAACTTCTCGGGCGGCGTCTCGATCTGGGCGAAGAAACTGCCCTGACCCGCCACATCGAGGCTGCCGCCACCGCCGGCGCTGGGCGCGTAGGTGATGCCCAGCTTCTCCCGCACGACGTCGACCAGCCGCGTCTGCAGCAGCGTGGCGGCCACGCGGCCGGTGTTGGACAGCGCCACGTCGGTCCACTGGTCCGGCATGGGCCAGTGCCAGCCCAGCATGCCCTGGTCGGCGCGGCCCTTGTGCAGCGCCACGTGGGCCGCGCCGCCATCGGCCGGCGGCGTGGCCTTCAGCGGCACCGCCGGCAGGCGCGGGCGTGCCGGCCCGGCGCCGAAGGTGGCTTGCACGGCGGCGATGGCCGCCTCCTCGCTCACATCGCCGATGACGACCACGTCGGGCGCGCCGGCGAAGGCCGGGCGCAGGATGGCCGCCGCATCGTCGGCCTTGGCCGCCAGCAGCTCGGCCGCCGTGGGCACGCCGCCCAGCCGAGACTCGCCGTTGTTCATCACCTTGGACAGCTCTCGGGCATAGACGATGCCAGGCAAGGTTTCGAACTGGTTGGCCATCATCGGCGCCACGCCGGCCAGCTTCTCGCCCATCTCCGGACGGAAGCCCGGGTCGCGCACGAAGGCGGCCAGCAGTTGCAGCTGGGGCTTGAGGTCGGCCGGGCGGGTTTCGCCCACCAGCAGGATGCGCCGGCTGTCCAGTTGCAGGGTCAAGCCTGCCAGCACGCCGCTGCTCTGCTGCCACTGCGCCACTTCCGCCAGCGAGAGCCGGCCGGTGCCGCCCAGCGGGAACATGTTCAGGGTCCAACTGGCGGGCACCAGCTCGGGCTTGAGCCCGGCCATGCCCTGGCCCACCAGCACCTGCACGATGACCTTGTCCTTCTCCTGCGCGGTAGGCTTGATGACGAGGCGGCTGCCGTTGGCAAAGGCCAGCGTGGTGCTGCCCAGTTCGGCGTCGGTCGTCTTGCTGACGATGGCGCTGGCGGCGCCGAAGTCGGCGTAGGGCCAGGTCACCGCCACCGCTGCGGCCTGCGCCTCCAGCGGCCGGCTCAGGGCCTGGGCCAGCTTCGCCGAAAGCATCGGCGCACCGGCCGCGCCGGCCTTGGCGCTGCGGAAGATGAGGGGCTGGCCGCTGAAGTCACGGCGCAGCACGGCGGTCAGTTCCTCGGGCTTGACGGACGCCAGCATCGGCTCTGCCTCTGCCATCGCCTGCTCGGCGCTCTGGTAAATACCCTCGTAGTGGACGGCATTGATCAGCCCGTCCGCAATGGCTGCGCTCTGGCGCGTGGGCGCCTGGGCCACCATGGCCTGCAACGAGCTGCGAATCAGCGGCAGCAGGCGCTGCAGATCGGCCGGCTGCACGCCCTGGGCCTGCAACTGGCGCAGCTCGGTGGTGGCCGCGTCCAGGGCGTCGGCCCATTTCTCCGGCGGCGCCATCACGTTCAGCTGGGCCTGGCCCGTCACCTTGTAGAGGCGCGGCAGCTTCATGCCGAAGGCACCGAGGAAGGGGCTGCCCGGCTTGAGCGCCCGGTCGGCCAGGCGCACGTTGAGCACGCCGGCGGCCAGTTGCTGCACCAGCACGTCGCGGCTGAGAGCCAGCGTCGGCGGACGCATGTCGGGCGGCGTCGGCCAGGTCAGCGAGAGCTTGTCGGGCGCGCCGTCCGCGATGAACTCGGCGGCAGGCTGCGTCGGCTTGACGGCGCCGAGGTCCAGCGCATCCGGCTTGCCGGCAGCCTTCCAGTCGGCAAAACGCTCGCGGATCTGCTTCTCCACCGCATCGACGTCGATGTTGCCGACGACGATCAGCGTGGCGTTGTCGGGCCGGTAGTTGGCCTGGTAGTAGCGGCGCAGCTTGTCGACCGTGGTGGCCTGGACGGTGTCGATACGGCCGATGGGCAGGCGCTGGGCCACGCGGGTGCCCGCCAGCGTCAGCGACTGCTCGGCGACGAAGGCACGCATCCCAGGCACGTCACGCGTGCGCTCCTCGGACAGCACGACGCCCTTTTCCTGCTCGATGAGCTGGGCGTCGAGCTTGAGATGCTCACCGATCTCGCGGAACAGCATCAGGCCGGTGTCGAGCGCGGCGGCGTCGGCCTTGGGGAAGTTGAAGTGGTAGACCGTCTGATCGAAATCGGTGAAGGCGTTGGTGTCCGCGCCGAAGCTCAGACCCTGGCGCTGCAGCATGTGCACCACCTCGCCGTCCGCCACCTTGGCGCTGCCACGGAAAGCCATGTGCTCCAGGAAATGGGCCAGGCCCTGCTCGCCGTCGCGCTCCTGCAGCGAGCCGGCACCAATGCGCATGCGCATGGCGACGCCGTCCTTGGGCGTCTCGTTGTGCTGGAGGGCATAGCGCAGGCCATTGGGCAGGCGGCCGAAGCGCGCCGCCGGGTCGGGCGCGCGCTGAACCTGCTCGTGCCCCCAGAGCGGGCCCGCGACGGCCGGGACCGATGCCTGCGCCTGCTGCGCCCGGGCCGCAGGCGCCAGAAACAGGCCACTGGCGCTGAGCGAAAGGGCAGCGGCCAGGGCGGTGGCGCGCCAGGCTGGCAGGCGCGCGCGGCGGCCCGACGAGGCAGGAGAGAGGGGCATGGAGATGGCCTGGGCGAGCAGGCTGAGGTGCGCTGAGAGCAGCGCGGGAGCCGGATTGGTAATACCAATTTACCAAAACAAACACCCCCTCTCGCCAGGGCACTATAGGCGACCTCGGTGAAGATTCACAAAAGAGGTCAGACCAACTTCGGTGATCGGTAGACGCCGACGTCGCTGACGTCAATCAGTGCCGGCTTCATGAAACGCTGGGCATAGGCCGTGCAGACGCCTGAGCGCAGGAAGAGGTCGAACAGTTCGGGGTCGAGATGCCCCTCGCCCGCCATGCGCCGCATCAGCCCCAAGGCCTCCGACAGGCGCTTGCCGGGCTTGTAGGGCCGGTCGTCGGCCGTCAGCGCCTCGAAGACATCGGCAACGGCCATCATGCGGGCCTGCGGGCTCATCTGCTCGCCGGTGAGGCCGCGCGGATAGCCCTTGCCGTCCATGCGCTCGTGGTGGCCGCCGGCGATCTCCGGCACGTCCTGCAGATGCTTGGGGAAGGGCAGCTCGTGCAGCATCTTCAGCGTCTGCACGATGTGGTCGTTGATCTTGTAGCGTTCCTCCTCCGTCAGCGTGCCGCGTGAGATCGCGAGGTTGTGCAGTTCGCCGCGGTGGTAGAGGTGTTCGGGCTGCTTGAGCTTGAAGCCCCAGCGGTTGTCGCCGCTCAGCTGCTCGTCGGTGGGCCGCGCCAGGATGTGCTCGGGCCGGTCCTGCAGCAGGCGCTCAGGCGCGGGCAGCGGCGGGCGCGGCTTGGGCTGGCGGCGCAACTCCTCGATGGACAGGCCCAGACTGTCGTCCAGCGTGCGTGACCAGCGCTTCTCGCCGATGCGCCGCAGCCGCGCGACGGCTTCGGGGTCCAGCGTCTCGCCGCCCACGTTGCTCGTCGCGACAAAAGCGTAATCGGCGTCCAGTTCGGCCTGGGTCGCGGCGGCCGCGGCACGCGCGCGCTGCGCACCCGCCGCGCCCAGCTCCGCCTCCAGCTTCTCGATCAACACGTCGCGCTTGAGCACCTCGAAGCGGGTGCGGATCTCGTGGATGCGGTTGTAGATGGTCTCCAGCTTGGTGGCCTTGTCGACGACATATTCCGGCGTCGTCACCTTGCCGCAGTCGTGCAGCCAGGCGGCGATGTGCAGGGCCTCCCACTCGTCGGCATCCATACTGAAGCTGGCGTAAGGCCCGTCCTTCGCGTCGCAGGCAGCCTGGGCCAGCATCTTGGTCAGCTCGGGCACGCGCTGGCAGTGGCCGCCGGTGTAGGGGCTCTTGGCATCGATGGCGCCGGCCACGAGCTGGATGAAGCTCTCCAGCAGTTCCTTGCGCGCGCGCAGCAGCAGCTGGTTGTCGATGGCGACGGCCGCCGTGCCCGACAGCGCGCTGACAAAGGCCACGCGGGCCGCGCCCAGGGGCTCGGCCGGCCCGTCAGCCGCGCGCGGGAAGGTCAGCGTCAGCGTGCCTATGGTCTCGTGCGCGCTGTTTTTCAGCGGCATGGACAGCAGACGCATGCGTGAGGCGCCCAGGGCCGCGAACAAACGCTCGTAGGCCGCCAGGTGGGCCGGGTCGCTCCAGCTCAGGTCCAGCTCGACCGGCGCGTTCGAGCGCAGCGCATGCACCGGTGCGGCGACGCTGTCGGGCGCATTCACCTGCCAGGTCAGCCCGCGGCGCGAGGTCGTCTCGCCGCGCACACGCGAGGCCGCCGGCTCCAGCGTCTGGCCGTCGGCCGACAGCAGATGCACCGAACCGCCGCTGGCGCCCGCCACGGCGATGGTCTCGCGCAGGATGAGATCCAGCAGGGTGTCGAAATCGCGCTCGGCGCTCAGCGCATCGCTGATGTCGAGGAAGCGGCGCAGCGAATGCTTCATCGATGTCATCGCGATAGCCAGGCGGTCGACCTCGCGGATCAGGCTGCGCTTGGGATCGGGGCCGTCGAACTCGAAACGCTCGATGGCCTCGGCCTGACGGGCCAGATTGCGCAAGGGGCGCGACACCCGGTCGGCCAACAGGTGAACCAGAGGCAGCAGCAGCAACATCAGCGCCAGCGAGATGTAGAAGCTGTGGCGGCGGCTCTCGAGCTGGAAGGCCTGCAGCTCCTCGCGCGGCGCAGCCATCAGCAGCACCAACGGTGCGCCGGCTTCCACGGCGCCCTGCAGCGGCAAGGCATGGCTGACCCATTCGCGGCCGTCAATGGACTGCACCGGCGTGAGATGACCTTCGCCATCGCGCCGCTGCCAGAGCTCGCGCATCAGCGGCGACGCCGCGTCGCCGACGCGCGGCAGGCCTTGGCCCTCCTTCAGCGTTGCCGGCCCCTTCTCGCGACGCGCCTCGGCCAGCATCTCGCCCTGCTGGGTAGCGATGAGCAGCTCGGCCGAGCGGCTGATCTGCGGCTTGGTCAGCATGTCGCCCAGGGCCTTGAGGCTGACGTCGGCGCCGACGATGGCGCCGCCATGGGCCTGGGCCAGGGTCACGCCGGGCTCGCCCGTCGTGAAGAAGCGATAGGGCGCCGACTGCACCAGCTTGCCCTCGCCGGCCTGGCTGGCCAGCGCGAACCAGGGCCGGGTGCGGGGGTCGAAGTCGTACTCGGGGCGGTCGCGCTGCTGCACTTCGCGCAGGGCTGCGTCGTAGAAGCGGTAGCTGCCACGCGGCGCCGAACCGCCGTCGCGGTTCACGCTCTGCAAGCCGAAGACGGCCTCCACCGGCGCGTCCATGCGCTTGCGCGTGCCGGCGTCATCCAGGCGACGCAGCAGCACGAAGGAGCCAGCGGCCGAGCCGGCATAGACGGCCGACACCGAGGCATTGACGCGCAGGGCCGCCGCCATCTCCGGCAAGGCGGCCAGGCGCTCGGCCTCCGTACTCGCGCGGCCCAGGCCGCCGGTCGCCAGCAGGGCCACGCTGACACGCGCGGGCCTCAGCTCGGTCTCGACGGCCGCCGCCGCCTCGCGGCCGATGCGCTTGGCCGCGGCGCCCGCCTGCTGAAGCATCAGCGCGTCGCTGCGCGAACGCTCGTGCAGCAGCAGCACGCCATACACCAGGGCCACCAGGCCCACCATCAGGAAGCTCAGCGTGATGTAAAGCGTCTTGGGCTTGATGTGCGGCATGAGACCCGGCTGGCAGCTGCGTTGCACCAGTATCACCGTCCGGCGAGGAACTTGCCCGGTGTTACGGCACGGCGCGGGCGGTGCGTGGCAGTCCGTCGCCCATGGGTGTCCCAGTCCTACATGTGGGGTTTTTCAAGGCGCTGAGGATGCCTGCAGCGACGACCGCGTCGCGTATCGCCGCAGCCGCCCCACCCGGCGCCTGCGCTCCGATGAATGAAGTTAGGAAGAAAGCAGTACCCCATGAAAAAGATCGCACTCAGTCTTGCCGTTCTCGCCCTGGCCGCTGGCGCCCAGGCCCAAACCACCCGCTCCGGCAGCAATGCCGAGCACAACTACGGCCTGCTGTCCCTAGGCCAAGGCCATCTGAATGCCGACTGCAGCGGCATCCAGACCTGCGACAGGAATGCCGCTGGCGGCAAGGCCATGTTCGGCCACGCCTTCGGCAATGGCTTCGCCGTCGAAGGCGGCTACACCAATTTCGGCAAGTTCCGCGCGTCGCAGGGTGCCGTGGGTCTGAGCGGCCGGCCCGAGGCCCTGTCGCTGAGCGGTGCCTACACCGCCCATCTGAGCCCCGACTGGGGCCTGGTCGGCCGCCTGGGTGTGGCGCGCGTGCGCACCAAGGTCAATGCCGAGGTCGGCACACTGACGGGCTCCAGCAGCGAGAGCCGGACCCAGCCCATCGCCGGCCTGGGCGTCAACTACGCGCTGACGCCATCGACCCGCGTCGAGCTCGGCGTTGACGCGACGCGGGCCCAGATCCAGGGCGAACGCCAGAATGTGCGCCTGGTGTCGCTGGGCGCCCGCATGGCGTTCTGACCCCGCCTTGCCACATCGAGGAGGGCCACCGCGGGTGGCCCTTCCTACACTGGCGGCATGAACTACGCCCCGCTGATCAAGGAACTGGGCCGTGGCGCCCGCGGCGCCCGCGACCTGAGCCGCGAGCAGGCCGAAGCGCTCTTCGGCGAGATGCTCGACGGCCAGGTGCCCGACATGGAACTGGGCGCGATGCTGATCGCGCTGCGCGTGAAGGGCGAGAGCGCCGCCGAGGTGGCCGGTTTCCTGGCCGCCATGCAGGCCCGCACGGCCTCGCTGGCCGCACCTGCAGGCCCGCGCACCGTGCTGCTGCCCAGCTTCAACGGCGCCCGCAAGCAGGCCAATCTGATGCCCCTGGTGGCCCTGCTGCTGGCCCGCGAGGGGGTGCCGGTGCTGATCTTCGGTCGGCATGATTTCGACAGCCGCCACAGCCCCTTCGAGCTGCTGGACGCCCTCAGCCTGCCGGCCAGCCCCACGCTGGCCGACGCCCAGGCGCGGCTGGCGCGCGACAGACTGGCCGTCCTGCCTTTGCAGATGCTCAACCCTGGCTTGAACAGTCTGATGGCCTTGCGCCCCCGCCTGGGCGTGCGCAACAGCTCCCACAGCCTGGCCAAGTTGCTCGACCCCTTCCCCGCAGGCCGCGGGGTGCGGGTCGTGGCCGTCACGCACCCTGAGTATCTGGACAGCATGGGCGCCGCCCTGCCCGGCCTGACGGCAGGCGGCGGCCGGGCCATGCTGATGCGCGCCAGCGAGGGCGAGGCCTATGCCCATCTGCGCCGCAAGGCCCATCTGATCGGCTTCCAGGACGGCCAGACCGCTCCCCTGCACCCGGCGGACACGGCCGACCTGGACTGGCCGCTGTCCCCGGCCTGCGCGCCGGCCGAAAACGCGGCCCTCATCCGCGCCATGCTGGCTGGCACCGAAATGGTGCCACCTCGCATCGCCGAGCAGGTCGCCGCACTGCGGCTTCTGGCCACAAACTGAGGTTGCTTATTCAACTTGGGCATATAGCCCCAAGAAGAATGTAGTTCTGCGGCACTGCAACATTCCCTAGAGTCGCGCCCTCGGGTGGCATGGGGCCGCCCCTGGAGAGCGTGTGCTGGACGGAATTGCGATTGCGAGCGGATTGGGCGTCGGCCTCATCGTCGGGATTACCGGCGTGGGCGGCGGCTCGCTGATGACGCCACTGCTGCTGTCCGTCTTCAAGCTGAACCCGGCCGTGGCCATCGGTACCGACCTGTGGTTTGCGTCGCTGACCAAGATGAGCGGCTCGGTGGCCCACGCCCGCCACGGCCATGTGAACTGGGCCATCGTGCGCCGCATGCTGATGGGCTCCATCCCGGCCTCCATCGCCACCATCGCGCTGATGCACCTGACCGGCGTCACCAAAGGCTGGGCCTCGGCGCTGACCTTCTCACTGGGCATCGCCCTGCTGCTGACGGCCGTCGTCGTCGCCTTCAAGCAGAGCTGGCAGCCGCTGGGCCTCAAGCTGGAGCGCTGGATTCCCGAAGCCCGCAAGCCGACGCTGATGGTGGCCTTGGGCCTGCTGCTGGGCGTGCTGGTGTCGCTGTCCTCCATTGGCGCCGGCGCCATTGGCGCGACGCTGATCCTGCTGATCTACCCCCGCATGAAGGCCCGCGACATCGTGGGCACCGACATTGCCCATGCCGTTCCGTTGACGCTCGTGGCCGGCATCGGCCACGCCAGCCTCGGCAATGTGAACTGGGAATTGCTCGTGTCCCTGCTCATTGGCTCTTTACCCGGCATCTGGCTGGGCGCCCAATTGACCCGCCGCCTGCCCGACGGCGTTGTCCGCAGCCTGCTCTGCGTCTCTCTTCTGATGGCCGGCTGGAAGGTCATCCACTAACCATGTATCGCTACACCGACTTCGACCGCCGCTTCGTCCACGCCCGCGCTGCCCAGTACCGCGACCAGCTCGAACGCCACCTCGCAGGCCAACTCAGCACCGACGACTTCCGCGCCCTGCGCCTGCAAAACGGCTGGTACATCCAGCGCCACGCGCCCATGCTGCGTGTGGCCGTGCCCTACGGCGAGCTGTCGTCACGCCAGCTGCGCCAACTGGCCAGGATCGCCCGCGACTACGACCGCCAGCCCGACGGCCCCTTTGCCGGCCAGGGCGGCTACGGCCACTTCACGACGCGCCAGAACCTGCAATACAACTGGATCCCGCTGGTCGACAGCGCCACGGTCATGGAGCTGCTGGCCGAGGTCGACATGCACGGCATCCAGACCAGCGGCAACTGCATCCGCAACATCACCAGCGATGCCTTTGTCGGCATCGCGCCGGACGACATCGTCGATGCCCGCCCCTACTGCGAGATCCTGCGCCAGTGGAGCACCCTGCATCCCGAGTTCGCCCACCTGCCGCGCAAGTTCAAGATCGCCGTCAGCGGCGCCAAGGAAGACCGCGCGGCCATCGGCTGGCATGACATCGGCCTGCAGCTGAAGAAGAACGCGGCCGGCGAGGTCGGCTTCCAGGTCTTCGTCGGTGGCGGCATGGGCCGCACGCCCATCCCCGGTGTCGAGATCAACGCCTTCGTGCCCTGGCAGCAGATCCTCGTCTACATCGAGGCCATCGTGCGCTGCTACAACCTCGCCGGCCGCCGCGACAACCTCTACAAGGCGCGCATCAAGATCCTCGTCAAGGCCGAGGGCCAGAAGTTCTTCGACGCCGTCAACGAGGAGTTCGCCCGCATCCTGGCCGACGACCCGGCCGGCCACGAGCAGATCATTCCCCAGGCCGAGCTGGACCGCGTGGCGGCCTGCTTCGTCGACCCCGAGGGCGTGACGCCCGTCGCCGAGCCCGTGCTGGACACCAGCGACCCCGCCTTCGCGCGCTGGCTGCAACGCAATGTCGACGGCCACCGCGTCGCCGGCTACCGCGCCGTGACGCTGAGCCTCAAGCGCGTCGGCATTGCCCCCGGCGACACCAGCGCCGACGTGATGGACACCGCCGCCGCCCTGGCCGACCGCTTCAGCCATGGCGAGCTGCGCGTGAGCCACCGCCAGAACCTGGTGCTGCCCTGGGTCAAGGCCGCCGACCTGCCCGAGCTCTTCCAGGCCGCCCGTGCCGCCGGCTTCGCCACGCCCAATGCCCGCCTGCTGACCGACCAGATCGCCTGCCCCGGCGGCGACTTCTGCGCCCTGGCCAATGCCCGCTCCCTGCCACTGGCCGCCGAGATCGCCGAGCGCTACCAGGACCAGGACGAGCTCGAGGACCTCGGCGAGATCGACCTGCACATCAGCGGCTGCATCAACTCCTGCGGCCACCACCACAGTGGCCACATCGGCATCCTCGGCGTCGACAAGGACGGTGCCGAGTGGTACCAGCTGACCCTGGGTGGCAGCGACGGCACGGTGCTGTCGGGCAAGACGGTCGCCGGCAAGGTCATAGGCCCGAGCTTTGCGGCCGACGAGATCGCCGACGCCATCGACGCTGTCATCGACACCTTCAAGCGCGAACGACAGGCAGGCGAGCATTTCGTCGACGCCGTCAAGCGCCTGGGCCTCGATCCCTTCAAGACTGCCGCGAATGCCGTTCGCACCTCCACCGCGAAGGCCTGATCCGACATGAAGTTCATCAACGCCGCCACCTGCACCTGGCATCACGCCGTCGGCGAAGACGGCCCCAAGCCCGATCCCGATCCGGCGCCCAACCGCCTGCTGACGCTGGAGCAATGGCACGCCGTCAAGGATCACTGGCCGCAAGACCTCAAGGTCGCCATCGAGTTCCCCAACGATGTCGACATCCGCGAGCTGGCGCCCGACCTGCACCGCATCGCCCTGGTCGTGCTGGAGTTCCCCAAGTGGACCGACGGCCGTGCCTACAGCCAGGCCCACCTGCTGCGCATCCGCCTGAAGTTCAAGGGCGCCATCCGCGCCCGTGGCGAGGTGCTGGTGGACATGATGCAGCTGCTGGCCCGCACCGGCTTTGATGAGGTCATCCTGCGCGGCGACCAGTCCCCCGCCTTCGCCCAGAAGGCCCTGGACTTGTTCGAACCGGTGGGCTTCTACCAAGGGGACGTGGCCGAGACGCGGCCGTGGTTCCTCAGGAGCGCAGCGTGAGCGATGAAGTCAGCGCCCTGCCCTGGGCCGCCGCGCCCGCGGTCGGCAATGCCGTCGGCCTGTACGCCAAGTGGACGCCGGCTCTGGACGCCAAGATCGAGGCTGCGCTGCAACGCCTGCGCGAGGCCAGCATCGAGCATGGCGACGGCCTGGTGCAGAGCAGCAGTCTCGGGGTGGAAGACATGGTCATCACCGACCTCATCGCCCGCACCGGCCTGCCCATCGCCATCTCGACGCTGGACACCGGCAAGTTGCATCCCGAGACGCTGGGCCTGCTGCCCAGGATCAAGGAGCGCTATGGCTTCGAGGTCGAGGTCTTCAAGCCCGTGGCCGACGCCGTCATCCAGTTCGTCCGCAAAGAGGGCGAGGAGGCGATGTACAAGAGCATCGAGCTGCGCAA
Source organism: Roseateles saccharophilus (assembly GCF_031458095.1). GTDB lineage: Bacteria > Pseudomonadota > Gammaproteobacteria > Burkholderiales > Burkholderiaceae_C > Pelomonas > Pelomonas saccharophila_A. The sequence goes on from NZ_JAVDXU010000003.1 coordinate 415,649, forward strand.
GGCCTGCTGCGGCCTGCGCAAGATGGAGCCCCTGGGCCGCATGCTGAAGGGCCGTTCGGCCTGGATCACCGGCCTGCGCCGTGAGCAGAGCGGCGCCCGCGGCGACGTGGCCTTCGAGGAAGACGACGGCAATGGCCGTCGCAAGATCAGCCCCCTCGCCGACTGGACCTGGGCCGAGGTCTGGGCCTATGTAGAAAAATACGCGGTTCCGTACAACCCGCTGCATGACCAGTTCATGCCCTCGATCGGCTGCGCGCCCTGCACGCGCGCCATCGCGGTCGGTGAAGACTTCAGAGCCGGCCGCTGGTGGTGGGAAGACTCCACCAAGGAATGCGGCCTGCACGCCAAATCATGAATGCTGCTGTGAAACCCGAACAACTCATCGCCGACGTCGACCACGCCCATCTGGATGCGCTGGAAGAGGAAGCCATCTTCATCCTGCGCGAGGTCGCGGCCAGCTTCGAGCGCCCTGCCCTGCTGTTCTCCGGCGGCAAGGACAGCTGCGTCGTGCTGCGCCTGGCCGAGAAGGCCTTCAAGATGAAGAACGCGGCCCACCCGAGTGGCTACTCGGGCCAGCTGCCCTTCCCGCTGGTGCACATCGACACCGGCCACAACTTCCCCGAGGTCATCACCTTCCGTGACCAGCGCGTCGCCGACATGGGTGAGCGCCTCGTCGTCGGCCACCTCGAAGACTCCATGGCCAAGGGCACCATCCGCCTCGCCCACCCGCTGGAAAGCCGCAACGGCCACCAGACGGTGACGCTGCTGGAGACCATCGAGGAGCACAAGTTCGACGCCCTCATCGGCGGCGCCCGCCGCGACGAGGAGAAGGCGCGCGCCAAGGAGCGCATCTTCAGCCACCGCGATTCCTTCGGCCAATGGCAGCCCAAGGAGCAGCGCCCCGAGCTGTGGACGCTGTTCAACACCCGCATCCGCCCGGGCGAGCATTTCCGCTGCTTCCCCATCAGCAATTGGACCGAGCTGGACGTCTGGCTCTACATCGCCCGCGAGAACATCCCGCTGCCGCAGATGTACTACGCCCATGAGCGCCAGGTCATCCGCCGCAAGGGCCTGCTGGTGCCGCTGACCGAGGTGACGCCGCCGGAAGCAGGCGAAACCGTCGAGACCGCCACCGTGCGCTTCCGCACCGTGGGCGACATGACCTGCACCTGCCCGGTCGAGAGCCCCGCCGCCAATGCGAGCGAGGTCGTGGCCGAGACGCTGACCGTCACCGTCAGCGAGCGCGGCGCCACCCGCATGGACGACCGCACCAGTGAAGCTTCCATGGAGAAGCGCAAGAAGGAAGGGTATTTCTGATGAAGGCGCTGCGATTCCTCACGGCGGGCTCCGTGGACGACGGCAAGTCCACGCTGATCGGCCGCCTGCTGTTCGACGGCCAGGCCATCCTCGCCGACCAGCTCGACACGCTGGAGCGACGCGCTGCCGGCCGCCCCATCGACCTGAGCCTGCTGACCGACGGCCTCGAAGCCGAGCGAGAGCAAGGCATCACCATCGACGTGGCCTACCGCTACTTCGCCACCAAGACGCGCAAGTTCATCATTGCCGACGCCCCTGGCCATGAGCAGTACACGCGCAACATGGTCACGGCCGCCGCGGGCAGCGATGCCGCCGTCGTGCTGGTGGACATCACCAAGCTGGACCTGACCCAGGACGAAGTGGTGCTGCTGCCGCAGACGCGCCGCCACTCCCTGCTGGCCCAGCTGCTGCGCGTGCCCAGCATCGTCTTCGCCATCAACAAGATCGACGCGCTGGAAGATGCCGGCGCGGGCTTTGCCAAGGTCAAGGCGGCTCTGGACAAGTTCGCTGCCGCCGCCGGCCTCAACGTGGCCGCCACCGTGCCGGTGAGCGCCCTGCGCGGCGACAACGTCACCCAGCCGCTGGACGCGCCCTGGTGGAACGGCGAGAGCCTGCTGCAGGTGCTGGAGCGCCTGCCCACGCTGAGCGAGCGCGCCGACGCGCCGCTGAGCCTGCCCGTGCAATACGTGCAGAAGGACGCCTACCAATCCAAGGGCACCGGCGTGCAGCCGCGCGTGCTGTGGGGCCGCATCGCCCATGGCGCCGTGAAGGCCGGCGACACCATCGAGGTGCTGCCGTCGAAGCAAAGCGCCGTTGTCGTGGAAGTGCGGCTGGCCGGCGAGACCGTGCCCAGCGCCGAAGCCGGCGACTCGGCTGGCCTGGTGCTGGACCGCCAACTGGACGTCAGCCGCGGCGACTGGATCGTCACGCCCGGCTCGGCAGCGTCGACCAAGACCTTCCCGGCCACGCTGGCCTGGCTGGACACCGAAGCCGCCAAGCCCGGCCGCAAATACTGGGTGCGCCACGGCAACCGCTGGGTGCAGGCGCGCATCTCGGCCATCGACTCGGTGCTGGACATCAACACCCTGCAGCCGCAGGACGCCCACGAGCTGCCGGTCAACACGATTGGCCGCGTGCAGATGGAAGTGCAGCACGAGCTGCCCGTCGAGCCCTTCGTGGACAACCGCGTCGGCGGTGCGCTGATCGTCGTCGACCCCGCCAGCCACCGCACCAGCGGCGCCCTGCTGGTGGACGTGCAAGCCGCCGCGCCGGCGGAAGAGGCCTGGTGATGAGCGCCGCGCCGGGCCGCCCCAAGCAAGCTCGCTCCCGCTTGGCGGGACAGCACGAAGTGCGAAGGGTGCAGTCATGACTGGCCGTGTGATCTTCGTCAGCGCCGGCCCCGGCGCCGCCGACCTGATCACGCTGCGCGGCGCGCGGGCGCTGTCGCATGCCGACGTCGTTCTGGCCGATGCGCTGGCCGACCCGGCCCTGCGCGAGCTGGCGCCGCATGCCCGCTGGATCTCGGTCGGCAAGCGCGGCTTCGAGCATTCGGCCAAGCAGACCGAGATCAATGCGCTGCTCGTCAAGGCGGCGCAGGAACATGCCCTCGTCGTGCGCCTCAAGGGCGGTGACGCCAGCGTCTTCGGTCGCCTGGAGGAAGAGCTGATCGCGCTGGCCGAGGCCGGCATCGCCAGCGAAGTCGTCCCCGGCGTCACCGCGGCCCTGGCCGCTGCCGCACAGGCCCAACGTCCGCTGACCCGCCGTGGCCGTGGCCGCAGTGTGTCGCTGACCACGGCCATGACCGAGGCTGGCGAACTGCACGCCGCCCGCTCGGCCGACACCGAAGTCTTCTACATGGCCGGCCGACAGCTGGCCGCGCTGTCTCGCCAACTGCTGGCTGCCGGCTGGGCTGCCGACACGCCCACTTTGGTCGTCAGCCGCGCCGGTTGCGCCGATGCCATCACCAGCGAGCACGCGCTCGCAGATCTTCCCCGTGCCGCCCTGCTGCACCGCGGCCGTCCCACCGTCGTCACCGTGGGGACAGGCGCTTCGCCCGTCCGGGCTCAGGATCAAAACCCGGGCGCCACTAAAATCATCGTTTCGCCCGAAGAGGCGCCCCTTACCTTTCAGAGCTGCCCATGACCCACGTCGTCACCGAAGCCTGCATCCGCTGCAAATACACCGACTGCGTCGACGTCTGCCCGGTGGACTGCTTCCGCGAAGGCCCGAACTTCCTGACCATCGACCCCGATGAGTGCATCGATTGTGCCGTGTGCATCCCCGAATGCCCGGTCAACGCCATCATGCCGGAGGAAGATGTGCCGGGCGATCAGATCCACATGATCAAGATCAACGCCGACCTCGCCAAGGGCTGGCCCAGCATCACCAAGCGCAAGCCCGCGCTGCCGGACGCCGATGAGTGGAAAGACAAGACGGGCAAGCTGCCCGAACTGATCCGCTGAGCTTTCTTCTCTCCACATGCAGGCAGCCGTACAGATCAGGCCCGACGCCATCCACACCGACGCCGTCATCGTCGGTGCCGGGCCGGTCGGCCTCTTCCAGGTCTTCGAGCTCGGCCTGCTGGAGATCAAGGTCCACATCATCGACAGCCTGGCCTACCCCGGTGGCCAGTGCATCGAGCTCTATCCCGACAAGCCCATCTACGACATCCCGGCCGTGCCCGTATGCACCGGCAAGGAGCTGACCGACAACCTGCTCAAGCAGATCGAGCCCTTCGGCGCGACCTTCCACCTGGGCCAGGAAGTCACCGTCGTGCAGAAGCTCGATGAAGGCGGCTTCATCGTCGAGACCAGCAAGGACACGCAATTCGTCACCAAGACGGTCTTCATCGCCGGCGGTGTGGGCTCATTCCAGCCACGCACGCTGAAGGTTGAAGGCGTCGAGCCCTACGAGGGCACCCAGGTCCACTACCGTGTTAAGGCACCCAACCAGTTCGCCGGCAAGAACCTGCTCATCATCGGCGGCGGCGACTCGGCCCTGGACTGGGCGCTGAACTTCTGCGCCGGCCACAAGGACGGCAACCCGCACAAGGCCGAGAGCGTCATCCTCGTGCACCGCAGGGATGGGTTCAGGGCGGCTCCCGCGAGCGTGGCCAAGATGCACGAGCTCTGCGACGCCCACGAGATGCAGTTCATCGTCGGGCAGACCGTGGGCATCACCGAAGCCGACGGCCAGCTCACCGGGTTGAAGATCGCCGGCAACGACGGCATCACCCGCGTCGTGCCCTGCGACCAGGTGCTGGCCTTCTTCGGCCTCAGCCCCAAGCTCGGCCCCATTGCCGAATGGGGCCTGGCGCTGGAGCGCAAGCAGGTCGTCGTCGACACCGAGAAGTTCGAGACCAGCGTGCCGGGCATCTTCGCCGTCGGCGACGTCAACACCTATCCGGGCAAGAAGAAGCTCATCCTCTCCGGCTTCCACGAGACCGCGCTGGCGGCCTTCGGCGCGGCGCCGTATGTGTTCCCGGACAAGCGCGTGCATCTGCAGTACACGACAACCAGCCCGAAGCTGCACAAGGTGCTGGGCGTGGAGTCGCCGGTGTTCGACTGAGCGCCCGGACCTAGCGGCTCGCGGACAGCCCTTGCTGGCCGTAGCGGATGGAAATGATCCGGCCCTCGCGAATCCGCACCACCGCCATCAGATTTCCAGGCCCGCGGTCGTACAACCATTCTTCCGTCACCACGCACACGGTTTGATAAGAGGGATAGCCGTATTGCGCAGGCACCGGCTGAACCATCCGAGCGCAGTAGGAGTCCGAGACCGTCGGCTGCCCGCATGCACGGATCAGCCACACCTTGGCATCGCCTTCCTGGATGCTGGTGTCGTTGCATCGCAGGGGATCGGCGTGAACGGCGCTACCAGCGCCCAACAGTGCGGCCAGCACTGAGGCCTTGAGGCTCAAGCGCGGTTTGTGATTCACAGCCATGGCGTCCTCCTTTGGCGGCGGTAGCGCCCCGCCCGCACATTGGGAGCCAAACGCGGCAGAGCCGCACGCGTTGACAGGCCAAATCACGAGTGGGCGCTACACTTGCGGCCCGTCGACCGCTGTGGCCGTCGACGTTTCGCTAGGGGTGTTGATGGCCTGCTGCCATCGACTGAGACAGTCCCTTTGAACCTGACTGGAAGCGCAGCAATGCGCTTCAGAGTCCCCAATAGGGGATTCGAGGTAATCCTCGCGCAGGGAAGCAGCCGGAATCGCGGCCCCTCATTGCACGTCTCCAGGGGCCTGACGTCTTCAGTGTTTGCCGACCTGCCATCGCTTTGCATTCCGATGGCACGACTCCTTTCTCTTTCCTCCATCGCAGCCGCCACCGCGCTGCTTGCCTCCCACTTCGCCTCGGCCCAGACCCTGCCCCAGGTCAGCGTCAGCGGCAAGGCCACCGAAGCCGTGCCCAGCCTGTCCGGCTTCAGCGACCCGCCGGCCAGGCTGCCGATGCAGGCGCTGAGCCTGTCGGCCGAAAGGCTGGAGGAACTGGGCATCACCCAGCTCTCGGGCATCACCAAGCTCGACGCCTCCATCTCCGACGCCTACAACGCCGTCGGCTACTGGTCGCAGCTCAAGATCCGCGGCTTCGACCTGGACAACCGCTTCAACCTGCGCCGCGACGGCCTGCCCATCAGCGGCGAAACGGCGCTGTCGCTGGTCAACAAGTCGGGCATCGAGGTGCTGAAAGGCAGTTCGGGCATGCAGGCCGGCACCAGCTCGCCGGCCGGCATCGTCAACTTCGTCGTCAAGCGCCCGCTGGCCGAGGACGGCACGGCGCTGATGTTGGAAGCCATCCAGGGTGGCACCGTGCAGGCCAGCCTCGACCATTCGCAACGCTTCGGCGCCAACCGTGAGTTCGGCCTGCGGGTCAACCTCGCTGCCGCCCACCTGGCCCCTGAGCTGCGCAGCAGCAAGGGTCGCTCCCACACCCTGGCCGTCGCCACCGACTGGCGCCTCAGCGCCGACACCCTCGTCGAGGCCGAGGTCGAGTTCAACCGCCAGAGCCAGCCCAGCCAGCAGGGCTTCAGCCTGCTCGGCGACCGCCTGCCCGACCCCAAGAGCGTCGACCCCAACCTGAACCTGAACAACCAGCCCTGGAGCCAGCCCGTCGTCTTCGACAACACGCACGCCTCGCTGCGCGTGCAGCAGAAGCTCTCCGGCGAATGGCGCGCCCAGGCTGCCCTGGGCATCCAGCGCCTGCGCACCGATGACCGCCTGGCCTATGCCTATGGCTGCAGCGCCGCCAATGGCGACTACTACGCCGACCGCTTCTGCCCCGACGGCAACTACGACCTCTACGACTTCCGCAGCGAGAACGAGCACCGCGACACAACGTCGCTGGACGTCTTCGCCAGCGGCCCGGTGCAGCTCGCCGGCTTGCGCCATGACCTCACCATCGGTGGACTGACGAGCCAGTTCAAGAGCCGCTTCCAGCGCCAGGCCTACAACTACGCCGGCACGGGCAATATCGACGGCAGCGCCGTCACCACGGCCCAGCCCGACCTGACCGACGAGAACACCAACCGCGACGAGCGCAGCAACGAGCTCTATCTGCGCGACCGCGTGGACCTTGGCGCCGGCACGCAAGCCTGGCTGGGGCTGCGCCACACCCGCCTGCACCGCGAGAGCGTGCGCACGGACGGCTCGCGTGCCACCGACTATTCGCAAAGCGTCACGACGCCGTGGATCGCCCTCAGCCACGCCATAGCCAGCGACTGGTTGGTCTACGCGAGCTGGGGCCAGGGTGTTGAAAGCGAAGTCACGCCCAACCGCGCCCGCTACCTCAACGCCGGCCAGGCCCTGCCCGCGCTGAAAAGCCGCCAGACCGAGATCGGCCTGAAGACAGGCACCCAACGCGTCGAAGGCTCGCTGACCGCCTTCGACATCCGCCGCCCGCTGTGGCGCGACATCGGCAGCTGCGACGTCAACCTGAGCTGCGAGCACCGCGCCGACGGCTACGCCCGCCACCGCGGCATCGAGGCCAGTGCCGACCTGAAGTGGGGCGGTGGTGGCCTGTTCGCCAGCGCCATGAGGCTGCAGGCCCGCCGCGAGGGCAGCGTCGACGCCAGCCTCAATGGCAAGCAGCCGCCCAATGTGCCGCAGACGACGCTGAAGGCTCATGTGCGCCAGGACCTGCTGCCCGGCCTGCAGGCCCAGCTCGGCATCCGCCATGAGGGCAGCCGCTTCGCGACGCCCGACAACAGCATCGCCGTGCCCGCGTGGACGGTGGCGGATGCCGGCCTGCGCTATCTGCGGGGCGTGGGCAATCAGACCTGGATCTGGCGCGCCGGCGTGGACAACCTGACCAACCGCCGCGCCTGGCGCGAGTCGCCCTGGCAGTACGAACACAGCTACCTCTATCCCCTCGCGCCGCGGACTTTCCGCACGAGTCTCGAGGTCCGGCTCTGAGGCCCCTGAAAAAACTGCTATAGTCACGGGCTCTGTTCCTCGATAGCTCAGTCGGTAGAGCGCCGGACTGTTAATCCGTAGGTCCCTGGTTCGAGCCCAGGTCGGGGAGCCACAGAATCAAGTCGCAAGACTCAAGACGCACGCTGCAACCGCTTGGCGTGTCGACATACCAAACCATTCCTCGATAGCTCAGTCGGTAGAGCGCCGGACTGTTAATCCGTAGGTCCCTGGTTCGAGCCCAGGTCGGGGAGCCAAATCAAGCCTCATTCGCGCAAGCGGGTGGGGCTTTTTCTTGCCCAGCCGAGATTCGTCAATGAGCGCCCTGCCCGCCTGCCCCAAGTGCCAGTCTGCCTACTCCTACGAGGACGGCACGCAGTTCGTCTGCCCGGAGTGCGGCCATGAATGGGCCCCGGCCCAAGCTCCCGATGCCGCGGCCGAAGAGGCTCGTGTGATTCGCGACGCCGTGGGCAATGTTCTGCAGGACGGAGACACAGTGACCGTCATCAAGGATCTGAAGATCAAGGGCTCGTCGCTGGTGGTCAAGGTCGGCACCAAGGTCAAGAACATCCGCCTGACCGATGGCGACCACGATATCGACTGCAAGATCGACGGCATTGGCGCCATGGGCCTGAAGTCGGAGTTCGTGAAGAAGGCGTGATCAACCGTCTGCGTTGATCGACATCCGGACTAATGGATGCGCCATACACCTGTCGATCCGTAGGTCCCTGGTTCGAGCCCAGGTCGGGGAGCCATTTCAGAAGCCCTGCATGCCCAAGCGTGCGGGGCTTCTTTCTTTGCGGCTCGCAGCGGCGGCTACTCGTCGCTGTGGGCGGCCATCGAGCCCATCGCACCCAAGATTGGCTGCGTGCCGCAAACGCTGAACGAATGGGTCAAGCGCGCGGAGGTGGATGCCGGCGTGCGAGAGGGCATGACGGCCAGCGCGGCTCAGCGCGTGAAGGATCTCGAACGGGAAGTGCGTGAGCTGCGCAAGGCCAATGAGATTCTGAAGCTGGCCAGCGCGTTTTTTGCCCGGGCGGAGCGCTGACCTGCCCCCTAGAACCCGTACCAATCGGTCAGAGCCGTCGCGAACTTCCGGCCACGCTTTGAGGCGAGTCACAGCCTGTAAGGCTTCCTTCTTTCTGCTCACAAAGCAGCGAGGGCAGCTTACTCCGGCACGGCGCGCCACACGAGCACGGGCACGTCGGTATGAGCCAGAACCCGCTGAGTCTCGCTACCCAAGATGAGGCCTGTCAGACCGCGCCGACCGTGCGAGGCCATCACGATCAAATCGCATTGCCGCAGCTTCGCCGCACGGCATATGGCGTCATGAGGGTGATCGCTTCGCTCGACCAGCGTCTCGCAGGGCACCTTCGCTTCGCTCGCGGTGTCACGAATGAAAGCGAGGTACTTCTCTGCGTGGCTCTGGACATCCAGCGCAAACTGATCTTGCGATTCCGAGAGTTCAGCTGCGCGATAGCTGAGCAGATGGAATTCGGGCGCGGCGTAGATGCCCGTGACCCTTGCGCCGACCTGCTGCGCCAATTCGATGCCACGGAACACGGCGCGTTCGGAAAACTGCGACCCGTCCGTGGGAAGCAGGATGTGCTTGAACATGATGTGCCTCCATCCAAAGGCCGGGCCTCAAGACGAGCACACAAGCAAGTACTGCCTGCTCAGACAATCCGACCGGACCCGGTTCACGGGCGGGTCGCTGGGATTTCATACTACGCCGTAGGCACGGGCGATGGAAGGCCTCCTCGCCGCCGACACACGAGGCGCTGACGAGTCGGTCGAACGTCGTTTTCCGCAACTCGACCAGGACGTTGGCAAGTTTGGATGCCAGTTCCTCACAGGCGCCCATGTCGAAGTGCCTTGGCCGCCGAAGCTGCGACAGCTTGCTGCGCTGCAACCCTCGCCCGTTGCAGGCGAAGACGATGCTGTTGCCGCAATCTCGGTCGCCGACGACGCCGCCAGCCGATTTGCACTGAGGCGCGCCGTATTCCAAACCAATAGTTCCGAGCCAGAGGTCATTGAGCTAACCGGAAAGTCGGCCATGGTGTCAACGGCGAGCTGTAGCTTGGATCTCGACGCACCAAGGCTTCGCCAATCCTCCAAATGCATCTCACGCCTGCTGCACTTAGACGTGCGTATTTCGGCGAACGTGACCGGTCATTTCGGTCATCGTGACCGACGCCACGGAGCCGTGTCGGCGAGGTCGTTTCGGTCCACATGAGGAATGAGATCTATGCCATCGACGCCGTCGTCGGCTTCATGACCCAAGGCTACCTATGCCCATGTTCAGTGGTGCATCGACTTGACCCGCGAGCCGCTCGCCGGCGCACTGGACTCTTAACAGCCCCGCGCCCCTCCCCAAACCCGGTCAGATTGACTCGATCGCCTCCCTTTTTTGATTCGGCCTCCGCCATGGCGGCAAAGTACGCCGGAAGTATGAAGCCCGCCTTGGCTCGCGCTCTGGTCGAGGGTCAAATCATCATCGGGCGCCTCCATGCCTTAGGGATGGCAAGCGCCTCGCCGCTGCCGTCAAGTCCAGTCTTCGCCACCGCTGCTAACTGGACAGTCATGCGCCGAACTCTTCACGCCGCACTGATCAGTGCCATGTTGGCCTGCTGTCCACCGAGCTTGGCCGGCCTGCTGGGCAAGGACATGGTCTTCGAGTGCCTGGAATGCACGCCCTCGACGTCGGATCATTTCGTCGCGGTCGCCGGCCCGCGCGACTATCTGCTCAGCTTCGATGAATACGTCTGGAACGAAGTCGACGTGGAGGACTCGTCCATCACCATCCTGTGGCTGATGGGCGGCTATACGCGTTCGCCGCTGTTCTTCCGGCTGACCTGGTCGCCGCAGCAATACCGCCTGGCCCACGCCTCCATCGCGGCAGGCTCCTCCATCGAACCCGGCTATTCATGGGGCCCGGGCGAACTCGTCGTCGGCGTCGGCGGCTGGGATTTCGTGCAAGGCGACCATGTCACCTTCAACCTGGTGGCGAGCCCCGTGCCGGAGCCGGCAACCGGGCTGCTCGCCGCCCTCGGAACCATCCTGCTGTGGCGCCGCGCCCGTCGCGACAGCCCCCCACAACCACGTCCCACGAGGAGATGAGCATGCGCGAATTCGCCCCTCTTGCGCTGGCCGCAGCCCTGCTGTGCTGCAGCCCGCTGGCCCTCGCTGCGCCCTGCGACGGTTCAAGCGACCCGTGCACCATCGATCTCGGCCGTGCAAGCGCAAGCTTTGCCAGCGGCGCAGCCTCGTACTTCGCCGAAGCGGTGGTGGTGAATGGCTCCGACATGTCGCTCGGCGCCAACCCCCAACTGCTGTCGGCCACTCAGATCACCCACGGGGCCACCAGCGACAGTTTCGTCGTCAACCCGCAGCTCTATGCCTATGTCGGCGGCAGTGGCATCCAGGGGCTGCACGAGGCCAGCGCGACACTGCAGTTCACCGGTCTGTCCTTCACGGCAGACCCGGGTTATCAGATCACCAGCGTGCAGGCCATCGTCAAGGGGAGCTTCTCCCTCGTCGGCAATGCCTATGGCGGCATTGGTGTCCCGGGAGCCGTGCAATGGACGGTCGCGCCCAACTTCACGTCCACCTGGTCCGTCGATCCCGCATCGGCCGACGTGGTCCTGGGCTTCACCGCAGCGGCCAGTTATCTCGAAGGCGAGGAAGGCACGGCCGCGAGCTATGGCGCGGCCAGCGCCAGCATCGACAGCCTGGAGTTCGTCGTCAACGTGGCGCCGGTGCCCGAGCCGCATCCGGCCGCCCTGTTGGCCCTGGGCGGCGCCCTGCTGCTTTTGCTGAAGGGACGCCGCCGCGGCATCTAGCACTGCATCACAGCGACTTCAGGAACGCCAGCACCGCCTCCCTGTCCGCCTTGCTCATCGCCTCGAAGCGCTGCCTCGACTTCTCCCCTTCCCCGCCGTGCCACAGGATGGCCTCGGTCAGGTTGCGGGCGCGGCCGTCGTGCAGATAGCCGACCTTGGCCGCATTGCCCATGACCTTGTCGGTGTAGCCGATGCCCCAGAGCGGCGCGGTGCGCCACAGGCCGCCCTTGGCCTGGCCTTCGACGTAGTTGTCGGCCAGACCCGTGCCCATGTCGTGCAGCAGCAGGTCGCTGTAGGGCCTGATGGTCTGGTTGCGCAGTTCGGCCAGCAGGTGGCCCGGGCCGGTCTTCAGCGTCGCCGCGTGGCAGGCGGTGCAGCGGGCCTGCTCGAACAAGCGGCTGCCGGCCGTGACCTGCAGCGGGTCGACACGGTGCTCATCCAGCGGCGCCACACCCTTGGGGAAGCCGCTGGCCAGGCTGCGCTGCGCCGGCACGGCCAGCAGGGCCAAATAACGCGAAACCTGCTGCAGATCGGCCTCCGAGATGCCCGGCTCGGCCTTGCCTGCCGCGCAGGCGGTCGGGCCGTTGTTGCAGGAACGGCTCGGGTAGACCGGCGAGGTGACGGCCATGTCCTGCAGCAGGGCTGCGGCGGCCTGGTGACGCAGCGACACCTTGGACGCCTTCCAGCCGAAGCGGCCCAGGCGCACCGCGCCGGTCTCGGGGTCGAAGACGTAGTTGGGTACGCCCTTGACGCCATCCGCGTCCGGCGTAGCGCGTGCCAGGGCGAGGATGTCAGCCTCGGGAATGGCCTCCAGCAGGCCGGTGCCGATCATGGGCTGGGCCGCACGCAGCGAGAACACCGCGGGCACGGGGCCGTCGAAGGCGAGCTGCGGCTTGCGCAACTCCACCGCCGTGCCATCGGCGAGCTTGACGGTCTTGGTCTCGAAGCCGGCCACGCGCACACCATTGCCCCAGTCCTGCGGCACACCGGTAGCGGATTGCGCATTCATCTGGATGGAGGTGCCATAGCGCGAATGCGGCAGTTGCTGGCCATTGGCGTCCAGCATGGCGGCGCGCACCGACATCATGTCCAGCCGCTGGTTGACGGCCAGGGGCGCGGGGCTGCGGCCATTGTTGGTGTGGCAGGCGATGCAGGCCGACTGGTTGAAGCGCGTGCCCTGCAGGCCGACGGCCGCCTGATAGCGGTCGTTGCCGGGCTCGTTGTGGTCGCCGGTCGTGAAGTTGGTGTGCACCAGGCGGCGGCCCTCGACGAAGCGCTGCACGTTCTGCATGCCGGCATGGTTGTGCGGCTGCTGGAACATGAAGAGGCCGTTGTCGGAGTAGTTGTACGACACCGAGCCGTCGCCACCCGACAGCGTCGCCACCGGCAGCGGCGCGTTCATCAGCCGAGGCTGCACGCCATAGGACGGCCGCAGGCCCACGCCGACCACATAGGTCCACTCGCCGGCGTAGTAGCGGATGCCGCCGTTGTCGCCGATCGCCTGCATGGCCTGGGTCGTCGAGAAGAAGGACGGCGAGACCTCGATGACGTCGCCGACCACCAGCGGCCGCGCCGGCACGTTCCTGCCGTTGGGGAGGCCGTCGGCACCGATATCCCCATGGCCGGGATACTCCTTGACCGTCAGGCTGCAGCCGTTGTTCAGCACATTGGCGTTCAGCAGCCTGCCGTTGGGCGGGTAGGCCACCGGCGGGCAGAGGGCGATGTTGGGGTCGGCCAGCTGGCCGGGGTTCATCCAGCCGTAGCCGGTGACGCCAACGCGGTCGAAGGCGCGGAACCAGGCCACGCCGCCGGGCAGCTGCGGCTGAGTGAAGTACTGGTTGACGCGCAGCGTCGGCTTGGTGACGCCGGCCACGCGGCTGTTGTCGACGACTTCAAAGCCCCAGGTGCGGTTCTTGAAGTACTGAGGCACGAAGGTCAGGAAGTTGCCCGGGCCCTTGTCGACCGGGTTGCCCAGCGCATCGACCGTCTCGTTGGGGCCATAGCCGATCTCGTTCCAGTCCTCGCCGCGCTCACGGCCATGGCGGGCCAGGCCGCGCACGCCAAAGCGCGTGACCAGCGTGCCGTCGGGCAGCGTGAACTGCAGCGACTCCAGCGGTTCGGCACTGCTCGGCAGCGGCACCAGGCCCGTGCCGCTGGCCGGGAATTTGAAGGCCGAGGTGGCGACGTCGGCGATGGTGTTGTCACTGCCCGGCGACTTGAACTCGACCTCGAACAGCGAATAGCCGTAGGTCGTTGCCCGCGCGACGCCCTGCAGGCGGATGAAGCGCGCATTGGCGTTGAGGTTGAAGAACTCCTCGGTGCCGCCGCGGCCGTTGCCGACATTGCGCAGTTCGGTCCAGGTCTGGCCGTCATCCGACACGCGCAGCGAGTAGGCCTTGCCGTAGGCGTTCTCCCAGACCAGCTTCATATAGCCAACCGCTGTCTTGGCGCCGAAGTCGAACTGGATCCAGGCGCCGTCTTCAAACGTGCTGGCCCAGCGTGTGCCGGGCTTGCCGTCGATGGCCTGCAGGGCGTTGTTGCCGGCGTTCTCCACGGCCGACGAGGTGGCGGTGACGGGCCTGACGGCCACGCCGGGTTGGCTCAGGTCAATGGGGCCGGGCGCCGGAGCGGGCGCGGGGCTGGGTGCCGGGGCCGGTGAAGGTGCCGGCGCGGGCGCCACACCCGAGAAGGCCTGGATCTCGAAGATGGAATAGCCATAGCCCGAAGAACGCTGGATGCCCTTCATGCGCAGATAGCGCCCCTGGCCATTCAGGCCGGTCCAGTCCTCGCTGCCGCCCTGGCTGTTGGGCACGGACTTGATCGTCGTCCAGTTGCTGCCGTCAGCGGACACCTGCAGCTCGTACTGGTTGGCATGGGCCCGCTCCCAGTCGATATGCACGCGGCTGATGCTCACCGTGCGGCCGTAGTCCAGCACCAGGAACTGGTCGTCGCTGAAGCCGCTGCTCCAACGCGAGTTGTCGTCATGGTCGATGGCCTTGGCCGGACCGAGATCGGCGCGCTCCGACGAACTCGCCGTCACGCTGACGGGCGTCAGCGCCGCCTCCGACTCGCCGGCGGCTGCGGCCATGGCGCGCGCCGTCGGGCCGGCCTCGCTGCTCTGTGCCGATGGCTGGGCCGGATCGCCAGAACCGCCCCCGCAGGCCGACACCAGCAGGCTGACCGCAAACGGCAGGCCGAGGCTTGAAAGATTGCGTAAACCGTGTGGCTTCATTTGTCCCTCTCGATCGTGTTTGAGATGACCCGCCTAAGATGACATCGTCGTCATCCGCGGCCGAGCGGCCCGTTGAATGACGCGCATGCTGCCCACCCCCTAGTCCGCAGTCGCGGGCCAATTCAGCTGTCACAGACCAAACCAATTCGAGACCCGCTTGCGCCGCGCTGCCGAACATTCGCTGGCCCTTGGCCCCCGCCCTGTCGGCGTCTCGCTGCAGCAATGGCTGCATGCCGCCCTTTGCGAAGCGATGCGGGACGGCCGCCTGCCAGCGGGCAGCCGGCTGCCCACCAGCCGCAGCCTGGCCCGGGACCACGGCGTCTCGCGATCCACCGTCACAGCCGTCTTTGAGCGACTTCTTGCTGACGGTTACATCTCAGCCCATGTGGGCCGCGGCAGCTTTGTCGCACCCCAGGTGCCGCCGGCGTCCGCTCCTGAAGCAGCTGCGCAAGCCCTGGCTCCTGCGCTGTCACGGCGCGGCCGCCAGATGAGCGAGGCCGGGGCCGGCGTCAGGAGCCGCAACGGCCCCCTGCCCCGCACCTTCGAGGCCGACCGCGTCGATACCGGTCTCTTTCCCTCAGCGCTCTGGACCCGGCTTGCCGCCAAGCGCCTGCGCTGGTCCGAGGGCCGCATCGCCCAGGGGGTCGAATGGCAAGGACTGGCACCGCTGCGCGAACTGCTGGCCCAGCAACTGGCCCTGTCTCGTGGCATCCGCTGCGAGGCCGACCAGGTCGTCATCGTGCCCGGCACCCGCCAGGCTCTGGACCTGCTGGCCCGGCTGCTGCTGAACCCCGGCGAGGACGCCTGGGTGGAAGACCCTGGCTCGCCTGCCGTGCAGGCCCTGCTGACGGCGGCCGGCGCGCGCGTCGTGCCCGTGCCGGTGGACGACCAGGGCCTGGACGTCGACGCGGCCCTCGGCGCTGCGCCGCGCGCCCGCCTGGCCTACACGACCTGCGCCGCGCAGATGCCGCTGGGCCACGCCATGTCGGCCTCGCGTCGCGCGGCCCTGCTGGCCTGGGCGCGCACCGCCTGCGCCTATGTCATCGACGAGGACCGCGACGCCGATTTCGTCTTCGACGGCAGCGGCGCCAGCGCCCTCAAGGCCGAGGACGACGGCGACTGCGTCATCCACCTCGGCAGCCTGGCCTTCAGCATGGCGCCCTGCCTGCGCCTGGCCTACCTCGTGCTGCCGCGCCGTCTCGTCGAGCCGGTCTGCAGGACACTGGCCCTGACCCAGTCCCAGCCCTCGCTGCTGGACCAGGCCGTGCTGCATGACTTCATCGCCGACGGCCACTGGGCCCGCCATCTGCGCGAGCTGCGCCTGGTCTACGGCGCCCGCGCCGACGCGCTGCGCCATGGCCTGGACAAGCATTTCGGCCGCTGGCTGCAGTTCACGCCTTCGCGCCGCGGCCTGAACCTGACCGCCTGGCTGCCCGCCTCCGCCCGGGACGCCGAACTGGCCAGGCGCGCCGCGGCGGCCGGCGTCGTCGTCACGCCGCTGACGGCCTATCGCCTGCAGCACCCCGCGCCGGCCGGCCTGCGCCTGGGCTTCGCGGCATTCACCGAAGCCAGCATCCGCAGCGGCGTCCACAAGCTCGCGCAAGCCCTCCCCTAGTTCTCGTTTGAACCTGCCGGCCTCAGGCCGGCACCCACGCCGAACTCCAACTCAAGGAGAAGGCGTGCTCTCCATCCTGGTCGGCCATAGTTTCTTCCTGCGCTTCGACGCCAAGCAGTTCGACCGCGCCAAGCCCTATCCCCCGCTCGCGACCCTGCAGGTCGCCGAACTGCTGCGCCGCCAGGGCCATGAGGTCGCCCTCTTCGACGCCATGCTGGCCGCCGGCACCCAGGACTTCGATCGCCAGCTCGCCGCCGTACAGCCGCGCGTCGTGCTGCTCTACGAGGACAACTACAACTATCTGAGCAAGATGTGCCTGGCCAAGATGCGCGAGGCCGCCTGCACCATGGTGGGGAGCGCCCGCCGCGCCGGCGCCCGCGTCATCGTGGCCGGCTCCGACGCCAGCGATGCGCCCGACATCTATCTGCGCGCCGGCGCCGACGTCGCACTGCGCGGCGAAGGCCTGGACGTGCTGCCCGCGCTATTGCGCCGACTGGAAGCTCAACCCGATCTGCCTGGCAACGGGCTCCTCACCGCCCTGGAACAACCCGTCACCTTGCAACGCCACGAAGCCGCCGAGCTGGAAGCGCCCGCCGCCTGGGACCTCGTCGACATCGAGCGCTACCGTTCGACCTGGACCGCCGCCCACGGCTATTTCAGCCTGAACATGGCAGCGTCCAAGGGCTGCTCCTTCCGCTGCAACTGGTGCGCCAAGCCCATCTGGGGCCAGCGCTACCAACAGCGCTCGGCCACCGCCGTCGCCACCGAGATGGCCGAGCTCAAGGCCCGCTTCGCGCCCGGGCATGTCTGGTTCGCCGACGACATCTTCGGCTTTCGCTCCGACTGGGTGCAGCGCTTCGCCGCCGAGTTGGACCGCCTGGGCGGCGGCATCCCCTTCTCCATCCAGACCCGTGCCGACCTGATGACCGAAGCCATGGCCCGCGCGCTGGCCGACGCGGGCTGCCGCGAGGCCTGGATCGGCGCCGAGAGCGGCAGCCAGCAGGTGCTGGACGCGATGAACAAGGGCACGACGGTGGCCGAGATCCACCAGGCCAGAGAGCGCCTGCAAGCCGTGGGCGTGCGCGTCGGCTTCTTCATCCAGCTCGGCTATCTTGGCGAGGGCCTGGACGAACTGCTGCAGACCCGCCGGCTCATCGAGGAGGCACGGCCCGACGACATCGGCGTCAGCGTTTCCTACCCACTGCCGGGCACGCGCTTTCACGAACAGGTCAAGGCGCAGCTCGGCGCCAAGACCCATTGGGACGACAGCGCCGACCTGGCCATGATGTTCCGCGGCAGCTTCGGCAGCGAGGTCTATCGCGCCGTCCGCGACCTGCTGCATGCCCAGGTCGACCTCGGCCGCCTGGACGCACCGAGCCGCCGCCGCGCGGGTGACGAAATCCAGCGGCGCTGGGCCCGGTTGATCGCCGAGCTCAGCCCCGCCGCCGCCGTCACGCCATGAGCAGCCGCTTCAAGGCCAGAGCCCCGACGCGCGGATGGCTGCCACGCCGCAGCTCCCAGCCATGAAGCCGCGCGCAGCCTCCGGCAAAGGTCGCCCACCCCGGCTGGCCGGCGGCATAAGGCTGGCTCAGGTGCAGGCGCTCGGCGAGTTCGGCAGCGCTCAGTGGCTTCAGCAATGCCTCGTCGGCCGCGGCCTCGGGCGCGGCGAACACCAGGTGCTTCAGCTGCAGCGGTTGCGCAGCCAGCGGCGCCCAGCCGTCGCGCAGATCCAGCTCATGCTTCTCGACGCCGCTGCGCCGACGGATCACCGGCGAGGCCTCGATGCGCGTGCGCAGCGCAGCATCGTCCACCCACTGCCCCACATCGAAGCGCAGGTGCAGGAAGTTGGCGATGCCACTCACCTTCAGGGTTTGCGGATCGACGAAGCTGGCGTCCTCGGTCAGGAAGTCCAGGCCCTGGGCCAGGGCCTGCAAAGCCAGCGTCGACTTGCCCGCGCCGCTGGCGCCGACCAACAGCGCGCCCACCCCGTTCAGCCCGACGCAACCCGCATGCAAGGCCAGCAGGCCGCGGGTGCGTGCGGCCAGCGTGAAGACGGCGAACTCGATCAGCTCATAGCGCAGGTGGTAGGGATGGGCCAGCAGCCCATGCGAAACCTGCACCAGTGCGCGGCCGGCCGCCATGTTGACCAAGGCCAGGTGCTGCGCATCCATGGCCACGCCGAGCAGGCCAGCGCCGCCCAGCATGCGCGGCTCGGGCGGCTCGCCCGTGAAGCCTGTCCCGCCTTCCGTCAGACGAAGCTCCACCTGCAGCGCCAAGCCG
This sequence comes from Roseateles saccharophilus, assembly GCF_031458095.1. Lineage (GTDB taxonomy): Bacteria > Pseudomonadota > Gammaproteobacteria > Burkholderiales > Burkholderiaceae_C > Pelomonas > Pelomonas saccharophila_A. The sequence continues at coordinate 434,344 of NZ_JAVDXU010000003.1, forward strand.
TCCGGTGCCGGCGCCGGCAGGCCGGCATAGGCCGAGTCCACCAAGGCCAGCAGCGCGGCGCTGTCGCTGCGGAACTCGATGTCGGCGCCAAGCAGGCGGTAGCGGCGGCTCAGCGCCAGCGGCGCGCGCTCGCCAAAGGGATCGGCAATCTGCCGGGAGTCGGGTTGCCAGGTCGTGGAGGTCATCGGTGATGCGAAGTGTGAAGGATGCTGGTGGCCTGCCGCCCGCCCCGCAGGTGCAGGCGGCGCTGCGTTGTACGACGGACAGGCTGGCCGCCGAGCTGGCGGCGCCCGGGCACGGTGCGCCGGAGTGGAGCGATTTCGAATGGCGCGCGGCGATGGCCGTGGCCGTCATGCATGGCGTGTCGGCCCTGCTCGCGGGCCGGCTGCGCTGGCAGGGGCCGCCGGCTTGGGCAGCCTTCTTGACCGAGCAGGCCGAGCAGGGCCGGCTGCGCGAGCAGCGCGTGCGCGACCTGCTCGCACGCCTGGATGCCGAAGCCCGCCGGACCGGCCTGCCGCTGCTGGCGATGAAGGGCTCCGCGCTGCTGCAGCTGGGCCTCTATGCGCCGGGCGAACGGCCGATGAGCGATGTGGACCTGCTGGCCCACCCGGCCGACGCCGCTGCGGCCGACCGGCTCATCCTGTCCAGCGGCTATCGGCTGGATGTCATCCAGCACCGCCACCGCGCCTACGAGCCGCTGGACCAGCCCGCCGATCGCGCATTTGGCGAGCACGAAGCCAATCCGATCAAGATCGAACTGCACGACGCCGTGCGCGAGGCGCTGCCGCTGCACGAGGTCGACATCACGGCCTCGCTGCTGCAGCCGGCAGCCCGCCCCGGCCTGAATCCCTACCCCAGTCCTGCTGCACTGATGCGCCACTTGCTGCTGCATGCCGCCGGCAACGTCTGCAACCGCTGCGTGCGCCTGATCCAGCTGCACGACATCACCAGGCTGGCAACGCGGCTGGACGCCTCTCAGTGGGACGAAGCCCTGGCGCCCGCCTCCGATGGTCGCGCCGCCTGGTGGGCCGTACCGCCGCTGCGGCTGGTTCAAACCCTCTTTCCGGGCTGCCTGCCCGAGGTGGCCAACGCGGCACTGGCGCGCGCCACTGCGGCTTGCCCGCCCTGGCTGCGCCTCGCCGGCTTCGACCTGGTCGAGACCTCGCTGTCGCGCCTCGCCATCCCCATGCTGCCGGGCATCGTCTGGTCGCGCCGGCCGGCCGAAGCCCTCGGCTTTGCGTGGCAGCGCCTGCGTCCCGGCCGGGAGGGCCGCCTTCTCACCGCGGAGGTGCTGAGCCGCCAGCACTACCTGGCCGACTCGGCATGGTCCTACCGGCCACGCTGGCTGAAGGCGCTGCGCTTCCTGCTCGGCGCGCCGCCGCGGGTCCAGACCTTGTACTCCCTGCATCGAGCCCTCGCCTACCGGTCCAGCAGTTCGGCATAGAGCCGTTCGAAATGACGATGGCAATGATCCGCATCCTCCGCCACCGCACGGCGCTGGGCTTCGTGCGCGAGGCTCAGGCGCAAGGCCTCGTCGCCAGCGACGCGTGCGATCACTGCGGCCAGTCCCGACGCATCGCCTGGCGGCGCGACCAGGGCGGCCTGCGGCGCCCATTCGGCGAGATGGCCCACCGCCGTGCCGACGCTGGGCAAGCCCAGGATGGCGGCTTCCAGCACGGCCAGCGGCCCGGCCTCATGGCGCGAGCTGATGACATGGACATGCGCACCGACCAGCAGCGGCGGCAGTTCGGCCTGGGTCTTGAAGCCGTGAAAGTGCACGCGGGCTGCGACGCCGAGCTGCGTGGCCAGGGCCTGCATGGCGCCGCCCAGCGTGTCCTCGCCAATCAGGTCCAGCCGGACGTCAGGCAGCAAGACCAGCGCTCGCAGCAGGCAGGCTTGATCCTTCACGCGGTTCAAGCTGGCCACCTGCACGAGGCGCAGGGGCTCGCCGGCCTTGCGGGGGCGCGGTGCCCGTGCAGGCCAGACGCCCAGGTCCACGCCGAGCGGCAGGCGGCGGGCGCCGTGACCGAGTTGGGCGAGCTGGTCGAGGACGGGCCGGCTGGCCGCTGTCAGCGCATCGGCGCCGCGCAGCACCCAGGCCTCGCGCAGCCGGCCGCGCCAGCCCCGGCGGCCTCCGTAGCCGATGTCGTGCAGGGCCACGAGTTCGCCGCCGGCCACATGCACCGCGCTGCGCAGGCCCAGCCACCTGGCCGCCACGACGGCCGTCGCGCCGCAACTGCCCGACCAGATGGCCTGCACCAGGTCGAAACGGCCACGGCCATGCTCCCGCACGATGGCCCGCACCGCCCGCGGCATGGCGGCACGGCCGCCGATGTTGTGCACGCGCGCACCGCACAGCCACCACTCGCCGGGCTCGGCCTCCTGCCCGAGCGCAAACACATGGACCTCATGCCGCGCAGCCAGGCGCTTGAGCAAGGCCAGCAGGGCCGGCACCACCTTGACCTCGCCCGAACGGTCCACGCCGCCGGGCACGACGACCGCGATCTTCAAGCCACACCCTCATGATGAACACACAAACCCGCCTGCTCGATACGCAAGAGGCCTTCGACAGCGTCGCCGCCGACTACGACGGCCCGCGCGGCAACAACATCGCCATCCAGGCCATGCGCGACGAGATGTGGCGCTGGCTGGACGCCAGCTTTGCGCCTGGCAGCCGCCTCATCGACCTGGGCTGCGGCACCGGCCTGGATGCCGTGCACCTGGCCGCACAAGGCCACCGCGTGACGGCGACGGACTGGTCCGAGCGCATGGTGGAGCGCACCCGCGACCGCGCCCGCGACGCCGGCCTGGATGTCGATGTGCGCGCCATCGGCGCCCATGAGCTGCAACGCCTCGAGGGCGACGCCGCCTTCGACGGCGCCTACTCCAACCTTGGCCCCTTGAACTGCGTGCCCGACCTGGGCGCCGTCGCAACCCAATGCGCGCGGCTGATCAAGCCCGGCGGCCATCTCGTCTTCACCGTCATCGGCCGCTATTGCCCCTGGGAGATCGCCCACTATGTGCGCCAGCGCCGCTGGGCCCGGGCCGGCATCCGCTTTGCGCTCGACACCGTCGCCGTGGGCATGAACGGCCGCACCATCTGGACGCGCTACTACACCCCCGCCGAGTTCTTCGCGCCCTTCGCCGAACATTTCGAGCTGGAGGTGCAGCGCGGCCTGTGCGTCTTCGTGCCACCGCCCTATCTGACCTGGCTGGCCGAGCGCCATCCGCGCTGGCACGACAGGCTGTGGGCCCTGGACCGGCGCGTGGCCGGCTGGCCGCTGGTCAATCGCTTGGGCGATCATTTCCTGCTCGTCATGCGCCGACGCATGAGCTGACCGAGCTCGTCGAGCAGCGGGTGGTGGCTCCAGCGCAGCGCCGCCAGCCCGGCCAGTGGCGCCAGCGTCCAGGGCACGACCAACACGGCCAGGGCCGCCAGCGCGCTGCCACCGACCGCGCCGAGCAGTTCACGCGGCCGCAGGCCGAGGCACCGCGCAGCGATGCCGAGTTGCACCGGCAGCGCCACCGCCGCCGCCAAGCACAGGGCCCAGGCGAAAGACGCCAGGCTGCCGTCGAACATCGCTGCGCCGAAGCCGATACGCGCCACCAGGCTCACCGCCGTCGGCCAGGCCGCCAGCTCGGGCCGGCCGACGGCCGCCAGCGCGGCACCGAACTGCGTGAAGGCCAGGGCCAGCGCCGCGACGAGGGCGAGTGGCAGCACGGCTGGCGTGCAGTCCAGCCAGGCCGGGCCGTAGAGCAGCCGCACCACAGGCTCGCGATAGACCACGGTCAATGCCAGCAGTGGCCAGCCCAGGCCGGTCAGCAGCGCCGTCGCGCGGCACAGCACCGGCGCCAGCGCCTGCCCACGCGCATGGCGGCCGGCCAGCACCGGCAGCACGCCGAAGTTCAGGGCCTGGCCGGCGACGACCTGCAGCAGGTTGACCGTGGCCTGGGCACGGCCGAGCAGACCGAGCTGATGCGGTGCGGACAGCCGCCCAAGGAGCAGGTCCGGCAACGACGCATGCAGGCCGGCCAGGCCGCTCGCGACTAACGACGCGGCGCCAAAGCGCAGCACCTCGCCCCAGCCCTGCCACGCCGGTCGCCAAGGCAGAGCGGTCGGGCGCCAGCCGGCATAGGCCAGGCCGCAGGCCACGGTCGCCGCGACCTGGGCCCAGGCCAGGCCCAGCGCGCCGGCTCCCTTGGCAGAAAGGGCCAGAGCCACAACGGCCTGACTGGCGACGCCCAGCCACGACACCTTGGCGATGCGCGCCGCCGCCAGCTCGCGCAGCTGCAGGGCCGCCATCACGCTGCCAAAGGCCGAAACCGGCAGCCCGAGGGCCAGCACGCGCAACAGCGGCGCCAGGTCCGGCTGGCCCAGCAGTTCCGCCAGCGGTCCAGCCCCCAGCAGCAGGGCCGACAGGGCCGCCAACGTCGTGCAGGCGAGCAGTCCCAGGCAGGCCGAGAAGCGCTGCGGCGTCAGCGCCGGCTCGCGCTGCAGATAGGCCGAGACGCCGAAGTCGCGCAGCAGCTGGGCGATGCCGAACACGGCCGTCGCCATCGCGAACAGGCCGAGGTCGGCGGGCTGCAGCAAACGCGCCAGCGCCAGCCCGAGCAGGAAGCGCATGGCCGTCTCACCGCTGGATGCCGCCAGATTGCCAAGGAAGGCGCGCCGGACATCGGTGCGCGCCAGGGGCAGCGGCAGCGTCGTCATGAGTCCAGCGCGTCCGTGTAGGCAGCCGCGAGACTGCGGCTCAGCGCCGCGGGGGAGCAATGCGCGTCGAAGCGCGCCCGCACGGCCGCGCGGCGCTCGGCGGCGGAAGTGCGGGCCAGGGCCACCAGCGCCTGGGCCAGGGCGGCTGCATCCCCGGTCGGCCACAGCTGCGCGGCCTGCGTCGCGGGAAGGGCCCCGAGCAGGCTGCGGAATGAAGGAATGTCGGTCACGACGGGCGCGAGACCGCAAGCCAGGGCCTCGATGGCGCTGTAGCCCGAGCCCTCGCGATGGCTGCCCTGCACGAAGGCATCGGCAGCCGACATCAGCATCTCGATGCGTGCATGGGGGACAGCCCCGAGCAGTTCCACGCGGCCCGCCAGCAGCGGGTCGCGCAGCCGCTCGCGCACCGCATCGTAGAGCGGCGCCTTGCCGTAGCACATCCACAGCTTCAGGCCGGGCAATCGGGGGGCGGCGAGGGCGATGCCGTCGAGCACCGTCAGCGGGTCCTTGTTTGCGTCGAGATGGGCGACCCAGAGCAGGCAGGGGTCGCCCGCCAATCCTGTGGCGCGCCGCGCCTCGTCACGATCGCGCGGCTGGAAGTCGCAGCTCGACTCGGGCACCTCGTAGATGCGCGTGCGTGCGGTGACGAGCCCGCGCCGCACGAAGGGCAAGGCCTGCTCGCGGGCATGGAACATCAGCCCGCGCGCCCGCGCAAAGGCGCGCCGCCAGCGCAACCAGGCCAGCGGCCGGGCGGGCGGCCGATCGGCATGATCCTGCAGCAGCAGCGGTACCTGGGGCGCCACGCTCGTCAACCAACGGACCTCGCGCGCAAAGCCCAGGCCCTGCAGATGCATCACCTCGGGCTGCAGCCTGCCGAGCAGCTCGGCCAGACCCGCCGAGGGCCGGCCATCACCGGCATCGAAAGGCAGGAAGTGGTAGTCCACGCCGTCCCGCCTGATGAAGTCCCGCACCGCGCAGCACTGCACGACGGCGACGCGCGCACCGGCCTCGGCGGCGGCGCGGGCGCAATGGCCCAGCGTCGGCCAGTCCCTCAGCAATTGCGCGGCCGGCCGGCCGAGCGGGTCGAGGTAGGGGTTGAGCTGGGCCACGCGCATGGCTCAGAGCGCGTTCAGCTGTGGGTCCCACAGCTTCACGGCGCGCTCCAGCCAGCGCAGCTCACGTGGCTGGTCATAACGCGCCAATCGGTAGCGCCAGGCCGAGGCGGCGCGCAGGGCCGCCCTCTGCCAGCCGGGCGCGCGGATGTCGGTCAGCGTCGGGAAGCGGCAGCCCAGCACGGTGCGGAAGTCGCGGATGCGCTCGCGCAGCGCCGGGCTGAGCCAGGGCGCGTCCTTGTGGCACCAGTAGTCCACCCATTCCTTCTGCGCCCAGGCATCGGCGCTGTCGGGGAAGGTGAAGCCCTTGGGCAGGGCCGGGTCGCGCGGTGTCCAGCGCCCATCGCCCAGCCGCCGCGGCGGCAGCGGCGTGTGGATGTGCAGCATGATCTCGGCGGCCGGGTGCAGGCGCTTGACCTGGCGGATGAAGTCGAAGGTCCGCTCCGTCTCGCCTTCGGGGTCCTGCGGCGGCGCCAGCATGAAGGACAGCTCGGGCACGACGCCGTTGGCACGGCAGGTCTCGACGACGGCCAGGGTCTGGTCGGAGCGCGTGCCCTTGCGCATGTCGCGCAGCAGGCTGTCATTGGGCGACTCCGCGCCGATGTAGGCCATGCGCAGGCGGCTGCGCCGCACCAGGGCCCAGGACGAAGCCGACAGGCCCTGCAGGGCATCGGCACGGGCATAGCACCACCAGGGCATCTGCAGCCGCGCCAGCACTTCGAGCAGGGGCTGCATGTCGACCTCGCGGTCAAAGAAGTTGTGGTCGTAGAACTGCACCGAGTCCGCGCCGAAGCGGGCCTGCAGGCCGCGCAGGTCGCGCTCAAGCCTTTCGGCCTCGGGCAGCGCCGTCTTGCCGCGGAACATGGCCGCGACGCCGCAGAAGCTGCAGCGGTAGCGGCAACCCAGGGCGGCCTGGTAGCCCGTCGTGCGCCGGCCCAGATAGGTGGGGCCGAGATAGCGCTGCGGGTCGTCGACCTCGTCGTAGCTGACGTCCATCTGCAGCGGCGCCGTCGAGAAGGCGCGGTCGGCGTTGTGCACCACTTCCCCGCCTTCGGGACGCCAGGACAGGCCGGCCACCTGGTCCAGAGGCTTGTCTTCGGTCAACGCGTCCAGCAGCTCCACCAGGCCCTGCTCGCCCTGCCCTCGCAAGGCGTAGTCCACGCAGTCGCTGTTCAGCGCCGCATCCGTGCACAGGGTCGGGAAATAGCCGCCCCAGACGATGGGCAGCCCGGGCGCCGCGGCGCGGATGGCGCGCGACACGGCCAGCGCCGCTGGCAGCTGCGGCCCGCCCATGACGGACAGGCCGACGGCCGCATAGCCGCCCTCACGCACCGCGGCCGCCGCCGTCTCCGGCAGATGGCGGTCCAGATTGCCGTCGAGGATGCGCGTCTCGTAACGGCCCTTCAGCGCGGCGGCCAGGTGCATGACGGCCAGCGGGAAGCGCGCATTGGAGGTGATGCGCGGGTTGATCAGCAGCAGGCGCTTCATGCGAGAGCCTCCTCAAGCAGCAGTTCCAGGCCGGGCTCGGGCAGGAGGAGATGCGGCGCGAGGGCCTTGGGGCGGCCGTCCACGCGCACCGGCACGAGGCCGAGCGCTTCGCCGAGGTCGGCGTCGGCGTACAGCGGCCGACCGGCAACGACGACGAGGCGCAGGTCGGCACGCGTGGCGCGTGACAGCGGCAGGCCGGGTGGCAACGCGATCAGGTCGGCGCGCAGGCCCGGCTCCAGCCGGCCGCGGTCGTGCAAACCGAGCAGGCGAGCGGCATCTGCCGTGACCCAGGTTTCCAGGCGCTCTTCGCTCCAACCGGTCAGCTCGCGCACCAGGGCCAGCTCGGCCAGCAGGTCACGTCCGCCGCTGATGCGCGAATCGCTGCCGAGCACCAGCAGGCCTCGCGCGAGCAGCCAATCGGGGTCCAGGGTGCGGCCGAACAGATGCAGATTGGAGCCGGGGCACCAGACGACGCCGGCGCCGGCATGCACGAGGCGGCGCTGCTGCGCGGCAGTCAGGCCCAGGCCGTGCACGAGCAGCGTGCCGGGAGCGATGCAGCCCAGGGCTTCGAGCCGGTCGAACTCCAGCGCCGCCGCGTTGTCCGTGCCCTCGGCTGCATGAATGATCCAGGAACGGCCGGCGGGCGTCGCCTCGAACGAAGCGCGCACCGCCTCTTCGCCATCCAGGGCCAGCGAGTGGGACCAGCCGCCCGATTCCGGCACGTCGACCGGAAAGTCCGCCTCGTCCAGCACAGGGTTGCGCGGATCGTGGTGGAGCACCGTCGTCACGCCACTGAGCAGGTTCTTCAGCCCGCCGGCCAGCAGACGCTTGGCGCGCGGCCGGGACCGGTGCGCGAGCAGCTCAGGGTCTGTGGACAGGCGCGGCGTGATGTCGGCAATCCATTCGCCGGCATTGCGATAGCGGTCTCGGAACTTCAGGCGCGGCAGCGCGCCGTTGAGATGCAGATGGTCGTGGGCATTGATGAGGCCGGGCAGCAGGCGGGCGCCGCTGAGGTCGATACGCTGGCCGTCGGACGTGGCAGCGATGCGATCGCCATCGGTGCTCAGGCTCATGCCATCGGCCGCATTGACGAAGCGCCAACTCATGGCTTCACCAGCTTCAAGGCCAGGACAATGGCCAGGCCGCCCCAGCGGGCATAGAAGGCCTCGGAGCCGGTGAAGGCTTCGCGCAGCTCCTGGCCGACGCGCACCTCGCGCTGCGCCTCCAGCACCAGACCAGCCCGCCAGGCGGCCGCCAGGTGGGCGTCCGGGTCGTGCAGGGCATGCAGCAGCTCGTGGCGCTGGCCGCTGGCGTCATTGAAGCTGCGCGTCATGCCGGCACGGGCGGCATCGGGATGGAAATCGGAATAGACCAGGGCACCGCCCGGCGCCAGCACCCGGGCCGCCTCGGCCATCCAGGCGTCCAGACTGGGCGCGTGGCCGACGGCCAGGCCGCTGACGATGAGGTCGAAGCTGGCCGAAGCGAAGGGGAGTTGCTCCATGTCGGCCCGCACGCGATGGGTCAGCGGCGCGCGCGCCAGCATGCCGGCGGACAGGTCGCTGCCGACGACCAAGGCCGCGCCGCGCTGCTGCAGCAGCAAGCCATAGCGCCCGCTGCCGCAGGCCAGGTCCAGCGCCCGCCGGCCCGCCACCTCGGGCAGCAGACCCAGCACCGCGGCCTGCTCGGCACGCATCAGCGGGTTGTGCGGCAGCGGCGGATAGCTCTCGGCCCAGAGGTCGTAGGCGGCAACATTGGCGAGGGTGCTCATGAGGCGAACCACTTGGAGCAGACGCAATGCGCGCACTCGGGCCGCTGGCCGGCGCGGATGCTGGTGCGCAGGCGGCGCATGGACGGCGCGTTGAGCGCGTCGCCCAACCCGGCATCGTCCAGCCTGGCATTGCCGGCGATGAAGAAGCAGGGCCGCAAGCCGCCATCGGCCTCGATGACGGCCGAGTGCTCGGGCGCGTTGCAGCGCACCGGCGGTGGCGCGGCGAGGCCAAGACGGGCGCGGTAATGCGCCTCGATGCGGCGCAGCTTGGCGGGCGATTCGGCGATGAAGCCGCTGGCAAAGTCCGCTGCATCCAGCGCGTCCAGGCTGCTGGACAGCACCGGCAGGTCTTCGGCCCGCAGCGCCACGCCATCGACAGGCTCGCCGTGGCGGCCAAAGGCCTCGGCATGGCTGACATCGGCGGCGAGGAAGGAGATGCCCGCCACGCCGAGCTTGTGCGCCAGCGCGACGAGATCGGCCAGCTCACCCACATTGCCGCGCTGCACCGTCACGCGCAGGCTCACGTCCAGGCCTTCGCGCACCGCGGCGCGGATGCCGGCGCAGACGGCCTCGAAGGCGTCCAGCCCGCGGATGGCGGCATAGCTGGCCGCCGTGCTGCCGTCCAGCGACACCGTGACCTGCTCGAACAGGCACGCCACCTCCGCCGCATGCTTGGCCAGGGCCAGGCCAGCCGTCAGCAGCCAGAGCTTGTGCCCCTGGCTGCGCAGCAGAGCCGCGATCTCGGCCCACTGCGGATGCAGCAGCGGCTCGCCGCCGGAGACCAGCACGGTCTGCGTGCCCAGCTCCAGCAGGCCGGGCAGCAGGCGCTGCACAGTCGCCATGTCGATGTCGCGCTGGCCATGCCGCCAGTAGTCGCAGCTGACGCAGCGCGAATTGCAGCGCTCGGTCAGGTAGAGCGTCGCCAGCGGCAGCCGCGTGAGGGCGGGCGCCAGCGCAAGGGGCCGCTCGACGGTGACGCTAGAACAGTCCATGCAGCTCGACAAAGCTCTGCCGCCGGTTGTCGATGGTGTTCTGCGGGATGCCGCCGAACTTGCGGTAGCCCGCGCGCAACTGCACGAAGGCGAAGGGCGTGTACTCGTAGACCAGGCTGTAGCGCACCTTGTTGTCGTGGGCCACGCGGCGGTCGGGGTCGAGGTATTCGCTGGTCAGCTTCAGGTTGTGGCCCTGCTGCACCAGCCAGTTGGCCTCCAGCAGCGTCGCGTATTGCCGGCGCTTGCCCTCGGGGTAGCCGGCATCGCTGACCATGTCGAACTCGGCCAGCCAGGCCACCGGTCCCGTCGTCGTGCCGGCGAAGAGGCCCCAGGCCTGGCGGTTGCCCGCCGTCGACTTGACCTGGGCCGCCGCCGCACCGACACGGCCCCAGGGCTGCATCCAGATGGCCTGGGCAGTGGTCTGGTGGCCGGTCGTGCCGCCCTTGTTGCCGGGGCCATTGCTGCGCACCAGCTGCAGAGACCATTCGTCGCTCTCATGCCCCAGCTCCAGGCCCTTGTCGGGCACCGTCATGCTGACGCCGCTCAACTGCCGCACGAAGGCCAGGCTGTCCTGCAGCCGCCAGCCGAAGGGCAGATAGAACTGGCCGGCCTTGGCATACCAGGAGAGGCCCGGCGTCGACAGCCGCACATAGGCCTCCTGACGCTCGGACTTGCCCGGCGCGACCTGCTGGTCGAGGTAGGCGCCGAGATAGTCCTTGATCAGCTGCACGTCGGCATACAGCCGCGTCTGCTCGTTGCCGCCGACGCTGCGCGTGGGCTGGCCCGACACCGAGGTGCGCGTCGTCGCGGTGCGCAGGTCGCCGCCCAGGCGCAGGCGGTCATCGAACAGCGAACCATTCCAGCCCTGCAAGGCTTCGGGCAGGGCATTGGCCGGAATGACGTTCTGCGCGAAGGTATTGCCCACGGCGTTGCGCAGGCCGCCCCCGGTGGGGTTCACATGGCAGGCCACGCATTTCAATCCGGCACGGATGGCGAGATAGGGTTCGGCCTGCGCCATCGACATCAGGGCCATCAAAGCCAGGCCCAGCCACCATCGCAACAAGCCTGCCGGATTTGCGGTGCGCTGTGTGGCGGGCCGAGCGCCGGGCCGCTCCCTAGCCGGCCCGCTCGGGCGATGTGCTTGCGGCTCGATGCCACAAGCATCGTCGTCCCCGCGGGGGACCGGCCAAGGTACTCCTTGGACGAGGGGCGCCATCATTTCTGCGCTCCGTTGTCGATCCACTGGCGGATCAGATTGATGGTCGCGGCATCAAGATAGGGCCCACCGAAGGGCATGCGCGCGCCGACCGATTGGTGGCCTTCGAGCTTGTGAATCAGATAGCTGTTGGCCGCATCACCCGGCGCCACGCGCTTGAGCGCCGGCACCTCGGCGCTGGCCACGCCGACCAGCATGGTGAAGCTGTTGGCCGCGTCCAGCCTGAGGCCCTGCGGCGCCGCACCGCCCGCATGGCAGGCCGTGCAGATGGGCGTGAAGACATGGGACTGGATGGAGCTGAAGCTGGCCGTCATCGGCCCGCTGGGGTCATCGCCCTCGCCGAGTGGCCGGCCGTTGGCGTCCAGGCCCGCGCCACTACCACCTCCACAGCCCGCGACCAGGGCGGCCGTGGTGGCCAGCGCCGCCCCAAGCAATTTCGACAATCTCATCAAGCTCTCCTGCAACTCACTGCGCCGTGAGTGCCGGCCCGCCGCGGGAGGGTTCAAGAGAAGCTAGGGAGGGCCTGCAAACGCTACGGCAATGGGCCGCGTTGTGGCGGGACTTCGCGACCCCTTGCCGTAGCGTTTGCAGGCCCTAGAACGCAACGGTGAGGCTGAGCACCGCCGTGCGACGCCGCGTGGCATCGATCCAGATGTAGGGCCCACCGCGTCCAGCTGCAATCCAGGCCAGTTGAAGCTCGCTGCTCTGGCCCAGCTGCCAGGAAGCGCCCAGGCGCAGGTCCGCTCGGGTGTCGCTGCGCGGCTCGACATAGGACAAGGCCTGGCCCCCAAAGCCATGCAGCAGGCCGACATGGCCCAGCGCCGCGACGCCCGACGCGAGCGGCCAGCGGCCGTTGAACTCGACGTAGAGGCTGCGCTGGCCGACGCCGTAGTAGTCGGGCGAGACATAGGCGCGCAGGCTCCAGCGCTCGCCCAGCAGGCCGACATAGGCCTCCTGGTAGTCATAGCGGGATACGTTCTCGAAGGCGTGGGCGGCCACGCCCGCCTCGGCGTCCAGGCCCGGCGACAGCTCGAAGACGCGGCCGCCATAGACCTGCAGGGCCGCGCCGCGCCGCTGCGCAAAGCGCGCCTGCGCCAGCTGGGCACCGGCATACCAGCCGGCCGTACCGTCCCAAGCCAGGCCGAGCTGGGCGCTCGGCCGGTTGCGGCTGTAGGACATGCCACGCTCGCGTGCGTCCGTCTGCAGCGACAGCGTGCCACCGACATCGGCCCAGGCTCCGCCCGCGCAGGCCAGCAGCGTGGCGACCAGCGTCGTCAATCGAGCCAGGGGCGCGGGGGGCATCAGTCCGGAGTTTGCCCCAGCGTCTTGCAACCTGGACCGCGCGTGCCGGCATGGCGGGCCAGCGTTGCGCAGCTGTCGATACGCCCTTGACTTTCCGTGACCAGGGCCGTCTTCAGGGCCAGGGTGCCACGTGGGCCGTCGAGCTCGCGCACCAGGGCCAGCAGGCCGGCGGCATGTGCGGCCGCGAAGGACGACCCCGACACCAGCGACCAGCCGCCGCCCACCGCCGTGCTGGGCACGTCACGCCCGGGCGCAATGACGACGCCAGCCGGCAGCGGCGGCGCGCTGCCGACGACGAGCACGCCCGGATGGTTGGCCGGGAAGGGCCCGTTCTCGCCGGGCATGGCCGCAACCACGGCGGCGCCCCGCGCCTGGGCCTGGTCGATGAGCAGGGCCAGCAGGCGGTCGTCCGGGCCACCCAGGCTCATGTTGATGATGTGGGCACCCTGCTGGATGGCCGCATACAAGGCCTTGGCCAGGCCCAGGCTGGTGCACAGCGTCTGCGTGCCTGCCGCCTGCCAGCAGGCGCGCAGGGCCAGCAGCTTGGCCTGGGGAGCGACGCCGGCAATGCCAAGGCCGTTGTCCGCCCGCGCCGCGATGATGCCGGCCACGGCCGTGCCATGGCCCTCGGCGGGCGGCGCCTTGTCGTCGACAAAGTTCTCGTTGCTGGCCAGTTGGCCGACGAGATCGGGATGGCTGGCCTCCACGCCGCTGTCGACCACCGCCACGCGCACGCCCTTGCCGGTGGCGAGCTGGTGCAGTTCGGCCAGATGCCACTGGCGCGCCGCCGGCTGGGCCTGGTAGAGGGGCTCCTGCTGGCTGCCCTGGGCTCGATACAGGCTGACGGGCTGGGCCCAGGCGACGCGCCTGTCCTCGGCCACGGCCTCGGCCACCTTGGCCGGGCTGCGCGTGTCGCCTTCGGGCAGTCGCATGACGAAGCAGTCCACGCCGGCCAGGGGCATGGCCCATTCACTGCGCATCTCCAGGCCATGGGCCTGGGCCAGGGACTGGGCGACCTGCTGGCGCGACTGCCGGCCCACGCCCTCGCCATAGGTGCCGGCATAGCTGCCGTCGGGCCGGTAATGGGCCTTGGGCAGTTGCAGCATGACGAGGACCTGGCGCTGGGCCTCCTCGGCCTGGGCGAAGGCCGCCGTGCTGACGCAGCACAGCAGCAACGCGAACAGGCGCAACAGCAATCTCATCGCGCCGGCCCGGGTTGCAGCGGCTCGGCCAGGGCGACGATGGGCGCGGTGCGCAGCTCGGCCAGGCCACGCGCGTCGACGCGCAGCAGCCAGGCGCCGGTCTCGGTCGGCCCGGCGACGACGCCGGCGCCTTGGGCCTGCAGCAATTCGCGCACCGCCTGCTCGGTGGTGCCCGGCTTGAACATGACCAGGGCGTCCGCAACCACCGGCGCCGTGCCGGCAGCCGACAGGCCCTCGTAGGCCGGCTCGGCCTGGCGATCGTGCAGCCACAGGCCCAGCAGCAGGGCGCAGGCTGCCCCTTGCAGGCCCAGGGCCCAGGGCATCCAGCGCGGGGCCGTGGCCTTGGGGCGGCGAGCCGGCTGCATCAGCGTGTGCATCCTGGCCAGGCCGGCTTCGACGTCGCCGCCCTGCGGCGGCGTGCCGGCCACGCTGAGCAGGGTCTGCATCGGCTGTTCGGCGGCCAGCTCGTTGCGGCAGGCCTGGCAGCTCAGCAGATGTTGCTGCACCTGCTGCATCTCGCCCTCATCCAGCTGCCCACGGGCATACCAGGGCAGCAGAGCCTGCACGGCGGCATGCTCGTCATGTTCCATCGGGATCACCACACTCATCATTCTTCTCCTTGCCCCTGCCCGGCGAGGTCGTCGAGCAGGAGGCGCAGCCGGCGCCGCGCATAGAACATCCGCGTCTTCACGGTCTCGGCCGGGCAACCGACGACGTCGGCGATCTCGGCATAGGCCATGTCATGGAAATAGCACAGCTCCACGACGGCGCGGTGCTCGGGCGACAGCTCGGCCATGGCCTGTCGAAGCCGCCCCCGCAACTGGGCCAGCCCCAGCTGCTGCTCCGGCCCCGGCCCCGGGTCGGAGGCTTCTTCCACCTCATCAGCGTCCACCGGCAGGTCCTGGCGGCTCAGGGCCTTCAGCGCCTTGCGGTAGGCGATGCCGAAGATCCAGGTGGACAGCTTGCTGCGCCCGTCAAAGCCCTCGGCGCGCTGCCAGACCACCATCATGGTGTCGTTCAGCGCCTCCTCGATGGCCTCGCCGTGGCGCATCAGATGCGACAGGAAACGCCACAGCCGGGGGTGGTAGAGGCGGTAGAGGGCGTCGAATTCGGCCCGCTGGCCGCGCTTGATGCCCTCCAGCAGAGCCAGCTCCAGGGCCTCGGCGGCCGGCCCACGGCCCGAGCTCGCCGGCGCCACCTTGGCGTCATCGCGCTTTTGTCTGCTGATGCTGGGCCACTTCAACATGCTTGCCTGCGGGGTTCCATTGCGCATGAGTCCCGGCGGGGCGCCCGGAGGTTCAAAGCGATGGTAGCCAGCCCCCTGGCTTCCCCGGGGAATCCGTCACGCCAGGCTGGCCAATGTCATTTCGCGCAGCCAGCGGGATTCGGCAAAACCCTTGGTGTCATAGAGCTTTTTCAGCCGCGCGGGCGGCACGGGCTGGCGGCAGGCGGCCAGGGTGAAGCCCTGCTCCCCCTTGCCCTCCTTCCAGGCCGACTGCCAGACCGTGGCCAGCGTGAGGGCGCCGTCGGCCATGCGGTTCAGGGTGCGCTCGCCAAGAGCCGACCACATGGCCGCCGCCTGGCCACGGCCGTGCACGCGCTCGAAGACCTCCAGGATCTCCGCTGGCGGCAGCTCGGTGATGGTGCGCCGCATCAGCTGGACGATGGCGTCGGCCGCCGCCATCGGGCCCTTGAACAACGGCCGGTGGGGGGCATCGGCCACACGCTGCTTCACGCCGGCCACCACCTCCTCGGCGGCCTGGTTCAGCATGTCGTCCTCGTAGACGGCATGGACCTTGTCGTCGTCGGGGTCGTCCGACTCGCCATGGTGGAGATGGGAGATGTGCAGGGGCTGGCAGGCGTCGCCGATGTAATGGGCCAGCACGCCGGCGGCGCAGACATAGGCGTCCAGCTGCCTGGCCGCCACGGCCTGGACCATGACCTTGTAGAGCTCGGCGACGCGGAAGGGCAAAGCGCCGCGGTACTGCGGTTTGCGGTCGGGATCGATGCTGCTGTAGAACTGGTCCCAGACCTGGGGGTCGCGCGTGGCCGGAGCCTGCAGCCAGAGCTGCATCAGGGTCTTGCCGGCGAAGGGGCCGCTGCCCGTCTCGTCCATGTCGGCGAAATGGTTGGCCTTGTCCTTGCCGCGGCTGCGGCGCCACACCAGATCCGGCACGTCGGCCAGGGCGATGAACTGGCTCGTCTGCGTGGCGCCGGGCAGGTTGCCGGCGACGATGTCCTCGTCGCTGACACCAATGGCCCCTGCATTGGCCTTGAAGACGGCCTTGGCCTTGCTCGTCTGCAGCGCGAAGCAGGCCGCGAAGCCGATGTTGTAGTGGCCGACCTTGCCCCAGTAGCGGCTCTGGCCGCTGCGCCAGTCCTCGACGAGTTCGACGTTCAGGGCCTTGCACAGCGAGCTGAAGCCGGTGGCCAGCGCGAACTCGGTGGCGCGGCTGGAATTCAGGGCGCCGAAGCCGTGGCCGCCCCATTGCACGGCCAGGGGGCGGAACGCTGTGGGCGGCGGCAGGCCGGCGTCCTTGACGCCGCGGTCGGCCATCTCGTCCCAGAACCAGGTGACGCCCGAGTCGCCCGGCCGCGTCTGCACGGTGTCGCCGGCGCGGCGTGGGCCGATGAGGAATTCCGCCAGGGAGTCGATGCCGCCCATGCTGGCGTGGCGGTAGAACAGGCCATGCACGCAGCCTTCGGTGCGCATGCCGCCGGGCAGCACGGTGAACAGCGGGCAGCCGATCAGGTTGAGGCTCATCTTGTCTGAGCTCAGGTCGATGACGGGGCCGAAGCCGCCGACGCCCAGGTACTGGGAGTTGGTGGCGCCGATGTCGTCGAGCTTGACCAGGGCTGCATCCAGCGTCAGCCGCGCATCGCGGCCGGCGAAGCCGGGGTAGATGTCGGCCAGCGGCAGCGCATCGACACCATGGGCCGTGATGTGGCCGATGCCGACCTTCTTGCCGCGCGGCAGCGCGAACACCGGGGCGCCGGGCTCAGTGCCCGAGGTCAGGTGGCGGCTGACCAGGGCGAAGGCGCAGGCGCCGTCTTCGACGATGGCCGAGGCCACGCCCATGCGGGTCGCGCCCTGGTCGGCCACGTGGACCTGGAAGTTGGGGCCGAAGCGGTCGGCCGCATACAGGGCCGTGTCGGCCGGCGGCAGGTTGGACACGCGGCGCTGCACGAGGACGGGACAGGTGCGCACCTGGCGGCCATCGGGCAGATAGAGCACCGGCGGCACGGCCAGCTCGGGGTGGCGCGACAGGGTCGTGCGATCCAGCCACTCGCTGACGAAGACCAGCACGCAGGGCCAGGACCAGGGCCGGAAGTCGCTGTTGGCCAGCGTGCGGGCGCCGAGCTCCTTACCGGTCTGCTCGGCATGCTCGTCCGCGTAATTGGGGTCGGTGAGCCGGATACGGTAGCGGCCAATGGCCGTGCCGATGACGGTCGGCAGGTTGGCGATGTGGACGTGGTACTGATCTCGCGCCTCGAGCAGGTCGCGCACGCTGAGGGTGCGCGGGTCGGCGCGGCGGATGAAACGGTCCATGGAGTCTCCGGATTCGACTTCAGGACGCTATCAAGCTCCAGAACACATCGCATCATCAAGCCCTGGGAGGCGCTATCGTTGCGCCATGAGCGAAGCCGGCGCCCTGCCCCTGGACAACCCGCCCGCGACCTGGGTCGGTGAAACCACCGACGCCGAACCCCAGCTGCAGTCGGGCGGCGGCGCGGTGGGACTCACCCGCGAGTGGCATGTCAGCGGCGACTGGACGGTGCTGGCCCTGCGCGAACGCTACGAGGAGTTCCGCCAGCGCGTGGCCACCGCGATGAAGGAAACGCCCGACGCGCTGTGGGACCTGCGCGCCCTGGGCCGCCTGGACACGGCCGGCGCGCTGACGCTGTGGCAGGGCTGGGGCCTGAAGCCGCCGCCGCGCCTGCTGTGGCTGCCCGAGCATGTGACGCTGTTCTCGCAGTTCATGCAGCCCGGCGCCCTGCCCCGGCGCAAGCGCAGCCTCAAGCCCGGCCTGGACCTGGCCAACCTGAAGCTGCTGGCCTTCGCCCACCATGCCGTCGACCTGGTCGCCCTCGTCGGTCGCCTGCTGCTGGACGGGCTGCAGATGCTGCGCCACCCCTCGCTGATCGGCTGGCGCGAGATCTCGGCCAATGTCTATCGCACCGGCGCCCAGGCCCTGCCCATCACGGCCCTGGTCGGCTTTCTCGTCGGCCTGACCCTGTCCTACCTGATCTCCAAGCAGCTCAAGACCTACGGCGCCGACATCTTCGTCATCAACATCCTGGGTCTGGCGGTGCTGCGCGAGCTGGGGCCGCTGCTGGCGGCCATCATCGTGGCCGGCCGCTCCGGCTCGGCCATGACGGCGCAGATCGGCGTCATGCGCGTGACCCAGGAGCTGGATGCGCTGTCCGTCATGGGCATCTCGCACACGGTGCGCCTGGTGGCACCCAAGGTGCTGGCCCTGGCCATCTCGCTGCCGCTGGTGGCGCTGTGGACCAGCGGCATGATGATGCTGGGCGGCATGGCGGCCGCCAGCGCCCAGCTCAAGCTCGATCCCATGCAGTTCGTGCACACCCTGCCCAGCGTCGTCGAGCCGGTCAATCTGTGGCTGGGCTGGGCCAAGTCGGTCCTGTTCGGCGGCCTCATCGCCCTGCTGGCCTGCCATTTCGGGCTGCGCGTCAAGCCCAACACCGAGAGCCTGGGCCAGAGCGTCACGCAGTCGGTCGTCACGGCCATCACCCTGGTCATCGTCGTCGATGCGATCTTTGCGGTGCTGTTCTCCAACGTCGGCGTCTGACGTGAAGCCCCTCGCCCAACGAGTACCTTGGTCGGTCCCCCGAGGGGACGGCGATGCTTGTCGGGTCGACCGACAAGCACATCGCCCAACGCGGGCCGGCTCGGGAGCGGCCCAGCGCTCGGCCCGCAAATATCCGGCATTCGAACCACGGCGGAGCAACTGATGGATCGCGCTGAACCCATCATCGAAGTCGACAACGTGACGACGGCCTATGGCGGCCATGTCATCCACCGCAACCTGAGCCTGACCGTGCACCGCGGCGAGGTCGTCGCACTGATCGGCGGCTCGGGCTCGGGCAAGACGACGCTGCTGCGCCTGCTGCTCGGCCTGGAAGTGCCCCAGGCCGGCACGGTGAAGATCTTCGGCCACCCGCTCGGGCGCTGCGCGGTGCGCGACCTGGAGCGGGTGCGCTACCGCTGGGGCGTGCTCTTCCAGGCCGGCGCGCTGTTCTCGGCGCTGAGCGTGTTCGACAACATCGCCCTGCCGCTGCGCGAGCTCAAAAGCGTGCCGCCCGACCTCGTCAAGCCGCTGGTCATGCTCAAGCTGGCCCAGGTGGGCCTCAAGCCCGAGGACGCACTGAAGCGCCCGGCCGAACTGTCGGGGGGCATGGTCAAGCGCGTCTCGCTGGCGCGCGCCCTCATCCTCGACCCGCAACTGCTCTTCCTCGACGAGCCCACGGCCGGCCTGGACCCGGACAGCGCCAAGCAATTCGTCAAGCTGCTGCGGCGCCTGCGCCAGGAGCTGGGCCTGACCGTCGTCATGGTCACGCATGACGTGGACACCCTGTTCGCCGTCGTCGACCGCGTCGCCGTGCTCGCCGACCAGCACATCATCGCCAGCGGCCCGCTGTCCGAAGTCGCGCGCCTGCCGCATCACTTCGTACGCAACTTCTTCCTTGGCCATGTCGAGCGCTGCGCCGAGGAGGATGTGAGGCGCTTCCGCCTGAGCCTGGACGACACCAGCGACGAGGGCGGCATCCCCGCCGTCCTCCGAGAAGAAGTGGCATGACGCCCCTCGCCCAGTCTCGCCACGCTGAACGCCGGCGCGCCCGGTCGGTCCCCCTAGGGGACGGCGATGCGTGCGGCCTTGAACCGCACGCACATCGCCAGCGCGGGCCGGCTAGGGAGCGGCCCGGCGCTCGGCCCGCAGGGTACAACTGACGCTTCTACATCCATGGAAAACAAAGCCCACGCCCTCGTCGCCGGCCTCTTTCTGCTGCTGCTCGGCCTCGGCCTGGCGGCCAGCGTCGCCTGGTTCCAGGGCGACCGCACCGAGCGCGTCAAGTACACCGTCGTCGCCCGCGGCGGCGTGCCAGGCCTGAACCTGAAGGCGCCGGTCAAGCTGCGCGGCGTCGAGGTGGGCTATGTCGAGAGCATTGGCTTCGACCCGGCCGACCCGCGCCAGATCCTGGTCGGCATCGCCGTCGATGCCGCGGCGCCGGTATCCACCGCCACCTATGCCCAGCTCGGCCTGCAGGGCGTTACCGGCCTGTCCTTTGTTGGCCTGGAGGAAGGTGATGCCAAGGGCACACTGCAACGCGCGGCCGCCGGAGCCCGCTTCGCGCTGCGGCCCACGCTGCTGGACCGCCTGGCCGAAAGCGGCCCCGGCCTCGTCGCCGGCTTTGCCGAGACGGCCACGCGGCTGAACGCCCTGCTCAGCGAAGACAACCGGGCCCAGCTCGGCAAGACCCTGGCCGAACTGCAGCAGGCCGCCGCCGACACCAGCAAGCTGATGGCATCCCTGCAGCCCAGTGCCCGCGAACTGCCCGGCCTGCTGAAGGATGCCGACGCGACGGCACGCCGCGCCCAGGCCGCCCTGACCCGCATCGAAGCGCTGGCGGCTGATGGCCAATTGCTGGCCCAGGACCTCAAGGCCCGCGCCGCGGCCCTGGACGAGCTGCAGGCCGCCGCCGTGCAGGTGCAGGCGACCAGCCGCAATCTCGAACTCGCCCTGGTCGGCGAGACCTCGCCGCGCACCCGCCCCGTCCTGGCCGACGTCTCGGCCGCCAGCCGCAGCATCGAGCGCGCCGCCGACGCCCTCGGCGAACAGCCGCAGAGCCTGATCTTCGGCCGCGGCGCCCAGCCGCCCGGCCCTGGCGAGGCAGGCTTCGCGGAACGCATCAAGAAATGAACCCCTCGCCCACCCTCGCGCCGCTGAACGCGGGCGAGTCCGGTCGGTCCCCCGAGGGGACGGCGATGCTTGCGGCGTCGAGCCGCAAGCACATCGCCAGCGCGGGCCGGCTAGGGAGCGGCCCGGCGCTCGGCCCGCAAGCTGGGTGCACTACGGCCACCACCGTCCAAGAATGAGCCACTGACGCCATGAGAACCACAGCCTTCCTGCTCACCGCCACGGTCGCACTGAGCGCCTGCTCGCTGGCGCCCACGGTGCCGCCCAAGGCCATCTATGACCTCGGCCCCGCGCCAGCCGCAACGAGCACGGGCGGCGCCCTGGCCTGGCGCATCGCCGACGTCACCGCCCCGCCGCAACTGTCCGGCGAAGGCATCGCCTACCGCCTGGCCTTCCAGCAGGCCCAGCGCCTGGAGCACTACCGCGACAGTCTCTGGGCCGCGCCGCCGGCCGCCCTGCTGACGCAAAGGCTGCGCGAGCAGCTCGCCGGTGCGCCCGGCTGCGCCGGCAAGCCCGCAGCCCTGCTGACCGTCAACCTCGACGAGTTCGAGCAGGTCTTCTCCAGCCCGGCCAGCAGCCAGGTCGTGCTGCGCCTGCATGCCACGCTGTGGCCGGCCGGCACGGCCAACACGCCTTTGCAGCAGCATTGGCGCCTCGAACGTCCCGCGGCCTCGCCCGATGCCCCCGGGGCCGTGCGTGCCCTGGCCCAGACGGTGGACGACTGGCTGCCGCAGCTGGCCGCTTGGCTGACCTCCGGCGCCTGTCAACGCTGACACCTCCGGCCACGAAGGCCGGATGGGGGGCTCTCATGACCAAAGGCAGAGACGGCCGCCCAGCCCATCATCGGCGCCATGGAAGTCCTCTCAGGCCGGCGCTACGCCGCGCGCCGCTGACCGTCATGCGCACCCTCGTTGTCGCCCCGTCCGGCAGCCCCGCTTGCGCATTGGCACAGCGCCTCATCGATGCGGCAGCGCTGAAGGTGCTGGATCACGCCCACACGGCGACCGAGGCCCTGGCGATGGCGCGGGCCCTGCAGCCCGAGCTGATGCTGCTGGACCCCGGCCTCAAGCCCCTGGGCGCGGCGGAACTGGCCGCATCCCTGCACGATCCCGCGCCCCAGCTCGTCTGGCTTACGCATGAGGTCGTGCGGCGCTGTGTGGCGGCCGAAGGCCCGCAGCGCGTCAACGACGCGCTGAAGCGCCTGCCGCGGCGCCGCCTGGGTGTGGAGGTGCGCCGACTCATCGTGCTGGAGCAGGGACGCTTCACGACGCTGGACGTCGCCGACATCCGCTGGCTGGAGCTGCCCGACGCGCGTCATCCTGCCGTGCTGCTGCATGGCTTCAACGAGAGCCATGTGTTGCACCGGCGCCTGGGCGGTCTGCTGGACGACCTGCCGCCCGGCGGCATGCTGCGCTGCCAGAACCGCGTCGCGGTCGCGCCGCTGCATGTGCTGGAGGCCCTGCCCCACGACAAGAGCCGCGCGACGCTGCTGCTGGACAACGGCACCCGCCTGGCCTGCGGCCCCCAGTTCTGGCCCGCACTGGAGGCCTCCTTGCGGGAACTGGACACGCCGATGGCATCGGCCGACCGGCCGCCTACCCCAAGCCGCTGGAGTGCGCCCTGGCGCCTGGACGGCCCGCCGGGGCCGGACGACGGTGCCGCCAGCTGAAGCCCGGCTGGCAAACCCGCTCAGCTGACCATCAGCGACGTGATGCCGGTCTGACCCGGGTTGTACAGGCGCAGGCGCACGTGATAGCGGCGCCCGGCGAAGAGCTTGTAGGCGATCTGCGCATTGCGATCCTCGCCGCTGTCGTCGTCGGAGGCCAGGAAACGGGCCACGCCGTTGACCTCTTCGAACAGGCCCATCAGGGTGTCGGTGGCACCCGTGGTGGCGATGGTGTATTTGCGGGACTCGGTGGGCTTGAAGAGGTAGTTGACCTGCTGCCCCGCCGCCAGGGACACGGACACCGACTTGAAAGGCTCGAGCGTGGGCGGCTGCGCTGCCAGTGGCGGGTACCACTTCAGCACCCATTCCTTGTCGGCCTTGGACAGCTTGCCCGGCGGCACCAGGCCGTTGACGTCGTACTGCTCGGGCTCGTCGATGAGGCCGGGTTCGAACTCGTACTCCATGATGGAATCGGGATCCCAGGACGAGCCCTGCACCTGGCTGGGGTCGAGCTTCTCGAGGATGTTGCGGAAGGTCGTCGCGCGCGTCCAGCTGTTGGGCGGCTTGCCCAGTGAGGTGTAGACGGCCTCCTCATGCCATTTGATGCCGGCGAAGGGGTTCTGGTGCTCGTGCTCCATGCCCAGCACATGGCCGAGTTCATGCAGGGCCGTGCCGCGACCATAGGGTGTCGTCAGGTCCCAGCCGTAGATGGTGGTGGGCTCATTGGCGGGTATATGCAGCACATCGCGGCCGACGGCGGAGGCCGAGCTGCCGTCGGGCTCGGAATAGCCGATGCGCACCTCGGCCTCGCTCATCTGCGTGACCTCCTGGAACACCAGGCCTATGCCCACGGCCTTCCATTCGGCGAAGGCGGCGCGCACCGCGTCGGCCTGCTTCTTGGACACCGCGAAATGGCCGGTCTTGAAGAAGCAGTAGTGCAGCACCGTGCCGTTCAGCCACTTGCCCTGGGAGTTCAATATGGCACGGGCGCGGCGCGGGTCGTTGGCGACGACGGCCGGCAGGCTGGGCTTGATGCGCGGCGGCGTGCTGCACAGCGGCTTGGGGGTGGGCCTTGCGGCCGGCTTGGACTTGTTTGCCTTTGGCTTGCTTGCCATGGATGCCTCCACCGAGCGTTGCTGCCCATCGCAGCATGCACAGCATGTACCGGACGGCGCCCGGGACCAATAGCTGACTTGAGGATGCCCCCTAGGTCATCAGGCCGGGTCCGCAGCGATGCATTCGATTTCGACACGCGCGCCCAACGCCAGTCCATTGCAGCCCAGGGCGCTGCGCGCCGGCAGCGGTGCCGCGCCGAAGAAGTCGCGATAGACCTCGTTGAAGGCCGGCCAGTCGGCCATGTCGGCCAGCATGACGGTACAGCGCACCAGATGCTGCAGGTCCAGCCCCTGGCCGCGCAGCACCGTGCGGATGTTCTCCAGCGTCTGCCGCGCCTCGGCCTGCAGGCCCCCTTCGACGAGCTTGAGCTGGCCGGGCACATTGCCGAGCTGGCCCGAGAGATAGAGCATGGGGCCGACGCGTACGCCTTCGGGAAAAGGCACGGTAGCGGGTACGACCTGACCGCTGTTGAAACGTTGGATCTTGTTCATCGTGAAGTCATTCCCATCGCCTGTTCGAGAGCGGCGGGCTCATAGACCTGGCCGCCCTTGATGGTGCGGTGGACGCGGCGGATGTCGCTCATGTCCTTGAGCGGGTCGCCATCGACCAGGATCATGTCGGCCAGCTTGCCGGCGGCGATCGTGCCGCGGTCCTTCTCGACGCCCAGCACGCGCGCCGGCACCAGCGTCGCGATGCGCAGCACCTCGGCGTTGGGAATGCCGGCCTGGGCATAGAGCTCCAGCTCGCGGTGCAGGCTGTAGCCGGCGAAACCGTCGCTGCCCGGCATGATCGTCACGCCGCCCTCGTGCAGCTTCTTCAGCATGCGCAGCAGGCCCGGCAGGGCCTGGGCGTAGACGGCCTCCTTGCCCGGCGGCACGGCCACAGCGCCCGACAACTGGCGGCGTTTTACCACCGTCGGAAAGCGCTCCACCACCGGCCGCAGCGCCGGCGCGGCGCGCGCGGGCTCCCCGGAGAACAGGCCTTCCAGCACGACCAGGGTGGGATCGAGGACGGTCTGGTGCTGGCGCAGGAAGGTGACGAAATCCGCGAAGCGCCCGTCGTTGAAATCGAACTGCGCGAGGCGATCGGCCAGCACTGTGTAGCGGTCGCGCGTGCGCGTGTCCTTCACGTCGGGGAAGAAGTTCAGCAGGATGAAGTTCAGGTGCTGGATCTCATCGGCCCCGGCCTCGACGAAGGCGCGCGCATGGGTGAAGGCCGGCACATGGCCGCTGACGCGCAGGCCGCGCTCGTGGGCGCGATCGGCCACGGCCGCGACCAGGGCCGGGCTGAAGGACGAGTAGATCTTGACCTGGGCATAGCCGTGGTCGGCATACCAGTCCACCGCGGCACGGGCCTTGTCGGCCGTGTCGACCCTGACATCGGTGGGGCCGGCCAAGGGCCCGATGCCTTCGATGATGCCGGCGAGCAGCACGCGTGGTCCCAGCTCGGTGCCGGCGTCAAAGCGGTGCACCCGCGCGAGCATGGGCAGGTTGTCGTTGGCCATGTCGCGCGCGCTGGTCACGCCGGCGATGAGGTCGAAGACACCATCGACATTGCTGAAATGCTGGTGCACATCCCACAGCCCCGGCATCAGGAAGCGCCCATTGGCGGCAATCACTTCGGCACCGGCCGGCACCTCGAGGTCAGCATCGGGCTCGACGCGCACGATGCGCTCGCCGCGCACCAGCACGCTCATGCCGGCACGCACGCCCAGGCTGACGGGAGCGAACAACCGCGCGCCACGGATCAGCAGCGCGCCCTGGGGCTTGTGGCTGTGCTGCAGGGCAAGGCGCGCATGCCAGGCCTGGTCGGCGGCCTGCTGGGCACGCTGCAGCTCCGCTAGCGCCGGCAGCAGCGACGCTTGCAGCACCTCGAACCAGTCGTCGATGACGCCGGCGGTATCGCCCTTGTCGTCGAGCCAGACGGGCACCGGCGTGAACTCGATGCCGCTGATGCGATACAGCGTCAGCTTGCGGCCGGATGCGTCGACATCGGCCCCGCCCTCCAGCCGGGCTTCGCCGGCCGGCAGCAGTGGGAGGCGCCGCCCGGGCGCCTTCAGCAGCGCGCGGGCCAGCACGCCCATGAACTCGGGCGGCGGGTTGGCCGGCAGGTAGAAGCCGGCCGCCTTGGTTTCGCCCTGCTCGATGCGGTTCCTCCAGCGCGCCAGGCCCTGGACGTCGCGCCCGAAGCGCTCGCTGAATTCGACCTTCCAGTAGTCGTTGCCCTTGGCTTCGTAGCTGACGGGCAGCCCGCTCGCGTCGAGGCGCCAATGCGCCTGGATGACATCGCCGCGGCCGCGGTCGTTGAAGCGGTAGTCGGCCGCCGTGACACCGGGCTCGGGCTGGGACAGCGTCTGCGCGCCGGCCGCATTGCCATGGATCTGGACCTGGTCCTCGCGCGCCTGCGCGGCACCCGCCAGCAGGGTCAGGATGAGCAACAGCCGTTTCATTGCCAGGCCTCCTGCATCAGGCGGTGGAAGTTGCCGCCCAGGATCTTGGCGATGCGCGTCGCCGGGTGGCCGCGCGCAGCCAGCAGCTCGGCCAGCTCGATGAACTGCATCGGCCCGCAGAGGTCGGGCAGGAAGAGACTCACGTCCGGCGTCTCGCCCGGCGCCCCTATGCCCAGGCTGCGGCGCAGCTCGGTCTCGGCGGCCAGCATGGCGCGATAGGCGTCCATGTCGTCGATGGCCGTCGTGCCGCCGTCGGTCCCGAGGCCGACATGGTCTTCACCGCAGACATCGATGGCGTGCTCCAGGTGGTTGACGAGGTCGGACGCCATGGGCTGGCCGGCCAGGCGCAGATAGGGCATGAAGTACAGGCCGACGACGCCGCCCCGCTCGGCCAGCAGGCGCAACTCGGCATCGCTCTTGTTGCGCGGATGGTCGGCCACGGCGCGGCAGCCGGTATGGGTGATGGCCAGCGGCCGGCGCGCGACGCGCAGCGCGTCCAGGCAGGTCTGCTCGCTGCTGTGGCTGAGGTCCACCAGCACGCCCTCATGCTGCAGCCGCTCGACGATCTCGGCGCCGAAGCCGCTCAGGCCGGTGTCGTCCGCCACCGTCGCGCCGCAGCCGACGGCGTTGCGGCCGTTGTAGGTCAGCTGGATGACGCGCACGCCGAGATTCGCGAACAGCGTGACGCGGTCGCTGCTCGTGCCCAGCATCTCGGTGTTCTGGAAGCCGTAGATGACGCCGATCTGGCGCGCCGCACGCGCGGCGTCGATGTCGGCGGCGGTATGGACCTTGCGCAGCGCCGTGGGATGGGTGCGGATGAAGGCGTCCCAGCCGGCGATGTCGGCCACCGTCGCCTCGAAGGGCTCGGCACTGCCGGCCACATGGCCCAGGGTGATGTTGACGGCCGTGAGGCCGGCAGCGCGGGCATCGTCCAGCGAGCGGCCGTCGACGTTCTGGCCCGTGCTGGTATAGGCCATGGCGCTGCGGTCACCGGCGCTGGGCTGGATGCGGATATTGGGGTTGTCGAGGACGCCCAGGGCGTTGATGACGAGGTTCATGGGGACGGCTTCTTGATCTGGAGCAGGGGCAGCAGCAGCAGGCAGCTCAGGCCGACCAGGGCATCCAGGCCCAGCGTGGCGGCATAACCCCAATGCTGGACGGCATGACCCTGCCAGACGACGCTGTAGGTGATGGAGAGATTGGTCAACGCCATATAGGCTGCGAATTGCGTGGCCGCGACGGCCGGCTGGGTGATGCCGATGAAGACGGCCACGCGGGCGCCGTAGATGAAGCCGAACAGCAGTTGGTAGACGACGACGGCCGCCATGAAGGCCGTGACCAGGGCCGCTGGCGCGGCCTGGCCCGGCGCCCAGCCCTGGCGCTGCAGTTCCCACATCAGATACAGGCCCGGCAGGCTCAGCAGTGCCACATAGCTGGCCAGGGCGCGGCGCAGGTTGATGCGGTCGGACAGCCAGCCGCCCGCGATGCAGGTGAGGGCCGTGGCCGCCTGCGAGGCCGTGGCCAGCCAGCCGATCTGCTCGTTGGACAGGCCCAGGTCGACGGCCAGGTTGGACTGCAGCCCACGCGCCAGGGCCATGGCCGAGATGGGCAGGATGGCGAACAGCAGGCCGACCACGGCCAGGCGCGATCCGAGCAGGGCCTGCAGGGCCTGGCGCAGGAAGACGAGGACTTCATGGCCCGCCGCAGCCAGTTCGGCCGAAGGCCCGGCCGATGGGGCCTGCTCGCGCATGGGCCACACGACGCCGCCCATGACGGCCGCGATGATCGCGGCCAGCACGACGATGCCGGCGTCGAACCCGATCCGGCCGACCAGCAGCAGCGCGCCACCGCCACCCATCAGCACGCCCAGGGACTGGCCGGCGAACATCATGCCGCTGGCGAAGGCGCGTTCGTCCTCGTGCAGTGTCGTCACCGCCAGCGCGTCGACGGCCACGTCCTGCACGGCGCCACAAAGGTTGTGCACGATCAGCAGGGCCGTGAAGAAACCGAGCTGGGTGGCGAGGTCCAGGCCCGCCAGCGGCAGCAGGGTCACGATCATCAGGCCCTGGGCGCCGAGGATCCAGCCGCGCCGCGGACCCAGGCGCCTGGAGGCGATCAGGTCGATGAAGGGGCCATAGGCCCATTTGAAGGCCCAGGGCAGCAGCACCAGGCCGAGGAAGCCGCCGATCTCGGCCGTCCCCACGCCCTGGCGGCGCAGCTGGGTGGCGACCGTCGTCATCGCGAAGCCTATGGGCAGGCCCTCGGTCAGGTACATCAGGAAGAAGGCGGCAATGCGCCCCTTGCGGGATGCCAGCAGATTCGGCAGTCGCATCGCCTCAGCCTCCTTCGCGTTGTCGCCGGACGATTCTAGAATATTGTTCTAATGAGCAAGCCCCGTGGTTCCACCAGCCGCCTCGACAAGCTCCTCGAGCTCGCGTCGCCGGGCGAACGCGGCGCCAGCCGGCGCGCCGTGCTGGCCCACGCCCTGCCCTGCTTCAATGCCCGCGGCATCGAGGCTGCCACCATCGAGGAGCTGCGCCAGCGCAGCGGCCAGAGCGTGGGCACGATCTACCACCACTTCGGCAACAAGGAGGGGGTGGCGGCGGCCCTGTTCTTCGCCGGCTTCGACGACCAGAGCCGCGCGATTGCCGAGCGCACGCTCGCAGCCCCCGACGCCCATGCCGTCGTCGTCGAACTGGTGGCCGCCTATGTGGGCTGGGTGACGGCCCTGCCCGAACTGGCCGCCTATCTCTTCATGGCGCGCGAGACCATCGCCCAGGGGCTGCATGGCGAGGCCTTGCGCGAGCGGCTCGAGGCGCGCTACGGCCCCATCGACTCGCGCCTGGCCGAAGGCGTGCGCACCGGCCTTATCACCGAGCTGCCCTCCGAGCTGATCCCGGCCCTCGTGCTGGGCGGCGCGGAGTCCTATTGCCGCGCCTGGCTGGCCGGGCGGCGCCGGGCCAGACCCACGGCCTATGCCGGGCTGCTGGCCGAGGCGGCCTGGCGCGGCATCGCGGCCTGAGCCTTCAGGAGGCCGGGGCCGGCGGCCTGGGGGCGTCGTCGGCGACCGGGAAGCCCGCCGCCCTGACGGCGGCATCGATGTCTTCCCTGAGCTTGCGCGCCGCCGCCAGGTCGCGCCGAGCGGCTTCCGCGTTGCCCAGGCGCTGCTGGGCCAGTCCGCGGCCGTAGTGCGAGAAGGCCAGGGGCTTGATCTCCAGGGCGGCGTCGAAGGCCTTGAGGGCGGCGGCCGCGTCGTTCAGGCGCAGCTGGGTCCAGCCCAGGCTGTCACGGAAGGCGGCCTCGCCGCGGTCGCGGCTGACGGCCTCCTTGCAGTCGTCCAGGGCCAGCTTCAGGTCGAGATTCAGGCGGGCGCGCAGCCAGCAGCGGCTGTTGAGGACCTGGGCCATGTGCGCGTCGCTGCGATGCGTGGGCACCCACAGGGCCCATTGGCGCAGCGCGTCGGTGGGAAGTTCCAGCTGCACATAGGTCTCGGCCATGCCCTGCCGCAGATGCGAGGACGGCGGCAGGGCCGTGTCCAGCACCAGCAGGTCCACGAGGGCGCCGGTGCGGTCGCCCGCGGCCATGCGCACCGAGGCGCGGATGGCCAGCGCTTCATGCAGGCCGGGCTGCAGGCGCAGGGCCTCGTCGAGGTCCTGCCGCGCCTTGCCAAACTGCTTCATCGCCGCGTGCACCCGCGCCCTGGCAAAGAAGTTGGTGCCGGACTGGGGCGCCAGCTCGCAGGCCCGGTTCAGGTCGGCCAGGGCCTGGGCCAGTTCGCCGCGCGCCGCCGACGCCTCGCCGCGCCGGGCCAGGGACTCGGCGTCGTCGGGAGCGATGTCCTCGGGCCGCGCCGCATAGCGCTGGTCGTACTGGCCGGGCGCGCTGCGCGCGAACACCGGCCCGCCGTTCCAGGTGGCATAGAGCTTGCGCTGCAGGCGCGAGACATAGATGCGGTGGGACAGGAAGTAGTCCAGGCCGATCAGCATGTCCTCGTCGTCGACGCCGGCGTCATCCACGCCCAGTTCGTTGTTGCCGATCTTCTCGCCGCCCAGTTCGAAAGAAGCGATCACGCCGGTCCAGGAACGCACGCGACCCACGCCGGCGCCACCGACACGGCCGACTTCGACCAGATCCTTCTCCTTCACACCGGCACGCTTGGCCGCGCGCAGCTTCAGCGAGGTGCGCGGCGCGCCGGTGTCCAGAAGCGCCCGCACCTCCAGGTCGTTGATGCGGGGCCTGACGCGGATGGCCGTGTCCTGGCCATGCGAACCAAAGTCCATAGCCGCTTCGATGACGGGCGCGTCGCCCGCCCAGTAGGCAAAGTTGGTCTTGTCGCAGTCGCCCTTGGGGAACATCAGGCGCACGACGCCATGGGCCAGGTCGTATTCAGCGTCGGCCATGGACAGGAAGTTGCGCCCCAGGATGCCCTGGATGCCCGAGCCCAGCTCGTTGCCGCCGACGATGAACTCGACATTGCTGAGTTCGGTGCGCTGGAAGATCACCTTCTCGACGCGCGCCACCCGGGCCTCGATGGCGCCGGTATAGCCATAGATGCGCATGCCGTCGGGCAGGCTCTTCAGCCTCAGATTGAGCTGGGCCGCCACCGAGGGGGTCAGGAAGCTGTAGAAGGCACCGCTGTCGATCAGCATGGACACCTCGGTGCCATTCAGGTTCAGCGTGCCGACGGGGCGCTGGTTGACGATGCGGACCGCGATCTCCAGCTTGCTGAGCTTGCATTGCGCCCAGGCCGGCGGCGCCGCGGACAGCGCGGCGGCTACCAAGGCCAGCGTGGCCAACGCACGACTTGTTGTCTTCATCGGTTCTCCCTGGCTTCTTGTCTTGGCATGCACTCCGGCACGCGGCGGCACTCTAAGCCAGCCCGGCAGGACGAGAACCGCGGACTCCCCCGAATGCCGGGGTGGCCCGCCGCCTGGCCAGGGCGCAACGCTCGGCACCGGGATCGGCCGGGGTAAACCATGTGATGAAAATGAACCGCATAAGATATCTTTATTGAACCGCTGTTTCATTTTCTATCCGTGAACACCTTTTCCTCGGCGGCCTCCCGGCCGGTGTCCATTGCCGCCCTGGGCGAATGCATGCTGGAGCTGCAGGGCCAGGCCTTCGGCGCCCTGCGTCAGAGCTTTGGCGGCGACACGCTGAACACTGCCGTCTACCTGTCCCGCTGCGGCGGCCCGGGCCTGCGCGTGCACTACGCGACCGCCCTGGGTGACGACTCCCTGAGCACCGGCCTGCTGGAGCGCTGGGCCGCCGAAGGGCTGCAGACCGGCCTGGTGCAGCGCCTGGCCGGGCGGCTGCCTGGCCTGTATCTGATCGAGCTCGACGAGGGCGGCGAGCGGCGCTTTCACTACTGGCGCGGCCAGGCGGCGGCCCGGTCCTACTTCGACGGCGCAGCGACGGCGCTGGAGGAACAGGCCGATGCGCTGGATGCGCTCTACCTGTCGGGCATCAGCCTGGCCATCCTGCCGCCGGCCGGCCGCGAGCGCGCGCTGGCGCTGATGACGCGCATGCGCGCCGCCGGCAAGCTGGTCGCCTTCGACAACAACTACCGCCCGCGGCTGTGGGACTCGGTGGCCGATGCACGCTACTGGTACCAACGCGCCTTCGCCGCCGCCACCGTCGCCCTCATCACGGCCGACGACCACCAGGCCCTGCAGGGCCTGAGCGATCTGGATGCTGCCGTGACCGCGGCCCAGGCCCTGCCGGTGGCCGAGATCGCCATCAAGCGCGGCGCCCTGCCCGCCCGCGTCGGCCTCAACCATGTCTGGCAGGACGTGCTGACCGAGACCGTGGCCCGCGTCGTCGACACGACGGCGGCCGGCGACTCCTTCGCCGCCGGCTATCTGAGCCAGCGCCTGCATGGCGCGGGACCGGCCGAAAGCGCCGCCTTCGGCAACCGGCTGGCGGCCCGCGTCATCCAGCACCCCGGCGCGCTGATCCCGCGCGAGGCCATGCAAGACCTGATGGGAAGTTGATGCGAATCGTCCTGACCCTGGCCCTCGCGGCCGGGCTCTGCCATGCGCAGAGCAGCACCGCCCCCCTGCATCCCGCCACCTATGTCCACGCCGGCTGGGCGCAGACCACCGGCGGCCAGGGCGGCAAGGTCCTGCGCGTGACCACGCTGGCCAGCGACGGCCCGGGCAGCCTGAAGGCGGCCCTGGACACGCCGGGCCCGCGCATCGTCGTCTTCGAGGTGGGCGGCGTCATCGACCTGGGCGGCAAGAGCTGGAAGCTGCGCGAAGGCAGGATCACCATCGCCGGCCAGACCGCGCCCGACCCCGGCATCACCCTGGTCAAGGGCGAGCTGGAAGTGTTTGCCAAGGACGTCATCCTGCAGCACATCAGCATCCGCCCCGGCGCCTACGGGCGGGCCAAGCGCAGCGGCAACGACCACGACGGTTTCTCGACCGCCGACGGCGCCGAGCGTGTCATCGTCGACCACTGCTCCTTCTCCTGGGCCACGGACGAGAACCTCTCCGTCGGTGGCCGGCGCTTCGAGGGCGCCACGCCCGACGACTGGCGCGCCCACACCTCCCACGCCATCACCTACAGCCACAACCTCATCTACGAGGGGCTGAATGAAGCCGTGCACATCAAGGGCGAGCACAGCAAGGGCTCGCTGATCCACGACAACGCCACGCAGATCCTGCTGCTGGGCAATGTCTACGCCTCCAACCGCGAGCGCAATGCGCTGTTCAAGGGCGGGGTCTGGGGCGCCATGGTCAACAACCTGATCTACAACCCCGGCTGGCGTGCCGTGCACTACAACCTCATCGCCCACGAATGGGTGGGCCGGCCCTACCAAGTCGGCAAGGTCACGCTGGCCGGCAACGTCTACCGTGCCGGCCCCGGCACCGAGCGCAACCTGCCTCTGTTCACGCTGGGCGGCGTCGGCGATGTGCAGCTCTACGAGCAGGACAACCTGGCCGTCGATCGCCAGGGCCAGCCGCTGCCGATGACGGGCCGCTACACGACGAGTGCCGAGATCATTCCGGTGCGTCAGCCCTATCTGCCGGCGGGCCTGAACTGGCTGCCGCCGCGCGAACTGGAGAAGCTGCTGCCCCTTTACGTCGGCTCGCGGCCCTGGGCGCGCGACCCGCTGGACTTCAAGCAGCTGTCCGACATCGCCGAGGACCGCGGCCAGCTCATCGACGACGAGACCCAGAACAATCCCGCGGGCCTGCCCCAGCGCAAGCCGACGCAGCGCGCCTTCGTCGAAGCGGACTGGAACCTCGCCGACATGAGCCCGAAGGCGGGCTGGCAATCGCTGTTCACGCAGGTCTCGAAGTGAGCCTGGACCGCCGCGGCTTGCTTGCGCTGTTGGCGGTTCCACCGACCTGGGGAGCGGTCGACTGCAGCGATGCGCCGGGCCAGCCCTATCTGCCGCCTTGCCAGCCTTGGCCCCAGGGCATCGAAGGCCAGCGCAAGGCCGACATGGCCGATGGCCGCTATCTCAATCCCGTGCTGGCCGGCGACCGCCCCGATCCCTCGGTGCTGAAGGACGGCGATGACTACTACCTGACCCACAGCAGTTTCGAGGCCGTGCCGGGCCTGTTGATCTGGCATTCGCGCGACCTCGTCAACTGGCAGCCCGTCACCAACGCCCTGCATGAAGCCGTGGGCAGCGTCTGGGCGCCCGACCTGTGCAAGCACGGCGGCCGCTACTACCTCTATCTGCCGGTCAAGGCCCAGCCCAACGACATCCTCGTCAGTTGGGCCGACCGCATCGAAGGGCCCTGGTCCAGGCCGGTGGCGCTGGGCCTGCCCAGGCATATCGACCCCACCCATGTCGCCGACGAGAAGGGGCAGCGCTGGCTCTTCCTCAGCGGCGGCGACCGCGTGCGCTTGAGCGACGACGGCTTGAAGCTCGCCGGCCCCATCGAGCATGTCTACGACCCCTGGCGCTATCCCGAGGACTGGGACGTCGAGAGCTTCTCGCCCGAGGGCCCCAAGATACTGCGCCACGGTGGCTGGTGGCATATGTTGCTGGCCGTCGGCGGCACGGCCGGGCCGCCGACCGGCCACATGGTCATCGCCGCGCGCAGCCGCACGCTGGATGGCCCCTGGGAACAGGCGCCGCACAACCCGCTGATGCGCACCCGCTCACCGCGCGAACGTTGGTGGTCGCGCGGGCATGGCAGCCTGGTGCAAGGGCCGGCGGGCGACTGGTGGATGCTCTATCACGGCTACGAGAACAGCTTTCACACTCTGGGCCGGCAGATGCTGCTGGCGCCGGCGCGCTTCAGCGCCGACGGCTGGTTCCACGTCGATGCCGACGATGGCGTTCCCCTGCCCAAGCCTCAAGGTGGGCAGGCCTTGCCGCATGGGCTGCCACTGTCCGACGACTTTGCCGGCAACGCGCTGCAAGCCCATTGGCAATTTCTCAGCGGCACTGGCCAGGCCTCGCGTGCCCGCGTGGCGGACGGCAAGCTGCATCTGCGCGCCGCCGGCAGCAAAGGCCCCGGCGACAGCCCGCCGCTGGGCTTCATCCAAGGCGACCCGGCTTTCGAGGTCGAGTTCGACCTGGACTTCGACGAAGGCGTGCAGGCCGGCGTCGTGATGTTCTACAGCCCACGCCTGTATGCCGGCATGGGTGCCAACGCGAAAAACTTCCAGCTGCACCGCTACGGCCAGGACATCCGCGCCATCCCCAAGCCCAGCAGCATCGCAAGGCACATGCAGCTGAAGCTGCGCTGCGTGCGCCATGTGCTGACCTTGTTCAGCCGCGCCGATGCCAGCCAGCCCTGGAGCAAGTTCCCGGTGCAGATGGACGTGAGCGGCTACCACCACAACACCGCGGGCGGCTTCGCCAGCCTGCGGCCGGCCATCTACGCCGCCGGCAACGGCGAAGCGCGCTTGTCCAAGCTGCGTTATCGCGCCCTCGACTAGGAGACACCGATGAAGAAGACCCTCACCCTGCTCGCCGCGCTGGCCTGCACCGGCGCCTGGGCGCTGGAACTGAAATCCGCCGACGTGCACAACAGCGACGACTACCCGACCGTCGTCGCCGTCAAGCACCTGGGCCAGCTGCTGGCCAAGAGCAGTGGCGGCGCGCTGACGGTCAAGGTCTTCAACAAGGGCGCCCTGGGCAGCGAGAAGGAAACCATCGACCAGGTCAAGCTCGGCGCGCTGGCGATGACGCGCGTCAACCTCGCGCCGCTGACGGCCATGTGCCCCAAAACCCTGGTGCCCTCCCTGCCCTTCCTGTTCCGCGACACCGCCCATATGCGCAAGGCCTTCGACGGCCCGGCGGGCGAGGAGATCCTCAAGGCCTGCGAGCACCAGGGCATGGTGGGCCTGGCCCTGTACGACTCCGGCGCGCGCTCGGTCTATGCGCGCAAGCCCATCAAGACCCTGGCGGACATGAAGGGGCTCAAGATCCGCGTGCAGCAGACCGACCTCTGGGTGGCCGCCATGACGGCCCTGGGCGCCAACCCCTCGCCCATGCCCATCGGCGAGGTCTACACGGGGCTCAAGACCGGCCTCATCGACGCGGCCGAGAACAATGTGCCGAGCTACGAGGGCTTCCGCCATTTCGAGGCGGCCAAGTTCTACAGCCGCACCGAGCACTCGATGACGCCCGAGGGGCTGTTCATCAGCAAGCGCATCTGGGACAAGCTGACACCCGACCAGCGCAAGCAGTTGCGCGAAGCCGCCAAGGCCTCGGTCGCCGTCGAGCGCGAACGCTGGGATGCGCAGGAGGCCAAGGCCCTGGCCGCCGTGAAGGCCGCCGGCAGCGAGATCGTCGAACCCGACCGCGAGGCCTTCCGCAAGGCCGTGCAGCCGGTCATCGCCAGGTTCGTCAGCACGCCCGAACTGCAGGCGCTGGTCAAGATGATCAACGACATCAAATGAGCGCATACACCAAGCTCTGCGCGGCGCTGTCGCGCTGGTCGCTGCGCGCGGCCGTGCTCGGCCTCGTCGTCCTCGTCGTCTGCGTGCAGTGGCAGGTCGTGGGCCGCTATCTGCTCAACGACTCGCCGACCTGGACGGAGCCCTTCGCCCTGCTGCTGGTGCTCTACATCACGGCGCTGGCCGTGGCGGTGGGCGTGCGCGACGCCGGCCACCTCGGCATGGAGTCCCTGGTGGTGCTGCTGCCCAAGGCCGCGCAGCGCGTGGCCGAAGCCCTGATCCACGTCTGCGTCATCGCCTTCGCCGTGCTGATGGCCGTGGCCGGCTGGGAATGGCTGACGCTGAAATGGGACGAGCCCAAGCCCATGCTGGGCGTGCCCGAGGGCATGGACTTCCTGCCCCTGGTCATCTCCGGCGTCCTCATCATGCTGTTCTGCATCGAGCACCTGATCGCGCTGTGGCGTGGCCAGAGCGTCGAAGAAGCGGGGGTCTGAGGTGGAAGGACTCGAACTCTGGATCATGTGCGGCAGCTTCGTGCTGCTGCTGCTGCTGGGCGTGCCGGTGGCCTTTGCCATCGGCCTGTCCTCCGTCGCCACGGCCTTCGCGGCCGACCTGCCCATGGCCATTGTCTTCCAGAAGATGGTGGGCGGCATGCAGGTCTTCTCCTTCCTGGCCATTCCCTTCTTCATCTTCGCCGGCGAGCTGATGCTGCATGGCGGCATCGCCGAGCGCATCGTCAACTTCGCCAACCGGCTGGTGGGCCATGTGCGCGGCGGCCTGGGAATGAGCAATGTGCTGGGCTGCACGCTGTTCGGCGGCGTGGCCGGCTCGCCGCTGGCGGACGTGTCGGCCATGGGCTCGGTGATGATCCCGCTGATGAAGCGTGAGGGCTATGACGCCGACTACGCGGTCAATGTGACGACGCATGCGGCCCTGGTCGGCGCGCTGATGCCGACCTCGCACAACCTCATCATCTATGTGCTGGCCACGGCCGGCATCGCGGCGGTCAGCGTCTTCAACCTCATCCTGGCCTGCCTGATCCCGGCGGTGCTGCTGACGCTGTCCAATCTCGTCGCGGCCTACGGCGTGGCGCGCAAGCGCGGCTATCCCACGCATGGCGCCTTCCCCGGCTGGCCCGCCGTCTTCGCGGCCTTCATGGCGGCGCTGCCGGGGCTGTTCGTCATCGTCATCATCCTGGGCGGCATCCTCAGCGGTGTGTTCACGGCCACCGAGTCGGCCGCCACGGCCGTCTGCTGGGCCCTGATCGTCACCGGCATCGTCTACCGCTCGCTGTCCTGGCGCGGCTTCCTGGAGGCCTGCGCCAAGGCCTGCAAGACCACCGGCGTCGTGCTGCTGCTGATCGGCATCTCGGCCGCCTTCGGCTACTTCATGGCCCTGTACGAGGTGCCGCAGAAGACCGGCGTATGGCTGGAACAGATGAGCGGCAACCAGGCCTGGCTGATCTTCCTGTGGGTCAATGTGCTGCTGTTCGTGCTCGGCACCTTCCTGGACATGGCGGCCACCATCCTGATCTGCACGCCCATCTTCCTGCCCATCTGCATGAAGGCCGGCATGGACCCGACCCAGTTCGGCGTCGTCATGCTGCTGAACTGCGCCCTGGGCCTGAACACGCCACCGGTGGGCAGCACCCAGTTCGTCGGCTGCGCCATCGGCGGCGTCAGCGTCGGCCAGGTGATGCGCTCCATCGCGCCCTTCTACGGCGCCCTGCTCGTGACGCTGCTGGCGGCCACCTACGTCCCGGCGCTGTCGATGGCGCTGCCGAAATGGGTGGGTGGCTAGAGGCCCGGATAGCGGGCCAGCACCTGGCCCCATTCGGCTTGGTGGCGGGCCCGCTGGAGGCCTTGGTTGAGCCTTGCCAGCAAGTCGGGCCTGGCCTCCAGCACCCGCTTGGACACCAGCAGGTGCACGGGGCTGACGGCCAGCTCCAGCACCACCTCCAGGGCCTGGCCGGGTTCGCGCGCGGCCCGCAGCAGCAGGGTCGCCGGATCGTCGATGACGTAGTCCACCCGGTGGCCGCGCAGGGCCGACAAGGTCAGGTCGTTGGCATACAGCGGCTGCAGCAGGCGCTGCAGTTCCGGGTCCTCGAGTTCGCGCCGCACCGCCACCGGAAAAGCCACGCCGCGGATGAAGCCGATCTTGACCGGCCGCCCCTTCAGCTCTGCCAAGCGATGCAAGGGCGCCGTACCCGCCAGCCCCAACAGGGCCACCCGTTCGTTCCGATAGGGCTGCGTGAACTCGGCAAAGCTCAGGCGTTCCGGGGTCGGGGTCGCCGACGGGATGAGGTCCAGCTCACCCTGGGCCGCGTCCGCCATCTGCCGCGCCCAGGGCCGGCGCAGCCATTGCAGGCGCTCGCCCGCGGCCACCGCCAGCAGTTCCAGCAATTCCACGTCCAGGCCCTGGGGGCTGCCGCTGGGGCCGGGGCGCTGGAAAGGCGGGTAGTCGCTCCAGCCTATGCGCAGCGGCAGCTTGCCGTCGTCACCCCAGGCCCAGGCACCGGCCAAGGCCAGGGGCAGCAAGCAGGCATCACGGCGGCGCAGCATTTTACTCGCGATTTTTCAGGGTGGCGCCTCCCGACTCTGGCACAGCGCCAGGGCCTTGGGGCTCCAGTCAGACCATGAGGGCAACCGTCCGTCGCCGCCTGCTCGCCGGTCTGGCGCTATGGCCGCTGCTCGGTCGCGCCGCTGGACTGGACGACACGCTGGCCCGCGCGCAGCAAGCCTGGCGCCCTCGCCTGGCCTGGCGGCCCGACGCCGGCTGGCGCCGCGAGGCCCTGGACAGGGCGCGGCGGCACATCCTGCTGCCCGGCGACGACGGCAGCGGCTTCGCGACCGAGGTGCTCGCCGAAGAGGACCGCGGCAGCCACACCGCCCTGTCGCTGACGCTGCGCGGCGCCCTCGGCGACCGCGTGCCGGCCCTCTATCTGCGGCCCCGCGGCGCCGGTCCGCATCCGGCCATCGTGCTGCTGCACGACCACGGCGCGCGCTTCGACATCGGCAAGGAGAAGCTGATCCGTCCGCTCCAGCCCAGCCCCTCCGCCGAGGCCTGGGTGCAGCGCTATTTCGGCGGCCAGTTCGTTGGCGACACCCTGGCGGAAGCAGGCTTTGCCGTACTGGCCATCGACGCCCTCGGCTGGGGCGAACGCAGCCGCCCCGGCCTGGCCCGCGACGACCAGCAGGCCCTGGCCAACCACCTGATGCAGCTCGGCCACAGCTGGGCTGGCCTGATTGCCAGCGACGACCTGCGCTCACACCGCTGGCTGCGCGAGCGGCCGGATGTGGACGCGAAACGCGTGGCCGTGCTGGGCTTCTCCATGGGCGCCTTGCGCGCCTGGCAACTGGCTGCCGTCTGCGACGAGGTCTCGGCCTGCGTCGCCGCGCATTGGATGTGCACACGCGAAGGCCTGCTGCGGCCGGGCGAGCACACGCTGGTGGGGCAATCGGCCTTCAGCATGGTGCATCCGGGCCTGGCGGCGGAGCTGGATCACCCCGACGTGGCGGCCCTGATCGCACCGCGGCCGCTGCTGCTGTTCGGCTCGCCGGACGACCGCCTCTTCCCCTGGGAAGCCGTGCAGGCCGCCTGGACAAACCTCGCACGCGCCTGGGCGCCACGGCGCGCAGCCTTCAGCACCCTCGCCACCGAGGGCGGCCATCGCTTCGACGCGCCCCAACAGGCGGCCGCGCTGGCCTGGCTGCAGCGGCAGGGCCGCTGAACGGCGGCCGGCGTCGCTGGCATAGTCGATGCAACCCACGTCGGACGGGCGCCGCATGCGCCAGCAAGCTTTTCATCACGCCATGCCACAGAACAACGAAGGACTGCGCCGCGCCTCCTGGTGGATAGGCGGCGCATCCGTCGTGCTGCCCGGCCTCTTCATGATCTACGTTGTCACCGACTACATGGAGTGGGCGAAGCACCCGCGCGGTGAGCTCGGCTTCATGGTTTACCTGGTGAAGGCCGGCCTGGCCATCGCCGGCAGCGCGCTGCTGTCGATGCTGGCCCTGTGGCTCAACGGCCTGCACCTGCAACGCAACCGTCCCGCCACGCCTCGGCGCTACGCCGAGCTCGCGCTGATTGCCAGCCCGGCCATGCTGGGCTGCCTGACATTGCTGGTGACGCTGCTGCCGGCGGTGTTGTTACCCCTCTTCCGGCATTGAACCATCGCCCATACCCCGTGCCCCGCGTCCTCGGTGCCGACGACAGCGCGAGCCTGCGCGCCATGCTGGCCCTGTTTGCCGAAGCCTTCGATGACCCGCAGGCCTACCTCGCGCGGCAGCCCGACGACGGCTACCTGGGCCGCCTGCTCACGAGCGAGGGCTTCATCGCCATTGGCGCCTTCGACGGCACAGCCCTCGTCGGCGGCCTCGCGGCCTATGTGCTGCCCAAGTTTGAGCAGGCGCGCAGCGAGATCTACATCTACGACCTCGCCGTCCATGCGGCACACCGGCGCCAGGGTGTGGCCACAGCCATGATCGGGGAGCTCCAGCGGCTCGCTGCGCTGCGTGGCGCCTACGTCATCTATGTCCAGGCCGACCATGGCGACGACGCAGCCATCGCGCTGTACACCAAGCTGGGCGTTCGCGAGGACGTCCTGCATTTCGACATCCCGCCACGAGACGGAAAGCCTGAGTAGGTCCAGGACGCATATGCCCATCAGGCCCCTGCCAGTCCTTCTCGCGGTCGCCATCCTGTCAGCAGGCTGCAGCCCGTCCCAGCGCTTCGAGGACAACGAGCAGCTGGCGAACTACATCGCCGCGCTGGTGCCGCCCTCGTCGTCGCTGGAGCAAGCCCGCGCCAGCCTCGCCCAGCACGGCTTCGACTGCCTGAACGACAAGGCGGGCGAGGGGATCTGCCGCCGCCAACTCTCCAGCTTCCCGTGCAAACAGGTCCAACTTGCCTTCCTGCCAGCGACGGGCGGTGCCGTGGGCAAAGTCAGGACCCGGCTGGATCACATCTGCCCATGAGCTTGGCCGCCCAGGCGAGGCCTTTGTCCGCACAAGCTTGAGGATGAAGCCCGAACATGTCGTTTGCCGCCATGGCATTTCGCCCACGGCAAAGTCACACTCCAACTACCCGCGCGTCTGACTGCCATCACCATGAACGAATTGCTCGCCGCCTACCGCTACACGACCAACAACTACGCCCAGATCGAGAAGAGCAAGCGCTGCGGCTGCTGCAATTGCGTGCAGATCTTCAAGCCCGATGCCATCGTCGGCTGGACCGGCCTGACGGTGCAGAACATGGACGACCCCAAGGCCATCAACGAACAGACCGCCATGTGCCCGCACTGTGGCTCTGAGGCGGTGATCGGGGATGGCTGCGGTTTCCTGATCACGCCCGACTTCCTGTCGCGCATGAACGAGGCCTGGTTCCAGCGGACGATGATCCACAGGCCGGCGGCGAAGAAGTGAAGGCGTCGCGCCGGCAGCCATGGCCGTGACCCTGGTCATCCTCGCCTTCGGCCTGTTTGCGCTCGGCCTGACCACGGCCGGCCTTGCGACTGGCGCCAGGCAAGTTGTGTTTCTGACGCAGGCTTATCGGGTTCAAGGCACAGTCGTCAAGGAATGGCGCTATCGGATCTATGGCCGGTGGCAGCGCTACTACCGGGTCGAGTTCCAGCTGCGCAACGGCCAGCGCGCCGAGCTGCGGGGCTCAGGCGCGTGCGCATTGGGCGAGGCCGTGCCCGTGATGGTCAGGGAGCGCTCGGGGCATGATCCCAAGGCGCAGATCGCCACCTGGTCCCAGTTGTGGTTGCCATCTATCCTGCTGCTGGCCACGGGATCCATCGCCACCCTCACGCTGATCTCCATAATGGGAATCCTGTGGCGCTGACCGGCATGGACCTGCTGGCCGTCTTCACCACCGTCTCCAGCCAGGAGCAGGCCGACGTGCTGGCCCGCGCTGCCGTCGAGCAGCAACTTGCCGCCTGCGTGCAGACCGAGACCATACGCAGCACCTATCGCTGGCAGGGTGCCGTCGAGTGCGAGGCCGAGGTGCGGCTGATGTTCAAGACCACACGGCAGCACTACGCCGCGCTGGAAAGCCTGCTGCGCGAGCAGCACCCCTACGAACTGCCAGCCATCTTTGCCTTGCCCGTCATCGCCGGCACGGCCGAGTACGCGGCCTGGGTGCTGGGCTCGCTCGCAGACCCAACGTGACGCGCGCGCGGCTGTTGATCGTGGCGTTGAGCATCGCCGCGCCCGCCGCGGCAAGCGAGTGCTTCGGCACGGTCAGCAAGGGTCGCCTCGAAGCCGGCGTGGCCCTGCCCACCCATGGCCCCAACTTCTCGCCCTACAGCCGCCTCGGCGTCACGCTGGGCCGCACGCATGTGCATGCCAAGGTCGCCGACATCGTCACTGACGCCTATGCCGCGCTGGCTTTGCGCACACCCGAGGTCCATTACGTCTACGGCGAGACAGGCTGGCCGTCGGGTGGGCGCTTGCGGCCGCATCGCTCCCACCAGAACGGGCTGTCGGTGGACTTCTTCGTGCCGGTGCGCAACGCCGCCGGCCGCTCCGTGCCGATACCGACCGAAGTGGGCGACAAGTGGGGCTATGACATTGAATTCGATGCCCAGGGCCGCTGGGGCGAGTACCGCATCGACTTCCCTGCGTTGGCTGAGCATCTGTACGAATTGCATCGCGCCGCTGCCGCTCGGGACCTGGGCATCACCCAGGTCATCCTCGACCACCCCTTCCTGCCCCACCTGTTCGCGACGCCGCGCGGGGCATGGCTGCAGCAGCATCTGCATTTCATGAAGGCCAAACCCTGGGTGCGGCACGACGAGCACTACCACGTGGACTTTGCGGTGCGCTGCAAGCCGATGCCTTGATTCAGTGCCTTTCAAGCCATTTGCCGACAAGAAAACCTATGCCCCCGAGCAGAACAAAGAAACCGACGATGGCATTGCGGAAGAACTTCTGCCGCTTGAGTTCACCGGCGATCAACACCTTCGATGCGGCTTCCATTTCAGCCTGGAGCTGGATGTCGTCGGGATGCTGGTAGGTCGTTCCGGCGTCATAGGTTTCCCCCTCGTCGCCGCGAACCCTCGCGTCCAGCCGTTTGGCCAGCGCCAGCATCGCATCGATGCACCCTTCGTCCGGATTCTTGGTCCAGAGCTCGCCTTCCTGGTACCAGAGGCAGAAGCTGGTGTCGGCGGCTGCAAAGGTGAATGTGGGTGGCGTGTCGCTGTAGCTCCAGCCATCAAGTGCCGCTGCAGCGGCACTCGCCTCTTCCAGGGAGATGGGAATTTGCTTGCCTTGGCTTGAGCGCAGGAGGGTGACGTGATAGCCCATCGAGGCATCCTATGCCAGCCCGCCAGCGCGGCGCTCAGGACCCCAGCGTCTTCGCCGTCACCAGCTCCGGCCTGAGCTTGATCAACCCCTCCATCACCTGCCCCGAAAACAGCTCTGCGCCCTTGGGGCCAAGATGGGTGCGGTCAAAGCGTGGCGGCGCCTCGGC
Organism: Roseateles saccharophilus; assembly: GCF_031458095.1. Taxonomy (GTDB): domain Bacteria; phylum Pseudomonadota; class Gammaproteobacteria; order Burkholderiales; family Burkholderiaceae_C; genus Pelomonas; species Pelomonas saccharophila_A. Next base: position 477,653 of record NZ_JAVDXU010000003.1, read on the forward strand.
CAGCGTGTCGGCTGCGGGCTGGCCCATGGCGGCAACAGCGGCATGGCTGATGGCGTTCAGGTCGAGGACCTGAACGCCCTGGTCGGCGCCCACCTTGATGATGGCCTCGGCCCAAGGGCGCAGGTCGTTGGTCAGTTCGCCCTCCTTGAAGGTCCGGCGCGTCAACGGCGTGATGAGCACGACCTCGGCGCCGGCCGCCTTCACTTCCTTCACATAGCCCGTCATGTTGGGACCGAATTCGGTGGCGAGGTCGGTCGAGCGGCCGGGCTTGCCGGGCTGGTCGTTGTGGCCGAACTGGATCAGCACCAGGGTCTTCTGCTTGCTGGTGCCTTCATTGAGCAAGGTCATGACCGTGGCCCACAGGCCCTCGGCGCGGAAGCTCATGCTGGAACGGCCGCCGCGCGCGAGGTTGATGCAGGCGACCTGTTGGAAGCGCGCACACAGCGCATTGCCATAACCGCTGCGCGGCGCCATCGTCGAGTCGCCGACGAGGATGAGGCGCGGGCCGGTGGCGACGTTGGCGGTGGTCTCACCACGCGGGGCGGAGGCGGCAGGCGTCTGGGCGATGGTGCTGCCGCTCAGCAGCAGGGCAGAAAAAAGCAGGGAAGGCAGTTTCATGGTTTTGCGGCAACAGGCCAACCGGCCTTGGGACTCATGTCGTCGAGGTTCCAGTCCTCGGGCTTGAACGCGCGCTGGGTCGGCGCATGGCGCGGGTAGCCGAGGGCATTCTCGACTTCGGAGTCGATCAGCCTGCCCTTGCCATTCGCCATGTCGGCCAGCAACTTCGCATCCAGCGGATCACGCGCCCAGGGCCGAGCGCCAACCAGCGCCGGTAGATCGCGCGCCAGGTCGGCAGCCGACCGGATGGCCAGGCCGGCGGGCAGTTCGGGCTTGGCCATGACGATGAGCTTGCCCGTCGTCTGCGCGTTGTTGCCCAGCAGCGGCACGGGGCGGCCTTGCGCGTCGTGCGCCAGGTTGTCGTTCATGTGCAGTTCCAAATCGCCCTGGCCCAGCATGGTGAAGAAGGCCGTGCCGGCCACCGTGCTCGGGCCATGGCGCATGGCATTGCCCACCAGCGTGAGACGACCGACCTGCCAGGGCTGGCCCGTCCACTCGTTGGCCAGCAGGTTGTAGTGCACGCCGCGGTCGCCGGGGTTGAAGATGTAGTTGTTGACCATGGCCCCCTGCGCACCGCCCTTGAACAAGGCATTGCGCTGCCGGTTGGACGCATAGACGTTGGCGTAGATCAGCACGCCGCTGGTGTTGTCGTGGATCAGGCTGCCCTTGCTGTGCTCGCCCTTCTCGTGCACCGAGTTGCCCAGCCCCTCGTAGATCAGGTTGTGGGCGTAAGTGATGCGGTGGGAGGTGCCCTTGCGCCAGTCTTCAGGCGTCTTGCCCTCGAAGCGCGGGCCGCTGGCCGACAGGTTCTCGTCGGTGGCCCAGGAGAAGCTGCAATGGTCGACGATGACGTCGTGCGCCCCACCCAGCGTCGAGATGCCGTCCTGGTCACCGCCGCCCTTCTTGGGCCGGCCGAACTCGCCGGGCCTGAAGCTCAGGTGCTGGATGACGACGTCGTGGGTGGCGATGGTCGTCTCGGCCTTGATGACGCTGACGCCGGGGTCGGGCGCCGTCTGGCCGGCCAGCGTCAGGAAGGGCTCCTTGATCTTGAGCGGCTGGCCGCCCATGTCGATGACGCCGCCGACCTCGAAGACGACGATGCGCGGGCCCGTCGCCTCGATGGCCTCCTTCAGGCTGCCGGGTCCGGAGGCCGCCAGCGTCGTGACCTTGAGGATGCGGCCGCCACGGCCGCCCTCGGTGGCCGTCCAGCCCTTGTAGGCAATGCCCGTGGCCTGGACCGGTCCGACGGCCAGCAGGGCCGCCATCATCAACAAGCGAAAGCTGCGCATGTTCAGAACGTGTAATCCGCCGTGACCTTCCAGGCCCGGCCCAACACATCCGCCAGGCTGGTGACATAGCCCGTGTAGATGGTGTTGGACGTGACCGGCGGATTGGCGTTGGTGAAGTTGTTGACCGCGAGGCTGAGCTTGAGGCCCTTGAAGCCCGAGTAGGCGAGGCTGGCGCCGTACTGGCTGTAGGGGCTGACACGGTTCACCGTGGAGCCGGCACGCGGCGTGATGTCGGTCAGGCCGGTGTTGTAGCGCACCGAGACCAGCCCCGACCACGGGCCATTGCGCAGGCCGACGGAAGCCGTGTGCTTCCAGCGCGGGTTGATCTGCGGCATGCCGGCCAGGCCCGAGTTGACACCCGCGCCGCCGTAGCGGGCGTCGTTGGTGATGATGCCGACATTGCTCAGCACCTCGCCGCCCTTCTCGGCCGTGAAGCGGTAGCTCTCGTAATAGGTGCCGTCCAGCAGGAAGCTGGCCTGGCCGACGGGCGTGTTCACACGGTAGGCGAGAGACAGGTCCAGACCGCGGATGCTGGTGTCACCGCGGTTGGCCTGGCTGGCGATGATGTAGTCGATGGTGCCGTCGGCCTTGCGGATGATGTTGGTCGCGTACTTGGCCGGCTGCTGCTGCACCTCGGCGATGGCCACGGCGCCCAGCATGTCGGTGAGCTTGATGCCCCAGTAGTCGGCCGTCATCAACAGGCCCTTGGTGGGCTCCAGCGCCAGGCCCAGGGTCCAGCCCTTGGACTTTTCGGGCTTGAGGAAGCTGTTGTCCGGCGACTTGGTCCAGTAGCTCATGGTCTGGTTGCAGACCTGGTCGCGCGTGTAGCCGTTGACCGGGTTGCCGGTGTTGGCCACGGTCGGCGTGGCACTCGGGCACAGCACCGGGTCGTCCATGGTTTGGGTACGAACCTCCGGCGTCGGGTTCTGGATGTCCATGATGGAGGGCGCCCGGAAGCCCGTGTTGGCCGAGGCGCGCAGCACCAGCTCGTCCAGGGCCTGGTAGCGGGCCGACAGCTTGGGGTTGACCGTCGTCGTCTTGAGGTCGCTGTAGCTGTCGGAGCGCACCGCGGCGTTCAGGCTCAGCCGCCTGGTCACGGGCGCATCGACCTCGATGACGGCCGACTTGATGTCGCGCTTCAGGTCGCGCGCCACGCCCACCGGCGTCTCGCCGACGAGGTCGTGCTTGGTGACGTTGCCGAAGGCGTCGATGAGGTATTTGCCGTTGGCGTCCTTGGTCACATAGTCCAGCGGCGCGGGCGACACCTTGGCCGAGTCGCGGCGCACTTCGCCCGTCACGGCCAGCATCAGCGGGCCGCCGGGGAGATCCATCAGCGAGCGCGTCAGCGTCGCGTCCACGCTCTGGTTGTAGGCGCGGTTGACGCGGTAGCTGTAGTCGCTGGCCTCGATGCTCTTCAGGTACTCGAGGCCTTCGGCGTCCTGCAGGCCGAAGGGATTCAGGATGCCCTTGGTGAAGCCTTCCTGGGCCTTGGAATAGAGGATGTAGCCGCCGCCGGCACGGGTGTCGCGCAGCGAGCGCCCGTAGTTCAGGCCGACCCGGTAGTCGAAACCGGCCACCGTGCCCTCGGCCGCCAGCACCAGGCGGTCATTGGTCTGCTCGTCGTTGCGGTAGGCCGAACCCAGTTCGGCCGGGCCCCAGACGAAAAAGATCGTCCGGTTGTTCATGTTCAGGTCGGTGACGGTGCCGGGCGTCTTGCTCGCGTCGAGGAACATCGTCGGCGAATTGGCGCCGGTGTTGCTGCCCACGACCTTGACGGCCGGCGTGATGCCCTTGCCGGGGTAGAACCTGCTCGTGGCCGGCATGCTGTAGGTGGTGGCCGGAGCCGTCGCGCCGGGCACCTGCATGCCGCGGTACTTCTGCACGTTGAACTTGCTGTGCAGCCCTTCCAGCGTCAGCGTGTGGTCGTTGTTGAGCTTCCAGCTCAGCTTGCCGAAAACATTGGTGATCTCGCTGCCGTCGGTGATGGCGTCGTAGAAGTTGGGGTTGCGGTAGCAGCCAGCGTTCGAATAAGTGGGCGGCGTCGCGACACTGCCGGCGCCGAGAGTCGGCAGCGAATATGGCGCGGCGCAGCCGGTTGCAAAGGCCGGGTTGTAGTTGGAGTTGGCGCCGGTCGCGAATCCGAAGTTGGCCGTCGGGCTGGGGTTCTTGTTGTCGGGCACCAGGCCCAGGCCCATGGCCGACAGCACCGAGTAGTCATACAGCTCGGGCCGGTCGATCTTGAACAGGGCCGATTTGCGCTGGTGGTCCAGCGACAGATAGGCGTTCCAGCCATCGGCATTCAGGTCGCCCACGCCAACGATGGCGCCAATCGCCTTGGTCTCGCCGCCACCGGAATGCTCAGGCTGGTTCCACTCCGCCTTGACGCGCGCGCCCTTGAAGCTGTTGAAGGTCCAGAAGTTCTGCACGCCGCCGATGGCGTCGGAACCGTAGATGGACGAGGCGCCGTCGCGCAGTGTCTCCGCGCGGTCCAGGGCCATGCGCGGGATGACGTTGACGGAGACGTACTGGTCCTGCAGCGGCTCGTTGGCCATGCGGCGGCCGTTCAGCAGCGTCAGCGTGCGCATGGGGCCGAGGCCGCGCAGATTGAGCATGGGGCCCGCCGCGCCGCTGTTGGTGCCCAGGGACAGGGACTGCGGCATCTCCAGCACCAGGTCCTTCAACTCGGTGTGGCCGCGCGCCTCCAGCTCCTCTGACTTGACGACGGACACCGGCAGGGCCGTCTCGCCGGCCAGGCGCTTGATGGAGGAGCCGGTGATCTGGATGCGCTCCAGCGACGCTGGCGCATCACCGGTCTGGGCGTGGGCCATGGCGCACAGCGACAGCACGGCACTGGCGCACAGGGTCAGGCGGGGGGTCTTCTTCATGGGGGTCTCCGTGGTTCTTCTTTGTTGATGGGCTCAGGGCGCAGGCACCCAGCCGCCGGGCGCGCCGGTGGCGATGGTCGAGTTCTGGAAGACCTCGGCGCGCGTCGTCAGGCCGGCGGCCGAACCGAGGGGCTTGGCCAGCACGACATTGGTCGGCACGTTGGCGACCTTGACCGAGGCCAGGCCCAGGCGTGCGCTGACATCCAGCGGCGCGCCGCTCAGGTCCATGCTGCCGAACTCGCGCCAGCCCACCGTGTCGGTCGTGCCGCCGTCGGCGGTGCCGGTCCAGGACGGCGGATTGCTGCCGCAACTGCCGGTGCCGACGCCGGTCTTGCTCGTGCCCGTGCCCACGCACCAGCCGACGGGCAGGATGTGCGCGCCCATCCTCGTGTTCACGAAGGCGATGTGGTCGACATAGGTCGTCGCCGTCGTGCCGCCGCTGCGGGCGAGATAGGCCTGACTCACGCTTGCGTCGGCGGTGAGCCGGCTGTTCAGGAAGACGAAGCCCTTGTCGCCGGCCGTGGCGCGGGACTGCAGGATGAAGCCGGCCGAGCTGCTGGCCGTGTCGGCCACCGAGCGGATCTCGCAATCCTCGAACAGGCTGGCCATCACGCTGCCCCAGATGAAGTCGACGTTGCCGGCGACCAGGGACTGGTAAATCCAGTTGTAGCCCTTGAGCTGCAGGGTGTCCTGCTGGCTCAGGAAGTTCATCTGCTTGGCCACGAAGCGCGCCGCCGCGGCCGTCGTGCTGGTGTTGAAGTAGACGGCCTCGGCCTGGTTGTCCCAGCTGGTGCTGCGGACATGCGGGTTCCGCAGCGTGAAGTTCTGCAGCGTCAGCAGGTCGGAGGTCTCGACCAGCCAGGCCGCGCGGCCGCCGCCGAGGACGCGATGGCCGACCGTCTTGCCCGAAGTGCTCAGGGCCGTGCCGGCCGAAGCGCTGCTCGCGCCGCTGCCCGAGTTCAGCGACTCGAAGTTGACGTCGCCCACCACGACACCGTCGCGGCTCTCGCCGACGATGCTCAGGTTGGACACCTTGCGCAGGATGTTGAGCTCGGGATAGCTGCCGTTGGCCAGGTGGATGGTTTTGGGTGTCGCGACCGTGTTGCAGCCATTGGCAGCCGGGCTGTTGGTCGAGCAGTTCTTCATGACCCAGTTCAGCGCGCCCTGCAGGGTGCGGAAATCGGCCGTGGTGCCGCTGTCGTCGACGTTGACGTTCGTGAAGCTCGCGGGCGCCGCGCGGGTCGTGAACTTCCAGCCGTCGGCCTTGGCGATGCCGGCAAAGGCGGCGCCCTTGATCGTGCCGGACAGCACCGAGGCATCCATGGTCACGTAATAGCTGGTGCCGAAGTCCAGCTTGTTGCTGTGCAGCTTGACCGCGGCCGTGCTGTTGTTGACGCTGACGGGCCGGTACCAGACATAGCGCGCGAAAGTGGCGCCATCGGGCATGGCGCCCAGGCCCAGCGCATCGATCTCGAGGTTGGTGCGGGCGAGCACCACCTGCGTGTCGCTGGCGGATGGCGCCGTGCTGAGGTCGATGCTGTCCACCAGCACGTCGTCACTGGTTCGGTAGACATTGATCTTGCCCGCGCTGCCGATGGTGGGCGGCGCATCGAAGGACAGCGACAGCCGCGTGTCGGTGTGGACGTTGCTCTCATTGGCCGCCGGGACCTTGGTGCCGCCGACCTCACTGACATTGCCGCTGCCGCTGATCTGCGTCGAGATCTTCCAGGCGCCGGCCAGGGCCAGGTTGTTGGCCTTGACGAGGGCCGCGGGCCGCGGCTTGTAGGCATAGCCCGGCGTGAAGGCCGTGCCCGGGGCCACGCTGCAGGCGCCCAGAGGGGCGCCATTCAGCGTCGAGCCGCTGTCCTGGAAAACGCCGCTGTGATCGGAGCTCGGATAGGTGACGACGCTGTCGCAGCCCGCCGCGCCATCGATGGCGAAGACATTGGCGTGCGACAGGATGTTGGCCTGCTTGCCCACGCCGACGCTGTAGCTGTGGGCGTAGGGGCTGGCGGTCTTGCTGCCGACGAAGTAGTTGTTGAAGACATGAACCTGGCCGAAGCGCACCCGCGGCACGCGCTGCACCACGCCGTTGAAGACGTTGTTGGCGATGGTGATGCGCAGCTTGCCCGCATCACTCGTCAGGCTGTCCGAGCCACCGATCAGCATGGCCTTGTCGTGCTGGGTGACGAGGTTGTAGGAGATGGTGATGAGGTCGGCGCCCTTGGTGACGTCGATGGCGCCGTCATGGCATTGCTTGGTCTTGCCGTTCTCGATGGGGAGGGTGTCGTCGGTGACCGGCGCGTCGGTGATGGTGTTGCGGTCGATCCAGACCTGGGTCGCCGTGACGATGCCGATGGCGTCGTATTGCGAATTCCAGTTGCCCAGGGCGCCGTCGTTCGGGTCCCAGATGGGGCCGACGTCGCAGGGCGCGACGAGATGGAGGTTGCGCACGATGACCTGGCTGACGCTGGTGATGTCTATCCAGGCGTTGACGAAGCCGGCGCCGGGACCTTCGCCGATCAGGGTGGTGTTGCTCGTCAGGCGCACGCGCGCCCTCACCTTCTGGTCAGCCGTGTTTGCGAAGGGCGTACCCTCGGTCATGTCGATGGTGCCGGCCACCTTGATGATCTTGGCCGCGTTGCCGGCATTGGCCAGCGCGTTCAGCAGCTCGGCACGGTTGTGCACGGTGTAGATGTGCTCGGGTGTGGCGGCGCTGCCGCCGACGGTGCCGGCGCCCCAGCCGTCGGTGGGCGCGGTCTGCAGCGCCGCATCGACGGCGTGGGCGGGCAGGCTCAGGGCCAGCAGTGCGGCCAGGCCGCCCAGTTGCTTGAGGAGCTTCATGCGCGAGCCCTCCTGCGCAAGGCCAGCAGGCCCAGGCCCGCCCCGGCGAGCGCGAGGCTGGTGGGCTCGGGCACGGCATTGACGCTCAGCTGCGTCGTGAAGCTGCCGAACTCGCTCGTGAAGCTGAGGTTGTTCAGCGTCAGGCTGATGGTATTCGGCCCGGTGAGTTGCGCGCTGATGCTGCCGCCGTTGACGCCGCTCAGGTCCAGCAGGGCGAAGCTGGCAATGGGCAGGCCGATGCCGGCGAAGCTGAAACTGAAGCTGTAGCTGCCGGCCAGGCCGGTGGCGCCGCTGTTGTTCCAGACCTGCACCTGGCCGTCGCTGAAGAAGTCGATGGCCACGAGAGCGTCGCCGCTCAGGAATTCGAGGTCGGACGGGGCGAGTGCCGTCGTGTTGCTGCCCGGTTCGTCGGCGAAGCCATGGTCCAGGCCGAGCAGCGTCGTGCTGGCGCCGCTGACCTGTCCGGTGATGACGGTGGCCGCCGGCAGGGTGTAGGCCGCCTGGGCGGAAGTCGCGGCCAGCCATGCGGCGGCTGCGACCGCGAGGGTCCTGTAGGTCTTCATGTTTGTCTCCGGGGTTGAGGTCTGGCCCGCCTCGGGAGCGGCCGACACTTCTTCGGGATCAGGAGACCTGCAGGGTCCCGCCAGCAAGGAAGGGCACAGACGACAGGTCCGTGCCCTGTGCGGATCTAGGCGATGGGCGCCTTAGAACTTGTAGCGGCCACCGACGATGAACTCGCGGCCGGTGTAGTTGTTGACGACGACGTTGTTCATCGCACGGGAGATGAACTGGTCGTTGGCCTGGTTGGTCAGGTTGGTGGCCTCGAAGGTCAGCTGCAGCTGCTTGTTGAGCTGGTAGCCCATCGACAGGTCGACGTTGAAGGTCTTGTTCTTGCCCGCCACGTCCTGGTTGTTGCCGGCCGGGATGGTGGTCAGGAAGGCCGAGCGCGCCGAGGTCGACACGCGGCCGCTGAAGGTGCCGTCGTCGTAGTAGAAGGACAGGTTCCAGGAGCGCGGCGACAGGTTGACCAGGTCTTCCGTGACGGTGGCCGCGCCGACGGCGGCGGAGATCACATAGTCCATCTTGGACTTGACCTGGGTGTAGTTGGCCAGCACGCCAAAGTTCTTGCCCCAGCCCGGCAGGAAGCTGAAGGGCTGCTGCACATTGATCTCGAAGCCGGTGAGCTTGCCGCCCGGGCTGTTGACCGGCGCGCTGACCAGGAAGATCTCGTCGCCGGTGAAGTTGCTGGGCAGCAGCGACATCGGCAGGCCGGTGTCCTTGTAGGGCACGTTGCGGCCGACGGTCAGCACATAGCTCTTGATGTCCTTCTGGAACACGCCCAGGCCGATGAAGCCGTTCTTGGAGTGGTACCACTCGCCGCTGAGGTCGAAGGTGGTGGCGCGGAAGGGGTCCAGGGCCGGGTTGCCGCCGGTATAGCTCAGCGAGCCCGTCGTGGACAGGGTGCCGCCGGGGTTGAGGTTCTGCAGCGGCGGGCGTGACATGACCTTGGCGGCGGCGGCGCGCAGGATGATGTCCTTGGTCAGGTTCAGCGAGACATTGGCCGAGGGCAGCCAGTCCGTGTACTGCTTGGTGGCGGTGACGAGACTGCCACCGCCGGTAGCCAGGTAGCCGCTGGCCTCGATGGCCGTCTTCACATAGCGGGTGCCGAGGTTGCCGCGCACGGCCATGCCGCCCAGGCGGGTCTCGAAGTCGGCCATGAACCACGTGCCGGTATCAGTCTCGCTGATGGCGCGGTTGCCGCCGCGGGCGCTGCCGTTGGTGATGGAGGTCAGCGTGTAGTCGCCGGGCCCGCCCGCTGGGCCGCTCTTCAGGCAGTTGCAGTAGATGTCATAGGCCTTGGCGATGGCGTCCAGGTTGGGGATGACCCAGGACGTGATGGAGCCCGCCGGCAGGTTCTGGCCCTTGCCGAAGCCCGTCAGCGTGGTCGTCAGGCTGGCCGGGTCGACGCCGGCCGGCAGCGTGTTCATGGTCTCGACGGTGCGGCGGATGTCGTAGCTGGTGAACTTGAACTGCTTGTAGCTGGCACCGCCCTTGAGCGTCAGCACGTCGGGGATGATTTCCCAGGCGAGGTCGGCGGTCAGCACGTCCTGGCGGTTGGTCACGCCGTTGGGGCGGATGCGGATCTCGCTGGGCGTGAAGTTGGTGATGCTGGTCGAGCCGACCGGAACACCGTAGATCTTCAGGGCGCCGTTGGGGTCAGCCGGATTCAGGTTGCCGTAGCCCAGCAGCGGGGCGCGGTCGTCGCCGCGGGCGTCGAAGACATAGCCATTGACGTTGGGGGCATCCAGCGTGGTCGTCGTCTGGATGGGATTGCGGAAGCGCGAGGTGGCCCGGCCGCCGCGCACCGTCAGCTTGAGGGTGTCGGTGATGTCCTGCTCCACCGTCAGCGAGGGCTGGCTGAACTCGGTGCTGAGCTTGTCGAAGCGCGACTCGGCGCGCACGTCGACGCCATTGAACTTGCCGTAGACCATCTGGCCGCTGGGCGCGAACTGGGCCTCCAGCACGCTGGTCTGCTGCTTGCCGCCGGCCGACAGCGCGCGGCTGAAGGAGATGGCTTCCAGGAAGTCTTCCTGGCGGGTTGCATCCAGCTTGCTGTAGAGCATGTCGAAGGTCAGCAGCATGCTTTCCGCGGGGCGCACCTGGATGGAGCCGGTCAAGCCCAACCGTTCCTGGTCATGCGTGAGGCGGCCGTAGCGCGGCAGGCGTGGGTGGAAGTTGGTGGCCTTGCTGGCTTCGTTGTAGGCGGCCAGGTTCTCGGGTGTGTTGGGCAGGCGGGCCACGCCTTGGGCGGCGGGGCCGCAGGTGGTGGCGGTGGACCCGGTGGGCAGGTTGGCCGTCACGCCCTGGGGCGGGCACCAGCCGCTGAAGGCATTGCCGCTGGAGGGACCGTTGTCCCAGCGCACAGTGCTGAAGCCTTCTTCGTAGACCTTGCGCTTGGAATAGGCGCCCGACAGCAGCACGCCGATCCTCTTGTCGGCAAAGGTGTTGGAGATCAGGAAGGACGCCTTGGGCGTGGCCTTGCCGGACAGATCGTTGTAGGTGCCCTTGACGGAGACGGCGGCCGCGAACTTGTTCAGGTCAAAGGGGCGGGCCGTCTGCAGGTCGATGGTGGCGCCCAATGACCCTTCGTCGACGTCGGCCGAGCTGCTCTTGCGCACGGTCAACGAGCTGAAGAGGTCGGCGGCGAAGACGTTGAAGTCGAAGGCGCGGGTGCGATTGGCGCCGCCGGAGCTGTCGGTGCCGCCGGTGGTGGCCAGGGCCTCGATGCCGTTGATGCGGGTGCGGGCGAAGTCGCCGCCCAGGCCGCGCACGGTGATGTTGCGGCCTTCGCCGGCGTCGCGGTCAATCACCACGCCGGGGATGCGCTGCAGGGACTCGGCGAGGTTGGTGTCCGGGAACTTGCCCATGTCCTCGGCCTTGATGACATCGACGATGCCCTTGTCCTGGCGCTTGGCGTTCAGCGCGCTTTCCAGCGAGGCGCGGATGCCGGTGACGGTGACGGTCTCGAGCTGCTGGGACGCGGCAGGCGCGGTCTGGGCCCACACGGGGGCGGCCATGAAGGCGACGGCCAGGGCCACCGGACTCAGGGCCAAGCGGTGGGACGGACGGAATGCGGGCATGGATGTCTCCTGGTGCTGGGCCGCCTGTTGCGCATGCCAGCGCTGGCGGCTCTCGGGTTGTTCACGGGGCCTATCGGCCCGGGCGCACGCAGGGCACCCTTTGGTCTTTGGAGCCAGCGTCGCTGCAGTGCGAGCGCCGGCCGTGGGCAGCGACTACAGGTAGTCGTCGCGGCGAGGGGAAAACTGGTCGAGCAGGGTGGCGCCGTCATCCAGCGCAACGACGCCATGCAGGGTCAGGCGGGGCGCCACGAAGGCGTCGCCCGGCTTGAGGACGCATTTCTTGCCACCGACTTCGCACTCGAAACGACCCGAGATCACATAGGCAATCTGGTCATGGGCGTCATGGGCGTGAGGGGTGCCGATGGCACCCTTGTCGAACTGCACCAGCACCGACATCAGCTCCGGCGTGTGGCCCACGATCTTGCGGCGAATGCCGTCGCCCAGCTCGTGCCAGGGGGTGTCGTCATTGAGGAAGAAAGTGCTCATGGTGCTGCGTATTTGTCCGGCTTGTGGACGATGATAGGTGGAAGATGCAAAAATCGGAACATCGGTTCACTAATTAGAAACCATGATTCCGCAACACTTGCAGCCTGCCTAAAGTCGCGGCATCGGCAAAAGTGGAACTGCGTTTCAACAAACTGAACCACCTTGGCCACGACCCCTCTGCGCTGATCGGACGCAACGACTTATGGTGCTCAACAACTTCAACCTGGCCGGCAAGACGGCCATCGTCACCGGCTGCAACACCGGCCTGGGTCAGGGCATGGCACTGGCGCTGGCGCAGGCGGGGGCCGACATCGTCGGCGTCAACGTCTCCGAGCCCGACGAGACACAGGCCGGCGTCGAGGCTCTGGGCCGGCGCTTCCTGGACCTGCGCGCCAACCTCGGTGATGTCAGCTGCATCCCCGACCTGGTGGCCCAGGCCAAGGCGCTGAACGGCGCGGTCCACATCCTCGTCAACAACGCCGGCATCATTCGCCGCGAGGACGCCATCAAGTTCTCCGAGGCCGACTGGGACGACGTGATGGACCTGAACCTGAAGTCGGTGTTCTTCCTGTCCCAGGCCGTGGCCAAGGCCTTCATGGCCCAGGGCACGGGCGGCAAGATCATCAACATCGCGTCCATGCTGAGCTTCCAGGGCGGCATCCGCGTGCCTTCCTACACCGCCAGCAAGAGCGGCGTCATGGGCATCACCCGCCTGATGGCCAACGAGTGGGCTTCGCACGGCATCAATGTGAACGCCATCGCCCCGGGCTATATGGCCACCAACAACACCGCCCAGCTGCGCGCCGACGAGCAGCGCAACAGCGCCATCCTCGACCGCATCCCGGCCGGCCGCTGGGGCAAGCCCGAGGACTTGGCTGGACCGGTGGTGTTCCTGGCTTCGCCGGCTTCTGACTACGTCAACGGCTACACCATCGCAGTCGACGGCGGCTGGTTGGCACGCTGATCCCGCGAGGGCCCCGCAGGCGATCGCCGCGGGGTTCCAGAATGCGCTGCAGAGGACGCCATGAAAGCCACCGAACGCAAGTTTGAATTCCTCACCCGCGAGGATCCCGACACCGGGGCGCGCGTGACGCGGCTGACGCCGCCCGATGTCACCTGCCACCGCAACTACTTCTATCAGAAGTGCTTCACCAATGACGGCCGCCAGCTGATCTTCGGCGGCGAGTTCGGTCCCCATCCAAGCCCGAACTGGAACTACCACCTGCTCGACCTGGACACGCAGACCGCCATCCAGCTCACCGATGGCGCGGGCGAGAACACCTTCGGCGGCTTCCTGAGCCCCGACGACCGGCACCTCTACTTCGTGCGTGACAAGCGCCAGTTCATCCGCCTGGAGCTCGCCACGCTGCGAGAGGAAGTCCTCTACATCGTGCCCGAAGACTGGGTGGGCTACGGCACCTGGGTCAGCAACAGCGCCTGCACCAAGATCGTGGGCATCGAGATCGCCGCCGCCGACTGGTTCCCGCTGAACACCTGGCAGAAGTTCAACGAGATGTTCCACAAGCGGCCGCTGTGCAGGCTCTTCAGCGTGGACCTCACCACAGGCAAGCGCACCGTCATCCTCGAGCAACGAGGCTGGCTGGGCCATCCGCAGTACCGCCCCTTCGACGACAACACCGTCGCCTATTGCCATGAAGGCCCGCACGACCTCATCGACGCGCGCATGTGGTTCATCAACGAAGACGGCACGAACCGCCGCTGCGGCAAGGAGCACCTGGACGGCGAAAGCTGTACGCACGAGTTCTGGGTGCCGGACGGCAGCGCCATGATCTACGTCAGCTACAACGAGAAGTCACCCGAGCGCTGGATCTACAGCCTGGACCCCGTCACGCTGGAGAACAGGCTGCTCACCGCGATGCCGCAATGCTCCCACTTGATGAGCAACCACGACGGCACCCTCATCGTCGGCGATGGCTGCGGCAAGGCCAGCAGCGGCGACAACGAGATGCTGGTGGGCGACCCCTATCTTCACCTGTTCGACCTGAAGGCCGGCACGACGCGCGCCATCGCCCGCCACGACAGCGGCTGGGACGTCTACAAGGACGACCGCCAGGTCACCCACCCGCATCCCAGCTTCACACCGGACAACAAGCAGGTGCTGTTCAGCTGCGACAAGGAGCGCGCCAGCGGCGTGGAGCCGGCCCTCTACCTGGCCGACCTGTGAAGTCCGCGCTGGCACTGCTGCTGGTGGCCAGCCTGAGCCAGGCCCAGGAGCGCCCCCAGCTGGCGCCGCAACAGGCGGCCCAGCACACGACGGCGGCCTATCTCGGCGACTGGAAACCGGCACCGCTGGCCGACCTGGCCGCCAGCCCGCCGGACCTTGTCGTCAGGGCCGGCGAGTCGGTGCAGGCGGCCATCGACAAGGTGCCCGCTGAAGGCGCCAAGCGCTGGGTCATCCAGATCCAGCCCGGCACCTACCGCGGGCCGCTGTGCATCAAGGACAAGGCGCCCATCGCCTTGATCGGCGCGGCGTTGGACGCGAGCGCCGTCGTGCTGGTGGACAACCGCTTCTCCGGCAAGCCCAAGGGCGAGAACGAGGCCGCCCACCCCTGCTGGCCCGAGCTCGGCAAGACCACCATCGGCACCAGCGGCAGCACCAGCGTGCTCGTGCAGAGCAACGACGTGCAGCTCATCTCGCTGACCATCGCCAACGATGCGATGGACGGCGTGCGCCGCGGCGAGGCCTACCCGCCGGGCGTCGGCGAAAGCGGCGGCGCGCAAGCCGTGGCGCTGACCCTCACTGGCGACCGCATCCAACTCGACAACGTGCGCCTGCTCGGCCACCAGGACACCCTCTACGTCAAGCGTTCAGCGCCCGAAAAGCCGGCCCGCCAGCTGATCCGCCACAGCCTGATTGCGGGCGATGTGGACTTCATCTTCGGCAACGCGACCCTGGTCATCGAGCACTCCACCGTCCTCACGCGAGCCAATCGCCGCACGCCCGGCCACGGCGGCATCATCCTTGCGCCCAGCACGGCGCCTGATGTGAACCAGGGCTTCCTCGTCACGCACAGCCGCCTCGTCGGCGAGCCCGGCATCGCGCCCGGCGCCACGTCCCTCGGCCGCGCCTGGGATGCCGGCGTGAAGGCCGGTACCTGGGTCGCCGGCTCCAGCCCCAACGGCATGGCGGTCGTGCGCGACAGCGAGATCGGCGCCCATGTCGGTCCCTGGAACGCCAGCACCTCGCGCCGGCCTTTCGACGCGGCCACGAACCGCCTCAGCGAATTCAACAACCGACCATGACACTCCACCGCCGCCAACTCCTCGCCCTCGCCGGCCTCTCTGCCGGACTCTCCGCACTCGGCGGCTGCGCCACCCCCTCGCCTGCGATCGTCGAGTCGGCCCAGGGCTGGGCCGGTGTCGGCAACACCACGGGCGGCGCGAAGGCTATTCCCCAGCACATCTTCGACGTCCACGACCGCGCCGGCCTGAACGTCGCGCTGCGCCTGGGCGACAAGCCCAAGATCATCCGCATCCATGCCTTCATCGACCTCTGCCCCGGCGGTGTCGAGGCCTTCCGCGACCCCGAGTTCAGCTTCGACGCCTTCGATCACGCCTACGACCCCGCCACCTGGGGCCGCGACGACCCCAAAGGCCCGCTGGAAGACGCCCGCAAGCGCTCAGCACAGCGCCAGGCCGCCGTGTCCATCGTGCGCCTGCCGTCCAACACGACACTGCTGGGTGCGGCGCCCGGCGCCGGCTTTCAGCACGGCATGGTGCTGCTGGACAAGGTCAGCAACATCGTCATCCGCGACCTGCGCTTCTCCGACGCCTACGACCACTTTCCCGGCTGGGAGCCGCGCGACAACGTACATGGCGAGTGGAACTCCGAATACGACGCGCTGTCGCTGCGCGGCGCCGAGCGCGTCTGGGTGGACCATTGCCTCTTCGACGACGGCAAGCATCCCGACAAGCTGGAGCCCATCCGCCTGGGCCAGCGCGTGCAGCACCACGACGGCCTGCTGGACATCACCAACGGCAGCGACCTCGTCACCGTGTCCTGGTGCCGCTTCCAGGCCCATGACAAAACCATGCTGATCGGCAACAGCGACAGCTTGACGTCCGACACCGGCAAGCTGCGCGTGACCCTGCACCACAACCACTTCCATGCCTGCAAGGAACGCTCACCGCGGGTGCGCTATGGCCGAGTGCATGTGGTGGGCAACCTCTTCACCGCCGACCGCGCCGAAGAATTCGGCTATTCCCTGGGCGTCGGCGTGCAGTCGCACCTCTTCAGCGAGCACAACCGCTGGGAGCTGCCGGCCGAGATCGGCGCCGATCGCCTGATCCGCCGCTGGAAGGGCACGGCGTTTGTCGACACCGGCAGCCGGCTCAATGGCCGGCCGGTCGACATCCTGGCCGCCTGGCGGGCCAGCCACCCGGGCGAAACCCTGTCGCCGGACGTCGGCTGGCGCCCCGATGAGGCCTATGACGCCGCCGCCCTGCGTCCGCAACAACCCGATCAACTGGCTGAGCAAATCCGCGCCGGCGCCGGGCCACGCCGAGCCTGAGTCAGAATCCAGCCTTGAAACACGCACCCGAAAGAATCGAAACGATGGATGAAGACATTGGTGATTCGAAGCAGCCCGAGTCGGTTGCCGCGGTGCTCAAGGTGTTCGCCATCCTGAACGCCCTGGGTGAGCGCAGTGACATCGGGATCACCGACCTCTCGGTGCGCCTGGCCATGCCCAAGGCGACGGTCTACCGCTTCCTGCAGACCATGAAGGGCCTGGGCTATGTGCGCCAGGAGGCCGACAGCGAGCGCTATGGCCTGGCCATGCGCATGTTCGAGCTCGGCTCCAAGGCCCTGCCCTCGCCCGAGCTGGTCGACCTGGCCAAGCACCATATGCAGATGCTGGCCGATGCCACCGGCGAGACCGTCCACCTGGGTAGCCTCATCGACAGCGAGATCATCTACATCCACAAGGTCGACTCGCGCCACATGCTGGGCATGTACTCGCGCATCGGCCGCCGCGCGCCGCTGCATTGCACCGCGATCGGCAAGGTGCTGATGGCCTGGGAGCACCCCGAGCGCCGCGACCGCATCCTGGACGGCGCCGAGTTCAAGCGCTTTCGCGACAAGACCATCGTCACCCGCCCCGCCTTCCTGGCCGAGCTGGAGCAGGTCAAGAAGCAGGGCTTCGGCGAGGACCGCGAGGAATTCGACGACCACATCCGCTGCCTGGGCGTGCCCATCTTCGACCGCCTGGGCCAGCCCATCGCCGGCATGAGCGTGTCCTTCCCGACCTTCCGCTTCGACGTCGAGAAGGCGCCCGAGGTCGTCAAGATGCTGCAGACCGCCAGCCGCGACATCTCGGAAAAGCTGGGTTGCACCCACTACCCGATCCCGGCCTGAGGAGGCCTCTCTAGAACCGCTGGAGCGCCTGTCGCCCCAGGGACGCGGGGGCATTTCGCGTGATGCTTCAATGGCGGCTGTTGTGTGAACCGACAGCCCCCATGAGCCCAATCAATCGCCAGATCGTCCTCGCCACCCGCCCCAAGGGCGAGGTCACGCCCGACAACTTCCGCCTCGTCGAGGTCGCTCTCGCCCCGCTGTCCGAGGGCCAGGTGCGCGTGCGCAACCATTACCTGAGCCTGGACCCCTACATGCGCGGCCGCATGAACGACAGCAAGAGCTACGCCGCGTCCCAGCCGCTGGACGAGGTCATGATCGGCGGCACGGTCGGCGAAGTCGTCGAGTCGAAGAACGCCAATTTCGCTGTCGGCGACAAGGTCGTCGGCATGGGCGGCTGGCAGGAATACCAGACCGTCGACGCCACCCAGCGCGGCGTGCTCAGCAAGGTCGACACCACCCACATCCCGCTGTCCGCCTACCTGGGTTCGGTCGGCATGCCCGGCGTGACGGCCTGGTATGGCCTGATGAAGATCATCCAGGTGAAGGCCGGCGAGACTGTCGTGGTCAGCGCCGCCAGCGGTGCCGTCGGCAGCGTGGTGGGTCAGCTCGCCAAGGCGCGCGGCGCTCGCGCGGTCGGCCTGGCCGGTGGCGCCGACAAATGCCGTTATGTCGTCGAGGAACTGGGCTTTGACGCTTGCATCGACTACAAGCAGCACGCCGACCTGAAGTCGCTATCCGGCGCGCTGAAGGCCGAGTGCCCGAATGGCATCGACGGCTATTTCGAGAACGTCGGCGGCATGATCCTGGACGCTGTGCTGCTGCGCGCCAACGCCTTCAGCCGCATCGCCATGTGCGGCATGATTTCCGGCTACAACGGCGAGCCCATCCCGCTCCAGTATCCCCAGCTCATCCTGACCAACCGCATGAAGGTCGAGGGCTTCATCGTGTCCGAGCACATGGAAGTCTGGCCCGAGGCGCTGAAGGAGCTGGGCGGCATGGTCGCCACCGGCAAGCTCAAGTTCCGCGAGTCCGTGTCTGAGGGCATCGCCAGCGCCCCCGAGGCCTTCATGGGCCTGCTCAAGGGCAAGAACTTCGGCAAGCAGCTCGTCAAGCTGATCTGATGCGCTGGACTTGTGTCCCGTTCAAGGAGCTGACGATCGAGCAGCTCTACGACGTGCTGGCCCTGCGTTCCGAGGTCTTTGTCGTGGAGCAGAACTGCGTCTTCCTCGACATCGACGGCCTGGACCGTCAGACCTGGCATCTGCTGGGCCATGGCGATGATGGGCGGCTCAACGCCTATCTGCGCCTGATCCCGCCGGGGCTGAAGGCGCCCGACGCGCTGATCGGCCGCGTCGTCACCTCGCCCGCCGCCCGCGGTGGCGGCACAGGGCGCTTGTTGATGGCCGAGGCCCTCGCCCACTGCGAGCGCCTGTGGCCCAGGCATTCGATCACGCTGCACGCCCAGGCCCACCTGGAGCGCTTCTACGGCAGCTTTGGTTTCTCGCCCGTTGGCGAGCAATACATGGAAGACGGCATCCCTCACATCGAGATGCGCAAGGAGACCACGTAATGAGCAAACAAACCGCAGTCATCACCGGCGCCGGCTCAGGCTTTGGCCTGGAGACCGCCCGCCTCGCCGCCGCGCGCGGCATGAACCTCGTCCTCGTCGACGTGCAGGCCGATGCGCTGGACAAGGCCGCCTCGGAGTTCAAGGACGTCGAGGTGCTGGCCCGCGTCGTCGACGTGGCCAAGGCCGATCAGATGGAAGCGCTGGCTGCCGCCGTGCAGCAGCGCTTTGGCGCCCCCCACTTCGTCTTCAACAACGCCGGTGTCGGGTCGGGCGGCCTGATCTGGGAGAGCTCCTTAAGCGACTGGGAATGGGTCATGGGCGTCAACGTGATGGGCGTCGTGCATGGCGTGCGCCTGTTCACGCCCATGATGCTGGCCGCCGCCAAGGCCGACCCGGCCTACTCAGGCCATATCGTCAACACCGCCTCCATGGCCGGCATGCTGAACCCGCCGAACATGGGCGTCTACAACGTGTCCAAGCACGCGGTCGTGTCGCTGTCCGAGACCCTCTACCAGGACCTGTCCCTGGTGACCGACCAGGTCCACGCCTCGGTGCTCTGCCCCTTCTTCGTCCCCACCGGCATCAGCCAGAGCCACCGCAACCGCCCCAGCGAGTTCGCCGCGGCCAAGCCGACCAAGAGCCAGATGATTTCCCAGGCCCAGTCCGACAAGGCGGTGTCCTCGGGCAAGCTGACGGCGGCCGACGTGGCGGCCATGGTCTTCGACGCCATCGACCACAACAAGTTCTACATCTTCAGCCACCCGCAGGCCCTGGCCGGCGTGCAGACGCGGCTGGAAGACGTCATGCTGCTGCGCAACCCGACCGACGCCTTTGTCGACAAGCCGGAGATCGGCGCCGCGCTGCGGGCCAAGCTGCGCGCCGATTGAGCCCCCTCGGCGGGGCCTGACCCGCGCGTCGGCCTCGCCGTATGCCTGCGCGCGACGCGCTGACATACCACTGCACCAACCCCAAGCCCTGCCGGCCTTAGCCCGCAGGGCCGCAGCGCATGGGAGAGCGAGAGCCCAGGGTTGACGGCAGGTCCCAAAGCATCCGGAAATGGGATACTCGCCACACGGAACGACAGGCCACAAAAAATGAAACTGTCTTCCACTTCACAGAGAGACAGCCCGTCATGACCCGAACGATCTCGATCAGACACACGCTGAGCTATGGCAGCGCCAATCTGCTGGGCAGCGGCGCCCTGGCCATCGCGGCGGCATGGCTGCTCTATTTCTACACGACCTTCTGCGGCCTGACGGTCGTCGAGGCAGCCACGATCTTCTCGGTGGCCAGCATCCTGGATGCCATCAGCAACCCGGTGATGGGGTATATCAGCGACAACTTCTACAACACGCGTTTGGGCCGCAAGTTCGGGCGCCGACGCTTTTTCATTCTGGTCGGCATTCCTGCGGTGCTGCTGTATCCGCTGATGTGGATCGAGGGTTTCGGGTTCTGGTACTACCTGGGCATGTATGCCCTGTTCGAATTGGTCTACACCATGATCATGGTTCCCTATGAAACCCTGGCCACGGAAATGACCACGGATTTTGCCGTCCGCTCCAAACTCACCGGTTCCAAGGCCATGTTCGGCAAGGGCGCCAACTTCCTGGCCGCCTTCATCCCGGCCCAGCTGTTCCTGGTGTACAGCAAGGAGTCGGCCACGCCCTTCCTGCTGACCGGCATCATCTATGCCCTCATCATGTGTGCCGCCATGACGGCCCTCTACCTCTCCTCCTGGGAGCGGCCCGTCAGCGAGGTCGTGCAGGAGCGCGCCGGCAGCCTGGGCAAAGCCCTCAAGAAGCTCGCCGTGGACATGCGGTCCACCTTTCATCTGAAGATCTTCCGCAAACACCTCGGCATGTATCTGCTGGGGTTTGGAGCGGAATGGCTGTTCGCCTCGATATTCACCTATTTCATCGTCTTCTGCATGGGGCAGGACAAATCCGTGGTCGGCTACCTGAACAGTTTCAGCTCGGTGATGCAGCTGATATCGACCCTGCTGTTCATCGGCCTGTGCATCAAATTCGGTTTCGCGCGCCCCTACCGTATTGCGCTGCTCGTCGTCTGCGGCAGTGTGCTGGCCTATACCGCACTGTTCTACCTGGGCTGGTCCAAGGAAACCACGGCCATCGCCCTCTTCGCCATCACGGCCGTGTTCGGCCTGGGCACCGGCGGCGTCTACTACATCCCATGGACGGTCTACACCTTCCTGGCCGACGTCGACGAGGTGCTGACCGGCCGGCGGCGTGAAGGCATCTATGCCGGCGCCATGACCTTCGCCGGCAAGATCACCCGCTCGGCCATCGTCTTCGCCATGGGCTGGACCCTGGGCCAGTTCGGCTTCCTGTCCGGCCAGGCCAGCCAGCCGGACATCGCGGTCAACGCCATCATCGGCATCTTCACCCTGGGCGTGATCGGTCTGGGCCTGGGAGGCGTCTACTACACCACCCAGATGAAGCTCGACCGCAAAAACCACGCCGTGCTGCTGCAGGAAATCGCCCGCATCAAGGCCGGCGGCCGCATCGCCGACGCTCCGCCAGAGGCCCGCGCTGTGGCCGAGGAACTGACCGGCTGGACCTACGAGCAGTGCTGGGGCAACAACGACCTGATGCCGGGGGAAGCGAAACCGGCCACAGCCTGAGGGCGGCCTCCAGGTCCGGGCCCGGTTCCTAGAATCGGGCATGCAACCCCAAGAAGTTCTCACGGCCGATATCGCCGTCATCGGCGGCGGCCCCGCCGGCCTGATGGCGGCCGAAGTGTTGGCCGCGGCCGGCCAAGCCGTCACCGTCTTCGACGCCAAGCCCAGCGTCGGCCGCAAATTCCTGCTGGCCGGCAAGGGCGGCCTCAACCTGACCCACTCCGAACCCTTCGAGCCCTTTGTCGGCCGCTTCGGCGCGCGCGCTGCCCAGATAGCACCGCTGCTGCGCGGCTTCGACGCCGATGCACTGCGCACCTGGGCGGCCGAGCTGGGCGTGCAGACCTTTGTCGGCACCTCGGGCCGCGTCTTTCCCACCGACCTCAAGGCGGCGCCGCTGCTGCGCGCCTGGCTGCACCGGCTGCGTGCGGCGGGCGTGAAGTTCGCCATGCGTCACCGCTGGACGGGTTGGACCACGGACGGCGCGCTACGCTTCGAGACACCCGACGGCGAACGCCTGGTCACGCCGGCGGCGACGCTGCTGGCTCTTGGCGGCGCGTCCTGGCCCCAGCTCGGCTCGGATGGCGCTTGGGCGCCGTGGCTGGCCGACCGTGGCGTCGACATCGCCCCGCTGCAGCCCGCCAACTGCGGCTTCGACGTCGGCCCGACGGCGGCTCACACGAGTGGCGCCGGCTGGAGCGCGCGCTTTGCCAGCGAGTTCGCCGGCCAGCCGGTCAAGCCGGTGGCCCTCGAGACCGAAGGCTTTGCCAGCCGCCCCGGCGAGTTCGTCATCACCGCCACCGGCATCGAAGGCTCCCTCGTCTACGCCGCAAGCAGCTCGCTGCGTGACCAGATCACGCGCGACGGCCAGGCGACGCTGCATCTGGACCTGCTGCCTCAGCTGACACCCGAACGCGTGCTCGCCGAGGTCAAGCATCCGCGCGGCAGCCGTTCGCTGTCCTCGCATCTGAAGAGCCGCCTGCACCTGAGCCCGCTGAAGATGGGCCTGCTGCACGAGCTGCTGACGCGCGCGCAGATGCTGGACGCCGCCACGCTGGCCGCGGCCCTCAAGCGCCTGCCGCTGACCTTGCATGCCGCCCGCCCGGTGGCCGAGGCCATCAGCACCGCCGGCGGCGTCCGCTTCGAGGCCCTGAACGACGGCCTGATGCTGCAACGCCTGCCCGGCGTTTTCGTCGCCGGCGAGATGCTGGACTGGGAGGCCCCGACCGGCGGCTATCTGCTGACGGCCAGCATGGCCAGTGGCCGTGCCGCGGCCCAGGGCCTGCTAGATCGCCTGGCCGCCTGAGACCTCGATGCGCTGGGCATTGACCCAGCGGTTGTCCGGTGACAGGAGGCTGGCCACCATAGGCCCGATGTCATCCGGCACACCGGCGCGGCCGAGGGCTGTCATGCCGGCGAAGCGCTGGTTGACCTCGGGGTTGTCGCGCACCGCGCCGCCGCCGAAGTCGGTCTCGATCGCCCCTGGCGCCACGGTATTGACGGCAATGCCGCGCGCGCCCAGCTCCTTGGCGAGGTAGACCGTCAGCACCTCCACCGCGCCCTTCACCGCCGCGTAGGCCGCATAGCCGGGGAAGGACATGCGCGTCAGGCCCGAGGACAGGTTGACGATGCGTCCGCCGTCGGCCAGCAACGGCAGCAGGGCCTGGGTCAGGAAGAGCACCCCCTTCAAGTGCACGTTGACGAGGCCGTCGAACTGCGCCTCGGTGGTGTCGGCGATCAACGCGTAGTCGCCATGGCCGGCGTTGTTGACGAGGTGGTCGAAGCTGTCGCGCGCCCAGGTGTCGCGCAGCGCGGCGCGCAGCTGCTTAGCAAATGCCGGGAAGCTGGCGACATCGCCCACATCGAGTCGTAGCGCGACAGCCTGGCGGCCGAGGGCGCGGATCTCCGCAACCAGGGCCTCGGCCGCATCGGCCCGGCTCTGGTAGGTCAGGATGACATCGCCGCCGCGGCGGGCAATGGCGAGGGCGGTGTTGCGGCCGAGGCCGCGGCTGGCGCCGGTGATGAGGCTGAGCATGGTCATGGGAAGGCTCCGGTTGAAACAGGCCTTCATGCTCCATTCAGGCGCCCGGCTGCGGTTGCCGGATGCTCGCCATCCCTTGCCTGATCCTGCTCCGCTTCACACCAGCGCGCGCGAGGCTGTAGGCTGGCACCCCATGAAAGACTTGCTCGATGCTGTCTGTCGCCATGCCGAGGCTCACGCCGACGCCGATGGCATCGCCCGCACGCCCATCCCGGGCCTGACCACCGTGCGTGCCACGGCGCCCAGCGGCCTGGTCTATGCCATTTCGCGCCCGCTGGTCGCCCTGGTCGTGCAGGGCCGCAAGCAGGTCACGCAGGGCCGCCAGGTGCTGGACATGGCACCCGGCGAGTCGCTGCTGATCACGGCCGACGTGCCCACGGTCAGCCAGATCACGCGCGCGACGCTGGCCTCACCCTACTACTCGCTGGTGCTGGAGCTGGACACCGCCGCCGTCGCCGCACTGGCCGGCGAGATGCAGGCCGCCACGGCGGGCAAGCTGGCGCCGGTGCGCGTCGTGCCGACGGACGCCGAGGTGGCCGATGCCGGCCTGCGGCTGCTGCGCCTGCTGGAGCGCCCCCAGGCGCTTCCCCTGCTGCAGGCCTCGCTGCTGCGCGAGATGCACTACTGGTTGCTGGCCGGCCGACATGGCGAGGCCATCCGCGCCCTGGGCGGGCCGGGCGGCCAGGCCGCACGCATCGCCCGCGTCGTGGCCCTGCTGCGCGCGGAGTTCGCCAGGCCCTGGGCGGTGGAGCAACTGGCCGAGGTGGCGGGCCTCAGCGCCTCGGCCTTTCACCGGCGCTTTCGCGAGGCGACGTCGCTGTCGCCGCTGCAGTTCCAGAAGAATCTGCGCCTCATCGAGGCCCGGCGGCTGATGCTGGCCGATGGCGTGAGCGCCAGCAGCGCCGCCTTCGCCGTCGGCTATGAAAGCGTGCCGCAATTCACCCGCGAATACGGCCGGCTGTTCGGCCAGCCGCCGGCGCGTGACGTGGCGGCGGCCCGCCTCAGCGCCCGGGCGGCTTGAGCTGGGCTTCCAGCTGGCTGACATCCTTGCCCAGTTCGGCCAGATAGCGGTCGCGCTCCTCACTCGTCCATTCGGCGTCTGAGAACGCCCTGAGCGCATAGCTGCCGCTCCAGTAAACGACGCCCTCGCGCCGGGCCAGCATGGCGCGGTCCGGGAAGCGGTCTTCCATCAGCAGAAAGCCCTGCAGATCGCGCAGCTTCAGCGGCATGGCCGGCGCGCCGTCGCGCAGCAGCTTGCCAAAGACACGCAGCCGCGCGGTCTGCGCACCGACGCCCAACTCCTCGTTGAAGCT
Organism: Roseateles saccharophilus; assembly: GCF_031458095.1. Classification (GTDB taxonomy): domain Bacteria; phylum Pseudomonadota; class Gammaproteobacteria; order Burkholderiales; family Burkholderiaceae_C; genus Pelomonas; species Pelomonas saccharophila_A. Next base: position 502,352 of record NZ_JAVDXU010000003.1, read on the forward strand.
GACCAGGGCGAAGGGCTGCCCCTTGGCATCGTCGACGCGGGCATTGACGACATAACGACCCGTCTGCTTGACATTGATCCCGACAAGGAAGTCCAGCGAGCCGTCGGCGACGCGTTCGCTGATGGCCCCCCATTCGGCCGGCACCAGGGGCTGGTAGACGACATCGAAGTTGACAACGCCTTGGCGCCCGTCCTGGCTCAGGATGGCCTGCAGGCGCAGCGTGCCGGCGAAGTCGGCAAAGGCCGTGCGCGAGGGCTGGAACTGCGCGCTGTAGACGCCCTCGCTGCCCGTGAAGTCCAGCGCCAGTTGCGGCCGGCCGGCGGCCTGGCGCGGGTCGGGCAGGTCAAAGGCGACGGCGCGCGTGATCAGCAGCGGCAGCGTCCTACCCGCCTCGTCCTGGGCGCTGACGCTGATCTTGACGATCTCGTCGCCACTCATGAAGACGCGGTCCTGCGTCGTCAGGATGCGCACGCCCGGCACCGCGCCTTTGCTGCCGGGAAAGCGCAGCGGCAGGCTCTCGCGGATGGGCGCAAAGGGGTGGATCTGGTCGGGGTGCTGGTCAATCGGCCGCGACTCGTGCGGGTAGCGGGTCTGCTCGCGATAGGTGGCCAGCGTCAGCTTGGCGCGCTCCAGCCGCTGCACGAGCTGGTCGCGCTGGGCCATGCGCTCGCGCAGCGCGGCGTCCGTGAAGGGCGAGCCCTCGGGGCGCGACGCCCCCACCGACGCCGCCGGCGTGGGCAGCGCGAGATGGTTGCGCGCCGGTACGGCGGCCTGGGCCTCGGGCACGGCCGCGGTACGCGGCCAGGCCCACCAGGCGATCAGGCCGGCCAGCACGGCGCCCGCCAGCCAGAGCCCGCGACGCTTCACTTGGCGTAATTGACCATGTCGGTGCGCACCAGGCCCACCGTGCCCTGCCAATTGCCGTTGGTGTAGTGGTTGTAAGCCTCGGCGTCGTCACGGAAGACGACCGTGTGGTTGCTCCACTTGGCCGCACCGCCTTCGGCCGCTGCCGTGCCCAGCGTCAGGTCGTTGCAGAACCAGTCGCTGGGGTTGCAATAGCTGCCGCCGCCGCTGCCCGAGATGCCGCCGGCCGAGTGATAGGCGACGGCCTCGTCATCCTGACCCGGCAGCACGCCCGAATACAGCGTGCCCTTGGCGCCGGCCCACAGATAGAAGATCTTGCTGCGGGTGTTGTTGTGGTCGTACATGGCACGGGCCGTGCCGGTCTTGAGGTCGCTCACCAGCGGCTCGCTCAAGGCCCAGTCACCGGCGTTGGCCAACTCGCTGCCGCCCGCGGCGCCGGCGGCCACGTCCACCCATTTGATGTTCCAGCCGGTCTGGGTCGTGCCGTCGCTGTTGGCGCAGGAACCGTCGCTGCCCGGCGTCGCGTTCTTCTTGTAGCGCGAGGTGCCGCCATACATGGCCAGCGTGTAGCCGATCTGCAGGTTGCCGGCGCTGTGCACGGCGATGTAGCACCAGTTGGTGCCGGTGCAGAAGCAGTCCAGCGCGTTGCGGACGAGGTAGTTCTTGTCCGAGACATGGCTGTAGCCGTCCCAGTTGACGGCCTTCTTGTTGACGCCGGCGGCCGTGCCGGCCGGCCCCCAGTAGGTGAAGTCGGCGTAGTTGCCGGCCACGCCGCCGCCGGTGCGGCCATTGATCCACAGCGAGTAATTCGTCGCAAACGCCGCGCCGGCCATCAAGGCCACACCGATCGCCATCAGAAACCGGCGAGAAAGCATCTTCCGCATCTTGTCTCCTGTTTGGTATGGGTACTGGGTACTGCGCCGGCGACTGTAGGGAGGGGCCAGGTCTGGCAAACCCTCGGTAACCCGCAGAAACCGCGCCAGCCGTTGCAGATGGGAGTTACAGGAAAACCCATATGGGAAAATCGAAGGCTTTTCGCCGTATTTCCAGAGCCCGTTTTGGACACCAAGCTGATCGTTTCCCAGATTGCCGCCGAACTGAAGGTCAGGCCCGCCCAGGTGCAGGCCGCCGTCGAGCTGCTGGATGGCGGGGCCACCGTGCCCTTCATCGCCCGCTACCGCAAGGAGGCCACCGACGGCCTCGACGACATCCAGCTGCGCGAGCTGGATGCCCGCCTGGCTTACTTGCGCGAGCTGGCCGAGCGCCGCGAGGCCGTGCTGAAGAGCATTGCCGAGCAGGGCAAGCTGACGCCCGAACTGGAGGCCGCCATCCATGCCGCGCCGACCAAGCAGGAGCTGGAAGACCTCTACCTGCCCTACAAGCCCAAGCGCCGCACCAAGGGCATGATCGCCCGCGAGGCCGGCCTGGAGCCGCTGGCCGACCAGCTGTTCGCCAACCCGGCTCTCGTCCCGATGGATGAAGCGGCGAAGTTCATCAACGCCGAGGGCGGCTTTGCCGATGCCTTCGCCGTGCTGGACGGCGTGCGTGACCTGCTCAGCGAGCGCTGGGCCGAGGATGCCGTGCTGGTGGGCAAGCTGCGCGAGTGGCTGTGGGAAGACGGCCTGTTCCAGTCCAAGCTGATGGACGGCAAGAGCCCCGACACGCCGGACAACGCCAAGTTCCGCGACTACTTCGACTACGCCGAGCCCATCCGCACCGTGCCCTCGCACCGCGCCCTGGCCGTCTTCCGCGGCCGCACCCAGGAGCTGCTGGACGCCAAGCTGGTGCTGGACGAAGAACCGGTGGCCGGCAAGCCCGGCCTGGCCGAAGGCCGCATCGCCTCCCACCTCGGCTGGCGCCACGCCAACCGCCCGGCCGACGAGCTGATCCGCAAGACCGTCGCCTGGACCTGGAAGGTCAAGCTGAGCCTGAGCCTGGAGCGCGACCTGTTCGCCCGCCTGCGCGAGGCGGCTGAAGCCACCGCCATCAAGGTCTTTGCCGAGAACCTGCGTGACCTGCTGCTGGCCGCGCCGGCCGGCAAGCGCGTCGTCATGGGGCTGGACCCGGGCATCCGCACGGGCGTCAAGGTCGCCGTGGTCAGCGACACCGGCCGCGTGCTGGACACCTCCACCGTCTACCCCCATGAGCCGCGCCGCGACTGGGATGGTTCTCTGCACACGCTGGCCAAGCTCTGCGCCACGCATGGCGTCAACCTGATCGCCATCGGCAACGGCACCGCCAGCCGCGAGACCGACAAGCTGGCCGGCGAGCTGATCAAGAAGCTGCAGGCCCTGGACGCCAGCGTGAAGATCGAGCGCGTCGTCGTCAGCGAGGCCGGCGCCTCGGTCTACTCGGCCTCCGAGTTCGCGTCCAGGGAGCTGCCCGACCTCGACGTGTCGCTGCGCGGCGCCGTGTCGATTGCCCGCCGCCTGCAGGACCCGCTGGCCGAGCTGGTCAAGATCGATCCCAAGAGCATTGGCGTCGGCCAGTACCAGCACGATGTCAACCAGAGCGAGATGGCCCGCGCCCTGGACGCCGTCGTCGAGGACTGCGTCAACAAGGTGGGCGTGGACCTGAACACCGCCTCCCAGGCCCTGCTGGCCCGCGTCTCCGGCCTGTCCGCCTCGGTCGCCAGCAGCATCGTGCGCTGGCGCGACGCGAATGGCGCCTTCAGGAACCGCCAGCAGCTGCTGGACGTGAGCGGCCTGGGCCCCAAGACCTTCGAGCAGTCGGCGGGTTTCCTGCGCATCCGCGGCGGCGACAACCCGCTGGATTTCAGCGGCGTCCACCCGGAGACCTATCCGCTGGTCGAGAAGGCATTGACGCTGCTGAAGCGACCGGCCGCCGAAGTCGTCGGCCGCAGCGAAGTGCTGCGCTCCCTCAAGCCCGAGCTGCTGGCCGATGAGAAGTTCGGCCTCATCACCGTCAAGGACGTGCTGGCCGAACTGGAAAAGCCCGGCCGCGACCCCCGCCCGGACTTCAAGGTGGCGCGCTTCAACGACGGCGTCGAGGACGTCAAGGATTTGCAGCCCGGCATGCTGCTGGAGGGCACGGTCAGCAACGTCGCGCAGTTCGGCGCCTTTGTCGACCTGGGCGTGCACCAGGACGGGCTGATCCACGTCAGCCAGCTGTCCAACAAATTCGTCAACGACGCCCGCGAAGTGGTCAAGACCGGCGACATCGTCAAGGTCAAGGTGCTGGAGGTTGACCTGGCCCGCCAGCGCATTTCCCTCACGATGAAGCTGGACGCCCAGGCGCCACGTGGTCCCAAGCAGGACAACAGCTATCGCCCCGCCGCCCGCAACGAGCGCCCCAGCGGTGGAGCACGCGACTCGCAGCCCAGCGGCGGCAACGCCATGGCCGCAGCTTTCGCCAAGCTCAAGCGCTGAAGCTCGCCCTGGCACAGGCGCCTGCAGCCTGACCTTCGTCATTGAAACAAAGCTTTGCCATCATCGCGGCCCGCACCACGGGCCGTCGATTGACGCCCCCAAACCTGCAACTGGTCGCAGCAGCACTGCGCCTAGACAGCGCTGCCGCTATGGTGCGCGCCGCATCGAACCCTCGGAGTCCGTCTTGAAAACCCCCGCCCTCGCCTTGCTGCTTCTGCTCAGCCCTGCCCTGGTCCTGGCCCAGCAGGAAGTCGATCGCGCTTCCACCTCGCCCACGCCGAGTGGCAACAACCAGCTCGAGCGCGTGTCCGTGACGCGCCAGCAGACCGACACCGACCTGCGCCGCCGCGAGCCCGTGGCCAAGCAGCTCTACGGCCGCGAAGAACTGGACAAATACGGCGACACCCAGCTGTCCGACGTGCTCAAGCGCCTGCCCGGCATCAATGTCTCGGGCGGCCAGCTGCGCATGCGCGGCCTGGGCGGCGCCTACACCCAGATCCTCGTCAACGGCGAGCCGGCGCCCCCGGGATTCAGCCTGGACAACCTCAACCCGGCCCAGGTCGAGCGCCTGGAAGTGACCAAGGCGCCGACGGCTGACCAGAGCGCCCAGGCCATTGCCGGCACGCTGAACATCATCCTGAAGGACGCCCCGCGCGTCGTGCAGAAGGATCTGCGCCTGGGTGTGGCCTATGCCAGCGAGAAGCCTGTCATCAACGCCGGCTTCACCTATGGCGACCGGGCCCTGGGCGGCGTGGGTTTCGTCATTCCCATCTCGGTCTACCACTGGAACTTCGTCAACGAGACCGACAGCGAACGGCTGCGCGATGGCGGCCTGACGCGACTGAGCAGTTCGGGCTGGGACCGTGCCCATGGCCGCGGCTTCAATGTATCGCCGCGCCTGAACTGGAAGCTCGGCGACGACGAGACGCTGACCGTGCAAGGCTTCTTCGTGCAGAACCGCTTCCGCAACGAAGGCGAGAACACGACGCAGGAACTGTTCTTCGACCCCGTCAAGAGCATTCGGCCGGTCAGCGTGCTCGACACGACGCGCAACCGGGGCACGTTCTCCGCCAACCGCGTCAACGTTCAATACAACAACCGCTTCGGCGAAGACCGCCGTATCGAGCTGCGGGCCGGCACCGGCAGCGGCGGCGCCGACTTCAACTTCAACTTCTTCGGCCGCAACGCGGCAGGCGTGCCCGTCATCGAACGCATCACGACGGGCGACAACCGCAACCGCAACACGACGTTATCGGGCAAATACAGCCAGTACGCCGGTGAAGCGCACACGGTCACGGTCGGCAGCGAGATCGAGCGTCGTACCCGCGACGAAGTCCGCAGCACCATCGAACGCGATCCGGTCACCCTGGTGGCCAAGGACCTGCTGCCCGGTGTTGAAGGCCAGCCCTTCAACGCGACCATCACCCGTACGGCTTTCTACGGCCAGGACGAGTGGGAGATCAACAAGCAGTGGTCGGCCTACTTCGGCGTGCGCCATGAGCAGATCAAGACCGTCAGTGAAGGCGTGGGAAGCGAGTTCAACAGCACCAGCAAGGTGACGACGCCCTTGCTGCACCTGAACTTCAAGCCGGATCCGAAAGGCCGTGACATGGTCCGCGCCAGCCTGACGCGCAGCTACAAAGCGGCCGACGTGCAGCAGCTGATCGCGCGCCCCACCATCAATACGGACTACCCGGCCACGTCTCTCGACGCGAACCAGCCGGGCGGGCCGCGGGTCGCGGTCGAGAACACCCAGTCAGCGCCTGACCGCGTCGGCAACCCCAACCTCAAGCCGGAGCTGGCAACGGGCCTGGACATCGCCTGGGAAAGCTACCTGCCCGCGGGCGGCATGGTGTCGGTCGGGGTGTTCCACCGCCGCATCACCGGTCTCGTGCGCAATTCGCTCGTCAAGGAAAACAGCGTCTTCTGGGCGGAGAAGGCTCGCTGGGTCGCCCGGCCGATCAACCTGAGCAAGGCGACGACGCAAGGGCTGGAGCTGGAGGTCAAGGGGCGCGCCGGCGAGCTGTTCCCCAGCTTGTTCGAACCGACGACGGCGCTGAGCCTGCGCGCATCGCTGAACCTGTACCGCTCCACCGTCAACGACATCGTCGGGCCGAACAACCGCCTGGAAGGCCAGCAGCCCTGGCAGTTCAATTTCGGCGCGGACTACCGCATGAAGAGCTTGCCGATCAGCATGGGCTTCAGCGCCCAGATCGCGCCCAAATTCGACGTGCAGCAGACCAATCTGCAAAGCCAGGAGACGCTGGCCGCCCGTTCGCTGGATGCATTCGCGATGATGCAGGTCAGCAAGCAGGACAACGTCCGCGTCAGCGTGAACGGCCTGTTTCAGCCCAAGCAAGGGTCTTACGTGACCTACACCGGTCTGCCCGACTTCGCGCTGAATGAGCGCAAGCCCGTCGCTTGGTGGGCCTTGAACTGGGAACACAAGTTCTGATGACGCTCCATGCCGTCCCGACCGTGTCATCGTGCACGGCCGGTCTCGGCTATCTTCTGCGGCAATGACTTCCGCGGCACTTCAAATCTTTGCCGGCCCGGCCGCCCGGGCGCGCCTGGCCGAGCGCGGCCTGCGCGCCGAGGACGTCGGCCTGATGCCGGCCGCCGCCGGTGGCCCCAAGGGGTTGATCCTCAACGGCCTGGATCGCTTCGTCTTCGGCGACTGGCTGCCGCAAAGCCGCCAGACCGTGCACCTCGTCGGCGCCAGCATCGGCGCCTGGCGCATGGCCACGGCCGCCCTCGCCCACCGCGACGTGGCCGACGCCTTCAACACCATGGCCGAGGCCTATGTGACCCAGGAGTACGACGTGCTGCCGGGCGAGAAGCGGCCGCGGCCCGAAGGCGTCAGCAAGCGCTTCGGCGAAATCCTGGGTGAGATCTTCCAGGGCCGCGAATCTGAGGTGCTGGCCCATCCGCGGCTGCGCCTGCACGTCGTCACCTCACGCGGCCGCGCTGGCCTGCTGGCGCGCGAAGGCAAGCTGCGCACGCCGCTGGGCTATCTGGGTGCCTTCGCGGCCAATGCCGTATCGCGGCCGCTGCTGGGCCGCTTCCTGGAGCGTGTCGTCTTCTCGGACCCACGCGACCGCCTGCCGCTGAAGCTCAGCGACTTCACCAGCCGCGAGGTGCATCTGTCGCGCGCCAACTTGCGCGGCGCCTTGCTGGCCAGTTGCTCCATCCCCTTCTGGCTGCAGGCCCAGCACGACCTGCCCGGCGCGCCGCGCGGCGCCTACTGGGATGGCGGCATCACCGACTACCACCTGCATCTGGACTACCGGGCGCTGCAGCAGGCTCAGTCGCCGCTGGTGCTGTATCCGCATTTCCAGCGCCAGGTCGTGCCCGGCTGGCTGGACAAGGCCCTCAAGCACCGCCACCGCTCGACCGAGTTTCTCGACAACGTCGTGCTGCTCTGCCCGTCACCGGAATTCATCGCCCAGTTGCCCGGCGCCAAGCTGCCGGACCGCAATGACTTCATGGTCCTGGAGGCCGGCGAGCGCCGCCGCCGCTGGCGCATCGCCGTGAGTGAAAGCCAGCGCCTGGCTGATGAGTTCGCCGCGCTGGTGCAGCGCGCCTCGCTGCAGGCCCTGCCGCTCTAAGCGCGCCGACGCAGCATCACCACGCCCAGGCCGGCCAGCATCAACAGCCAGGCACTGGGCTCGGGAACAGCCGACACCGCCCAGTTCAGGCCCGAGGCTGAACTGATGCTGAAGCCCGGCACGTTCTGGCCGCCCAGCATCAGGCTGGCGCCGTCGAGATAGCTGGTGAAACTCGAACCGGCGTTGGCCATCCAGCCCGGAAAGCCCCCGGAGCTGCGCTGGCCGGCATCCACGTTGGTATAGATTCCCACGTCCATGCTCTTGCCGACGACGACGGGCAGACTGAAGATGATGACCTCGTTGATGGCCAGACTGGAGTCCGGCGCCGAGCCCACGCCCCAGGCGCCGACCTGGCGGTCCGTGCTCCACAGATGGTTGGAGCTGCCGTCGTCATAGCCCGCATTGGCCGCGCTGAGCATCTGGTGGTTGATATAGGGCACGACCATGAATCCCGTTCCCCCCGCCTCTGCCGTGGCCCACATCGTGCCGACCACGGCAACACGCAACAGCAGATAGCCGGATTCGCCCGCATGGCCGGCCGCGTTCACCGACAGGCTGTCGGAATAGCCGCCCGTGACGCCGCCATGGGCGAACCAGGTCTCCGCGGGCGAGTGGTTCTCGGCGCTCATCTGCACCCAGCCCATGCGGGCGGCGCCCGCGGAGCTGTTGCTGATCTGGACACCACTGGAGCTGGCGCTGTCCGACACCGTACCGCTGGTGAAGTAGTGCGTCTTGCAAACGCCGCCGGCGAACTGGCTGCTGATGTCGTCCCCAGCCCAGAAGCCACCACCCCCGCCAATGGGGGAGGCGCAGACATTCAGGAAGCCGCCCGGCGGCACGACGTCCAACTGGCGCGGCGCGGCTTGAACGCTGGCCGACAACAGGGCACAAAGGGCAATGGCGGCAAGGCGCATGGCGGGACTCCGGCTCGTGACAGTGCGGCGCAGGCTACGCCTCCCCCTCCTTCGGTAGAAGACTGCAAGCTAGGGGCAGGTAGAATTCCCCTTCCCTCCCCTCACAAGAGCGAGAAAGGCACCCTGGTTATGACACCGCGAACTACGACCACCTTCACCGGTACCTAGTCGGCCGCGGCTCGTCACGCCAGTCCTTTTCGGACTTCACCAATCAAGCGCGGCAAGTGGCCGCGCTTTTTTGTTTGTCGCTCTCGGAGCACACCCATGATCTCGATTCAACTCCCCGACGGCTCGCGCCGTGAATTCCCGGCCCCGCTGTCGGTCGGTGATGTCGCCGCAAGCATCGGTGCCGGCCTCGCCAAGGCCGCCCTTGGCGGCAAGGTCGACGGCAAGGTCGTCGACCTGTCCCACGTCATCGACCACGACGTCCAGCTGTCCATCGTGACGGACAAGGACGAAGACGGCCTGGACATGATCCGCCACTCGACGGCCCACCTGCTGGCCTATGCCGTCAAGGAGCTCTACCCCGACGCCCAGGTCACCATCGGTCCGGTCATCGAGAACGGCTTCTATTACGACTTCTCCTACAAGCGCCCCTTCACGCCTGAGGACCTCGCCGCCATCGAAGCCAAGATGACGGAGCTGGCCAAGAAGGACGAGAAGGTCGTGCGACGCGTGCTGCCACGCGACGAGGCCGTGGCCCACTTCAAGGCCATGGGCGAGGCCTACAAGGCCGAGATCATCGGCAGCATCCCGGCCGACCAGGACGTGTCGCTGTATGCCGAGGGCAAGTTCGAGGACCTCTGCCGCGGCCCCCACGTGCCGTCCACGGGCAAGCTCAAGCACTTCAAGCTGATGAAGGTGGCCGGCGCCTACTGGCGCGGCGACCACCGCAACGAGATGCTGCAGCGCGTCTACGGCACGGCCTGGGCGACCAAGGACGACCTGCAGAAGTACCTGACGATGCTGGAGGAGGCCGAGAAGCGCGACCACCGCAAGCTCGGCAAGGAACTGGACCTGTTCCACATCGACGAGCACGCCCCCGGCGTGGTCTTCTGGCACCCCAAGGGCTGGACGATCTGGCAGGAGGTGGAGCAGTACATGCGCCGCGTCTACCGTGACAACGGCTACCAGGAGGTCAAGGGCCCGCAGCTGCTGGACAAGACGCTGTGGGAGGCCACGGGCCACTGGGACAAGTACCGCGACAACATGTTCACGACGGAATCGGAAAAGCGCGACTACGCGCTCAAGCCGATGAACTGCCCCGGCCACATCCTGATCTTCAAGCACGGCGTCAAGAGCTACCGCGACCTGCCGCTGCGCTTCGGCGAGTTCGGCCAGTGCCACCGCAACGAGCCCACGGGCGGCCTGCACGGCATCATGCGCGTGCGCGGCTTCACGCAGGACGACGGCCACATCTTCTGTACGGAAGACCAGATCCTGCCCGAGTGCGTCGCCTACACGGCCCTGCTGCAGAAGGTCTACCAGGACTTCGGTTTCACGGACATCATCTACAAGGTTGCGACGCGCCCGGACGCCCGCATCGGCTCCGACGAGGTCTGGGACAAGGCCGAGCACGCGCTGATGGAAAGCCTGCGCGCCTCCGGCGTGGACTTCATCATCGCCCCGGGCGATGGCGCCTTCTACGGCCCCAAGATCGAGTACACGCTGAAGGACGCCCTGGGCCGCCAGTGGCAGTGCGGCACGATGCAGGTCGATTTCTCGATGCCGGGTCGCCTGGGCGCGGAATTCGTCGACGAGGATGGGCTGCATAAAAACCCAGTCATGCTGCACCGCGCCATCGTCGGCAGCCTGGAGCGTTTCATCGGCATCCTGATCGAGCAGCACGCCGGCGCCCTGCCCGTCTGGCTGGCCCCGACGCAGGTCGTGGTGGCCAACATCACGGACTCTCAGGCCGATTACGTGTCTGAAATTGTGAAATCGCTGCAAAAACAAGGGCTTAGGGCCTCAGCCGATTTGCGCAACGAGAAGATCACCTATAAAATCCGCCAGCATTCCATGCAAAAGCTGCCGTACATCCTTGTCGTGGGTGACAAGGAAAAGGCGAATGGCAGCGTTGCGGTCCGCGCCCGTGGCAACCAAGACCTCGGCGTGATGCCCCTGCAGGACTTCCTCGATAGGATCTCCGCAGACATCACCAACAAGGTCTGACAGCCACCCGGGCGCGATTTGTTTTTGTTGGGGCCCCATCGCCTGGGGCCCGCTGAAAGGTCTACACCATCGCTACGTTTGCTGACCGTCGTGCGATTCCGGAGCGCAAGCACCGGTTGAACCGCGAAATCATGGCTCCCGAAGTCCGCCTGAACGGCCCCGAGAATGAACCCATCGGCGTCGTCAGCATCCAGGAAGCCCTGCGCATGGCGGGCGAGCTGGATGTGGACCTGGTCGAGATCTCTGCCACCGCCAATCCGCCGGTCTGCCGGCTGATGGACTACGGCAAGTTCAAGTACCAGGAGCAAAAGCGCGCCGCCGAAGCCAAGGCCAAGCAGAAGATCATCGAAATCAAGGAAGTCAAATTCCGTCCGGGCACGGACGAAGGCGACTACCAGATCAAGATGCGCAATCTGCGCCGCTTCATCGCCGAAGACGGCGACAAGGGCAAGGTGACGCTGCGCTACCGGGGCCGTGAGATCACCCACCAGGACATCGGCATGCGCCTCCTGGAGCGGATCCGCGACGAACTGGCCGATGTGGCAGTGGTCGAGAACATGCCGAAGCTCGAAGGTCGGCAGATGATCATGGTCCTGGCGCCGAAAAAGCGCTGAGATCGACAGAGTTCAACCGGTGGGTTTGGTCGCCCGCCGGTTCACAAGTCTCCTGAGGCCAACAAGTGTGTCGGGCTCTCCGGCACCGCCCCAGGGACATACTTAAAAGGAGCATTCACATGCCCAAGATGAAGACCAAGAGCAGCGCGAAAAAGCGTTTTCGCGTTCGTCCGGGTGGCACCGTCAAGCGCGGTCAGGCGTTCAAGCGCCACATCCTGACCAAGAAGACCACGAAGAACAAGCGTCACCTGCGCGGCGCTGTGAACGTGCACGAAACCAACATGGGTCACATCGCTCAGATGCTGCCCTTTGCTGGTCTGTAATCCACTAAAGACTCAAGGAGAAACACATGCCTCGCGTCAAACGTGGTGTCACCGCTCGTGCCCGTCACAAGAAGGTCCTGGCTCTGGCCAAGGGCTTCCGCGGTCGTCGTAAGAACGTCTTCCGCATCGCCAAGCAGGCGGTGATGAAGGCGGGCCAATACGCCTACCGTGACCGCCGCACCAAGAAGCGCGTCTTCCGTCAGCTCTGGATTGCCCGTATCAACGCTGCATCGCGTGGTCTGGGTCTGTCCTACAGCAAGTTCGTGGCGGGTCTGAAGAAGGCCCAGATCGAGATCGACCGCAAGGTCCTCGCCGATCTGGCCGTGAACGACCCGGCTGGTTTTGCCAGCATCTTCGCCAAGGTGAAGGCCGCGCTCGCCTGATTGCGACCCATCCCGGCTCACGTCGGGATACGCAAACTTTCAGGGCCGGCCCCACTGGGTCGGCCCTTTTTCATTCCGAATTCCCGAATGTCTGATCTCGACGCTCTTCTTGAAGCGGCACGCGGCGACTTTGCCGCCGCGCCCACGCCGGCCGAACTCGAAAACGCCAAGGCCCGCTTCCTCGGCAAGTCCGGTCGCGTGACCGAACTGATGAAGGGCCTGGGCGCCCTCAGCATCGAGGAAAAGAAGACCCGCGGCGCCGAGATCAACCAGACCAAGGTGGCCATCGAAGCCGCCCTGACCGCCCGCCGCGACGCCCTGGCCGCCGCCGAACTCGAGAAGCAGCTCAAGGCCGAGGCCCTGGACGTCACCCTGCCCGGTCGCAGCCGCGGCACCGGTGGCCTGCACCCCATCACGCGCGCCATGGAGCGCATCGAGGCCATCTTCGCCTCCATGGGCTTCGACGTCGCCGACGGCCCCGAGATCGAGACCGACTGGTACAGCTTCTCGGCCCTGAACAACCCCGAGAACCACCCCGCCCGCTCCATGCAGGACACGTTCTACGTCGACATGAAGGACGAGAACGGTGCCTGGCTGAATCTGCGCCCGCACACCAGCCCGATGCAGATCCGCTACGCCCAGGCCCATGCCAAGCGCTATGCCGGGCAGGACACCATGCCCGAGATCCGCGTCATCGCGCCGGGCCGCACCTACCGCGTCGACAGCGACGCCACCCACTCGCCGATGTTCCATCAGGTCGAAGGCCTGTGGGTGGGCGAGAACATCTCGTTCAAGGACCTGAAGGCGGTCTACCTGAACTTCATCACCGCCTTCTTCGAGACCGATCAGCTGCAGCTGCGCTTCCGCCCCAGCTACTTCCCCTTCACCGAGCCCAGCGCCGAGATCGACATCATGTTCGAGAGCGGCCCGCTGAAGGGCCGCTGGCTGGAGGTGTCGGGCTCCGGCCAGGTGCACCCGCAGGTGATCCGCAACATGGGCCTGGACCCCGAGCGCTACATCGGCTTCGCCTTCGGCTCCGGCATCGACCGCCTGGCGATGCTGCGCTATGGCGTCAACGACCTGCGCGCCTTCTTCGACGGCGACCTCCGCTTCCTCGCCCAGTTCAAGTAATCCGACGACCGATATGCAATTCCCCGAGTCCTGGCTGCGCGAGTTCTGCAATCCGCCGCTCAACACCACGCAGCTCGCCGAGCTGCTGACCATGTCCGGCATGGAAGTCGAAGAGCTGCGCCCCGTGGCGCCGCCCTTCCACGGCATCGTCGTCGCCGAAATCCTCGAAGCCGAGCAGCACCCCAATGCCGACAAGCTGCGCGTCTGCAAGGTCAACGCTGGCGGCGAGCCGCTGCAGATCGTCTGCGGCGCACCCAACGCCCGCGTCGGCATCAAGGTGCCGCTGGCCACCGTCGGCGCCGAGCTGCCGCCCGGTGAAGACGGCAAGCCCTTCAAGATCGGCGTCGGCAAGCTGCGCGGTGTCGAGAGCTTCGGCATGCTGTGCTCGGCTCGCGAGCTCAAGCTCAGCGAAGACCATGGCGGCCTGCTGGAACTGGCTTCTGATGCCGTCATCGGCGAAGACATCCGCAAGCACCTCAAGCTCGACGACACGCTGTTCACGCTGAAGCTGACGCCCAATCTCGGCCATGGCCTGAGCGTGTTCGGCGTCGCGCGTGAAGTGGCCGCGCTGACCGGCGCGCCGCTGCTGAAGGCCGAGTTCCCGGCCGTCAAGCCGACGCTGGATGACAAGCTGCCCGTGCGCATCGAGGCCACTGACCTGTGCGGCCGCTTCTCCGGCCGCATCGTCAAGGGCATCGACACGAAGGCCAGGACGCCCGACTGGATGGTGCAGCGCTTGGAGCGTTGCGGTCAGCGCTCGGTGACGGCCCTGGTCGACATCTCGAACTACGTGATGTTCGAGTACGGCCGCCCGTCGCACATCTTCGACCTCGACAAGATCAGCGGCGAGCTGGTGGTGCGCTGGGGCAAGGCCGGCGAGCAGTTGAAGCTCTTGAACGGCAACACCATCACGGTCGACGACAAGGTCGGCGTCATTTCGGATGCGCGCGAGGTCGAATCCCTCGCCGGCATCATGGGCGGCGACCACACCGCTGTGTCCGACGACACGCGCAACGTCTATGTCGAAGCCGCCTTCTGGTGGCCCGAAGCCGTCATGGGCCGCGGCCGCCGCTACAACTTCTCGACCGACGCCGGCCACCGCTTCGAGCGCGGCGTCGATGCGTCGCAGACCGTCGAGCACATCGAGCGCATCACCCAGCTCATCATCGACATCTGCGGCACGGATGAAACGCGCGTCGGCCCGATGGACGACCAGGCGCCCAACATACCGGTGCGCAAGCCCGTGGCCCTGCGCGTCGCCCGCGCGGCCAAGGTCATCGGCATGCCGCTGACGCAAGCGCAATGCGAAGGCGTGTTCACGCGCCTGGGCCTGCCCTTCACGAGTGCTGACGGCGTGATCACGGTGACTCCGCCGAGCTGGCGCTTCGACATCCTCATCGAGGAAGACCTCATCGAGGAAGTCATCCGCGTGTTGGGCTATCCCACGCTGCCGTCCACGGCGCCGCTGGCCCCCATCGTCGGCCGCACGCGTTCGGAGAGCCGCCAGGCCACGCATGCGCTGCGCCGCGCCGTCGCCGCGCGCGACTACTTCGAGACCATCAATTTCAGCTTTGTCGAAGAACGCTGGGAGCGCGAGCTGGCCGGCGAGACGAATCCCATCAAGCTGCTGAACCCCATCGCCGCGCCGCTGGCCGTCATGCGCACCAGCCTGATCGGCAGCCTGGTGCAGGTGCTGCGCCACAACCAGGCCCGCCGCGCGACGCGCGTGCGCGTGTTCGAGCTGGGCCGCGTGTTCAAGCGCGACGCCAGCGTGGCCAATGGCCCCTTGACCGTGGCCGGCATCGAACAGCCGCTGCGCCTGGGCGGCTTGGCCTGGGGCCCTGCCGACCAGCAGCAATGGAGCCAGCGCGACCGCGCCGTCGACTTCTTCGACGTCAAGGGCGACCTGGAAGCCCTGTTCGCGCCGCAGACGCTGGCGTTTGAAGCGGCCGAGCACCCCGCCCTGCACCCAGGCCGCAGTGCCCGCGTGAGCCTGAACGGCGCCGTCATCGGTGTCGTTGGTGAACTTCACCCGCGCTGGCGCCAGGGCTATGAGATCACCGGCAGCGCGCCCGTCGTCTTCGAGCTGGATCTCGACGCCGCCCTGACCCGCACGCTGCCGCAAGGCCAGCCCCTGCCGCGCCAGCAAGCCGTGCAGCGCGACCTGGCCCTGGTGGTCAAGGACAGCACGCCGCACGACGCGCTGATGGCCACCATCACGACCGCCGGTGGCGCCCTGCTGCGCTCGGCCCGACTCTTCGACGTCTTCAAGCCCGCGGCCGGGACCAACACCGATCTGCAGGCCGATGAACGGTCCCTGGCCGTGCGTCTGGAACTGCTCGATGACGAAGCCACGCTGACCGATGAGCGCATCGACGCGGCCGTGGCCGCCATCGTGGCGGCCACCAGCAGCCAACTCGGCGCCCGCCTGCGCGGCTGACCCCAGCAACAGGAACACGACGAATGGACGCGAACGACGCCAAGAAATCCGAAGCCGCTGCGGTCCTCATCGGCAGCCTGGAAACGCCGACGCTGACCAAGGCCGAGCTGGCCGAACTGCTGTTCGACAAGCTCGGCCTGAACAAGCGCGAATCCAAGGACATGGTCGAAGCCTTCTTCGACATCCTGCACGACAGCCTGGTCAAGGGCCAGGACGTCAAGCTCTCGGGCTTCGGCAACTTCAACATCCGCCGCAAGGCGCCGCGCCCGGGCCGCAATCCGCGCACGGGGGAATCCATTCCCATCAAGGCGCGCAACGTCGTGACTTTTCACGCCTCCCACAAACTCAAGGGGGTCGTGCAAGGGGATGCGCCCGCCGGGGAAGACTTCGAGTAGAGTCTGCCTTCCCCTCGCGAACTTGTTGATTTGCAATGGAAAAGGCGCTTCCCGCCATCCCCGCCAAACGCTACTTCACCATTGGTGAGGTCAGTGAGCTGTGCGGCGTGAAGCCCTATGTGCTGCGCTACTGGGAGCAGGAGTTCACCCAGCTCAAGCCCATGAAGCGGCGCGGCAACCGCCGCTACTACCAGCACCATGAAGTGCTGCTGATCCGCCGCATCCGTGACCTGCTCTATGACCAGGGCTTCACCATCAGCGGTGCGCGCAACCAGCTCAGCGAAGGCCTGCCGCCCACCGGCGCCCAGAATTTCCGCGACGAAGCCGAAGCCGCCATGGCGATGGACGCCCTGGACAGCGAACTCGAGGGCGATGACGAACTCGACGTCGCCGTCGAACTGGCCCATGTGCCCACCGCCCGGCACGCGGCCTCGCATGCCCAGCCTTTGAAGGCCGCCGAAGCCTCGATTACGCTGCCCGTGCTGGCCATCGAGAACATCACCTCCCTGGAGCAGGTGCGCGCCGAGTTGCTGGCGATCAGAGCCACGCTTCTCGGCTGACAAAGCGAGAAAATCCAGCCTCGCAGCGCCGGAGGCTTGTATTCCTGGGTTATACTGATTGGCTCAGTCGGGGCGTAGCGCAGCCTGGTAGCGCACTTGCATGGGGTGCAAGGGGTCGCGAGTTCGAATCCCGCCGTCCCGACCATTTTTATTGAAGTAGATCAACGGCTTAGCAGCTTCGGCAGCTAAGCCGTTTGTCCTTCTGGTGGCTGATTTCGGCTCCAGGGGTACACCGGCGCCGGGCTTGCAGGTTGTGAGTGCCTGACCCGGGGCGCGAGCAGGGGATGCGGACGTTTTCTTGGACTACCTGGAGGTAGTTCATGTATTCATACGAGGACCGGCTTCGAGCCGTGCAGCTGTACGTCAAGCTGGGCAAGCGCATCGGCTTGACCATTCGGCAGCTGGGATATCCGACGAAAAGCGCGCCTTAGGCAGTGGGTTGAGAGCTACAAGGAGGCGCTCTGCGGCCTTCTGGCTGTCCTGCTGTCCTGCTTAGTCCGCCTTCGCCACGGTTGTCTGCAGGTGGCTAGCGAACGTCTACCACCCTTCGGAAGCACGTCAAGCGCACGCCTCTCCTGGAGGAAAATGACTAATTCAGTAGTCACTCTTAAGGCCCCGACGCATTTTGAGAGAAATGACTAGTACAGTAGGCGTTTCTGCTCTTCTTAAGATGAGTCAGTCGATGTGGCTACTGCAGTAGGCACTTCATACCCAGATCGGCGTTTTTTAAAAAATTGACTATCCTGGTAGGCATTTTCTTGATTTTTACGATTCAAATAACTAAAGTGACTACTGGAGTAGTCACTGCATGAAGTACACGATTCGATCACCGGAGGATCTGGGACTCCTGCTCCGCGCAGCGCGCAGGAGCGCCAAGGTTCGCCTGGACGATCTGTCTCACACGGTCGACGTCAGCAAGCAGACCACGGTCAACGTCGAAAAGGGCAAGCCCACCGTGCAGCTCGGCACAGTCATCCGCCTGCTCAATGAAGTGGGGCTCACATTGACGGTTGATCTGCCAGAGTCGGCATTGCCTGCCCTCAACAAAGCCCAGCAGGAAGCCAGAGATCGAGCAAGGTCGACCTCGGGTGCCGACGAGTCGACGACGACCTCCGTGCTTCGATTTCTTGACCAAGACCGATGACCGTGCGCAGCCTGCTGGTCTATGTAGACCGGACACTTGTCGGGACCCTCAGCGAAGAAAACAACCTCTGGGTCTTCGAGTACGCCCCGGAGTGGGTTGGCATGGAGCGCAGCTTCGACCTTTCGCCAGCGCTCCCTCGTCACACCCTGCGCCATGAAGACGGCGGCACGCTCCGCCCCGTTCAGTGGTACTTCGACAATCTCCTTCCCGAAGAGCTTCTGCGGCAGGCGATCGCCAAGGAAGCAGGCATCAAGGACTACGAAGACGCGTTCGCTCTGCTGGAGTACCTTGGCGCGGAGTCGGCAGGATCCCTAACCCTTCTTCCAGATGGCATTGCGCCTCCTGAAAAAAGCGAGCTGATCGAACTCTCCGACGAGATGCTCAGCCACCGGATCCAATCCCTGCCAAAGCAGACGCTCTCAAAGAGCGCGCCCAAACGCATGTCCTTGGCCGGAGCACAACACAAGCTGCTTGTGGTGCTCAAGAAGGACGCCCTCTACGAGCCCGTGGGAGCCACACCCTCGACCTACATCCTCAAGCCTGACCATCCTGAAGCGGGGACGTATCCAGCCTCGGTCTTCAACGAGTACTTCACGATGCGCCTGGCGGATGCTGCAGGGCTACAGGTTCCGAAGGTGGCCATGCGGTACGTGCCTGAGCCGGTCTATCTCATCGAACGCTTTGACCGCGAGGTCAAGTGGCCACGAGGCAAGTCAGATCCCCTAGCACCTCCTGATGTCCGAAGGCTTCACGTCATCGATGCATGCCAGCTGCTAAACAAGGCAAGGACCTTCAAGCACTCAGGCGCCACGCTTGAAGCGCTCGTGCAGATCGTCGAAGCCACCACCGTCAAGATTCAGACTCGCGCCAAGCTGTTCAGATGGCTCGTGTTCAACATCTTGGTGGGCAACGACGACTGCCATCTGAAGAACTTGTCGTTTCACGTGCATCACGACGCCATCGAGCTCGCGCCGCACTATGACCTCTTGTCGACGGGGGCCTACCACACCAAGGCGTTCGCAGATGAGAACGGCAAATGGAACCAGGTCCCGATGGCCTTCCCCCTGCCCGGAGCCAAGACCTTCGGCGACGTGACTCAGGAGGCTGTCCTGGCTGCCGCCGACGTTCTCGGCGTACCTAGAACCATTGCACAGCGCATCGTGATGCAGGTGACGGACCGCGTTGACAAGACGTTCGAAAAAATCTTGGCCGAGCACGAGGAGCTTGCAAAGAAAGCGCCGGCCAGCCGAGCCGCAAACATCGCCATCGAGAGTCGGCTATTGCGCGTGGTCCACCACATCACGCTGCGCGACATGATCGACCGCCTGACTCATTGAGGGGAAAGCGAAGTCCATCAAGCAGACCGCACCGGCTGCTCATGACTTCCAGTGCCCACCTCGCCTCGAACCAGCGTCCTGGTTGACCACAAGAAAGCCGTCGCCGCTGAGTGGCCGGGGCCGCGTCGGGGCTCCCATAGACAGGTTGAACCGCCCCGCGTTCTGCGGAGGCCCGTGGGTTTAAGTTAGACGGTCGCGGCCTGACCAGCGCGTCGTCGATGGTAGCTGTGCATGAGGTGCATGCCTCTTGCCGCGTGGCTGTGGGCGGACCTGCCGGTGACTTGGCATCCTTCGGATTCGCGGATCCGACTTCTCGGGTCACGTCAGCCGATGTGGTCAGGGAACTCAAGGCAAGCATGCAGGGCTGCCAAGGAGTCAGTTCTTCACGGAACTGACCCCTTGGCTTTTGGCGCCGCGCGGCGAGTCCACGAGGGGCAGCCGCACGCGAGCGTCCAGGCCCGACACACGCCCTTCCACCAGCCGGTTGGCCAGTTCGATCTGCCCGCCCAGCGAATGCACCAGGGCCTGGCAGATGGCCAAGCCCAGGCCAGAGCCCTGGCCGGAATCGCCGGCTGCGAAAGGCAGAAAAAGCCGCTCCTGCTGCTGCGGCGTCAGCCCCGGGCCGCCGTCGGCAATCAGCAGGCATGCGCGGCCTTCCTCGGCTGACAGCTCAATCGCCAGCCGTCCGCCCGCCGGTGTGTGCTGGATGGCGTTGTGAAGCAGATTGCGCGTCAGCTCGCGCAGGGCCCATTCATGGCTGTTGACGGCGGCGGGCTCGGTGCGGATGTCGAAGTCCAGGCCCTGTTTGGCGATCAACGGCGCCAGGTCCAGGGCCACGGCGCGGGTGATCTCGGCCCAGTCCTGGGTCGGCATGGCCTCGCCCGGCTGGCGCATCTGCTCGGCCCGGGCCAGGGCCAGCATCTGGTTGGCCAGCTGGGTGGCGCGGCTCACCGTCGTGTCGATCTCGGCCAGGGCCTGCAGGGGTTCGACGTCGCCCTGGCGCGCCGACTGCACCTGCACCTTCAGCACGGCCAGTGGCGTGCGCAGCTGGTGCGAGGCATCGCGCACAAAACGCTTCTGGTGCTCCAGCAAACGGGCCTGGCGGGCCAGGGCCTCGTTGGTGGCGACGATCAACGGAGTCAGCTCGACGGGCAGGCCAGGCGCCTGCAGCGGGCTGAGGTCATCGGCATCGCGGGCGCGCAGCGCGGCGCTGAGTTCGCGCACCGGCCGCGTCGCACGCTGCACCACGGTCCAGACGACGATGGCGATGACAGCCAGCAGCGCGGCCTGGCGCCACAGCGTGTGCAGCAGCACCTGGCGGGCCAGGCCGTGGCGCAGGTCCAGGGTCTCGGCAACCTGGATGGTGGCCAGGCCCATGCCGGTCTGGCCAGATACAGGCTGCAGCAGCACTGCCACGCGCACCGGCTCGCCACGGAAGCTGTCGTCGTAGAAGTCCACCAGGGCCGGGTAGGCGCTCTGATCGGGCAGCTTGCCGCTCCAGTTGGGCAGGTCCTCGTAGCCCGACACCATCTCGCCCTGGAAGCCGCGCACCTTGAAGTAGAGGCGGCTGCGGCTGTCGGTCTCGAAGGCCTCCAGGGCCGCATAGGGCACCGGCGCCACCAGCCGCGCCTGCTCGCCGCTGCCGTCCACGCCCAGCAGCTCGCCGATGGCCTTGGCCGAGGCCAGCAGCGTGCGGTCATAGGCCGTGTCGACGGCGCGCAGCGCGTCGCGATACAGGCTCATCGTGTTGATGGCCACCACCAGGCCCACCGGCAGCAGGATGCCCCACAGCAGCCGGGCGCGCATGGACAGACGCGCCAGGCGATGAAGCCTGATTTCAGTCATCAGCCTGCAGCAGATAGCCCAGCCCGCGCAGCGTCACCAGCTTGGCGCCGGTGGCCACGAGCCGCTTGCGCAGCCGGTAGGCCACCACCTCGATGGCATCGGGCTGGGCGTCGGTCGCATCGGCAAACACCAGTTCGAAGAGCTTGTCCTTGGCCACGGCCTGGCCTGGGCGCACGAGCAGGGCGCGCAGCAACGCGGCCTCGCGTGGCGCCAGGTCCAGAGGCTGGCCCTGGTGGTAGACCGCACCGCTCTGGGCATCGGCGCGCAGGCCGCAGAAGCTCGGCGCCTCGCCGCTCCTCACCTCGCTGGCCTGGCCCTGGCGCCGCACCAGGGCCCGGATGCGGGCCTCAAGCTCGTCGAGATCAAAGGGCTTGGGCAGATAGTCGTCGGCGCCGGTGTTGAGGCCCAGGATGCGGTCGCCCAGGGTGCCGCGTGCCGTGACGATGATGACGGGCGTCGTCAGCCCCTCGCCGCGCGCCTGGGCCAGCACCTCGAGGCCGTCCTGGCCGGGCATGGACAGGTCCAGCAACACCACATCCGGCACGCTGGCCCGCCAGCGGCTCAGGGCCTTGGCGCCGTCGTCGCAGATGACGACCCTGAAGCCGCGGCGCTCGAAGGAGCGCTGCAGCGTGGTCTGCATCGCGGCGTTGTCCTCGATCACCAGCAGCTTCATGGGCCGGCAGGCTAGCACCCGCCCCGCCCACCACCCGAGCTGAGGTTTACCCCGACGCGCTGGACAGCGGATTGACAGCCTCGCTTTCAAGCATGGAGGCTCCCATAAACACAACGGAGACAAAGGATGAAGGTCCAACTGAAGGCGCTCGCCTGCGCTGCCATCGCCTGCACCGCGACCCTGGCCGCGGCCCAGCAATCCAGCGTGACCATCTTCGGCGTGCTGGACGTCGGCATGCAGCGCATCAAGAACGGCAGCAAGTCGCTGAACCTGGAGAGCATCGATGGCCTGCAGACCAGCCGCATCGGCTTTCGCGGCCAGGAAAATCTCGGCAACGGCCTGAGCGCCAGCTTTCACCTCGAGGGCGCCATCGGCCCCGACGTCGGTGCGGGCGGCGACTGGCGGCGTCGCGCCACGGTCAGCCTGGCGAGCAAGGACGCCGGCGAGTTGCGCCTGGGCCGCGACTACACGCCGACCTTCTGGAACATCAGCAAGTTCAACGCCTTCGGCACCAATGGCGTCGGCGCGGCCAGCAATCTGGTCTACGGCTTCGACGGCGCATCGGGCACGGCCAAGACCGTCATTCGCTCGGACAACTCCATCGGCTACTTCCTGCCCGAGGGACTGGGAGGCGTCTATGGCCAGGCCATGGTGGCGGCCGGCGAAGGCTCGACGGGCCGCTATGTCGGCGCGCGCATCGGCTATGCCGGCGCCGGCCTGGACGTGGCCCTGGGCGTGTCGAGCACGGACAACACCCTGGCCGGAGACAAGTTCAAGGTCATCAACCTCGGCGGCAGCTACAGCATCGGGCCGCTGAAGCTGCTGGGTCTGTACCACGTCAGCAAGCAGACGACTCGCGAGCAGAAGAACTATGTCTTCGGTGCCCACTATGCCGTCGGCTCCGGCATCATCCGCGCCAGCTACGTCAATGCCCATTCACGTAACAGCGCCAATGGTGAGGACTACACCGGTAAGCTCATCGCCCTGGGCTATGTGCATAACCTGTCCAAGCGTACGTCGCTGTACGCAACGGCCTCGCAGGTGGACAACAGCAAGACCGGCCGCTTCCTGATTCCCGGCGGCTCGGCCATCATCGCGGGGCAGGATTCCAGCGGCCTCGAGGCCGGCATCTATCACTCGTTCTGAGCCCGAAGAGACAACAACGGAGACATCCATGCGTCGCGATACCTTCCTGAAGTCCCTGGCGGCCCTGGCCGCAGCCGGCGCATGGCCGCTGTCGGCCAACGCCGCGGGCGTGCCCATCAAGATGATGATCCCGGCCAATCCCGGCGGCGGCTGGGACACCACCGGCCGCGCCTTCGGCAAGGCCCTGCAGGACGCGGGCCTGGCGGCCTCCGTGCAGTACGAGAACAAGGGCGGCGCGGCCGGTGCCCTGGGCCTGGCCCAATTCGTCAACGCCAGCAAGGGCGACCCGCACGCCCTGATGGTCATGGGCGCCGTCATGCTGGGCGGCATCATCACCGGCAAGCCGCCGGTCAATCTGTCCCAGGCGACGCCCGTTGCGCGGCTGATCAGCGAATACAACGTCTTCGTCGTCCATGCGGCCTCGCCGCTGAAGACGATGAAGGACGTCATCGAGCAGCTCAAGAAAGACCCCGGCAGCGTCAAGTGGGGCGGCGGCTCGCGCGGCGCCACCGAGCACATCGCCGCGGCCCTGATCGCCCGCGATGTCGGCGTCGATGCGTCCAAGATCAACTACGTGCCCTTCCGCGGCGGCGGCGAGGCGGTGGCCGCCATCCTGGGCGGCAATGTGACCGTCGGCGGCAGCGGCTTCAGCGAGTTCCAGCCCTATCTGGAAAGCGGCAAGATGCGCGCCCTCGCCGTCACGTCCCCGCAGCGCATCAAGGGCGTCGACGCGCCGACGCTGAAGGAGCTCGGCATCAACGTCGAGATCGGCAACTGGCGCGGCCTGTATGCGCCACCCGGCATCAGCGCCGAGCAGCGCAAGGCCCTGACCGACATGGTCGTGCAGGCCACCAAGAGCAAGAGCTGGGCGGAGTCCATCGAGAAGAATGCCTGGACACCCGCCCTGATGGCCGGCCCCGAGTTCGACGCCTTTGTGGACCGCGAGTTCGCGACACTGCGCGCCATCATGGTCAAGTCCGGAATGATCTGAGGCCCCTCGCCCAGTCTTGCTCCGGCTGAACGCCGGCAAGCCTGGTCGGTTCCCCGAGGGGACGGCGATGCTTGCCGGATTGACCGGCAAGCACATCGCCCAAGGCGGGCCGGCTAGGGAGCGGTCCGGCGCTCGGCGCGCAATACTCAAGTGACAAAGCGATCATCATGAGCAACAACCCTTCCATGACCGGCCAGACCCTCGTGGGCGTCGGCGCCCTCATCATCGGCGCCGTGATGGCCTATGGCGCCACCTTCATCTCCTCGGAGGCCGGCTATGCCGGCGTCGGTCCCAACGCCCTGCCCTGGCTGGTGTCGGTGGTACTGATGATCTGCGGCGCCTGGCTGGTCTGGGAGGCACGCAGCGGCGGCTATCGCGAGATGGAGGCGCCCTCGGGCGCCGAGCGCGCCGACTGGCATGCCGCGGCCTGGGTGGTCGGCGGCGTCATTGCCAATGCCAGCCTGATCACGACCCTGGGCTTCATCCTGTCCTGCGCGCTGTGCTTCGCATTGGCTGTGCGCGGCCTGCGCATCTCGGAGGGCAAGGCGGGCGGCGCACTGAAGGCCAGCCTGCTCGACCTCGTCACCGGCATCTGCATCGCCGCACCGGTGTTCTGGCTCTTCACCAAGCTGCTGGCCATCAACCTGCCCGGGTTGACGAGCAGCGGCTGGCTGTGAGGAGGACGCCACCATGATGGATCTCTGGAACCAACTGCTCGGCGGCTTCGCCACCGCCGGCACGCCCATCAACCTGCTGTGGGCCTTCCTCGGCTGCGTCATCGGCACAGCCATCGGCGTCCTGCCCGGCCTCGGCCCGGCGGTGACCGTGGCCATGCTGCTGCCCATCACGACGCAGGTCGAGCCGACGGCTTCGATGATCTTCTTCGCCGGCATCTACTACGGTGCGATGTACGGCGGCTCCACCACCTCCATCCTGCTCAACACCCCCGGCGAGACCGGCACCATGGTGACGGCGCTGGAGGGCTTCAAGATGGCCAAGAACGGCCGCGCTGGTGCAGCCCTGGCCACGGCCGCCATTGGCTCCTTCGTGGCCGGCACCATCGCGACCGTGCTGGTCACGCTGTTCGCGCCGCTGGTGGCGGACTTTGCCGTCACCCTCGGCCCGCCGGAGTACTTCCTGCTGATGCTGCTGGCCTTCACGACGGTCAGCGCCGTGCTGGGCAAGAGCACGCTGCGCGGCATGACGTCGCTCTTCATCGGCCTGGCCCTCGGCCTGATCGGCCTGGACCAGATCACAGCCCAGGTGCGCTACACCGGCGGCGTGCCGGAGTTCATGGACGGCATCGAGACGGTCCTCGTCGCCGTCGGCCTGTTCGCCGTCGGCGAGACCCTGTACCTGGCGCTCTACGAAGGCCGCAGCACCACCGACCTCAACAAGATGGGCAGCGTGCACATGACGCGCCAGGAATGGCGGCGCTCCTGGCCGGCCTGGCTGCGCGGCACGGCCATCGGCTTCCCCTTCGGCACCATCCCTGCGGGCGGCTCTGAGATCCCGACCTTCCTCAGCTATGCCACCGAGCGCAAGCTCAGTGACCACAAGGAGGAGTTCGGCACCACAGGCGCCATCGAAGGCGTGGCCGGCCCCGAGGCGGCCAACAACGCGGCCGTCACGGCCACGCTGGTGCCGCTGCTCACGCTCGGCATCCCGACCTCGGTCACCGCTGCCATCCTGCTCAGCGCGCTGCAGAACTACGGCATCCAGGCCGGCCCGCAGCTGTTCACGACGTCCTCGACCCTGGTGTGGGCGCTGATCGCGTCGCTGTACATCGGCAACGTGATGCTGCTGGTGCTGAACCTGCCGCTGGTGGGTCTGTGGGTCAAGCTGCTGAAGATCCCGCGGCCGCAGCTCTACGCGGGCATCCTGATCTTCGCCACCGTCGGCGTCTACGGCATGCGCCAGAGCGCCTTTGACCTCTTCCTGATGCTCGCCCTGGGGCTGATGGGCGTCGTCATGCGGCGCTTCGACTTCCCCACCGCGCCCGTCGTGGTCGGCATGATCCTCGGCCCCCTGGCCGAAGCCCAGGGGCGCAATGCGCTGTCCATCGGCAGCGGGCACTGGAGCGTCTTCATCGAGAGGCCGCTGTCGGTGGTCCTGCTCGCGCTGCTGATCGCCGTGCTGGTGCTGCCGCGCGCCTGGCGCTGGATAGCCGCGCGGCGCTGAGCGGATCAGAACGGATCCTTGAACTGCATCGTCAGGAAGAAGGCGCCGCGCGCCTCGCCGGCCTGGCGGCGCAGATTGGCCATATAGCCCAGGCTGAGGTCGACGCTGTCCACCAGCGTCACGCGCAGCCCCGTGCCCAGGGCCAGGCGGTTGCGCGGGCCACTCAGGCGCGGGCCGAGATTCACGGCGTCCAGCATCAGCAGCGGGCTGACGGCGATGGCGTTGATCTCGTCCATCAGCGTGTCGACGATATGGCGCACCGGTTCGATCTCGCGGCGCGCGTCCCGCTCGGCCAGCTTGGGGTCGGCCGCCGCGAACCAGCGCACCAGTTGCGCGACGGCGGCACGCAGCGCGGCGCCCTGCTGCGTGATCTGCAGGCTGCGTGGACCCGCATTGAAGCCGTCCACGCAAAGTGCCACCACCTGTCCCAGGGTGTTGGCGGTGTCTTCGCCCGGCAGCAGCTCCGTGAACAGGCCGAGCTGGCTGAGGCTGGACTCCTGCAGCACCTGGCCGACCTCGTCCTGGGCCTGGGCCAGTTGCCCCTTGCAGGCAGCGAAAGCGTCGCTGCCTGCCGGCGGCTGCGCGGCCACCACGGCGCTGTCCAGCGCGGCCAGGATCTGCTGCACCTTGGGCAGCTCGGCGATAGCCTGCCTATAGGTCGGCAGCATGGTGCGGTTGTCCGCCGCGAGGCCGCCGACGGCGGAATCCAGCTGGCCGTTCAGCGCCTCGCGAACCTGGGCATTGCCATAGGCCTCGGCCGGTACCAGGGGCAGGTTGAAGACCGGCAGCGCCGCTGTCACGCTCAGTGCCGAGAAGCGCCGATAGCCCGGGCTGGCCGGGCTGCCGGCCAGGGCATTGGTGGCCAGGCTGCGCAGCAGCGGTGCCGCGCGGATCTGCCATTCCTCGCCGCCGCTGAACAGCTGCTCGCGCCCGCCGGCGAAGAAGCGCGCGCCATGCGGCACCAGGCCCTGTTCGCGCAGATGACCCAGGGTCAGGCGCGTCTCCAAGGACAGGCTGCGATGGTCGGCCACCGGCCAGCGGCCTTCGTGCGCGATGTCGACGATCTGCTTGACCCAGTCCAGGCCCGCGCCACCGCTGCCGGCGCCGAACTCGACCGCATAACTCGCCGCCCAACTCTGCCGCGCCAACCGCGCCGTGGTGCCGGCCATCAGCTTGAGCGACTGATAGCGCTGGTCGGCCAGCAGGCCCGCGGCGGGGTCGTCCTGACCGCGGCTGCGATGCTGGCCGGCGTCGAAAGCCGCCCCCAGGCGAAGGGCCAGCGCCGAGCTGCCCAGGGCATGGGTCTGGGCCAAGGCCTGGGCCTCGAGATTGCTCTGCCCCAGCCTCGACACGGACTTGGCGGGCACCGACTGGTCGGCATAGCCCAGGCGCCAGGCGATATGGGCCCAGAAGCCGTCGACGCGGTCGCGCGCACCCTCCAGCGCCAGGGCCAGGTCGCGCAAGCGGTCGCTGGCATAGGCATCGATGGCGACGGAGCGCCAGTAGGCGTCGGCACCCGCGCCGCGGCGGTTGTAGAGGGCCGCCGCGCCGGCGCCGGCGCCCTCCCCCGGGCGGTAGCCCAGGCGCGGCTGCAGGCGCATGCCCTGGCGCAGGGCCTCCTGCCCGGACTGGCCTTCCGGCGCCGCCGTCTCGCGCTGGCGCGACTCCCAGGTGGGCGCCACCGACATGGAAGCCTTGATGGCATAGACGAAGAACACCAGCTCGAGCCCCTGCGGCGTGCAGCCGACCATCACCGGCAGCACGCGGCCGCCGACGCGGGCTTCGACATCCAGGTTCGCAAAGGGCAGAGCCGCGATCTGGTTCCACACCGCCGTGACCTGGCTGGCGCTGTAGGGCTGGCCGCGCAGCCGTTCGGCCAGTGCCCTCGCCCGCTCCAGGTCGGCGCTTATCCAGGGCAGGAAGTCCAGCGGCGTCCTCACATCCACGGCATGGATGGGCATGCCGCCGAAGGCCCCGTTGGCCGGGCAGGCGTTGCCGGCCACGACGACCGCATCCGGCCTGGCCTGCGGGCCGGCGATTGCGATGGCGGGCGCCAGCAGCACCAGCAGGGCCAGCGCCCAGTGCACGCCCCGGGGCGAAGGTCTCACCTCTTCAGCAGGGTGCGCTGGATGACGGCGTCAGCCGGCGGGCCGCCGGGCTGCTGGCTCGCGAGGGCGGCGTTGGAGGCCGGACCGGCCAGGAAGGCCGCTTGCGTGGCGGTCAGGCCATTGGTGGCGGTGGCGGCGGCCTTGCTGTGCAGCTCCTTGTCCACGACCACGTCCAGGCTGACGCGGGCGTCGCCATAGGCAACAGCCTTGTCGTCGCGGCGGAACAGCTGGAAGTGGATGGTCCAGGTCGGCAGGCCGTTGTCGTCGCTGACCTTCTCCAGCCCGAACACGATGCGGCGCAGATCGTCCTTGGTGTTCACGACGAGGTCGACCTTGATGTTGGTGATGATGTGTTCGCGGGTGGTCATGGCGGGCTCCGGTCGAGATTGGGCTCAGCAGGAGTAGGCCGTCGGCCTGCTCCGCGGTCATCCGCAGGAATGGGGACGGTCGGCGGACGGCGGCGCCTTCGGGCCCGGCTCGTCCTCCTCCAGCGGCGCCAGCAGCAGCTTCAGCTCGGTCGCGCTGAATTTGCTCAGGGCCGCGCCGTCGTCGCTGCCGAGCAGCCCATCGGCCAGCGCCTTCTTGCGCGCCTGCAACTCCAGCATGCGCTCCTCGATGCTGCCCTGGGCGACGAGCTGGTAGACGAAGACGGGCTGATCCTGGCCGATGCGATGGGCCCGCGCGCTGGCCTGGGCCTGCACGGCCGGGTTCCACCAGGGGTCGACGTGGATGACGGTGTCGGCGGCCGTCAGGTTCAGGCCGACGCCCCCGGCCTTGAGGCTGGCCAGCAGGATGGGCTCCTCGCGGGCCTGGAAGCGGCGCACGACCTCGCCGCGCTGGGAAGCCGGCGTCTCGCCGGTCAGGCGCAGATGCGGCAGCTTCAAGGCGCCCAGTTCCGCGGCGATCAGGTCCAGCATCTCGGTGAACTGCGAGAACACCAGCAGGCGCCGGCCCTGGGCGACGAAATCCGGCAGGTGCTCGCGCAGCCATTCGAGCTTGGCACGTTCGATGTGGGGCGCCATCTCCACGCCCTTCAGCAGACGCGGATCGCAGCAGACCTGGCGCAGCTTCAGCATGGCATCCAGCACGCTGATGAGGCTGGTCGCGTTGAAGCCATCGCGGGCCAGGATGCGTCTCACCATGTGGTCGGCCGCGACGCGCACGCTCTCGTAGAGCTGCTTCTGCTGGCCCACGAGCGTGACGCGCTTGACCAGTTCGGTCAGCGGTGGCAGTTCGGTTGCCACTTCGGTCTTGAGCCGGCGCAGGATGAAGGGCCGCACGCGGGCCGCGAGCAGCCGGGCGCGCGGACCGTCGCGGTTGATCTCGATAGGCTTGCGCCAATGGCGGGCGAAGTTGCGCGAGTCGCCGAGGAAGCCGGGCATCAGCAGGTCAAACAGCGACCACAGCTCGCCGAGGTGGTTCTCCAGCGGCGTGCCGGTCAGGGCCAGGCGGTGGCGGGTGTTCAGGCGGCGCAGCGCGCGGGCGGCGCGGGCCTGGGCGTTCTTGACGGCCTGGGCCTCGTCGAGGATGAGCAGATGCCAGGGCTGGGCCGACAAGATGCGCAGGTCGCGCCAGACCAGGTTGTAGGTGCTCAGCACGACATCGGCCTGCGCGAGCTGGGCGGCCTCGCGGTCTGCGCCATGCCAGGTCATCAGCCGGAGCCCCGGTGCGATGCGTGCGGCCTCCTGCTGCCAGTTGAAGAGCAGCGAGGTCGGCACGATGACGAGGGCGGGCCGGTCCAGGCGCCCAGTCTGCTTCTCGGCCCAGATATGGGCCAGGGCCTGCGCCGTCTTGCCCAGGCCCATGTCGTCGGCCAGGATGCCGGCGAGCTGTTGCTCGCGCAGGTATTGCAGCCAGGCCAGGCCCTGCAGCTGGTAGGGCCGCAACTGCAGGCCCAGGCCCGGCGGCTGGGCCAGCGTCATGGGCGCGCCGGCCGCCAGCAGCCGCTGGCCGAGCGCCTTCAGGCCGGCGTCACCGTGGATCTGCCAGCGCCCCCGCCCCTCCTCTTCGATGCAGCGGATGCGGTCGGCGTCCCACTCATTGAGCTTGAGGGGCTTGCCCTTCTCCAGCTCCATCGGCTTGAGCAGGTCCAGCAGGGCCAGCATGATGGCCTTCAGCGGCGCGGCAACGGCGTGATAGCGGCGGCCGCCGGGCGCGCGCAGGGAGACGATGGCGTCGTCCTCGATGGCGGCGATGGCCACCGCGTCCAGCCAGCGCTTGTCCTTGCGCAGCAGATTGGCCATCAGCGGCGCGAGGTCGAGGCGCTGGCCATCCACCTCCATGCCGAGGCTGACCAGCCAGGCACCGGTGCGGCGCTCCAGGCCCAGTCCTTCGACACGGCGGCTGGGCTTGGGCGCTTCTGGGGCTTCTTCTTCCGTCAGGCCGAGCTGCCAGCCGCTGACGAACTGGCTGTGGTGGGCAAAGCCCGGCTCGGTCGTGACCTGCCAGCCCAGGGCCTGCAGCTCGGGCACTTTCTCGGCGTGGAAGTCGCCGAAGAACTCTTCCTGGACCAGGGTCCACAGCGAGCTGCCGAGCGGCTGCGGCGCACCGCGCCATTGCAGCAGCGCGGGGTCCAGCG
This sequence comes from Roseateles saccharophilus, assembly GCF_031458095.1. Classification (GTDB taxonomy): domain Bacteria; phylum Pseudomonadota; class Gammaproteobacteria; order Burkholderiales; family Burkholderiaceae_C; genus Pelomonas; species Pelomonas saccharophila_A. The sequence goes on from NZ_JAVDXU010000003.1 coordinate 533,148, forward strand.
GGATCAGGCCGCGCGTGCGCAGCCCCTGCTCGGCGTTGGCGTCCGGCGTGGCCAGCATCGCCACCGTCACCTGCTCGCCGCGCGGGCCGAGCGGGCCACGCGGCCGCAGGCCGAGCAGGCCATCGCCGCGTGTCAGCGTGCGCAGCGTGAGATGGGGAGGTGGAACAGGCATCCCGACAGTCTCGCAGCCTGCGAGACCGCCTCCATCAAACAAAAAGGGGCGGCCTCAGCCACCCCTTGGTTCATGACCGTCCTGGACGGCCTGGAAGACGATCAGGCCTTGCGGCGGCGCGCAGCACCCGCGGCCAGCAGGCCCAAGCCCACCAGGGCCAGCGAGACGGGCTCCGGCACGGTGCCGCCCGGGTTACCGACTTCCAGCGTGTGGGTGATGATGTAGCTGCCGCTCAGGCGCAGGAAGTAGATGTCGTCCTGAACACGCGAAATGCCGCGGAAGGCACCTTGGTTGGTGCCGCTGGTGGTGATGGGCGCCAGGGCGCTCAGGTCATAGCTCTCGAGCACCGTGACGCCGTCGGCGGCCAGCGCCTCGATCGTCGGTGCGCTGCCGCTGTTCGGCGCGTAGTTCATGAAGCCGCCGACGAGGCCGTAGGCACCGCCCAGGCTGGCGGTGATGGAACCGCTGCCGTTGTTGGTGGCGACCCAGGACCAGTTCCAGTTGCCATTGCCCAGCAGGCCGTAGTTGGCATTGCCATAGGTCGCCTGCGGGGCACCGGTCCAGGTGATGCCGTCGAGCACGACGGGGCCGGGGTTGCCGAAGCCGTTGTTGCCGGTGGCCGTGAAGGTGGTGGTGACACCGGTGCCGGGGTCCGTCGTCACGAGGGCCGCCAGCGCGCTTTGAGCACCGATCAGGGACAAACCGAGCGCCAGGACGGCGGATGCAAACTTGGACATGGGAGTTCCCGTTGTTGGACACGTCGCAGGATTTGCGACTGACAAACTAGGGAGCAGGTCCTGTGCCAATACAGAAAATCTCTTGTGCAGCAATCACTTATGCGCACAAGCTGGAGGTGTTTGTCACCGGATTGTCAAAACCGTCGACAGTTGCTCCAGAAGGGCAGCGACCATTCTTCGCCGGCGAAGCCACCAGAGCGCCTCCGGCGGCTTGTCCTTCATCAGGCAGCCAGAACACCCTTGATGTGGCCGGCGATGGCGTCGTCCTGGCAGTTCGTGAAGAACAGCTCCTGGAACTTCTCGCCCGATACGGCGGCCTTGAGCAGGTCCTGGTCGACGCTCTTCAGCACCGTCAGCATGTCCTTGCAGGAGGCGGCCTTCAGGTCCTTCAGGATGCCGCGGTTCTTGGCCATGATGGCGGCGCGTTCCTTGGGGTAGCCGGCGCCGCGCTCGTTCTCGAGCAGCTTGCGGTAGCAGTCCTGCAGGTTCAGCTCGGCAGCCCAGCCAAAGCCCTTGGCATAGGGCATGGACATGCAGTTGCCGTCGTTGATCTGGCCGAACAGGAAGGCGTCGGTCGGGTCGATGACCAGGCCGCAGAACACGCCGGGCATGCTGTTGCAGGCCAGCATGGAGCCCATGCCGGTGCCGCAGCCGGTGACGACGAAGTCGGCGGCCTTGGAGTTCAGCAGGATGCCGGCCAGCAGGCCGTTCATCACATAGGTCAGCGAAGCCTTGTCCTCAGGCGTGTACATGCCGTAGTGGTGGACGCTGTGGCCCAGCGGCTCGGCGACGGTCTTGAGGGCGTTGTGGACGATCTCGGACTTGGCGGCCTGGCTGTTCTCGATGATGAGGGCGATCTTCATGGCGGGTGGCTTTCGGGCGGAATGAGGGCGCAGGCGGCCAAGGACCGCCCGGTGCAAGGGCTTGGTCGCTCGGGCCAGAGGGGCCTCGAGCGCGGGCCGTCATGCCAGGTGATCGGATGCGGACGGCATGGTCCGCGTCCACCTGGCCAACCGCGCACCCCGGGGCGGGATGCAGACGCTGGCGCTATTGTGCCAAATACTGGAACGACGTTTCAGAAAACACACTCAATCCCGAGAGCGTTCTGGGGATTCAGTCGCCCTCGCCGCCCAGTGGCTTGAGCTGCCGCCCTGCCGGCAAGGCCCGCAGGTATTTGAAGGTGCCGGTGGCATGGGCGCAGAGCTTGTCGTCCGCACCGTAAACCGCGCCCTCGCAGAAGGCCATGGTCGTCGAGCGGTGCAGCAGCCTGCCCACCGCCCGCAGCTCACCCTCGCCGGGGCGCATGAAGCTGGTCTTCATCTCCACCGTGACGACGCCGGGCCCGAGGTCCGGCAGGTGCCGGTTCACGCTGCGGGCCGCATGCGCCATGGCCACATCCAGCAGCGTCATCACGACGCCGCCATGGGCCACGCGCCAGGAGTTCAGGTGCTGCTCGCTGATCGTCAGCCTCAGCTCGGCTTCGCCGTCGCCGACGCTGTGCAGCTGGAAGCCGAGCTGCTGGACGAAGGGGATGTGGACCGGGAACTCCATCTGTGCATCATCCCCCGTGAATCGCCGACACGCCGCCGTCGACGGCGAGGATCTGGCCGGTGATGTGCTTGCCGGCCTTGGACGCGAACAGCAGGGCCGCGCCCTTGAGGTCGTCGTCGTCGCCGATGCGGTTCAGCGGCGCGTGGGCGGCCATCTTGTCCTCGCCGATGGTAGCCAGCAGGCCCTTGGTCATCTTGCTCGGGAAGAAGCCCGGTGCCAGCGCATTGACGGTGATGCCGTACTGGCCCCACTCGCCGGCCAGCGCGCGCGTGAAGTTCACGGCCGCGCCCTTGCTGGTGTTGTAGGCGATGGTCTTCATGACGGCCGAGTTGCCGCCCAGGCCGGCGATGGAGGCCACGTTGATGATGCGGCCCGACTTGCGCGGGATCATGCTGGCCTTGGCCACCGCCTGCGCGAAGACGAAGAGGCTGCGGATGTTGAGGTCCATGACCTTGTCCCAGGCCTCGATGGGATGCTCCTCGGCGGGCGCGCCCCAGCTGGCGCCGGCGTTGTTGACCAGGATGTCGATCTTGCCCAGGCGCTCCATGGTCTCGGCGACGACGCGCTGGGCGTCCTCTTCCTTGGCCGCGTCGGCCGCCACCCAGCGGGTGTCGATGCCGCGTGCCTGCAGATGGGCGGCGGCCTCTTCCAGGTCGGCCGCCTTGCGCGAGGTCAGCATGATCTTGGCGCCGGCTTCGCCGAGGGCCTCGGCGATCTGCAGGCCCAGGCCGCGCGAGCCGCCGGTGACGAGGGCCACCTGGCCGCTGAGGTCGAAAAGGTCTTGGACTTTGGTGCTCATGGGTCTCTCCTATACGGTTGGGGTCAGAGCACTCGCTGTGCGAGCGGTCTGACCCGCAAGGTCATCAAAAATATTCAGGCTTCATCTCGCGGCACAGCGGCTCGCGGCGTGCGACGACGTCGAGCCAGGCGCCGATCTTGGGCAGCTCGTAGGCAAAGAAATAGCGGCCGGCGGCGCGCTTGCCGTGGGCAAAGTCGCTGTCGCCGGTCACGGCCAGCATCACGTCCAGCCAGATCCAGGCCAGCACGGTGTGGCCGAAGGCCTGCAGATAGGGCGTGGCATTGGCCAGGGCTTCCTCGGGCTCGCCGGTGCTCCAGGCCTTCTTGGTGGCGCCACCGACCTGGGCGAGGGCCGCGGCCAGCTGGTTGGCCAGCGGCGCCCATTCGGTCTGCATGGCGCGCTCGATGGTGGCCTGGATGCGTGTGGCCAAGGCCGCCAGCGACGCCCCGCCCTGCTGCACGACCTTGCGACCCAGCAGGTCCAGGGCCTGGATGCCGTGCGTGCCCTCATGGATCATGTTCAGGCGCTGGTCGCGCCAGTACTGCTCGACCGGGAAGTCGCGCGTATAGCCATAGCCGCCCAGCACCTGGATGGCCAGGGAGTTGGACTCCAGGCACCACTCGCTGGGCCAGCTCTTGGCGATGGGGATGAGCACGTCCAGCAGGGCTTGCGCCTCGGCCTTGGCGTCGCCGGTGTTGAGCTCGTCGACCAGGCGGGCGCAATACAGCTCGAAGGCCAGGCCGCCCTCCACATAGCTCTTCTGCGCCAGCAGCATGCGGCGCACATCGGCGTGTTCGATGATGGGCCGCTGCGGGCTGGCGGCATCCTTGCCGGCGGCCGTCATCGGCCGGCCCTGCGGGCGCTGCTTGGCGTATTCCAGACTGGCCTCATAGCCGGCATAGCCCAGCATGACGGCGCCCAGGCCGACGCCGATGCGCATCTCGTTCATCATGAAGAACATGCAGCGCAGGCCCTCGCCGGGCTTGCCGACCAGATAGCCCACGGCACCCGCCTTGCCATCGGGCTTGTGACGGCCTTCGCCGAAATTCAGCAGACAGTTGGTCGTGCCGCGATGGCCCAGCTTGTGGTTGAGCCCGGCCAGCGCGATGTCGTTGCGTTCGCCGGTCAGCTGGCCGTTCTCGCCCACCATCTGCTTGGGCACGATGAAGAGGGAGATGCCTTTGGTGCCGGGAATCAGCTTGCCATCCGGCCCCGGGATCTTGGCCAGCACCAGGTGGACGATGTTCTCGCGCAGCTCATGCTCGCCGCCCGAGATCCACATCTTGTTGCCGCGCAGGCGGTAGCGGGGGCCGAGAGGGTCGTCCTGGTTTTCAAGCTCGGCGCGCGTGACCACATCGGACAGCGACGAACCGGCCTGGGGCTCCGACAGACACATGGTGCCGAACCACTGGCCGGCCAGCAGGGTCTTGGCGAACACCTCGCGCTGGCGCTCGCTGCCATGCTCCATCAGCAGATTGGCATTGCAAGTCGTCAGCACGACATAGGAGCCGGCGTGGACATTGGCCTTGCTGACGAAGGTGTTGGCGGCCGTCTCGACCAGGCAGGGCAGCTGCATGCCGCCCACGTCGTAGTCATGGGTCGCGGCCAGCATGCCGGACTCCACCAGCGCATCGACTGCCTCCAAGGTCGCCGCCGGCAGGTGCACGCGCTCCCCATCGAAGCGCGGCTCCTCGGTGTCCATCAGGCGGTAGTGGGGCGCGAACTTCTCGCGGGCGATGCGCTCGCAGGTGTCGAGCACCGCGCCGAAGGTCTCGCGCGAATGGTCGGCAAAGCGCTCGCGGGCCGTCAGGTCGGCGGCGTGCAGCCAGTCGTAGAGCAGGAAGTCCAGGGTTTCACGCATGCGTCATCGCCTTTGCTCGGTGATGGAGAAGTTCAGGCGCCAGCCGGGGTCCATGCCCTCGGGGCGGGGATAGCGCGCCAGGGCCTCTCGGCCCAGGCGCTCGATGCGGGGCGCCATGGCGCGCAGTTCCTCGCGGGAGCGCGCCCGCGCAGTGTCGGGTTGGGACCAGGACTCGGCGCGCTGGAAGCCCGGCGCGGAGCCACGGATGGCGCCGGCGCCGACACCGGCGTCCATGCCTTCCTGCGCCAGCTGGTCGCTGGCGACCAGCCACTGGCCGCTGGCCGGCGCGAAGACGACCGGCAGGCCGTCGCCGACGATGGACGCCGTGACGAATTCAGCGCCGAGCGTCGCCAGTACGCCGATGACATGCACGCAGGCATTGAGCCGCTCCGGACGCCAGCCGGCGACGGCCGCGCCGAAGCGGTCGGGATCCTGGCGCGCGTCGCCCGCGACATCGCATTCACGCGGGATGGGCAGACCGGCACGCAGGCCCCACCACATCGCCAAACCCTTGTCGGGGCCGGCGGCTGGGGAGGCATAGAGGGCGGCCAGCCGGGCCGGCGCGCCCGGCTGCTCCTGCGCACGCATGTAGAAGCGCGCGGCGCGCTCGACGCTGGGCTTGAGGCAGAGCCCCTGCTCGAACATGGAGCCGGCCAGCAGCAGCACCTGGGGCGAAGGCTGGGCCAGGGCGGCATTGAGCGTCTTGGCTGCGACGGCGCAGTCGCCACTCTCCAAGGCCTTGACGACGGCGGCCGCGTCCGGGACCGGTGCGGTCTGGGCAGTGGCCGCACCGGCCAGCAGGGTCAGCGCAAACGAGAAAGCGGCGGTGGCAAAAGATTTCATTGCGGAAGCTCCGGAGGTCAGTTCAACGTCCGGACTGTGCCAGCGTCACTTCGCGTAACCATCAGCCCTGCCTCGCCGCGGTCACGGCCATGGTGCCGCTGGCCTTGGCGACGAGCCTGCGCTCGCCCCCCTGCACCGCGTACACCTCGGCCTCGGTGAATGAAACCTGTCGGCCGGGCTTGATGACCCAGGCCTCGCATTCCAGCCGCTCGCCGCTGGCGCCGCGCAGCAGGCTGGTCTTGAATTCCGCCGTCAGCACCCAGTGGCCGTCGGCCGCCATCGTTTGTGCTGCGGCACCCATCGAATGGTCGGCCAGCGCCGCGACAACGCCGGCATGCACGACGCCCGTGTGCTGACAATGGCGCTTGGCCACCACCAACTGCGTGCTCACGCGACCCGGCTCGACAGCCGTCGGCTCCACGCCCAGGTCGACCATGAAGGGCGCCGAACGGAAGAAGCCGCGCAGCGTGTCGAGGTCGACCTGCATGTTCAGGCGTCCTGCTGGAGCTTGACGATGGTGCCCTGGGCCACGGCGCAGAGCTTCTCGACGCCGCCCTGGACCGCGAACACATCGCAGCGGCAGACAGCCTGGGAGCGGCCGGCATTGACCGCCTCGGCGCGCGCAATCAGCAAATCGCCAACCGCAGGGCGCAGGTAGTTGATCTTGTATTCGCTCGTCAGTGCGTCCGACGCCAGGGCCGTGCCGCCTGCAAAGGTCAGCGCGTTGTCGGCCAGATAGCTCAACACGCCGCCATGCGCGAAGCCGTGCTGCTGCAGCAGCTCAGGTCTAAGCGCCAGCCGCAGCTCGACGCGGCCCGGCGCCACGGCGCCGATCTCCACGCCGAGCAGGCGGCTGAAGGGCTGCGCGGCGAGGATTTCCGCGCCGCGCTTGACGAAGGCCTCAGGCGTCACAGGACCTCGAACACGCCCGCGGCACCCATGCCGCCGCCGATGCACATGGTCACGCAGACGCGCTTGGCACCACGGCGCTTGCCTTCGATGAGGGCATGGCCGGTCAGGCGCTGGCCCGACACGCCATAGGGGTGGCCGACCGCAATGGCGCCACCGTTGACGTTGAGCTTGTCCATCGGGATGCCCAGCGTGTCGGCGCAATACAGCACCTGCACGGCGAAGGCTTCATTCAGCTCCCACAGGTCGATGTCGGCCACCGTCAGGCCCAGCTTCTTCAGCACCTTGGGAACGGCGAACACGGGGCCGATGCCCATCTCGTCGGGCTCGCAGCCGGCGACCGCGAAGCCGAGGAAGCGGCCCAGCGGCTTGAGGTTGTGCGCGGAGGCGTACTGCTCGCTGACCAGGGCGCAGGCGCCGGCGCCGTCGCTGAACTGGCTGGCATTGCCGGCCGTCACCAGCCCGCCGGGCACCGCCGAGCGCAGGTCCTTGATGCCTTCATAGGTCGTGCCCTCGCGCAGGCCTTCGTCGGCGCTGACGGTCACTTCCTTGCTCATCAGGCCCATGACCTTGTCGGCCACGCCCATGGTGGTCGTCACCGAGATCATTTCGGCGTTGAACAGGCCGGCGGCCTGGGCGGCGCAGGCCTTCTGCTGGCTGCCCGCGCCGTAATGGTCCATGCGCTCGCGCGAGATGTTGTAGCGCTTGGCCACGTTCTCGGCGGTCTGCAGCATGTTCCAGTAGATCTCGGGCTTGAGCTTCAGCAGGGCCGGGTCGCTCAGCATGTGCTTGTTCATTTCCTGCTGCACGCAGGAGATGCTTTCCACGCCGCCGGCGATGTAGACGTCGCCCTCGCCCGCGATGATGCGCTGGGCGGCCATGGCGATGGTCTGCAGGCCGCTGGAGCAGAAGCGGTTGATGGTGACGCCGCTCACCGTGACCGGCAGACCGGCCTTCAGCGCGATCTGGCGCGCGATGTTGGCGCCGGTGGCGCCTTCGGGGTTGGCGCAGCCCATCAGCACGTCCTCGATGGCGCCGGCTTCGATACCGGCGCGCTCGACGGCGGCCTTGACGGCGTGGCCGCCCAGCGTCGCGCCATGGGTCATGTTGAAGGCGCCCTTCCAGCTCTTGGTCAGCGGGGTGCGGGCGGTGGAGACGATCAGTGCGTTGCTCATGTCAGTCCTAATCAGTTGGTGCCAGAGCTACTCGCTTCGCTCGTTCGGTCAGGCACACAAGACACTTAGATTTCGTGTGGCCGTGGCGATCAGGTGAAGGACTTGCCTTCAGCAACCAATCGGGCCAACAGCGGCGCCGGCGTCCAGAACGCACCGTCGTCCATCGGGTTCTTCGCAAAGCGCTTCATCGCCTGCACGACGTTGAAGAGGCCCAGGGTGTCGGCGTAGCACATCGGGCCACCGCGCCAGATCGGGAAGCCGTAGCCGGTCAGGTAGACCATGTCGACATCGGACGCGCGCTGGGCGATGCCTTCTTCCAGCAGGTGGGCGGCCTCGTTGACCAGGGCGAACACCAGGCGGTGCACGATCTCCTCGTCGCTGATGTCGCGCTTCTTGGCGCCAATGGCTTCGCGGTGCTTGGCCAGCATCTCCTCGACGACCGGCGACGGGATGGCATCGCGCTTGCCGGGTTGGTAGTCGTACCAGCCGGCACCGGTCTTCTGGCCAAAGCGGCCCAGCTCGCACAGGCGGTCGGCGCTGGCCGAGTACTTCATGTTGGCGCGCTCGACGGCGCGGCGCTTGCGAATGGCCCAGCCAATGTCGTTGCCGGCCAGGTCGCCCATGCGGAAGGGGCCCATGGCGAAGCCGAACTTCTCGACGGCCTTGTCGACCTGCTGCGGCGAGCAGCCTTCATCCAGCAGGAAGCCGGCCTGGCGGCTGTACTGCTCGATCATGCGGTTGCCGATGAAGCCGTCGCAGACGCCCGAGACGACGGCCGTCTTCTTGATCTTCTTGCCAACGGCCATGACCGTGGCGAGCACGTCCTTGGCCGTTTCCTTGCCACGCACGACTTCCAGCAGCTTCATGACGTTGGCCGGGCTGAAGAAGTGCATGCCCACCACGTCCTGCGGGCGCTTGGTGAAGGACGCAATCTTGTCGACGTCCAGCGTCGAGGTGTTGGAGGCCAGGATGGCGCCGGGCTTGGCGACGGCGTCCAGCTGCTTGAAGACAGCCTCCTTGACGCCGATCTCCTCAAACACCGCTTCGATGATGAGGTCGCAGTCTTTGAGGTCGTCGTAGCTCAGCGTGGTGCTCAAGAGCGTCATGCGCTGGGCATATTTGTCTTCCTTGAGCTTGCCCTTCTTGACCTGGGCCTCATAGTTCTTCTTGATGGTCGCGACACCGCGGTCCAGGGCTTCCTGCTTGGTCTCCAGGATGGTGACCGGCAGGCCCGCGTTCAGGAAGTTCATCGAGATGCCGCCGCCCATGGTGCCGGCGCCGATGACGCCCACCTTGGCGATGGTGCGCAGCGGCGTGTCCTCGGGCACGTCGGAGATCTTGCTGGCGACGCGCTCGGCGAAGAACAGATGGCGCAGGGCCTTGGACTCGGGCGTCAGCATCAAGGCGGCGAAGCCCTCGCGCTCAGCGCGCATGCCGTCGTCGAACTTCAGGTTGACGGCGCCGGCCACGGCTTCCAGGCAGCGCAGCGGCGCCGGGAAGTTCTTGCTCATGCCGCCCACCATGTTGCGGGCGAACTGGAAATAGGCCTCGGCATTCGGGTGGCGAGCCTTCAGCTCACGCACCTTGGGCAAGGGGCGCTTCTCGGAGACCTCTTCGGCGAACTTGACGGCCGCGTCCACCACGTCGGCATCGACGATCTTGTCGAACAGCTTCTGGCCCGGGACCATGGCCAGCATCTGGGCCTCGACCGGCTCACCGCTGACGATCATGTTCAGTGCGGGCTCCACGCCGAGTGCGCGCGGCAGGCGCTGCGTGCCGCCAGCGCCGGGCAGCAGGCCCAGCTTCACTTCAGGCAGGGCCACCTTGGTGCCGCTCTGCGCGACGCGGTAGTGGCAGCCCAGGGCCAGCTCCAGGCCACCGCCCATGCAGACGCTGTGGATGGCGGCAACGACAGGCTTGCTGCAGTTCTCGACGACCGAGATCAGGCTGAGCAGATTGGGTTCGGCCAGGGCCTTGGGCGAACCGAACTCCTTGATGTCGGCACCACCGGAGAAGGCCTTGCCGGCGCCGGTGATGACCAGGCTGGTGACGGCCGGGTCGGCTTCGGCGCGCTCGACACCGGCGGCGACCGCAGACCGGGTGGCAAAACCCAGACCGTTGACCGGCGGGTTGTCGAGGGTGATCACGGCGACGCTGCCGCGGACTTCGTAATGGGCTGTCATGGGCACGACCTCGGTTGATGGGCCATGCCGCGTCTCCAGCAGACGGCCCAGAATAGAACGACCGTTCGATTCTAGGCAGCGGTCTCGCCGCCGTCTTGTCCCGGCAGTGACAAGACCGCTCGGGCCCCTAGTACTGGGACTTCGGGAGCACCACGGTGTCCTTGAAAGGCTTGGGCTCCTCGGCCGGCGCGGCCGGCTGCAGCTTGGCCTCGACATAGCGGCGCGTGGCCTCGGCGGCGTCGATGGGTGCGGGGGGCGGAGGGGCCGGGCGAGGCGCAGGCCGCACGGCCAGGCGCAGCTCATGGCATTCGCGCTGCAACTGTTCGACCTGCTTGCGCGCCTGGGTCAGCTGCTGGGCGCCCAATTGGCGCGACTGCTCGACATGCACCACACGTTCGTGCTCGCGCTTGAGCCTCTTGGCCACCCAGGCATACACGGCCCCACCCCCCAGCGCTGCCCCCAGCGCGAAACCGCCCAGCAAAGGCAGCAGTTGACCGTTGTCCATGTTTTGATCCTCCCTCGACACCGTTGTCCGTCGGCACTGTATGCCTGCCGGCCCTCGCCTGGCTGCCCGGCGAGGGTTTTTCACGAGGCGCCGTGGCCCCTGACCCGTCTTGGACGCATCACAGCCCGCGGCTAGAGTCCGGGCCATGCTGATTCCGGTCGTCTACCCGCCCCACGAGCCCAAGCCGCCGCCGACGTTCTCCCCGCCGCCGCCCCCGCCTGGTTCCCCCGAGCCCAGCCCGCCCCCGCCCCCTGAGCAGCCACCTGCACCGCCCGCGCCTGAAGGCGGCGACGTGCCGCGCATGCTCTATCTGCTGCGCGCCCTCGGCCTGTGCGCCTTTCCGGTCGGCATCGTCATCGCTGGCGTCGTCGTGCTGCTGGGCCTGGAGCAGGCTCGCGAGACCCTGCTGTCGCTGGAAGTCGGCAGCCTGCAGACGGCCCTCCTCGTGTTCGCCTTCGGCCTGTGGCTGCTGATGGCCTGGTATGTCAGCCGCCTGCTGCTGGACCGCCGCTTCAAGCCCGACACCCTGGGCGAATGCACCCATGCCGGCTTTGCCGAGCGCCTGCGCCGCTGGCTGCCGCGCGGCCTCGTCCTTGGCGGCGGCCTGCCCATCACGACCTTCTTCCTGATGCAGGCACGCGAACGCCTCATCGGCGTCGGCCTGCTGGCCATGACGCTGGGCCTCTATCTCTTCGTCTGGAAGCGCCGCGCCTGGCTGCTCAGGCTCGGCAGCGACTCGTGGCTGGCGCGCATCCTGGCCCTGAACGGCCGGCGCGAAGCCATCGCGCAGATGGAGCGCGAGGACCGCATGAGCACGCCATCGCGCGTCCTCATCGTGCTGGTGCTGCTGCTGCAATGGGCCCTCTTCGCCGCCCTGGTGGCCTGGCCCGAAGCGACGGCGCGTGCCATCGGTTCGCCGGCCCTGGTGCTGCTCGCCATGGGCAGCTGGATCGTCTTCGGCGGCGTGCTGCTGACCTATGCGCCCAAGGCCTTGATCCGCATGCCGCTGACCGTGCTTCCGCTGCTGCTCTTCATCGCCTTCGCACCGCTGAACGACAACCACCGCGTGGCCGACCCCGAGCGCAGCGCGGCCAGCGCCATCGCGCCGCGCCAGCCCGCGGACGCCTGGCTGCAGACCTGGCTGCGCACCGTCGGCGCGGACGGCAAGCGCCCCCTCGTCCTCGTCGCCGTGGCCGGTGGCGCCTCGCGTGCGGCCTACTGGGGCAGCGCCTCGATGGCGCGCCTGCAGGATCTGGGCGAGCAACAGGGCGTCAACTTCGCCGACTCGGTCTTCGCCATCAGCGGCACCTCGGGCGGGGCCCTGGGCGCGGCCAGCTTTGTCGCTGCCGTGGACGCACGCCGCCAGGCCATGGACGCCGCCAACTGCACGCCCTGGAAGCTGGTGCGCGATTTCACCGGCCGCGACCACCTCGCCACGCCGGTGGGCGACATGCTCTACCCCGACCTGGTGCAGCGCTTCCTGCCGGTGGCCATCGCCGGCGTCGACCGGTCGCTCGGCCTGGAGAAGGTCTGGGCGCACGACTGGCCCAAGAGCCTGGCCACGCAATGCCCGCTGCGTCCGACCGCCCACCCCAATCCGTGGTCCGCGCCCATGACGGCCCTGCATGCCCGCTCCACCGACGCCGAGTGGCTGCCTCTGCTGGCCCTGAACACGACCGCCCTGTCGCGTGGCCAGCGCGTCTACCAGTCCGACTTCCTGCTGCCCAGCGGCGACGGCATCGACCTGCTCGACCCCTCCATCGGCCTGGATGTCGACCGCATGACGCTGGCCCAGGCCGTGCACAACAGCGCCCGCTTCCCCTATATCAGCCCGGCCGGGGCCGTCGTCTTCAAGGAGGCGCACAAGGACGCCGAGAACAGCGATGTCGGCCGCGTCTGGGATCGCCTGGGCGACGGCGGCTATGTGGAAGCCAGCGCAACCCTGCTGCTGTCCGACCTGCTGCGCGACCTCGAGGCCAGCGGCCGGCTCAAGCTCTGCAAGCCCGAGGACGACTGCGCCCGCCAGGGCATCCTGGACCGCTCGCGGCTGCGCCTGCTGCTGCTCGCCAACACGCCGGCCCTGGTCGACGACTGGCTGTGCCGCGACGCGCCCACCGCCGCCGACGCCCAACCGCTGAACGGCCGCCGCTACCGTGCGACGCATATGGGCCTGAACGAAGTCGTCGCGCCCGGCCAGGGCATCCTGAACAGCAACAACGCCCGCGGCCGGGACTCGGCGGTCGAGCTCATCAAGCGCGTCGGCGGCTGTGGCCAGGTGGCCGAGCTGCGCCTGCCCGCCGTGCCGGGCCAGCGCCAGCCCTCGATGAACTGGATGCTGAACTCGACATCGCGCGAGCTGATCGACGCGGCTCTGCTGGAAAAGCTCAACCCGGCCGACCCGGCGGTTGGCGCGGCCCAGGCTCAGCTCGTCGCCCACCTGCGCCAAGCCAAGGGCTGGATGCTGCAGATGAAATGAAGGCGCCGGCGGGCGCGCCACAATGCCGCCCGCCATGCCCCGCTTCATCCTCAATCTCTGCACCGCCCCCGAGCGCCGCGCCCTGTGGCGCGCGCTGCTCGCCGTCCTGCTCATCGCCATCACCTGGCTGGCCTTGAGCCCCGCACCGCCCAAGACCGTCACGACCGGCTGGGACAAGTCCAACCACGCCCTCGCCTTTGCCTCGCTGGCCTTCAGCAGCGTCTGGGCGGTCTGGCAGCAGCCGCGCCAATGGGGTTGGCTGGTGGCCGCCCTGGTCGGCTACGGCATTGGCATCGAGATCGCGCAGAGCTTTCTGCCGCCGCGCGAGGCCGACTGGCATGACGTGGTGGCCGACAGCGTCGGCATCGCCCTCGGCCTGATCACCGCCTGGCCCATCACAGCCAGCGCAGCACGCCCACGGTGACGGCGGGTACGAAGAGAAGCAGCAGCAGCCTCAGCACATCGCTGGCCAGGAAGGGCATGACGCCCTTGTAGGTCTCGTTCATGGGCACCTCACGCGCCATGCCGTTGACGACATAGACATTCAGCCCCACCGGCGGCGCCAGCATGCCTATGCCCACCGTCATCAGCACCAGGATGCCGAACCAGATGGCCTTGGGCTCGGCCGCCAGGCCCCACAGGTCCAGGCCCATGATGGTCGGGAAGATGACGGGGATGGTCAGCAGCAGCATGGACAGCTCGTCCATCACGCAACCGAGGATGACGTAGAAGGCCAGCACGCCGGCCACGATGGCCAGCGGCGGCACCGGCAGGCCGCCCACCCATTGCGCCAGATGCGTCGGCATCTGCGTCAAGGCCAGGGCCGAGTTCATCATGTCGGCGCCGAGGAAGATCATGAAGACCATGGCCGTCGTCTCGGCCGTGCCGAGCAGCGCGCGCTTGAGCCCCTCGCCGCGCAGTTCGCCCGACAGCAGGCCGCTGGTCAGCGTCGCCAGCGCGCCGACCGACGCGCCCTCGGTAGGGCTGAACCAGCCGCCGTAGATGCCGCCGAAGACGACGACAAAGATGGCCAGCAGCGGCCACACGCCCAGCAGCGCCCGCCAGCGCTCGCCCCAGCCGTGGCGCGGCCCCGGCACGGCCAGATGGGGTCGCAGCCGGCAGGTGATGGCGATGACGGCGAGATAACCCGCTGTCGCAATCAGACCCGGAATGAAGGCCGCGGCGAAAAGCTTGGCGATGTTCTGTTCGGTCAGGATGGCGTAGACGATCAGCGGCACCGAGGGCGGGATCAGGATGCCCAATGTTCCTCCGGTGGCGAGCACCGCTGTGGACAACCGGCCGTGATAGCCCGCCGCCTTCATCTCGCCGTAGGCCACCTGGGTGATGGTGGCGCAGGTGGCCACCGACGAGCCGCAGACCGAACCGAAGGCCGCCGACGCGAGGATGGCCGCAAAGGCCAGGCCGCCGCGCCAATGGCCGACCCAGGCCGACGCGGCGCGGAACAACGCCTTGGACAAGCCGCCCTGCGTGGCGAACTGGCCCATCAGCAGGAAGAGCGGGATGACGGAGAGTTCGTAGACCGTCAGGCGGGCGACGGCCGAACCCTTGATGAGATTCAGCAGGGCCGCGTCATTGCTCATCCAGGCATAGCCCAGGGCACCGGGAATGAACATGGCCGCCGCGATGGGCACGCGCAGGGCCATCAGCGCGAGCATGAGGCCGAAGATAAGCAGGCCGGCGGTCATCGGTTCCCGATCTCGGCGGTTTCAAAGGGGGAATCCCAAACAGCCGAACAGCCAGGTGCCACGCGCGTCACTCTGCCGGTCGCGGCTGTTCCTTCACTCCCCCTTTGAGTCCCGCCGAGGAGCGTACGGCCTTGAGGCCGCGTGCGCCAGCACGCTTCAAGCTCTGACTCCGCGCAACTGTTTGACCACAGCGGCCCTCGGGCCGCGGCGGGAGTTTTGCGCGGGGCCTCAAGGACGGCGCACCGCAGGGAACCCCTCGCTTTGCGAGGGGCGGGCGGTTCGGGGGCGACTTTTTGCCTACGTTTTGGACGCCCAAAAAGTAGGTCGCCCGCCGGGGCGAACTCCCGGCTGGGCCTCACCAACAACAAACAGCAGCCCATCAAGCATCCCCTCGCCTGACGGCCTGCGCGACGGCAATGACCGCCGTCAACGCCAACCCCGGCGCCAGGATGGCGTAGGCCCACCACATCGGCAGTCCCAGGATCATGGTCTGCTCACCGGCCTCGTCGACAGCCAGCGCGCCCATACCGGTGCGCCAGGCCAGCAAGCCCAGCATGACGGCCAGCAGCAGCGCGCCGAAGCGGTCCAGGGCGCCATTGACGCGCTCGGGCGCGGCCTGGGTGAAGAAGTCCACGATGATGTTGCCGCGCCTCAACTGGCACCAGGGCAGGCACAGCGCGATGGCCAGGGCAATGCCGATCTGGCTCAGCTCGATGTCGCCCTGCACGGGATGCGCGAACAGGTTGCGGCCGATGACGCTCCACAGCGTCATGGCCGCGACGAGCAAGGCGCACAAGCCGCCCATCAGCGCGAAGGCCGCCGCCAGCTTCTCAAGCCATTTCACTTCTTGTACTTGGCCAGCAGGGCTTGCGCCTCGGCCAGCATCTGCTTGCCGGGCAGGCCGCGCTTGTCCATGTCGGCGGCCCAGTCGTCATACAGCGGGTGGCTGGCCTTGATCCAGTTGTCCACCTCGGCGGCCGGCACCGTGTAGAAGACGTTGCCGCGGTCCACGGCCGGCTTGCGCCCCGGGGCCTGGCTGGCATCCCAGGTGCGGCCGGCGGCCTGAGACAGCGCGGCGCCTGAGTTCTTGTCGATGACGGCCTTCAGGTCGGCCGGCAGGCTGTCGTACTTCGCCGGATTCATCGCCAGCACGAAGACGGCGCTGTACAGGGCCGGCCGGCTCGGGTCGGTCTCGGTATGGAACTTGACCATCTCGTGCAGCTTGACCGACGGGATGACCTCCCAGGGCAGGGCAAAGCCGTCGATGGTGCCCTTGCTGACGGCGTCGGCCACGGCCGGCAGCGGCATGCCGACGGGCGAGGCGCCGAGGGACGCCAGCAGCTTGTTGGTCTGGCGCGTCGGCGCACGCAGCTTCAGGCCCTTGAAGTCGGCCAGGGTCTTGATCTGCTTGTCGCGGGTGTGCAGATAGCCCTCGTCATGCGTGGCGAACATCAGCGGCTTGACGGCGGCGAACTCCTTGACGGCGTACTTGCCGTAGAAGTCCCAGGCGGCGCGCGAGGCGGCCTCGGCCGAGTTGGTCATGAAGGGCAACTCGAAGACCTCCATGATGGGGAAGCGCCCGGCCGTGTAGCCCGGCAGTGTGAAGGCGATGTCGACGACGCCGTCCTTGACCTGGTCGATGAGCTGGGCCGGCGTGCCGCCGAGCTGCATGGCCGGGTAGACCTGGCATCTGAGGCGGTTGCCCGAGTCGGCCGCGATCTTGTCGCACCAGGGCGCCAGGATCTGCGTCGGCGGCATCGCGCCGGGCGGCCAGAAATGATGCACCTTCAGCGTGATGGGCTCGTTGGCCCGCACCGCGGTGGCGGCCAGCAGGGCGGCGATGAAAACGGCAGCTTTCATGCCCGGTCTCCTTGTTGTGTGGCGGCATCCTAGGGGAAGTGGCCAGCCCGGTTGATCGGCTTGCACCCTAGGGGGACTGTCCTACAGCCAAAGTCCCTGCACTGACATACCGTTGGCAGCAGTTTGCGATACGGTGACACCCATGTTGACCGAGCTGCTCCGCGCCACCCGTGCCCATTCGCTCGCCCTGGCCTCGCCCCTGTCGGACGAGGACGCCCAGTTGCAGTCCATGCCCGATGCCAGCCCTGCCAAATGGCATCTGGCCCACACCACCTGGTTCTTCGAGACCCTGGTGCTGGCGCCCCATCTGCCGGACTACTGCGTCTTCGACGAGCGCTGGCCGCGGCTCTTCAACTCCTATTACGAAAGCCTTGGCCCTCGCCACGCGCGCCCGCAGCGCGGCCTGCTGAGCCGGCCTTCGCTCACCGAGGTCAAGGCCTATCGCGGCCATGTCGACGCCGCCCTGGCCGATCTGCTGGCTTTCGCGCCCGAGCCGGCGCGCGGCCTCATCGAGCTCGGCTGTCATCACGAGCAGCAGCACCAGGAGCTGCTGCTGACCGACATCCTGCACGCCTTCTCCTGCAACCCGCTGCTGCCCGCCTACGACCCATCCGCACCGGCCCGCGCCGTGGCGCCCGAGCAGGCCTGGTTGAGGCATGCGGGCGGCATCGTCGACATCGGACACGACGGCGACGGCTTTGCCTTCGACAACGAGGGCCCGCGCCACCAGGCCCTCGTCGCTCCCTTCGAGATCAGCAACCGCCTCGTGACCTGCGGCGAGTACGCCGACTTCATCGCCTCCGGTGGCTACCGCGAGCCGCTTTTGTGGCTGTCCGACGGCTGGGCCGCCGTGCAGGCCCAAGGCTGGCAGCGGCCCGTCTACTGGCAGGAGGACGGCAGCGTCTTCAGCCTGCACGGCGTGCAGCCGCTGGACCCGGATGCCCCCGTCCAGCAGCTCAGCTTCTACGAGGCCTGCGCCTTTGCCGAATGGGCCGGCGCCCGCCTGCCCACCGAATTCGAGTGGGAGGCGGCATGCGGTTTGCCGGGCTTCGCGAACGCCACCGACCAGGCCTGGCAATGGACACGCTCCAGCTATGCGCCCTACCCCGGCTTCAAGCCGGCGGCAGGCGCGGTCGGTGAATACAACGGCAAGTTCATGGTGGGGCAGCAGGTGCTGCGCGGCGGCAGCCTTGCGACCCCGCCCGGCCATGCACGACCGAGTTACCGCAATTTTTTCCCGCCGGCCGCGCGCTGGCAGTTCAGTGGAGTGAGGCTCGCAAGATGAAACCAGGAATCGAATGGCGCCGGCCCCGCGCTTCGGCAGACAGCGAACAATTCGCAGCCGACCTGCACGCCGCCCTGAGCCGCGCGCCCAAGGCCATCTCGCCCAAATACTTCTACGACGAAGCGGGCTCCAGGCTCTTCGAGCAGATCTGCGAGCTGCCCGAGTACTACCCGACGCGCACCGAGCTCGCGCTGCTGCGGGCCCACGCCCGCGACATGGCCACGCAATTCGGTCCCCAGGTGCAGCTCATCGAGTACGGCGCCGGCGCCCTGCGCAAGGTGCGGCTGCTGCTGGACGCCATGCCGCGCGACAGCGTCGAGTTCGTGCCCGTCGACATCTCGGGCCCCCATCTGCTGGCCGCCTGCGACGGCCTGGCGGGCGACTATCCCGGCCTCGCCATCCAGCCCCTGGTGGCCGATTTCACGCGGCCACACACGCTGCCGCCCTGCGCCGAGGGCAGCCGCCGCGTCGGCTTCTTCCCCGGCTCCAGCATCGGCAATTTCACGCCCAGCGAGGCCGATGCCTTCCTGCGCCTGGCGGCCAGCGAGCTGGCCGGTGGCGGGCTGCTGATCGGCATTGATCTCGAGAAGGATCACGACGTGCTGCACGCGGCCTACAACGACGCCGCCGGCGTGACGGCTGCCTTCAACATGAACCTGCTGGACCGCGCCCGCCAGGAGCTCGGTGCCGAGTTCCCGCCGGACGGCTTCGAGCACCTGGCCTTCTACAACCCGGCCTACCGCCGCATCGAAATGCATCTGCGTGCCACGCGGCCGCTGGAGCTGCAGCTGGGCGGCGAGACCTATGCCTTCCACGAGGGCGAGACCCTGCACACCGAGCATTCGCACAAATACACCGTGTCGGGCTTCCAGGCGCTGGCCCAGCGCGCCGGCTTCAAGCCGGGCAAGGTGTGGACAGATGAGAACGGGTGGTTTGCGGTGTTGTGGCTGGAGGCGCAGGACGGGTGAGCCGCGCTGCATGATGTGAGATCACCACAGCGCGCGCACAGGGCGCGCGCTTCTTTTACCAGAGGATAGAGCGGACCTCAGACCGCCAGCACGCCCGTCACGGGGGAGCGGAGCGATCCCCGTCAGCATCGATCGACGAAGCTGCTCTTGCCGCGGCGTGTCCCCTGAAATAGTAGTTAGGCCCCGCCTCCCGAGGCGTAGCATCGGCTTGAGCAAGACGTGCTCTGTCCAACGTCGATCAGGAGAAGCCCATGTTGAAGCTTGCCAAAGCTGCCGTGCTCGGGATCGCAATCGTTGCACTTCAACCCTGCGTTTCGCTCGCAGCGCCTATTTCGTACGTGTATACCGGAACAGGTTCAGGCACCTTGTCGGGAACAGCTTTCACCAACGCTGCCTTTACCATCACCGCCATCTCTGACACCGACAACGTCATACCTGTTCAGGGGGGCGATCCGAGATACATAACTCACCTTCAGACCAGCATTGCGATTGCTGGCCTGGGTACTTTCTCCGTTACGACACCCTCGTCCACGTGGGTAGCATCACGCTGTTGCGGAGGGTTGGGAGAGCCGTTGGGGCCAAATTGGATCAGCTTTGACATGCCAGAGTTTGGCAGCGCCGGAAACACCCTCGTCACCAACTTCGGGCCCGTCACCGACCCCGACCCCATCCACACTGAGCAGTTCATCAACGTGTCCACCAGTGGTGGTGTGCTTTCGATGCCTACGGTCGGCTCCGTGACGTTCCAAGCGATCACCGCAGTGCCTGAGCCAGCCACCTTGCTGCTTTTGGCAATGGGAATGACCGTTGTAGTCACCAGGGCTGCGAGGCGGCCTCTTTGACGTGAGGATGGCGCTTGCCCGGGCGCTCGGTAGGTTGGATTGAGCGCTGCGATCTCCGACTACACAAACCGATCTGTGTCGAGGTTGACAACTTCACTCCAAGCTCCTCGAAAGGCGCCTGTACGCCTCAATCGCTCGGCGAAGGCTCAGATCGCCAACCGCTCCCTCACCCCTTCCGCCGCCATGTCGGCCCCGCGCCCCCGCATGACGATCTCGCCCCGCTGCATCAGCAGATACTGGTCCGCCAGCTCCGCCGCAAAGTCATAGAACTGCTCCACCAGCACCACCGACAGCCCCTTGTCGTGGGCCAGATGCTTGATGACGCGGCCGATGTCCTGGATGACGTTGGGTTGGATGCCTTCGGTCGGCTCGTCCAGCAGCAGCACCTTCGGTCCCGGCGCCAGCGCGCGGGCGATGGCGAGTTGCTGTTGCTGGCCGCCTGACAGGTCGCCGCCGCGGCGGCCGCGCATCTTGTCGAGCACGGGGAAGAGCTCGAACAACTCCTTGGGCAGCGGCGTTCCGGCCGGCTGGCTGGACAGGCCCATCTGCAGGTTCTCCATGACCGACAGGCGCCCGAAGATCTCGCGGCCCTGCGGCACATAGCCCAGGCCCGCGCGCACGCGCTGGTGGGTGCGCAGCTTGTTGATGTTCTCGCCGGCCAGCGTGATGCTGCCGGAGGTGATGGGCACGACGCCCATCAGGCTCTTCAGCAGCGTCGTCTTGCCGACGCCGTTGCGGCCCAGCACGACGGTGATCTCGCCGGGCTTCAGCTCGAAGCTAAGGCCGCGCAGGATGTTGGAGCCGCCGTAGTGCTGCTGCAGGTTCTCGACCTTCAGAGTTTCATCGGCCAAGGTACACCTCGATCACCTTCTCATCCGATTGAACGGCGGCCATCGTGCCTTCGGCCAAAGTCTGGCCTTCGTGCAGTACCGTGACCGTGCGATGCGCACCGGCAAGCGTGGCGACAAAGCTCATGTCGTGCTCGACGACGACGAGCGAATGCTTGCCTTCCAGGCTCAGGAAGAGTTCGGCCGTGCGCTCGGTCTCCTCGTCGGTCATGCCGGCCACGGGTTCGTCCAGCAGCAGCAGCTTGGGGTCCTGGGCCAGCAGCATGCCGATCTCCAGCCACTGCTTCTGGCCATGGCTCAGCAAGCCGGCGACGCGCTCACGCTCCGGGGCCAGGTGAACCGTCTTCAGCAGTTCGTCGAGCCGGTCGCGCTGTTCGCCACTGAGCTTGGCTCGCATTGCGAAGCGCGCGCTGCGGTTGCCGGCCAACGCCAGCTCCAGGTTCTCGGCCACTGTCAGCGCCTCGAACACCGTCGGCTTCTGGAACTTGCGGCCGATGCCCGCGCGGGCGATCTGCTGCTCGCTCATCAGGCGCAGGTTGAGGTTGCTGCCGAAGAAGATGCGACCGCTGTCGGGCCGCGTCTTGCCGGTGAGACAGTCCATCGTCGTCGTCTTGCCGGCGCCGTTGGGTCCGATGACGCAGCGCAGCTCGCCGACGCCCACCGTGAACGACAAACCACCCAGCGCCTGGAAGCCGTCGAAGGCGACCTTGAGGTCCTCGACATAGAGGGCCACCCCCTGGTTGAAGATGGGCTCGCCGGCCGTGGCGATGCGGGTCAACGCGCGCGAGCGCGCTTCCGACCCGGCTTCGAGAAGTTCCGGTGTCATTTCTTGAACCTCCGCGCCAGGCCCATCAAGCCTTGCGGCAGGAACAGCGTCACTGCGATGAAGAGGCCGCCGAGGATGTAGAGCCAGCCCTCGGGCCACCAGGCCGTGAAGACGGACTTGGTGCCATTGACGAAGAAGGCGCCCAGTACCGGTCCGATCAGCGTGCCGCGACCACCCACCGCCGCCCAGATGGCCATCTCGATGCTGGCTGCCGGGCTCATCTCGCCGGGGTTGATGATGCCGACCTGGGGCACATAGAGGATGCCGGCCAGGGCGCACATCAGCGCCGAGATGACGTAGGCGCTGAGCTTGAAGGCGACCGGGTCGTAGCCCAGGAAGCGCACGCGGCCCTCGGCGTCGCGGATGGCCTGCAGGATGCGGCCCCAGCGGCTCTGCGTGAGTGCCCTTGCAATCAGGTAGCAGGCGATCAGCGCGACACCGCTGGCGACGCACAGACCGACCTTCATGCCCGGCGTGTTCAGCGGTATGCCCGCGATTCGCTTGAAGTCGGTAAAGCCGTTGTTGCCGCCAAAGCCCGTCTCGTTGCGGAAGAACAGCAGCATGGCCGCCACC
Source organism: Roseateles saccharophilus (assembly GCF_031458095.1). Classification (GTDB taxonomy): domain Bacteria; phylum Pseudomonadota; class Gammaproteobacteria; order Burkholderiales; family Burkholderiaceae_C; genus Pelomonas; species Pelomonas saccharophila_A. The sequence continues at coordinate 555,267 of NZ_JAVDXU010000003.1, forward strand.
GTCAGGGCCTGCGTGATGATGGAGAAGTAGACGCCCTGGATGCGCGAGCGGAAGGCGAACCAGCCGAACACCGCGGCCAACAGGCCGGGCACCGCCAGCGCCAGGAAGATCTGCCCGACCAGGGAGTCGCTGAGCACCCAGTGCCAGGGCAGCTCCTTCCAGTTCAGGAAGACCATGAAGTCCGGCAGGTCAGCCTGGTACTGGCCCTCGCGGCCGATCTGGCGCATCAGATACATGCCCATGCCGTAGCCGCCCAACGCGAAGAACAGCCCGTGGCCCAGCGACAGGATGCCGCCGAAGCCCCAGATCAGATCCAGCGCCAGCGCGCAGATGGCAAAGCACAGGAATTTGCCGAGCAGGCCGACATAGAACTCGCTGAGGTGCAGCGCATGGCCGGGTGGGAAGGCGAGGTGCAGCAAGGGCACCAGCAGCAGCACCAGGGCCACCGCGATGAGCAAAGTCTTCTTCATTCGACCGACCTGCCCTTCAACGCGAACAGGCCCTGCGGCTTCTTCTGGATGACCAGCACCAGCAGCATCAGCAAAGCGATCTTGGCCAGCACCGCCCCTTGCCAGCCTTCCAGCAGCTTGGACAGCACGCCCAGGCCCAGGCCGGCATAGACGGTGCCGGCGAGCTGGCCCACGCCGCCCAGCACGACGACCATGAAGGCGTCGACGATATAGCTCTGGCCGAGGTCAGGGCCGACATTGCCGATCTGGCTCAGCGCGCAGCCCGCCAGGCCCGCGATGCCCGAACCCAGCGCGAAGGCCAGGGTGTCGACCTTGGCCGTGTTGACGCCCACGCAGGCCGCCATGCGGCGGTTCTGAGTGACGCCGCGCACCATCAAGCCAAGGCGCGTCTTGGCCAGCAGCGTGGCCATGCCGACGAGCACCAGGGCCGCGAAGCCGAGGATGGCCAGGCGGTTGTAGGGCAGGGTCAGGTTGGGCAGCAAGGCCCAACCGCCCGACAGCCAGGTGGGGTTCTCCACGGCCACGTTCTGCGCGCCGAACAGCGTGCGCACGGCCTGCATCAGCACCAGCGAGATGCCCCAGGTTGCCAGCAGGGTTTCCAGCGGCCGGCCATAGAGCCAGCGGATGACGGTGCGCTCCATGGCCGCACCGACCAGGGCCGCCGCGAGGAAGCTGGCCGGCAGCGCGATCCACAGGTAGTAGTCGAAGGCGCCAGGCGCCCAGGCCCTGAAGCCCTGCTGCACGCAGTAGGTGGCATAGGCGCCCACCATCAGCAGCTCGCCATGGGCCATGTTGATGACGCCCATCAGCCCATAGGTGATGGCCAGGCCCAGGGCCACCAGCAGCAGCACCGATCCCAGGCTGAGGCCGGAGAACAGCAGCTGGGCGCGCTCGCCCCAGGCGAGGCGGGAGGCGATGGCATCGATGGTCGACTGCATCGCGGCCTTGGCGCCGGGGTCGGTCTCGGCCGCCAGCTTTTCCAGCAGCAGGGCACGCGTCGCGGGGTCGGCGCTGCCCGCCAGCTCCGTCGCCGCGGCACGGCGCTGGCCGGGGTCGGTGGCCGACAGCTTGGCACCGGCCACCAGCGCACCCAGGTTGGCGCGCAGCTCGGCATCGGTCTCTGCTGCCAGCGCCCTTTCCAGCAGCGGCAGCTTGGACGCATCCGCGTCGTCACGCAGCGTCGCCAGCGCCTTGGCGCGAGTCGCACGGTCCTGCGACAGCAGGTCCAGCCCCGCCAGCGCCGCATCGATCTCGCGGCGCATGCGGTTGTTCAGCACCGGCTCCTCGGCATCGGCCGGCGCCGTCACTCCTTCGGCGATGACCAGGGCCTGCCCGGCCTTCACCCGCACACGGCCATCCTGCAAGGCACGCAGGAAAGGCCCGAGCGAGGCATCACCCGCAGCCAGCGCCTGCTGCAGCGCGGCGACGCGGTCGTCGCCCTCACCCGCCGCGATGCGCGATGCCAGCTCGGGCGGCAAGGCCCAAGCCGACAGCGCGCCCAGCGCGAGCAGCCATCCAAGAACAAGTCGTTTGATCATGAAGATCCAAGCGAGCGAAACCCGTGATGCGCCAGGTCCGCGCACCATTGCAGTGGCTGCCATGGGTCACCGCCCATGGCAGCGTTCCGTCCGGCCGCAGCCTTCGCTGCGGCGCGGCCGATCACTTCGTGGGTTCGTCCTTCTTGCCCTTGTTCTCGGGGATGTAGGGACTCCACGGCTGGGCCTTGACCGGGCCGGGCGTCTTCCACACCACGTTGAACTGGCCGTCCGCCTTCACTTCGCCGATGAAGACCGACTTGTGCAGGTGGTGGTTCTTCTCATCCATCTTGGACGTGATGCCCGACGGCGCCGTGAAGGTCTGGCCGGCCATGGCGGCGATGACCTTGTCGGTATCGGTGCTCTTGGCCTTGGTGACGGCCTGGGCCCACATATTGATGCCGATGTAGGTGGCTTCCATCGGGTCGTTGGTCAGCGGCTTGTCCTTGTGGCCGGCGATGCCCTTGGCCTTGGCGTAGTCGCTCCACTTCTTGATGAAGGCGTCGTTGGCCGGCGCCTTGATGGACATGAAGTAGTTCCAGGCGGCCAGGTGGCCCTGCAGCGGCTTGGTGTCCACGCCGCGCAGCTCTTCCTCACCCACGGAGAAGGCCACCACCGGCACGTCGGTCGCCTTCAGGCCCTGGTTGCCGAGTTCCTTGTAGAAGGGCACGTTGGAGTCGCCGTTGATGGTCGAGATGACGGCGGTCTTCTTGCCCTCGGCAGCGAACTTCTTGATCTTGGCGATGATGGACTGATAGTCCGCGTGGCCGAAGGGGGTGTAGTCCTCCATGATGTCGGCCTCGGGGATGCCCTTGCTCTTCAGGAAGGCGCGCAGGATCTTGTTGGTGGTGCGGGGGTAGACGTAGTCGGTGCCCAGCAGCACGAAGCGCTTGGCGCCGCCGCCGTCCTTGCTCATCAGGTATTCCACGGCGGGGATGGCCTGCTGGTTGGGCGCGGCACCCGTGTAGAAGACGTTCTTGCTGAGTTCCTCACCTTCGTACTGCACCGGGTAGAAGAGCAGCGAATTGGTCTGCTCGAAGACCGGCAGCACCGACTTGCGGCTGACCGACGTCCAGCAGCCGAACACGACGGCGACCTTGTCCTGCGAGATGAGCTGCTTGGCCTTCTCGGCGAACAGCGGCCAGTTGGAGGCCGGGTCAACCACCACCGGCTCCAGCTTCTTGCCGAGCAGACCGCCCTTGGCATTGATCTCGTCGATGGCCATCAGCACCGTGTCCTTGAGCACGGTCTCCGAAATGGCCATGGTGCCCGACAGCGAGTGCAGCACGCCGACCTTGATGGTGTCGGCGGCAAAGGCGGCGGGAGTGGCGAACAGGCTGGCGGCAGCGGCCAGCGCTAGGGCAGAACGGCGAAGCATCGGAAGTCCTCCGGGTTGTGATGAGGGGGTCGAGTAGCCGGAAGGCAAGAGCGCAAGCCTCGTGCCAGCTCCGTGCACTTCGTCACACCCGCAAGGGCCCCGGCGGTCGCACGCTTACGGCCCATGACAGCCCTGCCACGGTGCGTTTTGCACCGTTGGTGTACTGCAGCATTCGGCCGCCGCACGAAAACGGGCCGGCCGCGCCCCGGCCTGGGTCCTGGCTAGCCGGCCAGGCCGCGCATGACCTGGGACCGGCTGCGGCTGACCAGCAGCGCCCGTCCGTCCTTCAGCTCGGCGCTGAGCTGGCCGTTGGCCAGGCGCCGGAAGCGCGCCACCGCATCCAGGTTGACGATGCAGCCGCGGTGGATGCGCACCCAGCGCTCGGCCTCCAGCCTCTCCTCCAGCCGCGCCAGGGCCAGATGCAGCAGATGCTGGGCGCCGCCGGTGTGCACCGCAACATAGTCACCCAAGGCCTCGAAATGGCTGACTTCACTGACGGCCACCGGCACGATGGCCGCGCCGCTGCGCACGAACAGGCGCGTCAGCGGTCCCCGCCCCAGCAGCTCGGCCAGGCGCTCCAGCGCCGGCGGGACGGGTTCGCCCAGGGCCGCGCGCACGCGCTCCAGCGTCGCGTTCAGCCGCTCCGCACCAAAGGGCTTGAGGAGGTAGTCCAGGGCACCCAGCTCGAAGGCGGTGATCGCATGCTCGGCATGGGCCGTCGTGAAGATGACCAGGGGCGGCGTGCCGGACTCGGCCAGGCGGCGCAGCACCTCGGTGCCCGTCAGGCCGGGCATCTGGATGTCGAGGAAGACCAGTTCGGGCTTGAGCCGCCGGATCTCGGCCAGGGCCGCCGGGCCATCCGCCGCCTCGCCCACGCAATGCAGCCAGGGCAGGCCGCGCAGCAGGTGACGCAGGCCGGCGCGGGCGACGGGCTCGTCGTCGGCGATCAGGGCGGTGACGACGGCGCTCATGGGCGCACCCTTCGGCCTGCGGCCTGTCCCGCCAAGCGGGAGCGAGCTTGCTTGGGGCGGCCCGGCGCTGCGCTCATCATTCGTCTTCCGGAGATTTCAAAGGCAGGCGCAGCTCGGCCCGCAGGCCGTGGCCCGGCGTCGTCTTAACGTTCAGCGAGGCCCCGCTGCCGTAGAGCCAGCCCAGGCGCTCTCGCAAGCGACGCAGGCCGGTGCCGCCGGTCTCCAACGCGGCCGGCTCGGCGCCCATGCCGTCGTCCTCGACGACCACCAGCAACTCCTGAGCCTCGGCGCGCGACCCGATGCGAATCGTCGTCGCCTCAACGCGCGGTGCGGCGCCGTGCCGCACGGCGTTCTCCACCAGCGTCTGCAAGGCGAAGCTGGGCACCAACTCCTCCTGCGTGCCGGGCCCGAACTCGGCATCGATGCGCAGTCGCTCGCCAAAACGGATGGCCTCGATGTCCAGGTAGAGCTGCACGACCTTCCACTCCTCGCGCAGCGTGACCTGCTCGCGGGGGTTGTCGAAGCTGGCTCGCAGCAATGCCGCCAGCTGCTCGGCGGCCCGCGTGGCGCGCTCTGGGTCCAGAGGAATCAGCTGCACCACGGTGTGCAGCGCATTGAACAGGAAGTGGGGGTGCAACTGGGCCCGCAGCGCCGCCAGCTGGCTGCGCGCCTGCAAGGCCTCCAGCTCGGCATTGCGGGCGGCGGCGCGCTGGGCATAGGCGACGCCGGCGATCATCACGTAGAACCAGATCCCGGTGACGAGATAAGCCGACAGGCCCGGGCCGATGACGATGACGGCATGGCCGACCCGCAGGCTCTCGACGAGGCTGTTGGACCCCACCCAGGCCACTGCATAGAGCGCTGCGCCCACCGCATGCTTGGCGATGAAGGCGAGCCGCATCGGATGCGGCCAGGGCAGACGCGCGGTGGCTCGATGCACGACCAGGCCGAGCACGGCCGCGGTCGCCATCAGCCGCAGCGAGTAATGCAGGGCCTCGTGAATGCCGGCGCCATGCACCGTCATCATCAGCACCGCAAACAGCGCGGCCACCGGCAGCCAGCCGATCAGCCATTGCACCCAGATCCAGGCTCGCCCCATTGATATCTTTCAAATCAACCTGTCATCCCACGATCGCCGCGCAGCGGCACACGAACCCTGCGGGTCGAGCGCCGGGCCGCCCCTAGCCGGCCCGCCTGAGGCGATGCTTGCGGTTCAATGCCGCAAGCATCGCCGTCCCCTCGGGGGCTGAGGCCGGACATGGTGAGTCCTGAGGACTCGCCATGCCCGCCGAAGCGCTGCGGACTCCCGCCGCAGCGTGGTCCCGGCCAAGGTACTCCTTGGACGAGGGGCTCAGCGGAGCGCCTTCCGCGATATGCGCTTGGCGACGATGGTCAGCGTCCCCTCCTCCCAGCTCGCTCCATTGTCATAGGAACGGTCCTGGCGCATCTTGAAGCGCTCGGCCGAGATCTCCATGAAGCGGGTGCGCGTCAGCATGGGCTTGCCGTCGTTGGTCTGGCCGCTGCCTTCCAGGCGCATCTCGCCGTCCTGCCAGGCACCGCTGCTGCTGCCGAAGCGGGTGCGGTAGACATCCAGACCACTGATCAGCCAGCGCTTGGACTTGGCGTCGAAGATGCGCTGGGCATAGCTCAGCGACATCGGGTTGCCCGAGGCATCCAGGATGCGCAGTTCGTCGTCCAGGCCATAGCCGTCGAAGGCCTTCCAGGCCTTCCAGCTGCCCACCAGCTTGGGCGCGCCGTGAATCATGGCGGCCAGGCCGTTGACCTTGGGCGCAACCTCCAGCTCCCATTGGCCGACGAGGAAATCGAACTGCGCGGCCTCAGCCGGCACGGCAGTGGCACCCGTGGGCGCTGCGCCGCCATGCTGGGCGTGAGCGATGCCGGACAAGGCAAGGGCAAGGGACAGGACAAGGGCTTTCATGGCGTCTCCAGTTGAGAAGGAATGCCGTCAGCATCGCGATGCGCGCGGCCCCTGGCGAGGGGCGATTCGTCGAGTGGCAGAACCGTGCCGTCGAACGGCGCGCCAGCGGGCGGGGCGCTTCCTACATTGGCCGCCATGGACACCCACACCCCACTCATCCGCCTGCGCGGCGTCGGCAAGAGCTACCCCGCCGCGGGCGGCGATTTCCATGCGCTGACCGATCTCGACCTCGACATCCCTGCCGGCGAATTCGTCGCCGTCGTCGGCCCCTCGGGCAGCGGCAAGTCGACGCTGCTCAACCTGCTCGCCGGCATCGACCGCGCCGGCAGTGGCGAGCTGACCGTCGCCGGCCAGGACCTGCGCGCACTCCCCGAGCGTGCCCTGTCGCGCTGGCGCGGCCAGGCCGTCGGCGTGGTCTTCCAGTTCTTCCAGCTGCTGCCGACGCTGACAGCGCTGGAGAACGTCATGCTGCCGATGGACTTCTGCGACCGCTGGCCGGCCGCCGAGCGGCCCGAGCGTGCGCGAGCCCTGCTCGAACGCCTGGGCGTGGCCGACCAGGCCGACAAATTCCCGGTGGCCCTGTCGGGTGGCCAGCAGCAGCGGGTGGCGCTGGCGCGGGCTCTGGCGAACGCGCCGGCCCTGGTGCTCGCCGACGAGCCCACCGGCAACCTCGACTCGGCCAATGCCGAGGCGCTGCTGACGCTGCTGGCCGAGCTGGCGCGCGAACAGGGCGTCACCATCGTCATGGTCACGCATGAGGCCGCGGCCCTGGGCCAGGTGCAGCGCAGCCTGCGCCTGCGCGACGGCCGCCTCGTCGAGGACCGCCGCCATGCTTAGAGCGTTGAAGACCTGGCGTGACCTCTGGCAGCACCGCGCACGCAGCGTCCTGGTCGTGCTGGCCGTGGCCCTGGGCTTGATGGCCGCAGGCACCATCCTGAACGCCTGGGCCCTGGTCGAACGCGCCACCGACCTCGGCTACCGCACCAGCCTGCCGGTCTCGGCCACACTGGTGCTGGACCGGGCCGACGCGCACGCATTGACCATCGCCAAGGCCCAACCCGACATCGCTGCCGCGCGGCTGAGGCGCAGCGTGATGGCAGCCGTGCAGGCCAATGGCCGCTCGCGCAATGCCGTCGTCATGGCGCTCGACGACTTCCAGCGTGCCGACATCGGCCGGCTGCAGCTCGACACGTCACCTTTGGAAGACGGCCTGTGGATCGAGCGCTCCTCGCTGGACTTCTCCGGCGCCAGCGTCGGCGAGCCCGTCTCTCTCAAGCTGGCCGGCGGGCAGACCCAGTCGGTCGACCTCCGCGGCCTGGTGCGCGACGTCAGCCAGGCGCCGGGCTGGATGGAGAACCTCGTCTACCTCTACGGCAGCGAAGCCGCACTGACGCGCCTCGGCGCGCCGCCCGGCTTCAACGAGCTGCAGGTCCGCGTGCGCGACGAGCACCCGACGCGCGCCGAGGTCCGCCGCAGCGTCGACGCCTTGAAGGACAAGCTCAGCGCCGCCGGCTACACGGTCAGGAACGTTGACGTCCCCGAACCCGGCCAGCACATCCATGCCGCGCAGATGGACTCGCTGCTGATGACTCAAGGCGCCTTCGGCCTGCTGGCCCTGCTGGCCTGCGGCTTCCTCGTCGTCAATCTCGTCAGCGCCATGCTGGCCGGGCAGACCCGAGAGATCGCCGTCATGAAGGTGCTGGGCGGATCGCCGCGGCAGATCGGCGCGATGGTGCTGGCGCAGGCCGGTGCGCTGGGCCTGCTGGCATCGGCCATCGCCCTGCCCGCGGCGCTGTGGCTGGGTCGCCTCTACGGCGGGCTGAAGGCCGAGCTGCTGAACTTCCCTCTCGACGGCATCGCCACGCCGGTCTGGGCAGTCGCGCTGCAACTCGCCGTTGGCCTGGCCTTGCCGCTGGCCGCCGCCGCCCTGCCGGTGCGCGCTGCCCTGAGCCGACCCGTGGGCGAGGCCCTGCGCGACATCGGCATCACTCGCGAGGGCCAGGCCCTGAGCCTGCAGCGCGGCGCCTTCGCGGCGCGCCTCGTGCCGCTGCTGGGCGGCTGGGCGCGACCGCTGCTGCTGTCGGTGGGCAACGCCTTTCGGCGCCGCCAGCGCATGCTGCTGACCGTGCTGGCCCTGGCCATCGGTGGCGCGGTGTATCTCGGCGCGGCCAATCTGCGCAGCGCCGTGCGCGGCTCGGTGGACGATCTCTTCGTGGCGCAGCGCTACCAGGTGCAGATCCGGGTCGGCGCTCCCACGCCGGCGGCCAAGCTGGAAGCGCTGGCCGCCGATGTGCCCGGTGTCGCCGCAGCCGAGGCCTGGCGCGGCCTGCGTACCCAGCTCGGCAGCGAGCCTCTGACCCTGCTCGGTGTTTCCGGTCGCCTGCTGTCGCCGCGCCTGATTGAAGGCCGATGGTTCGGTGTTGATGGCGAACTCGTCGTCAGCCGCCTGCTGCAACGGCAGCAACCCGCCCTCACCGTCGGCAGCAAACATCGCATCGCCGACCACGACTGGACCATCGTCGGCCTCGTCGACGCGGGCCCTCAGGCCATGGCCTACACCTCGCGCGCCACGCTGGACGTGCTCGCCGGCAACGACCTCGCCACCAGCCTGGTGCTGAGGCTGGACCGCCCCGGCTCGCCCATCGCCCTGCTCGACGCCGTGCAACAGCTGCGCGAGGCTTTCAGCGAAGCCGGCATCGCCATCGCCGCGAGCCAGTCCCAGGCCGAGAACCGCCGCGTCGTCGAGGACCATCTGCTGATGGTGGTCGACTTCCTCGGCGCCATGGGCATCGTCATGATCGCCGTCGGCGCCATGGGCCTGGCTTCGACGATGGGCTTGGCCGTGCTGGAGCGCCGCCGCGAGATCGGCGTACTGCGGGCCATCGGCGCGCGCAACGGGGCCATCCTGGCCTTGATCCAGGTCGAGGGCCTGACCCTGGTGGCGCTGGCCTGGCTGGCATCCTTACCCCTGGCCCTGCCCCTCAGCGCCCTGCTCGAAGCCGCCTTCGGCCGCATCATGTTCAGCGTGCCGTGGCGGCTGGTGCCGAGCGTGGCGACTGCATTGGGCTGGCTGGGATTGATGGCCTTGATCTCGCTCATCGCCTGCGCCCTGCCCGCGCGTCGTGCGCTGCGGATTCCCGCCGCGCAAGCCCTGGCTTACAACTGAGAGTCACGGTAAGCCCCAATCGCCTTTTGCAACGGGGAACCAGACAATCTCCGCCTCCCGGCAGGTGGCGGTTGTCCTTGAGTCACACAACATTACAGAAGTCGTACACAACGCAAGGTTGGCGCCGCCGGGCCGCCCGCAAGATGCGCCGCATGCTGGCGTTGGCGGTGTTGCCCTGGAGTTGCGCGGCCATGGCGGCCGGCCCTGCTGCGATCACGCCTGCAACCGAAGGCACGGGTGAGCTCAATGTGCTGCACTGGTGGACGTCCGCCAGCGAACGCGCCGCAGCCAACCATGTCGCCGCGCGCATGGCCGAGAACGGCCTGAAGTGGGTGGACGGCGCCGTGGCCGGCGGCGGGGGCGGCCCGGCCATCAAGGTGCTCAACGAGCGCATCCTGCGCCGCATGGCGCCCAAGGTGGCCCAGCTCAACGGCGCGTCCATGAACGAGTGGGCCGACATGGGCCTGCTGCTGGAGCTCGACAGCGTGGCGGCCAAGCGCAACTGGTCCAAGGTCATGTTCCCCCAGGTCATGGCCCAGGTGACGGTGCGCGGCCATATCGTCGCGGCGCCGCTGGGCATCCAGCGCATCAACAACCTCTATCTGAACAAGGCGCTGTTCAAGCGCTTGGGGCTGGAGCTGCCCAACGACTGGGACGGCCTGGAACGCGCCGCCATCAAGCTGCGCGCCGCCGGCATCACGCCGGTGGCCTTCAGCGACGAACCCTGGCAGGTCGCCACCATCTTCGAGGCCATGCTGCTCAGCGAGGCCGGGCCGGCCCTCTACCGACGCATGCTGGAGCAACGCGACCTCAGCGCCTTCGACGACCCGGCGCTGGAGCGTGCGCTGAAGCGCCTGCGCAACTGGCGCAATCTCGCCCTGCCCGCCAGCGGTGTCGCGCCGGGCGAACGGCCCTGGACCGATGTCGTCGCCGACTTCGCCAACGAGCGCGCCGCCATGATGATCATGGGCGACTGGGCCCGCGGCGAGCTCGGCGCCATGGGGCTGGAAGGCGAGCGCGATTTCAGCTGCAAGGCCGTTCCCGGCACGGCGCAGGCCCATCTCTACAGCATCGACACCCTGGCCATGCTGGCCGGCAACGGCGGCAGCCAGGCCGACCAGGAAAAGATGGCCGAGCTGCTCGGCAGCGCCACGCTGCAGTTGGGCTACAACCGCATCAAGGGCTCCATCCCCGTGCGCCGCGACGTGCCGGTGGACGAGCTGGACCCCTGTGCGCAAGCGTCCTTCCACCTCTTCGCCAACCCCAACACGCCGCGCGTGCCCAGCCTCGTGCACCGCATGGCCTTTGGCGAGGTCGGCAAGAACGCCATCATCGAAACCGTCCACCGCTTTGCGCTGGACCCGAGCCAGACGCCCGCCGCCGCCCAGCGCAAGCTGCAGGGCCTGCTGCGCGCGCTCGCGCCGAAGACGAAAGCCTCTCCATGACGCCCCGCAAGATATTGATCGTCGACGACGATCAAAAAATCCGCAGCCTGCTCAAGACCTATCTCGAGAAGAACCAGTACGAGGTGCTGCTGGCCCACGACGGCGCCAGCTTCATGGCCGAGTTCGAACGCCACCGCGACGAGATCAGCCTGTGCATCCTCGACGTGATGCTGCCCGACACCGAAGGCTTCACGCTGTGCCAGTCGGTGCGCCGCCGCTCCGAGGTGCCGGTCATCATGCTGACGGCCAGCGCCGACGAGACCGACCGCATCGTCGGCCTGGAGCTGGGCGCCGACGACTACCTCGGCAAGCCCTTCAACCCGCGCGAGCTGCTGGCCCGTATCAAGGCCATCACGCGCCGCACCGGCCAGGAGAAGGCCAAGGAGCCGCGCTACTACGCCTTCAACGGCTTCACGCTGGACCTGCTGGAACGCAGCCTCATCGACCCGGATGGAACGGCCACGGCCCTGTCGGGCATGGACTTCCAGCTGCTCAAGCTGCTGGTCGAACATCCGGGCGAGGTGCTGGACCGAAGCCGCCTGGCCGAGGTCACGCGCGGTCGCGACCTCGGGCCGCTGGACCGGTCTCTCGACGTGCAGGTCAGCCGCCTGCGCCAGCGCCTGCAGGACGATGGCAAGCAGCCGGCGCTGATCAAGACGGTGCGCGGCTCGGGCTATGTGTTCGCGACGACCGTGACGCCGCGGCATGCTCTCTGAAGTGACCGAAGACGTGGGTCGGCCTGCGCGATTGCGCAGCTGGCCCCGACGTTTCGGCAGCTTCCTGTTTGACAGCCTGCAGGGCCGCTTCGTGCTGGCTATGCTGGGCGGCCTGGCCCTGGTGCAATTGGCCGTCAACCTGGTCTGGTACAGCCAGATCGAGCAACGCGTGCGGCGCCAGACCGAGCTGGCGGCCCACCACGTGGCCAGCGGCGCCATGGGTGCGGTGCGAGCCCTGCGCGAGCTGCCCGCCGCCTATCGGCCCCTGCTCATCGAGCAGCTGCGCACCATGGGCGGCACGCGCTTCCTGGTCTTCTTCAACAACGCCGCCGTCGCGGTGACGCCGCTGGCCGGCCAGCCCATGGCACGCATGCTGGAGCAGCAAGTCACGCAGGAACTCAGCGCGCAATTGCCCAAGGGCACGCCGGTGCGCGTGGTGCTGGCCTCGCCGATCGGCCTGGCCGTGTCGCCCGGCGGCGCGCTGCTGAGCGATCTGCCTGAAAGCTGGGTGGAGCCCTCGTTGATCGCCGCCGAGCGGCCCGCGCCCTTCCTTGTCATCCAGGCCGAGACCGAGCCGGGCCAGTGGCTCTACCTGAGCAGCACCCTGCCCGACCCCTATTTCCTGGAGCAGCTGGAGTTCTTCACCTGGCAGCGCCTGACGCCGCAACTGCTGGCCCTGGGCCTGGCCGTGCTGTTGACGCTGATCGCCGTGCGCACCATCACGCGGCCGCTGGCGGGCTTAAGCCAGGCGGCGGCCCGCGTGGGCCGGCGTGTGGCGCCCAAGCCGCTGCGCGTCAGCGGCACGCAGGAGGTACGCCAGGCCATCGAGGCCTTCAACGACATGCAGGAGCGCATCCGCCGCTATATCGGCGACCGCGAGCGGCTGTTCGCGTCCATCTCCCATGACTTGAGAACACCGATCACGCGGCTGCGGCTGCGCAGCGAGCTGCTCGATGACACCGCCGTCCAGGACGAATTCCATGAGGACCTGGACGAACTGGACATGATGGTGAAAACCGCTCTGCAGATCGTCAAGGACACCGACATCCACGAGAACCGCGCACCGCTGCGCATCGACCTCGTGCTGCAGAAGATGGTGCGAGACGCGCGCATGGGCGGGCACAAGGTCGAGCTGCAGAGCCAGGCGCTGACCGTCTTCGGCAAGCCCCTGGCCCTGAAGCGCGCCATCGGCAATCTGCTGGACAACGCGATGTACTACGGCGAGGCGCAGCAGCAGCCGGTGGAGATCAGCATCGCGCCCGACGAGGCGGGCATGGTGTTCGTGACCGTGCGCGACCATGGGCCCGGCGTGCCCGAGGCGGCATTGGCACGGCTGGGGCAGCCCTATACGCGCCTGGACCACGGCGCTGCCATGCGCAAGGAAGGCCTGGGCCTGGGCCTGTCCATCGTGCGCGAGATCGTCGCCGACCATGGCGGTTCGGTGCGCTTTCGCAATCACCCCGAAGGCGGCTTCGAAGTCAGCCTCTCCCTACCCGCGGCTTGAGCATGCACGCCCCGAAACACATCGCCATCGTTGGCGGCGGCACGGCGGGCTGGATGACGGCCAATCTGCTGCGTCATCGTTGGGCCAGGCTCGGTGTCGACGTCACGCTGATCGAGTCGGCCGACATCGGCACCATCGGCGTCGGCGAGGGCTCGACGCCCTTTCTGCGCCATTTCTTCCGCACCCTGGGTATCGCCGAGCGCGACTGGATGCCGGCCTGCGATGCGACCTACAAGGCCGGCATCCGCTTCCCGGGCTGGAGCGAGGTGGCGGGCTACGAGAGCTATGTTCACCCCTTCTTCAACGAGGCGGACCGCGAGCTGGGCAACCAGTTCTTCACCAACGCCTGCCTGCGCCGGCGTGGCCAGGCAGCGGACGCGAACCCTCAGGACTTCTTCCTCGCCGCCGAGCTGGCGCGGCAACGCCGCGCGCCGCACGGGCCGGGGATGGACTACGCCTATCACTTCGACGCCGGCCGACTCGGAGCCTTCTTGCGCACGCATGCAATCGGCCTGGGTGTGCGTCATGTCGTCGACACCGTGGCGCGCGTCGAACAGCACGAGAACGGCGACATCGCGGCCGTGCATCTGAAGACCGGCGCACGTGTCGCGGCCGACGTCTTTGTCGATTGCAGCGGCTTCAAGGGCCTGCTCATCACCGAGACCCTGGGCGAACCCTTTCATGCCTACCGCGACAACCTCTTCAACGACCGCGCCATCGCCATGCCGACGCCGCTGCTCGATGGCGAGGACATCCCGCCGGAGACCGTCTCCACGGCCCTGCGCCACGGCTGGGCCTGGCGCATTCCGTTGACGACGCGCTACGGCAATGGCTATGTCTACAGCGCCGACTTCGTCAGCGACGACGCGGCCGAGCGGGAGCTGCGTGAGCATCTGGGCCCTGCGGCCGAAGGCGTGGAGGCGCGCCGCCTGCGCATGCGCGTGGGCCGCGTCAAGCAGCATTGGCGCCAGAACTGCGTCGCCGTCGGCCTGTCGCAAGGTTTCATCGAGCCGCTGGAGGCCACGGCGCTGATGCTGATCCAGCTCAGCGTCGAACGGTTCATTGCCGACCTCGAGAGCGATGGCTTCGGCCGCGCGCGGCAGGCGGCCTACAACGAGCGCGTCAACGCGATGTTCGAGGGCGTGCGCGACTATGTCGTCGCCCACTACCAGCTCAACACGCGCCGCGACACCGACTACTGGCGGGCCAACCGCGCCAACCGCAAGATCTCCGACCGACTCGCCAGCCTGCTCGAGGTCTGGGACCGCGGCGGCGATTTCGAGGCCGAGTTGGAGCGCCACGGTGCCGGGCTGATGTATCTGCGCCCGTCCTGGTATTGCCTGTTGGCCGGCATGGGCCGCTTCCCGGCCGAACTGCGTGCTGCGCCTCAGGCCATCACGGCGTCCCAGGCCCGAGACCGGCTGAAGCAGCTGGCGCGGGCATTCGGCTCACACCGTGGTCATCTGACAGCTTGATTGACAAGCCGCGGGGCGCCGAGCCCGCCGCGCGCGGCCGCACAATTCGCCGCATGATGCCCCTACCCGTCCCCCATCAATGAACCGCCCCGCGTCGAGCAATCCGCTGCACGGGCTGAAGCCAGCCGAGGTGCAGCAGCTGCGCCGCGCCACGCAGGCGCTGGAGGCGGGCGACCGCATGTACGCGGAGCTGCTGCTGCTCGATCTGGCGCGCAGCGCGCCGGAGCACCCGGAGGTCTTGCAACTGCGCGCGGTCTGCCGCGCCGGCAACGACGACTGGGAAGGCGCAATCCAGGACCTCGCGCGCGCGCTCGCGCAGCGGCCCGAGGACTTCGACCTCCGCGCGCAGCTCGCGGCCGCGCAGGAGCACGCGCACGACCACGCTGCGGTGATCGCGACGCTGCGCGAAGGCGAGGCGCACGCGACGACATCGGCCGACTGGCTGGGGCTGTCTTTCGAGCACGACAACGCCGGCGAGCCGGCGGCGGCGTACGGCGCCGTGCAGCGCGCCGTCGCGCTCGACCCGGCGGCGCCGCTCGCCCGGCTGCAGCGCGCACGCTGCGCGACAGCCCTTGGCCATGGCGATGTCGCGGCCGCGGATTGCCGGTACCTGATCGCGCGCGGTGAGCTGGTCGCGCACGCGTGGTGGACGCTGGCCGACCTGAAACTCGTGCCGCTGACCACCGAAGAGCTGGCTCAGCTCGAGGCGCAGGCCGCCGCGCCGCCGGCGACGATGCCGGCGGAGGAACGGCTGCTCCTGCGCTTTGCCCTCGGCGCCGGGCTGGAGAGCGCGGGCCGGCACGCCGATGCGTTCCGGGTCCTGTGCGCGGCGAACGATGCGGCGCGCGCGGCGCGGCCGTGGGACGCCGCGGCGTTCGCGCGCCACGTCGACGCGATCCAGGCCGCGTTCGCCGCCGCGCCGCCCCCGCCGCAGGACGGGCCGGGGCGCGAGGTCATCTTCCTCGTCGGACTGCCGCGGTCGGGGACGACGTTGGTCGAGCAGATCCTCGCGAGCCACTCGCAGGTCGAAGGCGCGAGCGAGCTGCCCTACCTGCCGCAGCTGCTCGACGCCGAATCTCGGCGGCGCGGCAAGCCGTTCCCGAACTGGGTCGCCGATGCCAGCGACGCTGACTGGCGGCGGCTCGGCGACGCCTATTTGCGGGCGAGCGCGCGCTGGCGTGCGGCCAAGCCGATCGCCACCGACAAGCTGCCCGAGAACTGGCTCTATGCCGGCGCCGTGCTGCGTATGCTGCCCGGTGCTCGCATCGTCGACTGCCGCCGCGACCCGGTGGAGACCGCGTGGTCCTGCTACAAGCAGCTCTTCGGGCCGGGCATGGTGCACTTCACGTACAGCTTCGACGGGCTCGCGGCGTACTGGCGCGCCTACGACGTGCTCGCCCGCTTCTGGGCCGAGCGCCACCCGGGCCGCTTCATCGTGCAGCGATACGAGGACCTCGTCGCCGACCCGCAAGCAGGCATCCACGCGCTGCTCGCCGCCTGCGGCCTCGACTTCGAGCCGGCCTGCCTGCGCTTTCACGAGACGCCGCGTGCGATCCGCACGCCGAGCTCGCTGCAGGTGCGCCAGCCGATGCGCGCCGCGTCGACACCGGCGCAGCGCTACGGCCCGCTGCTCGACCCGCTGCGCGATCGTTTCGCCGCGACGGGGGGGTGATAGTCCCGGCCGCCGCCGACGACGTCTCAGCGCCCTCGCGCGTGGCATGGCACCATCCAGGCCTGCCCATGTTCATGGGCCGTTCAACTGTGGTGGAGTGAGATTGGGACAGAAGCTGATTGGATTCGTGCTGGCCGTGGCGGCTGCACTGCAGGGTGCCCGAGCGGACACCGAGCTTGCGTACCCGCCGCTGCTGAAGCCGGCGGTGCAGGAGGCCAAGGCGGCTCGCCTGGCTGCGGACCTACTGTCGCGCTACCACTACAAGGCCGTCCCGCTCGACGACGCCTTGTCGGGCAAGGTGTTCGACCAGTATCTGAAGTCGCTCGATCCGGAGAAGCTGTACTTCCTGCAGTCCGACATCGACCGCCTGGCTGTCGACCGCAACCGGCTCGACGATGCCATCCTGACCGAGGACTTGCGCGCGCCGTTCGCGATCTTCAACCTGTACGAGCGCCGGGCGGTCGAGCGGATGGCTTTTGCCCGCAGCCTGCTGGCCAAGGGCTTCGACTTCGAGCGCAACGAGACGCTGATGATCGACCGCAAGGACCAACCCTGGCCCGCGACCGAAGCCGACTCGCTCGAGCTCTGGCGCAAGCGCGTCAAGAATGACTGGTTGCGGCTCAAGCTGGCCGGCCAGGACGACGCGGCCATCAGGAAAGTGCTCGACAAGCGCTATGACAACGCCGCCAGGCGCCTGGGCAAGATCTCCAGCGCCGACGCCTTTCAGGCCTTCATGAACGCCTACACGACGGCGATCGAGCCCCATACCAACTACCTGGGGCCACGCGCCGCGGAGAACTTCGACATCGCGATGCGCCTGTCCCTGGTGGGCATAGGCGCCGTTCTGACCGAGATCGACGGCTACATCACCATCCGGGAACTGGTGGCCGGCGGGCCTGCGAGCGTGTCGGGGCAGCTGAAGGTGGGCGACCGTATCGTGGGCGTCGGGCAAGGCGCGGCGGGCCCGATGGAGGATGTCGTCGGCTGGCGCCTGGACGACACGGTGGCATTGATTCGCGGCACGATGGCCTCGACGGTGCGGCTGGACGTCCTGCCTGCCGACGGCGGGCCCGATGCATCCATCAAGACCGTGGTCCTGGTCCGCAACACCATCACGGTGCAGGACAGCGCGGCCAAGGCCAAGGTCTATTCGGTGACGACCGGTGAGGGCAAACGTCTCGTCGGCGTGATCACCTTGCCTTCCTTCTACGAGGACGTCGCCGCCATGCAAAAGGGCGACAAGGATTACCGCAGCGCGGCACGCGACGTGGCCAGGCTGCTGCTGGACCTGAAAGCCCAGAAGGTGGAGGCCGTGTTGATGGACCTGCGCAACAACGGCGGAGGCTCGCTGCGCGAAGCGGTGGAGCTGACGGGCCTGTTCCTTGGCAAGGTGCCGGTGGTCCAGACGCGCGATGCCAAGGGCGACATCACGGTGGCGAAGAACGTCGATACCGGCTTGGCGTGGAGTGGACCGCTAGGGGTGTTGATCAACCGGGGTTCGGCTTCGGCGTCCGAAATCTTCGCAGCGGCGGTTCAAGACTACGGTCGCGGCCTGGTCATCGGCGAGCCCAGCTTCGGCAAGGGCACGGTCCAGACCGTCGCCAGCCTCGACCGGATCGCCAGGAATGCCACACCGGTGTTTGGCGACCTGAAGATGACCGTCGCGCAGTTCTTCCGGGTGAACGGCGGCACGACGCAACTGCGGGGCGTGACGCCGGACATCCGCTACCCGGCCAGCGGCGACGAGGCCCAGTTCGGTGAGTCGAGCTACGGCAACGCCCTGCCGTGGACGCGCATCAAGGCCGCCGACTACGCGAGCGTGGGCGACATCAGCACACAGCTGCCGCGCCTGCTCGCGTGGCACGAGAGCCGCGTCCGGCGCGACCGTGACTATCAGGGCCTGCTGGAGGACGTTGCCAAGGCACAGGACCTGCGCAAGAACAATGTCATTTCCCTCAATGAAGGGGTGCGGCGCAAGGAGCGCGCCGCGCAAGAGAAGCGCCTGGCCGCCATGCTGGGCGGTGCTGAAACGGGCACGACCCCAGGCACGGAAAGCGCGTTGGCCGACGACGGCCTGCAGTTCAACGAACGCAAGCTCGACAAGGATCTCGCCGCGAGAAAGACCCGGGACGCCGTCAACGACGTCCTCCTGAACGAGGCCGTCAACATCCTGTCCGACAGCGTGGCGTTGAGGGAAGGCAAGTCTCAGATGTCTGCCAGCGCTTCAGCCACCCGTCCGGTGGTGGTCAAGGCCCTGCTGGGCAAAGGTTCATCGGACCAATAGGCTGGGTCCGACAAGCTTCACCAACGCCTCAGACGGCTTCCGAACAGCGCGTAGAACAGGATCAGTGCATACCAGGGCAGCATGACCCAATAGCCGCTTTGCGGCGTCCACACGTCGGCGAAGTGGCCATAGAGCATGGGGATCAGCGCGCCGCCGGCAATGCCCATGATGAGCAGGGCCGAGCCGGCCGCCGTGTACTTGCCCAGGCCTTCCAGCGCCAGCGGCCAGATGGACGGCCAGACCAGGGCGTTGGACAGGCCCAGAAGGGCCAGGAAGAACACCGTGTTGGGCACGGCAGGCACGCCGACCCAGCCGAGCAAGGCCTGCGAAATGCCGGACTCCGTGGACGAGGACAGTGCCACGCCGAGCACGAAGGCGATGCCGCTGACCGCCGAGAAGACCAGGGCCGCGCGCTGCGACATCCAGCGCGGGATCAGGGCCACGCCGAGCAGATAGCCCAGCACCATGAAGCCCATGGTGTACGACGTGAGCACGCCATAGTGGGCCACGCCGAGCTGGCGGCCATACAGGCCGATGGTGTCGCCGGCGATGACCTCGACGCCGACATAGCCGAACAAGGCGATGGCGCCCAGCACCACCTGGGGATGCTGGAACACGCCCCAGCGCTTGACCTCGCCGGACGGTGCATCGGCCGCTTCCAGTTCGGGCTCGCGCAGCGACGAGAAGTGGATCAAGGCCATGAAGGCAACCAGGCCGGCGGCCATCACCGCATAGGGGAAGACCAGACGCTGCGACAACTCATTGCGCAGCGCTTCGCGGCCGGCCGCATCCAGGGCGGCAAGCGCCGACTCCGAAAAACGCTCCATGCCCGACAGGATCAGGGCCGTGAACACCAGGGGCACGACGATGCCGGCGCCCTTGTTGAACAGGCCCATGATGGAGATGCGCATGGCCGCGCTTTCGCGCGGGCCGATGCAGACGATGTAGGGGTTGATGGCCGTCTGCATCAAGGTCATGCCGCTGGCCAGCGTGAAGAGGGCCAGCAGGAAGACCGGGTACAGGCCCGACTTCGCCGCCGGGATGAAGCACAGCGCGCCCAGCGCCATGACGCCCAAGCCGGCCGTCATGCCGTTCTTGTAGCCGATGCGCGCCAGCATGGCCGCTGAAGGCAGGGCCATCACCGTATAGGCGATGTAGAAGGCAAAGGCCACCCACAACGCCTGGAAGTTGTTCAGCTCGCAGACGATCTTCAGGAAGGGGATCAGCGAGCCGTTCAGCCAGGTGACGAAGCCGAGGATGAAGAACATCAGCCCGATGAAGAGCATGGGCAGCAGCACGCCCTGGCCTGCCGTGGGTGTGAGGGTTTTGGTGTGCATGTGAGAAGGCGTCAGGCAAGGGCTGGCAGCGGTGTGTGTACACCGCCGCCACGAACCACAATAGAGGTCGAACCTTAGAACTTGGCTCGGATGCCCAGGCTGTAGCGAGCGCCGTTCTCGTACACGCCCACCGGGATGCCGTCGACCGTGTTGGACTTGATGACCTCGTTGTTGAGGTTCACCGCGCTGGCGTAGACGGCGATCTTCTTCGTCACGTCCCAGCTGGCCGAGGCGTCCCACTGGCCATAGGCGCTGTTGACGACCTGGCCACCCATCTCCACGTTGCCATAGCTCTTGGAACGGTAGTTGTAGGACAGGCGCAGGCTGATGGGGCCTTGCTCGTAGTAGCCGCTGAAGTTGAACTGATCACGCGAGTTGCCCAGCACCTTCAGGCGCGGCTGGCCGGCCACGGCGCCAGCCTTGGCGTCGGTGAAGGTGTAGTTCACGACGGTGCCGAAGCCGCTGTTGCCGAAGGGCTGCTGCCACTGCAGTTCGAAGCCCTTGATGTCGGCGCCGTTGTCGGCGTTGTAGGGGCGCTCCACCGTCAGCGTCTCGCTGCCCACCTGCTCGGACTTGGAGGCCTTGTAGGTGAAGGTGTCGAGCTTCTTGATGAAGAAGGTGCCCGAGATCAACGCCGCGTCGGCGTAGTACCACTCGGCACCGATCTCGGCCTGGTTGGCATGCACCGGCTTCAACATCGGATTGCCCGCATAGCCCTTGGACAGCACGGTGCCGTCGCGGCGCAGGCCGGGGCTGAGCAGGTCGAAGGTCTGGCGGGCCATGGCGCGCGACACCGAGCCGCGCAGGACAAGCTGCTTGCTGAGGTCGTAGACGACGTTCAGGCTGGGCAGGGCATCGGTGTAGTTGTTGCCGACGCTGGTGGGCGAGAAGCCGCCACTCGCATTGCCGAGGTAGCCATCGGAAGTCTGCTGGGTGCGCACGAAGCGCAGGCCGAAGTCGCCGCGCAGCTGGCCCACGGCGTAGTC
The DNA here is from genome assembly GCF_031458095.1 of Roseateles saccharophilus. Lineage (GTDB taxonomy): Bacteria > Pseudomonadota > Gammaproteobacteria > Burkholderiales > Burkholderiaceae_C > Pelomonas > Pelomonas saccharophila_A. Next base: position 576,145 of record NZ_JAVDXU010000003.1, read on the forward strand.
GGCCTTGGCATACAGCGCCGTGATCTTCTCGTGGATCTTGTAGTTCTCGTTGAGCACGTCCTTGTACGTCATGGCCTTGTCGTACATCGGGATGGCCTTGCTGGCGACGAGGCCGTCGTCGAACCAGGCGTACTGCGTCAGCGCGTCCGCGGTGGCGGCCTGCTGGCTCAGCAGCGGCGACGGACCGGTGGACAGGTCGGCCAGGCTGAAGGACTGCCAGCCGTTGGAGCCCGGACCGGCCGTGCCTTGGGTGCGGAAGTTCTGCAGCGTGTTGTCGCGCAGCTTGACGCCCAGCTTCACCGACTTGATGGCACCGCCGTCGAGGTCGAAGCTCACGTCACCCTGGGCGTAGTTCTCCTTGGCCTCCATGCGGCGGATGCGGTCGTCGCCGGCCTTCAGCGTCAGGGCCTTGGGGTCCAGCGGGCTGATGTCGAGGTATTTCACGCCGTAGTGGTCCGGGCCCAGCGAGATGGTCGTGCGCGTATCGCCCTCCATCCAGAAGTGGCGGTCATGCGAGCTGCCGCCCGAGCTGTTGGTCGTGCCCACCTGGCCGTGCAGCGTCCAGCTGCCGCCCTGGTAGTTGCCGTCGAGATCCGCCACGCGGGACTTGATATAGCTCTCGCGGTAGATGGGTTCGAAGGACACACCCGTCTTCGGGCCGACCGTGCCGCCGACCAGGGCCTTGCCGCCGTCGCTGACGGTGATGAACTTCGGGTCGACGACGCTGATGACGCCGCCCACCGCCAGGCCGCCGGCCTGCCAGAGGTAGTTCTGGTTGTTGTTGTTCATCTTCATGTCCGAATCCATCAGGTTCAGGACGATGTCGGTGGCCGGGTTGGGCTGGAACTGCAGCGCCAGGTTGGTGGTCGTGCGCTCGCGCTCCTGGCGGAAGATGGCCGAGCCGCCACCCCAGGAGGCATAGGCGTTGGTGACGGCGCCGTTCTGGTCCTTGACGTCGTACTTGCCGTCGGAGAACTGCTCCAGGCCGTCGCGGCGCATATGGCGCTTCTGGCTGCTGATGGCCAGCAGCACGCCGAAGGTCTTGTCGTCGCTCTTCCAGTTCAGCAGGCCCGAGACCTGCGGGTCGGTCTTGCCGGGCAGCTTGCTGTACATGGCCTCGGCGGAGGCCTGCAGCGTCAGCTGATCCTTGAAGGCCAGGGGCTTGCGGGTCTTGACGATGACGAGGCCGCCGATGCTGCCTTCGTCCAGGTCGGCCGACGGGCTCTTGAACACGTCCAGGCTGCCGACGATCTCGGAGGGCAGCACGTCGTAGTTGAAGCTGCGGGTCTGCGGCTCGTTGAGCCACCATTCCGACGACGCCACGGCCTGGCCGTTGAGCTGCGTCATGTTGAGGTTCTTGTCGGTGCCGCGCACGAAGATGGCCTTGCCTTCGCCCCAGATGCGGTCCACCGAGATGCCGGGCACGCGCTGCAGGGAGTCGGCCACGTTCTTGTCGGGGAACTTGCCCACGTCCTCGGCGCTGATGGAGTCGACGATGTTCTGCGACTCGCGCTTCTCGGCCAGGTTCTTCTTCAGCGTCGCCCGCACGCCGCGGATCTCGACGGTTTCGAGCTGGTTCGTGTCCTGTGCGAAGGCCGGCGCGAGTGCGGCGCCCCCCAGCGCGAGGCCGATGAGTTGGGGCAAGAGGTTCTGCTTGAGGTGAGGCTTGGCCACGTAGGTGCTCCTGGGCAACGAGTTCTGTTGGACAACAAGGGGCCTCGCCCGTCGGCGGGCGTGCCGGCGGGTGGGGCGGGTCTCAGAAGGCCAGGGCTGCGTTGTCTCTTGTCGTCAGACCTTGGCCAGTGCCGGCAATCTAGCGGCGGCACTGGCGCCCGGAGCAGGTCGTTGCGCTTTGTTGGACTTCATTGCGCCGACGTTACGTTGGCGCAAGACAGAGTCAGCTCGCAGGGGTGATGACGCCGTCGCAAGCCCCGAATCCGATGCGCCGGAATCCGGGTTTCTCCGCAAAGGCGCGCAGGCCGAGCTGGTCGCCGTCGAGGACGAAGGTTCTCGTTTCGCCGTTGGGCAAGGTGATGGGCTGCTTGCCGCCACCGGTCAGTTCCAGCAGCGAGCCGGCCTCTTCCGGTGCCGGGCCGCTGATGGTGCCCGTGCCGAGCAGATCGCCGGGCTGCAGATTGCAGCCATTGCTGGCGTGGTGGGTCAGCATCTGGGCCAGCGACCAGTAGGCGTGGCGCAGGTTGGAGCGCGATAGGCGTGTCGGCTCGCTCATCGCCGGCGTCTTGAACCAGACCTCCAGGTCGATGTCATAGCTGGCGTTGGCGCGGTGGGCCGGCGAGTCCAGATAAGGCAGCGGCTGAGGGTCGCCTTCGGGCCGCGTGAACGGAATGCGGAAGGGCTCCAGCGCTTCCATCGTCACGATCCACGGCGAGATGGTGGTGCCGAAGTTCTTGGCCAGGAAGGGGCCGAGGGGCTGGTACTCCCAGGGCTGGATGTCGCGGGCCGACCAGTCGTTGAGCAGCGTCAGGCCGAAGGCGTGCTCGTCGGCCTCGTCTAGACGGAAGGGCTCGCCCAAGGCGTTGCCAGGGCCGACGAAGAGACCCAGCTCCAGTTCGCAGTCGACCCGCGCGCTCGCCTTGAAGACCGGCACTTCGGCGTCCGGCGGCTTGACCTGGCCCTTGGGGCGGCGCAGCGGCGTGCCGCTGACGACGATGGAAGAGCTGCGGCCGTGATAGCCGATGGGCACCCATTGGTAGTTGGGCAGCAGCGGGTTGTCCGGGCGGAACAGCTTGCCGATGGCGCGGGCGTGGTGGATGCCGGTGTAGAAGTCGGTGTAGTCGCCGATGCGGCAGGGCAGCGTGTATTCGGCCTGGGCCTGCGGCACCAGCTCGACCTCGGGCGCGCCGGCCTTCAGCGTGTCGAAGAGGCGATGGCGCAAGGCCAGGCGCTCGGAGCTCGGGCGGCCCATCAGCGCGTTCAGGTCGGTGATGCCCCAGCCGGTCAGGTCCAGGATCTGGTCGCCGATGCCGACGCCGACGCGCCAGGGTTCGAGCGTGCCGGCACGGCGGAAGGAGCAGAAGGGCAGGTTCTGCAGCGGGAAGTCGGTTTCGGGCGAGTTGGCCGAGGCGACCCAGGAAAGGGCGGTGGCGTCGTGGGTGTGGTCGATCATGGGTTGAACTCTTCTTTCAGGCCTTGCCAGCAGTTGGCGTAGGTCGTCTCCAGCGGCGCGTCCTTCAACGCCCACGCCGTGGGCTTGAGCGGCCAGCGCGTCTCGAACATGAAGGCCAGTGTGGCGTCCAGCTTGTGCGGCTTCAAGTCGGCGTTGCTGGCCTTGTCGAAGGCCTCGGTGTCAGGGCCATGGGGCACATAGCTGTTGTGCAGGCTGGCGCCGCCGGGCTTGAAGCCCTCGGGCTTGGCGTCGTACTGGCCCAGCACCAGGCCCATGAATTCGCTCATCACGTTGCGGTGGTACCAGGGCGGGCGGAAAGTGTCCTCGGCCACCATCCAGCGCGGCGGGAAGATGACGAAGTCGACATTGGCCCAGCCGGGCGTGTCGCTGGGGCTGGTCAGCACCGTGAAGATGCTGGGGTCAGGGTGGTCGAAGCTGACGGTGTTGATCGTCATGAAGCGCGACGTGTCCCAGCGGTAGGGCACCAGGTTGCCGTGCCAGGCGACGACGTTGAAAGGGCTGTGTGCCTGCTTGGCGCGCCACAGCTTGCCGCCATAGCGCTTGACGATCTCGTACTCGCCGTCTTCCACCTCATGCCAGGCCACGGGCGCCTCGAAATCGCGCGGATTGGCCAGGCCGTTGCTGCCGATGGGGCCGAGCTCGGGCAGGCGGAAGGCCGCGCCATGGTTCTCGCAGACATAGCCGCGCGCCGGCACGTCCAGCGGGTCGATCTTGAAGGCCATGCCGCGCGGCAGCAGGGCAACGAAGCCGGGCGCCACCACCAGGCGGCCGAGCTCCGTCGTCACGAGCAGGCGACCTTGTTGCGGCACCAGCAGCATCTCGGCGTCGGCGTTCACGAGGGCGCGGCGACCCATGGCGCGCGTCGCGACGTAGGCGAGTGCGGCCATGCCACCGACGCCCGCCTCTCCATTGACCGCGTAGCTGCGCAGACCGTCGACGAAGTCGCCGTCGTCGTGCAGGGGCGTCGCCCCCCAGCGCAGCGGGTCGGGCGAAGCGCATTCGCCTTGCGCCGCACCGCTCTTCCAATGCGCGTGCGGCAACGCCTCGTAGCCGCCGACGACGACCGACGGCCGGCGACGGTACAACCAGGTGCGATGGTTGTCGGCCCGAGGCGCGGTGAACGCGCTGCCGGACAGCAGCTCGGCATAGAGGCCGTGCGGCGCCTTCTGCGGGCTGTTGCGGCCAATGGGGAGCGCGCCGGGGTGGGCTTCGCTGCTGTGCTGGTTGCCGAAGCCGGTGAGGTATCTGATGGAGGTCAGCTCAGTCATGGTGTTCGTGGGCGAGGGCGAAGGCCTGTCTCAGCACCTCACGATCGCCAATGTGGTTGCACAGGATCAGGGTCAGGCGCGCCAGCCAGTCGGCCGCCTGCTCGTCGCTCAGGCCGGCCTGGGCGGCGATGAGTTCGGCGTAGAAAGCGTCAGCCTCACGCCCGAAATTTGGGGTCAGGTTCAATTTGTTCATTGCGTCCTCCCGAGAGCGCGGGCCAGCGCCGAGCCCACCGCGTCGGCATCGAAGCGATGCCAGCGCGCGGCGACGACAGCATCGGGACGGATCAGGACGACGCTGCCTGGACGGGCGCCATAGCGCGTGGCCGCGATGCCCTCGCCCGCCAGCGTGATGACGTGCAGGCCGGGCGGCTCCACCGACCAGCCGAAAGCCAGCAGCACAAAGCCGGCGCCGAACTGCTCGCTGAGCCAGCCGCCGCCATCCAGCGGCGCATCCGGCGCCGGGCAGCCGGGCGCCGGGCCGCCCGTCCAGGCCTCGGCGTCCAAGGTGCTGAGCGGCGAGTCGACATGCTCGGTCGGCGTGGACAGCCGCCCGCTGTTGACCAGGGGCTTGGCGAAATCGGTGCACGCGGCGAGGTCCAGCGCCGCCTTGCGCAGCCGCAGGCTGAGCGCACTCTTGGGGCTGATGAAGTCGGTCGCCCGCGTCGAGTGGCCGATGTTGTCGTCCGCGGCCTCGAGGCGCTCGAATTCATAGGAGTCCAGCAGCACCTCGCCCCCCTCCCCCTTCAAGACAGCCGCCAGCTTCCAGCCCAGGTTGTCGGCATCCTGCACGCCACTGTTGGCGCCACGCGCGCCGAAGGGCGAGACCTGGTGGGCTGCGTCCCCGGCCAGCAGCACGCGCCCGACGCGAAAGCGCTCCGCACGCCGGCAGCAGAACTGGTAGATAGACGACCAGGCCAGTTCGAAGCCATCGGTACCCAGCATGGCGGCCACGCGCGACTTGATGCGCTCGGGGTCGCGTTCGGCCTCGATGTTGGCGTCACGGCCGAGCTGGAAATCGATGCGCCACAGGCCGTCGGCCTGGGCATGCAGCAGCACGGACTGGCCGCGGTGGAAGGGCGGATCGAACCAGAACCAGCGCTCCGGCTTCGCGGGATCGAGCCCACGCGGCCGCGCGCCCGGCGCCAGGCGCACGTCGGCGATCAGGAAACGGTCCTCAAAGACCTGGCCCTGAAAGCTCAAGGACAGCAGCGTGCGTGTGGGGCTGCGCGCGCCATCGCAGGCGACCACCCAATCCGCTCGCATGTCGAACAAGCCGTCCGGCGTGCGCACGTTCAGCGTGACGCCCCCTTCATCCTGCTCCAGGCCGATCAACTCATGCCTGCCGCGCAATTCGATGCGCGGATCGAGCTGCGCGGCGCGAACCAGCCGCGCCTCGACCTGGTCCTGCTGCAGGTTGACCATGGCCGGCATCTTGTGATGCGCCTCGGGCAGCAGGTCGAAGGCATAAGCCTCGCGCTCGCCGTGGAAGACACGGCCGCGCTGCCAGCGCACGCCTTCGCGCGCCACGGCCTCGCCGACGCCGAGGCGGTCGAAGACCTCCAGCGTCTTCTTGGCCCAGCAGACGGCGCGCGAGCCCTCGCCGATGCGGTCGCTGTCGTCGATGACGACGACGGGCACGTCACGCCTGGCCAGGTCCAGCGCCAACGTCAGCCCCACCGGGCCGGCACCGACGATGACGACGGGGCGGCGCTGCGGCTGGCCGGAGCGTTGCTCCAGCGTCTGGTGATAGGGGTAGCGCGGCAGGTCCACGGGGTCAGGCTCCCTCGAGCGCCTTCCACATCTCGACGTCGCGCTCGGCAGTCCAGATACGGGGGTGCGAAGTGCCGCCGGCCTCGTCATAGGCCCGCGTCACGTCGAAGGGCATGCAGTGGTCGAAGATGACCCAGTGGCCGTACTTGGGACGCAGCGCGGCCATGGTGCGCTGGTAGACGGCCTTGAGTTCCTCACCGGCCTTCACGCCGGATTGCACCGCGGCATACAGCTCGCTGACAAAGGCGCGCGTGCCGTCCAGCCCCGCGGCCACTTGTTCAGCGCCCTTCAATGCAGGACCACGGCCGGGCACGAGGGCCGCGGCGTTCAGCTTGGCGATGGCCGCCAGCGTCGCCGGCCAGTCCTCGAAATGGGCATCGCCGCAATAGGGTGTCGCATCGAACTCGACCAGATCGCCGCTGAACAGCACCTTCTCTTCAGGCAACCAGGCCACCGTGTCGCCCGCCGTGTGGCCGCGGCCGGGTGAGAACATCTCGACCTTGACGCCGCCCAGATCCAGCGTGAGGCGCCCCGAGAAGGTCAGCGTCGGCCAAGTCAGTCCCGGTGGCACCGACTCGACGTTGCGGAACAGACGCGGGAAGCGGCCGATCTCGCTGGCCTTGTCCTGCTCGCCGCGCTCCTTGATCAAGGCCAGCGTCGCTTCGCTGGCGATGACCTGCTCCAGGCCCTCGGCCTTGAAGGCCGACGCGCCCAGCACCCGCACCGCGTGATAGTGGCTGAGCAGCACGTACTTGATGGGCACGGCGCTCACCTCGCGGATGCGGCGGATCACATCGGCCGCCATGACCGGCGTGGCCTGGGTGTCGATCACCATGGCCGCGTCGCGGCCGATGACGATGCCGGTGTTGGGGTCGCCTTCGGCCGTGTAGGCCCAGGCGTGCTCGGACAGGCGCTCGAAGCTGACCTGCTTTTCTTCCAGGTCGGCTTGCGAGGCAAAGGCTTTGACAGTCATCGGCGGGTCTCCAGCGGCAGGCCTGAAATTTTGCCTATTCCAAATCAATTCAGCAATATAGAATTTTTGACATGAAGGAAGCGCGCGGCATCCAGAGCATCGAAGTTGGCGGCCAGTTGCTGCTGGCCCTGGCCCACCATGGCCGGCCGATGGCGCTGAAGGACCTCGCCCGCGAGGCCGGCATGACGCCGGCCAAGGCTCACCCCTATCTGGTGAGCTTCATCAAGCTGGGTCTGGTCGAGCAGGACGGCGGCAGCGGCCCCTATGGCCTCGGCCCACTGGCCCTGCAGCTCGGCCTCATCAGCCTGCAGCAGTACGACCCCGTGCGCCTGGCCACGCCCGTCATCGAGGAATTGGCCGTGCAGCTCGGCCACACGGTGGCCATCGCCGTCTGGGGCACGCATGGGCCCACCATCGTGCGCGTGGCCGAGGGGCCGACGCCGGTGCACATCAGCATGCGCCATGGCACGGTGATGAGCCTGGCCGGCACGGCCTCGGGCCGGCTGTTCGCGACCTGGCGCACCGAGGAGGCAAGGGCCTTGGGCGCGCCGCTGCCCGACGCCACCCTCCTGGCCGCAGTGCGCCAGGATGGGCTGGCGACCTCACGGGATGGCGTCGTGGCTGGCGTCAGCGCCGCCGCGGCGCCGGTCTTCGACGCTTCCGGGCGGCTGGTGATGGCACTGACGGCCATCGGTCCCAGCGCCAGCTTCGATACCACCCTGGACGGCAGCTTGATCGGAGCGCTGCGCGCAGCCGCCACCCTGCTGTCGCGCCGCATGGGCGGCTGAGCCCCCGGGCGCACCCGACAGCTTGGCGACAGCAAGCTTTGCGAAAACGCTTGCAAACTTATTTCGCGACCCAGGAACATTGGTTCTCAAACTGCAACCAAGTTTCCGAAGTTGTGATTCAAAATCATATAGCCAAAAGTCATATATGATTGAAATCATATGGAGTGACTCATATAACCCATCGGCGGCTTCCGCAGCATGATGGAAGGTGAAGATGGTTTGCTGGCGGGAAAACTGCAGCATTCCAACCACACATACGCGGGCTTGGGGGCGCCAAAAAATCCCATTGAGATCAATGACTTGCAGTCGTTCTTTGGGTGACACGCCCCGCGTCTCCGGGAACCCTAGGGGTTTTCCCAAGCCAGGCTGAATTTGACGCGCTCCGAAAATTCGCATCAGCCACCGCCCGACCGGGCGAGTTGTTATTTGGCTGAGCCGTTTGGCAGCACACCCGCTAGCCATTCTTTTCTGGAGCAGAGATGCATAAGCAAACCAAAATCGCCGCCGCGGTCCTGTTGACCGTCGGCGGTTTCAGCGCTTGGGCCCAACAGGCCGAGCCGCAACAGATCGAGCGCGTCACCGTTACCGGTTCCGCGATCAAGCGCATCGACGCGGAATCGTCCGTGCCGGTCACCGTCATCAAGATGTCTGATCTGCGCAATTCCGGCGTGACGTCGGTCGAGCAGATCATGTCCAGCCTGACGGCCGTGCAATCCTCGGTCAACGCGGCCCAGTCCATCGGTTCCGGCAGCGGCGGCGCCTCCTTCGCCGACCTGCGCGGCATCGGCCAGGACAAGACCCTGGTGCTGCTGAACGGTGAGCGCATCGCCAACAACGCGGTCGACGGCTCGGCCCCTGACCTGAACATGATTCCCTTCGCTGCGATCGATCGCATCGAAGTGCTGCGCGACGGTGCCTCCGCCCTGTACGGCACGGACGCCATCGGCGGCGTGATCAACTTCATCACGAAGAAGACCTACAACGGCGGCAATATCACGTTGGGCTACGACTCGCCCAAGCACAAGGGCGGCAAGGCCAAGAGCGCCAACGTCGGCGTCGGTTTCGGTGACCTGGCCACCCAAAACTTCAACGTGCTGGCCTTCGTCAGCGTGAAGAAGGAAGACCCCATCGCCGGCAACGAGCGCGACTTCAACAAGCGCATCGTCGGCGGCCTGTCCAACAGCACCGACCCCGCCAACTACACCCAGGACTTCAGCGCCCTGTACAACCCGGCAGCCCCGACCTGCTCGGGCACGGCGCTGATCCCGGTGAACGGTGGCACGCAGTGCAAGATCGTCACGCCCAACTTCGTCGACTTCGCTCCCAAGTCGGACACGGCCTCCGGCATGCTCAAGGGCACGCTGCGCGTCAATGACGCGCTGGAACTGGGCGCCGAAGCCTTCGTGGCCCGCAACCGGGTCACGACGCGCATCGCCCCCGTGCCCTACGGCGGCTACTACATGAACCCGACCATGCCCAATGGTCAGAAGAACCCCTACTTCCCGACGGCCCACATCGACCCGAACTTCGATGACGGTACGGCGGGCACGCACCCCTTCAATCCTTCCGCTGCCTTCGCCAATCCGGTGGCCGTGCAGCCGGGCTTTGCCTACGTCTTCTGGCGCGACTTCCCCAACGGCTCGCGCGCCCAGATGAACGAGAACAAGCAAAGCCGCATCATGCTGACGGCCGACGGCAATGCCTGGAACTGGGACTACTCGTTCAAGGCCTCGTTCAACAAGAACACCGTCGACCAGAACCTGACCGGTGGCTACGGTGACGGCGACATGATCGGTGAAGGCCTGCTCGAAGGCGTCATCAACCCCTTCGGCGCCCAGAGCGCCGCCGGCACCGCCCTGCTGGAAAAGGCCGCGCTGAACGGCAAGCTGCAGACTGCGACCGGCAAGGTCCAGATCTACAAGGGCACGGCCAGCCGCGAACTGGGTGACTGGGTGGGCGCTGGCCGCCCGGCCCAGATCGCCATCGGCGGCGAGTACCGCCGCGAGGACTTCGATTCGCACCCGATCAAGGAATTCGCCCAGCTCGTCTCGGCCTCCACCGGCGTCGATCCGGATGCCACCGCCAAGGGCAAGCGCAATGTCTACGCGGCCTACGGCGAACTCAACGTGCCGATCACCAAGGCCCTGGAGCTGACTGGCTCGCTGCGCTACGACAAGTACAGCGACTTCGGCAACAGCACCAATCCCAAGCTGTCCTTCCGCTTCCAGCCCAGCAAGGAAATTCTGCTCCGCGGCTCGGCCTCGACGGGCTTCCGCGCACCGACGCTGTTCGAGCTCTACAGCTCGACGTCGTTCACCAACACGGCCGGCAACTTCAACAACCCGATCAACTGCCCGGGCGGCACACCCATCCCCGGCGCATCGCAAGCCAACTGCAATGGCCAGTTCCAGGTCCAGAACGGCGGCAACCCCTTCCTGAAGCCGGAGAAGTCGAAGGGCTATACCCTGGGCGCCGTGTTCGAACCGATGGCCGACCTGAGCCTTGGCATCGACCTGTGGGCGATCAAGATCAAGAACGCCATCTCCGTGCTGCCGCAGTCCACGCTGTTCCAGAACTACACCCAGTTCCAGCAGTACTTCCACTTCTCCCAGCCCGGCAACCTGCTGTCCATCACCAGCAACTGCCCGGGCCCGAAGTGCGGTTATGTTGAGCAGCTGAACCAGAACCTGGGCGGCACCAACACCAACGGTATCGACCTGAGCGCCCAGTACCGCCTCAAGTCCGCCGTCGGCCAGTTCGACTTCGCGCTTAACAGCACCTTCGTCAACAAGTACGAGTACCAGGACTACCCGTCGGGCCCCTGGAACCAGAACGTCGGCGTCTACTCCGGTGCCGGCCCGATCTTCAAGTGGACGCACAACCTGACGGCGAACTGGGCTTACAACAGCTTCGCCATCGGCACCGCCGTGCACTACAAGTCGGGCTATGTCGACTTCACCCCGACCAACCGCGTCTCGGCCTTCACGACGACCGACCTGTACGGCAGCTGGTCGCCCATCAAGGGCGCGTCCCTGGTGCTGGGTGTTCGCAACCTGTTCGATCGCGATCCGCCGTTCACCAACCAGGCCGACCTGTTCCAGTCCGGCGGTTGGGATTCGCGCTACGCCAACGCAGCGGGCCGCACCTACTACGTGCGCGGCACCTACTCGTTCTAAGCGATCCGTCGCAACACCAAGGGGCCCTTCGGGGCCCTTTTTTCATTGTTCAACGCGAGTCATGCGGGTCACATTCTTGCAATTGGTTTCGGCGTTAGCGCATCGGGTCTGAAAAAGTGCGGCCGCTGTCACATGGCCGCATGCGGCATGGGGTCAAGCCCGACACGCCACGCACGCAAAGGCGATGTCGGAAGAATTCATGTCATCAGCCTTACCCCGTCAACCGATGGACTACCACGCCCCCAAGCGCGCGGTGAACAACCTGCTGCTTCACTACGCCGGCCACGAGCAACGACCCGTCTTCTTCGACATCGACGCCGCCTACCCCGAGCTGCGCGCCCTTGAGCGAGCCTTCCCGCGCATCCAGGCCGAGTGCGATGCGCTGCTGGCCGACCATGTGGCCATGCCGCGCTACCACGACGTGAACCGTCCAGCCACCGAGATCTCGGCGGCGACGGCCGGCGACTGGAAGGTCTTCATGCTGGAGCTGCTCGGCCACAAGCCCGAGGCCAACCGCGCGCGCTGCCCGGCCACCTGCGCGGCCCTGGCCCAGGTGCCCGGCGTGCTGCAGGCCTTCTTCTCGGTGCTGGACCCGGGCAAATCCATTCCCGAGCATGACGGCCCCTATGTGGGGTATCTGCGCTACCACCTCGGCATCCGTGTGCCGCACGTGAACCCGCCCCACATCCGCGTCGCCGGCCAGCCCTACACCTGGAAGGAAGGTGAAGGCGTCATGTTCGACGACTCCTGGCCCCATGCCGTCATCAACCACGCCACCGAGCCGCGCGTCGTCCTCATTGTCGACGTGCCCCGCCCCCTGCCGCTGTTGCCACGGCTGGTGAACAACTTCGTGCTGTGGGGCCTGGCGGCACCGCTGTATGGCAAGAAGGTGGTGCAGAAGGCCGACCGCTACAGCGGCGACCTGCTCTAGCGCCGGCCGGCCAGGGCGATGCCGGCCAGCACCAGCAGACTGCCCGCGGCAAAGCTCGGCGCCAGCACCTCACCCAGCAGCCAGACGCCCAGCAGGACGCCGAACAGCGGCGTCAGGAAGGTGAACACGCCCAGGCGTGAGGCCAGGTAGCGGCGCAGCAGCCAGAACCAGGTCAGGAAGCTCGCAAACGACACGACCAGGCCCTGGAAGCCGAGATGCGCCCAGACGGCCGCCGTGGGTTCGAAGCGCCATTGCCCCGTCAGCCAGGCGGTGGGCAGCAACAGCACGACAGCACCGAGCAATTGGTAGAACAGCGTCTCCGTGGCCGGCGCAGTGGCCAGCCGGGTGCAGCGGATGGTGACGGTGGTCGCCCCCATGGCCAGGCCCGCCAGCACTGCCAGCAGATCGCCCAGCCACGCCATGCCGGTGCGGGCTCCGCCGCCATCGAAAAGCGCCAGCGCAATACCGCCAAAGGCCAGGCCAATGCCCGCCCAGCGGCGGCAGTCCAGACGCTCCGCCGGCAGCCGCCAATGCAAGCCCACGGCGGTGAACAGCGGGGATGTGTAGAGAAAGACAGCGACATGGGAGGCCTGCGTCAGCTGCAACGCGACGGCCACCAGCAGGAATTCCAGGCCGAACAGCGTTCCCGCCGCGGCCCCGGCCGCCCGGCGGCGGCGGTCGAGCATTTCGCCACGCCAGCACATCAACCCGGCCAGCAGCGCCAGCGCCATGGCCGAGCGCAAGGCCACCATCAGCATGGGGCTGGCCTGGTCGGACACGGCCTTCAGCGACACCTGCTGCAGGCCCCAGAGAAAGCACAGCAACAGCATCAGGCCGCCGGCGCGGACATCCAGCGGCCCCGACATGCCGGCGGATGGCCGGCTCGCTGCGGCAACGGGGAAATCGACGACGGAGGGACTGGTGGGGTACTTCATGGCGGCCAATGTGCCGCCCACGCATTAATCCGAAAAGCGGATAATTCGAAGCCAACACATCCGTTTATCGAAACCGTGCGCGACCTGCAGATCGACTGGCTGAAGTGCTTCGTCGCCACGGTCGACGCCGGCTCGCTGTCCGCCGCCGCCGCGGAGATTCACCGCTCGCAATCAGCCGTCAGCATGCAGCTCAAGAAGCTGGAGTCGGCCGTCGGCCACCGGCTGCTCAAGCGCGACGCACGCCAGCTCGAGCTCACACACGAAGGCCAGACCCTGCTGGGCTATGCGCGGCGCATGCTGGACTTGCAGGCCGAGGCCCAATCGGCGCTGAGCGAGGACGACATCTCCGGCCTCATCCGCGTGGGCGTGCCGGACGACTACGCGAGCAAATACCTGACGCCGGCCCTCAAGCGCTTCGCGCCGCGGCATGGCGGCGTCGAGATCCAGCTGGATTGCGAGCAGTCAACCTCGCTGATCCCGCGCGTGGCGCGCGGTGATCTCGACCTGGCCCTGGTCTCGCGCGACCACTCACGGCGCGGCACCCTGCTCTTCCACGAGCCCATGGTCTGGGTCGGCTCGCCGCAGTTCGAGGTCTGGCGTCGTGACCCTCTTCCCATCGCCGTCTATGAGGAGGCGAGCCTGGGCCGGCGCAGCGCCATCAACTCGCTGGCCCTGCAGGGGCGCCCCTACAAGATCGTCTACAACAGCTCCAACCTCGCCGGGCAGATCGCCGCCGTCGAAAGCGGCATCGCCGTGGCCGTGCTGACCCAATGCAGCGTGCCGCCGCATCTGCAGCTGCTGGGCACCGAGCAGGGCCTGGGGCCGCTGGAGCCCATGGAAGTGGCCGTCTACCGCAGCCAGGCGTCCAAGGGCAACAAGGCCGTGGACAGCCTGCAGCGGCTGCTGGTGCAGACGCTCAGGGCGAGGGGGTGATTCGCACCATCAAGACGCCGTGAGGCCGAACGCGGCCACCGAACTCACCGGCAACACCGCGGGTCCTCCTGCCTGACCACAAGTCCTGGACTTCGGCCTTGAGCCTGGCCGGCAGATCCAGCTGCTCCCACGTGACCTTCATGTCAGCCGCAGCCTCGCCGCGGTTGAACAGCACCGCCGCGCGGTCGCCGCCGGCCAGCGTGCGCACCCAGACCTCCTGCTCACCCTGGCGCCAGATGCGCCGACCCTGGCGACCCAGCGGGTCCTGGTCGACCTTGATAACGTCGGCATTGATCAGGATGCGTCTGGTGTCGGCATCCATTTTGGCCATGTCGTTGCCGGCAATCAGCGGCGCAGCCAGCATGGCCCAGATGGAGAAGTGACTCTCGTACTCCGTCGTCGTCATGCCGCCGTTGCCGACTTCCAGCATGTCGGGGTCGTTCCAGCCATTGGGCGCCGCATCGGTCCACAGCTCGGCATTCATGTCGATGATGTCCAGCAGCCCGTGGGACCATTCCTTCTTGCCCTTCCAGGCATCCCAGATGTCGCCCGTCGTACGCCACAGATGGCCGATGGGGTGCGCCCAGCGGCCGGGCTGGCTCGAGCCCCACTCGCAGATGGACAGGACGATGTCGCGGCCCGACTCGCGCAGGGCCTTGGCCATGATGGTGTACGCGGCCTCGGGGCTGCGCGGACCGGTGTAGCACCAGTCGTACTTCAGCCAGTCCACGCCCCACTTCGCATACTGGCGCGCATCCTGGAACTCATGCCCGGCGCTGCCGGGACGGCCGCCGCAGGTCAGCGCGCCGGCATCGGAGTAGAGGCCGAACTTCAGCCCCTTGCCGTGCACGTAGTCGGCCAGGGCCTTCATGCCCGACGGGAAGCGATCCGGGTCGGGCTGGATGTTGCCGTCGGCGTCGCGACTCTTCTGCCAGCAGTCGTCGATCACGATATAGGCATAGCCCGCGGCCTTCATGCCCGACGCCACCATGGCGTCGGCCTGCTGGCGGATCAGTTGCTCCGACACATTGCAGGCGAACTTGTTCCAGGAGTTCCAGCCCATCGGCGGCGTGGGCGCCAGATTGGGCTTGGGGGCGTCGAGCTTGAGCGTTTCGTGCGGCGCGGCGAAAGCACCGAGAGAAAGGCAGGCAGAGGCCGCCAGCAGCGCATGGCGCAGCCAGGTTGAGTTCATGAACAACTCCGCGAGAAGATGGCTGTGTTTGGCTTTTGGGCCGAGCGCTGGGCCGCTCCCGAGCCGGCCCGTTGGGCGATGTGCATGCGGGTCAATCCGGCATGCACCGCCGTCCCCTCGGGGGACCGACCAGGCTTGCCCGCGTTCAGCCGGGCAAGACTGGGCGAGGGGCTCATACAGCCCCGCGGCGCGCTTCCAGCTCGGCACGGATCTCGTGCATGCGCTGCTCGGTCAGGAAGTAGCGCGACACGACATAGAGGGCGACGAGCAGGCCGCAAATGGGGATGCCCGACAGAAAGATGCGGATCAGCAGCAGCGCGTCCTCGCCCTGCACCGGCAGCTTGGCGTCGAAGCCCGTGAACATCAGCACCCAGCCCGAGGCGCCGTTGCCCAGAGCCAGGCCGACCTTGGAAATCCATGACTGGCAGGCCGCGAACGAGCCTTCGCGGCGCTGGCCGCTGGAGAGTTCATCATGGTCGATGATGTCGGCCAGCGCCGAGCCGTAGATGGTCCAGAAGCCGGCGCCGACGAAGGCCACGCCACCGCTGGCGAAGAGCTGCAGCCAGGGCAGCTGCGGGTTGTAGAAGAACCAGTCGCCGATGAAGGCGACGATGCCCAGCACCAGCACCGTCAACAGCGCGTTGCGCTTGCCCCAGTGCCGCGCCACCCAGCCGGCGAAGACGATGCCCACCAGGCCGCAGATCAGGCCGGCCATGCCCATCATGGAGTTCCACTTGGTCGCCTCGACGACGTTGCCGCCGCAGACGTAGTAGACCGTCGCGTAATAGCCCAGCAGGCCCACCATGGACGTGGCCATGTTGTAGGCCAGCATGGTGCCCAGCATCTGGCGGAAGGGCCGGTTCTTCAGCGTGCGGTAGAGGGTGTCCTTGAAGGGCACGCGCTGCTGGGCCTGGGCGACGACCTTGGCGTAATAGCGCTCGCGCGTCAGCAGGAAGATGGCGACGGACACCACCACCATGATGGCGCCGAGGATGCTGGTGTAGACCTGGGCGCCGAGCAGGATGTCGGGCTTGCCGCTGGCGTCATTGAAGAAGGCCAGCGTCGTGAACTGCGCGGCGACGAACATGGCCAGCTCGGGAAGCTTCTGGATGGCGTTCTTCACCGACATCACTCGGGTGCGCTCGTGATAGTCGGGCGTCATCTCCGCGCCCAGGCTGTTCCAGGGCATGTTGAAGCAGCTCATGACCGGCACGTAGAGGCAGGTCGAGACCAGCATGAAGACGAAGTACTCGCTGTCGCTCCAGCCACGGCCCACCGCGAACATCAGCGGCAGGCCGATGCCCGCCAGCACACCGCCGACGAGGATGTAGGGGCGGCGCCGCCCCCAACGCGTGCGCGTGTTGTCGGACATCCAGCCGAACAGCGCGTCGGAGACGGCGTCGACCGCGATCTTCAGGAAGATGACCGTCGAGATCAGCCCCGGCGCAACACCGAGGAAGACGTTGAAGACATGGAAGGCCAGCGACTGGTAGAGCCAGTGGCCCCACATGTCGAGGAAGGAGCCGAGGCCGAAGCCGATCTTCTGCGCGGTCGGCACGCGGTCACCGGCCACGGGGGCGGGCGCCGCCGCGGGGGCGCTCGGGTGGGGCATGGCAGGCACAACGGCCCCATCGGCATTGGCAAGCACGTCTGTCTCCTCGGCCGCCTGGGTTGGCGACACTTTTTAGTAAACAGACTGATTTTATTTGTTCAACCGCCCAACAAAAGGCGGTGAAACACCTAGGCCGCCTGGCGCCTGCCCTTGCGCGCGCTCGGCATCGCGGCAACCGCCGCCGGCGCCACCATCGAGCTTTCACGCACCACCAGCTCCACCGGCAGCGCGGCGTCATTGGGCGCGATATCGCCTTCGATGAGGGCGCGGGCAGCAACGTTGCCCAGCGCCTCCTTGTCCATCTTCACGGTGGACAGCGGCGGCTTGTTGCGCGCGGCCTCCTCGATGTCGTCGTAGCCGATGAAGCGGATGTCCTCGGGCACGCGCAGGCCCTGCTCCAGGCAGACCTCGATGGCGAACATGGCCGTCGAGTCGTTGTAGGCGAAGACGGCGTCCGGCGGCTCGGGCAGGGCCAGCAGGCGGGCCATCGCATCGCGGCCGGCGTCGCGGTATTCCAGTGCCGGGTCCAGCGTGACCTCGTAGTCCGGGTCGAACAGGCGCCCGGCCTCGAACAGCGCGCGGCGGAAGCCCTTGGCGCGCAGCGAGGTCGAGTAATGCGCCAGCGGGCCGAAGATGGCGGCGATGCGCTGGGAGTTGCCTTCGAGCAGGTGGCGCGTTGCCAGCCAAGCGCCGAGCTGGTTGTCGTCGTTGACGCAGCGCACGCCCGGGTAGAAGTGATCCACCAGCACCAGCGGCAGCTCGCAGCGGCGGATGGCCTCCATGGCCTCGGGGTCGAAATAGCCGGCCCCCAGCAGCGCATCAGCCTCGTGGCGGCGCACCTGGCCGGCCACGTCGTCGCCGGCCAGCACCGACATGATGCTCAGCGGCACGCCGGCCTCGCGGCAGGCCGTCTCGGCGCCGTGCAGCACATAGGAATAAAAGGGGTTGTTGGCCAGCGAGCCGATGCTGCGGCTGTAAAGGAAGAGCATGCGGCGCGGCTTGCCGGTGCGCAGCTTGCCGACGTCATAGCCCATCTGCTGGGCCACGCCCAGCACCTGGGCGCGGGTCTGCTCCGACAACCCGGGCTGGCCCTTCAACGCCCGCGACACCGTCCCGATGGACACGCCCGCGGCCTCGGCCAATTCGCGAATCGTCACTCCCTTGTCGGCCATACGCCTGAGCTCCCGCTGTTGTTTAGCACCCCGTGCCGACGGCGATTGTGTCACCGCCCTCCCGCACTCCCCACTGGGCGCTGCGCCCGGCTGCGACCCCGGGGCAAAACCTAGGTTGGAGATTGTTCACTAAACATTTCTTGTTGCATAGAATATTTCGCATGCCCACCTCCCCCGTCGCCGTTCTGGGCGAAGCCCTTGTCGATGAATTCCATGATGGCCCGGTCGCGGGTGGGGCGCCCTTCAACGTCGCCCGCTCGCTGGCGGCGCTCGGCGCCCCGGCCCTGTTCATCAGCCGCATAGGTGCTGACGACGACAACGGCCGCTTGGTGCTCGACAGCGCGCGCCGCTACGGCCTGGACAGCACGGGCGTACAGCGCGACCTGCGGCGCGCCACCGGCCGCGTCAGCGTGCACGAGGGTGCAGGTGGACATCACTTCGAGATCCATGGCGACGCCGCCTGGGACCATATCGACGCCGAGGCGGCCCGTCCGCATCTGGCCTTGGCCAGGCCGGCGTGGATGTACTTCGGCAGCCTCGCCCAACGCCAGCCGGCTTCACGCGCGGCGCTGCGCGTCATGCTCAAGCCCTTCCGCGGCACGTGCTTTCTCGACCTGAACCTGCGTGCCGGCAGCGAGACCCGGCTGCTGGCCGCCGAGTCGCTGATGCTGGCCGATTGGGTCAAGGTCAACGACGAGGAACTGGGCCAGCTGGCCGGCTGGTTCGACGCCACCGCGCCCGACGACGCGGGCCGCGCGGCCGCTGTGATGGCGCGCTTTGCCTTGCAACGCCTGGTGCTGACCTGCGGCGCCAGCGGCTGGCGCTTCTACGCGCCGGGCGGCGTGCTGCTGGCCCAAGGCGCCGGCGTCGTCCAGCCGCGCATGGTGGACACCGTCGGCGCCGGCGATGCCTTCACTGCCCTGCTGCTCGCCGGTCAGGCCCTGAAGCGCGACCTGCCCGCCACGCTGGCCCTGGCCAATCGCTACGCCTCCTTCATCTGCGGTGTGCGCGGCCCGCTGCCCGCCGACCCCATCGCCCTGCAACCCTGGCGCACCGCCCTGCATGCGCTGCCGACTTCCGCCTGATTGCCCCACATGGACCTGACCCCGCCCCCGACTTCCCTGGCCGACCTCGTTGCACCGCCCGCCGGCTCGGCCATGCGCCGCCGCGACTTCATCTTCGGCGCCGGCACTTCGTCCTATCAGATCGAGGGCGCCGCCCACGAGGATGGCCGTCTCGAATCGATCTGGGACCGCTTCTGCGCCACGCCCGGCAAGGTGCTGCGCGGCGAGAACGGCGCCGTGGCCTGCGACCACTATCACCGGCTGAACCAGGACCTGGACGTCCTGAAGCGCCTGGGGCTGGACGCCTACCGCTTCTCCATCGCCTGGCCGCGCGTGATGGACGCGGCCGGCCGGCCCAACCCCAAGGGCATTGACTTCTACAAGCGCCTGCTCGACGGCCTGGGCCAGCGCGGCATCCGCGCCTTCGTCACGCTGTACCACTGGGACCTGCCGCAGCACCTCGAGGACAAGGGCGGCTGGCTCAACCGCGAGACGGCGTATCGCTTCGCCGACTATGCCGACCTGATGAGCCGCGAACTGGCCGGCCATGGCGACGTGGCCGCCTGGACGACCCACAACGAGCCCTGGTGCTCGGCGTACCTCGGCTACGGTGACGGCCACCACGCCCCCGGCCTCGCCAACCCGCGCTGGGCGGCCCAGGCCATGCACCATCTGCTGCTGGGCCACGGCCTGACCCTGCCGGCCCTGCGCGCCAACGCACCACAAGCCCTGCACGGCATCGTCGCCAACTGCGCGCCGGGCTATGCCGACAGCGACACGCCCGCGGACCGCGACGCCGCTCATCTGTTCGAGACCTACCAGAACCGCTGGGTGCTGGACCCCCTGCTCAAGGGCGAATACCCGGCCGACCTGTGGCGCTACTGGAAGGGCTGCGAGCCCCTGGTGCTGGCCGGCGACATGGACATCATCCGCCGCCCCATCGACTACCTCGGCATCAACTACTACAGCCGCGCCGTGCTGCGCTCCAAGGGCCCCGACACCATCGACTGGGTGCGCCACCCCGACGTCGAGCGCACGACCATGGACTGGGAGGTCTACCCGCAAGGCCTGCAGGACCTCTTCGAGGCCTTCAAGCGCGACTACGCCAACCTGCCGCCCCTCTACATCACCGAAAACGGCATGTCGAGCCACGACAAGGTCAACGGCGCCGGCGCGGTCGACGATCTGCAACGCCAGGCCTACATCAAGGCTCATTTCGCGGCATGCTCGCGGGCCATGGACAAGGGCGTGGACGTGCGTGGCTATTTCATCTGGTCGCTGATGGACAACTTCGAATGGGCCTTCGGCTACGAGCGGCGCTTCGGCCTCGTGCATGTGGACTTCGAGACCCAGCAACGCACCTTGAAGCGCAGCGCCCTGGCCTATGCCGACTTCTTGAGGGAGCGCGCCGCGGCGCCCTGATGCGATGAACGGCATCCGGCGCATCGTCATCCTCGGCGGCGGCTCCGCCGGCTGGATGTCGGCCGCAGCATTCGCGACAGGGCTGCGCGGCGTCGCCATCGAACTGGTCGAGTCCGAGGAGATCGGCATCATCGGCGTCGGCGAGGCCACCTTTCCATCGATACGCCAGTTCAACGACATCCTCGGCATCGATGAGGCCGACTTTCTCGCCGCCACGCGCGGCAGCTACAAGCTCGGCATCCAGTTCCGCGACTGGAAGCAGCGCGGCGAGCACTACTTCCACACCTTTGGCGACTTCGGCCACCTCGACGGCCCGATGGCGCTGTGGGGTCAGCTGCGCCGGCTACAGGTCGCCCCGCAGACGCCGCTGGGCGAGTTCTGCCTGCCCACCGTCATGGCCAGCCAGGGGCGCTTCTGCCGGCCGGCGGATGGCGATCAAGGCCTGGCTTCGCGCTACACCTATGCCTATCACTTCGACGCGACCCTCTACGCGGCCTTCCTGCGCCGCCTGGCCGAAGGCCGCGGCGCGCGGCGCACCGAGGGCCGCGTCGTCGGCGTCGAGCGCCACGAGGACGGCCGCGTGCGTGCGCTACGCCTTGCCGACGGTCGCGAGGTCGAGGGCGATCTCTTCATCGATTGCTCGGGCCTGGCGTCGCTGCTGATCGGCCAGACGCTGGAGCAGCGCTTCGTCGACTACAGCCACTGGCTGCCGGTGGACCGCGCCTGGGCCGTGCCCACCGAGCGCGCGCCGGGCGGCCTCGCCCCCTTCACACGCTCGACGGCGCTGGAAGCCGGCTGGGCCTGGCGCATCCCGCTGCAGGACCGCACCGGCAACGGCCATGTGTTCAGCAGCCGCTATATCGACGAGGGCCGTGCCCGAGAACAGCTGCTGGCCCAGCTCGATGCACCACCGCTGGCCGAGCCGCGGTTGCTGCGCTTTCGTACCGGCCACCGCGAGCGCTTTTGGGTCAAGAACGTCGTCGCCATCGGCCTGGCCGCGGGCTTCCTGGAGCCGCTGGAGTCCACCGCCATCTTCATGGTGCACAACGCACTGGGCCGCCTCATCCCGCTGCTCGGCGAGGCCGATCATGCCGAAGGCGCGGTCGGTTTCAACGTGCAGCAGCTGCGCCAGTTCCAGCGCATCCGCGACTTCATCATCCTGCACTACGCCTTGAGCGAGCGCCGCGACAGCGAGTTCTGGCGCGCGCTGACCAGCATGGCCCTGCCCGAGTCGCTGGACTACAAGCTGCATGCCTGGCGCGAGACCGGCACCCTGCATGTCTACGACAACGAGGCCTTCGACACGACCAGCTGGCTGGCCATTCATGCCGGCATGGGCCATTGGCCCAGGCGCCGCAGCCCCTGGCTGGATGAGATGCCGGCCGAGCTCGCGGGCCGCTATCTGGCCGAGCGCCATCAGGCCATCGCGGCGCTGGCGACGCACATGCCCGAACACGACAGCTATCTGCGCAGCCGCATGCAAGCTCTCTAGACTCGCACGACACTAGAACGGGGACATCGGATGGAGAACTGGGCCAAGCCGCTGCGGCGGGTGGTGATCGTCGGCGGCGGTGCCGCGGGCTGGATGTCGGCGGGGGCGCTGAGCGCGGTACTCAAGCCGCCCTACGAGATCCGCCTCGTCGAGTCCGACGAGATCGGCATCATCGGCGTCGGCGAGGCCACCATCCCGCCCATCCGCATGTTCAACGGCCTGGCCAAGATCGACGAGGCCGAATTCCTGAAGGCGACGCAGGGCACCTTCAAGCTCGGCATCGAGTTCGTCAACTGGGGCCGGCAAGGCGAGCGCTACTTCCACGGCTTCGGCGGCGTCGGCCGCGAGGCGCTGTGGCCGGTGGACTTCTCGCAGTACTGGCTGCGGCTGCGCGCCCTGGGCCGCGCTCTGCCGCTGGACGCCTACGTCATCTCCAACATGGCGGCCAAGGCCAACCGCTTCATGCTGCCGCGGCCCGACATGAAGGGTTCGCCGCTCGAGGCCCTGGGCTATGCCTATCACTTCGACGCCGGGCTCTACGCCAGGCATCTGCGCAAGCTCAGCGAGGCACGCGGTGTGCGCCGCACCGAGGGCAAGGTCGTGCGCGTCCTGCTCAACGAGGAGGCCGGCCCCACCGAAGGCCATGTGCGTGCCGTGCAGATGGAAAGCGGCGAACTGGTGGAGGGCGACCTCTTCCTCGACTGCTCGGGCTTCTACGGCCTGCTGATCGACAAGGCACTGCACACCGGCTACGAGGACTGGAGCCACTGGCTGCCCTGCGACCGCGCCGTGGCCGTGCCCAGCGAGAGCACGGCCCCGCTGCTGCCCTACACGCGCTCGACCGCCCACCGCGCCGGCTGGCAATGGCGAATCCCGCTGCAGCACCGCGTCGGCAACGGCCATGTCTATTCGAGTGCTCACGTCAGCGATGACGAAGCGGCCGGCACCCTGCTGAAGCACCTCGACGGCAAGCCGCTCGCCGACCCGCGCATCATCAAGTTCCGCACTGGCATGCGCGAGCAAGCGTGGCGGCGCAATGTCGTCGCCATCGGCATGTCGGCCGGCTTTGTCGAGCCGCTCGAGTCGACCGCCCTGCACCTGATCCAGATGGGTGTGGCCAAGCTCATCGAGGCTTTCCCGCATGCCGGCTTCGATGCGGTGGAGATCGCCGAATACAACCGTCAGAGCCGCGAGCGCTACGAGTATGTGCGCGACTTCATCGTGCTGCACTACCACCTGAACCAGCGCGACGACAGCGAGTTCTGGCAGGCCTGCGCGGCCATGGCCATTCCGGAAAAACTGCGCTGGCGCATGGACCTGTATGCCTCCAGCGGGCGGCTGGCCGACGTGAACGGCGACCTGTTCCGCGAGCCGAGCTGGCTGGAAGTGATGGAAGGGCAGAACCTGCGCCCCAGGGGCTGGCTGGCCCTGGCAGAGCTGCAGGGCGTGGAGGAGACGGCGGCCTACTTCAAGGGCGTGTCCGAAACCATCGCAGCGTGCGTCGCCGTGTTGCCCGAGCATGCGGAGTTCGTGCGGCGCTACTGCAGCAGCCCGGGTAGCCGCTGAGCCGGAGTGGCTTGCACCCGCCCTCCTGCCGGCACCCCGCTGAAGAGCCCCTGCAACCGTGGGGGGGTGTGGCGCCCAGCCGCCTGGAGTACCGGGATACGCCATTGACAGCGTCCAGGCCCGATGAGCCCAATAGATGCTCGCCCGACCCGGGCACTCAACCGCTGAGGAGTGAACCCATGAAGTCCCAACTATTCGCAGCGCTCGCCGCCTCCGCGCTGACGCTGGCAAGCATGGCCGCCGTCGCCGAACCGCCCCAGGATTCGCCCTTCGTCATCGAGGGACGGTCGTTCACCAGCAAGAAGGCCTTCATCGACGCCGGCCTGCGCTGCGGCGCACGCGAAGTTGACGAAGACGAGGCCGCCGACATCGACGACGTCGTGAAGCGCCATGTGGCCGCCAAGCGCGCCTCGGCAAGGCTTGGCGATCTCGTCTCCGCCGCCGCGCAGGCTGCGACGATCCCTGTCTACTGGCATGTGATCAACAACGGCACGGGCATTGCCAACGGCAATATCCCCGACAGCCAGATCACGAGCCAGATCAATGTGCTCAATGCCGCGTATGGGTCTTACGGCTTCAGTTTCGTCCTCATGGGCACGGACAGAACGACCAACAGCAGCTGGTACGCCGCCGGGCCGGGCACGACGGCCGAGTCGCAGATGAAGACCGCGCTGCGCCAAGGCTCGGCAAGCGATCTCAACATCTACAGCAACAACATGGGAAATGGCCTGCTCGGCTGGGCCACCTTCCCGTCCGACTACGCCAGGAATCCGAAGTCGGACGGCGTCGTGATCCTCTACTCGTCGCTCCCCGGCGGTACCGCGGCGCCCTACAACCTTGGTGACACGGCCACTCATGAAGTCGGTCACTGGGTGGGGCTGTATCACACCTTCCAGGGCGGCTGCGCCAACAACGCCAACAAGGGC
This sequence comes from Roseateles saccharophilus, assembly GCF_031458095.1. GTDB lineage: Bacteria > Pseudomonadota > Gammaproteobacteria > Burkholderiales > Burkholderiaceae_C > Pelomonas > Pelomonas saccharophila_A. The sequence continues at coordinate 600,513 of NZ_JAVDXU010000003.1, forward strand.
GACGGTGTCGCGGACACGCCGGCAGAGAAATCTCCGGCCTACGGCTGCCCGACCGGACGCGACTCCTGCACCAGGATCGCCGGCCTGGACCCGATCACCAACTTCATGGACTACAGCGACGACGCCTGCATGACGAGCTTCACACCCGGACAGGGCACGCGCATGCAGGCGATGTGGTCCACCTATCGCGCGGGCAAGTAAGAACGGCCTGACCGTCCACGTCACTGCCGCGGCTGCGGCGGCTGCCAGTCGATGAGCGGCTGGCTGCCGTCGCTGCAGACCCATGCCGCGGCACGCATGCCGGGCCGCAGCTTGCCGGGCGCGGACTCGATGCGCGCCCAGTCGGCCGGCGTGAACGGCGCGCGCTCGATGAGGAAGCGCGGGCTCGGATCATTGCTGCCGGGGTGGCGGAGTTGCACCGACTCGACGGTCGCCCAGTCGGTGCGGATGCGCAGCGTCGTGACGCCGACCTCGCGCCGGTAGGAGATGACGACACCACTGAAGAGGGTGAGCTTGTCGCGCGGGCAGCTGGCGTCTTTGGGCGGCGCCACCCTGCGGCCCGTCTCGGCATCGGCCTGCGCGGCCATGCGTTCTGAATGAGATTTGCCGCGCTGGCGATCGGCTGCGACGACGCGTTCGACCGCCTCGGCATCCAGCGTCATGCCCGACGCGGCATTGCCCAGTGCGCCCAACAGGGGCAAGCCGACCTGGGCAAGCACTTTTGTGAAGGCATTCATGGCGGTGCGTCTAAGAAACGGTCAGGTTCAGGTGAACCGACTGTCTTGCGATGGCGTGGCATCGCGTCCTTGAAGTACCAGCAGCGTAGCAGCAGGACAGAGGTCCGCTTCCTGCCGGAAGCCGCCGACATGCTGACAGGGTGTCTTCCGATCAGCCGTAGAAAGGCGCCGGCGTTGAATGAAGGTCTCAATCCTGGAGACGCTCATGCGCAAACCGACCCTTCTTGCTTCGTGCCTCGCCGCAAGCTTCGCGTTCGGCGCGGCGACCCTGCCTTCGACCACCCTGGCGCAGACGGCGGTGTGGATTCGGACGGCACCGCCGCCGCCGCGGCACGAGGTGGTTCCGGCGCCACGCCGCGGCTACGTCTGGGTGTCCGGCTACTGGGGCTGGAACGGCCATCGCCACGTCTGGCATCGAGGCGGATGGGTGAAGGAACGCCACGGCTATTCCTACAACCAGCCCACCTGGGTCGAGCGCGATGGCCGCTGGGAGTTCAGGCGCGGTGCCTGGGCGCGCGGCGACGCCGACCATGACGGCGTGCCGAACGGGGCCGACCGGCGCCCGAACAATCCCAATCGCTACTGAGCCGTAAAGCAGCAAAGGGCACCGCCAGCGGTGCCCTTTGCTTGGTTTCAAGCCGGGTCACCCCGGCCCTTGTCCTCAGAAGCTGTACTGCGCACTGAGGCGATAGCCGCGGCCCGACGTGAAGTAGTTGTGGCCGATCATGCCGATGTGCTGCTGCATGATCTGCTTGTAGGTCTTGTTCGTCAGGTTGGTGGCATCCAGGCCCAGGGACAGATCGTTGCCGATCTTCACGTGCAGGCCGGCATCGAGCTGGCCATAGCTGTCCGCCCACAGTGGCAGGCCCACCGGCAGGTTGTGCTGGCCGTAGGTGGCACTGGCCGGGTTGGTGTCCAGCGCATTGGTCTGGTTGGGGCCGGTGTTGTCGGAGTTCAGCGCCACGCCGTAGAGATATTTGCCGCGCCAGTTGTAGGCCAGGCGGGCAGAGATCGGTCCACGGTCGTAGAGCAGCGCAATGTTGAAGGTGTTCTTCGACAGGTTGTCCAGCGGCATGTCGCCGAAGGAGCGGCCATCCGTGTCACAGCCGTTGATGTACAGATTCAGGTTGTCCTGACCCGCGCCCGGCGAGCAATAGCCCGTGTAGACGGCGTTGTAGCGCTTCACCTTGCTGTCCACGAAGGTGTAGTTCGCCTGCAGGCCCAGGCCCTGCAGCAGCGAGGGCAGCCCCTCGAAGTACTGCTGATAGGCGAACTCCAGACCGCGCGCATAGCCCTTGGCGCCGTTGACCGGACCGTTCAGCACGAAGGTGACCGGCTTGCCGTTGGCATCGTTGACCGTGCGGTTGAAGGCCTGGTTGACGATGATGTCCTTCAGGTTCTTGTTGAAGGCTGCCATCGTGATCGAACCGTTCTTGGCGAAGTACCACTCGGCCGTCAGGTCCTCCTGGTCGGAGCGGATCGGCTTCAGTTCGGGGTTGCCGCTGGCCGTGCCGGTCAGGTTGACCTTCTTGACGTTGGGCGGGACGCTTTGCGCATCCACCTCGATGGTCTGCGACATCGACAGATAGCCCTGCATCTGGCTGAACTGCGGGCGGGCCAGGGCCTTGGATGCAGCAAAGCGGAACTGCAGGGATCCATCCGCCGTGGCCTTGAACCTCAGGTTCAGGCTGGGCAGGTAGTCCGTGAAGCTCTGGTTGAAGTTCTGCTCCTTGGCGAACGGCGTCAGCTGGGGTACGGCCAGGCCGACCGCACCGGCCGGCGCGGCCTGCGTGGTCAGGATGGTGTAGCCGTCGGCACTGTTCTTGGTGTGCACCACGCGCAGACCGACGTTGCCGTCGATGGGCGCACCGACCTCATCGAAGGAGAAGCGCAACTGCCCATAGCCCGCGGTCGTCGTTTCGGCCTGGGTATTGCGGCCGGCCGGATCGGTGCCGAATGACGTGGGGTGCCAGGCACCGCCGCCCTGGATGCTGTTGGCCTGCTGCGGGCAGCCCGCGCCATCCCAGCCCGGCTTGAAGTTCGTGCACTCGTTCAGATAGAGCTGGTGCAGCTTGTTGTAGCTGTTGGGCCAGTCGAAGGCCACCGAGGCGGCCGGGAAATACAGCGCCGGCAGGTTGGCCTTGCCGCCTCCCATGAAGTCGCCATAGGTGTTCTTGTAGACGGGGATGTCCGGCGCCTTGGTGATGTAGGCCAGGTCGCCGATGTTCCAGCCCAGCTGCCAGGCGTGGGTGATGGTCGCCCAGTTGTAGCTCGGGTTGCTGTTGACGGTCTCGGCATCGCGCTTGGCGATGCGCACGCCGAAGCGCAGGTCGTTGAGGATCTTGTTGTCGTGGAAGACCCAGCGCGCATCGCCCTTCCAGGCCTTCTGCGTGCCTTTGCCCTTGTCCAGGTGGTCCATCATCATGGCCCAGTAGTACTTGCTGGGGTCGTTGAGGATGGCCATGTCGCTCTGGTCAAACACCAGGCGGGGCATGGAGCCGGTGTAGTCCACCGTCTCCTTGGGCAGGGACACGGCAGTGCCCACCGTCGAGTCGAAGTTGTTGGTCTTGGAGCGGATGTACTGGAAGTCCGAGGTCAGCGTCAGCTGGTCGTTGACCTTGCCGGCGATCTTCCAGGCCAGTTCGTCGGTCTGCGAATTGCGCTTGGAGTAACGCGTCTGGTTCTCCACCTCGAGGCCGTCGTAGGCGCCATTGCCCAGCGCCTTGCCGGTCAGCACGCCCTTGGTCATCACGCCGTTGGCGTCGTAGGTGCCGTCCAGCACGGTCACGTTGTAGGGGTCGACCTGGGCGCTGACGTTGTTCTCGTTCCAGTTGAACTTGAACTTGGAGCGGAAGAAGGTCAGCGAGGACTCGACGTCGTTCTTCTTCCACTGCAGCGCGCCGTAGATGCCGTCGCGGGTGCGGTCGTAGAACTGCTGCTTCCAGGACATGTCGCGCGAGTACCAGTGCGTCTCGGTCGGCGTGGCCTTGTAGAAGGGGTCCAGCACCAGGCCGTCGGTGCGGTTGGAGCTCAGCGAATGCGCCAGGTCGATCAGCGCGCCGAACTTGCCCGCATCGGTATTCCAGGTGTTGGACAGCAGGCCCGAGATGCTGGGCTTGTTCTTCTTGGCCAGGCTGTTGCGCGAGACGTCAACCGAGATCGAGCCCTTGAAGCCGGGGAAGTCGAAAGGCAGGGCCGTGCGCAGGTTCACCAGACCACCGATGGCGCCTTCGATCTGCTCGGCCGACGGGTTCTTGTAGACGTCCACACCGGCCATCAGCTCGGGCGGTACGTCCTCGAAGCCCAGGGTGCGGCCCTGGTTGGCACTGAAGGTCTCGCGGCCGTTCAGCGTCGAGCTCACATAGGTCAGCCCGCGGATGTTGACGCCCGAGCCTTCGACCGAGAAGTGCACCGGGTCGTTGGAGGCCGCCACGCGCGACATGGTGGCGCCGACGATGCGCTGCAGCACCTCGGACACCGAGCGGTCCGGCAGCTTGCCGATTTCATCGGCGACCACCGAATCGACGATTTCGTCCGACTCCTGCTTGAGCTTCTGCGCCGACGCCAGGGCGGCCCGACGCCCCGAAACGACCACGGTCTCCAGCGCCTGAGGCGCCTTCTCGGCGGCTGGCGTTGCAGCCGCGGCAGGAGCGGGCGTGTTCTGCGCCAGCGCGGGCGTGGCTGCCCAGACCAGCGCCTGCACGGCGGCGACGGACAGCGTTGTCCTCTTGAAATGTCTCATCCTCTTTGCTCCTCTTTGGTGGGAAACATCCAGCCCTCGCGGGCTTCGTGTCAGTCCTGTCGGTTTCTATGCCGCAGGTGTTTGGTAACGCTAACAATATTCACGCAGCCCCCATATCGGGACTACTAGGGATAGGGGATACACGCATGCTGCCGCGCATTCAGCCCTCCTTTCTCAGCAGCTGGATCTGCTGCGCCGGAAGCTCCAGTCCGATCAAATCCAGCGCATTTGGTAGCGCTATCCTCGAAGCAATCCGACGCTCGCTTCCAGGCACCAGATCGATGAAGTTGTCGGCCAGGCCCGGCTGCTGCAGCCACAGGCCCTTGACCGGTCGATCGGCACGCAGGCGCAGGGTCTGGCCTTCGGCCTCGATGACCAAGCGGGCGCCCGCGAGGCGGTAGAACTTGAAGGGCTCGGTCCAGGCGCAGTCGCGCGCCAGCTCACGGCCGTCCTGCGGATCGAGGGCGCTCAACTCGGCGACGACGGGCTCGTCGAAGGCGGGCAGCGGCTGGGTCGTCTCGACGCTGGTCGAGGCTGGAACCGCTTGCAAGACGCGCGCGCTGACCAGCTGCCGCCCGTCCATCGCGAAGACGCGCAGTTGCAGCGCCAGCTCGCAGGTCTCGGCCTGGCCATTCATGATGGCCAAGCGCGCCGCACCGGCCTCCAGCCGCACGGCGACTGCAAGCGGTGCCAAAGCGCGGCGCACCGCATGCCAGGCGGGCTTGACGGTGCCGGAAGAGTCGATGAGGGCCCAGCTCGTCACCGGCCAGCAGTCGTTGAGCTGCCAGACCAGGGCGCCGCCCACGGCCCGCGCGCCGGGCCTTTGCCAGCTGCGGCGGAAGTCCTGGTAGGCCACGCGCATGGCCTCGGCCTGTACGAACTGCGTCGCGTAGACGTGGTCCGCCAGCGTGGGCCCGACACGCAGGTTGTCGGCCAGGTAGACGGACAGGCGCCTATGCCCGTCCGGCCCCGCCGCCGATCCGGCCTTGTTGTGCCACTGCACCGTGCGGCTCTCGGGGAAGCGCTCGGCCGCGGGCAGCACCGATTCGAACAAGGCCAGCGAGGGATGCGACTGCATGCCGAACTCGCTGACAAAGCGCGCCTGCACGTCGCCATAGCGCTGGTAGGGCAGCATCTGCTGGTGCCAGACCTCCCAGCTGTGGCGGTCGCCCACGGTCACGTCGGAGGACTTGGCGCCGTCGCCAGGGCTGAAGGGGCTACCCGGCCAGTAAGGCGTGGCGGGGTCCAGCGCCTCGCAGACCTCGGGCAGCAGGCCTTCGTAGATGGCCCGCGCCTCGAAGCGCTCGGCAGGCACGCCGGGACCGGCCAGGCCGACGGACTCGGCCAGCATGTAGTCCTCGTTGTTGCCGCACCAGAGGGCCATGCAGGCGTGGTGGCGCAGGCGCTTCACCTGGCTTTCGGCTTCGGCGCGCACGCTGGCCAGGAAGTCGGCGTTGGCCGGGTAGAGGCCGCAGGCAAACATGAAGTCCTGCCAGACCAGCAGGCCTAGCTCGTCGCAGGCTTCGTAGAAGGCTTCGTCTTCGTAGATGCCGCCGCCCCAGACGCGCAGCATGTTCATGTTGGCGTCCGCCGCCTGGGCCACGCGCTCGCGATAGCGCGCCGGCGTGATGCGTTCGAGCAGGTTGTCGTCGGGAATCCAGTTGGCGCCGCCGGCGAAGAAGTCCTGGCCATTGACCTCGAAATGGAAGCTGCTGCCGGCCTCGCCCTCGACGCTCGCCTGCACCAGGCGCAGGGTGCGCAGCCCGATGCGGCGGCTGTCCTCGGCCACGACGCGCTCGCCATCCAGCAGGCGCGCCACCAGCGTGTACAGCGGCTGCTCGCCCAGGCCGCGCGGCCACCACAACTGGGCCTCGCTGACATTCAGCGTCGCGCGCGCCGCATCGGCTGGCACCGACTGCAAGGCCACGCTGCGGCCCTCGGTGTCGAGCAGCTCGAAGGCGCAGCGCAGGCCGCTGCCGCCGGTGGCCCGCGCCGACACCTGCAGCGCCGCGCGCCGGCCGGCCACGTCGACCTCGCTGCGGCAATGCAGATCGTCGATGCGCGCCGACCAGCTGTGCCGGCGCACCGCACGCCAGGGGCCGCTGACGAGAAGCTCCGGACCCCAGTCCCAGCCAAAGTGGTACTGGGCCTTGCGGGCATGCAGGCGGGCGCTGTCGCCATTCCATAACTGACGCTTGCCGTGCACGGCCTCCACCTCGCGGGCACGGGCCAAAGCAGGCTCGAAGCACAGCAGCAATTCGTTGCGGCCCGGCTGCAGGCGGCGGCGCACGTCGACGCGATGCGGCACGAACATGTTGTCGGACTCCAGCAGCCGCTCGCCGTTGAGCCAGGCGCGGCACCAGGTGTCCAGGCCTTCGAAGACCAGGTCCTCATGGTCGGCCAGCTCGCCGGCCTCGAAGGCCAGGCGCCAGGCCCAGCGGCGCTCGCCCACCCAGCGCACCTCGGCCTCGTTCATGCCGTAGAAGGGATCGGGAATGCGGCCGGCCGCCAGCAGGGCGCCATGGGCCGTGCCGGGTACGGCTGCGGGCAGCCAGGCCTCGTCCGGCAGCGCTGTCAGCGCGCGCGCATCGGCGCCTGCGGGCGCCTCGGCGAGCTGCCAGCCCTCATGAAGATCGATCAAGCGTTCGGAGATCACTGCGCTCTGGGTCCTCGTGCCGCCCTACGGCGACCGCTAAACATCAATTTGTTGCGCATTTTGTTTCTCTGTCAAACGTTAAGCGATCAGGGATAGCACCGACGATTTGCTGGTAGACAACGCTGTTTTTGCGATTCCGAACTGCGGATAATCATTTCGTTTACTAAACACTTTCCACCGACCGCAGTGATCTCCGCCACGCCCTTTGCCAAGCTCGGCCTCGCGCTCTGCCTTGCCGCCCTCTGCGGCCAGGCGCTGGCGGGCCGCCTGGTCATCTGGATGGTGGGAGACGACAAGACGCCCCAGGTCATGCAACCGGCCGTCGAGGCCTTTCGCGCCAGCCATCCCGACGTGCACGTCGAGGTGCGCGATGTGCCCTGGGCCGATGCCATGACCAAGTACTCGGCCGCCCTGGCCAGCCGGCGCGGGCCGGACCTGGTGACGGGCAGCACCTCCTACGCGATTGCCCTGGGCGCCAAGGGCGCGCTGGTCGACCTGGCCCAGGCGGCGCCCGACCTCGCCGCGGAACTGCAGCGGCAGGCCAACCCGGGCGCCTTACGCGCCATCCGCCGCGCCGATGGCCGACTCTATGGCGCCCCCTTCGACATGCATGTGCAGCTGCAGTACTACCGCAGCGACCTGCTGCGCGAGGCGCCTGCGGACTGGGAGGGCTTCATCGCCGCGGCGCGCCAGCAGCGCTTTGCCCAGCAATGGGGCAACACCAGCTGGCTGGGCTTCTACCCCTATCTGCGCCAGGCCGGCGGCACGGTCTATGACGCCAACTGCGCACACGCCGTCATCGACGGCCCCGAGGCGGTGCGCGCGCTGAGCTATTACGCACGTCTTTACCGCGAGCTGCGGGCCCCCACCGACGGCTGGCCCGATGCCGACGGCGGCCTGGAAAGCGGCGCTTACGGCCTGATGCAGTCCGGCACCTGGCTGCTGTCGCGCATGGACATGGTTCACAAGGGCCTGGTGGGCAAGTGGGCGGCCGCACCACTGCCCGCAGGCCCCACCGGCAAACGCACCGCGGTGCTGGGCGGCACGGTGCTGGCCATCACCCGCTTCTCGCCCAACCGCGCGCTGGCCCTGGACTTCATGCGCACCGTCTACCGGCCCGAGGTCACGCGCCGCATGGCCGAGGCGGCCCTGGCCTATGGCGGCATGTGGCTGCCCTCGGGGCGGCAGGACCAGATCGCCGGCTTGCCACTGCCCCATCGCGAGGCCCTGCTCACCCAGCTCGCCGACGCCGAAGGCCCACCGCCCTGCCCGGCCTGGATCAGGCAGGACTACATCGTCACCCGCGCCGTGCAGCGCGTCGTGCTGGCCGGTGCCGACCCGCAGGCCGAGCTGAGCCGCGCGGCGGCCGTCATGAACCGCGCGCTGGAGGCCCAGCGATGAAGACGATCTGGCGCCGCCATGGACGAGACATGCTGCTCGTCGCCCCCTTCTTCGCGCTGTTCGGCCTGTTCGGCGTCTGGCCCGTGCTGCGCTCGGCCTGGCTGAGCTTCACGGACTACCACGCCACCGACGACCCCCACTTCATCGGCCTGCGCAACTACGCCGAGCTGGCCGCCGACGAGCGCTTCTGGACGGCCCTGGCCAACACCGCGGCCTATATGGCCTCGGTGTCCTTCATCGCCGTGCTGCTCGGCCTGGTGCTGGCCCTGAACTTCGGCAGCAACTCGCGCCTGCACCAGTGGGTGCGCGTGGCCTTCTTCCTGCCGGCCGTGGCCGGTGGTGTCGGCGCCATCTCCGCTTGGAAATGGCTGGCCAACTCCGAGGCCTACGGGCTGTTCAACAGCCTGCGCGCGGCTCTCGGCCTGGATCCCGCACGCTTCCTCGGCGACCCGCAGTGGACGCTGCCGGTGCTGGTGCTGGTGGGCGTGTGGTCGGTGCTGGGCTACAACCTCGTCATCTTCGTCGCCGGCCTGCGTGCCATTCCCGAAGAGCTCTACCAGGCGGCGCGCCTGGACGGTGCCTCGCGCTGGCAGCAGCTGCTGCACATCACCCTGCCGAATCTGCGGCCCACCCTGGTCTATGTGACGGTGACCGGCATGATCGCCAGCTTCCAGGTCTTCTACGAGCCCTATCTGCTCTACGGCGCGGTCGACACCCTGGGTGGCCCGCTGGACTCGGCGCTGATGCTGGTCACCTACCTCTTCGACCGCGGCTTTCGCCAGCTCGACCTGGGCCTGGCCTCCGCCGCCGCCTGGGTGTTGACGACGCTGCTGTTCGGCCTGACCTGGCTGAACCTCAAGCTGATCGGGCGTGAACGATGAGGTGGCTCGTCAACCTGCTGCGCCTGCCGCTGTGGCTGCTGGTGCCCGCCATGCTGCTGCCCTATTACTGGATGGCGATCGGCGCCTTCAAGAGCGTGGCCGAGCTGCTGCGCCAACCGCCCACGCTGTGGCCACAGCTCGCCACGGGTCGCAATTTCTTCAACCCCGACTGGGCCGGCACCACAGCCGATCCCGACAAGCTGGCCGGCATCCTGCAGGTCCAGGTCGAGGGCCACGGCTTTCTGCGCTTCTATGCCAACAGCCTGCTGGTCACCGTCGTCGTCACGGTCGCCAGCCTGCTGGCCGCGTCCCTGGTCGCCTTCGTGCTGACCAAGAAGCCCTTCCCCGGCAGCCGCTGGCTGTTCCGCGCCCTGCTGCTGTCGATGATGCTGCCCTGGGAGGTCACCATCGTCCCCAACTTCGTGACGGTGGCCCAGCTGGGCTGGATCAACAGCTATGCCGCCCTGCTGGTGCCCGGCCTGGCCAAGGCCTTTGTCGTCTTCTACTTCCGCCAGGCCATGTTGGGCGTGCCCGACGAGCTGATCAGTGCCGCGACGCTGGACGGCGCCGGCACGCTGCGCATCTGGTGGAGCGTGGTTTTACCCCTGCTGCGGCCGGCGCTGGCCGCCATCGCCATTCCCGTCGCGGTGGGCGAATGGAACAACTTCCTGTGGCCCCTGCTCGTCGTCAACGACGCGGCCACGCTGACCCTGCCTCTGCAGCTCGGCAAGATGGCCGGCGACCTGAGCTTCAACCCGCAATCGGCAGCCGTGCTGATGGCCGGCTCGCTGCTCGCTTCGCTGCCGGCCGTCGTCCTCTTCCTGATCTTCCAGAAGCAGTTCGTCGCCGGACTGCAGGCGGGCGCCACCAAGGGTTGATATGAATTCGTTGACGAAAGGATGGATGTTGGCTTTGTCTTTGATGCTGCCGACCTTGGGACATGCCGATGCACGGCTGCAGGACGTCATGAAGCGCATTGCCGCCGGCGAGAGCATCACGCTTGCAACGATAGGCGGCTCCATCACCACCGGCTATGCGGCCCATCCGCCGCGCGAAAGGGGTTGGGCCGCCCTGCTGGCCAGATCGCTCGGGCCCAAGGTCAAGCTGGTCAACGCCGGCGTCAGCGGCACCGATTCGGCCGCCGGCGTGCAGCGCCTGGACAAGCAGGTGCTCGACGCTGCGCCCGACCTCGTCATCGTCGAGTTCGGCGTCAACGACCAGTGGCTGGACCCGTCCGTGCGCGCCAGCAGCTACGAGGCCATCCTGCGCAAGCTGCTCAGCGCCAGGAAGCCGCCCGCCGTCGTCGTGCTTGGGCTGACCCAGCAAGGCAACCAGGCGCGCGACGCGGTCGACCTCCAGTTGAAGCTGGCGGCCCATTACGGCCTCACGTCGCTGGACTTCGGCCGCTGGATGCAGGCCCGCGTCGATGCCGGTCAGGACCGCTGGGCGGCCCTCTACGACGAGCCCGTTCATCCCAATGCCACCGGCCATCAGCGCATCGCCCTCGCGCTGGCCGAGACGCTGCGCAGCGCCGCCGCAGGACCGACAACGCCCCTGCCCGCACCGCTGTTCGGCCGCGCCCACGAGTTCACGCGCCTGCTGATGGGCGAGACCCTCAAGCCCTACCAGTCGCACGGCTTCGAGCGCGGCGGCGAAGTCCATCCCGAATGGACCGGCCAGCAGCCCGGCTGGGTCAGCAAGGCCGATGACGCCGAGACCAGCTTCCTGGTCTATGGCAGCGAGATTGCCGTCTTCCACGGCGAGAGCGAGCATTACCGCAATCTCGAAGCCCGTGTCGACGACGGCCCCTGGGTCACGCTGCGCGGCCAGGTGCCCGAACGCAAGGGCTATCTCGGCTGGCATTACAGCGTCGTCGGCCGCGACATCGAAACCACCGCCCACCTGCTGCAGGTGCGCGTCAAGCGCGACGAGTGGGCGGGCAGCGGCCGACCCGCGAGCTTCCTGGCCGTCATGTCAGCGGGCCTCTACCCGGCAGCATTGCGCACCAGCGACTTTGCGCGCGAGGCCCTGCCGACAAGACTCATCGCTCCCGACGACGCGAAACTTCGTTGGGTCGGCCGCATCGCCGACAGCGGCGGCGGCAAGCTGCTGGCCTGGAGCGGCAGCGAGCTGCGCGCCCGTTTCACCGGCACCCAGCTCGGGCTGAGCTTCAAGTCCGCGCACTGGGGCAGCAGTCACTTCACCATCGAGATCGACGGCCAGCGCCACTGGCTGGCCGCACCGGGCAATGCAGCGTCGGACTGGAAGCTGCGCGAACCGCTGCCGCCCGGCGAGCACACGCTGCGCCTCGTCAAGCGCACCGAGGCACCGATGGCCGAGACCGTCTTCCTCGGCCTACGCCTGGCCGAAGGCGGACGGCTGCTGGACCCGCCACCCGCCAGGCCGCTGAAGCTGGAGTTCTACGGCGATTCCATCACCGCCGGTGCCTGCAATGGCGACATCGCCGAAGACCAGTACGAGGACCTCTACCCCCACGACGGCACGCGGGCCTACGGCGCGGTGACGGCCGAACGCCTGGGCGCTGACTATGTCGGCATCGCCGTCAGCGGCATCGGCGTCACGGCCACCTGGGGCGAACTGTTGATGCCCCAGATCTGGAACCGCTACGCGCCGCGCCTGGATGCCGCCGTCGCGCCACCCGACCCGCGCACCCCCGACGTCGTGCTGCTCAACCTCGGCCAGAACGACCACGGCTTCCCGGCCTCCAAGGGCCAGTCCATCGCGGCGGACTTCGGCGATCGCTATCTGACCTTTGTGCGCCAGCTGCGCGGCCGCTACCCCAAGGCCAGGCTGGTGCTGCTGATGGGCGGCATGTCGGCCCCGCGCGAGCAGCCTGCCATCCCGCATGCCGTGCAGCGCGCCGTGCAGACGCTGCGCGCCGAAGGCGACACCCAGGTCTGGTCCTACCGCTTCGAGGCCTTCGCCTGGGCCCATCCACGCATCGACGTCCACGCCCTGATGGCTGACGAGCTGACCCGCTTCCTGCAAACCGAGGTGCTGAAATGATTCCAGCCGTTCCCGACATGCGCCGGCCCGAGGCGCTGTGGGCCCATATGCGCCATACCCTGGCCTTCTACGCGCCGCGCGTGAAGGATGCCAGCGGAGGCTGCTTCCAGTTCTTCAAGGACGACGGCACGGTCTATGACCGCCACACCCGTCACCTGGTCAGCAGCACGCGCTTCGTCTTCAACCACGCTCTGGCCTGGCGCTGGTTCGGTGGATCGATGGACGAGGTGGCGCATGCGCTGGCCTTCGTCAACCAGGCCCATGCCCAGCCGCAAGGGGGCTACGCCTGGGTGCTCGATTGGCAAGACGGCCATGCCACCGTCATCGACGGCACCAACCATTGCTACGGCCTGGCCTTCGTGCTGCTGGCCAACTCGCATGCGGCCGAGGCCGGCGTGCCAGGTGCGCTTGAAGGCATCGCCGCGACCTTCGACCTGATGGAGGGGCGCTTCTGGGAACCGCCTCACGGCCTCTATGCCGACGAAGCGACGCCGGACTGGCAGGTCGGCGCCTACCGCGGCCAGAACGCCAATATGCATGCCTGCGAAGCCATGCTGGCCGCCCATGCCGCGACCGGCGAGGCCCGCTACCTCGACCGTGCGCTGACGCTGGCCACCTCCATCGCCCAGCGCCAGGCGGCCCTGGCCGGCGGCCTGGTCTGGGAGCACTACCGGACCGACTGGATGCCCGATTGGGACTACAACCGCGACGACAAGACCAACATCTTCCGGCCCTGGGGCTTCCAGACCGGCCACCTCACCGAATGGGCCAAGCTGCTGCTGATGCTGGAGCGGCGCCTCGGATCCGCCGCGCCCGACTGGCTGCTTCCCACGGCCCGGCACTTCTTCGACACCGCCATGCGCCATGGCTGGGACAAAGCCCACGGCGGCCTGGTCTACGGTTTCGCCCCTGGCGGCGAGGTCTGCGACGGCGACAAATACTTCTGGGTCCAGGCCGAAAGCCTGGCCGCCGCCGCCTGGCTGGCCGTGCGCACCGGCGACGAAGCCTATTGGACCTGGTACGACCGGCTCTGGGCCTATGCCTGGCAGCACTTCGTCGACCACGAGCACGGCGCCTGGTATCGCATCCTGGCGCCCGACAACCGCAAGCTCACCGACGAGAAGAGTCCCGCCGGCAAGACCGATTACCACACCATGGGCGCCTGCCAGGACGTACTGGCCGCCCTCGGCGTGCAACCACCGGCCCGGGCCTGACGCCATGGGCCGCCTCGCCACTGCCCTGCTGATCGCTCTGCTTGCCGCCTGTGGAGGCGGTGGCGGCGGTGCCGCTGCCGACCCGGCGCCCACGCCAACCGTCGACCCCTGGGCTGCCTACCCCACGACACCGGCCGGCCCCCTGCCCGGCGCCTCGGCCCAGGCACGTGCCGCCGCGGCGGCCCTGGGCGGTGGCATCAACTTCGGCAATATGCTGGAAGCGCCCAGCGAAGGCGCCTGGGGGCTGAAGGTCGAGGACGAATTCATCAACCTCTTCGGCCCAGGCGCCGGCTACAGCAACGCCGTGCGCCTGCCGGTGCGCTGGAGCAACCACGCCAGCCTGGATGCCGCGGCCAGCATCGACGCCGCCTTCATGAGCCGGGTCGAGGGCATCGTCAACAAGCTGCTCGCGCGCGGCGTCACCGTGGTGCTGAACATGCACCATTACCACCAGCTCGACGGCGATGCGGTCGAGACCGGCGAGGCCAGCGTCGCCGCCGACGTGGTGCAGCTGCGCTTCCTGGCCATGTGGCGCCAGATCGCCGAGCGCTTCGCGAACGCGGGACCGGGCCTGGTGTTCGAGCTCTACAACGAGCCGCACAGCAAGCTCGAGGCCGACTGGAACACCCTGGCCTCGCGCGCCCTGCGCGTGGTGCGCGCCAGCAACCCCAATCGCGTGGTCATGATCGGGCCGGTGCAGTGGAACAGCCCCTATGCGCTGTCCAGGCTGCAACTGCCGGCCGACGCCAATCTGCTGCTGACCGTCCACCACTACGAGCCCTTCAGCTTCACCCACCAGGGTGCCGAATGGATCAGCCCCACGCCACCCGTGGGCGTGGACTGCTGCGACGCAGCCCAGCTGGCCAAGATACGCGAAGGTTTCGACCTCGCCGCCAACGAGGGCAAGCGCCTGGGCTACCCCGTCGTCGTCGGCGAGTTCGGCGCCTACAGCCGCGCCGCGCAGGCGGCCCGCGTGCGCTATCTCAAAGCCATGCGCGCCGAAATGGCTTCTCGCCAACTGCCCTGGATGTACTGGGAACTGGCTGCGGGCTTCGGCCTGTACGACCCGCAAGCCCATGCCTGGCGGACCGATCTGGTCCAGGCCCTGTACGGCTCCACGCCCTGATGAAAGAAACCCGATGCGACTCCTCCTGACCACCTGCCTGCTCGCGGCCTTCACGCAGGGCGCTTGCGCAGCCGACCCCCTGGCCTGGCGAGGCATCAGCCTGTCCAGCGCCGAATGGGGCGAGAAGAACTTCCCCGGCCTCTACGGCAAGGACTTCGTCTACCCGACGGTGGCCAGCACGGCCTACTACCAGGCCAAGGGCATGAACCTGATGCGCATCGCCTTCCGTTGGGAGCGGTTGCAACCGAGCTTGAATGGCGAGTTCGACGCGGCCGAGCTGGCCCGCCTGCGCGACTTCGTCGACGGCACGACGGCGCGCGGCCTGCATGTGCTGCTGGACCCGCACAACTACGCGGCCTACAAGGAGGTCCACGTCGGCAAGCCCGAGGTGCCCATCGCCGCCTTCGCCGACTTCTGGCGTCGCCTCGCCCTGCAGTTCAAGGACAACCCCAAGGTCCAGTTCGGGCTCGTCAACGAGCCGCGCAATATGCCGACCGAGACCTGGGGCCAGGCCGCCCAGGCCGCCGTCAATGCCATCCGCAAGACCGGCGCCACCAACCTCATCACCCTGCCCGGCAACGGCTACACCGGCGCCTGGAGCTGGTTCGAGAAGACCTGGTACGGCACGCCCAATGCCGAGGTCATGGGCCGGGTGAACGACCCGTTGGACCGCATGGTGTTCGAGGTACACCAGTACTTCGACAAGGACGGTTCGGGCACGAATGCCGAATGCGTCGGCCCCGACATCGGCGTCGAGCGGCTCAAGCGCTTCACGGCCTGGCTGAAGGCCAACAAGCGCCGCGCCATCCTGGGCGAGCTGGGCGGCGGCGCCAATGCCGTCTGCGAGCAGGCCGTGACCGGCGCGCTGCAGCATCTGCAGGCCAATGCCGACGTCTGGGACGGCTGGCTGTGGTGGGCGGGTGGCCCGACCTGGGGCGACTATTTCCTGTCGCTGGAGCCCGGCGCCGACGGCAAGGACAAGCCGCAGATGCGCTGGCTGGCGCCCTTCCTCAGTCCCACTGCACCGCCAGCACGTCCTTGAGCGAGAGCAGGAAATCCTTGGCGTCGAAGGCCTCGCCCAAGGCCAGCGCACCGCTGCGATCGAAGGATGGCTGCAGCATGCGCTCGGCCGCTTCCACCACCAGCGGTGCCGACACCGCATAGATGTCCTGGCCACGCGCCACGGCTTTTCTCGCGGTCGCCCCCTCGCCGGCCTGCACGACCATCTCGAAGCGCTGCGCGGAGCGCCCCTGCGCATCGCTGGCCTGGGGCGGTGGCGTGGTGGTGTCACGGATCTCCTGCAGTGAGGACAGCGTCAGCCACGAGCGCAGGTTCTGCACGCGCAGATGGCGGGCGATGGTGATGACCTCGCTGAAGGGCAGCTCGACCATGGCCTGCTCCCCATGCACGGCACTGAATGCCCAGTCGCGCTGGGCCGCGGGCGTCGGCATGCGCGCGATCTGGCCGCCTTGCAAAACCACACGGGGCACCTGGTTGCGCTCGCCAGTCTTGCGCGTGCCCTCGGTGGGCCACCAATGGTCCAGTGCGATGGCGATGTTCAGTTCGGACACGGAGCCGTCCGTCGCCAGCGCAGTTGCCAGCAGGTCGGCCAGCCCGCCGTAGAAGCCGGCCGCCGGAATGATGGCCACGCCGGCCTCGCGGGCGCGGCCATCGAAGTTCTCGAAGACGGCCTCGGCGCTGGCCTGCTCGGCCGTCACGTCGATATAGCCGCAACCGGCGCGCAGGGCCGCGGCGATGACGGCCGCGGCCGTGTCCAGGAATGGACCGGCGCAGTTGATGACGACGCCGCAGCCCTGCAGCGCTGCGTCCAGCGCGCCCACGTCGTCAATGGACGCCACCCTGGCCTCCACGCCAGCCGGCAGGCGCGACGCGTCCCGCCCGATGGCGACCACCCGCAGGCCGCGCCTGAGCGCCTCGTTGACGACGAATCGCCCGGTATGCCCGCCCGCGCCGTAAACCGCCACGGCCTTGCTGCTCAATTCCTTGGTCATGATCATCCTTTGAAAAACGAGACAGACCTGTCTGTTCTTTGAACGATACAGAATGGTCTGTATCGTGTCAACACCTTCCCGACCCGCCGTCCGACATGCCTGCCGACACCGCTTCAGAATCCCCCAACGTGCGCGAGCGCCTGCTGGGCGTCGCCTCCGAGCTCTTCTACAAGAACGGCGTGCGCGCCGTCGGCATCGACCTGGTCATCGACCAGGCCGGCGTGGCCAAGAGCAGCCTGTACCGCCACTTCCGCACCAAGGACGACCTCATCGTCGCCTTCCTGGAACGCGAGGACCTGGACTTCTGGGCCACCTGGGATGGCGTCGCGGCGGAGCACGGCGACGACCCCGCCGCCGAGCTGGCGGCGCAGATGCGCTGGATCGGGGCGCGCCTGGGACGCGACAACTACCGCGGCTGCCCGCAGATCAATGTGGCTGCCGAGTTCGCCGAGCACGACCATCCTGCGCGCCGGGTGGCACGCGCCCACATGCAGGCGCTGCGTTCCCGCCTGACGGCCCTCGCCCTGCGGCTGGATGTGGGGCAGCCCGAAGCGCTGGCAGCCCAGTTGGCGGTCCTCGTCAACGGCGCTTTCGTCAGCGCCGAACTGCTTGCCCCGGACGAGGCGACACCCGTGCTCCTGGCCGCCCAGGCTGCGCTGGTGGCCGCCGCCCGCCGCCCACCGTGACGCGCTTCACAGGGCATATGCATCTGACGAAAGCTTTGTTGGGCTTTCTGTCATCCACCCTCAGACTGGCGGCGTTGCAACCAGCACCGACAGCTTCCGCCCCCGTCCGATGTGTGAGCTTTTCGCCCTCAACAGCCGCCAGCCGGCCGCCGCGACCTTCTCCCTGAGCGGCTTTGCCGCCCGCGGCGGGCGCACCGCAGACCATGTCGACGGCTGGGGCGTGGCCTTCCACGACGGCGAGCGCTGCGAGGTCACGGTGGAGGACAGCCCGGCCGCCGAGTCCGAGCTGGCGCGTCATCTGGGTCACCATCCGGTGCGCGCCCGCAACATCCTGGCCCATAT
Organism: Roseateles saccharophilus; assembly: GCF_031458095.1. Classification (GTDB taxonomy): domain Bacteria; phylum Pseudomonadota; class Gammaproteobacteria; order Burkholderiales; family Burkholderiaceae_C; genus Pelomonas; species Pelomonas saccharophila_A. Next base: position 618,337 of record NZ_JAVDXU010000003.1, read on the forward strand.
CCGCAAGGCCACCCAGGGCGCCCGCACGCTGGAGAACTGCCACCCCTTCCGCCGCGACTGGGCCGGCCGCACCTGGGTCTTCGCCCACAACGGCGATCTGAAGGACTTCCATCCCAGCCTGGACGGCAGCTTCACGCCGGCCGGCCAGACCGACAGCGAGCGCGCCTTCTGCTGGCTGATGCAGCGCCTGCAGCAGCGCTTTGGCGCCGAGCTGCCCGACTGGCCCGAGCTGGCCGAGACGCTGACGCCCTGGATCCACGCGATCGCCGAGCATGGCCGCTTCAATCTGCTGCTGACCGACGGCCGCGCCATGCTGGCCCACGCCTCCACCAAGCTGCACTGGCTGCAGCGCCGCCCGCCCTTCGGCCATGTCTCGCTGCGCGACGGCGATCTCAGCGTGGACCTGGCCACCGTCAACAACCCGGCCGATCGCATGGCCCTGGTCTCCACCGAGCCGCTGACCCATGGCGAGGCTTGGGCAGCTTTTGCACCCGGCGAGGTGCGGGTGTTCCAGGACGGCGACTGCGTCTTTTTGAGCGAAGGCGTGGCCGAACTAGCCGCCGCTTAAGGCGGTATCCACCAGGCTTCGCGCTTCCTGCAGCAGCTGCTGCAGATGCGCCTCATCCCGCCAGCTCTCGGCATAGACCTTGTAGATGTCCTCGGTGCCCGAGGGGCGCGCGGCGAACCAGCCGCCAGCCGTGACGACCTTGAGCCCACCGATGGGCGCGCCATTGCCCGGTGCCCGGGTCAGCACGGCGGTGACCTCGTCGCCGGCCAGCGTCCTGGCCGTCACGCTCTCAGCCGACAGGCCCGCCAGGCGTTGCTTCTGCTCCCGCGTGGCCGGGCCATCGACACGGTCTGCAAAGGGCCGGCCCAGGGTCTCGGTGAGCACCTCGTAGCAGATGCCGGGGTCGCGCCCGGTGCGCGCCGTGATCTCCGCAGCCAGCAGCGCGGCGGTGATGCCGTCCTTGTCCGTCGTCCACACCCGGCCGTCGCGGCGCAGGAAGGAAGCTCCGGCGCTCTCCTCGCAGCCCAGGCCGAGACTGCCATCCAGCAACCCCGACGAGAACCACTTGAAGCCGACCGGCGCATCGAAGAGCCGGCGGCCCAGACGCTCGGCGACGCGCTCGATCAGCGCCGTCGTGACGACGGTCTTGCCCATGGCGGCGTCCTCGCGCCAGCCGGGGCGATGGCGGAACAGATAGTCCACCGCGACGCTGAGGTAGTGGTTGGGCGGCATCAGGCCGGCGCTGCGCGTGACGATGCCGTGGCGGTCGTGGTCGGTGTCGCAGGCAAAGGCGATGTCGAAGCGATCGCGCAACTGGGTCAGGCGTTGCATGGCCCAGGGCGAGGAAGGGTCCATGCGGATCTGGCCGTCCCAGTCCAGCGTCATGAAGGCGAAGCGCGGGTCCACCACATTGCTGACGACGGTCAGCGCCAGGCCGTAGCGCTCGGCAATGGCCGGCCAGTAGTCCACGCCCGCGCCGCCCAGTGGGTCGACACCCAGGCGCAGGCCGGAGGCGCGGATGACATCGAGGTCGATGGCCTGGCCCAGTGCCGCCACGTACTGACCCAGGTAGTCGTGCTCGTGGCAACCGGGTGTGGCGAGCGCCCGCTCGGCGTCACTGCGCAGCACGCCCTTGAGCTCGCGCTTCAGGTAGTCGTTGGCCGCGGCCTGGATATCCGTCGTGACGTCGCTGTCCGCCGGGCCGCCATGCGGCGGGTTGTACTTGAAGCCGCCATCGCGCGGCGGGTTGTGCGAGGGCGTCACGACGATGCCGTCGGCGCGCTGCCAGCCCTCGCGGCCGCGGTTGTATTCGAGGATGGCGAAGGACACCGCCGGGGTCGGCGTGAACTGCCCGGCCGGCGCCAGCATGACGTCCACGCCATTGGCCGCCAGCACCTCCAGGGCGCTCAGCGTCGCCGGCTCGGACAGGGCATGCGTGTCGGCGCCAAGGAAGAGCGGGCCGGCGATGTTGTGCTGCTTGCGGTGGTCGCAGATGGCCTGGGTGATGGCCAGCACATGCCATTCATTGAAGGAGCCATCCAGGGCCGAGCCGCGATGGCCGGATGTGCCGAAGCTGACCTGCTGCTCGGGGCAGGAGGGATCGGGCCGGCGGGAGAAATAGGACTCGCGCAGCGCCTCGAGGTCGACCAGGACATCGGGCGGCGCCGGCTGGCCGGCGAGTGGATGGTGTTCAGCACTCATGTCCCGCATGCTGCCCAGCGCGGCGGGGCGACGCTGCCGGACTGTTACACCTGAGCTTGCAGGCCCTGGCCTACAGGGCCGGGTCGGAACGCTTCTTCCTGATTCGCTTGAGGCCGGCCTTGGCCAGGCCCAGCGTGCGCTTCGCGGCGTCTTCGACCTGCTCCGGCGCGGGCAGCTTGTCCTGGGCCCAGGAAGCCGCCTTCTGCACGGTCTGCTGGACCTGCGCCGCGGCCGTGCCTGTCGCGGCCTGCAGCTGCCCTGGCGTGGGCAGGCGTTCGCGCGTCCAGGCAGCGACGTCCTTGGCCGAAGTGCCCAGTTGCTCGGCACCCGACCTGGCACCCTGCAAGGCCTTGCTCGCCACGCTGCCGGCGACGGCCTGTAGCTCCTCGGCCGACGGCAGGCGCTCGCGCGTCCAGCCGGCCGCCTCCCTGGCCGAGCTGCCCAAGTGCTCGGCCGCCTTGCCCGCTCCCGACCTGGCCACGACCCAGACCTTGGTGAGCGGGCCGTCCGGCTCCTGCAGCAACAGCGTCAGGCTGGCGGCCAGCGCCGCCTCCTCGGCCTCGGACAGCGGTCCACCGGCCTCCAGCAGCTTGCGCAGGAACTCGCCGAGATCGGTGGCGATGGCCTTGTGATTGCAGTCGGGGTTGGCATGCAGGAAAGACGACAGCTCGGCCGCCATCTCCTCGACCGAACCCTGCAGCACGCCGGGCTCGATGCCCTCGATGGCGCGGGTCACGAAGTTCGCGTCCAGGCCCCATTCATCGACCAGATGCTTGACCAGCGCGGCGCGTTCGGTTGCCTCGATCTCGCCATCGACGGCGGCCAGCCGCAGCGACAGCGGCGCGATCAGGTCAAACAAGGCCAGGCCCAGCGTGTCCAGCGGCGTGTTCAGGAACTTCGGAATCTCAATGACGCGGGCCCCCTTGGTGTCGCCCAGCCAGCGATAGAGGCCGTAGCAGGCACCGCCCGAGGCCAGCGCGGCGATGGCGACCCAGCCGACCGGCGTGGCAGCCGCACCCAGCCCGAGTGCCGCCGCCTTCGCCACGGCCGCACCCCCACCGGCGGCGCCCAGCACGTCCCAGATTTCGCGCGTGCGGTTGATCATGCGCAGGGACTTGTAGGCGTTCTCGCCGATGGCCAGCTTGGCCTTGAAGCGCAGCGGCTCGGCGACGACTTGCGTGACGCCATCGAGCGCGCTCCCGGGTTCGGTGGGGTTGGGCGGGGTGCTCATGGCACCGCAGCATAGAGGGATCAGGTGACAGGCGCCGGGTTGAAAAGCACCAGGCTGTTGTGCAGCTTCCAGTGCTCGGCCCAGGTCTTCCTGCGGCCGCTGGCCACGTCCAGCAGCAGCTGGAACATGGCCCAACCGGTCTCCTCGATGCTGGCCTCGCCATCGGCGATGCGGCCAGCGTTGATGTCCATCAGGTCGTGCCAGCGGCGGGCCAGGTCCGTGCGCGTGGCCACCTTGACGACGGGGCATTCGGCCAGGCCATAGGGCGTGCCGCGGCCGGTAGTGAAGATGTGCAGATTCATGCCGGCGGCCAGCTGCAGCGTGCCGCAGATGAAGTCGCTGGCCGGCGTGGCGGCGTAGACGAGGCCGCGCTGGTCGCGCCTCAACTTGTCGCCGGGCGACAGCACGTGCGAGATGGCCGAGCTGCCGCTCTTGATGATGGAGCCCATGGCTTTCTCGGCGATGTTGGACAGGCCACCGGCCTTGTTGCCGGGCGTCGTGTTGGCCGAGCGGTCGACGCGGCCGCGGTCGAGGTAGCGGTCGTACCAGCCCAGCTCGCGAATGATGGCCTCCGCCACCTCGGGCGTGGCAGCGCGGCTGGTGAGTTGCTCGACGGCGTCGCGCACCTCGGTGTTCTCGCTGAACATGATGGTGGCGCCGGCGCGCACCAGCAGGTCGGCACAGAAGCCCACGGCCGGGTTGGCCGTCACGCCGGAGAAGGCATCGCTGCCGCCGCATTGCACGCCGACGACGAGTTCGCTGGCCGGCACCGTCTCGCGGCGGCGGGCGTTCAGGCGCTCGAGGTGGGGCCTGGCACTGCTGAGGATGTCGTCGAGCATGGACATGAAGCCCACGTGAGCATCGTCCTGCAGACAGATGGTCTCGGGGCCGGCGCTGGCATCGCGCCCGTCGGTGATGGGGAAGCTGCCCGGCGGCAGCAGGCGCGCCGGCTGCAGCTTCTCGCAACCCAGGCTCACCACCATGACTTCACCGCCGAAATTGGGGTTCAGCGAGATGTTCTTCAGCGTGCGGATGGGAATGACGGCGTCCGGCGCATCGATGGCCACGCCGCAGCCATAGCTGTGCTCCAGCCCAATGACGTCGTCCACATTCGGATAGAGCGGCAGCAGTTCGGCCTTGATGCGCGCCACCGCCTGGGCGACGACGCCGGCCACGCATTGCACCGTCGTCGTGATGGCCAGGATGTTGCGCGTGCCGACAGATCCGTCGGCATTGCGATAGCCCTCGAAGCTGTAGCCCTCCAGCGGCTCGGCGACGGGAGGCTTGACCGTGGCAATGGGCAGGCCCTCCAGCGCGCGGGCCGACGGCATCTGCAGCAGGCGCTCATGCACCCAGCTGCCGGCCGGGATGGGCTTGAGCGCATAGCCGATGGGCACCGCGTAGCGCAGCACCACTTCGCCCTCGGCAATGTCACGCAGCGCGACCTTGTGGCCTTGCGGCACCTTGTCCCGCAGCACCAGGCCGGCGCCGGGAATCCCCTCGGGCAGTCGCGTGCCTTCCTGCAGCCCGCCGTCATTGGCGACGATGGCGACGTTGTCTTCGTCGCGCATGCGCAGGGTCAGCGGCGGGCGGGGGGAAACAGCATTCATATCCGGCGGTGGAGTGGCTACAGTGCGATCAGGTCTTGTTGTACGTCGTCTAGTTGTCGTACAACTTACCTGACTTTAGACGCCCTGCTCGCTTCAAAACTCCGGGAAAACCCGCGAATGCACGCCCCCATCACCCGCCGCCGGCCCCGCACCCTGGCCCTGGAACTGGTCGAATCGCTCGGCAACCGCATCCGTGCGGGCCAGCTGCAGGCCGGCGACAAGCTGCCCACCGAGGCGGCCATCATGGGCGAATTCGAGGTCAGCCGCACCGTCGTGCGCGAGGCGATTTCCAAGCTGCAGGCGGCCGGCTTGGTGGAGACGCGCCACGGCATCGGCACCTTTGTTATCGGGCCGGGCGATGGGCCCTCGTTCAAGATCACGCCGGAGCAGTTCAGCACCCTGCAGGACGTCATCGCCGTGCTGGAGCTGCGCATCGGCCTGGAGACCGAAGCCGCCGGCCTGGCCGCCCAGCGCCGCAGCGAAGCCAATCTTGTCGCCTTGCGCAGGGCTCTGGATGCGGTGATCGCCGCGGTGGAAGCCGGCCAGGACTCGGTGGCGGCCGACTTCCAGTTCCACCTGGAGATTGCCCGCGCCACCCAGAACAGCCATTTCGCCGACCTGATGGCCACGCTGGGCGCCCAGATCATCCCGCGCGCCCGGCTGGAGGCGGCGACCGACATGAGTGCCGAGCGGCTGGCCTATATGCGCCGCGTGAACACTGAGCACGAGAACATCCTGGACGCCATCGCCAACCAGGACGCCGAATCGGCCCGCGCGGCCATGCGCACCCACCTGTCCAACAGCCGCGAACGCCGCCGTCGCGCCCAGGCCGAAGCCGCCTGATCGACGCGTAAAGCAGCTCGCACCACGGGTTATCCCTAGTCTTGTCGGATTTGACCCAAGTTGTACGATGACCTACAACTTAGCTCATTCCCCTCACCGGAGACCCCGCCCATGTCGCCCCAAGAACTCAAAGCCGTCCTGCAAGCCGGTCTGCTGTCCTTTCCGCTGACCGACTTCGACGCCCAGCTGAACTTCGCGCCCAAGCCCTATGCCGAGCGCCTGGAATGGCTGCAGCCCTATGGCGCCTCGGCCCTGTTCGCGGCCGGCGGCACGGGCGAGTTCTTCTCGCTGGAACCGGGCGAGTACAGCGAGGTCATCCAGGTGGCTCTGGACACCTGCCGCGGCCGCACGCCCATCCTGGCCGGCGCTGGTGGCGGCACGCGAGTGGCCATCCAGTACGCCCAGGAGGCCGAGCGTCTGGGCGCCCAGGGCATCCTGCTGCTGCCCCATTACCTGACGGAAGCGAGCCAGGAAGGCCTGATCGCCCACGTCGAGGCCGTCTGCAGGAGCGTCAAGTTCGGCGTCGTCGTCTACAACCGCGGCGCCTGCAAGCTCACGCCGGCCTCGCTGCAGGTGCTGGCCGAGCGCTGCCCCAACCTCATCGGCTTCAAGGATGGCCTGGGCGACATCGAGAAGTTCGTCGCCATCCGCCAGACCCTGGGCGAGCGCTTCGCCTATCTCGGCGGCCTGCCCACGGCCGAGGTCTTTGCCGGTGCCTACAAGGCCATGGGCTGCCCGGTCTACTCGTCCGCCGTCTTCAACTTCATCCCCAAGACGGCGATGGAGTTCTACAACGCCCACGCGGCCAATGACACGGCGACGACCGACCGCCTGATCCGCGACTTCTTCCTGCCTTATATCGCCATCCGCAACAAGGCCGAGGGCTATGCCGTGTCCATCGTGAAGGCCGGCGCGACGCTGACCGGCCACAGCGCCGGCCCGGTGCGCCCGCCGCTGTCCGACCTGCTGCCCACCGAGGTCGACGCCCTCGGTGCGCTGATCTCCAAGCTCGGCCCGCAATAAGCCTCTCGCAAGACAACACCGGAGACAAACGATGATGAAGAAACTGCTGACCGCCTTGCTGCTCGGCGCCGCCGCCACCGTGGCGACCGCCCAGGCCTGGCCCGCCAAGCCTGTAACCCTGCTGGTGCCCTTCCCGCCCGGCGGCTCCACGGATGCCATCGCCCGCCTGCTGGGCAACAAGCTGCAGGAGCAGCTCGGCGGCAGCTTCGTCATCGACAACCGTGGCGGTGCCGGCGGCACCATCGGCACCGCCGCCGTCAAGCGCGCGCCGGCCGATGGCTACACCATCCTCGTCTCGTCGCTCGGCCCCCTGGTCATCGGCCCGCATCTGCTGAAGAACCTGCAGTACGACCCGACCAAGGATCTGGACTACATCACCGTCGCCGTGCAGGCGCCCAACGTGCTGGTCGTGCCCGCGGCCTCGCCGCACAAGAGCATGGCCGACGTGCTGGCCTACGAAAAGGCCAACCCCGGCAAGATGAGCTTTGCCTCCAGCGGCAACGGTTCCAGCGATCACATCACCGCCGAGCTGTTCTGGCTGCAGACCGGCACCTCCGGCCTGCACATCCCCTACAAGGGCGGCGGTCCGGTCATGACCGACCTGCTCGGCAACCAGGTCGACTCGAGCTTCATGAACATCAACACCGCCCTGCCGCAGATCAAGGCCGGCAAGCTGCGTGCTCTGAGCATCACGAGTGCCCAGCGCTCGCCGGTGCTGCCCGACGTGCCGACCATGGACGAGCTGGGCATCAAGGGCCTGCAGGTCTATTCCTGGCAAGGCGTGGCGGCACCCAAGGGCCTGCCCGCCGACATCAAGGCCAGGCTGCACGCCGGCATCGTCAAGACACTGAACGCGCCCGATGTGAAACCCAAGCTGCTGGAGCAGGGTTTCGAGGTCGTGGCCAACACGCCCGAGCAGTTCACGGCCTTCCAGGCCAGCGAATTCGCGCGTTGGAAAAAGCTCATCGAAGAACGCAAGATCACGGCGGATTAAGCCCACCCCCGAGGCGCTCACGCGCCTCCCCCTCAAGGGGGCGCACCCGATGGCCTGGCAAAGCCAGCTCCATGGGTGCCACTCGGTGGGGCACTACATCTCTGAAGTACTGATATGACCTCGACCCCCGTCATCAAAGAGCTGCGCGTCGTGCCCGTCGCCGGGCGCGACAGCATGCTGCTCAACCTCAGCGGCGCGCATGCGCCCTTCTTCACGCGCAACATCCTCATCCTCACGGACAGCGCCGGGAACACCGGCGTCGGCGAGGTGCCCGGCGGCGAGAAGATCCGCCAGACGCTGGAAGACGCACGCAGCCTCGTTGTCGGCCAGCCCATCGGCGCCTACAAGGGCCTGCTGCAGGCCGTGCAGAAGACCTTCGCCGACCGTGACGCCGGCGGCCGCGGCCTGCAGACCTTCGACCTGCGCACCACCATCCATGCCGTCACGGCCATCGAGTCGGCGCTGCTGGACCTGCTGGGCCAGCATCTGGAGGTGCCGGTCTGCGCCCTGCTCGGCGAAGGCCAGCAGCGCAGCCATGTGCCCATGCTGGGCTATCTGTTCTACGTCGGTGACCGCCGCAGGACCGACCTGCCCTACGACAGCCAGCCCGACGCCGCCGACCCCTGGCTGCGCCTGCGCCATGAAGAGGCCCTGACGCCCGAGGCCATCGTCAGGCTGGCCGAGGCCGCCCAGGCCCGCTACGGCTTCCAGGACTTCAAGCTCAAGGGCGGCGTGCTGCGCGGCGAGGACGAAGTCGAGGCCGTCAAGGCCCTGAAGGCGCGCTTCCCCCAGGCCCGCATCACGCTGGATCCCAACGGCGGCTGGCTGCTGCAGGATGCGATCCGCCTGATGCGCGACATGCACGGCGTGCTGGCCTATGCCGAGGATCCCTGCGGCGCCGAGGGCGGCTTCTCGGGCCGCGAGGTGATGGCCGAGTTCCGCCGCGCCACCGGCCTGCCCACGGCCACCAACATGGTCGCGACCGACTGGCGCCAGATGGTGCATTCGCTGTCGCTGCAATCGGTAGACATCCCGCTCGCCGACCCGCACTTCTGGACCATGGCGGGTGCCGTCCGCGTCGGCCAGACCTGCCGCGACTTCGGCCTGACCTGGGGCTCGCATTCCAACAACCACTTCGACGTCTCGCTGGCCATGTTCACGCATGCCGCCGCCGCCGTGCCCGGCCGCGTCACCGCGATCGACACGCACTGGATCTGGCAGGACGGCCAGGAGCTGAGCACCAACCCGCTGCAGATCGTCGGCGGCGAGGTGGCCGTGCCCACCACGCCGGGCCTGGGCGTGACGCTGGACATGCAGGCCGTCGAGGCCGCGCACCAGCTCTACCTGCAGCATGGCCTGGGCAGCCGCGACGACGCGATCGCGATGCAATACCTGGTGCCGAACTGGACCTTCGACAACAAGCGTCCCTGCATGGTGCGCTGAAGCCACGCCGGCCAATAGGTCACTAGGCCGGCGCCTCACGGAGACCTTCCCCATGATCAAGCTCCCCCGCCTCGGGCTGGCACTGCTGGCCGGCTTTTCCCTGTCAGGCCTGTCCAGCCTGGCCGCCGCCGCGCCGGCGCCCGCCGCCTGGCCCACCCTGCCCATCCGGCTGGTCGTGCCCTACCCGCCGGGCGGCTCGTCGGACATCATCGCCCGCGCCATCAGCACCCAGCTGGGCGCGGCGCTGAAGCAGACCGTCATCGTCGACAACCGACCGGGCGCCAGCGGCAACATGGGCGCGGACGCGGTCGCCAAGTCCACCGACGGCCACACCCTGCTGCTGTGCGACGTCGGGGCGCTGGCCATCGCCCCCTCGGTCTACACCAAGCTGCCCTTTGATCCGACCAAAGACCTGCGCGGCGTGACCATGCTGGCCTACTCGCCCCACCTGCTGGTGGTCCACCCTGGCGTGCCGGCCAACAACCTGAGCGAACTGGTGGCATTGTCCAAGACCCGGCCGCTGAACTTCGCCGTCACTGCACTGGGCAGCGCCCCCCACCTGGCCGGCGTCGCCGTCGAGCAGGGCAGCGGCGCCAAGTGGACCTACATCCCCTACAAGGGCGGCGCGCAGTCGGTGGCCGACACCATGGCCGGCCAGACCGACCTGACGATGAACGGCATGCTGGCCACGCTGCCCCATGTGCAGTCCGGCAAGCTCAAGGTGCTGGCCGTGTCCAAGGGCACGCGCGTGCCGCTGCTGGCCAGCGTGCCCACCGTGGCCGAGCAGGGCCTCAAGGGCTTCGAGTCTGGCACCTGGCAGGGCGTGCTGGCGCCGGCCAGCATGCCGCCGGCCGTGCTCGCCAGGCTCAACGCCGTGCTGACGGAGATCATCCGCTCGCCCGAGGTGCGCGAGCGCCTGGTCTCGCAGGGCGCCGAGGTGCGCACCATGACGACAGCCGAGTTCGCCAGCTTCTTCGACGCCGAGCGCAAGCGCTGGGCCCAGGTGGTCGCCAAGGGCGGTGTCAAGCTGGATTGACATGACCGCGCCCCGCCTGCTGCTGATCGGCAAACTGATGGCAGCGCGTTCAAGAAGCTCATAACCTCGGCCGCGGTGGGCCTCAGCGAGGCCCAGTTGGCGGCGCCCGCGCCGCCCTTCCTTTTCTTCATCGTGGAGTCCCCATGAAACCGAACTACATCGCCGGCGCCTGGACCGAAGGTCCGCACGCCTCCCGCAACATCAACCCCTCCGACACGCGCGACCTCGTCGGCGAGTACGCCCAGGCCGACGCCGCCCAAGCTGACCTCGCCATCGCCGCCGCGACCGCCGCCTTCCCGGCCTGGAGCCTGTCGACGCCGCAGCAGCGCTTCGACATCCTCGACGCCGTCGGCACCGAGATCCTGGCCCGCCGCGCCGAGCTGGGCGACCTGCTGGCCCGCGAGGAGGGCAAGACCCTGCCCGAGGCCATCGGCGAAGTCGTGCGCGCCGGCAATATCTTCAAGTTCTTTGCCGGCGAGGCCCTGCGGCCGGGCGGCGAAAGCCTGCCTTCGGTGCGCCCCGGCGTCGGCGTGGAAGTCACGCGCGAAGCCATCGGCGTCGTCGGCCTCATCACGCCCTGGAACTTCCCCATCGCCATCCCCGCCTGGAAGATCGCGCCGGCCCTGGCCTGGGGCAATTGCGTCGTCTTCAAGCCCGCCGACTTGGTGCCCGGCTCGGCCTGGGCCCTGGCCGAGATCCTGTCGCGCTCGGGCCTGCCGGCCGGTGTCTTCAACCTCGTCATGGGCCGCGGCTCGGTCGTCGGCGAGAAGCTGCTGAACGACCCGCGCGTGGCCGCCATCAGCTTCACCGGCTCGGTCGGCACCGGCCAGAAGGTGGCCGCAGCCTGTGTCTCGCGCATGGCCAAGTTCCAGCTCGAGATGGGCGGCAAGAACCCCATGGTGGTGCTGGACGACGCCGACCTGAATGTCGCGGTGAATGCAGCCGTCAACAGCGGCTTCTTCTCCACCGGCCAGCGCTGCACCGCCTCCTCGCGACTCATCGTCACCGAAGGCATCCATGACCGCTTCATCGCCGCCATGGTCGAGAAGATGAAGGCGCTGAAGATCGACGACGCGCGCAAGGCCGGCACCGACATCGGCCCCGTCGTCGACGCCAGCCAGCTCGGCCAGGACACCGACTACATCGGCATCGCCAAGGCCGAGGGCGGCCAGCTGCTGCAAGGCGGTGAGCGCCTCGAACGCAATGCCGACGGCGCGCCGGGCTTCTATCTGACGCCGGCCCTGATCACCGGCACGACGGCCGAGATGCGCATCAACCGCGAGGAAGTGTTCGGTCCGGTCGTCAGCGTCATCCGCGCGCGCGACTACGAAGAAGCGCTGCATCTGGCCAACGACACGCCTTTTGGCCTCTCGGCCGGCATCGCGACCACGTCGCTGAAGCACGCCACCCACTTCAAGCGCCATTCCCAGGCCGGCATGGTCATGGTCAACTTGCCGACGGCGGGTGTCGACTATCACGTGCCCTTCGGCGGCCGCAAGGGCTCGAGCTACGGCCCGCGCGAGCAGGGCCGCCATGCCGCCGAGTTCTACACCACCGTGAAGACGGCTTACACCCAAGCCTGATCCCCACCATTCGGCATCACCGCCCGGCAAGAGGCGGAGCCGCTGCATTGCCCGGAGACATTGATGAACACCGCCACCGCCTCGCTGGCCCACGCCGGCAGCGCCAACCGCACCCGCAAGCGCTTCGCCATCCTGGCCATGCTCTTCGTCGTCACGACGATCAACTACGCCGACCGCGCCACGCTGTCCATCGCCGGCCCGGCCCTGTCCAAGGAGCTGGGCATCGACGCGGTCACCATGGGCTATATCTTCTCGGCCTTCGGCTGGTCCTATGTCATCGCCCAACTGCCTGGCGGCTGGCTGCTGGACCGCTTCGGCTCCAAGCTCGTGTACGCCTGCAGCATCTGCATCTGGTCCGTCTTCACACTGCTGCAGGGCGGCATCAGCTTCATCACGGCCAACGTCGGCCTGGCGGTCGTCACGCTGTTCGCGCTGCGCTTTCTCGTCGGCGCGGCCGAGGCGCCGTCCTTCCCGGCCAACGGCCGCATCGTGGCCTCCTGGTTCCCCGCCAACGAGCGCGGCACGGCCTCGGCCATCTTCAACTCGGCCCAGTATTTCGCCACCGTGCTGTTCGCGCCGCTGATGGGCTGGATCACGCACAGCTACGGCTGGCCGGCCGTCTTCGTCGTCATGGGCCTGCTGGGCATCGTGCTGAGCCTCGTGTGGATGAAGACGGTCCACACGCCCAAGAGCCACCCGGGCGTCAATGCCGCAGAGCTGGACTACATCGCCGCCGGCGGTGCCCTCGTCAACATGGACCAGCCCGGCACGCAGAGCCGCAGCTTCGCGCCCAACACACCCAAGCTGGGCTACATCAAGCAGCTGCTGGGGAACCGCATGTTGATGGGCGTCTACATCGGCCAGTACTGCATCACGACACTGACCTATTTCTTCCTGACCTGGTTCCCCGTCTACCTGGTCAAGGAACGCGGCATGTCCATCCTGAACGCTGGCTTCGTCGCGGCCCTGCCGGCCATCTGCGGCTTTGCGGGCGGCGTGCTCGGCGGCCTGGTCTCGGACGCGCTACTGCGCCAGGGCAAAAGCCTGACCCTGGCACGCAAGACGCCCATCGTCATCGGCATGCTGCTGTCCACGTCGATGATCCTGTGCAACTACGTCGATAGCGCGGCGGTCGTCGTCGCCATCATGTCGCTGGCCTTCTTTGGCAAGGGCCTGGGCGCGCTGGGCTGGGCCGTCGTGTCCGACACCTCGCCCAAAGAAATCTCGGGCCTGTCGGGCGCCCTCTTCAACACCTTCGGCAACACCGCCGGCATCACGACGCCCATCGTCATCGGCTATCTGATCAAGGGCACGGGCTCTTTCAACGCGGCCCTGGTCTTCGTCGCGGCCAATGCGCTGGTCGCGGTGTGCTGCTATCTCTTCGTCGTCGGCGAGATCAGGCGCTTCGAGCTCAGAAAGAGTGCTTGAGCGCCCAACTCTCGTAGGCCTGCAGCGTCTTGAGGGGCCACGTGCCCCACCAGGCATAACCGTTGCGGCGCTCCAGGCTGAGGTCGTTGACGTCGTCGTGCAGGCTCTTGTCGCGGTCGCCGAACACGGGCTTGAGCGTCCTGGCGTCGTAGTAGCGCGCCCACAGCGGACCGGCGCCAGGCTGGGCGACCAGGCGCTTGCCCTGGGCCTCGTCGACCTTGACCCAGGTGCGATCCCGCGCCGCGAGGGCCTTCAGCGTCGCGACGCCGCCCTTGACGGCCTCGACGACGGCCGGCGAGGGGTTGGGCAGGCTCATCAGATAGGCCAGGGCCCGGGCGCTCTCGCCGCTGCTCAGGGCGGGCGGCTCGTAGTTGCGGGCCGAGGCCGGTGCCAGCGTCAGCGCGTCGTGCTGCTGCGCCCACAGCGTGGGCCGGCCGTCGACGCGGATCTGCGTTGCCAGCAGCAGCTGCACGGCGCTCGCCTCGGCCGCCGCGGTCTGGGCCTTCAGGCCGGCGGGCAGAAAGTCCAGGTCCTTCTCACCATGGGCGGCCTCGCCCATCAGCTCGGCCACCTCCACGAGGGCGTTGTCGTTCAGCGTGATGGCATCGTGATAGCCGCCCTGCAACGGCCACACCTGGGGCCAGCCGCCGTTGGGGAATTGCGCGGCCAGCAGATAGCGCAGGCCGCGCTCGGCCGCTTGGCGATAGACACCGCCCGCTTCGCCAGGGAACTGCGCTGCCACCCGGGCCAGGAAGCGGATCTCGGTGATGGTGGCGTCGTTGTCTATGGTGCCGACATAGCTCCACTGCGCGTCCTGGGCGAGATCGAAGTCGCCGGGCCTCGCGCGCTTGCTGCTGTTGTCGGCCACATAGGCCTGGCCGCGCTGGCGCGGCGCGCGGTCGCGCGGCTGGTTCTTGCCCCAGCCACCGGCCGGCGTCTGGTAGCTCAGCATGTTGCGCGCCACCAGCAGTGCCGCTTCGCTGCCATACCAGGCCGCCGGCTTGTCCAGCGGCATGCTGGCTTCACCGTGCCCGCCCTCGGGCGGCGTGGGCCAGGTGACCAGGCCCTGGCGTTCGGCGGCCAGGGCGGCGCGGTCGGCGGCACGCTGGGCCTCGGAGCGGGCCAGATAGGCCTGCCAGGCCGTGCGCTCGGCCACCGGCAAGACGGCGACGCGCTCGGCCGTCAGCGCATCCGCCGGCGGGATGGTGCCGATGCGGGCCGCAAAGGCCACCGGCGCCAGGGCCAGGGCAAGCAGAAGGAAGCGGCTGGAGACGGACATGGGGGTGGCCAGGGTCGGAATTGACGCAATCTAAAGGCCCGCGGCCGCGGCGGCACCGCTAATCTCACACCGCTCACACAGTTGATTGCTTCATGAAACACCTCGCCCTTCCCGCCCTGCTGGCCCTGGCCGCCTGTGCCGCGCCCCCTGCGCCGCCGCCCGCGCCACCGCTCGTCGTCGGCCTGCAGCAGGCCTGGGTGCAGGCCGTCGCCGGCCCGGCCTGGGCCGTGCGTGCCCTGACGGCCGATGCAGCCTGCCCGCACATCAGTTGGTCCGGCGGCGGCGCCGCAATGACGGAGCGCAGCGCCCCGGGCGAGGAAGGCCCGCCACCCGGCAACAAGGAGCCCGAGCGCAAACCGACCTCGTTCACGCTGCGCGCCTGCGAGGCCCCCTGGCCCGCCGGCGTGGCCAGCCTGCAGCTGGGCGGCGTGACGCTGCAGGCCCCGGTGGCCGAGCTGCGCCGCATCGTCGTCATCGGCGACACCGGCTGCCGCCTCAAGGCCTCGGACCGCGACTTCCAAGGCTGCAATGACGCCTCGGACTGGCCTTTCCCGCGCGTGCTTGCCCTGGCTCTGAGGCTCAAGCCCGACCTGGTCGTCCATGTCGGCGACTATCACTACCGCGAAAGCCCCTGCCCGGCCGGCATGGCCGTGTGCGCCGGCAGTCCCTGGGGCTATGGCGACGACACCTGGCAGGCCGACTTCTTCCAGCCCGCGCGCGCCCTGCTGGCCGCCGCCCCCTGGGTCTTCGTGCGCGGCAACCACGAGGCCTGCACCCGCGCCGGCCAGGGCTGGCTGCGCTATCTGGACGCCGGGACCGGCCCGGCCCGCGCCTGCTCAGCCGCAGGCCCGGGCGTCAACGACGGCGACTTCACGGCACCGTTTGCCGTGCCGCTGTCGCCGCGCAGCCAGCTCATCGTCTTCGACTCCTCCGAGATCGGCAGCCGCACGCCGCCCCGGGATTCCCCCGCCTGGGCGCGCTGGCGCCAGCAGCTCGACCATGTCGCCGACCTGGCCCAGGGCAGCGCCCAGAGCCTCTTCGTCAACCACCACCCGAGCCTGGCCTTCAGCCCCAGCCTGACCGGTGCCCCGAGCACGGTCCGTTCCGGCCTGACCCCGCTGCTGCAGGACGCCATCCCGGGCCGCCTCTTCCCGCCCGGCGTGCAAGCCAGCCTTCACGGCCACATCCACATGCACCAGGCCCTGGGCTTTGCCAGCAATCACCCCGTCACCCTGGTCATCGGCAACGGCGGCTCGGCTGCCTCGGGCCGGGTCGATGCCGCCGCGGCCCTGTCCTATGAGCTGGCGCCCGGCGCCCGTCTGGAGACCGTGCGCACGCATACCGAGTTCGGCCTGTCGCTGCTGACGGCCACGCCGGAGGGCTGGCAATTGCAGGCCTTCGACGCCCTGGGCCAGCCGCTGTCGACCTGCCGCCTGGCCGGCCAGAAACTCAGCTGCTGAGGACACAGCTTGTCACCCCTGACTTTTGGCAGGCCGCACGAGAAGTAACGCCCGCGCATTCCATCACTCCATACCCGATTTGAAGGGTTTCCGGCAGGTAAATCGGTACTGCGCATAAATCACCGCCGGCTAAACTGGCCCCACCTGTCTAGCTGTTTCGGCAGGACCACGTTGATAGAGGACTCGGCTACATGAGCTCCAGATTGAAAGTCGCCGGTTGGGTTGCCCTCGGTGCCGTCGCGGGTGCCCTCACCACGATGCAGTTGCAGGCCAATGCGCGCAGCACCCTGTCTCCGCTGCCCCTGGACGAGATGCAGCAGCTCGCCGCTGTGTTCGGCCTCGTCAAGAGCGACTACGTCGAAGCCGTTGACGAGAAGAAGCTCATCAACGACGCCATCGCCGGCATGGTCTCCGGCCTGGACCCCCATTCCCAGTTCTTCGACAAGAAGACCTTCAAGGAATTCCGCGAAGGCACGACCGGCAAGTTCGTCGGTGTGGGCATTGAGATCGGCATGGAAGACGGCCTGGTCAAGATCGTCTCTCCCATCGAAGGCTCGCCCGCCTTCCGCGCCGGTCTGAAGAGCGGCGACATGATCAGCAAGATCGATGACGCAGCCGTGCGCGGCCTGACCATCGACCAGGCCGTCAAGAAGATGCGCGGCGAACCGGCCACCAAGGTCAGCCTCACCATCTACCGCAAAGCCGAGAACCGCAGCTTCCCGGTGACCATCACCCGCGAGGAGATCAAGGTCCAGAGCGTGCGCGCCAAGGTCGTCGAGCCCGGCTATGCCTGGATCCGCGTCAGCCAGTTCCAGGACCGCACCGTCGACGACTTCGCCAAGAAGCTGGAAGACATTTACAAGCAGGAGCCCAACCTGAAGGGTCTGGTGCTGGACCTGCGCAACGACCCGGGTGGCCTGCTGGACGGCGCCATCGCCATCTCCGCCGCCTTCCTGCCCAAGGGCGTGGAAGTCGTTTCGACCAATGGCCAGATCGCCGAATCCAAAGCCAGCTACAAGGCCGATCCGGACGACTACCGCCGCCGTGGCGGTGACGACCCGATCAAGCGCCTGCCCGCCGCGCTGAAGAACGTGCCCCTGGTCGTCCTCGTCAACGAAGGCTCGGCCAGCGCCAGCGAGATCGTCGCCGGCGCCCTGCAGGACCACCACCGCGCCACCGTCATGGGTGCCCAGACCTTCGGCAAGGGCTCGGTGCAGACCGTGCGCCAGCTCGGCCCGGAAAGCGCCCTGAAGATCACCACGGCGCGCTACTACACGCCGAGCGGCCGCTCCATCCAGGCCAAGGGCATCGTGCCCGACGTGCTGCTGGACGAAACCGCCGAGGGCAATGTCTTCGCCGCCCTGCGCACCCGCGAGGCCGATCTGGAAAAGCATCTGAACAACGGCCCCGAGGCGGAAGAGAGCGAAGCCCGCCAGAAGGCCCGCGAGGAAGCCCGCCAGAAGCTGGAGGCCGAATATGCCAAGCGCGCCGAGCCGCCCAAGCCCCTGCCCGAGTTCGGCTCGACGGAAGACTTCCCGCTGGTGCAGGCCCTGAACAAGCTCAAGGGCCAGCCCGTCATCGCCTCCAAGTCGGCCGTCGAACGCAAGGCCGAAGCCAAGACGTCGGAATAACTACAAAGACTCCTGACCTCTTGAAAGCACAAGGGCCTCGCAAGAGGCCCTCTTTTTTTGTCTGGCCGCTGGCCCTGCCTTCAGCCGGCCGGCGCCAGATGGGTCAGCACGCAGCGCCACTGGCCCTGCACCAGACGGTAGACATCGGTGATCCATTCATCGGCGCTGATGGGGGCGCCCCTGAAAGTGCCGGTATTGCTGCCACGCCCGGTGACGACCGCCATGTCGCCGTAGACGCTGGCCCGCACCACCCGCTTGGTCATCGATTCGTGCGTCAGCGCGCCGCTGCGGATGGCATGCAGGATGGCCTCGCGCGGGATGGGGCCCTTCTGCGGCGTCACCAGCGTCCAGTCCGGCGCGATGCATTGGGCGATGCGCTCGACATCGTTGCTGACCATGGCCTCATTGAAGCGGTCCTCGACCGCCTGGAATGCCTGCAGCAACTCGGTATCGGCGGGACTGCCGGTCATGACGGGCTCCCCGCGGCCATCGCGTCCCAGCGGCGCTGCATTTCCTCAGGCCCTACCTCCTCGGCCTTGCTGGCGACGAACCAGCTGTAGCCAAACGGATCGGCGATCAGGCCGCTGCGGTGGCCGTGGAACTCGAGCTTGACGGCGCGCAGCAGGGTGGCGCCATGCCGCACGGCGTTCGCGACGAAGGCGTCGGCGTCGGCCACGTCGAGGTGGAGCTTGACCGGCGAGCCGCCGAGCGTCTCGGGCCCGACGGCGCCGAAGTCGGGATACTCATCGGCGATCAAGACCCGCGTGGCGCCGAACAGCAGCTCGGCATGGCCGATGCGGCCATCGGACGGGTCGAGCAGCTTGAAGTCCAGCTGGGCACCCAGGGCCTGGACGTAGAAGTCGATCGCGGCCTGGGCGCCCCGGACCGCCAGATAGGGCGACAGGCTGGCCGGTGAAGTTGCGGCTGCGGGCATGATGGATCCTCCGGTGAGTGCGAATTAGATTACGATACGTCACGTAATGAGTCAAGCATCCCCTCCCGAGGCGCCGCGCAAGCCCGGCCGCCCACCCAGCGAGGAGGCGCGCCGCCTCGCGCTGGCGACCGCCTACCGCATCCTCATCGAGGAGGGTCTGGGCCGGCTGACCATCGAGCGCGTGGCGGCCGAGTCGGGCGTCAGCAAGCCGACGATCTACAGGACCTGGACCAACGCCCAGGACCTGGCCATGGCCGCCTTCATGGCGCATCCGCCCTCCGATGAGCCGCTCCCGCGGGCCCACTCCGTGCGGGCCCGGCTGCGTGCTCACCTCGCCGGCGTCATCGCCACCTTCGCCACACCACGCGGGCGGCAGATCACCTTGACCATGGCCTCGGCAGATCCCGACAGTGAACTGGCCAAGGCCTTTCGCAATCAGGTGATCCTGAAGAGCCGTGAGGCCGGCCGCCAGATCATCGAGGCGGCCATGGCGGCGCGCGAGATCCGCTCCGGCATCGACATCGAGGTGGCCCTGGACATGATCTACGGGCCGCTGTTCTTCCGCCTGCTGGTGGGCCACCGGCCGCTGTCACTGCAGCTGGCGGAGCAGTTGGTCGAGACGCTCTTCACCGGTGTGGGCGCGGCGCCGGATTCGCCCGGCTGACGCGCAGGGCTCATCGCCGCCCGGCAACGGCCAGGGCACCCAGTGCCGCCACCGCGCCCAGGGCCGGCACGGCGCGCCAGCCGAAGGAGGCCAGCAGCGTCGAGCCCAGGGCCGCACCGCTGGCCATGCCGACGAACATGGTGCTGACGAGCACGGCGTTCAGCCGGCTGCGCGAGGCCGAGTCCAGGCTGTAGACCACGCTCTGGTGCGACACCAGCGCCGCCTGCACGCCCAGGTCGAAGACGATGGCCACGCCCACCAGCAGCCACAGCGAGGCCGGGGCCAGGGCCTGCACGGCAAAGGCGATGAAGACCAGCAGCGCACCGATGCGGATGACGGCCTGCGGGCCGCGCCGGTCCGCCAGGCCGCCGGCCAGCGGCGCCGCCAGGGCTCCCGCCGCGCCGGCCAGGCCGAAGGCGCCGGCCACCGCGCTGCCCTGGCCGAAGTCCGGGCCCGCCAGCACCAGGGCCAGGGTCGACCAGAAGGCGCTGAAGGCCACGCTCAGCAGGCCCTGGGCGATCGCCGCGCGCCGCAGCGGCGCATGACGCATCCACAGCCCGGCCATCGACGCCAACAGCGAGCCATACCCCGCCGACGTCGCCGGCACGAAGCTCGGCAGGCTGCGCCACAGCAGCGGGATCAGGGCAGCCACGGCAATGGCCGCCACCGCGTAGACCGCACGCCAGCCCGCCGCAGCCGCCAGCGAACCGCTGGCCACCCGCGACAGCAGGATGCCCAGCAGCAGCCCCGTCATGACCTGGCCGACACGCTTGCCGCGCTCGGCCTCGGGTGCCAGCGCCGCCACGGCGGGCACGATGTCCTGGGCCAGGGTCGCGGCCAGGCCGATGGCCACGCTGGCCACGCACAGGGCCGCAAAGCCCGGCGCCAGCGCCGCCAGCGACAGGGCCAAGACCAGCGCTGCAGCCTTGATGACGATGATGCGGCGGCGGTCGAAGCGGTCACCCAGCGGCGAAAGCAGCAGGATGGCGGCGCCGTAGCCGAGCTGGGTCAGCGTGGGCAGCAGGCCGATCGCGGCACTACCGACGCCGAACTGCCCGGACAGCAGGCCCAGCAGGGGTTGCACGTAATAGATGGACGCCACGGCCAAGCCGGTGGCCGTGGCGAGCAGCAGGGACAGCGCGGGACTGAGCACGGTGATCTGGGGTGTGGACTTCATGGGTCGGCAGTGTGGCGAGTCGTAAAAACCCTTGCTAGACGCAGAGCCCGCACGACTGCCATACGCTTGACGCATGAGCACGACCTTCGACCGCCTGCTGCTGATGCAGACCTTCATCCGCATCGTCGAGGCCGGCAGCCTGTCGGCCGCGGCGCGCCAGCTCGGCACCACCCAGCCCACGGTCAGCCGCCGCCTGCAGGCCCTGGAGCGCCAGCTCGGCCAGCCCCTGGTGCAACGCTCCACGCACGCGCTGCGCCTGACCGAGACCGGCCAGCGCGCCTACGCAAGGGCCAAGGCCCTGGCGGTGGATTGGGAATGCTTCGAGCAGTCGCTGCGCGCCGAGCCCGGCCTGCCCGAGGGCCTGCTGCGCGTGCAGGTGCCGCATGCCTTCGGCCAGGAGCATCTCATCCCCTCTCTCGTCCAGGCGCTGAAGGCCGCGCCGGGCCTGCGCGTGGACTGGCTGCTCAACGACGCGCCGCCCAACTTCATCGAGCAGGGGCTGGACTGCGCCATCCGCGTCGGCGGCAAGGCTGAGGGCTCCGTCGTCGCCATCGAGCTGGCCCGCGTGCCGCGCGTGCTCGTGGCCGCGCCGGCGCTGGTGGAGGGGCGGCGCATCGCCACGCCCGACGACCTCGCCGAGCTGCCCTGGGTGGCGCTGTACACCTTCTACCGCCAGGAGGTGGCGCTGAAGCGCGAAGGCGACGGCGAACGCGCCCGCATCGCCATCCGTCCCGTGCTGGCGACCGACAGCCTGTATGCGACGCGCGAGGCCGTGCGCCTGGGCCTGGGCGCGGCCCTGCTGTCGGGCTGGTCGGTGCGCGAGGACATCGCCCAGGGCCGCCTGGTTCAATTGCTGCCGCCCTGGCGCGGCGAGGCGCTGCCGGTGCACCTGCTCTATCCCAACCCGCCGGCGCCACCGGCCCGGCTGCGCTATTTCATCGAGGCCATGCGGCGCAGCATGGCCGGGCCGCTGTGGCCAGATATGCGCTAGGGCTATCCTGCTCCCATGAACGACGACGACCTGCTGCGCTACTCGCGCCATCTGCTGCTCGACGAGATCGGCATCGAGGGCCAGCAACGCCTGCTCGACGCCGGCGCCCTCGTCATCGGCGCCGGCGGCCTGGGCTCGCCGGTGGCCCTGTATCTCGCCTCGGCCGGCGTCGGCCGCATCACTCTGGTCGACCACGACACGGTGTCGCTGACCAATCTGCAGCGCCAGATCGCCCACGACATGGCCAGCCTGGAGCTTCCCAAGGTCGAGTCCGCCGCCGCCCGCATGGCGGCCCTGAACCCCGGTGTGCGGGTGCGCGCCCTGGCGTGCAAGGCCGACGCAGCGCTGCTCGACGACGAGGTCCCGCAGGCCGATGTCGTCATCGACTGCACCGACAACTTCGCCACCCGCCATCTCGTCAACGCGGCCTGCGTTCGCCACGGCAAGCCGCTGGTCTCGGGCGCGGCCATCGGCTTTGACGGCCAGATCAGCGTCTATGACAGCCGCTCGGGCGAGACGCCCTGCTATGCGTGCCTGTTCCCGCCCGAGTCCGGCTTCGAGGACGTGGCCTGCTCCACCATGGGCGTGTTCGCGCCGCTGGTGGGCATCGTCGGCAGCCTGCAGGCGGCCGAGGCGCTCAAGCTGCTGGCCGGCATCGGCGAGCCCCTGGCCGGGCGGCTCTTGATGCTGGACGGCCGCCGCATGCAATGGAGCGAGATCGCCATGCAGCGCGACCCCGAATGCTCGGTCTGCGGCGCTGGATGAAATCCCGTAAGCGCCTCTGAATGGGGCGGAAAATTCGGTCCTGACCTGCCCACAATGTCTCTTCGCCCCATGAAGCCCACCGACGTCCCGACGCGCAACTTCCCGACCGCCAAGGAGGAGTGCCGCGACCTGCCTCCCCACCCCGACTACGACGGCCCGGGCGCGGCCTACAACCTGGCCTTCAAGGACGAGAGCTTCCTGCTGCGCCAGGACATGCGCGCCGTGCGCATGCAGCTGGAGCTGATGAAGCCCGAGCTGCTGCAGAACGAGCAGGGCGTCAAATCCACCATCGTCATCTTCGGCAGCGCCCGCATCCTGTCGGCCGAAGCCGCCCAGGCCCTGCTGACGGTGGCCGAGGACCGCGGCGACGAGGCCGGCGCGGCACGCGCCCGCCGCCACATCGCCATGAGCCGCTACTACGAGGAAGCGCGCCGCTTCGCCCAGATCGCGACGGCCGCCTGCGTCGAGCGCGGCAACCATGTCGTCATCGCCACCGGCGGCGGCCCCGGCATCATGGAAGCCGGCAACCGCGGCGCCTACGAGATGGGCGGCAAGAGCGTCGGGCTGAACATCGTGCTGCCGCACGAGCAGTACCCCAACCCCTACATCACGCCGGAACTGTGCTTCCGCTTCCACTACTTCGGCCTGCGCAAGATGCATTTCCTGATGCGCGCCGTGGCCCTGGTCTGCTTCCCCGGCGGCTTCGGCACGCTGGATGAACTCTTCGAGACGCTGACGCTGATCCAGACCCGCAAGAGCCGGCCGCGCCCCATCCTGCTGTTCGGGCGCGAGTTCTGGACCAAGCTGATCAACATCGAGCTGCTGATCGAGACCGGCATGGTCAATCCCGCCGACGCCCAGCTCTTCCACTACGTCGAGACCGCCGAGGAAGCTTGGGGCCTGCTCGAATCCCAACCCGAACTCGCCGCGCCCGCGAGCGCCGCCACGCCATGACCAAACTCCGCAATGTCTCCCTGATCGGCGCCCCCACCGACATCGGCGCCGGTGCCCGCGGCGCCAGCATGGGCCCCGAGGCCATGCGTGTGGCCGGCCTGGCCGAAGCCCTGCGCGCCCGCGGTGTCGATGTCGTCGACCGCGGCAACCTCAGCGGCCCTTCCAATCCCTGGCTGCCGCCCACCGACGGCTACCGCCATCTGCAGGAAGTGGTGGCCTGGAACCAGACCGTGCACGAGGCCGTCTACAACGAGCTCAAGACCGGCCGCATGCCCATCCTGCTGGGCGGCGACCATTGCCTGGGCCTGGGCTCCATCAGCGCCGTGGCGCGCCACTGCCGCGACGCCGGCAAGAAGTTGCGCGTGCTGTGGCTGGACGCCCATGCCGACTTCAACACCAGCGAGCTGACCCCCAGCGGCAACATCCACGGCATGCCGGTGGCCTGCCTGTGCGGCTTCGGCCCCAAGGAGCTCATCGAGATCGGCGGCCATGTGCCGGCCATCTCGCCGAAGTGGATCCGCCAGATCGGCATCCGCAGCGTTGACGAGGGCGAACGCGCCTTCGTGCACGAGCACGACCTGGAAGTGTTCGACATGCGCTTCATCGACGAGATGGGCATGCGCCACACCATGGAGCTGGCCCTGGCGACTCTGGACGACAACACCCATCTGCACGTCAGCTTCGACGTCGACTTCCTCGACCCCGTCATGGCGCCCGGCGTCGGCACGACGGTCGGCGGCGGCCCGACCTACCGCGAAGCGCATCTGTGCATGGAGATGATTGCCGACACCGGCCGCATGGCTTCCATGGACCTGATGGAGCTGAACCCGGCGCTGGACGAGAAGAACCGCACCGCCCTGGTGGCCGTGGACCTCATCGAGTCCCTCTTCGGCAAATCCACGCTGATGCGCAAGTGAGGCTGCACGCATGGACGCCACGCCCTATCTGCTCGTCCAGCTCAGCGACCCGCACATCACCCATCCGGGCAAGCTGATCTGCGGCCGTGTCGACACCGCGGCCGCGCTGCGCCACGCCGTCGAGCGCGTGCTGCAAATCCGGCCGCGGCCCGTGGCTGTGCTGGTCAGCGGCGACCTTGTCGATGCCGGCCACCCGGCCGAATACGCCCAGCTGCGCGAGCTGCTGCTGCCGCTGATCGAAGCCCGCCTGCCGCTGGCCCTGCTGCCCGGCAACCACGACGCCCGCGGCCCGCTGCAGGAGGCCTTTGCGGGCCTCGCGAACGTGCACCGCGGCGAGCCCGGCGCGGCCGCCATCCAGTACGCGCTGGACCTGCCCGGTCCGCTGCGCCTCGTCGTGCTGGACAGCCTGATGCCTGGCCGGCCCGAAGGTGGTTTCGATGACGCACGGCTGGCGCAAGCCCAAGGCCTGCTCGCCGAGCGCCACGGCATTCCCACGCTCGTCGCCCTGCACCACCCGCCCCACACCACCGGCCTCGCCGCCATGGATGCGATGGCCCTGCAGCAGGGCCTGGCCGGCTTCGAGGCGCTGATCTCCCGCCACCCGCAGGTGCAGCGCGTGGTCTGTGGCCATCTGCACCGCATGACGCTGGGCCAGGTGGCTCACGCCCCCGTCATCAGTGCGCCCTCCACCGCCCATCAGGTGGCGCTGGACCTCGCGCCCGACGCACCCCTGGCCATCGCGCTCGAACCCGCCGGCTGGCTCATCCATGCCTGGGGCCCCGGCCTGCCCCTGGTCAGCCATCTCGCCCACGCCGGCCACCCCGAGGTCATCCCCGATCTGTGAGCGCGGTGCCCCATGCGAGGATGGCTTGCATGAAGAAGACAAGCCTCCTCGTCGCTGCCCTGCTGTCCTCGGCCGCCCTCGCGCAGACGCCGCCGCCCAGCGACACCGAGCGCTACACCCTCTTCCAGGCCCCGGTCACGCTGCTGCGCAATGCCCAGCTCTACGACGGCACGGGCAGTGCGCCACGCGAGCACATGAGCGTGCTGATTCGCGACGGCCGCATCGCGGACGTGAAGCCCGATGGCGAACTCAAGGCCCCGGCCGGCGCGCTGGTGAAGGAGCTGAACGGCGGCGCGCTGATGCCCGGCTTCGTGCTGCTGCACGAGCACCTGTTCTACCCGACCGAACGCGGCAGCTACGGCGCCTTCTTCCAGAGCTTCCCGCTGCTCTACCTCGCCGGCGGCGTGACGACGATGCGCACGGCCGGCAGCATGAGCCCCTATGCCGACCTCAACACCTGGAAGGACATCCGCGACGGCAAGGCACCGGGGCCCGACCTGGACGTGACGGCCCCCTTTCTGAACGGCATCCAGGCCTTCGTGGCCCAGGTGCCGCGCCTTGTGAATGCCGAGGACGCCGTGCGCCAGGTGGGCTACTGGGCCGACGTCGGCGCGACCTCGTACAAGGGCTATATGCACCTGACGCGCGAGCAGCTCGATGCCATCGTGAAAGCTGCGCATGAACGCAAGGCCAAGGTCACTGCTCATCTGTGCGCGGTGACCTATGCCGAGGCGACCGCCATGGGCATAGACAACCTGGAGCATGGCTTCTTCGCGTCCACGGACTTCGTCGACGGCAGGCAGCCAGACGTCTGCCCCAGCGGCGACGCCGCCCCCAAGTCCCTCGACGCGCTGGCCGTCGACGACCCGCGCATGGCCGCCCTGCAGCGCCAGATGATCGACAAGAAAGTCGCCCTGACGTCGACGCTGACCATCTTCGAGACTTTTTCCTACGGCCGCCCCATGGCCCCGGCCGCGGCACTGGACCTGCTGATGCCGCAACTGCGCGAGCAATACGTGAGCCGCTACACGGCCATCCAGCGCGGCGGCCCCAACCCGCATGGCCGCATCTTTCCGAAGAACATGGTCTGGGAGAAACAGTTCCATGACGCCGGCGGCCTGCTCGTCGCCGGCACCGACCCGACGGGCTATGGCGGCGTCATCCCGGGCTGGTCGTCGCTGCGCCAGTTCGAACTGCTGCGCGAGGCCGGCTTCGACACGGCAACCACCGTCAAGGTCATGACGTCCAATGGCGCCACCTATCTGGGTCGCAGCGCCGACATCGGCCGCATCGCCCCGGGCCTGCGCGCCGACCTGATCGCTTTTGCCGCGCCGCTGGATGCGGCCAAGCCGGCCCTGCCCGAAGTGGCCTGGACGATGAAGGCCGGCCGGGCCTGGGACCGGGCCAAGATCCTGAATGCCTGGAAGGGCCAGGTCGGTCTGCGCTGACGACGTCATGCATCGCACCCCTCCCCGCTGGGCCGCGCTGGCCTTCCTGTTGGTCGGCGGCTATGTGCTGCTGCTGTCGCTGGGCATCGTCGAGTTTCATCCGCGCCCCGGCGCGCGTCGCGCCCTGCTGGCTTCGCCCCAGCACGGCTCGGTCACGCTGTTCGGGCTGGCCCTGATCAGCTTCGCCCTGAGCATCGCCTTCCCAATGGCGCCCAAGCGCTGGCTGAAGCTGAACGGCGCCCTGGGCGGCCTCACTTTCATGGCGGCCATGCTCTGGTTCATCTGGTTCACCGGCATGCCGACGGTGGAGAAGCTGCTCTTTTCAACGCCGCTGGCCATCGCCCTCATCGGCATCGCCTGGGTCAAGCTCACGGGCGCGGAAACCATTCCCGACCTGGATGCCCTGGAAGCCGCCCAGGTGCTGCGCCGGCACGGCCGACCCGAGCAGGCGGAAGCGGTGCTGCTGCGCGCCATCCGTGACCAGCCCTGGCGTGCCGCGGAGCTGCAGCGGGCGCTGGAGATTGCGCGTCGGCAGCAGGAATGAAAGCCGGCCGGCGCGGGTAGTGCTGGCATGCAAAAGATCTTGGTGCCCCTCGCTCGCGTGCAGCGACAGCGTCCCGAACAGCGCACTGGCGCAGAGCTGGCGTCGGTTCATACGGCTTCCTTCGTGGGGCGAAGTGTCAGGGTCGCGCCGACGGAGCCAGGCCTTTCATGCGCCGGCTATCCATCCCTCCAAGGCATCCGCGCCCTCGGGCCAACCATAGCGCGGCTGCTGCGCGGCCCAGGCGGCCTGCAGCATGGCCAGCACGGCGTCCAGGCTGTCCCCGCTGGCGTCCGCCACCAGTTCGTCGCGCTGGGCATGGCTGAGCTTGAGGCGCAGGCCAAGCCGCGTGCGGCCTTGCTCCAGGCCCTCGACGATGTCCTTGCGCGCGATCAGCCGCTCGGGCGTCTGCGCGGCCTTCGCATCGCTCTTGTAGGAGCGCCGCGCGATCAGCTCGCGCGCCAGCAGCCCCGGGTAGGCCTCCAGCGCCACGCGGCTCTCGTCGCCGGCCAGATGACCCGCCAGATGCACGCCCGCCGCGATCAGCCGCGGCACGCCGGCATGCAGCATCCAGGCCACCGGCGGGTTGACCCACTTCATGCTCGGGCTGGCGCCGGCCGGCCCGTCACAGGCGCGATGGGCGAACTTGGACCCGGCCGGCCGCGCAGCGCAGAAAGCAGCAAAGCGCTCGCGGATCTCCGCGCGGCTCAGGCCGGCGTAATGCGCCATCAGGGCGGCATAGTCGGTCGGCCAGCCCAGCTGCTCGATAAGCTCGCGTGGCAGGCCGAAAGGCAGGTCGAAACCAGCCACCCAGGGCCCGGGCTGAGCGAGCCAGGCGGAAAACTCCTCCAGGCTGTGTAGCGCTACCAGCCGCGTCAGACGCACCACGGCGCCGTGGCGCAGGCCTTCCGCCGCGACGATGGGCTTGACCTTGCGGGGTGCACTCGTGAAGTCGACCCCGAAAACAGCGATGTCCGTCATGGCCGGCATTCTGGGCCTAGGCAGAATCGACGGATTCCATGTCAGCCCTGCTCGACCTCCCCGCCCCGCCTGCCGAGAACGCCGGTTTCAACGCCGCAGACTTCGACGCCGCCTTTGCCGTCGCACGCCAGCGCGCGGCCGCGGGGGCCTACCAGGTGTCCAGCGAGGCCTTGGAGGAATTGCTGCTGATCTGCCCGGCGGCCGAGTTGCGTCGGCGCGCCGAGATCCTGGCCCTGCTGGCCCATCAATACCCGCGCGTCGGCAAGCTGACGGCCAGCGCGCGTTGCGCCACCGAGGCCCTGGCCCTGGCCGAGCGTCTGAGCGACGACATCCTGCTGGCCGATGCATTGACCAGCCAGTGCTATGTCTACGGCCAGCTGCTGATGGGCCGCGAGGCCCTGGAATCGGGCATGAAGGCCCTGGCCGCCGCGCGCCGCGCCGCTGACCCGGTGCGCGAGGCCTGGGCGCTGAACCGTGTCGGCATCGCGTATTCCAGCCTGGAGAACCCGGTCCAGGCCTGTGCTTCGGCCGGCCAAGCCCTGGAGATCGCGGCCCGCACCGACTGCGCCGAGGTGCTGTTCTCCTGCCACAACAACCTGGCCTATTTCTGGCTGCGCCGCGTCGAGGAGGCCCGGACCCTGGGCGACAGCGCCGCCCTGGCCGATGCCGTGGCCAACGCGCGCCGCACTGCCGACCAGGCCACCACGCTGGCCCGCCGGTCCGGCAGCCCCTTCCAGGTGGCCGTGGCCGTGTCCAACCTCGTCAATGCCTTGCTGGCCGGCGGCCTGCTCGACACCGCCCTGCCCTTGCTCAACGAGTTCGGCCACCTGGCCCATGACCATGGCTACCGCACCCTGGCCGTCGAGGCCGATGCCCAGCGCGCCGTCTTCCTGCGCCTGAAGGGCGAGCCGGTGCAGGCCGCCCGCATCCTCGAGGCCCTGCTGCATGCCGCCACCGAGCCGCCGCCCAAGCTGCGCCGCCTGCTGATCCGCTCCCTGTACGAGACCCACAAGGCCTGCGGCCAGTACCGCGAGGCCCTCGGCTGGCTGGAGGAACTGGTCGGCCTGGACCGCCAGATCTCGCGCGACAACCTGGTGCTGCAGACCGAGGTCATCCTGATCCGCGACCAGGTCGAGCAGGCCCAGGCCCGCGCCGACAGCGCCGTGGCCGACGCCCGCCGCGAACGTGCTCGGGCCGCCCACCTCGAGACCGAGCAGGCGCGCCTGCGCGAACACGCCATGGCCCTGGACCGCGCCGCCCACGAGGACGTGCTGACCGGCCTGCACAACCGCCGCCACGCCGAGTTCGCCCTGCCCCTGCTCGTCGAGGGGGCGCGCATGGCCGGCCAGGTCATCAGCGTCGCGGCGCTGGACGTCGATCATTTCAAGAGGATCAACGACACCCATGGCCATGCCGTCGGCGACGCCGTGCTGCAGCAGCTCGCCCAACTGCTGCGCCACCGCCTGCGCAGCGCCGACCTGATGGCGCGCATCGGCGGCGAGGAGTTCCTGGCCGTGCTGGTCGGCATCGCGCCCCAGCAGGCCGCCGAGATCTGCGAGCGCCTGCGCCTGGCCGTCGTCGAGCACGACTGGGCGGCCATCACGCCCGGCCTCATCGTGCGTATCAGCGTCGGCATCTCGGGTGGCGCACCGCTGCAACACCAGGGCGACAGCCTGCTCAACCGTGCCGACCAGGCGCTGTATGCGGCCAAGCGGGGTGGGCGCAATCGCGTCCACGTCGACTGACTAGGCCGCCAGCCCCGGCAATGTCGCGAAATAGCGCTTCAGCGCCTCCACCGCCACCCTCACCTTGGCCGGCTCGCCCTCACGCCGCGGCGTGACGGCCACCACCGGCAGCGGCGTGAAGCGCCATTGCGGCAGCAGCCGCACCAAGGTGCCGCGCGACAGCTGGGCCAGCACGTCGGCATAACCCAGTCGGGCGATGCCCAGCCCCTGCTCGCACATCTGCTGCAAGGCCACATGGTTGTTGCTGGCAATGCGCACGGGGACCTGCACGCGCTGCGCCTCGCCACCAGCGCCGTGCAACAGCAGGGCGATGGTTGGCGCCGCCTCGCCGGCCTCCTGGGTTTCGCGGGCCCAGGCAATCCAGTCGAAACCCGGCAGGTCCGCCGGCATTGACGGCAGGCCGTGGCGCTCGACATAGGCGGGCGCCGCGCACAGCACCATCTCGATCTCGCACAAGGGCCGCGCAATCCAGTTGGAGTCAGCAAGCTGGCCGACGCGCACCGCGATGTCGATGCGGGCATCGATGAGGTCGATCATCGCGTCGTCCACCAGCAGGCGCAGCCTCAGGCCCGGTGCTTGCGCCAGCACCGGTGCCAGCGCCTGGGCAATATGGGCCGCAAAGCCCACGGGTGCTGCGACGCGCAACTCGCCGCTGGGCGCGTCTCGCGCCTGCACCAGCGAATCCGCCGCTGCGCGTGCGGCCTCGACGAGGCGCAGGCAATGCGGGTAGCAACGCTCACCGGCCTCGGTCAGCGTGAGCTTGCGCGTCGAGCGGTGCAGCAGCGTCACGCCCATCTGGCGCTCCAGCGCGCGCAGGGTCTGGCTGACGGCCGAGGCGCTCATGCCCAGCCGCCGCCCGGCCCCGCTCATGGAGCCGGCGGCGACGGTCTCGGCAAACACGGCATAGGGCTTGAGTTCGTCCATCTTTAAGCGTCACTTCAAGGTGATAGCGATTTTGGCCGTCTTATCGCCAGATCGTGAAGCTCCTATCGTTCACCCATCGCTTTCAACCCCTTGGAGACCCTCATGAACATCGCTCTCATCGGCGCCACCGGATTCGTCGGCGCCGCCGTCCTCGCCGAGCTGCTGCAACGCGGCCACCAAGTCACCGCCCTGGTGCGCGACCCCGCCAAGCTGCAAGCCCGCACCGGCCTGACAGCCGTCGCCGCGGACGCCTACGACGCCAGCGCCGTGGCGTCGGCCGTGCGCGGCCACGACGCCGTCGTGTCGGCCTTCAACCCGGGCTGGAACGAGGCCGAGCTGTATGACAAGTTCCTGCGCGGCGCCAACGCCATCACCCAGGGCGTCGAGGCCAGCGGCGTCAAGCGCCTGCTCGTCGTCGGCGGCGCCGGCAGCCTGTTCGTGGCGCCCGGCGTGCAGCTCGTCGACACGCCGGAATTCGCCAGCCATGTGCCCGCCAACATCGTGCCCGGCGCCCGTGCCGCCCGCGACCACCTGACCGCGCTGCGCGGCAACACCACGCTGGACTGGACCTTCCTGAGCCCGCCGGCCCTGCTGGCCCCGGGTGAGCGCAGCGGCAACTACCGCAGCGGCGGTGAGCAGCTGCTGATGGCGGGCGAGGCGCCTGCCGGCATCTCGGTGGCCGACCTGGCCGTGGCGATTGCCGACGAGATCGAGCAGCCGCGCCATCTGCGTGCCCGCTTCACCGTGGCGGCGTTGGCGTAGGGCAGCGCTGACGTGCGCATGCGGCCTTGCCCACCTGCGCAGGGGCCGCGGCTCGGCTAGATTGAAGTTGTCGCGAGCCGGAGTTGCAGCTGAAGAGCTGCTCTACAGGCGCTGACCGACACCGGGGCCCGATGCCGAGTGCATCGGGCCTTACTTCGTGGCCCGTCCGTTTCGGCCGATGATGCGCGGCATGAACCCCGTCCTCGTCGAAGTCCTGCGCGGCAGCGCCGTCGAATCCCGCCATGCCGGCGCCCTGGCCATCGTCGATGCCTCGGGCGCCGTGCACACGGCCCTGGGCGATGTCGACCAGCCCATCTTCCCGCGCTCGGCCGTCAAGTTGCTGCAGGCTTTACCGCTGGTCGCCAGCGGGGCCGCAGAGACATTCGGTCTCAACGACGCTGAGCTGGCGCTGGCCTGCGCCTCGCACAGCGGCGAGCCCGAGCATGTGGCCACGGCCGCCGGCGTGCTGGCCAAGCTGGGGCTGACGGCCAACGCGCTGGAATGCGGCACCCAATGGCCCAGCCGCGAGCCGGTGCTGCGCGGCATGGTGGCGCGCGGCGAGCTGGCCACGCCGCTGCACAACAACTGCTCGGGCAAGCATGCTGGCTTCATCTGCGTCGCCTGCCATATGGCAATTGGGGCGCGCAACGCCGGCACCGAGCCAGCCGCGTTCGCACGCGGCTATGTCGCAGCGGAACACCCGGTCATGCGTGAAGTCTCCGCGGCGCTGTCGGCGGCCACGGGCATTGACGTCGAAAAGGCACCGCGCGGCACCGACGGCTGCTCCATCCCGACCTTCGCCCTGCCCCTGCGCGCGCTGGCGCTGGCCTTCGCCCGTTGCGGCAGCGGCCAGGGCCTGTCGGACGCCAACGCCCGCGCCGCGCGCAGGCTGCGCCAAGCCGTCGCCGTGGCGCCCTTCATGGTCGGCGGCACGGACCGTTTCGACACCCGCGTCATGCAGGCCTATGGCGAGCGCGTCTTCTGCAAGATCGGCGCCGAGGGCGTCTACTGCGCGGCCCTGCCGGAGCTGGGCCTGGGCATCGCGCTGAAGATCGACGACGGCGCCGTCCGCGCGGCCGAGGCCGCGTTTGCAGCGGTCGCCCAGGCCCTGCTGAAGACCGAGGACGAGCTGTTGCGCGGCTACAGCCACTTGCAATTGCGCAACTGGCGCGGCATCGACGTCGGCTCGCTGCGGCCGGCGCAAGCGCTCAGCCAGGCGCTCGCGCCCTAGTCAGCTTGCGCCTCAGTGGCGGTCGCGGCGCGGCGGCAGTGCCTGATCGGCGTTGTTGTTGCTGGTCGATGTATCGGTCGTGGTCGTCGTGGCCGTGCTCGACGTCGTCGTGTCGGTGCTGCTCGGATACGCCGGCGTGCTGGGCTGGGTCGTCTGGGCGGGCATGGGCGGCGCAGCGCTGACGTCCGTCACCGGCGCAGCGGGTGGCGTGGCCTCACTGATGGGTTGGGCAGGCTGGGGGTCGATGCTGGCAACAGGCGCTGCCGGGGCTGGGGTTTCGGCTGGCATGGCCACCGTCGTCGTGTCGATGGCATTGGGCTGGCTCGTCGCATCCAGCGGATTGGTCGGTGTGGCCTGAGCCAGGGTGGGCGTCGTATCCGCGTCCTGCGACTGGGCGACATGTTCGTCGCTGGAGCGCGTCGAGGCGCAGCCGGCAATGCCGATGATCAAGCCGGCAGTCGCGACCGCCACGGTGGTCGACAAGGGGGTGAATTTCCTGCTCATGATGACTCTCCAGAGTTGATGAAGCGGTTCACGCTGCCATCCACGGGCAACGCGGCGCGGCCGACGCCGCCCTGAAGGCAGGCAAAGACCGTTCCCAGACCGTCAAGCGCCCCCTTGCCGGTTGGTGCCGATCTGATGCCTTGCGCGCCGCCTTGTCCGTCGCCAGCCGATAAAAAACGATACAAAACGCGACCAAGCAAGCGCTTGATTGGCTTTACAGTCCGACCCCATGCGCGCTGAAAAGCCCTCCTCCACCGCCCCCCTGCCGCCGCGCGAGCGCCTGTTACAGGAGTCCATGCGCCTGTTCGGCGAGCGCGGCTTCGACGCCGTGACGACACGCGAGATCTGCGCCGCCGCCGGGGTCAACCCGGGCGCCATCCACTACCACTTCGGCGACAAGGACGGCCTCTACCGCGAGGTGCTGCGCCTGCCGGTCGTCGACCTGCAGCAGCAGCTGGCCGGTTTCGACGATCCGGGCTTGAGCCTGCACGAATCCATCCGCCGCTTCCTGCAGCCCTTTTTGTTCGACGACGGCGCCTGCAGCGCCCAGATGTTCTTCCGCGAGATGCAGGCGCCCAGCCCCATCTTCATGGAGACAGTGGCCCAGGAAGTCGGCCCCCTCTTCGACCGCTTCGCCCGCCTGCTGGCCCAGCACGCCGGCCTGGCCGAGCCGACGGCCGCCATCCACCAGCTCGCCATGGGCCTGCAGGCCATGGCCCATGACTACTCCATGACCCGGCCCATGCTGGACGCCTTCCACCCCGAACTGCTGGCCGACGACCCCCTGCTCGAGCAGACCTGCCACCGCCTCGCCGACTGGGGCTGTGCGCTGGTGGCCTACGAACGCGAGAAACATGAAGCCCCTCGTCCAGCCTCACACCGCTGAACGCGGTGCGCCTGACCGGTCTTGCAGACCGCGCAGCGGCCAAGCCCGCTGCCCTTCGGCAGGCACGGTGAGTCCACTGGACTCGCCGTGTCCGGCCTCAGCCCCCGTGGGGACGGCGATGCCCGCGGCATTGAGCCGCGAGCACATCGCCATGGCGGGCCGGCTAGGGAGCGGCCCGGCGCTCGGCCCGAAATACCCGGTTTTCACGTGGAGCAGGTAACGCGAACACGCAATGGACAACTGAAATGAACCACCCACGCAAACTTCTCGTCGCGTCCCTGCTGGCCCTACTGAGCGCCTGCATGACGGCGCCGCCTGCCGCCGCGCCGGCTTCGACCGCCATCCCCGCCGCCTGGCGCTCGCCCCTGCCCCACGGCGGCAGCACGGCGGCGCTGAACGACTGGTGGAAGGCCTTCGACGACCCGCTGCTGGCCCGCCTCATCGAGCGCGCCCAGGGCCGCAGCCCGACGCTGGCCCAGGCCGCCGCCCGCCGCCGCCAGGCCGAGGCGAGCGCCACCCAGGCCCGCGCCGCCCTGCTGCCCCAGGCCACGGCCAATGCCCAAGCCCAGCGTGGCCGCAATCTCAATACCGTGCCCGGCATGAGCACGCAGGGCAGCGCCCAGTTCAATGCCAGCTGGGAGGTCGACCTCTTCGGCGGCCTCCGCGCCGCCGCCGCGGCCGAGAAGCTGCAGGCCCAGGCCGCGACGTCGGACTGGCATGCTGCCCGCGTCAGCCTGGCCGCCGACGTGGCCCAGGCCTATGTGCAGCTGCGCCTGGCCCAGGCCCATGAGGAATCGTCGGAACTGGACAACCGCTTTGCCGAACAGATTGCCGCCTGGGGCCGTGAGCAGCAGAAGGCCGGGCTGATCAGCGTCAGCGACGCCGCCCTGCTGAACACCGACCGCGCCGTGGCCTCGGCCACCCGCAGCCAGTGGCGGGCCGAGGCCCAGATCGCCTTGCAGAGCCTGGCCCTGCTGTGCGGCGAGCAGGCCCAGGACCTGGCCAAGGAGCTGGCGCCGCCGGCCATCAACGACACCGGCTTCGAGCTGCGCCGCAGCCAGCCCAAGGTGCCGGGCTTTGACGTCGGCGCCCCGCCCGCCCAACTGCTGGCCCAGCGACCCGATGTCGCCGCCGCTCACCAGCGCTGGCTGGCTGCCCTGCAGCAGCAGCGCAGCGTCGAAGCCCAGCGCTGGCCGCAGCTCAGCCTTGGCGCCCTGGCCGGCGAGTCGCGGCTGCGCGTCGGCGGCTCCAGCAGCAACACGTCGATGTGGGCCATCGGCCCCTCGCTGAGCCTGCCCCTCTTCGATGGCGGCCAGCGCAAGGCGCGCGCCGAGGGCGCCGAAGCCGCCGCTGACGAAGCCGCGGCGGCCCTGCAGGCCCGTTGGCAGACGGCCGTGGCCGAGGTGGAAGAGTCGCTGCAACGCGTGGCCGCTGGTGCCGAGCGCGAGCGCGAGGTGGATGCCGTCAAGCGCGAGTGGGAAGGCATTGCGCTGCGCTCCTTCTCCCAGGCCCAGGCCGGCCTGCAAAGCGGCGTGCAGCGCAACACCACCTTCCGCAACGCGCTGGCCGCCTACGACGCCGTGCTCAGCGTGCGCGCCGAGCACGCCCTGGCCTGGATCCGCCTCTACCGCAGCCTGGGCGGCGGCTGGACCGCTGAAGCCCCAACGAACACGAACACCGCCTCCGCGCGCTGAACGCCATGAAGATCCGCATCCGCTACACCACCGCCGTCACCGCCGCCCTGACCGTCGCCCTCGCCGCTGCCTTTGTCGCCGCCCTGTCCAGCCCCGCCTTCGCGGCCGATGCTGCCGCCAGTGCGGCACCCAAGCCGGCCCTGACCGTCAAGCGCGTTGTGCCCCAGGCCGGCACCTGGGCCCAGACCCTGTCGGGCACCGGCTCCATCGCCGCCTGGCAGGAGGCCATCATCGGCGCCGAGATCGGCGGCCAGCGCCTGGCCGCGCTGGAGGTCGACGTCGGTGACCGCGTCAGGAAAGGGCAGTTGCTGGCCCGCCTGAGCCCCGGCACACTGGAAGCGGACCTCGCCGCCAGCAAGGCCGCGCTGCTGGAAGCCGAGGCCTCGGCCCGTGAGGCCCACCAGACCGCCGAGCGCGTCAAGACCCTGCAGGGCAGCGAAGCCCTGTCGCCGCAAGCCATCGACCAGGCCCTGGCCGCCGACGGCGCCGCCCAGGCCCGTGTCGCCGCCGCCAAGGCCCGCGTGCAGGCCGACGAGCTGCGCCTGTCCTACACCCGCATCACGGCGCCGGACGACGGCGTCATCAGCGCCCGCGTCGCCACGCCGGGCGCCCTGGTGCAGCCGGGCCAGGAACTGTTCCGCCTGCAGCGCCAGGGCCGCCTGGAATGGCGGGCCGAGGTGCCCGGCGCCGAGCTGGCCCAGCTCAAGGTCGGCCAGACCGTGCGGGTGCAGCCCAGCGGCGCCCCGGCCCTGGAAGGCCGAATCCGCCGCGTCGCGCCGCAGATCGACGCCCAGACCCGCAACGGCCTGGTCTATGTCGACCTGAAGGCCGGCGAGGCTCTGCGCGCCGGCCTGTTCGCCCGCGGCGACTTCGTGCTCGGCGAGAGCAGCGCCCTGACGCTGCCGCAAACGGCCGTGCTGCTGCGCGACGGCTTCAGCTATGTCTTCCGCATCGACGGCACCAAGGTGCGCGAGCAGAAGGTGCAGATCGGCCGCCGCGAGGGCAACCGCGTGGAGGTCAAGTCCGGTCTGGCGGCAGGCGTGGCCGTCGTCGAGTCCGGTGTCGGCTTCCTGGTGGACGGCGACACGGTCCGCGTCGCGCCCTAAGGAGACAAGACGATGTTCAACGTCTCCCGCTGGTCCATCGCCAACCCGGTGCCGGCCATCATGCTCTTCATCATGCTGACGGCGGCCGGCCTCTACGGCTTCAAGCAGATGAAGATCCAGCAGTTCCCCGACATCGAGCTGCCCACCATCGTCATCAGCGCCTCGCTCCCGGGCGCCGCGCCCGCGCAGATGGAAACCGAGGTCGCCCGCAAGATCGAGAACTCGGTCGCCACGGCCACCGGCGTCAAGCACATCTACACCAAGGTGCAGGACGGCATCGCCACCGTCACCGTCGAGTACCGGCTGGAGAAGCCGTTGCAGGAGGCCCTGGACGACACCCGCGACGCCGTCGCCAAGGTGCGCGCCGACCTGCCGGCCGACCTGCGCGACCCGGTCATCACCAAGATGAACCTGTCGGGCATGCCCATCCTGACCTACACGGTCTCGAGCAACCGCATGGACGACGAGGCCCTGTCCTGGTTCGTCGACAACCAGGTTGCCAAGCGCATGCTGGCCGTGCGCGGCGTGGGCTCGGTGGCCCGCGTCGGCGGCGTCAGCCGCGAGCTGCGCGTGGAGATCGACCCGGCCCGCCTGCTGGCCCTGCGCGTCAGCGCGGCCGATGTGTCGCGCCAGCTCAAGCAGGTGCAGCAGGAAGCCCCCGGCGGCCGCGCGACGCTGGGCGGCGCCGAGCAGTCGCTGCGCACCATCGCCACCGTGCAGACGGCGGCCGAGCTGGCCGCGATGAGCATCCCGTTGTCGGACGGCCGGCACGTCCGCCTGGACCAGGTCGCCACGGTCAGCGACACCCTGGCCGAGCGCCGTGCCGGTGCCTTCCTGAACGGCAAGGCCGTGGTCGGCTTCGAGATCGTGCGCGCCAAGGGTGCCGGCGAGGTGGACGTGGCCGAGCGCATCCGCGCCGCACTCGAGGAGCTCAAGGCCGCCCATCCCGACATCACCGTCACCGAGGCCTTCAACTTCGTCGACCCCGTCATCGAGAACTACAACGGCAGCCTGTCGCTGCTGCTGGAAGGTGCCCTGCTGGCGGTGCTGGTGGTGTGGTTCTTCCTGCGCGACTGGCGCGCGACCCTGGTCAGCGCCACCGCCCTGCCGCTGTCGGCGATCCCGGCCTTCCTGGTCATGCACTGGATGGGCTTCACGCTCAACGTCGTGACCCTGCTGTCGCTATCCCTCGTCATCGGCGTGCTGGTAGACGATGCCATCGTCGAGATCGAGAACATCATGCGCCATCTGACGATGGGCAAGACGCCGCTGGAGGCGGCCCGCGAGGCCGCCGACGAGATCGGCCTGGCCGTCATCGCGACGACCTTCACGCTGATCGCCGTCTTCCTGCCCACCGCCTTCATGAGCGGCGTGGTCGGCAAGTTCTTCGTGCAATTCGGCTGGACGGCCTCCATCGCCGTGTTCTTCTCCCTGGTCGTCGCCCGCATGCTGACGCCGATGATGGCCGCCTACATCCTCAAGCCCCCCAAGAAGGCCCACAAGGAGCCCTTCTGGATGGCCAGCTACATGAAGACGGCGCGCTGGGCCTTCACGCACAAGGGCAAGACCCTGGCCATCGCCGCGGCCTTCGGCGTGGCGGCCTGCGCACCGCTGTTCATGGGTGCCATCCCCGGCGCCTTCATCCCGCCGGATGACTTGAGCCAGACCCAGATCAGCATCGAGCTGCCGCCGGGCAGCACCTATGAGCAGACGGCGGCCATCGCCGAGCAGGCGCGCGCCGCCGCGGCCGCGCACAAGCAGGTCAAGCTGGTCTACACGGCCGTGGGCGGCGGCAATGCCGGTGGTGACCCCTTTGCGATGAGCGGCGCCGCCGAGGCCCGCAAGGCCACGCTGACGCTGAACCTGACGCCGCGCCATGAGCGCCGCGGCATCAGCAAGCAGCAGATCGAGCGCGAGCTGCGCGAGAAACTGGAGGGCATTGCCGGCGCCCGCATCAAGGTGACCTTCGGCGGCTCCAATGACAAATACCAGCTCGTGCTGGCCGGCGAGGATGGTGACGCCCTGGCCGCCCATGCCGCCAAGGTCGAGAAGGAGCTGCGCGGCCTGTCCGGCATCGGTCAGGTGACCAGCAGCTCCAGCCTGCAGCGCCCCGAACTCATCGTGCGCCCCGACGCAGCGCGTGCGGCCGACCTGGGCGTATCCACGGCCGCGATCGCCGACACGCTGCGCATTGCGACGGCCGGCGACTACGACCAGTTCCTGCCCAAGCTCAACCTGTCACAGCGCCAGGTGCCCATCGTCGTGCGCCTGCCCGACGCTGCCCGCGCCGACCTGGCCCTGCTCGGCCAGCTGACCGTGCCCGGCGCGCGCGGCCCGGTGCCCCTGCAGCAGGTGGCCGACCTGACCATCACCAGCGGCCCGGCCCAGATCGACCGCTTCGACCGGCTGCGCAACGTCAACTTCGAGATCGAGCTCAACGGCATGCCGCTCAGCGAAGTGCAGGCGGCCGCCGCGGCCCTGCCCAGCATCGCCAACCTGCCGCCGGGCATCAGCAAGGCAGAGATCGGCGACGCCGAGGCCTTTGCCGAGCTGGGCCAGGGCTTTGCGCTGGCCATGGGCACGGGCGTGGCCTGCATCTACATCGTGCTGGTGCTGCTCTTCCACGCCTGGGTGCAGCCGGTGACCATCCTGGGCGCCCTGGTGCTGTCCATCCCGGGCGCCATCCTGGCCCTGTTCGTGACCGGCACCGACCTTTCAATGCCGGCCATGATCGGCATGATCATGCTGATGGGCATCGCGACCAAGAACTCCATCCTGCTGGTGGAGTACGCCATCGTCGCCCAGCGCGAGCAGGGTCTCTCCAGGCTGGACGCGCTGCTGGACGCCTGCCACAAGCGCGCCCGGCCCATCGTCATGACGACCCTGGCCATGGG
This sequence comes from Roseateles saccharophilus, assembly GCF_031458095.1. Lineage (GTDB taxonomy): Bacteria > Pseudomonadota > Gammaproteobacteria > Burkholderiales > Burkholderiaceae_C > Pelomonas > Pelomonas saccharophila_A. The sequence continues at coordinate 658,069 of NZ_JAVDXU010000003.1, forward strand.
CGCCGGCATGATGCCCATCGCCCTGGGCTTCGGCACCGACCCGAGCTTCCGCGCCCCCATGGCCGTCGTCGTCATCGGCGGGCTCATCACCAGCACCTTCCTGAGCCTGCTGGTGATCCCGGTGCTCTACGAGGTGGTGGACGATTTCATCCAGCGCGTGAGCCGCAAGCGTGGCAAGGCACAGGTGGAAGCGGCGCCTGCCTGAAGATCAGCCCGGCGGCATGTCAGCGTCGTCGACATACTCGCCGGCCTCATCGAGGCCGCGCGTGCCGACGATGAGGTAGGAGCAAGGCTGGGCCGAGCGGTTGGAGACGGTGTGGCCATTGCGCACGCCGGCGGGCCAGCAGGCCGAATCGCCGGGGTGCAGCGTGTGGGCGCCATCGTCCTCCGTCACCGTCACCTCGCCGCTGACGACGAAGAGATATTCATCGACATGGCGATGCCAGTGGCGGATCGACGCCTTGGCACCCGGCTGCAGGACCTGCAGGTTCACGCCGAACTGCGTGAGGCCGCCGGCGTCTGCGAGGCGGGCCGTGTCGACGCGGCCCCAGCCGGGCTTGGAATTCGTTTCGACGGGAACGGCGGCTTTGCGGACGATCATGAGGTGGCTGCGAGTGGATGGCGGCCCGGCGACAGCCGGGCGCGCACCATAGCGCAACCCGGCCTCAGCTCAGCCTGAACACCGCCACCGACTGGGAAAGTTCGTCGGCCTGTTGCTGCAGGCTCTGGGCCGCAGCGGCCGACTCCTCCACCAGCGCGGCGTTCTGCTGCGTCATCTGGTCCAGACGCGAGATGGCCTGGCCGATCTGGCCGATGCCGGTGCTCTGCTCGCTGGTGGCATGGCTGATCTCGGCCACGATGTCGGACACGCGGGCGATGGAGGCATTGATCTCCTTCATCGTCTCGCCGGCCTGGGTGACCAGGGCCGAGCCGCTGTCGACGTTCTCGGTGCTGCGCGTGATCAGGGCCTTGATCTCCTTGGCCGCTTCCGCCGAACGTTGGGCCAGGGTGCGCACCTCGGCCGCGACGACGGCAAAGCCCCGCCCCTGCTCGCCGGCACGCGCCGCCTCCACGGCCGCGTTCAGGGCCAGGATATTGGTCTGGAAGGCGATGCCGTCGATGGTGCCGATGATGTCGCTGATCTTGTGGGACGAGCTGCTGATGCGGCCCATGGTGGCGACCACCTCGCTGACTACCTCGCCGCCGCGGCGCGCCACCTCGGCGGCGTCACCGGCCAGCTTGTCCGCCTGGCGCGCCGACTCGGCGTTGTGCGTGACGCTGGCCGTCAGCTCCTCCATCGCCGAGGCCGTCTCCTGCAGATTGGACGCCGCCTGCTCGGTGCGCGAGCTGAGGTCATGGCTGCCGACCGCGACTTCCTTGGACGCGTGGGCGATGCTGTCGGTGGCCCCGCGCACCTGGCGCACGACGGTCACGAGGGAGTCCTGCATCGTCGCCAGGCCCCGCATCAGCTTGGCCGTCTCGTCGCGGCCGCGGGCCTGGACCTCGCCGGTCAGGTCCTGGCGCGAAATGCGCTCGGCCGCGGCGACGGCGCGCTGCAGCGACGTCAGGATGGACTTGGAGTTGGCATGCAGCAGCAGGGCCAGCACCGCGACGGCCCCCACCAGCAGCGCGATCAGCCCGGTGCGTGACGAGGCAAAGCGCGCGTCGATCTGCGCGATCTGCTGCTCGGAGTTTTCGTCGATGAGCTTGGTCAGTGCCGCGAGCTCCTTGTCCAGGGTCCGCACCGGCCCCTTGACGGGCTCCATGCCCTTGTTGGCCTCGGCCGTGTCGGGGAACTCGCCCTTGGCAACGCGTTCGGCGAAGGGCTGGAAACCCTCACGGTAGGCTTTCAGCGCGCGCTGCGACTCCGCGACGGCCGCCAGGATGTCCTTGTTCAGCTGCAGGCCGGCCACCTTGTCCAGGGCCGCGCGCGCCTTGACCTCGGTCTCGTCCCATTCCTTGCGGTATCTGGCGACAGCCACCGCGTCGGCCATGTTGATCAGGCTGTCCTTCTCATAGCGCCGCAGATTGCCGACGGCGGCACGCGCGCTGGACAACTGGGCCAGGGCTTCCACGTCGTTGTCGACGAAGCGCTTGAGCAGGCCGCTGGCGTCGGACTGGGCCATCAGGCCGGAGCCGCCGATCAGCAGCATGCCCAGGCCAGCCAGCACGCCCACGGCGGCCAGCCTTGCCCGGATCGGGAATTGGTTCATGTCGATCATGGCAACCTCCTCACCCCTCCGTTGGGATGGGGAAGCGTAGCCATTTCTGATCGATTTGGGTTAGTTGGTGGCCCAAATCTCACGCATGGCGGCCTCGAAGGCATCCCCCACCCGGGTGGGGGCCCGCCAGGGCCGCGCCCGGCCGGCCACCCAGACCGACTGCCAGGGCGAGCCATTGCTGCCGAAGACGACGGCATCCAGCAGGGCTTCGTCGGGCAGGCCGCGCAGGGCGTCGGCCTCGCGGTTCAGCACCAGGCAGTCCGCCCGGGCACCCGGCGTCAGTCCCCAGGCCGTGAAGCCGGCCGCCCGGGCGCCGCCGTGGACCGCAGCGTCGAAAAGCCGGGCCGCGCTGGACGGCTGGCTGCCCGGCGCCGACGCGACGTTGCGCTGGCGCAGGACGAGGCGCTGGCCGTATTCCAGCCAGCGCACCTCCTCCACCCAGCCGCGCGTGACCTGGCTGTCGGAGCCGACCGTCAGCGGCACGCCGCCCGCCAGCCAGCGCGGCAGGTCGGCCAGGCCGTCGCCCAGATTGGCCTCGGTGCCCGGGCAGATGACGACGCCGGCGCCGCTGCGGGCCACGGCCTCGATCTCGGCCGGCTCGGCATGGGTGGCGTGCACCAGTTGCCAGCGCGGGTCCAGATGACCCTCGTCGGCCAGCCACTGGATGGGCCGGCGGCCGGTGGCCTGGAGGCAATCGGACACCTCAGCCGTCTGCTCGGCCACGTGGATGTGGACGGGCAGATCGGCCGCGCCGACGAGGTCGCGCAGACGGGCGATGTCCTGGGGCGAGGCGCCGCGCAGCGAATGCAGGGCCACGCCGGCATTCACGCGCGGCAGGCCCGCGGCCATGATGCGCTGGCTTGAGCGCCAGACCCAATCGGCGTCGGCGGCGAAGCGGTGCTGGTCGGGCCTGAGACCGTCGGCCGCAAAACCGCTGCGGGTGTAGACCACGGGCAGCAGGGTCAGGCCGATGCCGACTTCCTCAGCGGCCGAAGCCAGGGCCCAGGCCATGTCGAGCTCGTCGTCGAAGGCCTGGCCTTGCGCAGGGTGGTGCAGATAGTGGAACTCGCAGACCTGGGTGTAGCCGCCGCGCAGCATCTCGGCATAGAGCTGGCTGGCCACCGCGTGCAGCTGCTGGGGCGAGATGCGCAGGGCCAGGGCATACATGCGGTCGCGCCAGCTCCAGAAGTCGTCCTGTCCCGCCTCGCGGCGCTCCGCCAGGCCGACGAAGGCGCGCTGGAAGGCGTGGCTGTGGGCGTTGACGAGGCTGGGGATGACGGGGCCGCCCAGCTTCTCGGCATCGGCAGGCGCCGGCAGGTTGACGGTGATGTCGGACCAGCAGCCATTGGCGTCGACGCTGAGCAGCACATCGCGCTGCCAGCGGCCGTCCACCCAGGCCAGGGCGGCATGAAGGCGCTTCAAGGCTGCCATGCCAGCATCTCCTTGAGCATCTTCTCGATCAGCGGCGTGACCTGGGCCGCGCGCGCTTCGTCATAGGCCGTGCGCGGGTCGGCGGCCTCGTCCATATAGCAGCGTTGGCACATCTCCAGCTGCACCGCATGCCAGCCCTCGGCGGGGCGGCCGTAATGGCGGGTGATATAGCCGCCCTTGAAGCGGCCGTTGACGACCTGGCTGAACTGGCTCTGGCCAGCCAGCAGCGCGCCCAGCCGGGCCGTGATGGTGGGAGCGCAGGCGGCGCCGTCGGCCGTGCCGAGGTTCAGGGCCGGCAGCTCGCCGTCGAACAGCCACGGCAGCACGGAGCGGATGCTGTGTCCCTCGAAGAGCATGGCCCGGCCATGCTCGGCCCGCAGCCGCGTCAGCTCGGCCGCCAGGGCCTCGTGATACGGCCGCCAGTAGGCCTCGACCCGCGCATCGACATCGGCCGCGCCGGGCTCGCCGCCGTCGCGGTACAGAGGCTCGCTGGTGAAGAAGCGCGTCGGCACCAGGCCGGTGCCGCCCGAGGCGCCGGGGTAGAGGGGTGCGTCATCGGAGGGACGGTTCAGGTCGATGACATAGCGGCTGTAGCGCGGCACGATGAGGCTGGCACCAAGCGCTTCGGCCAGCGGGCGGTACAGGCGCTCCAGATGCCAGTCGGTGTCTTCGCTGGCCAGGGCGCGCGGCACGAAGCGGTCGTGCAGCTCGGCCGGGATCTCGGTGCCCGCATGCGGCAGGCTGATCAGCAGCGGCGCGCGGCCCTGCCGAAGTTGAAACACGCTCATGCTTCTCCCTGTCTTCTTCCCTGGAAGACCCGCTCTGTCAGCGGGTTATGTCCAAAGCATGCTGCCAGCTCGCGCGGATGCGCGCTATCCCAGACACAGAAATCGGCGCGCTGGCCGGCCACCAGCTGGCCGCGATCGCGCAGGCCGAGGGCGCGGGCGCCGTTGACGGTCAGGCCGCGCAAGGCTTCCTCGGGTGTCAGCCGGAACAGCACGCAGGCCATGTTCAGCATCAGCAGCGGCGACAGCGTGGGCGAACTGCCGGGGTTGTGGTCGGTGGCAATGGCGATGGGCACGCCGGCTTCGCGCAGCGCCGCGATCGGCGGCAGCTGGGTCTCACGCAAGGCGTAGTAGGCGCCCGGCAGCAGCACCGCCACGGTGCCGGCCTCGACCATGGCCTGGATGCCGGCAGGGCTGAGGTATTCGAGATGGTCGCAGCTCAGCGCGCGATAGCCGGCGGCCAGCTGGGCGCCGCCCTGGTCGCTCAACTGCTCGGCATGCAGCTTGACGGGCAGGCTGAGGCGCCTGGCCGCGTCGAAGACGCGCGCCACCTGGGCCGGGCTGAAGGCGATGTTTTCGCAGAACGCATCCACGGCATCGACGAGGCCGGCATCGAACAGATCCGGCAGCCATAGGCAGACGGCAGCGATGTAGTCGTCGGCATCGGCGAACTCAGGTGGCAGCGCGTGGGCGGCGAGATAGGTGGTGCGCACGTCGACGCCCAGCCCAGCCAGCTGGCGCGCGACGCGCAGCATGCGGGCTTCGGTGGGCGCTTCCAGGCCATAACCGGACTTCACTTCCAGCGTCGTCACACCTTCGGCCATGAGAGCCTGGGCGCGCTTGCGGGCGGAAGCCAGCAGGTCGGCCTCTCCGGCGGCACGCGTGGCGGCCACCGTCGACTTGATGCCGCCGCCAGCCCTGGCGATGTCGGCATAGCTGGCGCCATGCAGGCGCTGCTCGAACTCATGGGCGCGGCTGCCGCCGTAGACGAGATGGGTATGGCAGTCCACCAGGCCGGGCGTGACCAGGGCGCCGCGCAGCTCGACGACCTCGTCGGCCGCCGGTGCCTCGGCGCCCGTACCCACCCAGCGCAGCACCCCGTCCTCGACGAGCAGGGCGCCGTCCTCGATGAGACCCCAGCCGCTGTCGCCGGCCAGCGTCGCCAGCAGGCCGCCGCGCCAGAGCCTGGAGCCCTTCACTCGCCGCTCCAGGTCAGCCACCAGGCGTTGCCCTCGCCGGTGAAGACGCAGCTCTGGGCCACGGGATCCTCGCACCAGGCCAGGGTCAGCGGCGCCATCGGCATGGCGCGGTGGCCATGCTCGAGCAGGCCGCCGCTGACGGTGAACAGGCCGACCCAGGGCGTCCTGGGCAGCAGCACATGGTGGGCCGATTCGACCTCCAGGTTGCCGCGCCTTTCCATCACGTTGAAGACCTCGGTCTCGCCCTTGATGAGTTCGGCCTCGGGGGCCAGCCCGCCGTCGAAGCGCAGGGGCTCATCGCCCACGCTCTGCGGCCAGTCGAACAGGCGCAGGCCCGAGCCGCGGATGACGGCCAGCCAGCGATGCACACCGGGGAAGGCCGAGAACGGCCCGTCGCGTTCGACGCGTGCAACGCTGATGCGCAGCGCCCAGTCATGGGCGTGCGGCCAGGCCAGCAGCTCCCGCGTCGTGCCGCCTGCGTTCTTCCAGGCCTGCGGCTGCACATCGGCCGCACTGACCCTGCTCCAACTCATGTTCTTTTCCTTGCGCTCAACCCCGTCGTGCGGGGACGGAGCATTTTCCGCAGCTCCATGCGGCTCGTCTCATGCCGCGAAGCTCCCTTGCAATTGGTAACGTACACCCGGGTGGGTCAGTTTCACGCTGGTTACGGCCACGCCGCGGCTGTAGGTGATGCGTTTGACGACGAGGCAGGGGTCGCGGCGGTTGATGCCGAGCAGCTTGGCCTCGACCTCTCCGGGCAAGGCTGCCTCGATCATGTAGCGCGCCTCGGACAGCGGCGCCACGTCCAGCAGATAGTGGGTCGGCGTGATGCGGGTGAAATCCTGCGCCAGGTAGTCGGGCGCGCAGGCCGGGTTGACGGCGCGCTCCTCGCACTGGATGGCGATGCCATTCTCCAGGTGCACGATGAGGCTCAGGAAGACCGGCGCGCCGCGCTTGAGGCCGAGCTCCGCCGCCTGCTGGGGCGTGGCCTTGCCGCGGGTCAGGGCGTGCACGCGCGCCTCGTGGCTGCCGCCGCGCTCGACGATCTCCTCATGCACGTCGCGCACATTCAGTGTCGACGAGATGCGGTGCAGCTGGGCCACGAAGCTGCCCACACCCTGCACACGCTCGATCAGGCCTTCCTGCACCAGCTCGCGCAGGGCCCGGTTCACCGTCATGCGGCTGACTTCGAACTGGGAGACAAGAGCACCCTCGCTCGGCAGCAGATCACCCGCCACCCAGTGGCTGCTGGCGATGCCTTCGCGCAGATGGTTCTTGACCTTGAGGTATTGCGGTTCTGGGCTGGTGGCGGATCGCGGCATGGTCGGCATCCTAGTTGACTTGACTTGTATAGACAACTAGAGTCCGCCCACTTCGTCGGAGAACTCCCATGACCGCCCTGCCCCGCCCCGTGAAGGCCCCCACCGGCACCCAGTTGCACTGCAAGAGCTGGCTGACCGAAGCGGCCTACCGCATGATCCAGAACAACCTCGATCCCGCCGTGGCCGAGAACCCGGACGCCCTGGTCGTCTATGGCGGCATCGGCAAGGCGGCGCGCAACTGGGATGCCTTCGACGCCATCCTCAAATCGCTGCGCGAGCTGAACGACGATGAAACCCTGCTGGTGCAGTCGGGCAAGCCGGTGGGCGTGTTCCGCACCCATCCGGATGCGCCGCGCGTGCTGCTGGCCAACTCCAATCTCGTGCCGGCCTGGGCCAACTGGGAGCATTTCCACGAGCTGGACCGCAAGGGCCTGATGATGTACGGCCAGATGACGGCCGGCAGCTGGATCTACATCGGCAGCCAGGGCATCGTGCAGGGCACCTACGAAACCTTTGCCGAGGCCGCGCGCCAGCACTACGGCGGCGTCGCCAAGGGCCGCTGGGTGCTGACGGCCGGCCTGGGTGGCATGGGCGGCGCCCAGCCGCTGGCGGCCACCTTCGCGGGCTTCTGCTCGCTGAACATCGAGTGCCAGCAGTCGCGCATCGACTTCCGCCTCAAGACCCGCTACGTGGACGAGCAGGCCTTCGACCTCGACGACGCGCTGGACCGCATCGCCAGGTACACCGCCGCCGGCGAGGCCAAGTCCATCGCGCTGCTGGGCAATGCGGCGCGCCTGATTCCGCAGCTCGCCGAGCGCTGCAAGCAGGGCACGGCCATCAAGCCCGACCTCGTCACCGACCAGACCTCGGCCCACGATCTGATCAACGGCTATCTGCCGGCCGGCTGGAGCGTCGAGCAATGGAAGGCCGCAGCAAGCGACCCGGCCCAGCACGCCGAGCTGAAGGCCGCCGCCGCCAAGAGCTGCGCCGACCACGTGAAGGGCATGCTGGCCTTCCAGCAGATGGGCATCCCGACGGTGGACTACGGCAACAACATCCGCCAGGTCGCCAAGGACGAGGGCGTGGCCAACGCCTTCGACTTTCCCGGCTTCGTGCCCGCCTATGTGCGGCCGCTGTTCTGCGAGGGCAAGGGCCCCTTCCGCTGGGTGGCCCTGTCGGGCGATCCCGAGGACATCCGCAAGACCGATGCCAAGCTCAAGGAGCTGTTCCCGCAGCACGCGGCGCTGCACCGCTGGCTGGACATGGCCGCCGAGCGCATCGCCTTCCAGGGCCTGCCGGCACGCATCTGCTGGCTGGGCCTGGGTGAGCGCCACCTCGCCGGCCTGGCCTTCAACGAGATGGTCAAGAACGGCGAACTGAAGGCGCCCATCGTCATCGGCCGCGACCACCTGGACAGCGGCTCCGTCGCCAGCCCGAATCGCGAAACCGAAGGCATGAAGGATGGCTCGGACGCCGTCTCCGACTGGCCGCTGCTGAACGCGCTCTTGAACACCGCCGGCGGCGCCACCTGGGTGTCGCTGCATCATGGTGGCGGCGTCGGCATGGGCTACTCCCAGCACTCGGGCGTCGTCATCGTCTGCGATGGCACGGACGCGGCCGCCAAGCGCATCGAGCGCGTGCTGTGGAACGACCCCGGCACCGGCGTCATGCGGCATGCCGATGCCGGCTACGAATCCGCCGTCGCCTGCGCCCAGAAGAACGAACTCAATCTCCCGTCGCTATGAAACTCATCCCCGGACAACTGACGCTGGCCCAGCTCGCCGACATCGCCGCCGGCCGCGCCGCGCTGCAGCTCGATGACTGGAGTGCCGTCGACAAGAGCGCCGCGCTGGTGGCCGCCGCTGCGGCAGGCGACGCGCCGGTCTACGGCGTCAACACCGGCTTCGGCAAGCTGGCCAGCACCCGCATCGCCAAGGACCAGCTCGCCCAGCTGCAGCTCAACCTGATCCGCAGCCATGCGGTCGGCGTCGGCGCACCGATGTCGCCCGAGGTCATGCGCCTGATGCTGGCCACCAAGGCCGGCAGCCTGGCGCGCGGCTTCTCGGGCGTACGCCGCGAGGTCGTGCAGGCGCTGCTGGACGCCCTCAACGCCGGCTTCGTTCCCTATGTGCCCTGCCAGGGCTCGGTCGGCGCGAGTGGCGACCTGGCGCCTCTCGCACACATGACGCTGGCGCTGATGGGCGAAGGCGAAGCCCTGGTTGCGGGTCAGCGCGTGTCGGCCCGCGACGAACTCGCCCGCCTGGAGCTCAAGCCCCTGACCCTGGCCGCCAAGGAAGGCCTGGCCCTCATCAACGGCACCCAGGCCAGCACGGCCCTGGCCCTGCATGCCCTGCTGCGCTTCGAGGGCCTGTTCGCCACCGCCTTGTCCAGCGGCGCGATGACGCTGGATGCGGCCCGCGGCAGCGACGGTCCTTTCGACGCCCGCATCCACGAGGTGCGCGGCCAGCCCGGCCAGATCGAGGTCGCCGGCGTCTACCGCGAACTGCTCGCCGGCAGCGCCATCCGCGCCAGCCACCGCGAGGGTGACGAGCGCGTGCAGGACCCCTATTGCCTGCGCTGCCAGCCCCAGGTCATGGGCGCCTGCCTCGACCAGGCCCGCCACGCCGCCCAGGTGCTAGTGCGCGAGGCCAATGCGGTGACGGACAACCCGCTGGTGTTCGAAGACGTGATGGTCTCGGGCGGCAACTTCCACGCCGAGCCGGTGGCCTTTGCGGCCGACAACCTGGCCCTGGCCATTGCCGAGGTCGGTGCCATCGCCGAGCGCCGCATCGCCATGCTGATCGATCCGGCCATCTCGCGCCTGCCGCCCTTCCTGACGGCCGACGCCGGCCTGCACAGCGGCTTCATGATCGCCCACGTGACGGCCGCGGCCCTGGCCAGCGAGAACAAGAGCCTGGCCCACCCGGCCAGCGTCGACAGCCTGCCGACCAGCGCCAACCAGGAGGACCATGTCTCCATGGCCACCTTCGCCGCGCGCCGCCTGCACGCCATGATCGACAACACGGCCCATATCGTCGCCATCGAGATGCTGGCCGCGGCCCAGGGCATCGACTTCCTGCGCCCGCTGCAGAGCTCGGCGCCGGTGGAAGCCCTGCACACGCGGCTGCGTGCCGACTGCGCCAGCAGCCCCGCCGACCACTACCTGGCGCCCGACATCGAGCGCGCCGCGGCCCTGGTGCAGGCCGGCGTGCTGGTGTCGCCCCATGCGCCGCGCTTCGATGCCTGAATGACTTCCGGCGGCGCCAGCCGCCCTCGTCTATCTTGGCGGCATGCGCCCCTTCATCGCCGCCCTGCTGCTGGGCCTGTTCGCCGCGTCCAGCCAGGCGGAGACGACCCTGCATTTCGCCATCGACCTGACGGCCGAGATCGCCGCCGGCCGCTTCGACCCGGCCCGTGACCGCCTCGGCCTGCGCGGTGGCGCAGCGCCGCTGAGCTGGGACCGTTCCCTGCTGGCCGAACCCGGCGGCAAGCCGGGCCGCTATCGGCTGCAACTGACCCTGCCCGACGATGCGACCGGAGGCCAGCCGCTGGCCTACAAATTCCGCATCGAGCGAGGGGCCGGTCAGGACGGCAGCGAGGGCTGGGAGCCCGGACGCAACCACGCCCTGCTGCTCAATGGCGGGCAAGTCATGGTCGCGCGCCTGTTCGGCGCGCCGGCCGGCGACGTGCCGGTCTCGCGCGTGGGCCGCATCGAGCGCCTGGGCGTCGTGGCGTCCACGCATGTGAGCCCACGTGAGGTGCAGGTCTGGCTGCCGCCGGGCTATGCCGAGCATGCGCAGGCGCGCTACCCGGTGCTCTATCTGCACGATGGCCAGAACGTCTTCGACGCCCAGGCCGCCGGCAGCGAATGGCAGGTGGACGAGGCGGCGCAACGCGGCGTGGCGTCGGGCCGCCTCAAGCCCTTCATCGTCGTCGCCGTGTCCAGCAATGAAGCGACGCGCATGGACGACTACACGCCGACGGTGATGACGCTGTCGGCCGAACGCCTGGGCAAGCAGGCGGCGGAGCGGCGCGGCGGCGGCGCGGCGGCCTATGCCCGCTTCCTCGTCGAGGAGCTGAAGCCCGTCATCGACGCGCGCTACCGCACCCAGCCAGGCCCGGCCGACACGGCCGTGGGTGGCTCGTCGCTGGGCGGTCTGGTCTCGATGTGGCTGGCCCTGCACCGGCCCGAGGCCTTTGGCGCGGCCCTGGTCGTCTCGCCCTCGGTCTGGTGGGACGACCGTTTCTTGTTGCGCGACGTGGCCGCCACGACGGCCGCGCCGCGGCCACGGCTGTGGCTGGACATGGGGGTCCAGGAAGGCGACCAGGCGGTGCAACTCGCCCGCGAGCTGAACGATTCGCTGCGCCGGCGGGGCTGGAGCGACGGCGCGCTGCGCTTTGTCGAAGACCCCAGCGGCCGCCATGACGAGGGCAGCTGGGCGCGCCGCGTGCCGGCGATGCTGGACTTTCTGTACCGGGCGGACGCTCAGTAACGTCCAGCAGCACCTGCCACACGCAGGAAGACATAGGCGAACCACACCACGACCGCCCGGTGCATCAGCGCGCGCAAGCCGGTGCCGGCGCGCTCGCCAACACGTTGCGACACCGCAATGGCCATCTCGATCTCGCCCGCCAGCCGGCTCGCGAAGCCGGCGTCCTGCACGACGACATTGGCCTCCAGGTTGACGAGCAGGGACAGCGGGTCGATGTTGGAGCTGCCCACCGTCGCCCATTGCCCGTCGACGACGGCGACCTTGGCATGCAGAAAGGCCGGCGTGTACTCGTAGATCTCGACGCCATGGCCGAGCAGGTCGGCGTACAGCGCCTCGGCCGCCCAGCCGGCCAGCCGATAGTCCAGCTTGCCCTGCAGCAGCAGGCGTACACGCACGCCGCGGTCGGCCGCCCTGCGCAGGGCCTGGCGGATGCGCTGGCCGGGATAGAAGTAGGGGCAGATGATGTCGACGCTGGCGCGGGCCCCGCGGATGGCGTCGGCGTAGGCATGCTCGATGGTGCGGCGGCGGCGCAGGTTGTCGCGCAGCACGAAAGCCGCGCTCACGGGCCGCAGCCTGGATACCGGCTCGGCCAGGCGCTGCGGGCCGCGCCAAAGCTGGGTCAGCCACAGGCCGAAGCGGCGGCGCAAGGGCACATAGTCCAGCAGCGCGTCATCGAACTCGCGACCCAGCCAGGCGCGCGACCAGATCGAACGCACGCTCTGCGCCACCAGGTCGACCAGGCCGCCGCGAAGCTGCACCGCGAAATCCAGCCGCGGCAGTTCGCTGCGGCCGTGATGGATGTCGAAACGATCATCGATGACATTGATGCCGCCCACGAAGGCGATGTCGCCATCGACGACGCATAACTTCTGGTGCAGACGGCGCAACTGGCCCGGCTGGAACCAGCGCCACCAGCGGTCCATGGGCCGGAACACGGCCAGAGCCACGCCACTGCCGGCAAAACGCCCGCGCAGGCTGCGGATGCTGCCATTGCTGCCGAAGCCGTCCACGACGACGCGCACCCGCACGCCGCGCCGGTCGGCCGCGATCAAGGCGTCCGCCAGGGCGAGCGACGTCTCGTCGTCGTGAAAGATATAGGTCGCCAGCCAGATCTCACTGCCGGCGTGACGGATGGCGGCCAGCATGCGCGGGAAAAGCTGATCGCCGCCACGCAACAGCTCGACCTCGTTGCCGCCGACGAAGCCGGGATCGACGGCATGGTGCCGGCGGCGCCGCTTCGTGCCGAGTCGCCTCATTCCAGCGCCAGTTCCACCACCAGGGGCAGATGGTCGGACATGCGGGCCCAGCTGGGCCCGCGCGGCACCTGCACGCCGGTGCAGCGCAGGCCCCGCATATAGACGCGGTCCAGCGCGAACACCGGCAGGCGCGATGGGAAGGTGGGCGCCCGAGCCCGCCCGTGCGGCGCCGTGGCGCGGCGCAGGCCGTGGGCACGCATGGGCGTGTCCAGGCGCTCGCCCCAGTCGTTGTAGTCGCCGGCCACAAGGAAGGGCGCGCCCTCGGGCACGTTGTCGCGCACAAAGGCGGCGAGGCGGTCGACCTGGCGCATGCGGCTGGAATGGATCAAGCCGAAATGCGCCACGACCACATGCACGACCGTGCCATGCCAATGCACCGGCACATGCAGCAGGCCGCGTTGCTCCAGGGAGTGGTCCGACACGTCGTGGTGGCCGATGTCGCCCATGGGCCAGCGCGACAGCAGGGCGTTGCCGTGTTCGCCGAACTTGGTGATCGCGTTGGTGCGGTAGGCCACCTCATAGCCTTCGGGCGCGAGGAACTCGGCCTGGCCTTTTTCCGGCCAACCGAACCAGGTGCGGTCGAAATAGGCCGCCTCGCGATGGTGGAAGAGGCGCACCTCCTGCAGGCAGACGAGGTCGGCGTCCAGGGCCTCGACGCCCATCTGCAGGTTGTGGATCTCCAGGCGCTTGGCCGGCCCCAGGCCGCGCACGCCCTTGTGGATGTTGTAGGTGGCCACGCGCAGCACTTCGCCGGGCGGATGGGGGGTGGGGCGGGCGACGGATCTCATGGCATCTCAGCGGTGCCCGGCCGCCCGAAACCGCTGAACACCCCCTCGGGGGGCAGAGAACGGAGTGAGCGTGGGGGTTTCATAAGGTGGCGGCGCTGAAGCGCGGCAGCTGCAGCACGGCTTCGGCGTTGGACGGTGAGAAGCAGCGGTCGGCCGCCTCATGCCAGGGCAGCCAGAGCCACGATAGATGCTCGCGCGGCGCCAACGTCGGCGTCAACTTCCCGGGCAGCTGTAGGCCGAAGACGTGTTCGGTATTGCGCGTGACGCCCGGCGCATAGCGATGCCGCCAATGCGGGTAAATCTCGTAAACATTGGCGAGGTTCCAGTCGCGCAACTCGCCCCCGACGGCGGCGATGTCGAAGCCGGTTTCCTCCAGCACCTCACGGCGCGCGGTCTCGGCCAGGTCCTCGTCGGGCGTGTCCTTGGAGCCGGTGACGCTCTGCCAGTAGCCGGGATGGTCGGCCCGCTCGATCAACAGCACCTGCAGATCGGGCGTGTGGATGACGACGAGGACGGACTCGGGGATCTTGTAGGGCTTGGCCAACTGCATGGCCAAAGCATAGCCCTGGGTCAGCCGCCCTGGGCCTTGCGGCGTGCCACCTCGGGCGGCAGCTCCTTGGCCTGCAGCTCGCGCACCTGGGCGACGAGCTGGTTGTGGGCGTCCAGGAAGGCTGCGGCGATGACCTTGCCCTCGTTGGAATTGCTCCAGCCCGCGCCCGCCGCACCGCCGAGCTTGCCGAGCACGGCGCCGCCCACGCCCAGGTCGGCGACCTCGACCGAACCGGTGGACGCAGCCACCTGCTCGGTGGTCTCGTTGTCGGTCAGCAGCAGGGCCGCCTGGGCCTGCTTGAGCTTGACCTGTTCGGCCGCACCGACGAGCTTGTTCAGATAGGGAATGGCCTGCAGGATGCCGCCGATCTGGCGGCCGGCGTCCTGCTCGCTGAAGGTCAGGCTGGGCGTCAGGCTGTATTGGGCCTCATAGCCCTTGCCCTTGCTGACCGTGTTGCCCTGCTGGCGCAGGATGCCGGCTTCCTTGAGCTCCTGCTCGCGCACCGTGGCCTTGAGGCCGGCAGCACGGTCGACGACGCGGAAGCAACCGCTCTGCTGGGCCAGCAAGCGCACCAGGGGCACGGGGCTGGAGGGCAGCTGGTAGCCGGAATAGGCATAGCCGTTGGGGTTTTCGACCAGGGCCAGGGTCGCGACCGGCGCGTCGCACTTGACGAGCTCACGGCTGGCCTTGTGGGCGCCGGCGGGGCCGGCCGAGCCGCTGATGACCGACCCGCCGTCACCGAGCGTGGTGGACGACTTGCCGCAGCCTGCGATCAGCAGGACGGTGGCGATGGCCAGAAGGGAGCGGACGGGGTTCATGCGGGTCACCAGAGGAAGAGACGCGAGAGTCTGCCCCCGCCATGGCTCCGCCATGCCCTAGGAATGGGGGACATCCCCCCGGAGCAGGGGCGTAAAAAAGCCCCACCGGGGTGGCGCTCTCATCGGGGCAAGACGAATCAGGCCGACGGCGTCGCGTTGCGCAGACGGATGTGCAGTTCGCGCAATTGCTTCTCGTCGACCAGGGACGGGGCGCCGGTCAGCAGGCACTGGGCGCGCTGGGTCTTGGGGAAGGCGATGACGTCGCGGATGGACTCGGCCTTGGTCATCATCGTGACGATGCGGTCCAGGCCGAAGGCCAGGCCGCCGTGCGGGGGCGCGCCGTATTGCAGCGCGTCCAGCAGGAAGCCGAACTTGATGCGCTGGTCTTCCTCGCTGATGTTCAGCGCAGCAAAGACCTTGGCCTGCACCTCGGCGCGGTGGATACGCACCGAACCGCCGCCCAGTTCCCAGCCGTTGAGCACCATGTCGTAGGCCTTGGCGATGCACTTGCCCGGGTCCGACGTCATCAGGTCCTCGTGGCCGTCCTTGGGCGCCGTGAAGGGGTGGTGAACGGCCGCCCAGCGGTTGTTCTCCTCGTCGTGCTCGAACATCGGGAAGTCGACCACCCACAGCGGCGCCCACTTGTCCTCGAACAGGCCGTTGGTCTTGCCGAACTCGCTGTGGCCGACCTTCAGGCGCAGCGCGCCGATGGCGTCGTTGACGACCTTGGCCTTGTCGGCGCCGAAGAAGATCAGGTCGCCGTCCTGGGCGCCGGTGCGCTTGAGGACTTCGGCGACGGCTTCGTCGTGCAGGTTCTTGACGATGGGCGACTGCAGGCCTTCGCGGCCCTTGGCCACTTCATTGACCTTGATCCAGGCCAGGCCCTTGGCGCCGTAGATCTTGACGAACTCGGTGTAGGCGTCGATCTCGCCGCGGCTCATGGACGCGCCACCCGGCACGCGCAGCGCGACGACGCGGCCGCCCGGCGTGGTGGCCGGGCCGGAGAAGACCTTGAAGTCCACCGTCGTCATGGCGTCGGTCAGCTCGGTGAACTCGAGCTTGACGCGCAGGTCGGGCTTGTCGGAGCCGAAGCGGTGCATGGCTTCCGCGTACTTCATCGTCGGGTAGTCGCCCAGTTCGACGTTGAGCGCCTTGCGGAAGACGTGGCGGATCATGCCCTCGAACATCGAGCGGATCTCTTCCTCGGTCAGGAAGCTGGTCTCGATATCGATCTGCGTGAACTCGGGCTGGCGGTCGGCGCGCAGGTCCTCGTCGCGGAAGCACTTGGTGATCTGGTAGTAGCGGTCAAAGCCCGACACCATCAACAGCTGCTTGAACAGCTGGGGCGACTGCGGCAGCGCGAAGAAGTGGCCGTCATGCACGCGGCTGGGCACGAGGTAGTCGCGCGCGCCTTCCGGCGTGCTCTTGGTCAGCATCGGGGTCTCGATGTCGACGAAACCATGCTCGTCCAGGAACTTGCGGACTTCCATCGCGACGCGGTAGCGCAGCATCAGGTTGTTCTGCATGTACGGGCGGCGCAGGTCCAGCACGCGATGCGTGAGGCGGGTCGTCTCGCTGAGGTTTTCCTCGTCGATCTGGAAGGGGATGGGCACCGACGGGTTCAGCACCTCGATCTCGTGGCAGAGCACTTCGATCTTGCCGCTGACGAGGTTGGCGTTCTCGGTGCCGGCCGGGCGCGCGCGCACCTTGCCGACGATCTTGAGGCAGTACTCGCTGCGGACGTCTTCGGCGATCTTGAAGCTGTCGGCGCGGTCGGGGTCGCAGACGATCTGCACCAGGCCTTCGCGGTCACGCAGGTCGATGAAGATGACGCCGCCGTGGTCGCGGCGGCGATGGGCCCAGCCCATCAGGGTCACGGTCTGGTCGAGCAGCTTTTCGCTGACTTGGCCGGCATAACAGGTACGCATGGGATTTCTCCGAATTCTTTTTCAGGGGTGTTCTTGGGGCGCTGGCGAGCTCGCTCGGCTCTCAGGATTGAACGCCTGCCGGGGCGCTCAACCCAGCTAATTTCGGCCCGGCTGGTTCAGCACCTCAGCCAGCGGCGCATCCGGATGCGGCATGGGGGCGACGGTGCCCATGGAGATGATGTATTTCAGCGCCTCGTCCACCGTCATGTGCAGAGGCTTGACGTCAGCGCGGGGCATGATGAGGAAGAAGCCCGAGGTGGGGTTGGGCGTCGTCGGCACATAGAGGCTGACATGTTCCTGCGCCAGGTGGCAGGCCACTTCGCCGCTGGGCGTGCCGGTGACGAAGGCGATCGTCCAGGAGCCCTCACGCGGATACTGCACCAGCACGGCCTCGCGGAAGGCGTTGCCGCTGCTGGAGAACAGCGTGTCCGACACCTGCTTGACCGAGCTGTAGATGCTCTTGACGATGGGGATGTGGGACATCATCCGGTCCCACTGCGTCAGCAGCCACTGGCCAAAGATATTGGCGACGAAGACGCCCGTGGCCAGCAGGCCGCCGGCCAGGATGACCAGGCCCAGGCCAGGCACATGCTGCAGCGCCCGGATGCCTTCGCCCCAGGCGCTGGGCATGACCAGGGCCAGCGCAGTGAGCAGCGAGCCGAAAACGCCATTGACGACGTCCAGCACCTGGGCCAGCACCCAGATGGTGATGGCCAGCGGCAGCCAGACCAGCAGGCCGGCGACCAGATATTTGCGAAGTGAGGCGCCCACGTTGTCCCGTTCAGTGGCAGGCGCAGGAGCCGCCGCAGGGGGTGGAAGACGGCGATGCCGAGGCTTCAGCCTTGGGGGCATCGCCGCCAGCCGCCGCCGGGGCTGCAGCAGCACCCGTCGCAGCAGCGGTGGCGCCGCCCTTGAAGTCGGTCGCATACCAACCGGAGCCCTTCAGCTGGAAGCCGGCGGCGGTGATCTGCTTGGAAAAGCTCTCTGCCGAGCAGGCCGGGCAGGTGGTCAGCGGCGCGTCGGACAGCTTTTGCAGCACGTCCTTGGCGTGGCCACAGGCGCTGCAGCGATAGGCGTAGATCGGCATGGCGAGGTCTTCGGGGGCGAAAAGCCCGCCATTTTAGCGGAGGCGCCCGGACTCAGCCGTGGGGCTGCAGATGGTGGCTGACATGCTCGCGGCGGTCGGTCAGCAATTGGGGCATCAGCGAACCGATGACCATGCCGGCCAGAGCGGCCAGCAGGCCGGCAAGTTGGCCCGGGAAGAGCTCGCCCCAGGTTGTCACCTGCGGGAAGAAGGACACCCAGACGGCGATGCCGGCAAAGATGGAGAACACGGCGCCCTGGGTGGTCGCGCGGCTCCAGTACAGGCCGAAGACCAGGGGCACGAAGGCAGCCACCAGCGTCACCTGATAGGCGGCGCTGACGAGGTCGTAGATGGACGTGCCCTGCAGCGCGATGGCATAGGCCAGCACGGCGAAGGCGAAGATGACCAGGGTCACGCGCATGGCGACCAGGGACTGCTTGTCGCTCATGCCGGGGCGGATCTGCTTGAGGATGTTCTCGACGAAGCTGGTCGTCGGCGCCAGCAGCGTGGCCGACGAGGTGCTCTTGATGGCCGACAGCAAGGCGCCGAAGAACAGGATCTGCATCAGCAGCGGCATATGGCCCATGACAAAGCTGGGCAGCACGCGCTGGTAGTCGTTCTGGGCCAGCTCCAGGGCCTTGTCGCCCATGACGCTGACGGCGGCCAGCACGATGAACATGGGCACGAAGGCAAAGGCGATATAGCTGAAGCCGCCGATCATGGCGCCGCGCTGGGCGGTCTTGGCGTCCTTGGCGGACATGACGCGCTGGAAGACGTCCTGCTGGGGGATGGAGCCCAGCATCATGGTCAGGCCCGAGCCGATGAACATGGCCATCTGCGTGAAGCTGGGCTCGGGCAGGAAGCGGCCGAGGTCGCGACTCTGGGCCAGGGCCAGCACCTTGTCGGCACCGCCGGCCAGGTCGGCCGCAAAGACCGCAATGATGCCCAGGCCGAAGACCAGCACGATCATCTGGATGAAGTCCGTCCAGGCGACGGCCAGGAAGCCGCCGATGACGACGTAGACCAGCACTGCCAGCAGGCCGACGACCATGCCGGTCTGGGGGCTCATGGCGCCGTCGGTCAGGATGTTGAAGACCAGGCCCAGGGCCGTGACCTGGGCGGCCACCCAGCCCAGATAGCTCAGGATGATGGCCAGCGAGCAGAACACCTCCACGCCCTTGCCGAAGCGCTGACGGTAGAAGTCGCCGATGGTCAGCAAATTCATGCGGTAGAGCCGGCTGGCGAAGAAGGCGCCCACCAGCACCAGGCAGAAACCGGCGCCAAACGGGTCCTCGACGACGGCGCCCAGGCCGCCCTGCACGAACTTGGCGGGCAGGCCCATGACCGTTTCGGCACCAAACCAGGTCGCGAAGGTGGTCGTGACGACCATGATCAGCGGCAGGCTGCGTCCGGCAACGGCGAAGTCCGAAGTGTTCTTGATCCGCGTGCCGGCCCAGACGCCAATGCCCAGGGTGCCGAGCAGATAGAGCACGACGAAGACGATGAGCGTGGTGTTCATGGGCGGGGGGAGCGGGGAAAGGACCGAAAAACGGCGCGGATTATGAAGGCGGCGCCGCACGGCGGCCCTAGGGAGTGGAACTTAGAGCGTCAGGCCCAGAAAGCGCGCCGTCAGCCAGGCCGCGGCCACGCCCAGGGCAAAGCCTGCCGCACCCCAAAGCAGGCCGGACAGCAGCCGGTTGGTGCGCCGCAATTCGCGTACCAGGGCGCTCATGTCGGCGTCGCGGCCAGGGTGGGCCTGATTCTTCAGCGCATCGTGCAGCAGGCGCGGCAGCTCGGGGATGAGCTGGGCGAAGCGCGGCGCCTCCTTCTGCAGCTGCTTGGCCAGGGCCGGCCAACCGACCTGCTCATTCATCCAGCGCTCGAGGAAAGGCTTGGCCGTGGCCCACAGGTCCAGCTCGGGGTCGAGCTGGCGGCCCAGGCCTTCGACGTTGAGCAGGGTCTTCTGCAGCAGCACGAGCTGGGGCTGGATCTCGACGTTGAAGCGGCGCGAGGTCTGGAACAGGCGCATCAGCACCTGGCCCAGCGAAATGTCCTTCAGCGGCCGGTCGAAATGAGGCTCGCAGACGGCGCGCACAGCGCTTTCCAGCGCATCGACCCGGGTCTCGGGCGGCACCCAGCCCGAGGCGATGTGCAGCTCGGCCACCCGCTTGTAGTCGCGCTGGAAGAAGGCGATGAAGTTCTGCGCGAGGTAGTCCTTGTCCACCTCGGTCAGCGTGCCCATGATGCCGAAGTCCAGGGCCACATAGCGGCCGAAGGTCTCGGGCGCCAGGCTGACCTGGATGTTGCCCGGATGCATGTCGGCGTGGAAGAAGCCGTCGCGGAACACCTGGGTGAAGAAGATGGTCACGCCGTCGCGGGCCAGCTTGGGGATGTCGATACCGGCGGCCTCGAGCGCGGGTCGGTGCGAGATCGGCACGCCCTTCATGCGCTCCATGACGATCACCTCGGGGCTGCACAGGTCCCAGTGCATCTCGGGCACCAGCACCAGGTCCAGGCCGTCCATGTTGCGGCGCAACTGGGCGGCATTGGCGGCCTCGCGCACCAGGTCCAGCTCGTCGTGGAGGTAAGTGTCAAACTCGGCGACGACCTCGCGCGGCTTCAGGCGCCGGCCGTCGGACGAGAAGCGCTCGATCCAGACCGCCAGCTGACGCATCAGCGACAGGTCGTCGTCGATGACGTCCAGCATGCCCGGGCGCAGCACCTTGACGGCGACCTCGCGGCCGTCCTTCAGCGTCGCGAAATGGACTTGCGCGATGCTGGCGCTGGCCACGGGCTCGGCGTCGAAGCTGGCGAACAGCTCCTCCAGCGGCCGGCCGAAGGCGCGTTCCACCATCTCGCGCGACACCGCAGCGGGAAAGGGCGGCACGCGGTCCTGCAGCTTGGCCAGCTCCAGGGAGACATCCAGCGGCAGCAGATCGCGCCGCGTCGACAGCACCTGGCCGAACTTCACGAAAATGGGGCCAAGGTGCTCCAAAGCGAGGCGCAGGCGCACGCCGCGGGGCTGCTGCCAGCGCCGGCCCAGGCGGGTCAGCCGCCTCAGCAGCTGGAAGCGCCGCCGGCGCAGGCCCGACAGGGCCAGATCATCGAGACCGAAGCGCCAGACCGTCCACAGGATGACCAGCAGCCGCGAGACAAACCTCATGCGCCGCTACCGGACGTCGTCTTCGCGAAACGCGCGGCCATGCCGGACAGGGTACGCCTCAGGGTGCGGCCGAACTGGGCGAGCTGGCGGGCGGGCAAAGGCCCGACGATGCCGGCCAAGTCGTCCTCGATGTCCCAGCGCAGGTTGTCCATCAGCCAGTGCATCTCGCCGGCTACAGCCGCGTCACCCTGCACGCTGACCGTGGGCGGCTCGCCAGTGAGGGCACCCAGGGCCAATTTGGCGGGGTTGGAGGCGTCGATCTCGATGCGCAGACCGCTGGCGCCCTGAGGCGCCGCATCCAGGCGTTCGAAAAGACCCGCGGGTGTGACACCCAGTATCAGATCAGGCGCCGCGGGCAGCAGGCCGGGCCAGCCCGCCAGATGGACGACGAGGCCACGTCCGGCCAGGGGCCGCAGGCGTTGCGCGGCAATGGGCTCCCGCGACACGACATGGTTGATCAGCAAGACAAGGCGGTCCTGCAGGGCCGGCATCAGCAGGGGGCTGAGCGACGGCAGGGGCGGCATGGGCCAGGAAGCAGACATACACAAGATTGTAGGCAGCGGACCATGAACAAGGGACGTGGGCGGTTCGTCTGTCAAATTTGTTGATAGAGAATCCCTGATCGTTTTCCAGACCCGGGCAAACCCGCGCCCGAGGACCACCGCACACCACGATGTTTGAGGACCGCAGCTACAAAAGGACGTTCTACAGCGCACCCCAGTCGGTCGAATCGCTGATTGCCGCCTTTCTCGAACCCGGCCTCATCGTTCTGACCTTTCTTGTCGTGAACGGCCATTTCGACGAGCCGGTGCTGCGCCCGACCTTGACGCTGTGCCTGCTCGTCTTTGCCCTTACCTTCCCGGGCCGCAACCGCTTCGGCGACCACCCGGCGAGTGCCCTTGTGGACGTGCTGTCCTCGTGGTTGGTACTGCTGGGCATCCTGCTGCTGTGCGGCTATGCGACCAACAGCCTGCACTACTTCGAGAACGAAGTGCTGCTGTGGTGGGCCGTCATCACGCCCGTCGCCCAGATCGCTGCCATCGAGACCGGGCGGCGCATCCAGCAGTGGCGGGCGCGTGACCCGAGCGCGCGGCGCACGGCCGTCGTCGTCGGGGCAGGCCCGCTGGGCCACAAGGTGGCGCGCGCCCTGCGCGACTCCCAGGGCGTCATTTGCCTGGGCTATTTCGACGATCGCAGCCCGGAGCGCCTGCATCCCGAGGCCGGAGCATCCATGCTCGGCACGCTGGCCCAGCTCAGCGAATTCGTGCGCGACAAGGGTGTGCGCGAGGTCTACATCACCCTGCCCCTGGGCTCGCAGCCGCGCATCGTCGAACTGCTGGAGCAGGTGCAGGGCACGACGGCCTCCCTCTTCTTCGTGCCCGACGTGTTCGGCATCAGCATCATCCAGGGCCGGCTGCAGGACATCTCCGGTGTGCCGGTCGTCGGCATCTGCGAGACGCCTTTCACGGGCACCAACCAGCTCATCAAGCGGGTCAGCGACATCGTGCTGGCCTCGCTGATCCTGATCCTGATCTCGCCGCTGCTGCTGGTGGTTGCCATCGGCGTCAAACTCAGCTCACCCGGCCCCGTTATCTTCCGGCAGCGCCGCAACGGCCTGGACGGCGAGGAAATCATCGTCTACAAGTTTCGCTCGATGCGCGCCCAGGACAACGGCAATGTCGTCAAGCAGGCCACCAAGGACGACCCGCGCATCACCCGCTTCGGCGCCTTCATCCGCCGCACCTCGCTGGACGAACTGCCGCAATTCATCAACGTGCTGCAGGGCCGCATGAGTATCGTGGGCCCCCGCCCCCACGCGGTCGCCCACAACGAGGAATACCGCAAGCTCATCAAGGCCTATATGGTGCGCCACAAGGTCAAGCCCGGCATCACCGGCTGGGCCCAGGTCAACGGCTTGCGTGGCGAGACCGACACCATCGACAAGATGGTGGCACGCGTCGAATACGATCTGGAATACCTGCGCAACTGGTCGCTGGCCCTCGATCTGCAGATCATCCTGCGGACGGTGAGGCTGGTGGTGTTTGATCGCCATGCCTACTAAGCCTTCTCACCATTGCCGCTGGGCCGCGCTCGCGCCGCTGGCTGCCGCCCTCCTGGCGAATCAGGCCGCGCAAGCGCAGACGGATGACACCACGCCGTTTTATGTCGGTGGATCTCTGGGCTTGGCGCACGTCTCCAACGTCTACAGGGAGTCGACCGCCACCAACAACGACAGGGTCACCAGCGTCGGGCTGCTGGGTGGCATCGACAAGAAGCTGGGTCGGCAACACTTGACGCTGGACGGCTCGGTGCAGGACAACCGGTACTCGGAGAATCGCGATCTAAACAACCTGTCCTACACCCTGAAAGGTGCGGTCAACTGGCAAACAGTGGGCAATCTGTCGGGTGTGCTGAGTGCCAAGTCGGATCGATCCCTCGCCGACTTCAATATCGGCAACGGCGTTGACCCCATCCTCAAGAAGAACATCGAGCGTGAAGATGAATACCAGGCCCTGGTGCGCCTCGGCGTCGCCACGCGCTATACGCTCGAAGCGGGTTGGTCCCACCGACGGCGAGACTTCAGCGCCTCGGAATACGACCGTTTCAACTTCCACCAGAACACCGGCTCCTTCGGCATCTACGCAACACCGGGCGCCAACGTCAGGCTGGGCCTGGCAGCAAGGCACACCAGGGGCCAAAACCCGCGCTATCCCGTCGGCTTTGCGCTGGACCCGGAGACCTTGCAGATCGTGGTCGTGTCGGCGCCCAACGACTACACCCGCAACGACCTCGACTTCACGACGAAGTGGAGTACCGGCGGGCGCAGTACGCTGAACACGCGGATCAGTCGCAGCAAGACCCACAACAGTCTGGACACGCGGCTGCGGGATTTGAGCGGCACGACGGGCAGCCTCGGCTGGAATTGGCAGCCCACAGCCAAATTGCAGCTGAATCTGCAATACGCTCGCGATACCGGCCAGGAAAGCCTGGTTCAGGCCGCCGATCTGAACCGTGTCTACACCTCCCAGCAGCTGGGCGGCAGCTACGCCCTCACCAGCAAGCTCAGCTTGAGCGCCAAGGGCAGTCGCAATCGCAGCACCCGCACGAACTCGACAGGCGCTGCCGTCGTGGATGCGCTGGACGACTTCAAGACCTACAACCTTGGCGTGCGCTGGGCCTTCTCCCGCGGCATCAGTCTCAGCTGTCAATACGACCACGCCGACCGTGACAACAGCGTGCCTCAGTACGTCTACAGCGCCAGCAGCTATGGCTGCACCGCACAAGCCATCCTCTACTGATGACCACCGTTCTGCTCACCGGGGCCGCCGGCTATATCGCTTCGCACACCTGGCTGGCGCTGCAAAAGGCCGGCTACCGCGTCGTCGGCGTCGACAACTTCGTCAACAGCTCACCCGTCGTGCTGGAGCGCCTGGCCGAACTGGCCAGCGCGCCCATCGAGTTCGAGCGTGCCGACGTCTGCGATGCGGCGGCCATGGACGAGATCTTCGGCAGCTACCGGCCCGCCGCCGTCGTGCATTTCGCGGCCTACAAGGCTGTCGGCGAATCGGTCAGCCAGCCGCTGGCCTATTACCGCAACAACCTCGGCGGCCTCGTCAACACCTGCGAGGTCATGAGGCGCCACGGCTGCACGCGCATGGTGTTCAGCTCCAGTGCGACGGTTTACGGCGCACCCGAGAAGCTGCCGCTGCGCGAAGATGCGCCGACTTCGTCGACCAACCCCTATGGCGCCACCAAGCTGATGGGCGAGCAGATCCTGCGCGACCTCGGCGTGGCGGACCCGGGCTGGCAGACGGCCTGCCTGCGTTACTTCAACCCTGTCGGCGCCCATGAGAGTGGCCGTATCGGCGAAGACCCGCGTGGCACACCCAACAACCTGATGCCCTATGTGGCCCAGGTCGCCGTCGGCCGGCGCGAGAAGCTGTCGGTCTTTGGCAACGACTACCCGACACCGGACGGCACGGGCGTGCGCGACTACATCCACGTCACCGACTTGGCCCAGGGTCATGTCGCGGCGCTGCGCTGGCTGCTGGCCAACCCGGGTTCGCTGACCGTCAATCTGGGCACTGGACAGGGGTATAGCGTGCTGGATCTGGTGCGCGCCTACGAGGCCGCCAGTGGTCGCAAGGTGCCCTATGAAGTCGTGCCGCGCCGCCCAGGCGATATCGCGGCCTGCTGGGCCGACCCGAAACTGGCCCGTGAGTTGCTTAACTGGGAAGCCAAGCTCGACCTTGCCCGCATGTGCGAGGACAGCTGGCGCTGGCAACACGACAATCCCCATGGATTCAAACCTGCCTGACACGGGCGCAAAACAATGATCCAGGTTCAACCCGTCATCATGGCCGGCGGCTCCGGCACCCGGCTGTGGCCGCTGTCGCGCAGCGGCTATCCCAAGCAGTTCCTCGTGCTGTCCGGCAATGAAAGCCTATTCCAGCTGGCTGCGCGCCGCCTCGCCGCGCTGGCCTCACCCGAGTTCGAGCTGGCCGGCCCCTGCATCGTCGGCAACGAGGAGCACCGTTTCCTGGTCCTGGACCAGTTGCGCGAAACCCGGCAGGAACCCAGCAGCGTGCTGCTGGAGCCCATGGGCCGCAACACGGCTCCGGCGCTGACGCTGGCCGCCCTGGCGGCACTCGAGGGCGGCAAGGACCCGGTGCTCGTCGTCACGCCGGCCGACCAGACCGTCACCAACGCCGCCGCCTTCACGTCCGCGCTGCAGGATGCCGTGCGCATCGCCGCGGAAGGCGCCATCGCCATCCTCGGCATCACGCCGGACCGCCCCGAGACGGGCTATGGCTATATCCGCACCGCCGGCGACTCGGCCAGCCTGTCGGTGGCCCAGTTCGTCGAGAAGCCCAACCTCGAGACCGCCCAGCGCTATCTGGCCGAGGGCGACTACTACTGGAACAGCGGCATGTTCGTGCTGCGTGCCAGCGTCTGGATGAAGGCGCTGGAGCGCTTCCGTCCCGACATCGCCACGGCCACGCGCGCGGCCTGGGACGCGCGCAAGACCGACGCCAAGTTTGTGCGCCCGGGCAAGGCGGAGTTCGCCGCCGTGCCCAGCGAGTCCGTGGACTACGCCGTCATGGAACGCTGCCCCGGCACCGACATCCCTCTGCGCATGGTGGCGCTGGATGCCGGCTGGAACGACCTGGGCGCCTGGGAGGCCGTCTGGCAGGTGGCCGAAAAAGACGCCGACGGCAACGCTTTTGTCGGTGACGCCCTGATCGCCGACAGCAAGAACACCCTGGTCCACGCCACCAGCCGCCTCGTCGGCGTGGTCGGCCTGACCGACATCGTCGTCGTCGAGACGGCCGACGCCGTGCTGGTGAGCGACCGCGCTCGCAGCCAGGAGGTCAAGCAGATCGTCAACCGCCTGGGCGCCGAACAGCGCGGCGAACACGCCCTGCACCGCAAGGTGCACCGCCCCTGGGGCTGGTACGACAGCATCGACTCGGGCGAGCGCTTCCAGGTCAAGCGCATCATGGTCAAGCCGGGGGCCTCCCTGAGCCTGCAGATGCACCACCACCGCGCGGAGCACTGGATCGTCGTCAGCGGCACGGCCGAGATCGTCAACGGCGACAAGACCATCCTGCTGACCGAGAACCAGTCCACCTACATCCCGCTGGGCCAGACCCATCGCCTGGCCAATCCGGGCAAGGTGCCGCTGGAGATCATCGAGGTGCAGTCGGGCTCCTACCTGGGCGAGGACGACATCGTCCGCTTCGAAGACACCTACGGAAGAACATGACCATCCTCGTCACCGGCGGCGCCGGCTTCATCGGCAGCAATTTCGTGCTGGACTGGCTGCGCCAGTCGGATGAGTCCGTCATCAACCTCGACGCGCTGACCTATGCCGGCAACCTCGAGAACCTCGCCTCGGTGGACGGCGACGCGCGCTACATCTTCGTCAAGGGCGACATCTGTGACCGCAGCCTGGTCGACCAGCTGCTGTCCACGCACAAGCCGCGCGCCATCGTCCATTTCGCGGCCGAAAGCCATGTGGACCGGTCCATCCAGGGCCCCGGCGCCTTCATGAAGACGAATGTCGAAGGCACGTTCACGCTGCTGGAAGCCGCACGCGCCTACTGGACGGGACTCGTAAGCGAGGCCAGGCAGGCCTTCCGCTTCCACCACGTCTCCACCGATGAAGTCTATGGCTCGCTGAAGCCGTCGGACCCACCCTTCGCCGAAACCAATCCCTACGAGCCCAACAGCCCCTATTCGGCCAGCAAGGCTGCCAGCGACCACCTCGTGCGTGCCTGGCATCACACCTACGGCCTGCCGGTCGTCACGACCAACTGCTCGAACAACTACGGGCCCTATCACTTCCCCGAGAAGCTGATCCCGCTGATGATCGTCAACGCGCTGGCGGGCAAGCCCCTGCCCGTCTATGGCGACGGCCAGCAGATCCGCGACTGGCTCTACGTGACCGACCACTGCAGCGGCATCCGCGCCGTGCTGGCCGGAGGCCATCTTGGCGAGACCTACAACATCGGCGGCTGGAACGAGAAGGCCAACATCGACATCGTCAAGACGGTCTGCGCCCTGCTGGACGAGCTCAAGCCCTCGCCCGAAGGCCCTTATGAGCGCCTGATCACCTATGTGAAGGACCGCCCCGGCCACGACCGCCGCTATGCCATCGATGCGCGCAAGATCGAGCGCGAACTGGGCTGGCGCCCGGCCGAGACCTTCGACACCGGCATTCGCAAGACGGTGCAGTGGTATCTCGACCATCCGGACTGGGTGGCCCGCGTGCAGAGCGGTGCCTACAAGGACTGGGTCGCCAAGCAGTACACGCCATGAAGATTCTGCTGCTGGGCAAGGGCGGCCAGGTCGGCTGGGAGCTGCAGCGCTCGCTGGCCGTCGCCGGCGAAATCGTCGCGATGGACCATGACGATGGCGCCGACTTCACCCAGCCCGAAGCCCTGTTGGCCAGGGTCAGGAGCATTGCTCCCCAAGTCATCGTCAATGCCGCAGCCCACACGGCCGTCGACAAGGCCGAAAGCGAGCCCGAGCTGGCACGCCAGATCAATGCCAGGACACCTGCCCTGCTCGCCATCGAGGCCAAGCGCATGGGCGCCATGCTGGTGCACTACTCGACGGACTATGTCTTCGACGGCAGCGGCAGCCACGCGCGCGACGAAGAAGCCCCCATCGGCCCCTTGAGCGTCTACGGCGCCACCAAGGCCGAGGCGGAGGACGCCATCCGCGCCAGTGGATGCCAGCACCTCATCCTGCGCACCAGCTGGGTCTATGGTGCCCGAGGCGGCAACTTCGCCAAGACCATGCTGCGCCTGGCCGCCGAGCGCGAGCAGCTCAAGGTCATCGCCGACCAGATCGGCGCCCCCACTGGCGCCGACCTGCTGGCCGACCTGACTGTGCACATGTTGCGCGCCGCGCGCGTGAATCCAGCCTTGACCGGCACCTACCACGCGGTAGCGGGCGGCGAAACAAGCTGGCACAACTATGCGCGATTCGTCATCGAGTTCGCGCGGACAAGAGATAGCCTGATCAAGGTTGCTGCGGAGCAGGTACTGCCGATCCCGACGAGCGACTATCCAACGCCCGCCAGACGCCCGCTGAATTCGCGACTTTCCACGGACAAGCTGCAGCAGCGCTTCGGCCTGCGGCTGCCAGGCTGGCAGCAGGGGGTCGAGCGCATGCTGAACGAAATTCTTTGAGGTCTCCAATGAAAAACCGCAAGGGCATCATCCTCGCCGGAGGCTCTGGCACGCGCCTGCATCCGGCGACGCTGGCCGTCAGCAAGCAGTTGCTGCCGGTCTACGACAAGCCCATGGTCTATTACCCGCTGAGCACCCTGATGCTGGCGGGCATCCGCGACATCCTACTGATCAGCACGCCCCAGGACACACCCCGCTTCGAAGCCCTGCTCGGCGACGGTTCGCGCTGGGGCCTGAACATCAGCTATTGCGTCCAGCCCAGCCCCGACGGCCTGGCCCAGGCCTTCATCCTGGGCCGCGACTTTGTCGGCGGTGCGCCCAGCGCGCTGGTGCTGGGCGACAATATCTTCTACGGTCACGACTTTGCTGGCCTGCTCGGCAGCGCGACAGGTCGTGAAAGCGGCGCCAGCGTTTTTGCCTATCACGTGACGGACCCCGAGCGCTACGGCGTTGTCGCATTCGACCGCGGCCTGCGGGCGCTTTCCATCGAGGAAAAGCCCAAGGTGCCCAAGAGCAATTACGCCGTCACGGGCCTGTACTTCTACGACGAGCAGGTCTGCGATATCGCCGCCAGCATCAAGCCCAGCGCGCGCGGCGAGCTGGAAATTACCGACGTCAACGCGCATTACCTGAAGCAAGGTCAGCTCAGCGTCGAGATCATGGGGCGTGGCTATGCCTGGCTGGATACCGGCACCCACGACAGCCTGATGGAGGCTGGCCAGTTCATCGCCACGCTGGAAAAGCGGCAGGGCCTGAAAGTCGCTTGCCCCGAGGAAATCGCCTTCCGCTCTGGCTGGATCAACGCTGCGGAGCTTGAAGCCTTGGCCCGGCCACTGGCCAAGAACGGCTACGGCCAGTACCTGCTCAAGCTGCTCACCGATCTGGCACATTGACCATGAATCTGACCCCTACGGCCCTGCCCGAGGTTCTGCTCATCGAACCCAAGGTCTTTGGTGACGCCCGCGGCTTCTTCATGGAAAGCTGGAACGAGGAGCGCTTCAACCAGGCCGTCGGCTACGACGTCCATTTCGTTCAGGACAACCACTCGCGCTCCTCGCGCGGCGTGCTTCGCGGGCTGCACTACCAACTCGCCCCGCATGCCCAGGGCAAGCTGGTGCGCTGCGTATCCGGGGCGGTATTCGATGTCGCCGTCGACATGCGGCGGTCCAGCCCGAATTTCGGCCGCTGGGTCGGTTACGAGCTGTCGGCCGAGAACCGACGCCAGGTCTGGATTCCGCCCGGCTTTGCCCACGGCTTCGTCGTCATCAGCGAAACCGCGGACTTTCTCTACAAGACCAGTGGACGCTATGCGCCCGAACAGGAGGGAGCAGTGCGCTGGGATGATCCGACCATCGGCGTTGACTGGCCCCTTGACGGTATCCAGCCTCAGCTGTCGGCCAAGGATGTGGCAGCGCCGCTGCTGCAACAGGCGCGCTGCTTCGACTGAAGGTTCCAGGGCCCCGCTGAGCGCACGTCAGGCGCCAGCCTCATGGCCCTGGCTCCCGCAAGGTTCATGCGCGCGCGTCGCCCCAGCGCAATGGCGTGATCTCGTCGCCCACATAGCTGGTGTGGCCAGTGCGATCCACGCAGTACTGGGGCGAGATGATCATCTCGCGCACGGTCATGCCCTCGCCGATGCGGGTGTGCTCGATCAGGATGGACTTCTCCACGACCGAACCGGCTCGCAGATGCGAGCCGTGCCCGATCCAGGTCGGCCCGACCACACGGGCACCAGGTTCGATGCGCACGTTGGAGCCTATGTAGACGGGCCCCTCGATATGCACCTTGTCCCAGTCCACTGAGGTGTTGAGACCGACCCACACCTGAGGCCGCACCTCGCGACCGGGCATGTCCATCTGCGCAACTTCACCGGCCATCACCTGCTGCGTGACGGCCCAGTAGTCGGTCACGCGACCGATATCAATCCAGTTGAACGGCCGCTTCTGGGCAAAGAAGGGCAGCCCCTTCTCGACCAGCAAGGGAAACAACTGGCTGCCGATGTCGAACTCCACGCCCGATGGGATCAGATCGAGCACCGCCGGCTCGAAGATGTAGATGCCCGTTGAAGCCAGGGTGCTCCTGGCCTCCTCGGGCTTGGGCTTTTCCTGAAACGAAGTCACACGGCCGTCGGCATCGGCGACAACGATGCCGTAATTCTTGGTCTGGTCGCGGGGCACCTCGAGGGTGACGACGCTCGCGATGGCTCCCTTGGCCTTGTGCTCGGCCAGCGCCGCGCCAATGTCCAGATCGATGACGGCATCGCCGCACAGCACCAGGAAGGTTTCGTCGAAGAAACCGCCGAAGTCCTGGATCTTGCGCATGCCACCCGCCGAACCGACAGGCTTGCAGACGATTTCACCTTGCTCTCGCACACCTTCGTACGAATACCCCAGCTCGACGCCCCATCGGTGGCCGGAACCGAAGTAGTTCTCGATCTTCCAGTGCATGAAGGCCACGTTGACCATGATCTGCTTGACGCCATGGCGCGCCAGATGCTCGACCAGGTACTCCATGACCGGCTTGCCCAGGATGGGCACCATCGGTTTGGGCGTGTGCTTTGTCAGCGGGCGCACCCGAGTGCCCTGGCCGGCGGCCAGGATCATTGCTTTGGCCATACCGGCCTCCTAACGCAGTGAGTGATGCGCGGGAGCAAGCAAGGCCCAGGCCTGCCCCAAGCAGTTAGGGGGTCAGCCGCGACCGATGCCGCTGTAGTCGATGCCCAGCGCCTTCATCAGCTTGGGGTCGTAGAGATTGCGGCCGTCAAACACCATCGGCGCCTTCAACGCAGCCTTGATCGCATCGAAGTCCGGCGTGCGGAACTCCTTCCACTCGGTCACGATCAGCAGCGCGTCCGCACCCTGGAGCGCGGCCTCGGCGCGCTCCACCAGCGTCACGTCGTCACGCGGGCCCAACACACGGGCCGTCTCAGGCATCGACACCGGGTCGTAGGCCGCCACCGTCGCGCCGCGCTTCGTCAGCTCGTCGATGACCACCAGCGACGGCGCCTCGCGCATGTCGTCGGTATTGGGCTTGAAGGCCAAGCCCCAGATGGCGAAGCGGCGCCCCTTCAGGTCATTGCCAAAGCGGGCCACCACCTTGTCGACCAGCACGCGCTTCTGGCGCTCGTTGGCTTCCTCGACGGCTGTCAGCACCTTCAGCGGGATGCCGTTGTCGGCGGCGGTCTTCACCAGCGCCTTGACGTCCTTGGGGAAGCAGGAGCCGCCGTAGCCGGCACCAGCGTAGAGGAACTGGTAGCCGATGCGCGGATCGGAGCCGATGCCGCGGCGCACCAGCTCGATGTCGGCACCGACGCGTTCGGCCAGCAGGGCCAGCTCATTCATGAAGCTGATGCGCGTGGCCAGCATCGCATTGGCGGCGTACTTGGTGAACTCGGCGCTCTTCACGTCCATGACCAGCATGCGGTCCTGGGTACGGTTGAAGGGCGCGTACAGGGCGCGCATCAGCAGCGTGGCCTGCTCGTCGTCGGAGCCGATGACCACGCGATCCGGCTTCATGAAGTCCTCGACCGCCGCGCCTTCCTTCAGGAACTCGGGGTTGGAGACGACCGCATAAGCCATATCCCCCAGGCCGCGCTTCTCGAGCTCTTCCTTGACCGCGGCGCGGACCTTGTCGGCCGTACCAACCGGCACCGTGCTCTTGTCGACGATGACCTTGTAGTCCGTCATACGCTGGCCGATGGAGCGGGCCGCGGCCACAACGTATTGCAGGTCGGCAGAGCCGTCTTCATCCGGCGGCGTGCCCACGCCGATGAAGAGCAGAGTGCCATGGTTCACGGCCATGTCCACGTCGGTCGTGAACTGCAGGCGGCCCGCCGCCACATTGCGACGCACCACTTCCAGCAGCCCCGGCTCGTGGATGGGGATCTCGCCATCGTTGAGGATGCGGATCTTCTCGGGATTCACATCCAGGCAAACCACATGGTTGCCCATTTCGGCCAGGCAGGCCCCGGTGACCAGGCCCACATAGCCGGTGCCGATGGCGGTGACTTTCATTCTCAATCCTCGTGCAAAAACGGTTCACCCGTTTGTAACGCAGGCGCGTGACAGCGCCGTGGGAATCAGACCTTGTAGTAGTCCCGATACCAGGCGACAAAGCGCTGAATTCCTTCAGGTACAGGCATCGCAGGGCGAAAGTCTGTCCAGGCTGCGAGTTCCTCCACATCGGCGTGCGTGGCCGGCACGTCGCCATCCTGCAGCGGCATGTAGTTCTTGATTGCCTCACGGCCCACCGCCTGCTCGATGGCCTCGATGAAGCTCATCAGTTGAATAGGCGCATGGTTGCCAATGTTGAACACGCGATAGGGCGCGCTGGAACGCGCCGGATCGGCCTTGCTCGGGTCGTAGGTCGGGTCCGCCGTCGCCGTGCGGTCCAGCACGCGCACCACACCCTCGGCAATGTCGTCGACATAGGTGAAGTCGCGAATCATCTTGCCGTGATTGAAGACGTTGATGGGCCGCCCTTCGATGATCGCCTTGGTGAACAGGAAGAGAGCCATGTCGGGGCGGCCCCACGGGCCGTACACCGTGAAGAAGCGCAGGCCCGTCGTCGGCAACCCAAAAAGGTGCGAATAGGTATGGGCCATCAGCTCGTTGGCCTTCTTCGTCGCGGCGTAGAGGCTGATGGGATGGTCGACGCTGTGATGCTCCGAGAAGGGCATCAGCGTGTTGCCGCCATAGACGCTGGAGCTGGACGCGTAGGCCAGGTGCTGCACACCGCCGTGGCGGCAGCCTTCCAGGATGTTGGTAAAGCCGACGATGTTGCTGTCGATGTAGGCGTGGGGGTTCTCGATGGAATAGCGCACGCCGGCTTGGGCGGCGAGGTGCACGACACGGTCGAAACGCTGCTCGGCGAAGAGCTTGGCCATGCCTTCGCGGTCGGCCACGTCCATCTTCACGAAGCTGAAGCCGGCCTTGGGCGTCAAACGCGCCAAACGGTCATGCTTGAGCTGGGGGCTGTAATAGTCGTTCAGGTTGTCCAGGCCTACCACCTGATCGCCCCGCGCCAGAAGGATCTGGCTGACATGCATACCGATGAATCCGGCGGCGCCGGTGACGAGGACTTTCAACGCTGATCTCCCACTTGCAATTGAGGCTCGCTGTCGCGCAAGCCGGCGACAAGGCGCCGCCGCGAGCCCAGTATTCTCCCTCAGGGGTAGGCGATAGCACGCGCCCCTCCCCCACAAGCAGGGTCTGCCCCGCTGGGCATCCCGAGCCCTCGAAACCGCTCCTCCTACAAAGTCCCGAGCGCCTCGTCACCCCTCACTAGCGGGGGTTAGGTGCATTCCCTGCCCCCTGCAGGCGGAATTAGTGCTCGTTCGTTTCAATGCCTTACCCCCACTGCCCCCGAACTGCGAGTTATCTCACTGCGTCGCAGAGGGGCTCTCAAGACAATTCCGGGCACACGCTGAATGAAGTCCGATCAGCGGCAACCCAGAGTTTTCGACCATGAAGCAAAGCGATCACAAACTTGTAGACACCCGCAAGGGCGCCCTGGCTGGGCTGGTGGCTTCCACCGCCCTCCTCGCCGCCTGCGGCGGTGGATCCGGCGCTTCGGACAGCGCCAGCGCGACCCCCGCGGCCGCGACGGTTCCCGCCGCGACCGCGGCCAGTGTCGAACAGCCCATGGCCAAGGCCATGGCCGCGGGCGATCCCGGCACCAACCTGGTGATCAAGGCCCGCGGTGTCCTCGCCGGAAACGTCGGCCCGACCATCGAGATCCGCGTCAACGGCCTGCAGGTCGCCACCACCGAAGTGCGCTCCACCACGCTGCAGGACTACAGCTTCAGCGTCGCCGGCCTCGGCCCCGGCAGCGCCATCGACATCGTCTACACCAATGACGCCGTCGTCGGCGGCATTGATCGCAACCTGTGGGTCAATTCAATCACCGTCAACGGCCAGCCCTATGCCTCGACCTCGGCCAGCGTGGTCTTCGACCGCGGCAGCGGCAGCGCCGCCTTCGACGGCATCGACACCCTGCCCGGCCAGGAAGGCCTGTTCTGGAACGGCGCCCTGCGCTTCCGGATCCCCGGCGGCGCGGCGAGCGCCGTCTCCAGCACGGGCGTCTACGTCGACGCCTCCGCCGGCAATGACGCCAACCCCGGCACCCAGGCCCAGCCCTGGAAGACCTTGCGCAAAGTCACCGAGGCCCGGCTGACGACCGGCCAGAGCGTCTTCCTGCGCTGCGGCCAAGTCTGGCGCGAATCGCTGTCGCTGGACAGCATCCAACTGGCCAATGGCGTCAATGTCGTCGGTTATGGCACCGAGTGCGCGACGACCAAGGCCACTATTTCAGGCGCCGACGTCTTCAACGGTGGTTGGACCAAGAACGGCAACGTGTGGTCGCGTGCAGTTCCCGCCGGCACCCCCAAGATCCGCCGCCTCTTCATCGACGGCAGCTCACAGGCCACGGCCCGCTGGCCCAACACCACTTCAACCTCCCAAGGGTATGCGCTGGTCAATTCAACCGGTGGCGGCGCCAAGTGGTCCATCCGCGTCGCCGATGGTGATCTCACGGCCCTGTCCGGCAACGACCTTGCCGGAGCTGCCCTGTATGCGCGCACCATGGCCTACAAGATCGAGGCGCGCCGCGTGGCAAGCTTCGACTCCGGCACGGGCACGCTGAACCTCACGTCCGGCACCGATTTCACGATCGACGCCGGCGAGGGCTACGTGCTTGAAGACAAGCTCTGGATGCTCGACGCGCCGGGTGAGTTCTTCCACGACACCACCAACAACCGCCTGTATGTCTACCCTTCCGCTGCTCTGGCCCAGGCGGATCTGAACGTTCGCAACGTAGAGGGAAGCGTCCGGGATGTGGCCCTTCGCATCGCGGACCGTTCGGGCGTTGGCGTACGCGATCTGGTGCTGCAACGGGCGCGAGTCAGTGGCCTGGTTCTGCAGAATGCCAGCAGTGCCATCGTCGAACGCATCGAGGCCCGGGACAACGGCGAATCGGGCGTCTCCTCGGTACAGGTCGACACCCTGCCCGGCGCGACGATCCGCAGCAGCCGCATCAGCAACAACTTCGTCTACGGCATTGACGCCGGCTTCGGCGGCCCCACCACGATCAGCGACAACAACGTGACTGAGACCGGCACCATCAGCTACCCCGGCTGGACCCACGCGGCCATCGAGGGCGGCAAGGGGGCAAAGATTCTCAACAACATCGTCGACGGTGCGGCCTACCACGGCATCCGTTTCTCGGGAACGGGCGGCAGCATGGTCACGAACAACGCGGTGACACGCTACTGTGTGCGCCTGTCGGATTGCGGCGCCATCTATACCTGGAACGGCCCCAAGCTGACGGGCTCGACCCAGCTCGCCACGGTCGAGAACAACCAGGTGCATGGCGGCAGGCCGAACGTCGAAGGCGCTGTTGGCCTCGGCATCGAGGTCGTCGGCGGCATCTTCCTGGACGACTTCTCGCACGGCGTCACGGTGCGCAACAACATGGTCCGCGACGTACCCTTCGGCCTGGTGCTGCGCAACGGCTCGAACGATGTCTTCGAGTCGAACCGGGTGTGGCTCCCGACACGGGCCGCGGTCGCGGTGACCAACGACCAGACCGATCGCGACTATCTGGTCGGCAACACCTTCCGCAACAACCAGTTCGTGCCGGTCAAGTCGGCGGTGAACCAGTTCCCGGCGCTGCCGACCTTCAGCGAGTCGTACCCCATCTGGTTCTCCAACAATTTCGGCGCCGCCTCGTCGATCAGTTCCGGCAACAACACCTTCACGGGCAACCAGGTGGTGCGTTTCGACGGCAGCACGGACGGCGTGCACGCCTGGCTGCGTTCGAACACTGAAGACACGCGGATGAGTTCGGCCGCCTGGGCCGCTTTCAACCGCCTCGACGCGCCGACCGCCACGCCGATGGCGTTTGCCCTGTACCAGCTGACTCTCGGCCCCGAGCTCGTGCCCGGCGGCAACTTCGACAGCGGTTTTGGCGCCTGGAACAGCTGGTTCAGCAATGCGGGCAACGGCGGCAGCGCCGGCACCTCCTCCGGTGGCGGCTGCATCGGCACCTGCGTGCAGTTGACGGCTGGCACCAGCAACGACTGGATCGCGAGCCCCGGTTTCGTGATGCGCGCCGGTGCCCCGCACCTGTATCGCTACACCGCAACGCTGGGTGGCGCCGCCACGCTGGGCTGGCCTTACATCAGCCGCAACGCAACACCCTGGGACAGCATGGCCACCGCCGGCTATACCTCGTCGGTGGCACTGAGCGGCAGCGCCGGCCAGGTCATTCGCTACGAAGCCTTCTTCACGCCGAAGTCAAGCGCCGAGGCGCGTGTCAACCTGCAGGTCAAGACGCCCGGCGTCTCCGTGCGGTTCGACTCGGTGTCGGTCCGCGAGATCACCGGCTTCTCGTTCTCCACCACCGCCGACTGGGCCGCAGTCGCCACCGCGCCGGCAGGCCAGAGCAGCACGGTCTCTTGCGCCTCGCTGGGCTGGCCGGCCGGCTGCAGCGCAACCACCATCGACGGTGTTGCGGTGACCCTGCCGCAGACGCTGACCGCCGGCAGCTCTCAGCTGTACCTGCGAACCGACTCGAGCTGGCGCCGCTGAACGCGCTGGGTGTAACGTTTCAATAGTTGTTCATCCGTTCCTGATTTGGGAAGCTGGGGTTGTCGAGACCTTCCCCACCCAAGCAGGAGAACGGATAAACAGCCACAAACATGCGCGAATGACGCCGATGCGTCGAGCTGTGCTGGTCAGCAGGGTGCGTGAAATGGGCCGCACTGTGGCGACCGCGACGTAAGCGTCGGCCAAACCCATCTTGAGGGCGGCACGTGCGAAGTAGTGCAGATTCCTATCCCCCGGCTGGGGATAAGAATCGTCAGGCCAACTGACGCGCCGCCAAAGCGCCGCGCACACGCCGCACGATCGGCCGCTCAATGAGCAGATGGACAACGTGGCACGCGATGACAGTCGCAAGACACGTCACCGCAACGGCAACGGCCGGCGGCTGCCCGAGCTTCTTGCCGAGCAACACAACCAGGGCCGGCGCGATGAACGGATGGAATAAATACAGCGAATACGAGCTGTCGCCCAGCGCCACGAAGGGCTTCGCAACGCGTCCCATCTGAAGCGCACCAAGAAGCAAAACGGCAGCGCAGAACGCCACGACCACTACAGGCGTCTCGCCGACCAGCCAGCCCAGCAATACCGCACAGCCGGCCATCGTTGCAGCCGCGGCGGTTTTGGGCGCCGCCGAAGAAAGCAGAGCGCCAGCCACCATGC
The DNA here is from genome assembly GCF_031458095.1 of Roseateles saccharophilus. Lineage (GTDB taxonomy): Bacteria > Pseudomonadota > Gammaproteobacteria > Burkholderiales > Burkholderiaceae_C > Pelomonas > Pelomonas saccharophila_A. The sequence goes on from NZ_JAVDXU010000003.1 coordinate 696,071, forward strand.
CGGCGACGAAGTTGAGATTGACCGCGCTTGTGGCCACCTTCACGAAAGCAGACTTGTCTTCGATCAAGAGGCCGACCACCCACAAAGCAACGATAGCTCCAGGCACCCAAATGACGGGCCTAAGCCGGGCCGACAAAGCGCCGGCAAAAAGGAGGTAGAAGAACACCTCATGGAGCAAAGTCCAGCCCACGCCGTGCATCGGCCTTACCTCGCCTGCAGCGTTGAAGTAAGGGATGAAAAGAAATGACTTCACGGCGTTCGCGGCCTCGAAGTGGTTGTGGTTGACCACCGCAGGCGCCGCAAGTGCGACCGCCACCTTGACAGCCGTTGCAAGCCAGTACAAAGGCACGATGCGCACGAAGCGCCGTAGCAAGAACGTCTGGGCGCCCTTTGGGTCAACCGGGAGGCGCGTCGTCGATAGCACCATCACCAGGCCACTGATCGCGAAGAAGATCGGAACCCCAATCTCGCCAAAGTGCCACACCCCAAGCCCGCTGCCGATGCGCTCTGCCGCATAAAAGGTGGTGTGTGTGATGACCACCAAGAACGCGGCAACAAACCGGGAAACCTGTACAAATTCACTGCGCTCGACATGCATCTCTTACCTCTGAGCAGGCGACTCTAGCGGTTGGTCTTCCTTACACCAACATGCTGTTGAGCACCGTCTTGAATCGCCCCGGGGGGCGGTTCAGTCAATGTCTGGTTGATAGTCGTCCGTACCCGCGCCGGCACGCGTTGCCTGAGTCAAGCTCCGTCCCTTCGATTGTTATGCGCTGCCGTCTTCGGCCATAAACATTCTTCTGGAATTCAACAGCTAGGCCGTGCGGTGTGGCGGCTCAGGGCCGTTGCATCGCGCGCAGGAAGCGTTCGTAGTCAGCGAGCACTGCTGGCCAGGTGAAGGCCTGCGCGAAGCGCGCCTCGCTCGCCGCCCGCATGCCCGCCAGCGCCGCACCATCGGCCAGCAGGCGGTCGAGCAGCTGCGCCAGCGTGTCGACGCTGTCGAAGTAGGCAGCACCCTCACCGGCCACCCAGCGATTGAAGCGGTTGTCGTGTGCGATCACCGCGTTGCCCGCACCCAGCGCTTCCACCAGCGAAGGGTTGGTCCCGCCGACGCGGTGCCCGTGCAAATAGGCCAGGCTGTGACGGCGCAACGCCTGGACCGTGGCGGTCTCGTAGATCGCACCCAGAAACCGCACCTCGGGCCCCGCTGCCGCCTTTACCGCACGCTGATACGGATGGCTGTCTCGGTAGTTGCCCAGCACCGCCAGGGTCACGCCCCGCGGCCGCCGTGAGAAGGCGGTCACGACCTCCAGCACCGAGTTCTCGGGTTCAGGCCGGGCGATCAAGCTCAGGTAGCGCCCGGGTTCCAGCCCGAGCGCCAGGAGCGGCGCCACGTCGACGTCGTCACCCACGCGGTCCGCGCCATAGGGAATCATCTCTATCTTGCGCGCCGCAGTGCGTGTCTCGAGGTGGCGGGCGATCTCTGGGTGGTCGGCTACAAGTCGATTGCCGAGCCAGCTGCCGGCCCAGTCGTTGAGCCAGAACCAGGTCTTCGCCATGGCGCCCCACTTGTCCCGGGCCCACTCGATGCCGTCCATGTTGATGGCGTTGGGAATGCCGCGCAACCGCAGCAGCGCGCAGAACACTGCGGTGTTGTAGCCCAGGGTCAGGCAGGGGTCGCGGTGACATGCCGCGTGCAGCGTGGCCTTCCAGTCGAAGACCACGGTGCTGGCCGCGCCATCGCCTTCGACGCCGATGTGAACGCGCTCGACGCCGTTCCAGCGATCTTCCCAGGGCGCGCTGCGGCCTTCTTCCTGGCAGTAGACGATGACACGCCAGCCGCGCTCGATCAGATACGGCGCCAGCCGTTCGGCAAAGGTTTCGAAGCCGCCATGGGCGGCGGGCACCCCGCGGATGCCAAGGATGCGCAGGGTCGGTTGTGTGTTCATTGTCGTTGCGTGGCCTGAAGCCTGTCATGCACCTGCAAGGCGTAGGACGCCACAGAAAAATGGTCGAGCTGGCGCTGCTGCGCTGCTGCGCCGAACTGCGCGCGCAACGCTGGCGACAGCACCAGCCGCTCAAGCGCCAGCGCTAGCGCCTCAGCGTCGCGCGGCGGCACCAGCAGGCCGGTGACACCGTCAGCGACGATCTCGATCAGTCCGCCGTGCGCGGCCGCGACCACCGGCTTGCCGAAGGCCATCGCCTCGATCGCGACCCGGCCGAAGGGTTCGGGTTCGGTAGACGGCACCACGGCGATGTCCGCAGCCGCCCATACCGACTCGACGTCGGCGCGAAAGGGCTGCAGCGTGATCGCGTCCGCCGCGCCCGACCGGTCCACGGCTTCGCGCAGAGCGGTCTCGAAGTGCTCCTGGCCGGCGAAAGCCGAGCCCACCAGCGCCAGCCGCATGGCCCCGCCGTAGCGGCGCCGCAGCGCGGAGAAGGCGTCGACCAGCAGTCCCTGGCCCTTCCAGGCGTTGACGCGGCCGACCATCACGATCAACACCTCGTCGGGCGCCGCGCCGAGCGAACGGCGGGCCGCCGCCGCATCCGGTTGCTGCGTCGGCGCGTCGTAACCGTTCCAGACGCGGACGTAGCGCGGATCACTGCCGGCGCGGGGGCCGGCAATCCACTGCAGCGTCTCGTCGGAGTTCGCGATCACGGTGTCGGCCAGTGCGCTCACGACGCGACGGTAGGCAGTGGTCAGCCGCGGCGACGCCGCCAGCAGCTCGCGAACATGCCAGACATGCGGCACCCGGCGCCTCCATGCCAGCAGCGCCCCGCCAAACACGGCCAGGCTGTTGGAATAAATCACGTCGAAGCGGTGCTCGCTGTGCAGCCGGCCGAGGAAGCGCATCGCCTGCACCATTTCCACCGCCGCGCCGAACAGGCCCGAAGGCGACAGCATGCGGCTCTGGACCTTCCCAACATTGCCCACCACCACCTCGGCGCCGGCCTCCTGCAGCTCAGCCACGAGCGGGCCGTGCTCGGGCAGCGCGACCGTGAACCGCTGGGCCGCCGGGCGCCGGCGCACCACTTCCAGCAGCGACTTGTCCGAGCCATACAAATCAGCCGACGAGTGCACGGCCAGCACATGCGCCGCCCTCATGCCGCCGCAGCCAGGCGAACCGCCTCGCCCACTGCCTCCATGCCGAAACGCCGCCGCGCCGCGTCGCGCGCCGTACGCAGCGGAAGAGGCGGTGGCGCATCGAGCGCGGCCACCAGGGCGTCAACAAAGTCGTCGCTATCTTCAGCCACCCGCACCGCGGCGACCACGTCGGCCGGCAGCCCGCGCACGCCTTGGCGAGTGGTGATCACATGAGCATCCGTCATCAACATGTCCATCAATTTAAGTTGCACGCCGCTGCCCGTCAGCACTGGGTTGACCAGCACGCGCGCACCGCGCAAATGTGGCTCGGTGTCAGGCACATCGATGCGGCCCTCGACGCTGGCATCGGCTTGCGCCAGCATCTCCTGGACATGGGGCGACGGCTTCGAGCCAACGATTGCAAGTCGCGCGCCCGGCCGGCGCGCGAGCACGCCCGGCCACACGTCCTGCAGCAGAAACTCGACGCCGCGCACATTGTTCGGCGTCGCGAGGTTGCCAACGAACACCACGTCGCCCGGCACCGCCGCACCGCTGGCCGGCTCCACGGCGGTCTGTGGCAGCGGTGGCAGCCAGTGCAGACGCTGCACGCCGGCCTGCCGCCAATGGGCGAGGTCGTCCAACGAGATGTCGAACACCGCCGCCGCGTCCTCCATCAGCCGGCGCTCCCAGCGCGCCAGGCCAATGCACACCAGACGCCAGGCGATCCGGTCCCGCAGGCGCACCGCCACCTGCGCCTGCTTCCAAAGATATTCATGTTCAATGTTGTGCGAGCGGTAGGCGAAGGGCACGCCGCGGCGGGCCAGGCGTTGCGCGACGACACCGAACCAGGGGCCCTCCAGCCAGACCAGGTCGGGTTTGAAAGCGTCCAGCCGCGGCGCCAGCACGGCCCACTCGGCCGCATCGGGTACCCGCATCGCGGCATGCCAGGGCAGCCGCCACGCGCCGGCGAGCTGGCGCAGCGTGCGCCAGGCGCTGCGCTTGAGCGGTAGCCCGAAGCGCCCGCTGACGACAGCTTCGATGGTCGCATGAGCGGCCGGCAGCGGCTTCGCCGGCCCGTCGGCCTCCTCCGCATGGACGAGGAACACCTCGTGTCCGAGCGCACGCAGCGCCAGGATGCGCCGCCACACGTCGGCGCGGCCGCCCCGGTATGCCGGGAAGGGAATGTCGGGTGCGAGCACGGCGATCCTCACGGCCTGCTCCCCCCGTTGCGAGCGTCGACCCGCATCACCAGTACGCCCCGCCTTCGACGACGCGGAAGTCCTTGGGCCGGTCTTCCTCGGCCGGGTAGACCCAGTGTTCGTTGAAGTGGCGCGCAATCTCGTCGTGGTCGGTTTCCCAGCGCTTGCCCTTGATGCCGAACAGGAGCTGCGTCTGGCCGCCCAGGTGAACACCCTTCTTGCCGAGGCGCTTGGCATGGGCGGCCAGCGGCAGGCCGTAGGCGCCGCAACCGATGATCGCCACGTCGAAGTCGGTCGCCGCCATCTGCGCCTTCATGTGGTCGAGCGCGTCGAACCAAGTCTCGAACGCCGTCTTCGTGTTGGCGATGGACTGCACCGCCTTGATCGTCTGCAGCTCGAATTCGGGCAGCACGTCGGGGTTGCCGAACAGCTTTGCGCGGCGCCTGTACTGGCTCGCGATGGTTTCGGCGAACGGGTGCACCACCAGCACGCGCTTGCCCGCCAGCACGCGGCTCCACGGCTTGTCGTGCATGTAGGGCTCGAGGTCGCGGAAGCGCACCTTGCGCGCTGGCGCAAGCAGGTCGCGGAACACCGCTTCCTGCTTGCACCAGGTGCCCAGCACGTCCACCTCCCGCAGGTCGTCGCACATCAGCTCGACGAAGCGGCGCCCGAGCGGCACGCTGGCCGGGAAAAAACCAGCGTTCGCGCAAAGCCCGCGGAGCAGCCCCTGGTGCATGCCGATGTCACGCACCAGGTCGTCGCCAGTCGCCAGCTTGAAGGCGTTGCCCGAGGTGAGCTCCGTGCGGGTCGCGGCCATGCAGTAGAGCTCCACCGTGCCGATGCGGCAGATCATGCTGGGCTTGGCGGCGGCCAGCTCGTCATGGATCAGGTCTGACGCCGACTGCCCGTAGGCCACGCCGGGGAAGCGCATCGGGTCCCACGCAGCCAGCGTCAGGTCCGTGCATGCCGGGTAGAAGGTGCTCTCCAGGCCTCGGCGTTTGCGCATCTGGCGGCCCGTGACGCGCAGCAGCTGCACGACGCGCGCGGCGATGGGGTGAAGGTCGGAATCAGCTCTCATCGGGCCGGTCGGAAGTGGATGGGGGCTGGGCCTGGCGCGGCATTTGGTCGAAGAGCCATCGCAGATCAGTCGCAAACGCTCACGGCCGCATACGTCGCCATGGGGGATGCTTCGGTGCAGCGGGCCGCCTTTGCGTCCGCCGCCGCCGCGCCGCTGCGCACCACCCGCAACGCGCGCGCCGCCGGCGACGCGGCACTGCGCTGCGCGCCCACCCGGCCCGTGTTGTCGACGGTAGCCAGCTGGTAGTTGCCGCTGCGCTCGACGTTGTCGGCCCAGGCGTTCTTCGGCCGCTCGGCCATCGCACCCAGCTGCTTGTCGTCGGCCGCGTCGATCTTCGGTTTTCCGCGCACCGCGACGGTGTTGCCGACGACGCTGTTGTTGTACGCGTTGTGCAGGTAGATGCCCTGGTTCGCATCGACGATCACGTTGCGTTCAACATTGACGTCGTTGGCGAACTCGTCGAGGTAAATGCCGACGAAGTAGTCGTTCACGCCCAGCTTCACCGAGGTGTCGCCCCCCACGCCCTCGATCACATTCCCGCTGATCTCCGACCGCGGGCGCCGGTCGTCAGCATTGCGGCGCCAGGTGTAGATGGCCGCGCAGTCGCTCAGGCGCAGGCAGCTATGGCGCACCTGGTTGTTGCGCACTCGCGCGTCGGCGGCGATGCGGATGCCGTGGTAGGCCGAACGGTCGACCTGGTTGTCTTCCACCACCGAGGCATCGGTGCGGTGAGCGTTGATCGCCGCCAGCACCGGGCGCGGGCCGCCGCTGACGTACATGCCAGCGCCCGCCACGGTGTTGCCGCGCACTTGGGCATCGCGCACCTCGGCGAAGAACACCGCGTCCTGAGCGACGTCCTCGATCCGGTTGCGTTGCACCAGCGCCTGGCGCGCGCCGGCCACGGCGATGCCATTGCCGTAGGCACGCCGGATGGTCACATCCTCGATCGTGACCAAGCCATCCAGCCGGACGTTGATCGCGTCGCCCCCGGCAGCGTCGAAGACCAGCCCGCGCACCGTCAGCGAACCGCGCTTGCCCGCCACCTCCAGCAGCGGCCCGCCCGTCACGGCCGACAGCCGCGCATCCGGCGCGACCTGCACCGTCAGCTGCTGGCTGCTGGCGTCCCACACCCAGCCGCGCCCGCCTTTGAGCATCCAGCGCTTGCCCGTGAGGACCAGCCCGGTGCGCGGTCGCAGCGCGTACTCCAGCGGCTTGTCGAGTTGGCCGTCGTCGCTGAGCACGGCACGCTCCTCGATGTACCACTCCTCGGTGCGCGCCAGCAGCCGGGCGCCGGCCAGCGGCTTGCCGGCCAGTGCGGCCAGCGTCGGCAGCCGGCGCTTGTCGCTGGCGTCCGTGTTGGCCGGCACAATCAGCGGCCCTTCCGCCGGGAAGCGGCCCACGGGCAACGGTTCGTCGTTGACGAACACCTGGACCACCGGCGTCGGCTGCGCCAGCTCGAGCAGGCCGTCGCGGTTCGGCGCCGGCAGTGGCTGGCGCGGGTCAAGCACCGGCTCGCGACCAGGTCGGCAATCCCCGTAGCTGCCGATGAGCAGCGCACCGCCGCCGCGGTCATCCAGCCTCAGCCGTACCGGGCCAGTATGGCGCTCGCCGCAGTGCAGCAGCACGCGATCGCCGTGTTGGAGCCGCAACTGCTCAAGGCGGCGCAGGCTCGCGAAAGGCCCCCGGCTGCCACCGGCGGGCGCCTGGGCCAGGCCGTCGTAGCCGTCATCGCCGTTGGCCGGGGACACGTGGTAGTCGATCGCCAGCGCGGGTGCCGTAAACAGGCTGAGCCCCAGGCCAAGCAGGAAACCGTGCAACCTGCAGGGCAACGCCCACAGCCTCGCCGCGCGAGTGCTCGCGCCACGCGTATTGCGACCTCGGTTCATGCGACCTCCTGGCCGCGCAGGCGGCGAAGTTTCAGCTTCACCCGCAGCAGCAGATGGCCCAGCAGCCAGCGCCAGCGCGGGCTGCAGTGGTGGGCGCGCACGCGGTCGCGCTCGATTTCGCTCTTCTGCGCTGCGGCCACATGGGCGCCGGCATCGTGGAACAGGGCCACGTCGCGCGGCACATAGCGCAGGCCGGCGCCGGTTGCGACGACCCTTAGCAGCCAATCGAAGTCAGCGTTCCAGCGGTAGGCCAGGTCGAAGGGGGCCACCTCGGTGAAGAAGCGGCGGCGTGCGATCAGGGCCTGGTGGCAGAGGTCGCCGTAGACGAGATTGCCGGCGGTGACCCAGTCGAAGCGCTTGCGGCGCTGGCCGTTGTCGCCGAAGTAGACGACGTCGCCGTAGACCACGCCGTCGCCGGGCCGGGCCGCGGCCACCAGATCGGCCAGGGCGCCCGCATCGGCGAGCCGGTCGCCGGCGTTCAGGAAATAGACCCACTCGCCGCGCGCCAGGCGCACGGCCTTGTTCATCGCGTCGTAGATGCCGCGGTCGGGCTCGCTGACGAAGGCATCGGGCGACTGCGCCGCGCACCATTCGGCGCTGCCGTCCTTGGACGCACCGTCCACCACCACCCACTCATAGTCCACGCCGCGCTGGGCGCGCAGCGACGCCAGCGTCTCAGGCAGCACCGCCATCGCATTGAAGCTGACGGTGATGACGGAGACCTGCGGGGTGGGTTTCGTTGTTGCTGAATTCATGCCGCTCATGCCTACAAAGCTCGTGCCGGCAAGCGGCGATACAGCTCGAGCAAATCAGCGACACGCAGCGAAGTGTCGGCCGACTCGCCGCCAAGTTCTTCAAGGGGGGTGGGGACGCTGGACACCAATCCTCCGACCAGCGCGTCAAGATCGGCGAACAGCCGAAGCTGGCCGGGTGCGCCGTAGCGCACCAACTCGGGCGTTCCGCCCCGCGCGAGCGCATAGCAGGGCAGGCCGACGCGCAATGCCTCGAGAGTAACCAATCCAAAGGCCTCTTCCCACAACGAAGGAACGACCGCGGCCGAAGCGCGCGACAGAGCTTCGAGCACTTCGGATTGATGAGCGTGGCCATGCCAGTGGATGCGAGCACTGCAGAGCTGGCGCAATTCGTCGCGGCGAGGACCGTCGCCATAGATGTGCAGTTCCCAACCTTCGGGCAACCGCGGCGCAAGCCGATGCACCAAGTCGACGATGCCCTTGGCGCCATCGAGGCGTCCCGCCACCTGAAGGCGGATTGGCTGGCCAGGAATGCGACGCGCCCTCGGCAAACGCCCCTCGTCAACAAAGTTGTGCATCACCTGCGACTTGCCCATGTCGGCATTAGGAACGGCACGCACGAAGTTGTCGCGCAGGAAGTCGGTGACGAAGATGACTGGGTGCTGCTGGAAAGCGCGCGCGGCTTCATCGCGGTAGCGACGCACCGCCATCGCCGAAATTGCCGTGCGGACCGGCCCTGGCGACGGATGGGCGCATTGGGCGCAGACTTTGGGGTCGAGCGCCTCGCACATGGCACCGGCACGGAAGCGCATGTGGGTGATGCATTCGCTGCCCTGGTCATGGCGGGTCTGGATGAAGGGTAGGCCAGGCGGCACATAGGCCCCCACCATGGGGTGGTGGCCGTGGTAGTGCAGCACGTCGAAGCCCGGCGCATGGGCGACGATGGCCTGGGCGATCTGTCGGGCGAGGTAAGGCCGCTTCCAAGGGTTGAACAGGCCCATGGGGCCTTCTTTCCAGCCCTTGACGGGGTCGGCGAAGCCGGGAATGAAAGGGCCGTTGAAGCCCACCTCGGTCGCACAGTCGGCATAGGCCGGCTGGCTGCGGCCCATCAGGCTGACCTCGTGGCCCGCGGCCAGCAGCGCATTGCCCAGGGCCACGACGTGCTTGCCCAGGCCACCGAGCTGCGGGGCCGGAATGTTTTCGCAAATCAGCAGGATCTTCATGTGCTGCCCATGCCCGTCAGGCGGCGCAACCGGCCGGCCACCGCGGCGCGGTGCCCCGGCTTGATGACAAAGGCCCAGCCCGCGGCGGCATGCAGCAGGGCCACGAGGGCGGAGGCGGCGATCAGCGGCAACCAGCCCTGGGCGGCCCAGCCGCGCAGCGCCCAGCCCGCCACCGCCCCTGGCAGCAGCGCCAGCGTGGGCACCAGCGCGGCCTGCTTCAGCCAGGCGCCGAGCGGAAAAGGCAGGGAACGGCCATGGGCATAGGCAATGAAGGCGGCGCCCAGCAGCAGCGAGCCGGCTACATGCGCCCAGGCCGCGCCGACGATGCCGGCGTGCTGCACGCCGACGGCGATCAGCGCCAGGCCGAGCAGCGCGCGCGTGACGGCGAACAGCCCGCTCACTCGCGGGTGGCCGAGGCCGTCGTTGACAAGGGAGGGCACGTGGGTGAGCGAGTCGAACCACTGGGCGACGGCCATGAGGCTGAGGATGGTGGCGCCGGTGGCAGCGAAGCCCGGGCCCATCCAGACGGTCAGGATAGCTGGCGCCAGCAGGGCCAGCAGCAGCGCCAGGGCGCCGTTGAGGAAGCAGAGGTAGCGCGAGGCGCTGAAGTAGACGGCCTGTAGCTCGCCCATGCGGTTCTGCGCGGCGAGCTGGCTGGCGTGCGGGAACATCACCGCGGCCAGACGGAACAGCAGGGCCATGACGCGGTTGACCAGCGTGGTAGGCACCGCGAAGAGCGTCAGCGGGCCGGCCCCGACCATGGCGCCGATGATGAGCTTGTCGCCGTGGGAATAGGTCAGCGCGGCGAAGCGACTCAGGAAGGCGAAGGCGCTGAAGGACAGCATGGCGCGCCGGGTGTCGCCGTCGGGCCGGGCCCAGCGCAGCTGCATGCGTCGCATCAGCCAGAACAGCACGCCCAGGCCCTGCACGATGCTGAGCACGATGCGCAGCCAGATCAGCTCGACGAGGCCGCCGCCGAGCATCAGCAGCGTAACGGTCAGCAGCGGCAGCAGGATGCCGAAACCGGCCTCGACACTGCCGGCGAGGTCGTAGCGCGACAGTGCGCCGGGCAGGCTCTGCAGGTAGACCTGCACTTGGCCCATGAGGAAGCCGAGGGCGGCCCATTGCAGGGCGCGGATGGCGTCGGCCTGCCGGGCCGGGCTGACCTTGAACACCTGGGTGGCCAAGGGCTCGGCGAAGGCCCACAGCGCCGCGCCGCCGACCAAGCCGAGTCCAAGGTAGATCAGCAGACCGAAGGTCACGGTCTGGTGCACCTGACGCTGCGCACCCTGGGCATGGTGCTGGGCGACGAACTTGGTGGACGCCGCCGTCACGTTGATGTCGATCAGGGCGAAGTAGCCCATGATGGACGTGACGAGCATCAGCAGGCCATAGTCCTCCTGGCCGAGATGGCGCACGACCACCGGCACGGTGAGCACGGCGAGCAGCGCCGGCACCGCCGCGCCGAGCAGGTTGAACCCCGCGCCGCGCATCAACCCCACGGGCCTACCCATGTTTGTTGGCGGCGGCGACCGCGAGGTAGGGCAGCGCCAACACCAGCGCCAGCAACTGCATGGTTCTGAATTCGATGACCGGCGTGCCGAACAAGAAGTTGGGCAAGCTGAACAGCCCCGCTGCAGCGCCCGCCAACAGAAGGCCGCGCTCGCGCGGCTCCAGGCGCGCACTGTTCCTTGCCACGAAGCGGAAGAAGCCGGCCGCCACAAGCACCACGGCAGCAACGCCGATCAGCCCGGTCTTCAGAGCGATGTGAAGCACGCCGCTGTGCATCCAGCCGAAGTCGCCCCGGTGCCAAGCCAGGTCGGAGAAGCGGAAACCGTCATAGCGGCCCCAGGCGCCGAGGCCCCAAAGCGGGCTCTCGCGCACCGACAGGAAGGCGGCGTAGAGCTCGGCGAAGCGGCCGGTGGTGAAGCTGAGGCTGCCGTGCTGGAAGATATCGGGGAAGGCCTTTTCCAGCAGGCTGCCACCGGTAGCGCCGCCGTGGCTTGCGGACGTGGCGCTGCGCTGCACGAGCTTGTAGATAATGAGCGGCAGGCCGGCGAATACATAGCTGCCGAGCAGCCAGAAGCGATGCACGCGCTTGACGCTGAAGGCAAGCAGCAACAGCGCCAGGGCCAGACCAGCCCAGGCTGTTCGCCGGTAGGAGAAGACGACGATGAAGAGCTCCAGCAGCACGACGAAGATGTAGGCCGAGCGCTGCGCCAACGTCTGCGCCTGGCCGCTGAGCAGCCGCCAGGCGGCGACGAACAGCGCGATGGTCGCGAGCAGGGAGTCGTTGATGTCAAAGAAGGTGAGGCGGACGTCGATGCGCTGGAAGTTGGCGTAGAAGTTGGCCGGGTCGCCGCCGAGGGCGACAAAGCGCGCCAGGCCCCACAAGCCACGCAGCACCACCACCAGCAGCAGCAGGTTGATGAAGCGCTCCAGCGGCTTGCGCTCGGCAAGGCAGGTGGTCACCGCATAGAAGGCCAGCATCAGGTTGAAGACATTCATCAAACCCGAGGGCGACAGCAGCTGGAACCAGTACACCTTGGGCAGGGCCATGCCGACGACAAGATTGCCCAGCAGCAGGGCACCGAAGATGTAGACGGGTAACTTGAGGTTGTGAGGGGCGGGCGGCAGCGTGCCCAGGCGGCGGATGACGAAGGCCTGCAGAGCCACGCCGAACAGCAGCAGGTTGATGAGCGAGAAGAAGAAGGTGCCGACGCCGCGGGTGTAGAAGTTGGACCCTGCCGTCGTCTCCACCAGTCCCCAGGAGGCGTTCGGGAAGCAGAACAGGAAAACGAAATAGAACATCACCCACAGCGACGCCGAACGAGACCCGACCACCACCCAGGTGACCATCATCAGCGGAATGACGATGGCCACCACCCAGGGCAGCGCGAGGAAGACGTACTGGAGGATCTCGTTCATCGGCTCAGGAAGTCTGCATAGGCCAGGGCGATGCCCTCGCGCAAGCCGGTGCGGGCTCGCCAGCCGCGGCTGGCCAGCAGGCTGACGTCCATCAGCTTGCGCGGGGTGCCGTCGGGCTTGCTGGTGTCGAACACCAGTTCGCCCTGGAAGCCGACCACCTCGCAGACCAGCTCGGCGAGCTGGCGGATGGTGACGTCCTCGCCGACACCGATGTTGGTCAGCACGTCGTCGGCGCCGGTCTCCATCAGGTGGACGCAGGCGTCAGCCAGATCGTCCACGTAGAGGAACTCGCGCAGCGGCGTGCCGGTGCCCCACACGACGAGCGCCGTGTCGCCGCGCGCCTTGGCCTCGTGGGCCTTGCGGATCAGCGCGGGCAGCACATGGCTGTTGGCGAGGTCGTAGTTGTCGTTGGGGCCGTAGAGGTTGGTCGGCATCGCACTGACGTATTGCCGGCCGTACTGGCGGTTGTAGCTTTCGCAGAGCTTGATGCCGGCGATCTTGGCGATGGCATAGGGCTCGTTGGTGGGCTCCAGCGGGCCGGTCAGCAGGCTGTCCTCGCGCAGCGGCTGCGGCGCGAGCTTGGGGTAGATGCAGGACGAGCCGAGGAACATCAGCCGCTGCACGCCCGCGAGATGGGCGCCGTGGATGAGGTTGGCCTCGATCATCAGGTTCTGGTACAGGAACTCGGCGCGGAAGACGTTGTTGGCCTGGATGCCGCCCACCTTGGCCGCCGCGATGAAGAGGTAGTCGGGCCGGTGCTCCTGCAGCCAAGCGTGCACGGCACGCTGGTCGAGCAGGTCGAGCTCCTGACGCGATGCGGTCAGCACATTCGTGTAGCCACCGGCCTGCAGCCGGCGTACCAGGGCGGAGCCCACCATGCCGCGATGGCCGGCGACGAAGATGCGCGCATCCTTGGCAATGCTGCTCATGCCGCGCTCACTCGTTGTAGTCGTAGGCCTGGAAGCCGGCGAGCTTGACGAGGCTGTCGCGGCGTGCGGAGGTGTAGTCGGCCTGCACCATTTCGGCCACGAGTTCCTTCAGCGTGGTCTTGGGCACCCAGCCCAGCTTCTCCTTGGCCTTGGTCGGGTCGCCCAGCAGCGTCTCGACTTCGGTCGGGCGGAAGTAGCGCGGGTCGACCTTGACGATGACGTCGCCGACCTTGCACTTGGCCTTGTCGCCCTCGACCTTGGCGACGACGCCGATCTCCTGCTCGCCCTCGCCTTCGAAGGCGACGGTGATGCCCAGCTCGGCCGCCGCGAACTCGACGAACTGGCGCACGCTGTACTGCACGCCGGTGGCGATGACGAAGTCCTCGGGCTCGTCCTGCTGCAGCATCATCCACTGCATCTCGACGTAGTCGCGGGCATGGCCCCAGTCGCGCAGGGCGCTGAGGTTGCCGAGGTAGAGGCAGTCCTGCAGGCCGAGCGCGATGCGGGCGATGGCGCGGGTGATCTTGCGGGTGACGAAGGTCTCGCCGCGCAGCGGACTCTCGTGGTTGAACAGGATGCCGTTGCAGGCATACATGCCATAGGCCTCGCGGTAGTTCACCGTGATCCAGTAGGCGTACATCTTGGCCACCGCGTAGGGGCTGCGCGGGTAGAAGGGCGTGGTCTCCTTCTGCGGGATCTCCTGCACCAGGCCGTAGAGCTCGGAGGTGGAGGCCTGGTAGAAGCGGGTCTTCTTTTCAAGGCCGAGGATGCGAATGGCCTCCAGCAGGCGCAGCGTGCCGATGCCGTCGGCGTCGGCCGCGTACTCGGGCTGCTCGAAGCTGACCGCCACATGGCTCATGGCGCCGAGGTTGTAGATCTCGTCGGGCTGGGTTTCCTGGACGATGCGGATCAGGTTGGTGGAGTCGGTCAGGTCGCCGTAGTGCAGCTTGAAGCGCTGGTTGTCGACATGGGGGTCCTGGTAGAGGTGGTCGACCCGGTCGGTGTTGAACAGGCTGCTGCGGCGCTTGATGCCGTGCACCTCATAGCCCTTGGACAACAACAACTCGGCGAGGTATGCACCATCCTGGCCGGTCACGCCGGTGATCAGCGCGATCTTTTTTGAACTGCTCATGATGAAGGTTGAAAGAGTCAACTGGCCAACGCGCTGCCAAACACCCTCAGCCGCGAGGGCTGGGGCATGGCGGCGCGCATGTCGGCGATGAACCGCGCCTGCTGCCGGTAGGCAGCCTCGGCGTCGGAGTCGATGCTGGAGACTCGCACCAGCATGCCGTCGGGAATAAAGCCTTGCATGCCATAACGCAGCTGGGCGATCTTTTGCTGCTGGCCGCTGATAGCGATGTGCTCGCCGACCACGAACCAGAAAGTCACGGGTTCGTAGCGCTGCGCCAGCTTGGCGGACATGTGGCGCACCGGCATGGGCTGGCCCGCGCCGACATCGATGGCGGCGTCCTTGTTGGAGAGGATCTCGAAGCCCTGCGTCGGGTAGCAGACGTCGGGGCGGTGGGCCCGGGTCGCGTCGGACTGGTCGCCGCCATAGGCCACCGACAGCATGATGCGTTCGCCCGCAGGGCCGACGTAGGTGCGACTGACGGTCTGCGCATAGAGCGTCTTCAGCAAGGCTTCGACGTCGGGCGAGATGATGGTCACGGGCATGCTGGTGTCAAGGCGCCAGTTGCCGAAGGCGGGCGGAAACAGGGTTTGGAGGTCGACCTTGGCGTGCTGGTCGGCCAGGTGCTGGGTGGGCTTGGCGACATGGGCCAGCCCGGAGGCCGACACCAACAGCAGGGCCGCGAGCAGGGCGCGCAGGCGCACGGGCGTGATCAGGGCGCTCATGCCGGCTTCCCCTTGGCCGCGCCACGCTCGGGCTTGAAGAAGAGGTTGAGCAGCTTGTCGACCAGCAGCATCAGCATCAGCGCCAGCATGAAGAGCACCATGCCGGCGAAGCCATGCACGAAGCCCTGGCCAGCCGCATCGCCGAAGAAATAGGTGACCAGCACCAGGATCATGACGCGGCCGATGTTGGCGCAGAAGGCAATGGGCACGAGGGTCAAGGCCAGCGTGACATTGCGTGCCACCGAGGTGTAGCGCATCAGGTTCATGTACAGCATGCCCAGGGCCTCGAGCGTGAACATGGAGTTCAGGCCGGCGCAGGCGTCAGCCACCAGCAGCTGGTACTGGCCCACGGTCAGCGTGACACCGGAGCGGCCGACCGGCAGGCCCAGCCCATAAAGCAGGTTGCTCGCCACATAGGACACCGCCATCTTCAGCGGCGCCGTGACGGAGGCGACCAGGGCCTCGGGCAGAGGCACCATGAAGATCATGAAGAAGAGCGGAAACCAGATCACGCGCAGGCCGCGCCAACCCTTGAACAGCAGGGCCAAGCCAGCCAGCATCCAGATCTGGGAGCCGATGGAGAAGATCCAGATGTCCTGAGAGCGACCGACGACGTAGAGCAGGCTGCCCAGCAGCAGCACCACGGCGGCACTGACGCCGGCCGGGCGGCTCGGCAGCTCAGCCAGGGTATGGCGCAGGTTGTAAAGCAGCCAGAGGCTGACGACGAAGATGATTGGGCCGTGGCCCTGCTCGTCGGTGCGCCAGATCGTCCGGCTCAACTCGAGGTACTCGGGCGCATAGGCCGCCAGAAGGCCCACCAGCACCAGCACGACGGCGGGCAGGTCGGCACCCGCAGGGAGCAGGCCCTGACGTTCAGAAGGCAGCGCAGACATCGCGTTCGCACTCATTCAACACCCCAGTGCAACTGCCGTGCCAGAGGCAGCCGATGCGCCTCATCAGAATTCGTTGACGACGGCGCCGAGCAGTTGCACCGAGCTGCCGGCCAGGCTGGCCACCAGGTCCTGCAGGGCCGCGACCTTGTTCTCGTGCTTGCGGGTCAGCACCAGGGCCGCGCCGCACTTGGCCGCCACAACGCAGCCGTCGGCACCCTGGGATGCCGCTGCGGTGTCGATGACGACGTGGTCGAACTTGGCCGCCAGCTCGCGCACCAGAAGGCCGAAGGCCGGGCGCTCCAGCAGCTCCAGCGGGTTGGGAGGGATGGGACCGCAGGGCAGCACGAACAGGCCGGCGACGCCCTCGACGGATTGGATGACCTGGGTTTCGGCCCGGCCGGACAGCAGCGAGGACAGGCCGGCGGCGTTGCTGATCTTGAACACCTCGTGCTGGCGCGGGCTGCGCAGGTCGGCATCGACAAGCAGGGTGCGGCCGCCAAGCTGGGCCAGCGACACGGCGAGGTTGGCGGCGAAGAAGGTCTTGCCGTCGCCGGTGCCGGGGCTGATGACGGCCAAGCCCTGGCGCACCGCGTCGGGGCGGTTCCAGCGCATGACGACCTGGCTGCGCACCGCACGCACGGCCTCGGCCTGCACCGAAAAGGGCTGCGTCAGCGCGACCAACTCGGGGCTGGCGTCACGGCGCTCGGCATTGGCCAGCGGGTAGTGGAACTGCTGAGCGAGGGCATTGAGCACGTCGTCGGGGCTGGCCAGCCCCAGGGCGACGGCGGCTTCACCGAAGCGCACGCCATGTTCACGCTGATAGCTGAGGACCCGTTCGACCTCGGCGGCGCTGAGGTTGCGCGCGTCGCGGATCAGGTCACCAATCGAACGGGCGGCGTGCAGATCGGCAGTGGCGTTCACGGAAGCTCCAGAGATTGCGGCATTCATGGGACTCAGGCTGCCTTGCCGGTGCCGGGCATGTGCCCGAGCAGGCGCTGTTGCATCAGATTGGCCTTGGCGGCCCGGCCGAACAGGCGGCGCGCGTTCGGCGATGGCAGCACGCCGATGATGGGCAGGGCCACGGCCTGAGCCACGTCTTCGGCGCTGCGGACACGCCGGTCCATCATTTCCATGCCGACGACGACGCTCAGCGCCAGCAGGGTGCCGAGGAAGATGGCCACGATCATGTTGAGGACGAGCTTGGGCGAGGCCGCATCGACCGGCGGCACGGCCTGGGACAGCACCGACACATTGCTCTGCGTGGCCAGGCTTTCGAGCGTGGCCTGGTTGAGGCGGGCCATGATCTGGTCGTAGGTGCGCTGGGCGTTCTCGACGTCGCGCACCAGCACGGCGCCGTCATCGCGCACGGCCTTCATCTGCAGCACCTTGGCGCGCTGGGCCTCGAGTTGGGCCTTGATTTCGCCGGCTCGCTGCTGATTGATGCTGTTGGAAATGCCCAGCGAACTGCCGACCTTGGCGGT
The DNA here is from genome assembly GCF_031458095.1 of Roseateles saccharophilus. Classification (GTDB taxonomy): domain Bacteria; phylum Pseudomonadota; class Gammaproteobacteria; order Burkholderiales; family Burkholderiaceae_C; genus Pelomonas; species Pelomonas saccharophila_A. The sequence goes on from NZ_JAVDXU010000003.1 coordinate 713,379, forward strand.
CTCGCTGTCAATGCGAGATTTCAGCTCGGCCAAGTTGGCACGTGCCTCGATGACCTGTGGGTTCTTGTCGCCAAGCTTGGAAGTGAGTTCCTGCAACTTGGCCTGCAGCCGTGCCTGGTCGGCCTTGAGCCCGGCGATCAGCGGGTTGTTCAGCACTTCCTGCATGCTGCTGGAACCGGCGCCCCGGGCAGCGGCTTGACGACTCACGGAATCAGAAGCCAGCGACTGCAAGGCGACGAATTGAGACGACAGCTCGCCCAATCGCGCATTCTCGACGTCAAGACGCTCGTCGGTGGCGATGATGCCCTTCTCCTTCTGGAAGTCGGACAGCTTGCTTTGCGCCTTTTCAAGCACATCGCGTGCTTCCTTGGCTCGCTGATCGAAGAAGGACGAGTACAGGCGCGCCGGCTCGACGCGCATCTCGATGTTGGTCTCGAGATAGGCCTGCACGAAGGCGTTGGCCAGCACCGCAGCGAACTTGGGGTCGGCTGCCTTGTAGGAAACCGTGACGACGTTGGACTCTCGCGAGGGCTTGACGTCCAGGTTTTTCTGGAACAGCGCGTTCAGCCACTGCTCGATGGAGCCCTCGCCGTTCGTCGCGGTCTGCCATTGCTCACGGATCTGCGGGTTCTCGTTGAGCTTGAGGTTGCGCACCACCTTAAAGGCCACGCGGTCGCTCTGGATCACGTCGATCTGCGTCGCGATCAGGCTGGGATTGACACCTCCCGCATAGAGGACCGCCGCCAGGGGGTCGGGCTTGCTCGAGTCGATGACCACCGACGCCGAGGCCGTGTAGCTCTTGGGCCAGACCAGGCTGAGCACCAGAGCCAGCAGGACGATGCCGGCAAACACGCCGAGCGCCATCTTGTAGCGCGCACGCAGGATGGCCAGAAATTGCACAAAATTCATCGCTGCATCCCTATCAGAAGAGGCTTTCCTTGACGTAGACGACATCCCCATCCTTGAGGCTGTCGTCCATGCCCGGCTGCATCACCTGCACCTTGCCCTCGGCCGACTTGCGGTGCACACGGATGCCGCGCTCCGTGCCACGTTGCGTCAGGCCACCACCAGCTGCGAGCGCCTGCATGACGGTCATACCGCGCTCCAACCTCATCGGCCCAGGACGCTGGACTTCGCCATAGATATAGACCAGCGGCGCGCGGTCCACCCACAGCACGTCACCGTTCTGGATCAGCACATCATTGGGGCGGCCGTGCTCGGCGCTGGGGCCGAAGACGCTGGGCAGGTCGATCTCCAGGCGGAAGGGCTTGCCGGCGCGGGTGCCGCTGAGGACGAGGATCTCGGCACCGGTGGTGGCAACGCCGCCGGCGTTGGCGAGCAGGTCGGTCACGCGCATGTCCGCCGTCTCGATGGGATAGCGGCCGGGCCGGTTGACCTGGCCCAGCACGCTGGCCTGGTTGCCCTTGACCTGCAGCAGCACCAGAGTGACCTGCGGCGACTTGACGAAGTTGCCGTTCTTCAGGCCGTCGGCGATGAGCTTTTCGGCAGCGCTGACACCCAGGCCGCCGATACGCACATTGCCCAGCAGCGGATAGCTGACGACACCGGTCTCCGAGACCCGGGTCTCGAGGGTGAGGTCGGGGTTCTGATAGACCACGATGCGGACGACGTCGCCCGCGCCGAGGCGGTATTCAGGTGCAGCCGCGGCCACTGCGGTGGCGGAGACGCCGGCCTGGGCCTGCGCCCCGAGGGCAGCCAGGCCAAGGGTGGCGGCGATGAACAGTTGAGCAATACGCATCTTCATTTCAGGCCCATGCCCTTGGAAATGGAAGCAGGATCCAGGCCACTGGCGGCCGGAGCGGGTGCCGCGGCGGGCGCGACGATGTCGGAAGCAGAGGGCAGCACCTGCGGCACCACACCCCCAGGCGCCGAAGCCGCCTGAGCGAATTTGCCCACGTACTCGATCTTGGAGCTGTCACGCAGCGCCTTGATGTCCTTCTGCACGGCCTCGCCCTTGCGCTGGTTCAGCAGGAAGGCTTCGATGGCCGGGCGGGCGCGGGCTTCGTCGACGGGCTGGCTGCGCGAGCTGACGAGGAAGAGGACGGTGATGCCGTTGGGGCTGGGGCTGACCATGGAGTCGCCGTCCTTCATCTTGGCAATGGCGTCCAGGCCGGCCAGCGGCAGCTGCTCGGCGGCGCGCACAGCCTGGTTGCCGTTGAAGCGGATGTCGGCGGACTTCAGGTATTCGGCGAACTCGTTCAGGTTCTTGGCCGCCGCCAGCTTGGCGCGAATGGCTTCGAACTGCTCGGGCCTGGCCTCGATCTGCAGTTCCTGCAGGCTGTAGATGCGGCGGTCCTTGAACAGCGCCGGCTTGTCGTTGTAGTACTTGGTGATCTCGTCGGCGCTGGGCTTGGCGACGCTCTCACCCACGCGCTCGGCATAGGCCCTGGCGATGATCTCGCGCTTGGCGTTCTCGATCTGTTGCACGACGCGCGGGTCGCGGTCGAGCTTCTGCTCCTGGGCCTTCTGCACCGCGAGTTCCTGATCGATCAGGCGCTCCAGCACCTGGCGGCTGGCGGCTTCGGCCTGCTCGGGCTTGAGGCCGGGCTGGCGCTGCAGCACGAAATTGATCTGGTGGACGGTGATCTCTTCCTTGTTGACCTTGGCTGCCGTCTGGGAGGCCTTGTCGCCCTTGTCACCACCGCAGGCGGTCAACAGCGCCACCGCTGCAACGACCGCCAACAACAGGGGAGCACGGTGCTTGTTCTGTTGGATTGCCATCTGAAGAAGGTCCTTTTTATGCAGAGGAAGGGCACCCGCCCCAAGGAGCGAACGAGTGTAGCGGCGCGATATGTCGCTTCTATGGGGCCCACGACCCCAGAACTGGGTTCGTCGGCAGCTCGCGGTTAGAGCATTTGCAAGCGGGAAGTTCCCAGATCCCCCACGTTCTTGGGGGATGGTCGGGATGAAGTGAGGATGACGCCTCCCGACGTCATCCGGTACGAGGTGCTCGGCATCCGGTATTCGGGCCGAGCGCTGGGCCGCTCCCGAGCCGGCCCACTTTGGCGATGTGCTTGCGGCTCGATGCCGCAAGCATCGCCGTCCCCCCGGGGGACCGGTTGGGCCGGCCCGCGTTCAGCGCGGCCGGACCAGACGAGGGGCTAGCACTTGATCCCAGCATGCAGCGCCACGATGCCGGCGCTGAGGTTGTGCACGTCCACATGGCCGAAGCCGGCCGTCTTCATCATGGCCTTCAGCGTGGCCTGGTCGGGGTGCATGCGGATGGATTCCGCCAGGTATTTGTAGCTCTCGGCATCGCCGGCGAACAGCGAGCCCAGCTTGGGCAGGATGTTGAAGGAGTACCAGTCATAGGGCTTCTTCAGCGGCTCGGCGATCCTGGAAAACTCCAGCACCAGCAGGCGCCCGCCCGGCTTGAGCACGCGGCACATCTCGGCCAGGGCCAGGTCCTTGTGCGTCATGTTGCGCAGGCCGAAGGCGACGCTGACGAGGTCGAAGCTCTCGCTCTTGAAGGGCAGCTTCTCGGCGTCGGCCAGGCTGGTGGGCAGGATCAGGCCTTCGTCCAGCAGGCGATCGCGGCCCTGGCGCAGCATGGCCTCGTTGATGTCGGTGTGCACGACGACGCCGGTCTCGCCGACCTTGCGGGCGAAGGCGCGAGACAGGTCGCCCGTGCCGCCGGCGATATCCAGCGCCCGCTCGCCCGGCTTCAGGTTGGCGACCTGCACGGTGTAGGCCTTCCAGGCCCGGTGCAGGCCGGCCGACATGAGGTCGTTCATCAGGTCGTACTTGGACGCGACCGAGTCGAAGACGCCGCGGACCTTGCTGGCCTTCTCGTTCTCGTCGACGGTGCTGAAACCGAAATGCGTCTGCGTCATGGAATTCAATGTGAGTGGCAGGATCCGCCGGCCTTGACCGGCATCGCGTCGTCGCGGCTCTTGCCGGCGGCGGCCAGGCGGGCTTCGTAGTCGCGCCACAGCGCGTCCTGCTGGCTGCCGAGCTTGTGGAGATAGTCCCAGGAGAACAGGCCGCTGTTGTGGCCGTCGCTGAACTCGGGCCGCACGGCGTAGTGGCCGACGGGCTCCAGGGCGGTGATGACGACGTCGCGCTTGCCGGTCTGCAGCGTTTCCTGGCCGGGGCCGTGGCCCATGACCTCGGCCGAGGGGCTGTAGACGCGCATCAGCTCGAAGGGGATGCGGAAACGCGCGCCGTCGTCGAAGGCGATCTCCAGCACGCGGGACTGCTGGTGGACGGTGATCTCGGTGGGCGCAGGCATGCTGTCAGTGTAGGCGCCTGCCTCAGAGAACCAGATAGGTCGGCACGACGCCGTCCTTGGGCCTGACCTGCGTGAAACGCGCAGCCAGGCGCGACTGCACGCTGATCGGCAGCGGCGCGAAACCCGTGCCGCGGGTCAGGTCGTCGCCGTGCATGAAGCACCAGTAGAGGTATTTCAGGGTGGGGCTAGCCTTGTTGGCCGTGGCGGGTTCGGCGTCGACGAGGACGAAGCTGGTCAGCGTGATCGGCCAGGTCTCGTTGCCGGGCCGGTCCAGCAGCGTAGCGAGGTCGTCGCCCTGGCGGTGCATGTCGCTCTCCAGGATGGCGGCGCGGAAGCCCGCTTCGGTGGGCTGCACAAACTTGCCGGCGGCGTTGCGCAGCTTCACGGCGGCCAGCTTGTCGCGCAGCACGCGGTCGTAGGAGACGTAGGCGATGGATCCCGGCGTCGCCCGCAGCGTCTGCACCATGCCGTCATTGCCCTCGGCCTTCAGCGGCTCGCCGGGCCAGGCCGGTGCCTGGCTGGCGCCGACCTCGGCCTTGAAGGAGGCAGACACGCCGGCCAGATAGCGGCTGAAGCCGTCGCTGGTGCCCGACTTCTCGGCGCGCACGACGCGCTTGATGGCCAGGGCCGGCAGGGCGATGCCGGGGTTGAGGGCGGCGATGCGGGCGTCGTTCCAGAGCTTGACGCGCCCCATGAAGATCTCGGCCAGCACCTCGCCGTCCAGCTGCAGCGCGGCAGAGCCCGGCAGGTTGACGACCGGCACGACGCCGCCCACCAGCATCGGGATCTGCACCAGCTTCTGCCTGGCCAGCTCGGCCGCCGGCAGCGGGGCATCGGTGCCGCCGAAATCCACCTTGCGGGCGCCGATCTGCTTGATGCCGTCGCCCGAACCCGTCCCCTTGTAGGCCACGCTGCCACCGCCGGCCTTCTCGAAGGCGCGCGCCCAGGTGTCGTAGACCTTGGCGGGAAAAGTGGCGCCCTGCCCTTGCACGGGCTGGGCGATGGCGGCGGCGGACAGCAGCAGAGGGGCCGCGAAGGCCAGGATCAGGCGCGGGAGGACGGGCATGGCCAGGAGTTCAAAACTTGGTGAAAACCCGCAATCATGCCCTGTGTCTTCCGATGAGGCCGGTAGGCGGGCGCTCTAATCTGCTGTTTCCACGGCCAAAGATCGCCCCGTCATGTCCCGTTTCCCTCGCCATCGCCTCGCCGCCGCAGCCACCCTGCTCGGCCTGGCCGCCGCCGCACATGCCCTCGACCTGAGCGGCCTGTCCAAGGAGGCCCAGCCCTGCGACGACTTCTATGCCTTCGTCAACGGCCCCTGGGAAGCCGCGACGGAGCTGCCCGCCAGCCGCGCCCGCATCGGCAGCTTCGAGGACCTGCGCCAGAACAATGCCGCCGTGCTGGACAAGGCCTTGAAAGAACTGGCCGACCGGCCCGAATTGCAGAAGACGCCGGGCCTCAAGCTCATCGCCGCCTATTTCTCCAGCGGCATGGACGAAGCCGCCATCGAAGCACGCGGCCTGACTTCCGTGGCACCGCTGCTGAACCGCATCGACGCCCTGCAGCGCCGCGAAGACCTCCCTGCCCTGCTGGCGCTGCTGAATCGCAGCGGCATCGCGGCGCCGCTCGGCTACAGCGTCCAACCCGACCGCAAGGACACGCGGCGCAATGTGCTCGGCCTGGGGCAGTCCGGTCTGGGCCTGCCGGACCGCGACGACTACTTCCGCGACGATGACCGCACGCGCAGCGTGAAACTGGCATACCGCGCCTACAGCCAGGCCCTGCTCGCCGCGGCAGGCAAGCCGGCCACCGACGCCGAGCTGGACACGCTCTATCAATTCGAGACCCGACTGGCCGGCGCCTCACGCGCACGCGATCAGTTGCGCGATCCGAACGCCAGCTACAACCCGATGAGCCCGGCCGAACTGGCGGCGGCGGCGCCCGGCCTGGACTGGAACACCTATCTCGCCGTGCTGACGGCTGGCGCCAAGCTGCCACACCGCCTCATCGTCGGCCAGCCGGAGTTCGCGACTCACGTCGCCCAGCTCGCCGCCGACACACCGCTGCCCGTGTGGCGCCAGTACCTCGCGTTGCGGGTACTCGACGCGGCCGCCCCCCGCCTACCCACGGCGTTCGCGACCGCCTCCTTCGACTACCGGGGCAGGACCCTCATCGGCCTGCAGGCGCGGCAGCCGCGCAGCGAGGAGGTCATCCTCATGATCGGTGGCAGCTATGGCACCGAGCCGGTGGCCCTGGCCCTGGGCGAACTCTTCGTCGCGCGCGCCTTCTCGCCCGAGGCGCAGAAGCGCTCGCTGCAATTGCTGGACGACATCCGCGCCAGCATGAAGGAGCGCATCGAGAAGCTGGAGTGGATGACGCCCCCCACCAAGGCCAAGGCGATCGAGAAGCTGGCGCAGATGCAGCCCATGATCGGCGCGCCCGACAAGTGGCCGCAGTTCGAGGGCCTGCAGCTGAGCAACAACGACTTCACCGGCAACTGGCTCAAGGTGGCGCTGTGGCACAGCGGCCAGCAGATGAAGGATCTGGACTCGCCGGTCGAGCGCGGCAGATGGCGCACCAGCCCCCACATCGTCAATGCCTTCGCCGGTGGCCTGAACCAGATCACCTTCCCGGCCGGCATCCTGCAGCCGCCCTTCTTCGACGCCAAGGCGGACGACGCCAGCAACTACGGTGGCATCGGCATGGTCATCGGCCACGAGATCACGCATCACTTCGACGACAGCGGCCGCAACTTCGACGCCGGCGGCTCGCTGACCGACTGGTGGACGCCCGCCGACGCGGCCGGCTACAAGGCCCGCGCCGACAAGGTGGCCGAGCGCTATTCGGCGATCTCGCCGCTGACCGGCTACAACATCAATGGCCGCATGACGCTGGGCGAGAACATCTCCGACATGTCGGGCCTGCCCCTCGCCTACGAGGGCCTGCAGCGGGCGCTCAAGCGCAGCGGCAGGGCTGACAAGAAGATCGACGGCTACACGCCGGCCCAGCGCTTCTTCATCAGCACGGCGCTGATCTGGCGCACCAAGGTGCGCACCGAGTTCCTCATCAACCAGATCCGCACCGACAACCACTCGCCGGCCAAGTTCCGCGTGCTGACACCGATGAGCAACACGCCCTACTTCGCGCAGGCCTTCAGCTGCAAGCCGGGGAGCGCGATGGTGGCGAGTGATCCGATCACGGTGTGGTGAGTGGGGCGGTTTGATTGAACTTGGACGGGGCTTCGGCCCCGTTTTTGTTTGGTGGTTGCTTTTGCCAAGGTCCTCATGACTCGCGTGCAGTGCCGCCGGAGTCCGCCCGGCGAGGGCGGGTAACTTTTCTCTGACGCGCCAGAGAAAAGTCACCAAAAGAGGAGCGCTCAATGCAATCTGCACTCGAGCGGCGTCTGCCGCTCGCTGCGCTCGGTGTGGGCCGTGCCTCCACGCGAGCCGCTGCGCTCTCGCCCACCACTTTTGAAGAGCGCCAGCGATCGCGCCTTCAAGCCAGCTAACGCCGGCTGCACGCCGGGCTCATCAGGAAATACCGAACAGCCGCGTCGCCCGAGCGACGCTGCATGGGGCTGTTTTGATGAGCACGGCGTGCAGCCGCGCGTCGAACGGGGTGCTGATGCGATGGATGCTGCTCGCGACAAGTCGTGTGCGAGAGCGCAGCGGTTCGCTTCTTGTCGCAATGCCGCTGGTTGTTTTCGCGCGCCGCTCTTGGCGGCGCCGCGGTCGTGTGCGGTTCAGGGCCTCTTCTTTGGTGACTTTCTTCTGGCCCCGCAGAAGAAAGTTACCCGGCCGCCGGGACGGACTCCCGGCAATGCACCGAGCAAACGCACTCTCCGCAAAAGCAACCATCCCACCAACAAAAAAACGGGGCCCGAAGGCCCCGTCCTTTCTTCAGGCAAAGCGCCCGACGATTACCAAGTCAGCTTCAGCGTGTAGCTGCCGGTACCGCTGTAGCGCAGCACCTGCACATACAGCGTCACCGAGCCGCTGCCGCCATTGGCGTAGCTGGTGCTGTCGACCTGTCCGGCGGCCTTCTCGCTGCTGGCCAGCGTGGTGCCGGAGCTGTTCTTGATGTACAGGTCGAAGTCGTTGCTGCTGCTGCCCATGGTCAGCGTCGCGGCCAGCGTCTTGCCGGCCGGCAGCGTCACCTTGAAGTAGTCGGTGTCACTGCTGGAGCTGATCGAGCCGGCCACGATGGCGGGCGACGACACGGTGTTGGCCGTGCCGATCGTGCCGTTGGACTCGGTCTCGTTCACCGTCGGCAGGGTCGTGCCGGTGATGGCCGTGACGGCAGCGGCGGCGTCCAGGATGCCGGCGCCGCACTGCGAGCAGCTGCCCGGGAAGGCACGGGCGCTGCTGACCAGCGCGGCCTTGATCTGGTCGGGCGTGGCCGTCGGCTTGGCGCTGTACATCAGGGCGACGACGCCGGCCACGTGGGGCGTGGCCATCGAGGTGCCCTGGTAGTAGGCGTAGCTGTCGGCGCCCGGCGCCTTGGTGCCGGCGTTCAGCGTGCTCAGGATGCCGTTGCTGCTGCTCGAGCGCACATCGCCGCCGGGCGCGGCCAGCGTCACGATGGAGCCGTAGTTCGAGTAGTAGGCGCGGGCACCGTTGCGGTCCGTCGCTGCCACGGCGATGACGCCGGAGCAGTTGGCCGGGTTGGAGTTGCTGGCGTTCTGGTTCTCGTTGCCGGCCGCCACGACGACGGTGGTGCCGCGCGAGCGGGCACTGTTGATGGCGTTCTGCGACGTGGTGTCGCAGGCGCCGCCGCCGCCCAGGGACATGTTGATGACCTTGGCCGGCGTGGCGTTGGCGGGCAGGCCCGAGACGCTGCCGCCCGAGGCCCAGACCATGCCGTCGGCGATGTCGGACGTGTAGCCGCCGCACTTGCCAAGCACGCGCACCGGTTGCACCTTGGCGTTGAAGGCGATGCCGGCGACGCCGCTGGCGTTGTTGGTCTTGGCGGCGATGGTGCCGGCCACGTGGGTGCCGTGCCAGCTGGAGTTGCTGGCGGGTTCACCCGTGCCGCATTCGCCGGCAGCCACCCAGTCGCCCGGGTCGCTGGGGTCGCTGTCGCGGGCCGAACCGTCGTTGGAGACGGCCGTGTCATTGATCATGTCGTAGCCGGCGACGATCTGGCCGGACAGGTCGGCATGCGGGCGGTAGCCCGTGTCGATGACGGCGACGACGACGCCGGAGCCGGTGGCCAGGTCCCAGGCAGCCGGGGCGCGAATGCCGCCGGTGTTCTCGTACAGATCCCACTGCGAGCTGTAGCTCGAGTCATTGGGGGTCATCATGGGGTACATCTTGCGGTCGGGTTCCGCATAGGCGATGTTGGCGTCGGCGGCCTTGAGCTGGTTGGCCAGGCTTTGCATCTCGCCGTGCGAGAGGGCCTTGTCGAGCTTGTAGATGTGGGCGCCGGTGCCCATCTGGCGCAGCAGGCGGGCCTTGGCGCCACGCAGGGCCAGGGCCGAGTTGACGGCGTTCAGGCGGGCGTCGAGGGCATTGGCCGTGACGCTGACCGCGCGCAGCACGCTGGCGTCCTTGACATCGGCCTGGGAGGCATCGCGGTAGCTGACGATGAGGCGGTCGGTGCTGGCGGCACGCTGAGCCAGGCTCGCGACACCGACGTCAACCTGGGTGTTGGACACGCCGGCCTGGACTGCGCCTGCCGTCAGCAGGCCACAGGCCAGTGCGAGCAGGGTTCTCTTGTTGGCAAAAGCAAAACTCATTTGGTGGTTCCGGAAAAGTCACCGTGGCGGACGGCGCACCGGCTCGGCCCGCGGGATCTCCACGAGGAGCGCCGCTGTGTTCAGCTCACCGACAGGACTCAACCCAACAACCAGAAACGGTCCTGCCGGCATGGCGCATCCGAAGCGGCGCGCAGTGTGTCCGCGACACGAAGCCAGCCTTGTCACCAACCGGAGTGACGCAAGTCACCCTAGCGGGCAACTACCGATGGACGCCCATGACGAGTGGCACGCGAGGCCGAAGAACACGCGCGAGCCTGCGTCTCAATTCGGTGGCGGTTTTCGGCATGCCGTCGCATGCCGACGGCATCTCATCGCCTGCTGCTTGGGACCGCTCGGTCAGACGCCTAGCCTGAGCACAGGTCGACGTCATTCACGTCCCCTGCCCCTCAAAGTCCAACAGGAGCTCGTCATGTCCTCTCGCTATTCGATCGCACAACGCACACCGGTTCTCAACGGCCTCTTCGCCGCCGTCGCCTGCGCCGCCACGCTGGCCCTGACAGCCGGTCCGGCCATGGCCGCACCCGACGACCTGGAGCGCGTCGAGGTCAGGGGCCGCGTCATCGAGGCGCCCGCCCGCTACGACGTGCACGCCGCCTGCGAAGACCTTGAAGGACAGCTGCAGTCGGCACTGGAGCGGACCTGGGCCATCGAAGGCCGCTATGGCGAAGTGAAGGTGCAGTTCGTCATGGAGAACGGGGAAGTCGGCGCCGTGCAGGCGAACGGCATCTCGCGCAGCATCGCCCGCGACGTGCGCCAGGCCGTGAACCGCCTGCATTGCGGTCCGCAGAACACGGCAAGCGCGCAGATCTACCGCTTCAGCGTCGACTTCATCGATCCTCGCGCCCCCGCCATGGACACCTTGACCGCTCGCAGCGGCAGCGGCACGCGCGTCGCGCTGTTCAGCCGCTGAGCACCTGGGCAATGGCCGCGTCGACGGTCTCCAGCGGCCGTGCCAATGCGGGCACGGCCTCTCGCTGAGCGGGTGCCCAGATGGGCGCCGGGAAGTGGCTGTCGCCCTCGAAGCGCGCAATCACATGCCAGTGCAGATGCGGCACGACATTGCCCAGGCTCGCGAGGTTGACCTTGGTCGGTGCGAGCAAAGACCTTAAGGCCCGCTCGATCTCGGTGACAGCGTCCATGCAGGCGTGTCTATCCGTGACGCAGAGGTCACTGAACTCGGCGACATGGGCGTTCCAGATGAGTCGGTAGAAGGCCGGGAAGCGTTGTGCTTCCTCGCCCTCGACCACACGCACGACGCGGAACTGCGGCGTGCGGGCGACGACGAGGCCGCCGTCGCCGTCACACAGCGCGCAGCTCACACCAGCACCCGCTCGATGCCGCCGTTGTTGGCCTTGGCCACGTAGTCGGGCATCCAGTTGGGGCCGAGGATCTGGTTGGCCATCTCGACGACGATGTAGTCGGCTTCCAGCAGGCCGTTCTGAAGGTCGTTGCCGTAGCGGCTCAAACCCTGCAGGCAGCTCGGGCAGGAGGTCAGGATCTTCAGGTTGTCATTGGCGCCGACCTGGCCCGACTCGCGCAGCTGGGCCTCGGTCTTGCGCAGTTCCTCTTCCTTGCGAAAGCGCACCTGCGTGGAGATGTCGGGCCGCGTGACGCCCAGCGTGCCGCTCTCGCCGCAGCAGCGCTCGCTCTTCACGACGTTGTCGCCCACCAGCGCCTTGACCGTCTTCATCGGCTCCTGCTGCTTCATCGGCGAGTGGCAGGGGTCGTGGTACAGATAGCTGTTCTTGGAGCCCAGGGTGATGCCCTTCTCCAGCAGGTACTCGTGGATGTCGATGATGCGGCAGCCTGGGAAGATGTCCTCGAACTTGTAGCCCTGCAGCTGGTCGTAGCAGGTGCCGCAGCTGACCACCACCGTCTTGATGTCGAGGTAGTTCAGCGTATTGGCGACGCGATGGAAGAGCACCCGGTTGTCGGTAATCATCTTCTCGGCCTTGTCGAACTGGCCCGAGCCGCGCTGCGGGTAGCCGCAGCACAGGTAACCCGGCGGCAGCACGGTCTGCACGCCGGCATGCCAGAGCATGGCCTGCGTGGCCAGGCCGACCTGGCTGAACAGACGCTCCGAGCCGCAGCCGGGGAAATAGAACACGGCCTCCGTCTCGCTCGGCGTGGCCGGCGGGCGGATGATGGGCACGTAGTCCTTGTCCTCGATGTCCAAGAGCGCCCGCGCCGTCTTCTTGGGCAGGCCGCCGGGCAGCTTCTTGTTGATGAAGTGGATGACCTGTTCCTTGATCGGCGCGGCGCCCAGCGTCGCCGGCGGCGCGCTGGTCTGCTTGCGGCCCGCAAGCTTGAACAGGTCGACGGCAAAGCGCTGCGCCTTGAAGCCAATGCCCACCATGGCCGTGCGGGCCAGCTTGATGGTCTCGGGGTTGGTCGCGTTCAGCATGAACATGGCCGCCGCGTTGCCGGGGCGCCAGGTCTTCTGGCCCATCTTGCGCAGCAGGTTGCGCATATTCATCGTCACGTCGCCGAAGTCGATCTTGACCGGGCAGGGCGACAGGCATTTGTGGCAGACCGTGCAGTGGTCGGCCACATCCTCGAACTCCTGCCAGTGCTTGATGGACACGCCCCGGCGGGTCTGCTCCTCGTACAGGAAGGCCTCGACGAGCAGCGAGGTGGCGAGGATCTTGTTGCGCGGCGAATAAAGCAGGTTGGCGCGCGGCACATGGGTGGCGCAGACCGGCTTGCACTTGCCGCAGCGCAGGCAGTCCTTCACCGAGTTGGCGATCTCGCCGATGTCGCTCTGCTGCATGATCAGCGACTCATGCCCCATCAGGCCGAAGGACGGCGTGTAGGCATTGCGCAGGTCGGCCGGCATGGCCTCATCGCGGAGCAATTTGCCCTTGTTGAAGCGGCCCTCGGGGTCGACGCGCTTCTTGTAGGCCGTGAAGTTGGCCAGCTCGTCGTCGGTCAGGAACTCGAGCTTGGTGATGCCGATGCCATGCTCGCCCGAGATGACGCCGTCCAGCGAACGCGCCAGCTTCATGATGCGGGCCACGGCCTCATGGGCCGTCTGCAGCATCTGGTAGTTGTCGCTGTTGACGGGGATGTTGGTGTGCACATTGCCGTCGCCGGCATGCATGTGCAGGGCCACCCAGACGCGGCCGCGCAGCACTTCCTTGTGGATGCGCTTGAGCTCGGCGATCAGCGGCTCGAAAGCCGCGCCGTTGAAGAGGGCCTGCATGGGCTTGAGGATCTGGGTCTTCCACGAAGCGCGCAGCTCATGCGTCTGCAGGCCCTCGAAGAAGCCACTGTCCAGCCCGTTCAACCACTGCTGCCACAGCTCGCCCACCTCGCGCAGCAGGGTCAGGGCCTGCTGCACGCGGTCTTCCAGCAGCTCGGCGCTCGGGATGTCGCCGGCGTCGTCGCTCTTGCCCAGCGGCAGCTTGCCCGTCATGAACAACGCTTGCAACGCCGTCACCAGGGCCAGCTTGTTGCGCAGGGACAGCTCGATGTTGATGCGCTCGATGCCCAGGGTGTACTCGCCCATGCGGTGCAGCGGGATCACCACGTCCTCGTTCACCTTGAACGCGTTGGTGTGCTTGCTGATGGCCGCGGTGCGCTTGCGGTCCAGCCAGAACTTCTTGCGCGCGTCGGCGCTGACGGCGACAAAGCCCTCGCCCGAGCGCCCATTGGCCAGGCGCACGACCTCGGAGGTGGCACGCGCCACCGCATCGGCGTCGTCGCCGACGATGTCGCCCACCAGCACCATCTTGGGCAGGCCGCCGCGCTTGCTCTTGGTCGCGTAGCCCACCGCCTTCAGGTAGCGGTCGTCCAGGTGCTCCAGTCCGGCCAGCAGCACGCCAGTGTCGGCAATCGAGAACATGTAGTCCTTGATGTCGACGATGCTGGGCACACAGTCCTTGGGGTTGCCGAAGAACTCCAGGCAGACGGTGCGCACATGGGCCGGCATGCGGTGCACGATCCAGCGCGCAGATGTGATGAGGCCGTCGCAGCCTTCCTTCTGGATGCCCGGCAGACCGGCGAGGAACTTGTCCGTCACGTCCTTGCCCAGGCCCTCTTTGCGGAAGACACGGCCGGGGATGTCCAGCCTCTCGGTCGTCTCGAGCTTGGTGCCCGACGCGTCGAAGTAGCGCAGCTCGAAGCTGGCCATCTCGACGTCATGGATCTTGCCGAGGTTGTGGTTGAGGCGGATCACCTCCAGCCATTTGGCCTCGGGCGTCACCATCTTCCAGCTGGCCAGGTTGTCCAGGGCCGTGCCCCACAGCACGGCCTTCTTGCCGCCGGCGTTCATGGCCACGTTGCCGCCGATGCAGCTGGCCTCGGCCGAGGTCGGGTCCACCGCGAAGACGAAGCCATGGGCCTCGGCCATGTCCGCCACCCGTTGCGTGACGACGCCGGCCTCGCTGAAGATGGTCGGCACCTCGCGGTCCAGGCCCGGCAGGCGCAGCATCTCGACGCCGCGCAGGGCTTCGAGCTTCTCGGTGTTGATGACGGCGCTGTTCCACACCAGCGGCACCGCGCCGCCCGTGTAGCCGGTGCCACCACCGCGCGGGATGACGGTCAGGCCCAGCTCGAAGCAGGCACCCACCAGCCCGGCCATCTCGGCCTCGGTATCGGGCGTCAGCACGACGAAGGGGTACTCGACGCGCCAGTCGGTCGCGTCCGTCACATGGGACACGCGGGACAGGCCATCGAACTTGATGTTGTCCTTGGCCGTGTGGCGGGCCAGCGTCTTGGCGGCGCGTTTGCGCAGCGTGCCGACGCTGTCGAAGAACTTGCCGAACTCGGCCACCGCGCCGCGCGCGGCCTGTAGCAGTTCGCCGACGGCGGCGTCGCGCTGCGCGTCGCCAGCGGGGTCGCGGCGCTTCTGCACCTCACCCAGGCGGTGATGCAGCGCCTCGATCAGCAGGGCGCGGCGCTTGGGGTTGTCCAGCAGGTCGTCCTGCAGGTAGGGGTTGCGCTGCACCACCCAGATGTCGCCCAGCACCTCGTACAACATGCGCGCGGAGCGGCCCGTGCGGCGCTCCAGCCGCAACTGGTCCAGCAGCTCCCAGGCCCGGGAGCCCAGCAGGCGGATGACGATCTCGCGGTCGGAGAACGACGTGTAGTTGTAGGGGATCTCGCGCAACCGGGGGGCTGCGGTCTCGTCCGCTTCAGCGGTGGGCATCAGGGGATGCGGTGCGTTCATGGCAACCGGCGTGACCGGAAAATAAGCCTTGGCAGGCTGGTTCGGGCGGGCAGCGGCTCGGGTCGGCAGCAAGGCGGGCGAGGAACACCCGGCTTGTGGCCACGGCCCCTCGCGGCAGGGGTTGGAATCCTAACCGAGGGGGGCTTCTCCCTAGAGGGCCACCGTGTTTGCCCGCCATTCGTGCCTCATCAAGCGGCGCTATGCTGGCCCGCAAAACCCTCAAGGAGACACCGCAATGAAGTCGTTCGCCCTTGCTGCAGGCCTGCTGGCCCTGGCCGGCTCGGCCCAGGCCCAGATCGAGATCCAGTGGTGGCATGCCATGGGTGGGGCGCGCGGTGAATGGGTCAACGACCTGGCCCGGGACTTCAACGCCAGCCAGAAGGACTACAAGGTCGTCCCCACCTTCAAGGGCACCTACGAGGAATCCATGCCCGCGGCCATCGCCGCCTTCCGGGCCGGCCAAGCGCCTCACATCCTGCAGGTCTTCGAGGTCGGCACGGCCACCATGATGGCCAGCAAGGCCGCCATCAAGCCGGTGGCCGACATCATGAAGGAAGCCGGCGTGCCCTTCGAACCCGGCGCCTATGTGCCGGCGGTGGCCAGCTACTACACGGCGCCGAGCGGCCAGATGCTGAGCTTCCCCTTCAACAGCTCCACCACCGTCTTCTTCTACAACAAGGACGCCCTGAAGGCCGCCGGCGTCGACAAGCCGCCCACCAGCTGGCCCGAGGTGGCCTCGGCCGCCGCCAAGCTCAAGGCCAACGGCAGCAAATGCCCCCTCACCACGTCGTGGATGAGCTGGACGCAACTGGAAAGCTTCTCGGCCTGGCACAACGTCGAGTTCGCCACCAAGAACAACGGCTTCGGCGGCCTGGATGCGCGACTGGCCTTCAACACGCCGCTGCACGTTCGCCACATCGAGAACCTGGCCAACATGGCCAGGCAGGGGCTGTTCGTCTACAAGGGCCGCGGCAATGCGTCGGACGCCACCTTCGTCTCGGGCGAGTGCGCGATGACGACGGCCTCGTCCAGCATCTACGGCGACATCAAGAAGAACGCCAAGTTCGCCTTCGGCATCACCGCCCTGCCCTATTACCCCGACGTGCCCGGCGCGCCGCAGAACACCGTCATCGGCGGCGCCAGCCTGTGGGTGATGGCGGGCAAGAAGCCGGCTGAGTACAAGGGCGTGGCCAAGTTCTTCGAATACCTGGCGCGGGCCGACGTGGCGTCCGAAAGCCACAAGCGCACCGGCTATCTGCCTGCCACCAAGGCGGCCTTTGTAGCGACGGAGGCCAGCGGTTTCTACAAGGCCAACCCGGGCAGCGACGTGGCCGTCAACCAGATGATCCGCAAGACCACCGACAAGTCGCGCGGCGTGCGCCTGGGCAACCACCCGCAGATCCGCACCATCGTGGACGAGGAGTTCGAGCTGATCTGGGCGGGCAAGAAGACGGCCAAGGAAGGAATAGCTGCCGCCATCCAGCGCGGCAACGAGCAGCTGGAAAAATTCCAGAAGACCGCAAAATTGTGAGCCCCTCGTCCAACGGGTATGTCGGCCGGTCCCCCGAGGGGACGGCGATGCTTGCCGGATTGACCGGCAAGCACATCGCCGTCGCGGGCCGGCTAGGGAGCGGCCCGGCGCTCGGCCCGCATAGCAGGAGCCTTTGAGGTGGCGCAAGAAAAACGCGTCGTCTTCCGCTCCCGCTGGCTGCCCTGGCTGCTGCTGGCGCCGCAGGCGGCCGTCATCGGTGTGTTCTTCTTCTGGCCGGCGGCCCAGGCCCTGCTGCAGTCGCTGCAACAGCAGGACGCCTTCGGCCTGTCGACCGAATGGGTGGGCCTGGCCAATTTCCAGGCCCTGTGGGCCGACGCCAGCTACCTCGCCTCGTTCAAGACGACGGCCTTCTTCTCCGTGCTGGTCGCGGTGCTCGGCCTGTCCATTTCGTTGCTGCTGGCCGTCATGGCCAACCGCGTGGTGCGCGGTGCGGGCGTCTACAAGACCCTGCTGATCTGGCCCTATGCCGTGGCGCCCGCCATTGCCGGCGTGCTGTGGCTGTTCATGTTCGCGCCCTCCATCGGCGTCGTGGCCTATGGGCTGCGCGCCCTGGGCCTGGACTGGAACCATCTGCTCAACCCCGACCACGCCATGACCCTCATCGTCATGGCCGCGGTCTGGAAGCAGATCTCCTACAACTTCCTGTTCTTCCTGGCCGGCCTGCAGTCCATCCCGCGCTCGCTGATCGAAGCGGCGGCCATCGACGGCGCCAGCCCCTGGCGGCGCTTCTGGGACGTGACCTTCCCGCTGCTGTCGCCCACCAGCTTCTTCCTGCTGGTCATCAACGTCGTCTACGCCTTCTTCGACACCTTCGGCATCGTCGACGCCGCCACGCAGGGCGGCCCGGGCAAGGAAACGGCCATCCTGGTCTACAAGGTCTATCACGACGGCTTCAAGGCCCTGGACCTGGGCGGCTCGGCCGCACAGAGCGTGGTGCTGATGGTCATCGTCATCAGCCTGACGGTGCTGCAGTTCCGCTTCGTCGAGAAAAAGGTGCAGTACTGATGGTCGAGAGAAAGCCCTGGCTGGACTGGCTGGCCCACGCCATCCTGCTGCTGGGCGTGGCGGTGGTGGCCTTTCCGCTCTACATCACCTTCGTCGCCGCCACCCACACCGCCCAGGACATCGTGCACGCGCCCATGCCGTTGCTGCCCGGCAGCCACCTGCTCGACAACATGGCCACCGCGCTGGGCGGCGGCACGGGCGCGGGCTCCAGCGCGCCGGTGGCCCGCATGATGTGGGTCAGCCTGGTGACGGCCATGGTCATCGCCATCGGCAAGATCGCCATCTCGCTGCTGTCGGCCTTTGCCATCGTCTACTTCCGCTTCCCGCTGCGCCAGCTGTTCTTCTGGGCCATCTTCGTGACGCTGATGCTGCCGGTGGAGGTGCGCATCGGCCCGACCTACCAAGTCGTGGCGGACCTGCACATGCTCAACAGCTTTGCCGGCCTCACCGTGCCGCTGATCGCCTCGGCCACGGCCACTTTTTTGTTCCGCCAGTTCTTCCTGACGGTGCCGGATGAGCTGGTGGAGGCCTCGCGCATCGACGGCGCCTCGCCGCTGCGCTTCTTCAAGGACGTGCTGCTGCCCCTGTCGCGCACCAGCATCGCCGCCCTCTTCGTCATCCAGTTCATCTACGGCTGGAACCAATACCTCTGGCCCCTGCTCGTCACCACCGACGAGTCCATGTATCCGGTGGTCATCGGCATCAAGCGAATGATCAGCGGCGGCGAGGCGGCCAACGACTGGAACCTCGTCATGGCGACGGCGCTGCTGGCCATGATCCCGCCGGCTCTCGTGGTGATCCTGATGCAGCGCTGGTTTGTCAAAGGTTTGGTCGACACCGAGAAATAAATGGCTGCGATCTCCATTCGAAAACTCATCAAGCGGTATGGCCATGGCCCCAAGGCCGTGCAGGTCATCCATGGCGTGGATGCCGAGGTCAAGGACGGCGAATTCGTCGTCATCGTCGGCCCGTCGGGCTGCGGCAAATCCACGCTGCTGCGCATGGTTGCGGGGCTGGAAGAGGTCAGCGAAGGCGAGATCGCCATCGGCACGCGTGTCGTCAACGACGTCGAACCGGCCGACCGCGACATCGCCATGGTGTTCCAGAACTACGCCCTCTATCCCCACATGAGCGTGGCCGAGAACATGGCCTATGGCCTCAAGCTGCGCAAGATGCCCAAGGCCGAGATCGACGAGCGGGTGCAGCGCGCCGCCAAGATCCTGGAACTGGGCCATCTGCTCGCCCGCAAGCCGCGCGAACTGTCGGGCGGCCAGCGCCAGCGCGTCGCCATGGGCCGGGCCATCGTGCGCGACCCGCAGGTCTTTTTGTTCGACGAGCCGCTGTCCAACCTGGACGCCAAGCTGCGCGTGCAGACGCGCCTGGAGATCCAGAAGCTGCACCGCGAGTTGGGCGTCACCTCGCTGTTCGTCACCCACGACCAGGTCGAAGCCATGACCCTGGCCCAGCGCATCATCGTCATGAACGGCGGCCGCATCGAGCAGATGGGCACGCCCGAGGAGGTCTACGGCCAGCCGGCCTCGACCTTCGTCGCCAGCTTCATCGGCTCGCCGGCCATGAACCTGCTGCCAGGCCGCCAGCATGGCGGGCAGTTCCACATCGACGGCGCGGCTCTCGATGTGCCACCCGGCGTGGAAGGCGAATTGACGCTGGGCCTGCGCCCCGAGCACGCCCAGCTCGCCGACCGCGGCTGGCCGCTGCACGTGGAGATGATCGAGATGCTGGGCGCCGAGCGCCTGGTCTACGGCAAGCTGGGGGCCGGCACGCCCTTCACGCTGCGCCTGGACGCCACCCTGCCCTCGCCCCAGCCCGGCGACTGGCTGCATCTGGCCTTCAGCCCCTTGCACCTGCATCGCTTTGACGCCAAGACCGGGCACCGCCTATGAAAACGCATTGGCCCTATCCGCTGTGGCTGGCCCATCGTGGCGCCGGCAAGCTGACGCCGGAGAACACGCTGGCCGCCTTCCGTACGGGCGCGGGCTTCGGATTCCGGGCCTTCGAATGCGACGTCAAGCTCAGCCGCGACGGTCAGGCCTTTCTGCTGCATGACGACACGCTGGACCGCACCACCAGCGGCCAGGGTTCGCCGGCCGAGCAGGATTGGGCCGGCATGGCGCGGCTCGACGCCGGCAGCTGGCACAGCCCGCCGTTTGCCGCGGAACCCCTGCCGCGCTTCGAACAGGTCGCCGCGTTCTGCCAGGCCAATGGCTGCGCGCTGAACGTCGAGATCAAGCCTTGCCCCGGCGAGGAGGCCCGCACGGGCACAGCAGTGGCCCGCGAGGCCGCGCGGCTTTGGGCCGGCGCCCTGCCGCCGCTGTTGAGCAGTTTCAAGCCGGAAGCCATCGCCGCCGCACGTGATGCTGAACCGGGCCTGCCCCGCGCGCTGCTGCTGGACAAGCTCTGGGATGGCTGGCCCGAGGCCGCCGAGTCCCTGCGCGTCGCCGCCGTCATCACCAACTACCGGCTGATGGACCGCGCGCTCATTGAACGCCTGCACGCCAAGGGCTGGCGGGCGCTGGTCTACACGGTCAACGATGCGGCGATTGCCGAGCGGCTGATTGCCGATGGCATCGATGGGATCATCACGGACGCCGTCGATCAGCTCGGACCCGCATGAAACTACGTGACACCCTGCTTGCTTTCGCTCTGCTGCCAGCGCTCAGCCAAGCTGCCCCGCCCTGCACACCGCAAACCGCAATCGACGTCAGCAAGATTGCGCAGCAGATCATCGTCGTCGGCGAGATGCATGGCACCGAGCAGGCGCCGCGTTTGGTCAGCGGGCTGGTGTGCAGCCTGCTGCAATCCGGACACGGCGTCATCCTGGCACTCGAGCGCAATGGCGCCGAACAGCCCGCACTGGTTCGCTACATCGAGTCTTCCGGCTCCGCCGCAGATCGGGCTGCACTGTGGCAGCAGCCGGACTGGCGCAACGCGACGCAGGACGGCCGCAGCAGCGCAGCGCTGATGGCCCTAATCGACGATGTCCGCAAGCTGCGCGGCAGCGGCCAACGCATCGGCATCCTCGCCATGCAGCAGGTCACCACGGAACTTGCGCCCTTGCGCGTCGATGAGAAGACGATGCTGGCAGAGCGCGAGGCCCTGCTGTACAGCCGCATCAACGACCGCAGCATGGCCGACAACCTGTTGGCGGCGGGCGTGCTCTACGGCAACTACAAGATCGTGGCGCTCGCCGGCGGCGTGCACACGGGAACCAAACGACCCGATTGGGCGGAACCGGGCTATCTGCCCATGGGTGCCCTGGTGCTGGCGGAGCGGCCGGCCTACTTCATCGGCTTGCGCTCAGAAGGCGGCACGGCCTGGGTGTGCGGAAGAGGCGGCGTCTGCGGCCCTCGTGAAGTGGGGGCTGGCGCCTTTGTTGCCGCCGACACGAAGATCGATGCGGAGGCCTCCCTTGGCCCTATCACGGCGTCGCCACCAGCGGCAAAGAACCCCTGATCAGGTCTCCCCAACGGTCGCCGTCCGGACCACCAGCAGATCAGGCGATGCGCGAGTAGACGCAGGTGTCGCGCGGATGCCCGTCGACGCCCAGGGCCTCGTTGCGCAGGATGCCCTCGAGCTCGAAGCCGCAGCGCTCGGCGACCGCGCGGCTCCTGGCATTGCGCGGGTCGCAGCGAATCTCGACGCGCCGTGCCGAGAGCTTCTCGAAGGCCATGGCTGCCAGCAGCCTGACGGCCTCGCTGACATGGCCCTGGCCGGCGGCCTCGGGGCGTATCCAGTAGCCGATCTCGAAGCGCCGCACGGCCCAGTCCATGCGGTGCAGGCCGGTGCCGCCCAGCAGCCGGCCGGGACTGCCGTCGGCGCGACGGGCATACATCTGGTAGCTCAGGTCGCGACGCCCGATGAAGTCGGCCTGCATGCGCCGCACGACCAGCTCCGAACTCTCGGCCGTGGGCGCCTCCTGGGCCCAGGGCATCCAGGGCCGCAGATGCGAGAGGGACTGCGTGATGACGACGGCCATCTCGGCGCCGAGGCCGGCCTGAGGCGCCAGCAGCACGGTGCGCTCGCCGTCCAGCCGCTCGGGGATGTCGATGAGAACGGGATCGATGCTCATGCCGTCACCACTTCAACCGGTTTGGGCAACTCGCGCACGCCGCGGATGACCGGGTGGCGCCAGGCCAGGGCGGCCAGCAGACAGGCC
Source organism: Roseateles saccharophilus (assembly GCF_031458095.1). Taxonomy (GTDB): domain Bacteria; phylum Pseudomonadota; class Gammaproteobacteria; order Burkholderiales; family Burkholderiaceae_C; genus Pelomonas; species Pelomonas saccharophila_A. Next base: position 735,293 of record NZ_JAVDXU010000003.1, read on the forward strand.
CCCACGCCCGAGAAGGCCAGGGCCGAGCGCAGGCCCATATGCTCGCCCAGCCAGCCGCCGATCAGGGCGCCCGGACCGGCGGGCAGCAGGATGAGCCAGCGCATCGTGCTCGTCATGCGGCCCAGCATGGGCGCGGGTGTGACGGCCTGGCGCAGCGACAGGAAGTTGATGAAGATCAGCACGGCACCGACACCGAAGGCGAACAGCATGAGCCCGAAGCTGACCACACCCAGATGACCCGTCGGCGCCAGTGCCAGCTGCAGCCAGCCGACACCGCAGGCCCCATAGCCCAGCACCAGGCAGGGCCCCGGGCCGATGCGGCGGCTGATGCGGTGGCCGAAGATGCTGGCCAGCACCGTACCGGCGCCCAGCGCGATATAGGAGGCCCCAACCGTCTGGGGGCTCAACTGCAGCTCGCGCGTGGCGAACAGGATCTGCACCACCAGCGCCGCGTTGTGGAAGAGCTGCCAGCCCCCGGTGGCCGTGGCCAGGCTGATGAGCAGCTTCTGCGAGCGCACGAAGGCCAGGCCCTCCTTCAGCGAGGCCCAGAAGGGACCACGGGTGAGCGACAGCTGCTCCTTGACGCGGATGCCGCGCAGGATGACGGCCGACGCCAGCAGGGCCAGCGCATCCACGGCCAGGGCCAACGGCGCGCCCAGCAGCTTGATCAGCACGCCGGCCAGGCCCGGGCCCACCACTTCGGCGCCGGAGCCGGCCAGGGCGTTCTTGGCATGGGCCTCGACGAGGCGCTCACGCGGCACGACCTGGGTCAGCACGATCTGCGCGGCACTGCCCGCCGTCGTGTGCACCGTGCCGAGCACGAAGCCGACCACGTAGAGCCAGCCCATGCCCAGCCAGCCCATCCAGGCGGCCAACGGCACGGTGGCCACGGCGACGGCGAGCAAGGTTTCCCCTGCGATATAGACCGGCAGCTTGCGCATGCGGTCCAGCAGCACGCCCGAAGGCAGGGAGAACAGCACGAAGGGCAGGATCTCCATGGCCTGCAGCAGGCCCATCTGCGTGGGGCTGGCGTTCAGCAGCACGGCCGCCGTCAGCGGCAGGGCCAGCATGGTGACCTGCCCGCCCAGCGACGAGATCAGGATGGACGACCACAGCCGCCGATAGACCACGTCGCGCAGCAGATCGCCGGGCGCGAGGGTGAAAAACTGGATCAGACGAGACCACATGGCTTGGCTCTACTCAGGACAACTCGACACGCGGGCATCGCCCACGCGGACACAGCAACGCGCCAGCAAAAGCGCGGTCAGTCGAGGTCGAGGAGCTTGGTCATGCGGGCCATCCTAGCAGTGTGGCCGGACGGTGGCGCGTGCCAACGGTCATGGATTGAGGATGACAAGTTCGGCGAAACCTGTTGCCGCATCGAAAGTGCGCGTCAGCGAACCGGGTGGTAGCGGCGCGACCAGCAGCTCGGCTGTCGTGCGCACCTCGCAGCCGGCGCAGACATGGCCGCCCAGCACACGGCCTGAGGCGTCGGACAGGCTGGCATGGAGGTGAGCGCCGGCCGGCGTCAGGCTGCCGCTCAGCGTCAGGATTTCCAGCGGGCCCTCGATGCGCGTCGACTGCGGTTCACCGGCAAAGCGCAGCTGGGCATGGGACAGGCTGCCAATGCCTGCGACGACAAAGCCGGTGCGCGCCAGCGCCTCCAGCGCGCCGCGCAGGTCATCGCCCGGGTTGAGGCGCAGCGGCTCCACCTTCACCAGCCCACGGCCGCGCCATCACGTCGCGGATCGCTGGCCGCGACATAGCCTTCGACGCCCGGATCGCCCAGGCGCCAGATGAACTGGCCGGCGCCAAAGTCCTGGTAGCTGTCGTGGATGTCACCGATCTCGTGGCCGCGTGCGCGCAGGGCCTCGATGGTGCCCGCGGGCATATGCGGCTCGATGTTGATGGACAGGCCCTCGTTGAACCGCCAGCGCGGCGCATCGCAGGCGGCCTGCGGGTTCTGTCCATAGCTGAGCATGCGCACCAGGGTCTGCAGATGGCCTTGCGGCTGCATATTGCCGCCCATGACGCCGAAGCTCATGACCGGCGCGCCGTCCCGGGTCAGGAAGGCCGGAATGATGGTGTGGAAGGGCCGCTTGCCCGGCGCGACCTGGTTGGGGTGGCCGGCCTCCAGCGTGAAGCAGTGGCCGCGGTTCTGCAGGCTCACGCCGTAGCCCGGCAGCACCAGGCCGGAGCCGAAACCCATGTAGTTGCTCTGGATGAAGCTGACCATCATTCCCGACTCGTCGGCCGCGGTCAGGTAGATGGTGCCGCCCTTGATGGGGTTGCCGGCGCCGAAGACCTGGGCGCGGGCCGGGTCGATGAGCCTGGCGCGCGAGGCAAGATAGCCGGGGTCAAGCAGCTGGTCCGGGCTGACCGTCATGGCGCCCGGCTCCGCGACGAAGCGGTAGACATCGGCGAAGGCCAGCTTCATCGCCTCGATCATCAGATGCTGGGCCTCGGGGCTGTCGACGGCATGCGCCGTGACATTGCAGTGTTCCAGCAGCCCCAGCGCCATCTGCGCCGCAATGCCCTGGCCATTGGGCGGGATCTCGTGCAGGGTGTGGCCGGCAAAGTCCTTGGCCAGCGGCGTGACCCATTCGGGCCGGTAGGCCGCCAGATCGGCCTCAGTCAGCGCACCGCCGGTGTCGCGGGCGAAGCGGGCCAGGGCCTGTGCGATTTCGCCGCGGTAGAAGGTCTCGCCCTTGGACTCGGCAATCAGCTTGAGGCTGCGCGCTGCATCGGCAAAGCGGAACAGTTCGCCCACCTCAGGCGCGCGCCCCCCGGGGAGGAAGGCCTGGGCAAAGCCGGGCTGCGACGTGATCTCGCTCAGGGCTGCGGCCATGGCCCATTTGCCCTGCACGATGGGCGGCACTGCATAGCCGCGCTCGGCAATCTCGATGGCGGGCTGCATCAGGTCGGCAAAAGGCAGCTTGCCGAAACGCTCGCTCAAGGCTATCCAGCCACCCACCGCGCCGGGCACGGTCACGGCCCCCCAGCCGCGCCTGGGCATGACCTGACCCTGGAAGAACTCAGGCGTCCATGCCGACGGCGCAGGGCCCGAGGCATTGAGGCCGTGCAGGCGCTGGCCGTCCCACAGGATGCAGAAGGCGTCCGAGCCCAGGCCATTGCTGCAGGGCTCGACCAGCGTCATGCAGGCCGCCGCGGCGATGGCCGCGTCGACGGCATTGCCGCCCCGGCCCAGCATCTGCAGCCCGGCCTGGGCCGCCAGCGGATGCGAGGTCGACACGAGATTGCGTGCGAACAGCGGGCTGCGGCGGCTCGGGTAGCCGGCGCTCCAGTCGAAGCGGGTTGCGGTGTTCATGGGCGCTGATTCTGCCGGTGTAAGGCTTTGCAACGGCGTCAACGTTGCCTCGCCAGGCCTCGTTGTTGCCCCAAGCTTTCGCGAAGCCGAACCGAAACCTGAAACCACCCTGGAGCCTCAAGATGAACACGCTGAAGACCACCATCGCCACCGCCCTCATCACGCTCGCCTCTGGCGTGGCCCTGGCGCAGAACCCGACTCCGGCCGCCGCCACCACCGCCCCGGCCGCCACGAAGACCACGGCCACCGCCGCCGCTCCCGCCACCACCGTGGCTCAGGCCGCGACGCCGGCTCCCGCTGCCACGCCGGCCGCCAAGCCCGCTCCCGCCGCGACGACCACGGCGCCCGCTGCCCCGACGGCTGCAGCCGCCCCGGCCGACGCCGCCAGCGGTGTCAAGCACGCCGCCAAGCACCACGCCAAGAAGCACGCCGCAGTCAAGACCGACGCGGCCGCCAAGACCGAGACCAAGACGCAGTAAGCGCATCAGCGCTCCGCGCAAGGCCGCAGCCCGCAAAGGCTGCGGCCTTTTCTTTTCAGCGGATCGGGCTCAACTCCTTCAGTGCCTTGACGGCGCCGGCGCCCATGGCGGCGCCAAAGCGCTTGGCCAGGCGCTCCGCGACGTTGTCGCGCGGCGTGTAGTCGATGACGTCTTCGGCCTTGACGACCTCGCGGGCCACGTAGTCCAGATTGCCGAAGCGATCGGCCAGGCCCAGCTTGACGGCCTGCTCGCCATTCCAGAACAGGCCCGAGAAGGTCTCCGGCGTCTCCTTGAGCCGCTTGCCACGGCCTTCGCGCACGACGGCGATGAACTGCTGGTGGATCTGGTCCAGCATGGCCTGGGCATAGCCACGCTGCTTGGCCGTCAGCGGGCTGAAGGGGTCCAGCATGCCCTTGTTCTCGCCAGCGGTCAGCAGGCGGCGCTCGACGCCCACCTTGTCCATCAAGCCGGTGAAGCCGAAGCCGTCCATCAGCACGCCGATGGAGCCGACGACCGAGGCCTTGTCGACATAGATCTCGTCGGCCGCCGCGGCGATGTAGTAGGCCCCCGAGGCGCAAATCTCCTCGACGACGGCGTAGACCGGCTTGTCGTACTGCTTCTTCAATCTCAGGATCTCGTCATAGACGATGCCGGCCTGCACCGGGCTGCCGCCGGGCGAGTTGATGCGCAGCACGACGGCCTGTGCGGCGTCGTCCTTGAAGGCGTCCTTCAGCGCGGCCAGCAGCAGTTCGGCGCTGGCTTCGCTATCCGCCGCGATCTCGCCGCGCACCTCGACCAGGGCGGTGTGCGGCGTGGCCGATGGCGTCACATGCTTGCCCTGCAGCCACAGGCTGTAGACCAGCAGGCCGGCCAGCGTCAACCAGAACAGGCGGAACACCGTGCGCCAGCGCCTCTCGATGCGCCTCTCCTGCAGAAACTCGCGCGCCAGCTGGGCCAGGGCGGCCTCGTGCTGGGGTGCCACCACAGGCGGCGGGGCAGGCACGCCCACGGGCTCTTGCATGGGCGGGGGCAGGGAGTCGTCGGGGGTGTTCATATCAACCTTCGAAAGCAGGTTTGGTGTCGCGGGTCGGGTGCCAGTACACCTCGCCGTCGCGCTCGGTCAGCTCGATCTTGGTCAGGCGCCCGCGGTTGCAAGGGCCCATCAGGCATTGGCCGCTCAAGGGGTCGTAGACGGCGCCATGGATGCTGCACATGATGAAGCGCTTGTCGTTGTCCAGGAACTCGCCCTCCTGCCAGTCCATCTCGGTCGGCACATGGGCGCAGCGGTTCAGATAGGCCACCGCCTTGCCGTCAAAGCGCAGCGCAAAGGCCCGCACGGGCTCGCGCCACTGGATGACATCGAAGCTGACCGCCTTGCCGCGCTCGGGCAGGTCGGCGGAAGCGCACAGGCGCTGCGGCGGCGCGACGTCTTGCTCAGGCATGCTCGATCAGCCAGTCGTGCAGTTCGCGCGTGGAGTGGGCGACGAAGAGCGGCCCGTGCTCGGCAAAGGTCTCGTGGTCGTGGGCGCCAAAGCTGACGCCCACGCTCGGCACGCCGGCGTTGGAAGCCAGCAGCAGGTCGTGCGTCGTGTCGCCGATCATCAGCGTGCGCTCGGGCTCGACGCCGAACTCGCGCATCAGCTCCAGCAGCATCTGCGGATGCGGCTTGGAGCGCGTCTCGTCGGCCGTGCGCGTGCCATCGAACATCTTCGTCAGCTCGGCATGGGCCAGCACCCGGTCCAGGCCCACGCGGTTCTTGCCGGTGGCGACGGCCAGCCAGTGATGGCGTTCCTTGAGCGCCTGCAGCATCTCCAGCGTGCCGTCGAACAGCGCCACCTCGTGCTCGGACGCCAGGTAGTGGTGGCGGTAGCGCAGGCCCAGCTCGCCATAGCGGTCGTGCGACAGGCCCGGCACCACATGTTCCAGCGCATCACGCAGGCCCAGGCCGATGACGTACTTGGCGCGCTCGAACTCGGGCTCGGGTTCGCCGATGTCGACGGCGGCGCGCTGGATGCAGCGGGCGATCAGCGCCGTGGAATCGAAAAGGGTGCCGTCCCAGTCGAAGGCGATGAGGTCAAAACGTTGGGGTCTCATGGGTTCATCAGCTTCGCACACTCGGGGGGCAGAGGCGCTTGCAGCGTCATCTCGGCGCCGGTGGCGGGGTGGTTGAAACGCAGGCTGCGGGCATGCAGGAACATGCGGTCGAACTTCGCGGGTCCGCGCGCCAGCTCGCGGTTGCGCTCGAAGTCGCCGTACTTGGGATCGCCGACTATCGAATGGCCGGCCTGCTGCAGGTGCACGCGAATCTGGTGGGTGCGGCCAGTCTTGATGGTCACGTCCAGCAGGCTGAAGCGCGGCGTCTTCTGCATGATCTTGACGAGGCTGATCGAGCGCTTGGCCTCCTCCTCGCCTTCCTTGCCCGGGCGCACCCAGCGCTCGCCGTCGCTGCCGACGAACTTCACCAGCGGCACGTCGATGACCTTGAGCTTCTCGGGCCAATCGCCCCAGACGAGTGCCGCGTAGGTCTTGCCCGTTTCGCGGTCACGCAGCTGGTCCTGCAGATTCGTCAGCGCGCTGCGCTTCTTCGCGATCATCAACAGGCCCGAGGTCTCCTTGTCCAGGCGATGCACCAGTTCGAGGAACTTGGCCGTCGGCCGGGCGCGGCGCAGGGCCTCGATGACGCCATAGCTGACACCCGAGCCGCCGTGCACGGCCACGCCGGCGGGCTTGTCGATGACGAGCAGGTGCTCGTCCTCGAAGACGACAGGGAACTCGCGCGCCGGCGCCTCGGGCTGGGCCGCGCGCTCGGGCAGGCGCACCGGCGGGATGCGCACCTCGTCACCGATCGCCAGCCGGGTGTCGGCCTGGGCCCGGCCCTTGTTGACCCTCACCTCACCCGCGCGGATGACGCGGTAGACATGGGTCTTGGGGACGCCTTTGAGCTCGCGCAGCAGGAAATTGTCCAGGCGCTGGCCGGCCGATCCTTCGTCCACGATGACGCGCCGGACCGCGGGTTTGTCCGTACTCACGGCGGCTGCCGACCCCGTGGCAGGGGCGGTATTGCCTGCCCCTATAATCCTTTTCACCACGTTGCTGCCGTAAGTGTTTGATTCTTTTGATTTTAGCGGCGACAACGCGGGGCCCGAAGGGCTTGCCCCTCGGGTCACAACAGGCGATGCAACGCATCCTGCGGCCGACAGGCAGTTTCCCCAAGTGAAACGGCGGTTGGCGGCACGGTGTGGCAGAGCGATGACACCCGGAACCCACCGGCCTCTCTTCAACGGCCTCGAAGCCCAAAGAGATCCGGTTGCCGAACAAGGTTTTCACGGCGCGAGAAAGCGCGGTACCCACCGCAACAGCTCGCGCCAGCGTCCAGCCCTCCTTCGCGGATGAGCCCTTTCCTCCCCCACCCGATGCGCCCCGCCGCGCGACCCCAGCCAGAAGCTGCGGTGGTCGTCCGGCCCGGCGTGCTCGCGTTCACGCGCGGCTGGGTCGAGGCAGAGCTTCCCTGCGCATGAAGGCCCGGTCGCATGCGCCAACGCCGCTCGGCGTCTGACCTCCGTCAGAAACCCGAGCGGTCCAGGGCACTCCTTCCACGGTTCCACGCCGTCGCTCGTGCGTCTTGAACGCCACCTTTGGGTGGCATGACGTGGCGCGTTCCTGCACGGGACGCGCGAAGGAGTGATGACATGAAACGCATGCTGATCAATGCGACGCAGCCGGAAGAGCGGCGCCTCGCGATCGTTGATGGCCAGAAGCTGCTGGACTTCGAGACCGAAATCGAAGGCCGCGAGCAGCGCAAGGGCAATATCTACAAGGCCGTCGTGACGCGGGTCGAGCCCTCGCTCGAAGCCTGCTTCGTCGACTATGGCGAGGACCGCCACGGCTTCCTGCCCTTCAAGGAAATCTCGCGCCAGTTCTTCCGCGAAGGCACCGACGTCAAGAACGCGACCGTCAAGGACGCGATCAAGGAAGGCCAGGAACTGCTGGTCCAGGTCGAGAAGGAAGAGCGCGGCAACAAGGGTGCGGCGCTCACCACCTTCATCTCGCTGGCCGGCCGCTACCTGGTGCTGATGCCCAACAACCCCCGCGGCGGTGGCGTTTCGCGCCGCATCGAGGGCGAGGACCGCGAGGAACTGAAGGAGAACCTCGACCAGCTCGAGTACCCCAAGGGCATGAGCCTGATCGCGCGCACCGCCGGCATCGGCCGCACCGCGCCCGAGCTGCAGTGGGACTTGAACTACATGCTCAAGCTCTGGACCGCGATCGACGACGCGGCCAAGGGCGGCAAGGGTGCCTACCTGATCTACCAGGAATCCAGCCTGGTGATCCGCGCCATCCGCGACTACTTCACGTCCGACATCGGCGAGATCCTGATCGACACGGACGACCTGTTCGAGCAGGCCCACCAGTTCATGAACCACGTGATGCCCGACCAGGGCCATCGCGTGAAGCGCTACCGCGACGACGCGCCGCTGTTCAGCCGCTTCCAGATCGAGCACCAGATCGAGACGGCCTTCAGCCGCACGGTCAACCTGCCCTCGGGCGGCGCCATCGTCATCGACCACACCGAAGCCCTGGTTTCGGTCGACGTCAACTCGGCCCGCGCCACGCGCGGCGGCGACATCGAGGAGACGGCGACCCGCACCAACCTCGAAGCGGCCGACGAAATCGCCCGCCAGATGCGCCTGCGCGACCTCGGCGGCCTCATCGTTGTCGACTTCATCGACATGGAGGAGAGCAAGAACCGCCGTGACGTCGAGCAGCGCCTGCGCGACGCCCTGCGCCAGGACCGTGCCCGCGTGCAGTTCGCCTCCATCAGCAAATTCGGCCTGCTGGAAATGAGCCGCCAGCGCCTGCGCCCGGCCCTGAGCGAAGGCAACCACATCACCTGCCCGCGCTGCAACGGCACCGGCCACATCCGCGACACCGAGTCCTCGGCGCTGCAGATCCTGCGCATGGTCCAGGAAGAGGCCATGAAGGACAACACCGCCGCCGTGCATGTGCAGGTGCCGGTGGAGGTCACGAGCTTCCTGCTCAACGAGAAGCGCACCGAGATCACCAAGATCGAACTCAAGCAGCGCGTCACCGTGCTGCTGGTGCCCAACAAGCATCTCGAGACGCCCAACTACAAGCTGGAGCGCCTGCGCCACGACGACCCGCGCCTGGAGAACCTGCAGGCCAGCTACACGATGATCGAGGAGCCGGACGACGAGGTCGGCATCACCCGCCGTGACGCCGGCGACAAGAAGAACAAGCAGGAGCCGGTCATCAAGGGCATCCTGCCCGAGCAGCCCGCACCGGTGGCGGCTCCCGCACCTGTGGCAGCCGCTCCGGCTCCCGTCGTGGCCCCGCCGCCCCCGGCGCCGGCGCCTGCCGAGTCCAAGGGCTTCTTCAGCCGCCTGTTCAGCTTCTTCGGCGGCGGCGCTGCCGCCCCGGCACCGGTGCCGGCCGTCGAGGCCCCCGCAGCAGCACCGGCCACGACCGACAAGCCCAAGCGCGAAGGCGGCCGTGACGGCCGTCGCGACGGTGGCCGCCGTGGCGAACGCGGTGAGCGCGGTGAACGTGGCGAGCGCAGCGAACAGCGTGGCCAGGGCGGCCGCCGTGACGGCAAGTCCGGCGAAGGCCGTGGCGAGCGCGGTGACCGCAAGCCGCGTGCCGAAGCTGGCAGCGACAAGCCCGAACAGCAGCAGCGCCCCGAGCGCGGCGAGCGTGCCGAACGCGGTGAGCGCCCCGAGCGGGGTGAGCGCGGCGAACGCGGTGAGCGCCGCCCGCGCGGCGAGCGCCAAGAGCGTCCGGCCGCCGAAAGCGTGGCAGCGCCGGTCACCGCAGCACTGAGCGAAGACCTGGCCGCCGTCCATGACGCGCCACCCGCTTTCGTCGACAGCCAGGCCGAAGGCGCCCTGCCCCCGACCGGCGACACGCCGGCCGGCGAAGAGCGCCAGGGCCGCGGCCGCCGCCGCCGCCGTGGGGGCCGCGACCGCGACGACCAGGCCGGCGCCAGCGCCGAAGGCGTGGTGGAAGCCGGCACGGAAGCGCCCGCGGACGCCGCGGCTGAAGCCGCCCCGGCCGCCGAGGGCGATGACGCAGAAGGCCATGGCCGCGAAAGCCGCCGCCGTGGGGGCCGCAACCGCAATCGCAACCGCCGTGAGGAAGGCGCCGTCGAAGGCCAGGAAGCCGCCGCCGATGAGCAAACCGCCGCCCCGGTGCAGAGCTCGCTGATCGAGGACGCGATGGCCAGCGCGGCCACGCCTGCCGCGCCGGCCCCGGCGCCGGTGGTGGCTCCGCCGCCGCCCGCTCCCGCACCCGCACCGGTCGTCGAAGCCTTCAAGCTGCCCATGGGCGAGCTGCAGGCCATCGCCGAAGGCGCCGGCCTGCAATGGGTCAACTCCGACGCCGACAAGATTGCTGCCGTCCAGGCCGCCATCGCCGCCGAGCCGGCGCCGGCCCCGCTGGGCCGCGAGCCGGCAGCCGTCGTCGTCGTCGACGAAGGCCCGCTGGTGCTCGTGGAAACCCGCAAGGATCTGAGCCAGGTGAAGCTGCCTTTCGAGGCATGATTCGAGTCGGCTGATCCCCTCCTCAGGAACGCCGCTCGGCCACAAGCCGGGCGGCGTTCTCACATTTCAGCGCCCAACCCCGAGGCTCCCCATGACGACCACTCTCACCGCCGACGCCGCCACCGCGGCTCGCCCCGCGGCCAAGATGCCGCCGCAGATCCCCTACATCATCGGCAACGAAGGATGCGAGCGCTTCAGCTTCTACGGCATGCGCAACATCCTGACGGTCTTCCTGATGACCAGCCTGCTGCTGGCCGTGCCGGAGTCCATGCGCAAGGCCGAGGCCAAGGAGGTCTTCCACACCTTCGTCATCGGCGTGTATTTCTTCCCGCTGCTGGGCGGCTGGCTGGCCGACCGCTTCTTCGGCAAATACCCGACCATCTTCTGGTTCAGCATCGTCTACTGCGCGGGCCACGCCTGCCTGGCGCTGTTCGACGACAACATCCGCGGCTTCTACTTCGGCCTGTTCCTGATCTCACTCGGCTCGGGGGGCATCAAGCCGCTGGTCAGCAGCTTCGTCGGCGACCAGTTCGACAAGAGCAACCGCACGCTGGCCCAGAAGGTCTATGACGCCTTCTACTGGATCATCAACTTCGGCTCGTTCTTCGCGTCGCTGTTCATGCCCATCCTGCTGAAGGAATTCGGCCCGCGCGTGGCCTTCGGCATCCCAGGCCTGCTGATGCTGGTGGCCACGGTCATCCTTTGGAGCGGCCGCCAGAAATATGTGCACCAGCCGGCGCGCGGCGCCAATCCGGACAGCTTCATCAAGGTGGTCTGGACGGCGCTGAAGGCCGGCGGTCTCGGCATGGGTGTCGCCATCCTCGGCCTGCTCGGCGCGGCCTATAGCCTCAGCCAGATGGGTGGCCTGGGCTTTGTGCCGGCCGTCTGCCTGGCCCTGGTGCTGGTGATGGGCTTTGGCGGCCTGGGCGCCTCGCTGCAGCTGGACCGTGCCCGCGGCGTGCATCCCGACGAGGCCGTCGACGGCGTGCGCGCCGTGCTGCGTCTGCTGGTGCTGTTCGCTCTCGTCACGCCCTTCTGGTCGCTGTTCGACCAGAAGGCCTCGACCTGGGTGCTGCAGGCCGACCAGATGGTAAAGCCGGGCTGGTTCCAGTCTTCCATGATGCAAGCCCTGAACCCGGCCCTGGTGATGATCCTCATCCCCTTCAACAACCTGGTGCTCTACCCGCTGGTGGAAAAGATGGGCGTCAAGGTCACAGCGCTGCGCCGCATGGGTCTGGGGATTGCGCTGGCCGGCGTGGCCTGGATCGTCGTCGGCATCATGCAGCTGTGGCTGGATGGCGGCGAGAAGGTCAACATCGTCTGGCAGGTGCTGCCCTATGCCATCCTGACCCTGGGCGAGGTGCTGGTCTCGGCCACCGGCCTGGAGTTCGCCTACAGCCAGGCACCGCTGTCCATGAAGGGCACCATCACCAGCTTCTGGAACCTGTCGGTGACCATCGGCAATCTGTGGGTACTGCTGTCCAACGTCAGCGTGAAGAGCCCGGGGGCGCTGGAGGCCATCAAGTCGACGGGCTACAGCGAGACGGCCTGCCTGATGTTCTTCTTCGCCGGCTTTGCCTTGGTAGCGGCAACATTGTTTGGCCTGGTCGCGCGGCGCTATCCGATGCAGGACAACTACCGGAATTGACGTTTTGCGGTGAATAGCCACATCGGTTTTGGCGCCGGGTGTCAGTAAGCTGCGCCCCGCCATGACCGACGCCCGCTCTCCCCGCCCCTACGTCGACCCCACGCAAGTCGACCACGATCTGCTGCCGCGCGCCGCGCCCGAAGCGGCGCCCGAACCGGCCGCCTGGCAACAGGCCTCGAACCGTCCGCGCCCGGCCAGTGCCGCCAGGCCGAAACGGCCGACGCGCGCCGCCCGGGAATCGAGCCGCGGCTATTTCGCCCGCCACTGGCATGGCGAGATGAGCCTGGTGCGCAGCTACTGGGTCAACAATATCCTGGTGGCCATGCCCCTGGCCTTCCTGCTGACGGGCCTGATGACCTGGATCAGCGTCAAGGGCGACTCGCTGCAGATCAGCGCCATCGTGCTGCTGCTGGGCGTGCCGCTGCTGATGTCTCTGGATGTCTGGTGCATCGTCGGCGGCTGGCGCTCGGCGGCCAACTATCTGCGCGAAGACGGCTCGGCGCTGTGGGGCTGGCTGGCCCGCATCTCGCTGGCCCTGGGCGCCCTGCAGCTGGGCCTGTCCATCGTCTTCGGCTTCCTGCCCAGCGTGGGCGAGTACTGGTCGATGGCCCGCGGCGTCGACCCGCTGGGCCAGGCCAAGTTCAGCTTCTCCCCCGATGGCCGCAGCCTGAAGCTGCAGGGCGTCATCGGCATGGGCGACGGCGAGCGCATGCGCCAGTTGCTGGCCAGCGACGCGGCCAAGGAGCTCAAGCGGGTGGAGCTGGAGTCTCCAGGAGGCCGCGTGCGCGAGGCCGAACGCATGGCCGCCGCTCTGAAGTCGCACGGTCATGCCAGCCGCGCCGTCGGCACCTGCGCCAGCGCCTGCACCCTGGTCTTCCTGGCCGGCCAGCCGCGTCATCTCACGCCGACGGCCGAGCTGGGCTTCCACCGCGCCTCCACCGGCACCTACAACCCCGTCTTCGAGGAACTGGCCAACCAGCAGCTGGCCAAGACCTATACCGAGCTGGGCCTGCCCCAGCCCATGATCGACAAGACCCTGCGCACGCCGTCGCGCAGTATGTGGTTTGTGCCGCGCGAGGAGCTGCTCTCCTATTCGCTGATCGCACCGTCGCCGCGCACCTTGGCCGTGCCCCTGCCGGATGCCAACGCCAAGCCCAGCGATCTCAACGACGCCCTGCATATGCATCCCGTCTGGGAGGCCCTGGACAGGCGCACGCCGGGCATGGTGGACGAAGTCGCCAAGCGCATGTGGGAGGCCCGCACGGCCGGCGCGGGCGACACTGAGGTGCAGGCCACCGCCCTGCCCCTGCTGGCGCGCCAGATGCCGGACCTGATCAACGGCACCGACCCCATCCTCCGCCGGCGCTATGTGCAACTGGTGGCCGAGCAGCTGAAGGCCCTGCGCGGCGCCAACGGCATCGGCGCCTGCCGCGACCTGGTCGAGGGGCGCTTGAGCGCGCGCCCGCAACTGCCGGAGGAACTGCAGGTCCAGGAGGCCCAGTGGGTGCGGGACGCGGCCGAGGGCACGCCGGCGCGTCGGCAATACAAGCCGGCCAGCGCCATCGAGATGGAGGTGCTGGAGCGCTCGGTCGGGCCCAGCGCCCTGGGCATGCTGTCCCGCCTGTGGGCCGATGTGCCCGACGCCGCCAAGCCCGGCCCGAGCTGCGATCCCGTCATCGCCATGCTGGATCGCCTGCAGGCCCAGCCGCCGGCCCGCCGCGACCTCGCCGCCCGCCTGCTCTTCCAGCCATCGCGCTGATCAGGACCGCATAAGTCGGCTTGGGTGAAATTACCCAGGCGGGCTGATCCCGGCCCGGCCGCGGCCTCTCCTACGATGCCGCCCGGCTGCCAGCCCGGCGGCATTTTTCTGGAGTCCTCTCGTGACCATCGCCTCTCCCTTGCGCCTGACCCTGCTGGGCGCCCTGCTCGGCCTCAACCTCGCTGCGCAAGCGGCACCCAGCGCGCCGGTCGCCGTCAGCTTCGACACCACGCCGCGCGCAGGCCAGCAGCAGCGCCAGCAGATCGACCTGCAAGCCGTCATCAAGGCACGCCTGGAGGCCGGCCCCGACGCCACCGAGGAGCAGCGCGCCAAGATGGCCAAGGCCGCCGAGAACATGGAGCGCATGGGCCAGATGAAGATGGCCATGCGCATGGAACAGACCATGAAGGTCGGCGCGCCCGACGCCCAGGGCTGGCTGCCGATGACCGTCGCCGTCGGCGCCAAGGGCGGCAGCGTGGAGATGGGCGGCAAGGTCAACCCCCTGCCCAACCTCGCCAAGGCCGACATGAGCTTTGCCGCGCGCTTCAACCCCAAGGACTTCGGCTTCGAGGTGCAGGCCGTCGAAGCGGGCTCGGCCGAGGGCAACGAGATGATGCGCAACCTGGGCAACAAGACGATCGGCGACTCGCTGCAGCTGTTCAAGGCGCTGAGCCAGCGTCCGCTGAAGATCGGCGAAAGCATCGAGGTGCCGCTGAACATGTCCCTGCCCATGCCGCTGCCCGGCGGCGCCAACAATATGCAGGGCCTGCTGCACTACACCCTGGCTCGCGTGGACAAGGGCGTGGCCCACTTCGACCTGAGCATGGACCTGAAGATGGAGCTCAACACGCCCGTGCCCAGGCCGCCGGCTGCGGCATCCGCGGCCGGCGCTGAAACCGCCGACGCGCCGCCCCAGATGCTGCACATGGTGCTCAGCGGCGGCGGCAAGGGCACGAGTTCGCTGCGCCTGGCGGACCGCCTGCCGCTGGCCAGCCGTCTCGCCATGGACATGAAGATGACGATGGACGGCCCGGACAACGGCCGCATGTTCATGGACATGGACATGGTGGTGGAGTCCAAGGGCGAGTCCCTGGCCAAGCCGGTGGCCGCCAAGAAGAAGCCCTGAAGGGGCGGCGCCCGGACCCGGATCTAGGGCGCCGTCTTCTCGACGACGACGAAGGCGACGGCATAGTCCTGCTCGTCGCTGACCGTCACATGGGCCTTCAGGCCACGGGCCGCGAACCAGTCGGCCAGGGCGCCATGCAGGGCGACCTCGGGCTTGCCGCTGGGCGCCTTGACGACCTCCATGGCCCGCCAGGTCATGGGCATGCGCATTCCCATGCCGATGGCCTTGGAGAAGGCCTCCTTGGCCGCGAAGCGCGTCGCCAGATAGGCCTCGCCGCGCGCTTCGACCTTGGCGCGACGGTCGCGGAAGACCGCCAGCTCATGCGGCCCCAGCACCTTCTCGGCAAAGCGCTCGCCGCGCCGCGCCAGCGTCTCGCGGATGCGGCGGATGTCACAGACGTCGGTGCCGATGCCGTAGATCACACGTAGGCGGTCGCGATGACCCGCTGGTAGGCCTTCACCGTCTCGGCATAGCCCAGCTCCAGCGCGTCGGCGATCAGGGCATGGCCGATGGACGCCTCCAGCACGCCTGGCACATGGCGCAGGAAGACGCTCAGGTTGTCGCGGTTCAGGTCATGGCCGGCGTTGATGCCGAGGCCCACCTTCAGCGCGGCCTCGGCCGTGGCCGTGAAGCCGGCCAGCACGGCATCCTGGCGCTCGGTGGCAAAGGCGCTGGCAAAGGTCTCGGTGTAGAGCTCGATCCGGTCGGCGCCCAGCTCGGCCACGGCAGCCATGGCGGCCGGGTTGGGGTCCATGAAGAGGCTGACGCGCACGCCCAGACCTTGAGCTTCCTGGATCAGCGGCTTCAGGCGCTCGGCGTCCTGCGGCAGGGTCCAGCCGTGGTCGGACGTGAACTGGTCTTCGGAGTCGGGCACGAAGGTGACCTGGTGGGGGCGGTGCTTGCGCACGAAGTCCATCAGGTTCTGGGTCGGGTTGCCTTCGATGTTGAACTCGGCCTGGGGCCAGTCCTTCAGGAAGGCGGCGAGGTCGTCGACATCGCCGGCGCGGATATGGCGCGCATCGGGCCGCGGGTGGACGGTGATGCCTTGAGCGCCTGCCAGCAGGCATTGCTCAGCGGCTCGCAGCACGCTGGGAATGCCGAGATGGCGGGTGTTGCGCAGCAGCGCGACCTTGTTGACGTTGACCGACAGGGCGCAGCGCTGGCCAGCGTGGGCGAAGGGATTCATGAGTCGAGCAGTTGTTGCACGTCGACCATCAGGGCCCGCGTGCGCAATGGCTGATGACCCAGATGGTAGTGGAGCAGGCCGCGCAGCGTCGTCTTCAGGGCTTGGGGGCCAGCGGCACAGGCCTGGCGCAGAGCGGCCATGCTGCCATGCAACAGGGCGGCCTGGAGCTGGATCAGCAGCGCCCCCGGCAGGCTGGCGTCGCTGGTTGGCGGGATGAGGCCGGACTCGGGCGACAGCTGGTAGCGGCGCGCCGGATCGATGGGGGCTTGCGTCGGTGTGACGACGCTGAGGTCGGGCAGCAGGCCCAGCTCGGCCAGCAGCTTGATCTCGAAGGCACGCAGCACCACGTCACCTTCGGCCAGATGGGCCAGCGCGTCGGCGTAGGCGTCAAAGAGCGCGGGGTGCGGGTCGTGGCGGGCCAGCAGCTTGAGCAGCAGCTCGTTCAGGTAGTAGCCCGAGAACAGCGCCGCACCGGCCGGCAGGGTCGCGCCGCCGCCCCACTCGGCGCTGCGCAGGGTCTGTACCTCGCCGCCGTCGGCCTTGGCCGGCTTGGACAGGCTGACGCTGATCCGCTGCAGCGGCAGCAGCACGGCCCGCAGCTGGGAATACGGTCGCTTGGCACCCTTCGCCGCGACGGCGATGCGGCCGGACTCGCGCGTGAACAGGTCGAGGATGAGGCTGGACTCGCTCCAGTCGTGCTGGTGCAGCACATAGGCGGGCTGCACCGACGGAGTCCGCACCGGGCTCACTCGTAGCCGTAAGAACGCAGATGCTCTTCCGTGTCTGCCCAGCCCGAGCGCACCTTGACCCACAGCTCCAGGAAGACGCGGCCATCCATCAGATGCTCCAGCTCCTGGCGCGACTCCGAGCCGATGCGCTTCAGGCGCTCGCCGCCCTGACCGATGATCATGCCCTTGTGGGCGTCGCGCTCGACGACGATGCTGGCGCTGATGCGGCGCAGCTCGCCCTCCTCTTCCCATTTGTCGATGACGACGGTGGAGGTGTAGGGCAGCTCGTCGCCGGTCAGGCGGAACAGCTTCTCGCGGATGATCTCGCTGGCCAGGAACTTCTCGCTGCGATCGGTCAGCGCGTCCTCGTCATAGAACCACCCCTGCTCGGGCAGATAGGGCTTGAGGATCTTGAAGAGGCGGGTCACGTCGGCCTCCTTCTTGGCTGACAGCGGCACGAACTCGGCGAAGTTGCGACGCTCCTGCATGCCCTTGAGCCAGGGCGCCAGTTCGGCGCGGCGGTGCACGGCATCGAGCTTGTTGGCGATCAGCACGACGGGCTTGTCCTCGGGCAGCAGTCCCAGCACCTTGGCGTCGTCCAGGCCGAAGCGGCCGGCTTCGACGACGAACAGCACCAGGTCGACGTCGGCCAGCACGCCGTGCACGGTACGGTTCAGCGTGCGGTTCAGCGCGGCGTTGTGCTTGGTCTGGAAGCCGGGCGTGTCGACGAAGACGAACTGGGCCTCGTCGACCGTGCGCACGCCGGTGATGCGGTGGCGGGTCGTCTGGGCCTTGTCGGACGTGATGCTGACCTTCTGGCCCACCAGGGCGTTCAGCAGCGTGGACTTGCCGACGTTGGGTCGGCCGACGATGGCGATGAGGCCACAGCGCTGCGGTACTTCGGAAGCACTGGAATCAGGCTTGGGCTCGGTGGTCATGGTCTGCCTCGTTCGGCGGTCAGTCTATCCAGCAGGCGGCGGGCGGCCTCCTGCTCGGCGATGCGGCGCGAACGCCCTTCGCCCAGTTCGGCGACGTCCAGGGCTGGCACCGCGCATTCGACCTCGAAGGTCTGGGCATGGGCCTGTCCGCGTGTCGCGACGATACGGTAGCTCGGCACGGCGATGCGCCGGGCCTGCAGCCATTCCTGCAGTGCGGTCTTGGCGTCCTTGGCGAAGTCGCCGGCGCTGGAGGCCGTGGCGATGGTTTCACCCAGCAGGCGGCGCACGATGGCCAGGGCCGCGTCGTAGCCGGCGTCGATATAGGCCGCACCCAGCACGGCCTCGACGGCATCGGCCAGGATGGAGGGCCGCTGGCCGCCGCCGCCGCGGGCTTCGCCGTCCGACATCTTCAGCACGGCCGGCAAGTTCAGCGCCAGGGCCAGCTTGTGCAGGCTGTCCTCGCGCACCAGATGGGCGCGCACCCGGGTCAGATCACCCTCGTCGGAGCCGGCGTAGCGTTCGTAGAGCAGGCTGGAGACGGCCAGGCTGAGGACGGCGTCACCCAGGAATTCCAGCCTCTCGTTGTGGTCGGCGCCGTAGCTGCGATGGGTGATAGCCCGCGCGAGCAACTCGGGCCGCTGGAAGCGGTGGCCAAGGCGTCGTTGCAGGTCGTCCAGCGCGGCGCTCATCGTCGCGGCATGGTCGTCAACGCGACTTGCCCCGGTACTTGATCATCAGGTAGACCGGGCCGAAGATGTCGATTTCCTTGTCCCAGGCGAACTCGATGACGACCCTGTCATTGGCGTCCTTGGTGATGACGAGGTCGGTGCTCTTGATGCTCTGGATGGAGTACTCGGTCAAGGTGGCCTTGTCGAACTCCTGACGCACCTGGGGAACGGTGGCCGGGTTGCCGGCCGCAATGCGGTCGACGACGCGCTGCACCGTGTAGTACTCCAGCACCGTCGGGAAGACTTTCATGCCGACGACGGCCGTGACGGCAATGACGGCGCCCCAGAACAGCAGGCCGATCAGCGTGAGGCCACGCTGGCTGCGGGAGGGGGCGGAAGGCGTAAGGCGGCGGCAGCTCATCTGGGGCATCAATTGAAGAAGGTACCGATGCGCTTGAGGTTACCGAAATTCATCCAGACCAAGAAGGCCTTGCCGACGATGTTTTCATCCGGCACGAAACCCCAGTAGCGGGAATCGCGGGAGTTGTCACGGTTGTCGCCCAGCATGAAGTAGTGGCCGGCCGGTACCTTGCAGGTCACGCCCTCGACGGTGTAGCGGCAGTTTTCCTGGAAGGGGAAGGGGCCGTCGGCGCGGTCGGCACGGAAAAAGGTCTGGGCGTCGGGCTGCACCAGGATCTCGTGCTCCTTGTCGCCCAGCTTCTCCAGGAAGCGGGGGCGATAGACGCGCGGCGAGCCGCTGTCGTCATAGAACTTGCCCAGCGGCTGGGTCGTCGCGAGCTGACCGTTGATGTAGAGCTTCTGGTTGACGTAGCTGATCTCGTCACCCGGGATGCCGGCCACGCGCTTGATGAAGTCGGTGCTCGGATCCTCGGGATAGCGGAAGACCATCACGTCGCCACGCTTGACGTCGTTGTTCGGGATGATCTTCTTGTTGATCACCGGCAGGCGGATGCCGTAGTGGAACTTGTTGACCAGGATGAGGTCGCCGACCAGCAGCGTCGGCACCATCGAGCCGGACGGGATCTTGAAGGGCTCGAACAGGAAGCTGCGCAGCAGGAAGACGACCAGGATGACCGGGAACAGGCCGGCGGTCCAGTCCAGCCACCAGGGCTGCTGCAGGATCTGCTGGCGGGCCGGCTCGACATCGCCGTCCACCCGGGCGATGCCCTGGGCGGCCAGCGTCTCGCGGCGCTTGGCATCGTTGTCCACCAGGGCCTGGGCGGCGGCGCGGCGGGCCGGCGCGAAATGAAAGCGTTCGGCCAGCCAGTAGAAGAGCGTGACCGCCGTCAGCACGAAGAGCAGCAACGCAAAGTTGCCGTTCCATCGGCCGGCGTACCAGCCGCCCAGATAGGCCACCAGGGCCGCATACAAAACGCCGGTGAGAACGCTCATCGATTGAAGGGGCATGGGAGTTAATCGTCGACTTGCAGGATGGCGAGGAAGGCTTCTTGCGGCACTTCCACGGAGCCGATCTGCTTCATGCGCTTCTTGCCGGCCTTTTGCTTTTCCAGCAGCTTGCGCTTGCGGGTGATGTCACCGCCATAGCATTTTGCCAGCACGTTCTTGCGCAGCGCCTTGATGTTCTCGCGGGCGATGATGTTGGCGCCGATGGCGGCCTGGATGGCGACGTCATACATCTGGCGCGGGATCTGCTCGCGCATCTTGGCCGCCACGCCGCGGCCGCGGTACTGACTCTGGCTGCGGTGCACGATCATGGCCAGCGGGTCGACCTTGTCGCCGTTGATCATGATGTCGACCTTGACGACGTCGGCGGCGCGGTATTCCTTGAACTCGTAGTCCATGGAGGCGTAGCCGCGCGAGGCCGACTTCAGCTTGTCGAAGAAGTCCAGCACGATCTCGGCCAGTGGGATCTCGTAGGTCAGCATGACCTGCTTGCCGTGGTAGGCCATGTTGAGCTGCACGCCGCGTTTCTGGTTGGCCAGCGTCATGACGACGCCGACATAGTCCTGCGGCATGTAGAGGTGCACCGTGACGATGGGCTCGCGGATCTCGCGCATGCGGCCGATGTCGGGCATCTTGGACGGGTTCTCGACCTGGATGACTTCGCCGTCGTTCAGCTCGACCTCATAAATGACGCTGGGCGCCGTCGTGACCAGGTCCTGGTCGAACTCGCGCTCCAGGCGCTCCTGCACGATCTCCATGTGCAGCAGGCCGAGGAAGCCGCAGCGAAAGCCGAAGCCCAGGGCCTGGCTGACCTCGGGCTCGTAGCGCAGCGAGGAGTCGTTGAGGCTGAGCTTTTCCAGCGCGTCGCGCAACTGGTCGTACTCGCTGGCCTCGGTCGGGTAGAGCCCGGCGAACACCTGGGGCTGGATTTCCTTGAAGCCCGGCAGGGCCTCGGTGGCCGGGCCGGCGTTGTTGGGCAGCTTCTTTTCCAGCGTGACGGTGTCGCCCACCTTGGCCGCGGCCAGCTCCTTGATGCCGCAGATGATGAAGCCCACCTCGCCGGCCTTCAGGCCTTCACGGTTCTCGCTCTTGGGCGTGAACACGCCGAGATGCTCGATCGGGTAGACCGAGTTGGTGTTCATCATGCGGATGCGCTCGCCCTTGCGCAGCTCGCCGTCCACCACGCGCACCAGCATGACGACGCCGACGTAGTTGTCGAACCAGGCGTCGATGATCATGGCGCGCGGCGGCGCGTCGGGGTTGCCGCGCGGGGGCGGCATGCGGGCGATGACGGCCTCGATGATCTCGTCGATGCCCATGCCGGTCTTGGCCGAGCAGGGGATGGCGTTGTCGGCGTCGATGCCGATGACGTCCTCGATCTCGGCCTTGGCGTTGTCGGGGTCGGCCGACGGCAGGTCCATCTTGTTCAGCACCGGCACGACCTCAACGCCGAGGTCCAGGGCCGTATAGCAATTGGCCACCGTCTGGGCTTCCACGCCCTGGGACGCGTCCACCACCAGCAGCGCGCCCTCGCAGGCCGACAGCGAGCGGCTGACTTCATAAGAGAAGTCGACGTGGCCGGGCGTGTCGATCAGGTTGAGGTTGTAGACCTGGCCGTCCTTGGCCGTGTACTGCAGGGCAGCCGTCTGCGCCTTGATCGTGATGCCGCGCTCGCGCTCCAGATCCATGGAGTCCAGCACTTGCGCTTCCATCTCCCGATCGCTCAAGCCTCCGCAGCGCTGAATGATGCGGTCAGCCAGCGTGCTCTTGCCGTGGTCGATGTGGGCAATGATGGAGAAGTTGCGGATGTGGTTCATCTGATCTTGAGCAGGACACAACGGCGTCAGCCGTTGCGCCGCACGCTAACTTCGCACTGCGAAGTTAAGCGCGGTGAAGCCGCGCGGCGGTAGGCAAAAAAAAGGCACGTCGAAGAGGCGACGTGCCTTCCAACAAAAGGTATGGCAACTGCTTGTTGGGCTTCCATTGTAGCCAAAAGGCCCAGCCGGGAAGCCGCACCAGCATTGGTTTTCCGGCCGTTGCAGGCTGCCAACAAGGAATTTTAACCACAGCTTATCCACAAGTTCTTGTGGATCGCCTGTGGAAGAAATCCTGGTGTCACGGACGGCCTTCGATTCCACCGTCGGACACCGCTTTCCAGCACGCATCGAGCCTCGATTTTAGCGGGTGGCGCGAACAATCCGGGCGCAAATACAAAAGTTAGCCGGCGCCAACTTCCCAAAACGGTGGACAACTTCATCCGCCGGCTGGCCCGGCCTTGCCGCATCGCGGAAAGCCCGAGGCGTCGGCCGAGGATTTGCGCTACATCAGCGGGCCGGCTTCAGCAGCACGAAGCTGGTCACGTCCTCCCGCCGCACGACCAGGTTGAGGGTCTTGTTCTTGTCGGCCTTGGCGATCTGGGCCTGGAAGGCCTTGACCGAAGCCACCTCGACGTTGTCCACCGATAGGATGAGGTCGCCCTCGCGCAGGCCCGCGCGGGCGGCGGCGCCCGTGGCGCTGTCGACCTTGACGCCGGATTTCAGCTTCAACTCCTTGCGCTGGGCCTCGGTCACTTCGGAAACCTTCAGGCCCAGGGCCGTGCTCGGGGCGGTGGTGGGCGCCGGCTCCTTGCTGCTGTTGTCGTCGCTGCTGCTGCCCAGCTTCTTGCTGCGTTCGTCCTCGCCGATGGTGACGACGATGTCCTTGGTCGTGCCGCGGCGGAACACGGTCAGCGTGGTCTTGGCACCGGGCTTCACATTGGCCACCAGGCGACGCAGGTCGGCGGCCTTGTCCACCGTCTTGCCGTCCACCTTGGTCACGACGTCGCCACCTTCGACGCCGGCTTTCTCAGCCGGGCCGCCGGCGATGACGGAGCGGATCACGGCGCCCTGAGGCTTGCCCAGACCGATGGCCTCGGCGATTTCCTTGGTCAGGTCATCCGGCAGCACGCCAAGATAGCCGCGCACGACGCGGCCGCCGGCGCGCAGCTCGTCGGCCACGCGGATGGCATCGGCGATGGGGATCGCGAACGAGATGCCCATATAGCCGCCGTTCTGGCTGTAGATCTGCGAGTTGATGCCGATGACCTCGCCCCGCATATTGACCAGCGGGCCGCCCGAATTGCCGGGATTGATGGCCACGTCGGTCTGGATCAGCGGCAGCAGATCGCCCGTATCGCGCTGCTTGGCGCTGATGATGCCCGCCGTCACGGTGTTCTCCAGGCCGAAGGGCGAGCCGATGGCCATGACCCATTCCCCGACCTTGGACTTGTTGCTGTCGCCAACCTTGACGACCGGCAGGCCGCTGGCCTCGACCTTGACGACAGCGACGTCGGAGCGCTGGTCGGCGCCGATGAGCTTGGCCTTGAGCTCGCGCTTGTCGGTCAGCGTGACGATGACCTCGTCGGCGCCCTGCACCACATGGGCATTGGTCAGCACATAGCCGTCGGCGCTGAGGATGAAGCCGGAGCCGACGCCGCGGCGCATCGGGCCGTCGTCGTCCGGCGTGCCGCCGCCGCGCGGCGCACCGCGGCGCTGGTTGGGCACCGGGATGCCGAAGCGGCGGAAGAACTCCTGCATCTGCTCGTTCATCTCCGCCTGGCCTTCGCTCATCTTCACCTTCTCGGCGGTGCGGATGTTGACGACGGCGGGACCGACGCTCTCGACCAGGTCGCTGAAATCCGGCAGGCCGCGCGGCTGGGCGGTGGCGGGCGCCTGGCCCAGGGCGAGGGCAAGGGCCAGCGCCGTGCCGGACAGCAGCAGGCGCGTGCGCGCGGGAGTCGAACGGTTCTCAGCGTGCATATCGGATTCCCAGGATTCAGCAGGCAAAAGCGGACAAACGGTCAGGGCAGATAAGGGCAGCGCCGCCGGGCTTCAAGGACGGGCTTGCGAGGCTGCAGGCTCCGGCAGTGTCAGGTTCCAGTCGATGACCTCGGGCGGCGCATCCGGCAGGGTACGACCTGCGGCCGTCTGCGCAAAGCTCAGGCCGCTAAGGCCCTGGGCTCGTGGTGTTGCAATCGGGGCAGCGGCGATCTCGACGTCCCCGGCGGGCGCGGGCCGCAGCAGGCCGAAACCCAGGGCGAAGGCGACGAAGCTGGCGGCCACCGCCAGCGGCGCCAGCCACTCGCGCCGGTGCCGGGGTTCGGCCGCCTCGACCGGCAACTGTGCGCGAAGCGCCGTGAGCAGGGCCTCGGGCTCGCGATGCAGCGCCGGCAACTCGGCCCTCAGGCCGTCACCGGCCGCGTGCCAAAGGGCCCAGCGCTCGCGCAGGCCCGGGTCGCCCGCCCAGGCCGCATTCACGCGCGCCCAGTCGGCAGGCGTCGCCCGGCCGTCCATGACGGCGGACAGGGCTTCGTTCAAGGCCTCGTCGACAGGGCTCACCATCGCCGCCCTCCTCCGCCGCCCAGCAGCGGCCGCAGCCGCGCGGCCACGGCTTCGCGCGCACGGAAGATGCGCGAGCGCACCGTGCCCGGTGGGCAGTCCATCAGATCGCCGATCTCGTCGTAGCTCAAGCCATCCACCTCTCGCAGCAACAGCGCCCGGCGCTGGTCTTCGGCCAGGGCTGCGACGGCGTCGTCCAGTTCCCGGGCCAGTTGGCGACCCGCGAGCAAGGCCTCGGGGGTCGCATCGTCGCTTGGAGCCGCATCGGTGCCGAAAGTTCCCTCGTCGTCATCCAGGGATTCCACGGGACGCTGGCGGGCCCGGTGCCGTTTGGCGGCATTGATCGCGATGCGGTAGATCCAGGTGTAGAAGGCGCTGTCGCCGCGAAAGGCCGGCAGGGCGCGGTAGGCCGCCAGGAAGGTCTCCTGGCAGAGGTCGGCGACGTCGGCGGAGTCGCGCACGCTGCGCGACAGCAGGCGCTCGACGCGGCGCTGGTATTTCAGTACCAGCATATCGAAGGCGGCGCGGCTGCCCGCCTGGGCCTCGCGCACCAGCAGGGCGTCGGCTTCGTCGCTCATCGCTGCACCGCGGCACCCGGCGCCGAGAACAAGGTGGCACGCAGCGCCCCCCATTGCAGTTGCTGATGACGGGCCAAAGGCAGCCAGCGCGGGCCGGGCGCGGCGCGCAGCAGCAACCAGGCGTCGAGATCGATCAGCACGGCGAGTTGGACGGCGGTTTCTTCATCTTGCCCAGGCTCGGCCAGCCACCAGGCCTGGCCGTCCCAGCGCAAGCGGCGCGGCAGCACGGCGGCGGCCCGCCAGGCATAGGCGATGGCGGCCGGCACGGCCAGCAGCACAGGCCAGGCCGAAGGGGTGTGGCTGAGGGCCCAGGCGGCAAGGCCGCCCGAAGCAAGCGCCGCGACGAGGGCCACAGCGGCCTGCACGGCCGGCTGAGGCTGCAACTGCACGACGACGGGCGGCGTGCGGCGCATCGCCGGCGGGCGCGATCAGACGCGCTTGAAGATCAGCGTGCCGTTGGTGCCGCCGAAGCCGAAGTTGTTCTTGGCGGCGACGTCGATCTTCATCGGCCGCGCCTCGTTGGCGCAGTAATCCAGGTCGCACTCGGGGTCCTGGTTGAAGATGTTGATCGTCGGCGGGGCGATTTGGTCGCGGATGGCAAGGGCGGTGAACACCGACTCGATGCCGCCCGCGCCGCCCAGCAGGTGGCCGGTCATGGACTTGGTCGAGCTGATGACCATGTTCTTGGCGTGGTCGCCAAAGGCCAGCTTGATGGCGTTGGTCTCGTTCACGTCACCCAGCGGCGTGGACGTGCCGTGGGCGTTCATGTACTGGACCTGGTCGGGGTTCATGCCCGCATTGCGCAGCGCCGCGCGCATCGAGCGCTTGGGGCCGTCAACGTTGGGCGCGGTCATGTGGTACGCGTCCGCACCCATGCCGAAACCGGCCAGTTCGCAGTAGATCTTGGCGCCGCGCTTCTTGGCGTGCTCGTACTCTTCGAGCACCAGCACGCCAGCGCCCTCGCCCAGCACGAAGCCGTCGCGGTCCTTGTCCCAGGGGCGGGACGCGGTCGCGGGATCGTCGTTGCGGGTGGAGAGGGCCCGGGCCGCGGCGAAACCGCCGATGCCCAGCGGCGACACCGCACCTTCGGCGCCGCCCGCGATCATCACGTCGGCGTCGCCGTACTCGATGAGGCGGCCGGCTTCGCCGATCGCATGCAGGCCCGTGGTGCAGGCCGTCACGATCGCCAGGTTGGGACCCTGGAAGCCGAAGTTGATGGAGACATGGCCCGAGATCATGTTGATGATCGAGGCCGGGATGAAGAACGGCGAGATGCGGCGCGGGCCGCGGTTCATCAGCTCGGTGTGGGTGTCTTCGATCAGCGGCAGGCCGCCGATGCCCGAACCCACGAGCACGCCGATGCGCTCGGCCTGTTCTTCGGTCAGTTGATCTCCGGTGGGAATGCCGGAGTCACGCACCGCCTGGAAAGCCGCCGCCAGCCCGTAATGGATGAAGCCATCCATGTGCCGGGCTTCCTTGGCGGGGATGTAGTCCTCGATGCTGAAGCCCTTGACCTCACCCGCGAAATGGCATGCCAGGTTGCTGGCATCAAAGCGGGTGACGGTGGCAATGCCGGAACGACCGGCGAGGATATTGGCCCAACCTTCGGCAACGGTATTGCCGACAGGACTGATCAGGCCAAGACCGGTGACGACAACGCGACGACGGCTCATGCAGTGCGGATCAGAGTTGCGAGAGAGAAAAGGCCTCAGGCCTTCTGGTGCTTGACGGCGTAGTCGATCGCCAGCTGCACGGTGGTGATCTTCTCGGCTTCCTCGTCGGGGATCTCGATGCCGAACTCGTCTTCGAGGGCCATCACCAGTTCCACGGTGTCCAGAGAATCGGCGCCCAGGTCAGCAACGAAAGCCTTCTCGTTGGTGACGTCGGCTTCCGCCACGCCGAGTTGCTCGGCAATGATCTTCTTGACTCGTGCTTCGATATCGCTCATGAAACTCCTCCAGGAGAGGTTTGCAGAAAACAGCCCGGCATTCTACGGGCACTAGATGGACGCCCCTAATTCAAGGCGTCCGGCCCAAATCAGGCCATGTACATGCCGCCGTTGACGTGCAGCTCGGTGCCCGTGATGTAGGCACCGCCGGGTGACGCCAGGAAGGCCACCGCCGCGGCGATTTCCTCGGGTGCGCCGAGGCGCCCGAGCGGGATCTGAGCCAGCAGCGCGGCCTTCTGGGCCTCGGGCAGGACCTCGGTCATGTCGGTGGCGATGAAGCCCGGCGCGATGCAGTTGACGGTGATGCCGCGGCTGCCCAGTTCGCGGGCCAGCGAGCGCGTCAGGCCGGCCACACCGGCCTTGGCGGCGGCGTAATTGGCCTGGCCGGCATTGCCGGAAGCGCCGACGACGGAGGTGATGTTGATGATGCGGCCGGAGCGCTGTTTCATCATCGGCTTGGTCACCGCGCGGGCCAGGCGAAAGACCGCCTTGAGATTGGTGTCCAGCACGGCGTCCCAGTCCTCGTCCTTCATGCGCATGGACAGGGTGTCGCGGGTGATGCCGGCGTTGTTGACCAGCACATGCAGGCCGCCTTCCTTGGCGACGATGTCGTCGACGGCAGCCTGGCTGGCCGCGGCGTCGGTCACGTTCAGCGCGATGCCACGGCCACCGTGGGGCGCCAGGGCTTCGGCGATGGCGGCAGCGCCGGCTTCGGTCGTTGCCGTGCCGACGACGCGCCAGCCTTCATTGGCCAGGGTCAGGGCGATGGCACGGCCGATGCCGCGGCTGGCGCCGGTGACGAGGGCGACGCCCTTGCTCGTGGATTCAGTCATGGGTTCAGCCTCCACCCAGGAGGGCGCGAGCCTCGGCCAGCGAGGCGGGGTCGAAGACACAGGCGGCCTGCAGTTCGCCGTCGATGCGCTTGGCCATGCCGGTCAGCACCTTGCCGGGGCCGGCCTCGATGATGTGGCCGACGCCGCGGGCCTTCAGGGCCTGCACGACCTCGACCCAACGCACCGGGCCGAAGGCCTGGCGGTAGAGGGCGTCGCGCAGCGCGGCGTCGTTGTCGGTGATGGCGACGTCGATGTTGTTGATGACGGGGAAGGCGGCGGCCTGGAACTGCACGGTCGCCAGCTTTTCCTTCAGGCGCTCGGCGGCCGGCTTCATCAGGCTGGAATGGAAAGGCGCGGATACCGGCAGCGGCAACGCACGCTTGGCGCCAGCGGCCTTCAGGATCTCGGCGGCCTTGTCGGCGCCGGCCTTGCTGCCGGCGATGACGGTCTGCTTGGGGTCGTTGAAGTTGACGGCCTCGACGGCCTCGCCCGTTTCGGCGGCCGCCTGGGCGCAACCGGCGCGCACGGCATCACCGTCCAGGCCCAGGATGGCGTACATGGCGCCCGCACCGACCGGCACGGCTTCCTGCATCGCCTGAGCGCGGAAGCGCACCAACGGCAGCGCGTCGGCCAGGCTCAGCGCGCCGGCGGCCACGAGGGCCGTGTACTCACCCAGCGAATGGCCGGCGGCCGCAACGGGCACCGCGCCGGTCTCGGCGACAAAGGCGCGCCAGCAGGCGATGCCGGCCGTCAGCATGACGGGCTGGGTGTTGGTCGTCAGGTCCAGCTGTTCCTTGGGCCCGGCGTGGATCAGCGCGCCGATGTCCTCGCCGAGGGCGGCGGAGGCTTCTTCCAGCGTGCGGCGGACTTCCAGATGGTCGCCCCAGGCGTCGAGCATGCCGACGGCCTGCGAGCCTTGGCCGGGAAAGACAACGGCAAAAGGTGCAGTCATGAGATCAATTCCAGTTGATGCGTCGGCGCAGCCGGCACCGCTCAATATTTGAGCAGCGCGGCGCCCCAGGTAAAGCCGCCGCCGACACCTTCCAGCATGAGGGTGTCGCCGCGCTGGATGCGGCCGCTGCGCACGGCGACGTCCAGGGCCAGCGGCACGGAGGCGGCCGAGGTGTTGCCATGCTCGTCGACGGTGGCGATGAGCTTGTTCAGGTCCAGCTTCAGCTTCTTGGCCGTGCCCTGCATGATGCGGATATTGGCTTGATGCGGGATCAGCCAGTCGAGGTCGGCGTCCGTCATGCCGGCCTTCTCGAGCACCGAGCGGGCCACCTTTTCGAGCACGCCGACGGCGAGCTTGAAGACGGCCTGGCCATCCATCTTCAGGAAAGGGCTGCCAAGCACCCGGCCGCCAGCGACGGTGCCGGGCGTGCAGAGGACGTCGACATGGCGCGAATCGGCATGCAACTCGGTGGCGAGGATGCCGGGTTCGGCGCTGGCACCCAGCACGACAGCGCCGGCGCCGTCACCAAACAGCACGCAGGTGGTGCGGTCCTTGAAGTCGAGGATGCGCGAGAACACCTCGGCGCCAACGACCAGGGCCTTGTTGGCGGCGCCGCTCTTGATCATGGAGTCCGCCACGCTGAGCGCATAGACGAATCCCGAGCAGACGGCCTGCACGTCAAAGGCCGCGCAGCCATGCACGCCGAGCTTCTTCTGCAGCAGGCAGGCCGTGGAGGGGAAGACCATGTCCGGCGTGGACGTGGCGACGATGATGAGGTCGATCTCTTCGGCGGCGATGCCGGCGGCTTCCAACGCCGCTTGCGCGGCCGGGAAGGCCAGGTCGCTGGAGGCTTGATCGGCCGACGCGAAGTGGCGGGCGCGGATGCCGGTGCGCTCGACGATCCAGTCGTCGGAGGTCTCGACGCCGTCGGCAGCCAGGCGATCGGCCAGGTCTTGGTTGGTCACGCGGTCGGCCGGCAGGAAGCTGCCGGTGCCGAGGATGCGGGAATAACGGGGGGATTGGATTCCAGTAGGGCTCATGCAGCCTGCGCGACGGAGTTCGCCGCGTTGTCTCCAGCATCATTCGCCTTCGCCTGAAGCGTGGCGACGATGCGGTCGTGGACCCGGTCAAGCAGCCGGTTGCGGGCGGCATCATAAGCGCGGGCCAAAGCCTGCTCGAAGGCAAAGGCATCGGCCGAACCGTGGCTCTTGAAGACCAGGCCTCGCAGACCCAGCAGGGCCGCACCATTGAAGCGGCGGTGGTCGACGCGGTTCTTGAAGGCCTTGAGGATGGGCAGGGCCAGCAGCGCGACGAACTTGGTCAGCAGATTGCGGCTGAACTCTTCCTTGATGAAGGCGCCGATCATGGTGGCCAGGCCTTCAGAAGTCTTGAGCATGACGTTGCCGACGAAGCCGTCGCAGACAACGATGTCCGTCGTGCCCTTGTAGATGTCATTGCCTTCGACATTGCCGAAGAAGTTCAGCTGGCCGGCCGCGCCGGCCGCACGCAGCAGCTCGCCGGCCTGCTTGATGGTCTCGCTGCCCTTGATGGCTTCCTCGCCGATATTGAGCAGGCCGACGCTGGGCTCTTCATTGCCTTCGACGGCCGCGACGAGGGCGCTGCCCATGACGGCGAACTGCAGCAAGTGCTCCGCCGTGCAATCGACGTTGGCGCCCAGGTCCAGCACGGTCGTGAAACGGCCGCGCTGGTTGGGAATGACGGTGGCGATGGCAGGGCGGTCAATGCCGTCCAGCGTCTTCAGCAGATAGCGGGCCACGGCCATCAGGGCGCCGGTGTTGCCGGCGGACACGCAGGCATGGGCCAGGGCCGGGTTGCCTTCGCGGTCGGCCTTGAGCTGCTGGATGGCGACACGCATGGACGAGTCGCGCTTGCGGCGCAAGGCGACCTCGATCGGATCTTCCATCGTGACGACCTCGCTGGCCGCGACGATGCGGCAACGCGGCCACGCCG
Source organism: Roseateles saccharophilus (assembly GCF_031458095.1). GTDB lineage: Bacteria > Pseudomonadota > Gammaproteobacteria > Burkholderiales > Burkholderiaceae_C > Pelomonas > Pelomonas saccharophila_A. The sequence goes on from NZ_JAVDXU010000003.1 coordinate 765,793, forward strand.
CGGCGGCGGTCAACTCCTCGGGCTTGCCGACGAGGATGAGCTCGGCGCCGGGATGCTTGTCGAGAAAGGCGCGGCAGGCCGGCAGCGTGACCGAGGGGCCGTGGTCGCCGCCCATGCAGTCGACGGACAGGCGAATCGGTTCAGGCAAGGGAGCGGCGGTCATTTCAGTGGTTTTCGTGAGCCACAAAGACCAAACCCGGCTCTGCGCGGTACGCAGGCCGGGTCGGCAGATTCATCGATAGTTTGGCGCCGCACCAGGCGGCACCGGCCACCATCAGGCCGCGTCGGCCTTGCTCTTCAGCACCTTGCGACCACGGTAGAAACCGGTGGGGCTGATGTGGTGACGCAGATGCACTTCGCCAGTCGTCGGCTCGATGGCCGTGCCCGGGGTCACCAGGGCATTGTGGGAACGGTGCATGCCGCGCTTGGAAGGCGACTTCTTGTTTTGCTGAACAGCCATGAAATTCTCCAGAATCTGCGGGGTTTGGGGGCGGACATTGGGGCACTGCCCCGAGGAGTGAGATCAAAGCTCGAACTCCAGGCCGCAGAAAAGCCCACGAGTGTAGCACCGGATGCAAAAACCGCCAAGCCGCGTCGATGAAAGGCGCGGGGGAACAGCCGCCAACCATGGTTCAGGCGCTGCCGCCTCGCTTCAAGGCGGCGAGCTTGGCAAAGGGATTGGGGCGCTCGTCCGCTTCCGCGACGGGCAGATCATCCACATGGGCCAGCGGCTCGGGGCAGGCCTCGTGGCGCGGCACCAGCGGCAGGGCCAGCAGCAATTCGTCTTCGATCAGCTCGCGGGCATCGAGATGGCGCGGCAGGGCCAGCACGTCGTCGTCGCTGTCGACGTCCAGTGCGGCCGCCTCGGCCTCGGTGTCGACAAAGCGGATCCAGCGGTCGATGTCGATGTCTTCATGCACCGGCTTCAGGCAGCGCTGGCAGGTCAGGGCGACCTGGCCCGAGGCCGTCAGGTGCAGCCAGATCTGGGCCTTGCCGCCCTTGGGCTGGCGGGTCTCGCCGTGCAGGCTCCATTGCAAGGCCGGCCAGCCGCTGGCGGGAGCCTCGGGAGCAGCCGAGTCGGCCAGTCGCTGCAGCGAGGCCGCCGGCCATTCGCCGGACAGGCTGGCGTCGTCATGGGCCAGGGCCGCAACGTCGAGCTTCTCGGGAACAAAGGCGCGCGATTTCATGGTCGAGAGTTTAGGCGGGCGAGAATGCCGCGATGCCTCAGCTGATCCTCGCCTCGACCTCGCGCTATCGACAGGAATTGCTGGCCCGGCTGCGCCTGCCCTTCGAGGCTGTGGCACCCGAGGTCGACGAGACCGCCCTGCCCAGCGAGGCACCGGCGGCCCTGGCCGAGCGCCTGGCGTTGGCCAAGGCCCGCGTGGTCGCGGCGCGCTTCCCCGGCGCCATCGTCATCGGCTCCGACCAAGTGGCCGATCTGGGCGGCGAGGCGATTGGCAAGCCGGGCACTCACGAGGCCGCTACCGCACAACTGCGCCGCATGAGCGGGCGCGAAGTCGTGTTCCAGACCGCCGTCGCCGTCGTCGCACCGGGCCTGGCAGCCATCGAGCGGGCCGAGGTGCGCGTGCGGCTGCGCGAGCTGAGCGATGCTGTCATCGAGACTTATCTTCGCGCCGACAAGCCCTATGACTGCGCCGGCAGCGCCAAAGTCGAGAGCCTGGGCATCGCCCTGCTGGAGGCCGTGGAATCCGACGATCCGACGGCGCTGATCGGCCTGCCGCTGATCCGCACTTGCACCCTGCTGCGCCGCGCCGGCCTGGAGCCGCTCGCATGAACAAGGGCCGCCTCATCCTGATGCCCAATACGCTGGACTTTGGCGTGGACGACTCCCTGGACCTGCGCGAGGTGCTGCCTCAGCGCGTCATCGAGCAAGCGGCCAAGCTCACGCACTGGGCGGCGGAGAACGCGAAGACGACGCGCTCGCTGCTCAAGCGTGTCGACGCCGTCGCACCGCTGGTGCAGCCGCTGCAGACCGTGCAGATCGCCGAGTTGCCGCGCCCACCCAAGGGCGGCCGAGGCGGCGGCGATGACATGGCAGCCTGGCTCGCCCTGCTGGACCCAGCGCATGCCGGGCATGATCTCGGCCTGATCTCCGAAGCCGGCCTGCCGGCCGTAGCCGACCCGGGCGCGCGGTTGGTGGCACTGGCCCACGAGGCGGGCATCGAAGTGGTTCCGTTGTCCGGCCCCAGCTCCCTGTTGCTGGCGCTGGCGGCCAGTGGGCTCAACGGTCAGAGCTTCGCCTTTGTCGGCTATCTGCCGGTGGAGGCAAGCGGGCGTACGGCCCGCATCCGCGAGCTGGAGGCCCTGTCCGCCAAGGCCCAGCAGACCCAGTTGCTGATTGAGACGCCCTATCGCAACGAAGCACTGCGCCAGGCCCTGCTGGCGACATTGAAGCCCGGCACGCGGTTGTCGATCAGCGTCGGCCTGACCTTGCCGGGCGGCTGGACCCAGACCGCCACGGTGGCTGACTGGCGGGCGAATCGCACCACCCTGCCCGACCGCATCCCGGCGGTCTTCGCGCTGCTGGCTTAAGACTCCGTCGGCGCCGGCGCGCGCTTGGCGCCGAACAGCGCCGCGACCTGCTTCTTGGGCTTGATGTAGCTGGACAGCCCCTTGGCGACGGGCGCCGCGGCCTTGGCCTTCTCCCAGGCGGGCGGCTCGCTGCCGGCCGCGCTGGCCTCGTAGGGCTTGTCGAAGAAGGGGTCCTTGGGCGGCGCCGGCGGACGGAAAGCCGCACGCGGCGCCGGTCGCGCTGCGGGCTCTTCCTCTTCCGGGCGGCGGCGCTCGAAGCGCGGCGGGCGACTGTCCTGCAACTCGAAGGGGTCGAGGTCGATCTTGCGCTTGATCAGCTTCTCGATGTCGGCCATCAGGCGCGCATCGGACTTGGTGACCAGGGTGACGGCCAGGCCCGAAGCGCCGGCGCGGCCGGTGCGGCCGATGCGGTGGACATAGTCCTCGGCGTTGAAAGGCACGTCGAAGTTGAAGACGGCCGGCAGGTCGGCGATGTCCAGCCCGCGGGCGGCGACGTCGGTGGCCACCAGCAGATCGACCTCACCGCGCTTGAAGGCATCAAGGGACTTCAGGCGCTCGTCCTGGGACTTGTCGCCATGCAGGGCGGCCGTGCGCAGGCCGTCGCGCTCGAACGAGCGGGCCAGGCGGGCGACGCCGAGCTTGGAGTTGCCGAAGACGATGGCCTGGCGGATGGAGCGGTCCTTCAGGATCTGCTTGACCACGGCGCGCTTGTCGTCGTCGGTGACGCTGATGAAGCGCTGCTCGACGGTCGACGCCGTCTGGTTGGGACGGGCCGTCTCGACCAGGATGGGATCCTGCAGATAGCTCTGGGCCAGGCGCTTGATCTCGGGCGAGAAGGTGGCCGAGAACAACAGGGTCTGGCGGGCCTTGGGCAGATAGCTCAGGATGCGCTGCAGATCGGGCAGGAAGCCGATGTCCAGCATGCGGTCGGCTTCGTCGAGCACGACGTACTCGACCTGGTTGAGGACGCAGTTCTTGGCCTCGATGTGGTCCAGCAGGCGGCCGGGTGTGGCGATCAGCACCTCGACGCCGGCCTTGAGTGCGGCCGTCTGCGGCTTCATGTCGATGCCGCCGAAGACGACGACGGAGCGCAGATGCGTGTGCTTGGCGTACTTCTTGACGTTCTCGGCGACCTGGTCGGCCAGTTCGCGGGTCGGCGCCAGCACCAGGGCGCGCACCGGATGGCGGGCCGGGGACACGCTCGGGTTCTCATGCTTGAGCATGCGCTGCAGCAGCGGGATGGAGAAGGCCGCCGTCTTGCCCGTGCCGGTCTGGGCGGCGCCCATGACGTCGCGGCCTTCCAGGACAATGGGGATGGCCTTGGCCTGGATGGGCGTCATCGTCAGGTAGCCGGAATCGGCCACCGCGCGCAGCAGTTTGGCGTCCAGAGGGAGGGTGTCGAAGCGGGCAGGCGCCGCTTCAACGGGCGCCGCGGCTGCGGACTCGGGGGTTTCTTGCATCCCGTGATTATCCGGGATGCGCCAAACCTACTCCGGCCGGGCCATTGGCGGCCGGGATTCGGCCCGGGAATTGAGCACCATCCAGCGCGGCGTGCGGAAGCGCACGATGCGCCAGTACAGCAGCACGTAGAAGACGACGAACAGACCCAGGATGATCTGCAGCATGACGGTGTCGTCCCACCAGATCGTGGCCGGCACGACGGACAGGCTGCACAGCACCCACAGATAGGGCGCCGTCAGCGCGTTGCGGCGGGTCAGCACGGCGGCGTCCCGGCTGCCGATGGCCCAGCGCATCAGGCGGCGGTAGATCAGGCTGTGCAGATGGATGCCGTCGGGCATGCCGACCGGGCGGCCGCGCACGACCTTGCGACGGTACATGGAGAACACCGTCTCCCAGACCGGGTAGGCACACAGCAGCAGCGGGAACATCGGCGAGACCTCGGGATTGCGCACCAGCAGCAGGATGGCGAGTTCCGACAGAATGAAGCCGAGGAAATAGGCCCCGCCGTCGCCGAGGAAGATCAGGCCGAAGGGGTAGTTCCACATGAAGAAGCCGAGCACGGCGCCGATGACGGCGATGGCCATGGCCGCGACGAACTGGTCACCCGCCTGCAGGGCCACATAGGCCAGGCCCGCCAGCATGATGGCCGAACACATCGAGGCCAGGCCGTTCATGCCATCGATGATGTTGATCGAATTGGCCACGCCGCTGACGACCAGCAGGGCCAGCACATAGCCACCGACCGCCGTGGACGCGATCAGGTCCAGGCCGGGAATCGCCGTCTCCTTGATCTGGGCCCCCAGCAGCCAGGCGCCCAGGGCCGCGGCGACCAGGGTCGCCAGCATGCGGCGCAGCGGGCTGACGCGCTTGGTCAGGTCCTCGATGACGCCCGACACGAAGGCCGGCACGCTGCAGGTCAGCAGCAGGGCCGCCATGCTGCGCATCGCCGGGTAGCGCCAGGCGAGCAGGGCGGTGCCGACGGCGAAGCCGCCAAATATGGCGAGGCCGCCGATGCGAGGCACCGGGCGCGAATGGAATTTCTGCGGGCCCGACAGGTCATGGTCCGCCGACAAGGCGCCATGCAGATGCGATGACCGGATGATGAGCAGCGTCGCAGCGGCTGCAATGGCGAAGCTCAGGGCGAGGATGGGAAGCATGCAGTTTCGCGGGTCGTGGGCAGCAAGCCCGGCGGTCGGTCCGCCCGTCGACCCGAAGGCCGAAGTGTAGCCAGTGGCTTTTGCACGCGGCGCCATTCCTTGCGCCCTGGCTAGAATCCGCGCCGCCTTGGCCCGCCTGGACTCACTGAGCGTGCACAAGCAGTCCATCAATACGAGCCTCGTCAATGAATATCTGTGCGTCCAGGGACCGAACACCGCTTTTGACTGGGCGACTCAGCGTCAGCGCCTGCCGGACCGGCATGCTCAGGGGCCTTGCCGCGGTGGCCGCCGGCCTCTGCCTGCACGGCGCGGCCGTGGCCGCGGACGAGAACAACGATCCCAACGCCGTGGGTCCGGTTCGCCTGATGGTGCCGAACCGACAAGGCAATAACAGCAGTGCCGACTTGCAGACGGCCGCGCCACTGACGCCTTCGCAGCGCGAGACCGTGCTCCAGCAGCAGCAGCAGATGCTGCTGCAGCTGCAGATGCTGCTGCAGCCCCTCCCCGGCCAGCCCCTGACGCGTGAACAGCTGGCGGCCCGCGCCGCCCAGCAGACCGAGTTCGAGCGCTATGTGCAGCGCGCAGTGGGCGACGACGTCGAGATCCGCCGCTTCGGCGCCGAGCTGATGATTCCGGCCCTGCCCCAGCTCAGTGAACTGCAGCAGCAGGTCCAGCAGCAACAGCCGCAACGACAGGGCCTGTCGTCGATGGGCGAGACCTCGAGCCAGGTGCCGTCGGACTATGTGATCAGCGTCGGCGACGAGGTCATCGTCACGATCTGGGGGGCCGTCGACGCCGACCTGCGGCTGACGGTCGACCGCGCGGGCCGCATCAACATCCCGCGCGTGGGCCCCGTGCTTGTGGCCGGAGTCCGCTATGGCGACCTAAACACCACCATCGAGCAGCGTGTGGGCCAGGTGTTCCGCAATTTCAAGCTGAGCGCATCGCTGAGCAAGCTGCGCAGCATCCGCATCTATGTGACCGGCTTCACCCAGCGCCCCGGCGCCTACACCGTCAGCAGCCTGTCGACCATCGTCAACGCGATGATCCAGGCCGGCGGCCCCTCGGCCTCGGGCAGCTTCCGCAACCTCGAACTGCGCCGCGGCGGCAAGCTGGTCGGCAGCTTCGACCTCTATGACCTGCTGCTGCGTGGTGACCGCAGTGGCGACCGGCTGCTGCAGGCCGACGACGTCGTCCACATCGGCCCCGTCGGCCAGCAGGTGGCGCTGATCGGCAGCGTCAACCGCCAGGCCATCTTCGAACTCAAGGCCGGCGAGACCCTCAACGATCTGATGCTGATGGGCGGTGGATTCAGCGCCGCCGCTGAAATCGGACGCGTCGCCATCGAGAGCGTGGCCGTGCGCAACGACGGCCGCGTCATCGAGGCCAAGCTGCCGAAGCAAGGCAGCCTGGTATTGCAGGGCGGCGACGTCGTGCGCGCCTTCAATGCGCTGGACACCGTGCTGCCGCTGTACAAGCAGAACAAGCGTGTGCGCGTCGACGGCGAAGTGCAAAGGCCGGGCGAATACATCCTGCCGCCCAGCAGCACGCTCAATGATGTGGTCAAGGCCGCGGGCGGCCTGACACCGGCCGCCTTCATCTACGGCTCCGAACTCAGCCGCGAGAGCGTGCGCGCCGCCCAGCAGGCGCAGTACGACCGCGCCCTGCGCGACCTCGAAGGCGAATTCGCCCGCGTCATCGTCAAGCCGCGCTCGGCCAACACCGCGGACGACGTCACGACGCAGAGCAACCGCGGGCAGGCTTCGGGCCGACTCATCGACCGCCTGCGCGCCGTCAAGCTGACGGGCCGCGTCGTGCTGCAGATCGCCCCCGCCGCCAGCAACCTGCCGGAACTGGCCGTCGAGGATGGCGATCGCCTCACCATCCCCTCCCGTCCCACCACCGTGGGGGTGTGGGGAAGCGTCTTCAATACCGGCAGCTATGCCTTCACCCAGGGCGCCAGCGTCGAAGACATGCTGCGCCTGGCCGGCGGCCCGACGCGCGGCGCCGACGCCGGCAGCACCTTCGTCATCCGCGCCAACGGCAATGTGGTCAGCTCACGCCAGCACAGCAGCGGCTGGTTCACGTCTGGAGCGGGTCTGTCTTCGGTCGCGGCCCAGCCGGGTGACACCATCTTCGTGCCGGAGGACCTGACCAAGGTCACCTTCAGCCAGGAGGCGAAGGAGTGGACGCAGATCCTTTACCAATTCGGCCTGGGCGCTGCGGCCCTGAACTCCCTGAAGAACTAAAGTGATGAACAGCCCGAGCGCGGAAGAGCGCACCACGTCGGCCTCGCCGGATGAATTTCAGGCGGGACCCGTCATCGCCTTGTTGTGGCGCCACCGCCTGCTGATGGTGGGCGTGCCGCTGCTGGCCAGTGCGCTCGCCTTGGGGGGCAGCTACTTAGTCACACCCACCTTCGCTTCGCGGGTGACCTTCCTGCCGCCCCAGCAGCAGCAGGGAGGCGCAGCCGGCGCGCTGGCATCTCTTGGCGCGCTCGGAGGCCTCGCGGCGGGCGGCGGCAAGACCAATGGCGATCAATACGTCAGCTTTGCTCAGAGCCGTGCCGTGGCCGACCGCATCGTGGAGCGCTTCGACCTGATCAAGCGCTACGACAAGGAATTCAAGACCGATGCGCGCAAGGAGCTGGCCGAGAACACCCACATCAATCTGGGCAAGCGCGATGGCCTGATCACGCTGGACGTGGAGGACGTCGACCCCAAGGTCGCGGCTGCCATGGCCACCGCCTACATCGAAGAGGTCAAGGCCCTCACCGCCAACCTGGCGCTGACGGAAGCCCAGCAGCGACGCATCTTCTTCGAACGCCAGATGCGCCAGGTGCGGGACAAGTTGACCGAAGCCCAGCAGGTGCTGGCGGCGACGGGTGTCAGTCCTGACGCCATGAAAGCCGAGCCCAAGGCCACGGCCGAAGCCATGGCGAAACTGAAGGCGGAACTGACGAGCAACGAGGTGCGGCTGCAGGTGCTCAGGGGGGCCATGTCGGACGGTACCGCCGAGGTGGTCGCCCAGTCGGCCAAGGTCGCCGCCCTGCGCGACCAGCTGGCCAAGCAGGCTCAGAACGAAAGCTCCGCGCCTGCGAACAGCTACATCGCCGCCTATCGGGAATTCAAGTACCAGGAAACGCTGTTCGAACAGATCGGCCGGCAGTATGAGCTCGCCCGCATCGACGAGAGCCGTGATGGCGGCCAGCTGCAGGTCGTCGATACGGCGCTGGTGCCCGAACGCAAGTCCAAACCGCGGCGCAGCGTCTACATGCTCTTCGCCTTCGCGCTGGCCTTCGTGGCTTGCGCCGGCTTCGTCGTGCGCCGCGAGATCGTCAAGAAGGGCCGCCTGGGCTGAAAGATCATGGCCAGGCCCCGGGGCCACCTGCCAACGCAGGCGCTTCGGGCACCAGGCCTCACCGAGCGGCGCGCCCATTGGCCCGACAGTCGCCGCGAAACGTCCCAGGAGTAATCCATGCAGTTCATCGATCTCAAGAGCCAATACCAGGCGCTCAAGACCGGCATCGACGCCCGCATCCAGCAGGTGCTGGACCACGGTCAATACATCATGGGCCCGGAAGTGGCCGAGTTGGAAGCCGCGCTGGCCCGGCTGACCGGCGCCAAGCACTGCATCACCGTTTCCAGCGGCACCGAGGCCCTGCTGATCGCGTTGATGGCCGAAGGCATCGGCCCCGGCCACGAGGTCATCACGACGCCGTTCACTTTCGCCGCCACCGCCGAGACCATCGTGCTGGCCGGCGCCAAGCCGGTCTATGTGGACATCCGGCCCGGCGACTGCAACATCGACCCCGCCCTCATCGAGGCCGCCATCACGCCGGCGACGCGGGCCATCATGCCGGTGAGCCTGTACGGCCAGGTCGCCGACATGGACGAGATCAATGCCATCGCGGCCCGGCACGGCCTGTCCGTCATCGAGGACGCGGCCCAGAGCTTCGGCGCCAGCTACAAGGGCCGCATGAGCTGCAATGTGTCGCGCATCGGCGCCACCAGCTTCTTCCCCAGCAAGCCGCTGGGCTGCTATGGCGACGGCGGCGCGCTTTTCACCAGCGACGACGCGCTGGCGCAGGCGATGCGCGAGATCCGCGTGCACGGCCAGAGCGCGCGCTACACCCACACCCGCGTCGGTGTGGGCGGGCGCATGGACACGCTGCAGTGCGCGGTAGTGCTTGGCAAGCTCGAGCGCTTCGAGTGGGAGATCACGCAGCGCAAGCGCCTGGGTGACCGCTATGCCGAGCTGATCCAGGCCAGCGGCGTGCCCGTCGAGTTGCTCGACGTGGCGTCCGACCGGGATTGCGTCTGGGCCCAGTACACCGTCAAGGTCGACGACCGTGCCGCCGTGATCGCCGCCCTCAAGGAGCAAGGCATCCCCACGGCGGTTCACTACCCACGCCCCCTGCACCGCCAGCCCGCGTACGAACGCCCGGACTGCCCGCCCACCTGCTTCCCTCATGCCAACCGCGCCGCTGACCGCGTCATGAGCCTGCCGATGAGCGCGGACCTGGGCGACGCCGAGCAGCAGCGCGTCGTCGAGGCCCTGGTCAACGCCATGGCGACCGCCTGACGTCCTGCGGGTGAGCAGCAGCCGCACGCCTCCCATGACCAGGCCCGAACCAACAGCGGCCCATGGAGGATTTCTGCGTGCGGTGATCGTGCTCGTCAGCGGCACGGCGCTGGCGCACGGACTCAGCGCCCTGGCATTGCCCGTGCTGTCCCGGCTCTACACGCCCACCGACTTCGGCCTGCTCGCCGTGTTCTCCGGAGCCCTGTCCATCGTGGCGGCGGCCGCCTGCCTGCGCTATGACCTCGCCGTGCCGCTGCCCGAAAGCGAGGACGACGCGATGCATCTGCTGGCGCTATCACTGGCGTGTGCCTGCGGCATCGCAGCGGTGCTCGCCGTCGCCGTGGCGCTGGCGGGACATCAGATGGCCGACCTGCTCGGCCAACCGGCGCTGGCGCCCTTCCTGTGGCTGCTGCCGGTGGGCGTGCTGGCCGCAGGCAGCTACGCCGCCCTGCAGGCTTGGCATATCCGGCGTCGGAATTTCGGTCGGCTGTCGCGCACCCGGGTCGCGCAATCCGTGTCCAGCGTCGCCGTGCAGATCGGACTCGGCAGCCTGTCAGCGGGGCCGGTCGGCCTGCTGCTGGGCTATGTGATGAATGCGGGCGTGGCCTGTCTCGCGCTGGGCGGCGACTTGCTGCACGCCCTCCCGAGGTTGGCGCCCGCCCGCATGCGCGTGCTGGCGCGGGAGTACCGCCGCTTTCCCAAGTACTCGACGCTCGAGGCCCTGGCCAACAGTGCAGCCATTCAGCTGCCCATCATCCTGATCGCAGGGATTGCCGCACCATCGGAGGCGGGCTATCTGTCAATGGCCATGTTCGCCATGCAGGTTCCCATGGCGCTGGTGGGGACGGCCATCAGCCAGGTCTATCTTTCGCGCGCGGCCGAAGAACATCGCGCCGGGCGGCTGGGACCGTTCACCGCCGACATGCTGCGCGGCCTGATCCGGGCAGGCATCGGCCCGCTGATCGCAGCGGGCATCCTCGCCCCCGCGCTGTTCGGCCTGATCCTCGGCGCGCGCTGGGAACGCGCAGGACTGCTGGTCAGCTGGATGGTGCCCTGGTTCGCCTTGCAGTTCCTCGCCTCGCCCACGTCCATGGCCCTGCACGTGACCGGCCATCAGCGACGCGCCTTTGCCCTGCAGCTGGCGTCGCTGTTGCTGCGCGTGGGCGTGGTGCTGCTGGCAGCCCAACTCATCCCGTCGGCGGTCGCCGAGGCCTATGCCGTGTCGGGCGCCGCCATGTATTTCATCTACCTGCTGGCCGTCATGGCCTCGGCGGGCGTTTCGGCGCGCGGTCTCCTGCGAGGCAGCCAGCGCAGCGCGCTCGTCACCACGGCGTGGGCCATGGCCGCACTCGCCGGCCTGTGGGGCATTCAGCACATGGGAGGCCTGGCGTGAGCGCGCCTGCACACCTGATGCCGGGCGGCATCTCGCGCACCGGCCACACGCTCGCAGCCTGGGCCTACTTCATCATCTTCCCGGCCTTCATCTGCTATCAGATCCTGGCCATTGCCGGCTACATCTCACCGGCGCTGGGCGGCTATTTCACGGCGGGCGCGTCCGTCGCATTCCCGCTGCTGCTGCTCGGCCTGAAACGCCACCGGATCCCGCTGAGCCGGGGCAGCAGCTTTGTCGCGCTGACGTTCGCCTGCTTTCTCGCCCTGTGGGCATTCCGCGTGCTGACCGGCATGCAGGCCGGCGCGGACGACGAGATCACGTCATCGCACTGGGCCTACATCTTCAAGTTCATCGTGCTGTTCCTCGTCGCCCGGCTGCTCGACGGTGATGCGGCCGGATTCCATCGCTACTGCACGCTCGCCCTGCTGGCCGTCGCGGCGCTGGTCGCCGTCGAGGGCAGCGGCGGCCAGTTCCTGCAGGCGTCCATCCTGCAGGGCCTGTACGCCGGCTTCCTGCTGGACTATCAAGGCATGGCCTATGCCTACATGGTGATGCTGGCCTACTGCGTGCTGCCGCTGGCCATCGGCTGGCGCTTCGCGGTCTACCTGATCTCCTTCGGCGCCCTGTTCCTGATCGGCGCCCGGTCCGAGTTCGTGGGCTTCGTGCTGATGGTGGGGGTGGTCGAGTACTGCAAGGCCAGGTCGCGCCCGGCCCTGCTGATGAAGGTGCTCGCGCTGATCGCCGTGCTGGCGGTCTTCTTCTTCCAGTACCGGAGCGAGTTCGCGGACAACCGCATCTTCGCGATCCTGGAGATGAGCAACGACCAGTCGGTGATGGAGAGAGCCGAACTCCACGATGCCGCCGTCAACACCATCCAGGACAAGCCGCTGACCGGCGACTACGCCAGCTACAAGCCTGGCAACTACGCGCACGACATCCTGTCGGTATGGGTGGACCTGGGCTTGGTCGGCTTCCTGCTGCTGCTGGCCTGCATCGTCGCGCCGCTGCTGGTGCTGCTGCTGCAGTTCGCGCGGCGGTCGCGCGACAACCTGTATGTGCTGACCCTGGCCGTCTGCATGGTCAACGCATTGATGGTCTTCTTCGCGAAGAACTACACCTACCAGATGATCCCGATCGCGCTGGGGCTGTACTGCCGCTATCGCGCCGTCCGGCACCCCAGAACCCTGCTGGCCCGCAACCCCGCGAGAATGCTGCCCCCCGGGCCGGACCTCACCACGACACCCGGCGTCGTCGGCTCTGTCTAGATTACTTTCTGCATGCATCCCATGGACGTTTCGGTCGTCATCGCCGTCAAGAACGAGGAAGTTCACGTCGAATCCGCCGTCACCAGCGTTGTCGAGCAGGTCGGCCTGACCTTCGAGGTCATCGTCGTCGATGACGGCTCCACGGACAGGACTTCGGAGATCCTGTCGGCACTGGCCGGCCGCCATGCCCACCTGCGCGTCGTCAGGAATCCCAAGGCCGGCAAGTGCTCGGCCTTCAACCACGGCATCAGCTTGGCCACAGGACGCTTCGTCTGCATCTTCGCCGGCGACGACATCATGCCGGCCGGCAGCCTCGCAGCACGCTTTGCCAAGGTCAAGGACTACCCGGTCGATGAGCCCGTGGTCGGGCTGTGCAAGCTGGTCACCATGTCGGAAGTGAAGCGCTTCGACGGCCATCTGGTGCCGCGCAAGCCCGGCGTCGGGGCACTCTCGGGCGTCTCGCCGCTGATGAGCCAGCAGGTCCTGCACAAGATCTTCCCGGTGCCGGAGATGCTGCCCAACGAGGACACCTGGATGGAACTGGCCGTGTTGCACTACCCGGGCTGGACCGTGGTGCATTCGGACATCGTGGGTTGCGCCTGGCGCGTCCACCAGGGCAACAGCATCAACATGATGTCTGCCTTCCCCGAATACAACCGCAAGATCACCATCCGGCTGCGCGCCTACGGGCTGTTCCTGGCCCAGCATGGTGCCGACCTCAGGCCGGCCGGTCGCAGCGAACTGCAGGCCAAGGTGCAATGCGAGGAGCAGCGGGTCAAGGGGTCGGTGATCGGCGTGCTGCGCAGCCCGGTGGGCTGGGTCGATCGGCTGCGGGCGCTGTCGATCACCAATGGTTTCATGTATGGCGTGCGGCGCCGGCTCTACGGCCTGCTCTCGGGCTGGTGAGCCCGGCGGCGCGGGAAAACTGCCTGCGCAGGTTTGCCAGGACAATACGAATCGATGGAAAAGCTGAATTACCGCATCTGCGCCAACTGCATCATGGACACGTCCGACTCGGGCATCGTGTTCGACGAGCGCGGCTGGTGCGACTACTGCAACAACTACCACCGCAACATCCTGCCCAACTGGCACACCGACGAGCGCGGCGAGCGCGAAATCATGGCCCAGGTCGAGCAGATCAAGCGAGATGGCAAGGGCAAGGACCATGATTGCCTGATCGGCCTGTCGGGTGGTGTCGACAGCTCCTACGTGACCTATCTGGCCAAGGAGAAGTTCGGACTGCGGCCGCTGCTTTATCACGTGGACGCCGGCTGGAATTCCCAGCAGGCCGTCAACAACATCGAGAAGCTCGTCGACGGCCTGGGGCTGGACCTGTTCACCGAGGTGGTGGACTGGCCCGAGATGCGCGACCTCCAGCTGGCCTTTTTCAAGGCCCAAGTGCCCCACCTGGACACGCCGCAGGACCACGCCTTCTTCGCCGGCCTCTACAACTTCGCGGCCAAGCACAACGCCAAGTACATCCTCACTGGCGCCAACTACTCGACGGAATGCGTGCGCGAGCCGCTGGAGTGGCACTACCACGCCTCCGACGTGCGCCAGTTGAAGGACATCCACCGCCGCTTCGGCACGCGGCCGCTGAAGAAGTTCCCGCTCGCCGGCATCTTCCGCTTCAAGATCTACTACCGCTTCTTCAAAGGCGTGCAGGTCGTCAAGCCGCTGAACCATGTGCCCTTCTTCAAGGAAGCGGCGATGGACGAGCTGGTGCAGAAGTTCGGCTGGCAGAAATATGCCCACAAGCACTACGAGTCGCGCTTCACGCGCTTCTACGAGGGCTACTGGCTGCCCAGCAAGTTCGGCTACGACAAGCGCCGCGCGCATTTCTCCAGCCTCATCCTGACGGGCCAGCTCACGCGCGAGGAGGCCCTGGCCAAGATCGCCGTCCCCGCCTACGACGAGGAGACGCTGGCGCATGACTTCGAGTACATCGCCACCAAGTTGGGCCTGACGGTTGCCCAGCTGCACGAATTGCACCGCGGCCAGCCCAAGACCTACCGCGACTACAGCAACGACATGGCCCTGATCGAGCTCGGGACCAAGGTGCTGCGGGCCCTGGGCGTGCAGCGGGCCATCATCCGATGATCACCATCGTCAGCTACGGCGTCGGCAACATCGGCGCCCTGGCCACCATGTACAAGCGCATGAGCGTCCCGACGCGCTTCGCGACGACGCCTGCCGAGATCGAGGACGCCACCCATGTCATCCTGCCCGGCGTGGGCGGCTTCGACGACGCGATGACGCGGCTCAACGACTCCGGCCTGCGCGAGCCGCTGGACGCCATGGTCGCGCGCGGCGGCGTGCCCGTGCTGGGCATCTGCGTCGGCATGCAGATGCTGGGCGAGTCCAGCGACGAGGGCCGCTGCCAGGGACTGGCCTGGGTGCCGGGCCAGGTCAGGCATTTCGACGGCACCGGCAAGACCCAGGGCCTGCCCCTGCCCCACATGGGCTGGAACGACGTCAAGCCGCTGGCCGGCGTGCCGCTGTTCAAGGGCCTCGAGACCGATGCCCGCTTCTATTTCCTGCACTCCTACTACTTCGAGTGCCGCGACCCGGCCCACGAGGCAGCGCACGCGGAGTACGGTGCGACCTTCGCGGCCTCGGTGCGCAACGGCTGCATCTACGGCATGCAGGGCCATCCCGAGAAAAGCCATCACTGGGGCGCCACGCTGCTGAAGAACTTCGCAGAGCTGGAGTCGTCGCGATGCTGAGGCCACGCATTACCCCTTGCCTGCTGGTGCACGAGGGCGGCCTCGTGAAGACGGTCGGCTTCAAGGATCCAAAGTACGTCGGCGACCCGATCAACGCGGTCAAGATCTTCAACGAGAAGGAATCCGACGAACTCGTCGTGCTGGACATCGACGCGACCCGCAACGGCGTCGAGCCCGACTACAAGCTGATCCAGGACCTCGCCGCCGAGTGCCGCATGCCCCTGGCGTATGGGGGCGGCGTGCGCACGCCGGAACAGGCCAAGCGCATCATCGAGCTGGGTGTCGAGAAGGTCTGCATCAGCAGCGCCGCGGTCGAGGACCCGACGCTGATCCGCCGCATCGCCGACGCGGTTGGCGGGCAGAGCGTCGTCGTCGTGCTGGACGTGCGCAAGAAGAGCGGTTTCTTCTCGAGCGGCTACGAGCTCTGCACCCACAACGCGACCAAGGGCCACAAGCTCGACCCCATCGCCTTCGCGCGCGAATGCCAGGCCCAGGGCGCCGGCGAGATCGTGCTGAACTCCGTCGACCGCGACGGCGTCATGAAGGGCTATGACCTCGAGCTGGCCAGGCAGGTCCGCGCTGCCATCCGCATTCCCATGAGCGTGCTCGGCGGCGCCGGATCGCTGGCCGACATCGAGGCGCTGATCAAGACCTGCGGTGTCGTCGGCTGCGCAGCCGGCAGCCTCTTCGTCTTCAAGGGGCAATACCGCGCCGTGCTCATCAACTACCCACAGCCGGCCCAGAAGGATGCCCTCTTCGCCGCCGCCCTGCCCCGCTAAAC
Source organism: Roseateles saccharophilus (assembly GCF_031458095.1). Taxonomy (GTDB): domain Bacteria; phylum Pseudomonadota; class Gammaproteobacteria; order Burkholderiales; family Burkholderiaceae_C; genus Pelomonas; species Pelomonas saccharophila_A. The sequence goes on from NZ_JAVDXU010000003.1 coordinate 781,713, forward strand.
ATGTTCGACGACAAGACTCTGCTCATCACCGGTGGCACCGGCAGCTTCGGCAACGCCGTGCTGCGCCGCTTCCTCGACTCCGGCCTGCGCGAGATCCGCATCCTCAGCCGCGACGAGAAGAAGCAGGACGACATGCGCAAGAAATACGCGTCGCCCAAGCTCAAGTTCTACATCGGCGATGTGCGTGACCCGCGCGCCGTGGCGGGCGCCATGCGCGGCGTCGACTACTGCTTCCATGCCGCGGCCCTCAAGCAGGTGCCGTCGTGCGAGTTCCATCCCATGGAAGCCGTGCGCACCAATGTGCTCGGCACCGAGAACGTGCTCGATGCGGCCATCACCGCCGGCGTCTCGCGCGTCATCTGCCTGTCCACGGACAAGGCTGTGTACCCCATCAACGCGATGGGCATCTCCAAGGCCATGATGGAGAAGGTCATGGTCGCCGCCTCGCGCAACCTCGAGGGCACGGGGACCGTCATCTGCGGCACGCGCTATGGCAACGTGATGGCCTCGCGCGGCTCGGTCATCCCGCTTTTCGTCGAGCAGGTGCGCGCCGGCAAGCCCATCACGCTGACCGACCCGGCCATGACCCGCTTCATGATGACGCTGGACGACGCGGTCGAACTGGTGCTGTATGCCTTCGAGCATGGCCGCAACGGCGACATCTTCGTGCAGAAGGCGCCGGCCGCGACCATCCGCGTGCTGGCGGATGCGGTGCTCAATGTCATGGGCCAGGCCGGCCACCCCGTGCGCGAGATCGGCACCCGCCACGGAGAGAAGCTCTACGAAGCCCTGCTCAGCCGCGAGGAGCGCGCGGGCGCCGAGGACCTGGGCGGCTATTACCGCATCCCGCCCGACGGCCGGGATCTGAACTACACCAAGTTCGTCGAGCAGGGAGAGGCACGCATCCAGGCCGCGGAGGACTACACCTCGCACAACACCGAGCGTCTGGACGTGCCGCGCATGGAGGCGCTGCTGATGAAGCTGGACTTCATGCGCCGCATCGCGGCCGGTGAAAGCAACGTCACCGCGGAGGATTGACGTGAAGGTCGGCATCACTGGCGCGTCCGGCTTCATCGGCCGCAACCTGCAATGGCGGCTTCGCGAGGCGGGCTACACGAGCGTGCGCCTGATCTCCCACCTTGCCGAGGACGCGGAGCTCATCGAGCAGCTGACCGGCCTGGATTTCGTCTTCCACCTGGCCGGCGTGAACCGCCCACAGGACCCGATCGAGTTCGACGACGGCAATGCCGACTTCAGCCTGCGGCTGATTTCCATCCTCGGCAGCCTGCAGGATCGCCCGCCGGTGGCCTTCGCCTCGTCCACGCAGGCGGCGCTGGACAATGTCTACGGCAGCAGCAAGCGCGCCGCCGAAGATGCGCTGCTGCACTACCAGCGCCAATGCCGCGTACCGGTCTACATCTTCCGGCTGACCAATGTGTTCGGCAAATGGTGCCGGCCCAACTACAACTCCGTCGTCGCCACCTTCTGCCACAACATCGCGCGCGACCTGCCCGTCACGATCAACGATCCGACGGCGCCTCTGCGCCTGGCCTACATCGACGACGTCATCGACGAGATGCTGGCCCTGGTCGGGCCGACACCGCCCGAGCCGGGCTTCGTGGATGTCACGCCGGCCTACGACACCACGGTGGGCGAACTCGCCGCCACGCTGAAGGGCTTCCGCCAGACCCGCGACGGCCTGATGACTGACCGCGTCGGCACCGGGCTGACGCGCGCGCTGTACGCCACCTACGTGAGCTACCTGCCGCCCGAGGCCTTCGCCTACACCGTGCCTCGCCACGCCGACCCGCGTGGCGTCTTCGTCGAGATGCTGAAGACGCCCGACTGCGGCCAGTTCAGCTACTTCACGGCGGGGCCCGGCATCACGCGCGGCGAGCACTACCACCACACCAAGACCGAAAAGTTCCTCGTCATCAAGGGCACGGCCCATTTCGGCTTCCGTCACATCGACAGCGGCGAGACGCATGAGCTCGTCACCTGCGGCGGCGAAGCCCAGATCGTCGAGACCATTCCGGGCTGGACCCACAACATCACCAACATCGGCGAGGACGAGCTCATCGTCATGCTGTGGGCCAACGAGGTCTTCGACCGCGCACGCCCGGACACGACCGCCATGAAAGTCAAGCCATGAAGAAGCTCAAGGTGCTGACCGTCGTCGGCACGCGCCCCGAGATCATCCGCCTGTCCCGCGTGATGGCGGCGCTGGACGAGCATTGCGAGCACGTCCTCGTCCACACCGGGCAGAACTACGACTATGAGCTGAACCAGGTCTTCTTCGACGATCTCGGTGTGCGCAAGCCGGCGCATTTCCTCAACGCAGCCCAGGGCGGCGCCGCGCAGACCATCGGCAACATCATCGGCGGCATCGATGCGGTCCTCGAGTCCGAACAGCCGGAGGCCATGCTGGTGCTCGGCGACACCAACAGCTGCCTGGCCGTCATCGCCGCCAAGCGCCGCAAGATCCCCATCTTCCACATGGAAGCCGGCAACCGCTGCTTCGACATGCGCGTACCCGAGGAGACCAACCGCCGCATCGTCGACCACACCGCCGACATCAACCTCACCTACAGCACCATCGCGCGCGACTACCTGCTTCGCGAGGGCCTGCCGCCCGACCAGGTCATCAAGACCGGCAGCCCGATGTTCGAGGTGCTCGACCACTACCGCGCCGGCATCGACGCGTCCGACGTGCTGGCACGGCTCGGCCTGGCCGAGCAGGGCTATTTCGTCGTCAGCGCCCACCGCGAGGAGAACATCGAGTCGCCGCGCACCTTCGGCAAGCTGGTCGGCGTGCTGAACGCGGTGGCCGAGGACCACGGCCTGCCGGTCATCGTCTCCACCCACCCGCGCACCCAGAAGCGCATCGATGCCGAGGGCATCCAGTTCCATGCCGGCGTGCGCCTGATGAAGCCACTCGGCTTCCTCGACTATGTGCGCCTGCAGGCCTCGGCCCGGGCCGTGCTGTCCGACAGCGGCACCATCACCGAGGAGTCCTCCATCCTCAACTTCCCGGCGCTGAACCTGCGCGAGGCGCATGAACGGCCCGAAGGCATGGAGGAAGGCGCCGTCATGATGACCGGCCTGTCCGTCGACCGGGTGCGCCAGGGCCTCGCCCTGCTGCAGACCCAGCCGCGCGGCGCGGACCGCAAGCTGCGCCTGGTGGCCGACTACAGCATGCCCAATGTGTCCGACAAGGTCGTGCGCATCATCCACAGCTACACCGACTACGTGAAGCGCGTCGTCTGGCGCCAGTACGACTGAGGATGCGCGTCCTGGTCGTCAGCCAGTATTTCTGGCCCGAGGTCTTTCGCGTCAACGAAATCGTCTCGGAGCTGCGCGCGCGCGGCCACGAGGTCACGGTCCTCACCGGCCGGCCCAACTACCCGGGCGGCCAGGTCTTCGAGGACTACGCAGCCGACCCCGCCGCGTTTGCCGGCTATCACGGCGCCGACGTCGTGCGCCTGCCGCTGCGCCCGCGCGGCCAGGGCTCGGTCCGCCTGTTGCTGAACTACTGGAGCTTCGTCTTCTGGGGCTGCCTGCTGGGCCCCTGGAAGCTGCGGGGCCGGCGCTTCGACGCCATCTTCTGCTTCGAGACCTCCCCCATCACCTCGGCCCTGCCCGCGGTGCTGCTGCGCTGGATCAAGGGGGCGCCGCTGCTGCTCTGGGTGCTCGATCTGTGGCCCGACACGCTGGCCGCCGTCGGCATGGTCCGTTCCAAGCTCGGCTTGAACGCCGTGGGCGCGCTGGTGCGTTTCATCTACAAGCGCTGCGACCTGATCCTGGCCCAGTCGAGGAGCTTCTTCCCGGCCATCGAGCGCTGGTCCCGCGCGCCGGCCAAGACGCGCTACTTCCCGCAGTGGGCCGAAGCCATCTTCGACGGTGACATGAGCGGCGTCGCCGTCGCGCCCGAACTCGCGCCGCACGCCGAGGCCTTCAAGGTCATGTTCGCCGGCAACATCGGCGACGCCCAGGACTTCCCCGCCCTGCTGGCTGCCGCCGAGGCGACTCGCGCGCGGCCCGACATTCACTGGCTGATCGTCGGCGATGGTCGCCAGGCGGAATGGTTGCGCACCGAGATCCAGCGACGCAGTCTGCAGACCACCGTCTTCATGCTGGGTCGCCACCCCATCGAGCGCATGCCCGAGTTCTTCATGGGCGCCGATGCCCTGCTGGTGTCGCTGAAAGCCGAGCCCATCTTTGCGATGACCATCCCGGGCAAAGTGGCCGCCTATCTGGCCGCCAGCCGGCCGCTGCTGGCGATGCTGGATGGCGAAGGTGCGCAGGTGATCACGGAGGCCGGGGCCGGACTGGTGGCGCCGGCCGGCGACGGCCCAAGGCTAGCGGCGCTGGCCCAGCGCCTGCTGGCCACGGCGCCGCAGGAGCGCGCGGCAATGGGGCAGCGGGCGAGGGAGTATTGCCGCCAGCATTTCGATCGCGTGACGCTGATCGATCAGCTGGAGGAATGGCTGGGCACGACCCGCATCAACTGAACTCGCGCATACGGCGCACCAGCTCCGGCCAGGAGGGGGGCTGGTAGCCGCTGGCGCGATTGAAGCGGTCCGAGATCAGCGACCGGTCCATGACAAGGTCGGCGTCGGACTGCAGCACGGCCCGGCTGCCGTACTCGTTCGCCACCAAGCTCAACACCTCGTATTTGCTGATCGCCTCGGCGCCCACATGGTAAGTCCCGCTCAGTTCCGGGTGGGGGATCACATGCTGCTGGATCACCCGGGCCAGTTCGACCGTCGGCAGCGCCGAGAAGATGGCGCGGCTGAAACCCTTGACGGCGCCGGTTTGCGCGGTGAACCAGCCCACCAGCCCGTGCCCGGACTGGAGTTCGTGGCCGATGATCGATGTCCTCAACGTCACCGCATAGGGCTGGCTGACCTCGCCCATCAGCTTGCTACGGCCGTAGAGGTCGTCGGCATCCGGTTCGTCGTCTTCGGTGTAGGCGCCCCGACTGCCCGAAAACACGCAATCGGTGCTGATGTGGATCAGCCGCGCCCCATGGTGCTGGCAGAGCCTGGCCAGGCGGTGCGGGAGCATCGCATTGATGGGGATGGCGATGGAAGGATCGTCGGCCCCGGCCAGCTGCTTGACCACGCCGATGCAGTTGATCACCACCTGCGGCTTCACGTCCTCGAACAGGCGGCGCAAGCTGGCGACCTGGCTGGCGTCCACGTTCTCGACGAGATTGACACCCGGCATCCTGGCACGCAAGGCCATGGCGGCTTCAGGCCGGCGCACGGAGCCGAAGACCTCGAAGTTCGGGTCGGCGGCCAGCCAGCGCAGCACGGCATTGCCCAGCATGCCGTTCGCTCCCATGACCAGCAGCCGCTGCGGGGCCCTGGCCGATGCGCTGTCGGATGTCGTCGTTGTCATCGGCCGATTGTCCTTCACCTGCAGGAATCGACCATCGCGTTCCACCCGCCGGCACGCGGCTAAAGTGCATTCCCTCTGCGCATCAAGCCAACATGGACCACTCGATAGTCGACCTCAGAACCGTCCCGTTTGATCGGCTGATCGCGTTCTACGAGAAAAACGGCTTCGGCTCTGCCAATTGGTACCGGCAAAAGCTGGCGCCGCCCCATCAGAGCGGCAAGCTGCTGGGCAGCGTGTGCGTCGACAACTCCTCCGGCGACATCCTGGGCGCCTATCTCGGCCTGGACCAACCGCTGCTCTGCAATCCAGCGCTGAAGGCGGTCCAGTCCATCGACACCTTGATATCGCCGCAGGCGCGAGGCGGGGCGCTGATGCGCCAGATCGGCGAATCCTTCTACCGTGAATTGGCCGATCGCGGCTATGACTGCGTTTACGGGTTGCCGACCCGCCGAAGCGAACCACTGCGAGAGCGCGCACTCGGCTGGAACAAGTCCAGGGCGACCTACCGCTACCTCGTTCCGCTTCCCGTCCCGCTACTGAAGCTGGCGCACCTGGCGTTTCTGTTGCTTCTGCGCCCCGAGACTTCATCGCTTCGCAAGGAGCCGGGACTCGACGCCCAGGCCAGGGCATTCAGCCAGCAAGCCGGGTACATCTGCCACGACCAGCGCGACCTGTTCTTCGTCGCCTATCGCCGCGGCGCCTTCGCCAAGATCGGCCTGGTCAGAAGCCGAAGGCACCGGGGCTGGCTCGACCGCTTCAGGACCATGTGCCGCCTGGCCTCCCTGTGCGGCGGCTGGTTCCTGCTGACCTACGCCACCGAAGACTCGGAAACCGCCCAGCTGTTCAGCTCGTTCAGCCTGAGGAAGTGGGCCTTGAATTTCAGCGGCCGCCTGCTGGGCGCCGATTCGAAGTTCTCATTCGGCGAGACCTCGTTCGAGTTCCTGGAATTCGACACCTTTGGACTGACATGATTCTCAACGGGCATGTCCTGAGCGCCTACAACCCTGGCCTGATGAAGCTGGCCTCACGCGCCTTCGCGTCTGCCAGCGACGAGAACGAGGACCGCCATTGCAACGCCCTGCTGCCGCTGCTGTGGACATTCGACGATGGCCTCCAGGATCTGCTGGCCATCGACGCAAGGCTGCGCGGCGACTTTGGCGTCCACTTCCGGTTCTTCATCTGCCCGCAGCTGGTCGATCAATATTCCGCCGGCCAGACCGCGTCGGTGCAGGGAAAGCTCCAAAACGCCGGCGCCCGGCTGTTGAGCTGGGACCAGATCGGCCGGCTGCACGAAAAAGGCCATGTACTGGGCCTGCACGGCAACGACCATTCCGACTTCAATGCCATGTCGGCCGCCGAAATGGGGGATCAGCATGAGTCGTCCATCCACCTGCTGCACCAGCGCCTGGGCATCAAGACCGACTCCTTCGCCGTGCCGTTCGGCCGGGTGGACAGCGCGACCTCCAACGTCATCCCCGTGGCGAAGCAGTACTACCGCCGCATCTATCTGTCCGACAACCGGCTGGCGCCCACGCGTCACGCCGATCTCTACAACCGCCGGCACTCCGAGTTTGGCAACACCGTCCTTCCCAGCGTCCTGAAGGGCGTGCTGCAGCACCTCTACCGCAGCTGAACCTCAACGAGGCGGACCGCCGTCGATCTCGCGCAGGAACTCGGCGGCATCCAGGGGTCGCAGCACGGGCTCTGGTTGGCCGAGGAAGCGGCGCACTGCGCGAGCGATGGAGATGGGCGACTCCGGATCGAAAGTCTCGACCGGGGTGCAGATGTCCCGCACGAAATCGCGCTCGCCGGCAATCACCGGCAGGCCGGCCGCGGCGGCTTCGACCAGGGGCAGTCCAAACGACTCCCCCAGCGAAGGGAAGACCAGGGCGCGGGCATCGGCGTAGAGCTGCTGAACCTCGGCATGCTTCATGGGCGGCAGGTTCTGGATGTTGAGGCCCTCCGCCCTCGCGGTGGCCAGGAGGGCTTCACGCAGCACTGCGTCGCGCTCCGTCAAGGTCAGCGCGAGGCTGGGCTTGATGCCCTTTGCCGCCAGAAGGCGCCAGGCATCCACCAACCGCCTGTGGTTCTTGTGGGGCTGGCCGTCCGCCACGTAGACGAAATCCCAGCGCTTCAGCGGGGCCGCCGGCGCGGGTTCGGACGGTCGCGCCGTCAACGGCAACATCCGCTGCGGTGCCTGCGGCCACCAGGCGCGCAAGGCCCGCGCCATGGTGGGACTTTGCACGTAGTAGCAGTCCACCCGCGAACGCCACCAGCGGCTGATCCATTGCTCGACCCGGTTGCGCAGCCTCACCTTCCAGCCGTACTCATGCAAAGGCACGCCGCCAAGATAGTTGCGGTTCTGCAGATAGAGCAAGGTTGCCGCCGGCCGCGCCAGCAGGGGCGGCAGCCCGTGGAAGCACAGCACCCTCCGGTGCCGACCCACCGTTGCGGCCAGGCCGACCTCGGCACGCCAGCGCGACGCCAGCGTGGGCTGCACCCACTGCACGTCGGCCCCCGCGGGCAGACGCAACTGCGCGCGCGCGCGGCCGTCCAGCCAGGCTACCAGCGCGGCCTGCGACGGCCAGGCATCCAGCAGTTCCTGCAGCAGCACCAGCCCCCCGCCGGTGTGGACATTGGGGGCATACAGGATGAGCGGGGCCGGGAGCGTGACCATGTTCAGGTGCGACGCAAAGTCGCGCGGCTGCGGTAATACAGGCGCCGCGTGAAACCCACCAGCATCTGCCGCCACAGGCCCGGTTCCAACACCAGGGCGGGCCGCAGTCCCAACGCCCTGAACAGGCCGCGCAACGCATCCAGGGGCCGGCCCGCCTGGGCATGGTTCCTGGCGGCAATGCTGAAAGCCCGGGCCAACGAGCGGCGCGCATCCGGTGCCCCGTCGTGGTCTCGCCAGAAGCCTTCGACGACGGCGACGATTTCGTTCGCCCGCTCGGGCGACATGATCTGGAAGGAGGCAGACCCCTCATGGATACGGTATTCCGCCAGGCGCTGCGGTACGCGGGCAAAGCCATATCGACGCGAAGCTCGCAACCAGAACTCGAAGTCCGGCACCTGCCGGCGCCGCACGTCCCAGCCCCCGGTCGTCTCAAAAACCTCGCGCCGGAAGAAGGTGGCAGGCCCCGGGTGGCAGACCAGGCCCACCTGCATCGCCTGCACGTCAAAGTCCTCGGCCTGATGCGGCCGGACGCGCCGGCCGTTCGGATCGATCAACCAGCAGTCGCAGTAGGCCACGCCCAGTTCGGGGCGTGCCTGCAGCGTCTCCACCATGGTGCGAACCGCGCCGGGGCACAGCAGGTCATCCGAGCTCAGGTAGGCCAGGATCTCACCCCGCGCCATCGCCCAGCCTTTGTTCAGCGTCGCCGCCTGGCCGGCATTGGGCTGGGTCAGCACCGTCACGCGGCCGGGGTGTTCTGCCGCCACGGCCTGGGCCACCGTCAGGCTGTCATCGCTCGATCCATCGTCGATGACGAGGTATTCCAGCGCCGGATAGTCCTGCGCCAGCACGCTCTCCATGGTCGCCCGCAGGAAATTGCCCTGGTTGTAGGCGGGGGTGACGATGGAGACGACGGGCAGGGGCATGAGGGGCGAGAGAAGCGCGCGGATTGTAGGCAGCGCCCCATCAAACGGATGCGCGCCGCGCCTGCCCGCAGAGCCAGAACAAGGCCGCCGCATCCACGACCATGCGGCCCAGCCAGGCCAGCGCGGCGCCCATCAGCCCCCAGTGCACAGTCAGCAGCCACAGCGCCGCCAGGAACAGCGGCAGCTCCGCGCAATGCAGCAAAGCGGGCGCGCGGAACCGCCCGGCGCCATGCAGCCAGGTCAACGGCACATGAGCCAGGCAGTTGATGAGGATGCCCACGGCGAACACCTGCAGGATGGGCGCACTGTGCCGCGCGAAATCGGCGCCGATCCAGAGCGTCAGCAGCGGCGAAGCGAACAGGCCCAACGCCAGCGTGATGGGGAGCAGCAGCACCAGCAGCCAGCGGACGGCCCGGTCGTAGAGGGCCCATGCCGCGGCGTCCCGGCGCGCCACCTGGGCCGCGAAGGTCGGGAACAGCACGGCCGTCAGCGCGCCCGGCACGATCCACAGCTTGGTGACGAGTTCCTGCGGCGTCGCGTAATACGCCACCGCAGCGGCCGACAGCAGCGCACCGATCAGGAAGCGGTCGACATAGCCCATGAAGGGGCTGACGATGCTGCTGACGGTGAGCCAGCCGCCGGACTTCAGCAGCGGCGACAGCCATTGCACCTGCCAAGCCAGCCGACCGCGCAACTGCGGCAGCGCACGCCAGGCCAGCCAGCCATGGACGACGCAGCCGAGCAGACGGCCCAGCGCCAGCGCGATCGTGATGGCGAGCAGGTCGGGGCCGTGCCAGTGCAGCACTCCCCAGGGCGCGGCGAAGGTCCACAACCCCATGGGTAGGCGCACGGCATTCAATGCCTCGAAGGCATGGCAGGCCTCCAGCATGCCGCGCAAGCCCGCCGTGACGACGATAAAGGGCAATGACAGCCCCATCACGACGCAGGCGCCGATGACCTCGGAGCGGTCGGGCACCGCCTTCAGCAGGTCAACGCCCCAGGGCGCCAGCGCGATCATGGCCAGACCGGCGACAGCACCGAACGCTGCCATCAGCAGCAGCGCCGTAGCGCACAGCGGGCCGACACCCGACTCATCGCGCCGGTCCAGCAGCACCGCCAGCTGCTGCGTGAGCGCCCGGCCCAGGCCAAGGTCGAACAGTCCGAAATAGCTGGTCGCCGCCCAGACCAGGGTCAGCAAGCCGAAGCGCTCGGCGCCCAGGCCCTGAATCAGCGCCGGGATTGAGAACAGCGCCAGCAGCAGCGGCGCACCCAGTCCCAGCAGATTGAGGAGGGTGTGCTTGGCGAGCTTCAAGAAGTGCGGGCAGGAGGTCGCCGAAGTGGCGCGGGATTGTAGGTCGGCCCCCGGTGCTGCCACCCGGCGGCAGGGCGGGCCGGCCGCCCTCGGGCGGCATCCTAAAATCCGCTGCTGGCCTTCCCGCAAGCGGGACGGCGATGGCGCCCGGCCGATCCGGGCCCTTGAAGAACCCGACATGAAGCCGTCCCTCCCTCTGCTCTGCACGGCCCTGTGCCTGGCGCTGATCAGCCTGCCCGCGCATGCCTATATCGATCCCAACGCCGGCGGCATGCTGTTCCAGCTGCTGGCCCCGGTCTTCGCGGGCATCGTCGGCGTCTGGCTGTTCCTGCGCCAGTGGATCAGCGCGGTGGCGCGCCGCATCTGGCGCAAGCTGACCGGGCGCGGCGCTGAATGAAGGCCGGCGTCGACGCCGCACGCTCCGCCCCCGAACTGCCTCCAGCACGCTTCGCGGCGTGCTTCTGCACCGCATTCGCGGCCCTGGGTCTGCTGTGGATGCCCTGGGTGCTGCTGCGCCAGGTGGATGCCTTCCTGGGCTTCCAGACACCGGGGGAACTGGGCCGCGACGTGGCCCTGGCGTTGCTGCTGCTGACGCTGCCCGCCGCCTTGCTCACGCTGCTCGCCCTCGGCGTCCAGGCGCTGGTGGCGCGGCTGAGGTCGGCCGCTGCGGCGCGCACGGTTGCCTGGTCCGTCCTGCTGCTGCCGCTGGCCTGGCTGTGCGTCTGGCAGTTCGGTTCCGCCAGCCGGGCCTGGCTGAGCCAGGTGACGGGATCGGCCCTGACCTTGACCGCCACCGGCCGCCTGCTGGCCCTCGTGGCGCTGCTGGCGATTTCGGTGCTGCTGCTGCGTGGGCAGCGCCTGTCCCGGCTGCTGGCGCGCATGGCGGCGCTGCTGCGCGGCCTGCATGGCCCGGCCCTGCTGCTGCTCGGCGCTGCGGCGGTGTGGCTGCTGCTGCACCCGCCGCGCCTGATGACGCTGACGCCGCCGGCCAGCGGCCCCGTCGGCGCCAAGCGGCCCGACGTCTACCTGATCACCATCGACACCCTCGCGGCAGAGGACGCCGCCGTCTGCGGCGATGGCCCGACGACGATGCCGCGGCTGCGCGCGCTGGCGGCCCGCGCCAGCTGCTTCGACCGCCACTACGCCAGCAGCAATTTCACGACGCCCAGCACCGCAACGATGGAGACCGGCGCCCTGCCCTGGACGCATTGGGGCGTGCAGATCGTCGCCAAGATGGCGCTCGGCATGCATGGCCAGACGCTCGCGAGCCAGCTGCGCGCCCAGGGCTACGAGGCCCATTCGATCAGCGCCAACCTGATGGCCAGCCCCCGCCATCACGGCAGCGACGACGAGTACACGACGCAGACCATCTCGCCCTCGCCGTCGCTGGGCCTGAAGCCGCGCGTGGCGTTGAGCGCCTTCCCGGATACCACCCTGCCCTTCTGGCTGTCCGGCCTGATCCCGCTGCTGGACACGCTGGACGTGCACCTCTTTCCCGAGCGCAGCCCCTTCGCGCCGGAACACACCTACCAGGCGGCGCGCGCGCTGCTCGAGCGGGCCGCGCAAGGCCAGCGCCCGCAGTTCATGTGGCTGCACACCCTGCCGCCGCACGACCCCTATCTGCCGCCGCCCAGCACCAAGTACAAGCTGCTGCCGCAGGGCGAACTCGATCGCTGGTCGCAACTGCTGGGCATGACGCGCTACGTGCCCGACCAGCAGGCCCTGATCGACAAGCACCGGCTGCGCTACCGCGAGGCCATCATGGGTGCCGATCAGGCGCTGGGCAGCTTCCTCGATGAACTGGACCGCCGGGGAAAGCTGGACGGCGCCATGGTCATCATCACGGCCGACCATGGCGAGTCCTTCGAGCGCGGCTATCTCGGCCATGCCGGCGAGTGGCTGCACGAGGCTGTCATCCGCGTGCCCCTGGTCATCAAGCTGCCGGGGCAGAAGGCCGGTCGCGTGGTGCACACGCCGGTCAGCCTGGCCGACGTGGTGCCGACTGTCGCCGACGTGCTCGGCCTGCCGCCGCCGCCCGCAGCCGACGGACGCAGCCTCAAGCCGGCGCTGCAGGGCGATGAATTGGCACAGCAGCCCGTCTTCTCCATGGCCATGGAGCAGCAAAGCCGCTTCCGCCCCTTGCGAGCCGGCCACTACGCCGTCATCGACGGCCCGCACAAGCTGGTGCTGGATCTCGGCGCCAACAAGACCGAGCTCTACGACCTGGCCGCCGACCCGCACGAGCGCCGCGATCTAAGCGCCACCGACGCCGCCACGGCGGCGCGGCTGCGCCAGTTGCTGGAGCAGCGTCTCGCTGCAGCCGAGAAGAAGCGCGCCGCGCAGTTCGACAAGCCATGAGCACGAGCCCCCTGCACAGCTTCGATGCCGAGCTGCTGGCCTGGCTGCGTGCGGGCGCCGGCTGGCCGTCGCTGGGTCTGGGCACGCGTGCACAGCTGCGCTGGCGCAGCGCCTGGGCAACGCTGAACCGGCGCCTGAGCGAGGCCCGCGTTGTCCAGGCCCCACCGCTGGCGCCGCCCCTCTTCATCGTCGGCCCCTGGCGTAGCGGCACGACCGTCATGCACGAACTGCTGACGGCCGCCACCGCCTGGCCGACGCCGTTGACCTGGCAATGCATGAATGCCACCGCCTTCCAGCTGCTGCCAGCGCCGCCGCAGAGCATCGGCGTGGCGCGCCCCATGGATGGCCTGGAGATCAGTGCACTGTCACCGCAGGAAGACGAGTTCGCGCTTCTGACCCTGGGTGTGGACTCGGCCTACCGCGGCTTCCTGATGCCGGAGCGCCTGCCCGAGTTGCTGCACACGCTGGACCCGCGCTACTGGAGCGAGCATGAAGCCGAGTGGCTGCCGCGCTTCGAGCGCTTCATGGCCGGTGTGCTCGCCTCCAGCGGCCAAGCCGGCCGGCGGCTGATCCTCAAGTCGCCCAACCACAGCTTCCGACTGCCGGCGCTGCTGAGACGCTTTCCCGAGGCCCAGGTCGTGTGGATGGTGCGGGATGCCGCGACCGTCTTCCATTCCAATCGCAAGATGTGGCAGGCCATGTTCGCGGAGCACCGGCTGATGGCAGGCAGCGCCGACGGCCTGGACGCCTTCCTGGGTACGGCGCTGCAGGGCTGCGCCCAGGTGCTCAAGCAGTTGCAGGCGGAGCTGCCGCCGCAACGCTGGATCGCCGTCGAGCAGACGACGCTCGCCGCCGATCCGCAGGCCGTCGTCGCACAGGTGATGCAGCAGCTGGGTCTGCAACCCGCCCCCGGGGCAGCACTGGAAGCGGCTCTGGCTCGGACCCGCCAGGGGCGCATCGAGCACTACGAGCAGCCGGTACCGGCGTCGGCCACCGCCGGCGTTGCGGCCCTCGATGCCGCGCAGGGCGGTTGATCAGACCAGCGTGTCGAAGCTCGTGATGGCCATCATGACGGCCACCATGACGACGCCGATGACGCCACCGATGATGATGATGGCGATGGGCTCGATCAGCCCCAGCATGCGCCGCTGCAGCACGGCGGCCGCGTCGCGCTGGCTGTGCCCGAGGGCCAGCAGCATCTTGGGCAGCTCGCCGGAACGCTCGCCGACCCGGATGAGGTTGAGCCGGGTACGCGGGAACCAGGCCTGGCTCTCCAGGCCGGCGCTCAGCGTCTGGCCCTGCTGCAGGCCCTTGGTGGCCCGCTCCAGGCCCGCGCGCAGCACGTTGAGGCGGATGACGTTCTGGGCCAGCTCCATGGCCGTCAGCACCGGGACGCGGTTGGACAGCAGGCTGCCCAGCACCGTGGCCCAACGGCCGATCTCGGCCTGCACCAGCCAGGGGCCGACGACGGGCACGCGCTGCAGCATCTGCAGCAGGGCCTGGCGGGTGGATTCGCGTGACAGACTGGTCACGATGAGGGCCACAAGGGCCGCGAGGATGAGCAGGGCCTCGAAGAGATGGCCGCGCACATAGACGCCCGACTCGATGACCCAGCGCGACAGCTCGGGCACCTGGCGGCTGCCGCGGATGAGGTTGGCGAAGCGCGGCACGACGCCGACGAAGATGAAGAACACAGCCAGCGAGCCGGCACCGACGAGCACGCTCGGGTAGATCAGCGCACTGCGCAGATCCTCGTTGGCTTTGCGCGCCAGCTCCATCTGCTCGGCCGACTCCTGCAGAGCGCGGGCGATATCGCCACTGGCCTCGCCAGCCTGGGCCAGCGCGATGACATAGACCGGCATGCGCAGGGCCTCGATGCGCAGCGCATCCGACAGCCGGCCGCCACCGCGCACCAGGGTTTCCATCTGCGCCAGGGGCAGGCCCAGGGGCTGGCCTTCATAGGCTTCAGCCAGGCTGGGCAGGGCGTCGCCGAGGTTGACGCCGGCCGCCAGCAGGGTGGCCAGTTCGCGCAGCAGCACGACCTGATCTGCCAGCTTGATATTGGCCTTGCGGGCGGCCGCACGCCGCGGCGGCGCCGCCGTGCGCGCCTGCAGGCTGACGGGCGTCATGCCCTGGGCCGCGAGCTTGGACATCGCGTCGGCCTGGTCGGCCGCTTCGAGCTGGCCGCTGTGGGGCTGGCCGGCCGTGTCGCGTGCGGTGTAGTCGAAGCGCATCAGCTCTCGGCCGTGCCGACGGCACGCAGCACTTCATCCAGCGTCGTCGCACCCTGCACCACCTTGAGGGCACCTTCCTGGGCCAGCGAGCGATAACCGGTCTGACGCGCCATGGCGACGAGTTCGGGCAGACCCACCTCGCGGGCAATGGCGTGCTGCATCTCGCTGCCCACATCCAGCATCTCGTAGATACCGACCCGGCCCTTGAAGCCGGTGTTCTGGCAGGCCGGGCAGCCGACGTGGCGGCGCCAGCGCGGCAGGTCGCCGCCACCTTCCTCGCCACGCGCATCGGCAATCGCCAGAGCCAGTTCGGCGTCGCCGAGCGTCGGGGTTTCATCGGTGGGCGCGGCGCAGGCCTCGCAGAGCCGGCGCACCAGGCGCTGGGCCATGACGGCGCGCAGGGATGCGCCAACCAGGAAGGGCTCGACGCCCATGTCGACGAGGCGCGTCACGGCCGACGGCGCGTCGTTGGTGTGCAGGGTCGCGAGCACCAGGTGGCCGGTCAGTGCCGACTGGATGGCGATCTCGGCCGTCTCGCGGTCGCGGATTTCGCCGACCATGATGATGTCCGGGTCGTGGCGCAGGAAGGCCCGCAGCGCGCGCGCGAAGGTATAGCCGATCTCGGGCTGGGCCTGCACCTGGATGACCTGGGGCAGGCGGAACTCGACCGGGTCCTCGACGGTGAGGATCTTGCGCGTCTGGTCGTTGGTGGCGGCCAGGGCCGAATACAACGTCGTACTCTTGCCGGCGCCGGTCGGGCCGGTCACCAGCACCAGGCCGTTGGCCAGGCCCAGCCAGCGCTTGAACTGGCGCAGCTGCGAAGGCCGCAGGCCCAGGCGCTCCAGCGTCAGGTCGGCGCGCTTCTTGGGCAGCAGGCGCATGACGATGGACTCGCCATAGACGGCTGGGATGGACGACACCCGCACGTCCATCTCGGCGCCGGCGGCGCGCGTGGAAATGCGGCCGTCCTGCGGCAGGCGGCGCTCGGCGATGTCGACGCCGGCGATCAGCTTGATACGCGAGGCGACGGCCGGGTAGCGGTCCATGCCCAGGGCCAGGCGCGTGTGCAGCTGGCCGTCGATGCGCAGGCGCACCTCGAACTCGCGTTCGCCGGGCTCCAGGTGGATGTCGGAGGCGCGCGACTCGACGGCCTGGGCGATGAGGTTGTTGACCCAGGCGATGACGGGCGCGTCCTCGGCCATCTCGCGCAGGGCGCGCTCGTCCAGCGCCTGCATCGCCAGGTCGCCCTGTTGCAGGCGCTGCGTCCAGCGCTGGGCATCGTCCGGCGCGACCAGCCACCAGCGCGCGGCGCGGAGTTCGGGCTGGGCCTGCGCAAACTCGCGCACCTCGGCCTCCAGCGGGTCGGCACTCGCGAGCTGCCAGCCCGCCTCGTCGCGCCAGGGCAGCACGCCGAGCCGAAGCAGCTGGGTGGCGCGGCCGCCCAGTTCCTGCAGGGCCGAGCGCATCGCGGCTTCGTCGAGTTCGTCGAAGCGCAGCCAGCCCATGCCCAGCTGCTCGGACAGGGCGGCATACAGGCGCTCGGCCGTGATGGCGCCCATGCGCAGCAGCACCGCGCCGATGCGGCCGCCCTGCTCCGCCTGGAAGCGCAGCGCCGCGTTCAGGTCGTCGGCGCGGATCTGTTCGCGGCTGAGCAGCAGCTCGCCGATCAGGCCCGGGGCGGTGGCAGCGGTCATGGCTTCGGCGTGTCGCTGCCCTTGTCGGCCGCAGGCATGCGGGCCCAGTCACCCAGGGTCTTGCGGAAGCTCTCGGTGATGGCCTCGGCCTCGACGGAATCGTTGGCGATATACGGCGTGATGAGGATGATCATCTCGCGGCGCGACTTCTTGACCACCTGGCTCTTGAACAGGTTGCCCAGCAACGGGATGTCCTTGAGGAAGGGCACGCCGCTGCCAACATCCGAGGCGGTGCCGTCGATCAGGCCCGCCAGCAGCATGGTGGAGCCATTGCGCAGGGTGAGCTTGGTTTCGACCTTGCGGGTGGAAATGGTCGGGGTGGTGCCGCTGCCCGCGGCGCTGGACAGGGGCTGGCTGACCTCCTGCGAGATGTCGAGATCGATCTGGTCACCCGAATGGATGACCGGCTTGATCTTCAGGATGACGCCCGTCGAACGGTACTGGTAGGTGGCCAGCAGCTGGCCGGCGGTGCCGCCCGTACCGGTGTTGGTGCCGATCTGCGAGCTCAACACCGGCACCTCGTCACCGACCTGGATCAGCGCCGTTTCGCCGTTGCGCGCCATCAGCCGCGGGCTGGACAGGATGGTGGCGCGGGTGTCGTTGGCCAGCGCGTCGATGGCGATACGGGCCGCCCCGGCACCATTGAGGATCGAGAAGTTGAAGCCCGTACCGCCCGAACTGGAGCCCGCCGAGACCTTGTAGCCGCCGCCGTTCGCCTGCACGTGGTCGGTCAGCCATTGCACGCCAAGCTGCGCGTTGTTGTCCAACTTCAGCTCGGCCACCGTCACTTCGATGAGGGCGGACTTGGTCGGCTTGTCCAGGCTCTGCAACAGCGCGGAGATCTGCCCGAACTCCTCCGGGTTGACCTGGAAGATCAGCGTGTTGGTGGCCTTGTCGACCACCACGCTGGTCCGGCCGGACGCGCTTGCGGCAGGCGTCGCAGCCGTCGATGCACCGCCCGCTGTCGAGGCGGGCGTGCTGGCGACGGTGCCGCCGCCGCCCAGCACGCGCTCCAGCGTGAAGGCCAACTGCTCGGCGTCCTTGTGCTTGACGGCGTAGGTGAACAGGTTCTTGCCGATGCCGCGCTCGTTGGGCTTGTCCAGCGTCCTGGCCCACTCGGCGACATGGGCTGCGACTTTTTCACCCGCTGCAAACACGAAGACCTGGTTCAGGCTCGAGACCGGCAGCAGGATGATGGGGTTGCGGATGCCCCCATGGGAGACAGGCGAACCGACCGGGTGCACGGCATAGCCCTCCGCGGCCAGCACCTCGGCGAGACGCCGCGCCAGTTCATCGGCAGAGGAGAAGGCCGGCGTCAGCGTCAGGCTGGTGCGCCCCTTGAGCGCGGGCTGGTCGAGCACCGCCAGCGCCTCAACCGCGGCCTTGACGTTGTCGGGATTGCCGCTGATCAGCACCGCGTTGCGGGTCGAATCTTCCTGCACCTTGACGCGATCGCCGAAGAGCGTGCGCAGCCAGTTGCCAACATCGACCTGGCGTACCGATTCGAGAGGGATGAGCTGGAAGATGGGGCGCAGCGACGCCGGCACCTCGGGGAGGGCCGCGCCATAGCGGATCCCGGGCAGGTCACCCAGGTTGGCGTTGTCGGGCACCACACGCACCAGGCCGCCGGCCTCGATCACCGACAGGCCATAACTCTTCAGCAGCAGGCGCACGGCGGTTTCGACCTGGGCCGCCGTCTGACCATTGCCGGTCTTGAAGGTGACGAGGTCGGGCCGCGCAATGACTGCGGGGTCGACGCTGACGTTCTTTTTCAGCACGTCGGCATAGACGACCTGGATGAAAGTGGGCAGGGCGACCTGGGCAAGGTTGACCGCTGCGACGACTTCGTCCTGGGGCTGGCTCACCGGCGCCGTGACCGCCAACTTCGGCGCTTCGATTTCCGGCGCCCTGGGGCCGGTGCTCACGCGCGTGCCGACCCGGTTGCTGCCATCCGCCTGAGGCGCAGCCTCGGTGGTGATGCTGGCCAGCGGCAGCGGCTTGGGCAGTTGAGGCACCAGCGGTGCGCAGCCGCCGAGGGCGAGCAACGCACCGGCTGCCAGGGCAATCGGTCGCGGCGTCAGGAACATTCGGTTTTCATTCACGGTAATCAGCTCCCAGCGGAACCTGCTTGTTGCCGACACGGATCAGCACTTCGCCGTCCTGGATGCGGGTGATGGGCTCACCGCTGGGCACCTTGTCGCCCACGGCCAGGCGCAACGGCACCTTGCCAGCCGCGACAAACATGATCAGCACTTTTCTCTCATTGCCGCGTCCGAAGATGCCGGCCACGCGCCAGCGCTTGTCCTCGGCCTTCGCCGCCGCCGCCGCGGCCAGCGCCGCCGCTTCGGGCTCGAAGATCGGCGACGTCGCCAGCCCGATGGCCTTGGCGGCCTGGTCCGATCTCCGCGGGAGTTCAGGCAGTTGCCAGGCGTCGCGGCGGGCGCTGACCAGGGCCGGCTCCGGCTCTGCGGCGGGCGCCAACAGCCATCCGAGAGCCAGGGCGGCTGCGGCCATCAGCCAGGGCGCGGCTTTGTTCATGACTGCTTGCCCCCGGGACGCGCGAGTACACGCAACTGCATCTCGGCCACGGCGGGCTGCACAGCACCTTTCATCGTGAAGCGCTCGACGACCATGCGACGCTCCTGCGCGGCCATCTCGGCCAGCAAGGTGAACAGGGGGGCGCGCTGCACTTCGACACTGATCCGCGCCTGCAACACCACATAGCCGGGCGGCAATTCATTCACCGGCTTGGCGCCCGGCTCGGCGCGCACCAGCGTGATCTCACGGACCTTGAGGCCCAGGCGTTGGGCGGTATTGCGCAGCCAGTCCTGCAGGCCTGCCTCCGTCAGCGCCAGATCGGGGTCGGCCCAGACGGTGGTCTCGTAGGCGGCCTTGAGACCGGCAACTTCCTGACTGCGACGCGACCAGTCCGCCTCCTTGGACAGGGCCTGCAGACGCGCCACCTCGGTGGCCAGCACGCGGCTGCGCTCCAGTGAGGCATCGGCAGCATCGAAGCCGGCGAGCACGAGGTAGACGCTGAGCAGGGCCAAGCCCAGCCAGGCGCCCAGCCGGACCAGGCGCGACTCGGCCCATTGCTCGCGCAACTGGGTCCAGGAGGAAAGCAGAGCGTCGCGGTTCATCAGCGGTTGGGGATGGCGTCGAACACCGAGGACGGCGGCAGGCCGTTCGCGTCCGGCTTGGCGACGATGGGCTTGGTGGGCTGCGGCGGTCCCTTTGGGGGGGGGGTCGGTACAGCCGCCCGAGGTGCGGCTGCGGGCGCCGGCGCGGGTGCCGGCAAGATCGCCGGTGCCGTCGCCGGGGCAGTGGCAGCAGCCGGCGCGGCCGCGACGCCAGCGGTCGGCAGCGGTGCGGCGGGCTCTGCCGCTGCAACCACCGGCGGTAGCGCACCGCGGATGCGCATGTCCATGACCAGCAGGTTGCTGGCGTTGTCGGCGCGGACTTCGGTCACGTCGGTGAACCAGCCACCCGCCTGCAATTCCTTCACGACGTTGGCGCGCCCGGTGTTGGGGCCGAGCTGGAGCGCGAGCCTGAGCTTGTCGCCCTCGAGCTCGAGCTCCTTGATCTGGACATTCAGACGCGCCAGCGTGTCGTTCAGGTAGCCCAGCACATCCACCGGCTGCGGTGCGGCGAACCAGCTTGCCAGCTTCTCGACTTCAGCCATCTGCGCCATCGTCGCGTCGCGCGCGGCCAAGACGGGGCGTGCGCTGGCCTTCAGGTCAGCAACCTGCTGGGTCAGGCGGCGCTCCTGGCTGTGCGCGTCCCACCACTGGTGGGCCATCACACCGACGCCCAACAAGAGACCCAGCCCGCCCAGCAGCACGAGACGTTGCTCCGGCCCCCGCTCCGCGTCGGCCGAGGGATGCAGGGGAAAGTGCCTGGCCCACGGCGTGACGGCCGCCAGAGGCGTCTGCGGCTCCGGCATCGGCACGGTCACTCCGTCACGGCTGGCGCCGCAGGCACGGACGAACTCCTGCCAATCCGATTCCGACAAGGCCTCGGGCCACCAACGGCTGGCGACCAACTGCCCTTCTTGCCATTGCTGGGCCTCATAGCCCTCGACATTGCGCAGCAATCGTAGACCGTCGGCGCCGCCTGCCTGCGAGAAGCTTTCATACAGCAGCTGACAACGCTCGGGGGGCAAGCCAGCCGCAAGCGCGTCTTGATGAAGGACCGCCTCGTCCCAGGCGATCGCCAAGCCCTGCTCGCCCTGGACGACCAGCCGTGCGGCGGTGTGATCGAAGGGCCGCCACGCCTGGACCTGCAGCCTCAACGCTCCCAGTCGCTCCGGCGCCGGAATGCCCTGCAACCGGAACCAGCGCAGGCGGCAGCGGCTGCGCGGCAGCAACAGCGGCGTACGCGCCCAGGGGTGCGGAGTCGGGGTCGGGTCGAAGCCCTCAAGGCGCCACGCTGCTGGCGGCGCGTTGGGCGTTCGTGGCGAGAGGAAACGCGAGAGCGCGGGGAGCTTCATCAAGGGGATTGAGCCGCTTCGTGCTGTGCTGTTCGGTGATGACCCACGGGCCAAGCTCCCCTGCGGGCGTCAAACGCGCATTGTACTCAAGGGCCATCGGCAGACCCGGCGACCAGAGCGTGATGCGGGCATCGTTGCCCACCGAGAGGATGTAGTCCTCCTCGGCCATTGGCAATCCGAGAACGGCGCTTGCGACCCGCAGGTCGCGCAGCTGGTCCTGGGCGCGCAATTGCAGGATCTGGTCGATCTGGGCCGCAGGGGCCGTCGGGAAAGTGGCGCGCAGCGTGGCCGGCGGCGCCGTGGCCGGGTTGAACAGGTGCCCGGGATCGGAAGACAGCCAGCTGCTCCAGCGTGCCAACCGCGCGGGATCGTCCCGCCACAGGGGCATGACCTGCAGTTCGCGCAGGCTCAGCAGCCAATCATTGCGTGGCCCCGGCAGGCCCAGCGCCTGGTATTCGCCGCGTTCGGCGCCGTTCAGGCGCTTGAGGTTGTCGGTATCGATGTAGTCGTCAAGCACATCGATCATGGCCTGGGCGCGCGTCACCGTCACGCCGTCCTGCACCAGCAGCGCCTGCAGCACCGCGCGTGGGGCGCCGTTGGCCGACAGCAGTCCACGTACATCCTGAAGCTGGACCCAGGCACCGTTGTCGACCTTGTAGGGCCGACCGTCCTCGCGCAGTTGCAGCGCCGCATCGCCCCGACCGGTGGGCTGCAGCGGCCGGGTAGCGTTCCAGTAAAGCGTCGCCGCCAACGCCCCCGACACTGCGGCCTGGCCGTCAGCGTATTGCTGGAAGTCCAGCGCATTGCGACGCAGGTCATCATTGCGTTGGGCGAACCGCTGCACGACGAAGGCCATCACGGCCAGCACGCCGAGCACCATCAACAGCACATAGCCCGATTGGTGCGCCCGACGCTTCATTGGCGCTCCCATTGAGCCAGCCGGGGTCGGCCGGGCATGGTGGTGCTGATCTCCGCCACCAGCGGGCCACCCAGTTCCGGACCGAGGTCGATCCAGACCGCACGCGGCAGCCGCGGCAGCGATGCCTGGAGATCGCGCCGGAAATCCAGATCTGGGTCACCGCTGGATGCCGGTGCGGACTGGGCGATGGGCCACTGGTCCTGCCAGACGCCCGCGCCGTCGAGATAGCGGAAGCGCCCCTCGCGGCCCGTCCAGCTCATCAACTCCACAGGCCGCACTTCCTCGATGGCAATCGTGGCCGCGGCCTTGGCATCGACGATCAACAGCCTCTGCCGCCGGGTCGTGGCATCGGCGATGAACTGAAGCTGGACGATCTGACCGGTTGCCGCTCCCGGCAGCGCCAGCGTCTCGCTGCTCGCCAGGCGCAGCTGCTGCGCATCGCCAACGAACTGGCGAGGTGCGCCGATCTGCTCGACCAACGCCGTCTGCACCAGGCTGCGCAACCATTCACGTCGCACCAGATCGAGCTGGCCGTCCACGCCGGAACGCTGGAGCAGCCGCTCCACGCGCGAAATCTGGCTCATCGCCTGCCAAAGCACGGTGGCAATCATGGCCATCAACGCCAGCGTGACGATCATCTCGACGAGGGTGAAGCCGCGGCTTGCGCGCCGTGACGCCCGCGGCGGCTTCATGGACGACCTCCATTGCCGCCCGGCGAAGCGAACGGCGCGGGGGTGGCAAGACTGACATTCGCTGGCCGCCAGCCGGCAACCAGCTGCTCCCAGCTCACGCGCGGGCCGGTCTCGCCCTGCTTCAGCGTGGCCTGGATGCGGTAGAGCCCGAGCTCCCATCGGGGCACCAGGTTGCCGCCCAGATCGAATTCATTGCGCGACGGCTCCACCAGCGTCGAAGTCCAGCTGAGTTGCAGCTCACCCTGTCGAAGCTCGCCTTGCGGCTGCCGGGCGGGATTCACCAACCTCAGCCAGCTCACGCCTTCGAGCTGCAGCTGCGCGCGCGCTTGGGCGTCCCGCAGGCGGCTTGCGGTCTGCAGGTTCTGGTTGACCCAGGCGAACAGCATCAGGCCCGAGGTCGCCAGGATGACCAAGGCGACGACGACTTCCATGAGAGTGAAACCGCGCGCGCCGCGACGAAGCCTGCGCCGCACCTCAGCCTCCTTCCCTGACCTTGCCCGTGATGGCTTCGATGCGCCAGGTTTCCTTGAGCTTGCCCCGGCTGAGGACCAAGGTACCGCCCGAGGCCACGCCCAGCGCGTCATAGCCCAGCGGCTTGGGCAGGTAGATTTCAGTCTCGTCCGGTGCGCCGGGCACGGCCTGAAGCAGGTCCTTGGCCTCGAGTGTCAGCGCCTCGCCCTTCAGAAAGGTTCGGACCGGCAGCGCCTCGAGATAGCTGCGAAAGTCGTCGCGCCAGCCCCGCTCCCGCGCTGCGTCGAGCCAGCCGACGGCGCGCGGGGCCGCGATCCCCGCAGCCAACGCCATCAGTGCGAGCACGACGAGCAGTTCGAGCAGGGTAAAGCCACCGTGGCGGGGGCGAGCCGCCCCCTCTTCGTGGCGGCCGGCGAATGCCAATGCCGACAATGAGATCCTGCTTCAGTTGGCCGGCAGCACGCCGATGTCCGCCCCGTCGCCCTCGCCGCCCGGCTGGCCATCAGCGCCAAGGGAGTAAAGCGCGAAGGGCTGGCCATCCCGGCCCGGAAGCGTGTACTGGAAGGGATGGGACCAGGGATCCAGCGGCACCGCCTCGTCGAGATAGGGGCCGCGCCAGCGGGGCGCCAATGCCGGATCAGTGGGGGCCTTGTTCAGAAGGGACAACCCCTCCTGGGCGGTCGGATAGCGACCGATATCGAGCCGCAGATTCTCGACGGCACCGCGCAGCAATTTGATCTGGGTGGTAGCCGTGGTCACCCGCCCCTGATCCACCTTCTTGAAAAGCCGCGGCCCGACCAAGCCGGCGATCAAGCCGATGATGGTCAGAACCACCAACATTTCCAGAAGGGTGAAGCCGCTCGGCCGTCCCCGAGAAGCCAGAGAAATTCGATTCATGGTTTTGCCGTGTCGCAGTGAGCTGCAGTTTAAGAGATGACAGCCCATGAAAAAGGGCGCCCGAAGGCGCCCTTGCTCTCTATTGCAAACCGCCGAAGCGGTATGGCAATTACAGAGTCGGGTTGGCGTTGTTGTACGGACGCTCCAGGGGGATGTAGCCAGCAGCGGCGCCGTTGATGGCTTGCTGGTAGACACCCTTGACCTTGGCAGCCGACGAGTTGATCGTGAAGGTGATCGAACCACGCTTGCCGGTGCTGAACGTGCAGATGTCCTTGGCGGTGATGGCCGTCGTGCCGGACACCAGCGTGCCGTTGCGAGCGCCACCGTAGGTCACCGT
This sequence comes from Roseateles saccharophilus, assembly GCF_031458095.1. Classification (GTDB taxonomy): domain Bacteria; phylum Pseudomonadota; class Gammaproteobacteria; order Burkholderiales; family Burkholderiaceae_C; genus Pelomonas; species Pelomonas saccharophila_A. Next base: position 806,119 of record NZ_JAVDXU010000003.1, read on the forward strand.
CACGCCTGCTTCAGCCTGGCAGGTTGCGCTGTAGGTTGCAGCGGTACCGACGTTCTGGAAGAAGAAGCGGGTCAGGTTGCCGTTGGTGTCGTCGTTGTTGAAGAACGCCGAGCGCAGCTCGATGGCGTTCGCCGTCCAGACCCACCAGTTGGCGTTGCCAGCCAAGGACTGGTCAGCCACGCCGGTCAGCTGGGGATCAACCACTGCCGAGACGCCGAAGGTGCGCGAGGTGCCCAGGGACTTCGTCGCTGCGGTCTTCAGGTTCACCTGGACGACCGTGTTGCCCGTCGAGTTGAAAGCCGTGCCGACAGCGTTGAACACCATGGTGGCCGTAGCGCCGTTACCGGCAGCAACAACGGTCGGGTTCACAACCGTACCGCCCAGGTTGACGTTCACAACAGCGTTGGCCACGTCGAGGCCGTCTTGGTCGCCGGTCACCGTGAAGGTGATCTTGGAAACGTCGACCTTGGCGTCGAAGGCGGTGCCGCCAGCGTTGGTCAGCGAGCCGTTGACGTTGACGACGAAGTTGGCTTCGGCGACGGTCGTGGAGTCACCGTTCTGGGCGATGAAGCCGAACAGCGGGCTGTTGCCGGCGTTGAACAGCACGTCAGCGGAAGTGCCGGTGTCCTGGTTGGCAACCAGCGTCACGGCGCGGTAGCTCTGAGCCACCACGTTCGTCAGGTCGTTGGAGTTGTCGATGCGGGCGTTCTCGCTCAGCTCGAACACGCCGACGGACACGCTCTCGGTGGTGCCTTCGGTAGCCAGCGAGTGGTTCGAGAACACGAGGCCATTGAACGTCAGCACGGCTGCGTTGGCAGCGAAGGCGGTCGTCACGTCAACTTCGTATGCGCACTCGGTCGCGCCGGAGCGCTTCAGGCTCACGGTCACAGCACCGCCGCCGCCGACCACGTTCGTGGGCAGAGGGCAGGTACCGTTGAACTTCGTGGTCGCCGAAACGGGCTTCACCACCACAGTGAAGTCCTGAGCAGCCGTACGAGCCACACCGATGGTCAGAGCCAGGTCGGGAAGCGTGACGGCCGTCGTGTTGGTGATGGCTTCCAAGGCGAAATTGCGCTTGGTGACCGCCAGGGAGCCCGCGAAAGCGGACGTACCGCAAGCTGCGGCGGCCGCCACAGCGAGGGCCTTGCAAGTGAAGCTCTTCATATTGATCAATTCTCCGGATCGTTGTTGCAACAATGGATCAAAACGTTGGTAGTAGTGATTGGGACACCCACCAGCACGCCGCACTGGATGATTGCTCTGCCCTGTTGCCCGGGCCGCAACAGCCACCAATACGGCAACCACTGCGTCGACTATGAGGGTCCTTCTCACCTCCCCCACATGGATGCGCCTTATGAAGATAGACGTTACCAAGCAGGTTGGCGGGCAGCATAGCAGACGAATTTGCTGCGCCTACACACGGCAGTGAACGAAAAGTCGGGGTTTTCCCGTCGATGTTGCGTCTCCGCCTCAACAAATGCCGATTACAGCAAACGCACTGGAAGCGTTACTTTGTTACGGTGTCTCACCATGCCGGCACCCGCGTCGGCAGGTAGGGCTCAGGGTCAATGCGCAGCGTCCAACGGCTAGACTTCGCCCCTTTCGCCCGCACGAGGCGCGGTGTCGCGCGCTCCTTCCCATGGAAACACAAAAAGATAACGTCATCGACGATTTGTTGGATCGCCTCGAGCGCGCGGTCTTCCAAAGGCAGACCAAGCAGGGCGTGCAGTTGTTGCTTGAGCTGCTGAACACCATGAGCACGCAACGCTCGCCCTTCGGCATCCTGCCGCCGACGTCCCCTCCAGAGGAACGCCGGGCTGCATACACGCGGATCGCCGCCATGATTTCGGCGCTGATCTGCAGCCCGGACTTCCTGATCGATCTCGCCCAAATCGAATTCCTCGCTGGCCGCAAGCCCATGCTGGAAGCGATCTTCGAGCTGAGCGGCTACGAAGGACCTTTCCACCTGCTGCGCTACAACGGCCAGCGCAACGCCGATGGTAGCGTGATGTTGCGCGCCAACCAGGTCTTCGTCCTCTCTCTCTTCTATTCGCTCGACGCGCTGCCGCCGGAATTGATCCAGGGCGTTCTCAAGCTGCCACCGGACCAATTGCTGCCGTTGATGGTCGGCTGGTTCACCGCGCCTTTCGTCCACCACGCGCGCGGGGAGGAAAATCGCAGCATCCTGATTGAGCATTGCTCGCGAATCGAAACCGCCAATCCGACCCAAGGCATCGTCCAGGCGATGACTTCGGCCTGGATGCACTGCAGCTACGCAGATCACCCTCGCAAGCATGACATCAAGCGCAGCCTCAACGAGGTCTGGCGCCGCCTGAACAAGCTGGGAGGCCTCAAGAGCCGCCCGAGCGAGCGACGCCTGGTCGACAAGCCCACCTTGTTGATATGCGCGGAACGCATGAATGCCGGGCACGCGATGCACCGCAGCTACGCGGCGGGCCTCAAGCAGTTGAAGGAACGATTCCGCACGATCTGCATGGCAACCGCCGGTTTCATCACCCCGGACACGCACGAGCTCTTCGACGAAGTGTCTATCCTTGAGAGCGGCATACCGCTGAAGGAGATCGGCGCGCGCATCGTCCGCTTGGAGCCGGACATCATCTACTACCCCAGTCTGGGCATGTCGGAATGGACGCAGATGACGTCAAACCAGCGTTTTGCGCCTATCCAGTTGATGACGCTCGGCCACCCTGCGCCTGCCATGATGGACACCATGGACTATGCCCTCGTTCAGGCGGGACATGGCGAGGCGTCCGGGGAGTTCGGCAAGAAGGTCATCGAACGGCAGGCGTGGGGCCAGTTTGCTCCGTACAGCGAGTCAATCAACTTCGCCATTGAAGCGAAGCCTTTCGAGGACGGCCGGCTGCACATCGCCGTCAACAGCTCGCTGATGAAGCTGTCGCCGCGCTTCCTGGCCATGTGCGAACGCATGGAAACCGAGGCGAAGCGCCCGTTGCATTTCCATTTCTTTGCCAGCGCGGCGGGTGTCATGTATGACCGCATCCGCCAGGTGTTCGAACGACGATTCCGCTACTTCACCCTGGAACCTTCTCGCCAGTACCAAGCTTTCCTGAATGTCTTGGCGCGTTGCGACCTGGCCTTGGCCGCGTTCCCGTTCGGCAACACCAACAGCACGGTCGATACCTGCTTGCTGGGGATCCCGACGGTCGCCTACTACGCCAACGAAGTGCTGAGCATCGGCGACCGCGATGTGATGCGGCTGGTCGGTCTGCCCTCCTGGCTGGTCGCCGACAGCGACGAGAGCTACTTCGAGACCGCCATGAAGCTGATCCACGACGACGAAGCCCGCAAGAGCATCGTCGACCAGTTGAAGGCAACCGACGTCAAGGCCAAGCTCTTCCAGGCACCTCGACCGGAAGACGAACACGAGTTCGTCGACGCCATGGACTGGATCTATCGCAACCACGAGGCCCTTCAGGCCAGCTCCCAGCATCTGCTGAAGGTCGGCGAACCCATCCCCGCCTGAATCCCATGAGCCAGAAACCCATCTACGTCACCCAGCCCCATCTGCCGCCGCTGGAGGAATTCCTGCCCTATCTGAAGGAGGTGTGGGACAGCAAGTTCCTCACCAACGGCGGCCCGATGCACCAGAAGTTCGAGCGGGCGCTGTGCGAATACCTGGGCGTGCCCGAGATCGCCCTGTTCTCCAACGGCACTTTGGCCCTGCTGACGGCGCTGCAGTCGCTGCGCATCACCGGCGAAGTCATCACGACGCCCTATTCCTTTGTCGCGACGGCCCACTCGCTGCTGTGGAATGGCATCAAGCCCGTCTTCGTCGACGTGGATCCGGTCAACCTGAATCTGGATCCGGCCAAGATCGAGGCCGCCATCACGCCGCAGACCACGGCCATCATGCCGGTGCACTGCTATGGCCACCCCTGCGACGTGGCGGCCATCGAGCGCATCGCCGACACCTACAACCTCAAGGTCATCTACGACGCGGCCCACTCCTTCGGCGTCGAGTCCGACGGCCAGAGCGTGCTGAATGCCGGCGACCTGTCGGTGCTGAGCTTCCACGCCACCAAGGTCTTCAACACCTTCGAGGGCGGCGCCATCGTCTGCAAGGACGCCAAGACCAAGTTGCGAATCGACCAGCTGAAGAACTTTGGCTTCTACGATGAAACCACCGTCGTCGCGCCTGGCATCAATGGCAAGATGAGTGAGTTCAATGCAGCGCTTGGCCTGCTGCAGCTCAACCATGTGGACGAAGCGCTGCGCCAGCGTAGCGAGGTCGACCAGCGCTACCGCAGCATGCTGGCGGACATCCCCGGCATCGAATGCCTGCCTCCCAGCCCCGGCAGCAAGCACAACTATTCCTATTTCCCGATTCTCGTGAAGCCGGACTACGGCGTCGCTCGCGACGGCCTTTACACGGCCATGCGCGACAAGAACATCTACGCTCGCCGCTATTTCTATCCGCTGATCAGCAGCTTCCCCATGTACCGCGCCCTGGCCTCTGCCGCGCCGGCCAACCTGCCGATTGCCACGCGCGCGGCTGACCAGGTGCTGTGCCTGCCGATCTACCCGGGGCTGACGCCGGATCAACAAGACCAGGTCGTCAACGTGATCCGCGCACTGCGCACGTAAGTCCCATGCGGCTGGCCATCATGCAGCCCTACTTTCTGCCCTACATCGGCTACTGGCAGCTGATGGGGGCGGTGGATGCCTTCGTCGTCTACGACCGCATCAAGTACACCAAGAAGGGCTGGATCAACCGCAATCGCATGCTGCTCAACGGCGATGCAGCCACCTTTTCGCTACCGCTGGCTCAAGGCTCGGATCAGCTCTTGGTCAGCGAACGCGAACTGGCCCCCAGCTTCGACCGCCGCAAGCTGATCGCACAGTTTGAGGGCACCTACCGCAAGGCGCCGCAATTCGACGCGCTGCGCCCCTGGCTGCAGGACATCGTCCTCGACCCCGCCAACAACCTGTTCGACTACCTCTGGCAATCCATCGTCAAGGTGCGCGACCGGCTGGGTTTGACGACACGCCTCATCGTGTCGTCCGAAGTGCCGCATGACGAAAGCCTCCGGGCCCAGGACAAGGTGCTGGCAATCTGCAAGGCCCTGGGCGCCACGACCTATGTCAACGCCATCGGCGGCATGGAGCTTTACGAGCGCGAGGCCTTTGCGGCCCGGGGCGTGGAACTGCTCTTCCACAAGGCCCGGCCGTTCGAGTACGCGCAGTTCGGCGCCCCCTTCGTGCCCTGGCTTTCCATTGTCGACGTGCTGATGTTCAACTCGGCCGAACAGACGCACGGCTTCCTGACCAAGAATTACGAGCTTTCCTGAAGGATGCGCGCCCTGCGCGGCCTCGGTATCTGAGATGACCAACACCCTAGACGCCCACGTTGAAGCCTACAGCGGCAAGAACCTGTACGACTTCGACAACGAGATCCTGCTGAACTGGTATCCGCAGCGCATCGCGTTGCACAGCGCCGGCGCCCGGTCGCTGCTGGAACTCGGTCTGGGCCATGGCTTCTCCACTGACAACTTCTCTCGCCTGTTCGATCGCCATCTGGTGCTCGAAGGGTCGGGCGCGGTGATCGAGAACTTCCAGCGCCGCTTCCCGGCCTGCCGGGCGGAAGTCGTCGAGACCTATTTCGAGAACTTCGACACCGACGAGCGCTTCGACGTGATCGTGATGGGCTTCATCCTCGAACACGTGGATGACCCGCGGCTGATCATCGAGCGCTACAAGCACCTCCTCGCCCCCGGCGGACGGATGTTCATCGCCGTACCGAACGCCGCGGTGATGAACCGCCGGCTCGGTCATCTGGCCGGGCTGCTGCCGGACATGGAGGCGCTCTCGGAGAATGACCTGCTGCTCGGTCACAAGCGCTACTACACGGTGGAAACGCTGAGCGCCGACGTCGAACAGGTGGGCTGCCAGGTCGATCGGCTGGAGGGCATCTACCTGAAGCCGCTGACGACGCGCCAGATGGTGTCGCTGAATCTGTCGCCGGATCTCATCCAGTCGCTTTGCCGGCTCGGTGTCGACTATCCGGAGTTGAGCTGCGGCATCCTGGCCGAGATCAGCGCCGGCAAGGCGGCGGCATGAAAGTTCTGATCGTCGGCGGCACCTCGTCGCTGGCCACCGCACTGCGGCCCGCGCTTGAGCGCTTCGCGCAGGTGCACACCGCTGGCCGGCAGGGCTGCGACCACGAACTTGACCTGGCGGCGAGCGCTGAAGGCATGGTGCTGCCCCAAGGGTTCGACGTCGTCGTCAACACCGCCAGCCATTTCGGCGGCACCACTGCCGCGGCGATGGACCAGGCCGTGGCCATCAATGTGCAGGGCACGCTGCGGCTGGCCGAAGCCTGCGCGCGCGCCGGGGTTGCCCACTTCCTGCAAGTCTCGAGCATCTTTGCGCTGCTGCCGAGCAGTTCGCCCTTCTTCAGCGCCTATGCGGCAACCAAGCGCCAGACCGACGAACTGCTGCAGCTCTGGTCTCGCTCGCAAACCACGAAGCTGACTGTGCTGCGCCCCTCGCAGTTCTACGGCGCCGGGGAAGCAACGCGGCGGCACCAGCCTTTCCTGTGCACCTTGATCGACAAGGCCGCCAAGGGCGAGGACATCACGCTGTTCGGCGGTCACGATGCCCAGCGCAACTTCATCCACATCGACGACGTGGCCGCGGCCGTCGCTGCCTGCATCGAGCAGGGCCTTGCGGGGACGTTTGCCTGCCAGTACCCGAAAGACCACGGTTTCGGAGAGATTGCGCGGGCTGCCGTGCAGGCCTTCGGCAGCGCCAGCCGTGTCGACTTTGACCCGTCGCGCCCCGACGTTCTGGACAACGTGCTGCCCATCGACCCGACGCTGTTCGACACGCTCGGCATCCAGCCCCGCATCACTTTGGCCGAGGGCATGCGGATGGAAGCGCGCCGCCAGGGAGTGCGGGCATGAGGACGGTGCTGGTCTCCGGCGCCAGCGGCATCGTCGGCTACGGCTCGTTGAAGGCGCTGCGCCAGCACCCTGCGGGCCTGCGCCTGATCGGCACGACGATCTACGAGGACTCGGTCGCCCCCGCCTTTTGCGATCTGTTCGAGCGCGCGCCCCTGACCTCCGACCCCGGCTACCTGGATTGGCTGACGGCCGTCATCCGCAGGCACGAGGTCGAGTTGCTGATCCCCGGCATCGAAGCGGACCTCTACTTCTGGGCCGATCACGCCGCCGAGATCCGCGCCGCCGGCGCTCAGCCGGTGCTCAACGAGCCGCAATTGATCGAGCTGTGCCGCGACAAGTGGCGCTTCTACGAGCGCCTGCGCGACGCGGGCGTGGCCTGCGCCATTCCCAGCGCGCTGGAGGGCACGTTCGATTCGCTGTCCGCTGCCTTCGGCCTGCCCTTCCTGCTCAAGCCGCGCCGCGGCTTTGCCTCCAAAGGCATTGTCAGGGTCGGGGATAGCGCACAGTTCGAGCCGCATGCCGCGGAACTGGGCCGCGGCCTCATGGCCCAGCCCATCGTCGGTCAGGACGACGCCGAGTACACGACCTCGGCCTTCTGCGACGGCCAGGGCGGGCTCAGTGCGCTGATGACGCTGAAGCGCCGGCTGTCGCGCGACGGCTTCACCGAGAAGGCTGAGGTGGTCGCCAATGACGATTTCCTGGAAACGACGCGGGCCTTGTGCCGGTTGTTCAAGCCTCTCGGCCCGACCAACTTCCAATACCGGCTGTGCGAAGGCGGTCCCAAGCTGCTGGAGATCAATCCGCGGGTCTCTTCGTCTACTTCCATCCGCACGGCTTTCGGCTACAACGAATGCGCGATGGCGGTCGACTTCTACCTGGAAGGTCGCCTGCCGCAGCAGCCCGCGATCCGCGCCGGCCGCGCCGTGCGCTATACCGAAGATTGCATTTTTTATGAAGCTGGCGTTCATCTCTGATATCCACGGCAACTACGAGGCGCTGAAGCAGGTGCTGGCCGCCATCGACGGCATGGGCGTCGATCAGATCTATTGCGCCGGTGACGTGGTCGGCTACTACGCGCAGATCAATGAATGCTGCGCCGAACTGCAGGCGCGCAAGATTCCGACCGTGATGGGCAATCACGACTGGTACATGGCCGGGGGCGGCTTCTGCCCGCGCTCACGCAGCGTCAACGACTGCCTGGTCTACCAACGGCGCATCATCGAACCGCGCCATGTGGAATGGTTGCAATCGCTGCCGACACAGCAGCGCGTTGGCGATCTGCGCGTCGTGCACGGCGGCTGGGCCGATCCCATCGACGAATATCTCAAGCCCAGTGACGAATACTTCGACAAAGTGGACGGCCGCTATTTCGTGTCCGGCCACACCCACATCCAGCTGATTCACAAATCGCCCACCAAAACCTATTGCAACCCAGGCTCGGTCGGCCAGCCGCGTGACGGCGACCCCCGTGCGGCCTTCGCAACCTTTGATGGCGCGGAGTTCACGCTGCACCGCGTGGAGTACGACATGCAGCCGGTGTTCGATCTGATGCACGCAGCCGGCTTTGACGACTACTACTACGGCGGACTCAAGACGGGTGCGCGCAATCTGCGGAAGCTGTAAACGACATGTTCAAGTGGAAGAAACTGGGGCGGCTGTTCACACCGGCCGATCTGCCCGGCGACAGCTGGATGAAGGAATACGCCCAGTCGCCGTCGGCCGTGGTGTTCGACGATTTCGTGCGCGTCTATTTCTGCACCCGCCCGGCGCCCAGCGCCGATGGCCAGTACATGAGCTACTTGGCCTACCTAGATGTGGCGCGAGACGACCCGACGCGGGTGCTCCGGGTGGGCGATGCGCCGGCGATGCCGCTGGGCGGCTTCGGCGCCTTCGATGAATTCGGCAGCAACCCGATCTCGGTGATCCGCAACGGCGACGAAATGCGGGTCTATTACGCCGGCTGGACGCGTTGCGAATCCGTCCCCTTCAACGCCGCCATCGGCATGGCCGTCAGCCGCGACGAAGGCCACAGCTTCGCCCGCATTGGCGCCGGTCCGGTGCTGTCTTACAGCCCCGATGAGCCCTACCTGCTGGGCAGCCCACGCATCCGCAAGTTCGGCGACACCTGGACCCTCTGGTACGTCGCGGGCAAGGCCTGGCTGAAGACCGCCGTCCGCCCCGAGCCCATCTACCGGCTGCGCATGGCCACTTCGCAGAACGGTGTGGACTGGGTCAAGCACGGGCAGGATCTGCTGCCGGCCAAGCTCGGCGACGAGGAATGCCAGGCCTGCGCCGACGTCATCGAGCAGGGTGGGCGCTTTCACATGTTCTATTCCTACCGCCAGGCCCAGAACTACAAGACCGGTGAAGGCGGCTACCGCATCGGCTACGCCTGGTCGGAAGACCTGCGCCACTGGACGCGCGACGACGACGCGGCCGGCATGTCCCTGTCCGCCGAAGGCTGGGACGCCGAGATGGTCTGCTACCCGCATGTGTTCGAACTGGACGGTGCCTTCTACATGCTTTACCAGGGCAACCAGATGGGCCGCACCGGCATCGGCCTGGCGCTTCTCGAGAACCCGCAGCGCTGGAGCCAGCGATGAAATGGAACAAGCTCGGCCCGGTGTTCGACCCGGCCGCCCATGGACTGCTGCCGGATTGCATCGGCTACGCCCAGTCGCCGCAAACCCTGGTGCTGCCGGACCGCGTGCGGGTGTTTTTCTCCACCCGGGCCCGTGACGCCGTGGGCAAATTCCTGAGCCATGTCGGCTTCGTGGACTTCGACCGGTCGATGCAGCGCATCCTGGACGTGTCGCCGCGCGCCGTGATCGAACTGGGCGGGCTGGGCTGCTTTGACGAACACGGCATCTTCCCCATGCATGTGTTCGACGATGGCGACCGCGTGCTGGCCTACACGACCGGCTGGAATCGCAAGGTCTCGGTCTCCGCCGACGCGTCCATCGGCCTGGCCATCAGCACCGACGGCGGCCTGAGCTTCGTCAAGCATGGCACCGGGCCGGTCATGGCCGCCTCGCTGCACGAGCCCTTCCTGGTGGCCGACTCCTTCGTGCTCAAGCGCGATGGGCTGTATCACATGTGGTACATCTACGGTACCCAGTGGAAGCGCTTCAGCCCGACCGAGGCGCCGGACCGCATCTACAAGATCGCCTACGCCAGCTCGCGCGACGGTATCGAATGGCAGCGCGACGGGCGATTGATCGTCGCCGACCGCCTCAACGAGGACGAGTGCCAGGCACTGCCGACGGTGATTGAGATCGACGGGCGCTTTCACATGTATTTCTGCTATCGCGAGGCCTATGGCTTTCGCACCGACAGCCGGCGCGCCTACCGGATCGGCTATGCCTGGTCCGACGACATGCGCAACTGGACGCGCGACGATGCGCAGGCCGGCATCGACGTCTCGCCCGAGGGCTGGGACTCGCAGATGCAGTGCTACCCCCATGTGTTCCGCGTCGATGACAAGGTCTACATGCTCTACAACGGCAATGAATTTGGCCGCGGCGGATTCGGCCTGGCTCAACTGGAATCGACATGAGCAATCGCGACTACAACAAAGAGCTGAACGACACCGGCAACATCGCCAGCGAGAAGTACGCCTACGGCTTCGACTTCGACGTGATGCACCCGCTCATGGTGCGTTCCTTCCAGCCCTTCTTCCGCCCCGGCAGCATGCTGGAGCTCGGCAGCTACAAGGGCAACTTCACGCGACGCTTGGCTGAGCATTTCTCTGACATCAGTTGCGTGGAGGCCTCGGACGAAGCGATCGCGGAAGCTCGCGCACTGAAGCCGGATTTCGCCTACTTCAACTCGATGTTCGAGACCGTCCAGCTGCCGCGCCGCTACGACAACATCGTCATGACGCATGTGCTGGAGCATCTGGACGATCCCATCGCCGTGCTCGCGCGCATCAACCGCGAATGGCTGGCGCCGGGCGGCCGCTTCTTCCTGGCCTGCCCCAACGCCAATGCGCCGTCGCGCCAGATTGCCGTCAAGATGGGCCTCATCGACCACAACGCCGCCGTCACGCCGGCCGAGGCTGAGCACGGCCACCGCATCACCTATGCGCTGGACACGCTGGAGCGCGACGCCACCCGCGCCGGCCTCAAGGTCATCCATCGCTCGGGCATCTTCTTCAAGGCCTTGGCCAACTTCCAGTGGGACCGCCTGCTGAAGACGGACATCATCACGCCGGCCTATCTGGAAGGCTGCTTCCAGCTCGGCCAGCAATACCCCGACCTCTGCTCGTCCATCTACCTGGTCTGCGAAGCCGGGGCTTGAGAGGCTGAGCCCGGCATGCACGTCGCCGTCGTCGGCTCCGGCTTCAGCGGCGTCGCCGTCGCCTGGCAGCTGCTGGGCCGCCTGCCGGCCGGCAGCTCGATCACGATGATCAACGGCTCGGGCCGCTTCGCGCGCGGCCTGGCCTATGGCACCCACTCGGCCGACCACCTGCTCAATGTGCCGGCGGCACGCATGAGCCTGGATCCGGCCCAGCCAGGTCACTTCGTCGATTGGCTGCGCCGTGAAGACGACGCCGTCGACGGCCACGAGTTCGTCTCGCGCCAGCGCTATGGCGACTATCTGCAGTCGGCGCTGGAACAGCGCGCCGCCGCATGCGCCGGCGTGGCGCTGCGCCAGCGAGTCGCTCTGGTGGACAATTGCCAGCCCTTTCCCGGTGGCTGGCAGTTGAGCTTTGCCGACGGCACTGCGGCGAAATTCGACGCCGTCATCCTCGCCATCGGCCATCTGGCGCCCCGCCCCCCCCATCCAGCGCTGGCCGGCCTTGCGGACTATGTCGCCGATCCATGGGCCGCCGCTGCGCTGGAAGAGCTGGCGCCCGACGCGCCGGTTGCCCTGATCGGCAGCGGCCTGACCATGCTGGACGTGCTGATCACACTGCGCGCCCGCGGCCACCGCGGCCCGGTGCTGGCCCTGTCTCGCCGCGGCCTGCTGCCGCAGGGCCATCGCCGCAACGAGGGGCCACCCAAGCCCTGGGCCATCGATCCCGCCATCGCCAGCAGCCAGCCGCTGCGTCGGCAGTTGCGCCTCTTTCGCGCCGAGCTGGCACGCGCCCATGCGGCGGGCGTGGACTGGCGCGACGTCTGGGCCGCCTTCCGCGCCGAAACGCCCAAGGCCTGGCAGGCCCTCGATGCGCGTGGCCGCGGCCAGTTCCTGCGCCATCTGCTGCCCTACTGGGACGTGCACCGCCACCGCGCAGCGCCCCAGGCCCGGGCGGTGCTCGAAGGAGACCTCGCCAGCGGACGCTTGCGCCAGGCAGCCGGCCGGGTCGTGTCCGTCCAGGCCCTCGACAAGCGACTGCAGCTGGGCTGGAGAGGCCGTGGCAAGGCCGGCGTCGAGACCTTTGACGCCAGCTGCATCGTCAACTGCTCGGGTCCGAGCTCGGCCATCGATGCTGGTTCGTCACCCTTGCTGTGGCGCCTGCAGCAGGCCGGCCGGCTCACGCCCTGCGCCCATGGCCTGGGCTTGCTGGTGGACGAGGGCTATCGCATCCGCGCTGCATCCGGCGAAGGTCAGTCCGGCCTCCACTACATCGGACCGCATCTGCGCGCCCAGCTTTGGGAAGCGACGGCCGTGCCCGAACTGCGTGAACACGCCGCAGCCCTCGCGGCGCAACTGATCAAGCCCTGAGCAGGGCCTCCAGCGCCGCCACGGCCTCGCTCGCGTCGTCGCGGCTGGCGTCGATGCGCAGGTCGGGCGCCTGCGGTTCCTCGTAGGGCGCCGACACGCCGGTGAACTGGGCCAGCGCATGGGCCCGCGCATTGCGGTACAGGCCCTTGGGGTCGCGCCGCTCGCAGACCTCCAGCGGCGTCGCCACATGCACTTCGCGAAAGTGGGCCGCACCGATGATGTCGCGGGCCATCGCGCGGTCCTCGCGCAGCGGCGAGATCAGCGCGCAGATGACCACCAGACCGGCTTCGCGCATCAGCTTGGCCACCTCGGCGACGCGGCGGATGTTCTCGCGCCTGTCCTCCGGGCTGAAACCCAGGCCGCGGCACAGGCCGGCGCGCACGGCGTCGCCATCCAGCACGGCGGCACCGACACCCGCATTGACCAGGCGCTGGTGCAGAGCGACGGCCAGCGTGGACTTGCCTGCGCCGGAAAGACCAGTCAGCCACAACACCCGGGCTTGGTGAGCGCGAGCGCTCGTCACGGCCGCTCCCATCAACGCGCGGCCGCGCCGCTGTGTTGGGCAATCGCTTCGTCCAAGGCTTCAATCAGCAGATCGCGCCTTGGCAGCACTTCGAGCAGCTGAAAACGCAGCGCAAGCAATTGCATGACGAAACCGAGGCTGGCCTTGTTCTGCGCCAGCGTGACGGAGGCGTCCATCTTGCTGACGACGAATTGTCGAACGCCCTCGGCCGTCATGATCCCCAACTGCTGGCGCAGCGCACGGATGGCGGGCTCCACGTCGGCCCACGGCATCGCAAGCACCTGGTCGCGCAGATGCTGCCTGAGCCAGGCAGCATCGCCACCCTTGAGCGCCTGGCGCGCCAGAACTTCGTTCAGCAGCCCGGCAGTCTGACGACCCGCTTCGCTGCCCTGCAGCTGGCGGGTCTTCTGCACCGCTTCCAGCACCTCGGGCCAGGCCTGCTGTGCCTGCAACAGCACGGTGCGCTGAATATGCAGGCCCATCAGCGCGCTCTTGTCCGCCGCAGGAGTTTCGTCCAATGCCTTGCCGGCCTGGGCCAGCACCGGCTTCCAGCGCTCCTGCGGCGCGCTCAGCATCTCGCTGGGCCGGGCCGGCAGTTCGAACGCCGCCATAGCGTCGACCGCTGACGCAGCGGCTGCCGCAGTGGGCACGGAGAACGCTGCCATGAGCAGCATCCAGGCCAGCAACACCGCCAACCCATGCGCTATCAGCGCTGCGCGCCGTGCGCGGGAAGTTGGGTAGGACACAGAGAACATCATCAAGGCTCCGAATGGGAAGCGTGGAATTCAGACCTCAGCCAGGCACCGAGCAGAGCCCGAGGCCGGGAGGTATCGAGACAGGCAAGGTCGCTCAGCACCCGTTCCCCGGCACCGTCGTCGACGAGACGGGCAACACGTACGCCGGTACAGGTGGTCGGCAGGCTGGTTTCGTGGTCGGCGAGGAGTTCCTCGAAAAGTTTCTCGCCGGGGCGAAGACCGGTGTATTCGATAGGAACGTCGTCGGTCGAGTGCCCGCTCATGCGGATCATCTGCCGCGCCAGGTCGGCGATGCGTACCGGCTCGCCCATGTCCAGCACCAGCACCTGGCCGCTTTCGCCGATCGCGGCTGCCTGGATGACGAGGCGGGCTGCCTCGGGAATGGTCATGAAGTATCGAATGATATCGGGATGCGTGACCGTGACGGGTCCGCCACGGGCGATCTGTTCCTTGAACTTCGGAATCACGCTGCCGCTGGAGCCCAGCACATTGCCGAAGCGCACGGCCATGAAGCGCGTGCCCGGATGCCGCTGGGCCAGGGCCGCCAGGGCCATCTCGGCGGCGCGCTTGGTGGCGCCCATCACATTGGTCGGATTGACGGCCTTGTCGGTGCTGATCAGGACGAAACGCTCGACACCGACCTCGGCAGCCGCCAGGGCGGCGTTGTAGGTACCCAGCGTGTTGTTGCGGATGCAGGCAGCCGGGTTGTCGTTCTCCTCCATCAGCGGCACATGCTTGAAGGCCGCAGCGTGGAAGACGAGCTGCGGCCGATGACGCGCGAAGCAGGCGCGCAGATGCGCCAGGTCCTTCACGTCGCCGATGACACGCACCAGCGGCAGATGCGGGAAGGCTTCAGCCAGCGCCTGCTCGATCGCGTAGAGGGCGTATTCGCTCAACTCGTAAAGCACGATGGCCCGCGGGCCATAGCGGGCGATCTGGCGGCACAACTCGCTGCCAATACTCCCCCCGGCGCCGGTCACCATGACGGTGCGCAAACTGATGGTTTCGGAGATGCCCGCCTCGTCGAGCTGGACCGGCGGCCGACCCAGCAGGTCCTCGGGCTCGATGTCGCGCACCTCGTTCAGGCGCCGGCCGGCCAGCAACTCGGCGCTGCTGGGAACCGTGAGCAAAGGCAGGCCCGTCGCGCCAGCCAGGTCGAGGGCACGGCGGCGTTGAGCGGCCGAGGCGGCAGGCATGGCAACGATCAGGTGGGTCGCGCCATGAGCCGCGGCGAAGCGCCGGACCTGGGTCAGGTCGCCCAGTACCGGCAGGCCCGCCACGCGGCCGCCCGCTTTGGTCGCATCGTCATCCAGGAAGCCGACAACCACCCAGCCCTGGCTGTGCTGGATACCTGCCACCAGCAGTCGTCCGGCATCGCCGGCGCCCAGCACGAGAGCGCGCCGCTGCTCCTGCCCACTACCGCTGGTGCGGCTGCGCCGATGCTCGTGCAGCATGCGATACCCCATGCGCATCATGGCCAGCAACATCAGCGCGAAAACCGGGTGCAGGGCGAGCACGGCGCGCGGCACCTCGCGCAGGTGGGCCATCAGCACGGCCGTGGCACCCACCAGTCCCGCGAGCAGGCAAGCCAGGGCCAGCCGCTTGATCTCGCCGAAGCCGGAAAAGCGCCACATGCCCTTGGGCACCCGCAGCAGCCCAAGCGTCGCGGCGTAAATGCCCAGCAGCCCCATCAGCACCCAACCGTCATAGTCGGGCCGCGCCGTGAACCAGCGCTCGAAGCCGAGACGGAACAGATAGGTGGCCTGCCAGGCGATCGCGACGACCGTCAGGTCAAGCAGCAGGATCGACAGCTCCCGATAGGGGCGCCGCCTCAGGATTGAATCAACGATATGCAAGCTGTGTGCGTCCTGAAGAGATTGATGCAGTCACGGCGGCACTTGTCGCCGCGTCACTGCACAGGGGGCACGCCCAACTGGCCCAGGGCTTGGAGCAACTGGCTCGGATCGACATGGATATCCCGTTGAATGAGCAGCGGATGGGAGTCTGCTACGGCCTCTCCCACCACGAAACAGTGGCCGACGCCGAGTTGCTCCAGCGCGTGGGCCCACGAGGGGAAGTTGGCCGCAAACGTGGAGCACAGCGACACGACGCGCGCACCCGGCGTGCAGAAGACACAGTTCGACATGGCGGATCCCTGCGCGCCGACAACGACGTCCGCATCACGGAAGCGCCGCACCTGCTCGGCAAAGCTCAATGTCTCCGGGTGAAGTTCCTCGAACCCCCATTCCCCGACCAGCATTTCGCTCAGCAGATCTTCGTTCACGACCCGCCGCGTCGAGCTGCGGCGCCGGACCAGGAGCCGGCTGCCGCGCGGCGCGCGACTGCCACCGACCGCGGCATGCATGCGCCCGCGCAGGTAGATCAGCCCCCCCACGGCAGACGGCGCCACCGAGGGCAGCGACGGTGCGCCATAGCGGAGCACGTGCGGAAAGAAGACCTCCGGACCGGCCAGCAGCAATCGCTCGGCCGACGCGCAGCGTCCCTTCGCCACACGATGAATGGCGCGGCCCGGCCCGAGCAACAGCTGGAGCGCCTCGATGTGGGTCTCCGGCATGTCGTCCTCGACCAGCAAGGACGCGGTGGCGGCAGCGGGATGCTGCTCGAGCGAGCGGAAACGGATGAGCGTGTCGAGCAGCCAGTGCCCATAGAACCTGACCGCGGCGCCGAGGAGGGAAATCACCGTCCCTGGCACGCTGTCCGTGGGCAACTCGCGGAGCACGAGCTGCGAGACGGATCCCATCACGATCCACGCATCGAAGTGGTAGTTGACAAGCTCGCCCAGGGGGTGGGTCAGGTTGTCGCCGAGCACCCTGCCGTTGGGGAGCAGCACGATGTCACTGCCGGCACACACCGTGGCGCCCGCCGCGTCCGCGACGTACCGGGCGCACAGCAGGGCCGGTCCGATGGCCCCCGTCAGGTCCAGCGGCCGGGCACCAACGCTGCGCGGCGCCGGTATCTCCACGATGCTCGCGGGCTCGATGCGACGGAACTCGACCATGCCTTGCAAGCTCTCGTCGAATACCGGCGTGAGTGGAAAGGGCCCGATCAAGGCACTTTGCACCTGCGCGCTGATATGCGCCACGTCGGCGTCCTCGATGGCTTCGCCCTCTTCGAAGCGCGTGCGGATCAGCAACTCCCTGGCATGCGCGTTTTCAGGCGAGCGCGCGATTGCGATGCCGATCTGTTGCATCACGCGCTGGCGCGCGGCGGACATCGCCCTGCGCATCTGCCGCCGCACCACGCCCTCCGCCTGCGCGGCGGGCTCGGCTGCCGAGGGAATGCAAAGGCTTTGCGCCGTCAGCATGCGCCCGCTGCTCATGAACAGGCAAGAGGCCAGCAGCGTCTGGCCGAAATGCCAGCGCGGGTAGTCCCGCAGCAAGGCAGGCAGCCGCCTTTCCAAGGTCTCGAAATCGCCCTCCTCATGAAGGCTCAGCAGCGTCTCCTGCACGGTGGCGGCCGGTCGCAATCCCGCGACCGATACCTGCAGTTCCTCGAGGCGGGTCTGCAACGCACGCTGGCTGCGCACGCTCTCCGGCAGGGTCGCGGCGAAGCTCAGGGCCTGCTCCTCACGACCCAGGTGACGCAGCGATTCCAGCAGGGCCAGGCTCAGCTCATACTGGGCCGGAAAGCGCTTGAGCGCCTCCTGCAGCACGTCCACCGCCTGCGCGAAATTCCTTGCCCGCCACAGCGACAGCCCCAGGAAAGCCACGCCCTGGGGATCACCCGGCCTCTGCTGCAACGCCGCGACGCACAGCGCGAGCGCTTGCCGGTGATCCTCCCGAAGGCTGGATGCACGCGCGGCCAGAAGCAGTTCGTCAGGCGTCTGCAAATCGTCCCCTCAGTCGCGAAGCACGCGCATCAACGTGGCCAGAATAAGCTTCAGGTCGGTGCTGAAACGCGCACCGGCCGCATACTCGGCCGACAACCTCAGCTTGGCCGGCAGGACGACCTCGCGATATTCACGCTCGGGGTCGGCCGCCGCGGCCAGCAGCTCGGCCTCGTGGCTGAAAGCCAGCGACGCCGGATCGGTGATGCCGGGGCGCACGGCCAGCACGCGCTGGCGCAGGTCGGCCGGGTAGAGATCGACATAGTGCGGCAGCTCCGGCCGCGGGCCGACCAGACTCATGGCGCCGCGCAGCACATCCCAGAGCTGGGGCAGCTCATCCAGCTTGGTCCGGCGCAGGAAGTGGCCCGGGCGGGTGATGCGAGGGTCGGCGCCGACGGTGATGGCCGCACCCGGCTCGACGCGCATGGTGCGGAACTTGTGGATGGTGAAGGGCGCGCCGAAGCGGCCGACGCGGGTCTGGCGGAACAGCGCCGGGCCCGGCGAATCGAGCTTGATCCAGACGGCGGCCAGCAGCAGCAGCGGTGCGAGCGCCAGCAGCCCCAGCGCCGAGCAGACCATGTCGAACAGGCGTTTGATCAAACCAACAGGCCTCGCACGGCGGCGATGACCCGCTCCACGTCCGCGTCGCTCATGGCCGTGTACAGCGGCAGGCTGACGGTGCGCTCGTAGGCCTTCTGCGAATGCGGGAACTGCTGGGGCGTCAAGCCATAGCGGTCGCGCCAATAGGGATGCTGATGCAGGGGCACGTAATGCACGCTGCAGCCGATGCCGGCGGCGAACATGCCTTCGATGAAGGCGTCCCGCGTGATGCCGGCCGTGTCGGCCAGGCGGATGACGTAAAGGTGCCAGGAGTGCGTGTCGCCCTCGGGCGCATCCGGCGGCAGGATGAGGGGCAGGTCGGCAAAGGCCTCGTGATAGCGCATCGCGATCTGCTCGCGGCGCACCTGGAAGGCCGGCAGGCGCTTCAACTGGTGCAGGCCCAGAGCGGCAGCGATGTCGGTCAGGTTGTACTTGAAGCCGGGCGCGACGATCTCGTAGTACCAGCTCGGCACCTTGGCCGTGAAGCGGTCGAAGGCGTCGCGGCTCATGCCGTGCAGGCGCATCACGCGGGCGCGCTTGGCCAGCTCGGCATTGCGCGTCACCAGCATGCCGCCCTCGCCCGTCGTCATGGTCTTGTTGGCGTAGAAGCTGAAGACAGCGGCGTCGCTGCCCAGGGTACCGATCAGCTCCTTTTCCAGCGTCGTCGGCAGCGCATGAGCGGCGTCCTCGATGACGCGCAGGCCATGACGGCGCGCGATGTCCAGGATGGCCAGCATGTCCACGGCCAGGCCGGCGTAATGCACGGGCAGGATGGCGCGGGTCTTGGGCGTGATTGCGGCCTCAATGGCGGCGATGTCGATGTTCAGCGTCGCCGGGTCGATGTCGACCAGCTTAACGTCGGCGCCCAGATAGCGCACGACCTCGGCCGTGGCCGTGAAGGTGTGGGTCGTCGTGATGACCTCGTCGCCCGGGCCCAGTCCGATGGCCTCCAGGGCCAGGTGCAGACCGGCGGTCGCCGAGTTGACGGCGATGCATTCGATCTGCGGGTCACCGAGGAACTCGGCAAAGGCCTGCTCGAAACGCTTGGCCTTGGGACCGGTCGTGATCCAGCCGGACTTCAGCGTGTCGACGACTTCGGCAATCTCGTCGTCGCCGAGCTCGGGAAGGGCAAAGGGGAGGAAGGGCTGGGCGCTCATGGGGCGGGATTTTCGACGATCAAGGTTTCTCGATCAGGACCAGGCGATGCGTGCGCAGCCAGGGGACGAGGTTGAGCAGGCCATAGGCTGCGGGAAGGGCGCGCGCCAGCGGCGGCGCCAGAGTCACGCGGCGGGCGGTGAAGCGGCCCTGTGGAAACAGCTGGCGCACGCGCGCGAGCGGCACGCCGCGCACGTCGGGGTTGCGCGGGTTGTTGACGGTGAAGTCGTACCAGACGATGGCGCCGCCGGGCTTGAGCCAGCGCCACATGGCGTCAGCCACGCGCTGCTGAAGGGAGTCGTCGAGGATGGAGGAGAAGACGGTGGACTGCAGCACCAGGTCCTGGCTGGCCGGCGCCACCTCGGCCTGGGCCGCATCGCCCGCCAGCAGACGCACGCCCTCGGGCAGGGCTGCGCGGGCAGCGGCGAGGCGCTCGGGCAGCAGTTCGATGCCGGTCAGATGGGCGGGCGGCAGCCCCAGGCGCAGCAGGTCCAGCAGATTGCCGCCGGCACCGCAGCCCACCTCGGCGGCGTGCCAGTCGGCCGGCCGGCCGGGGCGAGTGGCAAGCAGCTTGAGGAGCTCGCGCTGGCGCTCCTGCCACATCTGCCAGACTTCGGGGCGCAGCAGGCTGTAGCGGTCACCCGTCTCGCGGCGCGCATAGCGCTGAGCGATCTGGTCGAGCTCGCTCACGACAAGGCCTCGATGAAGCGGGCCGCCAGCACCGGATAGGCGTGATGGGCCATGGCGAAGGCGCGGCCGCGCTCGCCCATGGCCGCGCGCTCGGCGGACGACAGCGCCGCCAGCTTCAGCAAACCCTGAGCCACGGCCTCGGCATCCTCGGGCGCCACGGTCAGCCCGGCACCGGCCTCGGCCACCGGATCATTGCCGGCCTCGACCGAATGCAGCACGGCGCGGCCGGCCATCAGATAGTCGATGAGCTTGTTGGGCGCGATGCCGAAGCGGTAGATGGGCGTGCGCTGCCAGCCGATATAGGCGATGTCGAAATGATTCAGCAGCGTCGGGATCTGGGCCTTGGGGATGGGGGCGAAGAAGCGCACGTTCTTCAACCCCTCGGCTTCCACGCGCTGGGCCAGCCGCGTCGCCTCGTGGCCGCTGCCCACCAGCACGAAGCTGATCGGTGGCCCGCGCAGCTTGGCGGCGGCATCGAGCAGCACGTCCAACGCATTGGGCAGGCCCATGGAGCCGGCATAGCCCACGATGACGCGGCCGGCGGCGCGCTCGGCATCGAGATGCGCCTTCAGCGTCTCGCCCAGAGGCGCACTCGCTCCCTGCCACTCCTCGGGCGCAAAGCCATTGGGCACGATGCGCAGCCGCTTCAGGTCCAGGCCCCGGGAAGCCATGTGCTCATGCACGCAAGGCAACATGGAAACGACGACATCGGCATCGCGGTAGGCGTCGGCCTCGGCCTTGCCACACATCAGCACGAAGGGATGATGCGGCGACATGCCGGACAGCTCGATCAGCGACAGCGGCCAGAGGTCGTGCACCTCGTAGACCAGTTTGGCCTTCGCGAGTTTGGCCAGCTTCTTCGCCACCCAGACATCCATCGGATAGGTGCTGGACGCGATGACGGCATCGGGCCGGAACTCGCGCGTCAGCCGCCAGGCATCGGCGCGCAGCTGGCGCAGGAAGGACAGGATGTTGCGCAAGCGGCCCACGCCATTGCCCTGGTAGCTGGGCACGGGCAGCCAGCGGTAGCGGATGCCGTCGATGATCTCCTCGCGCGGCAGCCCGGCCATTTCGGGCTGCACGGCCCGCACATGCGAATAGCTGGCCGCGACGATGGTGACCTCATGCCCGGCCCTGATCCATTCGCGGGCCAGGTAATAGGGCCGGAACTCCATGCCATGGGCGGGCGAGCCGGCGTAGTGGTTGACGAGGAGGATCCTCATGCCGGGGTCAGCTCTTTCAGTCGGGTCAGGAAGCGCTGCACATGGGGCTCGAACAGCCCGTTGACCGCGACCCAGTCGCGATTGACGACGGCGAGCTGGGCCGTGTCCAGTGTGGCCATGCGAGCCGGCAGATCGTCCAGTGATCCGACGATGAGCCCGCGCGCCGAGTCACCGATCAGCTCGCGGTTGGCGGGCAACTCGGACAGCAGCGGCACGCAGCCATGGGCCATGGCCTCCAGCACCGAGACGGAGACCGAATCGCTCTCCGGCAAGCTGAGGAACCAGGTCGAGCGGGCGTAGTGGCCGGCCTGGGCCTGGGCGTCGAGGCGGCCGACGAAGCTGACCTTGTCGGCCAGGCCGCGGGCGGCGACATCAGCCTCCAGCGCGGTGCGCAGCGAGCCGTCATTGGCAACAACGAGGCGCGCCTCGGGCTGGGCTGCGGCGATGCGCGCGAACGCCTCGATGACGAGCTGTGGGCGGTAGATGGGCTCGAGGCCGCGGTTGGCAAAGCACAGCCAGGGCTGCTTCTGCGCGTTCTGCCTGGGCAGCGCTTCCAATCCGAAGGGAAAGGTCATGATCTCCTTGGCGCCGAGCTCGCGCATGCGTTCGGCCATGTGCAGGGAGTCCGACGTCGTCACGGCGCATTCGCGCAGCACCTTCTTGGTCATCCAGCGCCAGGCGCCGCCGCGGTTGGGCGTGACGAGGATGTCGCTGCCCCAGGCCGAGCCGGCGATCTGCGCCCGCAGTCGCCAGCCCATGCGGGCTGCCCAGGCCAGGCTGCCATGGGAGGTCAGGTAGTGGGCGTGCAGCCAGTCTGCATCGGTCTCGGCCAGCCAGGCGCCGACCTTGGGCAGTTGCTTGATCAGCGCGACATTGCCGCCGCCATGGTCGGGCGCCGTGTTCAGCGCCAGGCGCTGGGCGTCGGGCAGCAACTGGTGGAACTCGGGCAGAAAGCCGCGCGAGGAGATGGCATGCAACTGCACCCGGGGCTTCAGCGCCCGGGCCCACTTCAGCAGATGGGGGCTTTCGCCGTCGCCGATCAGGACGAGCTTGAGGCCGCCGCCAAGACTCACAGCCTCACCCCCGACCAGGCAGCATAGGCCTCGCGCAATTCCGGATGCCTGGCCAGCAAGGCCGCATCACGCTCGCGTGTGTCGCCCACCTGGCGGGCGGGCTGGCCGGCCATGATGGCGAAGTCGGGCGCCTCGCCGCGCAACTGCGAATAGGCGCACAGCATGGCGCCCTTGCCGAGCACCGCTCCGGGTTCGATGAGGCTGTGCGGGCCGACAAAGCTGTAGGCGCCCAGGCGGATGGCGGCCTTGCGATAACCCGGCAGTTCGCCGCCCAACGTCGCGCTGCGGCGGCCGTTCACGCGCAGCGCGTTGTGGGTGCTGTGGGTCACGATGGAACAGAAATTGGCGATCTGCACACCTTCCTCGATGACGAGGCCGGCGCCGGCGTCGATGAAATTGAACTGGCCGATGAAGACATGGTCGCCCAGTTGCAGGCCGGCCTCGCCCTCGATGCAGGTGCTGGGTGCGATGCGCGAATGCGGCGCGCCGGCCTCGCCGAACAGCATGCGAAAGCCCAGCAGCCGCACCAGGCGGCGACGCAGGCGGTTGATGAAGACACGCATCATTCCCAGGTCCACAGTGCCCAAAAGAAGTAGCCGAAGTAGAGCAGCATCGCCGCGGACACGCCCCAGCCCGCGCCGGCAAGGCCACCAAGCCAGAGCCCAGCGGCCAGTCCGGCGATGAAGAGGACCTGGCCGACCAGGGCCAGCTTGAGTCCCCAGCCCTGGGCGCCCCAGGCCATCAGCACGACGGACAGCGGCGAGGCGATGAAATGCAGGGCCACATAGGGCGCCAGCGACCGCGCCAGCTCGCCGGCGCCGCGCCACTCGGGGCCAAAGATGGTGGCGAACAGCCAGGGTCCGAAGGCCAGCAGGGCCAGCATCAGCGGCAGGGCCAGTGCCGCCAGCAGCAGCAGGTTCTGGCGCACCAGCGCGCGGCCCTCGGCGAGGCTGGCGGCCTGGGTCAGCCGCGGATAGAGGGCCTGCGACAGCGAGCCTCCGACCAGAGAGGCGGGCGCCTTCAGATAGCGCAGTGCCAGGGCCCAGGCGCCGGCCTCGGGCGAGCCCAGCCAGGCTGTCAGCAGGGCGATGGCCAGAGTGTCCTGCAAGGCGCCGGCAAAGGCATGGGGCGTGTTCAGCAGTGGGAAGTCGCGGTGCTTGGCGGCCATCTCGCGCAGGGGTTGCGGCTCCAGCAGGCCACGCCAGCCGCCGGCGGGTGTTGGGCGGGCTTGCAGCGCCGCAGCCGCGACGGTGGCCAGCGCGGCGCCGCCGATCAGGCCCCAGGGCCCCGCCTGCAGCAACCCGAAACCGACCTGGGCCAGGGCGCCACCGCCCCATTGCACGACGCGAGCCCAGGCCAGCGCGGCGAACTGGCCCGCCCGGGCCGCCCACTGGGCCAGGGCCTGGCTGGCCGAAGCCGCCAGCACGATCAGCGGCAGGGCCGCGGCGGCGGGCAGGTCGGCCCAGATCATCCAGGCCCCACCCACGACGACGGCCGTGGCGGTCATCGCCAGCAGCATGCGCAGGCACAGAGCCAGCAAGGCCGCGGCGCCGGTTTCGTCCTTCTCCAGGGCCAGCGCGAACTCGTAGCGCGCGCAGCCGACGACCGCTAGATTGCTGGCCACGGTCCAGACCAGCGAGAACTGCCCGTATTCGGCCGGCGTGTAGAGCCGGGCGATCCACGGGCCCAGCAAAAGCGGGATGGCCTGGGCCAGCGCGCTGCCGGCTAGCAAGGTGAGAGTGGCGCGCTTCAAGCTCATGGGGCGCGAGATTCTAGAATCCAAGGTTCGACTGAAGGCCCGCAATGACCACGACCCCTCCGACTCCCGCTGCCGACGACAACCAACTGATCGCCGAGCGCCGCGCCAAATTGGCCGCGCTGCGGGCCGCCACGGCGGTGCCCTTCCCCAACGATTTCAAGCCCCAGCACCGTGCCCAGCCCCTGCAGGCCCAGTACGGCGAGGTACCCAACGAGGAGCTGGAACCCCAGGCCATCAAGGTCAGCGTGGCCGGGCGCATGATGCTCAAGCGCATGATGGGCAAGGCCAGCTTCTGCACGCTGCAGGACGCCACCGGCCGCATCCAGCTGCGCGTGACCATCGACAACGTCGGCCCCGAGGTCTATGACGCCTTCAAGCACTGGGACCTGGGCGACATCCTGGGCGCCGAAGGTACGCTGATGCGCACCAAGACTGGCGAGTTGTCGGTCGCCGTGACGACGCTGCGCCTCTTGACCAAGAGCCTGCGTCCGCTGCCGGACAAGTTCCACGGCATGACCGACCAGGAGCAGAAGTACCGCCAGCGCTATGTCGACCTGATCACCGACGAGGACGCCCGCAAGCGCTTCACGGCGCGCTCCAAGGCCGTGTCGGCCATCCGCAGCTTCATGGTGGACCACGGCTTCCTGGAGGTCGAGACGCCCATGCTCCACCCCATCCCGGGTGGCGCGAACGCCAAGCCCTTCAAGACCCATCACAACGCGCTGGACCAGGAGATGTTCCTGCGCATCGCGCCCGAGCTTTACCTGAAGCGCCTGGTGGTGGGCGGCTTCGAGCGCGTGTTCGAGATCAACCGCAACTTCCGCAACGAAGGCATCTCGGTCCGGCACAACCCCGAGTTCACGATGATGGAGTTCTATGCGGCCTACTGGACGCATCACGACCAGATGGACTTCACCGAGGCTGTGTTGCGCCATGCGGCCGTCGCCGCCACCGGCAGCGCCGCCCTGACCTATGCTGGCAAGCCGGTGGCTCTGGACAAGCCCTTCGCCCGCGTGTCCGTGCGTGATTCGCTGATCCAGTTCGCCGGGCTGACCGGCGAAGAGGCCGACAACCCTGACGTGCTGCGCGCCAAGATCATTGCCGCCGGTGAAGAAGCGCCGGCGCGCTGGAGCCTGGCCGAGTTGCAGTTCGGCCTGTTCGAGGCCGTCGTCGAAGAGAAGCTGTGGGAGCCCACCTTCATCATCGACTACCCCGTCGAGGTCTCGCCGCTGGCCCGCGCCTCAGACGCCAACCCCAAGATCACCGAGCGCTTCGAGCTCTTCATCACCGGCCGCGAGTACGCCAACGGCTTCTCGGAGCTGAACGACGCCGAAGACCAGGCCGCGCGCTTCCACGCCCAGGTCGCCAACAAGGACGCCGGCGACGAGGAGGCGATGTTCTTCGACGCCGACTTCATCCGCGCGCTCGAATACGGCATGCCCCCGACCGGCGGCTGCGGCATCGGCATCGACCGGCTGATGATGCTGATCACGGATTCGCCGTCGATCCGCGACGTCATCCTGTTCCCGGCCTTGCGCCGGGAAGCCTGACGTCAGGCGGCGAGCGATGCGGGCGCCTTGCCCGCAATGATCATCGCCAGCACCTCGTCCTCGTTCACCGCGGCCGTCTGGGTCACGCCGACCAGGCGGCCGTTCTTCATGACGGCCAGGCGGTTGGACAGCGCGAAGACGTCTGGCATGTCGTGAGTGACCAGCAGGATGCCCACGCCCTCGGCACTGAGGCGCCGGATCAGCTCGTGCACCATGGCCGTCTCGGCCGGGCCCAGGGCCGCACAGGGCTCGTCCATGATCAGCACGCGAGCCTTGAACTGCAGGGCGCGTGCAATGGCCACCACCTGACGCTGGCCACCCGACAGGGACATCACCGGATCGGCGATGTTCTTGAAGTTGGGATTCAGCCGCGCGAACAGCGGCACGGCCGCGGCCCGCATGGCGGCGTCGTCGAGCAGCCCCAGGCGGGTGCGCATCTCGCGGCCGAGGAAGAGGTTGGCGACCGAGTCGAGGTTGTCGGCCAGGGCCAGCTTCTGGTGGATGGTCTCGATGCCGGCGGCTCGCGAGTCGGCCGGGCTCGCGAACCTCACCGCCCCGCCATTCAGCAGCAGCTCGCCGCCATCGAAGGGCAGCGCCCCGGCGATCATCTGCATCAGCGTGGATTTGCCGGCACCGTTGTGGCCCAGCACCGCCAGCACCTCGCCGGGCGCCAGGCTCAAGGAGACGCCATCCACCGCATGCACGCCGCCAAAGGATTTGCGCGCTCCGCGCACTTCAAGCAAAGCGCTCATTTCTGCACCACACGGTCGAAGACAACAGCTGCCACCAGCACCTGGCCGAGCACGACCATGCGCCAGCCGATGGCCACATCGGTCAGCAGCAGGCCGCTGTCGATGCTCTGGATGATGAGGGCGCCCAGCACGGTGCCGCCGACGCTGCCGCTGCCACCGGCCAGGCTCACGCCACCGATGACGGCCGCCGCGATGACGGTCAGCTCCATGCCCGTACCCATGGAGTTGGTGCCCGCGTTCAGGCGCGCCATCGCGACAATGGCAGCCAGCGCCACGAGGGCCGCCAGCAGCAGGTTCAGCTGGATCATCACGCGTCGCACCGGAATGCCGGCCAGGCGCGCCGCGTCCGGGTTGCCGCCGATAGCGTAGACATAGCGGCCGAAGCGCGTGTGCTTGGCAATAAAGCCCAGCAGCAACACGACGGCCACCCAGATCACGAGCGGCAGCGGCAGGCCCTGGCCCTGCTCCTGGCCTTCGAGGCGATAAGCGTTGAAGACGGCCACGGTGCCAAAGACCGCCAGCGCCGCGAGACCGGCCTTCAGCAGTTCATGCTTCACGTCGGCCGGCACGCCGCCGGCCCGGAGCTGCGCGCGGCGCTGCACGAGCTGCCAGCCCACAAGCAGGGCGACCAGCACAACGCCGAGCATCCAGCTGCCTCGCTCGCCAAGAGACCCGTCGAGACCGCCACCCAGAGCCAGCAGCCAGGGCTCGGTGATGGGCTGGGTCTTGCCGTCGGCGATCAGGAAAGCCACGCCGCGCAGCGACACCAGGCCGCCCAACGTCACGACAAAGGACGGGATGCCGATGACGGCCGACAGCCAGCCCTGGAACAGGCCGACCAGCAATGCCAAGCCCAGGCCTGCGAACAACGAGGCGACGACCGACCAACCCTGGGTGTACTGCAGCCAGGCCATCAGCACGCCGACGGCGCCAAGCAGCGAGCCCACGGCGAGGTCGATCTGGCGCGCCACGATGATCAGCGCCATGCCGCTGGCGACGATGCCGACGACGGCCGTCTGCTGGGCGATGTTGTAGAGGTTCTCCGCCGTCAGGAAGCTGCCGGTGAGGACGTGAAAGCCGATGGCAATGGCCACCAGCACGGCCACCATGACGGCGAGCCGCTGGGTCTGGGCGCTCATCGCCTCTCCTATTTGCAGGCCGCCGGGGCCTTGGCGGCATCCACGCCCTTGCAGACGACGGCCTTGGACACCCAGCCGGCGCTGATGACCTGGTCGAGATTGGCTTGCGTGACGGCCACCGGCGCGAGGAATTTGGCCTGCAGCGAGACCTTGCGCTCGCCGCCGGCCCAGGGCGCGGCACCGTCGACCTTCTGGCCCGCCGCCAGTTGCACGGCGGCCGCTGCGGCCTCCTTGCCAAGCGCGCGCGAGTCCTTCCAGACCGAGACCGTCTGCGTGCCCAGCGCAATGCGGTTCAGCGCGGCATGGTCGGCGTCCTGGCCGCTGACCGGCACGCCCTTGATGCCACGGCCCCCCAGCGCGGCGATGGCGCCACCGGCCGTGCCGTCATTGCTGGCCACGACCGCGTCGACGCCGCCCTTCAGCCGGGTCAGGATCTGTTCCATGTTCTTCTGCGCCACCTCGGGCTTCCAGCCGTCGGTGTATTCCTCGGCGACGATCTTCACGTCACCCTTCTTCACTGCATCCGCGAGCGCGTCCTGCTGACCGGCGCGCAGGAAGTCGGCATTCGGGTCGCTGGGCGAGCCCTTGATCATCACGTAACGGCCCTGCGGCTTGGCGGCCAGCACGGCCTTGGCCTGCAGGCGACCGACCTCGCGGTTGTCGAAGGTCAGGTAGAAGACCTCGGGGGCCTCGATGAGGCGGTCATAGGCCACCACCGGCACCTTGCGCGCCTTGGCCTTGTTCAGGGCCGGGATGATGGCGTCCTTGTCCATGGCCAGGATGATGAGAACCTTGGCGCCCTTGGCCAGCAGCGATTCGACGTCGCCGATCTGCTTCTCGGGAGAGCCACCGGCGTCGGCTGACACATAGCTCGCGCCCTGGCGGGCGAGTTCGGCCTTGATCGCCGCCTCATCGGTCTTCCAGCGTTCTTCCTGGAAATTGGACCAGCTCACGCCGACCACCGGGCCGGCAGCCAACGCTGTCATCGAGGCCGTCAACAGCGTCGCCGCTGCCCACATCTGCTGCATTCGCATCTTGTCTCCAACGCCCTTGTCGTGCGGGCCGCGGATTCTAGGAACGCAGGCAACAAAAAAGCGACCCTCTCGGGTCGCCTTTCATCGGTTTGAAACCGCTTTGTTTCAGCGCTCGGCTTAACGCGAAGCCAGGCCGGTGGCGGGGCGCACGATGCGGGCCGGGAAGTCGCCCAGTTCGCGGGCGGCGTTCTCGCCATGATCGGCAGCCAGGGCGGCGGCCGTCTTCTCGTCAGCGCGCACTTCGGTGGGCTTGACGCTCAGAATGGCTTGGCGCGGCAGCTTGGCAGTGGCAACGGCGGCCTTGGCACTGGCGGGGGTCGTCACTTCGACGCCCTTTTCGCCTTGGATGGCGGCCAGTTCACCGCTGTTGCGGGCGGCGACCAGGTCGGCAACGACTTGCTCGCGGGTCAGCGGGGTGGCGGTTTGGGCGGATGCGGCACCCGCGGCGACGAGGGCGATGGCGGCGATGACGGTGGACAGCTTGCTCATGACGGGCTCCTTCAACTACTGGCAGGAACGTCCTGCTTGGGGTCATTCGGACATCGCGACCGCGGTGTCCATGGCCCGAACTGTAGGGAGCCGGCCTCAGTAGAAATACTAGGCTGGCGGGAACTGACTATTCATTTGACGCAAACAGTCATCCCTAGATCGTCATCGCTTCGCCACATCCAATCAACGGTGTTCGAAGTTCGGCGCGCGCTTGGCCAGGAAGGCCTCCATGCCTTCGCGCTGGTCATGGCTGCCGAACAGCGCATGGAAATAGCGGCGCTCCACGGCCACGCCATCGGTCAGCGGGCCCTGGTAGGCGAGGTTGACGAGTTCCTTGATCAGCATGACCGAGGGGCCGCTGAAGCCATTGATGGTTTCGGCCGCGGCCAGCGCCTCTTCCAGCAGCTTGTCGGCCGGCACGACGCGCGACACCAGGCCGGCGCTCTCGGCCTCGGCTGCAGCCATCATGCGGGCGGTCAGCAGCATGTCCATGGCCTTGCTCTTGCCGACGGCGCGCGGCAAGCGCTGGGTGCCGCCGGCGCCGGGCACGATGCCGAGCTTGATCTCGGGCTGGCCAAACTTGGCCGAGTCGGCGGCGATGATGAAGTCGCACATCATGGCCAGCTCGCAGCCGCCGCCGAGGGCAAAGCCGGCCACCGCGGCGATGACGGGCTTGCGCACCTGCAGGATGGTTTCCCAGTTCTTGGAGATCAGGCCGCTCTTGAAGGCCGTCGCGAAGGTGTGGGGCAGCATGGTCGGGATATCGGCGCCGGCCGCAAAGGCGCGCTCCGAGCCGGTCAGCACGATGCAGCCGATGCTGTCGTCGGCGTCGAAGGCGAGCAGGGCCTCGCCCATCTCGTCCATCAGTTGGTCGTTCAACGCGTTCAGCGCCTTGGGGCGGTTCAGCGTGATCAGCGCGGTCTTGCGCGGGCCTTCGCCGTGGACGGCGGTGATGATGCATTCATAGGTCATTGGGACAGTCTCCTGGGGATGCCGTTGGTTGATTCTGGCGCGGCTTGCAGCGGCGCGCTCCTGAGCATGAGGTCGATATAGGTGTCGGCGTCCTGGCGGATGAGCAGGCGCACGGGCAGGAATTGCAGCGACGGCGCCAGCCAGACCTCGGCGGCCAGGTCGCCACCGGCAGGCGCCCGGGTCGGCCTGAGGTGCCAGCTGGCCAAGGGGCCCATCGGCGTGTCCAGCATCTCCTCGCCCACCACTTCGTATTGCCAGGCGTATTGCCGGCGTGGCAGCACCAGCGGGAACTGCACGGTGCGTCCGGCCTGCAGCGGCTCGCGGCCGGTCAGGAAGAGCCAGGTCAACTGGACGAACTGGCTGGCGGAGTCCTGCGCGCCACGCTGCGACGGCTCGCGCGCGCCGCTGGCGAGCTGGACTTGGGTTCCGAGGAAGAACACGCTGGCGCGCCGGGCATCGCTGAGAACGACCTTGGTCTCCTCGTCATAGCGCTGCGGCGCAATGCCCTCGGGCGTCAGCAAGCCCTGGCTGCTCATGCGGCGCGAGATCAGCGGCGCGAAGCCAGGGCCGACGCCGACGTCCAGGTGGACCTGATAGTCGCGCCCCTGGCGCAGCCACTCGACCTGGGCCTGACCGCTGACCGGGCCGCGATAGTTGCCCGTCAGCACATAGCTCAGGCGCGTGGACAGCGGCCACTCGGGACCGGGCTCGCCATCGGCCGGCGCCGATGCAGCCATGGCGACGGATGCGGCTTCGGCGGGCGCCGATGCAGCCTGCACGACAGGCTCGCCAGGCGGCACTGGGGTGGCCTCAGGCACATGAGCCGAGGCCGCGCTTGCCGGCAGCGCAGGGGCGGCCAGGGGCACTGGCGTCTGCCGCGGCTTCGATCGCCGTGGCGGCTGTGCGCGCATGGCGGGCGGCTCCTGCAGCTGCATCTCCCGCACCAGGGCCACCTGCATGCGCGGCGGCATGGGTGGCGGGCCGTCGCTGACCCAGCCCTCCTGGATGCGCTGCACCTCCCGGCCCAGCAGCAGATGCAGCATCAGCACGGCCAGCACCAGCAGGCCCGGTGGCCGCGGTGTTCTCATCGTGGGCTCAGGCGCCGAGCCAGCGGCGGCGTGTGGCGTGAGGACCGTCGGCCAGCGTCAGCGCGACGGCCGCAGAGCGCGAGGCCGGCAGGTCGACGTCGAGCTCAACGAGGCGCTGATCGCGGCTGACGAGCAGGCGCAGCCGGGTCCCGCCACTGCCCAGCAGGCTCAGCACATCGTCGAGCCGGCGCAGCCGCCAGCCATTGCAGCCGAGGATCTCGTCGCGCGCATTGAGGCCGCCCGCCTCGGCGGCGCCACCGGTCAGCACATGGGTGACGCCAATACCCGTCAGCGCCGCCTCGCGCACACGCAACCCCAGGCGTTGGGCAACGCTCGCGCGCCCTTCATCGCGCCAGGTGACACCCTGCCCTTCGAGCAGCTCGCGCAGCGGCAGCTCGTCGGTGCCATGCACCCACGCCTGCAACTGCGCCGCGATGTCTGCGCCGCCCAGGGCCGTCACGGCCGCCAGGATGTCGGCCTCGCTGATGGGGCCGCCGGCGCTGCGCTTCCACAGCCGCGTCATCAGAGCGTCCAGGCTGGACTTGCGCCCGCGCAGGCTCAGGTCCAGACAGAGGGCCACGAGAGCACCCTGGGCGTAGTAGTTGCTCGCCGCATTGACGCTGTTCTCGTCGGGCCGGTAGTACTTGGTCCAGGCCTCGAAGCTCGCCGACGCCAGCGGCTGCACTTGCCGGCCAGGGCCGGCCAGCACGCCATTGACAGAAGCGGCCAGCAGCTTCAGATAGCGCGGTCCATCGACCAGACCTGCACGCCGCAGCATCAGCTCGTCGTAATAGCTCGTGAAGCCCTCGAAGAACCACAGCAGCTCGGTGTAGTTCTCGCGCTGGTAGTCGAAGCTGGCGAACTCCGCCGGGCGCAGCCGCTTCACATTCCAGGCATGGAAGTATTCGTGGCTGAACAGGCCCAGCAGGCGGGCGTAGTTGTCGCTCGGCGTTGCGGCTTCGGCGGCCGTGGGCAACTCGCGTCGCGCGCAGATCAGGGCCGTGCTGGCACGGTGCTCCAGCCCGCCATGGCCATCGTCCACCGCCCAGAGCAGGAAGCTGTAGCGTTCGAAGGGCGCTGCGCCCCAAAAGCCGATCTGGGTCTCGCAGATGCGCTGGACGTCGGCCAGCAGGCGCTCGCCGTCAAAGCTGGGCCAGGCGCCGGCCACGACGATGCGATGCGGCACACCGGCCGCGACGAACTCGCCCTGCCAGTGCGGGCCGATCTCGAAGGGATGGTCGAGCAGTTCGTCGTAGTCGGCGGCCTGCCAGCCGCCGTCATCCGCGGCACGCATCTCGGTCGCGACACGCCAGCCCTTGGGCAGGCCCGCGAGCTCGATGCGATGCGCCTGAGCTTCACGGCCGTGGGCGCGCAGGCACAAGCTGCTGGCATTGAAGAAGGCGC
Source organism: Roseateles saccharophilus (assembly GCF_031458095.1). Classification (GTDB taxonomy): domain Bacteria; phylum Pseudomonadota; class Gammaproteobacteria; order Burkholderiales; family Burkholderiaceae_C; genus Pelomonas; species Pelomonas saccharophila_A. Next base: position 838,783 of record NZ_JAVDXU010000003.1, read on the forward strand.
GCTGGCTGTCCAGCCACGCCGTTCGCACCGAGGCGTCGAAGGCATAGACCTCGTAGCTCAGCACCAGGGCCGCACGGCCGCTGCAACGCACGCGCCAGCTGGCCTTGTCGAGCTGCTCGACCGTCAGCTCATTGCTGCCCTGCCGGGCCGTCAAGCGGCTTAGCTGCTTGGCGAATTCGCGCACCAGATAGCTGCCCGGAATCCATACCGGCAGGCTGAAGACCTGCTCGGCCGCTGGATGGGTGAGAGTCAGCGTGACGCGATAGCGGTGGGCCGCTGTGTCGGCCAGCTCGACGCGGTAGCTCGGCCCGCGCATCAGCTGCCCGCGGCGGCGAGGAAGCAGCTCAGCGCCGCAACGGCCGTGAGCCGGAAGCGCAGCGTCAACCAATCGGCCGCGCCCAGCTGAGGATAGACGCGCCGGTCGACGAGATAGCAGGCGACCAGCACGCCGCCGTGCAGGGCCAGCCCTGCATAGGGCGGCATCACGACGCCCAGCCAGCCCAGCAGCATGGCGCAGACGCCCCAGACCAGGGGCTGACGCGCCGGCAGGCCACCGGCGAAGGACAGGCCCCAATGGATGCCGCCGAGAAAGGCGATGGTCAGGCCGGCATAGGCCGACATGGCCAGGCTGACAAAGGTGTGCTGGTCGAGGTCCCGGTCGCCGATCAGCCAGATCAGCGCGCAACCGAGCAGAAAGGGCATCAGGCCGGCATAGCCCAGGCGATGCGCGAGCTCGCGGCGATCGGCGCTCATCGTCTCAGGACTTGCTGGCCGCCGCGGCCAGGGCTTGCAGGCGCTTCTCCAGTTCCACCGGGCCAACGGCGCCAGGGATGCGGTTGCCGTCTTCCAGCAGGATGGCTGGCGTGCCGTTCACATGGATCTTGCGCGACAGCGCGAGATTGCGCTCGATGGCGGCGTCATCGCAGGAGGCCGGCGGCTTGCCGGGCTGCTCGCCCTTCAGCATCCAGCCCAGCCAGGCGTTGGCGTTGTCCTTGGCGCACCAGATCGCGCGCGTCTTCTCGGGGGAGTCCCCGCCCAGGATGGGGATGAGGAAGGTGTAGACGGTGACGTCCTTGAGCTCCTGCAGGCCCTTCTCGAAGCGCTTGCAATAGCCGCAATTGGGATCGGCGAAGACGGCAATGCGGCGCTTGCCGTTGCCGTTCTTCCACATGACCGCATCCTTGAAGGGCAGGCTGGCGAAGTCGATCCGGTTGAGTTGGGTGACGCGCTCCTCGGTCAGGTTCTTCTTGGCCTTCAGATCGAAGAGCTCGCCTTCGATGAGGAAATTGGCCCCTGCGTCGGTGTAGCGGATCTCATTGCCGATGCGCACCTCCCACAGCCCCGGCATGGCCGCGGGCCGGACCTCGTCGATCTTGGGCGCATTGGGCATGCGCTCGGCGAAGGCCTTGCGGATGGCAGCTTCATTGGCCAAGGCAGGCAGGCTGAGGGTGGCAAGAACGACGGCCAGAAGGCGGAGGACGATGAAGCGCACGGTGATGAGGCCGGTTGGAGGTCAGAGCCCGAGAGCACGCTGGGTCAGCCAGCGCTTGACGGGGGTGAGTTGATTGAGGGCATCCAGGCCGCGGTTGCGCAGGCCCTGGACGGCGGGAGAGGAATGGGCGAAGAGGCGCTGCAGCACATCGGTCAGCTCGCCCATGGCAAGCGTCGGTGCGAGGCGCTCGCGCGCGTAGCGGCGCAGCAGGCGTTCGTCGCCAAGCGGCCGCCAGGCTTCGCGCTGGGCCAGCACGCGGGCGAGCGCGGCGACATCGCCCAGGCCGAGGTTCAATCCCTGGCCGGCCAAGGGATGGACGATGTGGGCGGCGTCGCCCAGCAGCACCCAGCCCGCGCCGCTGACTGCATCTGCCCTGGCCAAGGCCAGAGGCCAGCTCGAGCGTTCGCTGCCGAGCTTCAGCTCTCCGGCCGCAGCGCCAGTGGCGGCGTTGAGTTCGCGTTCGAAGTCCGCGTCCGGCATGGCCTGCAACTGTTCGGCCCGCGCCTCGGCGCAGGACCAGACCAGGCCATAGGACGCCCCGGGCACCGGCTTCTCGAAAGGCAGCAGGGCCAGCACTTCGCCGCCCGGTTGGAACCACTGGCGGGCGACACCCTGGTGAGGCTGGTCTGCGCTCAGTCTTGCGGCCAGGGCACGGTGGCCATAGGGCTTGGGCTTGAACGCCACGCCCAGCGCAGCGCGCGCGGCCGATTCGCGCCCCTCGCAAAGGGCCGTCAGCGCAGTCGGCGTGCCGTCGGCGACGTTATGGACATGGGGAGAAAAGCGCAGCGCGGTGGCCAGCTGGGCGTCCAGTGCAGCGGCGTCGACGATGACCGCCAGTTCGCGCAGGCCCTGCTGCCAAGCCGAAAAACTCAGCCGGCCGGCAGCCTGATCTGCACCCGTGTCGCCGCTGACGACCATGTCGTAGACCGGGCTGATGGCGTCGGCGGGCAGGCTGTCCCAGATCTTCAACTCGGTCAACAGCGCCACCGAGGCCGCGTTGAGCGCGTAGGTCCGCACATCGTCCGCCCGGGGCGTTTCGGACGCGCCGGTCATGCCAACACTCAGCCCCTGCGCCGCCAGGCTCAACGCCAGGCTGCTGCCAACCGCGCCTCGACCTCTGACCAATACATCCACGCTTTGCATCCGCCGATTGTAGGCAGGGGGTATGACCGCGCTGGGGCTCGGGGCAGGCGGGCGCCGGCCGACTAAAATCACCAGCTTCGGCACTGACCCTCCGCCAGTTGCCGCCCCACCAGAAAGACCCGTCATGAGCCTCAAATGCGGCATCGTGGGCCTGCCCAACGTCGGCAAGTCCACGCTTTTCAACGCCCTGACCAAAGCCGGCATCGCCGCCGAGAACTACCCCTTCTGCACCATCGAGCCCAATGTCGGCATCGTTGAACTGCCCGACCCACGCCTCGCGGCTCTGGCCGAGATCGTCAAGCCCGAGCGCGTCATGCCGGCCGTCGTGGAGTTTGTCGACATCGCTGGCCTCGTCGCCGGGGCCAGCAAGGGCGAAGGTCTGGGCAACCAATTCCTGTCGCATATCCGCGAGACGGATGCCATCGTCAACGTCGTGCGTTGCTTCGAGGACCCCAACGTCATTCACGTGAATGGCCGCGTCGATCCGATCGCCGACATCGAAGTCATCCAGACGGAACTCTGCCTGGCTGACCTCGGCACGGTCGAGAAGAGTCTGGTGCGCTACAGCAAGGTCGCCAAGGCCGGCGGTGACAAGGAAGCGGCGCGCCTCGTCGAGGTGCTGAAGAAGTGCCAAGCCGCACTGGACGAAGCCAAGCCGGTACGCTCCATCGAGTTCAGCAAGGAAGAACTCGTTGTGCTGAAGCCGCTGTGCCTCATCACCGCCAAGCCGGCCATGTTCGTCGGCAACGTCTCCGAGGACGGCTTTGAGAACAACCCCTTCCTGGATCGCCTGCGCGAATACGCCGCCGGCCAGAACGCTCCCGTCGTCGCCATCTGCGCCAAGACCGAAGCCGAACTTGCCGACATGAGCGACGAGGACCGCACCCTGTTCCTGGCCGAGATGGGCCAGGACGAGCCGGGCCTGAACCGTCTGATCCGCGCTGCTTTCAAGCTGCTGGGCCTGCAGACCTACTTCACCGCAGGCGTGAAGGAGGTGCGAGCCTGGACCATCCATGTCGGAGACACCGGCCCGCAGGCCGCCGGAGTCATCCACACCGATTTCGAACGCGGCTATATCCGCGCCCAGACCATCGCCTACGACGATTTCATCCAGTACCGGGGCGAACAAGGCGCCAAGGACGCCGGGAAGATGCGCGCTGAAGGCAAGGAATACGTCGTCAAGGATGGCGACGTGCTGCACTTCCTTTTCAACGTCTGATCGCCAAACGCTCAGCAAGCAAGGCCAGCTTGATGCTGGCCTTTTTGTTGCCGGAATTCAGGGCTTGGCAGGCCAGTATCGAACCGGCTCGTGATAACCCAGGCCCTTGTGGCTGCAGAGCAGCGCGAAGCCATCGGCGATCCAGCTCAGCGGCTGATCCAGCGGCGTCATCGGCAGGTGGTGCTCGCTGTCGTAGAAGAGCGTCATATGGGCCCCGGACGATGGCTTGCACTTGATCCTGCGGCTTCGGAATGCCGCCGCAAGGTCTTGCTGCAACTGAGTGACGGCCTGCGTTGTGGTCGCTGAGCAGGTCAAGACGCAGGCATTGCTGGGCTTGAAGCTGACCAGCCCTTCGTGCGCAACGGGGATGCGACGGCTCACGACGCTGTCGCAAGCCGCCTCGATCGCGTTCAGGGCCGCCCGCGGGTAGTTGCCCTTGAACTTGCCAAGTTCCAGCAAGGTGATGTGCCAAAGCGATGGCTTGCGCAGCTTGGATGCCAGCGTCCGATAGCGCTGCTGAAGGAGCTCGACATCGGCACGCAGCGCCCCATATTGACCAACCACATCAGGCCGAAGCGCCAGAAACAGTTCGTACTCGCTTGCCGGCTTGCGACCTGCTGGTGTTGTGGGCGCCCAGGGCGGGTCCAAGTCAGCAAAACCGAGTAGATCAAGTTGGTCGTCGGCGGACATGCTGGGGTTCCGTTCTTAATATTTGGAGCGCCCAAAGCACAAACGCCCCAGCATCTTTCGATACTGGGGCGTTGGGCTTAATAAATAGCCTGACGATGACCTACTTTCACACGGGAATCCGCACT
>NZ_JAVDXU010000004.1:0-605485 GCF_031458095.1 Roseateles saccharophilus
GGTGAGGTGGACTTCTATCTGCCTGGATCGGAAGGTTCAGGCACCTGGACCCATCTGCTCAATGGCGGGAAGAAGCAGGGCGGGCGCTGGCACCGTGAGACGCATGACTTCCTGAGCATGCCGCTTTACGCCGCACCCAACAGCGTCATCGCCTGGGGTGCCGAGACCGAGAAGCCGGACTACGACTACGCCCGCGGCACGGTGCTGCGTGTGTTCGAGCTGGACGACGGCAAGAGCGTGGCCTTCACGGTGGTGGGGGCAGACGGCAAGGTTGCCGCACGCGGCACGGTCAGCCGCCAGGGCCAGCGCTATGTGGCCGAGGTGAGCGAAGGTGCGCTGCGCGACTGGTGTCTGGACGTCGACGGCCGGCGCAGCCCCGTGCTGGCCGAAGGTGGGGCCTTGGGCTGGTCAGCCGCCTGATGAAAGCGCCTGCTGCTGTCTCTCATCATGACGGCAGCGGGCGCATCCAACTCCAAGGCGTCACCTAGCCATCCGACCCGACAACCCGGATACTTTCGTCACTCGGCCGTTCGACACCGTGGTTGTCGAGCGCTGCGTTGATTGACGCACGATGCCGGCGTCACGCACAACCGGAGATCTTATGACTGCAGTCGCCAACCTCAAGATTGGTACCCGACTCGCGACCGGCTTCGGCGCGGTGATTGCGCTCCTGGTGATGCTGGCGGTGATCGGCGTGTCGCGCATCAATGCGGTGAACGCCGACACCGAGTTGATTCTTCACGACCGCTTCGTCAAGGTGAAGCTTGCGCAGACGGTCGAGAACGAGGTCAACAAGCAGCTTCGAGCCATCCGCACCGCCATGATCGTGTCCGATCCGGGCCTGTCCAGGAAGGAGCTGGCCAAGATCGAGGCCTCGCTGCCGATCGTCGCAACCGCCATCGAGAAGCTGTCCGCGACAGTCCACAGCGACAGCGGCAAGGCGGCACTCAAGAAGCTGACGGAGGCTCGCGCCGAGTTCAAGGACAAGGAGCACGCGCTGATCGAGCTGATCAAGAACGGCAGGATCGACGAAGCACGGGAGATGCTGGTGTCCGTCATCCTGCCGCTGCAAGGTGCCTATCTTGAGTCGGTCGAAGCCTTCGTCGAGTCGCAGGCGGCTGGCATGGAGCAGTTCGGTGCGGAGGCCGCGCAGATGGCAGCCGCAGCGCGACTGATGCTGCTGCTGCTTTCCGCCATCGCAGTCGTCCTGTCGGTGTCAATTGCGGTCTTGCTGACGCGCTCCATCACGCAACCGATCGCGCAGGCGGTTCGCCTGGCCGAGACCGTGGCATCGGGCGATCTGACATCCGTCGTGGATGTCCAACGTCGCGACGAGGCGGGCCAGCTGCTGAGGGCGCTGGGGGCAATGAATGCAAGCCTCGTCAGCATCGTGAGCCAAGTGCGGCTGAGCAGTGATTCCATCGCGACGGGCTCTCACCAGATCGCTACGGGCAGCACCGACCTGTCGCAACGGACGGAGGAGCAAGCATCGAACCTGGAGCAAACAGCTTCCGCCATGGAGGAACTGACGGCCACGGTGCAGCGCAGTGCCGAGTCCGCCAGGGACGCCACCTCGCTGGCAGCGTCAGCAAGCAACGTCGCCGCCGAAGGAGGAGCCGTGGTCGCTCGAATCGTCTCGACCATGGGCGACATCAGCGCGAGCTCCAGGAAGATTTCCGACATCACCGGCGTCATCGATGGCATCGCCTTCCAGACCAACATCCTCGCGCTCAACGCAGCGGTTGAGGCCGCTCGCGCCGGCGAGCAAGGTCGGGGCTTTTCGGTCGTCGCCAGCGAGGTCAGAACGCTTGCCCAGCGGGCTGCCACCGCGGCCAGGGAAATCAAGGTGCTGATCGGCGAAAGTGTCACCCGCGTGGAGGCGGGGGCGGACCTCGTCGGAAGTGCCGGCAGCACCATGGATGAGGTGGTGCGTCAGGTCCAGCAGGTCGCCCAGCTGATGGCCGCCATCGGCACCGCCACCGATCAACAGAGCCTGGGCATCGGCGAAATTGGCAGGGCGATCAGCCAACTGGACAGCGTCACCCAGCAGAACGCAGCGCTCGTGGAGGAGTCCGCCGCTGCTGCCGACAGCCTGAGTCACCAGGCCCAGCGGCTGACCGAGATCGTCGGGGCGTTCAAGGTCGATCCGGGTCGTTGATCGGGGCAAAGCGCTGGCAGCGGCTCGGCGCCGCACCGCCGCTTGCAGTGGTGGCTGTTGGCGAGCAAGATCAGCGCTGAGCGTCCGCCAGTGCCTGCGGGGCACGCCGTTGTTTGGCATTCCATGCATCGACCCCACAGCCTGTCACGCGGGTGGCAGCCTCCATGGCCGCCAAGAGTGTGGTCTTGTTTGCAGAGGAGCTGCCCATGTTTGCCAACCTCAGGCTCGGTACTCGACTCCTGCTCGCCTTCGCGACGCTGGTGGCCATAGGCGCCGTCGTGGCGGCATTCGGAATCAATGGCCTGTTTCGGCTGAACACGGTCAACGACTCGCTCTACCAGCGCGAACTGCTCGCCATCTCCTATGTGAAGGAAGCGAACATCAACCTCGTCTACGCGGCACGCGCACGAGGCCAGTTTGCGCTGGCCACGACCGAGGCGGAGCGCCAAGCCGCACGTCAGACCTTCAAGGAGTCGGTCGACACCATGCGCAGCTGGCTCGACAAATCCCGACCGCTGTTCTATCTGCCGAAAGGCCAGGAAGAACTCCGCAAGCTGGACGCGATGATCCAGGCCTGGTTGCCTGCCACGGAGGCCTACTTTGCTGCTGCATCCGGCAAGGAGGTGCAGGCTGCCGATGCCGACCTGCTGCGACTGGACAAGGCGGTCAAGCAGACCAACAAGGCGGTCGACGACCAGCTCTCGTTGTTGACCGAGCTCAAGGAAAAGAACGGCGAGCAGGCCTCCAAGGACGGGACCCAGCTGTTCGAGACGGTCAGCCTGACCATGGGGCTGCTGACGCTGGGCAGCGCAATGGCCGGCATCGCCATCGGCGTGGTGCTCACCCGCAGCGTGACCCGGGCGCTGGGCGGCGAGCCTTCCGACGTGGCCACTGTGGCCAACGCGGTGGCAGGCGGCGACTTGACCACCCGTATCGACACGACTCGGGCGCGGCCGGGAAGCGTGGTTGCGGCCATCAGCCACATGCAGGAATCGCTGTCGGAGGTGGTGCGCAAAGTGCGCGCGAGCAGCGACAGCATTGCCACGGGCTCTTCGCAAATCGCGACGGGCAATGCCGATCTCAGCCAGCGCACCGAGGAGCAGGCGGCGAACCTGGAGCAAACGGCGGCGTCGATGGAAGAACTCACCGCGACGGTGCAGGCCAATGCGGAGACTTCCCGCACGGCCACTCAGCTGGCCGGCTCGGCGACCACCGCTGCTGCCCATGGCGGGCAGGTGGTGGCGCAGGTGGTCCAGACCATGGAGGGCATCACGGCATCCAGCCGCAAGATCGCCGACATCATCGGCGTCATCGACAGCATCGCCTTCCAGACCAACATCCTGGCCCTGAATGCCGCCGTCGAGGCGGCCCGGGCAGGCGAGCAGGGCAGGGGCTTTGCCGTCGTGGCAACCGAGGTCCGCACCTTGGCCCAGCGCTCGGCGACGGCGGCCCGGGAGATCAAGAGCCTCATCACCGAAAGCGTCGAGAAGGTGGACGCCGGCAGCGCGCAGGTGCACGAGGCCGGCAAGGCCATGAACGACATCGTCGCCCAGGTCAGGCGGGTCAACGACCTGATCGGCGAAATCGGGTCAGCCACGCAGGAGCAGACCCAAGGCATCAGCCAGATCGGAGATGCGGTGAGTCAACTTGACCAGGTCACCCAGCAGAACGCCGCCCTCGTTGAAGAGAGTGCGGCGGCCGCGGAAAGCCTCAAACTGCAGGCGGCCAACCTGGTGACTGCAGTGAGCGTGTTCAGGCTGAGCTGATCGTCGTGGCCCGGGTGCTCGCGCGGCCTTAGAAGCGGTCGAAGAAGGCCTTGGTCTCGGTCGCCGAAAAGGCGGGTGGCCAGTGGCCGCCAGTGGCATGGCCGCACCAGACGACCGGTTTGCCGGCGCTGCAGCCCTGGTACTCGACGCAGCCGTTGCTGCCGATAGGCTTGGTGGTGGCGCTGCAGCTGTTGCGGGCCACGAAGGTGTTGCGGGCGTCTTCGCCGGCCGAGTAGGGCACGGTGTTGTCGTCCATGGCGTGGTCGAAGATCGCCGCCACCCGGTTTGAGGACGCACCGCATCCGCTCCACAGCGAGCCCGACAGGGGAGCGATGGCTCGGACCACGTCACCCATCTCGCAGCCGATGGCGTTGGACATCATGCCGCCGAAGCTGAAGCCGGTGGCAAACACGCGCTGGGGATCGGTGCAGACGCCCTGCTGGACCTGGCTGATCAGGGCGCGCATGAAGCGGATGTCGCGCCCGCCGGTGTTGGCCCAGCCCTTGTCCAGGCCTTCCGGCGCGATGAAGATGGCGCTGCTGCCGTACAGGGGCTTGAGCCCGAAGTAGTTGTTCCAGGTGCGCACTTCCGTGGCGCTGCCGTCGCGCCAGTGCAGGCCAATGATGACGGGGTAGGCCTTGTTGCGGTCGTAGTCGGCCGGCAGTTCGAGCCAGTAGCTCCGCTGGACGCCGTCGGAGGCGATGGCCTGTTCGCCGGTGCTGAGCTTGGCGGCGTTGCCGCAGCCGGCGCTGCCGGTGGGTTGCGGCGCCGGCGCCGGCGCCGGGGCGGGAGCGGGCGCTGGTACCGGGCTGCCGGTTGCGGCCCCACCGCCTCCGCAGCTGGCCAGCGACGTGGCGAGCAGGGCGGTGCCGAACATCAAACGCAGGGCGGCCGAGGCGGGGCGCTGCAAACGGGCCTGCAATGAGGTCTGGTCGATGGTCATGTCACGGCTTGCGTTGGGAGACATCGGGCGTCAGCGACTGCAGGGCCGCGGACACATAGACCAGCGGCGCGTTCCAGTTGATCGCGATCTCGTTGGTCGTGTAGCTGCACAGCGCGTCCTGGAAGGCCTTGGCGGGCAGCTTGGAGGGGTAGGGCGTGGGGCAGTCGTCGCCCGAGCCGGGGTTGGGGCCGCCGACGATCATGCCGGGCACCGGCGGCTGCTGCGGCATGGCGCCGGACGGGCGGTGATGGGGGTGCAGCGGCGAGCGCGTGCCGAAACCGGTCACCATCGCGTAGCCGGTCGGGTGCCGGCCCAGTACGAAGTCCAGCGCCGACTGCGCGGCATCCAGCATGCGGCGCTCGCCGCTGACGCGATAGCCCTGGATCAGCATCAGCGCCTGGTTCAGCGCGACGGCATTGCTGCCCCAGATGAAGTCCTGGGTCTGCATGGCGACGCGATAGGGCGAGGCCTCCCAGCGCGACGCGAAGCCGTCGGCCAGCGTGCGGATCTGCGTCTCGATCAGCTGGCGGTCGGCCGCCGCGGTCAGCCGCTCGCGGTGCTGGGCCAGGCTGATCCAGGCGAGGGCGCCGACATCGGGCCAGCCGGGCACCTCGATGCGCGGCGCGGTTTGCCGGAAGGAGCGCCAGTAGCGCTCGTCGCGCGTCGTGACGTAGAGCTCGGCAGCGGCCCAGGCAAATTCATCGGCCAGCTTGCTGTCGTCGTAGCCGCCGGTATGGATGTCCGGCGCCTGGCGGTAGATGACCTCGGGGTGGGCCTGGGCCCAGTCCCAGGCGCGCTGGGACGCGGCCAGCATGCGGGCGGACAGCCCAGGCCGCTGGGCCTCGAAGGGCGCGAGCACCCGGCTGGCCTGGGCCATGACGGCGGCGAAGTCCAGCGTCGCCGCGGTGGCCTTCATGACGACGTAGCGGTCGTGCCTGGCCTGGTGCGGCATGACGATGCCGTCGAAGCCCTTGTCGGTGAGCTTGTGATAGACGCCGCCGTCGGCCGGGTCCTGCATGGCCAGCATCCACTCGAGGTTCCACAGCGCCTCGCTCAGCACATCGGGCAGGCCGTTGCCGCTCTCGGGGATATTGAGGTTCTGCGCCTTGAAGTAGGCGGGGAAATGCTCGTACGCGGCCAGCAGCGTGTAGACCGTGATGCCGGAGTTGACGATGTACTTGTTGTAGTCGCCGGCGTCGTACCAGCCCTTGGGTGCAGAGATCACCGTGCCTTCGGGCCGGCCGGGGCCGGCGGCCGAGGCGTGCACGAGGACGCGGTCGTCCGGATGGCCGGCGGGCCGGGCCCAGATGCCGGCGTGGGCGGGGGCCAGCGCCACGCTGGCGCGGTTGAAGTAGTAGAACTTGAGCGCCGCGGCATTCAGCGCGGCATAGGCATCGGCCGCGATGACGAAGGGCGCAGACGGCGGCAGGCCGGCCACCTGCAGGCGGTAGCGGCCCGGCTCACTCACGGCCGAGAAGTCGGCCAGGCGCAGCTTCTGCTGGGCGGGTTCCCAAGTGCGAGCGGGTTGCAGCGGACCGCGCCAGACCTCGCGGCCGGTCGCGGCATCGACGACGGCGAAGCTGTCGGCCGCCACTTCGGGCAGGGCGGCCCATTTGCCGCCGCCGGGCAGATAGCCGACCTGGTTGAGCTGGATGGCCGTGGTGTCGACGGCGGTCGCACCGGCGGTGGGGGCATGGCCGCAGGATTGCAGGGTCAGCAGGGCCGGCAGCAAGGCCAGCCGGGCAAGGATCTTGGGAATGGACATGGAGAAAGAGGGGGGACGGGATCAGCGGGGTGACTCGGGCCATTGCAGATGCACGAGGCGCCAGCCTTCCTGCTTCAGGCGGCGCAGCATCAGGGGCAGGGCGGCGGCGGTCTGCTCCTGCACGTCGTGCAGCAGCACGATGCCACCGCCGGTCTGGCGCAGCGCGGCCAGCAGGCCCTCGGCCATCATCTCGGGCGTTTTACCGGGCACCCAGTCCTCGATGCCGGGCTCCACAGACATCACCGTGACCTTCTGCTGGCGCAAGGCCTCGCGCAGCGTGGGTGTCTCGGCGAGATAGGGGAAGCGCCAGGCCGCCGGCTCGCCGCCGATCACGTAGCGGTAGGCCTTCTGCATGGCCTCGAGGTCGGCGAGCTGGTCCTTGGCGGGCAGCTCGCCAAAGGCCAGGTGCTTGAAACCATGCATGGCCACCGTGTGGCCTTCGGCGCGCACGCGCTGCGCCAGGGCCGGGTGCTGCAGCATGGGCTCGCCGTTCATGAAGAACGTGGCCCTGGCGCACTCGGCCTTCAGGGCCTGCAGCACGCGCTCGGTGGTGCCGGGCCGGGGGCCGTCGTCGAAGCTCAGCACGAACTCGTTGGCGGCCAGCGGCAGGCGGCCGTAGGCGCCGCCATGGGCCGCGCCTTCGCGTGGCAGCTGCAGCACGCGCGAGGTGCCCAGGGCCTCGGGGCCGCAGCCTTCGATCTGCAAGTCGACGCGCTCTTTGCTGCCACGGTCGTCGCTGACCTGCAGCGTAACGCGGCCAGGCGTCAGCTCGACGGCCGGCCAGACGGCGATGCGGTCGACGACATCGACTGTGCCGACGGTCTTGCCATTGAGCTGCAACGTGGCCTTGGCGGCATTGCTGTAGGCCTTGATGGCGACGGGGCCGGTCGGCCGCGTGGCCAGGCGCTGGCTGGCGATGTGCAGCACAGGCTTGCTTTGCCACCAGGCGCGCATCAGGTGATAGGCGTCCTTGAGCAGCCGGCGGTCGTAGGTCACCAGGCCCTTGTCGTTGCGGCCGGTGGTGTCGCCCTCGTGGCGGTTGGCGGCGGCATGGTCGAAACCCAGCCAGATGAAGCGGCCCCACAGATAAGGGCGCTTCTCGAGCTGGGCGGCATAGGCCTCGTGGAACAGGGCCTGGTACTGCTCCGGGTGCCAGCGGCCACCGGGTTCGGGGCGGCGCGGCGGGTCTTCCTGCTGGAGGGCGCTGGCGCCGGCGCCGTATTCGCCCAGGCCGATGGGCTTGGCCGGCAGCCTGGCGTGCAGCTTGTCGGCCCAGGGGCCGATGTCGCTGAACTGGCCGTCGTACCAGCCCCAGTAGCGGTTGTACGAGGCGAGGTCGGTGGCCAGGGCCATGGGATGGTCGTCGGGCGCGCAGCAATGGGCATAGCTGGTCAGCCGCGCGGGGTCTTCCCGCTTGGCCAGCGCATGCAGGTCGGCAAGCAGGGCGCGGATGGGCTCGTCGGAGCGGTAGACCTCGTTGCCCACCCCCCAGACGGCCACCGACGCGTGATGCCGGTTCTGCCGCACCAGCTCGCGCAGCTGGCCGTAGAGGTTGTCGCGGAAGGCCGGCGTTTCCTGCATGGCCGAGTTCAGCGGGATCTCGGTCCACAGCACCAGGCCCAGCTCGTCCGCGCGTTCGTAGGTGTAGGCCGGATGCTGGTAGTGCACCAGGCGCAGGCCGGTCAGGCCCAGGTCCATCAGGATGCGCAGGTCCTCGTCGATCTCGGCCCGGCCCACGGCCACGCCACGGCCGGGGCGGCCGGTGTGGAAGTAGTTGACGCCGTAGAGCGGGTAGGGCTTGCCGTTGAGCAGGAAGCCGCGCTCGGGGTCAACGCCGAACTGGCGCAGGCCCACGGGCAGCTGCACGGCGTCGGCCACCTCGCGGCCGTCCATCAGCTCGGCGCTCAGCCGGTAGAGGTAGGGATCCTTGATGCCTTGCCACAGATGCGGCTTGGGCACGTTCAATATCGCGGTGACGGTGTCGGCAGCACCCGCCAGCAGGTCCAGGCGCCGGATCTGCTGCACGACGCTGCGTCCCTGGGCGTCGCGCAGCGTCAGGCGCAGTTCACGCCGAGCGGGCGCGGCGCCGTCGTTGCGCCACTGCAGCTGCACCTTCAGTCGTGCCTGGTCGGCGTCCAGCGCCTCGATGTCGAAGCGCACACCGGGGCCGCCATGGTCCAGCAGTTCGATGTGGGTGTCGGCGGTCTCGATAAGGCGCACGGGACGGATCAGGCCGCCGAAGACCGTGAAGTCGCCGCCCAGCGGTGCCACCTGGGGCAGCTTGCTGTTGTCCACGCGCACGGCCAGCACATTGCGGCCGGGCCGCAGCAGCGACGTGATGTTGAAGCGAAAGCGCGCATAGCCGCCTTCATGGCGGCCGGCATGACGCCCGTTGACCCAGACGTCGGCAGCCAGCGTCGCGGCGTCGAACTCGAGGAAGCGGCGGGTCGCCGCGCCGGGCGGGACGTCGAGCGTGCGGCGATACCAGGCGGCGCCGCGGTAGGGCGTGCCGCCCGTCTCGCCATCGTCGGCGTTGTAGGTGTGGGGGAGGGCGACGGCCGTCCAGGCAGCATCGTCGAAGCCAGGTGCCTCGGCGCCTGCCACATCGGTGCGCTGGAAGCGCCAGGCGCCGTCCAGCGGTGTGCTGGTGCGCCCGGCCTGGGCCTGCAGCGTGATCGACAGGCCCAGCAGCAGGGTCAGCGCCGCACGGAACATCAGGGCGCTCCGCGCTCCAGCACCACCCGGCCCCACAGGCCCGAGGGCTGGCCCGGCGTGGCCTCGACGAGGACGGTGACCTCGCGCCGCCCGCCACCCTGAGGCAGGACGACGGAAAACGGTGCCGGCTCGGCGGCGGTCTTCTCGCCCAGCTTGACGCCATCGACCCAGACCTCGGCCTTGCCCGCGATGCTGCCGAAGGCCAGCTGGGCGCGGCCGTCGTTGCGGTCGGCGCGAACGTTCACGCCGCTGCGATAGAGGCGGAAGGCCCCGGCTTCGGGGCCGCGCCGCATGGGCGGCTCGTCCCAGCCCCAGGAATTCATGTCGTTTTCGGCCAGCACGACATTGGGGTCGGGCTTCACGGCCGCGGCCGGCGAGATGCGCCAGCTCAGCAGCGGCGTGGTCGGTTCGGCCGTCGGCACCTGGGGCGGCGCGGCGACGGCATTCAGGGGCAACTCGACCTCGGCGCCCTGCAGGCCTTGGGCGCTGGCGCGCAGCTTCAATGCGCCGCGGCCGTCGCGGCGGCTCTGCACGATGACCTGGGCGAGGCCGTTGAACAGGCTGCGTTCGCTGGCCTTGTCGGCCTCGTGGGAGTTGGGATCGCCATTGCCGACGCCGATGATGGCGCCCTGGCCCTCCACTGCGAAGGTGACCTTGTCTTGAGCCAGCGGCACCGGCCGGCCCTGGGCGTCCACGGCGCTGACCGTGACGGGCACGGCGTCCAGGCCGTCGCCGGCCAGGGCAGGGCGGTCCGGCGTCAGCACGAGGCGCACCGCCGCGCCGCTGGTCTCGACGACGTCGCGCGCCACCTCCTTGCCGCCGCTCAGGGCGACGGCTTCGATGCGGCCGGGCGCATAGGGCACCTGGAAGTAGTTCATCTCGTAGGGGTCGACGGCCTGTTCGCCGACCTCCCTGCCGTTGAGCAGAACGCGGACGCGCTGCGCGTTGCTGGTCACCATCACGCGGATGTTCTGGCCTTCGCGGCCGGCCCAGTTCCAGTGCGGCTGCAGCTTCACGACGGGCTTGTCCTTGACCCACTGCGCCTGATGGATCCAGAAGGCGCCCTTGGCGAAGCCAGCCAGGTCCATGGCGCCGAAGAAGGAGCTGGCACTCGGCCACTCATAAGGCGTGGGCTCGCCGCGGTAGTCGATGCCCGTCCAGACAAAACTGCCGGCGATGAAGGGCCGCTGCGCGATGGCCTTCCAGGCGTCGCGGTGGGTATTGCCCCAGGACGAGGGCTCGTCGTCGTAGCTGGCCATGACCTGGCCCTTGCGGTCACTCGCGTACTCGCCGCGGGTCATGAAGGCCGAGGTGTCCTCGGTGCTCGTCAGCGGGCGCTTGGGATGCTTCTTGTGATAGTCGTCGTAGATCCAGATCTGGTAGTTCAGGCCGACGACGTCGACGGCGTCCGCTGCATTGAGGTCGGTGGTGAGGCCGCCGTGCATGGCACCCGTGGTGGGGCGCGTCGCGTCCAGCTTCCTGATCTCCGCCACCATGCGGCGCGACATCTCATAGCCGGCCTCGGTGCTCTGCAGCGGCTCCTCGTTGAAGATGGACCACAGGATGACGCTCGGGTGGTTGCGGTCGCGCCGCACCAGCCAGGTCAGCTGCTGCAGATAGTCCGGGGACGGGTTGAAGTGGCGGTTCTCGTCCATGACGAGCAGGCCCATGCGGTCGGCCATGTCCAGCACCTCCGCCGCGGGCGCGTTGTGCGCGAAGCGGATGGCGTTGGTGCCCATCTCCTTCAAGCGGCGCAGGCGGAATTCCCAGATCGACTCGGGCACGGCGACGCCGACGCCGGCGTGGTCCTGGTGGATGCAGACGCCTTGCAGCTTGACGGACTCGTCGTTGAGGAAGAAGCCTTTGTCGGCGTCGAAGCGGATCGTGCGGAAACCCGTCTGCACCTCGGTGCGGTCGATTTCCTGGGCACCGTCGCGCAGCACGGCACGCACGCGGTAGACGTTGGGCTGGGCCAGGGACCAGAGCCTGGGCTCGCGCACGTCCAGCTTCATGCGGGCGACGGCCGACTCGAGGGCGGCGACGCGTGCGCGTGCGCTGCCCTTGGCCACTTCACGCCCGGCCGGGTCGATCAGCACCACGTCGACGACGCCGTCGCGCGCGGCCTTGGCGCTGCTTTGCAACGTCACTTCCACGGGAAGGGTCCAGCGCCCGCCCTGCTTCACCGGGTTGGCATGCAGGCCGTCGGTGGCGATGTGCAGGGCGTCGCGCTTCACCAGCCAGGTATGGCGATAGATGCCGGCGCCTTCGTACCACCAGCCCTCCTGGGCGTCGGCATCGACGCGCACGGCAATGGTGTTGGGATCGCTGCCGTAGCGAACATAGGGCGTGATGTCGATGCTGCGGCCGTTGTAGCCCGACCAGTTGCGGTCGACGACGATGCCGTTCACCCACACGGTGCTGTGGGTGGCGATGGCGTCGAACTGCAGCTCGATGTGGCGGCCGCGATCGGCCTCGGACAGCGGCAGATAGCGGCGGTACCAGCCGATGCCGCGTGCCCGATAGCCCTGGGAGGCGTTCTCGTTGCGGTCGAAGGGGTTCTCGACGGCCCAGTCGTGGGGCAGGTCCAGGCGGCGCCAGCCGGAGTCGTCGAAGTCCGCCGCCGCCGCGCCCCAGCCATTGTTGGCCTTGCCGTTCTGGTAGCTCATGCCATGGCCCTTGACGGCCGGCATGGCCACCTCACCGCGATGGAAGAGCCAGCCGCCGTCCAGCGACAGGCGTTCGTGGCCGGCCGCCTGGGTTGCTCCCGCCGACAACGCGAGCACGAGCAGCAGGCAGGAAGCCAGCCAATGGAGAAGGGTGGATGGGCGCAGCATGGAGAGCATCCTGGCGGGCGATTCAATCAGCCAAAGAAATAGGTCGCGCGGTCCCTTGAGAAACCGCGCGACCAAAACCGGCCGGGGCGATGCCCGGCCGGCCCGGACGGTGAAAACTTCAAACGCGGCGGCGGCGGTAGAGCCCGATGCCGGCCAGTCCGGCCAGCCACAGGGCCAGGCTCGTCGGCTCGGGAACGGGAGTGGCGACCGAATCGGCGGAGGCGGTCAGGCCGATATGCATCTTGGCCCAGTTCGTGGCACCGGGATTGGTCCAGCTCGCCGTCAGCAGGGTCGGGCCGTGATAGGCGGGCGACGATGCATCCACGAAGGCTTCGACGAAGTTCGCCGGGCTGCACGTGTCCGTCGTGAAGTCGGTGCTGCACAGCTCGATGTAGGCATTGGCCTGGGCCATGGAGCCGGTGGCCAGGATGCTGTCCAGTTGGGCGGTGACCGTGATGGTGGCATTGCCACCGACCATGATCTGGCCGTCGAAGACCTTGGCGAAGGCCCAGGCGGACTGGCCGCCGATGGCCGTGGCGGAAGCGGAAGCCGTGACGCCATTCATGTCCCCGGACGTCTTGGCCGTCAATTGCGCCAGCGCCATGGAGCCGCCATCGTGAACAGAACTTGCCAGCGCGTTGCCATGCCATCCGACAACGCTGTCATCGAAGCTGGGCGACGTCAAGCCCGTCATGGCGCCGCCCGTGGGCGAAACCCAACCCACTTCAGTCGGCAGGTAGTACCACCACTCGCCGCCGGACACGGAGAGCGTCAGGTTCGAGATCTTGACTTCGGCCGTGTCCGCCGCGGCCAGTTGGGACGCGGCGACCAGCGCTGCGGCCAGCATGAATTTCGTCTTGTTCAGCATGTTGTCTCCTGCGATGACCGTGCCGGATTGCGTTCTTGTCCTTGAGCCGGCTGGTCTTACCAGTATCTCTTTTATCGTATTTTGGTCTTACCAGTGAAAACACCTACCGCACAGCCGCGATGCCGCGCGCCGGCGGCCGCATCGCTTCAGGCCGTGAAGCGATAGCGGTCCAGCGACGCCGGTTTCATGGTGATCGAGAAGCCTGGCGCCGTCGGCGGCAGGTAGGCCGCGCCGCGCACGACGCAGGGGTCGACGAAGTGCTCATGCAGATGGTCGACATACTCGATGACGCGGCCCTCGCGCGTGCCGGCGATGCAGAGGTAGTCGATCATGGACAGGTGCTGCACGTACTCGCACAGGCCGACGCCGCCGGCATGCGGGCAGACCGGCAGACCAAGCTTGGCAGCCATCAGCATGACCGCCAGGATCTCGTTGACGCCGCCCAGGCGGCAGCTGTCGATCTGCACGACGTCGATGGCGCCGCGCATCATGAACTGCTTGAAGATGATGCGGTTCTGGCACATCTCGCCGGTGGCGACCTGCATGGGCGCAATGGCCTGCCGGATGGCGCGGTGGCCTTCGACGTCGTCGGGGCTGGTCGGCTCCTCGATGAACCAGGGCTTGGCGAAGGCCAGATCCTTGAGCCAGTCGATGGCCACGGGCACGTCCCAGACCTGGTTGGCGTCGATCATCAGCTTGCGGTCCGGCCCCAGCACCTCGCGGGCGATGCGCAGGCGGCGGATGTCGTCCTCGCGGTCGCGGCCGACCTTGAGCTTGACGTGGTTGAAGCCGGCGTCGACCGCTTCCTGGCACAGGCGGCGCAGCTTGTCGTCGGGATAGCCCAGCCAGCCGGCCGAGGTCGTGTAGCAGGGGTAGCCCTCTCGCTCCAGCGTCGCCAAGCGTTCGGCCTTGCCTTCAGCAGCGCGGGTCAGCAGCGCCAGCGCTTCATCCGGCGTGATGCAGTCGGTGATGTAGCGGAAGTCGACGCAGCGCACCAGCTCCGCCGGGCTCATGTCGGCCACCAGCTTCCACACCGGCTTGCCTTCGGCCTTGGCCCACAGGTCCCACACCGCGTTGACGACGGCACCGGTGGCGAGGTGGATGGCGCCCTTGTCGGGGCCGATCCAGCGCAGCTGGCTGTCCGACGTGACGTGGCGCCAGAAGCGGCCCATGTCGGCGGCGATCCAGTCCAGCTCCAGGCCGACGACGAGATGCCGCATGGCCTCGATGGCAGCGCAGCAGATGTCGTTGCCGCGGCCGATGGTGAAGGTCAGGCCGTGGCCCTCCAGCCCGGGCTGGTCGGTCTCCAGGATGACGTAGGCGGCCGAGTAGTCGGGGTCCGGGTTCATCGCGTCCGAGCCGTCGAGATGCTGGGACGTCGGGAAGCGCACGTCCACCGTGCGCAGGCTGGTGATACGGGTCATGCGGCGACGGTCTTTTGCGTTTGCACGCCCAGCCCCTGGATGCCCAGGCGCATGGTCTGGCCGGCCTTCAGGTACACAGGTGGCTTCTGGCCCAGGCCCACGCCGGGCGGCGTGCCGGTGGAGATGACGTCGCCGGGCTGCAGGCTCATGAATTTGCTGAGGTAGCTGACGATCTGCGCCACGTTGAACACCATGGTGCGCGTGTTGCCGTTCTGGAAGCGGCGGCCATCGACTTCCAGCCAGAGGTCCAGCTGCTGCGGGTCAGCCACCTCGTCGGCGGTGACCAGCCAGGGGCCGATGGGCCCGAAGGTATCGCAGCCCTTGCCCTTGTCCCATTGCGTGCCGCGCTCGAGCTGCCATTCGCGCTCGGAGACATCGTTGACGACGCAGTAGCCGGCCACATGCTTCAGCGCATCGGCTTCCTCGATGTAGCGCCCGCCCTGGCCGATGACGACACCCAGCTCCACCTCCCAGTCGGTCTTGACCGAGCCGCGCGGGATCTGCACCGCGTCGTCGGGGCCGCAGATGGCGCTGGTCCACTTGGCGAAGACGACGGGCTCGGTCGGCACCGGCAGGCCGGACTCGGCCGCATGGTCGGCGTAGTTCAGGCCGATGCAGATGAACTTGCCGACGCGGCCGACGCAGGGGCCGATGCGCAGGTCCTGCTGGGGCGCGCCGTCGACGACGGGCAGCGTATTGACGTCGAGGCCGCGCAGGCGCTCGAGGCCGGCGGGCGTGATCACGTCACCGGCGATGTCGTCGACGTGCGCAGACAGGTCGCGGACGCGGCCCTCAGCGTCGAGCAGGCTGGGGCGTTCCTGGCCGGGGGGGCCGTAGCGAAGGAGTTTCATGCGTTGGAGTGCGGTGAGTAGGGCGGCAGGGGGGCTCAGATCGTGACGCCGCCGTCCACGGAGACGGCCTGGCCGGTGATGAAGCGCGAGTCGTCGCTGAGCAGGAAGACGACCAGCGGCGCGATGTCGTCCACGGTGGCCAGGCGCCCCATCGGCTGCCGGGCGATGAAGTCCTTCTCGGCCTGGACCGGGTCGGCGGCGGCGGCGATGCGGCCGCGCAGCGAGGGGGTGTCGACGGTGCCCGGGCACAAGGCATTGCAGCGCAGGCCCTGCTTGACGAAGTCGGCGGCCACGGCCTTGCTCATGCCGATGACGGCGGCCTTGCTGGCGCCATAGGCGAAGCGGTTGGGAAAGCCCTTCACCGACGAGGCCATGGAGGCCATGTTCAGGACCGACGCGCCGCCGCCGGTGCGTGCCGCCTCGGCCAACATGCCGGGCAGAAAGGCGCGCATCGTGCGCAGCATGCTCTTGACGTTGAGATCCATGCTGAAGTCCCAGGCCGCCTCGTCGCACTCGAGGACCGTGCCATGGTGGACCACGCCCGCGCAATTGAACAAGCCGTGCAGCGGCGGCAGGCGCTCGGCCAGGGCTTGGATGGCGGCACTGTCGCGCACGTCGAGCCGCGCGGTGCGCAGCCGTGCAGGTTGGCCGGCCTCGATTGCAAGGCTGGCCAGCGCGTCTTCCTGGATGTCGGTGGCAATGACCTCGGCGCCCGCCGCCAAGCAGGCGAGGGCGCTGGCCCGCCCGATGCCCTGGCCGGCGGCGGTGATCAGGAGGGTCTTGCCCGTCAGGCTGCCGATGATGGCTTCAGTCAAGGTCTTGCTTTCATAGAGGTCAGACCAGTGTATTTCAAAGGCCCAGATTTCAGCGTTGAAATGATGTGAACCGTCATTTCGGTATGACCAAAGTTGGCGTGTGATCCAAGGTCGACCGGCGCTGGGCCTTCCGCCCTACGCTGGCCGCAGCAACAGGCGGCCAGGGACTCCCTGTGAATCGATCGGCAGACCAAAGTCGAATGCGGGTCATCGAGTTCGCCGCCCTGAGCCTGGAGACCAGCGACTACGCCGATGCGGTGCGCACCCTTGCTGCCGAACTCGCAGCGGAGTCGGGCCACGCAGCATCGGCGCATGTCGAAGTCCGAGGCCTGCAGCAAGCCCTGCATCCTCTCGTCCGGGATGAAAGCTTTCGCATCGTCAGCGAGGCGCTGCACAACGCCTTTCATCACGCCGCCGCGCAACGAATCGACGTGGAGATCAACTACGAGGCACGACAACTGCGAATCCGGGTGCGCGACGACGGCCAGGGCATCGAGCCCGAAGTGTTGAGCCGAGGCGAGAGGGAAGGGCACTTCGGCCTGGGCGGCATGCGCGAACGCGCCGCGCTTGCGGGCGGCAGCCTGATGGTTCGCAGCCATCCCGAGCAGGGGACAGAGATCGAATTGAGTGTTCCCGGCGCGCGGGCTTACAGTCAGGCGGCACCGGCACGATGGTGGTTCCTGTTCGGGAAGTTCTCACCCAGCGAGATCGGAAGATGAGTGGAGATCGGGTTCAGATTCGGGTCCTCTGCGTCGACGATCACCCGATCGTGCGGCAGGGCATAGCAACGCTTCTGTCCGTCGAACCGGACATGGTCCTGGTGGCAGAGGCGACGAACGGACGCGAAGCCCTCGAGCAGTTCCGCGCCCATGTCCCGGACGTCACGCTGATGGACCTGCAGATGCCCGGCATGGGAGGGATCGACGCGATCGACGCGATTCGCGCCCAGTTTCCGCAGGCGCGCATCATCGTGCTCACCACCTATGCCGGCGACGCCCAGGCGCAGCGCGCGCTGCAGGCCGGCGCTCGGGGCTATCTGCTGAAGAACGCCCTGCACAAGGAACTGCTCGACGCCATCCGCGCCGTGCACGCCGGTCGCATCGCATTGCCGTCCGAAGGGTCATTTGAGTTGGCCGGGCAGGTCAAGGACGAAGTCATCACACAGGCCGAGGTCAGCCTGCTGAAGTTCATCGCCGAGCGCAACGTCTATGCCGAAATTGCCAAGGCGCTCGGGCAGACCGAGGATGCCGTGGTCGACCAGGTACGCGGCATCCTGTCGAAGCTGCAGGACCGGGATCTGGAGCCGGCAGTCGGGGACGATGGCGCGCAAGGATTGATCGAGGCGGAACGCGCCGCCCGCCATGCCGCCGAGGCGGCCAACCGGGCGAAGAGCCAGTTCCTCACCGGCATGAGCCACGAGTTGCGCACACCGCTGAATGCCATCCTCGGCTATGCGCAGCTGTTGAGCATGGAGGGCGGTCTGAGCCCGCGACAGGTGCGTGGCCTGGACACCATCCACCAGAGCGGTCAGCACCTGCTGGCCCTGATCAACGACATCCTCGACCTGGCGCGCATCGAGGCCGGCCGCACGGACCTGAACCCCGAGCCGGTGCAGCTCGCCGAATTGCTGCAGGCCGTCGTGAATCTGATGCGCGTGAAGGCCGACGAGAAGCATTTGAGCTTCGTCTTCGATGCCGGGGCCGGGCTGCCCGACACCGTGCTGGCGGACGAACGCCGCCTGCGCCAGGTGCTGTTGAATCTGCTGAGCAATGCGATCAAGTTCACCGACGCCGGCACGGTCACCCTGCGCGCCGCGGCCGAGCCGGCCGGGCCCGCGCAGGCATTGCTGCGGCTGGAGGTCGAGGACACCGGCGTGGGCATGCGCCCCGACGACCTGGCGCGCCTTTTCAAGCCCTTCGAGCAAGTGGGCGACGTGCAGCGTCGCAGCGGCGGCACCGGCCTGGGTCTGGCGATCACCCGCGCGCTCGTGATCGACATGGGCGGACGGGTGCAGGTGAGCAGCGAGTTCGGCAGCGGCACGCGTTTCAGTGTGGAGCTGCCCCTGCCGGTGACGCAGCCCGCCGCGGCCACGCCGCCGGGCGTGCCCGCATTGGCCCGCTACCAGGGCGAGTCGCGGCGGGTGCTGGTGGTCGACGACGTTGCGGCCAACCGCGAGCTGATGTGCGACTTCCTGACCCAGGTTGGCTTCGAGGTGGCGCTGGCCAGCGATGGCGGCGACATGCTGGAGATCGCGAGGACCTTCCGACCCGACCTGATCCTGATGGACAGTGTCATGCCATCGCTTGACGGCGTGGAGGCCACACGCCAGCTCCGCCGGGATGCTGATCTGGCGCGAGTGCCGGTGATCGCGATCTCGGCCGCCGTCACCGCCGAGCACCGTGCTGCCAGCCTGCAGTCGGGCGTCAACGTGTTCCTGACCAAGCCCGTGTCACTGCAGGAACTGCAGAGCCATATCGGAGAGCAGCTGGGCCTGAAATGGGTGGCGCCTGGCGAGTCGGGTTCCATGACTTCTCCCCCTACTGAATCTCGCTAAGTCGTTGATCCATATATGGTGAAGAGAATTTCAAGAGGAGCGAAAATGAACGGCGAAAGTTCGAAATAGCTCCCCCTGACCGTAGCACGTGCGTTTTAGTTCCCCTCAACCCTACAAAAAGCGTTCGCATTAGCACCCCCTGACCCGGCCCGCGTCGGCAAGCCCGAAGCTTGGACACGGCCGTTGCCTCATGTGGCAGCCGGTTGCGCGTCTGTCGCCTTCGATCTTGAGCCGGAAGGCCGGCATCTCCTAAGCTCCAGACTTCGCGGCTGCCGCCCCCAGCCAGCCCTCGATGCCGCCATCACGCCGACGGCTGGGCCGGACGACACCTGATCACTCGACCTGGAGTACTGGCGAGCTGTCATCGTTCGCATCACCGGCGGGTGTCGAGCGCTTCAGCCACGACGCGGCTATCGGATCGTGCCGCAGGGCTACCAAGTTCGTCGGCACTGATAGCGCGCGAAGGGACGAGCGGGAGCGTGTCTGAACGCGATGCGCACGCAAAAAGACAGCCTGGCCTAGGACTCCCGAGTTGAAGGTAAGAACTTCGCAGCAAGCCGTCTAAAAGCCTTGGGACGAGGGACGCCATTCGCAAACAATCAAACTTTTGATTGTTTTGGTGTTTTTGCCGTCGCGCGAGCTTTCATCCCTAGCTTTGCAGATTCCACCGTTATTCTAGGTAGTTAGGATGCCTTCGCGTCGATGGAATTCGCCGTTGATGCGCTTGTATCTACCCGCCAAAAGATCATCCGCCTTTTCTAGAAGGCCGGACTGGCGCGTGAATTGGTAGGCCAACTTCGGAGGTTTCAATGAAAAGACCGTGCTCTCTTACAGTTATTGCTGTCAGCCTTGCGGTAGGTTCGGTAAGTACACCCGCACTCGCGGCCTGCCGGGCTGGGATCCCAGATGAACCAGCGCCACAGTCATGTTATGACGACGTAAGCGTATGCCTAGAAATGGCTAGGTCTTGGTATGAAGCTGGGCAAGCGCTCTGTAACGTTGTAGGAGTTTTCGATGCCGACCGTCAGCAGCAGTGCCTGGCCATTAATGCATCGTCCTACGCCGCTGATCAGCAATCGTGTTACAACAGTCTAGTTAGCTGCTGGTTGGCCATGTGCCAATAAAATAATCCCGTAGAGGAGCAGCCGATGGGAGTCAAAAAACACGGCATTTGGCTATTGGCAATTGTTTTGGCTATCGGTGCATCAGCCGCGTATTACTCCTTAGCGGACGACGGATATGGCAAAAGGGATGCAGTCCCCACGACAAATAGCCATCTTCGAATCCCGGCTGCCGGTGAAGGCGCGCTGGCCAGTAATAACTTATCTTCTGCTTCAAGTCCAGAATCTCCCGGCGCGACCCCCATCAATCCCAGCCGGCCTCCTCCGCTGTCGCCTCGTCGAGCAATTGAAGTAGCTCAACAATCTGGGTTGGCCCACGATGCAATCGTGGCGGCTAGGGCAATACGGACATGTCAGTACATGTCTGGTGCCGGTCGAAAGGCTCTGGACGTAGTCGCGGAACGCGGCGTTCGTAAAACGCCGAGGCCAATTTCTGAGCTCATGGCTCAGCTCGAGTCTACTGAACGTGCATGTCAGGAACTCGATGCTTCCATGATTGGACAATACGAGCCCATGCTGAGGAAGGCGATGGAAGGCGGTGAGCGTGGTGCCGCGGCGCTATGGTGGTTGACCCCGGAGGCCAAGGCACTCACAAGCGTATCGGGCGAATCAGCAGCTCTCGATCTTCTTCGGCGTGACGCTATGCAATGTGATCTATTGTCGTTTCCCGCGTACAAGGTCACCGCGATCCGCTTTCCGAAATCGTTCGACAGAAATGAAGTTGCTGCAATCAATGCAGCAAGTGTTCAACTTCTGAAGGATCGGAAGTTGAAAACCGATCGCATCGAAGACTTGTCAAGGATGTTTCTGGCTCCATCCCAGGCACTTGAGTTGGGCGTTGATGAAAGCGTCAAGAACGCTAAGACCGTTGAAATACTAAACTCGTGTCCTCAAGGGCGCAGTTCGCGCGGGCGTTGATATTCATCACACAGCGCGTCGGACTGCTTGTCCTAACAACGCCAGTTGCAAGGAATGCGACAGCATCACGAAGTAATTCGAGACCTTCGGAGGCTCATGTTTTCGCCCGCTGGATGCAGCTCATGGCATTCACCCTTGTTTTTCCGCACCATGGAAATCGAGACGCGCGCCATGTTAATGCCGTGCCTAGCATTAGTCCGCCTCCTTGTATTTGGGTCGGTTGAATAATCGGCGGAGTGGGACCGTCGTCTTGGCTTGCGCGGCGCGCGCACCATCAAATGGGCGATCGCTTCACAGCACGCGTGTTTGCGCGAACGAACAAGCCCTATAGCGGCTCTAGGTATTAAAACCTACGCGACTTCGATTCCATATCCACAAATGTATCCGCCGTTAGTGCAATGAATCTCCGCTTCGAGAATTTCCCCCAATTGTTGGTGCCCTTCGCCGCATCGCACCTTAATACCGCCCGTGGCATTTGGCTCAATAAGGGCAACTTAGCCCATTTCGGGGAACATGCAGCAACAGACAAGGAGAGTTTGGTTAAGAAGTTCGCCTATATCGTTCCAGGCGGAGTCACTTTCGACAACCTGCTGCCGAGCGAGCACGACACTGAAATCCTATATGCAGAGCGATACGGCGGATCAGGGATTGGTGAGAATGGAGGTGGCGCGCGCTGTGGGAACATTGGAGGGATGCAAGTAAAGGGCGTCGGCAAAAATATACTAGCCGGGGGCGACGATATACATCACTCATATGGTGGATTCAAGGCGGCGTACGCCGTCCACGAGGCGATTTATTCAAGCGTTCTCTCATATTTGCTACCTGTTGGTGTAGCGGGTGTCCACGGGATCATCCTAACAGGTCCCGATGCGGCATACGTAAGCGGTTTGCGTCGCGGCTGGGGTGGCCTTTTGGTACGCGAGCAAAGCCTTCGGCCTGCAAATTTTCTACGCGCAAGCTTCTTTGCTCCCCCACAACGAGTAGCGAGTTATCTTCTGTCCGACGCCGGACGAGTGCGTGCAGTCAACAAGCAACTTCTAAGAGAAGCTGGTGATGTTTCTCAAGTCGTTCGCTTATTTTGCCGTTTTCTTGCGAATGCCGCAGATCAGTTTGCCTTTGCACGGTTGGCCGGAATCATGCATGGCGCCGTCTCTCCATCAAACCAGTGCCTCGACGGGCGCTGGATAGATTTGACAAATACTTCATTTGTCGGCTCTGCTGAAAATTGTGCTGGTGGGAATCGCGACTCTGCTTCATTCCATGAAGAGGCAGATATGCCGATTCATATTGCAATTTCGCTCATTAAAGAATTTGCCAAGTTTAATTGCCAGCAAATGGGCGTCCAGCCATTTGTTGATTATTATCGCGAATGCCTAAGTGAGAGATATTGCGTCCACCTGGAGTATGTCCTTGGATTGCACCGAGGTTCATTTCGGCCGCGTCAAAACCACTCGCTTCTAGCGCCGTTGGTTCAAAGCATTTTAAAAATACACGCTGATGCACCCGTGATCTACGATCGGTGGCCAACTGATCCTCCGCAACGCCAGCCGATTTTTGACCTAATCGCTTGCCTGTTTATTGCTGCGTCTGGTAGGCCACCTGAGTCCAGCCAGTCAAACCCGCAACCCTTCAATAGCACTTGGCTCTTGCAATTTCGCCAAACTTTGATCGATAGCAAACCGCCGGCTGCTGGGCTCGCCGTTTCGCCTCATCATTGTATTGTTGGGTCTGCAATTAATGCAGCGAAGCGACAATTGTTGACGCCATTCTTTTACAAGGGCAGGCTGGAAAGAAGAGTGTGCCAAATGCTCGAAAATGACCAAATAGATCATTTGGAAAAATATATTCCCATGGTGGTTAACGCTTCAAAGTGGATTCTGAATCTAGAAGACAGCCCCCTCGTGACTATGCTGGAGTTACCCGAGCTGGCCATCGCCTTTGATTCGCCAACAGGGAAGTACGTTGCAACGGTTGGCTCGCGCAAAACGAGAGTTTTCTCGGAGACACGGGACCTAATTGAGTGGTGCGGCAATCTTGACCCTCGCCTATTTGTGGCCGATGAGTTCGATTTTCTTCCGTACATGCGACGGGCTTTGGGTTTAATTGAACGTATGGATTCGGCGGCGGCGCATGCGCAACGATAGGCAAGGGCTGCTACTGAAGTTGCTCATGTTTCGGTC
Organism: Roseateles saccharophilus; assembly: GCF_031458095.1. GTDB lineage: Bacteria > Pseudomonadota > Gammaproteobacteria > Burkholderiales > Burkholderiaceae_C > Pelomonas > Pelomonas saccharophila_A. Next base: position 22,913 of record NZ_JAVDXU010000004.1, read on the forward strand.
AATGGCCGGTCTCAACACAGATCCCGCCCTCTTCCGAACGCTATGGAATTCAGCTTCCCACGATCAAATCCACGTCATTAAAGACAAGTACGAACGCCTCGCCGGATATGTTGCTTGGGCAAGATTTTCAAAGGAGAGCGTTCTATCAATGGCCCTCAGTGGAACGGCTCCGAAGGATATCAGCGACTGGAATGAGGGGCGATTTCTATTTCTTCTTGACGTCGCCGTAAGAAAAGGCTTTCGGTTCGACATTGATGCGCTGATGGCTCAGCTCCCAAGAAGCAAGTATATTTGCTTCGCAAGACGAGGGCATATATACGTCATGAAACCTCGGGAAGGACGCCGCCCAGTCTTTAGGTTCAAACTTCCCCAGCCAAATTATTCGAACTTCTGAACATTAGCTATGGGGTTCCTCTGCTCTCGCTGCAAAGCGTCAACAAAATGTTTTGCACGGATATGACCCAAGGAATAAAAATTGAAATCTGCTCGATCGTAAAGAACGAGGCCCGCTACATTGCCGAATGGCTTGAATATCATTTTGGACTTGGCATAGCTCACATTACGCTATATAACAATGGGAGTGAAGACAATCTCTCCGAAGTTTGCTCATATTTTGACAATGTGACCCTGGTGGAATGGCCGGAGCGGGGCAATCAGCAGCGCACCGCCTACCAGCACTATTTAAGGCGTTCGAAGTTCCGGAAAGTATGGACTGCATTCATCGACGCGGATGAATTTATATTTGATGCCTGCGGTACTGGACTAAATGCGTTTGTTGAAGGATTGGATTATGACGTCGGAGGTTTGGAAATGCCTTGGGTCATATTCGACTCCAACAATAATACATTGCGGCCAAAAGGGTTGGTTCTTGAGAACTACACGCGCAAGCACGCAGTTGCGCCCCAACAAAACGTTAAGACGTTGTGTCGCCCCGAGGCGATAAATGAGGAAGACTTTCGATGTCCCCATCGCTTTTCGTACCGTGAAGGCTTTCGTTCTGTAGAGGTTTCATTGAATGAGCTACCACTATTCCATTATATGCTGCGCAGCACCGAGGATGTTTGGCTCAAGGTAACTCGCGGCGATGTATGGTCTCGAGAGACGGAACGAAAACGTCTTTGTAACGTAGAGCGCGCCGTCCGGTCGATTTTGGACAAATATGATAATGGAGATACGCCGGACTTCCGCATGCTCCGCTTCGTGCCCGAATTAAGAGAGAAGCTCCAGCGGAGGGGGGTCTATTATGACGATTATTTGGTCGCTGGAAGGTCGAGCGTTCCAGCTCCGAGCCAAAAGTCAGATCCCGAGCACGAAGGCAACATCAGACAGGGTTAGCCCGAAATAGCAACTAACCGTCGCTGTTGATCGCTCAGAACAACGGATCATATCGATCGCTATGCCAAACATGCCGCCCATATATTTTGGTCCGATTACTCCGCAACCCTCTTGGGCATGGGTTGGTGAAGACATTGCCAAATATTTGAGCAAATCAATCGATGTGAGGTACTTTACGGATGTGGCTGATATTGATGAGGGCTCCCTGGTTTTTTGGATTAAATGCCCTCCCGATGCGGTCTCAACTGAAGAAATAAGACTGAAAGAATTAAACATCGTCTTCTTCCCTGTTGATGCCTTTTTGAATCAAGAGGATATCTTGACTCACCGCGAATTCATAAATAATGCAACCCTGATTTGTTTGCATGCTCGCAGTTTGGCTTCATTCTTCCGTCGCGACAAAGTCGAATTTGTCGATCACTATAACAAGTATGGCGTGCCTATCGCCGAGAGGCGACCCGACGGCAGAACGTTGCTATGGATCGGCGGATTTCAATATGTGCCTTATGTATTGTGTGCACTCGATCAAATCAACTGGCCGCGAGAAAGTATCGTATTGCTGACCAACCATCTTCATGGCCCGGCGAAGTCGGCCGCTGAAGACAATGCAGTTTTTGCAGGTTTGTCCGACTTTTCGCGCATTCTCGCTGACAGCAAAATACAACTCGCCCTTTGGTCGGAAGATAGACAACGTGAAGCTCTCTTGACCTGCGCCGCTGCATTCGACGTCAAATATATAAACTGTTTTAATCAGTTGCACAAGCCACCCACAAAGATCCAGAAGTACCTGGTCTCTGGGATACCTTGCGCTATTAACCATGATTTCCCAGCAACCCAACAAGTTGAAGGCTTGATGCGGATAAAAGAGCTTCGGACTGATTTGCTGCCACGGCACGAAACGTGGCGATCATCAGCATATCGCGCGCTTCTTTCGAAGCGTCTCCGCATTGACAGCGTTTCGCGACGCTATATTGAATTTGCTGTTAAGGCTGTTAGTCGGAAGAAGGATCTAGCGCACGTTTTAGCTTGATCAATTGGCGAAGGAAATTGTCGTGATAACCGTCTATACGTGCTGCACAAACGGTCGGGACGTTTTGCGCACCGATCAATGCACGGAGGGTGCAACATTCGTGGCCTATGTGGATAACAGTGTGCCAGGAGATGGCACATGGCTGCATAAGCAGGCCTCAAATAGTGATTTATCACCAAGAAGAAATGCTAGAAGACATAAGATTCTCAGCCAAGACTACACGGATACCCAATACTCAATTTGGGTTGATTCAAATGTTGCATTGAGGGTGCCTGCGGCGGTCTTGGTCGACGAGTATTTGCATTCATCAGACATTGCCGTGTTTTCCCACAGTAGCAGAAGCTGCACCTACGAAGAGGCCAAGCGGTGTATGGAATTGGAGATTGACTCAAGCGACCTAATGTCTGGTCAAATGGAAAAGTACAGGGCAGATTCATTTCCTGAAAACTACGGACTGGCGGAAACAACGGTCGTAGTTCGCAGGAATTCGGCTCGCGTAAGCGGTTTCAATGCAAGATGGTGGGCTGAAGTATGTCAACATTCTGTACGAGACCAACTTAGTTTTATGTACGTCGTTCGCTCTACCAATTTGGCAGTTCATTTCATTCGGCCGACAAAATACCTTAACTCCCATTTCTCCATCACCAATCGACCGGCAGGGCGAGAGAGAATTTCGTTAATTTGACGACACCCCATGGGTGATGGCCTAGTTTTCGAGGTCAATTGCATCAACTTTTCGGCTGCGGTTCCACCCATTGTCATCAGCGTTTCTATTGGAGTGATGTCTACTATGTTTGTTCTAGGTCTTGCGATCGATGCTTTGATCTTCTTCACCTTGCTGTGGGCGATTTGGACTCTAGTTGTCGTGAGCCGGCGCTCGAAAAGTATTGAATTGCGTCTTGCTGATCTGCAGCGAGATGTTTATGAGATGAAACAATCGCGCACGACGTTTTCTGTTCGCACAGATTGACCACGCCGCTGGGCGCGACGGGCGGTTTTTAGCGGCCCGTTTGCCAGAGCGCGGGTGCCGGCGGAGAGCCAGTTCTGAAGCCCAGCGCGATCTGACGGTAGCGGTTTGACCTGCCCGGTTTCTCCGAGACATTGATTGTTGATTCCCATGCCACCCTGAATCGCCACGGGTTCTGCGGAGGCCCGTTGGCTTAAGTCCGACGGTCGCAGGCGGCTTCCATGACTTCCCCCCTTAGCAGGCGCTGAAATACTAATTTTCAGGTGCCCGCAGAGGCGTTTTCAGGGGTTGCCTCACCCCTTGGCAGGGTTCAAAAAACGGCTTGTAGGCGGTTCTATGCGGTCCGAACTTTTCGGCGGCCATTCGAAACAGTATTTCAGCAGCCTGTTAGGCGTCGCCGCTAACTAATTGATTTGTATGAGGTGCAGCCTGAGCGAGGGGAGGCGTTTCAAACGCCGAGTGTCCGATCTGCCCCCCTTGTCTGCGCTAAGTCCGTTCTTGCCCCCCTTTGCCGGAGGAAATGGCTGATTTAGCCCCTGCCCGGCGAGAGCAATTGCATAGCTTTGGAAACCGCGGAGGCTCTCACTCGATCGTGCAACCGCGTGACGCCACCTGGCGCACTCAGATTTCTAGACCAGGAAGACCCACAAGCGAAGGGGTCCAGTCGCACGCGGCTCTATGACTACTCCAAGGGGAGACTGGGCGTGTAAGGCCCGGCAGTGGTACAAACTTCGAACTATCCACAAACCACTGGGTTGGCCTGCGACATCGACCTGGATGTTCGCTCTCTGCGCTGGCTCTCTCCAGCCCCTGCGGACAGGGGGGGCTAAATCGGACGGCAGGGGGGAGAAAACGGACCAAACAGGCGAGGAGGGTATTTCGTGGAACCCGAGTTGGCGAAAGCTCCGGCTGAACCGTCCATGCAAGTCGCCATACTGGCGACAATGTGTATTATGTAAAATAACAAACGCACCCCCTAAGCTGTTCTCGAATTTCCGAGCGCTTAAGGATGACCTCAACCGGGTTCCGGTCGTACAACCCGGTTCGCTGCACCAAGCCTGAAAGCGACTGCCTTGCCAGCGCAGCGTCGCGACATGGCAGGCAGCAAAGGAAGGCCCATCCATGAACCTCGCGAGCGCGCCCAAGCAGTTGCCTGCCCAGGCGCCTGGCCAAGATGCCCGACCGACGCGTCCGCTGCAGGACGCGCTAGGCGCCATCGTCGGCCCGAGTCCATCGCTGTGCGCCTTGCGCGCACGGCTGCCGATGCTGGCGCGCTCGAACTGTAGCGTGCTGATCACCGGCGAAACGGGCACCGGCAAGGACTGCGTGGCGCGAGCCCTGCACGAACTCGGCGAACGGCGCAGCGGGCCCATGGTCAGCATCAATTGCGCAGCACTGCCCGACACGCTGCTGGACAGCGAACTGTTCGGCTACGAGCGCGGCGCCTTCACCGGCGCCCATGCCGCCTACCCGGGCAAGATCTCCCTGGCCAGCGGCGGCACGCTGTTCCTGGACGAGATCGGCGACATGCCGCTGCACGCCCAGGCCAAGCTGCTGCGCGTCATCGAGACGCGCGAAGTCTTTCCGATTGGCGCCATGCGCAGCCGGCATGTGGACGTGCGCATCGTCGCGGCGACGCATTGCGCGCTGGAACAGGCCGTGCGCAGCGGCGCCTTCCGGGCCGACCTGTTCTACCGCCTGAACGTGGCCCGCGTCGAACTGCTGCCACTGCGGCAGCGGCCGGAGGACGTGGCAGCGCTGTTCGAGCATTTCGCGGGTCAGTTGAAAGACGGTGCCGGCCCGGTGCGCGTGACGCCATCGGCCATGGCGCTGATGCAGCAGCATGACTGGCCGGGCAATGCCCGCGAACTGCGCAATCTGGTCGAGGCGGCGGGCCTGGTGTTTGACGGCCGGCCGCTGGAGCCCGCCGAGTTGCCGCTGTCCCGCATGACGCAGCCGGGCGGCGACGAATCCAGCCGCGTCATCGCGGCCCTGGAACGCTGCGATTGGAACCGCACCCGTGCCGCGGAGATGCTGCAGTGGTCGCGCATGACCCTGTATCGCAAGATGAAGCAGTTCCATATCGCGCCGGCCCCTGTGCACGGTGCACGTGCGCCGTAACACGCGGCTGTGACAGCCCAAGTGCCTGATCCGCTACGGTTTTTGCGGCGCGCCGTCACATGCTGCCTGTGACAGCCTTGGCGCAAAAGCACGCAAGCCATTGATTCATAAGGGCGACGCAAGCCGCCCGCCATGGCACGGCGCTTGCGGAGCAGGGTGCATGAAGTCGCCAACCGATGTTCGACGTGACTGGGCCGCCGAGGGTTGCCCGGTCGCGGCCTCGTCGGCCGGCTATCACTACGCCAACCAGTTCGAGGTCGGCTTCAGCCGCAACGAGGTGCTGTTGCGCATGACCCAGGCCTACGAAGGCGAAGCCTTGACGCACGGCATACCCACCCGCGTGGTGATGACGCCGTCCTATGCGATAGCCCTGCTGCAGCTGCTGTCGCAGGCCATGCAGCGCTATGAGACGGAGTACGGCCCCGTCGTGCCGGTCGGCACCGGCATCGTGGCCCAGGACTCCTCCTACTGACAGCCATGGCCAACGAATCCGCCCTCCTCTCGCTGGCCGAATCGTTGGCCCGTCGGCTGGACAACGCCTGGACGGCCGAGCTGCGCGCGCGGCACGGCGACGTGAGCTTCCAGGCCGTCGGCAGCGGTGCCCTGCTGGCCGACCTCAATGTGCAGGGCGCGGTGCTGTCAGTCTGGCCCTACCGCGTCACCATCAACGAGCAGATGCGCAACCTGAGCGCGAGCGACGCCCGCCGCACGCCGGGCCTGTCGAACCGGCCGCTGTCGCTGGACGTGCATTTGCTGCTGTCCATCTGGTCCGCCAACACCGCGCTGGAGCTGGCCGTGTTCGCCTGGGTGCTGCGCGAGCTGCATCGCCAGCCGATCCTGGACGCATCCACGCTGTCCAGCAACGGCGGCTGGTCGGCCGAAGAGGTCGTGCAGCTGATCCCGGCCGAGATCACGGTGGAAGACATGATGCGCATCTGGGATGCCATCGCGCCCAGCTACCGGCTCAGCGCGCCCTACGTAGCCCGCATCGTTCAGCTCGACGTCGAGGAGCCGGACGCCTTGCCCGTGGTGGCGCGGCGCTTCGACTACGGAGGCGTGCCCGCATGACCGCCGTCTTCCACACGATGGAGACCGACGTGCGCCGCGTCTGGGGCGCCTTGCGCTTTGTCGACGCCATGTCCGGCCACACCATCGACAGCCCCTTGCGCGTGGACCTGCCCGGCGCGCGGCTGCAGCGCAACCGCAGCGGCTTCTTCGTCGTCACGGCCCTGGACGATGCCGCCAACCTCGAAGCCCGCCGTGGCTACGAGAACGCCTTCGATCCCATTCCGGGCGCGCCGGCACTGTCCCTGCCCGGCACGGTGAGCGACCCCACCGGCCGCTATCTGCCGCGTCGTTTCACGCTGGCCCTGCCACGCTCGCCCTTGCCCGCCGAACCGGGCCAGACGGCGCCTCTCTTCGAAGCCGCCGCCATCACCCTGGACCCCTCCTCCGCCACCGCCCTCCTCCCCACCTGGGCCGCCCTGCGCCTGAGCGTGCGGCGTGCCGGCGCCGCCGCGGCACAGGCCGTCATCCGCGTGCAGCGCGCCGGCAGCGAGGCCGTCCTTGGCCGCGGCATGACGGACGCGCGTGGCGAGGCCCTGGTGGCCGTCGTCGGCGTCGCCCAGGTCACGCCGGGTGCCGAGGAACTGGTGGTCGAGACCGAGATCGCCGTCGACATTGTCGTCAGCGCCGACACCACGCTGGCGCCCGCCGCCCTCGTCGATCCCGACCTGCTGGCCGCACGCCCGCTGGGCGCCGGCCTGTCCCGGTTGATCGTGCCGCGCAACCTCGCCAGCGGCCGCATCGAAGTGATGAACCTGACGCTCCCCTGAGTCCTGCTTGACCGATTGAAGGAGGCACACCATGCCCGAATACCTCGCCCCAGGCGTGTACGTCGAAGAGACCAGTTTTCGTGCCAAGTCCATCGAAGGCGTGGGCACGAGCACCACGGCCTTCGCCGGCCCCACGCGTAAGGGTCCCATCGCCACGGCCGAGCTGCTGCCCGAGATCCTGACCAGCTTCGCCGACTTCGAGCGCATCTATGGCGGCACGAGCAACCTGGACCTGCAGGCCGACACCCTCAACTACATGGCCCACGCGGTGCGCGCCTATTTCAACGAGGGCGGCTCGCGGCTCTACGTCGCGCGGGTGTTCCTGGCGCGCGGCAACGATGACTCCGGCCTGGCGCGCACGGCCGACCTGCGCCCGGCAGCGGCACCGGCCGAAGACGACACCAACCGCATCCGCTTTGTCGCGCGCTTCCCCGGCGCCAGCGGCAACGGCGCCGTGCCGACGCGCGAGCAGCCCCAGCTGCGCGGCATCCAGACGCGCGAGATCCTCGCGCCCGCACCGCAGCGCGTGCTCGACAGCGCGCCCCTGGGCTCGATGGCCCGCGGCAGCGCGGCGGCACCCTTCAGCTACTTCGTCAAGCGCGCCGACGGCTGGCATGCGGTGGACGCTGCCGGGGCCGACGGCGCGGCCGGTGTGCCGGATGCCGCCACCGCCGTGCTGATCACGCTGGCCGTCATCACCACCGACGCCGACGGCAGCAGCCTGGCCATCGACGACCTCGGCTACGACCGCGCCCACCCGCGCTGGCTCGGCACCGTCATGCCGCTTCAGCCCAACCGCCGCGTCGACCAGATCGAGAACCTCTACGCCGCCAACCTCGGCAGCGCGGTCAACGGCCTGCAGCTGCTGAACGCCCTCTTCCCCGGCGCTGCCGTCGCCACCGGCCGCCGCGGTTCCTTCCCGTTGACCGAAGGCAACGACGGTGCCGTGCCCACCGACGCCAGCTACGCCGGCGCCTTCGCCGCCCTGGCCAAGCTCGACGACATCGCCATCGTCGCCGCCCCCGGCTCCAGCGCCTATGCCTCGCGCGACGCCATCCGCAATGCGCTGATCAGCCATGCCGAAGGCCGGCGCATGTACCGCATCGCCGTGCTCGACACCAACTCCGGCCTCAACGCCGGCGCGGCCCGCGAGGCCCGCGCCACCATCGACAGCAAATACGCCGCGATGTACTACCCCTGGGTCGTCATCGCCAACCCGAATGCCCGGCCGGGCCGCGACGACATCCCGCGCGAAATCGCCCTGCCGCCCTCGGGCTTCATCTGCGGCATCTATGCCCGCAACGACATCGAGCGCGGCGTGTTCAAGGCGCCGGCCAACGAGATCGTGCGCGGTGCGCTGCGCTTCGAACGCGACGTCAGCTTCGGCGAACAGGAGGTGCTCAATCCGCTGGGCATCAACTGCCTGCGCTACTTTCCGGGCCGCGGCTATCGCGTCTGGGGCGCCCGCACGGCCAGCAGCGATCCCGAATGGAAGTACGTCAATGTGCGGCGCTACTTCAACTACCTCGAAGCCTCCATCGACCGCAGCACCCAGTGGGCCGTCTTCGAGCCCAACGGCGAGCGCCTGTGGGCCAATATCCGCGAAACCATCGCGCAGTTCCTCTACAACGAGTGGCGCAACGGCGCCCTGCTGGGCGGCAAGGCCGAGGAGGCCTATTTCGTGCGCTGCGACCGCTCGACGATGACGCAGAACGACCTGGACAACGGCCGCCTGGTCTGCCAGATCGGTGTCGCGGCCCTCAAGCCGGCCGAGTTCGTCATCTTCCGCATCGGCCAGAAGACGGCTGACTCCAGAGACTGATTAGGAGCCCTCCATGGCACGCAAAGTCCCCTACGGCGCCTTCAACTTCCTCGTCAACTTCGACGGCGCGGAAGCCTTCGGCGGCTTCTCCGACGTCTCCGGCCTCGGCTCGGAGATCACCGTGGCCGAGTACCGCTATGGCAACGACGCCGAGAACCATGTGCGCAAGATCCCCGGCGTCCACAAGGTCGGCGACGTCACGCTCAAGCGCGGCATCATCAGTTCCAAGTCGCTGTGGGACTGGGTCAAGGAGACCCGCACCACCGGCGTCAACGCACAGAAGAACGTCTCCATCACGCTGCTGGACGAGGCCCGCAACCCGGTGCAGGTCTGGCTGCTGCGCAACGCCATCCCCCTCAAGTACACCGGCCCGACGCTGGCGGCCAAGGGCGGCGGCGACGTCGCCATGGAAGAGCTGGTGCTGTCGTCCGAAGGCCTGGAGATCGAGACCGCGTGAGCGGGACGCTGGCATGTTCGGCTTGAGCTTCGAATCCACCCGGCCCGTCGAGCGCCCGCATCCGGCCCGCGCCGACATCGCGCTGTTCGTCGGCTGGACAACGCGCCGCGCCGGCGTGGCCCTGCCGCGGTCGATGACGGACTGGCTCAACGCACACGGCTTCAAGGACGCTGCTCAACGCGAGACCTTGCTCGGCATGCCGGTGCCCATCGACACCTGGGAGGCCTTCGACACCCTGTTCGACTGGCATGCCCGCGCCGTGCGCGGCCGCAGCGAACCCGCCGACGACTGGCTGGGCCTGGCCGTGCGCGACTTTTTCGCCAATGGTGGGCGCAAGGCCTATGTGCTGTGCCTGGGCCTGCCCTGGCCCCTGGGTTCGACACCTGCCGTGACCCTGTTCGACGATCTGGATGCCGCCATGCAGCAGGCCTGGACGCTGGATGACGTCAGCCTCGTGCTGGCGCCCGACCTGCCCGAGCTGCACGCCAACTTGAACCAGCCGCCGATTCCCGGCGACCCCGGCGTGGCGGCCGTCGTGCCCGAAGTCTTTGTCGAATGCGGCACACCGGCCTTTGCCACGCCGCCGACGAACGGCGTGCGCCAGCTTGCAGCACCGCGGCTGTCCGACGCCGCCTTCGAACTCTGGAACAGCAACGTGCTGAGGCTGCGCAACACCCTCGCGCGCCAGCGCCGCGACCTGATGCTGCTCGTCGCCGCGCCGCTGGCAGCGCGCGACAGCAAGGCCGCACGCCAGCTCAGCGATGCCATCACGCTGCAGACCAGCATGGTGGAGTGCGCCACGCCCTGGCTGCTGCCGCTGCGCGAGGTGCGCACGCCCGAAGGCCTGATTCCGCCCGACGGCGCGCTGGCCGGGCTGATTGCCGCGTCCGTGCTGGCCAACGGGCCAGTGCGCCCGGCCGCGGGCCAGGCGCCGATGGGCGTGCTGGCCGTCGTGCCCCAGCCGCGCGATGAGGAGCTGCGTTCGCCGCCGCGCGGCCAATTCGCCGGCTATCTCGTCGACCTCAACAGCCGCCGCAGCGGCTGGCCGCTGGCCGAGACCTTTGCCCTCTTCGGCCCCACGGCCGACGGCATCCGCCTGCTCAGCGATCCGTCGTTGAGCGCCGTGCGCGAATGGCGCAGCGCCGGCGTCGTTCGCCTGCTCGGCCAGTTGCTGCGCACCGCCCGCATGGTCGGCGCCACGCTGGTTTTCGAGGCCTCCGGCGAAGCGCTGTGGGCCCGCGTGCGCAGCCGCTTCGAGGACATGCTGGCCAGCTACTGGCAGGCTGGCGCCCTGCGCGGCGCCACGGCGGCCGAGGCCTTCACGGTGCGCTGCGACCGCACGGTGATGACGCAGAGCGACCTCGACGCCGGCCGCGTCATCGTGCTGGTGCAGTTCGCGCCCCAGGCGGCAATCGCCCACATCCGCATCGAGCTGGCCCTGGCCGAGGACGGCAGCGTCAACTGGCAGGACGCCGAACCCATCGCCGACACCGCGGAGGCTGCATGAGCGACGCCAAGGCCGCGCCGATTGGCGTCTTCAACTTTCACGTCGCCTTCTCGCGCGACCCCGTGGACGGCAGCGGCGGCGATGACGCCACGCTCTGCCAGGGCGCCTTCAGCGAACTGACCGGCCTGGAAGCCACCATGGAGCCGCGCAGCATCCGCGAGGGCGGCCGCAACTGGGGCAGCGTGCAGCGGCCCGGCGGCGTCAATTTCGCCACCGTCGTCCTCAAGCGTGGCATCACGCGCTCGCGCGACCTCTGGCAGTGGTTCGAGCTGCTCGGCCAGGGCGGCTATGTGAACCGCCTCAAGGCCGAGATCGAGATCCGCAACGTGACCGGCGAGCGCGTCATGGGCTGGACGCTGCGCCGCGCCATGCCGGTCAAGTTCAAGGCCGCCGACCTGAATGCCCGCGGCACCGATGTCGGCGTCGAGGAGCTGCACATCGTCCACGAAGGACTGGAGCACTCGACATCATGACTGCTCCCAACGTGGTCAAGGCCAAGATCGTCCTGCAGCGCAACGGGCAGGACATCGACACCGTCGAGGTCCACTTCAACCCGGTGTCGCTGCAGGTCGAGATCACCAACTCCACCAGCCCGCAAAGCGGCAGCGGCAGCACGACGCAGACCGCCACCCAGTCCAGCGCCAAGCTCGGCCTGGACCTGCTGTTCGACACCACCCATACCGGCGAGGACGTGCGCACCATCACGCGCAAGCTGCGCGCCGCCGTGCGCTCGCCCGACGCCACCGGCACCCAGAGCGCCGAGTCCAGCGCCGCCTTCACGCCGCCAACACTGCGCTTCGAGTGGGGGACCTTCACCTTCACCGGCATCTCCGACAGCTACCGCGAGACCCTGGACTTCTTCTCGCCCGAGGGCGTGCCGCTGCGCTCCAGTGTGGCCCTGGCGCTGAAGGAGCAGCCCAACGAATTCAGCGCCCTGGAGCGCGACAACCCCGCTGCCGCCAACGCCTCGCGCAACCGCAGCAAGGCCTTCGAGGTGGCGGGCGGGCTGGGTGGTGCTGCTGGCATCGCGGGCCTGGGCGGCGACCTGCGCGCCGCCCGTGCCATCGCCAGCATGAATGGCGAGGCCAGCCTGCGCTTCTCGGCCGGCGCGACGCTGGCCGTCGGCGCCCAGGTTGAACTCAAGGCGGCGGTGTCTTTCGCCGCAGGGGCGGGTGGCGGCGCTGGCATCGGCGCAAGTGCAGGGGCCGGCATCGGCCTCTCGGCCTCTGCCCCGTCGCTGCGCTTCGACGCCGGCCGCCTCGCCCCGCCCGCCGCGTCCCAGCAACTCGCCACCGACGTCGGCGCCGGTTTCAGCATCGACGGCCGCGCCCTGCCCTCCGGCGCTGCCGGCCTGCGTGCCAACGTCGGCCAGGCTCCGCGCACCCTGCGCTTCGACGACTGAACAGGAGACCCCATGCCCGTCCTCATCGATGAAATCGTCGTCGACGTCCCGCCACCGGAGACCTCGTCCGGCCAGCGATCGCGCGACGTCCAGGGCGCGGCCAACGCCACGCCCACGCCGGCCTGGACACCCGAGTTCGCCTCCATGCTGGACCAGCAACTGGGCATCGCCCTCGAGCGCCGCGCGCGCCTGCTGGCCGACTAGGACGCATCAGCCATGCCTGAAACCACCGAACGCCCGGTCTCCTCGCGCACCGCCTACAGCGCACGGCCGACGCTGCGTGTCGACGGCCAGGCCCTGCCCGCGCTGGACGACCTGGTGCGCACCTTCTCCGTCACCGAGGCCGAGGGCGGCATGAGCAGCCTGTCGCTGGGCATGGGCAATTGGGGCATGGTGGATGGCACGCTGGGCCTGGTGTTCGACGCCGGTGGCCCGATCAAGCTCGGCGCCCGCGTGCAGCTCTATGCCGGCGAGACCTCGGGGCCCACCGAGATCTTCGACGGCCAGATCCACGCCATCGAAGCCAGCGGCTCGGTCGGCGCGCCTCCCGGCCTGCTGGTGCTGGCCGAGGACAAGCTCTATGCGGCCCGCATGAAGCGGCGCAGCAGGAGCTACGAGGACATGAGCGTGGAAGACCTCGTGCGGGCCATCGCCGGCGATCACGGCCTCAGCGTGGATGCCAGCGGCCTGCCCGGCGGCACCCGCCTGTGGGTGCAACTGGACGAAAGCGATCTGTCCTTCCTGCGCCGCGTGCTGGGCCGCAGCGATTGCGAACTGCAGGTCATCGGCAGCACGCTGCAGGTCCGCAGCACGGCCGACATGGATCGCGGCACGCTGGACCTGACCCTCTACAGCCAGCTGCAGGAGGTGCGCGTCATCGCCGACCTGTCCAAGCAGGTGACCGAGGTGAGCACGCGCGGCTTCGACCCGGCCAATGGCAGCCCCTTCGACAAGACCAGCACCGGCGCCCAACCCGGCCCCGGCAGCGGCCGCACGGGCGCGTCGCTGCTCGACGAGATCGGCCTTCAGCGCAAGGAACACCTCGGCGCCCTGCCCTGCCGCAACGAGAGCGAAGCCCAGGCGCTGGCCGATGCCGCCTTCGACCAGCGCGCCCGGCAGTTCGTGCGCCTGCACGGCCGCACCGAAGGCAATGCCGGCCTGCGCGTGGGCACCCGCGTGAACCTGCACGGCGTGGGCCGGCGCTTCGACAACCGCTATGCGGTCATCGAGGCGCGCCACCGCTTCGACCCGACCAGCGGCTATGTGACCGAGTTCGTCGCGCAGTCGGCCTTCCTCGCGGACCACTGAAAAACATGAAGCCCGCACGCTCACTCCGTTCGCTGCCTTGCAGGCCGCACCAGGCCAGTGGCCGGGTTCTTCGCCAGCCACAAAGCGTCCACAGGACGCTTTGTGCGCGGGCTCAGCCCCCCGAGGGGGCGCGTCAGTGCCTTCGGGCGGCCAGGCGCCACTGACATGGACCGCGCTCCCTTCACCTTCGCCCCCGCCGGCAACCCGCCGGCCCTCGGTCCGGCCTGGCTGGGTGGCGGCGTCTTCATGGCCGAAGTGACCGACCTCAAGGACCCCGACAGCCGCGGCCGCATCAAGGTGCGCATCCATGGCGTGGACGACCAGGCCGAGGACGCGACGCTCTGGGCCCTGCTGATGGCGCCCTTCGCCGGCAAGGACCGCGGCGCCTGGTGGGTGCCCGATGTCGGCGACCTCGTGGCCGTGGCCTTCGTGCAGGGCGACCCGCGCATGCCCATCGCTCTCGGCGGCCTCTGGCATGGCAACGCCCAGCCGCCCGAAAGCATGGATGGCGCCGGCAACAACGACCTGAAGGTGCTGCGCTCGCGCAATGGCGTCAAGGTCACGCTGGACGACCAGGATGGCCAGGAAAAGCTCATCCTCGAAACCCCGGGCGGCCAGAAGCTGACGCTGAAGGACGGCCCCGGCGCGTGCGAGCTGGTCGACTCCAACGGCAACAGCATCAAGCTCGAGAGCAGCGGCATCACCGTCACCGCCTCGGCCACCGTCACCGTCAATGCCGGCACGGTCAAGGTCAGCGCCGGCATGGTCAATGTGGACGCCGGCATGTCCAAGTTCAGCGGTGTCGTCCAGTGCGACACGCTGATCACCAACGCCGTCGTGTCGTCGAGCTACACGCCCGGCGCCGGGAACATTTGGTGAGGCCGGCGATGGCTGCAGTCATGGACCCCCACACCCACCACGCCGTCGCCGTGGGCGGGCCATCGCGCCAGCATCCGCATGCGCCGGCCGTGCTGGTGGACATCGAAGCCGGTGACTTCGTCGCCGCCCTCAGCGAGGCCATCACGTCCACGACTTGGCCGCGCTTTGGCTGGCCGGCCTCGCTGCCCATCGCCCGCCTGCCCGACCAGGGCAGCCCGCGTGCGCTGTTCCAACCCATCCACCGCCGCTTCAACCTGGTGCTGTTCGACACCCACTGCGAAGTCTTCGGCTCGCCGCGCCTGGACCCGAAGAAGATCGAGTCCAGCGGCTTTGTCGTGCGCCGCTGGGCCGGGCCCGATGACATGAGTGCCCAGGCCCTGGCCGATCCCCACAACTGGCAGGCCTGGCAGGCCGAGGGCTGGCGCGGCCTGCCCAATGCCGCCGCCTTCGATGCCGACCCCGACCCGGCCCGCCGCCCCGCGCCGCGCACCGGCAACCCCGGCGTCGATGCCCGCCTGGCCGCCCTGCGCGCCGTGCATGCGGCTGAAGCGGTGAACCCTCTGCATGTGCTGATGCCCGCCGTCTGCGATGCCGCCAGGCGCAGCCTGCTTTACGGCGTCGTGCCCACCAGCGAGGCCCTGCGCAAGCCGACCGATGCCGCCGTGGACTACGCCGCCGCCCGCGCGCCGGGCTCCGCGTCGCGAGACAGCTTCATCGCGCATCTGTCGCCCTATCTGTCCCGCGCCAGCATCCGGCCGCTGCCCGGTGCGCGCTCGAGCTTCGACGCCACCTGGCTCAACGGCAGCGACCCGGTCGATGCCAGTGAACCCGACAGCGGCGACAGCGCCGCCATGCGCGAGCAGTTCGCCGCCTTCATCCGCCAACTGGCCTTCGAGTTCGACATCAACGGCCGCGGCACCGCCCTGTTGCTGCTGCTCGAAGAGCTGCCTCTCGGCCGCAACGAGACCACCCTGGGCATCACGACGCGCACCACCACCGGCGCATCGGCCTTCCTGCAGGCCTGCGCGCGCGTGGCCACCGACGTGAGCGCCGCTGCCGTCGCCATCCCCGACGACTTCGGCCCAGTGCCCGCCGGCTGGCTGGACCGTTTCACCAACGCGGCGCTGACCGTCCTCGAAGGCCGCGCCGCCGAGGCTCGCACGCTGGAAGGCCGCTTCGACGACGCCGAGGCTCTGTACGCCATCCGCGCCTTCGTGCGTGTCCGCGGCGAGGCTGGCTGCCCGACACGCCTGGTCTGGAGCGACATGACGCCGCTGTACCGCGTGGCACCCTGGTTTGCCTCCACCGGCACGCCGCAAGCCCGCATCGCGCTGCCGGCCTTCGACCGCGCGTCGCTGGCCGCCATGAAACCCAACGTCGCCTTCGACGTGCCGCCGGCCCTGGCCAACCTCTTGATGCGCAACAAGCCCGAGGACTTCATGAAGAAGCCCAAGGCCGGCAGCGAGATCGGCCTTGGCTGGCTGTGCTCCTTCTCGATTCCCATCATCACGATCTGCGCCTTCATTCTGCTCAACGTCGTGCTGTCCCTGCTCAACCTCGTGTTCTTCTGGCTGCCGCTGGTCAAGATCTGCCTGCCGGTGCCCAAGAAGAAGTAAGCCCGCCATGGCCCGCAAGCTCGCCCCCGAACTCTCCCCGCCCATCGGCTTCCCGCTGCTGGGCCGGCCCGACGCCGACGGCCGCTGGGCCTGGCCGGGCCTGGCGCGCAGCGTGGCTGACGGCCTGCGCTGCGTGCTGGCCACGCGGCCCGGCGAGCTGCTGATGCACCCCGACTTCGGCGCCGGCGTGCAGGACTTTCTGAACCAGCCCAACAACCTCACCGTGCGCGCCCGCCTGCACGAACGCGTCGCTTCGGCCATCGCCCGCCTCGAGCCCCGCGCCCAGGTCGAACGCATCGACGTGGACGAGGATCCCGAAGACCCGCGCGTCGTCCATATCGCCGTGCATTACCGCTTGCGCCGTACCGGTGAGCCCCAGCGCATGGCGCTGGCACTAACGCTGGGGAGCTGAGGACCATGCCGCTGCCCATCCCCCTGCTGGACGACCGCCGCGCCGACGACCTCGTCGCCGACCTGCTCGCCCGCATTCCCGCCCACACGCCGGAATGGACAGACCCGCGCGTCGGCGACCCCGGCCGCACGCTGATCGAGCTCTTCGCCTTCCTGGGCGACGCCCTGCTGTACCGCGCCAACCAGGTGCCGGAGCTGCAGCGCCGCGTCTTCCTCAACCTGCTGGGCATGGGCCTCAAGCCGGCGCGCATGGCCCGCGGCCTGGCCACGCTGCGCCTGCCCGACGAGGCCCGTGAAGCCATCGACCTGCGCGAGCGCGCCACCATCGCCCGCCCCGTGCCCTTCGAGACAGCCCAGGAGATCAGCGTCGCCCCGGTCACCGGCGAGGTCTATCTGAAGCAGCGGATCAGCCCCGACGACCATCCCGAGCTGGCCGACACCCTGGCCCAGCTCGGCGCTCTTTACGGTGGCCGCACGCTGGACGCTTACCAGACCCAGCCGCTGTTCGCCGATGGCGCGGTCGACGCCGGCGTGGACATCGTGGCCGACAGCGTCGATGGCTGCCTGTGGATCGCCCTGCTGGCACCCAAGCCTGCACGCGGCGAATCCGTCACCGCGCTGCGCCAGCGCTGTGCCCAGCAGCTGGCCCGCAACACCGCGGGCGCGGCACGCCTGCTGAATATCGGCCTGGTACCGGCGCTGACCGTGCCCGACGACCAGGAGCTCGTTGGCGAGCGCGAGCGCATCGGTGCCAGCTGGGAGATCTCGGTCGGCGGCGCCCGCGCGACCGACTACCAGACCCTCGATCCTTCCGGCAACGACACCACCGACGGCCTGCGCCGCGCCGGCGTCGTCCGTGTGCTGATGCCCGGGCCCGAGTTGATCGGCGTGGGGGATTCGGCCCGCGCCATCGATGCCGTGTCCGGCGTCGACGACGAACCGCCGCGCCTGGACGATCCCGACCGCGCCCAGCGCCTGGTCGCCTGGCTGCGCATGAGGCCCGCAGCCGGCGTGCAGCGCCTGCGGCTGAGCTGGGTCGGCCTGCACGCCGTGCAGATCGAACAGGGCGTGACCAGCCAGGGCCTGGTCGTCGCCCAGACCTCGGGCAGTCCCAGTGAAGTCATCGCCCTGCCGATGCGCAATGTGCTGCCCGACAGCCTGCAGCTCGAGATTGCCGAACCCGGCATGCAATACGCGGCCTGGACCCGCGTCGACGACCTGGCCCTGGTCTCGCACCGCGCCGACGTGGCCCGCGACGCGCGTGCCTACGAGCTGGATGCCGAATCCGGCCAGGTCCGCCTGGGCGACGGCATGCGCGGCCGCCTGCCGCCGGCCGGTTCGCGGGTACGCATCGTGTCGGCGCGTTCGGGCGGCGGGCGGGCCGGCAATCTGCCGGCGGGCACGCTGAAGGACATCGTCGCCACCCCCATCAACGCCAGCGGCCTGCCCGGTGCGGTCGTCAGCAACCTCAAGCTGTCGCAACCCGTCGCCACCCAGGGCGGCGAGGATGCCGAGGATGTGGATGCCGCCCAGCAGCGCATCCCCGCCATGCTGCGCCATCGCGAGCGCGCCGTGACGGCCGACGACTACGCCAGCCTGGCCCGCGAAACGCCCGGCATGGACATCGGCCGCGTGGAAGTGCTGCCGCGCTTTGCGCCGCGCACGCGCGCCTTCGGCATCCCCGGCGTCGTCGCCGTCATGGTGCTGCCGGGCACGGCCAGCGGCGAGGTCGGCATGGCACCCAACCCGCGCGCCGACCGCCCCCTCATCGAGGCCGTCCACGCCTGGCTGGAGCCGCGCCGGCCGCTGGCGACCGAGCTCAACGTCATCGGCTGCGAATACCTGCCGCTGTCCGTCTCCATCGCCATCGGCCTGCGCGACGGCGCACCGCGCGAGGAGACGCTGGCGGCGGTGCGCCTGGTGATCCGGCGCCTGCTGTGGCCGCTGGCGCCGGGCGGTTTCGACGGCAAGGGCTGGCCGCTGGGCCGCGCCGTGGCCGACCGCGAGCTGGAGGTCGAAGCCGCCCGCGTGCCCGGCGTGGCGACCGTCGCCGGCGTCAATCTCTTCACCGGCGGGCCGGGCGCCTGGGCCCTCGCCGGGCGCGACGCCAACGGCCTGCAGCAGGTCGCCCTCGCGCCCTGGCAGTTGCCGGAGCTGATGCAGGTGCTGGTCGAAGTCGGCAATGCGCCGTCCCGCAGCCTCGCACCGGACTCCGCCTCTGGGAACGGCGGCACCCGCGTCGCTGTCCCCGTCATCGTGGACCTCTGCTGACATGGACGCCAACTCGCAACGCTTCTGGCTCTGGTCGCGACCGGCGGACTGGGTCGTGGGAGACGGTTGCGCCATCGCTCCGCGCGATGCCGCGCACGGCGGCGTGGAGGAAGTGCTGTCCCTGGCTTCGGAACTCGGCGTCCCGCCCCTGATCGATGGCGCTTCGCGCCTGGCGCGTGCCGAGACCGAGATGGCCATGCTGCCGCTGCTGCGCGACCGCTTCGGCAGCTACGCCCGCTGGGACCCACGGCCCACGCCCGAGGGCCCGGGCGGCTCGCTGATGGGCTTCGGCGCCTTCCCCGGCGAGGTGCCGCGCTACGCCACCTCGGCCCCCGGCGCGCCGACGGCCATGGCCCTGGATGCCGATGACCGCATCGTCTTCGCCTTTGCCGATCGCGTGGAACTCTTTGACCTGCGCGACCGCCATGAGCCGGTGCGCCTGGAACTGCCGCCGCTGTTCACGCCGCAAGCCGTCGCCTGCGATGCCCAGGGCGGGCGCTGGCTGCTGGATCGCGGCAACCGCCGCCTGGCCGTGCTGGCCGGCACGCCCTTCCCCGAGCGTGGCGACGTGGTGCGCGACGCCGGCAGCTTCCGCCCACAGCCCGAGAACGCCGACGACGCGCGACTCGAGTTGCTGCCCGAGTCCCTGCTCGACCCCACCCTGCGTCCCGTGGCCCTGGCAGCCAGCCCGCAGGGACGGCTTGCGGTGATCTCATGGGGACCGGACGGCGAGTTGCACCTGACCGTCGTCGACGGCGCCGCCCGCAAGGCCACCGTCCTCGAAGGCGCTGAATACGCCCACGCCATCGCCTGGCTGGACGAGTCCGACATCGCTTTGCGCGTTTCCGACCTGGCCGAAGCCCTGGTCTACGCGGCCGATGCGCCCGGACCGCAAAACCCGCTGGGCCGCCGCTACCCCAGCGCCGATGCGGCCCCCGGCGGCTTTGTGGCCTCGCAGGACTGGCCGCCGCATCTGCCGCGGGTGCGTCCCCAGGACGTACCCGACGCGGCCGAAATCGCCGTCTTCAGCCGTGCCCTCGTGCCCCTGTCCTGGCGCGGCTTCGCGGCCAGCGGCACGGCGCAAGGCCGCACCTTGGACACGCAGTCCCTCGACCTGATCTGGCATCGCGTCTATGTCGAAGCCGTCATCCCGCCCGGCTGCGGCATGTTGGTGGAGCTGCGGGCCACGGACGAAGAGACCTTCAGCGGCGCCTGGTGGCCGCACTGGTTTGGCGATGCGAGCGCCCTGCAGACCGAACTATCCGCCGGCACACCCCGCGCCGCCTGGCTGGCCTGTCCCAGCGAGTTGCCCCATCACGCCAGCCTGCTCGGCTGCGCGCCGCAGGCGAATCGCGTCGGCCTGTTCGGCGCCCTGGTGCAGCGCGCCGGCATGCAGTTGCGCGAGCTGCGCGGCCGCCGCCTGCAATTGCGCGTCAGCCTGTTCGGCAACGGTCGCGCCACGCCTCAGATCGCCGCCGTGCGCGTCTGGGGCGACCGCTTCTCCTATCTGCGCCGCTACCTGCCCGAGCTGTATCGCGACGATCCCGTCTTCGACCGCAGCGCCGGCGGCGATGCGACGCGGCACGACTTCCTCGAGCGCTTCATCGGCCTGTTCGAAAGCCTGCTGACGCCGCTGGAGGACCAGGTCGCCGATGCCCGCGTGCTGACCTCACCGAACAGCACACCGCCCGACGCACTGGACTGGCTGGCCCGCTGGACCGGCGAACGCTTCCCATCCCGCCTGCCCACGGCGCACAAGCGCGCCTGGCTGGCCAACGCGCCGCTGCTGCGCCGCCTGCGCGGCACCCGTGGCGGCCTGGCCCTGGCCCTGGACATCGCCACCGACGGCGCCGTCAGCCTCGGCCGCATCATCGTGCTGGAGGACTTCCGGCTGCGCCGCACGCTGGCCACGCTGCTGGGCATCGACCTGGAGCGCAGCGACGACCCGCTGCTGCCCGGCCTCGTCATCTCCGGCAACTCCTTTGTCGGCGACACGCTGACGCTGGGCGATGCCGACGACGCCCAGGCGCGTGCCGAGTTCCTGGCCCTGTTCGGCGAGGAGATCGATTCGGAGGCCGAGCGCCAGACCGTGGCCAGCGTCTACGAGCGCACCGCCCACCGCGCCACCATCCTCGTGCACGAGGGGCTGGACGAAGACTTGATCGCCATGGTGCGCAATCTCGCCGAAGAGATCGCGCCCGCCCATGTCCTCGTCAAGGTGATGGCCGCCCGCGAGCCCTTCATGGTCGGCATCGCGGCCCTCGTCGGCGTGGACAGCTGGCTGCGTGCGCCGGTGCCGCTGGAAGTGGCGCGTGTCGACCAGAGCGGCATCGGCCGCGGCGATCGCATCACTGGCGGCGGGGCGCTGGACTGGCGGCTGGACGACAGCAGCGGCCTGGTCGCCTTCGACGGCGCGCCGCGCGCCCACCTGGACGCGGCGCCCATCGGCAGCCCGGGCGGCCATCTGCTGCTCGACGGCCGCCGCTCCGAACCCCCGCCCGATGGCGTGATCGCGCGCTGGCGTTTCACGCGACTTCCCGACCCCGAGTAACCCTTGCAAGGAGCGCCACCATGGCCAAGTTCGAGATCAACGTCCCCTTCGAAACCGACCAGCCGACCGTCGTCGTCGAGGTCGATCCGCGCAGCCCGCTGGCCCGCGGCCGGCACAAGTTCCAGCTCGAGGTCATCGACGACTCGGGCAATGTGTCACTGCCCGACACCGTCGACGTCATCGTGGCCGACCGCGAGCGCCCGACGGCCGTCATCGCCGGCCCCCAGGTCGCCGACCTCGGCAAGAACTTCGAGCTCAACGGCTCCAAGTCCTTCGACATCGGCGGCGTCATCAAGACCTACCGCTACACCTATCTCGGCCCGGTGCGGTGAGACCCACCATGGCCGTGCTGCCGGTCGGCAAGACGCTGGAGCAGGAGAAGCCGGTGCTGCTGGTCGAGAACAAGCTCGCCGCCGGCAAGCACCGCTTCACCCTCGTCGTCGTCAACGACAAGGGTGTGGAGAGCGAGCCGGTATCGCTGGACGTGAGCGTGGGCCCGGGCCTGATCGTGCCGCGCCGTCCGGTAACGCCGATTGATAGAGGACTGATCCCATGAACGCCCTTGATGAAGTCGATGCCCTGGAAGCGGCCGACCGGCCGGATCGCCCCTTCTACGACACCGGCGTGCTGCTGGGCAGCGACGACTTCCGCGACGAGCAGACCTATCACCGCTCCCGCCTGGCCCGCGCCCTGGCCTATCTGGCCGGTGCCGGCACGCTGATCGGGCTGAAGGCCGCGGCCGTCGCCAACGAGGCCGCTACCGAGCATGAGCTCAAGGTCGGTGCGGGCCTGGCCATCGACCGCCTGGGCCGTTTGATCGAAGTGCCACGCTCCTGGTGCGTGCGCCTGGAGCCCTGGTTCCTGGCGCAGCCTGCCGACGCGCTGCGGGCCGCCCATGGCGCCCAGGGCGTGGTGGCCGACCTCTTCCTGCGCTTCACGCCCCAGGCCCGCGGCCGCACGCCGAGCTTCGCCCAGGGCGCCTTCGACGCCACCGACGCCCTGGTGCCCAACCGCGTGCGCGATGCCTTCCGCTTCGAGCTCGTGCTGCGGCCGGATGCAAAAGACGCGCCGGCCACCGACTTCCTGCCCCGCTCGCGCTTCCAGGCCGTGCGCGCTCTCGACCCGGCGGACCGGCCCGATGCCTTGCGTGACGCACTGCTCGACGGCTGGAACGACGCGACCAATGACCATGCCCGCGATCTGGCCCGCCCCGACGGCGAGGCCCTGCCGCCCTTGCCCGAACACGGCGCGGCGGCCGACGGCTCGGCATCCTTGGCCGACCCGACCTCGCTCTTCCTCGCGCGGCTGCTGATCCCCACCCTCGAGGCGCCGGCGGCCGTCCCGCCCGGCACCCGTCCCACGGCCGACTTCACGGCCCTGGATGCCAGCCGCATCGACAACACCAGCCGCCGCTTCGCCTACCCGGCCGACGCACTCGCGGCGGTGTTCGGCATCTGAACCGGAGACCCTCATGGCCATCCAGAAAGCCCCCCAGGTCTCGTTCGGCGCCGCCAGCGGCACCCAGCGCAGCGTCGTCAGCGTGGACACCGCCCGCGCCTTGCGCGAGGCCAATCTGATGGTCGAGGAATCGCACCGCGTGCGACCACGCTGGTTCGACGGCAAATTCCTCGCCGCGCGCGACCTGACGCGCGAGCAGGCCTATTTCCTGGCCCGCCAGGCCGGCTTCGCGCGGGCTCTCGGCCCGGGTGTGGTGGAAGGGCTGGAGGTCTCGCAGGGCAGCGTGGCCACCGAGCTGCAGGTCAGCCCGGGCTTCGGCTACACGACGGCGGGCGAGCTGGTCGCCCTGACCGGCCCGGTGCGCGTGTCCCTGGCCCAGCTCTTCCAATTGCAGACCCTGGCCCAGCAACTCAGCGCCAGGAAGAAGCTGCTCGCGCCGCCGCTGCGCAACCGCACCGGCATCTTCGTGCTGGGACTGCGCGCGCTGGAGTTCAGCGCCAATCCGGTCTCCAGCTACCCCACGGGTCTCGATGCCGAGCGCACCGTGGAGCCCGGCGACATCGTCGAGGCCAGCGCGCTGACCCTGCACTATGTGGCCGACGCCCCAGGTGACCGCGTCGACGCGCTGCGCGGCGAGTTGGCGCGCGAGATCTTCGTGCAGCAGGCCGGCCCCAGCCTGCCGGCCGAGACCCTGGCCCTGGCCCTGGTGGCGCTGACGGGCGACACCGTGCGCTGGATCGACGTCCACCTGGCCCGCCGCACCGCTGGCCAGTCGCATGCCGACGTGCTGGGCTTCGGCTTCGCGCCGCGCCTGCTGCGCGAAGCCCATCTGGCCCAGTACCAGGCGCACCTGGATGACGTCATGAAGCGGCCCCTGGGCGCCCGCCCCAGCGCGGCCCAGTTCTTTTCGTCCCTGCCGGCCGCCGGGCCTCTGCCCGCCGCAGCGGTCAACACGGCCGACTTCAGCCAGAGCTGGCTGCCCGCCGGCATCGCCGCCGAGCTGACCCTGGTGCCGCAGGACGAGATCGCCATGCTGGTGGAGGAGTCGCTGACCCTGCCGCCCATCGACCTGCAGCTGGCCGCCGAGGCCCAGGCCTCGACCTTCGTCAGCATCCTCGTTCCCGTGCCCCGCGAAGCCCTGGCGCAGCGCGCCCGCGAGCTGCAGCAGCGGCTCACGCGGGCCCTGGTCGTGCCGGCCACGCGCTTGTCCGTCAAGCGTTCGCCCATCGAGTCCCTGCGCCTGCTCGAGAACACGCGCCTGGTGAAGACCGGCCTGTTCCCGCCCGCGCCGCCCACCGACCCGGTCGACACGGCCTGGGCCAGCCTGGTGAATGCCCAGACCACGCTCTGGTATGCGCGGCGGCGCAATGTGGCGCTGCGGCCCGAGGTGGAAGGCGTGGCCGTGGCCGTCATCAACGAAGGCTCCAACCCCGACCTCATCATCCGCGAGCGCTTCAAGGCCTTGGGTGAAACGGAGCGCGTGGACAAGCTGCTCGCCCGCTCCGACTCGCTGGCGCGGGCCGAGGCGGTCAAGCTGCTGTCCGCGACCAAGTTCTCAGAACCGCTGATGGCCCACGCCGCCCTGGCCCAGCTTGAGGCGCACAAGACCCTGGACGAGACCGCCGTCGCCGAGGTCGCCACGGCACTGAACAAGCCGGGCGTGGCCGACGGCCTGGCCAAGCTGTCCGCCCAGCGCCCCGACCTGCTGAAGGACAAGGAGGCCCTGCACAAGCTGGCCGGCAGCGAGCACCTGCTGGACATGGGCCGCACGCTGTCGCGCAGCAGCGGCCAGGAGGCCCAGCGCCTGGCGGCCGACATCAAGGTGCCGGCGCGCGGCAAGGCCAATCTCGACAAGGTGCTGGCGGCGCGCTTCATGCCCGCCAAGCCGCGCTGAACCGGAGCAATCAAATGGCCAGCGATCGCAGCACCCCCGCCCTGGACGGCTCGCGCATCGTCGCGCTGAAGGTGACGCCGCCGGCCGGCACCGCCCGCGGCCAGCACCTGGCCCTGGACCCCGGCGAGGTGGCCGTGGCCGTGCAGCCCCGCCTGTCCAGCCGCACCGCGCCCGATGGCGAACGGCGCATGAATGCCTTCGCCGGCCGCGCCCTGACCGCGCCGTTGCTGGAGGCCGAGCAGAACCAGCGCGCCCGCCGCATCGCGCTGCTGAACCGGGCCTTGAGTGCCGGCGTCGTCGAGGGCCTGGGCCTGGCCTTCGATGACGACGCCATCGTGGCCATTGACACTGCCTCTGCACCACTGCCCGAGGGCGGGCTGGAGCTCGACAGCGTGCGCCGCATCACCATCGAGCCCGGCATGGCGCTGAGCGCTGGCGGCGAGGAGGTCGTCGTCCCCGCGGCCTTCTCCTTCGACCTGCTGGACCTGCCCGTCGTCGCGCCGCCCTGGCTGCTGTCCAACGCTGACCCGGCGCCCGCCCTGCCGGCCGAGGCCGATGGCAGCGTGCTGTTCGCCCGCGCCACCGGCCGCAGCCTGCGCACCCTGCTCGCCGCGGGTCGGCCGCTGCCCCAGGTCGGCATCGTCGTGCTGGAGCCCATCGAGCACCGCGTCGTCGAAGGCGCCGACCCCTTCGACCAATGCGAGCGCGACCTGGACGCCGAAGCCTTCGAGGACCAGGTGCGCCAGGACGCCGCCCGGCCCGTCTTCTATGCCTGGCCCGACGAATGGCTGCCCCTGCCCGCGCCGGGCAACAGCTGGCGCAATGCCCTGGCCCATGCCGTCTTCGCCCGCGAGGCCCAGCTGGGCAACAGCCAGAGCATGCCCTGGCAGGCCAGCGGCGTGCCCCTGGCCCTGGTCGCCGTCAACACGGCCTGGCAGCCGCTGTTCGCCGACCGTGCCGCCGTGGCCCGCCTGGGTGGCTGTCCGCGCGCCGAGGCCCATGCCAGGCTGGGCGCCGGCACCCGCTTCCTGTGGCAGGCCCGCATCGACCAGTTCACCGAACAGCTGACCGAAGCCGCCGCGGCCGGCGCCGACACCCAGGCCCTGGGCGAGCAGATGCTGACCCTGCCACCGGCCGGCCTGCTGCCGCGCGACGCCGTCAACGCCCGCGCCGCACGCCAGTCCTTCTTCCCCGCCACGCTCGATGTGGCCGCCTTGCCCCTGCCCATCGAGCAGCTGGATGCGGTGCTGGAAGCCGCGGCCGGCCTGTCGCCCATCGACCTCGCGGTGCGCGACAGCATCTGCGTCTATGTGCCGGTGCCGCAGACCCTGTTCGATCCCAAGCTGTTGCTGATCGAGGAGGTCGACGCCGACCACAAGATCGCCGATGCCATCGAGCGCTATGTGGACGACCGCGCCGACTGGCTGCGCCGCCGCCAGCGCCAGCGCCTGCAGCGCGAGGCCCTCAGCATCGCTGCCGAAGGGCCGGACAACACCGATGCCGTGCCCGACCCGGCGGACGACCCGCTGCGCGTCGAGGACGAGCGCCTGCTGCCACTGCTCCCCGCGCCCGCCGGCCTGCTGCACCGCTCGGCGAATGTGCGTGGCCTGCACCAGCATTTCCTGGATCACGCCACCGAGACGCTCGCCGTGGCCAAGGGCGATGTGCTGTTCGCCTGGGTGCAGCTGGACCGCGAGTTCCCGCCGCGCTCGCTGATGCTGCAGTGGCAGCTCGGTACGAGCTGGGAACACCGCGCCTACTGGGGCGAGAACCTGATCGGCTGGGGCGTGGACGGCACGCCCTCGCGGCTGCAGCAGTCCACCGACCAGCCGCCCAGGGTGCCCACGCCGGGCCGTTGGCATCGCCTCGAGATCCCCGCCGCCGCGCTGGCCCTGGAAGACACGGCCGTCGGCGGCGTGGCCTTCACCCTCTTCGACGGCCAGGCCCTGTTCGGCCCCGTGGGCGTGCTGCGCGACGGCGTCGAGACCGTCTGGCTGGATCAGAAGACGCTGGACTCCGGCACGCTGCGCGGCGAAGGCGAGTCCTGGGATTTCGTCGCCGCCGCCGATGCCGACACGGCCTTCGAGAACGCCTACGACACCCGTGCCGACGCCAACGGCGGGCGGGAGTCGACCGAGCTGGCCACGCTGCTGGCCGACCCGCTGATTGCCGGCCGCAAGCTCGCCCCCGTCACCGGCGACGACAGCAAGCTGACGCCCACCGAGGCCGACCCCGTCAAGCGCGGCTTCCAGACCCTGGCGGCCCTGATCCAGGCCAACGGCCTGCGCCAGACCGTGGCCGATCTGTCCAGCCGCAGCGACGAGGCCGACGACGCCGTCAACCTCGGCTATCTGCGTGTGCAGACCGACATGTACCGGCTGCGCCAGACCGTGTTGAAGACCTCCCAGGCCAGCCGCTTCGCGGTGTCGCCGGCATTGACCCAGATCGCCGACCTCGACAACGCCAGCGCCACGCGCGAGCAGCTTTCCGATTTCTATGGCACGGTCAAGAGCGCGACCCAGCTGACGCGCCCGGACGGCGCGACCGCGCCGCCGGTCTTCCCCATCCGCACCCGCACCGGCGGCATCGCGCCCGTCCCCATGCCGCGAGGCATGGCCCGCGCAGCGGCGGCGGAGGTCAACGCGGAACGTGCCGCGGCTCTGAACGTGAGCAGCAATGTGGGCCTGGGCAAGAGCGTCGGCGGCTTCATGACGCCGGCACCTTCGCCCATCCGCGTCATCGCCACGCCGGTGTCCGGCATCGGCTCCGTCATCGGCCCCATCGCGAGCTTCACGCCGCCAGCGGCACCGGCTGCCGCCGGCCTGGGCGCCATCGTCGGCAGCCAGCTCGCCTTCGACCCGCGCTTCAACCTGGGCGGTCTCGTGCCCCTCGCCCCGGTGGCAGCGCCGCCGCCGCCCAGCACCCAGGTCACGGATGCTTCCGCCCTGACCGGCAAGGCCGAGATCCGCACCACCTCCATCGCCTCGCGGCTGGAGCGCCCGCGGGCCATCGAGGCCAAGGACTTCACCGTCGCCACGCGCCTGGAAGTCATCAGCAAGCTCGCCTCCCTCGGCCTGGACCTGGACGAGCTGGAAGTGCCCGGCATCGCCGAGAAGCAGACCATCAACGGCACCCTCAAGGAGTTCGACCCCGGCGGCCAGCCGCTGCGCGCCGCGCCCATCAAGCTCAGCGCCCTGCGCCTGCGCTTCACCGACCTCAGCTTCGACCCCGACCCCGAAGACAAGGCCCGCGACGAGTCGGCCTATTTCCTCGGCGGCGTGGACCTGTCCGACCACACCATCGCCGTGCTGCGCGCCGCCGAAGGCATCGTGCGCAAATACCGTGACGCGCTGGACCGCTGCAAGAAGTCGCTGGCCGCCATCGACGCCAGCCTGGCCGGCCTGGCCTCGCGCCTGGCCCTGGTCGAGCGCGAGCTGGCCGAGTCGCGCCAGGACGTGGCCACCGCCCGCGCCCTGCTCGCCGAAGATCAGCAACGCGCCGCCGCGCTGAACGCCTCGCGCGACGCCGTCATCGCCGAGAACGTCAAATTCCTCGCCTTCGCGCGCGCCCGCATCGGCAGCCGCACCGTGGCCCTGCCCTCGCGCCTGCTCGACTCGGCCCTGGAACCCGAGGCCGTGCCCGCCTGCCTGGCCGAGCACGACGACCCGCCCGGCGACGTGGCCGCCATGATCGGCATCGTCAGACACGCCCCGGTCGACTGGTTCCCGGCCATGCGCGCTCATCTGAGCCTGCTCGACACCCATTTCGTCGCCGATCGCGTCCTCACCGCCCTGCCAGCCTCGGCCGCGGCCATCAACGCCACCAGCGTCAGCGCCCTGACCCTGCTCAATGGCCTGGCCGGCGGCGCCAGCCAGCAGATCGCCTTCAATGCCGTGCGCGCCCAGGCCGAGAGCGTGACCCTGGCCCGCAGCGAGGCCCTGCCCTTTGCGGGCGCGGCCCTGTCCTCGGCCTCGCTGGGGCTGGTGGGCAAGATCGACCTCATCGCCAGGAGCGCATCGCTGGCCGACCTGGCCGCCGCCAACGCGGAGCGCAATCTGCTGAACCGCCGCGTGACGGAAGAGCTGGCCCGCATTGCCCAGGTGGCCACCTGCCTGCATGCGCGCCTGTCCGAGGTGCGCGCCGGCATCCGCCTCGACTGGGCCGAGCGCTTCAGCCAGTTCGACAGCGTGGGTGACCTGGGCGATCTGTCGACCCTGCCCCATTTCGCCGAGCTGGATCGCGATGACCGCGAGGACATCCGCGACCTGGCTTCCTGGCTGCGCCGCCGCGTCGATGCCAACCAGCCACGCGCCGTGGCGCTGATGGCGGCCCTGGTGCGCGTCTGCGTGCTGGCCGCCAGCCACAGCCCCGCTGGGCAATTGCTGACCGGCCGGCTGGTGCGGCCCGTCCCCATCCACCCCGGCGTGCGTTTCGAGGTCCAGCCCTCGCTGCCCGACCGCCTGCGCGTCGGCATGAAGGTGCAGCTGATGGACCCGGTGCTGGATGCGGCGGCCGGCGTGAACCGCATCGCCGCCCATGCCGTCGTGGCCGACATCGTCGGCGGCATCGCCCATGTCAGCGTGACCCAGACCGTGCAGGCCGGCTTCACACCGAGTGCGCGGTCCACGGTGAACTTCCTGCTGGGTTGATGCAGCCATGGCCACGGCCGAAGTCACCGTCCAACGCCTGCGGCTGAGGTCGCGGGCAGCCGTGCCTGGCCTGGTGCCGAATGTGGAAGACGCACTGCGGGTGTCCAGCAAGCCGGTGGCGCTGCTGAACCGGCTGGTGCTGGTGCGGCGCCTGCGCTTGCGCACGGCGGCGGGAGCGAGCGCGCAGGCCCTGGCCCAGCAGCTGGAGCGGGCCTGGCAACAGCTGGCGGCGCTGGCCCAACCCATCGAACAGGCCAGCGACACGGCCGACGCGGTGTGGGCAACCAGCCTGGCCGTGGCACGCCAGGCGCTGCTGAGGCGATGGCTGCGCGGCGAGCCGACCGAGGCCTGGTTCTGGCGGCGCCTGCATGCGCCGCATGCGGACGGGGCATGGCCCGAGCGTGCCGTGGCGCTGCTGCTGGCCGTCGATGAAGAAGCCGCGCCGGCAGGCGTCATCGCTTCCCTGCGTCAACAGGCCCTGCAGGCGCGCGCACTGCTGGCGCTGATCGCCCAGCACCGGATGACGGCGCCATTCATCCAGGCCATCACCGAGACGCAGGCGCAGGCCGTGCTGGGCCGGATCCGGGCGCTGGACGAAGCGCCGCCCCTGGCCCATCGCCCGCTTCCCGCCGCGTCACCGGCCGCTCGCGCGGTGGCGCCATGGACACGGCTTTTCGAGCTCATGACGGCCCTGTCCTCTGCCGCTGAAGACTCGCCGGCCGAGCGCTTCCCGGCGTCTTCGTTGGAGATCACCGCCGGCCCAACGGAGAAAGCCCGGCTTGCCGCGGATGCCGATGCGCCGGCCTTGCCAGCGCCCCGCCCTCCCGCCATCGCGGCCATGGTCAAGCTCACCCCCAGGCCGCTCGCCGCATCACCGAGTCAGCTCCTCCTCGACCCAGGTCTCGCCAGCCGCTGGTCCGGCCTCTGGTTGCTCCTGCCCCTGCTGCTGCGCCATGGCCTGGACGACACCAACGACCCGTTGGCCGCCTGGGCCGGCGCGATGCGGTCTGCATGCCACCGCTTGCGCATTCCGGGCGACGACCCCATCCACAACGCACTCGCCGGCCTGGACCTGCCGACGACGCCGGACCCGCACTGGCTGCGCACCGCCCGCGTCGCCGCGGTCCAGGACGCGCGCCTGCCCCTGCTGCGCATCGCCCGTCGCCGCGGCGCGGCCTGGATCTCGCCGGAACGCATCGACATCGAGTTCCCGCCCGCATCGCTGGACCTGCGCATCCGCCGCGCCGGCTTCGACATCAATCCCGGCTTCGTCCCCTGGCTGGGCCGCATCGTGCACTTCCATTACCCGTCATGAACGCCGCCGACCTGCCGCCCCAACTGACGATGCGCCCGCGCGACTTCGGCCTGGCGGCCCTGGGCGCCTTGCTCATCCATCCGGGCGACCCGGCCGCGGCGCCCGAGGAACGTTTTCTGCGCGACGCTCTGGCCGCCGCCGGTGGGGCGGACTGGTGTCTGCACGCGCTGGCCAGCCTGGACAAGGACGCCGCCCTGGCCCGCGCCCGCCATGCCTTCGGCCTCAGCGCCATCGAAACCCTGGCCCTGGCCCTGGTCGCCTCGGTGGAGGACGACCCGCTGGTCTGCCGCGTCATCGCCTGGATGCAGTCGCCCCAACCCAGCCCACGGCCGACCCTGGCCCTGCTCGCCCGCGCCTTCGCGCCGCTGCTGGAAGGCTTCAGCGTTGCCGATCCGCAGCGCGGCGAGGCCGCCACTCTGCATGGCCTGGCTTATGGCCCCGCGACGCGCCACGGCCTGCTGCAAGCCGAGGAGCCCAACGCCTCGCGCCCGCTGTGCGAGACCACGCTGCGCGTGCCCGCCCCCATCGCCGCCGCCCTGGCCGGCGTGGCCTGCGACTGGCCCGGCGCGCCCGTGCCGGCGCTGTGGCCCGTGGCCGCCGTCCCCGCTCTGGATACGGCGCTCGCTGATTGGGCCCGCGACCTCGCCGCCATGCCGCGCTCCGGCCTCGTCATCCGCAGCGCCGCACCGCATGAAGCGCGTGGCCTAGCAGCCGATCTCGTCCGCCGTCTCGGCGCCGAGCCGGCCTGGTTTTCCAGCACCGAGGCCCTGCCGCCCGGCGCCGAGGCCTGGCTGGTGCTGACCGGCCGCGTGCCCGTCTTCGAGATCGACGGCGCACCCGGCGCCGTGATCACGCTGCCGGCCCTGGCTGTCTATGACGGCCCGGCCCTGGTCGTCACCGGCCTGGACGGCGGCGTGCGCCGCGATGGCCCCATGGCCGATTGGCGCGTGCCCCTGCCCGATGCCGCCACGCGCGCCGCGCTCTGGCACGAGGCCCTGGCCGACACGGCGCTCGCGGCGCAAGCCACCGAGCGCTACCGCGCCGGCTATGCCCAGATCAGCGACCACGCCCGCCTCGCCCGCCTGCTCGGCGCCGGCCGGGCCACGGCGGAGAGCCTGCATCGCGCCGCCCTGATGACACCCTCGGGCCGCGCCCTCGACGCGCTGGCCCAGCCGCTGAGCGAAGCCGTGCCCGACGCCGCCCTCATCGCCAGCCCGGCGTTGCGCGCCGAGCTCGAGCGCATCGTGCAGCGCTGCGCCCAGCGCGAGACCCTGCACGCCGGCCTGGGCGCCGCGGCCCGCACCCGCGCCAGCGACGGCGTGCGCATGCTGTTCACCGGCGGCTCCGGCACCGGCAAGTCCCTGGCCGGCCAATGGCTGGCGCACCGCCTGGGCCTGCCCATCTACCGCGTCGACCTGGCGGCCATGCTGAGCAAATGGATAGGCGACACCGAGAAGAACCTGGCCGAGCTGCTGGCCCGCGCCGAGCATGCCGACGCGGTGCTGCTCTTCGACGAGGCCGACACCCTGTTCGGCAAGCGCACCGAGGTGGCCAGTGCCAACGACCGCTTCGCCAATGCCCAGACCAACTACCTGCTGCAGCGCATCGAGACCCACAGCGGCATCGTCGTGCTGACCAGCAACAGCCGCGCCCGTTTCGACCCGGCCTTCGCACGGCGGCTGGACTTCATCATCGATTTCGTCGCACCCGACGCGACGGCGCGGCGCAGCCTCTGGCAGGCCCATCTCGGCGACGCCAGCGACTGCAGCGCCGCCGATCTGAACCGGCTGGCGGCCCTGGGCGACTTTGCCGGCGGCCATGTGCGCAATGCCGTGCTGGCCGCCGCCGCCCAGGCCCGCGCCCGCGGCGAGCGCATCGCCTATGCGGACATCGCCGACGGCCTGCGCGCCGAATACCGCAAGCTGGGGCGCAGCGCGCCCTCCGATCTGTAGCGACCGATCATGCAGGCGCGCACCGCCACCGCACGCAAGCCGCGAGGCACGGCCAGTCGCGGGCCACCGCGCGCAGCGGCTGCCAAATCATCGGCCGCAGGCCTGCCCCGCTATCTGCAGGACAAGGCCGGCCGCGGCCAGCCGCTGCCGGCGCCGGTGCGCGCCGAGATGGAAAGCCGCTTCGGCGCGCCGCTGGCCGACGTGCGCGTGCATACCGATGGCGCCGCCGCCGACTCTGCGGCCGGCATGGGTGCTCGGGCCTACACGGCCGGCAACGACATCGTCTTCGGCGCCGCGCATTTCGCGCCGGAGAGCCCGTCAGGCCGCGGCCTGCTCGCGCATGAACTCACCCATGTCGTGCAGCAGCGCCGCGCGGACACGCCCGCCACCCAGCCGAGCGCGGCGGACGGTGGCGCCCATCACGACAAGGCCGAACGCGAGGCCGAGGCCAACGCGAAGAAGGTGGCCAGCAGCGCGCCGCTGACGGCCAAGGAACAGCCGGCCGCCGCTGTGCAGCGCGACGGCATCCTGGACAGCCTCGGCAATGCCGCTGGCGCCGTGGCCGATTTCGGCGGCGATGTCGTGGATGCCGGCGTCGACGCGGCCGGCGCGGCGGTCGACGCCGTGGGCGAGGCCATCGGTGCCGTCGCGATGCGCCTGGTGCGCGAGGTGGCGCCCAGCCTGGTACCCGTCATCGAGCGCGGTCCCATGGCCCTGTTGCGCGAGATGGTGTCCTCGGCACTGGACGGACTGGCCTCGGCCCTGAACGCCCTGGACCCGAGCGGCACGCTGACGGCCATGCTGGGCGTGTTCACCGGCCTGGTCGAGCGGGCCAGCGGCATCGCGGCGGCACTGATCTCGGGCGACTGCCAGCCGCTGCTGAACGCCATCGACGAGCTCAAGACCTTTGTGACGGAAGTGGCCGGCGAAGCCTGGGAGCGCTTGACGACCTTCCTGCAGCCCATCGGCGACTTCTTCACCGACCTGTGGAACGGCTATGGCGCGCCGGCCATCGAGTGGCTGCGCGAGAAAGCCGGCGCCGTGTGGGCGCGCATCGAGGCCTTCGGCACCGATATCTGGAACTGGACGGCGCCGGTGCGCAACGCCGTGGGCGACGCCTGGGGCTGGGTCAAGGAGCAGCTGTTCGGGCCCGAGGAGGCCGCGGGTGGTGGTGTGGGCGACAGCTCCGGCGGCATCGTCGGCTGGATCACGACCAAGGCCGGCGAGGCCTGGGACTGGGTCAAGGAGCAGACCGCCCCCGTCTGGCAGCCCATCGCCGCCACGGCCCAGAAGGTGGCCGACATGCTGCCGCCGCCGTGGATGCGCAACTTCGGCCAGCAGATGCAGCAGATGTCCACGCAGCTGAATGCGTCGGCCACGGCCATGGAAGGCGGCGACGGCGTGGCCGAGAACCGCGACACGCTGGCTGCCGTGCTGCCATCGGTCACGCAGGTCATCGGCACGGTGCGTGACGTCATCGTCGAGGCCGGCGGCTGGGTGTCGACCAAGGTCGGCGCCCTGGGCGGCGCCGTGTCCTCGCTGATGGGCAGCCTGCGCTCCAGCAGCCTGATGGCCATGCTGGCCAATGCCCTGGGCTGGCTGGAGGACGCGGCCCTGCGCCTGGTCAGCTGGGCCGACGAGCAGGTGCGCGGCCTGTTCGACTGGCTGCTGCAGGGCTTTGATGCGCTGACGCCCTTCATCGAAAACGTGGCCGGCGTGGTGCGCCGCCTCATCGGCGTCGTCACCGACCTGATGCGCCTGCCCCAGCTCATCCTGTCCAGCGTCTGGGAGGCCATCCCCTGCTGCATCCGCGAACCCGTCAAGAACTTCGTCTTCAACCAGATCCTGTCGCGCATCCCCGTCTTCGGCCAGTTCTTCAGCGACCCGACGCTGTGGCCGCGCGTGCAGGCCACGGCCCTGCGCATCCTGCGCCAGGTCTTCGTCGATGGCGACCTGGCCGGTGCGGCCTGGACCTTCTTCCAGTCGGTGCTGCGCGTGCTGGGCCTGCCGCCGGAGCTGGTGGTGCAGGTGCTGGCCAAGGCCGCCGCGGCCATCGGCGACATCCTGACCGACCCGGTGGGCTTCCTCATCAACCTGCTGGGCGCCGTCAAGGCCGGCTTCGGGCGCTTTTTCGACAACATAGCCACCCATCTGCTCAACGGCGTCAGCGGCTGGCTGTTCGGCCAGGCCCAGAACGCCGGCATCACGCCGCCGACGGACTTCTCCATCGGCTCCATCTTCGGCTTCGTGCTGCAGGTGCTGGGCATCACCGTCGAGCACATCTTCGAACGCCTGACGCTGAAGCTGGATGCCAGCACGGTGCGCCGCCTGCGCCAGATCATGAACCTGGCCACCGGCGCCTGGCACTTCCTGTCCATCCTCATCAACGAGGGGCCGGCGGGGCTGTGGGTGGAGATCCAGAACCAGCTGTCCAACCTCTGGGACCGCGTGCTGGACGGCGTCATCAGCTGGGTGACGGACGCCATCATCGGCCGCGCCACGCGCTGGCTGATGAGCCTGTTGGACGTGACCGGCATCATGCCCGTCATCAACACCCTGGTGGCCGTCTACAACGCCATCGAATCCTTTGTGCAATACCTGCGCGAGATGCTGGAGATCGTCTCGCGCGTGCTCGACGGCGTCCTGGACATCGCCCACGGCGCCATCGACGGCGCGGCCGGCTTCCTGGAGGACGCCCTGGACCGCGCCATGCCGGTGGCCATCGGCTTCCTGGCCAACCAGTTCGGCCTGGGCCGCATCGGCGAGCGCATGCACGAGCTGCTGGAGACGGTGCGCACCCTGGTCGACCAGGCCATCGACTGGCTGATCGACCGCGCCATCGAGCTGGGCCAGGCCTTCATCGCGATGGCACGTCGCGGCGCGGCGGCGGTGCGCGACGCGGTGGGCTCGGTCGTGCAGTGGTGGCACGAGCGCTTCAGCTTCACGACGGCAAGCGGCGAACCGCATGAGCTCTATATCGAAGGCGAAGGCGAGGAAGGCGAGCTGATGGTGGCCTCGACGCCACAGCGCTTCCCGGCCTTCCTGGCCGCGTTGCCGGCCAGCGCGGACCGCACGGAGGCCCAGGACAAATACCACCGCCTTCAGCAGTTGCGTCGCCGCGCCCGCTCGCTGAGCAGCACGCCGCCGGCAGCGGGCACGGCAGCGACCGCGGGCGCTTCGGCCGACCCCATGACCTCAAGCGATCCGCAGGTGGTGTCCGCTGCCATCGTCGCGCTGATCACCGAGATCGCCGGCATCACCCGCCGCCTGATGCCGGCCGGTGGCGGCGCCGCCACGCCGCCGGTATTCAGTTCGGTCACGGCCCAGGGTTGGGGGCACACCGCGCGGATCGACCTGCTGAATGCCCAGCGCTCGCATTGGCCCGTGCGCGGCAGCGAACCCAGCGTCAGCTCGGCCCGCTGGACGCGGCTGGCCAAGCGCCGCAGCGACGGCAACGCCGGTGACCACCTCTACGTCAAGGGACATCTGCTCAACCACAACCTGGACGGTCCGGGCAATCTCTGGGAGAACCTCGGCCCCATCACGCAGGAAGCCAACAACCGCGGCGGCGGATCGATGCTGCATGCCTTCGAAACGGCGGTGAAGACCGCCGTGGACGGCGGCGGCTCGGCGCGCAACTTCAACGTGACGATGAACTACGGCGGCAGCAACCGGCAGTCCGACCTGGCCCAGATTGACGCCGCCCTCGCGGCCACGGGAGGCAACGACGCGCGCCTGCAAGCCATCCGCGGTGTCGTCGAGGAGGAACAGTACATCCCGACCTCGGTGAGCTGCCGCGCCGAGATCCTCGACAGCAGCGGCAGCCCGACCGCCACCCTGAACGTGCCCGTGGACAACCGCTTCACCACCCGTTGGCAGAACTACACCGTCGTCCCATGAAGCGCCTGGAGCCTCCCATGCTGAACCGCGCCCTCTCCGAGCCCTGCACCTTCGCGCTGCTGCAATGGCCGGCGCTGGTCGGCCTGCTGTCCATCGACCAGCCCGGCCTGCCGTGGCTGGCCCTGCGCATCCTCGTCGGCCTGTGGCTGGCGGCCATGCTGGTCGCCGCCTACACCGGCGGGCGCGGCATGGGCTTTGGCAATGCCATGCTGTTGCAATGCGGCCTGGTTGCGGCGGCGTGGTGGATGCACCCCTCGGCCTGGGCCTTTGCCTGGCTGGCCGCCATCCCCTTGCTGATGCTGGTCGCGCAGCGCCTGCGCCTGCGCCGGCTGGAGACGGCTGGCTGAGACGACAATGGCGGCCCGCGCGGCCACCAGACCTTGCTAAGTGATTGTTTTTGAACGGAATGCTCTGACAGACCGACCGAGGCTCCCATGGGCCTGAGGCTGCTCGTCGGCTTCGTCTGGCTGCTGAGCTGGCTGCCGTTCCGGGTCATCACGGCCCTGGGCTGGGTGGTGGGCAGCCTGATCTACGCGCTGCCGACCTCGCGCCGCCGCATCGGCGAGGTCAATCTGCGCCTGTGCCTGCCGGACATGGGCGAGGCCGAGCGGGCCCGGTTGCTGCGCCGCCACTTCGTCGCCATGGTGCAGATGCTGCTGGAGTACGGCTACGGCTGGTTCGCGTCGCGCGAACGCCTCAAACGCCTGGTACGCATCGAAGGCCTGGAGCATCTGCGCGCCCTGGATGGCCGCAACGTCATTCTGATGATGCCCCACTTCACCGGCCTGGACCTGGCGGGCCTGAGGGTGTCGCTGGAGACGCCGCTGGTCAGCATCTACTCGGTGCAGAAGGACCCCTGGCTGGACGCCTTCTTCCGCGCCAAGCGCCTGCGCTTCGGCACCGGCATCATCTTCGCGCGCCAGCAGGGCACGCGGCCGACGCTGCGGGCGCTGAAGGACGGCTACCGCCTGTACTACCTGCCCGACCAGGACTTCGGCCACCGCGACTCGGTCTTCGTGCCCTTCTTCGGCGTGCCGGCGGCCACCATCGGCGGGCTGTCGCGCATGGCCGCGGTGACGAAGGCGGCGGTATTGCCCTGCTACCCGCGCCGGGAATCGGACGGCTACACGCTGGTCATCGAGCCGGCGCTGGACAATTTCCCCAGCGATGACATCGTCGCCGACGCCACCCGGATGAATGCCGTCATCGAGGCCCAGGCGCGCCGACAATTGCATCAGTACTTCTGGCTGCACAAGCGATTCAAGTCGCGCCCGCCCGGCGAGGCCGACTTCTACGGACGATGAACGACATCCCCTATATCAAGCTCAGCATCGTCGCGATCTTCATCGCGAGCACGATGTATGTGCACTTCCGCGGCCGCGTGCGGCTGAAGTTCTTCCGCCAGCTGATGGATCACTCCACCTTCATGGCGCCCATCAACTGCCTGATGTATCTGTTCTCCAGGCTGCCGGCCAGGCCCTATCTGCCGGTGGCGGGCTTTCCGGAGCTCAAGCTGCTGGAGGAGCACTGGCAGGACATCCGCGCCGAGGCCTTCAAGCTGGCCGATGCCGGCGAGATCAAGAAGAGCGACAAGTACAACGACGCCGGCTTCAACAGCTTCTTCAAGACGGGCTGGACGCGCTTTCACCTGAAGTGGTACGACGAGGCCCACCCCTCGGCCAAGGAGATGTGCCCGGTCACGACGGGGTTGCTGCAGCGTATCCCGACCGTCAAGGCCGCCATGTTCGCGGCCCTGCCGCCGGGCGGGCGGCTGGTCACCCATCGCGACCCCTTCGCCGGCTCGGTGCGCTACCACCTCGGCCTCGTGACCCCCAACGCCGACAGCTGCTATATCTCGGTGGATGGCGAGCGCTATTTCTGGCGCGACGGCGAAGGCGTCATCTTCGACGAGACCTATCTGCACTACGCCGAGAACCAGTCGGACATGATGCGCATCATCCTGTTCTGCGACGTCGAGCGGCCACTGAACAACCCGGTGGCGCGCTGGTTCAACCACTTCATCAGCAACACGCTGATCCGCGCCGCGGCAGCGCCCAATTCCGACACCGACAAGACCGGCGGCATCAACCGCCTGTTCGCCTATGTGCAGCAGGTGCGCCTGTTCGGCAAGCGCATCAAGGCGAAGAGCCGGTTTGCGTACTACGCGAGTCAATGGATCATCTTCGGCGGCCTGATCGTCTGGTGGCTTTGGCCTTAGCCTGATGCTGCGCCTGCGCCTGCTCGGTGGTTTCGAGATCGAGCGCGCCGGCCGCGTCGAGCTGACGCGCCTGCCCAGCCGCGCTGCGGCCCTGCTGCTGGCCCGGCTGGCGCTGGCGCCCAAGCGCCAGCATCCGCGCGAGGAGCTGGTCGAGCTGCTGTGGCCCGGCGTCGAGCTGGACGTCGGCCGCAATCGGCTGCGCC
Source organism: Roseateles saccharophilus (assembly GCF_031458095.1). Classification (GTDB taxonomy): domain Bacteria; phylum Pseudomonadota; class Gammaproteobacteria; order Burkholderiales; family Burkholderiaceae_C; genus Pelomonas; species Pelomonas saccharophila_A. Next base: position 62,014 of record NZ_JAVDXU010000004.1, read on the forward strand.
AGACCCTGTCCACGCTGCGCGCCCTGCTCGAGACCGAGGAGGCGCCCCTCTTCAACGCCGACCGCCTGCAGGTCTCGCTGCTGCCCGGCGCACTGAGCAGCGACGTGCAGGACTTCGAAGCCAGCCGCAGCCCGGCCCACTACGGCGGCGAGCTGCTGCCCGGCCATTTCGACGACTGGGTCGTCAGCGAAAGGCATCGACTCGCCGCCTTGGCCGACGACCTGCCAGCCCCATCGCCATCGCCGATGCCCCAGCCGGCACCGGCACCCGCCCTGCCCTCCTTTGCCACCAGCCTGCCGCGCTATCTGACGCGCTATTTCGCGCCACCGGGTCGGCTCGAGGCCCTGGCCGCGCAACTGCCAGAAGCGCGTTTGCTGACCCTCATCGGCCCCGGCGGCGTCGGCAAGACGCGGCTGGCGGTGGAGCTGGCCTGGCTGCAGTTCAAGCAGCTTGACTGGAGCTGCGGCATGGCGGCGCTGGCCGAGGTGCGCGACGAAGCCGGCCTGGTGGCCGCGCTGGAACGAGCGCTGATGGTCACGCGTGGCGGCGGCTGGCCGGCCATCGAGGCGGCCTTGCAGGATCCCGGCGGCATGCGCCTGCTGGTGCTGGACAACGCCGAGCAGGCCCTCGGCGTCGTTGCCCAGGGCGTGCAGCGCCTGCTCGCCATCGCCCCGGCGCTGAGCCTGCTGGTCACCTCCCGCCATGCGCTGGAAGTGGACGGCGAAATCCTGGTCGACGTGGCGCCTCTGGCCGACAGCCAGGACACGGCCCAGGCCCTCTTCATCGATCGCGCCCGCGCCGTGCGGGCCGACTTCCATGCCAGCCGCGACAACCAGGCCGCGTTGACCGAACTCATCCAGGCGCTGGAGGGCCTGCCGCTGGCGCTGGAGCTGGCTGCCGCGCGCGTGCGCAGCTTCTCGCCGGCGCAGATGCTGGAGCAGTGGCGCGGCTTCAAGCCCGAGTCCGGCGCCGTGCCGAGCTGGCTGACCAGCCCGACGCGCGCGCCGCGCCATGCCTCGGTGGCCGGCCTGCTGGACTGGAGCCTGGCCTTGCTGGGACCCGAGCCGCGCGCCCTGCTGCAGCGCCTGGCCGCGCTGCCGGGCGCCTTCGCCTGGGCCGATGTGGCGGCCCTGGACGGCACGCCGGCCCTGATGGGCGAGCTGACCGCGCATTCCCTGGTGCAGACCGGTGGCGATGCGGAGCCGCGCTACCGCATGCTGGAGCTGCTGCGCCGTGGCGTGCTGGCGCGCGTGGCCCCGGCCGAACAACGCGCCGCGCGAGCCGCGCTGCGTGCCGCCTTGCGTGACTGGGCCACCGCCCTCGGACTGCAAGCGCCGATCACCGCGTGGGCACCGCGGCGCGAGCTGGCTCGGGCCCTCATCGCTGATGCCGCCGACGATGGCGACGCTGCCGCCGGGTTGAGCCTGGCCCTGGCCATGCGCCCCTGCTGGGAGAGCGACGGCGTGGACCGCCGGCTGGTAGACCAGCTGGGCGAGTTGCTGCAACTGGCGCCGCCCTCTTCCGCCGGCCACGAGTTGCGCGCCCACCTCGCCTTCACGCATGGCGACCGCGTGCTGGCGCTCGCCGAGGCCGAACGGGCCCTGCAACTCGCCGGCACCGACCCGGTCGCGCGCGCCCCGGCCCTGGTGCGGCGCGCCTGGGTGCTGCTGGCCGGCGACAACCGCGAGCAGGGCCAGACCCGCCCGCTGGAGGAAGCCGTCGCCCTGGCGCGCCGCATCGGCGACGTGGCCACCGAAGCCCGCGCCTGGCAGCAGCTGGCCGCCATCGCCGTGTCGCGCGGCCAGCCGGCCCAGGCCGAGGCCTTGTATGCGCGCGCCCAGGAGCTGTGGGAGGCCGTCGGCCATTCGCGCCAGGCCGCGGCGCGGCTGCGCAACCGCGCCCAATGCCTGATCGAGCTCGGCGACATCGCCACCGCGGTGGGCTGGATCACCGCCTGCCAACGCATGGCCGAGGAGGACGGCGATGGCGTCGGCCAGCTCGACGCGGCCTACACCCTGGCCATGGCCCATGAGTCGCGCCGCGACTGGCCGGCCGCCCTGGTGGCCGCCCGCCAGGCCCTGCGCATCGCCCATGCCCGCCAGCATCTTCACGCCCGGGCGCTGACGCTGCAGCTCTTCCCCCGGCCGCTGGCGCGGCTGCGCCAACCCGAGCAATCCTTGCAGCTGGCCGCCTTTGCCGAGCAGTACTGGCAGCGCCACCTGGGCGCCCTCGGCTCACGCGAGGCGCGTGCCCTGGCCCGCGTGCGCCGTCTCGCCAGCTCACAGCTCGGCAGCGGCAAAGCCAGGGCTGCCTGGAGCCTCGGGCAAACCCTGAGCTTGAGCGAAGCCCTGGCCCTGACGGGGGCGTGACGAACGGGTGGGCAAGCAGGCCTTCGCTAGCATCGAAGGTTTTGGTCTTCCCAACACCCGACTCCATGTCCCGTCTGACCTTTGCTCCCGCTCTGCTGCTGGCCGCCGCCCTGGCCGCCAATGCCCAGGAAGCCGCCAAAGAAGCCTCCAAGCCCGCGGCGTGGAACGTCAACACACCGCCCGGCGTGGCCAGGACGGCCAACATCGACGTGAAGACCGGCACCTGGATGAGCGTGGACGTCAGCCCCGACGGCAAGACCATCGTGTTCGACCTGCTCGGCGACCTCTACACCCTGCCCATCGGCGGCGGCGAAGCCAAGCCGCTGACGCATTCCATCGCCTGGGAACACCAGGCCCGCTTCTCGCCGGACGGCAAGCAGATCGCCTTCCTCAGCGACGCCGGCGGCGGCGACAACATCTGGGTCATGAATGCCGACGGCAGCGGCACGCGCGCCGTCACCAAGGAGGACTTCCGCCTGCTGAACAACCCGGTCTGGCATCCCAGCGGCAAATACCTGCTGGCGCGCAAGCACTACACCGGCACGCGCAGCGCCGGCTCGGGAGAGATCTGGCTCTTCCACGTCGACGGCGACGCGGCCAAGAACAAGGGCGTGCAGCTCAACGAGAAGCCCAACTGGCAGAAGGACCTCGGCGAGCCCGCCGTCTCACCGGACGGTAAATACCTCTACTACTCCCAGGACACGACGCCGGGCCGCACCTTCGAATACAACAAGGACAGCAACGGCGAGATCTACAGGATCTTCCGCCAGGACCTGGGCGACGGCTCGGTCGAGCCTTTCGTGACCGGTCCCGGCGGCGCGGTGCGGCCCACGCCTTCGCCGGACGGGCGTTACCTGGCCTTTGTGCGCCGCGTGCGCAACCAGAGCACGCTGTTCCTGAAGGACCTGACCACCGGCGTCGAGCGCCCGGCCTGGAGCGGCCTGTCGCGCGACCTGCAGGAGATCTGGGCCATGTGGGGCGTCTACCCCAGCTTTGCCTGGATGCCCGGCGGCAAGGAGCTCGTCGTCTGGGCCGAGGGCAAGATCTGGCGCGTCGACCCCTTCAAGGGCACGGCTGCCGACATTCCCTTCCACGTGAAGGACACGCGCGAGCTGCGCGAGCCCATGCGCTATGCCCAGGTGGTCGCGCCCGAGAAGTTCGCCGTGCACCAGTTGCGCGGCGCCCAGGTGTCGCCGGACGGCAAGCGCGTCGTCTACTCGGCGCTGGGTTCGCTCTACGTCAAGGATTTGCCGGACGGTGCCCCGCGCCGGCTGACCCGGCAGGACGAGTCGTTTGAATTCGCGCCCAGCTGGTCGCGCGACGGCAAGAGCCTGGTCTATGCGACCTGGCGTGACGACACGCAAGGCACGATCCGCCGCCTGGACATCGCCTCCGGCAAGGAAACCGTCGTCGTCAAGGAGCCGGGCAAATACCTGGAGCCGCGCCTGTCGCCGGACGGCAAGCAGGTGGTCTATCGCAAGGTCAAGGGTGGCGGCCTGACTAACCCCTGGCACAGCCTGGACACCGGCCTCTACCTGGCAGCAAGCGATGGTTCGGGCAAGCCCGAGCGCATCAGCAAGGACGGCAGCGGCGCGCAGTTCGGCGCCAGGAGCGACGAGGTCTTCTTCACCAAGACCAGCAGCGCCAGCGAGGTCGAGCAGCGTTTCTCGCTGACGCGCCTGAACCTGCGCGACCGCAGCGAGACCGAGATCGCGCGCAGCGATGCGGCAGCCGAATACAGCGTCTCGCCGGACGGCCAATGGCTGGGCTTTGTCGAGCGCTTCCATGCCTATGTGACGCCGCTGCCCGGCGTGCAGGGCCAGTCCGGCAAGACCCTCACCGTCGGCGCCAAGATGGACGCCCTGCCGGTGCGCCAGCTCGACGTCAACGCCGGCACGACCCTGCACTGGAGCGGTGACAGCAGGAAACTGCACTTCACCTTGGGCGACGAGCTGTTCACGGCCAATGCCGAGGACAAGGACAAGGCGACCAGCCAGAAGATCGGCTTCGAGCAGGCCAGCGACAAGCCCGCGGGCAAGATCGCGCTGACCGGCGCTCGCATCGTGACCATGAAGGGCGACGAGGTCATCGAGGGCGGCACCGTGCTGGTGGACGGCAACCGCATCGTGGCCGTCGGCAAGGACGTGGCTGTTCCCGCCGACGCCAAGCGCATCGATGCCAGCGGCAAGACCATCGTGCCCGGCTTCATCGACGCCCATTGGCATGGCGCCATGAACGACTCCGGCCTGATCCCGCAGCAGAGCTGGGTCAACCTCGCATCCCTGGCCTTCGGCGTGACGACGCTGCACGACCCGTCCAACCTCAGCTCAGCCATCTTCACGCAGAGCGAGATGCAACGTGCCGGCGTCGTGCTGGGTCCGCGCATCTACTCGACCGGCACCATCCTCTACGGCGCCCGCACGCCCTTCTATTCCAACGTCAACAGCCTGGACGACGCGCTGACCCATCTGAACCGCCAGAAGGCCGAAGGCGCCATCAGCGTCAAGAGCTATCAGCAGCCGCGCCGCGACCAGCGCCAGCAGGTGCTGGAGGCCGCGCGCCAGACCGGCATGATGGTCGTGCCCGAAGGTGGCTCGCTGTTCCAGCTCAATATGAGCATGGTGGTGGACGGCCACACGACCGTGGAGCATGCGCTGCCGCTGGCCGAGGTCTGGGACGACGTCAAGCAGCTGTGGAGCCAGACGGCGGTGGGCTACACGCCGACGCTGAACGTCGGCTACGGAGGCCTGGACGGCGAGCATTACTGGTATGCCCGTACCGACGTCTGGAAGCACCCGCTGCTGAGCCGCTATGTGCCGCGCACGGTGCTGGAGCCGCGCTCGGTGCGCCGCGAGACCGCGCCCGAGGAGGACTTCAACGTCATCCGCGTGGCCCGCACCGCGACCGCCCTGTCACGCGCCGGCGTCAACACCTCCATCGGTGCCCATGGTCAGCGCGAAGGCCTGGGCACGCATTGGGAGATGTGGATGTTCGTGCTGGGTGGCATGACGCCTCATGAGGCGCTGCGCACCGCCACCATCAACCCGGCGCGCAACTTCGGCTTCGACAAGGACCTGGGCTCGCTGGAGCCCGGCAAGCTGGCCGACCTCGTCGTCATCAACGGCAATCCGCTGGCCGACATCCGCCAGACCGACCGCATCGCCCAGGTCATGCAGAACGGCCGCCTGTTCGACGCCATGACGATGAACCAGGTCGCTCCGGTGGCCAAGGCGCGCAAGCCCATGTTCTTCGAAGGCGCCGATGGCCAGACCATGCCCATCGACAGCGAAGCGCTGGAATCCGCGCACCTGGGCGACTAAGTCGCCATGCGGCGGCGCCAGAGCAGGAAGGCGGCGCCCAGGCCTATCAGGAGGCCGGTGCCCGGCTCGGGCACGGGCGCGGCCTGCAGGTAGTTGAAGCCCGAGGCCGAGGTCATGATGACCTGGCTCTGTGGCACGCCATTGAGCGACACCGTCATGCCGCCCCAGCGCAGGGTGTGCGACAGGTCGAAAGAGGACGTGGCCAAGGCGCCGCCATAGCCGTCATTGGCCGTCTGGGCCGCGCCCGTCAGCTCCACGATGAGGGGCAGGGTCTGGCCGGTCATGAAAGTGGCCGTGCCATGCAGGGTGCCCAACGGGGTGCCGACATAGCCGTGAACGCCCAGCACCGGCGAGTTGTTGTACAGGGTGGCATCGCCAGCCAGGTCGTAGGCGCCGCCACCCATGTCCGCCCTCACCTGCCAGGAGGCCGAACCGATATTGGACGAGCCCACGGTGAGGGTGCCGTTGAACAGCAGCTGGAAATCCACGGTCACCTGGGTGTTGGCGGCCACGCCCGGCAGGTTGAGCATGAAGTCGTCGCGCCAGCTGGCGCGGGCCACGCTGGCCAGGCTGCCGACGGAGCTGCCGTCCACCTTCAGCGTGCCGATCTGGGCGAAGGCGTGGGCCTCGCCGCTGGAATTGGCGCCACCGGTGACCAGGCCGCTGCTCAGTTCGGCCGAGCTGGGCTGGGTCAGCACTGTGTTCACCGGGCCGGTGCCGCCGGAGAAGCTCGGATTCACGCCGAGTTGCGCCTGGGCATAGGTGACGGCGCCGGCGGGAGCCGCCAGCAAGGCTATCGCCAGGGCTAGCGCGGTGCGGGTGGGCAGCATGGCGGTCTCCTCATAAATGATGGCCGCGAGTCTGCCCCTAGCTGCTTGCTCGGACAGCCCCCTAGATGTGAATAGAATCCTCACTCGTCAGGAGAGCGCCCCGTTGATTTTGGGGGCCGCCGAAGGCGCAGGGTTTCATGACTCGAACGCTCAGGCAAAAGGACTGACAAAACGCCACCGGTGGCAGACACTGGGGCGTTCCTCACTGGAGAGAGGCGGGTCACCGAGCCCGTCCACCGAAGGGGCAAGCTTGCGCGGGACTGCCAACCGCCTTGTCAATCTCTCAGGTACCCCGGACAGCGAGGACATCCAAACCCGAATTCCGTCGGAGCTCTTGATGTCCTCTTTGCTGCAAACGCCTCTTCACGCCCTCCACGTCGAACTCGGCGCCAAGATGGTGCCCTTCGCCGGCTATGACATGCCGGTGCAATACCCCGCCGGCGTGATGGCCGAGCACAAGCACACGCGGGCCGCCGCCGGCCTGTTCGACGTGTCGCATATGGGCCAGGTGCGCCTGGTGGGCGCCGACGCCGCTGCGGCCCTCGAAACCCTGGTGCCGGTCGACATCGTCGACTTGGGGCTTTTCAAGCAGCGCTACGCCCTGTTCACGAACGAGCAAGGCGGCCTGCTGGATGACCTGATGGTCTGCAAGCGGCCCGACGACCTGTTCGTGGTCGTGAACGCCGGCTGCAAGAAGCAGGACATCGCCCATATGCGCAAGCACATCGGCTCGCGCTGCGAAGTGATTTCCGTGCCCGAGCGCGCCCTGCTGGCCCTGCAAGGCCCCCAGGCCGTCGACGTGCTGAGCCGCCTGAACCCCGAGGTCGCCAAGCTGACCTTCATGACCGGCGGCTTCTTCAAGCTGGACGGCATCGACACCTTCCTGACCCGCTCGGGCTATACCGGCGAGGACGGCTACGAGATCTCCGTCCACCAAGATGATGCGGTCGCCCTGGCCCGCAAGCTGCTGGCTCACGCGGAGGTCAAGCCCATCGGTCTGGGCGCGCGCGACTCGCTGCGCCTGGAAGCCGGCCTGTGCCTTTACGGCCACGACATCAACGAGACGACCACGCCGGTCGAAGCCTCCATCACCTGGGCCATCCAGAAGGTGCGTCGCGCCGGTGGCGCCCGTGCCGGTGGCTATCCGGGCGCGGCCGTCATCGACGAGCAACTCGCCAACGGCGCAGCCCGCAAGCGCGTCGGCCTGGTCGGCAAGGAGCGCATGCCCGTGCGTGAAGGCGCCAAGATCGTGAGTGCCGACGGCACCGAGATCGGCGTCGTCACCAGCGGCACCCTGGGTCCCACGGTCAACCAGCCGGTGGCCCTGGCCTATCTCGACAAGGCCCACACCGCCGTCGGCACCGAAGTCTTCGCCCTCGTGCGCGACAAGCGCACGCCCATGGTCGTCTCTTCCACCCCCTTCACCCCCAACCGCTACTACCGAGGCTGAACACGATGAGCATCAAGTACACCCCCGACCACGAATGGCTTGACGTGCATGGCGATGGCACGGCCACCGTTGGCATCACTGTGCACGCGCAGGACGCGCTGGGCGACGTGGTCTTCGTGGACCTGCCCGAAGTCGGCAAGACCTATGCCGAGAAGGAAGTCGCCGGCGTCGTCGAGTCCGTCAAGGCCGCGGCCGACGTCTACATGCCCGTCGACGGTGAAGTCACCGAGGTCAACGAAGCCCTGCGCGATGACCCGGCACTCGCCAACACCGACCCGCTCAAGGCCGGCTGGTTCTTCAAGGTCAAGCTGAGCAATCCCGCCCAGCTCGACGCGCTGATGGACGCCACCGCCTACGACGCCCTGCTCAAGACTCTGTAAATCCTGAAGTAAGACCCGCCATGCCGACGCCGCTTTCCCAACTCGAAGACGCCTCCGAATTCCACGCCCGCCACATCGGGCCGGATGCCGTCGATGAATCCCTGATGTGCGCCGCCGTCGGCGTGGCCAACCGGACCGCGCTGATCGACGCGGTCGTGCCCAAGTCCATCCGCCGCAGCGCAGGCATGAAGCTGCCCGCGCCCATCACTGAGGCGGGTGCGCTGGCTGAGCTCAAGCTCATCGCCGGCAAGAACAAGGTCTACAAGAGCTTCATCGGCCAGGGCTATTACGGCGTGCACACGCCGGGCGTCATCCTGCGCAACATCCTCGAGAACCCCGCCTGGTACACGGCCTACACGCCCTACCAGGCCGAGATCTCGCAGGGCCGCATGGAAGCCATCCTGAACTTCCAGACCATGGTGACCGACCTCACCGGCATGGACATCGCCAACGGCTCCATGCTGGACGAGGCCACCTCGGCCGCCGAGGCCGTCACGCTGGCCAAGCGCGGCGTGAAGAGCAAGAGCAACACGCTGATCGTCGCCGGCGACGTGCACCCGCAGACCATCGAAGTCATCCAGACGCGCTGCGCGCCGCTGGGCATCGAAGTCAAGGTGGGCATGGCCCCGGCCCTGATGGCCGAGAACGACTACTTCGCCGTCGTCTGCCAATACCCCAGCACCACCGGTCTCATCCATGACCTGAAGGCCTTTGCCGACCAGGCCCATGCCAAGCAGGCCGCCTTCATCGTCTGCACCGACCTGCTCGCGCTGACCCTGCTGGTCTCGCCCGGCGAGTTCGGCGCCGACATCGTGGCCGGCAACAGCCAGCGCTTCGGCATGCCCATGGGCGCCGGCGGCCCGCACGCGGCGTTCCTGGCCTGCAAGGACGAGTTCAAGCGCTCCATGCCGGGCCGCCTCGTCGGCGTCAGCAAGGACGCGCAAGGCCACCCGGCCATGCGCCTGGCCCTGCAGACCCGCGAGCAGCACATCCGCCGCGAGAAGGCCACCTCCAACATCTGCACGGCGCAAGTGCTGCCGGCCGTCGTGGCCAGCATGTACGCCGTCTACCACGGCCCGCAAGGCCTCAAGCGCATCGCCGAGCGCGTGGCCAGCTACACGGCCATCCTGCACGCCGGCCTGACCCGCATGGGCGTCAAGGTCGTGACGCCGCATGTGTTCGACACCCTGCTCGTGGAGTGCGAGCCCGGCCTCGTCATGGCCAAGGCCGTGGCGGCCCAGGCGAACCTGCGCAAGATCAGCGACAAGCATGTCGGCATCGCACTGGACGAGACGACCTCGCGCGCCGACGTCGAAGCCATCTGGAGCTGGTTCGCACCCGCCGGCGCCACGTTGCCGACCGTGGCCGAATTCGCCGCCGGCGTCGAAAGCCTGATCCCGGCCAATCTGCGCCGCAGCAGCGCCTACCTGACCCACCCGGTCTTCAACACCCACCACAGCGAAACCGAGGTGCTGCGCTATATCCGCAGCCTGTCGGACAAGGACCTGGCGCTGGACCGCAGCATGATCCCGCTGGGCTCCTGCACCATGAAGCTCAACGCGACGGCCGAGATGATCCCCATCACCTGGCCGGAGTTCGCGGGCGTGCATCCCTTCGCACCCCAGGACCAGCTGGCCGGCTACACCGAGCTGGACACCCTGCTGCAGAACTGGCTGACCGAATGCACCGGCTATGCCGGCATCAGCCTGCAGCCCAATGCCGGCTCGCAGGGCGAATACGCCGGCCTGCTGGCCATCAAGGCCTGGCATGAGTCGCGCGGCGACAAGCAGCGCACGGTCTGCCTGATCCCTGAAAGCGCCCACGGCACCAACCCGGCATCGGCCCAGATGGTCGGCATGCAGGTCGTCGTGACCAAGTGCGACAAGGAAGGCAACATCGACCTGGCCGACCTGAAGGCCAAGTGCGAGCAGCACGCCGACAAGCTGGCCGCCATCATGATCACCTACCCCTCCACGTATGGCGTGTTCGACACCCACGTGAAGGAGATCTGCCAGATGGTGAAGAGCCATGGCGGCCGCGTCTACGTGGACGGGGCCAACATGAACGCGCTGGTCGGCATTGCCGCCCCCGGCGAGTTCGGCGGCGACGTGAGCCACCTGAACCTGCACAAGACCTTCTGCATCCCCCACGGCGGTGGGGGCCCGGGCGTCGGCCCCGTCTGCGTCGTCGACGACCTCGTGCCCTTCCTGCCGGCGCACCGCACCGCGGGCCTGGGCAAGGAAACGAATATCGGCGCCGTGTCCGCCGCGCCTCTGGGCAACGCCGCCGTGCTGCCGATCTCGTGGATGTACATCCGCATGATGGGCGCCGAGGGCCTGAAGAAGGCCACCGAAGTTGCCATCCTGTCGGCCAACTACGTGGCGGCTCGCCTGTCGGACCACTACGACATCCACTTCTCCGGCGGCATCGATGGCGTCAAGGGCGGCGGCGTGGCCCACGAGTGCATCCTGGACCTGCGCCCGCTCAAGGACAGCTCGGGCGTCAGCGCGGAGGACGTCGCCAAGCGCCTCATCGACTACGGCTTCCACGCCCCGACGCTGAGCTTCCCGGTCGCCGGCACGCTGATGGTCGAGCCGACCGAGAGCGAGTCCCGCGCCGAGCTGGACCGCTTCATCGACGCGATGATCCAGATCCGCCACGAGATCGCCGACGTCGAGTCCGGCAAGGTCAGCCGCGAGGACAACCCGCTGGTCAACGCGCCGCACACCTCGATGGTCGTCAGCGCCACCGAGTGGACGCATGGCTACAGCCGCGAGGCCGCCGCCTTCCCGCTGCCTTCGCTGCGCCGCCAGAAGTACTGGTCGCCGGTCGGCCGCGTGGACAACGTCTATGGCGACCGCAACCTGTTCTGCAGCTGCGTGCCGCTGAGCGAGTACGAAGAGGCCTGATATGCGCCGCATCGCCCAAGCGTTTCGTCGAAGCACCGGTCTTCACGTGACGATGGGTTTTGTGGCGATCCTGGCGCTTTCACTCGCCTTCGGAGCGTTGGTGAGTCTGTATCCATCCCAGCAGGACCGCTGTCATTCGCAGTGCGCCGAGTTGGGGATGGCGGGCCAGCTCACGCCAAAGTACTCGCTGATTCAAGCGGGTGGTAACGAAGCAAAGCGCGGACCTCTTGAGTGCAAGTGTGCGCGATAAGAAAGAGGCAAGGTGGAGCGCCGGTGCCCGACAACATCCAAGCAGCAGCCCTAACTCTGGTGCGCCAGCTGCACCCGATCGCGCCCGGCGGCCTTGGCGGCATAGAGGGCCGTATCGGCCGTCTGCACCAACAGCTCGGGGCGACGATCCGCGCCGGGCACTTCGGCTGCCAGCCCGATGCTGGCCGTGACATGGCCGGCTGGGCTGGCCGGGTGCGGCAGCGCCCGGGCACGCAGCGCGGTGGCGATGCGCTCGCCAAGCGCCAGCATCTTGGCGCCGTCGGCGCCGGGCACGATGAAGGCGAACTCCTCGCCGCCGTAGCGGGCCACCAGTTCGCCGCTGCGCCGGCCGATGGTGTCGGTCAGCACGGCCGCGATCTGGCGCAAGCAGTCGTCGCCCGCGACATGACCCATCTGGTCGTTGTAGGCCTTGAACAGGTCGGCATCGAGCAGCCCCAGACCGAGCGGCTGGCCGGCACGCTGCGCGCGTGCCCATTCGGCGGCCAGCACGGCGTCGAAATGACGCCGGTTGGCCAGGCCGGTCAGGCCGTCGGTCTGGCTCATCAGCTCCAGCTGCCGATTGGCCACCTCCAGTGCCGCGGTGCGTTCCAGCACGCGCGCCTCGAGCACCCTCTCGCTGTCGGTCAGCGCCTGCACGCGTGCCTGTTCGGCCTGCAATGCGTGCGCCTGCGCCTGCTCCTTGTCGGCCCGCATGCGCGCGTAGCGGTCAGCCAGCGCCAGCGACAGCAGCAGCAGGTCAACCGCCGAGCCAGCCTGTGTGCCGGCGCTGGTGATGAGGTTGGCGGGCAGCACGCCAAGGTTGCGCATATGTCCCAGCAGCACCGCCACCAGCAGCACGCTGAAGGCCACGACGAAGAAGTAGGCACTGCGCTGGCGCTGCAGCGTGCCGGTGATGCCGCAGGCCATCAGCACCACGGCCGTCGTGGCACTGCAGACGGCCCAGAACGGCGCCGTCTGCGCGAACCAGCCAAACAGCAGCGGGATCAGCAAGACATTCACCGCGATCAGCAGGCGCAACGCGACATCCAGCCGCGGCATCGTCTGCGGCGTGCCCAGCATGCGACGCGAGAACATCATCAGCGCGATGGCTGCCACCGAGCCGGGCACGTTGACACCGCGCTGCTGCCAGCCGGGCGAGTCCGGCCACAGAAAATTGACGCCGATGCCGGTGAAGCAGGCCAGCGACGCCGCGATGCTGCCGGCGAACAGCACATACCAGCCGAACGACGCGTCGCGCAGCAGCAGGAAGATCACCAGGTTGTACAGGCCCACGGCCAGCGCCAGGCCGAAATACAGCATCTGCACCGCCAGCCGGCGCTGATCGAAGCTCGCGAAGGCCTCGGCGCGCCAGAGTCGCGCCGGCACGATCAACGAATTGGCAGACGCCACGCGCAGCAGCAGCGTGCGGGTCTCGCCCGGCGCCAGCGTGATCGGCACGGCGAAGTTGCCGCCCGGCCACAAGCGCTCTGCAAACGGGCGCTGATAGCCCAGTTCGTGCCGGACGACGACCGTGCCGTCAGGCGCGAGCAGCATCACGTCAAGGTATTGCAGCAGCGGGTAGCTGACGTCCAGCATCGCCTGCGCCGGTTCGGTGCCGGGGTTGCGCAGCGGCAGGCGCAACCAGACCGCTTCCGCGCTGTAGCCGAACGACACGGCGTCGCCGCTGGCCGTGCTGGGCTGCCAGTTGCCACGCATGGCCGCCTCAAGATCCAACTGCCGGTCCGCGTCGCGCAGCACCTCCCACTGCGGCCCCAGCGCCAACCCTTCGGCCGGCAAGGCCTGCAGGTCGACTCCACGCGCCCAGGCGGCTGCCGACAGCAGCCACAACACCCCCATCACGCAGCACCGCCAGACCCGGTGGCGCCCACCCCAACACCTTTTCAGCATGGAGCGGGAGTGTAGGCAGCGCCTGCACCCATTCCGACGCGAAACCCGAAAGGCTTCCATGGCAGTCTCCGTCTTCGACCTCTTCAAGATCGGCATCGGCCCGAGCAGCTCGCACACGGTCGGGCCGATGCGCGCCGCGCGCCTGTTCGGCCTGCGCCTGCAGCACGATGGCCTGCTGGACAAGGTGGCCCGCGTGCAGGTCATCCTCTACGGGTCCCTCGGCGCCACCGGCAAGGGCCACGGCAGCGACAAGGCGGTGCTGCTGGGCCTGGCCGGGCATGAACCCGACTCGGTGGATGTGGAAGCCATCCCTGCGCTGCTGGAAGGCATCCGCGCCGGTGACCTCAACATCATCGGCCAGCACCAGGTCGCTTTCGACGAATCGAAAGACCTCGTCTTCAAGCGCCGCGAGACATTACCCTTCCACGCCAACGGCATGCGCTGCATCGCCTTCGACGCTGAAGGCAACGAGATCGCCAACCGCGTCTACTACTCCGTCGGCGGCGGCTTTGTCGTCAGCGACGAGGTGGCGGCCGACGGCAGCAAGCAGAAGGTCATCGCACCCGACACGACAGTGCTGCCCTACCCCTTCAAGTCTGGCGACGAGTTGCTGGAGCTGACCCAGCGCCACGGCATCTCCATCGCCGAGCTGATGCGGCGCAACGAATGCCATTGGCGCACCGAGGCCGAGATCGACGCCGGGCTGATGAAGATCTGGAACGTCATGCAGGCCTGCGTCACACGCGGCTGCAAGACCGAGGGCATCCTGCCGGGCGGCTTCAAGGTCAAGCGCCGCGCGGCCCAGTTGCATCGCGACCTGACGGCCAACCCCGAGGCCGCGCTGCGCGATCCGCTGCAGGTGATGGACTGGGTCAACCTCTACGCGCTGGCCGTCAACGAGGAGAACGCCGCGGGCGGGCGCGTCGTCACGGCGCCCACCAATGGCGCGGCCGGCATCGTGCCCGCGGTGCTGCACTACTACACGCGCTTCGTCCACCATGCCAACGAGCGCGGTGTCATCGACTTCCTGCTGACCGCTGCCGCCATCGGCATCCTCTACAAGGAAAACGCCTCCATCAGCGGCGCCGAGGTCGGCTGCCAAGGTGAGGTGGGCGTGGCCTGCTCAATGGCCGCAGGCGCTCTTTGCGCCGTCATGGGCGGCACGCCCGAGCAGGTCGAGAACGCTGCCGAGATCGGCATGGAGCATCACCTGGGGCTGACCTGCGACCCGGTCGGTGGCCTGGTGCAGATCCCCTGCATCGAGCGCAACGCCATCGCCTCGGTCAAGGCCATCAACGCCGCGCGCATGGCCCTGCGCGGCGACGGCACCCATTTCGTCAGTCTGGACAAGGTCATCAAGACCATGCGCGACACCGGCGCCGACATGATGACCAAGTACAAGGAAACGGCACGCGGCGGCCTCGCCGTGAACATCGTCGAATGCTGAAGCGGCCATGTGCCTCGCCGCCTTTGCGCTGAACGCCCACGCGCGCTTCCCCCTCGTCATCGCGGCGAATCGCGACGAGTTCTTTGCCCGCGCGGCGGCACCGATGGCCTGGTGGCTGGACCGGCCCGCCATCCTGGCCGGCCGTGACCTCAGCGCCGGCGGCACCTGGTTCGGCCTCAGCCGCGCGGGACGCCTCGCCTTGCTGACCAATGTGCGCGATCCCAGGCGGCAGAACCCGGCCGCGCCGTCGCGCGGGGCCCTGGTCGTGGACTGGTTGAACTCCGCAGACGACGCCAGCGGCTTCGCGGCCGGGCTGGCGCCGGGCTACAACGGCTTCAACCTCGTCACGGCCGATCTGGCCCGCAACAGCTGGCACTGGATCAGCAACCGCGCGCCCGCTCCGGTCGAGTTGCCGCCCGGCATCCACGCCTTGTCCAACGCGGCCCTCGACACGCCTTGGCCCAAGACCGTGGGCCTGAAGGCCGCGATGCTCCAGGCGCTGGACAGCGCAACCTCGGCCCAGCATCTGGCCGATCAGCTGTTCGCCGCCCTGGCCGACATCACACCCGCCGCCGACGCGGCCCTGCCCGACACCGGCGTCGGTCTGGCCCGCGAGCGCTTGCTGTCACCACGCTTCATCCGCATGACCGATCCCTTGGAGCCTGGCGTGGCCGTCTATGGCACCCGCTGTGCGACTGTGTTGATCCGCGAGGCCGGCGGTGCTACCCGCGTCATCGAGCGCAGCGTCAGCGCCGCGGGCGACTGGTTGACGCCCATCCACCACGAAATGAGCCGCTGGCCCTGAGCCGCAAGGCGCCCAAGCTGCTATACAGGCAGGCATCGCCGCTTCTCGCCGCCCGATGCCCCGTCCGCCCCGCCTGTCCGCCGCCCGCTGGGCCGCTCTGGCCTGCATGCTGATCGCCGTCTTCGTGACCGTGCACTGGGGTCTGGGGCTGGAGTTCGGCCGTCTGCTGCCCGGGCTGACCGAGGTCGGTCTGGTGTCTCCGCTGCTGCTGCTGGTCGGCGGCGCCACGGCCTGGTTCATGGCCGACTGGCCTGGCGGCCGGGCGCCGGGTGCGGCGGCGCGACACGCCGTACAGGGCCTGGCGCTGTTGATGGCGCTGATGCCTGTGCTGATGCTGGTCGAGGCCATGAGTGGCAGGTCCCTGGGCATAGACATTGCCCGCCCCGGCGTGCTGCCAACATCTCTGAACCCGCACCCAGGCCGCATCTCTCCCAATGGTTGCGTGGCCCTGCTGCTGCTGTCGGGCAGCGTGGGCCTGCTCGCCGGACTCCCCGGCGCGCTGGCTCGACGCCTGAGCGCGTTTGGCATCACCGTCGCGGCCTTCATCGCCGGCCTGGGCATCCTCGGCTATCTCCTCAACCTGGAGCAGCTCTATCACTGGGGCAGCTTCAACCGCCTGACGCTGCCCACGGCGGCCGGACTGGGCCTGCTGGCCCTGTCGCTGTGGGAGATCCGCCTGCGCTGGAGCGGCGTGCGCGAACGCATCGACCTGCATGAGCAGCGCATCACTCGACGTTCGCTGGCCGTGCTGGCCCTCGTCGCCGTTGCGGCCGGGACCGGTGGCTTCGCGGCGCTGGAGTCGGAATTCGAGCGCACGCGCAAGGAGGATGTGCACTCCACGGCGACAGTCACCGGCGAGGCCCTGGCCAGCGCCGTCGATGGCGGCGTGTGGCTGGCGCAGACCATCGCCACGCGGCCCGTCGTCGTCGAGCAACTCGCCGCGCTCGCGTCCAACCCGGAAGACAAGGCCCGGCGCGAACGCCTGCGCAGCATCACCCGCAGCCTGCTGACGGCCGGCGTCACAGCGGCCCGGTTCGTCGACGCGGCCGGTGCGCCGCTGGCCGATGCCGGTGCCTTCGCGGCCCAGGCCGACACGCCATCGCTGGCCCTGGCGCGCGACTACGCCGCCACCAGCCGCCTGGTCTGGGCCAGCGGCTTTGTCCTCGCGACCGATCTGCCCATCACCGACAAGGGCGAGGTCGTCGGACGCTTCCAGAGCGAGCAGCGCCTGGCTCTGATGGACCGCCTCGTGATGCGCATTCGCGACGCCGACGCCTCCTCCGACGTGCTGATCTGCAACCGCGTCGACAAGCTCGCCTCCTGCGTACCGTCCAAGCTCTATCCCAAGGCCTTCACCATCCCGATGTATGACGCGAACGGCAACGTCAACCTGCCGATCAACCGCGCCCTGCTCGGCGAGAGCGGCGTGCTGCTGACGCCCGACCTGCGTGGCGTGCCCGTCGTCGCGGCCTATGTGCCGCTGGGCCGCACCGGCCTGGCCATGGTCGTCAAGGCCGACATCGAGGCCGTCTTCGCCGTCATCCGCCAGCGCCTGGGCTGGCTGGCCCTGCTGCTGACCGCCCTGACCCTGCTGGGCACCTGGGTGCTGAGGCAGCATGTGCGCCCGCTGGTGAAGCAGCTGGCCGGCGAACAGGCACGCTGCCGGGCCATCCTGGACAACTCCAACGACGCCTTCATCGGCCTCAACAGCGACAGCCTCGTCACCGACTGGAATCTGCAGGCCGAGCGCCTGTTCGGCTACACCGCCGCCGAGGCCATGGGGCAGCGCCTGTCGGATCTCATCATCCCGCCCGAGTCGCGCGCCGCCCACGAGGCCGGCATGGCGCGCTTTCGCCAGACCGGCCACGGCCGCGTCGTCAACCAGCGCGTCGAGGTCGTGGCCCTGCATCGCGATGGCCGGCAGCTGGACGTGGAGCTGTCCGTCGCCGCCATGGCCGCGAGCGACGGCTATGCGGCCCACGCCTTCGTGCGCGACATCAGCCAGCGCAAGGCAGCCGCCCGCCAGCTCGCCGCCAGCGAACAGCGCATGCGCGACGTGACCAACGCGATTCCCGCCATGGTCGGCGTCTTCGACGCCGAGGAACGCTGCATCTATGCCAACGACCTGGCCCTGAAGGTCCACAACCTCGGCAGCGACACCGCCATCGGCATGCCCATGCGCGAGGGCCTGGGCGAGGCCAGCTATGCCCTGCATGAGGCCCATGTGAAGGCCGTGCTGCAGGGGCGGCGCCAGACCTTCGAGGGCTCGCTGCCCTGGCGCGACGGCACCGGCTACTTCCAGATCCACCTCGTGCCCATGCGGGACGCCCAGACCGACGCGGTCAATGGCTTCTACCTGATGACCTTCGACATCACGGCGCTGCGCAGCGCCCAGTTGAAGCAGGAACGCAGCGAGCGGCGGCTGCGCGCCATCACCGACAACCTGCCGGCCCTGATCTCCCACCTCGACACCGACGGCCGCTACCTGTTCGCCAACCGCCAGTTCCAGACCCTGCTCAACCTGCAGCCGCAAAGGCTGCTCGGCCAGCGCATCGACGACGTGCGCGACAAGGACTATGTCGAGCAGATCCGGCCCTGGCTGGACAAGGCCATGGCGGGCCAGACCGTGGTCTTCGAATCCGAGACCGGCCCGCGCGACGGCGAGGTGCGCCAATACCAGCAGACCTATGTGCCCGAGTTCGACGCGGACGGCCGCGTGGTTGGCGTCTTCGCCGTCACCTTCGACATCACGGAGCGCAAGCTCGCCGCCCAGCGCCTGAGCGACGCCCAGTCCCACCTCAAGGCCATCGCCGACAACCTGCCGGTGCTGATCTCCTATATCGACCGCCACCACCGCCTGACCTTCGTCAACAAGACCTTCGAGGAGTGGATGGGGGTGGACCCCGAGCTCGCCATCGGCAGCCATCTGAAGGCCTTGATCGGCCCCGATCTGTATGCCCAGCGCCAGCAGGCCCTGGAGCAGGCGCTGCGCGGCGAGCGCGTCGAGTTCGAGCTCGTGTCCCAGGCCCTGGGCCTGACCCGCCATCTGCACACCGTCTACATCCCCGATCGCCGCGCCGACGGCAACATCGCCGGCGTCTACACCCTGTCCACCGACATCACCGCCACCAAGGATGTCGAGCGCCGCCTGCAGGAGCTGGCCCGCATCGACCCGCTGACCCGCCTGCCCAACCGCCGCGAGTTCGAGGAGAGGCTGGCCCTGGCCCTGGCGCGCTGCCGCCGCAGCCACAAGGCCCTGGCCCTGATCTTCATGGACGTCGACCACTTCAAGAGCATCAACGACGGCCATGGCCACGCGGCCGGCGACGCCGTGCTGAAGGAATTCGCCGCCCGCATCCGCCGCGCCGTGCGCAGCACCGACACCGCCGCCCGCCTGGCCGGCGACGAGTTCGTCGTCATCCTGGAAGGCCTGCAGAGTGACACCGAGGCCTCCCAGGTCGCGGCCAAGCTCGTCGACGCCATCCGGCTTCCCATGCCTCTGCCGGCGGGGGGCGAGATCCTCGTCACCACCAGCGTCGGCATGGCCTGCTGGGGTGGTGTCGGCGAGGGGGCGGAAGACCTGCTCGAGCGCGCCGACCGGGCCCTGTACCGCGCCAAGGCCGCCGGGCGTGACACCTTCGCGCAAACCATCTTCTGAACGCCGCGGCTGGTAACAAGGCGGGCGTGGCGTCGGGCCACAATGCGCCAGCCGTGACTGCCGCCGTCGCCCTTCGCCGCCCGCCACCCGACCCGCGCCTGCTGCAGCGCTGCCTGCTGCTGGCGGTGCTGCTGCACATCTGGCTCGTCCTCGTCTTCGGCAATGCCAGCGGCACGGCGGCCCCGGGCCAGGGCGTCTGGGGCAGCCTGACCGTCAAGCTGCTGGGCCGCAGCGGCAGCAATACCGGGGCCCCGCCCAGCGACAAGGCCGATGCAGGCAGCCAGGCCCAAGCCGCCGCCGAGCCCGGCGCCGCCAGGCTGGGTCGCAGCAGTCCACAGGAAGTGCCGCCCGAAGCCGCCCGCGCAGAGGAGGCCCCGCCCGCACCGCCCAGCACCGCGACGCTGGAGCTGCCCGAAGGCTTCAAACCCGTCGAGCGCGAGACCCTCACCACCCCGCCCCGGACCACGCCGCCGCAGACGCCGGCGGCCGAGTTGCCGCCCCCCGTCAGCCGGCTCGAAGCCCGGCCCGAAGCCGCCGTCACCCCCTTGCCCTCGGCAGCCAATCTGCGCACGCCCGATCGTCAGCCCGAGCTGCCCAGCCTGCCCACGGAGCTGCCGGCGCCCGTGCGCCGCCTGGACGCCACGCCCGCCGCCCCCACGGCGGCCCTGCCCCGCCCGGCAGCGCTGCGCGCCCAGCCTGCAGCGCCGGTCGCCGCGCCCAGCGTGGATCTGCCCGCCGCCGTCCGCCGCCTGGAGGCCCCTGCGGACGCCAGCGTCGGCTCGCCGCTGCAACGCCCGGCCGAGCTACGCACCCCGCCCAAGCTGCCGGCCACCGCCGCAGCCCCCAGCGCGGAGCTGCCGGCCCCTGTGCGTCGCCTCGAGGCGCCGGCGGACGCAGCCAACAGCAGCGCCACCCTGCCACGCGCAGCCGAGCTGCGCACCGCAGCGCCCAGCGCCGCCCTGCCGGCCACGCCCAGCGCGGCCCTGCCCTCCGCCGTGCAAAGGCTGGAAGCGCCGACGGCCTCGGGCGGCTCGGTCACGCCGCTGACGCGTTCCAGCGAATTGCGCTCGCCCAGCGCCGCCGCGACGGCCAATGCATCGGCGCTGAACCCACAGGATCTGCCCACCCAGGTGCGTCGCCTGGAATCGACCGATGGCGGCACTGCGGTGACGCCGCTGCAGCCCAGCGCCACGCCACGCGCGGCGGTGGCGCCCGGCGCCCAGCCGCTGAACGAGTTGTCCGGCGCGATGCCGGGCGAGGTCAGTGCGCCGGCCGGTCCCGCCAAGGGAGACCCGAATGCCAATCCCTATGCCGCGCCCAAGGCGGCGGCGGGTTCGCCCGATGCCGGCTCCCGCCTGGGCCCCGACCTGCCTGTGCCGCCGACGGAGGCTGCCAGTGCGCCGCGCGCGCCGCTGAACCTGTCCTTGCCGCGCGGCGACATCGCGGCCCGCCGCAGCCCGGGCCTCGTCGACATGCTGCCCCAGCCGCCGGAGCGCAAGTCCAAGCTCGAACAATCCATCGAGGACGCCGCCAACAAGGATTGCCGCAAGGCCTATGCCAACACCGGCATCCTGGCCGCCATCCCGCTGGCCCTCGATGCGGCGCGTGGCAAGGGCTGCAAGTGGTGAGTGCGGTTCAGAGCATGGCCTGAAGCCGCAGCGCGTTCTGCAACGCCGCGCCCGACGCCGTGTTGTCGAAGACGCACCAGCAGGCCGCATCCCGCGGCAGGGCCTGCGCCGCTTGCTGCAGCCACGCCTCCTCATAGGACGACCAATAGACACGCGGCGAGCCGTGCCAGCGGTAGTAGCGCAGCCCCACCCAGCCGCCGGGTGCGCTGGAGCCGGGCCATTTGGCCGGATCGACCGCGGCGCGCGCCACCTCGGCGTCGCGCAGCAGTTGCTCCGCCTCGGGCGTGAACCAGCTGAGGTGGCGCGGCTCACAGACGATGCTGCCCTTGAAGACCGCATGCGCCTGCTTGAAAAAGCGGCCAGCCACGCGGGCATCCAAACGCAGCGATGGCGGCAGCTGTACGAGCAGCACGGCCCCTTTCTCGCCGAGGGCTGCGACCTCGTCGGCAAAGCGCGCCAGCAAGTCGTCCGCGCCCTCGAGGCGAGCTTCGTGCGAGATCTGCTTCGGGCATTTGACGGCGAAGCGGAAATGTTCAGGCGTACTCGCTGCCCAACGCTCATAAGTCTTGGGCTGGTGGGGACGGTAGAAGGAGGAGTTGATCTCGACGCCGTTCATGACGGCGGCATAGCGTTGCAGCTGAGAGCCCTCTGCCGGAAAGCCTGCCGCCACCTTGGCCGGGATGGACCAACCCGCCGTAGCGATGACGGTGGGGAATGGGGGGTCGGCACGCCGGCCAGGCCTGGACACGATGCCTGTCGTTCAGCTCCGGGTCGCGCCGTAGGCTTCGGACCAGGGTTCACCACGCGGCCAACTCATTCCGACATGAAGGTCATCCCGCAGCATGGCCTTCAACCGCAGCGCATTGCGCATCGCCGCGCCAGCGGCGGTGTTGCCAAAGATGCACCAGCAGCTCTGCTCCTGGGGCAGGGCCTGCAGCCACAGCGCGCGCTCGCGCAGCCAGGTCTCGTCGTAGGACGACCAATACTCCCGCGGCGAGCCATGCCAGCGGCAATAGAGCAGTGGGGCGTGATCCATCGCCAGGACCTGGGTCCAGCCGCCCGGCTCCTCGGCGCCCGGCCATTTCGCGGGGTCGACTGCGCTGCGCGACACTTCGAGGTCGCGCATGAGACGTTCCGCCGGCGCCGTGAACCAGCTCGCGTGCCTGGGTTCGCAGGCGATGGAGCCGCCGAAGCGGGCATGCACCTGTTCGAAGAAATGGCCCGCGACCAGTTCGTCGTAGACCAGCGTGGGGGGCAGTTGAACCAGCAGCACACACCACTTCGAGCCGAGGGCCTGGGCGGCATCAACGAAGCGCGCCAATGCATCCCTCGCGCCCTCGAGCCGATATTTGTGCGAGATCTGCTTCGGGCATTTGACGGAGAACCGGAAGTCGGCCGGCGCCCGACCCGCCCAGCGCTCGTAGGTGCTGGCGCGATGGCTGCGATAGAAGGACGAGTTGATCTCCACGCAGCCCATCAGGGCCGAGAAGCGCTGCAGATGGAAGTCCTCGGCACGGAACGCCGCCGTGCCTTCTGCCGCAATGCCCCAGTCCGACGTGCCGATGAAGATCGTCATGTCAGCAGCCTAAGCAGGCCGCGGTGACCCGTGCGTCGGACAAGGGCGCGGCGCGGCGGCACCCCCGTCCGACGTGTCAGAAGCCGCTGACGACGATCTTGCCGCGCATGCGGCCCGATTCGACGAGTTCATGCGCGCGGCGCAGGTTGGCCGCATTGATCGGGCTCAACTGCTCGCTGACCGTGGTGCGCAACTTCCCCTCGTCCACCAGGGCCGCCACGCGCGCCAGCAGCCGGCCCTGCTCGGCGATGTCGGCGGTGCCGAACAGCGGCCGCGTGAACATCATCTCCCAGTGCAGGGACAGGGCCTTGCGCTTGAGCGTCATCACGTCGATGGGGCCGGACAGATCGTCGATGAGGCCGACGCGGCCCTGGGGCGCGGCGGCATCGATGATGGCGTCCCAGTGCTGCTCGGTATGGGTCAGGCTCGCCATGTACTCGACCTCGGGCACGCCGGCCGCGACGAGCTGGGGCCGCCAGGGCTGGCTGTGGTCGATGACGGCATGGGCGCCGAGCTCACGGACCCAGGCCTGGGTCTCGGGGCGGCTGGCCGTGCCGATGACGCGCAGCTGCGTCAGGCGCCGGGCCAGCTGCACGAGGATGGAGCCCACGCCCCCGGCCGCGCCGATGACCAGCAGGCTTTGGCCAGCACCGCCGCCCTCCGTCACGCCGAGGCGGTCGAACAACAGCTCCCAGGCCGTGATGGCCGTCAGCGGCAGGGCGGCAGCCTCGGCATCGCTCAGGCTTTGCGGCGCGCGTGCGGCAATGCGGTGGTCGACCAATTGCAGCTCGGCATTCGAACCCGGACGGTTGATGCCGCCGGCGTAATAGACGCGGTCGCCGACGGCAAAGCCCGTGACGTCGCGGCCCAGGGCCTCGACCCGGCCCACGGCGTCCCAGCCCAGCACCTCGGGCTGGCCGGCCTGCGGGGCACGGCTGCGGCGCACCTTGGTGTCCACCGGGTTGACCGACACGGCCGCGACGCGCACCAGCAGATCCAGGGGACCGGCCGCCGGTGCCGGCAGCTCCAGGTCGACCAGGGATTCCGGATGGGTGATGGGCAGGGATTGCAGATAGCCAACGGCTTTCATGGGATGTCCTTCTGAAGATGAATAGCGATGACCGTCATGGTGGGCCCCGCTATTCGATTCAGAAAGCCTAGGATTGGCGAATCAGTTTCATCAAAAGCATGAAGATGGATCGACTTGCTCCGTTGCAGCTCTTTGTCGCGGCCGCCGAGGCCGGCAGCTTTTCGGCCGCCGCGCGTCGGCTGGACCTGGGTCCCGTGCAGGCCAGCGCCACGATCGCCCGCCTGGAACGCGAGGTGGGCGCGCGCCTGTTCGAGCGCTCCACGCGCCGACTGCGCCTGACCGAGGCCGGCGAGCAGTGGCTGCCGCATGCACGCCTGCTGATCGCCACCTGGGAGGACGGCCAAGCGGCCTTGCGCGAAGCCGCGGGCGTCGAGCAACCGCTGAGCGGCCGGCTGCGCGTCAGCCTGCCCAGCGACGTCGGCCGCCAGCATCTGTGGCGCTGGATCGAGGATTTCATCGCCGCAGAAGCCGGGCCGCGGCTGGCGCTGGAACTGCGCCTCAGCGACCGCCTGGCCGATCTCGTACAAGACCCGGTGGATTACGCCGTCCGCTACGGCGAACCGCCGGACTCCAGCCTCGTGGCCCTGCCGCTGGCGCCCGACAACCGGCGGGTGCTGTGCGCCAGCCCGGCCTATGTCGCCCGCCACGGCCAGCCGCGCACGCCGACCGAGCTGAAGGCTCACGACTGCCTGCGCTGGGGGCTGGGCGAAAGCCTGCATGGCCGCTGGCGCTTCACCGCGCCCGACGGCGAGACGATGGCCGTCGAGGTGGGTGGCAGCCGCGTCGCGGACGACGGCGGGTTGGTCCGCGAATGGGCCGTCGCGGGCTTGGGGCTGGCCTACAAGAGCCGGCTCGACGTGGCTGCCGATCTGGCCGCGGGCCGGCT
This sequence comes from Roseateles saccharophilus, assembly GCF_031458095.1. Taxonomy (GTDB): domain Bacteria; phylum Pseudomonadota; class Gammaproteobacteria; order Burkholderiales; family Burkholderiaceae_C; genus Pelomonas; species Pelomonas saccharophila_A. The sequence goes on from NZ_JAVDXU010000004.1 coordinate 86,519, forward strand.
GGTGGCCCTGCTGCCCGACTGGCTGGGCGAACCCGCGCCCCTGCACTGGATGGCCGTGGGGCGGCACCGCCTGACGCCGGCCGTGAAGCGGCTCGCAGAAAACATCAGGGCCCGCTTTGGGGCCCTGGATGCGAGTGAAGTGCGGCGCTGAGGCCGCCACGATCGAACCGAGGTCGTGTCACGCTGTCTCGCCAACCCGGCGCCCCGATATGTGTTTATAAGGCCAGTTGAGTCGCGGCCGCGCTCGCGCGACGTGGGTCGCTTGGGTTTGGGGGGCGGCGGGCGCAGCAGGCCCGCCAGGGCATCGGGGGAGACTCGCATGGAACACCTCGCATCGGGGATGCGACGTGTAGCGACGACGCATCTGGCGATACGTCTGCAGCCCCAGCACGCTCGCAGCAGACGCTGCCAGCTCAAGGCCGGGACTGTGGGCGGGCGACCGTGTGCTCTTCGGTGGCCTAGGGGCCACACGCACACTCGACGGGCTTGGAGGCCCAGCGTCTCCCGTCGTCGCCCCTGTTCGCTGTCGCGCCCAGGGGCTCAGGAGCGCCGCTGCCTGCACGCCACACCGCCTTCGTCGGCGCGTCGCGCAGGAAGCCACCCCGGCTGTCGGGCGCCTGTGCAACGTGCCGTTGCCCTGGCTCTGCGCTGGACGCTTCGCCGCCATCCAGGGTGGCTTCCTGCGCTGCGCTTCGTCAGCGGCGGGCTTCGGTCAGCTTCGCTGACCTGCACCCCAACCTCGTTCTTCGCGTGGGCGCGAACCGGCGCTAGGACCGCGCCTGAACAAGGTCGGCCCCTGCAGCGCTGCGGCAACCCGCCTGGGGACGGGTGCGCCTTCGCGTCAGGCCCAGCGCCTGCTGGGCCTGCCCGCTGTCCTGCGGCAGCGGCTCCCTTCCCAGGGCAAAGAATCAATCACAGCCGCCAGATGTGTCTTGAACCAAGATGCCACATTTTTCAACTGGCACCAATGTATTTCCAGACGGCTCCTTAATTGCAACAACGCCTTCTTTTCTGGAATATGCAAACTGCAAATTCAAAGCACCAGATACTTTCACAATATCGTAGCTGTAGAGCCTGCCCAGAACGGCCCTTTCATTCTTTGCAACAACCTCATACCGACTGTCCGCAAAGTCCCATTTCGATATTGATGAATCTTTTGGAACCGCCAAAGAGAAGGACTGGGATTTGATGCAAACGTAAGGGTCAGCGCTGCCACATCGCTTAGCAGGCTTCTCAACGTCAACCAAAATTATGGACTTGTCCGCAATTGTTATGGACGACTTGGCATTCAGCATGTCTTGGTACGTCACAGCTTGAGCGCAGGTCGCAAGACACAATAAGCTCGCAAAGAAAACGCGCCAGACAATCATTTTGGACATCCGCAAGTTTTCGAGGAATGAATTAGCCAATCTGCAAAGGCGTCAGCATCTATTTCGCTGGGCACTCTCTGGGCATTTCCGGAGAGGATATCTCCAATGCTACCTGGGGGGTCAACAATGCTGGCGTTGCCAGGCATGGTGTGACGGAATTCGTGCCAACCAACCTGCAGTTGAGAGGGATTTTCACCAGGCTCAATCATAAAGAAACGCCTGGAGAACGTTGTTTTATTCCCCTTTGTAATCCCATAGCCCTGCTGGATGCGCCTTGCAGGATTGTCAATGTTCGGGTCTACGGTTACCACCCACTCATCATATTCCTTCTGCAAGCGGTCCCTGTCAATTTGACATAGGCCTCGAATTCTGTCTTGCACCGCATCCAGGATGCGCTGCATAGGCTGACCATAGCGCTTTTGCCACTCCTGATACTCCTTGGAGGGTTTGCCGAAATTGGGGCCATATGCCGGCGCTCCAACAATTCTCGCCAAGCCGTAGGGGTCGATACCGGAAAGAGGATTTCCGCCCACGTATGCATACGTGTTGATGCCGCCATCCAAGCCGATGGGGTCACTTTGAACATATCGCCCAGTCGTCGGGTCGTAGTCCCTGAAGTGGTTGTAGTGCCGCCCACCAAATGGCTCGTACTGCTGACCAGGGAATCTCAAGCTTTGTTGCAGAGCAGTCAAACCAGCCGTGGGTTGCTCCTCTGCGGAACTCGCACCGAAGGGCTCCCCCATCCACCGCCAGCGGATCTTATTATTGGCGTCGAGAATAACCCGCGGAGTATCCAAATGATCCGCATGAACAGCGTAAATCCCCGCCGCAGACCCACTGGCTTTGATGACGGCTACTGGTGTATCACCCAGCCAAACATATTCAGTTATCGGCGTGCCGTTTTCGTCGTATTCACCAACAAGATGGTTACCCTGGTCATACGCAAACAACGTCGTGGCAGTGGTGCTGCCAACCGCTGCGACTCGAGTCACGCGACGCCCCATCGCATCAAATCCGAACGAGATGCCATAGCTCTGTACGGCCCAGCGCCCCTCGAGACTGTATTGGGCGGTATAGCCTGCGGTGTCGCTGGTGGTGTTGCCCGTGGCGTCGTAGAGGAAGTTGCGAGCCGTGTTGCTCAGCGCATCGAGCCGATTGCTGGCCGCCTGTGTCGTGTAGGCCCTAGACGTAGCGCCAGAAGATGAGCTTGTCCGGTTTCCATTTGCGTCATAGGTGTAGCTCCAGTTGGTGGAGCCGGTCGCGCTGATAAGGCGGTTCAGCTCGTCATAGCTGAACGTCTGGTCATACGCCGGGGCAGGAGCCTCAGTGCTGAAGTCGTAGTGCGTGTACCGGCTGACGCGGTCCGCATCGTCGTAGGTGATGTCACGCAAGAGAACACCCAGCGGATACCGCACGGGCCGACCACTGGCATCGAAAACACGCTCGTGGGGCCTGGGTGCAGCACCCAGCTTCCAAACCCAACTCTGAACAGGTCCAAACGGACTCATGACCACCTGGTCGAGCAGGTTGGTCGTACTGCCACCGGTCGTGATCGAGATGGATTGGGGCTGGCCATTTGCCCAACCGAAGTTGACGATCCGCCCCGAGGGGTAGGTCATGCTCGTGACATTGCCAGCTGTGTCGTAGCCGTAGTTGACGACCACTGGAACACCCACCGCGCCGGTCTGGACGGTCATCGTGACGCGACCAAATCCGTCGTAGCGGAAGGTAGTGCTGGCATCAGGGGTTGCTGCCGTCGTCAGGCGCCCCACGCCATATCCAAAACTGGCGCCAGTCTGGTCGTAGGTCCAGCTCAATGTCCGGCTGGGGCTTCCAGCCTTGCTGTAGACAACCTGCGTGGGCCGGTCGAGTTCGTCATACGTGTAGGTGGCGAGCACGCCGCGCGCATCGGTGCGCGTCTTGAGGTTGCCGGCTGCGTCAAAGGTGCTGGTGGCGGCGCCGGTGTCGGGGCTGGTGAGTTGCTTGACGTCTCCAAGGCCCGTGGGCTGGTATTGCGTGACGAGTTGGCGTGGATCGGTGACGGACGTCAGTTGATCCAGCAGGTCGTAGCCATAGCCAACGACACCCTGCTTCGCATCGGTGGTGGCCGTGCGCCGCCCGAGGGCGTCGTAGTCGCTCTTCGTCGTCAGGGCACGCGAGCTTGGCGCCACGATGGACTTGGTGGCTTTGCCTTCGGCGTCGTATTCGTAATTGACGACCGGTGTGGGCGAGACGGCCAAGGCGACGTGCGCCGTTCCCTGGGTTCCATCTGCCGCTTGCGAAGACGAGGCGCTGGCCAGGTTGTTCGCGTCTCCGGGGTAGGTGACGCTGAGGCTGAAGGCGCCCATGTCGGCGAGGGCTGTGTTCAGCGTCGCTTGTCCAGAGCTCAGCACCGCGTTGCCCAGGACCCTGCCGCCGTTGCTGAACACGACCTGCCCTGTGGGGTTGGCACCGGTGACCCGCGCAGTCAGCTTGATGGGCTGGTTCTGATACTGGGGCTTGGGGTCGACAGTGAGCTTGGTGGTTGTAGAACGCTTGCTGATGCTGAGAGCAACAGCGCTCGAGTTTGAAGCCTGGTTGAAGGCATCGCCCGCATAGGCAGCCGACAGCGCAAAGTCGCCCGCAAGCGCAAGCACCGGCTGCAGGCGAGCGACGCCCGAAGACAGCGTCGCACTGCCAAGCACGCTGCCACCCACCATGAAGGTTACCGAGCCCCCGGGGTTGTCGCCCGTGACCGTCGCCGTCAACTCAACGGCGTCGCCTGCGGCGGCGGAAGTCGGGTTGGCGGCAAGCGTCGTGCTGGTAGTGGCCTTGGGGGTGACGCTCTGGTTGAGCGCACCAGAGGCTGCAAGATGGTTTGCGTCGCCGCCGTATTCAGCCGTCAGGGAATGCGCGCCGGTCTCGGAGAGGACAACCTGCAGGCTCGCAACGCCGCTGGCGTTCAAGTTGACGCTACCCAGCGCTGCAGCACCGTCCTTGAAAGTGACGCTGCCGGTTGGATTCGTCCCGCTAACCGTAGCCGTCAGCGTCAGCGGCTGCCCTTGCAGTACGGAGGCCGGGCTCGAAGTCAACGCGACCGATGAAGCACGCTTCTGTACTTGGATGATCAGATAACCCGCAAGGCTCTTTGCGCTTTCAATCGTCCCGTCAAATTGAGCGTTGACCCAATGTTGGCCTGCGGTGGCGTAGCTCGTCGTGATGGTCCCGCCATTCACGCCTTCTGCGAGCACCAGCCTGTCGACGACGGTTGTGGAGTCGTAAAGCGAAATGCTCGAGCGCGTCTGAAGTTCTCGAGCACTTGCAGCCCTGCCAGTCACGTTGACACCAAAGGATGTTGACTGGCCGACCGCGATCGTTGAATCCAACCACTGCAAAGTCGTGCTTGTGACGGCCTGTGGCAGCACAGTGATGGTCGTGAACCGAGCACCACCGCTAAGCATCGTGGTCGGTGCATTGTTGGCGTCACCGGAGTACAGAGCCCCTAGCGCATAGCTGCCCGCATACGGGAACCTGGTCTGAAAGTAGGCAGCCCCTGAGACGTCCAGAATCGCCGTTCCCAAGGCGGTGCCGCCATCGTCGATGAACGTGACTGTCCCTGTCGGGCTGCTTCCCGACACAAACGCGGCCAGCAGGACGCTTTGGTTTTGATATGGGCCCGAGTTGCCCTCCAAGACCGAGACCGAGACCGAGGTACTTGTCGCCCTCTGGGCATGTGCCGTCAGCGTAAATAACGTCAGCACTGCCAGCCCGAGGAACAGGCGCAGCAGTCTCAGACACCAATGCACGCGGCGATCTAGCAGCGCAGGCGTCTTGTTGAGCGAAGCAGCCAGCGAAGGCGCCACGAGGAGGTGGGAGCATTGCATCTGAATCACTCCCGACCCGTGACTTGTTGGATTCGATTCAGCGCATCTGGCACGCGTGCAAGCGTCTTTGCTAGGCGCCCCGCCGGGTCGGTGAAGTTTTCAGCGATGCGGTTGCCGCTGCTGTCCAGCGTGTAGGTCACGCTGTTGCCCAGCTTGTCGGTGATGCTCGTCAAGCGGTGAGCGGCGTCGTAGGCGTAGCCCAGACTGCTGGCATCGGGCAGCGTGACCGTCTTGAGCAGTCCCGTGGGCCAGTAGTCGTAGCTCGTCGTGGCGTTCAAGGTGGTGACGGTCTTGAGACGCTGCCTTTGATCAAAGGTTCGGGTGGTCACGATGTCGTTGGCGTCCTTCATCTCCAGCCACTGCCCTGCTGCGTTGTATTTGGTGTACGTGGCAACCTGTTGCTTGGCGTTGGCGACGGTGTACAGATCGCCCTTGGTGTGCTCGGCGGTCGTATCGCTGTAGTAGACGTAGGTCTTCGCGTAGTTGCGTGGACTGGTGTACGAGAGGACTTGGCCGTATTGGTTGTAGGTCCACTGCTGGGTGCGGGCAGGAACGGTGCTGTCCAACGCCGCCGCCAGGCCCAGGGCGCCGTTGGCGTCTGTCGTCGCCTGCTCGACCTGCTTGCACAGCACGACGATGGCGCTGCCGTCGGGCAGCGTGGCGCTGGAGGGCGCGCAGGAGGCGATAGCGCCGCCGTTGAAGGGGTCGGGCTGGCCGTTGTAGACCTTGGTGGTCAGCCGCCTGGGCTCGGCAAGCTGGGTCTGCAGCCGCCACACCGGATGCCAGGCTGAGCTGATCTTGCGGGAGCTCGCCGGCAGCGTGGCATTGGCCGCCAGCGGCGCGGCGCAGGCGGTGCCGGCCGCCAGTCCTTCCACCCGGACCGTCTCGAGGTTACGGCCCAGATCGTTGGCAAAGCAACTGCGGTTGCCCTTGAAGTCTTCCTTCCAGGCAACGTTGCCGTTGGCGTCGTACTCCTGCAAGCGCGTACTTGCAGCACAGCCCGAACCCGCCGGCTGGCTGGTTCCGCTTGTAAATAGCGTGCCCGCAAGTTCTACCGCGTTTAGGTTTCTTCGCTCCCCATTCGGCTGCGTAATGGCGAGATTACTAGGCGCCGCCCATCCATGGTATCTTGTTAACCAGTTACTACCCCACTCTTCTCGAACCACAGGGCCCGGCGGCGAAAGAAAATCTATTGAATAGCTATCCGCCCCATTTGCATGCGTTGTAGAGATTGCAACGCGGGCGTCGTTATATGAAAACCATGAGTACCTACCACCCGATTCGTCAACCACCCCCGTGAGAGCCCAAAGTTGATTCGGCCTGGGGCTGTCATAAACAAATTCTCGGGTATTTCCATCGGGCCAAATGACTGACGTCAAATTTGAATCGGTATAGTGGAAGAAAACTCGCCCTTCAGCAGAATCACTCACACTTTCTATCGCGCTCGAGCCGTCGGGCAGTGTGCGATAAGCAAATGAGATTTGACGCCCAAACTGGTCGACCAGCACACTGGCCGCCCCCCCGACTGCATGGTCAAACGTGATCGATTGACCACCAATGCCAGTGATTGACAAAATATTTCCATTGGCGTCATAGGCCTCAATTGCCCCGCCAGCCAAATCATAATACCGGTATGCCGTCGGCATCGACGATTGGCTCGCTCCTACGAGATAGCCGTTTCTGTTGAGCGCCGCCGGACTATAGGACGCTCCACTGACAGCGAAACTTTCGACCGCGCCGGAGCCCCGCACAGCCTGGACATCGACGCGAAATGCATCGTCCAGAATGAGCTGTTTGTGGACGTTGGAAAACCACAGTTTTCCCAAAGCCCCGAAAATGCCGGTCTGGCCGTTCAAAGCGGAAACATCGCCGCCGTTCGCGAGTGCCCTGGCGCTGTCATAGGTGATGGTAAGTGGGACACCCCCAACGGCAAGTCCCAATGGGACGGTTTCATATTTATTGCCGGCCAACGGATTGATTGGATTGCCCACCCCACATGCAGATGGCTTCGGCGCATAAATGTCCACCACAGAAATATGGTGCGGAATGAAATAACCTACCAGGGGTATAGTTTGGTTATACCAGACCAGGCAACCCGTGGGGCGCCACGATCCACATACATCGGACGTTAAAGCAAACCCGCATGTACTACCATCATTCACCTCACTGGAAAACGAAAAGTTGGTTTGACTCTGGGGATCTGGGCTGACTGCCTGGTGGTTCCTGGCGAGAATGCGACTTTGCGTCACCTGAATCCACGATCGGCAAGCCGCCGTTTTTGTGGGTTCTATGCTTACGGGCAAAGGTCCCGACCAAGCATTCCATTGCACCTCCCACCGCTGATAACTGCCCGCGCGACTCACTGAATAAAACGTCAATGAAGCAAGTGCCAAAAGAGCAATTTTTATATACTTCTTCATACATTGAGCCTCAAATCGGCCATTTACCAAGCGCTGCCAAGTGAAAGTTGCAGGGCTTCTGTTGCTGCTGGATACCCCGATCGAAAACAGGGTTGTAAACGCCATTCATGACACGCCACACCTGGAAGGTGTGCTAGCTGCCAATAGGCAGCCGGGACAGCATAGCTGCTGAGTATCCTGCAGGCACACAAGCTGCGCGCAAACCAATGCGCCCAAAAATGGGAGGTCATATCTAACGCCCCGCCCGAAATAAATTCTTACCAATGCGAACGAGCGCTGTTGAAGCCAGTCACGGCGGAGGCGCGATTCTTGTTGGTATTTGTGAAACGTCAATGGGTACCGGTCGACATCGGCCGTGAAGCGGCTCGCAGAAAACATCAGGGCCCGCTTTGGGGCCCTGGATGCGAGTGAGGCGCGCCGCTGAGGCCGCTGAGGCTCAAGCCGTGCGGCGGCGCAGTGCTCCCAGGCCCAGCAGAGCCAGACCGGTCAGCGCCAGGCTGGCGGGCTCGGGCAGGCGGTTGGGGTCACGCACGACGAAGGTCAGCGGGCCGCTGGCGAAGTTGCAGCCGTAGTTCTGGAGGTTGGAGTTCAGGCACTGGTTCTGGGTGAAAAGGATGTCGGTGCCTGCCTGTTCGGCCTTGAAATCAAGGATGAAAAGTGTCGGGTCCAGGCTCCAATCCACACCCTGGGCGAATGTGCCGAGGGCAATATTGGTCAACTTCAGGAAAGGCGTCGGCTCGTAGACATCGCCCGTGCCCGTGCCACCGGCGTCGTGTTCGCCCGGGGTGTCGCCGTCGATGACCACCTCGATCTGGAAGGTCTGGCCGATCAGCAGATGGCTCAGATCCACATTGCCGACGGTACGCATGACAAGGACGGGGTCGGCTTGGGCGGTCAGGGCCGAGGCCGCGAGGGCGGCGCCGGCAAGGAAGCTGCGGAAATTCATCTTGTTCTCCAGGCGATTCAACAGCTTGAAGCAAGCTTCAGGCCAACAAGCGTTTCTCCTATGAAACCCTACGTGCTTGTAACAGCCGCTGTAAAGCTCACCGACACGGAAACGGGGGGCGGCACCTTCACCAGGGATTGACGGGCAGGGTGGCGCTGGGCCATGACGGAGCAGCAATAGGCGCGGCATCGCGACCCTCGGCCCAGGCCTGCTGCCAGGCCTGCGGCCCGTGGGCGGTGCCTCGCGCCAGTCCACGCACCACGCAGCCAGCACGGGCACCGCAGGCCGCAATCTCGGCCAGCTGCGACGGCTCCGACACGCCGCCTATGCCGACCACCGGTGCCGGCGCCATGGCCACCCACCAGGCCAGGTTGCCCAGGCCCTGGGGCCACCACGGCATGGCCTTGGTCAGCGTCGGCCAGATGGGGCCGCAGGCGATGTAGTCGGGTGACCAGGCCTTGGCGCGCGCCAGCTCCCACAGGCTGTGCGAGCTCAGGCCCAGGCGCAGCCCCCGCTCGCGGGCCTCGGCAAGCTCGCGCCTTTCCGACGCGGACAAGGCCAGCAAATCCTCCTGGCCGAGATGAATGAAGTCCACGCCGACGGCCAGGGCCTCGCGCCAATGGTCGTTGAGGATGAGGGTTCCCCGCGGACGCCGTGCCGCAGCGACGTGAGCATGCAATCGCGTTTGCCAGCCGGCTTCATCTTCCGCCACGCGTCGCTTGACGCGCAGTTGGACCGTTTGCAGTCCCGCATCGAAGAGCTGGCCTGCATGAGGGCCGCTGTCGGTGATGCCGTAGACGCCGTCGACCGACGTGGGCCCGCGGCACGGCAAGGGCCAGGCCCGTGGCGGCGCGTCGCCGTCAAACAGGGCCGGCAACAGGCCGGCGTCGCGGATGAAGCCGGGCTGGGGCAGGACCGGGCCCGCGCCGCCGCCCGATGCCTGGGCATCGGCACGCAGGCCCGAGGTCGTCAGCATCTTGGCGATGACGGCCGCGTCGGCCGCGACAAAGCCACGCGCCAGGGCAGCAGCCAGGCCGGTCGCAAACGTGCAGCCGGTGCCGTGGTTGTTGTGTGCATCGCGCCGCGGCAGGGCCAGCCAGGCGGTCACATGCTCGCAGGCCAGCCAGTCGAGGGCCAGTGGTCCGGCTTCATCGCCGCCGGTGATGCAGACAGCGCCCGCATCCAGGGCCAGCAGCGCCCGCGCCTGGGCAGCCACGCCGGCCTCGCCCACCAGCCGCGAGGCCTCGCGTCGATTGGGTGTGACGACGCTGGCGCGCGGCAGCAGCTCCTCGCGGTAGGCGTTCAACAGGGCATCGTCGGCAAGGCTCGCGCCCGTCGAGGCCCGCAGCACCGGATCGACGACAAGAGCCACGGGCGCGCGTTCGCGCAGCCGGTCCACCCATTGCGTGACGACGCGCAATTGCTCGACGCCGCCCAGCAGGCCGGTCTTGATGGCGGCGGGCGGCAGGTCGCTGGCGAGGGCCGCGAGCTGGGCGTCGAGCTGCTCGGGCGGCACGGGAAAGACAGCCTCGACGGCGACGCTGTTCTGGGCCGTCAGCGCGGCGGCGACCGGGCAGAGGTGGACGCCCGCCGCATCGGCCGCGCGCTGGTCGGCCGACAGGCCCGCACCGCCGCCGCTGTCCAGGCCGGCGATGCTCCAGATGATGGGAGGCTTGTGGCTCATGGGATCAGGAAGGGTCGGCCGCCCACCGGTGTGCTTGCGACGGCCATGTCCTGCCTGGCCATGACGCCGGCCTCGAAGCCCAGGCGCCCGGCCGTGATGGCCTGGCCAAACGCCGCGGCCATGCGGATGGGGTCACCAGCCTGGGCGACGGCGGAGTTCAGCAGCACGCCGTCATAGCCCAGCTCCATGGCCTGGGCCGCATGCGAGGGCGCGCCGATGCCAGCGTCGACGATCAGCGGCACGCCCGGCAGGCGCTCGCGCAGCGTGCGCAGCGCGAAGGGGTTGAGCAGGCCCTGGCCCGAGCCTATGGGCGCCCCCCAGGGCATCAGCAACTCGCAGCCCGCATCGAGCAGGCGACGGCAGGTGATGAGGTCGTCGGTGCAGTAGGGGAAGACCTGGAAGCCGTCCTTGACGAGTTGCTCCGCCGCGCTGACCAGCTCCCAGGGGTCGGGCTGCAGGGTGTACTCGTCGCCGACAACCTCAAGCTTGATCCAGGGCGTGTCGTAGAGCTCACGGGCCATCTGCGCAAGCGTGATGGCCTCCTGCGCCGTGCGGCAGCCGGCGGTGTTGGGCAGCAGATGGCCGCCGGTTTCCTTCAGCGTCTCGCGGATGGCGGCGACAAAACCGTTGTCGCCGGCCGCGGCCAGCGTGCGCTTGAGCCCGACGGTCAGCACCCGGGCACCGCTGGCGCGCACGGCCTGGCGCAGCACTTCGGGCGAGGGATAGCCGGCCGTGCCAAGCAGGAAGCGGCTCGTCAGTTCGCGGCCGTAGAGGGTCCAGGGCATGCTCAGCCTCCGGTGATGGGTTGGATCAGGGTCAGCGCGTCGCCGGGCTGGATCAGCGTGGCCTCGCGGCGCAGGCGCGGCACGAAGACGCCGTTGACGGCGGTGGCGACCGCGTCGTCTGCCCTGCCCTGCTCGGCCAGCAGGGCGGCCACGCTCAGGCCCTCGCGCCACGCCTGGATTTGGCCGTTGACGGTGAACTCAGACATGTTGAAGTGCCTTCTCGGTGAGGGCCGGCGCCAGCAGCCAGCCGTGGCGGAACAAGCCGTTGATGCGCAGAAGGCCCGGCTCGTGCTCGAGGCGCGGCTGGTGGTCGGGCAGCGCCGGCCGCAGATGGGTTTCCATGTGGACGATGCGCGCCTCGGCCAGGGCCGGCAGCACGCTGTGGGCGGCGGCCATCAGCTCGACAGCGCTGCGCAGGCTGACGGGCGAGCGGTCCTCGCTCTCGATCTCCGACGCGCCAAGGACGATGACGTCGCCCGGCCGCGGCACGAGGTAGACGCGATGGCGCGGGTGCATCAGCCGCACCGGGCGGTTCAGCACGACGCCGGGCGCATGCAGCCAAAGGATCTCGCCGCGCACACCGCGCAGGCCGGGCATGTCGGGCTTGGCGCCGACGCCGCGGGTGTCGATGACGAGGTCGGTGTCCAGGCGGCGGCCGTCGTCCAATTCGACACGATGCGGCTGGAGAGCCACGGCGCGACGGCCCCAGCGCCAGTCCACGCCCGGCGACCGTTCGACCATGGCGACCAGCAGCTCGCGCGGCAGCAACTGTCCTTCTCCCGGCAGCCACCAGGCCTTGAGGTCGGGCGCGAGCGCGGGCTCCAGCATCAGCAGCGCGGCACGGTTCAGCGGCTCGGGCTCGCCCTGCAGGCGCGCGAGCACCCTGAGCGCTGCGCCCAGATCGCAGCCATGCGCCAGCAGCAGGCTGCCCTCGGTCCTCACCAGCTCAGGCCGGCCGAGCGTTGCGGCGATCTGCGGCCACAGCTGCAGCGACCGCCAGCCCAGCTCGACGACCTCGGGCTCGGCATGCTCGCGCTCGGCCAGCGGACTCAGCATCCCGGCGGCCGCGAAGCCCGCAGCGCCGGGACTGTCCGGCCCCTCGGCGGGATCGACGACGCTGACACGATGGCCGGCACGCGCCAGCTGCCAGGCCAGCAGCCGGCCCATGACACCGGCGCCCGCAATGGCGATGCTCGTCATCAGGCTTGCGGCTTGATGGGGATGTAGAGCTCGCCGCCGGCGGCCTTGAACTCGGCCGACTTCTGCGCCATGCCGTCCGCAACCACGTCGGCCGCCTCCAAGCCCTTGGCCGCGGCGTACTCGCGCACGTCCTGGGTGATCTTCATCGAGCAGAACTTCGGGCCGCACATGGAGCAGAAATGCGCCTCCTTGGACGAATCCTTGGGCAGGGTCTCGTCGTGATAGTCCCGTGCCGTGTCGGGGTCCAGGCCGAGTGCGAACTGGTCGTTCCAGCGGAACTCGAAGCGCGCCTTGCTCATGGCGTCGTCGCGCGCGCGGGCACCGGGGTGGCCCTTGGCGATGTCGGCCGCATGCGCGGCGATCTTGTAGGCAATGAGCCCCTGCTTGACGTCGTCGCGATCGGGCAGACCGAGGTGTTCCTTGGGCGTCACATAGCAGAGCATGGCCGTGCCCATCCAGCCGATCATGGCCGCGCCAATGGCGCTGGCGATGTGGTCATAGCCCGGTGCGATGTCGATGGTCAGCGGACCCAGCGTGTAGAACGGCGCCTCGTGGCAGTGCTTCAACTGCTCGGCCATATTGGCCTGGATGAGGTGCATGGGCACATGGCCCGGGCCTTCGATCATGGTCTGCACATCGTGCTTCCAGGCCACCTTCGTCAGCTCGCCCAGCGTGCGCAGTTCGGCGAACTGGGCCTCGTCGTTGGCATCGGCGCCGCTGCCGGGGCGCAGGCCGTCGCCCAGCGAGAAGGTCACGTCATAGGCCTTCATGATTTCGCAGATCTCTTCGAAGTGCGTGTACAGGAAGTTCTCGCGGTGGTGGGTGATGCACCACTTGGCCAGGATGGAGCCGCCGCGCGACACGATGCCCGTGCGGCGCTTGGTGGTCATGGGGATGAAGGGCAGGCGCAGGCCGGCGTGGATGGTGAAGTAGTCGATGCCCTGCTCGGCCTGCTCGATCAGCGTGTCGCGGAAGATGGCCCAGGTCAGGTCCTCGGCCACGCCGCCGACCTTCTCCAGCGCCTGGTAGATGGGCACGGTGCCGATGGGCACGGGCGAGTTGCGCACGATCCAGTCGCGCGTGGTGTGGATGTTGCGGCCGGTGGAGAGGTCCATGACCGTGTCCGCGCCCCAGCGGATGGACCAGACCAGCTTCTCCACCTCTTCCTCGATGCTGGACGTGACGGCCGAGTTGCCGATGTTGGCGTTGACCTTGACGAGGAAGTTGCGGCCGATGATGGTCGGCTCCAGCTCGGCGTGGTTGATGTTGGCCGGGATGACGGCACGGCCGCGGGCCACTTCCTGGCGCACGAACTCGGGGGTGATGACCTCGGGAATGGCCGCCCCCAGCGCGTCGCCACGCAGGCGCTGCTCGCGCTCGGCGTCGGACAGATAGGCCTGCATCCATTCGCGCTTGCCGTTCTCGCGCAGGGCGACGAACTCCATCTCCGGCGTGACGATGCCGCGGCGGGCGTAGTGCAGCTGGCTGACGTTGGCGCCCGACTGCGCGCGGCGCGGCTGGCGCTGCAGAGCGGCGGCCTCGGCGCGCAGCTGGGCGATGCGCTCGTTGTCCTCCTTGCCGCCGTCGTCCAGGGCCACGCGCGTGCGGCCCATGTAGGCCTCGGTGTCGGCGCGGTCGGTGACCCAGCTGGAACGGATAGGCGGCAGGCCGCGGCGCACATCGATGCTGGCCTGGGGGTCGGTATAGGGGCCCGAGGTGTCGTGCACGACGACGCGCTCGCCGTTGGTCAGCGCGATCTCGCGCATGGGCACGGCCACGTCGGGCCGGTTGCCGCTGACGTAGACCTTGGACGAGGCCGGGAAGGGTTCGCGCGTCAGCGACAGGCGCTCATCGAGCGAGAGGTTGTTTTCGGGGGCATTCACGGCGGCGGACTCCTGGAGCGGTGGTTGGGTTGCTCCGTGGCCGCCTGTGGATGCAGGGCGGGGGTGGTCCCTCGCCTGCATGCTGCATGGCATGCGCTCTCCTTACGCCGGTACTAGCCGGTTCAAGTTCACGGGTTCGGTCTTCAATGACCGTCTCAGCGTCTGCTTGCTGTTCAGCAAGCGGAGCACCCCGGAGCGGGCGCGATTGTGCGGGTCAATGCGCGCGCTTGGCAAGCCCGATGGCGAAAGCCAGCAAAACCGTCGCGACGGCGAAGCTCAGATGCAGGCCACCGACGGCAAACATGGCAGCCATCGCCGATGCGCCCGTGATGAGGCCGAGGTTGCGCGACAGCGTCAGCAGGCCTGAGATCACGCCGCGCTGTTCGGTGGTCACATCGGCCATGACGGCGGTGTTGTTGGCTGCCTGGAAGAGCGCATAGCCGGGTGTGACGATGACGAGGGGGCCGACATAGGCGATAGCCCCCAGCGTCGCGGGCAGCAGCGCGATCAGGGCGCAGCCTGCCGCCATGATCGCAAGGCCCCAGCGCGTGACGCGCCGCGTGCCGAAATAGTCCACCAGGCGACCGGCCGGCACGCCGCTGAGCGCCGACACGATGGGGCCGATGGACATCAGCGCGCCCACTGCCGCAGCCCCCAGGCCGAGCACGCCACTGAGGTGGAAGGGCCCGACGACCAGGGTCGCCATCATGACGGCCGACACCACGGCATTCATCGCCAGCGCGCGGCTCAGCATCGGGTCGCGCAGGCGCTCCACCCGGATCAGCGGCGAGGCGGCACGGGCCTCGGTGCGCACGAAGAGCAGCAGGCCGATGGCGGCGATGGCCAGCAGGCCGGGATGGCGCGTCATCGCCAGCGCATAGGCCGCCAGGCTCATCGCCAGCCACAGCGTGCCGGGCAGATCGAAGCCCGCGGCCCTGCCCTGCCCTCGGTCGGCCGGCAGGTATCGCCAGGTCAGCGCGAGGGCCAGCAGACCCGTCGGCAGGTTGACGGCAAAGACGGCCTGCCAGCCCAAGGTGCCCATCAGCAGGCCACCCAGCGACGGGCCCAGCGCCGTGCCGACGGCCGACATCGTGCCCAGCAGGCCCATGGCGCTGCCGGTGCGGGCCTTGGGCAAGGCCGCACCGACCATAGCCATCGTCAGGGCCAGCAGGGCTGCCGCACCCACGCCCTGGAATGCGCGGGCGGCGATCAGCCAGGGCAGAGTCGGCGCCAGCGCGCCCAGCGTGGATGCTGCGGTGAACAGCGCGATGCCGACCAGCAGCAGGCGGCGCTTGCCGACCAGATCGCCGAGCCGGCCGGCGCCGACGATGAGGGTCGTCGTCGCGAGCAGATAGGCCAGCACGACCCACTGGGCTTCGGCCATGCCGGCGCCGAAAGCGGTGGCCAAGGTCGGCAGCGCGATGCTGGCACTGCTGATGGCCAGCGAGGGCAGCAAGGTGCACAGGGCCAGGCTGGCGAGCACGCCGGTGACGGGCGTGGCGGCGGTGGGCGTGAAGGTCGTGGTGGTCATGCCGCAACCTTAGGCATTGGCTGGGCATGGCGGAAGACGCATCATCTGCACTTCATCCATGCATGAGACGCCATGTCTGATCCTGACCTGAACCTGCTGCTGACGCTGGATGCCCTGTTGGCCGAGGGCAGCGTAGCCGGCGCGGCACGCCGGCTGCGGCTGAGCCCGTCGGCCATGAGCCGGTCGCTGGCCCGGCTGCGCGACGCGACCGGCGACCCGCTGCTGGTGCGCGCCGGCCGCGGCCTGGTGCCCTCGCCTCGCGCGCTCGAGTTGCGCGACCGTGTCGGGCCGCTGGTGCAGGAGGCACAGGCGACGCTGAGGCCAGCAGCAGCGCTGAAGCTGGAGCAACTGGAGCGCGAGTTCACGCTGCGCACGCGCGAGGGATTCGTCGAGAACTTCGGGGCGGCGCTGCTCGCGCGCGTGAGCTCGGAGGCGCCCGGTGTGCGGCTGCGCTTCGTGCCCAAGCCGGATCGCGACAGCACGCCGCTGCGCGACGGCAGCGTCGACCTGGAAACCGGCATCGTCAGCGCGTCCAGCGGGCCGGAGCTGCGCACCCAGGCACTGTTTCGTGACCGCTTCGTCGGCGTCTTGCGCGAGGGGCATGCGCTGGCTCGCCGCAAGCCGACAGCCCAGCGCTACGCGGCCGGCCGCCATGTGGCCATCTCGCGCCGCGGCACTTCGCCCGGGCCTGTCGACGAGGCTCTCGCGGCCGTCGGCCTGAGCCGCGACATCGCTGTCACGGTGGCCGGCTTTGCCGAGGCACTGGCCTTGGCACGTGGCACCGATTTGATTGCCACCGTGCCGGAGCGGCACACGGGCCATCTGCGCGATGGCCTTGTGAGCTTCGAACTGCCGCTGGCTCTGGAGCCTTTCACCGTTTCGCTGCTGTGGCATCCGCGCATGGATGGCGATGCGGCGCATCGATGGCTGCGAGGGTGCGTGCGTGAGACTTGCGCCGCCTAGCGTCGGCGGCCCGATGAGGGGCACGTCGGAAGGAGCTCAAGCGGCGCTTCCAAATGAAAAAAAGCCGACCACCGAAGTGGCCGGCCCAGGGGGCGCTGGAGCGCGCTCGAGGGAGAACAGATTACTCTTTGTCTGCCGGCATCGCGCCGGGCATGCCGTGCTGCGGCAGCGAGCTGCCACCGTCGTGCACCGCGGCGGCCTTGGCCGCCGGCTTCTTCTCGCGGGTCAGGTAGCTGTAGAGAACCGGCACGACGACCAGGGTCAGCAGCGTCGAGGTGATGACGCCGCCGATGATGGCGCGGCCCATGGGCGCCTGGATCTCGCCGCCGTCGTTCAGCGCGATGGCCATGGGCAGCATGCCGAAGATCATGGCGGCCGTCGTCATGATGATGGGGCGCATGCGGATCAGGCCGGCCTGCAAGAGCGCCTCGGCGATGGTCGCTCCGGCCTTGCGGGCATGGTTGGCGAAGTCCACCAGCAGGATGGCGTTCTTGGTCACCAGGCCCATCAGCATGACAAGGCCGATCATCGAGAAGACGTTCAGCGTCGAGCGCCACAGCAGCAGGGCCAGCATGACGCCAATCAGCGCGAGGGGCAGCGAGGCCATGATGGCGATGGGCTGCAGGAAGCTGCCGAACTGGCTGGCCAGCACGATGTAGATGAAGATGCCGGCCAGGGCCATGGCGGCCAGCAGACCGTTGAAGGCCTCGGCCTGCTGCTTGCCGGCGCCGTCCACCTTGAAGCTGATGCCCGGGGGCAGCTGGGTGCTCTTGATCAGCTTCTGCACATCGGCATTCACGTCGCCACCCGGGCGGCCCTGCACGCCGGCGAAGACTGCCTCGCGGCGCTGCAGGTTCTCGCGGCGGATGACCTCGGGGTTGAACACCGGCTCGATGGTGGCCACCTGGTCCAGCGTGATGGGCGCGCCGTCCTTGGAGAAGGCCACCGGCAGCTTGCTCATCTGCTCGATGCGCTCGCGCTGGTCGCGCGGCAGGCGCAGCAGCACCTCGACCTGGTTGCCGTCGGGCGTCGTCCAGTAGGTCGCCACGTCGCCGTTGACGTAGGCGCGCAAGGACGAGGCGATCTGCGGTGCAGTCAGGCCCAGCTCGCGGATGGCCGAGTCCTTCAGGCGCACGGCGAAGGCCGGCAGGCCGGGCTTGACCGTGGTGTCCACATCGACGGCGCCGGGGATCTTCTTCAGGCTCTCGGCGAAGTCCTTGGCGACTTGCGTCAGCACTTCGGGGTCGGTGCCGAGGATGGTCACCCAGATCGGGCGGTTGAAGCCCACGCTGACCTCGATGCCGGGGATCTTGGCGATGTCGGCACGGATGGCGTCCTCGATCTCCTTTTGCGTGCGCTTGCGCTCGCTGCGGTCGGTCAGGGAGATGTTCAGCGCCGCCTGGTTGCGGCCCGTGGCCAGGCCTTCACCGGTGCTGCCGACCACCGTCGAGACGGTCTTGATCTCGGGGTAGTTCTTGAGGATTTCCTCGATCTGGGCGACCTTGGCGCTGCCACGCTCGACGCTGGAGGCCACCGGCATGCGCAGGTTGACCTGGGTGAAGCCGTTGTCGGTCTCGGGCACGAACTCGCTGCCCACCATGGGCGCCAGCATCAGCGCAGCGACGAAGCTCGCCACCGCACCCCACATCACCAGACCACGCGGCGTCAGCGTCGCGAAGCGGAACACGCGCTTGGCGGCCTTGTCGCGCTTGCCGTTGGCATCGAACGGGTGGCCGTAGGCGGGGATGGGCGGCACGAAGACGCGGTAGCGGCGGCCGGAGAAGGCCCACTTGATCAGGCGCTCATAGGCTGTGTGCAGATGGTCCATGCTCCAGTCGGTGGCGCGGATGGCATGGCCGATGACGGGCCAGTGCTTGATGCGCGTGTTGACGGGGTCATGCCAGACCGAGGACAGCATGGGGTCGAGCGTGAAGCTGACGAAGAGGCTGACCATCACGGCCACCGCGACCGTGATGCCGAAGGGGTAGAAGAACTTGCCGATGATGCCGCCCATGAAGGCGACGGGCACGAACACCGCGCAGATGGCAAAGGTGGTGGCCATCACCGCCAGGCCGATCTCGTTGGTGCCGTCGCCGGCCGCGGTGTGATGGTCCTTGCCCATAGCCACGTGGCGCACGATGTTCTCGCGCACGACGATGGCATCGTCGATCAGCAGGCCGATGCACAGGGAGAGCGCCATCATCGTCATGAAGTTCAGCGTGAAGCCGAAAGCATGCACGGCGATGAAGCTGGAGATGACGGCGATGGGCAGGGTCAGGCCGGTGATGATGGTGGAGCGCCAGCTGTGCAGGAACAGGAAGACGATGGCCACGGTCAGCAGTGCGCCTTCGATCAGCGTGTGCTTGAGACCGGTCAGCGAGCCCTTGACGAAGTCGGAGTTGGCGTAGATCAGGCGCAGCTCGACGTCCTTGGGCAGCACCTTGCGCAGCTCCTCCATCGCGTCCTTGATGGCGTCGCCGGTGGCGACGATGTTGGCGTCCTGCTGCTTGAAGATGTTGAAGCTGACGGCCGGCTGGCCATTGATGCGGGCGATGCTGTCGATCTCGCGCTCGCGCTCGACCAGGGTGCCCAGGTCGTTCAGCGTCAGTGCCAGGTTGCCGCGGCGGGCGACGATCATCTGGCCGAACTGCTTGGGGTCCTTGACGCGGCCTTCGACACGCAGGATGGCGTCCGACGTCTGGTCGGACAGCAGCCCCACCGGCTGGTCGGCATTGGCGTCGGCCAAGGCCTTGGAGATCTCGGCTGGCGTCACGCCATAGGCACGCAAGCGCATGGGGTCGAGGTCGACACGCACTTCGCGGGTCACCATGCCGCCCACGTCCACCTTGGCCACGCCTTCGACGCGGCCCAGGCGCTTGGAGACGATGAGGTCGGCCATCATGGACAGCTCGCGCGCACCACGGGTCTCGCTCAGCAGCGCCATGACGACGACGGGCTGGGCGTTGTCGGCCTGAAAGCGCGACACCGTCGGCGGCTTGACGTCCCGCGGGAAGGCGGCCTGCGCCGCGGCGACGCGGTCGCGCAGGTCCTGCATGGCGCGGCTCATGTCGGTGTTCAGCGTGAACTCGACGCTGGCCTGCACGCGGCCTTCGAAGCTGCGCGACTGGATGCGGTCGACGCCGGCAATGCTGTTGATGGCCTCTTCCAGCGGCTTGGCGACTTCACGCTCGACGGCCTCGGGCGAGGCGCCGGGGTAGCGGATGTCGATCCAGGCGCCGGGCAGCGAGATGTCGGGCATCTGCTCGACGCCCAGCTTGGAATAGGAGAACAGGCCCAGCACGCACAGGGCCACCATCACCATGGTCGCAAAGACCGGGTTCTGGATGGAAACGCGGGTCATCCACATGGTCTGGCCCTCACTGTTGGACGGTGGCCGCGGAGGCGGACGAGCTGGCCACCTTGGCCTTGGCGGCCACGATGGTGGCCTTGTCGCCCTCACGCAGGTTGTCAAAGCGCGCGGCCAGCACCTGGGCCTCGGGCTTGAGGCCGTTCAGGATCTCGACGCGGCCGTCGCGGGCGTCGCTGCGGCCGGTCGTCACGATGCGGCGCACCAGGGCCCCGCTCTCGATCATCCAGACCTGCTCCTGGCCGGAATTGCGGCTGATGGCTGCGATGGGCACAGTCAGGCGCTGGGTATCGTCCGGCAGCACCACCTTGGCGACGGCGTACTGGCCGGCGCGGTAGAGCTCCTTGGGGTTGTTCAGCACCAGGGTCACGCCGATGGAGCGGGTGCCCGGCTCGGCACTGGGCGCGATGCGGTCGATCTTGGCTTCGACCGGCTCGTCCACGCCCTCGACCTTGACCTGCACCGTCATGCCAGGCTTCAGGCGGCCGACTTCATGGGTGCCGACCAGGCCGGCCAGCTCCAGCTTGGAGAGGTCGACGATGGTCAGGATCTGCTGCTCGGCGGCCACCTTCTCACCAGGCACCACATGGCGCTTGGAGACGACGCCGTTGATGGGCGCCACCAGGGCGGCCTGGCGCATCGTCACCTGGCTGGTGTCCAGCTGGGCCTTGGCTGCGTTCCAGTTGGCGCGGGCCGACTCATAGGCGGCACGGGAGTTGTCCAGGGCCGTCTGGGCGATGAAATTCTTGGCCGCCAGGCCTTCGTTGGCCTTGTAACTGCGCTCGGCCTGCTCCATCTGGGCCCGCATGGCCTCGACGCTGGCGCCGCGCTCGGCGATGCGATAGCGCAGCTCTTCCAGGTCGACCTGGCCGAGAGCCTGGCCGGCCTTCACGCGACTGCCTTCGCCAACCGCGAGGTTGAGCAGGGTGCCGTTGGACTTGGCACGCACCATGGCCGTGCCCGGCGCGACCAGCGGGCCACTGAATTCGATCTGGGCCGGCATGGCGGCCAGCGTCGGCTTGACGACTTCGCTGGGCACGAACTCCAGCACGGTCTTGGCCTTGTCGTCACCCGGCTTCTTCGGGCCATCACCCTTGCTCGCCATGACGGCCACGCCGGCTCCGCCAACCACCAGCACCACAGCGGCAATGCCGCCCAATTTCCAAGACTTACGCATGGCTCCCCCAAAACGCTCTCTGATACAGACCTTTGCAGTCTAGAAATGAGCGCGCCGGGGCGCAGCGGGCTTGTGACGAAACGCGGTTTGCGGGGGCTGAGCTGCACCGGCTGGCGATCAGGCCGGCGCGCAGGCCGACGAACTGCATATCATGAGAGCGACGGCAACCAGCCACCACGCCCGTGTCACCGCCCTCAACTCTCCGCGTCTGTGTCGCCGCCGTCTGTGCCGGGCTGGTCCTTCAGGCGAGCGCGATGCCGACGCTCGAGCTGTACACCACGCCCTACCCACCTTTCAGTTACGCCGCGGCGGACGGCCGCATCGTCGGCATGTCGGCTGACGTCGTCGCCGAGATGGCCCGCCGCGCCGGCGTGACCGTGGCCATGCATTTCGACCTGCCCTGGGCACGCGCCCTGGCCGTTGCCCAGGAACAGCGCGACACCTGCGCCTTCTCCGTGGCGCGCCAGCCCGAGCGCGAAGCGCTTTACCAGTGGGTGGGCCCGATCGCGATCAACAAATGGGCTTTTTTCGGCCGGCCCGACTTCCACGGACGCGTCGACACGCTGGAGGACGCCAAGTCCTTCCGCGTGGGCGGCCTGCGCGGTGACGCCAAGGCCCGCTACCTGGCCGACCGGGGCGTCAATGTCGAGTTGGTGCCGGACGATAGGATGAATGCCACCAAGCTCGCCGCCGACCGCATCGACCTGTGGGTGTCCAGCCTCTACACGGCGCGCGACGCCGCCGCCGGTGCCGGCTTGAAGGACTTGAAGCTGGTGCTGGTCTTCAACGAGGCGCCCAGCTATCTGGCCTGCAGCCTCAGCACGCCGGCCGAAACCATCGCGCGCCTCGCTGCCGCGCTGGAGGCGCTGCGCAAGGAAGGCTTTGTGAAGAAGGCACACGAGCTGCACGGCAGCCGGTTCGGCTGGTAGGCGGCCCGGCGGTTGCAGGGCTTACTCGGGCCTGGCCGACGCTATGGGCGCCACCGGCAGCACGACATCCCCGCACTGCGCCCTATGACGGAGGGCATGGTCCATCAGCACCAGGGCCAGCATGGCCTCGGCGATGGGGGTGGCACGGATGCCGACGCAGGGATCGTGGCGGCCGAAGGTTTCCACCACCGACGGGTTGCCGGCGCGGTCGATGCTGGCCTTGGGGCTGCGGATGGAGCTGGTGGGCTTGATGGCGATGCTGGCGACGATGTCCTGGCCGGTCGAGATGCCTCCCAGCATGCCGCCGGAGTTGTTACTGGCAAAGCCCAGTGGGCTCAGCTCGTCGCCATGCTCGGTACCCTTCTGGGCGACCACCGCAAAACCGGCGCCGATCTCCACGCCCTTGACGGCATTGATGCCCATCATGGCGTAGGCGATGTCGGCGTCCAGCTTGTCGAACAGCGGTTCGCCCAGGCCGACCGGCACGCCGGTGGCCTCGACGCGGATGCGCGCGCCGACCGAGTCGCCGGCCTTGCGCAGGGCGTCCATGTACTCCTCCAGCGCCGCTATCTTGCTGGCGTTGGCGGCGAAGAAGGGGTTCTGGCCGACGTGTTCCCAGCCTTCGAAGGGGATCTCGATCTCGCCGAGCTGGGTCATGCAGCCGCGGAATTCGGTGCCGTAGGCCTCGCGCAGCCATTTGCGGGCGACGGCGCCGGCGCCGACCATGGGCGCCGTGAGGCGCGCCGACGCACGGCCGCCGCCGCGCGGGTCGCGCACGCCATATTTGCGCCAGTAGGTGTAGTCGGCGTGGCCGGGGCGGAAGGTGTCGAGGATGTTGCCGTAGTCCCTGCTGCGCTGGTCGGTGTTCTCGATCAGCAGGCAGATGGGCGTGCCGGTCGTGACGCCCTCGTAGACGCCGGACAGGATCTTGACCGCGTCGGGCTCGTTGCGCTGGGTCACGTGCCGGCTGGTACCGGGGCGGCGGCGGTCCAGCTCGGGCTGGATGTCGGCCTCGCTGAGGACCATGCCCGGCGGGCAGCCGTCGATGACGCAGCCGATGGCCGGGCCATGGCTTTCGCCGAAGTTGGTGACGCGGAAGAGTTCGCCGAAGGTGCTGCCTGCCATGCCGTGATTCTAGGAGGGGCCATAAGCAAAAGCGGCCTCGCAAGGCCGCCTTGTCGGGATGCGAACCGGCGGGTTAGAGCTTCGGCGCGGCTTCCTCGCTGCCCTCTTCCACCGGCCAGTCGCGGATATAGGCCTTGAGCATGCGGTTCTCGAAGTCCTGGCTGTCCACCACGGCCTTGGCCACGTCGTACAGCGAGATGACACCCATCAGGGTCTTGCCGTTCATGACCGGCATATAGCGCGCATGCCGGCCCAGCATCATGCGGCGCACCTCATCGATCTCGGTCTCGGGCGTGCAGGTCAGCGGCGCATCGTCCATCACCGAGCGCACGATGGTCGTGCCGACGGCACCGTTGTTCTTGACGACCGCCGAGATGACCTCGCGGAAGGTCAGCATGCCCACCAGATCGCCATGCTCCATGACGACCAGCGAGCCAATGTCGCGCTCGGCCATCACGGCCAGGGAGTCCTTCAGCGGCTCGTCCGGCGTAACGGTGAACAGGGTGCCGCCTTTGACACGCAGGATATCGACGACTTTCATAGGGGCCTCCATGGGAAAACTGCCAGTCAACATAGCACACAATCCCCGCGCATCCACACCATAGAAAACACCATGCCAGGCTTCGACACCCTAGCTTTGCATGCCGGCGCCACGCCCGACCCGGGCACCGGCGCGCGCGCGACGCCGCTGCACCTCAGCGCCTCCTTCGTCTTCGAGAACAGCGAGCACGCCGCCTCCCTGTTCAATATGGAGCGCTCGGGCCATGTCTACAGCCGGCTGTCCAACCCGACGACGGCCGTCTTCGAGGAGCGCATGGCCGCGCTTGACGGCGGCATCGGCGCGATCGCCACGGCCAGCGGACAGGCGGCCCTGCACCTGGCCATCTGCACGCTGATGGGCGCGGGCAGCCACATCGTCGCCAGCACGGCCCTGTATGGCGGCAGCCACAACCTGTTGCACTACACGCTGAAGCGTTTCGGCATCGAGACGACCTTCGTCAATCCGCGCGACCTCGACGCCTGGCGTGCCGCTATCCGGTCCGAAACACGGTTGCTGTTCGGCGAGTCCCTCGGCAACCCTGGTCTGGACGTGCTGGACATTCCGGCCGTCAGCGCCATCGCGCATGAGGCCGGCTTGCCCCTGCTGGTGGACGCCACCTTCGCCACGCCCTATCTGCAACGTCCGGCCGAGCTGGGGGCCGACCTGGTCTACCACTCGGCCACCAAATTCCTCTGCGGGCACGGCACGGTCATCGGCGGTGTGCTGGTGGATGCCGGCAGCTTCGACTGGCAGGCCGCGCATGATCAACACGGCAAATTCGACACGCTGTGCGAACCGTACGAAGGCTTCCACGCCATGGTGTTCAGTGAGGAGAGCACGGTCGGCGCCTTCCTGCTGCGCGCCCGCCGCGAGGGCCTGCGCGACTTCGGCGCCTGCATGAGCCCGCACACGGCGTGGCTGATGCTGCAGGGGCTGGAGACGCTGCCGCTGCGCATGGCGCGCCACGTCGCCAATGCACAGGCGGTGGCCGAGTTCCTGCAGGCCCACGGTCTCGTCGACAAGGTGGCCTATCCCGGCCTCGCCTCCCACCCCGACCATGCGCTGGCGAAAAAGCTGATGCCGCGCGGTGCCGGCGCGGTGTTCTCCTTCGACCTGAAGGGCACGCGGGAACAGGGCCGCGCCTTCATCGAAGCGCTCAAGCTCTTCTCGCATCTGGCCAACGTCGGCGACGCCAAGTCCCTGGTCATCCACCCCGCCAGCACCACGCACTTCCGCATGGACGATGTGGCACTGCAGCAGGCCGGCATCGGCCCCGGCACCATCCGCCTGTCCATCGGCCTGGAGGATCCGGCCGACCTCATCGACGACCTGAAGCGGGCGCTCAAAGTGGCGAGCAAGGCATGAAGCTGCTCGTTGATGGCCAAGAGGCCTATGCCTACACCGGCGGCAAGCCCTTCGACCCCGCCCTGCCCTGCGTCGTCTTCATCCACGGCGCGCTCAACGACCACAGCGTCTGGACCCTGCTGGCGCGCTGGTGTGCCCACCACGGCTACGGCGTGCTGGCCGTCGACCTGCCGGGCCATGGCCGCAGCGCGGGCGCGCCCTTGAAGAGCGTCGAGGACATCGCCGCCTGGCTGCACCGCCTGCTGGACGCGGCCGGGGTGCAAAAGGCCGCCCTGGTCGGCCACAGCATGGGCTCGCTGATCGCACTCGAAGCGGCCGAGCGGGCGTCGACCCTCGTCATGGTCGGCACGGCCTATCCGATGATGGTCTCCGAAGCCTTGCTGACGACGGCGCGCGACCGGCCCGAGGCCGCCATGGCCATGGTCACGGCCTTTTCACATTCGCTGGCCAGCGCCAAGCCCAGCTACCCCGGCCCCGGCGCCTGGCTGCGCGGTGGGTCGATGGCGCTGATGCGGCGGCTGCAGTCGCGCCAGACCGCGGTCAACCTGTTCGAGAACGACTTCCAGGTCTGCGACCGCTATGCCGGCGGCGAGGCCGCCGCGGCGCGCGTGAGCTGCCCCGTGCACTTCATCCTCGGCACCCTGGACCAGATGACCTCGCCCAAGCAGAACGCCGTCCTCGGCGGCCTGCTGAAGCCACGCATGCATCGTCTGTCCGCCGGCCACGCGCTGATGGCCGAGGCGCCCGACGCCATGCTGGCAGCGTTGAAGACTGCGCTTCAGCCCAACTCGTAGGCCGCCGCATCGGGCCGGCGCACCGCGCGTGCATAGTCGCGCGCAAAGCCGGGCCAGATGGCGACGATGCGTCCGCCCTCGGTGCGGTACCAGGAGTTGCAGTGGGCCCAGACCGAGGTCGACAGCCGCTGCTGCAGGCCGGCGTCCTGGGCCTCGGCCGCGGCCGGCTTCACCGCGATCCAGCGCCCGCCCTCGCGCTTCAGGCGCTGCATGCAGGCGATGGCATGCTCGACCTGGGGCTCCAGCGACAGCAGGGCCGAGGTGTGGCCCGTGAGCGTGTTCGGCCCCAGCATCAGGAAGAAATTGGGAAAGTCCGGCACGCTGACGCCCAGATAGGCCCGCGGCCCGCCGGCCCAGGCCTGGCTCAGCAGCCGCCCGCCGCGGCCGCGCACGGGCAGGCCCGACAGCGGATGGGTGGTGTCATAGCCGGTCGCGCAGACCAGGGTATCGAGCGCATGTTCGCGGCCGTCGACCGTCAGCACGCCGGCCGCGCTGGCGCGTTCGATGCCGGCCGTGACCAATTCGGACTGCGGCAGTTGCAGGGCCGCGTAGTAGTCGTTGGAGTAGATGATGCGCTTGCAGCCCAGCGGATAGCGGGGCGTCAGGGCCTCGCGCAGGACCGGGTCGGCAACCTGGCGGCGCAGCCGATGAGCGACCGCGACGGCCGCACGGCGCGCCAGCGTGCCCTCGTCAAAGCCATGCCGGCCCAGGTCCAGGGCCGCGCACAGCGTCTTGTGCGCCAGTGCGGCATAGCCGGGCAGGCGCATCAGCCAGCGGTCCGGGCGTCCATAGCGCCGGTCCAGCCGCGGCAGCACCCAGTTCGGCGTGCGCTGGAACACCTTCAACTGGACCGCGGCGGGCGCCAGGGCCGGCACCAGCTGGGCCGCCGTCGAGCCAGTGCCGATGACGCCGATGCGCTGGCCGGCCAGGTCGGCGTCGCCCGGCCAGCGCCCGGTATGCAGCAGGCGGCCCTGGAAATCGGCCAGCCCTGGGATGTCGGGCCAGCGCGCGATGCTGAGCTGGCCCGTGCTGCAGACAAAGAAGCGCGCACTGATGCGGCTGCCATCGTCCAGGTTCAGCTGCCAGCGCCCCGAGGCTTCGTCAAAGCTCGCCTCGGCCACGGCACAGCCCAGGCGGATGCGCGGCAACAGGCCATGGGTCTCGGCCAGGCGCTGCTGGTAGCGCTGGATCTCGGGGGCATCGGCAAAGCGATGCGTCCAGTGCGGGTTGGGCGCGAAGCTGAAGCTGTAGACCGGCGCCGGCACATCGACTTGGGCGCCGGGGTAGCGGTTGTCCCACCAGGTGCCGCCAATGCCGGCGGACTTTTCCAGGACCACGAAATCCGCGATGCCCGCGCGCTGCAGCTGGATGGCCATGCACAGGCCGGACATGCCCGCGCCCAGGATGGCAACTTCGAACTCGGTCTCGGGAATTGCGCTCATCGGATCATTGTTGCGAGGGCAACCCCGCTTGCCGCTCGGGCGCAACCCGCGCTTGAATTGCCCCATGAGCACCGAACGCTTCTCCCGCTTCGCCGACTTCTATCCCTTCTATCTGAGCGAACACAGCAACACCGTCTGCCGGCGCCTGCATTTCGTCGGCTCGACCTTGGTGCTGGTCTGTCTCTGGCAGCTCTTCAGCACGGGCGCCCTGGTCTGGCTGCTGTATGGCCTGCTGTGCGGCTATGGCTTCGCCTGGATCGGGCATTTCTTCTTCGAGAAGAACCGGCCCGCCACCTTCAAATACCCCCTGTACAGCTTCATCGGCGACTGGGTCAT
This sequence comes from Roseateles saccharophilus, assembly GCF_031458095.1. Lineage (GTDB taxonomy): Bacteria > Pseudomonadota > Gammaproteobacteria > Burkholderiales > Burkholderiaceae_C > Pelomonas > Pelomonas saccharophila_A. The sequence goes on from NZ_JAVDXU010000004.1 coordinate 114,240, forward strand.
GTATGCCGACATCTGGCGCGGCCGCGTGAAGCTCTAGTTGCGCCAGGCCAAGCCTATCGCTGCGCTGTGGCCGCCGGGCTTCTCGACCAGCGGGCTGTCCGCCGCCGGGCCGAGCAGGCGGTTGGCGCCGGCGCCGCCAAACACGAACCAGTGCTTGGACAGGGCATGCTTGAAGTTGATGCCGAAGTGGGCGTCGCGCAGGCCGGCACCCGGCTCGTAGGCCGGCTTGCCGCTGGCAGCGCTCGCTGAGGCCGGCACGCCAAAGTAGCTGCGCATGTTCTGCGCGTTAGCGGCCGAGACGCCGACGCCCGTCGTCCACTCCGTCGTATCACTGCGATAGAAGCGCCAGCCCAGGTCCAGGCTGGCGGTCAGCCCGCCCTTGTGGCCCAGCACATCCTGCGACGCCGAAGCGCCGAGGTTCCAGTCCTGGGTCAGGCTGTAGTTGACATAGAGCTTGGCGCGCAGCGTGCGCCTCACGTCGGGCAGGCCGCGCGTTGTGCTGGCATCGTCGCTGTCACGGCCGCCATCCATGCTGGCCGACACGCCCAGGCGCCAGCGGTCGGTCTCGATCAGCTGGGTGCTCGCGCCGGCGCCCGCGCCATCGCGGCCGAAGCCCAGCAGGGCGCTGCCGCCCGCTGTCGTGATGCGGATGCGCCCGATCTTGGCGGCCCAGACCGGCTTGAGCTTGGTTTCGCGCTGCCGGGCCCCTTCGTACTCCGGGCCGTTGGCGACCGACAGTCCCAGCAGATAGCGCGTCGGCTGGCTTTCAGACGAATCCTCCTCGGCGCGGGCCGCCGTGGCGCCAAGGCACAGGGCGATGAAGATCGTCGTCGGCACGGTTTTCATGGGACCAGACTAACAGCCGCAAGCCGGCAGCGCCTGTCGGCCAAGCCTCGGTCCGCGTGTCAGAACACACGAGGTGGGCGGCGGCGCTCTCAGTCGGCGGCATCCGCCGTTTCACCCCTGGACGAACGCGACAGCGACTGCGCATAGGCATAGACCATGGCACCGCGTGAACGCACGCCGAGCTTGCAGTAGATGGTCTTGAGGTAGGAGCGCACCGTGAACTCGCTGATGTGCAGCCTGGCGCTCACCTGCTTGGTCAGCAGGCCGGAGCAGATCAATTGCACGATCTGCAGCTCGCGGTTGGTCAGCAGGGTATGCAGCTCCTGGGTCGGGACTGAAGGGCCAGATGACTCGTTGTCCGGCACCAGGGCATAGCGGTGGCCGGCCCACTCGAAATGCGCGATCTCGCCGGGCAGATAGCGCTGGCACAGCCGCGAGCTGCCGGGCCGGGCGCTGTGGTCGGGCAGGCGGTCGTCGACGCAGACGATGTGCAGGCTGCGACCGTCCAACTCGACGCTGGCCTGCAGCGCGCCCGCATCGGCGCATGACGCGTCGTCGTCGGCACCGTCGCGACGGATGTTCATGCCCCGTCCCGGGGCGGCGGATGTCGCCGCGTTTGCATGCTGCTGGCCATGACGCATCTCCTGCAACTGACGTGGTCCTTCTTTGGATCGCCCAGGGCGCCGGATGTTTGCTCAGTCCGCCGCTCTTGGCACCTGGGAAGCTGGGGGGCTGCCGACGTGAATAAGTGCTGGATGTCGATGCACGGCGGTGGCGCCCCAGGCGCTGCGCATCATGCTTCGGGGCGGGCGCGAAGCGAGCCCCCCTCATCGATGCCCTCAAACGGGGGCCCTCCGATGGGTTGATGCGTCAGGACTGGTGCGTCCTCGCGAGCCCCGATGCGGTCGGCACAAAACACGTTTTGTCGGCGCGCTGGCCGCTGCCTAGAGTGACTTCACGGTAGCGATGCCGCCCTGGCTTGGAGGCCACGACATGGACCAGAACCCCTTTGACAACGAGCTGATGGACGAGGCTGACGCCCTCGACGGTGCCGACGCGAGCGACGGTGCGGACGAGGGTTTTGACGAAGCCGACGGCAGCGACGGCATGGACCTGATGGAAAGCTTCGACGGTGAAGCTGGCGACCTCGGCGACGGTGCCGACGACTTCGAAGGCGACGCGCTGGATGGCGCGGACTTCGCCGACGAACAGGTCGACGGCGGCGATGCCATGGCCCTCTGGGATGCCTTCGAGGACGAAGTCGCCGACGGCCTGGATGCCGCCGACGAGGACGAATTCCTCGGCCGCATCCTCGGCGGCCTGGGCCGCGCCGGCGGCGTGCTCAGGCGTGGCCTGGGCGGCGCCGCCGGAGTGGCCGGCCGCGTGCGCGGTATCGCCCGCCAGGCCCAGCGCGTGGCCGGCGGCGTCGGCCGCGTCGCCCGCCAGGTCTCGCCGGCAGCCATGGCCGCCTCGCGCCTGGCCCAGATGCTGGGCGCCCCCGGCATCGCCAGCGGCCTGCGCAGCGTCGCCGGTGGCGCGCAGCGCGTGCAGGGCTGGGCCGGCACCGCCGGGCGCCTGGCCGGCGGCGTCGCCAACACGGCCGGCGGCGCCCAAGGCGTGCTGGGCCAGCTCAGCCAGCTGATTGGCGGCGGCGGCGACGAGATGGACGATTTCGACGCCCTGGCCGATGCCTTCGAGGACGGCGTCGACGAGGCCCTGCCGGCCGTCGTGGCCCTGGCCGCCCGCGCCGCCGCCCGCACCCTGGGCATGCGCAATATGGGCCATCTGGCCCAGGCCGGACGGCGCGCCATCGTGCGCGGCACGGCCTCGGCGGCGCGCGAGCTGGTGCGCCAGCGCGGCCGCAGCGCCATCCGTGCCCTGCCCCGGCTGGCGCAATCGGCGGCCCGCGTGGCCACCCGCACGGCGCCCACGCCCCAGCGCGCCGCCCAGCAAGTGCGCCGCGGCCTGCCCGCCACGGCGCGGCGCGTGGCCCAGCAGCCGCAGACCATGCGCCGCCTGGCCCAGCCCGGCGCGGGCAGCTCGGGCGCCGGTCCCGGCGCCGCCCCTCTGGCACGCGACACCCGGGTCGGCCGCGGCCAGCGCACACGTCGCATCAGCGGCCCCCGCACCTTCCATATCGACGGCCCCGTCAAGCTGACGGTCACGCCGCGCCAACCCTGAATCCACTGCAAGGAGATCACCATGGACCGATTCGAAGCCGACGTGATGGACGACCTGATGTCCGACGCCGCAGAAGGCCCGGCACGCGCCAGCAATGCCTATGACGAGTTCGACGAAGGCGATGAGTTCGACGAGTTCGACGGTGCCGACGAGGGCGATGACGAGTTCATCGGCCGCCTGCTCGGCGGCATCGGCCGCGTCGCCGGTGGCCTGCTGGGCGGCGGTGGCGGCGAGGGCTTTGACGAAGCCGACGAATACGACGAGTTCGACGAAGGCGATGAGTACGACGAATTCGATGAAGGCGATGGCGGCGACGACGCCTTCGAAGCCGCCGTCGCCGATGCGATGGACGCCGGCGACGGCGACGAGTTCTTCCGCCGCCTGGGCCGCATCGCCCGCGGCGTGGGCCGCGGCATCGGCCGTGCCGCCCGCGTCGTCGGGCCCATCGCCAGCATGATCCCCATCCCTCAGGCCCAGATGATCGGCCGCCTGGCCAATGTAGCCGGGCGCCTGCTGGCCGATGGCGCCGACGAGTTCGAGGCCTTCGACGAGCTGGTGGACGGCCTGGACGAGGACGGCATCGACGCTGCCGCCCCGGTGCTGGCCGGCATGCTCATCCGCCGCGCCCTGCCCGGCGTGGCCCGCGCCGCGGCGCCAGTGCGGCGTGCCGCCGTGCGCGCCGTCAGCCAGGCCGTGCGCGGCGCCGTGCGCCGCCAGGGTCCGCAGGCCGCCCGTGCCGTGGCGCGCGCCGTCACGGCCACGCGCCGCATCGTGCAGCGCCGCCGCCTGCCGCCCCGCCAGGCGGTGCGTGCGGTGCAGCGCGTCACGCGCCAGGTGGCCGCCCGCCCGCAGACCGTGCAGCGCCTGTCGCGCCCGCTGGTGGCGCCGGCCCGCCGCGCCACGCCGCGCGGCCAGGCCGCCCAGGTGGTGGCGCGCCAGGTGGCACCCATTGCTCGGCAGGTGGTGGCGACGACGGGCCGTGTCGCCCGCATCGGCTGCCCGCACTGCGCGCGCGGCGGTCGCCGCGTGATTGCGCGCGGCCCGGTCGTCATCAATCTGCGCTGCCGCTGAGCGCAGGCGCACCACGACAACACGAGGGCCGGGCCATGAATGTGCGCCGTTTCCTGCAGGCCAAGATCACCGGGCTCTCGGCCCGGCTCTCCCGGCTGGCGAGGGTGGACAACGCCTTCGTCGGCTTGCGTCCCCAGGACATGCCGTATGCGCCCTCGCCCGAGCATTTCCGCGTGGCCAATGCGCGGCTGGCGGCGGTGGAGCAGCGCATCAAGCAGCGCTTCGAGGATCTGCGCAGCGATGCCGGCCAGCGCGCGCCCCAGCGCGTGCTCGTCGACATCGCGCTGGTGGAGCGCGAGCTGGACCGCGCGCGCCGCCTCTTCGGCATGTTCTACGAGGTGTTCGCCCAGCGCGGCACGGCCTTCGGGCCCTCGCTGGCCGCGCACGACAACATCGCCGCCGACTGCTATGCCGCCATCCGCCAGAACGCGCCACGCCTCTTCGACGGGCCGCTGCTCAAGCCGGTGTCCTATATGGAGCACGGCTATTCGCCAGCGACGATGCGCCGCGGCGTGGCCCTGTCACGCCTGCTGGGCGAGGCCAATCCCTTCCCGCTGATCCGCATACCCTGGGATCGCGACCAGCCCTGGCAGAGCGTCTTCCTGCACGAGGTGGCCCACAACCTCCAGGCGGATGCCGGCATCTGGCAAGAGAACCGCCAGGCGGTGCTGCGCCGTGTGATGGGCCGCGCCGGCAGCCCCATGCTGGCCTCGGTCTACGGGCGCTGGCACAAGGAGATCTTTGCCGACCTCGCCGCCATCCTGCTCGGCGGGCCGGCAGCGGCCTGGGGCATGGCCGACTTCCTGGCCCACCCCCAGCCGCGCACCATGACCTTCCGCCCCGGCGGCGCCCACCCGACGGCCTATCTGCGCGTCTATCTGCTGGCCGAGATGCTGCGGCGCATGGGCTTCCCCGAAGACGCGACGAAGCTGCTGCGCGTCTGGCAGGCCCTCTACCGCGCCGAGAGCGGCCACCGCATCCCGGCCGGCCTGATGAGCAGCGCACCGCGCCTCATCCCCGAGGTGGTGGACGAGATCGCCTTCCAGACGCGGCGCAACCTCGCCCAGCAGGCCCTGGCCGACGTGATCCGCTTCCAGCGCGCCGACCAGGACGCCATCCTCGAAGGCGCGCGCTGCCTGCAGGCGGGACGAGCCACCGGGCTGTCGCCCCGCCATGTCGTCAGCGCCGCGCACTACGCGCTGGAAAGCGGCCGCATCCCGGCGCAGCGCCTGGCCCACATCGTGACCGACCAGCTCAGCGGCAGCAAAACCCGCCCACCGCTGCGCCTTGCCGCCTGAACCCGACCTCCACCACAAGGACTCCCCATGGCCTCCTCCAACGCCCTGTCCATCACCCCGCAAAGCGGGCAAGACCGCCTGGTGCTGGACAACCTGATCCGCCGCGAGCTCAAGGTCGGCGACCCGAGCGACCCCAACCAGGTGGCCCAGGCCCTGCTGACCCGCTACAGCGCCGACCCTCGCGCCCAGGCCATCGGTCAAGAGTCGCGCGGCCTGCCCTTCCTGCAGACGGCCGCCGCGGCCCCGCCCGTCGTGCAGATGCTGACCGCTGCCGGCGGGGCGGAGTGGCAGCAGGCCCAGGACGACATCAACACCGACCTGCACCACCTCACCCACAGCGCCCTCCTCAAGGACGTGGCGCCCGAGCTGCGCGGCTGGGGCCAGGCCATCCGCGCGGCCCTCAGCGAGGGCTATAACGCGGCGCGTTTCGGGCTGGATCCGCGCAATCGCGACAAGGGCTTTGCGATGCGCCGCCAGCTCAACGACTATGCCCGCCTGGCCCGCCTCGTCGGCGCGCACACGCCGGCCATGCTGACCGACTTCCGCAAGCTGGCGCAAAGCCTGGACGAAGCCGCCAATCTGCTGCTCGTCATCATGGGCGAGGCCCTGGCCAATGTCGGCTTCGGCGGCGGCCGCTATGTGCCCCAGGTGGCCTATGCCGACCTGCAGACGCGCCGCGACGCCGCCGTCTACGCGCTGCGCAACCTGGTGGGCAGCACGCAGACGGCCTATGGCCCCGACGACTGGCCGCGCGGCCTGGACGCCTACCGCCAGCTCAACGACCTGCTGGAGGCCCAGGGCCAGAACGATCTGCGCTCTCTGCTGGTGGAGACCGAGCTGGCCCGCACCATGGACGAACTGGTGCAGCGCAGCGGCGACAACACGGCCGACGGCCTGCGCTCGGTGGGTTCCACCTCGCTGCTGGCGCTGGAACGCTTCCGCCGCCTGGTGGCCGTGGGCCGGCGCGGCATCAGCCCCGAGTCCCCCGCCCTCTATGCCTTCCTCGAGGCCTTGCAGCTGTTCTCCTCGGCCTTCGACTCGGCCGGCGGCTTCCGCCTGATGAAGATCGCCCGCCCGCCGCTGCTCTTCTATGGCCTGTATGGCAGCACCGGCCTGGACGATGCCGACCGGCGCATCGTCGACCTGGCCACGCGCCGCGGCCTGGTGGCTGATGCCATCGACTGCCTGGCCGGCACCTGCTGCACCAGCAACAAGTCCTGCCTGATGCTGCTGGACAAGCTGCTCTACGACCTGGACCGCGCCATCGACCTCTATGGCCTGGGCTTCGACAACTTCGGCACCACCGAGAGGCGGGCCGCGGCCTATGCCTTCCTGATCGACCAGGTCCTGACGGGCCAGTTCGCCTGCAAGATCGCCGGCGTCGATGCGCTGGACGCCGAACTGCTGGATCAGCTGAAGAGCGTGGCGCTCAGCCTCAGGCCCACGCTGACGCTCAACACCGACGCCGCCTTCAACAAGGCCTATCTGCGGGCCCGCGGCCTGGGCGAGGAAGTCCGCACGGCCCTCGGCGACGCCCATGTGGCCGAGCCTCAGGACCTCACCAAGTTCCTCAACGACCCCCTCCCCGCCAAGGCCAGCATCAGCGATCTTTGCGTGCCCTACCGCGCCATCTCGGGCGTCAACGCCGACTTCCAGAAGCTGGGCATTCCCGGCTTCGCCGACCTCGAGCTCGACGCCTATATCGGCGTGATGGAACAGGAGCTGTGCCTGCAGCTGGAGATGGAGGAACGCTGGAAGGACCTGGTGCATTCCATGGTGGCCAACTGCTCGCAGATCGACAAGTCATTGGGTGAACTGCGCACCGTGGTGCAGAGCGCCGTCCGGGCCGTCGTCGGCCACGACTGCCTCGACCGCCGTGGCATCAACCTGCCGCCGACGCTGGAGACCTCGCTGGACAGCATCGTCGACCGCGTCGAGCGCAGCGGCCTGGGCCGCCCCAATCGCGTGCTGGCGCTGCAACAGCGGCGCTGAGCCCGGCATCTCAAACCAAGGAGAACGACCATGCCGTTCGAAGAGATCAATGTCTACACGCCCGAGCTCTACCGCAGCCTCGGCACACCGGTCCGGCTGGACCTGGGCAGCACGGCGCTGGATGTCACGGCCACGCGCAAGGGCGTCGAAGCCCTGCCCAAGCTGGTCGGCGATGCCCTCAAGCCCATCGACGACAGCATCACGACGCTGAACACCACCATGTCCACGCAGGTGGGCGCAGCGGTGACCCAGCTCAAGGCTGCCCACGCCGAGGACATCAAGGCCGCCAGCGACGCGATCACGCTCAGGCTGGGTCAGGAGGTGCAGAAGGTGCTGGACAAGCTCAGCAGCTTCCAGCCTGCACCGGCACCCGTCCCGACGCCGGCTCCCACGACAGGAGGCGCCGCTGTCGTGACCGCGAAGAACGCCGCCCTGGTGCGCTGGCTGACGCAGGTGCTGACCCTGGCCGTGGACGCCAACCCCGGCCAGCCGGACAAGCAGAACAAGAGCGAGTTCGGCGAGAACGTCGCCCTGCAGAAGCTGCTGGCCGTGGCCGAACCCGAAGCGCGGCAGCAGCTGGGCACCTCGACCGACCTGCTGAAGCGCTATCTGGAGGCCTTCGCGCCCTTCGCCACCAAGGACTTCGACATCCGCCACCGGCGCTTCACCGAAGTGCACGCCCTGATCCCGGTGATCACGGCCCACCTGGGCTAGCCCACAACCCACCTCGAGTGCAACGCCACGCCGGAGCCACACCATGAGCTTCCAGACCACCGAGACCATCCAGCGGCTGTGGGAAACCTTCCTGCGCGACCAGCTGGCGGCCATGCCTGCCGCGGAGCGGCAGAAGTTCGAGCAGCCTTTCGAGCAGCGCTTCAGTGAACTGCTCAAGGGCGCCGCCAACGGCGAGGGCCGCGACGGCTTCCTCGACCTGGTCGGCTTCGGCGACCAGGGCGCGCCGGACTTCGACAAGATCTCCTACCCCTTCATCACGCCGGACTTCGACGACGCCGTCGTGCCCAGCCAGCTGCATGCCGCGGCCGAGCTGTACTACATCTATCAGCACGAGCGCATGAAGATCTTCGAGGTGGTGGACACGCTGCTGCGCCTGTTCCGCCTCGGCAAGATGCGCATTCAGCGCGGCCCCGGCGCCCGTGGCCTGTATCTGCTGGAGAAGTGGCAGCCGCTGCGCTACAAGCGTGCCGACCGCATGGTGGCCTACCGCCGCGCCTTCAACTACGGCACGGCGCAAGCTCCGGCAGGGGCCGTCACCAACCGCAACTTCCACCGCCAGATGGTGGGCTTCATGGTGGCCCTGGGCCAGTACTTCCGCGACCTGCTGATCGGCGAGGTCATCCGCGGCGGCCAGCTCATCGAGCAGCGCCCCTTCGGCAGCGTGGCCACCGTGCAGCGCATCGGCCTGGACCTGCGCTATGCGCTGGACCGCTCGACCTACGGCAACATCTTCTCGCTGGCCATGGAAACCGGCCACCACCTGAAGACGGTGCTGCAGCTGCTCGACGCGCCCGACATCAAGAAGGCGTTTGACGCCAACACCAAGTGGGATGTGGTGGAGATCGTCTCCAACCGCTACCTCGGCGGCGTGGCCGAACCCAGCCAGCGCGCCAAGATGGCCGAGAGCGGCCGGCGCATCCTGCAGTTCATCGCCGACAACGACTTCAAGACGGCCATCGATCCCATCCTGTTCCAGAGCGTCGTGCGGCCGATGGGAGCCCATGCCGAGGCCTGGGTGGCGGCGTATCGCATGACTCCCGAGGGCCGCGGCTTCCCGGGCGTGACGCCGGCCCTGCAGAGCGTGCTCGGCGTTCGCCAAGCGGCTTGAACGGGAAGACCCATGGACGCTAGCTGGGACGCCGCCGTCATCGACGACGCGCTGGCCGATGCGGATGCGGGCATCGACGCGCTGACGCAGCTGCCGCGACCGCAGCGCGGCCTGTCGCCCAACCTGGCGCACTGGCATGTGATCGGCAGCCTGAGCAACGACCTCAGGCGCTGGTTCCCCGGTACGCCGGTGCGCGTGGACAAGCCGCGCGGCGCCGGCCAGCCCGGGCGTCGGCTGCGCCCGGACGCCAACTTCAACAACCCGCGCCGCGGCAACCGCCCCACCCACATCGAGGTGGACACCCAGCCCGGCCAGATGCAACGCCACGTCGCGGCCCGCAACCCGAATGTGCGCAATGTCTTCCTGCAGATCGATCCGGCCAGCGGCGCCCTGCTGCGCAAGCTGGTCTACGCCGCCGGCGCCACCACGCCGACGCTGGACCGCAGCGGCACACGCGCCGCGCCCGTGCGGCTGCGCCCCAGCGATGTCTTCGACGCCTTTGCCGAGCCCTGAGCATGAGTGCCAGCGACCTGCGCGTCACCGTCGACGGCGTCAAGCTGCGCTGCGTGCTGGACCCGGCCCTGGTGCTCGGCCATGCCTGCGGCCGACAACTGGCCCTGGGCCTGACACGCGTGTTCGAGGCCTGGCTGCCGCGTTCGTTCTGGCGCGTGCTCGACGCGAGCGAGCTGCTCTGCATGGACACCGAGAACTCGCCCTGGCTGCACCCGCTGGCGCTGAACGACTGGACGGCGCTGCGGGACGGCACCGACGCGGGCTCCTGGCCGATGCGCTGGGTGGGTGACAACCTGCACGAGTCGCAGTTGCGCAGCGGCGTGGACGACACGCTGCTGGATCGCTTCGAACGCCATGCCGAGGCGCTGCAGGCGTCGGAGCTGCCGCAGGCCTGCGATGCCTGGAACTGCAGCTTCGACCCGGTCGGCAGTGCCCATGACGCGCTGGCTTTGTCCGCTGCGCTGGATGGCGCCCTCATCCTTTGCCAGGCGTCCGATGCCACGACCGCGCCGGGGCCGGTGCAGGCCCTGCAGCGGCTGGGCCATCAGCCCCAGCGCCTCTCCCCCGACGACAGCACCAGCCTGATGGCAGCCGAGCGCATCTTCGTGCGCCAGGCCGTGGCCGCCGCGGGGCTGGCGGCGCTGCTGCAATCCCTGGGCGGCGTCTGCATCGTGCATGCGCTGACGCTGCCGCCCGACTGCGAAGCAGCCAACGACGACAGCCAGGACCCGTGGCAGCGCAGCCAGGCCTGGTGGTATCGACTTTGACCCTTGCGGAGCCCGCCCATGTATGCCGAGCCCAGCAGCACGCCGCCCAGCGGCCCGAGCTTCAACCGCGACGAACTCGTCGCCGTGACGGTGCAGGGCCAGATCGCCCACCCGGTGGCCCGGGCCATGCCCTACCGCATCGGCTATGACGGCGTGCCGCGCGTGCTGCCCGGCACCGGCGGCATCGTGCTGAACCGGCGCATCGGCGACCTCTGCGTGGGCCTGGCGGGCGATCACATCGAGCCCGGCGTCTCCCTGCACAACAACGGCCGCGAGGTCATCGGCCCGCGCGACGGTCCCAACAACGCGCTGATCACCTATGCCTGCGTGGGCAACCGGGCCCGGGTGCTCAACGGCGCGGCGCGCGGCCAGCAGGGCTGGGTGACGGGCAAGCATGGCGGCGTCAACCATGTGATGGTGGACTTCCCGCCCGAGGTGCTGCGCCGGCTGGCCATTGGCGACCGCATCGCCATCACCTCCATCGGCCAGGGCCTGCGCCTGCCTCAGCACCCCCGCATCGAGCTGATGAACTGCGCGCCGCTGCTGCTGTCGCGCTGGGGCGTCACCGAGCGCGATGGGCAGCTCTCGGTGCCGGTCACGCATCTGATCCCGGCGCGGCTGATGGGCTCGGGCCTGGGCAAGAACACCGCCTGGCGCGGCGACTACGACATCCAGCTGGCCGACCGCGCCGCGCGCGAGCGCTACCGCCTGGGCAGCCTGCGCTTCGGCGATTTCGTCGCCATCACCGATGCCGACACGCGCCGCGGCCCGAGCTGGCGCGAGGGGCGCGTGACCATAGGCGTCATCGTTCATGGCGACAGCACGGTCAGCGGCCATGGGCCCGGCGTCACGCCGCTGCTGACGGGACCGGCCGAGCTGCTGCGCCCGCGGCGCGAGGCCGACGCCAATCTGGCCGCAGCCCTGGGCGTGCGCCAGCCGGTGCCGGCCCGCGAGCGGCTCACGCTTGCCGAGCGGGATCGGCGCGTGCGCTGCAAGCTGCGCGAAGTGCCACCGCGACTGGCATTCAGGACTTGAGCTGTGGACCCAGATTGGCCAGCATGTCGTCGACCATCGCGTCGAGGTCGTACTGCAGCTTCCAGCCCCAGTCAGCCTGGGCTGCGCCATCGTCGATGCGTTGCGGCCAGCTGGCAGCGATGCTCTGGCGGAAGTCAGGCACGCAGTCCATCGAGAACTCCGGCAGGCGGCGGCGGATGGAGGCGGCGATGCCTTCCGGCGTGAAGCTGACGCCGGCGAGGTTGTAGCTGCCGCGCTGCTTGATCTGGTCGGCCGGCGCGTTCATCAGCTCGATGGTGGCGCGCAGGGCATCGGGCATGTACATCATCGGCAGGGCCTGGTCTTGCTCCAGGAAGCAGGTGTAGCGGCCTTCCTTCAGCGCGGCGTGGAAGATCTCCACCGCGTAGTCCGTCGTGCCGCCGCCGGGTGGCGTCTTCCAGCTGATGAGGCCGGGGTAGCGCAGGCTGCGCACGTCCACACCATGCTTGGCGTGGTACCAGGCGCACCAGCGTTCGCCGGCGAGCTTGGAGATGCCGTAGACCGTGGTGGGGTCCATGACCGTGGTCTGCGGCGTGTCCACGGCCGGCGTGTTGGGGCCGAAGGCGGCGATGGAGCTGGGCCAGAAGATCTTGTCCAGCTTCTCGTGGCGGGCCAGCTCCAGCACATTCAGCAGGCCCTTCATGTTCAGGTCCCAGGCCCACATCGGGTGCTTCTCGCCATTGGCCGACAGGGCCGCGGCGAGGTGGTAGATCTGGCTGATGTGATGGCGCTTGACGATGGTTGTCAGCGCGCCGGCGTCGGTCACGTCCAGGGCCTCGTGCTTGAGGGTCCGCACGCGCCCTTGCGGCGTCAGGTCGCTGGTGATGACGGCGTCTTCACCGTGCAGCTTGGCCAGTTCCGTGGCCAGCTCGGTACCGATCTGGCCATTGGCGCCGATGATGAGAATGCGCGGCGTGCTCATTTCAGGATGCCCAATTCTTTGCCGGCTTGCGTGAAGGCGGCAACGGCCTTCTCCAGATGCTCGCGCTCGTGCACAGCCGAGATTTGCACGCGGATGCGCGCCTGGCCCTTGGGCACGACGGGGAAGAAGAAGCCGACGGCATAGATGCCCAGCTCCAGGATGCGCTTGGACAGCTCCTGGGCCTTGACCGCGTCGTAGACCATGATGGGCACGATGGGGTGGGTGCCGGGCTTGATCTCGAAGCCGGCGGCCTGGATGGCTTCGCGGAAATAGGCGGTGTTGGCTTCGAGCTTGTCGCGCAGGGCCGTCGAGCCTTCCAGCAGGTCCAGCACGGCGAGCGACGCACCGGCAATGCTCGGCGCCAGGGTGTTGCTGAACAGATAGGGGCGCGAGCGCTGGCGCAGCAGCTCGACGACTTCCTTGCGCGCGGCCGTGAAGCCGCCCGAGGCGCCACCCAGGGCCTTGCCGAAGGTGCCGGTGATGATGTCTATCTTGCCGAACACGCCGCGGTACTCGGGCGTGCCACGGCCGGTCTTGCCAAGGAAGCCGCTGGCATGGCATTCGTCGATGCCCAGCAGCGCGTCATAGCGGTCGCACAGCGCCCGGATCTTGTCGAGCTGGGCAATGGTGCCGTCCATGGAGAAGACGCCGTCGGTGAACACCAGCGTGAAGCGGGAACCCTTTTCCTTGGCTTCCTTCAGGCAGCGCTCGAGGTCGTCGAGGTTGTTGTGCTCGTAGCGGTAGCGCTGCGCCTTGCACAGGCGGATGCCGTCGATGATGGAGGCATGGTTCAGCGCGTCGCTGATGATGGCGTCCTGCTCGCCCAGCAGAGGTTCGAACAGGCCGCCGTTGGCGTCAAACGCGGCCGCGTAGAGGATGGCGTCCTCGCAGCCGACGAAGCGGGCGATGCGTTGCTCCAGCTCCTTGTGCAGGTCTTGCGTCCCACAGATGAAGCGCACCGAGGACAGACCGAAGCCATGGGTGCGCAGCGCCTCGTGGGCCGCTTCGATGACCTGGGGATGGGAGGACAGGCCCAGGTAGTTGTTGGCACAGAGGTTGATGACCTCGCGGCCGTCGGTCGTCTTGACGACGGCACCTTGGGGCGTCGTGATGATGCGCTCGGCCTTGAAGAGGCCGGCGGCACGGATGCCGTCGAGTTCGGTCTGCAGATGTTGATAGAAGGCCTGGCTCATGGCGCCGCTCCTGATGCACAATTCATTTAGTGAACGTGTTCGATATATCGAACTTTCGTGCAGTATCTGAAAAACGTCTATTGCCGTCAAGCATGAACATGGACAACAACGAACCACCCCGCGTTGGCGCGGCCCTGCAGGCCCTGCGCAGCAGCCGGGGCCTGTCGCTGGATGATCTCTCCAAGCGGGCCGGCGTGAGTAAATCGATGTTGTCCCAGATCGAGCGCAACCAGGCCAATCCCACGGTGGCGGTGGTGTGGCGCCTGGCCAATGCGCTGGGCGTGGACATGGGCGAGCTGTTGGGCACCGAACGCGTCGCCGCGCCGGCCATCGAGACGGTGCCGGCCCATGCCACGCCGGGCCTGACCAGCCCGGACGGCCTGTGCAAGCTGCGCATCCTGGGGCCCATCGAGCTGGCCGGCCAGTTCGAGTGGTATGAGCTCAGCATCCAGCCCGGTGGCGTGCTGGACAGCCAGGCCCATGAACCCGGCTCGCGCGAGCACCTCAGCGTGCTGACCGGCAGCCTGGAAGTCACGGCTTCAGGGCTGACGAGCAAGCTCAAGGCCGGCGAGACGGCGCGTTATGCGGTGGACGGCCCGCACGCCATCCGCAATGCCACCAAGTCGGCGGCGACCGCACTGCTGGTCGTCCTTCATCCGTAGACTGCAGCCTCCGCTCAAGGAGGCATGCATGCAGATTTCCCGTCGCGCAACCCTGGCCGCCCTGGCCGCCCTGCCCTTTGCTTCGCAGGCGCAAGAGAAACCTATCCGCCTGCTCGTCGGCTTCCCCGCTGGCGGCGGCACCGATGCGATTGCGCGGCTGCTGGGCGAGGCCCTGCAGGCCTCGTTGGGCACCACGGTCCTCGTCGAGAACAAGCCCGGTGCCGGCGGCCAGATCGCCGCCCAGGCGTTGAAGACAGCGGCGCCCGACGGCACGACCTTCTTTGTCAGCCACGACCACACCATCTCCATCCTGCCGCTGGTGCTGAAGAACCCGGGCTTTGATCCGTCCCACGACTTCGTGCCGGTGGCCGGCTTCGCCACCTTCGCCAATGCGTTTGCGCTGTCCGGCGGCACGCCCGCGGCCAGCCTGCCCGACTACCTGGCCTGGGTGAAGAAGCAGAACAGCGGCCAGGGCAATGTCGGCATCCCGGCGCCGGCCTCGGTGCCGGAGTTCCTCGTCAAGCTGCTGGGCGAGAAGAACGGCCTCAATCTGCTGGCCGTGCCCTATCGCGGCAGCGCGCCCATGATTGCCGACATGCTGGGCAACCAGATCAGCGCCGGCGTGGGCTCGGTGCCCGACCTCATCACCAACCACCAGCAGAAGAAGCTGAAGATCGTCGCCGTCATGGGCCAGCAACGCCAGGCCGTGCTGCCCGAGGTGCCGACCTTTGCCGAGCTGGGCATCGCCGGCTTCGAGGACCTGCCTTACTACGGTCTGTTCGCGCCGGCCGGCACGCCGGCGGCCATCGTCGAGCGCTTCTCGAATGCATTGGCCGGCGTCATCAATCAGCCGGGCGTGAAGGCGCGGCTGACCGAGCTGGGCCTGTCGGTGGGCATGATGTCGTCGGCCCAGCTCGCGACCCGCGAGCGCGCCTACTCGGCGGCCTGGGCCAGGATCATCAAGGCCGGGGGCTTCCAGCCGCAGTAAGCAGCTTGTCCAGCGTCAGGCTGGACCAGTTCCCCTGCGTCCACAGATTGCCGAGCAGGCCCTGGCGCTCGGCCAGGAAAGCCGCCACCAGCGGCTCGGCAAGCGCCTTCTCGGGTGAGTTCAGCAGCACCAGGCGTTGGGCGCCCTCTTCTTCCAGCCGGCCTATCCAGTCCATGGCCAGCAGCTTGTCGATGACGGGGCTGAGCTGCAGGGGGTCGACACGCAGCGCGACCGCCAGGCTCAGATAGGACAGGCCCTGCTGGCCGGCCTCGCGCACGCGCCAGAGTTCGCGCAGCACCTCCAGCGCCAGCGCCATGGGCTGGCCGGGTGTGTCGGGGCGCAGATGCAGGCGGCCTGTGAGGCTGGGCGTGTTGGCCGCAAGGATGGCCCCGAGCAGCACGATGACCCAGCCCAGGTAGATCCAGATCAGGAAGATGGGCACGGTGGCGAAGGCGCCGTACAGCGTCGAATAGGTCGGCACCTGCTTGACGTACCAGGCGAGCAGCGACTTGGCCAGCGAGAAGCCGATGGACACGAAGGCGCCGCCGATCAGGGCATGGCGCCAGCGCACATGGGTGTTGGGC
Organism: Roseateles saccharophilus; assembly: GCF_031458095.1. GTDB lineage: Bacteria > Pseudomonadota > Gammaproteobacteria > Burkholderiales > Burkholderiaceae_C > Pelomonas > Pelomonas saccharophila_A. Next base: position 130,153 of record NZ_JAVDXU010000004.1, read on the forward strand.
ACATAGTGGAAGAGCCCGGCCATGGCCAGGCCGAACAGCACCACGTCGGCGCTTCCGAGGGCGGTGGACATGCTGGCCGGCATGGCCGTGAGATAACCCTGGCCGACGCTGATGGCGTAGCTGGTCAGCGTCAGGCTGCCGCCCAGCAGCAGCGGGCCCAGGGTCAGGGCGGCCCAGTAGACGAGGACGCGCTGGGCCATGGGCCGCGGCCGCTTCACGCGCCAGATGGCGTTCAGCGTGCGGTCGATGGTCAGCATCAAGGCCAGGGCCGTGATGCCCAGAAAGACCAGGCCGACGACGCCCAGCTTGTTGGCCTTGGCCGCGAACTGCGTGAGCGACGCCAGCACCGGCTTGGCGATGTTCGGCGGGATCAGGCTCTTCAGGAAGTACTGCTCCAGCGCGGACTGGAAGCTGGAGAACATCGGGAAGGCCGTGAAGATGGCCAGCATCACCGTCAGCAGCGGCACCAGCGAGATCAGTGTCGTGAAGGTCAGGCTGCCGGCGGTGAGGCCGAGCTTCTCCTCGCGGAAGCGCTGGCGGAAGGTGTGCAGGGTCTGCAGCCAGGGCCAGGCGAGCAGGTCGGCGATGAAGTCGCTGGCGAAGGCGATGGGGTTGTGGGCCAGCGGCGCGTCCGGGTTGTCGGGCGCGGCGGGCGGAACGGGCGGGATCGGCGTTGTGGACATGGCTTCTATGATGCCGCAGCTATGCCCTCCGCCCTCGAAAGAACCGAACCTACAGCCGTCGAACGGCTGACGCGCAATCTGGCGTTCGGCGCCACCCTTGCCCTGATTCTGCTGTGCCTGGCCTGGGAGCTGTGGCTGGCGCCGACCGGCCGCGGCACCCTGGCCGTGAAGGTGCTGCCGCTGCTGGCCGCGCCCATCGGCCTGTGGCGCTATCGCATGTACACCTACCGCTGGCTGGCCCTGGCCATCTGGCTCTATGTGCTGGAGGGCCTGGTGCGCTCGACCAGCGAAGGCGGCCTGGGCCAATGGCTGGCTCTCGGCGAAGTGGTATTGAGCGTCGTCATCTTCACCGCCTGCACGGCGCAGATCCGGCGGCGGCTGGCGGCGGCGAAAGCGGCATGAGCACTTTCCTCGACGCACTGCGCGAGCGGCTCGGCGAGGCGGGGCTGCTGACGGCTGGCGACCTGTCGGCCTATGAGAACGACTGGCGCAAGCGCTATGTCGGCAAGGCCCTGGCCGTGGCACGGCCGGCCTCGACCGAGGAGGTCGCGGCGGTGATGCGCCTGTGCCACCAGCACCGCATAGCCGTCGTGCCCCAGGGCGGCAACACCGGCCTGGTCGGCGGCTCGACGCCCGACGACAGCGGCCGCCAGTTGGTGCTGAGCCTGTCGCGCATGAAGCGCATCCGGGGCATCGACGTCGCCAACGCCAGCCTGACGGCCGAGGCCGGTTGCGTGCTGGCCGAGGTGCAGGCGGCGGCGGCTGGCGCGGGCCTGCTCTTCCCCCTCAGCCTCGCCGCCGAGGGCTCTTGCATGCTGGGCGGCAACCTGGCGACCAATGCCGGCGGCACCCAGGTGCTGCGCTATGGCAATGCGCGCGAGCTGTGCCTGGGGTTGCAGGTCGTGACCGCGACCGGCGAGATCTGGCAGGGCCTGTCGGGCCTGCGCAAGGACAACACCGGCTATGACCTGCGCGACCTCTTCATCGGCAGCGAGGGCACACTGGGCATCATCACGGCAGCGACGATGAAGCTCTATCCGCAACCGAAGGAGCGCCTGACCGCCCTGGCGGCTTGCGCTTCGATGGACGACGCGGTCGCCCTGCTCGGCCTGGCGCGCGAGCGTGCCGGCGATGCGCTGACCGGCTTCGAGGTCATGAACCGGGCTTCGCTGGCCCTGGTGGCGCGTGAGCTGCCGCAACTGGCTCAACCGCTGGGAGCGGCTGAATGGACAGTCCTGTTGGAACTGTCCGACGCCGAGAGTGCCGAACACGCGCGCAATGTCTTCGAAGGCCTGCTGGAGATGGCGCTGGAACGCGGCTGCGTGCAGGACGCGGCCATCGCGCAGAACATCCAGCAGGCCAAGGCTTTCTGGCATCTGCGCGAGTCCATCCCGCTGGCCCAAGCCCAGGCGGGGCTGAACATCAAACACGACATCTCGCTGCCGGTGTCGGCCATTCCCGCCTTCGTGACCGAAATGGACGCGGCGCTGGCTGCCTATCTGCCCGGCATAGCGGTCATCGACTTCGGCCACCTGGGCGACGGCAACCTGCACTACAACGTGCAGGCCCCGGCCGGTGTGGCGCCGGCGGCTTTCCTGGGCGCGCACGAGGCCGCCATCAACGCGTTGGTCTATGACGCCGTGCAGCAGCGCGGCGGCTCGATCTCGGCCGAGCACGGCATAGGCCGGCTCAAGCGCGAGGAACTGGCTCAGCGCAAGGACCCGACGGCCCTCGCGCTGATGCGCTCGATCAAGCGGGCCCTGGACCCGCTCGACCTCCTCAACCCTGGGCGGCTGGTGTAACCGTCACGCGGCGGCCGGTCGCGAAGCGGCCCAGCTTCATGACCAGGCGGAACACGAAGCGCACCAGCACCAGGGCCAGCACGGCTTCAAGCAGCGTCAGCACAAAGGCGCCCACCAGGGTGAAGCGCGGCGTGCGGCGCTTGAACTTGGCGAAGGCGTGGTCTCGCGCGATCTCGATGCTGTCGTAGAAGGTCGGCACGATCAGCAGGGTCAGCAGCGTCGACGTGATGGTGCCGCCGATGATGGCCACGGCCATGGGGCGGTAAAACTCGCCGCCCTCGCCGATGCCGATGGCCACCGGCATCATGCCGGCGATCAGCGCCAGCGTCGTCATCAGGATGGGCCGGAAGCGCTTGCGGCCCGCGTGCATCAGGGCCTCTTCGCGGTCCACGCCCGCCCTCTCCTCCTGGCGCGTCGCATCCAGCAGCAGGATGGCGTTCTTGGCCACCAGGCCCATCAGCATGATCACGCCGATGAGGCTCATCAGGTTCAGCGTGCCGCGCGTCAGGATCAGCGCCAGCACGACGCCGATCAGCGAGAGCGGCAGCGACAGCATGACGCCCAGCGGCGCCGTGAAGCTGTTGAACTGGATGACGAGCACGAAATACATCAGCGCGATGCCGCTCAGCAGGGCCGTGATCATGGCCGTGAAGACGACCTGCTGGTCGCGCGCGGCGCCGGCCAGCTCGATGCCGAAACCGGGCGGGAACTCGATCTTCTCGGCCAGCTTCTTGGCCTCGGACGTGATCTCGCCGGGCGAGCGGCCCTGGGCGTTGGCGCTGACCGTGATGGTGCGCTTGCCGTCGCCGTGCTGGATCTGGCCGGGGCCCTTGCCCATGGTGACGGTGGCGATCTGGTCCAGCGGCACCATGCGGTTGGTACCGGTCACGGCGATGGGCAGGCGCTCGATGTTGGCAGCGTCGACACGGTCGGCCGGGTGCAGGCGGATGGAGACGTCACGGGCCTCGCCGGTCGGGTCGATCCAATCGCCGGCCTCGACGCCGGCAAAGGCCACACGCAGTGCCTGGGCGGCATCGTTGACCGAGATGCCCATCTGGTTGGCCAGGCCGCGGTCGAGTTCGATCTGCAGCTCGTTCTGCGGGTCCTGCTCGGAGTAGCCGATGTCGACCGCGCCCTTGATGCCCTGCATGGTCTTCTGGAAGTCCTGGGTGATCTGCTGCAGGCGGCGCGTGTCGGTGCCGTAGAAGCGGATCTGCACGGGCTTCTGGGCACCGTTGTTGAGGTCGTCCAGCACGACGTACTCGGCGCCCACCAGGCGGGCGACCTTCTCGCGCAGTTCCTTGGCGACGTCAGCCGCCGAACGCTGGCGCTCCGTGCTCTTGCCGATGTCGACATAGATGCGGCCGCCGGTGGCGTTGGGATAGGACATCGTCGCCTTGGTCTCCTTCATCGTCGAGGCCAGGGCCGCGGCGGCGTCGAGCTTCAGGCGCGAGTAGTCCAGGCTGGCGGACGCGGGGCTGCGCACTTCGACAGCCAGGAAGCCGGCATCGGCCTGGGGCAGGAAGCTGGAGCCACCGACCGTGGCCTGCAGCGCGATGGCGCCAACAAAGCTCAGCACCGCGAAGGCGGCCATCCAGCGGCGATGGTGGAGCGCCCAGGCGATGACATGGCCATAGCCGTTGGCGACGCCATCGAACCAGTGATTGAAGCCTTGCAGCAGCCTGCCGAAGCCCTTCTTGGGCTGCTCGTGATAGCCCGGGGGGTCGCCCCAGTAGGCCGACAGCATGGGGTCCAGCGTGAAGCTGATGACCAGCGACACGGCGACCGAGGCCACGACGGTCAGCGCAAAGGGCTTGAACCACTGGCCGGGGCCATTGCCCATGAAGGCCACGGGCACGAAGACGGCCACGATGGCGAAGGTGGTCGCCGCAACGGCCAGGCCGATCTCGGCCGTGCCCTCGCGCGCCGCGGTCACGCGGTCGCTGCCGCGCTCCATGTGGCGCACGATGTTCTCCCGCACGACGATGGCGTCGTCGATGAGCACGCCGATGGCCAAGGACAGGCCCAGCAGGCTCATGAAGTTCAGCGAGAAGCCCATCAGCCAGACGGCGATGAAGGCGGCCAGCACCGAGGTGGGCAGGGACAGCGCGGTGATCAGCGTCGAACGCCAGCTGTTCAGGAAGGCGTAGACGACGAAGATGGTCAGGGCGGCGCCGAAGACCAGGGCGTCCGTCACGTTGTGCAGGCTGTTCTCGGCGTCCTTGCCACCGTCCTGGGTGATCTCCAGCGTCGTGCCCTTGGGCAGTTCCTTCTCGATCTCCTTGACGAGCTTGCGCGAGTCGTTGGCGACGCTGACGGTCGACGCATCGCGGGAGCGGGTGACCGAGATGCCAACATTGGGCCGCCCGTTGCGGAAGGAATAGCCCGTCATCTCGGCGAAGCCGTCCTTCACCTCCGCGACCTGGCCGAGGCGGATGATGTTGCCACTGCCGCTCTGACCATTGCGCTTGATGATCATCTGCTCGAACTCGGCGGGCGACTCGATGCGGCCCAGCAGGCGGATGCTCTGGTCTTCCATGGTGCCGCGCACCTTGCCGACCGGGGCCGTGGTGTTCTGCGCGCGCACGGCGTTCAGCACCTCGGTGACCGAGACGCCGAACTCGCGCAGCTTCTCGGCCCGCAGAAGGATGGACAGCTCGCGCTTCAAGGCGCCGTTGACCGTCACCGTCGACACGCCGGCCACCCCGCGGAAGCGCTCGGCCAGCTTGTCCTCGGCCAGGCGGCTGAGCTGGGCATGCGTCAGCGTCGTGCTGGACAGCGACAGCTGCAGGATGGGCTGGGCGCCGGGGTCGGCGCGCGTGATGATGGGCTCGCGGATCTCGGTGGGCAGCTTGTAGCGCACCGAGGCGATGGCGTTGCGCACCTCGTCGGCGGCCTCGATCATGTTCTTCGAGAAGTCGAAGACCAGCACGATGGTGGCGCTGCCCTCGCGCGACGTGGAGTTGCTGCGGTCAACGCCCGAGATGCTCTGCAGGGCCTTCTCGATGCGGTTGACGACCTCGCGCTCCACCGTCTCGGGCGAGGCGCCCGGATACGGGATGTTGATGACGAGCACGGGCGGCTCGATATCCGGGAACTGGTTGACCCGCAGCTTGGACAGCGCCAGCAGGCCCACCAGCATCAGCCCGATGACCATGACGACGGTCGCGACGGGCCTGTTGATGCTGAAGTTGGAGAGGAACATCGGGGAGCCTCCTGCTTACTTGCTGGCGGTGGGCGTGGGCGCTGCCGCGGCGGCGACGGCCGAGGCCGCGCCGGCTCCGGCCGAGACGCGCTGGGCCGCAGCGCCATCGGTCAGGTTGCCGGTGGGTGCGCGCAGCACCTCGTCGCCCAGGGCCAGGCCCGAGGCGATGACGACCTCGCCGCGACGGTCATCGCGCTCGCCCAGGGTCACGGGCACCTTCTTCAGCTGGTTGCCGGCCACCTTCCAGACGAAGGCGCTGTCGCCCTGGCGCTGCACCGAGCCTTCGGCCAGCACCAGAGCCTTGCGCTCGGCGCTCTCGACGCGGCCCTCGGCATAGAGGCCGGAGACCTGGGGCGCCTTGGCGCGGTCGTTGAATTCGGCGATGACCTCGACCTGGCGGGTCGTCGCGTTGGCGGCCGCGTCGATGCGCGCCAGCTTGCCGCGGAACTCAGCATCGCCGAAACCATTGATGCGGAAGGACACCGGCTGGCCGAGCTTGAGCTCGCCCAGGCGGTCGGCCGAGACCTGGCCTTCGAAGCGCATGGAGGTCGGATCGATGACCTTGATCAGCTCGCGGCCGATCTGCACCGTGTCGCCGACGGAGATCTTGCGCTCGCTGACGACGCCGTCAAACGGGGCGCGAATCTCGGTGCGCGAGACCTGCTGGCGGGCCGTGACCATGCGTGCCTTGGCTGCGGCCAGCTCGCTCTGGGCGGCATTGCGGCGCACTTCGGCGTCCTCCAGGCCTTGCATGGAGATCATGCCCTGCTGGTTCAGCGTCTTCTGGCGGGCCAGCACGCGCTCGGTCTGCTCGAAGCTCTGCTGGGCGGCGCGCAGGGCCTCCTCGGCGGAGGTCAGGCCGTCACGGATGGAGGTGGGATCGAGGCGGATGATGAGATCACCCGTGCGAACACGCTCGCCGTTGTCCTTGGCCACCTGCAGCACGACGGCCGCCACTTCGGCACGCAGGTCGGCGCGGCGGGCGGGCTGGATGGCACCGGTGATGACGGGGGCGCCGATCAGGCCGCTCTGGCCGACCTGGCGCAGATCCTCGGGCGCCAGCAGCAGCGGCGCGGCGGCCGGCTTGGTCGCGGCCTTGGCATCGTCAGGCTTGCCCCCCTTGCCGCAGGCGGTGAGGGTCAGGGCCAGCGTCAGGGCGGTCAGGATCGGCGTTGCACGCGTCATGGAGAGAATCTTTCTGCGGATGGAAAGGTTTTCGGGCGGCTAAACGCGCGAGCTTAACGGTCTGGCAACAAGTCGCCAGAGGTCATGTACGAAATGTTTTCGAATGTAATCAGGCCGGCTGCCATGGCAGCGGCCAGGCGCCCTGCCGCCAGCGCTGCAGCCACAGCAGGCCGATCAGCGTCTTGGCATCGGTCAGCTCGCCAGCAGCGGCGAGGCGGTCGAGATCCTCGACCGTGTGCGTGACGAGTTCGAGAAACTCGCCTTCATCCAGCTGTTGCTCGCCCTTGTTCAGGCCGCGCGCAAAGTAGATGTGGATGCCCTCGTCCGAATAGGCAATGGCGTTGTGCAGCACGCCGGCATACGCCCATTCGGCGGCGCTGTAGCCGGTTTCCTCGAGCAGCTCGCGCTGGCCGCAGACCAGCGGTGCCTCGCCGGCGTCGAGCTTGCCGGCGGGAAATTCCAGCATCACGCGGCCCATGGGGTAGCGGTACTGGCGCTCCATCAAGAGCCGCCCGTCATCCAGCAGCGGGATGACCATGACAGCGCCGGGATGACGGATGTATTCGCGGTGGGCGCTGCGCCCATCGGGCAGCGCGACACGGTCGCGGCGCACATCCAGGAAATGGCCCTGGTAGACCTGGCTGCCCTCGAGCAGGCGCTCGACGAGATGATCGTCGTCAGCCTCGGCCACGGCGCAGATACCTCCAGACGAAGCCGGGAAAGCCCAGCGTGATGAAGAGGCAGGCGGCCGCGGCGTAGAACTCCCAGCCCTGGGCATGGCGCTGGCCGATGCGGCCCTCCAGGGCCGAGCCGAGGGCGAAGGTCAACACCGCCATCAGCGCCAGCTCCAGCAGCCGCCACCAGACGCTCTTGGGCGCCTGACGCGGGCCGACAAGCAGCACGCGCTCGTTGAAGTAAGGCAGATTGGCCGCGATGACGGCCGCAGCCAGGACCAGCCAGACGGCGACGGACTGATCCATTAGCTTACGGGCCGAGCGCCGGGCCGCTCCCTAGCCGGCCCGCTCTGGCGATGTGCTTGTGGCTCCATGCCGCAAGCATCGCCGTCCCCTCGGGGGACCGACCGGACGGGCCCGCGTGCAGCGGCGCCAGGCTGGGCGAGGGGCTTCAAGTCGACAGGGCCTTCACGATGGCCTGGCCGCACAGGGCCATCAGGCCGCCGGGCAGCAGGCCGAAGACCAGCACGGCGGCACCGTTCAGCGACATCACGAAGCGCACATCGGCCGGTGCGGCGATGGGGGCCGTGTCGGTCGGCTCGTCGAAGAACATGACCTTGACGATGCGCAGGTAGTAGAAGGCACCGACCAGGGACACGACGACGGCGAAGATCGCGAGGTAGAGGTAGGCGGTGACGTCCGTCGAGACCAGGGCCTGCAGCACCGCGAGCTTGGCGTAAAAGCCCACGGTGGGCGGCACGCCGGCCAGCGAGAACATGAACAGGGTCATGACCAGGGCGAACCAGGGGCTGCGCTTGCCCAGGCCGGCCAGGTCCTTGATCTCCTCGGCCTCATGCCCCTGACGGGACAGCAGGATGACCATGCCGAAGGTGCCCAGCGTCGTCAGCACATAGGTGACGACATAGAACATGGCCGCGCTGTAGGCGTTGTCGCCCCACTTCGTGCTCTCGTTGACGACGCCGGCCGTCATGCCCAGCAGCATGAAGCCCATGTTGGCGATGGTCGAGTAGGCCAGCATGCGCTTCAGATTGCTCTGCGCGATGGCAGCGAGGTTGCCAATCAGCAGCGACATGATGGACAGCACCATCAGCATCTGCTGCCAGTCCGCGGCCAGGCCAATCATGCCTTCGACGAGCAGGCGCATGGTGATGGCGAAGGCCGCCAGCTTGGGCGCCGCGCCGATCAGCAGCGTGACGGCCGTCGGCGCGCCCTGGTAGACGTCGGGCACCCACATGTGGAAGGGGGCGGCACCGAGCTTGAAGGCCAGGCCGGCGACGACGAAGACGACACCGAAGATCAGCACCGACTTGTTCGGGATGCCCTTGGAGATGACGTCGAAGACCTCGGGAATGCTCAGCGAGCCGGTGGCGCCGTACATCATCGACAGGCCGTACAGCAGGAAGCCGCTGGCCAGGGCGCCGAGGACGAAATACTTCATCGCCGCCTCGGTCGACACCGCATGGTCGCGGCGCAGGGCCACCAGGGCGTACAGCGACAGGCTCATCAGCTCCAGGCCGAGGTAGATGACCAGGAAGTTGTTGGCCGACAGCATGACGCTGATGCCCAGCAGCGCAAACAGGCTGAGGATGAAGAGCTCACCCTTGAGCATCTCGCGCACGCCGGCGTAGGGGCGCGCATAGACCAGGGCGATCATCGTGGCGATGCAGGCGAAGGCGGCCAGCAGATGGCCCATGGGGTCGGCGACCACCATGCCCTGCATCGCATAGGTGGTCGAGTCGAAATAGTAGAAGTGCATGCCGGCCACGACGGCCAGCGTCAGCTGGGTCAGCCAGTAGGTCGGGCGGCGCTGCTCGTCCGTGACCCAGAGGTCCACCAGCGCAATGACGCAACCCATCGCCAGCAGCAGGATTTCGGGATAGATCGCGAGCCAGTTCATGTCGTTCATTGTTCTTGCCTCGGCTCAGAATCAGGCGGGGATCTTGCTGAGCGCCACGTGCTTGAGCAACTCGGTGACCGAGTTGTGCATCACGTCGGTGAAGGGCTTGGGATACAGGCCCATGTAGAGCGTCGCCACGGCCAGCAGGCCGAGCATGACGAACTCGCGCTTGTTGATGTCGGTCAGGGCACGCACGTCATCGTTGGCGATGTCGCCGAAGTAGACGCGCTTGATCATCCACAGCGTGTAGGCCGCGCCGAAGACCAGGGCCGTGGCCGCGATGCCGCCCAGCCAGAAGTTGGCCTTGACCGTGCCGAGGATGACCATCCACTCGCCGACGAAGCCGGCCGTCGCGGGCAGGCCGCAGTTGGCCATGCCGAAGAAGACGGCGAAGGCGGCGAACTTGGGCATGGTGTTGACGACGCCGCCGTAGGAAGCGATCTCACGCGAGTGCACGCGGTCGTAGAGCACGCCGATGCACAGGAACATCGCGCCCGACACGAAGCCGTGCGAGATCATCTGCACCAGGCCGCCGGAGACGCCGAGCTCGTTGAAGATGAAGAAGCCCAGGGTCACGAAGCCCATGTGGGCGATGGACGAGTAGGCCACCAGCTTCTTCATGTCCTTCTGCACCAGGGCCACGAGGCCGATGTAGACGACGGCGATCAGCGACATCGCGATGATGAGCCAGGCCCACTCGCGCGCGGCGTCGGGGGCGATCGGCAGCGAGAAGCGCAGGAAGCCGTAGCAGCCCAGCTTCAGCATGATGGCCGCCAGCACGACGGAGCCGCCGGTGGGCGCCTCGACGTGGGCGTCGGGCAGCCAGGTGTGCACAGGCCACATCGGCACCTTGACCGAGAAGGCGGCCAGGAAGGCGAAGAACAGCCAGGTCTGGGCGCCACCGGCCAGCGGCAGCTTGTGCCAGGTCTGGATGTCGAAGGAGCCGGCGCCGTTGATGACGTTGGACTGGTAGTACAGGTACAGCAGCGCGATCAGCATCAGCAGCGAACCGGCCAGTGTGTACAGGAAGAACTTGAAGGCCGCGTAGACGCGGTTCGGGCCGCCCCAGACGCCGATGATGATGTACATCGGGATCAGCGTGGCCTCGAAGAACACGTAGAACAGCATGCCGTCCAGCGCGCTGAACACGCCCACCATCAGACCCGACAGGATCAGGAAGGCGCCCATGTACTGGTTGACGCGGGTCTCGATGACCTCCCAGGCCGAGATGACGACGATGATGGTGATGAAGGCCGTCAGCGGCACGAACCACATCGAGATGCCGTCCACGCCGAGGTGGTAGTGGATGGCGAAACGCTCGATCCAGGGCTGGTTCTCGACGAACTGCATGGCAGCCGTCGTCGTGTCGAAGCCGGTGATCAGCGGCAGCGTGACGAGGAAGCTCGCCACGGCAGCGGCCAGCGCCATCCAGCGCACGGCCTTGGCCTGTTCGTCACGCCCCAGCGCCAGCAGCAAGGCGCCGCAGGCGATGGGCAGAAAAATCGCAAGACTCAGCAACATTCTTGTTCTCCGCCTCGTCGCTCAGAACCCGAACAGGGCGCTGAACTGGGGCTTGATATAGGGCCAGAGCTGCCAGGTCATCAGACCCATGACGCCGAGGATCATGACGAGGGCGTACCAGTACAGATAACCGCTCTGCAGGCGGCGCACCAGTCCGGCGATGCCGCCGACGGTCCTGGCCGACCCGTTGATGATGACGCCGTCGATGAGGCCGGCGTCGCCGCCCTTCCACAGGCCGACGCCGATGAGGCGGGCGGCGCGGGCCAGGATGTTCTCGTTGATCCAGTCCATGAAGTATTTGTTCTCCAGGACGATGACCACCGGGCGCAGCACCTTGGCCAGCGTGGCCGGGATGCTGGGCGCGACCATGTAGAACACATAGGCGGTCACGACACCGGCCAGGGCCAGCCAGAACGGCAGCGAGGTCAGGCCGTGCAGGGCCATGGCGGCAGCACCGTGGAACTCCTCGGCCAGTTCTTCCATCGCCGGATGCGCATGCAGATTGACGAAGATGGCGTCCTTGAAGAAGTCGCCAAACAGCATGGGCTGGATGGTCAGGAAGCCGATGACGACCGACGGGATGGCCAGCAGCACCAGCGGCGCCGTGACGACCCAGGGCGACTCATGCGGCGTGTGGGCGTGATGGTCGTCGTGATGCGGTTCGTCTTCTTCCGGCGGGAAGGGCTTGTGGTGGAAGTGTTCCTTGCCGTGGAAGACGAGGAAGTACATCCGGAAGGAATAGAAGGCCGTCACGAACACGCCGACGATGACGGCGAAGTAGGCGAAGTGGGCACCCGGCAGATGGCTGGCGTGCACGGCCTCGATGATGGAGTCCTTGGAGTAGAAACCCGAGAACAGCGGCGTTCCGATCAGGGCCAGCGAACCCAGCAGCGACGTGATCCAGGTGATGGGCATGTACTTGCGCAGGCCGCCCATGTTGCGGATGTCCTGGTCGTGGTGCATGCCGATGATGACGGAGCCGGCGCCGAGGAACAGCAGGGCCTTGAAGAAGGCGTGCGTCATCAGGTGGAAGACGGCGACCGAATAGGCCGAGGCGCCCAGCGCCACCGTCATATAGCCCAGCTGCGACAGCGTGGAGTAGGCGACGACGCGCTTGATGTCGTTCTGGATGATGCCCAGGAAACCCATGAACAGGGCCGTGATGGCACCGATCACCATGACGAAGTTCAGCGCCGTGTCGCTCAGCTCGAACAGCGGCGACATGCGCGCCACCATGAAGATGCCGGCCGTCACCATCGTGGCGGCGTGGATCAGCGCGGAGATGGGCGTCGGGCCTTCCATGGAGTCGGGCAGCCAGACGTGCAGCGGGAACTGGGCCGACTTGCCCATGGCGCCGATGAACAGGCAGATGCAGGCGACGGTCATCAGCGACCAATCGGTGCCCGGGAAGACCATCTGCGACAGCAGCTCGGCCTTGGCGAAGGTCTCGGCGTAGTTCAGCGAACCGCCGAAGGCCACCAGCAGGCCGATGCCCAGGATGAAGCCGAAGTCGCCGACCCGGTTCACCAGGAAGGCCTTCATGTTGGCGAAGATGGCCGTCGGCTTCTTGTACCAGAAGCCGATCAGCAGATAGGACACCAGGCCCACCGCCTCCCAGCCGAAGAACAGCTGGAGCATGTTGTTGCTCATGACGAGCATCAGCATGCTGAAGGTGAACAGCGAGATGTAGGAGAAGAAGCGCTGGTAGCCGTCGTCCTCTTCCATGTAGCCGATCGTGTAGATGTGCACCATCAGCGACACGAAGGTCACGACCACCATCATCATGGCCGTCAGTCCGTCGATGAGGAAGCCGACCTCCATCTTCAGCGCGCCGAGGTTCATCCACTCGTAGACGGTGGCGTTGAAGCGCGCACCGTCGACGGCGACGCTGTACAGCGTCATGGCCGAGAGGATGAAGGCAACGAGGACGCCGAGGATGGTGACCATGTGCGAGCCGCGGCGGCCCACCGTCTTGCCGAAGAAGCCGGCCACGATGGCGCCCGCCAGTGGCGCCAGCGGCACCGTCAGCAGCAGGTTCTGGGAGAGTTGTGCAGACATCTTGTTCGTGTCCTCAGCCCTTGAGAGCGTCGAGCTCTTCGACGTTGATGCTGGCGCGGTTGCGGAACAGCACGACCAGGATGGCCAGGCCGATGGCCGATTCGGCCGCCGCGACGGTCAGGATGAAGAACACGAAGACCTGTCCGTCCATATTGCCCAGGTAATGGGAAAAGGCGACGAAGTTCAGGTTGACCGCCAGCAGCATCAGCTCGATGGCCATCAGCAGCACGATCAGGTTCTTGCGGTTCAGGAAGATGCCGATCACCGACAGCGCGAACAGCATCGCGCCCAGCGTCAGGAAATGGCCCAGCGTGAGGCCACTCAGTCCAGCAATGGCGGTCATGCCTGGCCTCCTTCGGTGGGTGCGGCTGGTTGGGCCGCAGCGGCGACCGTCGGCGCCATCTTGATGATCTTCAGGCGCTGGGCCTTGGTGACCTTGACCTGCTCGGAGGCATCCATGGCGCGCGAGTCCTTGCGGCGGCGCAGCGTCAGCGCGATGGCGGCGACGATGGCCACCAGCAGCAGCACGGCGGCGATCTGCAGCGGGTAGAGATAGCTGGTGTAGATCTCGATGCCGAGCAGCTTGGTGTTGCCTTGGCTGATCTGGGCCGCGGTGGCCGCCGGGGCGTCGGACAGCTGGAAACCGCCCATCAGCACGATGCCCATCTCGAAGGCGATCAGCGCGCCGATGACGGCCGCCACCGGCAGATGCTTCCAGAAGCCCTCACGCAGGCTGTCCGTGTTCAGGTCCAGCATCATGACGACGAACAGGAACAGCACCATGACGGCGCCGATGTAGACGAGGACCAGCGCAATGGCCAGGAACTCGGCCTTCAGCAGCATCCAGATGCAGGAGGCCGTGAAGAAGGACAGGATGAGGAAGAGCGCGGCATGCACGGTGCTGCGCGCCGTGATGACACGGAACGAACTCACCAGCAGGATGCCGGAGAAGACGTAGAAGAGGATGGTCGTGATGTCCATACGTATCCAGGCCAGCGAGGCTGGACCGCTGGCGCCTTGCGGCGCGGCAGCGATCAGCGGTACTTGGCGTCGGCCTCCTTCTGGGCGGCAATTTGGGGCTCGTACTTGTCACCGACCGCCAGCAGCATGTCCTTGGTGAAGTAGAGGTCGCCGCGCTTCTCGCCGTGGTATTCGAAGATGCTGGTCTCGACGATGGAGTCCACCGGGCAGCTCTCTTCGCAGAAGCCACAGAAGATGCACTTGGTCAGGTCGATGTCGTAGCGCGTCGTGCGGCGGCTGCCGTCGGCGCGCACGTCGCTCTCGATGGTGATGGCCATCGCGGGGCAGACGGCCTCGCAGAGCTTGCAGGCAATGCAACGCTCTTCACCGTTCTCGTAGCGGCGCAGCGCGTGCAGGCCGCGGAAACGCGGCGACAGCGGCGTCTTCTCTTCCGGGAACTGGATGGTGATGTTGCGCGACAGGAAGTGGCGACCCGTCAGCTTCATCCCCTTGAGAAGTTCCCAGAGGAAGAAGGTCTTGGCGAAATTCGTGATTGCAGTCATGGGCGCCGCCTCACTTCCAGATGTTGTAGGGCGTCTGCATCCAGGCACCGACAACGACCAGCCAGATCAGCGTGATGGGAATGAAGATCTTCCAGCCCAGACGCATGATCTGGTCGTAGCGGAAGCGCGGGAACGTGGCACGCACCCACAGGAACATCGTGACGACGAAGAAGGTCTTGGCGAACAGCCAGAACCAGTTCCAGAACGCCATCGTGTGCTGGAAGAAGGCCGGCACGTCCATGCCCAGCAGGCTCCAGGAGATCGGTGCGCTCCAGCCGCCCAGGAACATGACGACGGCCAGGGCCGACACCAGGATCATGTTGGCGTACTCGGCCAGGAAGAACATCGCGAACGACATGCCCGAGTACTCGATCATGTGGCCGGCGACGATTTCCGATTCGCCTTCGACGACGTCAAACGGGTGGCGGTTGGTTTCGGCCAGGCCCGAGATGAAGTAGACGATGAAGATGGGGAACAACGGCAGCCAGTTCCAGGACAGGAAGTTGACGCCGTAGCCGGCAAAGATGCCGCGCTCCTGCACCTGCACGACGGTCGTCATGTTCAGGCTGCCCGTCACCATCAGCACGACGACCAGGGCAAAGCCCATGGCGATCTCGTAGCTGACCATCTGCGCCGAGGCGCGCAGCGCACCCAGGAAGGCGTACTTCGAGTTGGACGCCCAGCCGGCGATGATGACGCCGTAGACCTCAAGCGAGGTGATGGCCATCAGGAACAGCAGGCCTGCGTTGACGTTGGCCACGGCCGCGTCCGGGCCGAACGGCACGACGGCCCAGGCGGCCAGGGCCGGCATGATGGTCATGACGGGGCCGAGGAAGAACAGGCCCTTGCTCGCGGCGGCGGGCTTGATGATCTCCTTGAAGATCAGCTTGACCGCATCGGCGATGGGCGTCAGCAGGCCATAGGGACCGACGCGGTTCGGGCCCGGGCGGATCTGCGACCAGCCGATGGCCTTGCGCTCCCACAGCGTCAGATAGGCCACGCAGCCCAGCAGCGGCAGGATGACCGCGACGATCTTCAGCAGGCTCCAGACCAGAGGCCACAGGGACCCCAGCAGCGAGGCGCCGTTTTGGTAGAGAGAGTCGATCATTCGGTGGGGCTCCCTCAGACCTTGCTGATGCTCAGCGTGCCGAAGGCGGCACCCAGAGCTGCGGTTTGGGCCAGACCGGCCGGCACACGGGCCACGCCCTCAGGCAGGCCGGCTTCCAGACGGGCGGGCAGTTGGGCGGCGCCGCCGTCCTGCACGACGCGCACCTGGTCGCCCTCGGCCAGGCCGAGTTGCGCCCACAGGCTGCTCGGCAGGCCGACGGTGGCGGCTTCACGGCCATCGGTGGTCAGCTGCAGCGACGTGGAATTGCGCACCAGCGCGTCGGTCGCGTAGATGGGCAGGTTGGCGAAGCGCTCGACGCCCTCGCCCTTCGCGGCGACTTGCGCGCCAGCCGAAGTGGCGTTGGACAGACGGCCGGAGAAGTCGCCACCCAGGGCTTGCTCACGCACCTGCTCGGAGCTGTCCTGATCGAAGCCCGGCAGACCCAGCAGATTGCCCAGCACGCGCAGCACCTTCCAGGCCGGACGCGTCTCGGCCAGCGGGCGCACGACGCCGACAAAGCTCTGCAGGCGGCCCTCGGCGTTGACGAAGCTGCCCGAGGTCTCGGTGAAGGGGGCGACGGGCAGCAGCACATCGGCGTATTCGAGGCCCGATTTGAAGGGGCTCAGCACGACGACCATCTCGGCCGCATCCAGCGCCTTGACGGCGGCAGCGGCGTTGGCGGAGTCCAGCACCGGGTCGGTGTTCAGCAACACCACGGCCTTCAGCGACGTGCCGTTCAGCATCTGGCCGGCGTTCAGGCCGTCGACCTGCGGCTGAGCCTTCACGAGCTGGGCGCCCACGGTATTGGCGGCGGCGGTCAGATAGCCGACGGTCGCCCCCGTCTGCTGGCCGATCCACTGCGCCAGCGCCAGCAGGCTGGTGGCCTGCGGGTGTTCGGCGGCGGCATTGCCCAGCAGGATGGCCTTCTTCTGACCCGATGCAAGGCTGGCAGCGATGGCCTTGGCTTCGTCCGTGGCCGTGCCGGCCAGCGGTGCGCCGGCGCCAATGGCGGCGGCCACATCAGCCAGGGCTTGCACCCAGCCCGAAGGCGCAACGGAAGACGAACCGGCGAGAGGCATCAGCCAGTCATCGCTGCTCAAGCCGACGCGATGCACGGCGGCACCGCGGCGCGCGGCGTGGCGCAGGCGGGCGGCGAACAGCGGGTGGTCCTTGCGCAGGTTGGAACCGACGACCAGGGCACGGTCCAGTTCGGACAAGCTCGCGATCGAAGTACCCAGCCAGCGGGCCTGGCCGCCGGACGCGGCATTGCCGAAGTCGCTGTGGCGCAGGCGGTGGTCGATGTTGTCGCTGCCCAGGCCGCGCACGATCTGCGTGAGCAGATGCAGTTCTTCCACCGTGCTGTGAGCCGAGCCCAGGGCGCCGATGGAAGCGGCACCGTGGTCGCCCTTGATGGTCTTCAGGCCGTTGGCGATGTATTCCAGGGCCGTCGTCCAGTCGACCTGCTTCCAGGCGCCGCCCTGCTTGATCATGGGCGCGGTCAGGCGCTGGTCGCTGTTCAGGGCCTCATAGCTGAAGCGGTCGCGGTCGGCGATCCAGCATTCATTGACCTCTTCGTTCTCCAGCGGCACGACGCGCAGGACCTGGTGGTTCTTGACCTGGACGATCAGGTTGGCGCCGGTGGAGTCGTGGGGGCTGACGCTCTTGCGGCGCGACAGTTCCCAGGTGCGGGCGCTGTAGCGGAAGGGCTTGCTGGTGAGCGCGCCGACCGGGCAGATGTCGATCATGTTGCCCGACAGCTCGGAGTCCACCGTGCGGCCGACGAAGGTCTGGATCTCGCTGTGCTCGCCGCGGTGGGCCATGCCCAGCTCCATCTGGCCGGCGATCTCCTGGCCGAAGCGCACGCAGCGGGTGCAATGGATGCAGCGGCTCATCTCTTCCATCGAGATCAGCGGGCCGACGTTCTTGTGGAAGACGACGCGCTTCTCTTCCGAGTAGCGGCTCTTGCCAGCGCCGTAGCCAACAGCCAGGTCCTGCAGCTGGCACTCGCCACCCTGGTCGCAGATGGGGCAATCCAGCGGGTGGTTGATCAGCAGGAATTCCATGACGCCCTGCTGGGCCTTGATCGCCTTGTCGCTCTTGGTGCGGACGATCATGCCCTGCGTGACGGGCGTCGCGCAGGCGGGCATGGGCTTGGGCGCCTTCTCCACGTCCACCAGGCACATGCGGCAGTTGGCCGCGATGCTCAGCTTCTTGTGATAGCAGAAGTGCGGGATGTAGGTGCCGGCCTTCTCGGCGGCATGCATGACCATGCTGCCTTCCTGGACCGAGACCTTCTGACCGTCGAGTTCGATTTCAACCATGATGGGGTTCCCTAGGCAGCTCAGGTCGGAGCCACCAGGGGCTTCTTGTGTTCAATCAGGTGCAAGAACTCGTGCTTGAAGTTCTTGATCATGGCGCGCACGGGCATTGCGGCAGCGTCGCCCAGCGCGCAGATCGTGCGGCCCTGGATGTTGTCGGCCACGGAGTTCAGCAGGTCGATGTCCTCTGCCCTGCCCTCGCCGTGGTAGATGCGCTCCAGCACGCGGTGCATCCAGCCCGTACCTTCGCGGCAGGGCGTGCACTGGCCGCAGGACTCGTGGGCGTAGAAATAGGACAGGCGCAGCAGGCTCTGCACGGCGCAGCGCGAGTCGTCCATGACGATGACGGCGCCCGAGCCCAGCATGGAGCCGGCCTTGGCGATGGAGTCATAGTCCATCGTGCACTGCATCATCACTTCGGCAGTCAGCACCGGCGCGGACGAGCCACCCGGGATGACGGCCTTGAGCTTGCGGCCCTTGCGCACGCCACCGGCCATCTCCAGCAGCACCGAGAACGGCGTGCCCAGAGGAATCTCGTAGTTGCCCGGGCGCTCCACGTCGCCCGACACCGAGAACAGCTTGGTGCCGCCGTTGTTGGGCTTGCCGATCTCGAGGTAGGCCTGGCCGCCGTTGCGGATGATCCAGGGCACCGCGGCAAACGTCTCGGTGTTGTTGATGGTGGTGGGCTTGCCGTACAGGCCGAAGCTGGCCGGGAACGGCGGCTTGAAGCGCGGCTGGCCCTTCTTGCCTTCAAGAGACTCCAGCAGGGCCGTTTCTTCGCCGCAGATGTAGGCACCGAAGCCGTGGTGGCCGTGCAGCTGGAAGCTGAAGCCCGAGCCCATGATCTTGTCGCCGAGATAGCCGGCGGCACGGGCTTCTTCCAGGGCCGCCTCGAAGCGCTCGTAGACCTCGAAGATCTCGCCGTGGATGTAGTTGTAGCCGACCGTGATGCCCATCGCATAGGCGGCGATGGCCATGCCCTCGATGACCTGATGCGGGTTGAACATCAGCAGGTCGCGGTCCTTGCAGGTGCCCGGCTCGCCTTCGTCGGAATTGCAGACGAGGTATTTCTGGCCCGGGAACTGGCGGGGCATGAAGCTCCACTTCAGGCCCGTCGGGAAGCCGGCGCCGCCGCGGCCGCGCAGGGCCGAGGTCTTGACTTCGGCGATGACCTGGTCAGGGGTCAGGCCTTCGCCGCCGTCCTTGCCCAGGATCTTGCGCAGGGCCGCGTAGCCACCGCGGGCTTCGTAGTCCTTGATAGCCCAGTTCTTGCCGTTCAGATCCGCATAGATCTGCGGGCTGATGTGGCGGCCGTGGAAGCAGGTCTCGGCGCCGGTGCTTTGGAATTTGGTGAGGTCCAGCATCGTCTTCCTCAGGCCTTGGCAGCTTCAGCGCGCAGCACATCGACCAGCTCGTCCAGGCGCTCGGTCGTCATGAAGCTGCACATCTGGCGGTCGTTGACCAGCATCACCGGCGAGTCGGCGCAGGCGCCCAGGCACTCGCTCTTCTGCACGGTGAACAGGCCGTCGGCCGTCGTGCCGCCCTGCTCGATGCCGAGCTTGCTGCACAGATGGTCCAGGGCCTTCTGGCCGTCGCGCAGCTGGCAAGGCAGGTTGGCGCAGACGTTCAGCTTGAACTTGCCAACCGGCTTCTGGTTGTACATGTTGTAGAAGGTCGTCACCTCGTACACGGCGATGGGCGCCATGCCGAGATGAGCAGCGATCGCGTCTTCCGCGGCGCGAGGCACGAAGCCCTCTTCCTGCTGCACGATGGCCAGGCAGGCCATGACGGCAGACTGGCGCATCTCGTAGGGGTATTTGGCGACCTCGCGGTCGAAGCGCGCGCGGGTGGCGTCGGAGAGTTGGTAGCTGCTCATCGGTCGATCTCACCGAAAACAATGTCCATCGTGCCGATGATGGCGACGGCGTCGGCGATCATGTGGCCGCGACCCATCTCGTCCAGAGCCGCCAGGTGGGCAAAGCCCGGCGCGCGGATCTTCAGGCGATAGGGCTTGTTGGCACCGTCGCTGACCATGTAGATGCCGAACTCGCCCTTGGGGTGTTCGACGGCCGCATAGGCCTCGCCTTCCGGCACATGGAAGCCTTCGGTGAAGAGCTTGAAGTGGTGGATCAGCTCTTCCATGTTGGACTTCATGTCCACGCGGGCCGGCGGTGCCACCTTGTGGTTGTCGGTGATGACGGGCAGGCCGGGGTTGGCCTTGAGCCACTGCACGCACTGCTGGACGATGCGGTTGGCCTGGCGCATCTCCTCGACACGCACGACATAGCGGTCGTAGGTGTCGCCATTCGTGCCGATGGGCACGTCGAAGTCCATCTTGTCGTAGACGTCGTAGGGCTGGGTCTTGCGCAGGTCCCAGGCGATGCCCGAGCCGCGCAGCATGGCGCCAGTGAAGCCCAGGTTCAGCGCACGCTCCGGCGACACGACGCCGATGCCGACCGTGCGCTGCTTCCAAATGCGGTTGTCGGTCAGCAGCGTCTCGTAGTCGTCGATGTTCTTCGGCAGGCGGCGGCTGAAATCCTCGATGAAGTCCAGCAGCGAACCGCTGCGGTTCTCGTTCATCTGCGCAATCGCCTTGGCGTTGCGGATCTTGCTGACCTGGTACTGCGGCATGCTGTCCGGCAGGTCGCGGTAGACGCCGCCCGGACGGAAGTAGGCCGCGTGCATGCGCGCACCCGACACCGCCTCGTACATGTCGAAGATGTCCTCACGCTCGCGGAAGCAGTAGATGAGGATGTTCATCGCACCGCAGTCCAGGCCATGGCAGCCCAGCCACAGCAGGTGGTTCAGGATGCGGGTCAGCTCGCCGAACATCACGCGGATGTACTGGGCGCGGATGGGCACTTCCAGGCCCAGCATCTTCTCGATGGCCAGGCAGTAGGCATGCTCGTTGGACATCATCGACACGTAGTCGAGGCGGTCCATATAGGGCAGCGACTGGATGTAGGTCTTGCTCTCGGCCAGCTTCTCGGTGGCGCGGTGCAGCAGGCCGATATGGGGGTCGGCACGCTGGATGACTTCGCCGTCCAGCTCCAGCACCAGGCGCAGCACGCCGTGGGCGGCCGGGTGCTGCGGACCGAAATTGAGGGTGTAGTTCTTGATTTCGGCCATGGTTCAGAGCCCGCCGTACTTGTCTTCGCGAATGATGCGCGGCGTGATCTCGCGCGGCTCGATGGTCACCGGCTGGTAGATGACCCGCTTCTGCTCGGCGTCGTAGCGCATCTCGACATGGCCCGACACCGGGAAGTCCTTGCGCATCGGGTGGCCGATGAAGCCATAGTCCGTCAGGATGCGGCGCAGGTCTTCGTGGCCGTCGAAGATGACGCCGTACATGTCGAAGGCCTCGCGCTCGAACCAGTTGGCCGAGCTCCACACCGGGGTGACCGAGGCCACGCAGGGGAAGTCGTCATCGGCGGCGAAGACCTTCAGGCGCAGGCGCCAGTTCTTGCTGACCGACAGCAGATGACTGACAACGGCATAGCGCTGGCCTTCCCAGGCGCCGTCGCCGAAGCTGCTGTAGTCGACACCGCAGAGGTCGATCAGCTGTTCGAGCTTGAGCTCGGGGTGGTCGCGCAGCGTGGTCGCAACGTCGAAGTAGTCGGCCGCGCGCACCGTCAGCGTCAGTTCGCCCAAGGCGTTCTTCAGCTCCACGACGCGCTCGCCGAGGACGGCACCAATCTGCTGGGCCAGGGTTTCGAGATTCAGGCTCATACCTTGGCGCTCAGCGTGCAATGGTGTTTTCGCGGCGGATCTTGGCCTGCAGCTGCAGGATGCCGTAAAGCAGCGCCTCGGCCGTCGGCGGGCAGCCCGGCACATAGACGTCCACCGGCACGATGCGGTCGCAGCCGCGCACGACGGAATAGCTGTAGTGGTAGTAGCCGCCGCCGTTGGCGCAGGAGCCCATGGAGAGCACCCAGCGCGGCTCGGCCATCTGGTCGTAGACCTTGCGCAGGGCCGGCGCCATCTTGTTGCACAGCGTGCCGGCCACGATCATCAGATCGGACTGGCGCGGGCTCGGACGGAACAGCATGCCGAAGCGGTCGATGTCGTAGCGGGCGGCGCCCGCATGCATCATCTCGACTGCACAGCAGGCCAGACCGAAGGTCATCGGCCACAACGAGCCGGTCTTGGACCAGTTGATGAGCTTGTCGACCGAGGTGGTGACAAAGCCCTCTTTGAGGACGCCTTCAATACCCATTTCGAATTCCCAGCGTGTTTGGCGTGGCGTTTATTCCCAGTCCAGGGCGCCTTTTTTCCATTCGTAGGCAAAGCCCACGACCAGAATGCCGAGGAAGATCATCATCGCCCAGAAACCCGTCGCACCGATTTCCTTGAGCGCCACGGCCCAGGGGAAGAGGAAGGCAATTTCCAGGTCGAAAAGAATGAACAGGATGGCGACGAGGTAGTAGCGCACATCGAATTTCATGCGCGCGTCTTCAAAGGCCTCGAAGCCGCATTCGTAGGGGGAGTTCTTGGCCTGATCCGGCCGGTTGGGTCCGAGCAGCGCGCCGAGCACCTGGGGTGCAATCCCGACTACTGCGCCGACCAAGATGAAGAGGATGACGGGCAGGTATTGTTCGAGATTCATTTGCGCTTTCTCGGGTCGACTCAACGTCTTCGTCAACGCAGTCGCTGCACAAGCCGACCACAAAAGCAAACAGGCGCGCCACCAGCGAGATCGAATGATGTCGCTCGCGGATCGCGCCCGCCTGGAACCTTGCCTCGGTCACCCCGACTGCTCGGAGACCGCGGCGACAGGCCGCTTCAATGTTCTGGTGCCGTCGGCGAGACTCGAACTCGCACAGCTTTCGCCACTACCCCCTCAAGATAGCGTGTCTACCAATTTCACCACGACGGCAGGTACTCAAATCCGCCTGGCAGCTAGTGAGGGTTTGCATGCCAGACAGCCTCGCATTCTATACCGGGAATTAGGGGTCTCCCGGTGAAGAGGCGAGGTTTTTAGTCGGACTTCAGTTGGCTGCAGCGGACGCCGCGGCCGAGGCCGCTGCGGCAGGCGCGACGACTGCGCCGGGGATGGCAGCAGCACCCGAAGCGGCCGGGGCCACGACGGCCGCGCGGTCCAGCACGCTGTCGGTGCTCGATGCAGCGGGACGGCTGTTGGACAGGAAGGCCAGACCCAGCGTGCAGCCGAAGAACAGCGTCGCGGCGACGGCCGTACTGCGCGACAGGAAGTTGGCGCTGCCGGTGGCGCCGAACAGGCTGCCCGAGGCGCCGCTGCCAAAGGAGGCGCCCATGTCGGCACCCTTGCCGTGCTGAACCAGCACCAGACCAATGATCGCCAGAGCCGACAGCAACTGAACGACCAACACCAGATTCGCAAAGACCTGCATTCCAAACACTCCATCAAAACTCTAAGCGCCCTGCCCTCACGGCACGGCGCGGGAAAAACTCAGTGGGCGGCCGCGCGGCAGATGGCGGCGAAATCAGCCACCTTCAATGAAGCGCCGCCGATCAGGCCACCATCAATATCGGGCTGGCCGAAGAGCTCGGCCGCGTTGTCGGCCTTGACGCTG
Source organism: Roseateles saccharophilus (assembly GCF_031458095.1). Classification (GTDB taxonomy): domain Bacteria; phylum Pseudomonadota; class Gammaproteobacteria; order Burkholderiales; family Burkholderiaceae_C; genus Pelomonas; species Pelomonas saccharophila_A. Next base: position 153,700 of record NZ_JAVDXU010000004.1, read on the forward strand.
CCGCCGTAGAGGATGCGCATGGCATCAGACTTGTCGGTTGCCGCATGCAGCTGCGCGCGCAGCACCGCGTGCACGGCCTGCGCCTCGGCCGGCGTGGCCGTCAGGCCGGTGCCGATGGCCCAGACGGGCTCATAGGCCACCACCATCTCGCCCGTGCAATGCCCCAGCGTGTGGATGACGGCAGCGAGCTGGCGCTTGACGACGGCTTCGGTCTGCCCGGCCTCGCGCTCGGCACGCGTCTCGCCAACACAGACGATGGGTGTCACGCCATGGGCGAGCGCAGCCTTGGCCTTGTCGGCGACGAGCTGGTCGCTCTCCGCGTGATAAGCGCGGCGCTCCGAGTGACCGACGATGGCATAGCGGCAGCCGACGTCGTGCAGCATGGCCGACGACACCTCGCCCGTATAGGCGCCCTGTTCGTGCGAGGAGACGTCCTGCGAACCGTAGGCGATGGCCGTACCCGTCAGCGCCAGAGCCGTCTCGGCGATATAGAGGAAAGGCACGCAGACGGCGACGTCGGCGTTCCAGGGGCCGGCTTCCTTGAGGCCGGCGAGCAGCTGGGCATTGGCAGCGCGGCTGCCATGCATCTTCCAGTTGCCCACGACGAGTTTTCTTCTCATGTCAGCTCCTCACCAGGTCAGCACGATCTTGCCGATGTGCTGGTTGGATTCCATCAATGCGTGCGCTTCGGCCGCCTGCGCGGCCGGCAGCTCGCGATACACCACCGGTTTGATATGCCCCGCTTCGATCAGCGGCCAGACCTTGCCGCGCAACGAACGCGCGAGCTGGGCCTTGAAAGCCGCCGAACGCGGACGCAGCGTCGAGCCGGTGATGGTCAGGCGCTTGCGCAGCACCAGGCCGGCATCGATCTCGGACTTCACACCACCCTGCACCGCGATCAGGGCCAGGCGGCCGTCCTCGGCCAGGGCCTGCACGCCACGGCCGATGTAGTCGCCCGCCACCATGTCCAGGATCACGTCGACACCGCGGCCATCGGTGGCGGCCTTGGCTTCGACGACGAAGTCCTGCTCGCGGTAGTTGATCGCCACCTCGGCGCCCAGGGCCTTGCAGGCCTCGGCCTTGTCGGCGCCACCCACCGTCACCAGCACGCGCGCACCCAGGGCCTTGGCCATCTGGATGGCCGTCACGCCGATGCCGCTGGAGCCACCATGGATCAGCAGCGTCTCGCCAGCTTGCAGGACGGCACGGTCGAACACATTGGCCCAGACCGTGAAGCAGGTTTCCGGCAACGTGGCCGCCTGCGTCAGCGTCCAGCCCTTCGGCACGGGCAGGCATTGGCCCACCGGTGCCGTGCACAGCTCGGCATAGCCGCCACCGTTGACCAGGGCGCAGACCTGGTCGCCCAGCTTGAAGCCATGCGCGGCCAGGGCCGCAGCGTCACCGGCGACGATCTCGCCCGCGACCTCCAGGCCCGGCAACTCACTCGCACCCGGCGGCGGCGGGTAGGCGCCCTTGCGCTGCAGCACGTCCGGGCGGTTGATGCCCGAAGCTGCAACGCGGATCAGGCACTCACCCGGGCCCGCGACTGGATCCGGCCTGTCGGCCAGCTCCAGCACCTCGGGCCCGCCGGGGCGGGTGATCGCGATGGCTTTCATCGCCGGTCGATTTACTCGGCTGCAGGCGGCGTGTCGTCGGCAGCCGGAGCCACCGGAGCCGGAGCGGCTTCGCGAGGCTGCTGCTCAGGACGGTCGATCAGGGCCTTCATGGACAGCTTGATGCGGCCCTTCTCGTCGGTCTCGAGGACCTTGACCTTGACGACCTGGCCTTCCTGCAGGAAGTCCGTCACCTTCTCGACGCGCTGGTGGGCGATCTGGCTGATGTGCAGCAGGCCGTCCTTGCCAGGCAGCAGGTTCACGAGGGCGCCGAAGTCCAGGATCTTGGTGATCGGGCCTTCGTAGACCTTGCCGACTTCGACTTCGGCCGTGATCTCGGCGATGCGCTTCTTGGCCATCTCGGCCTTCTCGGCGTCCGTCGAGGCGATGGTGATGGTGCCGTCTTCGCCGATGTCGATGGTCGTGCCGGTCTCTTCGGTCAGCGCGCGGATGGTGGCGCCGCCCTTGCCGATGACGTCACGGATCTTCTCCGGGTTGATCTTCATCGTGTAGAGACGGGGCGCGAAGGTCGAGACCTCGGTCTTGGCGCTGCCCATGGCCTCGACCATCTTGCCCAGGATGTGCAGGCGGGCTTCCTTGGCCTGAGCCAGGGCGACCTGCATGATTTCCTTGGTGATGCCCTGGATCTTGATGTCCATCTGCAGGGCGGTGATGCCGGTCGTCGTGCCGGCCACCTTGAAGTCCATGTCGCCCAGGTGATCTTCGTCACCCAGGATGTCGGTCAGCACGGCGAAGCGGTTGGCGTCCTTGATCAGGCCCATGGCGATGCCGGCCACATGGGCCTTCATCGGCACGCCGGCGTCCATCAGTGCCAGGCAGCCGCCGCAGACGGAAGCCATCGACGAGGAGCCGTTGGACTCGGTGATCTCGGAGACCAGGCGCAGCGAGTAGGGGAAGTCTTCCTTGCTCGGCAGGGCGGCGATCAGCGCGCGCTTGGCCAGGCGGCCGTGGCCGATTTCGCGGCGCTTGGGACTGCCGACACGACCCGTCTCGCCGGTGGCGAAGGGGGGCATGTTGTAGTGCATCATGAAGCGGTCTTCGAACTCGCCGTCCAGCGCGTCGATGCGCTGGGCGTCGCGGTCGGTGCCCAGGGTCGCGACGACCAGGGCTTGCGTCTCGCCACGGGTGAACAGGGCCGAGCCGTGGGTGCGCGGCAGCAGGCCGTTGCTGATCTCGATGGGGCGCACGGTGCGGGTGTCGCGGCCGTCGATGCGCGGCTCGCCGGCCAGGATCTGGCTGCGCACGATGCGGGCTTCGATCTCGAACAGCAGACCTTCGACTTCGACCTTGTCGAAGGACACGCCTTCAGCGGTCAGCGCAGCGAAGACGTTGGCGGAAGCCGTGCGGCAGGCTTGCGTGCGGGCCTGCTTGGAGCGGATCTGGTAGGCCTCGCGCAGCGGGCCTTCGGCCAAGGCGTTGACCTTGGCGATGAAGGCTTCGTCCTTGGCGGGAGCGGTCCAGTTCCAGGCCGGCTTGCCGGCTTCCTTGACCAGCTCATTGATCGCGGCGATGGCGACATTGCCTTGGTCGTGGCCGAAGACCACGGCGCCCAGCATGACTTCTTCCGACAGGCCCGAGGCCTCGGACTCGACCATCAGCACGGCGGCTTGCGTGCCGGCGACGACCAGGTCCATCTGGCTGTTGGCCAGTTCGGACTTGCTGGGGTTCAGCGTGTACTCGCCGTTGACGTAGCCGACGCGGGCGGCGCCGATCGGGCCATTGAAGGGGATGCCGGAGACGGCCAGGGCGGCGGACGTGCCGATCATGGCGGCGATGTCGGCCTGCACTTCAGGGTTCAGGCTCACCACGTGGATGACAACCTGGACTTCGTTGAAGAAGCCTTCGGGGAACAGCGGGCGGATCGGGCGGTCGATCAGGCGGCTCGTCAGCGTCTCGTGCTCGGAGGGACGGCCCTCGCGCTTGAAGAAGCTGCCGGGGATCTTGCCGGCGGCATAGGTCTTCTCGAGATAGTCGACGGTCAGCGGGAAGAAGTCCTGGCCGGCCTTGGCCTCGGTCTTGGCGACCACGGTGGCCAGCACGACGGTGCCTTCGATGTTGACGAGGACGGCGCCGGTGGATTGGCGGGCGATCTCACCCGTTTCCAGCACGACAGTGTGGCGACCCCACTGGAAGGACTTGGTGACCTTGTTGAACATGGACATGCTCATCTCCTGGTTGTTGTGAACGCGCTCAGGCGCTCGTTGGAACCGGGAACGAGGCTGGGTTTGGTCCAGATGCCATTCCAGGGCGACTCGGTGAAGAGAGCCGTCTTGGAATGATCCGCGACCACGTCAGCTTGGTTCCGGCTTGAAAGGACAAAGAGCCTGTACTGGGCTTGAGGACCAGACAGGCTCCTTGACGGATTCGCTAGATTACTTGCGCAGGCCCAGCTTCTGGATCAGGGCGACGTAACGGGCGGAGTCGACGCGCTTCAGATAGGCCAGCAGGCTCTTGCGGGTGTTGACCATCTTCAGCAGACCGCGGCGGCCGTGGTGGTCCTTGGCGTGGGTCTTGAAGTGGGGGGTCAGCTCGTTGATGCGGGCGGTCAGCAGAGCAACTTGGACTTCGGGACTGCCGGTGTCGTTGGCGCTGCGGGCATTGGCCTTGACGATATCGGCCTTGTTCAGATCGGCGACGGACATTTTGTTTTCCAAAAAGGTTTCGGAAGTCCGGCCGGGCGAGCACAACACGTGGCGCTGCCGCAGACGGTTTCCGGGGTTGACTTGCGGACACGGGGGAAACCGCCCCGAGCCGTGCTGGTGCTCCGTGTACCGGATGCCCGATACGCAGAACTTGCGGATTCTAGCCCAAAGCGGCAGGAGCCCCAAACTGCGTCAGGCCAAGCGGGCGGAAGTGGGGCACCCGAGCAGGGTTTCAAGGGGCCAAACCGACCTGCCCTGCAAATGCGTGACTTCTCTGTTCCAGCGCAAAAACAGCTCTTGAAGCGCCCCGCCGCCGCCGCATCTCCGGGTCATCGGGTGCTGCTCCCGACCGGTTCAGCAGCGCAAACCAACGGAAGCCATCCCCATGTTCTACCTGACCCACCCCCGCCAAGTCGCCCGCGCCCTGCGCCAGTTCGATGCCGACGTCGCCCGCACCCCGGCCCTGGACATCAGCGAAGACGACAAGGCCTACAGCGTGACCGTCGACATGCCCGGCGTCGCCAAGGAAGCCGTCAAGGTCCGCGTCGAAGGCCGTCGCGTACACATCGAGACCGCCAGCGCTGAAGCCGCAGCTCCGACCGATGGCTCCCGCGTCCTCTACCGCGAACGCCGCGCCGCCAGCTATGCCCGCAGCTTCTCGCTGCCGGTCGAGATCGACCAGACCCAGTCGCAGGCCCGCTTCGAGAACGGCGTGCTGACGCTGAACCTGGTCAAGCGCGTCGCCGAGAACGGCGGCCAGCTGAACGTCCTTTAAGCCGAGTTCAGGCGGCAGAAAGATCCCAGCGGGGACGGACCTCGAAGCCGCCGTCCTGCCTGGGATTGGCCATGCCACGCTGCACCCGCAGCGCGGCGGCCATGGCGATCATGGCGCCGTTGTCGGTGCAAAGCGACAGCTCGGGGTAGTGCACGCGCACGCCCCGTTTGGCGCAAGCAGCGTTCAGTTGCTCACGCAGCTTGGCATTCGCCCCTACGCCGCCGGCGACGACGAGGCGCTTCAGCTTCGTCTCCTTCAGCGCCAGCAGCGACTTCTTCACCAGCACCTCGACGATGGCGGCCTGCGTGGACGCGGCCAGATCGGCCTTGGTCTGATCGCAGGGTGAGTCGCCAATCTTCTTCACCTGGGTCAGCACCGCCGTCTTCAGGCCGGCAAAGCTGAAGTCCGGCTTGCCGCTGTGCAGCAGCGGGCGCGGCAGTGCATAGGCCTCGGGGTTGCCGAATTCGGCCATGCGGGCCAGGTGCGGGCCGCCGGGATAAGGCAGGCCGAGCAGCTTGGCGCTCTTGTCGAAGGCTTCGCCGGCCGCGTCGTCGATGGTCTCGCCGAGGATCTCGTAGCTGCCGACGTCATCCACGCGCATCAGCTGCGTGTGGCCGCCGCTGACCAGCAGCGCCACAAAGGGGAATTCCGGCGGGTCGGCCGACAGGAAGGGCGACAGCAGATGCCCTTCGAGGTGATGAACTGGCAGGGCCGGCACGTCCAGCGCGGCGGCCAGCGACACGGCCACGCCCGCACCTACGAGCAGCGCACCCGCGAGACCGGGGCCTTGCGTGTAGGCCACCAGGTCCACGTCATGCAGCGCCAGCCCCGCCTGCGACAGCACCTCGCGCGTCAGCGGCAGCACACGGCGCACATGGTCGCGCGAGGCCAGCTCGGGCACCACGCCGCCATAGGCCTGGTGCATGCTGATCTGGCTGTGCAGGGCCTGGGCCACCAGGCGCGGCGGCTTGTCACCGTCCACCTCGACAAGCGCCACCCCGGTCTCGTCGCAGGACGACTCGAAACCCAGGATGCGCTGAGGACTGGAGCCCCCAAGCGGCGGCAAAGGCCCGCCGCTGCCCCCCGCGGGGGTCGAGTCAACTCGGGAGCGGCCCGTCGTTGACTCGGCACTCACTTGCCTTCCTTGGCGTGGTTGATGGAGTACTTGGGAATCTCGACCGTGATGTCCTGCTGGCGCAGCAGAGCCTGGCAGGACAGGCGCGAGTCGGGCTCCAGACCCCAGGCGCGGTCCAGCATGTCTTCCTCGTCCTCCTCCATCTCGCTCAGCGACCGGCCGCCCTCGCGGACGATGACGTGGCAGGTCGTGCAGGCGCAGACCTGGTCGCAGGCATGTTCGATCTCGATGTGGTGGGCCAGCAGGGCCTCGCAGATCGACGTGCCGGGCTCGGCCGTGATGCTGGCGCCGTCCGGGCAGTACTCGGCGTGCGGGAGGATCTTGATGACGGGCATGACAGTTCTCAAATCTGGTTGACGGCACGGCCGGTCAGCGCACGGGCAATGCTGCGGTTCATGCGTTCGGCGGCAAAGCCTTCGGTTGCCTCGGCCAAGGCCTTCACGGCGGCATCGATGGCATCGGCATCGCCTTCCATGGCGGCCAGCGCCGACAGGCGGGCTTCCAGGGCCTCACGCTCGGCCTCGGGCAGCAGGTCACCGTCGACGGACAAGGCGCTGCGCGTCGCGAGGATCATGCGCTCGGCCTCCACCCTGGCCTCACGCAGCTTGCGCGCGTCCATATCGCCCTCGGCGCTGGAGAAACCATCCCTCAGCATGTTGGCGATCTCGTCGTCGCCAAGACCGTAGCTGGGTTTGACGGTGATGGCCGCCTGCACGCCCGAGGTCAGCTCCTCGGCCGAGACGCTGAGCAGTCCGTCGGCATCGACCTGGAAGCTGACGCGAATGCGCGCCGCGCCGGCCACCATGGCCGGGATGCCACGCAGCTCGAAGCGCGCTAGCGACCTGCATTCGCTGACCAGCTCGCGCTCGCCCTGCACGACGTGGATGGCCATGGCCGTCTGGCCGTCCTTGAAGGTCGTGAAGTCCTGGGCCTTGGCGACGGGGATGGTCGAGTTGCGCTCGATGACGCGCTCGACCAGGCCGCCCATGGTCTCCAGACCCAGCGACAGCGGGATCACGTCCAGCAGCAGGATCTCGCCATCGGCGGCGTTGCCAGCGAGCTGGTTGGCCTGGATGGCGGCGCCGAGAGCCACGACTTCGTCGGGATTCAGATTGGTCAGCACTTCGCGGCCGAACAACTCGCTGACCGCGCGGCGCACAACCGGCATGCGCGTCGAGCCGCCCACCATGACAGTGCCGGCCACGTCGGCCGCCTTGACCTTGGCGTCGCGCAGCACGCGCTTGACCGAGGACAGGGTCTTGGCGATCAGCGGCTGGGCCAGCTCCTCGAACTGCGCGCGCGTGACGATCACGCGCAGTTCGCCGGCATCCAATGCAGCGACAAGCTCGGTCGTGTCGGCGTCGGACAGCGCCTCCTTGGCCGCACGCGCGGCGACGAGCACGGCGCGCTTGTCATGGGCCGATGCGACCACACGGCCGGCCAGCGCCCAGTCGGCCAGCGCGCGGTCGAAGTCGTCGCCGCCCAGGGCGGCATCGCCACCGGTCGCCACGACCTCGAAGACGCCGCGCGTCAGGCGCAGCAGCGAGATGTCGAAGGTGCCACCGCCCAGGTCATAGACGGCGTAGAGGCCTTCGCTGGCGTTGTCCAGGCCGTAGGCAATCGCCGCGGCGGTGGGCTCGTTGATGAGGCGCAGCACCTTGAGGCCGGCCAGCTCGGCGGCATCCTTGGTGGCCTGGCGCTGGGCGTCGTCGAAATAGGCCGGCACGGTGATGACGGCGCCGAACAGGTCGTCGAGGAAGCTGTCTTCGGCGCGAAAGCGCAGCGTGGCCAGGATCTCGGCCGAGACCTCGACGGGGCTCTTCACGCCGTCGCGCGTCGCGATGGCCAGCATGCCGGGGCGGTCCTCGAACCGATAAGGCAGGCGCTCGCGGTTGGCGATGTCGGCCATGGCCCGGCCCATGAAGCGCTTGACAGAGACGATGGTGTTCTCGGGATCCTCAGCCTGGGCCACCAGCGCCTCGGCGCCGATCTGGCGGCGGCCTTCTGGCAGGTAGCGCACGGCCGAAGGCAGGATGACGCGCCCCTGCTCGTCAGGCAGGCATTCGGCCACGCCATGGCGCACGGCGGCGACCAGGGAATGGGTCGTGCCCAGGTCGATGCCGACGGCGATGCGGCGCTGGTGCGGGTCGGGCGAGGCGCCGGGTTCGGAGATCTGGAGGAGAGCCATGGTCAGGCGTCGAGCGCCGCAAGGCGCTGGTCGATATCGGCGCGGAAACGCTGGATGAACATCAGCGCCCTCACCTGCGCGGCTGCAGCCGGCGCGTCGTTGTTGTCGTCGAGCAGATGCTGGGCCCGAGCCAGCGCGGTGGCTTCGGCCTGGGCCGCGTCGTCATCGAGGGCTTCGAGGGCCGCTTCGCCGCTCGCGTCGTCCAGCGCTTCGCGCCACTCCATCTGCTGCATCAGGAAGGCGGCCGGCATCTGGGTGTTGTTTTCCGCCCCGACCGACGCACCGCGCAGCTCGCACAGATAAGCCGCGCGCTTGAGTGGGTCCTTCAGGCGCTGGTAGGCCTCGTTGACGCGCATGGCCCATTGCATGGCGACGCGTTGGGCGGCCGCACCTTCAGAGGCAAAGCGGTCCGGATGCACCTCAGCCTGCAGCGCCTTCCAGCGCGCGTCGATGTCGGCGCGCACCTGGGCCTGCGTCTCGGGCAGGCCAAAGAGCTGGAAGTCGTTGTCGGTCAGGCGCATGGTGCGGTGGCGAAAAGCAAAAAGCGCGGCCGGTGCCGCGCTCAGCAAGAACTCAGGGTCGGTCAGACACGGAAAGACTCACCGCAGCCGCAGCGGTCCTTCTCGCGTGGGTTGCGGAACTTGAAGCCTTCGTTCAGGCCCTCGCGGACGAAGTCCAGCTCGGTGCCGTCGAGGTAGGGCAGGCTCTTGGGATCGATGAGGATCTTGACCTCATGGCCTTCGAAGATCACGTCCTCGGGCGCCACCTCGTCGGCGTATTCCAGTTTGTAGGCCAGGCCCGAGCAACCCGTCGTCTTCACGCCCAGGCGAACGCCCACGCCCTTGCCGCGCTTGGCGATGTAGCGCTTGACGTGGCGAGCCGCGGCTTCAGTCAGCGTGACCGACATATCAGTTCGAGTGCTTGGCGCGGTAGTCGTCCACGGCGGCCTTGATCGCGTCTTCGGCCAGGATGGAGCAGTGGATTTTGACCGGCGGCAAGGCCAGTTCTTCGGCGATCTGGGTGTTCTTGATCGTCAGCGCCTGGTCCAGCGTCTTGCCCTTGACCCATTCGGTCACCAGGGAGCTGGAGGCGATGGCCGAGCCGCAACCATAGGTCTTGAACTTGGCGTCCTCGATGAGGCCGGTCGCCGGGTTGACCTTGATCTGCAGCTTCATCACGTCGCCGCAGGCCGGCGCCCCGACCATGCCGGTACCGACATCGTCATCGCCGTTGTCGAACTTGCCGACGTTGCGCGGATTCTCGTAGTGGTCAACGACCTTTTCGCTGTATGCCATGGTGTTCTCCTGTGTCGACGATCAGTGGGCAGCCCACTGGATGGTCGAGATGTCGATGCCGTCCTTGTACATGTCCCAAAGCGGGGACAGTTCGCGCAGCTTGGCCACGCGGTCGGTCAGCACGCTGATCGCGTAGTCGATCTCTTCCTCGGTCGTGAAACGGCCGATGGTCATGCGCAGCGAGCTGTGGGCCAGCTCGTCGCTGCGGCCCAGGGCGCGCAGCACATAGCTGGGCTCCAGGCTGGCCGAGGTGCAGGCCGACCCGGACGACACGGCAATGCCCTTGACGCCCATGATCAGCGACTCGCCCTCGACGTAGTTGAACGAGATGTTCAGGTTGTGCGGCACGCGCTGCTCGAGGTCGCCATTGATGAAGGTCTGCTCGATGCCGGACAGGCCCTGGATCAGGCGGTTGTGCAAGGCGCGGATGCGCTCGCTCTCGGTGCCCATCTCTTCGCGGGCGATGCGGAAGGCCTCGCCCATGCCGACGATCTGGTGCACCGGCAGCGTGCCCGAGCGCATGCCACGCTCGTGGCCGCCACCATGCATCTGCGCTTCCAGGCGCACGCGCGGCTTGCGGCGCACATAGAGGGCGCCGATGCCCTTGGGGCCGTAGGTCTTGTGCGAGGCCAGGCTCATCAGGTCGATGGGCAGCTTGGCCATGTCGATGGCGACCTTGCCGGTGGCCTGGGCCGCGTCGACGTGGAAGATGATGCCGCGCTCGCGGCAGACGTTGCCCAGGGCCACGACGTCCTGGATGACGCCGATCTCGTTGTTGACATACATGACCGAGGCGAGGATGGTGTCCGGGCGCAGCGCGGCCTTGAAGGCCTCCAGGTCGACGAGGCCGTTTTCCAGCACGTCGAGATAGGTCACGTCAAAGCCCTGGCGCTCCAGTTCACGCATGGTGTCGAGCACGGCCTTGTGCTCCGTCTTCACCGTGATCAGGTGCTTGCCGCGGGTCTTGTAGAACTGGGCAGCGCCCTTCAGGGCCAGGTTGTTGGACTCGGTGGCACCGGACGTCCAGACGATCTCGCGCGGGTCCGCACCGATCAGCAGGGCGACCTGCTCGCGGGCCTTCTCGACCGCCTCTTCCGCTTCCCAGCCCCAGGCATGGCTGCGCGATGCCGGGTTGCCGAAGTGCTCGCGCAACCAGGGAATCATCGCGTCCACCACGCGGGGATCGCACGGCGTCGTGGCGCCGTAGTCGAGGTAGATCGGGAAATGCGGGGTCATGTCCATGGAACGACTTCTTTGAGTTCTTCTGACTTACTTGCTGAACGCGCCACCCAGGGCGAAGACCGAGTTCGGCGCCGTCACGCGGATGGGCTTGAGCACCGGCTGGCTGGAGATGGCGCGCTTGACCGGCGCCGCCTCGACCTCGAAGCCCTTGGCCAGCTGCTCGTCGGCGAGCTTGCGCAGGGACACGGAGTCGAGGTACTCGATCATCTTGGCGTTCAGATTGGTCCAGAGTTCATGGGTGATGCAGCGGCCGCTGTCCTCGCCCATGCAGTTTTCCTTGCCGCCGCAGCCGGTGGCGTCCAGCGCCTCGTCCACGGCGACGATGATGTCGGCAACAGTGATGTCCTCGGCCTTGCGGCCCAGCGAGTAACCGCCGCCCGGGCCGCGCGTGCTTTCCACCAGTTCATGGCGGCGCAACTTGCCGAAGAGCTGCTCCAGGTAGGAGAGCGAAATCTGCTGCCGTTGGCTGATCGCAGCCAGGGCGACCGGGCCGGTATTCTCGCGCAGCGCCAAGTCCAACATTGCGGTGACTGCAAACCGGCCTTTGGTGGTGAGACGCATACAGAACTCCTTTGCGAGGCGCCTGAACAGGTTTTGTCCAGGACAAATGATTTCGGGTTAACCCGGGACGCCCGGGACAATAGCCGAGCGAATCATTTCCGATGATTTTACTCGACTAATCGGCCACAGCTCAGGGTTACTGGGTAGCCCTAGGTTTCAGCGGGTTTTTTGTTGCGACGCAGCAGGTCAGCGTGGCGAGCCGGCCTTGCGGGCGCTGTCCAGCGGCACGATGTTGTCGTGCACCCGGGCGCCGAAGGCCTGCTCGCGCAACTGGGCCAGCTGGTCGCGCAGGCGGGCCGCCTGTTCGAACTCCAGGTTGCGCGCATGCTCCAGCATCTGCTTTTCGAGCTGGGCAATACGTTTGGCCAGATCCTTCTCCGACAAGTCCTCGACCTTGGCGGCGGCCAACAATTTCGCGTCGTCGCGGCCGGATTCTTCGGAGTAGACGCCGTCGATGAGGTCCTTGATGCGCTTTTGCACGCTGCGCGGCGTGATGCCATTGGCCTCGTTGAAGGCGATCTGCTTGGCGCGCCGCCTCTCGGTCTCGCCGATGGCCTTGCGCATGGACTCGGTGATGCGGTCCGCGTAGAGGATGGCCTTGCCGTTCAGGTTGCGCGCCGCCCGGCCTATGGTCTGGATCAGGCTGCGCTCGGCGCGCAGGAAGCCTTCCTTGTCGGCGTCCAGGATGGCCACGAGAGACACCTCGGGGATGTCCAGGCCTTCGCGCAGCAGGTTGATGCCCACCAAAACATCGAAGGCGCCCAGGCGCAGGTCGCGCAGGATCTCGACCCGCTCCACCGTGTCGACGTCGGAGTGCAGATAGCGCACCTTGACGCCGTTGTCGCTGAGGTAGTCGGTCAGCTGCTCGGCCATGCGCTTGGTCAACGTCGTGATCAGCACGCGCTCGTTGACTTCGACGCGCAGGCGGATCTCCTGCAGCACATCGTCCACCTGCTGGGTGGCCGGCCTCACCTCGACGAGGGGGTCGACGAGGCCGGTCGGCCGCACCACCTGCTCGACCACCTGGCCGGCGTTGTCCTGTTCGTACTGGGCCGGGGTGGCGGACACGAACACGGCCTGGCGCATCTTGCGTTCGAACTCGGCGAACTTCAGCGGCCGGTTGTCCAGCGCCGACGGCAGGCGAAAACCATACTCGACCAGCGTCGTCTTGCGCGCCCGGTCGCCGTTGTACATGCCGCCGAACTGGCCGATCAGCACATGGCTCTCGTCCAGGAACATCAGGGCGTCCTTGGGCAGGTAGTCCACCAGCGTGGGCGGCGGATCGCCCGGCTCGGCGCCGGACAGATGCCGGGTGTAGTTCTCGATGCCCTTGCAGTGGCCCACCTCCTGCAGCATCTCCAGGTCGAAGCGCGTGCGCTGCTCGACGCGCTGGGCCTCGACCAGCTTGCCTTCCTTGACGAAGAAGTCGACGCGCTCGCGCAACTCCTGCTTGATGGCGTCGGTGGCGGCCAGCACGCGCTCGCGTGGCGTCACGTAATGGCTGCTCGGGTAGACGGTGAAGCGCGGGATCTTCTGGCGCACCTGGCCGGTCAGCGGGTCGAACAGCGACAGGGCCTCGATCTCGTCGTCGAAGAGCTCGATGCGGATGGCCAGTTCCGAATGCTCGGCCGGGAAGACGTCGATGGTGTCGCCGCGCACGCGGAAATGGCCGCGCTGGAATTCCATCTCGTTGCGCGTGTACTGCATGCGGATCAGATGGGCGATGACGTCGCGCTGGCCCATCTTGTCGCCCACCCGCAGCGTCATCACCATCTGGTGATAGTCCGCCGGGGAGCCGATGCCGTAGATGGCCGACACGGACGCCACGATGACGACGTCGCGCCGCTCCAGCAGGCTCTTGGTGCAGGACAGCCGCATCTGCTCGATGTGCTCGTTGATGGCGCTATCCTTCTCGATGAAGAGGTCGCGCTGCGGCACATAGGCCTCGGGCTGGTAGTAGTCGTAATAGCTGACGAAGTACTCGACGGCGTTCTTGGGGAAGAAATCCTTGAACTCGCTGTAGAGCTGGGCGGCCAGCGTCTTGTTGGGGGCGAAGACGATGGCCGGCCGCCCCAGGCGGGCGATCACATTGGCCATCGTGAAGGTCTTGCCCGAGCCCGTCACGCCCAGCAGGGTCTGGTAGCTCAAGCCGTCGTTGATGCCCTCCACCAACTGGGCGATGGCCGTCGGCTGATCCCCCGCCGGAGGGAAAGGCTGGAACAGCTGGAACGGCGAGCCTTCGAAGCTGACGAATTCGCCCTTGCGTTCCTCCGAGTCACTTTCGGGGCCGGGCATGGCGTTCAAGGCTTCTTGCATGGGGAATTCCCTGGGTTCACGGGCAAAATTGCGGCGCTGCATTGCTGCACTGCAGAACCAGTCAGGTTAGCGCAGACCCTGATCTTTCAAGCCTCCCCTCCTGCCAACGTCCTTTCAGGAAACTCCGTCATGTCTTTGTTCGCTGATGTCGCCCTTGCCCCCCGTGACCCCATCCTCGGCCTGAACGAGCAGTTCAACGCCGACACCCGTCCGGGCAAGGTCAACCTCGGCGTCGGCGTCTATTACGACGAAAACGGCAAGCTGCCCCTGCTGAAATGCGTCCGCGAGGCCGAAGCCGCCATGGCCGCGGCGCCGAAGCCGCGCGGCTACCTGCCCATCGACGGCATCGCCGCCTATGACAAGGCCGTGCAGAAGCTGGTCTTCGGCAGCGAGCTGAAGCATGTCGCCACCGTGCAGGCCCTGGGTGGCACCGGCGCGCTGAAGATCGGCGCCGACTTCCTGAAGCAGCTCAACCCCGCCTCCAAGGTGCTGATCTCCGACCCGAGCTGGGAGAACCACCGCGCCCTGTTCACCCAGGCCGGCTTCACGGTCGAGACCTACCCCTACTACGACGCCGCCAGCAAGGGCATCAACTTCGACGCCATGCTGGCCGCGCTGAACGCCGCCCCGGCCGGCACCGTCGTGGTGCTGCACGCCTGCTGCCACAACCCCACCGGCTATGACATCACGGCCGCCCAGTGGGCCCAGGTCGTCGCTGCGGTCAAGGCCAAGGGCCTGACGCCCTTCCTGGACATGGCCTACCAGGGCTTCGGCTTCGGCCTCAAGGAAGACGGCGAGGCCGTGCGCCAGTTCATGGCGGCCGGCGTGGGCTTCTTCGTGTCCACCAGCTTCTCCAAGAGCTTCTCGCTGTACGGCGAGCGCTGCGGCGCCCTGAGCGTGGTTTGCAGCAGCGACGAGGAAGCCGTGCGCGTGCTGTCGCAGCTCAAGATCATGATCCGCACCAACTACTCCAACCCGCCGACGCATGGCGCCCAGGTCGTCGCCCAGGTGCTGTCCGACGACAAGTTGCGCGCGCTGTGGGAGGAAGAGCTGGCCGGCATGCGCGTGCGCATCAAGGCCATGCGCTCGGCCCTGGTCGCCGCCCTGAAGGCCGCAGGCGTGACCCAGGACCTGTCCTTCGTCACCGAACAGCTCGGCATGTTCAGCTACTCGGGCCTCAGCGCCGCCCAGATGCAGCGCCTGCGCAATGAATTCGGTGTCTATGGCGTCGACTCCGGCCGCATTTGCGTCGCCGCCCTGAACGAGGGCAATCTGCCCACGGTGGCGGCCGCGATGGCGGCCGTCATCAAGGGCTGAAATCCAGCCCGAGCGCACCGTTGAAGTGCGCAGGATTGGCGGTTTGACCGCCAATCCGATGTTGCAGCGCACAAAGGCGAAAGCGTTTTCTGGCACCATCGGGCCATTCCCAGGCCCCTAGTTCAAGGTTTGCCATGCTGTATCAGTTCTTCGAAACCCAGCGCGCCCTGCTCAGCCCCTTCTCTGAGTTCGCAGCCGCGTCGGCCAAGCTCTACAGCCACCCGCTGTCGCCCTTTGCGCACACGCCCATGGCCCAGCGCCTGTCGGCCGGCCTGGACCTGATGCACCGCCTGGCCAAGGACTACGAAAAGCCCGAGTTCGACATCAAGTCCGTCGATGTCGATGGCACCGATGTGGCCGTGCAGGAACTGGTCGCCCTGGAGAAGCCCTTCTGCCGCCTGCTGCGCTTCAAGCGCTACACCGACGACCTGAAGGTGCTGGCCAAGATGAAGGACCAGCCCACCGTCCTCGTCGTCGCACCGCTTTCCGGCCACCATGCCACCCTGCTGCGCGAGACCGTCAAGCAGCTGCTGAAGTCGCACAAGGTCTATATCACCGACTGGACCGACGCCCGCATGGTGCCGCTGGACGTCGGCCCCTTCCACCTGGACGACTACATCGCCTACGTGCAGGAGTTCATCCGCCATGTCGGCGGCGCCGACAGCCATGTGATTTCGGTCTGCCAGCCCACCGTGCCGGTGCTGGCCGCCATCTCGCTGATGGCCAGCCGCGGCGAGCCGACGCCGCGCAGCATGACCATGATGGGCGGCCCCATCGACGCCCGCAAGAGCCCGACGGCCGTCAACAACCTGGCCATGAACCGCAGCTTCAGCTGGTTCGAGAACAACGTCATCTACCGCGTGCCGACCAATTTCCCTGGCGCCGGCCGCGAGGTCTACCCGGGCTTCCTGCAGCACACCGGCTTCGTCGCGATGAACCCGGACCGCCATCTGTCTTCGCACTACGACTACTTCCTGGACCTGGTGCGCGGCGACGACGAAGGCGCCGAAGCGCATCGCCGCTTCTATGACGAATACAACGCCGTGCTCGACATGCCGGCCGAGTACTACCTGGACACCATCAAGACGGTCTTCCAGGACTTCGCCCTGGTCAATGGCACCTGGCAGGTCGATGGCGCCTTCGTGCGCCCCCAGGACATCACGACGACGGCCCTGCTGACCGTCGAAGGCGAACTGGACGACA
Organism: Roseateles saccharophilus; assembly: GCF_031458095.1. Classification (GTDB taxonomy): domain Bacteria; phylum Pseudomonadota; class Gammaproteobacteria; order Burkholderiales; family Burkholderiaceae_C; genus Pelomonas; species Pelomonas saccharophila_A. The sequence continues at coordinate 170,008 of NZ_JAVDXU010000004.1, forward strand.
TCTCCGGCGCCGGCCAGACCAAGGCCGCCCACGACCTCTGCTCGGGCGTGCCCAAGCAGCACCAGTACCACTACGACGCCATCGGCGCCGGCCACTACGGCATCTTCTCGGGCCGCCGCTGGCGCGACAACGTCTACCCCGAGGTGCGCGACTTCATCGCCAAGTACGAGGCCGCGCCGCTGAAGAAGACCGCCAAGGCCACACCGGTCAAGGCCACGGCCAAGCCGGCAGCCAAGCGTACGCGCAGCACCCGCAAAGCGTGAGCCTCGCGGAGCTCATCGACGCCGCACTGCCGCAGACCCAATGCACCCGCTGCGGCTACCCGGACTGCCGCCGCTATGCCGACGCCATCGCCGCGGGTGAGGCCGAGATCAACCAATGCCCGCCCGGCGGTGCCGAGGGCGTGGTCAGGCTTTCGGAAATCACCGGCCGCCCGGCCCTGGCGCTGAATCCCGCCAACGGCATCGAGGCGACGCGCGGGGTGGCCGTCATCGACGAAGCCTGGTGCATTGGCTGCACCCTGTGCATCAAGGCCTGCCCGGCGGACTGCATCGTCGGGGCCCCGAAGGCCATGCATGTCGTCGTCGCTTCCCAGTGCACGGGCTGCGAGCTCTGCGTGCCGGCCTGCCCGGTCGACTGCATCTCCATGCCCGAGGTCACCACGACGACCGGCTGGGCGGCCTGGAGCCAGCCACAAGCCGACGAGGCCCGCGAGCGCTACAGCTTCCGCCAGTTCCGCCGCCATCGCGAGGCCGAGGAGAACGAGGTGCGCCTCACTGCCAAGGCTGAAGCCAAGCTGGCCGACTTGCCGGCCGCCTCTGCGATCACCGATCCCGTGCAGCTCGATCGCAAGCGCGCCGTGATCGAAGCGGCACTCGCCCGGGCCAGGGCCAAACGGACCTGACAATGCCGGCATGAACGCCGCGCAGATCGAACGCTTCTTCGCCACGCTGAAGGCCGCCAACCCGGCGCCGCAGACCGAGCTGGAGTTCTCCAGTGTCTTCGAGTTGCTGACCGCCGTGCTGCTGTCGGCCCAGGCCACCGACGTCGGCGTCAACAAGGCCACCAGGCGGCTGTTCGCCGTCGCCAACACGCCGGCCCAGATCCTCGCGCTGGGTGTCGAGGGTCTGGAGAGCTACATCAAGACCATCGGCCTGTACCGCAGCAAGGCCAAGCATCTGCTGCAGACCTGCCAGATGCTCATCGACCTGCACGGCGGCGAGGTGCCGCGCTCGCGCGAGGCGCTGGAAGCCCTACCCGGCGTCGGCCGCAAGACGGCCAATGTCGTGCTCAATGTGGCCTTTGGCGAGCCGACGATGGCAGTCGACACCCATATCTTCCGCGTCAGCAACCGCACCGGCCTGGCGCCCGGCAAGACGCCGCTGGCCGTCGAGCTGGGCCTGTTGAACCGCGTGCCGACGGACTACCTCGTCGACGCCCACCACTGGCTGATCCTGCACGGCCGCTATGTCTGCCAGGCACGCAAGCCGCTTTGCAATGTCTGCGCCGTCATCAACGAATGCGACTACGGCCGGAACCTAAAATCCGCCGCAGCCTGAACCCTCACACGCCATGGCCCAACTGAGCGATCTCACCGAACGCGTCGAACGCCTGCTGCTGCGCCACGACGAGCTCACCCGCACCAACACCCTGCTGCTCGAGCAGGTGGCGGCCCTCACCCAGGAGCGCGACAGCCTGCGCTCGCGCCTGAACGCCGCCCGCGCCCGCGTGGACGCGCTGCTGGAGCGCCTGCCCGTCGAGACGCCCAAGGAAGACGCATGAAACAGATGGAAGTGACCATCATGGGCCAGAGCTATCTGCTCGGTTGCCCCGAAGGCGGCGAGACCGCATTGGCCTCGGCCGTCGCTCAGGTGGACCGCGAGATGAGCGCCATCCGCGATGCTGGCAAGGTCAAGGCCCGCGAGCGCATCGCCGTGCTGGCCGCGCTGAACCTGGCCTATCAGCTCGCCGAAGTTCCGCGGGACACAACCGCTGCAGCAAGCAGCGCCTCGCCCGACGTGGATGCCCTCATCAAGCGCCTGGACGAGGCCCTCGGCCACGACGGGCAACTGCTCTAGGCGCCCTGGGCTGGGTAGACAGCCTCGAAGGCGCCGCGACGGATCTCCTCGAGTGTGGGCGATTCGCCCGCCCAAAGCACCAGCACCGCCCCAGGCAGGCTCAGGTTGCGCTCCAGCCAGCGACACAGCTCGAAGCGATCCTCGTCCGCCATGCCGGGCAGTTCGACGAACACGAGATAGGCGCGGCGGTTGGGAAACTCGCGCAGCGTCTTGCTGACCAGCCAGGCTCGCACCACTGGCTGGCAGCGGGCCAGTTCGGCCTGCACCTCGCCGAGCTCGCAAGCAGACAGATCGTGGCGCGTCACCTGGCTGAAATAGGGCTCCTGGCGCAGATCCTCCCAGGCGCGCTCCTCAGCTTCCTCGGCCTGCTTGATGCGCTCGCGCCAGAGCTTGAGGGCCACGGCATCGTGAGCCTGGCCCGGGCGTGACGTCTCCAGTTCCTGTACGGCCGCGCACGCCGCCCACCAGCGACGATCGCGGCCCGCATCCCAGAGGCGCTGCAAGACCTGCAGGCGAGTGGCCCGGTCTTCTTCGGCCAGCGTCCGCGCCAGGCCCTGCAAGGCGGCTGCATGTTCGCTGCTGCGCTGCAGGGCCAGCTCGTACAGCGACCGCACCTCGGCACGCGGGTCGAGCTGGCGGCGCAGCGAAGCCTCCTCCACCAGTTCGTTGGCATTGCTGGTGGCCCGAGAGGCGGCGAGTGCCTGCACCCGGTCGCGCACGCGGGCCAGCCAGGCGTGATGCTGCTTCCAGGCGGCCGCGTTGTCGCGGCACCATTGATTGTCGAAATGCTCGATCCAGCGCGGCCCGCCTTCACCCAGCAGAGACACAGCGCCACGCCGTGACCAGTCCGGCAGCACGGCCTGGCCGCCAAGAGTCGCAACGCGGTCGCGCAGGCTCGGGTGGGTGTCCGCCACGTCGCTGAGGCGCGCAAGCGCGTGGCGCAGGGCTTCGCGCGCGAAACCGGGCTCGGGCGCCAGGCCCAGCTGGGCCTGCATGGCCTGGAAAGGCCCGACGGGCAGCGCCTGCGTGGCCGCGTGGCGCCAGTGGCCGGCCCAGAAGTCCTGCTGCAGCCAGGCGCTCTTGATCTCGATCTCGATCAGAGCGGCCGACGCCACCTCTGGCCCCAACAAGCGGCCGGCGATGCGGTCAGCCTCGTACTCGTCCTGGCGGGCCAGCGCGAAGGTCTTGGCGGCGAAGCGCGGGAAGTACCAGTTCAGAAAGGCCTGCGTGGCCGCTGCTGCCACGCTCTCGTCGTTGCGCATGCTGTCGTGCAGGCGCAGCCACGACAGGCGCGTGCGATAGATCCAGGCCGCAAAACGCCCATGGTCGCCGCGCAGATGGCCGTATTCATGCGTGAGCACCGCCAGCAGCCGCGGCTTGTCGAGGGCCATCAGCAGCGGCAAGCCGAGGGTCAGCGTGTTGACCGCGCCGCCCAGCAGGCCCCAGCGCGGCGTCTGGCGGATGCTCGCGTTGAATTCACCGTCCAGATAGACGGTATGGATGGGCGGGCCGTGGATCTTCTTGCGAATGCGCTCCAGCGCATCGAACAGTGCCGGCGCCTCGCGCGCCGTGATGGCCAAACCCTCGGGCGCATCAAAGCGCACCCAGAGCGCGCGCAGGCTGGCCCACAACAGGCCCAGAGCGGCCACCAGGCCCCAGAGCAGCCCGATGCGCACGCGTCCGTGGATGAGTTGCGGCACCAGCCAGGCCACCAGTGCCAAGGCCAAGGACAGGCATCCGAGCACCCATAGATAGCCGAGCGCCGCAAACATGGCGACGCCCCGGCGATAGGCGCGGCTGTCGTGGGCGCTGGCCTGCTCGCTCATGCGCACCATGTGCACGAAATCCGCCTGATCCATCAGCACTCCCTGCGGCCCTGCCGCCTCCCCTGTTGTTGGCGCGCATCCTAGCCAAGCCCTGAAGGCATTCCGTCTTTACCTCCCTCCCGCAATGCGGGGGATGCCACAGGTTTTAGAATCACTCCGTCCATCGCTTTCCTCTGGGGCTTTATTTCCTTCATCCGATGCTCTATGAGCAAGGGCTTGGAAAATGCCGGACGGGCGTGATCGTCTCGCGTCAGATGAACCCGAAGTCCGGTTGACCTCGCCCACCTGATTACCCCTGGGTGTTCAGGATCTCGGCCCCCAGGATTGCGGTGGACACCTCATTTAGCATCGGCCCATGAACTACTGGCTGATGAAGTCCGAGCCCGACGAGGCCTCCATCCTCGACCTGCAGCGCTCCGGCACCCTGCCCTGGACGGGCGTGCGCAACTACCAGGCGCGCAACTTCATGCGCGACGATATGCGGTTAGGCGACGGCGTGCTGTTCTATCACTCGTCCTGCCCGGAACCCGGCATCGCGGGCCTTGCCGAGGTCTGCAGCGCGGCCTATCCGGATGCGACGCAGTTCGATCCCGAGAGCCATTACTACGACCCCAAGTCCAAGCCCGAGGCGCCACGCTGGGTGCATGTGGATGTGCGCTGGCGCGAGACGACGCGGCTGTTGAGCCTCAAAGAGATGCGCGAGGCGCCGGAGCTCGCGTCGATGCGCGTGCTGGAGCGTGGCAGCCGGCTGTCCATCACGCCGGTCACGCCGGCCGAGTGGCAAGCGGTGCTGAAGCGTCTGCACGCGAAATGACGGCCGGCCTCGTCATCGAGCTGCTGGCCCTTGGGCTTGCAGCCGGCTTTCTTGCGGGCCTGCTCGGCATCGGCGGCGGCATGCTGATGGTGCCCATCCTCACCTTCATCCTCGGCCAGCGCGGCGTCGAGCCCGGCCTGGCCGTCAAGATGGCGATCGCGACGTCGATGGCCACCATCATGTTCACCTCGCTGTCCAGCGTGCGCGCCCATCACCAGCGCGGCGCGGTGCGTTGGGATCTCGTCAAGGGCCTGGCGCCCGGCATCCTGATCGGCGGCCTGCTGGCCGGCGCCGGCCTGTTCGCTCTGCTGAAGGGCGCCTGGCTGGCCCTGGTCTTCGGCGGCTTTGTCAGCTTCTCGGGCTGGCAGATGCTGCGCAACAAGCGCCCGGCGCCCAGCCGGCAAATGCCAGGCACGGCCGGCCAGCTTGGCGCGGGCGCCGGGATCGGCATGTTGTCCGGCCTGGTGGGCGCGGGTGGCGGCTTTGTCAGTGTGCCCTTCATGGTCTGGTGCAATGTGCCGGTGCATTTCGCCGTCGCCACCAGCGCCGCGCTGGGCTTTCCCATCGCGGTGGCGAACACGGCGGGCTATGTCATCGGCGGCTGGGGGCTGGAGCCGGCGCTGCCCGGCAGCTTCGGCTACCTCTATCTGCCGGCCCTGGCCCTGATTGCCGCGGCCAGCGTGACCATGGCACCGCTGGGCGCCCGGGCGGCCCATGCGATGAATGTGGCCCAGCTGAAGAAGGCTTTCGCGGCGCTGCTCTTCGCGCTCGCTGCCTACATGCTCTGGAAGGGAATCTCCGGCCTTTAGCCGAAGGCGATGGACGCCAGCACGACCTGGTTGCCGCCGCGGCGCTGGGCTTCGTGCACGGCAGCCTCGCTGGCGGCCATCAGCTCATCCTGGCGCGAGGCCGTGTGCGGGAAGCTGGACACGCCCATGGAGATGGACAGGCCCAGGTCCTGGCCGTTCAGCACGACGATCTGGGCCGCGCATTGCCGGCGCAGCTGCTCCATGCGGGCATGGGCCGTCGCCAGGCCGACGCCGGACAGCAGCACCGCAAAACGCTGCGGCCCGATGCGGCAGGCCGAGTCCATGGCGCGCGTGTTGGCGCGCAGCATGCGGCCTATGCCTTCGAGCAGGCGCTGCTGGGCGTCGTCGCCCAGGCTGGCAACGGCCGACGAGGCATCCAGGGCGATGATGACGAGGGCGAATTCGCGATGCTCGCGCGAGGACAGGTCGATCTCGCGCAGCAGTTGGTCGTCGAACTGGGCGCGCATGTACAGGCCCGAGACCTCGTCGCGGCCGGAGCCCTGCTGCAACTCGCGGCGGATCTGTTCGATGGAAGACTGCTGCTGCTCGATCTGGGCCAGGGCCCGCTGTAGATGAGCCTCGCGATGGCGCTCCTCGGTGCGCTCATGCCAGACCGACAGCAGGAAGTCCGCACTCAGGGCCAGCCGGGTCACGCTGAACTCGCGGCGGCGGTTGTTGATTTCGAGCTTGTGCTCGCTGACCACCGGATGGCGCTGGGCCATGACCGTCTGCTCGACGCGGCGCAGGGCCGTCGTTTCGTCGGGCTTGAGCAGTTCGGCGTCGGTGTGGCCGACGACGGCCTCGCGCTCGAACATCTGCGCCAGGCCCGCGCTCGCGAACACATAGCGGCCGGTGGACATGGCCTTGATCGCCGCCTGGCTGCCCAAGGGCTCGATCAGCGACACCAGGCCGACCAGGGTCTCGCTGCCCAGCTCGGCATGACTCGCCAGCCAATGCGCCAAGCTGCCGGCGGGCGGCTGCATCGCGGTCTGGTCGGCGGTCATGTCCATGAAATCGTTTTGATGCGATCGTGCATCCGCGGCGGGAAAACCACGGATGCCAAGGGTGTTCGGGGGACTGTAGTGGGGCAAAAGCAGCGCCAGCAAGGCCACGCCACCCCATGAATCGGGCCTCCCCCCTAGAAGGTCCGTCTGCTAACTGAGCTGAATCCTAACGAGTTTCAATGCACTCACCCACGACAATGCCGCCCGATTCAAGGGAGGTCTATGCGGGGATTCGATGCGGTGGTGGTGGGCGCGGGGGCGGCAGGCCTGTTCTGCGCGGGCTTGGGCGGCCAACGCGGGCTCAAGGTGCTGCTGATCGACCACTCGCCCAAGCTGGGCGAAAAAATTCGTATCTCGGGCGGGGGGCGGTGCAATTTCACGAATCGTGAGGCTGGCCCGGCCAATTTCCTGTCCGAGAACCCGGCCTTCTGCCGCTCGGCCCTGGCCCGCTATACGCCGCAGGACTTCATCAAGCTGGTGCAAAGCCACGGCATCGCCTTCCATGAAAAGCACAAGGGCCAGTTGTTTTGCGACGACTCCAGTGAGCAGATCATCCAGATGCTGGTCAAGGAATGCGAGGCCGGCGGTGTGACGCGCTGGCAGCCTTGCACGGTGGCCGACGTGCGGCCGCTGCCGGATGGCGGCTTCGAACTGGACACCAGCCAGGGCCCCGTCAGCTCGCCCCGTGTCGTCGTTGCAACGGGCGGGCTGCCCGTGCCCAAGATCGGCGCCAGTGACTGGGGGCTGCGCCTGGCCAAGCGTTTCGAGCACGCCATCGTCGACCCCCGCCCGGCCCTGGTGCCGTTGACCTTCGACCCGGACGCCTGGGCGCCCTTCGCCGCCCTGGCGGGCCTGTCTCTGCCCGTGGAGGTCAGCGTCGGCAGCGGCAAGACGCGCACGCGCTTCCTGGAGGACCTGCTGTTCACCCACCGCGGCTTGAGCGGCCCGGCCATCCTGCAGATTTCCAGCTACCGCGCCGAGGACCAGGCCCTGCAGCTCGATCTGGCGCCGGATCTGCAACTGGACAAGGAACTCGTCGAGGCCAAGGCGGTGTCACGTCGCCAGCTGGGCAACGAGTTCGCCGCCCGCCTGCCCCAGCGCCTGGCCGCCGCCTGGCTGGAGCGCGCCGGGCTGGACGCCACCAGAGCCATGCCCGAATGCCGCGACGCCGACCTGCAGCGCCTGGGCCGCAGCGTGCACGAGTGGCAGCTGATGCCCAGTGGCGACGAGGGCTGGCGCAAGGCCGAGGTCATGCGCGGCGGCGTCTCCACCCGCGATCTCAGCTCCCAGACGCTGGAGAGCAAGCGCGTGCCGGGCCTGTATTTCATCGGTGAAGTGGTCGATGTGACGGGCTGGCTGGGGGGCTACAACTTCCAGTGGGCCTGGGCCAGCGCAGCGGCCTGCGCTCGCGCCATGGCGGACTCTTCTGCAGCCGTCTGAGCAAATCTTGGCAAGTCCTTGATTTCCCGGCTACAATCCTCGGCTTTGCTGGCAAACCCGCGCGTCGATTCGCTGCATGTCATTGGACTCACACAAGTGACGCAGTAATCCGGAACCTGCTGCTGAAACTTAGCTGCGAACACCGAGCGCAATCTGAAGGAAATACATGACCACCATCCGCGTCAAGGAAAACGAGCCGTTCGACGTCGCCCTGCGTCGCTTCAAGCGCACCATCGAAAAGCTGGGCCTGCTGACCGAACTCCGCGCCCGCGAGTTCTACGAGAAGCCCACCGCCGAGCGCAAGCGCAAGAAGGCTGCCGCCGTCAAGCGCCACTACAAGCGCGTGCGCAGCATGCAGCTGCCCAAGAAGCTGTACTGATCGTCTCTGACGCGACCCGGAGCCTGTGCTTGAAGCCGCTCCGGTGAACTCCAAAACCCGCTACAGGACGCTGTTGCGGGTTTTTGTCTTTTTGAACCGGATGTCCCCATGAGCCTGAAAGACCGCATCACCGAAGACATGAAGGCCGCGATGCGCGCCAAGGAAAGCGATCGTCTGCTGACCATCCGTGGCCTGCTGGCTGCCGTCAAGCAGAAGGAAGTGGACGAGCGCATCGTCGTCGACGACGCCGCCCTCGTGGCCATCGTCGACAAGCTGATCAAGCAGCGCAAGGACTCCATCAGCCAGTTCGCCGCCGCCGGCCGCGACGACCTCGTCGCCAAGGAAACCGCCGAGCTGGCCGTGCTGCAGGTCTATCTGCCCGAGCGCCTGTCGGCCGAGGCCGTGGCCGAGAAGGTCAAGGCCATCGTCGCCGAACTGGGCGCCAGCGGCCCCGGCGACATGGGCAAGGTCATGGCCGCCGCCAAGGCCGCCCTCGGCAATTCGGCCGAGATGAGCACGGTCTCCGCAGCGGTCAAGGCCGCGCTGGCCAAATAAGGAGCCCCCATGAGCCTGCCCATGCAAGCCATCGCGCCCGACATCTGTGCCGCGCCCCAGCTGACGCCCGAAGCCATGGCCGAGGCCGCGGCCATGGGCTTCAAGAGCGTCGTCAACAACCGCCCCGACTTCGAACATGGTCCCGACCAGCCGACTTCGGCCGCCATCCAGGCGGCCGCCGAGGCGGCTGGCCTGGAATACCGCCATCTGCCGGTGGCCGGTGGCTACCAGTCGCCCGAGGAGATCGCGGCCTTCGCCGATCTGCTGGCCGAGCTGCCGCGGCCGCTGCTGCTGTTCTGCCGTTCGGGCGCGCGCTCGACGCGGCTGTTCCTTCAGGCCCAGCAACTGGGCTAAAGCGTCGGGGCTTACCCTGAACGACGGCTGAACGAAGCCGTCGCCCCTCAGGCGGTCGCTACATTGGCGACCGTTTTTGCTTTTCTCCTGCCAGCCCATGAACGCCCTGCTCTCCCTGGCGCGGCGCATCGACAGCCTCAACGACCGCTTCGGCAAGCTTGCCGCCTGGGCCGTGCTGCTGTCCTGCTTCATCAGCGCCGCCAATGCCATCGTCCGTTACGGGCTGGACTACAGCTCCAATTCCTTCCTCGAGATCCAGTGGTATCTGTTCGCCGCCTGCGTGATGCTGGGCGCGGCCCAGGTGCTGCGCCTGAACGAGCATGTGCGCGTGGACCTGGTCTACAGCCGCCTCACAGGCCATGGCAAGGTCTATGTCGACCTGTTCGGCCTGGTGGTCTTCCTGATGCCGGTCATCTGCTATCTGGCCTGGCTGTCCTGGGGCTTCTTCATGGTCAAGCTCAGCACCGGCATGGCGCCAGGGGACTCCGTCGCCAGCCTCGGGCTGGTGAGCTACGCCACCAAGCTGTTGACCTCGGGTGAGCTGTCCAGCAATTCGGGCGGTCTGATCCGCTGGCCGGCCGCGCTGACGCTGCCGCTGGGCTTTGCCCTGGTCGCGCTGCAGGGCTTGGCCGAGATCATCAAGCGCGCGGCCTGGCTGGCGCACAAGTTCGAGATGGACACGCATTACGAGAGGCCGCTGCAATGATCTCGATGGAGCATTTCCCGCCGCTGATGTTCGCGGGGCTGATCCTCGTCATGTTGATCGGCTTCCCCGTCGCCTTCTCGCTGGCGGCCCTCGGTCTGGCCTGCGGCTTCTTCGCCGTGAGCCAGGGCTGGTTCCCGCCGGAGTTCATGAGCGCCCTGCCGCAGAACGTCTTCGGCATCCTGTCCAACGACCTGCTGCTGGCCATCCCCTTCTTCACGCTGATGGGCTCGCTGCTGGAGAAATGCGGCCTCGCTGAAGACATGCTCGACTCCATGGGCCAGCTCTTCGGCCCGGTGCGCGGCGGCCTGGGCTACTCGGTCATCATCGTCGGCTTCATCCTCGGCGCCATCACGGGCACCGTGGCCGGCCAGGTCATCGCCATGGCCATGATCTCGCTGCCGGTCATGATGCGCTACGGCTACAACATGCGCTACGCGACCGGCGTGCTGGCCGCATCGGGCACCATCACGCAGCTGGTGCCGCCCTCGCTGGTGCTGGTCGTCCTGGCGGACCAGCTCGGCCGCTCGGTCGGCGACATGTACAAGGGCGCCTGGGGGCCATCCATCCTGCAGGTGCTGATCTTCGCCCTCTACACCTTCGTGCTGAGCCGCGTGAAGCCCCACCACGTGCCTGGGGTCCCGAAGGAAGCGCGCACGCTGCAGGGCTGGGCGCTATGGGCCAAATGCCTGCGCGGCATCGTCCCCTCGGCCGTGCTGATCTTTGCCGTGCTGGGCTCCATGGGCGGCCTGCCCGGCATCAACACCGCCATCTGCACGCCGACCGAAGCCGGTGCCATGGGTGCCGTGGGCGCCTTCGTGCTGGCCGCCATGCACCGCCGCCTGAGCTGGCCGCTGATCAAGGAGACCATGCTGAACACCATGCGCATCACCGCCATGGTGGTCTTCATCCTGATCGGCTCGCGCACCTTCTCGCTGGTCTTCCAGGGTGTCGAGGGCGGGCGCTGGATCGAGCACATGCTGAGCGACCTGCCGGGCGGCCAGATCGGCTTCCTCATCGTCGTCAATCTATTCATCTTCTTCCTGGCCTTCTTCCTCGACTTCTTCGAGATCGCCTTCATCATCCTGCCGCTGCTGGGCCCGGTGGCCGACAAGATGGGCATCGATCTGGTCTGGTTCGGCGTCATGCTGTGCGTGAACATGCAGACCAGCTTCATGCACCCGCCCTTCGGCTTCGCCCTGTTCTACCTGCGTGGCATCTCCGACACGCTGTTCAAGAACGGCTCCATTCCGAAGAAGGTCGAGTCCAACGACATCTACCTGGGCTCCATCCCCTGGGTGCTGATGCAGCTCATCCTGGTCGCCATCGTCATCTTCTTCCCGCAGACGGTGACGGCCTTCCTCGACAAGGAAAAGGCGGTGGACCTGAACCAGGCCTCGGAGCTGCTGCAGCAGATGGGCGGCCACGACAAGCCGGCCGACATGAGCTCGGACGACGCGAGCAAGCTGTTCGCGCCCGAGCTGCCGGCATCAAGCGCCAGCGCGCCCACGGACGACGGCGACGCGGTGCGCCGCGCGCTGGAGGAAGCGGCCAAGAAGTAAGCGCCGCGAGCGCCCATGAAAAAAGCCCCGCGACGCGGGGCTTTGTTGCGCTGCGCGAGCCAGGCTTACATGCCTGCCCGCCTGCATGCGGCCAGTCCTCTGACAGGCGTCGCGAGGTCCGCAGGGACCTCGCTCGGCCCGGTCAGAGTTTCTGCGCCTGCATGAAGTCGTCGAAGCCGGCTTCCGAGAAACGGAACCACAGGTTCTGGTCGCGGCGGAAGTTGGCGTAGTCCTCGTAGACCTTCTTCCAGTTGGCGTTCTTGGCCGACAGCTCGCCGTAGATGGCCATGGACTCCTTGAAGGCGGCATCCATGACATCCTTGGGGAAGCGGAACAGCTTGGTGCCCGAGCCCACCAGCTGCTTCAGCGCGCCAGGGTTCTTGGCGTCGTACTTGGCCTGCATGTCGATATGGGCCATGGCCGAGGCGGCCTCGACGACGGCCTTGTACTCGGCCGACAGCGCGTCATAGGCCTTGGTATTGATGAAGAAGTCCAGCTGCGGGCCGCCCTCCCACCAGCCGGGGTAGTAGTAGTTGGGCGCGACCTTGTTGAAGCCCAGCTTCTGGTCGTCATAGGGGCCGACCCACTCAGCAGCGTCAATGGTGCCCTTCTCCAGCGCCGAGTAGATCTCGCCGCCGGCGATCTGCTGCGGCACGGCGCCCATGCGCTCCATGACCCGGCCCGCAAAGCCGCCGATGCGGATCTTCAGGCCCTTCATGTCGGCGATGCTCTTGATCTCCTTGCGGTACCAGCCACCCATCTGGGCGCCGGTGTTGCCACCGAGGAAGTTGATGATGTTGTAGTTGCGATAGAACTCGCGCATCAGCTTCAGGCCGTTGCCTTCCACCATCCAGGCCGTCATCTGGCGGCTGTTCAGGCCGAAGGGGATGGCGCAGCCCAGGGCGAAAGTCTCGTCCTTGCCGAAGAAGTAGTACGGTGCCGTGTGTGCGATCTCGACGGTGGCGCTCTGCACCGCGTCGACCACCTGCAGGGCCGGCACGATCTCGCCACCGGCATGCACGGAGATCTGGAACTTGCCGCCGGTCATCTCGGAGACCTTCTTCGCGAACACGTCGGCCGCGCCGAAGATGGTGTCCAGCGACTTCGGGAAGCTCGATGCGAGGCGCCAGCGCACCTGAGCCTGGGCATGCACGACGGCGGGGGCAGCACCTGCGGCCAGCACACCAGCCAGGCCGGCATGGCGCACAAAGGAACGACGTTCCATGGTCATTGAAGTCTCCTGATTTCGGGTTTGCGAAGAGAAAATTGCCGGGCGATTCTAGGAAGACCACACCACCCTCCGGCCCGGATTTACCCCGGCGCTCGTGAGTTAGCGTTCGGGCCGAGCGCCGGGCCGCTCCCAAGCCGGCCCGTCAGGCGATGTGCTTGCGGCTCGATGCCGCAAGCATCGCCGTCCCCTCGGGGGCTGAGGCCGGACACATGGCGCCCAGTGGGCGGCATGTGCCTGCCGAAGGGCTGCGGCTCCTGCCGCAGCGCGGTCTGCAAGACCGACCAGCGTGGCCGCGTTCAGCAGGCCAGGCTGGGCGAGGGGCCTCAATTGCCCGCCAGCTTCATGCCGGTGACCAGCACCGAACCAATGGTCTTGGTGCCCATGGTGTATTCGTCGGCGCCGATGCCGACGATGTTGAGCAGCATGTCCTTGAGGTTGCCGGCAATGGTCACCTCATGCACCGGATAGGCGATTTCGCCGTTTTCGACCCAGTAGCCGCTGGCGCCGCGCGAATAGTCGCCGGTCACGTAGTTGACGCCCTGCCCCATCAGCTCGGTGACGAGCAGGCCGCGCCCCAGGCGGCGGATCATGGTCGGCAGGTCGTCGCCGGGCGCGGTGGCACGGCTGGTCATGCGCAGGTTGTGCGAGCCGCCGGCATGGCCGGTCGTCTTCATGCCCAGCTTGCGTGCCGAATAGCTGGACAGGAAATAACCTTGCAGCACGCCGTTCTCGACGACGGAGCGGGCGCGCGTGATGACGCCTTCGTCATCAAACGGCGAGCTGCCCTTGCCCTTCTTCACATGCGGATCCTCGGCGATGTCGACATGCGCCGCCGTGACTGGCTTGCCCAGGCTGTCCAGCAGGAAGGTGGTGCGGCGGTAGAGGGCGCCGCCGCTGGTGGCCTGCACCAGGGCGCCCAGCAGGCCGATGGCCACCGTGCTTTCGAACAGCACCGGCACCTCGGCCGTCGCGACCTTGCGCGCCTTCAGCCGCGACAGCGCGCGCTCTGAGGCATAGCGGCCGACGGCCTCGGCCGAAGCCAGGTCGGCGGCGTCGCGCATGGAGCTGTACCAGGCGTCGCGCTGCATGTCGTTGCCGCGGCCGGCAATCGGCGCCACCGACAGCGAATGCCGCGAGCTGGCATAGCCGCCGCGAAAGCCGCGCGTATTGCCCATCCAGAAGTGGGACTGCTGGGCCGACACGGCCGCGCCTTCGCTGTTGGTGATGCGCTTGTCCACACCCAGGGCCGCGGCCTCGCAGCGCAGCGCGATTTCTGATGCTGCGGCGGCATCGATGGCCCAGGGGTGGAAGAGGTCCAGCTCGGGCCGCGCCGAGGCGTCCAGCGCCAGGTCGACTTCGTCCGGCAGGCCGGCGAATTCGTCCTCGGCCGTGAAGCGGGCGATGTCATAAGCCGCGCGCACCGTGTCGCGGATGGCCTGGGGCGAGAAGTCGGAGGTGCTGGCATTGCCGCGGCGCTGGCCGAGGTAGACCGAGATGCCCAGCGACTTGTCGCGGTTGCGCTCGACGTTCTCCAGCTTGCCCAGTCGGGCCGACACCGACAGGCCGCAGCCTTCCGACACCTCGGCGCCGGCATCGCTGGCGCCCAGCTTCTTCGCCTCGGCGAGGGCGTCTTCGATCCACTGCTGGAATTGTTCGGGGCTGTAGGCGAAACCGGCTTGGGCTTGGGACATGAAAGGCGCTGAATTCGAGTGGGCGACAATCATAGGACTCGCCTGAACATGGCCCCCAATGCAAGAAAACACCCCTGATTTCGAAGACGACGACGACTTCGACCGTCCCAGCAAGTCCCAGCTCAAGCGCGACATGACCGCGCTGCAGAAGCTCGGCGAAGAACTGCTCGCCCTGCCCGAGAGCCGCTGGGAGCCGCTGGCCCTGCCCGAGATCCTCTACGACGCGCTGCGCCACGCCAAGAAGATCACCAACTTCGAGGGCAAGCGCCGCCAGATGCAATACATCGGCAAGCTGATGCGCAAGATCGACGCCGAGCCCATCCGCGAGGCGGTGGCCGCCTTCAAGCTCGGCCACGCGCAGGACAGCCTGAAGCTGCACCAGTCCGAACGCTGGCGCGAGCGCCTGCTGGCCAGCGACGAGGCGCTGCAGGAATTCCTGGCCGAGCATGCCGAGGTCGACATCCAGCAGCTGCGCAGCCTGGTGCGCGCGGCCCGCAAGGATGCTGCCAACGAACCCGAAAAACGCAGCGGTCGCGCTTTCCGCGAGCTGTTCCAGTTCATCAAGGCCTCGGAGGCCGCGGCCGAAGATGAGTGACTCCGTTCCTGAAACCATCCGGATAGGCATCGTCTCCATCAGCGACCGCGCCTCGACCGGCGTCTACGAGGACAAGGGCCTGCCCGCGCTGAAGGATTGGCTCACCAGCGCCCTGCACAACGCGATCGAGTTCGTGCCCCGCCTGATCCCGGACGAGCAGGCCGGCATCTCGCAGGCGCTGATCGATCTCGTCGACACCGAGCACTGCGACCTGGTGCTGACCACCGGCGGCACCGGCCCCGCACCGCGCGACGTGACGCCCGAGGCGACGCTGGCCGTGGCCGACCGCGTCATGCCGGGCTTTGGCGAGCAGATGCGCCAGATCTCGTTGCATTTCGTGCCCACGGCCATCCTGTCGCGCCAGGTCGCCGTCATCCGCAGCAAGGCGCTGATCATCAATTTGCCGGGCCAGCCCAAGGCGATTGCCGAGACCCTGGCCGGCCATGAGAAGGCCAGCGGCATCTTCGCCGCCGTGCCCTATTGCATCGACCTGATCGGCGGCCCCTACCTCGAGACCCGCGACGAGGTCTGCAAGGCCTTCAGGCCCAAGAGCGCGCAGCGGCCAGCGCGGGCCTAGCCCTCGACCGTGCCCGGCTCGGCCAGGGCCGCGGCCACATCGTCCAGGTTGCGGTTGCTGCTGAGGCCGAAGCCGCCCACGACGCGCTGGCCCAGCGCCGCCCGGCCCGTCGCCGTGTGCACGCCCACCCAGGCATTGCGGCCCGAGCGCTTGGCCGCGTACAGGCCCAGGTCGGCCAGGTTGACGACCTGCTGCCAGCTGCGCCCCTGGGGCTTCTCCAGCTCAAAGGGCACGCAGGCAAAGCCGATGGAGCAGCTCACGTCCAGCTCGGCGCCGTCTTCCAGGCGGAAGGGCTTGTCGGCGATGGCTGCGCGCATGCGCTCGGCCATCTCCGCCGCCTGGGCGCGGTCGGTGTCGCGCGCCACGGCCAGGAACTCCTCGCCGCCCCAGCGCACGAGATAGTCGGACTCGCGCATCACGGCCCGCAACCGCGCGCCGAACTGCACCAGGACGGCGTCGCCCGAGGCATGGCCGAAGCGGTCGTTGATGCGCTTGAAGGCGTCGATGTCCAGCAGAAGGAAGACGGTGTCGGTGTCCAGAGGCTGGCCGCCCGCGGCCCTGACCTCCTGGGCGCGACGCAGGCTGGCCGCCAGGTCCTGCTCGATGTGCTCGCTGAGGAAGCGGCGGTTGTGCAGGCCGGTCAGCGGGTCGGTGACGCTGCTGCGCTGCAGTTGCTCGGACTTCTCCTTCAGCTCCTCGTGCAGATGCCGCAGCGCGGCCGTGCGCTCGCGCACCTTGTGCTCGAGCTCGAGCTGGCGGTGGCGCAGCAGCCGCGTGCGCGCCGCCACCGTCGCCAGCACCAACAGGCCCAGCAGCAAACCGAGCGCGACGCGGAACCACCAGGTCTCGTACCAGTTCGGCCTCACGGTCACCGGCAGGGACAGCTCGCGCTCGCTCCATTGCCCGTCGCGGTTGGAGGCCCGCAGGCGCAGCCGGTAGTCGCCCGGCGGCAGATTGGTGTAGGCCGCCAGGCGGCGCGCCGCATCGGCCGCCATCCATTCGGCGTCATAGCCTTCGAGCTTGTAGGCGTAGCGGTTGCGCTCGGGCGCCGAGAAATCGGTAGAGGCGAACTCCACCGTGAGGCTGTTGCCGTCGGCCGGCACGTCGAGCAAGGCGCCGGCTCCCGGCGCCAGGCCCACCGAGCGACCGCCGATCTGCACATCGGCCACCAGCACCTCGGGCTTGTAGTTCCAGGACTGCAGCTTCTCGGGCAGCACCACGGTCATGCCGCCCGCGCCGCCGAACAGCAGCTCGCCGCGCTCGGTGCGCGCCGCTGCGCCGGTCCAATAAGTCGGGAAGATGACGCCCTCGGCGCGGCGCAGGGCCTTCACCGTCAGGCGGCCGGGGTCGATGCGGGCCAGGCCGTCGTCCGTGCTGGCCCAGACGCGGCCATCGCCATCCTGCAGCAGCGCATTGACGGTGCCGTCGGGCAGACCCTGGGCCACGCCCAGGCGCAGCAGGGCATCGCCGCGGCCCGGCGCCGGCAGCACGTCGATGCCGCCGCCATAGCTGCCCACCCAGAGCCGGCCCTCGCCGTCCAGCATCAGCGCCGTGACAAAGCCGGCCGACAGGCCGTGCGCCAGCGTCGGACCGGCGGGGTATTGCTCGACGCTGCCGCTGATGGGGTCGACGCGGTTGAGGCCGTTGCGGGTGCCGACCCAGAGCTCGCCGGCCGCGCCGCGGGCCAGCACCATGATGCGCTGGTCGGTCAGGCCCGGCGCCGCCGGAGCGACGGGCGCGGCGCGGCCGCTGGCCAGGTCCAGCCGCCACAGGCCGTCGAACTGGCCGCCTATCCACAGCGTGCCGCCATCGGCCAGCAGGGCCCAGGTGGACGCGGCCGGGTCGCGGCCCGCCAGCGTCACGCGGCGCAGGCGGCGGCCGTCGGCGTCGCAGCGGTACAGGCCGCGCTTGGTGGCGATGAAGACACCGCCGTCCGCCACGCGCACCATGCCGAGCACGATGTCCGGCGGCAGCGCCGTCTCCGGGCGGCTCGCATCGGGCCGCAGCGCGCCGGCTCGCGTGCCGGTGGCGTCGAGGATGTCGACGCCGCTCTTGTGCGTGGCCAGCCAGAGCCGGCCCTCGGGCATGGGCAGGATCCAGCTGATCTCGGCGCTGATGAAGCGCGCGTCCAGCGCGTCCTCGTTCTCGGGGCTGATGCCCAGTCGCGTCAGCACGCCGCCCTGGCGCGGGTCATAGCGGCTCAGGCCGCGGTTGGACGCGGCCCAGACCAGGCCGGAGCGGTCGCGATACAGGGTGCGCAGCGCGTTGTCCGCCAGGCTGACCGGCCAGGCCGACACATGGCGGATGCGCCGGCTGTCGCCATGCTCGACATCGATGGACACCACGCCCTGGCCCAGGGTCGCGACCCACATCTCGCCGGGCTGCACCTCGAGCAGGCTGGTGATCTGGCTGTTGCCCAGCACATCCGGCTTGCCGATGACGCCCGCCTCGCGCACATCGACGGCCGGCGCGTCGCCCTCATCGCCGAGCACGAAGACCCCCTCGTGCAGGCTGCCGGCCCAGATGCGCCCGGCGCTGTCCTGGGCCAGGGCCTGGGGCTGCACGACGCGGCCCGGCGCCAACGGCACGGCCTGCAGCGGTTCACCGGCGGCCGGACGGCGGAACAGGCCGGCCACACCGCCAACCCACAGCCGGCCGCGGCGGTCGCGCAGCACGGCCCAGACCCGGGTGCCGACGCCTTCGGCCCAGGCGCCGGCGGCGCTGGCGTGCTCGATGCGTCCGCTGTCGGGGTCCAGATGATCCAGGCCGCCGTCGGTGACGACCCAGAGGCCGCCGGCGCCGTCATCAGCGATCTGGCGCACGCTGACATGGCTCAGGCCCGCACCACCGCCGACCGGAATGGCGACGAAGCGGTCCGTCGCCGGGTCATGCCTGAGCAGGCCGGCCGCGCTGGTGCCCACCCAGAGCCGCCCCTTGGCATCGCCATGCAGGGATTGCACATAGTTGTCCGGCAGGGCACCGGGACGCTGGGCATCGCCCTTGTAGACCTTGAAGCGGTAGCCGTCCCAGCGCGCCAGCCCTCCGAGGGTGCCGACCCACAGAAAGCCCTGGCCATCCTCGGCCACGGCCGTGGCGATGGCATTGGGCAGGCCCTGCTCCTGGGTCAGGTGCTGGAAGCTGATGTCGGCCAGGCTGGACCAGCGCTTGTGGGCCGGCGCCGCCTGGGCTGCGAGCAGCGCGAAGGCCATCGCCAGGCCCAGCGCCGTGCGCAAGCCATGGGAGAGCCGTCGTCTTAACTCGCGCAGAAACAAGGCAGCCGTCACAGGAGCGGACCCAAGGCCCGGAACTCGGGATTCTCATCCACGCGCGAGGGCCCCGGCGACAAATGCCGGAGCCTTGCAGCGGCCTACTTGACGAGGCGATTCATCTCGGCCGCGTCGAAGGCCTCGTCGCGCTGGGCATCGTCGGGCACGCAGTCGCCCAGCGGCCGGCCGGCCTGGGTCGACAGCTTGCACACCGCATTCCACAGCAGGGCGATCTGGTGCTCGTGGCCCGAGGCGCTGTCGATGAGGCCTCGCATGGCAATCGCGACCGGATCGTCGCCCTGGGTCACGCCATAGGCCGAGAAGCCCATCTTGGCGGCGGCTTCCTCGCGGGCCTGCTCGCTGGCCGCTTCAATGATGCGGGCCGGGTTGCCCACGGCCGTCGCACCGGCAGGCACGGGCTTGGTGACGACGGCGCCCGAGCCTATGCGTGCCCCCGCGCCTACCGTGAAGCCGCCCAGCACACAGGCATTGGCCCCGACGATGACGCCCGGGCCCAGGGTCGGATGGCGCTTGGCGCCCTTGATCAGCGAGGTGCCGCCCAGGGTCACGCCCTGGTAGATGGTGCAGCCTTCGCCGATCTCGGCCATCTCGCCGATGACGATGCCCATGCCATGGTCGATGAAGACCTTGCGGCCGATGCGCGCGCCGGGATGGATCTCGATGCCGGTGAGGAAGCGGCTCCAGTGCGAAGTCCAGCGGCCCAGCCATTTCCAGCCGCGTGTCCAGAACCAGTGGGCGCGGCGGTGCATCCACAGCGCATGCAGGCCCGGGTAACAGGTCAGCACCTCCCACGTCGACCGGGCGGCCGGGTCGCGTTCGAGGATCAGGGCGATGTCTTCGCGCAGGCGCTGAAACATGGTGCTGCCGGGTGGAGAAAGGCGGGCCAGTCTAGGCGGGACCGCTTGGGCCTGCCTGGACTGAGGTCTTCTGCATCTGGCGGGCGATGCCGCGCAGGATGTGGACTTCCTCGTTTGTCAGGCCGGCCCGGTTGAAGAGCTGGTTCAGGCGCGGCATCAGCTTCCTGGGCGCGGCAGGGTCGAGGTAGCCGATGTCGGTCAGGGCCGCCTGCAGATGCTCGAGCAGGCCCTGCACGGCGCGCGCGTCGGCCAGCTCCGGCTCGGGCGTGCGCGGCTGCACGCCGAAGCCGCCAACGGCCTGGCGCAGGTCATAGGCCAGCAGCTGCACGGCCTGGGCGAGATTCAGCGAACCGTAGTCGGGATGCGTCGGGATGCTGAGCACGGCATGGCAGCGGTAGACATCTTCATTGCTCATGCCGTAGCGCTCGGAGCCGAACACCAGGGCCAGGCGCGGCGCGGCCTCGCGGGCGGAGAGTTCGGCGAACAGGGAGCGCGGCTCGCGCGTCGGCGGGCCGAAGTCGCGCGGCGTCATCGCGGTGGCGCAGGCGAAGTCCACGTCGTCCAGGGCCTCGGCCAGGGTGGACACGACACGGGCCCGGGCCAGGATATCGGCCGCGCCGCTGGCCATGGCCACGGCCTCTTCGTGGCAGAGCACGTCGGCAAAGCGCGGCGCCACCAGCACCAGATCCTTGAAACCCATCACCTTCATCGCCCGCGCCGTCGCACCGACGTTGCCGGCATGGCTGGTGTTGATCAGAACGAAACGTGTGGATTCCACGGGTTACTACCAAGCGGGCGGCTAGAATCGCGCGATTATCCGGGCCGGCTTGCTGCCGACCCGTTGCTCTTTCCTCCCGTCAGCCCCTTCTTCCCAGCGAGTGCCACGCATGCTGCAAACGTCCCATCACCCGATGCTCAATGTCGCCATCAAAGCGGCTCGTGCGGCCGGCGCCCTCATCAACCGCGCCTCGCTGGACCTCGAAGCTCTGCGCATCAACACCAAGAGCCCGAACGACTTCGTGACCGAGGTCGACCACGCCGCAGAAGGGGTGATCATCGAGACGCTGCTGGGCGCCTACCCGGACCACGGCATCCTCGCCGAAGAGTCGGGCCGCACCCACGGCAACAAGCATTCCGACTACGTCTGGATCATCGATCCGCTGGACGGCACCACCAACTTCATCCACGGCCTGCCGGTCTACTGCGTGTCCATCGCGCTGGCGTTCCGCGGCAAGATCGAGCAGGCCGTCGTCTATGACCCGACCCGCAACGACCTCTTCTACGCCAGCAAGGGCCGCGGCGCCTTCCTCAATGACAAACGTCTGCGTGTGTCCAAGCGCACCCGCATGAGCGACGCGCTGATCGGCACCGGCTTCCCCTTCCGCCGCGGCGACAACTTCAAGCGCTATGTGAAGATGTTCGAGGAAGTCATGCAGCACTGCGCCGGCCTGCGCCGCCCGGGTGCGGCAGCCCTGGACCTCTGCTATGTGGCGGCCGGCTACTACGACGCCTTCTTCGAGACCGGCCTGCAGCCCTGGGACCTGGCGGCGGGCTCCCTCATCGTCACCGAGGCCGGCGGCTTGGTCGGCAACTTCACCGGCGAGGCCGACTTCCTGCACCAGCGCGAGGTCGTCGCCGGCAACCCCAAGATCTACGCCCAGCTCGTCACCATGCTGGCACCCTACACCCGCGTCATCAAGGAAGAAGACGCCGCCGCGCCCGCCGCACCGGTCGCCGAGGTGGTGCCGGCAGCCCCCGCGCCCAAGAAGCGCGCCGCGGTGCGTATCAAGAAGGACGACAGCGGCAACGCATCGGCCTGAGCCCCAGGCCCGATCCTCGGAACAAGCCCTCTCGCGAGGGCTTTTTCATTGGTTCGCCGTGAAGGAGTTGGCGCTGGAAGCCACCAAGGGCTAACCCGACCTGTCGTGTGTGACTTCTGCACGGCCTCACCCCTTACCCAAGGGAGGGCGGCTGGACAGAATGCGTGCTGCACCGCGGCCACAAGCCGCTTCAAACACACCACTCAACCCCACCGAAAGACGCTCCCGATGTTTGCCCGTTCCGCTGTCGCCCTCGCCCTCGTCGCCGCTGCTTCCCTGGCTCATGCCGATGCCAAGGTCCTGAAGAAGGTGGCGCCCGAGTACCCCGGCGAGGCGATCAAGAAGAACATCACCGCCGGCAGCGTGCGCGCCAAGATGACCATCGCCGGCGACGGCAAGGTGTCGGGCGTTGAAGTCGTCGAAGCCGAACCCAAGCGCGTCTTCGACCGCGCCGCCACCGAAGCTCTGAGCCAGTGGAAGTTCGAAGGCACCGGCGCTCCGCAGACGCATGAAGTCAAGCTGGTGTTCAAATCCGAAGATTGATTAGACGCTTCGATAGCTCGACGCTTCGCTGAATCAACAAGGCCCGCAATGCGGGCCTTGCTCTTTTATGGCTTCGCTCGCGGTGGTACTCGCGTGTCCAACGGCTTGGGCACATAGCCCGGCTCGAACTTGCACGTAAATCCCAGCACCGTCCTCGCCTTTTCGCAGCCGGCCGCAATGCCTTCAGGCGTCGGCTTCTTGCCCTGTGTCGCCCAGGCCGACAGCGCCTCCAGCAGCGCCGCATAGCTCGGGTCGCTGAGATAGCTGTGGTCGCGATCCCCCGTGTACGTCTGCACCAGGGCCGCGTCGCGCCCGGCCGCCGCCATGGTGCGGCCAAAGCTGTCCTGCAGCTCGACCATGGCCGTCGGGTCGTGGATGGCATGCACGGTCAGCACGGGCACCGGAATGCTGCCGCCCAGGTCAGCGTCCGCCGACAGCGTCGCCACCGCCTTGGCGTCGGCCGTGTAGCGCTGCACTCCGGCGTTCAGCGCCGCGTCGTCGGTCGAGCCCGTGTAGCTCACGCCCGCATTGCCGAAGGGGCTCGCGCCACCGGTGCGCTTTTGCACCACGTCCTGGAAATGCCAGGTGGCCCAGTTCAGATGCGAGGTAATGCTGCGCTCCGGAATGCGAATCACCTCGACGAGGGTCTTGGTCCTGGCAGCCTGCTCCGGCGTGCGTTGCGCCTGGGGCTTATCCAGCCCCAGGCAGTCGTCCACCCGGCGTGCCAGCTCGTGCTGGGTCAGCTTCGCGTCGGCAGGCAGGCCGACGTTGAGCGGGTACTGCGTCTCGCTGGGCAAGGGGTGGTTGTGGCAGAGGTATTGATAGACGACGCGCAGGTCGAGGCGGAAGTCGTAGCTGCGCGTGCCGCCGCCCAGCACGCCGGCCGTCAGCAGCACGGCGTCATAGGGCTTGCCGTCGGCGAACAGCTCCGCGCCCTTGGCCGCGACGCTCGCCCCCCAGGACTGGCCATGCAGCCAGACATGCTTCGGTCTCGCCACCTTGGCCATGAAGATCTGGCGCAGCCTCTCGGTGTCCTCCGCCGCGGCAGTCACGGCGACGCCGCCCTGGCGATAGCTGGACGCCGCCCAGGCGTAGCCGAGGCGGGGCATGATGGACCAGCGCTCCAGGTCCTCGACGACGCGCTTGGCCGTCGGCGCGCCGAGGAAGGGCCCGCCATGCGAATGCAGGACGAGATCGCCATTCCAGGCCTTGGGCATGGCGATCAGATAGAAGGCGCCGGCGCTGTCCCGCCCGGCCAGGCAGGTCGTGCCTTCGCCGACGTTGGGCGGGCAGGCCGTCGGCACAGGCGGGGTCTCGGCCGCGGCGTCGAGGGCCGCGGCCGGGGACAAGCCTGCCGCCAGCGCCATCCCTGCTCCGAACCACTTCATCGTCATCATCCTCATCCTGCGTCTTTCCGCTCAGGAGCCGTGGCGCACGCCGAACCCCACGCCGCTTGCTGTGGGGCATCGGGGGCCCACCTTACTGAGCGACCTCCATAGCGTCAAATACAGTGAACACTTCAATTCAAGACATAGAACATATGGAGACACCATGGAGCTGAGGCATCTGCGCTATTTCGTGACCGTCGCGGAGACGGGCC
Source organism: Roseateles saccharophilus (assembly GCF_031458095.1). GTDB lineage: Bacteria > Pseudomonadota > Gammaproteobacteria > Burkholderiales > Burkholderiaceae_C > Pelomonas > Pelomonas saccharophila_A. The sequence continues at coordinate 193,733 of NZ_JAVDXU010000004.1, forward strand.
ACATGACGCGCGCTGCGGGCCTGCTGGGCATGCAGCAGCCGCCGCTGAGCCAGCAGATCAAGGCGCTGGAGCAGGAGCTGGGCCTGGTGCTGCTGCACCGCCATCCCAAGGGCGTGAGCCTCACCGACGGCGGCCGCCAGTTCCTCGGGGAAGCCAAGCGGCTGCTGCGCGATTTCGGCGACATGCGCGACCGCATGGAACGCCTGGCCGGTGGCCAGTACGGCCTGTTGACGGTGGGCTTCACCAGCTCCGCCGCGGCCCATGCCTTCACGCCCGCCGTGTTGCGCGCCTGCCGCAGCGAGCAGCCCGGCATCGCGCTGACGATGACCGAGGACAACGCCGCCGGCCTCATCGATGCCATCGCCAAGAGCCGCCTGCACTGCGGCTTCCTGCGCGTGCCCGTGGCCCAACCCGAGGGCATCAGCTTCGAGACCCTGCTGACCGAACCGGCCCTGCTGGCCCTGCCGCTGGACCACCGCCTGGCGGCCGTTCCACGCGCGTCGACCACGCCCGTGCCCCTGGCCGAACTGGAGAACGAGGACCTCATCCTCGTGCGCAAGCCCGGCGCGCCCGGCCTCTACGCCAACCTGCTGGCCCTGTGCGAGCGCCATGGCGTGCGGCCGCGCAGCTTCATTGAGGTCGACCGCATGATGATGAACATGAACCTCGTCGCGGCCGGCGCCGGCATCTCCGTCGTGCCCGCCTCAATGCGCGGCATGCATGCCCATTCCATCGTCTGCCGGCCGCTGGAGAAGCATGCCCAGCTCGAGGCACCGCTGACGCTGGCCTTCCGCGGCCAGGACCAGCAAGGCCCGACCGCCACCTTCATTGCGCTGGCGCGGCGCATCGCCCAGGAATGCCGTGCTGCGTAGACGCGAGCTGCTGGCGTTCGCCGCGGCAGGGCTTGGTCGCGAAACCGCTGCGGAGGAGCGCTGGCCAACCCGCCCTGTCCATCTGGTGGTGGCCTACCCGCCCGGCGGCGTCAGCGACGACACGGCGCGAGCGCTGGCCCAGTTCATGGGCGCGCGCCTCAAGGTGCCCGTCGTCGTCGAGAACCGCGCCGGTGCCGGCGGGCTGACGGCGCTGGAAGGGCTGGCCCACGCGCCGCCCGACGGCCACACCCTGGCCTATTGCGCGATCTCGCCCCTGGTCTTCGCACCCGCCGCTTCGGCTTCCATGCCTTCAAGCCGGGGCAGCGATGCGCTGCTGCGCGACGTGGCACCGGTGGTCAGCGTCATGGACACGCCGGTGCTGGTGCTGGCGCATCCGTCCTTCAAGCCGGCCAGCTTTGCCGCCATGCTCGCCGCCGCCCACGCCGCGCCGGGCCGGCTGCGCTGGGCCACCTCAGGCCATGCCACGGTCGGCCATATGGTGCTGGCCCAGATCCGAGCCGCCGCCGGTGTCGACATCGTGCACATCCCCTACAAGGGCGGCGGCCAGCAGCTCACCGACGCGCTGGGCGGCCAGTTCGAACTGCTGTCGTCCAACGTCGCCGCCCAGCAGCTGCAGTATGTACAGCGAGGGCTGTTGAAGCCCCTGGCCATCGGGTCACCGAAACGGCTGCCGGTGCTGCCTGACGTGCCGACGCTGGCCGAGTTGGGCTTCCCGGAAGCCAACCTGGTCTCGACTTTTGGCCTGTTCGCGCCGCGCGGCGTGCCTGCGGAGCGGCTGCGACTCCTCAATGCTGTCGTCAACGAGGCCCTGCGCCAGCCCGACATCCGTGCCCGCATCCTCGACGTCAGCAATCTGCCAACGGGGGGTAGCACGGCGGCTTTCGTGACGCGCATCGCGAAGGAGCGTGAACGGGCACTCCGGGTCCCGGCGGACTGAATCGTTCAGCGCGGATCGTCAACCGCAGTCGCCGCCAGCAGGCCGGTCTGCTCGAAGCCGAACTGGTAGGACGCCACGGCGTCAGCCGCCCTGCCAGGCGGAGCGAAGAGCGCGACATTGACGGCATCGCCAACGCGCCAACCTATCCCTGCACGCCCGACAACGGCCAGCCACCACCGGTCGCCGATCAGGACAGGCAAGCGCTCTGCGGACGAGTTCGAGAACTGCATGCGCATGTCATTGCCACGGCTATCCTTGGCGCCGAAGGTCGGCAATGGCAGGTTGGAATCTCCCACCGCGCCAGGGTCACGCAGCGGTGGATTGAGGGCAGCCAGCACTTCCTGCGGCTGGCCTGAGGCCAGATCCGCATCAACCGCGCTGCCCGCCTGCGAGTCCGTCGCCAGCCGAAACGCCACGGCCTGACCCTGCGCGCAGACCGCCGCTTCCGGCGCGCAGAAGCGCTGCAGCGGCGTCAAGCGGGTGCGCAGACGCAGTTTCAAGCGGCAGGACGGTGCCCAGCCCCTCGCGGTCCAGCCCGCGATCCGGTACTCGCCCTCGGGAGAGCTGGCTGACGGCGCGTCCCCCATCACCAAAGCGGGCTGATTCATCACTCGAGCAAAGCGGGCCCAGCCGCCCATGCACAGGGCCATATTGGGCTGCAACGGTGACTCCAGCTCCTGCGTGGGCTGCCCCTCCCTCACCTCGGCCAGCACGTATTGCTGGCAGTGCGCCGTTCCGCTGACGAAGTCGATCAGATAGACCGGCGCGCCCTGCAGATGCTGAACACCGACCCGATCGGCCGACGGCGCCGAGACCTTGTCGCGCCATATGGGGTCGTTCGCCAGCGCTTTTGTGGCGGCGGACGCCCCGCCCCTTGAGGGACGCATGGGCTGGATCCAGCGTTTCAGCGGTTCACTCCCGTCCCAGGCGGCCGTCGGCAGCCGCCGCGCCTCATCGGCAAGCCGTGCGCACAATGAGGGTTCGGCGGCCTCGGTCGTCTGGCCTGCCAGAGCGCCAAGGCAGGTCACGGCAGCCCACAAGCTGTACCTCATCTGCTTCTCCCTGTCCTGCGACCGCGGGATGGGCCGCCGCGTAAACTGCCACTCATTCTGAAGCCCTCCGCCGGGGGGCTTTGCTTTTTGCCTGACGCCGATGACCCAGACCGCTGACTTCAGCGCTCACACGCCCATGATGGCCCAGTACCTGGGCCTGAAAGCCGACTTCCCGGACACGCTGCTGCTGTACCGGATGGGCGATTTCTACGAAGTCTTCTACGACGACGCGCGCAAGTGCAATGCGCTGCTGGACATCACGCTGACCCAGCGCGGCCAGAGCGCCGGCCAGCCCGTCGTCATGGCCGGCGTGCCGGTGCATGCGCTGGAAAGCTATCTCGCCAAGCTCATCAAGCTGGGCGAAGCCGTCGCGATCGCCGAGCAGGTCGGCGAAGTAGGTGCGGGCAAGGGGCCGGTGGAGCGCAAGGTGGTGCGCGTCGTCACGCCCGGCACCATCACCGACACCGAATTGCTGGCCGACAAGCAGGACGCCGTGCTGCTGTCGGTCTCCGGCCAAGGCCGCCGCCATGGCCTGGCCTGGCTGTCGCTGACCCAGGGCGAGATCGGCCTGGCCGAATGCAGCGACGTCGAGTTGCCGGCCTGGCTGGCGCGGCTGTCACCGGCCGAGGTGCTGGTCAATCGCGAACAGCAGCCCTCGGGCGTCATGAAGGCCCCCTTCCCGGTCACGAATCGCCCCAGCTGGCAGTTCGACGCCACCCTCGGCCAGCGCAAGCTCAGCGAGCAGCTCGGCGTGGCCAATCTGCAAGGCTTCAACGCCCATGAGCTGACGCTGGCCCACGCCGCCGGCAGCGCCCTGCTGGCCTTTGCCGAGCACACCCAGGGACGGGCCCTGGCCCATGTGCGCTCGCTGCGCGTGCAGCGCGCCAGCGACCTGCTGGACCTGCCGCCCGCCACCCAGCGCAATCTGGAGCTGGTGCAGACCCTGCGCGGCGAATCCAGCCCGACGCTGTTCTCGCTGCTCGACACCTGCAAGAGCGGCATGGGCAGCCGCATGCTGCGCCAGTGGCTGCTGCATCCCAAGCGCGAGCGCGCCGAGGCCATGGCCCGCCACGACGCCATCGCAGCCCTGCATGCCGAAGGCTTCGAGCCGCTGCGCGAAGCGCTGAAGTCGGTCAGCGACGTCGAACGCATCTCGGCCCGCATCGCCCTGCGCCAGGTGCGCCCGCGCGAGCTGACCGGCCTGCGCGCGACGCTGCAGGCCCTGCCGGCCCTGCGCGCGGCCACGCCTGCCGCGCTCCGCGACGCGACCCTGAACCCGCCGGCCGACATCCTCGAGCTGCTGGAACGCGCCATCGCGCTCGAGCCGGCGGTCCTGGCGCGCGACGGCGGCGTCATCGCCGATGGCTTCGACGCCGACTTGGACGAGTTGCGCGGCATCCAGCAGAACTGCGACGGCTTCCTGCTGGATCTGGAGACCCGCGAGCGCGCCCGCACCGGCATCGCCAATCTGCGCGTGCAGTTCAACCGCGTGCACGGCTTCTATATCGAGGTCACCCAGGGCCAGCTCGACAAGGTGCCGATGGACTACCAGCGCCGCCAGACGCTGAAGAACGCCGAGCGCTACATCACGCCCGAGCTCAAGGCCTTCGAGGACAAGGCCCTGTCCGCCAACGAGCGGGCGCTGGCCCGCGAGAAGCTGCTTTACGAACAGGTCATCGACGCCCTCATCGCCCGCCTGGAGCCGCTGACGGCCCTGGGCCGCACGCTGGCCGGCCTGGATGCGCTGGCGGCTCTCGCCGAGCGCGCCATCACGCTGAACTGGTGCCGACCGGAGTTCGTCGCCCAGCCCTGCCTGGAGATCGAGGCCGGCCGCCATCCCGTCGTGCAGGCCCGCCTGGCCGAGACCGGCGGCACCGAATTCATGCCCAATGACTGCCGGCTCGACGCCCGCACCCGCATGCTGGTCATCACCGGCCCGAACATGGGCGGCAAGAGCACCTTCATGCGTCAGGTCGCGCTGATTGCGCTGCTGGCCGCCGTCGGCAGCTACGTGCCCGCGACGAGCTGCCGTCTCGGACCCATGGACGCCATCCACACCCGCATCGGCGCGGCCGATGACCTGGCCAACGCCCAGTCCACCTTCATGCTGGAGATGACCGAGGGCGCGGCCATCCTGCATTCGGCCACCGACCAGTCGCTGGTGCTGATGGACGAGATCGGGCGCGGCACGTCGACCTTCGACGGCCTGGCCCTGGCCTCGGCCATCGCCAGCCATCTGCACGACAAGACGCGGGCCTTCACGCTGTTCGCGACCCACTATTTCGAGCTGACCGAATTCCCGGCCAAGCATTCGATGGCGCAGAACTGGCACGTCTCGGCCGTCGAGAGCGGCGAGGACATCGTCTTCCTGCACGAGCTGCAGGCCGGCCCGGCCAGCCGCAGCTACGGCGTGCAGGTGGCCAAGCTGGCCGGCATGCCCGCCAGCCTGGTGCGCCAGGCACGCGCGACGCTGGAAGCGCTGGAGGCACGCCAGAACGCCGCCGACGACCAGTTCGACCTCTTCGCCGCCCCGCCCGCGCCGCCACCGCTGCCCGAGCCGAGCGAGCTGCTGCAGGCCCTGGCCAAGGTCGACCCCGACGCCATGTCACCGCGCGACGCGCTGGAGGCGCTCTACCAGCTCAAGCGCCTGGCCAACGGCTGAACACGATGACCCGGCGCCGCGCCGCCCTGGCCCTGCTATCGGCTGTCGCCCTGCCCGCGGCGCGGGCCGTGGAGCCGCTGCGCATCACCATCCCGCAGCTGCCGCCCAGCGCCCAGGAGCACGCCAGCTACTTCCCACAGTTGTTGCGCCTGGCGCTGGAGAAGACGCGCGCCAGCGACGGCCCCTTCGAGATCCGGCAGTTCGACCAGGCCATGAGCGGCCCGCGCCAGTTCGCCGAGCTGAAGAACGACGGCGCCGTCAACCTGATCTGGGACGGGACCGACCCCAGGCGCGAGGCCGAGCTGCTGCCGGTGCGCATTTCGCTGCTGCGCGAACTCAACGACTACCGCGTCTTCCTGATCCGCAGAGGCACTCAGGCGCGCTTCCGCGCCGTGCGCAGCCTCGCCGATCTGCGCCTGTTCAACGCCGGTGCCGGCGATGGTTGGCCGTCGACCGCCGTGCTGCGCGCCAACGGCTTGCCGGTGGTCACGTCGGTCACCTATGAACAGCTGTTCACGATGCTGGACGCCAAGCGCTTCGACTACATGCCACGCGGCGTCTACGAGGTCTGGTACGAGCAGAGCCAGCACAGCAATCTGGCCATCGAAGAGAGTCTGTTCCTGCACTACCGCGTGCCCTTCTACTTCTTCACCAGCCGCCAGAACCCGGCCCTGGCCGATCGCATCGAGCGCGGCCTGCGCGCGGCCCTGGCGGACGGCAGCTTTGACAGCCTGTTCCGCAGCATCCCCAGCTTCAGGCGCAGCCTCGACGAAATCCACGCCGGTAAGCGCCGGGTGATCGAGCTGCAGCTGCCGCGCGAGTGAACGCTGTCGACGCGCGAGGCGCTGTATCAGCTCAAGAAGCTTGCTGCTCCGCAATAGCCGGCACGCAGACGCGCGCGAAGCTCTCGCTGGGAGTCGGCCAGTAGATTGCGCGGGAGACGATGCGGGCCGTGATGAAAAACGACCCCGCCGGAACCTTCAGCCGAATCTCGGTTGACGACTTCTCTCCAGCGGCCATCCTCAAGAGGCCATCCCGGCGACGCGGCATCAATCCAACCTTCCGGCTCATGGGCTTCTCGTCCCAAACGTCTGGCTTACGGTGAAAGAACAGCTCATCGCTCACGATTTCCGCCACCCATTGGGAGCCTCGCTCGATTGAAAGCTTGACGACCAGCGCTCTGGGATTGTCTTTTGACCGCTCAGCTGAAAGCACTACGGCGGTCGTCGCGAAAAACGTCCCGCCCAATATTTGGTAGATGAAGTAAGCGAATGCAATGAACGGCGCCGCGCCTTTGAAAAACAGATCGGTAGCTTTGCCCAGATCCTGCTCCTTTTGCTGCACGACACCAATCCAGAACGCGACGGCCATGGCGCCCCCTCCAATCCAGAGCGCGGTCCACAAGATGCGCCCCCAGGGCGGGGGCACTGGCCGCGGCTGCGGTGGAGGCTCCTCACCGTCCCGGGCCCCCACCACATAGCCGAGCCGTAGGTTGAACATCCAGGTACCCAATCGGAGGCCCGCTGCAAACCCGACGGTAACCAACAGCCCCACCTCGGCAGCCATTGGGAGATTCGAAACGACGCTCACGGCCTTTCTCCCTCCGCAACAAAGCTCGCAGGCTAGGCATATCGCGGCTGATCGTCATCGTCAGGTGTTGGGAGAAAGCCTGCTTTGCTCAGCGAAGATTCAGCCATGCACCCGCCCGTTCTTGTCTTCGCCCACGCCAACAGCTATCCCGCCGGCTGCTATCGCGTGCTGTTCGAGCGCTGGCGCGCCGCCGGCTGGCGCGTCGAGGCCCTGGACCGCTTCGGTCATGACCCGCGCTTCCCGGTCACCGGCGACTGGCGCAAGTTGCGCGACCAGCTGCTGAACTTCATCGACACCGAGGTCAGGCCCGAGGGCCAGGTGGCCCTGGTCGGCCATTCCCTGGGCGGCATGCTGAGCCTGATGGCGACCTGCCGCCGGCCCGAACTGGTCAGTCGCCTGGTGATGCTGGACTCGCCCGTCGTTTCCGGCATGAAGGCCGCCGCCGTGGCCATGGCCAAGACGACCGGGCTGATCCATCGCTACGGCCCGTCCAAGATCGCCCGCGAACGCCGCCATGTCTGGCCGGACCGTGGGGCCGTGCATGCGCACTTCGCGGCCAAGAAGCTCTTCGCCCGCTGGGATCCGCGCGTGCTGGCGGACTACATCGAGACCGGCTTCGAGGAGGCCGAGGACGGCCAGGTCCGGTTGCGCTTCACCCGCGAGGTCGAGGCCCATATCTACCGCACCCTGCCCCACCATCTGCCCCTGCTGCTGCGCCTGCGCCCGCCCCAATGCCCGGTGGCCTTCGTCGGCGGCACGCGCTCGGCTGAATTGCGTCAGGCGGGCGCGGCTGCGTCCAAGAAGCTGGCCGGCGAGAACTGGCGTTGGATGGAGGGCTCGCACCTTTTCCCCTTCGAGAGGCCCGAAGAGACCGCGGATTTGGTGCTGGACTTGCTGGGGCCATCCGGCCGCTGAAGCCGGGCGGCCGGCGGCCTCCCGTACAATCAGAATTTCCCACCTCAGCATGCTGTTCTGCGTGCTGCAAGACATGACCAAATACGTCTTCGTCACCGGCGGTGTGGTGTCCTCCTTGGGCAAGGGCATCGCGTCGGCCTCCCTGGCTGCCATCCTCGAATCGCGCGGCCTCAAAGTCACCCTCATCAAGCTGGACCCCTACATCAACGTCGACCCCGGCACGATGTCGCCTTTCCAGCACGGTGAAGTCTTCGTCACCGACGATGGCGCCGAAACCGACCTCGACCTCGGCCATTACGAGCGCTTCATCACGACGCGGATGAAGAAGGCCAACAACTTCACCACCGGCCAGATCTACAAGACGGTGCTGGAGAAGGAACGCCGCGGCGACTACCTCGGCAAGACGGTGCAGGTCATTCCGCACATCACCAACGAGATCCAGGAATACATCAAGCGCGGCGCCGAGGGCGTCGACGTGGCCATCGTCGAGATCGGCGGCACGGTGGGCGACATCGAGTCCCTGCCCTTCCTGGAAGCCGTGCGCCAGATGAGCCTGCGCGCCGGCCCGACCAACACGGCCTTCGTGCACCTGACCTATGTGCCCTGGATCGCCGCCGCCGGCGAGCTCAAGACCAAGCCGACCCAGCACACGGTGCAGAAGCTGCGCGAGATCGGCATCCAGCCCGACGCGCTGCTGTGCCGCGCCGACCGTCGCATCCCCGACGACGAGCGCGAGAAGATCTCGCTGTTCACTAACGTCGCCGAGTACGGCGTGATCTCGATGTGGGACGTGAACACCATCTACAAGGTGCCGCGCATGCTGCACGAGCAGGGCCTGGACCAGCTGATCTGCACCAAGCTCCAGCTCAACACCAAGAGCACCGACCTGAGGCGTTGGGACACCCTCGTCCATGAAGTCGAGAACCCCAAGGAAGAAGTCACCATCGCCATGTGCGGCAAGTACACGGACCTGTCGGACTCGTACAAGTCGCTCAACGAGGCCCTGCGCCATGCCGGCATCCACAACCACTCGGGCGTCAAGATCGAGTATGTGGACAGCGAGACGCTGACGCCCGAAACCATCGGGACGCTGGCCAAGTTCGATGCCATCCTGGTGCCCGGCGGCTTCGGCAAGCGCGGCGTCGAAGGCAAGATCCTGGCGGCGCAATATGCCCGCGAGCACAAGCTGCCCTACCTGGGCATCTGCCTGGGCATGCAGGTCGCGACCATCGAGTACGCCCGCCACATGGCCGGCCTCGAGAATGCCAACTCCACCGAGTTTGATCCCGAGACGCCCCACCCCGTCATCGCGCTGATCGACGAATGGCAGGACCGCGACGGCAGCATCCAGAAGCGCGACGCCAACTCCGACCTCGGCGGCACCATGCGCCTGGGCGCGCAGAGCTCCGACGTCAAGGACGGCACCCTGGCCCGCGACATCTACGGCCCCGTCGTCACCGAGCGCCACCGCCATCGCTACGAGGCCAACGAGCATTACCTGGACCGCCTGACCAAGGCCGGTCTGGTCATCTCGGCCATCACCCAACGCGAGAAGCTGACCGAGATGGTCGAGCTGCCGCGCGAGGTCCACCCCTGGTTCGTCGGCGTGCAGTTCCACCCCGAGTTCAAATCCACGCCCTGGGGCGGCCACCCGCTGTTCACGGCCTTCATCAAGGCCGCGCTGGACCATAAACACAAGCAATGAGCCCCTCGCCCAGTCTTGCGCCGGCTGCACGCCAGCAATCCTGGTCGGTCCCCCGAGGGGACGGCGATGCTTGCGGCTTCGAGCCGCAATCACATCGCCAGAGCGGGCCGGCTTGGCGAACTGGAGTCGGACACAAGCAGTCCCTGCGGACTGCTTGTGCCTACGGAAGGCCCAGGGCCTCTGGCCCAGGGCAGGCCCGGCGCTCGGCCCGCAACAGAAATGGATCACTGAAATGAAGCTCTGCGGATACGACGTCGGCATCGACAAGCCCTTTTTCCTGATCGCCGGCACCTGCTCGATCGAGAGCCTGCAGCTCTCACTCGACGTGGCCGGCCTGCTGAAGGAGGCCTGCACGACGCTCGGCATCCCGCTGATCTACAAGGGTTCCTTCGACAAGGCCAACCGCTCCTCCGGCACCACCAAGCGTGGCCTGGGCATGGAAGCCGGCCTGAAGATCCTCGACGAGGTGCGCCGCCAGACCGGCCTGCCGGTGCTGACCGACGTGCATGACAACTCGCAGGTGGCCGAAGTCGCCAGCGTCGTCGACGTGCTGCAGACGCCGGCCTTCCTGTGCCGCCAGACGGACTTCATCCGTGCGGTGGCGCAGTCGGGCAAGCCGGTCAACATCAAGAAGGGCCAGTTCCTCGCGCCCTGGGACATGAAGAATGTCATCGACAAGGCCCGCGCCGCCGCCGCGGAAAAGGGCCTGCCCGAGGACAGCTTCCTGGCCTGCGAACGCGGCGTCAGCTTCGGCTACAACAACCTGGTCGCCGACATGACCAGCCTGGCCGAGATGCGCAACACCGGCGCGCCGGTGGTCTTCGACGTCACCCACTCGGTGCAGAAGCCCGGTGGCCTCGGCGGCTCCAGCGGCGGTGCCCGCGAGATGGTGCCCGTGCTGGCCCGTGCCGGCGTCGGCGTCGGCGTGGCGGGCCTCTTCATGGAGACCCACCCCAACCCGGCCGAGGCCTTCAGCGACGGCCCCAATGCCGTGCCGCTCAAGCACATGAAGACGCTGTTGGAGCAACTGGTGGCGCTGGACCGCGTCGTCAAGAAGCAACCCCTTCTCGAGAACGACTTCAGCTGCTGAACACCATGGCCGCCTATATCCTCGCCAACGTCAAGGTCACCAACCCCACACAGTACGAGGACTACCGGCGCCTCTCGACGCTGGCCATGAAGGAGCATGGCGCCGAAGTGCTGGTGCGCGGCGGCAAGGTGACGGTGCTGGAAGGCGACTGGACGCCCGAGCGCGTCGTGCTGCTGAAGTTCCCCACTGCTGAAGCGGCGCAGGCCTTCTACGACTCGCCCGAGTACGGCGCGGCACGGCAAGCCCGCGAGGGCATTGCCGTCATGCGCATGGTGTTGATCGAAGGCGTCTGAGCCCCGTGGCCGCGCTCTCGCTGCTGCTGGGCGCGCTGATCGGCGGCCTTGCGCTTGAGAGTGCTGGCGGCGCCCTCATGGGCGCGGCCCTGGGATGGCTGTTCTCGCGCCAGCTCCAGCAGGCCAAGCGCATCGCCGACCTGGAACAAAGGCTGAAGACGGGCGCAGCGACGCCGCCCCCCCGGGTCGCCCCGCCCCAGGTAGCGCCCGAACCCGAGCCTGAGCCCGAGCCGACCATCCCGTTGCCGCTTCGCGAACTGCCGACGCCGGCGCCTGCGCTGGCAACACCCGCGCCCGCGCTTGCCACCACGGCGCTGCCGCCCGCCCCTCGCACCACTCCAGCCCCGACTGCCGCGCCCAGGCCCATCCGCATGCCGCCCATGCCCGCCTGGGCCCAGCGCATCGCGGCGGCCAACACCATCGTCAAGGTCGGGCTGGCCATGCTCTTCCTCGGCCTGGTCTTCCTGGCCCGCTTCGCCGCCGAACATGTCACCGTGCCGCTGGAAGTGCGCCTGGCCGGCATCGGTGCCACCGGCATCGTGCTGCTGGTGGTGGGCTGGCGGCTGCGCCTGCGCTCGCGCGCCTATGGCCTGCTGCTGCAGGGCGGCGGCGTGGCCGTCGTCTACCTGACGCTGTTCGCGGCCGTGAAGCTGGCCGGGCTGGAGCCCCTGGCCCTGGTCTTCGTGCTGATGCTGGCGGTTTCGCTGCTGGCCGCGCTGCTCGCCGTGCGCCAGGAGGCCCAGGCCCTGGCCGTCGTCGCCGCCCTGGGCGGCTACGCGACGCCGCTGCTGCTGGCCACCGGCAGCGGCGCCATCGCCATGCTGCTGGGCTATTACTTCGTGCTGGGCCTGGGCGTGGCCCTGGTGGCCTGGTTCAGGCATTGGCCGCGGCTCAACCTGATCGCCTTCGGCTTCACGGCCCTGGTCGCCAGTGCGTGGGCGGCACGGAGCTACACGGCGGCGGACTACCCGATGGCTCAGGGTTTCCTGATTGCCTTCTGGCTGCTGTTCACCATCGTGCAACTGCTGCCGGGCCGCCATGCCCAGGAGCCCGAACTGTGGCTGCAGTCCACGCTGCTGTTCGGCATGCCGGCCCTGGGTGCGGCCATGCAATACCTGCTGCTGCGACCCGACGCCATGGCCATCGCGCTGGCGGCGCTGCTGGCCGGAGCCGCCTATGTGGGCCTGGCGGCCTGGACCCGCAAACGCGCCGCGCATGCGCGCATCTTCGAGGCCTTGCTGGCCTTGGGCGCCGTCTTCGGCACGCTGGTCATTCCATTTGCGCTGAGCGCCGAAGCCACGGCCGGCGCGTGGGCACTGGAAGGCCTGGGCGCGGTCTGGCTGGGCCTGCGCCAGCGCCGCGACCGCGTGCTCGTCAGCGGCCTGGCCCTGATGGCCCTGGGCGGGCTGACACTGATGAAGTCGCTGTCCCAGGACGTCGGCGGTCCGCATGCCGCGACGCAGTTGTTGAACGCGCTGTTGATCGCTGCCGCCGGCCTCGGCGGTGCACGCCTGTTCGGCCTCGATGAACGCCGGCCCCAGCATGCGCTCGCTGCGTTTGCGCTGGTCGGCTGGGGTACGGCCTGGCTGGGCGTGGCCGCCGCCGTCGTGCTGACGCAATGGGTGCCCGATGAGCAGATCTGGGCCGTCGGCCTGGCCCTGCTGGCGGCGGCAAGCGCCCTGCTGCTGGGCCTGCAGACGCTGTGGCGCTGGCCCACCATCGCCTGGCCGACGGCGCTGCTGCTGCCGGCCTGGACGCTGCTGGGCGTCGCCGGCAGCCTGCTGCATGGCGCACCGCTGTCCGCGGGCGGCTGGTGGGCCCTGCCGCTGGCCTGGGCCGCCCAGGCCTGGGTGCTGCAACGCACGGCACCGCATTGGCCCGATCCCCTGCGCCACGCCACCCATGCCGGCAGCCTGCTGAGCCTGGCTCTGCTCGGCGCCCTGCAGGGCCGGCACTGGACGGCCGACCTCGGCAATATCGATGGCAATGGCGGCAGTGCCTGGGGCTGGCTGGGCTGGCTGGCGCTGCCCGCCCTGCTGCTGGCCGCGGTGCTCCGCCAGCAGCGGCATGCGCCTTTGCGCCAGGCCTGGCCGCTGCGCCTGGCGCCGCCGGCCTATGCCCAGACCGGCGCCGGCGTGCTGGCCCTGGCCCTGGCGGCCTGGGTGCTGATCGCCAACTGGGCCAGCCCGGGCCGGGCCGATCCCCTGCCCTATATCCCGCTGCTGAATCCGCTGGACCTGGGCCTGGCCGGCGCCCTGCTCGCCATCGCGGCCTGGCTGCGCAGCCCGGCGGCCACCGCCCTGGCTCTGCCGTCCCGCATCTGGGCCTTGCCCGCCGGCCTGTCCTTTCTGTGGCTGAACGGCATGCTGATCCGCAGCTTCCACCACTGGGGCGGCGTGCCCTATCACGTCGATGGCTGGCTGGCCTCACGCGGCGTGCAGACCGGCCTGGCCCTGCTGTGGAGCGCGCTGGCGCTGGTGCTGATGCTGTGGGGCACGCGCCGCCAGCAGCGCATGCCCTGGCTGGCCGGCGCCGTGCTGCTGGGCGCCGTCGTACTCAAGCTGATGCTGTTCGACCTGTCGGGCAGCGGCACGGTGCTGCGCATCGTCTCCTTCATCGGTGTGGGCGTGCTGATGCTGGTCATCGGCTATGTCGCTCCCCTGCCTGGTTCGGCCGGTTCTTCCAACGATGAGAAAAAGTCTGTTTGAGCTGATGCTGCTGCTGGCAGCCGCGTCGGCCACCGCCTCGCCCTACCGCGCGCCGGTGCAGATCACCCAGCCCGCGCCCTTCCTGACGCTGGACGCCACGGCCGAGGCCTGGCAGCACAGCCTGGGCAGCGACCTGCGCGACTGGCAGCTGCTCGACGCCCAGGGCCGCCGCGTGCCGTTTGCGCTGCTGCCTGACGGCCTGCTCGCCACACCCGAGCGCGAACTCAAGCTCTTCGCCCTGCCGCCCGCGCCGACGACGGCCGCATCGGCCCCACCCAACCGCCTGCCCGCCGGCTGGATGCTGGATCTGGGCGAACCCGCCCAATGGCCCGCCGAGCCGCGCCAAGTGCGCCTTCGCTGGCCCGCCGACTCCACCCCCTTCCAGGCCGGTTACCGGCTGGAGACCAGCGCCGACCTGCAGTCCTGGCAATGGCTGGGCACGGGCCAGCTGCTGGGCCTGCGCACGGCCGAAGGCGCGCCGCTGGCCCAGCCCCTGGTGAACCTGCCGGGCCGCCCACAGCGCTATCTGCGCCTGGTCTGGGACGAGGCCAGCAGCTCTGTGCAGCCCGAGGCCGCAACGCTGCTGGCTCAGCCCGCCGGCGCCGCACTCCAGCAGACGCCGCGCACCGCCGCCCTGCCCGCGCCCGATGCCGATGGCGGCTGGGTCATTTCCCTGGGCGGCCCGCAGCCGCTCCTGAGCCTGACGCTGGCCGGCAGCCAGGGCACCTGGGTCCTGCCCGTGCAGGTGCAGACGCGCGCCGGCGCCCAGGCGCCCTGGCAGACCGTCGCCCGTACCGTCTTCTATCGCGTGGATCGTGGGGCCGCACCGGCCGACATGGCGCCGGCCCTGCCACTGGGCATCGGTGCCAGCGAACTGCGCCTGCTGCCGCCGCGCGGCACCGCCCTGCCGCCCGCCGGCAGCCTGCGCCTGGACTGGACGGTGCGCGCCATCCGCGTCGTCTGGGCGGCCCAGGGCGAGCCTCCCTTCAGCCTCCAGGTCGGCGCCGCGACGCCCGAGAGCGGCCCGCGCCCGCTGGCCGACGTGGTGCCGGACTGGAATCGCGAGCAGTCGCGCCTGGGCCACTCCCAGCTCGGTGCCTTCTCGGCGCAGGCGGTCGCTGCCACCACGGAAGCTGCCGTGCCACCACGGCGCCTGCTGCTATGGGCCGTGCTGGGCGTGGGCGTCGCGCTGCTGGCGGCCGTCACCTGGCGGCTGTGGCGCCAGGGTCCCACGGACACGAGCACTTAAACTCCTGCCCCAACGCAGCGCCGCTTGTTGTGACACGGTAACGCCCGCTCGGCACACTTGCGCCCGCCCGAATTTTTCACTTCCTGGAGACATTGAATGAGCGCCATCGTTGACATCGTCGGCCGAGAGATCCTCGACAGCCGCGGCAATCCCACCGTCGAATGCGACGTGCTGCTGGAGTCCGGCGTCATGGGCCGCGCGGCCGTGCCCTCGGGCGCGTCCACCGGTTCGCGCGAAGCCATCGAGCTGCGCGACGGCGACAAGGCCCGCTACCTCGGCAAGGGCGTGCTGAAGGCCGTCGAGCACATCAACACCGAGATCTCCGAGGCCGTGCTGGGCCTGGACGCCTCCGAGCAGGCCTTCCTGGACAAGACCCTGATCGACCTGGACGGCACCGAGAACAAGAGCCGCCTGGGCGCCAATGCCATGCTGGCCGTCTCCATGGCCGTGGCCCGCGCCGCGGCCGAGGAATCCGGCCTGCCGCTGTACCGCTACTTCGGCGGCATGAACGGCAACCAGTTGCCCGTGCCGATGATGAACGTCATCAACGGCGGCGCCCACGCCAACAACAGCCTGGACCTGCAGGAGCTGATGATCATCCCCGTGGGCGCGCCGAGCTTCCGCGAAGCCCTGCGCTGGGGCGCCGAGGTCTTCCACGCGCTGAAGAAGATCCTGCACGACAAGGGCATCTCCACCGCCGTCGGCGACGAGGGCGGCTTCGCCCCCAGCGTCGAGAGCCATGAGGCCGCCATCCAGCTGATCCTGCAGGCCATCGACAAGGCCGGCTACCAGGCCGGCTCGCAGATCGCCATCGGCCTGGACTGCGCCGCCAGCGAGTTCTACAAGGACGGCAAGTACGTGCTCGAAGGCGAAGGCGGCATCCAGCTGACCTCGCAGGAGTGGACCGACATGCTGGCCACCTGGGTCGACAAATACCCCATCATCTCCATCGAAGACGGCATGGCCGAAGGCGACTGGGACGGCTGGAAGATCCTGACCGACCGCTTGGGGCAAAACGTGCAGATCGTCGGCGACGACCTCTTCGTCACCAACACCAAGATCCTGCAGCAGGGCATCGAGAAGGGCATCGCCAACTCCATCCTGATCAAGATCAACCAGATCGGCACGCTGACCGAGACCTTCGCCGCCATCGAGATGGCCAAGCGCGCCGGCTATACCGCCGTTGTATCGCACCGCTCCGGCGAGACCGAGGACAGCACCATCTCCGACATCGCCGTCGGCCTGAACGCCGGCCAGATCAAGACCGGCTCGCTGTCGCGCTCGGACCGCATGGCCAAGTACAACCAGCTGCTGCGCATCGAAGAGGACCTGGGCGATGTGGCCGTCTACCCCGGCCGTGCCGCTTTTTATAACCTCAAGTAAGCGTTGAAGGCGCTTGCCGCGGTCCTGGCCCTGTTCCTGGTGGCCATCCAAGCCCAGCTCTGGGTGGGCCGGGGCAGCATTCCGCACGTCGCTCAGCTCCGCGAGGAGCTGAGCCAGGCCCAGGCCGACAACGACAAGGCCCGGGCCCGCAACGCCCAACTGCAGGCCGAGCTGCGCGATCTGCGCGAAGGCCTGGAGATGGTCGAGGAGAAGGCCCGCTTCGAGCTGGGCATGATCAAGTCCGACGAAGTCTTCGTGCCGCTGGCGCCTGCCGCGGCCTCGGCCGTCAAACGCTGATGCTGGCCGCCGCCTGGGCGGCGCTGATCGCGCCCGCCTTCACCGCCTTCGGCAGCCCCATCTCCTGGCTGGAGCTGGTGGCCTTTGTGCTGGCCGTCTGGATGGTGGTCTGCAATATGCGCGTGCACCTGCTGGCCTGGCCGCTGGCCCTGATCAGCTCGCTGATGTACTTCGCGCTGTTCTGGGACGGCAAGCTCTACGGCGAAGCCTCGCTGCAACTCGTCTTCGCGGCGCTGGCGCTGTGGGGCTGGTGGCAGTGGCTGTTCGGCCGCACCCGCGAAGGCGAGGCACTGACCGTGCGCCGACTCGGCCGCCAGGGCCTATGGAGGCCCGTGTTGCTGACGCTGGCCGCCTGGCCCCTGCTCGGCTTCTTCCTCGCCAAGGCCACCGACAGCCCCCTGCCCTACTGGGACGCCTTCCCCACCGTGGCCAGCCTGCTCGGCCAGTGGCTGCTGGCGCGCAAATACGAGGAGAACTGGCCGACCTGGATCGTCGTCAACGCGGTCAGCGTCGTGCTGTTCGGCCTCAAGGGCTATTGGCTGACGGTCATCCTCTACGCCGGCTTCATCCCGATGAGCGTCATCGGCTGGCGGGCCTGGAGAAGCGCTTGAGCCGCCTGGTGGCGCTGGTGGGCGCCGAATGCACCGGCAAGTCCACGCTGGCCCCGGCCATGGCGCGGCATCTCGGCGCCGGCCTCGTCACCGAATACCTGCGTGAATGGTGCGCCGCCCACGGCCGCACACCGCAGCAGCACGAGCAGGCCCATATCGCCGCCGAGCAGGCCGCGCGCATCGAGGCCGCGGCTCGCGAGCATGAGCTGGTGATCTGCGACACCACGCCGCTGATCACCGCCCTGTGCAGCCAGCATTACTTCAATGACGACTCGCTGCTGGCCGACGCCCTCGCCTTCCAGCGCCGCTGCGATCTGACCCTGCTGTGTGCCCCCGACCTGCCGTGGGAGGCCGATGGCTTCCTGCGGGACGGGCCCGAGGTGCGGGCGCGCTTTGACGCCCGCCTGCGCGCGGCGCTGGCAAGCCATGGCCTGCCCTGGCTCGATATCCACGGCGAGGCGCAGGCCGAGCGGCTGGCGCTGGCCGTGCAAGCCGTGGACGCCTTGCCAGGCCGCTGAAACGCCTCACTGGGCGCGCAGCTGCGACAGCGCGTCGACGGAGCGATTGACGGCGCGGTCCAGCGTCGCCGCCAGCGGTGTGCCGGCATGGTCGGCCGAGATGGCCGACAGCTTGGCCGCGAAGCCCAGATGCAGTTCGGCGAGCCAGTTGGGATGGGGGTCGGGCTCCGGCACGGGCGGCCAGCCGACGGGGAACTTGATCTTGCGCGGCTGCGTCGGGCACCAGTCGTCCAAGTCCTGGTTCATGGTCTTCCAGGCCAAGCCCAACCTGTCGCTGACGAAGGCCATATGGGCAAACTCCTGCGCCAGCGCTGCACCGATGAACTCGGGCGGCCCCGGCGGCAGCGGCTGGGGGTTCAGCGCCACGGCGCTGACGCGATCCTGCAACGAGAAGCCCTGCGGCCCGCGCGGGATCACGTCGAAGATGGCCGGCAGGCGGCGGCCGATGAGGGCCAGCAAGCGTTGATCGGTGCTCATGTCTCACTCCAGTGACCGGCATGGAAAGGCGATGCCGGGACGCCCGACGGGGGCCTCGAACGGGGCGGCCGCTCCTAACAGGCTAGTCGCCTGGATCGCAAACACCATCGTATGGACGGGGGAAGCGCCGCTCGGCGGCCCGGGGTTCTAGGGGCTTGTATTTGCCGGATCGCGGCACAGTCGCCTTGAGCTATCGCCCCAGCAGCAGGTAGTCGAACAGCTGCGTGCCGCCTGCGCCGCCCAGGGGCACGAGGATGGCCTTGAGCAGAGGCTGGTCGAAGAAGGAGGCGAAGGCGCCATGCTGCTCGTTCTCGACCTGGACGATCAGTCGCTTGAAGGGCTCCACCAGGCCCGTCAGCGGCGCCCCGCTGCCGGCCATCCAGCGCAGGTCGGCCTGCATGGATTCCAGCGCCCGGCGGCGCGTGTTCTCCGCAGCCTGCTTGAGCAGGAAGGTCAGCCCGATCAGCACCGCGATATAGAAGCTCACGCCCACGGCGATGGCAGGCGTCAGCGCCCAGTTGTCGAACAGCCGGCTGCGCGCCACCACCAGCAGCGCCAGCACGACGAAGGGCCCGATCACCAGGCGCGCGATGGGCGCGCTGCGCCGTGCCACCACCTGCACGTCGATCCAGTCGTCCAGCAGGGTGTGCATCGCGAAGCCCGTGCCGTCCTTGCTGCGCTCTTCCGGCTTGGCGCAAAAGCGCTGCGACCACAAGGCCTTGTGCTCATCACCCAGCGCATTGGCGAACTGCGCAATGGTCTCGGGCGGGTAGAAGCTGCGGCCGGCATTCAGATGGCGCACAAAGCGCGTCAGCAGCACCGTCGCATCGGCCACCGCCACGATGAGCAGGGGCAGCAGCAGCATGGCCGCATACAGCGTCACGCGCACCAGGCTGCGGTGCTCGCGCCCGCGCGCCGGCACCTCGGGGATCTTGCCGTCGTTGATGCCGAAGAACAGCAGCAGCATGACGGCCAGCGTCAGCACATACCAGAACAGCGTACGGATGAGGCGCGGCGTGGCCTCGCCGCGCTCGCCGTACTCCACCCAGAGCTGTTTGAAATCGCAGCTGAAGCCCACGCCCGGCTTCCAGAACATCACGCTGGCATTGACGAACCAGCCGCCCAGCAACTCGCGCAGCGTGTGCCGCGTGGGCCGCGGCAGCTTCAGCCAGTCGGAGTCCAGGCGCAACTGCTCTTGCGTGGCGGCCCAGGCCCAGTCCAGCGTCCACAGCAGCGTGAACAGCGCCAGCAGGTGGATGAGATGGGACGGCCAGGCGCTCACGCCTTCGAGCCAGGCCGTGGGCTCGCAGTTCAGGCAGGGAGACTTGCCCGGCAACCAGCCGCCATGCGGCCAGGCCAGCCACATCCACGCACCGGCGATGCCCAGCAGCAGCGCGGCCAGCACGGCCACCAGCCGCCGCTGCTCGCCGGCCTTCCAGGCCGTGAGCCCCAGCAGCAGGGCGCCGCCAGCCGCCAATGCAGCCAGCAGGCGCGCGTGGCTGAAATTCATGCGCCCCGGCAGCACGAACTCGATGAGGCTGGCCATCGAGTAGGACAGCAGCACCGCATGCAGCGTGACCAGGGCGACGGCCGTCAGGTCCATCGTGCGCGGCATGCCTGCGCGGGAGCCGATCAGCACGCGGCGCGCCTGGCGCATGGACGGCGTTGAGGGCCAGGCAAACAGCATGCAACCGATCAACGCCGCCATCAGCAGCGCGACGAAGATGCGCCCCGGTGCCGTCTGGTGCGGCCGCTGCAGCAGGGCATAGCCGGCCAGCGGCACGCTCTCGGAGCGGCCGATCTCGTAGACCGAGGTGTTCTTCAGCACCACGTCCAGGGCCCTGGCCTCGCCGGCCTTGCAGGCCTCGCTGCGGCAACCGGCGCGGCGGGCGGCGGCGTAGGTGCTGACCTGGTAGATATCGCGCAGCGGCGGCGTGCCGGCCTGCAGGTCGACTTCGCCCTGGCCCGCCGGGTAGAAGGCCAGCGGCAGGCTGCTGGCGACGACGAGGTTGCGCGTGAAGGCCTGGGTGCGCGGATGCAGATAGCGCGCATCCATGTCCGTCGTGAAGAACATGCGGTCCGAGAAGGTCTCGTGCAGGGCCTGCAGCACCAGCAGCTTGTCGTGCACATCATTGGCAAAGATGCCGATGGCGCCGATGGGCAGGCTGTCGTCCACGGCCTCGCTGCGCTTGAGTTCGCCGCTCAGGCGGCGCAGATAGTCCAGCTGGTCGCGGCTCTCGGGCCATTCCAGCGGCGCCGCCTTGGCCGCGGCCGTGGCCAGCGCCGCCGCGGCGCTCGCTTCCTTGGTGGTGACGCCGTCGATGCCGCGGAAGAAGTAGATGACCCTCAGGCTCTCCTGCAGGGCCGGCGGCAGGCAGTCGCGCAACTGCTCCACCAGGGCCTGGGCGTAGATGGAGTCGCGCTCGGCCACGACGACGATGCGGCGGTGCTTCTGCGGCAGGCGCAGCCGCACCTCCTTGACCAGGTTCTCGATCAGGTCGGCGTCGCTGCCCACGGTTCTCACCATGTGCACGGGCGGCGGCTTGCCATGGGTGCCGGTCAGGCGGCTGAAGTGCTGGGTCAGGAAGGCATCCAGGCCGTCGTCCACGCCGGTCACGTCGCGGGCGTACTGCTGCAGCTCCGGCAGCATGCGCTCGGGGGCCGTGGACGAGGGGTTGTAGAACTCGGCCCGGGCCAGCAGGCGGTAGCCATCGAGCACGTCGGTGGGCAAGACCTGCTTGGCGTCGATGTCTTCGCCGCGCCGCGCACAGCGGGCGGCATCGCTGCGCCCCACGCCGCCGCCGGCGATGCCCGCGGCGTTGTTGAGGTCGGCCGCACAGCGCAGGTCGCGCAAGGCGGTGCGCAGCGCATCGGTGGACGAAGGGCCGATGACGGCCAGGCGGGGCAGCGCATCCTGGTGGTCGTCGGCAAAGCGCACCTGGGCGCGGGCCCGCGCCGTCTTGCCCATCAGCTGCTCGGTCAGGCGGGCCACCGCGTCCAGCTTGCGCAGAGGCAGCGCGGTCTCGTCCACCCACAGCAGGGCCACCTGGGCGTAGCGCGAAGGCGGCTGGTCGCTGTTCTCGCGCCGCAGCGACAGCAGCTCATAGGGCACCATGTAACCGGCGCTGGCGCTGACCTCCTTCATGCCGGCCTTGGCTTCGGGGTTGGCGTCCAGCAGCTTGAACTCCAGCAGGCTGAGCCGCTCGGCGTTGTCGGGCACATAGTCCTGGGCCAGCAGGCCGGCCAGCGTCGCGTAGCGGATGCGCCGGCGAGCCTCCTCGGCACCGACGAAATCGGCCCCCGGCATCAGCGCCAGCACGATGAGGGTGTCGTCGATGCGCTTGTTCTGGTCGCCGTCCAGGCGCGACAGCAGGTTGCGCGGATCGCGCAGCTTGGGCATCACATTGCCGCAGTCGGCGTCCACCGGCTGCGAGGCCTTGCGCTGGCGCTCGCAACGCTCGGAGCGTTCCACCTCGTAGCGGCGCAGGGCCGCGAACGGATCCTCCCAGAGCCGGGCGTTGATTTCCAGGTCAGGGTCCAGCGGCGCCTGGGCGCGCGCCTTCTCGGCCGGGCGCAGTGCGTCGAAGGCATGCGGCACCAGCTGCGTGCTGGCGATGAAGGCCATCAGCACCGCCACGCTGGCCCACGGGAAACTGCCCAGCACGCCGCCCTTGGAATCCGCCATCAACGCCTCCCGGCCCTTGCAGGAGCGGGCCAGGGAGCGAAAGTCTCAGCTTGGGCTGCGGTCGTCAATCACTAGGGCGTTGCGCATCCTCAGAAGGCATGACGCGCCTCTCCCCCGCAATGCGCGCCAACGTCAACGTGCCAGCAGGATGTCGAACAGCTGCGTCCCGCCCGCGCCTCCCAGTGGCACCAGCAGGGCCTTCAGCAAGGGCTGCTCCAGGAAGGGCGCGAAGGCGCCGGACCGCATCGCCTCCACCTCGCTGATCAGGCGATCCAACGGCCCGGCCAGCACGACCAGTTCGGCGTCGCCACTGCCGGCCAGCCAGCGTCGGTCAGCCTTCATCGTGTTCAGCGCTTGGCTGCGGGCCCGCTCGGCGGCCTGCTTGACCCACAGCGCCAAGCCCACCAGCACGACCACGTAGAAGCAGACGACGCCGGCAATGGGCGGCGTCAGCGACCAGTTGTCGAACAAGCGGCTGCGTGCCACGACGATGACGGCCAGCACCGCAAACGGCCAGATCACGAGCCGCGCCACGGGCTGGCTCAGGCGGGCGATGAGCTGGAGGTCGACCCAGGGGTCGAGCAGGCTGTGCAGGCGCTCGGCCGCGGCACTTTCCCGGTCCCCGGGCCGCGCGCTCAGCTTGCGCTTCCACAGGTCGTCATGCGCGCTGCCCAGCCCGGCCGCGAAGCGCGCCAACGTCTCGTCCGGGTAGTAGCTGCGGCCGGCGTTGAGGCGGCGGATGAAGCACAGCAGCAACAGCGTCGCGTCCACGACCACGACGATGAGCAGCGGCAACAGCAGCAGCAGCACATAGAGCGTGGCCTTGACCATCTGCCGATGCTCCTCGCCGCGCACCGGCACCTCCGGGATCTGGCCTTCGCTGAGGCCGATGAAGAACAGCAGGCCCAGGCCGATCGTCCACAGGAAGCAGAAGAAGATGCGCACCGCCCGCACGCGCGGATGGCCGCGCTCGGCGTACTGCTTCCACAGCTTCATGGCGTCGCAGCTCGCCGCCCTGGCGATGGGCCAGGCCAGCGTGCTGTACTGGTCACGCCAGTGCCTGAACAGCGCCCGCGGGCTGAACCCTTTCAGCAAGCTCGGTTCGGGCTCGGGCTGGCCCAGCCAGCGGCAGTCCTTGCGGCGGGCGCACAGCACGCCGATCCAGGCCTGGTCCAGCGCCAGCAGCGTGCCGACCAGGGCCAGCAGGTGCAGCAGATGCGAGGGCCAGGCGCTGACACCCTGGAACCAGGCCACGGGCTCGCATTCGCGGCAGGGGCCGGCAGCACCGCCCTGCGGCCAGGCCAGCACCAGCCAGATGGCCCCCAGCAGCGCCAGCACCGACAGGTGCAGCGGATCCAGCGCCGCGCCGCCGCCCCGGCGCGCGCCGGCGGGCCCACCCGCCGCCACCAGCGCCGGCAGCACGGCCAGCACCGCGGCCAGCCCGCCCAGGCAACCGAGCAGCAGCATGCGCACGAAGCTGACCTGCTGGGGCCGCGCGAACTCGATCAGATTGGCCAGCACGAAGGCCGCGACGCTCATCTGCAGCGTCGTCAGCACCAGGGCGCTGATGTCGATCTCCGCCCCGTAGCGCTGCGTGTCCTCGTAGCGCAGCAGCTCGCGCACACGCCGCATCGAGCGCGTGGACGGCCAGGCCAGCAACGCGATCAGCGTCAGCAGCCCGGTCCCGACGGCCACGACGACATTGATGACACCGCGCCCGGTCGGCTGGCCTTCCGCGGCATAGCCGCTCAGGGCCACGGCGCGGCTGCGCCCGATCTCGTAGACCGAGGGTGCGTTCAGCACCTCCTTCATGGCGGCGTATTCGCCGTCGCGGCAGCCGTCGTCGCGGCAGCTCGCCTGGCGCGCGGCCAGGTAGCTGGACGACTGGTAGGCGTCGCGCAGCGGCGGCGTGCCGGCGCGCAGGTCCACGTCGTTCGCCGCCTCAGCGGCATGGAAGGTCAGCGGCAGGCTGCTGGCCACGACAAGATTGCGCGAGAAGTCCTGCACCTTGGGATGCAGGAAGCGCGCATCGATGTCGGTTGTGAAAAAGACCTTGTCCGAGAACTCCTCGTGCAGGGCCTGCAGCACCAGCAGCTTGTCATGCACGTCGGTGGCGAAGATGCCGATGGCGCCGATCGCGTCGGCGCCCGGTTCGGCCTGGCTGTCGCGCAGCGCCTGGCTGGTGCGGCGCAGATAGTCCAGCTGGTTGCGGTTCTCCGGCCACTCGATGTTGCGCGGATCCTCTGCAGGCGTCGGCTTGCCGGCCTGCGCCTCGGCCGCGCCACGCTGGGTCGCGCCGTCCAGGCCGCGCAGGAAGTACTCGACCTCGAACTTCAGGTGCTTCTCATCGGACAGCCGCCGCTTCAGCTCTTCCACCAGGGTCTGGGCGTAGAGGCTGTCGCGCTCGGCGAAGACGACGATGCGGCGCTTGGCATCCTTGGACAGGCGCATCTGCAGCTCGGTCACGAGGCGCTTGATCAGCTCGTTGTCCGTGCCGATGGTCCTCACGAGACGGGTGGGCTTCTCGGCGGGGCTGGCGGCCAGGCGGCGGAAACGGTCGGCCACGAAGTTCTCCAGCTTCTGCTCGTGCAGTTCCTCCAGCATGTAGTGCGCTGCCGTCGAGCCGGTGCTGTAGAAGCTGGCCCGGGCCAGCGTCTCGTAGCCCGCCTTGGTCTCGGGGTCCAACGGCGCGATCGTCTTGGTGCCACAGACGGCCGGATCGGCCGTCGCGCTGGCGGCCTTCTCCGACACCAGGCTGCGATCCGCGGCGCAGCGCAGGTCCCGGATCGCCCGGCGCAGCGCATCGGTCGATGACGGGCCGAGCACCGCCACGGCGGGCGACCTGGCGCTGCCCTGATCACCGGTGAGCCGCCGGGCCAGGCGCGCGAAGGCATCGAGCCTGGGCTCGGGCAGCTCGTTCTCGTCCACCCAGATCAGCGCCACCTGCCGATAGTTCAGCTTGCCCGTCGCCGGGGCGTCCGGCCGCGCCCGGCCGATGACCCGCTGGGCCAGCAGCTCATAGGGCATCACGTGTTCGCTCTTGTCGAGCCCCCGCAGGGCCAGCACCCGCATGCCCTCGGCGTTGTCCGGCACATAGCCCTTGGCCATCAGACCGGCCAGGACGGCGTAGCGGGTGCGGCGGCGCACCTCCTCGGCGCCGACGAAATCCGCACCGGGCAGCAGCGCGAAGAGCAGCAGCACATCCGACCGATCGCCATCGTGATCGGCGTCGAGCCGCTGCAGCAGGTCGTCGGGACTGCGGCCGGTGATCTCTGCCTCCACGCGGCAACTGCTCAGCGCGCCGGCCGTCTGCTGCTTGCCGCAACGCGACAGCCTTTCGGTTTCGCTGCGCTTCAATGCACTGAGCGGGTCCTCCCACAACCGGGCACTGAGCTCGCCTGCGGGCACGACGATGCGGCCGGCCGGCTCCTTCTCGGCCGGGCGCAGCGAGTCATAGGCATGCGGCACCAGCTGCGTGCTGCCGACGAAAGCCGCCAGCACGGCGGCGCCGGCCCAGGCGAAAGCACCCAGGCCGCCAGACTTGGAATCGGCCATGTTGGCCTCCCTGTTTGACGAGTGCGAACACACTCGTCGATGGGAGGGACCGGCTCAACGCAAGTTTTGATGAGCTTCCCCAAGCCTGGGGAAGCCCTCCCCCCGGACTACTGCATCGTGGCCGAGCCGCTGGACGGATGGCTGCGATCGTCGAACAGCGCCCCCACGTCCACGGCATCGAAGCGGTAGTGGCGGCCGCAGAAGTCGCAGCCGATCTCGACGTCACCGCGCTCCGCCAGCACGCCGTCGACCTCGTCGCGGCCCAGGCCCTTGAGCATCTGCCCGACACGTTCGCGCGAGCAGGTGCACGCGAAGCGCGGCGCCTGGGGCTCGAAGCGGGTCATCGTCTCCTCCCAGAACAGGCGGCGCAGGATGGTGTCGGCGTCCAGGGTCAGCAGCTCCTCCGAGGTCAGCGTGCCGGCCAGGATGGAGATGCGGTTGAAGGCGTCGGACAAGCCGATGTCGTCTTCATTGCGCTTGCCTTCCAGATTGCCCTCGCCCTCGACGGGCAGGCGCTGGATCAGCAGGCCGGCGGCAATCTCGCCATTGGCGGCCAGCACCAGGCGGGTGTCGAGCTGCTCGGATTGCAGCATGTAGTGCTCCAGCACCTCGCTGACCTTCTGCAGCGGCTCGCGCAGGTCGCCGTGCAGGGGCACGACGCCCTGGTAGGGCTGCTGGCCGGGAAACTTGTCCTTGGGGTCCAGTGTGATGGCGCAGCGGCCCTGGCCGTGCAGATTGACCATGGCCTCCAGCGTCGCACCGGGCTCGACGGCGCCGACGCATTTGGCCGTGGAGCGGAAGGACAGGTCGGGCTGCACCTCGGACACGGCCAGCTTGACAGGGCCGTCGCCAAAGACCTGCAGTACCAGGGCGCCATTGAACTTGATGTTGGCCTGCATCAGCACGGCCGCGGCACTCATCTCGCCGAGCAGGTTGCGCAACTCGGGCGGGTATTCCTGGCCGGGCTCGCGCCGCGACAGCAGCTCCTGCCAGCCCTCGGTCAGGCGCACCAGCATGCCGCGCACGGGCAGGCCTTCGAACAGGAATTTGTGCAGTTCACTCATCGGTCTTCTTCAGTCCCGCACGGTAGCGGCGGGCGTTTTCCACGTAATGGGCCGCGCTGGCGCGCAGGCCTTCGATCTGGGCGGGCTCCAGCGGCCGCGCCACCTTGGCCGGGCTGCCGATGATCAGCGAGCCGTCCGGGAACTCCTTGCCCTCGGTGACCAGAGCCCCGGCGCCGACCACACAGTTGCGGCCGATACGGGCGCCATTCAAGACCACCGCGCCAATCCCGATCAGGGAGTTGTCGCCCACCGTGCAGCCGTGCAGCATGACCTGGTGGCCCACGGTCACACCCTCGCCGATGACGAGGGGGAAGCCATGGTCGGCATGCAGGACCGAGCCGTCCTGGATGTTGCTGCCGCGACCGATGTGCAGGGTCGAGCTGTCGCCGCGCAGCACGGCCTTGAACCAGACGCTGGTATCGGCCTCCAGCGTCACCCGGCCGATGACGTCGGCACTGCCGGCCACCCAGGCACTGTCGTCGACGTCAGGCTGCCACTCGCCCAGCTGATAGATGGCCATTGCATGTACTCCCGCACGCTGCGGCCGCCGCGGCGCGCAAAACCTCGATTTTAGAAGCGGGGCTGCTGCTAGGCTGGCTCGCATGCCGGTAAGCCGTCTCAGAAGACGCTGTCTGTCCGCGCTGGGCCTGCTGCCGGCCCTGGGCGGGGCTGCGCCTGGGGCCGCGCCGGTGATCCGCCATGCCCTGGTGCAGCTGCCGGACGGCGTGCCCAACTACGAGCTCGCCGTGCTGCGCCTGCTGCTGGAGCGCACCCAGGCCAGCCATGGCCCCTACCGCCTCGAAGTGGCCCCGCCGATGACGCAGAGCCGCGCCTTCCTGCAGCTGGCGGCCGGCGACCTCGACCTCACCACCTCGGTCACGACGACCGAGCACGAAGCCCAGGCCCTGGCCGTGCGCACCTGCCTCTACCGCGGCCTCATCGGCATCCGCCTGCCCATCGCGCTGGCGCGCCGCCGCGCCGAGCTGCAGCGCGTCGCGACGCTGGAGCAGGCCCGCCAGCTGCGCCTGGCCCAGGTCGAGAGCTGGCCCGACACCCAGATCCTGAAGGCCAATGGCTGGCCGGTGCAGGCCATCGCCCGGCGCTCCAGCTTCCCCGCCCTGCTCGAGCGCGAGCGCATCGACCTGTTCGCCCTGGGCGCCATCGAGGTCTATCCCTTCGTCGATGCCCTGCCGGGCCTGTGCGTGCTGGATGGCTGGCTGATCGCCTACCCGGCGCCGCTGTATTTCTTCGTCAGTCCCGGCCAGCCCGAGCTGGCCGCGCGCCTGCGCAAGGGCTGGGAGCTGGTGCTGGCCGATGGCAGCTTTACCGCCCTGTTCGAGCAATGGGCAGGCCCGCAGCTGCAGCGCGCCGCGCTGAACGACAGGCGCTGGCTGAAGCTGCACAACCCCGACCTGCCGACCGACACGCCGCTGCAGGACGACAGGCTCTGGCATCCGCTGGTGGCTGCCCGGCTCAGAGGCTAGCGCCCGGGATAATCCGGGCATGGAAGTCCGTGCGCGCGCCTTGCAGATCCTCGCCCTCACCGACCCGCTGGCCAAGGCGGCGGCCGCGAGGGCGCTGGACGAACGCGCGCCCCTTGATCCCCACGCCGAGCTGGCCGAGCCCCCAGGCATCCCTGGCCGCCCGGCCCGCCCACAGCTGGTCGAGCACATCCGGCTCAAGCCGCCCTCCATGCGCATGCCGGCCGGCGTCGCCGCCCTGGTGCATTCCATCGCCCACATCGAGTTCAACGCCATCAACCTGGCCCTGGACGTCTGCTGGCGCTTTGCCGGCATGCCGGCTGCCTTCTACCGCGACTGGCTGCGCATCGCCGCCGAGGAGGCCCTGCACTTCACGCTGCTGCGCGAGCATCTCGTGACCCTGGGCTTCGACTATGGCGACTTCGACGCCCACAACGCGCTGTGGGACATGGCCGAGCGCACCCGCCACGACCTGCTGGCCCGCATTGCCCTGGTGCCGCGCACGCTGGAGGCCCGCGGCCTGGACGCCTCGCCGGCCGTCAAGCGCAAGCTCGTCGGCGCCGGGGACCACCGCGCCGGCGAGATCCTGGACCTCATCCTGCGCGACGAGATCGGCCATGTGGCCGCCGGCAACCGCTGGTTCCGCTTTCTGTGCGAGCAGCGCGGCCTGGAGCCGGTGGCGACCTATGCCGAGCTGGCCGAGCGCTACCAGGCGCCCAAACTGCGCGCCCCCTTCAACCTGGAAGCCCGCCGCGCGGCTGGCTTTGACGAGGCGGAACTGGCGGCCCTGGGCTAGCGGCACATCGCGGGCAGGAAGCGGGGCGCAATGGCGCCCGCCTCGCAACGCCATGCCGACGAGCCGGTCCTGCCGGCTTGGTACTGCAGCACGATGTCTTTCCCGCGCACCGCGACGGGCAGGCTTTCATTCAGCACGAGCCGCAGACGACCATCGCCGTTCCATTCCACGCTCTGCAGGGATTTGGGCAGGGTGCCCGTATTCACCGAGGGCGGCCACGCACCGCTTGCCTGGTGCTTGTCCTCCAGGTCGGCCGCAATCACCTGAGCAAAGCCCAGGACCGCCGCCACATGGGCCTTGGCCGTGTAATCCTGGTAGGCCGGGATGGCGATCGCGGCCAGGATGCCAATCACCGGAATGCAAGCAATTGCCACCACCGCGACGATGAATCCGGCGGAGGCCGGCTTCTGCACCGCGCCGGGCACATCGGGTCGATAGGAGTTGCCGACCACGCGAGAAGGCATCACCAGCATGACGAGGACCGCCAGGCCCGCCAGCGGGATGATGCTGAGCAGCTGCCACCAGCCCGAATAGCCCGCGTCATGCAGCCGCCGGGCTGCCGCCGCCCATTGCGGAATCAGGTTGGCCAGAATGAACAGCCCGCAGAGCGCTTCGAACTTGGCTAGCGACAGCAGCACCATCACGACGATGTTCACCAGGGAAAAAGTCCAGTACTCCGAACGAGTCGCAAACCCCTGGAAGTCAAAGGCGCGCCACCACCCTTGCAGATACAGATTCATTCTTTCCTCCCTTGTTTATGGAATGAATTCAAGGCGCGGCATCGTCCGGATTCACATCACGCGCTGCCATCGGGCGGAACCCTTGCGCGCACTCGCGGGGACAATGTCGCCTCCAGCTCGCCCCGGCTTCCAGCAGGCGGCTCGCGGTTGGCTTGCTCAGTCCTTCCCATTCGATGACCCGTTTCCAGGCCAATCTGCTGCTCACCCTCGTCGCCCTGATCTGGGGCTCGGCCTTCGTCGCCCAGAACCAGGGCATGGCCGACGTCGGCCCCCTGCTCTTCACCGGCGTGCGCTTCCTGATCGGCGCTGCCGTGGTCTTGCCGCTGGCCGTGCTGGAGTGGCGCCGCCTCGGCCGTGCAGGCCGCCCCCTGTCCCGGCTCGACGGTTGGCATATCGCCGGCCTGGGCGGCCTGATGACGCTGGGCGCCGTCATGCAGCAGGTCGGCATCCAGTTCACCAGCGTGACCAACGCCGGCTTCCTGACCGCCGTCTATGTGCCCCTGGTGCCCGTGCTGGCCTGGCTGCTGCTCGGCCAGATCGCGCACTGGTCGGTCTGGCCGGCGGCGGCGGGCTGCCTGGTGGGCGCCTTCCTGCTGTCGGGCGCCCATCAGCTGAACATCGGCCTGGGCGACCTCTGGGTGGCCGGCTCGGCCATCCCCTGGGCCCTGCATGTGCTGATGGTGGGCCGCTGGGCCGACCGCATGGGCGCGCCCTTCCTCGTCGCCTGCGGCCAGTTCGCCATCTGCGGCCTGCTGTCTTTGCTTGCGGCCTTCGTCATGGAGCCTGTGCATGGGGCCGGCATCGTGGCCGCGGCCTGGCCCATCGCCTACACCGGCGTCCTGTCGGTGGGCGTCGCCTTCACGGCCCAGGTCGTCGCCCAGCGCTATGCCCAGGCGGCGGACGCGGCCATCATCCTGTCGTCCGAGACCTTGTTCGCCGCGGCCTGCGGCTACCTGCTGCTGGGCGAGCGCCTCAACACCGCCGGCCTGATCGGTTGCGGCCTGATGCTCGCCTGCATCCTGCTCGTGCAGCTGATGCCTCTGGTGGGAACCCTGAGGCGGCGCCAGATTCTGACCACTCCGTCAAATTGACTCTAGACTTTGGGGTCCTGTGTCGAGGAGCCCCGCATGAGCGCAGACGTTTCCAGGCTTGACGCCTACTGGATGCCCTTCACCGCCAACCGGCAGTTCAAGCAGGCGCCGCGCCTGCTGACGAAGGCCGACGGCATGTACTTCCGCGACGACAAGGACCGCGAGATCCTCGACGGCATCGCCGGCCTGTGGTGCGTCAACGCCGGCCACAACCGCCAGAAGATCGTCCAGGCCATCCAGGATCAGGCCGCGGAGCTGGACTTCGCGCCGCCCTTCCAGATGGGCCATCCCAAGGCCTTCGAGCTGGCCGAGCGCCTCGCGCAGCTGACCCCGGCGGGGCTGAACCGCATCTTCTTCACCAACTCCGGCTCCGAGTCCGTCGAGACCGCGTTGAAGATGGCCATCGCCTACCACCGCGTGCGCGGCGAAGGCGCACGAACCCGCCTCATCGGCCGCGAGCGCGGCTATCACGGCGTCAATTTCGGCGGCATCTCGGTGGGCGGGATGGTGGCCAACCGCAAGATGTTCGGCAGCCTGCTGGCCGGCGTCGACCACATCCGCCACACCCATGACCCGGCGCGCAACGCCTTCTCGGTGGGCATCCCCCAGCATGGCGCCGAGTTCGCCGACGACCTCGAGCGCCTGGTCGCCCTGCACGACGCGTCGACCATCGCCGCCGTCATCGTCGAGCCCGTGGCCGGCTCCACCGGCGTGCTGATTCCGCCCCAAGGCTATCTGCAGCGCCTGCGGGACATCTGTGACAAGCACGGCATCCTGCTGATCTTCGACGAGGTCATCACCGGCTTCGGCCGCACCGGCAGCCCCTTCGGCGCCCAAACCTTCGGCGTCACGCCCGACCTGATGACGGTGGCCAAGGGCATCACCAACGGCTGCGTGCCGATGGGCGCCGTCTTCGCCCAGCAGAAGATCCACGACGCCTTCATGACCGGGCCCGAGCACCTGATCGAGTTCTTCCACGGCTACACCTACTCGGCCCACCCGCTGGCCTGCGCGGCCGGCATCGCCACGCTGGACACCTATGCCGATGACGATCTGCTGACCCGCGCCGCGCGCATGCAGGACGAATTTGCCAAGGCCCTGCACTCGCTGCGCGAGGAGCCCAATGTCATCGACGTGCGCAATATCGGCCTGGTCGGCGGCATCGAGTTGAAGTCGCTCGATGGCCAACCGGCCAAGCGCGCCTTCAACGTCTTCCTGGATTGTTGGGACAAGGGCCTGCTGATCCGCACCACGGGCGACACCATCGCCCTGTCGCCGCCGCTGATCATCGAGAGCAGCCACATCGAACGCATCATCGACACGCTGCGCGGCGCCCTCAGAAGGGCGGCCTGAGCGCCTGCACTAGACTGCGCCGCCCGCAGCGGTGCGATGCCGCTGCCTAAGGATTCGTTGATGAAGTTGATCGCCCGCTGCGCCGCCGCCGCAGCAGCCTCCCTGCTGCTGGCCCTGCCGGCCCTCGCCCAGACGCTGACCTATCTCGGCCAGCAGATCGTGCCGACGAGCGCAACCTTCCGTGGCGTGCCGGTCGGCGGCCTGTCCAGCATCGACTATGTGCCCGCCACGGGCCACTACCTGGCCATCTGCGATGACCGCAGCGACCGCGCGCCGGCGCGCTACTACGAGCTGAGCCTGGACCTGTCCAAGTTCCGCCGCAGCGCCGCGCCCGGTGACGCGGGCGTGACCTGGGTCAACATGACCACCATCCTCGACCTCGACGGCCAGCCCTTCGGCCGCAACCAGGTCGACCCCGAGAGCCTGCGCCTGGATGCCAAGCGCAACCTGATCTACTGGGCCAACGAGGGCCAGCGCGTCTCCAACGCGATGCAGAACCCGACCGTCAGGCGCATGAGCCTTGAGGGCAAGCCGGCCGGCGAGTTCCCCGTGCCGGGCTACTACAACCCCTCGGGCAGCGCCAGCGGCATCGCGCCCGGCGACATGGGCATCTACAACAACCTGGCCTTCGAGAGCATCGCCATCACGCCCGACGGCAAGACGCTGTGGACCATGAGCGAGAACGGCCTGGCCCAGGACAGCCTGCCCACGGCGGTGGGCCGCGGCAGCCGCGCCCGCATGCTGTCCTTCGACCTGGACAGCGGCAAGGCCGGCGCTGAATACATCTACGACGTCGGCCCCGTGCCCTTCCCGCCGGCCCGCCAGGGTGATTTCGCGACCAATGGCGTGCCAGACATGCTGGCCCTGTCGGCCCATGAGTTCATCGTCATCGAGCGCGCCTTTGCCGTCGGCGCCCAGACGCCCGGCGTGGCCGCCCTCACCAAGCAGCCCACCAGCAACACCATCAAGCTCTACCTGATCGACACCCGCGGCGCGACCGACGTCTCGGGCTGGCCCAGCATCAAGGGCCGCGAGGTCGTGCCGGTCAAGCGCGCCATGCTGCTGGACCTGTCCTCGCTGAAGAACGACGACGGCAGCGTGCTGGCCCTGGACAACATCGAAGGCATCAGCTTTGGCCCGATGTTCAACGGCAAGCGCACGCTGATCCTGGTTTCCGACAACAACTTCAACCCGGCCCAGTTCACGCAGTTCATTGCTTTCACGGTTGAATGAGCCCCTCGCCTGGTCTCGCCACGCTGGACGCGGGCGCGCCCAGTCGGTCTTGCAGACCGCGCTGCGGCCAATGCCGCAGCCCTTCGGCAGGCACATGCCGCCCACTGGGCGCCATGTGTCCGGCCTCAGCCCCCGGGGGGACGGCGATGCTTGCGGCATCGGAGCGGCCCGGCGCTCGGCCCGCAACTTCGAACGCGGACTGAAACGCCCATGCATCCTGTTCCCTGGCGCGCCTATGCGCTGCTCGCGGCCAGCACCAGCCTGGTCGGCAGCTATGTCGGCCTGTCCAAGCTGCTGGTGATGGCCTTTCCGGTCTTCCTGCTCGCCGGCCTGCGCTTCGGCTTTGCGGCCCTGCTGATGCTGCCCTGGCTGAAGAAGCCGGCCCATGAAGCGCCACTGGATGCGCGCTCGCGCTGGCTGCTCTTCCTCGAATCCTTCCTCGGCAACTTCCTGTTCTCCATCTGCATGCTGTTCGGCCTGAGGCAGAGCTCGGCCGTCGTGGCCGGCGTCATCATGGCCGGCATCCCGGCGGCGGTGGCCCTGCTGAGCTGGGCCGTGCTGCGCGAACGCCTGGGCGGCCGCGTGCTCGCCGGCATCGCCTGCGCGGTGGGCGGCATCGCCCTGGTAGCCACGGGCAGGCAAGGCGGAGCAGAGACCACGCCCTTTGGCGCCCTGCTGCTGCTCGCCGCCGTCTTCTGCGAGGCCTGCTATGTCGTCATCGGCAAGAAGCTGACCGCCGGGCTGGGGCCCAAACGCATCAGCGCGCTGATCAACCTCTGGGGCCTGGTGCTGGTCACACCACTGGCCGCCTGGCAAGCCCTGAGCTTCGACTTCGGCGCGCCGCGCGTGCTGGACTGGGTCCTGCTGGCCTATTACGCGGCCACCGCCAGCGTCATCACCGTCTGGCTGTGGATGGCCGGCCTCAAGGGCCTGCCGGCGGCCCAGGCGGGGGTCTTCATGGTCTTCCTGCCCATCAGCACGGCGCTGATCGGCCTGCTGCTGGGCGAATCCATCTCCGCCCTGCAGGCCCTGGCCTATGGCCTGGCCTTATTGGGTGTGCTGCTGGCGACATGGCCGGCCCGGGCTGGCACTCGGTAGGATGCCGGGATGTCGTCCCTGGAAGCCGATCTCGCCCGCTGGCGCGAGCACCTGAACCGTTTCGCCGCCCTGCTGGGCAACCCGCCCGACCGCAGCGCCCGTCCCGCGCCCGAGGCCGCCCCGGGCCATTGCCTGGTCTTCGCCCCCCACCCCGACGATGAATGCATCGTCGGCGCCCTGCCGCTGCGCCTGCAGCAGGAGGCCGGCTGGCGCATCAGCAATGTCGCCGTAACCCTGGGCAGCAACCCGGAGCGCCGCGAGTCGCGCTGGGCCGAGCTGGTCGACGCCTGCGGCGTGCTGGGCTTCGACTGCATCCGCGTCGGCGCGGACGGCCT
The DNA here is from genome assembly GCF_031458095.1 of Roseateles saccharophilus. Lineage (GTDB taxonomy): Bacteria > Pseudomonadota > Gammaproteobacteria > Burkholderiales > Burkholderiaceae_C > Pelomonas > Pelomonas saccharophila_A. The sequence continues at coordinate 228,544 of NZ_JAVDXU010000004.1, forward strand.
GTCCGATGTACGTGCCGACACGGCCGAACGCGAGCCTGAGCTGTGGGCTGCCCATGTGGGCGCCATCGCCGCCCTGCTCACCCAGCACCGCCCAGCCCTCGTGCTGGCGCCGCATGCGCTGGACGACAACCCCAGCCACCGCGGCGTCTACCGCCTCGTCGCCGAGGCGATTGCCACGGCGCGGCTGGACACGGTGCTGGCCCATACCGAGTTCTGGTCCACCCAGGCGGAGCCCAACGCCCTGGTGCAGACCAATATCGCCGACACGGCGCGCCTCATCGCCGCCCTGGAGCGCCATGCCGGCGAGATCGAGCGCAACCCCTACCACCTGCGCCTGCCGGCCTTCCTGGCCGACGCCGTGCGCCGCGGCGGCGAGCTGGTGCTGGGCGCCGGCGAGGAAGCACCCGACTTCGCCTTCGCCACCCTCTACCGCCTCGTCGCCTACCGCGATGGGCAGCCGGCGGGCGACCTGCCGCGGCATGTCTACCCGGCCGACCAGGCCCTCTCTTCCGCCCTGCTCAAGTCATGACTCAACCGACCCCTTTGCCGACTCATTTGCGCGTCCACCAGTTCGCTGGCCTGCAGACCGGCCCGCGCCTGCTCGTCACCGGCGCCGTGCACGGCAACGAGATCCACGGCACGAAAGCCATGGCCGAGATCATTCGCCAGCTCGACGCCGGCGAGCTGGCGCTGCTGCGCGGCACCCTGACCCTGGTGCCCATCGTCAACCCGCTGGCCCACCAGCTGAATCGCCGTGAGGGCGACCGCAACCTCAACCGCAACCTGCGCCCGCCCGTCATAGCCCATGACTTCGAGGACCGCATCGCGCGCGTGCTCTGCCCGCTGATCGCCCAGCATGACGGCATCCTCGACCTGCACAGCTTCCAGGGCAACGGCCCAGCCTTCGCCATGATCGGCCCGCGCAACAACACCGGCGAGCTCGAGCCCTTCTCGCAGGAGGCCACCGAATCGGCCCTGGCCGCACGCCTGGGCGTGAGCCGCATCGTCGAAGGCTGGCTGTCCACCTATGCGCTGGGCCTGCAGCGCCGCCAGCAGCGCGAGCACGACGGCTCGCGCCGCGCCTCCCTGATCAGCGACCCGCACTACGGCGTCGGCACCACCGAATACATGCGCTCCACCGGCGGCTGGGCCATCACGCTGGAATGCGGCCAGCACCTGGACCCGAACGGCCCGGAGGTGGCGCGGCTGGCCATCCTGCGCACCCTGGTCTTCCTCGGCATGCTCGATGAATCCGCCGTCGAACCCCATCGCCCCACGCAGCCTCCCGAGCTGCTGCAGCTCTACGACGTCATCGACCGCGAGGACATAGGCGACGGCTTCGAGCGCGAATGGGCCAGCTTCGATGCCATCGAGAAGGGCCAGAAGATCGGCACCCGCGCCAGCGGCGAGGCGGTGATCGCGCCGAGCGAGGGGCGCATCGTCTTCCCCAACGTGAAGTCCCAGCCGGGGACGGAATGGTTCTATCTGGCGCGGCCCAGCGACCGCAAGCTCGGTTGAACCCGCTGGGCGAACCCCGCCACCGCAACCGCCTGCTGTATGCCGTGCTGGTGCTGGCGGTCATCGCCGCCGGCCTGGCCTCGCGCCGCTATCCGGGGCTGCTGCCGGCGCCGCTCGGCAAATACCCCGGCGATGCGCTGTGGGCGCTGATGGTCATGCTGCTTTACGGACTCGCCCGGCCGCGCTGGACCATCGCCCGCACGGCTGCCGCAGCTTTGGCGACTTCATTCGCCGTCGAGTTCAGCCAGCTCTACCAGGCAGACTGGATCAATGCGATCCGGCACACCACGCTGGGGCATCTGGTACTGGGTTCGGGCTTTCATGCCCTGGATCTGCTGGCCTATGGCGTCGGCGTGGCCATGGGCGCGGCGGCTGAACTGCTGATGCTGCGCCGCGCTAGTACTGCCCGATGAACTGGAAGTGCAGCTCGGGAGCTTGCGCGAAGTCCGCCGCCCTGAGCTTGGCCTTGACGTCGGTGGCGATCGAGGCCAGCTGCTCGGCGGATTGCTTCAGATGCTGGTCATGCTCGATGCCCAGCCAGGCTACGCGCCGGCCGACGTAGAGGAAATAGTCCTCGCCGTCGGTCATGCGGCCGGTGAAGGTCTCGAGGCCGGCACGCCTGGCTTTCTGGCACCGGGGATCGGTGTCTGCACCGCAGGCGTCCAGCTCGTCCTCGTCATCGGGGTCGAGCTCGAACTTGATGCCGTAGAAGGCGATGAAGGAATCCGCTCCCATGCGCTGCCTTTCATGCTCCGAACAGAGTCAGGGTGCGAGTTTGTCCTGGGTCCGGGTCTCGAAATCGCTGGCCTCGTGCCGCTCATGCAACTGAGTGTTAGGTTCGCCCCAGGTGCGGTTGACCATGCGGCCACGCTGCACCGCCGGGCGCGCGGCGATCTCGTCAGCCCAGCGGATCACGTGGCCGTACTCGTGCACCGACAGGAACTCGCCCGCGCCATAAAGCTGGCCCTTGACCAGGGCGCCATACCAGGGCCAGGTGGCCATGTCGGCGAGGCTGTACTGCTCGCCCGCCAGATAGCGGCGCCCGGCCAGCAGGCGGTTCAGCACGTCGAGCTGTCGCTTGACCTCCATCGCATAGCGGTCGATGGGGTATTCCTGCTTGGTCGGCGCATAGGCATAGAAATGGCCGAAGCCGCCGCCCAGGAAAGGCGCACTGCCCATCTGCCAGAACAGCCAGCTCAAGGCCTCGGCACGAGCCGGGCCCAGGGGCATGTAGGCCCCACCGAACTTCTCCGACAGATACATCAGGATGGCGGCCGACTCGAAGACCCGCACCGGCTCGGGTCCGCTGCGGTCCACCAGGGCCGGGATCTTGGAATTGGGATTGGCCTGCACAAAGCCGCTGCCGAACTGATCGCCCTGGTTGATGCGGATCAGCCAGGCGTCGTACTCCGCGCCCGCATGGCCCAGGGCCAGCAGCTCCTCCAGCAGGATCGTGACCTTGACGCCATTGGGCGTACCCAGGGAGTAAAGCTGCAGCGGATGGCGGCCCACCGGCAGGGCCTTGTCGTGCGTCGGACCGGCCACCGGGCGGTTGATGCTGGCGAACTGCCCGCCGTTGTCCTTGTTCCAGGTCCAGACCTTGGGCGGGGCGTAAGAGGTGGCGTCGGTCATGCGGGTTCCAGATGGCGAGGCCGCCACGGTAACCACGCCGGCTTGCACCCGTGGGTCGTATGGACTTCAGCCGGACAAGGCCAGCGAAAAGGCCTGCTTGCCGTTGCGCTTGACGTGGTACAGCGCCTCGTCGGCCGCGCGCACCAGGGCGTGGGGGTCGGTGCCATGCTCGGGCAGGCTGGCGATGCCGATGCTGACGCCCACCCTGACCTCCTCACCCGTGGACAGGCGTATGGGCAGGGACAGCCCGTCGATCAGGGCGCGCATGACCTGGATCAGCACCGCATCGCCGGGGCCGACATCGCGCAGCGCGATGAGGAATTCGTCGCCACCCAGGCGCGCGACGAGGTCGGACGAACGCCGCACGGCGACGCGCATGCGCTCGGCGCAGGCCACCAGCACCTCGTCGCCGCTCTGGTGGCCATGGCTGTCGTTGATCTGCTTGAAACCGTCCAGGTCGATGCAGGCCACGCTCAGCGAGGCGCCGCGCGAGGCGGCTTCGGCAACCAAGCGCTCCAGCATCGCCTGGCCGGCGGCGCGGTTCTTCAGTTGGGTCAGGGCATCGTGTTCGGCGCGGTGGCGCACCTCGTTCTCGTCGCTCTTGCGCTCGGTGATGTCGTAGATGACGCCTTCAACCGTCTGGCCATCGGCGCGCTGCACCGAGATCAGGCAGTGCACCCAACGCCTCTCATCGCCCTGCTGGACCAGCTCCAGATCGGCCGAGACGGTCTCGCCGCGGCGTGTCGCGTCGTCGATCATCTGCCTGACCTGCTCGGGCCGGTTGAAGACGCGGGCGATGAAATCCTCCTCACTGAGGTTGCGCAGATCGCCCATGCTGAGGCCGACGACACGCGACACCGTCGGGTTGCCATTGATGAGGCGGCCGCTCTCGTTGAGCACGAAGATGCCGGCGCTGCTGGAGTCGAAGATCTGGCGGTACTGCGCCTCCATGGACTCGACCTCGGCGCGCAGCTTGCGTTCCACCTTGAGCTGGCGCTCGTTGCTGTCCAGCAGTTCGTTGGCGCCGGCGATCAGCACGCCGATCTCGTCGCGCGCATGGCTGTGGGGTGTATCCAGCCGCTCGCCCGAGCCGGGTGTCATGCGGCGCAACGCGCTGGCCAGCCGCACGATGGGGCTGGACACCATGCGTGCCGCCACCAGGTAAAGGACGAAAGCCAGCAACGCCGCCTGGCCCGCCATGGCAGCCGCCAGCGTGTAGGCCTCGCGGTCGGCGTCGGCCCTCACCTTGGCATCGTTCAGGTGGATGCGCAACTGGCCCAGGGCTTCCTTGGCGTCGAAGGGCGACATCAGCGGGCGTGTCAGCAAGGCGGCGCCCTGGTGTTCGACGGCGCCGGGGCGCACCACCTTCACCAGCGCGCTGCCGTCGGCCGCCACGACGGCCACCACGTCTACCAGCTCATTGCGCACCAGGCCTCCCGCGACCTCCTGCAGCAGCACCGCGTCGCGGGCATAGGCGCCGATGGCCAGCGTCTTCTCGACGGCCGTGGCCAGCGACTCCACGCTGCTGCGGCCGCTGGCCAGGGCTCGCGCCTGGCTGAGCTGGTAGGCGACAGTGGCCACGACGAGGGCCAGCAGCGTGGCGCTGGCAAACACCACCAGCATGAAACGCAGCTGCAGGCTGTTCGCGCCGCGGACGCGAGTCGCTGCGGTAGGCGTCATGGGCTGCCGGCTTCCCTGATCACCAGCACCGAGCGCAGGCCCGGCTCGGTCGGCTCGCGGCTGAGCCAGCCCAGGGCGCCGGGGTTGCGGCGCAGCATGCCCGCCATGGCCGCCTCGTCTGCCAAAGCCTGCGGCGGCGCGCTCTGGCCGGAGAACATCAGCCGCGACCAGTAGCTGTTCACCTGGGCCACACTCATGCCCGTCAGGGCCTGGTAGAAGGCCGCGCGGCGCGGGTTGTCGCGCGGCAGGTCGAAGATCAGCGCGAAATCGCCGTTGGCAAAGGCGCGGGTGCGCCCCATGAAGAGGTCGACGGCCTCTTTCTGCGTCAGGCTGCGCTGGGGATTGTTGGCGTGCACGACGATGTAGAAATCGGCGTGCGCCGGCAAGGCGCTGGCGAGCAGCGCCAGAGCGCCGAGCTTGCTGAGGAGGCTGCGCAAGGCCATGGCTTCAGAAGATGAAGTCCACGACGGCGGTCGCGATGGTGGCGTGCGAAGGCGCACCGTCGGCACCGGTCCAAAGGCCCGAGCCGCTGTTGCTGATGCGCACGCGGTCCCACTGCAGCTTCAGCGCGGCCTGGGGGTGGAAGTCCCAGCGCGTGCCGATAGCCCAGCCTGATTGCTGGAACCGCGAGGCGTTCAAGGAAGCCGTCACGGCACTGCCCAGACCTTGTGCCTGGGCCGCGCCGACGGGGCCGATCACAGGCGTCAGCGTGGCCTGCCACGCCGGCAGCGGCAGTACGCCCTGCGCGTCGCGGACAAGGCCATAGCCGATGTAAGGCGTCCAGTCGCCCACGCGCCGGCCCAGCGTCGCATAGGCGGAAGTCAGCACGATCAGGGGATCGGCCGAGATGCGCAGGATCTCGGCGCTCCATTGCCAGTCCGCCAGTTCGTGACGCAGGCCCAGCTCCCAGAACGTCCCCGAACCGTTGTCAGCGCCCAGGCGACGGCGCAATGACAGCGCCTGCTCGGCCACCGACGGGATGGGCAGGCCGCCCAGCTGGGCCAGGCCATCGAGGGCGGGCTGGGTGTCGGTGTGGTCGATGGCAATGCGCGTGTGGGCATAGCTGACGCGCAGCAACAGCCCGCCCTCCTCGCGCGACAGCATGCCGCCGACCACCGAGCGCACACGGCTGGCCTTGGCACTCTCGAAGTCGCCGATGCGTGCCGAGCCGAACATCAGCTTGGCCCGCCACTGGGCGTCGCCCTGCTGCCAGCTGCGCGCCACGTCCGCGCCATCCAGCGTCGTCGGCAACATGGCATAGAACTCCACGGGCGGTCGCGCCGTCATGAAGCCATAGCCCACGTTGCGATAGTCCGCCATCAGGAAGACATCGAGATTCACCCGGCCCGCGCGCAGGGTCCAGGCGGCATCGGGCCGGTAGCTGGCGTAGGCCCATTCCACCGCGTCGCTGCCGATGGCGTACCGGGCCCGCTTCTTGGCGATGACCTGGGCGACGAGCTCGAAGCGGCTGCCCAGGCTGTAGTTCATCTGCACGCCCAGGCGCGTGTCGACATCGGCACGCCAGCTGTCGTCGCTGCCGCCCTGGGTGAGCTCGCGGCGATAGCCCCAGCCGGCCGGCGCATCCACATGGCTCAAGCCCAGGCTGCCGAAGCCATTGAACCTGAGGCCCGCCCCACCGGACGGCTTGTCGGCCTCCTGGGCCTGGACGCTGGTCATCGCGGCAAGGGGGATGAGGCCTGCAAGCAGGCCACGTTTCCAGCGGCTGAATCGGTCTGGAGTCTGGGCGGGCATGGCGCAACGGGTACTGCAAAGCCATTATTAGCCTCGCGCCCCGCCGCGCAACACCTGTCGCCGCAATCAATTGCAACCCCATCACGCTTGGGTCAAGCTTGCAAACCCGGGGGCATTGGCGACCCGCGAAAATGCCGGCCATGCGTATCGACTTCATCTCCGACATCGTCTGCCCCTGGTGCGCCATCGGCCTGTATTCGCTGGAAGCGGCGGCGGCCCGCATCCCCGGGCTGGAACTGGACCTGCACTTCCACCCCTTCGAGCTCAATGCAGGCATGGGCCCCGAGGGCCAGGACATCGAGGAGCACCTGGCCCAGAAATACGGCGCCAGCCCGGCCCAGCTGGCCGGCACCCGCCAGGCCATCCGCGAGCGTGGGCAGGCCCTGGGCTTTGACTTCCGCATGGAGGCGCGCAGCCGCATCTACAACACCCGCGACGCCCATCGCCTGCTGCACTGGGCCGACGAGGCCTTTGGCGGCGCGGTGCAGCGCGTGCTCAAGGTCACCCTGCTGAAGGCCTATTTCACCGAAGGCCGCAATGTGTCCGATCGCGCCGTGCTGCTGGAACTGGCCGTCGCCGCCGGCTTGCCCGAGGCGGGCGCGAAGGCCGTGCTGGACAGCAAGCAATACGACGCCGACGTGGCCGCGGCCGAGGCCGAAGTGCATGCCCAGGGCATCCACGCCGTGCCGGCCATCATCGTCAACCAGCGCCACCTGATCCAGGGCGGCCAGTCGGTCGAAGTCTTCGAGAGGCTGTTGCGCCAGGTCATGGACGAGCCGCGCCTGGCCTGAACGGCGCGATGCCCCCTCCGCAGGGGGTATGCGGGCCCCCGGTCACAGGCCTAGGCTGGCTTGCGTCTCAGGGAGTCCGAATGAAAGCCTTTGCCCTCGTCGCCAGCCTCGGCCTGCTGGGGGCCGTCCCGGCCATGGCGGCCACCCCCAGCGTGGCCAACGTCTTCAACCTGCGGGTCAACAACAGCGCCAACAGCGGCAACCGGGCGACCGGCGACATCATCGTCTGGGGAGCCAACGACGTGGCGCCCCCCGCCGGCGCCCCAGGCGCCTACGTCTACGGCGTCTCGGGCACCTGTCCGCTGGGCCGGACCTGCGACAGCTTCGCGACCGACCCGGACTGGGTGCGTCAGATCCTCTTCGAGCGCGACATGACTGCGCTGCCTCACCAGTACTTCGCCTCGCGCCCCTACGATGCGTCGCTGACCGGCTCCTGGCGCATCTACCTGTCGACCGACCCCGGTTTCGGCAGCAGCACGGTGCTGCAGACCCCCGCGCTGGGCGTCGTCGGCGCCATGCCCTTCGTCACCTCGATGACGGTCAGCAGCTCCGGCCTCACGCCCAGCGTCACCTGGAGCCTGCCCAGCTCGTCCACCAGCATCGACCAGATGCGGGTGCGCGTGTTCGACAACAGTCATCCCACCACGGTCGAGCCACGCTACGGCACGGCCAACAGCTTCGAGCAGGCTAACCAGATCTTCCAGAGCGCGGCGCTGGGCGGCACCAGCTTCACCCTGCCCGCCGGCTTGCTGAGCTACGGCACCCACTATTCCATCGCCGTCGACCTCAACCACCTGCGCGCCGATGGCAGCACCTCGTCGCGCTCCGCCTCGTATTTCGACTTCACGCCCGTCGACCCGGCCACCCTGCCCGCCGGCGTCAGCAACATCGCCCTGCCGACGGTCACACCGGTGCCGACGACTTCAGGGCTGCTGGCGGGGCCGGTCTACAACTTCCACGTCGACAACGTCTCGGCCAACAGCGTCACCTTCATCGACCCGGTTGTGGCGACGGGCTTCAGCTACCGCACCGGAGCCGGCGACCCGAACTTCAGGACCGTGCAGATCGCCAGCAACGTCGGCGACGGGCTGTACGAAGTCTGGGCCTGGAACGGCAGCGGCTGGCTGGAGGTCGCCAGCAACCTGGCGGCCGGCACCAGCTTCGATTTCGTGGCCCACGGCTACACGGCTGGCGTGGACCGTTTCCAGATCCGCGGCATCGAGGTTTCGGCCGGCGTCAACGCCTTCGACCTGACAGCCTTCGTCACCGGACTCAGCTTCATGAACGACGGCAGCTTCACCGGCACCATGCAGGCCATCACGACCGCCGTGCCCGAACCCGCGACTTCCTTGCTGTGGCTGGCCGGTGCCGGCGCCCTGCTGGCAGGGGGCCGCCGCCGGACCTGAGACAATAGGCCTTCAGTTCCCGAAGCCCGCCGCTGGCGGGCTTCTTGTTTCTCCAGCGCCCATGTTCAAGAACCTGATCACCTACCGCATCGGCGAAGGCTGGCAGACCGACGCCAAGCAGCTCGCCGAACAGCTCGCCAAGGAACCCTTCCTCGCCTGCGCCCCCACCCAGCCCCTGGCCGTCGGCTGGGCGCCGCCGCGCGGCATCGAGCACGCCCCTCTCGTCGAGGTCGTCGACGGCCACTGGCTCGTCAAGCTCAAGCGCGAGCAGCGCCTGCTGCCCTCCTCCGTCGTGCAGGAACGCATCGACGAACTGGCAGAGCACATCGAGGCCACCACGGGCCGCAAGCCCGGCAAGAAGGCCAAGAAGGATCTGAAGGAGCAGGCCACGCACGAGCTGCTGCCGCGCGCCTTCACCAAGACCTCGGCCACCCAGGTCTGGATCGCGCCCCAGGCCGGCCTGCTCTTCGTCGACGCCGGCTCCAGCAGCCGCGCCGACGAGGTCGTCACGCTGCTGATCCAGGCCAGCCCGGGCCTGAGCCTGCAGCTGGTGCAGACCGCCGAGAGCCCCGCCGCCTGCATGGCCGACTGGCTGCTGGACGGCGTGACGCCCGAAGGCTTCCAGATCGAGCGCGAATGCGAGCTCAAGGGCAGCGACGAGCAGAAGCCCGTCGTGCGCTATGCCCGCCACCCGCTGGACATCGAGGAGGTGCGCGCCCATCTGACCAGCGGCAAGATGCCGACCCGCCTGGCCCTGAGCTGGAACGAGCGCGTCGCCTTCACGCTGACCGAGGGCTTCACGATCAAGAAGATCAGCTTCCTGGACCTGGCCTTCGAGGGCCGGCCCGAGGCCAGCGGCGACGAGGCCTTCGATGCCGACCTGGCCCTGGCCACCGGCGAGCTGGGCCGGCTGATCCCGGCGCTGATCGAGGGCCTGGGCGGCGAGCATGACTTCGCGGCCGCGGGCACCGCGCCGGCGCCAGCCACCTTGTCGACAGAGCCGCTCGCCGAGGAAGCCGCCCCCTGGTGAGGCTTCAAAAGCCCAGCTTGAAGGTCACGCGCACGGTGCGCGGCTCGGCGGGATGGACGTGCCGGTCGGCGACCGGCGCGGCCTCGGCGGGCAGCCGGGACTCGTAGAAGTATTCGATGTCGTTGACCCTGCGGTTGCCGAGGTTGAAGACATCGACGGTCACATCGCTGCCCGCCCATAGCCTGCGGCTGACGCGCAGATTGGTCGTCAGCGACGAGCGCGAGCGCACGCCGTTGTCCTCGATCAGCGCGCCTGAGCCGAGGTAGCGCCATTGCAGGCTGGCCGACCAGGGGCCGAGCTCGCGCAGCGTGACGGCGATGGAGGCGACCTTGTCGACAGCGTTCGGAATGCGATCACCGTCGGCAAAGCGTGCATGCGTCCAGGCCAGGTCGGCGTCAATGAGCAGCCACGGGGCAGGCATATAGCGGTTGTTCCACTCCACGCCACGGCGCTTGCTGGGGCGGTTGGCTTCGGTGGCACCGGCGTCGCCAACGTAGACGAGCTCGGAGTCGAAATCCAACTTCCAGACCGCCAGCGAAGACTGCAGGCCCGGCACCCATTCGGTCCGCGCCCCCAGCTCCAGGCCGCGCGCCGCCACCAGTCCGGACACCTTGTCGACGGCGCCGCCGCTCTTGGGGTCAACCGTCGCCGTCGTGCCGCGCGCGTCATTGCTGTGAAAGCCACGGCCGGCGTTGAAGAAGAACTCGGTCTTGGCCCAGGGGCCGGCAATCAGCGACAGCTTGGGCGAGAGCAGATGGGCCGAGGCGCTGCCGGAATTGGCCGCATTGCTGAGGCTGTCGACCCTGAAGCGCGCCTGATCGGCGCGCAGGCCGACGACGCTGCGCAGCCAGGGCGTCAGCTCGACCGAGGTCTGGCCGTAGACGCCAAGCTGGGTCTCACGCACCTCGTCGTCGCGCGTCGTCGCGGTGATGCGGCGTTCGACGGTGTCGTAGAGGCCGACGCGGATGCGGTCGTGACGCAGTTGCACCCCGATCTCGCTGCGGGCCGGCAGCTCGCCCAGTTTGTGGTCCACGGCATGGCTGGCGTTGAAGCCGTAGACGCCGCGCTTGTCCTGCTGCGAAAACTGGTCGCCGTCCGGGCGCTCAAGCGCATAGGTGAAGTTGGAGAACAGCTTGAGCCGGTAGTCCATCGCATAGGCCGCGACGCGCGTCGTGCCGGCTTCACCGTCGCGATGCCATTCGCCGGACAGGCTGCTGCGCTGTGTCGCGCCGCCGTCGCTCTTGTCGATGGCATCGAAGCGCCCAATGCTGCCCGTATTGATGAGGCGCTCGGGCACCTGGTCGGTCGAGTTCCACTTCGCTTCATAGCCCATCAGGCTGGCGCTCCAGCCCTCGACCGCCGTGCCGCCTGACAGCGTCAGCACGCCATTGCTCTTGCGCAGCCGCTCGGGCAGCTTCCAGGGACCGTCGTTGTGCTGCACCTCGACGGCGCCGAGCAGCTTCAGACCGCCGCGCAGGGCCGTCGAGCCCGCGCCGACGAAACGTTGGAACTGGCGCTGGCCCAGCGTCAGCGCTGCGAAGCTCTCGTCCAGCGTGTTGCGGTAGGCAATGTCGGCCGAGCCGGCGGCAGCGAAGTCGCCGTTCTTCGCAAAATAAGGGCCTTTGCGGTATTCGATGCGATCGACCAGTTCGGGAATGAGGAAGTTCAGGTCCGAATAGCCCTGCCCATGCCCATGGGTGGGCATATTGACCGGCAGGCCGTTGACCGTGGTCGCGAAGTCGGTGCCGTGGTCGAGATTGAAGCCGCGCAGGAAGTACTGGTTGGCTTTGCCGCCGCCCGAATGCTGGGTGACGATGACGCCGGGTACGAACTCCAGCACCTCGCCCGGCCGCAGCGCGGGGCGGCTCTTCAGCAGCTCGGCGCGTATGGTCCCCTGCGAGGCAGCGTCGGCGCTGCCGATGGCGTTGTCGTAGTGGCGGCCGCTGATCTCGACCTTCTCGAGCACGGCGGTGGCAACGATGACTGGCGCCTCGGCCTGGGCATGGGCGGTGGCGGTGACGAGCAGGCTGGCGGCGGCCAGCAGCGTCGGGCGATGCTTGGGCATGGAGTTCTCGGCAAGCGCGGGAGCACACCGCACGTCGGCTCGCGACGGGCGGAAGTCGGGAGAGGTCGGAGCGGCGCAGGACGCGCCGGGCGCGCTCAGCCGCGCGGCGGCGTCAATGGCGGCGCGATGACGCGGTCACGCCAGTCGAGATCGGCCAGGCTGGGATGGTCACTCGCGCCACCCAGGGCCATCATGGCCAGGCCAGTGGGCAGCCAGGCCAGGAAGGCGGTCACGCCGCCTTGCAGGGAATCATCGGCCGCATCGCCGACCTCGAGCACATCGGCGGTGTCGGCCGAGTGCTGGTGGAAGACGCCGCCATGCTCGTGCATGCCGGCCGCCGACCCCTTGCTGGCGAACCCGCCAAGCTTGTGCCCTTGCAGCCGCGGGTCCTGGGCCGCATGCAGATGGTCCAGCAGGGCCCGCAGCGGCTCAGCCAGGCCGGACAGCACGGACTCACGGGCCGCACCGGTGTGCACATGCCGATGCCCCTGAAGCCCCGCCACCAACTGCACCACACCCTGCAGCGGCAGCACGACGAGCAGCAGCGCCAGGACGGCGGCGCGCGAGCTGTGCAGCAGCGATGACAGGAAGACGGGCACGGGCGTGATGATGCGAGGAAGGGGCGGCCAGCAAGCCAAGCTGAGCATCTTCGGTCGCGGACATGGCCCGCATATGACACTCGGCTGCCTGTCCTACGCGCGCGGCCGGCGGCCGGATTCGCCTCCCCCTAGCTTCTCCTGGCAGTCCGCTCACGAGGCTGGTGTGGCCTCGCTCTCGAGGCTCCGGATCCCGGCGACGACCTCGTCAAGGTGGTTCGACACCTGGTGCACCATGGCGTCAAGTTCGACGTCACCCGCGCCGTCCAGGCAGCCTCGCTCCAAAGCTGCAGCGGCCTTTTGCAACGCATGCATGCCCAGCGTCCCCGCCAGGCCCTTGAGGTCGTGCGCAGCACGCAATGCGGTGTCGGCGTCACCCCCACCGCGTGCAGCCTTGAAACGCTGCGCGAAATCAGCCTCACGGGCGCAGAACAGGCTCAGCACGCGGCGGTAAAGCACGCCGTTGCCACCGACGTTCGCCAGACCGCAATGCGCGTCAATGCCTTTCAGCACCCGCAAGGTGTCGGCACCACTGTCATTGCCAATCACCACGACCGGCCGACCCGGTTTGACCCATTTGGCGATGGTGGCAAACATCTCATCGACCTTGATTGGCTTGGAGATATGGTCGTTCATGCCCGCCGCAAGGACGGCCTCGCGGTCGCCGACCATCGCGTTGGCGGTCATCGCAATCACGGGCAGCGCCTGCAGCGAAGGCTGCTGACGCAATGCCCGCGTCGCGGCATAGCCGTCCATGACGGGCATCTGGCAGTCCATCAGCACCGCATCGAATTGCTCATCGGCCAGCTTGCGCAGCGCCTCCTCCCCGTTGCCGGCGACGCTGACGACGACACCGGCACGACTGAGCAGGTCGACGGCGAGCTCCTGGTTGATCGCGTTGTCCTCGACCAGCAGGATATGAGCGCCAGCCAGCATCTTTCGATGGTCGGACTGAGCCTCTTCGCGCCGCGCATTGCGCGTGGGGACCGCCAGCGTTCGTCCGAGTGCAACCGCACAGGCATCCAGCAAGGCCGACGGCGTGACCGGCTTGGTCAGCAGCGCGCCGGCCCGCAGCTTCCGCTCGGCCAGGCGCTGCCGCACCTCTTCGCGGCTGAAGGCCGTGGCCAGCAGCACCAGGGGCGCCGGGTGGCGCAACTCGGTCCGCTCGGCCAGGGCCTGCGCACAGGCCACGCCATCCATGCCCGGCATCTTCCAGTCCAGCAGCAGCAGCTGGAAGGGTGCGTCACCCGCGTCGGCCTGCACCACCTGGCGCAGCGCTTCTTCGCCGTCGGCGGCGACATCGACCTGCAGGCCCATCGCCAGGCACATCGCGGCGAGGAGTTCGCGCGCGGCGGCGTTGTCGTCCACGACCAGCACACGCGTGCCGCGCAGACTGTCGTCCACTGGCTGGTCCGCAGCCCCGGGTTGAAGCCCGAAGCGCAGCTCGAAGTGAAGCCGGCTGCCGCGGCCCATCTCGCTTTCGACGGCGAGCTCGCCATCCATCAGCTTCACCAGGTGGCGGCTGATGGCCAGCCCGAGGCCGGTGCCGCCGTAGCGCCGGCTGGTCGAGGCGTCGGCCTGCGTGAAGGGTCGGAACAGACGTTGCAATTGCTCCGGGCTCATGCCGATGCCGGTGTCGCGAACGGTGAACCGCAGCCGGACCGATTCGTCGTCCTGTTCAACCACCCTCACGGTGATGACGACCTCGCCGCGGTCGCTGAACTTGACGGCGTTGTTCCCCAGGTTGAGCAACACCTGGCCCAGGCGCGATGGGTCGCCCACCAGCGCCCTGGGCACCTGCAGCGGCACGTCCAGCAGCAGCTCCAGGCCCTTCTCGTCGGCCTTCAGGCCGACCACATTGCTCAAGTTGTCCAGCACATCGCCGAGGTTGAATGGAATCGTCTCGATGTCGAGCTTGCCGGCTTCGATCTTGGAGAAGTCCAGGATGTCGTTGATGATGACCAGCAGCGCTTCCGCCGCCGAATGCGCCTTCTGGATGTAGTTTTGCTGCTGCGGGTTGAGGCCGCTTTGCAGCGCCAGGTGGGACATGCCCAGGATGGCGTTCATCGGCGTGCGGATCTCGTGGCTCATATTGGCCAGGAAGCTGCTCTTGGCCTGGTTGGCCAGCTCGGCGACGTTCTTGGCCTGCTGCGCTTCGGCGTAGGCGGTTTCCAGGTCTGCGATCGTCTTGGCCAGGCGGGCCGTCATCGAATTGAAGCTGGCGGCCAGCATGCCGGTCTCGTCGCGCGCTTCGACAGGCGCCTGGGCCGCGAGATCTCCGGCAGCGATCCGTGCCGCCACCTGGGTCAGGCGCTGCACCGGCCCGACGATGCTGCGCCGGAGCAGGAATGCGAGCGCCACACCGAATGCCAGCGCGGCCACGCCCCCAGCCACCGTCCGGGCACGCGAATGGGCCAGGCTGTCCCGGGCGCGCGACAGCTCGGTCTGCAGCTGCGCCTGCTGCTCTGCGGTGATCTGGTGCAGCAGATCGAGAAGCCCTTGCGCCTGCGGCACGACCTCTGTCCGGTACAGGAAGAGATCCTCGTAGGCATGCGCACTGTCCTGGATCGTGCGGATCTGCAAGGTCAGCTCGGTCAGTTCGGCCCGTGCCGCCGCGATGCGGTCCAGGTGGGCGAGCTGCTCAGATGTGAGCAACGGGCGGCGCGCGTTGAGCCCGTCCCACAAGGCCGCGTTGGTCACCAGTTGCGGGCTGTAGGTCAGCCTGAAGTTGCCTTCGCCCGAGGCACCGAACGCCATCACGTTGGTGGCCAGCACATCGAAGGAACTCTGGAAGATGAGCATTTCCGCCAGCACTTCGCGGTTCACCGCATCGGCGGCGCGCGCCTTCTGCAGCTTGATCATCGCCTCGGTTTCGGCGAGCACGCGCACCCGCAGCGCCTGCACGTCGATGCTCGACAGACGCAGCGCCGGCCGATTGCGCAAGGTGTCCTCGTGCAGTTCGAACAACTGCGGCGGCAGGCGTTTCCAGCGCTCGTAGCGCTCGGTCAAGGCCTGCACGCGGTTGCGTTCACCCTCCTCCCAGCCGGCGGCCAATCCCTGCAGCGACGCCAGCGCTCCCTCGAATGCCCGGCGTGCCTCGTGGTAGTGCCCGATGTCTTCCCGATCTGAAAGCACCAGGAAACCGCGCAGATGCAGCTGCATGCTCAACAATGCTTCCTGCGCCTGGGCCGAGGCCCGCGATGCCGGTGCGCGCAAGCCTTCGCTGACTTCGATGTCCCGGCTGGCGTTGTGGCCCGCCAGGATGGCGAGTGCCACGACCAGCAGCGTCAGGCCGACGAGGATCCCGACACCAACGGTCAGCTTGGTGCCGATACCAATGCCAAGCGATGAGCCCCGGATAATCCAGCGCATGCGTGTGATCAGTAGCCCATGGAGGTTCGATAGGACTCGCGTTGCCGCTCGCGGCCGAGCCGGATCGTGATCTCTTCGAAATCGATGGCAGCGGCCGCGAGCGCCGCTGCCGGACTCAGTTGCCCACCCGCCGCCTGCATGAGGCGCAGATCCAGCGCCAGCACATAGCTGTAGGTTCCCGGCATGCGCAGATAGGGGAACTGCTGCTTGTTGTTGAAAGTGCTCTGGAACGCGCTGAGGTAGTCGCGGATGTCGATGGGGTCCCAGTTCGCCCGCAGATAGGGCTCCAGGCTGCCCGTCCCTTCGGGCGGCAGCATGTGGAACTTGCGCCCCGCGTCGATGCCATCCCAGCCGCGCGCCGCATAGACCTGCGACTTCTCCTTCGTCGCCAGCAGCGCCAGCAGGAAGTAGGTCGCCTCGGGCACCTTCGAGTACTTGGAGATCACCCCCGCCCAGGAGGCACCGGAGGTATTGCCAACCTGGTTGACGCCCGCTGTGGTGGTCCATTTGCCGCGCACGATGTCGTAGTACTCATGCGTTCCGGGGGCCGGCGCGGTGCCGGTCTTGCCCCTGACCTGGCTGCCCTGTTGCTGAGCCAGCGCGCCGAGATCGCCCCAGGTGAGCGCGAATGCCGCGCGGCCGGCCAGGAAGTGGTCCCAGCCGCGGCCATGGTTCCAGGTCAGCATCTCGCGCGGGCCGAATTTCACCAATTCAACAAACAGTTCGAGGGCGCGCACATGGCCGGGGCTCTTGATCAGCGGCGCCATCGTCCGCGGGTCGAACCAGTACAGCCGCGTATTGGCGGGGCCAATGACGAAGGAGGCCGAGATCGTCATGTAATTGAACATGCCCTGGCTGCCTGGCTGCAGCGCCAGCACGATGCCGTGATCCGGCGTGCCGTCGCCATTGAGGTCCTGGCCGTTGAAGTACTCGACCGCATCGCGCAGCTGCGCCCAGGTCTGCGGCACCGCCAGCGGGTAGCCGTACTTCTGCCTAAACGCCGCCTGGTGCCGAGGGGCGTTCAGCAGGTCGCGCCGGTAGTACAGCACCTGGCCGTCGTGGTCATAGGCGACCATGTACTTCTTGCCGCCGTAGGACAACAGCGTGCGCGGGCCGGGCAGCACGTCGTCGATGTTCCATTTCGGGAAGCGTGGATCGTCATAGAACTTTTCGTAGGACAGCAGGTGCCCGCCAGCCACCATGTCGCCCACCCACCAGGCCGCAGCAATCGACGCGTCGTACTTGCCGGTGTGGTTGGTCATGTCCGAGATCAGGGTCGGGTAGTGCTCGACACCGACCAAGCGCACGATGTCGAGTTTCGCCCCGGTGGCCGCCTCGAACTCTTCCTTCACTTCGAGCAGCGCCTCGCTGATCGCGCTCTTGGTGGCGATCACCGTCACCTTCTGACCTGCAAACAGGCACTTTCCCGGCGCGCAGGCCGGCAGGACTCTCGGCACGGGTACGTCATTGGCCCGGCCGACCGTGACGGTGGTGCTCTCGGGCCTGGCAGGCGTCTTGGCGTCCTGGCCGTCGGCAGCCTGTGCCAGCGGGAGCCAGCTGGTCAACAACACCAGGCATGCCCTCATGAGCCCGCTCTGAGTCATGTTCGCTCCATGAGGCCTGGAATGCGTCGACACCGCAGGCCGGTTGCGCGACTCGCCGAACGAGCCGTGCTCACCGACCTCGACCTCACTGTAGCCCACCTGTCCGACCCGCGGATGGGGGTTTGGCCGCCCCCCCGCGCTGGACCGTCACCATTCCTGGGTCATCGTCAGGCGGACATTGCGACCGAACAGCGGGCGGCCATAGATGGCATCGGCCGTCCCCTGTCCTGCCACCGCATCGGCGCGCGGGTTGCCTTCGGTCAGGCCTTTGGCGTTGGTGGCGTTCTCCACCATCAGCTGCACGGCGGTGCCGCCCTTGCTGGCGGACGCGCCCAGAGCCAGGGTCTGGTAGGCCGGCAGCGCCGTCGTATTCTGCAGATCGACGTAGCGCCTGCCGGTGAAGTTGAAGCGTGCGTATGCGCTGGCCTGCCAGTCCGCCACTGCGAAGTTGAAGGCTGGACGGATGTTGCCCCAGGCCTTGGGCTGGCGGATGGGCAACTTGCCTTCTGTCGTCAGCGACTGGTTGCCCGCTGCGCTGACCATGTTGCCGGACTTGGCGGGGGCATAGGTGGCCGATCCATCCAGCGTGAAGCTTGCGAGGGGGCGCCACGAGAATTCGAGCTCGACGCCGGGGCTCTTCACGTTGCCGATGAAGACCTGATTCGTGATGGTCCCGGTGGCGGGGTCGATTTCCGCAACCGTCGTTGCGAAGGGCTTGAACTGGCTCAGGAAGACCGTGGCGAAAGCCGAGAACGGCTGGGTCGAGTACTTCAACCCAGCCTCGTACTGCCGGGCGCGGGTCGTTGTTGGCGCAGCGAACGTGTAGACGTTGATTTCGCCCGGCAGACGGTAGGCCACGGAAGCCCGTGCATACACGCCCATGGCTCGCGTGATCTCCTGATTGACACCGACGGTCCACGATGTCGGATGACCGTCGATCGAGCGCGGGGCGTTGACACCGGTGAAACCCAGCGTCGAGTTGTCGGCCAGCGTGGTGCCGTTGCCCAAGTCGTAGCGGGCCGTCAACTTGCTGAAGCCGTCGCCCTTGTAGCCGCTGCGGCGGGCACCGAAATCAAGCGTCGTCTGCTCCGCCGGCTTCCAGGTGTCGGCAAAGTAGACCGAGGTCTGGGTGACGGTGGATTCGCCCCCCGTCAGCGTGGACGAATAGCGCAGCACGCCGTTGTCGGTGACGCGGCCCAGCGCGTTGCCGCCGGCGTCGTAGGCAACCAGGTCCAGCGGACGGGGCTTGCCGGCCAACTCCAGCAGCAAGTCCTGGAAGCGCATGTTCATGGTGGACTTGTAGCGCGACAGCAGCAAGCCGGCGGTCAGGCGATGCTTGCCGGCCAGTTCGAAGTCGCGGGTCACCCGCAGGTCGTTGGACACGGAGCTGAAGTCGTTCCAGATCGCGCGGTAGCCCGCTTGCGCGACCAAGCCCGAAGCGGCGTACGGGTCGTAGCTGGCGGTCTGGCCGGCGAAGGTGTAGCCAAGGCGGCTGACACCGGGACCGAACACCGTGCGTGAGGCATTCAGGAAACTGGCGGCAAAGGCGTTGCCGTCGGCCGGGTTGACGGTCGAATACAACGCGTCGAAGTCGAGATGACCCTGGGTCAGGCGCAACTGCTCGCCAAGCCGCCAGCCTCCTAGGTCAAGGCTCAGATCAACACCGGTGTTGAAATAACGCAGGTGCCGGCCGTTGGACAGATCGCGGCCTTCGGTCGCCTTGCCGGCGCCGCCCTCGGTCGGGTAGAGCATCTGGACGTTGCGCAGATAGGGCGAATTCAGTGTGCCCTTGAAGTAATCGATATAGGGGTTCAGCGACTTCGACGGGTTGCGCGGGTCAGCCACCGGAATGGGCAGCAGGAACACGTTCCGGTCGTCGAAGACCTTGGCAAAGAACCTGGCCTCGCCCTGGTCCAGCCTGTGCCGGATGTTCAGTCGCACCTGGCCGCCCGTGTCGCTGGGAAAGCCGTTGTCGCGATAGCCCCGGTGCTTGCGGTAGAAGCCTCCGAAGGCGTAGTACATCCGGTCGGCAAGCTTGCCGGACGCGAAACCGTCGAAGCGGTACAGGCCTGTATCACCCAGGGTGAGGCGGGTGCCCCTCTCAGCCGCCTCGCCGCCCTGGCGCGTGATGAGGTTGACGATGGCGGCCGCGTTGTCGGCAAATATCGGCGCCGGGCCGCCACGAACGACTTCGACGCTCTGGGTCATCAGATCCGGGCGGATCATGACGTCGCCCTTGAAGAAGAAGCCGTCGTTCTCGCCGTAGACGAGCATGCCGTCTTCCTGGAGGGTGAAGAAGTTCGACTCGTTCGGAATGCCGCGCACGCGGTAGATGTTCTGCGCCTCGCCGCCGGTGGCTTCGGCCTGCACACCGGGCATCTGGCCGATGAGGTCAGCCGTGTTCAGCGGCCCCAGCTTGTCGATGTCGGAGGACGAGATGCTCGAAACCGCGTACGACATGTCGAACTTGCGACGGGCCACGCCCGTGCCGGTGACCACGGTCCGATCGAGGCTCAGGCGGTTGTCGGCGCTGGTCCGATTCGCGTCCCTGGTGGAAGCTTCCGCGACAGCCGCCGGATCGCTGGACTTGGCCTGCGTCACCCCGTCCGCCGGTCCGGCGTTTGAACGCGCGTCCTCAGCGCGGGCAGGAAGGACGATGAACAGAGCCGCAGCAGCCAGCGCATTGGTGATCTGCGAGTTCCGAGCACGTTGTGTTGGAGTGTGTTTCACATTGTCTCCAAGTGCATCATTGAACAGCTGCAGTGTAGGAAGGCGCGATGGGCACCGCCATGCGCACGACCAAGCACTTAGCAACGCCCCGCGGCGAGCGGCAACCCGGCGTCGCGCGCCGGGGCTCCGCCAGTCGGCGACCTACCCCCAGCTCGTGAACGGCCTCACCGCCAGGTTGGCATTGACGTAACGGCCGTCGCCGGTCACCTCGGCGCCCAGCCAGTCCGGCCGGGCAAAGACCTGGCCTTCGTCGGACAGCTCGATCTCGGCAACGACCAGGCCGGCATTGGCGCCCAGAAACTCGTCGACCTCCCAGCTCATGCCCTCGAACAGGCAGAGATGGCGGATCTTCTCGACCACCGGGCCGTCGCTCAGGGCCAGCAGCGCCTGTGCATCGGCCAGCGGGATCTCGTACTCGAACTCGGCCCGCGTCGCGCCGCGCGTGGCGCCCTTGATGGTCAGGAAGGCACGCTCGCCGGCGATGCGCACGCGCACCGTGCGCGTCGGGTCGCGGCTCAGATAGCCCTGACTGAAGCGGATCTGGCGCTCGACCGGCTGGCGCCAGCCATCGCCGCTGACGAGGAATTTGCGTTCGATCTCAATGCCCATCGTGCGAGCCTTCAGCCGCCTTGGCTGCGGCCTCGCGCAGCTTGTCCTTCTTGCTCTTGCGCGTCGTGCTCTTGATGCCCCCCGTGGCCTGAGCCTCGGTCGTCACGGCCTGGGGCTCGAAGCCCTCCAGCCGCTCGCGCGGCACGCGCTGTCCCTGGCGCTTCTCGATGAGGCGGAAATGGCTCTCGGCATTCTCGGGGCCATCGGCGCAGATGAAGCTGACCGACACGCCGGTGGCACCCGCGCGGCCGGTGCGGCCGATGCGGTGCGTGTAGTCGGCGGCCGAGCGCGGCAGCTCGTAGTTGACGACGGCGTCCAAGGCCTCGATGTGCAGGCCGCGCGCGGCGACGTCGGTGGCCACCAGCACCTCGACGCTGCCGGCCTTCAGGGCCTCCAGCACGTCGCGACGTGCGCCCTGGCTCAACTCGCCATGCAGCACGCCGGCCTTGAAGCCATGGGCAAACAGCTTGTCCGACACCAGGTCGGCCGTGTAGCGGCTGGCGACAAAGACCAAGGCCCGCTTCCAGCCCTCGCTCTTCAGCAACTGGCGCAGGGCCGGCAGGCGCTGGGCGCGGTCGAGCTGCAGGGCGCGCTGGGCGATCTGCGGCGGGGCTTCCTCGATCTGGATGCGCACCGGCTCGCGCAGCAGCTGGGCGGCGAGCGCCTCGACGGCAGCCGGGAAGGTGGCCGAGAACAGCAGCGACTGGCGCTGGGGCGGCAACAGAGCCAGCAGGCGCTGGAGTTCGTCGGCAAAGCCCTGGTTGAGCAGGCGGTCGGCCTCATCCAGCACCAGGCATTGCACGCCGGCCAGCGTCAGGCCGTTGTGGTCGATCAGGTCCAGCAGGCGACCTGGCGTGGCCACCATGACGTCGCAGCCGCCGCGCAAGGCCATCAGCTGCGGATTGATGGAGACACCGCCAAAGGCCAGGGCGATCTTGAGGCGCTGAGGCAAGGCCGCGGCAAGGTCGCGCAGCAGCTGGGCCGTCTGCATGGCCAGTTCGCGCGTCGGCGCCAGCACGAGCGCGCGCGGGCCGGGCCGCGGCGGGGCGGTGAGCAGGCGCTGCAGCAGCGGCAGCACGAAGGCGGCGGTCTTGCCGGAGCCGGTCTGGGCCAGGGCCAGCACATCGGCGCCGGCCAGGATGGGCGGCAGCGCGGCCGACTGCACGGCGGTGGGCGCGTGATAGCCCTGGTCGCGCACGGCGCGCAGCAGGGTGGGCGCTAGGCCCAGGGAAGCGAAGGACATAGACGTGATTTTGCGGGACAGACCTTGCAGCGGCGCGAAAAGCTCTGTCCTCAACTGGCCAGGGTCGCGGTGTCGCCGGGTCAGAACAGTTTTTGCTGGTCGCCGGCCAATTGGCCGACGGCGCGGGCCTCGATGAGCAGCATGCGCCGCTTGGTCTCGACACCGCCGGGCGCCGAAAAACCCGTCGGCTCGCCGCCCGCGCCCATGACGCGATGGCAGGGCACGATGGGCGGGAAAGGGTTGTCGCCTTCGGCCCGGCCGACCGCGCGCGCGGCGCCTGGCTGGCCGAGGGCGTTGGCGATCTCGCCATAGGTGCGGGTCTGGCCCGGCGGGATGGCACGGGTCAACGCGTGGACCTGGCGGCGAAACTCGGGGATGCCGCGCTCGTCCAGGACGATGTCGCTGAGGTCACGCGCCTCGCCGGCCAGCAGGGCGCGGATGCCATCGACGGCTTGGGCGATGTGAGCCGGCAGTTCCGTGACGGGCTGGGCCGTCGGATGGCGACGTTTGAGCCTTTCCAGACTGGCATCCGGCAGCAGCGACGCGACGATGCCGCGCTCGCTCCACACGATGCCGCAGCGGCCCAGGGCCGTGTCGAAGCTGTGGCTCCAAAGCGATTCGCCCGGCGGCAGCACCGGGCCAATGTCAGGGTCGTCGACAAAAACGTTCACGTTGGTCTTTGGGAGCCTGCAGCAGGGTCTTGAAATAGTAGCCAAGCATGCCACTCACGCGGGCCCGGCCGGCATCGTCCAGCCAGGAGTCCACGCGCGAGCGCCAGACGGCAGCACAGGCGGCCGGGTGCAGGCCCTGGTCGGCGCAGTCCAGCAAGGCCTCGTAGCCACTGCGCCAGCGCTCGAAATCCGCGCGGCTCATCACCGGGCCATGGCCGGGAACGAGTTGCTTGAAGGGCTGGGCCGAGATGCGCGCCAGCGCCTCGCGCCAGGCCGGCGGGCAAGCGGTGTCCATGAAGGGTACGGGCAGGGTGACGAGGTCGCCGACAGCCAACAGACCCGAGGCGGTGTCCAGCACCCACAGGTCACCGCCGCTGACGGCCGTCTCGACGCCGACCTGCAGGCGCCGGCCAGCCAAAGTCAGCGGGCCTGCGGCCTTGACCTCATGGTCCGGTCGCAGCGCCGCGGCCTGATCCAGCAGGTCCTGATCGACGCGCATGACGGCCGCCTGCTCGGCTGGCGCGGTCGGCAGCGCCTCGGCCAGTTGACGGCGGTAGCGGTCCAGCCAGCCGTCAGTTGCCAGCGCCTGGGCGACGGCCGGTGAAGCCCAGACCTCGACGCCGGGCTGTTGCGAGCGCAGCCAGGCGTTGCCGCCCAGGTGGTCGAGATGCCAGTGGGTGTTCAGCACCGCCCTCACCTGCCCGCCCGCGGCCTTCAGCGCGGCCTCGGTGTGGGCGCGATGGCGGCCGCTGTCGATCAACAGCCAGCCTGCGCTGCCCTTGAGCAGCAGGCTGTTGCCGTCCGGCTGGCGGCCGGCCTCGAAACCGCCGGGCACGAGCAGGACGCCGGGCGCCAGCGTCTGCTGGGCCTGCACGGCAGCGCAGCACAACGACAGGGTGATGAGCAGGAGGCGCATGCCTGCATGCTCGCGCAAGCCGGCCTTGCGGCCGGTCGTCATGCCGCGACGGCGGCGCCCGAGAGACGAGCAGCAGTGGCTTGCCTGGCGACTTCGCGCGGCGCCAGCGTCTTCAAGCGGTGATCGCTCCAGACCTGGCGCCAGCGGCGCGCGCCGGGCGTGCCATTCCACAGCCCGAGGGCGTGGCGCATCGCATGGGCCCAGGAGCGGCCCGAGGCGTGCACGCGCTCGAGATAGTCCAGCCAGGCCTCCTCGACCTGCTCTCGCGACGCGGCGGGGTCATGCCGGCCGAAGAAGCGCGAGTCCCACTGCGCCATGCTCCAGGGCTCGTGATAGGCCTCGCGGCCGATCATGACGCCGTCCAGCACTTCGAGCTGCGCCGCGATCTGGTCGGGCGTCTTCAGGCCGCCGTTGATGGCGATGGTCAGCTGCGGGAACTCGCGCTTGAGCTGCTCCACGAGTTCGTAGCGCAGCGGCGGGATCTCGCGGTTTTCCTTGGGCGAGAGGCCCTGCAGCCAGGCATTGCGGGCGTGCACGATGAAGACCTCGCAGCCGGCCTCGGCCACGGTGGCGACGAAGTCGCGCACGAAGTCATAGCTCTCGTTTCTGTCGATGCCGATGCGGTGCTTGACGGTGACCGGCAGCGCCGTCGCATCGCGCATGGCCTTGACGCAGTCGGCCACCAGTTGGGGCTCGGCCATCAGGCAGGCGCCGAAGGCCCCCTTCTGCACGCGCTCGCTGGGGCAGCCGCAGTTCAGGTTGACCTCGTCATAGCCCCAGCGCTCGGCCAACTTCGCGCTGGCGGCCAGGTCGGCGGGTTCGCTGCCGCCCAGTTGCAGGGCGACGGGATGCTCCTCGGCGTTGAAGTCGAGGTGGCGGGGCTGGTCGCCATGCAGCAGCGCGCCGGTCGTCACCATCTCGGTGTAGAGCAGGGTCTGGCGGGTGATGAGCCGGTGGAAATAGCGGCATTGGCGGTCGGTCCAGTCCATCATCGGAGCGACGGACAGGCGCCAGGGAGAAAACCGGGAAGAAAGGGCAGCAGTCACGGACGCGATTATCCCGGGCCGCCAATGGCAACGCCCGCGTCGGGCCGACGCGGGCGTTGAGAAATGCTGAAGCGCGGGGGCTTAGCGGCCGCGGCGGCGCGCGACGCCGACGCCGGCCAGGGCAGCAGCCATCACCAGGGCCAGGCTGGCGGGCTCGGGCACGGTGTTGGCGGCGCTGAATTCGACCAGATAGCCGTTGACCTGGCCGGCATTGCCCGGACCACCATGGTCGTTCCAGCCCATGACGGCGCCGAAATTGGTCTGCAGATAGTTCTCGCCACCGCAGCAGTTGTTGGGCTCGCCCGGATTCCAGTTGGTATAGGTCAGGGCCTGACCGACCTCGGGGCCATCACGCCAGGTGAAGTTGCCCTCATTGCCTGCGTCCGAAGCGCCCAGCCAGGCCAGGATGCCGCCGGCGGCGGTGACGGAGGCGAAGCGGTTTTCGCCCGCGCTGGTGACGGTGGCCAGATAGCCCGTCATGCCCATGAAGCTCATGCCCTGGGCCGCGGCGAAGGCGGCGTCCCAGGTGACGTTGGAGTCGATGAACTCGTACCAGTGGTCATTGCCGCCCGAGGCAATGGTCCATTGCACGGGTGCGGCTTGGGCAGCCTGGCCAAGCAGGCCGGCGGCCAGCAGAGCAGTCGTGAGCAGCTTACGCATGGATGTCTCCGTCCTCTTCGTGAAATATTTCCGCGAGTGTCAGGAGGCCCACCTGCCGGGCCAACCCCCAATCCGGGGGGCGACAGCTTCAGCTCAGGTCGCGCAGCGGGTGCTCGGCCGGGCTCCAGGGGCTGACGAAGAAGGCGGCCACCTCGGCCGCGTCCACATCGGCCACGGCTGCCGGACTCCAGCGCGGCGCATGGTCCTTGTCGACGGCCAGGGCGCGGATGCCCTCGACCGTCTCGCTGCGCGCGGCCCCGCGCAGGTGGAAGGCGTGATGAACGAGGTCGCGCTCCAGGCGCAGGTCATCGGCGAGGCTGAGCTTGCGGCCGCGGCGCACCAGCTCCAGCGTGACCGCCATCATCAAGGGCGAGCGCGTCAACAGCGTCTCGCGGGTCTGGCGCGCCCAGTCGTCGCCGGCCGCGGCCAGGGAGTCGAGGATGCCGGCCAGCGTCGGCTCGCCGAAATGGCGGTCGATGCGTTCGGCCGCGGCCTTGGGGTCGGCCGTGGGAGCGAGGTCAACCCTCTCCATGACAGTGGCGACGACATGCTCGGCGCTGGGCTGGGGGCTGAAGCGCAGGGCTTCGACAAGGTCGGCCCATTGCGCGGCCGGCACATAGACGTCACCCAGGCCCCACTCGATGGCGTCGCCGGCTGCGATGGTGTGGCCGGTCAGGGCCAGCCACTCGCCGACATGGCCGGGGCACTGGGCCAGGAAGTAGCCACCGCCAACGTCGGGGAAGAGGCCGATGGCCGTCTCGGGCATGGCCAGCTTGGAGCGCTCGGACAGCACGCGCAGCTTGGCGCCCTGGCTGATGCCCATGCCGCCGCCCATGACGATGCCGTCCATCAGCGCGATATACGGCTTGGGGAAATGGTGGATGAGGTGGTTGAGGCGGTATTCCTCGGTGAAGAACTCGCCCAGGGCCGGGTCGCCGGCATGGGCGGCCTGATGGAAGAAGCGGATGTCGCCGCCGGCGCAGAAGGCCGGCGCCTTGCCTTCGCGGGCCGCGCCGAGGACGGCCACGGCCTGGATCTCCGGGCGCGAGGCCCAGTGGCGCAGCAGCGTGGTCATGTCGCGGATCATGGCCAGCGACAGCGCGTTCAGGGCCTGCGGGCGGTTCAGCGTGATGAGGCCGAGGCAACCGTTGACCTCGGCCAGGATCTGGCCATCGGACACCAAGTTCGGGACAGCAGCGTTCATGCGTTCTTCAGGACGGATTTGACGGAAGGGGGAGCCAGGGCTTCGTTGGCGATCAAGGCGGCCAGCACAAGGCTACCGCCGATCAGGGCCGCGCTGCCTGGGTGTTCGCCCGCAAAGAGCCAGGCCCACAGCACGCCAAGCAGGGTTTCGGCCTGGCCCAGCAGGGCCAGCTCGTGACCGGGCAGCTCGCGCGCCAGGCGCACGGCCAGCAGGCAGGGCACGGCCAGCTGGAAGACGCCGAGGAAGCCCAGCAGGGCCAGGTCATGCGCGCCGGCCTGCAGCGGCCAGGCC
The DNA here is from genome assembly GCF_031458095.1 of Roseateles saccharophilus. GTDB lineage: Bacteria > Pseudomonadota > Gammaproteobacteria > Burkholderiales > Burkholderiaceae_C > Pelomonas > Pelomonas saccharophila_A. The sequence goes on from NZ_JAVDXU010000004.1 coordinate 255,360, forward strand.
AGCGGCAGCATGGCGGCCATGGAGATCAGCGCGCCGATCAGCACGGCGGGCAGCATGTCGGCACCGCTGCCCTGCCCCACCTTCTGCAGCAGGCACCAGTTGGACGCCGCCGCCAACGGCACGCCCAGGGCGACGATCACGCCCGCCAGCGGCCCACCGAACTGGCCGCCAAACATCCACGCGATGCCGGCGCCGGCCACGACGATGGCGGCCCAGGTACGGCCGGGAATGGGCTGGTGCAGGAAGACGCGTGCAAACAGCGCCGTGAACAGCGGCGACAGCGACATCGTGACCAGCACATTGGCCACCGTCGTCAGCGACAGCGCCACCATGAAGGCCGTGAACATGATGGCCCAGCAGACACCGGAAGCCCAGACCGCGCGGCCCTTCAGGCTGGGCAGCAACGCCCGCCCCCGCAGGAAGCCGAGGATGACGACCAGGGCCAGCGCGTTGAAACTGCTGCGCCAGAACGTGATCTCGAACCCGCGCGCCGCGTCCAGATGCCGCGTGACGACGCCCGCCGAACTCCACATCAGCGTGACCAGCAGCATCAGCAACACAGCGCTACGGTGCTTCATCAACGAAGAGCGCCCCTTTCGGGGCGCGGGCAATCAACTTGCTAGAGCCCCCTCGCGGAGGGGGCTGGGGAAGCTCAACATGCCGCGGAACGCGAGCGAGCTTCGTGCACTTACGCGCGCGACGCTCGCTTGCGTTCGTTTTCCGACAGATGGCGCTTGCGCAGACGCACGCTTTTCGGCGTGATCTCGACCAGCTCGTCGTCGTCGATGAAGTCCACGCCGTATTCCAGCGTCAGGTCGATCGGCGGCGTGATCTTGATCGCGTCTTCCTTGCCGGAGACGCGGAAGTTGGTCAGCTGCTTGGTGCGCGTGGCGTTGACGACGAGGTCGTTGTCGCGGCTGTGGATGCCGACGATCATGCCCTCGTAGACCGGGTCGTTCGGCTTGACGAACATGCGGCCACGGTCGTCCAGCTTGCCCAGGGCATAGGTGAAGATCTCGCCGTCGTCCATGGAGATCAGCACGCCGTTCTTGCGGCCGCCGATCTCGCCCTTGTGGGCTTCGTAGCCGTCGAAGATCGACGAGATCAGGCCCGAGCCGCGCGTCAGATTCATGAACTCGTTGGCGAAGCCGATCAGACCGCGCGCGGGGATGCGGTACTCCAGGCGCACGCGGCCATGGCCGTCCGGCTCCATGTTCAGCATCTCGCCCTTGCGCAGGCCCAAGGCCTGCATGACGCCGCCCTGGTGGGTTTCTTCGACGTCGGCCGTCACCAGCTCCATCGGCTCCTGCTTCTCGCCGTCGACGTCCTTGAACATCACGCGCGGCTTGGAGACGGCCAGCTCGTAGCCCTCACGGCGCATGTTTTCCAGCAGGATGGTCAGGTGCAGTTCACCGCGGCCGCAGACCTCGAAGACGCCGTCTTCGTCCGTCTCGGAGACGCGCAGGGCCACGTTGTGCTGCAGTTCCTTCTGCAGGCGGTCCCAGATCTGGCGGCTGGTGACGTATTTGCCTTCGCGGCCGGCCAGCGGGCTGGTGTTGACGCAGAAGTTCATCGTCAGCGTCGGCTCATCCACCTTCAGCATGGGCAGGGGCTGGGGGTTGGCCGGGTCGGTCACGGTGACGCCGATGCCGATGTCCTCGATGCCGTTGATCAGCACGATGTTGCCCGGGCCGGCTTCCGTGACCTGCACGCGGTCCAGGCCGTGGAAGGTCAGCACCTGGTTGATGCGGCCGTTGACACTCTTGCCGTCCGGGCCTTCCATGACGGCGACCTGCATGCCGGGCTTGATGGTGCCCTGGCTGATGCGGCCCACGCCGATGCGGCCGACGAAGGTGGAGAAGTCCAGGGCCGAGATCTGCAGCTGCAGCGGCGCGGCCGGGTCACCGGTTTGGGCCGGCACATGCTTGAGCACGGTGTCGAACAGGGCCGACATGTCGGGGCCCCACTGCTCGCCGGGCGCGCCTTCGGTCAGCGAGGTCCAGCCGTTGATGCCGGAGGCGTAGACGACCGGGAAGTCGAGTTGCTCGTCGGTGGCGCCCAGCTTGTCGAACAGGTCGAAGGCGGCGTTGATGACGGCGTCGGGCTTGGCACCGGGCTTGTCGACCTTGTTGACGACGACGATGGGCTTCAAGCCCAGGGCCAGCGCCTTCTTGGTGACGAAGCGCGTCTGCGGCATCGGGCCTTCCTGGGCATCGATCAGCAGCACCACGCCGTCGACCATGGACAGGGCGCGTTCGACTTCGCCGCCGAAGTCCGCGTGTCCGGGCGTGTCGACGATGTTGATGTGCGTACCGCCCCAGGACACGGCGCAGTTCTTGGCCAGGATGGTGATGCCGCGCTCACGTTCGATGGCGTTGCTGTCCATGACGGTGTCGACGACCTTTTCATGGTCGGCGAAGGTGCCGCTCTGGCGCAGCAGCTGGTCCACCATGGTGGTCTTGCCGTGGTCGACGTGGGCAATGATGGCGATGTTGCGGATCGGGGTGGTCATGGTGATGCTTCGAAATAAACCGGATCAGGCGGAAAGCAGAGCCTGGACCTCCGGTGGGGTCAACAGGCGATCGGCGATCAGTTCGCCAGAGGTGATGTGGGCGCTGCCGAGGAAGGCGCGCGCTTCGGGGCCGTAGACGCGCACGCGCTCGGCATCGGGCGCACTCACGCGCCGGCGCAGGCCCGACAGGAAGCGGGTGGCGTCGGCGGCATCCAGGCGCAGCTCGGGGGCTTCGGCCAGCAGGCGGTCGGGCGAGGTCAGCAGCGCGGCGCGCTCCTCGTCGGGCAGGGCCTCGATCTGGGCCAGCGTCACGGCGCCGTCCAGCGTCAGGCCGCCGGAGCCGGTGCGGCGCAGAGCGGCGAGCGAGGCGCCGATGCCCAGCTTCGCGCCAATGTCTTCGGCCAGCGTGCGGATATAGGTGCCTTTGGTGCAGCGGACGTCGAGGGTCACGGTGCCGGCATGCATGCCGACGATGGCTATGGCATGAATCGTCACGCGACGGCTCTTGCGCTCGATTTCGACGCCGGCACGGGCGTATTCGTACAGGGCCTTGCCCTCGTGCTTGAGCGCCGAATACATCGGCGGCGTCTGGTCGATCTCGCCGGTGAAGGCGGCGCAGGCGGCCTCGATCTGCTCGCGGGTGATGTGGCCGGCGTCATGACGCTCCAGCACCTCACCCTCGGCATCGCCCGTCGTCGTGCGGATGCCCAGGGCCAGCGTCGCGAGATAACGCTTGTCAGCGTCCAGGCTGACCTGGCTGAACTTGGTGGCCGCGCCAAAGCACAGCGGCAGCAGGCCGGTGGCCAACGGGTCCAGCGTGCCGGTATGGCCGGCCTTCTCGGCGCGCAGCAGCCATTTGGCCTTCTGCAGCGCGTCGTTGCTCGACAGGCCCAGCGGCTTGTCGAGCAACAACACGCCATGCAGCGGGCGGCGCTGGATGCGCACCCGGGCAGGCTTGGCGGCGGCAACGGAGACGTCAGTCATTGGGCTCGTCGTCCTCGAGGGCACGCGTGGCGTTGGCCTTGTGGATCAGCGCACTCATCTCGGCGGCACGCTCGGTGGTGCGGTCGTACTGGAAATGCAGCGTCGGCACGGTGTGGATCTGCAGGCGCTTGAACAGGCCGTTGCGCAGGAAACCGGCGGCCTCGTTCAGCGCTTCCTGCGTCTCCTTCGGATCGCCGATCAGCACCGAGAAGAACACCTTGGCGTGGGCGTAGTCGGGCGTGACCTCGACCGCGCTGATGGTCGCCATGCCGATGCGCGGATCCTTCAGCTCGCGGATGAGCTCGGCCAGATCGCGCTGGATCTGGTCGGCGACGCGGAAGCTGCGGTTGGGGATGGCGCGTTTGTGTCTCATGGCGGTTTCCTGATCAGGCTCCAACAAAGAACAAACCCCGCCCCGAGGGGCGGGGTTAACCCTCGGGACTGGAGTTCAGAGCGTGCGGGCCACTTCCTTGATTTCGAAGAACTCGAGCTGATCACCTTCCTTGATGTCGCTGTAGTTCTTGAGTTTGATACCGCACTCGAAGCCTTCCTTGACCTCGCGGACGTCGTCCTTCTCGCGGCGCACCGACTCGACCTCGCCCGTGTAGATCACGGTGTTGTCGCGCAGCAGGCGGAAGCGCGCGCCACGGCGGACCAGGCCGCTGGTGACCATGGAGCCGGCCACCGTGCCGATCTTGGAGGCGACGAACACGACGCGGATCTCGGCGGTACCCAGCGCTTCCTCGCGCTGCTCGGGCGCCAGCATGCCGGACATGGCCTTGGTCACATCGTCCACAGCGTCGTAAATGATGCTGTAGTAACGCAGGTCGACGGCGTTGCCCTCGGCCAGCTTGCGCGCGCCGGCATCGGCACGCACATTGAAGCCGATGATGACGGCCTTGGACGCGATGGCCAGGTTGACGTCGCTTTCGCTGATGCCGCCGACCGCCGCGTGGACGATCTGCACCTTGACCTCGGCGTTGCTGAGCTTGAGCAGCGAAGCGGCCAGCGCTTCCTGCGAACCCTGCACGTCGCTCTTGATGATCAGCGGCAGGGTCTGCACGTCGCCGGCGCCCATTTCGCTGAACATGTTCTCGAGCTTGGCGGCCTGCTGCTTGGCCAGCTTGACGTCGCGGTACTTGCCTTGGCGGAAGGTCGCGACTTCACGGGCGCGGCGCTCATCGCCCAGCACCATGAACTCGTCACCGGCTTGCGGCACTTCGGTCAGGCCCTGGATTTCCACCGGGATGGACGGGCCGGCCTCGTTGGTGGCCTTGCCGTCTTCGTCCAGCATGGCGCGAACACGACCGAAGGTGGAGCCGGCCAGCACGACGTCGCCGCGCTTCAGGGTACCGCTCTGCACCAGGACCGTAGCCACCGGGCCGCGGCCCTTGTCCAGCTTGGCTTCGATGACCAGGCCCTTGGCCATGGACTCGACCGGCGCCTTCAGTTCCAGCACTTCGGCCTGCAGCAGCACCTGCTCCAGCAGCTCGTCGATGCCCTGGCCGGTCTTGGACGACACGCCGATGAAGGGCGACTCGCCACCGAATTCTTCCGGCACGACCTGCTCGGCCACCAGCTCGCTCTTGACGCGCTCGGCGTTGGCGTCGGGCTTGTCGATCTTGGTCATGGCGACCACGATGGGCACGCCCGCCGCCTTCGCGTGGTGGATGGCTTCCTTGGTCTGGGGCATGACGCCGTCATCGGCCGCACAGACCAGGATGACGATGTCGGTCGCCTTGGCGCCGCGAGCCCGCATGGCCGTGAAGGCCGCGTGACCCGGGGTGTCCAGGAAGGTGATGGTGCCGCGCGGCGTCTCGACGTGGTAGGCGCCGATGTGCTGCGTGATGCCGCCGGCTTCGCCAGCAGCCACACGCGAGCGGCGGATGTAGTCCAGCAGCGAGGTCTTGCCGTGGTCGACGTGACCCATGACGGTGACGACCGGTGCACGCGCGACAGCCTCGTGCTGCTGTTCGGCAGTGCCCTCTTCCTCGAGGAAGGCATCCGGATCGTCCAGCTTGGCGGCGAAGGCCTTGTGGCCCATTTCCTCGACGAGGATCATGGCCGTTTCCTGGTCCAGCTGCTGGTTGATGGTGACCATCTGGCCCAGCTTCATCAATTGCTTGATGACCTCGGCGGCCTTGACCGACATCTTGTGGGCGAGATCCGCCACCGAGATGGTCTCGGGGACATGGACCTCCTGGATCTGCATCTCTGCAGGGGCCTGGAAGTTGGACTGGCCGTTGCCGCCACGGTCGCCACGGCGGCCACCGGCACCACCGCGCGCCGGAGCGCGCCAGTTGCCGCCGCCGCCCGGGCGGCCGGCACCACCGGCAGGGCCGGCACCGATGGTCTTGAGGCCACGCTTCTTGGCGGCGTCATCGGCCCAGCTGGACGAAAGCTTCTCGGACTTGACCGACTTCTTGTCGCCCGGCTTGCCTGCGCCTGCACCGGCGCCCGCTGCGGCAGGTGCCGCGCCAGGCGCGCCGGCCTTCTTGTGGATGGTGCCCTTGATGCCCGCAGCGGCTTCGACCGGCTTGGGCTCTTCCTTCTTGGCCGCGACGAGCACCTTCTTGGGCGCGTTCATCATCGCGCGGATCTTGGCAGCCTCGTCCTCGGCAGCCTTGCGGCGGCGGGCCAGGTCGTCCTGCTTCTGCTTCTCTTCGGCCGCGGCATCGACGGCCTTCACGACGCGCAGGGCCGGCTTGGCAGCCTCGGGCACGGGCGGCGGCGGGGCCACGACATCGGGGACCGGCGCGGGCGGCGGCGGCGCGACGACTTCGGGTTCCGGCGCAGGTGCGGGCGCGGCAGCCTTGGCCCCCCGCTTGGACGCGGCCTTGTTGATGGCAGCGGCTTCGGCGGCGGCAGCGGCGGCGTTGCGGGCGCGGGCCTCGGCCTGGTCGTCGGCCTTGCCTTCGGTCTTGGCTTCCACCTTGGCAGCAGCGGCAGCCGCAGCGGCTTCGGCCGCGGCCTTGGCGGCGGCTTCGGCGGCAGCGGCTTCAGCGGCAGCCTTGGCAGCAGCAGCTTCGCGCGCAGCGCGCTCGGCGTCCTCGCGGGCCTTCACCTTGGCGGCAAGTTCCTCTTCCTGGGCGCGCAGGGCAGCAGCCTGGGCCTGGGCTTCTTCCTCGCGGCGCAGCAGGTCGGCCTCGTCGGGACCGGAGGAGGTCTCGTCGGCGGCGTCGTCACGCTTGACGAAGGTGCGCTTCTTGCGCACTTCGACCTGGATGGTGCGGGCCTTGCCAGAAGCGTCGGCCTGCTTGATCTCGGTGGTCGACTTCTTGACGAGGGTGATCTTCTTGCGCTCGCCGCCGGCAGTGCCGTGGGAGGTGCGCAGGTGGTCGAGCAGGCGTTCCTTGTCGGTCTCGCTCAGCGAGTCGTCGACGGAAGACTTCTTGACGCCCGCGGCTTGCAGCTGCTCCAGCAGCGTGCCCGCCGGCTTGCTCAGCTCGGCGGCAAATTGGGCGACGGTAGTCACGGCCATGTGGGGATCCTTCAAATCGATTTCGGTGCGGCGCGGCGTGGGGTTGATCAGGCGTTGAACCAATGTTCACGGGCCTTCATGATCAGAGCGCGCGCCGCGGCCTCATCCTGGCCGGTCAGCTCGACCAATTCGTCAACGGCCAGATCGGCCAAGTCATCGCGGGTGTTGATGCCGCCTTCGGCCAGCTTGCTCAGCAGCTCGGGCGTCACGCCTTCGAGATCGCGCAGATCCTGCGAGACCTCCTCGACCTTCTCTTCCTTGGCGATTTCCATCGTCAGCAGCGCGTCCTTGGCACGGGTGCGCAGCTCGTTGACGGTGTCCTCGTCGAAGGCCTCGATCTCGAGCATTTCCTGCATCGGGACGTAGGCGACCTCTTCCAGGCTGGTGAAGCCTTCGGCGATCAGGATGTCGGCGACTTCAGCGTCGACGTCGAGCTTCTCGACGAAGAGCTTGCGCACGCTCTCGGCTTCCAGTTCATGCTTGGCAGCCGACTCCTCGGCCGACATGATGTTGATGCGCCAGCCGGTCAGCTCGGACGCCAGACGCACGTTCTGGCCGCCACGGCCGATGGCGATGGCGAGGTTTTCCTCGTCGACGACGACGTCCATGGCATGGCGCTCTTCATCGACAACGATGGACTGCACATTGGCCGGGGCCAGGGCGCCGATGACGAACTGGGCTGGGTCTTCGCTCCACAGCACGATGTCCACGCGCTCGCCGGCCAGCTCGGTCGTCACGCCGTTGACGCGCGAACCGCGCACGCCGACACAGGTGCCGATGGGGTCGACGCGGCGGTCATGGCTGATGACGGCGATCTTGGCGCGCGAACCGCTGTCGCGGGCGCAGCTCTTGATCTCCAGCAGGCCCTGCTCGATTTCCGGCACTTCCTGGGCGAAGAGTTCCTTCATGAACTCGGGCGACGAGCGCGACAGCATGATCTGCGGGCCGCGCTGGGTCGGATCGACGCCGAGGATGACGGCGCGCACGCGGTCGCCGGTGCGCAGGTTCTCTTTCGAGATCATCTCGCTGCGCTTCAGGCGCCCTTCAACGCGGCCGCTCTCGACAATGATGTCGCCCTTGTCCAGGCGCTTGACGGTACCGACGAAGATCTTCTCGCCGCGCGACATGAAGTCGTTGAGCAGCTGCTCGCGCTCGGCGTCGCGGATCTTCTGCAGGATGACCTGCTTGGCGGCCTGGGCGCCGATGCGGCCGATGGGCACGGACTCGACCGGTTCCTCGATGTGGTCGTCCACCTCGATGTCGGCAATCTGTTCCTGGGCTTCGAACAGCAGAATCTCGGCGTCGGCGTTCTGCAGGCCGGCCTCGTTGGGCACGACATGCCAGCGGCGGAAGGTCTCGTACTCGCCCGACTCACGATCGACGCTCACGCGGATGTCGGCTTCACCGCCATAAATCTTCTTGGTGGCCGAGGCCAGCGCGGCTTCCACCGCACCGAACACGACATCGCGCTCCACGCTCTTTTCGCGCGAGATTGCGTCCACCAGCATCAACATTTCGCGGTTCATTGCTTGAGACCTCCGTCAACCTTGTCTTGGCTGGGCGACGCCTCACTGGGCTCGCCCGCTTGTTTCCTAGCCGGTGCTTTCTTCGGCTTGATGACGCCCCGCTGGCCGGGCTTGCGATCGGGTGCCGGCTCGCCGCCGCGCCCCTTGAAACTGAACTGCGGCACCAGCCGCGCTTCACGCACTTCATCCAGCGTGAAATCGAGAGCCTGCTCGGCCTCGCCGTCGTCAAACACCAGGCGCCAGGCCTGGTCGTCCGCCGCATCCGGCTGCGCACTGACGATGCCGCGGTATTTCTTCCGCCCTTGGAAGGGCATCTTCAGCGTGATGTCGATTTCCTGGCCGGCAAAGCGCGCATAGTGCGAGGCATTGCGCAGCGGCCGGTCCAGACCCGGCGAGGAGACCTCGAGCCGGCTGTATTCAAAGGCTTCGACTTCCAGCACATACTGCAACTGGCGCGTGACCTTCTCGCAATCGTCCACCGTGATCAACTCCCCGGCTTCGGCCTGGGCCGGCAGCTTGTCGATCGTCACGCGCAGCAATCCACCGGCACTGCGTTCGCAGTCCACGAGTTCGTAACCGAGTCCGGTCACGGTCGTTTCCACAGTGGTTTGCCAACTCATTCGGGGTATGCGGGCGTCTAGCGAAAGAAAATCGAAAAAGCAAAAAAAATGGGCTGGATGAATCCGCCCACTCGTTCACCGGATACCGCGCCCCGGGGGATGTCGTCCGGGACCCGCTGAAAGCCCCCGCTGCAATTGCTCGGAGTTCTCTCATTTCTGGTGAAGCTCGGATTGTACTGTGCAAGTCCCATGCCGGCAAGCCGCTACGCCCGGCGCATGCCAGAATCTGAGGCTGTTTGAGACCTCACAGGAGACAAGAATGGGCTTTCTCGCCGGCAAGCGGCTGCTGATCACGGGCGTGCTGTCCAACCGCTCCATCGCCTACGGCATTGCCCGCGCCTGCCACCGCGAAGGCGCGGAGCTGGCCTTCAGCTATCAGGGCGAGCGCTTCAAGGACCGCATCAGCGAGTTCGCCGCGGAATTCGATTCCAAGCTGATCTACGACTGTGACGTCACCAGCGACGAGCAGATGCAGGCCCTTTTTGACCAGTTGGGCGAGGTCTGGCCGGAATTCGACGGCTTCGTCCACTCCATCGGCTTCGCGCCGCGCGAGGCCATCGCCGGCGACTTCCTCGAGGGCATGACGCGCGAGAACTTCCGCATCGCCCACGACATCTCGGCCTACAGCTTCCCTGCCATGGCCAAGCTGGCTGCGCCGCGCCTGCGCCCGGGCTCGGCCCTGCTGACGCTGAGCTACCTCGGCGCCCTGCGCATCGTGCCCAACTACAACACCATGGGCCTGGCCAAGGCCAGCCTGGAAGCCAGCGTGCGCTACCTGGCCTCGGCCCTCGGCCCCAGGGGCGTGCGGGTCAACGGCATCTCCGCCGGCCCGATCAAGACGCTGGCCGCCTCCGGCATCAAGGACTTCGGCAAGCTGCTGAGCCAGTTCGCCGCCCAGGCGCCGATCCGCCGCAACGTGACCATCGACGACGTCGGCAACACCGCCGCCTTCCTGCTGTCCGACCTGTCGGCCGGCATCAGTGCCGAGATCACCTACGTGGACGGCGGCTTCAGCCACACCGCCATGGGGATGGAATAAGCCTCCTCGGCCCCATTCCCGCATCCACCGCGGCGCGCCGACACCGGCCCGCCGCTTTTTTTGCCTCTACAACTCGTGACATTTGCACAAATCAGCCCTGCAAGTCCTTACAAGACTGACATCCCTGGTCAGCGGCTAACAGAAATCGTCAGTTGATCTGGGCGTGCGGCCGTCAGAACCGACGAGTGGCGTCAGTTTTGACGCCTTTCGGCCATGGCATGAGCGTTGCACCAGTGAGCTGTCTTCCCTCGGAGCAGCCGCATGATTTGCCCTCCCCCGCCGCGCCTCGTCCGCATCGCCGCCCTGGCCTTCGTCGGCAGCTTCGGCGCCGGCCCGCTGATCGCCCAGACCATCACGGTCTACAGCAGCGGCAACCTGCCCATCGCCACAACGAAACAGCTGACAGCCTATGTGCCGCTGTCGCCCAACGCTGTCACCTGGACGGTCAACGGCATTGCCGGCGGCAACGCCACCGTCGGCACGGTCAGTGACCGCGGCCTCTACACGGCGCCCGCCGCCGTGCCCATGCAGAGCGACGTCACCGTCACGGCGACCAGCACGGCCTACCCGGCCCAATCGGGCAGCGTCACGCTGAGCATCACCCAGGTCCAGCCGCGGCTGTGGAGCGTCAGCCCCACGGCCGTGCCGATGGGGGCTTTCACGATCAGGCTCAACGGCGCGGCCTTCCCGACCAATGTGGCCGTGAGGATCGGCGACGTGAACGCAACGGTCACGCGCATCTCCGCCACCCAGTTGCAGGCCTCGGCCACCGCGCCCAGCGCCTGGCTGGGCAAGACCCAGCCGGTGCAGGTCTGGGCCACGGGCCTGGGCACCATCGGCTCTGACGTCGTCAACCTGTCGATCTCGGCCTCAGCTCCCGCCCCCGCGCCGACACCCGCTCCCGCGCCCGCGCCGGCTCCTTCACCGAGCCCAGCGCCCGCCCCCGCGCCGACGCCCGCACCAGGCCCCGGCCAAGGTACGGCCAACCTGGCCGCGGCCCGCTTCCTCGAACAGGCCACTTTCGGCCCCAATGCAGCTTCCGTGACCCGCGTGCAGAGCCTGGGCCAGGACGCCTGGCTGACCGAGCAGTTCGGCCTGCCCGAGACGGTCGTCGCGACGCCAACCGACGGCAGCACGTCGACCGTGGCGGCGCAGATGCTGAACCGGCTCACCGACGCCCCCGACCAGTTGCGCCAGCGCGTCGCCTATGCGCTGGCCCAGGTCATCGTCATCTCGGCCAACAAGAACATCTATGCCGAGGAGATCGCGCCGCATCTGCGCACCCTGAGCAAGAACGCCTTCGGCAACTACCGCGCGCTGCTGGAGGAGGTGGCGCGCAGCCCGCAGATGGGCAAATACCTGGACCTCGCCAACAGCAACAGGCCCCTGGGCGGCTCGTCGGCCAACGAGAACTTCGCGCGCGAGCTGATGCAGCTCTTCACCATCGGCCTGGTCAAGCTGAACACTGATGGCACGCCGCAGCTGGACCTGTCCGGCCGCACCATCCCGACCTACGACCAGTCGACCATCCAGCAGGTGGCGCTGGCGCTGACGGGCTGGACCTATGCCGGCACCGGCACCAACAACTGGGAAAACTTCAGCGGGCCCATGGTGCTGCGCGAGGTCAATCACGACCAGCGTGCCAAGAGCTTCCTCGGTTGCAACCTGCCTGCCAGCCAGGGCACCGACGCCGACCTGAAGGCCACGCTGGACTGCCTCTTCCAGCATCCCAACACGCCACCCTTCGTGTCGCAGCGGCTGATACGCCAGCTGGTCAAGAGCAACCCCAGCGCGGCCTATGTGCAGCGCATCGCCGCGGTCTTCATCAACAACGGCAGCGGCGTGCGCGGCGACCTGAAAGCCGTGGTGCGGGCCATCCTGCTCGACAGCGAGGCCCGCAACGACACGGCCGGCACCAACGACGGCCGGCTGCGCGATCCCATCCAGCACATCGCCGCCATGCTGCGCGCACTGAACGGTGGCTTCCAGCCCGGCAACCAGCTGAGCTGGGAGATCGGCCGCACCGGCCAGACGCCGCTGACGCCGCCCTCGGTGTTCGGCCACTACTCGCAGCTCTTCCGCCTGCCACAGACGACGCTGGCCGCGCCCGAGTTCCAGATCTACACCCCCACCGAGGCGACGCTGCGCGGCAATTTCCTGTGGGCCCTGCTGACCCAGCCCGGCGGCAATATGCGCATCAACCTGCAGCCCTTCACCGCGGTGGCGAATGACACGACGGCCCTGATCAACGCGGTCGACCAGGCCCTGCTGTGGGGCCGCATGTCGCCGGCCATGCGCCAGAGCCTGGCCAATGCCATCAACGCCCAGCCCGATGCGACCCAGCGCATGCAGACGGCGCTCTACCTGACGCTGCTGTCCGGCCAGCACGCCATCCAACACTGAAGGAGCGCAGCCATGACCAACCACAACACCACCCGCCGCGCCCTGCTGCGCGCCGCCTGCGCCCTGACCGCCGCGCCCGCCCTGCCCAGCCTGGCCCAGACCACCGAGGACTACCGTGCCCTGGTCTGCGTCTTCCTGGCAGGCGGCTGCGACGGCCACAACGTGCTGGTGCCTCAGGCCACGGCCGCCTATGCCGCCTACAAGAGCATCCGCGGCGGCCTGGCCCTGCCCGACCAGTCAGCCAGCCTGCTGCCCATCACGACGACCGGCGGCGTGGCCTATGCGCTGAACTCGGGCCTGCAAACCGTCCATCCGCTGTGGGCTCAGGGCAAGCTGGCGGCCATCGCCAACGTCGGCCCCCTGCTCGCGCCGACGACACGCGCGCAGATCCAGACCGGCACGGCGACGCTGCCCGCCAACCTGTTCTCCCATTCCGACCAGATGCAGCAGACCCAGGCCGGCAACGGCAGCGGCGGCGGCACAGGCTGGGGTGGGCGCACGGCCGACGCCCTGATCGCGCGCAACGGCACGTCGCGCTTCCCGGCGGCCGTGTCCATGTCCGGCGGCGCCCTGTTCACCAACGGCGCCCAGGTGCCCAGCGCCAGCCTGGTGCCGGGCTTCAACCTAGACGTCAGCGGCATGAGCACCTGGCCAGCCTCGGCGACGACGGCACGCAGCCAGGCCCTGAACGAGATCCTGGCCCTGGACGGCGGTGTGCGCCTGATCCAGGGCGCCAATCAGGTCCGGCGCGATGCGCTCAGCCTCGGCGCCCTGCTGCGCAGCAGCGGCGCCGGCACCGTCAACACCGTCTTCCCCGGCACCGACCTGGGCCGCCAGCTGCAGCAGGTGGCGCGCGTCATCGCGCTGCGCAACAGCGTCGGCGTCAAGCGCCAGGTCTTCTTCGTGCAGCTCGGCGGCTTCGACACCCACAGCGGCCAGAGCTGGCAGCAATGGGACCTGCTGCGCCAACTCGGCGACGCCATGGGCGCTTTCTACAACGCCACCGTCGAGCTCGGCGTGTCGCAGCTGGTCACCAGCTTCACGCAGAGCGAGTTCGGCCGCTCGCTGCAGCCCAGCGGCTCGGGCACCGACCATGGCTGGGGCAACCACCATCTCATCCTCGGCGGCGCGGTCAAGGGCGGCCAGGTCTATGGCCGCTTCCCCTACCCGGCCCTGGGCGGTGCCGACGACGCGGGCAGCCGCGGCGCCTTGATCCCGTCCACCTCGCTGGAGCAGTTCGGCGCGACACTCGGGCGCTGGTTCGGTCTGGACGCCACGGCCCTCAACACGGCCTTCCCGGCGCTGGCCGCCTTCACGCCACAGGATTTGGGATTCATGGCCTGATGCCCGCGAGTCGCACCCAACTGCTGCCGCCCAGCCCGGCACTGGCACCCTATGTCCAGGCCATCGCCGTGCGGCGGCCCAGCCCAGACGGGCCGGCCTTGCCGGCGGTGCAATGCTTTCCCGCCAATGTGCAGGGCGCCCTCACGGTGCTGCACCGCGGCGACTGGGTCGACGCCGACTCGGGCCTGTCGCTGGCCGACCTGGAACTGGCCGGCCCGCGCCTCAGGCCGGCACGACGCGCCTATGCGAACGACCCGGCCATCACGACGGTGCTGCTGCGCCCGGGCGTGCTGAGCTGGCTGTTCGACCTGCCGGCCGCTGAATGGGTGAACCGGCGCGGCCCGGCGGCCGAGGTCATCGGCTGGCCGACGGCCGAGGTGCTGCTGTCGCAGTTGCGGCGAGCCAGCAGCACGGCGGCCCAGGTCTGGATCATCGAGCAGCAATTGCACTGCTGGGTGGAAAAGGCCCAGGCCCGCCGCGCCTGGCAGCCGCCGCCGGGCGTGCCTGCCGCCGCACTGAGCGTGAGTGATTGGGCCGACGTGGCCACGTCCAGCGCCCGCCAGCTGCAGCGCCGCGTCGGCGACGCCCTCGGCCTGTCGCCCAAGGCGCTGATGCGCATCGAGCGCCTGAACGAGGGGCTGCTGCGGCTGGCCGAGGGCGCCGAGCTGGCGGATGTGGCGGCGCATTGCGGCTTCAGCCACGCGGCCCATATGGTGCGCGAGTTCCGGGCCCTGACGGGCCTGAGCCCGGCCGGCGTGCGCCGCGACCTGGCCCGCCACGAAGGCCTGCCCTGGCGGCTGGGCAGCAACCTCACCTGAAAGCGCCTACATTCCGGCCGACCCTGACGAGGAGACTCGATGAAGACGGCCCTCCTTTGCGCCGCCAGCCTGCTGGCCTTGTCGTCGTCGCTGACCGCTCAAGCCGAGCCGGCAACGCCGCCGCTGTCGGCGGCCGCGGTCGACGCCGTGCCCTGGAAGCCGGCCGCCGTCATCGCCCTGGCCGAGAAGGTCGCCCGCTGGCAGCTGCAGGCCCTGGAACGCGGCGAGCACCCGCGCTCCGTCAAGTCCATGCCCGACCTCAGGGGCTGGGAACAGGGCGCCCTCTTCGTCGGCCTCGCCGCCCTGGCGGACCACAGCAAGCAGCCGGAGTTCGCCAACGCCATCCTGCAGCGCGGCAAGGACAACGGCTGGCAGCCCGGCAGCCGCATCTACCACGCCGACGACCACGCCATAGGCGCCGCCTACTTGTGGGCGGCCAGCCATGGCGCCGGCAACGCGGCCATGGCGCCGCTGCGCGAACGCTTCGATCAGATCCTGGCCAAGCCGAGCGACGTCGACCTGCACTTCGTCGAGATGGCCGACCGCAGCGTGCCGTCGGTGGATCGCTGGTCCTGGTGCGATGCCCTCTTCATGGCGCCCCCCGTCTGGCTGGAAATGGCCAGGGCCACGGGCGAGGCCAAATACGCCGACTTCGCCAAGAAGGAATTCTGGGCGACGACCGAGCTGCTCTACGACCAGGAAGAGAAGCTCTACTTCCGCGACAGCCGTTTCTTCCAGCGCCGTGACGTCAACGGCCGCAAGCTGTTCTGGTCGCGCGGCGACGGCTGGGTGTTCTCGGGCCTGGCGCAATTGCCGAAGAACGACCCCGACCGCCCGCGCATCGTCGCCATCTTTCGCGACATGGCGGCCAAGCTGAAGGCCATCCAGAAGCCCGATGGCTTCTGGGCGCCGTCGCTGCTGGGCGATCCCGAGACGGCCCTGCCTGAGTCCAGCGGCACGGGCTTCTACACCCATGGCTTTGCCTGGGGCATCAAGGCCGGGCTGCTGGACCGCCAGACCTACGAGCCCGTCGTGCGCAAGGGCTGGGCCGCGCTGACGCGGGCCGTGCGCGCCGACGGCAAGCTCGGCTATGTGCAGCCGGTGGGCGACCGGCCCGATGCCGTCGAGTTCGACGACACCCAGCACTATGGCGTCGGGGCCTTCCTGCTGGCAGCGACCGCCGTCGCCGACCTGAACCTGGCACCGGTCCAGCCGCTGAAGGCCGCCGTCAAGGTGGAGAACCCGTCGGCGCATGACCAGCCCGCGGCTCTCGTCTCCGTGCCGGCCGCGCGGATCGGCGCGAGCACGGGCAACTGGTCAGTGCTCAGTGGCGACCGGATCTACGCCGCCCAGTACAACGCCGCAGTGGACGGCCAGCCGGCAACGCTGAGCTTTGTGATGCCGATGAAGGCCAAGGCCAGGGCCATCGTCAAGTTCCTGCCGCAGAGCGCACCGCTGCCGCTGCAGACCCAGGCCATCCTGAATGTGCGCGAAGGCGGCAAGCTGCAGGGCCAGGCCTTCAAGGGCGGCGTCTTCCATCTGCGCAAGGACTATGCGGTCCCGGTCGAGCACGCCTATCACGACGGCCTGGTCGCCTTCGAAGGCCTGGGATGGGAAAGCGACAAGGTCGCCTACCGCCTCTATCTCGACGCGCGGGGCGTCGTCGACATCTATGGCAAGAAGCTGCCCCGCCCCATCCTGCAATCCATCGGCCAGGGCGCCGACGACTATCACGCCATGGCCGATTGGGGCCAGGACATCCTGCAGGTCGACCAGTCCCTCGGCATGGGCGGCCTCGGCGAAGTACGCGGCGGCAAGGCGACTCAGATTGGTGGCGGCCTGGTGCTGGGCCATGTCGCCAACGAAGGGCCCGTGAGCGCCAGCGCGAGGGTCGAGCATCGGGGCTTCGACGGCGGCAAGTCCAATCTCGTCGCACGCTATCGCATCCATGCGGGCTCGGCGCTGACCTTCGTCGACGCCAAGGGCAGCGGCATGAACGGCCCGGTCGCCGCGGGCCTCGTTCACAACAAGGGCATGACGGTGCTGAAGAGCGACGCGGCTCGGGGTGGCTGGGGCTATATCGCCAGCTGGGGCCGGCAAAGCCTGGCGGGCGACGACCTCGGCCTCGTCCTCTTCTTTCCGGAGGAGGCCGTGGCGACGCGCTTCAACGACGATGGCCAGACCTTGTTCGTCACCTTCAAGGACGCCGCCCAGGTGCGCTAC
Source organism: Roseateles saccharophilus (assembly GCF_031458095.1). GTDB lineage: Bacteria > Pseudomonadota > Gammaproteobacteria > Burkholderiales > Burkholderiaceae_C > Pelomonas > Pelomonas saccharophila_A. The sequence goes on from NZ_JAVDXU010000004.1 coordinate 272,310, forward strand.
GCCTTCGCCCAGGCCTGGGCGCAGGACGCCTCAGGCGTGCGCGACCTCGAGGGCTTCAAGGCCTGGGTCGCCACGACGCTGGACGGCCTGAACCGGCCGCCCCGCGTGCTGGCGAAATAGCTCCGGCTCAGGCCTTCACGCAGTCCACGGAATAGCGGCCGCGGCCGGTCTCCTCGTCCACCTCATGGACGAGGCCGTGCACGTCGGTCGCGAAGCCCGGGAACTTGGCGTTGAAGCTGCGCGTGAACTTCAGGTAGTCGACGATCTTCTTGTTGAAGCGCTCGCCCGGGATCAGCAGCGGGATGCCGGGCGGGTAAGGCGTCAGCAGCGAGGTCGTGATGCGGCCTTCGAGGTCGTCGATGCCGACGCGCTCGGTCCTGCGCTGCGCGATGTGGGCATAGGCGTCGGTCGGCGTCATGGCCGGCTGCAGATTGGACAGATACATGTCCGTCGTCAGGCGGGCGATGTCGCCCTCGGCATAGGCCTGGTGGATGCTCTGGCAGAGGTCGCGCAGGCCCATGCGCTCGTACTTCGGGAACTGCGCGACGAACTCCGGCAGGATGCGCCACAGCGGCGCGTTCTTGTCGTAGTCGTCCTTGAACTGCTGCAGCGCGGTCAGCAGCGTGTTCCAGCGGCCCTTGGTGATGCCGATGGTGAACATGATGAAGAAGGAATACAGGCCCGTCTTCTCGACCACCACGCCATGCTCGACCAGGAACTTGGTGACGACCGAGGCCGGGATGCCGGTGGCGGCGAAGCGCCCTTCCATGTCCAGCCCGGGCGTGATGATGGTGGACTTGATCGGGTCCAGCATGTTGAAGCCTTCGGCCAGGGCGCCGAAGCCATGCCAGTCCTCGTCGGCATGCAGCATCCAGTCGGCCGCCACCGGCGCGCTGCCTTCCTCGGCCCGCAGATAGTCGGGGCCCCAGACCTTGAACCACCAGTCGTCGCCGTAGTCGCCCTCGACCTTGCGCATGGCGCGCCGGAAGTCCAGCGACTCGCGGATGCTTTCTTCCACCAGGGCCGTGCCGCCGGGCGGCTCCATCATGGCAGCGGCGACGTCGCAGCTCGCGATGATGGAGTACTGCGGGCTGGTGCTGGTGTGCATCAGATAGGCCTCGTTGAAGAGGTGCTTGTCGAGCTTGACGCTCTGAGAGTCCTGCACCAGCACCTGCGAAGCCTGCGAGATGCCGGCCAGCAGCTTGTGCGTGGACTGGGTCGCGTAGACCATGGCCTCCTTGGGTCGGGGGCGGTTCTTGCCCATCGCATGGAACTGGCCATAGAAATCGTGGAAGGCCGCGTGCGGCAGCCAGGCCTCGTCGAAATGCAGCGTCGGGATGTAGCCGTCGAGCTTCTTCTTGATGGTCTCGGTGTTGTAGAGCACGCCGTCATAGGTGCTCTGCGTCAGCGTGACGATGGACGGCTTGACGGTCTCCGGATCGACATGGGCCAGCAGCGGGTTGGCCGCGATCTTGGCGCGGATGGCCTCGGGGCTGAACTCGCTCTCCGGGATGGGGCCGATGATGCCGTAGTGGTTGCGCGTCGGCGTCATGAAGACCGGGATGGCGCCGCACATGATGATGGCGTGCAGATTGCTCTTGTGGCAGTTGCGGTCGATGACGACCACATCGCCCGGCGCCACCGTGTGGTGCCAGACCATCTTGTTGGACGTGCTGGTGCCGTTAGTGACGAAGAAGCAGTGGTCGGCATTGAAGATGCGCGCGGCATTCTTCTCGGAGGCCGCGACGGGGCCGGTGTGGTCCAGCAGCTGGCCGAGTTCCTCCACGGCATTGCAGACGTCGGCGCGCAGCATGTTCTCGCCGAAGAACTGGTGGAACATCTGGCCGACCGGGCTCTTCAGGAAGGCGACGCCGCCGGAGTGGCCGGGGCAGTGCCAGGAGTAGGAACCGTCCTGGGCATAGTCCATCAACGCCTTGAAGAAGGGCGGCGCCAGGCCGTCGAGGTAGCTCTTGGCCTCGCGGATGATGTGGCGGGCCACGAACTCGGGCGTGTCCTCGAACATGTGGATGAAGCCGTGCAGTTCGCGCAGCACATCATTGGGCAAGTGCTGGCTGGTGCGCGTCTCGCCGTAGACGTAGATCGGGATGTCCGGGTTGCGGTTGCGGATCTCCTGGATGAACTTGCGCAGGTTCAGCACCACGGGGTCCATCTCCGGACCGGCCGTGAACTCCTCGTCGTCGATGGACAGGATGAAGGCCGAGGCGCGGCTTTGCTGCTGGGCGAACTGCGACAGGTCGCCGTAGCTCGTCACGCCCAGGACTTCCATGCCCTCCTTCTGGATGGCCTCGGCCAGCGCGCGGATGCCCAGGCCCGAGGTGTTCTCGGAGCGGTAGTCCTCATCGATGATGACGATGGGAAAGTGAAAACGGATCATGGGCGGCCTCCAGCGGGCGGGCATCAAAAAACGAAGCGGCGAAGTGTAGGGCCGCAGCGTGTCCCGGCCATGTCGCACGGGGTCTAAACTGGGCCGACACCGCAGCCTTGGGAGGCGAGATGGATTGGAACTGGGCCACTGTCTGGTGGATCGCGGCCGGCGTGCTGGTGGCGGCCGAGCTGGCCACCGGCAGTTTCTACCTGTTGATGCTCGCCGTGGGGGCTGCCGCCGGCGCGGTTGCAGCTCATCTGAATCTGGGCGTCGCGGGGCAGATGCTGGCTTCGGCCATCGTTGGCGGTGCCGCCGTTTTCGCGCTGTACAGGCGCCGCGCCAAGGCCCCCAAGCCGCAGCCGGCGTCCAGCAACCCGGATGTCAACCTCGACATCGGCCAGAGCGTACAGGTCGACGCCTGGTCGGCCGACGGCCGGGCCCAGGTGCAATACCGCGGTGCCGCCTGGCAGGCCCGCTTCATCGGCAGCGCCCCAGCCCAGGGCGGCCGGCATGTGATCCGTGCGGTGGAAGGCAGCTGCCTGCTGCTGGATCGCTGAACGCCCTCCCCTTCGTCCAGAACACCGCCCGAAAGGCCCCATGGAAATCGCACTCGTCATCCTCGTCATCGCCGCCATCTTCGTGATCCGCTCGATCAAGGTCGTGCCCCAGCAGCACGCCTGGGTGGTGGAGCGCCTGGGCAAGTACCACGCGACATTGACGCCGGGCCTGAACTTCCTCGTGCCTTTTGTCGACCGCCTGGCCTACAAGCATTCGCTGAAGGAGATTCCCCTGGACGTGCCCAGCCAGGTCTGCATCACCAAGGACAACACCCAGCTGACCGTCGACGGCATCCTCTACTTCCAGGTCACCGACCCGATGCGGGCCAGCTACGGCGCCAGCAACTATGTCGTCGCCATCACCCAGCTCGCGCAGACGACGCTGCGCTCCGTCATCGGCCGCATGGAGCTTGACCGCACCTTCGAGGAGCGCGCCATGATCAACACCTCGGTCGTCGAGGCCCTGGACGAGGCGGCCTTGAACTGGGGCGTCAAGGTGCTGCGCTACGAGATCAAGGACCTGACGCCGCCGCCGGCCATCCTGCACTCCATGCAGGCCCAGATCACGGCCGAACGCGAGAAGCGTGCCCTGATCGCCGCGTCCGAGGGCCGGCGCCAGGAGCAGATCAATATTGCGACCGGCGAGCGCGAGGCAGCCATTGCGCGTTCAGAAGGCGAGAAACAGCGGGAGATCAACCAGGCCCAAGGCCAGGCCGCAGCCATCACGGCGGTGGCCGATGCCACATCGGACGCCATCCGCAAGATCGCAGCCGCCATTCAGCAGCCAGGTGGCGACCAAGCCGTCCAGCTCAAAGTCGCAGAGAAGGCCGTCGAGGCTTATGCCCAGTTGGCCCAGAAGAACAACACGATGATCGTGCCAGGCAATATGAGCGAGGTGGCCGGATTGATTGGCACCGCCATGGCCTTGATCAAGAGCGGCGCACGCCCCTGAAGGCCCAAAATCAAAAAAGCCCGCGAGGGCCCCTAGTCGGGGCGGTCGCGGGCGCAAGACGTTCGGGGGGCGCCGAACGAAAGCGATGGAGGTGTCGCTTTTCCTAAAATTTCTTCAGAGGTGCTCAGCTACCCGTGATCGGGAAGCCGAGCAGTTCCGCGACAACTTCCCAGAAAGAAAACTGTTCCATTTGCACCATCCGTCAAGCAGCGTTGAGATGGCGCGCAGTGTGTAGGACTGCCTGAAAACGGTGAACTACAAACCCTGGTAGGGGGCAGGTCTCGTCAGATGATCCCCAGCTCCATCGCCTTCAGCACAGCCTGATGTTTGGTCGACACATCGAGCGACTTGAACAGTTGCTTCATGTGGTAGTTCACCGTGTTCTCACTGATGCCGAGCAGGCTACCGACCACCCAGGCACTCTTGCCTTCCATGGTCAGCTTCAGGATCTCCAGCTGACGCGACGGCAGCTCCACCAGCGCCTGTTTCTTCGGCGCCCACAAGCGGCCTGCGGCGTCCTGGGCATGGACGGCGAGCAACTGAAGGTCCGCGATCATCCGATTCAGCTTGATCGGATCCTTAGGCAGAGGATCTTCGCGGTCGACCCCGAGCAACAAACGACGGTAGCCAGGCATCTGGACGCCGACTGCGACGCCGGTCCGATAGCCGTAGGGCGCGTACATCTCCCACAACTCGCCTGCGCCGGCCTCGACATAGAACGCTTGGTCGTAAATCAGTGGCTTAGTCAGGTTCATCAGGCGCTGATGCACGGGATCGCGCTTCGCGTAGCTGTTGTCCTTTTGGATCTCCAGAAACGCTTCAGGCGTATTGCCTACGGCGTGATATTCAGTCTTGGCGCCCGGCCCGCGGTGTTCAACGACCATCAGACCAACGACCAAGCCGAAATCCAGGTCATTGGCGAAGTCGATCAGCCCCTGTCGAAAAGACGTGAGATCTGCCGCTTGACTGACTTGTTCGTACCGCTGGAGGTTCATGCGCTACTAGGGTTGGTAGGAGCAGTCCAGCGTCGAGGAACGCAAACTGCAAGCCATCCAAATGACGGGGAGATCCGAATGCAGATGGCAGCTTGGCAACTGATGGCCTGCGATACGGTCGTTAAGACTGTAAACGAGTTTGAAAAGGTGACTCATGACCTGCGACAAATCGGAAGCAGTGTCAGAGTGCACGATGCACGCTCCGGGCTGCGTTGCGGCCAGGAGGTCTGGGCCGCACTGGCCGATGGCGAGGCCATCCAGATCGCCTGGGAGTGGACCGAGATCCAGCCCGACGTTGTGGCACTGTTCGACCCCATGAACATCCTGTGCAACGTCGCGCTGATCGACGGGACGGGCCACGAACTCGCGCGCTCGCGCCGCATGCTGCACCTCAACAATGTCGTGCATCAGCTCGACTGGCGCGGCGCCTTGGACTGGCGCAACGCGAACTGACCGATTGATTCCCTGCAGAGGCCCGCAATGGGTTATGATGGCGGGCTTGCAGGAGAGGTGGATGAGCGGTTTAAGTCGCACGCCTGGAAAGCGTGTGTGGGTTAATAGCCCACCGCGGGTTCGAATCCCGCCCTCTCCGCCAAGCATGATCGGGCCCCTCAGGGGCCCGTTTTGCTTTCAAGCGCTTTGCATTGACCGACACCCGGCCGCAGTTCACCCCCCGAAAAGCGCAGTTCGTCGCGCCGCGGTGGCCCGCCGCCAAGCCTTGTTCAACACTTCAGCCTGCACCTTGCCAACCGCAAGGCGGGAGTCTGAGATGCCAAGAGTGAAAAAGGGATGGTGGTGTTTGAGTTTGACGCTCGGACTGCTGGTCGGCAGCCTGCCTGCTGAGGCCAGCGAGGTCGTCAAGCTTGCTCGCCTTGTCGTCAGCGGCAAGCGCGGCTCCACCGAGGCGCCGAAGACTGCGCCGGCCGAGCAGCGCCCCAGCCCATCTGCCCCCCAGGCCCATGGCAGCGGTGGCAACGACGACGCCGGCACTGCGCCCGCACCTGCGCGCGGCCTCGTTTCCTGAGCCGACAAACAAAAAGCGCCGAAACCGCGAGGTTTCGGCGCTTTGCTATTTTGGCGGAGTGGACGGGGCTCGAACCCGCGACCCCCGGCGTGACAGGCCGGTATTCTAACCAACTGAACTACCACTCCGCGTGGGATGAATTCGATACCGTCTTTCGACAATATCCAAGCTCATCAAACTTGTCCGTCTCGCGACAGATAACCAATTGCTTGGCGTCCCCTAGGGGATTCGAACCCCTGTAATCACCGTGAAAGGGTGGTGTCCTAGGCCTCTAGACGAAGGGGACATTCTATTTCACTGCGAACCGCCAAACCTCTAGAGATTTGGTGGAGGTAAGCGGGATCGAACCGCTGACCTCTTGCATGCCATGCAAGCGCTCTCCCAGCTGAGCTATACCCCCGGATAAACCGGTCGCAAAAAACAAACGGCCAATAAATTGGCCGTTCATTTTATCGGGCGGACCCGATGGAATCCTTGGCGGAGTGGACGGGGCTCGAACCCGCGACCCCCGGCGTGACAGGCCGGTATTCTAACCAACTGAACTACCACTCCGCGTGGGATGAATTCAATACCGCTTTGCAGCAATACCCAAGCTCATCAAACTCGCCCGTCTTGCGACGAGATTGCCAATTCCTGTCTTGCGAACAGGATTGCCAATATTGGCGTCCCCTAGGGGATTCGAACCCCTGTAATCACCGTGAAAGGGTGGTGTCCTAGGCCTCTAGACGAAGGGGACTAATCCTTCACGACTTGAACCGCGCGCCACCAAACCTCCCTAAGGATATTTGGTGGAGGTAAGCGGGATCGAACCGCTGACCTCTTGCATGCCATGCAAGCGCTCTCCCAGCTGAGCTATACCCCCGTTGTTTTCGATTCCGTCAATCAACTTTCGTCGCCAACTTCTTCGTTAACAGCGCTGTTCAAGCGAGACCAAGAGTATATGACGAAAATCAGACTGATTGCAAGCTGTCGAGAACTTTTTTCTTGTCGAACTGCTCGAGCACCGCATCGACGCTCGGTGTTTGCGCACGACCACACACCAGCACGCGAACGGGCACGGCCAGTTGAGGCATCTTCAATCCGGTCGCGGCCAGCGTTTCCTTTAGAGCCTGCTGGATGCTGGCCTTGTTCCACTCGGCCAGGGCCGACAGGCGCTCGGCCAGCGCCGATAACGCCGGGCGCACCGCATCGGTGACATGGGCTGCCAGGTCCTCGGCCGACGGCGCGACAGGCGCGAAATACATGGCCAACCAATCGGCAAGAGCGGCAACCGTGGCGCAGCGATCCTTGAACAGGGCAACCTTGGGCTGGACCTGCTCGAGCGGCGCCTCGATGCCCTTGGCCTTGAGTTGATCAACAACGAGACCGGCCAGCCGGCTTTCATCGATCTGCTTCACATAGTGACCATTGACCCAGTCCAGCTTGGCCGGGTCCCACTGGGCCGGGCTCTTGGACAGATGCGAGCCATCGAACCAGGACACCATCTGCTCGGCCGAGAAGAGCTCGTCGTCGCCATGGCTCCAGCCCAGGCGGGCCAGGTAGTTCAGCATGCCCTCGGGCAGATAGCCGTTGGCGGCATAGTCCATCACGCTGACGGCGCCGCGGCGCTTGGACAGCTTCAGGCCGTCGTCGCCCAGGATGATGGGCAGGTGGCCGAAGGACGGCAGCGGTGCGCCCAAGGCGTTGAAGATGTTGATCTGCCAGGGCGTGTTGTTGACATGCTCGTCGCCGCGGAAGACGTGGCTGATGCGCATGTCCCAATCGTCGACGACGACGGCGAAGTTGTAGGTCGGCACGCCGTCGGTGCGGGCAATGATGAGGTCGTCGATCTCGCGGTTGTTGATCGTGATCGAGCCCTTGACCAGATCGTTCCAGGTCACGTCACCGTCCACCGGATTGGCGAAACGCACCACCGGCTTCACGCCTTCGGGCGGCGTCGGCAGCACCTTGCCCGGCTCCGGGCGCCAGCGGCGGTCGTAGAGGGTCTTCTCGCCACGGGCCTTCTGGGCCTCGCGCATCGCATTGAGCTCTTCCGGCGTCGCATAGCAGCGGTAGGCCTTGCCGTCGGCAATCATCTGCTCGATGACGGCCTGGTAGCGCTCCAGGCGCTGCATCTGGTAGATCGGGCCCTCGTCATAGCTCAGGCCCAGCCAGTTCATGGCCGCGATGATCTGCTCGACCGAGTCCTGGGTGGAACGGGCCACGTCGGTGTCCTCGATGCGCAGCACGAACTCGCCGCCGTGGTGGCGGGCATAGGCCCAGGAGTACAGCGCCGTGCGGGCCGTGCCCAGGTGCAGGAAGCCGGTGGGCGACGGCGCGATGCGCGTGCGGATCTTGTCGAAGGAACTCATCGGATGGTCAGGGTGGAAAGGCCACGCAGCAGGTCGTCGGTGATGTCGTCGACATGCTCGAGGCCGACGGCCAGGCGGATCAGGCCCTGCCCGATGCCAGCCGCTTGACGCTGGACCTCGGTCAGGCGGCCGTGCGAGGTCGTCGCAGGGTGGGTGATGATGGACTTGGTATCGCCAAGGTTGGTGGCGATGGACAGCACGCGGGTGCTGTCGATGACGTGGAAGGCGGCCGCGCGAGCGGCCTCCGGTGTGTCGGCGCGCAGGTCGAAGGACAGCACCGCCCCGCCCTGCCCGCTTTGCTGGCGCATGGCCAGCTCATGCTGGGGATGCGAGGCCAGCGACGGGTAGTAGACATGGTCCACTTCCGGCTGCGCCTCCAGCCAGCGCGCCACGGCGAGGGCCTGCTCGCTCTGGGCCTTCATGCGCAGGGCCAGCGTCTCCAGCCCCTTCAGCACGACCCAGGCATTGAAGGGCGCCAGCGTCATGCCCACCGTGCGCAGGATCGGACCGAAGACATCGCGGATCAGGCTGTTCGGGCCGCACAGCGCGCCGGCCATCACGCGGCCCTGGCCATCCATGTATTTGGTGGCCGAGTGCATGACGATGTCGGCACCCATCTCGGCCGGACGCTGCAAGGCCGGCGTCGAATAGGTGTTGTCGACAGCCAGGATGGCGCCTGCGCCATGGGCGATGTCGGCCAAGGCGCGGATGTCGCAGACCTCGGTCAGCGGATTGGTGGGCGTCTCGGCAAACAGCAGCTTGGTCGTCGGCCTGATCGCCGCGCGCCATTCGGTCAGGTCGGTCTGCGAGACAAATGTCGTCTCGACGCCGAACTTGGCGAACTCCTTGGCGAAGAGATTGATCGTCGAGCCGAACACCGAGCGCGAGCAGACGACATGGTCACCGGCCTTCAGCACCCCCATGCCCAGCAGCAGGATGGCACTCATGCCCGTGGACGTCGCGATGGCGGCCTCCGTGCCTTCCAGCGCCGCCAGGCGGGCCTCCAGGCTGCGCACCGTCGGGTTGCTGGTGCGCGAGTAGGTGAAGTCCTCGGAGTTGGAGAACTTGCGCGCCGAGGTCTCGGCGTCAGGCTGGACGTAGGCCGTCGTCAGGAACAGGGCTTCTGAGTTCTCGCCATGCTGGCTGGGCGGCAGCGCCGAGCGAACGGCAAGCGTCTCGGGGCGCAGGCCGTCGGGCAGGCGTCGCTCGCCACTCATGTGCTCAGCCCTCGCCGCCGCCCTGCAGGGCCAGGCGGCCGCGTGCATCGGCGTCTTCCTCGGTGGACTGGCTGGTGCGCTGCTCGCGCATGGCTGCGAAATCGGCCAGGCTGACGTCACCGGTCACGTAGTGGCCGTCGAAGCAGCTCGCCTCGAAGCCGGCAAGTCCCGGGCGCAGCGCCGCAACGACGCGCTTCATCGCATCGACGTCCTGGTAGATCAGCGCATCGGCACCGATGTACTCGCGGATCTCCTCGATGGAGCGGTTGTGGGCGATCAGCTCCTCGGCCGTCGGCATGTCGATGCCATAGACGTTGGGGTAGCGCACCGGCGGCGCGGCGGAGGCCAGATAGACCTTGCGCGCGCCGGCCTCGCGAGCCATCTGCACGATTTCCTTGGACGTCGTGCCCCGCACGATGGAGTCATCCACCAGCAGCACATTGCGGTCCTTGAACTCGACGCCGATGGCATTGAGCTTCTGGCGCACGCTCTTCTTGCGCGCGCCCTGCCCCGGCATGATGAAGGTGCGGCCGACGTAGCGGTTCTTCACGAAGCCCTCGCGGTAGGGCTTGCCGATGCGGTGGGCCAGCTGCATGGCCGACGGCCGGCTGCTTTCCGGGATGGGGATGACGACGTCGATCTCATTGGGCGGCATCGTGGAGATGACGCGCTGGGCCAGGGTCTCGCCCATGTTCAGGCGGGCCTGGTAGACCGAGATGCCGTCCATCACCGAGTCCGGGCGAGCCAGGTAGACGAACTCGAACATGCAGGGGTTCAGCGACGGGTTGTCGTTGCACTGCTCGGTGTGCACCTTGCCGGTCATGTCGACGAACAGGGCCTCGCCGGGCGCCAGGTCGCGCTCCAGCTGGTGGCCGGTGCCTTCCAGCGCCACGCTTTCGCTGGCCACCATGAATTCGCCATTCGCCGACTTGCCGAAGCACAGCGGGCGGATGCCGAAGGGGTCGCGGAAGGCCAGCAGGCCCTGGCCGGCGATCAATGCGATGACGGCATAGCTACCCTTGATGCGCTTCTGCACGGCGCGCACGGCGGAGAAGATCTCCTTGGGCGTCAGCGGCAGGTCGCGCGCGGCCAGCTCCAGCTCATGGGCCAGCACATTGATCAGCACCTCGGTGTCGCTCTCGGTGTTGATATGGCGGCGGTCGATGTCGAAGAGCTCGTCCTTCAGCGCCAGCGCATTCGTCAGGTTGCCGTTATGCACCAGCACGATGCCGAAGGGGGCGTTGACGTAGAAGGGCTGGGCCTCTTCCTCGCTGTAGGCGTTGCCGGCCGTCGGGTAGCGCACCTGGCCCAGGCCGATATTGCCCGGCAGGGCCCGCATGTTGCGGGTACGGAAGACGTCGCGCACCATGCCGCGGGCCTTGTGCATGAAGCACTTCTGGCCCTGCATGGTGACGATGCCGGCGGCGTCCTGGCCGCGGTGCTGCAACAGCAGCAGCGCGTCATAAAGGAGTTGGTTGACGGGAGAGGCAGCGAGGGTGCCGACGATGCCGCACATGGCGAGGGTCCTTAGTCAGTAGCTTCCGCCTCAGATGGGGTCATCGAGCGGGAAATAAAACGGGCAAGAGGTTCGGGCAGCAACGGTGCGGCGTCCTGCAGCACGCCGGCCAGCACCGGCGCGGCGCGCGAGGCCCGCCAGGTCGACGATTCGGCCAGCGGCGAGGCACCGATGACGAGGACCAGCAGCAGCGCGATGAAGACACCTCGCAGCGCACCGAAACCAGCGCCGCCCAGTCGGTCCACGACGGACAGCGGCGTGGCGTGGATCAGCATCTTCACGAGGCGCGAGGCCAGGCTCCAGACGATGAGCACGAAGAAGAAGGCGATGACCAACGCCACCACATGCAGGGCCGCGGGGCCGAACTGGCTGGTGAAGGCGGCTGGCAGCAGCTCCTCGACCACCGGCGCCAGCGGTGAGGCGGCGAAATAGGCCACCACCCACCCGGCCAGGGACATGACCTCGAAGATGAGGCCGCGCCAGATGCCCAGGCCGATCGAGATCAGCAGCAAGGCTGCCAACACGAGATCGACCCAGCTGAGCGCGGCTTCCATGGCGGTTACAGCGTCAGGATGGCGCCGGGCAGACCGGCACCCTTGAGCTTGGCAGATGCGCGCTCAGCCTCGTCGCGGCTGGCGAACGGCCCCAGGCGCACGCGGATGCGGCGGCCGTCGGCCGTGTCCACGGCCTGGGCGTAGGTCTTGAGGCCCAGCTTCTCGACCTTGGCGCGCACGTCTTGCGCGGTCTTGTTCTCGCCATAGGCGCCGACCTGGACGATGAAGCGCGCCGCAGCAGCAGGCGCGGCCTCCTTGCCCTCCAGCAAGGCCTGGGCGCGGGCGCCGTCGTTGGCATGCGCCTTGGGCTTGTCGGCCGGCTTTTCCGTCGGCTTCTCGGCGGGCTTTTCCACCGGCTTCTCGGCGACCTTGACGGCGGGCTTTTCCTGCAGCTTCTCGGCCACCGGCTTTTCAACCACCGGCTCGGCCGGCGCCGGAGCGGTCGCCACGGCAACGGACGGCGTAGAGGCCGGCTCGGCTTGACTCAGCGGCTCGCGCGTCGGCACGGTCAGGGGCGGCGCCGTCTCCTTGCGCGGAATGTCGATGGGCAGGTCGACGGGAATCGGCCGCGGCTGAGTCTCGAAGATCAGCGGGAAGCCGACAACGCCTGCGGCCACCAGCACAGCGGCGCCAATGAGGCGGCGGCGGGCGCGGATGCGCAGCAGCTGCACATCCTCGGCCGCAGAGGCCTTGGCGCCGGACTTGCCAGCCGACTTCTTGGGCGCCGCCGCTGAGGCGGCGTCATCGCGCTTGAGAAAGGAAAACAGGCCCATCGGCGGCGTCTGGCTCAGTGGAGAGTGGGGGGCTGGGGTGCGGTGGCACCGGCGGTCACGCGGGGAATGCCCTGCTGAAGCACGCCCCCCACGGTGTAGAAGGATCCGAAGACCAGGATTCTATCGGCCGTGGTCGCCCCGGCCGCGGCGGCATGCAGGGCATCCAGGGGGTTGGCATGGGTGTGAGTCGCAACGTCCGGCGGCGTCTTGAGCCCCGCAGCCAGGAAGGCCTTCTCCAGTTGCTCGGCCGTCGCGGCGCGCGGGATGGGCAGGTCGGTAAAGTGCCAGACGTCCACCAGCGGCGCAATCCTGCCAAGGATGCCGGCCAGGTCCTTGTCAGCCATGGCGCCGAAGACCGCATGGGTGCGCGGGAAGAAGCCCATCTGGTCGAGGTTCTGGGCCAGGGCCGCCACGGCATGCGGATTGTGGGCGACGTCCAGCACCACGGCCGGTTGGCCGGCCAGCACCTGGAAACGGCCCGGCAGCTCGACCAGGGCCAGGCCGGTGCGCACGGCCTGGGCGCTGATGGGCAGGCGGTCGGCCAGGGCCTCAAAGGCGGCCAGCACGCCCGAGGCGTTCAGCAGCTGGTTGACGCCGCGCAGCGCCGGGTAGGACATGCCCGAGTAGCGCTTGGCTCGGCCAGCCCATTGCCACTGGGTGCGGTCGCCGCTGAAGCTGAAGTCACGGCCCAGTTGGCGCAGCTCGGCGCCGACCTCCAGGGCCCGCTCGGCCAGCGAGGCCGGTGGCACGGGGTCACTGACGACGACCGGGCGGCCGGTGCGCATGATGCCGGCCTTCTCGCGGCCGACGCTCTCGCGGTCCGGGCCGAGGAATTCGGTGTGATCCAGGTCGATGCTGGTGATGACGGCGCAGTCGGCATCGATGACGTTGACGGCATCCAGCCGGCCGCCCAGGCCGACTTCGAGGATGACCAGATCCAGCGGCTCATGCTGGAGCCGGCGCATGATGGCCAGGGTCGTGAACTCGAAATAGGTCAGCGTGATGTCGCCGCGCGCGGCCTCGACCGCCTCGAAGTGGGCCTCCAGCGACTCGGCCTTCACGGGCTCGCCGCCGACGCGGCAGCGCTCCTGGAAGTGCACGAGATGAGGCTTGATGTAGAGACCGACGCGGTAGCCGGCATGCAGGGCGATGGACTCCAGCATGGCGCAGGTCGACCCCTTGCCATTGGTGCCGGCGACGACGATGGTCGGGCAGTCAAAGGCAATGCCCAGCCGCTCCTTCACCGCCTTGACGCGGTCCAGCGTCATGTCGATGGTCTTGGGATGCAGGCGCTCGCAATGGGCGAGCCAGTCGTCAAGCGTCATGGCGGATCACTGAAAAACAAAAGCCAGGCTCGGGGCCTGGCTGGCAACTCTGCGGGCGACGGTCAGGCGACGGCGTCCGCGCTCTGGCGCTGCAGCATGGCGAGCTGGCGGGCGATGGTTTCGCGCAGCTGGCGGCGGTCCACGATCATGTCGATGGCGCCCTTCTCCATCAGGAACTCGGCACGCTGGAAGCCGGCGGGCAGCTTCTCGCGCACGGTGTTCTCGATGACGCGCGGGCCGGCAAAGCCGATCAGGGCCTTGGGCTCGGCCAGCACGATGTCGCCGACGAAGGCGAAGGAGGCGGACACGCCACCCATGGTCGGATCGGTCAGCACGCTGATGTAAGGCAACTTGGCCTTGGCCAGGCGCGTCAGCGACGCGTTGGTCTTGGCCATCTGCATCAGCGACAGCAGGCCCTCCTGCATGCGCGCGCCACCCGTGGCGGTGAAGCAGATGAAGGGCGTCTTCTGTTCGATGGCCGATTCGACGCCGCGCACGAAGCGCTCGCCGACGACCGAGCCCATGGAGCCTCCCATGAAGTCGAACTCGAAGCAGGCCGCGACGACCGGCACGCTCATGACGGCGCCGCCCATGACCACCAGGGCGTCCGTCTCGCCGGTGGACTCCAGCGCTTCCTTCAGGCGATCGGGGTACTTCTTGCTGTCCTTGAACTTCAGCGCGTCGACCGGCAGCACCTCCTGGCCGATCTCGTAACGGCCTTCACCGTCGAGGAAGGCGTCCAGGCGGGCACGGGCACCGATGCGGTGGTGGAAGCTGCACTTGGGGCAGACATTGATGTTCTGCTCCAGGTCGGTCTTGTAGAGCACCGTCTCGCAGCTCGGGCACTTGATCCACAGGCCTTCGGGCACCGTGCGGCGGTCCGCAGGGTCGCCTTGCTGGATCTTGGGCGGGAGCAGTTTGTCGAGCCAACTCATGGTCAGTCCTTTATTCGTCGAGTGCTGCGCGGATGTCTCGGATGAAGGCCGCGCCGGTCAAGGCGACATTATCGGCTGGCTGGCGCTCGAGCAATTCGACCAGCTTGGAACCAATGACGACGGCGTCCGAAACATCGGCCACAGCCCGTGCCGTGGCCCCGTCGCGGATGCCGAAGCCCACGCCCACCGGCGTGCTGACGTGCTTGCGGATGCGTGGCACGGCCTCAGCAACCGCAGCGGTGTTGAGGTGGCCGGCGCCGGTCACGCCCTTCAGCGAGACGTAATAGACATAGCCGCTGGCCAGCTTGCCGACCTGGGCCATGCGCGCCTCGGTGGACGTGGGCGCCAGCAGGAAGATGGCGTCCATGTTCGCGGCGCGCAGCTTGGCGGCGAAGTCCTCGCACTCCTCGGGCGGGTAGTCGACGATCAGCACCCCATCGACGCCGGCGGCCGACGCGTCCGCCACGAAGGCGTCCAGGCCGTAGCGCTCGACCGGGTTGGCATAGCCCATCAGCACCAGCGGCGTCTTGTCGTTGCGGGCACGGAAGTCCCGCACATAGGCCAGCACCTTGCGCAGGCCAATGCCGTTCTTCAGCGCCCGCTCGCCGGCGCGCTGGATGACGGGGCCGTCGGCCATGGGGTCGGAGAAAGGCACGCCCAGCTCGATGACGTCGGCGCCGGCGTCGGCCATGGCCAGCAGCAGGTCGACGGTGGCGCCGGCGTGCGGATCACCGGCGGTGACGAAAGGGATCAATGCCTTGCGGCCGTCGGCCTTGAGCCGCTGGAAGGTAGCGTCGATGCGGCTCATTGCTTCACCTTTTCACCGGCTTGCGACGGGCGATCGAAATAGGCGGCGCCGGACAGGTCGGCCACGGTGCCGATGTCCTTGTCGCCACGGCCGCTGAGGTTGACCAGCAGCACCTTGTCCTTGGCGAGCGTCGGCGCCAGTTTGATGGCATAGGCGACGGCATGGCTGGATTCCAGGGCCGGGATGATGCCTTCGGTGCGGCACAGCCGGTGGAAGGCCGACAGCGCTTCGGCATCGGTGACGCCGACGTACTCGGCGCGGCCGATGTCCTTCAGATGGGCATGCTCGGGGCCGACACCCGGATAGTCCAGGCCGGCCGAGATCGAGTGGGTCTCGATGATCTGGCCGTCCTCGTCCTGCAGCAGATAGGTGCGGTTGCCATGCAGCACGCCCGGGCTGCCTGCCGTCAGCGTCGCCGCATGCTTGCCGCTGGCGACGCCCTGCCCTTCGGCCTCGACGCCGATGAGGCGCACGTTCTCATGCGGGATGTAGGGGTGGAAGATGCCGATGGCGTTGGATCCACCGCCCACGCAGGCGATGACGGCGTCCGGCTGGCGGCCGGCCAGCTCGGGCATCTGCTCCAGGCACTCCAGGCCGATGATGCGCTGGAAGTCGCGCACCATCATCGGATAGGGGTGCGGGCCGGCCACGGTGCCGATGATGTAGAAGGTGTTCTCGACGTTGGTGACCCAGTCGCGCATGGCCTCGTTCAGCGCGTCCTTCAGCGTCTTGCTGCCGCTTTCCACCGGCACGACGGTGGCGCCCAGCAGCTTCATGCGGTAGACATTGGGTGACTGGCGCTTGACGTCCTCGCTGCCCATGTAGACCACGCATTCCAGCCCGTAGCGGGCACAGATGGTGGCCGTGGCCACGCCGTGCTGGCCGGCCCCGGTCTCGGCGATGACGCGCGGCTTGCCCATGCGCTTGGCCAGCAGGGCCTGGCCGATGACGTTGTTGATCTTGTGCGCGCCGGTGTGATTCAGGTCCTCGCGCTTCAGATAGATCTGGGCGCCGCCCAGTTCGCTGCTCAGGCGGTCGGCATGATAGATGGGGCTGGGGCGGCCGACGAAGTGCTTGAGTTCCTTCTTGAACTCGGCCAGGAACTCGGGATCGTTCTGGTAGTGGGCGTAGGCATCCTTCAACTGGTCCAGGGCATGGACGAGGGTCTCGGAGACGAAGCTGCCGCCATAGGTCGGCGTGCCCGCATGGCGGAAATGCCCGGTCGCATCGGGCTGGTCGTAGGGGAACATGGTCTTTCCTATCGGGTCAGTTCGGCATCGGCGCGGCGCACCGCGTTGCAGAACTCGTGGATCAGGTCGGCGCCCTTGATGCCCTTGGACACCTCGACGCCGGAACTCACATCAACGGCCCAGGGCCGCACCCGTGCGATGCCATCGGCTACGTTGGCAGCATTCAACCCACCAGACAAAACGAGGCGAGAGCTGACGCTTGGAGGAACGAGTGACCAATCGAAGACCTTGCCGCCACCGCCATAACCGTCGACGTGGGCGTCGAGCAGAATGGCCTGGGCATTGGAAAAACGTGCCGCGAAGTCTAGCAAATCGACGCCCGGCGCCATGCGGGCGGCGCGCAGATAGGGCCGCCTGATGCGGTCGCAGTCGGCAGGTTCTTCATCGCCATGGAACTGCACCAGCATGTTGGGCAGCGCGTCCAAGCCCGCCTGCAGCTCCGCGTCAGTTGCATTGACGAACAGACCCACCGGCGTCACGAAGGGCGGCAGCAGACGCGCCAGCGCCCTCGCCCGCTCGGGCGTCACGGCGCGCGGGCTCTTGGCATAGAAGACAAAACCGATGGCGTCGGCGCCGGCTTGGACGGCAGCCTCGACGTCGGCTTCGCGGGTCAGGCCGCAGATCTTGATTCGTGTGGTCATGGGAGCCAGCTCAGGGCCGCGACTTCGCGTGGAATGTCCAGATCGGCATCGTAGGTCGGGCCGAGGAAATACAGGCCATCGGGGGCAAAGGTCGGCGCCGCCACCTTGCGGTCGCGCGCGGCCAGCACCTCGGACACCCAGTCCGGCGAGCGTGTGCCGCTGCCCACTGCCAGGATGCAGCCCATCAGGTTGCGCACCATGTGGTGCAGGAAGGCGCTGGCCTCGAACTCGAAGCGCCAGTAGGCGCCGCGGCGCTGCACCCGGATCTCGCGCAGCGTCTTGATGGGCGAGGCGGCCTGGCATTCGGAGGAGCGGAAGGACGAGAAGTCGTGCTCGCCGATCAGGCGCTCGGCGGCCGCCTCCAGCGCGGCCTGGTCCAGCGGGCGGAAGATCCAGCCGCATTGGCCGGACTCGATGGCCGGCCGCACGGCCGACTCCAGCAGCAGATAGGCATAACGGCGCCCGCGCGCGGAATTGCGCGCGTGGAAGGCGTCGCCCGGGAAACGGCACCACTGGATGGCGATGTCGGGCGGGAGATAGCGGTTGCTGCCGCGCACCCAGGAGAAGGGTTCGCGCTCGACCTCGGTGTCGAAATGGATGACCTGGTTGATGCCGTGCACACCGGCATCGGTGCGCCCGGCGCAGAGGGTGCGGATGGGCTGGGCCGCGAAGGCGGACAGGCCCTTCTCGAGAGCGTCCTGCACGGTGCGGCCGTCGGGCTGGCTCTGCCAGCCGTTGTAGCCGCCGCCGCGGTAGCTGACTCCTAGTGCGATTCTCATGGACTCAAAAGGAAAAACGCCCGGCCAAGGCCGGGCGTCGAAGTATCGCGGTTGCGGTCCGGCTTCAGCGCAGCCCGTTCAGCATGGCCTGCGCCTTGTCGCGCAGCGGGCCGGAAGCGCGCTGGATCAGCTCCTGCAGCACCTCACGGGCGCCTTCGGTGTCGCCGATCTGGCGGAACTCGTCGGCCAGTTCGAGCTGGCGCAACAGCGGGTCGCCTTCGTCGTCGGGCAGATGCAGGTTGTGGCCCAGGCCCTCCGGCGTGGTCTCTCCAGGCAGGGTGGAATCGCCGAGGTCGAAGTCGAGATCGGTGGATGCCGCTGCCGGCGTAGCGGGCGCCGGCGTCAGGCCGCCCATGCTGCTGACGTCGAAGCTCAGGTCGGGAGCGGGCGGCGCCGTGCGCGTGCCGCGGCTGGAGATGTCGAAGTCCATCGTCATCGGCGCCTGCTCGACCGAGGCCGGCATGGCCTGGGTCGCGGCCATCGCATTGGGCGAGACCGGCTCGGGGGCGTCGAGGTCGAGGTCCAGGGCCAGGTCGAAGCCGCTCACCGGACCGGTGTCCGGGCCACCGCGCAGGGCATCGGTGGCCAGATGAGCCGCGGCTGCTGCTGCGGCGCTCGCGCCGGCGGGCAGAGCCGTCTGCGGCAGCGTGCTGGCGTTCATGGGCTCGGGGCGCAGTTCGGGGCCGTCTTCCACATGGGCCGGCGCACCGCCAGGCTGATAGAGCGGGTTGTCCGGGTCGATGCCACGGCCCAGCTCCTGGGCCTTGGCCCAGTCCTCGCCCGCGCCCTTGGTCTCGGCATAGAGCTGCACGGCCAATTGCTCAAAGCCCTTGGTGTCGCGGCGCTTGGCGTAGACCTCCAGCAGCTTGAGGCGGATGGCCAGGCGCGTCGGGTTGGCGCGCAGGGCTTCCTTGAGGATTTCCTCGGCCTGCAGATCGCGGCCATAGGCCAGGTAGACGTCGGCCTCGGCGACCGGGTCCACATCGCCGATGGCATCGAGCTGGCTGAGCGAATAGCTCATCGACGACTGGCCGCTGTTCTGCGCGTCACGCGTGTCGACGCGCTGGCCACCGGTGCCGCCGAAGAAGGAATCGGGCTGCAGGCGGCTTTCGTGGAAGCCGGTCTCGGCCGCATTGACCGGGCGGCGCGAACGCAGGCGGTACAGACCCAGGCCGCCGAGCACTGCGACGAGGACACCGGCCAGCGGCAGCACGATGGGGCTGTCGAGCAATTGCTCGATCAGGCCCGGCGGCTCGGCAACCGGGGGCGGCGCCAGCGGTGCGCTGGCACGAGCGGCCGGGCGCGATGCAGGGGCGCTTGCCGCGGCGACCACGGCGGGCGCAGAGGCCGGGGCCGATGCGGGCTCGGCCGTGGCGACGATGGGCGCAGCCACCGGCGTGGGTGCCGTTGCAGGCGCTGCAGCGGAAGCCGTGGGCGCGCCAGGCTTGGCCGCGCTCGACAGCTTCTTCAGCTCCTCGACATTGCGGGTCAGCTCGGCGACACGGGCCGCGGCGTCCTTCTTCTCGGTCTCCTTGGACAGCTTGGCCTCGGCCGCGCTGGCAGCGGTGCTGCCGGCCTTGCTGAGGGTGAGCTTGTCGGGCGTCGGCGCGGCGGCGGGCTTGCGGTCCTCGACGGCGGCTTGCACCTGGCCCTTGGACTGGCGTTCGCTCTCGGTATTCTGCAGCGTCGGAGCGGCAGACGCGAGGCGCTGGCGGTAGGCCGAGAAGTCGGCGCTCTGGGCCAGGATGACGCGCCGCGCCTCGGGCGCCGGCACGCTGGCCAGGGATTCGCTGGACGGCACCTGCAACACGGTGCCTGCCTTCAGCAGGTTCATGTTGCCGTCGATGAAGGCGTCGGGGTTGTTGCGGAACAGGCCGACCAGCATCTGGTCCAGCGAGATGCCGCTGACCTGGGTACGGGCCGCGATCTTGGACAGCGAGTCGCCCGGACGCACGGCATATTCGGAGGCCGCCGTAACGGGAGGCCGGACCGCAGCCGGCGCGGGCGGGCGGGCCGCAGCGACCGGCGCAGGCGCTGGAGCGGAACCGTTGCGCGGCAACGCTGTAGTCGTGGCGGGCGCCGGTGCGGGCACGGCCTCGCTGGATGCAGCCGTGGCAGGCGCCGGAGCGGCGGCGACAGCCGGCGGCGCGGTGATGACGGGGGCGGGCTTGGGCAGGCTGGGCGGGTCGAACAGCAGCGTGTATTCACGCACGAGACGGCCGCTGGCCCAAGTCAGCTCCAGGATGACGTCGACGAATGGCTCCTGCACCGAGCGGTCGCTGCTGACGCGCAGCACGGTGCGACCGTTGTTGCGCAAGACCTGGACCTGGGTCGAGGTCAGCACCGGGTTGTATTCAACACCGCTGGTGCGGTAGGCCTCGGGTGGCGCAACACGCACCTTGAGCGAGGCGGCTTCCTCGGGCGTCAGGCTGGTGAGGTCGATCTCGGCGCGCATCGTCTCGCCGAGGGCTGACTGCACGTTCAGTTTGCCCAGGCCCAAGGCCTGCGCGCCACTGCCGGCCACGAGCAGGGCAGCTGCAAGCGCGAGGTGGTGGCGAGCAAAGCTCATGGGTCGAACTCCCTCGAATGCGTCGCGGATGTGGTCTTTCAAGGCATTCCCCAAAGCAACAAGGCGGGGCTGTTGAGGGCCCCGCCTGTCTCGATCTTCAGCAAGCGCTGCACGAACCGGGTCTGCACGCTGGTTTGCACGATATGGCCTGCGTCGAGTTTCGAATCAAAAACACAACGGCATCAAGCATATACGCTGAAATGCTCAAGGGGTACCTGATGTGTCGTTTGGATTCAATATCGACGCCCGGGTGAACCCTAAGTCAAGGCGTAAAAGACCGTAAGCGAAACCCAAAAGAAACGGGCCCGAAGGCCCATTCCGAGTTTGCTTGTTAGCGCTCCAGCAGGATGCGCAGCATGCGGCGCAGCGGTTCCGCAGCACCCCAGAGCAATTGGTCGCCAATCGTGAAGGCGCCGAGGTACTCGGAGCCCATGGCCAGCTTGCGCAGGCGGCCGACCGGGATGGTCATGGTGCCGGTGACGGCCACGGGCGTCAGGTCGCGGATGGTGGCCTCGCGCGTGTTGGGCACGACCTTCACCCAGGCGT
Organism: Roseateles saccharophilus; assembly: GCF_031458095.1. Classification (GTDB taxonomy): domain Bacteria; phylum Pseudomonadota; class Gammaproteobacteria; order Burkholderiales; family Burkholderiaceae_C; genus Pelomonas; species Pelomonas saccharophila_A. The sequence continues at coordinate 293,488 of NZ_JAVDXU010000004.1, forward strand.
TGTCGGCGGCGATCATGGCCTCGATGTCGGCCAGCGGCACGTCCTTCTTCAGCTTGAAGGTCAGGGCCTGGCTGTGGCAGCGCATGGCACCGACGCGCACGCAGAAACCGTCGACCGGGATGGCGCCCGAGCCGAGGATCTTGTTGGTCTCGGCCATGCCCTTCCACTCTTCCTTGGATTGGCCGTTGCCCAGGTCCTTGTCGATCCAGGGGATCAGCGAGCCGCCCAGCGGCACGCCGAAGTTGGCCGTCTCTTCGGCAGACAGCGAACGCTGCTTGGCGATGACCTGGCGGTCGATCTCCAGGATGGCACTCTTGGGGTCGTCCAGCAGGGACTTGACCGAGGCGTTCAGCGTGCCGTACTGCGTCAGCAGTTCGCGCATGTGCTGGGCCCCGCCGCCGGAAGCGGCCTGGTAGGTCTGGGTGGACATCCACTCGACGAGGCCGGCCTTGTACAGCGCGCCCACGCCCATCAGCATGCAGCTGACGGTGCAGTTGCCGCCGATCCAGTTCTTGCCGCCATTGCTCAGCGCCTGGTCGATGACCGGGCGGTTGACGGGGTCCAGGATGATGACGGCGTCGTCCGCCATGCGCAGCGTCGAGGCGGCGTCGATCCAGTGGCCGTTCCAGCCGGCGGCGCGCAGCTTGGGGTAGACCTCGGTCGTGTAGTCGCCGCCCTGGGCGGTGATGATGATGTCGCAGCGCTTGAGCTGTTCGAGGTCGAAGGCGTTCTGCAGCGACTTCTCGTTCTTGGCCTGGGCCGGGGCGGCGCCGCCGGCGTTGGAGGTCGAGAAGAACAGCGGCTCGATCAGGTCGAAATCGCGTTCAGCGGTCATGCGCTCCATGAGCACAGAGCCCACCATACCGCGCCAGCCTACGAGGCCTACCAAGGTCGTCATCTTCAAATCCTTTCGTCTTGACTGTCACCAAACCCCATCCACTTTGGGCCCCGGCTCGTTCGCCGGGTTTGGAGGGGCGAGACGAGACGGAGCTTCAGCTCTTGATGGTTTTGGTGGTCGTAATGGCTTTGACGACGGCGTCGCCCATCTCGACGGTCGTGACCTTCGAGGTGCCTTCGGACCAAATGTCGGCAGTGCGCAAGCCCTGGGCCAGCACCGATTGCACGGCCTGCTCGATACGAGCGGCAGCGTCGGCTTGGTTGAGGGAGAACTTGAGCATCATGGCAGCGGAAAGGATTGTAGCCAGAGGATTGGCAATCCCCTTGCCCGCGATGTCAGGCGCGCTGCCGTGGCTGGGTTCGTAGAGGCCCTTGTTGTTGGCGTCCAGCGACGCCGACGGCAGCATGCCGATGGAGCCGGTCAGCATGGCGGCTTCGTCGGACAGGATGTCGCCGAACATATTGCCGGTCACGACGACGTCGAACTTCTTGGGCGCCTTGACGAGCTGCATGGCCGCGTTGTCCACATACATATGGTCCAGCTCGACGTCGGGGTACTGGGCGTGGACCTCGATGACGATGTCCTTCCAGAACTGCGAGGTCTCCAGCACATTGGCCTTGTCGACGCTGGTCAGGCGCTTGCCTCGCTTGCGGGCTGCCTGGAAGGCGACATGGGCGATGCGCTCGATCTCGGGGCGCGAATAGCGCATGGTGTCGAAGGCTTCGTCGGCACCGGGGAAATGGCCGTCCACGGCCGTGCGGCGGCCGCGCGGCTGGCCGAAGTAGATGTCGCCGGTCAGTTCGCGGATCAACAGGATGTCGAGGCCGGCGACCAGTTCCGGCTTCAGCGACGAGGCATGCGTCAGCTGCTCGTAGCAGATGGCGGGGCGGAAATTGGCGAACAGGCCCAGGGCCTTGCGCAGGCCGAGGATGGCCTGCTCGGGGCGCAGCGAACGCTCCAGCTTGTCGTACTTCCAGTCGCCCACGGCGCCGAACAGCACGGCGTCGGCCTCTTGCGCGAGCTTCAGCGTGGCGGGGGGCAGTGGATGGCCGCTGGTCTCATAGGCCTTGCCGCCAACGTCGGCCCAATCGAGTTGCAAAGGAAGGTCCAGGGCCTTGAGCACCTTGACGGCCTCGGCCATGATTTCTGGGCCGATACCGTCGCCCGGCAGTACTGCAATCTTCTTCATCTCAAATCACTCGGTTGTTCAGCCAGGGCTTCGCGGCAATGCGGGCAGCCTCGTAAGCGCGGATCTTGTCGGTGTGCTGCAGCGTCAGGCCGATCTCGTCGAGGCCACCGATCAGGCACTCCTTGCGGAACGGCTCGATGTCAAAGGGCAGCTCGGCGCCGTCGGGCTTGACGACGACCTGGCGCGGCAGGTCGACCGTCAGTTGGTAACCCGGGAAGGCTGCCACTTCATCGAACAGGCGGGCGATGGCGCTCTCCGGCAGGACGATGGGCAGCAGGCCGTTCTTGAAGCAGTTGTTGAAGAAGATGTCGGCGAAGCTCGGCGCCAGGATGGCGCGAAAGCCGTACTGCTGCAGGGCCCAGGGCGCGTGCTCGCGGCTGGAGCCGCAGCCGAAGTTGCTGCGCGCGATCAGCACGCTGGCGCCGGCATAGCGCGGCTGGTTCAGCACGAAGTCGGGATTGGGCTTGCGGCTGGCCGGATCCTGGCCGGGCTCGCCATGGTCCAGATAGCGCCATTCGTCAAACAGGTTGGGGCCGAAGCCCGAGCGCTTGATCGACTTCAGGAACTGCTTGGGGATGATGGCGTCGGTGTCGACGTTGTCGCGGTCCATGGGCGCGACCAGCCCTTTGTGGAGGGTGAACTTGTCCATGTCAGCTCAGCGTGCGAACGTCAACGAAATGGCCGGTCATCGCGGCCGCAGCGGCCATGGCCGGGCTGACGAGATGGGTACGCCCACCAGCGCCCTGGCGGCCTTCGAAATTGCGGTTGCTGGTGGAGGCGCAGCGCTCGCCCGGCTCCAGCCGGTCAGCGTTCATGGCCAGGCACATGGAGCAGCCCGGTTCGCGCCACTCGAAACCGGCGGCCTTGAAGACCTGATCCAGGCCTTCGGCTTCGGCCTGTGCCTTCACGAGGCCCGAGCCCGGCACGACCAGGGCCAGCTTGATGTTCTTGGCGACGCGGCCACCGACGCGCTTCACGATGGCCGCGGCCTCGCGCATGTCCTCGATGCGGCTGTTGGTGCAGGAGCCGATGAAGACCTTGTCGACATGGATGTCGTTGATGGCCTTGTTGGGCTCCAGGGCCATATAGGTCAGCGCGCGCTCGATGGCGCCACGCTTGACGGCATCCTTCTCCTTGTCGGGATCGGGCACGCGGTCATCGATGGCCAGCACCATCTCGGGCGAGGTGCCCCAGGTGACTTGCGGGCGGATCTGGGCGGCGTCGATTTCGACGATCTTGTCGAAGTGGGCGCCAGGGTCGGAATGCAGGGTGCGCCAGTAGGCAACGGCCTGATCCCATTCCACGCCTTGCGGCGAGAAGGGGCGGCCCTTGACGTAATTGATGGTCGTGTCGTCCACGCCGATCAGGCCGGCGCGGGCGCCGGCTTCGATGGCCATATTGCAGACGGTCATGCGACCTTCCATCGAGAGTGAGCGGATGGCCGCGCCCGCGAACTCGATGGTGTAGCCGGTGCCGCCGGCGGTGCCGATCTTGCCGATGATGGCCAGCACGATGTCCTTGGCGCCGCAGCCCTTGGGCAAAACGCCTTCGACCTTGACGAGCAGGTTCCTGGCCTTCTTGGCCGACAGGGTCTGCGTGGCCAGCACATGCTCGACCTCGCTGGTGCCGATGCCATGGGCCAGCGCGCCGAAGGCGCCATGGGTGGACGTGTGGCTGTCACCACAGACGACAGTCATGCCGGGCAGTGTGGCGCCCTGCTCCGGGCCGATGACGTGCACGATGCCCTGGCGCTTGTCGTTCATCTTGAACTGCGTGATGCCGACGCGGTCGCAGTTGGCGTCCAGGGTGTCGACCTGCAGCTTGGAGACCGGGTCGGAGATGCCCTGGCTGCGGTCCGTCGTCGGCACGTTGTGGTCGCTGACGGCCAGGTTGGCCGACAGGCGCCAGACCTTGCGGCCGGCCAGGTCCAGGCCTTCGAAGGCCTGGGGGCTGGTCACCTCATGGACGAGATGGCGGTCGATATACAGCAGCGCCGTGCCATCGGGCTCGGTGTGCACGACATGCTCATCCCAGAGCTTGTCGTAGAGGGTTCTAGAGGTCATTGCTTGTCTCGAGGAATCAGCGTGTCCACGAAGCGTTGCACCACGGTAGGCAGACGCTGCTGGCGCAACACGCCCAATACATATTCGCGCTCGGCCCAGGGCTCTTCAAGCCGGATGCTGCGCACGCCAAAGACGCGAGTGAAGCGCTCGGCCGGCTGCTCGGGCAGCACGGCCACGCCCAGGCCCGCTTCGACGAGCTGGGCGATGGCATCGAAGCCCCGCACCTGCCAGCGCGCATTCAGCGTCTTGCCGCGCGCAGCAGCCTGCTCACGCATCAGCTCCTGGGCACTGGCGCCGGCATGCAGGCCGATGAGGTCATAGGCCAGCAGATCGTCGAAGGTGACTTCCTCGCGGGCGCTCAAGGGATGCTTCAGCGGCACCAGGGCCGCCAGGCGGCCGTGGCCGACCACCCAGGTCTGCAGCCGGTTGTCGACCAGCGGCGGCGTGAACACGCCGACGTCGGCACGCCCTTCGGCGACCGCGGCCTGCACTTCGGCGCTGGTCAGGTCTTCCAGGCTGATGCGGATCTGCGCGTGCGCCTGCGAGAAGCCCACCAGATGAGGCGGCAAGGCCTCGGTGATGGCGCTGCTGTTGGCGGCGATGCGCAGATGGCCCTTGATGCCGCGCGAGAACTCCATGACCTCGGTCTCGAGGGCATAGAGGGACGCGTGCAGCGAACGGATATGACGCACCAGCGCACGGCCGGCCTCGGTGGGTTCGACACCCCGGGCGCGCCGCTCGAAGAGCTGCACGCCGAGGCGGCTTTCCAGGTCAGACAGGCGCTTGCTGGCGGCCGCCAGCGCCAGGTGTTCCTGGGCGGCGCCGCGCGTGATCGAGCGGGTCTGCTCGATGGCCAGCACGAGATTGAGGGTGGTGAGGTCGTGGCGCATGGTGATCGTCTAACTCCAGCATAGCCTTCGTGAAGAAGGCAATTCTGCGCCAAAAACCGACTTCTGTTTCGTCTCTTGCGAAGCTCAGCGCGACACCGCATACACCTGTTTAAGCAATCCGCGCAGGGCGTTGCGGCTGTGCGCGCCGAAGTGGGCCAGCAGTTCGGCGATCTGGCCCTGCAGGGCGTCACGCTGGCCTTGCATGTCGCGGGCGAGCTCGGGGCCGAGTTGGGCCTCGTTGGCCGCGAAGTCGAAATTGGGGTCAGTGACGAATTTCGCTGGCGCACCCACGACGACGGCTCCATCCGTTGCCGGGCCGGCGGCGAAGGCCTCGGCCGCGACGACGTCACGCACATAGCCCACGCTCCAGGCCGGATAGCGCGCATCGCGGCTCGTGTCACGCAGGGCCAGTTCCAGCGCGCCGTCCTGCTGCTTGCGGGCGGCCTCGATGATCCAGCGCGTCTGGAACTGTTCCAGCACGAAGTGGCGGTTGCCCTGCAGCACGACCAGGCCCTGGCGATCCGCCGGCGCGCCGAGCTGGGCCTTGAGGTTGACCCACATCATGTGGCGCAGCGTCGCGCCGGGCGCAGCGCTGGCGTGATAGGGCTGGGTCAGGTCCTCGACATGGTGCAGGGCCAGGCCGGCGAAGCGCCAGCCCCAGTAGGCATGGCCGGTCTGCCAAGCCAGCACGGCGAGGGTGCCGTACTGCTGCACGCGCAGCTCGGTGAAGGTGCGGGCAAAGCTCGGTGCCAGCGTGTTGAAGACGGGACCCTGGTGGAAGAAGCCCATATGGAAAGGCGCCTGCGAGCCGATGGAGACGGCCGGGTTGCCGAAGGGCTGGTTGCCAAAGCCGTAGTCGGGGTGGCCGGGGTTGTCGTCGAAGAGGTTCAGGTCGTGGCCGTAGTCGGGTTCGTCGCAGGCCGAGGCCAGCACGGCCAGCGGCGCGACCATCTCGCCGGGCTGAAGCGCGACGAAGCGTTGCGTGGCGCCGGCGCCGGGCTTGGTGACGGTGACGAGCTCAGCATCGATCGGCGGGCGCGCCGAGGCCGCCTCACGCGGGTCAGGCTGCAGATACAGGGCCAGCCTGCTCTGCGGCGACAGGCGCAGCGCACGAAGGAAGGCGGCGCGCCGCTCGGCGTCGCTGCGCTTGGCGTCGGCGACAAAACGCAGGGCCTCGGGCCGGGGCGCATGGCCCGGTAGATGGGCGCGGGCCCAGGCCTCCTGGGCATCCAGCGTGAGGGCGATCGACCGCTCCTGGTCGCGCAGGAAATCGACGAGGGGTTCGGCCTTCACGGCCGCGGCGTTGGCGACCTCGGGCATGCGCTCGAAGGCGCGATAGCACATGGGGCTGTGATTGCCCCAGGCCTGCGCCAGGGTGGGCAGCAGCAGGGCGAGCAGGAGGAGGGACTGGCGCATCGGCGGGCAACGTGAGAGGTGGCCGATTCTGGCGCGAGCCTGAGCAAAGCCTTGCGACCGAACTCGCGAAACGGCTTGTGGCCCCCTCGCCTCCCGGTGTGCCACGGGCCGGTGAGCCCAGCGCGGCACGCGCAAGTTTTGCTGCTCGGCAGGTTAGGGGCGGGTACGGTTTCGCAGAAGCGGTGATTCGGGAAGCGCGGCTTCGCCAACGCCAAAGACGGCGCCGTCGCGGGCTGCTTCATGAAAGCCCCATGTACCACGCTGGTGCGCCACTTCTAGGATGCGCCATCTCCGGGAGGCCCTCATGAATCTGGTTCAGCGCATCCAAGACATCCTGCTCAAGCCCAAGGACACCTGGCCGCAGATCGCCCAGGAGACCGCCACGGTGCAGTCCCTGTACAAGGACTGGCTGCTCATCCTGGCGGCGGTGCCGGCGGTCGCGGGCTTTCTCGGCATGTCGGTGATCGGGATGGGAGGCCTCGGATTCAGCTACCGCGTGCCCTTCGCGAGCGGCCTGGTGCATATGGTGCTGGCCTATGTGCTGTCGCTGGGCATGGTCTACCTGCTCTCGCTGCTGGTGAACGCGCTGGCGCCCACCTTCGGCGGCACCCCCGCCCCCCTGGCCGCGCTCAAGTTGGTGGCCTATGGCAGTACGGCGGGCTTCGTGGGCGGGGTGTTCCAGCTGCTGCCCTCGCTGAGCGTGCTGGGCCTGCTTTGCGGTCTCTATTCGATCTACCTCATCTACCTCGGGCTGCCGGTGCTGATGCGCAATCCGCCGGAGAAGTCTGCCGGCTACACGGCCGTGGTGGTGGTGGCGGGCATCGTGGCCGGGCTGGTGGTGGGCGCGGTGAGTACCGCGGTGCTCGGCATCGGCAGCTGGGGCGGCCGACATGCGGGCGGCGGCGAGGTGACCATCAAGGGCCCGGGCGGCGACGTCACTCTCGACACCAGCAAGATGGAGGCCGCGGCCAAGCGCATGGAGGCGCTGGGCAAACGGATGGAAGAGGCTCAGGCCAAGGGAGACGGCGCTGCTGCGGGCAAGGCCCTGGGCGAGATGATGGGAACGATGGCGGGCGCGACCGGAGGTGGCAAACCGACGCCGGCCGCCGACCTCAAGGCCCTGCTTCCTGAAACTATCGGCGACTTCAAGCGCAGCAGCGTCGAGGCCCAGAGCGGCGGCGCCATCGGCATCAACTCGTCCTCGGCCAAGGCTCGCTACGGCAATGGCGACAAATCCATCAGCCTGGACATCACCGACATGGGCAGCCTCGCTGGCATGGCCAACCTCGCCGGCTGGGCCAATATGACGCTCGACAAGGAAGCCGACGGCCGCATCGAGCGCGTGTTCAAGCAGGGCGAGCGCACGGTGCGCGAGGAGTACCGAAAGGACGGCTCGCACGCGGAGATGACGGTGCTGCTGCCCAATGGCGTCATCGTCGAGGCCAAGGGCGAGCAGGTCGGCATCGACCAGCTGCGCAGCGCCATCGGCAGCGTCGACCTCAACAAGCTGGCCACCACGCCGCGCCAGCCCGGCTGAGCGCAGCCGCCTGTCGGTCCGCACGGCCACCTGGGGGCAATGCCTTGGAGGGGGTGAGCCGATGCCGTGCGCGTTGGCGTGATCCGCAGGGCGCGGAGCCTGTGCGACGATGCCCGGCCTCCGCGAACCCACAGGATTCATGCGACGACTCCAGGCCAGCTTCATCCACTGCCTCGTGGCGCCGCTGCTGTTGGCCACCGCCGGCCTCTCCCGGGCCGACCACTTCGTCATCGGCGTCGAAGACGTCGACTACGCGCCCATCATGAGCACGGCCGACAAGGGCGAATTCCGCGGCTATGTGCGCGAACTGCTCGACCTGTTCGCCCGCCGCCATGGCCACCGCTTCGACTACCTGCCGCTGCCCACCAAGCGATTGACGGCCGAGCATGTCGCCGGCCGCCTGGACGCGGTCTTCCCCGACAGCGAGACCTGGGAGGCCGACACCAAGCGCGGCCGGACCCTGGTCTATTCGGAGCCCGCCGTCCCATTCCAGGACGTGGTCATGGTGCCTCTCGCCAAGCGCGACCAGCCCGTGCGCAGCCTGGGCATTGTGCGCGGCTACACGCCCAAGCGCTTCCTGCCGCTGATCGAAGCCGGCAGCCTGACCGTGACCGAGGCCGGGGACCCTTCGCGACTCATGCGCATGGCGCTTGCCGACCGTGTCGACGGTGTGCAACTCGCCCTGCCGGTGGCGCTGTACCAGCTGGAGCAACTGGGCCGGCCCGACGCTCTCGTGCCCTCCACCGCGCTGCGGCCCATGCCCTACGCCTACCACTACCGACTTTCGAGCGTCCGGCATGACGGGCTGATCGCCCAGTTCAACCGTTTTCTGCGCGATGAGCAGGCGGCCATTGCCGCACTGCAGCGCCGCTACGGCTTGGACGCCAAGGTCACGCCAGCGCCGCGATGACCTCGGCCGGTGCCTGCACCAGCTCGATCAGCACACCCTCGCCGCCAAACGGGAACTGATCGTTGCCCTTGGGGTGGACGAAGCAGATGTCATGGCCGGCCGCGCCGCGTCGTATGCCACCGGGCGCAAAGCGCAGCCCCTGGGATTCCAGCCACTGCACGGCCACCGGCAGGTCGTCCACCCACAGGCCGATGTGGTTCAGCGGCGTGGCGTGCACGGCCGGCTTCTTCTCCGGGTCCAGGGGCTGCATCAGGTCCACCTCGACCGCATGGGCGCCCTGCCCCAGCGTGCAGATGTCCTCGTCGACGTTCTCGCGCTCGCTCCTGAAGTTGCCTGTTACTGGCACCCCCAGCAGCTCCACCCACAGATGGCGCAGCTTGTTCTTGTCCACGCCGCCGATGGCGATCTGCTGCAGGCCCAGGACCTTGAAGGGACGGGGTGTGCTCATCATGCAAACCTCAGAATGGGCTGATCGACCGACAAGCTCTCGCCCGGCTTGGCCAGGATCTCGGCCACCTTCACGTCTTGCAGTGCGCTGAGGATGTTCTCCATCTTCATGGCCTCGATGACGGCCAGCCGCTCGCCGGCCTGTACGGTCTGTCCGACCTCGGCCGCAAGATGCACCAGCAGGCCCGGCATCGGCGACAGCAGCAGCTTGGAGGTGTCGGGCGGGGCCTTGTAGGGCATCAGAGCCTGCAGCTCGGCAGCGCGCGGGCTCAGCACGGTCAGCTCGACGGAGCGGCCACCATGCTGGATGCGGTAAGCGAGCGGATTCTTGGCCGCACCGCGCTCCGCCTGGGCCGTGAAGGGCTGGCCGTTGACGGTGCCGGTGATGCGCACATCGTTGAGACGCGAATTGGAGACGATGCGGTAATCCCTGCCGCCCACCTGCACGCGCGCCTCGCCCAAGGCACCCGCGAACTCGCTGATGTGAAGGGGATGCTGCTCGCTCTTGCCGCCGCCGAGGTTCACGACGGCAACATAGTCATGCTCGATCTGCACCTCATGGCCGCGCAACTGGCCGCTGATGCCGGCCTCGCGCTCGCGGGCCTTGCGGCGGATGAAGCCGCCGAGGGCAACGAGGAAAAGCGGATCGGCGTGCGGCACATCCTCGGCCTTGAATCCACCGGCGTAGTGCTGGGCGATGAAGCCGGTGTTGAAGTTGCCGGTCGCGAAGTCCGGGTGCGCCAGCAGGGCCGCCTGGAAGGGGATATTGCTGGACACGCCGCGAATGACGAAGCCGTTCAGCGCCTCACGCATCTTGGCAATCGCCTCAGCGCGATCCTTTCCATGCACGATGAGCTTGGCGATCATCGAGTCGTAGAACATCGGGATCTCGCCGCCCTCGTAGACGCCGGTGTCCACGCGCACACCGAAGCGTTCGGGCTCGCCCTGGGCCATGCTGGTCTCGGGCGGCTGGTAGCGCACCAGGCGGCCGGTGGACGGCAGGAAGTTGCGGAAGGGATCTTCCGCGTTGATGCGGCATTCGATGGCCCAGCCGTCGCGCTTGATATCGGCCTGCTTGAAGGTGAGCGTCTCGCCCGCGGCAACGCGGATCATCTGCTCGACGAGGTCCAGGCCGGTGATGCACTCGGTGACGGGATGCTCGACCTGCAGCCGCGTGTTCATCTCCAGGAAGTAGAAGTCCTGGTCCTTGCCGACGACGAACTCCACCGTGCCGGCGCTCTGGTACTTGACCGCCTTGGCCAGGGCCACCGCCTGCTCGCCCATGGCCTTGCGCGTCGCCTCGCTGATGAAGGGCGAAGGCGCCTCCTCGATGACCTTCTGATGGCGGCGCTGGATGGAGCATTCGCGCTCGTGCAGATAGACGACATTGCCCTGCGAGTCGCCCAGCACCTGGATCTCGATGTGGCGCGGCTGCTCGACGAACTTCTCCATGAAGACGCGGTCGTCGCCGAAGCTGTTGCGGGCCTCGTTGCGGCAGGACGTGAAGCCCTCGAAGCATTCCTTGTCATTGAAGGCGACGCGCAGGCCCTTGCCGCCACCGCCGGCGCTGGCCTTGATCATGACCGGGTAGCCGATGCGCTTGGCGATCTCGACGGCTTCCTCCGGCGTCAGGATGGGCTCGTTGTAGCCGGGGATGGTGCTGACCCTGGCCTCGTTGGCCAGCTTCTTGGACGCGATCTTGTCGCCCATGGCCGCGATGCTGTAGTGCTTGGGGCCGATGAAAGCCATGCCCTCTTCTTCCACGCGGCGGGCGAAGTCCTCGTTCTCGGACAGGAAACCATAGCCGGGATGGATGGCCTGGGCGCCGGTCTGCCTGGCGGCGGCAATGATCTTGTCGGCCACCAGATAGCTCTCACGCGACGGCGCCGGGCCCAGCAGCACGGCCTCGTCGGCCAGCTCGACATGGCGGGCGTCCTTGTCGGCTTCGGAGTAGACGGCGACGGTCTGGATGCCCATCTTCCTGGCGGTCGCAATGACCCGACAGGCGATCTCACCTCGGTTGGCAATCAGAATCTTGGTGAACATGTGATGCCTCTTATTTCGTTTTTCCGAGCAGCTTCTTGCGCTGCTCGGTGAAGTTCCACCACGGCTGGGCAGGCCCGCCGTTCATGAAGTCGTGTGCCGCCATGAAGGTGTCCAGCACACAGGGGTCATGGCGCTGGCCCATGGGGTCGCGCAGGCGGTCGTAGGTCTTGAGCGGGTCCATGCGCTTCACGTGCGCGGGCGTCGTGATGCCCAATCCGACCAGATCCGCCTCCATCGCCTTGCCGATATTGGGGATGTCGGTGAGCCGCCTGACTTCGGCGGCACAGCTCGCCTTGCTCACAACGGAATATTCCCGTGCTTGCGCCACGGGTTCTCCAGCTTCTTGTCCTTCAGCATGGCCAGCGAGCGGCAGATGCGCTTGCGCGTCTCGTGAGGCTGGATGACGTCGTCGATGAAGCCACGCGCACCGGCCACGAAGGGGTTGGCGAAGCGGGCCTTGTATTCGGCCTCGCGCTCGGCCAGCTTGGCCGGATCCTTCTTGTCCTCGCGGAAGATGATCTCCACCGCGCCCTTGGCGCCCATCACCGCGATCTCGGCATTCGGCCAGGCGAAGTTGACGTCGCCACGCAGGTGCTTGGAGGCCATCACGTCATAGGCGCCGCCATAGGCCTTGCGCGTGATGACGGTGATCTTGGGCACCGTCGCCTCGGCATAGGCATAGAGCAGCTTGGCGCCGTGCTTGATGATGCCGCCGTACTCCTGCGAGGTGCCGGGCATGAAGCCGGGCACGTCGACGAAGGTGATGACGGGGATGTGGAAGGCATCGCAGAAGCGCACGAAGCGCGCCGCCTTGATGCTGCTCTTGATGTCCAGGCAGCCGGCCAGCACCAGGGGCTGGTTGGCGACGATGCCCACCGTCTGGCCTTCCATGCGCGCAAAGCCGGTGACGATGTTCTTGGCGTAGTCGGGCTGCAGCTCGAAGAAGTCGCCGTCGTCGACAACCTTGAGGATCAGCTCCTTGATGTCGTAGGGCTTGTTGGGGTTGTCGGGCACCAGGGTGTCCAGCGACATATCCAGCCGCGTGGCCGGGTCGCCACTCGGGCGGCAAGGTGCCTTTTCGCGGTTGGACAGCGGCAGGTAGTTGAAGAAGCGGCGCAGCATCAAGAGCGCCTCGACATCGTTCTCGAAGGCCAGGTCGGCCACGCCGCTGCGGCTGTTGTGGGTGGTCGCGCCGCCCAGCTCCTCGGCCGTCACTTCCTCGTGCGTCACCGTCTTCACGACCTCGGGACCGGTGACGAACATATAGCTGCTGTCCTTCACCATGAAGATGAAGTCCGTCATGGCCGGCGAGTAGACGGCGCCGCCGGCGCAGGGGCCCATGATCATGCTGATCTGCGGGATGACACCCGAGGCCAGCACGTTCTTCTGGAAGACGTCGGCATAACCGCCCAGCGAGGCGACACCTTCCTGGATGCGCGCACCGCCCGAATCGTTCAGGCCGATGACGGGAGCGCCGACCTTCATGGCCTGATCCATCACCTTGCAGATCTTCTCGGCATGCGACTCGCTCAGCGCGCCGCCGAAGACGGTGAAGTCCTGGCTGAAGGCAAAGGCCAGACGGCCGTTGATCATGCCGTAGCCGGTCACGACGCCGTCGCCGGGGATCTTGTTGTCGGCCATGCCGAAGTCGACGCAGCGGTGCTCGACGAACATGTCCCATTCCTCGAAGCTGCCTTCGTCGAACAGCAGTTCCAGCCGCTCGCGGGCGGTCAGCTTGCCCTTGGCGTGCTGGGCGGCGATGCGCTTCTCGCCACCGCCGAGCCGCGCGCGGGCGCGCTTGGCTTCGAGTGCTTGCAGGATGTCGTGCATGGGTCAGGCCTCAAACGGGAAATTGATCTCCACGCCATTGCCGGCGGGGTCTTGGAAGAAGAACTGGTGCTGGCCGGTGACGGCCGAGCGCGATTCGTGGAAGCGCACGCCCAAGGCGCGCAGATGCGCGGCCGTGGCGGCGGGGTCGGTGCCGTGGAAGGCCGTGTGGTCGTAGGTCGTCGGCGCCGCCGGATCGACCGGGCCGCGCAAGGGCTCGTCCGCGCGCTGGGTCGAGAGGTGGACGATGGGGTGGCCACCGGCATAAAGCCAAAAGCCCGGACTGCCGAAGTCGGGCCGCGGGCCTTGCTCCAAGCCGAGCACATCACGGTAGAAGTCGCGCAGCGTGACCAGAAGCTCGGCCGGTGCGCGCAGGTTGATGTGATGCAAGCCGGTGATCATGACGAAGCATTCCTGAAAGTGGCCAGCAACTGACGCGCGGCGGCGGAGGCAGGGGTGCGGCCGTCGCGCACGGCGGCGGTGGTGGCGTCGAGTTGCGCTTGTACGCCGGGATGGGCGACAAAGGCCTGCTTCAACCCCGACTGGATGCGCGACCACATCCACGCCAGCGACTGCTCGCGGCGCTTGGACGCCCAGGCGCCGCTGGCTTCACTGGCCGCGCGCAAGGCCGTCAGCGCCTCCCACACGGGCGCGATGCCGTCGGCTTTCAGCGCGCTGACCTTCATCACGCGCTGCGTGGCATGGGCATGCGTGGGCAGCAGCCGCAGCGCCGAGGTGATCTGGGCCTGGGCGCGCGTGGCGGCCACATCGTCCAGGTCGGCCTTGTTGATGACGACGAGATCGGCCAGTTCCATGACGCCCTTCTTGATGGCCTGCAGGTCGTCGCCCGCATTGGGCAGCTGCAGCAGCAGATAGAGGTCGGTCATGCCGGCCACGGCGGTCTCGCTCTGGCCGACGCCCACGGTCTCGACAATGACGACGTCATAGCCGGCCGCCTCGCACAGCAGCATGGCCTCGCGCGTCTTCTCGGCCACGCCGCCCAGGGTGCCACTGCTGGGGCTGGGGCGGATGAAGGCGCGGGTGTCCATGGAGAGCTTTTCCATGCGCGTCTTGTCGCCCAGGATGGCGCCGCCGGACACGCTGCTGGACGGATCCACCGTCAGCACCGCGACGCGATGCCCCTGTTCCAGCAGAAAGCAGCCCAGGGCCTCGATGAAGGTGCTCTTGCCCACGCCGGGCACGCCGGAAATGCCCAGGCGCAGCGCGCCGCCGGTGGCCGGCATCAGCGCGGTCAGCAGCGCATCGGCCTGCTCGCGGTGGTCGGCGCGCGTCGACTCGATCAGCGTGATGGCCTTGGCCAGCGCGCGACGGTCACCGGCCTTGAGCGAGGCGGCCAGATTCACGCGACGGCCTCCCAGCGGTACTCGATGTCGAAGTCCTGCTCTTCGACAACCTTGAAGCCGTGGCGAAGATAGAAGGCATTGGCGCGGCTCTCGCGCAGCGCGGCCAGCGTGATGGGCTTGCCCTGGGCCTTGACGTGGTCAAGCACCCAGGCACCAAGGCCCTGCCCTTGCGCTTGAGGACGGAGATAGAGGTGATGCAAGCGCAACTCCCCTTCGCGCGGCTCGACGGTGAAGTAGCCGATGCGCTCGCCAGCGACGACGAGATGCCGCATCCAGTCCGGCCGAAACTGGCTCTTCAGCCGCGCCCGCGCGACGTCGGGGTTGAAGCGGCCCAGCCGCTCCAGGCTCTCGCGCAGCGCCTCGATGCGCAGGGCCAGCATGGCCTCGAAGTCGGCGTCGGCGACGGGCGCCAGCATTGGCGTCATCAGGCCGCCACCTTAGCGCGGATCTGCTCCAGCACGTCCTTGGCGCTGGCCGGGATGGGCGTGCCCGGGCCGTAGATGCCCTTGACGCCGGCCGCGTACAGCATGTCGTAGTCCTGGGCCGGGATGACGCCGCCCACAAACACGATGATGTCGTCGGCCCCCTGCTTCTTCAGCTCTTCAATGATGGCCGGGACCAGGGTCTTGTGGCCCGCCGCCAGCGTGGAGATGCCCACGGCATGCACGTCGTTCTCGATGGCCTGGCGGGCGCATTCCTCGGGCGTCTGGAAGAGCGGTCCGATGTCGACGTCGAAGCCCAGGTCGGCAAAGGCGGTCGCCACGACCTTGGCACCGCGGTCATGGCCGTCCTGCCCGAGCTTGGCGATCATCACGCGCGGCCGGCGGCCTTGGTTCTCGCCAAAGGCGGCGATCTCGCCCTGCAGTTTGGCCCAGCCCTCGGCCGAGTCATAGGCCGCTGCATAGACGCCGCTGACCTTGTGGGTGTCGGCGCGGTGGCGGCCGAAGACGGCTTCCAGCGCATCGGACACCTCGCCCACCGTCGCGCGCAGGCGCACGGCCTTGATGGACAGGTCCAGCAGATTGCCTTCGCCCGTCTCGGCGGCCTGGGTCAGCGCGGCCAGCGCGGCCTGTACGGCGGCCGTGTCGCGCGTGGCCTTGATGCGCTTGAG
Organism: Roseateles saccharophilus; assembly: GCF_031458095.1. Classification (GTDB taxonomy): domain Bacteria; phylum Pseudomonadota; class Gammaproteobacteria; order Burkholderiales; family Burkholderiaceae_C; genus Pelomonas; species Pelomonas saccharophila_A. Next base: position 309,186 of record NZ_JAVDXU010000004.1, read on the forward strand.
GCGCTCGATCTGGCCGTCGCGCACCTTGACGTTGTCGACGTCGAGGATGTCGATGGGATCTTCCTTGGCCAGCTTGTATTTGTTGACGCCGACGATGACGTCCTGGCCGGAGTCGATGCGGGCCTGCTTCTCGGCTGCACTGGCCTCGATCTTCAGCTTGGCCCAGCCCGAGTCCACCGACTTGATCATGCCGCCCTGGGCATTGACCTCCTCGATGATCTCCCAGGCCTTGTCGGCCATGTCCTGGGTGAGCTTTTCCATCATGTAGCTGCCGGCCCAGGGGTCGACGACGCTGGTGATGTGGGTCTCTTCCTGGATGATGAGCTGGGTGTTGCGGGCGATACGGGCACTGAACTCGGTGGGCAGGGCGATGGCCTCGTCCAGCGAATTGGTGTGCAGGCTCTGGGTGCCGCCGAAGACGGCGGCCATGGCTTCGATGGTGGTGCGCACCACGTTGTTGTACGGGTCCTGGGCGGTCAGGCTCCATCCCGAGGTCTGGCAGTGGGTGCGCAGCATCAGGCTCTTGGGCGAGGTGGCGCCGAAGCCCTTCATGATGCGGCACCACAAGAGCCGGGCCGCGCGCATCTTCGCAATCTCGAGATAGAAGTTCATCCCGATGGCCCAGAAGAAGCTCAGGCGCGGCGCGAAGTCGTCGACGCTCAGGCCCTTGGCCATGGCCGTCTTCACATACTCCTGGCCATCGGCCAGCGTGAAGGCCAGTTCCAGAGCCTGGTTGGCGCCCGCCTCCTGCATGTGATAGCCGGAGATGGAGATGGAGTTGAACTTGGGCATCTCCCGCGCCGTGTATTCGATGATGTCGCCGACGATGCGCATCGACGGCTCCGGCGGGTAGATGTAGGTGTTGCGGACCATGAACTCCTTGAGGATGTCGTTCTGGATGGTCCCGGCCAGCTGGGCCTGGCTGACGCCCTGCTCTTCCGCCGCCACCACATAGCCGGCCAGCACCGGCAGCACGGCGCCGTTCATGGTCATGGAGACCGACACCTTGTCCAGCGGGATGCCGTCGAACAGGATCTTCATGTCCTCCACCGAGTCGATGGCCACGCCGGCTTTGCCGACGTCGCCCGTCACGCGGGGGTGGTCGCTGTCGTAGCCGCGGTGGGTGGCCAAATCGAAGGCCACCGACACGCCCTGACCGCCGGCCGCCAGCGCCTTGCGATAGAAGGCATTGCTCTCCTCGGCGGTCGAGAAGCCGGCGTACTGGCGGATGGTCCAGGGCCGGGCGGCATACATGGTGGCCTGGGGACCGCGCAGAAAGGGCTCGAAACCAGGCAGCGTGTCGGCATGCGGCAGGTTCGCGGTGTCAGCCGCCGTGTACAGCGGCTTGACCGTCAGGCCTTCCGGCGTGACCCAGTTCAGCGCGCTGACGTCGCCGCCCGGGGCCGACTTGGCGGCGGCCTTGGTCCACTGCTCCAGCGTGGCGGTCTTGAACTCCGGGGCATTCCCGGGGCGGCTGGCGTCCGACATCGAAACTCTCCTGTAACTGGGTCGGCATCTTAGCCGAAGCTGTTATTCATAATTATGAATTCAAAATTGCTACACTCGGCCCATGTCCGCAGCCGGTTCTTTCGATCACGCCCCGCTCGCCGCGTCCGCTCTTTATGAGCAGGTCGCCGACCGCTTACGTCAGCAGATCCTGGCGCGCGAGCTGGAGCCGGGCTCCTGGATCGACGAGCTCAAGCTCTGCGCCGAACTCGGGATCAGCCGCACGCCCATGCGTGAAGCGCTGAAAGTGCTGGCCTCCGAGGGCCTGGTGACGATGAAGCTGCGACGCGGCGCCTATGTGACCGAGATGAGCGAGCGGGATGTGCGAGAAGCCTATCAACTGCTCTCCCTTCTCGAAAGTGACGCCGCCGCCGAGGTCGCCGTCCGGGCGACCGACGCGGAGCTGCAGGAACTGGGCGAGTTGCACCAGGCGCTGGAGGAAGCCCTGCAAGAACCCACACCTTCGCGGGACGCCTTCTTTGCCGCCAACGAGCGCTTCCACCTGCGCGTGCTGGAGATCGACGGCAACCGCTGGCGACTGCAGATCGTTGGCGACCTGCGCCGGCTGATGAAGCTCAACCGCCATCATTCGCTGTTCCGGGAGGGACGGCTGGCGGAATCGCTGGAGGAGCACCGCGCCATCGTGAAGGCGCTGCTGTCGCGGGATGCGACGGCGTGCCGGGCCCTGGTGAAGGCCCATTTTTGTAACGGGCTGAGCGCCACCCAGACAGCTTCGTGAAGGCAAACGGGGCGGCCGTGAACTGCCACCGAAAGCCCGCGCTTATCGCCGAGCGGATCGGCTAAGTCCTTACTAGCATGACGATTACTGGGTAAACCACCCCCGGTCTGAGTGTTCGGACCCGGGGCGGTGAGCCCGGTTTCGAGCCGCTCGGGCCGATTTGAGACTTTGTTCCTCAAGTCAAGCCCAGGGGGCCCGATAACCGATCGAAGCACTTGAAATCTAGGGATACGAGTCCGCCATGGGCACGGCGGGTTTTCCCGGATTCAGCGCAGGTCGGGCCCGCCAGGGATGGTTTTGGCGGGCGTGGCAGACAACGAGACAGCGCCCCGCGTCGAGGCCCCCATTCGGCGCAGGCCATCGCCTTTCACGAGGCGGTGGCCGTCAGCACAGCAGCAGGTAAAACACCATGGCAAGCATCGTCCCCTTTATTCCGGTCTCGAAGATCCCCGGCCTGACGACGACGACGATCCGGGATTTCACGACCGAGGACTGGGCTGCCTTCAGCACCGACCAGCTGATCGCGCTGACCACCGTACAGGCCGCTGTGATCACCTCCAGCGGCCTTTCCGTCTTGAGCAGTGACCAGCTGCGGTCCTTCCAGACCGAGGATCTGCGTGCCATCTCGACCGCTTCCATCGGCGGCTTCAATTCCGACCAGATCGGTGCCTTCACGACCGACCAGGTGCAGGCCTTCAGCACCGGCCAGATCCTGCAGCTGAGCACCAGCCAGCTGCGCGGCTTCAATGCCGCCGACATGGTGGCCCTGACCACCGCCCAGGTCGGCGCCCTGACCTCCAACCAGACCAAGGGCCTGTCGACCGACCAGCTGTCGGCCCTGGAAGCGACGGACATCCGCTTCATCACGACGGCCGCCCTGCGCGCCCTGAGCAGCACCCAGCTGGACGGCTTCACCAGCGACCAGCTGCGCGCCCTGTCGTCCGGCCAGATCATGGCGCTGACCACGGCCCAGGTCAGCACGCTGAACACCGACGACCTCAACACGCTGACGTCGGACCAGTTCAACAAGCTCACCACCGCCCAGGTGCAGTCGCTGTCGGCCAGCCAGCTCAGCCACCTGACGACGGACAGCCTGAACGCAATGGGTTCGGCCCAGTTCGCCGCCATGTCCTCGGCGCAGGTCAACTCGCTGACCTCCGACCAGTTGCCCAAGATGGAGACGGCCGACCTGCGCGCCATCACCACCGCGGCCCTGGCCGGCCTGTCCTCCGACCAGATCCTGACGTTGACCAGCGATGAAGTGGCCGGCCTGTCCACCGGCCAGATCGCCGCGCTGAACGCCAGCCAGGTCAAGGGCCTGACGGCCGCCGACATGACCGCCCTGGACACGGCCCAGGTGGCCGTGCTGAGCGCCACTCAGGCCGCAGCGCTGAACACCGACCAGCTGTCGGCCATCGACGCCGCCGACATGAAGTCGCTGACGACGGCGGCCCTGCGCGCCCTGTCCAGCACCCAGCTGGACGGCCTCACCTCCGACCAGCTGCGCGGCCTGAGCTCCAACCAGGTCAACGCGCTGACCACCGACCAGGTCCGCACCCTGAACACGGACGACCTGAACAGCCTCTCGTCCGACCAGTTCAACAAGCTCTCCACCGCCCAGGTCGCCGTGCTGACGACGGCCCAGCTGAGCCATCTGACGACGGACAGCCTGAATGCGATGGGCTCGTCCCAGTTCGCGACGCTGAACTCCACGCAGTTCAGCGCGCTGACGTCCGACCAGCTGCCGAACATGGAGACGGCCGACCTGCGCGCCGTCACGACGGCCGCCCTGCGCGGCCTGTCCTCCGACCAGATCCAGACCCTGACGTCCGACGAAGTCGGCGCCCTGACGACCGGCCAGATCGCCGCGCTGACGACGGCCCAGGTCAAGGGGCTGACCGCCGGCGACATGACGGCCCTGGGCACGGCCCAGGTCGCTGCGCTGAGCTCGGCCCAGGTTTCGGCATTGAGCACCGACCAGTTGTCGGCCATTGAAGCCGCCGACATGAAGTCGCTGAGCACGGCCGCCCTGCGCGGCCTGACCAGCACCCAGCTCGATGGCCTGACCTCGGACCAGCTGCGTGCCCTGACCTCGGGCCAGATCAATGCGCTGACCACCGACCAGATCCGCACGCTGAACACGGACGACCTGAACAGCTTCTCGTCCGACCAGTTCAACAAGCTCTCCACCGCCCAGGTCGCCGCGCTGACGACGGCCCAGCTCAGCCATCTGACGACGGACAGCCTCAATGCGATGGGCTCGGCCCAGTTCGCGACGCTGTCGTCCACCCAGGTCGGCGCGCTGACGTCCGACCAGCTGCCGACGATGGAGACGGCCGATCTGCGCGCCGTCACGACGGCTGCCCTGCGCGGCCTGTCCTCCGACCAGATCCTGACGCTGACCTCCGACGAGGTCGGTGCCCTGACGACCGGCCAGATCGCCGCGCTGACGACGGCCCAGGTCAAGGGCCTGACCGCCGGCGACATGGCGGCCCTGGGCTCGGCCCAGATCGCCGCCCTGGGCTCGGCCCAGGTGTCCGCGCTGGACACCGACCAGCTGTCGGCCATCGACGCCGCCGACATGAAGTCGCTGAGCACGGCCGCCCTGCGCGGCCTGACCAGCACCCAGCTGGACAGCCTGACCAGCGACCAGCTGCGCGCCCTGACCTCCAGCCAGATCAATGCGCTGAGCACCGACCAGGTCCGCACGCTGAACACCGACGACCTCAACAGCCTGACGTCGGATCAGTTCAACAAGCTGTCGACCGCCCAGGTCCAAGCGCTGACGACCGCCCAGCTGAGCAACCTGGCCACGGACAACCTCAATGCGATGGGCTCGGCCCAGTTCGCCACGCTGTCTTCCACCCAGTTCGGCGCGCTGACCAGCGACCAGCTGCCCAAGCTGGAGACGGCCGACCTGCGCGCCGTCACCACCGCCGCCCTGCGTGGCCTGACCTCCGACCAGGTCCAGACGCTGAGCTCCGATGAGGTGTCCAGCCTCACGACGGCCCAGGTCGGCTCGCTGAGCACCTCCCAGGTCCAGGGCCTGACGGCCGGCGACATGACGGCCCTGGGCACCGCCCAGATCGGCGTACTGAGCTCGGCCCAGGTGCAGAACCTGAACACCGACCAGCTCGCCGCCATCGAGACCGGCGACATCCGCTTCCTGAGCACGGCCGCCCTGCGCGCCCTGACCAGCACCCAGCTCGACGGCCTGACGTCCGACCAGCTGCGCGCCCTGTCGTCAACCCAAGTCAATGCGCTGACGACCGACCAGGTCCGCACGCTGAACACCGACGACCTCAACAGCCTGACGTCCGACCAGTTCAACAAGCTGTCCACCGCCCAGGTCGCCGTGTTGACCACGGCCCAGCTGAGCCACCTGACGACCGACAGCCTGAACGCCATGGGCTCGGGCCAGTTCGCGACGCTGAACTCCACGCAGTTCGGTTCGCTGACTTCCGACCAGCTGCCCAAGATGGAAACGGCCGACCTGCGTGCCGTCACCACGGCGGCGCTGGCGGGCCTGACATCCGACCAGATCCTGACGCTGACCAGCGACGAAGTCGCCGGCCTGTCCACCGGCCAGATCGCTTCGCTGTCGGCCACCCAGGTCAAGGGCCTGACGGCCGGCGACATGACGGCCCTGAGCAGCGCCCAGGTGGGTGCCCTGAGCTCGACGCAGGCCGCGGCCCTGAACACCGACCAGCTGGCGGCCATCGACGCGGCCGACATGAAGTCGATGACGACGGCCGCCCTGCGCGCCCTGTCCAGCACCCAGATCGACGGCCTGACCAGCGACCAGTTGCGCGCCCTCACCAGCGCCCAGCTGAACGCCCTGACGACCAGCCCGCAGATCGTCGGCCTCAACACCGATGACCTGAACGTGCTGACGACGGACCAGATCGCCCGCCTGTCGACCGCCCAGATCCAGGCGCTGACGACGGCCCAGCTGAGCAACCTCGTCACCGACAGCCTCAACGCCATGGGCTCGGCGCAGTTCGCCACGCTGAGCTCGACGCAGTTCGGCGCCCTGACCACCGACCAGCTGTCCAAGATGGAGACGGCCGACCTGCGCTCGGTGACGACCAACGCCCTGCGCGGCCTGAGCTCGGATCAGGTCCAGTCCCTGACCTCGGACGAGGTGGGCAGCCTGTCCACCGGCCAGATCGCCGCGCTGACGACGGCCCAGGTCAAGGGCCTGACCGCCGGCGACATGACGGCCCTGTCCACGGCCCAAGTCGCCGCCCTGAGCTCGGCCCAGGCCCAGAACCTGTCGACCGACCAGCTGTCGGCCATTGAAGCCGCCGACATGAAGTCGCTGACCACGGCCGCCCTGCGCGCCCTGTCCAGCACCCAGCTCGACGGCCTGACTTCCGACCAGCTGCGCGCCCTGACGTCCAGCCAGATCAACTCGCTGACGACCGACCAGGTCCGCACGCTGAACACCGACGACCTCAACAGCCTGACGTCCGACCAGTTCAACAAGCTGTCCACCGCCCAGGTCGCCGTGCTGACGACGGCGCAGCTGAGCAACCTGACGACGGACAACCTGAACGCCCTGGGCTCGGCCCAGTTCGCGACGCTGAACTCCACCCAGTTCGGCGCGCTGACCTCGGACCAGCTGCCCAAGATGGAGACGGCTGACCTGCGCGCGGTCACGACCTCGGCCCTGCGCGGCCTGTCGTCCGACCAGGTCCTGACGCTGACCTCCGACGAGGCCGCCAGCCTCACCACGGCCCAGATCAGCTCGCTGACCACCAGCCAGGTGCAAGGCCTGACGGCCGGCGACATGACGGCCCTCGGCTCCGCCCAGGTTGCCGTGCTGAGCGCGGCCCAGGCCGCCGCCCTGAACACCGACCAGCTGGCCGCCATCGAGACCGGCGACATCCGCTTCATCACCACGGCCGCCCTGCGCGCGCTGACCAGCACCCAGCTGGACGGCCTCACCAGCGACCAGCTGCGCGCCCTGTCGTCCAGCCAGATCAGCTCGCTGACGACCGACCAGGTCCGCACCCTGAACACGGACGACCTGAACAGCCTGGCGTCCGACCAGTTCAACAAGCTGACCACCAGCCAGATCCAGGTGCTGACCACCAACCAGCTCAGCCACCTGGGGACGGACAGCCTCAACGCCCTGGGCTCGGCTCAGTTCGCGACGCTGAACTCGGCCCAGTTCTCCTCGCTGACGTCCGACCAACTGCCCAAGCTGGAGACGGCCGACCTGCGCGCCGTCACCACGGCCGCCCTGGCCGGCCTGTCCTCCGACCAGATCCAGATGCTGACCACCGACGAGGTGGCCGGCCTGTCCACGGGCCAGATCGCCTCGCTGTCGGCCAATCAGGTCAAGGGCCTGACGGCCGGCGACATGACGGCCCTGTCGACGGCCCAGGTCGGCGTCATCAACTCGACGCAGGCCCAGGCACTCAGCACCGACCAGCTGTCGGCCATCGACGCCTCCGACATGAAGTCGCTGACGACGGCCACGCTGCGCGCCCTGTCCAGCACCCAGCTGGACGGCCTGACCTCGGACCAACTGCGCGGCCTGACCAGTACCCAGCTGAACGCGCTGACCACCAGCCCGCAGGTCGTCAACCTGAACACGGATGACCTGAACGTCCTGACGACCGACCAGATCGCCCGCCTGTCCACCTCGCAGATCCAGGCACTGACGACGACGCAGCTGAGCAACCTCGTCACCGACAGCTTGAACGCGATGGGCTCGGCCCAGTTCGCCACGCTGAACTCCGCCCAGTTCGCTTCGCTGACGACCGACCAGCTGTCCAAGATGGAGACGGCCGACCTGCGCGCCGTCACCACCAATGCCCTGCGCGGCCTGTCTTCCGACCAGGTGCAGTCCCTGACCACCGACGAAGTGGCGGGCCTGTCCACCGGCCAGATCGCCGCGCTGACGACGGCCCAGGTCAAGGGCCTGACGGCCGGCGACATGACGGCCCTGGGCACCGCCCAGGTCGCCGCTCTGAGCTCGGCACAGGCCGCGGCCCTGGACACTGACCAGCTGTCTGCCATCGACGCGACCGACATGAAGGCGATGACGACGGCGGCCCTGCGCGCCCTGTCCAGCGCCCAGATCGACGGCCTGACCAGCGACCAGTTGCGCGCCTTGACCAGCACCCAGCTGAATGCGCTGACCACCGCGCCGCAGGTCATCAGCCTGAGCACGGACGACCTGAACGTGCTGACCACGGACCAGATCGCTCGACTGTCGACCGGCCAGATCCAGGCCCTGACGACCTCGCAGCTGACCAACCTGGTCACCGACAGCCTCAACGCCATGGGCTCGGCCCAGTTCGCGACGCTGTCGTCCAACCAGTTCGGCGCGCTGACGACTGACCAGCTGTCCAAGATGGAGACGGCCGACCTGCGCGCCGTCACCACCAATGCGCTGCGTGGCCTGTCCTCCGATCAGGTCCAGTCGCTGACGTCCGACGAAGTCGGCTCCATGTCGACGGCCCAGATCACGACGCTGACGACGGCCCAGGTCAAGGGCCTGACCGCCGGCGACATGACGGCCCTGTCCACAGGCCAGGTCGCCGCCCTGACCTCGGCCCAGGCCCAGAACCTGTCGACCGACCAGCTGTCGGCCATCGAAGCGGCCGACATGAAGTCGCTGACGACGGCCGCCCTGCGCGCCCTGTCCAGCACCCAGCTCGACGGCCTGACCTCCGACCAGCTGCGCACCCTGACCTCGGCCCAGATCAATTCGTTGACGACCGACCAGGTCCGCACGCTGAACACCGACGACCTGAACAGCCTGACTTCCGACCAGTTCAACAAGCTGTCCACCGCCCAGGTCGCCGTGCTGACGACGGCGCAGCTGAGCAATCTGACGACCGACAACCTGAACGCCATGGGCTCGGCCCAGTTCGCGACACTGAACTCCACGCAGTTCGGTGCGCTGACGACCGACCAGCTGCCCAAGATGGAGACGGCCGACCTGCGCGCCGTCACCACCGCGGCCCTGCGCGGCCTGTCGTCCGACCAGATCAACACGCTGACCTCCGATGAGGTGTCCAGCCTCAGCACCGGCCAGATCGCCGCGCTGACGACCAGCCAGGTCCAAGGCCTGACGGCTGCCGACATGACGGCCCTGGGCACCGCCCAGGTGGGCGTGCTGAGCGCCGCCCAGGCCGCCGCCCTGAACACCGACCAACTGGCAGCCATCGAAACCGGTGACGTCCGCTTCATCACCACGGCGGCCCTGCGCGCGCTGACCAGCACCCAGCTCGACGGCCTGACCTCCGACCAGCTGCGCTCGCTGAGCTCCAGCCAGGTCACCGCCCTGACGACCGACCAGGTCCGCACGCTGAACACCGACGACCTCAACAGCCTGGCGTCCGACCAGTTCAACAAGCTGTCGACGGCCCAGGTCCAGGTGCTGACGACCAACCAGCTCAGCCATCTGGGCACGGACAGCCTCAACGCCCTGGGCTCGGCCCAGTTCGCGACGCTGAACTCAGCCCAGTTCGCTTCCCTGACCTCCGACCAGTTGCCCAAGCTGGAAACGGCCGACCTGCGTGCCGTCACGACCGCCGCCCTGGCTGGCCTGAGTTCCGACCAGATCCTGACGCTGACCAGCGACGAGATCGCCGGCCTGTCCACGGGCCAGATCGCCTCGCTGTCGGCCAATCAGGTCAAGGGCCTGACGGCGGCCGACATGACGGCCCTGTCCACCGCCCAGGTGGCCGTGCTGAGCTCGGCCCAGGTCCAGGCCATGTCGACCGACCAGCTGTCGGCCATCGATGCGTCCGACATGAAGTCGCTGACGACGGTCGCCCTGCGCGCCCTCAGCAGCACCCAGCTGGACGGCCTGACCTCGGATCAGCTGCGCGGCCTCAGCAGCGCCCAGCTGAACGCGCTGACCACCAACCCGCAGGTCATCAGCCTGAACACGGATGACCTCAACGTCCTGACGACCGACCAGATCGCCCGGTTGTCGACCTCGCAGATCCAGGCGCTGACGACGTCCCAGCTGAGCAACCTGGCCACCGACAGCCTGAATGCCATGGGCTCGGCCCAGTTCGCCACGCTGTCGTCGAGCCAGTTCGGCGCGCTGACGACCGACCAGCTCTCCAAGCTCGAGACGGCCGACCTGCGTGCGGTGACGACCAACGCCCTGCGCGGCCTCAGCTCGGATCAGGTCCAGTCCCTGACCTCGGACGAGGTGTCCAGCCTGTCCACCGGCCAGATCGCCGCGCTGACGACGGCCCAGGTCAAGGGCCTGACCGCCGGCGACATGACGGCCCTGTCCACGGGCCAGGTCGCGGCGCTGAGCTCGGCCCAGGCCCAGAACCTGTCGACCGACCAGCTGTCGGCCATCGACGCGTCCGACATGAAGTCGCTGACGACGGCCACCCTGCGCGCCCTGTCCAGCACCCAGCTCGACGGCCTGACCTCCGACCAGCTGCGCGCCCTGACCTCGGCCCAGGTGAACTCGCTGACGACCGACCAGGTCCGCACGCTGAACACCGACGACCTGAACAGCCTGACGTCCGACCAGTTCAACAAGCTGTCCACCGCCCAGGTCGCCGTGCTGACCACGGTCCAGTTGAGCAATCTGACGACCGACAGCCTAAACGCCATGGGCTCGGCCCAGTTCGCGACGCTGAACTCCACGCAGTTCGGTTCGCTGACGACCGACCAGCTGCCCAAGATGGAGACGGCCGACCTGCGCGCCGTGACCACCGCGGCCCTGCGCGGCCTCACGTCCGACCAGATCAACACCCTGACCTCGGATGAGGTGTCCAGCCTCAGCACCGCCCAGATCGGCTCGCTGACGACAGTCCAGGTCCAGGGCCTGACGGCCAACGACATGACGGCCCTGGGCACCGGCCAGGTCGCCGTGCTGAGCTCCGCCCAGCTGCAGGCGCTCAACACCGACCAGCTCGCCGCCATCGAGACCGGGGACATGCGCTTCCTGACGACGACGGCCCTGCGCGCCCTGTCCAGCACCCAGATCGACGGCCTCACCAGCGACCAGTTGCAGGCCCTGAGCTCGGCCCAGGTCAATGCGCTGACGTCGTCGCAGCTGTCGACGATGAACAGCGACGACCTGAACGCCTTCACGACCGACCAGTTCTCGCGCATGAGCACGGGCCAGGTGCAGGCGCTGACCGCCGGCCAGATGTCGCATCTGACGACGGACGACCTGACGGCCCTCGGCACCCAGCACTACGCGGTGATGAGCTCGGCCCAGTTCGGCGCGCTGACGACCGACCAGCTGCCCAATCTGCAGACGGCCGACCTGCGCGCGGTGACGACGGCGGCCCTGTCCAGCCTGAACTCGGACCAGATCGCCTCGCTGCAGACCGAGCACATCGCGGCCCTGAGCACGGCCCAGGTGATGTCGCTGACGACGGCCCAGATCAAGGGCCTGGACGCGACCGACATGACGGCCATGGGTTCGGCACAGATCGCCGTGCTGACGACGGCCCAGGTGAACTCGCTGTCCACCGACCAGATCGTGGCCATCGATTCCGATGACCTGGCCAAGCTGTCCTCGGCGTCCCTGCAGGCCATCACCAACACCCAGCTGGGCGCGCTGACGACCGATCAGCTGACCGGCCTGGGCACCCGTGTCTCGGTGCTGACGACCGGCCAGATCAACAACCTGGCGACCGACGACCTGAACGCCTTCACGACCGCCCAGTTCGCGGCGCTGACGACCAACCAGGTCAAGTCCTTCACCAACGCCCAGATCGCGGCCCTGGAAACCGACGACCTGCGCGCCCTCGGGACGGCCCACATCGCCTCGATGAGCAATGCGCAGATCCAGGCCATCACCAGCGACCAGTTCAGCACGCTGAAGGCGACGCAGATCACCGCGTTCACGACGGCCCAGGCGGCCGCGCTGACGACCGACCAGGTCCACAGCCTGACAACGGACCAGATCTCCGGCCTGGAAACCCGCGACATCTCGGCCATGAGCATGGCCCAGCTGGACGCGCTGCAGGGCACCACCTTCGGCGAGATGAGCGCGGCGCAGATGAACGCCTACTTCAACGTCACGCCCATCGTGCTCGACCTGGACGGCCACGGCGTCAACACGCTGGCCGCCGCCCAGGGCGTCAACTTCGACCTGTTGGGTACCGGCCAGACCCACAAGGTCGGCTGGGTGGCCGGCGGCGACGGCCTGCTGGTGATGGACCGCAACCATGACGGCGTCATCAACAACGGCGGCGAGCTCTTCGGCATGGGCACAGTGCTGGCCAATGGCAAGCACGCCAAGGACGGCTATGTGGCCATGGCCGAGCAGGACAGCAACCACGACGGCAAGCTGGACAGCCACGACGCCAACTGGAAGCAGCTGCAGGTCTGGGTCGACGCCAACCACGACGGCAAGACCGACGCCGGCGAGCTGAAGTCCCTGGACGAGCTGGGCATCACGTCCCTGGATCTGAACGCCGCCAAGGGTTCGGGCAGCGACAACGGCAACCTGATCGGCCTGGTGTCCAGCTATACGACGAGCGACGGCGGCAAGCACGAGGTGGCCGACGTCTGGTTCGCCAAGGACGTGCAGCCGCAGAAGGCCGACGACGGCAAGGACGCCACGGTCAGCCTGCACGACGTGCTGGCGCCGCCCAGCGCCCCGTTGCTCGGCGCCGAGCCTGTCGACCTGGCCAAGGCGGCCGTGCCGCATCCGTCGGCCGACGCCCACCTGGCGGCCATTGACCGCAAGCTGGCCGAGGAAGACGAGCACCGGCGCAACAACGGCGGCAACTGGCTATGAAGTCCGTGAATTCCTTCCAGCCTGTCCGGCGATCCCGCCGAACGGTCGGTGCGTGGACGGAAAACCCGGCCTTTTTGCCGGTTGATGCCATGGACTCGTCCCTAGCATGACTGCACGGGAGCCTTCCGTTATGGCGCTCCAGTCGGGGTTGCCCGGCTGCGGCCATGTCGGATTGGCTCCTGGCTTTGGATTCTTGGTGTCCGGGACACGTCGGGCTGGCCGCTCGACGGGCCTGGGCACTGGCTCAGAACAGCACAACGCCTTCAGTGTCGGGGGCGGGCCGGAAACGGCCCAGGGCCGCCATGTTGCAAGACATGGCGGCCATCAGTACAGGTGAGAAAACATGTCAACCGTCATCCCCAGCATTCCGGTATCCGTCATCCCGACGTTGTCCACGACAACCATCCGGGATTGGACGACTGAGGACTACGCTGCGCTGAGCACCGCCCAGCTGGTTGCCCTGACCACCGCCCAGGCCTCGGTCATCCTCTCCAGCAACCTGGCCGTCCTGAAGAGCGACCAGATCCGCGCCTTCCAGACCGAAGACCTGCGGGCCATCACGACGACCGGCCTCGCCGGCCTCAGCTCCGACCAGGTCCAGTTCCTGAAGACCGACCAGGTCCAGGCCCTGAGCACCGGCCAGATCGCCTCCCTGAGCACCGTCCAGATCAAGGGCCTGAGCAGCGACGACATGGTGGCCCTGACCACCGCCCAGATCGGCGCGCTGACGTCCAATCAGCTCGGCAACCTCTCCACGGCCCAGGTCGCCGCCATCGAGACGGGCGACATCAAGTCCATCACGACCGCCGCGCTGCGCAATCTGTCGTCCACCCAGCTGGACGCCTTCACCAGCGACCAGTTGCGCGCCCTCTCCAGCGGCCAGATCACTTCGCTGACGACGGGCCAGGTCAATACCCTGGGCACGGCCGACCTGAACAGCCTCACGAGCGGCCAGTTCGCCAATCTGACCACCGCCCAGGCCCAGGCCCTGACGGCCACCCAGCTGGGCAACCTGTCCACCGACAACCTGAACGCCCTGGGCACGGGTCAGTTCGCCGTGCTGTCGTCCACCCAGTTCGCCGGGCTGAGCACCAGCCAGCTGGCCAAGCTGGAGACGGCCGACCTGCGCGCCGTGACCACTGCGGCCCTGAACGGCCTGTCCTCCGACCAGGTCGGCGCCCTTGCCAGCGACGCCGTCGGCTCCATGACAACGGCCCAGGTCGCTTCGCTGGGCACCAGCCAGATCAAGGGTCTGACCACGGGTGACATGGTCGCCCTGACCTCGGCCCAGGTGGCTTCGATCAGTTCAACCCAGGCCGCCGCCCTCTCCACCGCCCAGGTCGCCGCTCTCGAGACGGCCGACATCAAGTCGATCACGACGGGCGCCCTGCGCAACCTGTCCTCGGATCAACTGGACGCCTTCACCAGCGATCAGCTGCGCGCCCTGTCCAGCGGCCAGGTCAATTCGCTGACGACGGGCCAGATCAACACCCTGGGCACGGCCGACCTGAACAGCCTGACCAGCAGCCAGTTCGCCAACCTGTCCTCGGGCCAGGTCCAGGCCCTGACCAGCACCCAGCTGAGCAACCTGGCGACGGACAACCTCAACGCCCTGGGCACGGCCCAGTTCGCGGCCCTGAACTCCGGCCAGTTCGGCGCCCTGACGACGGCCCAGCTCGGCAAGCTGGAGACGGCCGACCTGCGTGCCGTCACGACGGCTGCGCTCGGCGGCCTGTCCTCGGATCAGGTCGGCGCGCTGGCCAGCGACGCCGTCGGCTCCATGACGACGGCCCAGGTGGCCTCGCTGAGCGCCAACCAGATCGATGGCTTGACCACGGCCGACATGGTCGCCCTGACCTCGGCCCAGGTCGCCGCCCTGACTTCCACCCAGGCCGCCAGCCTGTCCACCGCCCAGATCGCGGCCATCGAGACGGCCGACATCAAGTCCATCACGACCGGTGCCCTGCGCAATCTGTCTTCCGATCAACTGGACGCCTTCACCAGCGACCAGCTGCGCGCCCTGTCCAGCAGCCAGGTCAATTCGCTGACGACGGCCCAGATCAACACCCTGGGCACGGCCGACCTCAACAGCCTGACCAGCAGCCAGTTCGCCAACCTGTCCTCGGGCCAGGTCCAGGCCTTGACCAACACCCAGTTGGCCAACCTGGCGACCGACAACCTCAACGCCCTGGGCACGGCCCAGTTCGCGGCCCTGTCGTCTTCGCAGTTCGCTGCGCTGACGACCGGCCAGCTCGGCAAGCTTGAGACGGCCGATCTGCGTGCCGTGACCACGGCAGCCCTGGGCGGCCTCTCGTCCGACCAGGTCGGCGCCCTCGCCAGCGACGCTGTCGGCTCCATGACGACGGCCCAGGTGGCCTCCCTCAGCGCCAACCAGATCGACGGCTTGACCACGGGCGACATGGTTGCCCTGACCTCGGCCCAGGTCGCCGCCCTGACCTCGACCCAGGCCGCCAGCCTGTCCACCGCCCAGATCGCGGCCATCGAGACGGCCGACATCAAGTCCATCACCACGGGTGCGCTGCGCAATCTGTCGTCCGACCAGCTGGACGCCTTCACCAGCGACCAGCTGCGCGCGCTGAGCAGCGGCCAGATCAACTCGCTGACGACGGCCCAGGTCAACACCCTGGGCACGGCCGACCTGAACAGCCTGACGAGCAGCCAGTTCGCCAATCTGTCCACGGCCCAAGTCCAGGCCCTGACCAGCACCCAGCTCGCCAATCTGGCGACCGACAACCTGAACGCCCTGGGCACGGCCCAGTTCGGCGCGTTGTCGTCTTCGCAATTCGGTGCCCTGACCACAGGCCAGCTCGGCAAGCTCGAGACCGCCGACCTGCGCGCCGTCACGACCGCCGCGCTGAATGGCTTGAACTCCGACCAGATCGGCTCCCTGGCCAGCGATGCCGTCGGCTCGATGTCCACGGCCCAGGTGGCCTCGCTCGGCACCAGCCAGATCAAGGGCCTGACCACCGGCGATATGGTGGCTCTGACCTCGGCCCAGGTTGCCGCGATCAGCTCGACTCAGGCCGCCACGCTGTCGACAGCCCAAGTTGCGGCCATCGAGACCGGCGACATCAAGTCGCTGACGACCGGCGCCCTGCGCAATCTGTCGTCCGACCAGCTCGACGCCTTCACCAGCGACCAGCTGCGCGCCCTGTCCAGCAGCCAGATCAACAGCCTGACGACCGGCCAGGTCAATACGCTCGGCACGGCTGACCTGAACAGCCTGACAAGCAGCCAGTTCGCCAACCTGTCCTCGGGCCAGGTCCAGGCGCTGACCAGCACCCAGCTCGCCAACCTGGCGACCGACAACCTCAATGCTCTGGGTACGGCCCAGTTCGCGGCCCTGTCGTCTTCGCAGTTTGGTGCCCTGACCACCGGCCAGCTCGGCAAGCTCGAAACGGCCGACCTGCGCGCCGTGACCACCGCGGCGCTGAACGGCCTGAACTCCGACCAGGTCGGCGCTCTCGCCAGCGACGCCGTCGGCTCGCTGACGACCGCCCAGGTTGCCTCTCTCGGCGCCAACCAGATCGACGGTCTGACCACGGGCGACATGGTCGCCCTGACCTCGGCCCAGGTCGCCGCCCTGACCTCGACCCAGGCCGCCGGCCTGTCGACCGCCCAGCTCGCCGCCATCGAGACCGGCGACATCAAGTCGCTGACGACCGGCGCCCTGCGCAACCTGTCTTCCGACCAGCTCGACGCCTTCACCAGCGACCAGCTGCGCGCACTCTCCAGCAGCCAGATCAACAGCCTGACGACCGGCCAGGTCAATACGCTCGGCACGGCTGACCTGAACAGCCTGACCAGCAGCCAGTTCGCCAACCTGTCCTCGGGCCAGGTCCAGGCCCTGACCAGCACCCAGCTCGCCAATCTGGCAACCGACAACCTCAACGCCCTGGGCAGCGCCCAGTTCGCGGCCCTGTCGTCCTCGCAATTCGCTGCGCTGACCACGGGCCAGCTCGGCAAGCTCGAGACGGCCGACCTGCGCGCCGTCACGACAGCCGCCCTGAATGCCCTGAGCTCCGACCAGGTCGGCGCTCTCGCCAGCGACGCCGTGGGCTCGCTGACGACCGCTCAGGTCGCCGCCCTGGGCAGCACCCAGATCAAGGGCCTGACCACGGCAGACATGGTCGCCCTGACCTCGGCCCAGGTCGCCGCCCTGACCTCGGGCCAGGTGGCCAATCTGTCCACCGCCCAGATCGCGGCCATCGAGACCGGTGACATCAAGTCGCTGTCGACCGCCGCCCTGCGCAACTTCTCGACCGACCAGCTGGATGCCCTGACCAGCGACCAGCTGCGCGCCCTGTCCTCGGCCCAGCTGAATGCCCTGAGCACCAGCCCGCAGTTCGTCAACCTGGGCACCGCCGACCTGAACGTGCTGACGACCGGCCAGATGGCCAATCTGTCGACGGCCCAGGTCCAGGCCCTGACCAGCACCCAGCTCAGCAACCTCGGGACCGACAACCTCAACGCCCTGGGCAGCGCTCAGTTCGCCGCCCTGTCGTCTTCGCAATTCGGTGCCTTGACCACCGGCCAGCTCGGCAAGCTCGAGACGGCCGACCTGCGCGCCGTCACGACGGCCGCCCTGAATGGCCTGAACTCCGACCAGATCGGCGCCCTCGCCAGCGACGCCGTCGGCTCGATGTCCACGGCCCAGGTGGCGTCCCTCGGCACCAGCCAGATCAAGGGCCTGACCACGGGCGATATGGTCGCCCTGACCTCGGCCCAGGTCGCCGCCATCAACTCCGCCCAGGCCGGCACGCTGTCGACGGCCCAACTCGCCGCCATCGAGACCGGTGACATCAAGTCGCTGACGACCGGTGCACTGCGCAATCTGTCGTCGGACCAGCTCGACGCCTTCACCAGCGACCAGCTGCGCGCCCTGTCCAGCGGCCAGATCAACAGCCTGACGACGGCCCAAGTCAACACGCTGGGCACGGCCGACCTGAACAGCCTCACCAGTGGCCAGTTCGCCAACCTGTCTTCCGGCCAGGTCCAGGCGCTGACCAGCACCCAGCTCAGCAACCTGGCGACGGACAACCTCAACGCCCTGGGCACCGCCCAGTTCGCCGCGTTGAACTCCGGCCAGTTCGGCTCGCTGACCACCGCTCAGCTCGGCAAGCTCGAGACCGCCGACCTGCGCGCCGTGACCACGGCAGCCCTGGGCGGGCTGTCCTCCGACCAGATCGGTGCCCTGGCCAGCGACGCCGTCGGCTCCATGACGACAGCCCAGGTGGCCTCGCTGAGCGCCAACCAGATCGATGGCTTGAACACGGCCGACATGGTCGCCCTGACCTCGGCCCAGGTCGCCGCCCTGACTTCCACCCAGGCCGCCAGCCTGTCCACCGCCCAGATCGCGGCCATCGAGACGGCCGACATCAAGTCCATCACGACCGGTGCCCTGCGCAATCTGTCTTCCGATCAACTGGACGCCTTCACCAGCGACCAGCTGCGCGCGCTGTCCAGCGGCCAGATCAACAGCCTGACGACCGGCCAGATCAACACCCTGGGTACGGCCGACCTCAACAGCCTCACCAGCAGCCAGTTCACCAACCTGTCCTCGGGCCAGGTCCAGGCCCTGACCAACACCCAGCTCGCCAATCTGGCGACCGACAACCTCAACGCCCTGGGCACGGCCCAGTTCGCCGCGCTGAATTCCAGCCAGTTCGGCGCCCTGACGACTGGCCAGCTCGGCAAGCTCGAGACGGCTGATCTGCGCGCCGTCACGACGGCCGCGCTGAACGGCCTGTCTTCGGATCAGGTCGGCGCCCT
Source organism: Roseateles saccharophilus (assembly GCF_031458095.1). Lineage (GTDB taxonomy): Bacteria > Pseudomonadota > Gammaproteobacteria > Burkholderiales > Burkholderiaceae_C > Pelomonas > Pelomonas saccharophila_A. Next base: position 327,974 of record NZ_JAVDXU010000004.1, read on the forward strand.
GGCCAGCGATGCCGTCGGCTCGCTGACGACCGCTCAAGTCGCCTCCCTGGGCAGCACCCAGATCAAGGGCCTGACGACGGCCGATATGGTCGCCCTGACCTCGTCCCAGGTCGCCTCGCTGACCTCGACCCAGGCCGGCACGCTGTCGACGGCCCAACTCGGCGCCATCGAGACCGGCGACATCAAGTCCATCACGACCGGTGCCCTGCGCAATCTGTCGTCGGACCAGCTCGACGCCTTCACCAGCGACCAGCTGCGCGCCCTGTCCAGCGGCCAGATCAACAGCCTGACGACGGCCCAAGTCAACACCCTGGGCACGGCCGACCTGAACAGCCTGACGAGCAGCCAGTTCGCCAATCTGTCCACGGGCCAGGTCCAGGCGCTGACCAGCACCCAGCTGAGCAACCTGGCGACCGACAACCTCAACGCCCTGGGCACTGCCCAGTTCGCGGCCCTGAACTCCGGCCAGTTCGGCTCCCTGACGACCGGCCAGCTCGGCAAGCTCGAAACGGCCGACCTGCGCGCCGTCACGACGGCCGCCCTGAATGCGCTGAGCTCCGACCAGGTCGGCGCTCTTGCCAGCGATGCCGTGGGCTCGCTGACGACGGCCCAGGTCGCCTCTCTGGGCTCCACCCAGCTCAAGGGCCTGACCACGGCCGACATGGTGGCCTTGACCTCGGGCCAGATCGCCGCCATCAATTCGACCCAGGCCGCCGCGCTGTCCACCGGCCAGCTCGCCGCCATCGAGACCGGCGACATCAAGTCCATCACGACCGGTGCCCTGCGCAATCTGTCTTCCGATCAACTGGACGCCTTCACCAGCGACCAGCTGCGCGCCCTGTCCAGCAGCCAGATCAACAGCCTGACGACCGGCCAGGTCAATACGCTCGGCACGGCTGATCTGAACAGCCTGACCAGCAGCCAGTTCGCCAACCTGTCTTCGGGCCAGGTTCAGGCGCTGACCAGCACCCAGCTCAGCAACCTCGCGACCGACAACCTGAACGCCCTGGGCACGGCCCAGTTCGCGGCCCTGTCGTCTTCGCAGTTCGGCGCACTGACGACCGGCCAGCTCGGCAAGCTCGAAACGGCTGACCTGCGCGCCGTCACGACCGCGGCCCTGAACGGCCTGTCTTCCGACCAGGTCGGCGCCCTGGCCAGCGACGCCGTGGGCTCGCTGACCACCGCCCAGGTGGCGTCGCTGGGCGCCAACCAGATCGACGGCCTGACCACGGGCGACATGGTCGCCCTGACCTCGGCCCAGATCGCCGCCATCAACTCGACCCAAGGTGCCGGCCTGTCGACCGCGCAACTCGCCGCCATCGAAACCGGCGACATCAAGTCCATCACAACCGGCGCCCTGCGCAATCTGTCGTCGGACCAACTGGACGCCTTCACCAGCGACCAGCTGCGTGCCCTGTCCAGCGGCCAGATCAACTCGCTGACGACCGGCCAGATCAACACCCTGGGCACGGCTGACCTGAACAGCCTGACCAGCAGCCAGTTCGCCAACCTGTCCTCGGGTCAGGTCCAGGCGCTCACGAATACCCAACTCGCCAACCTGGCGACCGACAACCTCAACGCCCTGGGCACCAGCCAATTCGCGGCGCTGAACTCCAGCCAGTTCGGTGCGCTGACGACCGGTCAGCTCGGCAAGCTCGAAACGGCCGACCTGCGCGCCGTGACCACCGCGGCCCTGAATGGCCTGTCTTCGGACCAAGTCGGCGCGCTCGCCAGCGATGCCGTGGGCTCCTTGACGACGGCCCAAGTGGCCTCCCTCGGCGCCAACCAGATCGATGGCTTGAACACGGCCGACATGGTGGCCCTGACCTCGGGTCAGATCGCCGCCATCAACTCGACGCAGGCCGCCAGCCTGTCCACCGCCCAGATCGCCGCCATCGAGACGGCCGACATCAAGTCGCTGACGACCGGCGCCCTGCGCAATCTGTCGTCCGACCAGCTCGACGCCTTCACCAGCGACCAGCTGCGTGCCCTGTCCAGCAGCCAGATCAACGCGCTGACCACCAGCCAGATCAACACCCTGGGCACGGCTGACCTGAACAGCCTGACCAGCAGCCAGTTCGCCAACCTGTCGTCCACGCAGGTCCAGGCCCTGACCAACACCCAGCTCGCCAACCTGGCGACGGACAACCTCAACGCCCTGGGCACCAGCCAGTTCGCGGCGCTGAACTCCAGCCAGCTCGGTGCGCTGACGACCAGCCAGCTCGGCAAGCTGGAAACGGCCGACCTGCGCGCCGTCACCACCGCGGCGCTGAACGGCCTGTCTTCGGACCAGGTCGGCGCCCTGGCCAGCGACGCCGTTGGCTCGCTGACCACGGCCCAGGTCGCATCCCTCGGCACCAGCCAGCTCAAGGGCCTGACCACGGCCGACATGGTCGCTCTGACCTCGGGCCAGATCGCCGCCATCAACTCGACCCAGGCCGCCGCGCTGTCCACCGGCCAGCTCGCCGCCATCGAGACCGGCGACATCAAGTCCATCACGACGGGCGCCCTGCGCAATCTGTCGTCCGACCAGCTCGACGCCTTCACCAGCGACCAGCTGCGTGCCCTGTCCAGCGGCCAGATCAATTCGCTGACGACGGCCCAAGTCAACACCCTGGGCACGGCTGACCTGAACAGCCTGACCAGCAGCCAGTTCGCCAACCTGTCCACCGGCCAGGTCCAGGCCCTGACCAGCACCCAGCTGAGCAACCTGGCGACCGACAACCTGAACGCCCTGGGCACGGCCCAGTTCGGAGCCCTGAACTCCGGCCAATTCGGTTCGCTGACCACCGCCCAGCTCGGCAAGCTCGAGACGGCCGACTTGCGCGCGGTGACCACGGCTGCCCTGAACGGCCTCTCGTCCACGCAGGTTGGCGCCCTCGCCAGCGATGCCGTCGGCACGCTGACCACGCAGCAAGTGGCATCCCTGGGTACCGACCAGGTCAAGGGCCTGACGACCGGCGACATGGTCGCCCTGACCTCGGGCCAGATCGCCGCCATCAACTCCAACCAGGCGGGTGTGCTGTCCACGGCCCAGATCGCCGCCATCGAGACGGTCGACGTCAAGGCCATCTCCACCGGCGCCCTGCGCAATCTGTCGTCCGACCAGCTCGACGCGCTGACCAGCGACCAACTGCGCGCGCTGACCTCCACGCAGCTGAACGCGCTGACGACCAACCCGCAGATCGTCAATCTCGCGACCGCCGACCTGAACGTGCTGACGACGGGTCAGATCGCCAATCTGTCGACGGCCCAGGTCCGCGCGCTGACGACCGACCAGCTCGCCAACCTGTCGACCGACAACCTGAACGCCATGGGCTCGGCCCAGTTCGCGGCGCTGAGCTCCGGCCAGTTCGGTGCGCTGACGACCGGCCAGCTTGGCAAGCTCGAGACGGCCGACCTGCGCGCCGTCACGACCGCGGCCCTGAATGCGCTGAGCTCCGACCAGATGGGCGCCCTCGCCAGCGACGCCGTCGGCTCGCTGACCACCGCCCAGGTGGCCTCGCTGGGCACGACCCAGATCAAGGGCCTGACCACCGGTGACATGGTCGCCCTGACCTCGGGTCAGGTCGCGGCCCTGAACTCGACCCAGGCCGGCACCCTGTCCACCGTCCAGATCGCCGCCATCGAAACGGCGGACATCAAGTCCATCGCGACCGGTGCCCTGCGCAACCTGTCGTCGGATCAACTGGACGCCTTCACCAGCGACCAGCTGCGCGCCCTCAGCAGTGGCCAGATCAACAGCCTGACCACGGGCCAGGTCAACACCCTGGGCACGGCCGACCTGAACAGCCTGACCAGCAGCCAGTTCGGCAATCTGTCGACGGCCCAAGTCCAGGCGCTGACGAGCACCCAACTGAGCAACCTGGCGACCGACAACCTGAATGCCCTGGGCACCAGCCAGTTCGCTGCGCTGAACTCCGGCCAGTTCGGTTCGCTGACCACCGCCCAGCTCGGCAAGCTCGAGACGGCCGACCTGCGCGCCGTCACCACCGCCGCGCTGAACGGCCTGTCGTCGACCCAGATCGGCGCCCTGGCCAGCGACGCCGTCGGCTCGCTGGCGACGCAGCAAGTCGCGTCCCTCGGTACCGACCAGGTCAAGGGTCTGACGACGGGCGACATGGTCGCCCTGACCTCGGGCCAGATCGCCGCCATCAACTCCAACCAGGCGGGCGTGCTGTCCACGGCCCAGATCGCGGCCATCGAGACCGCCGACATCAAGGCCATCTCCACCGGCGCCCTGCGCAATCTGTCCACCGACCAGCTCGACGCGCTGACCAGTGACCAGCTGCGCGCCCTGAGCTCGACCCAGCTCAACGCGCTGACGACCAGCCCGCAGGTCAACAACCTGGGCACGGCCGACCTGAACTCGCTGACCACCGGCCAGATCGCCAATCTGTCGACGGCCCAGGTCCGCGCGCTGACGAGCGACCAGCTCAGCAACCTGACCAGCGACAACCTCAATGCCCTGGGCACCGCTCAGTTCGCGGCCCTGAGCTCCAGCCAGTTCGGTTCGCTGACCACCGCCCAGCTCGGCAAGCTGGAAACGGCCGACCTGCGCGCCGTCACGACAGCCGCCCTGAACGGCCTGTCGTCGACGCAGATCGGCGCTCTCGCCAGCGACGCCGTCGGCTCGCTGACCAGCACCCAGGTCGCTTCCCTGGGCACCGACCAGATCAAGGGCCTGACGACGGCCGACATGGTCGCGCTGACCTCGGCCCAGATCGCCGCCATCAACTCGGCCCAGGCCGGCGTGCTGTCCACGGCCCAGATCGCCGCCATCGAGACCGCCGACATCAAGGCCATCTCGACCGGTGCCCTGCGCAATCTGTCCACCGACCAGCTCGATGCGCTGACCAGCGACCAGCTGCGCGCCCTCAGCTCCAGCCAGCTGAATGCGCTGACGACCAGTCCGCAGGTGAGCAACTTCGGCACGGCCGACCTGAACTCGCTGACGACCGGCCAGATGGCCAATCTGTCGACGGCCCAGGTCCGCGCGCTGACGTCCGACCAGCTCGGCCATCTGTCGACCGACAACCTCAACGCCCTGGGCACCGCCCAGTTCGCGGCGCTGAGCTCCAGCCAGTTCGCGGGCCTGGCCACCAGCCAGTTGGCCAAGCTGGAGACGGCCGACCTGCGCGCCGTCACGACGGCGGCCCTCAACGGCCTGAACTCCGACCAGGTCGGCGCCCTGGCCAGCGATGCCGTCGGCTCGCTGAGCACGCAGCAGGTGGCCTCGCTGGGCACGGCCCAGATCAAGGGCCTGACGACGGGTGACATGGTCGCCCTGACCTCGGCCCAGGTTGCCGCCATCAACTCGACCCAGGCCGCCAGCCTGTCGACGGCCCAGATCGCCGCCCTCGAGACCGCCGACGTCAAGTCGCTGGCCACCGGGGCCCTGCGCAACCTGTCGTCCGACCAGCTGGATGCCTTCACCAGCGACCAGTTGCGCGCCCTGTCCAGCGGCCAGATCAACAGCCTGACCACGGGCCAGATCAACACCCTGGGCACGGCCGACCTGAACAGCCTGACCAGCGGCCAGTTCGGCAATCTGTCGACCGCCCAGGTCCAGGCGCTGACGAGCACCCAGCTCGCCAACCTCGCCACCGACAACCTGAACGCCCTGGGTACGGCGCAGTTCGCGGCGCTGAATTCCGGCCAGTTCAGCGGCCTGAGCACCAGCCAGCTGGCCAAGCTCGAAACCGCCGATCTGCGCGCCGTCACGACGGCCGCCCTCAACGCCCTGGGCTCCGACCAGATCGGCGCCCTGGCCAGTGACGCCGTCGGCGCCATGAGCACGGCCCAGATCGCCTCGCTGGGCACGGCCCAGATCAAGGGCCTGACGACGGCCGACATGGTCGCCCTGACCTCGGCCCAGGTCGCCGCCATCAACTCCAACCAGGTGGGCGGCCTGTCGACGGCCCAGATTGCCGCCATCGAGACGGCCGACATCAAGGCCCTGTCGACGTCGGCCCTGCGCAACTTCTCGACCGACCAGCTCGACGCCTTGACCAGCGACCAGCTGCGCGCCTTGAGCTCGGCCCAGCTGAATGCGCTGAGCACCAGCCCGCAGTTCGCCAACCTGGGCACGGCCGACCTGAACTCGCTGACCACCGGCCAGATCGCCAACCTGTCCACCGCCCAGGTCCAGGCCCTGACCAACACCCAGATCGCCAACCTGACGACGGACAGCCTCAACGCCTTGGGCTCGGCCCAGTTCGCGGTGCTGTCGTCCAGCCAGTTCGGCGCGCTGACGACCGGCCAGCTCGGCAAGCTGGAAACCGCCGACCTGCGCGCCGTCACGACGGCGGCGCTGAATGGCCTGAGCTCCGACCAGGTCGGTGCCCTGGCCAGCGACGCCGTCGGCTCGCTGACCACGGCCCAGGTCGCCTCGCTGGGCACGACCCAGATCAAGGGCCTGACCACGGGTGACATGGTCGCCCTGACCTCGGCCCAGGTCGCCGCCATCAACTCGACCCAGTCCGCCAGCCTGTCCACGGCCCAGGTCGCCGCCCTCGAGACGGCCGACATCAAGTCGCTGACGACCGGTGCCCTGCGCAATCTGTCCTCGGATCAACTGGACGCCTTCACCAGCGACCAGCTGCGCGCCCTGTCCAGCGGCCAGGTCAACAGCCTGACCACGGCCCAGATCAACACCCTGGGCACGGCCGACCTGAACAGCCTCACCAGCGGCCAGTTCGCCAACCTGTCCTCAGGCCAGGTCCAGGCCCTGACCAGCACCCAGCTGGGCAACCTGGCGACGGACAATCTCAACGCCCTGGGCACGAGCCAGTTCGCCGCCCTGAACTCCGGCCAGTTCGGTGCGCTGACCACCGCCCAACTGGGCAAGCTCGAGACGGCTGACCTGCGTTCCGTCACGACGGCGGCTCTCAACGGCCTGACGTCGGCCCAGATCGCCGCCCTGGCCAGCGATGCCGTCGGCGCCATGACCACCGCGCAAGTGGCCTCGCTGGGCACGGCCCAGATCCAGGGTCTGAGCACGGCCGACATGGTGGCCCTGACCTCGAGCCAGATCGCCGCCATCAACTCGGTGCAGGCCGCCAGCCTGTCCACGGCCCAGCTGGCCGCCATCGAGACGGGCGACATGAAGTCGCTCGCCACGGCCACGCTGCGCAATCTGTCGACCGACCAGCTCGCCGCCCTGAGCAGCGACCAGCTGCGCGGCCTGACCTCGGCCCAGCTCAATGCGCTGAGCACCAGCCCGCAGTTCGCCAACCTGTCGACGTCCAGCCTGAACTCGCTGACGACAGCCCAAGTCGCCAACCTGTCCACGGCCCAGGTCCAGGCGCTGACCAGCACGCAGATCGCCAACCTGGCGACCGACAGCCTCAACGCGATGAACTCGACGCAGTTCGCCGCCCTGGGTTCCAGCCAGTTCGGCGCGCTGACCACCGCCCAGATCGCCAAGCTGGAAACCGCCGACCTGCGCGGCGTGACGACGGCGGCCCTGAACGCGCTGAGCTCCGACCAGATCGGCGCCCTGGCCAGCGACGCCGTCGGCACGCTGACGACGGCCCAGTTCGGCTCGCTGGGCACCTCCCAGATCAAGGGCCTGAGCACGGGTGACATGGTGGCCCTGACCTCGACCCAGGTGGCTGCGCTGAATTCCGCGCAGGCCGCCACGCTGTCGACGGCCCAGATCGCCGCCATCGAGACGGCCGACATCAAGTCGCTGTCCACCGGTGCGCTGCGCAACCTGTCCTCGGATCAACTCGACGCCTTCACCAGCGACCAGTTGCGCGCCCTGTCCAGCACCCAGGTCAACGGCCTGACCACCGGTCAGATCAACACCCTGGGGACGGCCGACCTGAACAGCCTCACCAGCGGCCAGTTCGGCAATCTGTCGTCCACCCAGGTCCAGGCGCTGACCAGCACCCAGCTCACCAATCTGGCGACGGACAACCTCAACGCCCTGGGCACGGCCCAGTTCGCGGCCCTGAACTCCGGCCAGTTCGGCGCGCTGACGACGGCCCAGCTCGGCAAGCTGGAGACCGCCGACCTGCGCGCGGTGTCCACCGCCGCGCTGAACGCGCTGAGTTCCGACCAGGTCGCGGCCCTGGCCAGCGACGCCGTCGGCTCCATGACGGCCACCCAGATCGGCGCCCTGGGCACGACCCAGATCACCGGCCTGAGCACGGCCGACATGGTGGCCCTGACGTCGACGCAGATCGCCGCGATCAACTCGGTCCAGGCGGATGTGCTGTCCACGGCCCAGATCGCCGCCATCGAGACGGCCGACATCAAGTCGCTGTCCACCGGTGCGCTGCGCAACCTGTCGTCCGACCAGCTTGACGCCTTCACCAGCGATCAGCTGCGTGCCCTGTCCAACAGCCAGGTCGGCAACCTGACGACGGACCAGATCCACACCCTGGGCACGGCCGACCTGAACAGCCTGACCACCGGCCAGTTCGGCAATCTGTCGACGGCACAGGCCCAGGCCCTGACCACGACGCAGCTGGGCAACCTCGGCACCGACAGCCTCAATGCCCTGGGCACCGGCCAGTTCGCCGCGCTGAACTCCGACCAGGTCGGCGCGCTGACCACGGCCCAGATGGGCAAGCTCGAGACGGCCGATCTGCGCGCCATCACGACGGCCGCCCTGGCCGGCCTGGATTCCGACCAGTTCGCGGCCTTGTCGACCGACCACGTCGCCGCCCTGAGCACCGCCCAGGTGCTGGCGCTGACGACCAGCCAGTTCGACGGCTTCTCAACCGGCGACATGAAGGCGATGGACTCGGCGCAGATCTCGATGCTGACGACCGAGCAGGTGGCTTCGCTGTCGACCGACCAGATCGTGGCCATCGACGCCGCCGACCTGGCCAAGCTGTCCGCGGCCTCGCTGCGCGCCATCACCGACACCCAGCTGGCCGCGCTGACGACCGACCAGCTGACCGGCCTGAACGCCCGTGTCAACCTGCTGACCACCAGCCAGATCAACCACCTGGCCAGCGACGACCTGAACGCCTTCACCGCCGCGCAGTTCTCGGTGATGACGTCGAGCCAGGTCCAGGCCTTCAGTACCGACCAGATGAAGGCGCTGGAGACCGACGATCTGCGCGCCCTGAGCACGGCCAACTTCGCGGCCCTGAGCACCTCGCAGATCCAGGCCATCACCACCGCCCAGTTCGAGACGCTGAAGGTGACCCAGATCACCGCACTGACGACAGACCAGGCGGTCGCGCTGACGACCGACCAGGTCCACGCCATCACGACCGACCAGATCCACGGCCTGGAGACCCGGGACATCGCCGCGATGAGCATGGCCCAGCTCGACGCGCTGACCAGCACGGCGGTCGGCGAGATGAACGGCGCGCAGTTCGACGCCTACTTCGCCAAGACGCCTATCGTGCTCGACCTGGACGGCCACGGCATCAACACGCTGGCCGCCGCCCAGGGCGTCAACTTCGACCTGATCGGCACCGGCCACACCGACAAGGTGGGCTGGATCGCCGGCGGCGACGGCCTGCTGGTGATGGACCGCAATCACGACGGCGTCATCAACAACGGCGGCGAGCTGTTCGGCATGGGCACCATCCTGGCCAATGGCAAACACGCCAAGGACGGCTATGCCGCCATGGCCGAGCAGGACAGCAACCACGATGGCAAGCTGGACAGCCACGACGCCAACTGGAAGCAGCTGCAGGTCTGGGTCGATGCCAACCACGACGGCAAGACCGACGCCGGCGAACTCAAGACCCTGGACGAAGTGGGCGTCGCCTCCATCGACCTGAACGCCACGAAGGGTTCGGGCAGCGACAACGGCAACCTCATCGGCCTGGTGTCCAGCTACACCAGCACCGACGGCAGCAGCCACGATGTCGCCGACGTCTGGTTCACCAAGGACGTGCAACCACAGTCGACCAGCGACGGCAAGGACACCACGGTCAGCCTGCACGACGTGCTGGCGCCGCCGAGCGGCGCGCTGCTTGGGTCCGAGCACATCGACCTGGCCAAGGCGGCCGTGCCGCACCCGGCTCCCGACGCCCACCTGGCGGCCATCGACCGCAAGCTGGCCGAGGAAGACGAGCACCGGCGCAACAACGGCGGCAACTGGATCTAGGCTTGAACTCCTGACGCCGGCAGTCGCCTGCCGGCCCTTGCAGGCCCTGTGGAGCGATCCGCAGGGCCTGTTTTTCCTTGGCGACGCAAAAGCAGACGGCCCCGCAGGGCCGTGACGTCAACGCAGCAGCAGGCGGTCAGGGCCGGTCGTTGAGCAACTCTTCGCACTCGACCTGGGCCGCTGCTGCGGCCTGGACGGCGATGCTGCTCGCCGTCACGGCGATGCGCTCACCCGCCTCGACAAAGGCGGCCGAGAACTGGCGCATCACATGGTCGACGCCGCGCGGCGACACCTCGCGCAGGTCGCCCTCGAGGTATTGGCCAAAGCTCTGGGCCGACGAGATGATCTCGAAGGACGGGAAGTATTCGACGCTCTCGTGTGCGTCCGCGAAGCGCCCCGCCACGGCACGCAGCACGGCCTTGGAATAGCTGGAGGCGACGATGACGGGATGGGCCGTCGCCGTGGCCACCAGGGGCACTGGCGACACGGTCACGATCCAGCGCATGCCCGGGTTCACGCCGGCCACGAACTCGCGCACCCACTCGAGGTCGGCCAGGACCTCCGGGTACTCGAAGTTGACGAAGCCATGCCGCTCGGCATCGAACTCGCCCGCCGCCGTGCCCGGGCAGACCGGGAAGACGATGCCGCTGCCCTGCTCCACCCAGGCCTCGGTCAGGCCCAGCGTGAAGACGAAGACATCGCACTCCGTGAACAGGCGCCTGACCTGGGACAGATGCCAGGCGCGGTCGGCGCGCAGGTCGGCCAGCGAGTCATAGCCGCCGGCCTGGACGCGCGGGCGCAGGCCGTCGAAGAAGCGGCCCTTGTCGGTCAGCACCGGCGGGTCGCCCTCGCGCAGGCCGAAGGCGAACTCGACCAGCTGGCGCAGCTGGCGCACCGTGTAGACATTGGCATAGCGGGCCGAGAACACGCCGTACTGCAGCTCGCGCGCGCGCTCGGGCGTGAGGCCGGCGGGCGGCTGCTCCACCACCCAGTGGCTGAGGCCGAAGCTCTCCAGCCGCTTGGCCATGTGCTGCGCGAAGCAGGAGCCGGCCGTCGCGATCTTCAGCGACGGCGTCAGCTTGAACTTCGTGCTCGGCTTGAAATCGAGCTGGGCCCAGGCCTGGGCGCTGACGGTCTTGCGCCAGAAGGCCTGGGCCGGCATGCCTTCATACGGATGGGACATGAGCGAGCACCTCCCTGATCTGTTCGGCCAGCAACTCGGCATAGAGCTCGTTGCCATGCAGGCAGCCGCGCGCGAATTCGGGCTTGAGGCCGCCATGCTCGGTCAGCGCGCCGGCCGGCGGCGCCAGGCTCATGACGCCCATCTTGGCCAGGCGCTGGTTGAGGTCGGCATACATCAGCCGGTAGATGCGCTGGCGCATTGCAAACGGCTTGATGCCATGCACGGCAAACAACGGACCGAAGGCCTCGGGGTTGGCGAGGATATGCTCGTGCGACTCCACCGGCGGCGGCGCGGGCACGTGCACGATGCGGGCGCGCGGGAACTGCTGGCGCAGGGCCAGATGGGTGGTCCACAGCGGCTCGGCGATCTGGCGCACCCAGGTCAGGGCGTCGGCACGCGACATCCAGCGCCGGCCCAGCTCCATCTGGCCGTCGTCGCCGAGGAAATCGCCGTGCGAGGGATCGTCGACCAGGGCGGCGATGGCGAATTCCTGGCCACGCAGCAGCGAGAAGATGACGTCGGTCTCCTGCGGGATATGGGCCAGCACGCCCGTCAGCACCTCGGGGATGTAGAGCACATCCTCCTTGAGCATGGGCGGCGGGCCGGCCACGGGCGTGTTGTAGAGCACATGCTCGCCGCGCCAGCCGGCGGGGGCGCCGAGCTCGATGGGCTCGCGGAAAGGCACGCCGGTCGACCAGACCGAACGGTACTTGGCCGACGACACCGGCTCGATATAGCGGTCGATCAGGCCGAAGAGGTGCGAGCTGCCGATGGCAACGAAAAGCCTTGGGGTCATGATGCTTGGCGCCAAGCATAGGGGAGGCGCGCCGCTTGCCCAGCGGGCAAAAGGGCGAAGATTGGGCCTCAGTTCCCCTCTCGGGAGGCCCGGCCGCGGCCGGATACTGCGCTGGATAAGCTCAGGAGAGCACCATGATCCCTAAGACCCTGCACATCATCTGGGTCGGTGATGAATCCAAGCGGCCGGACAACTGCATAGCCACCTGGCGGGCTCACAACCCCGACTGGGAGCTCAAGATCTGGGGCAATGCGGAACTGATGTCCTACGGCTGGTACAACGCCGACCACATCCGCGCCATGTCGGGCCGCGAGCTCAACGGCGTGGCCGACATCATGCGCTGGGAGATCCTGTTCCGCGAAGGCGGCTTCGTCGTCGACGCCGACAGCATCTGCCGCCGCCCGCTTGAGCCCTGGTTGTTCGACTGCGAGGCCTGCGCCTGCTGGGAGAACGAGATCATTCGCCCGGGCCTGATCGCGGCCGGCTATGTCGCCTCGGAGGCGCAGAACCCCTTCTTCCGCCAGCTCATCCTGGACCTGAAGGAAAAGCCCACCGTCATCGACCGCATGGCCTGGCAGAGCGTCGGCCCGCTCTACCTGACCGAGGCCCACCGCAAATACAACTACATCAATCTGACGGTCTGGCCCAGCCACTTCTTCATCCCCCAGCACTACTCCGGCATCCGCTACAGCGGCAAGGGCCCCGTGTTCGCCGACCAGGAATGGGGCAGCACGCGCCGGAACTACGACGAGTTGCACACACGGAGCGTGGCATGAGCGAGACGACGACTTCCCCCGAGACCGAGCGCGGCCCCAAGCCGGCCCTGTGCCAGCCCGAAGGCCTGCCGCCGGTGTCGGCGCTGGAGCGCGCCCACTCGCCCTATTTCGTGCAGCGCATCCCGGTCAGCCGCAACCTGATGGGCCACCCGCGCGTGCAGGTGCTGCAGGAGATGTGCCGCGGCAAGCGCGTGCTGCATGTGGGCTGCGTCGACTGGCCCATCACCGACCTGAACCGCTCCCTGCATCTGCAGCTGGATCAGGTGTGCCAGCTCGACGGCTTCGACATCCATGACGAGGCCTTCCCCCACATGCTGCCGCACCTGAAGGGCCGGCTGTTCTCGTCCTGGGACGACGTCAAGGACGACTACGACCTGGTGCTGGTGCCCGAGGTGCTGGAGCATGTGCCCGACGTGAAGGGCTTCCTGGAGCAGCTCGACCGCGTCGGCGCCCGGGAATACGTCATCACCGTGCCCGACGCCTTCAGCTGCTTCGCGCGCCACTTCGACTACCAGGCCGGCGCCGACACCTTCGTCGAGGTCGTCCACCCCGACCACAACTGCTGGTACACGCCCTACACCCTGGCCAACGTCATCCACAAGTACACGACGCTGGACCTGCAGGGCCTCTGGTTCTTCAACAACATCTCGCTGCTGGCCATTGCCCGCCGCAAGGCCTGAGCGCACCCGATGCAGCCCTTCTTCTCCATCGTCATGGCCACGCACAACCGGCCGTTGACGCTGGCGCGGGCCATTGCCTCGCTGCGCGCCCAGACCTGCGCCGACTTCGAGATCCTGCTGGTGGCCGACGCGCTGGACGCCGAGACAGCCGCCGTCGTCGCCCGCGACCTGGGCTCCGCCGACAGCTTCCTCAAGCGCACCGGGCCGAACGGCCCCGCCGAGAGCCGCAACCAGGGCCTGGCGATGGCGCGTGGCGAGTGGGTCATCTTCCTGGACGACGACGACACGCTCGAGCCCCACCACCTCGCGACGCTCAAGCCCCATTGCGAACGCGCCGACGCGCAAGTGCTGTTCACCGACATCACCGTCGTCACCGAGGACCGCCAGCAGCCCGGCATCCCCGAGCTGAGCCGCCAGACCACGCCGCTGGCCGGCGTCGACGTCAACACGCTGTGGGTCAAGAACTTCATCCCCCTGCACTGCCTGGCCTACCGGCGCAGCCTGCTACAAGGGCTGAGCTTCGACGCCCATCTGGCCTCGCAGGAGGACTGGGATTGGCTGCTCGGCGTCTGCTCGCGCGCCCAGCCCCGCCATGTGCCCGGCGGCGGCGCCGTCATGCACAAGGACTACGTGAACCCCGGTGCCCGCCGCGGCCAGCAGGAGTCGTCCAACAACACCACCGTGGTGCTGGACTTCCTGCATGTCTACCGACGCTGGCCGGCGCCGACGGCAGAGTTGAAGACGGCGCGCGCCGGGCTGCTCAAGAGCGTGGGGTTGGCGTTGCCGGTGGAGTGGTTCTAGGGCGCTGCACCAGCAGGGTCTGAACAGGCGCCGCTTCAGGCATTGCTGGCCAAGCCCCAGTCAATACACCGTCACACCAACGGTGTTCAACTTGTGCAAGCATGCGAACCTACGTCATCTGCAGCGAGATGGAGACCGCATGGGTACGACCGAATCGAACAAGGCCTTCGTAGCCGAGATGCTCGGTCAGAAGAAGCGATTGGAGGACTACCCGGAACGCGTAGACCCCAATCTGGTCATGCACGAGCCAGCTCATTTGCCCTTCGGCGGAACCTATCGCGGGCTTGCCGAGTTTCAACAGTTCTACCCACGAGTGCGCGGCTACTATGACTTCGAGCGATTTCAACTGCTCGGAGTCTATGCGGAGGGCGGTACTGTCTTTGCAACCGCGCAGGTTCCCATCGCCGGAACTCCGTCGATGATGTTCATCGCCGAGCAGTTCACGTTTTCAGGAACGAGACTGAAGGAGGTCCGTGTGCACACCTGCGATACACAGGCCGAGGGCGCCGCCTAACCCCTCGTTCGGGGCGATGCCCAACGGCATTGCGCTTGGCTCCGCCTCAATTCGATCGTTGGACGTCAGCTTTCGGGCGGTGAATTCGAGAACATGACTGACGGCGACCGCTGGCTTGCCCGGATGCTGGGACGTGCTGTCCGGTGGCGTTGCGACGTCTAGCCCGCCACCACCCGCTCGCAATAGGCTGCATGCGCCCGCTGCCACGCCGGCCGGGCCAGGCAGCGCCCCCGGTAGGCCAGGACGCGCGGATACGGCGCCACCAGGGACTCGTCCTTGACGCCCGCCGACAGCACGTGAGCCATCAGGATGTCGGCGATGCTGAACTCCGTTGTCGCGACAAATTCGCGATCGGTCAGCCAGAGATTCAGGTTGGTCAGCACCCGGTTCACCCAGCCGACCAGGAACTCGCGGTGCTTGGCACAGCTGCCGTCGGCCGACCAGTCGAGCACCATCAGGGCCAGCATCGGCGGCTCGACCGTGTTCATCGCGGCGAAGCACCAGCGCAGCACCTGGGCCTCGCCGGCGCTGTCGCCCGGCATCAGCCGCCCTGTCTTCTTCGCCAGGTAGACGAGGATGGCGGCGGACTCGGAAAGCAGCAGGCCGTCATCGTCGAGGGCCGGGATCTGCTCGAAGGGGCTGAGGCGGCGATAGGCATCGGTGTTCAGCTCGTGCGCCGGGTGGTCCATGCCCGCGATCTCGAAAGGCAGCTGCATCTCCTGCAGCGCCCACAGCACGCGCAGGTCGCGGGTATGGCCGCGCGCGACGGCGTTGACCTTGGAGAAACCATAGAGCTTGAGCATGTCGAGTCCTTTGTCCTGGGTGTCCTGGCTCAGGCGGCCCGCGGCGCGTGGCGCGTTTGCAGCTGCTGACGCAGGGCAATCGCCTCGCCCGCACGCCCCGTGGCCTCGGCCGCAAGGATGGCCAGCTCATGGGCACGCCGTGTGCCCCGCTCGCCCAGATTGGCGCGCGCCCAGGTCCAGGCGCGCTGCGGGTCCTTGCCCGCGCCGAGGTAGAACTCGGCCGCATGGTCGGCAAAGGCTTCGGGGTGGCGGGCCAGCAGCCTCTCGTAGCGGCTGCGGGCGCCATCGATTTCGTCCTGGCCACGCGCCACCTCGCCCTGGCGGATATGCAGCCCGCCCAGCAGGGCCATGGCCTCGGGTTCGTCGGTGTGGATGACGACTTGCAGCAAGCGCGCTTCGGCGGCCGCTTCGTCGCCGCGCGCCAGCTCGATCTCGGCGAGATGGATGCCGGCCGCGGCATAGTCGGGCAGCAGGCGCAGGGCCTCGGCGTAGAAAGCGGCGCCACGGGTCTTGTCACCCCCCTGCTCCGACCACATCAGCCCGCGGGCGAAGGCGACGGCGGCGGCCGGAAAAGGCATGGTCGTATCCAGCTCGCGCAGGGCCATGGCATAGAGGCGGTCTGCCTCCTCCAGGCGGCCGACGGCGGCCAGTCCGCGCGCCAGCGCGCAGTGGCTGGCAAAGCCGGGCCGACGTTCAGCTTCGGCTCGCAGCGCAGGCAGGGCTTCGGCGGCACGGCCGGTCGCCACCCACAGCGTGGCGCGCTGGGCCGGCGTTGCCCCTGCCGCTTCGAAATCGGCCTCGGCGTCGGCAAAGCGGTGGGCAGCCATGCGGGCCCGTGCGCGGCGCAGGTGCTCGGAGGCGTTGGCGGCCCTCGCCTCGGTCAGCGCGGCGGCGCGGTCCAGCACGCGGTAGTCGGCCAGGAACTGCAGGCGCAGCAGCCACAGCTCAAGCGCGGCCGGGTCATCGGCCTGGCGCTGCAGCTGGTCGTCGAGATTGGCGAGGGCGATGGCCCCCTGGGTGGTGGCGACGGGCGGCGCCGCACAGGCGGCCATCAGCAAGGCGCTGGCCAGGGCGAGAAGGCGGTGGCGGTTCATGGCGCGGACAGGAAGGGGAAGCGGGTGGTGGAGTGCTCGTGGTCGTCCTGGGTGACGCCGTCGTCGGCGACATCGGGCGTGCCACGGATCAGCAGCGAGCGGAATACCGCATTGACGTTCTGCAGCGGCGTGCGGCCACCACAGTCGGCCAGCGGCGCACCTGCAAAGGCATTGCGCTCGACAGCGAGGTAATGCAGGCAACGGGTCTGGCGGCTGTCGACCCAGAGGCGGTCGTCGGCCAGCAGCTCGGCCAGACGCTGGTAGCGCTTGGGGCTGGCGTCCTGGGCGTCGGCCAGCCACTGGTTGCCGGCCACGCCGTCGAAGCTGTCGTAGAGGGCCAGGTTGCGGCCAATCTCGATGGCGAAGCCCTGCCAGCCGCCGGGGTCGGCGCGGTTGTAGGCCTCCTTCAGCAGGTTGGCGATGTCTTCCTCGCCCACGGTGGCCAGCAAGGCGTTGCCGGTCAGCGCCCGGCCCATGCGGTCGATGGTGGGGCCGGGCGGCGGTGGTTCGTTGGCCGCCGCGAGCTGGCGGCGCTCGGTGCGGCCCCAGACCGCCAGCAGCGGGCCGCCGGCGTTGACGAGATCGAGGTCGACCGAGACGACCAGGGCCGAGGTCGTCCAGCCGGCCAGGAAGTTGCGCGCCGGGCCGCCCTGGGTCTGGCCCCAGAGCTGGGGGATGCGCTTCAGCGCCTCGGCATCGAAGCGGTGGAAACCGCTGGCGTCCTGCGGCGCTTGGCCGGCCCGGATGGCATCGCCGGCCGCGTTCAGCGCGCTGCGCGTGCCGCGCACATTGTTGAAATAGGGGTCGTCACGCAGGCCGGCGAAGACGCGCATCCGCCCCCTGCTGCCCTGCAGCCCCTCGGGCGCGCTTGCGTCGCCTTGCAGGTGGTCGGCACGGCCGGCCCAGCAACTGGCCGTGCCCGCGGCGTCGAACTGGCAGACCAGGCGGGTGCTGCTCGTTGTGCGGCCCAGGGCCTGGCCGCTGTCGACGTGGAAGACATACTGGACCTGGTCGGAGAAGCGCTTGCCGACGATGTCCATGACGAGGTTGAGGCGCTTGCCGTCGGCCGAAGTCCAGGCGAAGAGGTCGCCGATGTCGGCGGCCGGGTCGGCGAAGACGGTCGGCGTGTCCAGGTGATCGGCGGCAAAGGCGGACGTGGCGGCCAGCACGGCCAGGCCGGCGAGGCGGGAGAGCAGACTGAGAGGTTTCATGGCTCATAGCCTAGGGAAGCCGGCTCCGGAAAACTTGGCAAAAACTGCGATGCCTGCTGACAGGACTCGCGCCTGCGCCTGTCTAGGATGCAGCCATGCCCCTCCCTTCAGACGCCCAGGCCGAACGCCGCTACCAGCCGCTGCAGCGCGGCAGCGGCCTGCGGCTGATGCACTGCCAGTGCCGCGCTGCCCGGGGCGAGCGCGCCGTCGACGAGGAGCACCAGGCCTTCTCGATCACGCTGGTGGACCGGGGCCAGTTCACCTATCGCACGCGTGCCGGCGGCGCCCTGCTCAGCGCCGGCTGGCTGATGCTGGGCAATGTCGGCGAAGGCTATGCCTGCTCGCACGAGGACAGCGATGGCTCGGGAGACGACTGCACGGTGCTGTCGCTGTCGCCCGCCCTGCTCGAGGAAACACTGAGCGCCCTGGGCGCCGCCGGTAGTCCGAACCGCTTCGGCCGCGCCTGCCTGCCGCCGCTGCCGCGCGTGGCCGGTCTCTTCCATGCACTGGACACCGGCGGCGACGAGGGTTTCGCGCTGGAGGAAGCGGCCCTGGCCATCGTGGCGCAGGTGAGCCGCGCCCTGACCGACGGCGAGGCGCCGGCAGCCCTGCCGCGCCAGGACGAGCGCGCCCGCGCGGCGGCGCATTGCATCGAGACGCGCAGCGCCGAAGCCTTGACGCTGGAGGAGGTGGCCCGGGTTGCCGGCTTGAGCCCCTTCCATCTGCTGCGGGTGTTTCGCCAGTCCATCGGCGTGACGCCCCACCAGTACCTGATGCGCCTGCGGCTGATGCAGGGGCTGCGCCTGCTGCGCGACACCCGCCTTGCGGTGACGGACGTGGCCTACGAGACCGGCTGGGCCGACCTGTCCAACTTCAACAAGGCCTTCCGCCGCGAATTCGGCTGCTCGCCGCGCAGCCTGAGGCGCGCCGACCGTCGGCAGCTGGCGCTGCCGGCCTGAGCCCTAGTCGCCCCACTTGGCGATGTACTTCTTGTAGTTCTCCAGCCAGGCATTGGAGCCAAAGCCGCCCTCGCTCTGGTGGGTGATCGCCAGCGGCCAGGTGGCCAGCCACAGGCCGGCGGCGCGGGCGCTGCGGCAGAAGTCCATGTCGTAGAAGTGGAACTCGAAGCGCTCGTCGAAGCCCACCTGCTTTTCGCGCAGCAGGTCGCGCCGCGTGGCGATCAGCACGCCGTCCAGCAGCTCGCAGCTGGCCGGCACGGGGCCGAAGAAGGAGAGCTTGCCGAAGGGGTTGGGGCCATGCGCAACCGTGCCACTGAGATTGCTGCGTTCGTCCCACTCGAACTTGGTGGTTGGGAAGGCCCAGGAGGGCTGGCCTGGCACGCGGCGCTTGTTGCCGGCCACGCCGACGATGTCGACGGCCTGCACGGCCGCCGAGATGTGTTCGGTGAAGAAATAGTCGTCCAGCCAGACGTCGTCATGGATGAAGACGAGGATGGGTGCCGCATCCTCGGCGGCGATGCGCTCGTTGTAGAGCAGCGGCAGGCCGCGGCGGTTCTCGAAATAGATGCGCGGCTTCAGGCGGGTGTCGTGGGCGAGGCGGCGCAGGGACAGACCCAGGGCTGATTTGCTCCAGAATTCCTCGGCATTGAGCCGGGTGCCACAGATGAGGTCGATCATGAAAGCGGGGAGCGATTTCAGCGCAGATAGAGGGCCAGCGTGTCCACCGGTGGATGCTGGACCGGCGGGCAGGCCGCGGTCAGGCGCGGATTGGCCAGGGCATAGGCCAGCTCGCGTGGGTGATGCCACTGCTCGTAGAAGCCGCGCGAGGCTTGCGCCTGCTCGGCCAGCAGCTCGGGCGTCAGCCCCTTGAGCACGCGGATGAGGTCGTCGGGCGTCTCCCACCACAACGCCTCTTCATAGATCAGGTCGCGCGTCGAATGATGCTTGGACAGGCTGCTCTGCTGCATCAGCACCGGCAGGCCGGCGCCCTGGGTCTCCACGAGGCCCTTGCCGCCCTGGATGGGGAAGGAGGAGATGCACAGGTCCACGCGGCTGTCGCGCAGCCAGCCCCACAGGCTGGGCACCGGCGGCTGGTGGACGAAGCGCTCCTGCGCAATGCCCGCTTCGCTCAGCCGTGCGCGGAAGGCGGCCAGCACCTCGTCAGGCAAGGATCCGACATGCACATGCGACCCACCCACATCGGTCAGGCGGCGCAGCATGACGTCGAAGTAGTCGTAGCGGCCGGGCGACATGAACTTGCCGGAGGAGCCATGCGAGCAGGTCAGCGGCAGGCCGTCGGCCATGAAGCGATGCTCGGCACGCACGCCCATGTCGGGCGACACCAGCGGCCAGTAGACCGGCCGGTGCACGCCCAGATAGTGCTGGCATTTGTGGTGGGACAGGTTGGTGCAGTCCACATGCAGGGCATGCGGCAGGAAGACGCCCAGGGCCATGTCGTGGTCGGCATGGTGGAAGTAGGCGGTCTCACGCGCCACGCCGGGCTGGGCCGCGCCAATGGCCGCCGAGTCGTAGTGGTGGTTGAACAGCGTCAGCAGGCCCGGCCTCAGCTGGGCCAGCTGCATCTGCAGCCAGGCCATCTTGTCCTGCAGGGACAGCTTGGGCGCCAGCAGGATCTGCACCGGCCGCTCCAGGTCGCGGTTGAAGCGCTCCAGCGGCAGGGTGCGGTCGTGCAGATTGGTGACGACGACGACATGGGTCAGGTCGGGCCGCGCGCGGATGACATCCTTCAGCGCCAGCGAGTGGCCGCCCTGGCCGTCGTAGAGCTCGGTGGCGACGTGGACGGCCACATGGTCGTTGTAGCTCGCCGGCGTTGCGAGGTTCAGGTGGCGGGCCGACATGGCGCCCGCGGCCAGGCAGAAGCGGTCCAGCTCGGCCGAGCCGAACACCAGGCCCTTGGCGCGCGGGTCGTTGACGACGGCGATGACGACGTTGGTGATCTCCAGCATCATGGCCGGCCAGGCGCCCGCCGCCTGGTGGCTCTCCAGCCGCCTGACCAGTTCGAGGAAGTTGGGCGCGGCGCTCATGCTTTGGGCCGGACGACGAGGCCGATATTGGCCAGCAGCCGCGGCGGCAGCTGGTCGGAGATCTGGGTCAGCGAGCGGATCAGCTCGGGCTTCCACGTCGTCATCATGCCGTTGGGCACCGTCTTCACGAAATAGCCGAACTGCTCGACGACCTCGAAGCCCGCCTTCTCGAACAGCGCGATGAAGCCGGCCAGGTCGTAGACGCGCTGGTGGCCGACGAGATGGTCGCGCGGCGACAGGGAATCCAGCTGGGGCTGCAGGCCCATCATGACGGCGAGCTGGCGGTGCAGGGACTCGGCATTGGGCACGACGGCGATGACCTGGCCGCCCGGCTTCAGCCAGTCGTGCATCTTCCGGACCACGGCGGCGTCCTCCACCACATGCTCCAGCACATGCAGGGCCAGCACGCGGTCAAAGCGCCGGGCCGGCGTGAACTGCTCGAAGTAGCTGCAATGCACCGGCAGCTGGCTGCCGAAGCGGGCGCGGGCGTCGTCGCACAGCGCGCTGGAGCCTTCGACCAGCTCGACGTCATAGCCCGACTCCAGCAGCGGGCCGGTGATGGTGCCTTCGCCGAAGCCCATCTCCAGCACACGGCGCGGCGCGGCGCCGATGCGGGCCATCAGGCTGGGCAGCTGGGTGGCGTGGATCAGCGGCTCGATGAAGCCCTCGCCCGTCGAGTCGGTCAGATAGGCCTTCTGGGCGATGGCATTGAGATCGGGTTGGGTCATTTTTCGATGAACTCCAGCATGAAGCCGGTGCGCAGCATGACGAAGGCGATGTGGCGCCCGCCGAAGGCCACGGCCGGCACGGGCTGCACGGTCGTGACAGCGCGCTGGGTGCGCGCCCAGGCCAGGGCCGCGGCCATGTCGGGCACGAGATAGGCGAAGTGGTAGATGCGCGTGCCCTGCTCCAGCCAGGGCTTGAGCGTGGTGCTGCCGGGCAGGTTCTGCAGCAGCTCCACGCGCGGGCCGGCGCCGGTCAGGAAGACGCCGGCAATGCCCTGCACCGGGTCTTCGAAGGCCTGGCCCTCCACCGCGTAGCCCAGGCGCTCGAACTGCGCCTGGTCCTTGGCCAGATCGGCGCAGGCATAGCCGAGGTGGTGGAACTCGAAGCCCTTAGGCAGAGATTCGGGCAGTGCATCAGGCGCCACGCTGCAGCCTCCGGGCGGTGAGTTGGGCCAGCTGAGTCAGCCGCGCATCGATGGCCGGCCAGGCCCCGCGCGTCAGCCGGTGCTCGACGGCGCCCAGGCGTTCGCCGCGCAGCTCGACATGGCCGGGCAGCACCCGCCGCTCGGCGATGCCGCAGGAATCGTGGAAGGAAACGACGCGCTCGTTGGCAGCCAGGGTGCGGCAGCAGACGGCGTCCAGGCCGAGCTGTTCGAAGGCGCAGCGATAGATCAGCGCCGCGCTCTCCACCGCGGCCAGCGAGCCGGGCTTGAGCAGCCAGCGGCCCCATTCGGCCTCGCCGCCCTCGACGTCATAGACGCCGATCAGGCCCTCGGCCGCGCCGGTCGAGAGCCGCTCGATGACGAAGTAATAGTCGCCCGGCCGCTCGTAGTAGCGCGCCAGCCAGGCGAGTTGGTCCTCGACCTTGGAGGACGTCGGGTTCAGCCAGCGGCCCAATTCGGGGTCGCTGCGCAGGCCGACGATGAACTCCGCATCGTCGTCGCGCACCGGCCGCAGGCCGAAGGCCGCGCCCGACAGGCTCAGTTCATGACGCACGCTTGGCCTCGATGGCCGCGACGATGCGCGCGACGCTGTTCAGCTCGCTCAGCTCGGCCTCGTCGAACTGCACGCCGGTGGCGTCCTCCACCGCGAAGATGACCTCGATATGGCGCAGCGAGTCCCACTGCGGCGTGTTGTGCACCGACGTATCGGCATTGACCTCGGTCTTGAGCACGACGCGCAGCGCGTCGAGAACGGTCTGGATCACGGAAGCACTCTTTCGATCTGGACGCCGTCGGGCGGTGTGAAGGATTGGACTCTGTCGGCCGGCCATTCTGTGGTCTCGCCCAGCCACTGGCGGGCCGGCTGGTTGCGCGGGCCCTCGGTGACCACGAAGCGTACCGAGGCTGCGGGCAGGCATTGCAGGGCGCCGATGACGATGCTGTCCTCCAGGCGCCGGCCCATGGCGCGGCAGGAGATCAGCAGCTCGTCGACGGTGATGCCCTCGCTGCCCTGACGGGCCGCCAGCAGGCCGATGACGCCGCTGTCGGAGAAGCGGTCGGCCAATTCGATGGTGACGACGGAACCGGCCGGGTCGGCCAGGCGCGCCGCGTAGTCAGCCTCCCCGAGGCGGGCCAGCGCGAGGTTGAATTGGTTGGTCTTGCCGCTCATCTCGGCCATGCGGGCGAGCCGGCTGGCGTCATTCAGCGAGAAGCGCAGCTTGACGCCCAGGGACTCGAAGTAGGCCTCGGGGTGGACTGAAGCCAGCTCGGCGCGCTGGGCGTTGGCGCGTTGGTCGTCCACGCGCTTGGCGTCCTCGGCGCTGACCCGCCAGCGCCACAGCGCCGGCAGATGGGCCAGCACGCGGGCGGTCAGCGCAGCGTCGGCATGGGCGAAGACGCTGCGCAGCGTCGGCAGGCGCGACGCCACCTGGGCCAGCTCGCCGGGGTTGTCGTCGACGAAGGCAACAGCCGACACATCGATGTTGAGGGCCTGTGCCACGCGCTGCAGCGCCTCGGCCTTGTCGCCCCAGGAGACCTCGGTGACCGAGAAGTCATCCCAGCGCAGCGGGAAATCGGCACGCGTCTCGAACAGGGCCTTCACGTCGGCCTGCTCGTTGCGGGAGACCAGGGCGATGAAGATGCCGCGCTCGCGCAAGGCCTTGATCTGGCCTTGCAGTTCGGCGTGGCCGGGCGTCAGTTGAACGCCGTCGGGGCCGTCTTCGCCCAGCACGCCGGCATACAGGGTGTGGTCCAGGTCCACGGCCACGGCCTTGACCGGCGGCAGCAGCAGGGCCGGCAGCCAGCGGCAGGCCAGCTCGCGGGCGATGACGGACTGGGCCGCGGCGGACAGCGGAGAGCCGGCCACCTTGGCCAGGCGCGCGTCCAGCAGCGGCACGCCGGCGGCTTCGCAGACCGCGGCCAGGTCGGCGCTTTGCACATCGGGGCCCGACGCCACGACGGACGCGGTGGCCAGCACCAGGATGGGAGCGCGACTCATGGCGCGCAGCGCGGCGATGCGGCCGTTCAGCCAGCCCGCATCGGCCGGCAGGCGCGAAGCGTCCAGCCACAGCAGCTCCAGCTCGGCCGGCGCATGCTCGGCGAAAGACAGGCTGTCGTCATAGCCGGACAGCCAAGGTTCCAGGGCCAGGTCGGCCCAGTCCAGATAGGGCTGGGCCAGGGTCAGCAGGGTCTCGATGGCGTGGTTGCGCCAGATGTTGATGCGGCGCGCCGGGCCTGTGGCCTTGTCGAGCGACAGGCCCAGCAGTTGCAACCGGTTCGGTCTGGGCGCGAACAGCGTCTCCTGCGCGGCCATGCGGCGCAGGCTGTGCTCCAGCGCGGGCGATGCGCTCATGCGCAGCCCTTCACCGCCGCGATGACGGCATCGATGTGTGCCTCGCTCATGCCCGGCCACAGCGGCAGGCTCAGCACCTCGCGGTGGATGGCCTCGGCAATGGGGAAGTCGCCCTCGCCCATGCCCAGCTCGGCATAGGCCGGCTGGCGGTGCGGCGGCACCGGGTAGTGGATCAGCGTGCCTATGCCCTGCTCGGCCAGCGCCGCCTGCAGGCGGTCGCGAGCTTCGTGGCGGATGACGAAAAGATGCCAGGCGGGATCGGCCTCGGCGGGGACGAAAGGCAGCACGACATTGGCGCCGGCCAGGCCATCGAGCAGCTGGACCGCGATGCGGCGGCGCTCGTTCGTCAGCGCATCCAGCTCGGGCAGCTTGGCAGCCAGCACGGCGGCCTGCATCTCGTCCAGGCGCGAGTTCAGGCCCTTGACCTCATTGTGGTACTTGACCTTGGAGCCGTAGTTGCGCAGCACGCGCACCCGCTCCGCCACGCCGGCGTCATTCGTCGTCAGCCCGCCGCCGTCGCCCATGGCGCCGAGGTTTTTGCCCGGGTAGAAGCTCCAGGCCGAGACATCCGCCGTGCCACCGACGCGGCGGCCGTTCCAGCGCGCGCCGTGGGCCTGGGCGCAGTCGTCCAGTACCTTCAGGCCATGCTTGGCAGCAATCGCGTTGATCGCGTCCATGTCGGCCGGCTGGCCGTAGAGGTGGACGGGCAGGATGACACGAGTAGCAGACGTGATCGCGGCTTCGATGCGGGCCGGGTCGAGGTTGTAGGTGCGCGCGTCGGGCTCCACCGGCACCGGCTTCGCGCCGCACTGGCTAACGGCCAGCCAGGTCGCGATATAGGTGTTGGACGGCACGATGACCTCGTCGCCCTCCCCCACGCCGAGGGCGCGCAGGCCCAGGTGCAGGGCGTCCAGGCCATTGCCCAGGCCGACGGCGTGGGCCGAGCCGCAATAGCCCGCCCACTGCGCCTCGAAGGCCTCCAGCTCCTTGCCCATGATGAACCAGCCACTGCCGGCCACGCGCAGCAGGGCGGCGTCGATGGCCGCGCGCGAGGCGGCATAGCTGGGTTGCAGGTCGAGGAAGGGGATCTTCATGCGGGCTTCTTGCCGACGGCGGCCAGGAAGTCGTCGTAGTTGCGGATGTAGTCGTCCGCGTCGTAGGTGTCCGAGGCCAGCACCAGCAGCACGGCGTCGGCCGAGAAGCGGTACTGGATGCCCCAGACCATGGGCGGGATGTGCAGGCCGACCTTGGCGCTGTCCAGGCGCAGCTCGTCGCGGTGCTCGCCGTCGTCCAGCACGATGGTGCAGCTGCCCTTCACGCAGACCAGGAACTGGTGGCAGGCCTTGTGGGCATGCTCGCCGCGCACCTCTTCGCTGGGCGCGTCGTAGACGATGAAGAAGCGCTGCGGCGTGAACGGCAGATGGGCGCCGATCTCGCCGAAGCTCAGCGCGCCGCGCAGGTCGACGATCTTGGGCAGGGCATGCAGCTTGGCGCCGCGTGCCTGCAGGGGCGGCAGTTCGCTGCCCAGCCGCTGGGCCGAGATGGCCGGGCCGTCGACCCGCACCTCGGGCGTGTCCAGGTAGCCGGTGATATGGGCCGGGTTGCCGGCGACGATGGCGCGCGGCGGCACGTCGCGCGTGACGACGGCGCCGTCGCTCACCAGGGCGCCGGGGCCTATGGTGACGCCGGCGCGAATGGTGGCATTGGCGCCGATGCTGGCGCCGGCACGCACACGGGTCTTCAGGAACTCGGCGGGCTTGACGCGGCTGCGCGGCGCCGGGTCGTTGGAGAAGGCGGCATTGGGGCCGACGAGGACGTCGTCCTCCAGCGTGACGCCGTCCCACAGGTGCACGCCGCTCTTCAGCGTGACGCGGTCGCCGACGACGACCTCGTTCTCGATGAAGACATGGTCGGCGATATTGCAGTCGGCGCCGATGCGGGCGCCGGGCAGCACATGCACAAAGGCCCAGATGCGCGTGCGCGGCCCGATCTGCTTGGATTCGACCAGGGCGTGCGAATGCACGAAGCCGCTGCCTTCGGTCATCGATAGGTCTCCCGAACTGTGACGGCTTTCAGTATGCCTAACGCAGAGGTGCAGAAACGCCGCGACCCATGCTCCAGATCAGCGCGACGATCTGCTGGGCGTCGAACATGGCGTTCACATGCGCCACCCGCATCGAGTAGTAGTCGCCCTCGGCGGCCATCACGTCGAAGAGGGACCGCCGGCCCAACTGCTGCCATTGCTGCAAGGTGGAGGCGCGCACACGGTCGCTGTTGCGCAGGATCTCGACGATGCGCCGCGCGCGGTCCAGCGTCGAGGTGCCGACCTCGTTCATCTCCAGCAGGCGGTAGCGCTTGGCCTCGATGGCCTCGTCGCGCTGCAGCACCGTGGCGCGATAGCGCTGCACGGCGGCGCTGGCCTGGGCATGGGCGCCGGGCTGCAGGATGGGGATGGTGACGGACACGCCGGCGCCGATGTCGTTGCTGCGCGATTCGCCCGGGCCGCTGCGGAACATGGCGCTGGCGCTGCCGGTCAGGTTGACGCTGGGCTTCTGGCCGGCGATGACGGACTCGGCGAAGCTGCGCTGCGAGCGCGCCTGGGCCTCGGCCTGGGCGACGTCGGCGCCGAGCAGGATGTCGCTCTGCATCTGCTCCAGGTCGGGCATGACCGACAGCTGGGCCGTCATGCCGATGCTGGGCGGCAGGGGCTCGCCCACCAGGCGCTTCATGCGCACCTCGGTCTGGCGCAGGGCCGACATGGTCTGCTCCAGCGACAGGTCGGCCTGCTGCAGGCTCTTCTGCGCCTGCACCAGTTCGCTGGCGCGGCCGCGGTCGGCCTTGGTGATGATCTCCAGCGCATCGACGAGGCAGGCCATCTTGCGCACGTACTGGGTGTAGACCTGGCCCTGCAGCACATAGCGGCTGCGGTCCAGGGCCAGGGTGACGACGTTCAGCGACAGCTGCTCCTCGGCGCTGCGCTGGCCTTGGCTGGCGACTTCGGCCAGCTCCTTGCGCCATTCGGTCAGCTTGGCGATGCGGCCGGCATCCCAGACCGGCATGCCGGCGGACAGCGTGGCGCTGAGCTGGCCGCCGCGACCGACGGTGGTGCTGCCGACGCTCTGGTGCACGCCATTGATGCCGACGTTCAGCGAAGCGGTCGGCATGCCCAGGGCGCGCGTCTCCTCGAGGTCGGAGCGGGCGGCGTCGGCCAGCAGGCGCACGGCGCCCAGGGCCTTGCTGCGCGACAGCGTCTTGTCGATCAGCGACTGCAGGGCGGCACGCGGATCGCCATTCTGGATATCCAGGGCGCTCATGTCGCGGCCCAGGCGCGACAGGCCGGCGTCGTCCTCGTTGCAGCGGCCCTGCGACGCGGGTGCCTCGGCGACGGGTGCCGGTGGGGGCGCGGCCGTTTTGGCCGGGCGCGACTGCGCCAGCGCGAGGGACCCGAAGACGGCAAAGCCGAGGGCGATGAGGGGGCGGACGGGGTACAGCATGTCCCCGTCACTAGACCATCTGCCCGCTCCATCCAAAGCCTGGAAAAGCGTGGGGGCGGGGGCGGTTTTCGTCGGTGAAGCGGTGGCTTCCCTCTGCCCTGCCCGGCCCATTGACTGCGAGTTAGGGGTGGCCTCGAGTCGCCAACCGGACTGCGTGGCCAGCTCGCCTTGCCTACCGTCGCCCCACGGCGTCAACCGTCGAGCGCCGGCACCCATCTGGAGACAATCCATGAATTCGATCCAAAACTGCCCTCGCCCGCGCGTTGTGGGCGCCTGTTTCGCCGCGGTCCTGGCCTTGAGCGCCTGCGGCGGGGGTGGCAGCGACCCCGCCCCGGCGCCAGCGCCCGCACCGCCCCCCATGCCCGAGGACACCCGGCCGCAGGACGCGCGCACGTTCACGCCGGTGGTGGAAACCAGCTTCCCGGCGCTCGCGGGAGCCGCCGACACCGACCGCTGGGTGGGCGTGCTGAACGGCTCGGCCTACCGCATCGAGGTGCCCAAGACCGGCTGGAACGGCCAGCTCGTCATGTGGGCCCACGGCTATGCCGGCACCGGTGCCAGCCTCACGGTCGGCACGCCCATCATGCGGCGCTACCTGATCGCCAACGGCTATGCCTGGGCGGCGTCGAGCTATTCCAAGAACTACTACGACGTCAGGGCCGGCGTGGAGGACACGAACGCGCTCGCCAACAAGTTTGTCTCGCTGGCAGCCGCCAACGGCCGCACACTGGCAGCGCCGAGCAAGATCTTCATCACCGGCGTCTCGATGGGCGGCCACATCACGGCCGCGGCCATCGAGGCCGAGGCGCAGACGAACGCGGTGAACAAGGTCAAGTACAACGGCGCGGTGCCCCTGTGCGGCGTGGTCGGCGACAACGAGCTGTTCAACTACTTCGCCGGCTACCAGCTGGCCGCTCAGCAACTGGCCGGGCTGCCGATGAGCAGCTTTCCCCAGGCCGACTTCCCGGCAATAGCGCCGGCCATCCAGGCCACGCTCTGGACCAGCTTCCCGACCCAGACCAATGCCATCGGCGACAAGCTCAAGAACATCGTCGCCTACCTCAGCGGCGGGCCGCGCCCGTTCTTCGCCGAAGGCTGGGCCAATGCCGGCAACCAGGGCAACATCTGGGCGTCCATCGGCGGCGACGGCACGATCAACGGCATCCTGACCGCCAATGTGCTCGATACCACCGCCCTGACCTACAAGGTCGACGCGTCCAGCGCCAGCACCACCGCCCTGGACATGGCCTTCAACAACAGCATCTACAAGATCAAGCCGGCGGCCGACGCCAACCGCCTGCGCCGCGATGGCCTGCGCTGGATTCCGCAGGTGGCCGGCGACTTCGGCGTGCCGGTCGTGACCCTGCACACGCTGGGCGACCTGTTCGTGCCGTTCAAGATGGAGCAGGTCTACGCCGCGCGGGCCAAGGCCAAGGGCAACGACAAGTGGCTGGTGCAGCGCGCCATCCGTGACGTGGGCCACTGCGCCTTCACCGCCGCGGAGGCCGCCAAGGCTTTCGACGACATGGTCAAGTGGGAGGCCGGTGGCCCGAAGCCGGCGGGTGACGACGTGAGCACGGCGGCCACCGTGGCCCAGCCCAGCTATGGCTGCACGTACACGATCAACACCCCGAGCGCCGAGGACTACACCGCCCCGGCCAGCCGCGCGGCCTTCCAGGCGAACTACCCCGCCTGCCCCTGATGAGCAAAGAGCGGTGCCGCCCTAAGGGGTCACCGCTCCCGCAGGGCTTCCTGTGACTTCATCATCGGCCGCAGCAGATAGCTCAGCACCGAGCGCTCGCCGGTCTTGATCTCGACCTGGGAGGTCATGCCCGGGATGACGGGCAGCTTCTCGCCCTTGTACTTGAGGTTGTTGCGCTCGGCGGTGACGATGACGCGGTAATGGCCCTCGCCCGACTTGTCGCCCTCGGTGACGGCGTCGGGGCTCATATAGGTGACCTTGCCTTCCAGGCCGCCATAGGTGTTGAAGTCATAGCCGGCCAGCTTGACCTCGGCGGTCTGGCCCAGGCGGATGAAGCCGATGTCCTTGGGCTTGATCTTGGCCTCCACCAGCACCTTGGGGCCGATGGGCGAGATCTCGAGGATGGGCGCGCCGCTGGCGACGACGCCGCCGATGGTGCCGGCCTTGATGCTCTTGACGACGCCATGCACGGGCGACTTCAGCACCGTGCGCGTCAGCGCGTCCTGGCGCACCACCATCTGCTCGTCGAGCTGGGACATCTCGCTCTGCACCCGCACCAGTTCCTGGCTGGCCTCCTGGCGGTAGCGCGAGATGCGTTCGGCGCGCTGCTGCTGGATCTCGTTGACCTGGCGGTTCAGGCGCATGACCTCCACATCGCTCATCAGCCCGCTGCGGGACATGTCCTGGGCCAGCTTGAGTTCCTTGGAGATCAGCCCCAGGCTGCGATTGATGCTGCCGACCGCCTCGTCCAGCAGGTGCTTGCGCGCCTCGAAGGACTCGGCCTCACCTTGGGCGTAGCGGGCCTTGGGATCGACGTCGCGTGGCCACCGGATGCTGGTGCGGCCATTGGCCTCGGCCGTCAGTCGCGCCGCGGCCGCCTTCAGGGCCAGCAGCTTGGCCTGGCCTTCGTTCTGCTGGGCCTCGACGCGGGTCGGGTCCAGGTCGGCGAGTTCCTCGCCGGCCTGCACTTCCTGGCCTTCGCGCACCTTCAACTCGCGCAGGATGCCGGCGTCGAGACTCGCGATGACCTGCTCGCGCCCGTCGGGCACGATGCGGCCGTCGCTGCGCGTGATCTCGTCCACCTTGGCCAGGGCCGACCAGGTGATGGCCACCGTGACGACGGCGCACAGCAGATAGAGCGCCCAGGTCGCCCGCGGCAGGGGTTCGTCGATGTGGGCGGCATGCAGGGCGCTGACGAAGACGCCCTCTTCCTTGGTCAGAGCCGACGTCATACGGAAGCGGAGCGCTGCACGGGCTGGGCCGACGGGTGCATGTGCACGCCCTCGCCGCCCTGGGCGGGAGCGGCCGGGCGCACGCCGGACAGGGCCGCCAGCACCTGGTCGCGCGGGCCGTCCATGACGATGCGGCCGCCGTCGACGACGACGATGCGCTGCACCAGTTCCAGCACGGCCGGGCGGTGGGTCACGACGACCAGCGTCGCGGTGCCGGCCGCGTCGCGCAGCTGGCGCAGGAAAGCCATCTCGCTCTGGGCGTCCATGGAGCTGGTGGGTTCGTCCATCAGCAGGATCTGCGGCTTGGTGACCAGGGCGCGGGCCAGGGCGACGAGCTGGCGCTGGCCGCCGGACAGCAGCTGGCCCATTTCGCCCACCGGCAGGTCCCAGCCCATCGGGTGGGAGGCGACGACGCGGTCCAGGCCGGTCAGCTTGGCCACCTCGACGAGGCGGCCAGCGTCCAGGTGGGCGCGGCCCATCATGACGTTGTCGCGCAGCGTGCCGACGAACAGGCGCGGCTCCTGGCTGACGAAGCCGACGCGCGAGCGGTACTCGGCCGGGTCGACCTGGCGCAGGTCGATGCCGTCGACCTCGACCATGCCCTCGGTGGGCTGGTAAAGGCCGCCCAGCATGCGCAGGATGGTGGACTTGCCGCTGCCGATGCGGCCCAGGATGGCGACGCGCTCGCCGGCCTCCAGCCGCATGGTGACGTTGCGCAGCACCTTGGGTGCGTTCGCTTCGGTGGCCTGCTGACCGGGATGAGCCTGCGGCGGGTAGGAGAAGCCGACGTCGTGCAGGCCGACCTTGCCGCTGACCTGGGACAGCGGCACATAGTTGCGGCCGCTGTCGCGCTCGACGGGCGCATTCATCATCTGGTTGAGCGCCTGCATGGCGGCGCGGGCGCCCTGGTAGCGCGTGGCCAGGCTGACGAGGCTGCCCAGCGGCGCGACGGCACGGCTGGCGAACATCACCGAGCCGATCAGCGCGCCGGCGGAGATCACGCCGTCATGGATGAGGTAGACGCCCCAGACCAGGATGATGAGGTTGACCGCCTGCTGCAGCGTGCTGGAGAGGTTCATGCTCCAGCTCGACAGTGCGCGCGAGGTCAGGGCCGTGTCGGCCACGACGGCCGTCGTGCGCTCGTAGCGGCGCAGGAAGCGCCCCTCGGCGCCCGAGGTCTTCAAGTCTTCCAGGCCTTCGAGGGATTCGACCAGGGTGCCGTGCAGGTCGGCCGTCTCCTGCATATTGGTGCGCATGGCCCGGCGCAGCGCGCCCTGGATGGCCCAGGACAGGCCGATGATGACGGGCACGGCCAGCACCAGCACCCAGCCCAGCGGCCCGCCGATGACGAAGGTCATGCCGATGAAGATGACCAGGAAGGGCAGGTCCGACAGGGCCGACAGCGTGGCCCCTGTGAAGAACTCCCGCACCATCTCGACCTGGGCCAGATAGGCGGCGTAGGCGCCGGCCGAGGCGGGCTTGTGCTCCATGCGCACGCCCAGGGTCTGGCGGTAGAGCTTGGCGCCGATGACGAGGTCGGCCTTGCGGCCGGCCAGGTCGATGAGATGGGAGCGCAACTGGCGGGCGAACAGGTCGAACACCAGCGCCACCGAGGCGCCGACGGCCAGGGTCCACAGCGTGACCATGGCCTGGTGAGGGATGACCTTGTCGTAGATGACGGACGTCACCAGGCCCGACACCAGCATCAGCACGTTGGACAGCAGGGCCGCCAGCATGGAGGCGCGGTAGTAGGGCGTGAAGCGCTTCAGCGTGCCCCAGAGCCAGTGCGATTCCAGGCCCTTGTCGGCCAGCTTGAGCAGGGGCGACTCGGCGCGCTGGCCCTGGGCCGCTTCCTGACGCGACACCGCCAGCATGAAGCCGCTGTACTCCGGCTCCAGTTCTGCCGTCGTCGCCGGCACCGCGGCCGCTTCCGGCCCGGGGAAAACCACTTCGTAGCGGCAGGCGCCAGCGGCCACGGCAGCCGGGTCGTCCAGGCGACGCACCAGCACGCAGGCGTCGCCGCCATTGAGCAGCAGCACGGCCGGCAGCAGCAGCTCGTGGATGTCGTCGATCTTCTTGCGCAGCAGGCCGGCGT
This sequence comes from Roseateles saccharophilus, assembly GCF_031458095.1. Classification (GTDB taxonomy): domain Bacteria; phylum Pseudomonadota; class Gammaproteobacteria; order Burkholderiales; family Burkholderiaceae_C; genus Pelomonas; species Pelomonas saccharophila_A. The sequence continues at coordinate 360,958 of NZ_JAVDXU010000004.1, forward strand.
TGTAGCCCGCCTCGCGCATGACGCGGATGGCGCCGTCGGGCGCCAGCGGGCCTTCCACGGGCGCGCCGGCACGCAGCGACTCGGGCGAGCGCGGCCGGCCGTGGTGGCGGGTCAGCCAGGACAGGGCCTGCAGCAGCGGGTCGCCGGCCGGCTGGCTGGCCAGGCCTTCCAGCGGGTCCGGCGGCGGCGGCGGCTCGCCATTGGCGGCCAGGCGCAGGCCCGGCGCCTGGGGCTGGCCGTCAAAGAAGGGGTCGTGCTGGCGCGGCATTTAGGCTTTCGCGCGGGCCTCGAGGGCCAGGCGCTCGAACTCGTGCTCTATATCGCGCACGATGGCCGGGATGTCAAACAGGGGCGAGCTGTGGCCGTACTCGGCCAGGTAGCGCTTGTAGGACGCCGCACGGGCCGGCTGGTTGCCGATCTGGACGGCGCGCTGCTCGTACTCCTCGAGTGTCGTCGTGATCAGGTCGGGCAGGCCCACGGCCGTCAGCAGGCTGCCGGCCATGCGGGAGATGTAGGTGCGGCCCGAGCGCGTCAGGATGGGCGTGCCCATCCACAGGCAGTCGCTGGCCGTCGTGCCGGCGTTGTAGGGGAAGGTGTCCAGGAACAGGTCGGCCAGCGTGAAGCGGGCCAGGTAGTCGGCCGGCTGGGCGCGGCCGGCGAACACCAGGCGCTCGGGGGTGATGCCCTCCTCGGCCGCCACGTGGGTCAGGTTGGCCTGGGCGAAGGGGTTGTCGGCCAGCAGCCACAGCACGCTCTTGGGCACCTGGCGCAGCACGCGCATCCAGCAGCGCCAGACCGGCTCGCTCATCTTGTGGTTGTTGTTGAAGGCGCAGAAGACGAAAGCGTCTTGCGGCAGCCCCATCTCGGCGCGGCTGGGTGCCGGGTTGGCGGCGCGGGTGCGGTCGCTGACCTGGTAGCAGTGCGGCAGATAGATAGGCTTCTCGGTGTGATACGGCAGGGACTCCGGCGGCATCACGAAGCGGTCGGCCAGGATCCAGTCCACGCCCGGCAGGGCCGAGGTGGCCGGCAGGCCCAGATAGCTGACCTGCACGGGGGCGCCACGGTAGGCCAGGATGCCCGGGCGGGCGCCACTGGTCAGGCCCTGCAGGTCGACCAGCACGTCGATGCCGGCCTCGGCAATCATCTCGGCGGCGCGGCGCTCGGGCACGCCGTGCAGCGGATGGTAGTGATCCATCGCCGCCTTGATGCGGACGCGCAGCGGCGTGCCGTCTTCCTTGCTCCAGCTGAAGGCGTGGATCTCGAACCTGCTCTTGTCGTGCAGTTCGTAGAGCTCGGCCGTCAGCAGGCCGACGGCATGCATGTGCAGGTCGCCGGACAGATAGCCTATTCTGATCTTGCCTTCACGCTTGCGGCCTTTGTGAAGCGGCGGCTCGCTGACCTTGGTGACCTTTTCCAGCACGAAGCGCTGGGCGGTCAGCAGCTGCAGGGCCGGGTCGTCGCTCTCGTCCAGCATGCCCAGCAGCGAAGTGCTCATCAGCAGATGGTTGTGCGTGACCTCGCCGACGGTCTGGTAGACCGGCCAGGCGCATTGCTTCTGGCGGATGTGGACGTAATGCTGGGCGACGTCGCTCTGGCGCGGATCCAGCTCCAGCGAGCGGCGCATCAGCGCCTCGGACTCGTCATAGCGCTTGAGCTGTTCCAGCAGGCGGGCGGCGTTGTTGAAGGCGTGCAGGCGCAGGCTCAGCGGCTCGGCGCCGACGCTTTCGGGCTTCTCGTCGTCGTAGACGGTGCGCCATTCGGCCAGGGCCTCTTCCTCGCGGCCCTGGTGCTCGAGCTGGTGGCCGAGGTTCAGGCGCGCCTGCGCAAAGGTCGGTGCCAGGGCCAGGGCCATGCGGTAGACGCCCTCGGCCTGGTCGTGGCGGCGCAACTCGCCCAGCACGGCGCCCCAGTTGAAGCAGGCCACATGGCGCAGCGGCGAGGCGGTGGCGCCCACCCAGCTCTGGTAGAGCAGCGCGGCGGCGTCCAGGGCCCCGGCGGCCTGCAGACGCGAGGCGGCCTCCATGACCTGAGGCAAGGGCCATTGGCCGCTGCGAGCCAGCTCCAGCCATTGCTCAACGAGGGCAATACCTTGGGGCTGTGCAGCGGTAGGCGTCGACATGTCCATGCGGCAGGCGGTGTGATCGGATGTTCCGCCGATTTTCAAGCCGCAACGCCCCGGCTGGGCGGGGGAATAGGCCGCGGATTGCGCAGCATTTCCCGGCTGGAGGGCTAATCAGCCTCCCAAGTAGTCCGACTTGCCCAACGGCACCCCGGCATGGCGCAACAAGGCGTAAGTCGTTGTCGCGTGGAAATAAAAGTTCGGCAGTGCGAAATGGCGCAGATAGGTGGTGCCGTCGAACTTCAGCGGGTCACCGCTGCGGCGCGGGATGGTGATCTCGCGGTCCTCGCTGCCGTCGAAGGCGGACTCGGGCAGGGACAGCACATAGTCGCGGGTCTTCCTGATGCGCTCGGCCAGCTCGTCCAGCGAGGCTTCGTTGTCCTCGTACTTGGGGATCTCCTGACCGGCCAGGCGGGCCACGCAGCCCTTGGCGGCGTCGCTGGCGATCTGGATCTGCTTGGTGAAGGGCAGCATGTCAGGCGCCAGGCGCAGCGTCAGATAGACGTCGGTCGAGAACTTCTTGGCCTCGGCATGGGCCTTGGCAGCCTCCAGCCAGTTCAGCATGTTGGACAGCATCTTGGCGAAGGCCGGCGCGCTGGCCGCGTGCATGGAAATCTGGGTCATCGGGTGTCTCCTTGAGGGAAAGCGATCGTAGCCAGCATGCCCGGCCCCTGCATCGGCCAAGGGCACAATGCCCTAAAACGTGACGCCTCCACGCTGACGACGACCGCAGCGCGGGCCCCGACCATGAATGTGATCATCCTCGACGACTACCAGGATGCCGTGCGCAAGCTGCGCTGCGCGGCCAAGCTGGAGCCGCTGAATGCCAAGGTTTTCACCAACACCGTCAAGGGCATAGGCCAGTTGTCGGTGCGGCTGCGCGACGCCGAAGTCCTCGTCCTCGTGCGCGAACGCACCGCCTTCCCACGCCAACTGCTGGAAAAACTGCCCAAGCTCAAGCTGATCTCCCAGACCGGCCGGGTCGGCAGCCACATCGACGTCGAGGCCTGCACGCGCTTAGGGATAGCGGTGGCCGAAGGCGTGGGCAGCCCGGTGGCGCCGGCCGAGCTGACCTGGGCCCTGATCATGGCCTCCATGCGCCGGCTGCCGCAGTACATCGGCAACCTCAAGCACGGCGCCTGGCAGCAGGCCGGGCTGAAGGCGGCCTCCATGCCGGCCAACTTTGGCGTCGGCATGGTGCTGCGCGGCAAGACCCTGGGGATCTGGGGCTACGGCAAGATCGGCCAGCTGGTGGCCGGCTACGGCCGCGCCTTCGGCATGAAGGTCATGGTCTGGGGCAGCGAGGCCTCGCGGCTGAAGGCCGAGGCCGACGGCCACCAGGCCGCCCCCAGCCGGGAGGAATTCTTCGCCGGAGCCGATGTGCTGTCGGTGCATCTGCGCCTGTGCGACGCCACCCGCGGCATCGTCACGCCGGAAGACCTGGCCCACATGAAACCCACGGCCCTGTTCGTCAACACCTCGCGGGCGGAGCTGGTCACCGAAGGCGCCCTGGTATCGGCCCTGAACCGTGGCCGCCCCGGCATGGCGGCCATCGACGTCTTCGAGAGCGAACCCATCCTGCAGGGCCACCCCTTGCTGCGGCTGGAGAACGCCGTCTGCACGCCCCATATCGGCTATGTGGAGCAGGACAGCTACGAGCTCTATTTCGACGCGGCCTTCGACAATGTGCTGAACTTCATCAAGGCCCAGCCGACCCATATCGTCAACCCCGAGGCGTTGAAGGTCCATCGCTGAAGTGAACCGGCCGCAGTCCCTCACCGACCTCTTCCTGGCGTTCACGCGCCTGGCCCTGCAGGGATTTGGCGGCGTGCTGGCGGTGGCCCAGCGGGAGCTGGTCGAGCGGCTGGGCTGGATGAGCAAGGAAGAGTTCGTCGAGACTCTGGCCATCGCCCAGGTGCTGCCGGGGCCCAATGTGGTCAACCTGTCGATGATGATCGGCGACCGCTTCTTCGGCCTGCGCGGCGCCATCACCGCCCTGGCCGGCATGCTGCTGGCCCCGGCCGTCATCGTGCTGCTGCTGGCGGTGGCCTATGGCGAACTGTCCCGCCACCCCATAGCGGTCAACGCCCTGCGCGGCATGGGCGCCGTGTCTGCCGGCCTCATCCTGGCCACCGGCATCAAGCTGCTGCCGGCGCTGAAGAAAAGCCCGCTGGGCCGACCGCTGGCGCTGGGGATGGCCCTGCTGGCCTTTGTGCTGATCGCGTTGCTGCGCTGGCCCTTGGTCTATGTGCTCGCCGTCCTTGGTGGCGCAGGCATGCTGGTGGCCTGGTGGAGGATGAAGCCGTGACGACACCGGTCGACCTGCTCAGCCTCTTTCTGCACTTCCTGACGCTGTCGCTGCTGTCCATCGGCGGCGCGATCACGACGGTGCCGGAGATGCACCGCTTCCTGGTCGACAAGACGGGCTGGCTGAGCGACACCATGTTCACGTCGTCCATCGCGCTGGCCCAGGCCGCGCCAGGACCCAACATCCTCTTCGTCGCGGTGCTGGGCTACAACGTGGCCGGCCTGCCGGGCGCGGCAGCCTCGATGGCCGGCATCATGCTGCCGTCCACCGTGCTGACCGTGACGGCCACGCGCTGGGCGCGCAACAACCGCGAGAGCATCAGCGTGCGGGCCTTCTCGGCCGGCATGACACCGCTGACCCTGGGGCTCATCATCGCCACCGGCTGGCTGCTCGCCCTGCCCTTCCTGAAGGCCGAGGCGCATCGCTGGAGCACGCTGGCGCTGATCGCCGTCACCGTAGGGCTGACCTTGAAGACCCGGCTGAGCCTGGTCTGGATGGTGCTCGGTGGCGGCGTGCTGGGGGCCCTCGGCCTGGTTTAGGGCCTGTTAAGGCCCTCAGACGCCGAAGCCGGCCTGGGTCGTCACCGAGCGCTTGCTGACCGGCGCCATGCCCAAGGTCACCTGGGCGTACACCTCGTCGGAGCGCGGCATGATGATGGGCGTGTTGATGTCGGCCCAGCCGACGATCTCGGTGCCGGCATCCTCGTCGAGCTTGGCGGTATCGATGGCGCGCTTCTCGGAGTAGTTGACCGTGCCCGCGGCCAGCACCGAGACGGCCTTGTAAGGGCGCAGGATCAGGCCGCCGGCCAGCCAGGTGAAGGTGCTGATCAGGTCGTCGGCGCCGCTGTCGCCCGAAGGCAGATGGTCACCGGCGAGGTCTTCGCCAAAGAGCTCGATCTCCAGACGGTAGGTGCGGCCGACGTCGCTGGCGTCGAAGGTCATGGTGCCGGCGACGGTCACGTCGCGCTTGGATCCGTTGACGGCGCCGAGGGTGATGGTGGGGGTGGAAAGCGTGGCCATGAGGGACTCCTTGGGTCGGATCGGTGGCAGGCCAGGGATTGGCTTGCCTGCCAGTACTGACGCAAGGGCACGGCCGCAGGGATCACGGCGCCCAGGGTGAAATTTCACGCCGCCCCGCGGGCACCCGGCCGGAAGGCCGCTGGCGGCCGGCCCAGCAGCCGCAGGAAAGCGCGGCGCATGCGCTCGGTGTTGCCGAAGCCGCAGTCCAGCGACACCCGCAGCACCGAGGCCGCGCCGCCCTCCAGTGCCGCCCGGGCCGCCTCCACGCGCAGCTTCTCCACCGCTTCGGCCGGCGTGGCACCCGTCTCGGCGCGAAAGCAGCGCGCGAAGTGGCGCGGGCTCATGCAGGCCCGGGCCGCCAGCTCCTCGACGCGGTGGTCATGCTTCAGGTCGCGGCGCACTTCGTCCAGCAACGCGCCGAAGCGGCCTTCCGGGCGCTGCAGGTCCAGCAAGGGTGAAAACTGCGACTGCCCACCCGGCCGGCGCCTCTCCACCACCAGCTGGCGAGCGGCCTCGCGCGCGATCTCCTCGCCATGGTCGTGGGCCAGCAGCGCCAGGCACAGGTCGATGCCGGCCGTCATGCCGGCGCTCGTCCACACCTCGGGCCGCTGCTCGGCCCGCACGGCGGGCTCGCGCACATAGATGCGATCGGGCTGCAGCCTCACTGCGGGGTAGTCGCTGGCGAACTGCCGGCCGCGCGACCAGTGCGTCGTCGCCGTGCGCTCGTCCAGCAGGCCTGCCGCCGCCAGCACCAGGCTGCCGCTGCAGATGCTGGCGATGCGGGCTCCCGAGCGGCCGGCCCGCTGCAGCCAGCGGATGAGCCGTGCGTCGCCACAAGCCCCATCCACGCCATCGCCGCCGATCACCATGACGAGGTCCAGGTCACCCAGCCGGCGCGGCAACCCCTGCACCGGCCACGCCACGCCGGCGGAGCTGCGCACCGCGGGCGGCGTGCTCGCCACCAGCCGCCAGTCGTAACTGCCCGGCTGCGCGAGGCGGGCGAGCTCGAACACCGCCATGGGCCCGGCCAGGTCGAACTGCTGGAAGCCGGGGAAGAGCACGAAGGCGATGCGGCAGGTCATGCCGCCATGATGGCAGGAAAGGTGGGAACTGCGTCATGGCGGCCAAGCGTCGGCCAACCCAAACTGCCGGACATGGACCACCAAACACCCACCATGAACGACCCCGGACACGCCCTCATCACCATCACCCAAAGGCCGGATACGGTCTTCAGCCATGGCCAGGGCGCCTGGCTGACCGACGAGAGCGGCAAGCGTCATCTCGACCTCGTGCAGGGCTGGGCCGTCAACAGCCTGGGCCACAGCCCGGCCCTCATCACCCAGGCCCTGCTGGCACAGTCGCAGCGGCTGCTGAACCCCAGCCCGGCCTACTACAACCGCCCGCTGCTGGACCTGGCCGGGCGGCTCGTGGAGTTGAGCTGCTTCGACCGCGTCTTCCTCGCCAGCTCGGGCGCCGAGGCCAACGAGGCTGCAGTGAAGCTGGCGCGGCGCTGGGGCAGCCGCAGGCGCGGCGGCGCCCACGAGATCATCGGCTTCGAGCAGGCCTTCCACGGGCGCACGCTGGCCATGATGAGCGCCTCGGGCAAGCCGGGCTGGGGCGAGATCTATGCGCCCATGCCCACGGGCTTCACGAAGGCGAGGCTGAACGACATCGCGTCAGTCGAGCGCGCCATGACGCTGCACACGGCGGCCGTGATGATCGAGCTGGTGCAGGGCGAGGCCGGCGTCGTCGTGGCCGACCCGGGCTTTGCGCGCGAGCTGCGCGCTCTCACCGCCGAGCGCGGCGTGCTGCTGATCGCCGACGAGGTGCAGACCGGCATCGGCCGCTGCGGCCATGCCTTCGCTTACGAGCACTTCGGCATCGAGCCCGATGTGATGACCCTGGCCAAGGGCCTGGGCGGCGGCGTGCCGCTGGCGGCACTGCTGTGCAAGGAGGAATTCAACTGCTTCGCGCCCGGCGACCAGGGCGGCACCTTCTGCGGCAACCCGCTGATGGCGGCGGTGGGCCTGGCCGTCGTGAACGAGGTCTGCCGCGAGGACTTCCTGGCCGGTGTACGCGAGCGGGCGGCCCAACTCTCCGCCGGGCTGCAGGCCATCGCACGCGACCACGGCCTGGTGGGCGAGCGTGGCCTGGGGCTGCTGCGGGCGCTGGTGTTGCCCACGAATGTGGCGGCAGAGGTGGTCGCCGCAGCGCAGGCCCTGGAACCCGTCGGTCTGCTGCTCAATGCACCGCGCCCCCACCTGATCCGCCTCATGCCGGCACTGAACATCAGCCCGGCCGAGATGGACGAAGGCCTGGCCCTGCTGCGCCGGGCTCTGGGCGACGTGCTCAGGTGAACGTCTTTGCGGGCCGAGCGCCGGGCCGCCCCTAGCCGGCCCGCCTGAGGCGATGTGCTTGCGGCTCAATGCCGCAAGCATCGCCGTCCCCTCGGGGGACCGATCAGGCTCGCCGCGTTCAGCGGGCGAGACTGAGCGAGGGGCTCATTCAGCCCTGCGTGGTCCCGAAGATCTTGTCGCCCGCATCACCCAGACCCGGAATGATGTAACCCACGTCATTGAGGTGGCTGTCGATGGCGGCCGTCCAGCAACGCACATCGGGATGGGCCGCCTGCAGGGCCTTCACGCCTTCGGGCGCGGCCACCAGCACCAGGGCGCGCACGTCCTTGCAGCCGCGCGCCTTCAGCAGGTCGACGGTGGCAATCATGCTGCCGGCCGTGGCCAGCATGGGATCGATGATGAGCGCCGTGCGGGCGTCGAGGTTGCCGACGAACTTGTCGAAGTAGTTGACGGGCTTGAGGGTCTCGTGGTCACGCGCCAGGCCGACGACCGAGACCTTGGCGTTGGGCAGGATGTCCAGCACGCCGTCCAGCATGCCCAGGCCGGCGCGCAGGATGGGCACCACGGTGACCTTCTTGCCCGAGATCTGGTCCACCTCGGCCGGGCCGCTCCAGCAGCTGATGGTGACCTTCTCGGTCGGGAAGTCGGCCGTGGCCTCATAGGCCAGCAGGCGGGCCACCTCGCCGGTCAGTTCGCGGAACTTCTTGGTCGAGATGTCGGCCTCGCGCATCAGGCCGATCTTGTGCTTGACGAGGGGATGCTTGACTTCGATGACGGCCATGGCGGATTTCCTAGTTTTTCTGAATAGTCAGAATTATCGGCGCTGCCGCAGGGCCTCGTAGAGGCAAACCCCCGAGGCGACCGAGACGTTCAGGCTTTCGACAGCCCCGGCCATGGGGATGCGCACCAGCTCGTCGCAGGTCTTGGCCGTCAGCTGGCGCATGCCCTCGCCTTCCGCCCCGAGCACGAAGGCAATCGGGCGCTTCAGATCGAGGTCATAGATGGAGCGCTCGGCCTGATCGGAGGTGCCGACGACCCAGATGTCGCGTTCCTTCAGTTCGTTGAGCGTGCGGGCCAGGTTGGTCACCATCAGATAGGGCACGGTCTCGGCCGCGCCGCTGGCCACCTTGGCCACGGTTGCATTCAGGCCCACGGCGCGGTCCTTGGGGGCGACGACGGCATGCGCGCCGGCACCGTCGGCCACGCGCAGGCAGGCGCCCAGGTTGTGCGGGTCGGTCACGCCGTCCAGCACCAGCACCAGCGGCGGGCCCTCGACGGCGTCCAGCACGTCATCCAGGGAATGCGGCTGGGCAATCGATGCCACGCGGGCCACGACGCCCTGGTGGCGCGGGCTGCCGGCCAGCTGGGTCAGGCGCTCGTCGCCACTCTCGACCAGCTTGGCGCCGGCCTCCTTGGCGCGCTCGATGAAGGCGCGCATGCGCTGGTCGCGCCGGGCCGGGTCGAAATGGACCTCGGTGACGGAATCCGGATGGGTCTTGAGACGGACGGTGACGGCGTGAAAGCCGAACAAAACTTTGGCGGAGGCGCTCATGTGCGCATCGTAGCGGCCGGCCGTTCCAGCCATCGCCTGACCTCGCCAATGGCAGCCTCGTAGCTCAGGGCCTGGCCCAGGGTTTCGGCCTCGGCAAACGCCGCGTTGCCCAGGGCGGCACGCGCGCTGGCCATCAGCGGCGCCACGAAAGCCTCGTCGACCGGTTCGCGCTGGCTGCCGCCCTGCGCCATGCGCGCCTGGGCGGCGCCCGCAAAGCGTGCCGCCGCCGCGGGCTCGCCGGCTGCCGAGGCCAGGCCGGCACTGACTTCCAGCAGGTCCTCGCCCATGCCCCGGAGCTCGGCGGCGGTGGCCAGCTGCAGGCTTTCCAGCAGCAGGGACCGGGCGCGGTCGAGATTGCCGCAGGCCACCGACAGCCGAGCCAGATTGCACAGCGGCACGAAAAGGCCGCCGGGCGACCGCAACCGCCGCGAAATGGCGATGGCTTCCTCGTAGCAAAGCCCGGCAGCTTCGAGTTCGCCCTGGCTGCGGTGGAGCTCCGCCAGGTTGTTCAGGTTGATGCCCAGCAGATACGGACTCGCCAGCGTGCGGGCGACCGCGCAGGCGCGCTCGAACTGCGACCGCGCGCCCTGCACCTGCCCGACAGCCTGCAGGCTCTTGGCGAGCAGGCCCAGGCCGGTGGCGGTCTGTTCCGCGTCGTCCAGGGGGGCCACGATGGCCAGGCTGCGCCCGGCTTGGGCCAGGGCCTGATCGTAGCGGCCCATGCGGAAGGCGATCTGCCCCAGCGCCGAGTGGGCACGGCTGTGCCAGAGCGGCTCGACATCGCCGCCCGCGCGGGCCAGCGCGGTCTCGGCCAGCGCATGGCCACGTTCCAGTTGCGCCGAGGCCACCCAGTAGCGCCACAGGCAGGCTACCAGCACGACGGCGGCCTGCTCACCGCCCGGCGCGTGTTCGCACCAGCGGTGCGCGGCCAGCAGATTCTCCTGCTCCTGGGCCAGACGCAGCATCCACGCCCCCTGCCCGGCGCCCTGCATCTCCCCCCAGGCGGCCTGCGCCAGCGTCACGCAGTAGTGCAGATGAAGGTCGCGTGCCGTTGCGGCATCACCCGCGCCGGCCAGCCTGTCCTGGGCGTACTGGCGCACCGTCTCCAGCATCCGGTAGCGCGTGCCCTGCGCGCCGGCCTGCACCACCTCCAGCAGCGATTTGTCGTGCAGCCGCTGCAGCAGCGCCAGCACGGCGTAGTCGTCGCCCGCGTCGGCCACCTCGGCGGCTGCGTCCAGCGTGCAGCCGTCGACAAAGACGGAGAGCCGCCGGAACAATCGCTGCTCTTCAGCCGTCAGCGCGGCGTGGCTCCAGTCCAGGGTGGCCTGCAGGGTCTGGTGGCGGGGCACGGCGCGGCTGCCACCGGTCAGGAAGCGGAAGCGGTCGTCCAGCAGCGCTCCGATCTGGGCCACCGGCAGCATGGCCACGCGCGCCGCCGCCAGCTCGATGGCCAGGGCGATGCCGTCCAGGCGCCGGCAGATGTCGGCCACGGCCGCTGCATTGCCGGCGTCCAGCACAAAGTCGGGCTGGGCCAGACCGGCACGGTCGATGAAGAGGCGCACCGCCTCGCAGGCCTGCACGGCGGCAAGATCGGTGGCCGATGGCAGGGAGAGCGGTCGCACCGGCATGATCTGCTCGCCGGCCACACCCAGGCTCTCGCGGCTGGTGGCAATGAGCTTCAGTCCGGCGCAGGACGAGATCAGCTCGTCGGCCAGGGCCGCCACGGCGTCGATGACATGCTCGCAGTTGTCCAGCACCAGGACGGCGCGACAGGGGCCGAGGTGGGCACGCAGGCGCTGGGGCAGCGGCAGGCCGGCGTCCTCACGCAGGCCCAGGGCCGCGGCGACGGCCGCCGTCACACGCTGCGGGTCCTGCACCGGCGCTAGGTCGACGAACCAGGCACCGTCGGGGAAGGCGGTGCACTGCCGCGCCGCCAATTGCAGCGCCAGCCGGGTCTTGCCGCAGCCGCCGGTGCCGGTCAGCGTCAGCAGGCTGGCCGACGCCAGCAGCCGGGCGCATTGCGACAGGGTTTCTTCACGGCCGATGAAGCGGGTACGCGGCTGGGGCAGGCGATGCGGTTCGGGAGCCGCCGCCTCGCCATCGGCATGCACCGCCGCGGTGAACTGGTAGCCACGCCCGGCAATCGTCGTGATGGCCGCCGCCCCCAGCACCTTGCGCAGCGCCGAGATATGCACCTGCAGCGTGTTCTCCTCGACCACGCTGCCCGGCCATATCGTCTGCAGCAGCTCCTCCTTGCTGACCGGCGCATGGCGGCGCTCGAACAGCAGCAACAGCACGTCGAAGGCGCGGCTGCCCAGGGCGGCGGGCTGGCCCTCGACCAGCAGCAGGCGCGCCGCCGGCCTCAGCTCGAACGTGGCGATGCGGCCTTCCTCGCGGGACAAGCGACCGTGCACCGGCTCAGCTGGGCTCATTCCCTAGCTTAGGGCCTGGGGGCCAGCAAAGTTCAGAACTCTTCAGCCTCCCCCCAAGGACATGAAGCCAAGGCCGGCGCAGAGTCAGTTCAGGCATCGCGTTCGGTGCCCCACCCCAAGGAGCCCGAGATGAGAGTGTCTGCAAACGCCAATCCCTGTCCGCCCACGCGGCCCTCGTCAACTCCGGCCCGGCGACGCTGGATGACGGCCTCGGGCATGCTCTGCGCCGTGGCTTCAATGCCCGCCAGCGCCATCGACTTCAGCGCGGTGTTCTCGCTGAAGGGCCAGAGCGTCTACGCACCGGGCCCCGCCGTCGATGTCAACACCAACCAGCGCCTGGGCCCGCCAGCCTTCAGTTTCGGCAAGGAATATGGCGCCATCGCCAACCCCTGCGATCCCATCTACGACTGTTCGACCGGCGTGCGCGCCGGCGCCGACACCAATGGCAGCTTCGGCCTGAACTACGGCGCCAAGTTCAACAGCGGCTCCTACGACCTGCTCTATCCGGTCTACGCCCACATCAACAACCCCGTGGCCCTTTCCAACGCCATCGGCAGCCCCTTCACGCTGGGCAGCAGCTTCAAGGTGGCGGGCTATACCGCACCGGGCTACCAGGAGTATCTGAACGGCCAGCGCGTGGTGGCCAAGCTCACCACCCACTCGCCCACGCTGCAGGCCTATGTCGATCTCGATGCGAGATTCCATGCCTTCGTCGGGGCCCAGGCCTGCCTCGCCGGCTTCTGCACCGGCCCGGCGCTGGCTCCGCCCGACGTCAACGTGTCGCGCACGCTGGTCGGCATCAACCGCAACAACGACGGGCGCATCCAGATCGGCGACGACATCGTGCAGCTCAAGCAGTACCGCACGCTGCTGGACGGTAATGTGACGGCGCGGCTCAACATCCCCAATATCGATGGCGTCTCCAGCCCGGCCAACGGCACGGCCACGCAGCTGAACAGTTACGGCCGCGACAGCATCCTTTCGCTGGGGGCCAACGTCGGCAACATGGTCTCCAAGGCGGTGGGCATCCCGCTGGTCGGCAACGCGGCAGGCATTGGCTACAACCTGCTGAGCATCAATGCGGGGCTCGCGCTGGACCTGGCGCAGACCCTCAGCGTGCAGCTGACGCCGATCGAGACCTTCAACTTCCTCAGCCCGGTGCGGCGCCAACTGGCCGATGGCACATGGAGTGGCTTCACCCAGCAGATCACCGTGCCGCTGGGCGAAAGCCTGGTGCTGAAGTCCAGCGTCATCAATGTCGGTGTGGTGCCGTCCACCGCCCTGCAGGTGACGTTCTCCAACCTGACCGAGCTGGTCGTCCAGGGCGACCTCAACGTCCAGGCCCTCGCCGCCGACGTCTATGGCCTCAAGATCGGGCCGCTGTACGACTCCGGGCCGGGCGGCATCGGCAAGTTCAACATCCCGCTCTACCAGGACAGCTTCAGCTTCGCCACGGGCGCCATCTCCGGCCTGCCCTTCAATGTGCTGCAGTCCCTGCCCGTCTCGACCAGCGCCGACCCCGGCTATCGCGCCCTGTTCTTCGTCGGCGACCAGGATGAGCAGGGCCTGGCACCGGGCGAAATCCGCGCCACCCCCTATCTTTGCCGGGCCTGCCCGTCCATGCACGTCAGCGACACCGATCCGTCGCTGTTCAGCCAGTCCGGCGACCGCGTGTTCATGGTCGATGGCGACACGCTCAAGCTGACCACCAACAACCCCGGAGAGGTCGGCACCGATGCCTCGCAACTCGCGCTGCTCTATGGCACGGGCTTTACCGGCCAGCGGGTCGAACTGATCTCGCCCATCGGCGCTCCCAGCCCCGTGCCTGAGCCTTCGACTTGGCTGCTGATGGTTGCGGGCTTTGCCGCGGTGGGTGGTGTCGTGCGGCGCCGGACCAACCAGGCTGCGTGAGAGTTGCAGCTCAGGGCTTGGCCGCCTGCTGCGCCCTCGCCTGCGTCATCACGTTGACGAAGCTGTCGGTCCAGAAGCGCGCCTTGTTCCGCGCCAGGTGATCCAGCAGCTGGTCGTGGGCCTCGCGGCTCACGCTCAGATGCTCGGCGCCGACGCCGTGGAAGAGGAGGCTGACCAGTGCATGCTGGGCCGCCGCCTTCTCGACCAGGGCGATCAGCTGCTCGCCCGTCCAGCCTTCGACGAAGTAGACCGGCATGGCATAGGGATCGAAGCCGGCCGTGTCGGTGACCATGCCTGGCCCGGCCGCGCGGAAGGCGACGAAGTGGGGTTTGAGCGCCGCGACAAAGTCCTGGCCGCCTGCCTTCATGTCCAGACAGGGGGGCGTGAACGTGCGCTCGTTCTTGCCGTCCAGGGCCTGCAGCCAGGTATTGGCCGCAATGACCTGCTCCTGCACCTGGGCGGCCATCTGACGCTCCAGGTCGCGGTGCGGCTGCACCCATTCCCGGCCCGGCCCCTTGGCCGAGCAGCTGTGGAAGAGGCTGTGATTGCCCAGCTCATGGCCGGCCGCGGCAGCGGCCTTCCATTCGTTCTGGCGGCCCGGCAGGGTCGGGCCGTTGATGGGCACATAGAAGCTGGCGCGCAGGCCGCGCTTGTTCAGCTGCGGGATGACGTGGTCGAGCTGGCTGTCCAGGCCGTCGTCATAGCCCAGGCTGACAGCGGCCTGGGCGCCGTTCGGCCACACGAAGGGTGCGGCCTGGGCCGTCCAGGTCATCAGCAGGCCGGCGGCGGCCAGCAGCAGTGCTCGCATCACGATCCTCTCAGCAGTTGAAGGGCCATCAGTGCGCCGATGAGCACCGGCTGATGAACCATGTAGAAACTCAGCGACCAGCGTCCCAACAGGGCAAGAGGCCGCGGCGCACTGCCGGCCCACAGCTGCGGCCGCGCCCGCGTGACGACAAAGCCCACCAGCATGACGCCCAGCCACGGCAGTACCGGCACATAGTCCTCGGTGATGGGCTTGTGGGTGACGAGGCCGATCCAGTTGGTCCAGCGGGTGTCGAAGAAGGCGGACTGCAGCAGGAGCGGCGCGGCGATGGCCAGGGCCGCCAGCGCGAGCAGCACCGCATTCGGCAGCCGGCTCAGGCCCATGCGCAACAGCAGCAGCATGAGCGCAATGCCATGCAGCACGCCGAAGCTGATCCAGCTGCTCGGGAACATGAACCAGGACCCCAGCGACACCAGCAGGGCGCAGCCGGCCACCTGGCTCCAGCGCTTCCAGAATCGCGGCGCGCCCTGCCCCGCCAGCACCGCAAAGGCCTGGCCGCCGCCGGCGCAGAACAGGAAGAGGCTGACGATGCAGCCCCGCTGCCAGGTCCAGACCGGGTCGCGGTAGAAGTCCTGGCGGATCCAGCCGAAGTGATTCAGGTCGAAGCCGAAATGGAAGGCCGCCATCCAGACGATGGCCAAGCCGCGCAGCGCGTCGAGGCGGTCGGAGCGTGTTGGCGTCGGCGAGGCGGCGGCGGCCGGAGGCATGCAGGGCTAGGGAGTCGGCGTGGACGCCGGATTCTGCCGCTTCGGCGCATGGCCGCGCTGCACGAAGTCGGTGTCCATCAAGCCCTGCATGGCGAACTGCGGCGCGCGTGTGCCGCGGTGGGCGCGCCGGCTGCCCGCCGCCGAGACGGGCTGGACTTTCACGGGCGGCCGGACGGCGGCTTCATCGGCTGCGGCGGACGGCGCCGAGGCCGGCGGGTCGGCCGCCTGGGACGCGCCAGACGCAGGCGCGGCAGCCAGCAGTACGGGCCGGCCACTCTTCTCGCAGGGCTGGTCGGTGTAGCGCACCTGCCCGTCCTGCTCGCATCGCCACACCTGCTGCGCCCAGGCGGCACCCAGCATCACGCACACCGCCAATCCCAGAGCCACGCGCTTCATCGCCGATCCCCGCTGGTGGCTTGCGACGCAGCCACGCAGCGGTCAGGGGCAAACGCCGTGCCGCGGCGGGCGCGCCTTCAGGACGCGGGGTAGGACGCCGGGTGCATTCTTTGCAGCTGTTGCTGCTGACGGCGCTGCATCTTTTCCTCGGCGATGCGCCGGCGCGCGATGCGGTCGCCCTCGTCGGGATCGGCGGCGCTGTGCATGGCCTCGGCGCGCAGACGGGCGTCGTAACGGGCCCGGTCGCTGATCTGCGTCTGTGCGGCCTGGGCCTCGCGGCTGATGACCCAGTCGGCCTCGCGGTAGCGCCCCTGGCCGGCGCGGCACTGGCGCACGCGCCGCACCTCGTCCTGCAGGAACTGGCGCTCGGCCTCGCCCAGCGTCGTCGAGTTGGCCCGGGTCTCCATGCCGCGGATCTCGCCGTCCCCCGGGCAGGCATTGCCCACAGACTGGGGCGGTGCCGAGGCCGCCGGCGGGCGGCCCATGGCCGCGTTCACGATCTCGGGCTTCATCGCCTCCACCACATTGGGCTGCAGGCTGCGCTCTGCGACCGGCTGGCCCGCCTGCGGACAGGGCTTGTCGCTGAAGTTGACCTTGCCATTCACTTCGCATTTCCAGACCTGCTGGGCCCCGGCATTCGACATTCCCAGCACCACGGCCAGCACGGCCCACCATTTCAGACGCTTCATCGGCACCACCTGTTCATATCGGCCCAGCCTAACGCAAGCGTCGGTCGTTGCGCTGACAGCGCCGCCTCTGCCGCTGGAACCAGGGGCCTCCCCCTCAAAATGCAGGGTCGCCAACCACGTCCCAGCCTCATGGTCGCCGTCTCGCTTCGCCTGCGCCTCTCCGCCCTGTTGCTCATCGCCCTGCCCGGCCTGGGCGGCGCCGACAGCGCAATCGCCAAGACCCCGGCCCAGCCCCGCGCCGTCAATGCCCGCGGCGCGCTGGATGCCGAGGAAATGAACAACATCGGCGTCTTCAAGCGCGTGTCGCCGTCGGTGGTGCACATCACGACGCTGAGCGTGCAGCGCGACTTCTTCTCGCTGCGCACCAGCGAGCAGCCCAGCGGCACGGGCACCGGCTTCATCTGGGACGACAGCGGCCATGTCGTCACCAATTTCCATGTCATCCAGGGCGGCGACCGCGCCACCGTCACGCTGGCCGATCAGAGCAGCTATCCGGCCAAGCTGGTCGGCGCCTTTCCTGACCGCGACATTGCCGTGCTGCGCATCGAGGCGCCGCGCGACAAGCTGCCGGCCATTGCGGTGGGCACCAGCCGCGAGCTGCAGGTGGGCCAGAAGGTCTATGCCATCGGCAACCCCTTCGGCCTGGACCAGACGCTGACGACCGGCATCGTCTCGGCCCTGAACCGCGAGATCGAGTCGGTCACGCGCCGCACCATCAAGGGCGCCATCCAGACGGACGCGGCCATCAACCCGGGCAATTCGGGCGGGCCCTTGCTGGATTCGGCCGGGCGGCTGATCGGCGTCAACACAGCCATCTACAGCCCGAGCGGGGCCAGCGCCGGCATCGGTTTCGCCATCCCCGTCGACGAGGTCAACCGCATCGTGCCGCGGCTGATCCGCGATGGGCGCTTCATCCGGCCGGCCCTGGGTGTGACGGCCGGGCCGGCGAATCTGGCCCAGGCGCTGGGCGCCCCCAAGGGCGTGCTGCTGGTCAATGTGGCGGAGGGTAGCCCGGCGGCCGCGGCGGGGCTGAAACCCTTCGGACGGGACCGCGTCGGCCGCATCGTGCAGGGCGACGTCATCACGGCCGTGGAGGGGCAGGCGGTGGCGGACCTGGACGACATGCTGTCGCTGCTGGAGACGCGGCAGATCGGGGAGAAGGTGACGTTGACGGTGTGGCGGGCCGGGCAGACGCGCAAAGTCACTGCCACGCTGGGTAGCTCGGACTGATGAACAACTTGCTGCTCATCTGCATCCGCCACGGCCTTGCGGCGTTCGCCTTCCTCTGTTCTGTACAGGCCCACGGCGAGACAACTCCCAGCGAAAGCGCGAGCCTCCAAATCCGGGCGATTGCGACTTCTGAGCGCGAGCACTATGTTGGCGATCTCAAGCGAGCCTACGCTGATTGGTGCAAGACGAAGGCCAACGTGTGCGTCAACGAACTGCTCATTCGCCCCAATGGGATGACCGCTCCGCCACCGTACGACCAGATTCGGCTGGATCTCGTGTCCAACCTGAACGGCAAATTCGAGTCATCTCGGTATGAACACGAAAAGCCTTTCAGGCAATTTGCACCTCAGACCTTTCAGTTCACGTCCAAGCTCAAGGTCATCGTTCATCCGTTTGTCTGGAACCGAGTAGAGGTTCGCAGCCGGGAGCAGCCAACCAGCTTGTCACCCTTGACCGCCTGGGCCAGTCGATGGATGGACATCTCAGACACCAAGCAAGCGCCCAAGGGGCAGTTGCTCGGTGTGATCCACAGCGTGACGTTTCCCAACGTTGAAGGCGGCTACTGGAACACCGTCGTGGACTTCGGTTCGTCTGAGCCCTACATGCTCGACAGCTTGCTTCGAACATTGGAAGCCATGGGATTGGCCGAGGTGGAGATCGGCTCATTTCATCCGGTTCAGCGCTTGCAGTAGCCCGTACGCGGAACATTGCAGCGCGCGGCACGTAAAGTAGCGCCCCGCCCAACAAGCCACTCAGCACCGGGCCCACTCGACGAAACAGGACACCCCATGGGCGCGCAATGGAAAGCCAAACATAAAGACATCGCCGCCAATGCCAAGGGCCGGCTCTTTGGCAAGCTGGCCAAGGACATCATGATTGCGGCGCGCAGCGGCGCTGATCCCAAGGACAACGCCAAGCTGCGCCTGGTGATCGAGCAGGCGCGCAAGGTGTCCATGCCCAAAGACACGCTGGACCGCGCCATCAAGAAGGGCGCCGGCCTGACCGGCGAGACCGTGCACTTCGAGCAGGTCATCTACGAAGGCTTTGCGCCGCATCGAGTACCGGTCATGGTGGAGGTGCTGACCGACAACACCAACCGCGCGGCCTCGGACATGCGCGTGCTGTTCCGCAAGGGCCAACAAGGCACGCCGGGCTCGGTGAGCTGGGACTTCGACCACGTCGGCCTGATCGAGGCCGAACCCGCCACACCGGGGGCCGACGCCGACATGGCCGCCATCGAAGCCGGCGCCCAGGATCTGGTGCCCGCCGACGAGGACGGCGTCACGCTGTTCCTGACCGACCCCGCCGACCTCGACCTCGTCAGCCGCGCCCTGCCCGCCCAGGGCTTCACGGTGCTCAGCGCCAAGCTGGGCTACCGCCCCAAGAACCCCATCGACCCGTCAAGTCTGAGCGTCGAGCAACTGGAGGAAGTGGAGAGCTTCCTGGCGGCACTTGACGAGAACGACGACGTGCAGCATGTGTACGCCGGGCTGGCGGGCTGACGCTAGCCGAGCGCCGGCGCCAGGCACTGCGCCAGCAACCACTGCTCGAAGGCCTTGACCGCCGGCCGCGTCTTGGCCGCCGGATCGATGATGAGGCGATAGGCCCGCGCCGAGGCGATGCCGGCGTCGAAGGGCGTCACGAGCTGGCCACTGGCCAATAGCGCGTCGACCAGCGGCCGGCGCCCGAGGGCCACGCCCTGCCCCGCCACCGCGGCGGCGATCGCCTCGGAATAGCTGGAGAAACTCAGCCGCGCTGCCGGCCGCAGATCGGCCAGGCCCCAGGCGCCGAGCCAGGGCTCCCATTCGGCCGGCATGCCGCTGCTGTCGCCATCCATGGCCAGATGCAGCAGCGTGTGTCGGGCCAGATCGGCGGGCTCGCGCAGCGGCAGGCCCAATTCCCCCACCAGCCGCGGGCTGCAGACGGGCAGCATGGACTCGGCGAACAGCTGCTGGCCCTGGGCGGCGCCGACGGGGCTGTAGCGGATGGCCAGATCAAAGCCCTCGCTCGCCAGATTGCGGTTGCCCAGGCCGGCATCCAGGCGCACATCGATGCCCGGATGGGCCCGCGTGAAGGCCGTCAGCCGCGGGATCAGCCACAGCGAGGCGAAGCCGGGCGTGGTGGTCAGGGCCAGCACCTGGCGCTGGTGGGGCTCCCGCACCGCACGCACGGCCACGCGCAGCGTGTTCAAGGCCGTGGCGCAGGCCGCGTGCAGGCGCTGGCCGTCCTCGGTCAGGGCCAGGGCCCGGTGGCGGCGCTCGAACAGGGTCACGCCCAGCTCATCCTCCAGCGCGCGGATCTGACGGCTCATGGCCGACTGGGTGACAAAGCGCTCCTCGGCGGCTTGCGTGAAGCTCAGATGGCGGGCAGCGGCCTCGAAGGCGGCCAGCAGCTGCAGCGGCGGGAGATGGTCAATCGGCTTTTTTGACATGCGCTGGAGGAATGCGAAGCCTTCCAAATCATCGTTTGTCGGCACAGTGGCCAACCGTCACTATCCGCCTCAGGCGGAGCCAGCGCAAGCATGCCAATCCCGCATGCAACCCGACCGCCTGAGGAGCTCACCATGCTGATCGACATCCCCCGCACCCGGCTGCTGTTGCAACGCGGCCAGATCTCGCGCCTGCCCGAGGCCCGCGCCACCCATCTCTGCAGCGCCTCCGGCACGCTGTGGATCACCATCGACCACGACGCCCGCGACATCGTGCTGGAGCCGGGCCAATGCTTTGTGGTGCAGAGCGACGAGGCCGTCACCGTCAGCGCGCTGAGTGGCCCGGCGGTGCTGGACCTGCGGCCGGCCGAGGCGCGGGTGTGAACGCGCTGCTGGCTCGGCCGGCACAGGCGCCGGCTGCCGCCCAGACTGCCGAGCAGTGGCTGCTGGCCGGCGGCCGCGAGGTCAGCCTGCGCCCCATCGTCGCCGCCGACGCCGCCGCCGAGCAGGCCTTCTTCAGCGCGCTGTCGCTGGACTCGCGCCACAAGCGCTTCCATGTCGGCCTGCGCGAACTCAGCCCTGGCCTGCTGAAGCTGCTGACCGAGGTCGACCAGAGCCAGCATGTCGCCTGGGTCGTCGAGGCGCTGGAGCCGGATCACCCCGTCATCGCCGATGCACGCTATGTGCACGAGATCAGCCGCCCCGAGCGCGCCGAATTCGCGCTGGCCGTCGCCGATGACTGGCAGGGCCGCGGCCTGGGCCGGCGCCTCATCGCCCATCTCGCCGCCCACGCAGGCCGCCACGGCGTGCGCTACCTCTACGGCGACATCCTGGCCGACAACCGCCGCATGCTGGCGTTGATGCGCGACCAGGGCGCCCGCCTGACGGCGCATCCCGATGGCGCGCAACTCGTGCGCGCGGTGCTGGATCTGGCCTGAGGGATAGGGCAATAGTTCACAGCCCCGAGATCTGCCGGCCTGGCGCCGCAGCCAAGCGAGACGGCTGACAGGGTGACACTGCCGCTTGAGCGCCTCAGCCTACCGCTTCGCTGCCTGTGCGCTGACAAAGCCGTCGCCCTCAAGCGGGCAGCCTTCATCGCATGAATCGCGTCCTCCTGATCACCCTCGTACTCGCCCTGGGCGTCGTCGTGTTCAGCCTGGCCGCCGGCGAATGGCTGACCCGCCCCGCCCGCGCGGCTCTCGGCGCCCCGCCACCCGGGCTGCCGGGCGAAGCCCTGCGCATCCCCTATGGCGACGGCCAGCAGGTCAGCGGCTGGTTCCTGCCCGGCCGCGCAGGCGAAGGCGCCGTGTTGCTGCTGCACGGCGTGCGGGGCAACCGGCTGCAGATGCAGGAGCGCGCCCGCTGGCTGCAGCGCGAGGGCATAGGCTGCCTGCTCATCGACCTGCCCTCGCACGGCGAAAGCAGCGGCGACCGCATCAGCTTCGGCCGCCGCGAGGCCCTGGGCGTGCAGGCCGCGCTGGCCTGGCTGCGCCACAAGCTGCCGGGCGAAAAGCTGGGCGGCCTCGGCGTATCGCTGGGCGGCGCCTCGCTGCTGTTCGCGGACCGCCAGCCCGAACTGGATGCGCTGGTGCTGGAGTCGGTCTACCCGACCATCACCGACGCCGTGCAGGACCGCCTCGTCAACCGCCTCGGCCCGGCCGGCGCCTGGGCCGCGCCGCTATTGTTGCTGCAGATCCCGCTGCGCCTGGGCCTGGGCGTGCACGAGCTGCGGCCCATCGAAGCCATTCGCAGCATCCGCGCGCCGGTGCTCGTGGCTTCGGGCACCGAGGACCGCTCCACACGCTGGGTCGAGACCGAGCAGCTTTTCAATGCCGCGCCCGAGCCCAAGCAGTTGTGGGCGGTGCCGGGCGCCGGCCATGAGGATCTGCGCGACTTCGACCGCCAGGCCTACGAAGCCCGCCTGCTGCCCTGGCTGCAATCACATCTGCGCAAAGCCCCGGTTGCATGGGGCGAAACCGATCTGGGCAAGATGGCGGCATGACCGCCCTGCCCCCGCTTTCCATCCTCGACCTGGCCCCCGTCGTCGAAGGCGCCACCACCCGCGAAGCCCTGCTGAACAGCCTGGACCTCGTCAAGCTGGCCGACGAGCTGGGCTATCAGCGCTACTGGGTGGCCGAGCATCACAACATGGAAGGCGTGGCCAGCTCGGCGACGGCCGTGCTGATCGGCCAGCTGGCCGCGGCCTCCCGACGCATCCGCGTTGGTGCCGGCGGCATCATGCTGCCCAACCATGCGCCGCTGACGATTGCCGAGCAGTTCGGCACCCTGGCCGAACTCTTCCCGGGCCGCATCGACTTGGGGTTGGGCCGTGCGCCGGGCACGGACCGCCCGACCATGCGGGCCCTGCGCCGCAGCCTGGAAACCACCGGCGAGGACGGCTTCCCCAACGATGTGCTGGAGCTGCAGAGCTATCTGGCACCCTTGAGTGGCGACGCCGTCGTGCGGGCGGTGCCAGGCCAAGGCACCGAAGTACCGATCTGGCTGCTGGGATCCAGCCTCTATTCGGCCCAGCTCGCCGCCTATCTCGGCCTGCCCTTTGCCTTCGCCTCGCATTTCGCGCCCGAGATGCTGATGCAGGCCCTGCAGATCTATCGCGCGACCTACAAGCCCAGCGCCAAGCATCCCAAGCCGCATGCCATGGTCGGGCTCAATGTCATCGTTGCGCCGACGGACGAGGAGGCGCAGTTCCTGTTCACCTCGGCCCAGCAGCGCTTCCTTGGCATGGTGCGCGGCCAGCGCGGCAAGCTGCCGGCGCCGGTGGCCAGCATGGACTCGCTGTGGTCGCCCGCCGAGAGGCTGCAGGTGGAGCGCATGTTGAGCGAAGCCGTCATCGGCTCGCCTGAAACCGTGCGCGCCGGCCTGACCGCAACAAGGGAGCGCACGCGGGCCGATGAGTTCATCGTCGCCTGCGCGGTGCATGACCATTCGCTGCGCAGGCGGTCGTACGAGCTGCTGGCGCGGCTCTGATCGGCATCGGACCCATTGCAATCAGCACCTGAAGAAATATAAATACGCGGAAATATATCCAAACAGATATAATCCGCTGTCGCCGCGCCATTCCGACTGGCCGTTCACGCCCCACCCAGGGCGCTCTTTGCGACCTTCCACGCGTCTTTGGCCGGTAGCACAGCAGCTGACCGGGCGAAAACGTGCCCCGCCGGGCGATTCAAGCCCGCAGTTCTGACTGATCAAGATTTCGAACCACTCCATCCCCATGGGCCAGTACGTCGTTTCGCCCGCGACACACCCGACCGACTGTGGCCGCTTTCGCGCCTCGTTCTCGGTTCGCCCCGCCGAGGGCAACGACGGTCGTCGCCGCGTGTTCCGCTTCGACACCACCTTTGCCTCGCGCGAAGCGGCAAGGTTGTTTGCCGTCACTCAGGGCTGGCTGCAAGCGTGCATGCCACCCCTGAACGCGTGCTGACGTCCCATCCGCTGCGAACTCCCGATTGCGGGATTCGCGGCACCGCGCCCTGACGGCGCTCCAAACACACAGAAAGCCTCAACCATGAGCAGCAAGATTTACGTGGGCAACCTGCCCTACTCGGTCACCGATTCCAGCCTGAAAAGCAACTTTGCCGAGTTCGGCAGCGTGTCCTCCGCCAAGGTCATGATGGACCGGGACACCGGCAGTTCCAAAGGCTTCGGGTTCGTCGAAATGGCTTCTGCCGAAGTCGCCCAGGCCGCCATCGCCGCACTGCACGGCATGACCGTCGATGGACGCTCCATCGTCGTGAGCCTGGCCCGTCCCCGCGAAGCCAGCAAGGATTCCAGCGGCTATAGCGCGAACGGCTACACCGCCACCAAGCGTTCGGATGTCGGCTACGGCACGGGTGGCTTCGGCGGCGGCCGCTACTGAACCCAGCGGCTCGGCATGAAAGACCGGCTCTCCCGAGCCGGTTTTTTTTCGTCCCGCGCTGACCTGGCATGCAATGGCACGCGCAGGGCTACATTGAGCTCAGCCCTCCGAGCCAATGCCAGCGCATGCAAACGCAGACCTACTACGCCGCCACGGCACCCGATCTGACCTTCCCGCCTCTGTCCGGCGCAGCCTGCGACGTGGAAGTCGCCGTGCTAGGCGGTGGCTTTGCCGGATTGGCCACGGCGCGCGGCCTGCAGGAGCGCGGCATCGCCAGCGTGGCGGTGCTGGAGGCGCAGACCATCGGCCATGGCGCCTCGGGCCGCAACGGCGGCTTCGTCTTTGGCGGCTACAGCCGCGATGCGGCCGACCTGGTGAGTGACCTGGGCCTGGCGCCGGCCCGTGAGTTCTATGCCCACAGCCGCGAAGCCGTCGCACTGATCCGCTCGCGCATCGAGAGTCATTCCATTGACTGCGACAAGGTGGAAGGTGGCGCCCTGCTGCTGAACTGGTTCAGGCACAGCCCGCGCGCCGAGCGCCAGTTGCGCGACCAGGCGCGCTGGCTGCGCGAGAACTTCGGCGTCGCCTGGGACGAGATAGCACCCGCTCAAGTGCGGCAATGGCTGGACACGGAGCGCTATGGCGGCGCCCTGCTGGAGCGCGATGCCTTCCATTTCCATCCGCTGAAATACGCCCTGGGTCTGGCCCGCGTCATCGAGCAGGCCGGCGGCCGCGTGCATGAGCACAGCGCCGTCATGGCCGTCGATCGCCTCCCCGCGGGTGGCTTCCTGCTGCGCACCGGGCAGGATGCGGCCATCCGCGCCGCCCAGGTCGTCGTGGCGGGCGGCGCCTATCTGAAGACGGTGCTGCCAGACCTGACCGGCGCGCGACTGCCGATCGCCACCTATGTGATCTCCACCGAGCCCCTGCCGTCCCATCTGCGGCCCATCCGCACGCCGGCGGCCCTGTACGACAACCGCTTCGCCTTCGACTACTACCGGGCGCTGGCCGACCACCGCCTGCTGTGGGGCGGCCGCATCTCCATCCAGGAGCGCGACCCGGCCCGCATCGCGCAGATGCTGCAGGCCGATCTGCTCAAGGTCTATCCGCAGCTGGCCGCGGTGCGCGTCGAGCACGCCTGGGGCGGCCTGATGAGCTATGCCCGTCACAAGATGCCGCAGATCGGCCGGCTCGCGCCGGGCCTGTGGTTCGCCCAGGCCTTTGGTGGCCATGGCGTGGCGCCGACGACGGCCGCCGGCGAATGGCTGGCCGAGGCCATCAGCGGCCGCGCGGACCTTCCCTCTGAACTGCAACGCTATGGATTGACGCCGGTCTTCGGCCAGGCGGGTTTGCTGGCGGCCCAGGCCACCTACAGCTGGGCCGAGCTGCGCGATGCGCTCAAGGAGAGGCTGCCCGGCTGATCACTTGATGCGCTGCTTCTCGAGCTTGCGCGCCAGCGTGCGCCGGTGCATGCCCAGGCGCCGCGCGGTCTCGCTGATGTTGAAGTCGGTCTCGGCCAGCACCTCGTGGATGCGTTCCCACTCCAGGGTCTTGATGGAGGCGGTCTGCCTCTCGGTGACTTCGACATCGGCATCACCCTGCTTGCGCGCAAACGCAGCCTCGATGTCGTCGGTGTTGGCCGGCTTGGCCAGGTAGTGGCAGGCGCCGAGCTTGATGGCCTCGACCGCCGTGGCGATGCTGGCGTAGCCGGTCAGCACGACGATGAGCACCTCCGGGTCCCAGCCATGCAGGGCCTGCACGCAGGCCAGGCCCGAGGCGCCGCCGGCGAGCTTGAGGTCGACGACGGCATGGCCCAGCTCCTCGTCGTCGGGCAGCTCATCGAGCAGGGTCTTCATGTCGTCCAGACCCGTGGCCCGCAGGCAGCGCCAGCCGCGACGCTCGAAGGAGCGGGTCAGGGTATGGGCGAAGCTGTCGTCGTCCTCGACGATGAGCAGCAGGCGGTCTTCTTCAGCGGGCATCAGATCTGGATTGTCGCGGCAGCAGCGACGCGAGCGGCAGGGTGAGCACGACCTCGGCGCCACCGCCCTCGCGGTTGCGCGCCTCCAGTTTGCCGCCCAAGGTGCGGGCCACATTGACCGACAGGAAGAGGCCCATGCCTCGGCCGGGCTGGCCCTTGCTGCTCTGGTAGGGCTCGCCGAAATGCTTGAGCCTCTCGACGTCGAAGCCGGGGCCGTTGTCGCGAACGCTCAAGCACAGGGTCTCCTCGTCGGGGCAACTGGCGACGAGCGTCAATGGCATGCCGGGTGCAGCCTCCAACGCGTTGTCGAGCAGATTGGCGACGACCTGTTGCAGCGCGCTGTCCGAAATGATCTCGAACTCGGGCAGGTCCTTGTTGCGCAGGGCCAGGTCGGCGCCGGGATGGGCCGCCCGCCAGGCCTTGGCCAGGCTCTCGGTGAAGGCCTGCAGCGTCGTCAGCCGCGGCGCCTCGCCGCGCATCTCGCCGGCCGACATCAGGATGCCGGTGACGATGGCCTTGCACCGCAGGATCTGGCGCTGCATCTCCTCGATCTCCTCGCGCAGCTCAGGCTCGGCGGCAAAGGGCGCCATATGGGCCCAGTCGCCCAGGATGACGCTGAGCGTGGCCAGTGGCGTGCCCAGCTCATGCGCGGCGCCGCTGGCCAGCAGGCCCATGCGCACGATATGCACCTCCTCGGCCGCGCGCTGCTGCAATTCAGCCAGTTCGGCGTCGCGCTGGCGCAGATTGCGGTTGATGCGCACGATGAAGACGCTGAGCAGGGCCACGTTGAGCAGAAAGCACAGCAGCAGGCCGCCCAGGTAGTTGGGCGACAGCGTCGTCGGCGACGTGGGGTCCAGCAGCAGCGGGCGATGCCATTGCGTCAGCAGCACAAAGCCCGACACGGCGCTCAGCATGACTGCCATCAGATAGGCCGGCCGCAGCAGCACGGACGCGACGGCCACCTGCAGCAGATAGAGGTAGATGAAGGGGTTGTCGCTGCCGCCGGCGAGATAGAGCTGGCCGGTCAGTACGCCGACGTCCACCAGCAGGGCGATGCAGAGCTCGATCTGCGAGACCGGTTGCGTGAGCTTGCTGCGCCAGATGCTGAAGAGGTTGAAGGCGACGAGGATGCCCAGCAGGCTCATCATCTCGGCCCAGGGCAGAGCGATGGCGAGGCCCACATGCACGACCAGCACCGTGGCGAGCTGGCCGCCGACGGCCAGCCAGCGCAGCTCGATGAGCTGGCGCAGATTGGCGCGGCCGGCGCGGCGCTCGGGCGCGACGGCGACGGGTTCGGCGGTGAGGTTCAGCGGCGTGTGGGTCAAGGCTTGGCGCGCCGGCGCTCTTCACGCAGCAGATAACCCACCGCGGCGGCCGCCATGGCCGCGAGCGCCAGCCAGGTGGCGGCGTAGACGGCGTGATTGTTGGCGAAACGGATGACCGTCAGGCCAGGGCGCGGCCAGCGCTGCGGCTGGGCGGGGTCGGCGGACTCGTCGACAAAGTACGGGGCGGCCTTGTCGGCCACGCCGAGTTGCGCCGCGATGCCGGCCACGTCGCGCGAGTACCAGCGGCCTTCGGCAGGTACGTTGCTGCGCAGCGGGCCGCCGCCGGTCTCGGTCAGGCGCAGCAGGCCGGTCAGCTCGACCGGGCCATTCGGCGCGGCGTGCTGTTCGGGCGCGCGCTGCTCGGGCGGCACGAAACCGCGATTGACGAGAACGGCTGTGCCGCCCTCCAGGCGCAGCGGTGCGATGACCCAGTAGCCGCCGCCGAGTTCCGTGATGGCCTGCACCAGCGCCTCACGCGGCTCGAACTGCCCGCGCAAGCGCACGCGCCGGTACTCGTCGGCCTTGGATGACACCAGTGGCGGCGGCACCGGTTCCGCCCGCAACTGCTGATCGACGCGGGCGATGAGGTCCTGCTTCCAGCCCAGGCGCTGGACCTGCCAGGTGGCCAGTGCAAGGAAACCGGCGCTCGACAGCGCCGCGGCAGCGATCAGTGCGAGGCGAGCGGCACGTGTCACGTCAGTCTTCCTTCCGCATTCACGATGCCGGCCGGATTTTTGCGGGCCGAGCGCTGGGCCGCTCCCGAGCCGGCCCGTCTGGCGATGTGCTTGCGGCTCAATGCCGCAAGCATCGCCGTCCCCTCGGGGGACCGACTAGGCACGCCTGCGTCCAGCAAGGCGAGACTGGGCGAGGGGCTCACATGTTTCGCATCGCCGCGGGATCAGGCGTCGGCATCATGTTGGTGTTCATGTGATACATGACCCAGACCGAGCCCGACAGCATGATGACGACCAGGGCCGCCGTGAACAGCAGGGCCAGCATGGACCAGCCCTGCTCGACCTTGGCGTTCATGTGCAGGAAATAGACCATGTGCACCACCATCTGCACGGCCGCGAAGCCCAGGATGATGAAGCCGGTCAGCTTGGGGCTGGGCAGCACCTTGGCCATGACGAGCCAGAAGGGGATGGCCGTCAGGATGACGGACAGGATGAAGCCGGTCGCGTAGCCCTTGTAGCTGACGTGGAAGTCTTGCTCGCCATCGAGATGGTCATCGTGACCGTGAGCATCATGTGCATGGCCGGCCATCACAGCACCCCCATGAGATAGACGAAGGTGAAGACGCCGATCCAGACGACGTCCAGGAAGTGCCAGAACATCGACAGGCACATCAGGCGGCGGCGGTTGGCGGGCGTGAGGCCCAGCTTTTTCACCTGCACCATCAGCGTGACCAGCCAGAGGGTGCCGAAGGTGACGTGCAGGCCGTGGGTGCCGACCAGCGTGAAGAAGCTGGACAGGAAGGCGCTGCGGCCCGGGCCCGCACCCTCGTGGATGAGATGGTGGAACTCGAACAGCTCGATGCCGAGGAAGCCCAGGCCAAACAGACCGGTGACGGCCAGCCAGCCCAGCAACTGGCCCTTCTTGCGGGCCTGCATCGCGATCATCGCGAAGCCGTAGGTGATGGACGAGAACAGCAGCAGGGCCGTGTTGACGGCCACCAGCGGCAGGTCGAAGAGGTCGGCGCCCGACGGGCCGGCCGCATAGTTGCGGCCCAGCACGGCGTAGACGGCGAACAGCACCGCGAAGATGAGGCAGTCGCTCATCAGATAGAGCCAGAAGCCCAGCATGGTGCTGCCGGGCGGATGGTGCTCGCCGCTGTGGTCGTAGTAGACCGGGGCGCCGTTCACATGGGTGGCGATGGTTGCAGACATGTCAAAGCTCTCCCGGTCAGGCGGCCAGCGCACGGGTGCGCTCGTCCTCGGTGCGGGTCACCGCATCGGCCGGGATGTGGTAGTCGCGGTCGTAGTTGAAGGTGTGCACGATGGCGGCGATGACCGTCGCTGCAAAGCTCAGGCCGGCGATCCACCACATATGCCAGATCAGCGCGAAGCCCATCAGCGTCGCCAGCATGGCGATGACGAAGCCGGCGCCGGTGTTCCTGGGCATGTGGATGGCCACGAAGCCGGTCGTCGGGCGCTCGGCGCCGCGCTGCTTCATGTCGTACCAGGCGTCCATCTCGTGGGCGATGGGCGTGAAGGCGAAGTTGTAGTCCGGCGGCGGCGAGGACGTGGACCACTCCAGCGTGCGGCCGCCCCAGATGTCGCCGGTCGTGTCGCGCAGCTCCTTGCGGCGCATCACGCTGACGGCGATCTGGATCAGGAAGGCGGCTATGCCCAGGGCCACGAAGCCCGCGCCGATGGCGGCGATGACGAACCAGATCTGCAGCGAGGGGTCGTCGAAGTGGCTGACGCGGCGCGTGATGCCCATGAGTCCAAGCACATACAGCGGCGTGAAGGCCAGCCAGAAGCCGATGAACCAGCACCAGAACGAGACCTTGCCCCAGAAGGCGTCCAGGCGGAAGCCGAAGGCCTTGGGGAACCAGTAGTTGATGCCGGCGAAGACGCCGAACACCACGCCGCCGATGATGACGTTGTGGAAGTGGGCGATCAGGAACAGGCTGTTGTGCAGCACGAAGTCCGCCGCCGGCACGGCCAGCAGCACGCCGGTCATGCCACCGACGGTGAAGGTGATCATGAAGCCCACCGTCCACAGCATGGGCACCTCGAACTGGATGCGGCCCCGGTACATGGTGAACAGCCAGTTGAAGATCTTGGCGCCCGTCGGGATCGAGATGATCATCGTCGTGATGCCGAAGAACGAGTTCACGCTGGCGCCCGAACCCATCGTGAAGAAGTGGTGCAGCCAGACGAGGTAGGACAGGATGGTGATGACGACCGTGGCATAGACCATGGACGCATAGCCGAACAGCTTCTTGCGGCTGAAGGTCGAGACGACCTCGGAGAACACGCCGAAGATGGGCAGGATCAGGATGTAGACCTCGGGATGGCCCCAGATCCAGATCAGGTTCACGTAGAGCATGGCGTTGCCGCCGAGGTCGTTGGTGAAGAAATTGGTGCCGAGGTAGCGGTCGGCGGTCAGCAGCGCCAGGGCCGCGGCCAGCACGGGGAAGCTGGCGACGATGAGCACGTTGGTGCACAGCGACGTCCACGTGAAGACGGGCATCTTCATCATGGCCATGCCGGGCGCGCGCATCTTGATGATGGTGGCGATCAGGTTGATGCCGGACAGCGTCGTCCCTACCCCCGCGATCTGCAGTGACCACAGGTAGTAGTCCACCCCGGGGTCAGGACTCGCCAGGATGCCCGACAGCGGCGGGAAGGCCAGCCAGCCGGTCTTGGCGAATTCGCCGACGAACAGCGAGATCATGACCAGGATGGCGCCGCCCACCGTCATCCAGAAGCTGAAGTTGTTCAGGAAGGGGAAGGCCACGTCGCGCGCGCCGATCTGCAGCGGCACGACATAGTTCATCAGGCCGGTCACGAAAGGCATCGCGACGAAGAAGATCATGATGACGCCGTGGGCCGTGAAGACCTGGTCGTAGTGGTGCGGCGGCAGGAAGCCGGCGTTCTCGCCGAAGGCCATGGCCTGGTGGGCCCGCATCATCAGCGCGTCGGCAAAGCCGCGCAGCAGCATGATCACGCCCAGGATCATGTACATGATGCCGATCTTCTTGTGGTCGATGCTGGTGATCCAGTCGCGCCACAGATGGCCCCAGAGGCGGAACTTCGTGATCAGGAAGAAGACGAAGAGGCCGCCCAGGGCGACGGCGATGAAGGTCGCCACGAGGATGGGCTCGTGGATCGGCAGGGCATGCAGGCCCAGGCGGCCAAAGACCGGGTGGAGCTCTTCGGGGTAGACGGGAGCGTTCATCGGCTTCTCTTAGTTCTTTTGCGCGACGCGGGTGCTGGCATCGCTCTCGACGGGCAGGCCCAGCGGGTTGGTCGGCGTGCACAGGGCCGCGACGACGGTGCGCTCGCGCTTGCCCCCCTCGGTGTCACGCCAGGGGCTGCGCAGGGTGCTGGCCAGGCCACCCTTGCCGGCGCCGCCGGCGGCGTCGATGGCCATCATCTGGCTGACGCACATCTTCTTGCCGTCGACGCAGCGGTCGACGATGGCCCCCCACAGGCCGGGCTCGACGCTGGCGTAGCGGCGCACGGCCTCCTTGGTGCTCGGCTGCTCCAGCTTCAGGTAGTCCTCGCGCGTCAGCTTGGCGCCGCCGGCCTTGTTGCCGTCGATCCAGCGGGCGAACTCTTCATCCGACAGGCCGTGGAACTTGAAGCGCATGTCCGAGAACCCGGCACCGCTGTAATGGGCCGAAATGCCGTCATAGACGCCGGCCTTGTTGATGACGGCGTGCAGCTGCGTCTCCATGCCCGGCATCGTGTAGATCATGCCGGCCAGGGCGGGCACGTAGAAGGTGTTCATCACGCTCGTGGACGTGAAGCGGAAATGGATGGGACGGTCCACGGGCGCCGCCAGCTCGTTGACGGTGGCGATGCCCTGCTCGGGGTAGATGAACAGCCACTTCCAGTCCATGGAGACGGCATAGACCTCCAGCGGCTTCACGCCTTCGGCCACCGGCCGGCCTTCGGCGATGCGGTCCAGCGGGCGGAAGGGATCCAGCTTGTGGGTGCTGATCCAGGTGATGGCGCCCAGGGCGATGATGATCAGCAGCGGCGCGCCCCAGATGACGAGTTCCAGGCGCGTGGAATGGTCCCAGTCCGGCGCATAGGTCGCCTCGGGGTTGGACTGGCGGTAACGGAACGCAAAGAACAGCGTCAGCGCGATCACCGGGACGATGATCAGCAGCATCAGCAGCGTGGACGTGACGATGAGGTTGGCCTGCTGCTGGGCGATGTCACCATGCGGCTTCATCACGATCCAATCGCAGCCAGACAAAGCGAAGCTGGCCGACAAGACCAGGGCGCTTGTGAGGAGAGACTTGTTGGGGTACATCCTGAGAGGCGCGCGAGGGTTAACGATCTTGCGTGCAGCGACGGAATGTAAGTTGATTGAGGTAAATCAACGATTGGACATTTTGTCCTAGGCAGACTCGGAGACAAGCGCGAAATGGCAGTTGCAGGCAGTACCTTTCATACCCCCCAATCCGGTCCGCTGACCACTCGCACGGACGAGGACCTGGCCCCCGGCGACATCGCGGTCGGCGTCATCATCGGCCGCGCGTCCGAATATTTCGACTTCTTCGTCTTCGGCATCGCCTCGGTGCTGGTCTTTCCCCAGGTCTTCTTTCCGTTCGCCGACCGGCTGACCGGCACCCTCTACGCCTTCCTGGTCTTTGCGCTGGCTTTCGTCGTCCGACCGGTCGGCACGCTGATCGGCATGTCCATCCAGCGCCATTTCGGCCGCTCGACCAAGCTGACCGCCGCCCTTTTCCTGCTCGGCTGCTCCACGGTCGGCATGGGCCTGCTGCCCGGCCATGCCGAAGCCGGCAGCGCCGCCATCTGGCTGCTGGCGCTGGCCCGCGTCGGCCAGGGTCTGGCCCTGGGCGGCTCCTGGGACGGCCTGCCCTCCCTCCTGGCCCTGAACGCCCCGCCCGACCGCCGCGGCTGGTACGCCATGCTGGGCCAGCTCGGCGCACCGCTGGGATTCTTCGTCGCGTCGGGCGTGTTCCTCTACGTCTACGGCAGCCTGGAGGCCAAGGACTTCCTGTCCTGGGGCTGGCGTTTCCCCTTCTTCACGGCCTTCGCCATCAACGTCGTGGCGCTGTTCGCGCGCCTGCGCCTGGTGGTCACCCACGAGTACGAGAAGCGCATGGAAGAGCACGAGCTCGACCCCGCCTATCTGCGCGAGCTGCTGCCGGCCCAGGGCCACCACATCGTCATCGGCGCCTTTGCCGCCCTGGCCAGCTACGCCCTCTTCCACCTGGTGACGGTCTTCCCATTGTCCTGGGTGACGCTGCAGGACCCGCAAGGTGCCGACGACTTCATGAAGATGGAGCTGCTGGGCGCTGCCTTCGCCGCCGTCGCCATGCCCATGTCCGGCCTCATTGCCGACAAGATCGGCCGTCGCAGCTACCTCGGCGCCATGGCCGTCGCCATCGGCGTCTTTGCGCTGTTCGCGCCCTTCATGTTGGGCGGTGGCAAGCCCGGCCAGGCGGCCTTCATCCTGATCGGCTTCGTGCTGCTGGGCCTGTCCTACGGCCAGTCCGCCGGCTCGGTGACGTCCAACTTCCTGCCCCACTTCCGCTACACCGGCGCGGCGCTGACCGCCGACATGGCCTGGCTGCTGGGCGCGGCCTTCGCACCCGTCGTCGCCCTTTTCCTGTCCTCACGCTTCGGCTTGGTGTCGCTGAGCCTGTATCTGCTGTCCGGCGTGGTCTGCACGCTGGTGGCACTGCGGATCAACAAGCGGCTGCAGACCGCGGCGGTCGTCCAGGACTGAGGCCAGCTGCCTCCCTCGAAGGCGGGCTCGGCCCGCCTTTGTTTTGCCCCAAGAGTTTCCATTCAAAGAAAGTTTCAATACACTTAGCCGGATCGGAAACTGATAAGGCACCCATGGCTTTGACGCTGCACTACCACCCGCTGTCCTCCTACTGCTGGAAGGTCTTGATCGCGCTCTACGAGAACGGCACGCCTTTCGAGGCCCGCGGCGTCAACCTTGGCGACCCGGCGGCGCGCGCCGCCTACGCCGCCCTTTGGCCCACGGCCAAGATCCCTTTGCTCGTGGACGGCGAGCGCGTGGTGCCCGAGACCTCGGTGCAGATCGAATACCTGGACCGTCGCCACCCGGGCCGAGTCCGCCTGCTGCCCGAGGACCTCGACGCCCAACTGCAGGTGCGGCTGTGGGATCGTCTGTTCGACTGCTACGTGATGACGCCCGCCCAGCGCTATGTGGCCCAGTTGCTGCGGCCCGAGGAAGATCGCGATCCCCTCACGCTGAGCGGTGTCGTCAACGAGCTGGGGCAGGCCTATGACCTCATCGAGAACCGCCTCGGCGAAGGCCCCTGGGCCGCGGGAGAGGCCTTCTCCATGGCGGACTGCGCGGCGGCACCGTCGCTGTTCCACGCGGCCATCATCAGGCCCTTCTCACCCGAGCACGTGAGGCTGTCGGCGTACTTCGAGCGCCTGCTGGCCCGGCCGTCGGTGTGGCGCTGCATCGTCGAGGCCCGCCCCGTCTTCCAGTACTACCCGCTGCGCCATGCCCTCCCCGCCCGCTTCCTCGCCGACTGAGCGCCTGGACCGCCTCTTTGTCGCCCTGGCCGACGG
The DNA here is from genome assembly GCF_031458095.1 of Roseateles saccharophilus. Classification (GTDB taxonomy): domain Bacteria; phylum Pseudomonadota; class Gammaproteobacteria; order Burkholderiales; family Burkholderiaceae_C; genus Pelomonas; species Pelomonas saccharophila_A. The sequence goes on from NZ_JAVDXU010000004.1 coordinate 395,377, forward strand.
CAACCGCCGCGCCATGGTCGACCAGCTCAGCCGCGGCCCGGCTTCGGTGACCGACCTCGCCAAGCCGCTGGCGCTGCGCCTGCCCTCGGCGGTCAAGCATCTGGCCGTGCTGGAGGCCGGCGGCCTGGTGCAGTCCGACAAGGCCGGCCGCGTGCGCACCTATCGCATCGCGCCGGACGCCTTTGGCGGCCTGGAGGCCTGGGTGGCCGAGCGCAAGGCGACGTGGCATCGCCAATTCGACGCCCTCGAAGCCCTTCTCGATGAACAGGACCCGCAACCGTGATCCGAACTCCCACCGCCCACACCAGCTTCGTGCTGGAGCGCCGCTTCAAGGCCTCCGCCGCCCGCGTGTTTGCCGCCTGGGCCGATCCAGCCACCAAGCAGCGCTGGTCGGACTGCCATGCCGAGACGGGGGCGACCGAGTTCAGCATGGACTTTCGCCCCGGCGGGCAGGAGATCTATCGCAGCACGCTGCCTGATGGCACCCAGCTCGCCGTCGACAAGGTCTTCCTCGACATCATGCCGCAGGCCCGCATCGTCTTCGCCTACTCGATGGCCGCCGACGGCCGCGCGCTGTCGGCCTCCCTCGTCACCGTGGAGTTCGCCAACAGCCCGGCAGGCTCGACGCTGAAGCTGACGGAGCAGCTGGCCTATCTCGACGGTCATATGGACATCGAGCAGCGCCGGTGCGGGACCGAAGAGGGTCTCGATCGGCTGCTGCTGGAAGTCGACGCCGCTTAACCCAGCGCCTTGCGCGCGTTCTGGAACATGCGCAGCCAGGGGCTGTGCGCGCTCTTGTCGCCCGAGGTCCAGCTCATCAGCACATTGCGGAAGACGCGCTCCGGGTGGGGCATCAGCGCCGTGAAGCGGCCATCTGGCGTCGTCACCGAGGTCAGGCCGCCCGGGCTGCCGTTGGGATTGAACGGATAGGCCTCGGTGGCTTTGCCGTGGTTGTCGACAAAGCGCATGGCGGGGATGACCTTGCTGGCGTCACCCTGGCGCGCGAAGTTGGCATAGCCCTCGCCATGGGCGACGGCAATGGGCACGCGGCTGCCGGCCATGTCCTTGAAGAAGACACTGGGTGAATCCAGCACCTCGACCAGGGCCAGCCGGGCCTCGTACTGCTCGCTCTGGTTGCGCGTGAAGCGCGGCCAGGCATCGGCACCGGGGATGATGGGCGCGAGGGCCGCCAGCATCTGGCAGCCGTTGCAGACGCCCAGGGCCAGCGTGTCGGGGCGCGAGAAGAAGGCGCGGAACTGCTCGGTCAGCACCGGGTTGAACATGATGCTGCGCGCCCAACCTTCGCCGGCGCCCAGGGTGTCGCCATAGCTGAAGCCGCCACAGGCCACGAAGGCCGCAAAGCCGTCCAGCTTGACCGCGCCTGACTGCAGGTCGCTCATGTGCACGTCGAAGCTGTCGAAGCCGCCCAGCGACATCGCATAGGCCATCTCGACGTGCGAGTTGACGCCCTGCTCGCGCAGGATGGCGACCTTCGGCTTGGCGCCGGCAGAGACGAAAGGCGCTTCGGGCTTGAACGTCAGATGCACATGCAGGCCCGGGTCGTCGGCCTTGCCGGCGGCCGCGTGCTCGGCATCGGCGCCGGCCGGGTTGTCACGCAACCGGGCAATCCGCCAGCTCACCTCGTCCCAGGTCTGCTGCAGGGCCGTCAGACCGGCGCCGAAGACCTTCTTCGCATCTCGCCAGACTTCCATCTGCCGAGACGCGTTGGGCTTGGCCACCACATGCGAATGCTTGGACAGGCCATGGGCGCGCAGCACCTGCATGACGGCATCGCGGTCGCTGGCACGGACCTGGATCAGCGCGCCCAGCTCCTCGGCGAACAGCGCGCGCAGCGTCAGCTCATCACGGCGACCGCTGACTTGGGCCGCCCAGTTCTTGGAATCGCCCATCTCGGCGCGGCTGTCGCTGATGCCGTCGCCTTCGGTGACCAGCATGTCCACGTTCAGGCTCAGGCCGGTCTGGCCGGCAAAAGCCATTTCACAGGCGGCAGCCCACAGGCCGCCGTCCGAACGGTCGTGATAGGCCAGCAGCTTGCCTGCAGTGCGCAGTTCGTTGATGGCGTTGACCAGCGAGACCAGCAGCTTGGGGTCATCGAGGTCCGGCACGTCCGAGCCGAACTGGTTCAGCGTCTGCGCCAGGATGGAGCCGCCCATGCGGTGCTGGCCCTGCCCCAGGTCGACGAGGATGGCGCACGAGTCTTCGCGCTGCCACTCGGGCGTCAACGTGCCGCGCACGTCAGCGATGCTGGCGAAGGCGGTGACGATCAGCGACACCGGTGCGGTGACCTGCTGGTCATCCCATTTGGTGCGCATCGACAAGGAGTCCTTGCCGACGGGAATCGAGATGCCAAGCGCCGGGCACAGCTCCATGCCGACGGCCTTGACCGTGTCGAACAGCGCAGCGTCTTCACCGGCTTCGCCGCAGGCCGCCATCCAGTTGGCGCTGAGCTTCACGCGCGGCAGCTCGAAGGGCGCGGCCAGCAGATTGGTGATGGCCTCGGCCACGGCCATGCGGCCCGAAGCGGGGGCGTTGACGGCCGCCAGCGGCGTGCGCTCGCCCATGCTCATGGCCTCGCCGGCAAAGCCCTTGAAGTCGGCCAGGGTGACGGCGCAGTCCGCCACCGGCACCTGCCAGGGGCCGACCATCTGGTCGCGGTGATTCAGGCCGCCGACCGTGCGGTCGCCAATGGTGACGAGGAAGCGCTTGTTGGCCACGGTGGGGTGGCGCAGCACATCGAACGCCGCCTGCTCGAGCTTGACGCCGTTCAGGTCCAGTGTGCCGCCGTCGCGAGCGACGCGCTGCACGTCGCGCGTCATCTTGGGCGGCTTGCCCAGCAGCACGTCCATGGGCATGTCGATGGGATGGCCGGCCACCTCGGTGTCGCCATCCACCAGCTTGAGCTCGCGCTCCTCGGTCGTCACGCCGACGACGGCGAAGGGGCAGCGCTCGCGCTCGCAGAAGGCCTGGAAGACCGGCAGGCTCTCAGGCGCGATGGCCAGCACATAGCGCTCCTGGCTCTCGTTGCACCAGATTTCCTTCGGGGCGAGGCCGGATTCCTCCAGCGGCACCTTGCGCAGGTCAAAGCGCGCGCCGCGGCCGGCGTCGTTGACCAGCTCGGGGAAGGCGTTGGAGATGCCGCCGGCGCCGACGTCGTGGATGGCCAGCACCGGGTTCTCGGCGCCAAGGCCCCAGCAATGGTTGATGACCTCCTGCGCGCGGCGCTCGATCTCGGGGTTGCCGCGCTGCACGGAGTCGAAGTCCAGGTCGGCCGTGTTGGTGCCTGCCGCCATCGACGAGGCCGCGCCGCCGCCCATGCCGATGCGCATGCCGGGGCCGCCGAGCTGGATCAGCAGAGTGCCGGCCGGGAATTCGATCTTCTTGGTCAGGTCCGAGCGGATGGTGCCCAGGCCGCCGGCGATCATGATGGGCTTGTGATAGCCGCGGCGCAGGCCGGCGACGTTCTGCTCGAAGACGCGGAAATAGCCGGCCAGATTGGGCCGGCCGAACTCGTTGTTGAAGGCCGCGCCACCGAGCGGGCCGTCGATCATGATCTGCAGCGCGCTGGCGATATGCGCCGGCTTGCCGACGGGGTTCTGCTCCCAGGGCTCGCTCAAGCCTGGCAGATGCAGGTTGGAGACCGAGAAGCCCGTCAGGCCCGCCTTGGGCTTGGAGCCGCGGCCGGTGGCGCCTTCATCGCGGATTTCGCCGCCAGCGCCCGTGGAGGCGCCCGGGTGGGGCGAGATGGCCGTCGGGTGGTTGTGCGTCTCCACCTTCATCAGCACCTCGGCCTGCTCGGGGCGAGCCACATAGGCCGCGCCGGCCTGGGGCGCCGGCATCCAGCGCTCGATGGCATGGCCTTCCATGATGGCCGCGTTGTCGGAGTAGGCGACCACCGTGTGCTGGGGGTTCAGCTTCTCGGTGTTGCGGATCATGCCGAACAGGCTCAGCGGCTGGGCCTCGCCGTCGATGATGAAGCTCGCGTTGAAGATCTTGTGGCGGCAGTGTTCGCTGTTGGCCTGGGCGAACATCATCAGCTCGACGTCGCTGGGGTTGCGGCCGAGCTTCTTGAAGTTGGTGTCGAGGTAGTCGATCTCGTCGGTCGACAGGGCCAGGCCGAATTCGACATTGGCCTTTTCCAGCGCCGCGCGGCCGGCGCCCAGCACGTCCACATGGGCCAGCGGCTCGGCGGTGCGCTCGTCAAAGAGGTGCTTCGTGTCGTCACGGCTGAAGCAGGCCGACTCCGTCATGCGGTCGTGCAGCAACGCGGCGCAGGCGTTCAGCTCGTCCTGGCTCAGCGGCCTGGCGCCACCCAGCAGGCCGCTCTTGGTCGTGATGCGATATTCGACAACGCGCTCGACACGCTTGAGCGCCAGGCCGCAGTTGCGGGCGATGTCGGTGGCCTTGGAGGCCCAGGGGCTGACGGTGCCGAACCGCGGCGTGACGACCACCAGATCGCCCTCAGCGTCGGCCGTGGCCGGTTCGCCATAGGTCAGCAGCGCGCCGAAGCGCTCCCGGGTCTCGGCATCGAGGGCCTTATCCGTCCAGACCCAATGCACCGCACGGGCGTTGATGCCGGTGATGCGGCCACTGACCTCTTGCAGCCTGGCCAGCAGGGCCTGGGCGCGGAAATCGGAAAGGGCGTTGCCGCCCTCGAAATGGGTCAGTTGCGGGGTCTGGGCCATGGGATCCGGGGAGGAGGCTGGGCGCGGCGCGGGGCACGCGGATCTCGGAGGGCACCGCCCCGGGGCCAGGGCGGCGTGCGACGCCCGGGATTCTACTGAGGCCGGGCTGCCAGCCGGGCGACGGGTGCCATGGCCCCGGCCACTATTCCAGCGTCAGCCCCTGGGCCCGCAGCCAGGCCTCGGCCTCGGCAACGCTGCTGCAGCCATGGAAGTTCGTCAGATGCGCAGCCCGCGCGGCCATGGGCTGGATGATGAGAGCCTGGAAGCTGTCCGGGATGACGGTGGCCGCAGCCACGAGCCCGTGCTGCAACGCATCCTCGAAGAAAGCCCAGATGCCGTCCAGCGCCTCAGGCGTGGCCCCCTCCCAGGCAGCCGTGTCGCTCAGCAGGCCCCAGGGCCGGCCGGCACGCCCGCGGGCCAGGCGTCCGCCCTGCTCGCGCAGCCTTTTTGCGGCCACCTCGTTCCAGGTGCCTTCGAGCCGCAGCACCAGCACCTCACCTCGCCATGTCAGGCTGAAGCGGCCGTGCTGGTTCCACGGCGTCGTCATGATTCAGCTACTGGCCCGCATGCGCCCGACGACCTCCCGCACCTGGGCCATCAGGGCCGGCACATCGATGGTCGTGGGCTGGCGCTCGCGCAGCACCTGGCGGCCGCCGATCCACACATTGCTGACCTGCTCACGGCCAGCCACATAGACGAGCTGGGCCGCGGCGTTGTAGACCGGCTGGCACTCGACGCTGTCCAGGGACACGGCGACGACGTCAGCCAGCTTGCCGACCTCCAGCGAACCGAGGTCGTCCGCGCGGCCCATGGCCTTGGCAGCACGAATGGTTGCCATTTCCAGGGCCGTACGCGCCGTGGCCACCGTCGGGTCGCCGGTGATGCCCTTGGCCAGCAGCGCCGCAGAGCGGATCTCGCCGAACATGTCCAGGCGGTTGTTGGAGGCCGCGCCGTCGGTGCCGAGGATGGTGTTGACGCCCGCGGCTTCCAGGGCCTTCAGCGGCATGACGCCCGAAGCCAGCTTGAGATTGGAATTGGGGTTGTGCACGAGGTGCACGCCGTTCTTTGCCATCAGCTCGATCTCGGCATCGTTGAGATGAACCATGTGCACGGCAATCATGCGCTCGTTCATCAGCCCAAGCTTAGCTAACCTTTCCAGCGGGCGCACACCAAATTGCTTCAAGCCGTCTGAAACCTCGCCCGCCGTTTCGTGGATGTGGCAGTGCATCTGGATGTCCAGCTTCTCGGCCAGGTCGCGCAGCTTGATGAAGGTCTCGTCGGACACCGTGTAGGGCGCATGCGGCGCACTGGTCCAGTCCAGCAGCTTCTCGCCCTTGTATTGCTCGTAGGCGGCCACGCCCTTGGCGATGTAGTCGTCCGGGCCCGAGGCATAGCCGGTGGGGAAGTCGATGACGTTCATCGACACGGCGGCACGCACGCCCGAGTCCACGGCGGCGCGGGCCATGGCGGTCGGGAAGAAGTACATGTCGTTGATATAGGTCGTGCCGCTGCGCAGGCCTTCGGCCGCCGCCAGTTTGGAGCCGAGATAGGTCCAGTCCTCGCTGACCCACTTCTTCTCCAGTGGCCAGATGTGGTTCTGCAGCCAGTCCATCAGCGGCACGTCGTCGGCGACGCCACGCAGCAGCGTCATGGCCGAGTGGGCATGGCCGTTGATGAGGCCGGGGATGAGGATCTGCTCGGGCAACTCGACGCGCTCGGCCTGGGGATACTTCGAGAGCAAATCAGCGCGAGGGCCAATGGCGGCGATGCGCTCGCCTTCGATCAGCAGGCCATGGTCCTCGAGGGTGCCTTCACCGGCCTTCATGGTGAGGATCCAGCGGGGCAGCAGCAGGGTCTGGGACATCTTGTTCTCCTTGTGGGATTCAGTTCTTCAGCGATTCTTGGACTTCGGCGCGGCGCGGCATCGCGTCCTGCACGCCGGGACGAGACACGGCGATGGCCGCGGCCGCTTGCGCGAAGGCGAGCGCGTCGGCGACAAGCTGGCCTTCGGCGAGAGCGGTAACGAGAGCGCCAACGAGGGTATCGCCGGCGCCGACGGTATCGACGGCCTTGACCTTGCGGGCCGGCACGCGGCGCGTGCCTTCAGCGTCGACCCAGCACAGGCCTTCGGCGCCCAGCGACACCAGGACGGCCGCTGGTCCCTTGGCTCGCAGGGCCCGGGCCAGGGCCTCGGGTTCGGCCGTGCCGCCACCCAGGGTCGTGATCAGGGCCTGGGCTTCCAATTCATTGACGACCAGCAGGTCGACCAAGGGCAGCAAGGCCTCGCAGCCGGGGCGGAAGGGGGCGGCGTTCAGGATGGTCTTGACGCCGGCCGCATGGGCACGCTCGAAGGCGCGGGCGACGCTTTGCAGCGGCAGTTCCTGCTGGGCCACCAGCCAGCGCAGGCCGGTCAGCTCCAGCGCCTCGACCTGTTCCAGTGGCAGCGTGCCGTTGGACCCGGCGACGGTGACGATCTGGTTCTCGGCATCCTCGGCGCCGACGACGATGAGAGCCACGCCGGGCACCTCGTCGGCGGGCTGGGCGACGGCGCGCGTATCGACACCCTCGCCTTTCAGCTGCTCGACCATGGCCGCGCCGTTTTCCAGCAGGCCCACGCGCGCGGCCAGTGCCACGCGAGCACCGAGCCGCGCTGCAGCAACCGCCTGGTTGGCCCCCTTGCCACCCAGGCAGGAGCCGAACCTCTGGCCACGCAGCGTCTCGCCCGGCAGGGGCAGGCGCGGCGCATGCACGATGAGGTCGCGGTTGACGCTGCCCAGCACGAGGATCTCGGGAACGGTCATCAGGTCTCCAAAAGCAAGAAACCCCTCGGGGGAAACCGAGGGGTTCGCGTGTGGCGAGGGCCGATCAGCGCTGGGCGATGGGCTTGACGTCGCGCGGGGTGGCGCCGACGAAGAGCTGGCGCGGGCGGCCGATCTTGTACTCGGGGTCGCCGATCATCTCATTGAGCTGGGCGATCCAGCCGACCGTGCGGGCCAGCGCGAAGATGGCGGTGAATAGCGGCACCGGGATGCCGATGGCGCGCTGCACGATGCCGGAGTAGAAGTCGACGTTCGGGTAGAGCTTGCGGGCGACGAAGTACTCGTCTTCCAGCGCGATCTTCTCCAGCTTCATGGCCAGTTCGAACAGCGGGTCGTTCTGCAGGCCCAGCTCGTTCAGCACCTCGTGGCAGGTCTCGCGCATCAGCTTGGCGCGCGGGTCGTAGTTCTTGTAGACGCGGTGACCGAAGCCCATCAGCTTGACGCCGGAGTTCTTGTCCTTGACCTTGTTGACGAACTCGCCGATGCGGGCGACGCCGCCCTGCTTCTGGATGTCGCCCAGCATGTTCAGCGCCGCCTCGTTGGCGCCGCCGTGGGCGGGCCCCCACAGGCAGGCCACGCCGGCCGCGATGGCCGCGAAGGGGTTGGTGCCCGACGAGCCGCACAGGCGCACGGTCGACGTGGAAGCGTTCTGCTCGTGGTCGGCGTGCAGCGTGAAGATGCGGTCCATCGCGCGCACCAGCACGTCGTTGGGCTTGTACTCCTCGCACGGCGTGGCAAACATCATGCGCATGAAGTTGCCGGCGTAGCTGAGGTTGTTCTGCGGATAGATGTAGGGCTGGCCGATGGTGTACTTGTAGGCCATGGCCACGAGGGTGGGCATCTTGGCGATCAGGCGGATCGCCGAGATCTCGCGATGCTCGGGGTTATTGATGTCCGTGCTGTCGTGATAGAACGAGGACATCGCGCCCACCAGGCCCGTCATGACGGCCATCGGGTGGGCGTCACGGCGAAAGCCCCGCAGGAAGAACTGCATCTGCTCATTCACCATCGTGTGGTGCATGACCTTGTCTTCGAAGTCGGCCTTCTGGCTTTCGTTCGGCAGCTCTCCGTACAGCAGCAGATAGCAGGTCTCGAGGTAGTCGCAGTTCACCGCCAACTGGTCGATGGGATAGCCGCGGTAGAGCAGCTCGCCCTTGTCGCCGTCGATGTAGGTGATGGTGGAGTTGCACGACGCCGTCGACAGGAAGCCGGGGTCGTAGGTGAACTTGCCGGTCTGCGCGTAGAGCTTGCGGATGTCGATGACATCCGGACCGATGCTGCCCTTGTACAGGGGCAGTTCCATCGAGGGGCTGCCGTCGGAGAACGACAGGGTGGCTTTGACGTCGGACGGGGTCATGCTTGAGTCCTTAGGGTTTTGAAATCAGGTGCGCAGGTCGGCAAGGACGCCTCGCACGGCAGCGGTGTCGATTTCACCACTGGGCTCCTTGCGGCGCAGTAACAGGTCGAGAAGGTCGTTGTCGGCCAAGTCCATCAGTATCGTCAGGCCTTCGGCTTGCGTGACGCTGATGCCTTCGTCGGCATGGCGGGTAAAGAATCGTTCGATGAAGAGGTCGTTCTCCAGCAAGCCGCGGCGGCAGCGCCAGCGCAGCTTGGAGAGTTCGCGTTCACCGATCAATTCAGGCATGCCTCAGACCGCGCGGCGGACCATCAGTTCCTTGATCTTGCCAATGGCCTTCGTGGGGTTCAGGCCCTTGGGGCAGACGTCCACGCAGTTCATGATGGTGTGGCAGCGGAACAGGCGGTACGGATCCTCAAGGTTGTCCAGGCGCTCGGACGTCGCTTCGTCGCGGCTGTCGGCGATGAAGCGGTAGGCCTGCAGCAGGCCGGCCGGGCCGACGAACTTGTCGGGGTTCCACCAGAAGCTCGGGCAGCTCGTCGAGCAGCTCGCGCACAGGATGCACTCGTACAGGCCGTCCAGTTCCTCGCGCTCGACGGGCGACTGCAGGCGCTCCTTGTCGGGCGGCGGGTTGTCGTTGACGAGGTAGGGCTTGATCGAGTGGTACTGCTTGAAGAACTGCGTCATGTCGACGATCAGGTCGCGCACGACGGGCAGGCCCGGCAGCGGCTTGAGCGTGATGACGCCCGGCAGCGTGCGCATATTCGTCAGGCAGGCCAGGCCGTTCTTGCCATTGATGTTCATCGCGTCCGAACCGCAGACGCCTTCGCGGCAGGAGCGGCGGAAGGACAGCGTCGGGTCCACGGCCTTCAGCTTGACCAGGGCGTCGAGCAGCATGCGCTCATGGCCGTCCAGCTCGACCTCGAGGGTCTGCATGTAGGGCTTGGCGTCCTTGTCGGGGTCGTAGCGGTAGATCTGGAAGGTGCGCTTCATGTCTGGCTCTTTGTGCTTAGAACGTCCGCACCTTCGGCGGAACAGACTCAACCGTCAGCGGCTGGAGGTTGACGGGCTTGTAGTCCAGGCGGTTGCCTTCGGAGTACCACAGCGTGTGCTTCATCCAGTTCGCGTCGTCGCGGTTCGGATAGTCGTTGTGCGCGTGGGCGCCACGGCTCTCGGGGCGGGCGGCGGCCGAGATCATCGTGGCCTGGGCGGCTTCGATGAGGTTCTCGACTTCCAGGGCCTCGACGCGCTCGGTGTTGAAGACCTTGGACTTGTCCTTCAGGCCGATGCCGGCGACGCGCTGGGCGACTTCCTTGATCTTGGCCACGCCCTCGTCCATGGACGCCTGGGTGCGGAACACGCCGGCATGCTTTTGCATGGTCGAGCGGATGTCGTTGGCGACGTTCTGGGCGTATTCGCCGTTGGTGGCCGACTCCAGCCGCGCCAGGCGCGCCAGGGTCTTGTCGGCGGCGTCCTTGGGCAGGTCCTTGTGCGACTTGGTCTTCAGGTTGAAGTCGACGATGTGGTTGCCGGCGGCGCGGCCGAACACGAGCAGGTCGAGCAGCGAGTTGGTGCCCAGGCGGTTGGCGCCGTGCACGCTCACGCAGGAGCATTCGCCCACCGCGTAGAGGCCGTTGATGATGTCGTTGGGCTTGCCGTTCTTCGGGATGACGACCTGGCCGTGCACATTCGTCGGAATGCCACCCATCTGGTAATGGATGGTCGGCACCACGGGAATCGGTTCCTTGGTGATGTCGACGTTGGCGAAGTTGTGGCCGATCTCCAGCACCGAGGGCAGGCGCTTGGCAATCGTCTCGGCACCCAGGTGGGTCATGTCCAGCAGCACATAGTCCTTGTTGGGACCGCAGCCGCGACCTTCCTTGATCTCCTGGTCCATGGAGCGGGACACGAAGTCGCGCGGGGCCAGGTCCTTCAGCGTCGGGGCGTAGCGCTCCATGAAGCGCTCGCCATTGCTGTTGCGCAGGATCGCGCCTTCGCCGCGGCAGCCTTCGGTCAGCAGCACGCCCGCGCCGGCCACGCCGGTGGGGTGGAACTGCCAGAACTCCATGTCTTCCAGCGGGATGCCGGCGCGTGCCGCCATGCCCAGGCCGTCACCCGTGTTGATGAAGGCGTTGGTGCTGGCGCCGAAGATGCGGCCGGCGCCGCCGGTGGCCAGCAGCACGGTCTTGGCATGCAGGATGTGGACCTCGCCGGTCTCCATCTCCAGGGCGGTCACGCCGACGGCATCGCCCTCGGCGTCGCGGATGATGTCCAGGGCCATCCACTCGGTGAAGAACTGCGTGCGGGCCTTGACGTTCTGCTGGTAGAGCGTGTGCAGCAGCGCGTGGCCGGTGCGGTCGGCCGCGGCGCAGGCCCGCTGCACGGGCTTCTCGCCGTAGTTGGCGGTATGGCCGCCGAAGGGACGCTGGTAGATGGTGCCGTCGGCATTGCGGTCAAACGGCATGCCGAAGTGCTCGAGCTCGTAGACGACCTTGGGCGCCTCACGGCACATGAACTCGATGGCGTCCTGGTCGCCCAGCCAGTCCGAGCCCTTGACGGTGTCGAAGAAGTGGTAGTGCCAGTTGTCCTCGGACATATTGCCCAGGGAGGCGCCGATGCCGCCTTGGGCAGCAACGGTGTGCGAGCGGGTCGGGAAGACCTTGGACAGCACGGCCACGTTCAGGCCGGCCAGGGCCAGCTGCAGGGAGGCGCGCATGCCGGAGCCACCGGCCCCGACGATCACCACATCGAACTTGCGGGTAGAAAGCGCCGCCATCAGAGTCTCCACAGAACCTGGATTGCCCAGCCGGCGCAACCCAACAACCAAACGATGGTGAACACCTGCAGCGCGAGGCGCACACCGACGGGCTTGATGTAGTCCATCCAGATGTCGCGCATGCCGACCCAGGCGTGATAGGCGAGCGACAGGATGGTCACGAAGGTCAGCAGCTTCATCCACTGCTGGGAAAAGATCGCCGCCCAGCGGTCATAGCCGAGGGCGCCGGGCATCAGCACCTGCACCAGCAGCACGATGGTGAAGACGGCCATCAGCACGGCGGTGACGCGCTGCGCCAGCCAGTCGCGCAGGCCGTAGTGCGCGCCGACGACGAGGCGCTTGGAGCCAAAAGTACTCATTGTTGTTGTTCCTCAGTACAGACCGAACAGCTTGGCACCCAACAGCAGCGTCAGCAGCGTGCTGAGGATCAGCGTGATCAGCGCCGAGCTGTGGCCCTGTGCCTTGCTGACGCTGTGCGTCGCGTCCATCCACAGATGGCGCACGCCGGCGATGAAGTGGAAGAGGTAGCCCCAGATCAGGGCCAGCGCCACCAGCTTGACGAACCAGCCCGGGATGCCCGCCACGCCCGCCACGAAGACGTTGGTGAACGTCTCGAAGGAGATTTCGGTGCTGAGGCTGTTGTCCAGCATCCAGACCACGAAGGGCAGCAGCAGGAACATCAGCAGGCCGCTGATGCGATGCAGGATGGAGACGATGCCGGCAGGCGGAAGGCGGTAGCTGACGATCTGCGTGACGTGAATATTGGTATAGACCGGTCTTTTCTTGACGCTGTCCGTCATGGTCGTGCCCGTAATCAATGTGAAACCGAAAGATTCTAGGCCCAAGACAAAGGCCGAGCTTCGCGGTTGCTGCACTGCGGCATTGTCAGATTCAGTTCAACTCGTTGAGGTAGAAGTCGCTTGTCGTGTGGTAGAGGCCCCGGCGCAGTTCGACCGGTCGGTCGCCATAGGTATAGGCCACGCGCTCGACGCTGAGCAGGGGCGCGCCGTCGCTCACGCCCAGCAGCTCCGCGGCCTCGGCACGGGCCGCGACGGCGCGCAGCTTCTCCTCGGCGCGCACCATGTGCACCCGGTAGCGCTCCTCGAAAAGGGCGTACAGCGTGCCGGGATAAGCATTGATGACCTCGCTGTTCAGGCCCTGGAAGTGGCGCTCGGGCAGCCAGAGGTCGTCGAGCACGACGGCACGGCCGCGGCGCAGCAGCAGGCGGCGCACCTCGATGACGGGCTCGGACGTGCGCAGGTGCAGGGCGCGCGCCGTCTCGGCATTGGCCCGGGCGCGCCGGCAATGCAGCAGCTCGCGGGTGAAGCCGGTGGCACCGTCATCGGAAACCAGGCGCAGGAATCGATACGAGTTGCGCGGCGCCGTGTGCGTCGCGACAAACGTGCCGGCGCCCTGGCGGCGCTCGACGACATGGGCCGCCGCCAGCTCGTCCATGGCCTTTCTGACGGTGCCCGCGCTGGCATGGAAACGCTCGGCCAGGGCGGCTTCGCTGGGCAGTGCGTCGCCCGGCCGCCACTCGCCGGCAGCCAGGGCCGCCACGATCAGCTGGCGGATTTGCTCATACAGGGGGGCAGGACTCTTGGGCATGGCCGCATTGCAGCACAGGGTATGCCCGTACACTCGACGGGTTTCGGGCGATCTGTCCCGGCCCCGGCTTTATCAACTGTCCTCGGAGACCTCCATGAGCAAGAAACCCGTTCGCGTCGCCGTCACCGGCGCTGCTGGCCAGATCGGCTATGCCCTGCTGTTCCGCATCGCCTCTGGCGAAATGCTGGGCAAGGACCAGCCCGTCATCCTGCAGCTGTTGGAAATCCCCGACGAGAAGGCTCAGAACGCGCTGAAGGGCGTGATCATGGAACTCGAAGACTGCGCCTTCCCGCTGCTGGCCGGCATCGAGGCCCACAGCGACCCGATGACCGCCTTCAAGGACACCGACTACGCCCTGCTCGTCGGCGCCCGCCCGCGTGGCCCCGGCATGGAGCGCGCCGACCTGCTGGCCGCCAACGCCCAGATCTTCACGGTGCAGGGCAAGGCCCTGAACGCCGTCGCCTCGCGCAATGTGCGCGTGCTGGTGGTCGGCAACCCCGCCAACACCAATGCCTATATCGCGATGAAGTCGGCCCCGGACCTGCCGGCCAAGAACTTCACCGCCATGCTGCGCCTGGACCACAACCGCGCCGCCTCGCAGATCGCCGCCAAGACCGGCAAGGCCGTCGCCGGCATCGAGAAGCTGGCCGTGTGGGGCAACCACTCGCCGACGATGTACGCCGACTACCGCAACGCCACCATCGACGGCCAGTCGGTCAAGAACCTGATCAACGACGAGCAGTGGAACCGTGAGGTCTTCCTGCCCACCGTCGGCAAGCGCGGCGCCGCCATCATTGCCGCCCGCGGCCTGTCGTCGGCCGCCTCGGCTGCCAATGCCGCCATCGACCACATGCGCGACTGGGCCCTGGGCACCAATGGCAAGTGGGTCACCATGGGCATCCCGTCGGGTGGCGAATACGGCATCCCCAAGGACGTCATGTTCGGCTACCCGGTCACCTGCGAAGGCGGCGAGTACAAGATCGTGCAAGGCATCGAGATCGACGCCTTCTCGCAGGAATGCATCAACAAGACGCTGAAGGAACTGACGGACGAGCAGGACGGCGTCAAGCACCTGCTGTGAGCCGGGACCGAGGACAAGCCCTGCGGCTTGTCCGACGCCTGGCGAACGCCCGACAGCCTGCATGCTGTCGGGCATAAGCCGCCGCCTGGCTAGAAAAAACAAAGGCCTCCCGCGGGAGGCCTTTTTCATGGCTGAGTCAGATTAGCGGTGGGCCGGCAGGCGGAAGGTCGACACCGTCTCCACCAGTTGCTGGGCCTGCACCTTCAGGCCATCGGCCGCGGCAGCCATCTGCTCCACCATGGCGGCGTTCTGTTGCGTGGCCTGGTCCATCTGCGTGACGGCCGTGCCGACCTGCGACACGCCCGCGCTCTGCTCGGCGCTGGACGAGCTGATCTCGCCCATGATGTCGGTGACGCGCTGGATGCTGCTGACGACCCGATCCATGGTCGCGCCAGCCTGGTCGACCAGGGTATTGCCGCGGTCCACGCGCTCCAGGCTCTGCGAGATCAGGGTCTTGATCTCGCGCGCCGCCTCGGCGCTGCGGCCGGCCAGCAGCCGCACCTCGCCGGCCACGACCGCGAAGCCGCGACCCTGCTCGCCGGCACGCGCCGCTTCGACGGCGGCGTTCAGCGCCAGGATGTTGGTCTGGAAGGCGATGCCGTCGATGACCGAGATGATGTCGCCGATGCGGCGCGAGCTGTCGTTGATGCCCTTCATGGTGTCGACGACCTGCTTCACCACCTGGCCGCCTTCGGCCGCCACATGGGAGGCGTTCTGCGCCAACTGGTTGGCCTGCTGGGCGTTGTCGACGTTGTTGCGCACCGTGGCGCCCAATTCATCCATGGAGGCCGCCGTCTGCTGCAGCGCGCTGGCCTGGCTCTCGGTGCGGGCGCTCAAGTCCTGGTTGCCCGATGCAATTTCCGAACTCGCATTCGCGACCGACTCGGAGCCGTCGCGCACCTGCTGAACGATGCTGGCCATGCTGTCGCGCATGGCCTTCACGCCCTGCATGACGCTCTCATGGCTGCTGCCCCTCAGGTCGATGTCGACGCTGAGGTCTCCCTCGGCCAGCTGGCGCGTGATCTCGTTGACGCGCGCGGGCTCGCCGCCCAGCTGGCGCGTGATGCTGCGCGTGATGGCCAGGCCCAGCACCAGCAGCCCCCCCGCCAGCGCCAGCACGCCCAGGCCCACCTTCCAGACGCGCTGCCAGATGGCAGCGTCGACGGTGTCCACATAGACGCCCGAGCCGATGATCCAGCCCCAGGGCGTGAAGCCCTTGACATAGGACACCTTGGGCACCGGCTGCTCGCTGCCCGGCTTGGGCCACAGATAGGGCAGATAGCCCGCGCCGTTGGCCTTGACGATGTCGACCATGGCGACGAACAGGGGTTTGCCGCTCGGGTCCTTGTTGTTGTTTAGCGTCTTGCCTTCGAGCTCCGGCTTCATGGGATGCATGACCATGATGGGGCTCATGTCATTGATCCAGAAATACTCGCTGCCGCTGTAGCGCAGGCTGCGCACGGCGGCCATCGCCGCCTTCTTGGCATCGTCGTCGGACAGCTTGCCGGCGGCGACCTGGGCATGGATTTGCGCCACGATGCCGTGCGCCGTCTCGACCGCCTGACGCACCGCCTGCTGGCGCTCGTTCAGGATCAGCTCCCGCTCCGAGAACAGCAGGATGGCAGCCACCAGCAGCACACCGAGGACCGCTCCGAAGGTCTGCAAGGCCAGGCGGCGGGAAACTCTGAGCGACTCGAGCTTGAGCATGCTTTGTCTCCTGAGGTCGTTATGCGCAGATGCTGTCACGGCTCGGCCAGATATGACAGTGTGCAAGCACCCCTGGGAACCCGCAAACGTCGCGATTCCGCGACCAGCGTCACGGCCGCCACGATTGCGGGCCTGGGTACAGTGGCGCGATGAGCGCCCTCCTCCATCCCCGCCAGGCCCTGTTCGGCCATGAAGCCGCCCGGCCGGCGCTGCCCGTCGTCGATCACTACTGCGGCGTCGAGGCCCGCATGAGAAAGAGCCTGGCCCTGCAGGCCGAACTGGGCCCCGTCTTCGACATCACCCTGGACGCCGAGGACGGCGCTCCGGTCGGCGGCGAAGCCGAGCATGCGCTCTTGATTGCCGAGCTGGCCACCAGCGCCGCCAACCGCTTCGGCCGCGTCGGCGCGCGCGTCCACCCCTGGGGCCATGCCGCCTTCGAGGCCGACGTCGACACGCTGATCGCCAAGGCTGGCGACCGCCTGGCCTATCTGATGATCCCCAAGCCGGAGAGCGCCGACGACGTCGACCGCGCCGCCGCCGCCATCGACGCCGCCTGCGAGCATCATGGCCAGCCGAAACTGCCGCTGCAGGTCCTCATCGAGACCCACGGCGCCCTGCGCGAGGTCTTCCGCATCGCCGCCCATCCGCGCATCGAGTCCCTGTCCTTCGGGCTGATGGACTTTGTCTCGGCGCATGGCGGCGCCATTCCCAAGACGGCCATGGAGCTGCCAGGCCAGTTCGAGCACCCGCTGGTCGTGCGCGCCAAGCTCGAGATCGCCGCCGCCGCCCATGCATTCGGCAAGACGCCCTCCCACTGCGTCGTCACCGAATTCCGCGATGCTTCAGCGCTTGCGCAAGCGGCCCGCCGCGCCGCCCGTGACCTCGGCTACACGCGCATGTGGAGCATCCATCCCGACCAGATCCGCCCCATCGTCGAAGCCTTTGCGCCGGCCGCCGACGAGGTGGCCGAAGCCGCCGAACTGCTGCTCGCCGCCCAGGCCGCGCAATGGGCGCCCATCTCCTTCCATGACCGCCTGCACGACCGCGCCAGCTACCGCTATTTCTGGACCGTGCTGGAGCGCGCCGCGCGCACCGGACGTGCGCTGCCAGAAGATGTGCAATCGGCGTTTTTCCCTGTAGCCATCGGGTAAAGCGCGAACCGGCGTGCACTTCGTCACGCCGACAATGCCTACAACTTTTCACCCCTGCACGGCGCCATCGCGGCCATGATGCGCCCACCTTTTCAATCCCCAACTCCCACCCGCCTTCGACTCCAGATGCCGATGCCCAAGCTTCGCAGCAGCGCTGCTGCCCTGATCCTCTGCGCCGCCCTCCCTGCTTTCGCTCAGACAGCCCCCGCCGCCAAGCCTGCGGCCAAGCCGGCCGCCAAGGCCGCCACGGCCAAGCCCGCGCCGACCAAGAAGACGCCGCTGCCGCCGCCCGAGCCGGTGCTGAACGAGGCCGACGAAGCCCAACTCGCCGCCGCGGAGCGCGCCTACCTGGGCAACTACGCCTGCGAGTTCAAGGAAACGGTGCAGATCGAAAAGCATCCCAAGGTGGCCGGCTATATCAACGTGGCCTGGAAGAAGCAGGTCTTCACGATGAAGCCCGTGCTGTCCTCCACCGGCGCCCTGCGCCTGGAGGACGTGAGCGGACGCACGCTGATGATCCAGATCGCCAACAAATCCATGCTGCTGGACACCAAGATCGGCCAGCGCCTCATCGATGACTGCGTCCACCCGGAGCAGGAAAAGCTGATCGCCGCCGCCAAGGCTGCCAAGATCAACGACCCTGAGGCCGAAGCCGCCGAGGCCGCACGCAGTGGCCTGGGCATCACGCCCACGGCGCCCGAGACACCCGCCACGCCCCCGGTGGCGGCCAAGCCGGCCAAGCCCGCCAAGGCCAAGTGAGTCATCTCAGTTGAAACCCCGAGCCCGGGTATGTAGAATGAATACATACTTTCTGATGCATACCTGAGCCGCCGCCTCCACGGCGCTCAGCCGCTGGAGGCGCCATGGAAGCCACCGTTGCCGAACGCGGGCAGATCACCCTGCCCAAAGCCGTCCGAGATGCCCTCGGCCTGACCAAGGGCACCACGCTCAAGGTCGAACTGGACGGCGGCCGCATCATCTTGCGCAAGAACGTCGACGACGCGCTGGCCAAGCTGCGCGGGCGCTTCAAGCTGCCCGAGGGCGTCACCACCGACGACGTCATGCGCGAGCTGCGCGGCCGCGCTCCCGGCGATCCGGTCGAGCCGTGATCGCCATCGATTCCTCTGTCCTCATCGACCTGCTGGGCGGTGACGTGGGCGCCGAATCCGCCGAGGACTGCCTGCGCCAGGCGCTGGCGCGTGGGCCGGTCGTCGCCTGCGATGTCGTGCTCAGCGAAGTCGTCTCCGGGCTGGGCTTTGGCGCCGAGCTGCTGGACGCGCTGGAAGGCGTCGGTATCGTCTACTCTCCCATCGAATCCCGCGCGGCCGTGCGTGCCGGCGAAATGCAGCGCCGCTACAAGGAGCGCCGCAAGGCCTCCGGCCAGGCACCTGCCGGCCCACGCACCGTTCCCGACTTTCTGATCGGCGCCCACGCCCTGCTGCAATGCCAGGCGTTGATCACACGCGACCAAGGTTTCTTTCGCGACTACTTCAAGGGCCTCAAGGTCATCGTGCCTGGAGCCGCCTGATTCCTTTTCCATCCCCGTTTCGCCAGGAGTTCCCCCATGCTGTCCGCTTACCGCCAACACGCCGCCGAACGCGCCGCTCTCGGCATTCCGCCCCTCGCCCTGGATGCCAAGCAGGTCGCGGAGCTGATCGAGCTGATCAAGGCCCCGCCGGCTGGTGAAGACGCCTTCCTGCTTGACCTGCTGACGCATCGCGTGCCCCCGGGCGTGGACGACGCCGCCAAGGTCAAGGCCAGCTTCCTGGCCGCCGTCGCCCACGGCGACATCACCGTCGGCCTGATCTCCAAGGCCAAGGCCACCGAGCTGCTGGGCACCATGGTGGGCGGCTACAACGTGCATCCGCTGATCGAGCTGCTGGACGACGCCGAAGTCGCTGGTGTCGCCGCTGCAGGCCTGAAGAAGACCCTGCTGATGTTCGACTACTTCAACGACGTCGCCGCCAAGGCCAAGGCCGGCAACGCCAAGGCGCAGGAAGTCATGAAGAGCTGGGCCGACGCCGAGTGGTTCACGACCCGCCCCGAAGTCGAGAAGAAGATCACCGTCACCGTCTTCAAGGTGCCCGGCGAGACCAACACCGACGACCTGTCGCCCGCCCCCGACGCCTGGAGCCGCCCGGACATCCCGCTGCACTACCTGGCCATGCTGAAGAACACCCGCTCCGACGCGGCCTTCAAGCCCGAGGAAGACGGCAAGCGCGGCCCGATGCAGTTCATCGAGGACCTGAAGAAGAAGGGCAACCTCGTGGCCTATGTCGGCGACGTCGTCGGCACCGGCTCCTCGCGCAAGTCCGCCACCAACTCCGTCATCTGGGCCACGGGCCAGGACATCCCCTTCGTGCCCAACAAGCGCTTCGGCGGCGTGACTCTGGGCGGCAAGATCGCCCCCATCTTCTTCAACACCCAGGAAGACTCCGGCTCCCTGCCGATCGAGGTCGACGTCAGCAAGCTGGAGATGGGTGATGTCATCGACGTGCTGCCCTATGACGGCAAGCTGGTGAAGAACGGCACAACCGTCGCCGAGTTCAAGCTCAAGAGCGATGTGCTGTTTGACGAAGTGCGCGCCGGCGGCCGCATCAACCTCATCATCGGCCGTTCACTGACCGCCAAGGCCCGCGAGTTCCTGGGCCTGCCCGCCTCCACGCTGTTCCGCCTGCCGTCGGCGCCTGCCGCGTCGACCAAGGGCTTCACGCTGGCCCAGAAGATGGTCGGCCGCGCCGTCGGCCTGCCCGAGGGCCAGGGCGTGCGCCCGGGCACTTATTGCGAGCCCAAGATGACGACGGTGGGTTCGCAGGACACCACCGGCCCCATGACGCGCGACGAGCTGAAGGACCTGGCCTGCCTGGGCTTCTCGGCTGACCTGGTCATGCAGTCCTTCTGCCATACGGCCGCCTACCCCAAGCCCGTGGACGTCAAGACCCACCGCGAGCTGCCCGCCTTCATCAGCAACCGCGGCGGCGTGGCCCTGCGCCCGGGCGACGGCGTCATCCACAGCTGGCTGAACCGCCTGCTGCTGCCCGACACGGTCGGCACCGGCGGCGACTCGCACACCCGCTTCCCCATCGGCATCTCCTTCCCGGCCGGTTCCGGCCTGGTGGCCTTCGGCGCCGCCACCGGCGTGATGCCGCTGGACATGCCCGAGTCGGTGCTGGTGCGCTTCAAGGGCGAGATGCAGCCCGGCGTGACGCTGCGCGACCTCGTGCATGCCATCCCGCTGTACGCCATCAAGGCCGGCCTGCTGACCGTCGCCAAGGCCGGCAAGAAGAACGTGTTCTCGGGCCGCATCCTCGAGATCGAAGGCCTGCCGGACCTCAAGGTCGAGCAAGCCTTCGAGCTGTCCGACGCCTCCGCCGAGCGCTCGGCCGCCGGCTGCACGATCAAGCTGAACCCCGCGCCGATCAAGGAATACCTCACCAGCAACGTCGTGCTGATGAAGAACATGATCGCCGATGGCTATGCCGACGCGAAGACGCTGCAGCGCCGCATCGAGAAGGTCGAGGCCTGGCTGGCCAAGCCGGAGCTGCTGGAAGCCGACAAGGACGCCGAATACGCCGCCGTCATCGAGATCGACCTGGCCGACATCAAGGAGCCCATCCTCTGCTGCCCCAACGATCCGGATGACGCCAAGACCCTGTCCGAAGTGGCCGGCACCAAGATCGATGAAGCCTTCATCGGTTCGTGCATGACCAACATCGGCCACTTCCGCGCCGCAGCCAAGCTGCTGGGCGGCCAGCGCGACATCCCGGTCAAGCTGTGGGTGGCCCCGCCGACCAAGATGGACCAGAGCGAGCTGATCAAGGAAGGCCACTACGCCGCTTTCGGCACGGCCGGTGCACGCACCGAAATGCCGGGCTGCAGCCTGTGCATGGGCAACCAGGCCCAGGTGCGCGAAGGCGCGACCGTCGTGTCCACCTCCACCCGCAACTTCCCCAACCGCCTGGGCAAGAACACCAATGTGTTCCTCGCTTCGGCCGAACTGGCCGCGATCGCGTCCAAGCTGGGCAAGATCCCGACGGTGGCCGAGTATCACGAGGCCATGGGCATCATCAACAAGGACACGGCCAGCGTCTACAAGTACCTGAACTTCGACCAGATCGAGGAGTACGCCGACACTGCCAAGGCCGTGACGGCCTGAGCCTGAAGGCTTCACGACCAGCCCGCCGTGCGCAAGCCCGGCGGGCTTTTTCATTGGCCGGTCAGCGCGCGTCGCAGCACCGCGACTGTCATCGATTTGTCATGCAGTCGCAGGTGCCCGCCCCTATGCTGCCCGCATGAATAACAAGAACAACAAGAATGAAATGGGAAGGGTGGGCGCACGTGTCGGGGGACTGCTGGTCTCGGTGCTGTTCGCCGTCGGGTTCGGCTGGGTGGGCCTCAACGCCCTGGGGTCGCTGACCGCCATGCTCCACACGGCCTGGATGGCCAGGTCGTGGCAGGCAGTACCTGCCGAAGTGCTGGAAAGCCGCCTCCTCACGTCATCCGACAGCGAAAGCACCACCTTTGCCGTCCACGCGCGCTATCGCTACGAATGGGCGGGTCGCTCGCACGAATCGACTCGCATCGGGCTGGATGGCAACGCGGGCAGCGACAACATCGATGATTGGCATCAAGCCTGGGACACACGTCTGCGCGCAGCACGCGAGGGCAATTCGCCCATCCGGGCCTGGGTGGACCCGCTGCACCCCGATCGGGCCGTGCTCGACCGGCAGCTGCGGTGGCGCAAGGTCTTGTTCATGCTGCCCTTCGCCGTCTTGTTCCCGCTGGTGGCCATCGCAGCGTCCTTTGGCGCGTGGTCGAGCCTGCGGCGCGCGGAGCCAACGATGGCACCGTCGCTCACGGGGGCGCGGCATGTTCCACAGCACTTCGTCGTCGGCCGCTGGCTGTTCGCCATCATGTTCTGCGTGCTGGCATTCGCGGCCGTCGGCATGGCTTCCGGACCGTCCGCACCTGGCTGGGTGTGGCTGATTGCGGGCCTGTTCGTGCTCGTTGGGCTGACACTGCTGTGGGCGGCCGTGCAGGGAACGCGCCGAGCCTGGACCTATCGCGGCTCGTTCGTCAGCTTCCAGCCTTCACAGCCCCGATCCGGCGCGGCATTCCTCGCGTCCTGGACCCTGCCGCCGCGCGCCTCCAACCCATGGGCTGAACTGGCCACCATTCAACTGCGGGTCGCCCAATACCGCATCGATGACAGCGGCTCCAGCACCTCCGAGCGGCTGGCGGAACACTTCACACAGGACGCCCGGCCGCTGCACCACCCCGACGGCGGCCTGAGTCTGCAGGCTCGCTTCGAACTACCGTCCGACGCGCCGAGCCAGGGCGCGCGACGCTCGGGAGAAAAGGTGGACTGGCGCCTCGAATGGCTGGATGAGAAGGACAACATCCAGATGGCGGTGCCCATTCCGATCCACTCCGCCATGGCCATCGAAGACTCGGCAGGCGACCGCCTCTCGCGGGACGCGCAGCCGCTCAATCGCGACATCCCGCCCGCCGCATCGGAGGACGCCATTCCTTCGGTGCCGGCGGGAGTGCAGATGCTCGAGCGGCCGGATGCTCTGGTGCTTGACTTCGGCCGGGCCAGGTGGCGAAGCCTCGGAATCCTCGCGGTGATCGGATGGGTCGTTGCCTTCGTAGGCTCGTCGCTGGCGCTGGAAGTGCCACTGCTGGCACTGAGCCTGTACGCCCTCTCGCGGCGCTGGACGCTGGAGGTGAGGGACGACGGCATGGTGCTGGAGCGTGTCTCCTGGCTGTGGCGGCGACGCGCCGACCTGCCCGCCTCCTGCCTGCCCGGCCTGTACCACCGCCAGCTGCCCGGCAATCAAAGCGCGGCGCCTTCGTATGTGCTGTGGGCTCGTGGCATCGACCGCGGCAGCGATCTCCAGCTCACGCCGGGCCTGCGCGGCAGCGGCGCGATCCAGGTCGCGCAGATGTTGCGCTGGGCCCTGGCGCAACGCGGTGGCCGCTTCAGCCCCGGCATGCTGCGCAACGTGCCGGCCCCGCTGTCGAGGCCGGGCTGGGGCTGGCTGCTCTGCCTGCTCTGGCTGGCGCTCAGGCTGTCAGGCCTGGTCGGCTGATCGCTCAGCGCAGGCGTTCGGCCAGTTCGCCATGGTTCCGGGTCTGGGCGTGGTCCGCGGCCGTCCAGCCTTGAGCGTCG
The DNA here is from genome assembly GCF_031458095.1 of Roseateles saccharophilus. Classification (GTDB taxonomy): domain Bacteria; phylum Pseudomonadota; class Gammaproteobacteria; order Burkholderiales; family Burkholderiaceae_C; genus Pelomonas; species Pelomonas saccharophila_A. Next base: position 418,751 of record NZ_JAVDXU010000004.1, read on the forward strand.
CGGTCTGGCTTGCGGGCGCCCGCGGCGAGCAGCAAGTCCACCAGCTCGCTCGAGCCGGTCCGTGCAGCCAGCATCAGCGGCGTGCGGCCCTGAGCATCGCGGCCATGGACCGAGGCACCGGATTGCAGGGCCGAGCGCGCCGCTGCCAAGTCAACCCGATGGATGGCATCCAGCAAGTCGGCATTGGCGGCCGCGTCGGAAGCAGCGAGGCTCTGCGTCATCGGCGCCGCAGCACGGGCCCGAGCCCCGCTGACAACGACCTCGGTCCGGGCCAGCCTGTCGGCCTGGTTGGACGCTTCGGCGACGGCCTTGGGTGACGGAGGTGCAGCCGCCACGGGTGCGGCGGGGGGCGATGGTGCGGGCATCGCGACTGCCGCAGGTGGGGGTGCTGCGGCGATGACGGGCGCGGCGGGTCGCGTCTCCGCCATCGCGGGCGGCTCAGGCACCGCCGCCTTCCTCGCATCGCTCTCGCGGAACGCCCGCGGCGGCGTCGCATCCGCAACCACTGTTTCAGCCGGCCGTTGGGCACGCGGCCTGGCGGGGCTGACCTTGGCCGCCGCACGCGGCGCTTCGGCTGCGGCCGCCGGTGGGGCCTCGACGACCGGAGCGTCGGCCTGGGCCACCACGACGGCGGGCGTCGATGCAGGCGCGGCGGCGGCCAGCCGCGGATCGGCCTCCGGTCGCGGCTCGGCGGGCCGCCCCTTCAAGACCAGCGCGGCCCCCAACACCAGCCCCATCACCAGAACACCCAGGGCATAGGGCTGCCAGCGCCAGGCCAGGCTGGTGTCGGAGACCGGAACGGCCGCTGCCACTTGCGGCCGCGGCAAGGCCGCCATCAACCGGGCACGGCGCTGCTCGCGGCCTGCGTCGCCGTCACCGAGGAGAGCTTGCGCGTACGCAGCCTCGTCCGCGTCCTTGGGCGGGATGGGATCGAACTCAGCCATCGCGCCACTCGCTGAGTCGATGCCGCAGCGCCTCGCGTGCATAGCGCAGGCGGGTCTTGGCGGTTTCCTGATGGGCCTGGGTCACGTCGGCAATCTCGGCGAGGCTGAGTTCGACCACGGTGAAGAGCAAGAATGCCTCCCGCTGCTCGACGGACAGGCGCAGCAGACCACTCTCGACGGCCTGCACAAGACGTTTGGACACCAATTGCTGCTCGGGGCCATGGTCGGCCGAGGCGAGCAGGTCCGGGTCGGCCTCGTCGTCGGCCTGGGGTGGACGGGCGCGCAGATGGTCCAGCACCCGGTTGCGCAGCACGGTGTAGAGCCAGGTCGAGAACCTGGCCTTGGCGGGCGAGAAGCTGGCGGCCTTGGCCGCAACGGCCAGCCAGCCTTCCTGGTGCAGGTCTTCCACCGTCGCGCGATCCGTCGGATGCAACATCTGGCGGATGAAGGCGAAGGTCTTGCGATCGTGGCGGCGGTACAGACGGTCGAACGCCCCCATGTCGCCGCGCAGATAGCTGGCGATGAGCTCTTCATCGACGGGTTCACTGTCGGCCATGCGGCGCGGATGCTACCCCGGCCTCACCAGCGCGGCGGCGGGTCGGGCACATAGCCGCCGCTGTTGGGGAAGGAGCGCGGCAGCTGCGCCATGGGCCGCGGCATGATGCCCGCCGCCATCAGATTGGCCTGGCTGTCGTAGTGGATCTCCAGCAGCTGCTCGGGCTGGGAGGTGCGGCGCTGGAAGCCGGTGTGGGCCATGGGCGACCACTCGGAGGCGCCGTGCCCCGTGCCCAGCTTGGCGCGCGCTGAAGCCTCGGCCTCAGCCCGGCCCATGCTTTCACGCGCCGGTGCTGCGGCATCCGCCGCTGCTCCGTTGAGGCGGCTCAGCAGGCTGGGCGCGGCGGGCGCGGTGGACGATACGACCGGAGGCTCGTACACCACCGGCGGAGGCGGCACATAGACCTCGCGGAATACCGCCGCGCCGATCACCCCGACATTGGCCGGCCGGCCCGTGCGCGCCGCATACGAGTCGCCCAGGGACGTGAACTCGAAGGCCGCGATGCGCTCGTCGCTCTTGCGCCAGCCGGTGATGTCATGGCTCTCCCCCGGGCTCAGCACATAGCCCGACTGGTTGAAGGCCGCCGTGTCGCCAGTGATGGCATTGACACCGTCCACCGACAACACCACCAGCACACGCTCGCCGCTGCGGTTGCTGAGCCGGATGGCATAGCGCGAGCCGGGTGTGCCGGGGCTGTAGCGGCGGCCGCGGCTGGGGTATTGGGCCAGCACGGCGCCGCTGTCGCGGTCGACCAGCTGCATGTCCAGCAGGGGCAATTGCTGCACGGCAGCCGCGCAACCGGCATGCAGGCCGGTCAGGCCGGTGAGCGCGGCCAGTTGCAGCAGGGCGGTACGGCGGCGCAGAGGGCGAGCTGAACTCATGGCGGATCCTTCGCAAAGGGGTGACCTCTGCTTCTACGGAGCCGCCCAGAAAACGGGGTGAAATCAGGCGCGCTCTGCCCGCCAGCCGCTGTAACGACGTGTCAGCCGCTTGCTGCGCAGCTGGTCGGCGATCAGCGTCCACAGTGGCCAGGCCTGCTGCTGCGCGATGTCTTCAGAGCCGGACAAAGAAAAAGCGGCCTGAGGCCGCTTGTACCGGGGAAACGGGCCACTCAGGCCTTGATGTCGAGCAAAGCGCCCGTCGTGTTGATCTGCGTCTGCAGCACCTTCAGATTGGCCACATAGGCGTAGGCGGCGGACTGCTGCTCGACGATCTCGTTAGCCGGATTGATCTCGCGCTCGGGCACCTTGTCGACATTGGTCGGCTCGTCATTGGGCCGGCTCTGGTTGGTCGCGGCGAGGTTGGCGATATTGGCCGACGATGCGCGCAGCCGCTCGTTCGCGGACGAGATGCCAGTCAGGGCGGAGGACAGGGCGACGTTCATCGGGATTCAGTCAGTGGGCGCTTGGGCCGTACATCGGCAACGCCTGGCTGAACTTTAGAACAAAAGGCGAAAAACCCCGCATTTCCGGGGTTCGCCACGTGGCCAAGCGTGCAGTTGTTCCGGGCCGAGCGCTGGGCCTGCCACGGGCCAGAGGCCCATTGGCCTTCCGCAGGCACAAGCAGTCCGCAGGGACTGCTTGTGTCCGACTCCAGTTCGCCGAGCCGGCCCAATTGGGCGATGTGCTTGCGGCCCGACGCCGCAAGCGTCGCCGTCCCCTCGGGGGCTGAGGCCGGACACATGGCGCCCATTGGGCGGCATGTGCCTGCCGAAGCTCTGCGGCCACTGGCCGCAGAGCGGTCCCGGTCAAGGTCTCCTTGAACGAGGGGCTTCGGGTCAGCCCGCCAACTCTTCGTAGCCGCCGGCCGAAACAAAGACCCGCACGCTGTCGCCGCCGGCCGCCTTGGCCTCGGTACAGGCCAGCGCCGCGCCGCCCAGTACGGCGTCCACCGTGCCCAGGGTCGGCTGGATCTGCACGACGCCCAGCGACGCCTTCACGCGGGTACGGTGCAGGCCCCAGCGCAGCCGGTAGCTGGCGACGGCGGAACGCACCTTCTCGGCAATGATCTGGGCGTAGTGCTGGTCGCAGTCGGGCAGCAGGATGGCGAAATGGTCTTCCTCCAGGCGCGCGACGAGGTCCGACGCACGCACCTTGCCGATCAGCATCTGGCCCAGGCCGTAGAGAAAATGGTCGCCCACCTCGGCGCCCATGTCTTTGATGACCTCGCCGAACTTGTCCACGTCCAGCCACAGCACCGAGACCGGCTCGTTGCGGCGGCTGCCAACATGCTCGCCGAGGCGACGCTCGAACTCGCGGCGATTGGCCAGTTCGGTGATGGCGTCGTGCTTGGCGGTCCAGGTGGGTTGCAGCCGCAAGGCACGGGCGGCGCTCACGTCCTCGACGATCCAGAGCGCCTCCCCGGCCGGGGCATCCCAGTGCACCGGCGTGGCCTGCAGCCGGCCCCAGAAGCGGTGGCCGTCGCGCTTGACGTATTCGATCTCCTCGTCCAGCGGCCGGCCGGCGGCAAAGGCGGCGGCGGCGCGCTCGTGCAGGGCCGTGTGGGCCATGTCCGTCGTGTGCACGGCCCGCGTGCCCTGGCCGGCGAGGTCGGTGTCGTCACCAAAGCCGAACAGATGGTTGAACTCCTCGCTGACCACCTCGAAGCGCTGGCCGGACACGAAGGCGGCGGCGGTGGGCGCGCGCACCAGCAGGGCACGCAGGCGGGCGGAGGTGGTGTCCTCGGTCGAGGCGGGCGTGACGGGCGTAGCGCTGCTCATGGAGTCTCCGAGTCGATCTTCTAGGCCCGACTATCGCAGGACTGAAGCCTTTCGGCCATGACGCACATCACGCCGCCGGACCCCGTAGCCGCGCCACGACAAAGCCCGCCCTGCCCCCCTAGTGGGCCGCCTCGGTCGAGGTCGCTGGCGGCGGCGCTTGCGGAGCGCCCAGGCCCATGCTGGCGTTGGGCCGGGCGTCATGGCCGCGCTTCCATTGCCGCATCGTGTCGACGGCCACCGAGCGGCGGATGTAGCGATGCCAGATGAAGCCGAGATCGAAGATCAGGATGGCCAACCACCACAGGTAGAGGAAGGCCGCGCCGGCGAGCAGAACGGGCCAGGCGGGAGGTGGCGGCGTGGCCCCCGGGCCGCTGCCCAGCAGCCGCGAAACGACGATGAAGGCGATCACGGCGGTACCGGCACCCACCAGGCAGCGTCGCCCCCAGTTGGGCTTGCGTGGCAGCAGCCAGCCGCTCAGCGCGATCAGCGCCGCGGCAGCGACCAGGGCCAGCTTGCCCGCCAATGTGGAATCGCTGATCGGCATGGCCAAAAGGGCAGTGAGCGGGCCGCCCAGGTAGTCCGCCGGCCCCTTGGGCAGCCAGTGGAAGAAGGGTGCGGCGCCGGCCAGGAAGGCGAGCGCTGCCGCCAGATGCCAGCGCAGGCCGCCGGTATGCACGAGGCGGGGCAGCCGGGCGGCCGCGGTGATGCCCATCAGCAAGCCGCTCATCAGCAGGATCTGCAAGGGCAGCCGGTCAAACTTCGCGTCCGCCTCGGTGACGCCCTCGTAGAGCAGGAAGACCGCGGCGATGTGCAGCAGGAAGCTCGCCACATAGGGGATGGCCAGGCCCACCCGGTCGACGAGCCAGCTGCTGGTCGGGACCTTGGCCTGCACATCCTTCTCGGGCAGCACCACGTCGTCGATGAAATGGCCGAACACCTCGGCATCGTTCCAGTAGTCGTTGTGGGCCTTGCCCGGCAGCCAGTAGCGGCTGAAGCCGTAGTCGTGCTCGCTGCCGAACTCGAAGGCCTCGCAGCCCTTGTCCTTCAGGAAGCCCATGGCCGAATCGAGCTTGAAGCCGATGGGGTCACCAAGGTCGTAGTAGTTGCGCCACTTGATCTGCTGCTCCAGCGTCAGGCGCGGCGCCTGGCTGTCGCCAAACACAACCTGCCCGTTGGCCAGACCGGACTTCAGATCGAGGTCCTGCCAGAGCGCCGGCCACAGCACGATGTGCTTGTCGATGGGCGAGCCTATCGTCATATAGCCGCGAACAAAGCGTATCCAGCCGTCGTCGACGGGCGGGCCGGATGGCTTGTCGGGGTCGATGACGGACTTGCCCGACAAGGCCTGCAACAGGCCGAGGAAGCTGATGACCGTGCCCTCACTGTGGGCCACGATGTAGATCTCGGGATCGCAGCCCGGGCAAGCCTCCCGGAAGGTCGCCACGACCTGTTCCAGCGCGCTGTGAAAGCGATGCAGGATCTTGTCGCGGTAGTAGGGGAAGTCGGTGACAAGCTGCACGTCGCCCACGTAGTCGCGCAGCAGCGGGGCCAGTTCGAACTTGAAGATGCCCATGCGGGCCAGCACGGCCAGCAGGCTCTCCAGCACGCCTACGGTCTCGACGATTTCGTCGACGACGCCCGTGCCGAGCTGGAAGTCCTCCGTCTTCAGATGGCCGTTGGGCACATCGCGACGGTATTGCGACTCGGCGCGGCTGACCACCGTGTGGCCCCAGGCCTTGGTCTCCTCCAGCGTGTCATTGGCCTTGACGACCTGGCCGGGGATGTCGGCCCAGTAGATCTCGGCGAAGCCGATGCGCGACAGGACGTCGTGAGGCTTGGCATCCAGGCGGCTGATGCGGACCGCCGCCGCCGAGCCGAGGTTGAAATAGCCCAGCGGCATGACCGGCAGCGGCGGGCAGGCCCTGTCGCCGAAACGCCGCGCCACCGAACGGATGGTGTCGCTGCGCAGCTGGCTGCCGATGCCGTGGATGGCGAGGATGATCTTGTCCATCGGCGGACGCCCCTGGCTGGCGCTCACGATGGACTCGGCCGTGGCGGTTTGCTGGGCAGCTTGGGATGCGTCCGTCATGGGAACTCTCCTTGCGGAAGTTCCCACATGGTGCCGTCAAGCCGCCCCGGGCGGCTTCACCAACTCTGAGGAGAACCCGGCCTCAGGGCGCGATCTGCTCCGCGTAGTCGTACAGGGCCGACAGGATCTCCTCGCCGCGCTCGTCCGCCGTTTCGCCGAGCTGGTCGATGCGCTCCATGAAGGCCGACAGCGTCTGCGCACCGCCCTCGCCTTCATGCAGCCTGGCGGCCAGATGCGTCTGCCAGCGCTCGGCCTCGTCCGCAGACAGGCTGGCCGGGAAATTGCGCGCCCGCCAGCGGAACACCAGCTCGTCCAGCCGCCCGTCCTGGAAGGCCAGCTTGCCCTGAGCAGCGCGTTCGGCCAACTGCTCGGGCGGCGTCGTGCGTACGCGGTTCAGCGCGCGACGGTCCTCGTTGCCGATGAAGCCGCCGTAGAGGTCCTCGTCGACGTCGGCCGGTGCAAAGGGCTCGCGCTGGAAGACGTCCAGCCACAGGCCGTCGAGCAGGCGGCCCTTCTCGGCCAGCAGCTTGGCGTTGGCGAGCTGGGCTTCGACGTCATGGCCCCAGCGCTCGGCCTGGGCCGCGCTGAGCGTCTTCAGATTGCCGATGACGATGGGGCTCTTGTTGACGTGGATGGTCTTGATCGGCAGGCGCGTGACGCCTTCGGGCAGGGCCTCCTGCTTGCTGAACATGCGCTCGCGGATGCTGGCGGCGTTCAGCGACAGCAGCTCCTCGGGCGAGGCCGAGCAGTCCCAGACGATGAGTTCGTTCTTGTTGGTCGGATGCGGTGCCAGCGGCCAGACCATGGCGATGCAGCCGCGCTCGGGGCCATACATGCCTGAGATGTGCAGGAAGGGCTTGCCCTGAGATTGGGCATTCGCGATCTCGTCCCACACCGCCTGCTTGCTGCGCAGCTTGACGCAGAAGTCCCACAGCTTGGGCTGGGCGTCGCGCAGCTTGCGCGCCAGCGCGACGGTGGCGCGCACGTCGGACAGCGCATCGTGGGCGGCCTCATGCGCAACGCCGTTGGCGATGGTCAGGTGCTCGAGCTTGAAGCTGGGGCGGCCATCCTCGTGCCTGGGCCACTCCATGCCATCGGGCCGCAGCGCATAGGCGCAGCGCACCACGTCCAGCAGATCCCAGCGGCCGCAGCCGTTCTGCCATTCGCGGCCGTAGGGATCGATGAGATTGCGCCAGAACAGATGCCGCGTGACCTCGTCGTCGAAGCGGATGCTGTTGTAGCCCACGCCTATGGTGTTGGGCGTGGCCAGCACGGTCTCGATGGCGGCGGCGAATTCATGCTCGGGAACGCCCTTCTGCAGGCAGTGCTGGGGCAGGATGCCGGTCAGCAGGCAGGACTCGGGGTCGGGCAGGTAGTCGGGCGCCGGCTGGCAATACAGCATCAGCGGCTCGCCGATCTCGTTGAGCTCGGCATCGGTGCGCAGGCCGGCGAACTGGGCGGGCCGGTCCCGGCGCGGCACGCGGCCGAAGGTCTCGTAGTCGTGCCAGAAAAATGAAAGGGAAGACATGGCCGCCACGATAGCTCAGCCGCTAGAGTGGCCCGCATGAGACTTGCCCTGCTGCTGCTGGCCGCGTGCACCGTCGCCCACGCCGACGACGCCATCTCGCCCGACCGGCCCGATTTCACCAACGGCCCCGACGTGATGGCGGCCGGCCGCTTCCAGATCGAGACCAGCGGCGCCTGGCAGCGCGATGCCTCCTCACGCCTGCGGGCCACACCGACCCTGCTGCGGCTGGGCATGGGCCATGACCTGGAGCTGAGACTGGACAGCGACGGTGCGCTGCGCCAGCGCAACCCGGACGCCAGCGGCCGCGGCGACCTGGGCCTGGGCTTCAAATGGCAGCTGCAGGACGGCGACGAGGGCAAGCCCGGCCTGGGCTGGCTGTTCGAGATGAAGACGCCGACCGGCAGCGGGCCCTTCAAGGGCCATGGCCTGCGGCCGGGCCTGAGCTTCCTGGCCCAGTGGGAACTGCCGGGCGGATATTCGCTCGGCACCATGGCCGGCGCCTTCGTCGACCGCAATGACGCCGACCAGCGCTACACGGCGGCCCTGATGTCGGCCAGCTTCGGCATCCCGCTGGGCGAGAAGCTGCATGGCTTTGCCGAGATCGCCGGCCAGCAGATCGCGTCGGCACGCAATGGCGGCAACGTCGTCACCGCGGGCACGGGCCTGGCCTGGCAGGTAAGCAACGACGCCCAATTGGACGCTGCCGTCTTCCGCGGCCTCAACCACCACACGCCCGACCGAGCGTGGACGGTTGGCCTGTCGCTGCGCTTCTAGCGCTTCTTCACGACGACGCTGCCGATGGAATAGCCGGCGCCGAAGGAGCAGATCACGCCCGCCTCGCCGGCCTTGAGGTCGGCGCGATGCTCGTGGAAGGCGATGATGGAGCCGGCCGAGGCGGTGTTGGCGTATTCGTTCAGGATCAGCGGCGCGACATCGTCGCCGGCATCGGCGCCGACCAGCTTCTTGATGACGAGCTGGTTCATGCCCTGGTTGGCCTGGTGCAGCCAGTAGCGGCGCATCTGCGTCGGCTCCAGGCCCAGCTTGTGCAGATGGGCCTCGATATGGGCGGCGGCCATGGGCACGACTTCCTTGAAGACCTTGCGGCCCTCCTGGTAGAAGGTCAGGTCGCGGTCGCTGGGATCGCGGTCCTCGGCGCGGTTCATGAAGCCGAAGTTGTTGCGGATATTGCTGCTGAACTGCGTGGCGAGCTGGGTGCCCAGGATCTCCCATTGGTCCGGCCCCGTGGCATCTTCCGCGCGCTCGATGATGAGGGCCGTGCAGACGTCGCCGAAGATGAAATGGCAGTCGCGGTCGCGCCATTCCAGGTGGGCCGAGGTGATCTCGGGGTTGACGACCAGCACGCACTTGGATGCACCCGAGCGCACCGCGTTGAAGGCCTGTTCCAGCGCGAAGGTGGCCGAGGAGCAGGCCACATTCATGTCGAAGCCATAGCCGCCGGCACCCAGGGCCTGCTGGATCTCGACCGCCATGGCCGGGTAGGCGCGCTGCATATTGGCGCTGGAGCACAGCACGGCGTCGATGTCGGCGCCGGTCTTGCCGGCCTGCTCGAGGGCCTGTTTGGCGGCCACCACGGCGATCTCGGCCATCAGCGACAGCTGGTCGTCGCCCCTCGGCGTGAAGCGCGGGTACATGCGGGTCGGGTCCAGCACGCCGTCCTTGTCGATGACATAGCGCTGCTTGATGCCCGAGGCTTTCTCGATGAACTCGACGCTGGAATGTGTCAGCGCTGCGCGCTCGCCGGCCGCGATGGCCGCGGCGTGCTCGGCGTTCTGCAGGTCGGCATAGGCATTGAAGGCCTCGACCAGCTCGGCATTGGTGATGACATGGGGCGGGCGGTAGATGCCGGTGCCGGAAATGACGACGGGCGGGAATGAAGCTTGCATGAGGAGGACGCCCTGCTGATGTACGAAGCCTGAAATTTTATCGAGCCATGCTGGTGCGCCGTCTAAGCACTAGCCTGGGGACCCATGCACGAAGACAGCCTACTCCCTCCCGACGACGCCCTGCGCCTGGCCCTGCACAACGAGGTGCATGCCCGGCCGCCGGCGCGCATCCGCCTGCCGGCCGTCATCGTGCACATCGCCGTGCTGAACGACGGAATCAGCCGCGCCGACGAGCATGCCCATCTGCGCCAGCTGCCCGGCCAGCACGAACTGGCCCTGGAGGCGCTGAACGCCAACTTCCTGCGGCTGCGCTGCGGCGAGTTCTCGCTGAAATGGGAGCACCATGCCGAGTTCACGCGCTATTCGGTCGTTCAGCCCCTGCCGGCCGATGCCGAAGCCAGCGCCCAGACCCTGGACGCCCTGCCGCTGCGCGTCGCGCCCGACTGGCTGGGCCGCATCCCGGGGCGCACCTTTGCGGCCATCAAGCTGGTCATGATCGAGAGGCCGCTGACCTTTGCACCCGCCGCCCTCAACGAAGCCCGGGCCTGGTTCGGGGCGCATGCCGTTGTCGCCTCCACCATGGGCGGGCATTCCCTGGTGGTGACGGACTTCTGCCTGCGTGCCACCGGCTTCGAGCACATCGTCGTGCTGGCCGAGCCCGGCACGCCCGAGACCCGCGCCGGGCGCATCTGCCAGCGCCTGCTGGAGCTGGAGACCTACCGCCTGATGGCCCTGCGCGGCCTGCCCGCCGCCAAATCACTGGGCGGCACCCTGGCCGAGGTGGAGGCCACGCTGGCCACCATCACCGCCCGGCTGGAGACGCGCGGCGCGTCCGAGGCCGAGCTGCTGGACGACCTGATCTCCACCGCCGCCCGCATCGAGCATGCGACGGCCTCGCACCAATACCGCTTTGCCGCCACCCAGGCCTACCAGGCCATCGTCGAGCAGCGCATCGCCGAGCTGCACGAGGGCAAGGTGGCCGGCACGCAGTCGCTGGGCGAGTTCATGCAGCGGCGGCTGTCTCCTGCCATGGGCACCGTCAATGCAACGGCCCAGCGCTTGAGCAGCCTGTCGCAGCGCATCTCACGCGCCAGCGCCCTGCTGCGCACGCGCGTGGACATCGCCACCGAGGCGCAAAACCAGCAGTTATTGGCCCAGCTCAACAGCGGCCAGCGCACCCAGCTGCGCATGCAGGCCACCGTCGAGGGCCTGTCCATCGCGGCCATCACCTACTACGTCGTCAGCCTGCTGCTGTACTTCTTCAAGGCGCTGAAGGCCGAAGGCTGGCTGCCCGTGCAACCCGAACTGGCGGCGGGAGCGGCCATTCCCGTCGTGCTGCTGGCCGTCTGGCAGACCACGCGGCGTATCCACCGCAAATTCTTCAGCCACTGATCTGCACGTCCAGCCCCGGCAGCCGCAACGCATCGAGCTGGGCCGGGTCGGCCTGCGGCGTGACGATGAGTGTGGAAAGGGCAGAAAGCGGCGCGACCCGATAGGGCGAGACCTTGCCCAGCTTGTCGCTGCTGGCCATCAGCACCGTCTCGGCGGCGCTGGCCATCAGCAGCGCCTTGACCTGGGCCTCCTCGGCGTCGCCGGTGGACAGGCCAAAGCCGGCCTCCACGCCTGTCACGCCGAGGAAATAGCAATCCGCCCGCAGCGACTGGATGGCCTGGGCCACGCCCGCGCCGACGGCCACGCCGGAATGCTTGAACAGGCGCCCGCCCAGCGTCAGCACCTCCACCGTCGGGTGTTCGATCAGGGCCGCTGCGATGACGGGGCTGTGGGTCGCCACCGTCGCGCGCAGCGTGGCCGGCAGCTGCTGGACCAGGGCCAGGGTGCTGGTGCCGCCGTCGACAAAGACGAGCTGGCCCTCGGCAATCAGCGCCGCTGCGTGGCGACCCAGAGCCTGCTTCTCATCGACGGCAATCGCACTGCGTCGCGCCAGATTGGCCAGGGCCGGCGACATCGGCAGCGCACCGCCATGCACGCGCTGCAGGGCGCCGCGGGCGGACAGCTCACGCAGGTCGCGGCGGATGGTGTCCTCTGACACCTGCAGGCGCTCGGCCAGTTCGCGCGCCAGCACGCGCCCCGTCAGCCGTAGTTCTTCCAGGATGGCCAGATGGCGTTGCTCGGTCAGCATCGTGGGATTGCATGGTTTTGCGCGATTGTGCATGATTAATTTGCAAACCAGGAAAAACCATGCAAGACCAGCCCCATTCACGCATCGCCGACCTGCCCCTGCCCGAACGCGTGCGCGTTCGGCAGGAGCGCCTGCTGTCCGACAACTGGTACACGCTGAAGACCACCCGCTTCGAATTCCTGCGCAGCGATGGCCAGTGGCAGACCCAGGACCGCGAGACCTATGACCGCGGCAACGGCGCCTGCATCCTGCTCTACCAGCGCGAGCGCCGCCGTGTGCTGCTGACGCGGCAGTTCCGTTATCCGGTGTTCGTGAATGGCTGGCAGCAATTGATGGTCGAGGTCGTGGCCGGGCTGCTGGACGAGGCCGATCCGGTCAGCTGCATCCGCGCCGAAGCCGAGCAGGAAGCGGGCGTGAAGCTTCGCGCGGTTCAGCCGCTGTTCGAGGCTTATATGAGCCCGGGCTCGGTGACCGAGAAGCTGCATTTCTTCGCCGCCGAGTACGAGGACAGCGACCTCGTCGGCGCCGGCGGCGGCCTGGTCGACGAAGGCGAGGACATCGCTCGCTTCGAGCTGGATTTCGACGCAGCCATGCGCCACGTGGAAGCCGGGGAGATCGTCGATGCGAAAACGATCATGCTGCTGCGCTGGGCCGAACGCCATGTGTTCGGGCCGTCGCCCAAGCCGGGGCCACTGCTGGTCTTCATCGCCGGCCCCTACCGCAGTGGCACCGGGGACCGCGAGGATCTCATCGCCGCCAATGTGAAGGCCATGCAGGACGCCGCTGCGCAGGTCGCAGCCCTGGGCCATGTGCCCGTGCTGGGCGAGTGGGTCACCCTGCCCCTCATCGAAGCGTCGGGCGGCCAGCGCGGTGATGCGGTCTGGGACCGTTACTTCCATCCTCACGCCCAGGCCCTGCTGGAGCGCTGCGACCTTTTGCTGCGCATCGGCGGGAATCCGGACGGAGCCGACGCCATGGTCAAGGCCGCGTTGGCGCGCGGTCTGGGGATTCACTACGGCCTTGCCTCTTTGACCGCGCCAACTGCGTAGAATCAATCACCGGGCCCAAATTTTGTCTTCGGCCCGGCGCGCCGCGCCTTGACTTCGCAAGCGAAGTCAGCCTGCGACGCGACGGCCTCCCGGCCGTCGAGGGCGCCCAGCCCTCATGCCGAAGCAAGTCAAGCGCTCGCAGCCCAGGTCGCGCACTGCCAAACGCGCGCCGCAACTGTGAACTTGAATCATGGAAATCTTCGACTACGACAACATCCTGCTGCTGCCGCGCAAATGCCGCGTGGACAGCCGCTCCGACTGCGACACCTCCGTGCAGTTCGGCCCGCACCGCTTCAAGCTGCCGGTCGTGCCCGCCAACATGAAGACCGTGGTGGATGAGCCCATCACCGAGCTGCTGGCCCGCGAGGGCTACTTCTACGTGATGCACCGCTTCGACCTCGACAGCCTGGCCTATGCCAAGGACATGCGCGACAAGGGCCTGCTGGTCAGCTTGAGCGTCGGCGTCAAGCCGGCCGACTACGAGCTGGTCGACAAGCTGGCGGCTGAAGGCGTTGGCGCCGACTACCTGACCATCGACATCGCCCACGGCCATGCCGAAAGCGTGCAGCGCATGATTGCCCACATCAAGCAAAAGCTGCCCGAGACCTTCGTCATCGCCGGCAATGTCGGCACGCCCGAGGGCGTCATCGACCTGGAGAATTGGGGTGCGGACGCGACCAAGGTCGGCGTCGGCCCGGGCAAGGTCTGCATCACGCGGCTGAAAACGGGTTTCGGCACCGGTGGCTGGCAGCTGTCGGCGCTGAAGTGGTGCTCGCGCGTGGCCACCAAGCCCATCGTGGCCGACGGTGGCATCCGCCACCACGGCGACATCGCCAAGAGCGTGCGCTTCGGCGCGTCCATGGTCATGGTCGGCTCGCTGTTTGCCGGCCACGAGGAGTCGCCCGGCACGACGGTCGAAGTCGATGGCAAGCTCTACAAGGAGTACTACGGTTCGGCGTCCGACTTCAACAAGGGCGAGTACCGCCATGTCGAAGGCAAGCGCATCCTGGAGCCGGTCAAGGGCAAGTTCGCCGACACGCTGCGCGAGATGCAGGAAGACCTGCAGAGCTCGATCTCGTATGCGGGTGGGACGCAACTGGCGGATCTGAAGAAGGTCAACTACGTCATCCTGGGTGGTGAAAACGCCGGCGAGCATCTGTTCATGTAGCAAACAGGTGATGGCTCGGCGTTTCGGCGTAGTCCTTGAGGGCGCAGCCAGAATGCGGGCGTCTAGAGTTGGCAGGCGGACCTTGAGCACCCCTCATCGGGTAAGCGCGCCCCAGAATCCTGGGACGCTCTCCCACCGTCTTTTCCATTCCCCGTAAAGTGCGCCGCACTCAACAACAAGGGAGGAAATGATGGGAATCCATCGTCAACTGGCCACGGGTCTGGCTGCAGCGGTTCTGTCGGCAGCCGCCGGCCATGCCGCCGCGGCCACGGCAACTGCTGCCATCAGCACCATCCACTTCACGGTGGTTGATCTCGACCCGAACGACGGCATTGCGGCGGGAATCACCTTCACCAATTTCGGTGGCGCCGGCATTGATACGCAAACAAAGGGCATCAATGGGCCGAATCCCGATTGGATGTGGCGCCTGACCTCCATGGGGTCGGGCCTCGGTCCGGTGACGTCGCAGACCGGCAGTTCCTTTGCCTCGGGCACTCTCTTCGCGGGCGATGTCCTCGGCTCGGGTGTTGCTGCCTCGACCAGCGCTCAGGCATGGGGCGACAGCAACTCTGCGCGGGGCTCGGTGCAAATCTTCAACGTGAATTTCGTGCTGGCACCCCATACGCAGTTGCTGCTGCTCGCCGATGCAAGTGTTGCCAGTGGCGGCGCGGCGGGGGAATCCGCACGGGCTGACGTTGGCATCTCATTGCAGACCGCTGACTTCTCCATCTATCGTTCTGCCCAGCAAGTCGCTTGGCTCAACTCGCTGGGCGTGACTCAGATTGACGGCACGAGTCAACTCCTGGTCAGTCTCTCCAACGAGTCGGCGCAAGACCAGCTGATGGGAACTGCATACGCATACTCCTTCTCGTTGGTCCAAGGGGTGGCCACTGCCGTGCCCGAGCCGGCCTCCGCCGGCCTCTTGCTGGCCGGGCTGGTGGGCCTGGGCACACTGCGCCGCCACCGGCGCTGACAATCCGCGCCCATGTGCTCCCGGCCGGCGTGACGCCGGCCCCTCAGCCCAGGGCTCGCATGGACTTCATCACCTACCGTCGCCATGACGCCACCTCGCTCGCCGCGGAAGTGGCGGCGGGCCGAGTCGACGCCCAAACCCTGCTCGGCTTGGCCCTGACTCGACTGGCCGAAGTCCAACCCCGCCTCAACCCTGTCTGCCGGCTGATGGAAGCCGACGCCCGCGCCCAACTGGCGCGCGGAGTCGGCAACGGTCCACTGGCCGGCGTGCCCACCCTCATCAAGGACGTGGCCGAGGACTATGCCGGCCAGCCCACCAGCTGGGGCAGCCGCGCCCTCGCCTCGTTGCCGCCTGCGCGCGAGCATGCCCATATGGTGCAGCGCTTGCTCGACGCCGGCCTGGTCATCTTTGGCAAGACCAATGCGCCCGAGCTGGGGCTCAAGGGCGTCACCGACCCGCTGGCCTTTGGCCGCAGCAGCAATCCCTGGGATGCCAAGCGCACGCCGGGCGGCAGCAGTGGCGGTTCGGCGGCAGCCGTCGCGGCGGGCGTCGTGCCCCTGGCTGCCGGCAATGACGGCGGTGGCTCCATCCGCATCCCGGCGGCCTGTTGCGGCCTGGTCGGGCTCAAACCCTCGCGCGGCCGCGTGTCGGTCGGCCCGGGTCAGGGTGAGATCTGGTTTGGGGCCTGCAGCGAAGGGGTCATCTCGCGCAGTGTGCGTGACACGGCCCTGGCGCTCGACATCCTCAGCGGTCCTGAGCCCGGCGACGCCATCGCCCTGCCCTCACCGGCCACGCCCTTCGTCGACCAGATGCGCGTACCGCTGCGGCGGCTGCGCATTGCATGGTGCGCCGACTCGCCGATCGGCGAACCCATGCACGACGAGGCCCGTCTGGCTATGGAGCGTAGCGTCGCGCTGCTGGAGGGCCTGGGCCATGTTGTCGAGCCGGCGAGCCCGGATATCGATGGCCGCGCCCTGGCCAACAGCTTTCTGCACATCTACTTCGGCCAGGTGCCGGCCGCGCTGAGCCGGGCTGTCGCCCAGGGTGGCCGCGAGGCCGATTTCGAGCCGCTGACCCGCCTCATCGCCACGCTGGGCCGCGCCACCAGCGCCGAGCGCTTGACGTTGGAGCTGCTGCGCTGGAACGACTACGCCAGAAGCCTCGCTGCCCTGCATGCGCGCTACGACCTCTACCTGACGCCGACGCTTGCCTCGCCGCCCGTGCTGCATGGCACCGGCGACCCGCCGCCGCTGCAGCTCGCCGTACTGGGCGCACTGCGCGCCTCGGGCCTGCTGGGCCTGCTCAAGCGCGCCGGCCTGCTGGACGGTGTCGTGCAGCAGATGGCCACCGACAGCCTGCGCCACGTGCCCTTCACCCAGCTCGCCAACCTGACCGGCACGCCGGCCATCTCGCTGCCCCTGCACTGGACCCGCGATGGCTTGCCCTTGGGCGTGCAGTTCGTCGCCGCGCCGGGCGAGGACGGGCTGCTGCTGCAACTGGCCGCCGAGCTGGAAGCCGCACGGCCCTGGTTCGATCGCGTGCCGGTTTAAGCGAAGCGCACCGAGGCCTCGAAACCCGGCTCCGCATTGCGCAGTTCCAGCCGCCCGCCATGGGCTTCGGCGACGAGCCGGCACAGGCACAGGCCCAGGCCAATGCCGCCGCCATGGCGGGTGCGCGCCTCGTCCGGCCGGTAGAAGGGCTGGCCCAGTTGAGGCAGGGATTCGGGCGGCACGCCCGGGCCGAAGTCGCGCACCGTCAGGCGCACGCCCGAGCCTTCGCGGGCCAGGCTGAGCTGCACGGCACCACGGGCCGCGTCGTTGTGGCGCAGCGCGTTCTGAACGAGGTTGCGCAGGCAGAGCTGCACGCGCAGCCGGTCGATCTGCACCACCGGCAGATCGGGCTCGACATGCAGCTCCAGGCCGGGCTGCGCCTGCTCGCGAGCCAGCGCCGCCAGATCGCAGTCGGACAGCTGCAGCGCGCTATGCCCGCTGCCCAGGCGCTCGCTCTCCAGCAGGGCCGTGATGAGGTCGCGCATCTGCGCCAGCTCGCCCAGCAGCGCATCGCGCGATTCGCCCTCGCCCACCAACTCGGCATGCAGGCGCGCCCGCGTCAGCGGGCTGCGCAGCTCGTGGCTGATGGCCAGCAGCAAGGCGCGCTTGCCGTCCAGCATGGCCTGGATGTCGGCGGCCATCTGATTGAAGCGAACGGCCAGGTCGCCGATCTCGTCGCCATGGATGACGGGCACCCGATGCGAGAACTCGCCGCGGCGGAAGGCCTCCGCACCGATGGCCAAGGCATGCAGGGGCCAGACCATGTGGCGGATCATGCCGAAGGCAAAGCCGGTCACCAGCAGCAGGGCCGGCACGGCCCACAGCAGGCCGTAGGGACTGCCCATGCAGGCCCACAGGATGACGCTGCTCGTGCAGGCCAGCAGGATGAAGATGGCGATCAGCCGCGCGCCCAGCGAGTGCTTGAAGCGCTTGTGCTGGTGGTGCCAACGCTGGTGCCAGCGATGCCGCACACGCCAGCGGTACTCCCAGTCGCGGCCCATGCGCCGGGCCCGTTTGGCCTTCTTGCGATCCCAGCGCTCGCGCCAGCGGTGGTCATAGGGATGCTGCTTCATGCCTGCTTCTCGGGCAACGCAAAGCAGTAGCCGGCATTGCGCAGCGTCTTCAGCGCCGCCAGCGGCTCGAGCTTGCGGCGCAGGCGGCTGACGAGGATGTCGACCGCGCGGGTGAACAGCTCGGCCTCCTGGCCGCGCAGGCGGTTCAGGATGTCGTCGCGCGAGAACACCTTGCCCGGCTCGCGGGCCAGCATCAGTAGCAGCTCGTACTCGGTGCCGGTCAGCTCGACCAGGCCGCTCGAGCACCTGACCTCGCGGCGCGTGGTGTCGATCTCCAGGCCCTCGAAGCAGAGCTTGCTCGCGACCTGGGCGACTGCCGACGCGGCCAGCGGCGCAAAGCGCGTGCGGCGCAGGATGGTCTGCAGCCGCGCGGCCAGCTCACGCGGCTCGAAGGGCTTGGGCAGGTAGTCGTCGGCGCCCAGTTCCAGGCCGACGACGCGGTCGGTCAGGTCGCCACGCGCCGTCAGCATCAGGATGGGCATGTCGCGCCAGGCGTCGTTGCTAGCGCGCAGACGCTTGCAGAACTCGAAGCCGTCCATCTCGGGCAGCATGCCGTCGAGGATCAGCGCATCGAAGCGCTCGGCCGCCAGCCGCTCCAGCGCGGCACTGGGGCGAGTCACCGCTTCGAGCTGGAGGTCGAAGCGGGCCAGGTATTGGGTCAGCGGCCCGGCGAGGGCCTCATCGTCGTCAATCAGCAGCAGTCGGTGCATAAGGGGACTATTTGACCCGCACCAGGGTGATGGCTTTCTCGGGACAAGCGCTGACGCAATGACCGCAGGCTTCGCAGGCGGCGGCATTGGGCGTGAAGGCCTGCTCCCAGCCGTGGGCCATGCCCCTGAGCTTGCCGAACAGGCTCAGGTCCTGGCGCTGCTCCGGCGCCAGCTTGCCCAGGGTGAAGACATTGAAGGGGCAGACGGCCACGCAGTCGCCCTTGCCCTCGCAGCGGTTGCGGTCGATGTGGGGGACGAAGCGGCCGCGCGGCTGCTTGCCGCAGTGGACGTCCATCACGAGTTCGCGGCATCGCCGTGGCGGCGCGAATGGCTGAAGCGCCGCATCATGAAGCGCAGCACCTGGCGCTGCTCGGTGTCCAGCGAGTCGAAGAACTCGGCAAAGCTGCCGATGAGGCCGGGGCCGGCGGCGCGCACGGCGTCGAGCTTGGCGTCCAGCAACTGCTGGGCCGACTCGCGCGGGAACTGCTCGCCGGCGATCAGGCCGACCAACTCGGGGCCACGCGCCATCCCCTTCATGGCGTCGCGCTGGTTCTGGATCTGCTCGATCCAGGCGGCGAAGCGGCGCTGCTGCTCGCTGTCCAGGTCCAGCTTGGCGCCGACTCGGGCCATGAGGAGGTGGGCAAAGCCATCAGCGTGAGGGCCGAAATGATGGCCGCGATGGCCGTGGCCAAAGTGGTGGTGGAACTCGTGGTGGGCGTGCCAGCGACGAAAAAAGTTCATGGTGTGCTCCGGGGGCGCTCGAGGCCCGTGGTTGGGATGGCACTGATGTTTCCCGTTGGCGCCTGCCAGCGCATCTCGACGCGGTATCGCCTTTTTTCGTTTTGTTTCGTCGGCGGCCCTCGCTAGCACGGCTGGCCGACGGCCCGCTCTCCCCAAACCCTCAGCTTCGTTCCGCCGCCACAACGTCAAGCGTGGCGGGCGGGATTTCCCCAGTCGGCGGCCGGCCAGGAGCCCGAAAAATAAAACGAACGGTCGTGCTTTTCTCGGGGACGCCGACCGTCTTCATACCCACCCCGACGGAGACAACCATGACTGTTTCGATGCAGGGCTGGCGCATGCGCGCCGCCCGGGGAGCCGCCCTGTTGGGCTGCCTGCTAACCCTGGGTTCCGCCCAGGGCGCCAACCTGAGCTGCCGGGCCGCGACGCCGCTGGAGACCCTCACCTACACCACGCCGCTGGCCATGCCCGGCGTGATTTCGCCCAAGGACGGCACCTGCTTTCTCAACGGCCTCAAGGTCACGCGCCCGGACGGCGTGCGCCTGGCGGCCAATGTCTTCCTGCCGGCCGGCGCCAGCAGCGGCGGCACGACCAAATACCCGACGGTGATCTTCGTCACCAGCTGGGCGGTGGCCGACTTCTTCGAATACCTGGGCCAGCAGCAGCGCCTGGCCCGTGACGGCTATATCGCCGTGGCCTATACGGCGCGCGGCTTCTGGGACTCGGAAGGCGTCATCGGCGTGGCCGGCCCCGTCGACGTGGCCGACGTCAGCGGCGTGCTGGACTGGACCCTGGCCCAGACGCCCGCCGACCCGGCCCGCGTCGGCGCCGCCGGCATCTCCTATGGCGCCGGCCTGTCCCTGCTGGCCCTGGGCAACGACCCGCGGCTGAAGACCGCCGTGGCCCTGTCCGGCTGGGCGACCCTGCTCGACCAGATGTACCGCAACCAGGTGCCCAACCCGACCTGGCTGGACATCCTGCAGATCTCCGGCCAGTTGACCGGGCGCCTGGACCCCATCGTGGCCGAGTACAACGCCGCCATCCAGAACCCCGACACGCCGGCCTCCAAGCTCGCCGAGATCACGGCCTGGGGCTGGCCGCGCTCGCCCGCCAGCGCCGTGGCGGCCATCAACCAGCGCGGCGCGCCGGTCTTCATAGCCAAGAACTGGCAGGACGACATGTTCTCGCCCAACTCCTCGCTGGCGATGTTCAGCCAGCTGACCGGCCCCAAGAAGCTGATGCTGCAGCCCGGCATCCATGCTTCGGCCGAGATTCCCGGTGCGCTGTTCGACGTCGACAATGTGATCTGGGACCAGGCGCATCGCTGGTTCGACCGCTGGCTCAAGGGCCAGGCCAACGGCATCGAGAACGAACCCAAGGTGTCGCTGCAGCCCAAGTTCCAGGGCTACCGCGAGACGCTGTCGACCTGGCCGGCGCCCGAACTGCGCGCGCTGGACTACCAGATCACGCCGCGCGGCGCCGTGCGCTGGGAGCTGGGCTGCCTGTGCTGGCGCGGCATCACCGGCGATCTGCAGACCGGCACCCGCAGCACCAGCGGCCGCGACAGCATCGGCAACGCGCTGGACACGACGGCCACCACCGGGCCCATTCCCGTGCTGTCGCCGCTGGCCGAAAGCGTCGGCCTGCCGGTCATCAACCAGATGGCCACCGTGCTGCCGGCCTTCGGCGTGCGCTACGAGGGCCCCTGGCTCAGCCAGACCCTGAAGCTGCGCGGCGCGCCGACGCTCAAGCTCAAGGCCATCCCCTCGCAGAAGCGCGGCATGCTGGTCGCCTATCTCTATGACGTCGACCTGGTGGGCTTCGGCACGCTGATCACCCATGGCGCCCGCGCCGTGCATGCGGCCACGCCGGGCCAGTCGCAGGACTTCAGCTTCGACATGGTCGCCACCGGCTACGACGTGCCGGCCGGCCACCGCCTGGTGCTGGTCTTCGACACCCAGGACAGCCTCTACGGCCCGCCGGTGCGCGCCGGCGAGCGCTTCGACATGGCCCTGGACTTCAACACCAGCATGCCGCTGCAGTTGAAGCTGCTGACGCGCTAACCCGTCGGGAGGGGCCGCCCCAGTGCGGCCCCCTACAATCGCGGACCCCCGAAAAGCCCTCTTTTCGCCCCAGCTTCACAGCGGGCGACGCCGCGATGACCGAACTTGCCAAGTCCTTCGAACCCGCCGCCCTGGAAGCCCATTGGGGCCCCAAGTGGGAAGCCGCCGGCCTCTATGAGCCGACCCTGGACCCGGCCAAGCCCTCCTTCAGCATCCAGCTGCCGCCGCCGAACGTCACCGGCACGCTGCACATGGGCCACGCCTTCAACCAGACGGTGATGGACTCGCTGACGCGCTACCACCGCATGAAGGGCGACAACACGCTGTGGGTGCCGGGCACCGACCACGCTGGCATCGCCACGCAGATCGTCGTCGAGCGCCAGCTGCAGGCCGCCGGCCAGAGCCGCCATGACCTGGGCCGCAAGAATTTCGTCGCCCGTGTCTGGGACTGGAAGCAGGAATCGGGCAACACCATCACCAGCCAGATGCGCCGCCTGGGCGATTCGGTCAGCTGGGGCCATGAGTACTTCACGATGGACGAAAAGCTCTCGACCGTCGTCGTCGAGACCTTTGTGCGCCTGTTCGAGGAAGGCCTGATCTACCGCGGCAAGCGCCTGGTCAGCTGGGACCCCATCCTGCAGTCCGCCGTGTCGGACCTGGAAGTCAGCTCCGAGGAAGAGGACGGCTCGCTGTGGCATATCCGCTATCCGCTGGCGGACGGCTCGGGCTCCTTGGTGGTCGCCACGACCCGCCCCGAGACCATGCTGGGCGACGTGGCCGTCATGGTCCACCCCGAGGACGAGCGCTATGCGGCCCTGATCGGCAAGCTGGTGAAGCTGCCGCTGACGGACCGTGAGATCCCGGTCATTGCCGACGACTATGTGGACCGCGAGTTCGGCACCGGCGTCGTCAAGGTCACGCCCGCGCATGACACCAACGACTACGCCGTCGGCCAGCGCCACAACCTGCCGATGATCGCGGTGCTGGACCTGCAGGCCAAGATCAACGACAACGCCCCCGAGACCTACCGCGGCCTGGACCGCTTCGTCGCCCGCAAGCGCGTCGTCGCCGACCTGGAGGCGCAGGGCCTGCTCGTCGAGGTCAAGAAGCACAAGCTGCAGGTGCCGCGCTGCGAGCGCACCGGCCAGGTCATCGAGCCCATGCTGACCGACCAGTGGTTTGTCGCCGTCACCAAGCCGAGCGCCGATGGCAAGAGCATTGCCGACAAGGCGATTGCCGCCGTCGAGACCGGCGCGGTCAAGTTCCACCCCGAGCAGTGGGTCAACACCTACAACCACTGGATGGGCAATCTGCAGGACTGGTGCATCTCGCGCCAGCTGTGGTGGGGCCACCAGATCCCGGCCTGGTATGGCACGGGCGGCGAGCTTTTCGTCGCACGCAGCGAAGAGGAAGCCCAGGCCCGCGCCAAGGCCGCCGGCTACCTGGGCGAGCTGACGCGCGACCCCGACGTGCTGGACACCTGGTACTCCTCGGCCCTGGTGCCCTTCTCGACGCTGGGCTGGCCGCAGAAGACGCTGGAGCAGGAGCTCTTCCTGCCCTCCTCCGTCCTCGTGACCGGCTACGACATCATCTTCTTCTGGGTCGCCCGGATGATCATGATGACGACCCACTTCACGGGCCAGGTGCCCTTCAAGGACGTCTACATCCACGGCCTGGTGCGCGACTCCCAGGGCCAGAAGATGAGCAAGTCCGAGGGCAATGTGCTGGACCCGGTCGACCTCATCCAGGGCTGCGACCTGGAGACGCTCACGGCCAAATCGACGGTCGGCCTGCGCAAGCCCGAGACGGCGCCCAAGGTCGCCGCCCGCGTAAAGAAGGAATTCCCCGAAGGCATGCCGGCCTATGGCGCCGACGCACTGCGCTTCACGATGGCCAGCTACGCGAGCCTGGGCCGCAACATCAACTTCGACACCAAGCGCTGCGAGGGCTACCGCAACTTCTGCAACAAGCTCTGGAACGCGACCCGCTTCGTGCTGATGAACACCGAAGGCCAGGACTGCGGCCTCGCGCACGACCAGGGCGCCTGCCCGCCGGGCTACAACAAGTTCAGCCAGGCCGACCGCTGGATCAGCAGCGAACTGCAGCGCGTCGAAGCGGCCGTGGCCCAGGGCTTTGCCGAGTACCGCCTCGACAACGTCGCCAACGCCATCTACAGCTTCGTCTGGGACGAGTACTGCGACTGGTACCTGGAAATCGCCAAGGTGCAGATCCAGACCGGCGACGAAGGCCAGCAGCGCGCCACCCGCCGCACACTGATCCGCGTGCTGGAAACCACGCTGCGCCTGCTCCACCCCATCGCCCCCTTCATCACCGAAGAGCTGTGGCAGACCGTGGCCCCCGTGGCCGGCCGCAAGGCGACCGACTACATCGGCCAGGCGCCCTACCCCGTGGCCCAGTTGGAGCGCATCGATGCCGCTGCTGACGCCTGGGTGGCCCAGCTCAAGGAAGTGGTCGGCACGACGCGCAGCCTGCGCAGCGAGATGGCCCTGAGCCCCGCCGAGCGCGTGCCGCTGCTGGTGGGTGGCGACCTGTCTTTCCTGACCGAGGCTGCTGCCGTGCTCAAGGTGCTGGCCAAGCTCAGTGCCGTCGAGCTGATCGCCGACGAGGCCGAGTTCGCCAAGCAAAGCGCCACCTCGCCGGTGCTGGTGCATGGCGCCGCCAAGCTGGCGCTGAAGGTCGAGATCGACGTCGAGGCGGAGCGGGCCCGCCTGACCAAGGAAGCGACCCGTCTCGAAGGCGAGATCGTCAAGGCCGAGGCCAAGCTGGGCAATGAGAGCTTTGTCGCCCGTGCGCCGGCCGCTGTCGTCGAGCAGGAGCGCGCCCGCGTTGCCGGCTTCAAGGAAACCGTGGTGCGGCTGCGCGAGCAGCTCGCCCGCCTGCCGGCCTGATCCCGGCCTAGTAGTAGTCGACGGCCGCCTTCTTGGCGGCCTTCTTCTTGCCGCTGGACGGCGCGCCCAGCAGTTCGTCCAGGCCCCGCGCCACCGCCCAGGCAGCGCGCACGCGCGACTCGCGCGTCGTGCCCGCCAGCCGCGGCGTGACCTGCAGCGTCGAGATGCCGTGCAGGGGCCGACCCGCCTCCAGCCAACCCGGCTCCAGGCTGTCGAACCAGGCCGCGCGCAGCTTGCCGCTGCGCAGGGCCCGGCCCAGCGCCGCTTCGTCGACGACGCCGGACTGGCTCAGTCCGACCAGCACCTGGCCGGCCCGCACGTTTTCCAGCTGGCGGTCGCCAACCAGGCCGCGAAAGCGCGGGAAGTAGGGCTGCAGCAGCACCAGGCCGTCGCTTTGCTCGACCAGTTCGCTCAGCGAAACCGCGTCTATGCCCCAGCGCGTCCAGGTCGCGTCGCTGGGGTGCAGGCCGGGGTCATAGCCGATGACGCGCGAGCCGAAGGCATGCAGCAACTGGGTCAGCACCTGGGCCGTCGGCGTCATGCCCAGCACGCCTATGGTCGAGCAGCCCAGCTCGCGGCCAACCTTGAGGCCATCGCTGCCCTCCACCGGCACGCGCCTGAGCAGGCTGAGCAGGGCCCCGATGGCGAACTCCGCCTCGGCGCTGGCCGTGGACGACTGGGAGCGCACCACCTCCACGCCGGCCTTGCGGCAAGCCTCGACATCGATGTTCTCGGCGCCGCCGCTGGCGCGGCCGATGGCTCGCAGCGCCGGCGCGGCGCGCAGCAGTTCGGCGTCGATGGGAACCTCGGGTGGCGCCACCAGGGCGCGCGAATCCTGCAAGGCCTCGATCAGGCCTTCGGGATCACCCACCAGTTCAGGCGCAAAGCGCGCGTCATGGCGCTCGGCCAGCCACTGCACCACCTCGGCTTCCAACGGTTCCAGGATCAGGACTGTCATTGTTTGTATGTGCCCGACTCCAGGGGCAAAAGCGTCACAACCCCCGTGACACAATCTTCGCGACCCTGTCAAACCAGTGTATGCCCATGGCCTCCTCGCCCAAATCGCCGATCACCAAAGCCATCTTCCCGGTCGCCGGCCTCGGCACCCGCTTCCTGCCGGCCACCAAGGCCCAGCCCAAGGAGATGCTGCCCGTCGTCGACAAGCCGCTGATCCAGTATGCGGTGGAAGAAGCCTATGCCGCCGGCGTGCGCGAGATGATCTTCGTCACCGGCCGCCACAAGCGCCCCATCGAAGACCATTTCGACATGACCTTCGAGCTCGAGGTGGCCCTCGAGAACTCGGGCAAGCAGGACCTGCTGGACGTGGTGCGCTCGGTCAAGCCCGATGACATGGAATGCATCTACGTGCGCCAGGCCCAGGCCCTGGGTCTGGGACACGCCGTGCTCTGCGGCCAGCGCCTGGTAGGCAACGAGCCCTTTGCCGTGCTGCTGGCCGATGACCTGATGGTGGGCGAGACCCCCATCCTGAAGCAGATGGTCGAGCAGTTCGCCGACTGGCGCGCCTCCATCCTGGCGGTGCAGGAAGTGCCCGCCGAACACACCCGCCGCTACGGCATCGTCGCCGGCACCCAGGTCAACGACCACCTGATGGACGTGAACCGCATCGTCGAGAAGCCTGCCCCCGAGGTGGCACCCTCGCGCCTGGGCGTGGCCGGCCGCTACATCCTGACACCAGGCGTCTTCCACGAGATCGCCAACCAGCCGCGCGGCGTGGGCGGCGAGATCCAGCTGACCGATGGCATCGCCGGCCTGCTGCGCCGCGAAAAGGTGTTTGCCTATCGCTACGAAGGCAAGCGCTATGACTGCGGCAGCAAGGAAGGCTTTCTGCAGGCCAATGTCGAACTGGCGCTGGCCCACCCGCAACTGGGCCCGGGCTTCAAGGAGTTCCTGCAGGGCCTGGATCTCTAAGGCCTTGAGGGACTGACCGAGCGAGCGCAGCGAGCCGCTCTGTCCCCCACCGACTCAGGCTTGCTCAGCGACGGCGCAGCACGTGGATGAACTCGTCGGCCCGGGTCTCCTGGGCCACGAGTTCATTGCCCGTCTGGCGCGCAAAGGCCTGGAAGTCGCGCGTCGAGCTCGGGTCGGTCGCCACGACACGCAGCAGCTCGCCGCTCTGCATCTCGGCCAGGGCCTTCTTGGCCTTCAGGATGGGCAGGGGGCAGTTCAGGCCCCGGGTGTCGATCTCGCGTTGGACGTCCATGGCGTGATTCTCACTTCAGATCGAGCCACTGGGGCTCGATGCCTTTGGACCGCAGCCAAGTCGCCAGCGCCTGGCCCGTCCCTTGCGGCCAGCAGCGCACGTCCTCGGGCGCAATCAGCTTGTACTCGGCCAGCTCGGGCGACAGCTTGATCTCGCCGCGTGCCGCCGCATGGTAGGCAATGATGATCTGGTTCATGCGCTGGAAATCCCAGACGCCCAGCAGGTTCAGGGCATCGACCTGCAGCGAAGTCTCCTCGGCGATCTCGCGGCGGATGCCGTCCTCGGGCGACTCGCCCGCCTCCATGAAGCCGGTGATCAGGCCGAAGAAGCGCCCCGGCCAGGCCGCGTTGCGGGCCAGCAGCACCTGGCCGTCGCGGTCGGTGCATTCGATGACGGCGGCCAGCACCGGCGTCGGGTTGTTCCAGTGCGTGAAGCCGCAGGCCGGGCAGCGCAGCCTCTCCTTGTCGCCACCATCCTCGGCCTGGGTGATCAGGGCCAGCTCGGTCGCGCAGTCGGGACAGAAGCGGTAAGGCTTCATGCAGGGAAGACGCCCGTCGACAGATAGCGGTCGCCGCGGTCGCAGACGACGAAGGCGATGGTCGCGTTCTCGACGCGGCGCGCAATCTGCAGGGCCACCCAGCAGGCGCCCGCCGCCGAGATGCCAGCGAACAGGCCTTCCTCGCGGGCCAGCCGGCGCGCCATGTCCTCGGCGTCACTCTGGCTCACCAGCACCAGCTCGTCCACGCCGCTGGGGTCGTAGATCTTGGGCAGATAGGCCTCGGGCCATTTGCGGATGCCCGGGATGCGCGAGCCCTCCGCCGGCTGGGCGCCGACGATGCGCACGGCCGGGTTCTTTTCCTTCAGGAAGCGCGACACGCCGGTGATGGTGCCCGTCGTGCCCATGGCGCTGACGAAATGGGTGATCCGGCCGCCCGTGTCCTTCCACAGCTCGGGGCCGGTGGTCTCATAGTGCACGCGGGGGTTGTCGGCATTGGCGAACTGGTCAAGCACCCGGCCCTTGCCCTCGTTCTGCATCTGCTCGGCCAGGTCGCGGGCGTATTCCATGCCGCCGGTCTTGGGCGTCAGGATGAGCTCGGCGCCAAAGGCCTTCATGGTCTGGGCACGCTCGATGGACAGGTCCTCCGGCATGATCAGCACCATGCGATAGCCGCGGATGGCCGCCGCCATGGCCAGGGCGATGCCGGTATTGCCCGAGGTCGCCTCGATCAGCGTGTCGCCCGGCTTGATCTCGCCGCGCTCCTCGGCACGCTTGATCATGCTGATGGCGGGGCGATCCTTCACGGAACCGGCCGGGTTATTGCCTTCCAGCTTGGCCAGCACCACATTGCCGCGCGCATCGTCGCCGAGCAGCCGCTGCAGGCGCACCAGGGGGGTCGCGCCGATGACGTCTTCGAGGGTCGGGTAGTTCATGCAAGCGATTGTGGCAGCGGCTTCAAACCCCGAGCCTTGGCGAGTGCATAATCCAGCCCCTCGCTGCAATGGCGAGACAAGCTGTTTCCGACGGGCCTCGGTGGCGAAATCGGTAGACGCAGGGGACTCAAAATCCCCCGCCGCAAGGTGTGCCGGTTCGAGTCCGGCCCGAGGCACCAACAGAAACAGCCGCCAGTCCCTGGCATACTCAAAACGGTAAGCACCGCCCCTCCCGGTGCAGGCGCCCTTTCCCGGCGCACAGCCGCGCTCTCATGCCCCCGCTGCCTTCGGTCACCAAAGCCTTCCTGCTGGCTTGCGTCGGCTTCTTCTGCTTCTTCGAGCTTTTCCCGCTCCTCGCGCTGTGGTTTGAGCTCTGGCCGGTGGCTTCGGGCCTGTTCATGCCCTGGCAGTTGCTGACCTATGCCTTCCTGCACGGCGACTTCACGCATCTGCTGTTCAATATGCTGGGCCTGTGGATGTTCGGGGGCGAGCTGGAGCGCGTCTGGGGCCCCAAGCGCTATACGCTGATCCTGGTCGCCAGCACGCTGAGCGCTGCCATCGTGCAGCTGATCTTCACCTGGGTCATCGGCGCACGGTCGCCCACGGTGGGCGCCTCGGGCGCCATCTTCGGCCTGCTGCTGTCCTTCGGCATGCTGTTCCCCAACCGCATCATCGTGCCGCTGATCCCGCCCATCCCGATGAAGGCCAAGTACTTCGTCGCCATCTTCGGCGGGCTGGAACTCATCCTCGGCTTCAGCCGCAGCAGCGGTATCGCCCATTTCGCCCACCTGGGCGGCATGCTGGGCGCCTGGCTGCTGATCCGCCACTGGCGCTCGCCGCGCCGGCGTGGCTAGAGGCCTTCCCGCGGCGTTGGGTAACGCAGACTCAGGCGCAACTCGCGCTTGAGCCGGGTGTTGACCAGCCGGCGCGATTCGCTCCAGAAGCTCAGCTGCATCGCGCTCATGGTCTCGCCCGCCTCGGCGCGAGTGATGCGCGCGGGCCGCGGCAGGGCGCCCAAGTCGGCGGCGAGGTCGAAGTAGTCCCCCATCAGCAACTGGCTGTCATCGCAGACATTGACGGCACGCTGAGGCAGGCCGCGCAGCAGCGCGAGCAGGCAGGCGTGAGCCAGGTCGTCGGCATGGATGTGGTTGGTGTAGACATCGTCCTCACGCCTGAGCACCGGCGTGCCACGTGCCAGGCGCTCACGCGGATGGCCGCCCTCGCGGTCACGCGCGTAGATGCCGGGGATGCGCAGCAGGCTGATGCGCGTGCCGTGGCGGCGGCCGAAGGCGCGCAGCTGGGCCTCGGCATCGACGCGGCGCATGGCGCGGTCGGTCGCCGGATTCAGAGCCCGCGTCTCGTCGATGAAGTCGCCGCCGCAGTCGCCGTAGACGCCGGTCGTGCTCGCGTAGACGAGGGCCGCCGGCGGCCTGCGTGCGAGAGCGGCGAGCAGGTGGCGCGTGCGCTCGTCCGTGGCGCCATCCCGCGCAGGCGGCGCCAGGTGCAGCACGAGGTCGGCCAGGCCGGCCAGCCGAGCCAGCGTCGACGGTTCGTCCAGGTTTCCGACCAGCGGCACGGCACCCGCCGCGCGCAGCTCCGCAGAACGCGCAGAGCTCGATGTCAGCGCCAGCACGCGCCAGCGGCCGGACAGCAGCTTCAACACACGCAGGCCGACGTCGCCGCAGCCAATGATCAACAGTCGTGGGGTCATGCCAGGGGTGCGGCAAAATGGCGGGCAGTCTACGGCCCCGGGAACGACCTGCGGGGCCGCTGCTTTTTAAGGCCTATGTCCCATCAGATCACCATCCAGCCCGCCGGCCGCGTCTACCAGACCGAGGGCGACGACACCCTGCTTGCCGCCGCCATCCGCAACGGCGTCGGCCTGCCCTATGGCTGCAAGGACGGCGCCTGCGGCTCCTGCAAGAGCAAGCTGCTCGAAGGCGCCGTCATCCACGGCAACCACCAGCCCAAGGCCCTGTCGGCCGAGGAGGAGGCTGCCGGCTTCGTGCTGACCTGCTGCGCCCGCCCGCAGACCGACTGCACCATCGAGGCCCGCACCGTGCCCGGCGCCGGCGAGTTCCCGGTGCTGAAGCTGCCCAGCCGCGTGACCACCATCCTGCGCCCCGCCGCCGACGTGGCCGTGCTGACCATGCAGCTGGCTGCCAACCAGAACTTCCAGTTCCGCGCCGGCCAGTATGTCGAGTTCATCCTGCGCGACGGCTCGCGCCGCAGCTACTCCATGGCCAATGCGCCGCACACGCTGCCGGGCCAGATCGAGCTGCACATCCGCCACATGCCCGGCGGCAAGTTTACGGATCACGTCTTCGGTGCGCTCAAGGAGAAGGACATCCTGCGCATGGAAGGTCCCTTCGGCAGCTTCTTCCTGCGCGAGGACAGCGACAAGCCCATCGTGCTGCTGGCCAGCGGCACGGGCTTCGCGCCCATCAAGGCCATCATCGAGCGCGCCCGCCATATCGAGTCCAAGCGGCCCATGGTGCTGTACTGGGGCGCGCGCAAGCAGGCCGACCTCTATCTGAACGACTGGGCCGCGCAGATCGCCGCAGAATCTGGGAACGGTGGGCCGACGCTGACCTATGTGCCCGTGCTGTCCGAGCCCGAGGCCGGCTGGACGGGCCGCACCGGCTTCGTCCACCGCGCCGTCATGCAAGATCACCCCGATCTTTCCGGCCATCAGGTCTATGCCTGTGGCGCGCCCATCATGGTCGAGTCCGCGCACAAGGACTTCGTCGCGCAGTGCAAGCTGCCGGATGAAGAGTTCTATGCGGATGCCTTCACCTCTGAAGCCGATAAACACTGATGTTCGAGCCGCCGTGGACTCCTGCCGCTGAACTGGTCGAAGCGCTCAGGCGCGATGGCGAGGCCGTGCTGGCGCCGAGTTCGCTCGGTGTGCTGGGCGTCTCGGCCGTCGACCTCGACAGCCTCAAGCCTTGCTGGGACGACCTGCCGCCCGACGGCTATCTGCGCGACGGCGGTCGCTACCGCTTCCGCCGCCATGGCTGCTTCGTCGCCGAGGGAGGCACGCTGACGCTGGCGCCCCACCGCGCCCATTGGCAGCCGCTGGACTACAACGCCCTGCACGGCGGCATCCAGCGCTGGTTCGTGCCGCTGGCCCAGGAGATGGTCACTTCACCCGCCTGGACGGCCCTGCTGCTGGGCCTGGCCCGGATCGCCTCGGCGCTTAAGGGCGAGCAGGCCTGGTTCATCGAGGCCCACCCGTTTCGCATCGACACCAGCGACGGCATCGGGCGCCCCACGCCCGAGGGTGCCCACCGCGATGGCGTCGACCTCGTCGCCGTGCTCTTCGTCGGCCGCCATGGCATCAAGGGCGGCGAGTCGCGCGTCTTCGACGCTGCCGGCCCGGCCGGCCAGCGCTTCACCATGACCCAGCCCTGGACGACGCTGCTGCTGGACGACGCCCGCGTCATCCACGAGACGACGCCCATCCAGCCCCTGGCCGCCGGCGAGCGCGGCTGGCGCGACACCCTGGTACTCACGCTGCGCAGCGGCGGTTTCCAGGGACCCTGAGCCGTCAGGCGGGTGCCCTGGCCAGCAGCCGCCCCAGCGCCTGCACCAGCAAGGCGTCGCTGACCGGCTTGTGCAGCACCTCCACCCCGCTGCGGGCCAGCTCGGCCAGGCGGTCCGGCGCGGTATCGCCGGTGATGATGAGGGCCGGCGCCTCGCAGCCTTCGCCGCGCAGCGCCGCAATCAGTTCGGCACCGGTGTGCTCGTCCCCGAGGCGGTAGTCGGCGAGCACGATGTCAGGCAAGAAGCCGTCGCGCCAGAGCCCCAGGGCCTCGCCCAAGGCCGAGGCCGTCTGCACCGTCCAGCCCCTCGCCTGCAGGCGCGCCTTCAAGGCCTGCTGAACGTCGACATCGTCATCGACGACGAGGACCTTCAGGCCAGCTGGCAACGACGGCTCGTCGGCAGGCGCGGTCGCGGGCGGGGGCTCGCCGTCGGCCGCCGCCAGCTCGAACTCGAAGCGGCTGCCCTGCCCCAAGGCGCTGGTCAGCCGCAGCGAACTGCCCAGGCGCTCGGCATGGCGGCGGGCGATGGACAGGCCCAGGCCCACGCCCTTGTCGCTGACACGCGCGGCATTGCCGATCTGGAAGAAGTCGTCGAAAACCTGGCCCTGGTCCTCGGCGGCGATGCCAATGCCGGTATCGCTGACGCTGACCCGCCAGCGGCCCGGTCCCGCTGTCTCGGCCGCCAAGGTCACGACGCCCGCCGGCGTGAACTTGATGGCGTTGGCCACCAGGTTGTCGAGGATGCGCCGCAGAGCGGCCTCGTCGCCCAGGGCCAGCGGCACCCCGTCGGGCAGCCTGAGCGCCAGGCCCAGGCCGCGCTCGCGGGCCTGCGGCTCCCAGGCCTCGGCCGTCTGGCGCAACAGCGCGCCGAGGTCGACGTTGCTGAGCGGCAAGGCGGTCTCGTGCGCCTCCAATCGCGAGATTTCCAGGTATTGCGCCAGCAGCGGATCGGCCCGCGCCATCGCCCGCGCAATGCCTTCGCCGATCTGCCTGAGCCCCGCATGGTCCAGCAGCCGCGCATGCTCCTCGACCGCTTCGCCATACCAGCGCATGGCCGCAATGGGTTGGCGCAGGTCGTGGCTGGCGGCGGCGAAGAAGCGCCCCCGGGCCACGATGGCCTCCTCGGCGCGGTCGCGTTCCACGCGCAATTGCTCGGCCCAGGTCATCTCGCGGGCCAGCACGGCGCCGTAGTCGCGCACGAAAGTCCGCAGCAGGAAGAACATCATCCCCAGCAGCAGCGCGATGGCCGCGCCCTCGATGTCGGCGCGGGCCAGCCAGACGCCACAGAAGGCGAGGAACAGCGGCGCGGACCAGACGTCGTACAGGCGCGTCAGACCCGCCAGGTTGGACACGCCGCCCACGGTGAGGCCCAGCATGATCATGGTGATCAGGTAGAAGCCCTCGACGCTGTGGCCGAGCAGCGTCAGCAGCACCGGAATCGGCCGCAGCAGGCCGATGACGACCAGCCAGTTGCGCGCCACGCGGGTCGCGCGCTGCGCGTCTGCTTCAGTGGCGCCGTTCAGCCGCAGCAGATGCAGGCTGCGCGCGAGGTTGACCGCCGTGATCGTGAGGAACCAGGCCACGGCGGCCATGGCCAGGCCATCGCGCCACAACACCCAGGCCACGACGGCGTGCGAGATGGCGATGGGCCACTGCGAGCGCAGCGTCTGGGTGCGCGCCATGAACAGCCGGCGCGCCAGGGCCGACTGCACGTCGCCCGCTGTCATCCCTGCCCGCCGACGACGCGGAACACCGCCTCGCCGCGGCGCTGCGCCCCCACGGCCGCCAGCACGCCGCGCACATGGGTGTGCACGGTGTTGACGCCGATGTCGAGCTCACGGGCGATCTCCTTGTTGCTCGCGCCGCGCAGCATGATGCGAAAGACCTCGGCCTGGCGTTCCGTCAGCGCGGGAAAACGCAGTTGCAGGGAAGCCGCATCGTCGGTCGGAACCGTCGGGGCCGCTGGCGGCTTGACCGCCACCCCGGCGCGCTGCTGCAGCGCCCGGTCCAGCAGGAAGACGCCGCCGTCCAGTGCGATGCGGATCGCCTGGAGCAGCGTGGCGCCGCTGGCCCGCTTGGGCACGAAGCCGGCCAGCCCCAGCTCGAACACCCGCTCCGGCCACGGCGTCGGGTCGCCGCCCGACACGACGAGGATGGGGGCCCGCGAGCCGCCGGCGCGCAGGGCTTCGATGACCGCCCGGCCATCCTGCTGCCGCCCGTCCGCACCCGTCAGATGCCAGTCCAGCAGCGTCAGCTCATAGGGCACCTTGGCCGCCAGCTCGACGGCCACCGCCAGCTCGCTGGTCTTGTCCAGGCTGAGGTCGGGCATGCTCACCTGGAGGAAAGCCTCCAGCCCCTCCAGCACCAGATCCTCGTCGTCGATCAACAGGGCCCGCACGTCCAACTCCCCTGGCGCTGTCATCCGCGCCTATGTCCTCGTGGGTGCGAAGGTTAACCGCGCCGCGGGCCTGCCGAGGCCGCGGCGTGGAGGCCCCTTAAAATCGCCGCCGGCTGCGCCAAAAGCGCGGCCGTCCCTCCCTCACTGCCGCGCCAAAAGCGCCCACCGCATGAACCCGACCTCCCTCTTCGGCCTGCCCGAGCAAGCCGCCCATGAGCGCGTGCTGCTCGCCACCGACCCGGCCACCGGCCTCAAGGCCATCCTCGCCGTACACAGCACCGCCCGCGGCCCCGCCTTTGGTGGCTGCCGCCTCTGGCACTACGAATCCGAAGCCGCCGCGCTGAACGACGCGCTGCGCCTGTCCCAGGGCATGAGCCTGAAGAACGCCCTGGCCGACCTGCCCTTTGGCGGCGGCAAGGCCGTCATCCTGAAGCCCGAAGGTGCCTTCGATCGCCCTGCCCTGTTTGCCGCCTTCGGCCGCGCCGTGCAGTCGCTGAACGGCGCCTACATCACCGCCGAGGACGTCGGCACGACGACCGCCGACATGCGCGGCATGCAGGCCGTGACGCCCTATGTGAGCGGCATTCCGCGCGAGGGCGCCTTCGGTGGCGACCCCAGCCCCAAGACGGCCTGGGGCGTCTTCGTCTCCATCCAGGCCGGTGCCCGTCTGGTGCTGGGCCGCTCGTCGCTGGACGGCGTGCGCGTCGCCTTGCAGGGCCTGGGCGCCGTCGGCTGGCATCTGGCCGAGTTCCTGCACCAGGCCGGCGCCAAACTGGTGGTGGCTGACGTGGATGCCGCCAAGGTCGAACGCGCCGTGGCGCAATTCGGCGCGACGGCCGTCAGCGTGGCGGACATCCTCGCTGTCGATGTCGACGTGCTGGCTCCCTGTGCTCTCGGCGCCTCGCTGAACGAGCAGACCGTGCCGACGCTGCGCGCCAAGCTCATCGCCGGCGCCGCCAACAACCAGCTCGCCACGCCGGCCGACGGCGACGCCCTGCAGCGCCGCGGCATCTGCTATCTGCCCGACTACCTGGTGAATGCCGGCGGCATCATCAGCGTGGCCCGCGAGTACCGCAACGAAGGCGAAGAGAAGGCCGTGATGGCCGAGGTCAGCAAGATCGCCGAGCGCGTGGAAGAGCTGCTGCAGCGCGTGCAGGCAGCCGACTCGACGCCGGCCCGCGTGGCCGACGACTGGGCCCGTTCCAAGCTCGTGCGCTTGGCCTGAGTCCAGCCCCTAAGTTGGTTGAGCGGTTGCGCCCGGCCAACACCTAGAGTGTCCTCCCCAGTCCAGGGTTTCCCTGGGCTGGTTTGTCCTCCGCGTGACACCGTCGCTGCGCACAATTCGCGCCGGTTACGCACGATTACGGAGACAAACCCATCATGAAGACCCCATGTCACGCGGGCGCGCTGCGCCCGTTGCTGGCCGCCCTGGCGCTGCTGCCGCTGGCCCTGAATGTCCAGGCTGCGGGTTACCGCTTCGGCACCCAGAGCGCCGCTGCCGAAGGCACGGCCAACGCCAATGGCGCCGAGGCCGCCGACGCCAGCACGCTGTTCGCCAACCCGGCCGGCATCACGCGGCTCAAGGGCTGGAACTTCTCCGGCGTCATCGACTACGTCGACCCCAAGACCAGGTTCACCGACCAGGGCTCCTACATCTCCCTGCCGGGCTCCGGCCTCGCGCCGCGCTCGACCAGCGCCGCGGGCGACACGATGAGCTTCGCCAAGGCCCAGCCGGTGCCGCACGCCTACCTGAGCTACCAGGGTGAAGACGGCCTGGCCTATGGCCTGGGCGTGTTCGTACCCTGGGGCACCAAGCTCAACTACCCGGCCAACTGGGGTGGGCGCTACAACCTGCAATCGGTCGAGCTGAAGTCCCTGTCGATCAACCCGAACGTGGCCTGGAAGGCCACGCCCGAGCTGTCGCTGGCGGCCGGCCTGAACCTGCAGTACATGGAAGGCAAGCTGCGCCGCGCAGTGCCCTATGCCTCCGTCTATGCGGCGGGCCTGTTGAACGCAGCCCACCAGGCCGCCGCCGCCGGCGCACCGGGCCTGGCCCTGCAGCTCCAGCAGCAGGCCGCACAGATCTTCGGCGACCCAAGCTACGACGGCTCCATCGCCGTCAACGGCAAGGACTGGGGCCTGGGCTTCAACGTCGCCCTGCTGTGGGAACCGGCCGCCGGCACGCGCGTCGGCCTGAGCTATCGCAGCAGCGTCGGCCACAAGCTCAAGGGCCACGCCGACTGGACTCAGCCCAGCAACTTGCCGGCCACCGTGCAGGCGGCCATCACCGCCGCGCCCTACAACGGCGTGTCGGCCCTGGACCACAACGACTCCGACGCCAGCCTCGCGGTGCGCACACCCGAGTCGCTGTCCATCCACGGCTTCCAGCAGCTGACGCCGACCATCGCCGTGATGGGCGACTTCACGATCACGCGCGATTCGCGCCTGAAGCAGCTGGTCATCGACTTCGCGAACTCGACCGCCGACTCCACCACCGCCGAGCACTGGAAGGACAGCACCAAGGTCTCCGTCGGTGCGCAATGGAAGGTCCTGCCTTCGCTGCTGCTGCGCACCGGCTTCAGCAAGGACATGTCGCCCGTGCCTTCGGCAACGCGCAGTCCGGCCCTGCCCGATGCGGCGCGCACCTGGTACGCGCTGGGCGCCAACTGGGCCTTCATGGACAACGCCAGCGTCGACTTCTCCTTCGGCCATGTGAAGCTGAAGGACGCATCGATGAACGCGACCGACGACGGCGACGGCACGCAGCCTTGCAACTGCGCCTACTCGACCGTGCGCGGCAACTACAGCTCCAAGGCCACCATCTACGGTGTCCAGTTCAACTACAAGTTCTGAGGAGGCGAACATCATGGATCGCCGCAGTTTTCTTCGCCGCAGCGCCGCTCAAGCGGGCGCCCTGATCACCGCCTCCACGGCCCTGTCCAGCCTCGTCGGCTGCGGCGGTGGTGGCGATGCCGGAGCCCCCATCCAGCCGCTGCCAGCCACCTTCCCGGGCACGAGCACGCCGCTGCCCACGACGGCCGCCGCCAGCGGCACCTTCAAGTTCCCGCAGTCGGTCGCCTCGGGCGACCCCAAGCCGGACGGCGCCGTGCTGTGGGCCCGCGTCGTGCCGAGCTCGGCCGATGACGTGACCAGCGCCGCTGGCGCCGGCAGCTACACCGTCAAGCTCAGCATCAGCAGTGCCGCCGGCAATGCCGCCCTGCTGGGCACGACGACGGCCCTGACCGGCACGGCCGACGCCAGCGCCGACGTGCCCGTCTACGAGTTCTACGACCACACGCTGCGCCATCGCATCAGCGGCCTGAAGCCCGACACGGTCTACTACTACCAGTTCACCGCCGGCAGCAGCACGTCGCGCGTGGGCCGCTTCAAGACCGCCCCGGCTGCCGACACCGACAACAGCAGCCTGAACTTCGCCTTCGTCTCCTGCCAGGACTGG
Source organism: Roseateles saccharophilus (assembly GCF_031458095.1). Lineage (GTDB taxonomy): Bacteria > Pseudomonadota > Gammaproteobacteria > Burkholderiales > Burkholderiaceae_C > Pelomonas > Pelomonas saccharophila_A. The sequence goes on from NZ_JAVDXU010000004.1 coordinate 455,916, forward strand.
AGCGTGAACCACTGGGCCGGCATGGACAGCCTGGCCAACGAGAACATCGACTTCATCGTCCACCTGGGCGACTACATCTACGAAGCCGTGGGGGCCGACTACCAGGCCGGCGGCGTCGAGAGCGCCCATGCGGCCCTGGCCCTGCCCAACGGCACGACGCTGCCGACCGGCGGCAAGTACGCGACGACCATCGCCGACTACCGCTACCTCTACAAGCGCTACCGCACCGACCGCCGCCTGCAGAACCTGCACGAGCGCTTCGCGTTCGTGGCCGTCTGGGACGACCACGAGTTCAGCGACGACTGCTGGCAGGACCGCGAGACCTACGACAACGGCAGCTTCAACGCGACCACGCAGGTCGGCGACAACACCGCCCAGACCTCGCGCCGCCTGGCCGCCAACCAGGCCTGGTTCGAGAACATGCCGGCCGATATCAGCTTCACGCTGGACCCCGGCCAGGGCATCACCGGCATCCGCATCTACCGCGACCTGAAGTTCGGCAAGCTGATGCACCTGGTCATGACCGACCAGCGCCTCTACCGCGCCGACCACCTCATCCCCGAGGCGGCGCCCAGCCCGCTGACGGGCCAGGCCGTCGGCTCCATCGGTGCGCGCTATATGGTGCCGCAGGCGACGCTGGCCGGCGTGGAGGCCGCCAAGCTGGCCGCCGGTGCCGCCCTGCCCGACCCGCTGGCCCTGGTCAGCGTGCTGGGCGGTGCGCAGCGCCAGTGGTGGGTGCAGACGATGACGGCGTCCACCGCGCAATGGAAGGTCTGGGGCAATGAGGTCTCGCTGTTGCGCATGGGCATCGACGGCAACAAGATCCCCGCCGCGCCGGCCGCCTTCAAGGCCAAGTTCGTGTTGAACGCCGACCAGTGGGACGGCTTCAACGCCGAGCGCAAATACCTGATGGGCCAGCTGCTGGCCAAGGGCGTGAAGAACGTGGTGGCCGTCACCGGTGACATCCACGCCTTCTATGCCGGCGTGGTCATGGCCGACTACGACGCCGCCACGCCCGTGCCGGCCATGGTCGACCTCGTCACGGCCGGCGTGTCCAGCAACTCCAATTTCAGCTACTTCTACGGCGCGGCCAGCACACCGTCGTTTGCCGCGCTCAAGCCCCTGGTCGCCACCAGCGAGTTCGAGGCCGAAGCCATCGCCATCCAGATGCTGAGCGCGGCCATCGCCATCGCCGCCGGCGTGACCGACCTGAGCAACACGGCCGCCATCCAGGCCGCCGTGCAGGGCGCCATCCTTGCCGGCAAGGTGCCGGCCGCGGCCTTCGCGCCGACGGCCGCGCTGTCCAGGGCCGTCGTCAACACCTTCGACGAAACCCAGGCCGGCACCATGGGCACGCTGGTGGCGGGCCTGATCACGAGCATGGCCGTGGCCGGCAAGTCGGCCGCCGCGATGACCCTCTACGGCCTGATCCAGCAGTCGCTGGCCGCGGCCCTGGGCATCCCGGCCAACCTCGTGCCGGCCTCGGAAATCATCAAGCGCCTCAACCCCTTCGCCAACTCGACGACGGGCGTGCCGCCGACGGTCAACAACCCCTGGATCAAGCATGTCGACAGCGACGCCCAGGGCTACGCCGTCGTTTCTGTCAGCAAGACGGAAATGCTTTGCACCTTCAAGAAGGTGGCGCGCCAGGTCGGCGGCACCGCGCCGGCCAGCCCGGTGGCCAGCGTCAGGACCGTGCGCGTGGCAGCTGGCGTGACCGATGTGAGCGTGGTGGCCAGCCTCTGAGCGCCATCCACCAAAACAAACGCCCGGCAGTGCCGGGCGTTTTTTCTTGGGCGGTGGATCTCTTATTCGCCGAGGTAGGCCGCGCGGACCTTGGGGTCGTTCAAGAGCGCCTGGCCCTCGCCGTCCATCGTCACCTCGCCGGACTCCATCACATAGCCGCGGTTGGCCAGCTGCAGGGCGCGGCTGGCGTTCTGCTCGACGAGCAGGATGGTCACGCCCTGCTGGTGGATGTCGTTCACGACCTCGAAGATCTTGTCCACCATGATGGGGGACAGGCCCATGGAGGGCTCGTCCAGCAGCAGCACCTTGGGACGGGCCATCAGCGCGCGGCCCATGGCCAGCATCTGCTGTTCGCCGCCGGACATGGTGCCGGCCAGTTGCTTGGCACGCTCCTTGAGCCGCGGGAACAGCGCGAAGACCTTGTCCATGTCGGACTCGATCTCGCCGTCCTTGCGGTTGTAGGCGCCCATCTGCAGGTTCTCGGTGATGGTCATGCGCGTGAAGGTGCCGCGGCCCTCGGGTACCATGACCAGGCCCTGCTTGGCCAGGTCCCAGGCGCCCTGGCCCTTGATGGGCCTGCCAAGGTATTCCACGCTGCCGGCGGCAATCGGCTGCAGGCCGGTGACGGCCTTCAGCGTCGTCGTCTTGCCGGCACCGTTGGCGCCGATCAGCGACACCAGTTCGCCCTCGCGCACCTCGAAGCTGACGCCCTTGACGGCCTGGATGCCGCCATAGGCCACCTTCAGGCCGCTGACCTTGAGCAGGGTTTGCTTTGCTTCTGCCATGTCGTTCTTCCCTCTCAATGCGGCTTGTGGCCGGCGCCGAGGTAGGCCTCGATCACCTTCTCGTTGTTCTGCACCTCGGCCGGCGTGCCTTCGGCGATCTGCTTGCCGTAGTCCAGCACCGTGACGCGGTCGCACAGGCCCATGACCAGCTTCACATCGTGCTCGATCAGCAGGATGGTGCGGCCGTCATTGCGGATGCGGTCGATCAGCTCGCGCAGCACGACCTTCTCGGTCGCGTTCATGCCGGCGGCCGGCTCGTCCAGCGCGATCAGCTGGGGGTCGGTGGCGAGAGCCCGGGCGATCTCCAGGCGGCGCTGGTCGCCGTAGCTCAGCGTGCGCGCCTTGTAGTCCGCGTATTTGCCGATGCCGACATAGTCCAGCAGCTCCTGGGCACGCGCCTTGATGGCGGCCTCCTCGGCCTTGAACTTGGGCGTGCGGAACACCGCGCCGATGAGGCCCGACTTGGTGCGGATGTGGCGCCCGACCATGACGTTCTCGATGGCCGTCATGTCGGCAAACAGACGGATGTTCTGGAAGGTGCGCGCGATGCCGGCCTTGGCGACCTGGTGCACGGCCTGCGGCGTGTAGGGCGTGCCGCCCAGGGAGAAGCTGCCGCCGTCCGGCACATACAGGCCCGTGATGACGTTGAAGAAGGTGGTCTTGCCGGCGCCGTTGGGGCCGATCAGGCCGTAGACCTGGCCGCGCTGGATCTGGATGCCGACGTCGGACAGGGCCTGCACGCCGCCGAAACGCTTGGACGCGCCGCTGACGTTGAGAACGATGTTGTCGTGGATGCTCATGTTGTCCCTCCCCTCACTTGGCTGCCGGCGGTGCGACCTTGCCGTGCTCGGGCGAGGGCCACAGGCCGCGCGGGCGGGCCAGCATGATGCCGATCATGGCCAGGGCCACGAGCAGCTGGCGCAGGATGGACGCGTCCAGCCGTCCATCGGTCATCTGCTGCAGCGGGCCGGCGACATAGCGCAGCACCTCGGGCAGGGCCGACAGCATCAGCGCGCCGAGGATGACGCCGGGGATGTGGCCGATGCCGCCCAGCACCACCATGGCGACGATCATGACCGACTCCTGCAGGCTGAAGGACTCGGGCGACACGAAGCCCTGGAAGCTCGCGAACATGGCGCCCGACACGCCGCCGAAGGTGGCGCCCATGCCGAAGGCCAGCAGCTTGAGGTTGCGGGTGTTGATGCCCATGGCCTTGGCAGCGATCTCGTCCTCGCGGATGGCCATCCAGGCGCGGCCGATGCGGGAGTTCTCCAGGCGATAGCAGATCACCACGCCCGCCACCACCAGGGCCAGGAAGAGGTAGTAGTACAGCGTCACCGAGGGCAGCGTGAAGCCGAACACCTCCCAGGACTTGCCGAGGTTGACACCGAAGATGTGGAAGGAGTCGATCTGACCGATGCCGCGCGGCCCGTTGGTGACGTTGACCGGGTACTCCAGGTTGTTCAGGAAGACGCGGATGATTTCGCCGAAGCCCAGCGTCACGATGGCCAGGTAGTCGCCGCGCAGCTTCAGCGTCGGCGCCCCCAGCATCACGCCGAAGAAGGCGGCGAGGGCCGCCCCGGCCGGGATGACCAGCCAGATCGGCGAGTGCAGGCCCTCGGGGAAGGCGGCCCGGATGGCCTCGAAGTTCTCGCTCAGGTGCGGGCTGGCCATCAGCGCGAACATATAGGCGCCGACCGCGTAGAAGGCGACGTAGCCCAGGTCCAGCAGGCCGGCGTAGCCGACCACGATGTTGAGCCCAAGGGCCAGCAGCACATACAGCAGGGCCAGGTCGATGATGCGGACCGGGCCGTTGCCGAGCTGCTGTGCGAACAGGGGCACGACGAGCAGGCCGATGGCGGCCGCCAGGAAGGTGAAGATTTTCTTGCTGTCCATGTCTTGTCTCCCTTCAGGCGCGATCGGCCACACGCTCGCCGAGCAGGCCCGAGGGGCGCAGCGTCAGCACGAGGATGAGGGCGATGAAGGCAAAGATGTCGGCGTAGTGGCTGCCCAGCACGCCGCCGGTCAGGTCACCGAGGTAGCCCGCGCCGATGGCCTCGATCAGCCCCAGCAGCACGCCACCCACGACGGCGCCGGCCAGATTGCCGATGCCGCCCAGCACCGCGGCCGTGAAGGCCTTCAGGCCGGGCATGAAGCCCATGGTGTGCTGCACCGTGCCGTAATTGGCCGCCCACATCAGGCCGGCAACAGCGGCCAGCGCGGCGCCGATGACGAAGGTGGTGGAGATGATGAAGTCGGGCTTGACGCCCATCAGGCCGGCCACGCGCGGGTTCTCGGCGGTGGCGCGCATCGCGCGGCCCAGCTTGGTGTAGTTCACCAGATACATCAGGCCGGCCAGGATGCAGACCGTCAGGCCCAGGATCAGGCACTGCGTGACGGTGATGACGGGGCCGCCCAAATCAAACGGCGTCGTCGGCAGCAGCAGCGGGAAAGGCTTGGGATTGGGCTTCCAGATGATCATCGCCAGCACCTGCAGCAGCAGCGACATGCCCATGGCGGTGATCAGCGGCGCCAGGCGCGGTGCATTGCGCAGCGGCCGGTAGGCGATCTTCTCGACCGCGAAGTTCAAGGTGGCGCAGACGATGATGGCGGCCGCGAGGCCGATCAGCATCAGCAGCCAGCCGGGGATGCCGGAATCCGCCAACAGCGTGACCAGCGTCCAGCTGACCATGGCGCCGACCATCAGGATTTCGCCGTGGGCGAAATTGATGAGGTTGATGATGCCGTAGACCATCGTGTAGCCCAGGGCGACGAGGGCATACATGCTCCCCAGCACCAGGCCGTTGATGATCTGTTGAATCAGAGTCTCCATGAGGGCTCCAGGAATAATTGTTGGGCGCAGCATGCGCCACGCGACCAGCGTTAAATCGCAACCCTCGTGCCAATGACGGCGTTTCAAGGGTATTCACCGACGGTATGAAACGGCCGACCGTTAGCTCCGCCCCACGGGGGCGGGCCTGGTCAGATTTCACGAGTGTCGGCCCCCGAAAACTGGGCGGAAATCCGCACAAACCGCAGCGCGCGCGAGCGGTTCTCCGCCAAGGTCGAAAAAACTGGTTGCGGGCCTGTCTTGTGGCGCCCGCGATGGGCAAACTACACGGCCCCTGCCATGGTTGTGCCTGCCTCCCTTCGTCCGCGCGCGCTGCGCCTGATCCGCCTGCTGAGCCGGCCGGGCTTCCATCTCTTCCTGACCGGCCTGCTGATGGTGCTCGGCTTCGTGCTCGCGCACCGCTTGAGTGAACGCAGCGGCCGCGAGCAGCTGTCGGCGCTGAGCACCGAGAGGCTGGAGCTCTACGCTTCCAACCTGGCCGCCGAGCTGGGCCGCCACGCCTCCCTGCCCAGCCTGCTGGCCATCGCGCCGACGCTGCAGGCCCTGATGCAGGCCCCCGACGACGCCGCGGCGCGCCGCGCCGCCAGCCAGATGCTGGCCCGCGTCAATGTGCGCGCCGGCACCCACCAGCTCTTCGTCGCCGACGCCCAGGGCCAGGTCTTGTCGGCCAGCGAGGTGCTGACGCCCCCGGCCCGCCTCGCCGAGGCCCTGGCCCAGGGCCGCACCCATTTCTTCGCCGCCGATCCCAACACGGGCAGCACCGACTTCTACCTGCTGCACCCTTTGCGCCAGGCCAGCCAGAACAGTGGCGTCATCGTCGTGCGCTTCAACCTCGCGCCGCTGGAGGCGACCTGGATCGATCTCGGCCTGCGCTCGCAGAACGAGCGCATCCTCATCGCCGACGACCAGGACGTCGTCATCATGAGCTCGGTGCAGGCCTGGAAATACGCCGTGCTGGGCCATGCCGACCCGTCACGCCGGCAGGCCTTGCAGGCTAGCGCGCGCTACCCGCAGGCCATCGGCCCCGACCTGGACCTGCCGGTCTCGCTGGAAGTGCACCAGGGTCAGCAGGTCAGCTTGCCCCCGCCGGGCGCCAAGGCCATGCTGGCTCAGCAGCGCCTCATCGTGCCGCTGGGCCTGCGCCTGGTGGCCTTGTCCGACCTGACCGAGGTGCGCCAGCGCGCCCAACTCGCGGCCTGGGGCGGCGCGGCCTTTGGCGCCAGCATCGGCCTGCTGGTGCTCTATCTGTCGTCGCGCCGACGCGCCCTGCGCCAGCTCACCCGCGCCCAGACCGAGCTGCAACAGGCCCATGCCCAGCTCGAACAGCTGGTGGACAGCCGCACGGCCGAGCTGCGCCAGACCAATGACGCGCTGAAGACCCAGATCGCACAGCGCCTGCAGACCGAAGGCGAGCTGCTGCAGGCCAGCAAGCTCGCGGTGCTGGGCCAGATGTCGGCCGGGCTGTCGCATGAGGTCAACCAGCCGCTGACCGCACTGCGGGCCCTGGCGCGCAACTCCATGCGCCTGCTGGAGAGCGGCCGCCAGGATGCGGTGGCCACCAATCTGAAGCTGATGGACGACATGGTCGAGCGCATGGGCCAGATCACGCGCCAGCTGAAGAGCTTCGCGCGCAAGGCCGACGAGCAGGTCACCGGCGTCGTCTTGCTGCTGGACAGCGTGCGCAACGCCCAGGTGCTGCTGGAGCACCGCAGCCGTGCGCTGGGCATTGCCATCGAGGTCGACGTGCCCGCGGGCCTGCGCGTGCGGGCCGAGGCCAACCGGCTGGAGCAGGTACTGGTCAATCTCTTCGGCAATGCCATCGACGCGATGCAGAACGAGGCCGAGCGCCGACTGCTTGTGCGGGTCTCCGCACAGGACGGCGGTGCGCGGGCCCTCGTCCAGGTGCAGGACAGCGGCGCCGGCGTCGGCGACGAACAGCTGCCCCATCTCTTCGAGCCCTTCTTCACCACCAAGCCGGCCGGTGAAGGCCTGGGCCTGGGCCTGGTGATTTCGGCCAAGATCGTCAATGAGTTTGGTGGCAGCCTGCGTGCCCGCCGCCTGGAGCACGGCATGAGTTTCGAATTCGACCTCGCGGTCGAAGCATGGGAGAGCCAAGATGTTTGAAGGCTACAAGGTCGTGTTCGTCGAGGACGACCTGCCGGTGCGGGTCAGCCTCACGCAGACGCTGGAGCTGGAAGGCCTGGCCGTCGTCCCCTGCCGCAGCGCCGAGGAGGCCCTGCCCCACATCCAGGCCGGCGCGCCCATCGTCGTCATCACCGATGTGCGCTTGCCCGGCATGGATGGCCGCGCCCTGCTCGCCCATGTGCAGGCCACCGACCCGAACATTCCCACCATCCTCATCACGGCGCATGGCGACGTGACCATGGCGGTGCAGTCCATGCGCGCCGGTGCCTACGACTTCATCGAGAAGCCCTTCGCGCCCGAGCGCCTGCTGGACGTGGCCCGCCGGGCCCTGGACCTGCGCACGCTGCGCCATTCGGCCGATGAGCTGCGCACCCAGCTGCAGCGCGCCAGCGGCATCGAGGCCGCGCTGCTCGGCCAGTCGCCGGCCATGCAGCAATTGCGCCGCCAGGTGCTGAACCTGGCCGGCACCTCGGCCGACGTCCTCATCGTCGGCGAGACCGGCACCGGCAAGGAGTTGGTGGCGCGCTGCCTTCACGACCAGAGCGCGCGCCGTGACCGCCACTTCGTCGCCATCAACTGCGGCGGCCTGCCGGAAGCGCTGTTCGAGAGCGAGCTGTTCGGCCACGAACCCGGCTCCTTCACGTCGGCCGCCAAGCGCCGCATCGGCAAGATCGAGCATGCCAACGGCGGCAGTCTGCTGCTGGACGAGATCGAGACCATGCCGATTGCGCTGCAGATCAAGCTGCTGCGCGTGCTGCAGGAGAGGCGCGTCGAGCGCCTCGGCTCCAACGAGGAGGTGCCGGTCAATGTGCGCTTCATCGCCGCCAGCAAGTCCGACCTGAAGGAGCAGTCGGCTTCAGGGCAGTTCCGCAGCGACCTCTACTACCGCCTCAACATCGCCACGCTGCAGCTGCCGCCGCTGCGCGAGCGCCGCGAAGACATCCCGCTGCTGTTCGAGCATTTCGTCGCCCAGGCCTGCGCACGCTATGAGCGCGCCGCGCCCGAGTTGACGCCGGAGAAGCTGCGCGAGCTGATGGCCCACGACTGGCCCGGCAATGTGCGCGAGATCCGCAACGCCGCCGACCGCTTCGTGCTGGCTCTGGACGACCTCGATCCGCAAGCGGCCCTGCAGGCCGTGCCGGCGCTCAACCTCGCGCGGCAGATGGACCTGGTCGAGAAGACGCTGATCGAGCAGGCCCTGCGCCGCTGCCACGGCAAGGTGCCCGCCGCCATGGAGTTGCTGGGCACGCCGCGCAAGACGCTGTATGACAAGCTGAACCGGCACGGCATCGTGCTGGACGACTTCCGCTGATCAGCGGTATTTCTCGGGGTCGGGCGAGTCTGTCGGATTGGCAATGACGCGGCGAAAAGCCGCACTCATGGGCAGCTTGAGATTGAGCCCCTGCGAGGGCAGCGGCGACTCGAACCAGCGGCGGTAGATCGCATGGATCTCACCGCTGCGGTAGAGCCCGGTCAGCACCTCGTCCACCAGCGCCTTGAACTGCGGGTCGCCCTTGCGCAAGCCGATGGCATAGGGCTCCACTGTCAGGGCCTGGTCGGAGATGCGGTAGTCGTCGGCGCCCGGCCCCTGCTGGGCCAACAGCGCACGCAGCAGCACGTCGTCCATCAGGAAGGCCGAAGCGCGGCCGCTGCGCAGCAGCTGGAAGCCCTCTGGATCATCCAGGCCGCCCAGGATGCGGATGCCCAGGCCCTGCTGCTCGTTGACCTTGGCGAGGTGCTGGATGCTGGTGGTGCCGATGGTGGACGCGACCGGCAGGCCGCGCAGGTCCGAGAGGCCCTGCACCCGCTCGGCGGCCCGTGTCATCAACCGCGTCTCGGCGATGAAGATGGTCAGCGAAAAGGCCTGCTGGCGGGCCCGCTCGGCAGTGTGCGTCGTGATGCCGCATTCCAGATCCAGCGTGCCGTTGATGACCAAGGGCATGCGGGTGGCCGAGGCCACCTCGACGCGGCGCACCTCCAGGTCAGGCAGCTGCAGCTTGGTCCGCACAGCCGCGACGATGCGGTCGCAGAGCTCGACCGTGTAGCCGGTGGGGCGCAGCTGGGCGTCGAGATAGGAGAAAGGCAGGGACGCCGGCCGGTAGCCGATGACGATGACGCCGGTGTCGCGCACCCGCGTGAGCGTGGGGCCGTCGGCTGCCTGTGCGGCGATCGCACACAGCGCGAGCAGCGCCGCGCTAAGTCGCTTCATCGTCCAGCCGGCGTAGTTCAGCCAGCTTGTCGGCAATGCGCAGCTCCAGGCCGCGCGGCACCGGTTCGTACCAGCGCTGGCCTTCCAGCCCGTCGGGCAGGTATTGCTCGCCGGCCGCATAGGCATTGGGCTCGTCGTGGGCATAGCGGTAGGCCTTGCCATAGCCGAGGTCCTTCATCAGCCGCGTCGGCGCATTGCGCAGATGCTCGGGCACCGGGCGGGTCTGGTCCTGCTTGATGAAGGCCTTGACCGCGTTGAAAGCCTTGTAGACGGCATTGGACTTGGGTGCGATGGCGAGATAGACGACGGCCTCGGCCAGGGCCAGCTCGCCTTCGGGCGTGCCCAGGCGCTCGTAGGTGTCGGCGGCGTCCAGCGTGATGCGCAGCGCACGCGGGTCGGCCAGGCCGATGTCCTCGCTGGCCATGCGGATCAGGCGGCGCGAGATGTAGCGGGCGTCGACGCCGCCGTCCAGCATGCGCGCGAACCAGTACAGCGCGCCGTCCGGGCTGCTGCCGCGCACGGACTTGTGCAGGGCCGAGATGACGTCATAGAACTGGTCGCCGCCCTTGTCATAGCGGCGCAGCTGCTCGCCGAGCGTCCGCTCCAGCAGGGCTTCGTCGATCTGGGCGCCATTGGCTAGTGAAGCGGCGGACTCCAGCGCATTCAAGAGACGCCGCGCATCGCCGTCGGCATAGCCGATCAGGCGGTCGGCGGCTTGCCTCGTCGGCGTGGCGATGCCCAGCTCGGCGGAGCCGCGCTCGACCAGCTGCTGCAGCTCCTCGGCATCCAGGCTTTTCAGCACCTGCACCTGGGCGCGCGACAGCAGAGCAGAGTTGACCTCGAAGCTCGGGTTCTCGGTCGTCGCGCCGATGAAGGTGAAGAGGCCCGATTCGACATGCGGCAGGAAGGCGTCCTGCTGGGCCTTGTTGAAGCGATGCACCTCGTCGACGAACAGCACCGTGCGCCGGCCCTGCTGGGCCGCGAGCTGGGCGCGGTCGACGGCCTCGCGAATGTCCTTGACGCCACCGAGCACGGCGCTGATGGGAATGAATTGCGCGTCGAAGGCGCCGGCCATCAGCCGCGCCAGCGTCGTCTTGCCGACCCCCGGCGGGCCCCAAAGGATCATGCTCTGCAGCCGGCCCGCGTCGAAGGCCGCACGCAGCGGCATGCCGGGGCCGAGCAGATGGCGCTGGCCGATGACCTCGTCCAGCGTCTTCGGGCGCAGGCGCTCGGCCAGCGGCTGCGCGGGCGGGTCGGCGTCGAAGAGAGACGCGGTACTCACTGCTCGATCAGATCGGCCCCGGCCGGCAGCTTGAACTGGAAGCGCTCGGCGGCAACCGGCACATTGGCCTGCACGGCGCTGAAGTCCAGCCGCGAACGCTGGCCAAAGCCGTCGACGATCTCCATGGCCGCCAGCTCCTTGCCCTTGAAGCCAAGCTTGAGGGACTGGATGGTGGACTCGGCCTGCTTCGGGACCGCCTGCACCCAGTCGACACCGCCCTCGGCAGGCTGGGCCTTCAGCGTGAAATCGCGTTCGATGTTGGTGCCGGCGAGCAGGGCCGCGGGCGTAGCGCCCAGCGCATCACTGAGCTTGCGGGAGCTGGCCTGGTTGAGGTCGGCATCAAAGATCCAGACCTTGTGGCCGTCGGCGACGATGACCTGCTCGAAGGGCTTGGCGTAGGCGAAGCGGAACTGGTTGGGGCGCTGGAACTCGAAGCTGCCCGACGACACCTTCTTGCGCTTGCCGTCCGGTGAGGTCACGGTCTGCGTGAAATTGGCCTTGCCGCTCTTGACCTCGCTGGCAAAGCTGCGCAGCGCGTCGACGGCATCGGCATGGGCCGCGGCGCAGGCCAGCAATGTCAGGGACAACAGAAATTTCTTCATTCGTCTCGCTTCGGAACAATCAGCTCGCGGCTGCCATTGGCGGCCAGGGCACCGACCAGCCCGGAGTTCTCCATCTGCTCCAGCAGCCGCGCGGCGCGGTTGTAGCCTATGCGCAGATGGCGCTGCACCAGGGAGATGGACGCCTTGCGATGTTGTAGGACGATAGCCACGGCTTGGTCGTACATGGGGTCCTGCTCACCGCTGGCCTCGCCTGGCGCCGGCGCTTCGCCGTCGATGCCGTCGAGCACGCCACCTTCGAGGATGCCTTCGATGTAGTTGGGTTCACCCTGGGACTTGATGTACTCCACAACGCGGTGCACCTCGTCGTCGCTGACAAAGGCGCCGTGCACGCGGATGGGCAGGCCGGTGCCCGAAGGCATGTAGAGCATGTCGCCCATGCCCAGCAGCGCCTCGGCGCCCATCTGGTCGAGGATGGTGCGGCTGTCGATCTTGGAGCTGACCTGGAAGGACAGCCGGGTCGGGATGTTGGCCTTGATGAGGCCGGTGATGACATCCACCGAGGGGCGCTGCGTGGCCAGGATCAGATGGATGCCGGCCGCGCGCGCCTTCTGCGCCAAGCGGGCGATCAATTCCTCGATCTTCTTGCCGACCACCATCATCAGGTCGGCCAGCTCGTCGATGACGACGACGATGAAAGGCAGGCGCTCCAGCGGCTCCGGCTCTTCGTTGTTCAGCGCGAAGGGATTGGGGATGCTGATGCCATTGGCCTTGGCTTCGTCGATCTTCTTGTTGTAGCCGGCCAGGTTGCGCACGCCCATCTTGGACATGAGCTTGTAGCGCCGCTCCATCTCGCCGACACACCAGTTCAGCGCATTGCTGGCCTGCTTCATGTCCGTCACGACCGGCGCCAGCAGGTGCGGGATGCCCTCGTAGACGCTCATCTCCAGCATCTTGGGGTCGATGAGGATGAGGCGCACATCGCGGGCCTCGGCCTTGTAGAGCAGGCTGAGGATCATCGCGTTGATGCCCACCGACTTGCCCGACCCGGTCGTGCCGGCCACCAGGCAGTGCGGCATCTTGGCCAGGTCGGCCACGATGGGCAGGCCGATGATGTCCTTGCCCAGGCCCATGGTCAGCTGCGAGGCGGCGTCGGCATAGACCTGGGAGCCGAGGATTTCGGACAGGCGGATGGTCTGGCGCCGTGCATTGGGCAGCTCCAGGGCCATGTAGTTCTTGCCCGGGATGGTCTCGACGACGCGGATGGACACGAGGCTCAAAGACCGGGCCAGGTCCTTGGCCAGGCCGACGATCTGCGAGCCCTTCACGCCTGTGGCCGGCTCGATCTCGTAGCGCGTGATGACCGGACCGGGCGACGCAGCGACGACATGCACTTCGACGCCGAAGTCGCGCAGCTTCTTTTCAATGAGGCGGCTGGTCATTTCCAGCGACTCGGGCGTCACCGTCTCCTGGCGGCCAGGTGCGGCGTCCAGCAGATCCACCTGCGGCAGTTTGGCGTCGCCCGCATCGACGAACAGCGTCTGCTGGCGCTCCTTGGCCACGCGCGTGGACTGCGGCACCTCGACGACGGGCGCTTCGATGACCAGGGGCGCATGCTCGGCCTCGACCTGGCGCTCGATCTGGCGCTCGACCTCGACCTCCTGCTCGCGCTCCTTGACGGCCAGCTCGCCGGCCTTCTGGTCGGCCTTGATCTCGCGCTTCTCGATGCGCTGCTCGCGCAGCTGCTCGATGCGCTCGCCGATGCGCTCGGCCAGGTGGCCCCAGGAGAAGCGGAAGGCCCAGGACATGCCGGTCAGCAGCAGCACGATCCAGACGACGCCCGAACCGGCAAAGCCCAGGCCCTTCATGCCGACCGGGCCGAGGGTGTAGCCGAGCAGGCCGCCAGCGTGACCGGGCAGGCGCGCCTCGACGGCGTAAAGGCGGCTCCACTCCAGGGCGCAACTCGCGCCGATCAGCAGCAGCACGCCGGCCCACCAGCGCGCGCGCTGGCTCCAGCGCGGCACGGGGGCGACGTCATGGCGCAGCAGGCCGGCCAGGCTGCGCAGCCAGGCACGCAGGGCCAGCAAGGGCAGCCACCAGGCCGAGAAGCCGAAGATGAAGAGCAGGCCGTCCGACACCCAGGCGCCGAAGCCGCCGATGCGGTTGTGGACCAGCTCACGCTGGCCGCTGGTGCTGAAGGCGGCGTCGCGCAGGTCGTGCGTGGCCATGGCCAGCACCAGCAGGGCGAGGACAAGCGCCGTCAGAGCTAGCCACAGCGGCGTGCGCAGCAGCCGCGACGCGGCCGACGGCGGCGCCGGCTCGCGCTTGGGCGCCTGGCGGCGGGTAGGTTTGGCGGGGGCGGCGGCTTCACTGGCGGCTCTGGACTCATCCGGGCCGCCCAGCAGGGAACCGAGGGGAAAACTCATCCCCGCATTGTCGCCGTCAATCGTGGGTCAGCCGTTCCTTGATGACGACCGAACCGTTCTCAAGCGTTTCAATGACGCCGCGTTCTTCCAGGTCCTTCATGACGCGGCTGACCATCTCACGCGAGGCGCCGACGACCTTGGCCATGTCCTGGCGCGAGACCTTGCCGCGGATGAGCTTGATGCCCTTCTCGTCCTCGGCCATGTCCAGCAGCGTGCGCGCGACGCGGCCGTAGACGTCCAGCAGGGCCAGCGACTCGATCTGGCGGTCGGCATTGCGCAGGCGCGCCACCAGGCCACGCAGGATGCCGTAGGACAGGCTGCTGCTCTCGGGCAGGCAGCGCGCGAACTCCAGGCGGCCCAGCACCAGCATGTCGGTCTGGACCTCGGCGCGGACGGTGGCCGAGTGCGGCTCGTTGTCGATCAGGCTCATCTCGCCGACATAGTCACCGGACTGCAGCACAGCCAAGATGACCTCTCGCCCCCGGTGGTCGGCCGTCAGCACGCGGGCACGACCGTTGAGCAAGATGAAGAGAGCGTTGGACTTGGTGCCCTGCTCGACGATCAGTTCACCGCGCTTGAAGCGGCGCTTGACGACGCTGTCGGCGATGGACTGGGCCTGATCGGTCGTCAGCATCGAGAACAGCGGCACCCGGCGGATCAGGTCGAGGTTGGAAATCATCGCCATATGCAGTCTCCAGGTTTGGGCCCCAGGCCGACGCGAATAAATGCGCCTGCCTAAAATGGCGTGCATTGTGCACACGCGGCAGGCTCCGTCGCACCGGGTTAGGCCGGGGTTTTCACCCCTAAGACTACCTTGAGAGCCGCCGACCCGTCCTCATCTTCCCCGCCATGACCGCTACGACCCAACACCACGGCCTGCTCATCCTCGGCTCCGGCCCTGCCGGCTACACCGCCGCCATCTATGCCGCCCGGGCTAATCTCAAGCCTACGCTGATCACCGGCATGGCCCAAGGGGGTCAGCTCATGACCACGACCGAGGTCGACAACTGGCCGGCCGACGTGATGGGCGTGCAAGGCCCCGAGTTGATGCAGCGCTTCCAGGAACACGCCGAGCGCTTCCAGACCCAGATCGTCTTCGACCACATCAACGCGGTCGACTTCTCCAAGCGCCCCTTCACGCTGACCGGCGACAGTGGCACTTACACCTGCGACGCCCTCATCATCGCCACCGGCGCCTCGGCCAAATACCTCGGCCTGGAGTCCGAGCAGGCCTTCATGGGCCGCGGGGTCAGTGGTTGCGCCACCTGTGACGGCTTCTTCTACCGCGGCCAGGAAGTCTGCGTCGTCGGCGGTGGCAACACGGCCGTCGAGGAGGCTCTCTACCTGTCCAATATCGCCAGCACCGTCCACCTGATCCACCGCCGCGACAAGTTCCGCGCCGAGCCCATTCTGGTCGACAAGCTGCATGAGAAGGCCGCTGCCGGCAAGATCGTGCTGCATCTCTTCCAGCAGCTCGACGAGGTGCTGGGCGACGCTTCCGGCGTGACCGGCGTGCGCACCGTCAGCACGCTGGACGGCGGCAAGGCCGACATCCCGGTGCACGGTTGCTTCATCGCCATCGGCCACCAGCCCAACACCGACATCTTCAAGGGTCAATTGGAGATGAAGGACGGCTACATCATCACCAGGAGCGGCCTGAACGGCTTCGCCACCATGACCAGCGTGCCGGGCGTGTTCGCCGCCGGCGACGTGCAGGACCATGTCTACCGCCAGGCCATCACCAGCGCCGGCACGGGTTGCATGGCGGCCTTGGACGCGCAGCGTTTCCTGGAGCAGGAGAACAGCTGATCTCAGCCGTTCTTCAAGTCGCTGGCCGGATCAGGGGTTTTCCGCTATACTCGCGGGCTTGCCTGCCGGATGGACCGCATCCGACGCCATGAACCGAGTTATGGCTGAGGAACTAGCAGGCATTTGCGGTCAAAGGGTTGCTCTCCCGAGCAACTGGTCAGAGAAGTCAAACCGGAGAAGCGTCATGGCACGCGTCTGTCAAGTCACGGGCAAGAAGCCCATGGTCGGGAACAATGTTTCCCACGCCAACAACAAAACCAAGCGTCGGTTCCTGCCGAACCTGCAATACCGCCGTTTCTGGGTGGAATCGGAAAACCGCTGGGTGCGCCTGCGCATCACGAACGCCGCTCTGCGTTTGATCGACAAGGTCGGCATCGACCAAGTCGTCGCCGATCTGCGCGCCAAGGGCGAGCTCTGATCGTCGTTCACTGACTCACTAAAGGAATACGACCATGGCATCCAAAGGCGGCCGCGAAAAGATCAAGCTGGAGTCCACTGCGGGCACCGGCCACTTCTACACGACGAACAAGAACAAGAAGACCACGCCCGAAAAGCTCGAATTCATGAAGTTCGACCCCAAGGCGCGCAAGCACGTCCTGTACAAGGAAATCAAGCTGAAGTGATGCACCGGGTGGCCTGGCCACCCTGCTCTCTCAGCAAAACAAAACCCGCCAAGCGGCAACGCTGGCGGGTTTTTGCTTTTGGGGCCGAGCGGCGGGCTGCTCAGTTGGAAGAAGCGACCTTGGTGCCGAATTCCTTCTGCATCCAGCGATCCAGCATGCGCTTTTCATACCGCAGCGGGTCGCTGCCGGAGAAGCTGTTGAAGCCCTCCTGATAATTCATGTCGCGCAACTTGGCTTCGCCTTGCTGGACGACCTTGCCGCCTTCGCGCACCTCGTAGTGGAAGCTCATCCCCGGCAGCGTCACCGTGCGCATCACGCGCAGCCATTGCATGCGTCGGCCAAAGGGTTCGACCTCACCGGCCAGGTCCACATCGGTCACGTCGATGCGCACATCGCGGCCCGGCAGGCGTTTGCCAGTCTGCTCGACCAGATAGGCCTCGATGTCCTTCAGCACGTCCATCTGCTTGAAGCCGTTGTTGTCCTTGATGTCCGTGAATTTCTCGGGATTCAAGAAATTCACCTGCACATCGGCGTGCGCGGCAGCGGCCAGCGCCAACAGGCTCAGAGCGATCCAGCGGGTTTTCATGGCAAGCCTCCTAACGTTCAGTGACTGCATACCCCGAGTCTAGGCCAGCCGAGAAAAAAGGGCGCCCCGCGGGGCGCCCTTTACTTGGAGAAACGGTGGCTCAGGCGTGAGCAGCGCGCAGGCGCATCGAGAAGGCCTGCAGTTCGGCAATGCCGCTTTCCTCGGCGCGGCGGCACCAAGCCTGCAGATCAGCCACCAGCTGCTCGGCCGACACATTGGTGCGGGTCCACATCTGGCGCAGCTCTTCACGCATGGTCACCAGCTTGTCGATGACCGGGCTGGCGGCACGGGCATTGGCCAGGTCGCCCTGGACGGCGGCCGGAATACGGTCTTCGTCGCGGTGCAGCCAGCGCTGGGCCTGCTTGAACTCGGCGAAGCGGGCGCTGTGCTTGCCGCCTTCGGCCTTGATCCTGGCCAGCTCGGCGGCGCAGGCCGCCTTCAGGCCACGGGCATAGGTGGCCATGACTTCGTAGCGGTTGGCGATCAGTGCCTCGAGTGTGCGGGCGTCGGCCGGCTTGATCTCGCCCAGGCTCAGCTTGGGAGCGGTCTTGCGGACCTTGGCCCAACCCAGCATCTCCAGGCCACGGATATACATCCAGCCGATGTCGAACTCATAGGGCTTGACCGAGAACTTGGCCGAGGTCGGGTAGGTGTGGTGGTTGTTGTGCAGCTCTTCGCCGCCGACGATCAGCGTCCAGGGCGTCAGATTGGTCGAGGCATCGGGCGCCTCGAAGTTGCGATAACCCCAGTAGTGACCGATGCCGTTGATGACGCCGGCGGCCCAGAAGGGGATCCAGGCCATCTGGATGGCCCAGATGGTCGCGCCGATGGCACCGAACAGAGCGACGTTGATGATCAGCAGCAGAGACACGCCGAGCGCGCTGTGCTTGAGGTAGACATTGCGCTCGATCCAGTCGTCGGGCGTGCCGCGGCTGTACTTGGCGATGGTTTCGGCGTTCTTGGCCTCGGCGCGATACAGCTCGGCGCCCTCGGCCATGACCTTCTTCAGGCCACGGGTCTGCGGACTGTGGGGGTCTTCCTCGGTTTCGCACTTGGCGTGGTGCTTGCGGTGGATGGCGACCCACTCGCGGGTGACCATGCCGGTCGTCATCCACAGCCAGAAGCGGAAGAAGTGCGACGGGATGGGACCGAGATCCAAGGCGCGATGAGCCTGGGCACGATGCAGGAAGATGGTGACCGATGCGATCGTGATGTGGGTCACGACCAGCGTATAGATCACCAATTGCCAGGCGCTGAGGCCCAGCAGGCCGGAGCCCACCCAGTCGATCAGCGCGTTCAGGATGTCGTTCATGCGTCCAAGACTCCGGCCGAAGCGGCCATGCAAAGGAATGTCAATTGTAGGGGAAGGCCCCCAAAAACAAGGGGATCAGCGCACCGCATTCAGGCGATGCCGTGTGAATCGACGCGTTATTTGATCCGGGTCAACCCTGGCGCTCCCAGGCGACGGCGAAAAATCCGTCCGTGGCGTGTCGGTGGGGCCACAGCCGCAGTGCGCCGTTTTCCACGAGTTCGCCGGCGCCCTCGACCTGGGCCTTGACCAGCGCTTCATCCGCCGGCAGCGGCTTGAAGTCGGGGTGGGCGGCGGCAAATTCGGCCGCAATCACCTCGTTTTCGGCATCCAGCAGGCTGCAGGTGGCATAGACCAGGCGCCCCCCCGGCTTCACCAGGCGGGCGGCGCTGGCCAGGATGGCGCGCTGCTTGGCCTGCAGCTCCGTCACCGCCTGGGGCGACTGGCGCCATTTCAGGTCGGGATTGCGGCGCAGCGTACCCAGGCCTGAGCAGGGGGCGTCGACCAGCACGCGGTCGATCTTGCCAGCCAGACGCTTGATGCGGTCGTCGCGC
Organism: Roseateles saccharophilus; assembly: GCF_031458095.1. Lineage (GTDB taxonomy): Bacteria > Pseudomonadota > Gammaproteobacteria > Burkholderiales > Burkholderiaceae_C > Pelomonas > Pelomonas saccharophila_A. The sequence goes on from NZ_JAVDXU010000004.1 coordinate 474,801, forward strand.
TCATGGGCGATCTGGGCCGGGTAGACATTGGACAAGCCGCTGCGCGCCAGCCGGGGCTTGAGCGCGTCCAGGCGGTGGCCCGAGACGTCGAAGGCATAGAGGCGCCCGGTATTGCGCATCGCGGCTCCCAGGGCCAGGGTCTTGCCGCCGGCACCGGCGCAGAAGTCCACGACCATCTCGCCGCGCTTGGGCGCCAGCAGCAGGGCCAGCAGCTGGCTGCCCTCGTCCTGCACCTCGATGCTGCCGTTGGTGAACAGCTCCAGCTTGTTCAGGGCGGGCTTGCCGTCGATGCGCAGGCCGATCGGCGAGTGCGGTGTCGGCGCCGCTTCGATCCCAGCCGCCTTGAGCTGGGCCTGGGCCTCCTCGCGCTTGAGCTTGAGCGTGTTGACGCGCAGGTCCAGCGGCGCCGCTTCGTTCAACGCAGTGGCCAGCTTCCAGAATTCATCCTCGCCCAGGCGGGCCAGCAGGGGCTCGGCCAGCCAGTCTGGCATGTTGTGGCGCAGCTTGGGTGCCAGGCTTTGCGTGTCGATCGACGTCACCTGCTGCAGCCATTGCTGCTCGACCGGACTCAGCGCGCCGCGCAGGAAGGTGTCGCTGCCACGCCAGGCGAGCATGGCCAGGCGGCGCGGCATCGGGCCGCTGCCGCTCTGGGCCAGGTTCTGGAACTTGAGCCGCTCGCGCAGCAGCGCATAGACGGTTTCGGCAAGACTCGCGCGTTCGCGCTGGCCGAGGTTCTTGTGTTGACGGAAGAAGGCCGAAACGGTGGCGTCGGCCGGCGCGTCGAGCTTGTTGACGGCGGCGATCAGCTCGGCGCACAGCTCCAGCAGGGCATTAGGATGCATCGCCGCATTATCCCAACCTCCGAATGAAGCTCTGGACCCAGCTGCGCCTGCGCCCGCGCCTGTTGACGGCCATCCTTGTGGGCAGCGCACTGGCAGCGGCTTGGCCCGGCATGATGAGCCTGCAGACCCGGCTGCTGATTGGCTGGAATCTCGTCATCTGGATCTATCTGCCGCTGGCGCTGTGGATGATGCTGGGCCGCGCCGGCTCGACAGATGTGCAGGCCAACGCGCGCCGGCTCAACGAAGGCGTGCGGGTGATCCTGGTGCTCGCCGTGCTGGGCGCATTGGCCAGCCTGGCCGCGATCACGCTGGAGCTGCAGGCGGCGCGCCAGCAGCACGATCCGCGCTATGTGCTGCTTGCCCTGACGACCGTCGCCGGTTCCTGGCTGCTGCTGCCGGTGGAGTTCGGGATCGCCTATGCCAGCCTGTACCACGGCGGGGGGAAGGCTTCGCATGGACTGGAGTTCCCGGGTGAAGAGGAAGGGCCGCCGGACTATGGCGACTTCCTCTACTTCTCCATCACCGTCGCCGCCACCTCGCAGACCTCGGACGTCTGCGTCAGCTCGCGGGCCATGCGGCGCCTGGTGCTGGTCCAGGCCTTGCTCGCCTTTGTCTTCAATACCGGCGTGCTGGCTCTTTCCATCAATATCCTGGCCGGCCTGATCAGCTGAGGAAGAGGTGCTGCGCCGCGCCGCTGCGATGGCTCACCACCTCGCCGCTCCACACCAGCGCATCCTCGACAAACCAGCGCACCGATTGCGGATAGATGCGGTGCTCGGCCGTCAGCACGCGGGCCGACAGCGACTTGGCGTCGTCGCCCGCCAGCACCGGCACGGCGGCCTGCATGACGATGGCGCCATGGTCGAGCTCGGCGGTCACGAAGTGCACCGTCACGCCGGCGACCTTGCAGCCCATCTCAATGGCCCGCTCATGGGTATGCAGGCCCGTGAAGGCGGGCAGCAGCGAGGGGTGGATGTTGAGCATGCGGCGCGCGTAGCGGGCCGTGAAGCCCGGCGTCAGGATGCGCATGAAGCCCGCGAGCACGACGAGGTCGGGTGAGAAGCCGTCGATGACCCGCGCCAGCTCGGCGTCGAAATCCTCGCGGCTGCCATAGGCCTTGTGGTCGACGACGGCGGTCGCAATGCCGTGCGCCGCGGCGAACTGCAGCCCGCCGGCATCCGGCCGGTTGCTGACGACGGCCGCGACCTCGGCCGGCCAGCCCTCGGCCTTGCAGGCCTTCACGATGGCTTCCATGTTGGAGCCACGCCCGGAAATCAGAATCACCAGCCTCTTCATGGGGCGGCAGTTTAGGGGGCGGGCGATCCGGGGCCCCTTGAACGACAATCCGCGCCCCATGTCGACGACACCCACCCTCACCCGCCTGCGCATGCTTTCCGGCATGCGCCCGACCGGCGCCCTGCACCTGGGCCACTACCACGGCGCCCTGAAGAACTGGGTGAAGCTGCAGGACAGCCACGACTGCTTCTTCTTCGTCGCCGACTGGCATGCGCTGACCACCCAGCGCCCCAGCGGCGAGACGCTGACCCGCCATGTCTATGAGATGGTCACCGACTGGCTGGCCGCCGGCATCGACCCCGAGCGTTGCACGCTGTTCCTGCAAAGCCGCATGCCCGAGCATGCCGAGCTGTTCACGCTGCTGGCCATGTGCACGCCCTCCTCCTGGCTGGCGCGCATGCCCAGCTACAAGGACCAGGTCGCCGCCGACCCCGAACTGGCCACCTATGGCTTCCTCGGCTACCCGCTGCTGCAGGCGGCCGACATCCTCATGTACAAGCCGGCCGGCGTGCCGGTCGGTGAAGACCAGGCCGCCCACGTCGAAGTGACCCGCGAGGTCGCGCGCCGCTTCAACCGCCTCTATGCCGAGGCCGCGCCCGTCTTCGTCGAGCCCCAGGCCCTGTTGACCGAGACCGCTCGCGTGCCTGGACTGGACGGCCAGAAGATGAGCAAGAGCCTGGACAACGCGATCGCGATGCGCGACGAGCCCGAGGTCGTCGCCACCAAAGTCCGCACCATGCCGACCGATCCGCAACGCGTGCGCCGCAGCGATGCCGGCGACCCGGCACGCTGCCCCGTCTGGCCGCTGCACCAGATCTACAGCGACGACGCGACGCGCGCCGCCTGCGACAGCGGCTGCCGCACGGCGGCCATCGGCTGCCTGGACTGCAAGCAGCCGCTGATTGAAGCCATTCAGAAGGAACAGGCCCCCTGGCGCGAGCGCGCCGCGGCCCTGGACCCGCAGCAGGTGAAGTGGACGCTGGAGGTCGGCACCGAGCGCGCGCGCGCCGTCGCGCGCAAGACGCTGCGCGAGGTGCGTGCAGCCATGGGGCTGGTGGCTTGAGCTCCAGCATCCATGTCACCGACCTCGAGGCCGCCATCAACTGGTGGCGCGAGCGTTCTCCCTCCGTCGACGGCATCAGCGCCGCCCCGGAAGTGCGCGCACTCGCCGAGGCCTACGCCCTGCTGGCGCTGAGCCGCGCGACCGAGATAGCCGCCGACGCCCTCAAGCCCCAGGCCCTGGACGCCTGGCTCGCCTGGTACGCCACGACGCCGGACTCGCCCTGCATCGCCATCTGCTCCACCGCCCAGGGTGACCCGGTCTGCAAGGGCTGCGGCCGCAGCTTCGACGAAGTGCAGCATTGGCCCGCTCTGGACCCCTTCGAGAAGCGCGTGATCTGGCATCGCATCACGCAGGAAGCCACGGCCTGGCGCTTCAACCGCTACGCAGAGCGCGCCACGCGATGAACCGGATTCGTTTCATCCACAGCGTCCGTCGCCTCGTGCCGCTGGCCTGGCCCGTGCTGGTCGGCCAGATCGCCGTCATGATGTTCAGCACGGTCGACACGCTGATGATGGGCCGCGTCGGCCCGCAGGACCTGGCCGCCCTCGCCGTCGGCTCGGCGGCCTATGTGAGCATCTTTGTCGGCCTGATGGGGGTGGTGCTGGCCGTCGGCCCGATTGCCGGCCGCCAGTTCGGCGCGGACGACCTGCCGGCTTCCGGGCGCAGCTTCATGCAGGCGCAATGGCTGGCCGTGCTGCTGTGTGTGCCCGGCTGCCTGCTGCTGTGGTTCCCTGATCCCTTCATCTGGCTGGCCCAGCTCGATGCGACCCAGGCGCACAAGGTGCGCGCCTACACGCGCCCCGAGGCCTTCGCCTTGCCGGCGGCCCTGCTTTTTACGGCCTTTCGCGGCTTCTCGACGGCCGTCAGCCGGCCCAAGGCCGTCATGGCCATGCAGCTCACCGGCCTGGCGGCCAAGGTGCCGCTGAACGCGATGCTGGTGTTCGGCTGGGGACCCATCCCCGCCATGGGTGTGGCCGGCTGCGGCTGGGCGACGGCCATCGCCATGACGGCCCAGGCCCTGACCGTGCTCGTCCTGCTGCGGCGCGACGACTTCTACCGGCCCTTCCGGATTCCCCACCTGTGGCAGACGCGTCCGCAATGGCGCGAGCTCTGGGACCTCGTGCGTCTGGGCCTGCCCATGGGCGGCTCCATCCTCGTCGAGGTGACCGGCTTCACCTTCATGGCCTTCTTCATCGCGCGCCTCGGCGCCACGCCGGTGGCCGGCCACCAGATCGCCGTCAATCTCGTCGCGATGATGTTCATGACCGCCCTCGCGCTGGCCACGGCCGCAGGGACGCTGGTGGCCCAGCACCTGGGCGCCGAGCAGAAGCGCGAGGCGCGCATCGTCGGCCGGCATGCGATGGCCCTGGCCACGCTGGTGGCGGCCGGCCTGGGCGCCATCGTGGCCCTGGCCCGCGAGCCCATCGTCGCCCTGTACACCTCCAACCCCGAGGCGGCCGCCGCGGCCCTGCCGCTGCTGGTGTGGGTCTGGTTCTTCCACCTCGGCGACGCGCTGCAGACGGTGGCGGCCTATGTGCTGCGCGCCTACCAGGTGGCCACGCTGCCGATGATCATCTACGTCGTTGCGCTGTGGGGCCTGGGCATTGGCGGCGGCTATTTCCTCGCCTTTGGCCGCGACGGCGCTGGTGCGGTCGGCTTCTGGCAGGCGGCCACGGCCGGCTTGATGACGGCCGCGCTGCTGCTGAGCCTGCTGCTCAAGCGCGTCTTCGACGAGAACCGATAACTAGCCCTTCGCCGTCGGCAGGAACAGCACGAAGCGGCTGCCCCCGCCTTCGCGCGCCAGGCAGCGCACGCTGCCGCCATGGCGCTCGGCGATCTGCTTGACCAGGCTCAAGCCCAGGCCGACGCCGCCCGCCATCTCCGCGTGACCGGGCAGACGGTAGAAGGGTTCGAAGATGCGCTCGCGCAGGTCGGCCGGCACGCCGGGGCCGCGGTCGGCGACGATGAATTCATAGCCCCCCGCCACCGGCCGCAACGCCAGTTCCACCTCGGGCCCGCCATAGCGGCGTGCGTTGTCCAGCAGATTGCGCAGGGCACGGCGCAGCAGGCGTTCCTGGCCGTCGACGCGCGCGGAATCGGTCTCGGGTTCGAAGGCCGCTTCGGCACGTGCAGCCTCTTCAGCGCCCAGGGCCAGCAACTCGACCGTATGGGTTTCGCCGATGGCACTGCCCGCCTCCAGGCGGCTGGCCAGCAGCACCTCCTCGACGAGGGCGTCCAGTTCGGCGATGTTGACGTCGATTTCATGGGCCAGGCGCTGGCGCTGGGCCGGCGCGGCGTCGTCCAGCATCGCAAAGGCCATCTTCAAGCGCGCCAGCGGAGAGCGCAGCTCATGGCTGGCGTTGGCCAGCAGGGTCTGGTGGGAGCGCAGCAGGGTCTCGATGCGGTCGGCCGCCTGGTTGAAGCTGGTCGCCAGGGCCGCCACTTCATCGCGGCCGCCGTCATCGACGCGATGGCCCAGATGCCCGGCGCCGAACTTCTCGACGCCGCTTTTCAGGGCCTCCAACCGGCGCGTCAGACGGCGCACAACGGGATAGGCACCCGCGGCAACACCGATGAAGAGCAGCACCAGCACGACGGCCAGCGTCGACACCGCCGGTGCGCCCGGCGACACCGGACGGTGCAGCCAGGGGCCGGTCCAGGGGCCTTCGTCCACTCGCGGCGGCCGCGCCCCGGGGCCTCCTCCAGGGCCGGAGGCCGCGCCCGGGGCATTGGGCGGGCGCACGGTGCGCACCATCTCCAGGCTGCGGCCATCGCCCAGATTGGCGCTGACGATGATGGCGCCGGGGTCGTCGGCACGGCGCTGGAACATCTGCGTCGTCGCGATGCGCTTGCCCTCGGCATCCTCCAGCGCGATGGGCATGCGCAGGCGCAGGCCCCAATCGGCAAAGGCAGCGGCCTGCTCCTCGCGCGGCGCCGTCACCGGCGGCAGGGCGAGCTTGAGCAGGCCCGCCATCGCGTTCAGCCTCTCGCCCGCCGCCAGCTCGACGTTGCCACGTTCCTGCTCGATATGGCGCTGGAACAGCCAGGCCGACCCGAAGGCAAAAGCCAGCAGCAGCGCGACCAGGGTCAGATAGATGCGGACGTAAAGGCTTTTCAAGTCAGGGTCGGTTGAAGTTTGCGGGCCGAGCGCCGGGCCGCTCCCTAGCCGGCCCGCCTTGGGCGATGTGCTTGCCGGTCCATCCGGCAAGCATCGCCGTCCCCTCGCGGGACCGACCAGGCTTGCCCGCGTTCAGCAGGGCCGGACTGGGCGAGGGGTCTCATTCAAGCCGCGTCGGCGTCGGCGTCCTGCTTGCGGGCAAAGACATAGCCGGCTCCGCGCACGGTCAGCACGCGGCGGGGGTTCTTGGGGTCGTCCTCGATGACGGCACGGATGCGCGAGATGTGCACGTCGATGGAGCGGTCGAAGGCTTCCAGCGGATGGCCCTTCAGCGCATCCATGATCTGGTCGCGGCTCAGCACCCGGCCCGGGCTCTGGGCCAGCACGACGAGGAGGTCGAACTGGTGGCTGGTCAGGTCGCAGATCTTGCCGTCCAGGCGCGCCACGCGGGCGGCCAGGTCGATCTCCAGCCGGCCGAAGCGCAGCACTTCGTCGCCATCGAGCTTGGGCTCGAGGCGGCGCAGCAGGGCCTTGATGCGGGCCTGCAGCTCACGCGGCTCGAAAGGCTTGGCGAGATAGTCGTCGGCGCCCAGCTCCAGGCCGAGGATGCGGTCCATGGGCTCGCCGCGGGCCGACAGCATCAGCACCGGCTGGTGGCGCCAGCGCGGATCGCCGCGCAGCCAGCGGCAGAAGTCCAGACCATCGCCATCGGGCAGCATCAGGTCCAGCACCAGCAGCTCGAAGCGGCCATGGGCCAGGGCCTCGCGGGCCTGGGCCAGGCTGCCGGCTGTGCTGACCTCAAAGCCGGCGGAGCGCAGGTAATCGCCCACCATGCCGGTCAGGCGGGCATCGTCATCAATCAGCAGCAGTCGGGCACTCATCACCGGGGCCAGGGAAGAAAAGGGAGGCCGGCGCGCGTCCGCGCCGGTGGAACGAAGCTCAAGCATCGCAGAACTCCTGGCAGAGAGCCAATCAACCGGCGTGGCGGGCAGCCATGCGCGCCTGGCGCTTCTTCATGATCTCGGCAATCTTGGCGCGCTGTTCGGGCGTCAGCACGCGGGCGGCGTCGATGCTGGCCTGGCTCAGGCGCTTGGAAGCAGTCTCGTGAAGGGCGCTCATCTGCACGCGCACGGCCTCGATGGCGGCGGCGTCGACGTTGGTGGCCGTATAGAGCGTGGCCATCTGCTCGTGCAGCTTCCTGCCAGTCTCGCGCTGGCCGGACAGGTCCTGGCGAGCGGCCTTGAAGATGGCTTCGATCTGGCTGCGCTGGGAATCCGTCGCGTTGACGAGGTCCAGCAGATGCTCCATGTGGCCGCCGAACAGGCCGCCGGGGGCCATCATGGCCGGGCCGCCGTGATGGCCACCTGGGCCGCCATGGCCGGGCTGGGCTTGGGCGGCGGCGCCGCCGAGGACCAGTGCCGCAGCCACGGTGGCGGCGCGCAACAGGTTCGGGATCTGGAAGGCTTTCATCTGAGGTCTCCTGGAAGAAGAGGGAGTGAGGTCATCTTCCAGGCCACCTGTGTGGCCTCTTTGGGGCCGCGGTAAAGAACTGTGTCGATAAGCGGGAGCGGTTTTGCTTTTAGTGAACCGCTGCCGCCTGCCGCGAACAGGCCTTACTTGATGGGCTTGAAGCGCATGCGCTTGGGGCGCGCACCTTCCTCGCCCAGGCGCTTCTTCTTGTCGGCCTCGTACTCGTGGAAGTTGCCGTCGTAGAAGAACCACTGCGAGTTGCCCTCGCAGGCCAGGATGTGGGTGCAGATGCGGTCCAGGAACCAGCGGTCATGGCTGATGACCATGGCCGAGCCGGCAAACTCCAGCAGCGCTTCTTCGAGCGCGCGCAGGGTTTCGACGTCCAGGTCGTTGGACGGTTCGTCCAGCATCAGCACATTGCCGCCCTGGGCCAGGGTCTTGGCCAGGTGCAGGCGGCCGCGTTCACCGCCGGACAGCGAGCCGACGAGCTTCTGCTGGTCGTTGCCCTTGAAGTTGAAGCGGCCCAGATAGGCGCGGCTGGGCATGACGAACTTGCCGACCGTGATGTTGTCCAGGCCGCCGGAGACGTCTTCCCAGACCGTCTTCTCGGCTTCCAGGCTGGCGCGGCTCTGGTCGACGAAGGCCAGCTTGGCCGTCTTGCCGATCTTGACCGTGCCGCTGTCCGGCTGCTCCACGCCCTGCAGCATGCGGAACAGCGTCGACTTGCCGGCGCCGTTGGGGCCGATGATGCCGACGATGGCGCCGGCCGGCACCTTGAAGGACAGGTTGTCGATCAGCACGCGGTCGCCGAAGCTCTTGCTGACATTCTCGAACTCGATGACCTCATTGCCCAGGCGCTCGGCCACGGGAATGAAGATCTCGTTCGTGACATTGCGCTGCTGGTATTCGACGTCCGAGAGTTCCTCGAAGCGGGCCAGACGCGCCTTGCTCTTGGCCTGGCGGCCCTTGGCGTTGGAGCGGACCCATTTGAGTTCCTCCTTCATCGCCTTCATGCGGGCGTCTTCGGACTTCTGCTCGTTTTCCAGGCGGCGTTCCTTCTGGTCCAGCCACTCGGAGTAGTTGCCCTTCCAGGGAATGCCGTGGCCGCGGTCGAGTTCCAGGATCCACTCGGCAGCGTTGTCCAGGAAGTAGCGATCGTGGGTGATGGCCACCACGGTGCCGGGGAAGCGCTGCAGGAACTGCTCCAGCCACTCGACCGATTCGGCGTCCAAGTGGTTGGTGGGTTCGTCCAGCAGCAGCATGTCGGGCTTGGACAGCAGCAGGCGGCACAGGGCCACGCGCCGCTTCTCGCCACCGGACAGCACGCCGATCTGGGCGTCCCAGGGCGGCAGGTTCAGGGCGTCGGCGGCCAGTTCCAGCTGCAGGTCGGTGTTCTCGGAGCCGGCGGCGGCAATGATGGCCTCCAGCTCGCCCTGCTCGGCGGCCAGGGCATCGAAGTCGGCGTCAGGCTCGGCATAGGCGGCATAGACCTCGTCCAGGCGCTTCTTGGCGGCCAGCACGCCGCCGATGCCCTCTTCCACCGCTTCACGGACCGTCTGGTCGGCGTCCAGGCGCGGCTCCTGCTCCAGATAGCCGATCTTGATGCCCGGCATGGGGATGGCCTCGCCCTCGTACTCCTTGTCGACGCCAGCCATGATCTTCAGGATGGTCGATTTGCCGGAGCCGTTGACGCCCAGCACGCCGATCTTGGCGCCGGGGAAGAAGGACAGCGAGATGTCCTTGAGGATGTGGCGCTTGGGGGGAACCGTCTTGTTGACACGGTTCATGCTGAAGACGTACTGGGCCATGGGCAAATCCTGTGAGTCTGAAATGGCGGCAGGCCCTGAAAGGGGCCTGCATTGCCTGCTATTGTCGCCGAGCCGCGTTTCCAGGAACTCAGATGCCCCGTCTTTTCGCCGCCCTGCTCGTTCTCGCCACCGGTCTCACCCAGGCCCAGACCCTGCGCTGGTCCAGCCAGGGCGACATGCAGACCACCGATCCGCATTCGCAGAACGAGGTCATGACCAACAGCCTGAACAACCAGGTCTACGAGACGCTGACGCGGCGAGGCAAGGACCTGGCGGCCGGCCCGGCGCTGGCGACGGAGTGGACCCAGGTCACGCCGCTGATCTGGCGCTTCAAGCTGCGCCCGGGCGTCAAATTCCATGACGGCACGCCCTTCACGGCCGACGACGTGGTGTTCTCGATGCAGCGCCTGCGCGACGAAAACTCGCCGCAGCGCGTCTATGCCAACGCGGTCGGCTCGCCCAAGGCCGTCGATCCGCTGACCGTCGTCTTCACGCTGGACAAGCCCAACCCCATCGTCCCCGAACTGCTGTCCACCCTCTTCGTCATGAGCCGCAAGTGGTGCGAGGAGCACCGCGTCGCGCGGCCACTGAACTTCAAGCAGCAGGAAGAGTCCTATGCCAGCCAGCACGCCAACGGCACCGGCCCCTTCATGCTGGTCAGCCGCCAGCCGGGCGTGAAGACGGTCTTCAAGCGCAATCCCCACTGGTGGAACAAGTTCGAAGGCAATCTGCAGGAGTTCGTCTACCTGCCCATCGGCAACGACGCGACGCGCACGGCGGCCCTCATCACCGGCGAAGTCGATTTCGTCCTCGATCCGCCGCCGCGCGACATCGCCCGGCTGCGCAGCCTGCCCGAGCTCAAGGTTGTCGACGGCCAGGAGAACCGCATCGTCTACATCGGCATGGACCAGAGCCGCGACAAGCTGCTCTACGGCCAGGCACCTGGTGACAAAAACCCGTTGAAAGACCTGCGGGTGAGGAAGGCCCTCTATCACGCCATCGATATCGAGGCCATCAAGACCAAGCTGATGAGCGGCTATTCGTCCCCCACCGGCGGCCTGACCCCTTCACCGCGCGGCGCCTATGGCGACCCCAAGCTGGAAAACCGCCTGCCCTATGACGTCGCGACCGCCAAAAAGCTGCTGGCCGAAGCCGGTTACTCGGATGGCTTCGACATCACCCTGGACTGTCCCAACAACCGCTATGTCAACGACGAGCGCATCTGCATCGCGCTGGCCAGCATGTGGGCCCAGGTCAAGGTCAGGGTCAAGGTCAACGCCATGCCGCGCACCCTGTACTTCCCCAAGATCGAGAAGTTCGACACCAGCCTCTTCCTGACCGGCTGGGGTGGCGGCTCGACCGACGCCGAGACCATGCTGACGCCGGTACTGCGCAACCGTGGCGAGCAAGGCGTGGGCGTGGCCAACTATGGCGGCATCGTCAACGCCGACGCGGATGCGTTGGCCGCCGCCTCCACCGTCGAGATCGACCCGAAAAAGCGCGAGGCCACCGTCAAGGCGGCTCTGCAGGCCTATCGCGACCAGGTCAACATCATTCCCCTGCACCGCCAGGTCATTCCGTGGGCCATGCGCAAGGAAGTCAGCATGCCCCACTCGGCCAATAACTGGGCCAGCATGGATTGGGTCACGATCCGCAAATAGTTCAGCCGCTAGAATGCATGCCAACGCCGCGCCGACAGTCTTGCGCGGCGTTTCACTTTTTAGAGCCCCCGCACGCGGCCTGGCTTGCCCGAAGACTGGTGTCGCCTCCCCGGCGGCACGGCGAGCCCCGGTGATTGTTGGCGTGCCCTCCCCTTTTAGGATTCGATGAGTTTCGACACCCTCGGCCTTGCAGCTCCGCTGCTGAAGGCCATTGCAGACGCTGGCTACACCACCCCCACCCCCATCCAGGCCCAAGCGATTCCCGCCGTCTTGAACGGCGGTGACCTGATGGCCGGCGCCCAGACCGGCACCGGCAAGACCGCCGGCTTCACCCTGCCCATGCTGCACCGCCTCGCCACCGGCGAGAAGCTGCTCAACAAGCGCGGCAAGATCGCCATCCGCGCCCTGGTGCTGACGCCCACCCGCGAACTCGCCGCCCAGGTCGAGGAAAGCGTGCAGACCTATGGCAAATACCTGCCGCTGAAGAGCATGGTCATGTTCGGCGGCGTCGGCATGCAGCCGCAGATCAACAAGCTGCGCGACGGCGTCGACATCCTCGTCGCCACGCCCGGCCGCCTGCTCGACCACGCCCAGCAAGGCACGCTCGACCTGTCGCAGGTGCAGATCCTCGTCCTCGACGAAGCCGACCGCATGCTGGACATGGGCTTCGTGCACGACATCAAGAAGGTGCTGGCCCTGCTGCCGGCCAAGAAGCAGAGCCTGCTGTTCAGCGCCACCTTCAGCGACGAGATCAAGAACCTCGCTGACCGCCTGCTGAACCAGCCGGCCCTCATCGAGGTGGCTCGCCGCAACCAGACCAACGACGCCATTGCGCAGAAGGTCCACCCGGTCGGCCGCGAGCGCAAGAAGGAGCTGCTGGCCCACCTGATCAAGGGCGGCCAGGATGGCCAACCCTGGCACCAGGTGCTGATCTTCACGCGCATGAAGCATGGCGCCAACCGCCTGACCGACTACCTGAATGACCAGGGCATCAGCGCCATGGCCATCCACGGCAACAAGAGCCAGGGCGCGCGCACCAAGGCCCTGGCCGACTTCAAGAGCGGCGACCTGACCTGCCTGGTGGCGACCGACATCGCCGCCCGCGGCATCGACATCGACCAGCTGCCCCACGTCGTCAACTTCGAGCTGCCCAATGTGCCGGAGGACTATGTCCACCGCATCGGCCGTACCGGCCGCGCCGGCGCCCAGGGCGAGGCCGTCAGCCTCGTCTGCGTCGACGAGAACGGCTTCCTGCGCGACATCGAGAAGCTCATCAAGCGCGAGATTCCCAAGGAGATCGTGCCCGGCTTCGCCCCCGATCCCAACGAGAAGGCCGAGCCCATCATCCTGGGCCGCACCGTGCTGAACCCCAATGGCAGCCGGGGCCGCAACCCCAACCCGCCGGCGCACGCCGGCCGGGGCGGACGCCCGGGTGGTGGTGGCGGTGGCCGTGGCGGCGACAACCGTGGCGGTCAACGCGACGGCGGGCGCCCCGGCGGCAAGCCCCAGGGTCACGGCGGTGGCAAGCCCGCAGCGCATGCCGGTCACGGCGGCGCCAAGCCCGCAGCCAAGCCGCATTCGCAGCATGCGCCGCGCTCGGCCGCCAGCCAGCCCAGCCGCGGCGACGGCAGCGCGCCGCGCCACAACAATGGCCCGCGCCTGACCCAACCTAAGCGTTAAAGCGCATGGCCAACTCGCCTCGTCCCGACTGGATTGCCGGCGCGACCGGGCTGGTCGGGCGGGCGCTGGCAGCCGAACTGCCAAACGGGCTGGCGCTGGTGCGCCGGCCGACAACGGGATTGCCTATCGCCACTGCCACGGTGGACTACGGCAATCCCGTTTCCTTTTCTGCGCTGCCCACGCCGGGCCGCGTCTTCATCGCCCTGGGCACGACCATGGCCCAGGCTGGTTCGCGCGAGGCCTTCCGTGCGGCGGATTTCGATGCCGTCCTCACGGTGGCCGGTGCCGCCCGCCAGGCCGGCGCGACGCATTGCGGCCTGGTGTCGGCCCTGGGCGCCAGCGCGCGCTCGGCGGTCTTCTACAACCAGGTCAAGGGCGAGGCCGAGGACGCGCTGATCGCCCTCGGCTTCGAGCGCCTCGTCATCGCCCGGCCCTCGCTGCTCGATGGCGAGCGCGAGCAGCTCGACCAGCCGCGCCGCAAGGCCGAGGCCCTGACGCTGAAGCTGGTGCGGCCGCTGGCCGGCCTCATCCCGGCCGTGTGGCGCCCGATCTCGCCGGTGCGCATTGCGCGGGCGATGCGTCTGGCGCTTGAATCACCCGGCCCCGCCGTTCGCATCATCGAGTCCGGCGAGATGCAGCGTTTGGGCCGATGAAGTCTGCGGCCGTCCCACCGGCCGAGGTCGACTTCTCCGACCCTGGCGCTCCCGTCGCTCCGGCCTTCGGCGACGTCTATCACTCACGCGCCGGCGCGCTGGCCCAGGCCCGCCATGTCTTTGTCGCCGGCAACGGCCTGCCAGCCCGCTGGAGGGGTCGCGAACGCTTCGTCGTACTGGAAACGGGCTTCGGCCTGGGCAACAATTTCCTCGCGACCTGGGACGCCTGGCGGCAAGACCCGGCGCGTTGCGAGCGCCTCGTCTTCGTCAGCGTGGAGAAGCACCCGCTGCGCCGCGAAGACCTGGTCCGAGCGCATGCCCACAGCGCCCTGCCCGAACTGGCCAGGCAACTCGTCGACCACTGGCCACCGCTGACAGCGGGCCTGCACACGCTGAACTTCGAGAGCGGCTGTGTCGAGCTGCTGCTGGGCCTGGGCGATGCCCGCGAGCTGCTGCGCGAACTGGTGCTGCAGGCCGACGCCCTCTATCTCGACGGCTTTGCGCCGCAGCGCAACCCGGAGCTGTGGGACGAATGGCTCCTCAAGAGCCTGTCCCGGCATGCGGTGCCGGGCACAACGGCTGCGACCTGGAGCATCAACCGGCCGATGCGCCGGGCCCTCGCCTCCCTCGGTTTCGAGGTCGAACTGGCTGCGGGCTTCGCCAGCAAGCCAGAGATGACCGTCGCCCGTTTCGCGCCGCGCCACCTGCCGCAGCGGCCGGCCGGGCGTGAACCACTGGCCCCTGCCGCACGCCGCGCCGTCATCGTCGGTGCCGGCCTGGCGGGCGCGGCCTGTGCGCTGGCACTGGCGCGCCAGGGCCTGGCCTGCACCGTCGTCGATGAGCTGCCCGGTGCGGCCCCGGCCAGCTCGGGCAACCCGGCAGGCCTTTTCCACGGCACCCTCAACCCCGACGACGGCCCGCATGCCCGCTTCAATCGCGCCGCGGCCCTGGCCACCCAGGCCCTGCTGGCCGAACTCGGCCTGCCGCATCAGCAGGGGCTGCTGAGGCTGGAGACGCGGCGACCACTGGACGCCATGCAGGGCGTGCCAGGCTATGTGCAGGCCCTGTCGGCCCAGGCTGCCTCGGCCCTGGCCGGCACCACCCTCGCCCATCCCGCCTGGTTCTATCCGGGTGGCGGTGCACTGGCCCCTGCTGCTTACACCCGTGCCATGCTGAACGCGAGCGGTGCCGCCCTGCTGCTGGGTCAGCATGTCGCCGCGCTGGAAGAAGCGGTCGACGGCTGGCGCCTGTTGGATGCCCAAGGCCACCTCGTCGCCGAGGCACCTCTGGTCGTGCTGGCCGGCGGCCATGCGCAACTGCCACTGCTCGGCGAGCTGGCGGCCGACCTCGTCGTTCAGCGCGGCCAGCTCACCCATCTGCCGGCCGCGCCCTGGTGCCCGGCCCTGCCCGTCGCCGGCGAGGGCTATGCCATTGCCGATGGGCAGGGCGGCCTATGGTGCGGCGCCACCACGCAGGACGGCGACCTGGACCCCAGCCTGCGCGAAGCCGACCAGGCCGACAACCTGGCCCGCTATGCCCGTCTGGCCGGCCTGGCCGCCGCGCCGCGGGCGCCACTGGCGGGCCGGGTCGCCTGGCGCCTGATCGCGCCGGATCGCCTGCCGCTGATCGGGGGCCTGGCCACGCCAGGTGAAGCCGCCGAGCAACTGCGCCTGCAGCCGCGCCGACCCGGCCTCGTCGTCTGCACCGGCCTGGCCTCGCGCGGCATCACCTGGGCGGCCCTGGCCGGCCGCCTCGTCGCAGCCCTGGCCTTGGGCTCGCCGCGGCCGCTGGAGGCCGAGCTGCTGGACGCGGTGGACCCGCTGCGCTTCGCGTTGCGCCGGCGACGCAAGCCCGGCCGGTAGCGCCGGGTTCGGGCAACTATTGCCGCTTCCGCCCCCATATCGCCCTTCCACCCCCGCGGGGCCGCCGGCACACTGCGCCGTTGATCCGGCTTGGCCGGCATTCCCTTTTATCTGATGGAGACGGCGGCATGAGCGGTTCGCAGCGATTGAAGTTGGCCCTGGGCATCATGCTCGGCGTGGTGACGGTCGGCGTCGGCGTGGCCCTGTCCGGCCTGGGCGACAACGCCGGCTCCGCCAAGGGCTGGCTGTATGCCGTGCTGGTGCTGAGCTGGGTGGCGGGCCTGTTCGGGCTGCTGGCCGGCGGCGGCTCGAGCGGCGACCTGCACGCGGCCACCGAAGCCGCCGAGGCCCTGGCCCGCTTTGACCTGACCTATTCCGTTCCACGCGGCGGCAGCGGCGATGTCGGCCGCCTGCTCGGCGCGCTGGACGACACCCAGCAGGCCCTGCAGAAGCTCATCGGCAAGGTCCGTGAGGCGTCCGACAGCATCGGCACCGCCAGCGCCGAGATCGCCACCGGCAACCTCGACCTGAGCCAGCGCACCGAGCAGACGGCCAGCAATCTGCAGAACGCCGCTTCCTCCATGTCCGAGCTGACCGGCACCGTCAAGCAGACGGCCGACGCGGCGATGACGGCCAACCAGCTCGCCAGCTCGGCGGCCTCGGTGGCCCAGCGCGGCGGCGAGGCCGTGTCCCAGGTCGTCGCCACCATGGACCAGATCAGCCAGAGCTCGCGCAAGATCAACGAGATCATCGGCACCATCGATGGCATCGCCTTCCAGACCAACATCCTGGCCCTGAACGCCGCCGTGGAAGCGGCGCGCGCCGGCGAGCAGGGCCGCGGCTTTGCCGTCGTGGCCGGCGAGGTGCGCCTGCTGGCCCAGCGCAGCGCCGAGGCCGCCAAGGAGATCAAGAGCCTCATCAGTGCCAGCGTCGAGCGCGTGGACTCCGGCACCCAGCAGGTGCAGGACGCCGGTGCGACGATGACCGAGATCGTCGCCAGCGTGCAGCGCGTGACCGACATCATCGGCGAGATCAGCGCCGCCGCCCGCGAGCAGAGCGAGGGCATCGCCGTTGTCAACGGCTCCGTCGTGCAGCTCGACCAGATGACGCAGCAGAACGCCGCCCTGGTGGAGGAATCCGCCGCCGCCGCGGAGAGCCTGCGCGAGCAGTCGGCCCGCATGGCCGAGGCCATCAGCGTGTTCAGGCTCGGCGGCGCGGCCCCGCGCTCGGCGGCGCCCAGGGCCAGGGCCCCCGCCGTTCACAAACCCGCTGCAGCGCCTGCCAAGCCCGCCGTCAAGGCAGCGGCGCCCAGGCCGGTCGCGGCAGTCGCCCCCAAGACCGCGCCGGCGGCCGCTCCCCGCCCCGCTGCAGCGCCCGCGCCGGCCCCCGCCGCGGACGACGGCGATTGGGAAACCTTCTGACGCGCGCTCAGTCCCTAACCCATCAAGCCGGGCAATGCTCGGCTTTTTCGTTTGTGAATCAGGGGCCGCCCGTCCCATGTTCAGGGGCAGGAGGGGCGCGCCCAGGCGCCATGCAGGCCGGCGTCCAAGCGCCAGGGGCCTGAGGCGGGTCAACCCTTGTTGCGCCCTCGCGCCATGCCGGGAAGTTCCCGGCGCCCGGGCCGGTCCGGGTGAGCAAAGTCATGGCAGCGCCGACCTGGCGCCCCTCCGCGGCAGACCCCGCCGCGACATCGAACCACCCAGGAGCTACAGATGTTTCGCCCCATCTTTCGCCTCGCGCTGTTGAGCGTGGCACTCGCGGCCACCGCCGCCCAGGCCCAGTCCGACCGCGCCAACGCCAACGCGTTCAAGAACCGCGCCGACGACTTCGTGCGCCAGTTCCCCGGCATGAGCATGCACGGCAACGACCACAGCTACACGCTGCGTGACCTGGTCGTCGACGCCGACGGCGGCAATCATGTGCGCCTGGACCGCACGGTGGCCGGCCTGCGTGTCATCGGTGGCGACCTTGTCGTGCAGAGCGATCGTTTCGGCAACCTGCGCACCATGCATCACAACCTGCGCTGGCGCATGGACGGCATGGCCACCAAGCCGGCCCTGAACGCCAACCGCGCCGCGATGGCCGCCATGCGAACGACGCACGGCGAGGCCGGCAAGGCCGAGCTCGTCATCTACGCCCGCGACCAGCAACCGGCACTGGCCTGGGACGTGCCCGTCTCCGGCGAGAGCGACGACGGCACCCCCTTCGAGAAGCACGTCATCATGGACGCGAACAGCGGCAGCCAGCTTGACGCCTGGGACGATATCCACACCGCGGCCGCCAACGGCACGGGCAAGACCCTGTACAGCGGCAATGTGGTGCTGACGACCAACAGCATCAGCGGCGGCTATGAGCTGCGCGATCCGACGCGCGGTGGCACGTACACCATCAACATGAACAACCGCAAGAGCGGCGGCAGCGTCATGACCGATGCCGACAACACCTGGGGCAACAACGCCACCAGCGACCTCGCCAGCGCCGGCACCGACGCCCAGTACGGCACGGCCATGACCTGGGACTATTACAAAAACGTCCACGGCCGCAACGGCATCGCCAACGACGGCAAGGGCGCCTACAACCGTGTCCACTACAACCGCAACTACGCCAACGCCTACTGGTCGGACTCCTGCTTCTGCATGACCTACGGCGATGGCGACGGCACCAGCATCAAGCCCCTGGTGTCGCTGGACGTGGCGGGCCACGAGATGAGCCACGGCGTCACCAGCCGCACCGCCAACCTCACCTATTCCGGCGAGTCCGGCGGCCTCAACGAGGGCACTTCCGACATCTTCGGCACCATGGTCGAGTTCTATGCCGGCAACGCCACGGATGCGGGCGACTACCTGATCGGCGAGAAGATCATGATCGGCGGCGGTTCGCTGCGCAGCATGGTCAAGCCCAGCAGCGACGGCGCCTCGGCGGACTGCTGGTACTCCGGCGTGGGCAACCTCAACGTGCACTACAGCTCGGGCGTGGCCAACCACTTCTTCTTCCTGCTGGCCGAAGGCACCAACAGCGCCTACGGCAACAGCCCGACCTGCATGGCCGGCAACACCCGCGTCGCCACCGGCACGGGCTCGCTGGCCGGCATCGGTCGGGACAAGGCCGCCAAGATCTGGTACCGCGCGCTGACGACCAAGTTCACCTCGTCGACCAACTACGCCGGCGCGCGTGCCGGCACCATCGCCGCCGCCAATGAGCTCTACGGCAACGGCAGCGCCGAAGCGAATGCCGTGGCCGCCGCCTGGAGCGCGGTCGGCAGGAACTGAAGCCCCTCGCCCAAGGGGTACCTTGGTCGGTCCCCCGAGGGGACGGCGATGCTTGCCGGATCGACCGGCAAGCACATCGCCAGCGCGGGCCGGCTAGGGAGCGGCCCGGCGCTCGGCCCGCATCACTCCTCTCCAGGAGAGTCGGCCGGCGCCCCTTTTTTCTGGGCATAGCTGGCCTTGCGGCCCCGCGCGGGGTACCAGACCTCGCGCTCCACCCAATGTGCGAGGCGCCCGGCCCGGTCGTTGCGCTGCTCGCGCAGCCAGCCGAGTGCAACCTCGTCGAGGACATAGACGCCGTCGCGCTCCTCGCGCAGCGGCCGGCGCCGCCGCAGCACCGCGGCCGGCATGGGCGCCTCCAGGGCGGTGGCGAGATCCTTTAGGGCAATCCAGCGCTGCGGCAGCAGTTCGTCTTCCAACACGCGGATGCGGTGCCCCTTGAAGGCATAGAAGCGCCCCTGCACGGGCCGGAAGGCCAGGGACTTCAGGCCGCGTCCCGCCGTCTCACCCAGGGCGACGAGATCGGACGCAAAGGCCCGGCCCCACAGCATCAGCGCCACCAGCAGGCCGGCCCAGCCGCTGGCCCACCACAGCAGGGCCGTCGCGGCGCCGCACACGACCGCCTTGAACAGCAGGCTGCGCCACCAATGGTGCTTCTCGTGCGAGGTCGCGTCGAACCCGAGCGACTCGCGCGGCATACGTTCTCTCAGAACTTCAGCGTCTTCACGCCATCCGCGCCACCCAGCAGGCACACGCTGGCCTTGTGGCGGGCGAACACGCCGACGGTGACGACGCCCGGCCACTGGCTGACCTCGGCCTCGAAGGCCAGCGGGTCGGTGATGGCCAGGCCCCGCACATCGAGGATGTGGCCCCCGTTGTCGGTGACGACACCGGCGCGCAGCGTCGCCTGGCCGCCCATGCGGGCGAAGCGCCGCGACAGCTGGGCTGCGGCCATGGGGATGATCTCGACCGGCAGCGGGAACTTGCCCAGGGTCTGCACGAGCTTGGATTCGTCGGCGATGCAGACGAACTGGTCGGCCAGGTCGGCCACGATCTTCTCGCGCGTCAGCGCCGCGCCGCCGCCCTTGACCATGAAGCCCCGGCCGTCGATCTCGTCGGCGCCGTCGATGTAGACGGCCAGGCGTTCCACTTCGGTCGCGTCCAGCACCTTGATGCCGTGCTTGAGGAGGCGCTGCGTCGAGCGCTCCGAACTGGAGACTGCACCGGGGATGGCGATGCCGCTGGCGGCCAGGGCATCGATGAAGCAGTCCACCGTGGAGCCGGTGCCCACGCCGAGGATCTGGCCGGTGGGGACGTAGTCCAGGGCCGCGCGGCCAACGAGTTGTTTGAGCTGGTCTTGGTTCATGGCCGGATTGTCGGGGATGGTCGCGGACGAGCCGCGCCCATCCCCTCCGGCCTACTTCATCGTGACGCGCTTGGCCGACGAGTCGGTGGCCACCTGGCTCTTACCGTCCCAGGACGTGAAGCGGTACTCGACCACGTCACCCTTCTTCAGGCCGCCCACCGTGTAGCGGCTGGCCGAGCCGTCCTGGCGCATGCGCACCGTCTGGGTCTCGCCGCCGTTGACGGTGTAGTGCACGTCCACCCAGCCCGTCGCCGTCGCGGCGAGTTCGAGGGTGGTGGCACCGGTCTGAGCCGAAGCCGTCGGCACCGCCGCCGTCTTGGCCAGGGCCGGTGCGCTGACGACCATCGGGGCCACACCGGCCACGCCCGAATCCCAGATGATGTCGTCAAAGGCCATCTGGAAGGGAGCGCCCGGATTGGAGCCGTCCACGCTGAGGAACTCGAACAGCGAGTTCATCGACTGCAGCGCGACCAGCGGCCCGGCGATCTCGGCCACCGGAATGGTGGCCGTGCCCCATTCGCCGTTGCGTACCAGGCCGTAAGCCGTGGTGTTGGCAGGGAAGGTCACCCAGCTGTGGTTGGTGTAGGTGTCCAGGATGCCGATCTTGAACGCGACATTGGCGGGCACCTTGATCTTCAGCTTGATGTTGCCGTTGCGAAAGCCGCTCATATCGTGCACCTGGCGCGACTGCACGGCGCCGCCGAACCACTGCCCCGGCGCGAAGTAGTTCAGGGCCAGCACGTTGGAGCCCTCAAACGCCGGGATGTTGCCGCCGCCCATGGAGCCGGTGTTCCAGATGAAGAAGTCTGCCGACGTGCCGAGGGCCTGGCCGTTGGTGACCGGCGTGTTGTCGGTGAAGACCCCGAACTTGCCGGCCTCCGGCGTGATGCCGACGCCCAGCTTCACCTCGCCCTTGCCGTCCAGCTCATACACGCGCACATAGTCCACGTACATGGTCGCGGGCAGCGGTGCCGTGACCTGCGCCGGCGTGGCGGCCGGCGTGAAGTTGCCGCCGACGGCCATGTTCATCAGCAGATAGAACGGCTCCTGCAGCGCGGGCGAGCCGACCGTGGAGATGGGCGCCTTGTACATGTCCAGCTCGCGGCCGTTGTCCACCAGCGTGAAGCGGATCTGCGTGTCGGTCCAGTAGAGGCGGTACAGCACGAAGCGGTTGGCCAGCGAGCGCGTGGGCGTGACCCAGTTCTTGGTCTGCCAGGCGGTGGACGCAGCGCAGCTCTCGTTGCCGGGCACGCAGGCGGCCTCGTTGAAGGTGATGACGTTGGATCCGACGAACTGGTCCGGCGACACGGCGGGCAGGCCCGCGGGCTGGCGGCCACCCTGCTCCATGATGTCGATCTCGCCCTTGCGCGGCCAGGCCTGCGGGCTGGTGCCGAGCAGCCACAGGGCCGGCCACAGGCCAACACTGACCGACGGCGTGGCCGCGCGGATTTCGATCATGCCGTACTTGACCTGCACCTTGCCGGCCGAATCGAGCTTGCCGGAGGTGAACTGGTTGGCGCCCATCACCTCGCGCTTGGCCGTGATGGCCAAGGCCCGCGTGGCGGGCTCGAAAGGCACGTTGACGATGCTGAGGTTGCCAGGGCGGTAGTACTCCAGCTCCTGGTTGCCATAACCGCACAGGCCGATCTGGCAGCCATTGCCGTCATAGGTCGACCAGAGGGTGCTGTCGAGGCTGGCAGCGTTGAATTCCTCGGACCAAAGCAGCTTGCCGATGACGGGGTTGGTGACGCTGGCGCAGGCGATGGTGCTGGCGACCAGCAGCAAGCCGCCGATGATGTGTTTGCGATTCATGGCTTCATCCTTGTTGGCGGTTGCGACGCAGGCGGGCCCCGACGACGAGGGCGCCCAGGGCCATCAGGCCGTAGGTCGAGGGTTCGGGCACGGCGGCGGCGACGGTGATGCGGGTGGCCGGCGCACCGATGAAGCCGGTGTTGACCGCCTGCCAGCTGCCGGACGACGAGAAGGCCCAGGCGGCGCTGGGCGTGTCGGTACCGCTCTGCCATTGGCCGGCGAAGCCGGCGTCGGCCTGGGTCACCAGCCAGTAGCTGCCGGCCGCCAGGTTCCAGCCGGTGGGCGTCAGTGCCGTGTTGGCCCAGGGGTCGGTCAGGTGGGTGCTGTAGAGCCAGCTGTTGCCGCTGGGCACGGCACCTGAACGGGCCATGATGCCGACGGTGATGCCGCCGACGCCGTCGATGGAGGTGAGGATGGACTGGATGGTGGTGGCGCTGCCGACGTCGAAGGCGACGGCGAGGTCCTGGCCATGACCGAGCAGGGAAGCCCAGCCGCTGACGTCATCGCCGGGACCGTAAGTGTTGATGACGACGGTGCCGGCGGCACTGGCGTGGACGGCCAGGCCGCAGAGCAGCAGGGACGCGGCGATCTTGGAGAGGGTGTGCAGTTGCATGGTGAGGCTCCTTGGCTTCAGGCGCGGCGGCGGCGGACGATGGTGCCGACGGTGGCCAAGCCGGCCAGCAGCAGGGCGTAGCTGCCGGGCTCGGGGACGGCGGCGGTGTGCAGGGCGAACTGCAGGTCGTCGACGAGGACGGCGTTGGGGCGGTTCTCCAGGATGGGACCGACGGCCGTGCCGATCTCGATGAAGACCGAGGTGGTGCCGACGGGAATCGCGGCGGCCTGGAAGCTGATCTGCGTCCAGCTGCTGGTGCTGAGCTGGCTTTGGAATTGCTGGTTCAGGGCCGTACTGATGACCCCGTTGGCGCCCATATAGCGCAGCGTGACGAAGGCGTTGCCTGTGACGCTGGCGTCGCCCTTGGCCCAGAAGCTCAGCCAGGGCGTGTCGCCGACATTGGCGGCGCCGAGCAGCGGCATGCCGCCGTGGCCGACGGAGTCCTGCAGGGCGATGGAGGCGTCAAGGCCGTTGGGGGCACTCAGCAGCAGGGCATGGCTGCCGCTGTGGGCATCACCGGACAGCGTTGCGGGGCTGTTGGTGGCCGCCGTCAGCCAGCCCGCGGCAAGCTGGCCCGGGCCGCCCGCGGTCTCGAAACCACCGTTGGCAAAGGCATTCGTCGTGGCCGCGCCGGCGGTGCCGGCCAGCGTCAGCGCGGCTATTGCCACGCAGGTCTTCAGATTCAGCATTGGTCGTCTCCATGGTTTTGAAGGGGAAATAGCAATCCCGGAACGAGGCGACGACGAACTGCTGCCGGCCGCCGAAAGTGAAAGCGCTTTCTGAAAGCGCTTTCAACAAACGGCGCGACCATAGGGGGCTTGCAAAAGCCTGTCAATGTGGAGTCCCCTGCCCTGGCCGGGATCAGGGGACAAGCCCGTCAGGCGGAATAGAACTTGCCGTGGAAGCCGTAGGGCACGGCATAGGGCAGCCAGGCGCGGGCCAGCGGGCCGTCGGCCAGGCGCAGGGCATCGAAGACGCTGAAGAAGCTGCGCCGGCGCTTGACGTCGTAACCCATGCCGACCAGCCAGCCCTCGCCTTCCTGGGTGCTGCCGGGCCTGGGCACCAGCACGTGCTCCTCGACGACGGTGTCCATGCCGAAGCTGAAGCGCTCGCGGGCCCCGCTCTCGATGTCCAGCCGCATCAGGCCGTTGAAACCCCAGCGCGCGCCGGTCTCTAAGGCCGTGGGGTACCAGACGAAGCGATGGCGCTGGGCGACGACGCGTGGGTCGACGACGGGAAACTCGACGGCCTCGTCGCGCGTGGCCAGCTGCAGCCGGCCGCCTTGCAGGTCGATCTCCAGCACCCGCGGCGTGGACGCCTCCCGCCCCGTGCGCTGGCCGCGCATCATCTTCTCGGCGCCGGCATTGAACTCCGGCAGCGGCACGCCCTGCACATAGTCGACGCGCAGCAGGCGGCCGTCGTCCCAGGCATTGCCGAAATGGAAGACGTGGGCAGCCGGCATCTCGAAGACGCGCCGGCGCGAGAAATCGGCCTTGTCGACGACGAGGACGCGGGTGGGTTGGTCGGCGCCCCAGCGCATGGCTTCCAGCATGGACTGGCCGGCGCGCACGGCAGCGGCGTCCAGCTTGATGGGGGCGAGCAGGAAGACGAGATGGCGCTGCGACACGGCGAAGTCGTGCAGCATGGCCGGTGCGTCGATGTCGTCCAGCACCGCATGGCGACGCACGCTGCCGCCGGCATCGATCTGGTACAGGGCCAAGCGGCCGTTGGCGGTGCCGAAGTTCCACACCGTGCCGTCGGGCTCGACCTTGGGATGGGCCGAGAAGGGCATGCCGCGCAGCTCGGGCGCCCAGGTCTTGACGCCGCGCGTGGCCAGCGTGGCCGGATCCAGCTCGTAGGCGCTGCCGCCTTCCCACAGCGCGTAGAGGTGCTCGCCCTGCAGCAGCACGCTGGTGTTGGCGGCGTTGACGCTGTCGGGGCCGCGCACCGGGCGCTCGGACTTGATGGCCGTGCCGAAGGCGGGCAGCAGGAAGCGGCCGGCTTGCTGCTCGGCGCGGAACTTGTCGGTCTGCACGAAGCGGGCGCTGTGGCTGGCGCGGCCATCGGCCAGCGTCCAGGACTGCACCAGGCCGTCGCCGTCGAACCAATGGCGGTAGCGCTGGTCGCCCCGCTGCATCAGGCCCGGGCCGTTGCGGAAATAGCGGCCGCGTAAAGCCGCGGGTAGCCGCCCTTCCACGACGGCCTGGGCGCCGAGGCTCTCACCGCCCAGGCCGCGCAGCGGCGCGAGCTCGGGCGCATCGGCCGCGAAGGCGTCGGCCGGCAGGCCCAGGGCCAGCAGCTCGGGGCTGAGGCCACCTGCCAGCAGCGCGGTCAGCAGGGAACGACGGGTCGTGCTCATGGCCGCCTCCCTTAGTTCAGCTTGACCTTGACCGGCGTGCCGGCCATCGGTGTCACGACGGCCTGCTCGAACTGCGGCGGGCCGAAGTTGCCGGCGGCGTTGTTGGAGAAGCCGAAAGGCTCGACCGGGATGCCCATGGCGTTCATGTCAAGGCGGCCATTGGCGTTGGCGTCCTGGAACAGGCTGATGGCCAGCGGGCCGTCGGGCAGGTCCTTGAGCACGACACTGAACTTGCCGCTGGCGGCCTCGGGCCCGAGGGCGAAGCGACGGCCGCTCTGCGGCTGGCGCAGCCAGCTCGCCGGCTCGGTGAAGACGGCCACCATCAGGGTGGCACCCTGCAGGCGCGTGGCGTCCAGGCCCTCGACCTCGAGGGTGACGTCGGCGGCCTGGCTGCACAGCGGCAGCAGGGCCAACAGGGCGGCAGTGGCAAGAGCTTTGTTCATGGCGGTCTCCAGGTTCAGCAGTGGGAATGGCTGAATGATGGAAACCGCCCCGCCTCAGCGCGAGCGCGCTGCGACGGGTGGGCGGGAATGGGCGCGAATGGCACCCGGACGGCGTCAGTCGTTCGCCGTGCGATCCCTGTTTGGCTGTCCTGCGGGCCGAGCGCCGGGCCGCTCCCTAGCCGGACCGCGCTGGCGATTTGCTT
Source organism: Roseateles saccharophilus (assembly GCF_031458095.1). GTDB lineage: Bacteria > Pseudomonadota > Gammaproteobacteria > Burkholderiales > Burkholderiaceae_C > Pelomonas > Pelomonas saccharophila_A. Next base: position 500,316 of record NZ_JAVDXU010000004.1, read on the forward strand.
GCGGCTCGATGCCGCAAGCATCGCCGTCCCCTCGGGGGACCGACCAGACTGCCCGCGTTCAGCGAGGCAAGACTGGGCGAGGGGCCGCTCGATCAGCCGCGGCGCTTCTGGACGGCGGCGGCGAGTTCGCGCAGCAGCGGCTCGGTCTGGGCCCAGCCCAGGCAGGCGTCGGTGATGGACACACCGGGCTTGAGGTCGGCCTTAGTCTGGCCTTCCGCCAGGTCCTGGCGGCCCGGCTGCAGATGGCTTTCGATCATGACGCCGGTGATGCGCGCATCGCCTCCCGCGATCTGACCCGCGACGTCGCGGCCGACGTCGACCTGGCGCTCGTACTTCTTGCTGGAGTTGGCGTGCGAGAAGTCGATCATGACCTGCTCGCGCAGGCCCGAGGTCTTCAGCGCATCGCAGGCCGCGTTGACGGAAGCCGCGTCGTAGTTGGGCGCCTTGCCGCCGCGCAGGATGACGTGGCAGTCCTGGTTGCCGCGGGTCTCGAAGATGGCGGCCGTGCCCATCTTGGTCATGCCCATGAAGGCATGGGCGCTGCTGGCGGCCAGCACGGCGTCGCTGGCGACCTTGATGCCGCCGTCGGTGCCGTTCTTGAAGCCGACCGGACAGGAGAGGCCCGAGGCCAGCTGGCGGTGGCTCTGGCTCTCGGTCGTGCGCGCACCGATGGCGCCCCAGGCGATGAGGTCGGAGATGTATTGCGGCGACAGCAGGTCCAGGAACTCGGTGCCGGCCGGCAGGCCCAGGCCGTTGACGTCCAGCAGCAGCTGGCGGGCCAGGCGCAGGCCCTCGTTCATGTGGAAGCTGCCGTCCAGGCGCGGGTCGTTGATATAGCCCTTCCAGCCCACCGTCGTGCGCGGTTTCTCGAAGTAGACGCGCATGACGATCAGCAGGTCGCGGCTCAGCTCGTCGCGCGCCGTCTTCAGCAGACGGGCGTAGTCCATCGCCTGGTCGTGGTCGTGGATGGAGCAGGGGCCGACGATGACGAGCAGGCGGTCGTCGCGGCCATGCAGCACGTCGCTGATCTGCTGGCGGGCTTTTTCGACCAGCTCCAGCGTCGCGTCGGGGATGGGCAGCTCTTCCAGCAGCAGGGCCGGGCTGATCAGGGCGCGCACGGCGCCGATGCGGGTGTCGTCGGTGCGCGTGGTGTCGCGGGTCTCGTCGCGGGAGCCGGCTTCGCGGTCGTGGTGGGGGTCGTCGAGAGGTTTCATTGCAGGGCTCCAGGCAAGCCCCGCATTTTGCCGGCTCTCTCGAGCCGTCGGTTCACCGCTTGGCAGCCGCAAAGCACACGGCCAGCGCAGAGAGCCCAAAACCAGCCAGGGCCAGCGGCTCCAGGCGCTCGCCGAGCAGTACGAAACCCATCAATGCCGACACGCCCGGGATCAGAAAGAACAGCCGCGCCACCTGCCCCGCCTGGCCCCGGCGGATCATGATGAACATCAGGCTGAAGGCGCCGATGGAGTTGACCAGGCCCAGCCACAGCCAGGAGCCGATCAGTTCGGGCGCCCAGTCGATGGCGAAGTGTTCGGTGGGCCAGGCGACTGCAGCGACCGCCAAGGCGGAGACGGCCATTTGCACGCCGGCGCCGCTGCGCAGGTCCATATGGGCGCAGAAACGCTTCTGGTAGAGGGTGCCCGCCACCAGGCCCAGCAGGCCCAGGCCGGCCACGGCATAGGCCGTCCAGGCGCCGTTCAGCGGCTTGTCGGCGATGACCAGGCCGACGCCGGCCAGGCCGCCCAGCAGGGCCAGCATCTGGCGGCGGCTGATGCGCTCGGCCAGCCACAGATGGGCGCCCAGGGCCGTGGCCAGCGGCATCAGGCCGATCAGCAGGCCGGCCACACCGGCGCTCAGCCCCCATTGCAGCGCGAAGTAGATGCAGGAGAAGTGCAGCACCTGCATCAGCAGGCCGACGACAGCCAGATGCGCCCAACCGCGAGCGCGGTGCGGCCAGGGTGCGCCCGTGGTCATGGCAACGGCCAGCAACACGACGGCGGCCAAGCCAAAGCGCAGCGTCAGCAGCGTCAGCGGCCCGGTATGGGGCAAGGCCAACTTGCCGGCCACATAGCCGCTGCTCCACAGCAGGATGAACAACAGGGGCAGGCTGGACGCCGCAGCGGCGCTCAGCAGCCGATCGAAGGTACTGGGGCGGAAGGACCGGGCCGCGCAAGGCGACAGGACGGTGGTGGACATGGCGACGACTCCTTGGAGAGACATGGCCACACTCTAGAAACCGCCGATCCAAGACACAATCCAGTCAAAATTCGATTCAGAGTTTCCAAACGGAGTCCAATCAAATGGGACGCCTCGAAGATCTGCAAGCCTTCGCCCGCGTTGTCGACGCGCGCGGCTTCTCCGCTGCCGCGCGCCTGCTGGGCACCACCAAGTCGGCCGTCAGCAAACAGGTCGTGCGGCTGGAAGACCAGCTCGGCACGCGGCTGCTGCATCGCACGACGCGCAGCGTCAGCCCCACGGCCGAAGGCCGCGCCGTCTACGACCGCGCGCTGCGGCTGCTGGAAGAGTCGCTGGCGCTCGAGACCGAGCTGGCCGGCCGCCGCGACGAGCCGCGCGGCGTGTTGCGGCTGTCGGTGTCCACGGCCTTTGGCAATCTGCAGTTCACGGCGCTGATGGCCGAGTTCTGCGCGCGCCACCCGCAGATCGACGTCGTGCTGGGCCTGAACGACCGCTATGTGGATCTGGCCGAAGAAGGCTTTGATGTCGTGCTGCGCCTCACGCACAAGCCCTCCGATGGCCTGGTGGCACGGCGCCTGGCGGCCATCCGCTTCGTGCTCTGCGCGGCACCGGTCTATCTTCAGTCCCATGGCGAGCCGCAGACCGTGGCCGACATTGCCGGCCACCGCTGTCTGCGCTTTGGTTATCTGCAATCGCCCGACCGCTGGCGTTTCCGGCATGCCGATCACGGCGAAGCCGAGGTCGAGACCCGCGGCGCCATGCGCTTCGAGAGCGGGCTGACAGCCAACAGCAGCGAATCCCTGCGCGTGGCGGCCCTGGCCGGCCTGGGCCTGGCCGTGCTGCCCACCTATGCCGTGGGCACCGATCTGCACGCGGGGCGGCTCAGGGTGGTCCTGCCCGATTGGCAACCGGTGGGCGGCCTGGCCGATGCCGACACCCTTTACGCCGTCTACCTGCCCAGCCGCCACCCGGCGCCCAAGGTCAGGGCCTTGATCGACTTCATGCTGGAGAAAATGGGCGATATCCCTCCTTGGGATCGCGGCTGAGAGAATCGCGGGCTATGCCGCTGATCCCCTATGCCCTCGCCCGCCCCTTCCTCTTCGGCCTCGACCCCGAACAAGCCCACGAACTGACGCTGGACGGCATCGCGAAGCTTCAGAACACGCCGGCCCAGTGGCTGTGGTGCGGCGAGCGCGTCAGCGACCCGGTGACGATAGCCGGCCTGCGCTTTCCCAACCGCATCGGCCTGGCCGCCGGCCTGGACAAGAACGGCCGCTGCATCGACGGCCTGGGCGCCATGGGCTTCGGCTTCATCGAAGTGGGCACGGTGACGCCCAAGGGCCAGCCCGGCAACGACAAGCCGCGCATGTTCCGCCTGCCCGAGGCCAACGCGCTGATCAACCGCCTGGGCTTCAACAACGAGGGCCTGGCCAGCTTCATCGCCAACGTGAAGCGCGCCCACAGCTTCCGCAAGGCCGGCGGCATCCTGGGCCTGAACATCGGCAAGAACGCCGCCACACCCATCGAGAACGCGGCCGACGACTACCTGCTCGGCCTGGAGGGCGTGCATCCCCATGCCGACTACATCACCGTCAACATCTCCAGCCCCAACACCAAGAACCTGCGCGCCCTGCAGAGTGACGAGGCCCTGGACGCCCTGCTCGGCGCCCTGCAAAAGCGCAAGCAGCAGCTCGACGCCCAGAGCGGCCGGCGCGTGCCGATGTTCGTCAAGATCGCCCCCGACCTGGAGGAAGACCAGGTCGCCGTCATCGCCCAGACGCTGAAGGCCAACGGCATCGACGGCGTCATCGCGACCAACACGACGATCGCCCGCGACAAGGTCCAGGGCCTGGCCCACGCCAACGAGATGGGCGGCCTGTCCGGCGCGCCGGTCTTCGAGGCCAGCAACCGCATCATCCGCCTGCTGCGCACGGCTCTGCCGGCCGGCTATCCCATCATCGGCGTGGGCGGTGTGATGAGCGGCGCCGATGCCCGCGCCAAGATCGATGCGGGCGCCGACCTTGTGCAGGTCTACACCGGCCTCATCTACAAGGGTCCGGCCCTCGTCAGCGACTGCGCGAAGGCCCTGGCCAAAGCCTGAGTCCCCCCATGCGCCTCGCCGCCCTCGCCCTGTGCACCGCGCTGCTCGCGGGCTGCGCGACGCCGGACCGCGATGCGCGGCTGCAACCCGGTGTCAGCCGCGAGGCCGAGGTGGTCGCCCTCTACGGCCAGCCCGGGCGCGTCTGGCCCGAGGCCGATGGCGGCCGCACGCTGGAGTATTCGAGCCAGCCCATGGGCCGGCATTGCTATATGGTCCGCCTCGCCGCCGACGGCCGGCTGGTGGGCGTCCAGGACGGCCTCTCTCCGGCGGGCCGCGCCCTCATCCAGCCCGGCATGGCGCCCGAGCAGGTCAGCCGCCTGCTGGGCCGCGAGCGCACACGGGTGTTCTTCCGGCTCAGCGGCGAGGACGTCTGGGACTGGACCATCGAGCCTGATCAGACGGGCTATGGCATGCGCTTCAACGTCCATTTCAAGGACGGAGTCGTCGCGCGCACGACGCAGAGCATGGTATTTCCGAGCCGGCTCTTCCCCGGCTTCGATGACTGACGGCGACGCCCATGAAAAAGCCCTGGAGCCGCAGGGCTGCCAGGGCCGATGGTCGAGTCGCCTGCCTGCCCGCTCTCCTGAAGCGCGCAGGCAGTCGCCCGTTCAGTCGCGACGACGACGCGAGGCGAGGAAACCGATGACGCCCAGGCCCGCAGCCAGCAGGGCATAGGTCTCGGGTTCCGGCACCGGGGCCGCAGTGGCCGCGGAGCTGATCACATAGCTGGCACCGGCAGGCGCGCCGCCCAGCACCGAGTAGTAGTAGTTGCCGGAAGCGAGGGACACCGTGTGCACGGCGGGCGTGCCACTGAATGTCCAGGCGCCGATGCCGACGTCGTCACCCGTGCCCTTCAGGCCGTCGGCACCGAAGGAATACAGGCTGTAGGCACCGCCAACGACGGCACCGAAGGACACGACACTGCTCGCCACGCTGGATTGGGAACCCAGCCAGAACGAGAAGGTGTCGAAGATTACGCCGCCGGCCGTGCCGCCGACGCCAACTTCGAGCAGGTCATGGTTGCCCCAGTTGGTGTCAGCCGCGTAGCTGCTCAGCGTGGTTAGTGCCACCGCGGACGCGGCGACTATGGTTTTCAATTTCATTGCGTAGCTCCTGACTTTGACGGTCAAGCACAACCGCCGGAAATCATTGTGCGGTGCAGCGAAGCCGCGTGAAGGGTTTGGATACCCCCTGGGCTAGGGAGGCCTCCTAGCCATGTTGTAGCAAGTTGTTAACCACCGCCCCAGCTTTGTCAGATGTGCACCAAGTCACGGCGACCTGACACCATTGTCGAGCGCATGCACCTCACTCGGCCGTCAGACGCGCGACCTTCTGCAGACCGTCAACGGCCTTGCCCTTGCGCGCCCGCTTGCCGGCATGGGCCGCCAGGGACTGATTTTTCAGCAGCTCCTCGCGCGGCTTGCCTCCACGGCCGCTGCCGAGCACGCGCAGCTGGGTCGTGAAGCAGGCGATGGACGCGATGCTGTCCTTGGCTTCGAGGTCCATCAGCATCAGGCCCTTGCCACCCTTGGGCTGGTGCTTGAGTTCATCAAGCGGGAAGCTCAGCAGGCGCCCCTGGGCGCTCAACACGCCGAGCTGCAAGGCGACGGCGTCGCCAGGCACGGCCGCCAGCAGCGGTGTTTCGCCATCGTCCAGGCTGAGGAAGGTTTTGCCGGCCTTCTGGCGGCCTACCAGGTCGCCGATCTGGGCGATCAGGCCATAGCCCGTGCTGCCGGCCATGACCAGCCGCTGCGCCGGCGCTCCAGCGACGTAATGGGCGATCTGGCTGCCGGTTTCGAGCTCGATCATGGTCGTGATGGGCTGGCCATCGCCGCGGCCTCCGGGCAGGGTCGAGACCGACACGGAATAGACGCGGCCGTTGCTGCCCATGACGATGAGGGGGTCGACGCTGCGGCAGCGGAAGGCCCCCCACAGCGCATCGCCGGCCTTGAAGGTCTGGGCGGAGACGTCGACCTCATGGCCCTTGAGGGCCCGCACCCAGCCCTTCTGGCTGACGATGACGGTGACGGGCTCGTCGACGATCTTCACTTCCGCAACGATGCGCTTCTCTGCCTGGATCAGCGTGCGGCGGTCGTCGCCGTACTGCTTGGCATCGGCCTCGATCTCCTTGACGACGGTGCGGCGCAGCGCGGCATTGCTGCCCAGGATGTCTTCGAGCTTGCTGCGCTCGTCGCGCAGCTTGGAGAGCTCCTGCTCGATCTTGATGGCTTCCAGGCGGGCCAGCTGGCGCAGCCGGATTTCGAGGATGTCCTCGGCCTGGCGGTCGCTGAGCTTGAAATGCTCGATCAGCGCCGGCTTGGGCTCGTCGGACTCGCGGATGATGCGGATGACTTCCTCGATGTTCAGCAGCACCAGCTGCCGGCCTTCGAGCACGTGGATGCGGTCGTTGACATGGGCCAGACGGTGCTCGGTGCGGCGACGCACCGTCGTCTGGCGGAAACCCACCCATTCGGTCAGCACCTCGCGCAGGCTCTTCTGCGTCGGCCGGCCGTCGGCGCCGATCATGGTCAGGTTGACCGAGGCACTGCTTTCCAGGCTGGTGTGGGCCAGCAGGGCATTGATGAGGTCCTGCTGCTCGACGGTGCGGCTCTTGGGCTCGAAGACGATGCGTACCGCCGCGTCCTTGCTGGACTCGTCGCGCACGCCGTCCAGCACCGCCAGCAGGCTGGCCTTGAGCTGCAGCTGCTCGGCCGACAGCGTCTTCTTGCCGGCCTTGACCTTGGGGTTGGACAGCTCCTCGATCTCCTCCAGCACCTTCTGGGCGCTGGTGCCATGGGGCAGCTCGGTGACGACGAGCTGCCACTGGCCGCGGGCCAGGTCCTCGATCTTCCAGCGCGCGCGCAGCTTGAGGCTGCCACGGCCGGCGGTGTAGGCCGCGCGGATATCTTCGGCGGCGCTGATGAGCTGGCCGCCGCCGGGGAAGTCGGGGCCGGGCACCAGGTCGAACAAGGCGTCGTCGGACAGCTTGTCGTCCTTCAGCAGCGCGACGGCCGCGGCGGCCACCTCGCGCAGGTTGTGGCTGGGGATCTCGGTCGCCAGGCCCACGGCGATGCCGCTGGCGCCGTTCAGCAGCGCAAAGGGCAGGCGCGCCGGCAGCTCGACGGGCTCCTGCAGACGCCCGTCGTAGTTGGCACGGAAGTCCACCGTATCCTCGTCGATCTCGTCCAGCAGCAGGCGGGCGATCGGAGCCAGGCGGGCTTCCGTGTAACGCATCGCCGCCGCACCGTCGCCATCGCGGCTGCCGAAGTTGCCATGGCCGTCGATGAGCGGATAGCGCAGCGAGAAGTCCTGGGCCATGCGCACCAGGGCGTCGTAGACAGACTGGTCGCCATGGGGGTGGAAGTCGCCCAGCACGTCGCCGACGACCTTGGCGCCCTTGACGGGCTTGGCGCCGGAGTTGCCCGTCCAGCCCAGGCCCAGCTGCTTCATCGCATACAGGATGCGGCGCTGCACCGGCTTCTGGCCGTCGGCATAGGAGGGCAGCGCCCGCCCCTTGACGACGCTGAGGGCGTACTCGAGATAGGCCTGCTGGGCGTAGGCCGCCAGCGTCAGCGCGTTGCTGTCATCGCCGCCACCGTCGGTGGGGCCGTTGAAGTCGATCGTGGTCTGGGAACTCATGGATGCAAGGTCAAGCGCTGCGCACGGGCCGGCTGGCTCTGTTGCAGCAGAGCCCAGTACAGCTCGAGGACGAGATGCACATGGGCCTGGGTTTCGTCGATATCGGGCACACGGTTGCCGGCGCGGCGCACGGCGCCCTCGCCGGCATTCCAGGCCGCCAGGGCCGCATCAATGCGGCCGAAACGGCGCATCAGGTCGGCCAGCATGCGGGCACCGGTGTGGATGTTGATGCGGGGTTCGATAAGGCGGGCAGCGTCTGCCGGCGTCGCATAGCGGCTGGCCGTCTCGGGCGTGATCTGCATCAGGCCGGTGGCGCCACGCGGCGACACGGCGTTGCGCTGGTAGCCGGATTCGACCGCGATGATGGCCTTCAGCAGGTCGGCATCCACGCCATGCTGGGCGGCGGCCTCGCGCACCCAGGGTTGCACAGCCTTCACTTCGGGCGCGATGTCCAGCCAATTCAGCAGGGCCGGGCCGGCGTCGGTCTTGCCCGGCACGCGCTGCATGCCGACGCTGCCCAGCACAGGGGCATAGCGCGCGTCGAGCTGGCGCGGCGCGAAGTGGGCCACGCCGGTGGCGTCCACATAGCCCCACAGGTCGGCATGGGCCGGCAGCGAGATGGCGAGCAGGAACAGCCAGGCGAACTTCATGCAGCCTCCAGCCCGAGGGCGACACGGGCCTGGTATTCGCGGTCCAGCAGCGACATGACGATCAGCGAGTCATAGCCGTCGGCGCCGTCGACGGTCACGCGCACGCTCTCGCGCAGCCGCCCTTCCTCGACAAAACCTTCGCTCTGATAGAGCTTGAGGGCGCGGGTGTTCAGCGCCTTCACGTCCAACCAGAAGCGGTGGGCCTTGAATTGCGTGAAGGCCATGGCCTTGAGCTGGCGCACCGCTGAGCGGCCCAGGCCCCGGCCCTTGGGCTGCAGCACCAGGCGCTTGAGCTCCATCGAGCCATTCGGGTTGCGGCAGCCCTGCAGGATGACAAAGCCGATGCGCTCCAGTTGATCACCCTCTTCGACGATGAAATGGCGCGAATCGGGAAAGCGGATCGCGCCCTCGTGCTGGGGCCGCTCCCATGGCGTGATGAAGGGCAGATTGGTGCCATCGCGCTCCAGCGAGACGACCCAATCGAGGTCGGACAGCATGGTGGGACGCAGCCTCAGGCTCATGCTCAGCCTTCGAAACCGCCAAGCACGGCGACCACATTGCGGCCGATGGCCTCGGTGGCATAGCCGCCTTCCTGGATGAAGAGGGTTGGTGCGCCGAAGGCGGCCAGGCGCCGTCCCATGCGGCGGAACTCGGGCTCATCCAGTTTGAAGTGGGAGATCGGGTCGCCGCCATAGGTGTCGACGCCCAGGGACACGACCAGAAGCTCGGGCCTGTAGGCCGTCAACCGCGCCAGCGCCTGCTCCAAGGCGGCAAACCAGTCCTCGTTGGCCACATCCACCGGCAGCGGGAAGTTGGCGTTGCAGCCGGCGCCCTCGCCCGCACCGGTCTCGTCGGCGTGGCCGAGGAAGAAGGGGAATTCGGTGCGCGGGTCACCATGGACGCTGGCGTAGAAGACGTCGGCGCGGTCGTAGAAGATGGCCTGGGTGCCGTTGCCGTGGTGGTAGTCCACGTCCAGGATGGCGACGCGCTTCAAGCCGGCGTCGCGCGCGGCCTGGGCGGCGACGGCGGCGTTGTTGATGAAGCAGTAGCCGCCGAAGAAATCGGCACCCGCGTGGTGGCCGGGTGGGCGCGTCAGCACATAGACCGAACGCTGGCCAGCCAGCACCAGGTCCAGCGCCGTCAACGAGGCCTGGGCGCCGGCATAGGCCGCGGCCCAGCTGCCGGCGGTCAGCGGCGTGCCGCTGTCCATGGAATACAGGCCCAGGCGGGCGGCGAAGCTGGCGGGCTCGACGTCGCTGCGCAGCGTGCGTACTGGCCAGACGGCCGGAAAGGCGTCGCCCTCCCCGCCGGTAGCCAGCCACTCGGTGTGTGCGCCTGCTATGAAGCGCAGATAGCGCGCAGCATGCACGCGCTCCAGCGGCGCGCGGCCATGGTCGACGGGGACCAGCACCTCGCCGAGGCCGGCCTTCTGCACGGCCCCCAGGATGTAGTCGGCCCGAGCCGGCACCTCGAAGGCGGGCACCAGGCGGCCGCGAAAGAACTCATGCGTGGCCGCGTGCTGAGCGTGGCCGGCGTTGTAGACCGTCTGCATCAGCCCTCCTGCGGCGAATGCGCGCAGCCGGCCGCACCCGCGGGGCGGGCGCAAACGGTCGGTCGGGGGCGCAATTCGGGGGCGTTCATCAGGCGCGGGATTGTGCCGCGCTTTGAATCCACGCCCCCGCCGGGCGCCTGGTCTAGTTCCCGCAGCCCAGGCCGTTGATGCGGTCGTGGGCGGCCTTGGCCTGCACCAGGCCATTGCCGTAATAGTCGTCACGGCCCGGGGCACCCAGGTCCAGGGCGCTCTTGTTCAGCGAGGCCCGCAGCTGCGCGGCCGTGCAGCCGGGGTGCAGGCTCCAGACCAGGGCCGCCACGGCCGACACATGGGGCGTGGCCATCGAGGTGCCGTTGTAGGCCGCGTAGAGGTCAGGCAGGCCGAAGACGGCCACGGTGGCGCTCTGGCCCAGGCTGCCAAGCAGGGTCGCTCCATCGGCCTGGGTGGCACCGGCCGAGGGGATGGTGGTCACCGTCTCGCCCAGCGTGCCGAACAGGTCGCCGGCCGTGTTGTTGTAGATGACGGCACCGACGCCACCGCTGTTCTGGCAGTTCAGCACCTTGTCGGCGAAGCTGATGGTGCCGCGCTGGATCAGGCAGACCTTGCCGCTCATGCTGCCCGGCGTGGCGGTGCTGCCCAGGCCGAAGTCGGCCAGGCTGCCCGTCGCGCTGGCGCGCGGCGAGCCATCCATGGACTGCACCGTGTAGCCGCTGCCGCCGACGTTCAGCGAGGCCCCGGTCTGGCTGAAGGCCGGCACGGTGGACAGCACGCCCACGCCAGGCGCGGCCAGCTCCACGTCGGCGTTGAACTGCGAGAAGTCGGCGACGACCTTGTTCGAATCGATGGCCGCGACCGAGACGACCTCGGGGAAGCCGGCCGGGTAGGAGATGGTGTTGTTGCCATCATTGCCGGCGGCGGCAATGATCAGGATGCCCTGCTTGGCCAGGCGGGCCACCGCCCGGGCCTCGGTGCGGCTGCCCTCGGCGCCACCCAGCGACATGCTGATGACGTTGGCGCCATTGCGGCCGCAGTTGAGCATGGCGCGCGTGATGACGGCGTCGCTGGCGCTGCCGCTGGCGTCGAAGACCTTGGCGATGTGCAGGTTCAGGCGCCCCGAAGGCGCCACGCCGACGACGCCGACCGAATTGTTCAGCGCCGCGATCGTGCCGGCCACATGGGTGCCGTGCGAGTTCTCGTCGGTGTTCCAGGCGCCCGACTTGGTGAAGTTCTCGCCCGTCATGGGCACGCCGGCGAGGTCCTCGTGCGTGGCATTGATACCGGAGTCGACGATGCAGACGCGGCGGTTGCCGGCCTGGGCGTCGGAGAGCTGGTCGGCCTGCACCATGGCGATGCCATAGGGCGCCACCTGGGCCTGGGAGCCCGTGGCACGCACGCCCCGGCTGCCGAGCACGCGGCGCTGCACGGGTGCGTCGACAAAATCGACCTGGGCATGCTTGGCCAGCGCCTGGGCCGCACCGCGGGGCATGGCGACGACGAGGGCGTCGATGTCGGACAGATCATCGACGACACGACCACCGCCCTTGCCGACCTCGGCGCGCACGGCGCCGCCGCCATTGGCCTTGTGGCCGACGATGACCTGGACTTCATCCTTGGCCGCAAAGGCCGTCGAGAAGGCGGCAGCACCCAGGCACAGGACAAAGGCGCGCAAAGCGAATCGTGGCTGTTGCATGGCAACTCCTTGGAATATGAGTGCCAGACATTCTTCGCGCCGCCTGCCGGTCTCGGCAGAGGATCAGCCCGCCCCCTAGACCGGGGGCTGGAAAACGCTCAGACGTCGACCTCGATGGAGTCGCCATGCAGCTCCATCAACTCGCGGCGCGAGGCGGCCTCTCCCTTGCCCATCAGCTTGTTGAAGGCGTCCACCGTGGCAGCGAAGTCGAGCTGGCCGTATTCGACACGCGACAGGCGGCGCGTCTCGGGATTCAGCGTCGTGTCCCAGAGCTGCTCGGCGCTCATCTCGCCCAGCCCCTTGAAGCGGCTGATGCTCCAGCTGCCTTCGCGGGCGCCTTCCTTGCGCAGCTTGTCCAGCGTGGCGGTCAGCTCGCCGTCGTCCAGCGCGTAGAGCTTGGCGGCCGGTTTCTTGCCGCGGGCCGGCGCGTCGACGCGGTACAGCGGCGGGCGGGCGACAAAGACATGGCCGGTCTCGACCAGTTTGGGGAAATGGCGGAAGAACAGCGTCAGCAACAGCACCTGGATGTGGGAGCCGTCGACGTCGGCGTCGGACAGGATGCAGACCTTGCCGTAGCGCAGGCCGGACAGATCGGGCGTGTCATTGGGGCCATGCGGGTCCACGCCCAGGGCCACCGAGATGTCGTGGATCTCGTTGTTCTTGAAGAGGAGATCTCGCTCGACCTCCCAGGCGTTCAGCACCTTGCCGCGCAGCGGCAGGATGGCTTGCGTCTCCTTGTCGCGGCCCATCTTGGCGCTGCCGCCGGCGGAGTCGCCCTCGACGAGGAAGACCTCGTTGTGCAGCAGGTCGCGGCTCTCGCAGTCGGTCAGCTTGCCGGGCAGCACGGCCACACCCGAGCCCTTGCGCTTCTCGACCTTCTGGCTGGCGCGCTGGCGGGTCTGGGCCTGCTTGATGACGAGCTCGGCCAGCTTCTTGCCATGCTCGACATGGTGGTTGAGCCACAGCTCGAAGGCCGGCTTCACATAGGCGGAGACGAGGCGCAGCGCGTCACGCGAGTTCAGCCTCTCCTTGGTCTGGCCCTGGAACTGCGGGTCCAGCACCTTGGCGCTCAGCACGAAGCTGGCGCGCGAGAACACGTCGTCGGGCATCAGCTTGACGCCCTTGGGCAGCAGCGAATGCATCTCGATGAAGCCCTTGACGGCGCCGAACAGGCCGTCCTTGAGCCCGGACTCATGCGTGCCGCCGGCCACCGTCGGGATCAGGTTCACATAGCTCTCGCGCAGCGGCGCGCCGTCCTCGGTGAAGGCGACGCACCAGGACGCACCCTCGCCTTCGGCGAAGTTCTCGCTCTCGCCGGCGGTGGCAAAACCCTCGCCCTCGAAGGACGGGATGATGGGATCGGCCGTCAGCGCCTGGGCCAGGTAGTCGCGCAGGCCGGCCTTGTATTGCCAGGTCGTGACCTCGTTGGTCTTCTCGACCTTCAGCGTGACCGTCACGCCCGGCATCAGCACAGCCTTGGAACGCAGCAGATGCACCAGCTCATGCTTGGGCAGCTCGGCGCTCTCGAAATACTTGGCCTCGGGCCAGACGCGCACCGTCGTGCCCTGCTTGCGGTCGCCGCTGGCGGCCGGGCGGGTGACGACCTGCTGGACGACGTCGCCATGCTCGAAGGCGATGCCGGCCACCTGCTTGTCGCGCCAGACGGCCACTTCCAGGCGCTTGGCCAGGGCATTGGTGACGGACACGCCGACGCCGTGCAGACCGCCCGAGAAGCTGTAGGCGCCGCCCGAACCCTTGTCGAACTTGCCGCCGGCATGCAGGCGGGTGAAGACGATCTCGACGACCGGCACACCTTCCTCGGGGTGCAGGCCGAAGGGAATGCCGCGGCCGTCGTCGGCCACGGAGACGGAGCCATCGACGTGCAGGGTCAGGTCGATGCGCTTGCCGAAGCCGGCCAGGGCCTCGTCGGCGGCGTTGTCGATGACTTCCTGGATGCAGTGCAGCGGGTTGTCGGTGCGGGTGTACATGCCCGGCCGCTGCTTGACGGGCTCCAGGCCCTTCAGAACGCGGATGGAGGCTTCGCCATACTCAGCAGGATGGGCGGCAGATTTGGCGGCGGGATGGGCAGGGGGACGGCTCGACATAGGGGCGGGATTCTAAGAAGTAGGATTCGCCGCCCCCGAAGACCGAGTTCCAGCGCTTGAGATTCCTGATCGCTTGCTTGTTGCTGACCTGTAGTTTTTCACAGGCCCAGACACCAACCCCTCCGCAACAGCCCTACCAGGCCAGCGCCCCGCTGTCCTGGGAGCTGAAGAACGCCCGCTGGTTCGACGGCCGCCAGATCCAACGCGGCAATCTCTATGTGGAGCATGGCGTCTTCGTCGCCAAGAAGCCGGCCCAGGTCAACCGCAAGATGGACATGCGCGGGCAGGTGCTGATCAGCCCGCTGGCGGAAGCCCACAACCACAATCTGCAGACGGCCTGGGGCTGGGGCCAGTTCGCCGACAAATACATCGACGAGGGCGTGTTCTACGCCGCCATGCTCTGCGGCGACCCCGCCGGCGTCGCCGAGGTCAAGCCCCTGGCCGCCACGCCGGCCGCGCCGGACGTCAGCTTCGTCACCGCCTGCATCACCTCGCCCGACGGCTATCCTCTGGCCGCCGTGCTGCCCGAGCCCAGTGCCGAGGCTGCGGCGGCCCAGAACCAGATCGTCCTCGTCGACAGCCCCGAGCAGGCCATCGCCCACTGGCCGGCCATCAAGGCCCGCGGCGGCGCCTGGCTGCGCATCGTGCTGGCCCACAGCGAGCGGCCCGAGCTGCGCCAGCAGCCGGCCATGTTCGGCCGCCTGGGCCTGCGGCCCGACACCGCCAAAGAGCTGACCCGCCTGGCCCATGCCGAGGGCCGGCGCGTCGTCGCCCATGTGGAAACGGCGGCCGATTTCGAGGCCGCCCTGCGCGCCGGCGTCGATGCCATCGCCCATCTGCCCGGCTATGCCAACACGCTGGACGAGGCCCCGGAGGTCTTCGCGATCAGTGAGGCGACAGCGGCCCAGGCTGCCCGTCAGCACACCGCCGTCATCACGACGACGGCCGCCACCGCCCTCTTCAAGCTGGACGCCGCGGCGCTGGCGGCGATGCGCGAGGTGCAGCGCGCCAACCTGGCCCGGCTGCAGGCGGCAGGTGTGCAATTGCTGATCGGCTCCGACGTCTTCATCGCCACGGCCCGCGCCGAACTGCACGCCCTGGAGGAACTCGGCCTGGACCGCGCCACGCTGCTGCGCCTGGCCACCCGGGACACGCCGCGCGTCCTGTTTCCCGGCCGCAAGCTCGGCTGCTTCGAGCCGGGCTGCGAGGCCAGCTTCCTCGTGCTGGGCAGCGACCCGCTGGCCGACCTGGCCCAGGTCGACATGCCGATGCTGCGCGTCAAGCAGGGCCGGCTACTGACCCGCCTGGCCGATGTGGCGGCGTCCAGCTCCCAGGCCAGCGCGTCGACAGCCGAGCCGCCCAAGAAGGCCGCCGCCAAGAAGAAGGCCGGCAGCAACACCAAAGCCAAGACGCAGAGCAAGGCCAAACGGCGCTGATTACAGTCGCCGCCATGAACACCCCCCGCCCCGCCTCCACTGGACTGTCCGTCCAGCAGGTGCTGCTCTGCGGCGCCATGATCGTCACGCTGTCCATGGGCATACGCCATGGCTTCGGCTTCTGGCTGCAGCCCATCATCACGGAGCGAGGCTGGACGCGCGAGACCTTCTCCTTCGCGATGGCCGTGCAGAACCTGGCCTGGGGCGCCGCCGGCCCCATCGCCGGCATGCTGGCCGACCGCTTCGGCGCCTGGAAGGTGCTGGTCATGGGCGGGCTGACCTATGCCCTGGGCCTGCTGCTGATGGCCGTGACCAGCCATCCCCTGACGTTCACGCTGAGCGCCGGCGTACTGATCGGCATCGCCCAATCGGGTTCGACCTATGCCGTCATCTATGGCGTGCTGGGCCGCACCGTGTCGCCGGAGAAGCGCTCCTGGGCCTTCGGCGTGGCTGCCGCAGCGGGCTCCTTCGGCCAGTTCGTCATGATCCCCGTCGAGACCTGGCTGATCAGCCATCTCGGCTGGCAGGGCGCTCTGTATCTGCTGGCCGGTACGGCCCTGCTCATCGTGCCCCTGGCCCTGGGCATCCGCGAGCGCCAGGCCGTGGGCGGCTCGGCCGGCCACCAGAGCATCGGCCAGGCGCTGAAGGAGGCCTTCGGCTACCGCAGCTTCCAGTTGCTGATGCTGGGCTATTTCGTCTGCGGCTTCCAGGTCGTCTTCATCGGCGTGCACCTGCCGAGTTACCTCAAGGACCATGGCCTGGGTATCGGCGTGTCCACCGGCGCCCTGATGCTGATCGGCCTGTTCAACATCTTCGGCACCTACGCCGTGGGCATGCTGGGCCAGCGCTTCCCGAAACGCTATCTGCTGTCGGGCATCTACGGCCTGCGTGCCATAGCCATCGTCATCTTCATCTCGGTGCCGCTGACACCCGTCAGCGTCTACATCTTCGCGGCCGTCATCGGCTTCCTGTGGCTGTCCACGGTGCCGCCGACCAATGCCGTCGTGGCACAAATCTTCGGCGCCCAGCACCTGTCCATGCTGGGAGGCTTCGTCTTCTTCAGCCACCAGATCGGCAGCTTCCTGGGCGTCTGGCTGGGCGGCAAGCTCTATGACGCCACGGGCAGCTATGACGTCGTCTGGTGGCTGGCCGTCGCGCTTGGCGTGATGGCCATGCTGGCCAATCTGCCGGTGCGTGAAGCGCCCATCCTGAGAGCGCAACCCGCATGAGGAAGCCCGGCCGCTGGCTCTGGCCGACGCTGGCCGTCGCCGTGCTGGCGGTCACCGTGCTGGCCTATCGCCATCCGGCCGTCATGGTCCAGCTCAGCGAGCAGATCTGGGCCTGCTTCGGATGACTGGCACGCCGTCGAACTGGCTGCAGCGTTTTGCACCGACACCGCCCGGCACGGCCCTGGACGTCGCCTGCGGCTCGGGGCGCAATCTGCGCTGGCTGGTCGGCGCCGGCTGGCAGGTCACCGGCGTCGACCGTGACACGGCCGCCACGGCGCCTCTGCAAAGCCTTGCAAAGATCGTCGATGCCGACATCGAGAACGGCCCCTGGCCCCTGGGCCAACAGCAGTTCGATCTCGTCGTCGTCTGCAACTACCTGTGGCGGCCCCTGTTCGACGCCATCCGCGCCGCCGTCAAACCCGGCGGCTGGCTGATCTGGGAAACCTTTGCCGACGGCCAGCAGACCATAGGCCGGCCCTCACGCCCTGATTTCCTGCTGGAGCGGGGCGAACTGCTTCGTGTCTGCGCCGGCTGGAGCATCGTCGCTTACGAAGACGTGTACGAGGACGGCGTCAACCCGCGCTTCGTCCAGCGCGTTGCGGCCGTCCGGCTGCCGCCGGCAGCCTAAAATCGCCGGATTCCTTAAGACATTCCCACCATGAAGCCCATCCTCGGCAGCATCGTCGCCCTCGTCACCCCGATGAACGAGGACGGCAGCATCGACTACCCCGCCCTGCGCCGCCTGATCGACTGGCATGTCGAGTCCGGCACCGCCTGCGTCGGCGTCGTCGGCACGACCGGTGAGTCGCCCACCGTCAGCATGGAAGAGAACCGCGAAATCATTCGCGTCGCGGTTGAGCATGCCAAGGGCCGCATCCCCATCCTGGCCGGCACCGGCGCCAATTCGACGGCCGAGGCCATCGAGCTGAGCCGCTATGCCAAGGAAGTTGGCGCGGACTGCACGCTGTCCGTCGTGCCCTATTACAACAAGCCCTCGCAGGAAGGCATCTACCAGCATTTCAAGGCGATTGCCGAGGCCGTGGACATCCCCATGATGCTCTACAACGTGCCCGGCCGCACCGTCGCCGATATGGCGCCCGAGACGACGCTGCGCTGCGCCGGCCTGCGCGGCGTCTTCGGCGTCAAGGAGGCCACCGGCAATATCGAACGTGCCGCCTACCTGATCAAGCACGCGCCCCAGGGCTTTCACATCTACTCGGGTGACGACGGCACCGCCGTCGCCCTGATGCTGCTGGGTGGCCATGGCAATGTCAGCGTGACCGCCAATGTCGCGCCGCGCGAGATGGCCGAGATGTGCCGCCTGGCCATCGAAGGCAATGCCGTCGAGGCCCGCAAGATCCATTTCAAGCTGCTCGGCCTGCACAAGCAGCTGTTCTGCGAGCCCAGCCCCGGCCCGGCCAAGTGGGCCCTGTCCCGCCTGGGCCGCTGCGGTGGCGCCCTGCGCCTGCCCATCACGCCGCTGACGGCTGCCGGTCAGGCCAGCGTCGGTCAGGCCATGGTCGAAGCCGGATTGCTCTGAAGGCTCTGGTCTAATGCGCGGCTGCGCCGGCCTTGCCCGGCGTTCTAGTTCCCCGGAGATTTCCAGCGTGATGTCTGTTTCCTCGCTCCGCCCCACGGCGACCCGTCTGGCCTGCACGGCCTTTGTCCTGTCGCTCGCTGGTTGCAGCACCCTCGACAGCATGTTCTCGACGGACAAGGTCGACTACCGCGCCGCTTCGCGCCAGACCCAGGGCCTGGACATTCCGCCCGACCTGACCCAGCTCGCCAAGGACAACCGCGCCCAGGTGCAGGGCGGCTCCATCACCGCCTCGGCCCTGTCCGCCGCCAAGCCTGCCAACTCGACCAATGCCCAGTCCCTGGTGAGCGGCAGCGTGGCTGCCGGCGCCGCGGGCGATGTGCGCCTGGAGCGCAGCGGCGCCGAGCGCTGGCTGCACACCTCGGCCACGCCCGAGCAACTCTGGCCGCAGATCCGCACCTTCTGGCAGGAACGCGGCCTGGAGGTCATCAAGGAGCAGCCCGAGATCGGCACCATGGAGACCAATTGGGGCGAGAACCGCGCCAAGCTGCCGCAGGACTTCATCCGCTCCACCATCGGCAAGGTCTTCGACGGCCTGTACTCCACCGGCGAGCGCGACATGTACCGCACCCGGGTCGAGCGCAGTGCCACCGGCACGGACATCTTCATCAGCCACCGCGGCATGCAGGAGGTCTACACCTCCCAGGGTCGCGAATCCACCGCCTGGCAGAACCGGCCGGCCGACCCCTATCTCGAAGCCGAGATGCTGTCGCGCCTGATGCTCAAGCTCGGCGGCAAGGAAGACGCGGCCAAGACCATCGTCGCCGAGGCCGGCTCGCCGGCGCCGGCCACCACGCCCAGCAGCCTCAAGGTGGGCGGCGAAACCCAGGGCGCGCGCCGCCCGCTGTCCGAGGTGCCTGACAGCCTCAGCGTCAACGACGGCTTCGACCGCGCCTGGCGCCGCGTCGGCCTGTCCCTGGACCGCCATGGCTTCACCATCGAGGACCGCGACCGCGCCGCCGGCCTGTTCTATCTGCGCTATGCCGACCCCGAGCAGGCCGGCAAGGACGAGCCCAACTTCTTCCAGCGCCTGTTCGGCGCCAAGGCCGCGACGCCGGTGCGCTACCGCGTCTCGGTCAAGGCCGAAGGCATCAAGAGCACGGTGCGCATCCTGGACGACCGCGGCCAGGCCGTCTCCGACGACAACGCCAAGCGCATCCTGTCGCTGTTGATGGACGACCTGAAGTAAGGCGTTCTCTCATCGAGGAAGCACTGCCGTGATGCGCTTTTGCAGCCTCGGCAGCGGCAGCGGCGGCAACTCGACGCTGATCGAAGCCAGCCAGGGCATCACGAGCACGCGCCTGCTCGTCGATGCCGGCTTCAGCGTGCGCGAGCTCGTCAGGCGACTCGCCCGCGCCGGCTGCGCGCCCGAGGAGGTCGACGCGGTCTTCATCACCCACGAACATGGCGACCATATCGGCTGCGCGCTGGCCTTCGCCAGCAAGTACCGTCGACCGCTGATCATGAGCCGCGGCACCTGGCGGGCGGTCGGCAACGCCGACCTCGATCCGGGCCTGCTGCGCATTGCCAAGGACGGCGAGACCATGCCCCTGGGCGACATGGTGTTGAAGCCCTTCGCGGTGCCGCACGACGCCAATGAGCCGCTGCAACTGGTGCTGGACGACGGCGTGCTGCGCCTTGGCATCGTCACCGACCTGGGCTGTGCCCCCGCGGGCGTCGCCGCGGCACTGGCGGGCTGCCAGGCCCTGCTGCTCGAGTGCAATCACGACGAGGGCCTGCTGCGCACCGGGCCCTATCACCCGGCGCTGAAGAAGCGCATCCTCGGCAGCCACGGCCATCTGTCCAATGCCGCCGCCGCCGACCTGCTGTCGCGCTGCCTGCACCAGGGCCTGAAGACCATCGCCGCAGCCCACCTCAGCGAGCACAACAACACGCCGGAATTGGCGCGCGGCGCCTTGGCCGAAGCGGTCGGCGGTGGGGAATCAGATATTCGTGTCGCTCACCCGAGTCTGGGTCTGGATTGGGTGGCGCTGGGCTGAACTCACGACGCACCGGCGGAGCGCAAAGTTTTGTAATCGCGCCGGCAATTGACGTCAAAACGTCGCAAAAAAGAAAAAAGCCGTCGCTGCTTGCGCAGCGGCGGCTCTTTCCGCGGGGACGAAGCGATTACTTCGAAGCAGCCGAGGCAGCGGCGTCGACAACGGCGCTGGCAGCAGCCGAAGCGGCATCGGCAACAGCCGAGGCGGCTTCCGAAGCGGCCGGGGCGGCGACGACGGGGGCCGGGGCCTCAACCTTGGGTTCTTCCTTCTTGCTGCAGGCGGTCAGAGCAACGGCAGCCAGCAGGGAAGCCAACAGGATCGACTTATTCATTACTTGTCCTCAAACGTTTAAACGACGGTGCACACCATAACTTTGGGGTCGTGCGCCAGTGCTTTTTGCACACTGACTGCCGACCCCGACAGAACAAGACGCGGAAAACCTCGAGCGCTTCCCCCGCCTAGCCAGCAATTATAGGGGTTTGTACGTCACTGGCGCTCACAACCCCAAAGTCGTGGGCGCAAATGAATCGCTGGAGCGTTGTGCCAGGGCATCAAACCATTCGAGGCCGCGCAGGCGCTGGGCCACATCCAGGCTGACTTCGCCGCGCCATAGATGACGGTCGAAAAGCCGCAGGCTGACGCACGCCTGCGGCCCGACAGCCAGCAGCAAGCTCTCGGGCGCCGCCTCCAGCCTCAGCTCGGGCTCGACGGCGCGCGCCGTCACGCAATGCGCGAAGTCGCGGCGCCAGCGCACGAAGCGGGGGTGGCGGCGCACGACGTCGTCGTACTGCAGGGCCAGCAGGTGCAGCTGGCGGCCGTTGCGGGCCCAGTGCGTCAGCGACTCGAGCACGCCGGCCTCGGACAGCGGCCAGTCGACAAAGCTCGCGTCCCAGGCATGCAGCTCGCGACAGCCTTGTTCGCTGGCCCAGGCCAGGGTTTCAACAAGCAGGCGTTGGAAATCGGCCCGGCTGGCAAAGTTTTGTGCGTTCATGGCGTTTGCGGTTGAACCCAACCGTCCTCCGTCCACTGATCCAGCAGCTCGCGGGCGTCGGGCGACAGACGCGCGACCTCAGCGGCGCTCAGCGTCCGGTTGTCGGCCAGGCTGCGCATCAGGACGGCATCGCGGCCGCCGGCGCGAAAGCTCTCGCCGTTCAGGAAGACATGGGCCGCGTCGTAGAGCATGCGGCTGCGGCGGTCCAGCACCGCGCCCTGCCCTTCGGGCAGCGGCTCGCCAGGCTCGAACCAGACGGTGGCCTTGGGTTCGGTAAGGGCCTCGCCCAGGGCACGCTCCAGGGCCTGGGGTCGTTGCACGGCGGCTTCGACGGCCCGCCGGGCAAAGTCCACCAGCGCGGCCGGCACACGGGCCGGTTCGGCGCTCGCCTCCTGGCGCGGATCGGCATAGAGACGGCTGGCCGTGTCGACATCATCCAGCAGGCGGGGCAGCAATTCGGCGGCCATGCCTTCGACGCTGGAGGCGCGAAAGCCGACCGAGCCGGTGATGCAGCCGGGGCCGACGGCGACGCCATCATGCGCCCAGCCCGGCGGCAGATAGAGCATGTCGCCAGGCTCCAGCACGAATTCCTCCTCGGGCTTGAAGTTGGCAATGATCTTCAGCGGCACGTCGTCGCGCAACACCGCGTCGCGCTGGGCGCCGATGCGCCAACGCCGGCGGCCAGCCAGCTGGATCAGGAAGACGTCATAGGAATCGAAATGCGGGCCGACGCCGCCGCCATCGCTGGCGACGGACAGCATCAGGTCGTCCAGGCGCGCATCCGGCACGAAGCGGAACAGGTCCAGCACAGCACGGGCTGGGGCCAGGTGCTGGTCCAGGCCTTGCACCAGCAGGGTCCAGCCAGGCTTGCTCATGGCCGGCAGGCGGGCGATGGGGCCCTGCTTGAGCTTCCAGTCGCCGTCAAAGGCCGTGACCAGGCGCGATTCGACGTCGTCGCGCGCGGCCAGGGCAGCGAGCTCCTTCAAGGAGGCGGGCGGCTCGGCATCGGCAAAGGCCTGGCGCACCAGCAGCGGCTTTTTCTGCCAGTGCTTGCGCATGAACTGGGCCGGGCTGAGGCCGGCCAGCATGGGGGTGGGGAGGGCAATCTGCATGCAGACATTGTGCCGAGGCTGCTGTGGGAAAATTGCCGCCATGCAAGTGACCCGCCCCTGTGTTGTCTCCCTGCGCTGGAGACTCGAAGACGCCCAGGGCCAGCTCATCGACGAGCTGGCCGAACCCATGGAATTCCTGTTCGGTGGCGAGGATCTGTTCGCCAAGGTCGAGGCCGCGCTGGAGGGCCAGGAGGTGGGCTTCGAGGCCGACCTCGCACTGCAGCCCGAAGAGGCTTTCGGCGACTACGACTCCAACCTCGTCTGCTTCGAGGCGCGCGGCCTGTTCCCCTCGGATGTGGAACCCGGCATGCAGTTCGAAGGCATGCCCGAAGGCGCCGTCACCGAGGGCATGCCCGAGGACGCGGTCTACACCGTCACCGAGGTCTATCCCGAGCATGTCGTGCTGGACGGCAATCATCCGCTGGCGGGCATCGGCCTGCGCATGCATCTGACGCTGCTGGACGTTCGCGCGGCCACCGAGCAGGAGGCTCAGGCCGGCTCCGTCGGCGAGCCCATCTTCATGGTGCAGACCGGCGCGCCGCCGGACGAGAGTCTTCATTGATGGCGGGACTGACCGCGCGACAGCGCGCTCTGTCCCCAACCGATTCAGAAATTCAAATCAGCCCTTGCCGGTCGAGCCGAAGCCGCCGGCCCCTCGGGACGAGGCGTCGAAGCTGTCCACACGCCGGAACGTGGCCTGCACGACCGGCACGATGACGAGCTGCGCAATTCGCTCGAAGGGCTGGATGACGAATTCGGTCTGGCCGCGGTTCCAGCAGCTGACCATCAGCTGGCCCTGGTAGTCGCTGTCGATGAGGCCGACCAGATTGCCCAGCACGATGCCATGCTTATGGCCCAGGCCCGAGCGCGGCAGGATGATGGCCGCGAGGCCCGGGTCGGCGATGTGGATGGCCAGGCCGGTGGGGATCAGCGTCGTCTGGCCGGGCGCCAGCGTGATGGCTTCATCCAGGCAGGCACGCAGGTCGAGGCCGGCGCTGCCAGGCGTGGCGTAGGCGGGGATCTGCTCGGCCATGCGGGCATCGAGAACTTGCAAATCAATGGCGTGCATCAGAGTCGTTTGGAAAGTTCGGCAATCAGCTCGCGCGCAAGGCTGAGCTTGTCTGCGCGGGGCAGTTCGCGCTGGCCCTGCTCGTCGATGAGCAGCAGCGCGTTGTCGTCACGGCCAAAGGTGGCCGGGCCGAGGTTGGCGACGATGAGGGGGATGCCCTTGCGGCGGCGCTTGGCGTCGGCATGCTCGGCCAGCTTCTCGCTCTCGGCGGCAAAGCCGACGCAATAGGGCGGCTTGGGCAGCCTGGCCACGGTGGCCAGGATGTCGGGGTTCTCGGCCATCGCGATGGTCGGCGCGGTCGCCCCGCCTTCGGCCTTCTTCAGCTTGTGTTCATGCGTCTGCGCCGGGCGCCAGTCGGCGACGGCGGCCGTCGCGATGAAGGCGTGCTGATGAACGGCCATTGGCAGCACTGCGTCATGCATCTGCTGCGCGCTCTGCACGTTGATGCGCTGCACGCCGCGCGGCGTCGGCAGATGCACGGGGCCCGCAATCAGCGTGACTTCGGCTCCGGCTTCAGCGGCTGCGCGGGCAATCGCAAAACCCATCTTGCCGCTGCTGTGGTTGGTGATGCCGCGCACCGGGTCGATGGGCTCGAAGGTCGGGCCGGCGGTGATCAGCAGCTTCTTGCCGACCAGGGTCTTGGGCGCGAGGAAGGCCTCGACGTCGTCGAAGATCTCCTGGGCCTCCAGCATGCGGCCATCGCCGATCTCGCCACAGGCCTGGTCGCCGTTGGCTGGGCCGATGACGGTCGCGCCGTCGGCCTTCAGTTGCGCGATATTGCGCTGCGTGGCCGGGTGGGCCCACATCTCGCGGTTCATGGCCGGCACGACCAGCAGCGGGCATTCATGGATGCGGCGCGCCAGGGCCGTCAGGCTGACGAGGTCGTCCGCCCGGCCCTGCGCCAGGGCCGCGATGGCATCGGCGCTCGCCGGCGCCACCAGCATCACATTGGCCTCACGGCTGAGATTGATGTGGGCCATGTTGTTGTCGGGCCGTGCGTCCCACTGGCTGGTGTAGACCGGCCGGCCGGACAGGGCCTGCATGGTGACGGCGGTGATGAACTGCTCGGCTGCCTCGGTCATCATGACCTGCACCGTCGCGCCGCCCTTCACGAACAGGCGCGTCAGCTCCGCGATCTTGTAGCCGGCGATGCCACCGGTCATCGCGAGCAGCACATGCTTGCCCTGCAAGGGACTGAGAGACAGGTCCTGCATGGCGCTCATCCCGGCATCAGGGTGCGCTGGCCGCGGCCGCTGGCGCCGCGCCCGCGCGCAGGGGGATGGACTGGGTCCACTGGGCCACGTCCTTGCCCAGCACCAGCACCGCGCGCTCCAGCACCGTGCAGGAGCCCTTGAAGCCGGCGAAGGCGCCGCCCATGGTGTCGCGCGTGAAGCCCTTGGAGGCCAGCACCTCGCTGCCCTGGCGCAGTTCCACCCAGACGCTGGCGGACTTGCGGTGGCCGATGAAGGCATTGCCGGCGCTGACGAGATTGCTGATCTTGATGTCGACGACGGGGCCGGCGGCGGCATCCAGAGCCGCAACGCGCTGGACTTCCACACCCGTCTTGGTCAGCTCGGCGGCCAGCGAGGCCGACAGCTGGCGACCCAGCTCGTTGCACTCCTGGACGACGTTGCTCTGGATGATGGTGACGTCCTTGTAGCCGATGTTCTCGGGGACCTGGTAGGCGGCCGCATGGGCAGCGCTTGCAGCGGCGATCAGGGAGAGGACGGCGAAGGAACGGGTCAAGACGGGCATGGATGTCGGCAAGTAAAACCAGGTTGTCGGGCGGCGCGGGTCAGGCCTTGCGGCGGAACACCAGGTCCCAGACGCCGTGCCCCAGCCTCAGGCCGCGCGCTTCGAACTTGGTCAGCGGGCGGTAGGCGGGCTTGTCAGCATAGCCGGAGGCGGTGTTCTGGAGCGTCGGTTCGGCCGAAAGCACTTCCAGCATCTGCTCGGCATAGGGCTGCCAGTCGGTGGCGCAATGCAGATAGCCGCCGGGCGCCAGATGCTGCACCAGCTTGGCAACGAACTCGGGCTGGATCAGGCGGCGCTTGTTGTGGCGCTTCTTGTGCCAGGGGTCGGGGAAGAAGATGTGCACGCCGGCCAGCACGCCCGGACCGACCATGTCCCGCAGCACCTCGACGGCATCGTGCTGGACGATGCGGATATTGCCGATCTGCTTTTCGTCGATGAGCTTGAGCAAGGCGCCGACGCCGGGCTCGTGCACCTCACAGCCGATGAAGTCGTGGTCGGGCAGCGTCTGGGCGATCTCGGCCGTCGCGGCGCCCATGCCGAAGCCGATCTCCAGCACCAGCGGCGCCTTGCGGCCAAAGACGGCTTCAGCATCGATACGCTCGGGCTTGTAGGGCAACACGAACTTCGGGCCCAGCTCGGCCAGGGCCTTGATCTGGCCGGTGCCCATGCGGCCGGCGCGCGTGACGAAGCTCTTGATCGCGCGGCGCGGCGGGTCCTTTTCTTCCATCAGCCCACCTCGGCCATGACCATGGGCGTTGCAGCCACGTCGGCATCGCCCAGCGTGCAGGCCGCCAGATAGGAGGCCACGGCACGGTCGGCCGCGGCTTCGTCGGCGGCGTGAATCAGGGCCAGCGGCTCGCCAGCGGCGACGCGCGCGCCGATCGGCTTCACTTCAGAGAAACCCACGCGCATGTCGATGGCATCGCCGGCCTTGCGGCGGCCGCCACCCAGTTCGACGATGGCCACCCCCAGGTCGCGGGTCGACATCGTCGTGATGATGCCGGCACGCGGTGCGGCCACGGGCTTCACGACGGGGGCGGCGGCGAGGTAAGCCTCGGGGCGCTCCATCAGGTCGGCCGGGCCGCCCAGGGCCACGACCATCTGGGCGAACTTCTCGGCGGCGGCGCCGGAGTCCAGCGATGCCTGCAGCTTGACGCGCGCAGCTGACGTGTCGGCAGCCAGGCCGCCCAGCACCAGCATCTCGGCGCACAGGGCCAGCGTGACCTCGTGCAGGCGCAGCTCGCGGTGCTCGCCCTTCAGGTAGCGGATGGTCTCGATGACTTCCAGCGAGTTGCCGACGTCGGTGCCCAGGATCTGGTTCATGTCGGTGATCAGCGCGCGGGTGCGCAGGCCCGCGCCGCCGGCGACGGCGACGATGCTCTCGGCCAGCTCCTTGGCGAACTCCGGCGTGGAGGCGAAGGCACCGTTGCCGCACTTGATGTCCATGGCCAGGCCTTCGAGGCCGGCGGCGAGCTTCTTGGACAGGATGCTGGCGGTGATCAGCGGCACGCTCTCCACCGTGGCCGTCACATCGCGGGTCGCGTAGAAGCGCTTGTCGGCGGGCGCGAGGTCGGCGGTCTGGCCGATGATGGCGCAGCCCAGCGTGCGCACGATGTGGTCGAACCTGGCTGGGTCGGGCGTCGTCGTGTAGCCGGGGATGGCCTCCAGCTTGTCGACCGTGCCGCCGGTGTGGCCCAGGCCCCGGCCGGCAATCATGGGCACATAGCCGCCGCAGGCCGCCACCATGGGCGCCAGCATCAGGCTGACCTTGTCACCCACGCCACCGCTGCTGTGCTTGTCCAGCACCGGGCCGGGCATGTCAGGCCAGCGCATGACGCGGCCGGAGTTCATCATCGCGCGGGTCAGCAGCACCGCCTCGTCACGGCCCATGCCCTTCAGGAACACGGCCATGCCCAGGGCGGCCACCTGGCCTTCGCTCCAGGAGTTGTCGACGAGGCCGCGGACGAAATGGTTGATCTGCGCTTCGTCAAGCGCCTGGCCGTCGCGCTTGGCGCGGATGATTTCTTGGGCAAGCATGGTTCAGTACGCGGACGTCGTGGCCGCGGATTGGGCGCCGGAAAGTACGGCTTCGATGTCGGTGAGCAGGCCGCTGGCGCCAAAGCGCAGGCGCTGCGGGTTGAGGGCTTCTTCGCCGAGCGCAGCACGGGTCTGTTCGATATAGCCAGCGGCATCCGCCACCGACCGCACGCCGCCCGAGGCCTTGAAGCCGGCGGCGGAAAGCCCGCTAGCCGCGATCTCTTTCAGCATGACGGCGGCCGCAGCAGGCGTGGCACCGGTCTTGGTCTTGCCGGTGCTGGTCTTGACGAAATCGGCGCCGGCAGCCAGGGCCAGGCGCGTGGCCTGGGCGATGCGCTCAGCCGTGGCCAGTTCGCCGGATTCGATGATGACCTTGAGCGTCAGCGGGCGGCTGGCGAAGCGCACTTCGGACAGGAACTCCGCGACCTCGGTGCTCTGGCCGGCCATCAACGCCCGATAAGGCAGCACGACGTCGACCTCGTCGCCACCGGCCTGGGCAATCTCGGCCACGTCGCTCAGCGCACGCTGCAGGTCCAATGAGCCATCGGGGAAGTTGGCGACCGCGGCCACCTTGATCGAGGCCGGCAAAGCCGCGCGCGCCTGGGCGACGAAACGCGGCCAGATGCAGACCGCGGCGACAGGGCCGTGAGCCGTCTGCGCGCGCTTGCACAGCGCGTCGATGTCGGCGGCCGTGTCGGCGTCGTTCAGGCTGGTCAGGTCCAGGCAGGCCAGCGCCGTAAGGGCCGCTGCCTTCAGATCGGCTGTCACAGCGCGACGTCCTTGAAGCTGGCGATCAGTGCGGCCAGGAAGGAGGCGGCGCGCTCGCCCGACATCTGGGCCTGCTTCAGCGTCAGGTCATGCGTCAGCGCCTCGGCGGACAGGCCGGCCGCCATATTGGTCATCAGCGCAATGCCCATGACCTTGAGGCCGGCGTGGCGGGCCAGAATGGTCTCAGGCACGGTGCTCATGCCCACCGCGTCGGCGCCCCAGGCGGCAAACATGCGGATCTCGGCGGCGGTTTCGAACTGCGGACCGAGCGCCCAGCAATAGGTGCCCTCGCCCAGCATCAGGTTCTCGCGCTTGGCCAGCGCCAGGGCGTGCTTGCGCAGGTCGGCGTCGTAGGCATTGACCATGTCGACGAAGCGATGGCTGCCCTGCTCGCCCACCAGCGGGCTGCGCTGCGGCGAATTGATGTGGTCGGCGATCAGCATCAGGCTGCCGGGCGGCATATGGCCGCGCAGGGAGCCCGAGGCGTTGGTCTGCACGACCAGCTTGACGCCCCAGCGCTTGAGGGTGCGCAGCGCGCCGGCCATGCCGGTGCAGTCACCGCTCTCGTAGGTGTGGGCGCGGCCGCGCAGGAAGATGACGCGCTGCTCGCCGATCTGGCCGACGACGATCTCGTTGACATGGCCCTCGACCTTGGGCTGCGGAAAGGCCGGCAGCTCGGTATAGGGCAGGTTCTTCGCGCCCTGCACATGGCTGACGGCGCCGGCCCAGCCGGAGCCGAGCACGACGGCGACTTCAGGGGCGTTGCCGAACAGGGATTGCAGCTTCTCGACGCTCGCGGTGATCGCGGGGTCGAGGGTCTTGTTGTCGATCATGGGAAACCTCAGAAATTCAGATGGGAAGGCCCGAAGCTGTGGGGCAGCAGTTCGGCCAGGGTCCAGCGCTGGCGGATGCCGCCAGGATCGCCGGCAATGATGACGAGCTCTTCGGGCACGGAGAACTCGCGCAGCTTCTGGCGGCAGCCGCCGCAGGGGGTGATGACGTGAGGGCCGGGGCCGGTCACGAGGACCGCCCTCGCCTGCTTGCCGCCGGCCATGATCATGGCAGTCAGCGCCGACGGCTCAGCGCACCAGCCCTGCGGGTAGGAGGCGTTCTCCATATTGGCGCCGATGTGGATGCGGCCTTGCTCGTCGAGGATGGCCGCGCCGACCTTGTATTTCGAGTACGGCGAGTGCGAGAACTCGCGGGCGCGCAGGGATTCGGCGAGCAGCTGGTTCAGCAGGTCTTGGCTCAGTTCCATTCAGCGCTCCTTCACATAGGGCTTGCCAAGAGCCTTGGGCGCGATCGCCGAGCCGATGAAACCGGCCAGCAGCACCACCGTCAGGATGTAGGGCAGCGCCTGGATCAGTTGCACCGGCACTTCGCCAACGCCAGGCAATTGGACACCCTGCATGCGGATCGCAACAGCGTCCAGGAAGCCGAACAGCAGGCAGGCGCCCATGGTGGGCAGGGGCTTCCACTTGCCGAAGATCATGGCGGCCAACGCGATGAAGCCACGGCCGGCCGTCATATTGGGCGAGAAGGAGGCGTTCTGGGCCAGCGTCAGGTAGGAGCCCGCCAGGCCGCAGAGCACGCCGTTCATCAGCAGGGCCTGGTAGCGCAGGCCTTGGACCGACATGCCGGCGGCTTCCACCATCGCCGGGTTCTCGCCCACAGCACGCAGGCGCAGCCCCGGGCGGGTGCGCTCCAGGAAGAACCAGACGGCCGCCACCATCAGGAAGGCCACATAGACCAGCACGTTGTGGCTCAGCAGGCCATGGCCGAAGATGGAGGCGAACCAGTTGCCCGGCTGCGGTTCGGCAAAGCCCTTGGCGAGGGCCGTCAGGCGCACATCAGGCTCAATGGGCGGCGTCTGGCCGCCCTGCTGGAACCAGGCAATGCCCAGCACGACCGTCAGGCCGGCGGCAATCATGTTCAGCGCGACGCCGGAGACGACCTGGTCACCACGGTTGCTCACGCAGGCAAAGCCGTGCAGCAGCGAGGCGACGCAGGCAACGGCGATGGCCGCCATCACGCCATAGGCGGTGGAATGCGTGACCGAGGCAGCGGCAGCGGCCGCGAAGGCGGCGAACAGCATCTTGCCTTCCAGGCCCAGGTCGACGACCCCGGCACGCTCGGACAGCACGCCCGCCATCGCGCACAGCAGCAGCGGCGCGCTGACGCGCAGCGTGGAGGCCAGCACCGAGGCGATCAGGACTTCATCCATGGCGGCCTCCCTTGACCATGCCGTAGAGGCGAGCAAACAGCGGCGCGCTGACCGTGGCCATGGCACCCGAGAACAGCACGATCAAGCCCTGGGCCGTGACGACCATCTCGCGGCTGAAGCCCTGCAGTTCGAAACTCACCTCGACGCCGCCCTGGTAGAGCACACCGAAGAGCAGCGACGCAAGGACGATGCCGACCGGATGGTTGCGGCCCATCAGCGACACGGCAATGCCAGTGAAGCCGGCGCCGGCGACAAAGTCCAGCGTCAGCTTGCCCTGCACGCCCGAGATCTCGTTGATGCCCACCATGCCGGCCAGGGCGCCGGAGATGGCCATGGCGATCAGCACCTGGGCGCGCGGACGGATGCCGGCGTAGTGGGCGGCGCGCGGCGCACTGCCGACGGCGCGCACGGCATAGCCCGCAGCGCTCTTCCACAGGAACCAGCCGACGAAGACGCAGGCGATCAGCGCGATGACCAGGCTGAGATTCAGCGGCGAAGACGGCAGCTCATAGCCCATGGCCGCCGCGATCTGGTGCAGGGCCGGCATGCGGGCGCTCTGGGCAAACTCGGCGGACTCCACCGACATGCTGCCCGCCGGGCGCAGCCAGTTGACGAGCAGATAGCCGTTCAGCGCCGCCGCCAGGAAATTGAACATGATCGTCGTGATGACGATATGGCTGCCGCGCCAGGCCTGCAGATAGGCCGGCAGGGCCGCCCACAGCATGCCGAAGAAGGCCGAGGCGACGACCAGCAGCGGCAGCATGACGACGGCCGGCAGCTTGGCACCCAGCCACAACGCGACCAGGGCGACGCCGACGCCACCCAGGGTCGCTTGGCCCTCGCCACCGATATTGAACAGGCCGGCATGGATGGCGACCGCCACCGCCAGACCGGTGAAGATGAAGGTCGTCGCGTAATAGAGCGAATAGCCCAGGCCGCGCACGCTGCCCAGGGCGCCGTTGAGCAGCACGGTCAACGCCTGCCATGGGCTGTGGCCGATGACCATGACGACGAGGCCGGCGACGACCAGGGCGATGGCGAGGTTCCACAGCGGCAGCAGGCCGATGTCGATCCAGCGGGGAAGTTGCAGGGGCTGGCTCATGCGGCAGCTCGTTCTTCTTGTGCGGCCATCAGGAGGCCGAGACGCTTCTCGTCGCAGTCCTCGATGGCCAGTTCGCCGGTGATGCGACCGCAATTCATGACGACGACACGGTCGGCCAGGGCCAGGATCTCGTCGAGCTCGCTGCTGACCAGCAGCACGGCGCAGCCGGCGTCGCGCAGGGCGCGCAGCTGGTGGTGGATGAATTCGATGGCGCCGATGTCGACGCCGCGGGTGGGCTGGCCGACCAGGAGCACGGTCGGCTGCTCGCCGATCTCGCGCGCCAGGATGAGCTTCTGCTGGTTGCCGCCGGAGAACTTGCTGGAGCCCAGGTTCTCGTCGCGCGGGCGCACGTCGAAGCGCTCCTGCATCTGCTGGGTGGCTGCACGCATCGCGGCATGGTTCATGGCCGCACCCTTGCGGTATTTGGGCAGGTTCTGGTAACCCAGCACGGCGGACTCCCAGGCCGGGAAGCTCATGACCAGGCCGACGGCATGCCGGTCCTCGGGCACATGGGCCAGGCGCAGCGGGCGGGCCTGGGCGGTGTCCAGCCAGGCCTCGGGCGTGAAGGACTGGTCACCCAGCTCCAGGCGGCCGCCCTCGGGCGCGCGCAGGCCGGACAACACTTCCAGCAGCTCGCTCTGACCATTGCCCGACACGCCGGCCACGCCGACGATCTCGCCGGCCTTCAGCGTCAGGCTGACGTCCTTCAGCGCCGGCACGCCGTTGGCATGCTTGAGGCTCAAACCCGAGGCCTGCAGACGCACCTCGCCGGCATGCACTTCCAGCCCTTCAGGCCGTCCCAGCGTGACCTTGCGGCCCACCATGGACTCGGCCAGCGACTCCTCGCTCCATTGCTCGATGCCACGCGTCTCGACCACCTGGCCGGCGCGCATCACCGTGACGGCGCTGCACAGGCTCATGACTTCGCGCAGCTTGTGGGTGATGAGGATGAGGGTCGTGCCGCGTTCCTTCAGCTTGCGCAGCGTGACGAAGAGCTGGTCGGTCTCCTGGGGCGTCAGCACCGCCGTCGGCTCGTCCAGGATCAGGATCTTCGCGCCGCGGTACAGGGCCTTGAGGATTTCCAGACGCTGCAGTTCGCCCACCGGCAGGTCGCTGACCAGGGCGTCCAGATGCACCTGCAGGCCGGTCTCGGCCATCAGCGCCTCCAGCTTCGCCCTCACCTTGGCCTTGGAGGGCGCCAGGAAGAAGCCGCCCTCGGCGCCCAGCATGATGTTTTCCAGGCAGCTCAGCGTGTCGACCAGCATGAAGTGCTGGTGGACCATGCCGATACCCAGGCCAATCGCCTGCTGGGAGTTGGCGATGTGGACCTGCTGGCCGTTGACCTCGATATGGCCGGCGTCGGCGTGGTAGTAGCCATACAGGATGGCCATCAACGTGCTCTTGCCGGCACCGTTCTCGCCGACCAAGCCATGCACCGCACCCGCGGCGATGTCGAAGGACACCTCGCGGTTGGCTTGGACGGCGCCGAAGCGCTTGGAGACGCCTTGAAGGCGTACAGCGGGTTGGGCTCGCTCTGGCATGTCGGGGCGTGAACGCTCTCTAGTCAGTTGAGGACGGAGCTGCCGGCGAGTGCGCCGACAGGTCCATCCCGCAAGGCCATCAGAATTTACAAGCGTTGTCCGCCATGTAGTCCGCCACCTTGACCTTGCCGGCAATGATGTCGGCCTTGACGGCGTCGACCTTGGCCTTCAGCGTCGGGTTCAGCAGCTTGGCGTTGTGCTCGTCGGCGGCGTAGTCGACACCGCCCTCCTTCAGGCCCAGCACCTGCACGCCGGGCTTCCAGCCCTTGAGCACGTTGTAGACGGCGACGTCCACGCGCTTGACCATGGAGGTCAGCATGGTGCCGGGCTGCAGGTGGTTCTGGTTGCTGTCGACACCGATGGCGAGCTTGCCGGCGTCCTTGGCCGCCTGGTAGACGCCCACGCCGGTGCCGCCAGCGGCGGCGAAGACGACGTCGGAGCCCTTGGCAAACTGGCTCTTGGCCAGCTCACCGCCGCGCGTCGGGTCGTTCCAGGCCGTCGACGTGGTGCCCGTCATGTTGGAGAAGACCTCGATCTTGGGCGAAGTCGCCTTGGCGCCCTGTTCGTAGCCGCACTGGAACTTGCGGATCAGCGGGATGTCCATGCCGCCGACGAAGCCGACCTTGCCGGTCTTGCTGACCATGGCGGCCATGGCGCCGACCAGATAGCTGCCCTCATGCTCCTTGAACAGGGTCGACTGCACATTGGGCAGGTCGACCTTGGCGTCGATGATGGCGAACTGGGTCTTGGGGAAGTCCTTGGCGACCTGCTGCAGGGCCGAGGCCTGCGCAAAACCGATGCTGATGATGGGGCTGGCGCCCCGCTCGGCCATGCGGCGGATGGCCTGCACGCGCTGGGTGTCGTTGCTGATCTCGAACTCGAGATAGGTCTTGCCCGTCTCCTTCTTCCACTGCTCGGCGCCCTGGTAGCCGGCCTGGTTGAAGGATTTGTCGAACTTGCCGCCCATGTCGAAGATCACCGCGGGCTGCTGCGCATGCGCGGCACCGCAGGCGAGCATCAAGGCCAGGGAACAGCTGGACAGAGCGAACTTCATGGGATTGGTGTGGGCAAGGCGAAAGGGGCGCATTGTAGAAAACATCCCTCAAGTTTTACTGGGTAGGAAAATACCAATTCACCCGGCCTTGGCGTGGCGCAGCCTGCGGTGGGCCGCCCGGGCATACGGCAGCCACCCCAGTGTCGCCCAACGGCGCCACATCAAAAGGCCTCGAATCCACTCATCCGCCGCATAGGCGATCCAGACGCCCACCAGGCCCCAGCCCAGGTAGACGCCCAGGAACCAGCTGCCCCCCGCCAGCACGATGGCCATGGAGGCCGATCCCACCATGACCGGGTAGCGCGCGTCCCCGGCGGCCCGCAGCGCGTTGATGACGACGAGGTTGAAGCTGCGCCCGGGCTCCACCAGCATGGTCCACCACAGCAGGGTGCAGCCCAGAGCGACGATGCCGGGGTCGGACGTGAAGCGGGTCAGCAGCCAGGGCCCGGCCAGCGCAAAGGCACTCGAGACGATCAGGGCCAATGCAATGCCCAGGGCCAGCGAGCGCCGCACCAGCCGGTTGGCCGCATGCAGCTTGCCGGCGCCGATCATGTGGCCGACCATGATCTCGACCGCAAAACTGATGGCCAGGCTGAACATCAGGATCACGTGCAGGAACTGCATCGTGTAGGCATGCGTCGCCAGCGCATGGGCGCCCAACTGGGCGATGGCCGCCAGGCTGGTCATGAAGGCCAGGCGCCAGGAGATGTTCTCGGCCGCGCCGGGGATGCCGATGTGCAGCACGGTCTTCAGCGGCGCTCGCACCAGCCGCCACCAGTCGGCCGCGCGCAGGCGCAGGTCCAGCCGCGAGCGCCACAGCAGGATGTGCAGCATCAGCCCCATGCCGCGGCCGCAGGTGCAGGCCAGGGCATAGCCCACCAAGCCCAGGCGCGGCATGGCCAGCAGGGCCACCATCAGTGTGATGACCTGGATGACGATGACGACGGCCAGGGCCTCGCGGCTGCGCAGATGCGAGCGCATGACGCTGGACATGTTGGCATTCCAGGCGTCCAGCATCAGGGCGGGCGCTAGCGCCTGCAGCAGCACCTTGGCCAGTGGCGCCACCTCAGGCGGCGCGTTCACCAGGGTCAGCAACGGCCCGGCGGCCAGCAGGGCCACCACGGCGCCACCCGCACCCAGCCAGGTGCTGGCGCCGACGACTGCCCGGGCCACGGCGTCGGCCTGGTCGCGCCGGCCGGCCCCCAGGGCCTGGGTGACCGCGACGCTGACGCCGGCGCCGATGACGCGAAACAGCACGAAGACCGCGGCGAAAACCTGGTTGGCCAGGCCGAAGGCGGCGCCACTGTTGTCTGACAGTCGCGCGGCCAGGGCGGTGCCGATGACGCCGATGCCGATGCCCAGCAGCAGCTCCAGCAACATCGGCCAGGTGAGCGCAAAGAGGCGCGGGCGAGCGGACAAGGTCGTCATGACCAAGTCTTAAAGACGGGATTCACACAAGTCACGACAAGCTCGCCAGAATGGCCCGGAATCCTAAAGGAGTAACCGTGCCGAAACCCGCCGCTCACGCATTCGCCAACACTCAATCCAGCTTCAAGACCGCCTCCGGCAAATCGGGGCAGTTCTTCTCCCTCCCCAAGCTGGCCGAGGCCTTCCCGAACGTGGCGCGCATGCCCATCTCCATGCGCATCGTGCTGGAGAGCGTGCTGCGCAACTGCGACGGCAAGAAGGTGACCGCGGAGCACGTCGAGCAACTGGCCAACTGGAAGCCGACGGCCCTGCGCGTCGACGAGATCCCCTTCGTCGTCGCCCGCGTCGTGCTGCAGGACTTCACCGGCGTGCCCCTGCTGGCCGACCTGGCCGCGATGCGCAATGTGGCGGCCAGCATGGGCAAGAACCCCAAGGCCATCGAGCCCCTGGTGCCGGTGGACCTGGTCGTTGATCACAGCGTGATGATCGACTACTACGGCACCAAGAAGGCGCTGGACCTCAACATGAAGCTGGAGTTCGAGCGCAACCGCGAGCGCTACGAGTTCATGAAGTGGGGCATGCAGGCCTTCGACACCTTCGGCGTCGTGCCCCCGGGCTTTGGCATCGTCCACCAGGTCAACCTCGAATACCTGGCACGCGGCGTGCACAAGGCCAAGGACGGCACCTACTACCCCGACAGCCTGGTCGGCACCGACAGCCACACGACCATGATCAATGGCATCGGCGTGGTCGGCTGGGGCGTGGGCGGCATCGAGGCCGAGGCCGGCATGCTGGGCCAGCCGGTCTATTTCCTGACGCCCGACGTCGTCGGCTTCGAGCTGACCGGCCAGTTGCGCGAGGGCGTCACCGCCACCGACCTGGTGCTGACCGTCACCGAGATCCTGCGCAAGCACAAGGTCGTCGGCAAGTTCGTCGAGTTCTTCGGCGAAGGCACCCGCACCCTGGCCCTGCCCGACCGCGCGACGATTGCCAACATGGCGCCCGAGTACGGCGCCACCATGGGCTTCTTCCCGGTCGACGAGAAGACGGTCGACTACTTCCAGGGCACGGGCCGCAGCAAGGCCGAGATCGAGGCCTTCGAGGCCTACTGGAAGGCGCAGGGCATGTTCGGCGTGCCCAAGGCCGGCGACATCGACTACACGTCCGTCGTCTCGCTGGACCTCGGCAGCGTCGCGCCCAGCCTGGCGGGCCCCAAGCGCCCGCAGGACCGCATCGAGATCACCCACCTGGCCAGCAGCTTCGGCGAGCTCTTCAGCAAGCCCACGGCCGAGAACGGCTTCAACCAGCCGGCCGACAAGCTGACCCAGCCCTTCGTCACCGAGTCGGGCATCCCGGTCAAGAACGGCGATGTGCTGATCGCCGCCATCACCTCATGCACCAACACCAGCAACCCCGGTGTGCTGCTGGCCGCTGGCCTGCTGGCCAAGAAGGCGGTGGAAGCCGGCCTGACGGTGGCGCCTCATATCAAGACGTCGCTGGCCCCGGGCTCGCGCATCGTCACCGAGTACCTGGAGAAGGCCGGCCTGCTGCCCTATCTGGAAAAGCTCGGCTTCAATGTCGCTGCCTATGGCTGCACGACCTGCATCGGCAACGCGGGCGACCTGACGCCGGAACTCAACAAGCTCATCCAGGACAACGACCTGGTCTGCGCGGCCGTGCTGTCGGGCAACCGCAACTTCGAGGCCCGCATCCATCCCAACCTGAAGGCCAATTTCCTGGCCAGCCCGCCGCTGGTCGTGGCCTATGCCATTGCCGGCAACGTCACGCGCGACCTGATGACCCAGCCCGTCGGCTATGGCAGACAAGGCCAACCGGTCTTCCTGGGCGACATCTGGCCCTCGAGCGACGAGATCCATGCACTGATGAAGTACGCCATGAACGCCAAGGCCTTCAAGGAGAACTACGACAAGGTCGCCAGCAAGCCCGGCAAGCTCTGGGACGCCATCAAGGGCGTCAAGGGCCAGGTCTACAACTGGCCCAAGAGCACCTATATCGCCCAGCCGCCCTTCTTCGAAGGCTTCACGATGATTCCTCCGGCCCTGGTGTCGGGCGTCAAGGGGGCCAAAATCATGGCTCTGTTCGGCGACTCCATCACCACCGACCACATCAGCCCGGCAGGCTCCTTCAAGGAGAGCACCCCAGCGGGCAAGTTCCTGACAGAGAACGGCGTGCTGAAGGCCGACTTCAACTCCTACGGCGCCCGCCGCGGCAACCACGACGTGATGATGCGCGGCACCTTCGCCAATGTGCGCGTCAAGAACCTGATGCTGCCGGCCCGCGCCGATGGCTCGCGCGAGGAAGGCGGCTACACGCTGAAGGACGGCCAGCAAACCACCATCTACGACGCCGCCATGGCCTATATCCAGGAAGGCACGCCCACCGTCATCTTTGCGGGCGAGGAATACGGCACCGGCTCCAGCCGCGACTGGGCCGCGAAGGGGACACAACTGCTGGGTATCAAGGCCGTCATCGCCAAGAGCTTCGAGCGCATCCACCGCAGCAACCTGATCGGCATGGGCGTGCTGCCGCTGCAGTTCAAGCCCGGCGTCAGCTGGGAGACCCTCGGCCTGAGCGGCGCCGAGACCATTGATATCAAGCTCGCCGACGACATCAAGCCCCAGGGCGACGCGATGATGACCATCACCCGCCCCGACGGCAGCAGCCAGGCCGTCGCGCTGACGCTGCGCATCGACACCGCCATCGAGGTGGACTACTACTTCCACGGCGGCATCCTTCCCTTCGTTTTGAGGCAGCTGCTCGCCGCCTAGCCTCCGCGCAAGCCCAAGGCTTAGGGAGCCAGCGCATCGAGGCGATGCACTGGCTCTTTCTTCATCGCGCTGTCTCTCCGGGGAAACGGCATCTGTCGCCCCGCCTCCACACCCTGTCTAGACAAGTACGGAACAGGTTTATGGGACAGGCTTGTCCCAGGGTGCGCGGGCCCTTCGCGTCACCAGAATCCGCGGCTTCTTCAACCCAGTGCCCCGACCGGGGGCCGACAGGAGCTTGCATGAAGACCTGGTTCAAGTTGACCGCCGCCGCCTTTGCCGTTGTCGCCACGAGCGCCAGCTACGCCGCCGGCAGCACGGAGTGCCTGGACGTGCGCGTGAGCAGCGCCAATCCCGTCGTCAATGGCGATGTGGATGTCCATGTGGACGTCGCCGTGACCAACCGCTGCCGCAGCGCCGTGCAGGTGTTGCGCTGGCAGCTGCCCAGCGACAGCATGAGCGGCTCGCTGTTCACCGTGACCCGCGACGACCGCCCGGTGCGTTACACCGGCGCTGTCATCAAGCGCGCCGCCCCCACGGCCAAGGACTATGTCGAGATCGCCGCCGGCGCCACGCTGAACTACCAGGTGGAACTGACCGGCCACTACGACTTCAGCAAGAACGGCCGCTACGCCATCGAGTTCCACAGTGACCGTGGCACCCACGGCTCGGGCGCCCAGTCCATGCACAGCGCCGCCGCCACCTATCTGTGGACGCAGGGCCGCAACGAGAAGCTGGAGGCCGATGCCGACATGGCCACCACGGCGCGCACCGACGTCACCGCCGCTGCCGCCAGCATCTCCTACACCGGCTCCTGCACCAGCAGCCAGAAGTCCTCGCTGGCGTCGGCCGTCACGGCCGCCACCAACTACTCCGTCTCGTCGACCAACTATCTGAACGGCACGCCGTCGGCCACGCCGCGCTACACGACCTGGTTCGGCGCCTACAGCTCGTCGCGCTGGAACACGGCCAAGGACCATTTCACCAAGGCTCGCAACGCCTTCCAGGGCGCCGCGCTCACGCTGGACTGCAGCTGCAAGGACAGCGGCACCTATGCCTATGTCTACCCGACCCAGCCCTACAAGATCTATGTCTGCGGCGCCTTCTGGAGCGCCCCGATGACGGGCACCGACAGCAAGGGCGGCACGCTGGTGCACGAGATGATGCACTTCAACGTCATCGCCGGCACCGACGACTGGGCCTATGGCCAGAGCGCGGCCAAGAGCCTGGCCAAGTCCAGTCCTACCAAGGCCCTGGACAACTCGGACAACCACGAATATTTCGCCGAGAACAACCCGGCCCAGAACTGAGCCCGGTCGCCTGACCGGGAAGCCACCGCCACGCGAGGGTGGTGGCATGAATTCCCTCGTGTTGACGCGCCGCCTCCGTGCGGCGCTTTTTTGTTTTGGGGGCTGCCGACAGCCCGGCCCTCGGCTAGGCTCGCGTCCATGCGTCGTCACAGTCTCCGCTTCGCGGCCGCCCTGCTGGCCGCCTGTCTTTCGCCCATGGCCCTTGCCGTCACGCCCTTGCAACATGCCGATCTGAGCTGCCAGTTCCAGGCCACGCCCAGGCCCGATGGCCAGGTGTCGCTGCAGTTCAAGCTGAGCAACAACGGCAAGCGCGACCTGCATCTGCTGCGCTGGGGCAGCCCCTTCGAGGGCGGCTGGTTCGGCCCCTTCGTCAAGGCCAGCACGGCCCAGGGCGAATTGGCCTTCCAGGGCGCGATGCGCAAGCGCGGCGATCCGTCGGCCCAGGACTATCTGAGCCTGCCCGCCGGCCAGAGCCTGACGGCGAGCTTGACGCTGAACGACGCCTTCACGCTGCCGCCCACCGGCAAGCTGAGGCTGAAGGCCCGATGGCATTGGCACGACATGATGCTGCGCGGCACGCCGCCGCGGCCGCGTGCCCAGCACCGCGGCCTGGACCAGGACTGTGGCGAGGTCACGCTGACCCGCTGACGGCTCGCGCCACCTGACGAACGGCTGCCGTCGAAAGCGGCGTTACGCTGCCGCCCTTTTCGCTGCCTCTCATCCCATGCCCCGCCTTCCCGGCCTCGACCTGCTGCGCAGCATCGCCATCGTCTGGGTGATGTGCTTCCACAGCTTCCTCATCGGCGGCCTGGGGCCGGACTGGACCTGGCTGACCCGCTTCGGCTGGATGGGCGTGGACATCTTCTTCGTCCTCAGCGGCTTCCTGATCGGCTCGCAATTGCTGCGCAAGCTGCAGCGTGGCGAGGCCTTGCAGTTGCGTGACTTCTACTGGCGACGCGCCTGGCGCATCCTGCCCGCCTTCGCCGTCGTGCTGACCGTCTATGTCGCCTTCCCGGTGCTGCGCGAGGAGCCCGACCTGGAAGCCTGGTGGCAGTTCGCGACGTTCACGCTGAACCTCTTCATCGACTACGGCCACAACCAGGCTTTCTCGCATGCATGGTCGCTGTGCGTGGAGGAACACTTCTACCTGTTGTTCCCGCTGCTGGCCTGGTGGGCAACGCGGCGGCCATCGGTGGCGCGCATCGCCACCCTGTTCGCGGCTCTGGTGCTGGGTGGCATTGCGCTGCGCACCGGCATCTGGCTGCACTTTGACGCCACCCAGCCTCAGCGCCCCTGGTTCATCGAGGACCTCTACTACCCGACCTGGACGCGCCTGGACGGCTTGCTGATGGGCGTCCTGCTTGCGGCGCTGCGCGTCTATCGCCCGCAGCTGTGGGAGCGGCTGCAGGCGCGCGCCATGGCCCTGCTGCTGGCGGGTTTGGCGACCGTCGCCCTCGCCATCTGGCTGTTCCAGGACCGCACCGGCCTCGTCGCCAACGCCGTCGGCTGGCCTCTGCTGTCCCTTGGCCTGGGTCTGCTCGTGCTGGCCGCCAGCACGCCGCGGGTCTGGGCGATTCCGGGCACAGGCTGGCTGGCCGCCACCTCCTACAGCCTCTATCTCAGCCACAAGCTCGCCATGCACGCGGTCTACGCCTGGATCGCTCCCGGCCTGCCACTGCAGGGGGTGGCGCTGTTCCCCGTCTATGCCGCCGTCATCCTGGGCGTGGGCGCCGCCCTGCACCATCTCGTCGAGAAGCCGGGGCTGCAACTGCGCGACCGGTTCGGGCGCGCGCCGCGAGCCGTCGAAGCTGGCAGCATGCCGGCATGACGACCAAGCCCGGCTCCGAACTGCATCTGCGCGACCTAGCGCGGCTGCGCCGCGTGCGCGACCGCATCGACCGCGAATACGCCCAGCCCCTGAACGTCGAAGCCCTGGCCAACGGCGTGCACATGTCGGGCGGCCACCTGAGCCGGCAGTTCCGCGTCGCCTATGGCGAATCGGTCTACAGCTATCTGATGACGCGGCGCATCGAACGCGCCATGGCCCTGCTGCGCCGGGGCGACCTCAGCGTCACCGAGGTCTGCTTCACCGTCGGCTGCTCGTCGCTGGGCACCTTCAGCACCCGCTTCAGCGAGCTGGTGGGCCAGTCGCCGAGCGCCTACAAGCGCGACCAGGCCCTGGCCACGGCCGGCATGCCGTCCTGCGTGGCCCGCCAAGTGACGAAACCGATCAGGAATCGAGAAGCGTCCGAAGCAAGCGAAACCTAGACTGCTTCACATGGCTCAACCACTGAACGGAGACCCCGCCATGGACATCAGCATTCACTCCAGCTTCCTGCCCCAGACCGACCCCGAAGCCTCGCTTGCCTTCTACCGCGACACCCTGGGCTTCGAGGTGCGCAACGACGTCGGCTACAACGGCCTGCGCTGGATCACCGTCGGCCCGGCCGGCCAGCCCAACACCTCCATCGTGCTGCACCCGCCGGCGGTCACGCCCGGCATCACCGAGGATGAGCGCCGCACCATCAGCGAGATGATGGCCAAGGGCACCTTCGGCATGCTCATCCTCGCCACCGCTGACCTGGACAAGACCTTTGCCAAGCTGCAGGCCGAGGACGCCGAGATCGTCGAGGAGCCGACCATGCAGC
The DNA here is from genome assembly GCF_031458095.1 of Roseateles saccharophilus. Classification (GTDB taxonomy): domain Bacteria; phylum Pseudomonadota; class Gammaproteobacteria; order Burkholderiales; family Burkholderiaceae_C; genus Pelomonas; species Pelomonas saccharophila_A. The sequence continues at coordinate 542,333 of NZ_JAVDXU010000004.1, forward strand.
CTTATGGCGTCCGGGACTGCGCCGTGCGCGATCCCGCAGGCAACCTGCTCCGCATCCAGGAAAAGCGCTGAACATGGCCGACGCTGACAACCACGACCGCATCCGCGTCCAGGGTGCGCGCGAGAACAACCTCAAGGACGTCAGCGTCGACCTGCCCAAGCGCCGGCTGACGGTGTTCACCGGCGTGTCGGGCTCGGGCAAGAGCTCCCTGGTCTTCGGCACCATCGCGGCGGAGTCGCAGCGCCTCATCAACGAGACCTACAGCGCCTTCGTGCAGGGCTTCATGCCCACGCTGGCGCGGCCCGAGGTGGACGTGCTGGAAGGCATCACCACGGCCATCATCGTCGACCAGGAGCGTCTGGGCGCCAACGCCCGCTCCACGGTCGGCACGGTGACGGATGCCAATGCCATGCTGCGCATCCTGTTCAGCCGCCTGGGCAAGCCGCAGATCGGCCCGCCCAGCGCCTTTGCCTTCAATGTGCCCTCGGTGCAGGCCACCGGCGTCATCACCGTCGACAAGGGCGGCGCCAGCAAGGCCGTCAAGCAGACCTTCTCGCGCACCGGCGGCATGTGCCCGCGCTGCGAGGGCATGGGCTCGGTCAGCGACTTCGACCTGACCCAGCTGTTTGATGCCAGCAAATCCCTCAACGACGGCGCCATCACCATCCCCGGCTACAGCATGGAAGGCTGGTATGGCCGCATCTTCCGCGGCTGCGGCTTCTTCGATCCCGACAAGCCGATTGCCAAGTTCACCAAGCGCGAACTGCACGACCTGCTGCACAAGGAGGCGACCAAGATCAAGGTCGACGGCATCAACCTGACCTATGCCGGCCTGATCCCGTCCATCCAGAAGTCCTTTTTGTCCAAGGACGTCGACGCGCTGCAGCCCCATATCCGCGCCTTCGTCGACCGCGCCATCACCTTCCAGACCTGCCCCGAGTGCCAGGGCACGCGGCTCAGCGAAGCGGCGCGCTCCTGCAAGATCGGCAAGCTCAGCATCGCCGACGCCTGCTCCATGCAGATCAGCGACCTGGCCGACTGGGTGCGCGACCTGAAACAGCCCACCGTCGCACCGCTGCTGAAGGCCCTGGTGCATTCCCTGGACGCCTTCGCCGAGATCGGCCTGGGCTACCTGTCGCTGGACCGGCCCAGCGGCACCCTGTCCGGCGGCGAGGCCCAGCGCGTCAAGATGATCCGCCACCTCGGCTCGTCGCTGACCGACGTCAGCTATGTCTTCGACGAACCGACCACGGGCCTGCATCCGCACGACATCCAGCGCATGAACGGCCTGCTGAAGCGGCTGCGCGACAAGGGCAACACCGTCCTCGTCGTCGAGCACAAGCCCGAGGTCATCGCGATTGCCGACCATGTCGTCGATCTCGGCCCGGGCGCCGGCTCGGCCGGTGGCGAGATCGTCTACGAGGGCGAAGTCGCCGGCCTGCGCAAGAGCGGCACGTTGACCGGGCGCCACCTGGACGACCGCGCCCAGCTCAAGCCCGAGGTGCGCAAGCCCAAGGGCGCGCTGAAGGTGCGCGGCGCCAGCACCCACAACCTGCAGAAGGTCAACGTCGACATCCCGCTGGGCGTGCTCTGTGTCGTCACCGGCGTGGCCGGCTCGGGCAAGAGCTCGCTGATCCATGGTTCGGTGTCGCCGCTGGACGGTGTCGTCGCCATCGACCAGACCGCCATCCGCGGCTCGCGGCGCAGCAACCCGGCCACCTATACCGGCCTGCTCGATCCCATCCGCAGCGCCTTCGCCAAGGCCAATGGCGTCAAGCCCGCCCTGTTCAGCGCCAACTCCGAGGGCGCCTGCCCGACCTGCAATGGCAACGGCCTCATCTTCACCGACCTCGGCCCCATGGCCACGGTGTCCACGGTCTGCGAGGACTGCGGTGGCAAGCGCTTCCAGGCCGCGGTGCTCGAGTACAAGCTCGGCGGCCGCGACATCAGCGAGGTGCTGGCCATGTCGGTCGGCGAGGCCACGGCCTTCTTCGGCAAAGGCCCCGCCAAGACGCCAGCGGCCCACACCATCCTCGAACGCCTGTCCGACGTCGGCCTCGGCTATCTCAGCCTGGGCCAGCCGCTGACGACACTTTCAGGCGGCGAACGCCAGCGCCTCAAGCTCGCGACCCAGATGGCCGAGAAGGGCGACGTCTATGTGCTGGACGAGCCGACCGCCGGCCTGCACCTGGCCGATGTCGAACAGCTGCTCGGCCTGCTGGATCGCCTGGTGGACAGCGGCAAGTCCGTCATCGTCATCGAGCACCACCAGGCCGTCATGGCCCATGCCGACTGGATCATCGACCTCGGGCCGGGCGCTGGCCACGACGGCGGCAAGGTCGTCTTCGAGGGCACGCCGGCCGATCTGGTCAAGGCGCGCTCGACGCTGACCGGCCAGCATCTGGCGGACTACATCGGCCCCGGCGCCGTCAAGCCTCGACGCGCACGCTGATCTCGAACCAGAACCGGCTGCCCTGGGCCAGCCGGCTCTCCAGCTGGATCTCGCCACCCATCATGCGCACCAACTGGCGGCTGATGGCCAGGCCGAGACCGGTGCCGCCGACGCGCTGTTCGGCGCTGCCGGCCTGCTCGAACGGCTCGAACAGGCGCACGGCCTGGTCCTCGGCGATGCCGACGCCGGTGTCCCTCACCTCGAAGCGCAGCAGGGCATGGCCGCCTTCGACATCGGCGCCGTGGACGACCTCGGCGCGTAGCGTCACGCCGCCCACATGGGTGAACTTGACGGCATTGCCGAGCAGATTGAGCAGGACCTGGTTGAGGCGCTTCTCGTCGGCCTGCACGACGGCCGGCAATTGCGGATCGAGCTCGAGGCTGAGCCCGATCTGCTTGCCCTCGGCCATCACGCGCACGATGTCGATGACGGCCTGCAGGCGCGGGACCAGTTCGACCGGGCCGATGCGCAGTTCGGCCTTGCCGGCCTCGATGCGCGACAGGTCCAGGATGTCGACGATCAGCGTCAGCAGGTGCTGGCCGCTGCTGTGGATGATGTCCAGGCCGTTGCGCTGCTTGGGGCTGAGGCCGTTGTCCATCTTCAGGATCTGGGCATAGCCCATGACGGCGTTCAGCGGGGTGCGCAACTCATGGCTCATGCGCGCCAGGAACTGGCTCTTGGCGCGGCTGGCCACTTCGGCGCGCTCCTTGGCCTCGCTGAGCTCCACCGTACGCGCGCGCACCAGGTCCTCGAGATGGTCGCGATGGGCGCCCAGCTCGGCCTCGCGCTCCTGCAACACAGTGAGCATGCGGTTGAAGGTATGGGCCATGGCAGCAATGTCGCGCGGGCCGCCGGCTGGCGCGCGCGCATCGCTGTCGCCGCCCTCCACCCTCTCCATGGCCTGGGAGAGGGCACCGAGCGGCCGGGTCAGCCTCAGCACCAGGAAGCGCAGCGCGAGCAGGAAGACGGCGGCGAACAGCACGGCCACGCCGAAGTTGGCGAGGAAGAGGGAGGCCTGGGTACGGTGCAGCGTCGCCTTGCTCTGGATCACGCGCACATGGCCGAGCAGCTGGGGCGGCTTCAGCGTCACGTCGAAGGGCGAGGCCTCGGGGCGGGTCCAGACCGGTGCGGCAAAGGCCCAGCTGTCCTCGGTCTCCTGGTCCAGCCAGGGCTCGCTGGCGGCCCGGCCCGGCGCGCCGGGCGACGCGCCCGCGGGCAGGCGATCACGCTCGGGGCCGAGGGCCAGCAGCAGCCGGCCCTTGGTGTCGCGGATCTCTATGCCCATCACATCGGGAAAGGCCAGCGAGGCGCGCACGGCCTCTTCGGCGTTGTCGGCCGCCGCGTACAGCAGGGCCAGCGAGCTGTTGGAGGCGAGGTTGGCGGCCACGCGGCCGCCCTGCTCCATCAGCATGGCGCGCACCTGGCGGCCGCCCTGCCAGGCGTTGACGCCGGCCATCAGCAGGGCCAGGCAAAACGTGCCCAGGGCGACGGCCACGCTGAGGTGGCGGCGGAAGGAGGTTTCGCGCAGCCAGCGGGCATAGGCCCGCAGCGGCCAGGGCCGTTGCGGCGGCGCGGCGGGCAGGCTCGCCTCCGCGTCCCGCGCGATGACGGGCGGTTGGCTGTCGAGTGGGTAGGGAGGGGACACTCAGTGGCCTCAGCTGGAGGGGTAGACCAGGTCGAATCCGGACTGCACGGTGGCCACGTCGATGCCCAGGTGCGCAGCGGTACGGATATTGATGGCGGAGCGGGCCTGCCGCAATGGCAGCACGCCGGCAACGGCCGACTTGGGCGCGGCGACCAGGCGCTGGGCCGCCGCGGCCAGTGTGCGTCCAAGCTCGCGGTTGTCGGGGTAGAGCGAGAACAGGGCGCCGCGCTTCACATGGGCCAGGTGGCTGGAGAACACAGTGATGTTGCGGTTCCAGCCCTCCCTCAGCACCAGCGGCAGCACGGCGTTGTCGTCCACGGTCGTGGGATCCTGGGGCAACCACAGCGTGTCACGCGCCGGATCGGCGGCGGCCAGCAGCTGGGTGTAGGCGCGCAGGGCCTCGGCCTGGTCGACAACCTCCTGGGTGGCCAGCTCCAGCCCTTCGGCGCGTGCGGCCTCGCGCGCCAGCTTGGCGAGCCAGGCGTTCAGCTTGGGGTCGTAGACGAGGTGAACGCGCTTTGCGCCGGGGCGCAGCCGCTTCAGGCGCGCCAGCAGCAGGGCCGGGTCGGGCGCCAGCGTGTGCACGGGGAAGCTGCGTGCCTCCGACTCCTGCACCGACACGACGCAGCCCACCAGCACGGCCAGCTCATCGGCCAGGGCCGCCGCGACGCGCATGCCGCCACGGCCCAGGCCGATCAGCACCTTGGCCTCGCGCTTGCGGATGTCATCGGCGACCTGGGCCGGGTTGGCGTTGTTGGGCATGACCACGCTGGTCACGGCGCCACCGAGCTTGTCCTCAATGCCTTCAATGATGGACGTGAAGACCTGGCGGAAGGGCTCGCCGAGCTCGGGATAGACGACGACCAGCGAGCGACCGAGCTCGGCAGACGAGGCCGCGCCGGCCGCCAACGCCACGGCACCGCCCAAGGCCTGTCGCAAAAGAGCGCGGCGTGTGGCTTGGGCGGAAGACTCAGTCAAGAGGAGGACGCGTGGCGGGGCCGGAAGGGGTGGCCGGGATTATGCAAAGGCGCCACCCCTTGGCCAGCGATCAAAAGCGGTACAGGGCCTGCACATAGGCCGCCCGCTGCGCCACCGGCAGGTCATAGATGATGCCGCCGCCGGCCAGGCTGGGTTCGCGCGCATCGGCGTTGAAGAGGTTGCGCAGCATCAGCGAGAGCTCCCAATCGGAGCCGCCCAGCCGGGTCCGCGCGGACAGGTCCAGCGTCGTGTAGTCCTTGATGGGCGGGCGAGCATCGCCGGCCGGGCGGCGGCGGCCGGCCACATGATTGAGCTGGCCGCTGATCGTCGTGCCGCGCGCCACCGCCCAGTCGGCCTGCAGATAGGCATGCTGGTGCGGCGCATAGCCGGCGTCCACCCGCGTCGCCTCGTCGACGGATCTTTGGAAAGAGAAGTTGCCCGAAATGCGAAGGCTGCGCGAGGCGTCCCAGACGATTTCGAGCTCGCCGCCCTGCCCGTCCTGGCCGCCGCGGTTCTGGATCAGGTTGGCCGGCGGCGCGGCGGGGTTGGGCGCGCCGCGGATGATGTCGCGCATCTCGTAGTGGAACAGGCTGAGGTTGAGCTGCAGGCTGTCCGCCGGGGTCCAGGCCAGCGCCGCCTCGACGGTGCGGATGGTTTCGGGCTTGATGTTCGGATTGCCGCCCACGACGGGGTTGTTGATGCTGTGCTGCTCGGTGAAGGACGGTGCCCGGAAGGCCTGGCCGTAGAGCAGCTTGGCCGTCAGGTCATAGGCCGCGCTCCAGACCAGGGCCACGCGCGGGTTGGTGGTCGTGCCGAAGTCGGAATAGCGGTCGTGACGCACGCCGGCGGTCAGGATCCAGTCGGGGTGGAAGCGCCACTCGTCCTGGGCATAGGCATAGCTGACCTGGCGTTGCTGCGGCAGCATGAACTTCAGCGCCGTGTTGGAGAAGTCGGTCACGTCGCCGAAAGAGCCGGTGCCGATGCGGCTGTAGTTGGGGTTGAAGTTCTTGTATTCGGTGGTCTTGTAGAGGTCGAGGTCGTCATAGCCCAGGCCCAGGCGGATGCTGTGGCCGCTGAAGCCCGAATAGGTGGCGAAGCCCGACGTCCGCAGCTGGCGCTCCCATTTGTTCGGGCCGCCGATCAGGCCGTCGGTGAAGACATTGCCCGGGCCCAGCGTCGTGCCGGCCGGCAGCAGTACATAGTTGGTCGTGGCGAGATCGGCATAGTGCAGGAAGCTGACCTGCAATCCGGCGCCCCAGTCCGCGGCCAGCTTGGGCTCGGTCCAGGAGAGGTCGGCATGCGTGCGTTCGCTGCGGCTCTTGCCCGTCGGGTCCAGGGCCGAAGCCACGCCTGCACCGGTGCCGACATTGCTGCGCAGCTTGTAGCCGAGGTGGGCACGCCACGCCCCCTGGGCGATCTCCAGGTTGGCATCCACCGCGTCGCGGCCGAGATTCAGCGGCCCCGGCGCCCGCGTCACGGCCGGCTGGGCTGCATCCTTTTCGATGAGGCTGCGAGGGCCATCGGTGGCGCCGACGCGCAGATAGGCCGAGACTTCCAGCGGCCCCAGCTTGCCGCCATGCAGCACCCAGCCGTCACGGCTGTTGAAGGAGCCACCACGCAAGCCGACGCGCGTGCCCGGCGTGTCGGCGGCCGACTTGGTGATGATGTTGATGACGCCCGAAAAGGCGTCGGCCCCGTACAGCGCCGAACCCGGCCCGCGGATGACCTCGATGCGGGCAATGTGTTCGACCGGATAACCGGCCCAGATATTGCCCTTGTTGCCGACGAACAGGGTCGTCATCGGCACGCCGTTCTGCAGCACCAGCACCTGGGGTGTGAACTGACTGTAGATGCCGCGGAAGACATAGAGCGGCATGTACTGGTTGGCCGAACGACCGACATGCAGGCCGGCGACGGATTCCAGCACTTCGTCCAGGTCGACGGCCCCCATCGCCTGGATGGCCTCAGCCGTGATGACGCTGGCCACCGACGGCGCCTGGCGCAGCGGCTGACGGCTGCCGGCGGCGATGCTGACCGAGCGCTGGTCGCCATAGGCCAGGGCCAGTTCGTCTTCGTCGGACTGCGCCCTCGCCAAGCCACTGAAAGCCAGGGTGGCGATCAAGCCCAGAAGACCTGCAGAACGACGTGGCATAGCGCACCTGCGGAAGGGGATTCGGGCGCGATTATGAGTGGCGCGCCCGCCCCCTTTCGGACCAACTGCGGGGGGCTTGCCCCTCATAAATCACGTTCGCGCAGGGCATGGGCATCAGGGTGCCCTCGGGTTTCTCCGCAGCCTCGACGATGCAGGGCGGCATGCCGAGCAGGGTCTTGAAGACGTTGTAGAGCTGGTACTGCCGCGCCGTGAGGCCGAGGTCGGCCGCCAGCGCCGCGGTGGCGCCGGCGTAGTTCAGCTTCAGAAAGGGCTTGCGGCGCAGCAGGGCCTGCTCGACATCGAAGGCGAGGCGAAAGTGCAGACCCTCGGCCAGCCCCTCGCGCTCGGCCAGCGCCACCAGCGGCGGCAGCCGCTCGTCCGTCGAGCTCATGGGGCGGCCATAGCCGAGGATGCGACGCCGCTCCAGCAGCTCGGCGGCAACGATGTTCTCGACCGCATCACCCGCATGCCGCCGGGCGCCGGCGCGCAGGAAGAAGTCGATGGCGAAGAAGGCCGGGCCGCCGCCGAAGACGCGGGCCTCGCTCGCCGCAATGCCGGCCGCAAAACCCAGCGACGGCAGGCTGCGTGCGTTGGACGCCAGCGCAGCGACGCGGTTGTTCCACAGCCGCGTGTCCGGATAGCCCGTCAGGGCCCACATGCCGTCCAGCACGCGCAGCTCGTTGGCGGCGAAGCGCCGGCCGGTGATGCCGTACAGGAAGAGGTCCATGGAGCTTGCACCGGCCAGGTCGCGGTGCAGGTCCTGGCCGCGGAAGACGGCCCGCGCGCCCGGCCAGCACGCTCCGACGCGGGTGCGCAGCACATGGGCCTGGTCAGCCAGGGCGGCGGGTCCGAAACCCGGGTTGGGCCGTGCGGGGCTCATGCCGCCACCGCCCGCAGCGCCGGATCGTCCTGCAACTCCACCGGAGGGAAGGGAAAGCGCTTGTAGCCCAGGGCGCGCTGCTCCAGTGCATGCGCGGCCGCGCCCGGCAGGCGCAGCAGCAGATGCAGCATCTCGCCCTGGTCGGGGCTGAAGCCGAGGTCGGCCAGGGCGGCCGCGGCGACGCTGCTCATGGCCAGCGGCAAGCCGGCGGCGGCTTCGAGCGCCTCACGGTGCTCGGCCAGCCAGCGCAGCCGCTGCGCCAGCGGCTGCGCGGCCAGGCGCTCGAGCGCCTGCAGCACGATGCCCGGCACGCGCGGCGCATGCGGGTCGAAGCCGGCGGCGCGCTCAGCCGCAGGCCAGATCTCCAGCGGTCCCGGGCCGCCGTCCGCCAGACGTGCCTGCCAGGCCGCGAGGTCGGTCCCGCAATCAACCCAGCCCCTCATCGCGTCGAAGACATCCCGCGCGCCGCCCTGGCGGCCTGCGCCCACCGACAGCGCCGCCATCAGCGTGGCCGCGGCCGGCGCGCCGCCGGTGCCGCTGGCCATGGCTGCCTGCACGGAAGGATCACGCGGCCCGGGGTTGGCCAGGGTCACGGCCAGCATCTCCAGCAACTGGGTCTGCTCCGGCCAGGGCGGCTCCCCGGTGAACAGCAGGAAGAGCATCTCGACCCAGCCTGCCTGACCCAGCATTTCGCCATAGACGTCATAGCCGTGGCAGAAGGCGGCGCGCGCCGCAAAGGCGTTGTCAGGCTCCGCCTCCTCGCGCCAGATGCGCGTCGTCAGCGACGGGGTCATCGGGCCGTGCCCAGCGTCTTCATGCGCAGATTCATCGGCGGCACTTCCTCGCCATCGATGCGCACGTCCAGCAGCGTCGGCCCCTGGCGCGACAGCAGGGCCTCGAAGTCCAGCGCATCCAGGTCCTGCGGCGTGCGGATCACATGGCCCGGGATGCCCATGGCCGCGGCCATCATGGCGAAGTCGACCTTGGGCAGCTGGAAGCCGATGGGCTCGGCGCCGGCCAGGCGCTGGCCATGCTTGACCATGCCCAGGGCCCCGTCGTTCAGCACGACGTAGAGCACCGGCAGGCCGAGTTCGGCGGCCACGGTGATCTCCTGGCCATTCATCAGATAGCTGCCGTCGCCGGTCAGGCAGACGACCGGGCAGCGCCGGTTGGCCATGGCGATGCCGACGGCCGAGCCGATGGCCCAGCCCATGGGCGCGAAGTCCATGGTTACGCGCAGCCAGCTGGAGCTGCGGGTGCGCCTTTCCTTGCCGGCCGGCAGATAGGCGCCGCCAGGCATGCGGGCGCGCTGGTCATGCGGCGCCAGATAGTGAACCGCCCAGGCGGCGCTGTTGCCGGCGTCGGCGACGAAGCGGGTCTGCGGCGGGCAGCGTTCGCCCAGCGTGGCGACCAGACGCTGCGGCTTGACCGGCGCGCTGTCGCTGTGCAGGGCCTGGGGGCTGTCGACCATGGCCTCGTAGGCCTGGCGCGCTACCTGCGGATGCATGAAGGGCAGCAGGGCCGCGTCCTGCGGTGAGTTCAGCAGCGCGATGAGCTGCTCACAGACCGACTTGATATGGCCGCGCACATGCAGCCGGGCCATCTGCGAGCGCATCAGGTTCTCGTCGCTGTCATCCACATGGACGAGACGGCTGTTCAGCAGCGCGGCCGACCAGCCACCGCTGTTGAATTCGCCAAAGCCCGTGCCCAGCGCGATGACGAGATCGGGTTCGCTGGACAGCAGCTCGGCCGCGCTGGCGTGGCCGCCAAAGCCGAACACGCCACGAAAACGCGGGTGGCGCGGGTTGATGAAGCCCTTGCCGTCCGGCGTCGTGATGAAGGTCCCGTCGGTGCGCTGCACCAGCTGCATCAGCTCGTTGGCCGCTTCGCCGCAGCCGTCGCCGATCAGCCAGACCGGCTGGCGGGCCGAGAACAGCTGGCGGGCCAGCTGGCGCACGGCGGGCAGATCCACCAGGGCCGGCGCGCGGCGCAGCAGGCCGGCGAAGTCTGGGGTTTCCATGTCGCTTGAAATAGGGGCGCGAAGAATGTCCACCGGAATGGACAGATGGCTGGGCCCGCTGGGCGCGCGCTGGGCCTGCATCAGCGCATTGAAGAGCTTGGTGGGCAGCTGCTCGGCATGCGAGACCAGGGAGTTGTAGCGCGTGCAAGGCCGGAACATGGCCATGGTGTTGATGCCGGTGCAGCTGGATTCCTGCAGCGCGCCCTTGCCGAAGTTCTTGATCGGCGGCTGGCCGGTGATGACCAGCATGGGCACGTTGTTGTCATAGGCGCAGGCCACGCCGGTGATCAGGTTGGTGGCGCCCGGCCCCGAGGTGGCGATGCAGACGCCGAGCTTGCCGGTCTCGCGGGCATAGCCGTCGGCCATATAGGCCGCGCCCTGCTCGTTGCGGGCCACGACGGCCTGCGGGCCGCCGCGGCGGGCGCTGCGTGCCAGGGCGTTGTAGAGGGGTTCGATGGCGCCGCCCGGCACGCCGAAGACATATTCGACGCCGAGGGCGGCCAGGGCGTCGACCAGCAGATCGGCCGCATCGCGCACGGCAGGTTCACGCGCCGAGTCAGGCGCCTCGGTATAGAACGGGGCGAGAGCAGTGTTGGATTCCACGGGGCAGCAGACGATGGACACCGCGGCGGGCCTGAAGAGGCCCGCACGGCGTCGGGGGAAACAAAAGAGCCCACCGAAGTGGACTCACGGATGGCCGTGGGCAAAGCCCGGACGGCCTGCTCCCCCCTGCTGCGCGCTTGGGACCAGAGGCCCAGCGACGTCTAGTAGCCGCGCATGGAAACGGTTAGCAACTGCGCGATGGACAGGACTGTATCCATTTGAAACTTTTGTACATCCCCGCGAATGCGGGCGGAACGATGTCACGGGTCAAGGCTTGACCCTCGCGCCCGTAAGTTGGGCGACAGCCGCCAGTGTCGTCTGGGCCGCATTGAGGCCGAGCAGGAAGTCCTTGTCGGTGTAACTGGAGAACAGATCCGTGGGCTGATGCCAGTGCGGATTCCAGCCCGCGCCGATCTGCTGGCCGCGCTCGTTTTCGCGCAGCGAGATGGCTGGCACCTCGTCCATGAAGGGCGTGGAGTCGGTGTTGGTCATGTGGAATCCCACCGCCGCCGGATAGTTCGTCGCGTATTTGTCGTTCGCGGCGCGGAAATGCCAGGCCAGCTTGGCCGCGCCGTCCGCGAACTTGGCCGTGGACTGGTATTCGATGTTGACATCGGCCTCGGCGCGTTGCTCCTTCGGAGCCACGTAGAACGGCTGACCCTTGGCGTCCAGCACCGGCTTGCCGTTGGCGTCCAGCTTGGCCACGGGCATGCCGTGGTCGAACATCATCATGTCGTGCTGGATCATGCCCAGCCACCTGGGCTCGGGGTATTTGCCGGAGCCCTTGGGTGACTCGATGCCCTGCAGGCCCTTGCGTTGCTCGACATAGGCAGAGGCGCCGTTCAGCCCGGTCTCCTCGTTGTTCCACAGCACGAAGCGGATGGAGCGCTCCGTGGTCACGCCGGGCAGGCTGAAGATGCGCGCCAGCTCCATGACCAGGGCCGTGCCCGAGCCGTTGTCATTGGCCGCCTCGCCCCAGCCTATGCCGTCCATGTGGGCGCCGACGATATACATCTCGTCGGGCCGGGTCGTACCGACCTTGGTGCAGTAGACGTTTTCGCGCAGGCCGGTGCCCTCGGGCGTGGGCTCCTCGTTCAGTTTGCGTAGCCGCTCATCCGGCTGGGCCAGGGGGTCGGTGTTGACGCCGATGGGGGCGCGCTTGCCGAACAGGGTGCTGCCGCCCTGCCCGGCTGGGCCACCGGCCAGGGGCGCGCGCGGCGCGGCCGGGTTGCGCTTGGCGGGCTCGGTGAATTGGTACTGCAGCCTCTCGGTGTTCGTGCAGCCATAGCTCTTCAGCTGCGTCTCGATCCAATCCAGGGCCGCGCGGTTGCGCGCCGTGCCCTGGCGCCGGTCGCCGAACTGGGTCAGGCCCTTGATGGTGGCCTTGTACCTCTCGAGGTCGAGGTGATGGACCAGCGTGACGACGGGGTCGGCCGCTTCGGCGGTTTGTGCCTGAGCCAGGCCGGTGGTGGTAATCAGCAAGGCAGCGGCAACAGTCTTGACAGCCATGGGATAGCGGCGTGGAGTTGGCCAGGCGCGCATCCTAGGCCGGAAGCGCCAGGCTCGCCGACAGCAACAGGGCCGGCGCGTTGCGATCGTCGGGGTCGGTCACCATCAACAGGCGCAGCCATCCGTTATCGAGGCTGGCCGCAATGCCTTCGGCCTTGCATCGCAAGGACAGGGGCAACAGCGCGAGCAGGCGCCCATCGGCAGCCACGACGCCGACGGCTGATCCCCGGCAGGGCCCGTCGGCGTAGTTGTCATCGGTGGCCTCGGCGGCAGCGCAGAACACCCAGCCTCCGGCGGCCAGGGCGGTGCCGTCGGTGAAGCAAAGAGGCACGCCATCGATGTCGCCCAGCTCAACCCGGGCGCTGGAGACCGGCGCAGGCACCTCCCCGCCGCGCAGCCAGGATTGCACGGCCGGCCAGTCGAAGCCGATCACCACATTGGCCGGCTCGGCTGCATGGCCCCGCTGCAGCAGATGCAAGCGCCCCGCGCTGACAAAGCCGCCCTCGATGTTCAGCTGCGCATGCCTGGCCCGCAGCGGCTCGTAAAAGGAGGAGAGATCGATCTCCAGGGCCGGCCCTTGCAGGCCGCCCGCAGCGTCGATCGCAAGCAATGCAGCGCGCTGGCGCTGTGGGCGCGATCCCGAGCCCAACGCCAGCAGCGCGCCGTGGGGAAAAGCTTCGAAGGGCGGCAACTGCACCAGCGCCTCCAGATCGGGCTTGGCCACCTTGCGCGCTTTGGGCTCCATCGGCAACTCACCGTCGAAAAGCCGATGCAGCGAACCCGCCCCCGTGGCGCCAAAGATGCCGAGCTGATGCTCGTCATCGGCAACGACGAACATCTGCTGCCCGACGCAGACCAGCCCACTGGCGGCGCTGAGGTGGCCGGATCCCAGCGTCAGCGTCCGCACCACCTCGACATCCAGCATCCCAGCTCCTGCAGCAGTGGCAGCGATGCTAGCCGCGCCGCCACAGGTCAGCTCAGGGATTCCCTGGTCTTGTCATCTCACTTTGCGCGCGCAGTTGGCGGCCCATGTTCTTCTTCCGTCACCCCAAGCCCGTCGTGGACTCTCGACCCGTGGCCGAGCAGTCCGTGCAGGTCAAGGCGCCCGTCCTGCCCGGCTTGACCGAACTGGTGGCGAGCGACCGCCTCAGTTCAGCCCGGCCTTGTCCAGGCCAAACATCTTGTCCGCCGAGCCCGGCACATTGCGCACCGCCACATTCATGCGGTTCCAGCCGTTGATGGCAGCGACGCGCCAGGTCAGCTCGGACAACTCCTCGGGGGAGAAATGCTCGCTGACCTCGGCGTAGGCGGCGTCCGAGACTCCCTCGGCCGGGATGCGGGTCAGCAGCTCGGTCCAGGCCAGGGCGGCGCGCTCCTTGGGCGTGAACAGCGTCGACTCGCGCCAGATGGCGACATGGTGCAGGCGCAGCTCGCGCTCGCCATGCATCTTGGCCTGCTTGACGTGCATGTCCAGGCAAAAGGCGCAGCCGTTGAGCTGGGAGGCGCGGATGTCGATCAGCACGGCCAGGGTCTTGTCCATGCGGAAGGCCATGCTGAAGTCCAGGTACTTCTTGGACAGGTCGGCGGACTGGCGGAAGTAGTCGAGGCGGGCAGTGTGCGTGCTCATGGCGATGTCCTTGGGTGGGGTGGGCCGGCAAAATCGCCGGCCTCACACTCAAGACGGATCAGCCGCGGCGTTTGTGACACGCATCCTGATCCCACCGAGCTTGTCGGGGTTGCGCTGGATATAGACGGCCCCCACCTGGCCCGGCTCGGCCGACGGGGCCAGCGCAATGGTCTGCACGAGTCGACCGCCGTTGCTGTCGTCGAGGATGAGCAGGCCCGGCAGGCCGTTGACGACCGCCGGCACCAGGCGCCAGGACGCGCTGGTGGGCAGTTGCGCAAAGCCGATGAAGGTGCGCGCGATCTGGGCGCCGCCATGCAGGGGCTTGGGCACGGCCGCCACCTTGCCGCCGCCGTCGGCCATCATGACGGCGTCCTCGCTGAGCAGCTGGGCCAGGGCCGACACGTCCTGGCTGCGCACCGCGTCCATGAAGGCGTGGACCAGGCGATCCGCCTCCTCCTTGGCCACCTCGTGCCGCGCATAGTCGGCCTTGATGTTCTTGCGTGCCCGGCTGATGAGCTGGCGGCAGGCCGCCTCGCTGCGGTCCAGGTGGCGGGCGATCTCGTCATAGTCGAGGTCGAAGACGTCATGCAGCAGAAAGGCCGCGCGCTCCAGCGGCGACAGGCGCTCCAGGGCCAGCATGAAGGCGATGGACACGTCCTGGGCGAACTCGGCCTGTTTCTCGGGGCCGGGCGCCCAGCCGAACAGCGCTTCGTCTTCCAGCATGGGCTCGGGCAGCCAGACGCCCACGTAGTGCTCGCGCTGCACCGCGGCCGAGCGCAGCTTGTCCAGGCAGAGATTGGTCACCAGCCGCGACAGGAAGGCGCCCTCATGCTGGACGGCGCTGATGTCCACCTCGGCCCAGCGCAGCCAGGCCTCCTGAACGATGTCCTCGGCCTCGGCGCGCGAGCCGAGCATGCGGTAGGCCAGGGCGCGCAGGCGGCGCGCATGGTCGCGGTCAAAGCGCAGGGCGCGGGCGGTGGGCGAAAGGTCGTCGGTCATGGCGGGAGTTTCGGGGTTCAACCCCCTCCTGACGCAACAGCCCCCACGTTTGTGACATCAGCGCGCTGTTTCCACCGCCGCCAGCAGCATCCAGGTCGAATGCGGGATCCACTGCTCCACCCAGCGCCACTGGGCGTCGTCCGGCCCCGGCCCGAAGGCGATGCCTTCGCCGGTGTCGCTGTCCGCAGCACCCGTGATGCCATTGGAGATGCCGCCGGCAAACATGTCGCCTGCGCTCGACGGCACGGCCGGCGGGTTGCGCTTGCCGAAGCCATAGAGCATGGAGATGCCATAGGGGTTGCGGCCCAGGGTCCAGTCGAGCTGGCTCTGGGCATAGCCGGCCCAGCCTTCCGGCATGGCGGCGCCGAGGGCGCGGCGGCCGGCCGCCATGGCCGTCGCCAGCGAAGCCAGGCGGGCGCTCTCGCCCTGCCACCAGTAGCCGGTCTCGTTCTTGTGGGGCATGAAGAAGCCTTCGAGGACGGGACCTTCGGCTTTGCCATTGGGCGCAAGCTGGAAGGCCTGGCGCGCATAGCCATAGGGGTTGGAGACGCGCTGGGTGATGGTGATCTCGTTTTTCAGGGCCGCAGCGATGGCGTTGGTGGTCCGGTCACGACGCGCCTGCTGGGTCTCGATGGCCAGATAGTGGGTCAGGCTCAGCGCCGGCAAACCCGCTTCGACCGCGTGGTAATAGGGCCGTGCATCGCCATCGCTGACAAAGCCGCCGGCGGCGGTCTGACGCCTCATCAGGCTTTCCGCACGCAGACGGGCGGCGTCCAGGAAGCGCAGCTCGCGTGTCGCGTGGAAGAGCTCGACCGCGGCCATCAGCGCCGTGTAGTCATCGATGATGTTCTCGACGCCATTGGCCGTGTACCGGGCATTGAACTGCTGCAGATGGTCGAAGGCCTTCACCGCATCGGCCAGATAGGTGGCACCGCTGAACTCACCCTGCCGGCCCGACTGCTTGGCGAGCAGCGACGCCCGCGCCAGCGCCGCGATGGCCATGCCGCCACCCGCACGGTAGGCCGAGCGGTAGAGCTGGGTGTACTTGCCCTCCTCACCCTCATAGCCGACGACCATGCGCTCGGCCTTCTCATCGCCCCACCGATCGAACACCGTGGTGTAGAAATAGCCCTCGGCGTCGAGGATGCGGTGCAGATAGTCGGCGCCCCAGAGGGCCTCGTCCTCGGCGCGCTTGAGCAGCCCGGCGCGGCGGTAGAGGTCGCTTGAGGCGTGGGCCGTGTAGGCCAGCACCCAGGCCGCCATCGAGGTCTGCTGCGGGTTGAAGAAATTGGCGTAGCCGAGGTGGGACAGATACTTGCCCGTGTCGCCGCCGGCGTCCTTCCAGCCGCCATGCACATCGGCGAAGCGGTCCGTCTCGAAGATGCGGATGTGGCTGTCTCCCTTGCCGGTATGGCGGCTGCGGTGGAAGTAGTCCAGCGTCCTGTCGGCAATGGTCGTGAACAGGGCCTGGTCGCGCACGCGCACGGGCGCCGAGACCGCGCGCTTGCCACCGAGCGTGGCTTCGACACGGTAGACGCCCGCCTTCTCGATGGCCGAGAAGTCCACCTCGAAATAGCGCCTGCCCGCACCCCAGGCCGAGAAGTCGGGCAAGGCCTTCAGCTCGCCCTGGGTGACGACCTTGGCGCCGGCCAGTACGCGGTAGCGCCCGGCCTGGGCCGGGCCCGTGGACTCCACGACGGCCTTCTTGGGGCCGACGCGCTCCAGCGCCACCTGGTTGATCTGCACCAGCAGGGGCTCGGTCGGCAACTGCACCGAGACGGTCGTCACCGGGGCGGCCGCCTCAGCGGCCACGGCCAGCGGCAAGCCAGCCATCAGGGCCGCCGCCATCAGGATGTGCTTCATTGCCATGCCATGTTCTTGGACCACTTGATGCCCGAGGTCGGGCATTTGCCGCTGTTGTTCGGGTAGCTGCTGTTGATGACGGAGTTGACCGTGCTGACGCTGTTCATGGCCGGGTTCTTCTTGTAGATGTCCAGAGCCATGCTGGCACGCCAGCAGTTGCCCGCATCGTCGCCGAGGCTGCCGGACTTGAGCCAGCGGATGTATTGATCGGTCAGATAGGTGGCGAAGCAGGTCTCGTTGCTCATGCTGCCGCAGTTGCCGGCGTTCTTGACCGAGGTGAAGGCCGACACGCTGCCGATGGAGCCGGTGTTGACCTGGACCTGGAAGGCCAGGCCGACGAGGTTGTATTTGTCGAAGGCCGTGAAGCCGATGCCCTTCAGCGCACTCAGCACCGGCAGCAGCTTGTCGTTGTTGATGTGCGCGTAATGGCTCATCACATACTTGTCCTGCTGGGTGTCGAAGGCCGATTGCAGGGCCTTGCAGATCTTGGTCAGGGCCGCGCGTTTGGTCGAGTTGGAGCGGCTGAGGTTGGGATAGGGATCGAGCTGGGAGTCATCGGCCTTGAAGTTGCTGGCCGACACGCCGGTGACCTGCACGCCCCAGTTCTTCATGTCGGCGTTGGTCGCGCCCGTCTTGCCCAGCACATAGGGCGCGAAGGCATTCTTGAAGTAGTCGGGGAAGTCGCCCACCGTCGTCACGCCGACCGGGCCGAAGGTGTTGCCGCGGTAATCCGAGATGCCGACGCTGGCCTCGTAGTCCACCTCGCAATAGCGCCAGGGGCCGACGTCCTGGTAGTTGGTGGTGCCGTTCTCCGGATAGGCATCCATGCTGAGCACGGCCTGCCACTGGGCGACGGTCAGCTTGCGGTTCTTGTCGAAGACATTGCCCCAGACGCGCGAGTCGCCGACCGGGATCACGCCGCTGGCGGCAGCGGGCTGGACGGCCGTGACCAGGGCCTGGCCGCTGGCGGTTTCGGTCTTGGTGTAGAGCCAGCCGTCCTGCACGAAGGCCGTGCTCTTGGCGGCATTGCTGCCGGCCGCGACAGCGAGCGAAGACAGGCTCAACAGGGCGAGGGCCGCACAGGAGCCGATCCGGAGTGATTGCATGTTTGTTGCCTCAACGAAGTCGTGTGGCGATGGAAGAGCCACGGGTTGTGGATGCCCACGAGCGACGCATGCCGCCGGCGAGGAGCGCAACTTCACTGCTGGATGCGCCGGGCCAGACCTCGTCCCTCCAACGGGACCATGGGGCGCGAATGTAGGGCCGTAAGATGCGCATCGTCAATATTTAAATCCAATGGTTGTATAAATTTATTTCAAACGCTTCCGCCAACGGCGCCGCGGCCTCGGCCAGAATCGGCGCCTGACAGCCAGCCCACCTATCATGGGCACCAAGAAAGCGCCGCCCGCACGATGAGAACCACCGGCCGAGGAGCCACCCAACAGTCCAGCGCCCCCTTCAACCGCCGCGTGGTGCTGGACTTCATCCGCCAGCAGGGCGCCGCCTCGCGCAAGGACATCGCCGACATGGTGTCGCTGAGCCCCCAGACGGTGGCCAACATCACCAACGACCTCGAGGCCATCGGCCTCATCGTGTCGCGGCGCCAGAAGGTCGACAAATCGCGCGGCCAGCCGCCCATCGCCTTCGAGCTGAACCCGCAGGCCGGCAATGCCATCGGCATCAGCCTGGAACCCGGCCGGGCCTCGGCCGCCCTCGTCAACCTCGTCGGCGAGATCCGCAGCCGCTGTGAGGTCGAGATGGACACCAGCGACCGCCAGCAGATGCTGGCCGCCATGCTGCAGCTGGTGGCGCGCCTGCGCCGCGAATCGACCGAGCGCCTCTGGGGCATAGGCATCGCCCTGCCCGGCCCGCTGGGCCACACCGACATCAGTTTCATCGGCCCGACCGCGCTGGAGGGCTGGAACGACCTGTCGGTGCTGGAGGAACTGGGCGAAGCCACCGGCCTGCCCCTTTTCTACCGCGTCGACAGCGTTGCCGGCGCCCTGGGCGAGACCCTGTTCGGCGTCGCCAAGCACCTGGACGACTTCTTCTATCTGCATCTCGGGCTGGGCCTGGGTGGCGCCCTGGTCATCGGCCGCTCGGCCTATCCCGGCGCCGACGGCAATGCCACCGAGATCGGCCATGTGCCCATCGTGCCCGGCGGCACGCCCTGCTACTGCGGCAACCGCGGCTGCCTGGAGCGCTATGTGTCCATGCACTCCCTGGCCGAGGCCCTGGGCGTCAGCGACCACGATGTCTGGACCCTGGATCTCAGCGCACGCCTGCAGCAGCCCGGCGACGAGGCCCTGCACCGCTGGTGCCGCCAGGCGGCCGACCGCCTGCGCGACGCCGTCTGCATGATCGAGAACATGCTGGACCCGCGCTCCATCGTCATCGGCGGCTCGGCGCCCAAGGTGCTGGTGGAGCATCTCGTCGCACTCGCCCTGCCCTGGCACCGCTCGGTGCGCGGCGGCGTGGCCGCACCCGAGACCCGCATCGTGCTGTCCGACCGCCAGGACGATTCCTCCATCCTCGGCGCCGCCGTGCTGCCCATCTACGAGATGCTGTCGCCACGCCTGGAAGTACTGCAGCAGGATCGCCGCGGCGACCTCGACGTGGGCGAATTGCTGGGCCACCGCTCCTCCGCCAGGCGTACCGGATAAATATTTCAATCCACTGGATTTATTTATTGACACCGCTTCCGGTGGGCTCCTATAGTCGGCGCCCATGGACACGGATAGAGCTCTTTTTTCTTCCCCTCAGCTCAGCATCGTCGGAGACGTCGGCGTCGATCTGGTGCTCGGTTCCCTGGAAGCCTGGCCCAGCATCGGCACCGAACTACTGATGCCGCGCAGCGAGTTGCGTGCCGGCGGCTCCGGCGCCAATGCCGCCCTGGCCGCCCGCCATATCGGCCAAGCCACCCATCTCATCTCGGCCGTCGGCAACGACCATTTCGGCCACTGGCTGGCCGAGCAGTTCAGCGGCATCCGCACGAACCTGGAGGTCTGCGACCGCGAAACCACCATCTCGGTGGGCCTGATGCACAGCTGTGGCGAGCGCAACTTCTTCACCACCCACGGCCATCTGCAGCAGCTGTCGGTGCAGCATGTGCTCAAGCATCTGCACTTCACGCCGGCGCCGTCCATCGCCCTGTTCACGGCGCCCTTCCTGCTGCCCCATCTGCGCGTCCGCTATGTCGACCTGCTGGCCGAGGCGGCCTCGCGCGGCTACGCAATAGCGCTGGACACCGGCTGGCCGCCCGAGGGCTGGGACCGCGACGAGGTGATGAGCTGGCTGCCCCACTGCGACCACCTGCTCATCAACGAGCTGGAGGCGCGCAGCATTGCCGGCACCGAGGACCTGGACGCGGCCCTGGTGCTGATCGCCCGTGCGCTGAAGCCGCAGGCCAGCCTGGTCGTCAAGGTCGGCGCACGCGGGGCCCTGGGCTTCGAGGGCGGCCGCCGCGTCGAACACGACGCCGAGCCTGCCGACATCTTCGACACGATCGGTGCCGGCGATGCCTTCAATGCCGGTTATCTATCGGCCCGCCTACGCGGCGCCCATCTGGCCGAGGCCCTGGCGGCTGGCTGCCGCACAGCCCGAGCCATCCTGTCGCGCTTCCCACGGAAAACGATTCGCGCCGGCGAGTTCGCTGACTGCATCGCCGCCTGAACGCCATGAAGCACCGCGCGCTGATCGTCGGCTACATCCTGCTGATCTGGTTCGTGATCTCCTTTGTCACCAACCTGATCGGCCCGCTGATGCCGATCATCATCCAGGACTTCAAGCTCAGCCTGGGCCTGGCGGGCTTCCTGCCCTTCTCCTTCTTCCTGGCCTATGGGCTGGTGTCGGTGCCGGGCGGCATGCTGGTGGAAGCCAAGGGGCCGCGGCTGACCATATTGGTGGCCTTTGTGCTGAACCTGGCCGGCTCCCTGGCCATCGCCCTCTGGCCCAGCTATGGCACGGCCATCGCCGGCCTCTTCGTCATCGGCCTGGGCATGGCCCTGTTGCAGGTCGTCGTCAACCCGCTGCTGCGCACGGCCGGCGGCGAGGCCCATTTCGCCTTCTTCTCGGTGATGGGCCAGCTCGTCTTCGGCCTGGCGTCCTTCCTCAGCCCCTGGGCCTTCCAGTTGCTGATGGAAAGGCCCGGCGCGGCTGGCAGCCCGCTGGTGTGGGTAGCCTTCTACTGGATCTTCACCGCCGGCTTCGTCGCCCTCATCCTCGCCAACCAGACCCTGCCCCTGCCGCAGGTCGAGCTCAAGGACGACGAGCGCGCCGGCGGCTGGTCGGCCTACCGGGAGCTGCTGGCGCGGCGTGACCTGCGCCTCTTCTTCCTCGGCATCCTGGCCTATGTCGGCACCGAGCAGACCCTGGCCAACTGGATGTCGCAGTTCCTGGCGACCTATCACGGCATCTCGGCCACGGCCGAAGGGGCGGATGCGGTGGCGCGCTTCTGGGGCCTGATGTCGCTGGGCTGCCTGCTCGGCCTGGTGCTGCTCAAGCTGCTGGACTCGCGCCTCGTGCTGGCCGGCTTCACGGTGCTGGCCATGGGCTGCGTCGGCATCGCGCTGTTCGGCCCGGCGGCAGCGTCGCTGTGGGCCTTCCCGGCCTCGGGCTTCTGCCTGTCGGTGATGTTCTCCATCGTCTTCTCGCTGGGCCTGAATTCCGTGCCCCGCCACCATGGCGCCTTCTCGGGTGTGCTGTGCACCGGCATCCTCGGCGGCGCCATCGTGCCCCTGTTGGTGGGCGTGCTCGGAGACGCCATCGGCCTTCGCACCGCCATGACCACCGTCTTCCTGACCCTGGCCTACATCCTGAGCGTCAGCGCCTGGGCCAGGCCATTGGTGCGCAACGAGACCGTCTCGCTGGCGCAGCTGCTGTCCCAGACCAAACCCAAGCCCAAACCCGAGGCCTGAGTTTCTGACTCAAACACGCCGTGGCTTTCGGGCCAGGACGGTGGCCGCCCATACATAGACACAAGGAGCCGAGAGCGATGAGAACGAACCGAGCTGGATTCCAAAAAACCATCACCGCCACCGCCGTGAGCCTGCTGGCCGGCGCGGCCTTCGCGCAAGAGACGGCGCCTGCGACGGACAAGGACAACGCCAGGAACGAGCTGCCCACCGTCACCGTCAGCGCGACGCGCGTCAACTCCAACCTGCTGAAGACGCCGGTCGCCGTCACCGCCATCACGCAGGAGGCGCTGAGCCGCGAAGGCATCCACGACGTGCGTGGCCTCTCCGGCAGCGTGCCCAATCTGCAGATCTCCTCGGGCGCCGACTCCGGCATCCAGATCAACATCCGCGGCGTCGGCTCCACCAACTTCACCGAGATCGGCGACCCCGCCGTCGGCCTGCATGTCGGCGGCCTGTATTCGCCCCGCCCGCAAGGCGCGCTGGCGCTGATGTTCGACCTGGAGCAGGTCGAGGTGCTGCGCGGCCCGCAGGGCACCCTCTTCGGCCGCAACTCCACCGGCGGCAGCGTCAACATCATCCCGGCCAAGCCCGAGTTCGGCTCCACCTATGGCAATGTCGAGACCGACTTCGGCAACTACCGCAAGCGCCAGATCAACCTGATCCAGAACATCGCCGTCAACGACAGGTTCGCGCTGCGCGCCACCGTCAGCAAGGTCAAGCGCGACGGCTGGATCAACCAGCAGCAGGACTTCTACGACGTCAACCTCCCCGAGCACGGCTTTGTCGCCGACGGCATCCCCGACGTCGACCAGCGCCGCAACACCCTCGTCTCCAAGAGCAAGTACTACTACAACCGCGACGAATGGGCGGCGCGCATCGCCGGGCGGCTCAAGCTTGCCGACAACGTCGAGTGGCTGCTGGCCTACGAGAAATTCCAGAACAACGGCGCCGGCGACGTCGCGATGAAGGACTGCGACATGGCGGCCGGCACCGCCTTCGCCTGCACCGGCGGCAAATGGGACGTCAAGATCAACGTGCCCGGCAAGACGGACATGTCGATAGACACCGTGCGCTCCAACCTGGTCTGGAACCTCAGCCCCAGCAGCAGCATCGAATACGGCTTCGCCTTCGCCAACCAGAAGCGCACCCAGCAGTCCGACGATGACGGCGGCTACCACCCCATCGCCAGCCAGGTGACGGCCAGCCTGCCCGTCGGCCCCGACGGAGACTGGGGCACCTGGCCCGTCAGCGACATGACCTCGTTCACACTGGGCTCGACCTACAAGTCCAGCGTGCACGAACTGCAGTTCAAGCACCACAGCGACACGCTGCAGCTCGTCACCGGCCTGTTCTGGATGCACGAGAAGAACGCCATCGACTACGCGCAGGAGCAGCTGGTCACGGCGCCCTACGGCTTTCCGACCAGCCAGTTCTATCACCAGCCCGACCGCCAGATCGACGCCAAGGCCGTCTTCGCCCAGGCCGACTGGAAGTTCACGCCGACCTGGACGGCCACGCTGGGCGCCCGCTACAGCTTCGACAAGAAGACCGACAAGGGCGGCCAGGTCTTCGGCGGCTGGGACGGCTCCCCGCCCGCCTATTACAACGGCCTCTTCCATCCCGGCACGCCGGGCGAGCCGGGCTTTCGTGCCCACAACGGCCGCGACCTGACCGAGCAGATGGGGCCCTTCGCCGGCACCGCGGCCTATGCCGAATGGGGCCCGCCGGCCGGCAACGACAACTCGCAGAGCTGGAAGAAGATCACCTACCGCCTGGGTCTGCAGAAGCAGCTGACGCCGCTGGACATGGTCTACACCTCGCTGTCCACCGGCTACAAGGCCGGCGGCTTCGGCGACAAGGACGACCGCTGCGGCGGCCACGACTGCGTGGACGGCCCGGCCGGCCCGCAATACACCTTCTTCCCCTACAAGCCCGAGACCGTCACCAACTTCGAGATCGGCTACAAGGGCCTGATGCTGAACAAGCGCCTGAGCCTGTCGGCCACGCTGTTCTTCAGCCGCTACAAGGACATGCAGGTCACGGGCGACAACTTCGCCTCGCGCATCAAGCGCACCGAGCCCTGCCTCGAAGAGAACCCGACCTGCGACATCGTCACCAAGTGGCAGACGGTCAACGTCGGCGTCGTCAGCATCCCGGGCATCGAGCTGGAGGTCGACTACAAGCCCTGGTCGGGCGCGCGCCTGGGCGCCTTCTTCAGCTACATCAACAGCAAGATGAAGGACTACCCGTCCTACAGCGACACCTGGAACTGCGGCGTACGCGCCGAGGTGGGCGCGCCCGCCTGCCCCGAGCCCTACAACGGCCCCGTGCGCGAGCTTGCCGGCCGCCAGATCCTGGACATCACCGGCCACCACCTGCCGCTGTCGCCCAAGTACAGCTTCGGCATCAACTTCGCGCAGAGCTTCATGTTCGGCGAGGGCTGGGAGCTGACACCCTGGGTCAATCTGAAGTGGCAGGACAAGATGTACTTCACGATGCTGAACCTGGACAACGCGCACATCTCCGACGGCCAGAAGGCCTTCACCAAGATCGACGCCAGCCTCAAGCTGCAGGCGCCCAAATACTGGCGGGCCGAGCTCTATGTGCTGAACGCGACCAACAAGATGACCAAGAACGCGGTGCAGGACGGCGGCGGTTTCGTGCGCGCCTACTGGAACGACCCGCGCACCTACGGCATCCGCGTCGGCATCGACTACTGAAGATAGCGGTTCGGCACATTGGCGAGCCGCGGCGCGGGCCGCTGCTGGGCCGCCAGCAGCTCGGCGATGTTGGCGTAGACATCGGCCTCGGCCCGGTGCATCTGCGGCAGCAGGCCGAGCTGGGCGTAGGACAGCGGCGTCACGTCGTAGCAGACCGTCTCCCAGTCAAAGCCCCGGCCCCAGGTGATGCCGCGCAGGCGCACATCGGCGCGCGCGCCGGCGGCCAGCAGCAGGCGCATGACGGGTGCCGAGCGGTTGGCGTTGGAGTTGACAGTGTGGAAGAGCGGCGTCTGGCCATTGAGGCCATCGGCATCGACAGCGGCCGCCGCGTCCGGGTCGGCGCCCAGGGCCAGCAGGCGCTCGGTCACGGCCACATGGCCGTACTCGGCCGCCACATGCAGCAGCGTCGCGCCGTCCAGCGGCGTGAAGGTGCAGCGCATCTGCGTGCGGTGCCGCAGCAGCGCGGGATGGGCCGCCACGGCGGCGGTCAGCGCACCGGCGTCGTTGAGCAGCACCGGCGCGAGGCTGGGATCGTCGAGCACGCCGCCGCGCTCCAGCAGCAGTTGCAGGCAGGCGGGAAAGCGGTCCGAGCGGAAATACATCTCGAGCAGCTGATTGACCACGCTGACGCCGTCAATGCTCGAAGCGGCGTCAAAGCCGGCGTCGAGGACCGCGCGGATCTCGTCGACATCGTGCGTCTCGAAGGCACTGAGCAGGCGCTCGTGGATGGCGTTCATGGCTGCGGCTCCCGCTGGAAGCGGCCATGCTACTCAGGGACAGCGCACAAACATGCCCTGCACCGTGCATTGCCCCCGCGGCCCCACCAGCCCGGGGCCGACGCGCGTCAGCGTGCTGCCATCGTTGGTGAAGCAGACGGCCGCGGTGCAATGGGTCACCATGACCGGCGGCTCGACGCGCGGCAGCGTCACCGGCGGCACCGCAGGCTGAGGCGAGCGCGGCATGGCCATGCCCGGTCGAACGGATGCCTCGGGCACGACCCAGCTGTGCTGGGACGGTGGTGGCGACGTGGTGAGCCCACCCAGGCAGGCGTCGGCCACACGCTTTCGCAAGGGTTGCAGGCGCGCGGCGACGGATTGCTGGCGCTGCTTGTCGGCGGGCGTTGCGGCCGGGGACGACGCGCCCGCCACGATGGCGTCTTCTGCGTCCTCCAGGGCCTGCACGGCGGTGCGGCAGGGGGCCGACCGGGGCAGTTCGTCGGCCGGCGCCGCAGCGCACAGCGACGCCAGGGCAAGAACAAGGAGGCGGTGTTTGGCGACCATGGCCTTGCTATCTTGCGCCTTTCCCCTGCGCCCCGCTGTAGGCCGCGGCCTTGGCCTCAGGTCCGACGCAGCCCGGGCCCCGCCAGCAGGACCGCGAAACCCAGCACACCCGCCAACGCATAACCCGTCGCGCTGGCCACGCTCGCCGCACCCGCCAGGCCCAGCAGGTCCAGGGCCGGAATGCCGACCTTCTGCAGGTCAAGGTAGAGGGCGAACAGGAAGAGGGCCAGGAAGGTGCGCGAGCCCTGCGTCAACCGACCCAGCAGCGCGGCGGCGGCACTGAGGAAGAGCAGCCCCGCGACGCAGGCCAGGGCCAGCAGGGGCGCCGCGCTGCAGATGCGCAGCAGCCCCGGCAGCACGAGCATCAGGCCGAGGCCGAAGGCCGCCAGGGCCTGGCGCCAGCCCCGCTCCCAGGCACCACCCGGTGTGGCACTGGCCAGGGCCAGGGTGCCGCTCTGCAGGTCGCGGGAGCTGACATCGGACACGGCCAGGCCCCAGGCGCACAGCGTCGCGGCCAGCAGGCCGGGCAGGGCCTGCGCCGGCGCCACACCACAAGCGACGGCGCCCGCCAGCAGGGTCAGGGCCAGCAGCGGCTGGCTCAGCAGCACCAGGGCCACATCCGCCAGCCAGCGGCCCGGCAGACCCGGCAGGCGCGCACTGGCACGCAGCAGCAGACCGAGGGCGAAAGACAGGGGCTTGAGCAGCGGGCGCAGCAGCCATTGCAGGCCCTGCACGAGGCGCCAGCGGCCGTTCGGGTTGCGCAGCTTGACGCGGTCGGGTGCGTAGCGATGGAAGAGCATCACCGCCGGCACCAGCGGCAGCAGCGCCACCAGCATGGAGCCCACGCGCAATGCCACCAGCTCCGAGGTCCACAGGCCTTCGGGCATGTGCAGCAGGGGCAGCGAGGCATCGAAGGGCGAGCCGCCGACGCTGATATGGCTCACGTCCATCAGCCGGCTCACGCCCACCAGCAGCGGCGACATGCCGTTGACATCGAACAGCTGCCAGCCGCTCAGGTGCACGGCACCGCCCTGCCCCAACAGGGCCGGGATGAAGGCGAACTGGACCATCCACAGCAACCAGTACAGCGCATCACCGCGCTTGGCGCTCAGCGGCAGCCAGGCATCCGCCAGCACGGCCAGACTGGCGCACAGCATCAGCCCCGGCGCCAGCCCCAGCACCAGCATCTGAAGATAGGGCAAAGGCTGCAGCGGCCCCTCGCCGCGTACCAGCTGCAGCACCCACACCGTCAGCATGACGACAGTGCCCAACGAGAACAGGAAGCCGAAGGCGCCCAACCAGCGCGCACCCAGCAACTGGGCGCTCCCCACCGGCGTGGCGGCCAGCACACCGGCGGCGCCGCAGCGCAGGTCCTCCTGCGTCCGACCACGCGCCAGGTAGAAGCCCGCCAGGCCGAGCAGCAGGGAGGCGATCAGATTGGTCGCGAAGGCCAGGGCCTGGCTCTCGTAGGCAATGCGCTGCTTGTTCACCACCATCATGGCGCTGCCGCTGCCCGGGTCCAGCACCATCAACCAGCTGATGCCCACGACGGCCAGCAGGATGACGAGGCTGCTGACGCGACGGCTGCGCAGCCGCCATTCGTTCAGCACCAGGGCCTTGTAGAGGGAAGTGTTCATGCGGCCTCCCGCGCATCGGCATAACGCTGGGCCATCAGGGCCTCCTCCAGCGTGGCATTGGCCGGCTCCGCCTCGGCAAAGGGGCGCGAGGGATGGGCCATGCGCACCTGCACGCGGCTGCCCTGGGGCTGGGCCTGCAGCACCTGCACATGGCCCTTCAGTGCCTCGTAGTCGGCCGGCGCGAGCTGGGCCGTCCAGACCTTGCCGACGGCACGCGCGATGACGGCCTCGGGCGTCTCGAAGGCCACCAGGCGGCCCTGGCGCATGACGGCCAGGTGGGTCGCCATGTTCTCGATGTCCGACACGATGTGGGTCGACACGATGACCAGGCGCTGGCGGCCCAGGTCGCCGAGCAGGTGGCGAAAGCGCAGCCTCTCCTCGGGGTCCAGGCCCGCCGTCGGTTCGTCGACGATGAGCACATCGGGGTCGTTCAGCAGGGCCTGGGCGATGCCCAGGCGCTGGCGCATGCCGCCCGAGAAGCCGATGGCGCGGCGGTTCGCCTGCTCGTGCAGGTTCACCAGCTCCAGCAGCTGCTGCAGGCGCTGGCGGTCGCCGACCCCTTTGAGGGCCGCGAAATACTGCAGGAATTCCAGCGCCGTCAGATGCGGATAGACGCCGAAGTCCTGGGGCAGATAGCCCAGGCGCTGGCGCATCAGCTCGGGTTTCGCGCCGATGTCCTGGCCCTCCAGCAGGATGCGCCCACGGGTCGGCTTCATCAGCGTCGCCAGCATCTGCATCAGCGTGCTCTTGCCCGCGCCGTTGTGGCCGATCAGGCCGACCACTCCAGGCTTCAAATCAAGCGATACGTCCTCGACGGCATTGAATTTTCCATAGCTCTTGGTGACGTTCTGGATCTGCAGCATGGCCGCTCCTCATCTTGTGATGGGGTGCAGACTAGAGACGCGACGCGCGTCGGCCAACGCGCTTGCGACAGACCGTAGAGGGCGCGGTTCAGGCGGGCAAAACCGCGGCCTGGGCCGGCGTCACTCGACGATCGCCAGCAGCGGCCCGAGCTCGCTCCAGTGGTCATTGCGCCCGAGGCGGGGCGAATAGAGGCTGGACACGGCGCCGTCCAGATAGAGGGCATCCTGGCAGTGCAGCGCATCCCGGAAATAGCTGGCGAACTCGTACAGGGTGACGGGCTTCTCGGTGATGACGAAGAGGGCTTGCGAGCCGGCGGCGCAGACGCCGTTGCGGATGTAGCGCGAGGCCGAATTGGGGCCCAGTGCCGGATGGATCTGGCCCTGCTTCAACAGCAGCGGCCCGGATTGCGTGGCCAGGCGCACGCCCTCGCGCAGCGCCGGATAGTCCAGCGCGTCGATGACCCGCGGTCCCTGGGCATCGACGAGGAAGACGCCATTGGGCTTGAGGAAGAAATTGCCCTGGCCGCTGGCCAGATTGAGAGGCGCGATCTCGCGCCCGTCGATGACGAGCAGGCCGACGGGGCTGGCGTCGGCGTGATACATGCCGGCGTTCATGCCGAAGGCCAGGGTCCTGCCCTGCCCTTTCAGCCAGGCGGCCAGGCGGTCCAGCCGCCTCAGGGGCTTGTCGGCATCGTCCCGCCAATAGAGGCGCAGCTTCTCGGCCTCCACCCGGACGACGGTGTAGGTGGCATCCCCTTCCGCACGGCTGTTCAAGCCGATGAGGGCGAAGCCCAGGCCCAGCAGGACCCGCTTCACCGCAGGGGCCTCAGCAGCTCGCGCAAGCCGTTGATGTCCATCTCATGCATCAGCGCCAGCAGCCGCCCGATCTCGCCCTTGGGAAAGCCCTCGCGCGCAAACCAGGCCAGGTAGTTGCTCTGCAGGTCGGCGATGCGCGTGCCCTTGTGCTTGCCGAAGGGCATCTCGGTCTTCACAAGCTTGAGCAGGTCTTCCGGATTCATGTCTTGAGCCGATAGCCCACGCCGGCCTCGGTCACCAGCCATTGCGGCCGGTTCGGGTCGGCCTCGAGCTTCTTGCGCAGATTGGCCATGTGCACGCGCACATAGTGCACATCCTCGGCATGGCCCGGACCCCAGACGGCCTTGAGCAGATGCTGGTGGGTCAGCACGCGGCCCGGCGCCATGGCCAGCTCCTGCAGCAGGCGGTATTCGATGGGCGTCAGGTGCAGCTCCTCGCCGGCCTTGCTGACCGTGCGCAGGGCGCGGTCCAGGGCGATGTCGCCGAAACGCAGCACCGGGTCGGTGTCGTGCCCACCGCCCCCATTTCCTCGAGTGAAGCGACGCAGTTGCACGCGCACGCGGGCCAGCAGCTCGGCCACGCCGAAGGGCTTGACGAGGTAGTCGTCGGCACCGGCATCCAGGGCCTGCACCTTGCGCTCCTCGCCCTCGCGGGCCGACAACACGAGGATGGGCGCCTGCGACCAGCCGCGGAACTCGCGGATGAAGTCCAGGCCGTCGCCGTCGGGCAGGCCCAGGTCCAGTACGACGAGTTCGGGGCGGCGCGTGGCCGAATCGATGAGGCCGCGTTGCAGCGTCACCGCCTCGAAGACCTCCAGGCCCTCGCTCTCGAGCGCCATACGCACGAAACGCCGGATCTCCGGCTCGTCCTCGATCATCAATACGCGGGCGGCGCTCACTCAGGTTTCTCCGCCGGAGGCTGACCGAGAGGAAGCTCGATGCGGACACAGGCGCCACCGGTGGCCGAATTGTGGGCGCTGATGCGCCCGCCATGCGCCTCGACGATGGCCTTGCAGATGGCCAGGCCCAGGCCCACGCCGGGCGTGGCACTCTCGCGGTCGCCGCGCTCGAACTTGTCGAAGAGCTGGGTCTCGCGTCCGGCCGGGAAGCCCGGGCCGCTGTCGGCCACGTCGATCTCCACATGCCGGCCGGCCGTGCGCGCCGTGATGCGGATGCCGCCCTGCGAATACTTGGCCGCGTTCTCCAGCAGGTTGACGAGGACGCGCTCGACCAGCACCGCGTCCAGCTCGACCAGCGGCAAGTCGGCCGGCAGCTCCACGGCCACATCGCGACCCGCCAGCACCTCATCCAGGCTGGCCAGGGCGCTGCCCACCACTTCCTGCAGCGGCAGCCAGTGGCGGTTCAGCTGCACGGCTCCGGATTGCAGCCGCGCCATGTCCAGCAGATTGCTGACCAGGGCGCTCATGCGCAGGGCCGAGCGGCGCATCGCGTCGGCCACCTCGGCCTGCTGGTCCCGCAGCGGCGTCAGCTTGAGCGCATCCGCCAGGCCCACCAGAGCCGCCAAAGGCGTGCGCAGGTCGTGCGAGATGGCCGTCAGCAACGAGTTGCGCAGCCGCTCCGACTCGATCTGCAGCGTGCTGTGCTGGGCCACCTCGATGTAGTGGATGCGCTCCAGCGAGATCGCCAGCAGGGCCGCGCAGGTGTCCAGCAGCTCGCGCTCCTCGGGCGACCAGCGCCGCCCCTTCCCTTCGACGGCGAGCACGCCGCGCAAGCGCATCGGTGCGGTCAACGGCAGCATCAGGCAGGGGCTGGCCGGCAGGGTGTCGGTGCCCTGCCCTGCGGCCTGGCCATGGTCGAAGGCCCATTGGGCGACGCCGAGATCGGGCTGGATGCCCGCCCCCGGCAGCAGGACCAGCACCTCGCGCCCGGGCGACGCGCCCAGCGGCGGCGCCAGCACCGCCGAAGCGACGCCGAACTCGGCGCGCAGAAAGCGTGTCGCGATCTCGGCCACCTGCTCGGGCACCAGGGCGGCGCCCAGGTCGCGCGACATCGCGTACAGGCCACGCACGCGGCGCTCGCGCTCCTGGGCCGCGCGTGCCTGGGACTGCAGGCCGGCTGCGAGTTGCCCGATGACCAGGCCCACCAGCAGCAGCACGGCGAAGGTGACGAGGTATTGAGCGTCGCCCACGGCGAAGGACCAGCGCGGCTCGACGAAGACGAAGTCGAAAGCCGCCACGCCCAGCAGGGCCGTCAGCGCCGCCGGTGCACGGCCGAAACGCAGCGCCACGCCGACGACGTTGAGCAGATACAGCATCGCGATATTCGTCGGCGCGATGAAGGCCAGCAGCGCCTGGGCGACGAAGGTCGTCAGGCCTACGCCGAGCAGGGCCGCCGCGTAGCCGCGCAGCGCGTGCGGCGCGAGCAGGCCGCGGGCCTGCAGCACCGGTGGTTCGCGCTCGCGGGAGACCGTCGGCAGGGCCACCTGGAGCACATCCATTTCCTCGGCAAGATGATTCAGGGCCTCGGCCAGCGACGGCCGCCCCGGCCAGCGCCAGGGGCGTTCGCGCCGGCCCACGACCAGGCGCGACAGGTTGTGCTCGCGTGCGTAGCCGACGAGGGCCGCGGCGGCCTCGGGCGCCGACAGCACCGCCGTGCGTGCGCCCAGCGACTGGGCCAGCTCAAGCGTGCGCTGCACGCGCTGCCGGGCAGCGTCGCCCAGTGCCCGCGCCGTCTCCACATGCACTGCATGCCAGTCCAGGCCCAGCGCTTTCGCCAGCCGGGCAGCGCTGCGAACGACCTTGTCGCTGGCCGCGCTCGACCCCACGCAGGCCAGCAGGGACTCGCGATTCGGCCAGACCGCGGCCCTTCCCAGGTCCGTGTGCTCGCGCCGGTAGGCCTGCATCTGGTCATCGACGCGGTCGGCGGTGCGGCGCAGGGCCAGCTCGCGCAGGGCCAGCAGATTGCCCTTGCGGAAGAAGTTCTTCGCCGCCCGCTCGGCCTGCTGCGGCAGATAGACCTTGCCCTCCTTCAGGCGCTGCAGCAGCTCGTCCGGCGGCAGGTCGACGACGACGACCTCGTCAGCCGCGTCGAAGACCTTGTCGGGCAGGGTCTCCCAGACGCGGATGCCGGTGATGCCGCCGACGACGTCGTTGAGGCTCTCCAGGTGCTGCACGTTCAGCGTCGTCCAGACCTCGACGCCGGCCTCGCACAGCTCCTGGGCATCCTGCCAGCGCTTGGCATGGCGCGAGCCCGGCGCATTGCTGTGGGCCAGCTCGTCCAGCAACAGCACGTTGCCGGCTTGCCCACGCCCCCAGGCCAGGGCCGCGTCGAGGTCGAACTCGCGCAGCGTCTGGCCGCGGTGGTCGATGTCCTTCAGCGGCAGGCGCTGCAGATCGCGCGCGATGGCCTCGGTGTCGGCCCGCCCATGCGTCTCGACCACGCCGACGCGCACCGCCCGGCCCTGCTTATGAGCTGCATGCGCGGCCGCCAGCATGGCGAAGGTCTTGCCGACGCCGGCATTGGCGCCAAAGAAGATCTTCAGCCGGCCACGTCTCGCCGCAGCCTCCTCGCGCTGGACCTTGGCCAGCAGTTCGTCGGGATCGGGTCGCGCGTCCGTCACAGCCACTTGAGATGCTTGAAGCGCCAGTACAAGGCACTGCTGACCAGCACGATGGCACCCAGGGCCATCGGATAGCCGAACTCCCATTTCAGCTCGGGCATCTTCTCGAAGTTCATGCCCCAGATGCCGGCCAGGGCCGTGGACGCGGCAAAGATGGCGGCCCAGGCGGCCAGGCGCTTGGTGACCAGGGATTCGTCGATGGTGACCAGGGTCAGGTTGACCTGGGTCGCCGCGATGATGGTTTCGCGGGCGGCGTCGATGCTGGCCTGGATGCGCAGCAGATGATCGTAGACGTCGCGGAAGTAGTCCTGCAGGGCCTTGCAGACGACGGGCACACGCCCCCCATGCAGCTTGGCCGACACCTCCAGCAGCGGCGTGACGGCGTGGCGCAGCGTGGCCAGGCGCTGCTTCAGGCCGAACAGCCGCTGCACGACGGCCTGACGGTCCTGGTGGGGCCGGAACATGGTTTCCTCCAGCTGCTCCAGTTCGGCCTCGATGGCGTCCATCAACGGGAAATAGCGGTCGACAACGGCATCCATCAGCGCATAGAAGACGAAACCCGGCCCCTGGCGCAGCAGATCGGGCTCGCGCTCGGCGCGGCCGCGCACGCCGAGGAAGCCCTGGTCGCTGCGGTGGCGCACCGACACGATGAAGCGCGCGCCGACGAAGACATGCACCTCGCCGACCTGCAGCTCGCCGTCCGGCCCTCCCTCGAGCAGGTGCATGGCCGCGAACAGCATGTCGCCGTATTCCTCGACCTTCGGCCGCTGATGGCCCTTGCGGGCATCCTCGACGGCCAGGGCCGGCAGGTTGAGCTCGTGCTGCAGGAGGTGCAGCTCGTCGTCGGTCGGGTCGCGCAGGGCGATCCACACGAAGCCGGTCTGCCGCGCCTCCAGCGCCTCGGACACACCGTCCAGGCCAGGCTCGGCCACCATGCGGCCATCGTCGTATACGGCACTGTTGATCAGCATGGCGTTGCGCGCGAAGAAGTCATTGTGCGGTCATCGTCGCATGCTCCAGGGCCAGATTGAGCGCCAGCACGTTGACGCGTGGCTCGCCGAGAAAGCCGAGCCAGCGGCCTTCGGTGTGCTGGTCGACCAGGGCACGCACGCGCTCCACCGGCAGGCCGCGCACGCGGGCGACGCGAGCGAGCTGGTAGTCGGCGGCGGCGCGGCTGATGTGGGGATCCAGGCCGCTGGCCGAGGCCGTGACGAGATCGACCGGCACGGGGGTGGTGTTGCCGGGATCGGCGGCGCGCAGGGCCTCGACGCGTACCTTGACCGCATCGGTCAGCGCCGGCGCCGTCGGCGCCAGGTTGGAGCCCGCGGAATTGGCCGCGTTGTAGGGCATGGGCGCGGTGGCCGAGGGGCGGCTCCAGAAGTGGCCAGCGTCGGTGAAGCTCTGGCCGATCAGCTCCGAGCCTGCCGGCTTGCCGTTGTCGACGAGCAGGCTGCCATTGGCGGCATGCGGGAACAGGGTCTGCGCAACGCCGGTCACGAGCAGCGGATAGGCCAGGCCGGTGACGAGGCTGAGCAGGACGAAAAGGGTCAGCGCGGGGCGGAGTTGGGTGTTCATGATTCAGGCGAGGTGAAGGGCCACGAGCAAAACATCGATGGCCTTGATGCCAATGAAGGGGACGATGACGCCGCCCAGGCCGTAGACGAGCAGGTTGCGGCGCAAGAGTGCTGCGGCGCCGATGGCGCGGTAGCGCACGCCTTGGAGCGCCAGCGGGATCAGCACCACGATGATCAGCGCGTTGAAGATGACGGCGCTGAGGATGGCCGAGCTGGGGCTGGCCAGGTGCATGACGTTCAGCGCCGCCAGCTGCGGATAGGTCGACACGAAGGCCGCCGGCAGCACGGCGAAATACTTGGCCAGGTCGTTGGCGATGCTGAAGGTCGTGAGGGACCCGCGCGTCATCAGCATCTGCTTGCCGGTCTCGACGATCTCGATGAGCTTGGTCGGGTTGCTGTCGAGGTCGACCATATTGCCGGCCTCCTTGGCGGCCTGGGTGCCGGTGTTCATCGCCACGGCCACGTCGGCCTGGGCCAGGGCCGGGGCGTCGTTGGTGCCGTCGCCGGTCATGGCCACCAGCCGGCCCTGGGCCTGCTGCTCGCGGATCAGCGCCAGCTTGGCCTCAGGCGTGGCCTCGGCAAGGAAGTCGTCCACGCCGGCTTCGGCGGCGATGGCCGCGGCCGTCAGGCGGTTGTCGCCGGTGACCATGACGGTCTTGATGCCCATGCGGCGCAGCTGGGCGAATCTCTCCTTGATGCCGGGCTTGACGATGTCCTTCAGCTCGACAACGCCCAGCACTTGCACGCCATCGGCCACCACCAGCGGCGTGCTGCCGCGGCGGGCGGCTTCGTCGACGCTGGCCTGCACGCTGGCGGGCCAGCGGCCGCCGAGGGCTTCGACATGGGCGCGCACAGCGCTGCCGGCGCCCTTGCGGATCTGGCGCTCGCCCAGGTTCACGCCGCTCATGCGCGTCTGCGCCGTGAAGGGCACGAACTCGCCGCGCTCGGCGGTCGTGGCCGGGCCGAACTTGCGGTCGGCCAGAGCCACGATGCTGCGGCCCTCGGGCGTCTCGTCGGCCAGCGAGGCCAGGCGGGCGGCGTCGGCCAGGTGCGCCTCGCTCGTGCCGTCCAGCGGCCAGAAGGCGTCGGCCTGGCGGTTGCCCAGGGTGATGGTGCCGGTCTTGTCCAGCAGCAGCACGTCGACGTCACCGGCGGCTTCCACCGCACGCCCGGAGGTGGCGATGACGTTGGCCTGCAGCATGCGGCTCATGCCGGCCACGCCCACGGCCGACAGCAGGCCGGCGATGGTGGTCGGGATCAGGCAGACCAGCAGCGCGACGAGCACCAGCAGGCCGACCGGCTCGCCCGCGCCGGCCACGGCGACGCTGAATTGCGAGAAGGGCAGCAGCGTGGCGACGACGCCGAGGAAGATCAGCGTCAGCGCCACCAGCAGGATGGTCAATGCGATCTCGTTAGGCGTCTTCTTGCGCTTGGCGTTCTCGACCATGGCGATCATGCGGTCGACAAAAGTCTCGCCCGGGTTGACGGCCACGCGGGCCACGACCCAGTCGGACAGCACGCGGGTGCCGCCCGTCAGCGCCGAGAAGTCGCCGCCGCTCTCGCGGATGACGGGGGCCGACTCGCCGGTGATGGCGCTCTCGTCCACCGAGGCGACGCCGTCGACGACCTCGGCATCGGCCGGCACGACGTCGCCGGCCTCGATCAGCACCCACTCGCCCTTGCGCAGCGTGCC
This sequence comes from Roseateles saccharophilus, assembly GCF_031458095.1. GTDB lineage: Bacteria > Pseudomonadota > Gammaproteobacteria > Burkholderiales > Burkholderiaceae_C > Pelomonas > Pelomonas saccharophila_A. Next base: position 578,139 of record NZ_JAVDXU010000004.1, read on the forward strand.
GGCCTCGCGCGGATGCCACTTGAGCCCGTCGCGCGCGGTACCGGCGCGCCAGCCATCGACGACCTTGGCCCAGGTCTCCTTCTTGAGGCCGCGCAGCGACGCCGCCTGGGCCTTGCTGCGCCCTTCCGCCAGCGCCTCGGCGAAGTTGGCGAACAGCACGGTGAACCACAGCCACAGCGTCACCGCGATGACGAAGCCGCCGGGCTGGGCCAGGGTCAGGGCCGTCGTCAGCGCACTGCCGATGTAGACGACGAACATCACCGGGTTGCGCAGCTGGACACGCGGGTCCAGCTTGCGCACGGCATCCACCAGCGCCGAGCGGGTCAGCGCGGGATCGAACAGGGAAAAGCCAGCGCGGTTCATCGAATGCTCCAGAGGGTCAGGTGCTCGACGACAGGTCCCAAGGCCAGCGCCGGCACATAGTTCAGCAGGCCGACCAGGATCACCACGCCGATCAGCAGGGCGATGAAGAGGGGGCCATGGGTGGGCAGGGTGCCCTCGCCTGCCACGAGGCGCTTCTTGGCCGCCAGCGATCCGGCCAGGGCCAGCACCGGCACGATGACGCCGAAGCGGCCGATCCAGATCACCAGGCCCAGCAGCAGGTTGTAGAAGGGTGTGTTGGCCGACAGGCCGGCGAAAGCGCTGCCGTTGTTGTTGGCCGCGGACGAGAAGGCGTAGAGCACCTCGCTGAAGCCGTGCGCGCCGGGCGCCGAGATGCCGGCGCGGCCGGGCTCCATCAGCACCGCCAGCGCCGTGCCACCCAGCACCGCCAGAGGCACCAGCAGGATGGCCAGCGAGACCATCTTCATCTCATGCGCCTCGATCTTCTTGCCGAGGTATTCGGGCGTGCGGCCGATCATCAGGCCAGCGATGAAGACGGCCAGCATGGCGAACACCAGCATGCCGTAGAGGCCCGAGCCGACGCCGCCGAAGATGACCTCGCCGAGCTGCATCAGCACCAGCGGCACGGCGCCGCCCAACGGCGTGAAGCTGTCGTGCATGGCGTTGACGGCGCCGCAGCTGGCGGCCGTCGTGATGGCGGCGAACAGCGACGAGGCCTCGATGCCGAAGCGCACCTCCTTGCCTTCCATATTGCCGCCGGCTTGGGTCGCGCTGAGGGCCGCGTCGACGCCAAGGGGCGGCAGGCGCGGGTTGCCGGCCTGCTCGGCCGCCGTGGCCACGACGACGGCGACGGCAAAGATCAGCACCATCGCCCCGAGCAGGGCCAGGCCCTGACGCATGTCGCCCACCTGGCGGCCCATGACGAAGCACAGCGCCGCCGGGATCAGGAAGATGGCCAGCATCTGCAGCGCGTTGGTCGCGGCGCTGGGGTTCTCGAAGGGATGGGCCGAGTTGGCGTTGAAGAAGCCGCCGCCATTGGTGCCCAGCATCTTGATGGCCAGCTGCGAGGCGACCGGACCGAGGGCGAGCGTCTGGGTCTGGCCCTTCTTGTCCTCCATGACGGGCTGGCCGTCGGCGCCCTTCAGCGGCTGGCCGGCGGCATCGAGCTTGGCCTCCTGCCAGCTCTGGGCTTCGACGGTCGCCACCTCCTGGTAGGGCTTGAGGGTCTGCACGACACCCAGGCCGGCGAGAACGATGGCGAACACCAAGGACAGCGGCAGCAGCACCCACAACGTGGCGCGGCTCAGGTCGGTCCAGACATTGCCGATGGCCTGCAGGCCGTGGCGGGCAAAGCCGCGCAGCAGGGCCATGACGACGGCCAGGCCGGTCGCGGCGGACAGGAAGTTCTGCACCGTCAGCGCCAGCATCTGCGTCAGATAGCTCATCGTCGTCTCGCCGCCATAGCCCTGCCAGTTGGTATTGGTGACGAAGCTGACGGCGGTGTTGAAGGCCGAGTCCGGCGACACCGGGCCGAAGCTCTGCGGGTTCAGCGGCAGCAGATGCTGCAGGCGCTGCAGCGCGTAGACGGCGACGACGCCAAGGGCATTGAAGAGCAGTAGGCCCAGCGCGTAGCGCAGCCAGCTCTGCTCGGCGCTGGCATCCACGCCGGCCAGCTTGAGAAGGCCGCGCTCGACGCGACGCAGCCATTCGATGCGCCCTTCCATGACGGCGTGGATCCAGCGTGCCAGCGGCCAGGCCAGCGCGAGCAGCACGACGAGAAAGGCGATCAACTGCATCCAGGCTGAGGCACTCATGACAAGTCCTCCGGGAACAGCAGCGCCCAGAACAGATAGCCCACCAGCGCGACGACGAGGGCGGCGGCAGCGATTTCGAAGCCACTCATGACTTCCTCCTCGAAGCACTGTCCGCCCCCAAGGCCGGCTGCGTGCCGGCCTGCCCCCCGAGGGGGGTCAGCGACCTAGGGGCGGCCCGGCGCCCGCTGATGTCGCAGCCCCAGGCCGCGAGCCCGGTCAACAGCGCGAGAACCGCGCCCAGACCCAGAAAAACGATGTCCATGACACCTCCATTGCGATGGAAGTCATTCTGGAAATCGGGCCGTCAAAGCGCCGACAAGAAGGCGGCGGGCGGCATCAAGAAAGCATCAAGATGCCGGGCGGCGCTTCCTAGAATCGGCCATGACCTCAAAGCACGAGCCCGGCCGCCGTCAGGCCCTGGCTCTGGCGCTTGCAACCGTGGTGTTGCCCGCGCGGGCCGCGCCCCTGGTGCCGCTGTTTGTCGGCACCGGCCCGCCCTCTGACCAGACGCCGCAGATGCTGGCCTGGCTGGCGACGCAGGCGGGCCTGGGCTGGGACTACCGCCCCACCCCGTGGCTGCGCGCGCAGAAGCTCACCGCGGCCGGCGAAGGCGTCATGTACGGCCTCAGCCGCACGCCCAGGCGGGAGAAGGAGCTGCTGTTCAGCCTGCCCATCTGGACCAACCACACCTGGGCCGTCGTCCGCCGTGGCGAGGAGGCTTCGATACGCCGCTACGGTGACCTGGACGGCCAGGCCGTCTGCTGGGCGCGCGGCTCCAGCTATGGGGAGCTGTTCAGCCAGGCCGGCCTGGGGCGCATGAAGGCCCTGGAAGCCAACGACGACGACACGGCCCTGCGCATGGCGGCGGCGGGACGTTGCCGCGCGGCGCTGATCACGCTGGAGACCGGCGACGCCACCCTCGCCGCCCGCCATCCGGCCCTGGCCGGCATGCAGGGACGCGGCCTCGTCCTGGTCCCCGTGGCCATGACGACCACCTCGCTGCATTTCGCGACCGGCCTCAACAGCCACTGGACCTGGGTGATCGACAGGATCGACCGCGTCGTGGCGCGCTCGCGAACCGAGCTCGACCGGCTGAGGCTCAGCGCGGCAGAGTGAGCTGGGTCAGCTCGATGCCGCGCTCCTTGGCGATGGCCTCGAGCACCGGCAGCAGCGGCCCCAGCTTCTCGTCCAGCGCATCGCGCACCGTGTCGACGACGACTTGCGTGCTGCGCTCGATCTCGATGTGCACCGCGTCGCCGACATCCTTGGCGCCGAAGGTGGTCATGCGCAGGGTCTCGGGGATCAGCCAGACCTCGAACCAGCCCGAACCGTCGCGCTCGCGATGCGCCTCGGCGACCGTCAGGCTGCAGCCGTTGACGCCGATGTATCCCTTGGCGAAGACATAGCGCATCCACGGTGCCGGCAGGGCAAAGCGGATGACGTGGTTGTTGTCGGGCTTGCGGATGGCCGCGATGCGGGCCGACACGTCGACATGGCCGGACAGCGGGTGGCCGCCGATCTCGACGCCCTCGCGGGCCGCGCGCTCGACGTTGAGCCCGGAGCCCACCATCAGGCCGCCCAGCGTCGTCAGGCTCAGCGTCTGCGCCATCACGTCGAAGCTCGCCACATCGGGTGCCGGCCTCTCGGTGACGGTCAGGCAGACGCCGTCGCAGGAGACGCTGGCACCAATTGCCAACTCGTCATCGAAGCCCTGGGGGAACTTCAGGTGCAGGGTGTGCAGGCCCTCGCGGGCCTCGATGGATTCGACGCGGGCGACGCCCTGGACAATGCCTGTGAACATGGGAAGAAAAAGGCCTCCGCGGAGGCCTCGGGAACTGCGTTCGGACCAGCTTACCAGTTGGCCTCACGGTCCGGTGTCGCTCCGATCTTGTGGATGGACAGGTCGGCGCCCTCGAACTCCTGCTCGGCATCCAGCCTCAGGCCGGTGATCTTGCGGATGACGCCGTAGACGACGATGCCGCCGATCAAGGCCCAGGCCACGCCGCCCAGGGTGCCGATCAGCTGGGCGCTGAAGGACACGCCGCCAATGCCGCCGAGAAACTGCTGGCCGAAGACGCCGCAGGCGATGCCGCCCCAGGCGCCGCACAGCCCATGCAGGGGCCAGACGCCCAGCACATCGTCGATCTTCCAGCGGTTCTGGGTCAGGGTGAAAAACTGCACGAAGACCCAACCCGCGATGCCGCCGGTCACCAGCGCCCCCAGCGGATGCATGACGTCGGAACCCGCGCAGACCGCCACCAGGCCGGCGAGCGGGCCGTTGTAGGCAAAGCCTGGGTCGTTGCGGCCCAGCAGCACGGCCACCAGCGTCCCGCCGGCCATGGCCATCAGCGAATTGACGGCGACCAGGCCCGACATCTTGTCCAGGGTCTGGGCGCTCATCACATTGAAGCCGAACCAGCCCACGGTCAGCACCCAGGCGCCCAGGGCCAGGAAGGGAATGCTGGAAGGCGGATGGGCGCTCATCGCGCCGTCCTTGCGGTAGCGGTTCAAGCGCGGACCCAGCAGCAGCACGGCCGCCAGGCCAATCCAGCCGCCAACCGCATGGACGACGACGCTGCCGGCGAAGTCATGGAACTCGGCGCCCGTGGCGGCCTTCAGCCAGGCCTGGATGCCAAACGCCTGGTTCCAGGCGATACCCTCGAAGAACGGGTAGACGAAGCCGACGATGACGGACGTGGCCGCCAGCTGCGGGCCGAAGCGGGCCCGCTCGGCGATGCCGCCCGACACGATGGCGGGAATGGCCGCCGCAAAGGTCAGCAGGAAGAAGAACTTGACCAGCTCATAGCCGTTCTTCTGCGCCAGCGCTTCGGCGCCGACGAAGAAGTGCGTGCCATAGGCGACCAGATAGCCGACCAGGAAATAGGCCAGCGTGGACACGGCGAAGTCCACCAGGATCTTGACCAGGGCATTGACCTGGTTCTTCTTGCGCACGGTGCCCAGCTCCAGGAAGGCAAAGCCCGCATGCATGGCGAGCACCATGATGGCGCCCAGGAGGATGAAGAGCGCGTCCGCGCCCTGCTTGATCGATGTCGTCTCCAACGCTGTCTCCGGCCGGCGGCTCCAGACTTGGGCGACATGCACCAAGCCGAGCCAAACCGCACCGAAATTGCAAATTCAATGCCCGCTTTTAAGGCGTGAATTCGCCGCCGCAGGGCACCACAAACAAGCGCTCAGCTCTTCTTTGGTGCACTCAATGCACTCTTCTCGAACTTTTCTGCACTGAATCCGAGCGTCCAGTGGCCGTCCGGCCAGCGCACGACGGGCCGCTTGATGACGCTGGGTTCGGCCAGCATCAGCGCCGCGGCCGAGGCGTCGTCCACCACCGCAGCCTTGGCTGCATCGTCCAGCTTGCGCCAGGTATTGCCGGCACGATTCACGATCCTGTCGCGGCCAAAGGCCTGGATCCAGGCCGGCAGCAGCTCGGCGGGAACGCCCTGCTTCTTGAAGTCGTGGAAGGCGACTTCCAGGCCATGCTCGGCCAGCCAGGTGCGGGCCTTCTTGACGGTGTCGCAGTTGGGAATGCCATAGACGGTGATCATGGCGCGCACCGTACCATGGGCCTCATGATCGACTGGCTGAACGAGGAGACCCTCGACTTCCCGCCTAGCCGTCGCGCTCTCGGCCCCGAGACCGACGCGCCGGGCCTGCTGGCCGCCGGCGGCACGCTGAGCCCCGAGCGCCTGGAGGCCGCCTACCGCCACGGCATCTTTCCCTGGTATGGCCCTGGCCAGCCGCCATTGTGGTGGGCACCCGACCCGCGCATGGTGCTGCAAACGCGCGACTTCAAGCTGTCGCGCTCGCTGCGCAAGACGGTCCAGCGCTTTGCAACCACGCCAGGCTGCGAGATCCGCATCGACTTTGATCGCGCCGTCGTGCTCAAGGCTTGCGCCAGCGTGCCGCGCGAAGGCCAGTCGGGCACCTGGATCGTCCCCGAGCTGCAGGCCGCCTACCTGGCCTGGCCGGCCATGCACAGCATCGAGACCTGGATGGACGGCGAACTCGCCGGCGGCCTCTACGGCGTCAACCTGGGGCGGATGTTCTACGGCGAATCCATGTTCATGCGCCGCACCGACGCCTCCAAGATCGCCCTGTGCGCCCTGATCTGCCTGTGCCGGGAATTCGGCATCCCCTGGATCGACTGCCAGCAGAACACCCCCCATCTGGCGTCCCTGGGTGCGGCAGAAGTCCCACGGGCGGCCTTCGAGGACCATCTGGCCACGCATGTGGGTGAGGCTGCGCCCGGGCCCTGGACCTATCATCCGGACTACTGGCACCGGATCCTCGACCTCAAGTGACCCACCCCAAAGAACTGCCGCTCGCGCAGATCCAGTTCTATGCCACGGCCGCCTACCCCTGCAGCTACGTGCAGGGTCGCCAGGCGCGTTCCCAGGTCGCCACGCCCAGCCACCTGATCCACGCCGACGCCTATTCCAACCTCGTCGCCGCGGGTTTCCGCCGCAGCGGGCTGTTCACCTACCGCCCCTATTGCGACCAATGCCGCGCCTGCATCGCCCTGCGCGTGCCGGTGGCCAGCTTCGAGCCCACCCGCTCTCAGCGCCGCGCCTGGAAGGCGCACCGCCATCTGCAGGCCAAGGTCATGCGCCTGGGCTATTCGCCCGAGCATTACGCCCTCTATCTGCGCTACCAGGCCGGCCGGCATTCGGGCGGCGGCATGGACCACGACAGCGTCGACCAGTACACCCAGTTCCTGCTGCAAAGCCGCATCAACTCACGCCTGGTCGAGTTCCGCGAGACGATGCCCGACGGCAGCACGCCGCTGCGCATGGTCTCCATCCTGGACATCCTCAACGACGGCCTGTCGGCGGTCTACACCTTCTACGACCCCGACGTGGCCGGCAGCCTGGGCACCTATGGTGTGCTGTGGCAGATCCAGCAGGCCAAGGAACTGAAGCTCAGCCATCTGTATCTGGGCTACTGGATCGAGGAGAGCCCCAAGATGGCCTACAAGGCGGGGTTCCGGCCGCACCAGATCCTGCAGAACGGGATCTGGACGGACGCCGCCTAGACCAGCACCTCGACGCAGGCCGGATGGCCGAGGAAGCCCTCGGGGCTGGCGCTGCGGCCATAGGCGCCGCTCTGATAGACCAGGGCCAGGTCGCCGATCTCGCCCTTGGCCATGTCCATGCGGTCGGCCAGCAGGTCCAGCGGCGTGCACAGGGGGCCGACGACGCTGGCGGCCTCGGTCGCTGCCTCGCGCCGGCCTTGAGGCTCCACGGAGGCCGGGTAGTTCTTGCGCAGCACCTGGCCGAAATTGCCCGAGGCCGACAGATGGTGGTGCAGGCCGCCGTCGGCAATCAGGAAGACCTGGCCGCGCGAGACCTTGCGGTCGACCACGCGGCTGACATAGACACCGGCCTCGCCAACCAAATAGCGGCCCAGCTCGATGACGAGCTTGGCGGCCGGCAGATCGGCCTTGGCGCGCGCTTGCAGCGCGGCGAGGTTGTCGGCGATGGGCGCCAGGTCCAGGCGCGTCTCGCCCGGGAAATAGGGAATGCCGAAGCCGCCGCCCAGGTTCAGGAACTTGACGGGTGAAGGCGCGGCCTCGGCCAGGCGCAGGGCCAGCTCATAGCTCTTCAGCTGGGCCTCGCAGATGGCCTCGGCCTTGAGGTTCTGGGAGCCGGCGAAGAGGTGGAAGCCTTCAAAGGCGAGCCCATCACCGCTAAGGCGTCCGACCTCGGCCAGCACCTCCGGCAGGGCCTCGGCGTCAATGCCGAACTGCTTGGGGCCGCCGCTCATGCGCATGCCCGAGCCCTTGAGCTCGAAGTCGGGGTTCACGCGCAGGGCCACGCGGGCCGGCAGGCCCAGGCGCTGCGAGGCACGGGCCAGCGGCGCCAGCTCGCGCGCCGACTCGACATTGACGAGCACGCCGGCGGCCACGGCCTGGCCCAGCTCAATATCCCGCTTGCCGGGGCCGGCGAAGCTGATCTCGTGCGGATCGGCGCCGGCATTCAGCGCCACCTGCAGCTCGCCGGCCGAGGCCACGTCGATGCCGTCCACCAGGCCGGCCATCAGCTGGACCAGGGCCGGCATGGGATTGGCCTTCATCGCGTAATGCAGCTCGATGCCCTGGGGCAAGGCCGCACGCAGCTCGGCAACACGCGCCTTCAACAGCCCGCGGTCATAGGCATAGAACGGCGTCTGGCCGACGCGCTCAGCCAGCACGGATAGGCGCTGCCCGCCAACCAGCAATTCGCCGTTCGCGTCACGGGGGAAGAGCACGGGGGCGTGCTCGAGGGCACGCTTGGGGGGAGTGGGTTCGCTCATGCGGGGTGGCGTTCGGCCCAGTCGGTCGACAGGGTCTTGCGGTCGATCTTGCCGTTAGGGTTGCGCGGCAGCGGGCCCGAGCGGACATCAATGCCATGCGGCACCATATAGGCCGGCATGCGGGCCTTGCAGGCGGCGGTCAGGGCGGCCAGGTCCAGCTCGGCAGCGCCTTCCGGCGGCGTGGCGATGACCTGGATGGCCTGACCCAGGGTGTCGTGATAGACGCCGAAGGCCACGCATTCACCGACCAGGCCGGTGGCGTAGAGGATCTCCTCGACTTCGGTGGGGCTGACCCGGTAGCCCGAGGTCTTCATCATCTCGTCGCGGCGGCCGACGAAGTAGAGGAAGCCTTCGGCATCGCGCTTGACCGTGTCGCCGGAAAACACCGCGAACTCGGGCAGCTGCAGCCCGCCTTCGCGGCCGCCGACGCCGACCGGCAGCGGCTTGTAGCGCTCGGCCGTCTTCTCGGCATCGTTCCAATAACCCAGGCCGACCAGGGCGCCGCGGTGCACCAGCTCGCCCGGCTCGTCGGGCGCGCATTCGCTGCCGTCCTCGCGCAGCACCAGGATCTCGGCATTCGGGATGGCCTTGCCGATGGAGTCGGGGCGGCGGTCGACTTCGCCGGGCGGCAGATAGGTCGAGCGGAAGGCCTCGGTCAGGCCATACATCAGGAAGGGTTGGGCCGACGGCGCCTTGGCGCGCAGCAGGTCCAGGGTCGCGCGCGGCATGCGGCCGCCGGTGTTGGCGAAATAGCGCAGGTTCTGGTCGATCGCCGCCGGCCATTCCAGTTGGGTCAGCTGGATGTAGAGGGGCGGCACGGCGGTCAGGCCCGTCACCTTCTCGCGCTCCATGGCCTTGAGCACGTCCTTGGGCAGCAGATAGTTCAGCAGCACGACGCGGGCGCCGCTGTGGAAGGCCGTCGTCAGCTGGCTGAAGCCGGCGTCAAAGGACAGCGGCAGCGCGGCCAGCAGGGTGTCGCTGGCGCGGTTTTCCAGGTAGCTGGCCACGCTCTTGCCGCCCGCCACCATATTGCGGTGGGACAGCACGACGCCCTTGGGCCGGCCTGTGGAACCCGAGGTGTAGAGGATGGCCGTCATGTCGGTGTCGATGACGCGATGGCCGGCGCGGGCGGGTGAAGCCAGCAATTGGGCCCAGTCATGCACCGGCACCGGGGCAGAGCCCGCGCCACTGGTCAGCACCACATGGCGCAGCGACGGGCATTGCGTCAGCACCTCGCCCAACTGGGCCAGGCGCTCCGGCGACGTGACGAGGACGCGCACATCGCAGTCGCGCAGGATGAAACCCACCTGGTCGGGCTTGAGCAGGGGGTTCAGCGGCACGAAAACGCCACCGGCGGCCGGCGCGCCGAAGCTGGCGACGACGGTCTCGAAGCGCTTTTCCAGGTAGATGGCCACCCGCTCGCCGCGGGCCAGGCCCAGCTGCATCAGGCCGCTGGCAAAGCCGCGCACGGCCGCATCCAGCCCCCCATAGCTCAGCGTCGTGCCGCCATAGGTCAGGGCCGGGGCGTCGGGCGTGCGCTCGGCGGCAACGGCCACCAACTCGTGCAGCAGGGTCGATTCAGGCATGAAAAAAGTATCTCACGCGCCCCCGAGGCCGAGGGGTGGCCTCCCCGGAGGCGAGGGGGCGGCCGGCTAAACTGCGCGGCTGCATTTTTGGACGCCAGGCCCCCAATGGAAAACGCCCAAGTGCTCGGCCATGTGCTGAGACTTCTCGACGACGTGCTGAGCCTGAACGGCCGCGCCCAGACCTTCACCCGCGACACCGCCCTGCTCGGCGCCCTGCCCGAGCTGGACTCGATGGCCGTGGTCAGCCTCATCACGGCCCTGGAAGAGCAGCTGGGCCTGGTCGTGGACGATGACGACATCGACGGCGACACCTTCGCCACGGTCGGTTCGCTGGCGGACTTCGTCGCCGCGCGGACCTGACCGGCCCGAGCCCACGGATGAACGCCGACGTCAGCTCGCCTCGCGAGGTCCCGCGGAATCCCGTGCCGGGGCCGCACAACTGGCAGGCTGACGCCAGCGCACAGACACTGCCCTGCCTGCTCGACCAGCCGGGCGCGCTGTTGACCAGCAGTGGCCGCGCGGCCATCCTGCTCGGCCTGGAAAGCCTGGCGCTGGCGCCGGGCCAACGCGTGCTGGTGCCCAGCTACCACTGCCCCACCATGGTATCGCCGGTGCTGACGCTGGGGCATGAGCTGGGCTTCTATCCCATTGACGCCGACGGCCGCCCGAGCCTGGCCTGGCTGGAGCAGCAGGCGCCGGCCGACACGCGCGTGCTGTGCGTGGCGCATTTCTTCGGCCTGCCCCTGGATCTGCGCGATCTGCGCGCCTGGTGCCAGCGCCGCGGCGTGCTGATGCTCGAAGACTGCGCCCATGCCATGTTCGGCCAGGGCGCGGGCGGCGCCGTGGGCGCATTGGGCGACGTCGCCATTGCCAGCCTGCCCAAGTTCTTCGCCGCCCAGGACGGCGGCCTGCTGCTGGTGCGACAGCCGGCCCGGCCGGTGGCGGCACTGCAAGCCGTCGGCTGGAAGAGCCAGCTGAAAGCTTCGCTGGACGCCGTGGAGATCAGCGCGCGCTATGGCCGCCTGGGGCACTGGGGCCTCTGGGCCCGCCCGCTGCTGGCGCTCAAGGGCCTGCTGCGCGGCAGGCGCCCCGTGGCGCCCAGCAGCGCGCCACAACCGGCCCAGTTCGACCCCGCGAGCGACTACGCACGCATCGACGTGAAGCTGTGCCATCGCGCCCCGACGCGCGCTGCCACCCGCGCCGCCCTGCAGACCTCGCGAGGCCGCGTCATCGCCCGGCGCCAGCAGCACTACCGCGCCATGGCCCAGGCCCTGGCCCACCAGGCGGGCATGCGACCGCTGTTCCCGGCCCTGTCTGAACACAGCGCGCCCTATGTGTTTCCGCTTTGGGTCGACGATCCCGACCCCGCTTATCAGGCCTTGAGGACCTTGGGCGTGCCGGTGTCGCGCTGGGACTGGCTGTGGCCCGGCGTGCCGGACCTCGCCGGCGACCAGGGAAAAATCTGGTCGCGCCATGTCCTGCAGTTGCACTGCCATCAGGACATGAGCGACGAGGACCGAAACTGGGTGATCAACGCTCTCCTCACCTACCGCAAGAGTTGACTTGAAAACAAGCTCAAAAATGGACTGGAAACTCGTTCCGGCAAGGCAGCTGGCGGCGTTGGCCGCCAAGTGGGACGCCTTGCAGGCCAAGGCCCTGCCGCATGCTTTCCTGCGCAGCGATTTCCTGCTGTGCCTGCTGGAGCAGTTCGGCCAGGGCCGGGAGTTGCTTGCCTACCGCGAGGATGGTGCCGGCTGGACGGCCGCGCTGTTGATACAGCCCCAGGGCAAGGGCCGCTGGAACAGCTTCCAGCCCTCGCAGCTGCCGCTGGGCCCGGTGCTGCTGCCGGACGATGAAGGCATCGAGGCGGCGCTGCAGTCCCTGCTGCGTGCTCTGCCCGGCGTGGCCCTGAGCGTGGGGCTGACGCAGCTGGACTCCCTGGTTCACGCCGGCCCCTACGAGGGCCCACGGCTGCGCCGCCAGCATTACATCGACACCGCCTGGGTCGACGTCGAGAACGGCTTCGAGGCCTACTGGGAGAGCCGCGGCAAGAACCTGCGCCAGAACACGCGCAAGCAGCTGAAGAAGGTCGAGGCCGGCGGCGCGACGCCGCGGCTGGACATGATCGACACGCCGGAAGGCGTCGCGACGGCCATCAAGCAGTACGGCGTGCTGGAAGCCAGCGGTTGGAAGGCCGAGCTCGGCACCGCGATTTCCGAGGATGGCGCCCAGGGACGCTTCTACCGCCAGGCACTGGAAAGCGCCGCGGCGGCGGGCCGCGCCCGCATCTACCGCTACTGGTTCGGCGACGAGGTCGTCGCGATGGACCTGTGCGTGCACCAGGAGGACTGCCTGGTGATCCTGAAGACGGCCTATCAGCAGGCCCACCAGGCGGTGTCGCCGTCGACGCTGATGCGCGCCGAGGAGTTCAAGCTTCTTTTCGACGAAGGCCGTTTCAAGCGCATCGAGTTCTTCGGCCGCGTGATGGAGTGGCATACCCGCTGGACCGACAACAGCCGCCAGCTCTTCCACCTCACCGCCTACCGCTGGGGCTGGCTCAAGGCGCTGCAGGACTGGCTCAACCGCAGCAAGACGCGAGCAGCTTGAACACCTCCACCGACGTCTTCTTCCTGCCCGCTGGCGATGAGCAGCGGCTGTGCCTCTTCCATGCGCCGGCGCCGGCGTCTGCTGAGCGGCCGCGCGGTCGCGTCCTTTATCTGCATCCCTTCGCCGAAGAGATGAACAAGTCGCGCCGCATGGCGGCCCTGGCCTGCCGGGCCCTGGCCGACGCCGGCTTTGCCGTGCTGCAGATGGACTTGCGCGGCTGCGGCGACTCGTCGGCCGATTTTGGCGATGCGAGCTGGGCAGACTGGCAGGCCGACGTCCGCCTCGGGCTGGACTGGCTGGATACCCGGGCGCCCGGCGTGCCGCAGTGGCTGTGGGGCCTGCGCGCCGGCTGCCTGCTGGCCAGCGCCGACTGGGGACGGCCGCTGAACTATCTGTTCTGGCAGCCGATGACCAACGGCAAGCTGGCCCTGCAGCAGTTCCTGCGCCTGAAGCTGGCGGCGGAAATGGCCAGCGGCGCCAGCAAGGGCTTGATGGAGCAGATGAAGGCCGAGCTGGCCGCGGGCCGCCCGGTCGAGATCGCCGGCTACCGCCTGGGTGCGCCGCTGGCCCTGGGGCTGGAAGCCGCCAAGCTGGCGCCGGCCGGCGCGGCGGGCCGTGTCGAATGGCTGGAACTCAGCACCCGCGAGGATGCCGTGTTGACGCCGGTCAGCGAGCAGGCCATCAAGGCCTGGCAGGACGCCGGCTGGAGCGTTCGCGTCCAGATCGTGCAGGGGCCGGGCTTCTGGGCCACCAGCGAGATCGAGCTCGCGCCGGCCCTGATCGCCCGCAGCGTGGAGGCCCTGGCATGAAGGAAACCGTGCTGAGCTTTGACTGCGAAGGCCAGCGCCTGGTCGGCATCCTGGCCGAACCGGCGAGCGGAGCGCCCGCCGAGGTCGGCGTGGTCATCGTCGTCGGCGGTCCGCAGTACCGCGTCGGCAGCCATCGCCAGTTCACGCTGCTGGCCCGCCACCTGGCGGCCCACGGCGTGGCCGCGCTGCGCTTCGACTACCGCAGCATGGGCGACAGCCCCGGCCGAATCGATGAAAGGCGCGACTTCCTCGGCGTCGACGCCGACATCAAGGCAGCCATCGATGCGCTGCTGGCGGCCCGCCCGGCGCTCAAGCGTGTCGTGCTGTGGGGCCTGTGCGATGCGGCCTCCGCGGCTCTGCTCTACCTGGAATCGAGCGCCGACCCGCGCGTGGCCGGCCTGGCCCTGCTGAACCCCTGGGCCCGCTCCGCCGCGTCGCTGGCGCAGACCCACGTCAAGCACTACTACTGGCGGCGCCTGCGCGAGAAGGAGTTCTGGCTCAAGCTGCTCAAGGGCGGCGTGGGCGCCAAGGCGCTGCGCACCCTGGCCAGCAATCTGCGCCTGGCGCGGGGCGCAGGCAAGGCGGCCTCCGACACGCGCAGCTTCCAGGACCGCATGGCCGCCGGCCTGCGCGCCTTCGACGGGCCGGTGCTGCTGATCCTCAGTGGCGATGACTACACTGCCCGGGAGTTCACTGGTTACGCCCGGTCCTCGGCGGCTTGGGCAGGCCTGCTCGCGCGCCCGACGCTGGAACTGCACGACATGCCGACGGCCGACCACACCTTCTCGACGCTCGCTGATCAGGACGCCCAATGCCACATTTGTTTGGACTGGATGAGTAAAAGATGCCTGGCGCCTCAAATTCCATGACCGCCTGCAAGGCGGTGCTGCCCGCTCTCGCGCTAGCCCTTGCGTTGGCCGCCGGGCCGGCGACGGCCGACGAGCAGCGCCGCATCGCCGTGACTCCCCCGGGCTGCGGCGAGCCCTACAACCTTTACGGCCCCTTCGATTACCGCACTGCCCAGCCCAGCCAACGCCACATCGTCGAGATCGCCCACTTCCCGCGTGGCGTCGAGAACCTCACCGGGGGCGGCACCGGCTCCTTGGGCCATGACATCGGCTATACGCTGGCAGTGTTTCCCAACCATCCGCGCGCCATTCTGACCATGGAGCGGCTGGCGGCTAGGCAGAAGTCCGACCCCCCGTCAGGCGCGGACATGACTGTCGAGTGCTACTACGCGCGCGGCATGCTGTTCTCGCCGGACGACCAGCTCTTTCGCATGCTCTACGTGAGCTATTTGACCCGGCGCGGCCGCCTGGATGAAGCCCAACGCTTCCTCAACTATGTGGTGGAGCAATCGCAGGACAGCCCTCTGACGCAGTTCAATGCCGGCCAGCTGTACTTCGACATGAAGGACTACGACAAGGCCCTGACCCAGGCGCACCGCGCCATGGCCATGGGCATGACCCGGCCCGAGCTGCGCGACCGCCTGGCCTCGGTCGGCCGCTGGAAGGAGCCGGAGGTCGCTGACGCGCCCGGCGCCGCAGCGTCCGCCGCGGCAGCCGCATCGGCCGCATCGCAGACTTCCCGCTGAGCCCTTCATGCCACGCGTCAACATCGTCATCCCCGCCTACAACGCCGAAGCCTTCATCGCCGCTACCGTCCGCTCGGCGCTGGACCAGACCTTCACGGATCTGCAGGTCACCGTCATCGACGACGGCTCCAGGGACGCGACGGCCGCGAATGCCGCGCTGGACGACGCCCGCGTGCGCGTCATCTCGCAGGAGAACCGCGGCATGTCGCGCTCGCGCAATCGCGGCATGGCCGAGGTGGATTCGGAATTCGTGGCGCTGCTGGATGCCGACGACCTCTGGCATCCGGAGAAGCTGCGGCTGCAGCTGCAGGCCCTGCAGGACCGGCCGGACCACGACTTCTGCTACTCGGCCTTCGACGTCTGGCATGGCGAGGCGCGGCCCGACTATTTCGCGCAGCCCCGCCAGGGCAGCATCGACGAATCGCGCTCCGGCTGGATCTACCCCGTGCTGGTGCTGGACAACTACGCCCTGCCCTCCTCCGTCATCTGGCGGCGCAGCGCCTGGGACAGCATGGGCGGCTTCCTGACCGACAACCAGCAGACGGACGACTGGGAGTACCTGGTGCGGGCCAGCACCCAGCACCGCTTCGTGCGCCTGGCCGAGTCCTTCGTGCTCTACCGCCAGCATCCGGTGTCGCTGTCGCGCCGCATCCCGGCCACCAACACCACCGAGATGATGCGCGCCGACCTGATCCGCCGCTTCGGCATGAGCTCGCCGCCCGGCCACGACGTCGACCCCGTCGCGCTGCAGCGCTTCCAGCACAAGGGCTGGGCCAATTTCGCCGACGCGCATTGTGCCAAGGGCGACCTGGCCCTGGGTCTGAAGACCTTTGCCGGCCTGCTGCGCCGCGGCCCCTACCGTGGCGCCACGCTGACCAAGATGGGCAAATCGCTGTTCCGCCGCTGGGTGCCCAACGACTGAAGGGCCATGCCTCAGCGCGCGCCAAAGCGCTGCAGCGTCTCGCGGTAGACCTCGAAATGCCGCTCCACGCTGCGCCGCCACGAGAACTGGCGAGCCCAGGCGGCCGCCCGTGACGCCTTCTCGGCCCGGGCCTCGGCCGGCAGGGCCAGCACCTCGTGCAGGGCGGCCAGCCAGGCGTCGAAGTCCTGCGGCTCGTTCGTCCAGGCCAGCGGGCCGACGAGGTCCACCAGGCTGCTGACGGGGCTGAAGAGCACCGGCGTGCCCGCCGCCTGGGCCTCCACCGCTGGAAAGCCGAAGCCTTCGTAAAGCGTCGGGTAGATGGCGGCTTGCGCACCGCGGTAGAGGGTGACGAGCTCGCTGTCTTCGAGGAAGGGCGCGAAATGCACGCGGCCACTCAACGCCTCGGGGAGATCCTTGGGCGCCGTGCCTGCGCCGAAGCCGCAGCCCACGAGGTGCAGGTCCGCGCGTCCGCTGCGCGCCACCAGCTCCATCGCCCAGCCGAAGCGCTTGCGCTGCTGGGCACCGCCCAAATAGAGCAGGTAGGGCGCGCCGCCCAGTTCCTTTTCCAGCACGGCCGGCAGCGGTACCCGGGCATCGCTGAAGAACTCGTCCGCGATGCCGTGCGGGATGACCGTCAGGCGGTCGGCCACGAAGGGCCAGCGCGCCGCGATGTCACGCCGCGAGGACTCGCTGATGGTGATGACGCCGGCGCAGCGGCGCAGCGCCAGGCTCTGCACGTCGTGCAGGTAGTGGTGGTCCAGGCCTCGGGTGTCCTCTTCCCAGGGCACGGTGTCGTGGATGGTGACCAGGGTAGGCACCGGTTGCCAGATGGGCGCGGTGTTCTCGGCGCAGTGCAGCAGCTGGATGCCCTTGCCGCGCAGGCGCAACGGCAGGCCGAGCTGCTCCCACAGGCGGAAACGGTCACCGCGGAAATTGAAGACGTCGGCCTGCCCCAGCAGGGGCTCGGGCACGCGAAACGGCAGCGCCGGGTCATGGCCGAAGGCGGTCCAGTGGATGTCATCGGCCGGCCGTGTATTGCGCAGGATCTCCTGCACATAGCGGCCGGTGCCGCGCAGATGGCGCACGTTCAGCGTGCGGGCGACCATTCCAACGTGCAGGCTCATGGATTCATTCTCGAGGTCTGGTGGGCGACGGCTGCCGCCGCAAGTGCGCGGCCAGGCGCAGCGCCAGCGCGGCGATGGTCAGGCCGGTGTTGGCGATGCCGCTGGACGGGATCAGCGAGCCGTCGCAGACGTAGAGGTTGGCGACGCCATGCACCCGGCAGTCGGGGTCGCAGACGCCGGACTCGGCATCGGAGGACAGGCGCGCCGTGCCCGAATGGTGGGCGGCGCTGCGCAGGTCGTCCTGCCAGCCGTTGAAGACGCGGCTGCGGCGCGTCACCGGCGCCAGCCAGGCCAGCACGTCATCGACGGCGCCCCGCGCGTCCAGGCGGAACTGCTCGCCCAGATGCCAGCGGCGCACCCTCACCTCCTGGCCCGAGGCCTCGCGGCGGCTCCAGATCGACAGCTCGGGCGCCGTGGGCATCTGGGCGCACAGCAGCAGCGTGTAGTGCCGCGTGGGCAGGTGGATGCCGAACTTGAAGGACAGGATGTCGAGGATGTCGTCCCAGTGCTTGAAGAGCTTGACGTAGTGCAGCGGGTTCCAGGGGTTGCGCCGCAGGTCGTTGAGCACGCTGCCGACGCGCTCGCGGCGGCTGGCCCGGTGGTAGTTGGCCGCCGGCCGCATCTGGAAGGACATGTGCAGGCCATTGCGCTTGACCACCAGCGGCAGGCGCAGGTTGCCGTCGGTGCCCGGCACGCGGTAGTTCCACAGCCGGTACAGCGGCACCGTGACCTCGACCTCGCCGACAAAGCCCATGGGATGGTCTTCGTAGTGGGCCCCGGCGTGGCGCAGCGCCGGCAGCGGCGCGCGCTCGGCGAGCCTTTGCAGCAGGATGGGCGAGCCCAGGCCGCCGGCCGCCAGCAAGAAGACGTCGCCACCGACCTGCCGGCGCTGCCCGCCCTCCTCCACGGTCAGGCTGGCGATGCCGCCAGCCGGGTCCAGCTCGAAATCGACCACGTCGCCGCGCAGGACCTCCAGGCGGCCCTGCAGTTTCAGCGACTCCCACAGGTTGAGCGGCCAGCGCGGGTAATACAGGCCCTGCATCAGGCCCTCGGGCAGGCCCAGGTCACGGTAGCGGCGACGCAGGTCGTCGACGGCAGCGCGCACCTGGGCCAGGCTGGTGTTGGACAGCAGGGGGAAGGCCTGTTCGTAGAAAGGGTCGAGCTCGGTCTTCGGGAAGGGCCAGTGGGCGGAGAAGATCTCCGCGTCAACCTCGATCAGGCCGTTGTGCCAGAGCTGGGTCGTGCCGCCCAGGCCGGCGCCGACGTGGGGCTGGGTGACGGCCGGCAAACCGACGTCCACGACCGGAAAGCGCGGGTCTTCGGCCGAGGCGCCGCGCTCCACCAGCACGACCTCGTGCGTGTCCAGCAGCGCATGGGCCAACACGCAGCCGCCCAGGCCGGCACCGACGATGACCGCGCGCGGCTTCATCGGCCGAGATGGCCTCCGGCGCGCAGCCAGTCGCGGGTCAGGGCCACGCCCTGCTCGAAATCGACCCGCGGCGCCCAGTCGAGCAGGCGCTTGGCCTTGTCGTTGGCGAAGCTGATGGGGAAGGTCTCGCGCAGCACGCGGCCCAGCGGCGGCCAGGGCGCCACGGGCGGCTTCCAGCCGCCCAGGCGCTTGAGCTTGCGCAGCACGCGGGTCGCGATGCCGCCGACGGGCTCGGGCGGATGCTCGGCCCAGTAACGCCTGGCCTCGGCGGAGGACAGGTCGGTGAAGCGCGGCGGCGGCTCCACCATCATCGCGAAGCTGCGGATGAATTCGCCCCACGTGACCGAGCGGTCGCCGTTGATGAACATAGCCTGGCCCAGGGCCTCGTCGCGCACCAGCGCGGCCTCGATGGCGGCGCAGACGTCGTCAACGAACACCGCGTTGCAGACACCCCGGCCGCCGTCGAACAGCGTCACCTCGCCGGCGCGCGCCTGCTGGATGACCTGCTGCTCGAAATGACCTCCAAGCCCGTAGACCACGGTCGGGCGCAGGATGACGGCCCGCAGGTCTCCGCGGTCGATGGCGGCCTGCACGATCTCCTCCTGCTCGGCCTTGGAGTCGGAGTAGTCGTTGTCGTAGCGGCCGATGGTGGCGGTGTCCTCGTGAGCGGCCTCGGGGCCAGGGGCCGGGCCGTGGACGGACATGGTGCTGATGTGCACGAAGCGCTTCACCTTCTGCGCCACGGCCGCCTCGACGAGCCGGCGCGTCGCCTCGGGTCCGCGGTGGCCATGGGCCAGGTGGATGACGGCGTCGCAGCCCTGCAGCGCGCGGGCGGCCTGGCCCGGCGAAAGCAGGTCGGCCACGACGGCCTGGCGGCCCTGGGCTTTCAGGGCAGCCGCGGCCGCCTCGGAACGCGCCATGGCGACATAGGCCTGCTGCCGCCCCTGCGCGTCCAGCCGCTCAAGCAGCCGGCTGCCGATGAAGCCCGTGGCACCGGTGATCAGGCATGGTAGGGGACGCGGGTCGACATTGCTCATGCGATGGAGGCGAAGTTGGAGAAGAGCGCGGCGACGTTTCTCGTCGCCCGAACCGGCCGATCGCGACGGTTTGCGCCTCGCCGTATAGCGCCCCATGATAGGTGACGAGCGCATGCGCACCCTCGGCTGCAGGCTACCGGTTCGTGGGGGCGCCAACCCTAAAGAGACGCCGCTGACGCGAACTACACTTCCCGGCCCCAACGCCCCCGACAACGAGAACGCGGTTGAAGCCATTGACGACGATAGTGCTTTGCAAACGTACGTCGAACCGGCCCTGAGACGCGCCCTGAACCGGCCGCATGCATCGCATCGCCATCATCATCTGCACCTGGAACCGGGCGGCCCTGCTCGGCACGACGCTGGCCTCGCTCGGCGCCATGCGCGCGCCGGCCGACACGGCCGTCGAGGTGCTGGTGGTGGACAACAACTCCAGCGACGACACGCAGGCGCGGCTGCAGGCCCTGCAGCCCGGCTGGCCGCTGGGCCGCCTGCATGCGCTGTTCGAGCCCCGCCAGGGCAAGCAGTTCGCCCTGAACACCGGCATCGCCCGCGCCCGCGAGCTGGGCTGCGAGGTGCTGGCCTTCACCGACGACGACATCCTCTTCCCGGCTGACTGGCTGGAGAACATCACCGCCGTCTTCGGCGCCGGCGGACCGGCCCTGGCCGGCGGACGCACCGAATTGCAATGGCCGTCCTGTGGTCGCCCCGACTGGTATCACGACAGCATGGCGGCCGTGGTCGGTGGGGCCGATCTCGGCCTCCAACGCATCGCGCCGACGCCGCCCGAGTACGCGCCGGCCGGTGCCAACCTGGTGGCACGCACGGCCCTGTTCGACCGTGTCGGCGCCTTCTCCGAGCTGCACTTCCGGCACATGGACCTCGAGTTTGGCCAGCGCTGCCAGGCCCGCGGGGAAACGGTGACCTATGAGCCGACGCTGTGCATCACCGCCCCCGTCGACGCCGCCGTGCTGACGCGCCGCTATTTCCGCCGCTGGGCCTTCAAGGCCGGCCTGTCGGCCTGGTGGCCGCCGAGCAGCCGCGAATTCTTGGGCGTGCCGCTGTGGCAATACCTGCAGATGCTGCAGGATGGCCTGGGCTGGCTGCTCGGGCCGTTGCGGCGCGAGCCGGTCGCCGAGCGCTTTGTGCGTGAGTTGCGCCTGCTGCGCAGCTGGGGCCGCGTGCAGAGCCGCTGGCGCGCGCACTGGTTCCCGGGCAGCTACGCGACCTGGGTGGAGCGCCACTCGCAGAAGAAGCAGGGGCTGTACTGATGAGCACAGTCCGCCGCTCGCTCGGCTTCGCCTTCCTGGAGCGCTATCTGCTGATCGCGCTGCAGCTGCTGTCGTTCACGCTGCTGGCGCGGCTGCTGACGCCGCAGCAGATCGGCCTGTACTCGGTGTCCATGGCCCTGGTCAGCATGGCCCAGGTGGTGCGCGACTTCGGCCTGGCCAACTACCTGATCCAGCGCAAGGAGCTCAGCCCCGAGGATGTCGGCAGCGCCCTGGGCCTGTCGCTGCTGCTGGGGGGCGGCCTCTTCGTCGGCATCAATGCCGCGGCGCCGTGGATCGCCGGGTTCTACAGCGACGCCAGCCTGGCCCGCATCGTCGGCATCATCTCGATCAACTTCCTGATCCTGCCCTTCAACTCCATCTCCATCGCCCTGCTGAGGCGCGACATGCGCTTCGATGCGCTGATGCGCATCAACGTGTCTGCCGCGACGGTGGGCTGCTTCACGACGCTGGGCCTGGCCTGGGCCGGCGTCGGCTCGGCCAGCCTGGCCTGGGGCGAGATCGCCAGCAGCCTGACCATGGCCGCCGGCGTCAGCCTGGCCGGCGCCTGGGGTCGGCTGGTGCGGCCGCAGCTGAGCCGCTGGCGCGACATCCTCGGCTTCGGCGGCCCGGTCACGGCCGCCAATGTCGTGACCTCGGTGTCCATGGACATCAACGACCTGGCCGTCGGCAAGATGCTGAACTTCGGCCAGGTCGCCATCGCGAGCCGCGCCCAGGGCCTGATGAACCTGTTCGCCCGCGACATCATGGGCACGGTGCGCTCGGTGGCCTACCCGGCCTTCTCCAGGGTGCACCGGGAGGGCGGCGCGCTGGAGCAGCGCCATGTGCAGAGCCTGGCGGCCGTCAGCGCCGTGGCCTGGCCCTTCTATGGCTTCGTCGGCCTGTTCGCGCTGGAAGTGCTGCGCCTGATGTTCGGCCCGCAATGGGATGCCTCGGCGCCTCTCGTGCCCATCTATTGCGCGGCCGGCGCCGTCAGCGTGCTGAACAGCCTGGTGCCCACCGTCATGCTGGCAGCGGGCCATTCCAAGCTGGTGGCCCTGGCCGATCTCATCATCCAGCCCGTCAAGGCCCTGCTGCTGGTGGGCGTGCTGTGGTGGTGGCGGGCGCTGGAGCCGCTGGCCCTGGGCTTCCTGGCCATGGCCATCGTCGCCGTGCCCTATTTCTATGCCTTCAAGCAGCGCTGCCTGCCGAGCGACTTCCGCGCCATCGCCCGCGAGCTGTCGCGCAATGCGCTGCTGGCCCTGATCTGCCTGCTGCCTTCGGCCCTGGCCGCGGCCTGGCTGCGGCCCGCCGGTGAGGCCCTGGCCCTGCCGACCTGGCTGGGCTGCGCCGCGCTGACGAGCCTGCTGTGGCTGGCGGGCCTGAAGCTGCTGGGCCACCCGCTGTATGGCGAACTCCTCGCCCTGCTGCGCCGGAAGGTGGCCTCATGAAGGTCGCCGTCGTCATCGTCAGCTACAACGGCGCCGCCTGGATAGCCGGCGCCCTGCAGTCGCTGCGCGAAAGCAGCCATGCCTGCTCGGCAATAGTCGTCGACAACGCGTCGAGCGACGACACCGCGGCCATCGTCAGACGCGACTTCCCCGAGGCCCGCCTCATCGAAGCCGGCGCCAACCTCGGCTTTGGCCGCGGCAACAACCTCGGCATCGAGGCCGCGCTGCGCGACGGCGCCGAGGCCGTCTTCCTGCTGAACCAGGATGCCTGGGTGACGTCCGAGGCCATCGCCCAGATGGTGGCCTTCCTGGCAGCCGAACCGGGCTTCGACATCGTCAGCCCGCTGCACTGCAGCCCGGATCTCGGCCGCGTCGACCCCAATACCCAGAGCGCCTATCTGCAGCGCCACGCCAGCGCCTATCTGTCCGACGCCTGCCTGGGCCGCGTGCAGCCCCACTACGCCATCCGCGGCATCAATGCGGCGGCCTGGATGCTGCGCGCCGAGGTATTCCGCCGCGTCGGCGGCTTCGACCCGCTGTTCTTCATGTACGGCGAGGACGACGACCTCATCGAGCGCTTCGCCCACCACGGCCTGCGTACGGCCCTGCTGCCGGCCGCGCGCATCGTGCACCTGCGCGCCAAGGCGCCGCAACCGCCACAGGCCTGGGGCCAGCAGATCGCCGGCCGTGCCGAACGCAAGCGCTCGGCCCTGCTGCTGGAGCTCAAGCGCCCCGGCGGCAGCCTGCCCGGACAATTGCTGCGCCTGCTGGCCGCCGGCGTGGTACAGCCGCTGGCCGAACTGCTGGCCAATCACGACCTCAAGGCCTTCCTCGCCGGCCTGCTGGCCAGCCTGCGCGTGCTGGCCGAGATCGCCCGCATCCGCCGTCACGCCCGCCTCTGCGCAGTCCCGGGGGCGCATTTCCTGAACCTCGACACCCCATGAAGCCTGGACTGGACTGGCAACTCCACCCGCTGAGCGCGGCGCAGGGCCTGGGCCCGCACCGCGAGGCCTGGGACCGCCTCAACCAGCAGTTGATGGGTGGCCACGGCATGCTGGACGGCTTCTTCGTCGAAGCCCTGCTGCGCCATTTCGGCGAACGCGGTGCGCTGCTCGCCGTGGCCCGCCGCGATGGCGAGGTCCTGGCGATGCTGCTCATCAGCCAGCAGCCGCGCGGCCTGGGGGTCTGGTCCAGCTTCCTGCCTTCGCAGACGCAGATCGGCCCCAGCCTGACCCCCGCCGGGCTGGACCTGAGCGGCCTGCTGTCAGCCCTGCCCGGCTATGCGAGCGAGCTGGACCTGCTGTGCAACGACCCGCGCTTCGTCGACCTGCGCGAGCTGCCCAGGCTGCCCGTGCAGAGCCAGCCGCATGCGCTGACGATGAGCGTCACCCTCAGGGGCAGCTTCGACGACTACTGGGCCCAGCGGCCGCGCAAGCTGATCCAGAACATGCGCCGCTATCTGCGCCGCCTGCAGGCCGAGCCTGGCGGCGAGCGCCTGGCCGTCATCAGTGCCCCCGAGGACATCGGCGCCGCCGTGCAGCGCTATGCGGCGCTGGAAAGCAGCGGCTGGAAGGGCCGCGAGGGCACGGCTGTCAGCCACGACAACCCTCAAGGACGCTTCTACGCCGAGGTGATGCGTGAGTTCGCCGCGCGCGGCGAGGCCCTGGTCTACGAGCTCTGGCTGGGCGAGGACCTGCTGGCCTCGCGCATGCTGCTGCTGCGCGGCGGCATGGCCGTCATGCTGAAGACGGCCTTCCACGAGCAGTTCGAGCGCTTCGCGCCGGGCCGCATCCTGCTGCTGCGCACGCTGGAGGACCTGTTCACGCGCGCCCCCGGCGGCTGCGTCGAGTTCTACACCAATGCCGAGGCCGACCTGCTCGCCTGGTCCACCTCGCAGCGCTGGATCAACCATGTCAGCGTCTACCGCCACGCCGGCCTGCCGGCCCTGTATGGCCTGCTCAGGCGCGGCAGCCGGGGCTGGCGTGGTTGGCGAGGCCGCTCCAGCCAGCCGGTGGACACCGACATCATGGTGTTGCGCAGTGGCGCCAGCATCGACACCTATGTGCACGTGCAGGAACTGCCGGCGGATGTGCTGGCGCTGATGCACAAGGCCGAGAGGCAGCATGTCGAGCTGGGTGCCGACTGGTATGCCAACCTGATCGACACCGTCTATGCCAGCGAGCCGCAGGCCCAGGTGCGCATCCATGTGCTGCGCCGCCAGGGCCGCCCGCTGGCCGTGCTGCCCACCGTCGCCCAGAGCGGCGCCCTGGGCCGGGAGATCAGCGCGCTGTCCAACTACTACACGGCCATCTTCGCGCCGGCGCTGGAGGACGACGTCGAGGCCGAGGACCTGATGCCGCTGACGCGCGCCCTGCGCCGGGCCGGCGGCGGCGCGGCGGCCTACCGCTTCTCGCCGATGGATCCGGACTCGCGCGAATTCGCCCTGCTCAAGCGCGCCCTGACGCTGGCCGGCCTCAGCACGCACGCCTACTTCTCCTTCGGCAACTGGTATGAGCCGGTGCGCCAGAACTGGGCCGAGTATCTGAAGAACAGAAGCGGCCAGTTGCGCAGCACCATCAAGCGCATGGGCAGGAAGTTCGCCGGCGAAGGCGGGCGGCTGGAGATCGTGCGCGGCGGCGAGGCGCTGGAAGGCGCGCTGGCAGCCTATCGCGACGTCTATGCCCACAGCTGGAAGGTGCCCGAGCCCTATGCCGACTTCGTGCCGGGCCTGATCCGCCTGTGTGCGCGCCGCGGCTGGCTGCGCCTGGGCCTGGCCTGGCTGAACGACAAGCCGGTGGCGGCGCAGATCTGGATCGTCGCCAACGGCCGCGCCAACATCTACAAGCTGGCCTACGACCAGGCCTACAAGGCCCTGGCTCCCGGCACGCTGCTGACCGCGCTGCTGATGGAGCAGGCCCTCGACCAGGACCGCGTCCAGGAAGTGGACTACCTGATCGGCGACGCCCCCTACAAGGCCGAATGGATGAGCCAGCGCCGCGAACGCCTGGGACTGGTGGCCTACGACCCCTTGACGCTGCGCGGCCTGCTCGGCCTGGCGCGCCAGACCATAGGCAATGTCTGGCGGCGCCTGCAGGCGCAACGCGGCACCGCCCATCCCAACGACAATCCCGCGTCCTGACCCCAAGACTCGCATGCAAGCCCAAGCCCTGCCGCCCGACACGCCGTTCGCTTCCGGTTCCCCCCGCTTCGCCGCCCCGGCCGGCGATGCGCTGGCGGCCTGGAGCCAAGCCTATGCCGCACGCGGCGTCGCCTGCGCGGCCGACGTGGGCGGCGAATTCGCCGTCGCGCTGAGCCTGCCCGGCGGCGGCAGCTATCTGGCCGTCGACCGCTTTGCCGTGCACAGCCTGTGCTATGCCGTGCGCGATGGCCGCCTGCATTTCGCGACGCGCGCCGACGAGCTCGCCCGCCTGCTCGGCATCCGCGAGCTCGACCCGCAGGCCCTGTTCGACTACCTCTTTCACCACTGCATCCCGTCGCCGCGCACCATCTATGTCGGCATCCACCGGCTGCCGCCGGCCCATTACGCGCTGTTCGAGAACGGTCAGCTGACCGTCGCGCCCTACTGGGTGGCGCGTTTCGACGAACTGGCACGCCCCGACTTCGACACGCTGCGCGACGAGTTCCGCGGCATCCTGCGCACGGCCGTGCGCGAGCGCCTGGGCGCCGACGGCAAGACCGCCTGCTTCCTGTCCGGCGGTACCGACAGCTCCACCGTCTGCGGCCTGCTGCGCGAGGCGACCGACCGGCCGCCGGCCAGCTATTCCATCGGCTTCGATTCCGAAGGCTATGACGAGATGGAGTACGCGCGCATCGCCGCCAAGGCCTATGGCGCCGATCACCACGAGTACTACGTGACCCCGGCCGACCTGGTCAAGGCCATCCCCGACGTCGCCGCCCACTACGACCAGCCCTTCGGCAACTCCTCGGCCGTGCCGGCCTTCTACTGCGCGCGCAAGGCGCACGACGACGGCTACACCCGCATGCTGGCCGGCGACGGCGGCGACGAGCTCTTCGGCGGCAATGTGCGCTATGCCAAGGAACGCGTCTTCCACGTCTACAGCCAGATCCCGTCGCCGCTGCGCGCCGGCGTGCTGAACCCGCTGTTCGTCAACCCGGTCACCGGCAACATCCCGCTGTTGAAGAAGGGCACCAGCTACATCCGCCAGGCTAGAGTGCCCATGCCCGACCGCATGCAGAGCTACAACCTGCTGGACCGGCTGGGGCTGAACGAGGTGCTGACGCCCGCCTTCCTGGCCGCCGTGGACACCGGCGCGCCGCGCGACCATCAACGCGCCACCTGGGCTGCCGGCCCGCACGAGGCCAGCCTCGTCAACCAGATGCTGGCCTTCGACTGGCGCTACACCCTGGCCGAGAACGACCTGCCCAAGGTCGTCGGCACCACCGGCCTGGCCGGTGTGGACGTCAGCTTCCCGCTGCTGGACACCAGGCTGCTGGACTTCTCGCTGAAGCTGCCCACCAGCTACAAGCTCAAGGGCCTGAAGCTTCGCTGGTTCTTCAAGGAGGCCCTGCGCGGCTTCCTGCCGGACGAGATCCTGACCAAGAAGAAGCACGGCTTCGGCCTGCCCTTCGGCCCCTGGGCCGTCAAGGACGCGGCCCTGAACGCGCTGGCCGCGGAGTCGCTGCGCGGGGTGGCCGCGCGCGGCATCGTGCGCCCCGAGTTCGTCGAGAGCCTGCTGACCCAGCGCCTGAAGGAGCACGCCGGCTACTACGGCGAGATGGTCTGGATCCTGATGATGCTGGAGCAGTGGCTGCGCCGGCATGCGCCGGACTACCGGCTCGGCTGAACGGCGGGCTGCAAGCCCCCCCGCCGATCAAGAGCTTGCTGATCTATCCACGTTGACGCGGGCGTGCCCTCTTCGGCTTGGGGCATGCACCCCGTCAGCTCCAACGGCCCGGCCCTCTTGACTAGGGCGACGGGGTCCAGGCCTCCACCTCGACGATGCGCGAGAGATAGTATTCCGAGGCGTTCACCAGAACGCGGATGCGCTGTGTGGTGATGGGCGCGAAGACGAACTGGCG
>NZ_JAVDXU010000005.1:0-433627 GCF_031458095.1 Roseateles saccharophilus
GACTACGACTACGCCCGCGGCACGGTGCTGCGTGTGTTCGAGCTGGACGACGGCAAGAGCGTGGCCTTCACGGTGGTGGGGGCAGACGGCAAGGTTGCCGCACGCGGCACGGTCAGCCGCCAGGGCCAGCGCTATGCGGCCGAGGTGAGCGAAGGTGCGCTGCGCGACTGGTGTCTGGACGTCGACGGCCGGCGCAGCCCCGTCCAGGTTGACGGCGCTGCGCTGTACTGGACGATGGCCTGATGCACCGCCTGCTGTCCCTGGCATTGACGGCGGCTGGCGCTGTCAATGCCGAGGGTATCGCCGTCAACCAGCTTGGCTACCTGCCGGGCGCGGCCAAGGTCGCGGCGGTGGCAGCCGGCGAGTCCACGGCCTTCCGTGTCGTCGAGGCTGACACTGGCCGCATCGTGCTGCGCGGCCGCCTCGGGGCCGCCGCACGCTGGGAGCCCTCCGGCCAGGACGTGCGCTTGGCCGACTTCTCGGCACTGAAGAAACCCGGCCACTACCGCCTGCAGGTCGACAGCCAGCCCGACTCGCCGGCCTTCGACATCGCGGCTGACGTCTATGCGGCCGTGAATGCCGCGGCCATCAAGGCTTACTACTTCAACCGCGCCAGCACGCCGCTGCTGAGCGTCCACGCCAGCCGCTGGGCGCGGTCCGCCGGTCACTCCGACGACCATGTCCTCGTCCACGCGTCGGCCGTGAGTCCGGGCCGACCCGAAGGTCCCGTCATCTCCGCGCCCAAGGGCTGGTACGACGCCGGCGACTACAACAAATACATCGTCAACTCCGGCATCACCGTCTACACGCTGCTGGCGGCCTGGGAGCATTTCCCGGCTGTCTTCAAGTCCCAGCATCTCAATATCCCCGAGAGCGGCAACGGCCTGCCCGATGTGCTGAACGAGGCGCTGTGGAACCTCGAGTGGATGCTGGCCATGCAGGACCCGGCCGACGGCGGGGTCTATCACAAGCTGACCAACAAGGGCTTTGACGGTGTCGTCATGCCCGCCGATGCCAAGGGCGAGCGCTACGTCGTGCAGAAGACCACCGCCGCGGCCCTGGACTTCGCTGCCGTCATGGCCCAGGCCAGCCGCGTCTTCGCCGCCTTCGAGAAGCAGCGTCCGGGTCTGTCGCAGCGCATGCTGGCCGCGTCCAGGCGCGCCTGGGACTGGGCTCAGACCCATCCCCAGGACATCTACAAGCAGCCGCCCGACATCCGCACCGGCGCCTATGGCGACGACAAGCTCGACGATGAATTCGCCTGGGCCGGTGTCGAACTCTGGATCGCTACCGGCGACGCCCGCTACCGGCCCGACCTCAAAAAACTTGCCATCGGCGTGCCCGGCTGGGGTGATGTGAAGGGGCTGGCATGGGTAACCCTAGGCCAGCATCCGCGGGCTTTGAGTCAAAATGACAGCGTTGTCGTCAAGGCGCGGATTTTGGAACTTGCGGATGAACTCGTGGCGAACTGGCGCGGCTCGGCCTACCGGGTCGGCATGCTTTCGCGCGACTACGTCTGGGGCAGCAACGCCGTGGTGCTGAACCAGGCGCTGATGCTGATCCAGGCGTATCGCCTGAGTCCGAAGCCCGACACCCTGGCCGCCGCGCAGGCGCTGTTCGACCATGTGCTGGGGCGCAACCCGCTGGGCCAGTCCATGGTGACGGGCTTCGGCAGCAAGCCGCCCCTGCACCCTCACCACCGGCCGTCCGAAGCCGATGGCGTCGAGCCGCCCGTGCCGGGCTTCCTCGTTGGCGGCCCGAACCCGGGTCAGCAGGACAAGACCCGCTGCCCGGTTCCCTACGCCTCGGCGCAACCGGCGCTGTCCTATCTCGATCATTTCTGCAGCTATGCCAGCAACGAGGTTGCCATCAACTGGAATGCGCCGCTGGTCTATGTCTCGGCGGCCCTGCAGGCGCTGACCCCCAAGGGCCACTGAGGCAGAAGGGGCAGGTCTATGACGATGCGACTGCGCCTGCGGGTCACCACACTGCTTCTCCTGCCCGCGATGTTCGGCGCCACCGCGTCGGCGGCCGCTGCCGACTGGCTGCGCGCCGAGAGCAAGCATTTCCGGATGCTGTCCAGCACATCCGCGGCGGTGGCCACGCAAAAGCTGCGGGACCTAGAGCAGGTGCACGAGGCGATGCTGGCGGCGCTGGGCGTGAAGGAGACGCTCGTCCGGCCGCCTTTCCCCATCGTGCTGAGCGACGACCCCGGCATCATCGGCCAGGCCGTGCCCCACTTGGCCGGTCGCGACTTCGCGGGCGTCTTCCTCGCTGGCGCCGATGGCTCGGAGGCTTTCGCAGTCAACTACCCGTGGCACCAGAAGTTCTCGGGCAGCGTGCTGTTCCACGAATATGCCCACCGCGTGCAGGCGCAGTACGCGCGCGGCGCCTATCCGGCCTGGTTCGTCGAGGGCTTTGCCGAGTTCTTCGGCTCCACACGCCTCTCGAACGACGGTGTCGAGGTGGGCGCGGCCAACAATGGCGCGGCCATCCTGCTCGACCGCAGCTGGCTGTCGCCGGAGCAGATCCTCAAACCGGGCTTCCACGCCACGGGCGACAAGGCCGTGGATGACCGCTATTTCAATCTCTTCTATGCCCAGTCCTGGCTGCTGACGCACTACGTGCTGAAGGACCGTGGCCGCACACAGCGTTTCGATGACTACTTCCGCCGCGTCGCGGCCGGCGAGGACGCGCTGGCCGTCTTCGAGCCGGCCACCGGCATCGCGCTGAACAGGCTCAACGGCGAACTGCGCCGCTACATGGAGAACCTGTATGCCAGCCTCTACCCGGCCAGCGCGCCGGCGGAGGTCCGTATCACGCCAATGACCCGTGAGCAGGGCGACTCGGAGTTCGATGCCCTCGTCATCGCCGGTCGCCCGGAGGCTGCGTATGGCAAGGCCGTGCTGCAGCGGCTTCGCGAGCGGGTCACCAAGGCGGGGGGTGGCCGCGCGCCGGACACGATGCGTTGGGCGTTGGCCTACGCCGAAGTCCGCTACGGCGACCCCGACCGCGCGCTGGAAATCCTGGCGCCCTGGGCGCCCCTGGACGGCGCGCCCTTCGAGGCCAATCGGCTGCTGGGCTGGGCCTGGCTGGCTGTCGCGGAGTCAGCCAGCGGCGCCGAGCGCGACCAGGCCACCGACCAGGCCCGCGCCTTCCTGATGGCGGCCTACAAGCAGCGCCGCAATGATGCGCCAACGATGTACCAGCTGGCGCGCGTGCTCTATCACAAGGGCCCGAGCGACAGTCTGAGCAAGCTGGCCGACGGCGCCAACGTGCTCGAACCGCAAGTGCCCGACTACGCCTATCTGGCCGTCACCGTGCACCTGGAATCCGGCAACCGCGACAAGGCCCTGCGCGGCCTGCAGTCGCTCGCCAGCAATCCGCATGGCGGCGAGGGCACCGAAAGGGCCCGCGCTGCGCTGCAAGCCCTGCAGTCCAACCAGGACGCCCCCACCGTTCTCGCCCTGCTGAACGGCACGAAGAAACCCACCACACCATGAACCAGCCCTCCCGCCACCTGCTCAGTTGGGTGCCCTCGCTCTACCTGGCCATGGGCCTGCCCAACGTCATGGTGGGCGTCGTCGCCGCCATCATCTACAAGAACCTCGGCGTGTCCAACGAGGACATCGCGCTCTACACGTCGCAGCTTTACCTGCCCTGGGTGCTCAAGCCGCTGTGGGCGCCGCTGCTGGAGGCCTACCGCAGCAAGCGCTTCTGGGTCATCAGCATGGAGTTCACGATGGCCGCCGCGCTCGGCCTCATCGCGCTGGTGCTGCCGCTGGCCGACTTCTTCAAACTCTCGCTCGCCTTCTTCTGGATCGTCGGCTTCGCCTCGGCCACGCAGGACACCTGCGCTGACGGCGTCTTCATGACCACGGCCTCCAAGAAGGACCAGGCCCGCTATGCCGGTCTGCAGGGCATGTGCTGGAACATGGGTGCCGTCGTGGCCTCGGGCCTGTTCGTGTCGCTCACGGGCTATCTGCACAACCACGCAGGCCTGAACTGGGTGCAGTGCTGGACCGTCGTCGTGCTGATCGCCGGCGGCGCGATGGCCGCCTTCGGCCTGTGGCATGCGCGAGTGCTGCCGCCCGGCTCGCCCCCGACCCGCCATGGCGAGGGCTTCGTGGGCGGCCTCAGGGCCAACGTGACGATCTGGGTCAGCTTCTTCCAGAAGCCGCAGATCTGGATGATGCTGGCCGTCATCTTCTTCTACCGTTTCGGCGAAGGCTTCATCGAGAAATTCGGTCCGCTCTTCCTGCTGGACGCGCGCACCGCCGGCGGTCTGGCGCTGGACAACGAGACGCTAGGCCACATCAACGGCACCGTCGGCACGCTGACCTTCATTGCCGGCGCCTTCCTGGGCGGCTTCCTGGTGGCCAGGCGCACGCTGCCGCGCAGCTTCTTCACGCTGGCCCTGGTGCTCAACATCCCGCACCTGACCTACTTCTACCTGGCCCAGTCGATGCCGACCGACGCGGTCACCATCGCCGTCATCGTCTCCCTCGAGAAGTTCGGTTTCGGCATGGGCTCGGTCGGCCACATGCTCTACATGATGCAGCAGATCGCCCCCGGCCCTTTCCGCATGGCCCACTACGCGATGGCCACCGGCGTCATGGCCCTGACCAAATGGGGTACGGGCAGCGTCAGCGGCCTGCTGTGGAACTACGTCAACCACCAGTACGTCAGCTTCTTCGGCTGGGTGCTGATCTTCTCCATCCCGCCGGTGATCCTGGCCTGGCTGGCGCCGTTCCCCCACGACCATGAGGAAGCGCCCGAGGGCAACGAAGCCCCAGTCGGCGCGCACTGACGATGAGCTTGCTGCTCGCCATGGCCCTGGCCGCCGCCGAACCCGCTTGCCCGTCCGAAGCGCTGGGCACTTCCCGCACGCTGACCCTCAAGCGCGAGGCCGCGGCCTGGGGCAAGGCGCAACATGCGGCGCTGCCCGGGCTGGTGCCCAAGGAAGTCGTGCTGACCTTTGACGACGGCCCGCGCCCCGAGTCCACGCCCGTCGTGCTCAAGGCCCTGGCCGACCAATGCGTCAAGGCCAGCTTCTTCATGAACGGCGAGCCGCTGCGTCAGCATGCGGCCCTGGCCCGCCAGGTGCGCGACGCCGGCCATATGGTGGGCGTGCATGGTGACCGGCATGAACATTTCTCGCAGCTGCCGCCGGCTGCACAACTGGCCGACCTGGAGGCGATGGTCGCCTCCTACCGTGCGGCTCTCGGCGCCGAGCCGCCGGCCTGGCGCTTTCCCTTCCTCGAGGAAACGCCCACGCTGCTGAAAGCCCTGGGCGAACGCAGCATCACGGTCATGTCCGTCGATGCCGGCGCCGAGGACTGGCTGCCCGACCAGACGCCGCAGATGCTTGCGACCAAGCTGCTGTGCCAGCTCGCCAAGAGCGGCGGCGGCATCATCCTGCTGCACGACGCCCAGGACCAGACGGCCAGGGCGCTGCCGTTTCTGTTGCAGGCGCTGAAGGCCAACGGCTATCGCGTCGTGCATCTGAACTGGCAATAAAGACTCAGGGTTTGTCCGCCGCCCGGGCGTTCGTCCAATTGCTTGACGTTTGAACTATTGATTTCTAAAGTGGTGCCATGCGCATCACCTGCATTGGCGGCGGACCCGCCGGCCTCTACTTCGCCCTGCTGATGAAGAAGGCCGACCCGGCCCACCAGGTGCGGGTGCTGGAGCGCAACCGCGCGGGTGACACCTTTGGCTGGGGTGTCGTGCTGTCCGACCAGACCGTGGACGCGCTGCGCGAGGCCGACCCCGAGACGGCCGAAGAGATCAGCGACGCCTTCAATCATTGGGACGACATCGCCGTCCACTTCAAGGGCCGCAGCATCGTCTCCAGCGGCCATGGCTTCTGCGGCATCGGCCGCAAGAAGCTGCTCAACATCCTGCAGGCGCGCTGCGAAGCGCTGGGCGTCGAGCTGGTCTACGAGACTGACGTGCCCGACGACGCTGGCATCGACGCCGATCTCATCATCGCGGCGGACGGCCTGAACAGCCGCATCCGCCAGAAGTACGTCGCCACCTACCAGCCCGACGTCGACCTGCGCGCCTGCCGCTTCGTGTGGCTTGGCACGACGAAACTCTTCGACGCCTTCACCTTCGATTTCCAGCAGACCGAGTGGGGCTGGTTCCAGGCCCATGCCTATCGCTTCGACGCAACCCATTCGACCTTCATCGTCGAAGCGCCCGAAGACGTCTGGCGCGCCGCCGGCATCGAGGCCATGAGCAAGGAGGAGGGCATCGCCTTCTGCGAAAAACTGTTCGCCAAGGTGCTGGACGGCCATCCACTGATCTCCAACGCCAGCCATCTGCGCGGCTCGGCATCCTGGATCCGCTTCCCGCGCGTCGTCTGCAAGACCTGGGTGCACCGCAACGAGAGCGGTACGCCGGTCGTGCTGATGGGCGATGCCGCGCACACGGCTCACTTCTCCATCGGCTCGGGCACCAAGCTGGCGCTGGAAGACGCCATTGACCTGGCGCGTGACATCCAGTCCCATGGCGGCCTGCAGAAGGCGCTGGATGCCTATGAGGCCACGCGCAGCATCGAGGTGCTGCGCATCCAGAACGCCGCACGCAACTCCACCGAGTGGTTCGAGAACGTCGAGCGCCATGCCCGCCTGGCGCCCGAGCAGTTCGCCTATTCATTGCTGACGCGCTCCCAGCGCATCTCGCATGAGAACCTGAGGCTGCGCGATGCCAGCTACGTCGGCGAGTTCGAGCGCTGGCTGGCTGGTCAAGCTGGCGTGGATGCCCAAGTGCCGCCGATGTTCACGCCCTTCAAGCTGCGCGGCGTCACGCTGAAGAACCGCGTCGTCGTATCGCCCATGGCCCAGTACAGCTGCGAGGACGGCATTCCCGGCGACTATCACCTGGCCCACCTCGGCGCGCGGGCTTTGGGAGGGGCAGGGCTGGTCTTTGCCGAGATGACCTGCGTGTCGCCCGATGCGCGCATCACGCCCGCCTGCCCGGGCCTGTGGAACGACGCCCAGGGCGCGGCCTGGCAGCGCATCGTTGAGTACGTGCATACCCACACCAGCGCGCGCATCGCCATGCAGCTCGGCCATGCAGGCCCCAAGGGCTCGACCCGCGTGCCTTGGGAAGGCGAAGACCATCCGCTGCCCGCCGGCAACTGGCCGCTGATCTCGGCCTCGCCGCAGCAATACCTCGCAGGCATCAGCCAGACGGCTCGCGCGATGACCCGCGCCGACATGGACCGCGTGCAAGAAGACTTTGTCAATGCCGCCCGCCGTGCGGCCGATGCAGGCTTCGACTGGCTGGAGCTGCACTGCGCCCATGGGTACCTGCTGTCGGCCTTCATCTCGCCACTGACCAATCATCGCGACGACGACTACGGTGGTTCGCTGGAAAACCGGCTGCGCTACCCGCTGGAAGTCTTCACGGCGCTGCGCGAGGTCTGGCCGCTGGACCGGCCCATGTCCGTGCGCATCTCGGCCCATGACTGGGTGCCCGGCGGCACGACGCCGGAGGACGCCGTCGCCATCGCCGCCGCGTTCAAGCAAGCTGGCGCCGATCTCATCGACGTGTCCTCCGGCCAGGTCAGCAAGGCGCAGAAGCCGGTCTACGGCCGCATGTTCCAGACGCCGTTTGCCGAAAGCATCCGCAACCGCGTCGGCATCGCCACCATGGCCGTCGGCGCCATCTCCGAGGCCGACCATGTCAACAGCATCGTTGCCTCGGGCCGCGCCGACCTCTGCGCCATCGCGCGACCGCATCTGGCCAACCCGGCCTGGACACTGACCGAGGCCGCACGCATCGGCTACCGCGGCCCCATCGGCCTGGAATGGCCAAAACAATACCTGTCCGGCAAGAGCCAGCTGGAGCGCGAGTTCGAGCGCCAGCGCTCGACAGGCGTGGCCGCGGCGGAGCAGGCCAACAAGGCGCTGGGCGTATGAAGCAGGCAGTCGTCACGGGTGGAGGCAGCGGCATCGGTGCCGCGGTGGCGAAGCGGCTGCTGGCCGACGGCTGGCGCGTCACGCTGATGGGGCGCAGCCTGGAGCGCCTTCAGGCACAGCAAGCCGCACTGGGCGACGTCGCGCTCCAGGTCTGCGATGTGTCCGACGAAGCCAGCGTCGCGGCCGCTTTTGCGGCGGTTGGCGACGTGGACCTCCTGGTCAACAACGCCGGCCAGGTCGAGACCGCACCGCTGCACAAGACTTCGCTGCAGCTCTGGCAGCGCCTGCTCAACGTCAACCTCACCGGCACCTTCCTGTGCAGCCGCGCCGTGCTGCCCGGCATGCTGGCGCGCAAGGACGGCCGCATCGTCAACGTCGCCAGCACGGCGGCGCTCAAGGGCTATGCCTATGTGGCGGCCTATTGCGCTGCCAAGCATGGCGTGCTGGGCCTGACACGCGCGATGGCGCTGGAAGTGGCGACCAAGGGCGTGACGGTCAACGCCGTCTGCCCCGGTTACACGGAGACCGACATCGTGGCCAACGCGGTCGACACCATCGTCGCCAAGACCGGCCGCACGCCCGAGCAGGCGAAGGCGGAGCTGGCCAAGGCCAATCCGCAGGGCCGCCTGATCCAGCCCGAGGACGTTGCCGACACGGTGGCGTGGCTGGCCGCCAGTCCGGGCGTCAACGGCCAGGCCATTGCCGTCTGCGGCGGGGAGACGATGTGATGGCCGACGAGATGGATTTCGAAACCCGGCTGTCCGACGACGACCACCAGGCCCTCAAGCTCTGGCTGCGCCTGCTGTCCTGCACGACGCGCGTCGAAGACCAGATCCGCCAGCGCCTGCGGGCCGACTTCGGCACCACGCTGCCGCGCTTTGACCTGCTGGCCCAGCTGGAGCGCCACCCCGACGGCCTGACCATGCGCGAGCTGTCCAAGCGCCTGATGGTGACCGGCGGCAATGTCACCGGCATCACCGACCAGCTCGAAGCCGAAGGCCTGGTGCTGCGCGAGACCCGCGCCGATGACCGCCGCAGCTTCATCGTCAAGCTCACGCCCCAGGGCCGC
Organism: Roseateles saccharophilus; assembly: GCF_031458095.1. Taxonomy (GTDB): domain Bacteria; phylum Pseudomonadota; class Gammaproteobacteria; order Burkholderiales; family Burkholderiaceae_C; genus Pelomonas; species Pelomonas saccharophila_A. The sequence continues at coordinate 9,001 of NZ_JAVDXU010000005.1, forward strand.
CGTCAGTTCAAGCGCATGGCGGCCACCCACGAAGGCTGGATCGTCGAGCTCTTCGCCGGCTGGACGCCGACGCAGAAGACCCAGGTCCACGAGCTGCTCGCGCAACTGAAAACGCATCTGTCCAAGGACAACGCCCCATGACGCCCCACCTCGCCTCCGGCAACCATCTGAGCCTGATCGGGCATGAAGCCCAGCATTTCCTCTGGCAGCAGCAGGGATCGGTGGGTGTCATCACGCTGAACCGGCCCGAGCGCAAGAACCCGCTGACCTTCGCGTCCTACGCGGAGCTGCGCGACCTGTTCCGCGCGCTGTCCTATGTGGACGAGGTCAAGGCCATCGTCATCGAAGGCGCCGGCGGCAACTTCTGCTCGGGCGGCGACGTGCACGAGATCATCGGCCCGCTGACCAGCATGAGCATGCCCGACCTGCTGGCCTTCACGCGCATGACGGGCGACCTCGTCAAGGCCATGCGCGCCTGCCCCCAGCCCATCCTCGCGGCCATCGACGGCGTCTGCGCCGGCGCCGGCGCCATCATGGCCATGGCGTCGGACCTGCGCGTCGGCACGGCGCGCAGCAAGACGGCCTTCCTGTTCACGCGCGTGGGCCTCGCCGGCTGCGACATGGGCGCCTGCGCCATGCTGCCGCGCATCGTCGGGCAGGGGCGGGCCTCTGACCTGCTCTACAGCGGCCGCAGCCTGGGCGGCGAGGAGGCGCTGAGCTGGGGCTTCCTGAACCGCATGGTCGAGCCTGAGCAGCTGCTGAACGAGACGCTGAAGTGGGCTGGCGACATTGCGGCAGGCCCCAACTTCGGCCATGCGATGACCAAGCGCATGCTGCACCAGGAATGGTCCATGGGCGTGGACGAGGCCATCGAGTCCGAGGCCCAGGCCCAGGCCATCTGCATGATGACCAAGGACTTCCATCGCGCCTACGAGGCCTTTGTGGCCAAGCAGAAGCCCGTGTTCCAGGGAGACTGACCATGGAACATCTGGACTGGCCCTTCTTCGACGCCAAGCACCGCGAGCTGGCGTCTGCGCTGGACGCCTGGTGCGGCGAGCACCTGCAGCATGTCGACCACGACGGCGACATCGATGCGCAATGCCGCTCCCTCGTGGCCCAGCTCGGCGCTGCCGGCTGGCTGAACCATGCCGTGGCCGGTGAAGGCCAGGCCATCGACACCCGCGCCATCTGCCTGATCCGCGAGACCCTGGCCAAGCACGACGGCCTCGCCGACTTCGCGTTTGCGATGCAGGGGCTGGGATCGGGTGCCATCTCGCTGCAGGGCACGCCGGCCCAGCGCGAGTGCTATCTGCCGCGTGTCGCTCGTGGCGAAGCGCTGTCGGCCTTCGCGCTGTCCGAGCCGGAGGCCGGTTCCGACGTCGCGGCCATGCAATGCAGCGCCACCGAAGACGGCGACGCCTATCTGCTGAACGGCGAGAAGACCTGGATCTCCAACGGCGGCATCGCGAATTTCTATGTGCTGTTTGCGCGCACCGGCGAAGCCCCTGGCTCGCGCGGCATCAGCGCCTTCATCGTCGACGCGGGTCTGCCGGGCTTCGAGATTGCCGAGCGCATTGACGTCATCGCACCGCATCCGCTGGCTCGCCTGCGCTTCACCAACTGCCGCGTGCCCAAGAGCCAGATGCTGGGCGCGCCCGGCGAAGGCTTCAAGCTGGCCATGCGCACGCTGGACGTCTTCCGCACTTCCGTCGCCGCTGCGGCCCTGGGCTTTGCGCGCCGCGCCTTGCAGGAAGGCTTGAAGCAGGCCAAGGAGCGCCCGATGTTCGGCGCCCGCCTGGCCGACCTGCCGCTCACGCAAGCCAAGCTGGCCGACATGGCTTGCACGGTGGATTCGGCCGCGCTGATGGTCTACCGCGCCGCCTGGCTGCGTGATCAAGGCAGGACCATCACCAAGGAAGCCGCCATGGCCAAGCTGATGGCGACCGAAGGCGCCCAGCAGGTCATCGACGCGGCCGTGCAGCTCTTCGGCGGCCGCGGCGTGCGCCGGGGCGAGATCGTCGAGTCCCTGTACCGCGAAATCCGTGCGCTGCGCATCTACGAAGGCGCCAGCGAAGTGCAGCAACTGATCATCGGTCGCGAATTGCTCAAGGCCTGAACCATGCACCCATCGGCCCATCTGGATACCTTCGCAAGAGATCACCTCCCGCCGCAGGACCAGTGGCCGGAGCTGGTGTTTGATCTTCCCGAATTGCAGTTTGGCCCCAAGCTGAACGCGGCGACCGAGCTGCTGGACCGCTGGGTCGAGCAAAGCCAGGGCGATCGGCCCTGCGTTCAGGGTGCAGGCGTGCGCTGGACTTACGCGCAACTGCAGGCCGAGGCCAACCGCATCGCCAATGTCCTCGTCAACGAACTTGGCGTCGTGCCCGGCAACCGGGTCTTGCTGCGCGGCGCCAACACGCCGCAATTGGCGGCCTGCTGGTTCGCCGTCATCAAGGCTGGCGCCATCGCGGTCGCGACCATGCCGCTGCTGCGCGCCGTCGAGCTGGGCAAGGTCATCGCCAAGGCCGAGGTCACGCATGCACTGTGCGACGCGGCCCTGGCCGACGAACTCGCGGCGGCGCAGTTGCAGAACCCGGTGCTGCGCGGCATCTGCCGCTACCGCAGCAGCGAGCCCGACGGCCTGGAAGCCCGCGCCGCACGCCAGCCCGCCACTTTCACGAATGTCGACACCGCCAGCGACGACTGCGCGTTGATCGCCTTCACCTCCGGCACGACCGGTCAGCCCAAGGGCACGATGCACTTCCATCGTGACGTCATCGCCATCTGCCGCTGCTGGCCGGTGCATTGCCTGCGCGCTGAAGGAAGCGACGTCTTCATCGGCAGCCCGCCGCTGGCCTTCACCTTCGGCCTGGGCGGCCTGCTGCTCTTCCCGATGAGCGTGGGCGCGTCGACGGTGCTGCTGGAGAAGCCCGCGCCTGAACTGCTGCTGGCGGCCATCGCCCAGCACCGCGCCACGGTCTGCTTCACGGCGCCGACGTCTTACCGGGCGATGACGCCGCTGGTGGGCCAGCATGACCTCTCGTCGCTGCGCAAATGCGTCAGCGCCGGTGAGGCCCTGCCGGCCGCGACGCGCGCGCTGTGGAAGCAGGCGACCGGCATCGAGCTGCTCGACGGCATCGGCGCCACCGAGCTGCTGCACATCTTCATCTCGCATACCGAAGAGACCGCCAAGGGCGGCGCCACCGGCAAGCCCGTGCCCGGCTACCAGGCCTGCATCCTCGACGACGCCGGCCAGCCGCTGCGCGCCGGCCAGGTCGGCCACCTCGCCGTCAAGGGCCCGACCGGCTGCCGCTACCTGGCCGACGAACGCCAGCACCAGTATGTGCAGGACGGTTGGAACCTGACCGGCGACTCCTATCTGATCGACGATGAAGGCTACTTCGTCTACCAGGCCCGCACCGACGACATGATCATCTCGGGCGGCTACAACATCGCCGGCCCCGAGGTCGAGGCCGCACTGCTGAGCCATCCCGCCGTGGCGGAATGCGGCGTCATCGGCGTGCCCGACGAAGAGCGGGGTCAGCTGGTCAAGGCCTTTGTCGTACTGCGTGAGGGCCATGCCGGCGACGTGAAGGCTCTGCAGGATCACGTCAAGGCGACCATCGCGCCCTACAAATACCCGCGCGCCATCGAGTTCCGTACCAGCCTGCCGCGCACCGAGACCGGCAAGCTGCAACGCTTCCGTCTCAGAGACACTCGCTGACCCTTTCACCGGAGAGCCCGCTCATGAAGAAGACCCTCGCCGCCGTCGCCATCAGCCTTGCCCTGCTGCCCGCCGCCCAGGCCGCCGACAAGCTCAAGGTGGGCTTTCTGAGCACGCTGTCCGGCCCCGGTGCCGGGCTGGGCGTGGACATTCGCGACGGCTTTGCGCTCGGGCTCAAGCACAGCGGCGGCAAGCTCGGCGGCCTGCCCGTCGAGATGGTCATGGCCGACGACCAGCAGAACCCCGAGGTCGCCAAGCAGAGCGCCGAGCGCCTCATCAAGCGCGACAAGGTCGACTTCATGACCGGCATCGTGTTCTCCAACATCATGCTGGCCGTCGGCCCCGCGGTCTTCGATGCCAAGATTCCCTACATCAGCGCCAACGCCGGCCCGTCGCAATACGCGGGCGAGCAGTGCAACCCTTATTTCTTCAACGTCGCCTGGCAGAACGACAACCTGCACGAGGCTGTCGGCAAGACGGTCACGGAGAAGGGCTTCAAGAAGCTGGTGCTGCTGGCGCCCAACTACCCGGCTGGCAAGGACGCGATGACGGGCTTCAAGCGCTATTACAAGGGCGCCGTCGTCGAGGAGATCTACACCAAGCTGGGCCAGCTCGACTACGCCGCCGAGTTGGCTCAGGCGCGCGCCGCCAAACCGGATGCGATGTACATCTTCCTGCCCGGCGGCATGGGCATCAACTTCATCAAGCAGTTCGTCGGCGCCGGTCTGTCCAAGGACGTGACGCTGTTCGGCCCCGGCTTTTCGGCCGACGAGGACGTCATCAAGGCCGTGGGAGAACCCATGCTGGGCATGTTCAACAGCTCGCATTGGGCGCATGACATGGACAACCCGGCCAACAAGAAGTTCGTTGCCGACTTTGTGAAGGACTACGGAAGGCTGCCGTCGCTGTATGCGAGCCAGGGCTATGACGCGGCGCTGTTGATGAACGCGGCGGTGAGGGATGTGAAGGGCAAGGTCGAGGACAAGGCGGCGGTGTTGAAGGCGATCAAGGCGGCCAAGTTCGAGTCGGTGCGGGGGCCGTTCAAGTTCAATCGGAATCAGTACCCGATCCAGGACTACTACCTGCGTGTGATCACCAAGGATGGGCAGGGAAGGGTGACGAACCGGACGTTGGGGAAGATCTTCACGCAGCATGAAGACGCGTATGCCTCCGCCTGCAAGATGAACTGAAGTGGGTGTGATGGCAGTTGGTTGCTTGTGCGAGGAGCCTTCATGACCCGGTGCAGTGCCGCGGGAATCCGCCCCGCGAGGGCGGGTAACTTTTGGCGAAGCCTTCGGCTTTCTCTGACGCGCCAGAGAAAAGTCACCAAAAGAGGAGCGCTCAATGCAATCCGCACTCGAGTGGGATCAAGCGCTCGCGATGCTCGGACTGGAGTGCGCCCCCAGGCGACCCGCTGCGCTCTCGCGTCTGACTTTTCACGACCACCCTCCATCGAACCCGCGAGCCGTCCGACGCGCGGCTGCACGCCGTGCTCACGAGAAAACAAACCAATGCAGCGTCGCTCGGGCGACGCGGTATTCCCTGATGAGCCCGGCGTGCAGCCGGCGTTAAGCGGCGTGAAGAGGCGAGCAATGGTGCTCGTCATAGGGACAGCAGCGAGAGCGAAGCGGGTCGCGTCTATGCGCAACGCCGCTGGCTGTTTTCGCGCGACGCTCCTGGCGTCGTCGCGATGGTGTGCGGTTCAGCGCTTCTTCTTTGGTGACTTTCTTCTGGCGCCGCAGAAGAAAGTTACCCCGCCGCCGGGCGGGACTCCCGGCACCGCACTGGCCAACACCCCGCAGTAGCGAGCACAGCGCATCCATGGACTGGATCCTCATCACCGAGCAAGCGCTGAACGGCCTCCAGTTCGGCCTGATGCTCTTCCTGCTCGCCGCCGGACTGACCCTCGTGTTCGGCATCATGGACATGATCAACCTCGCGCACGGTTCGCTCTACATGGTCGGCGCCTACCTGGCCGCCGCCACGGCCTCCGCGACCGGCTCCTTCCTGCTCGCCGTCCTCGCCGCACTCTTGGGCACCGCGATCCTCGGCATGGCCCTCGAAGTCACGCTGCTCCGGCGCCTGTATGCAAGAGACCACCTCAGCCAGGTCCTCGCCACCTTTGCGCTGATCCTGATGCTCAACGAAGGCGTGCGCATCCTCTGGGGCGACCAGCCGCTGATGCTGAACACGCCCGCCGCGCTGTCCGGCCCCGTCGAGCTGCTGCCAGGCCTGTTCTACCCGGCCTACCGCCTGCTCATCATCGGCGTCGGCCTCGCGGTCGCGCTGCTGATGTGGTTGCTCGTCACGCGCACCCGCGCCGGCATGTGGGTTCGCGCCGGTGCGTCCAACCGTCAGATGGCCACGGCCATGGGCATCGACATCCGCAAGCTGTTCACCGCCGTGTTCGGCCTGGGCGCGGCGCTGTGCGCGCTGGCCGGTGCGCTGCTCGGGCCTCTGCTGGCCGTGCAGGTTGGCATGGGCGAAAGCATCCTCATCCTGGCCTTTGTCGTCATCGTTGTCGGCGGCATCGGCTCGGTGCGCGGCGCCCTGGTGGGCTCGCTGCTGGTCGGCGTCGTCGACACCGCCAGCCGCACGCTGCTGCCGGCTCTGCTACGTCAACTCGCTTCGCCCGAGGTCGCGTCCAACCTCGGCCCGGCACTGGCGTCCATCCTCATCTATGTGCTGATGGCCGCCATCCTGTTCTGGAAGCCGCGAGGCCTCTTCCCCGCCCATGGCTGAATCCCGCGATCTTCACCATCGTGGCCTGGGGCGCTGGCTCTGGCTTGTGCTTGCCGCCCTTGCGGCCTTGCCGCCGCTGCTGCAGCTCGTGGGCCTCGAGTTCTATACCGTCGTCGCGACCCGCATCCTGATCTTCGCCGTCGCGGCGTCCAGCCTGAACCTCATCCTCGGTTTCGGCGGGCTGGTCAGCTTCGGGCACGCGGCCTATGTCGGCCTGGGCGCCTACACGGTGGGCGTGCTGATGGATGCGGGCATCGCCTCGGCCTGGATCGCGTGGCCGGCAGCGATGCTGGTCAGCGCCATCGCAGCGGCCTTGATCGGCGCGATCAGCCTGCGCACGCGCGGCGTCTACTTCATCATGATCACGCTGGCCTTTGCCCAGATGTTCTATTTCCTGGCAGTCTCGCTGAAGGCCTATGGCGGTGATGACGGGCTGTCCCTGGCGCAGCGCTCGGGCTTCGGCTTCGGCCTTGACCTGAAGGACGACGCGAGCTTCTACTGGGTCGCACTCGTGCTGTTCGCCATCGTCATGGTCGGCCTGCAGCGCCTCGTCAACTCGCCCTTCGGCTGGCTGCTGCAAGGCGCGCGTGAGAACGAGGTGCGAGTCGCTGCCGCGGGCGGCCCCGTGTTTGCGCTGCGCTGGCAGGCCTTTGTGCTCGCGGGCGCCATCGCGGGCCTGGCGGGCGCCATGCTGGCCAACCTGAACGGCCTGGTGTCGCCGCATCTGATGCACTGGTCGCAGTCGGGCCAGTTGATGGTCATGGTCATCATCGGTGGCGCCGGGGCGCTGTGGGGCGGTCCGCTGGGAGCGGCGGCCTTGCTGCTGCTGGAGGAACTGCTGTCGGGCTACACCCTGCACTGGCAGCTGGGCCTGGGTGCGTTGCTGCTGCTCGTCGTGCTGTATGCGCCGCGTGGCCTCGCAGGAGTGTGGCGCCGTGCTTGAAGTCCAACAGCTGGTGAAGCGCTTCGGCGCTCTGGCCGCGACCGATGGCGCGAGCTTCGAGGTGCGCGCGGGCGAGCTGCATGCGCTGATCGGCCCCAACGGCGCTGGCAAGACGACGCTGATCCACCAGATCTCCGGCGCGCTGGCGCCGGACTCAGGCGCCATTGTCTTCGAGGGCCAGGACGTCACGCGGCAAGGCATGGCCCGCCGCGTGCAGGCGGGTCTGGTGCGCAGCTTCCAGATCACCAACCTCTTCAAGCCTTGTTCGGTGCGCGACAACCTCGTGCTCGCCGTGCTGGCGCGGCGCGAAGGTGCGCCGTCTTGGTGGCGCAGCGCGCGCGCCGATGCGGCTGCGCACGCCGAGGCGGACGCCCTGCTCGCGCGCGTCGGCCTCACGGCTCAGGAGGACCGCGTCGCCGGCGAGCTGGCCCACGGCGAGCAGCGCCAGCTTGAGGTCGGCCTCGCCCTGGCCGCGCGCCCGCGGCTGCTGCTGCTGGACGAACCGCTGGCCGGCATGGGGCCGGACGAGTCGGCGCGCATGGTGGAGCTGCTGCAGGCACTCAAGCGCGAGGGCCTGACGCTGCTGCTGGTCGAGCACGACATGGACGCCGTCTTCCGCCTCGCCGACCGCATCTCCACGCTGGTGGCCGGCCGTGTCATCGCGAGCGGCACGCCCGCCGAGATCCGCGAGCATGCCGAGGTCAAGCGCGCCTATCTTGGCGACGAGCTGGAGGCCGTGTCGTGACCGCCTTGCTCGAAATCAAGGACCTGCAGGCCGGCTATGGTGCCAGCCAGGTACTGTTCGGCCTGGACCTGTCGATGCAGGCCGGTGAGGTGGCGACGCTGCTGGGCCGCAACGGCATGGGCAAGAGCACGCTGCTGCGTTGCCTGTGCGGCTGGATGGCGCCCAGCAGCGGCCGCATCGTCTTCTGCGGCCAGGACATCACCGGCTGGCCGGCCGACCGCATCGCGCGGCTGGGCCTGGCCCTGGTGCCCGAGGGGCGGCAGGTCTTCCCCAACCTCAGTGTGCACGAGCATCTGCGCGCCTTCGCCGCCAACCGCAGCGGCGCAGCCGAGCCGTGGACGGTGGAGCGCGTCTACGGCCTCTTCCCCCGCCTGGCCGAACGCGCCGGCCACCTGGGCCAGCAGCTGTCGGGCGGCGAGCAGCAGATGCTGGCCATCGGCCGGGCTCTCGTCACCAACCCGCGCCTGCTGGTGCTGGACGAAGCCACCGAAGGCCTGGCGCCGCTGGTGCGCGAGGAGATCTGGCGGTGTTTGGACCTGCTGCGCGCTGCGGGCCAGACCATCCTTGTCGTCGACAAATATGTGCAGCGGCTGATCCGCCTGGCCGACCACCACACCGTGGTCGAGCGCGGCCGCGTGGCCTGGGCGGGCTCGTCTGCCGCTCTCGCGGCCGAGCCCGAGCTTTGGCACAAGCATCTGGGGGTCTGATGGGCAACGCATTCCAACGCGAGCAACTCGTGCGCTTCGGCCACTGCGATCCGGCCGGCATCGTCTTCTACCCGCGCTATTTCGAGATGCTCAACGAGCTGATCGAGGACTGGTTCGCCCACGACCTGGGCCTGCCCTTTGATCTGCTGATCGGCCAGCGCCGGGTCGGCATGCCGACGGCCCAGTTGGACACCCGCTTCCTGCGTGTCAGCCGCCATGGCGACCGCTTGCAGCAAACCATCCGTATCGAACGCCTGGGCGGCGGCTCGCTGAAGCTGAACATCGCCTTCGTGGGTGACGACGGTACGCGCGTCGAGTTCACGCAGGTGCTGGTCTGCACCTCGCTCGCCACCCACAAGCCGCAAGCCTTTCCCGACGACCTACGTGCCGCGCTGGAGCGCTCGCTCGCCGCACAAGAACAGGAGACAACCCCATGAGCAACAAGCAAATCCTGCAGCCTGCCGGCTGGACCCAACCGCGCGGTTATGCCAATGGCGTTGCCGCAAGCGGCCGCCAGGTCTTTGTCGCCGGCCAGATCGGCTGGAACGAGCGCTGCGAGTTCGACAGCGACGACTTCATCGCCCAGGTGCGCCAGGCCCTGCTCAACATCCGCGCCGTGCTGGCCGAAGCCGGCGCTGCGCCCGAGCACATCGTGCGCATGACCTGGTATCTCATCGACAAGCGCGAATACATCGCCCGCGGCCGCGAGGTGGGCCAGGCCTATCGCGAGGTGCTGGGCCGCGACTACGGCATCGCCATGAGCGCCGTGCAGGTGTCGGCGCTGATGGAGGACAGGGCCAAGGTGGAGATTGAGGTGACGGCGGTGGTGCCGGACGCGGCCGTTTGAATCAGCCGATTGGCTTCGCTTAGCCTCGCAGCCTGGACCCGTAGCCGCTGCGAAGTGCAGTGGATGAGCGCTGCGAGATCACGCTGTCAATGCTTGCGTACGGGGGGACGGGATCGCAGTTGGTGCTGGCTGGTGCCGGCATCGGCTGCCTGGTGGACTTGATGACCGCCGAGGACCGCAAGCGCGGCGATCTTGTGCGGTAGCCGCTCAACGCGGCCTACTACCGGAACGCGGAGCAGGCGTTGAGGTCCGGTGTTTCCTGGACCGCCTGACGGGGTGGCTCAAGGTGCCAGACTTGGCATAGCCTGTTCAGCCAACTGACAGCGACTCCAGCAAAAGCTCACGGTCCTACATGCCAATCCGGAAGGACTTCTGTCGAAGCGGGCCTATCACTAGGACCTTCTTGATGACAAGAAGTCCAATCACTCCTGCGATGCCAGATAGATAGAGGCACAGATGGGTATTTGCCCAAATCTGCATAGGCTCGTTGAACTTTGCTGTCGTCGGGTCACTTGGGTTGACCAGCACGGCGATACGTTCACCTACACGATATTTACGTGAGGATGATTTCACCCAGGGCGACGCGGTGCGGGGATGGCCTGCCGCGTCGTGGAAGACAACCTTGGCGTCGTCTTGTTTCGAGTTCACGGAAACAACTTCACCGTAGCTCAGGTATGCAGCTTCGAGAAATCGTGCTTCCACGACCCACCTCCACATGGCCAGCAGCGCAAGGCACGCAGCAAGCCAGAGCAGGCCCTTACCAATCCGGTGATTGGTTGTCGCGGAAAACTCGCGAGTGAGCATTGATCGACTGAGATGCTGCTAGCTGGCGCTGTGCAGCCTAAGCCAACACCACCTCAATCCCCCGCCCCCGCAACTGATCCACGATGGCCTGATCCGCCCCGCTGTCGGTGATCAGCATGTCCAGCTGCTCCACCGGTGCGATGACGGACAGGTTGCGCTTCATCAGCTTGGACGCGTCCGCCACGGCGACGACCTGGCGGCTGATCTTCATCATCTGGGCGTTGAGCTGGGCTTCGAGCAGATGCGGCGTCATCAGGCCGATGTCGGGGTCGAGGCTGTCGACGCCGAGGAACAGCCGGTCGGCATACAGGCCTTGCAGCGCGGCCACGGCCTGGGGGCCGGACAAGGAGAACGAGTTCGGCCGCAACTGACCGCCCGGCATGATGAGGTTGATGTGGGACACCGGCGCCAGCAGGGCGGCGATGTTCAGCGCGTTGGTGATGACGTTCAGCGACGTCAGGCGCAGGCCGCGGATCTGCTTGGCGATTTCTTCGGTGGTGGAGCCCGAATCAAGCAGGATGGTTTCGCCGTCCTTGATGAGCTTGACGGCCTCGGCGGCGATGCGGGCCTTCTGCTCATGGCGCAGCTTCTGCTTGACGCCGATGGGCACTTCCTCGGTGTCGCGTTGGGCCAGGGCGCCGCCGTGGGTGCGCAGCACGGCGCCGGTGGAGGCCAGGGCGTTGAGGTCGCTGCGGATGGTGACGACCGAGGTGCCGAAGCGGTCGGCCAGTTCGTCCACCGTCACCCGGCCTTGCGTCTGCACCAGTTCGCGGATCAGCCGGCGCCGCTCGTCGATGAGCAACGGGCTTTCGGTTTTCGCGGACGACGAGACGGAGGTGGGCATGCGGGAGGGGAAGGCGGGGCCGACTTTCGAATGATATCGACCGCTCAGCCGTCGAGCCGGGCCAGCGCCGCCGGCGACAGCGGCCGGCCGGCCAGGCGGGCGGCATACAGCGCGGCGCCCAGTTCGGGACCGAAGCGCGGCGTCTTCAGCACCGAGCCCGGCAGGCGCCGCGCCAGCGCGGCCTGCAAGGGCCCCAGCACCAGCTCGCCGGCTGCGAACACGCCGCCGGAGTAGGACACGGGTACGGCCTGAATGCCAGTCACGCCGAGGTTGCGCGCGACCCCGGCGGCGAGAGCCGCCAGCTCGTCGCCGGCACGCACGAGCAGCTGGCGGGCCTGCACGTCGCCGGCGTTGGCCGCAGCGGTGGCCAGGCGGGCCACCTGGGCCAGCTCGCTGCGCGCGGCACTGCCGTTGATCTCGCCGCAGAGGTCGAGGTCGTGTTGGAGTGCGAAGTGTTCGCGCACCAGGCCGAGCAGGGGACCGGGCTCGGCGCGGCAGTCGGCCATGCGCGAGAACAGGGCCAGGGTCTCGCGGGCCAGCCAGTGGGCCGAGCCCTCGTCGCCAAAGACTTCGCCCCAGCCGCCGCAGCGCGCGCCGCGGCCCATCCATTCGCCATAGGCGATGGAGCCGGTGCCGGCGACGAGGCTGATGCCGTCGGCACCGGCCAGGGACCCGGCCCAGCTGCAGACCATGTCGTTGCCGACGGTGCTGCGTGGCACCACGTCTTTCAGCAGCGCATCGAAGGTACCGAACAGCTCGCTGTCCTCGCCATGGGCGGGCAGGCCGGCGAAGGTGTGGGCGATGTCGCTCGCGTTCACGCCGGCCTGGCGCAGCGCGGCCTGCACGCCATCACGTAGCAAGGCGCGCAGCGCGTCGAAGCCGATCTCGATGTAGTAGCTCGTCGTCGACTCATGGCGCGCGAGCAGGCGGCCGATCTCGTCCACGAGGACGAAGGCGGTCTTGGTGCCGCCGCCGTCGATGCCGAGGAAAAGGCCGCTCATGGGTTTTGCTGTGCGTCGGGGTTCACGGGATGGATGGTGACACCGCTGACGACGCGGGTCACGGTGCCCGAGGCGCTGGGGTTGTCGGGCGTGATGCCGAGCTGCAGCGAGGCCAGCAGGGCCAGGCATTGCGCAAACACCAGGGCCACGGGCGCCAGGGCCAGGTCGGGCGCGCTGGCGGGCAGGGCCAAGTGCACATCATCGGCATGCGGGGCCTCGGCGCCGTTCAGCGAGGGCGTGCCGGATGTCCTCAAGGCCAGCACGCGGGCCGGGCCCTGCTTGCGCAGTTCGTGCAGCAGGTCGAGGTCGTACTGGCGGGTGTAGGGGTCGTTGGACAGGACGATGACGACCAGGGTCCTGTCGTTGAGGATGGTCTTGGGGCCGTGGCGGAAGCCCAGCGTCGAGTCGGCCATGGCGACGAGCTTGCCGTCGGTCAGCTCCAGCAGCTTCAGCGCGGCCTCGCGGGCCAGGCCCAGCAGGGTGTTGCTGCCCAGGTAGACGACGCGTTCGAAGGGCTTGTCGGTCAGCGCGTAGAGGCGGTCGGCTTCAGCCTCCACCAACGCGGCGGCGGCATGCGCCAGCGCTGTCACGGGCGCCAGCGGCAGGCCGAAGGCCCAGGCCGCGGCCAGCAGCATGCCCGTGAAGCTGGACGTCATGGCGAAGCCGCGGTCGTTGGTCTCGTCGGGCAGCAGCAGCACCTGGACATGCGATTGGCCGGCCATGCGGCGGTTCAGCGTGCCGTCGGCGGCGCAGGTGATGACGAGGTGGTGGCAGGTCTTGACGAAGCGGTCCGCCAGTTCCACGGCGGCCAGGCTTTCGGGGCTGTTGCCGGAGCGGGCGAAGGACACGAGCAGGGTCGGCACCTCGGGCTGCAGGCATTGCTCGGGGCTGGAGACGATGTCGGTCGTGGCCAGCGCCTCGATGCGGATGCCGGCATGGGCACCGAGGTGGCGCAGCAGCGCGGGCGCGATGCATTGGCCGATGAAGGACGAGCTGCCGGCGCCGGTCAGCACGATGCGCAGCTGAGGCAGGGCGAGCAGGGGTGCCAGGAAGGCGTCGAGGGCGGGGCGCTCGGCTTGCAGCTGTTCGTAGACGGTCTGCCAGACAGCCGGCTGATGGGCGATCTCGCGGGCCGTGTGCGCGGCGCCGCGGTGGTCGAGGTCGGTGGGGTCGAGGTGGAGCAGGGTCATGTTCAGGCAGCGCAGGCGTGCAGATAGGGGCGCAGGGCTTGGACGGTGCCGTCTCGCAGCAAGGCGTCCGTGTGTGTCGAAATTCGGCCGTCGCGCACCGCTTCGTACTGGCGGGGCAGGTACTGGCTGAGCAGGGTCAGCGGCGGCGGCGCGGCGTCCAGGCGGGCCAGCATGGTCCGGCAGGCCTCGCGCACGGCGGGGTGGGCCCAGTAGTAGCGGATGCGGTCGCTCAGGGAGTAGGCGAGGTCGACATCAAGCCGCTTCGGGTCCTGGTAGTAGCCGCGCCAGTGCTCGGGCTCGGCACGCATGACGCCCAGCACGGTGTCGACCAGGCCGTCGCCTTCGCCCATCCACTCGCGCTCGACGGCGGCCAGGGCCCACAGCGTCTCGCGCAGCGCGAAGGTCACGCCGGGGCCGACCTTGAGGATGGCGAAGTGGTCGCGGGCCAGCTGGGCCAGGCGCTCGGGGGTCTGGTAGTCGGTCGAGTGGGCTTCGAAGACCAGGCCGGGCTGGCTCTCGATGAAGGCGCTCAAGGCACGGGCCTTCTCGGGCCGGTAGTCGATGACCTTGTGATGGTCGAACTCCACGCCCGGCTGCACCACCATGGCGACGACGCGCTCCCAGGCAGCCTCCAGGCCGGCGCGCTGGAAGGCGACCCGGTGCAACTCCAGCGTGGACGCGGCTGCGTCGGGCGAAGTCACTTCCAATTCACCCAGGTCTTCATGCGCGCCACCGGGCACCGGCACTTCGGTGCCGATGACATAGACCGGCGGGTCGCCGCGCTCGGGCGACTGCAGCCAGGCCATCTCGGCCGCGCGGCACAGCAGCACGGCGCGGGCGGCGATCTCGGGCTCTGGCAGCGGCACCGGGTCACCCGCGCAGCTCATGGAGCAGTCCAGGTGGATCTTGCGGAAGCCCGCGGCCACGTACTGCGCCACCATCACTTCGGCCTTGGCCATGGCCGCGCCGGCCGGCAGCTTGCGCCAGGCGTTGGGGCCGAGGTGGTCGCCGCCGAGCAGCAGCAGCTCGGGCGCCAGGCCTTCGGCCTCGGCCAGGCCCTGCACATAGCGGCGGAAGTCCAGCGGCGTCATGCCGGTGTAGCCGCCGTCCTGGTTGACCTGGTTGGACGTGGCTTCGATGAGGGCCGGGCGGCCCTGGGCGGCGCATTCACGCAGCGTGGCGGCGATGACGACGGGGTGGGCGGAACAGACCGAGGGAATGCCGATGGCGACATCACCATGGGCGGCTTGCTTGTGGCGGCGCACGAGGTCGAGCATGAGCTTCATGCGGCGTCTCCTTGAACGGGTTGGGAAGAGGAAGAAGAAGGGGTTTCGGGTTGCAGGGCCAGCAGCAGGGCCGCGAGCAGGGCCAGTGCCACGCCGGCCAGCTTGGAGCCGTTGGGCGCAGCACCGCTGAGGGCCATGGACAACACGGCCGTCAGCAGCGGCGCGCCGGCATTGACGAGGGGCGAGACGACCAGGGCCTTGCCGTAGCGGAAGGCATAGACGAGGGTCAGCGCGCCGACGGCGTTCAGCACCTGGATGACGGCGGACAGGCCGGGACCGCTCCAGCCCCAGTTGATGGGCTGGGAGAAGTCGGTCATCCACAGCGCCACCGGTGCGCAGGCCACCGCGCCGACGGCCATGTAGAAAAAGATGCTTTCAGCGCTGCTGCCCGCATTGGCCAGCTTGATGAAATAGGCCTGCAGGCCCCAGGCCACCAGCACGAGCAGGGCGAGCACGAACCACAAGCCCATGCCCTGGCCGCCCTGGCCGAGCTGCAGGTCGAACAGCGGCAGGGAGCACAGCGCGAGCACGATGCCCGCCACGCCGAGCCTGCCGGTGCGCTCGCCCAGCAGGCCGAAGGACAGCGCGATGGTCAGCGCCGGCGACAGCGACACGATGGGGAAGATCAGATAGGCCGGGCCCGACTGCACCGCGCGGAACAGCAGCATCTGGCCGCCGGCGCCCAGCAGGCCCACGGCCAGGCCGAGCACGACGGAGCGGCGGTCACGGTCGATGCGCCAGCCGTTGCGCGCCAGCACGATGACGGCGGGCACCACCATCGTCAGCGCCCAGACGACATAGATCAGCGTGTCCGGAAAGCCGTGCTCGGAGGGCAGGCCGGTGAAGGCGCCCCATACGCCCCAGAGCAGGGTCGTGATCAGCGTGTAGAGGAGCCAGGTGCTCTGCATCGGAAGTCTTTCGTGGAGTCGGGAAGCGTCTTTGCGACTTTCGAGCGAAAGCATAAACGAACAAAAACGAAAACACAACGGCGGAAACGCTTTCGTATGCCAAATCCCGCAGGTGAGGGGCAAAACTCCATATAGCTCAGGTCGTACTCTCTATGTCAGCCCCGTGGAAGGCTTTCGTGGCATGCTTCAACGAAAGCATTCAACATCCGTGAAAACCATATACGAAATCAAACGAAAGAATTCGTAGACTTGCGGCAAGCCGGTTCGAGGGCATCCGAGGAGCCGGCAGCACGCACCGGGGGAGAGCTGCCCCGGCATCCAAAGCAGATGACATCGCGCTGCCCTGACGGCAGCCCCGACACACAAGATCAAAGGAACTGTTCGATGAGTCCTCGCCTGCAACCCCGTTGTTTCCCGTTGCACCCGCTGACGCTGGCCGGCCTGATGGCCCTGGCCGCCCCGGCCTTTGCGCAAGAAGCCGCCAAGACCGACCCTGAAAACACGCTGGACCGCGTGGAAGTGACCGGTACCCGCGCCAGCCTGCAGAAGTCGCTTGCGTTGAAGCGCAACGCTGCCGGCGTGCAGGACAGCATCAGCGCCACCGAGCTGGGGCGCTTCCCCGACAACAACGTGGCCGACTCGCTGAGCCACATCACCGGCGTGTCCATCTCGCGCACGGCCGGCGGCGAAGGCCAGAAGGTCAGCATCCGCGGCCTCGGCCCCGAGTACACGATCACCACGTTCAACAACCGCCTGCTGGGCACCGACAGCGCCGGCCGCTACTTCGCCTATGACGTGCTGCCCGCCGACGTCATCAGCGGTGCCGACGTCATCAAGTCCACCCAGGCCTCCCTCATCGAAGGCGCCATCGGCGGCCTGGTGAACCTGCGCTCGGCCAGCCCCTTCGACCAGAAGGGCCAGCGCGGCCTGCTGCGCGTGGAGGCCGACCGCAACCAGATGAGCAGCCTCAACGGCACGAAGCTGTCGGGCACCTACAGCAATACCTTCGGCGATCAGGTCGGCGTGTTGCTGGGTGTCGTCTACGCCAAGCGCGACGTGCGCACCGACACGGCCGGCAACGACGGCGGTTGGTCGCGCAACCCCGCGCCCAACAAGCCCGAGCTGTTCTGGCCCTGGGGCAACACCTGGGGCGGCGCCATCGACCCCAACGGCAACGGTCAGCTCGATCCGGACGAGGAAGGCTTGATCGGCCCGGGCCAGTTCCGCTTCGGCACCATCATGGAGAAGAAGGAGCGCATGGCCCTGTCGGGCAAGGTGGAGTGGCGGCCGAGCAATGACCTCAAGGTCGTCGTCGACGGCTTCAAGACGCGGCTGGACTCGCCGCAGGTGGGTTACCAGCTGTCCTTCTACCCGCTGTATGCGCCGGGCCGCTGGTCCAACATGAAGATCACCAACGGCGTGGTGACCGACTTCACGTTGGCCAATCCCAACCCGGAGCTGGCCCTCAACCCCGAGCTGCTGAACAAGACCGAGTACCGCGTCGTCGACACGGCGATGTACGGCGCCAATGCGGAATGGAAGCTGTCGCCCACGCTGAAGGCAACGGGCGACATCTACGAGTCCACCTCCAAGCGCCACTCCGGCGGGCAGGACAGCTATGTCGTGCTGCGCATGAACCAGCCCAATATCACGCGCATCCAGCTGACCGGTTCGGCCGTGCCCGACGTGAAGACCACCTTCAACGATGGCCGCGACCTGCAGACCGGCCTGGCCCAGGGCCTGTTCACGGCCAAGGACTTCAACACCCATTACTTCAGCCTGGCCGGCGACAATATCGACGACAAGATCAGCGGCGCCACCGGCAATCTCGAATGGAAGGTGGACCGCTTCAGCATCGACCAGCTGAAATTCGGCTTGAGTGAGACCCACCGCAAGAAGTCGCGCGATCTCATCAACAACGCCTTCAATGCGGGCGATGGCCACTACTCGGGCGCCAACGCCATCAACGTCGGCGCGCTGGGCGGCAACGTCATCAACCAGACGCTGAGCCCGTCGGGCTTCATGGACGGTGTCAGCGGCAACTTCCCGCGCAGCTTCCTGGGCTTCGACATCAACAACTACCTGCAGGCGCTGAAGGCCTACGACGGCAAGCCGCGCCCGGGGGGCGGTACCTATGACTTCAGCAAAGCGGCGCCGGCCTGGAACCCGCTCGAGAGCTACCGCGTGACGGAGAAGACGACGACCGCCTTCGTGCAGGCCGACCTGTCGGGCGACGGCTGGAATGCGGACGCCGGCGTGCGCTTCGTGAAGACCAAGACGACGTCCCAGGCCTGGGACGCCAAGATCCTCGACATCATCGAGAACGGCGCCTTCAACTACACGGCCGTCTACGCGCCGCCGTCCGTCGTGCAGCAGGAGTCGAGCTACAACTTCGCCTTGCCCTCGGTCAACTTCACCTGGCTGATCACCAACGATCTGCAACTGCGCCTGGGCGCGGCCAAGACCATGGCGCGGCCGTCGGTGGACAAGCTGGCGCCGACGAGCACGACGCAGAGCATCTCCTGGGGCGACTTCACGCAGGTCTTCGGCGGCAACGCCAATCTCAAGCCCTACAGCGCCCGCCAGGCCGATGTGTCGCTGGAGTGGTATTACGCCAAGGACTCGGCGCTCAACTTCGCCGTCTACCAGAAGAACATCAAGAACCAGATCACCAGCGAGTACCTGACCGGCCAGAACATCGGGGCCCCGGGTGGCCGGCTGTTCAACGTCAGCCGCCCCATCAACGGCGACAAGGCCACCGCGCGCGGCTTCGAGATCGGCCTGCAGCATCTGTTCGACAACGGCTTCGGCGTGCGGGCCCAGTACACCCGCAACAAGTCGCGCAGCTGGGTGGGCGGCGAGGAGCGTGCGCTGGAAGGCATCGCGCCGGCCACGTCGTCATTCGGCGTGCTGTACGAGAAGGGCCCCTGGAGCATGAGCGCCACCGCCGACCACACCGACGCCTTCGTCACCGCCACCAATGTGCTGGGTGCCGGCTTCAACGAGCGCGCCAAGGCCGTGACCTGGGCGACGGCCCAGATCGCCTACGAGGTCAACAAGTGGCTGCGCATCAGCATCGAAGGCAACAACCTGACCGATGCGACGCAGGAGTACACGCTGGGCAATGACAGCGTGAAGCTGCCCCAGGGCTATTACCGCTACGGCCGTTCGTTCACCTTGGGTGCAAGCCTGAAGTTCTGATGAAAGTTCTCCTCCGTGTTGCCGCCCTGCTTGCCGGGGCGGCCTTTTTCTCCTCCGGACCGGCGGCCGAGCCGAAGCCCTACACGATGGCGGACTACGGCCGCGTCGTGAAGGTGGACGTGCACATGCATCTGCACAACCCGGCGCCGGCCTTCATGGCGGCGGCCAGGCGCCAGAACTTCAAGGTGCTGACGATCAACGTCGACTACCCCGACTTCCCGCCACTGGACGACCAGCAGCGCGTGGCCATCGAGCTGCAGAAGCAGTTCCCTCAGGATGTGGCCTGGGCGGCCAGCTTCTCGGTCGATGGTTCCGACAAGCCGGAATGGCTGCCGGCGACGCGCCAGCGCATCGCGGCTGCGATGAAGGCCGGCGCCGTTGGCGTGAAGGTGTGGAAGAACATCGGCATGAGCCTGAAGGGCGCCGACGACAAGCTGCTCATGATCGACGACGCCCGCTTTGCGCCGTTGTTCGCCGATTTCGCGAAACAGGGCATCCCGCTGCTCGGCCACCAGGGCGAGCCCCACAACTGCTGGCTGCCGCTGGACAAGATGACGGTCAACAATGACCGCGAGTACTTCAAGGCCCACCCGCAGTACCACATGGCTCTGCACCCCGAGATGCCCAGCTGGGAAGCCCAGATGGCGGCACGCGACCGCATGGTGGCAGCCCACCCGGGCCTGCGCTTCATCGGTGTGCACCTGGCATCTCTTGAGCGCGATGTCGACGAGCTCGCCGCCTTCCTCGACAAGTTTCCGAGTGCCATGGTCGACGTGGCCGCGCGCATCGGCCAGCTGCAATACCAGAGCCAGAAGGACCGCGAACGCGTGCGCCGTTTCTTCATCAAATACCAGGACCGCCTCATGTACGGCAGCGACATGTCGCAGGAGCCCGGCCAGGATGGTGCCGCGCTGGCCAAGGTGGCCGAAGGCGTGTGGCGCATGCACTGGCGCTACTTCAATACGTCGGACAG
Source organism: Roseateles saccharophilus (assembly GCF_031458095.1). GTDB lineage: Bacteria > Pseudomonadota > Gammaproteobacteria > Burkholderiales > Burkholderiaceae_C > Pelomonas > Pelomonas saccharophila_A. Next base: position 28,916 of record NZ_JAVDXU010000005.1, read on the forward strand.
CTTCAAAGTGGCCGACCTCGACCAACCGGTGAAGGGCCTGGCTCTGCCGCGTGCAGTGGTCGACAAGCTCTACCACCGGAACGCCGAGCGCACCTTCCCCACGGCCTGGGATGGCCAGCGATGACGGCACGGCGGGCCTTTCTGCAATGGCTGGGCGCGGCGCCTCTGGTCACGCAGTTGCCGCTTGCCCAGGCTGAGGGCAAGGGCCATGTGCGCGTGCAGGACGCTGCGCTGTCGCTGCAGTTCGACGATCAGATGCGCTGCCGCGTCGTCAGCATGCTGGGCAAGCAGCCGGTCGAACTGACGGGCTTTGATGCGAGCGAGCATTTGATCGTCAAGGGCCGGCCGCTGTCCCGCTTCGTGCTGCAGAAGGCCGAGCCCGGCAAGGCGGCGACGCCCTTGGGTGCGGCCCAGACGCTGCGCCTGGTCGGGCGCTCCGTCGACGGCATCGAGAAGCGCGTCACCGTCACGCTGCTGGACGAACACTCCGGCGTCGCGCTGCTGGACGTCGCCTATGTCAACACCAGCGACAAGCCCATCGCCATCGACGCCTGGGTCAACGCCGCCCACCGCCTGGCCGCCGCGCCACGCCATGCCGGCGGCTACTGGACCTATTCCGGCGCCAGCCATGCCGACCGGCGCGACTGGGTGCAGCCCGTCAAGCGCAGCTTGGAGCAGCGCAACTTCATGGGCATGAATGCGTCGGACTACGGCGGCGGCACGCCCGTCGTCGATGTCTGGCGACGGGATGTCGGCCTGGCCGTCGGCCACCTGGCCCTTCAACCGCAGCTCGTCGCGCTGCCCGTGAAGGCCAGCGGCGACCAGGTCGACATTTCTCTGCGTGGCGAGGAGCCGCAGACGCTGGCGCCAGGCGCCACGCTGAAAACACTGCCGACCTTCCTCGCCGTGCACCGCGGCGACTTCTTCGTGCCGCTGGACCGTTACCGCCGCCTGATGGCTGCCCAGGGCCTGGCCGCACCGCAGCCGCCGCAGAGCGCCTACGAGGCACAGTGGTGCGCCTGGGGCTATGAGCGCGACTTCTCACTCGACTATGTGCGCGCCACCCTGCCCAAGGTGCAGGACCTGGGCTTCAAGTGGGCCGTGCTCGACGACGGCTGGCAGGTGAAGACGGGCGACTGGACGCCCGACCTCGCCAAGTTTCCCCAGGGCGAAGCCGACATGAAGGCGCTGGTGGCCGACATCCACGCCCGCGGCATGAAGGCACGGCTGTGGATCGCGCCGCTGGCGGTCGCACCCGGCAGCGACGAGCTGCACGACCACACCGATCTGCTGCTGCTGGACAAGGATGGCGCGGTGCAGAACGTGACCTGGTGGAACAGCTTCTACCTCTGCCCGGCCTACGGGAAGACCCAGGCCCGCCTGGCCGCCACGGTGAAGAAGATCATCGGCGATTGGGGCTTCGACGGCCTCAAGGTCGACGGCCAGCATCTCAATGGCGTGGCGCCCTGCTTCAACCCGGCGCACAAGCATGCGCGACCGGAAGACGCGGTGGAGAAACTCGCCGACCTCTACAAGGTCATGCACGCCGCGGCCCACGCGGCCAACCCCGAGGCCGTCGTCGAAGTCTGCCCCTGCGGCACCGGCTACGCCTTTCACAACATGCCCTTCATGGACCAGGCGCCGGCGTCCGACCCGCTGTCGAGCTGGCAGGTGCGCCACAAGGGCAAGACGCTGAAGGCGCTGATGGGGCCCTGGTCGGCCTACGCCGGCGACCATGTCGAGCTGAGCACCGGTGGCCAGGACTTCGCGTCCAGCGTCGGCATCGGTGCTGTCGTGGCCACCAAGTTCACCTGGCCGGTGGACCCCAAGCCCAAGGACAGCTTTTTGCTGACGCCCGAGCGCGAGCAGCATTGGCGCCAGTGGGTGGACCTTTACAACCGCCAGCGCCTGGCCGAGGGCCGCTACCGCGGCGAGCTCTACGACCTGGGGTTCGACAAGCCGGAGACGCATGTCATCGAGCAGGGCGGGGCGCTGCATTACGCCTTCTATGCCGAGCGCTGGGACGGCCCGGTCACGCTGCGTGGCCTCGGGGCCGGTCGCTGGACCTTGCGCGACGTGTTGACGGGCAAGGAACTGGGCCAGATCTCGGCCGACAAGCCGACGCTGCCTGTCCGGTTCACCCACAGCCTGCTGATCGAGGCACGGCCCGTGCTGCCCGATACCCTGCCCGTCGCCTTTGCCGGCCCCGTGTCGCACATGGGCGCCGACGGTTTCCCGCTCGCTTCGCAATGGGCCGATGCGCCCACCACCTTCTTCCGCCACGACTGGCAGGGTAGGGTGCTCGCCGGCCCGCAGTCCACCCGCGTGCAGTTGCTGCGCGGCGCGAACCAGCTCTATCTGCGCTTCATCTGCAAGTACGAGGCGCTGAACACGTTTGACCGTGCGGGCTCGGCCACCGACATCTGGCCGCTGTGGGAGCGCGACGTCGTCGAGGTCTTCCTGCAGGCACCGGACCGAGCGGGGCTGAAGAGCTACCGCGAGGTCGAGGTGTCGCCCAACGGCCTGCTGCTGGAGATCGCCGTCGAGGCTTCCGGCAAGAAGCGCATTGCCAGCGAGAGCCGCGCCAAGGCGCACATCGATGCCGAAGCGAAGGTCTGGACGGCCGAGCTGGCCGTGCCGATGCGCGGTGCGGAGGAGGGTTGGCGCCTCAACCTGTTCCGCGTCGAAGGGCAGGGCGCAGGCCGCGTCTATTCCGCCTGGAGCCCGACCCGGACCGCCACGCCCGACTTCCACGTGCCGACCGCCTTCGGCCGCCTGCTGCCCGCCGCATGAAACTGCCTGCCCTCGCCCTTCTCGTCGCGCTGTCCGCCCAGGCCCAGCAGCCGCTGGAGCCCACGGGGCGCTGGCTGCACCAGCCGGTGGGCAGCGCGCCGACGCCGCCCATGGGCTGGTCGAGCTGGAACGCCTTCCGCGTCGACATCACCGAGCAGAAGGTGCTGGACTCGGCTCGCGTCATCGTCGACTCCGGCCTGGCACAGGCGGGCTATCGCAGCATCAACGTCGACGACGGCTGGTGGCTGAAGCGCCGCACGAGCGACGGCCGCCTGCAGGTGCGCACCGGACTCTTCCCGAGTGCGGCCAAGGGCAAGGACACCTCGCTGCGGCCCTTCACGGACAAGATCCACGCCATGGGCCTGAAGGCCGGGCTCTACACCGACATCGGCCGCAATGCCTGCTCCCAGGCCTATGACGCCGACAGCCCCAACCTGCCCGAGGGCACGCATGCCGAGCGCGAAGTGGGCTTGATGGGCTTTGTCGAACAGGACGTGAAGCTCTTCTTCGGCGACTGGAACTTCGACTATCTGAAGGTGGACGGCTGCGGCCTGTCTTCCTATGGCCCCGATCGGGCCCACGTGGCCTCGGGCCAGTACCGCGAATACAAGCCCACCATCGTCGAAGGCAACATCAACCAGTCCGACGTCGAGGGCACGAAGCAGCTCTACGTCGGCCTGAAGCAGGCCCTGCACGACGTGCGCCCGCGCGGCGACTATGTGCTGTCGGTCTGCCTGTGGGGCACGGTCAATGTCCGCAGCTGGGGCCAGGACGCCGGCACGATGTGGCGCACCAGCCGCGACATCGCCAACAGCTTCTCGCAGATGGTGCACAACTTCGACAGCGTCGCCACGCGCGAGTTCTATGCCGGACCAGGCCGCTGGAACGATCCCGACATGCTGGAGATTGGCAACGGCGAATTCGATGGCAATCACCTGCTCGAAGCCCGCACCCATATGGGCCTGTGGGCCATCGCGGCCGCACCGCTGATGATCGGCACCGACCTGTCCAAGGTCTCGCCCGCGGTCATCGACATCCTGAAGGCGCCCGAAGTGGTCGCCATCAACCAGGACCCGGCCGGCCACCAGGGGGTGCTCGCCTATGCCGACAGCGACCGGCAGATCCTCGTCAAGACGCTGGCCGATGGTCGCAAGGCGGTGCTGCTGTTCAACCGCACCGATGCGCCCGCCAAGTTCACCTTGACCGCCGAGCATTTGAAGATGGATGCGACGGCACCCGTCGCGCTGCGCAACGCCTGGACGCGCGCGGATGCGGGTGCGTTCACCGGCCAGCGCGAGTTCGAGTTGAAGCCGCGTGAGGCGCTGCTGTTCACCGCCACCGGCAAGCACCTGCTGCCGCGCGGCTACTTTGTCTCCGAGCGACCGGGCAGCGTCTACGTGGCGCGAGATGGCATTCGTGCGCTGGAGCAGGATCCGATCGGCTACCGCGCGCTGGCGTCCTGGTCCACCACCGACAACGGCGGTACGCGCCCGGCCTATGCGGGCTGGGGCGGTCCGCGTGCGGATTCAACGCCTTATGACCAGGCCCTCAGCGTGCAGCGCCAGACCTTCCGACATGGCATCGGCGCCCTGGCCGATTCGCGTCTGCAGGTGCAAGTGGCGCCCGGCGCGCAGCGCTTCGTCGCTCGCGCCGGCGTGGACGACTCGACGCGCGGCAAGACCGCGGCCGTCAGCTTCGAGGTCTGGGGCGATGGCCGCCGGCTCGCCGCGACCGCGCCCATGAAGTTCAACCAGGCGGCGCGCGAACTCAGCGCCGACCTGCGTGGCGTGAGGCTGATCGAGCTGATCGCGCGCCAGCACGGGGCCGATACCGCCGGCCCCGTCGTCGTGACCTGGGGCGAGGCTCGCATCGAGTAGCCGCCCCCGCAGTACCCGAATCCATCGCCTTTGGCACCGGTCGCGCCGGTGCCCCGGCCGCGCTCGCGCTGACGCGGACCGGCCCTCCCTTCCAGCGCTCAGTCGTTCATGAGGAGAACCCGATGCCTTGCATGCGTCCCTGCCCTTCCCCCCGCTCCCGTACCGGGCTGAAGCTTGCCTTCCCGCTCGCCCTGATCGCCGCCTGGCCTGCCGCCGCGACCGCGGCGCCCCTGGTGTCCAACCCCCTGGGTGCCTGCCTGGAAACCAAGGTCGACACCTGGGATATCCGCCTCGCCACCTGCAATGGCAGCGCTGCGCAGGACTTCGGCCTCACGCCGGTCAGCACGGGCAGCAGCATCTACATGCTCAAGAACGCCCAGGCCAATCTGTGCGTCTCGGCCACCGGCACCAGCTCCGGGTCCTTCGTCGAGCTGAACACCTGTCAGCCCAGCCAGACCGGCCAGCGCTTCTCGGTGGTGGCGCTGGCGGGCGGCTCGACGTCCCAGCTCAAGCTCGCGGCCAACAACCTCTGCCTGACCGCGCCGACCCAGCTGGCCCAGGTGGGCTTCTCGGTTGCGATCTGCAACGCGAGCAATGCCAACCAGGCGTGGCGGATCGCGGCGCCGACGCCGACACCTGCGCCAGCTCCCACGCCGGCCCCGACACCGGCCCCGACTCCCGCGCCCACACCAGCGCCGACTCCGGCCCCGACACCCGCGCCCACGCCAGCACCCACGCCTGCACCGGCACCGGTAGAAACCAGCTTCACCGTCAGCACTGCGGAGATCGCCAATCCCGAGCGCGGCATGTACACCTGGGCCGCCGACAACCTGCTGTTGTGGACGCAGTCCAATGCGGACGCGCAGTTCCAGGCCGGCTATCGCGTCGTCTATGCCCCGGTGCGCCTGGACGCCTATGCCAACACCACGCTGCCCGCGAGCGTGCTGACGCAGCTCTCGAGCGCATTCGCCATAGCGCGCCGCGCCGGCCTGAAGCTGGTGCCGCGCTTTCTCTACAACTATCCCGAGAACGAGACCGAGTACCAGAACGTGAAGGATGCGCCGCTGGCGCGCGTGCTCGGCCATATCGACCAGCTCAAGCCCGTGCTGACGGCCAATGCCGACGTCATCGCCTATCTGCAGGCCGGCTTCATCGGCGCCTGGGGCGAATGGCACACCTCGTCCAACAACCTGACTGCCGTCAGCCCGCGCACGCAGATCCGCGATGCACTGCTGAACGCCCTGCCGACCGATCGCTTCCTGCAGCTGCGCTATCCGCCCTATCTGATGCAGTGGGCGGCACAGGTGCCGAGCTGGCGCGATGGGTCGGCCGCCTCGCGCATCGGTGTGCACAACGACTGCTTCCTGGCCTCGGCCACCGACGTCGGCACCTACAGCGAGGACACCGCAACCCGCCAGAACGAGCGCAACTACACCGCCGCGTTGTCAGGCGTGGCGCCCTTTGGTGCGGAGACCTGCAATCCGGCCGACGAGGAGGGCGCCGTGCCGCGCACCAGCTGCACCGACATCCTGGCCGAGGGCAAGCAATTCAACCTCACCTATCTGAACAACGACTACTACCGCGATCTCTTCCATACGAAGTGGGAGCAGCAGGGCTGCATGGCCGAGGTCAAGCGCAGCATGGGTTATCGCTTCGAGCTCTCCACCCTGCGTCACAGCGATGCGGTGGCTGCCGGGCAGTCGGGCACCCTGCTGCTCACGGTGCGCAACAGCGGTTGGGCGCGCGCCTTCAACCCGCGCGCGGTGCAGCTGCTGCTCAAGCACAAGACCAGTGGCGCCGTCGTGCGCATCGCACTGCCGTCGGTCGATCCGCGCACCTGGCTGCCCAACGCGACCAGCACCGCGTCGGCAGGCTTCACCGTGCCCGCGGGGACGCCGACGGGCGCCTATGACGTGCTGCTCGCCCTGCCCGACGGCGCCACATCGCTGAGCACCGACGTGCGCTACAGCGTGCGTCCCGCCAACGCCGACAACGCCGCCAAGGCCCAGGCCTGGGACGCGACGCTGGGCGCCTTCCGCGCCGGCACGACGCTGACCGTCCGTTGAAGCAACTTCTCCAGGAGAAACGAATGTCCGACCTTCGATTCAAGCTCGCTGCCGCGAGCCTGCTGAGCCTCGGTGCCACGCTGGCTACCGCCGCCCCCACCGGCTTTGGCATGGTGGCCTACTGGGGCGAAACCGCCAGCACCTATGGCGGCCAGATCCCCAGCGGCGCCTATGTCGTCATCAACCCCAACAGCGGCGCCACGGGGCTGAGCGCCGGCCAGGTGACGAACTGGAAGGCCGTCATTGCCAACATCCGCGCCCAGGGCGGCAAGGTGCTGGGCTATGTGGCCACCGGCTACGACACCAACACCGCCGATGAACAGGCCCGCTACAACGCGATCGACGCCAACCTGACGGCCTACAAGACGACGCTGGGCGGCGTGGACGGCTTCTTCTTCGACGAGGCCGCCTTTGACGACGCGGCCCTGACCGACACGCAGAAGTGCAATGGCACGGGGCCCAAGTTCAGCGCCGTGCGCGCCAAGATGGCGGCCACCGGCACCGGCGGCACGGTGGTGTGGAACGCCGGCTGGCCGGGTGCCAGCAGCTGCTTCGTCAACGCGGCCGGCTATGGCGAGCACATCGTCATCTACGAGGCCAAGTACAGCGACTATGCGGCCGCGGCCAGCTGGCTCAACGGCGGCGTACAGAGCCTGGCGGCATCGCTGGGTGTGAAGACCTGGCTGCTGGTGCACTCCGCAACCCAGGCCGAGATGCGCACAGCGCTGACGGGCTCGGCGGCCAACTATGTCTACGTGACCAGCATGACCTACAACCCCAGCCTGCCCTGGGGCGGCCCGATCTGGAACTACACGCCGACCTACTGGGGCAATGAGACGCTGTCGGGCTCCGAGCGCTGGTGCTTGAAGAACCTTAAGGCTGGCGCAAGCTGCTGAACGGAGACTCCCGACATGAAACGCCTGAAAACCCTGCTGGCCACGCTGGCCCTCGCCACGGCGGCACCCTTTGCGTCGGCCATCGAGATCATCGTGCCGGCCTATTTCTATCCGTCCTGGATGCCATCGCAGAACGAGTGGCTCAACCTGACCTCCGCTGCCTCGCAGGGTGTGCAGATCACGGCCATCATGAACCCGGGCAACGGGCCTGGTGCGGCATCCAACAGCGACTACGTCACGGCCGTGAACGCCTTCCGTGCGGCAGGCGGCAAGGTGCTGGGCTACGACTACACCTGCTACGGCGTCAATCTCTGCACTCCCGAAGTGCCGGCGACGCGTTCGACGGCGGACGTGCTGGCCGACGCGCAGCGCTATGCGAGCTGGTATGGCGTGGACGGTGTCTTCCTGGACGAGATGTCGACGCAGACGAGCGCGCTGCCCTTCTACCAGACGGTCAGCAGCAGCCTGCGCTCAGCCCATCCGGGCTGGAAGATCGTCGGCAACCCGGGCGTCGCGCCCGCCGCGGGTTACACGGCGGTGGCGAACACGCTGATGAGCTTCGAGGGTTCGTATACGGACTTCGTCAACGGCTCCTTCCTGAGCGGCCTCACGAATGCCGCATCGACCGGCGCCATCGTGCACAGCGTGGCGACGGTGGCGCAGATGCAGGAGGTGATGGGCCTGGCCAGGCAGTACGGCCTGGGCGCCATCTATGTCACCGACGGCACGATGGCCAGCAGCAATCCCTATCTGCATCTGCCGAGTTATTGGCAGGCGGAGGTGACGGCTGCTGCCGTGCCCGAGCCCGGACAGGCGGCCCTGCTGGCGGTGGGCCTGGCGCTGCTCGCGGTGCTGAGGCGTCGCCGCTCGAGCTAGGTCAGCCGGCGCGGAAATCGTCCACCTGGATGAGCTTGTCCGCCGCACGCAGATAGGCCAGGGCCGCCTCGGGGTCGCGGGACTTCGCCGCGGCGGCCTCCAGCGAATGCGTGCGGCGCAGCGCGCGGTTCAGCTCGGCCACCTCGTCGCCGAGGGCGTCGGCCAGGCGCAGGGCTTCGGCCAGGTCGTGCAGGCCGCCGGTGGCCGGCGGGGTGAAGTCGGGGCACAGGCGGGCCACGAGGCTGGGGTCGGTGCGCAGCGCTTCCGACAACGCGACGAGGTCGCGGTCGCGCAGCGGGGCCAGGTGTCGGGTGCCCTGCAACAGCAGCGGCGACAGCGCCTTCAACAGGCCTGACGGCATGTTGGCGTGCAGATCGCGCAGCGTGGCCGCGGCCGCTTCGAGCTGGAAGCGGATGGCGGCGCGCGCAAAGGGCAGCAGCTGCGGGTCGGCTTCGACATGGAAGCGCCAGACGCTGGCCGCGGCGAGATAGAGGTGGGACAGCACATCGCCCAGGCGCGCCGACAGCAGCTCCATGCGCTTGAGGCGGCCGCCCAGCAGCCCCATGGCGAGGTCGGCCGTCAGCGCGTATTTGGCCGACACGCGGGCGATGAGGCGGGCTTCCTTCTCCAGCCCTGGCGGCACGCGGCCTTGGGTCCCGGCGCCGAACAGGCTGGCGCCGAGGTTGCGCAGCACGTGGCCGGCATGGGCCAGCAGGGCCCGCCCCAGCGCGTTCTCATCCCTGGCCTGCACGGCCGCCATTTCGGCCATCACATGCGGATGGCAGCGCACCGCGCCCTGGCCGAAGATGATGAGGGCTCGCGACAGCAGGTTGGCCCCCTCCACCGTGATGGCGATGGGCGCATGCCGGTAGGCCACGCCCAGCAGGTTGCCGGGCCCGCTGATGATGCCCTTGCCGCCCAGCACGTCCATGCCGGTGGTGACGGCGCGGCGGCCGGCCTCGGTGAGCTGCACCTTGAGGATGGCGCTGGCGACGCTGGGGCGCTCGCCGGCGTCGAGCACCGACGCCGTGTAGCGGCGCGCGGCGTCGGACGCGTACAGGTCTGCAGCGGTACGCGCGATCAGCCCCGCGATAGCCTCGAAGCGCGCGATGGGCAGGCCGAACTGCTCGCGGATGCGGCCGTAGCCCGTCATCACATGCAGCGCCGTCTGCTGCATGGCCGCGCCCAGGGCCGGCAGCGAGATGGCACGCCCCGCGGCCAGGCATTCCATCAGCATGCGCCAGCCCTGGCCCACCCGGGCCTCGCCGCCGATGATCCAGTCCATGGGCACGAAGACGTCATCGCCACGGATGGGCCCGTTCATGAAGGCGGAGTTCATCGGCCGGTGGCGGCGGCCGATCTGCAGCCCCGGCGTGGGCACCGGGATCAGCGCGCAGGTGATGCCGAGCTGTTGCTGGCCTTCGGGACGCGATGGATCCACGGCCTGGAAGGCCAGGCCGACGACGGTGGCCACCGGTGCCAGGGTGATGTAGCGCTTGTCGAAGCGCACGACGAAGCCGCGCATGCTGCGCCCATCGACCACGCGTTCGGTCAGCACGCCGGTATCCGGGATGGCAGCGGCGTCGGAGCCGGCATAGGGGGACGTCAGGCCGAAGCAGGGCAGGTCGCGGCCGTCGGCCAGGCGCGGCAGGTAGTGGGCCTTCTGCGCCTGCGTGCCATAGCGCAGCAGCAGCTCGGCCGGGCCCAGCGAGTTGGGCACCATGACGGTCACCGCGGCGGCCACGTTGACGGTGGCGATACGGGTGACGACGGCGGCATGGGCGAAGTGGCTGAACCCCAGGCCGCCCTGTTCGCGCGGGATGATCATGCCGAAGAAGCGCCGCTCGCGCAGCAGGCGCCACACCTCGGGCGGCAGGTCGCGCGCCTCGTCGATGGCGAAATCGTCGAGCTGGGCGATCAACTCGCCGACGTCCTTGTCCAGGAAGGCCTGTTCTTCGGCCGTCAGGTGGTTGGGGGCCACGGCCATCAGGCGGTCGAAGTCCGGCCGGCCCCGGAACAGCGCGCCCTCGAAGCCCACGGTGCCCGCTTCCAGCGCCGCGCGCTCGGTGTCGCCCATCTGGGGCAGGGCCTTGGCAAACGGTTCAAACGCCCAGTGTCCAAGCAGGCTTGCAATCACGGCGGCGGTCTCCTTGCGGACCATGCTGCTCGCGATGCACCCGGCACGGCGTCAGCCGAGTCTGATTTTGAACAAACGAAACAAAACTCCGCCGGGCCTGAAACCGTCTTGCGACCGGCGGCGGGCACAGTGACGATGCATCACCTCGTCATCCAGGAGCCCTGACATGCCTTCCCTTCCCCGCGCCGCGCTGGCCGCCCTCGTCGTCACCTGCGCCCTTGCCGCCCCCGCAGCCCTTGCGACGGAGGCCCTCCAGGGCATGGAACAGGCCCTCACCGTCGCCCTGCAGGACAAGCGCGGCATCACCCTCTATGTGGCCGGGCAGACGATCTCAGGCGCGGTGACGCGCATCGAGCCAGGCCAATGGGTGGAGATGCGCAACCAGCAATACGGCCGCATCATCGTGCGCCTGGAGCGCATCGACGGCATTGCCGCGCCCTGAGCCGCCTCAGTTCCCCACGCGTGCGATGCGCACGGCCGAAGACGCGCCGGCGATTTGCGTGTCGCCACGATAGGGCTGGCTGTCCGGATCGATGAAATCGACGCGGAAACGGTAGATCTGCGGCTGTGCCTTGGCCTGCGCGCCGCATTGGAGGTCCTGGACGGCCCTGCTGACCGAGCGTTGCGCGCTGAAGGTCGCGGCGCGGGCCTTGACCGCACTGATCTGGCCGCCTTCCATGACGAACTGGACCATCACATTGCCGGTGTAGCGCTCGCGGATCCAGGCCGTCTGCAGCGCGTCCTGCAGCTGCGTCTCGAAGCCCGCGCAGGCGGCATGCACGTCATAGCGAACCGGTGCTTCGACCGTGCGCCCTTGCACCTCGACTCGCGTCAGCTCGCTGGCGGGATCGGCCAGGGCCGGGCCTGCAGCCAGCGCCGCGATGGCGAAAGTCACGCTTGCGAGGGTGCTGCGGGCGGGTTGGCGGCGAGCGATGGAAAGGACTTGGGACATGGCGGACTCCTGAGCGTTGCGAGAGGCCGGAACAACAGCGTTTCGACCAGACCTCAGCCTAGGTTCATGGCCCTGAGGGTCCTATTCGCCAGCGATGGAATGCAGGCCGCCTACGATGGCCTGCAGGAAAGCGCCGCTGAAATGCATCTCGGCCCTCGGGGCGCTGCAGGGCGTCCCGATGCCGTTGGTCACAGTTGCCCCGGGGTTTTGACGCAGCTTGGAGCCGCAAGACTGCTCCTGCGTCAATTCGACGGCGCACTTGCCGCGGCGGCCATGGGCGAAGCGGGCCCGATGTTGCGGTCCAGGAAGTCCAGCAGCGCGGCGTTGAATTTCTGGATATTGGCGATGGACCGCAGACCGTGCTCCTCGTCTTCATACCAGTGGGTCTCGACGCTGGCGCCCGCCGCCTTCAGCGCGGACGCCATGCGTTTGGAATGGCCGATGGGCACGCGCTTGTCTTCAGTGCCGTGCGCCAGCAGGACCGGTACGCGGATGCGTGCGGCGTGCTTCTCGGGCGACACAGCCTGGAATTGAGCCGCCATCGTGTTGATGTCGCCCACGGCGAAGCGCAGCCACTCCCGCCCCGCTTCGGTCGAATTGGTGTCCGACCAGTCCGTGAAGCGTTCGCCGATGTCGGTCACGCCGGCGAGGCTGATCCCGCACTTGAAAAGCTCCGGCGTCTTGACCAGGCCCCAGAGCGCGGCATAGCCGCCGTAGCTGGCGCCGTAGATGCAGATGCGCGACGGGTCAGCAATGCCCTGGTCGATCATGGCTTTCACACCCGCGGTGACGTCGTCCTGCATGGCCAGGCCCCACTGGCGATAGCCCGCGTGCTCGAACTTGCGGCCGAAGCCGGATGAACCGCGGAACTGCGGCTGGAAGACGGCGTAGCCCGCGGCGGCGAGCAACTGCACGTCGAAGTCCCAGATCCAGTTGTCACGCGCCACCGGCCCACCGTGGATGTACACGACCATGGGGCGAGGCTTGGCCGGACCGTCATCCGGCAGGGTGAGGTAGGCCGGGATGGTCAGGCCGTCTGCTGCCGCGTAGCTGAGCATCTGCATGGGCCGCATGGCGCCAGGCTCGATGCCGGCCCTGCTCCCGGAGACCTCGCGCAGCGACATCTTCTCGGTATCGAGGAACAGCCAGCGTCCAGGATCGCGATCGGAATAGGAGAACACCAGGACCTTGCCCTGCGGGTTGCCGCGCAGGATGTTGACCGTGTCCGGCAGCGCCTTGTCGATGGAACGCTGCAGATGGTCCCAGCGCGCGTCGAACCAGTAGGTTGTGGGTTTCAGTCCGTGCGTCGTCGCCTGGATGGCGTTCAGCCCGGCATCCTCTTGCGTGCCGATCAGGTCCTCGGTGGGATGACCGACACGCAGATTGGTGAGCTTTCGCGTCGCGACATCGAAGTCGAACATCGCCCAGGTGTCACGCCCCTCACGCGACAGCGCCACCAGGGTGTCGGAATCGTCCGGCAGACCGAGCGGTGTCCAAAGGTCTTCCGTCATCGAGGCCTGCGCGACCTGCTGCCAGGGCGAGGCTTCGTCATGCCGGTACCAGTTGGTGATCTTGGCGCCCGGCGTGAACCATTTCGTCTCGCGCGTCCTCGCGGCGCGCAAGCGGCCGCTGCGGTCGAAAACGGCGCTGACCAGGTCGCCCGGCAGCCCGATGGGCACAGTGACCTTTTCACCCGTGACGATGTTGATGCGGCGGATGCCGGTGCCGACGAGGAAACCCTGTGTGCTCACGATCGCCCACTGGGGCAGCTCGCCCGGTTTGTCGGGGGCGATCATGCGCATGAAGTGACCGCCCAGGACTCGGCCGCGGCGGCCATCAAAGCCGACGACCGAGCAATGCCCATCGCTGAAGTCCACGGCCAGCAGGGCGTCGGAGATCCAGTGCACGCGAAGCGGCTGGATGGGGCCCGTCCAGCCGGGCAGGAACTGTGGCGCAACGAGGAGGCGGGTCTCCCACGTGGTCGTCTCGATCAGCATCAGCGCGTTGGCGCGACCCGTCCAGGCAATCACCACGATGTGCTTGCCGTCCGGCGACAGCTCCATGGCAGTCACGCCCAGCGGGTCGGTCATCTCGATGATGAGCTTCTTCATCGCCGCCGCGCGGGGCGTCAGCGGCGGTTTTGCTTCCTCCGCCCTGCTGGTTCCGCTTGCCAATGCCGCGGCCAGCAGGCATGCGCCAACGACGGCGCGCCAGGTCATTGCGCTCATGCCAGTACCTCCCCTGCGCCTGTTGTCGCGGCGCTGTCACGCTGATGGTAGCGGCGCCTCGGCGGGGGAAAAAGGGGCGCCAAGGCGATTCGCCCTGGCGCCCCCGCTCTGCACTCAAGCAGCCAAAGCCGCCTTCGCCGCCACTTCGGCGTAATGGTCCAGTTGCATGGTGAACTGCGCCCGGCCCGAGCTGAGGGCGCGCAGGTGGCCGATGTAGCCAAACATCCGCTCCAGCGGCACATGGGCAGTCACGACGACCGCGTTGCCGCGGGCGTCCTGCCCCTGCACATGGCCACGCCGGCGCAGCAGGTCGCCGATGACGTCGCCCAGCGATTCGGCCGGCGTGATGACCTCGACGGCCATGACCGGCTCCAGCACCACGGGCGACGCCTTCAGCACAGCCTCGCGCAGCGCGTGCGCCGCTGCCAGCTCGAAGGCCAGGGCCGACGAGTCGCGCACATGGTGGCTGCCGTCGACCAGCGTGGCCTCGAAGTCCACCAGCGGATGGCCTGCGAACGGGCCGGCCGTGGCCGCGCGGCGGATGCCCGCCTCGACCGCCGGGATGAACTCGCGCGGGATCGCGCCGCCCACCACCGTGCTTTCAAAGCGGATGCCCGTGCCGCGCGGCAAGGGCGCCACGCGCAGCGTCAGCTCGGCGAACTGGCCGGGGCCGCCGCTTTGCTTGCGATGCAGATGGTGCACCTCGGCCGCTGCCGCGATGGTCTCGCGGTAGGCGACCTGGGGCCGGCCCACCTGCACTGCCACGCCGAAGCGCGAGCGCAGCTTTTCCACGGCCACCTCGAGCTGGAGCTCGCCCATGCCGGACAGCAGGGTCTGGCCCGAGTCGGCGTCCTGGCGCAAGCGCAGGGACGGGTCCTCGCGGACGAGCACGGCCAGGCCCTTGGCCAGGGCCGCAGCGCCTTCCTGGTGGCGGGCTTCTATGGCCACGTCGATGACGGCCTCGGGCACAACGATGGTTTCCAACACCGGCGCGTCCTTGCGATCGGCCAGCGTGTGGCCGGTCAGCACGTCCTTCAGGCCGACGACGCCCGCGATATCGCCCGCGACGAGTTCGTCGCGCTCGACGCGCTGGTCGGCATGGATCTCGTACAGGCGCGCCACACGCTCGGCCTTGCCGGTGCTGGCGTTGAAGACCGTGTCGCCGCGGGCCAGCCGGCCGCTGTAGACGCGCACGAACACCATCGCGCCGTGGTCGTCGGCAGTCAGCTTGAAGGCGAGGGCGGACAGCGGGCCGGCCGTATCCACGGCACCCGCGGCTTCACCAGGGCTGGGCAGATAGGCGAGCACGGCGTCCAGCAGCGGCTCGACGCCGCGGTTGCGGAAGGCCGAGCCGGCCAGCACGGGCACGAGTTCACCGGCGAGGGTGGCTGAGCGCACACCGGCGCGCAGCGCCTCGACCGACGGGCTCTCGCCGCGCAGCCAGGCGTCCAGCAGCGCGTCGTCGCGTTCGACGACGGTTTCGACCAGGCGCGCGCGGGCCGCCTGGGCAGCAGTCAGCAGCTCAGGCGGAATCTCGGTCACGCGCACAGGCTCGGTAGCGTCGTCGCGGTCCCAGATCAGGGCCTGCATGGCGAGCAGGTCCACGACGCCGCGGAACTCGGCCTCGGAACCGATGGGCAGCTGCAGCGGCAGCACGTGCGCACCGAGGCGCTCCCGCATCATCGCGACGACGCGCGGGAAGTCCGCGCCGACGCGATCCAGCTTGTTGACGAAGGCGATGCGGGGCACGCGGTACTCGTCGGCGAGGCGCCAGTTGGTCTCGGTCTGGGGCTCGACGCCGGCCACGCCGTCGAAGACGACGACGGCACCGTCGAGCACGCGCAGCGAGCGCTTGACCTCGATGTTGAAGTCGATGTGCCCGGGCGTGTCGATCAGGTTGATCTGCGTGCCCTTCCAGTGCACGGTCGTGGCCGCGCTGTGGATGGTGATGCCGCGTGCACGTTCCTGGGGATCGAAGTCCATGACGGTATTGCCGTCGTTGACGTCGCCAATGCGATGGTTTTCGCCCGTGTAGAACAGGATGCGTTCGGTGGTCGTGGTCTTGCCGGCGTCGACGTGGGCGATGACACCGATATTGCGCAGCTTGCGATAAAGATTGTTCGAGTTCATGGTGATTCCTGATTCGGAGTGGCAGGCCAGCCCCGTGGAATCACGGGACTAGCGCGAAGGCAGAACGCCGAAGCGCAGACGCGACGAAGCCGCGCTCCGGCGCTCGGGAATCGTGGCGATCAGCTTGTCGAAGGTGCGGGTGCGCATGGTTGAACTCAGGAAAAACAAAACCCCGGAGGGACGAGCCTGCCGGGGTTGGGTTGACCGGAAGGCTGGCGCCTTCCGAACACGGTCGAAGGGCGCTTCAGTGGTTGAGGCGGGCTTGGATCGTGTGGTTGAGCTTCATGATGGGGCGAATTATCCGTGCTGCGAAATGTCGGGCCGGTTGTGGGGCTTTCAAGCCCGCAGCGGCGTGGCCGCCAGCTGGGCCGTCGTCGCATGGCGGTAGGGCGCGCACAGCTGCTCGACATAGGCCTGGTGCTGGGGCAGGCCGGCCACGGTGCGCGAGACCTTGAGATGGATGTCGCCGAGGAAGCGCGCCAGCTCCTCGCGGCCCATCAGGTCGGCCACCGGGTGGTAGCTCTGCGGCGTGATGCCCTGGCCCATCATGACCTGGATCCAGGAGTTCTCGGCAAACAGCTCGTCGCTGGGGCGGAAGACGCGGGCGCTCTCGCGGAACAACTCGATGCGGTGCTTGAGCGTCGCGGGCACTTCCATCGTGCGCACATGGTTCCAAAGCGCGGAATCGCTGCGCTTCGTGACGTGGTAGTGCAGCACGATGAAGTCGCGGATATGGGTCAGCTCACGCTCGCATTGCAGATTGAACTCATCCACGTCGGCAGGATTGACGCCCTGGGTCGGGAAGAGCTGCATCAGCCGGATGGCCGAGCGCTGGATGAGGTGGATGCTGGTGGACTCCAGCGGCTCGATGAAGCCGCTGGCCAGGCCGACCGCGATGCAGTTGCGATGCCAGACCTTGTGGCGCTGGCCGGGCAGGAACTTGATGACGCGCGGCTGGATCAGCAACTCGCCCTCGACGTTGTTGCGGATCACGTCGGGCGCGTCGGCGTCGCTGAGTTCCTTGCTGCTGTAGACCAGGCCGTTGCCGACGCGGTGCTGCAGCGGGATGCGCCATTGCCAGCCGAAGGGGTGGCAGATGGAGCGGGTGTAGGGCCAGGCCTCGCGGACCGAGGCGGTCTGCACGGCGACGGCGCGGTCGCAGGGCAGCCAGTAGGACCAGTCCTCGTAGCCCACGCCCAGGGCCTCGCCGATCAGCATGGCGCGAAAGCCCGTGCAGTCGATGAAGAGGTCGCCGTCGATGCGCGAGCCGTCCTGCATCTGCAGGGCGGTGATGTCGCCATCCCTGCCTTGCGGGCCGTCCATCAGCACGGCGGCGATCTTGCCCTCGATGCGCTGCACGCCGTAGCTCTCGCTCATGGCGCGCAGGTATTTGGCGTAGCGGCCGGCGTCAAGGTGGTAGGCGTAGTTCAGGCCGCTGCGCGGCACATGGGCGAAGCGGTCGGCATACGCGGCCACCGTCTCGGGGTTGTAGTCGGTGTACTCGCGGGCGATGCCGGCGGCCTGCCCCTTGAGCCAGAAATGCTGAAAGCCGGCGCTCCAGTGGTCGTTGCCGGTGGTGCCGAAGGAGTGGAAATAGTCCTGGCCGATGTCCTTCCAGCCCTCGAACTTGATGCCGAGCTTGAAGGTCGCGTTGGTCGCGGCCATGAACTCGGCCTCGTTGATGCCGAGCAGGTTGTGGAAGGTGTGCAGGGCCGGGATGGTGGCCTCGCCGACACCGACGGTGCCGATCTCCTCGGATTCGACGAGCTTGATGTCGAGCTGCTTGCCGAGCAGTTTGCCCATCAGGGCGGCCATCATCCAGCCGGCGGTGCCGCCACCGGCAATGACGACGCGGCGCGGAGGCTTGTTGGAGGTGTTCATCTTTTGAGTTGACTCAGAAGTTGGGCGCGGGCCTTGCGCGAGGCGGTGTCGTCGATGGGACCGAGCAGGCCGCGCGCGGCCGCGGGGATGTGGGCCCAGGTCGTGTCATCGGCACCGAAGACGAAATGCTGGAAATGGTGCTGCCAGACGCGTCTCTCCTTCTCGGGGAGGTCGCGCAGCGTCATCAGCGCCAGGTGCAGGGTGGAGAGCGGCGAGTCGACGTAGTCCGGCGTCTGGCGCCACCAGGCGTTGATGAGGAGGTTGACGGGCTCCAGCCCCTCGATGTGGTGGAACCACATGCTGGGGATGAAGATGGCGTCGCCGGGCTCCAGTTCGGCCACCTCGCCGGCCTCCAGCGCCTGGGCGAAACGCGGGAAGCGTTCGAAGTCGGGCTTCGCGAAATCGACGAGGCTGACGGGCTGGCCGGCCGGCGTCGGGTCCAGCGGGCCCATGTAGAGGTTGTGGATCTGCTCGGGCGGGAAGACCGTGAAGCGGCGCCGGCCGGCAGCGACGACGGCGAGGTTGTCCGGCAGGTCGTAGTGGGCAGCGATGCGGGTGCGGTTGCCCAGCCACAGGCTGACCAGGGCGTCCCGCGCACCCAGGCCCATGACATTGGCATCCAGGAAACCGGGCAGCACGGCCTCCACCGTCGTCGAGCCGACATACAGGGCCGGTGGCTCGGACGTCCGGGCCACGCCCAGCAGGCCGGTCAACACCTGGTCCAGCGTGGCGGCATAGCGGTTGAAGTTGAAGCCGGTCAGCGTCTCGTCGGCATAGAAGACCCGGCCCCGGGCCTCGGGCGCCAGCTGGAAGAGGCCGACGCGCACGCCGTTGTACAAGCCCATCAGATAGCGGGCCAGGGCGTCGTCGGACTGGCGTGCGGCCTGAACAACCGGCCAATGCGCGAAGCCGCCGCGCACGACATGGGGCCGGTCCCCGGCGAGAAGCTCGGCGGGCATGTTGTCCGGGTCGAACGGCCCGGTCCAGGCGGGTACTGCTCGCATGGGGTCAGAGCCGGCTTTGTCGCTCGACCAGGCCTTGAAGTTGCTGCAGCGAGGCGATCTGCATGTAGATGGGCAACAGAAGGCCTTCGCGCGCCAAGGCCTCCAGCGCGGCGCCGGGCAGGGCGGCCAGGCGCTCCTCGTGGATGGTGAAGAGGCCCGACAGCCGGCTCTGCTCGCCACCCGGCGTCTCGATGTCGATGACGAAGGGCTCCAGCAGCTGGTGGCGGGTCAGGGCCTCGATGAAGACCGGCAGGTGCTGGGCCTGGGCGTGCAGATGCTCCATCAGCTGCACGATATGGTCGAGGTGGTCGCTGAAGCCGCCATGCGGCATGAAGAGGGCGGTGCCGACCTCGCCCTCCTCGGGCCGCACGATGCGCGGGCTGTCCATGTCGATGTGCAGCTGCAGGCCGTCGTCGGGGGCGCGGCCGATCAAGAAGGGGTCGCGCTGCAGGGCCATGGGCACCACGGGGGCGTCCCAACCGCCCTCCTTCAGGAAGAGGTTCTGGCCTTCCTCCAGGCCGAACAGGGCCACGGGCTGGAAGCCGACCTCGCCGTCGACCAGCTGGAAGACGATGGGGTAGTGGGCCTGCAGCTGGCGGAACTCCGCGGGCAGGGCCAGGGCCGACTGGCGGGCGTCGCCCAGAGCGGCGGAGCGCTCGGTGCGGATGCGCAGCTGGCGATGGGTGACGTTGTCTAGCAGGGCGGGGCGGGTCATGTCTCGGTCTTGTAGATATGGTCGATCAGGCTGCGGTGGCCTGGCAGGCCAGGGACGAAGCGGCGGGCCTGGCGGGCGGCCTCGTCGAACGCGGCCTGTGCTGCCTGTAGTTTGGCGGCGGAGGTGGGCTGGGTGTCAGGGCGGAAACCCATGCCGTAGAGCACGTACTGGTAGCTGGCCGAAGGGAAGACTTCGTCGTTGCGGCCGAAGTCGTGGCGCGCCGGTGCGCGCAGCTGCCACTGCGGCAACAGTTCACGCAGGCGCTCGGGCCAGGTGGCCGGGTCGCGGTGGGCGCGCCAGTAGTCGCTGTCGGTGCGGCTGCTCAGCGCGTAGTGCAGCTTCAGGAAATCGATGACACGGGCCCAGCGGTAGCTGAAGTCGTCATTGAAGCGGCGCGCGACGGCGTCCATGGAGGTCCGTGTCATCGGCAGCTCGTCGCACAGCCGCTGGGCCGACAGCTCGACGAGGGCCAGGGCCGAGGCCTCCAGCGGCTCGATGAAGCCCGAGGACAGGCCGATAGCGACGCAGTTGCGCACCCAGAACTGCTGGCGGTAGCCGGGGTCGAAGCGGATGGAGCGGGGCGCGGGGCGCTCGGCTGGCGCGCCGGTGGCGTCCAGGTAGGCCTGCAGGGCCGCATGGGCCTCGTCGTCGCTGGCATGGGCCCGCGAGTAGACGCAACCCACGCCGCGCCGCGATGGCAGGCCGATGTCCCAGATCCAGCCCTTGGCCCAGGCGGTGGCGATGGTGACCGAGGCCAGTGGCGCGTCGGGCTGGGCGTAGGGCACCTGCACGGGCAGGGCGGCATCGTTGAAGAGGACGTCGCGCTCGCTCTTCAGCGCCACGCCGAAGTGCTGGCCGATGAGGCGGGAGGCCAGGCCCGAGCAGTCGATGAAGAGGTCGGCCTTCAGGTCGCCGTGCTCGCGCGTCTGCAGTGCGGCGATGTCGCCGTTCTCATGCGACACGACGGCATCGACATGGTCGATGACATGGTGGACGCCGAGCCTGGCAATCGCGTGCTCGCGCAGCAACTGGCCGAACAGGCCGGCGTCGAAGTGATAGGCGTAGTTGGCGACGGCCGCGAATTCGGGCGTCTGCACCTGCTTGGGTGCACGGCCGGCTTCACAGACCTGCACCGAGGGGCTGACGACGTCGGCGAAGGGACGGTCTGCCTGCCTGGCCAGCCAGGGCTGCACCAGGTCCACGTCGCCATAGCCGACGGGCAGCATGAAGGGGTGGTAGTAGCGGTCGCCCGCGGCGCCCGCCGCGCCGCGGACCCAGCCGTCGAAGCGCGAGCCCTGCTTGAACGAGACCTGGCAGCGGCGGATGAAGTCGGGTTCGGACAGGCCGATGCGGCGCAGCGTGTCGCGCATCGACGGCCAGGTGCCTTCGCCGACGCCGATGGTCGGCACGTCGCTGGATTCGATCAGCGTGATGCGCAACTCGCCATGCTCGGCCGCCAGCAGGCCGGCCACAAGCCAGCCGGCCGAGCCGCCACCCAGCACCACCACGTCACGAAGTCTGTCGTTCACGATCTGGTCCCAGAAGTAAAAAGGGCCGCTCGCGCGGCCTCGCCAAACGGCGAACAAGGACGGCACCCCAGAGCGCGAGCGCCGCCGAACCAGACTTTGCCTCAGCAGGAAGAGCCGGGAAGTCCCGACTTTCCTTGAGGGCCTGCCGCAGCCGGCCCCCGAGGCTCTCGCTTAGAACTTGTACCGAGCACCGATCATGACGCGACGGCCGAGCTGGGTAACGGCACCCACCTGGTTTTCGTTGCGCAGATGCGTGCGGGTGTACTCGTCCGTCAGGTTGATGGCTTCGAGCTGGAAGCGCAGGTGGGAGTTGAAGTTGTAGCCCACGCTCAGGTCCAGCTGGCCATAGGGCTCCACGTACAGGGGCTGCGCGCCGTCCGTGCCACCGAAGTTGGCGGCCAGGAACTTGCCGCGCCAGTTGTAGGCCAGGCGGGTCGTGAAGGTCTCGTTCTCGAAGAAGCCCACCAGGTTGCCGGAGTCACCCAGGCCGACCAGCACATCGGTCTGCGCGCCCGCCTTGTTGTTGTCGTAGCTGAGGTTGGAGCGCACCTTGGTGAAGTTGGCCGACACGCCGAAGCCGCTGTTGCCGAAGATGTGCTGGGCGTTCAGCTCGATGCCGTTGAGCTTGCTGGTGCGCTGGTTGTTGATGTAGGAGCCCAGCTTGAACATCAGCAGGGGATCGTTGGGCTGGGCGGTGATGGTGCCCAGGCCCGGGCCATTGCCCGGTGCGACGCCCGGAGCGTTCGGGAAGTTCGTGAAGATGTATTGGCGGATGCAACCCGAGTTGGCGCCGCAGCCCCCAGCCGTCATGGCCTGGTTGTACATCGCATTGCCGACCGGCGTGTGCAGGCCGAACAGGTTGACGTTGGAGATGATGGCTTCGTTGTAGTCCTTGAGTGACTTGCGGAAGTAGCTCGCCGCGATGTAGCTGCTCTTGGCGTAGTAGTGCTCGGCCGAGAAGTCGAAGTTGCTCGAGTGCAGCGGCTTCAGGTCGGGGTTGCCCACCGAGGCCGAGCCGCCATCAACACGGGCCAGGGGGTCCAGTCGCTGTCCGCCCTGGATGGCGTTCCAGCCCGGGCGGCCGATGGTCTGGCCATAGCTGACACGCAGCTTGGTGTCGCTGGTCACATCGGCGGCGAGGTCGATGGACGGCAGGAAGTAGCCGTACTTGCCGTCACGTGACGCAGAGCGGGTGCCGTTGAAGCTGATGGGAATCTCGTTGTCGGCCACCCAGGCCACGGAGACCGGAATCTTCTCGACCGATGGCGAGTGCACCTTGGTGCGCTCATAACGGGCGCCGATGGCGGCTTCCATGGGCACGCCCCATTCCCAGTTCAGGTTGTACTGGCCGAACACGGCCTGTGACTTTTCCGTCGTGCGGTAGTCGTCCTGCCAATCGAAGGAGGCCTTCAGCAGAGCGTCGGAACCCAGGGCCTTGATGGCCGCGCCGCGCAGGTCTTCGAAGTTGAAATAGAAGAACTGGTTGAACAGGCGCGGATCGTTGGAGCCCGGGATACGGCTGAAGTACTTGCTGATGGAGTCGGCGCGCCAGATGTCGTCCGGCATGGCGGCGGGGCCGCCAGCGGCGTTGGCGCCCCAGGTGTCGCGCTGCACGTTGGCGAAGGCCGAGCGGTTCTTGACGTTGGTCAAGGTCAGGCCGAAGTCCAGGCTGCTGTCTTCGTTGAGCTTCCAGTTGCCCTTGGTCTGCAACTGGTCGACCTGGTTCTTCTGGTAGCTGTTGCCAAAGACCGAACCCTGCAGCTCCTGCTTGGTCGGGTCCAGCGTCGCGCCCTTGATGTTCAGCACCGGGAACTTGTTGCTGAAGTCGACGAAGGTGTCGCCGCGGTTCAACGACGCGGTGGCCAGCGTCACGCTGGTGCCGAGCGGATCGTTGGCACCCGAAGTGGCGGTGGAGTGGTGGGCGTCGATGTCGAAGCTCAGCGCATCGGTGGCCTTCCACTTCAGGTTCAGGCCGATCTGCTGGTTCTTGTTCTTGGTCTGGATGCGCGAGGCACCCATGGCCAGGTCGGAATTGGCCATGTGCTCGCCGTAGATGATGGGCGAGGAGGGTGAGCCGGTCTGGAATTCGCCGAATTGACCTCCGTAGTTGAACCAGGCGGAGATGTCGTTGCGGCGCTGGCGGAACTTCTGCTCCGACATGACGAAGTCCAGCGTGCCAACCAGATCCTTGGTGGGCTTGAACTGCATCACCAGCTGGCCGTTCAGGCGCTCGCGGTGCACGCCCGTGAACGAGTAGTTCAGGTTCTGCGGCACGCTATAGATGGAGCCGATGGCCGGACGGTTCTTGATTTCGGTTGCCTGCGAGGCCGGGGGCAGGCCACCCCAGGCGGCATGCGAGCCGCCCCAGTCGTTGTCGACGATGCCGTCGAAGGTCTTCCAGCCGCTGCTGACATTGGCCTGCGAATAGCCGGAGTCGCGCACCTGGTAGGTGCCCATCAGCGCGATGCCGAAGGTGCCGTCGTTGGTCTGCGTGCTGTAGATGCCGCTCAGCTCGGGCGTGGCATTCTTGCCCTGCTCCTCGCCCGGCAGGCGGCGGGCCGATTGGTCGCTGACCAGCTTGACGCCGACCTGGGCGATCGTCTCCTTGGTGTCGAAGGGGCGCGGCGTGCGGATGTTGATGGTCGCGCCCATGCCGCCGGTCGGGCTGCTGGCGCGGCTGGTCTTGTAGACCTCCAGGGCCGCGACGCCGTCGGAGGCGAGGTTGGAGAAGTCGAAGGAGCGCGAGCTGGGGGCGCTGCCGTCGACGCTGGCGCCGGGCATCTGGCGGCCGTTGAGCAGCACCAGGTTGAAGTCCGGGCCCATGCCGCGCACCGTGATGCGCGTGCCTTCGCCGTTGCTGCGGTCGATGGACACGCCGCTGATGCGGCTCAGCGACTCGGCCAGGTTGGTGTCGGGGAACTTGCCGATGTCTTCAGCCACGATGCCGTCGACCAGGCCGGAAGAAGAACGCTTCAGGTTGACCGAAGTCTCCAGGGACTTGCGGATGCCGGTGACGATGACCGTTTCCAGCTGCGTCGTGCTGGCCAGCGCCTGCGGCACCGAGCTGGACGGTGTGGGGCCGGCGTTGGGATTCGCGGGGCCCTGGCCAGGGCCGCCTTGGGCCCATGCGGCGGCGCTGGCAAACAGCAGCCCGCTGGCAGTGGCCAGGGTTGTGAGGCGAAGGGCAGGACGAGGCTGTCTCATTCACTTGTCTCCAGAGTTATGAATCTTGTCGAGTGACGCTCGATGGCGAGCTGAAAGCGCTTTCAAGCATATGCCATTGGCAGCGCTTTCAACCTAGGCAACACCCTCGGTCTGCGGCTTGGCGGCAACGCTGAACGAGGCTGGGGACGGCTACCCCGCACATCGCCTCATGTGACCGCTCCCATGGGGCGCGGCGCCAGAAGGCGAGGGGTCTAGGGGTAGTTCTGGGTTGAAAAGCGATGACCTGTTGAAAGCAATGAAAGCGCTTTCAAATAATGATGCGTCGCGTCACGGTGATCGGCCACATGGTTTACCCGAGCGGAACAACAATTGGCCCCTCGCCCGGTCTTGCCCGGCTGAACGCGGGCAAGTCCGATCGGTCTTGCAGACCGCGCTGCGGCAGTGCCGCAGCTCTTCGGCAGGCACGGCGAGTCCACTGGACTCACCGTGTCCGGCCTCAGCCCCCGAGGGGACGGCGATGCTTGCCGGATTGACCGGCAAGCACATCGCCCAACGCGGGCCGGCTCGGCGAGGTGGAGTCGGACACGAGCAGTCCCTGCGGACTGCTTGTGCCTACGGAACGCCATGGGCCTCCGGCCCATGGCAGGCCCAGCGCTCGGCCCGCAATGCCGAATTCAGCTACCGCTGCATGCGTCTGGTGCTCTCGCGCACGACGAGCTCGGGCTCGGGCAACTGCGCCCTGGGCTTGCCGCCGCGCAGCATCTCCAGCATGGCCGTGGCGGCCTCGACGCCGATCTCGTAGACCGATTGGCGCACCGTGGTCAGTGGTGGCATGGAGTAGCGGGCCATGATGAGGTCGTCGAAGCCGACGAGCGACACGTCGTCCGGCACGCGCAGATTGCGCCGGTGCAGACCCAGACAGGCGCCGATGGCCATCTGGTCGTTGGAGGCGAACAGGGCCGTGAAATGAGCATCGCGCTCCAGCAGCCGGGTCACCGACAGCATGCCGCCGGCCTCGGTGTAGTCGCTCTGCACGATGAGGTTCTGATCGACAGGGATGCCTGCCGCGGCGTGGGCATCCAGATAGCCGTTCTGGCGCTCGACGGCATCGTCGTGCATCAGGTCGCCGGCGATGAAGGCGATGCGGCGGTGGCCCTGCTCGATCAGATGCTGGGTGGCCAGGCGGGCACCGGCGCGGTTGTCGAAGCTGAAGCTGAACAGCTGCGGCCCGGACAGCTGGCGGCCGACGACGACGACGGGCAGGCTGTCGGAGACCTTGGTCAGCTCGGCGTCCGCGATGCGGCCGGCCAGCACGATGACGCCGTCGACACGGCGCGACAGCAGGGTCTCGATGGCCTCGCGCTCGTCATCCTCATGCCAGTTGCCCGACACGAACAGCGGCACATAGCCGGCTCGCTCCAGCTCGCGCTCGATGCCCAGCAGGGCTTCGCCGTAGAAGGGGCTGGAGATGATCTGCGTGACGACGCCCACCGACAGCGTGCGCCCGCCCGCCAGGCCGCGTGCCACCGGGTTGGGCCGGAAGCCCAGCTCCTGGATGGCGGCCTGCACGGCGTCCTTCTTGGCCTGGCTGACGGCCGCCGTCCCGTTCAGGATGCGCGATACCGTGCTCGGCGACACGCCGGCCAGCTCCGCCACCTGTTCCAGCGTGACGACGCCGTCAGGACGGGTTGAAGGCGCTTTCTTGGCGGGGGTCGGCTTGGCGTTCATCACAAATGGGCGGGCGAAGTCGCGAGTGTAGGCGCGGCTGTAAGCCTGATTTGGCCGGGCCGTTGTTCTTGTCGCCCGCGGCCGTCGTGCACGGACGCGGGCCGAGCGCCGGGCCTGCCATGAGCCAGAGGCTCATGGCCTTCCGTAGGCACAAACAGTCCGCAGGGACTGTTTGTGTCCGACTCCAGTTCACCTAGCCGGCCCGCCTTGGCCAAAGTGTTTGCCGCTCGAACCGGCGAGCATCGGCGTCCCCTCGGGGGACCGACCAGACTGGCCGGCGTTCAGCGCGGCCAGTCTGGGCGAGGGGCTAACAGTCCTACAGCTTGGTGAACTTGATCCAGTTGATGTTCCACCCGCCCTGCTGCGCGAACACGCCGACGTTGTAGGTGCCGGCATTGATGTTCACGGTGTGCGAGATGGTGGTCCAGTTCTGCCAGCCGCCGGTGTTGGGCACGCCGACCTGGCCGAGCTGGATGCTGCCGGCGTTCAAATCCAGCGACAGGGTGCCGCCCACGGCTGCGGCCACGCGGTACTCGACGCGGTAGCTGCCGCTGCTCGGGAAAGTGACGCTGTTGTAGGCCATCCAGTCGCCGTTATCGATATACCCGACGTTCTGGCCACCTTCCGTGCAGGCCTCCAGCTGCACGCCGGCCATGGCGTTGTAGGCCTCAGCCTCGATCTGGCGCGACCAGGCGGTGGTGACCTTGGAGACGATGGCCGACGTGGCACGGTCGTTGAAGCCCTGGTCCACCAGGCAGCCGGTGTCGGCGGTGCGGGTCACGCTGGTGCCGGTGAAGTTGTCGCCGTCGAACAGCTGCACCTGGTAGCCGGCATTCACGCGCAGCGACGACAGGTCGTTGTCGCGCACGCCACGAGCCTGCAGCTGGGTCAGCGTGTAGCTGCCTTCAGGCAGGGCGGCCGCATAGCCCGCGTAGTTGCAGTCCTGGTAGACCGTGGCCACACCACCGGCCGCCGGAGCGTAGACGCGCACATAGTCCACATACATCTTGGCGGGCAGGGCGGCCGTGTTGACGTTGAAGCCGGGCCAGTTGCCGCCGATGGCGAAGTTCAGCAGCAGGAAGAAGTCCTTCTGGAATTCATCCGTGCCGTTGACGCCGCCGGCGATGTTGGCTTCGTGGTACTTGGTGCCGTCGACGTACCAGCGGATGGCATTGGCGTCCCACTCCACGGCATAGACATGCCAGTCGGTCACGGTGGTGCCGATGTTGCCGCCGTACTGGGCGTACTGGCCGTTGTTGTCCTGCCAGTGGATGGTGCCGTAGACCTTCTGCTCGTCGTTGACGTGCTCCATGACGTCGATCTCGCCGGAGGCCGGCCAGCCGACCTGGGGCAGGTTGGCGCCCAGCATCCAGAACGCCGGCCAGGCGCCCAGGAAGGCGGGCAGCTTCATGCGCGCCTCGATGCGGCCGAACTTGAAGGTCTTGAGCCCCTGCGTCTTCATGCGCGCCGAGGTGTAGGAAGCGCCACCGAAGTTCTCGCGCTTGGCCGTGATGACCAGGGCGTTGTTCTCGATGGTGGCGTTCTCGCGGCGGTAGTACTGCAACTCGTTGTTGCCCCAGCCGCCGGCGCCGGTCTCGAAGACCCAGTTCGGGCCGATGCTGCCGTTGAACTCGTCACTCCAGACGAGCTGCCATTGGGCGTGGGCCAGGCTGCTGGCCGCGGCCAGCAAGGCGGCGGCAATGAATCTCAACGATCTCATGTTGTCTCCTGTGTCGTGGGGAGGGAAATGCTCCGAGTGCTTGGCTCAGAGCTTGGTGAACTTGATCCAGTTCAGATTCCAGCCGGCGGCCGGCGCATAGATGCCGACGCTGTAGGTGCCCGCATTGATGGTCACGGTGTGCGACACCGTGGTCCAGGTCTGCCAGCCGCCGGTGGCGGGGACGTTGACCTGGCCAAGCTGGATGCTGCCGGCGTTGAGGTCGAGCGACAGCCTGGCGCCGTTGACGCTGGCGACGCGGTACTCGACGCGATAGCTGCCGCTGGTGGGGAAGTTGACGTTGGCGTAGGCCATCCAGTCGCCGGCATCGATCCAGCCGACATTCAGGCCGCCTTCGCTGCAGGCCTCGGTCTGCACGCCGCTCTGGTTGCTGTAGTTCTCGGCCTCGATCTGCCGTGACCAAGCCGTGGTGGTCTTGGAAACGATGACGGAGCTGGCGCGGTCATTGAAGGCCTGGTCGACCAGGCAGCCGGTGTCGCCGCTGCGGGTCACGCTGCTGCCGCTGAAGTTGTCGCCGTCGAAAAGCTGCACCTGGTAGCCGGCATTCACGCGCAGCGACGACAGGTCGTTGTCGCGCACGCCGCGCGACTGCAGCTGGCTGAGCGTGTAGCTGCCCTCGGGCAGCGGCGCCGAGTAGCCGCCGTAGTTGCAATCCTGATAGACGGTCGCCACGCCGCTGGGCGTGCTGCCGATCTCGGCGCGCACCGCGCTCAGCAGGCTGTTGGCGCCCGTGCCGTCCTGCGACAGCTCCCAGATCATCACGCCCGCGCCCTGCTGCAGGGCCAGCCGCGTCTTGGCCTTGATGGTGGGGATGCCGTTGTAGGTGATGTAAGCGCAGCTCGCGCAGGCTGTGCCGATCAGGTCGCTCTGCGCCGCGGCGGCGCCGAACTGGTTGACGATGTCCGCGAACGAATAGTTGGCCGCATAGCCGTTGAAGCCATAGCCATAGAAGGGCAGGCCGAGAACGAGCTTGGATTTGGGCAGTCCGCGCGCCTGCCAGGTGGCGATGTGGCTCTGCGCCATCGCATAGGTCGAGTGCTCGGTGCCCACCGTGCCCCAGCCCGGGCCCACCGCGTCGTAGGCCATCAGCGTGACGAAGTCGAAGGAGGCCAGCGACGAGGTCGGGATCATGCCGCCCTCGTAGGTGGCCGTGGCCGCGGTGACCAGCTTGCCGGGCAGGGCCGCGCGCAGGGCCTGGATGAAGGGCGTGTAGTTGCCGGCGTTGTCGATGGAAGTCAGCAGCGCCCCTTCGATGTCGACGTCCACGCCGTCCAGGCCGAAGCTGTTGACGAACTGCACCAGGTTGTTGACGACGGTGGCGCGCGTGCCCGGCTGCAGCAGGGTCTGCCAGTTGCCGGAACAGGCGGGGATGACGCCGCCGGCCAGCGACACCAGCACCTTGGCCCCGGCCGCATGGGCCTTCTGCACCACATAGCTGATGTCGGCGCCCGTGGCCGCTTCCATGCAGGCCGGGCTGCCGCCGTTCAGAAAGCTGCCGCCCGGCGCCGGGTTGGCGAAGGCAAGGTTGATGTGGGTCAGCTTGGCCAGGTCCGTGCGGTCGGCGACGGCGCGAAGGCCCTTGTAGGACGGGATATAGCCGACCACCTTGGTCTGGGCGAAGGCGGTGCCGGCCAGCCCGAGCATGACGAGAGCGGCGGCAAGGGGACGAAGCAGACTCATCGGAAATCTCCAGGGTTGAGGTGCTGACCGCCGTTTACCGCCAAGCTGAAAGCGCTTTCAAGATTAAGCGGACGGGCACCTTGGCGGCAACACGGGCGTGTGCCAGAACTCAGGGACGGGTGGACCCCAGGGCGGGTTTGCCCCTCGCCCGGTCTCACCCGGCTGAACGCGGGCGAGCCCAGTCGGTCCCCCAAGGGGACGGCGATGCTTGCGGCATCAAGCCGCAAGCACATCGCCCAAGGCGGGCCGGCTAGGGAGCGGCCCGGCGCTCGGCCCGCAAAGCGCCGGGGGTCAAACCATCAGGGCAAGGCGTTTAGAGCATTCCGGACGCCGTTCGAGAACGACTGTCCGTCCTTCTTGTCCCAGTTGATGGACCAGGTCATGACGCCACGCAGACTCGGATAGGCCACCGGCGGCTTGATGGCGCCGCACTGAGTCAGCCTGGTCAGGCAGTTCAACGCTGCCGTGATGGTGGCGACGCTGGCCAGGCCCGAGTTGGCCGACGACGGACCCGAGGGCAGGCCGAAGGCGACCTGGTCGGGCCGGATGCCACGGAAGACATAGGTCCCGGTGCCGTTGTTGGTCGTGAAGCCCTCGATCAGCATGCGGCTGGCGGCCACCAGCATGTCCTCGCTGCCTTCGGCCAGGCCCTGCGTGGAGTAGGGCGTGTAGACGGCGCCGTTGTTGTAGTACTGGACATGCAGCACCGACAGCTCGTCGCGCAGCCCGTCGATGATGGGCAGGTAGGCGCCCCAGATGCCGCTGCTGGCGACATAGCCGCCCTGCACATAGGGATGCTCCGGCGCCATCGACAGATAGAAGCCGCTGCCAATGCGGGCCTTGAGCTGCTTCACGGCGGTGACGAGGTTGGCCTGCACCGCCGCGCCCCAGGACACGCCGGCGCCGCTCTCCAGGTCGATGTCGATGCCATCGAAGCCGTACTTGCGCATGATGGCTTCGACGCTGTTGACGAAGTTGGTCACCTGCGTCGCGTTGTTCAGCGTCACCGTGCCGTTCTGGCCGCCGAAGGACAGGACCACCTTCTTGCCCTTGGCGCGGGCGGCGGCGATGTCGGCGATGAAGCGTGATTCGCCTCCGGAGCCACCATCCAGGTTGAAGGTGATGTTGCCGTTGCCGCCGTCGTCGGCGAAGGCCACGACGATGACGTCATAGGCCGCCGGCACATCGCTGATCGGGAAGGGCGGGCCCGACGGGTTGGTGAAGTTGTGCCAGTAGCCGATCAGCTGGTGCTTGCCGGCAGGCGCAGGGGCAGGGCTGGGGGACGGTGCGGGCGTGGGCGCGGGCGAAGGGGCGGGCGTGGGGGCCGGTGTCGGCGCAGGCGTGGGAGCAGGTGCCGGTGCAGGAGACGGCGCGGGGCTGGGAGCGCCGCTGCAGTTGCCCTGCGAGGTCCAGGGCTGGCCGCTGCCCGTCGGGCCGTTGTTGGTGGCCGGGTCGTTGCCCTGGGTCCACCAGTTGGCCTTGTAGTTGGTCGTGCCCTTGCTGGCGATGGCGCCGCCGTTGTAGGCCGTCGAGGCGACCCAGACCGGCGCGCAATTGCCGCTGGGCGTAGGGGCGGGCGTAGGGGCGGGCGAGGGGGCCGGCGTGGGCGCGGGTGTAGGAGCAGGCGCCGGTGCAGGCGTGGGCGCCGGCGTCGGCGCGGGGGCCGGACTGGAAGCTGCGCCGAGGTCGGTCCACAGCGAGGCGTTGGTCGGGTTCCAGCCGGTGCTGGCGTAGTCGGTCTGGTTGACCAGGGCTTTGTAGTTGTGGCCGTTGTAGCTGACGATGGTGCCAGCCGCGTAATAGGTGTCGGCCTTCCAGGCGGGATAGGTCTGGGCGAAGGCGGCCGTGCTGAGGGCCAGGGCGCCGGCGAGCAGCCAGGGCTTGGCCGCGCGCGGCAGGGGCGGGCGCGAGATCATGAGGTTCTCCGAAGCGTGGATGGAAAAGGCCGCCGCCCGGCAGTCCGGCGCGGCGGCGTTCAGCTCAGGTCGAGAGCTGCTTACTTCCAGGGCGCGTTCTGCAGCGCCGGGTCGTCGACGAGGTTGAGCAGGCCGGCGGCCTTCTTGCCGATGGCGCCCGGCGAAGCCAGCGGCGCGCTGCCGCAGCTGCCGCTCGCCGTCTTCAGGGCCTGCCACAGCATGGCGCCGTCACGCGGGTTCTTGTTGGCCAGCGTGCTGGTCGTCACCGCGTTCAGATAGCGCTCCACCGAGTAGGGCTGGTTGATGTTGGCGCCGTAGCTGTTCTGCAGGATGACGGAGCCCGTGCACTGCGCGTCGGCGTTGTTCACCACCAGGTTCGCGCCGCTCCAGCCTTCCGGCGACGTCTCGAAGCCGATGGACACGATGGTGCTGCTCGGGAACATCTGGCGGTAGGACTTCCAGGCGGTCACGCCGTCGAAGTGCTCGAAGCGCGCGTCGTAGGTCATGATGTTGACGATGTTGAAGGCCGTCTTCAGCGCCGGGTAGGCGTTGACGAGCAGGCGTTCGCCGCCCGCCTTGCCGCCCCAGTAGCTGGTGCCCACGCCATTGCACTGCGGGTCGCTGCCGGTGGAGGCGGTGCAGTCCGAGCCGGACGACCAGGCGGCCACCGTCAGGATGCGTCCGCCGCCGGCCAGGTCCACGGCCTTGCGCATGGCCTTGACGGCGCCGGCGTAGGCGTCGGTCGTGATGCCATCGACCTCGTAGTCCACGTCCAGGCCGTCGAAGCCCACGTCCTTCATGATGTTGGACAGGGCCGTGATGGTCGGGCCGCTGCCGGCATGGCCTTCAGCGGACAGTGTGCCCCAGCTGTTGTAGGTCGCGCCGCCGACGGCCAGGATGACCTTCATGTTGCGGGCGTGAAGCACGTCGATGGCGGCCTTGATGTCCGACGGCCGGCCGTTGAAGTTGATGCCGGTGCCCGACCAGTTGTTGGCCGCCATGCCGCCCCACGTGAAGTTGGGCTGGGCGAAGGCCGCCACCACATGGGTGTAGTTGGCCGGGATGCGCGCGAAGTTGCTGGCGACGAAGACCTCGTTCATCGACTTGCCGGTGGCGTCGAACCAGTTGTCGCTCCAGCTCGGGTAGTAGACCGTGTAGGCGCGGCCGTTCTGATTGGCGGACTTGGCGTTCGGGTCGCTCAGGCCGGGTGCCGGGGCGGGCGAGGGGGCCGGGCTCGGGGAAGGACTCGGGCTGGGCGACGGCGAAGGCGAGGGGCTGGGAGACGGGCTGGGGCTGGGGCTCGGCGCGGGGCCGGTCGTGCAGGCGCCTTGCGAGGTCCAGGGCTGGCCGGAGCCGACGGGGCCGTTGTTGGTCGCCGGGTCATTGCCCTGGGTCCACCAGTTGGCCTTGTAGTTGGTCGTGCCCTTGCTGGCGATGGCGCCGCCGTTGTAGGCGGTGGAGGCGACCCAGACCGGTGCGCAGGTGCCGCTCGGAGCGGGGGCGGGGCTGGGTGCAGGCGACGGGGCCGGCGTGGGGGCAGGCGTCGGTGCAGGCGTGGGCGCCGGCGTCGGCGCGGGCGAGGGGGCCGGACCGGAGGCGGGGCCGAGGTCGGTCCACAGCGACGCATTGGTCGGGTTCCAGCCGGTGCTGGAGTAGTCGGTCTGGTTGACCAGGGCACGGTAGTTGTGGCCCTGGTAGGTCACGACGGTGCCGGCCGCGTAGTAGACGTCGGGCGCCCAGGCGGGGTAGGTCTGGGCCAGGGCCGCGGTGGCGCTGGCACCGAGGGCGAAGGCGGTGGCGGTGATGGCGGCAAGGCGACGCAATTGATGCATCGGGATGCTGGATGAGGGCTGCTTCATGTGAGACGTCCTGGTCTGTGCAAGAGCTCGTTGAAAAGGAGAGTCCCAACGGGGGCTCTCCGGCGGCTGGCCTGCCTCTCCGTGCAGGCTCTTTGGAGCTGGTTCTAACTGGTATGCATCCAGTTTGCGACTGCTACCACCTCTTGAATACCACTTTGCCACCAGTGATTCCCGCGTCACCGGTGGAAACCCGGTGTTCGGGTGTCAAAACGTTGCTGTCTCGGGTTTCTAGGGAGGGCGAGCCTTCGTCTGGAGTTGTCCTAGGGTTTGTGCTGCTGGGGCGCTGTACTGGCTCGAAGCACAATCTTGAAAGCGCTTTCAAACCATGTTGGATTCCCCCTCCCTCCATCGCCGTCATCTGCTCGCCGCCGCCCTTGGCGGCGCGGCGGGCCTGGGCCATGCCAAGGGGCAGGCGCCGCTGACGGTGGCGGCCTTCCCACTGGTCGACGTGATTGCCAAGGATGTGCTCAAGGGCTGGAGCCAGCGCCACCCCGAGATCCGCACCGAGGTCATCAGCCGCCAGTACGACGATCACCACACCGCGATGACGACAGCGCTATCGACCTCCGGCCATCTGCCCGACGTCATCGCGCTGGAGACGAGTTACCTGGGCCGCTTCTCGCTGGGCACGGGCCTGGAGGATCTATCGGCCCCGGCCTTCGGCGCCGAGCGCTTCAAGGACCGCTTCGTGTCCTTCGCCATCGAGACGGCGCGCAACCGCGAGGGTGCCATCGTCGCCCTGCCCACCGACATCGGCCCAGGCTCGCTGTTCTATCGCACCGACCTGCTGGCCCAGGCCGGCCTGAAGGAGGCCGACCTGACGCAGTCCTGGGAGTCCTATGTCGACGCCGGCCTGCAGCTCAAGGCCAAGACCGGCGCCTACCTGATCGGCGACGTGCGCCTGCTCAAGGACATCATCGTGCGCGGCGGCACACCGCCCGGCGAGGGCCAGTTCTTCGACAACCAGGGCCGGGCGCAGATCACCTCGCCGCGCTTCGTACGCGCCTTCGAGCTGGCGCAGAAGGTCAGGCGCCAGAAGTTGGATGCGCGCGTCGAGGTCTGGTTCAACGACTGGGCCGAGATGCTCAAGCGCGGCCGCCTGGCCACCGAACTGTCGGGCGGCTGGATGGCCGGCCAGATGGCCAACTGGGTGGCGCCTGGCACGGCCGGCAAATGGCGCGTAGCCCAGCTGCCCGAGAACACCTATTGCTCCTACGGCGGCACCTATTACGCCATCCCGCGCCGCTCGGCGCCGGAGAGGAAACAGCTCGCCTGGCAGCTGGTGCAGGAGCTGACGCTGGATCGCGCACGCCAGCTCGAGGCCTTCAAGTCCCAGGACGCCTTCCCGGCCCTGCTGGACGCGCAGCAGGACGCCTTCTTCGACCAGCCCGTGCCCTTCCTCGGCGGCCAGCACGCCCGCGTGCTGTGGCGCGAGGCGGCGCGGCGCATCCCCGTCGTCAAGATGCACAAGCAGCACAAGTTCGCCGACGAGGTCATCAACGCCGAACTCGACAACGTGCTCGAGTACGGCAAGCCCATCCCCCAGGCCCTGGAAGACGCCCAGGCCCTGCTCGTGCACAGGGCCAACCGCTGATGAAGCTGCGCATCCCGGCCAGTTGGGCGCCCTACATCCTGGTCAGCCCCTTCCTGATCCTGTTCGCCGTCTTCGGCCTGTTCCCGCTGGTGTTCTCGGCCTGGCTGGCCTTCCAGTCCTGGGAGCCGACCAGCGGCATCGATTCGATGCGCTTCGTCGGCCTGGACAACTTCGTCTTCGCGCTGACCGACGGCTGGTTCTGGAAGGCGCTGCGCAACACGCTGTGGCTGGCTTTTGCCTCGGGCGTGCCCCAGCACCTCGTCGCCCTGCCGCTGGCGGTCTTCCTGCACCGCTCCTTCGGGCGCTGGCGCGGCCTGTTCTCGGGCGCCTATTTCCTGCCCTACATCACCTCCACGGTCGCTATCGCGATGCTGTTCGGGTCCCTCTTCTCAACCGACTACGGCATGGTCAACCAAGCGCTCGAAGCCCTGTTCGGCATGGAGCACATCAACTGGATGCGCTCGCCGGATGCCGTCAAGCCGGCCGTGGCCATCATCGTGTTCTGGCGCTATGTGGGCTTCAACGTGGTGCTGTATCTCGCGGCGCTGCAGACCATCCCCAATGACCTGTATCAAGCCGCCAAGCTCGACGGCGCCAATGCCTGGCAGCAGTTCTGGCGCATCACCCTGCCCGGCCTCAAGCCCATGATCCTGTTCGGCGTCACGCTGTCCCTGATCGGCGGCCTGCAGCTGTTCGAGGAGCCCTTCATCCTGACCAACGGCAAGGGCGGTGCCGACCAGCAGGCCATGACGGTGGCCATGTACCTCTACCGCGAGGCCTTCGACTTCAGCGACTTCGGCGGCGCCAGCGCCCTGGCCTGGATCATGTTTGGCGTCATCGCCCTGCTGACCTGGCTGACCAACAAGGCCTTCGCCGACCGGAGGGTGCAGGCATGAGCGCCGTGCTGCACAAGCTGCCGCTAGGCCGTGAAGCGCGCACCGCGAAGGGAGTGGCGGTGAACCACACCTCCAAGCTGCTGGCCTACGCCATCGTCGGCATCGGCGCGCTGATCATGCTGGCGCCCTTCTACTTCATGTTCGTGTTCGCGACCCAGTCGCGCACCGACATCTTCAACGTGCCGCCGCCGCTGTGGTTCAGCGGCGAGCTGCTGAACAACATCAAGGTGCTCACCACCCGGCTGCCGTTCTGGAAGAACGTCGGCTGGAGCCTCTACGTCGGCCTGATGTCGACGGCCCTGACGCTGCTGTTCTGCTCCATGGCCGGCTATGCCTTCGCGATGCTGGAGTTCCGCTTCAAGAAGGCCCTGTTCGCCCTCGTCATGGGGACCATGATGGTGCCGGCCTTCATGAACATGATCCCCAGCTTCATGGTCATGGACACCCTGGGCTGGATCGACACCCACCGGGCGCTGTACCTGCCCGGTGCGGCCAGCGCCTTCGGCATCTTCCTGATGCGCCAGTTCGCCGCCTCCACGGTGCCGCACGAACTCATCAACGCGGCTCGCATCGATGGCTGCAGCGAGCTTGGCATCTATTGGCGCATCGCGCTGCCGCTGATGAAGCCGGCCCTCGGGACGCTCGGCCTCATCACCTTCATCAGTTCATGGAACAACTTCATGAACCCGCTGATCGTCATGCGCACGGCCGAGAACTACACCCTGCCGCTGGCCCTGCGCAGCCTCTTCAGCACCACCAGTACCGAATGGGGCGCGCTGATGGCCGGCTCGGCCATCGCGACCCTGCCCCTGCTCGTCCTCTTCGTCATCTCGTCGCGCCAGCTCATCGCAGGCCTGACAGCCGGCGCCGTCAAGTAAAGCAAAAACAATGTCTCAAGCCCCCCTGCATCGCCAGTTCCCGCCCAATTTCGTCTGGGGCGTGGCCACCAGCAGCTTCCAGATCGAGGGCGCCGCCCATGAGGACGGCAAGGGCGAGTCCATCTGGGACCGCTTCTGCAAGCAGCCCGGCGCCATCGCCGACGCGAGCAACGGCGAAGTGGCATGCGACCACTTCCACCGCCTCGAGGAAGACCTCGATCTCATCGCCTCGCTGGGCGTCAACTGCTACCGCTTCTCCATCGCCTGGCCGCGCGTGCAGGCCCTGGGCCATGGCGAGTTCAACCCCAAGGGCCTGGACTTCTACGAGCGCCTGGTCGACGGCCTCAAGAAACGCGGCATCCAGGCCTTCGCGACGCTGAACCACTGGGACCTGCCACAAGGCCTGCAGGACCGCGGCGGCTGGAACGACCGCGACACCGTGCACCGCTTCGTCGACTACGCGCGTCACGTCAATGCCCGCCTGGGTGACCGCCTGGACGGCCTCACCACGCACAACGAGCCCTGGGTCATCGCCGTGCTGGGCCACGAGCAGGGCAATTTCGCGCCCGGCATCAAGAGCCGCAGGATCGCCACCCAGGTCTGCCATCACCTGCTGCTCAGCCACGGCCTGGCCCTGCAGGCCTTGCGTGCCGATGGCGCGAAAAGCCAGCTCGGCGTCGTGCTCAACCTGTCGTCCACGGTGCCGGCCACGGCCATGCCGGAGGACATCGCCGCCGCGGCCATGGCCGACGCGCGCAGTCGCCGCTGGTATGCCGACCCGCTGTTCAAGGGCAGCTATCCCGAGGAGGTGCTGGCCGAGCTCGGCGCCGACGCGCCCATCGTGCATGCCGGCGACATGGCGGTCATCGCCCAGCCCATGGACTACCTGGGCGTCAACTACTACACCCGCAGCGTCGTGTCGGCCAGCGGCGCCGACTGGAAGCCCGCGGAGCGTGGCCTGCCCGTGTCCGACATGGGCTGGGAGATCTATGCCCAGGGCCTGGACGACCTGCTGTGTCTGCTGCACCGCGACTACCCCGGCCTGCCACCCGTCTACGTGACCGAGAACGGCGGCGCCTTCAAGGACCAGAACGTCGTGGGCGGCCGTGTGCAGGACGACGACCGCATCGCCTATCTGCGCGACCACATCGCCGCCGTGGCCAGCGCCATGCAGCAGGGCGTGCCCATGGCCGGCTATATGGTCTGGAGCCTGATGGACAACTTCGAATGGTCCAGCGGCTATCTGAAGCGCTTCGGCATCGTGCATGTCGACTACGAGACCCAGGCCCGCACGCCCAAGGCCAGTGCCGAGTGGTATCGCGACTTCCTGCGTGACTGGCGAGGCTGATTCGCCGACACGAAAAAACAAATCGAACTCTGGAGACAAACATGAACAAGATCATCCCGGCCCCCAGCCCCTGGCGCCACGCGCTGCCCGCCATCGCCGCCGTGCTGACCGCCTGTGGCGGTGGCGGCGGTTCGGCCACGGCTGCGCCATCTCCCGCTCCTGCGCCCGCGCCCGCGCCTGCACCGGCCCCCGCGCCGGCTCCGTCCAACCAATGGACGCTGGTGTGGAGCGATGAGTTCGACGACGCTGCGGGCACCGTGCCCAAGGCCGCCAACTGGAACTACGACCTCGGCAACAAGGAGGCCGACGGCTGGGGCAACCATGAGCTGGAGTACTACACGTCCAGCGCCCGCAATGCACAGACGGACGGCAGCGGCATGCTCGTCATCACTGCAGAGAAGGCCAGCAACCCCGGCCCCTGCTGGAACGGCAAGCCCTGCGAGTACACGTCGGCCCGCATCCACACCAACGGCAAGGTCGGCTTCACCTATGGCAAGGTCGAGGCGCGCATGAAGCTGCCGGCCGGCGCCGGCATCTGGCCCGCCTTCTGGGCCCTGGGCACCGACCTCGCGACGGCCGGCTGGCCCAAGTCCGGCGAGATCGACATCATGGAGTTCGTCGGCAAGACGCCCAACACCGTCTACGGCACCTTGCACGGGCCCGGCTACTCGGGTGCCCAGGGCATCAACAAGCCCTACGACCTGGGCACCGCGGTGTCTGGCGACTTCCACACCTACACCATCATCAAGCGCGCCAACGAGATCATCTGGCAGGTCGATGGCAAGGACTACCACCGCCTCACGCCGGCCAGCCTGCCCGCGGGCGGCAGCTGGGTGTTCGAGAAGCCCTTCTTCGTCATCCTCAATCTCGCCGTGGGCGGCGACTGGCCTGGCTCGCCGGATGCGGCCACCGTCTTCCCGGCGCAGATGAAGGTCGATTGGGTGCGGATCTACAAAGAGGACTGAAGGAGGAGGACGCCATGCGCCCCAGCCTGCAAAGCCTGCCGTCCATCCTGGCCTTGTGCATCGCGCTGCCCGGTGCGCTGCCGGCCCGTGCCGTCGAGGTGAAGACCGCCTTCGGCAGCTTCGCTGCGCCGGATGGCGTTTCCGCGGTGAACCGCGAAGAAAAGCCCGACAAGGCCGGCAAGCCCACCGGCATGGCGGTCTACTCGCGTACCGACGACCCCAAGGCCGTCTTCATCGTCGTCTGGGGCCATGCCGAGCCCGACCCGGCCAAGCCCTATGACGCGCTGGACGGCGCCGTCAAGTTCGGCAACCCCTTCGACAAGAAGCTGACCCGCGACGCCGCCAGGCCGGTGTCCCTGGGCGGCGTGGAAGGCGGGCGCTACGAGGGCAAGCTGCCCAACGGTCTGCGCTCCATCAGCTATGTGGCCGTCAACAGCGGCTACCGCCTCATCGTGCTGCTCAAGGGGCCGAACGACAGCCCGTACAGGGAAACCATGGACGCCTTCGCAAAAGGCGTCGAAGGGTTCACCTGGACGTTGCCGGCGCCGGCGGCTTCGGCACCGCAGCAGTGACGGCCGGAGCCTGGTAGCTGACGCGGTAGATGCGCCCGGCGAAATCGTCGGAGATCAGCATGGACCCGTCGGGCAGCTGTGCGATGTCCACCGGCCGGCCGACCACCTTCTCGCGCTGCAGAAAGCCTTCCACGAAGACGGTGTCGCTGACCACCTTGTCGCCGTACAAGGTGATCAGCGCGACGCGATAGCCGATCTTCTGGCTGCGATTCCAGGAGCCGTGCTCGGCGATGAAGAGCTGGTTCCGGTACGCCTCGGGGAACTGCTGCCCGGTGTAGAAGTGCAGGCCCAGCGAGGCCACGTGCGGCCCCAGCTTGGCGGCCGGCTCGGTGAACTCGCTGCACTGACGGCCGGCGTGGAATTCCGGATCGGGCAGCACGCCGCCCTGGCAGTAGGGAAAGCCGAAGTGCATGCCCGGCCTGGGCGCATGGTTGAGCTTGTCGGAGGGCATGTTGTCGCCCAGCATGTCGCGACCGTTGTCGGTGAACCAGAACTCCCGGGTCAGCGGGTGCCAGCCGAAGCCAACCGAATTGCGCACGCCGCGCGCATAGACCTCGAACTGCGAGCCGTCCGGGTTCATGCGATGGATCTTGGCGTGCGGTTCGTTCTCGCGGTCGCAGCTGTTGCAAGGCGCGCCGATGGGCACATAGAGTTTGCCGTCCGGCCCGGCCTTGATGATCTTCTCCCCGTGCCAGGCGTCCTTGGGGAAGTCGTCCTTCACCACGTGCAAGGGTGGCGACCTGTCGTAGCTGTGGGCGATGTCGTCCAAGCGCAGCACGCGGAAGCGCTCGGACACGAACAGAGCACCGTTCAGCAGAGTCACGCCGATCGGTGCATCCAGGCCGCTGGCCACGGTCACGACCTGGCGGCCGCCGTCGACCAGCGCAAACACCTTGCCTGCGGTGCGTGAGGCGACGTAGACGATGCCGGACTCTGCCACCGCCATGCCGCGCGCGCTCGGCACCTTGTCGCTGTAGACCGCGATCGAGAAGCCGGGAGGCAGGCGGAAGTCCTTCAATTCCGGATAGGGCTCGGCCGAGGCGCGCAGGGCATGGTCGCCGTCACTGGCGGGCGGCGGCTTCAGCAGATAGTCGGCCACGGCGCCAATCTGCTGGGGCGTCAGGCGCTTGCTCCAACCCGGCATGCGGCCATCGGTCGAACCCTGGGCGATGAAGCGGGCCAGGCTCTGCGGATTGGGCCGGACCCTGTTCCAGTGCGCGCCCGTCAGGTTCGGGCCGATGCCGCCTTCGCGGTTCGCGCCATGGCATTGCAGGCAGTTCTGGGCATAGACGCTGGACCCGTCGGCGGCCGCCGCGGCCTGGCCGATGCCGGCACCCAGCAAGGCCCACAGGCCCAGCCCCGTCGCTCGCAAGGATGCGCTCCTGCGCATCAGTAGCTCAGCTGGATGAAGGACACCGCCTGGCGCGGCAGCTGCATCTCGACGACCACCTGCTGGTCGCGGACCTGCAGCGTCTGCGGGTTGCCGAGGGTGGCGAGCTGGCTGCTCCTGTGCAGTTCGGCAATCTGCGCCGCGCTGGGCTGGGCGGGCGAGCCCATCTTCTTCCAGGCCGCATAGGAATTGCTGTGCTCCTGGTCGATGCGGTAATGCGTCATCACGACCTGGCTGGCGGGGATGCCCTGGATGGTGACGCTGACCGGCGACCCGGCGTCGATGATGTCCTTGTCGTGGTAATTCCAGAGCAGCACGGTCGCACCCTTGGAACTCTTGGCGGCCAGCGCGTTGATGTCGGTGCGCTTGCCCAGCACGCCCGACTTCAGGATGGACGCGGCGTCGTAGGCGCCGTCGCCGCCGACGCCAACCCGGTTGCCCGTCATCATGCCCAGCATGCGAAACACGTTCAGCACCGGCTTGTTCACGCCGTTGGTGGCGAGGTCGCGAAAGCCGGCAAACCAGGGCTGGTCCTCGAACTCGAAGGACCAGTTCACGACGCCCACCAGATTGACGCCGCGGGCCGAGGCCAGGTCATATTCCCGCGCAATCGACGCCGCGGTGTAGCTGGCATATAGGGTGCCGTTGCGATAGGCGTTCTCGGGGTTGGTCGACATGCCGCAGGCCGCGCAACCTTCCGGGTCGGACTCGCCAATGATGACCGGTATGCCCTTGAGCTGCGGGTAGGACGCCACGATGGCCAGGCCGTCGTCGATGTTCTTGAAATGCGTCTTCATGCTCATCTGCACGACGCCGTCGACCAGCGTCGGCCGCCCCTTGGCGTGATAGGCCAGGAAATCGACGGGCGCGCCTTTGGCGCCGGTGGCGTGGTTGCGGTCGTTCAGGCAATGCTGGATGAAGTGATCGAAGAACTTCCCGCCATGGGCCGTGTGCGGGCCGCCCATGCGCGCGCTCGGCAGCGCGCGCTTCACCGCGTCGGCGGCGTAGTCATACATCTTGAAATATTCCTGCTCGACATTCGGCGCGATCAGATAGAAGCCGTCCGGTTCATTCCAGAGCTCCCAGTACCAGCTCTCCACTTCCTTCTGGCCGTAGCGCTCGACGCTGTGCCGGACCCACTGGTAGATCAGCTCGGCCCACTTCTTGTAGTCGTTCGGCGGATAGGCCCAGCCGGTCATGATCTCGGGGTAGGGCGTGCCGGGGGCCCAGTGGTGGCGATAGGGCTGGGGTTTGACCGACAGCGCTTCGGGCATGAAGCCGATCTGAGCCAGTGGCTTCATG
The DNA here is from genome assembly GCF_031458095.1 of Roseateles saccharophilus. GTDB lineage: Bacteria > Pseudomonadota > Gammaproteobacteria > Burkholderiales > Burkholderiaceae_C > Pelomonas > Pelomonas saccharophila_A. Next base: position 71,031 of record NZ_JAVDXU010000005.1, read on the forward strand.
CCGCGCTCGACATAGCTGTCGAAGATCTTGTCGACGAGGGTCCAGTTGTAGATCGGCTTGCCGTTGGAATCCTCGCTGTACATGCCCGTCGAGCCCCATTTGAGCGCCGGCGTGCCGTCGCCCGAGGTCATCAGGTTGTGGGCGCGGACATAGACCGGCACCGGGCTCAGCGCCGCGAGCTCGGACAGCAGCTTCTTGCCGTCCTTCATGTAGGTGTAGTTGGGTTCGTCGTAGCCGAACCAGGCCCACATCGGCTTGAGCGGCCCTTTGTCTTCATTCAGCTTGACCTGCAAGCTGACCGGCGCGGCCTGCGGGAAACATAGCGGTGAAGCGAGCAGCAGGCAGGCCGCGAGAATCTGGCTTTTCATGTCTCTGGTTTTCGTTGTGCTGGGTGGCGCACCATAGGCGGGGACGCCGCGCGAAAGCCAGTCATTTTTCCAAGCGCTTCGATGCCGGAATTGATATCGGCGCAAGCGCGCCCGCCCAGCGCTCCAGGGCGCTGCGCAGAGGCGGCTGCTGGATGGCTGAAGAGCGCTAGGGCTTCATCGCGCTGCGGCGATGGCGCAGGCCCAGCAGCACCAGACCAGCGGCCCACAGCATCACGCTGGCCGGCTCGGGAACGGGCAGCAGTCCGCCAGGCCCATAGGCGGTGCCGGAGGCGGACAGCACAGAGAACTCGGTGACCGGGATGCCGCCGGCGCGGGCACTGATGCCCGTCAGCACTGCGCTGCTGATGAAGGACGAATCGATCGAGCTGCCCCAGCAGCAGGGCGAGACCGAGGTCAGCAGGGCCACTTCAATCTCCAGCGGCTCGCCCCAGCGGAACTCGAAATTGGCCGTGCTGAGCACGTTGGCCGAACCCTGCATGCTGCCCGGCGCCAGCACGAAGGCGCCGGGCATGCCGGTGCCGCCGCCGCGCACGTAGGGGATGCCGTCGTTGACGACCGTGCCCATGAACGAGAACCACGGCCCACGGGCCGCATTGCCCACGCCGCTGCCGGTACGGATGCCCAGTGCGATGTCGCCTTGCTGGGTGTAGGGAGCGTTGGGCAGGCTCTTGAGCAGGCCATCGATGAGGAAGGCGAAGTCCAGGGAGCCGGCGGTGCCGGTGGCGATGCCGGGATTGCTCAGCGTCAGCGTGTCCTGGAAGCGCGCGAAGCCCGCCGTCTGGCGGTAGGTGAAGGGTGTGGACTCGCCGGTCATGGTGCCGCTGGCCGCCACGCCGAGGCGGCCATAGCCGGCCTTGGCGCTGGCCTGGCCGACAAAGCTGCCGCCGCCGACGGGGGCGTTGACGCTGGCCAGGGCGCTCAGCGGGCCGGTGGTTGCGGTCCTGTCATCGATGCTGCCGCCCAGGTTGCAGGCGGCGAAGCCTTCCGTGGGCAGCGCCACACCGGCAAACCAGCCATTGCCGATGGTGGGACCGCTGGTGGCGCAGGCAAACACGCCACCCGTGCCGGAGGCGATGCCGCCGACCGCGCCGGCGTAGGCCTGCAACTGTGCCGCCTGGGCCGGCTGGCCGGTTCCACAGGCGATGCACAACCACAGTGCCGATGCGATGAGGTGGCGGCGCTCGGACCGCTGAAGGGATGTCTGCCTGCTCATTGCTGTGCTCCATGCCGCTGGACGGCCGGTGCATGCTAGGAGGGGGCAAGGCTTGGCGTCACCCCTACAACTGCCGGGCGCTCCGTCGCCCCGCGGGTCTGGCGAGGCGCGAAGCACCCGAGTTTGGCTTCATCGCCCCGGCGGGGTTCGTGAGAGCATCGCGCGCCGCTCGCCGGCGGCAATCGCGTCAACGCCCTCTCGCATCTTGTCCAGCTCCTTCGCCAGCCCTAACGCCTTCATCGCCCTGTGCCTGTGCGCGGCCGGTAGCGCCTTGGCGCAGACGCCGGGCGCCTCGCCCTCGGAGACATCCGCCCTGCGCCGCAACGAGGCGCTGCTGACGCTGGAATACCAGACCGTCAAGGTGCCAGGCGACCGCGCCATCGACCTGCTGGGCTTTCATGCTTACCAGAAGGTGATGGACGGCGTGTACCTCGGGGGCGGCTTCCATGCGCCGCTGCTGCAGGGTGCCTATGGGGGTTTCGTGGCCGCGGACCTGGGCGTTCACCTCAGGCGGCCGCTGGCCGGGCCGCTGTTTGCGATGGCCGGCCTGTCGGCCGGCGGTGGCGGCGGTGGGCGCAGCGTCGAGCACAGCAAGCTGCTGTCGGGCAGCGGCGGCTTCGCCAAGGCCTATGCCGGGCTGGGCTATGACTTCGGCGGCTTCAGCCTTGCAGCCAACGTCTCGAGGCTGAAGTTCCGCCAGGCCATCATCGACGGCACCCAGGCCAGTCTGATGCTGGAGATGCCCTTCAGCTATCTCACCGGGCCCTTCTCCGGGCACGGCCAGCCCCTGGCGCCGGCAGACGACCGCCGCGCCGGCGCGGAGATGGGCGAGAACATGCTGACGCTGTCGCTGGACAACTACCGCCAGCGTTCACCGCAAGGGTCGAACAAGGGCACGATCGGCGTGGCCGACCTGCAGTACGCCCACTTCTTCGGCACCGACAGCTATTGGTTCGCGTCCCTGGCCATGGGCTATCACGGCCTGCCTCTGTACAACCAGTTGCTGGGCGGCCTGGGCCAGCGCTGGCGCCTGACGCGCGACCTCACGCTCTATGCGCAGCTCGGCCTGGGCTCGGGCGGCTATTCGTCGGAGGTCATCGACACCGCCTCCGGCCTGCTGGTCTATCCCAAGCTGAGCGCTGAGTATTCACTGACGCGCGACCTCGGGCTGGCGCTCTCCGTCGGCACCATGACGGCACCCAAGGGCAGCTCGCGCAACCAGACCTGGGGCCTGAGCCTGACACGCCATCTGCGCTCCGGCGGCAGCGGCGAAGCCACAGGCCCGGCCCACTACGAAGGCTTGCGGTTGTCGGTGCTGCACCAGACCGACCTGCACCTCAGCTACCGCGGCACGGACAGGCCGGCGCTGCAGATGCTTGGCCTGCAGCTCGACATTCCGGTCGGCCAGCGCTGGTATCTGCCGCTGCAGGCCTCGGCGGCCTACAACGCCTATCTGGGTTATCCGGGTTATGCCGAGATCCTTGGCGGCCTGGGGGTGCAGACCCTGGCCACACCGGGCGAACGCCTGCAGGCCTTTGCCCAGCTGATGGCCGGCGCCAATGTGCACGGCAAGTCCGCCAAGGCCAGCGCGGGTGTGCGCTGGCTGCTGGACGAGCGCCTGGCCCTGAACTTCAGCGTCGGCCGCATCGAGGCGCGCAGCGCCGGCGGCGGCCAGTTCAAGGCCGACAACCTGGCTGTGGGGCTGGACTACCGGTTCTCGACGCCGACGCGTTAGCCGCGCGCAGCCCGGCGGCGCCAGACCACCCGGCCCATGACGGCGAGGCCGGCCAGCCACAGCGCGGTGGTCTCGGGCTCGGGCACGGCGGCCACGGCGATGTCCAGCATGGCCACCGGCAGCTTGCCGACGAACTGGGTGGCGCCGGTGCTCAGGTTGATCTTGTAGAACTCGGAGTCGAAGCTGCTGGAGGCCGCGTCGTCGAGCGACAGATAGGCCGAGCCCGAGCTGCCGATGTCGAAGCCGACGTTGAGGTTGTCCCAGGCCGTCACGCCGGTCGGGCCGACGACGTTGACGAGGCCGCTGTTGGGGCTGGGGCTGCCATTGGGGCCGCCAATGGTCACCAGCTGCGAACCGTTGAAGCCGTAGAGCGTCGTCAGCGTGGCGCCGACATGGTTGTTGGCATAAGCCACGTCGCCCATGCCGGCGGCCGACAGCGAAGTGTCCGAGCCGGCGATGACGCCGGTGTTGGGGTTGAGGCGCAGGTTCAGGCCGTTGTCGGCAACGACGCGCACGCGGTCGACGACGGGGTTGAAGTCGATGGACACCGACAGGCCGGCGTCCGCCGCAAAGCTGAAACCGCGGCCTATTGAAGAGGCGACGCCGTTGTGCGTGTCGATGACGTAGAGCTGACCCTGGCTGCCGGAGGTCGCCAGGCCGTAGAGCAGGCCGTCGGCCGGGCGGAAGTCGATGGCCTTCAGCGACAGGCCGTTGATGATGCCGCTGACCGGGGCGATGACGCTGAGGCTGGCCGGGTTGGCGGAGTCGAAACTGACCAGGGTGGTGGTGGCGCCGGCCGTCAGGCCGTAGACGGTCTCTGCCTGGGCCGGCAGGCTGGCGGCGAGAGCGGTCGCGAGCAGGGCGAAGGCAAGGCGTGAAGTCGACATGGGCACTCCGGTGGCGCTGGAAAGTGGGCCAAGTTAGTTTTTGGCCTTCCCAGCGTCGACACCTAGTTCAGAAAACGCCCCCCGACTGAGGGGGCGCCCTCCTCAAACTTCGAGCCTTTCCCCCGCCGCATCGAACCACATCGTCTTGGCGGCCTCGAAGCCGAAGCGGACCTGGGCGCCGTCTTCCACCTCCGGCTGGCCCGGCAGCACGGCCGAGACGGTGGAGCCGGCGCAGCTCAGCCAGACGACATGCTGGTTGCCCAGCGGCTCGACCAGCTGGATCTCGGCGGCGAAGGGCTGGTCGGCGCCCAGGCGCACGTTCTCGGGCCGCACGGCCAGCGTCAGCACCTCGCCCTGCGGGCGCGAGGCCAGGGCCTTGGGCAGCGGCAGGTTGAGTGCCGGCGACACGAACAGGCTGCCTTCGCCGATCTGGCCCTCGATGCGGTTGATGGCCGGCGAGCCGACGAAGCCGGCCACGCGCAGGTTGTTGGGCTTTTCGTAGACCTCGGCCGGCGTGCCGATCTGCTGGATGACGCCCTGGTGCATGACGACGATGCGGGTGGCCAGCGTCATGGCCTCGACCTGGTCGTGGGTCACGTAGATCATGGTGTTGCCCAGGCGCGTGTGCAGCAGCTTGAGCTCGCGGCGCAGATCGGTGCGCAGCTTGGCGTCGAGGTTGGACAGGGGCTCGTCCAGCAGCAGCACCTTGGCCTCGCGCACGACGGCCCGGCCGATGGCGACGCGCTGGCGCTGGCCGCCGGACAGCTGCGCGGGCCGGCGCTCCAGCAAGGGGCCGAGCTGCAGCATGTCGGCCGCGGCGGCCACGCGCTTTTCGAGCTCGGCCTTGGGCGTCTTGGCCATCTTCAGCGGGAAGGCCAGGTTCTCCTTCACCGTCATGGTCGGGTAGAGGGCATAGCTCTGGAACACCATGCCGACGCCGCGCTGGCTGGGCTCGGCGCGCGTCATGTCCTGCTCGCCGATGTGGATGCTGCCGCCGCTGACCTGGTTGAGTCCGGCGATGGTGTGCAGCAGCGTGGACTTGCCGCAGCCCGAGGGGCCCAGCAGCACGAGGAACTCGCCGCTGTTGACGTCGAGGTCCAGTCCTTTGATGACCTCGTGGTTGCCGAAGCGGATGCTGAGGTCCTGGATGTGTACGCGGGTCAAGGTGGGTCTCCTGTGTTCTGCAAGATCTTGGCGAAGGTCTGCTGCACCGTCTGCACGGGGATGTCGCGGTTCCAATAGTCGCTGACGGCGCGTTCGAGCGCCGTCAGCTGCGCCGGGGCCAGCAGCAATTCGGTGTTGCCCACGAGACGCCCGGCATCGCGCAGCGCCGCGGCACCGGCCTGGGCGCAGGCGTCCAGCGTGCGGGTGTCGAGGTCGGTGCGCACCGGCACCGAGCCCTTGCGGGCACTGAAGGCGAGCTGGGTCGCGGGCGCGGTGGCGACGCGGGCCAGCAGGGCCTGGGCGGGGCGGGCGCTGCCGTCCCTGTCCTTCGGGAACACCAGCACATCGCCGCTGACGATATAGGGCGGACGCGGCCCCAGGCCCGTCGCGCAGCCGTAGTCGCGGCCGGGCTGCTGGCCGCCCTGGGCGAACTCGCCCTTGGCCCAGTCGCCCATGAACTGCAGGCCGGCGCGGCCATTGACCAGCAGGGCCGTCGTGTCGGCCCAGCTGCGCCCGGGCGAGGCCGGGTCGACGTAGCGGCGCAGCTTCTTGTAGCTCAACAGCACCTGGCGCAGCGCCTCGCCCTGCACGGCCGCTGCGTCACGGTCGCGCAGCACGGCGAGATACAGGTCGCGGCCGCCCTGGTTGGCCAGCAGGGCGATGAAGAGATTGAGGTCCTGCCAGGGCTGGCCGCCATGGGCCAGCGGGATCAGTCCGGCGGCCTGCAACCTGTCCAGCGTGGCGAAGAGCTCGTCCACGCTGCGCGGCTCGACCTTGACGCCGGCCTTGGCGAGGGCCGCCTTGGAGCTCCACAGCCACACCGGCATGTGGATGCTGACAGGGGCGGCATAGACATGGCCGTCCACCTTGACGGCGTCCAGCAGCACGGCCGGCAGCACCTCGGCCCAGCGGCCCTGGGCGGCCACGTCGTCGATGGCGTTGAGCCGGCCTTCGCGCGCCAGGCGCACCAGGGCGCGCGAGGGATTGAACTGGGCGGCCATGGGCGGGTTGCCCGCGGCGATGCGCCCGAACACGACGGCGCGGGCCTGCTCCGAGGCGCCGACGCCCAGCTCGCGCCACTGGCCGCCGGCCGCGCGGTAGGCCTCGGCCAGGGCTTGCTGGGCGGCAATCTCGCCCGGCGAGGTCCACCAATGCACGACGTCGGTCGGCGTCCCGGCCTGGGCCGCGGCGGCCAGCAGGGCAGGGGCGACACGGAGCAGGGCGCGCAGCATGCGGGCATCATTACCGACAATTAAGAAACTTAATATCGTATTAACCATAAGCCCGGGCGCCGCTAAAGTCGCAAGCCATGAACCTGCTGCTTGCCGAAGACGACGCCCTGCTGGCCGACGCCCTGCAGCAGCAGCTGCTGAATGCCTCGTTCAAGGTCGAATGGGCCGAGAACGGCGCCGTGGCCGAGTACCTGCTGAAGAAGCAGGACTTCGACGTCGCCATCCTCGACCTCGGCCTGCCCATGGTGGACGGCCTGACCGTGCTCAAGCGTGTGCGCGAGGCGGGCCGGACCCTGCCCATCCTCGTGCTGACGGCCCTGGACGCGCTGGAGCACCGCGTCGCCGGCCTGCAGGCCGGTGCCGACGACTACCTGACCAAGCCCTTCGACTTCCCCGAGCTGGAGGCGCGCCTGCATGCGCTGATGCGCCGCGGCCGCCCGGCCTCGCAGAGCCAGCAGCTGCGCCGCTTGAGCCTGGACCGCACGGCGCGGCGCGCCAGCATCGGTGGTGAGGCCCTGGAGCTGAGCCCGCGCGAGTGGTCGCTGCTGGATCTGCTGGTGTCCGAGCGCGATCGCGTCGTCACCAAGGCCCAGATCGTCGAGGCCTGGGGCGCCGACGAGGGCGGCTCCATCGAGGTCTACATCCACCGCCTGCGCAAGAAGCTCGAAGGCTCGGGCCTGGCCGTGCGCACGGTGCGCGGCCTGGGCTATCTGCTCGAAGCCAGCTCATCGTGACCACGCCGGCCGGCCGCTCGCTGCACCGGCAACTGCTGCTGTGGTTGCTGCTGCCGCAGATCGTGCTGTGGCTGGTGGCGGCCTTTGGCGCCTATCGCCTGGCCAGCAAGCATGCCGACGAGCTGGTCGATGCCAGCCTGCTGCAGGCCGCCCGCGCGCTGGCTCGGCAGATCAAGCCCACGTCCAGCGGCCTCTTCGTCGACCTGCCGCGCTCGGCCCAGGACATCCTGGCCGCCGACCCCGACGACCGCGTGATGTACATGGTCAGCTCGCCGCCGGGCCAGCTGCTGCTGGGCGACGCGCGCCTGCCGCAGCCGCCGGGCACGCCGGAGCTCAATGAGCCGGTGTTCTTCAATGCCACGGTGCCCGAGGCGATGCGGGTCGTGTCCCTGGACCTGCACCTGGGCGCCGCCGGCGCGGCCGACTCGACGCTGCGCGTGCAGATCGCCCGCTCCAGCGCACCGCGCGAGCTGCTGGCGCGGCGCATGCTGCTGGACACGGCCCTGCCGCTGTCGCTGCTGATCGCGCTGATGAGCATGGTGGTCTGGGCCGGCATCCGCAGGGGCTTGAAGCCGCTGGCCGAGCTGCAGCAGCAGGTCGAGGGTCGGCGTGCCGATGCGCTGGACCCGGTGCAGCTGCGCGCCGCCCCGCCCGAGGTCAGCGCCCTGGCCGGCGCCGTCAACGAGTTGCTGGGCCAGGTGCAGCACAGCCTGGCCACGCAGCGCCGCTTCATCAGCGATGCCGCCCACCAGCTGCGCACGCCGTTGGCCGGGCTGAAGAGCCAGACCGAGCTGGCCCTGGATGCGACCACCGAGCCGGCCCTGCGCCAGCGCCTGGAGCGCGTGCACGAGAGCGCCGTGCGCGGCGCGCGGCTGGTGTCGCAATTGCTTGTGCTGGCCCGCGCGGAACCCGAGGCCTTCACCGCCCAGGGCTGGGGGACGGTGGACTGCGACCGGCTCGTGCACGAGGTGACGGCCGACTGGGTGCCGCGCGCGCTGGCCGCCGGCTGCGACCTCGGCGTGGACGTCGTCAACGAAGGGCTGAAGGTGCAGGGCGTCGAGCTGCTGCTGCGCGAGGCCCTGGTCAACCTCATCGACAACGCCCTGCGCTACGCCGGGCAAGCCGCCACCATCACCGTCAAGCTGCGCCGCGCCGGCGACGACGTGTGGCTGGACGTCGAGGACAACGGCCCCGGCCTGGCACCCGGGCTGCGCGAACGCGTCTTCGAGCGCTTCGTGCGGGGCGCGACGACGGGCGAAGGCTGCGGCCTGGGCCTGGCCATAGCTCGCGAGATCGCCGAGCGCCATGGCGGCAGCGCCGAACTGCTGCCAGCCGCGCCCCACGGTTGCATCGCGCGGCTGACCCTGCCCATCCTTCAAACCTAGCGGCCGACGCCGTCGACCTGGTCCTCCTGCGCTTCGCGCTTGTGACGAGCTGCGGTAAGGTTGGAGGTCCCAGCCCGGGACCTCAATGACCGCCGCCTTGCGCACCGTTCTGTATTGCTGGGCCTTGCTCGGCCTGCTGGAGCTTGCGCAGGCCGCGCCGTCCATCCATGTGCCGGCGCAGGAAAAGGCGCCGCACAAGTTCATCCTTGACGGCCCGCAGCCGAGCGGCATCTGCCCGGACCTGCTGCGCGCGCTGGAACGCCTCGACCCCGGTTTGCGCTTCCACGGCTATGGCAGCGCGCTGTCGCTGCCGCTGATCGACGTTGGCCTGCGCAACGGCAATGTCGGCGCGGCCTGCGGATTGCTTGAGCGTGCGGAGCGCCATGCCTATGCGACCCGGTTGCTGCCGCCGCTCTATCGCGTGAGGCATCGGGTTGCGGTGCGTGCCGACGACGAAGCGAACCCGCGGTCGCTGGCGGACCTGCTGGTGCTGTCGGGCGACCAGGCGGTGATCGTGACGCGCGGGTCGGCCTACCCGGCCATGCTGCGCGAGGCCGGGTTCAAGGTCGACGATTCGACCGGCGACTACCAGGCCAATCTGCGCAAGCTGCTGGCCGGTCGCGCGCGCTTCATCTACGGCGGCGAGCAGGCGCTGTGGCGCAGCATTCAGCAGGCCCAGCTGACGCAGCGCCTGCGCCTGCTGCCCACCGTGTTTGCCGAAGAACCCATCTACCTGTGGGCCAGCCAGCAGCTGTCGCCCGCGCAGCGTGAAGGCATCGCGCGCGGGCTTGAGCGCCTGGAGGCCAGCGGCGAACTGGCGGCCATCGTGCGCCACTACCACCAGCAACCCTGAGCCCGGCCAGGCCCTAAACCGCCTTGCCGGCCGCCAGCGCCCGCAGCCGCCCGCGCTGGCTGCGGCACCAGCCGATCAGCTCATTCGCCGGCATGGGCTTGGCGATCAGATACCCCTGGGCGACGTCGCAGCCCAGTTCGGCCAGCAGTTTCCAGTCCTCGACAGTCTCCACGCCCTCGGCCACGGTGCAAACACCCAGGCGCTTGCCCATGTCCAGCGAGCTGTTGAGGATGGCGCGGCGGTTGCTGCGCTCGCTGGCGCCGTTGACGAAGATGCGGTCGATCTTCAGCTCGGTGAAGGGGCTGCGCGACAGGGTCTGCATCGACGAGTAGCCGATGCCGTAGTCGTCCATCGACAGGCCGAAACCCTTCAACCCCAGCCGCGCCAGGTTGGCCAGGGAGTGGCTGTTCATGATCATGGTCTCGGTGACCTCCCAGATCACCGAGGCTGGGGCGGCGCCGTGCTGGGCGACGAGCTCGGTCAGCCGGTCGATGAAGGCCTGCTCGGCCAGGTCGTCGGCCGACAGGTTCAGCGACAGCGTCAGCGCGGGCATCGCGCGCGTCCATTCCCGCAGATGGCGCAGGGCCTGGTCGACCATGGACAGCGTGAAGCGCGCCATCAACGGCGTGCCCTCGATGCGCGGGATGAAGGTCTGCGGCCCCAGCAGGCCGTGGTCGGGGTGCTGCCAGCGCGCCAGCGCCTCGACGCCCTTGACGAGGCCGGTGGCGATGCCGACCTTGGGTTGCACATGGGGGATGAATTCGCCGGCGCCCAGGGCCCGGCAGATCTCGGCCTCGTCGGGTTCGAATTGCGGCCTCGGCCCGCCGCCGCCCTTGCGCGGCTGGGCCTGCTCCAGCAGGCGCGCCAGCGCCGCGGCCGTGACCGGCTTGGGCAGGGTGCCGAGCAGCTTCAACCGGTCTTCGCCGGCGCCCATGCTCTCGACGGTCTCGAGCAGGCGTGGGTCGCGTGCGCTGGTGACGATGAGGTTCTCGACCTGGCGACCCTCGGCCAGGCGGCCGATCAGCTCGATGCCGTCCATGCCCGGCATGTCGATGTCGGTGATGACGAGGAAGATGCGCTGCCCGGGCTGCTGCTCCAGCAGCCGCAAGGCCTCCAGGCCGTCGCCGGCCTGCAGCACCTTGCCGATCTTGAGCTCCTGCACCAGCGACACCAGATGGCCACGTTGCACGGCGCTGTCCTCGACGACGAGGGCCACCAGCTGGCGCAGGGCTTCGTCGGTCATCAGGACTCTCCCCGCCCGCCGGTGCGCGACATCTGCTGCACGATTTCGGCGGCGATGGCGCTCAGCGGCAGGCTGCGCTCGACGGCGCCGCGTTTGACCGCCTCCTTGGGCATGCCGTAGACGACGCAGCTGCGCTCATCCTGACCCAGCGTGCGGGCGCCGGCCTGGCGCATCTCCAGCAAGCCGTTGGCGCCGTCGTCGCCCATGCCCGTCATGATGATGCCCAGCGCATTGGCGCCGGCGCAGCGGCTGACGGAGCGGAACAGCACGTCCACCGACGGCCGGTGGCGGTTGACCAGCGGCCCGTCGGCCACCTCGACGAAATACTGGGCGCCGTTGCGGCGCATGATCATGTGCTTGCCGCCAGGCGCAATGAGGGCCCGGCCGGGCAGCACGCGGTCGTTGCTGGCGGCCTCCTTGACCTCGATCTCGCACAGCGAGTTCAGGCGGGCGGCGAACGCGGCCGTGAACTTCTCGGGCATGTGCTGCACGATGACGATGCCGGGGCAGACGCGGGGCAGGGCGGTCAGCACTTCCTCCAGGGCCTGGGTGCCGCCGGTGGAGGTGCCGATGGCGACGACCTGCTCGGTGGTCTGGGCCATGGCGCGTGGCTCGCCCGGCGGCAGCACGGCGTCGGCCGTCAGCTTGACGCGGGGGACGGGCACGGCGGCAGCCGCGCGCGGGGCCAGCCGGCTCACATTGGCCGCCGCCGCGGCACGCACGGCGCCGACGAGTTCACTGGCGTTGGATTGCAGGAACTTCTTCAGCTCCAGCTTGGGCTTGGTGACGATGGCCACGGCGCCGGCGGCCAGCGCATCCATGGACGTCTGCGTGCCCTTCTCGGTCAGCGTCGAGCAGATGACGACCGGCGTCGGCCGCTCACCCATGATCTGACGCAGGAAGGTGATGCCGTCCATGCGCGGCATCTCGACGTCCAGCACGATGACGTCGGGCCACACGGTCTTCATGCGCTCCATGGCCAGCAGGGGGTCGGCCACGGCATGCGTCACCTCGATGCCGGGCGCGGCGTTGAGCAGGCCGGACAGCACCTGCCGCACGACGGCGGAGTCGTCGACCACCATGACCTTGATGCTCATGTCATGGCTCTCCCCGCGGTCTGCCTGGCGTGGCGCATCCAGACTTCGCCGGTGCGGATGCTGAAGATGATCTGCCGGTGGCCGCCGCCAAACAGGCTCTCGGACACGATGGGAATCCCATGGCGGTGCAGCAGGGTCCGTGCCGCCTCGCCGTTCTGGCGGCCGACGTCGGGCAGCCCGCTGCCGGGCTCGAACATCGCCCCGCCGCCGAAGACCTTGGCCACGCAGTCCGCCGGCGTGACGCCCAGGGCCTGCAGATCAGCGAGCATCAAGGCCAGCGCCTCGTCGCCGTAGCGGCCGCTCAGGCCCCGATCGGGTGAGGAGGACGGCCCGCCGGCGAGCACGAAGTGGGACATCGCACCCAGGCGCCGCTGCGCCTCCCACAGCACGATGGACACGCAGGACCCCAGCAGGGTGCTGATGCGGTAGCGCTCGTCTCCGGCGAAATGCTGGCCGGGGAGGAGAACAATGGTCTTGGCGTCCGGCATGGCATCAGGGCTTGCGGTAGACCGAAGGCATCACCGGGCGGACCTGGCTGCTGACGTCGTTGAGCGTCTCGGAATGCCCGATCAGCAGATGCCCGCCGGGCTTCAGCTGGCCCACCAGGCGCGAGACGACGCGCCGCTTGGTGTCGTTGCTGAAGTAGATCATCACGTTGCGCAGGAAGATCAGGTCGAAGTGAGCCTGGGGCGGCAGGGTCTGGTCGAGGTTGATTTGCGTGAACTGCACGCGCTGGCGCAGCGAACGCTGCACGAGCAGGGTGCCCGCCTGCGGACCGGTGCCGCGCAGGCAGAAGCGCTGCAGATACGCCAGCGGGATGTGGGTGGTGCGCTCGACCGGGTAGTGGCCGAAGCGCGCCCGCTGCAGCACCCGGCTGCTGATGTCCGAGGCCACGACCTCCCAGGGGCGGCTCTCGCCCAGGCAGTCGGCCAGCACCATGGCAATGCTGTAGGCCTCCTCGCCGCTGGAGCAGGCGGCGCTCCAGACGCGCAGGCCGCGCCCGGCGTCGCGCGCCGCCCCGGCCCACTCGCGCAGCAGCTCGAAATGGCGCGGCTCGCGGAAGAAATAGGTCTCGTTGGTCGTCAGTTGGTCGATGGCGACCTGGCGTTCCGCCGCCTGGCCGGGCTGGCTGATCAGCTGCAGGTAGTCGCCGTAGCTGTTGAGGCGGTGGTGGCGCAGGCGCTTTTCCAGTCGGCCGCTGACCAGCACCTTCTTGCTGTTCGACAGGCTGATGCCGGCCGCTTCGTAGATGAAGGACTGGAAGCGTGCGAATTCCTGGTCGCCCAGTTCGATCATGAACCTGCCGCGGTGAGGGCCTGCAGCTGCTCCATGTCGTGCAGGGACAGCACCTGCTCGATGTCCAGCAGGATGACGAACTTGCCGCCCACCTTGCCCATGCCGGCGATGAACTGCGGCGCGACGCGCATGCCGAAGCCGGGTGCGGGCTCGATGTCGGCAGGGGCGATCTCCTGCACCGCGTTGACCGAGTCGACGATGACGCCGATGACCTGCTGCTCGTCATTGAGGCGCAGTTCGACGATGACGATGCAGGTGCGCTTGCTGACCTCGGCGCTGGGCCGGCCGAAGCGCGCGGCCAGGTCCATGACGGGCACGACGGCGCCACGCAGGTTGATGACGCCGCGGATGGTGCTGGGCATCATCGGCACGGGCGTGATGCCGCCGTACTCGATGATCTCCTTGATGGCCAGGATGCCGATGGCGAAGACTTCGCCGCCAAGCATGAAGGTCAGGTATTGCTGCGGTTCCGTGGTGGCGGAGCGGCCGCCGGCCTGGGGGACGAGGGCGTTCATGGGCGCGATTCAGCGGGTATCAATACTTGACGAACAGGGACTCGTCCGGCTCCGCGTCGCTGAAGCCTCCCTTGGCCTCGGCCGGCTGGCCGGGCCGCGCGGCCGCCCGCCTGGCCGGCGCCGGGGCGCGGCGCCGCAGGGGCGTACCGCGTCCGGCGCCCTCGACGCGGAAGAAGGCGATGGTGGCCTGCAGTTCCTCGGCCTGGCTGCTCATCTCCTCGGCCGTGGCGGCCAGCTGTTCGGAGCCGGCGGCGTTCTGCTGCGTCGTCTGGCTGAGCTGGCCGACGGCGGAGTTGATCTGCGCCACGCCGCTGGACTGCTCCTCGGAAGCGGCCGTGATCTCCTGCACCAGGTCGGAGGTCTTCTTGATGTTGGGCACGATGGCGTCCAGCAACTGGCCGGCCCTCTCGGCCAGCTCGACGCTGCTGCTGGCGACCTCGCCGATCTCCTGGGCCGCGACCTGGCTGCGCTCGGCCAGCTTGCGCACCTCGGCCGCCACGACGGCGAAGCCCTTGCCATGCTCGCCGGCGCGGGCGGCCTCGATGGCGGCATTCAGGGCCAGCAGATTGGTCTGGTAGGCGATGTCGTCGATGATGACGATCTTCTTGGCGATCTGCTTCATCGCCGACACGGTGGACTTGACCGCCTCACCGCCCTCGGCCGCCTCGGTGGCCGCCTTGCTGGCCATGGCGTCGGTGACCTTGGCGTTCTCCGTGTTCTGGGCGATGGACGCCGTCATCTGCTCGACGGAGGCGCTGGTCTCCTCGACGCCGGCGGCCTGCTCGCTGGTGGCCTGCGACAGCGACTGGGCCGTGGCGCTGACCTGCTCGGCGGCGCCGGTGATGCCCTCGGCGCCGCTGCTGACCTCGGAGACGACCTGGCTGAGCTTTTCGACCATGGCCTTCATCGCAGCCAGCAGGCTCTTGGTGTCGCCGGGCTTGGTCTGGATGTCCACCGTCAGATTGCCGGCGGCCACCTCGGTGACCATGGCTGCCGCGTAGTCCGGCTCGCCGCCGAGCTGGGCCAGCAGGTTGCGGATGATGACGAAGGCCAGCGCGACGCCGATGACGAGGCCGCCGATGATGAGGCCGATGTTCATCCTGGTGGTCGACGCGGCCTGTGCCGTGGCCTCGTTGAAGTCCGCTTCCGCCACGTTCTCCTGCAGCTCCTGCAGCTTGCCCAGGAAGCCGCGGGCGACGCGGAACTGGTCGTCGGCCTTGGAGACGGTCTCCAGCGCGGCGGCATTGTTGCCTTCCCTGTGCTGGGTCATGGCGCGGCCGCCGGCCTCGCGGTAGGCGGTCCAGGCGGGCATGAACTCGTCGGCCAGCTTCTTTTCCTCGGCGGTCAGCGTCGTGGCGAGATAGGCCTTGCTGTTCTTTTCGAACACGCCGTCCTCGCGTGCAATGCGCTGCAGCAGCGGCTCGGCATCGGCCGCGCTGGTGACGCGCGCCAGCTTGAGCAGATTGATGCGGATCTGGTAGGCCGCGTCGCTGAGCTTGCTGAGCTGCACCAGGGCGACGGTGCGATCCTCGTACACCGTCTTCAGCTTGGCATTGCTGAACTCCATGCCGCGCAGACCGGCCAGGCCGATCAGCAGCATCGCAATCGCCATGACGGCGACCAGCAGGCCCAGTCGCATGGCGACGGTCATCTTGTTGAGCATTTGTCTTCCTTTCGAAGGTGGCGACTCAGTGGGCTCGGGAGACGGGTACTGCGTGGGAGGAGGCGTGATGGGCGTGGCGCTGGCCGGTCTGGTGCAGCAGGGCGGCGATGTCCAGGATCAGCGCGACGGCACCGTTGCCGAGGATGGTGGAGCCGCTGATGCACTTGACCTGCTGGAAGACGCGCGAGAGCGGCTTGATGACGGTCTGGAACTCGCCCAGCAGCGCGTCCACGACGAGGCCGGCGCGCTGGCCGGCGTGCTGGATGACGACGACGCTCTCGCGCCGCGGCACGGGGGCGTCGATGTCGAAGAAGCTGCGCAGCCTGACGAAGGGCAGCACTTCGCCGCGCAGATTGCAGTAGTCGTGGCCGGTCTCGGCGCTGAACTCGATGCACTCCTCGATCAGGTCCAGCGGCACGACGAAGACCGAGTCGCCGACCTTGACGAGGAAGCCGTCGATGATGGCCAGCGTCAGCGGCAGGCGCACGCTGACGGTGGTGCCCAGGCCTTCGGTGCTGCGGATGCTGACGGTGCCGCGCAGGGCGGTGATGTTGCGCTTGACGACGTCCATGCCGACGCCGCGGCCCGACAGGTTGGTGATCTGCTCGGCGGTGGAAAAGCCAGGTTCGAAGATCAGCTCGAAGACTTCGGAGTCGCTCAGGCTGGCGCCCGGGTCGACCAGGCCGCGCTCCAGGGCCTTGGCCAGGATGCGGTCGCGCTTGAGGCCGCCGCCGTCGTCGCTGACCTCGATGACGATGCTGCCGGAGTCGTGGAAGGCATTGAGCTTGACCAGGCCCTTGGCCGGCTTGCCGCGGGCGATGCGCGCCTGGACCGGCTCGATGCCGTGGTCGATGGCGTTGCGCACCAGGTGCAGCAGGGGGTCGCCGATCTTCTCGACGACGGTCTTGTCCAGCTCGGCGTCCTCGCCGCTGACCTGCAGGGCGATGTCCTTGCCGATCTCGCGGGACACGTCGTGCACGACGCGCTGGAACTTGTTGAAGGTGGCGCCGATCTTGACCATGCGCAGCTGCAGGGCTCCGTCGCGCACGGCCTGCACCAGGCCGGCCATGCGCGAGGTGCTCTCCTGCAGCTCGGGGTACTGCACCTGGCGAGCCAGCAGGTCGGCGCTGGCGCCGGCGATGATGAGTTCACCGACGAGGTTGATGAGGTGGTCCAGCCGGTCTGCATCGACGCGGATGGAGCGGCTTTCCTGGCTGCGCGTCTCGGTGCTCTGGCGCTGCTTGGCCAGGGCGGCGTCGACGACGGCCGGCGGCACGGCCTGCTGCTCGATGAGGATGGCGCCGAGCTTGTTTTCCGTGCTGCCGGCGGCGCTGGCCTCGGCCTGGGCGGCGAGCGCCGCCTCCAGCTCGCGTGCGGTGACGCTGCCGCAGCTGACGAGGATCTCGCCCAGCCGCGCCGGTTCCTCGGGCAGGCCCTTGATGAGGGCGACGTAGTCCTCGATGCGGCTGTTGGGCGGCAGGATGCGCAGGCTGCAGTCGTCCTGCACGAACTCGAACACGCCCTCGATGGCGGCCTTGTCGGCGCTGCTCTGCAGGGCGATCTCGAAGCCGAGGTAGCAGCTCTCGGCGTCCATCTCGTCGGCATCGGCGGGCAGGGCGTCGGCCAGCGTGACCAGGGCGGCGATGCGGCCGATCTGGCCCAGGTAGCGGATGAAGGACAGCGGGTCCATGCCCATGCGCAGCACGTCGCGGCCGAAGCGCAGCGAGAGGTGCCAGAGCTCCTCCGTCGTCGCGCTCGCGCCGTCGTGGCGGTGGATGCGCTCGACCTCGGCCAGCGGCACGTCCAGGGCCAATCCGGAAGAAGTTGGCGTGCCGGGCTCCATCCAGCGCCGCAGCTGGGCCATCAGCAACTGGGCGTTCTGGGCGCTGGCGGCGTCCTCGTCGGTGTGGCCGGCCTCCAGGCGGTCGATCAGCACCGTGAGATGGTCGCAGCAGGACAGCAGCAGCACGACCAGCTCGTCATTGATGACCAGCTTGCCGTCGCGGACCTCGTCCAGCAGGCTCTCCACGACGTGGGTGAAGCTGACGAAATGGTCCAGGCCGAACAGGCCGGCCGAGCCCTTGATGGTGTGGGCGGCGCGGAAGATGGCGTTGACCGCTTCGTCGGGCGCGCTGGACTGCTCGATGCCGAGCAGGGCGCTCTCCATGTCGGCTAGCAGCTCGCGGCACTCGACGATGAAGGTCTGCAGGGCGGCGTCAAGATCCATGTCGGCCTCCCGCCGCGGGTGCGGCCACGATCAGCGGGTCGCCGAAGAAGGTGGCGACATTGAGCAGCTCGAACACTTCCAGCACGGCCGGGCTGTGGCCGACGAGGTGCAGTTCGCGCTGCAGCGCGCGGGCCTGCTGCTTGGCCAGCATCAACAGCTGCAGGCCGGCGGTGTCGAATTCGGTGACGCCGGACAGGTCGATCTCCAGGCCGGCATCGGCCTTGGCCAGCGTCTGCAGCAGCAGCGGCTTGAGCTCCGCGGCGCGGTAGATGCTCAGCTCGCCGTCGAGAGCCAAGGTGGCAGCGCTCATGGATGCCCCCTTCGCGCTGCGCGCCGTCCCACCAGGCGGGGGCGCGCTTGCCTGGGGCGGCCCGGCGTGGCGCTCATGGCAGCACGAGCTTTTGCACCGCGTTCAGCATGACCTCGGGCCGGAAGGGCTTGACCACCCAGGCCTTGGCGCCCGCCGCCTGGCCCTCGGCCTTCTTGGCCTCGGCCGACTCCGTCGTCAGCATGATGACCGGCGTGAAGCGGTAGGCCGGCATGGCCTTCATGGCTTTGACGAAGCTGATGCCGTCCATATTGGGCATGTTCACGTCGCTGATGACGAGGTGGATCTTCTGCCCGTTCAGCTTGGACAGCGCATCCTTGCCGTCGCAGCCTTCGATGACCGTGTAGCCCGCGCCCTTCAGCGCGATGCCCACCACCTGTCGCAGCGAGGCGGAGTCATCCACCACCAGGATCGTCTTGCTCATGCTGGGCCTTCCTAGAAGAAAGTGATCTCGTCCGCGGCGGCCGGCGCCGGCGCGCCGGCAGCGCCTTGGCCGCGGTGAATCTTGCGTTCATCGGCCATGGCATAGGTCTTCTCCAGGGCCGTCAGCAGGGCACGGGCATCGAGGGCGCGCAATCTGCCACTGCTTTCATAGTCCTGCAGCAGCTCGTGCAGGGCCGCTGGCACGGCATCGATGCTGTCGCGCACATGGCTCATGACCTGGCTGATGCGGTCCTGGAACTGCAGATGCACCAGGGCCTCGCTGATCTCCTGCTGAAGATAGTCGCGGCCGCTCTTCAGGTGGCTGCCGGACTCGACCAGGGCGTCGGTGGAGCGGCGGAACTGCTGCAACACGCCGTCGATGATCTCGGCCGACTGCTTGGTGGCGGCATCGTCCTGCACGCGCGACTGGACGGCAGCCTTGCTGGTGGCGGTGATGGCCTCGCTGATCGTCGTCACCTTGGCGGCGATGTGGCGGCCGGTTTCGGCGGAGGCCTGGGACAGCTGCCTGACCTCCTGCGCCACGACGGCGAAACTGCGGCCCTGCTCGCCGGCCCTTGCGGCCTCGATGGCGGCATTCAGGGCCAGCAGATTGGTCTGCTGGGCGATGCGGGCCACGTCGGCCGCCATGCCCTGCAGCTCGTCGATGTACTGCTCCAGCGCCTGGATCTTGCCCAGCATCTCGGCCTTGGCGCCCATGGCCACTTCCAGCGACCTGACGACCTGGCCAAGATCGCGCTCGCCCTGGGCGAAGACGGCGACCAGGCCGCCATCACCGCTGGCGATGGAGTCGGCCGCCATGTCGGACAGGCGGGCCGTCTCGTCGAGCTGCTGCACGATGCCGGCAAAGCGCTCGGCCAGAGCCGAGATGGCCGTCTCGACCTGGGTGCGGCTGGATTCGATGTGGCCGCTCCAGACCGGCAGCAGGGTCTCGCCGAGCTGGCGCTCGCCTTCCAGATGAGCCTGGACTTCGGCACGCAGGCCGGCCTGCCACTGGGTGAGGCTGCGCGTCAGCGCGAAGCCGGCGGCCAGCAGCACAAGGGCCACGCCGGCAGGCAGCAAGCCCAGGCCGCCGATGCCCAGCACGGCCACTGCCGCCACCACACCCAGACCCAGCGGCGCCCAGCGCTGCCAGGCGGCCGGCGCGGACGCCATGACATGGGCCGGGCTGTCGTGAATTTGCATGCACCGCCTCCGTTGATTTGCCCGCTCGGTAAATTCCGGCCTGGTCTTGGAATCAGCTGCCAGCTTAGCGGCAGTCGGGATCGCCAACATGTGAATCTTCAGGCGCAATCCGTCCATTTCCCTGCAGGGTTAGCCCGAGGCGATGCGGCAAGCGGCGCTCCCATGCTGGACGGACGGCGAGGGCCCGCCCTGTGCGGGTCTTTCAACGACTTGCGACAATCACCGTTCTTCACCTTGCGACTGAAATGACCACCCGTACCGTCTTCGGCGCCTGCCCCCACGATTGCCCTGACACCTGCGCGCTGCAGATCACCGTCGAGAACGAGCGCGTCATCAAGGTCCAGGGGCGCCACGAGCACCCCAGCACCCATGGCGCCCTGTGCACCAAGGTATCGCGTTATCCCGAGCGCACCTATCACGCCGAGCGCCTGCTGCATCCGCTCAAGAGAGTCAGCAAAAAGACCGAGGCGCCGCAGTTCGTGCAGGTGACGTGGGCCGAGGCCATCGCCGACATTGCCGCCAAGCTCAAAGCCATCAAGGACCCCCAGGCTATCCAGCCCTACAGCTACGCCGGCACCATGGGCCTGATCCAGGGCGAAGCCATGGCCGGCCGCCTGTGGAATGCCTTGGGCGCGGCGCGCCTGGACCGCACCATCTGCGCCTCCGCCGGCGGTGCCGGCCTGGCGGCCACCTATGGCCACAAGCTGGGCATGCATACGCGCCACTTTGCCGGCGCCCGGCTCATCATCATCTGGGGCAGCAACAGCATCACGTCCAATCTGCATTTCTGGACCTATGCCAACCAGGCCAAGCGCGAAGGCGCCAAGCTGGTTTGCATCGATCCGCGCAAGACCGAGACAGCGGACAAATGCCACCAGCACATCGCCGTGCTGCCTGGCACCGACGGCGCGCTGGCGCTGGGCCTGATGCATGAGCTGATCCAGAACGACTGGCTGGATCAGGCCTACATCGACAACTACGTCGACGGCTGGGACGAGCTGCGCGCCAAGGCCCTGGCCTGGCCGCCCGAGCGCGTCGCCGAGGTCTGCGGCATCAGCGCCGACGAGGTGCGCGGCCTGGCCCGCGACTACGCCACCACCCAGCCCGCTGCCATCCGCATGAACTACGGCCTGCAGCGCGTGCGCGGCGGCGGCAATGCGGTGCGGCTGATCGCGCTGCTGCCCTGCCTGACCGGCGCCTGGCGCCACCAGAGCGGTGGCGTGCTGCTGTCGGCTTCGGGCTGGAACGCGCCCTTCAAGAATGCCAACCTGGAGCGCCCCGACCTGCTCGCCGGCCATGGTCACAAGATGCCGCGCATGGTCAACATGAGCACCATAGGCGACGCGTTGCTGCAGGCCGACCCACCCATCGAGGCCCTGATCGTCTACAACAGCAACCCGGTCGCCGTGGCGCCCGAGTCGCCCAAGGTGGTCAAGGGCTTCCAGCGCGAGGACCTGTTCACCGTCGTGCTCGAGCACTTCATGACCGACACGGCCGACCTGGCCGACTATGTGCTGCCGGCCACGACCCAGCTCGAGCACCTGGACGTGCACACCTCCTACGGCCACACCGACGTACTGATGAACCTGCCGGCCATTCAGCCGCTGGGCGAGGCCAAGACCAACACGCAGATCTTCCGCGAGCTGGCCGCGGCCCTGGGCCTGACCGATCCTGCATTCAGCGAGACCGACGAGGAACTGGCTGCCCAGGCCTTCACGTCGGACATCGACATGGGCCTGCTGCGCGAGCAAGGCTGGCAGCCCCTGCCCATCGCCGAGGCGCCGTTTGCCCAAGGGGGCTTCCGCACCCCCAATGGCCGCGCCCAGGCGGGCGGCGCCGACTTCGTGCCCAACTACGAAAGCGTGCAGACCTCGCCCGAGCTGGCCGCCCGCTATCCGCTGGCCATGATCTCGCCGCCGGCACGCAACTTCCTGAACAGCAGCTTCGTCAACGTGAAGAGCCTGCGCGACATCGAGGGCGAGCCGCTGATCGAGATGCATGCCGACGATGCGGCTTCGCGCGGCCTGGCCGATGGCGCCCTGGTGGCCGCCTTCAACGACCGTGGCCGCTATGTCGCCAGGCTCAAGGTGAGCCCGCGCGCGCGGCCCGGCGTCGTCAACGGCCTGGGCGTGTGGTGGCGCAAGCTCGGCACGCAGGGCACCAACGTCAACGAGGTCACCCACCAGCGTCTGACCGACATGGGCAATGCGCCGGCCTTCTACGACTGCCTGGTGCAGGTCGAGGCCGCCTGAGCCGGGGCCTCGCCAAAGTCGGGTTTAGAGGCGTTTGTCTAGAGGTGATTCTTAACCCCTGAACCAGGCGGTGCGCGGGGCGGCGCGGCGGCCGCGGGCCGGCACAATCCGCGCCTTGGCGCCGGCACGAGGCTGGAGCGCCCAGAAGATCCAGGACAGGGAGAACCATGAAAAGCCGTTTCAACGGTGGGCTGCGCCATGTGGCGGCGGCCTGTGCACTCGTGCTGCTGGCCGCCTGCGGCGGTGGAGGCGGCGGGGGTGGTGGCACGCCGCCGCCGCCGCCCGCGCCCGTCATCCCCGATCCGGTCGTGCACCCGAGCGCCTCGGCCACCCAGCTCTATGCGGGCGAATATGTGCAGTTCACCGCGGGCGACCTGCAGAGCGGCGTCAGCTGGCGCTGGGAGTTCAGCGACGGCACGACGGCCGAAGGTTTGAGCGTGGAGAGGCGGCTGGCCCAGACGGGCAACTTCACCGCCACGGCCGTGGCCCAGAACAGCGCCGGCGTGACGGTGCGTGCAAGCACCAGCGTGCAGGTCGAGGCGGCGCCCGCGCCGGTGGCGCGAGCCTCCGGCACGACGCTGCAGCCAGGCTGCAGCGGCCTGCATTGCGCGGTGGCCGCCGACGGGCGCTATGCCGGCAGCGGTGTGGGTGTCTGGCGCCTGCGCAACGACGGCGCCACGTCCCAGCTGATCGACGTGGACATCGGCAATGTGCAGGCCGGCCAGGCGGTGACGCTGGTCTTCAGCAATGGCGAGAGCAAGGATGCCGCCGAACTGCCCAAGAGCGGCAGTGCGCTGCTGGCGAGCCTGGGTGCAGCGCCGAGCGCCCGCATCCAGGCAGGCCAGGAGCCGCAGGGTGCGGCCGGCGAGGTCGCTCAGGACGCCCAGCACGCCCGCATGCTGGGCCAGCTGCGCCAGCAATGGCAGGACGACCTGCGCGACGAGCAGCGGCGCCCACAGGCACCCCGTGCCGCCGAGCCGCTGCGCCGCGCGCTCGCGGCCGCCGACGTCGGCAGCAAGCGGGTCTGGAACGACCTCTACGACGATGAAACCAAGCCGGTGCCTTTCACCGCCACCGTGCTCAGCACCTGCAGCACCGGGACCAACCGTCGCCTCGTCTTCTGGGTGGACCAGGAACTGACCACCGCGCGCACCGTCGAGGCGGCCCAGGTCGAGCCGCTCAAGCGCAGCTTCTGCGGTGACCAGGGCGGCTTTGCCCGCGTCATCGCGCTGATGGGCGATGTCTGGGGCGGCACCGAAGTGGCCAGGCGGTCGTGGCTGATCCAGGAAAGCGCCGCGCAGCCGCAGGACGTGAACATCGTGGTCACCAACCACATGGGTGCGGACAGTGCCTCCCTCGCCGGCTATTTCTACGGCCTCAACAACTCCTACCGCTGGCGCGGCGCGCGCTATGCGAATTCCAATGAGGCGCTGGCCTTCTTCATGAGCGGCACGGGCCTGGCCAGCAATCCCAGCTACTACGCCTCCACGCTGGTTCACGAGCTCACCCACATGGTGAACTACCACCAGCGCACCATCCAGCGCAACGTCTTGCATGACGTCTGGCTGGAGGAGTCGTCGGCCATGGCCATCGAGGACCTGCTGGCCGAGACCATCACGCCGGGCGTCAACAAGATCATCAACTTGCGGTTGCCCAGCTATCTGCGTTCCGGTGGCATCACGTCCATGATCGACTGGCTGGACAGTGCCGGCAGCACCGACTACGGTGCCGGCGGCAGCCTGGCAGCCTTCCTGAACCGGCGCTATGGCAGCGGCTGGATCAAGCAGCTGGTCAGCGAATGCGGTGACGACAGCTACAGCTGCCTGGACATGCTGCTTAAGCGCGCCGGCAGCGCCGGGCTGGCCGATGAATGGGAGCGCCTGGGCAGCAGCCTGTTCGGCGGCATGCCGCAGCGCCACGCGCCCTGGGGCTATGGCTTCCCGCAGGTGCAGTGGGACGGTTTCTGGCTGATGGGGACCGACACCGCACAGCTGGCCGGGTCGCGCAAGCTGGCGCCCGTCAACGGCCTGACCCGCTTCGGCAGCACCAGCCACAGCTATCTGGACGACGTGGTGCCCGCCGGCGCGACGCGCTATGTGCGTCGCGGCGTGCGCGTGCCTGCCGGCACGGTGCTGACCGTGGTGGTGCGCTGAGGACGGGCGGTTACTTTCGCAACCGGCGCGGGTGGTGACAATCGTGGCTCCACCCGCATCGACGCTGCGCTTGATCTCTGCACGCCCATTGCTGATTGCCGTTGCCTCGCTGTCCCTGAGCGGCTGCAGCGTCGTCGGCCACTGGGGCCAGGCCGCGGGCGGCCACCTGGGCATCATCCGTGCCGCCAAGCCGGTGCCGGTCTGGCTGGCCGATCCGGCCACGCCCCCTGACTTGGCCGAACGCCTGAGGATGTCGCAGCAGATGCGCGACTTCGCCAGTGCGCAGCTGGCCCTGCCCGACAACAACAGCTACCGCCGCTATGCCGACCTCGGCCGCCCGGCGGTGGTCTGGAACATCGTCGCCGCACCCGAGTTCGGCTTCCAGCTCAAGACCTGGTGCTATCCCATCATGGGCTGCGCCGGCTACCAGGGCTGGTTCGACCGCGACGCCGCCCAGCGCCATGCCGACGAGCTGAAGGCCGAGGGCTGGGAGGTGCAGGTCCAGCCCATTCCCGCCTATTCGACGCTGGGCTGGAGCCGCTGGTTCGGCGGCGACCCGCTGCTCAACACCTTCATCCGCTACCCCGAAGGCGAGCTGGCGGCCATGATCTTCCACGAGCTCAGCCACCAGCGCGTCTACACCAGCGACGACACCGGCTTCAACGAGGCCTATGCCAGCGCCGTCGAGATGCTCGGCGCCCGCCAATGGCTGGCGGCCAAGCCCGAGGCCCTGGCCGCCTTCGAGGCGGGCCGCGCCAGGCGGGCGCGCTTCCTGGCACTGGCCCGCGAGGGGCGCGACAAGCTCAAGGCCGTCTATGCCGGCCCGGCCGAGTTGCGTGCCGAGGCCAAGGCCGCCGTCATGGCCGAATTGCGCGAGCGTGCGCCTCGGGAGGCGCCGGGCTACGAGGCCTGGTTCCAGCGTGCCAACAACGCCAGCTTCGCCATCCTGTCGGCCTATGACGACCTGGTGCCGGCCTTCATGCGCCTGTTCGAGCGCGAGGGCGGCGACTGGGTGAAGTTTCACGCCGCTGTCGAGAAGCTCAAGCCGCTGGAACGCGAGGAGCGCCGGGCTACATTGCGGGGCCAAGGAGGTTCCGATGTCCCTGATCCTCAGACGCGCACGGCCCAGTGACGCCCAGGCGGTCGCCGAGCAACTGGCCGACCCCGAGATTTTTCCTGGCCTGCTGCAGGTGCCTTATGCGCATGTGGAGCTGTGGGAGCAGCGCCTGAACACGCCGCCGGTGGCGGGCTCGGCCGAACTCTTCCTGGTCGCCGAGCGCGAAGGCCGCGTCATCGGCAGCGCCGGCCTGCATCCCGCGGCCACCCAGCTGCGCCGGCGCCACGCCATGATGATGGGCATCTCGGTGCTGTCGGAAGCCCAGGGCCAGGGCGTGGCCAGCGCCTTGATGAAGGCGCTGCTGGACTATGCCGACAACTGGGCGCAGGTGCTGCGCGTCGAGCTGACGGTCTTCAGCGACAACGAGCGTGCCATCCGCCTGTACGAACGGTATGGCTTCGAGCATGAGGGGCGCCACAAGGCCTATGCGCTGCGCGATGGCGTCTATGTGGATGCGCTGGCGATGGCGAGGCTGCATCCGAGGCAGCCGTTGGTACGCGCGGCGCCCGGCTGATGCCGTCAAGTCGACTGCGCGTAGATCAGTACATCGTCCCTGAAGATGCGTGCCTCGTGGTACGGATAGAGATGGTGGCCGCAGTGCTCGGTGAAAACCGCGATCGTCCGCTTGGGCTCGTTGACGAGGTGGAATGCGTGGACGAACTGCATGGTGGAACCATCCATCAGTTCAATGCGCAACTGCCCTTGCGGAAAGTCGAACCAAGGCCGGAGTGGTTGCAGTATCTCGGCTGCGGTGCGGCCAAAGTGCGAGGCGAGTTCTGCGGCCCATTCCGTTTCGATCTGGGTCGCCAAAGTCGGAACGGGGTAAGCGCGAGCCATGCGCGTCACGGCAACGCCTGCCCCCGTGCCGCCACATACAGCCGGTACCACTCGTCCCGGTTCAGCTGAATCCGCGTCGCATCGCCGCAAGCCCGGATGCGCTCCGCATTGCCGCTGCCGATGACGGGCTGGATGCCCGCCGGATGCCGCAGCAGCCAGGCCAGCAGCACGGCGTTGGCCGTCGTGCAGTGGGCCTCGGCAATCTCGTGCACGACCTTGGCTGCCGGCGAGGCTGCTGGATCGTTGAAGCGCCCCTGCGCCAGCGAGCCCCAGGCCTGCAATTGCACGCCGTGGCGCTGGGCGTATTCCAGCGTGCCGGCCCAGGCGACGCAGCCGGGCCGCGTGGTGGCCTGCGGGTCGTTGAAGGTGGTGCCGACCTCGATGGCGTCCAGCTTGGCCAGGCTCAGCTCCAGCTGGTTGGCGACGAGGGGCTCGGGCAGGGCCATCTGCAGCCAGCGCATCTGGCCGGCATGCATATTGGACACGCCCAGGTGGCCGACCTTGCCCGCCGCCTTGAGCCGGCCGAAGGCGCGGGCGATCTCGCCGGGTTCCATCAGCGCATCGGGGCGGTGCAGCAGCAGGATGTCGATGCGCTCGACGGCCAGGCGCTGCAGGATGCCGGTGACGCTTTCCTCGATATAGCCGGCGCTCAGGTCATAGCGGCCCGGGTTGGCATCGTCGGCGAAGCGGATGCCGCATTTGCTCTGCAGCCGTACCTTGGCGCGCAGACCTGCATCGCGCTTGAGCAGTTCGCCGAAGACGGCCTCGGCCTTGCCGCGGCGGTAGATGTCGGCGTGATCGAAGAGCTTGATGCCGATGTCCAGGGCGGCTTCGACGGCGGCGTGGGCGTGGGCGATGTCGGCCTCCGTGATCGGGCCGCCGCCCCAGTCGCCACCCAAGGCCATGCAGCCGTAGACAAGCGGGCCGACGTCGATCAGATGGGCGTTCAGGGGCAGGGGTCGGGTCATGTTCAAGCTATCGATGTAGGACCGGAATCATGCGCCAGCGGGTGGTTGTTGCGCCAGCCGAACAGGCCGGCCAGGGCCGCGGCGATGCCGGCGATGACGGCCGTGATGCTGGCGAGGTGCAGCAGTCGGCGCCGCTGCCTGGCGCTCAGCATGGCCTTGCGCT
Organism: Roseateles saccharophilus; assembly: GCF_031458095.1. Classification (GTDB taxonomy): domain Bacteria; phylum Pseudomonadota; class Gammaproteobacteria; order Burkholderiales; family Burkholderiaceae_C; genus Pelomonas; species Pelomonas saccharophila_A. The sequence goes on from NZ_JAVDXU010000005.1 coordinate 98,108, forward strand.
TGGGGTTCTCGGCAAGGTCGTGGATCAGCATGATCTCGTGCTGGCGCTCTTCGATGATGCGGGCGAGTTCGCTGCCGCTTTCCAGCCGCCGCGCCAGCTCGCGCACCGCGTCCAGCTCGCGCTCGCGGATGCGCAGGCCCGGCGCCTTCAGCGGGCTGCCCATGGCGCGGGCCCGCAGGTAGAGGGCCTTGGCGGCGAGGCGGTCGGGCTGGCAGCCCCAGCCGGCTTCCAGGCAACTGGCCAGGTTGAAGGTGGCGTCGGCATGGCCCATGGCCGCGGCGGCGGTATAGAGGGCCACGCCGCGCGGCGCGTCGGGGGCGCCGCCCCAGCCGGCGACGAGGATGCGGCCGAGATGGAATTTGGCGGTCAGGCTGCCCTCGGCGCTGGCGCGCTCCAGGCGCTCGCGGGCCTGCTCGGGGTCGCGCGGCAGGCCGGTGCCCTCGAGCTGGCAGAAGGCCAGCATGGCCATGCCCTCGGCGTCCCCGGCGTCGGCGGCGACGCGGAACCAGTAGACCGCCTGCTCATGGTCGGGCTCGGGCGCTCGGAAATGCAACAGCCCCTCCATCAGCGGGTCGAGGACGAGCGGGTCGGGGTCGGCAAGGCGCATGGATCCTCCCTGGACTTCAGCTGGCTTGGCGCCAGGCTTATTCGCGGCGGGAGTATGCGTGCAAACGGCTCGCTGCAGGCGGCGCAGGCCTTCTCGCTTAGAGTGGGGTGCACGAGACAAAGGAGAGCCCCCGATGGCCGAGATCCGCATTCACCGAGACCACGAACTGGGCCTGAAGAAGGCTCGCGAGATCGCCTGGAAATGGGCCGAGCAGGTCGAAGAGAAGTTCGACATGGAATGCACGGTGCTGGAGGGTGAATTCAGCGACACGGTGGAGTTCACGCGCAGCGGCGTGAAGGGCGAGCTGACGGTGGCGCCCGACCATTTTGAGCTGGTGGCCCAGCTGGGCTTCCTGCTCGGCGCCTTCAAGAAGACCATCGAGGGCGAAATCCAGAAGGAACTGGACGCCCTGCTGGCCGCCAACAACAAGAAGAAGGCGCCGGCCAAAAAGAAACCGGCCTGAGCCGGTTTGTTGGGGAGCGTAGTGCCTGAACCGCGGGCCGAGCGACGGGCCGTTCCCTAGCCGGACCGCTCTGGCGATGTGCTTGGCGGTCAATCCGACAAGCATCGCCGTCCCCTCGGGGGACCGACCAGGCTGGCCCGCCTTCAGCGCGGCCAGACTGGGCGAGGGGCCACTATTTCAAGGATTCGATCAGGTCGACGTACTGCTGCATGGCGTCGTCGGTCGACGTGCCCTTGAGCTCGTTCCAGGCATCCCACTTGGCGCGGCCGACCATGTCGGTGAAGCCGGGACGCTTGCCGTCGACATCGCCGGCGCTGCCCTGCTTGTACAGGGCATAGATCTTCAGCAGCGTCATGTTGTCCGGCCGCTCGGGCAGGTTCTTCGAATCGGCGACGGCAGCTTCGAATTGGTCTTTCAGGCTCACGGGGTTCTCCAGGGCTGATTCGAGGGGTTCGACTGGTGACAATCGAACGACGGGCCACGGAGTTTAGGCCCGCAAAAGAAGGCATCGAGGAGACCGATTTGGCCCCACACAGCGAACGCATGTCCAAGGTGGATACCGCCTGGCTGCGCATGGATACCGACGCCAACCTGATGATGATCATCGGGGTCTGGTCCATCCGCCCCGGCATCACCCTGGCCGCCCTGCGCGAGCGCGTGGCCGAGCGGCTGCTGCAATACCCGCGCTTCCGGCAGAAGGTCGTCGAGGACGCGCTGATCGGCGCCGAGTGGGTGGCCGACAAGGACTTCGACATCGCTCGCCATGTCGTTGCCGAGGTGCCGCTGCCGCTGCGTGGCCAGAGCCGCGATGAGGTGCTGCGCGAGCGCGTCGGCGAACTGTGCTCTGAAGCGCTGGACCCGGCCCACCCGCTGTGGCAGTTCCAGCTCATCGAGGACATGGGCGACGGCACCAGCGCCCTGATCGCCCGCATCCACCACTGCATTGCCGATGGCATCGCGCTGATCGCCGTCATGCTGTCCATCACCGACGGCGGCAAGGCGCCACCCAAGCGCGCGCCCAAGGAGCCTGAGGAGGCCGACTGGCTGCTCGACGCCTTCCTGCGCCCCATGACCAACCTGACCGTCAAGGCCATCGGCATGACGGGCAAGGGCGTGGCCAAGGGGGTGGACCTGGCGATGCGCGGCGACACGCCCATGGATTCATCCCTGGAGATGGCCCGCATGGGCTATCAGGCCGTGTCCGACGTGGCCGCCTTCGCGCTGATGCCCGACGACTCGCCGACCCGCCTCAAGGGCAAGCCCGGCGTGGGCAAGACCGTGGCCTGGGACGACAGCCTGGCCCTGGATGAGGTCAAGGCGGTGGGCAAGGCCCTGGGCGCCTCCATCAACGACGTACTGCTGGCCTGCGCGGCCGGCGCCATCGGCAAGTACCTCGCCGACAAGGGCGAAGACCCGGCGGGCAAGGAGATCCGCGCCATGGTGCCGGTCAACCTGCGGCCGCTGGAGCAGGCCTGGCAGCTCGGCAATCGTTTCGGCCTGGTGCCGCTGGTGCTGCCCATCGGCATCGCCAACCCCATCGAGAGGCTGTTCGCGGTGCGGGCGCGCATGAGCGAGCTCAAGGGCAGCTTCCAGCCGGTGATGGCCTTCGGCCTGCTGTCGGTGGCCGGCCTGCTGATCAAGCCGGTGCAGCACGCCATGCTCAACCTCTTCGCCAAGAAGGCGACGGCCGTCATGACCAATGTGCCCGGCCCGGCCCAGGCGCTGAAGTTCTGCGGCTCGACGGTAGAAAAGGTGATGTTCTGGGTGCCGCAGTCAGGCGACATCGGCATGGGTGTCAGCATCCTGACCTATGCCGGCCGCGTGCAGTTCGGCCTCATCACCGACACGGGCCTGTGCCCCGACCCCGAGGCCATCATCGCCAACTTCGCACCGGAGTTCGAGAAGCTCTTGTTGCTGTCGTTGATGATGCCCTGGGAAAACTGAGCCCCTCGCCCAGTCTTGCCTGGCTGAACGCGGGCAACTGTGTTCTGTCGCCCGAAGGGACGGCGATGCTTGCGGCATCGAGCCGCAAGCACATCGCCCCAGGGCGGACCGGCTAGAGAGCGGCCCGGCGCTCGGCCCGCAAAACCGGAGCGCCAACCTTACTTGGACTTCGTCGTGGCGGTGGCGCTGGTCGAGGGCTTCTTCGGCTTGGCCTTGCCGGCGGCGGTGGGGTAGGCCATCGTCACCGTGGCCGGGTCGGCCTTTTCCAGATAGCTCGCGTACTGCGCTTCGTCGCAGGGCTTGGCGTCGTTGTAATAGCGGTTGTCGCCCTTGGCGCGCTCGCCTGCGAAGGCCGGCGCCACCGCGCCCGCGGCGTAGTAGGTGGCGATGTGGCTGGCATAGGCCTGGGCGCAACCGTCGCGCAACACAGCCTGGGCGTGGGTGGCCGGGGTGTCGGCCGCAAGGGCCGGCAGCGCGGCAACCAGAGACGCAATGACGACTGCGAGGGTTCTCATGGCTGACCTCCTTGCTGCTGAAGGTGGTGAAAGACTACGCCTAAGTGCAAGCAAATGCACGCCGCACTGCATCAATCTGCAAAGCGCCCGCGGGCGCCTGGCGTCGACTCAGGGCTTGGCGGGTGCCGATGCGCTGGTGGCTGGCGTCTTGGCCTTGGGCCGGCCGGCGGCGCTCGGATAGGCGCGCATTACGAGGGCGGGGTCGGCCTTGTCCAGATAGGCAGCGAGATGCGCTTCGCTGCAGGGCTTGGCGTCGGCGTAGTAGCTGCTGTCGCCGGGTTGCTTGTCACCGCGGTACTCGGGGGCGTTGCCGGCTGGATGATGGGCAATGAAGCTGGCGTAGCTCTGCGCACAGCCGGCGCGCAATTCCTGCCGGGCCTTGTGCATGTCGGCATCGTCCGCGAGGGCGGGAATGCAGCTCAGGCAGGCGAGGGTGGCGAGAAGGATCTTCACGGCATGTCTCCTTGGAATGTCCGGTGAGTTTGAACATTAGGTCGGCTGCGCCGCAAAAACAAAAGGCGCTCCGAAGAGCGCCTTGGTCGGCTGACGTTTGGAAACGTCCAGGCTTGATTTACAGACGGAAGGGCTCGGCCTTCTTCTTGGCGGTCGGGCGGCCGGCGGCGGTCGGGTAGGCGGCCATCACCTTGGCCGGGTCGGCCTTGTCCAGGTAGGCGGCGTATTGCTGCTCGGTGCAGGCCAGCAGCTTGCCGGGCTTGGCTTCACCCTTGTACTTGCCGTTGGCGTAGACGAACTGGTATTCGTTGGCCGCGACCGGCGTGGCGATGCTGCTGGTCTCGGTGTAGCTCTTGGCGCACTCGGCGCGCAGTTCGGCCTGCTCGGGCGTGGCGTTGTTCGCGGCCTGGGCGGCGAAGACAGTGACGGCAGCGAAAGCGGGGATCAGGAACTTCATGGCGCGGTCTCGTGTGGGGGGTGAGTGATGGGGACGAAGCTTACGCCGCGATGTGCCGGCTTGCACCCCCGGAGGCGCGGGAGATCGGGTCGTGACGGAGTTCACGACCCGGTCGGCGGGCCGTGAACTATTGCTCGATTACTCCTCGAGCTCCTCTTTGGCCAGCTCGATATCGAGCAGCTCCATCGCGTCCATGGCCTCGCAGGCGGCCGCGTCGGCGTACAGCTTCTCGGCTTCCTTCATGCGCTTGTCGCCCTCCAGCATGACCAGCCCGTTGGCGCGTTCGATCATGGCGATGGCGCTGGTCGGGTTCAGCTTGAGGGCCTGCTCGAACATCTTCAGCCCGGTGGCCGTGTCGGCGCCCTGGGTGCGGCCCAGCAGCTTGCCGACCTTGTCGATGACCTCGGCGTGGAAGGCGCCCAGGGCGATGTGGGCATCGGCGTGCTTGGGGGCCAGCTCGATGGTGGTTTCCAGCGCGCCCTTGACCTTGGTGCCCAGTCCTTGGGCCAGCGCCTTGGCGACGCTGATGCCCTGGCCGTAGCGGCCCAGGGCATAGGCCTGCCAGTAGTACGCGTTGGCGTTCTTGGGCTCTTCGCCCTGCTGGGCTTCCGCGCGCTCGGAGATCTCCAGGAACATCTCCAGCTTCGCCTTCTCCTTCTTCTCGAGGTAGTTGGCGTAGATGCCCTGGGCCTTGTTGGCGACCGTGATGCCCGCGCCGCCGGCGGCCAGACCGGCGTCATAGGCGGCCTGGAAATCACCGGCATGGAAGTGGATCCAGGCCTGCACGACGTCGGCGTCCTTGGGGAAGGGCTCGGCATCGCCGGCATGCAGGCGGGCCCAGTGCTTCTTCAGCGTGGCCGGCGTGTAGACAAAGGCGCTGTTGTCGTAGGGAAAGGCGGTCCACTTGGCCATCGCGTTGTCTCCTTCAGGGTGTTGATTGGTATTGGCCGGCGAGCTTGAAGAGGTGGTCCTTGGACGCAGGCTCGAGGTAGGGTAGCAGCAGGGAAAGGGCGTGGAAGGCGCCGCGCATCAGGGCGGCACCGGCACGGCCGGGCTCCAGCGCGTGGCGCGGGTCGCGCACGTATTCGTAGCTCAGCCAGTAGCTCACCACCACGACCATGGCATTGGCCGTCGGCGCGGCCTCGCGCAGCTCCATCTTCAGCGCCCCGCCCAGGTGCAGGCCCGACAGCACATGGCGCATGGCCTGCTCCTTGGCGGCCAGCAGGCTCTGGAAATGGGTCTCCAGGCGGCGGTTCTTGAACAGCAGGTCGTTCAGGTCGCGATACAGGAAGCGGTGCTTCCAGATCAGCTCGAACAGCATGTGGAAGAACAGCCAGGCGTCTTCCACGTTGCGCACGTTGTCGGCCGCGGCCAGCAGCTCGCTGAGCTCGGCCTCGTAGCGCCCGAACAGGGCGTTGACCAGTTCGTCCTTGGCCGGGTAGTGGTAGTAGAGATTGCCCGGGCTGATCTTCAGTTCGGCCGAGATCAGCGTCGTCGACACATTGGGCTCGCCAAACGCGTTGAAGAGGTCGAGGGTGACCTCCAGGATGCGCTCGGCGGTGCGGCGGGGGCGTTTGGGCGTGGGCATGCGCGGGTCATTCTGGCAGCGATCTGCACCGAAATAGGGTCAACTTTTAGAATGACGCCCCATGCCGAATCAGACCTCCCCGCCTGCCATCTCCTTCGAGAACGTCAAGAAAACATACCGGGGAGGGCAGGTCAGGGCGCTGGACGGCGTCAGTTTCGACATCCACTGCGGCGAGTTCTTCGGCCTGCTCGGCCCTAATGGCGCCGGCAAGACGACCCTGATCAGCGTGCTCGCCGGCCTGGCCAAGGCCACCGAAGGCCGGGTGCGCGTCATGGGCCACGACGTTGTCGACGACTACGCCGCCGCCCGCAAGGCCCTGGGTGTGGTGCCGCAGGAACTGGTGTTCGACCCCTTCTTCAGCGTGCGCGAATCGCTGCGCATCCAGAGCGGCTATTTCGGCGTGCACCGCAACGACGACTGGATCGACGAGCTGCTGAGCAACCTCGGCCTGGCCGACAAGGCCAACGCCAATATGCGCCAGCTCTCCGGCGGCATGAAGCGCCGCGTGCTGGTAGCCCAGGCCCTGGTGCACCGCCCGCCCGTCATCGTGCTGGACGAGCCCACGGCCGGCGTCGACGTGGAGCTGCGCCAGACCCTGTGGCAGTTCATCGCCCGTCTCAACAAGGAAGGCCACACGGTGCTGCTGACCACGCACTATCTGGAGGAAGCCGAGGCCCTGTGCCAGCGCATCGGCATGCTGAAGCAGGGGCGCATCGTGGCACTTGACCGCACCTCGCAGCTGCTCGCCGGCACGGCCTCGACCATGCTGCGCTTCAAGACCGACGTGGGGTTGCCGCCCGACATTGCGGCACGAGCCCGGGTGACCGGGCGCATCGTGCAGGTGACGGCGCATGACGCCGCCGAGGTGGAGACCACGCTGGCCACGCTGCGCGCCGCGGGCGTGCCCGTCGAAGACCTGGAGATCGGCCGTGCCGACCTCGAGGACGTGTTCCTGGAAATCATGCAGGGAGAGCACGCATGAATGGCGCCTCCACCCTTTTCAAGAAGGAAGTGCTGCGCTTCTGGAAGGTCGCCTTCCAGACCGTCTGCGCGCCCGTGCTGACCGCGGTGATGTACCTGCTCGTCTTCGGCCACACGCTGGAAGACCATGTGAAGGTCTACGACACAGTGGGCTACACGCAGTTCCTCATCCCCGGCCTGGTGATGATGAGCGTGCTGCAGAACGCCTTCGCCAACAGCTCGTCCAGCCTGATCCAGAGCAAGATCACCGGCAACCTGATCTTCCTGCTGCTGACGCCGCTGTCGCCCACGGCCTGGTTTGTCGCCTATGTGGGCGCTGCCATCGTGCGTGGCCTGGCGGTGGGCGCCGGTGTGCTGCTGGTGACCGCCTGGTTTGCGCCGCCGGGGCTGGACAACATCCTGTGGGTGCTGCTGTTCACGGTGCTCGGCGCCGGCCTGATGGGCACGCTTGGGCTCATCGCCGGCCTGTGGGCCGAGAAATTCGACCAGCTGGCCGCCTTCCAGAACTTCATCATCATGCCCATGACCTTCCTGTCGGGCGTCTTCTATTCGGTGCACAGCCTGCCGGGCTTCTGGCAGGGCATCAGCCACCTGAACCCCTTCTTCTACATGATCGACGGCTTCAGGCGCGGCTTCTTCGGCGTCAGCGACGTGTCGCCGTGGCTGAGCCTGGCGGTGGTCGCGACCAGCTTCGCGGTCACGGCGGGCCTCGCTTTATCGCTGCTGAAGCGGGGCTACAAGATCCGCTCCTAAAGGATGGTTTTCGCAGCCCCGAAGGGGGCCGCGCCCACCCTTCCCTAAAATGTGGGGTTTTCCAGAAGGACAGTGATGGCCGACCCGACCCCGCAAGAAGTGCGCGATTTCATTGCCGCAGGCCTGCCCTGCGAGCATCTGGAAGTCGAGGGCGACGGCCGCCATTTCTTCGCCACCATCGTCTCCAGCGAATTCGTCGGCCTGTCCCGCATCAAGCGGCACCAGCGCGTCTACGCCGCCCTGGGCGAGCGCATGCGCGAGCAGATCCACGCGCTGTCCATGAAGACGCTGGCACCCGAGGAGTGGGCGCAATGACCGGCCTGACCCTGGCCCTGTCCAAGGGCCGCATCTTCGAAGAGACGCTGCCGCTGCTGCGCGCCGCTGGCATCGAGGTGCTGGAAGACCCCGAAACCTCGCGCAAGCTCATCCTGCCGACCAACCGTGAGGGCGTGCGTGTGGTGCTGGTGCGCGCCAGCGATGTGCCGACCTATGTGCAATACGGCGGGGCCGACCTCGGCGTGGCCGGCCGCGACGTGCTGCACGAGCAGGCCCTGGCCCAGGGCGGCTCGCATGGCCTGTACCAGCCGCTGGACCTGAAGATCGCGCGCTGCCGCATGAGCGTGGCCACGCGCGCCGACTTCGACTACGCCGCCGCCGTCAAGCAGGGCTCGCGCATCCGCGTCGCCACCAAATACACCGAGATCGCCCGCCAGCATTTCGCCGACAAGGGCGTGCACGTCGACCTCATCAAGCTCTACGGCTCCATGGAGCTGGCGCCGCTGACCGGTCTGGCCGAGGCCATCGTCGACCTCGTCTCCACCGGCGGCACGCTGCGCGCCAACAAGCTGGTCGAGGTGGAGCAGATCATGGACATCTCCTCGCGCCTCGTCGTCAACCAGGCCGCGCTGAAGTTGAAGCGCGCCGCGCTGCGGCCCCTCATCGACGCCTTTGCCGGGGCCATCGCATGAAGCTCGTTCGCCAACTCTCCACGGCCGACGCCGACTTCGCGGCCGAGTTCGAGCGCTTGCGCTACTGGTCGGCTGCCGACGACGCCGCCATCGAAGCCCGCGTCGCCGAGATCCTGGCCGATGTGCGTCAGCGGGGTGATGCCGCCGTGCTGGACTACACCGCCCGCTTCGATCGCGTGCAGGCCGACAGCGTTGCCGCGCTGGAGATCGGCCAGGCCGAACTGCAGGCGGCGCTGGCCTCGATCACGCCCGGGCAACGCGATGCGCTGCAGGCCGCCGCCAAGCGCGTGCGGACCTATCACGAGCGCCAGCTGCAGGCCTGCGGCCTCTCCTGGAGCTACCGCGACGAGGAAGGCAACCTGCTCGGCCAGAAGGTCACGCCGCTGGACCGCGTCGGCATCTATGTGCCGGGCGGCAAGGCGGCTTATCCGAGCAGCGTCCTGATGAACGCCATTCCCGCACAGGTCGCGGGCGTCGGCGAGATCATCATGGTCGTGCCCACGCCGGAGGGCGTGCGCAACCCGCTGGTGCTGGCCGCCGCCGCGGTGGCCGGTGTGCACCGCGTGTTCGCCATCGGCGGCGCGCAGGCCGTCGCGGCCCTGGCCCAGGGCACCGCCACCATCCCGCGTGTCGACAAGATCACCGGCCCGGGCAATGCGTATGTGGCTTCGGCCAAGAAGCATGTCTTCGGCCAGGTCGGCATCGACATGATTGCCGGCCCCAGCGAGATCCTCGTCATCGCCGACGGCACGACGCCGCCCGACTGGGTGGCCATGGACCTGTTCAGCCAGGCCGAGCATGACGAGCTGGCGCAGAGCATCCTGCTCAGCCCCGACGCTGCCTTCCTGGATGCCGTCAGTGCCAGTATGGAGCGCCTGGTCGAGGAAATGCCGCGCGAGGCCGTCATCCGCGCCTCGCTGGCGGGCCGCGGCGCGCTGATCCTGACGCGCTCAATGGAAGAGGCCTGCGAGATCAGCAACGCCATCGCGCCCGAGCATCTGGAGATCAGCGCCGCCGAGCCGCAGCGCTGGGAGCCGCTGCTGCGCCACGCCGGCGCCATCTTCATGGGCGCCTACACCAGCGAGTCGCTCGGCGACTACTGCGCCGGCCCCAACCATGTGCTGCCCACCGCCGGCACGGCGCGCTTCTCGTCGCCGCTGGGCGTCTACGACTTCCAGAAGCGCAGCAGTCTCATCGAGGTCAGCGAGAAGGGTGCCCAGGAACTGGGCCGCATCGCCAGCGTGCTGGCCCACGGCGAGGGCCTGCAAGCCCACGCCCGTGCAGCCGAACTCCGCTTGAAGTGAGCGGCGCACACGTGTCCGCGCGCTTGTGCGCGGGCCGAGCGCCGGGCCGCTCCCTAGCCGGCCCGCTCTGACGATGTGCTTGCCGGTCGATCCGGCGAGCATCGTCGTCCCCTCGGGGGACCGACCAGGGTGCCCGCGTTCAGCGCGGCGCACTGGGCGAGGGGCTCTCAGGCCACGGCCTTGAACGGGCTGCGCTCCGGTGGCTCGTCGTGCTCGGCCGTCTTGGTCAGGGCCGTGGTGATCCAGTTCAGCGCCGACACGCGATGGCGCACCGCGCAGCTCAGCGGCTCGGGCTTGCAGCCCATCTTGGCCTTGGGTTCCAGCGCCGTGCGGCCCAGGCTGAGCCGCGTCGAGCCAAAGGCGATGGCGTCCTGCACGGTGGACTGCAGCAGCGACAGATAGATGGGCGCATCGGCATTCGCCGCGCGGTCGTAGCCGATGTAGTAGCCCAGGGCCGTCGCGCCGTCGTGCACGCTGGTGACGAAACCCAGCCAGCGGCCGTCCGCATGTTCGGCGACGCGGCAGCGAAAGCGCGGGCCGAGCGCGGCCGCCATGGCCGGCAGATAGCCGGGTGTCAGCGTCGCCAGCCGCAGGCCCTGGGCCTGGTGCACCTGCCCGTAGAGGGCGTGCAGTTCGTCGGCGCGCGCCGCCATCTCCTCGGCACCGGCCTCGCGCAGGGTCAGGCCGGCGGCGGCGCAGTCCTTGATCAACTTCTTGGCCGCGCTGCGATAGCCCGAGGTCATGCTCGCCAGGTAGTCGTCCCAGCTGCGCCATTCTGGCCTGAGCGTCAGCACCATGTCGGGCTCGGTCTCGACGCTGCGGTAGCCCAGCAGGCGCAGCGCCGGCGGTACATCGCCAACGGCCATGCCGAGATCCTTGATCAGCGCGAAATCGGACTGGCCGTCCAGCTTGTCGGCGCGGCGCAGGCGGTAGATGGCTTCGCAGATGCCATGCCAGAGCTGGCCTTCGTCGGCATGCGGTGCCAGCGCCATGGCGCGAGCGCCCCAGACCAGCAGATTGCCGCAGACCAGCAGATGCTCCTTGAGCCCGGCCATGGGCGCGTCGACCAACTTTTTATTGCCGGGCTTGCGCAGCTGGGCACCGCCGACGGCCACGCGCTGCAGCAGCATCGCGGCGACGGGCTCGCCGTCGGCGTAGGCCATGGCATAGCGCGGTTCCAGGTTGTCGGGCGCATGCTGTTCCAGCACGCGCAGGTAGTCGCGCGACAGGAAGACCGTCTGGGCCGCGAGGGCGTCCCAGTGCAGCGGGTTCACGAAGTCGATACGGTCGGCCAGCACCAGCTGCAGGCCCGAGGTCGTCCGCCGGGCGACGCGCCTGGCCTTGATGTCCTGCAGGGCTTGGACGGGGTTGACCGGCTGGGGCTTGAGCTTGCCCAGGGCCCGACCGGTGCGCTTGAGCTTGGCGACGGTGGCTTGCAGGGGCTTCTTGGCGAGAGGTGGGATGGGCATCGATGAAGGGGTGACGACGGGATGCAAAGGCTAACGCAGTCGACAGCGAGGTGATTGGATGGGCTGCGTCGCTTCGGCTACGCTGGTGCATGCCCCTGCGTCGCCGCGATCTGCTGCTGTCCTCGGCCGTCCTTCCCCTGGCCGCCGCCCAGGGCGCGCCGCGCCGCCTGCGCATCCCCCATGTCTCGCCCAAGGCCGAGTTGCAGAGCAGCTATGCCGCGGTGCTGCTGGAGCAGGCCCTGGCCGCGGCGGGCACGCCGGTCACGCTGGAACCCACGCCCGAGCTGATCCCGCAGAACCGCGCCCTGCAGGAGCTGGGCCGGCACCGTCGTCTGGACGTGCTCTGGACCATGACCTCGGTCGAGCGCGAGCAGCAGGCCCAGCCCATCCGCGTGCCCCTCTTCAAGGGCCTGTACGGCTGGCGCTTGCTGCTGGCCACGCCGGAGGTGGCCACGCGCATGCGCGAGGTGCAGACGCTGAACGAGCTGCAGCAGTTCTCCATGGTGCAGGGCCTGGAATGGCCCGACACCGGCATCCTGCAGGCCAACGGCCTCAAGGTCGTCGTGTCGCCCAGCTATGACGCCATGTTCAAGCAGCTGCGCCTGGGCCGGGCCGACGCCTTCCCACGCTCGGTCGAGGAGATCTGGTGGGAGCTGGACCGCTACGGCCAGGGCCTGACCGTCGTGCCCCATCTCTGCCTCCATTACCCGGCCGCCATCTACTACTTCGTCGCCTACGAGGAGCCCGAGCTGGCTGCCGCCATCGAGCTGGGCCTGAAGCGCCTGCGCGCCAGCGGCGCCTTCGACAGCCTGTTCATGAAGTACCACGGAGACGATCTGGGCCGCGCCGGGCTTGGATCGAGGCGCATCATCGGGCTGCGCAACCCCTTGTTGCCGTCGTCGACGCCGCTGGACAAGCCCGAGCTCTGGTACCGGCCGTAAGTGCGGGTTATTTCGACACGAAGTTCGTGGAACACGAACTTCGTGTAATCTTCGGCCCATGAAGAACGTCACCGTGTCCATGGATGACGCCGTGGCCGAATGGGCCCGGCTGGAGGCGGCGCGGCGCAACACCAGCGTCTCCCGCCTGCTCGGCGAGCTGCTGGCCGAGAAGATGCAGCACGACGATGCCTACGAGCGCGCCCTGCAGGACTGGCTGCACCGCGAGCGCTCCTGGGCGTCTGACGGCCAGCCCTACCCGGGGCGAGGTGTGGTTTGAAGCCGGAGCCCGTCTTTGTCGACACCTCGGTGCTGCTCTTCAGCGAGGACGGTGCCCGCCCGGCCGAGCGCGAGCAGGTGCTCGCCTGGCTGCGCCAGCTGTGGGCCACGCGCACCGGCCGCGTCTCGGTGCAGGTGCTGAACGACTTCTATCTGCTGGCCACGCGCCAGATCAGCCCCCCGATGCCCCAGGGCGATGTGCGGGCCGAGGTGCGGCGCTACCAGCACTGGCGGCCCTGGTCGCCCGACCAGGCGACAGTGGAGTCCGCCTGGTCGCTGGAAAGCCGCTTCGGCCTGCCCTTCGCCGACGCCCTCGTCGTCGCCAGCGCCAAGGCCCAGGGCTGCACCCGCCTGCTCAGCCTGGCCCTGCCGCATGACGCCGTCTACGACAGCGTGCAAGTCCTCAACCCTCTTGTCTCCGCGCCATGACCCCTGCCCTGGACCAAGCTCTCGCCCAAATCCGCCCCGACGTGCGCGCGGCCCATGCCTATGTGGTGCAGCCCAGCCATGGCCTGCTGAAGCTGGACGCGATGGAGAACCCCTACCGGCTGCCGCCCGAGCTGCAGCAGGCCCTGGGCGAGCGCCTGGGCGCCGTCGCGCTGAATCGCTATCCGGCCGAGCGCACCGCCGAGCTGGGGCGCGCTCTGGCCCGCCACGCCGGCGTGGGCGACGACGTCGGCGTCACGCTGGGCAATGGCTCGGACGAGCTGATCGGCCTGCTGACCATCGCCGTCGCCAGGCCCGGCGCCACGGTGCTGGCGCCCCTGCCCGGCTTTGTCATGTACGAAGCCCTGGCACGCCAGCAGCAGCTCAACTTCATCGGCGTCCCGCTGCGGGCCGACGACTTCGAGCTGGACGAGGCCGCCATGCTGGCCGCCATCGCCAAGCACCAGCCGGCGCTGATCTATCTGGCGTATCCCAACAATCCGACCGCCACCCTGTGGGACGCGGCCGTCATCGAGCGCATTGCGAAAGCTGCGCCTGGCATCGTCGTCATGGACGAGGCCTACCAACCCTTCGCCAGCGCCGACAGCCTCGCCCTGATGGCCCGCCAGAAGAATGTGCTGGTCATGCGCACCATGAGCAAGTTCGGCCTGGCCGGCGTGCGCATCGGCTATCTGCTGGGCGCGCCGGAACTGGTCGAGCAGGTCGAGAAGCTGCGCCCGCCCTACAACATCAGCGTGCTGAATGCCGAGGCGGCCTTCTTTGCACTGGAGCATGCCGAGGTCTATGCCGCCCAGGCTGCCGAGTTGCGCCAGCAGCGTGAGCGCCTCCTCAAAGCCTTGCAGGCCATGCCCGGCATCACGCCCTGGCCCAGCCAGGGCAATATGATCCTGGCCAGGGTGCAGGACGCGGCCGCCACCTTCGCGGCGCTGAAGGCCCGCGGCGTGCTGATCAAGAACGTCTCGGCCATGCACCCGCTGCTCGCGAACTGTGTGCGCCTCACGGTCGGCACGCCCGACGAAAACACCCGCCTGCTGGCTGAACTCCCGAGCTGTCTGTCATGACCACTCCCCGAACTGCCGAAGTCACCCGCAACACCCGCGAGACGCGCATCACCGCGCGCATCAACCTCGACGGCAGCGGCCAGTCCAAGCTGCAGACCGGCATCGGTTTCTTCGACCACATGCTGGACCAGATCGCCCGCCACGGCCTCATCGACCTGGACATCCACTGCGAGGGCGATCTGCACATCGACGGCCACCACACGGTGGAAGACGTCGGCATCACCCTGGGTCTGGCGGTGGCCAAGGCCGTGGGCGACAAGGCCGGCCTGACGCGTTACGGCCACAGCTATGTGCCGCTGGACGAGGCCCTGTCGCGCGTCGTCATCGACCTGTCCGGCCGCCCCGGCCTGCACATGGACTGCAAGTTCACGGCCGGCAGCATCGGCGCCTTCGACACCCAGCTGACCTTCGAATTCTTCCAGGGCTTTGCCAACGCGGCCCTGGCGACGATCCATATCGACAACCTGAAGGGCCACAACGCCCACCACCAGGCCGAGACCATGTTCAAGGCCTTCGGCCGCGCCCTGCGCATGGCCACGACGCCGGATCCGCGCTCGGCCGGCGTCATCCCGTCGACCAAGGGCTCGCTATGAGCCGAACCGTCGCCGTCGTCGACTACGGCATGGGCAATCTGCGCTCGGTGTCGCAGGCCGTCATCCATGCCGCCGAGGGCCAGGGCTATGACGTCGCCATCACCTGCGACCCCGAGGTGGTGCGTGCCGCCGAGCGCGTCGTGCTGCCGGGCCAGGGCGCCATGCGCGACTGCATGCGCGAGCTGGCCGACTCCGGCGTCAAGGAGGCCGTGCTGGAGGCCGCCGCCACCAAGCCCCTGCTGGGTGTCTGCGTGGGCATGCAGATGCTGCTGGACCACAGCGAGGAGCAGGACACCCCTGGGTTGGGCCTCATTCCGGGGCGAGTGCAGCGCTTCCGCCTGGAAGGCCGGCTGCAGGAGGACGGCAGCCGCTACAAGGTGCCGCAGATGGGCTGGAACCGTGTGCACCAGCCACGCCCCCACCCGGTGTGGGATGGCATCCCGGACGAAAGCTGGTTCTACTTCGTGCACAGCTTCTACGCGACCACCGCGTTGCCCGAACACAGCGCCGGCGAGACCGACTACGGCACTCGCTTTACCTGTGCGGTGGCCCGGGATAATATTTTTGCGACCCAATTCCACCCCGAGAAAAGTGCCGCGCTGGGCCTTGCCCTGTATCGCAACTTCCTCCATTGGAAGCCCTGATCGACCCACGCCGGTCTGCACCTTCTCGTCCCCGAATCCTTTTCCCCAGCCCCTCAGCCCTCGGCCATGCTGCTGATCCCTGCCATCGACCTGAAAGACGGTCGCTGCGTCCGCCTCAAGCAAGGCGACATGAATGACTCCACCACCTTCGGCGAAGACCCCGCCGCGATGGCGCGCCGCTGGCTGGATGCCGGCGCGCGACGCCTGCACCTGGTGGACCTGAACGGCGCCTTCGCGGGCAAGCCGGTCAACGAGCCGGCCATCAAGGCCATCATCAAGGAGGTGGGCGACGAGATCCCCATCCAGCTCGGCGGCGGCATCCGTGACCTCGACACCATCGAGCGCTATCTGGACGACGGCCTCAGCTACGTCATCATCGGCACGGCCGCGGTCAAGAACCCAGGCTTCCTGAAGGACGCCTGCAGCGCCTTTGGCGGCCACATCATCGTGGGCCTGGACGCCAAGGACGGCAAGGTCGCCACCGATGGCTGGAGCAAGCTGACCGGCCACGAGGTCATCGACCTCGGCCAGAAGTTCCAGGACTACGGCGTCGAAGGCATCATCTACACCGACATCGGCCGCGACGGCATGCTGACCGGCATCAACATCGAGGCCACCGTGAAGCTGGCCCAGGCGCTGACGATTCCCGTCATCGCCTCGGGCGGCCTGTCCGACATCGCCGACATTGAACGCCTGTGCGCCGTCTTCGGCGACGGCGTCGAGGGCGTCATCTGCGGCCGCTCCATCTATACCGGCGCGCTGGACTTCACCGCAGCCCAGGTGCGCGCCGACGAGTTGATGGCGGCGGCCGGCTAGCAAGAGCACCCCTCGCCCAAGGAGTACCTTGGTCGGTCTTGCAGACCGCGCTGCGGCAAGAGCCGCAGCCCTTCGGCAGGCACATCCCGCCCACTGGGCGCGATGTGTCCGGCCTCAGCCCCCGAGGGGACGGCGACGCTTGCGGCATCGAGCCGCAAGCACGTCCCCATGGCGGGCCGGCTAGGGAGCGGCCCGGCGCTCGGCCCGAAAACCAATCCGTCTGCGATACAGGCGCGTTGAATCAGCGACCGATGCTGCGCCGGCGCAGCACCAGCAGGCCCAGGCCGGCCAGCATCAAGGCATAGGTCTCGGGTTCCGGCACCGGCGCCGGCACCAGGAAGGTCCGAATCTCGCCGCCGGCTGACAGTGTCGAATGGATATTGAGATAGGCCTTGCCGCCGGCCAAGCCCGTCGAGAAGACGGCGAAGGCGCTCGACACCGTGCCGCCATTGGCGGTGATGAAGGCTGGGTTCCAGCTTGAGGCCTGGGTCAGGTCGAAGGTCTGGGAATAGCTGCCCGAAGTGACGCCCAGAGGGAAGCCGGGGAAGGTCGGGACCGGGGTCGCCACACCCGCCGAGCCCGTGCCCGCCGCCGCCGTGCAGCAGTGGATATGGCTGGCCGTCGTGTTGCCGCTCATGCCGCTGAAGGTCACGTCGACCTTCATCGTGAAGGCGTCGTCGTCAAAGACGATGCTGACCGTTCCGGTGCCCAGCGAACTGGCCGCCGCAGCGGGCTCGCCCAGATTGCTCAGCGTGCCGATATAGGTCACCGGGTGGGCTGAGGCCATTGCGGCCCCGAGGGTGAGGGTCGTGGCCAGCAGGGCAGGGGCGGTCAGTCTCATCGTCGTCTCCGTGGGGTGGGTTCAGCAGCCGCGATTGGGCGATGCTTCACGGTCGCTGCGAAGACCTAATCAGCAAAGGAATAATCCAGGCTGGTTTTCCGTCCCCCTGCCCATGCTCGCCAAACGCATCATTCCCTGCCTCGACGTCACTGCCGGCCGCGTGGTCAAGGGCGTCAACTTCGTCGGCCTGCGTGATGCGGGCGACCCGGTGGACATCGCCGCCCGCTACAACGAGCAGGGCGCCGACGAGCTGACCTTCCTCGACATCACCGCGACCAGCGATGGCCGCGACCTCATCCTGCCCATCATCGAATCGGTGGCGAGCCAGGTCTTCATCCCGTTGACGGTGGGCGGCGGCGTGCGCGCCGTGGCCGACGTGCGGCGGCTGCTGAATGCCGGCGCCGACAAGGTCAGCTTCAACTCCGCCGCCGTGGCCGACCCCGAGCTGATCCGCGCCGCCAGCGACAAATACGGCGCCCAGTGCATCGTCGTCGCCATCGACGCCAAGCGCCGTGCCGATGGCTCGGGCTGGGACGTCTACACCCATGGCGGGCGCAAGAACGTCGGCCTGGATGCGGTCGAGTGGGCGAAGAAGATGGCCGAGTTCGGCGCCGGCGAGATCCTGCTGACCAGCATGGACCGCGACGGCACCAAGAGCGGCTTCGATCTTGAATTGACCCGCGCCGTGTCCGATGCCGTGCCCGTGCCCGTCATCGCCTCGGGCGGCGTCGGCTCGCTGGAAGACCTGGCCGACGGCATCACCAAGGGCGGCGCCGACGCCGTGCTGGCCGCCAGCATCTTCCATTTCGGCCAGCACACGGTGGGCGAGGCCAAGGCGCTGATGGCGGCGCGGGGCATTCCTGTTCGTCGGTGAGCATGGGTGAGGTTCGCATCATTGGCGGCCAGTGGAAGCGTTCCAAGCTGCCCGTCCCGGATGTGCCGGGCCTGCGCCCGACGTCCGACCGCGTCCGCGAGACTCTCTTCAACTGGCTGGGCCAGACGCTGGACGGCTGGCGCGTGCTGGACGCCTTTGCCGGCAGCGGGGTGCTGGGTTTCGAGGCGGCCTCGCGTGGAGCTGCCACCGTGGTGATGGTCGAGCGCGAGGCCGCGTTGGTGGACGGCCTGCGGGCGAGCCAGAAACGTTTGCAGGCTGGCGCCATCACCATCCACCGGGCCAATGCCTTGAACTGGATGACGGCCTGCCCCGACCGCTTCGACCTGATCTTTCTCGACCCGCCCTTTGCGGATGACCTGTTCGACCGCGCGCTCGCCGCCGCTGTGGCGCTGCTGGCCGAGGACGGGCTGATCTACGTCGAGTCGCCTCACGACATCCCCGCACCGGCGGGATTCACCGCGTGGCGCCAGGGGCGTGCCGGGGCCGTGCACTACCAGTTGCTGAGACGCGAGGACAATCCAGCGTCATGACCTCCCGCACCACCATCACGGCCGTCTATCCGGGCACCTTCGATCCCATCACCCTGGGCCACGAGGACCTGATGCGCCGCGCCGCCGGCATGTTCGAGCGCCTGGTGCTGGCGGTGGCCGTCGGCCACCACAAGAAGACCATGTTCTCGCTGGACGAGCGGCTGGAGATGGCACGCGCGGTGGCGGCGCCGCTGGGCAATGTCGAGGTCATCGCCTTCGAGGGCCTGCTGCGCGATTTCGTCCGCACGCACGCCGGCCGCGTCGTCGTGCGCGGCCTGCGCACCGGCGGCGACTTCGAATACGAGTTCCAGATGGCCGGCATGAACCGCAAGCTGATGCCCGAGGTCGAGACCATCTTCCTGACACCCGGTGAGCACCACCAGTACACGTCCAGCACCTTTGTGCGCGAGATCGCGACGCTGGGGGGCGAGGTGGCGGAGTTTGTGTCGCCCGGGGTTCTCGCCCGATTGGACGCGAAGTTCAAGAGGAGCTGATCATGGCTTTGATGATCACTGACACGCGAGGCGGGAATCGGCAAGGCATGCCTTGGCCCGCCTTGCGCGGCGAGCGCATGCAGGCGCTTGCCGTATTCGTCCGTCCGCCCGATGGAGGCCCAGCATGGCGCTGATGATCACGGACGAATGCATCAACTGCGATGTCTGCGAACCCGCCTGCCCGAACAACGCGATCTCCATGGGCGAGGAGTTCTATCAGATCGACCCGGCCAAGTGCACCGAGTGCGTCGGCCATTTCGACGAGCCGCAGTGCGTGATGCTCTGCCCCGTCGCCTGCATCCCCATCAACCCGGCCCATGTCGAAAGCCGTGAGACCCTGATGCAGAAGTACCAGCGCCTGACCGGCAAGGCCTGATTCAGGGCCTTGCGATGTGGGCTTGCTGCGCCAGCACACCCACCACCCAGTCGATGAAGGTGCGCAGTTTGGCGCTGACGTGCCGATGCGGCGGGAAGGCGACGTACAGCGGCATGGGCTCCACCTGCCAGCCGGGCAGCAAAGGCCGCAGTTCCCCACGGGCCACGTGCGGCTCGGCCATGTAGCGCGGCACGCACAGCACGCCCAGGCCGGCCAGGCCTGCAGCGAGGTAGGCGTTGCCGTCGTCCACTGCAAGCGCGTGGCGGCCATGCAGGGCCACCGTTTCGCCGTCGCGGTGCATCGTGACGGGCGCAATGCGGCCGCTGCGCCAGCGCAGATAGCCCACGAGGCGATGCGCGTCATCGGCCAGGTCACGCGGATGGGTCGGATTGCCGCTGCGTTCCAAATAGGCCGGCGCAGCGTACACGCCCATCGACAAGTCGCCCACCCGGCGAGCCATCAGGGTCGAGTCGGCCAGGTCGCCGCCGCGCAACACGCAGTCGACGTCGTCGCCAATGACGTCGACCATGCGGTCGCTGACGCCCAGGTGCAGTTCAATGTCCGGATAGCGGGCCTGGAAGTCCGGCAGTGCCGGTACCAGCACCAGCCGCGCCAGCGGGCTGGGGACGTCCACGCGCAGCCGGCCGCGCAGCGCGGCAGCAGCGTTGGACAGACCGGTGTCGGCATCCTCCAGGTCGGCCAGCACCCGCACCACGCGCTCGTAGTAGGCGGCGCCGTCCTCCGTCACGCGCACTTGTCGCGTCGTGCGATGCAGCAGCTTCACGCGCAAGCGGGCCTCCAGCTGCTGCACAAGTTGCGTGACCGTGGTGTTGCTCACGTCGAGCGCCCGGGCCGCCTTGGTGAAGCTGCCCGTCTCCACGACACGCGTGAAGGCCTGGAGGGCGTCGAAACGATCCATGGGTTGGCTCCGATTGTTTGGCGCTGGCAAAAACTGATTGTGGGTTGGCGCGGTTTATCGGGGAAAGGCGCGTGCCTAGAGTGGCTGTGTGTCTTCAACCCCGAAAGAGATCCGATGTCTTCCGCACGCGACGCTGTTTTTCCCGCCGGCCGCCAGGCGCTGTACGAGCGCAACCGCTACTCACCGGCCATCCGGTCCAATGGCTTCCTGTTCGTCTCCGGCCAGGTCGGCAGCCAGCCCGACGGCGCGCCGGAGCCCGACCTGCCGCAGCAGGTGCAACTGGCCTTCGAGAACCTGAATGCCGTGCTCGCCGCGGCCGGCTGCAGCTTCGACGATGTGGTGGACGTGACCGTGTACATCGTCGATCCAGAGCGGAATTTCGAGCGCGTCTGGCCGGTCGTCATGGCTCATTGGGGCGAGGCGCCCCATCCGACGCTCACCGGTGTCGGCGTCACCTGGCTCTACGGCTTCCAATTCGAGATCAAGGTCATCGCCAAGCTGCCGAGGGCCGCAGCCGCCTGACCTGAGGCGCAGCAACATTCGTCACCTTTGCTCACGCCGGCAAGCGGCGTGCCTGCCTAGAGTCGCAGCGCGACGCAGGAGGCAGCGTGGTGGACAACAAGACCGATACGACGGAGCTCGAACAGGCAGCGCCTGATCTGAACGCGGGCACGGCTTCGGCGGCTCTGGCTGCTGCCGCGTTCCTGGCGGCCTGCGGCGGAGGTGGTGGTGGTGGCTCCGACCCCGGGCCCGCCACGCCCTCCACTCCCGATCCCACGCCGAGCGCAGCGCCCCCACCCAGCCGCCGCGACGCGGCTCGCTTCCTGAGCCAGGCCAGTTTCGGCGTCACCGGCCCGGCCCAGGTGGATGCCCTCGTCGTCCAAGGCTTCGACGCCTGGCTGACCGCGCAGTTCGCCAAGCCGGCGGCCCTGCACATGGACTATCTGAACAGCCAGCGCGGCCGCGACCAGGCGGCCGGTGAAACGCCGCGCATCAGCGAGGAGATGAGCTACGAGGCTGTCTGGCAGCAATGGCTGACGGGCGAGGACCAACTGCGTGCGCGGGTCACCTGGGCGCTGCTGCAGATCTTCGTCATCAGCAATATCGCGCCCGACATCCGGCCCGCGGCCATGAGCAGCTATCTGGACATGCTCAACCGCAACGCCTTCGGCAACTGGCGCACGCTGCTGCAGGACGTCGCCCTGCACCCGGCCATGGGCTATTACCTGAACATGCTGGAGAGCGAGAAGGAGAACGCGAGCAAGGGCACCCATCCCAACGAGAACTTCGCGCGCGAGGTGCTGCAGCTCTTCTCCGTCGGCCTCATCCAGCTCAATGCGGATGGCACACCGAAGCTCGACTCTGCAGCCAAGACCCAGGCCACCTATGACGAGGCCGTCGTCAGGGGCTTTGCCAAGGCCTTCAGCGGCTGGAGTTTCGGCGGCCTGGACAACAGCAAGAACTCGCAGTTCCACAACCACGACGACAACATCGAGGCGCTGTGGACGGTGCCGATGAAGGCCTGGGTCAGCTACCACTCGCCCGGCGACAAACTGCTGCTGGACGGCAAGACCCTGACCGCCGGCCAGACGCCCGAGCAGGACATGAAGGACGCGCTGGACACCATCTTCCAGCATCCCAATGTGCCGCCCTTCTTCTGCAAGCAGCTCATCCAGCGCCTGGTGACCAGCAACCCCAGCCCCGCCTATGTGGGCCGCGTCGCCGCGGTGTTCGTCAACGACGGCGCCGGCGCGCGCGGCAACCTGAAGGCCGTCGTGCGCGCCGTGCTGATGGATGCCGAAGCGCGTGGCGACAACCCGGCGGCGAACGTTGCCAAGCAGCGCGAGCCCGTCATCCGCTTTGCCAACATGCTGCGCGGCCTGGGCGCGAAGAGCACCAGCGGCCTCAATCGCATCCAGTACCTGGACAGCAGCGACGACGCCCTGGGCCAGAGCCCGCTGCTGGCGCCCTCGGTCTTCAACTTCTACTCACCCGGCTACCGGCCGGCGGGACCCATCGCCGCCCAAGGCTGGGTGGCGCCGGAGTTCCAGATCAGCGGCGAGACGGCCGTTGCCGGCTCGCTGAACTTCTTCGCCGACCTGTTCAACAGCGGCGGCTATGGCTGGCCCGAGGAGCACCGCCTCAAGCTCGACCTGGCCAGCCTCGCGGCCCTCGATGCAAGCGCGCTGATCGACCGCCTCGACCTGCTGTTCTTCAACCTCGGCATGAGCAGCTCGACGCGCGAGCGCCTGACCGCCCTCATCGGCGCAGTCAAGGGCAAGACCGACAAGGTCAGGGCCGCCTTGATCGTCACCGCCCTCTGCCCCGACCATGTGATTCAGCGATGAAACGCCGCCACCTGCTCCAGCTGGGCGGTTTCGCCGCCCTCAATCCCTGGGCGCAAATGCGCGCCCTTGCTCAGACCGCGCCCGCCGCAGGCGACTACCGCGCCCTGGTCTGCGTCTTCATGTTCGGCGGCAATGACGGCAACAACCTGCTGGTGCCGACCGACGCGCGCTACACGACCTACCAGCGCGCCCGGCCCAATCTCGCGTTGGACAACGCGACGCTGCTGCCGCTCACCCTGTCCAACGCCACCGGCCTGGGCCTGCATCCGGCCTTCACCGGCCTGCAGTCCCTGGTCAATTCGGGCCAGGCCAACCTCATCGCCAATATCGGCCCCTTGCTGCAGCCCACCACCAAGGCGCAATACGACGCGCGCAGCGTGCCCTTGCCCTACAACCTGTTCTCCCACAGCGACCAGCAGGGCGCCTGGCAGAGCGGCGTCGTCGAAGCGCCTCCGCGCAACGGCTGGGGTGGCCGGCTGCTGGAGCGCGCCGTGGCCGAAGGCCAGACCAACCGCGGCTATGCGGCCATCAGCCTGTCCGGCGGCAACGTCTGGGAGGCCGGCGACAAGGCACTGACGCCCTATCGCGTGTCGGCCTCGGGCCGCTTTGGCTTTGACTTCTATGACCCGAACGCCCAGTCCGGCAGCGACCCGCTCTCCGCCGCCGTCGCCGCGACCCTGGCCGAGGCGCGCAGCCATCCCTTCGAGCAGACCTGGCTGAACATGATGAGCCGCAGCCTGGAGGTGCAGCGCAACCTGGCCGCGGCCCTGTCCAGCAGCACGGTGACCACCGTCTTCCCCGACACGGGTCTCGGCCGCCAGCTCGGCATGGCGGCCAAGCTGATCGCCGCGCGCGGGGCCCTGGGCCTGTCGCGCCAATGCTTCTTCACGTCCATCGGCGGCTTCGACACCCATGGCGACGACCAGTTGCAGCGCCAGAACGAGAACTTCGCCGAGATCGACGCCGCCGTCACCGCCTTCAACACCGCCATGACGGCCATGGGCCTGGCCGACGGCGTGACCCTGTTCAGCGCCAGCGATTTCGGCCGCACCTTTGCCAGCAACGGCTCCGGCACCGACCATGCCTGGGGCAACCACCACTTCGCCGTCGGCGGCGCGGCGCGCGGCGCCAACGGCGGCAAGCTGCTGGGGCGCATGCCGGACCTGACCATCAACGGCCCGGACGACGTCGGCCAGGGCGTGTGGCTGCCGACGACGGCGACCGACCAGCTCGGCACGGAACTGGCGCGCTGGTTTGGCGCCGACGCGACGACGCTGGCGGCGGTGTGGCCGCATGGCGCGGGCTTTGACCGGATGGCCGGCTGGGCCTAGTTGGGGAAGGCCATCTTCAGCACCCGGGCCAGCCTGGCACCGGCCCGGCTCAGCTGCTGGCGTTTGATCGCGTCCGATTTGGCCTCGTAGCCCTCCGGCAGGCTGACTTGCCAGTTCTCGCCCTGCTTGGGCCTGAAGCGCAGGCCCTGGTGAGCGACGGCGGCCAGGGCCACCGACTCGCGCCCCCAACCCGCCGGCCAGTCCAGCGCATTGCCCGCATCCGGTTGCACCCGGCGTGCCTCGGCCAGCCAGGCGGCGTCGACATGCCGGGGCCTGAAGGCCTCGGGCACGTTGTCCCAGAACGAATGGAAATTCTTGATCCCCGTTGCCGGATCGAGCAGCAAGCTGTTGCCGCCGATGGTGAAGCTGGCGCGGTCAAAGCCCTGCTTGTCTGGATCGACGGGCCGGCCCTGGGCGTCGAGATAGAGGCTGCCCACATGCAGGGGCTGATGGATGTCGCCCACCAGATGCACAAGGATGATCAGCGCCTCGCGCTGGCTCTTGAAGTTGGGCTGGCCGGTGGAGGGCTGGCCCTGCAGCACCCGGATGGCCGCGCGCAGTGCGCCGACGACATCGTCGGGCCGCGCGCCCACCGCACCCGGCTGGTAGCGGCCACGCTGGATGGCGATGTCGGCGTAGTGCATCTGCTTGTGGCAGCTGTCCTCGTCCAGGCCGATCTCGCATTGGCGATCGTTGCGCTTCACATAGTCAGCCATCTCGGCAATGCGCTCCGGCGTCTCCAGCTGGGCGCAGGCGGGGAACTTGCCGGGGTTGGGATAGGCATAGCCCTGGCTGGGCGAGATGCCCTTGGCGCAATCGGCCCAGATTGAGGCCTGGGCCAGGTCCATGTCACCCAGCAGGGCGGCCACGCGGGCCTCGGCGGGACTGCCCTGGATGAGGCCGGCGGCAATCGTGGCGACGGTCTGGTGGCCGTCGGAGCCCCAGGCATGGGCCAGCAGGGGCGCGGCGGCGATCAGGGCGGTGGCGAGACGGCGATGCATGCGGAGCTTGTCGGTCGATCAAACCCGCAATCTTGCCTTGTCGCCGGCTGGGCCAGCGGTGGCGTTGGGTAGCATCAAGGCGCTCACCTCCCGAGTCAGGAGACCCGCCATGAGACTTCAGCTTGCCCGCCTCGCCGGCCTGTTCCTGTTGTGCCTGAACCTGGCCTGGGCCCAGCCGGCCGACGTGGCGCGCAGCAAGGACCATCCACTGCTGACGCGCTTCCCGAATTCGCACATCGTCGAATACGCCAAGAACTTCAATGGCGCAGATTTCGCCGTGGCCCGTGGCGCCGATGGCAACCCGACACGCAAGCGCGTCGAGGGTGACATGACGGACATCCTCTACTTCCACAACGATGTCGACCGCCAGCCCAGCGCCCTGCAGCTGATCCGCAACTACCAGAACGCCATCAAGGGCATTGGTGGCGAAGTGGTCTACGAGCGCCTGCCCAAGGACGGCGATGGCGGCGAGACGACGCTGCGCGTGAACGCCGGCGGCAAGGAGGTGTGGGTGCTGGTGGAGCCGGGCATCTTCAGCGCGCCGACGCAGAGCTACAAGCTGACCGTCGTCGAGGTGGCGGCCATGCAGCAGGTGGTCAGCGCCAACAAGATGCTGGACGAGATCAACAAGAACGGCTTCATTGCGCTGTATATCAACTTCGACACCAACAAGGCCGAGCTCAAGCCGGACGGCCAGGCCACGGTGCGCGAGATCGTCGCCATGCTGAAGGCGGCACCGACGCTGAAGATCGCTGTCGAGGGCCACACCGACAACGTCGGCTCGGCCCCGGCCAACAAGACCTTGTCGGAGCAGCGCGCCAAGAGCGTGATGAATGCCGTGGTGGGCGGCGGCATCGCGGCCGCCCGCCTCAGCGCCGCGGGCTTCGGCGCGGAACGACCGATTGCCGACAACCGCAGCGAAGAGGGCCGCGCCAAGAATCGGCGCGTCGAACTGGTGAAAAAGCCCTAGCCGATCAGGCCCGCCAGCCGGCCCGGCTGGAAGTGCAGGTCGACGAAATCCGCCAGGCCATCGAACACAGCATCCAGAGACCGGCCCGACTGGCCGAACAGGGCCTTGAGGACGGCCGGCTGCTCGAACAGTCCATGCGCATAGACACCCAGCACCTGGCCCGACTGCCAGCCCACGGCCTCGCCGGCCGCGTTGCGCAAGGCCACCTGGGGCGGCGGCAGACCGGAGTGGGGCTGGGTGCGGCCGTGGCGAATTTCGTAACCACTCGCCCGCACGCCGGCCAGGCCTTGCCAGCCGCCGTCCAGTGAAGCGGCAAAGCTGAACTCGGTGCTGCGCAGCAGCTTCTCGCGCTCGAAGGCGGTGACCAGGGGCAGCAGGCCCAGGCCCGGCGCATTGCCATCCACGCCATGGGTGTCGATGAGAGCCTCGCCCAGCATCTGCAGGCCGCCGCAGATGCCCAGCACCCGACCGCGGTGGGCATTGATGGCGAGGTCCAGCTTCTGCGCCCGCAGCCAGGCCAGGTCGGCCGCGGTGGACTTGGAGCCGGGCAGGATGATCCAGTCCACGCCTTGCAGATCCTTGGGCTCGCGGGCCCAGGACAGGCGGACGCCGGCGAGCTGGCGCAGCGGCTGGAACTCGTCGAGGTTGGAGATGCGCGGATAGGCGATGACGGCGATGCGCAGGCCGCTGCCGGTGGCCGCGTCGTCGAACACGCCGTCCTCCTCGGGCAGGCCATGGCCGCGCCACATCGGCAGCGTGGCGATGGTGGGCACGCCGGTCAGATGCTCGAGCTGCTCAGGCCCCGGCGCCAGCAGGCCGGCGTCGCCGCGAAAGCGGTTCAGCACAAAGCCCTTGACCTGGGCGCGCACGTCCTCGGGCATCAGCTGGTGGGTGCCATAGAGATGGGCGAAGGCGCCGCCGCGGTCGATGTCGGTGACGAGCAGGCAGGCGGCTTTGGAGTCGCGCGCCGTGCCCAGGTTGACGTAGTCGCTGGGCGCCAGGTTGATCTCGGCCGGCGATCCCGCGCCCTCGATGACGACGACCTCGTTCTCGCGCAGCAGCTCGTGCAGGGCCGCTCGCGCGCGCGGCTTCAGCAGGGCGCTGCGCTCGCGCCAGGGCACGCTGGACAGGGCCGGGTCGACCTCGCCGAGCACGACGACCTGGCTTTGCGTGTCGGCCTCGGGCTTGAGCAGCACCGGGTTCATGCGCACCTCGGGCACGCGCTTGGCGGCCAGGGCCTGGAAGTACTGGGCCGAGCCGATCTCGCCCATCAGCCCGTTCAGCCCCGGCACGACACGGGCGTTGTTGCTCATGTTCTGGGCCTTGAAGGGCGCGACCTTCAGTCCCTGGCGGGCATACCAGCGGCACAGGGCCGTGGCCAGCCAGCTCTTGCCCGCACCGCTGGTGGTGCCGAGCACCATCACTGTTTTCGCACTCATGAGTCTTCGCTTTCGATTTCAAGCAGGGCCTGCTGCAACGCGTCCTGGCTGCGCCGCGGCTGGGCCGACACGCGCACCCAGCCGGGCAGGCCGAAGGAGGCCGCGTCGCGCACGCGGATACCGCGCTCCCGCAGCCGCAGCGCGATGTCGGCGCGCGGCGGCCGCGCCAGCCAGAATGGCGTGCAGCTCGGCAGCTGCGCCTCCCAGTCCAGGGCCGCCAGCATGTGGCGCTGCGCCGCCGCCCATTCGCGCAACTGGGCGCGCGCATCGGCCAGCCAGGACTGGGTCGCCTCATCGTGCCAGTGCATCAGCATGGCGACGCCCTCCGCCGACAGCACCCAGCTCGGCGCCAGCGACAGGGCCTGCGCCCAGGCCGCATCCTGAGCCGGCGCGATGAGATAGCCGGCGCGCACGCCGGTCAGGCCCAGGGCCTTGTTGGGGCAGATCAACTGCCAGGCGCCGGGAGGCAAGGCCGGCGTCTCGCCCTGCAGGCGCAGGGGCTCGTAGGCGCGGTCGGCGGCGACGAGGTGCCCGGCCAGGTCGGGCCAGGCGGCGGCGCTTGCGCCGGTCGGGTTGCAGGGCTCGCAGATCCAGACCAGGGACGGTGCCGTGGGGCGGACGTGGGCCGAGTCGACATAGGGCTTCACGGCCAGGCCCAGGGTCTGGGCGGCGAGGGCGTAGTCGCCAAAGCCGGGCTGAGGCACCCAGACCTCGCGAAGGCCCGACAGCATCGCGGCCAGCGTCAGCCGGCGTATGCCCTCGGCACCGCCGGCCGTGGGCAGGATGCGTTCGGGCGCCACGCTTTCGGCCGGGCCGAGATGGCGGCGCAGCGCGCCGTAGTCGGGGTCGGGATAGGCGTGGCGGTCGGCCTGCTGCACGGCGGCCCACAAAGCGGGCGGTGGGCCCAGGGGATTGGCATTGGTGGAGAAGTCATGGGCGACCGCCGGGCCGTCGTCGGGGCCGCCGTGTTCGGGCAGTAGGGGGTGGGTCATGACCTCAGCGTCCAGGCCAGCAGGGCGATCAGTGCGCTGCCGGCGACGAGAGCGTGCCACGCCACCGCACGCGCCGCGTGCAGGTCGTCGGGTGCTGCAGACCGCCCGTCGGCATGCAGCGTATAGACGCCGGGCTTGCCCAGCCGCAGGCCCAGCCGCAGCGCCATGGCGGCCATCGGCCAGCCGCTGTTGGGCGACGGCGTGCGGCGCGCCTCGCGCGCGAGCGCGGGCAGCGACGGCGGCAGCAGCATCAGCGCTGTCAGCCGCGCAGGCAGCCACGAGAGCAGGTCGTCCGCCCGCGCCGCCCATTTGCCGCACCACTCGCGCTCGTCGCGATAGCCCCACATTGCATCCGCCGTGTTGGCGAAGCGGTAGATGGCCGCGCCCGGCAGCCCGGCGATGGCGAACCAGAACAGCGGCGCGATGACCGAGTCGTTGAGGTTCTCGGCCAGGGTCTCGATGGCGGCCTCGCGCACCTCGGTCTCGGTCAGCGCCGCGGTGTCGCGGCTGACCAGGCGGGACAACCGCGCGCGGCCGGCCTGCAGCGACTCATTCAAGGCCGCGTCCACGGCCATCGCTTCGTCGGCCAGCATGCGCCACGCGAGCAAAGGCTTCAGCAGCAGTCCGGTCAATACCGCAGTGCCCACGAAGCCCAGCGCCGAGCTCCAGGGCTTCAGCAGGATCAGCACCCAGCCCTCCAGCCACAGCGCGATGAAGGCCACCAGCGCGGCGCCGACCAGCCAGGCCAGCGCGCCGGCCATGAAGCCCAGGGCCGGCGGCAGCTTCGTCAACTTGAACAGGCCGAGATAGCGCCCCATGCCGACGACCGGATGGGCCCAGGCCGGGGGCTCGCCGAAGAGGCGGTCCACCAGCAGGGCCACGGCCATGGCCAGCGGCAGCAACAGGTTCATGGGGCGAGTGGCGGCAGGCGCGCCACCAGCCCGCCCTTGAGCCGGTCGGGCCGGCGGTCCCAGGCCAGCAGGCCGTCACCCGGCTCCGCATGCTGGGCGGCCACGGCCAGCAGCGCCTCGACGCTGGCCGCGTCGGGCGTGAGCTGGCCGAACAGATAGCTGTGCTTGCCCAGGCCCTGCAGGGCCGCCGTGCAGCTCTGCTTGCAGGCCGCCATGCAGGCCTGGCCGCGAACGGGCAATGTCCAGTCGCGCGCCAGGGCCTCGTTCTCGACGGCTTCCAGCAGGGCCTGGCCCTGGCCGTCGGCGCAGGTGGTGCAGATGACGAGGGCGCTGCTCATCAGTCCTCGATGCCGCGCTGGGCCGGTACGCCGGCCTTGTAGTGGTGCTTGATCATGGCCATTTCGGTGACCGTGTCGGCCAGCTCGATCAGCTCGGCCGGCGCGCCACGCCCGGTCAGCACGACGTGCACATGCGGCGGGCGCTCGCGCAGGCAGGCCAGCACGGCGTCCAGCGCCAGCCAGCCATAGCGCAGCGGGTACATGATCTCGTCCAGCACGACGAGGAAATGGTCGCCGGCGCGGATGACCGATTCGGCCCGCCCCCAGCCCTCGCGGGCCAGCTCGGCGGAATGCTCCAGGTCCTTGCTCTTCCACGAGAAGCCGTCGCCCAGGCCCTCGATGGGCACGCCGAGCTGCTCGAAGACGCGGTGCTCGCCAAAGCGGGCGCTGGGCACCTTCATGAACTGGTAGATGCGCACCGCCTTGCCGCGGCCATGGGCGCGCAGCGCCAGGCCGAAGGCAGCGGTGCTTTTGCCCTTGCCGTCGCCGGTATGGACGATGACGAGGCCGCGGCGCTCGCCGCTGGGGATGACGCGTTCGCGGTCGACCGGAGGTTTTTCGATTTCCATGGTTCAGCCCTTGAAGAAGGTCGCAATGGCCTCGGGGTTGGACGGGAAGTAGTGGTGCACATAGCTCGCGCGCAGCGAGCCCTGCTGGTAGAGGGCCTCGGCGGTCTTGCCGCCGTTGGGGTTGGTCGCCCGTGCGACAGGCGCGAGCGGCGTCTGCAGCGTCGAGTAGTGGTAGCTGTGGCCGCGCAGCGGCCCCTCGGGCCAGGTGATGGCCTGCAGGCCCAGGGCCGCCAGGCGGTGCTGGACATGGGCACGGCCGGGCAGCAGGCCGGCCATGCGGTGGGTATCGCCGGCCGCGTCGGTCAGTTCGTCCAGCAGGGCCAGCATGCCGCCGCATTCGGCGAGCAGGGGTTTGTCGGCCCCGACGTGGTCGGCCAGCGCGGTGGCCAGGGTCGGATGGGCGCCGAGGGTGTCGGCATGCAGTTCCGGATAGCCGCCGGGCAGCCAGACGGCGTCGCAATCGGGCAGGGCTTCGTGGCGCAGCGGCGAGAAGAAGGCCAGTTCGGCCCCCTGGGTGCGCAGCAGGTCCACATTGGCCGGATAGATGAAGCCGAAGGCCGCGTCGCGCGCGATGGCGATGCGCCGGCCGGCCAGCTGGCGGGGCGGCGGCGGCTCGGCCATGTCTTCGAAATGCAGCGGCTTGAAGGCGAGGCCGGGCCGCAGGCCGGCCTCCCAGGCGTCGGCCCAGGCCTCGAGCTGGGCGTCCAGCGCGGGTTGCTCCAGGGCCTGCACGAGGCCGAGGTGGCGCTCGGGCAGGATGAGCTTGGGCTCGCGCGGCAGGGCGGCAATCAGCGGCAGCTCGTCGGGCAGGCCTTCGCCCACCATGCGCCCATGCGCCGCGCTGCCGACGCGGTTGGCGATGACGCCGCAGTGGTGCAGCTCGGGCCGGAAACGCGCCAGGCCGGTGGCCAGGGCGGCGAAGGTCTGGGCCATGGCCGAGGCGTCGATGACGCAGACGACGGGCAGCCCAAAAGCAGCGGCCAGGTCGGCGCTGCTGGGGGCGCCGTCGAACAGGCCCATGACGCCTTCGACGAGGATGAGGTCGGCCTCGCGAGCGGCCTCGGCCAGCAGGGCCTGGCAATGCTGGAAGCCGCCCATGAAGAGGTCGAGCTGGTAGACGGGGTGGCCGCTGGCGCGCTCAAGGATGCTGGGGTCGAGGAAGTCGGGGCCGGTCTTGAACACGCGCACGCGTTTGCCGCGGCGGGCGTGAGAGCGGGCGATGGCCGCGGTGACGCAGGTCTTGCCCGAGCCCGAGGACGGGGCGCTGATGAAGAGGGCGGCGCAGGAAGTCATAGGGGCAGGGCGACCCAGCGCCCTTCGATCTGTGCAATGTGCAGGCTGGGGCCGAAGACCTGGCGCAGCGCCGCATGCGTGGCGGCGTCGCCCGGCGCGCCGCTGTGCACGATGCGGCCGTCGGCCATCAGCACGAGGTGGTCGGCCTGCAGGGCGAGGTGCAGTTCATGCAGCACGCTGACGACGCTGTGGCCGGCCGCGACGCGCTCGCGCACCAGGGCCATCCATTCGGCCTGGTGGGGCGGGTCGAGGTGGGCCAGCGGTTCGTCCATCAGCGTCAGCGGCGCGTCGACTGCCAGGGCGCGGGCCAGCAGTACGCGCTGGCGTTCGCCGCCCGACAGCGATCCCAGCCGGCGTTCGCGCCAGGCCCAGCTTTGCGTGGACTGCATGGCCGCCTGCACGGCGGCTTGGTCGGCGGCCGTGGGTGGCGCCAGCCAGGGGCGATGCGGCAGGCGGCCGAGCATGACGACGTCGTGAGCCATCAGGTCGTCGGCACCGCTTTCCTGCTGGCCCATCCAGGCGAGTTGGCGGGCGCGTTCGCGGCTGGGCCAGTCGTTCAACGGCTTGCCGGCGAGCTGCACCGCGCCTTCGCAGCGCTGCAGGCCGGCGATGGCGCGCAGCAGCGTCGACTTGCCGGCGCCGTTGGGGCCGACGATGGCCGTCCAGCGGCCTTGGGCGACGGCGAGGTCGATGCCGTGGATGAGGTCGCGGCCGTCGATGCGGACGCGCTCGATACGGGCGTGCAGCGCATTCATCGTTTGGGCGCTCCCCGTCTATGCATCAGCACCAATAGATAAACGCCGCCGAGCAAGGCGGTGACCAGCCCCACCGGCAGTTCCTGCGGCCGCATCAGCCCCCGCGCCACCACGTCGGCGATCAGCAGCAGGGCGCCGCCCGCCGCCGCCGACATCAGGATGAGCTTGCCATGCAGCATGGGGCAGAGGGTGCGCACCAGATGCGGCGCAACCAGGCCAACAAAGGCGACGATGCCGGTCTGGGCCACGGCTGCCCCGGTGGCCAGCGCGAAGGCGAAGATCAGCAGCAGTCGCATCAGGCCCATGCGCATGCCCAGCGACGCGGCGGTCGCCTCGCCCAGAGTCAGTGCATCCAGGGCGGGGCTGGCCAGCAGGCCGATGACGACGGCGGCGACCCCGCAGCCCGTCATCACGGTGACGCTGCTCCAGCCCAGCAGGCCGGTGTTGCCGAGCAAAAAGGCCTGCATGGCGCGCAGGATGTCGGGCGCCCACAGCGTGGCCAGGCCCGTCAGCGCATTCAGCACGACGCCGACAACGACGCCGGCCAGCAGCAGCCGCAGCGTCTGCTCGACGCCGCGCGCCAGGATCAGCGTCAGGCCCACACCCACCAGGGTGCCGACAAAGGCGATGCCGGTCAGGCCGATGTGGGCGAGCAGGGAGGAGGTCTGCGGCGAGATGCCGGTCAGTGCCAGCGCGATGGCGACGGCCAGGCCCGCGCCCGAGGCGCTGCCCAGCAGATAGGGATCGGCCAGCGGGTTGCGGAACAGCCCCTGCGACATCGCACCTGCCATGCCCAGCAGGGCGCCGGCCCACCAGGCGCCGAGGGAACGCGGCAGGCGGATCTCCCACAGGATGATGCTCATGCTGTCACTGCCCAGGTCGGCCCAGCCGGTGCTGCCCACAAGCACGCCAGCGAGCACGCCAGCGGCGCCGACGATGAGCAGCAGGGTCAGCAGCACGCCGGGGCGCAGGCTCATCATGAGGACGCTTTCTCGCGCAAGCAGCGGGCCATGATCTGGGCCGCCTCGGCCATGCGCGGGCCCGGCCGGGCGAGGATGTCGCCTTCCTCGGGCTTGAAGATGCAGATGCGACCGCGCTTGATGGCGTCGATGCGGTCCCAGCCGGGGCGCTGGGTCAGGCCCTCGGAGCCGCGCTGGCCGATCATGATCAGGGCCGGGTTGGCCTTGACGACGAACTCGGGGTTGATCTTGGGGAAGGGGCCGAGGCTGGCGGGAATGATGTTGCCGGCGCCGAGCTTGGTCAGGGTCTCGCCCATGAAGGAGGACTCGCCGGCGGCCCAGATGCCGCTGGCGACCTCGTAATAGACGCGCACGCCGCGGGCCGAGGCCGGCACGCTGCTGGCGGCGGCGGCCACGCCGGCCTCGATTTGGCGCCAGACGCGCTGGGCATCGCTTACACCCAGCACCTGGCCGATGATGTTGAGCACGCGCTGCACGTCCTTGTAGGAACGCGGCTCCAGCGCGATGACCTTGAGCCCCAGGGTCTTCAGCCGCTCGGCCACGCGCGAAGACACGGCGACCAGCACGACGTCGGGCTTCAACGACGCGATCAGCTCGACATTGGTGTCCTCCATGCCGCCGAGCTTCGGGACTGCGTTCACCTGCGCAGGGAAGTTGGAATAGCGGTCGACGCCGACCAGGCGAGCGCAGGCGCCGAGTTCGCAGACGGTCTCGGTCAGCGAGGGCAGCAGGCTGACGATGCGCTGCGGCGGCGCGGCGATCTGGGTCACCTGGCCGAGATCGTCCTTGATCTCAACGGCGGCAGCCGGCAGCGCAAGGGCCAGCAGCAACAGGGCAAACAGGCGTTCAAGCATCCGAAGCATCCTCGACGGGGCGGGTCCAGGCCTGGCCCGCGACCATCAGTGTCAGCTGGCCGCAGCGACGGGCCACGTCCTGGTTGAGCCGGCCGAGCTCGTCCACGTAGTCGCGCACCTCGCGGCCCAGCGGGCTCACGCCCCAGCCGACCTCGTTGGAGACGAAGACGACGCGCGACTGCAGCCGCGGCAGCAGACCCAGCAGCGCGGTGCGCTCGGCCTGCCAGCCGGCTGCGTCGGGTGTTCCGCTCACCGGCATCAGCCAGTTGACCAGCCACAGCGTCAGGCAGTCGACGACGACCAGGGCGGCGGCGTCGTCGGTTTGTTGAAGGGCCGCGCTCAAGGCCAGCGGGGCTTCGAGGGTCTCGAAGCCCGCCGGCCGGCTGGCGCGGTGATGGGCGATGCGCTCACGCATCTCGGCGTCGGCGGCGAGCGCGGTGGCGATGACCACCACGCGGCCCGGCCAGGCCAGGGCCAACTTCTCGGCCCGGCGCGACTTGCCGCTGCGCTGGCCGCCGACGATGAGTTCGTGTGCGCTCATGGCGCCATTAGAGCGTGGGGGTGAAGCGCAGCGAGATCAGCGCCGTGCGCGGCGCCGAGGCATAGCCATAGGCCGTCGAGGTCTCGCGGTCGAAGGCGTTGTCCAGGTTCAGCTGCAGCTTCAGATCCTTGCGGATCTTGTACTGCGCGTTGAAGTTGACGAGGCCGTAGCCGCCCAGCTTGCGCGTGTTGGCGGCGTTGTCCCAGCGTGCGCCCGAGGCCTGCACGCTGCCGCCCAGCAGCCACTCGCCCAGCTCGGTGTCGGCCCCCAGCGTGGCCAGGCGCTTGGCGCGGCGGGCCAGCAGCAGGCCGGTGCTGGCGTCCGTGGGCTTCTGGAAGTCCATGGTGGCGCGCAGGTTCACGATGCCGGCCTTGGTGTTGCCGGCCAGGGTCACGCCACGCAGCCGGGCTGCAGACACGTTCTGGTAGCAGCCGAAGGCGCTTTGGCAGCTGCCGGCCGCGCCGAAGATGATGAGGTTGCTGACGCGGTTGCGATAGGCCGTGGCGGTGAATTCGGTGTCGCCGCTGCCGTACTTCAGGCCCAACTCGACATTGCGACCGCGCTCGGCTTCCAGCGGCTTGACGCCGGGCTTGCTGAGGTCGGGGCCGTAGACGGTGCCCTGCTGGTAGAGGGTCGGCGCACGGAAGGCATTGCCGATGGAGCCGACCACGCGCAAACCGGTCACAACCTCATAGCCGGCCAGCAGCGTGCCGGTGTCGACGCTGCCGAACTGACTGTCGTCGTCGTGGCGGGCGTGGGCCTGCAAGCTGAAGGCGCCGGCGTTGAGCAGATAGCCCGCGCCGATGGCATTGCGGTGGCGCTTGCCGACGCCGGCCGTCACCAGGCCGCTGTTCTCCAGTTGGTCCTCGATGCGTTCACCCTGGAAGTTGATCTGCTGGCCCTGGCCCAGCACGTAGGAGCCGGTCAGGGCCAGGTTCTTGACCTTGGTGACGGTCAGATAGGGTGAGGGCGAGGTCTCGTAGCGGTCGCGCGATTCGCCATAGCTCAGTTGGGTCTGCAGGGCCGGTGCCCATTGCGCCGTCCAGGCCAGGCGGGTCGCGTCGGTGTCCTGCAGGCTGCGGTCGTCCGCCAGGGGCCTGGACTTGGAGGCGTCGTACTGGCCGTTGATGTGGTTCCTGATGACGATCAGTTCGGCGCGCTGGCCTTCGGCCAGCTGGGCACCGATGCGCGCCGTGCCCTGGTATTTGCGCCAGCCGTCCCGGTCAGGGATGTAGCTGAAGGAGCCCGGCACGTCGACCGTCGAGTTGAAGCCGTCGCTCTCCTCGATGGCCCCGGTGAAGGCGAAGTCGATGATTCCCTGGCTGCCGAACAGGCCGCCGTCGGCCTTCATCGTGCCCTGCGTGCCCAGACCGACGCCGAAGTCGGCGCTGACCTTGCCGCCGCCCTTGCGGGTGAAGATCTGCACGACGCCGCCGACGGCGTCCGAGCCGTAGATGGCACTGGCCGGGCCTTTCAACACTTCGACGCGCTCGATCTGGGAGACCGGGATGCCCTGCCAGCTGGCGCCGCCGGTGGACTGCGAGTCCATGCGCACGCCGTCGACCATCACCAGCGTGTGGCGCGTGTCGGCACCGCGCAGGAAGAGGCTGGTCGTTGACGCAGCGCCGCCATTGCGGACCATCTCGGCGCAGCCGTTGCTGCGCAGCAGGTCGGCCACGCTGGATGCGGCCTGGCGCTCGATGTCGGCGCGGGTGATGACGGTCAGGTCGGCCAGCACTTCCGACAGACGCTGGGGCGTGCGAGTGGCGGTGGTGACGACGGTGTCGAGCTTGGTCTGGGCATGGGCGGACGAGACACAAGCCAGCGCGGCCAGGGCGAGCAGCGACCGACGGGCCGCGAGGAGGGAGTGAGGCATGAAATGAGACGCGAACGAACACCCAGCCGTGCTGACCCCCGCAGCAAGGCTGAAAAACGGCTTCCGCAGAAGCCCCGTCGTTGGCCGGTATCCGGGCTGGTGGACTTCCTTTCGACGCCTTCCCGGTGCACGCACCAGTGGCCATGTGGTCGAAAGACAGAGGCGCGACAGCCTCGTCCACTTACCGTTGCGGGGACAGCTCAGGTTAGATCTGCGGCGTGGCCGCGCGTCCTCCTGATTCCCGTTGAACTGCAGCCGCCGTGAAGGCGGGCGCGAGCACCAACGGGCGGGATTCTATCGATGGCCGCTGGCGGCGGTGGACGGCTTGTGCGGTTTGGCCGTCTTGGGCGGCTTCAGCTTGACGACCTGCGCAGCGCTGGCGGCCTGGGGCGGCTGGGGCGGCGCCTGCAGGCCGACGGCCTTTGCACGCAGTTGGCGTGCTTCGGCCTCGCTGGCGCGGCGCGCCTGGGCGAGGGCCGCGGCCTGCTTGGCGTCGGCCAGGTGGCGCTCACGGGCCGCCTTGCTGTCGGCGGCGCTGGGCTGGTCGAAATCAATGCTGCTGGCTGCGCCGCTGCCGGGGCAGGGCGAGTCGCGCAGGTCACGGCCCTCGGGGCCACAGCGGTAGACATGGGCTCTGCGGGTCTGGGTCTGCGCCAGGACCGGCAGTGTGAGTGCGAGAACCAGAACCAGCAGCAGAGGCTTCATGAGGCCGGAGTGTCTACCGGCGGCGCGGGTTTGGGGGGCTTGGGCCGCGGCGGTTTGGCGTGAATCTTGGCCAAGGCCTTGTCCATCTGGCCGCTCAGCATCAGCTCGACGGCGCCATAGCTCTTCTCGATGCAGTCCTCCACGGCCTGGCGCTCGGCCAGCGGCGGCTTGCGCAGCACATAGTTGGCGACCTCGGCCTTGTGCCCCGGGTGGCCTATGCCCAGCCGCAGCCGCCAGAAGTCGCCGCTGCCGAGCTGGGCCCGCATGTCTCTCAGGCCGTTGTGGCCGCCGTCGCCGCCGCCCTTCTTGAACTTCATCTCGCCAGGCGGCAGGTCCAGCTCATCGTGGATGGCCAGGATCTCCTCCGGCGCGATCTTGAAGAAGCGCGCCAGGGCCGCCACCGACTTGCCGGACAGGTTCATATAGGTCATGGGCTCCAGCAGCCAGACCGGGCCGCTGGCGCCGGGGGCATGGTTCACCCGGGCCACCAGCCCGTGATAGGCCTTGTCCGGCGAGAGGCTGACCTTGAGCCCGCGGGCCAGGCCGTCAATCCACCAGAAACCGGCGTTGTGGCGCGTGTCTTCGTACTCGGCACCCGGATTGCCCAGGCCCACCATCAGCTTGATCATGGACGTGATCGTAGCTTTTGCCCCCAGCAATGCTGCAGCTACATTCGGCCGGGAAACTTGGCTGCAACCAGGAGTGGACCGAATGCAGAACAAGGATTCCAAGGGTAGCAACAAGACCTGGATCTGGATCGTGGTGGCCGTCATCGCCATCGCGGCCGGCGCTTGGTGGTGGAAGGGCCGGGGCGGCGAAGGCGCCGAGGGACCGGCCGGCGCGGCATCGGCGGCGTCCGGGGCCGGTGCGGGCAGGCCTGCCGGCGGGCGCTTTGGCCGCAGCGGGCCCCAGCCTGTCACCGTGGCCGCCGTGCAGAAGCGCGACATGGCCGTCGTCGTCGACGCCATCGGCAGCATCGCCTCGGCCAACACCGCCGTCGTGCATGCCAAGGTCAGCGGCGAGCTCAAGGCCATCTATTTCCACGAAGGCCAGCCCGTGAAGGCCGGCCAGGTGCTGGCCCTGATCGACCCCAGGCCCTATGAGATCGCGCGCGACCAGGCCCTGGCCACGCTGGCCCGCGACCAGGCCCAGCTGGAGAATGCCCGCGCCGACCTGGCCCGCTACAAGGACCTCGTCGCCAAGGAGGCCGCGCCACGCCAGCAGCTGGACACCCAGCAGGCCCTGGTGCGCCAGCTGGAGGCCACGCTGCTGTCCGACCAGGCCGCCGTGGACAACGCCAAGCTGCAGCTGTCCTATACCCGCGTCACGGCACCCATCGCCGGCCAGGCGGGCCTGAAGCAGGCCGACCTGGGCAACAACATCACGCCTGGCGACGCCAACGGCCTGCTGAGCATTGCCCAGACCCAGCCGGCCGCCGTCGTCTTCGCCGTGCCGGATGCGCGCCTGGCCCGCATCCGCCAGCAGCTGGGCGACAAGCAGGCCCTGCCGGTGCAGGCCTGGGACCGCGAGCGCCGCAGCAAGCTGGCCGAGGGCCGCGTCGCCAGTACCGACAACGCCATCGACGCCACCACCGGCACCATCAAGGTCAAGGCCCTGTTCGACAACAAGGACGGTGGCCTCTTCCCCAACCAGTTCGTCAATGTGCGCCTGCAGCTGGACACGCTGAAGGACGCCACCGTCGTGCCGGTGGCCGCCGTGCAGCGCGGCGCACCGGGCACCTTCGTCTATGTGGTGGCCGATGGCCAGGTCGCGCTGCGCAAGGTGCAGGTGCTGGCGACCGACGGCGATGCCACGGCCGTGCAGGGCGAGGTCAAGCCCGGCGAGCAGGTCGTCATCGACGGTGCCGACCGGCTGCGCGACGGCGGCAAGGCCGAGGTCATCAAGGCGCCGGCCGGCGCGGCTTCCGGTGCCAGTGGCGGACGTGGGCGCCGCGGCGCCGGTGCGGCCAGCGCGGCGAGTGGCGCCTCGGCGGCGAGCAGTGCCGGCGACGGCGAGCGCCCGCGCTGGGAAAGCCGCGTACCGCCCGAGATGGTCGAGAAGCTCAGGGCCATGAGCCCCGAGGACCGTCGCGCCTGGCTGCAGGAGCACCGCGCCTCGGCCCCGTCTCAGTGAGGTTGGGAGCATGAACCCGTCCCGCCTCTTCATCGCGCGGCCGGTCGCGACCTCGCTGCTGATGCTGGCCATCGTGCTGGCCGGCGCCCTGGCCTACCGGCTGCTGCCGGTGTCGGCCCTGCCCGAGGTCGACTACCCGACCATCCAGGTCACCACCCTCTACCCCGGCGCCAGCCCCGACGTGATGACGTCCTCGGTCACCGCGCCGCTGGAGCGCCAGTTCGGCCAGATGCCGGGCCTGGCGCAGATGTCGTCCACCAGTTCGGGCGGCGCCTCGGTCATCACGCTGCGCTTCGAGTTGAGCCTGGCCCTGGACGTGGCCGAGCAGGAGGTGCAGGCCGCCATCAATGCCGGCAGCAACCTGCTGCCCAGCGACCTGCCCATGCCGCCGGTCTACAGCAAGGTCAATCCGGCCGATGCGCCGGTGCTGACCATCGCCGTGTCGTCATCGACCCTGCCCATCACCCGGGTGCACGACCTGGTGGAAAGCCGGCTGGCGCAGAAGATCTCGCAGGTGCCGGGCGTGGGCCTGGTCGGCATTGCCGGCGGGCGACGGCCGGCGGTGCGCATCCAGGCCAACCCGGGCGCGCTGGCCACGCTGGGCCTGTCCATCGACGATGTACGCACCGCCATCTCGGCCGCCAACGTCAACCAGTCCAAGGGCAGCTTCGACGGCCCGCTGCGCGCGTCCACGCTGGACGCCAATGACCAGCTGCGCAATGCCTCGGAATACGCCAACCTGGTGATCGCCTACAAGAACGGCAACGCCGTGCGCCTCAGGGACGTGGCCCAGCTGGTGGATGACGCCGAGAACCTGCGCCTGGCGGCCTGGGCCGGCCAGGCGGGCAAGTCGTCGGTCTCGGCCGTCATCCTGAACGTGCAGCGCCAGCCGGGTGCCAATGTCATCGACACGGTGGACCGCGTGCGCGCCGTGCTGCCCCAGCTGCAGGCCAGCCTGCCGGCGTCTCTGGACGTGCAGCTGCTCAGCGACCGCACCACCACCATCCGCGCCTCGGTCACCGACGTCCAGCACGAGCTGCTGTTCGCCGTCGTCCTCGTCATCGGCGTCATCTTCATCTTCCTGCGCAGCCTGCCGGCCACCATCATCCCGGCCGTCGCCGTACCGGTGTCGCTGGTCGGCACCTTCGGCGTCATGTACATGGCGGGCTTCTCGATCAACAACCTGACGCTGATGGCGCTGGTGATCTCGACCGGCTTTGTCGTTGACGACGCGATCGTGATGATTGAGAACATCGCGCGGCACATGGAGGAGGGCGGTGAGGCGGTGTCGGCCTATGACGCGGCGCTGACCGGCTCCAAGCAGATTGGCTTCACCATCATCTCGCTGACGGTCTCGCTGATCGCGGTGCTGATCCCCCTGCTCTTCATGGGCGACGTGGTGGGCCGCCTCTTCCACGAGTTCGCCATCACGCTGGCCGTGTCCATCCTGATCTCGGCCTTTGTGTCGCTGACGCTGACGCCGATGATGTGCGCCCGCCTGCTCAAGCATGAGCACGATGAAGACCATGGCTGGCTGTGGAAGCGCGTCGGCAAGGCCTTCGACGACACCATCGCCGGCTATGGCCGCATGCTGGACTGGGTGCTGGACCGCTCGGCCGCGACCCTGGTCGTCTTCATCGCGACGCTGGGTCTGACGGGCGTGCTGTATCTGCTGGTGCCCAAGGGCTTCTTCCCGGTGCAGGACACCGGCCAGCTGCAGGGCATCACCGAGGCGGCCCAGTCCACGTCCTTCGGCGCCATGGCCGAGCACCAGCAGCGCCTGGCCGAGCGGGTGCTGAAGGACCCCGCCGTCGAGACGGTCTCGTCCTTCATCGGCGTGGACGGCGGCAACACGACGCTGAACCAGGGTCGGCTGCAGATCTCCCTC
Source organism: Roseateles saccharophilus (assembly GCF_031458095.1). GTDB lineage: Bacteria > Pseudomonadota > Gammaproteobacteria > Burkholderiales > Burkholderiaceae_C > Pelomonas > Pelomonas saccharophila_A. The sequence goes on from NZ_JAVDXU010000005.1 coordinate 139,367, forward strand.
AAGCCCAAGGAAATGCGCAGTGGCAGCGCGGCCGGGATTGCGCGCCGCATCGCCGACGCGGCGGCCGACGAGCCCGGCATCGCCCTCTATCTGCAGCCGGTGCAGGACCTGACCATCGAGGACCGCATCGCCAAGACGCAATACCAGTTCACGCTGTCCTCGCCCGACTCCGCCGAGCTGAGCCGTTCGACGACGGCGGTGCTGGAGAGGCTGCGCGGCATCAAGCAGATTGCCGACGTGGCCAGCGACCAGCAGGAGAAGGGGCTGCAGGCCTATGTCGACATCGACCGCGATGCGGCCGGGCGGCTGGGTGTCAGCGTGGCGGCCATCGACAGCGCGCTGTACAGCGCCTTCGGCCAGCGGCTGATCTCGACCATCTTCACGCAGAGCAACCAATACCGTGTCGTGCTGGAAGTGGCGCCCGAATACCGCCAGGGCCTGGATGGCATGAAGAGCCTGTATGTGCCCGGCGCCAGCGGTGTGCAGGTGCCATTGAGCTCGGTGGCGCGCTTCAGCGAGAAGCTGGCGCCGCTGGCCGTCAACCATGTCGCGCAGTTCCCGTCGTCGACGATCTCCTTCAACCTCGCGCCGGGTGCGTCCCTGGGCGAGGCGGTCAAGGCCATCCGTACCGAGGTCGATGCGCTGCAGCTGCCGCTGAGCGTAGAGACCCGCTTCGAGGGCGCGGCCCTGGCCTTCCAGGCCTCGCTCACGAGCACGCTGCTGCTCATCCTCGCGGCCATCGTGACGATGTATATCGTGCTGGGCGTGCTCTACGAGAGCACCATCCACCCGCTGACCATCCTGTCCACGCTGCCGTCCGCGGGCCTGGGCGCCCTGCTGGCCCTGCTGGTCTTTCGCCTGGACCTCGGCATCATCGCCATCATCGGCATCGTGCTCTTGATCGGCATCGTCAAGAAGAACGCGATCATGATGATCGACTTCGCGCTGGATGCTGAACGGGATCAGGGCATGAAGCCGCGCGAGGCCATCCATCAGGCCGCGATGACGCGCTTCCGGCCCATCCTGATGACGACGATGGCCGCACTCTTGGGCGCCCTGCCGCTGATGCTGGGCACGGGCGTGGGCAGCGAACTGCGCCATCCCCTGGGCGTCGTCATGGTCGGCGGCCTCATCGTCAGCCAGCTGCTGACGCTGTTCACGACGCCGGTTATCTATCTGGGCTTTGCGGCGCTGGCGGCGCGGCTCAAGCGTGGCCGCAGCAAGCCTGCGGAGGCGGCGGCGTGAACCCCTCGCGCGTCTTCATCGAAAGGCCGATCGGCACGGCGCTGATCACCTGCGGCCTGGCCCTGGCCGGCGCCATCGCCTATCTGCTGCTGCCCATCGCGCCTTTGCCCCAGGTCGAGTTCCCGACCATCTCGGTCAGCGCGTCGCTGCCCGGCGCCAGCCCCGACACCATGGCCGCCACGGTCGCCACACCGCTGGAGCGCACCCTGGGCAGCATCGCCGGCGTGACCGAGATCACCTCGTCCTCGTCGCTGGGCAGCAGCCGCGTCACGCTGCAGTTCGACCTCAGCCGCGACATCGACAGCGCCGCCCGCGACGTCCAGGCCGGCATCAACGCCTCGCGAGCCCTGCTGCCCACCGGCATGCCGAGCAACCCAAGCTACCGCAAGGTCAACCCGGCCGATGCGCCCATCATGATCGTGGCGCTGACCTCGGACACGCTGACGCGCGGCCAGATGTATGACGCCGCCTCCACCGTGCTGGCCCAGCGCCTGTCGCAGGTCGATGGTGTCGGCCAGGTCAGCGTCGGCGGCGGCGCCCTGCCGGCGGTGCGCATCGAGCTGGACCCCAACAAGCTGTCGTCCCAGGGCATCTCGCTGGAGCAGGTGAGGGCGGCCGTCGTCGCCACCAATGCCAACCGGCCCAAGGGCCAGCTGGAAAGCGACGAGCGCTACTGGCAGATCACCGCCAACGACCAGGCCCGCACGGCCGCCGACTACGCGCCTCTGGTGCTGAGCTACAAGAGCGGTGCCGCCGTGCATCTGCGCGATGTGGCCCAGATCGAGGACAGCGTGCAGGACCTGCGCAACGACGGCCTGGCCAACGGCAAGTCCGCCGTGCTGCTGATCCTGAACAAGGCGCCCAGCGCCAACATCATCGAGACCGTGGACACGGTGCGCGCCCTGCTGCCGCAGCTGCGCGCCTCCATCTCGCCGGCTATCAATGTCGACGTCGTCATGGACCGCACGTCCACCATCCGCGGCAGCATCAGGGAGGTGCAGCGCACGCTGGCCATTTCCTTCGGCCTGGTCATCGTCGTCGTCTTCATCTTCCTGCGGCGCTTTCGCGCGGCCCTGCTGCCGGCCGTGGCCGTGCCGGTGTCGCTGGCCGGCACCTGCGGCTTCATGTATCTGCTGGGCTACAGCATCGACAACCTGTCGCTGATGGCGATGACGGTGGCCACCGGCTTCGTCGTCGATGACGCCATCGTCGTGCTGGAGAACATCTCGCGCCACATCGAGCGCGGCGTGCCGCCGCGCGAGGCGGCGCTGAAGGGCGCGCGCGAGATCGGCTTCACGGTGGTCTCGATCTCTCTGAGCCTGATCGCCGTCTTCATCCCCATCCTGGCCATGGGCGGCATCGTCGGGCGGCTGTTCCGCGAGTTCGCCGTCGTGCTGTCGGTGGCCATCCTGGTGTCCATGGTGGTGTCGCTGACGACCACGCCCATGATGGCCGCGACCCTGCTGAAGCCGCATGCCGAGGCGAGAAAGCCGGGCCGCGTCGGCCAGCTGCTCGCGCGCCTGCAGCGCCGGCTGATGCGCGGCTACCGCCGCACGCTGCGCTGGACGCTGCGCCACCAGCCCATCGCGCTGCTGGTGCTGGCCGGCGTCGTCGCGCTGAACGTGCATCTCTACATGACCATTCCCAAGGGCTTCTTCCCGCAGCAGGACACGGGGCTGATGATCGGCGGCGTGCAGGCCGACCAGGCCTCGTCCTTCCAGTCCATGCAGCTCAAGCTGCGCACCTTCCACGACATCGTGCGCGCCGACCCGGCCATCGCCAATGTGACCGGCTTCACCGGTGGCGGCCAGCGCAACAGCGCCAACATGTTCATCAGCCTTAAACCCCAGAAGGACAGAGACGAGAGCATCGACGCCGTCATCAACCGGCTGCGCGGCAAGCTGGCCAAGGTGCCGGGCGCCAACCTTTTCATGGCACCGGTGCAGGACATCCGCATCGGCGGGCGCCAGGCCAATGCCTCGCTGCAGTACACGCTGCAGTCGGACAGTCTGGAAGACCTGCGCACCTGGGAGCCGCGCATCCGCCGCGCGCTGACCGAGGTGGCCGAGATCACCGACGTCAACACCGACCAGCAGGACAAGGGCACGCAGACTTCCCTCGTCGTCGACCGCGATGCGCTGGCGCGGCTGGGCATCACCATGAGCGCCGTCGACAGCACGCTGAACAACGCCTTCGGCCAGCGCCAGGTCGGCGTCATCTACAACCCGTTGAACCAGTACCGCGTCGTCATGGAGCTGGCCCCCGTCTGGCTGCAAAGCCCGCAGACCCTGGACCGCCTGATGCTGACCAGCAGCTCGGGCCAGCAGGTGCCGCTGTCGGCGGTGGCGCGCGTGGAGACAACCAACACGCCGCTGTCGGTCAACCACCAGAGCGGCACGCCAGCCAGCACCATCAGCTTCAACCTCGCCGAGGGCGTGTCGCTGTCGGATGCGGTCTCGGCCATCAACGATGCCGTCGCCGGCAGCGGCGCGCCGGTGTCGGTGCGCGGCAGCTTCCAGGGCACGGCCCAGGCCTTCCAGGCCTCGCTGAAGTCCCAGCCCCTGCTCATCCTCGCGGCCATCGTGACCATCTATCTGGTGCTGGGCATGCTCTACGAGAGCCTCATCCACCCGATCACGATTCTTTCGACGCTGCCCTCGGCCGGCGTCGGCGCGCTGCTGGCCCTGATGGCCTTCAAGACCGACTTCACCATCATTGCGCTGATCGGCGTCATCCTCTTGATCGGCATCGTGAAGAAGAACGCCATCATGATGCTGGACTTCGCCATCTCGGCCCAGCATGCGGCCGACGAGCGCGGCAGCCGCCTGTCGCCCGGTGCCGCCATCTACCGCGCGGCGCTGTTGCGGCTGCGGCCCATCCTGATGACGACCGTGGCGGCCGTCTTCGGCGCCGTGCCTCTGGCCCTGGGCCATGGCGAAGGCGCCGAGCTGCGCGTGCCGCTGGGCATCTCCATCGTCGGCGGGCTGCTGCTGAGCCAGCTGCTGACCCTCTACACCACCCCCGTCGTGTTCTGCTGCATGGACAGGCTGAGCCGCAAGAGGCGCAAACCGGCGCCGGCCCCCGTCCTCCAGACAGCGACCTGAAGCCATGCTGAAGACTGCTTTTGTTCTTCCTCTCGCCCTGGCCCTCGCCGGATGCGCCATCACGGCCCAGCGTCCGCCAGCTGAAGCCCCGCCACCGGCCGCATTCACGGGCTCGACCGAATGGCGCCGCGTCGCCCCCGAGGTGGCCGTGCCAGAAGCCTGGTGGACGATGTTCAAGGACCCGGTGCTGGACGGACTGCAGGCCGACCTCGTCGTCGGCAACCAGAATCTCGCCGCGGCCCTCGCACAGGTCAGCTCGGCCCGCGCCGTGCTGAGCGCCAGCCGTTCGGCCATCTTCCCGACGCTGTCCGTCAACGGCGGCACCACGCGTTCGGCGACTGCCGAGAGCGGCAACGGCCAGCGCACGGTGTCGACCAACAACTCGCTGACGGCCAACGCGGCCTGGGAGATCGACCTGTGGGGGCGGCTCGCCGAGGGCGTCAAGGCCGCCGGCGCGAACTACCAGGCCAGCCAGGCCGATCTGGCGGCCCTGCGTCTGTCGGCCCAGGCGACCCTGACGCAAAGTTATTTCGCGCTGCGCACCGCCGAGGCCCAGCAGGCGCTGCTGGAGCGCACGGTGGTCGCCAACCAGCGTGCCCTTGACCTGACCGAGGCACGCTATGCCAGCGGCGTGGTCGCCCAGACCGATGTGCTGCAGGCCCGTACCCAGCTGCGCAGCGCCCAATCCCAGCTCAGCGACATGCGAGCCGAGCGCGCCCAGCTGGAGCACTCCATCGCCACCCAGGTCGGCAAGTTGGCCGGCCAGTTCCAGTTGTTGGCCAACGCTCGCCTGCCCGAGCTGCCACCGGTGCCGGAGCTGGTGCCGTCGACGCTGCTGGCCCAGCGTCCCGACATCGCTGCAGCACGTGCCCGCCAGACGGCGGCCTATGCGCAGATCGGCATCGCCGACGCGGCCTTCTTCCCCTCCTTCGACCTGTCCGCCAGCGCCGGCTATCGCGGCTCGTCCTGGTCCAATCTGGTGTCGGCGCCCAATCTGCTGTGGAGCCTGGGCGCAGCGGTGGCCCAGCCCATCTTCGACGGCGGCCAGCGCAAGCTGGCGTCAGCCCAGGCCCGCGCCTCGGCCGAGGCCGCCACGGCCAACTACCGCCAGGCGGTGCTGACGGCCTTCCAGGAGGTCGAGGACAACCTGGTGCAGTTCGCCGAGTCGGGTGCCGCGCTGGCCCTGCAGCGCGACGCCTTCGAGGCCGCCGGCCGCAACCTCGAGATTGTGCTGGCCCAATACCGCGCCGGCACGGTCAGTTTCCTCAACGTCAGCGCCGCGCAGGCCTCGGCGCTGTCGGCCGAGGCCAATCTGCTGTCTTCGCGCAACCGCCAGCTGGTGGCGGCCAATCTGCTGCTGAAGAACCTGGGCGGGCGCATGCCGCCGCAATGAAAAAGGGCTCCCGAAGGAGCCCTTTGTTCTTGGCATGAAGCCAGGCAGGAATTACTTCTTGCCCTTCTTCTTGCCCTTGCCGTCGTCGGCGGCCGGAGCGGCGGCGACGATGACTTCTTCGGCCTTGGGCTCAACCGGCGTCGCGAGGACGGGGTTGGGCTTGCCGTGGGTGACGACCTTGACGCCAGCGGGCAGCTTGATGTCGTTGACGTGCAGCGAGTGACCCTTGGTCAGGCCAGACAGGTCCACCTCGATGAACTCGGGCAGTTGCTGGGCCAGGCAGGAGATCAGCAGCTCGGTCACGACGTGGTTGACCGTGCAGTGGTCGGTCTTGACGGCCACGGAGGTCTCTTCGCCGACGTAGTGGATCGGGACCTTCTTCGTGATCTTGGTCGTGCCGTCCACACGCTGGAAGTCGCAGTGCAGGACTTGCGGCTTGTACGGATGCATCTGGAAGTCACGCAGCAGCACTTGCGTGGTGGAACCGTTCAGCTCCATGTCCAGCAGCGAGCTGTGGAAGGCTTCCTTCTTCAGGGCGTGGAACAGCGCGTTGTGATCGAGTTCGATCATGACGGGCTCACCAGCACCAAAAACAATACCGGGCACCTTGCCGGCGACTCGCAGGCGGCGGCTCGCTCCGGTCCCCTGCAGCTTGCGCTCAAAAGCGACGAACTTCATGGTTTATCTCCAAAAAGAGAAACGGCACCCGCGACCAGGCGCCGTATGGGAAAGCGGTCTTGCGACCGCGACGAATTCGGATCAGAAGTTGTTGTTCTGTTCCGAGAAAAGGGAGGTGACCGATTCGCCGTCGGAAATACGGCGGATGGTCTCGGCAAACAGGAAGGCCACCGACAACTGGCGGATCTTCTTGCAGGCCTTGGCCGCGTCGGTCAGCGGAATGGTGTTGGTGATGACGACTTCGTCCAGCTGCGAACCGGCGATGCGCTCGATGGCCGGGCCCGACAGGATGGGGTGGGTGCAATAGGCGAAGACGCTCTTGGCGCCGCGCGCCTTCAGCACCTCGGCCGCCTTCACGAGGGTGCCGGCGGTGTCGATCATGTCGTCCATGATCACGCAGTTGCGGCCGTCGATCTCGCCGATGACGTGCATCACTTCGGACACGTTGGCGGCGGGGCGGCGCTTGTCGATGATGGCCAGATCGCAGCCCAGCTGCTTGGCCAGGGCGCGGGCACGCACCACGCCGCCGACGTCCGGCGAAACGACCACGAGGTCCTGGTAGTTGCGGCTCTTCAGGTCCGACAGCAGCACGGGCGACGCGTAGATGTTGTCGACCGGGATGTCGAAGAAGCCCTGGATCTGGTCGGCGTGCAGGTCCATGGTCAGCACGCGTTCGACGCCAACGGTCTCGAGGCAGTTCGCCACGACCTTGGCCGAGATCGGCACGCGGGTGGAACGCGGGCGGCGGTCCTGGCGGGCATAGCCGTAGTAGGGGATGACGGCGGTGACGCGGCGGGCGCTGGAGCGCTTCAGGGCGTCGGCCATGATCAGCAGCTCCATCAGGTTCTCGTTCGTCGGCGCGCAGGTGGGCTGGATGACGAAGACGTCGCGGGCGCGGACGTTCTGCTGGATCTCGACGGTGACTTCACCGTCGGAGAAACGGCCGACCACGGCCTTGCCCAGCTCAAGGCCGAGATGGGTCGCAATTTCCTGGGAAAGAACCGGGTTCGCGTTGCCGGTGAAGAGAACCGTGTTGAGCAGCACTGGGAGCCTCTGGGGTATCAGTGGCTCGCTGAGCGCCGAGCCGGTTCAGCGAAAAACAGAAATTTGGCAGGGGAGGAAGGACTCGAACCCTCGCATGTCGGAATCAAAATCCGATGCCTTGACCAACTTGGCGACTCCCCTACACAGGACACAGCAGAGCTGCTGCACCCCAAGACCCTTGTCAGCCGGCCCAGCCCGCGAGCGGGTGTTGAGCCAGACTGTGGCAGATTCGACCGGTCCACCCCGAAGGCTGAGCCTTCAGCAATGTCGCCAGGGACTGATCGTCCTTGCCATCTTTTCCGTCCCCGGCGAGCCGGGCAAAGACTGCTGCGCCAGAGCCCGTCATCCGGGCGTTGCCGAAAACTTCGGACAACTGTTGCAACGCGTCTCGCACTTCACTGCTGATTCCTTCGGCGGCGGGCTGCAGGTCATTGCGACCAAAGCCGTTCACCAGGTTTTCAGCTGTTCTTGCCAAGGCAGGAAAGCCCGCGACTATAGCCAAGTTTTCGGACCTTGCCAAGAGTGGGCTGGAAAAGATGTCTCTAGTCGCGAGGCCGGCCGGCCCCTTGAGGACGGCGAAGCGCTGCCCGGGCAGGGTGAGCGGATGCAGGATCTCGCCAATGCCCTCGACGAAGGCCGGGCCGCCGCCGAGGAAGAAGGGCACGTCGGCGCCGAGCTTGAGCCCCAGGGCCAGCAGGCGCTGCAGCGGCAAGCCGCAGTCCCACAACCGGTTCAGCGCCAGCAGCGTGGTGGCCGCGTCCGACGAGCCGCCTCCCATCCCGGCGCCGGCGGGCAGGCGCTTCTCCAGGTGGATGTCGGCGCCCAGCGTGCAGCCGGTCTCGGCCTGCAGCAGCCGCGCGGCGCGCAGGCAGAGGTCGTCGGCCGGCAGGTCGCCACCCAGCACGTCATGGCGGTGCAGATGCCCGTCGGCGCGCCACTCCACATGCAGGGTGTCGGCCCAGTCGACCAGCACGAAGACGGACTGCAGCAGGTGGTAGCCGTCGGCGCGTTTGCCGACGACATGCAGGAAGAGATTGAGCTTGGCCGGTGCAGCCAGGTCGTACAGGGCCTTCATTCGCCGCTGTCCAGCCGGGCGCGCAGCGTGACGGTGGGTTCAGCCAGGCGGATGGCGACCAGGGAGGGCAGCTTGGGTTCGATGCGCCAGCCCAACTGCTCGAAGCCGGCGGCCGTCTGCTTGTGCGGCGCGGCCGGCCAGGGGCGGGCCTGCAGCCAGTCGAACAGGGCGGCCACGGGGATGGGCTCGCCCAGCAGCTCGCGGGTCAGCGCGTCGAGGTCGTCGAAGCGGCGCTCGTCATTGGGCGTCTGCAGCGTCACCCGGCCCGGCTGCCAGCTGGCGCGCGCCACCAGGGCGCCCAGCGGCGAGGTGAGCTCCAGCCGGCCGGCCTGCGGGCCGCCGAAAAGTTCGAAGCTGGCCGCGCCGCCGGTGCCGCGGTTGTGCACGTCGCCCGCCACGGTCACGCTGATGCGGCCGCTGAGGCGGGATTCCGGGCTGGCAGGCGGGGCCGGTGGCAGCTGGGCGCAGCCGGCGAGGCCGAGCGCGAGGATGAAAGCCGCTGCCAGCCTCATCGCGGCTTGACCTTCAGGCGGTCCATGGTTTCGCGCAGGGCCTCGTTGCGCGGCTCGCGGCGGGCGGCTTCCTGCCAGACGCTGCGCGCCTCGTCCTCGGCGCCGCTGGCCCACAGCACTTCGCCGAGATGGGCGGCGATCTCGGCGTCGGGCCGGCCGTTGTGGGCCTGGCGCAGCAGCTTGGCGGCCTCGGCCAGATTGCCCAGGCGGAACTCGACCCAGCCCAGGCTGTCGACGATGAAGGGCTCGCCCGGTGCCAGCTTCAAGGCCTGCTCGATGAGCTGCTTGGCCTCGGGCAGGCGCAGATTTCGCTCGGCCAGCGAATAGCCCAGCGCGTTGTAGGCGTGGTGGTAGTCGGGCTTGATCTCGATGACCTTGCGCAGCAGCGTTTCCATCTCGTCGAAATGACCGGCCTTCTCCGTCATCATGGCCTGTTCGTAGATCAGGTCAGGGTCGGCGGGGAAGCGGGTCGTTGCCTTCTTGAGGACCGCCAGGGAGGCCGGGTAATCGTGTTGCTCGCGCATCAGCTGAGCCTCGGCCAGCAGGGTGGCGCGGGCGTCCTGGTCGCTGGCGTCGGCGGCAGGTTGCAGCAGCTTGCGGGCGTCGGCGAGCTTGCCCTGGCGAGCCAGCAGGCTGGCGCGGCGATAGCGCAGCTCCAGGGTGTTGCCATCGACCTTCTGCAGCGCGGCCTCGGCCGCCTTGAGGTCGCCGCGCTGTTCAGCGGCCTGCGACAGCATCAGCCAGGCCTGCTGGCGGCCTTCGGCCCGGGCCTTGATCTCGGCATCGGTGCCCGACGCCGGCGTGTCCAGACGCTTCAGCGCCTCGCGAAGCGCGGCTTCCGAGGCGGCGGCGTGCTTGAGCTCCAGCTCGACCGCGCCAAGCGCCAGCCAGGGCGCGGGGTTATCAGGCGTCGCCTCGGTCAGTGCACGGAATTCCCGCGCGGCGTCGGCGGGCCGCTGACCCAGGATCAGCGCGCGGGCATAAGCCTGGCGCAGTGCATGCTGTTCGGGCTTTTGCTGCAGCCTCTCGGTGATCAGCGCTTCGGCCTTGGGCTCCGAGGGCATCAGGTCGACGGCGAGCTGCATGGCATCGTCGCCCTCGGGCTCGAGCTGGTTGAGTTCGCGGGCCAGCGCCAGGGCGCGGGCGTTCTGGCCGGCGTTGATTGACAACCGGGCCTCGGTGTAGAGGGCCGCGGGCTTGAGCGGGCCGGTCTGGGTCTGCAGCACCGGCGCCAGCGCGGTCAGCACCGATTTCGGGTCGGGTGAGCGCTGGAACAGCCGCGGCAGGGCCAGGATGAGGGCTGGGCGCTGCGGGGCAGGCGCCACGCGCAGCAGCGCTGCCAGCGGCGTCGGCACCTCGGCCGGCTTGTTCATGACGGCGAGCAGTTGCACGCAGTTCTGCAGCGCCTCGGAAGAGGTTGGTACCGTCTCGGCCCAGGCGCGCGCAGCCATCAGGGCCTGGTCGCCGGCGCGGGCCTGGACGGCGATGTTGATGACCCGCTTGAACAGTTCCTCGTCGCCAGTGCGCCGGGCGGCATCCAGCAGCACCTGGAAGGCGACGCCGGCCTGGCCGTTCTGCAGTTCGATCTCGCCGATCAGCAACTGATAGAACAGCGGTGCGTCCATGGCGGAATTCGTCAGCGGCTCAGCAGGCGCGGGCGCAACGGCGGCTTCCTGGGCATGGACTTGCAGGGCGGCCAGCAGGGCGGCCGCGGCGATCACGCGGCGAGTGGACAAAGGCATTCGAACTCCGACAGACAGGGGCTGATTATGATTTCGCCCTCATGCCCGAGTTGCCCGAAGTCGAAGTCACGCGCCGCAGCTTTGCGGACGCCATCCAGGGAGCCCGGGTGACCGGTCTGCGCCTGGGAAAACCCCTGCGCTGGCCGATAGGCGTGGACCCCGAAACCCTGCTGGGCAGCCGCGTCGGCAGCACGCAAAGACGCGGTAAATATTTGTGGCTTCCGCTCGAAAATCGTGGCGGGCTGCTGATGCATCTGGGCATGTCGGGGTCGCTGGCCTTCCTGGAGGCGACGCCGGCGCCGGGCGCACATGACCATTTCGACCTGCACACCGACCGCGGTCTGCTGCGCCTGACCGACCCGCGCCGCTTCGGCGCCGTGGTCTGGGCGGCGGCCCTGGATGCCGAGCCGGTGGCCACCTTGCTGGGCGGCCTGGGCCTGGAGCCCTTCGACGAGCGTTTCGACGGCCTGCATCTGCATGCGGCCCTGAGCGGCCGGCGCGTGTCCATCAAGCAGGCCCTGCTGGCAGGGGACATCGTCGTCGGCGCCGGCAATATCTACGCCTGCGAGGCCCTCTTCATGGCCGGCATCGATCCCCGCCTGCCCGCCGGCAAGCTCAGCCGCCCGCGTGCCGACAAGCTCGCCGCCGCCGTGCGTACCGTGCTCGGCCAGGCCCTCGAGGCGGGCGGCACGACGCTGCGCGACTTCCGCGATGCGCACGGCGTGGCCGGCAGCTTCCAGATGCAAGCCCAGGTCTATGGCCGCGAGGGCCTGCCCTGCCTGCGCTGCGCCACGCCCATCCGGCGCATCGTGCAGGGCCAGCGCTCCACCTTCTTCTGCCCGTCATGCCAGAAACGCTGATCGCCGATCTCGACGATTTCGGCAAGACCGTCGTCGCCTGGCAGCGCCGCCACGGCCGCAACACCCTGCCATGGCAGAACACGCGCGATCCCTACCGCGTCTGGCTGTCGGAAGTCATGCTGCAGCAGACCCAGGTGACGACGGTGCTCGGCTACTACGAGCGCTTCCTCGTGCGTTGGCCCAAGGTCACCGACCTGGCCGCGGCGACGCTGGACGAGGTGCTTGCCCAGTGGGCCGGCCTGGGCTACTACAGCCGGGCGCGCAACCTTTACGCCTGCGCCTGCGCCGTGGCCGAGCTGCATCGCGGCGAGTTCCCGAACACGGCGGCCGGCCTGCAGACGCTGCCCGGCATCGGCCGCTCCACCGCCGCGGCCATCGCAGCCTTCTGCTTCGGCGAGCGCGTTGCCATCCTGGACGGCAACGTCAAGCGCGTGCTTGGCCGGGTGCTCGCCTTCGACGGCGACCTGGCCAGCAGCGCCGCGGAGAAAAGGCTCTGGGACCGCGCCACCGGGCTGCTGCCCGAACGCGATGTCGACCGCTACACCCAGGGGCTGATGGACCTGGGTGCGACGGTCTGCACGGCGCGTTCGCCGAACTGCCTGCTGTGCCCGGTGCAGGCCATGTGCCGCGGTCAGCAAGACGGCGATCCGACGCGCTACCCCGTCAAGACCAGGAAGCTCAAGCGCGGCCGCCGCGAGAACTGGTGGCTGTGGGTGGAAAGGGCGGAGGGCCAGGTCTTGCTGCAGCAGCGGCCCGCCACCGGCGTCTGGGCTGGCCTGTGGACCCTGCCCATGTTCGACGACGAGGCCAGCGCCCGCGCGGCCCTGTCTCCCGATGTCACCTTGGAGACGCTGCCGCGCATCGAGCATGCGCTGACCCATTTCGACTGGGTGCTGCACACCATGCGGGCCGAAGCCCCCGAGGGAAACCTGCCTGGCGGCACCTGGGTCGCCCGCGAGAAACTAGCAGGCTATGCGCTGCCCGCGCCGCTGAAGAAACTGATCGGGGAAAGCTGAGCCATGAAAGCACATATCAAGAGCGGCATCGAGTACGCGGTCATCACCCTGCTCGTGGCGGGCCTGTGCCTGTGGCAGCTCATCAGCAGCACGCAGGACGGCGAGCCGCCGGCATCCCGGCTGACCCTGCTGGGCCTGGGCCTCGTCGTGGCCGGCACCATGCATTGCGTCTTCATGATGCAGCTGGTGCGGCGCACAGGCCGGGCTTTCGTGCCCTGGCTCATCGCCATCGTCGTTTTCATGCCCATCGGCACCGCCGTGCTGCTCGCTTTGCTGCTGGGGGAGGCCGAGCCGTCCGAAAGTTGACAAACGGAGGCTGCACACGCATTGCCTGCCCAGGGTGAAACGGGCACAGTCCTCCGAACAACGACGAGGGGACAGCCGTGAACGGACTGAATAATCTGCGCGTCGGAACGCGCCTGGGCCTGGCTTTTGCGGTGCTGCTGGCGCTGATGATGGCGATGGCGGGCGTGGGCGCGTTGTTGACGAGGTCGATCAATCACTACGCCGAGTACTACCCCGAGAACATCCTTCCTTCGCTGCGCCTCATCCACCAGATGGATGGCGCCGTGTCCGATGCGCGGCGCTTCGAGCAGCAGCACATCCTCACCGAGGACGACAAGCTGAAGAAGCAGCTTGCCGGGGAGGTCGCCAAGGTCCGGGACAACATCCGGCAGCGCCTCAAGGACTATGAGCTGCTGGCGGTCGACGACCAGGACCGGGCGCTGCTGAAGACGGTGCGCGAGGGGGCCGAAGCCTATTTCGTGGCCCAGGACAAGATCCTCAAGGCCTCGGACGAGAGCGCAGCCGACCCGACCCAGGGCACGGCAGCGCGCGAGCAGAGCCAGGCGGCCCGCGCCGTCTTCCTGCCCCTGCGCGACAGCCTCAACAAATGGTGGGATTACAACGAGAAGCTGGCGGGCGCCACCACCGAGGCGGCCGAATCCGCCTACCGTCGTGTGCTGCTGATCTTCGGCATCGTGTCGCTCGTGGCCCTGGTCATCGGCGTGCTGGCGGCGCTGGCCATCACGCGCTCCATCACCGGTCCGGTGCAGAAGGCCTCCGCGGCTGTCAGTGCCGTGGCCGGCGGCGACCTGACCCAGCGCCTGCACAGCAGCTCGCGCGATGAACTCGGCCAGCTGCTGAGCATGCTGGACGAGATGACGCAGAACCTCGCGCGCATGGTGGCGGGCGTGCGCCAGGGCTGCGACCAGCTCAATGTGGCGGCGGCCGAGATCGCGCAGGGCAATGCCGACCTGTCGGCGCGCACCGAGAGCCAGGCTTCCAGCCTCGAAGAGACCGCGGCGTCGGTGGAGCAGATGGCGGCCCAGATCAAGGCCAATGCCGACAACGCCCGCCAGGCCGACCAGCTCGCCAACCATGCTTCCGAAGTGGCCGGCGCCGGTGGGGCAGCGGTCGGCGAGGTCGTGACGACCATGGACGCGATCTCGGCCTCCAGCCGCAAGATCTCCGACATCATCGGCACCATCGACGGCATCGCCTTCCAGACCAATATCCTGGCGCTGAATGCGGCCGTCGAGGCGGCGCGGGCCGGCGAGCAGGGCCGCGGCTTTGCCGTCGTGGCCGGCGAGGTGCGCCTGCTGGCCCAGCGCAGCGCCGAGGCGGCCAAGGAGATCAAGAGCCTTATCGGCGACAGCGTCTCCAAGGTCGAGAGCGGCAGCACCCAGGTGCTGGCGGCGCGCGAGACCATCGGCCAGATGGTCAACGAAGTGCGCAAGGTGACCGACCTCGTCGGCGAGATCACCGTCTCCAGCCGCGAGCAGTCCGAAGGCGTCGGCCAGATCAACGCGGCCGTCAGCCAGCTCGACCAGGCCACGCAGCAGAACGCCGCCCTGGTGGAGCAGACCGCTGCGGCGGCCGAAAGCATGCGCATGCAGACGGCCAAGCTGACCGAGGCGGTGGCGGCCTTCCGCGTCGAGGCGGGCCTGGCTGCCGCGCCCGCCCCGCGCAACGCGCCCAAGCCGGCGATGGTGGCCAGGCCGGCAGCGCCCAAGACCGCACCGCGGCCGGCTGTCAGGCCGGCGCCGCAGCCCGCCCCCGCTCCGGTCGCATCGGCGCCCAAGCCTGCTGCGGCGGCGCCCAGCCCGGCCGAAGGCGACTGGGAGACCTTCTAGAACAGACCCGCGAGCCGCTGCACGGCGGCCTCGGTCTGGGCCCGGTCGGGCTGCAGTTCGTCGCTGCCGAAGTCGTGCTCGCCCATGGCGGCGACGAGCAGCCCGTCGCGGCGCGGCAGCACGACGAGGTTGTGGCCGCGGTAGATCAGCGCGTAGTCCACCTCGGGCTGGGGGATCAGCCGCGCCGTCTGGCCGCGTACCGGCGTCATGCCGACGTCGTTCAACAGCTTGCGCGCGCCGTCGCCCATGCAGTTGACGACGACGCGCTCGGGCAGGCGGGCGAAGTCGCGCGGCTGGCGGAACTCGCGCTGCACCAGCTCGCCGCCATCGCGGGCGAAGTCTTCCAGCAGCAGGCGCTGATAGGCCGGGATGTTGAAGACAAGCTGCGTGAAGCGGCGCGCATGCGGCTTGCGGAAGGGGTGCTCGTCGGCCGCGAGTTCCCGGCCCTGCGGGCGCAGGTCGGCGATGCGCGAGGACAGCTCGGGGTAGTCGGGTTCGCTGCCGTGGGCCGCATAGCTGGGCAGGGGTTGATCAAAGCCCTCGTCGGCGACGACGTAGCCGTCATGCCATTCGACGGGCCCCGAAGGCAGGCCGAGATAGCCCTGGTGCACCTTGAACGATGCTCGCGCCATGGCTTCCCACTCCGCCGTCCAGGCCTCGCTGGCGTGCTCGCTGGCGACGATGCGCGAGTCCGGCGTCCACAGGCCGGTGGCGGCCGAGGAATGCACGCGCGGCGGCCTGTCCTTGGCATAGAGCCTGACCTTGTAGCCGGCCTGCTGGGCGGTGCGCGCCGTCGTCAGGCCGATGGCGCCGCAGCCGATGACGGCGATGCGCTCGCCCGGCCGCGCGCCGCCGGCCTGCACGAGGGCCAGCGCGCGCTGGGCCGAGCCCCAGGACAGCGACCAGCCGCTGCCGCCATGGCCGTAGTGGTGCACGAGGGTCTTGCCCAAGCGCTTCTCGGCTTCGATGCGCGGTCCCTGGGCGCGGAAAGGGCGGATGCCGACGGTGATGTCGATGATGCGGTCGACGCTGGCGCGCATGGCGGCCGGCGCGCGGGGCGCGGCGAAGTCCAGGCCGAAGGCAGGCAGGGCCAGCGTGGCGCTGCCCGCGGCGAGCAGGTGGCGGCGCTGCACGATCAGGAGGCCTGCTTTGCCAGCGATTTGCGGATCAATGCGGCATCGCGCAGCCGGTTGGCCGAGCCATCGGCGTCCAGCAGCACGACGGTGACGGGCCGCTTGCCGTTCAGGATGCGCATGGCCAGGCAGCGGCCGGCCTCCTCGGTGTAGCCGGTCTTGGAGACGCGGATATTCCAGCCTTTGGCACCCACCAGCCGGTTGGTGTTGCGCAGCTCGCGCGTGCGCCCATCAACCGTCGTCTTGGCCTTCTTGACGCTGGTGATGCGCTCGATCTCGCCATAGCGCGCCGCCGCCGCCGTCACGGTGGCCATCTCGGTCGCCGTCGACGTGTTGGCCGGCGACAGGCCGGTCGGGTCGGTGATGGCGGTGTGCTTGAGCCCGAGGGCGTGGATCTTGGCCTGCATGGCCTTGACGAAGCCGGCCTCGCCGCCCGGGAAGGTGCGGGCCAGGGCGGCGGCGGCGCGGTTCTCGGATTCCATCAATGCCATCTCCAGCGCGGCCTGGCGGCTCATCTGCGTGCCCACGCGCACTCGGGACTTGCTGTGCTTGAGGGTGTCGACGTCGTCGCTGGTGATGCGCAGCTTCTCGGTCGGGTCCAGTTTGGCGTCGAGCACCACCATGGCCGTCAGCAGCTTGGTCAGCGAGGCGATGGGCACGACGGCATCGGCGTCGCGGGCCATCAGCACCTTGCCAGTCGCGTCATCGATGACGACGACATGCTTGGCATTGACCGGCAGGCGCAGTTGCTGGGCCGGTGGCAGCTCGTCGGCGGCCGCGGCCTGGGCGATGGGCGCCGGCGCTTCGACGGGGTCGCGGCCCTTGGCCTGCACGACGAAGCTGGTGGCGGCGATCAGCAGGGCCGGCAGGGCCAGCTTCCAGCCGGTGGCCTGGGGACGGGGTGCGAGCAGACGCTCGATGCGGGCCAGCAGGTCGCCGCCACGGGCGGCCAAGGCAGGGGATGAGGGCATCGGGGAGGAATCCAGTTCGGAAAGGGCGTGCAGGGCGAGGGCCAGGCGGCGGCGGCCTTCTTGGCCGACCAGTTCGGCCGAGATCTCGTCGGCCACCAGTTCGCGCTCATGGCGCATGCGGGCCGACAGCCACCAGACCACGGGGTGGAAGAAGAGCAGGGCCTCGACGGCGCTCTGCAGCAGGTTGGCGAGATAGTCCCAGCGCCTCACATGGGCGAGTTCATGGGCCAGCAGGGCTTCGAGCAGGTCGACGGGCAGGCGGGTGAGCAGGGCGGCCGGCAGCAGCACGCAGGGCCTGAGCGTACCCAGGGCGATGGGGCCGGCCAATTCAGGCAGCAGGCGCAGGCTGACGGCGCGCTTCAGGCCCAGCCGGCGGGCCAGAGTGTCCAGCCGCGCCTGCCATTCGGCCGGCGCCGGCTTGCTGCGCCGACGTGCGCGCCCGACCCAGACCAGGCCCAGGGCCAGGCGGGCCAGCATCAGCGCCGTGCCCAGGGCCCAGGCCGCGACGAGGGCGGGCATCTGCTCGGCCAGGGGCGGCAGCTCATCCATGAACTGGCCTTCGGCGGGCGAGAGATCCAGGCACTGGGCCAGCGGCAGGCCCAGGCACAGCGCGAGGCCGGCCGCGCAGACGGCATAACGCCAGCGCGCCGACGCGCCGCCCATCAAGGCCAGCAGCACGGCAACGACGGCGCCGACCACGACGCCTTGCCAGACGAAGTTCACGAGAGCCCAGCCCCAGGCATTCATGGCGAGGTCCAGGCTCATGCCTTGTCTCCGGTGCCGCCCAGCAGCTGGCGGATCTCGGCGCGCTCCTTGGCGCTGACATGGTTCTTCAGGGCCGCCAGCACCAGGGCCTTGCCCGAGCCGGCAAAGGCCTTGGCGATGAAGTCCTTCATCAGCGACTGCTGCAGCTTGTCCTGGGCGTGCACGGGGGCGTAGAGCTGTGGGCGCTGGCTCTCGTCACGGCTCAGCAGGCCCTTGCCATGCATGACCTGCAATTGG
This sequence comes from Roseateles saccharophilus, assembly GCF_031458095.1. GTDB lineage: Bacteria > Pseudomonadota > Gammaproteobacteria > Burkholderiales > Burkholderiaceae_C > Pelomonas > Pelomonas saccharophila_A. The sequence continues at coordinate 157,277 of NZ_JAVDXU010000005.1, forward strand.
CGCAGCACCGTCGCATAGGTGGCCTCGGGGCGCTCGGGCAGCAGGGCCTCGTGCACGGCCTTGGCGTCGGCGGGGCCGAGGCGCCACAGCACCTGCAGCAGATCCAGCTCGGCCGCCGTCGGCTTGGCGGAGGGTGTTTGACTCATGCGTTCAGAATAATCGTTCTAGAACTCCATGTCTAGAACTTGCGTTCTGAATTTGCGGCGGGCCGAGCGCCGGGCCGCTCCCTAGCCGGCCCGCTCTGGCGATGTGCATGCTGGTCAATCCGGCATGCATCGCCGTCCCCTCGGGGGACCGACCAGTCGCGTCCGCGTTCAGCGAGCGAGACTGGGCGAGGGGCTCAGGTCATCTTGCATCCAACTCGCGGTGGCGCTTCAGCACGTGGCCGTGATGGCTGAACTGGCGCGCCAGCATCTCGACGAGATAGACCGAGCGGTGCTGGCCGCCGGTGCAGCCGATGGCCACGGTCAGGTAGCTGCGCTGGTCGGCCGCGAAATTGGGCAGCCAGCGCGACAGGAAGCCGGCGATCTGGCCCATCATCAGGCCGACCTCGGGCTGGGCCGCCAGATAAGCCGCCACCGGCGCGTCGCGGCCGTTCAGCGGGCGCAGTTCGCGGTCGTAATAGGGGTTGGGCAGCACGCGCACATCGAAGACGAAGTCCGCGTCACTCGGCACGCCATGCTTGAAGGCGAAGCTCTCGAAGACCAGGGTCAGCTTGGTCCCGGCGTTGGGGCCGACCAGATCACCCAGCCAGGCGCGCAGCTGGGCCGGGCGCAACTGGCTGGTGTCGATGACGGTGGACTCCGCCTTGAGGCCGCCGAGCAGCTCGCGCTCCAGCTTGATGGCGTCCAGCAGCAGGCGGTGCCTGTCTTCCGCGGCGCCGTCCAGCCCGCCGAAACCGGTATCGCGGTCCTCGCGCAGCGGGTGGGGGCGGCGGGTCTCGGAGAAGCGCCGCATCAGCGCGTCGTTGCTGGCGTCCAGGAAGATGGAGCGCACCGGCACGCCGGTGGCGCGCAAGTCCTTCAGCAGCGGCAGCAGCAGCGGCAGCGAGCTGGCCGAACGCACGTCCACCGCGATCGCGACACGGCGTTCGCCGCGTTGCTGCTCCAGGCGCAGGAAGTCCAGCAGCAGCTCGGCGGGCAGGTTGTCGACGCAGAAATAGCCGGCGTCTTCCAGCGCATGCATGGCCACCGACTTGCCGCCGCCGGACATGCCGGTCAGCAGCACCACATCGCCATGCAGGTCGGCTTCGAGGCTCATGACCGGGCCTTCTTCGTCTTGGCCGTGGATGTGGACGCCTCCAGCATCTCCTGCGCGTGCGCCAGGCTGGTGGACGACAGGCGCTCGCCTCCCAGCATGCGGGCAACCTCGGCAACGCGTGCCTCGCCGACGACCGGGCTGACGGAGCTGACGGTGGTCGAGCCCTGCAGGGCCTTGGCGACGACGAGATGGCGGTCGGCGCAGGCGGCAACCTGGGGCAGATGGGTAACGGCCAGCACCTGGCGCCGCCCGTCCGCCGAATGGCCGAGCTGCTTCATCAGCCGGCCCACGGTCTCGGCCACGGCGCCGCCGATGCCGACGTCGATCTCGTCAAAGATCAGCGTGCCGGGCGCATTGCCGGTGGCGGCCTGGCTGGTGGTCACGGCGATGGCCAGGGCGATGCGCGACAGCTCGCCGCCCGAGGCCACCTTGGCCAGCGGCCGCGGCGTGCTGCCGGCATGGCCGGCCACGAGGAACTCGGCGGATTCGAGACCGAAGCTCTGCGGGCCTTCGGTCGCGGTCAGCGCGATGTCGAACCGGCCGCCGGCCATGCCGAGCTGCTGCATGGCCGCGGTGACGGCCGCGGCGAGCTGGGGCGCGGCCTTCCTGCGGGCGCGGCTGACGGCCTGGGCTTCCTTGTCGAAGGCCTGGCGCGCCGCAGCCAGGGCCGCCTCCAGCTGGGCTGGGTCGCTGGCGGCGTCGAGTTGGGCGAGCTCGGCCCGCCATTGCGCCAGCAGCGCCGGGAGGTCCTGCGGCTGGCGGCGGTAGCGGCGCGACAGCGTCATCCAGGCCGACACGCGCTCGTCCAGCTCGGCCAGGCGGGCCGGGTCGAGATCGGTCTTGTGCAGATAGGCCGACAGCGTGTGGCTGGCGTCCTGCAGCTGGGCCTGCACATCGCGCAGGGCCTGCACGGCGGGCAGCAGGCGGGCGTCATGGTCGAGCACGCGCTCGAGCTGATCCAGGGCCCCGCCGGCCAGCGACTGGGCGCTGGGCTCGGCCTCTTCCAGCGCATCCAGGGCGGACTTGGCCGCGTCGATGAGGGACTGGCCATGCGACAGGCGCTCGTGCTCGGCGTTCAGCTCCGTCCACTCGCCCTCGGCCGGCGCGAGGCCGTCGAGCTCGCCGATCTGCCAGGCCAGGCGCTCGCGTTCGCGCAGGGCCTCGGCCTGCAGGCCCTGGGCCTTGGCGAGAGCTTCCGAGGCCTGCTTCCAGGCCGCATGCGCGCGGGCCAGCGGCGCGGTATCCAGGCCGGCAAATCCGTCCAGCAGCTCGCGCACGGCGGCGGGGCGGGTCAAGCCCTGCCAGGCATGCTGGCCGTGGATGTCCAGCAGGTGGTCGGCCAGCTCGCGCAGCTGGGTCAGCGTGGCGGCGCCGCCATTGATCCAGGCGCGGCTTTTTCCTGCGGCGTCGATGACGCGGCGCAGCAGCAGGCTGTCTTCGCTGTCAAAGCCGGCCTCGTCCAGCCAGGCGCGCAGATGGGCGGGCGTGTCGAACTCGGCACAGATCTCGGTCTTGGCCGCACCCTCGCGCACGACGCCGGCGTCGCCGCGGCCACCCAGGGCCAGCTGCAGGGCGTCGATGAGGATGGACTTGCCGGCGCCGGTCTCGCCGGTCAGCACGGCAAAGCCGGGCTCGAAGTCGAGCTCCAGCGCGGGGACGATGACGAAATCCTTCAGGCTCAGGTGCCGCAGCATGGGTCAGGCTCTAAACATACCAACGCAGTTTGCGTCTCAGGGTCGCGTAATAGCTCCAGCCCTTGGGGTGCAGGAAGCGGACTTGGTGCTGGCTGCGTCGCACGGTGATGGTGTCGCCGTGCAGCAGGCTGGCGAGGCTTTGCATGTCGAAGTTCACCGAGGCATCGCGCCCGGCGACGATCTCCATGCGCACCTCGCCCAGATCGGGCAGGACGATGGGCCGGTTCGACAGGGTGTGGGGGGCGATCGGCACGATCAGCCAGCCAGCGATGCTCGGGTGCAGGATGGGCCCGCCAGCCGACAGCGCATAGGCCGTGGAACCGGTGGGCGAAGCCACGATCAAACCGTCGGCGCGCATATTGGCGACGAACTGCTCGCCGACGTTGACCTTCAGTTCCACCATGCCGGAGGTCCCGCCGCGGCTGACGACCACGTCATTGAGGGCCAGGCCGGAGAAAATCGATTCGCCGTCGCGCCAGACCGCGCCTTCCAGCATGGACCGCGGCTCCACTTCGTAGTCGCCCGCCAGCACCGGCGCCAGCGACTCGCGCCAGCGCTCGATGGGAATGTCCGTGATGAAGCCCAGCCGCCCCTGGTTGATGCCCACCAGCGGAATGCCGTGGCGGGCCATGTCGCGCGCAAAGCCGAGCATGGTGCCGTCACCGCCGATGACGACGGCGAGGTCGCACTGGCGGCCGAGTTCGTCGTTGGACAGCGCGTCGTAGTCCGTCAGGCCGGTGTTGAGCGCGGTGGCGGCTTCCAGCGAGACATCCAGCCCCTGGCTGCACAAAAATTGGGCAATCTCTTCCAGCACCGGCCTGATGCCCGGCGCCTGATGCTTGCCCACGATGGCGACATGTCTGAAGCGCTCGGCCATGCAGCAAATTACACCACAGGGGTATCGCCTCTCCCGGTAAGAAACGGGGAGTTCATAGAATGGCGGCATGCTCGACGAGCGCTCCAAATCCCTGCTGAAAACCCTGGTCGAACGGTATATCGCCGACGGCCAGCCCGTGGGTTCGCGCACGCTGTCCAAAGCCTCGGGCCTGGAACTCAGCCCGGCGACCATCCGCAACGTCATGGCCGACCTGGAAGAGCTCGGCCTCATCGCCAGCCCCCACACCAGCGCCGGCCGCATCCCGACGGCGCGCGGCTACCGCCTGTTTGTGGACACCATGCTGACGGCCCAGCCCGGCCTCATCGGCGTGGAGACGGCCCAGTTGCAGCCCGACCAGCCCCAGCGCGTCATCGCCAGCGCGGCGCAGATGCTGTCCAACCTGTCCAGCTTCGTCGGCGTCGTCACCTCGCCCAAGAAGCCCAGCGTCTTCCACCACATCGAATTCCTGCGCCTGGGCGAGCGCCGCGTCCTCGTCATCCTCGTCTCGCCCGACGGCGACGTGCAGAACCGCGTCATCTTCACCGCCCAGGACCTCAGCCAGGGTGAGTTGCAGGAGGCCAGCAACCGCCTCAACGCCAGCTATGCGGGCCTGACGCTGGAGGCCGTGCGCGAGCGCCTGCGCCACGAGGTCGATGCGCTGCGCGGCGAGATCGCCGGCCTGATGAGCGCCGCCGTGCAGGTCGGCAGCGAGGCCATGCAGCAGCAGGAAGAGCGCGTCGTCGTCTCCGGCGAGCGCAATCTGCTGACCGTGCAGGACTTCAGCCACGACATGGGCAGCCTGCGCCGTCTCTTCGACCTCTTCGAGCAGAAGACCCAGCTGATGCGGCTGCTGGACACCTCCAGCCGCGCCGAGGGCGTGCGCATCTACATCGGCGGCGAAAGCCAGGTCGTGCCCTATGAGGAACTGTCCATCGTCAGCGCCCCCTACGAGGTCGACGGCCAGGTGGTGGGCACGTTGGGCGTCATCGGCCCGACCCGCATGGCCTATGACCGCATGATCCAGATCGTCGACATCACATCGCGGATGGTGGGGCAGGCGCTGAGTCAGCGTTGATCCGGCGCTGATTGGGGGGGGCGTCCGGACCCTGACTAGAATCCGCGCCTCCTCCCCGGGGGCCGTTAGCTCAGTTGGTCAGAGCAGAGGACTCATAATCCTTTGGTCATTGGTTCAAGTCCAATACGGCCTACCAACAAAATCAACAGGTTAGCTGCGAAGGCTGGTCTGTTGTTGGCGGTCGGTGTCAACGCATTAATGCGGAGGCCTCAAAAGTTGCGCCGTCCCTTCATGCTCCGATCAAGCGCAGGCTAGATGTCGGCTGCAGGCTGATTTGAGCCGTTCGCGGCTCACCACCTGAGCGGCGGCTCCTGCCAAAACCGACCACTGAGCGTCCCAGGGAACAAATGCCCAAGGGCCACGGCAAAGGCGGGCAATTCGATCGCCTGCTCGCCTACGCGCCGTAGGCCGCCATGAAGACCCGTACGGCCTCGCGCAAAAGAGCTCTGTCTTCCCGAGGGGCTGGCTTCTCGAGCATCAGCAGCCCGCGGAAGTGTCCGGAGCCCAAGAACATCGACAGGAACAGGTCCGCTGCCTGAAGTGGGTTGCGCACCTTCAGCGTGCCCGCTGAGTGCGCACGGCGCAGGTATGCAGCCAGTTCACCGTTAAAGCGCTCAGGGCCATCCTTGTAGAACTCTCGGCAGACATCCGGCTGCGCCCCTGCGACGCCGTAGACAGAGCGCAGCGTGCCCAGGGCGTCCCCGCGGGTCAATGCAAGAAACCGGGCGCCGATCGCCAGGAGCGTCTTCTCCGGCTGGTCCGGGTCCAGCGATTCAGCGCCTTGGACGCCAGTCACCGTGGTCGCTGTCCTTTCGTGCACGACCGCCTGGAACAGCCTCTCCTTGGAGCCAAAGTTGCTGTAGACGGTCATCTTGGAGACACCGGCGTCCGCGGCGATGGCATCCACGTTGGCGCGCTCCAGGCCATGCTCGTTGAAGTGCCTTCGCGCCGCTTCCAGGATGCGCCTGCAGCGCTCGGGATCGCGCGGGCGTCCCCGCTGGGGCTTGGGAGCAAGAACGGGTTGGTCGGACATGGGCAAATTTCGTGTACTTGACAGTTCACTATATCTGCACCACATTACTGTACTAATGCGTCCAACAACTAATCGCCCATGACCTCCTCCTCCCGGCGCAACCGCAGATCGGTCTCCGCGGCAACCCGCCTTCTGTCACTCGCCGCTGGGGCCGTGCTGTCGGCGTGCTCGACACCCGCCGTGCGGGCTCCCGCGCCCTCGGTGCCCCTTGCGGCCGCCTTTGCCAACAGCCCTGCGGCGCAGGCGGAAGGTGCAGCCGCGGGCGCTGCGTGGTGGGCCGCCTGGGCAGATCCCGCTCTCACCGCGCTGGTTGAGGAAGCGCTGGGCGCCAACCAGGACATCGCCATCGCGCTCCAGCGCGTCGCCCAGGCCCGCGCGGGCGCAGATGCCCAGGCCTCCCGCCTGTGGCCGACAGTGGGCGTGCAGGCATCGGCCTCGCGCAGTGAGAGCGGCCTGCCGGCAGCGGTCAAGCAAGGTCAGCCCGACACCCGCGCACTGCGCGCCGGCATCGATGTGGCCTGGGAGATCGACCTGGCAGGGGGCGTGCGGGCCGCGCGCGACGCGGCGCAGGCCGACGCCACGGCGGCGGCTGCAGGCGTGCAAGGCGCCCGCCTGCTGGTCGCCAGCGAGGTGGCGCGCCAATACTTCGTGCTGCGCAGCGCCCATGAGAGGCTGCGCATCGTGCAGGCCCTGGCGAAGGCGCAACGGGACACCGCCAGCCGCGTGGAAAGCCGGCTGCGCGAAGGCCAGGCCAGTGAGTTCGACCACGACCGCGCGCGCGCCGAAGCCGACGCGCTGGATTCCCAGATGCCGGCGCTGCGGATGCTGGTCGGCACCACCCAGACCAAGCTGGCCGTGCTGCTCGGCCGCAACCCGTCGGCGCGCGTTGTCGACGTCGACAACGGCTTCGCGTGGCCGGCGGCGCGCGCCATCGCGGCGGGCCAGCCCAGCGAGTTGCTGCGGCGCCGCCCTGACCTGGTCGCCGCCGAGGCGCACGTCGGTGCCGAGGCACTGCGCACCGCCGAAGCCCGCGCCCAGTGGTGGCCCAAGCTGTTCCTGAGCGCATTGGTGGGTCGCGAAGACTTGCGCCTCAACGCGCTCGATCTCGCGCCGGTTCACTTCTCCAACGTCGCCCTGGCCTTCGCGATGCCGGTCTTCAACGCCGGCCGGATCGATGCCGGCGTTCGCGTGCAGTCCGCGCGCGCCGACGAGGCTCTGCTCGTCTGGCAGAAGGCGGTGCTGCTGGCGGTCCAGGAGGTCGAAGACAGCCTGCTGGTGCGCTCGCAGGAGGCCGAGCGCAACGCGGCCTTCGCGCTCACCGTCGAGCACCGCCGCCGTTCGCTGCAGCGCGCCGAGTCGCTGCAGCGCGAAGGACAGATCGACCTGCTGGTTCTGCTGGACGTGCAGCGCTCCGTGCTGGCCAGCGAACTGGCCTTGTCGGAGGGCCGCCTGCAGCAGGCGCTCGCCGACGTGCAGCTTTACAAAGCCCTGGGCGGTGGGTTTCCCATGACGCAGCCCGGCACAGCCATGACATCACTTGCCGCAAGGACGCCCCAGTGAACAAGATCTTCCCCGCCCTCTCGCTCTCAAGCATCGCGATCGCCAGCCTGATGCTGACGGCCTGCAGCAAACCGCCCGCACCGGCCGCCGCCGTGAAGCCGGTCTTCGTGACGACCGTGACACCGGCCAACTCCGCGCAGACCCGCAGCTTCACGTCGGTGGTCCATGCCCGCGTGGAAACGGAGCTGGGCTTTCGGACCGGAGGCAAGGTGGTCGAGCGGCTCGTGGAAGTCGGTGGCAGCGTCAAGGCCGGCCAGGTCCTGGCCCGTCTGGATCCTGCCGACTACCAATTGGCGGTGAAGGCGGCCGCGGACCAGGTGCAGGCCGCGTCCGTGGACGCGCAGCAGGCCGCTTCCGACGAGGCGCGCTTTCGCCGGCTGCTGGCGGACGGATCGGTCGCCGCCGCCGACCACGAGCGGCAGAAGGCGCGTGCCGACGCCGCCGCGGCGCGGCTGGACCAGGCGAATCGCCAGCTCGAGCTGGCGCGCAATCGCGAGGCCTACGCCACGCTGGTGGCCCCCTACGCCGGCGTCGTCACGACGCTGCGCTTCGAGCGCGGCCAGGTGGTCGCGGAAGGCCAGCCCGTGCTGTCGCTGGCCCGTGACGGCGCACGCGAGATCGTCGCCGAGCTGCCCGAGGATTGGCTAGGCCGGGCGCGAGGCCTGGTCGCCACGGCGGCCCCCTGGAATGATGCGAAATCGCAGGTCCGCCTCGTGCTGCGCGAGCTCTCGCCGCAGGCCAGCGTGCAAGGCCGGACCTACCGCGCGCGCTATGCGGCGGCGCCCGAATCGCGCGAAACGGTGGCTGCGCTGCCGCTGGGCAGCACGATGCAGTTGACGCTGTCGGGGTCGCAGGCCGGCCTCGCGACCGCAGAGCTGCCCGTGAGTGCCTTGGTCAAGGGCAGTGGCCCCGCCGGCGTGTGGGCTGTGAACGCCAAGGGCTCCGGCCTCGTGTTCACGCCGGTCCAGGTGGTCTCCATCGACGACGCCACGGTTCGGGTCACGGGCCTGACCTCGGGCAGCAAGGTCGTCAGCGTGGGCGCTCAGAAGCTCGATGCGGGCACTGCCGTGCGCGCCATCGAGCGCACCCCCGACGCCGCCACGGCCGCTATTGCGAAGAGCAGCTCATGAAGCGCTTCAATCTCTCCGAGTGGGCGGTCACGCACCGGCCGATGGTGCTGTTCCTGATCATCGTGACGCTCATCGTCGGCGGCCTTTCGTTCAGCAGGCTGGGCCGGCTGGAAGACCCGAACTTCGACGTGCCGCAGATGACGGCCATCGTCGCTTGGCCCGGCGCCACCGCGCAGGACGTGCAGGACCAGGTGCTCAACCGCATCGAGCGTCGGCTCCAGGAGCTCGATCACTTCGACTACGTGCGCAGCTTCTCGCGCCAGGGCTACGGCGGCATCACGCTGTGGATGAAGGGCGGCAGCAGCAAGGAGGAGCTGGTGAACGCCTGGTACCAGGCGCGCAAGAAGATCGGCGACATGCGCCAGGAGTTCCCCGAGGGCGTGCGCGGGCCGTTCTTCAATGACGAGTACAACGACCGCTACAGCGTGCTGTATGCGTTGAGCGCACCCGAGCTGTCGATGGCCGAACTGCTGACGCTCACCGAGGACGTGAAGCGCCGCCTCCAGAGCGTGCCCGGTGCCGCCAAGGTGGACGTGCTGGGCAAGCAGGCCGAGCGGGTGTATGTGGAGGTGTCGACCCGGCGCCTGGCGTCGCTCGGCATCGCGCCGACGGCGGTGTTCGACGCGCTGGCGCGCCAGAACCTGGTGACGCCCGCCGGTTCGGCCGACGCCAGGCACGACCGTGTGCAGGTGCGCGTGGACGGCGGGCTCAAGAGCGCCGCGGACGTCGCCAACGTGACGCTGGAAGTTGGTGGCCAGTTGCTGCGGCTGACCGACATCGCCACCGTGCGCACCGGCTATGAGGACCCGCCCAGCTTCAGCATCCGGCACAACGGCGTGCCGGTCCTGGCCATCGGCGTGACCATGCAGCAAAACGGCAATGTGCTGGACTTCGGCAAGGCGCTGGAGCAGCGGCTGGCCCAGATCCGGCAGGAGATCCCGGCCGGGGTCGAGATCCAGCAATACGCCGACCAGCCGCGCGTGGTGGCCGAGTCGGTCTGGGAGTTCGAGCGTTCGTTCCTGGAGGCGCTCGCGATCGTGCTGGCCGTGTCCTTCCTGTTCCTTGGCTGGCGCACCGGCATCGTGGTCGCCGCGTCGGTGCCCCTGGTGCTTGCGCTGGTCGCGGCGGTGATGTACGCCGCCGGCTGGAACCTCGATCGCATTTCGCTCGGGGCGCTGATCATCGCGCTGGGCCTGCTGGTGGACGACGCCATCATTGCCGTCGAGATGATGGTGGTGAAGCTGGAGGAAGGCTGGGACCGGCTGCGCGCGGCCACCTACGCCTACACGTCCACCGCTTTTCCGATGCTGACCGGCACGCTGGTCACGGCCGCGGGCTTCATGCCGGTGGGCTTCGCCAAGTCGATTGCCGGCCAGTACGCGGGCGGCATTTTCTGGGTCGTCGGAACGGCGCTGATCCTGTCGTGGCTGGTGGCCGTGGTCTTCACGCCTTACCTGGGCGTGTTGCTGCTGCCGAAGAACCTGGCGAGCCAGCACGAACACGGCAAACACCACGACCCTTACGACCGGCCCGTCTACCGCCGGCTGCGCGGCATCGTCGACTGGGCGGTGCATCGCCGGACCTGGGTGCTCGCCATCACGGTGCTGGTGTTCGCCCTGTCCGGAGCGGGCATGCTGGCGGTGCAGCAGCAGTTCTTCCCCACCGCCTCGCGGCCGGAACTGCTGGTTGACCTGCGCCTGCGCGAAGGCGCATCGTTCGCCGCCACGTCCGCCCAGGTGAAGCTGCTCGAGGCCCGGCTGGCGAAGGACCCGGACATCGAGTTCTTCACCGCCTACACCGGTGCCGGCACGCCGCGCTTCTATCTGTCGATCCAGCCGGAGTTGCCGAACCCGGGCTTCGCCCAGTTCGTCATCAAGACGGCGGGGACCGAGCAGCGCGAGCGCGTGCGCGCCCGCCTGATGGAGCTGTTCGCCAGGGACGAGGCGCTCCCTGACGTCAACGCCCGTGTCACGCGCCTGGAATTCGGCCCGCCGGTGGGCTTCCCGGTGCAGTTCCGCGTGATCGGCCCGGACAAGGCGCAGGTGCGCGAGATCGCCTACCGCGTGCGAGACACGGTGCGCCAGAGCCCGCTGGTGCGCGACACGCAACTGGACTGGAACGAGCAGGTCCGCTCGGTGCAGGTCCATGTCGACCAGGACAAGGCGCGGCTGCTCGGCCTGTCCACGGCGGACGTCCAGAGCCTGGTGCAGACCACGCTGGACGGTGCGCCGGTGACGCAGATCCGCCGCGGCGAGGAACTCATCGACGTGGTCGTGCGGGCCACGCCCGAGGAGCGCAAGCGCATCGGCCAGCTGGGCGACCTGCAACTGTTCACGCGCAGCGGCGTGACCGTGCCGCTCTCGCAGGTGGCCCGCGTCGAGCCGAGCTTCGAGGAGCCGGTGCTGTGGCGGCGCAACCGGGACATGGCGCTCACCGTGCGCAGCGACGTCGTCGATGGCGTGCAGGGCCCCGACGCCACGGCGCATATCCGGCCCTCGCTCAAGCCGATCATCGACAGCCTGCCAGCGGGCTACCGCATCGAAGAAGGCGGCGCGATCGAGGAGAGCGACAAGGCCAACGTGGCGTTGTTCGCGGTGTTCCCGGCGATGTTCGCGGTGATGCTGACGCTGCTGATGATCCAGCTGCAGAGCTTCTCGCGCCTGTTCATGGTTTTCATGACGGCGCCGCTGGCGCTGGTGGGCGTGGTGCCGGCGCTGTTGCTGTTCAACGCGCCCTTCGGCTTCGTCGCGCTGCTGGGCGTGATCGCCCTGAGCGGCATGATCATGCGCAACTCGATCATCCTCGTCGACCAGATCGACCAGGACGTCGCACGCGGCATCGCGCCCTGGGCTGCGATCGTCGAGGCCACCGTGCGGCGCTCGCGTCCGGTGGTGCTGACGGCGGCCGCCGCCGTGCTGGCGATGATCCCGCTCACGCACAGCGTCTTCTGGGGCCCGATGGCCATCGCGATCATGGGCGGCCTGGTGGTGGCCACGGCGCTGACCCTCGTCTTCGTGCCGGCGCTGTACGCCGCCTGGTTCCGCATCCGGCGCGACAGCCCCGCACAGACGCCTGCAGAAGCGGGTGCGACCGCAGCGCTCGGCGCACCGCTTGCGGACGGAGGTTCCCATGCCTGAACACGTCGACACCGAGCTTGCCGTGCTCACGGCAATCATCGACAGGGCCGAGCCAGGGCGGCTCGCCGCTGCATCGACATCCACTCACCGCAACCGTTGAAGGACGAAGTCGATGAACACTGATCGCGAAGTTTCCAGTCACTACGGGGCAGGCGACCTTCTCTCGCGGCTCAACGCGGCGTTGGCGGCGGATGGCACCAACCCCGATCACCCCAGCGTGGAGGCGCTCGCGGCCTACGACCAGTTTCATGGCCGCGGCCTGGAGGCGACGGTGGCGGTTGCCGACCAGGTCGATGTCACCGCGTCTGACCACATCCTGGACATTGGCAGCGGCATCGGCGGGCCGGCGCGCTACTTCGCAAACCGCTTCGGTTGCCGGGTCACCGGGATCGACCTGACGCCGGAATTCTGCGACGTTGCCCGCCACCTGACGCAGTTGCTCAATCTCGATGGCAGGGTCACGTTCGAGCTGGGCAATGCGCTGACGATGCCTTTCGCCGACGGCAGCTTCGACGGCGCCTACTCGATGAATGTGTCGATGAACATCGCTGACAAGCCCGCGTTCTATCGCGAGATTCACCGGGTGCTCAAGCCGGGCGCCTGGCTGGGGCTCTCGGAGGTTGCCAAGGGCGAAGGCGGGGACCTCGACTATCCAGCGCCTTGGGCGAGGAGCGCGAGCACCAGCTTCCTGGCGACACCGGAGGAGACGCGGAGCGACCTGCTGGCAGCGGGTTTCGACGTCATTCGATTGCAAAGCACGCTTGAGGAAACCCTGGCGTTTGGCGCGCGCGCTCGCGCGCTGGCCGAGCGCGGCGAGAAGCCGCCCAGGCGCGCGGCAATGCTGATGGACAGCGACATTGCGGCCCAAGCCATCGCGAACTCGTCACGCGGCTTTGCCGAGGCGCGAATCATCCCCATCGAAGTTCTCGCTCGAAAGCCGGCTCAAGACGAGACCTTCTGACGCTGGCCGTGCTTTCCCACCACCAGCCTCGCTCACGTTCAGTCCACTGCCAAGCCCAGCCCCCTCGATCCACAAAACGGAGCCCATCACCATGAATGACGTCATCATCATCGGCGGCAGCTTTGCCGGCCTCGCCGCCGCCCTGCAGCTCGGCCGTGCGGGCCGCAAGGTCACCGTCCTCGATACCGGCCTGCCACGCAATCGCAACGCCCGCCACTCGCATGGCCTGCTCGGCCACGATCACAAGCCACCGCTGGACATCCTGGCCGAGGCGCGGCGGCAACTGGCGCGCTATCCCGCGATCAGGCTGGTCAATGCGCGGGCCGACAGCGTCGCCGGCGCCATCGACGATTTCTCCGTCCTCACCGGCGATGGTCAAACCCTGGGGGCGCGCCGCGTGATCCTGAGCTATGGCGTCACCGACCAGATGCCCGATGTGCCGGGCTTTGCCGAAAGCTGGGGCACGTCCATCGTGCCCTGCCCCTATTGCGACGGCTTTGAAGTCGCCGGCCAGCATTGGGGCCTCGTCTGGTCCGGCCCGCAGTCGCATCAGTCCGCCAGGCTTTTCCTCGATTGGACCGACAAGTTGACCGTCTTCGCCGATGGGCACGACATTGCGCCCGACATCCAGGCCGACCTGGCGCGCCGCAAGATTCCTGTCGTCGATGGTCGCATCATCGAGATCGCCCATCACCAGGGCCATATCGCCACCGTCAATGTCGAGTCCGGCCGCAATGTCGCGGTCGACGTCCTGTTCGCCCATCCGCGCAACAAACCGTCCGCCAGCCTGCATGAGTCCCTGGGCCTCGTCACGGTCGATACGCCCGTTGGCATCGCCCTCAAGGTCGACGAGCGCCGCCAAACCAGCGTGCCCGGCATCTACGCCGCCGGCGACCTCGCCACGCCCTTCCTGCCCTCGGTCACCCAGGCAACGTGGCAGGGCGCGATGGCGGGCATCTTCGCCCAGCAGTCGATGCTGACCTGAGTGCCTTGATCCCTTCTGTCGGTGGCCGCGGGCTACCGCCAGAAGGGCGAATTCCGCTAGGGCGCGATCCGCGCCAGCAGCGGCATCCACATGTCGAAAAGTCGCGCGTGCATTGGCACGCGTGGGGCCGCGCTTCGCCCTCATTCATCTGAACCAACCAGAGATCTTCATGACCAACCAAGCTGTTGTCCTGATCACAGGCGTTTCCTCCGGCATCGGGCTCGCGGCAGCCAAGAAGTTTGTCGCCCGCGGCAGCCGCGTCTTCGGCACGTTGCGCAACCTCCAGAAGGCGACCCCGATCACAGGTGTCGAGCTGGTCGAGATGGACGTTCGCAACGACGCCTCGGTGCTCGCCGGCGTGCTGACAGTGATCAGCCGCGCCGGTCGCGTCGATGTCCTCGTCAACAACGCCGGCGTCAACATGATCGGCGCGGTGGAGGAGACCATGCCTGCCGAGGCGGCCGCCCTGTTCGACACCAACGTGCTGGGCGTGCTCAGAGTCTCGCAGGCGGTCCTGCCGCACATGCGGGAGCTGCGGCAGGGCAGGATCATCAACGTCAGCTCCGTGCTGGGTTTTCTGCCGGGACCCTACATGGGTCTCTACGCCGCATCCAAACACGCCCTCGAAGGGCTGTCGGAATCCTTGGATCACGAAGTGCGCCAGTTCGGCGTCCGCGTGACCCTGGTCCAGCCTTCCTACACGAAGACCAGCCTCGAGGCCAACACGCCCCACGTGGCCACGTTGATCAATGCCTACGACAAAGAACGCCAGCGGGTCACGCGGTCGTTCTCTACCAATGTCGATGGCGGCGATGACCCGGCGACCGTCGCCAACACCATCGTCGATGCGGCTTTCGGCGCCTGGCGGATGCGCCGCACGCCCCCGGGCCAGGCCTCGCTGCTGACCAAGCTGCGCCGCTTCATGCCCGCTGGCCCTGTCGACAAAAGCCTGCGCAAGCAGCTCGGCCTGGGCTGAGCCCAGACCAATGCGGATTCCCTTCGGCAAGTCATTGCCGCACGACGCCCCAGCCGGGGCCAACCTTGAAGGAGCTCACCCATGAAGACTGTCCTGCGCGTTTCTCTCCTGGCGGTGCTCGCCGCGCTTGCCGGCTGTGCCGCACCGGTCAACAAGAAGGCGTGCGATGCGCCCCAGATTCAGCGAGAGCTCAGCTACACGCCTGCGGGCTGTGAGCAGACCTCCTGAATTCAGCCGTGGCCAGCGCGAGCCGTTGGCCCGCCATCCCAACTAAAACCAATCCGGGGACAAGATGAATATTCGTACTCGCGTCGGCCTTGCAGCCGCGCTTTCCGTCTGCGCATTCGGGGCCAGCGCTCAAGCGGTCCTCACGCTCTACGGCAACATCGACACCGCGGTCGACACGACGCACAAGACGACAGGCAGCGCAGGCTCGCCCACGGGCGCATCCGCAGCGCTGATCTTTCCGCCAGGCAGCGCGGGCACCAAGACACGGGTGACGCCGAGCCTCTCGCGCACCAACACCTTGGGCTTCAAGGGGCGTGAGGACCTGGGTGGTGGCTACGCCGCGGGCTTCGTCCTGGAGTCGCAGCCCGGCAGCGACGACGGCAGCCTGTCCCAGGACGGCCGCTTCTTCGGCAAGCAAGCCATGGTGTACGTGGCGACGCCCGGCGGCGAGGTCCGCCTCGGTCGCCAGTACGCGCCGATCTTCTATTCCTTCGCGGCGGGCACGCCCGACGGCCTCGCCGGTACCGATCTGTTCACCGCAGGCCTTGTCACCAACACGCTGCAGATCAGGCAGGACAACCAGGTCAGCTACTGGGCCCGGGTGGGTGGATTCGCTGCCGCCGTTTCCTACAGCCCCAACGCCGGCGTTTCGCGCATCGTGAGCCCGGCGCGTGGCAGCGCCGTGACCGCTGCCACCGGCTCGATGCTGGGGGGCGCCACTTCAGGCGCCGAAGCCTCGGGCTCGGAATCCGGTGGCAAGCGGGGCCGCTCCGGCGGGCTGTTTCTTGGCTACACCGCGCCGACGTTCGGCCTGAGCGCGGGCTTTCACTACAACGAGTTCGACGTGCCCGTGCTGTCCCAGGGCGGTTCGATCTTCGAGCTGGATCGCTACTGGGGTGTCGCGCTGTCTGGAAAGTACATGCTGTCAGTGGATGGTCCGTCGCTGCATGCGATGTACCACGAGGGGCGCTACTTCGATGGGGACGTCCTCAATCTGCCTGGGCAGCCGCCGCTGAGCCTGCCCGGTGCCGGCGGCTTCGACCCGAAGATTCAAACCTTCGTTGTCGGCGCGCGGGTTCCCATCGGCAACTTCGTCTGGATCGGCGAGGCCGGCGAGAGCCGCTTCACGAATTTCACCCGCGGCAAGAACGTCGGCATCTCTCTGGGCGTGGACTATCTGCTGTCCAAGCGCACCGTGCTCTATTCGCGGCTGGCCGTCGCGGAAGACCGGCAAGGTACCGTGTTGCCCATTGTGGGTGTGACTCCGTCGGGAGCGAGGCCGATCAATATTTCCGGCGGCCCTGACGCGATCCTCGCTGCGCTTGGGTTGCGCGAGACACCAGCTTTCAATGGCATCGGTGTCTCGCCGGATGGGAGGTCCAGCATTCTCGCGTTTGGCATCCGACACAGTTTTTGAGGAGGCCCTGAAGCGCCCCACCGCTCGCCGTCCGTGTCGCGTGGTTCGAATCCGCCTTGACGTGCGTCAAGGAGAGGGTCGAGGTGGACTCCTAGCATCGCTGCATTCGCTCTGAATGTTTCCGAGGCCGTCCCATGAATCTCGACCTTCACTGTGCGCCCATCGATCTGCGCAACTTTCATCCGCACGAGTGGCAGGAGCGCATTTCCGGTGCCATGCGCAGCCTTGCACCGCGCGACTCGGTGGAATTGATCAACGACCAGGACCCGCTGCGGCTGCGAGACGGCTTGCAGGCGGAACTGCCCGGTGGATTTGCCTGGGAGGCGTTGCAGAGCGGCCCCGACACTTGGCGGGTGCGCATCACGCGGCAGGCGGCCGGCCAGGGTGGCGGCTGCTGCGGCGGTTGCTGTGGTGGCTGAGCCCGGCGAACGGCGATGCTGCTGAGCTTGCACGAGCCGCCCCAGGCGACGCCCAAGGTCTGTGCGCTGTTCGCGCTGGGATTTCGGCCGTTCTATCTGCTGGCCAGCGTTTTCGCGGCGCTTTCGGTGCCGCTGTGGGTGCTGCAGTACTCGGGCGCGCTAGGTCACGTCTATCTGGCCGGACCGGTCTGGCATGCCCACGAGATGCTGTTCGGGTTCACGCTGGCCGTGATCGTGGGTTTCCTGTTCACTGCCGGCCAGAACTGGACGGGCCTGCCCACGCCCACGGGCTGGCGGCTCGGCGCGCTGGCGGCACTGTGGGTGCTGGCGCGCATCCTGGTGCTGACGCCCTATGCCATGGCCGCGGCGGCGGCCAACGTGGCTTTCCCGCTTGCGGCCGCACTTGCGCTGGCCCTGCCATTCGCCAAAGCCGGGAACCGGCGCAACTATTTCTTCGTCGGGCTGTTGGGGCTGCTGGCGGGCGCAGCCGGCTTCGTGCACCTGACACGGATGGGCATGGTGGCGATGTCCGGCGGGCTGGGCATCCAGCTGGCGTTGGACGTCGTGCTCTTCATCCTGGCGGTCATGGGCGGGCGCGTCATCCCGATGTTCACGAACAACGGTGCGCCCGGGGCCGGTGCGGCCCGCCACCCCTGGGTGGAGAAGGCCTCGCTCGGTGGCGTGCTGGCGCTGCTGGCTGCCGATGCCATGGGCCTGCAGGGCGGCTTCATGGCTGCCCTCGCCGCAGCCGCCGGCACGGCGCACGCCTGGCGCTGGGCGCTTTGGCGCCCTTGGAAGACGCTGCGGCTGCCGCTGTTGTGGGTGCTGCATCTGGGCTACTTGTGGGTGCCCGTCCACCTCGGGCTGCGCTGCCTGGCCGAGATGGGCTGGGTCATGCCGTCGCTGGCCACGCACGCGCTGACTGTGGGCGCCATCGGCGGCCTCGTCATCGGCATGATGACGCGCACCGCGCGCGGACACACGGGGCGGCCGCTGCGAGCCGACCGGTATGAGACCGCCTGCTACCTGCTGATCGCCCTGGCGGCCGCCGTGCGCGTGGCGCTGCCGCTGGCCGCGCCGGGCCAGGCCGTTCACGCAGCACTGGCCTCGGCGCTGCTGTGGTCGGCCGGCTTCGGCCTGTATGCCGTGCGCTACTGGCCCGTGCTGTCGCGCTCCCGCGTCGACGGCCGGCCGGGCTGAGCCTCTCAACCCCGACGAGCACCCCACCATGAAGCTGCCCGACTACTTCGACGAAGTCCCCCGCCTGAGGGTGCAGGACCCACTGGCCCGGGTGCTGGGCTGCGCCGAGGACGGCATCTTCGAGTACGGATATGGCGACGCCGTAAGGCTCACCGGGCATTCCTGCGCCACCGTCGCGGCGGCCTACTGGCTCACCTGGCTGGCGCTTGAGCAGCTCTATCCCAGCGGTCTGCCCCAGCGCGGCGGCATCAAGGTGGAATTCCGCGACGACGCCCGCTCCGGCAACAGCGGCGTCGTCGCAACCGTCGTGCAGATGCTCACCGGCGCGGCCGGCGGCTCGGGCTTCAAGGGGCTGGGCGGCCGCTTCAGCCGGGCCGGGCTGATCCGCAACCGGCCCGACCTGGTGCTGGCGCTGCGCTTCACGCGGCTGGACACGCACGCCGCCGTGGACGTCGGCATGGACACATCGTCCATGCCGGGGCTGCCCGAGCTGGACGCGTTGGTGGCACTGCTGTCGTCCGGCAAGACGACGGCGCAGCAGGAGCACAGCCTCGCCACGCTATGGCAGGCGCGCGTGCGCTCGCTGCTGCTGGAGCATGGGCGAGACCGCCGGGTGTTCATGGTGCGCCCCGTCTGCCGGCTCGGCAGCGACCTGGCGCCGCAGGCAGCGTAGGCAAGGCCGACCATGGCGAAGAAGTTTCCGATCCGCCCCGCGAACCCGGGCCGGATCTGCTGGGGATGCGAGCGCTACTGCCCCGCCGATTCCCTGCAGTGCGGCAACGGCTCGGTCGCCACACCCCATCCCAGTGAACTTTTCGGCGACGATTGGATGAACTGGGGCCTGGACGGCAGGGACCTCGCCGAGCCGCCCCTGGCGCCGGATACGGTAGCGGAGTGATTCGTCGCAAACCTTGCGCGGCGTCAAGGTCGTTGCGCGGTGGGCTGCCCAGAATGCGCCGCATGTCCATCGGCTGGAACCGCGCACGCCTCGCCACCAAGGTCGGCATCCTGGGGGCTGCGTTGCTGTGCATCGCGCTGGCGTCCATCGGGCTCACGCTGTGGATAGGGTGGCAGCTGGAAGGCGGCGCGGCGGCCGTGAACGAGGCCGGGCGGCTGCGCATGCAGACCTGGCGGCTGGCCTATGAAGGCAGCGCCACTTCGGGTGACCGCCTGCCGGCACTGGTCGATGCCTATGAGGCCTCCCTGCAACTGCTGGTGTCGGGCGACCCTGCGCGACCGCTGTTCCTGCCGCGCGACGCGGCCACCCTGCGGGCCTACGAGGGCGTGCACGAGGGTTGGCGCGAGCTCAAGGCGGCGTCGACCGCCGGCCGGCCGGTGCCGTCCGGGGCTCAGGCCGAGGCCTTGGTCCGGCGCATCGACGTCCTCGTCGATGCCGTCGAAGCACGCATGGCGGGTTGGAGTTCGCTGCTGTCGAGCGTGCAGCTGGCGCTGGTGGGGCTGGCCATCGCCGCGTCCCTGATCTTCCTGTATGCCTCGCACCTCGTCGTGTTCGCGCCGGTCGACCGGCTGCGCCACGGCTTGCAATCTCTGGAGCAGGGCACCCTGGGCGCGCGCGTCGCCGAGGACTCGCTGGACGAGTTCGGCGAGCTGGCGCGCGGCTTCAACCGCATGGCGCAACGGCTGGAGTCCGTCTACCGCGGCATGGAAGACGAGGTGCGCCGCAAGACGGCCGACCTGCGCCTGGAGCAACAGCGCCTGGCAGCCCTCTACGAAGCGACGGCCTTCGCCGCTGGAGCCGCGTCGCAACGCGAGCTCGCGGCCGGTTTCGCCGAGCGCATGCGCCGCGTCGCCGGCGCCGACGCCGTCATGCTGCGCTGGATGGACCCGAGCCAACAGCGCATGGTGCTGCTGGCCGCGCAGGGTCTGCCGCCAGCGCTGCTGGAGGCCGAGCGCTGCCTGGCACCCGGCGAATGCCATTGCGGCAGCCCCAGGCCGCAGGCGCGCGTGATCGCCATCGCCCCGGTGGGCGGGCAGGAGTCGCGATGCGCCAAGGCGGGCTTCGTGGCCGTGACGACCGTTGCGCTGACGGTGCAGGGCCGGGTGATGGGCGAGGTGGATCTGCTCTTTCGCGAGATGCCGCAGCCCACCAAGGCCGACCGGGAGTTGCTGGACAGCCTGGCCAGCCACCTGGCGACCGCCATGGACGGCCTGCGCAGCGAAGCCCTGCGACGTGAAGCCGCCGTCGCGGAGGAGCGTGGCATGCTGGCTCGCGAGCTGCACGATTCCATCGCCCAGGGCCTGGCCTTCATGAAGATCCAGCTGCAGTTGCTGAAGGACGCCCGGCAGGCCGGCGACAGCGCCGGCGCAGCGCGGCTGATCGAGGAGCTGGAGCTCGGCTTGAAGGAGAGCACGGCCGACGTGCGGGCGCTGCTGATGCATTTCCGCACCCGCACGGACGGTGATGACCTGCTGCCGGCCTTGCAGCAGACGCTGCAGAAGTTCCGCCTGCAAAGCGGCCTGCAGGCGGAGCTCAAGGTCGACGGGCATGGCGCGCCGCTGCCGGCCGACGTGCAGGTGCAGCTGCTGCACGTCGTGCAGGAGGCGCTGGCCAACGTGCGCAAGCACGCCCAGGCGCAGCGCGTGCAGGTGAGCCTGGCTCACCAGCCGCATTGGCAGATCGACGTGCGCGACGATGGCTGCGGTTTCGACGCGGCGCAGGACGCGCACGACGACAGCCACGTGGGGCTGCGCATCATGCGCGAGCGCGCGGCCAAGGTGGGCGCCGCCGTGGCGCTCGAATCCCAACCCGGAGCGGGCACGCTGGTGCGCATCTCGCTTCCCGAGCCCGAGGCGGTGAACCCATGAATGCCGATGCCATCCGAGTCCTGGTGGTCGACGACCACACCCTGTTCCGCCGCGGCCTGATCGCACTGCTGGCGACGCAGCCGCAATTGCAGGTCGTGGGCGAAGCCGGCGACGCCGGCGCGGCCGAGCGTCTGTGTGCGGAGCTGCGGCCCCAGGTCATCCTGCTGGACAACCACCTTCCCGGCGTATCGGGTGTACAGGCACTGCCCGCGCTGAAGGCTGCCGTGCCCACAGCGCAGGTCCTGATGCTGACGATGAGCGAGTCGGAGGCCGATCTCGGCGCCGCGCTGCGCGCCGGGGCCTGCGGCTACCTGCTCAAGACGGCCGACAACCACGAGCTGACCCAGGCCATCGAGCGCGCAGTGCGCGGCGTGTCCAGCTTCAGCGCCGAGATGGCTGGCAAGCTGGCCACGGCCTTCCGCCACGAGGCCGAGGCGGCGTCGACGGCCGTTGCGGCCCCGCTTGATCCCTTCGCCGCGCTGTCGCCGCGCGAGCGCGAGATCGTCGAGCTGATCGCCCATGGCGACTCCAACAAGCACATCGCACGCGCCCTGGGCATCGCCGAGACCACGGTGAAGATCCATGTGCAGCATCTGCTGCGCAAGCTGGAGCTGGATTCGCGCGTGCAGGCCGCCGTGCTGGTGACGCAGCAGCGCATGGCCGCCTAGTCCTTAATGACGAGGCCGGCCCGGCCGGCGTCCTCCCAGCGGGCGGTGCCCGGCTGGTCTAGCGGTGAATATGCGGCGCGGCGCGCGCGCGGGAAAGTCCTCTGCATCGTGACTGAGGAGCAAACCGCATGAGAGCAGCCCCTGTGGACCGCAAGGCCTGGTCGGTCCTGATCGTGAGCACCCTGGCCTTCACCGTGTGCTTCATGGTCTGGATGATGTTCGGCGTCATCGGCATTCCGATCAAGAAGCAGCTCGGGCTCAATGCCACCGAGTTCGGCCTGCTGACGGCGATGCCGGTGCTGACGGGTTCGCTGGTGCGCGTGCCGCTGGGCATCTGGACCGACCGCTACGGCGGTCGCATCGTCATGGCCCTGCTGATGCTCGCCACCGTGCCGGCCATCTGGCTGATGGCCTACGCGACGCAGTACTGGCACTTCCTCGTCATCGGACTCTTCGTCGGCCTGGCGGGCGGCTCCTTCTCGGTCGGCACGCCCTATGTCGCGCGCTGGTTCCCCAAGAGCCGCCAGGGCATGGCCATGGGGGTCTACGGCGCGGGCAACTCCGGCTCGGCCGTCAACAAGTTCGTGGCGCCGGCGCTGCTCGTGAGCTTTGGCTGGGCCATGGTGCCGCAGGTCTACGCAGCCATCATGGCCGGCACCGTCGTGCTGTTCTGGCTGTTCAGCCACAGCAACCCAGCTCACCTCGTCACCAGCAACGTGAGCTTTCGCGAGCAGTTGAAGGCCTTGAAGGACCCGCGGGTCCTGAAGTACTGCCAGTACTACAGCATCGTCTTCGGCGGCTACGTGGCGCTGGCACTGTGGATGGTGCAGTACTACGTCGGCGAGTTCGGCCTGGACATCCGGGTCGCCGCGCTGCTGGCGGCCTGCTTCAGCCTGCCCGGCGGCGTGTTGCGCGCGATCGGCGGCCTGCTGTCGGACAAATACGGCGCCCACAAGGTCACCTGGTGGGTGATGTGGGTGAGCTGGATCTGCCTGTTCCTGCTGAGCTACCCGCAGACCGACTTCACCATCGCGACGACGGCAGGAGCCAAGACCTTCCACATCGGGCTGAACGTCTATGCCTTCACCACGCTGCTGGCCGTGCTGGGCGTGGCCTGGGCCTTCGGCAAGGCCTCGGTCTTCAAGTACATCAGCGACGACTACCCCAGCAACATCGGCGCCATCAGCGGCATCGTCGGCCTGGCCGGCGGCCTCGGCGGCTTCGTGCTGCCCATCCTGTTCGGCGCGCTGCTGGACCTGACCGGCATCCGCTCCAGCGCCTTCATGCTGATGTACGGCGTCGTCTGGGTCTCGCTGATCTGGATGTACTGGACGGAAGTGCGCAAGACCGAAGTCATGGGCCGCAACGCGCCCGAATTCCACCTCGCCGGCTGAGCGCCGAAAGGATTCCATCATGAGCAAGAACCCGAGCGCCGGCGTCCCGGCGAGCGGCGCCGACATCGCGGACTGGCGCCCCGAGGACGACGCCTTCTGGGAACGCACCGGCAAGCGCATCGCCTATCGCAACCTGTGGATCTCCATCCCGGCCCTGCTGTGCGGCTTCGCCGTCTGGGGCATGTGGGGCATCATCGCCGTGCAGATGCTCAACCTGGGCTTCCCGTTCAGCCAGGCAGAGCTGTTCACGCTGACGGCCATCGCCGGCATCTCGGGTGCCACGATGCGCATCCCGGCCTCCTTCCTGATCCGCATGGCCGGTGGGCGCAACACCATCTTCCTGACCACCGCCATGCTGCTCGCGCCGGCCATCGGCACCGGCATCGCACTGCAGCACAAGGACTGGCCGCTGTGGGCCTTCCAGCTGATGGCGCTGTGGTCGGGCGTGGGCGGCGGCAACTTCGCGTCGTCGATGTCCAACATCAGCACCTTCTTCCCGAAGCGGCTGCAGGGCACGGCGCTGGGCCTGAACGCGGGCCTGGGCAACTTCGGCGTGACGACGATGCAGGTCGTCATTCCGCTGGTGATGACCTTGAGCTTCTTCGGCCTGACCGGCGAACCCATGACGCTGGTGAAGGCCAGCGGCTGGATCTTCGGCAAGATCCCCGCGGGCACCCAGACCTGGATACAGAACGCCGGCTTCGCGTGGACGCTGTCCCTGGTGCCGCTGGCGGCGTTGTGCTGGTTCGGCATGAACAACCTGAAGACGGTGACGCCCCAGGCCGGCTCGCCGCTGGTGGCCTTCCTGAAGATCGCCTACCTCTATTCGCTGGCCTTCGTGCCGTCGATCGGCATGCTCTACCTCTACCTGCCGGCGCCCACCGGACTGGGGCTGCTGAACATGTGGGTGGCGATCCCTCTGGACATCGTTGCTGCGCTGCTCGTCATGCGCCTGGCGGCCTTCGGTGCGATGAAGGAGAACGTCGCCAAGCAGTTCGCGATCTTCCGCAACAAGCACACCTGGAGCCTGACGGCGCTGTACGTCGTCACCTTCGGCAGTTTCATCGGCTTCTCCATGGCCCTGCCGCTGGCCATCACGATCATCTTCGGCTTCCAGCATGTGCCGGACGCAGCCGGCGTGATCACGCACACGCTGAAGAACCCGAACGCGCCGTCCGCGCTGACTTATGCCTGGATCGGCCCCTTCGTCGGGGCAGCGGTCAGGCCCATCGGGGGCTGGATCTCGGACAAGGTCGGGGGCTCCATCGTCACGCAGGTCATCTCGGCCGTCATGGTGTTCGCCTCGGTGGCGGTCGGCTACGTCATGCAGCAGGCCTACGGCTCGGCCACGCCCGAGCAATTCTTCCCGGCCTTCATGGGCCTGATGGTGCTGCTGTTCGCTGCCAGCGGTGTCGGCAACGGCTCGACCTTCCGCTCCGTCGGCGTCATCTTCGACCGGCAGCAGGCCGGCCCGGTACTGGGCTGGACGTCGGCCGTGGCCGCCTATGGCGCCTTCGTCGCGCCCGTGCTGATCGGCGAGCAGATCAAGGCAGGCACGCCGCAGCTGGCCTTCTATGGCTTCGCCGCCTTCTACGCCGTGTGCCTCGTCCTGAACTGGTGGTTCTACCTGCGCCGCGGCGCAGAGATCCGCAATCCCTGATCCAGCCACCCATCGTCCGAAAGAACGATGTCTACCTTGCCGCGCCTCGTCCTAACGCGCCGGGCGAACCCGTCCGGCGATGGATGGCCAGCGCAGGGCGCGCGCGGGAGCATGGCCTCCATGTCGCAGTCCCTGTCCGTGCCGCAATCCTGGAATCCGGAAGATCCGGATTTCTGGGCCACCCGCGGCCGGGCCGTCGCGCTGCGCAACCTCGTTTTCGCGGTTCCCGCGCTGGCGCTGTCGTTCGCGGTGTGGATGCTCTGGTCCGTGCTGGTGGTGCACCTGCCTGCCGCCGGCTTTCGCTACAGCACCAATCAACTGTTCTGGCTGAGCGCGCTGCCGGCTCTTTGCGGCGCGACGCTGCGCATCTTCTACGGCTTTGCCGTGCCCTGGGTCGGCGGCAGGCGCTGGACCGCACTGTCCACCGCCAGCCTGCTGCTGCCGGCCGCCGGCGTTGCGTGGGCCGTGCAGGACCCGACCACGCCCTATGAATGGATGGTCGCGCTGGCGCTGCTGTGCGGCCTGGGCGGCGCCAACTTCGCCAGCGGCATGGCCCACATCAGTGCCTGCTTCCCTGCGGGGGAGCAGGGTCTCGCGCTGGGCGTGGGGGCCGGCCTGGCGCACCTGGGCGTGGGTCTGGTCCAGTGGGCCGTGCCGGTCGTCATCGGCCTGGATCTCTTCGGCCTGACAGCCCAGGGCGATGGCCGAGTGTGGCTGCAGAACGCCGGCCTGGTGTGGCTGCCGCTGATCGCGGCGAGCAGCCTGGCGGCGTGGCTCGGCATGGACGATTTCCCATCCGGTGGCGTGAGCATGACCGAGCAGGCCCAGCTCTTCACGCGCCGCCATAGCTGGCTGATGAGCTGGCTCTATCTGGGGAGCTTCGGCAGCTTCATCGGCTTCTCGGCCGCCTGTCCGCTGCTGTTGCGCAGCCAGTTCCCCGGCTTCGACGGTGCGCAGCAACTCGTGTGGCTGGGCCCGCTGCTCGGCGCGC
This sequence comes from Roseateles saccharophilus, assembly GCF_031458095.1. Lineage (GTDB taxonomy): Bacteria > Pseudomonadota > Gammaproteobacteria > Burkholderiales > Burkholderiaceae_C > Pelomonas > Pelomonas saccharophila_A. The sequence goes on from NZ_JAVDXU010000005.1 coordinate 182,768, forward strand.
TGGCTCGTCCCCTGGGGGGCTGGGTGGCCGACCGGCTCGGCGGTGCGCGTGTCAGTCTCGTCTGCTTTGGTGGACTGGCTCTCGGTGTGGCTGGGCTGCTCGCGAGTCTGGGCAAGCAAGGGGGTGAGCTGATCTTCGCCGCCGGCTTGCTGTTGATATTCATTGCGGCCGGCGTTGCCAACGGCAGCACCTTCCGCATGGTGCCCCTGGGCTTCCTGCGCGAGGCCCGGCGTGCCCGCGGCTCGATGCACGAGGCGCAGGCCCAGGGCGCCGCTGCGCTCGGGCTGTGTTCGGCCGTCGGCGCCTACGGCGGCTTCTTCATCCCCAAGAGCTTCGGCAGCGCGATCTCGCTCGCCGGCGGCCCCCAGGCCGCGCTGTATTGCTTCCTGGCGTTCTATCTGAGCTGCATGGCCATCTGCTGGTGGTTCTACGGCCGGCGCAACGCCCCCCTGTTCTGCTAACGGAGAAACCCATGTCCCATTTCCTGGATCGACTGACCGCTTTCCAGCTTCCGCGCGAGGCCTTTGCCGGCGGTCACGGCGTGAGCACCGGCGAGGACCGCACATGGGAAGACGCCTACCGCAACCGCTGGGCGCACGACAAGATCGTGCGCAGCACGCATGGCGTGAACTGCACCGGCTCCTGCTCCTGGAAGATCTACGTCAAGGGCGGCATCGTCACCTGGGAGACCCAGCAGACCGACTACCCGCGCACGCGCGCCGACCTGCCCAACCACGAGCCGCGCGGCTGCGCGCGGGGCGCGAGCTACAGCTGGTACCTCTACAGCGCCAACCGCGTGAAGTACCCCATGGTGCGGGGGCGCCTGCTCAAGCGCTGGCGGGAGGCCCTGGCCGTCGCCAGGAGCCCGGTCGACGCCTGGGCGCTGATCCAGGCCGACGAGGCGGCGCGACGCGACTACCAGCAGCTGCGCGGTATGGGCGGCTTCGTGCGCTCCACCTGGGATGAAGTCAACCAGCTCGTCGCCGCGGCCAACGTCTACACGATCAAGCAGCACGGCCCGGACCGCATCATCGGCTTCTCGCCCATCCCGGCGATGTCCATGGTCAGCTATGCCGCCGGCAGCCGCTACCTGAGCCTGATCGGCGGCGTCTGCATGAGTTTCTACGACTGGTACTGCGACCTGCCGCCGGCCAGCCCGCAGATCTGGGGTGAGCAGACCGACGTGCCCGAATCGGCCGACTGGTACAACTCCAACTACATCATCGCCTGGGGCAGCAACGTGCCGCAGACGCGCACGCCCGACGCGCATTTCTTCACCGAGGTGCGCTACAAGGGTGCGAAGACCGTGGCGGTGACGCCCGACTACTCCGAGGTCGCCAAGCTGGCCGACCTGTGGCTGCATCCCAAGCAGGGCACGGACGCGGCGCTCGCGATGGCCATGGGCCATGTCGCGCTGAACGAGTTCTATTTCAAGCAGCGCAGTCCCTATTTCGACGATTACGCGCGCCGCTACACCGACCTGCCGCTGCTGGTCATGCTGGAAGAGCAGACCTTGCCCGACGGCCGCAAGTCCCGCGTGCCCGGGCGCTACCTGCGCGCCAGCGACCTGGCGGGCCAGATGGGCCAGGCCAACAACCCGGAATGGAAGACGCTGGCCTTCGACGCCGCCTGCCGGCTGGTGCTTCCCCATGGCTCCATCGGCTTCCGCTGGGGCGCGGAGGGCCGCGACGACACTGGCAAATGGAACCTCGAAGCCAAGGAGGCCGAAGGCGGCGGCGACGTGCGCCTGAAGCTCTCCCTCGTCGAGGACGGCGAGCAGGCGCACGAGATCGTCGACGTCGCCTTTCCCTACTTTGCCGGCAGCGCGAGCGAACACTTCACGCCCAACCCCCAGCAGGACGGCGTGAGCCATCGTGCCCGCGTGCCGGCGACCCGGCTCAAGACCAGCGACGGCGAGGCCCTGGTCGCGACGGTCTTCGACCTGCAGGCGGCCCAATACGGCATCAATCGCGGCTTTGGCAGCGGGGCGGTCGACTACGACGACAACGCGCCTTACACACCCGGCTGGCAGGAGGCCATCACCGGCGTGCCGCGCGCCCAGGTCATCCGCGTCGCGCGGGAGTTCGCCGAGAACGCGCACAAGACCCAGGGCAAGTCGATGATCATCATCGGCGCCGCGATGAACCACTGGTACCACTGCGACATGAACTACCGCGGTGTCATCAATCTGCTGATGATGTGCGGTTGCATCGGCCAGAGCGGTGGCGGCTGGGCGCATTACGTGGGGCAGGAGAAGCTGCGTCCGCAGACGGGCTGGGTGCCGCTAGCCTTCGCGACCGACTGGGTGCGCCCGCCGCGCCAGATGAACAGCACCAGCTTCTTCTACGCCCACAGCGACCAGTGGCGCTACGAGAAGCTCAATGTCGACGAGGTGCTGTCGCCGCTGGCCACCGAGGCCGAGCGCGCCGAATTCGACGGCAGCCTGATCGACTGCAACGTGCGCGCCGAGCGCATGGGCTGGCTGCCCAGCGCCCCCCAGCTCAAGACCAACCCCCTGCAGGTCGTCAAGGACGCCGCTGCCGCGGGCCTGGCGCCCAAGGACTATGTCGTGCAGGGCCTGCGCGACGGCTCGCTGCAGATGAGCTGCGAGGACCCCGACGCGCCGCAGAACTGGCCGCGCAACATGTTCGTCTGGCGCTCCAACCTGCTGGGCTCCAGCGGCAAGGGCCACGAGTATTTCTGCAAGCACCTGCTGGGCACCGAGAACGGCGTGCAGGGCAAGGATCTCGGCGCCGACGACGCCAAGCCGCGCGAGGTGCGCTGGCACGCGCAGGCACCGCAGGGCAAGCTGGACCTGCTGGTGACTCTGGACTTCCGCATGAGCACGACCTGCCTGTATTCGGACATCGTGCTGCCGACGGCCAGCTGGTACGAGAAGAACGACCTCAACACCAGCGACATGCACCCCTTCATCCACCCGCTGTCCGCGGCGGTGGACCCGGTCTGGCAGGCCAGGAGCGACTGGGAGATCTACAAGGGCTTCGCCAAGGCCTTCAGCGAGGTCTGCAAGGGACACCTGGGCGTGGAGAAGGAGGTCGTGATGTCGCCGCTGATGCACGACACGCCGGCCGAGCTGGCCCAGCCCTTCGACGTGCAGGACTGGAAGAAGGGCGAGTGCGATCTCATTCCCGGCAAGACGGCACCCAGCATCGCCGTCGTCGAGCGTGACTACCCGGCCACCTATGAGCGCTTCACTTCGCTCGGGCCGCTGATGGAGAAGCTCGGCAACGGCGGCAAGGGCATAGGCTGGGACACCAGGACCGAGGTGGAGCAGCTCGCCGAGCTCAACGGCGTGGACGCCGCGGGGCGTGCGCGCATCGTCAGCGACATCGACGCCTGCGAAGTCATCCTGCAGCTGGCACCCGAGACCAACGGCCACGTCGCCGTCAAGGCCTGGGAGGCTCAAGGCCGCGCCACGGGCCGCGAGCACGTGCACCTGGCCCTGCACCGCGAAGACGAGAAGATCCGCTACCGCGACGTGCAGGCCCAGCCGCGCAAGATCATCAGCTCGCCGACCTGGAGCGGCCTGGAGAGCGAGAAGGTCTCCTACAACGCCGGCTACACCAACGTGCACGAGCTGATCCCATGGCGCACGCTGACGGGCCGCCAGCAGTTCTATCAGGACCACCGCTGGATGCGCGCCTTCGGCGAGGGCTTCAGCAGCTACCGCCCGCCTGTGGACCTGAAGACGACCGGCGAGATCCAGGGCATCAAGCCCAACGGCAACCCGGAGATCGTGCTGAACTTCATCACGCCGCACCAGAAGTGGGGCATCCACAGCACCTACAGCGACAACCTGCTGATGCTGACGCTCAACCGCGGCGGCCCGGTCATCTGGCTCAGCGAGGACGACGCGAAACGCGCCGGCATCGAGGACAACGACTGGGTGGAGCTCTTCAACATCAACGGCGCCATCGCTGCCCGCGCCGTCGTCAGCCAGCGCGTGAACCCCGGCATGACGCTTATGTACCACGCGCAGGAAAAGATCATCAACACCCCCGGCAGCGAGATCACCGGGGTGCGCGGCGGCATCCACAACTCGGTGACGCGCATCGTCACCAAGCCCACCCACATGATCGGCGGCTATGCCCAGTACAGCTACGGCTTCAACTACTACGGAACCATCGGCACGAACCGCGACGAGTTCGTCGTGATCCGCAAGATGAAGCGCGTGGACTGGCTCGATACGCCGCGCGATGACCACCTCGCCGCGGCCTACCAGTCGCAAGGCGAAAACCCCTGAGCAAGAGGACGACGCAAATGAAGATTCGCGCACAGATCGGCATGGTGCTGAACCTGGACAAGTGCATCGGTTGCCACACCTGCTCGGTGACCTGCAAGAACGTCTGGACCAGCCGCCCCGGCGTCGAGTACGCCTGGTTCAACAACGTCGAGACCAAGCCCGGCATCGGCTACCCCAAGGAATGGGAAAACCAGGACCGCTGGAACGGCGGCTGGGTCCGCAAGGCCGACGGCAGCATCGAGCCGCGCCAGGGCGGCAAGTGGAAGCTCCTGATGAAGATCTTCGCCAACCCCAACCTGCCGGAGATCGACGACTACTACGAGCCCTTCACCTTCGACTACGACCATCTGCAATCGGCCCCCGAGATGAAGCACGCGCCGACCGCGCGCCCGCGCAGTCTCATCACCGGCCAGCGCATGGAGAAGATCGAATGGGGCCCGAACTGGGAGGAGATCCTCGGCGGCGAGTTCAGCAAGCGCTCCAAGGACAAGAACTTCGAGGACGTGCAGAAGGACATCTACGGCCGCTTCGAGAACACCTTCATGATGTACCTGCCGCGGCTGTGCGAGCACTGCCTGAACCCGGCCTGCGTCGCAAGCTGCCCGTCGGGCTCCATCTACAAGCGAGAGGAAGACGGCATCGTCCTCATCGACCAGGACAAGTGCCGCGGCTGGCGCATGTGCGTCTCGGGCTGCCCCTACAAGAAGATCTACTACAACTGGAAGAGCGGCAAGGCCGAGAAGTGCATCTTCTGCTACCCGCGCATCGAGGCTGGCCAGCCCACGGTGTGCTCCGAGACCTGCGTCGGCCGCATCCGCTACCTGGGCGTGCTGCTCTATGACGCCGACCGCATCGCCGAGGTCGCGGCGACGCCCAACGACAAGGATCTCTACCAGGCGCAGCTCGGCATCTTCCTCGACCCGAACGACCCCGCGGTCATCGCGCAGGCGCGCAAGGACGGCATCCCCGACAACTGGCTGGAGGCGGCCAAGAACAGCCCCGTCTACAAGATGGCCGTGGACTGGAAGGTGGCCCTGCCGCTGCACCCCGAGTACCGTACCCTGCCCATGGTCTGGTATGTGCCGCCGCTGTCGCCCATCAGCGCGGCTGCCAATGCGGGCCAGCTCGGCACCGTGGGCGAGCTGCCCGACGTCAAGCAGTTGCGCATCCCGGTGCAATACCTCGCCAACCTGCTGACGGCCGGCGACACCTGGCCGGTGGAGAGGGCGCTGGAACGCATGCTGGCCATGCGCGCCTACCAGCGCGGCAAGCACGTGGACGGCGTCGAGAACCGTGCCGTGCTCGACCAGGTCGGCCTGCTCGCTCCCGACGTGGAAGAGATGTACCGCGTGATGGCCATCGCCAACTACGAGGACCGCTTCGTCATCCCGACGACCCATCGCGAGTACGCCGAGAACGCCTTCAACGTGCGCGGCGGCTGCGGCTTCAGCTTCGGCAACGGCTGCTCCGAGGGCGTCACCGAGACCAGCCTTTTCGGTTCGGAGAAGAAGCGGACCATCCCCATCAAGGCAACGATCTGAGGACGGCCGCCATGTTCAAAACGCCTACTCCCGCCCCCTACAGCCTGCGCGTGCTCGCCGCGCTGCTGCGCTACCCGGACGCGGCCCTGCGCGCTGCCGCGCCCGAGCTTCAACAGGCGCTGAAGCGCGAGGCCGCGCTGCCGGCCGCCCGCATCGACGAGCTGTGCGCGCTGCTGCAGCACCTTCATCGCGACGACCCCTTGGCCGTGGAGGCCGAGTTCGTCGACCTCTTCGACCGCGGCCGTGGCACGGCCCTGCACCTGTTCGAGCACATCCATGGCGACTCGCGCGACCGTGGCCCGGCCATGGTCGACCTGCAGCAGACCTATGAGCGCGCCGGCCTCTATCTCGCGCCCGGCGAGCTGCCCGACCACCTGGCCGTCGTGCTGGAGTTCACCAGCACCCAGCCGGCGCGCGAGGCACGCGATTTCCTTGCCGAGATCGCCCACATCACGCGGGTCATCTTCAGCGCGCTGCGGCGCCGCCAGAGCCCCTATGCCAGCGTGCTGGCCGCGACGCTCGAACTGGCGGGTGAGCGTGCCGAGCGTGTGGAGATCCCGCCCGAGCCCGAGCTCGACGAGGACTGGGCCGAACCCGAAGCCTTCGGCGGCTGCTCGTCGGCCGGCCAGTCGCGGCCCGAGCAGCCGCAGCCCATCCACATCGTGCGCAAGACCCGCGCACCCCAACCGGGAGCCCAGGCATGAACGCCGCACACAACTTCCTGTTCGTCGTCTACCCCTATATCTGCCTGGCCGTCTTCCTGATGGGCAGCCTGGCCCGCTTCGACCGCGACCAGTACACCTGGAAGAGCGACAGCTCGCAGCTGCTGCGCAGCGGCAGCATCAAATGGGCCAGCAACCTCTTCCATGCCGGCATCCTGTTCCTCTTCGTCGGGCACAGCGTCGGCATGCTGACGCCGCACGCCGTCTACGAGCACTTCATCAGCCCGGCCAACAAGCAGATGCTGGCCATCGTCGCCGGCGGCATTGCCGGCACGGCCTGCTTCATCGGCCTGAGCATGCTGATCTGGCGCCGCATGACCGACCCGCGCATCCGCCTCACCAGCCACCGCACCGACCTGGCCATCCTGTGGATCCTCTGGACGCAGCTCAGCCTGGGCCTCGTCACGCTGCCCTTCTCGCTGTCCCACAGCGATGGCTCGGTCATGCTGGTGCTGTCCGACTGGGCGCAGCGCATCGTCACCTTCAATCCGGACGCCAGCGGCCTGGTGGCCCTGGCCTGGCCCTACAAGGTGCACATGGTGCTGGGCATGACCATCTTCCTGCTCTTCCCCTTCAGCCGCCTCGTGCATGTCTGGAGCGGCCTGGCGTCTGTCTTCTACGTGCTGCGCCCCTACCAGGTCGTGCGTTCGCGCCGCCTGAATCTTCCCAAGCGAGGCTGAGCCATGGCCCATGTGAACGACATCGAGATCGCCGCTGCCGACGAACTGCTCGACGACGAGACGCTGCGCCAGCGTGCATGCACCGAACTGCTGCGCCAGCGGGCGCAGGCGCTGGGCCTGCTGGGCGCCGACGATCCGACACCCCGCGAGGGCGCCATCAGCGAGGCGGCCGGCCAGGCCATCGAGGCGCTGCTCGCGCGCGAACTCGCCGGCCCCGAACTGGACGAGGCGGCCTGCCGCCGCCACTACGACGCCCATGCCCGCCAGTTCGCCGAAGGTGAAAGGCTCAAGGTGCGGCACATCCTCTTCGCCGTGACGCCCGGCGTCGACGTGAGCCGGCTGCGCGAGCGCGCCGAGGGGCAGCTGATCCAGGTGCGGGCCAGCGACAGGACCGCATTCGACGAGGCCGCGAGGACGCTGTCCAACTGCCCCAGCGGCGCGGAGGGCGGCCAGTTGGGGTGGCTGACGGCCGCCGACTGCGCGCCGGAATTTGCCCGGGAACTCTTCGGGCGCACCGAGATCGGCGTATTGCCGCAACTGCTGCACAGCCGCTTCGGCCTGCATATCGTCGCCATCGACGCACGCGAGCCGGGCAGGCTTCCTGCCTTCGAGCAGATCCGGGAGGCGGTGGCGCTGCGGATGCGCCAGTTGCACGAGATCAGCGCGCTGCGGCAGTATCTGCAGGCGCTGGCCTTCGAGGCCCGTCTTCGGGGCGTCGACCTGCAGCAGCCCCAGTCGCCGCTGGTGCAGTAGCGCCATGCCCGACGAGCTGCTCGAACGCCTGCGGCGTTTCCAGACGGACGCCTTCCCTCAGCAGCGCTCGCTTTTCCGTCATCTCGTCGATGAAGGCCAGCATCCGCTGACCCTCTTCATCGGCTGCTCGGATTCGCGCCTGGTGCCCTACCTGCTCACCGGCGCCGGGCCGGGCGAGCTCTTCCTGGTGCGCAACGTCGGCGCCTTCGTGCCGCCCTACGACCAGAGCCAGGGCTTCCACGGTACGGCGGCGGCCATCGAGTTCGCCGTGCTGAACCTGCAGGTGCGTCGCATCATCGTCTGTGGCCACAGCCATTGCGGCGCGATCCGTGCGCTCTACGGCGAAGTGCCGGCCGCAGCACAGAACCTGGCGCGCTGGCTGGACCTGGGCCGCGAGGCCGCACTGCCCGTGGCCGAGCCTGGTCCCGAGGTGATGCGCCGCACCGAGCAGCGCGCCATCGTGCTGCAGCTGGAGCGGTTGATGGACTACCCCATGGTGCGCGAGCGGGTCGAGGCCCGGACGCTGACGCTGCACGGCTGGCACTACGTCATCGAGGACGGCGAGGTGCACGTCTTTGACGTCGGCGTCGGCGCCTTCGTGCCGGCCTCGCGGGCCGACAACGCCGGCACCGGACCCTACGTGCTGAGTGCCGAGGAAGACGGCCTGGACGCCAGCGGCGTGCCGCTGGCGTGATTCAGCCGATCAGCACCACTTCGCCGGCGGGGTTGAAAGGCAGCAGCCCGCCGAACTCACCGGCCTGCACCCGCTTGACCAGCAGGTCCAGCATGCGCTGGATCTCGCTGGCGGACGTGCGGCCGGCCAGGGCGGCGGTGAACATGAGCTGCCAGGCCGGGCCGGCCTGGCGGGCCTCGGCGGCCAGGGCCGCGAAATCCGCCACCTCGCCCGGATCCTTGTCCACGCACATCAGCGGGTGCAGCACCCCACCCTCGCCGGCGGCATGGGCGGCGCGCTGCTCGGGCGTCGCGTCGGGCTCGCATTCGGCCGTGGTGAAGACCATCAGCAGGCGCTGCGGCTCGCGCTGATTGCGGGCCATGGCCAGCAGGTCGTCGAAATGTTGGATGTTCATGACGCCAGCCTAAGCGCGCACGGCCGGGGCGTGTCGCGCCCGATGGCGGAGGCGGGGATACGCCAAAGGGACTAGGCGGGCACCGCCCACCTCCTGCCACGGCCCGATGGGCCGGGCCGGGGCCGCCGCCCACAATGCCGCCATGGATGCGAGGACCGCCCCTTTGCTCTGGATCCCGCGCCGCGCCGCGGCACCGCCGGCCGCCGGCCCGCTGCACGACCGCCGCCACCGCCCCTGGCGTGACCTGCGCATCTCGCTGACCGACCGCTGCAACTTCCGCTGTAGCTACTGCATGCCGCGCAGCCGCTTCGGTCCTGGCCACCGCTTCCTGCCGCAGGCGCAGCTGCTGAGCTTCGAGGAGATCGCCCAGGTCGCCCGCCAGGCCCTGGCCCTGGGCGTGCGCACGCTGCGACTGACCGGCGGCGAACCCCTGCTGCGCCGCGACCTGCCCGAGCTGATCCGCCAGCTCGCCTCACTGCGCACGCTCGACGGCACGCCGCCGGACCTTGCGCTGACGACCAACGGCAGCCTGCTGGCCGCCCAGGCTGGCGAGCTGCGGGACGCCGGCCTGAATCGCCTGACCGTCAGCCTCGACGCACTCGACGACGCCGTTTTCCAGCGCATGAACGACGTCGGCTTCCCCGTGGCGGAAGTGCTGCGTGGCCTGGAGGCGGCGCAGCAGGCGGGTTTTGCCAGGATCAAGGTCAACATGGTGGTGCGCCGCGGCACCAACGACGGCGAAGCCCTGCCCATGGCGGCGCAGTTCCGCGATAGCGGCATGGTGCTGCGCTTCATCGAGTTCATGGACGCCGGCTGCCACAACGGCTGGCGGTTGGACGAGGTGCTGCCCAGCGACGAGCTGCGCGCGCGCATCGCGGCGCGCTGGCCGCTGCAGCCCCTGCCGGCCACGCGCGGCGGCGAGACGGCCCAGCGCTGGCAGTACGTGGACGGCGCCGGGGAGATCGGCTTCATCAGCAGCGTCAGTCACGCCTTCTGCGGCGACTGCACACGCGCCCGGCTGACGGCGGACGGGCGCCTGTTCACCTGCCTGTTCGCCGCCCACGGCCACGATCTGCGCAACCTCCTGCGCGGCGCCCACGCCAGCGAATCGCTGCTGCACGACCGGCTGGCCGCCATCTGGGCTGGACGTGGCGACGCCTACTCCGAGCAGCGCGAACGGCTGCGCCCGCAACGGCCCGAGCGCGCCGACATGCACGTGCTGGGCGGGTGACAGGCCCGCCCAGGCATGCGGCCTTAAGTCTGACTTAAGCCCCCTCCACGATCATGTGGGCATGCTCGCACGCCCCGGTCTCTCACTTTGCATCCTGTCCTCCTTCCTGCTGGCCGCACCGAACTGCCGGGCAGACGACGAGGCCCCCCAGACACCCACGGCAAGCAACTGGCTGGTGGGGGCCATGGCCCTGTCGCAGCCGGAGTACGAGGGATCTGACCGGCGCATCGTGAAGCTGCGTCCGCTGTGGGCCTATCAGTGGGGGCGGTTCCGCATCAGCACGTCGCGGGCGGGCGGCGTGATGAACTTCGCTTCGGACCCGCAAGGGCCGGGAGCGAGCGCGCTGCTGCTCAGCAGCGACCAGTTCCGTTTGGGCGCGGCCCTGCGCTTCGACAGCGGGCGCACGTCGGGCGACTCGGAACACCTCAAGGGCCTGCCGGACGTCAAGCGCACGCTGCGCGGGCGGTTCTTCGCCTCCTGGAAGCTGGCCGAGCGCTGGGACCTCAGCGGCAACATCTCCCAGGATCTGCTGGGCCGGCGCGGCGGCGCCGTCGGCAGCGTCGATCTCGGCTACCACCAGCGCGTCACCGAGCGCACCGAGTGGTCCGCCAGCGTCGGGGCCTCCCTGGCGAGTGCGCAGAACATGCGCACCTACTTTGGCGTGACGCCCGAGCAATCGGTGGCGTCCGGCTTGCCGGCCTTCTCGCCGGGCGCGGGCGCGCGGGATGTGTATGGCGGGCTGGGTTTCACCACGGCGCTGACACCGAGATGGATCCTCTTCGGCAACGCCGGCGTTTCACGCCTCGTGGGCGATGCCGCGGCGAGTCCGTTGACGCAGCAACGCAGTTCCTTCTCCGCGGGCGTGGGGTTGGCCTATCGTTGCTGCCGCTGGTAGCGGACGCTGGCTTTCTCGCGCCAGCGGGTGGCGCATCCTCCATGCCGCCGGGCGCCTCAGTCTGCCGGCATGGGCGAGGGCTGAACTGATTGCAGGATGCGCTCGAGCGCTTCAATGTCGACCGGCTTGACCAGATGCGCATGGAAGCCCGCCTGCGCGCTGCGGGCCTGGTCGGCTGCACGCCCATAGCCGCTGAGCGCCACCAGGGCGACCTGCAGCCCGGGGTTCTCCTGCCGGATCAACGCTGCCAGCTCGTACCCATCCATGCCGGGCAGGCCGATGTCCAGCAGCGCGAGCTCGGGTGCGGCGGCGCCGATCATCTGCAGCGCGGCGACGGGATGGGTGGCGACCCACACCTCATGCCCGTACAGGCGCAGCAACTCGGCCAGCGAGTCCGCCGCGTCGTAGTTGTCGTCGACGATGAGGACACGGCGTGGCGGGTGCAGGGCCGCGACGGTCGGCTGACTGCCTCGCACTGCTTGTGGCCCATCCTCCTCGTCGATGAGCGGGAGCCGGATGACGAACTCGCTGCCCCGCCCTAGGCCTGCGCTGCTCGCGGCCACGCTGCCGGCGTGCAGCGCCACCAGGCTGCGCACCAGGGCCAGCCCCACGCCCAGCCCGCCCGTGAGCGAGTTCGCGTCCACCCGCTCTTGGAAGAACAGGTTGAACACGTCGGGCAGTGCCGACGCGGAGATGCCCCTGCCGTCGTCCTTCACGGCGATGACTGCCTGCTCGCCGTCGCGGCTTGTCGTCAGCGAGATGCTGCCTCCGGGAGGCGTGTACTTGGCCGCATTGATCAGCAGGTTGGACAGGCATTGCGTGAGGCGCACCGGGTCGCCCCAGCAGGCCAGCCGCTCGGGGCTGTCGGCAAACGCGAAATGCTGCTGGCGCTGCTCCATGAGGGGCTTGGCCAGCGCGATGGCCTGCAAGGCCAGATGCTCGATGGGCACGCGCTCCACCCGCAGCTCCACCTTGCCGGACGCGATCTTGCCAACGTCCTGCAGATCGTCCACCAGACGCACCATGTGGAACACGTGGCGGCGCATGGTGGCGTGTTCCACCGTCTCGTAGCCGCCACCGCGCATTCGCAGCACGTCCAGCGTCGTGAGCAGCGGCGCCAGCGGGTTGCGCAGTTCGTGGCCCAGAACGCTCAGGAACTCGTCCTTGTTCCTGGCCGCAGTCTGCAACCCAGCCAGCATCTGCTCCTGCTGCTCCACTGCTGCCGACGCCGCCATGGCCGACAGCACCAGCTTTTCGTTCGCATCACGCAGGCGCGTGCCGCGCTCCTCGCGCCGGGCGGGATCGCTCTGCAGGTCTTGCTGGGCATCACCCGGATGCGACCCCAAGGCCGAGAAGAACCGGTAGCAACCGCCTCCCGCACGCTTGCTGCCGTACATCGCACGGTCGGCGCAGTCCACCAGTCCCTCGGCGTCGGTCGCGTCGTCGGGGAACACGCTGACGCCAATGCTCGCGGACACCGGCACCCGGCCCGGGGTGGCCAGTTCGGCCAGGGACGCCAGCAGCTTGTCCGCCACGAGGCCGGCGTCCGCCGCCTCGGCAATCTCGCTGAGCAGCAGCACGAACTCGTCGCCGCCCAGGCGGCAGACCGTGTCCACGCCGCGTACGCAAGCGACCAGGCATTGCCCGACCATGCGCAGCACCTCGTCGCCGACCTGGCGCCCGCGGCTGTCGTTGATGGCCTTGAACCCGTCCAGGTCCAGGAACAGCAGCGCGAGCCGGGTGTCGTTGCGCCGGGCGTGCGCCAGGGCCTGGGCCATGCGGTCGATCAGCAGCACCCGGTTGGGCAGAGCATCGAGGGCATCGAGCTCGGGGGCGCGCAGGGCGTCCGGCGCCAGTTGCCTGTCGGCCTCCAACAGCTGGTGCATCGGGTGGTCGCCAATCTGGACCCGAGCCTGAGCCAGGTCGGCGTACAAGGCGGCCAGTTCGGCACGCGCGGCCACGGCTGAACGCTCAAGCATGGCGACCTCTGCTGCCAGCGTCGCGTGCAGGGAGGGGTCGGGCTTGTGCTCGGGGTTCATCGCATCAGCCCTTTGTGCCCTTACATCTCGCCGACCGGCGTGGCGCGTCGTCGCGTCGCCGGGCGCCCGCCGAGCAGGCCTTCCTGCTCGGTCAGCGGGGCACCGATGCGCAGGCCGCCATCGTCGATGCTGTATTCGCGCAGTTCGTCGGAATGCGCGCTGTCCCTCACCTTGACCACCGCCAGCACGCGGCGCAGGCGGCTTTCCACCTCGATGTAGCGCTGCACGATGATGGCGTCGGTCATGAACGCGGTGCCGTAGGGGCTGAAGCGCAGGTCGGTGTAGCGGTCCTCCAGTTCCGAGGTCATCAACACCGTGACACCCATGCCGGTCAGCGAGGTCACCAGGCGCAGCAGCGATTCGCGGAAGTCCTCGCGGAACGACGGCCCCAGCGCCAGCTCGAAGCCCGACAGCGAATCGATGACCACCCGGCTGGCTTTGAGACGGTGCACCTCCGCGGCGAGCAGCTGCATGACCTCCTCGATGGAGATGTCCGGCGCGTGGCTCTCCACCAGGCCGATGCGGTCCTGTGCGATCGCCTGCGCCAGCGCCTGGTTGCGCAACCGCGTGGGACGCCGCTCGAATGCTGCGATGACGCCGGTCTCGCCAGCCAGCACGCCGGCGTTCAGGAAGGCTGCGGCCATGATGCTCTTGCCCGAGCCCGACGGCCCGGCGACCAGCATCGAGTAGCCGCGCGGCAGGCCGCCGCCCATCATCTCGTCCAGGCCCGGCACGCCGGTGGTGGCGCGCGACGGCACGGCGGCCTCCTCGGGCGGCGCGGCCAGCTTGCCGGGCACGAAGATCTGCAGCCCGTCGCCGGTGATGCGAAAGGCGTGCAGCCCCGGCAGCGAGGGCTGGCCGCGCATCTTCATGATCTCCATCTTGCGCACCATGGCGTTGCGCTGCACGTTCTGGCGCATCCAGATCAGGCCGTCGGCCACGGTGAACACGGGGTTGGCATCGGTGTCGGTGAAGTATTCGCCGATCAGGAAGGTGGTGGCCTGCCAACTCGTCATCAGCATGCCGAGTTGCTGCATGAAGTGCTGCAGATGGGCGTGGGCGTTGCCGTCGTCCTTGGTGGCCAGCACCACGGAGCGGAAGGAGTCGACGAAGACGAATGCCGGCTCATGCGCCGCCACCTCTTCGGTGATACGGGCCAGCACGCGATGCAGGTCGCCGGCCATGGCTTCGTCACACAGGTTGACGAAGCGCACGCTGCGGTTGATGGCGGCTGGGTCGAAGAAGGAGAACTGCTGCTGGTAGCGCAGCATCTTCAGCGGCGGCTCACCCAGCACGGTGAAGTACAGCGCCGGGCGCTCCGGCGTGGCCAGCGCGAACATGATCTGGTGGGCCAGCGTCGTCTTGCCACAGCCCGGTTGCCCGGCAATGAGGTTGAAGGAGAACTCCGGCAGGCCCCCACCCAGCAAGTCGTCCAGCCCCGGGACCCCGGTCGCCAGGCTGTTGATCGTCACTTTGGATGTCATGGCTTGGGGTCCTGCGCTGCAGCAGCGCTTGAAGAGCTCGACCCGGTGGTCTGCAGCAGTTGTTCGCTCAGCCGTGGCCCGATGAGCGACGCGAGCAACTCGCGGAAATGCAGGAACAGCGCGCTGCCCGTCTCGGCAGCCGCCGTGGGCGGCTGGGCGACAAACAGCGTCTTGAGCTGGGCCAGGTCGCATGCGGTGCCATCAGCACCGGCCTTGGCGGGTTCAAGCCAGGGGTGCTGGGCTGCCGTGAGGTGCACGGTCCGCTTGAACAGCGCATCAACGCCGCGACGGCCGAAAACGGGCTGCAGAGCGGACTCGATGTCCGTCCACATTGCACCGATCGCGTCGGCAATCTGCCGGGAGTCGGCCCCCTCTCCCACATGGAATGCAAGAGGCACCGTCAACCGGCTGCTCTCTCGTGTGGCCATGAGCGAAAGAAGTAGGGGGCTTGAGCTTCAAGTGTAGGCGCCTGCGGCCTCCTCGTCCTCCCTACGTGGAGCGGCAGGCTGGGAGCGGACGATCGCCGCGAGGCATCAGGTGTGGAGCAGCGTGTTCAATATCTCCAGGCAGACGCGGGCGGTCTGGTTGTCCTCGTCCTGTTCCGCATGCCAGGCGGAGACCGAGACGGCGACGATGTCGTAGGCGCGCAGGGCCTCGAAAAGGGTGGCGATGTCGGCGGCGCTGGGGCCGCGCTGCACGTGGTACTTGAGCGCCGGCATGAGGGCCGCGTCGTCGATGACATCGGTATCCCAGTGCAGATAGATGCGCTCCCGGGGTCGCAGATGGGCCAGCACCTCGTCCAGCGGGCAGCGCAGGATCTGTGAACCCAGCAGGGCCTCGCGTTCGCCGGGGTCGAGGTCGCGCGCATCGGCCAGAACGATCTGCGGCTCGGGGTAGGCCTGCACGCCAATGGTGGCCAGGCAGGCCAGCGCCGCCTGGCTGCGCGGGTCGGCGTCATGGTCGACCCGGCCGACGAACAGGGCCAGGGGCATGCCGCCGATGTATTGGGTCTGGGAGCTGGACCAGGTGTGGAAGTCGCCGTGGGCGTCGAGCCAGAGCACGCGTTCGGGCGCCCGGCCGGCCTGCTGCAGGCCGGCGAGCATGCCCAGGCTGGAGACGCAGTCGCCGGCGATGCTGACCGGCCGGCAGCCGCTGCGGACCAGAGCGGCGGCGCGTGCGGCCAGCAGGGCGTAGAGGCTGCCCAGGTTGCGCAGCTTGGTCACGGGGTCGTCGATCCGCGTCTCCTGCAACTGCTCAGGCGCCAGCACCTCCCAGGGATGGGCGTCGATGTCGAGCACACGGCGCAGGCCGTCGCGGCGCTGGCCCATCAGAAAGGGCAGGAGAAGTCTTGCGTTCACAGCCATGAGTCGGGCTCCATGGGATAGCCGAGCCTGCCCATCATTTCGCGCACCTCGGCCCGCCGGCCCAGCGCCAGCAGCATGGGGCCGCGCTTGTGCCAGCGCCTGAAGCGCGGGGGCTCGGTGGCCATCCTGACGGGCAGGGAGGCCGGCAGTTCCATGGCGGGCAGGCCGAGATGGTCGGTGATGGTCCGCAGTGCCGTGGCGGGGTCGGCCATGAAGTCTTCGAAGGACAGGCGCAGGGTGCAGACGCCGCTGCGCAGGATGGCGTCGTGGATGGAATACCACTGGTTCAGGCAGACCTCCTCCAGTCTCGCGCGGGTGAATTCCCGCCAGTTGCGCGGCAGGTCGAACTTCCACCATTTGCGGCCGAAGGCCACGGTGTCTGAATAGCCGCGGATGTCGAGCTCGCAGCCGATCTTGCTGAGGTCGTGCGAGAAGAAGCCCAGCGGATAGAGCCAGCCGTCCATCAGGCCGTTGACGGACTGAGCGAAACCCCGCGTCAGGTGGATATAGCTCACCTCGGCATTGGGGAAGAGCTGCTCGTACATGCCGATGCGATAGGCGTCGGACGGCGCCTTGAACAGCAGCACCGAATCGCGCACGTCCGCCAGGCCGAACGGGCGCCGCCTGAGCGTGGGGACGACGAAGGGCGGCTCCTCGATCTTCAGGGGCTCGTCGAAATACAGGCCGGCCCCGGCCGCCGCCTTGCCGTCGTAGTAGCTGATGCGCCAGGGCGCGTCGGCGAAGACGGTGCGCAGCACCAGGTCCTGCAGTTCGGCCTCGCTGCGGCGGTCGCCGCGGTCGAACTGGCTCAATGCTGCCTCCAGCGAGCGCTCCAGGCGCTGCTCGGGGCCCAGGAAGTAGCAAGGAAACTGCAGCAGCAGGCGGTTCTTCCATTTCCTCAGCAGCAGCTCGGTGTCGAGCAGCTCGTTCGAGGCAAAGGAGATCTCGTCCAGGATGCTGCTGGTCAGCTCGGCGGCGTTGGCCACCCATTCGATGCAATCGCTGTCGGAGTTCTGGTTGAAGCCGTTGCCGGACAGGGCCAGCAGCGGATCCAGCTCCCCGTCCAGCGAGGCGATGCGGGGATGCCGGGCCAGGGTCTCCTTGAAGAGGCTGGACCCGCCACGCGAACCGGACAGGATGACCACCACCCTTCGGACCATCAGGTCCAGCTCGGAACCGGGAACGTCGCGGCGCGACTTGATGGCCGGCAGGAAGCTGTCCACGGCAGCCGTGCGTCAGGCCCGGGACATCTCGTAGACGAAGAATTGCTGGCGCCGGGTCTCGTCGATGGCTTCGCTGGCCAGCTCCCTGGTCTGCAGGCCCGCGGCCTGCGCGAGGCGTTGCATGGCCTCGATTTCGCCGAAATTGGACTGCACGAAGTAGATGCGCCCCTGGGGCTTCAGGTGCCGACCCACCTCTGCGAAGAAGCGGGTGTTGGTGCGGAAGTCGGTATCCCACTGGGACATGGCCACCACGTCATGCGCCGGCTTGTTGCGGAACGGCAGGTTGGCGGTGATGACGTCGAACTGCTCCTTGCCCAGGGCCTCGAACAAATTGGACTGCAGCACCTCCATGGTGCCGGCAAAGCCATGCGCCTGGGCGTTATGGGTGGCGCTCTGGACGGCCGCGGGGTTGATGTCCACCCCCACCACCCGTGCGGCGCCCTGGTAGCAGGCAAAGATGCCGATGACGCCGGAGCCGGTGCCCACGTCCAGCACGCTTTCGCCGGGCCTGACCTTGAAGTGCTTGACCAGCGGCAGGCTGTCGGCGAAGGGCCAGAAGGTGTTGGGATAGACCAGGAACTCCATGCCCAGATAGCGCACCTTGCGGCCTTCGGGCGGCACGGATTTGAAGAGTTGCTGCCGCTGCGCCTGCCACTGGTCGGTAAAGCTGGTCAAGTCCATCCGCCGCCTCCATGGAGTTTGCCGCGCGCCTTCTCTGCGCCTGCCGTTCAGGTTTTGCGGCAGGCTGCTGGCGCGGTCTCGAGCATTGCCGTTTTATGGTCATATGGCAATCGAATAAACCGTTATTTGGACGCAGGCGCTCAGATCTGCAGGGGTGGCCCGCCCCGGGGCGGACGAAACACCTGGCGGTCCGTGAAGTCGTGGCGTTCGCGCCGCACGACAGGCCTTGCAAGACCGGGGGCATGCCCGTACCCTTGGCCCAAACGGACATAGCCAGCACACTTGACCCGTTATCCGGACGGCTTCACGGCCTGGGCGTGTTGGATGCGGGAGGACCAAATGAGCGCTCCGCCCCCCCCGGGTCGCAGCCTGAATCGCCGTCACCTGATGGGTCTGGCCGCTCTGGCGGTGCTGGCCGCATCCTGGGGCATCGGCCGGCGCCGCAGCGCAGCGCCCGCCGTGACCGAGAAGCTTTCCATCGCCCTTCCTCAGGCGCCGCATGCCGGCCTCATCCATATCGCCGCAGCCAGGGGTTTCTTCGAGGAACGCGGCCTGGCGGTGACTGTGCTCGCGCAGACCCATGGCAAGGCCGCCCTGGCCGAGCTCTTGCGAGGAGGTGCCGATCTGGCCGCCGCCGCCGACGTGCCCATCGTCATCGAGGTGCTCAAGGGGGCGCCGCTGAGCATTGCGGCGGCGGTGGCGAGCGCCTCCAATGAATTGGCCGTGCTCGCGCGCCGCGACCGCGAAATCGCCTCGCCGGGCGAGCTGCAGGGGCGGCGGGTGGGGGTCACCCTGGGTACCAGCGGCGAATATTTCCTCTGGGCCTTCATGGTGCGCCATCGCCTGGCGCCGCAGTCCCTGGTCCTGGTGGACCTGTCGCCCACCCGCCTGGTCGAGGCGCTGCGTAGTGGCAGCGTGGATGCGATCGCCGCCTGGCAGCCGGTCCGCCACGAGGCCGAGCTGGCCCTGGGGGACGCCATCGTGTCCTTCCGCGCCCCTGACGCCTATGCGCAGAACTATGTGCTGGTCGGCCGCAGCGAGTTCCTGTCGGCCCGCGGCGAAGCCTTGCGCCGGCTGCTGCTGGCGCTGCTGGACGCCGAGCGTTTTGTGCAGACCGACCCGCTGCAGGCCAAGACCCTGCTGGCCGAACGCCTGAAGCTCAGCACCGAGGCGCTGGAGCCGGCCTGGCAGGCCCTGGAGCTGGAGGTCGACGAGCAGCAGGCCCAACTGGTCACGCTGGAGGACGTGGCGGGCTGGGCGATGGCGCGCGGCTATGCGCCCACGCAACCCATGCCCAACTTCCTGGCCCATCTCAATTTCACGGCCCTGCAGGCAGCAAGCCCGGGGCGGGTGACGGTGGTGCGATGAAGATCAGCAGCAAGGCCCGCATCGCCGCCGCGCTGATGTTCGGCGCCATGGCGCTGATTGCCGCCAGCATCGCCTGGGCCAATACCCAGGTCAGTGCCGCCGTCGAACGGCGCCGCCACAGCGCCGCGATCGCCGGCGCGCTCAACGACATGCGCATGGTGACCTTCGAATACCTGCTGAACCGCCGCGAGCGCGCCCGGCTGCAGGAGCAGGCCGTCTGGCAGCGGCTCGAGGGCCTGCTGGCCCGGCCGGTTCCTGTCGACGACGCGGCGGCCCGGACGCTGGCCGAGCTGCGCGCGAACGGTGAAGCCAGCCACCGCCTGTTCGCTGAGGTCGGACCTGCGCAAGCTGCGACCGCTGCCGACGACGAGGTGCAGCGGCGCTTCGAGACCCAGGTGTCCAGCCGGCTGCTGATCCTGCAGCAGAGAAGCCTCGTGGAAGCGGCCCAGCTGATCGACGATGCGGGTGAACGCATCGACGAGACGCAGCAGCGCGTCGTCCTCGTGACGGCCGCGGGGCTGGCGCTGATGGCGCTGATCACGGCTGCCGCCGTCTGGGTTTTCCGGCGCGACGTGTTGCGCCCGATCGCGCGGCTCGAGCAGGCCACCCGCGAAGTCGCCGCCGGCAACTGGTCGTTCGAGCTCGATGTCGGCAGCGATGACGAACTCGGCGAGATGGCGCGCCATTTCGACGCGATGACGCGTGCGCTGCGGGATTCCTTCGGCCAGCTCGAGCTCAGCAACCGGGAGCTGGTGTCGCTGAACAACGAACTCGAGTCCTTCAGCTACTCGGTCTCGCACGACCTGCGCAGCCCGCTGCGCAGCATGGACGGCTTCTCGCTGGCCCTGCTCGAGGACTATGGCGACCAGCTGGACGAGGAGGCCCGCGACAGCCTGCAGCGCATCCGCGGCGCCAGCCAGCGCATGGGGCGGCTGATCGACGAGCTGCTCGGCCTGGCGCGGGTGACCCGGGCCGAGCTGCGCATCCAGCCGGTGGACCTCAGCGCCATGGCCCGCGAGATGGCGGCCAACCTGGCCCGCGGCCAGCCCGAGCGCAGCGTGCGCTGGGAGATCGACGAGGGCATGCTGGTGCAGGCCGACCGCGAGCTGATGCATATCGCCTTGCAGAACCTGCTCGACAACGCCTGGAAATTCACCGGCAAGACCGCTGACGCCGTCATCCGCGTCGGCATGCGCCGGGAAGGCGAAGACAGGATCTGCTTTGTCGCCGACAACGGGGCCGGCTTCGACATGGCCTATGCCGATCGCCTGTTCGGCGCCTTCCAGCGCCTGCATCACGAAAGCGACTTCCCCGGCACCGGCGTCGGCCTGGCCATCGTGCAGCGCGTGCTGCGCCGCCATGGCTGGCCGCTGTGGGCCCAGGCCAGCCTTGGCGGCGGGGCCAGCTTCTTCTTCCGTATCCTGGAGCACACCGATGAACGACGAGAGCAAGGTCATCCTGCTGGTTGAGGACAACCCTGACGATGTCGCGCTGACGCTGCGCGCGTTCAAGCGCAGCCATCTGATGAATCCGCTGGTCGTCGCCCGCGACGGCGTGGAGGCCCTGGATTTCGTGTTCGCGCGCGGCGCCCATGCCGGGCGTGCCGAGGCGCCGCTGCCGACGCTGATCATCCTGGACCTGAAGCTGCCCCGGCTGGACGGCCTGGGCGTCCTCAAGGCCTTGCGCGCCGACCCCCGCACGGCCCTGCTTCCAGCGGTAATCCTGACCTCGTCCAAGGAGGAGCAGGACATCGTTTCCGGCTACAAACTGGGTGCGAACAGCTATGTCCGCAAGCCCGTCGACTTCACCGAGTTCGTCGAAGCGGTCAAGGTGCTCGGCATCTACTGGCTCGCGCTCAACCAATTGCCGCCGCGGCCGGCCTCGTCATGAATGCAGCTCAGCCGATCAGGGTTCTGGCCATCGAGGACTCGGAGAACGACGTCCGCCTGGCGATGCGCCTGCTGCGCCGCGCTGGTTTCGCGCCCGAGTTCCAGCGCGTCCAGGACCTGGCGGCCTTGCAGGCCGCCCTCGTCCAGGGACCCTGGGATGCGGTGATCTCCGACTTCAGCATGCCGGGCTTCAGCGGCCTGGAAGCGCTCAATGCCTTCCGCGCCACCGGCCTGGACATTCCCTTCATCTTCGTCTCCGGCACCATCGGCGAGGAGACGGCGGTGGTGGCGATGAAGGCCGGCGCCAACGACTATGTGATGAAGGACAACATGAGCCGGCTGGCACCGGTGCTGGAGCGTGAGCTCGTTCAGGCCGCCCGCCGCGCCGCGCATCGCGAGGCGGAGGCCGAGCTGAGGCGTTTCGAGGTGCAGCTCGGCGAGGCCCAGAAGATGGAATCCCTCGGCACCCTGGCCGGCGGCATCGCCCACGACTTCAACAACATCCTCGGCGCCATCCTCGGCAATGTCGAGCTGGCGCGCGGCGAGCTCGAGGCCAGCCATCCCGCGCTGGTGAATCTGAGCGAAATCCAGAAGGCTGGCCTGCGCGCGCGCGATCTCGTCCGCCAGATCCTGACCTTCAGCCGCCGCCAGCCGCAGCAGTTGCGCAATGTCGCGCTGCGGCCCATCGTCGATGAAACCTATGGCCTGCTGCGCGTGACCCTGCCGGCCGGCGTGGAGCTGGAATTGAGCCTGTGCGACGAGCCCCTGCACGTCGACGGCGACGCCACCCAGCTGCAGCAGGTGCTGATGAATCTGAGCACCAATGCCTGGCACGCCTTGCACGGCGAAGTCGGCAAGATCGTCATCGGCCTGGAGCCCACGCATCTGGACGCAGCGACCGCCCGGGCCCTGTCCGGCCTGGTGGCCGGCCCCTATGTCCATCTGTGGGTCAGCGACACGGGCAGGGGCATGGACGCCGCGACCCGCGAGAGGATCTTCGAGCCCTTCTTCACGACCAAACCCACCGGCCAGGGGACAGGCCTGGGCCTGTCGGTCGTCCATGGCATCGTCGTCGCCCACCAGGGCAGCATTGCCATCGACAGCGCGCCCGGCCGCGGCAGCACCTTCCATCTCTACCTGCCCGCGGTCAATCCGCCGATGTCGGTGACGAGCGTGGAAGGTGCGGCGCAGGTACCGTCTCCGGGGCATGGCGAGCACATCGTCTATCTCGACGACGACGAAACCGTCATGCTGGTCGTCGTGCGTCTCCTCGAGCGTGCCGGCTATCGCTGCAGCGGCTACACGACGGCCGCCGCCGCGCTTGCCGCCGTCGCCGAATCACCCGGATCGGTGGACCTGTTCGTGACCGACTTCAACATGCCGGGCCGCTCGGGCCTCGATGTGGCGCATGAAATCGCCACCATCCGCCCCGGCTTGCCGGTCGTGATCAGCTCGGGCCTGATCACCGACGAGTTGCGCGAACAGGCGGCTGCGGCAGGCGTTCGTGCCCTGCTGGAGAAGGAAGACACCTTCCGTGAGCTGAGCGCCCTGGTTGCGCGGCTGCTGGCCACGGCAGGCTGAAAGCCGGCAGACGTGCCGGCTCAGGCGCTGCGGGACGCGGGCCGGCGCTGCCACTGCTCCACGGCGCTGACGACGGCCTCCCAGGCATTGCGGTCATAGGTCACCGCGGCGAAAAGATTGTCCTTGCTCGGCTGCTGCCGCGCGGCGGTGCCGGCGAGCCTCTCCAGCGGATCGCGTGCCGCGGCGACGCAGCCGGCCAGATCGCTGAAGCCCGAGCCCACACGGTGGAAGAGCACGCCGCGATGCAGTTCGGTGGCCTTCAGCGAGGCGGCCTCCACGGCCCGCAGGAAGATGCGTGCCTGGCCTTCGCCAAGCAACTCGACGCAGAACTCGCGGCGCCAGCCGGTGAGGGTTTGCTCAGAGGTCAATGTCGTCTGTTTGTCGTCGATGTGCAGAGTCATCGGGCCAGTCTGCACCAGGCCCTGCACTTCCCTCCCGGCGGATGTATCGCGATGCTTCGAAGCCGGCGCCCCTTGGAACGCCTGCTAACGCGAAGCGGGGACAAGTTGCGCGTTGTTTCCTGCGCGACCGGATGCCGCAGGCCTAGCTGCCCGGACGGAAGTCGATCCTCAGCTTGCCGTTGACGACCTTGACGTCACGCACGGCCAGCTTCGTCAGCGTCCCCTTGGCCGTGCTCGCATCGATGGTGTAGATGGGGTGGGACTGCAACTGGGCGTTGATCATGCCCGGACCGCTGCGCTTGACGATCTCGGCGTACTCGTCGCGCAGGCCGGCCAGCTCCAGCGTCGTGATCTGCAGATCGTCGAGGAAGAGCTGGCCATCGGCGGGCACATAGCGCGGCCGGCCGGTGAAACCCACGCGGCCGATGCGCTCCTTGCCGCCCAGCTGTACCTTGGCGTCGACATTGAGGCCGATGCGGTCCTCACCCTCGGCCAGCACGACGACGGGGTTGGACAGGTCCAGGCAGGCGATGAGGAGCTTGCAGTGATGGGTCGGGAAGCGCGGCGCGATGCGCGCCTGCAGCTCGGCCTGCTCGATGTCGAGATGGCCGTCGGAAATGCGGCTGACGACTCCGCAGGTGGCGAGGGCCACGGCGGCGAGCAGGGCGGCGGTGATGGCGGCAAGGCGACGGCTCATGGCTTCGAGTGTGCCTGCCGCGGCCGGGGATGCCGCAGGTCACCACGTTGAGCGCATATGCATCTGCGCAAAGCGGCGTTCCCTGTTTGGAGGGCGCTGCCTAGAGTGCCGGCAATGACACGCCTGCTCACCTTCCCCGACTCCCAGCACCAGGTGCTGTCGATCCGCGCCAAGGCGCTGGTATTCGACGACCCGGCCTCGCGCGCTCTGCTGGCCCAGGCCGAGCGCGTGGCCGCGAGTGACGCCACCGTCCTCATCATCGGCGAGACCGGCACCGGCAAGGAGCTGATCGCCCGCCACATCCACAACAGCAGCGGCCGCCGCGGCCCCTTCCTGGCGGTGAACTGCGGCGCCTTCACCGAGCAGTTGGTCGAGGCCGAACTCTTCGGGCACGAGGCCGGGGCCTACACGGGTGCCACCAGTGCGCGTGCCGGCTGGTTTGAGGCTGCGGCCGACGGCACGCTGTTCCTGGACGAGGTGGGCGACCTGCCGCTGTCGGTGCAGGTCAAACTCTTGCGTGTGCTGCAGGAGCGCCAGGTGGTGCGCATCGGCTCGCGCAAGCCCATCGACGTGCGCGTGCGCCTGGTGGCCGCCACCAATGTGAGGCTGGAGCAGGCCGTGGCCGCCGGCCATTTCCGCGCCGACCTCTACTACCGCCTCAGCGTCGCCACGCTGCAACTGGCACCGCTGGCCCAGCGCCCCGGCGACATCCTCGCGCTGGCCGAGCATTTCATCGACGTCTACAGCCGCCGCCTCGGCCTGGCCGACGTGCGCCTCGGTGCCGATGCGCGTGAGGCCCTGCTGGCCTACGCCTGGCCGGGCAATATCCGCGAGCTGGAAAACGTCATCCATTACGCGCTCATCATCTGCCGTGACGGCCGCGTGACCCGCGACGATTTGCAACTGCATGCGGTGG
This sequence comes from Roseateles saccharophilus, assembly GCF_031458095.1. Taxonomy (GTDB): domain Bacteria; phylum Pseudomonadota; class Gammaproteobacteria; order Burkholderiales; family Burkholderiaceae_C; genus Pelomonas; species Pelomonas saccharophila_A. The sequence continues at coordinate 207,585 of NZ_JAVDXU010000005.1, forward strand.
CCCGCCCGCAGATCGCTGTGCCCGCTGCGGCCACCCGGACCGTCGATGAGGAGGAGGTGCTGGAGCGCGTCTTCGAGCGCCTGTTCGACGAGGCCCCGCAGGCCCTGCATGCCCGCGTCGAATCGGCGCTGATCCGCGCGGCCTACCGGCACTGCCACCACAACCAGGTGCACACGGCGGCCCTGCTGGGCATCACGCGCAATGTGCTGCGCACCCATCTGAAGCGCCTGGACCTGCTGCCCATGCCTGCCCGCGTCTCGCACGAGGTGGCGCACGAGCCCAGCCATCAGGACGTGCGTCTTCACGTCGCAGCATGAGCTAACGCGAAAAGCTTAGTTCGCGCTTGGGCGAGTGCTGCGCACACTGCCTCGGTCCCCAGATTCAATCCCTCCAACGCCGATGAACACCTCCACCTTTGCCCGTCGCGCCCTTGCGCCGCTTGCCCTGCTCCTCATCGCCGGCGCCGCCCACGCCCAGGGCGACAACCCCTACGGTGTCGGCTCCGTCTGGGAGAAGAGCGATGCCGTCACCAAGGCCGTGCTCTTCACCCTCGTCGCCATGAGTGCCGGCAGCTGGTACGTCATCATCACCAAGCTGCTGCAGCAGGCGCGCCTGGGCGCCCAGTCGCGCGCCGCGCAGAGGGACTTCTGGAGCGCCGGCACCGTCAAGGCGGGCGCCGAGAAGCTGTCGGAGAAGAGCCCCTACCGCTATATCGCCGAGGCCAGCCTGGAGGCCACCCAGCGCCACCACGGCCTGCGCGCCAAGGTCGACTTCGCCGACTGGGTGGACCTGTCCCTGCACCGCGCCACCGAGCGTGTGCAGCGCCAGCTCTCCACCGGCCTGAGCCTGCTGGCCACCGTGGGCTCCACCTCGCCCTTTGTCGGCCTGCTGGGCACGGTCTGGGGCATCTATCACGCGCTGACCGCCATCGGTGTCGCCGGCCAGGCCTCCATCGACAAGGTGGCCGGGCCGGTGGGCGAGGCGCTGATCATGACGGCCATCGGCCTCGCGGTGGCCGTGCCCGCCGTGCTGGGCTACAACGCGCTGCTGCGCCGCAATGCCCTGGTGCTGGACGAGGTGCGCGACTTCTCCGGCGAGCTGCACTCGGTGCTGCTGGGCTCGGGCCATGAAGAGCCTGCCGCCGAGCCGCAATCCGCCGGACTGACGCCAGCGCTGGCCTGAGACCCACCATGGCCATCCAGCTCGCCCAAGGCGCCACGGGTTCCGAAGAGGCGGTCTCGTCCATCAACACGACGCCCCTGGTCGACGTCATGCTGGTGCTGCTCATCATCTTCCTCATCACCATCCCGGTCGTGAACTTCTCGGTGCCCGTGGAGCTGCCCAAGCAGCGCAACGAGGTGCGCGAGAGCGAGCCCAAGGACGTCGTCATCACGGTCTCGCGCGACGGCAAGCTCTACTGGTTCGACGCGCCGGTGGCGAGCAGGGACGCCCTGTTCGAGCGGCTCAAGGGCATCGCTCGGCAGCAACCCCAGCCCGAGGTGCATGTGCGCGGTGACGCCGGCAGCGACTACGCCCCCGTGGGCCGCGTGCTGCTGGCCGCCCAGCGCGCCGGCATCGCCAAGGTGGGCTTCATCACCGAACCGCCGGCTCGAAATCCATGAGCGCTTCACCCCTGCGCAAGGCGGCCCGCGCGCGCCGCCAGATCAACTCGGCCCTGCCGGTGCCGGACATCAACACCACGCCGCTGATCGACGTCATGCTGGTGCTGCTGGTGATGCTCATCATCACCATCCCGGTCCAGCTGCACAGCGTCAAGCTCAACCTGCCCATCGCGCCGCCTTCAGCGCCGCCGCCGGTCCCGCCCGAGGTCGTGCGCCTGGACATCACCCCTGAGGCGGTGCTGTGGAACGGCGAGGCCATCGCCGACCAAGTGGCGCTGCGCGAGCGCCTCGACGCCGCCGGCAAGCAGGCCACCCAGCCTGAGGTGCATGTGCGCCCTCAGCCCGGCGCCAAGTACGACAACTTCGCGGCCGTCATGACGGCGGCCCATCAGGCCGGGCTGACCAAGCTGGGCGTGACGGGCAGCGAGCAGTTTCTCGACGATCGATAAGCAGTAGGAGAGATCACGATGAGTGCAGTGCTCTTGCCCGGCGGACTGACGCTGGACGACACCCGCCCGGCGCCGCGGCGCCTGGTCGCCCCCGCGCCGCTGGCCGCCGCGTCGCCGCTGCGCTCGCAGCTGAAGCCGCCGGTCAGCGCCAACCGCGGCACCGGCATCGCCGTCGTCGTCGGCCTGCATGTCGTGCTGGGCTGGGCGTTGACGACAGGCCTCGCATCCAAGGCCGTCGAGGTCATCAAGAAACCCATCGAGATGGCCTTGCTGCCCGAGGTGCTGCCGCCTCCGCCGCCCCCACCGCCGCCGCCCAAGGTCGTCAAGATCGAGCCCGTGCAGAAGATCGCGCCGCCACCGGCCTACGTGCCGCCGCCCGAGATCGCGCCTGTCGTCACGCCGCCGCCAGCGCCCATCCAGGTCGTGCAGGCCCAGCCGCCCAAGGAACCCGTTGTCATCGCCGCGGCCCCGGCCCCTGTGCCGGCACCGCCGCCGGCGCCTCCGGCCATCGTCAAGCGCGAGATCAGCCTGGCCTGCCCGGGCTACGAGGCGGTGCTGGCCTCCGCGCTGGAGGAAGCCATCGACCGCGTCGGCATCCGCGGCACCGTGCAGACGCTGATCAAGATCCGCGGCAACCAGGTCGTCGACGTGCTGCCGCAGTCCGGTCCTAAGGAGTACTACAAATACGTCCAGGCGGCAGTCAAGCGCATGCGCTGCACGGCCGGTGGCGCCGACGAGATCCAAGTCTCCTTGCCCGTGATTTTCTCCTGACCCGATGACCTCTTCTTCCCGACGCGGCCTGCTGCAGGGCCTGGGTGCACTCGCCCTGCTGCCGGCCACGGCCCGCGCTGCCGACACACCGCCCAACATTCTCTTCATCCTGGCCGACGACATGGGCTACGCCGACCTCGGCGTCTACGGCCAGCGCGACTACGCCACGCCCAATCTCGACAGGCTCGCCGCCCAGGGCATCCGCTTCACCCAGGGCTATGCCAACTCGGCCGTCTGCTCGGCCACGCGCTTCGGCCTCATCACTGGCCGCTACCAGTACCGGCTGCGCGGCGGCCTGGAGGAGCCCGTTGGTGGCGACCAGCTCGGCCTGCCGCCCGATCACCCCACGCTGGCGTCGCTGCTGAAGGCGCGCGGCTACCGCACCGCGCTGTTCGGCAAATGGCATCTCGGTGCCCTGCCCAAGTACGGCCCGCTGAAGAGCGGCTATGACGAGTTCTTCGGCAACACCGGCGGCGCGGTCGACTACTTCAGCCACAAGGCCGGCGTCGGCGCCAACCTGCCGCCCGATCTCTTCGAAGGTGAAGTGCGCGTCGACAAGGCCGGCTACTACACCGACCTCATTGCCGAGCATGGCCAGGCCTTTGTGCGCCGGCAGACCGCCGCCCAACCGTTTCTGCTGTCATTGCACTTCACCGCCCCGCACTGGCCTTGGGAGGGGCCGGGCGACGAGGCCGTGTCGCGCCAGCTGAAGAATCTCAACCACGGCGACGGTGGCAGCCTGAAGAAATACGGCGAGATCGTCGGCGCGCTGGACGCAGCGGTGGGCCGCGTGCTGGCCACGCTGGAGGCTCAAGGGTTGGCACAGAACACCCTCGTCGTCTTCACCAGCGACAACGGCGGCGAGCGTTTCTCCAACACCTGGCCCTTCAGCGGCCAGAAGTCCGAGCTGCTGGAGGGGGGCATCCGCGTGCCCACGCTGCTGCGCTGGCCGGCGCGCGTGAAGGCCGGCCAGGTCAGCGATCAGGTCGTCATCAGCATGGACTGGCTGCCCACCTTGCTGGCTGCGGCCGGCACCGCACCGCGGGCCGACTATCCGAGTGACGGCGCCAATGTGCTGCCGCAGATCCTCGGCCAGGCTGCCGCTGTCGAGCGCAAGCTGTTCTGGCGCTACAAGTCCAACGCCCAGCGCGCGCTGCGCGAGGGCGACTGGAAGTATCTGCAGATCAACGGCAACGAGTTCCTGTTCAACCTCGCCCAGGACTCGCGCGAACGCGCCAACCTGGCGGAGCGTGAGCCTGAGCGTCTTGCCAGGCTGCGGGCGGACTGGCTGGCCTGGGACGCGACCATGCTGCCGATCACGGAGGATGTGAGGAGTTACAGGATCAGTCCCAAGGTGCAGGCGGACAGGCCTGGGGGCTGAGCCAGAGTGCCACGCCCAAAGGCATCGTGCGCAGCGGCCAAGCGGGGTAGAGTTGGTGGCGTTTGCAGCGCTGCGGAACACGCAAGTTCCGTCGAGTCTTGCTGTTATCTGGCGCCAGGGAGGCGAACGGCCAGCCATGCAATATCTGCCCTCCAGCTATGCCCCGTGGGTCGTCGCCGCGTCGCTGCTGATCGCCAGCTTTGCGTCCTTTGTCGCGCTTGACCTGGCCAAGCGTGTCCGCACCCGCGATCGCGGCGTGGCCCTGAGCTGGTGGATAGGCGGCTCGCTGGCGATGGGCACGGGCATCTGGTGCATGCATTTCGTCGGCATGCTGGCCTTCTCCCTGCCCATTCCGCTGGGCTATACCGTGGGGCTGACGGTGGCCTCGTGGATTGCCGGCGTCGCCGTGTCGGCCATTGCGCTGTTTGTCGCCAGCCAGGGCGAGCTCAACTGGCGCCGCCTGGCCGGGGGCGCCATCGCGATGGGCCTGGGCATCTGCGCCATGCACTACACGGGCATGGCCGCTCTCGACATGTCGCCCGGCATCGTCTGGAATCCCTTGCTGGTGGCGGCTTCGGCGTTGATCGCGATCGGCGCGTCGGCGGCGGCCTTGCTGATCTTCTTCTGGCTGCGCAAGATGGGGGAGAAGCGCGGCATGATCTTCCAGCCGCTGGCAGCCCTGGTGATGGGCATCGCCATCTGCGGCATGCATTACACGGGCATGGCGGCGGCGAGTTTCCCGGCCGGCACCGTCTGCCTGAGCGCGGATGCGCTGGCGGGCCCGCAGCTCGGGATGGTGGTGTCGGTGTCGTCCATTGCACTGCTGGCCATGACCCTGTTCACGTCGACCCTGGACGCTCGCATGCGCAGCTCGCTGAAGGTCGCGAACGTGAAGCTGGAAACGGCCAACGAGGAATTGCGGCGGCGGGCCTTCCAGGATCCGCTCACCGGCCTGCCCAACCGCATGCTGTTCGAAGACCGCCTGGCCCATGCGCTGCAGCGCCATGCGCGCGCCGGGGAGCAGATTTCGGAACGCAATGCCGGCAAGGTGGCGGTGCTGTTTGTCGATCTCGACGGCTTCAAGCCGATCAACGACTCGCTGGGCCATGCCGCTGGCGATGCCGTGCTGAAGGAGGTCGCCGTGCGCCTGAGTTCAGCGGCGCGCGATGCCGACACGGTGGCGCGCATCGGCGGCGACGAATTCGTGCTGCTGATGGAGGACGTCAGCAGCCTGGCGGACTGCGTCAGCCTCGCCCGCCGCCTGATCGAGGCGTTGGCGGCACCTCTGGAGATCGGTGGCCGCCGGGTCGCCTTGTCTGGGTCGGTCGGCATCGCCGCCTACCCTGATCACGGTGATGGCGCCAAGCTGGTCATGCATGCGGATGCCGCGATGTACACCGCCAAACGCGCCGGCGGCAGCACCTATGCGCTGTACGAGACCCATATGGACGAGGGCGCACAAGAGCAACTCCATCTGCTGAACGACCTGCGGCTCGCCATCGATCAAGGGCAATTGCAGCTCCACTACCAGCCCAAGATCGATGGCCAGCACGGCCAGATCCGCGGCGTTGAAGCCCTGCTGCGCTGGAATCATCCGGAGCGCGGCCTGCTGAATCCGGGCCTGTTCATCCCGATTGCCGAGCGCTTCGGCCTCATCAACAGCCTGGGCAACTGGGTCATCGACGAGGCCTGCCGGCAGATGCACGCCTGGGCCGAGATCGGCCTGCATATGCGCGTGGCCATCAATCTGTCGGTGCATCAGTTGCGCGAGGAAGACCTCGCAAGGCGGATCGAAGCGGCGCTGGCCAGGAATTTCGTCGAGCCCTCGCAACTGCTTTGCGAGATCACCGAATCCGTCGCGATGGAGGACATCAAGAGCACCCAGCGCGCCTTCGAGCAATTGGCCCGCATCGGCGTGTTTCTGTCCATCGACGATTTCGGGACCGGCTATTCCAGCCTCAGCTATCTGCGCCAACTGCCCGCGCGCCAGCTCAAGATCGATCGCAGCTTCGTCTGCGACGTGGAGGGCAGCGCCGATGCCAGGGCCATCGTCAGTGCCGTCATCCAGCTGGCCCATGAACTCGGGCTGCGCGTCGTCGCCGAAGGCGTGGAGACCCAGGGGCAGCGCGACATCCTGCTGGCGCTGCATTGCGACGAGCTGCAGGGCTATTTCCTGGCGCGGCCGATGGCTGCCGCGACGCTCGAGGCCTGGACCGAAGGGCGAAAACCCGTTGGCACAGCCGATTTCTCGCCGTCCGTGCTGGGTGGTCATCTCATGATGGACGGCGGGGCTGGTGCGACGGGCTAGTAGAGCGCGCCGCGATGTCGGCCGGATGCCACCCGGCGGATTCGCCAGGGAAGCTCAGTGGCGGTCGGCACGCGGCGGCAGTGCATCCGCCCCGGCGGCATCGCCGGTGGGAGCAATTGCCGCAGGCGATTCACCGGGCTCCAGGCCACCGGCACGCCGGTCACGCAGCACCGAGCGGGCTTCGTAGAGGCAGTCGGCCTGCGACTGCTGGGTCTTGCCGGCCAGGCAGTTGGCGCGTTCCTGCTGATAGATCTCGGTGGCGGTCTGGGTTTGCGCGGTGAGGGGCAAGACGATCGCGACCACGGCCGCTGCGGCAACCGTCGCGCGGACCGGTGTCTGCCATGAAGTGGATTGGCGCATGTTCATGACGTACTCCTGCTGGATCAGGCACTGACAGGGCTTGGCCAGCATGGCCGTGCCCTACCCATTGCTGGCAGGCGGGAGGGGCAATTCCAATGCCCGTCAAGCCGGGCGGCCGGACGGGCAGAGATTTCCGGTTACCCCGGGTGACCTGTTGACGCGCTTTCGGCCCGCTGCTCCCGCTTGCGCGACAGCAAGCCAAAGCCCGGCACCGCGCGGGCCCAGAACCCCAGCTCGAAGACGGCGCCCAGGGCCAGCAGCAGCGCGATGTCCCCGCCCAGCCCAAAGCCGTAGCAGGCCAGGGCGGCGACGAGGAGGAGGGCGGTCACGAGAGGGTGCTTCATGGCGTCCCGATACGACGTTGGAACGCTCATGCTACGCCGGCATCACAGCTTGTAGGTCAGCCCCACGTTGAAGCGCCGCCCGAACTGGAAGTTGCTCTGGTGCCAGGGGTTGAGCGGGTCGGTGTAGGTGACGCGCTGGTTGGTGGCGTTCTCGACGCCGAAGCGCACCTGCAGCTGCGACGTGAGCTGCTGCGACACATTGGCCGACACCCAGGTTTCGGCGCCGTTGAGCTGGAAGGCGGTCGAGTCCCAGGTCGGCGCGCGGTTGTAGGCCGAGTGGTGGTTGGCGGCCAGGCGGGCCTCGAAGCCGTTGCGGGCATACCAGAGCGTCAGGCCGCCGTTGCTCTTCATCAGGCCGTTGGTGGCGATGGGCGTGAACGAGCCGCCGCTGCGGTCGCCGTTCTCCTTGATATTGCTGTCGCTGTAGGTGTAGTTGGCCATCAGCCCCAGGCTGTTCCACGGCTCGGGCAGCTTGGTGAAGGCCTGCTGATAGACCAGCTCAATGCCCTTGACGTTGCCGCCGTCGCGATTGACCTGCTGCGTGTAATAGGCCGCCTTGCCGTTGAACGTGCCCGCCACCGAGGCGATGCCGATGTAGTCGCTGATGTGCTTGTAGAACAGGCCCACCGAGACCAGGCTGTCCTTGTCGAAGTAGCGCTGGAAGGTCAGGTCGACCTGGCTGGCCATCATGGGCTTGAGTTGCGGGTTGCCGCCCGAGACCGTCGTCGGGTTGACGCCATTGGGGTCGATGCTGACGGTGTGGGCCGCGTTCATCACGTCCAGCGGCGCGCGGGCCATGGCGCGCGAGACGCCGAAGCGCAGCTGGTTCACGTCCTCCGCATCCAGGTTGAGGATGAGGTTGAGGCTGGGCAGGAAGCGCGTGTAGCTGGTGCCGGCCGACACGGGCGTGGGCGCGCCGCTGTTGACCTGCTCCATGCCGTAACCTGTCTGGCTGGTGTGCACAGCGCGCAGGCCCACATTGCCGCGGTAGCTCAGGTCGCCGAAGACGCTGCCGTTCAGGTCGGCCTGGGCGAAGGCGGCGCTGCTGCTTTCCTTGGCGCGCCAGCTGTTCTGCACCAGGTCGCTGGTGGTGGGGCTGCGGCCGTCGGCGCTCAGCGCGGCATTGCCGAAGTACTTGGGCACGGCGCTGTCGAAACCTTCGGCGAACTCGATGAAGTCGGGCCGGCCGGCGACCGTCACGCGCTGGAAGGCGCTGGTCGGCACGGTGGCTGCGCCCGAGTAATACCACGAGGTCTGGGCATAGGACTTGTCGCGCTGGGTGGCACGCAGGCCGAACTTGAGCTTGCTAATGTCGCCCCACTTGACGGCGCGGCTGGCGTTGAACTGCTGGGAGTTCAGCGAGTCGTTGAGCTTGCCCACATAGGTCGGGCCCCATTGCTCGGTCACGTTGGTGGAGAAGTTGGCCGGGTTGCCGGTGTCGGTGCTGAAGCCATAGGTCATCCAGCCGTCGCGAGGAAAGCTCCAGGTGACCGAGCCGGGTTGCAGCATGCTCATCTGCACGGCCGTCCACATCGTGTCGCGGCCAGCGGTGGAGCGGGCGATGTCGGCATCGAGCTGCCAGTCGTCGAGCTTGAACTTGCCGTTCAGGCCGGCGGCGAAGTTGCGCATGTTCTGCTTCCAGCGCGCGTTCAGGTTGTCCAGGTTGACGCCGGATACCGTGGCGCCGGTCACGTAGCCGCCGTCGGTCGTGACCTTGCTGAAGTTGCCGCTCTGCCAGCCGTCCCAGTTGCCGACATTGCCCTCCACGTGCACGAGGGTGGGTTCGAGGATGTTGGAGCGCGCCGCGTAGACGTCGCCGGTGATGGCGACATTGCTGCTCGGCTTGTATTCGACCTTGCCCAGCAGGCTGGAGCGCTTGTCGGTGCCTTTCTTGACGCCGTTCTGGAAGCCCCAGGGCGTCTTGTCGACCTTGCCGTCGCCGGTCACGTCGGCTGAGTGGGTCTCGTTGAAGCCCCAGTTGTCGACGCGATCCTCCAGCGAGGGCTGGTCGTAGTAGCTGAAGGCCAGGGCCACGCCCAGCGTCCGGTTGAGGAATTGGTCGACATAGATGCCGCCCAGGCGCGGCGCAAGCTTCTTGGCGCCCTGGATGTCCTTGCCGAGCTGGTAGTACAGCGCGTCGGCCTTCAGCGACACGGTGCGCTCGCGGTAGGCCAGCGGCTGTACGGTCTGCAGGTCGATGGTGGTGGCGATGCCGCCTTCGACGATCTCCGCCGACTGCGTCTTGTAGACCGTGGCGCCCGACACCGACTCGGCCGGGAACATCTCGAAGCGCACGGCGCGGTCGGGCTCGGAGGAGGCGAACTCGCGGCCGTTCAACGTCGCACCGACAAAGCGCGGGCCCAGGCCGCGGGCGACGATCTGGCTGGCGTTGCCGCGGTCGATGCCGGCGGACAGGCCGGGCAGGCGGGCGAGGGACTCGGCGACGGTCGTGTCGGGCAGCTTGCCGATGTCCTCCGAGGCGATGACCTCGATCATGCTGTTGGACGCCTCCTTGGTGTCCAGGGCCTTGCGCACCGAGGCGCGGATGCCACTGACGATGACGGTGTCCAGCTTGCTGGCATCGTTGTCATTCGGCGTGGTCTGTGCCGCGGCGGGCAGCAGCGCGAAAGCCGGCAACAGCAGGGCCAGCCGGGTCGGCTTGAAGGGGTTCTTTGGCATGGGGTCTCCGGGGTTTTCGTTGTGAAGACGGCCCTCTGGTGGGGCCGGCTGCAAAAATGGTACGGAGCGGTTACATGCCAAACCTATGACTTCTTCGCCCGCAGCTATCGTGTTTTCGGATGTGTGGGAGCGAAAGCACATCGCCCTGCCCGAGGCGGCATAGCTCAAGGCTCAAACAGGCATAGCGGGCTCGGTGTTGACCCTAGCGGGCCATGCGTGGCTCTCACCTGCTGACAAGCGCTTGTCACGCCTTTGGCCATCATGGCGACCTCACCATCGAACACCAGTTGTGCCATGAGAAACGCCATCAGCTCAGCCGAGAGCCAGACCTTCCGGCAGGCCACCTTGTGGACCGAATCGGCGGCCCCCGCCGCGGCCGCTTCGCGCGGCAACTGGATTGCCGTGGCCAGCGCCACCCATGCGCGCCGGGGCTGCGCGCAGCCCGATGCTGGCTATATGCAGGTCTGCCATGGCAAGGTTGCACCGCTGCGGCGCGTGAAGCCGGGTGACCGCGTGGCCTACTACGCGCCCACCGTCACCATGGGTGGCAGCGACAAGCTGCAGGCCTTCGTGTCGCTGGGTGTGGTCAAGCCGGGCGAGGCCTATGCCTTCGACATGGGCGACGGCTTCGTGCCCTATCGCAAGGATGTGGACTATCTGCCCGCCGCCGAAGCAGCCATCGCGCCCCTGCTCGACCACTTCGAGTTCGTGCAGGACCGCGCGCGCTGGGGCTATGCCTTGCGCTTCGGGCTGTTCGCCATCAGCGACCATGACATGCGGCTGATCGCCGAAGCCATGGGCGCGGATGTGCGGGCACTGGGTTTGTGAGCGCCAGGCGGGGCTGCGGCGCGCTGCGGTAGATTCGCGCGGTCCGACCTCCGTCCGAGCCATGAATCGCCTGCAGTCCGAGTTGCACCGCCTGTATCTCTTGCCCTCGCCCGAGGATGGCGGGCGCTTGATGGATGAGGCGGGCCAGATGCGGGCCATGGTCATGGAGCTGACCGGACCGGCCGACTGGGAGGCGCTGTCCCGGGTCTGGCGCGGCGTGCAACTGGACCTGCAGTGGCCGGCACCCGCCATCGCCGTATCGGGCACCGACGGGCTGCAGCTGTGGTTCTCGCTGCAGCAACCGGTGAGCGCAGCGCGTGCGGCAGCGTTTCTCGCGCATCTGCAGTCGCGCTATCTGGCGGACATCGCGCCGCCTTCGCGCCTGCGCTGGAGTCCGTCGGGGCAGTCTTTCGGCACCGCCCTCGTGCCCGCGGAGCAGGCGTCGACGGGCAACTGGTCGGCCTTTGTCGCGCCCGACCTCGCGCCGGTGTTTGCCGACACGCCGTGGCTGGACATTCCACCGGGCATCGAAGGGCAGGCCGATCTGCTCGCGCGGCTGGAGAGCATCAAGCCGGCGGCTTTCGACGCGCTGCTGCAGGGCCTGCAGCCCGTGGCATCTCCGGTGCCCCTCGCGAAGGCGGCGGGTGCAGACCTGGACCCGAGGCGCTTTCTGCAGCAGGTGCTGAACGACGAGACGGTCACGCTGGCCCTGCGCATCGAGGCGGCCAAGGCGCTGTTGAGCCAGCAAAACTAGGCCACGGAGAGCGCCGCCAGCAGCACCATCGCTGCGGCGCGCTCATCGCGGCCGTTCACCATCGGCCGCTGCAGATAGAAATCCAGCGTCGGCCCGGCCGGCGTGCCGGCGCAGACATCGCGCAAGCCGCCGTCGGCATCGAAGCGCGATTGCACGCCCGTCCAGGCGCGGCCGATGGCGTCATCCAGCGAGCTGGCGGGCAGCCAGCCCTGGCGGCGTGCCGTCACGAGGGCGGCCAGGTTCATGGCCGTGACGGTCAGCTCGGGCGCGGCACCGGCATGGTCCAGCACCTGGCGCCACAGGCCGTCATCGCGCTGCAGCGGCAGGACGGCTTGCAGATGGACCTGCAAACGGGCGAGCAGCGCGGGTGAATCGGGCAGAGGCCCGGTCAGCGCCTGGGTCAACGCCAGGGCCGCGAAGCCATTGCCGCGGCCCCAGGCCACCGGCGACCCGACGGCGTGATTGAACAGGCCGTCGGCACGCTGCAGGCGCTCGGCCAGGGCCAGCAGCGAGGCGTTCAGCGCCTCGGCCGCGCGGAGCCGCTCGGCCGCGGGCAGCAGCGGCAGAGCGCGGTCGAACAGCAGCGTCGGCATGAAGAGATCGTCGGTCCAGGCGCGCAGGCCGGCGACGCGCGGGCCCTGGGGCGTGTCGACGATGGAAGCGCGCAGCGCCTGCAGCGCCAGCAGGCGAGCCGCCTCGTCGCCGTCGTCGCGAGCGGCCTCTGCAAAGGCCGCATAGCCGGCGCGCTGCGGCCATTCGTCAGGCAGCGTGGCAGGCGGGGCGGGCCGATTGGGTTTGAGTCCCAGGCGGCGCTGGGCCGCGCCGATCAGCGCGCCGACGTAGCCGGGCGACGCAGTGGCCGGGTAGCTCTCGGCCAGCTGTCGAGCGATGTTCCCTGGCGAAGCGGCGTGGCCCGGCATCGGCAGGGCGAGAGCGGCCAGCAGCAGCTCGCGGCGAATCACGCCGCCACGCCTGCCAGGCTCAGCGCAAAACCCAGGCCGGCGCACAAGCCCAGCAGGGGCATGACGCCGAGCTTGAAGCGGAACAGCGCCACGCCCGCGGCCACGGCGATCAAGGCCGAAATCCAGTCGAAGCGGCCGCTCCAGCCCTGCGGCCACAGCACATGCCAGGCGAAGAACATCGCGAGGTTGAGGATGACGCCGACGACGGCGGCCGTGATGGCCGTCAGCGGCGCGGTGAACTTCAGCTTGCCATGGGTGGACTCGATGACCGGCCCGCCGGCCAGGATGAAGACGAAGGACGGCAGGAAGGTGAAGAAGGTGACGACACTGGCGGCCGCTGCACCGGCGAGGAAGAGGGCGTCAGGCCCGAAGAGGGCTTGGGTCCAGCCGCCGACAAAGCCGACGAAGGCCACCACCATGATCAGCGGCCCCGGCGTCGTCTCGCCCAGAGCCAGGCCGTCGATCATCTGAGTGCCGCTCAGCCACTGGTGGTGTTCGACGGCGCCTTGGTAGACGTAAGGCAGCACGGCATAGGCGCCACCAAAGGTCAGCAGCGCGGCCTTGGTGAAGAACCAGCCCATCTGCGTCAGCGCGCCCTGCAGACCGTAGGCGGCGACCAGGCCGGCCATGGCAGCCCCCCACAGGCCGAGGCCGATGGCCAGCACGCGCGCCAGGCGTGCGCGCGTGAAGACGGCATGTGGCGGCGTCGGCGTGTCGTCGGCGATCAGGGCCGGGCCGTAACTCTGCTTGGCCGCGCCATGGCCGCCGCCGAGGGCGAAGATGTGCGGCGCGCGCCGCCCGCCGATGTGACCGATGAGGCCGGCCGCGAGCACGATGAGGGGGAAGGGCGCGTCCAGCGCAAAGATGGCGACGAAGGCCGCCGCGGCAATGCCCCACAGCCAGGCGTTCTTCAGCGCCCGCGTGCCGATGCGGTGGGCGGCATGCACGACCAGGGCCGTGACGGCGGGTTTCAGCCCATAGAACAGGCCGGCCACGACGGGCAGCTGGCCCCAGGCCAGATAGACCCAGGACAGGGCGATGAGGATGAACAGCGACGGCAGCACGAACAGGGCGCCGGAGACGATACCGCCCCAGCTGCGATGCATCAGCCAGCCGATATAGGTGGCCAGCTGCTGGGCCTCGGGGCCGGGCAGGACCATGCAGTAGTTCAGCGCATGCAAAAAGCGCTTCTCGCTGATCCAGCGGCGCCGCTCGACCAGTTCGGTGTGCATGATGGCGATCTGCCCGGCAGGCCCGCCGAAGCTGATGAAGCCGAGCTTGAGCCAGAAGCGCAAGGCTTCCCAGAAGGCGATGGATTGCGGCGGCGCGTTGATGGCTGGAGCTCCTGATGCGAGACCAGCCGCAATGTAGGCCCTGCTCATCGTCCCTGGACCTTCGCGATGCTGTCGCGCAGCGAGGCGGCGATGTCGCTGTCGGCCGGCACCTCGGCCAGCACGCGGCGCCAGTAGGCCACCGCCGCCGCGGTGTCGCCGCGTTCATGGGCGGCGCTGCCGAGCAGGGCCAGCGTCGGTACGTGCTTGGGGTCGAGCTTCAGCGCGCGCTGCAGCAGGGTCTCGGGTTCGCCGTCCAAGCCCTTGCCCTGCACCAGGGCCAGGGTGACGGCGTGCTGGCTCAGGGGTTGAGGGTCGGCGGGGCGCAGGCGCTCCAGCTGCTCATAGGCGGGCAGGGCATCGTGGGGGCGGCCGAGCTGTTCGTAGGCGCGGGCCAGCAGGGCCCAGCCTTCGGCATCGTCGGGGGTGAGCTGCAGTCGGTCGGCGAGGCGTTGCACCATCTGCTGCACCGGGTTGGCGGGCGGCGGGTTGATGGCTTCAGGCTGGCCAAGCCGCGCATAGAGAACGCCGGCCGCCAGCGGCAGGGCCAGGCCCAGGGCCGCGGCGCTGCGCCAGGCACGCGGACCGGGGCCGCCGAGCAAGGCCGGCGCCAGCGGCAGCAGCGCGAGCAGGGCCACGGTGGCGGCGGCGAGGACGAAGCCGGCAGTCATCGCTTGGCGTTGCGCCAGTAGACGAGGCCGCCCACGCCCAGCAGGGCCAGCGGGCCGAACCACAGCGGCACGGTGCCGCCATGCAGGGCGGGGCGGTAGAGCACCTGCTCGCCATAGCGCTGCACCAGTTCGTCCTTCAGCGCCTGCTCGCTGCGGCCGGCGGCCAGGCCCTCGCGCAGCCGGCGCTTCATGTCGACGGCCAGCGGCGCATTGGACTCGGCCACGCTCTGGGCCTGGCAGACGACGCAGCGCAGCTCCTGGGCCAGGCGCTCGACGCGGGCATCGAGGCCGTCGGCACGCGCGGCCGTCGCCAGCAAGAGGGAGATCAGCACCAGGCTACGCACGCTTGAGCCTTTCGATCAGGGGCAGCAGGCGCTGGTTCAAGTCTTGCGCCGTCACCGGTCCGGTGTGCCGCAGCCTCACGATGCCGCGCCTGTCGATGACAAAAGTCTCAGGCACGCCGGTGATGCCCCAGGCCAGGCTGCCCTGGCCCAGCGGGTCCAGCCAGGTCAGCGCGTAGGGGTTGCCGTGGCGCTTCAGGAAGGCCAGGCCCAGTTCGGGCGTGTCGCGGTAGTCCAGGCCGACAATGCGCACGCCGCCTTGCTGCGCCAGCTGGCCCAGCACCGGCAGTTCAGTGCGGCAGGGCCCGCACCAGGAGGCGAAGACGTTGAGCACCCAGACCTGGCCCTGCAAGGCTTGGGCCTCGCCGTCCAGGCGCTCGAGGTCCAGTGCGGGCGCCGGCTTGCCGATCAGCGGTGAAGTGGTTTCGGCCCGCGCGTCGCGGTTCAGGCCGCGCGCGAGCAGGGCGACCAGGGCGGCACTGGCCAGCAGCGGAATCAGGGCGGCGAGCTTGAGTTTCATGGCGTCGACAGCGTGGGGACGAAATGAGGCTGCAGCTCGATGCCGGACGCCGCGCGCCGCCCACGGCGGTGCGCGAGGGCGCCCCACAGGCCGCCGGCGGCCATCAGCAAGGCGCCCGTCCAGACCCAGCCCATGAAGGGCTTGACCTGCAGGCGCACCGCCCAGCGGCCGTCGGCATCGGCGTCGCCGAGGCTCACGTAGACATCGCGCCACAGGCTGCGCGAGATGGCCGCTTCGGTCATCGCGGCCTGGCGACGCGTGTAGACCCGCTTCTCGGGCGTCAGCAGCAGGGGTTCGCCGCCGCGGTGCCAGCTCAGCGTGGCGCGGGCGGCGCGGTAGTTGGCGCCGCTCGCCGCCTCCAGCTTCTGAAAGTCCAGCAGATGGCCGGCCACGCGCAACTGCTCGCCGGGCGCGAGCTGGACGTCATGCGCCTGCTCCAGGCTGCGTACCAGCGTCACCCCCAGCACGAAGACGGCCACGCCGGCATGGGCCAGCCACAGCGGCAGGCCCTGGCGCCAGGCGGCGCGCTGCCGCCAGGCCAGGGCCAGCGTGCCGCCCAGGGCCCACAGGCCGGTGGCGATGCCGGCCGCCAGCCACAACGAGCCCTGCAGCGCCAGCGCCAGCACCGCGGCGCTGGCCAGCGCGGCCAAGGCCAGCGGCAGCAAGGGCTTCACGGCGCCGAGAGCCGCGGCCCGCCAGCGCGCCAGCGGCCCGACGACGAGCAAGGCGACCAGAGGCAGCATGAGGGGCGGGAAGACGGTGTCGAAATAGGGCGCACCGACCGACAGCCTGGTGCCGCTGATGACCTCCGCCGCCAGCGGGTAGAGGGTGCCGAGCAGCACGGTGCCGGTGGCCGTGGCCAGCAGCAGGTTGTTCAGCAGCAGCAGGGATTCGCGTGAGCCCAGCGCATAGCCTTCGGTGGCCGGCAAGCGCCCCACGCGCAGCGCATACAGCGTCAGCGACCCGCCGACGGCTGAAGCCAGCAAGCCGAGGATGAAGAGGCCGCGGGAAGGGTCGCTCGCGAACGCATGAACCGAGCTGACCACGCCCGAGCGCACGAGGAAGGTACCCAGCAGCGACAGCGCAAAGGCCAGCAGGGCCAGCAGCAGGCTCCAGCGCAGAAAGCCCGGCCGCTTGTCGGCGACGGCCAGCGAATGGATGAGGGCCGTGCCCAGCAGCCAGGGCATGAAGGCCGCGTTCTCGACCGCGTCCCAGAACCAGAAGCCGCCCCAGCCCAGTTCGTAATAGGCCCAGAAGCTGCCGAGCAGGATGCCGCCTGTCAGCGCCGACCAGGCGGCCAGCACCCAGGGCCGGGCCCAGCGCGTCCAGCGGGCATCGGGTGCGTCGTCCAGCAGGGCCGCGACCGCGAAGGCAAAGCCCACCGCGAAGCCGACATAGCCCAGATAGAGCAGCGGCGGGTGGGCCGCCATGCCGGGGTCCTGCAGCAGCGGGTTCAGGTCGCGACCCTCCAGCGGTGCCGGCAGCAGGCGGGCAAAGGGGTTGGACGTGAAGGCGATGAAGGCGAGAAAGCCGGCCGCCACGGCGCCGAGCACGCCCTGCACCCGCGCGGCGAAGGCAGTCGGCAGCGCACGGCTGCGCGCAGCGACGAGGGCACCCCAGGCCGACAGCATCCACACCCACAGCAGCAGCGAGCCCTCATGCCCGCCCCAGGTCGCCGTGATGCGATAGCCCAGCGGCAATTCGCGGCTCGCGTTGGCGGCGACATAGGCGACCGAGGTGTCGACCTGGACGAAGCTGGCCACCAGCGTGGCGAAAGCGAAGCTGACCAAGCCGAAGCCCACGCTGGCCAACGGCCGCGCCAGCGCCATCCAGCGCGCATGTCCGGCCTGCGCGCCCCACAGCGACAGCACGGCCTGTGCGAGCGTGACGGCGAGCGCCAGCAGCAAAGCGAACTGACCCAGCTCGGGTGTCATCGCGCGCTCGCCTGCTTCATGGCCGCGGTGGCCTCGGGCGGCATGTAGTTCTCGTCATGCTTGGCCAGCACCTCGTCGGCGACGAAGCCCAGGCCGGCCAGCCTGCCCTGGGCGACGACACCCTTGCCCTCGCGGAAGAGGTCGGGCAGCGGACCGCGGTAGCTCACCTTGACGGCTTGAGCGCCGTCGGTGATGGTGAAGCTCAGGTTGCTGCCGTCGCGTTGCACGGAGCCCGCCTGCACGAGCCCGCCGAGGCGAAAGCGCGCGCCGGCCGGTGCCTCGCCGCGGGCGATCTCGCTGGGCGTGACGAAGAAGACCAGGTTCTGGCGGAAGGCCTTCAGCACCAGGCCGCCGGCCAGGGCGAACAGGGCCAGCATGGCGAGCAGGCCGAAGAGGCGAAAGTGGCGAGGTTTCATCGGTGCAGAGACCAGAGTTCGATGGCGATGCCGACGGCCACGGCCGCGAGCGAGGCCCAGACATAGGGCGCGTGGGTGCCGAAGAGTTCCGTCATGCCAGGCTCCCGAGGGCGCGCGGCCAATGGGCTTCCGACTCGACACGCGCCTGCAGTTGCCGCCTGGCGCGCCTCAGCACCGCTGCGCCGGCGTAGGACCAGAAGCCCAGCGTTGACAGCAGCAGGCCGGCCAGCATCTCGGGCGCAATCGCGCTGCCGCGCGTGCTGATGGAGGCGCCCTGGTGCAGGGTGTTCCACCAGCTGACGGAGAAATACAGCACCGGCAGGTTCAGCGCCCCCACCAGGGCCAGCAGCGCACCGGCCTGGTCGCCGCGCTTGGGGTCGTCGGGCGTGTCGACGGCCGAGGTCAGGGCGATGAAGCCGATGTAGAGCAGGGCCAGCAGCAGGGCCGAGGTCAGGCGCGCATCCCAGACCCACCAGGCGCCCCAGGTGGGCCGGCCCCAGAGCGAACCGGTCAGCAGCGTCAGCACGGCGAACAGGGCGCCGGTGGGGGCGAGTGAGCGCATCAGCACAAAGGCCAGCCGCGTCTTCCAGGCCAGGCCCCAGAGGGCCCAGAAAGCCATGGCGGCATAGCAGACCATCGCGATCCAGGCCGCAGGCACATGCAGATAGAGGATGCGGTAGGCCTCGCCCTGCTGGGCATCGGTGGGCGCGATGAAGAGGCCGAGCGTGAGGCCCAGACCGATGCCGAGGGCGGCGGCGACCCACAGCAGGGGCAGCAGCCGACCGGTCAGCGTCAGGAAGTGGGCAGGGCTGGCGTAGCGCCAGAGCGGATGGGGTGGGCTCATGTCAATCCAGCATCAAGGACAGGGCGGCCGAGGTGGCCCAGGGAGCGAGGGCCAGCAGCACGGCCAGCCAGGCGCCGAGCAGCAGCAGGGCCGTGTCGGCGTTGGCGCCGCCTTGCGCCGCCGCCGTGCCGAAGACCAGCACCGGCACCTCCAGCGGCAGCAGCAGCAAGGCCAGCAGGCCGGCACCGGCACGCGCGTGCAGCACCAGGGCCGCGCCCAGGCCGCCGAGCAGGGCCAGGGCCGGTGTGCCCAGCAGCAGGCTCTGGGCCAGCGGGGCGGGGTCTTCGATGCCGAAGGCCAGGGCCAGCAGCGGGGTGACCAGCACCAGGGGCAGGCTGCTTAAGGCCCAGTGCACGGCCAGCTTCAGCGCCACGGCCAACGGGCGCGGCAGCGGCGCCAGCCACCATTGCTCCAGGCTGCCGTCGGCGAGGTCGGGCGCGAACAGCCGCGGCAGGGCCAGCAGGCTGGCCAGCAGGGCGGCGATCCACAGCAGGCCCGGTGCCAATTCGCGCAGCCGCGCCGGTTCGGGCCCGAGGCCGAGGGGGAACATGGCCGCCACGCCGACGACAAAGCCCAGCGGCGTCAGCCATTCGGCGGGCTGGCGCCAGGTGCTGGACCACTCCCGCCGGGCCAGGGCCGCGGCGGCTTGGAGGGCGGCGCCCATCAAGGCCTCCCGAGCTGCAGGCTGCGAACGCTGCGCTTGAGCGGCAGGGCCTGGTGGCTGGTGAAGACGACGCTGCCACCTTCGTCGGCATGCCGGTCCAGGCGCTGGGCCAGGCGGTCGGCCATGGCCGTATCCAGGGCCGCCAGTGGTTCGTCCAGCACCCACAGCGGCGCCACCCGGGGCAGCCACAGCTGGGCCAGGGCGGCGCGGCGGCGCTGGCCCTCGGACAGCTGGGCCAGGCGCAGGCCGGCGGCGTCGTCCAGGCCGACGGGCGCCAGCGCCGCCAGGGCCTCGCCTTGCGTGCAAGGGTGCCCGGCGAGTGCGGCGCTGCTGCGCAATTGCTCGATGACGGACAGCACGTCCTTGAGCCCGGGCCGGTGGCCGATGTAGAGCAGCTCGCGCTCCACATGCAGCCGCCCGGCGCGCGGGGTGCTCAAGCCGCAGATCAGGCGCAGCAGGCTGGTCTTGCCGCTGCCATTGGCGCCCTGGACCCACAGCAGCTGGCCCGGATGCAGGGCCAGGTCCAGCCCCTCGAACAGCGGCCGCGCGCCACGCGACTGGCCAACGCGCTGCAGGATGAGCACGGGCGGCGCGGCGAGGGAGGCGGGGACGAGGGACATGCCCGCCACTCTAGGCAGCGGGCCGTGCCGCGCCAACGAAGCAAAACGACTGAGCTAGTGCAGTTGGCGTTGGCTCTTCAGCCTTGCAGCGTGCGCAGCCAGCGCAGGCTGGTCGCGATGCTGGCCAGCGCTTCAGCCGGCTGGTCGTGCTCGACGAAGAAATGCCGGATGCCGCGGCTGGCCGGGTCGGCCAGCAGGCCGGCAAAGTCGACCGCGCCGGGGCCGACCTCGGTCATCTGGGCAGCGGCGTCTTCCATCCTGAGGCTGAGCACGTCGCCGCCCTGCAGCGGCGGCAGGGCCTTGAGCTGCTTGAGATGGACCAGGGGGAAGCGGCCCGGGTGGGCCTTCAGCAGCTGCAGCGGGTCCTGGCGCGCGGCCACGGCCCAGCACAGGTCCAGCTCCATCTGCACCAGCCGGGCATCGCAGCGGGCCAGCAGCAGGTCATAGGGCCGCTGGCCCTGCAGCGTGGCGAACTCGAAATGGTGGTTGTGATAGCAGAACTGCAGGCCGGCGCGGCGGCACAGCTCGCCGGCGCGGTTGAAGCTGTCGGCGCGGCGCTTCCAGCCGTCGAGGTCGCGCCACTGTGCCTGGTCGACCCAGGGAATGACCAGGTAGCGATGCCCGAGGGTGAGGGCCGCGTCGATGATGCGTTCGCCTTCCGGCCCCAGCAGGCGGTCGTCCGCATGGGCCGAAGGCGCCGTCAGCCTCACGCTGTCGAGCAGGGCGCGGATGGCTTGCGGGGATTGGTCGAAGTAGCCGGCGAACTCCACCTCGCGGTAGCCCAGGGCCGCGATGCGCCTCAGCGTGCCGCGAAAGTCGCGCTGCAGCTCGTCGCGCACGGTGTAGAGCTGCACGCCCGGGTGGGCGATGCGTGGGCGGTCCGCGGCCCAGGCGGGCGCGGCTGCAGCCGCCAGCAGGCCTTTCAGGACGAGGCGCCGGTTCAGGCTCATGCCGGCACTCGGTAGATGGCGCAGAGCTTGTTGCCGTCGGGGTCGCGCACATAGGCCAGGTGGAAGTTGCCCAGGCCATGCTCGCGCAGGCCCGGCGGCTCTTCGATAGAGGTGCCGCCATGGGCCACGGCCACGTCGTGGAACTGCTGCACGCGCTCGGGCGAATCGCATTTGAAGGCGATGGTGCCGCCGTTGGCAAAGCTGGCCGGCTCGTCGTTGATGGGCTGGCTGATGGCCAGGGTGCTGCCGTTGTGGCGATAGAACAGCCTCACGTGGCCGCTGGCCGCGACGTTGCGCAAGGGCTGGCCCGCGCCGAGGACGCCGAGCACGGCGTCGTAGAACTGCTTGGAGCGCTCGATGTCGTTGCTGCCGACCATGATGTGATTGAACATGCCTTCTCCTTGTTCAGCTGTGCGCTTGGCAGGCAGTCTAGGGGCGACCTGGCCTGCGCCTACAGGCCCGCAGCCCGTGCCGCCAGCGTGCCCAGTTCGCCATACAGCGGCAGCACGTTGGTGCCGGCCACGGGATGGACGCGGTTGGACAGCAGCACGAAGAAGCTCTGGCTTGCCGGATCCAGCCAGAAGGCGCAGCCGGTGAAACCGGTGTGGCCGAAGCTGGTGGGCGGATAGAGGCTGCCGCGTGGGCGGGCGTAGGGCGAGGCGATGTCCCAGCCCATGCCGCGCTGCTCGGCAAGCTCCGGCGGGGATTGCGGCATGGTCAGCAGGACCACGCTGTCGGCCGACAGCAGCCGCCGACCGTCCTCGGCCACGCCGCCGCCCAGCAGCATGCGGGCGAAGCGGGCCAGGTCGGCCGTCGTCGTGAACAGGCCGGCGTGGCCGGCCACGCCGCCCATCTTGCGCGCCGTCGGGTCGTGCACCTCGCCGCGCAGCACCTGGCCGTCGGCCAGCTTTTCTGTCGGCGCGATGCGTGAGGCGTCCATGCGGCGCAGCGGCAGATAGCCGCTGTCCTTCATGCCCAGGGGCTGGAACAGCCACTGTTCGGCCAGGCGCTCCAGCGGCATGCCGGCGGCGCGTTCGACGATGAGGCCGAGCAGGATGTAGTTGACGTCCGAGTAGCGGAACTGCGTGCCCGGCGGTGCGGCCAGCGGCAGCTCGCAGGCGATGCGCAGGGCCTCGTCCTTGCCGGCCCAGCTGCCGGCACCGTTGCGCGGCAGGCCCGAGGGCAGGCCCGAGCTGTGCGTCAGCAGCTGGCGCAGCGTGATGCCGGCCTTGTCGGCGCCGCCGCAGCCGGGCAGATAGCGCTGCAGCGGCGCCTCGACGTCGAGCTGGCCGCGTTCGCGCAGCAGCTGCACCAGCGTGGCGGTGACGACGGGCTTGGTCAGGGAGGCGGCGTCGAAGACGGTGGTCTCGTCAAGCACCTCGGGCGCGGGGTCGACGGCGCGCCGGCCATAGGCGCGGTGGTGGCTGCCATGGCCGACGCGCTCTATCCACAGGGCAGCGCCGGGCAGCTGGCCCTGGGCGATGAAGCGTTCAACGGCGGCGTCGGCGTCGGCGAGGGGGGCCGGGGCCAGGGCGGTGTGGTGGGCACAGCTGGCGAGCAAGGCCGCGGCCAGCAGCCCCGCGGCGGTGAGGGCGAATCTCATGCCCCGCATTCTCGGGGCCTGCCGGCGCGGCTCAACCGCGCCGCGCCGCCTCGATCTTGGCGATGTCGATCTTCTTCATCGTCATCATGGCCTGGAAGGCCCGCTTGGCGGCGGCCGGGTCGGGGTCGGTGAAGGCGTCGATGAGGGCGCGCGGCGTGATCTGCCAGGACAGGCCCCAGCGGTCCTTGCACCAGCCGCATTCGCTCTCCTGGCCGCCGTTGCCGACGATGGCATTCCACAGCCGGTCGGTCTCCTCCTGCGTGTCGGTGGCGATCTGGAAGGAGAAGGCCTCGCTGTGCTTGAAGAGGGGGCCGCCATTCAGGCCGATGCAGGGAATGCCGAAGACGGTGAACTCGACGGTCAGCACATCACCCTGCTTGCCGTCGGGATAGTCGCCGGGGGCGTGATGGATGGCGCCGATGCTGCTGTCGGGGAAGGTCTCGGCATAGAAGCGCGCGGCGTCGACGGCGTCCTTGTCAAACCACAGGCAGATGGTGTTCTTGGTGGTCATGAGGGCTCCTGAAGCGTGGTCACATCTTGACCCCTGGCGGGGGACGGGGTGGTTACGTTATGTTGACGCCATGAAGCGCCGCCGTTTTCTGCTGGTCAGCTCACTCCTCGTCGCCTGGCTGGGTCTCATGCCGCCGCTGCAGGCCCAGCCGCTCTCGGCCCCGCAGGCCGCCGGGCAGCTGCTGCAGGCCACGCCGGCCGCGCAGCGCGGCGCGCTGCTGCTGCCCTTCACCGACGCCGCCCGCAGCGACTGGCACTACACGCCGCGGCGCCGCGACGGCGTCGCCTGGAAGGCCATGTCGCCAGCCCAGCGCGACGCCACGACCGCCCTGCTGCGCACGGCGCTGAACGAGTCGGGCCTGGACAAGGTGAGGGCGCTGATGGCGCTGGAGATTGCGCTGCGCCAGCTGGAGGGTTCGGGCAGCTGGCGCGACCCCGAGAACTACGCGGTGGCCATCTACGGCCAACCCGGAGCGGGTGGCTGGGGCTGGCGCATCGAAGGCCATCATCTGTCCCTGCATTTCAGCCTGGCCGGCGACCGCTATGTGGCGACGCTGCCGCAGTTCTTCGGCGCCAATCCGGCCACCGATCCCAGGCAGGGCTTTCGACTGCTTGGCACCGAAGAGGACCTGGCCCGCCAATGGCTGGCCAGCCTGACGCCGGCCCAGCGCGGGCATGCCGTCTTCAGCAGCCGCCCTTTCGGCGACATCGTCAGCCGCAATGCCCCGCACGCCAGGCCACTGGACGCCGTGGGCCTGCCGTTTGCTGACATGGATGCCGGCCAGCAGGCCCGGCTGCTGAAGCTGGTGGCCGCCTTTGCCGACCACCTGCAGCCCGATCTGGCCCAGGCGCGGCTGGCGCGGGTGCGGGCCGCGCCACTGGACGGCATCCGCATGGGCTGGGCCGGCTCGACGCAGGCCGGCCAACCCTTCTACTTCCGCATCCAGGGGGCGGGCTTCCTCATCGAGTTCGACAACTCGGGTGGCAACCACATCCATTCGGTGTGGCGCGACTTCGACGGCGATTTCGGCCGCGATGTGCTGGGCGAGCATTACCGCAGTGCCGAGGGCAGCAAACATCGCCACCGGCCGCCTACTTCACCTTGATCACCACCTTGCCCTTGGCCCGACCCGTCTCGACATAGGCCAGCGCTTCATTCGTCGCTTCGAACGCAAAGACGCGATCCACGACCGGGCGAATCGCGCCGGCGTCGACCAGCCGGGTGATCTCGCCCAACTGCTGGCCACTGGCCCGCATGAACAGGAATGAGTAGTTCAGGCCAAGGCGCGCGGCCGTCCTTCTGACACCGGCGCTCAGGAGGCGCACGACCAGGCGCACGAACCAGGGCGCGCCCAGGCCCTTGGCGAAGGCCGGATCGGGCGGGCCGGAGATCGAGATGAGGCTGCCGCCGGGCTTGAGCACGCGCAGGGACTTGTGCAGCGCCGCCGTGTCCTGGCTGTGCAGCACGACGTCGTAGTCCTGCAGCACCCGCTCGAAGTCGTCCTTGCGGTAGTCGATGACGACGTCAGCGCCCAGGCGCTTCACCAGTTCGATGTTGGCGCCGCTGGTCGTGGTGGCGACGGTGGCCCCCACATGCTTGGCCAGCTGGATGGCGAAGCTGCCGACGCCGCCGGAGCCGGCCTGGATGAAGACCTTCTGCCCCTTCTTCAGCCTGGCCTTCTCGATGAGGGCCTGCCAGGCGGTCAGGCCCACCAGCGGCAGCGACGCGGCCTCTTCCATGCTGAGCGCCTTGGGCTTGAGCGCCAGTGATGCGGCCTTGACGGCCACGGCTTCGGCGAAGCTGCCGATGCGCAGGTCATCGGGCCGGGCATAGACCTCGTCGCCCACCTTGAAGCCTTGCACGCGCGAACCGACCTGGGTGACGACGCCGGCCACGTCATGGCCCAGCACCAGCGGCAGGCGGTAGGGCAGGATGAGCTTGAATTCGCCGTTCCTGATCTTGGCGTCCAGCAGGTTCACGCCGGCGGCATGGACCTGGACGAGCACCTCGTCATCGCGCACGGTCGGGGTCGGCAGCTCTGCCTGCCGCAGCGCGCGGTTCTTGCCGTAGCGGTCGAGGACAAAGGCTTTCATGCTGCCTGCCCCATCGGCGCCGCGTCGAGCCGAAGATCGCGTCGAATGCCGGCGTCCACCAGGCTGGCGGGTGCGAACTTGCGCAGCAATCGCAGGCGGTTGGCGAGCCCGCCGGCCGTGTAGCGGAGCTTGGGGTGCGCTGCGCCGGCGGCCTTCAGCACGACTTCGGCGACGACGCCGGGCTGGTCCGCGGTCGTCATCACTTGCCTCACCCTTTCGGCCACGGCCGCACGGGCTTGGCGATACTCATCGAGCTTGGCGTCGGGTTCCAGGAAGTTCGCGTCGAAAGGCGTCTTCGTGTAGGCGGGCTCGACGACCGAGACCCGGATGCCCCGGGTGCGCAGCTCATGGTCGAGCGACTCGGAATAGCCTTCGACGGCGTGCTTGGTCGCGGCGTAGAGGGCGCCGTAGGGCATGGGCAGGAAGCCCAGCACGGAGCCGATGTTGATGATGCGGCCGCTGCCCTGCCGGCGCATATGCGGCAGCACGGCCCGCGTCATGCGGACCATGCCGAAGAAGTTGGTGTCAAAGATGGCCTGTGCCTGCTCGATGGAGCTTTCTTCCGCGCCGGCCGGTGCCACGCCAAAGCCGGCGTTGTTGACGAGCAGGTCGATGCGGCCGTGCAGGGCCACCACCTTCGCCACGGCGGCCTGGACCGAGTCGTCCAGCGTCACGTCCAGGGCCAGCATCTCGAAGCCGCGCTGCCCGGCCTGCCGCCCCTGCCGGCTGGTGCCGTACACGGTATAGCCCGCCTTCGCGAGCCGCTCGGCGGTGGCCTGGCCTATGCCCGAGGAAGCGCCCGTCACGAGGGCGATCTTGGTGTTCATGTTCATGGTTTTCCTTCGTCCGCGTGTGAGGGTCATGAACTTGCCGGCGTACGCGGTGCGCGGCGAGTCGAGGAGGCTTGAGTCTTGATTCGTATGATGTGCGTCATATTTGTTGGCGAGCGAAAGGCCGACTTCCATCGGTGAGGTTCAGGGATGGGAAGCCAGCAGGTGCTTCAGCGCCGCATCGAGCAGGCTCTGCGACAGCGCGGCCTCGTCAACGGCGCGCGCCAGCATCAGGGCGCCGACCATGGTGGACAGGGTCACGAGGGCGTGTTCGTGCGCCGCAGGCCGGCCCCAGTCAGGCGACTGGCGCGCGATCAGGTCCACTGTCGCCTTGATGTGGCGGGTGGTCACCCGGCGCACCTCGGGGGCCTGGCGCGACGTCTCCGAACCCAGCGCGGCCAAGGGGCAGCCGAGTTCCACCTGCTCGGCGTGGGCCTTGGAGAGGTAGGCGTGGAGCATGGTCTCCAGGGCCTTGTCGGGCGGTGTGTGGGCGACGACGTCGGCCGCGGCGGCGGCCGACTGCGCGCAGGCCAGCCCGGCGGCTTCCGCCAGCATGGCCTCCCGGGAGGCGAAGTGGGCGTAGAAGGCGCCGTGGGTCAGGCCGGCCTCCTTCATGATGTCGGCGACGCCCGTGCCGTCATAGCCGCTGCGGCGGATGGCACGCGCCGCGGTCGACACGATGCGCTCGTGCGAGGCCTCCTTGGCCGCGGCTCTGGCGTTGTTTGCTGTATTTCGCATGACGTTCATCATACGTCATGCAGGCCAGGCTTGTCGTGATTTTTCTGGCGCTTGAGCTTGGGGCGCGGCTTATGCCTCATGAGGTTTCGTTATCCATTCAGTCGCCAAGTTGACTGTTGCCGTTGCCGCTGCAGCGTTAAGGTGGAGGCCTCTTTGTTTGTCTCCTCCTCCCGCAAGGGTGGATTTCAGCCCTTCGGACCGGTAAGCCGGCTGAAGGGCTTTTTCTTTGCCTGGAGGCTTTGCTTGCAAACCGCATAACCGTCCACGTTTTGCTTCGTTTGCCGATGAAGCCCTGAACCCTAGCCTTGCTCGGTTTTCGCATGAGAGCCGACATGAGCACCGTTGCTGTTGAAGAACCCGAAGTCCTGGCCCGCGCCCGCGAGGCCGCCCAGGCCGCAGGCCTGCCCTTCGCAGGCAGCGTTCCCCCGCGCGATGCCTGGGCCCTGGTCCAGGCCGGCCGTGCCGTTCTTGTCGATGTGCGCAGCACCGAGGAGCGCCATTTCGTCGGCCATGTGCCGGGCAGCCTGCATGTGGCCTGGGCCACCGGGACCGCGCTGAACCGCAACCCGCGCTTCGCCAAGGAGCTGGATGCCAAGGTGGGCACCAAGTCCGGCAACGAGCTGCCGGTGCTGCTGCTGTGCCGCAGCGGCAAGCGCTCGGCGCTGGCGGCCGAAGCGGCCACCAAGGCGGGCCTGGCCAACGTCTTCAATGTGCAGGAAGGCTTTGAGGGCGACAGCGACGAGCATCAGCAGCGCGGCCACTTCAACGGCTGGCGCTTCCACAGCTTGCCCTGGGTGCAGGATTGAAATGATGCTGCCCCTCGCCCAATCTCGCCCCGCTGAACGCGGGCAAGCCCGGTCGGTCCCCCGAGGGGACGGCGATGCTTGCCGGATCGACCGGCAAGCACATCACCCTACGCGGGCCGGCTTGGGAGCGGCCCGGCACTCGGCCCGCAAAGCCCAGGACCATTGACATGACCGACGTGATCGATGAACTGTCGGGCATCGTCTCGGCCCTGCGCAGCGCGCGCCGGCGCTGGCGCGAGGAGCATCGGCGCTGGGACGCGGGCGGCCGCGAGCTGCCGTCGCGCGAGCTGCTGGCCGTGGTCGTGCAGCAGCTGGCAGGAGCGCTGTTCCCGATGCGCCTGGGCCCGCCCGACCTGCAACCCGAGGGTGAGGACTATTACGTCGGCCACACGCTGGGCGCGGCCCTGTCCAGGCTGCGCCAGCAAGTGGCGCTGGAGCTGGGGCATGACGCGCGGCTGCGCGGCGTCGAGGCGCCGCCTTTCCATGAGGCGGCTGAGCTCGTGGCGAGCTTTGCCGCCCGCCTGCCCGCCGTGCGCGAGCTGTTGGACAGCGACGTCATCGCCGCATTCCAGGGCGACCCCGCGGCCCGCAGCGTCGACGAGGTGCTGCTCTGCTACCCGGGCCTGCATGCGCTGATCAGCCACCGCCTGGCGCACGAACTCTATGGCCTGGGCCTGCCGCTGATCGCGCGGGTCATCTCGGAGCTGGCCCATGCCCAGACGGGCATCGACATCCACCCCGGCGCGCAGATCGGCGCGGGCTGTTTCATCGACCACGGCACCGGCGTCGTCATCGGCGAGACGGCCGTGCTGGGCCAGCGGGTGCGCATCTATCAAAACGTCACGCTGGGCGCCAAGAGCATCCCCACCGACGCGGCCGGCCATGCCCACAAGGGCCAGCCGCGCCACCCCATCGTCGAGGACGACGTCGTCATCTACGCCGGCGCCACCGTGCTGGGCCGCATCACCATCGGTCGCGGCTCGGTCATCGGCGGCAATGTCTGGCTGACGCGCAGCCTGCCGCCGGAAAGCCGCATTTCCCAGGCCGCCTCGCAGGCAGATCCGAACTCAGCCTTCCAGGCCCTCACGGCCTGATTCCCTCACCACCCAACCACCGCCCCCAGGAGTTCCTTTCCCATGGCTGAATCTCCCCAACTCGCGCTCAGCGACACCGCCGCGCGGCAGCTTGCCAACGCGACAAAAACCGTCCCGCAGCTCTCCACCATCACGCCGCGCTGGCTGACGCATCTGCTGCAGTGGATCCCGGTTGAGGCCGGTATCTACCGCCTCAACAAAGTGGCCGACCCCGAGGCCGTCAAGGTCGCCTGCGCCAAGCGCGACGAGGCCGAACTGCCCGTCACCTTCGCCGACTACGACGCCGCGCCGCGCGAGTACTTCCTGAATGCGGTGGCCACGGTGCTGGACGTGCACACCCGCGTGTCTGACCTCTACAGCAGCCCGCACGACCAGATCAAGGAGCAGCTGCGCATCGTCATCGAGACCATCAAGGAGCGCCAGGAGTCGGAGCTGATCAACAACCCCGACTACGGCCTGCTGGCCAATGTCGCGGACGAGCAGCGCCTGTCCACCCTCACCGGTGCGCCCACGCCCGATGACCTGGACGACCTGCTCAGCAAGGTCTGGAAGGAGCCGGCCTTCTTCCTGACCCACCCGCTGGGCATCGCCGCCTTCGGCCGCGAATGCACGCGCCGCGGCGTGCCGCCGCCCACCATCAGCCTGTTCGGCAGCCAATTCCTGACCTGGCGCGGCATCCCGCTGATCCCCAGCGACAAGGTGCCGGTCAACGACGGCAAGACCAGCATCATCCTGCTGCGCGTGGGCGACAAGCGCCAGGGCGTGGTGGGCCTCTACCAGCCGGGCCTGCCGGGCGAGCAGGGCCCGGGCCTGTCGGTGCGCTTCATGGGCATCAACCGCAATGCGATTGCCTCCTACCTGATCAGCCTGTATTGCTCGCTCGCGGTGCACAGCGACGACGCGCTGGCCGTGCTCGAAGACGTGGAAGTGGGCAAATACCATGAGTACCCTGACACCTACCGCTGACGTGGTCGAGAGCCCCTTCGACGTCGCGTCGCTGGCCAGGCTGGCCAACGAGTTGTTTGGCAGCTTGAATGGCGGGTCACTGCCTGCGGCGCAGCCGGTGCAGTCCGCCGGCGGCCTCAACGTGCCCGCCAATCCGCTGCCGCCGGGCCTGCCGAGCGGTCCGCTGCCCCAGTCCACGACGACGCAGTTCGGCGGCTTCGGCGCCGCAGCGCCTGGGCTGAACCTGGCGCCCACCGGCCCTGATCAGGCCGCCGCGCTGCTGCGGCCATCACCGGCCCGCGCACCGCATGCGCAGGCCGGCAATGGCGTGCCCGATGTGCTGCTGACCAGCGTACCCGGCATTGATGGCCGCGCCGGCAGCCAGTTGCTCGGCGTGCCGCAGCAGATTGCGCCCCCGCAACGTGAAGCCGTGCCTTCGGGCTACTACTTCGTCGAGCCGACGGCGCAGTCGTCGCTCTATGTGCTGGACCTGCAGCGCCACCCCGGTGTCAACGGCCATCACGCCGGCGAGCTGCCCCACAAGCACCAGCTGCAAGGCCAGCGTGCGCCCTTTGACGTCAACGCCATCCGGCGCGACTTCCCCATCCTGCAGGAGCGCGTCAACGGCAGGCAACTGGTCTGGTTCGACAACGCCGCCACGACGCAGAAGCCCCAGGCCGTCATCGACCGGCTCAGCCATTTCTACGCGCACGAGAACAGCAACATCCACCGCGCCGCCCATACGCTGGCGGCGCGGGCGACGGATGCCTACGAGAACGCCCGCAAGACGGTGGCGAAGTTCGTCAATGCGCGCTCGGCGGATGAAGTCATCTTCGTGCGCGGCGCCACCGAGGCCATCAACCTCGTTGCCAACACCTGGGGCGAGCAGCATGTGGGCGAAGGCGACGAGATCGTCGTCTCTCACCTGGAGCACCACGCCAACATCGTGCCCTGGCAGCAGTTGGCGGCCCGCAAGGGCGCGCATCTGCGCGTGATCCCGGTGGACGACACCGGCCAGGTCATCCTGGCCGAGGCGCAGAAGCTGTTCAACCCGCGCACCCGGCTGCTCGCCGTGACCCAGGTCAGCAATGCCCTGGGCACGGTCGTGCCGGTGCAGGAGCTGGTCGGCATCGCGCAGCGCCAGGGCGTGACGACGCTGGTGGACGGCGCGCAGTCGGTCTCCCACCTCGCCGTGGACGTGCAGGCCCTGGGCTGCGACTTCTTCATCTTCAGCGGTCACAAGATCTTCGGTCCCACCGGCATCGGCGCCGTCGTCGGCCGCAAGGAGGTGCTGGATGCCATCCCGCCCTGGCAGGGTGGCGGCAACATGATTGCCGACGTGAGCTTCGAGCGCACGGTGTTCCAGCCGGCACCGGCGAAGTTCGAGGCCGGCACCGGCAACATCGCGGATGCGGCTGGCTTGGGCGCGGCGCTGGACTATGTCTCACGCATCGGCTTGGGCCCCATCGCACGCTACGAGCACGACCTGCTGGCCTACGCCACCGAAGCCATCCGCCCCATCCCGGGCGTGCGCCTCATCGGCACGGCGGCGGACAAGGCCAGCGTGTTGAGCTTCGTGCTGGCCGGCCACGAGACCGCGGCCGTGGGCAAGGCGCTGGCGGAGGAGGGCATCGCGGTGCGCTCCGGCCACCATTGCGCCCAGCCCATCCTGCGCCGGTTTGGCGTGGAGGCGACCGTTCGGCCATCATTCGCGTTCTACAACACCTGCGACGAGATCGACCATTTCGTGGCGGTCGTGCGCCGTCTGGCCCGAGCATGAGCATCGAGACCTTGACGCCTATCGAGATCCGCCCGCTGCCCGGCAGCTTTGCCGCCGAGGTGCTGGGGTTGGACCTGAGCCGGCCGCTGGCGGACGAAGACTTCCGCCGCATCCACCGCGCGCACCTGGACCACCATGTGCTGGTCTTCCGCGACCAGCGCATCACGCCCGAGCAGCAGATCGAATTCAGCCGCCGCTTCGGCGCGCTGGAGATCCATGTGCTGCACCAGTTTCACTTGCAGGACCACCCGGAGATCCTCATCGTCTCCAACATCGTCGAGAACGGCCAGCCGGTCGGCCTGGGCGACGCCGGCTACTTCTGGCATTCGGACCTGTCGTACAAGGAAAAGCCCAGCCTGGGATCCCTGCTGCTGGCGCAGGAGCTGCCGAGCGAAGGCGGCGACACGCTGTTCGCCGATCAGCACGCGGCCTGGAACGCGCTGCCGCCCGCGCTGCAATCGCGCGTGCGCGACCTGCAGGCCGAGCATTCCTACCTCGCCAAATACGAGGAACTGCGCGAGCGCAGCCCCTGGCGGCCCAAGCTCAGCGACGAGCAGATCGCCCAGGTCAGGCCGGCCGTGCAGCCGGTGGTGCGCACCCATCCGGAGACGGGGCGACTGGGCCTCTTCGTCAGCGAGCACTTCACGACCCGCATCGTCGGCCTGCCCGAGGCCGAGAGCCGGGCGCTGCTCGAAGAGCTGTACCGCTACGCGACCCTGCCTCAGCTGCAGTACCGCCACCGCTGGCGGCCCCACGACATGGTGTTCTGGGACAACCGCTCGGTGATGCACCTCGCTGCCGGTTGCCCTGACCATCTGAGGCGGCGCCTGCACCGCACGACGGTTCAGGGAGATCAGCCTTTTTAACTAAGGATGCTTTTGCGTAGCGTTTGTCTGCTCGATGCATTGCCGGGAGTCCGTCCCGGCGGCCGGGTAACTTTCTTCTGCGGCGCCAGAAGAAAGTCACCAAAGAAGAGGCGCTGAACCGCACACCATCGCGACGCCGCCATCAGCGGCGCGCGAAAACAGCCAGCGGCAATGCGGGAAGAAGCGAACCGCTGCGCTCTCGCACACGACTTGTCACGAGCCGGATTCATCGCACCAGCGCCCCGTTCGACGCGCGGCTGCACGCCGGGCTCATCAAAACAGCCCAATGCAGCGTCGCTCGGGCGACGCGGCTGTTCGGTATTTCCTGATGAGCCCGGCGTGCAGCCGGCGTTAAGTGGCGTGAAGGTCCGAGCGCTGGCTCTCTGCGCAAGTGGTGGGCGAGAGCGCAGCGGCTCGCATCGGGGTGCGGCTCGCTTCAAGCAGCGCGAGCGCCTCATCCCGCTCGAGTGCGGATTGCATTGAGCGCTCCTCTTTTGGTGACTTTTCTCTGGCGCGTCAGAGAAAGCCGAAGGCTTCGCTAAAAGTTACCCGCCCTGCCGGGTCGGACTCCCGGCTCACTGCAACGAGTTGAAAGGCTCTTCGCAAAGGCAAGCCAACGACGTCCCCGCGGTGACCGCTACCGCTTTTCGGCACCTTACTGCGCGTTCACCTTCACCCAGTTGATATTCCACTCCTTGCCGACGGACTTCAGGCGCAGGGTGTGGTTGCCGGCCGTCATGGCGAAGGGCGCGCTGGTCTGGGTGACCCAGGTCTGCCAGCCGCCGGTGTTGGGCACGGCCATCACGTCCACGGCCTTGACGCCGTCCACCCAGACCTCGAAGCCGGTGCTGCCATTGGCGGTGGCCAGGCGGTAGTCGAGAGTGAAGTTGCCGGCCGTCGCGACGCTGATCTTGAACTCGATGTAGTCGTCGGGATCGAAATAGCCGACGTCCTGGCCGCCACCCGTGTCGCTGCAGTTCTCGAGCTGCACACCGCTCATGGCGGTGAAGGCCTCGGCCTGCAGGGTTGCAGGGACGGGCACGGCTTGGATGGCCGTGCTGGCCGCGTCGCTGTAATAGCTCTCGTTGGCCGCGGTCAGTGAAGTCACGACGTAAAAATAAGTCGTGCCGCTGACGGCCGTGCTGTCCGTGTACTTGGGCGTGCTGACCTTGTCGGCAAGCTTGGTGTAGCCGCCACCGGCGCCGGTGGCGCGATAGACGCTGTAGCCCGTGACCTTGGCATCCGTGCTGGCGTCCCAGCTGAGGGCATTGCCGTTGGCGGCTTCGGCCAGCTTCAGATTGGTCGGGCGCGCCGGCAACTGGAAGACTTCCGGGGCCGTCGTGCTCGTCATCCACTGGGCCAGGCCGGAGTGCACCTCCAAGGCCTGGGTGGCATAGCTCTTGAACAGGGCTTCGATGTCGGCCACGGTGGCGGTGGCGAAATCCACCTTGCCGTTCATGTCGACGACGTCCTTGCCCTGCACCGGCTCCTTGTCGAGCAGATACATCTCGGCCCAGGTGTTGGCGCTGCCGTTGTCCTTGAAGACGCCGTTCAGTGCATAGGTCTGGCCGCCCTGCAGCGTGATGGCCTGGTAGACGCCGCCGTTGATCTCGCCGGTGATGCCCGCGGGGCGCGTGACGCGCAAGACCGCGCCGTCGCTGCCGGCCGGGGCCTTGCCGGCGGTGGAGTCGTTGAAGTCCAGGTTCAATTTGCCGCTGATGGTCAGCGTGGTCCAGCCTGCGTTGGAGCCGAAGCCGCCGTTGCTGATGAGCTCGGCATTGGTGGCGGTGTTGGTGATGCTGATCTTGTCAAAGCTCACATCGGGGTTGCTGCCGCTCACCGCGCCGCTCTTGATGACGAAGTAATAGGTCTTGGGGCCGGTGCCGCCCACCTTGATGGTCGGCGCCTTGACCGCACAGGCCGTGGCGAAACTGGCATCCCAGCCGGCGCAATCCCAGGTGCTGGCCTTGGCCACCATGCCGACGCCGGTGTCGAAGTTGGTGTTGACGGCGTTCGTCACCATGCCCCAGGTTCCCTTGCCGGAGCCGCCTGCCGGACTGACCAGCTTGTAGGCCCAGGACGTCGAGGCCCAGCCATAGCTGGCGTAGGTGTCGTAGGTGGCGCGGCCGATCTGGCCGCCCAGATCCAGCCCGGCGCCCTGCCAGGGCTGGAATTCACCGACGAGCAGCGGGATCTTCAGATCACTGACCTGCTTGTCGTAGGCGCAGACACCGGCGGTGCCGCTCTGGCCGCAGCGCAGCCAGTCGCGGTGGACCCTATAGGGTGTGTCACCGGGCCGGTCGCCAAACAGGCCCGGGTACGGATGGATCTCGAAGGCGACATTGGTGAAGCCCTTGGCCGTCGGGTTGCCATAGCCGTCGATGCTGCCGTAGTGGCTGGGCAGCAGCACGATGTGCTTGGCGTCGACGGCGCGGATGGTCTTGTACAGGTCCTCGACGCGCGTCACCATGGCCTCGGCCGTCGAACCCCAGGGCTCGTTGAGGGGGTCATAGGCCGCCACCACCGGCTCGTCCTTGTATTTGGTGGCGATCTGCTGCCACAGCCAGCGGGTGCGCTCCTGGGCATCGGCATCCGTCCAGTATTTGTTCTGGCCGGCGCAGCCGGTGTGGTCGTTGGGCGTCTGGCCCCCCGCGGCGCCGTGCAGGTCGAGGATGACGTAGATGCCGCGCTTCTTGGCCTCGGCGATGCTCCAGTCCAGATACTTCCAGGCATCGGCGCGCAGGGTCTTGGGCTTCTTCTCGTCCTCGATGACGCTCCACAGGATGGGCAGGCGCACGATGTTGAAGCCAAAGGCCTTCAGCTGGTCCCAGTCGCGGGTGGTGATCCAGCTGTCCCGATAGAGCTTGATCAGTCTTTCCTTCTCGTCATAGCCGAAGCGCTCGGTCAGCTTGGCCTCGAGGGTGCACTGGTCGGTCACGCCGTTGCCGCCCTGGCCCATCATCCAGAACTCCTGCACCAGCCAGTTGCCCAGGTTGCTGCCCTTCAGCAGCACCTGCTTGCCGTTGGCGTCCACCCACTTCGTGCCATCGGTTTTCAGCTGGGTGAGGGGTTCGGGCGCCGGCGCCGGTGCGGGGGCCGGAGCGGGCGCAGGTGAAGGGGTGGGAGAGGGGGCGGGAGAGGCTCCTCCGCCGCCACAGCCGGCCAGCAGCGCCGTACCCATCAAGCCGCCCAGCAATGCGTTGCGCGCGGAATTGCCCAGCCGGGAGGCGGCGCCTCCTACGAACCCTCGTCTTGCCACGTCTTGTCTCCGTTATTGAAATGGAACCGGTTCCAATTCAGTATCCGGGACGGACCAAATGCGTGTCAACCTTGAACAGCTGGCTTCCTAGGGATGCGCGGCGAATTCAGTGCAATTCCGGCTTGCAGAGTGGAACCGGTTCCGCTATTGCCGTCGCAGGAGTCGCGGCGTGCGGAAAAAAGAAAACCCGCCAGCGGCGGGTGGGTGACTGACAGCGGCGCGGGTCTCAGACCAGCCAGACGGCGCTCTGGGCCGCCGCCACCAGCGTTTCGGCCGCGCGCGCGCGCTGGCCTTCGATGACGACGCGCGGCAGCTTGGCCACCGCCGTGGCATCCGCGCGCTTGCCGACGATGACCACGCGCTCCAGCTTCACGACTTCGGTCGCGGGTGCCGAGTTGCCGTTGGCCAGGCCGACGCCGATGGCGGCAGCGGCGGCAACAGAAGCGATGGCGACGAAGAAGGTCTTGGCGGCGGTGTTCATGTGGGGCTCCGGTGGGTGGGCTGTGTCAGTGATTGCAGTGTCTGCAGGCGCGGCCTGCGCCGCGAGTGCCAGGCGATGGACCGCCGGCGCAAGCGGATGAACTGCGGATTCGAGGGATGGGTGGATGCCCGCACGGTGGCGGCTCGTACAGACGGATGCCTGTAGAAACAGTCTGGCGTCGTCCCGACTCCTAACATCGCCACTCCACTCACCTATGGACCGGAGTGCACATGGAAACCCAGGAATTGCATCGTGGCCGGCTGGTCGACCACATCCAACTCGTCGTGCGCGACCTGGCGGCCAGCCAGCGCTTCTACGAGGCGGTCTTGCAGGTGCTGGACGTCCCCCTCGGCGGCACGGGCGAGGGCTTCTTCTGGGCCGACGAGCTGTTCGTGTCCACGGCCGACAGCAAGGCCGCCCAGGGCCATCTCACCGGCCGCGTGCACCTGGCCTTCCAGGCCAGGGATCGCGCCATGGTCGATGCCTTTCACCGAGCTGCACTGGCCGGCGGCGGCAAGGACAACGGCGCGCCGGGCGAGCGGCCCTATCACCCGGGTTATTACGCCGCCTTCGTGACCGACCCGGATGGCAACAACATCGAAGCGGTCTTCCATGGCGCGGCCCAGCGCAGCGCGGCCTCGGTCAAGCTGACCTTTTAGCCTGGGTGCGCTTGAAAAGCTTGGGGGCCGCTGGCGGGGTGGTTAGCATCATCTTCAGATCGGTCTTCCAGGTGTGATCCGATGCGCAACCGCACAGCGCTGCTCGTGAATATGGCCACGGGCATATTTTTCGGCATCGTGGTTTTTGCGATGGCCTACTCCCGTCCGCAGAAGCGCTGCGAAGCCGCTGACGGCAAGTGGAGCCTCGCGTCGGAATCCTGCATCACCCGGTCCTGCTTCCTGTCCGGCAGTTGCGGGACATGGGCCTATCCGGCTGAAAGATGTTCGAGGCTCAAGGCCGGCGATGCCCGCTCGGAGGTCTACTTCCAATTGGGCGACCCGGAAACCGTCAGTGCCGACGAGGCGACCTGGCACGCCGCCAAGACCTCGTCGGATTTGATCGTTGCCCGCTTCCTCGGCGACAGGCTGCTGAGCTTGTCCTGCCCTGCCGGGTCGTGATCAGAAGCTGCATCTGGGCGTCCTGGCGCCAGCCTGCTGCAAATCTTCACTAGGTCAACCCACGCAACTCCCGCAGGGCGACCGACAGCATGGCCGCATCCGGCGCCGGCACCGCACGCAGCTCGCCCAGCAGCTGCTCGGCGCGCTCGATGGTGCGGCCGTTGCTGGCCTGCCAGGCCTCGACCAGGGCCGTCGGCGAGTCGTGGTCGCCGCCGTCGGCCAGCACCGCGCCGGTGATGGAGCGCTGCAGGCCCCAGAGGTCGTCCAGCATCGCGCCCTTGGCCAGCATCTGCCAATGCTGGTCGCCGGGCAGGGCGGTGATCTTGTCGCGCAGCCAGGGCATGCCCAGACGATTGGCCAGGTCGAAGTAGATGGCGGCCACCAGCTCCACCGGCCAGCGCGCACCGCCTGCGATCTCGGCGATGTCCAGCGTCGCGTACAGCGTGCCGAAGGTCACCACGCGTTCGGCCAGCTCGCGCGGCACGCCACCGGCCACATAGCTGGCGGCCGCCGCGTCGACGCGGGCGCGTTCGTCGGCATCCAGCAGTTGCGGCAGGCGCGCGGCGAGCTTGGTGACGTTGGACGTGAAGTGCTCGATGGTGGCGCCCATGTCGTCGATGAGGCGGTTGGAGCGCAGGAACCACTTGGTGCCGCGCTCGAGCTGGCGGCTGGTGTCGATCAGCATGCGCGACTGCAGCTCGTCGGCCACCTTGTTGTCCAGGGCCTCGATGCCCTGCCACAGGCTGACCATGCCGAAGATCTCGCGGCTGAGCAGATAGGCGCGCACGATCTCGAAGGCGCGGGCGCCGGTGGTCTCGAGCAGGCGGTGCACAAAGGTGCTGCCGACCCGGTTGATCATGCTGTTGGTGACGTGGGTGGCAATGATCTCGCGCTTGAGCGGGTGGCGCTGCATATAGCCGGCGAAACGCTCCTGCAGCAGGGCCGGGAAGTAGCGCACCAGGGCGGTCGAGACCCAGGGATCGTCGGGCAACGTGGAGGAGAGCAGCTCGTCGTAGAGCCAGATCTTGCTGTAGGCCAGCAGCACGGCGCGCTCGGGGCTGGTCAGGCCCAGGCCCTTGCCGCGGCGGTCGGCGATCTCCTCGTTGGAGGGCAGGTATTCGATGGCGCGGTTCAGCCGGTCGGCCTTCTCCAGGTACTGCATGAAGCGCGACTGCGCATCCAGCAGCTGCGGCGCCAGATGGCCGGTGACCGACAGCACCTGGGTCTGGAAGATGTTGTCGCGCAGCACCAGTGCGGCAACGTCGTCGGTCATCTGCGGCAGCACGGCGTTGCGCTGCTTCTCGGTCAGCTCGCCCTCGCTGACGGCCAGGCCGAGCAGGATCTTGATGTTGACCTCGTGGTCGGAGGTGTCCACGCCCGCCGAGTTGTCGATGGCATCGGTGTTGATGCGCCCGCCCGCCAGCGCGTACTCGATGCGGCCGCGCTGGGTGCAGCCGAGGTTGCCGCCCTCGGCGAACACCTTGCAGCGCAGCTCGCCGCCGTTGACGCGCAGCGCGTCGTTGGCGCGGTCGCCGACCTGGGCGTGGGTTTCGGTGGCGGCCTTCACATAAGTGCCGATGCCGCCGTTGTAGATGAGATCCACCGGCGCCTTCAGGATGGCGTTGACGAGCTCGGTCGGCGTCATCGCGTCGGCCGTGATGCCCAGCGCCTGCTTGACCTCGGGCGTGATGGGGATGGACTTGGCGCTGCGCGGGTAGATGCCGCCGCCGGCCGAGATCAGCCCGGCGTCGTAGTCGGCCCAGGACGAGCGTGGCAGCTTGAACATGCGCTCGCGCTCGACGAAGGAGGCCATGGCATCCGGGTTGGGGTCCAGGAAGATGTGGCGGTGGTCGAAGGCCGCCAGCAGACGGATGTGGCGCGACAGCAGCATGCCGTTGCCGAACACGTCGCCCGACATGTCGCCCACGCCCGCCACGGTGAAGTCGGTGGTCTGCGTGTCCACGCCCATCTCGCGGAAGTGGCGCTTGACGGACTCCCAGGCGCCGCGCGCCGTGATGCCCATGGCCTTGTGGTCATAGCCCACCGAGCCGCCGGAGGCGAAGGCATCGCCGAGCCAGAAGCCGTATTCCTTGCTGACGCCGTTGGCATAGTCCGAGAAGGTGGCCGTGCCCTTGTCGGCGGCGACGACGAGGTAGGGGTCGTCGGCGTCGTAGCGGCGCACCTGGGGCGGCGGCACGATCTTGTCGCCGACGCGGTTGTCGGTCAGGTCCAGCAGGCCGCGCAGATAGTCCTGGTAACAGGCCACGCCTTCCTTCATGAAGGCTTCGCGGTCGCTGGAGGGCGGCGCCTTCTTCAGCACGAAGCCGCCCTTGGAGCCCACCGGCACGATGACGGTGTTCTTGACCATCTGCGCCTTCACCAGGCCCAGCACCTCGGTGCGGAAGTCCTCCGGCCGGTCCGACCAGCGCAGGCCGCCGCGCGCCACCCGGCCGCCGCGCAGGTGCACGCCTTCAAAGCGCGGCGAGTAGACAAAGATCTCGAACATCGGCTTGGGGGCCGGCAGGCCCGGCACCTTGGACGAGTCGAACTTGAACGACAGGAAGCTGCGCCGCTGGCCGGCGGCGTCGCGGGTCCAGAAGTTGGTGCGTGTCGTCGCCAGCATCAGCGCCAGGAACTGGCGCAGCACGCGGTCTTCGGACAGGTTGTCGACTTCTTCGAGTGCGGCCGTGATGGCCTGGACCTGCTCGGCGGCCTGGGCCTGCGCGTTGGCGCCGCCGGCCGGGTCGAAGCGCAGCTCGAACAGGCGCGCGAGCTGGCCGGCGATGCCGGCATGCGTCGCCAGCGTCGCCTCGATGAAGGACTGCGACAGCGCGAAGCCGATCTGGCGCATGTATTTGGCATAGGCGCGCAGCACGACGATCTGCTCGGCCGTCAGGCGCGCCGCCACGACGAGGCGGTTGAAGTCGTCGTCCTCGACCTGGCCGCGCAGCACGGCGGCGAAGGCGTTCTCGAACACCTGGTGCAGGGCCGCGACCTCGACCTCGGCATCGGCGCTGCTCATCAGCCCGAAGTCATGGATCCAGATCGGCGCCGAGTCCTGGGGCGCGATGCGGTAGGGGTGCTCGTCCAGCACCTTCATGCCCATGTGTTCCAGCATGGGCAGGCTGGCCGACAGCGTCAGCGGCTCGCCGCGGCGCAGCAGCTTGAAGCGCAGGTGGCCGGGCGGGGCTTCCAGCGGCCGGTACAGATTCATGCCCAGGGGCTCGGCGTCGCTGAGGCGGGTCATCAGCTCGACGTCGGGTACCGCGGCGCGGGCCTCGAACTCCTCGCGGTAGGAGGCCGGAAAGGCGCTGCCGAACTGGCGCAGCAGCTGGATGCCGCGGGCCTCGCCGGTCGCGTCGATCAGGGCCGCCTTCAGGTCGTCGTCCCAGCGCCGCGCGGCCGACACCAGGCGCGCCTCCAGTTCGCGCACGTCGAAGGCCGGGATGCGGCCCGGCTGGGTGCGCACCGTCATCTGGATGCGCGCCAGCGCCGACTCCGACAGGTGCACGTTGAACTCCGAGCCGCTGCCGTTGAAGGCCTGCAGCAGCAGGGCCTGCCACTTCTGGCGCAGTTCGGTCGTGTAGTGCTCGCGCGGCGCGTAGATCAGGCAGGAGATGAAGCGCTGGAAGGGGTCGCGCCGCACGAAGAGGCGAAAGCGCTGGCGCTCGCCCAGGTGCAGGATGCCGACCGCCGTCTGCAGCAGCTCGTCGCTGCTGGTCTGGAACAGCTCGTCGCGCGGATAGGTCTCGAGGATGTTGATCAGGGCCTTGCCGGCGTGGCCGCCGGGCGGCAGGCCGGCCCGCGCCACCACGTCGGCCACCTTGCGGCGCAGCAGCGGGATGTCGGCCGGGTTGGCGCTGTAGGCTGTGGACGTGAACAGGCCCAGGAAGCGGTCTTCACCGCTGACCGTGCCATCGGCATCGAAGCGCTTGATGGCGACATAGTCCAGATAGCCCGGCCGGTGCACGGTGGAGCGCGCGGTGGACTTGGTCACCACCAGCAGCTCGGGCCGGCGCACCTGGGCGCGCACCTCGGCGGGCAGGGCGGCGAAGGCGGCCACGGCATCGAGGGAGGCCACGTCGCGCAGGATGCCGAGGCTGGAATCGGGCACGACGGTCAGCACGTCCTGGCCGTCGACGCTGGCCAGGCCGTGGCGGCGGTAGCCCAGGAAGGTGAAATGGTTGTCGCCAAGCCAGCGCAGGAAATCCAGTCCCTCGGCCAGTTCCTCGCCGGGCAGGGGCGGGGCCTGGCCCTGCAGCTCGTCGACGATGTCCAGCATGCGCTGGCGCATGGCGCGCCAGCCGTCCACCGCCGCGCGCACGTCGTCGAGCACGCGGGCCACGTCGGCCGCCAGCGCTTCGAGACGGGCGGCTTCCGGAATGCGGTCGACCTCGACATGGATGAAGGACTCGTGCACGCCATCGGCGGCCAGCCCCTGCAGGGTGCCATCGCCGTCGCGGCTCATCGTCATCAGCGGATGGATGATCAGATGCAGCGTCAGGCCGTGGCGGTTGACCTCCATGGTCACCGAATCGACCAGGAAGGGCATGTCGTCGTTGACGATCTCGATGATGGTGTGGGTGGACTGCCAGCCATGTTCGGCGATGGTCGGGTTGAACACCCTGACCCGCGCGCGGCCGAGGTCGCGCTTGCGTGCAAAGCTCCAGTGCGACACCGCCGCGCCATAGAGGTCGGCCACCTGGCGCTCGGCCAGTTCCTCCGGGTCGACCTGGCCGAAATACCTCTGCACGAAGGCCACCAGGGCCTCGCTCTGGTCGGCGGCGGCCTTGCCGCGCACCAGCTTCACGACTTCGTCCATGCGTTCGGCCCGTGGGCCGGATGGGGTGGTCTGCGCCAGCATGCTTGTCTCCTGTCGGAATTCGCCGCGGCATGGTCGCGCGCCAGCTACGCCGTGCCAAGTGTTGACAGCCGGAGATTACGCCTGCCGGCCCGGCCCCGCCCGCGCCTCGTCCTGGCGCCAGGGGCATGGCACCATCTGCCCCTGCCACCCACGACATTCCATGCCTTGTCGAGTTCTGCTGCTGTCGCTGCACGCCCCCGCCCCGGCGATTGCGCCATGAAACGTCTCTTGAGCCCGGTGATGGTGGGCCGTGCCAGCGAGATGGCCATGCTGGCCGAGGCCTTCGCCGACGCCTGCGCCGGCAGTGCGCGCATGGTGGTCATCAGCGCCGAGGGTGGGGGTGGCAAGAGCCGGCTGATCCGCGAGGCGGCCGAGAGCTTTGGCCACCAGGCCCTGATCCTGGCCGGCTGGTGCGTCGAGCAGGGCGAGCCGGGGCTGCCGTTCGCGCCCTTTGTTTCCGCCCTGCGGCTGCTGGTCGAGCGCCAGGGCGTGGCGGAGGTCGTGAGCCTGGTGGGGCACGCCGGCGCGCGCGAACTGGCCCGCCTGCTGCCCGAGCTGGGGCCGGCGCCCTCGGAAGGCGACCCGGGCATGGCGCGCTCGCGCCTGTTCGAGTCCCTGCGCCTGCTGCTGGCGCGGCTGTCGGCTCGGGCGCCGGTGGTGCTGATCCTGGAAGACCTGCACTGGGCCGATCGTTCGACCCGCGATCTGCTCGCCTACCTGGCCCGCAATCTGCGCGAGGCCCGGTTGCTGTTGCTGGCGTCGTATCGCAGCGAGGCCCTGGCCTCGGCCCACCCGCTGCGCTCGGGACTGACCGAGCTGGCGCGCATCGACGGCGTGACCGAGCTCGCGCTGGCGCGCCTGTCGCGCGCAGACGTGGCCCTGCACCTGAGCACCTTGCTGGGCCAGGAGGCGGCGCCCGATATCGTGAACGCCGTCTACGCCCGTGGCGCCGGGGTGCCCCTGTTCACCGAAGCCC
The DNA here is from genome assembly GCF_031458095.1 of Roseateles saccharophilus. Lineage (GTDB taxonomy): Bacteria > Pseudomonadota > Gammaproteobacteria > Burkholderiales > Burkholderiaceae_C > Pelomonas > Pelomonas saccharophila_A. The sequence goes on from NZ_JAVDXU010000005.1 coordinate 250,298, forward strand.
TGGTCGCCCAGAACGGCGGCGCACACGCCCGGCTGGCCGGCTCCTTGCGCGACCTGCTGCTCGGTACGGTGAACGAGTTGCCGCCGCGCACGCGCGCCGTGCTGCAGGCGATGGCGGTGGGCGGCCTGCGCGTCGGGCACCGCCTGCTGGCCGCCGTTGCCGGCGACGACGGGCTGGACGCGGCACTGCGGGCGGCCGTCGAGGCCAATGTGGTGGTGGCTGCCGATGAAGGGGCCTACGCCTTTCGCCATGCCTTGATCCAGGAAGCGATCCGCGACGATCTGCTGCCTGGTGAACTGCAGCGCCTGCATCGCGCCCATGCCGAAGCGCTCGAGGCCCACCCCGGCCTCGGCGAGGACGCCTGGATCGCGGCCCGCATCGCCCTGCATTGGCGCGCGGCGGACGACCCGGTGCGGGCGTTGCAGGCGGCCTGGCTGGCCGCGCGGGAGGCCACCGCCCGGCTGGCCTATGCCGAGCGGCTGAGCATGCTTGAACATGCGCTCGAGCTGTGGCCGCGCGTCGAGGCGTCGCAACGCCCGGCCGGTGTGGACAGGGCCCAGCTGCTGGAGGCGGCGGCCGATGCCGCCTGCTGGTCGGTGGAGCCCGAACGCGGGCAGCGCCTCGTCGATGCCGGCATCGCGGAACTCGATGCTGTGGCCGACAGCGAGCGCGTCGCGGCCCTGCTGCTCGAGCGCGCCATGATGCGCCAGCAGTGCCTGCATGCGGGCGAGCTGGATGACCTTCAACAGGCGCTGCGCCTGGCGCCGGGGCCGACGCGCACGCGGGCGGAGGCCCTCGGCCAGCTCGCCCGCGCCCTGGCCCTGCACGGCCGCGCCGATGAGACGCGAGCCCTGGCCGACGAGCTGGCCCTGCTGGCGGCGCGCCCCGGCGAGGCGGAGTGGCGGGGCGAAACCTGGGTGGCCGCGGCCTTGGGCCGGCCCGCCGCCGACGCCGCCACGGTGGAGCTGCTGCAGCGCGCCCTGCGTGATGCGCAGGCGAGCGCCTCGGGGCGGGTGGAGATGATTGCCCGCGTGGCGATGGCCGATCTGCTCGACGCGCGCGGCGAGCATGCGGCGGCCGTCGAGGCCGCCAGCCTGGCCTGGCAGCGGGCCCGCGAGCTCGGGCAGGCGCGCTATATGGGCGCTTCGGTGGCCCAGCTCCTCGCGCGCTCGCTGATGGCCGTCGGGCGCTGGGACGAAGCGGTCGACATGATGGCGGAAGCCCTGGAGCTGGATCCCTCGCCGCTAGGGCGCGTGCAGCTGTGGCAGGTCAGAGGGTTGATTGCGACCGGCCGGGGCGACCTCGCCACTGCGGAGGCGGCCTTGAAGGTATTGGCGGCGGCCGAAGAGGCCGGGCAGGACGCGCCGCGCCGCGCCGCCGCCCGGCTTCGACTGGACATCGAGGTCGCCCAGCTGAGGGCGGACTCAGCCGCCGCCGTCGAGGCCTGCCATCGGATCGGCGCGCTCAGGGGCTGGCTGTCGCCGCGGCTGCTCTGGCCCTTGATCGCCCATGCCTGGCGCATGGGCGTCGAGCCCGGCGGGACCGAGGCGCTGCGCGATCTGCTGGCGGATTCATCCGCAGGCCTGGCGCAGCCCGGTCCGGTCGAGCGCGCCTGCGCCCTGACCTGCCTGGCCGAGCGCGGCCGTCTCGACGCTCGCCCGGATGCCGAGGCCTGGGGCCGGTCCGTCGCAGCCTGGCAGGCGATAGGGGATGTCCAATGGTCGGCCTATGGGCTGATGCGGCAGGGCTCGGCCCTGCTGGCCTGCGGCGAACGCGGCCCGGCCGCGCAGGCGCTGCGCCAGGGAGCAGGGCTGGCGCGGCAGCTGGCCGCCGTGCCTCTGCTCGGCCAGATCGCCAGCGCAGCCCAGCGCGGCCGCATAGAACTCGAACCGGGCGAGCTCGCCTCGCCCCCGACCACCTCGGCGGGCCTGACGGCGCGGGAGGTCGAGGTGTTGAAGCTGGTCGCCCAGGGGCAGTCGAATCGCGAGATCGCCGAGGCTCTCTTCATCAGCGTCAAGACCGCCAGCGTGCATGTGTCCAACATCCTCGCCAAGCTCGAGGTGCCGTCGCGGGGCGCCGCCGCGGCGGCTGCGCACAGGCTCGGCCTGGCCGCCGGCTAGCTGCCCTGGCGCAGCGAGCGGATGTCGGCTATCAATTCGGGAAACGCCAGCTTGGAAAAGGAGTGGCCGCGATCGGTGAAGGGGCGAACCGTCGCAGCCGGAAGCTTCTCGGCCCAGCGGGCCAGATGCGGGAAGGGCACCCATTCGTCGTCGGCGCTGTGATACAGGAAGATCGCGCCGATGCGCGGCAGGGCGGAGGCGAAGTCGACGGGCATGGCGAAGTCGTCGCTGCCCCATTCGCCGTCAACGCATTTGTAGGGCGTGCCGACCAGGAACAGGCCGGCCAGCGACAGCTCGGGGCGCTGCTCGCTCAGATACTTCAGCATCGCGGCGCCGCCCAGGGAGTGGGCGACCACGATGCCGGGCTTGCCGAAGCTGCGCAGCTCGGCCGCGATCTCGGTCTTCCACACCTCGTAGGCCACGTCCTCCAGGCCGGCGAATCTGGGATATCTCACCGTGCAGTCCGGCGCGACGGCATGCGTCAGATAGGTGGCAAGGGCCTGGTCTTCGGCATGGGCGCCTTCGCCGGCGCCCTGCACGAACAGGATCTGGTGGTTTTGCATGGGTCTGACTCTCCTGTGGAATGAATGGGGCAGGCGCTAGCCCTTGGCGGCCGACGCGGTCGCGGTGAGTCGCGGCCCCCGCGACGTGGCCAGCCAGGCGCCGCAGAGGATGAGAGCGAAGGCGACGAGGATGCGGCCGTCCAAGGGTTCGCCGAGCATGGTCACCCCAGCGGCGACGGCCACGGGCGGCGCGGTGTAGGTGATGACGACGGCCCGTTCCGAGCCGACCTCGCGGATCAGCAGGAAGAAGGCGGCGAAGGCGACCGCCGTGCAGGCCATGCCCAGAGCGACGATGGCGAAGCTGGCCTCGTGGCTCGGCCATGCCGGGGGCCAGCTGCCCAGGGCCGGCAGCAGATAGGCGAGGGCGGCGAAGGCCAGGCAGGTCGCCGTCATCGGTATCGCGGGCAGGGGGCCGAGCCAGCGCGCCGCGATCATCGACCCGACGGCATAGCAGGCGGCGGCGAGCAGCACTTCCAGCACCGACAGCAGGTCGCCGCCGAGTTCGGGCAACGCCAGGACCGCAACGCCGGCGAAGCCCAGCAGCAGGCCGGCGAGCCGGCCGGCCCCGAGGCGGTCGTGATCACGGCGCAGCCGATTCAGCGCCACGGTGATGATGGGCGTGGCCGCCACCAGCAGCCCCGCCATCGAGCTGCTGATGCGCGTCTCGCCATGCACGACCAGGCCTTGGGGAATGATCATCTCGACGACCGCGAAGGCGAGGACCGGCCGCCAGTGCGCGCGCACCGCGGCAAAGCCTTCGCCGCGCAGCGCGAAGGGCAGCAGCACGGCGGCCCCCAGTGCCGAGCGGGCAAAGACGATGAAAGGCACCGCCACTTCGGCGACGGCGATCTTGATCAGCAGATAGGGGATGCCCCAGAGCAGGCTGAGCAGGACGAACAGCAGCAGTCCGCGCCGGCTCATGATGCGCGCCTGGCCAGGAAGCTGACCCAGTCGTTGCCGTCGCGGCCCACGCTCTCGGCCTGCCAGTCGATCGTCAGGCTCGCGGCGGCGAGCCGCGCGGCAAAGTGGTCGGCGGGCCAGCACACCGTGAGGCAGTCGCCGCCGGTCTCGCCCGTGCCCTTGCGCATCGCGACCAGGAATGCGCCGCCGCGCTTGAGGGCGGCGTGGATCTTGTGCAGCACGGCGTCGATCTGCTCGCGCTCCACATGGATGAGTACACCCATGGCGAGCACGCCGTCATAGGGTCCACCGAGGGCGTCGGTCACAACATTCAACAGCTCGGCCCGCTGGCCGCGCTCGGCCATCAGGTCCAGGAAGGCCCGGGCCGCGTCGGTGCGCCGCACGCTCGCGCCCAGGGACTCGACGAAATCCGCGTCCCGCCCCGGGCCGGAGCCGATCTCCAGCACAGTCCCGCCGGGCGGCAGGCAGCGCACCAGGCGGCGCAGCGCGTCCTCGATATGCGGCGGGCGCTTCTCGGCCACCAGGGAGTCGTACTCGCGTGCGTACCCTTCGTAGGACTGCACGGTCTTTCGTGTTTTGGCCAAGGCCTCTGCGGTCAGCTGCGCCATCGAATCCTCCGGTGATCGATGCGCTCAGACTAGGCCTAAGGCGGGGCGGTGCTCATGGGGCGAATTGCCTAGGCGCGCCCGTTTGTCGGCCTAGGCGAAATCCCGGTGGCGCTAGCATGGCTCATCGACGCCGTGATTCCGCAGGAGCAATGACGATGGCCGGCCACCGCATCTTCGCCACGCCCTTTGCCAAGGTCTACCCGCTCTACCTCCGCAAGGCCGAGGCCAAGGGCCGCAGCAAGGGCGAGGTCGATCGCATCATCCATTGGCTGACGGGGTATGACGAGGCCGGTCTGCAGCGCCAGCTCGACAGCGGCGCCGACTTCGAGACCTTCTTCGCCGAGGCGCCGGCCCTGAATCCCGATGCAGCCCTCATCAAGGGCGTGGTCTGCGGCGTCCGCGTGGAGGAGATCGAGGACCCGCTGATGCGCAAGCTGCGCTATCTGGACAAGCTCATCGACGAGCTGGCCAAGGGCAAGGCCATGGAGAAGATCCTGCGGCGGACGTCTTGAACGGCTGCTCAGGATCGACGATCGCAGAGGCGCCAATGCTGTCGAGCCCCCCGGAAACACGCCGCCGGCCGAGTTTTCACACAACCTCGCTGCAAAGGGGAATGGCGAGTTGGACGCTCATTGCCCTAGTGCGACCTCAAACGGCCCTGGTTTCATGGCACTTCGGAGCGGGCGGGATCGGGCCATAAACCGATATCGTTTCGGGCAGCCCCTCCTGCAGAACCAAGTAGACGTTACCGCTTCCACGGCTGTAGACGCTGCTGATCCGTTTCGCGTGATCCACCAGCGGCTGGTCGGATAGCAGCTCCCACATGTCGCCACTACTCGGCGAGCGGAAGACAACATCGGATTTCCATTCGGGGGGCACACGCTGCAACTGCACGCAGACCAGCGCCTGCAATGCCCGCGCTTTGACGAGAACGGGGTCGTATTGACGCGCCGGCGGATGCGGTGCTTCTTGGGTGCAGCCCGCCAAAAAATAGGCCGAAAGAAATATGAGGTTCAGGTAGCGCATGGGGTAACTCTCACGCCAGGACGCAGCGATCTGGACAGTTGCGAGTCCAACCGTTGCAGACGCACAGGGAAGTCTGCTTTCGCCCGCGAAGCGGGCCGCCGGGATCATGCCGTCGGCTTCAGGCTGATTGCGGTCTTTCGATTCAGACACCGACTCGTCACATCGCCACCGCGTCCAACTGGTACACCGGCTGCCAGACAGCCCTATCGACTCACGAACCGCCGCGAGCGTTGGCTAGGCTAGCCTTCCTGAGTTCTTCCTCTGGATTGCAACCTGCCACTGGCTCTTTCCGATCAAGTACGAGCGACCAATCCGAATCCATAACCGCAGCCCTTCTAGCGGCATAGTAGTAATTGGTGCAAGGTTCGACCTTAACCATGAACGTCCTCTGGACACTCTTACGAGCACCCGCGCCAGGTGCCGCTTCAAAAACTATTGAGCGCACACCAGGCCACAGTTCAACGGATCCATCGGGACGACCGCCGAACTGGATCTTCCCATCTACTGAAACGATGCGCACCGGATAAAGACTGCCGTCAGCACGCGACAGCGGCACTCCTTGGACAAATGAAAGAGGCGCGGAACTACAGCCCACCATGAGAAGAACAGAGATGATCGAGCAAATAAAAGGGGGCCGATTCAATAGCATGTGTGTCGCGTAGAGATGATGCATCTGCGAGCATAGCAAGGCTGGCACGTCAGCATTCGCTGCAAAGCAGCCCCCCTGCCCGAGAACAGCGCATGCTCGCGCCAGACCAGGACCCGCAGTCAGATGGAAGGTCTGAAACCGGCCTGCGCGCAAGTTACTCCGAGGAGAAGGACAACTGCCCTCGGCGATCTGCGTCTTGCATCGCCTGCCTGTAGTCGGAAAACGCCGCCGCCAGGCGCTGACCGAAGCCCGGGCCGGTGGCGATGCTCATGACCATCCTCCCATCGCAATCCCGGGCGCATATCAACCCTGGGCTTCGCTCAAAAGACAGCTGGGCCACGCCAGCCACCGGACCGAAACTGCGGTTGAACTCAAACAAGGCCATGGTTTTCTCCCATTCTGGTGTTGAACTCGGCCACGGCGTCCTGAAAGGCTGAACGCGAGCGTCTGGTGTCGTCAGATGAAGCGGATGTGGCGCCCCTCGAAGCTCTCGAAGATGTCGCGCCAAGACTCCCCGTCAACTTCTTCGACCTCGATGGCGTGCAGGAACTGAACTTTCCTGAGCTCATCGCGCATAGCCTCTGGCCACAACTCGTTGTGGGTCCGTTCGGCGCTGCGTCGCTCGGCAAGGTGCATGGCGATCTCCGGCTTTCTTTCTGGATCTGATGGCGACTGGTTCATGGTGTCGCCAGTGTCTGAATCCAGCCGCACGCCGGATATCGCCCTCAAGGGGGATGTCGGCGGACCGCCTCCCCCAAAAGGGGGAGAGCCGTGCGTTCGGATCTCCATTCACCGCGATGGCCTGGGTGCTTCTGTCTGGTCGTTCAACGTCATGCGTCTGTTGTCGCCGCTTCGACTCCGTGATAGCCGAGGGCCGCACGCTGCTGACACGCCTGCGCCAGGGTGGCGTTCCAATGCAACTCCCGTCGCCGAGGGCGACCCGACCGTTTCCTTGCCATGATCGACCCCGCCACGCTGCTGGCCTTCACGATGCTCAACATCGGCTTCGCGCTGATCCCGGGGCCGGACATGATCTGCATCCTGACCAACGCCGTGACGCGTGGCACGCGCGCGGGCGCGGCGGTTTGCGTGGGTATCGCCTGTGCGGCCCTGGTGCATGTGGCCGCGGCGTCGCTGGGGCTCACGGCATTCCTGGCTGCGGTGCCCACAGCCTTCGTCGCCGTGAAGGCCGCCGGCGCCGCCTATCTCGTGTGGCTGGGCTGGCAGATGCTGCGCCGCCCGGCCGCGCTCGACGCCGCAATGAAGGGCAGCGCCAGCCGCTGGCGCTCGCCCTTCGCACAGGGCGCGGTGAGCAACCTGCTCAACCCCAAGATCGCGATCTTCTTTCTGGCCATCCTGCCCCAGTTCGTCGACCCGTCGCTCGGCCACCCGGGCTCGCAGGCGGCGGTGCTCGGCCTGGTTTCCATCGTATCGGGCACGGCAACCAACCTTTGCACGGCGGCATTGGGAGGACGGGCGCGGCGGTGGCTGGTAGCCCGGCCGACGCTGTTCCAGCGGCTGCAGCAGATGGCAGGCGTGGCGCTGGTGGGCCTTGGGGTCAAGGGGGCGCTGGAACGGGCCCGGTAGACGCCGCCTTGAAGCGTTGCCCCTGCGGTCGCAACGTGCGTGGTCAGTCATCGGCACAGCCTCGCTGCCCAGCAGTCACCCAGTTTCGGATCGCGGCCAGACAGGCTGCGGCGACTCTTGCGCCGCCAACGGATACTCGACCCAAATTAGATGGGCAGTACAGGCGCATGGGCAACGTCAGGATGTGGATAGCAGCGGCTTGCTTGGCCGCGGGCGGTGCGCAGGCATTGGCGCAGTCGGCCGCGTGCGGCCCGTACCGCGTGGCCTTGTATGAATACGGCTCGCTGGCCTTTCGGCGTGCGGGGCTGAGCCCGGCGGGCATCGACGTCGATATCGTCGACGAGGTGGCGCGCCGCACCGGCTGCAGGTTCGAGACCTTCGTGGACTCCCGCGTCCGTACCTGGACCGATCTGGCCCAGGGCGCCCTCGATATGACCGTGTCGGCCATCGAGACGGAAGAACGCAAGGGATTTGCGCGCTTCGTCATCTACATGAGCGGGCGCAACCGGCTGCTGGTTCGGTCCGGCCTGCCCTACCCGGTCAACACGCTGCAGGCGTTCGCCGAGCGCAGCGAGTTGCGGCTGGCGGTGGTCAAGGGATTCAGGCATGGTCCGCAGTGGGACGACTGGATCGCCAAGCTGCGCCAGCAGGGGCGGGTGGACGAATACGCCGACGCCAAGGCGGCCGCCCGGCTCGTGGCGCTGGGGCGTGATGCCGCCCTCCTGTCCGAGCCCGTCGTGTGGGGGCGCATCCTGGCTGACAGCAAGTTGGATGGCCGGGTCGACATCATCGACGCCTTCCCGGGCGACAACTACGCGGCAGGCTTCGCGCTGTCCCGGGCCAGGGTGCGCGAGGACGACACCCGCAAGATCCAGGACGCCATCGCCGCCATGCGGGCGGACGGAACCCTCTACAAGATCTTCAGCGCCCATCTGCCCCGAGCCGAGGCCCTGAGCTCCATGCCCTGAACCCATGGGTTGCATCGACATGCCGGCCTCCCAGGATCTCTACAGCTTCATCCGCACCTCGCCCTGGGGCAGGACGCTGGCCGCGGGTGATCTCGATCTGGTGCTGTCGGCGGCCATGGCGCGGACCTATCTGCCGGGCGAATCCGTGGTCAGCACCGGGGGCGAAGCGAATTACTGGGTCGGCATCATGGACGGCCTGGTGGTGCAGAAGGTGGTCAGCGAGAAAGGCGAGGAGACGTCGCTGACGGCGGCCTGCTCCGGGACCTGGTTCGGCGAGGGCACCTTGATGAAGCAGGGCCGCTGGCGCTACGACGCCGTGGTGCAGCGCGAAGCCCGCGTCGCGCTGATCCCCCTGCACATCTTCCAATGGCTGCTGGACAGCAGCCTGGCCTTCAACCAGTTCGTCGCGCGGCTGCTGAATGCCCGGCTCGGGCATTTCATGGAGCTGCTGGCCATCGGCCGCCTGCCCGGCATCGATGCCCGGGTCGCGCACACGCTGGCCAGCCTCTTCGATCCCTATCTCTATCCCAACCGCTCCAATCTGCTGCCCTTCAGCCAGAGCGAGATCGGGCTGCTGGCGGGCGTGTCGCGGCAGCGTGCCAACGCCGCGCTGAAGCAGCTCGAAGCCGACGGGCTCATCGAAGCCCGCCGGCAAGGCGTGCGCGTCATCGACGTGGAAGGCCTCAGAAGGCGCTAGCGCCTCAGTTGGCCGCGAAGCAGTACAGCAGGCCCGCGCCGCCCGTGGCCACCAGCTTGGGCTGGCTGCAGCCGCGGCTGCCGTGAGCCGAGTTCCACGACGCATTGCCGCCACCCGTGCGGTCGAAGTGGCCCAACTGCACCGAGCCGTCTTCGGCGCCCGAGGAGTAGTTGCGGCAGGTCTTGTCGGCGCCGTCCGGGTAGGCACGACCCTCGGGCGTCGAGCCGGTGAGGATGTCGTGCTCGTTGGGTGTGTCGCCGGCGGCCTTGGGGCGTTCGCCCTTTTCGGTCAGCGCCGTGTTGCGCGTCAGATTGCTGCCGAGCTGGGCCTGCTCCAGCGTGTCGCCGTGGAGATGGCCGACGTCACGTGCGATGACCTGGCCGCGCACATTGGTCCACGGGCCTTTGCCGATGCGGTCGCGGGCGTTGACGGCGCCGGCACCCTGGGTGCTCAGGTAGGCGCGCCAGGTCTTGAACGGCGTGCCGGCCGCGTCGGCAAGCTTCTGGCAATGCGCGTCGGCGCCTTCGAGGCCACCATAGTTGGCGCCCTGGCCGGCACCGGTGCTGGTGACGAAGAAGCTGAAGGGCGGCGGTGGCAGCGCGCTGGCGGCGGCGGCGGGGGGCGTTTGGGCCTGGGCGCCGACAGCGGCGAGCAGGGCGGCGGAGCAGAGCAGAGCCTTCATCAGTTGCTGTTCCTGTAGTCGTCGTGGCAGGCTTTGCAGGTCTTCTGCAGAGCGGCGAGCTGGGCCTTGACGGCGGCCACGTCGCCGCCCTGGGCGACGCGGGCCAGTTCGTTGGCTTCCTTGCCGAAGGCGGCCTGGGCGGCAGCGGCGCCGGCGGCGTCGCTGAACAGCGTGGCCTTGACGCTGGTGTCATGCCAGCCCTTGCCGCTGTCGGTGCCGGCGGCGAAGAGTGTGGGCAGGCCGCCATTGGCGACGGCGGCAATCGTGTTGGCCGCGCGGATGACGTCGTCCTTGTTGTAGACGCCATCGACATTGGCCTTGACGCGGCCGGTGTTCCAGCCAATGACCTGGTAGGCCGACTGGCGCCATTTGATGAGCTGCTCGGGCTTGGGCGTCTGCTGGGCGTGGGCGCTCGAGGCGAGCAGGGCCGCCGCGAGCAGGAGGGAGGATGTGTTTTTCATCGTGGTTGGAGTGGCAGGGGAAAGGGTCAGTGGGCCGCCAGACGCTCGATCTCGGCGAGGGCGGCGGCCACATTCGCTGCGGGCGCCAGGCCGCCCACCGTGGCGACGACACGGCCATCGGGGCCGATGACGAAGCTGGTGCGCTCGGCGCGGGCGTGGTTGATGTCCTGGCCCTTGGTGGTCTTGCGGCCGGGTGGCGTCGCGGTCGTCGCGATGTCGAAGGCGCGGGCGATATGGCCGTCAGCGTCGGAGGCGACGGTCAGCTTGCCGGCACAGGTCTCGGGGTCGGCCGAGAACTCGCGCAGGCGCTCGAGGCCATCGCCCGACACGCCGATGACTGTTGCGCCGGCGGCGGTGAAACGCGCCAGGTTCTCGGCGAACTCATGGGCTTGCAGGTTGCAGCCGCCCGTGAACGCGGCCGGATAGAAGTAGACGACGACCGGCCCTTTGGCCAGCGCCTCCTTCAACTGCACATCGACGGTCTTGCCGGCCAGGGCCGCGGTGGCCTGGAAGTCGGGCGCCGCGTCGCCGGGCTTCAGCGCGGCGTGGGTGCTGGCGGCGAGGGCCAGCCAGGAAAGGGCCAGGAGGGTCTGTTTCATGGCAAGGGCTTGTAAGGGTCGTGGCAGTCGTTGCAGGCCAGGGCGATGGCGCGTGCCGCGCCCTTGGCTGCGGTGACGTCGCCTTGCTCCAGGGCGTTAGGGATGGCTGCGGCCAGGCGCTCGCCGTCGCGCGAGAAAGCCACGGCGTCGGCGGCCGGGTAGTCCTTCTCGAAGAAGGTCGTCATGTCGGCATAGAGCTGGCGCAGCGCATGGGCGTCTGCGACGGCGTCGTCGGTGCGGCCGGCCGCCAGATGCTTTTGCACGCTGACGCTCTTTGCATCGATGGCACGCATCCAACGGCCGAGCTCGAGGCGCGAGGCGGCTTGCAATGCGAGCGGCGCGGCCAGCAGGGCGATAGAGATGAGAAGGCGGACTTTCATTTCTTGGCCTTGTAGACCTCGTGGCAGGTCTTGCAGCTGCGCGTCAGGTCGGCCAGCCGGTCCTGGGCGGCGTCGTAGTCACCGGCCTCGACGGCGGCGGCGATGGCCTGGGCGTGGTCCTGCGACTTGCGCGCGAAGTCGACACCGCGGGCCGCGCCGGGCTGGGCCGTGTAGTGGGCGCCGACCTGCTGGAAGAAGCGCGCCAGTTCACGCGCCTCGTCCAGGGCCTTGCGGTTCTGCAGGCTGACGTTGGAGTCCAGGTCGCGCAGCGTGTCTTCGGCGCTGCGCATCTCGTCGGCACTGAGCTCGGCTTGGGCGGCGAGCACGGTGCCGGCTATCAGCAGGGGGATGAAGGTAGCTAGCGCTTTTTGCGTTTTCATTGTTTGGACTGATTTGCCAAGGGCCTCATGACTCGTGTGCAGTGCCGCGGGAATCCGCCCCGCGAGGGCGGGTAACTTTTCTCTGACGCGCCAGAGAAAAGTCACCAAAAGAGGAGCGCTAATGCAATCCGCACTCGAGCGGGATGAGGCGCTCGCGTTGCTCGAACCGGGCCGCACCCCGAAGCGACCCGCTGCGCTCTCGCGTCTGACTTGTCACGAGCACCACACATCGAACCGGCTGCCCGTCCGACGCGCGGCTGCACGCCGTGCTCAGGAGAAAACCAAATGCAGCGCCGCTCGGGCGACGCGGCTGTTCGGTATTTCCTGATGAGCCCGGCGTGCAGCCGGCGTTAAGCGGCGTGAAGGGGTGATGGATGGCGCTCGTCATAGGGACAGCAGCGAGAGCGAAGCGGGTCGCGTCTATGCGGAATGCCACTGGCTGTTTTCGCGCGCCGCTCTTCGCGGCGCCGTGACGGTGTGCGGTTCAGGGCCTCTTCTTTGGTGACTTTCTTCTGGCCCCGCAGAAGAAAGTTACCCGGCCGCCGGGACGGACTCCCGGCAATGCAGCGATGAGACGCAGCACCTCGCAACAGCGACCCTCACATCAAGCCAAGATCTCCTTGATGACGTCGCCGAACACGGTGGTTGCCTTTTCGGCCCGACCCTGATGCGCAAACACCAGCTTCTTGTGGTTCAGCCCCAGCTGATGCAAGAGCGTCGCCTGCAGGTCATACGTGTCCACCACGCCCGTTGCCGCACGCAATCCGATCTCGTCCGTGCCGCCATACGTCCCCGGCTTGATGCCGCCCCCAGCGATCCACTGCGTATAGCCCCAGGGGTTGTGGTCCCGCCCGTTGCCCGACTGCCCATACGGCGTGCGGCCGAACTCCGAGGCCCACACCACCAGCGTCGTCTCCAGCAGGCCGCGCGCCTTCAGGTCGGCCAACAACGCACCCACCGGCTGGTCCACCTGCTTGCACATGACGGCGTGGTTCTTCTCCAGGTTGTTATGCGCGTCCCACGAATCCACGCTGTTGTCCGGCGCGCCGGAGATGACGTGCACGAAGCGCACGCCGCGTTCCACCAGGCGGCGGGCGCGCAGCAGGGCGGTGCCGTACTCGTCGGTCTCCTTGCTGCCGATGCCGTAGGCGGCCTTGGTCGTGGCCGTCTCCTTGCCCAGGTCGACGGCCTCCGGGGCCGAGACCTGCATGCGATAAGCCAGGTCATAGCTCTTGGCGCGGGCGATCAGCTCGGTGTCGCCGGGATAGCGCTCGGCATGCTCGCCGTTCAGGGCGCGCAGCAGGTCGAGCTGGGCGCGCTGCTCCTTCTCGGTAATGCCGTCGGGGCGGGCCAGGTGCAGGATGGGCGAGTCGCCCTTGCGAAAGGGCGTGCCCTGCAGCGCCGCGGGCAGGAAACCGCTGCTCCAGATGACGGCACCACGGCCGCCGCCGGCCGCGCCGACGCCGGTGGGCAGCACGACGAAGGCGGGCAGGTCGGGGTTGGCCGAACCCAGGCCGTACTGCACCCAGGAGCCCAGGGCCGGGCGGCCCGGCACCAGGCCGGCGGTGTGCAGCTTCAGCGACGCGATGACATGGGTGCTGCCCTCGGTCTTGCTGCCCTTCAGGAAGGCGATGTCATCAGCCTGCTTGGCGATGTTGGGCAGCAGGTCCGACACCCAGGCGCCCGACTCGCCGTGCTGCTTCCAAGTGCGCTTGCTGGCGTAGAGGTTGCCCACGCCGCCGTCGGTGGCCGTCTTCAGGTCCTTGCCGAAGCTGTCGGGCAGGGGGGTGCCGGCCAGCTTGATCAGCTCGGGCTTGTAGTCGAACAGGTCCAGGGTGCTGGGCGCGCCGGCCATGTGCAGCCAGATGACGGCCTTGGCCTTGGCCGGATGGTGAGGCTGGCGCGGCGTGGTCGGGTCGAAGAGCTCGCTGGCGAAGGCGGATTGCAGGCCGCCGAAGCTGCCGAAGCCGAAGGCACCGGCGGTGGCGATACCGGCGGCTGAACCGAGGAAATGGCGGCGGGAATGGTCGTGGTGGCTCATGGTGTCGGTCCTCAGAAGCGGTAGGTGAATTCGTTGGTGTTGACCAGGGTGTGGACCAGGTCGACGAAGGCGGCGGCGCGGGCCTTGCTGGCGCCCTTGGTGGGGGCGCCGCTCGCGACAGCGACGGTGGCGGAGGGGGCGGCCCCGCCGCCGTCATCGGCCGAGTCGTCGCCGCCGTCGCCCTTCCTGCGCTTGGCGGCCTGCTGGTCCAGGTAGCTCAGGAAGGCGGTGCGCTCGTAGCGGTCGGGCTCGCGCTTGTAGGCGGCTTTGTAGAAGCCGTCGATTTGCTTGGCCAGCTTGGGATCCACGCCCCAGCCTTCGGGCAGATGCGGCTTCTTGACCTCGCCGGCCTGGGCCGTCTGCAGGGCCTCCTGGGCATTCAGGAAGGCGACGAGCTTTTCCTTTTCCTTGGCCGTGGGCTTGCGTGAGAACAGGATCTCGTAGACGCGGTCGATCTGTGCCGCCTCGCTGCCACCGGTCTCCTGGATGACGCGGCCGGCCAGGGCCTGGCTCCAACCCAGCACCAGGTCGCTGTTGACCAGGGCCAGGGCTTGCGGTGCCGTCGTCGTCACATCACGCTTGAAGTGGGGCGATTGCGGATTGGCCCAGTCGAAGGTCTCCAGCAGCGGATAGGGCGAGTTGCGCAGCACGAAGACATAAAGGCTGCGGCGGTTGTGGTCGCGCGGGTCCTCGGACGTCTGCCAGCGGTTGCGCTGGCCGCCGATGTCGAAGTTGGGCGGGATGGGCGGATAGACCGAGGGGCCGCCGCGCTTTTCTTCCAGCAAACCCGAAGCCGCCAGCAGGGAGTCGCGCAGTTGCTCGGCCTCCAGGCGCTGGCGCGGGAAGGCCCAGAGCAGCTTGTTGTCCGGGTCCTGCTTGATGTCACGCGCCTGGCTGGCCTGGCGGTAGGTGCTGGACAGCAGGATCTGCCGGTGCAGCGTCTTCACGCTCCAGCCCTGCTTGACGAAGTCGGCCGCCAGCTTGTCCAGCAGCTCGGGATGGGTGGGTTTGCTGCCGGTCTTGCCGAAGTCGGCGCTGGTCTCGACGATGCCGCGGCCGAAGAACTGGGCCCATTGGCGGTTGACGAAGACGCGGGCGGTCAGGCCGTTGTCGGGGCTGACCAGCCAGTTGGCCAGGGCCGTGCGGCGACCCGAGGACGTCGTCGTGGGCTCGATCTTCAGCGTCGTGTTGTCGGTCAGCAGGGCGGGCAGGCCAGGCTGAACTTCCTGCAGCGGCCGGTCGTAGATGCCCTTGAAGAGCACCTTGGTCGGCGGCGCGTCGTTGCCCAGCTCGACGATGGTGGACACATAGCCCGGGTCCTTGGGCTTGAAGTGGTCGAACTTCTTCAGCTGCGCCGTCAGCACCTCGTACTTGGCGTAGGCCTCCTTGTCCTTGGTCTTGAGCTGGTTCTCGGCGTTGCGGGTGCGGCCCGACAGGGTCCACAGGTTGCGGTGGTAGATCCAGCGGTCGTAGGCGTTGCGCTCCGACGCCGGCTTGTTGATGGACTCGCGCGTGGCCGGCACGAAGCCCGACAGGCGGTCGGTCTCCAGCTTCTCGATGATGGGCTTGAGCAGGGCGTCGCGCTGCTCACGGATGTCCTTGGTCGCGTCTTCCCACTTGGCCAGCTGAGCGTCGTAGTCAGCCTTGGCCTTGCCCGTCAGCGGCGAGACATCGTCCTTCCAACTGGTGTTGGCGAAGAAGGCCTGGAACTCGTAGTACTCCTTCTGCGTGATCTTCTCGGTCTTGTGGTCGTGGCACTGGGCGCAGCCCAGCGTCGTGCCGAGGAAGACGGCCGAGACGGTGTCGGTCAGGTCGTTGGCCACCTCCTGCTTCTTCAGGTTCAGGTCCCGCGCATTGATCTCGTCCGGCAGGTTGCGCAGGAAGCCGGTGGCAATCAGCGCCTCGGTGCGCTCGGGCCAGAGCTCGTCGCCGGCGATCTGCTCCTTGACGAAGCGGTCGAAGGGCTTGTCGGCATTGAAGGCGTTGACGACGTAGTCGCGGTAGCGCCAGATATTGGGCCGCGTGCCGTCGGTGTTGTAGCCGTCGCTGTCGGCGTAGCGGGAGAGGTCCAGCCAGCGCCGCGCCTGCCGCTCGCCGTAGCGCGGCGAGGCCAGCAGGCGCTCGACGAGTTTTTCATGCGCCTTGGGCGACTTGTCGTTGACGAAGGCGTTCACTTCCTCCGGCGTCGGCAGGATGCCCCAGGCATCCAGCGTGGCGCGGCGGATGTAGGCGTGGCGGTCGGCCTCGGGCGAAGGCGTAATGCCTTGCGCTTCGAGCTTGGCCAGCACGAAGGCGTCCAGCGGCTGGCGCACCCAGGCCTTGGCCTTGGTGGCCGGCGTGGCGACCTGGGTGTTCAGCGGCGTGTACGACCAGGGCCGCTCGCTGCCTTTGACGAAGCCGCCGGGTGGCGCGTAGTCCTCGGCGGGGCTGAGGGTGGTGACGCCGGCCAGCAGGGCGGCGAGGGCGAGAGGGGCGATCCGGAACTGGGGCACGTAGGTCTCCCGGGAGATGAGCTAAGAGGGTCAGCGCAATAAACGCGCCAGCAAAAATGGCGCGAATGCGGTGGAAAGCAGGGCGGTTTTGCGGGGGCACCAACAGCGCTGTTGAAGCGCTGTTGGCGGATCAACAGTGCTTACAACCTGGCCATGAACTGGATGCCCACACTGCGCGGGATGGCCGGCGCGTAGCTGGTGCTGCTGATGGAGCGCACCGTGTCGTCGTTGAAGAGGTTCTTGACGATCAGGCTGACGTTGAAGCTCTTGTTGCGCGTGCCGAAGCCGATGCCGGCGTCCACCGTCGTGCTCTTGGGCACCACCGAGTAGGCCGACAGGCCGACGTCCGAGTAGTAGGACGAAGAGAAGGCCACGTTGCCCGTGTAGTTGATCTCCTTGTCGCCCCAGACCGGCTGGCGGTAGTCCACGCCGATGTTGCCGGTGTACTTGGCCGAGCCGGCCAGCGGCTTGCCGCTGAAGTCGGCATAGGGGGCGGCGCCGGGGAAGTTGTCCTCGGTGCGCTGGGCGGCATTGGGGAAGGACTTGTACTTGCCGTCGTTGTAGGCGGCCGAGAAGCGCACCGTCAGGTCACGGATGCCGCCGTAGACGCCGTCGATCTCCAGCCCCTTGACCTCGACCTTGGGCACGTTGCCGGTGGTGCTGGTGTAGTAGAAGGTGCCGTCGTTGTTCAGCGCCGTGGTGTAGCTGTCGACGACGCGCACGCTCTGCTGGTAGTCCTTGATGCGGGTCAGGAAGACGTCGGCATTCAGGATCAGCGTCTTGTTGAAGAGCGCCGACTTGAAGCCTGCCTCCAGGCTGTCGGTCTTCTCGGCCTTGACGGGCGAGGAGATGCCGTTGACGAACTGGGCGATGCCGGCCTTCTCGCCGTGCTGCAGCGACAGATAGCCCGTCAGGTCGCGGTTGAACTTGTAGCTCGGGCTCAGCACCCAGGCCGGCTGCGTGGCCTTGAAGGGCTCGGCCTCGGTGGTCGGGAAGAGCACGCCGACATTGGTCTTGCGGATGGCCTGGGCGTCGGCGAGCTGGCGCTTCTGGGCGGCACTGAGCGCGTCCCAGGTCGCGACGCCGAAATATTTGGCGGCGGCCTTGTTGGCGGCGGCCAGGGCGCTGGCGGAGCGGGCGGGATCGGCGGTGGACGTCGTCAGTGCAACGGTGGGTGCCGCAGCGGTGCCGGCGGCCACCTGCACCGCGCCGGCCGTACCCGCGGGCACGACGATGCCGTCCTTCACCCACTTGGCCGCGCCGGTGTTGAGGTAGCTGTCGAAGCCGCCCAGCAGCACGCCGTTGACGATGGAGGGATTCAGCTCGGGCGCGCTGCCATCGCTGGTGATGCGGCTGGTGCCGGCGTTCTTGCGCTCCTCGCGCGTCAGGCGGGCGCCGGTGGTCAGCGTCAGCGCCTCGCTGAAATGCCAATTGGCCTGGGCGAAGATGGCTGCGCTCTGGTTGCGGATGTCCTGTACGCCGGTCGGGCTGTTGTAGGAGGCCTTCACATTGGCCAGGCTGTTGCGCAGCAGGTCGCGGCCGGCGCCGTCGGCGTCCAGGCGGTTGTACTGGGCGGCGCTGGCGAACCAGGCGCCGGCGTCATTGCCCCACCAGCGGCGGTAGTCGGCCGTGTTGTTGACCTTGATGAAGTAGAGACCGGCCTGGTAGTCGACAAAGCCGCCGGGTGCGGACGTCAGGCGCAGCTCCTGCGTGGCCTGGCGGTAGTCGTTCCAGAAACCGCCGGCATTGCGATAGACGTCAAACGGCGTCGCGTCATCGTTCACGGCGTCGAAGTGGTAGCTCTTGAAGGCCGTGATGGAGGTCAGCGTGTGGCTGCCCAGCTGCCAGTTCAGGTCGGCCGTGGCGCCGGAGCTGCCGGTGACGAGGCCGCGCACCGAGTCGGTGGTCAGCAGGTTCTGGTAGTCGGCCAGCGAATAGCCGGTGTTGTCCTTGAACCAGCGCCGGCCCAGGCGTTGCTCGTTGGTGACGGTCGTGATGGGCGCGCCGTTGGAATAGGTCGTCGGCGGGTTGATGACGGGGAAGCTGCGGCCGTTGGTGGTCTCGCCGGCGCGCGGCTGCAGGTCGAAGGCGAAGCGGGCCTTGAAGTCGGGCGAGGGCGTGACGAGGAACTGCACGCGGCCCGAGATGCGGTCGGTGTTGGTGTAGCTGACGTCGCGGTTGTAGGCGTTCTTGATGTCGCCGGCACCGCGGTTGGCCGAGAAGGTGCCGCGCCAGGCGATCAGGCCGTCGACGATGGGGCCACCGATGGCCGCGGTGGCGAACAGGCCGTCGCGCTGGCGAAATCCCAGCGTGAAGTCGGCCGTCGGCGTGAAGCTGGGGCGCTTGGTGGTGAAGATGATGTTGCCGACGCTGGCGTTCTTGCCCAGCAGCGTGCCCTGCGGGCCGCGCGTGACCTCGATGGTGTCGATGTCGACGAAGTCGAAGCTGGACGTCAGCGCGTTGTAGGCGTAGGAAACGCCGTCCACGATGATGCCCACGCTCGGGTCCTGAGCCTCGGTCTGGCCGATCTTGCCGATGCCGCGGATGGAGATGGAGCTGGTGCGTTGGTTGCCGAGATTCCAGCTGACGTTGGCGGCGCGCTTGGTGATGTCGTCGATGCCCACAGCGCCCAGTCGGTCCAGTTCGGCGCCCTGGATGACGGAGATGGACAGCGGCACGTCCTGCAGCTTCTCGATGCGGTTGCGGCTGCGCACGGTCACGGCGCCGAGGGCTTGCTGCGCGGGTTCTTCGGCAGGGGCAGCTTCCTGGGCGAGGGCACTGCCGGCGGCGAGGGCGGCGATGAGGGCGGTGAGAGGGCGGAGGCGATGTTTTGTGGTCATGGAATGAGGTGATCGACAGAGGTGAGCCGATCGCTTCATTGCAGGGAGCGTGCCCAATGCGCCGGGCTTCTAAGCAACTTCGCTTCGCGTTGGCAACGGGGGTTTGGGCCCGTTTTGGCGGCCTTGAGGCCCGCTCTCGGCAGTCCGCCGGGCGCCTGCTGTTGCTGGATCAACAGCGCTACAGCAGGCGCTGCGCGTGAAGGCGCAGTTCTGACGTCGGCGACCGGCTTTTCACGGGGCCTGGGCTGGCACGGAAGCTGCGCTGTCCCCGAGGTCTGCAACTCCTCTGGACCTCAACATGAAAACACTGCACGCCCTGGCCTTTGCCCTCTTGTTTGGCCTCAGCGCCGTTGCCCAGGCCCAGACGGCCGCATCCGCACCGGCAGCCGAATGGAAATACAAGACCCAGCGCCTGAAGGCCGCCGAGGTCGACGCCTTGCTGGCCCAACCCGACAAGCTGTTGGTGCTGGACCTGCGCCGCCCCGACGAGCTCATCAAGTACGGCAGCTTCCCGGTCTTCCTCAACATCCAGAACAAGGACCTCGAAAAGCACCTGGCCTATCTGCCCAAGGACCGCGCCATCCTGACCGTGTCCAACCACGCGGTGCGCGCCGGGCGCGCGGGTGACATCCTGGCCGAGAAGGGCTATCGCGTCGCGGGTGCCACCGGCAGCGAGGACTACGAGAACGAGGGCGGCAAGGCCGTTGCCCATATCCAGGCACCGGCGCCGCGGGCCCAGGCCGAGGGAAGTGCCAATGTCGCAGCAGCCCGCCAGCCCTGAGCCCCACGCGGATGTCCCCGTCTGGGACCTGCCGCTGCGCGTCTTCCATTGGGCCCTGGTGGCCCTGGTGTCGGCTGCCATAGCGACCGGTCTCGCCGGCGGCGCCTGGATGAGCTGGCATGCGCGCGCCGGCCAGGGCATCGCGGCCCTGCTGGTGTTCCGCCTCGGCTGGGGCCTGTGGGGCACGCGCTACGCGCGCTTCGCGCAGTTCTGGCCCTCGCCCCGCCGCGTGTGGGCCTATCTGCGTGGGCGCTGGCAGGGCCTCGGTCACAACCCGTTGGGGGCGCTGTCCGTCTTCGCAGTGCTGACCCTACTGCTCACCCAGGTGGCGACCGGCCTGTTTGGCAATGACGAGATCGGCTTTGCCGGGCCCTGGTCGGGCTGGGTCGACGAGGAGCTGAGCCTGAAGCTGACCGGCTGGCACAAGCTCGCGGCGAAGCTGCTCTATGTCTGGCTGGGCCTGCATCTGGCGGCCATCGCCATCTATGTGGCGATCCGCCGCCAGCCCTTGTTGCGCGCCATGTGGCGGGGCCGCCGGCCCGGTGCGGCAGCAGCTGCGGCGGAGCGGCCGCGCCTGGCCTGGGTGCTGCTGAGCCTGGCTCTGGCGGCGGCGGCCTGGAGCCTGCTGCGCGTTTCGGGCCTGGGCTAAGCCAGGGTGCAGCTCAGCACCGCCTGCAACAGGTGGTGGTGGTTGCGGGCCACAGCCTCGGCCGGCAGCGGGTCGATCGGAGCAGGCGGCAGCGTCAGTTCGCCGCGCAGCTCCTGCAGCGTCATGCGCGCCGCCAGCGTCTGCAGCGGGTGGTCGGGCGAGGCAATGCCGTTGAAGACCGGCACGCCGGCGTCGCGGCCGAGCTGGCGCAAATCGGCTTCGTCCAGCCCTTGGCATTCGATGGCGTCATACAGCTGGCCGAGCAGGCGCGCCCGGTCGCGCAGCTGACGCGGGCCGGGCTCGGTGGCCCGTACGCGGGCGACCTGGGCGCCCAGACCGGTGGCGGCACGCAGGAAGGCTTGCGCAGCGGGGCTGTCGTGATCATCGCTGAGCAGGGCCAGGATCCTGCCGCGCAGCGGCGTGGCCTGGATCGGGCTGCGCTGGAATTGCCGCGCGCAGTCGACCAGGCCCTGGATATCGTTCCCGGGCAGTGCTTCCAGCGACAAGAGTGCTTGAGGATGCAGCATGGTCCCGCCAAGGCTAGGCGCCAAGGCGCCGCCCAGGCCTGACACAAATCAAGCAGACGCCGCCGTTCACCGCCGGTTTACCGAGCATTACCGAACGAGGCCCACCATTGCTCGCGGGTTGTCGGCCGGTTTCTACGCTGCTGTCCATCGCCACAAGCCGCCCAGGAGCCCCGAGATGCTGACCGCCACGATGCCCACCGCCGCCGCCCACCCTGCCTTGCGTGCCCCGGCCGCCGCACCCCAGCGCATCGCCGACACCCTGCAGGGCCTGCAGGACCATGTCGAGATCAGTCGCCGCATCCTGCACGCCGGTGACAGCCTGTACCGCACGGGTGACAACTTCGGCTGCCTGCATGTCGTCCACTCCGGCTTCTTCAAGACCCTCAACCTCGCCGCGGACGGCCGCGAGCAGGTCGTCGGCCTGCACTTCAAGGGCGACTGGCTGGGCTTTGACGGCATCGCCACCGGCCGCTACGGCTGCGACGCCGTCGCCCTGGACACCGGCGAGGTCTGGAGCGTGCGCTACGACGCACTGCTGGCGGCCTGCGCCCGCCATGCGCCGCTGCTGGGCCTGCTGCACGCGGCCATGAGCCGCGAGATCAGCCGCGACCGCGACTCGCTGCTGTCCCTGTGCACGCTGTCGGCCGATGCCCGCGTGGCCGATTTCCTGCGCTACTGGGCCGAAGCCATGGCCCAGTGCGGCCTGCGCAACGACCAGATCACGCTGCGCATGACGCGGGCCGAGATCGGCAACTACCTGGGCATGACGGTGGAGACGGTCAGCCGCGCCCTGACCAAGCTGGCCCGCGGGCAGTTGATCGCCTTCACCGAGCGCGGTCGCCGCGACATCTGCATCCCTGATGTGTCGGCCCTCGCCGCCTACGTGCAGCGCAGCTTGGCACCGAGCCCGGTGCTCCAGTAGGCGGCCCTCGCGGGGGCGACGGCCTTCGTCAGCGCCTTGCGTCAGGCGCGCTCAAGTCACCGTGGGCACGAAGAGATAGCCGGCGCCCCGGACGGCCTTGATGAGCTGGGGCTCATCGGCGCTGTCGCCCAGCTTCTTGCGCAAGCGCCCGATCAGCACGTCGATGGTGCGGTCGAACGGCGCCGCCTCGCGACCGCGCGTCTGCTCGAGCAGGAAGTCACGCGACAGCACGCGGCCGGCGTGGCGGGCCAGCACCTGCAGCAAGTCAAACTCGCCGGTGGTCAGTACGACCTCCGCGTTGCCGGTGTCGACCAGTCGACGAGCTGCCGTATCCAGCGTCCAGCCGGCAAAGCGCAGCTGGGTGCGGTCGGCCGTCGGCGCTGCGGGTGCCGCGGCCTCGCTGGGCGCCATGCGCCTCAGCACGGCCTTGATGCGCGCCAGCAGCTCGCGCAGGTCGAAGGGCTTGGTCACATAGTCGTCGGCACCCACCTCCAGGCCGACGACCTTGTCGATGGCGTCGCCGCGGCCGGTCAGGATGACCAGGCCGCAGCGCCAGTGCTCGCGCAGCTGGCGGGCGATGACGAAGCCGTCCTCGCCAGGCAGGCCCAGGTCCAGCAGCACCAGCTGGGGCGTGTCGACAGGCATCAGCTCCAGCAGAGCGCGGCCGTTGTGCAGCTGGCTGACGCGAAAGCCCTGGGCCTTCAGGTAGTTGGCCAGCAGCAGGGTGATGTCGATCTCGTCGTCGACGACAGCGATGTGGAGGGGGCTGCTCATGGAAGAGGCCACTTTAACTGCGCCTCCCATGACGTCGCGATCCAGGGGAGTGGCAAGCGCAGAGCAGCGCAGTAAGGTCGGCCCCCAATAGCCTGGAAGGAGTTCTCGCATGAAATTCTTGGAATCGCGTTCCCTGGTGATGACGGCCGCGCTGCTGGCGGCGGGCCTGGCGCAGGCGGCCTCGCAGGCCCCGGTGGCCGCCGAGAACGGCATGGTGGTCACGGCCCAGCACCTGGCCACGCGTGTCGGCGTGGACGTGCTGAAGGACGGCGGCAATGCGGTGGACGCGGCCGTGGCCGTGGGCTATGCGCTGGCAGTCGTCTACCCCGCCGCGGGCAACCTCGGCGGCGGCGGCTTCATGACCGTCCAGCTGGCCGACGGGCGCAAGACCTTCCTCGACTTCCGCGAGAAGGCGCCGCTGGCCGCCACGGCGAACATGTACCTCGACAAGGACGGCAATGTCGTCAAGGGCCTGAGTACCAAGGGCCATCTCGCCGTGGCCGTGCCGGGCAGCGTGTCGGGCCTGGAATACGCGCTGGCCAAGTACGGCACGATGAAGCGCGCCGCGGTCATCACGCCGGCCATCCATTACGCGGAGAAGGGCTTCGTGCTGGACCAGGGCGACATCGACATGCTGCACACCGCCACCGACGACTTCCGCAAGGATGCGGCCACGGCGGCCATCTTCCTCAACCAGGGCCAGCCCTGGCAGGTCGGCCAGAAGCTGGTGCAGAAGGACCTGGCCAACACGCTGAAGGCCATCCGCGACAAGGGCGAGGCCGGTTTCTACAAGGGCCCGGTGGCGGCGGCGCTGGTTGCGTCGAGCCAGGCGGGCAAGGGCATCCTGAGCCAGGCCGATCTGGATCAGTACAAGACGCGCGAACTGCCGCCGGTGGAATGCGACTACCGCGGCTACCACGTCGTTTCGGCACCGCCGCCGAGTTCGGGCGGCGTCATCATCTGCGAGATCCTCAACATCCTGGAGGGCTATCCGCTGAAGGAGCTGGGCTTCCGCTCGGCGCAGGCGGTGCACTACCAGATCGAGGCCATGCGCCATGCCTATGTGGACCGCAACAGCTATCTGGGCGACCCCGACTTCGTCAAGAACCCGCTGGAGCGCCTGCTCAGCAAGGACTACGCGGCCCAACTGCGCGCCGTCATCGACCCGAACAAGGCCGGAGTCTCCAAGGACATCAAGCCCGGCGTGTCGCCGCACGAGGGCAGCAACACCACGCACTACTCCATCGTCGACAAGTGGGGCAATGCCGTGTCGGTGACCTACACGCTGAACGACTGGTTCGGCGCCCGCGTGACGGCCGCCAAGACCGGCGTGCTGCTGAACGACGAGATGGATGACTTCACCGCCAAGGTCGGCGTGCCCAATCTCTACGGCCTGGTGCAGGGCGAGGCCAACAAGATCGAACCGGGCAAGCGCCCGCTGTCGTCCATGAGCCCCACCGTCGTCACCAAGGACGGCAAGACCATCATGGTGGTCGGCACGCCGGGCGGCAGCCGCATCATCACGGCGGTGCTGCACACCATGATCAACGTCATCGACTACGGCATGGACGTGCAGGAGGCGACGGACGCGCCGCGCTTCCACCAGCAGTGGCTGCCCGAGGCGACCAATCTGGAGGTGAATGCGCTGTCGCCCGACACGCGCAAGATCCTGGAGGGCTGGGGCCAGAAGTTCGCCGACCCGCAGCCGGCCAACCACCTCGCCAGCATCCTGGTCGGTGCACCCAGGCTGGGCGGCAAGCCGGTGGGCAAGAACCGCTACTACGGCGCCAACGACCCGCGGCGCAACAGCGGCCTTGCGCTGGGCTACTGAGCTTCGTCATCGATTTGACACAGCTTCGCGGGAGCATGCAGCCCTTTTGACAGGGCCGCATGCGACCGTACTTATTGCTGCTCGCCGGTGCGCTGAGCCTTGCCGCCCTGGCTGCCACAGCCGCGCCGGTCGAGTTGGCTTTCTCCGACTTCTTCGCTCAACCCATTGGCCCGCGCGGGCTGGAGCCCACCGCCAAGCTGAAGGCCGCCGCCGGCCAGGAGGTGAGGCTGGTGGGTTTCATGGTGCAGCGCGAGCAACCCCAGGCCGGCCAGTTCCTGCTGACGCCGCGCCCCGTCGCCATGGCCGAGCATGCCGACGGCGAGGCCGATGACCTGCCAGCCTCCACCGTCACCGTGCTGCTGTCCGAATCGCAGCGCGCGCGCTTCGTCGCCCACCAGGCCGGCCCCATCGCTTTGACTGGTCGCCTCGAATACGGCCCGGCCGAAGACGCCAGCGGCCGCGTCAGCTGGATCCGCCTGCGCCTCGCGCCCGAGGCCCTGGCCGCCGCCCCTGCATCGCATTGAGACCTCGATGAAACACACCCTGCTTCTCGCCGCACTTGCCGCCGGCTCCGCCATGGCAGCGCCCACCGTCACCCGTCTGACGCCGCCCAGCGAGCTCTTCTCCAGCGGCCGGGCCGACCCCGTCATCGCCCGCTTCCTGCCCGGCCAGCGCTTCGACCTGCAGGCCACCATCAAGCCCGATGCGGGTCAGAAGATCAGCGCCGCCCGTTTCCTCATCGACGGCAAGCCGGTGGCCGCCGGCGTCGCGCTGCGCGATTGCACCAGCGGCTGCGTGAAGGGCCTGGCTGCCGAGACTGTCATCGCCACCGTGCGCGCGGTCAGCAGCGACCTCGCCGGCAAGCATGAGTTCAGCGTCGAGGCCACCCAGGCCGACGGCCAGAAGGTCGTCGCCAAGGGCAACTTCGAGGTTGTGCCCTTCACGGCCGCCTTCGGCCCCAAGGTCAGAAACATCATCATCCTGCTGGGCGACGGCATGGGCGCCTCGCAGCGCACCGCCGCGCGCATCGTGCATGGCTATGCCCAGGGCAAGGCCCTGCAGCCCCTGGCCATGGACACGTTCACGGCGACCGCCATGGTCAAGACCTCGTCGCTGAACTCCATCGTGACGGACTCGGCGCCGGGCATGACGAGCTATGTCAGCGGCAACAAGAACAACAACAACGAGGAGGGCGTCTTTCCCGACGATACGGTGGACGCCTTCGACAACCCGCGCGTCGAATACCTCAGCGAGTATCTGCACCGCACCCAGGGCAAGCAGCTCGGTGTCGTCACGACGGCCGACGTCTTTGACGCCACGCCGGCCGGCAATGCCGTGCACACCAGCAACCGCGGCGCGGGCACGGGCATCGTCGACCAGTTCTTCGACGACCGCGCTCACACCGGCCTGACCGTGCTGATGGGCGGCGGCCGCAAGTGGTTCCTGCCCGCCGGCACGCCGGGCTCGGCGCGCACCGACAGCAGCGACTACGCCTTCTCGGTGGCCGACGCCCACACGGCCGAGATCGTCAAGCGCTGGAGCGTGGCCGCAGGCAGCCTGGACAAGGGCCGCGATCTGATCAAGGACTTCCAGGGCGCCGGCTTCCAATACGCCGCCACCAGGACCGACCTCGACAAGGCCGACGCCGCCAAGCCCTTGCTCGGCCTGTTCGCCTTCTCCAACATGAATGTGGCCCTGGACAAGATCAACGGCCGGCGCGGTGCCGACAAGAACGGCCTGCAGGGCGGCAGCGTCGTCGACGACTTCGGCCTGCCCGACCAGCCCATGCTGGACGAGATGGCCGCCAAGGCCATCAAGGTGCTGAAGCGCTCGCCCAGGGGCTTTGTGCTGATGATCGAAGGCGCCTCCATCGACAAGCAGGCCCACAACATGGACACCGAGCGCTGGATGCTGGACACGCTGGAGTTCGACCGCGCCGTGCGCGTGGCCCAGGACTTCGCGGCCGAGCAGGGCGACACCCTGGTCATCGTGACGGCCGACCATGAATGCTCCGGCGCCGCGTTGATCGGCGGCTCCATGGTGACCGACAAGGCCTTGATCGATCTGGCCGCCAAGAAGGGCGTGCCCAATCTGCGCAACCAGGTCGTCGGCATCTACGAGAAGGCCGGCTTCCCGCGCTACAAGATTGCGGCCGACGGCTACCCCGAGACGACCGACATCGACTTCCGCCTGCTGGTGGGCTATGGCGCCAATGCCGACCGCTACGAGGACTGGCGCACCAAGAAGACGCCGCAGCGCGACAGCCAGCAGCCCTTTGCCAGCGAGGCGCCGCTGAAGTGGTACCCGGCCAATGCCCAGGAGCGCGACGACGCGCTGGGCGACTACCTCGTCACCGGCCAGGTGCCGGGCGAGTCGGCCGTGCACACCGCCACCGACGTGCCGCTGTCGGCCTATGGCCCCGGGGCCCTCGCCTTCACCGGCGTCATCGACAACACCGACGTCTTCTTCAAGCTGGCGCAGGCCGCCGTGAAGGGTATCGTCGCGCCCGCCGATACTTCGGGCTCCAAGAAGCCGTCCAAGCCCAAGCGTTGAAGCCCACCGAGACCGCCCCCCCCGCGCCCATCCATCAGCGTTGGCGCTGGCTGGCGGTCCTGGTTTTCGTCGCCGGGCTGTGGGGCCTGGTCGAGATCACCGGCCTGCGCCAGCAGATCAGCCTGCAGGCCGTGCGCGAGGGCTTTGCCCAGCACCGGCTGTGGGGCCTTGCGGCCTTCACGGCGCTGTTCGTGCTAGCCAACCTGGCACACATCCCCGGCGCCTTCTTTCTCGCCGCGGCGGTGCTGGCCCTGGGGCCGGTGTGGGGAGCGCTGACGACCTATGTCGCCGCCTGCATCGCCTGCACGGTGACCTTCGTCGTCGTGCGCGCCCTGGGCGCCGACGCGCTGCGCGAGCTGGACAACCGGCTGGCACGCCGGCTGTTTGCCAAGCTGGATGCCCACCCGGTGCGCAGCGTTGTCATGCTGCGCACGGTCTTCCATTCGGTGTCGGCGCTGAACTACACGCTGGCCCTGTCCGGCGTCAGCCTGCGGGACTATGTGATCGGCACGCTGCTGGGCCTGCCCCTGCCCATCCTCGTCGTCACGGCACTGTTCGACACCTTGGCCGTCTGGATGGGCTGGGCCACCCATTGACCCTTGGCGGGCGCGACTTCGCGCCGCTGGCGATGATGGGGCGATGACCCCCTCCGCGACCCGCCAGCTCTGGCTGCTGGCCCTGGCCAACTTCGCCATCGGCATGGGCGCCTTCGTCGTCGTCGGCGTGCTGTCTCCGGTCGCCCTGGCCTTCGGTGTCGACCGGGCCCATGCCGGCGCGCTGATGAGCGTCTATGCCGGCACCTATGCCATCGCGTCGCCGCTGCTCATCGCGGCCACGGGCCGGTTGGACCGCAGGCGGCTGATGTCCATCGGCCTGGCGCTGTTCGCAGCGGGCTCCGTCATGGCCGCGCTGGCGCCCAGCTTTGCGTTGCTGCTGGCGGCACGTGCCTTGATGGCCTTGGGCGGCGGCCTCGTCACGCCGGTGGCGGCCTCGGTCGGCGTGGCCCTGGCCGGCCCGGGCCAGCAGGGCCGGGCCCTGGCCATCGTCTTCGGCGGGCTGACCTTCGCCCAGGTGCTGGGCATCCCGGCCGGCGCCTGGCTGGGCTATGCCCTGGGCTGGCAGGCGGCCTTTGTCGTCGTGGCCATGCTGACTTTGGTCGGTCTGGCTGCCATCGTCACGGCGCTGCCGGCCGGCATCGCGGTGCCGGTGGCCAGCTTGTCCAAGCTGGGCAAGGTGCTGCGCGATGCCCGGCTGATGGTGGCCGTCGCCTTCACCGCGCTTTTCACCGGCGGGCTCTACGTCTGCTACACCTTCGTCGCGCCGCTGTTGGAGAGCCTCTACGGCCTGAGCCGCGATGGCGTGACCGGCATGCTGCTGCTGTTCGGCCTGGGCGCCGTCGTTGGCAATGCCATGGGCGGGCGGCTGACTGACCGCATCGGTTCGCGCCGCACCCTGGTGCTGCTCTGCCTGGCCCAGAGCCTGTTGATGCCCGCGCTGACCCTGCCGACCTGGCCGCTGGCGGCGGTGGGCGCACTGATGTTCATCTGGAGCGTGTTCGGCTGGAGCTTCATGGTGCCCCAGCAGGCGCGCCTCGCGGCCCTGGACCCGGCCCAGCTGCCGGTGCTGTTCGCGCTGAATGCGTCGGCCATCTACGTCGGCGCCACGCTGGGTTCGGCCGTCGGCGGCGCGGTGCTGAAGGGGCTGGGTCTGCACGCCCTGGGCCTGTTTGGCGCCGCCCTGGCCCTGCTTGGTCTGGCGTCCTTGGCATTCCGTCGCTGAGCTTGGACAGGGGCCGACGCGCACCGGATACTGCCTGTTCCACAAGGAGACCCCCCTCATGAAGACTTGGCTGATTGCCACTCTCGCTCTGGCCGCTGCGGCTGCACAAGCCCAAGGCACCGACCCGCTGAAGGCCGCCGTCGCTGGCGACAACCGCCTGGTGGGCAATGTTGCCCGCGATGCCTATCGCCACCCCTACGAGACGCTGAACTTCTTTGGCATCAAGCCCACCGACACCGTCGTCGAGCTGGCCCCGGGCGGCGGCTGGTTCACCGAGATCCTGGCGCCCTATCTGCGCGAAGGCGGCCAGCTCTATGCGGCCGACGGCGGCAGCGCCCGCTTCAAGGCCAAGATGGATTCCATGGGCGTCTATGGCAAGGTCAAGATCACCAGCTTCGACCCCGCCAAGGGCCTGCTGGACATTGCCCCGCCCGGCAGCGCCGATGTGGTGCTGACCTTCCGCAATGTGCACAACTGGATGGGCATGGGAGAGGGCAAGGCGCAGGCCGTCTTCGACGCCGCCTTCAAGGCCCTGAAGCCGGGCGGCACCCTGGGCGTCGAGGAGCATCGCCTGCCCGCCTCGCGCATCCAGGATCCCAAGGCGCCGACGGGCTATGTGCAGGAGGCTGCTGTCATCCAGTTCGCCGAGAAGGCCGGCTTCAAGCTGGCCGGAAAGAGTGAGGTCAATGCCAACCCCAAGGACACGGCCGACCATCCCGATGGCGTCTGGACTCTGCCGCCGACCTATGCGCTGAAGGACAAGGACCGCGCGAAATACCAGGCCATCGGCGAGAGCGATCGCATGACGCTGAAGTTCGTCAAGCCTTGATCCACGCGGTCATCGGCTATGGCCGGCTGGCGCGGGCGCTGGTGCCGGCCTTGCAGGCGGCTGGCCAGCAGGTCGTTGTTGGCCGCCGCTTTCCGGTCGGCGGCGAGCTGGGGCAGGTGCAGGCGGCGCGGGCCGCAGACTGGGTCTGGCTGACCGTTCCCGATGACCAGATCGCCGCCACGGCGGCCAGCCTGCCCTGGCGCCCGGGCCAGTTGGCCCTGCATTGCAGCGGGGCGACGCCGCTCACCGCCTTGAGCCCGGCCCTGGCCGTGGCGGGCTTCCACCCCTTGAAGCTGCTGGCCGGCGACGCCGGCTTCGGCGGCGTGCATGTGGGCATAGAGGCCGATGCCGTCTACGGCCCGGCGCTGGAAGCACTCGCTCACGCGCTGGGGCTCGTGCCGCTGAGGTTGCCCACGCCGATGAGTGGCCAGGCCCGTGCGGCCTATCACGCGGCGGCCAATCTGGCCGCCAGCGGCGTGTTGGCCGTGCTGGCCGAGGCGCAGTCGCTGTGGAACGCGGCAGGCCTGGCTCAGTCGGAGGCCCTGGCCGCGCTGGCGCCGTTGACCCGCGGGGCCCTGGACACGGCCCTGGCCCGGGGCCTGGCGGCTGCCGTTTCGGGCCCCATCGCCCGCGGTGACGCCGGCGTGCTGGCCCGCCATCTGCAAGCCCTGGAGGCCGCCGGCCTGGAGGCCGATCTCTTGCGTGCTCTGGGCCAGCGCCAGCTCGCCCTGGCGCAAGCCGCCGGGCGCCTGGATGTGGCACAGATCACGGCCTTGCGTGCCCTGCTGGCGGCGCACTGAATACGTTTGCAGCATGGCGTGACAAAGGCCGCGTTCGGCGGCGAGTCGGCGGTTGCGCGCCGAGGGGGTGCTTCTAAACTTGTTACAGCCCCCGACGTTGTTGCCGGGCGCATCCAGGGAGTTCCAGATGTCCGACGCGTCCATCCAGGCCATGATCCGGGCCGACGCCGCCCAGGTCCTGCACACGGTCGTCGAGGAACTGCCTGACGCTCGAGAGCGCCTGGCCTATGTGCGCAGCATGACCGAACAGGCCGCCACCAAGGTGCTCAACCTCGTGGAGGCGGCCCAGGATGACGCCGAGGCCGTGCGCAAGAAGGGCCGCGAGCTGTCCGACGCGCTGAACCGCCTGGCCCTGTCCAGCAACATCAGCCAGGACCGCGCCCGCGCTCTGATGAAGCTCTGCGCCGCCTACGCGGCCGACGCCGCCAGCTTTGCGGCACGCGAGAAGTCGCTGCACACCGAGATCATGATGTCGCAGGACTTCCAGGATCTCTCCGGCCAGGTCATCAACAAGGTCAGCAAGATGCTGGAGCGCGCCGAACCGCCGCTCAAGGACCTGATCTCCTCGCTGCCGGCACCGGCCGCGGCCGCCGCACCCGAGGAGCTCGGCGGCGTGCAGACGCCCGACAAGGCCCTCAAGCAGGATGATGTGGATGACCTCTTGGCGTCCCTCGGCTTCTAAACCCAACTGGCCGGGTCCAACCGGTAGTAGCCGCTGAGCTCTGAATAGAGCGCCGGGTGCCCGGCCGCCAACTCGATCGGCCGCTCGAAGAACAGCTCGCTGATCACGGCGAAGAATTCCGCCGGATCGGTCGCCGCATAGGGATCGATCAGCCCGGGCTCGCCACGCGCCAGCCGCCAGCGCAGCGCATCGAACTCGTTCTGCATCACCACCGACCAGCGCCGGTAGGCCGCGGCCGACGGCAGCGCGGGCGCGCCATTGGCCGGGCCGCCAGCCTGGTCGAGCTGGTGGGCGAACTCGTGGATGACGACGTTGTGGCCGTCGCCGGGCGTGGCGGCGCCGCGCCTGACTTCATCCCAGGCCAGCAGCACCTGGCCCTGGCTCCAGCTCTCGCCGGCCAGCACGCGGCGCTGGTCCGACAGCACGCCGCCGGACTCCGTCACCGGCCGGTCGACGACAAAGGCGCTGGGATAGACCAGCACCTGGCGCAGCTCCGGGTAGACGCCGCGCGCCGCGCCCAGCAGGGGCAGGCAGGCCAGGGCCGCGATGGTCACGCGGATCTCATCCGTCACGCGCAGGCCGCGGCAGCCGAGGATGGGCTTTTCGGCCAGGAAGACCTGCATCAGGCCCTTGAGCCTGAGCTGCTGGCGCGCCGGCAGCCTGGACACCAGCGGCACATGGCGGCGCAGCAGGCGTCGCCAGGCCGGGGGGAAGGGGCGGCTCGCGATGCGTTCGCGGCGGCGGCGCACCCACAGCGGCCACAGCGCGATGCCAGCGGCGGCGAGCAGGACGAGGCAGAAGCAGATGAACAGCGGCATGCCGTGCAACTGGGCCCGCCTTGGCGGTTTGCAAGCCCCCCGCTGCCTGGGGTATGCCCGGCTCGCTTAACCTGCGTCCATGCCCGAACCCGAATCCCGTCTGCAGGCCTGGCAGGTGCTGCTGGGCGGCATCTGCGCCCTGGTGCTGACCATAGGCCTGGCGCGCTTCGCCTACACGCCGTTGCTGCCGCAGATGCACGCCCAGGCCGGCCTGGGCGTGGCCGATGGCGGCCTGCTGGCTGCCATCAATTACGCCGGCTATATGAGCGGTGCGCTGCTGGCGGCCTGGATCGAAAGCCCCGCCTGGCGTCAGCGCCTTTACGTCTGGGCCCTGCCGCTGGCGCTGCTGATCACGGCGTGGATGGGCTGGAGCACGAGCTTTGCTGCCTGGGCCCTGTCTCGCTACGTCGGGGGGCTGTGCGGCGCGGCGGGCATGCTGCTGGGCTCGGGCCTGGTCCAGGGCTGGCTGATGCGCTCGGGCCGCCGGCCGGAACTGGGCATCTATTTCATCGGCCTGGGGCTGGGCATCGTCGTGTCGGCGCTGGGCGCCATGGGCATGACGCGGCTGGACCTGGACTGGGCCGCGCAATGGCAGGGCTTTGCGCTGCTGGGCCTGGCCTTCCTGATCCCGGCCTGGGTCTGGCGGCCGCCGGTGCCGCCGCCGGTCGCCAAGGCGGCCGTGGGATCCGCACCCAGCCGGCGCTGGATGGCCCTGATGCTGGTGGCCTATTTCTGCGCTGGCTGGGGCTTCGTCATCAACGCGACCTTCACGGTCGCCATCGTCGAGGGTCAGCCGCTGCTGGCGGGGCAGGGGCCCTGGGCTTGGCTGCTGGTGGGCCTGGCATCGACACCGGCCGTGTTTGTGTGGGACCGCATCGCGCGCCGCACGGGCGACGTCGGCGCGCTGCTGATCGCCTTCGGCCTGCAGATCGTCGGGGTCCTGCTGCCGGTGTTGGCCCGCGGCCCCGAGTGGGCATTGATGGCGGCGCTGGCCGGTGCGCTGCTCTACGGAGCCACTTTCATCGGCATCGTCAGCCTGACATTGGCCCTGGTGGGCCGGCGCTCACCGGCCAACCCGGGCAAGGCCATGGCCAGGCTGACGCTGAGCTATGGCGTGGCCCAGGTCAGCGCTCCCGCGCTGACCGGTCGCATGGTCGAGGCCAGCGGCAGCTTCGACGCCGCGCTGTGGTTGACGGCCGCCGTGCTGGTCGCAGGCATGCTGGCCCTCGTCGGCGTGCAGCTCGAATCGCGTTGACGCGGGCTCACTGGCCCGTCGTCAGGCTGCAGCTGGTGCGGACCTCGCGTTCGACTCAGGCCCTCAGCTGCCAGCCTTGCCGCCCTGGGCCGCGCGCTGGTTGCGCACGTTCTCGCTGACGTTGTTGACGCTGCGACGCGCTTCCTCGCGTTCGGCCGCCGTGGTGCAGCGCGTGGTTGGCATCAGGCTGCCGGTGGGGGTTTGACGTTCGCAGATCGTGCCCTTGTCGTCGGTGGCCGCCTGGGTCGCGGCAGGCTGCTGCGAGGCGCAGGCAGCCAGCAGGAGGATCAGCAGGGGCATCAGCAGTCGTTTCATGGCGAAAGTTGGTCAAGATGAAGCGCCGCAGAATACCGTGCCGCTGACGTCCCAAATGCATGACATCCGGCATAGGCGGACAACCCTGCCCTCTGCCTTGAGGATGGACGGATGGAGGGCCTCGCGGAGCCGCAGACACAGTCCGCCACGGAGTAACTCTGTGTGACGCCGTCATCCGCCGCAGGCTCGCGGCGGTTAGTGGGGCACGGCCGCGCTGTTTGCGGTCCGGAGATCCTCATGAAACGACTGGCACTGGCCATTGCGCTGATTTCTTCCGCCCTGTTGTCGGGCTGCATCATCGTGCCGGCTCACCGTCATGGTGGTTACCACCGGGACGATTACCGCCGGGATGGCGGCTATCAACGCGACGGCGGCTACTACCGCGGCAGCGTCTACATCCAATCCGGCCCGAGGTAACCGCATTGGCCGCCTCTGCACGAGGGGCCTGGAGATTGCTATGAAACGACTGACTCTGGCCTTCGCCCTGGCCTCGTCCGCGCTGCTGTCGGCCTGCGTGGTCGTGCCCGCCCACCGGGCCGATTACTACGATGGCGGCTCGACCATCGTGGTCGATGCGCCGCCACCGGCCCCCTATGCCGAGGTCGTGCCCGTCATGCCCTATCCGGGCGCGGTCTGGATCAGCGGCTACTGGGGCTGGAGCGGTGGCCGCCACCACTGGGTGCCCGGCTACTACGAGCGCCCGCGCCCCGGCTATCGCTACGAGCCGCACCGCTGGGACAACCGCGGTGGCCGCTGGCATCTGCGCATTGGCGGCTGGGTGAGGGGCTAGTCACATCCTCTCGATGAGGGTGGCGATGCCCATGCCGCCACCGACGCACAGCGTCACGGCGCCGGTCTGCAGATCGCGCCGTTCGAGTTCATCCAGCAACGTGCCGAGCAGCATGGCGCCGGTCGCGCCCAGCGGGTGACCGAGAGCGATGGCGCCCCCATTCACGTTGACGCGATCCAGGTCCAGGCCGAGGTCGCGCGCCGTCTTCATCGGCACGGCGGCGAAGGCCTCGTTGATTTCCCAAAGATCGATGTCCGAGGCCTGCATGCCGGCCTGGCGCAGGGCCTTCTGGCAGGCCGGCGTCGTGCCGGTCAGCATGATGGTGGGCTCGCTGCCCGTCACGGCGGCGGCGCGGATGCGGGCGCGCGGCTTGAGCCCCGCGGCCTCGCCACCGGCCTTGGAACCCACCAAGACGACGGCGGCGCCATCGACGATGCCCGATGAATTGCCGGCATGGTGGCGATGCTCGATGGACGTGGCCTGCGGGTACTTCCTGAGGGCCAGCGGGTCGAACTTCGCGCCCAGCTTGATGAAGGAGGGGTTCAGCGCGGCCAGCGTCGCGGCGCTCGTCTGCGGGCGGATGGTCTCGTCCTGCGCGAGCAGCAGGGTGCCGGCTTCGTCAAGCACCGGCACCAGGGCTTTTGCAAACCGGCCTTCGGCTTGCGCTGCAGCGGCACGCTGGTGGGAGCGGGCCGCATAGGCGTCCAGCTCCTCGCGTGTGAACCCCTCCAGCGTCGCGATCAGGTCGGCGCTGATGCCCTGGGGCACGAAGCCGACGGCGTTGACGACGCGCTCGTCCAGCATCCAGGCCCCGCCGTCGCTGCCCATGGGCACGCGGCTCATGCTTTCAACACCGCCGGCGACGACGAGCTGCTCGAAGCCGCTGGCCACCTTGGCCGCGGCCAGGTTGACGCTCTCCAGGCCCGAGGCGCAGAAGCGCGACTGCGTGACGCCGGCGACCGACTGTGACCAGCCGGCATCCAGCACGGCGATGCGGGCGATGTCGCCGCCCTGCTCGGCAATCGGCGTCACGCAGCCGAGGACGACGTCGTCGACCAGCGCCGTGTCAAGCTGGTTGCGCTGCTGCAAGGCCTGCAGCACCGTGCGCACCAGCCAGATCGGCGTGGCCGAATGCAGCGACCCTTCGGGCTTGCCCTTGCCGCGCGGCGTGCGGCAGTGGTCGTAGAGATAGGCGTCGAACATGGCGGAGCTTTCGAGGGGTATCGGCTGCGCCCATTGTGAGCCGTCATCGCCAGGCCGAAGCGCGGCGGCGCAGGAACTCCCGCACCGCCTCGTCGCTCTCCAGCTCGATGGCGCGCTCACTGGCCTGGCGGGCCTCGGCGACCCGGCCGCTACGGCCCAGCAGTTCGGCGCGGGCCGCCCAATAGGGCTGGTAGTTGCCCAGTTCGGTGTGCAGGCCGTCCAGGGCGGCCAGGCCGGCGGCGGCGCCGGCCGTGTTGGACAAGGCCACGGCGTGGTTCAGCGCGGCGACCGGCGAGCCGGTCAGCTCGCACAGGCCGGCGTACAGCCTCTCGATGGCTGTCCAGTTGGCCTGGCCGCGGCGCCGGCCTTCGAGATGGGCCGATTGCACGGCCGCCTCGAGTTGGTAGCGGCCCGGCCGGCCATGGCTGGCGGCCAGGTGGAGCAGGCCTTCGGCCTCGTTGATCAGCGCGTGCTCCCACAGCGCCGCGTCCTGTTCGTCCAGCGGTACGTAGACGCCTTGCGCGTCACGTCGTGCGGCGCGGCGGGCGTGCGAGTACAGCATCAGCGCGAGCAGGCCCAGGGCCTCGGGCTCCTGCGGCAGCAGCGAGGCGACCAGGCGGGCCAGCCAGATCGCTTCCGCCGCGAGGTCGCGCCGGCGCGGATCGGTGCCGGCCGCGTCGGTCCAGGCATCGGCATAGACGGCATAGATGGCCGACAGCACGGCCGCCAGGCGCTCGCCCAGCTCGGCCCTCTGCGGCACCTGCAGGCCGATGCCGGCCTGGCGGATCTTGGCCTTGGCGCGCACCAGGCGCTGGCTCATGGCGGCCGGCGCGACGAGGAAGGCCGCCGCGATCGTGGCGGCGTCGAAGCCCAGCACGGCCTGCAGCATCAGCGGCGCGCGGGCTGACGCGTCGATGGCCGGATGGGCGCAGGCGAACATCAGCTCCAGGCGTCGATCCGGCAGGGCATGCGCATCGGACGGTGTCTCGAGCTCGGCCAGCCATTCGAGCCAGGCCGCGGCCTCTTCGTCGCGGCGGCGGCCGCGCAGGCCGTCGATGGTCTTGCGGCGCGCGACGGTCAACAGCCAGGCTTCCGGGTTGGCGGGAATGCCGTCCACGGGCCAGCGCCTCAGCGCCGTCTCGAAGGCATCGGCCAGCGCGTCCTCGGCGCCGGCGACGTCGCGCGAGCGGGCCGCGAGAAAGGCGACCAGCCGGCCATAACTGCGCCGGGCCGCCTGCTCGGCGGCCGCGGCCGGGCTCAGGTCGGCCAGACCGGCCTCACTTCGACGGTTCCATGGTGGGCGCCGGGGCAACGCGCGGCCCAGCTCAGCGCGGCGTCGAGGTCGGGCACGTCGATGAGGAAATAGCCACCGAGCTGCTCGCGCGTTTCGATGAAGGGGCCGTCCAGCACTTCGGTCTTGCCGGCACGCACGCGCACCGTGGTGGACATGTCCGCGGGCCGCAGCCGGTGGCTGCCGCGGACGATGCCCGCCTTGGCCAGGGCTTCGGCGTAGGCGCCATAGGCTGCCATCGCGGCGGAACTCTCGGCCTCGCTGAGGGCCGCGAAGCCGGCTGGGTCGGCGTGGATCAACAGCATGTATTCCATGGGAATCTCCTTGAAGGGGTCAGGCGGCGCGACATGCGCCGTCTGACAATGACGCTCGGCCGCCCCGCCATTTCGACATCGGCACCCCAAAAAAACTCACATCGAGCGCGACGCCAGCTCCTTCATGATCTCGTTGGTGCCGCCGTAGATGCGCGTCACGCGGGCGTCGGCCCACAGCTCGGCGATCGGTGTCTCGAGCATGTAGCCATAGCCGCCGAAGAGCTGCAGGCAGGCGTCGGTGAGCTGGGAGGCGAGGTCGCTGCACCAGGCCTTCACGAGGGCGGCGCGGGCGGCGTCGAGCTCGCCCTTCAGATGGGCCGAGATGGCAGCGTCGACCAGGGCGCGGGCCGCCAGCACATCGCTCTGCGCCTGGGCCAGCACGAAGCGGGTGTTCTGGAAGGTCCAGATCGGCTGGCCAAAGGCTTCGCGCTGTTTGGCATAGGTGACGGTGTCGTCCAGCGCCCTCTCCATCATCGCGACGGCTTGGCACGCGATGACCAGGCGCTCCTGCGGCAGTTCGCCCATCAGCTGGCCAAAGGCCAGGCCTTCGCGCCCGCCAAGCAGGTTCGCGGCCGGCACGCGCAGCGCGTCGAAGAAGAGTTCGCTGGTGTCCTGGGCCTTCAGGCCGATCTTGTCCAGGCGCCGGCGCGTCAGGCCGCGGGTGTCGGCATAGATCTCGGCGACGATGAGCGACAGGCCTTTGGCGCCCGCTGCGTCGCCGGTGCGGCAGACGATGACGATGAGGTCGGCGTTCTGGCCGTTGGTGATGAAGGTCTTCTGGCCGCTGATGACGTAATGGTCGCCGTCCAGGCGCGCGCGGGTGCGGATGGCCTGCAGGTCAGAGCCCGTGCCCGGCTCCGTCATGGCGATGGCGCCGACACGTTCGCCTGTTGCGAGGGCCGGCAGCCAGCGGCGTTGTTGCGCCTCGCTGCCATGGTGCAGCAGATAGGGCGCGACGATGGCCGAGTGCACGCTGCCGCCAAAGCCACCGAGATTGGCCCGCGCGGCCTCCATGACGATGACGGCCTCGTGGCCGAAGTCGCCACCGCTGCCGCCGAATTCCTCGGGCATGGCCGCGCACAGCAGGCCCTGGGCGCCGGCCTCGCGCCAGGTGTCGCGCTCCATCAGGCCGGCATCACGCCAGCCGGCCGCGCGCGGCACCCATCGCTCGGCGAAGAAGCGCGCCGCGCCGTCCCGCAGCAGGCGATGTTCTTCGCGCATCCACGTCGAGGGGAAGAGGGGCAGGGGCATCTGGGCTGTCTAGGTTGCGGGAGCACTGAATTCCAGCCACAGGCCGGGCTGGTCGAAGGTCATCCCGGCCTGCGGCGCGGCGTCCAGCCAGAGCAGGGTGTGGCGGCCCAGGGCGGCGCTGCGGCCATCGGCACAGGACCAGTGGCCGGCCTGCAGCGCGAACAGGCCACAGGACTGCTGGCGTGCCTGCCAGCGGCGGCCCGGCAGCGCAGACTGCATCGCCGCCTGCCCGCCCCGGTTCATCAGGTTCAGGTCGCGTGCGGCGCCTTGCAGCAGGCGGCCGAAAGGCGCTGTGGCGCCATCGAACCTCAGCGGCGGATCCAGGGGTGTCAGCGTCACGGTCTGGTGGGCGAATTCGAGCTGCATGCCCGCGCCCTCGACGAGGCTCAGCCATCGCTCGACGCCGGGGTAGGGGGAGAAGGGGCCGTCGGTTGCAACGTCGGCCATTGAAATCCGCAGCTGCCAGGCGTCCTCGGCGGGCAGCGCCAGCAGGGTGCGCGTGCTGCCGCCGCCGTTCTTCCAGGCGGTCGGCGCGATCGCGTCGGGGTCGATGAGGCGCATCGTGACGGCCTAGATGCCGACCGCTTCCTCCAGCGTCGCGATCTCTTCCTCGATATAGGCCGACAGCCGGCCGAGATTGGGCAGGGCGTCGGTCGCGATCAGGCCGAAGTAGAGGGTGCCGGCATAGCTGAACAGCGTGATGTTGAGCAGATGCGTGGCCGGCAGCGTCGAGACCGGATGCATCTCCAGCAGCGGCGCGCCCTTCAGATACAGGCGCTCGGCCGGCCCCGGCACATTGGACACCAGGGTATTGCCCATGGGCGTGACCATGTCGGCCAGCTTCAGCATGCCGGCGATCTGGCCGAGCAGGCCGGTCAGGATGGTGTAGGTCTCGACCGCCTCGGGCGCCACCGCGTCGATCATGGAGCGCACATTGCGCAGCGAATAGCCGACATTGCGCAGCCGCACATAGGCGTCGTCGG
Source organism: Roseateles saccharophilus (assembly GCF_031458095.1). Taxonomy (GTDB): domain Bacteria; phylum Pseudomonadota; class Gammaproteobacteria; order Burkholderiales; family Burkholderiaceae_C; genus Pelomonas; species Pelomonas saccharophila_A. The sequence goes on from NZ_JAVDXU010000005.1 coordinate 289,659, forward strand.
TGGGCGGCGACAGGTCGACGAGGATGATGCCGATCTTGTTGCCGCCACTCTTCTCGCCCTCGCGGCGCAGATTGACCGGCATCTGGATGGTGATGGGGCGGTCCAGCTCTATGCCCTCGTCGGCCAGGTAGCGGTGCATGGCGCCGTCCAGGCAGGTCAGGGCAACGTGATTGAGCGTGGCGCGCGAGACCTTGCGGATGGCGTCGATGCGGGCCATGGGCACGGCGGCGGTGGCGAACTGGCGGCCCGGCGTGGCATTGCCCGTGAAGGGCGTGTTGCCGCTGGCCATGAAGGGCAGGGCGATGGCGTTCTTGGTCAGCTTGACGGCTTCCAGGGCCAGCATGGCCGTCAGCCGCCCGATGCCGATGGCACGCTTGCTGTTGGCGGTGAGCTGCTTCCAGACCGTGCCGGCGACGGCCTGGTCCAGGCGCTTCTTGCCTTTGAGGCCGCCGCTGCGGCGGGTGTGGTCAAAGGTCCAGACCGGCGTGACGGTGTCGTCTTCGGGCGTGGTGCGCAGCGACTCGACGCCCCAGCGCGTCATCGTGATGCCGTCGGCCACCGCGTGGTGCATCTTGTAGTAGATGGCGAACTGCTTGTCCCACAGGCCGGCGATGACATGCACCTCCCACAGCGGGCGGCTGCGGTCGAGCACCGGTTCGTGCAGCTCCGACACCAGGGCGTAGAGCGCCTCGCGGTCGTTGTGGCCGGCCTTCATCTTGTGGAAGAAGACATGCTGCGTCAGGTCGACGGACTCGGCCTGGCCCCAGCTCGGCATCAGCGTCGGCGAGACGAAGTTGATGACGGCGTCGAAGGGCGGCTGCACGTCGGTGTGGGTCAGGAACTCCTCGTAGAGCTGCTTGGCGAAGTTGGCGCCGCCGCCCTTGGGTATCTGGTGGATGTGCAGGCCCGCCACATGCTTGGGACTGGCCTCGCTCTCGGCGATGAAGAAGGCGAGGTCGAGCAGGGAGAGTCGGCTCATGGTGTCTCCGTCGTTCTGTTGCGGCCCAGCATAGGCGGGCGTCCGCGCCGGTCAAGGCCGGGGAATCACGCGTCGCCGCTGGACGACGCCCGCTTGCCGCTGCGCCTTTCCTTGTCGGCCAGGCGCGCCGCTTCTGCCGCGGCAGCCTTGCGCTCCTCTTCCTCGGCCGCGGCCCGCCGCCAGGCGCTCATCTCCTCGGGCGTCTCCAGCGTGATGCGGCCCAGCGACCCGCCGCGGAAGTCCATCAGCAGGGCCTCGGCGGCCTTGTGCATCTGCACCGCGCCACCGCGGATCTTGGCACCGCGCTTGACGCCGATGGCTTCCAGCACGGCGTCGTCGGCGCCGAGTTCGGCCAGGCCATAGCGCTCCTTGAGCCGCTCGGGGTAGTGGCGTTTCAGCACCACGATCAGTTCCAGCGCCACCTCTTCTTCGTCGAAGGCATTGCGGCCGATGGCGCCGCTGGCCGCGAGGTGGTAGCCGCTCTGCTCGATGGCGATGCGCGGCCACAGCATGCCGGGCGTGTCGAACAGGTAGAAGCCGTTCTCCAGCACGAACTTCTGCTCGAGCTTGGTGATGCCCGGTTCATCGCCGGTCTTGGCGGCGCGCTTGCCGACCAGGGTGTTGATCAGCGTGCTCTTGCCGACGTTGGGAATGCCGCAGATCAGCACGCGCAGCGGCTTGTGCATGTCGCCGCGCAGCGGCGCGAGTTCGCGGCAGGCCTTGACGAGGGCGCGCGCCGGCGCCTTCTCGCCGGCATCCAGCGCGATGGCGCGGGTATGGGCCTGGGCGTTGTAGAAGTCCAGCCAGGCGGCGGTCTGGGCGGGGTCGGCGAGGTCCTGCTTGTTCAGCACCTTCAGCGACGGCCGTCCCGTCGTCAGCGCCGCCAGCAGCGGGTTGCTGCTGGATCCGGGCAGGCGCGCGTCCAGCAGCTCGATGACCACGTCCAGCCCCGCCTTGACGCGATCCTTGATCGCCTGGCGGGTGGAATTCATGTGGCCGGGAAACCAGTTGATGGGCATGCGCTGACAGGGTGGAAATACGGAAAGCGCGGATTGTCGGGGGCTTACATCCGGTTGCGGCCCCTCCGCCGGCATCCCCCAAGATCTGGGGGTAGTCGTTGAGGTGAATATGAGATTCGAAGGAGTACTGAGTGCCTGGAACCAGGACGCCGGCTACGGCGCGATCCGGCCCAGCGGTGGAGGCGAGGAAGTGTTTGTCAGCCTGGCCGCCTTCCCGACGGATGGCGAAGGGCCACGGCCCGACGAGCCTTTGAGCTTTGAAATTGTGACGGGGCGTGACGGCCGCAAGCAGGCCGTGAACCTCAAGCGCCTGTCGCGCAGCCATCTCAGCCCGGCGCTGCGCGAAGCCAACGGCGGTGCCCGCATCCGCGCCCGCCAGGCGCAAAAGAAACGGCGCCTGGGCCTGATGGCCGGTGGCGCCGTGGTGACGGTGATGCTGATCGTGGGCGGCATGCACTGGTGGCAGCCGACGGACCGGACCGGCGAGTTGCCGGTGATGAAGCGGTAAAACGAGCTCCTCATGCCTTGCGCCCTGCGTGGCGCAAGTCCTGACATAGGCGAGAAAGCCCGCCTAGGCGGGCTTCCTGTCCAGTGTCATGCCAGCCGGCTTGCAAGCCGGCTGTCCTGAGTAGCGCGTCGAACAGCGCGCAGGCGCTGTTCTCGGTCGCTACTCAGTCTTCGTTTTTAAAGACGAGCTTGACTTCGTGGGTGCCTTTTTCGCCCGGCTCGAACTTCCACTCCATCAGGGCGGCCTTCACGGCGCGGTCGAAGACGCGCTTGGGTTCGGCTTCGACGATCTCGACGTCGCTGACCTTGCCGTCGGCTTCGATGGTCATCTTGGCCTTGACCGAGCCGGTGGAGATGCCCTTCTTGGAGGCTTCGGCCGGGAACTCCGGCGGCACCTTCTTGATGACCTTGGGCGTGGCGTGCGCGGCCAGGGCCAGCATCAGGCTGGCGGCGAGGACGGTGGCGGAACGCAGGAATGACATGGCGAACCTCGGAGGATGGATGAAGGGGTTCAGGCGGCGCGGAAGAAGCCGACGGCTTCGATCAGGCGGGTCGAGCTGTCGCGCAGCGCGTCGGCCGAGCGGCTGAGGTCGCCGACCAGGCTGGTGTTCTGCTGCGTGGCCTTGTCGAGTTCGTTCATGGCGCCGTTGACGACGCCCACGCCGGTGGCCTGTTCCTGGGCCGAGTGCGAGATTTCCTCGATCAGCTGACCCATGTTGTTGACTTCGTCGACGACGCTGCGGATGGTCACGCCGGCGTTGTTGACCAGGGTGGTGCCGTTCTCGACCTTGACGGTCGATTCCTGGATCAGCACCTTGATTTCCTTGGCGGCACCGGCCGAACGCTGGGCCAGGGCGCGCACCTCGGCGGCCACGACGGCGAAGCCGCGGCCGTGTTCGCCGGCACGCGCGGCTTCCACCGCGGCGTTCAGGGCCAGGATATTGGTCTGGAAGGCGATGCCGTCGATGACGCCGATGATGTCGCCGATCTTCTTGGAGCTGGCGCTGATCTCTTCCATGGTCTCGACGACCTTGGAGACGACGGCGCCACCGTTGCTGGCGGCCTGGCGGGCCGTCACGGCGATGCCGGCGGCGCGGCGGGTCAGGTCGCTGGCGCCCTTCAGCGTGGAGGCGATCTCTTCCACCGAGGCAGCGGTGTTCTGCAGGCTGGCGGCGGAACGCGTGGTGCGCTCGGCCAGGTTGGAGTTGCTGTCGGCGATGGAGCCGGAGTTCTGGGCCACTTCGCTGGCGGCGGTGGACACGTCGCGCACGACGCCGGAGAGGGCGGTCTGCATGTCCTTCATGGCCTGCAGCATCTGGCTCAGTTCGTCGCGGCCTTCGACCTGGATGTCCTGGGTCAGGTCGCCGGCAGCGATGGCTTCGGCGGCCATCTGGGCCTTGCGGGCCGGGCCGACGATGGAGCGGGCGATGACGACGCCGCCGCCGATGCCGATGACGGCGGCCACGGCCATGAGCACCAGGGTCACCACGACCGACGAGGTGGCCAGCGCGACGCCGGACGTGGCCAGCGCCTTGCCGTTCTCGAATTGCATGTCGACCAGCTTCTTCAGGCCGTCCTGCAGAGCCGCCTGGGCGGGGCGCAGGTCGGTGATCAGGCTCTCGCGGGCCTCGTCGGGGGTGCCGTCGGCCTGGATCTTCTGGAACTTCTCGAGCGCAGCCAGGAACTTGGTCTTGTGGCCACGCACCTCGGCGACGGCGGCCTTCTCGGCGTCGCCAGAAACAGCGCTCTCGAGGCTGGACAGCTGCTTCTCGCCCTCTTCCAGCGCGTCGGCAATCGCCTTCTTCTGCTTCTTGATGGCACCGGCGGTGTCCAGCAGCAGGAGGTCGCGAACGGCGCGCGCAATGATGTTGACCTGGCTTTCCAGACCGTTGGCCGCGCCGATCTTGACGAGGCTGGAGTTGGCGGTGCGGTCCAGGTCGTTGGCCAGACGCTTGGCGTTGTTGGCGCCGTAGAAGCCAATACCCACCAGCAGCAGGATCAGCAAGCCGAAGCTCACGGCCAGGCGGTGGCCGATGCGCAGTTGCGTCAGGAAGTTCATGCGGTTGTGGTCCTTGCGATGGTCTTCGGGTATCGGCGGCGGGCTGCCGCTCTTGAATCAACGACGACTGTAGGCCTCTCGGCCTTGTTTTTGCGGCCCTACCCGGGGGCCGGCGCGCAGTGTGTCGCGACCTGTGACCATTTGCTTCACGCCTGCGGCAGGCTTGCGTGAAAACGTTCACGTCGGCCCCCGGCCTCGGGGCTTGCCTGGATCAATGCTGGGTTGCGACAGCGCGCAGGCGCAGCACTTCGACGGCATCGACCTCGCCGGCGCGATGGCCCCAGGACTGGCGCAGATGGCTGGCCAGGGCGGCCAGGTCCTCGGCGCCCAGCACGCCGGCAAAGGGCGGCATGCCATGGGGGCGCGGATGGCCGGGCGTGGCCGGCGCGAAGCCGCCGCGCTCGATGACGCGGATCAGGTTGGCCGCGCTGGCCTGGGTGACGGTACGGCTGCCGGCCAGGGCTGGGTAGGCCAGGGCGCCGCTGTCATCGCGCCGGCCTTCGCCGCGCTGGCCATGGCAAGCGGCGCAATGCTCGCGGTAGAGACCGGCACCGTGCTCGCGGCGGCGCGGGCTGGGGTTGGCCGGCTCGGGCCGGGCCACGGCCGCCTCGGGCAGGGCGCGCAGATAGACGCTCATGGCAGCCAGGTCGGCATCGTTCAGCGCCGCCGTGCTGCCAAGGACGACTTCGCCCATGGGGCCGAGGGCCGCATGACCTTCGACATGGCCGTCGCGCAGCCAGCGTTGCAGCGTCTCGGCAGGCCAGCGCTGCACACCGGCTTCGGCCGGGTCATGGAGTGAGGGTGCCACCCAGCCCAGCCCGGCCAGCGCGCCACCGCGGAAATCGGCCGCGCCGCGGTCGCCGCCCAGGGCATTGCGGCCGGCATGGCAGGCGCTGCAATGCGCCAGGCCCTGGCTCAGATAGGCGCCACGGTTCCAGGCGGCGTCCTGCTGTGACTCGGGCCGATAGCTGCCGGGCTTGAAATAGAGGGCCCGCCAGGCCGCGATGGCGAGCTGGCTGCCGAAGGGCCAGCGCAGTTCGTGCTCGCGGCGTGGTGCAGCAACCGGCGCCTGGGCCTGCAGCCAGGCATGCAGGGCGTCGGCGTCATCGCGGGTGACCAGGGTGGTGTTGACGATGGGGTGGGCCGGCACCAGCAGCCGGCCGTCGCGACTCTGGCCGAAGTGCAGGGCGCGCCAGAAGTCGTCGGCGCTCCAGCCGGCCAGGCCGCTGGCATCGGGCGTCAGATTCGATGAGAAGACGGTGCCGAAGGGTGTCGGGATGGCGCGGCCGCCGGCCAGGCGCTCGCCGCCGCGGGCCGTGTGGCAGCCGGCGCAGTTGCCGATGGCGGCCAGATAGGCGCCGCGGTCGAGCTGGATCGCTGCCTTTGACGGCGGCGTGGCATCGCCCAGGCCGCGTTGCCAGGCGAGCAGGGCCCCGCCGGCGGCCATCAGCAGGCCGGCCAGCACGGCGAGGACGGTGAGCAGCCGCCTCATGGCTGCAGCCCGCCGCAGCGCAGCGGCGCTGGCGCAGCCAGGGCGGGCGCCGGATGCGGATCGGCCGGCAGGGGGCGTCCGGCCAGGAATTGCGTGACGGCGTTGATCTCGCCCTCGGTCAGCGCCTTGGCGATCTGGGCCATGCAGTCGGGTGCTTGTGCACGCCGCTGGCCGCTGCGCCAGGCACCGAGCTGGCCATTCAGATAGTCGCGCGACAGGCCGAGCAGTCCGGGAATGGCGGGTTGGCTGCCGGTCAGGCGCTCGCCATGGCAGGCGGTGCAGGCGGGCAGCTTGCGTGCTGCGTCGCCGTTGCGGATCAACGCCTCGGCCCGCGCCAGCTCGGGAGCCGGCAGGGCGGGCTTCTGCGGTGGCGGGTATGGCAGATCCAGGGACGCGAAATGGCCGGCCAGCTCCCTCAGATAGGCGTCGGACAAGGGGGCGATCAGCTCGCTCATCAGGCCGTAGTCGCGCCGCCCGTCGCGGAAGTTCAGCAACTGGTTGTAGAGATAGCCGGCCGGCTTGCCCGCCAGGCGGGGGTAGTAGCCGTCGGGCGCGGCGCGGCCCTCCTTGCCATGGCAGCCGGTGCAGGCCAGGGCGCGCTGCGCGAGCGTGTCAGGCACGGGCACGGGCACGGGCTGGGCCTGGGCGGCGAGCGACGCCAGCGCCAGCAGCCAAGCTTTCATCATCGGGCTCCGAAGATGGCGCTGCCCACCCTCACCATGGTCGAGCCGGCCCGGATGGCGTCCTCCAGGTCGGCGCTCATGCCCAGGGACAGGGTGTCCAAGGCCAGGCCCTCGGCCTGGAGGGCCTTGAACAGGGCCGCCATGGCCTGGTGCTGGGCCAGGGCGCCGGGGCCGGGCTCGGGGATGGCCATCAGGCCGCGCAGCTTCAGCCGGGGCAGGGCGGCGACCTGGGCGGCCAGCGCGGCGACGTCGGCCGGCACGAGGCCGCTCTTGCTGGCTTCCTCGCTGATATTGACCTGCAGGCAGATGTTCAGCGGCGGCAATGCGGCCGGGCGCTGCTCCGACAGGCGCTCGGCGATCTTGAGCCGGTCCACGCTGTGCACCCAGTCGAACTGTTCGGCCACGGCCTTGGTCTTGTTGGACTGCAGCGGGCCGATCAGATGCCATTCGATCTGGCCGCGCAGGTCGATCAGCTCCTGCACCTTGGCCAGGCCTTCCTGGACATAGTTTTCACCGAAGGCGCGGGCGCCGGCGGCAAACGCTTCGCGCACGGCGGAACCCGGGAAAGTCTTGCTGACGACGAGGAGCTGTACCTCGTTGGGTGGACGGCCGGCTGCGACACATGCCGCAGCGATGCGGTTTTTGACGGATTTCAGGGAGTCGGAGATCGCCATAATGGTCCGAGCACTCCACGGAACATCATGGACATCACTCAGCTGCTGGCATTCTCGGTCAAGAACAAGGCCTCCGACCTGCACCTCTCGGCCGGGCTGCCGCCGATGATCCGCGTGCACGGCGACGTGCGCCGCATCAATGTCGAGGCCCTGGACCATCGTGCGGTCCATGACATGGTCTACGACATCATGAACGACTCCCAGCGCAAGGTGTACGAGGAGACGCTGGAAGTCGACTTCTCCTTCGAGATCCAGGGCCTGGCGCGTTTCCGCGTCAACGCCTTCAACCAGAACCGCGGCGCCGGCGCCGTGTTCCGCACCATTCCGAGCAAGATCCTGTCGCTGGAGCAGCTGGCCGCGCCCAAGGTCTTCGCCGAGCTGGCGCTGAAGCCGCGAGGCATGGTGCTGGTGACCGGCCCGACCGGTTCGGGCAAGAGCACGACGCTGGCGGCCATGGTCAACCACCTCAACGAGAACGAGTACGGCCACATCCTCACCATCGAGGACCCGATCGAATTCGTTCATGAGTCCAAGAAGAGCCTGATCAACCAGCGGGAAGTCGGCCCCCACACCCATTCGTTTGCGAACGCCCTGCGCTCGGCGCTGCGCGAAGACCCGGACTGCGTGCTCGTCGGCGAAATGCGCGACCTGGAAACCATCCGCCTGGCGCTGACCGCCGCGGAAACGGGCCACCTGGTGTTCGGTACCCTGCACACCTCGTCGGCCGCCAAGACGGTCGACCGTATCGTCGACGTCTTCCCGGCTGCCGAAAAGGAAATGGTGCGGGCGATGGTGTCCGAATCCCTGCAGGCCGTCATCTCGCAGAGCCTGTGCAAGCTCAAGGACGGCACCGGTCGCGTCGCGGCCCACGAGATCATGCTGGGCACCTCGGCCATCCGCAACCTGATCCGCGAGAACAAGGTGGCGCAGATGTACTCGTCCATCCAGACCGGCAATTCCCAGGGCATGCAGACGCTGGACCAGAACCTCACCGACCTGGTGAGGCGCAACATCATTTCGCCGGCCGAAGCTCGTGCGAAGGCGAAGTTCCCCGAAAACTTCCCTGGCTAAGCCAGGGAAGTTTGACGTCACTCATATGGCAAGGCCATGTGAGTGACGGCAAAATTTTCCGGACAGAAAGACAGTTATGGAACGCGATCAGGCCTCGAAATTCATCAACGACCTGCTGCGGCTGATGCTGTCGCGCAAGGGCTCCGACCTCTTTCTGACGGCCGAGTTCCCGCCGGCCATCAAGGTGGACGGCAAGCTGACCAAGGTCTCGCCCCAGCCGCTAACCGGCCAGCACACGCTGCAGCTGGCGCGTTCCATCATGAACGACAAGCAGGCGGCCGAGTTCGAGCGCACCAAGGAATGCAACTTCGCGATCTCGCCGCATGGCATCGGACGCTTCCGCGTCAATGCCTTCATCCAGCAGAGCCAGGTCGGCCTGGTGCTGCGGACGATTCCGTCGCAGCTGCCGACCATCCAGTCGCTGGACCTGCCGCCGGTGCTGCGCGAGGTGGTGCAGCACAAGCGCGGCCTGGTCATCGTCGTCGGCGCCACCGGCTCGGGCAAGAGCACCTCGCTGGCCGCCATGATCGACGAGCGCAACGAGACGACCTATGGCCACATCGTGACCATCGAGGATCCGATCGAGTTCGTGCATCCGCACAAGAACTGCATCGTCACCCAGCGTGAGCTGGGCCTGGACACCGACAGCTGGGAAGCGGCGCTGAAGAATTCGCTGCGCCAGGCGCCCGACGTCATCCTGATGGGTGAGCTGCGCGACCGCGAGACCATGGAGCACGCCGTCGCCTTCGCCGAGACCGGCCACCTGTGCATGGCCACCCTGCACGCCAACAGCGCCAACCAGGCCCTGGACCGCATCATCAATTTCTTCCCCGAAGACCGCCGCCAGCAGCTGCTGATGGACCTGTCGCTGAACCTGCGCGCGCTGATCTCGCAGCGCCTGCTGCCGCGCCGCGAAGGCAAGGGCCGCGTCGCCGCCGTCGAGATCCTGCTGAACTCGCCGCTGATCTCCGACCTGATCTTCAAGGGCGAGATCAGCGAGATCAAGGAGCTGATGAAGCGCTCCCGCGAGCAGGGCATGCAGACCTTCGACCAGGCGCTGTTCGATCTCTACGAGGCCGGCAAGGTCACCTACGAAGACGCGCTGCGCAATGCCGACTCGGTCAACGACCTGCGCCTGCAGATCAAGCTCAACAGCGAGCGCGCCCGTTCGGGCGACCTGTCCACCGGCACCGAACACCTAACGATACTTTGACCACCCCCTACCGGCTTCGCCGGCCCCCTCAAGGGGGCGCCGCTGGCGGCCCGGCAAAGCCGGTTCCGCGGCGGCCGCTGAGTCAATCGCGGCACCGGGAATCAGGACGCATCAGCACATGAGCCCCCGCACTTACGACCCCATTTCACCGCGCCGCGTCGCCTTTCTGGGCCTGGGCGTCATGGGACACCCCATGGCCGGCCATCTGGCGCGCGCCGGCCACCAGGTCACGGTCTACAACCGCACGACGACCAAGGCCGAGGCCTGGACCCGGGAGTACGGCGGCAGCTTCGCGGCTACGCCGGCCGAAGCGGTCAAGGGGGCCGAGTTCGTGTTCTGCTGCGTCGGTAATGACGACGACCTGCGCTCGGTCGTGCTGGGTGAAGCCGGTGCTCTCGCGGGAATGACTTCGGGCGCCATCTTTGTCGACCACACCACCGCCTCGGCGGCCGTGGCCCGCGAGCTGCATGCCGAGGCCGCCAAGCGCGGCGTCGCCTTCATCGATGCGCCGGTCTCCGGCGGCCAGGCCGGTGCCGTGAATGGCGCGCTGACGGTGATGTGCGGCGGTGACGCGGCGCCTTTCGACACGGTCAAGCCCGTGGCCATGGCCTTCGCCAAGGCCGTGACCCTGCTGGGCGGCCCGGGCTCGGGTCAGCTGGCCAAGATGGTCAACCAGATCTGCATCGCCGGTGTCGTGCAGGGGCTGTCCGAGGCCGTGCGCTTCGGCCAGAACGCGGGCCTGGACATGGCCCAGGTGCTCGAGGTCATCGGCAAGGGCGCTGCCCAGAGCTGGCAGATGGACAACCGCGGCAAGACCATGGTCGAGGACAAGTTCGACTTCGGCTTCGCCGTCGACTGGATGCGCAAGGACCTCGGGCTGGTGCTGGACGAGGCCCGCCGCAACGGCTCGCGCCTGCCGCTGACAGCCCTGGTGGACCAGTTCTATGCGGACGTGCAGGCCATGGGCGGGAGGCGCTGGGACACCTCGTCGCTGATCAAACGCCTTTGAATTGGAGTCAAGCGCGCCGCCGGGCCGCTCCCTAGGCGCGCTTGAGCCGATGTGCTCGTGGGCCATCGCCCGCGAGCATCGGCGTCCCCTCGGGGGCTTCGGCCGGACACATGGTGCCCAGTGGGCAGCATGTGCCTGCCGAAGAGCTGTGGCACTGCCACAGCGCGGTCTGCAAGACCGACCAGGCTCGCCCGCGTTCAGCGGCGCGGGGCTGGGCGAGGGGCTCACTTCTTCGGCGTGATGCGCGCGAGTTCTTCCTCGCTGATGACTTCGAACACCCGGACGACCTTCTTGACGCCGTTGATGCCGCGCGCGATCTCGGTGGCGCGGTTGGCTTCGCGCTCCGTCACGCGGCCCATCAGGAAGACCTCGCCGCGCTCGACGACGATGTAGAAGGCGTTGCTGAGCAAGTCGCGGGCGTCGATGAGCGAGGCCTTGACCTTGCCCTGGATGACGACGTCGTTGGAACGGCCGCTCAGGGCGCTGAGCATGGTGACGGCGGTCTCGTTCACCACGCGGGTGACGTTCTCGACGCTGCCGACGATGCGCTCGACTTCGGCGCGGTCGGCCTCGTTGCGGGCCTCGCCGGTGATCAGCGCGACGCGGTTGTAGCTGTTGACGTTGATGTGGACCTTGTCGCCGAGCTGTTCGCGGATGCGGGCGCCGGCCTTGATCTCGATCGTCTCGTCCTCGAGCTGGGTGGCCGAGGTGCGGCGGTCGGTGGCGACGCTGACGCCGCCCACCATGGCACCGCCGATCAGCAGTGGCGCGCAGCCGGTGGCCAAGGTGCTGGCAAGGACGGCGGCGGTCAAGGCGAGGGTGAGTTTCTTCATCGGGCTTCCATCGAGAGGGTTATTCGTCGCTGCCGAGCAGTTGCAGGTCGACGGCGTCGGCCAGGGCGTGCAGCAGCACGCGCTGGGCCTCGACAACGCGTGGCTCGCGGCCGTGGCTGACACGGATCTGGATGTCGGTGTCCTGCAGCAGGCCCCGCCACTCGTCGTTTGCGCCGGGCGGCTGGGCGGTCAGGGCGATGATGCTCATCTCCTGGGCATGAGCCACGGCCAGGGCCGGCTGCCAGGCGTCGCGCTGCTCGCGCAGCGGCTCGATCATCACCAGCACGTCGCCCGGATGGCCATGGGCCTGCAGCAGGCGCGCCAGATCCAGGCCGGCGGCCTCGCGGGCCTGGGCGGCCAGGCTCCAGGCCGCCAGGCCCGGGCGCTCCTGCTCGAAGCGGCCGGCCAGGCGGGCGGCCAGGTAGTCGGCGTCCATGCTGGCCAGGCCCTGGCCGGCGCAGAGGATGCGGTTGCCGCCGGTGATGGCGTCCACCACCATCTGTGCGGCCATCGCCAGGGGCCGGGCCAGCTGCTCGGCGGCTTGGTAGAGCAGGTCGGCGCTTTCGAAGAACTGCTGTTGGATTCTTTGTTCAATCATTCCAGCCGAATCATAGTCAGCCTGCGTCGAAGGCCCCCTGTAACCAGTTGAGCTCGGCGCCGTCGATGGCGACAACATCGAAACGGCAGGGCGGCGGGCTGGCATGGCGCAGCAGATAGTGCTGGGCGGCGTAGATGAGGCGCTGCTGCTTCCTGGCCGTCACGCTGGCGGCTGCGCCGCCATGAGAGTCGGTGGCGCGGGCCCGCACTTCGACGAAGACCAGGGTGCCGTCGCGGTCGGTCATGATGAGGTCCACTTCGCCCGCGCGGCGGCGGGGGCCGGCGCCGACTCGATAATTCCTCTCCAGCAGGCGCAGGCCGGCGCCTTGCAGATGCGCCAGCGCGGCGTCTTCCGCCGCGTCCCCGCGCGTCTTGGTATCCGGTTTTGATCGAGAGCCCCAGTTGAACATTGACGCCTCCCTGCTTCGCCAGGCCGCCCAGGCCGCGGCCGGCGGCCAGCAGTATCCGGCCGCCACCCTCTATCTCGTCGCGACGCCCATCGGCAATCTCGCTGACCTGAGCCTGCGCGCCATCCACCTGCTGGGCCTGGTGGACGCCTTGGCCTGCGAGGACACCCGCCAGGGCGGCGGCCTGCTGCGCCATCTCGGCCTGCACAAGCCGCTGATCGCCGTGCACCAGCACAACGAGCGCGAGGGCAGCGCCGGCGTCATCGCGCGGCTTGCTGCGGGAGAGCGCGTGGCCTATGCGTCGGACGCCGGCACGCCGGCCATCTCGGACCCGGGGGCCGTGCTGGTGCAGGAGGTGGTGGCCGCCGGCTATCGCGTGTTGCCGCTGCCGGGCCCGAGCAGCGCCGCGACGGCGCTGAGCGTGGCCGGCGACACGGCCGCCCAGGGCTTTGCCTTTGTCGGCTTCCTGCCTACCAAGGCGGGCGAGCGACGCACGGCGCTGCAGGCCGTGCTGGCCACCGAGGGCCAGAGCCAGGTCGTCTTCGAGGCGCCGCATCGCATCATCGAGTTGATCGCCCTGCTGGCCGAGCTGGCGCCGGCACGGCGCGTGACGGTCTGCCGCGAGCTGACCAAGCAGTTCGAGAGCATCCACACGGCGCCCGCCGAGGCGCTGCCCGCCTGGCTGGCCGCCGACCCCCAGCGCCAGCGCGGCGAATTCGTCCTGGTGCTGCACGCCCAGGCACCGCAGGCCGCCGCGGACGACGAACTGCCGGCCGAGACCCTGCGCGTGCTGGCGCTGCTGACGGCCGAGCTGCCGCTGAAGCAGGCGGTGGCGCTGGCGGCGCAGATCACCGGCGCGCCGCGCAACCAGCTCTACGACGCCGGCCTCAGGCTCAAGCGCGGCGGCGACGAGTGAGCAGGCTCCCCGCGGCCAGGCCCAGGGCCAGCAGCAGGGCGGGTGCAGGCTCGGGCACGGCGGCGGCGAGCAGATAGATGTTGCCGTTCAGGCCCACCGCGTAGAGCGAGCCGTCACCGCCCTCGCCAAAGCTGCTCAACTGGAAGCCAGAGAAGGGATCGGCCAGCTCCGTGTGTGCGCCGTTGCTGTAGCTCCAGATCTTACCCGCGACGTAGTCGCCGTAGATGTATTTGCCATCCAGGCTGGCATCCACGCCGTGATAGACATAGCCGCCGATGACGGTGGCGCCGACATTGCGGTCGTAGTCGAACAGCGGGCTGGTCAGGTTGGGAGGTGTCGGATCGCCGATGCCGGGCGTGGCGATGTTGCCCTCGCGCACCCGCCAGCCATAGTTGGCGCCGCGCCCCAGGCCGGAGGCCGCCGAGGCGAAGTCCACCTCCTCGCGCGCGCCCTGGCCCACATCGCCTATCCACAGGTCGCCCGTCTGCCGGTCGAAGCTGTTGCGATAGGGGTTGCGCAGGCCATAGGCCCAGATCTCGTCATTGCCGGCCACGCCGACAAAGGGGTTGTCCGTGGGCACCGTGTAGCCGCCCGCGGCGTTGGGCGTGATGCGCAGCAGCTTGCCGAGATTGCTGTTCAGGTTCTGGGCATTGTTGTCGGGGTCATTGCCGCTGCCGCCGTCACCGGTGGCGATGTAGAGGTGGCCGGGGTCGGCGGCGTTGAAGCCTATCCAGCCCGCCTTGTGGTTGTCGCGGCCGGCCGGCTGGGCCACCGTGATGATGGTCTTGGCGCTGGCGAGGTCGACGGCACCGGTGCCATTGACCGTGTAGCTGGCCACCACGGTGTTCAGCGTCGTCTTGTCGATGTAGTCGACATAGAAGCGGCCGTTGCTGGCAAATCCGGGATCGAAGGCCAGGCCCAGCAGGCCGCGCTCGCCGCCGGTGTCGACCTGGGCCGACAGATTGAGCCAGGTCGAGACCGCGCCGCCGCTGTCCTGGGTCTTGATCAGGCCGCCCTTCTCGACGATGAAGAGGCGCGAGTCGCCGACGGGGGCGGTCAGGAAGACCGGCTGGCTGTAGCCCGAGCCGACCTGGGTGTAGGCAATGGCCACGGTACTGCTGGCAAGGGCCAGCGTGGCGATCAGCAAGGACTTCATGCGGCGCTCCGGTTCGAACCGATGCGTCGCATGCTGGCCGGGCGCAAGGCCCGCTGACATCCCTAGCAGGGGACTGCCGGGAACGGAATTGTTAGCGGCGGTAAGGTGGTCATTTGAATGACCGCGCGACTGCCGCGGAAGCGGCTTTGCTGGGGCCGCTGGCAGTGCCCCCTCGAGGGGGCCGGCGCAGCCGGTAGGGGGTGGGCTTATTGCTCGCGGGCGTTGTGCTTCTTGCGGTGGATGTCGCGGCTGGCGCCGTCCTGCATGGCGTGCAGGCGGCGGCGCTCCTTGGCAGTGACGGTGCCATCGGCCTTGGCCTTGGCCTCGGCGTTGTTGATGTGGGCCTGTTCCTTTTCCAGGCGCTGGGTCTCGTGGGCCGTCAGGGTGCCGCTGGCGGCGCCCTGGGCAATGCGGGCCTGCTGGTTGGCTTCGCGCTGGTCGACGCGAGGCGTGCTGGTCTGGGCAAAGGCGCTGGCACCGGCGAGGGCCAGCAGGGCGATCAGGGCTTGGTGGGAGATCTTCATCGGGGGCTCCTTGTGGGTGTTGGTTGGCGAGGCCCGTCCACAACGACGCCTTTGTAACCGCGGCCGACATGACTGGCGTAAAGAAGCATGTCCTTGTCTTGCAAGCCCTGACGAAGGACTTCCTAGAATCAGCCCATGATCGCCGTCGAACCCACCCTGGCCCGCCTGGCCACCGCCCGCTCGCAACTGCTGGAGCCCTTCGGCCTGACCGAGGCCTCGCTGTCGCAGGCCTTGCGCCTCATCACCGAGCACCGCGTCGACGATGCCGACCTCTATTTCCAGACCACGCGCGCCGAGGGCTGGAGCCTGGAGGAGGGCATCGTCAAGAGCGGGTCCTTCAGCATCGACCAGGGTGTGGGCGTACGCGCCGTGGCCGGCGAGAAGACGGCCTTTGCCTACTCGGACGACATCTCGCTGGAGTCGCTGCTGGACGCGGCCCGCACCGTGCGCACGATTGCGGCGGCCGGCCAGAGCAAGAAGGTGCAGGTGCCCGCCCAGGGCCGCGTGGCCGGCAGCCGTGAGCTGTATGGCGTGGCCGACCCCATCGCCAGCCTCGACAGCGCCACCAAGGTCGCCCTGCTGGAGCGCACCGAGAAGATGGCCCGCGCCAAGGACCCGCGCGTCGCGCAAGTGATGGCCGGCCTCGCCGCCGAGCACGAGGTGGTGCTGATCGCCCGTGCCGACGGCACGCTGGCGGCCGACGTGCGTCCGCTGGTGCGCCTGTCCATCACCGTCATCGCCGAGAGCAATGGCCGCCGCGAGGTGGGCTCGGGTGGTGGCGGCGGCCGCTTCGGCCTGGCCTATTTCACCGACGAGATGATCGCCAGCTATGTCGACCAGGCCGTCAACGCCGCGCTGACCAATCTCGAGAGCCGCCCCGCGCCGGCCGGCGAGATGACCGTCGTCGTCGGCCCCGGCTGGCCCGGCGTGCTGCTGCACGAGGCCGTCGGCCATGGCCTGGAGGGCGACTTCAACCGCAAGGGCTCGAGCGCCTTCTCCGGCCGCATCGGCCAGCGCGTGGCCGCCAAGGGCGTGACGGTGCTGGACGACGGCACCATTCCCGATCGCCGCGGCTCGCTGAACGTCGACGACGAGGGCTGTGCCAGCCAGCGCAATGTGCTCATCGAGGACGGCATCCTGAAGGGCTATATCCAGGACGCGATGAACGCCCGGCTGATGAAGGTTGCGCCCACCGGCAACGGCCGCCGCGAGAGCTATGCCCATGTGCCCATGCCGCGCATGACCAACACCTATATGTTGGGCGGCAAGGACGATCCCAAGGAGATCGTCGCATCCATCAAGAAGGGCCTCTACGCCACCAACTTCGGCGGCGGCCAGGTCGACATCACCAGCGGCAAGTTCGTGTTCTCGGCCAGCGAGGCTTTCTGGGTCGAGAACGGCAAGATCCAGTACCCGGTCAAGGGCGCCACCATCATCGGCAACGGCCCGGATGCGCTGACCCGCGTCAGCATGATCGGCAACGACATGAGCCTGGACACCGGCGTGGGTGTCTGCGGCAAGGAAGGCCAGAGCGTGCCGGTGGGGGTGGGCCAGCCGACGCTGCGCATCGATGGCTTGACGGTAGGTGGGACGGCCTGATCAGGCCGTCACGCGCACGCTGAGCGGCGGCAACCCCGCAATCGAGCCCTCCATCAGATCCCCCGGCAGCACCGGCCCGACGTTTTCCGGTGTGCCGCTGAAGATGATGTCCCCCGGCATCAGCTCGAAGGCCTGGGACAGCTGGGCGATCTGCTCGGCGACGTTCCAGATCATCTGGTTGAGGTTGGCGTCCTGCTTGACCTGGCCGTTGACCTTCAGCGTGATGGCGCCCTGGGTGAAGTGGCCGACCTGGGCGACGCGGTGGATGGGGCCGATGGGCGCGGAGCGGTCAAAGCTCTTGCCGATCTCCCAGGGCTTTTTCTGGTCGCCCATGCCGCGCTGCAGGTCGCGGCGCGTCATGTCCAGGCCGACGGCGTAGCCGTAGACCAGGTCCAGGGCCTTGTCGACGGCGATGTTCCTGCCGCCCTTGTGCAGGGCTGCGACCAATTCCAGCTCGTAGTGGTAGTTCTTGGTCAGCGTCGGGTAGGGGTGATCGGTCGTCTTGCCCGGAGCCACGAACTGCACCGCGTCGCTGGGCTTCTGGAAGAAGAAGGGCGGCTCGCGCGTCGGGTCCGAGCCCATCTCGCGGGCATGGGCCGCGTAGTTGCGGCCTATGCAGTAGATGCGCCGCACCGGGAAGACCTCTTGGCTGCCAGCTATGGGCACGACGGGCCGGGCGACCGTGAAGGGCGAGGCGGGCGCTGCGGTGCTGGCGCAGCCGGCCGCAGCAAGACCCGTGACCGCGGCACCGAGGGCGTGGCGTCTTTGCATGGCTTGTCTCCAGGGAGCGAGAGATCGATTGACGGCCAAGCGCCTGCCGGGGTCAAGCGGGGCTTGCCCGCTGCCGAAAGCTCGCCGCGGCGGCCGTGCTAGATTCCGTTCCCATGTCCCGCGCCGCTTACTTTAGCTTTTGGTTTTTTCCCCGCCCTGGCGGTGGAGAGTCCTGAGCGCGCGTGCTGAACACAGAACTCCCCAAAAACCGCCGAGGCCGCCAAGCCCGGCGGTTTTTTGTTTCTGAAAGGCCCTTGCCGTGAACGCCAAAGTCTCCTCCGTCGAACCCGAAGCCCAGCGCTGGTACTCCCAGGACGACAAGACCAGCGCCACCGATGACGAGCGCATCGTCGACGTCACGCCGCTGCCGCCGCCGGAGCACCTGATCCGCTTCTTCCCCATCCGCGGCACGGCCATGGAGAACCTGATCGGCCAGACGCGCCAGCGCATCCGCAAGATCATGAGCGGCGAGGACGACCGCCTGCTCGTCGTCATCGGCCCCTGCTCCATCCACGACCCGACGGCCGCCATCGAGTACGCGCGCCGCCTCAAGGTCGAGCGCGAGAAGTACGCCGACACGCTGGAGATCGTCATGCGCGTCTACTTCGAGAAGCCGCGCACCACCGTCGGCTGGAAGGGCCTCATCAACGACCCCTACCTCGACGAGAGCTACCGCATCGACGAGGGCCTGCGCATCGCCCGCCAGCTGCTGCTGGAGATCAACCGCCTGGGCATGCCGGCCGGCAGCGAGTTCCTGGACGTGATCTCGCCACAGTACATCGGCGACCTGATCGCCTGGGGCGCCATCGGCGCGCGCACCACCGAGAGCCAGGTGCACCGCGAACTGGCCTCGGGCCTCTCAGCCCCGATCGGCTTCAAGAACGGCACCGACGGCAACATCAAGATCGCCACCGACGCCATCCAGGCTGCGGCCCGCGGCCACCACTTCCTGTCGGTGCACAAGAACGGCCAGGTCGCCATCGTCGAGACGCGCGGCAATGCCGACTGCCACGTCATCCTGCGCGGCGGCAAGGCGCCCAACTACGACGCCAAGAGCGTGGCCGAGGCCTGCGCCGATCTGGAGAAGTCCAAGCTGCCGCGGCGCCTGATGGTGGACTGCTCGCACGCCAACTCCAGCAAGCAGCACCAGCGCCAGCTCGACGTGGCCCGAGACATCGCCGGCCAGATGCGCGAGGGCAGCAATGCCATCTTCGGCGTCATGGTCGAGAGCCATCTGAACGACGGCGCCCAGAAGTTCACCCCGGGCAAGGACGACCCCGCCGCGCTGGAATACGGCAAGAGCATCACCGACGCCTGCCTGGGCTGGGACGACTCCCTGGCCGTGCTGGACGTGCTGTCCCAGGCCGTGCTGGCGCGGCGCTGACACAATCGGCGGCCATGCAAGCCCGCATCACCGTTGTCTTCGCCACCGGCGCGCCGGTCGACATCCAACTCGACGGCGCCGAGGTGCTGAGCTTCGAGGCCGCGCGCCGCTGGCTGGACGAGAACTTCGTGCGCATGGAATGCGAGCCCCTGCGCGGCTCGGGCAAGGTGCTGCTGGCCGACAAGCTCGTCGGCATCGCGCTGGCCGCCGGGCCGGCTGCGTTTGCCGACGCCGCCTGGGCGCTGGACTATGCCCGCGCCGCGGCCGGCTCGCTGTCCAAGGCCCTCATCAAGGTCGACGTGCCGCGCCTGGCCGTGTCCTACTGAGGGACAGCAGGGCCAGCAGGCCCACGCCCATCATCAACGGGGAGGCTGGCTCGGGCACGGGGCTGGTGAAAGCCTGGGCAAAGTCGAAACCGCTCGCGCCCAGGGCTGAATAGCTGATGGCATGGCCCCCTGCATCGGTGACGCTGCTGATGCCGCCCCAGCCCAGGGTGTGGGACAGGTCGGTGACAAAGCCGGCCGAGCTTGGGCCGTAGATGAAGCTGGCACCCGCCTGGGCCGTCGCGCTGGCCGCCATGTGCAGGTTGATGGGCGTGCCGAAGGCAAAGCTGACGGTGAAGGTCTTGGTGCCGAAGGAGTCGTGAGAGTCCTCGTAGGGCGGGGCGCCGTTGTATTCGCTGATGGCGTGATCGCCGTGCCAGGCGACATAGGTGTCCAGCGGCGCACCCGGCAGATAGCCGGTCGTCATCGAGAAGTCCGCCGTCCATTGGCCGCCGACGCCATAGGCCGGACCGCCGCCCCCGCCGATGCTGCCGTGCGCGACGATGGAGAAGCTCAGGGTGCCGAAGGCGCCGTTGCCGCACAGGGCCGGGTTGCCGCACTGGTTGGCCACGATGGTGAAGGCGTCGTCCAGGCTGGCATTGGCACCGCTGCCGCCCTGGGCGTTCATGTTGGAGCTGCCGACGCCTTGGACCACACCGTTGGCGATGGCGAACACGCGCACCCCGCCCGGTGTGGCGGATGCGAAGCCGGAGGACGTCCCCTCGGCCTGCGCCATGCCGCCTGGCCCGAAGTTCTCCCGCTGCGCCGAAACGGCCGAAAAGGTCAGCGGGACCGCGCCGGCGTCGGACTTGTAGTCGGTCGTGCCGGGGATATTCATGGTCCCGCTGGTGGCCTGTGCCGTGGCGGAGTAATGCGGCGCCGCCGCTGCGATGCTCACCAGAAGCGACAGACCCAGACCCGCCAGCAGGCGGTTTTGCAGACCAGCCATTGCGCTCTCCCTACGTGTTCTCATCACACGGCGCTGGCGATGGTAGGCAGGCAGCGGGCCCCTGTGCGGCCTCGTCCTCTGTAGCGGTGACGAGGCTGGAATCGATGTCCGGTTTTCCGAAAACGGCCCTCCCGGGGGAGGGCGGGGATGGGGTTTACGCTGGAGGCCTTGAATCCCGCCGGTCCGGCCCCAACTGGCCGCCCGTCGGGCGGTTCAGCCCCCAGATTCCTTGAGATTTCCAAAGCCATGACCAAGCAAACCCACGCCTTCCAGGCCGAAGTCAAGCAGATCCTGCACCTCGTCACCCACTCGCTGTACTCCAACAAGGAGATCTTCCTGCGCGAGTTGGTGTCCAACGCCAGCGACGCCTGCGACAAGCTGCGCTTCGAGGCCCTGGACAACGCCGCCCTCTGGGAAGACCAGACCAGCCTGGAAGTCCGCGTCAGCTTTGACGAGGAAGCCAAGACGCTGACCATCAGCGACAACGGCATCGGCATGAGTGCCGAGGAAGCGGCCTCGCACCTGGGCACCATCGCCAAGAGCGGCACGCGCGAATTTCTGTCCAAGCTGGATGGAGACCAGAAGAAGGACGCCCAGCTCATCGGCCAGTTCGGCGTGGGCTTCTACTCGGGCTTCATCGTCGCCGACCGCATCACCGTCGAGACCCGCCGCGCCGGATTGCCGGCTGACCAGGGCGTGCGCTGGAGCAGCGAAGGCACGGGCGAGTACGAGATCGAGACCATCACCAAGCCGGGCCGCGGCACCGACGTCATCCTGCATCTGCGCGACGGCGAGGAGGAGTTCCTGAAGACCTGGCGCGTGCGCTCCACCATTGCCAAGTACAGCGACCACATCTCCCTGCCCATCCTGATGAAGAAGGAGGAGTGGGACGCCGACAACGCCAAGCAGGTCATCAAGGACGACTGGGAGTCCGTCAACAAGGCCTCGGCCCTGTGGAGCCGCAGCAAGAGCGAGATCACCCAGGAGCAGTACGAGGAGTTCTACAAGCAGATCAGCCACGACAGCGACGCGCCGCTGGCCTACACCCACAACCGCGTGGAAGGCCGCAGCGAGTACACCCAGCTGCTCTACATCCCGGCCAAGGCGCCCTTCGACCTGTGGAACCGCGACAAGCGCGGCGGCGTGAAGCTCTACGTGAAGCGCGTCTTCATCATGGACGACGCCGAGGCGCTGATGCCGGTCTATCTGCGTTTCGTCAAGGGCGTCATCGACTCGGCCGACCTGCCGCTGAACGTCAGCCGCGAGCTGCTGCAGGAAAGCCGCGACGTGAAGGCCATCCGCGAGGGCTCCACCAAGCGCGTGCTGGGCATGCTGGAGAGCCTGGCCAACAGCGAAGACGAAGCCGAGCGTGCCAAGTACGCCGCCTTCTGGACCGACTTCGGCCAGGTGCTGAAGGAAGGCATCGGCGAGGACCACGCCAACCAGGAGCGCCTGGCCAAGCTGTTCCGTTTCGCCTCCACGCACGCCGACAGCGGCGTCAGCCTGGCGGACTATGTCGGCCGCATGAAGGAAGGCCAGGACGTCATCTACTACATCACCGCCGACTCGCTGGCCGCCGCCAAGCACAGCCCGCAGCTGGAGATCTTCCGCAAGAAGGGCATCGAGGTGCTGCTGCTGGTGGATCGCGTCGACGAGTGGATGCTCAGCCACCTCTACGAGTTCGAGGGCAAGCAGCTGCAGTCCGTCGCCAAGGGCGCCGTCGATCTGGGCAAGCTGCAGGACGAGGACGAGAAGAAGAAGGCCGAGGAAACCGCCGAGAACCTCAAGCCGCTGATCGACAAGCTCAAGGAGGCGCTGAAGGACCGTGCCAAGGACGTGCGCGTGACGACCCGCCTGGTCGACTCGCCGGCCTGCATCGTCGTCGAAGAGGGCGACATGAGCGGCCATCTGGCGCGACTCTTGAAGCAGGCCGGCCAGAACGCGCCTGAGGCGAAGCCGACGCTGGAGATCAACGCCGAGCATGCCCTGGTCAAGAAGCTCGATGGCAGCGCCCATTTCGACGACCTGGCCCAGGTGCTGTTCGACCAAGCCGTGCTGGCCGAGGGCGGCCACCTGGAAGACCCGGCGGCCTATGTGAAGCGCGTCAACGCCCTGCTGACGGGCTGACGCCGCAAGCCTCAGGCCTGGCTCATGCGGCCTTGGCCAGGGCCACGGCGTCAGGCCCGGCTGCAAAGCGCAGCCGCTCCGAGCGATCGTTGGCGGCCTGCCAGACCACTTCGGCCACATCCTGCTCCGTGGTCACCAGAGCCGGCTGGGCGAAGGCCGCGAAGATGGGCTGGGCAAAGGGCAGATAGGCCTCGGGGATCAGGCCCTGGATGCGCGCCGCGCCGTTCTCGGCAAAGCGCGTCGTGGGCGCATAGCCCGGCTCGACGAGCTTGACGCGGATGTTGAAGGCGGCGAGTTCGTGGGCCACCGAGCCGGTCAGGCCGGTGATGGCCATCTTGCTGGCCGTGTAGACGCCGGCCAGCGGCATGGCCGCCAGCGTCACGCTGGACGTCACGTTGACGATGACGCCCGAGTGGCGCTCGCGGAACTGCGGCACGACGGCCTGCATCATGGCCATGACGCCGAAGGTGTTGGTCTCGAAGACCTCGCGCGCCGTGTCCATGGAGGTCGCCTCGAAGGCGCCGACGACGCCGATGCCGGCGTTGTTGACCAGCACGTCGATGGGTCCGGCAGCCCAGAGCGCCGCGGCGATACTGTCAGGCCGGGTCACGTCCAGGGCCAGCACGCGCAGCCGGTCCGAGCGGGGCAGCAGGTCTTCGCGCGGTGTGCGCATGGTGGCGATGACCTTCCAGCCCCGGGCCAGGAAGTGGCGCGCGGTTTCCAGGCCGTAGCCCGAGGAGCAGCCGGTGATGAGCACGGTTTTCATGAGGAGTCCTTTCAAGGTAGCTAGAGAGGACCTCACGATATCGAGCGGAGGTAGGACTATGAATAATAGATAGTCCACATTTGTTTTGCCAAAGTCCAATCCGCAAGGGGATCAGGCCTTGAGTGACCCGCTCACCGAAGTTGTCCGTCTGATGCAGCCGCGGGCTGTCTTCGCCAATCTCATCAGCGGCAAAGGCGATTGGGCGGTCCGCTATGCCGAGTACGGGCAGCCCAGCTTTTGCATCATGTTGGAGGGCAGCTGCCTGCTGGCCGTCGACGGCCACGAGCCGGTGACGCTGAGTGCCGGCGACTTCGTGCTGCTGCCCAGCACGCCGCCGTTCACCATCTCCAGCTTCGGCCCCGCGCCGGCCATCCATATCGACCCCAAGCTGGTGCCCGGCGGCAACGGCGAGCGGCGCCACGGCGACATGGACGGCGAGCCGGACATGCGCTCCCTTGGCGGGGCATTCCTGTTCGACGGTGCCGACCCGGGTCTGCTGATCTCGCTGCTGCCGCGCGTCGTCCATGTGCAGGGTTCCGGGCGGCTGGCCCAACTCGTGCGCCTGGTGGGCGAAGAGTACGAAGCCCAGCTTCCGGGCAATGAATACATGCTGTCGCGCCTGGTCGGCATGCTGCTCATCGAGGCCATGCGCTGGACGACGGCCGGCAGCGCGCCGCCCGGGCTCCTGCGCGGGCTGGGCGACGAGCGGTTGGCTCCGGCGCTCAAGCAGCTGCATGCCCGGGTGGACCATGCGTGGACGGTGGGGCAGCTGGCCGGCGTGGCGGCGCTGTCCCGCTCGGCCTTCTTTGACCGCTTCACCCGCACGGTCGGCGCCACGCCGATGGCCTATCTGCTGAGCTGGCGCATGGAGATTGCCAAGGGCCTGCTGCGCCATGAGGGCCTGGCCGTGGCCGAGGTGGCCGAGCGCGTGGGCTATGGGTCGACCAGCACCTTCAGCACAGCCTTTTCGCGGCATGTCGGCCAGTCGCCCAGCCGCTGGGCGCATGCCGCTTAGGCGAGCCGGCGTCCGTCTTTACGTGGTTTTGTGACGGTTTTGCGACAACACCCGCCATCGCGGGACTTCCGTCCAGGCCGGCTCGCCGCTACTCTCCTACGGGTTTTTACCGAGTTTCTGACTAGATGGTCCAGTTTGAGTTCAGCGAGCCTGTTGCACCTGTTCCGGCAGCCATGGTCACCCGACGTCTGATGTTGCGCCCACCCCGGGGCAGCGATCTGGACACCCTGACGGCGCTGCACGCCGACCCGGCCGTGAATCGCTTCTGTGCTGCCGCCACGCCGCATGGCCGCGAGGCGATCCAGGCACAGTTGCAAGCCTGGATCAACCACTGGCAGACACGCGGCTTCGGCCACTGGGCCATCGCCGAGCGCGACCAGCCCGATACGCTGATCGGCTTTGGCGGCCTCATGCATCGCAGCGTCGCCGGTCACTCGGGCCTCTACCTCTACTACCGCATCACGCCCCAGGCCTGGGGCCGTGGGCTGGCGTCCGAGATGGCGCAGTACGCCATGAGCCAGGCCTTCGAGCAGCACCATGAAGGCGCCGTCGTCGCCGCCGTGCTGCCCAGCAATGCCCCCACGCGCAAGACGCTGGAATGCCTGGGCCTGCGCCTCAAGGGCACCCTGGCCGACGGCCCCGGCAGCGCCGCGGCCCTACTCTACGAGCTGAGCGCCGACCGCTGGGCGACGCTGCCGCGCGGCGAACCCGAAGCGATCGCCTTCGCCGCTTAATCCAGCGGCCAGACCGGCCGCGGCAGGTGCTTGAACGGCAGGCTGCCGATATTGGCCTGCAGGCTGCCCGGCGAGTCGGCATAGACGACCGCCGCTGCCATCGCATCAAAACCCGAGCGGAAATGTTGGGTCGACTTGACGACCACCAGCCGCTTGGCCGCCGGGTCGATACCCAGCTGGGTGAAGCATTCGGCCGAGAACACCTGCTGGCGGATGCTGTTCAGCACGATGTCGATGCCGTTTGCCCGAACCGCCACTGAAGGACCGAGGGGGTCGCTGCCACCGGGCGTCAGGCTGCGCTGGCGGGCGTCGTCGCGGCAGGCCAGCACTTCGACCTCCAGGTCCACCGGATCGCCCGACATCGGCCCCACCTTGCCGCCGATGCGCAGCGGCAGCCGCGCACCGATGCCGGCCGAGGTCGCGATGGCCACGGCTTGCGGGTCCCAGATAAGCCCCAAGGCGACATCGCGGATGCCGCGCGCCAGCAGCTCGCGCAGCACGAAGGTGCTGTCGCCCGCCGCGCCGCCGCCGGCGTTGTCGGCCGTGTCGGCCAGCACCACGGGACCGGATTTGGCCAGGCGCATTTCGGTCTCGGCCAGATCCAGCGCTTCCTCCAGCGGCAGTCGCTTGGCGGCGGCCGTCTCGCGGATGCCGTAGAAGGCTTCGGCCAGTTCCTCCAGCAGGCCTGAGGCCACGCCCGCCGCGGCCGGCGAGTCCTCGGCCAGCACCAGCACGGCCGCGCAGGTGTGAGGCGTGTCGGCCCAGGGGAAGCCATGCAGCACCGACACCGACAGGATGCCCGGCAGCCGCTCTTCGCTGTCCTTCAACCGTGCGACGAAGTCGCTCATCGGCGCGACGGTGGTGCCGAAGATGCCCAGCAGCGGCACGCGCTTCCAGTGGGCCTTGATCGCGAGGTCGCCGCGCACCATCGCACCCAGCATGGCGTGCAACTCCTCGCCGCGCGCGGCGTAGTCGATGTGCGGGTACTCCTTGCAGGCGACCAGTGCAGCCCCCGACTCCAGCATGGCGGGGCTGAGATTGCAGTGCAGGTCCAGCAGGGCGCCCAGCGGCACGTCAGGGCCGATGACTTCACGGACTCGCGTCAAGAGGTCGCCCTCGCAGTCGTGATAGCCCTCGGCCAGCATGGCGCCATGTAGCACCAACAGCACGGCGTCCACGGGCCCCGAGGCCCGCAGGTCGGCCAGCAGCTCGTCGCGCAGCGCCTCGTAGTCGGTTCGTGACAGTGGTCCGGACGGCTGGGCCTCGGCATACAGCCCCGGCAGCAGCGTGTCGCCATGGCGCGCTGCGGCCGCGATGACGCCCATCAGGTTCGGCTGGGAGGTCACCTGCTGCAAGGCCCGCGGGTCGCTGCGGTGGATCAGCACGCCCTCGCGAAAGGACTGCACGCTGGTGGGCAGGGGCGAGAAGCTGCTGGTCTCGTGCACCAGCCCGCCGAGGAAGAGCCGCATGGGCCTGGTGCTCATGTCAGTACCACTGGTTGAAGCTGATCAGGTGGTGGTTCAGGCTGACGATGAGCAGGATGGCGAACGCCAGAACCCAGACGATAGCCAGCGCCTTGCTCCATTGGTCGCCCACCTTCAACACGCTGCGCGCATGCAGCCCTGACACTACCAGGCCGCCGATGGCCGACAGCGCCAGCGCCAGCTGAGCCAGCGGCAGCAGCAGCGTCGTGTCGCCCAGGCTTTCCAGCAGCGACACCACCACGCCCCACAGGCCCAGGGCCACCATCACGCCCACGCTGGCGCCGCGTACCCACGTCACCTGCCTGGGTGGCGGCACGGCCACATGGTGGCGTCGGCGCAGCACGGCGGCGATGGGCCAGAGCAGCGTGGTCAGCAGCAGCGTGGCGATGGCCCCGCCCATCAGCACCAGCACCGTCGTGCTGGCCATGAAGGGCACGGGCTCGAAGATGAAGGCGAAGACATAGGGCTCCAGCCCCCAGTGCTTGACCTTGCCGTTCTCGACCACGGCCTGCAGCCGGCGCTTGCCGTGTTCCTCTTCCCAGAAATAGGGCTTGACCTCGCGGTAGTTGCTGCGCGACCCGGCCAGCTCGATGGACAGGCGCCCGTCCTCCAGGGCCTGGACCTTGACCGGGCTCAGCAGCTGCAGCACCGACAGCCAGGTCGAGTCCTCGCGGCGGGTGTTGCGGTAGTTGCCGGCCATCTGCTGGGCATGCTGCTTGGCGGTGGCTTCGTCCACTTCCGGCTTGGTGGCCGGGCGCGGGTCGGGCAGATAGCGGTCGGCGAAGGACTCGAAGAGCTTGTCGCGCAGCCAGGCGCCCTGGCGCTCGTGGCCAGCGGCATTGACCGACACATACAGGCCGATGCCGTCGTCGACGAAGAGCAGCAGGTCGCTGTGGAAGAGCACGGTGTCGCCGCCATGCGCGAGCACGCGGTGGCCGTTGATGTTCTGCTCGTAGAAGCCCAGGCCTATGCCCGACAGGCCAGGCAGGGGCCGCGTGAGCTGGGTGTGCATCAGCTTGACCGTCTCGGGCTTGAGGATCTGCACGCCATCCAATGTGCCCTGCTGCAGGAAGGCCAACATGAAGCGGCCCATATCCGCACCGGGGGCCGACATGCTGCCGGCCGGCGGCATGCTGATGACCTCGAAGCCCTTGGGCTTGTCGTCCCAGCTCATATAGCCCTGCGACATCTGGCCCTTCAGCGCCTCGGGCAGGGGCTGGCGGAAGGTCGACTGCTTCATGCCCAAGGGGCCGAAGACGTTCTGATCCATGTAGTCGTCGAAGGACTTGCCGCTGACACGCTGCACGATGTAGCCGGCGAGCGAGGTCGCGTAGTTGGAATAGCCGGGTGTCGTGCCGGGGTCGTAGACATAGGGCGGGATATAGGCCTTGAGCACCTTGCCGAGGTCGGGGCCGGCGCTGTCGTAGGTCAGCAGGTCGCGCGCCGTCTCCTCGAAGCCCGTCGTGTGCGTCATCACATGGCGCAGCGTCAGCGCCTTGCCGTTGCGGCCCGGGATGCTGAAGTCCAGGTATTTGTTGAGGTCGGCATCGAGGTCGAGCTTGCCCTGCTCGACCAGCTGCATGACGGCCGTCCACGTGAACAGCTTGGACACCGAGCCGGGCCGGAACAGCGTCTTGTGCGGGTCGACCGGGATGTTCTTGTCCCAGTCTGCCAGGCCATAGCCTTTTTGCAGCAGGGGCTGGCCGTCCTTGACGATGACGACGACAGCGCCCGGCACGCGCGCGGCTCGCAGGGCGCTGGGCATCAGGCCGTCGATGAAGGCCTCGGCGTCGACGGCTGTCAGCGGCGCGGCCGGCTTGGGTTGGGCGAAGGCGGCCGGCAGCGCGCCGACGCACAGGGCCAGCGCGGCGACGCGCAGGCGATTGAGCAACTGCTTCATGAAGTCTTCCAGGGTCAGAAATTGAAGGTCAGGTTGGCACCCACGGTGCGCGGGGCCACCGTCGTGACGTTGAGCGGCAGGCCAAAGGCCGTCAGCGCGGTATCGGCGCCTAGGATGGCGCGCTTGTCGGTCAGGTTGCGCACGAAGGTGGCCAGCTGCCAGCGGCCCATCTCCACGCCCCATTGCGCATCCACCAGCGTGTAGCTGGGCTGGCTGAAGTTGGGCACCGAGCTGCCGACCGAGTCATAGCCGGCATTACGCTGGCCGACGCGGCGCACATTCAGGCCGGCATAGGAGGGGTTGCCGGCCAGATTGAAGGCATAGCGAGCGCCCAGGGTGAAGGCCAGCTTGGCGGTGTTGGGCAGGCGCGAGCCCGAGGGGCCGAGGGCCGTGGAGCCCTCGGTCAGCTTGGGGTCCGTCCAGGCCAGGCTGCCGTCCAGGTGCCAGTGGGCGTCGACCTTGTAGTGCGCCGCCAGCTCCAGGCCACGCACGCGCGCCTTGCCGGCGTTGACGACGATGGTGCTGGCACCTACGGCCTTGGGCTGCTGCAGGTCCTTCCAGTCGATGTTGAAGACGGCGGCCTCGAAGTTCAGGCGCTTGTCCAGCAGATCGGCCTTGTAGCCCAGCTCATAGCTCCACAGCGTGTCGTGGCCGAAGGTGGCGGGTGTGCCGGGGATGACCTGGCCGTTGGCGTCGATGGCCGGCGAGTTGGGGCCGCCGGGCCGGTAGCCGCTGGCGGCGCGGAAGTAGACGTTGCTGGTCTTGTCCAGCGCATAGCGCAGCGTGGCCAGATAGGTCTTGGCCGTGTCGTCGCTGGGCGCCGACGAGTTCAGCTGTTCGTTGACGAAGACGGTGTAGACCTGTTCGTTCTTGGCCACGCGGGCGCCCAGGGTCAACGACCAGGTCGGGCCGATGTTCCAGGTCAGATCGCCATAGAGGGCGCGCTCGCGGTACTCGGAGGGCTGGCCGGTGGTCGTCAGCGTCATGTCGCCGCCGCCGCCCGCCACCTGGGCCCACAGGCGCTGGCCGACGTGGCCGGTCTCCTTGGTGTGGTAGTAGCCCAGCAGCCATTCGACGCTGCCGCGCTGCGAGGTCAGGCGCAACTCCTGGGTCTGCTTGCGCAGGCCGAAGGCGTTGTCCAGCGAGACGAAGTCGAAGGCCGGGTTGCCGCCCAGCAGGGCCGTGGCGTCCTGGCCGGTGGCGCTGTCCAGGCGCTGCGAGGAAGCGATCGCGTTGAGGCGTGCCCAGCCGAAGTCGTATTCGAAGTCGCCCGACGTCAGTCGGGTCTTGAGCTTGTAGGCCTCGCCAGTGTCCAGATGCCGGGTCAGGTCGCCATAGATGGGCTGACCCTTGGCGGCGTCGTACTCGATGACGTTGAGGCCGTTGCGCTGGATGTCCTGCTGGGTGTGGGCCAGGCGGATCTTCATCTTGGACATGGGCTCGACCAGCAGGGACACCCGCGCGCCGCGCGTGTTGCCGTCGTTGATGTGCTCGCCGGCGGCCTTGCCCACCGCATCGATATAGCCGCCTTCATGGTCGTTGAAGGCCGCCACGCGCAGGGCGGCCACGTCCTGGCTCAGTGGCACGTTCAGGACCGCGTTCTCGGTGTGGCCCATGGCGCCGCCGCGGCTCTGGCGTGCGCTAACGCCGACCTTGCCGGAAAACTGCGAGCTGTCGGGTTCGTTGGTGACGTACTTCAGCAGGCCGCCCATGGCGCCGGCGCCGTACAGCGTGCCCTGCGGGCCGCGCAGCACCTCGATGTGCTTCAGATCCAGCAGCGCCAGGTCCAGCGCCGTGTTGGCGCCGCCGACGAAGGCACTGCTGGAGCCGAAGGCCACCTCATCGACATACATGCCGACGGTGGCGATCTGCTGCTCGCCGACGCTGACGCCGCGCATCGTGACGGCGTTGCGGCCCGGGCCGCCCGAGGTCTTCACGTCGATGCCGGGCAGGCCACCCACGTAGTCGCTCAGCGACGTGGCACCGGCGCGCTCCATGGGCTCGGCGCCCAGGGTCTCGACGCGCAGCGGCACGTCGCGCACCGGCTCGCGGCGGCGCGTGGCCGTGACGGTCACGACGTCGAGCTTCTCGACCTCGGCCCTGCCTTCCGCAGCGGCCTGGGTCTGCGCCCACAGCGGCGAGGCGCACAGCGCGGCCAGACCGGGCACCAGCAGCGCCGCGAGCTTGGCGGGCCTGTGGTGTGCGCCGAGAGGAGAGGAACAGCGGGAAGACCGGCTCATGGCAGCTCCAGGATCGGGAAGGTTGTTTGATCCATGAAGTTTCCAATTTGGAAAAATCTTTCCCATTGGTGTAAACCTTAGATGAAAGGCCGAATGCAACTCAGGGCAAGCGAGCAGGCGGCCCGCAGGCAGGCATGGCCTAAGATGAAACGACTCCCTCCCCAGAGACATGGCCCCTTCCAGCACCTCTCCCGGCGACCACATCCGCAGCGTGCGCAAGCGCCTGGGCCTGACCCTGGCCCAGGTGGGTGAGCGCACCGGCATGGCGGTGTCCACGTTGTCCAAACTGGAAAAAGGCAATGTCTCGCTGTCCTACGACAAGCTGATGCTGCTCAGCCGCGGCCTGGGCGTGGACATGGCCGAGCTGCTGCACGACGCGCAAGGCGCGCGCCCCGCGGCCAGTGGCGGCGGGCGGCGCGTGGTGCACCGCGCCGGCGACGGCCAGGTGGTCGACACCCAGAGCTACAAGCAGACCTATCTGGCGGCCGAGCTGCTGAACAAGCGCTTCACGCCGCTGATCGCCGAGGTGCGCGCACGCACGCTGGACGAGTTCAAGGCCGAGTTTGGCGACCTGATCCGCCATCCCGGCGAGGAGTTCGCCTTCGTCATCGAGGGCGAGGTGGCCTTCCATTCCGAGCTGTACGCGCCCGTTATCCTGAAGCCCGGCGACTCGATCTTCTTCGACAGCGAGATGGGCCACGCCTACCTGAAGGCTTCAGAAGGCACCTGCCGGCTGGTGGCCACCTGCGCGCCGCGCAACGGGCACGGCGACGTGATGACGCAGCACTTTGTCGAGGCGTCGCAGCGCCTCGCGGCGCCGGAGCCGGCCGCGCCGGCCAAGGCGGCAAAGGTTGCCGCCAAGCCCAAGGCAAAAGCTACGCGGCGCTAGCCGCCTTTCTGGCGTCCTCCACGCGCTTGAGTTGTGGCCGCAGCGCGAACAGCGCCGCCGCGGCGAGGCCGGTGATCACGCCCAGCAGCACAAAGAAGTTGGCCGGCCCCATCGATCCCAGGTGGCGCCCCACCACGCCCGACAGCAGGTTGCCGCCAAAGGAGGCGAGGAACCAGGCCGCGACAAAAGTGCCGCCCATGCCCTTGGGCGCCAGCCGCGCGAACAGGCCCAGGCCGACCGGCAGGATGTAGAGCTCGGCCACCGTGTAGACGACGAAAAAGGCCACCACCCACAACATGCTGACCGGTGTGCTGCCATGCGTGGAGGCGAGCAGGGCCAGCATCAGATAGGACAGGGCCACGCCGGCCGCGCCCATCGACATCTTGGCCAGTGACGAGGGCTCGTTGCCGCGCTCGGCCGCCCGCCGCCAGCCGGCCACGACGAAGGGCGTGAACAGGAAGACGAAGAGGGGGTTCAGCGACTGCATCCACGTGACGGGCACCGTCGAGCTGCCAAGGGCACGATCCACGCCGGCCTCGGCCCAGACCGCCAGGGTGTTGCCGCTCTGCTCGTAGCCGCTGCGGAAGACGACGACAGCCAGGCCCACCAGCAGCAACGGCACGATGCTCGCGGCCGAGAAGCCGCTGGAGGTGGCCATGGCAGGCTCGGCGGAGCGCGGCCGGTCGGGCGGCAGATGGCGGGCGCCGAGCACATAGATGGCCAGGCCCACGCACATGCCGATGCCCGCGGCGCCGAAGCCGAAATGCCAACCGTAGACCTCGCCCAAGGTGCCGCAGACCAGCGGCGCCAGCAGGGCGCCCAGGTTCACGCCGACGTAGTAGATGTTGTACGAACCGCCGCGGCGCGGGTCGTTCTCTTCGTAGAGGTCACCGACCTGGCTGGGCAGGTTGGGCAGGAAGAGACCGTTGCCCAGCGCGATCAGCAGCAGGGCGGGGAAGAAGGCCGATTCGAAGGCCAGCGTGAAATGGCCCAGGGCCATCAGCGAGCCGCCGATGAGGATGGCGCGCCGCCGGCCGAGCCAGCGATCGGCGAGATAGCCGCCGAAGATGGGCGTGAGATACACGCCGCCCGTGTAGGCGCCGTAGATGAGCGAGGCGTCGGCCTGCGGGAACTGCAAGTGGCGGATCATGTAATAGATCAGCAGGGCCTTCATGCCGTAGAAGGAGAACTTCTCCCACATCTCGGTCAGGAAGAGCACCACCAGGCCACGCGGCTGGCCGAACCACTGCGCGGGAGCGCGGGCTTGCAGGGAAACGTCCACTCGACCTCCTCAGAACCTTCCAATGGGCGTCGGACGGGCTGATTTCAGCATTGCCCAACGATTTTCGTGATGGTACAGTTATTTTCCAAATTGGAAAATTGCATGCAGCGAGCCATGGGCCAACAGACAACGACGAAGAAAGTGGATTGCATCGTCATCGGTGCCGGCATCGCGGGGGCCTCGGTGGCGGCCTCGCTGGCTGGCGGCGCGAGTGTGGCCGTGCTGGAGGCCGAGCCCCATGCGGGTTACCACTCCACCGGCCGCTCGGCGGCCCTGTACTCGGCCCTCTACGGCAACGCCACCATCCGCGCGCTGACGCGGGCCAGCCATGACTACTTGCTGACGCCGTCCCAGGGCATGGTCAAGGAGGCGTTGCTGCGAGAACGGCACACCCTCTTCCTGGTTGGCGCCGGTCAGCTCGATCTCGTCGCCAGCTTCACGGCCGATGCGGATGTGCGCGAACGCACGACCACGCTGAGCGTTGATGAGGTGCTGGCACGCGTGCCCGTGCTGCAGCGCGACCGCATTGCCGGCGCCCTGCTGGACTCGACCTCGGCCGACATCGATGTCGACCTGTTGCACCAGGGCTTTCTGCGCCAGGCGCGCGCAGCGGGTGCGGACCTGCATCTGGGTAGCGGGTTGCTGGGCTTGGAGCGCGAAGGCTCAAACTGGCTGGCCCACACGGCCGCTGGCAGCTTTCGCGCCGGCGTCGTCATCAATGCGGCCGGGGCCTGGGCCGACGATGTGGCGGCACTCGCCGGCATCGCGCCCGTGCCGCTGCAGCCGCTGCGCCGCACCGCCGTCCTCATCGATCTGCCCGCAGGCGTCGACGCCAGCTTGTGGCCGGCCGTCGTCGCCATCGACGAGAGCCAGTACTTCAAGCCTGATGCCGGCCTGCTGCTGATCTCGGCCGCCGACGAGACGCCCAGCCCGCCCTGCGACGCCCAGCCCGAGGAGCTGGATGTGGCCATCGCCGTGGACCGCTTCGAGACCCTGACCGGCCAGCCGGTGCGCCGCGTGCGCCATCGCTGGGCGGGGTTGCGCGTCTTCAGCCCCGATCGCTCGCCCGTCGTCGGCTTCGAGCTTTCAGCGCCGGGATTCTTCTGGTGCGCAGGGCAGGGCGGTTACGGCATCCAGACCTCGCCGGCCCTGGGACGTGTGGCCGCTGCACTGGTGCTGGGGCACGCGTTGCCACAAGACCTCGCCGACATGGGCGTCACAGCCCAGCAGCTGTCGCCGCAGCGCTTCAGGCCGGGCTAGGTTCGAAGCGCCTCAGCCCCTGCAGGTCCAGCACCCTCAGCCCGCCGTATTCAATGCGAATCAGCTTGGCCTCGCTGAGGCAATGCAGGGCCTGGTTCACACGCTGACGCGACAGGCCCACCAGATAGCCCAGCTCCTGCTGCGTGATGCGCAGCCAGTTGCCTACACCCGGGTAGAGCGTCGGGTGGAAGAGGGCGGCCAGGTTGCGGGCCACGCGCACGTCGGGGTCGTGGATGCGGTCGGTCTCCCGGGCGGCGATGAACTGGCCCAGGCGCTCGTTCAGCTGGTCCAGCACGAAGCGGTTGAAGGCGATGCTGCCGTCCAGCAGCGCATGGAAGCTGTCGATGGGCAGGCCGGCGACGACGCTGGGGCGCAGGGCCTGGATGTTGTAGCGGTAGACCTCGCGCTTGAGCAACGTCCCCTCGCCGAACCAGCCGCCCGGCGGGATGCCGGTGAACGTGACGGCCTGGCCGAGCGAGTCGTCGTTGTTCATCTTGAGGAGGCCATCGACGACGCCGAACCACAGCGTTGCCGGCCGACCGATGCGGCACAGCCGCTCGCCGGGCTCGGCGTCGCCCACTTCCAGCGTCGTGACGGCGCGTTCCCGCATGGGACCATCCAGTAGCTTCAGCCAGGGAATGGCGTCCAGCTCGGCCGGCGTCGGCCGTCGGGTGCGCTGTCTGAGCGGCAGGGACGTGTCGACCATGGGGGCGGGAAAGTCTGGGTCGTGAAAGCCCCTAAATTGTCGTCGTACCGACAGATGGGCGTCAAAGTCCTGACCAGAATGCGCTCACAGACAGGGGCTTGAGTCCCTGCAACGGAGACTGGCTTGACCGCGACCTTCCCTCGGCTCTTGCTCGACCATGCCGCCCAACGGCCCGACGCGCCCGCTTTGCGCGAGAAGGCCTTTGGCGTCTGGCAGACGCTGTCGTGGGCGCAGCTCGCCGCCCTGGTGCAAGACCTGGCCCTGGGTCTGGCCGCGGCCGGCCTGCGCCGTGGCGAGCACCTGGTTGTCGTGGGCGAGAACCGCCCGCGCCTTTACGCGACCATGCTGGCCGCACAGTCCCTCGGCGCCGTGCCGGTGCCGCTGTATCAGGACGCTGTTGCCGCCGAATTCGTCTTCCCGCTGAACAACGCCGAGATCGCCTTTGCCGTCGTCGAGGACCAGGAGCAGGTCGACAAGCTGCTGGAGCTGCGCGAGCAATGCCCACAGTTGAAAAGCATCTGGTTCGACGACCCGCGCGGCCTGCGCAACTATGACGAGCCGGGCCTGGTTTCGCTGGATGCACTGATCGAGCAGGGCCACGCGGCCCGCGCCCAACGGCCCGACTTCTTTGCCGCCGAGGTGGCCGCCGGCCAGCCCGGCGACGTCGCGGCGCTGTTCTTCACCTCCGGCACGACGGGCAACCCCAAGGGCGTCATGCATACGCATGCGACGCTGATCGATCGCGCCCAGGCCGGCCAGCGCTTCGACAAGCTGAGCGACCATGAAGAGGTGCTGGCCTATCTGCCGCCGGCCTGGGTGGGCCAGAACATCTTCAGCTATGCCCAGTGGCTGGCCGTGGGCTATGTCGTCAACTGCCCGGAGTCGGCCTCCACCGTCAGCATCGACCTGAAGGAGGTCGGCCCGACCTACTACTTCGCGCCGCCTCGCGTCTTCGAGGGTCTGCTGACGACGGTGATGATCCGCATGGAGGATGCCTCGGCGATCAAGCGCTGGCTGTTCGAGCGCTGCATGAGCCTGGCGCGCCGCGTCGGCCCGCGCTTGATGGACAAGCAGCCCGTCGGCCTGCTGGACCGCTTGGCCTATGCGCTGGGTGATGTGCTGATCTATGGGCCGCTGCGCAACACCCTGGGCTTCTCGCGCGTGCGTGTCGCCTACACGGCGGGCGAGGCCATCGGCCCCGACCTGTTCAGCTTCTATCGTGCCATCGGCATCAACTTGAAGCAGCTCTACGGCTCGACGGAGACGGCCGTCTTCGTCTGCCTGCAGCCCGACCACGAGGCCCGCTCGGACACGGTGGGTGTGCCCATCGAGGGTGTGGAGATCAAGCTGACCGACAGCGGCGAGCTGCTGGTGCGCTCGCCTGGCCTGCTCAAGGGCTATTACAAGAACGATGCGGCCACGGCCGAGGCGCTGACGGCCGACGGCTGGTTCCACACCGGCGACGCGGGCTTCCTGACGCCCGGCGGCCACCTGAAGATCATCGACCGCGCCAAGGATGTCGGCCGCCTGATGGGCGGTACCTTTGACGGTGCGATGTTTGCGCCGAAGTACGTCGAGAACAAGCTGAAGTTCTTTCCGCACATCAAGGAGGCGGTCTGCTTCGGCGACAAGCGCGACAAGGTCTGCGCCTTCATCAACATCGACTTCGAGGCCGTCGGCAACTGGGCCGAGCGCCGCAACCTGCCCTATGCCGGCTATACCGACCTGGCCCAGCGCGCCGAGGTCTACGACCTCATCCTCGACTGCGTGGAGAAGGTCAACGCCGACCTGGCCCAGGACGAGTTGCTGGCCGGCAGCCAGATCAGCCGCTTCCTCATCCTGCACAAGGAGCTGGATGCCGACGATGGCGAGCTGACCCGCACGCGCAAGGTCAGGCGCGGTGCCATCGCCGACAAATACGGCGTGCTCATCGAGGCTCTCTACGAAGGCAAGGTCTCGCAGTACATCCAGACCCAGGTCAAGTTCGAGGATGGCCGCACGTCCATGATCGCGGCCGATCTGCGCATCGTGGAGGCCCGCACCTTCCCGTCAGTGAAGGGGGCTGCCGCATGAAGAAGATCGGCGACGTCGTCCTCGACGTGAAGAACATCTCGCTGGCCTTTGGCGGCGTGAAGGCGCTGACCGACATCAGCTTCGATGTCCGCGAGCATGAGATCCGCGCCATCATCGGCCCCAATGGCGCGGGCAAGAGCTCGATGCTGAACTGCATCAACGGCGTCTACCAGCCCCAGCAAGGCCTCATCACGCTGCGCGGCAAGACCTATCACGGCATGAGCCCGCGCCAGGTTGCCGAGATGGGCGTGGCCCGCACTTTCCAGAACCTGGCCCTGTTCAAGGGCATGAGCGTGCTGGACAACATCATGACCGGCCGCAACCTGCGCATGCAGCGCGGCCTGTTCTGGCAGGCCCTGCATGTCGGCCCGGCGCGGCGCGAGGAGACCGAGCAGCGCGCGGCGGTGGAGCGCATCATCGATTTCCTCGAGATCCAGGCCTACCGCAAGACGCCGGTCGGCCGCCTGCCCTATGGCCTGCAAAAGCGCGTGGATCTCGGCCGGGCGCTGGCCATGGAGCCCAGCCTCTTGCTGCTGGACGAGCCCATGGCCGGCATGAATGTGGAAGAGAAGCAGGACATGTGCCGCTTCATCCTCGACGTCAATGACGAGTTCGGCACCACCATCGTGCTGATCGAGCACGACATGGGCGTCGTCATGGACATCTCCGATCGCGTCGTCGTGCTGGACTACGGCAAGAAGATCGGCGACGGCGTGCCGGACGAGGTGCGCAGCAACGAAGACGTGATCAAGGCTTACCTGGGGGCAGGACACTGATGGGCCCGTTTCTCGAAACCCTGATCGGCGGCCTGATGGCGGGGATGCTCTATTCCCTGATTGCGCTGGGCTTTGTACTGATCTTCAAGGCCAGTGGCGTGTTCAATTTCGCGCAAGGCGCCATGGTGCTGTTCGCGGCGCTGGCGATGGCGCGCTTTGCCGAGTGGCTGCCCAAGTTCACGGGCATGGACAGCAAGGTGCTGGTCAATGTGCTGGCCTTTGTGGGTGCGCTGGCCGTCATGGTGGTCGTGGCCTGGCTGGTCGAACGGCTGGCGCTGTCCAAGCTCGTCAACCAGGAAGGCATCACGCTGCTGATGGCCACGCTGGGCATCGCCTATCTGCTCGAAGGCGCGGGCCAGATGCTGTTCGGCAACGACATCTACAAGATCGACATCGGCCTGCCCAAGGACCCGATGTTCCTGTTTGAGCAGACCTTTGAAGGCGGCATCCTCGTCAGCAAGGAAGACCTCTATGCGGCGCTGATCGCCGCGGCCCTGGTCGCCGGCCTGAGCCTGTTCTTCCAGAAGACCGCGACCGGCCGCGCCCTGCGCGCGGTCGCCGACGACCACCAGGCCGCGCAAAGCATCGGCATCCCGCTGTCGCGCATCTGGGTCATCGTCTGGAGCGTCGCCGGCTTTGTCGCACTCGTCGCCGGGATGATCTGGGGCAGCAAGCTGGGCGTGCAGTTCTCGCTGTCGCTGGTGGCGCTGAAGGCGCTGCCGGTGGTCATCCTGGGTGGGCTGACCAGCGTGCCGGGTGCCATCGTCGGTGGGCTGCTGATCGGCGTGGGGGAGAAGCTGTCGGAGGCCTACCTCGGGCCGATGCTCGGGGGCGGGATCGAGTACTGGTTCGGCTACGTGCTTGTGCTTGTCGTATTGCTGGTGAGGCCCCAAGGGCTCTTCGGCGAGAAGATCATTGATCGGGTTTGAACCATGCTGTACAGAGAGAACGGTCAGTTCAAAACCTCGTACCCGGCGGACAGCCAGATCCTGCCCATCCGCCAGGACCGCATCGCGATGGCGTTGATGCTGATCGCCGCCTTTGTCGTCATCCCGTTGTTGAGTAGCGAGTACCTGCTGCGCGCCATCTTCATCCCCTTCCTGATCCTGTCCCTGGCCGCGCTGGGCCTGAACGTGCTGGTCGGCTATTGCGGCCAGATCTCACTGGGCTCGGGCGCCTTCATGGCCGTGGGCGCCTACGTGGCCTACAACTGCCAGGCTCGCTTCGAAGGCATGCCGCTGATCGTGTCGCTGCTGGCGGGCGGCCTGGGTGCCACAGTCCTGGGCGTGGCCTTTGGGCTGCCGTCGCTGCGCATCAAGGGCCTGTATCTTGCCGTCGCCACGCTGGCGGCGCAGTTCTTTGTCGACTGGGCCTGCCTGCGCCTGCCCTGGGTCACCAACGGCTCATCGTCGGGCTCGGTCAGCGTGGCGGGGTTGAGCCTCGCAGGCTTCAGCGTCGAGTCGCCGGCGTCGCGTTATCTGCTGTGCCTCGCCTTTGTCGTCGTGTTCGCGCTGGGCACCAAGAACCTGGTGCGCGGCCATATCGGCCGCTCGTGGATGGCCATGCGCGACATGGACGTGGCGGCCAGCGTGATCGGCATCCGGCCCATGCAGGCCAAGCTCAGCGCCTTTGCCGTGTCGAGCTTCATCATCGGCGTGGCCGGGGCGCTGTGGGGCTTCGT
Organism: Roseateles saccharophilus; assembly: GCF_031458095.1. GTDB lineage: Bacteria > Pseudomonadota > Gammaproteobacteria > Burkholderiales > Burkholderiaceae_C > Pelomonas > Pelomonas saccharophila_A. The sequence goes on from NZ_JAVDXU010000005.1 coordinate 328,757, forward strand.
GCACCTGGGCTCCTGGGAGCCGGCGGCCTTCGGCATCACACGCAGCTTCGACCTGCTCTTCATGGTCATCATCGGCGGCCTGGGTTCGATCTCGGGCGCCTTCTTCGGCGCGGCCTTCATCGTCGTGCTGCCGTTGGTGCTGGACAAGCTGCCCTACTGGACCGGCCTGCCCATGGACACGGCCACCGCCTCGCATCTGGCACTGATGATCTTCGGCGCCCTTATCGTGTTCTTCCTCATCAAGGAACCACACGGACTTGCGCGACTCTGGGCGACCGCCAAGGAAAAGCTCAGACTCTGGCCCTTCCCTCACTGATACCCACAACGACGACAGGAGACAGCCCCATGAAGACTCTCATCACCTGCGCGGCCCTCGCCGCCCTGCAACTCTTCGCGGCCCCTGCCGCCGTGGCCCAGGCCAAGGAGCAGTTCTTCCCGTTGCTGGTCTATCGCACCGGGCCCTATTCGCCCAACGGCACGCCCTGGGCCAATGGCAAGCAGGACTACATCAAGCTCATCAATGCCCGTGACGGCGGCGTCAACGGCGTCAAGCTGACCTTCGAGGAATGCGAGACCGGCTACGCGACCGACAAGGGCGTGGAGTGCTACGAGCGCCTGAAGGGCAAGGGCGCCAGCGTCTTCGACCCGCAAGCCACCGGCATCACCTTCGCGCTGACCGACAAGGTGCCCAACGACAAGATCCCGCTGATCACCCTGGGCTATGGCCTGTCGGCCTCGGCCGACGGTGGCGTGTTCGCCTGGAACTTCCCGCTGATGGGCAGCTACTGGACGGCGGCCGACGCCCTCATCCAGCACCTGGGCAAGAAGGAAGGCGGCCTGGACAAGCTCAAGGGCAAGAAGATCGCCCTGGTCTATCACGACAGCCCCTTCGGCAAGGAGCCCATTCCCATGCTGGAGGAGCGCCAGAAGATGCATGGCTTCGAGCTCATCAAGATCCCGGTGACGGCGCCCGGCGTGGAGCAGAAGTCGGCCTGGCTGGAAGTGCGCAAGCAGCGGCCCGACTATGTGCTGCTGTGGGGCTGGGGTGTCATGAACTCCACCGCGCTGAAGGAGGCCCAGGCCACCGGCTATCCGCGCGAGAAGATGTACGGCGTCTGGTGGTCGGGCGCCGAGCCCGACGTGAAGGACGTGGGCGAGGGCGCCAAGGGCTACAACGCGCTGAACCTCAACACCTCGGGCCAGTCGCCCAAGGTCATCCAGGACATCCTCAAGCATGTGCACGACAAGGGCCAGGGTACGGGGCCCAAGGACGAGGTCGGCTCGGTGCTCTACACCCGTGGCCTGGTCATCCAGGCGCTGGCCGTCGAGGCGGTGCGCCGCGCGCAGGAGCGCTTCGGCAAGGGCAAGGTCATGACCGGCGAGCAGGTGCGCTGGGGCCTGGAGAACCTGGCGCTGGACGACAAGAAGCTCGCCGCCCTGGGCCTGACCGGCGTCATCCGCCCCATCAGCACCAGCTGCTTCGACCACCAGGGCTCGACCTCGGTGCGCGTGCACACCTGGGACGGCGCGAAATGGAACTTCAGCAGCGATTGGTACCAGGCGGACGAGCAGATCATCAAGCCCATGGTCAAGGCGGCGGCCGACAAGTACGCCGGCGAGAAGAAACTCACCCGCCGCACGTCGGCCGATTGCCAGAGCTGATCTGACATGGACAAGCCGCTGCTCGATGTGAACGGCATCGAGGTCATCTACAACCACGTCATCCTCGTGCTCAAGGGTGTGAGCCTGCGCGTGGCCGAGGGCCAGGTGGTGGCCTTGCTGGGCGGCAACGGCGCTGGCAAGACCACCACGCTGCGCGCCGTCTCCAACCTGCTGGAAGGCGAGCGCGGCGAGGTCACCAAGGGCAGCATCGAGCTGCGTGGCGAGCGCATCGAGAAACTGTCGACGGCGGCCATGGTGGAGCGCGGCGTCGTGCAGGTCATGGAGGGCCGGCACTGCTTCGCCCACCTGACCATCGAAGAGAACCTGATGACCGGCGCCTACACGCGCAAGGATGGCAAGGCCGCGGTGCGCGACACCCTGGACAAGGTCTACAACTACTTCCCGCGCCTGAAGACGCGCCGCGGCAGCCAGGCGGCCTACACCTCGGGCGGCGAGCAGCAGATGTGCGCCATCGGCCGCGCGCTGATGGCCAACCCGAAGATGGTGCTGCTGGACGAACCGTCCATGGGCCTGGCGCCGCAGATCGTCGAGGAGGTGTTCGAGATCGTGCGCGACCTCAACGCCAAGGAGAGGACGACCTTTTTGCTGGCCGAGCAGAACACCAGCATGGCCCTGCGCTATGCCGACTATGGCTACATCCTCGAGAACGGCCGCGTCGTCATGGACGGCGCCGCGGCCGAGCTGCGCGAGAACGAGGACGTCAAGGAGTTCTATCTCGGCGTCGGTGGGGAAGGGCGGCGCAGTTTCAAGGACGTCAAGTCCTACAAGCGCAGAAAGAGGTGGTTGGCATGAGTGACGACAGCTGGGACATCGCCCCGCCACCCTTCAACGCGGATTCGGCCCTGCAGACCATGAAGCGCTTTGCCCGCGACCAGCGTGTACTGGCCGAGCGCAGCGAGGGCTGGCTGATGGGTGCCGATGTGGTGCTCAAGCTCGCCATTGACGGCGCGACAGTCAAGGTGCAGCTGGCCAAGCGGCCCGCGCGTACGCCCGAGTGGGACACGTTCACGCTGAAGTCGGCCACCGAGCTGCGCAAGCTTCAGGACGAGATCAAGCGCCGGCTGACGCGCTGGAAGGACGACGAGTGACGGAGTTCTACGACGCGCTCGAAACGCGCGTTCCCGCGCAGCGCGAGGCCGCGCTGATGGCGGCCCTGCCCGAGCAGATCGCCCACGCGCAGTCCAGCAGCCTGGCCTATACCGAGCTGCTGACTGGCGTTGACGCCGCCAGCATCACGTCGCGAGCGTCGCTCGCCGCTTTGCCGCTGACGCGCAAGAGCAGCCTGGCCGCAGCCCAGGCCGCGCGGCGCGCGCTGCGCCTGGGTGGCTTCGCCGCCGGCATGCCGCGGCGCGTCTTCCAGTCTCCGGGACCGCTGTACGAGCCCGAGCCCGATGCCGATGGCGTCGACCCCTGGCGCGCGGCCCGGGCCCTGCATGCGGCCGGCATCCGTGCCGGCCAACTCGCTCATGTGAGCTTCAGCTACCACCTGACGCCCGCCGGCGCCATGATGGAAGCGGGCCTGCGGGCCCTCGGCGCGGCGAGCTTCCCTGGGGGTGTCGGCAACACCGAGCTGCAATTGCAGGCCCTGCTCGATCTGCAGCCCGAGGCCTATGTCGGCACGCCCAGCTTTCTGCGCATCCTGCTCGAGAAGGCGGCCGAGGGTGGCCATGCGCTGCCCTATCTGCAGCGCGCCCTGGTCAGCGGCGAGGCCTGCCCGCCGGCCCTGGTCGGCTGGTTCGCCGAGCGCGGCGTCGACGCCTACCAGTGCTATGCGACGGCCGACCTCGGCCTGATCGCCTACCAGACCCCGGCGCGCGAAGGCCTGGTCGTCGACGAGGGCGTCATCGTCGAGATCGTGCGGCCGGGTACCGGAGATCCGCTGCCCGATGGCGAGGTCGGCGAGGTCGTCGTGACGACCTTGTCGCCGGGCTACCCGCTGATCCGCTTCGCCACCGGCGACCTCTCCGCCGTGCTGCCGGGCCCCAGCCCCTGCGGTCGCAGCAACCAGCGCCTGCGCGGCTGGCTGGGCCGGGCCGATCAGTCGGCCAAGGTGCGCGGCATGTTCGTGCATGCCGGCCAGGTGGCCGAGGTGCTGGCGCGCTGCGGCCAGCGCGGCCGGGCCCGCCTCATCGTCGATGGCGAGCTGGCCAATGACCGCATGAGCCTGCAGCTCGAGGTCGAAGGCCAGCCGGCCGGCCTGGGCGAGCAGTTGCGGTCGGCATTGCGCGACATCACCAAGCTGCGTGGCGACGTCGAGCTCGTCGCGCCGGGCAGCCTGCCCAACGACGGCCGGGTCATCGAGGATCGCCGTAGCGTGTGACGCGGGTTTGAAAACATCGGGGCCGACCTGAACCTGAATTGGTGACAGGAAGCCCCGCATGGACTCGTCCGGGCGAGGCCACCACAGTCCGCCCCTTTCGCCAGGACAGCCGGCCACCGCCGGCGTCAGCCGAGGACGCGTCATGACCCTTGCCCGCCATCTTCCGCCCGCCCTGCTCACGCTGCTGCTCGCCGCCTGCGGCGGTGGCAACGGCAACGACCCCCAGGCCACGCCCCAGGCCCAGGCCGAGGGTGGCGACCTGACCAAGACCGCGGCCGCCCGCCCGCGTGCCAAGGACCCCGACCACCACGAGTTCTCGGCCACGCTGTCCGCCCCCTTCGCCGTCACGGCGGCCAGCGGTGAGCGCGTCTTCACGGTGCAGATGGACCACCCCGGCAGCGCCGATGGCCAGGTCTTTGCCTGGATCTTGAGCCTGGTCGATGAGCGAGGCCAGGTGCTGCAGCGCTGGAGCGGTGAATCCCGCTACGCCGGCGCGCCGGTGACGGCCAGCGTGCGCTGGGCCGGCCGCGGCACGGGCGGCACGGCGCTGGCCGATGGCCTCTACCAGCTCAAGCTCGAAGCCGCGAGCCTGGACGCCGGGACGGCGCTGAGCCAGGGCGCGACGACGGGCCGAGCCGAACGCCTGCTGGCCGCCGCAGCGGCGCTGGACCACGCCGAGCAGCGCTGGCCCATCGCTCTGGGCCAGCCCGCGGCCGTCGCATTGCCGCCCTTCAAGGCCATGCCCACGGCCGCCGATCGCGGCATGGCCAGGACCCAGTCGGCACCGGCCATCAACAGCCTGCCCTACACGGTCTACTTCGCCAATCTGCACAGCCAGACCAATGACTCCGATGGCGGCGGCGCCATCGGCAGCTGCTCGTCGTCCCAGCCGGCGCAGACCGGTGCCTACGGCCCGGCCGATGCCTTTGCCTATGGCAAGACGGCCGGCCTGGACATCCTGATGTCCTCCGAGCACAACCATTACTTCGACGGCTCCTCCAGCACCAACGCCGGCGGCAGCGCCGCCACGGCCAAAAGCCGCTACCAGGCCGGCCTTTCCGCCGCCACCGCCGCGACGACGTCCAACTATCTCGCCCTCTACGGCATGGAATGGGGCGTCATCAGCAATGGCGGCCACATGAACATCTTCAACAGCACGGAGCTGTTCGCCTGGGAATACAACAGCAGCAACCAGCTCTTCGGCGACCGCTTCACGGCCAAGAGCGACTACGCGGCCCTCTACGCCACCATGCGCTCCCTCGGCCTGGTCGGCCAGTTCAACCACCCCGACACGACGGGCCAGTTCCTCGTCGGCGGCACCGACCTCGGCTACAGCGCCGATGGCGACGAGGTCATGGTGCTGACCGAGATCCTCAACAGCTCGGCCTTCTCGTCCAACACCACCGAGACCGAGACGGGCCTGTCCAACTTCGAGGATGCCTTCAACAAGCTGCTGGAGCGCGGATTCCACGTGGCGCCCGCAAGCAACCAGGACAACCACTGCGCCAACTGGGGCAAGTCCTACACCAACCGTACCGGCGTCCTCATCCCCAATGGCACGGCCCTGAGCAAGACCAGCTTCATCGACGCCATCAAGGCCCGCCGCGTCTTCGCCACCATGGACAAGACCGGCCAGATCGCGCTGACGGCCAACGGCCATGTGATGGGCGAGCGCTTCAGCAACAGCGGCGTGCTCAACCTCAGCGTCGGCTATGCCAGCACCAGCGGCAAGACGGCTGCCAGCGTGCAGATCTACGAGGGCGTTCCCAAGCGCAATGGCACCGTCACCCTGCTGGCCAGCAGCGGCACGGTTAGCACGACGCCCGCCGTCGGCGAGCATTTCTACTACGCCAAGATCACGCAGAACGACGGCAAGATGCTATGGACTGCGCCCGTGTGGGTCACGCAGTCCAACAGCCAGGTCGACACCACGCCCCCCACCGCGACGGCCAGCGAGGCCGGCACGGCTGGCGCCATCACGCTGTCGGCCACGGCCAGCGACAACGTCGGCGTGGCTCGCGTGGACTTCGTCGTCGATGGCGTCATCAAGGGCAGCGACACCAGCTCGCCCTATTCGATGACGCTGGACTCGACGACGCTTGCCAACGGCAGCCACAGCCTGGTGGCCCGCGCCTATGACGCGGCCGGCAACTCGGGCGCCTCGTCGGCGGTCAACTTCAGCATCAGCAATGCCAGCGCGACGCTGAACGAGACCGAGTCCAACGGCACCATCGCCACGGCCAATGTCGTCACCAACCAGACGACCCTCATCGGCACCATGGGCAGCACGACCGACAAGGACTACTTCAAGGTCACGCTGGCCGCGGGCAAGACGCTGCGCGTGGACATGGCCTGCCCGGCCGCGTTCGACTACGACATCTATCTGCACAACGCCAGCGGCACGACGCTGACCTCGTCGGAGAGCGCGACCTGCACCGAGTCCATGAGCTACAAGAACACCGGCAGCTCGGCCCTGGCCGTCTACATCCGCGTGGGCGCCTACTCGGGCAGCAGCAGCACCCAGACCTACACGCTGACGCTGAGCTACCCCTGAGCTGAAGCAGGACCTCGTCCAGACCACCCGACATGCCCCGCGCGCGCCGGAACTGGATCGAATCGGCCTGGGGCCATCCCGGGGATGCCGTGTGTGGCGCTTTGCCTAAGATCGCGCGCACACGCACCCTGGAGACAAGCCCATGCGCACGACCCTGATCACCCTGGCGGCCCTGCTCGCCGCCAGCACCGCTGCCGCCGACTATCCCGAGAAGCCCGTCACGGTGATCGTGCCGTTTGCAGCCGGCGGCCCCACCGACAAGGTCGCTCGCGACCTGGCCGAAGCCCTGCGCAAACCGCTGGGCGCCACCATCATCATCGAGAACGTCGGCGGCGTCGGCGGCACCCTGGGCGCCAACAAGGTGGCCAAGGCCGCGCCCGATGGCTACACCCTGCTGCTGCACCACATCGGCATCGCCAGCGCCACGGCCCTGTATCGCACCCTGCCTTACAAGACGCTGGAGGACTTCGAGTACCTCGGCATGATCAACGAGGTGCCGATGACACTGATCGGCCGGCCCAACCTGCCGGCCAACAACTACGCCGAACTCAGCAAGTGGCTGGAGTCCAACAAGGGCAACATCAACCTGGCCCACGCCGGCGTCGGTTCGGCCTCGCATCTGTGCGGCCTGCTCTATCAGTCAGCCATCAAGATCGACATGACGACCGTGCCTTACAAGGGCACGGCGCCGGCCATGAACGACCTGCTCGGCGGCCAGGTCGACATCATGTGCGACCAGACCACCAACACCACCGGCCAGATCGAGGCCGGCAAGGTCAAGGCCTATGCGGTGATGTCGTCCAAGCGCCTGAGCAGCGGTGCCCTGGCCAAGCTGCCGACGGCCGACGAATCCGGCCTGAAGGGCTTCAACCTGGCGGTCTGGCACGGCCTGTACGCGCCCAAGGGAACGCCCAAGGCCGTCATCGACAAGGTCAACGCGGCCCTGCGCGTGGCGCTGAAGGACGCCGATTTCCACAAGCGCGAGGAGGCCCTGGGCGCCGTCATCATCAACGACGCCCGCCTGGCGCCGGCCGAGCACAAGAAGTTCGTCGAGGCGGAGATCAACAAGCTCAGTCCCGTCATCAAGGCCGCCGGCATTTATGCGGATTGATGCGATGGACGGTGGGGCGCTTGCGCTTCAGCGGCTTTAGGCGTTGAGCTTGTCGACCACCAGCCGGTGGTCGTCATCCAGAGCCCAGACGTCCTCGTAGTCCACCTCGAAGAGATGCCCGTCGGGATCGGCGAAATAGCCCGCCACGCCCCAGTGCGTGCGTGTGGCCGGCTTGACGAGGCGGCCGCCGGCCGTGACGGCCTGGGCCAGGATGCGGGGCACCTCGTCGGCTGACTTGGCGAGGTAGATCAGGCCAAGGCCGGCAAAGCCGCTGCCTTGCGGCGACGCGAAGCCGGCATCCCTGGCGAAGTCCTCGCGCGAGATCAGGCCGAGCGCGTAGCCACCAAGGTCGAACTTCACGAAGCCCGCGTTGCTCGTCGGCGACTTCGTCCAGCCAAGCGCCTCGTAGAAGGCCGTCGACCGCGCGACGCTGGCCACGCCGAGCAGGACCAGGTGCAGGCGTTGGCGCGGCGCAAGAGCGTCGCGAGGGTCGGCTTCAAAGACATGTCCAACGGCTTGCTCCAGCATCTGCACCCTCCCGATCTGTCGTGGGCGCGCATGCTAGCCATGCCGGTGCAGCCGTGGGTTACGAGCTGGGCACGCCGGCCTCGGCCGACGGCCAGATCAGGGCCTGGGCGACGATGACCCGCTCGCCGTTGAAGGTCGCCGCCGGCGAGCCGTACAGGCGATAGCCCAGGCTCAGGGCCTCGCTGACGCGATGGCAGAAGCTGGCGTCGTCGGGGCCGGTCAGCAGGCGGTAGACGGGCAGGCCGTCGGGCGGCGTGCTCACGCGGCGGTCGGGGCGCCGGCCAGCTCGCGCAGCCGCATCACGCCCTTGAAGATGAAGAAGGCGGCCAGCGCGTGGAAGCCCACCGGCATCCAGTCTTCGAAGCGCGCGTAGATCAGCGCATCCACGGCATAGACCGCCAGGCCCGCGTAGAAAGCCCACAGCTTGCCGCGCTGGGCCTGCAGGCCCATGAAGAAGTAAAAGCCCACGATGATGGCAATGAGCACCATCGCGACGGGCAACTGGTCAGCGAAGGCCGCGCCGGCCAGCGTCGTCATGGCCAGGCCGATGACGAAGTTGGTGTCACTGCCGGACAACAGCAGTCCGGCGTTGAGCAGCGACATGCCGGCGATCCACCAGAACCAGCGCGCCCCCGAACGAACGATGGGGTCTTCCATGTTTTGAGTCCTCCCTGGGTTGACGGGCGCGACGATAGCAGCGCGACTCCGCGCCCCAACTGCGTGATTGCGAGCACTGCAGGGGCTTGGCGGCTGCCCCGGGGTAAACGCCCGGTTGACTCCTCGCGCCGGTTTGGAAAGAATGCATGTAAACGTTTACATGAAGGCCGACCCGCGCGAGCGGAGCCGGCGCCACGGATGAGACAACCCTTCCCGCCCGGCTTCCTGTGGGGCTGCGCGACTTCCGCCTACCAGATCGAAGGCTCGCCGCTGGCCGATGGCGCCGGTGTCAGCAACTGGCATCGCTTCGTGCGCACGCCGGGTCGCGTGCACGGCGGCGAGACGGGTGACGTCGCCTGCGACCATTACCGCCGCATGAAGGACGACGTGGCCTTGATGCGCGAGCTCGGGCTCAAGGCCTACCGCTTCAGCATCGCCTGGAACCGCGTGCTGCCCGACGGTCGCGGGCGCGTGAATGCGGCCGGCCTGGGCTTTTATGAACGCCTCGTCGACGAGCTGCTGGCCGCCGGCATCCAGCCCATGGTGACCCTGCATCACTGGGACCTGCCCGCCGCCCTGGACGACCGCGGCGGCTGGCTCAGCCCCGACATGCCGGACTGGTTCGCCGACTACGCCCAGATCTGCTTCAAGGCCCTGGACGACCGCGTGCCGCTGTGGGTCACGCTGAACGAGCCCTGGGTCGTCGCCGACGGCGGCTTCATGCACGGCGTGCTGGCGCCGGGCCACAAGAGCGCCTTCGAGGCGGCCATCGTGGCGCATCGTCTGATGCAGTCCCATGCCAAGGGCGTGCAGGCCTATCGCGCGGTCACTCGCAATTCAGGCAGGCACAAGATCGGCCTGGTCGTCAACATCGAGCCCAAGCATCTGCCGCCCGACGCCAGCGAGGCCGACCGCCATGCGGCGCGCCTGGCCGACGCCTATATGAACCGGCAATACCTCGACCCGGCCCGGCTCGGAAGCTACCCCGACGAGCTGCGCGAGGTCTTTGGTGAGGCCTGGCCTGACTGGCCTGCCGCCGAGGTCGAGGCGCTCCAGCAACCGGTCGACTTCCTGGGCCTGAACTACTACACCCGCGCCGTCGTGCGCCACGACGTCAAGGCCTGGCCCGTGCCAGCCGCGCCGCAGCGCCAGCCCGGCGCCATCCACACCGAGATGGGCTGGGAAGTGCATCCACAGAGCCTGGCCGACACCCTGGTGTGGATGCATGAGCGCTACGGCGGCCTGCCGCTGTACGTGACCGAGAACGGCGCGGCCTTCTACGACCCCCCTAGTTCAATAGGAGGCCGCATCGACGACCCGCTGCGCGTTCACTATCTGCGCAGCCATATCGCCGCTGTGCAGGACGCCATGGCGCGGGGCGCCGACATGCGCGGCTATTTCGCCTGGTCGCTGTTCGACAACCTCGAGTGGGCCTTGGGCTTTGCCAAGCGCTTTGGCCTGGTGCATGTGGACTTTCAGACACAGCAGCGCACGCCCAAGGCCAGCGCGCGCTACTACGCTCGCGTCATTGCCAGCCATGGCGCACAACTCGACTGAGCTATGCATCAGCCTCCACGCCCGCTCCGCTCTCTGCCCCCCAAGGGGGCGCATCAATGCCTTCGGGCGGCCGGACGCCACTGATATGAGCTCGCCCGCCACGATCAAAGATGTCGCCCGCGTCGCGGGCGTCTCGGTGGCCACCGTCTCACGCGCGCTGAACGGCGCCGAGAACGTGCTGCCGCACACCCGCCAGCGCATCGTCGAGGTCGCCCGCGAGCTGCGCTACAGCCCCTCGGGCGCCGCGCGCAGCCTCATCACGCGCCGCACCGACACCATCGGCGCCCTGCTGCCCGACCTGCATGGCGAGTTCTTCTCCGAGCTCATCCGCGGGATCGACCAGGCCGCCCGCGCGCGTGGCCTGCACCTGCTGCTGTCGAGCTCGCATGACGACGCCGTTGAGGCCGCCGCCGCGCTGCGCGCGATGAATGGCCGCGTCGATGGCCTCATCGTCATGTCGCCCCATGCCGACGACGACTTCCTGTCGCAGAACCTGCCGCCGGCCCTGCCGGCCGTGCTGCTGAACTCGGGCGTCAGCAAACCCGCCCAGCGCGTCTTTGCCGTCGACAACTTTGGCGGCGCGCGCGCCATGACCGAGCACCTGGTGCGCAGCGGCCGCCGCCGCATCGCCTTCCTCGGTGGCCCGCAGGCCAACTTCGAGGCGCGCGAACGCGAGCGCGGCTACCGCGCCGGCCTGGCTGCGCATGCTGAGCCCTGGCTGCTGGAAGGCGACTTCTCGGAGGCCGCCGGCGAACGCGCCGGCGCCGCCTTGCTGGCCCTGCCGGCCGCCCAGCGTCCCGATGCCGTCTTCGCCGCCAACGACATCATGGCCATCGGCCTGCTCGGCACGCTGCAGGCGGGTGGCGTGCGCCTGCCGGCCGACATGGCCCTGGCCGGCTTCGACGACATCCCCATCGCGCGCTATGTCAGCCCCGCGCTGACGACCATGCATGTGCCGATTGCCGCCTTGGGGCAACAGGCCCTCGATGCGCTGGCCGACGGCCTCGAAGGCCATGCGGCCGATCCCGGTGCCACCGTCATGCCCGTGCAGCTCGTCGTGCGGCAATCCTGCGGCAGCCCCAAGCCCTGAATCCCGTCCGAACCACAGTACACAACCAGGAGACAAGGACATCATGAGCAACGCATTCACACGCAAACACTGGCGTCGCCACGCGCTCGCCACGGCCGTTTGCTTCGCCCTGGCCGGCGCCGCCTCGGCACAGACCTCCAACGCCACCGTGCGCGGCACCATCACCGCCGCCGGTGCCACGGCGCCCGCGGGCACCGAGGTTGTCGCCATCAACAAGTCCACCGGCAGCACCTATCGCACCAAGACCCTGGCCGATGGCAGCTATGTGCTGCTGGGCCTGAACCCGGGCAGCTACGAGATCCGCGTTGCCGGCGCCAGCAGCGGCAGCGAGGTCACGCTGTCGGTCGGGCAGAACGCCACGCTGGATCTCAGCAGCACGGACGCCAAGCTCGGCACCGTCGTGATCCAGGGCAGCTCGCAGCGCCAGGGCGTCATCGACTCCCAGGTCGGCACCACCGTCTCCAACAAGATGATCGAGGCCATTCCCCAGGCCACGCGCAACTTCCTGTCGGCCGCCGACTTCGCGCCGGGCGTGCGCTTCGACACCGATGCCGGCGGCAATACGCGGCTGCGCGGCGGCTCGCAAAACATTGACGCTGTAAACGTTTTCATCGACGGCGTCGGCCACAAGAACAACATCCTGCGCGGCGGCTTGACCGGCCAGGACACCAGCCAGGGCAACCCCTTTCCGCAGACGGCCATCGCCGAGTACCGCGTGCTGACGCAGAACTACAAGGCCGAGTTCGACCAGGTCTCCAGCGTCGCCATCACCGCCGTCACCAAGTCCGGCGGCAACGAGACCCACGGCAACATCTACGGCAACCGCACGGGCAGCAACTGGACGTCGCTGAGCCCCATCCAGGAACGCGACGAGGCCAACGGCATCAAGCCGCCTTCCTACAAGCAGATCGAGGGCGGTTTCAGCATCGGCGGCGCCATCAAGCCCGATGCGCTGCACTACTTCGTCGCCTACGACGGCAAGACCATCGAGAAGCCGCGCCAGCTGACGGCGATGAACCTGGACAAGTATCCGAACAGCCCCGGCGTCATTCCTGAGATCGCGGCCCAGCAGGGTTCGTTCAAGGGGCGCTTCAAGGAGGACCTGCTGTTCGGCAAGCTCTCCGCGGAGATCGACGACCGCCAGCGCCTGGACCTGTCGACGACGCTGCGCCGCGAGAGCAGCTACTCGGTGGACGGCGACCGCTTCGCGCCCAGCACGGCCATCAACAACCGCAACAACGAATACCGCGTCGACCTGAGCCACGAGTACACCGGCGACAACTGGCTCAACGAGGCGCGCGTCGGCCGGGAGCGCTCCAAGTGGAACCCGCAGTCTGACTCCAGCGCCCCGCTGATCCGCAACAAGTATTCGCCCACCAATGCGATCAACAACGTCCAGGACATCTTCTTCACCGGCGGCTCGCCCAACGCCCAGGACCGCAGCCAGAGCGGCTTCTACCTGAAGGACGACCTCAGCTACACGGGCAAGGCCGGCCACGTCATCAAGGGCGGCGTGCAGCTCAAGGTCATGAAGTACGACCTCAGCGGCACGGCCTTCCGCGTGCCGACCATCGACACGGTGATCAACACCACGACGGGCCTGCCCTACTACAACGGCCTGACCTGCACCGGCACCAACGTCAGCAGCAGCGGCCTGTCGAGCGACCAGTGCAACATCCGGCTGGCCATCCCGTCGGTCTCGGTCAGCTTCAAGAACAAGCAGTACGGCATCTACCTGCAGGACGACTGGAAGGTCAGCAAGCAGCTGGAGCTCAATCTCGGCGCGCGCTGGGACTATGAAGACAACATGCTGAACAACAGCTACGCCACGCCGGCCGACCGCATCGCGGCGCTGAACGCCCCGGACGGCCGCACCGTCGACGGCATCACCGCGCCGCCCGGCCAGACCTATGTCCAAACGCTGGCCAAGGGGGGCATCAACATCGCCGACTACATCTCCACCGGCGATTCGCGCAAGCCCTTCAAGGGCGCCTTCGCGCCGCGCCTGGGAGGCTCCTACGACGTCTTCGGCGACAAGGCCTCCGTCATCTACGGCGGCTGGGGCCGCAGCTATGACCGCCGCATGGCCAACAACGCGCTTGACGAACTGCAGAAGAACGCGGCGCCCAACGGCGAGATCTGGATGATCAAGAACAAGTTCAAGATGCCCTTTGCCGACCAGATGAGCCTGGGCCTGCGCCAGGCCTTGGGGCAATGGAACATGGATGTCGCGGTGTCCAACATCCACGCCAAGAACCAGTTCTTCTGGTTCAACGGCAACCGCGACCCCAATGGCGGCTTCGGCAACTCCAACAACATCGACCCGCTGTGGGGCGGTGCGCCGCGCAACTACGGCACCCTGGTGCTGGGCGACTTCGTCGGCGAGAACAAGGCCACCAGCGTCTTCCTGTCGCTCGAGAAGCCCTACACCGCAGCCAGCGGCTGGAGCATGACGGTGGCCTACACCCACACCGACGCCAAGACCACCAACAACGAATGGTCGGATGACATCTTCGACTGGACCTATGGCAAGGCCAGCCACGGCTGGCACCCCAGCAAGGACGCGGAGAAGAACCGCCTGGTCGTTGGCGGTTTCTACGACAAGATGCCCTGGGGCATGCAGCTGTCCGGCAAGCTCACCCTGGGCGACGGCCAGCCGCGCCGCGTCATCGACTGCCACACCGGCTTCAGCGGCGTCAATGGCTGCGTCGCAGTGCCGCGCGGCTCCGACAACTACAGGCAGCTCGACATGGCCCTGTCCAAGAGCTTCAAGGTCTATGGCGGCGACTTGCAGATCCGTGCCGACGTGCTCAACCTGTTCAACACGGCCAACTGGGGCTATTACGACGACTGGGTCGGCGGCCCCTCCACCCCACCCAAGAACGCGCTGGGCGGCGACAACGACCACTTCGACACCCGCACCGGCGTGCGCGGCAGCATGCGCCAGTTCAAGCTCGGCGTGAGTTACACCTTCTGATCCCTGCCGAACGGGAGCTGGCCGGGCTGCACGTCAGGCCAGCTCCCACAATCACTCCCACCATGAGTTTGCTGACCCGACGCGCCGTCCTCGCACACGGCGCCGGCCTCGCCCTGGCCGCCAACCTGCCCAGCTGGGCCGAGGCGCCGGCGCCAGTCGCCGATACCTTCCTCGCCGACCTCGAGCGCCGCACCTTCGACTTCTTCTGGGAGACGACCGATGCCAGGACAGGGCTGGCGCCCGACCGCTGGCCGACGCCGTCCTTCGCCAGCATCGCGGCCATCGGCTTCGCGCTCAGCGCCTATCCCGTGGGCGTCGCACGCGGCTACGTCACGCGCAACCAGGCGCGCGACCGCACCTTGACGACACTGCGCTTCCTGGCCCAGCTGCCGCAGGGGCCGGCCAAGACCGGCGTGGCCGGCCACAAGGGATTTTTCTATCATTTCCTCGACATGAAGGAGGGATTGCGCTTCGCGCAGTGCGAACTCTCCACCGTCGACACCGCCCTGCTGCTGATGGGAGCCCTGCATGCGCAGAGCTACTTCGACGGCGAGCAGCCCGAGGAGGCCAGCATCCGCAGCCTCGTGGACGAGCTCTACGGCCGCGTCGACTGGGCCTGGGCCCAGGTGCGCCCGCCCTCCATCGGCCACGGCTGGACGCCCGAGAAGGGCTTCATCCCCAGCGACTGGAAGGGCTACAACGAGGCCATGATGGTCTATCTGCTGGCCCTGGGCTCGCCGACGCGGCCCGTCAAGCCCGAGGCCTACGACGCCTGGCTCAGCACCTATGACGCGCACAGCTGGGGCGAGAGCCATGGCCAGACCCTGCTGCGCTTCCCGCCGCTGTTCGGCCACCAGTTCACCCACTGCTGGGTGGACTTCCGCGGCATCCGCGATGCCTACATGCGGGCCAAGGGCCTGGACTATTTCGAGAACTCGCGCCGCGCCACCTATGTGCAGCGCGACTACGCGGCCGCCAACCCGCTGGGCTGGCAGGGTTACAGCGCCGAGGTCTGGGGCGTCAGCGCCAGCGACGGCCCGGCCGACATCAAGCTCAACTACACGACGACGACCGGCAAGACCGAGAAGCGCCGCTTCATCAGCTACGCCGGCCGCGGCATGGGCCTGTACGACGACGGCACGCTGGCGCCCTATGCGGCCGGCTCCTCCATCGCCTTCGCGCCCGAGATCGTCATCCCGGCGTTGATGGCCATCAAGGAGCGCTATCCGCACACCTGGGGCCGCTACGGCTTCTGGGATGCCTTCAACCCGAGCTTCAACTACCCAGACGTGCGTCTCACCCACGGCCGCATCGAACCGGGCAAGGGCTGGGTCGACACCGACATGCTGGGCATCGACCAGGGGCCGTTGCTGGCCATGATGGGCAACCATCGCGGCGAGCTGATCTGGAGCGTGATGCGCAAGAACCCGCATCTGGTTCGAGGACTGAAGAAGGCCGGCTTCACCGGAGGCTGGCTGGGCTGAGATGAAGCGCCGCGACCTGCTCACGGTCACCGCCGCTGCCGCCCTGACAGGCTGCGCGCAAGAGCGCGGCACCACGCTGCGCTTCTGGGCCATGGGCCGGGAGAGCGAGGTCGTGGCCGAGCTGATGCCGGCCTTCGAGCGCGAGCACCCCGGCGTGCGCGTCAAGGTCGAGCAACTGCCGTGGACGGCCGCGCACGAGAAGCTGCTGACGGCTTTCGCCGGCGACGCCACGCCCGACCTGGCCCAGGTCGGCAACACCTGGCTGCCCGAGATGCAGGCCCTGGGCGCGCTGGAGCCGCTGGAGCCCTGGCTGGCGCGCACGCCCATGCTCGCGGCCGGCGACTACTTCGAAGGCATCTGGGCGACCAATGCCCCGGGCGGCCAGCGCGTCGGCCTGCCCTGGTATGTCGACACGCGGCTGATGTTCGTGCGCCAGGACCTGCTGGCCAAGGCCGGCATCCCGTCCATGCCCGTGAGCTGGGACGACTGGCGCGCGACCCTGGCCCGCCTGCGCGAACGCGGCATGGACAAGCCCATGCTGCTGCCCACCAATGAGTCGGCACCGCTGCTGGCCCTGGCCCTGCAGCAGCCGGGCGAGGTGCTGCGCGACGGCGGCCGCTACGGCAACTTCTCGGGCGCGGGCTTTCGCAAGGCCCTGGCCTTCTATCTGGAGCGCTTCCAGCGCGGCGAGGCGCCCGGCGTCAGCGAGGTGCAGATCGGCAACCTCTGGCAGGAGTTCGGCCGCGGCAACTTCGCCTTCTATATGTCGGGGCCCTGGGACATCGGCGAGTTCAAGCGCCGCCTGCCGCCCGAACTCGCCAATGCCTGGATCACCGCCGAGCTGCCCGGGCCGGACGGCCCCGGCGCCTCCATCGCCGGCGGTGCCAGCCTGGTGATGTTCAAGCGCGCCCGCCACAAGCCCGAGGTCTGGGCCCTGATCAGCTATCTGAGCCGGCCCGATGTGCAGCTGGAGTTCTACCGCCTGACCGGCGACCTGCCGGCACGGCGCAGCGCCTGGGCCCTGCCGCTGAACGGCGCGACGCTGGCCGAGGACAGGCACGCCGCCGCCTTCCACCGCCAGCTGCAGCGCGTGCGCGCGGCGCCGGCCGTGCCGGAATGGGAGCGTATCGAGAAGGAAATGCAGCTGGCCGCCACGCGCGCCGTGCATGGCGTGACCGACCTCGACACGACGGTGAAGCGGCTGGATGCCCTCGTTGACGGCATCCTCGAGAAGCGGCGCTGGATGCTGGACAGGAAGGCCGGTGCATGAAGCACAGCGGCCGTGAATCCCTGGCCGCCTGGGCTTTCGCCGCCCCGGCGCTGATCGTCATTGCGCTGTTCTTCGGCATGCCGGTCTTCGCCGGCCTGGTGCTGAGCCTGACCGACTTCGACATCTATGCCCTGGCCGACCTGGGCAATCTGCGCTGGCAGGGTTTCGACAACTATCTGCATGTGCTGAGCCTGCCGCTGTTCTGGAAGGCCCTGGGCAACACCCTCTACTTTGTCGTGCTGGGCGTGCCGCTGTCCATTGGCGTGTCGCTGGCCGCAGCGGTGCTGCTGCAAAGCAGGCTGGTGCGCTTCAAGCCGCTGCTGCGCACGGCCCTGTTCGCGCCCGTGGTGACCACGCTGGTGGCCGTGGCCGTCATCTGGCGCTATCTCTTCCACGTCAAGTACGGGCTGGTGAACTACACGCTGCAGTCCATCGGCCTCGATCCCGTCGACTGGCTGGGCGACCCCCACTGGTCCATGCCCACCATCATCCTGTTCGCCGCCTGGAAGAACTTCGGCGGCAACATGATCATCTTCATCGCCGCCCTGCAGGCCGTGCCGCACGATCTCTACGAAGCCGCGCGGTTGGACGGCGCGCGCTCCTGGGCCCAGTTCCGCTACATCACGCTGGCCAGCATCGCGCCGACGCTGCTGATGGTCACCATCCTCACGACGGCGGGCTATTTCCAGCTTTTCGCCGAGCCCTATGTGATGACCCAGGGCGGGCCGCTGCAGAGCACGGTCAGCGTGCTCTACCTGATGTACGAAGAAGGCTTCAAGTGGTGGAATCTGGGCTTGGCCTCGGCTGTGGCCTTCGTCCTCTTCGTCGTCATCGTCGCGGTCAGCAAGGGGCTGATCGCCGTGCAGCGGCGGCTGACAGGGGAGGGCGCATGAAGCCCAGGGCTCTCCTCCTCAACGGCCTGCTATGGGCTTTCGCCGCGCTGGCGGCATTCCCGCTGCTGTGGATGGTTTGCGTGTCGCTGATGCCAGCCGGCACGGCCCAAAGCCTGCCACCGCCCATCCTTCCCAAGCACCCAACGCTGGTGCACTACCAGCAGCTGCTGGGCGACGGTGGCCTCAAGCGAGCCTTCGTCAACAGCCTGGGCCTGGCGGTTGCCAGCACATTCCTTTCGGTCAGCTTCAACACCCTGGCCGGCTATGCGTTCGCCAAGCTGCGCTTTCGGCACCGCGAGCGGGTCTTCGGCCTGCTGATCGCAGCTTTGGTGATTCCCGGCCAGGTGGCCATGCTGCCGCTGTTCCTGATGCTCAAGGGCATGGGCCTGGTGAACACCTGGATGGGCGTTTTGATCCCGGGCATGGCCGGCATCTTCGGCATCTTCCTCGTGCGGCAGTACGCGCGTGGCGTGCCGGACGAGCTGCTCGAAGCCGCAAGGCTGGACGGGGCAGGGGAGTGGCAGATCTTCTGGCGCATCGTGCTGCCGACCTTGAAGCCGGTGCTGGTCACGCTGGCGGTGTTTGCCTTCCTCGGCAGCTGGAACGACTTCATGTGGCCCCTCATCGTGCTGACCGACGGCGAGATGCACACCCTGCCGGTCGCGCTGGCGGCCCTGTCGCGCGAGCATGTGCAGGACAGCGAGCTGATGATGGCCGGCGCCGTCATCACGGTGCTGCCGGTGCTGGCCTTGTTCATCGCGCTGCAGAGGTATTACATGCAGGGCTTGTTGATGGGCAGCGTGAAATGAAGAAGTGGTTCGCCTGCCTGCTGCTGGCCGCGCAATGCGTTGGTGCCGCCGTCCTCGACGACATGAAGGATGCCGGCCCGTGGAAGGCCAGCGCCTCCGACCAGGTCAAGGCCAGCCTGCGCCGCGATGCCCGCGACGACAGCCTCTGCCTGGACTACGACTTTGCCGGCGTTTCCGGCTATGCCGTGCTGCGCCGCGAGCTGCCGCTGGACTGGCCGGCCGACTTCGCGTTGACAACCCAACTCAAGGGCCAGGGCGGGCGCAACGATGTGCAGATCAAATTTGTAGACACCAGCGGCGACAACGTCTGGTGGATCCATCGCCCGGCCATGGCCCTGCCCGACACCCTGACCGAGATGCGCTTCAAGCGCCGCCATATCGCCTTTGCCTGGGGGCCGATCGAAGACCGCGTGCTGAAGAAGAGCCAGTTCATCGAGTTCGTCGTCGTCGCCGGCCAGCGAGACGGCGGTGGAGCCGGATCCTTGTGCGTCGCCAGCCTGGGCCTGGAGCCGCGCCCGCCCGCGCCCAAGGCCTGGCCGGAGCCGCGTCGCAAGCAGGGCGCCGGCGAGGTGACGCTGGACTTTCAACAACTGCGCGAGTTCAACGGCCTGTGGTTCGCCAGCGGCGCGGCCCTGCGCATCGAGGTGTCGGACGACAACCGGCGCTGGAAGCCGCTGTCCACCCAGCCCGGCCGCGCCGTCTTCCTCGGCGAGCAGGAATGGCGCTGGATCCGCCTGCGCTACGAGGGCAGGAAGCCGCCCCAGGTCGAGTTGCGCGATGCGGCCCAATGGCCCGACCGCAATGCGGCGGTGGCTGAACTGGCTCAGGCCCTGCCGCGCGGCGATCTGCCGCGGGCCTTCATCGGCGAGCAGAACTATTGGACCGTCGTCGGCGTGGATGGCGGTGCCGAGCGCTCGGGCCTGGTCAGCGAGGACGGCGCCATCGAGCTGAACCGGGGCGGCCCGAGCATCGAGCCCGCCGTGCGCCTGGCGGATGGTCGCCTCGTCACCTGGGCCCAGGTGCGCACCGAGCACAGCTTGGTCGAGAACGCCCTGCCGGTCGTGCAATGGCGGCATGCGGACGTGGAGCTGCGCGTCGAAGCCGCAGCCGACGGGCCGGCCAAGGATCCCAAGCTGCTGGCCCGCTACACACTGCGCAACCCGACGGCCAAGCCCCAGCATTACGCCCTGCTGCTGGCGCTGCGCCCCTGGCAGGTCAACCCGCCGCAGCAGTTCTTGTCGACCCCGGGCGGCATCAGCCCCTTGCCATCCGTGAACTGGGCCGACGGCATCCTCACCGCGCCCGGCTTGCGCGTCACACCCCGCGAGACGCCCGCCGAGGTCCGCGCCGCGCCCTGGGGGGCCGGTCCGGGCCTGACCACGCTGCTGCAGGCGCCGTCGCTGACCCATCTGGCCGATGTCGACACCCTGGCTTCCGCCTTGATGCGCTTCGACGTCGAACTGGCCGCCGGGGAGTCGCGCAGTTTCGGCTGGGTGACGGGCAATGGAGACGCCGCGACCCTGGACACCCGCATGGCCGTCGCCGCCGCGCAATGGCGCGACCGCCTCGGTGTGCTGGAGCTGACCCTGCCGCCCCAGGCCCAACCGGTGGCCGACACCATGCGCAGCGCGCTGGCCCAGATCCTGATGTCCCGCGACGGCCCGGCCCTGCGCCCCGGCACGCGCTCCTATGCCCGCTCCTGGGTGCGCGATGGCGCCATGATGGTGGCCGGCCTGGTGCGCATGGGCGAGATCCAGGCGGCGCGCGAATTCGTCGACTGGTATGCCGGCTTCATCTTCGAATCCGGCAAGGTGCCCTGCTGCGTGGACCAGCGCGGTGCCGACCCCGTGGTCGAGAACGACAGCCATGGCCAATACCTGTTCGCCGTGGCAGAGCTTTGGCGGCATACGCAGGACCGCGCCCTGCTGGAGCGCCACTGGCACAAGGTGCAGCGCGTCGTCGCGTGGATGGAGGCGCTGCGCCAGAGCGAACGCAAGCCCGGCGCCGAACCCCGCTTCAAGGGCCTGATGCCGCCGTCCATCAGCCACGAGGGCTATAGCGACAAGCCGGCCTATGCCTACTGGGACGACTTCTGGGCCCTGCGCGGCTACAAGGATGCGGTGCAGATCGCCCAGGCCCTGGGGCAAACCGCCGACGCCGTGCGCTGGACCGTGTCGCGGGATGAGTTCGAGGCCGATCTGGGCGCTGCCATCGTCGCGACCGCCCAGCACTACAAGCTCAACCATATTGCCGGCGCCGCCGACCGAGGCGACTTCGATGCCACGTCGACGACCATGGCCCTCAACCCTGCCCAGGCTGACAAGCTGCCGCCGGAGTTGGTGCGTGGCACCTTCGATCGCTATGTGACCGAGGCGTTCGCCCGCATCGACGGCAGCAAGCCCTGGCTGGACTACACGCCCTATGAATGGCGCAATGTCAGCGCCCTGGTGCGCCTGGGCCGGGTGGACGACGCCCACCGCTTGCTGGCCTGGTTCATGGGCCACCAGCTCCCCATGGGCTGGAACCAGTGGGCCGAGGTCGTGCTGCCCGGTGCGCGCAAGGTGCAGTTCCGCGGCGACATGCCCCATGCCTGGATCTCGTCGGACTTCCTGCGCGCGGCCCTGGACCTGCTGGCCTACGAACGCGAGTCCACCGCCAGCCTGGTGTTGGCCGCTGGTATCCCGCAAGCCTGGCGCGCGGCCGGCGATATCGGCGTGACTGGCCTGTCCACCGCCTGGGGCCGGCTGGACTACCGCCTGGTTCGCCGCGCCGACGGCGGCTGGACCCTGCACATCGACCGCCGGCCCGATCGCCTGCCCGGCGAGCTGCGCCTGGCCTGGCCCGGTACGGAACGGTTACCGCGCGCTAACGTCGAGACTCAGGGCCTGACATGGCAGGGCCGCGAGCTGCCCCTGCCCGCCAACGCCACCACCATCCAGCTGGAGCCCACGCCATGACGATGAACCGCCGCCAACTGCTGTTGACGACGCCCGCCCTGCTCAGTGCCTGCGCGGCCCTGCCGCCGGTGCCTCCCCCGGGCCTGGCGGCCGGCGAACAGCGCGCCTGGGAACTCGAAGGCCAGCGCTTTTGGATCTGGCTGCCGCGTGAATACAGCCAGCGCAGCCAGGCCTGGCCGCTGGTCGTCTTCCTGCATGGCTCGGGCGAGCGTGGCACCGAACTGGAGAAGGTCAAGGTCCACGGCCCGCCCAAGCTGGTCGCCGCTGGCGCCGCCTGGCCCTGCATCCTCGTCAGCCCGCAGCTGGAAGAAAACCAGCGCTGGGACCCCGAGCGCCTGCACCGGCTGCTGGGGGCGCTGAAGGCCAAGCTGAACGTTGACGCCCAACGCTGTGTCGGCACCGGCCTGTCCATGGGCGGCTTCGGCATGTGGCAATGGGCCACCGCCTATCCGCGCGACCTGGCAGCGATTGCGCCCGTCTGTGGCTTTGGCGATCCGGCCAAGGTGGCGGCCATGCGCGATGTGCCGGTGCGCGCCTATCACGGCGACCAGGACCCCGTCGTGCCGCTGCCGCCCCACGTTGCCTGCGTCGAGGCCCTGCGCGCCGCCGGCGGCAAGGCCACGCTGACCATCTATCCCGGCGTCGGCCACGACTCGTGGACGCCGGCCTACAACGATCCCGATCTGCTGCCCTGGCTGTTGGCACAGAAACAGACATGACCTCCCATTCCCTGAGCAATCGAAGCGGCCTGACGGCCGAGCTGCTGTCCCATGGCGGGCTGCGCCGCCTGATGTTCGGGCCAGCGCTGCTGGTCAATCTCTTCCCCGGCAATGAGCTGGAAGCCGGGCCGGCCAATGTCTGGCTGCGCCGGCGCGGTGCTGGGGAGGACTGGCGAGTGGTGCCGCTGCTGGGCCCGCTGTCGCCGCTGAGCGTGCATGCGGAAGAGGGCGCCTTCGAGATGCGCGGGGACTGGGAC
The DNA here is from genome assembly GCF_031458095.1 of Roseateles saccharophilus. Lineage (GTDB taxonomy): Bacteria > Pseudomonadota > Gammaproteobacteria > Burkholderiales > Burkholderiaceae_C > Pelomonas > Pelomonas saccharophila_A. The sequence goes on from NZ_JAVDXU010000005.1 coordinate 351,623, forward strand.
GGCTTGGCCCTGCGCCTGCAGCTGCGCCTGGCCGAGACCGAGGCGACGCTGTTCTGGCATCTGCAAGCGCAGAACCACTCGGGCGCCGCCTGCGAGGTCGCCGCGGTGCTGGTGCAGGACGTCGGCCTGGCCGATTACGGTGCCGTGCGCACCAACGAGTTCTACGTCAGCCACTACATCGACCTGCAGCCCCTGCAGGACGCCGGCCAGGGTGTGCTGCTGGCCGCGCGCCAGAACCAGGCCCAGGGTGGCCGCCACCCCTGGCTGCTGGCCGGCTCGCTGCGCCGCGCCGGCTCCTTCGCGACGGACGCGGTCCAGGTCTGGGGCCATGCGGCGCGCGAGGGCAGCATGCCGCCCGCCCTGTTCACCGGCCTGCCGGGCCAGCGCCTGCAGCAGGAGCATGCCGTTGTCGCCCTGCAGGATGAGGCGCTCATGCTGGCGCCGGGCGAATCGCTGGCGGCAGGCTTCTTCCTTGCCCTGCAAGCCCACCACGCGCAAGCCAGCAGCGAGGCCGAACTGGCCCGGCTGCCGGCTCTGCTGGCCCTGCCCGAGGCCCAGCCCTCCGAGCTCCTCGACGAGCCGGGCCGCCCCCCCGCGCCCAGCCTGTTCGCGACAGCCCCCCAGCTCGCCAGCCTGGACCTCGGTGCCGAAGCGCGCCGCCAGCTCTTCGGCAGCGAGCGCCGCCACGAGGAGTGGCAGGACGGCCAGCTGCTGAGCTTCTTCACCAGCGAGGCCACCCACGTCGTGCTGCGTGCCAAGGAGCTGCTGGTGCAGCGCCCCCACGGCCACATCCTGCGCAGCGGCGCCCACCTCGTGCCCGACGAGACGGCGCTGACCTCGACCTGCTGGATGGGCGGCGTCTTCCATTCCATGCTGACCCAGGGCCATGTCAGCATCAACCGCCTGCTATCCACCCAGCGCAGCCTGCTCGGCCTGTTCCGCACGGCCGGCCTGCGCCTGTTCGTGCAGGCCGAGGAGGGCGGTGACTGGCAGCTGCTCGGCCTGCCCTCGGCCTTCGAGATGCAGCCCCAGCGCTGCCGCTGGCTGTATGCCCATGCGGGCGGCCTCATCGAGGTGATCGCCCTGGCCGGTGCCAGGCCCGACGTCATGGATCTGTCTCTGCAGGTGCTGGAGGGAGACCCGCTGCGCGTGCGTGCCTGCCTCAGCCTGGCCCTGGGGGGCGACGATGGCGCTGCGGCCTTGCGCCCGTCCTGGGTGCATACCGGCGACCGCGTCGTCGTCACGCCGCCCGAAGCCAGCGCCCTGGCCGAGCGCTTCCCCGATGGTGCCTTCACCGTCACGGCGCCGGGCCTGTCCATCGTCGGCGACGACGGCCGCCTGTTCGACGATGGCGTGAGCCGTGGCGAGGCGCTGCTGTGCCTGGAGTTCGCGCCGACCACGGCGGTTGCCATGGCGTTGAGCGCGTCTCTCGTGCAGGTAGCGCCGCCTGCGCCGCAGCCGCTGGCCCTGCCGCAATGGCAGCTCGCCCATCCCGCCCTGGCCCAGCTGCGCGACATCCTGCCCTGGTATGCCCACAACGCCCTGGTGCACTATCTGTCGCCGCGCGGCCTGGAGCAGTACTCGGGTGGCGGCTGGGGCACGCGTGACGTCTGCCAGGGCCCGCTGGAGATGCTGCTGGCCCTGGGTCAGACGGCGCCCGTGCGCGACCTGCTGCTGCGCGTCTTCGCGGCCCAGAACCCCGATGGCGACTGGCCGCAATGGTTCATGTTCTTCGCGCGCGAGGCGGAGATCCGCGCCGGCGACTCGCATGGCGACATCGTCTTCTGGCCCCTGCTGGGCCTGGCCCAGTACCTGATCGCCAGCGGCGACGCGAGCATCCTGGACGAAGTGCTGCCCTTCCACGGCGGCGAGGCGGCCACGCTGGCCGCGCATGTGGAGCAGGCCCTGGCGCTGATCCGCCAGCGGGTCGTGCCCGGCACGGGCCTCGCGGCCTACTGGCATGGCGACTGGAACGACTCCCTGCAGCCGGCCGACCCGGCCCTGCGCGAGCGCCTGTGCAGCGCCTGGACGGTGACCCTGCACCATCAGATGCTGCACACGCTGGCGGCGGCCCACGCGCGCCTCGGCCGTGCCGACGAAGCAGCCCGCCTCATCGCCGAAGCGGCCGGCGTGCGTGCGGAGTTCCAGCGCCTCTTGGTGCAGGACGATGTCGTCGCCGGCTATGCGCTGTTCCCCGAGCAGGGCGAGCGCGAGCTGTGGATCCACCCTCAGGACGCCCGCACCGGCCTGCGCTACAGCCTGCTGCCGATGATGCATGCCATCATCGACGAGCTGTTCACGCCCGAGCAGGCGCGAGCCCAGGCCGCCCTAATCGAGCAGCATCTGAAGGGCCCCGATGGTGCCCGCCTCTTCGACGCGCCTCTGCCCTACCGCGGCGGACCGTCGACGCTGTTCCAGCGCGCCGAGACCAGCAGCTTCTTCGGCCGCGAGATCGGCATCATGTATATGCACGCCCATCTGCGCTATGCCCAGATGCTGGCCCATCTCGGCCACGCCGAGGCCTTTCTGCAGGCGCTGACGCTGGCCCACCCGATCGCGCTCAGCGACCGCGTGCCCAGCGCCAGCCGGCGCCAGGCCAACTGCTATTACTCCAGCTCCGACGCCGCCTTCGCCGACCGCTACGAGGCCCAGGCCCACTATGGCCAGGCCCTGGCCGGCGAGGTGGCGCTGGACGGCGGCTGGCGCATCTACTCCAGTGGCCCGGGCATCGCCATCGGCCTCGTCGTCACCTCATTGCTGGGCCTGAGGCTGGAGCACGACACCCTGGTCATCGACCCCGTCATGCCGGCGGTGCTGGACGGCCTCAGCGTGCAATTGACGCTGGCCGACCTGCGCTTCGAGCTGAGCTACCGCGTCGGCCCCCGCGGGCATGGCGTGGAGCGCGTGCGTGACGAGTCAGGACGGGAGATCGCGGCCACGCGCCGTCCTCATGCCTATCGCATCGGAGCATTGGCGCTGGCTAGGCCTGAGCCCGACAGCGTCAACCGCTGGACCATAGAACTGGGCTGACGCGCGCGCGGACTACTTGGCTTCCAGGTCGATGGTCCTGGCCGGCTGGCCCTTGTCGTCCAGCATCTGGATGCTGGGCTTGCCTTCCGGCGTGACCATCAGCCTCAGGCGCGGCCGGCCCTGGGCATCGCTGAGCGTCAACGCGGAGGCCTTGCCCGGGGTGGTACCCAGGCGCACGCGGTTGGTCGCGAGCAGGCCCTGGTCGCGCATCTGCTGCATCGCGGCCTTGCGCTCGTCAGGCGGCAGCTTGCGGATCTCGGTGATGCGCTCGCCGCGCTGCAGCACGTCGGGCTGCTGCGTGCTGTCGGGCTCGTCGTTGATGGACAGCGTGCTGGTGGCGCGGCCGCCTTCCTCGTCGTGCAGCAGCTGGATGACCTGGTCCTGCCGGAATCGGTCGAAGGTCAGGCTGAGGCCGGCATTGGGCTTGCCATCGGCACCGATCTTGCCGTTCTGGATCAGGCCGCCGTTCTCGGTGCCCTCGTCGTTGACGAAAAGCATGCCGGCATAGGCCGTGCGGTCGGGGCGGGCCTGCTCGCTGCCCTTCCAGGGCAGGCCGGGAAACTGCGAGCGGTTGGAGATGACCAGGCGCAGCGTGCCATCCGGTTCACGCACGTTGATGCGGCCGACGTCGATCTCGTCGAACTTGGTCGGCGGCGCCTTGGCGCCCGTCAGCAGCGAGATGGCGATGATGGCCGTGGCGCTGGCCGCGCAGCCGCTCAGGAAAGCCGTGGTCTTGCTCAAGAGTCCTCCATTCGTCAGCTGGGTTAGGCAGGCTGCGAATGTAAGGTCGTGGATCAGCTGGCGACGTCTACCAGGACAAAGTGCTTGCGCACCGGCTCCAGCACTTCGAACTCCCCCTCGAAACCCGGCGGAATGACGCCGCCCTGGCCGGGGCCGATATCGACCTCGCCGTGCGGCCCATGCAGGCGGACGCGCCCCTCGAGCACATGGAAATACTCCTGCCGCCCGGCCGGGAAGACGCTGCGCCAGCGGCCGACCTCGCAGGCCCAGATGCCCGCGCTCATGGGGCCGTGTTCGTGGAATGTCCAGGTCCGGCGCCGCGGCGCGCCGTTGACGCGGCGGTCTTCGCGCGGCTGGTCATGCACGGGCTCGAGGCCGGCGGTCGAATCGATCAGGACGATCTTCTTCATCAATTCATTCGCATGGGGATGGTGACGGGGCCGTCATTGATCAGGTGGACCTGCATGTCGGCGCCGAACTCGCCGCTGGCGACCGTCGCGTGCTGCTGGCGCGCAAAGGCCAGCGTGTGCTCGTAGAGCCTGCGGCCCAGCTCGGCCGGCGCCGCACCCGAGAAGCTCGGCCGGTTGCCGCCGTTGGTGTCGGCCGCCAGCGTGAACTGGCTGACGATGAGCAGGCCGCCGCCAACGTCCTGCAGGCTGCGGTTCATCTTGCCGGCCTCGTCGCTGAAAACGCGCAGCTTCAGCACCTTGGTGATGAGCTTCTCGGCGATGGCCTCGCTGTCTGTCGGTTCGGCGCAGACCAGCATCAGGAAACCCTGGGCGATCTGGCCAACGACGGCGCCGCCCACTTCCACGCGCGCCTCGCGCACCCTTTGCAAGATCGCGATCAAACCAGGTCCTCCTCATCCATGGTGTGGGCCTCGACGTCCATGGGCAGCAACTGGATGCTGGCGCGCAGCCCCGGCACGGCGCTCATCAGCGCCTGCTCGAGGTCGACGCGCAGGGCAGCCGCGCGGCCCAGGGTCCAGCTGGCCGGCATGTGCATATGCAGGTCGACGAAGCGGCGCTGGCCGGCCACGCGGCTGACGAGATGGTCGAAGCGGATGGCGTGCGGATGCCGGAAGTCGTCCAGCACGGCCTGGACCTTGGCCAGGGACTCGGCGTCCAGGGCCTCGTCCATCAGGCCGCCGGTGGACTCGCGCATCAGGTGCACGCCCTCGCGCAGGATGTTCAGCGCGACGATGACGGCCAGCAGCGGATCCAGCCATTGCCAGCCCGTGGCCATCACGCCGATCAGACCGACGACAACACCGGCCGACGTCCAGACATCGGTGATCAGGTGGCGGGCGTCGCCGGCCAGCGCGACCGAGCGCACCTCGCGGGCCTTGCGCAGCATGGCCCAGGCCATCCAGCCGTTCAATGCCGAACTGACGACGGCCAGCGTCACGCCCAGGCCGATGGACTCCAGCGGCTGCGGGTGGCGCCAGCGGTCGGCCGCACCCCACAGGATGCCCAGGGCCGCCGCGATGATGAGGATGCCCTCGAAGCCGCTGGAGAAGTACTCGGCCTTGTGGTGGCCATAGGGGTGGTTGTCGTCGGCCGGCTGGGCGGCCAGGGTCACCATGGCCAGGGCGAACACCGCGCCGGCCAGGTTAACCAGGGACTCCAGCGCATCCGCCGCCAGGCTGACCGAGCCCGTCCACCACCAGGCCGCCGTCTTCAGGGCGATGGTCACGATGGCCGTCGCGACGGAGAGCTTGAGATAGGCGCTGGCTTGCATGCCGGCATTGTCGGCGGGCCTGTGGCGGCCCCGCAGAATGCGCCCCATGATGAAAAAAGCTTTCATGGGCCGCCTGCTTGCCTGGCTGGCGCTGGCCTTGCCCTTGGCCGCCTCGGCCGCAGATCTGAAGCCCGACACGCAGGGCCGCATTGCCTTCGACAGCTTCACGCCCAAGACCATGTTCGATCTCGCCCGCGAGCGTCGCCAGAACTGGGCGCCGCAACGCGTCTGGGGCGAGCTGAGCCTGCCCAGGACGGCCGGCGACAAGCTGCCGGCGGTCGTGCTGATGCATGGCAGCGCCGGCGTGGAGGCCAGCATGTCGCAATGGGTCGATGCGCTGAACGACATCGGTGTGGCCAGCTTTGTCGTCCATGTCTTCGAGTCGCGCGGCGTCAAGCGCACGGCGGAGAACCAGACGTTGGTTCCGTACTCCGCCGACCTGATGGACGCCTTCCAGGCGCTGATGCTGCTGGCCGGCCATCCGCGCATCGATGCTTCCCGGATCGGCATCATGGGCTTCTCGCGCGGCGGCAGCGTGGCCTTCCAGACTGCCATCGAGCCGCTGCGCCGCGCCGTCGTCAAGAGTGATCTCGGCTTCGCCCTGCACATTCCCGTCTACGCGGGTTGCAACCAGGTCTATTGGTCACCGCAGGTGAGGAAGGCGCCGCTGCTCAACCTAGTAGGTGCCGAAGACGACTACTCCACGGCGCGGCCCTGCGAGCAACTGGCCGAGCGCTATGCCGAGGCGGGCATGCCGGTGCGCAGCATCAAATACGCCGCAGCGCAGCACTCCTGGGACGCCATGTATCAGCCCTTTTTTCTGGAGGGGGCCACGTCGGCGGCGCCCTGCGGCGTGCTGCGCTGGGACATCGAGCCTTGGAAGATCACGGCCGAGCGCACTGGCGCAACCGTCGACCCAGCCCGGCTTGGCGAGTTCTTCGACAGCTGCGTCACCCGAGGTGTGCATGTCGGGCGCAATGAGTCCGCCTTCCGGCAGTCGCGGGCGGATGTGAAGGCCTTTGTGCGGCAGGTGTTCTTCGGCGACAAATGAGGCGCTGACGGGGGAGGGCGATGGCGGCTTCCCTAGAATCCGCCCGCTGCTTTCCGGAGTCCGCTGCATGACCACCCCCCACACCACCGACGTCTCCCACATCGCCCCGCGCGAGAAGGCAGAGATCCTGTCCCAGGCCCTGCCCTATATCCGCAAGTTCCACGGCAAGACCATCGTCATCAAATACGGCGGCAATGCCATGACCGACCCGGGGCTGCAGCAGGACTTTGCCGAGGACGTGGTGCTGCTCAAGCTGGTCGGCCTGAACCCGGTGGTCGTGCACGGCGGCGGCCCGCAGATCGAGGACGCGCTGAACAAGCTGGGCAAGAAGGGCCACTTCATCCAGGGCATGCGCGTCACCGACGCCGAGACCATGGGTGTCGTCGAGTGGGTGCTGGCCGGTGAGGTGCAGCAGGACATCGTCGGCCTGATCAACGCCGCGGGCGGCAAGGCCGTGGGCCTGACCGGGCGCGACGGCGGCATGATCCGCGCCAAGCAGCTGAAGATCCTGGACAAGGACGATCCCAGCAAGGAACACGACATCGGCCAGGTCGGCGACATCGTCTCCATCGACCCCAGCGTCGTGAAGGCCCTGCAGGACGACCAGTTCATCCCCGTCGTCAGCCCCATCGGCTTCGGCGAGAGCAACGAGAGCTACAACATCAATGCCGACGTCGTCGCCGCCAAGCTGGCCACCGTGCTGCAGGCCGAGAAGCTGCTGATGCTGACCAATATCCGCGGCGTGCTGGACAAGGCCGGCGAGCTGCTGACCGAGCTGACGCCTCGGCGCATCGACGAACTGGTGGAGGACGGCACCATCAGCGGCGGCATGATCCCCAAGATCGCCGGCGCCATCGACGCGGCCAAGAGTGGCGTCAACGCCGTGCACATCATCGACGGCCGGGTGCCGCACGCGATGTTGCTGGAGGTGCTGACAGACCAAGCCTACGGAACGATGATCTCGTCTCGATGAGACATTCCAAGGTCTGGCTGTTCGACCTCGACGACACGCTGCACAACGCCTCACATCGGGCTTTCGCGGAGCTGAACGCGTCGATGTCGGCCTATATGGTCACCTACCTCGGCCTGACCGAGGAGGAGGCCGCCGTGCTGCGCACCCTGTATTGGCAGCGCTATGGCGCCACGCTGAGCGGGCTGCAGCGCCACCATCGCGTCAAACCGGCCCATTTCCTGGCCGAGACGCACAAGCTGCCGGGGCTGGAATCGCATCTGCACGGCCATGGCCACGACCTGTCGGCGATCCGTCGCCTGCCGGGGCGCAAGCTGCTGATGACCAACGCGCCGCGCAGTTATGCCGAACGCGTGCTGTCGGCCATCGGCCTGACCGACGTCTTCGAGCGCCTGATCTGCATCGAGGACATGATCCTCTTCGGCCATTCCCGCCCCAAGCCCGACGCCCGCATGTTCCGCGTCGTGCTGGCGCGGCTGAAGCTGAGGCCCGAGCAGTGCATCCTCGTCGAGGACACCCTGATCCACCAGAAATCGGCCCGCAGCCTGGGGATGAGCACGGTCTGGATGCAGCGCTGGCTGCGCAAGGCCGCCGATGGCCGCCGCCTGCAGCACCGCCCCGCCTATGTGGACCGGCGGGTGCGCTCCCTGGCGGCGCTGTTACGTTCCCCCCAGGTATGAAGGAAGACGCGCATGGCTGAGGGGGAATCTTCGTCGGACAATGGGGTTTCCGCGCTTTGAAAAATTCCACCGAGTCCATGACGCCCTTTTCGGTCCTGATCGTCGAAGATCAAGCCCGCTTCCGCGAGGCTTTCACGCATGCCCTGGGCAGCGTGCCCGACATCGAGCTGCTGGGCATCGCGCCCGACCTGCCGCAAGGCAGGCGCATGTTCGACCAGCTGCAGCCCGACGTCCTCCTCGTCGACCTGGACCTGCCCGGCGGCAGCGGCATCGAGCTGATCCGCCACGCCGCCCAGACCCGCCCGCAGTGCGAGGTCATGGTCATCTCCGTCTTCGGCGACGAGCAGCATGTGGTGGCCAGCATCGAGGCCGGCGCCACCGGCTATCTGCTCAAGGACAGCCTGGCCCTGGATCTGCCGGGCCAGCTGCGCAGCTTGCGCGCCGGCGGCAGCCCCATCAGCCCCGTCATCGCCCGCCGCCTGCTGGTGCGCCTGGCGCCTGGCACTCAAGGTTCGTCCGGCCCATCGCCGGAAGCCATGGCTGCAACGATGGCTGATGAGGAAGTCGTCGCGCTGTCAGAGCAGGAATCGCGCGTGTTGCACCTGGCAGCCAAGGGCTTCACCTTCGACGAGATTGCTCAGTTCATGCAGGTCTCGCCCCACACGGTGATGACCTATGTCAAACGGGTCTACCGCAAGCTGCATGTCCGCTCCAAGGTGGAAGCGATCTACGAAGCGCGCCGGCTGGGCTGGCTGCGGGATTAGCATCCGCCGCCATGGATGCCGACCAGCCCGCCGCCGAAAACCCCAGTCCCCCCCCCAGGAAGCGCCCCAAGCCCGGCGAACGCCGCACGCAGATCCTGCAGGTGCTGGCCGGCATGCTGGAGCAGCCGGGTGCCGACCGCATCACGACGGCGGCCCTGGCCGCCAAGCTCGACGTCAGCGAGGCGGCCCTGTACCGCCACTTCGCCAGCAAGGCGCAGATGTTCGAGGCGCTGATCGATTTCATCGAGACCAGCGTCTTCGGCCTGGTCAACCAGATCGCCGACAACCCGAATCCGCTGCCGCCGCCGGGCAAGGCCGCCCGCATTGCCAGCGTCGTGCTGCAGTTCGGCGAGAAGAACCCTGGCATGACGCGGGTGATGGTGGGCGACGCCCTGGTCTTCGAGAACGAGCGCCTGGTGGCGCGCATGAACCAGTTCTTCGACCGCATCGAGTCCTCGCTGCGCCAGGTGCTGCGCGCCGCGGCCGAGGCGCAAGGCTCGATGACGCCCACGGTCCAGGCCAATGCCCAGGCCTCGGTCTGGGTCAGCTTCATCATCGGCCGGCTGCAGCGTTATGCCCGCTCGGGCTTCAAGCGGCTGCCGACGGAGCAGATGGAAGCCTCGCTGAAGAGCATCGGCTAACTACACTGGCGGGATGTCCGCCGCCCTGGAATCCTTTCTCGCCCGCGCCGAAGGTCTGTTGACCCGGCTCGAGGCCGTCCTGCCCCACGCCGCCACGCCGCCCGACTGGGCCGCCTCGACCGCCTTCCGCGCCCGCCGCCGGCACGGCGCGCTTTGCCTGGAGCCGGTGCGCTCGGTCAGCCGCATCGCCTTGTCAGACCTGAAGGAAGTCGAGCCGCAGAAGGAGAGGCTGCTGCGCAATACCGCCCAGTTCGTTGCCGGCAAGCCGGCCAACAATGTGCTGCTGACGGGCGCCAAGGGCACGGGCAAAAGCTCGCTGATCAAGGCCGTGCTGAACGAGTTCTCCAGCCAGGGCCTGCGCCTCATCGAGATCGACAAGGCCGATCTGGTCGACCTGCCGGACGTCGTCGAACAGGTCGCGGCCCGCCCGGAGCGCTTCGTGGTTTTCTGTGACGACTTGAGCTTCGACGAAGGCGAGGCCAGCTACAAGGCGCTGAAGAGCGTCCTCGACGGCTCGGTCGCCGCGGCCAGCGACAACGTGCTGATCTACGCCACCAGCAACCGCCGCCACCTGCTGCCCGAAAAGATGGTGGACAACCTGTCCGGCACCCACGGCGAGCATGGCGAGATCCACCCCGGCGAGGCGGTGGAGGAAAAGATCTCCCTGTCCGAGCGCTTCGGCCTGTGGATCAGCTTCTATCCCTTCAGCCAGAACGAATACCTGGCCATCGTCGCCCAGTGGCTGCGCCATTTCGGCCTGGACGAGGCGGCCATCGAAGGCGCGCGCCAGCCGGCCCTGATCTGGGCCCTGGAGCGCGGCTCGCGTTCGGGCCGCGTCGCCTTCCAATTCGCGCGCGACATGGCGGGGCGGGCGCAATGAGCGAGCGTCTCATCACCGAAGTCGCCGTCGGCGTGCTGGTCGCGCCTGACGGCCAGTTCCTGCTGACTTCACGGCCCGAAGGCAAGGTCTACGCCGGCTACTGGGAATTCCCGGGCGGCAAGGTCGAGGCCGGTGAAACCGTCGAGCAGGCGCTGGCCCGCGAGCTGCGCGAGGAGATCGGCATCGAAATTGGTGCCGCCCACCCGTGGAAGACCGAGATCTTCGACTACCCCCACGCCCTGGTGCGGCTGAACTTCTGCAAGGTGTTTGAGTGGACCGGCGAGTTCCAGATGCTGGAGAACCAGCAGATGGCCTGGGCCAACCTGCCGGTGCAGGTCAAGCCGGTGCTGCCCGGCACCATCCCGGTCTTGAACTGGTTTGCCGAAGAGCGCGGCCATGCCGGCCCGACTCACCTAGACTGAAACCATGAGCTGGCTTGATGAAGTGAAATGGGACGACAAGGGCCTGGTGCCCGTCATCGCCCAGGAGCAGGGCACGGGCGACGTGCTGATGTTCGCGTGGATGAACCGCGAGGCCCTGGCCCTGACGGCCGAGCGCGGCCAGGCCGTCTATTTCAGCCGCTCGCGCAACAAGCTCTGGCACAAGGGTGAGGAGAGCGGCCATTTCCAGCAGGTGCATGCCATCCGCATGGACTGCGACAACGACGTCGTGCTGCTGACCATCACCCAGCTGGGTCATGACCCTGGCATCGCCTGCCACACGGGCCGCCACAGCTGCTTCTTCCAGAAGCTGGAGAACGGCGTCTGGAGCGCCGCCGAGCCGGTGCTGAAAGACCCGAAGAAGATCTATGAGTGACGACATCCTCTCCCGCGTCGGCGCGGTCATAGCCTCTCGCAAAGGGGTCGATCCCACGACCAGCTATGTCGCCAAGCTCTTCGACAAGGGCCTGGACGCCATCCTGAAGAAGGTCGGCGAGGAAGCCACCGAGACCGTCATGGCGGCCAAGGATGGTGACGCCCAGAAGGTCGTCTACGAGGTCGCCGACCTGTGGTTCCACAGCATGGTGGCCCTGGCCCATTTCGGGCTCAAGCCCGAGGACGTGCTGGCCGAACTGGCCCGCCGCGAAGGCCTGTCGGGCCTGGAAGAATTCGCCTCCCGCAACCCGAAAGCCTCCCCATGAGCGACAACTTGAGCCCCGCCGCGTTGGAGCCGGGCGTTCCCAACGAGAAGCTGGCCAATCTCAAGCAGCTGACGATGGTGATCTACATCCTCTATGCAGTGAGCCCCTTCACGGGCCTCTCAGGCATTGCGGCCATCATCATCAACTACATCAAGCGCGAGGACACGGCGGGCACGATCTACGCGAGCCACTTCACCTGGCAGATCCGTACCTTCTGGTGGAGTCTGGTCTGGGGCATCCTGGGTTTCGTGACCGTATGGATCGGCGTGGGTTTCCTGATCCTGGCCATTGATGGGATCTGGGTCATGTACCGTCTCATCAAGGGCTTCCTGAACTGGAATGACGGCAAGCGCATGCCGGTTTGAAGGAGATCCCCGTGACCCACGACCCCAACTGCCTGTTCTGCAAGATCGTCGCCGGCCAGATCCCGAGCAAGAAGGCCTATGAGGACGAAGACGTCCTGGCCTTCCACGACATCCACCCCTGGGCGCCCGTCCATGTCCTCATCATCCCCAAGCGCCATATCGCCTCCATGGCCGACGTGACCGAGGCCGAGGCGGCCCTGCTGGGCAAGATGACGGCCTTGGGCCCGAAACTGATGAAGGAACTGGGCGTCACCAACGGCTTCCGGCATGTCATCAACACCGGTCCCGATGGCGGTCAGGAGGTGTATCACCTGCATCTGCATGTGATGGGCGGCCCTCGCCCCTGGTTGAAGGGCTGAATTGTGACCAAACCTAAGGCTTGAGCACGATCGCACCGGAAGATGCTCCCGCCGCAAGATGACCCCTAAAGCTAGGGTCATCCCTCACCTAGAATTTGAGCCAGTCCACAAGGAGTCAACATCATGGGTTCATTCAGCATCTGGCACTGGCTGATCGTTCTGGTCGTCGTCATCGCCATCTTCGGCACCAAGAAGCTGCGCAATGTCGGCTCCGACCTCGGCGCCGCCGTCAAGGGTTTCAAGGACGGCATGAAGGACGGCTCGTCCACGGAGGAGCCGGGCAAGCCCCCGCAGCAGGTCACGGCCAACAAGGTCAACGATCCGAACACGGTCGACGTCGACGCCAAGACCAAGTCCTAAGTGCTCGACTTCGGTTTTGACAAGATCGCGCTGATCGGCGCGGTGGCGCTCATCGTCATCGGCCCCGAGAAGCTGCCGCGCGTGGCGCGCACGGTCGGCACCTTGCTGGGCAAGGCGCAGCGCTATGTCGCGGACGTCAAGGCCGAGGTCAACCGTTCCATCGAGCTGGAGGAGCTTCAGAAGATGAAGTCCCAGTTCGAGACGGCGGCGCGCGATGTCGAGCAGAGCGTGCGCCAGGAGGTCGACTCCGCCACCCAGGCGCTGAACCAGACCTGGAGCGACGTGACCAGTGACTCGGCCTACGAGGCCGGCACGACCATCGCCCCTCCGCCGCCTGAATACCGCCATCCGAAGAAGAACTGGCGCCTCAAGCGCGGGGCGACGCCGATGTGGTTCAAGCAGAAGGCGGGCGTGCGCCGCCACACCCAGTCCGGCGCGGCCCGCGTGGCGCGTTTCCGGCCGCCCGGTATCCGTTGATGAGCTCCTTCCAAAAGCCTGACCACGACGAACTGGCCGGCACCGAGCAGCCCTTCGTCGCCCACCTGATGGAGCTGCGCGACCGCCTGCTGCGCGCCATCATCGCCATCGCTGTCTGCTTCGGCGTGTTGTGCTTCTATCCGGGCCCGAGCCAGCTCTATGACTGGCTGGCGGCGCCTTTGGTGGCCAATCTGCCCGAGGGCACCAAGATGATCGCGACCAATGTCATCGCGCCCTTCTTCGTGCCCATCAAGATCACCATGCTGGCGGGTTTCATGCTGGCCCTGCCCATCGTGCTCTACCAGGCCTGGGCCTTTATCGCACCCGGCCTGTACTCGCATGAGAAGCGCCTGGTGATGCCGTTGGTGGTGAGCAGCACGCTGCTGTTCTTTGGTGGCGTGGCCTTTTGCTACTTCTTCGTCTTCAAGAAGGTCTTTGCCTTCATCCAGAGCTTCGCGCCCAAGAGCATCACGGCGGCGCCCGACATCGAGGCCTATCTGGGCTTCGTAATGAATATGTTCATCGCCTTCGGCGCGGCCTTCGAGGTGCCCATCGTCGTTGTCGTGCTGGTGCGCATGGGCATCGTATCGGTGGAAAAGTTGCGCGAGTGGCGCGGCTATTTCATCGTCGTCGCCTTCATCATCGCGGCCGTCATCACGCCGCCCGACATCGTCTCGCAACTCGCCCTGGCCATCCCGATGTGCCTGCTGTACGAGGTGGGACTGTTTGCTTCCACCTACTTCGTGCGCCACACCAAGGCGCCTGAAGAGGTCGATCAAACCAATCAGTCGTCCTGATCGCGCGGCGGCCTGGGCCGCTGCGCCACGGCGAGCTGGAAGCTCATCGCCTTGCCGGCACGTTGCACGGCGACCTCAACCTGGCTTTTCGGCTTCAAGGCCGCCACGCTGGCCAGCAGCTCCGCCGGCGTCGCCACCGGGTGTGCGCCGACGCGGATCAGCACGTCGCCCGGCTTGATGCCCGCCTTGGCGGCCGGCGCGTCGTTGACGACGCCGCCGATCAGCACGCCCTTGGCATCGCCGAGCTTCAGCGCCTCCGCCAGCTCGGGTGTCAGCTCGCGCGTCTGCACGCCTATCCAGCCGCGCGCGACGACGCCGTCCTGCAGCAGCGCGGACGCCACCTGCCGCGCCGCGTCCACGGGGATGGCGAAGCCGATGCCCAGATTGCCGCCGCTGCGCGAAAAGATGGCCGTGTTGATGCCCACCAGCCGGCCATCGCCGTCCACCAGGGCGCCGCCCGAATTGCCGGGGTTGATGGCCGCGTCGGTCTGGATGAAGTTCTCGAAGGTGTTGATGCCGAGCTGGTTGCGGCCCAGGGCCGAGACGATGCCCGAGGTGACCGTCTGGCCGACGTTGAAGGGGTTGCCTATGGCCAGCACCGCGTCGCCGACCTGCAGATTGGCGGCATCGCCCAGCGGGATGGCGGGCAGGTCGGTCAGCTCGATCTTCAGCACCGCGAGATCGGTCTCGGGATCGGTGCCAATCAGCCTGGCCTGGGCCTGGCGGCCGTCGTTGAGCTGCACCTCGATGTCCGAGGCGCCTTCGACGACATGGTTGTTGGTCAGCAGCACGCCGTCGGCCGAGATGATGACGCCCGAGCCCAGACCGAGCTGAGGGGTGCCGCGCGGCTGGCGCGGCGCGAAGGGAAAGCCGAACAGCTGCTCGTGGGCCCGGCTGGCGCGCGAGGGTGCCTTGCTGGCCGTGATGCTGACGACCGACGGTGCTGCGATGCGCGCCGCCTGCGAGAAGCCGGCGCGCACGACGGAGGCCGCGGGAGCCGGGGGCAGGGCGATCTGGCGGGCGGTGGCGGCGATGGGCGCGTCGCGCAAGCGGGCGGCCTGCAGCCATTGCGGCTTCAGCGTCGTGACGACGAAAAGGGCGGCCAGGGCGATGGTGACCGCCTGCGCGAAAATCAGCCAGAGCCGCTTCAACACCCCAACATCCTTCCCAAGCCATGACCGATCGCGCCGCGCTGGAACATCGACTCAACGAGTTGCTCGAGCCCGCGCGTTTCAAGGATTATGGGCCGAACGGCCTGCAGGTCGAGGGCAGGGCAGAGGTCCGCCATCTCGTCTGCGGGGTCACTGCCAGCCTGGCCCTCATCGACGCGGCCATCGCGGCCAAGGCCGATGCCATCCTGGTCCACCACGGCCTGTTCTGGCGCGGCCAGGACGGCCGTGTGACGGGCTGGATGAAGCAGCGTCTCTCCAGGCTGCTGGCCCATGACATCAATCTCTTCGCCTACCACCTGCCGCTGGATGCGCATCCGACGCTCGGCAACAACGCCCAGCTCGGCGCGCAATTCGGCTGGACGGCGGACCGGCGCTTTGGCGAACAGGACCTGGGCTTCAGCGCGGCCCTCGAGGCGACCGATCTCGAGGCACTGACGGCCAGGCTGCGCGAGGTGCTGGGCCGCAACGTGACGGCCGTGCCCGGCGACGGCCGCCCGCTGCGCCGCGTCGCCTGGTGCACCGGCGGCGCCCAGGGCTATTTCGAGTCGGCCATCGCGGCCGGCGCCGATGTCTTCATCACCGGCGAGATCTCCGAGCCCCAGGCCCATTACGCCCGCGAGACCGGCGTCGCCTTCATCGCGGCCGGCCACCATGCCACCGAGCGCTATGGGGTGCAGGGTGTGGGCGCCCAGGTGGCCCAGGACCTGGGCCTGAGCTGGCAGTTCATCGACGTGGACAACCCAGCCTAGGCGGCTGCCAAGGCGTAGTCGATGGCGGCCCGTACCGCGACCACCTGGGCCTGGTTGCATTGCTCGGGCGTGGCGCGCGGGCTGTCGGGATAGACCTCGGTCGTCGTGCTGAAGCGGGCGCCCGTGATGGCGGCGCACAGGGCGCGGCTGCGCACGGCGAAGCTGATGACGCCAGGCGACTGCAGCGGGCAGCCGATGATCTGGCCGTATGCGTCGGGCTCGGCGATATGGGTCACCCGCGCCACCGCATCGATGACGGCGCGCTGGAATTCCGGCTGGGGCGCTTCGGCGTCGTCGACGAGGTAGAAGCCGTCCGGGATCACGCCGGGCTCGAACACCTCGCCGTCGCGCGCGGCCAGGGCGGGGCGGAACTCCGATTCGTCGGTGTCGGTGGTCTCGTGCAGGTCGATATGCATCAGCACACGGCCGCGCAGCGGTTCGAGCAGGGCCACCAGGGCGGCCGATTCGGCCGCCGGGCTGCCCGCGCGGAAATTGCGATTGGGGTCGATGGCGTCGAAGTTCCAGCGCTGCACGCGCTCGTAGGCCCAGGGGCTGACGCAGGGCACGACCAGCAGATTGGCACGGCCGGCAAGCTCGTGTGCGTGTTCGCGGACGAACTGCAGGGCGCCGTGCACGCCGCTGGTCTCGTAGCCATGCACGCCGCCGGTCACGACCAGCACCGGCAGGTCCTCGCGCCAGCCGCGGCTGCGGATGGCCAGCAGCGGGAAGCGCTCGCCGTCGTAGCTGAGCGCGCCGTATTCGCTGACGTCGAAGTGCTGCCGCAGTGCATCGATCGCGGCCAGCACGTCCTGCGCAAAGCTGCGTTGCTTGACGAGGCGCGCCCGCCAGGCGGCGACCTCGGTCGGGCCCCAGGGTTGGCCGGGTGTGCCAATTGCGTAGCTCATGGTCGTGCTTTCTCGCTGTGGATCCAGGCGTTGATGCGCTGCTCCAGCAGCGGTAGCGGCATGGCGCCCTGGTCGATGAGGGCCATGTGAAAGCGCCGCTGGTCGAACCTGGCGCCCAGGGCGGCTTCGGCGCGGGCGCGCAATTCCTTGATCTTCAGCTCGCCCATCATGTAGCTCAGGGCCTGGCCGGGCTGGGCCAGGTAGCGGTCGACCTCGGCCGTCATGAAGGTGGCGTCGTGGCCGGTCTGCTCGATCATGTAGGCGGTGGCCTTGTCGCGGCTCCAGCCCAGGGCATGCAGGCCGGTGTCGACGACCAGGCGGGCGGCGCGGAACATCTGAGCCTGCAGATGGCCGAAGCGCGCGTAGGGGTCGCGGAACAGGCCGATCTGCGGCCCCAGGGTCTCGGCATACAGGGCCCAGCCTTCGCTGAAGACCGAGTACTGCGACTGGCGGCGGAAGTTGGGCAGTTCACCCAGTTCCACCTGGCGCGAGATCTGCAAGTGGTGGCCGGGCACGGTCTCGTGGGCCACCAGGGTCTCCATGGCCCATTTGGGCCGGCGCTTGAAGGCGATGGCGTTGGCGTTGAACCAGCCGGGCGTCGTGCCGTCCAGAGACGGGCCGTTATAGTTGTCGGCCGCGCCCTCGCCGGTATAGGGCGGCATCCCGCGGATGCCGTAGGGCGAGCGCGGCAGCTGGGCGAAGAGTTTGGGCAGTTCGGGGTCGATGCGCTTGGCGATGCTGCGGTAGCCGTCCAGCAATTCCTCGGCGCTGTGATTGAGGAATTTGGGGTCGCTGTAGAGGAACTTCTTGAAGGCGGCGAGGTCGCCGTCGAAGCCGGCTTCGGCCTTGACCTTCTCCATCTCGGCGCGGATGCGCGCGGTCTCGCGCAGGCCCGTGGCGTGGATGTCGCCGGCGGCCAGCGGCAAGGTGACATGGCGCAGGATCAGTGCTTCGTAGACCCTGTCGCCGCCGGGATAGGTCGACAGCGAGCCGCTTTCCGGCGCCTTGGGACCGAGCTCGTCCTTCAGGACGGCCAGCAGCTTGCGCTGGGCCGGGTAGAAGATGTCGCGCATGGCCGCCTGGCCCTGGGCCTGGTAGTTGGCCTTGACACTGGCGTCCACCGTCATGCGCGTGAAGGGCTCGTAGACCGGGCTGCGGGTGACGTCCTCGGGCAACTGCCCCTCGATCTGGGCGATGGCGCGGGCCAGCACGGGCCTGGACGTGACCCAGCCCAGGGCCAGGCCGTGGCGCAGGATGGCGATCTCCTGGTCGACGCGCGCGGGGTAGGCGGCCAGGCGCGCCAGCCATTGCCTGACCTGGGCCTCGTTGTTGACCGGCACATTGCGCGCAAAACCGGCCAGGGCCGACTGCGCGCCGGAGAGGGTGCCCAGGGTCAGGGTGCGCCAGCCGGCAAAGCCCTGCAGGGCGACGTCCTGCTGGTAGCGGTGGATGAAGAGGGCCAGGGAGACGCGGTCGGTATCGTTCAGCGGGCTGGCGTCCACGGCGCGGGCACGGGCCAGCATGTCGCGCGCAAAGGCGTCGCGCGCGGCGATGCCGGCCTCGGAACGGTCGCTGAGCTTGTCGTTGAAGCGCAGGTCACCGCGCAGCGTGGCCCATTCCGGCGCGGCGCGGGTTTCGGATTCCCAGGCTTCGTCGAACAGGGCTTGCAGGGCCTGGTGGGCCTTGGTGGCGGCATCGGGCGCGGTGGCGGGAGGCTTGGGCGTTGCCGTCTGGGCGGCCGCCGGGGCGGTCAGATGCAGGCCCGCGATCAGGGCTGCAACGAGAGTGGGGCGCAAGGGAATCTCCACATCGTGTATGGGCTGCGGGCAGTCTGCCAGCGCGCCCCCCGACGTGATGAAAGAATGACGCATGACCCCGGAAAACTCCCTAGGCCAGCCCCTGGTCGTCAGCATGGGCGATGCCTGCGGCATCGGTCCCGAGATCATCGCCAAGCTGTGGCTTGAGCAGGCGCCGCGCGGCGCCCTGGTCGTGGGCGACGTGGCCGTGATGCGCCGTGCCGTCGCGGCGGTTGGTGCCGGCCTGGCGGTGGCCGAACTGCGCGGGCCTGAGGAGTTAGGTCGCGTGCCGCCGCGCTGCCTGCCGGTCTGGCAGCCGCCAGGCTTGCCGGCTGGGCTGGCCGACGTGCCGCTGGGCCAGGTCGATGCCCGCGCGGGCGCGGCCGCGGCCCAGTGCATCGAGGCGGCGGTCGGCCTGATCCAGGCCGGCCGGGCGCGCGCCCTCGTCACGGCGCCCATCCACAAGGAGGCCCTGCATGCGGCCGGCTCGCCCTATCCCGGCCATACCGAGATGCTGCAGGCCCTGGCGGGTGGCGTGCCGGTGCGCATGATGCTGGCCAACGAGGAGCTGCGCACGGTGCTGGTCACCATCCACTGTTCGCTGCGCGAGGCCATCGCGCGTGTGACCCGCGAGGCGGTGGGCGAGACGTTGCGCATCACCCACACGGCCCTGAGGCGCATGGGCCTGGCGTCGCCGCGCATCGCGGTGGCGGGTTTGAACCCGCATGCGGGCGAGGGGGGGCTGTTCGGCGACGAGGAGATCCTGCACATCGCGCCCGCCATCGCCGATGCGCGGGCGGCGGGCATGGACGCCAGCGGCCCCTATGCGCCCGACACCATCTTCATGCGCGCTCGCCGCGGCGAGTTCGATGTCGTCGTCGCCATGGTGCACGACCATGGCCTGATCCCGGTCAAATACCTCGGCGTGGAGCAGGGCGTCAACGTGACCCTGGGCCTGCCCTTTGTGCGTACCAGTCCCGACCATGGCACGGCCTTTGACATCGCGGGGCGCGGCTTGGCCGACCCGGCGAGCCTAGGTGCGGCATTGGCAATGGCTCGACGGCTCAGCGCGCCGGCGTGAGCGCAGCGAGCTGGGCGCGGGCGCGCGCGGTGGCGCGCTCGAGCAGGTAGGCGTTCTCGAAGGCGCGCATGCGGTCGGACTCGCAGAGCTTGCGCAGCATGCGGGCCGTCATCGTCACCGTCTCCTGGTGGCGGCTGCCGTGCGTGAAGATGAAGAAGCTGCGGCCGGCGCTGACATGGGCCAGGCGCACCTTCTGCCACTCGCTGCCGGTGTGCATCTGGTAGGCGAAGCCGATCTGCATGTTGTCCATCAGCCCGGCGCCGCCGCTGGGTTCGGACGCGGCCTCGGCGGCGGGAAGGCCATCGATGGAGATGTCCACGGCCTGCAGCGGCTCGGCCGCGGCGACGGCGTCGTTACCCGACAGGTCCAGGTCCAGCTCGCCGTTCCAGTCGACATTGGCGTCCTCGACCAAGCCCAGGCTCTTGGCCTCGGCCGGCGTCAGGCGCTGGCTGGCGTCCAGCTCGCCGGGCGCGCTCTCGCCGGCCATGGGCTTGGCGAGATCGGCCTCGGCCGGCGGCGCGACGCCGAAGATCTGGTCCAGCTGCTTGATCAGCAGATTGGTGTCCAGGGCGCTCGGGGCCTGGCCCTTCAGCGATTCGGCATGGGCGGGCAGCAGCACGCCGAAGAAGTCCTTGCGCGGGCCGTCCGGCCAGCGGATCAGATCCATGCCCTCGTTGAGGGTGCGCATCAGATTGGGCAGTTCGCGCAGGAAGTCGGCGCGGGCGGCCGTGCCGCCCTTTGGCTGCACGCTCATGACCAGGGTGCGGCCCAGGGTGCGCAGGCGCAGGGCCCGCTCCGGCGCTCCCTCGCGCGAGGCCAGCACGATGGCCTGGCTCCAGACCTGGGCCAGGAAGGTGCGCAGGAAGTCCTGCATCGGCACCTTGGCCAGCTGCTGCTGCAGCTGCAGGGCGTAACGCTGCTGCAGGCGCAGGTCGGTCTCACGGCGCTCGACGACGGCGGCGGCGTCGCCCGCGGCCTTCAGCGTGTTGCGGGTCTGCTCGGTGATGAAGGCTTCGAGGTCGTCCAGCTTGGCCGTGTAGACGTCCATGCGGTCGAAGTCGCCCTGGGCGACGTCCTGCACCAGATCACGCACATGGGCCAGGAAGGAACGGCCGGGGTCGTCGCTGAAATCGTCGAAGGCGCAAGCCAGCGAGGCCATGCGGTTGACGAAGGCGCGCACCGGATGGCGGCGCGACGAGAAGAAGGTCTCGTCGCCCAGGGCCACGCGCAGCACCGGCAGCTGCAGGCGGGCCAGCAGGCGCGCCATCTGCGGCGGCACCTTGGGATCGGACAGGATCTGGTCGAACAGGCTGCCGACGACGTCGATGACCATGTGGTCCAGCCGGCCCGTGGCGAGCTGGCGCAGCTCGTCGCGATGCTGGTGGATCAGGTTGGTCGGCAGGGGCATCTGGCCCCAGGCGCTGCTGGGCTCGCCGCTGACGGTGTCCAGGCCCATGCGGCCGGAGTTGCCGTGGCTGTCGTAGGCGGGCTCGTAGGCGCCGGGCGCCTGGGCCAGGCGGCGCAGCAGGTCCATCATCTGCGGGTCGACGCGCCCGAGGCCACCGCCGCCGCCACGGCCGCCATAGCCGCCCATGCCGCCGAAACCGGTGTTGCGGCCGCCGCCCTGGCCCAGGCCGCCATGGCCCGAGCCGCCGTAGCCGGAGCCGGAGCCGCCGTAGCCACCGCGGGTGGACATGCCGCCATGGCTGGAATCGAGGTCGCCCGGCTGGGTGGGAGCATTCAGGGCGCCGTGGCGCGAGGCCGCGCCGTCCGGCGTGGCGCGCACGCGCAGGTCCTGGGGGCGCAGGCCGCGCGAGCGCAGCAACTCGGCAATGTCCGCGTAGCAGGCGCGCATTTCCTGGGCCAGCGCCCGGGTCAGCTCGTCGGTCAGGGTCTGGCGGGTGACGGGGTCGTCGGTGATGGCCTGGATGGCATCCAGCAGGCCCTGGGCGATGAGTTCGGGCCGCAGCGGGTTGCGCTCGCCGACCTGGATGCCCGCCACATAGGACTCGACCTCGCGCAGTTCCCACTCGCAGTGGTGGCCGATGGCCAGGCCGATGCGGTCGGCCGCCACCAGGTTGTTGACCTGGTCGTCGTCCATCAGCGAGAGCTCGCCCCAATCCTTCTTCTTGGCGGTGGGGGCCGTGGCGGGCAGCGTTTCGGATTGCTCCGCGGCGACCTGGCGGCGCAGGCTCTGCACGAATCTCTGGGAAAACACCGCCTGCTGCTGGCGGAACACGAATTGAGCCGCGAGCAGGGTGTCGCGGCGCTTGATGTTGCCGGCCGACAAGGCCGACAGCCCCAGGCCTTCCGCGCAGCGCTCAGCCGCCTGCTCACCCGCCAGACGGATGCGGGTCAGCGAGGCTTCGAGGTGCGGGTTCAGGCGAATCTCTGGCGCGTTCATCAACTGGTGGCACGAGCGGCTTCTAAAGTATCGCGCCTGCAACAAGCGCGAGTTTTCAGCCAGTTGCCAAATCCGTGGCACAAAAAAGCCCGGTAACCATTGCTTACCGGGCGGCGGAGCGGGGCGAGAGCTTAGCGCTTCAGCGAATCCCGGATCTCGCGCAGCAGCTGGATGTCTTCCGGCGTGGGCGGAGGCTCGGTCGGCGCGGGGGCGACTTCGGGCTCGCGCTTGAGGCGGTTGATCTGCTTGATCATCAGGAAGATGACGAAGGCCAGGATGATGAAATTCAGAGACACGGTGAGGAAACTGCCATAGGCCAGCACGGCGCCGGCCTTCTTGGCGTCGGCCAGGGTCGAGGCAGTCTGGCCGGCCAGCGGAATGAAGTAGTTGCTGAAATCCAGGCCGCCAAAGATCTTGCTGACGACCGGCATGATGACGTCGCCAACCAGGGAGTCGACGATCTTGCCGAAGGCGCCGCCGATGATCACGCCGACGGCCAGGTCGACGACATTGCCCTTGACGGCAAACTCCTTGAACTCGGAGAAGAAACTCATTCACGCCTCCTTGGCGGTGTCAGTGGGATGGCCGGGGGCGATGTTGGCGCCAAGTGCCAGGGGCCAGAAGCCGGGTAAACCTCGGGTCGGCAGCTTAGCGCGAGTCCGGGAGGTGCAGTGAGCGTCCGCTAGAATCCTGAGTTGCCCCTGATCAGAAGTCTCTTTAGAGGACCCTCATGAGTGACCAGCAAGTGGACCAAGGCAAGCGGACCTGGTTGATTGCAACCGGTTGTGCCGGCGCCGTTGGTGGCGTCGCGACGGCCGTGCCCTTCGTCAGCACTTTTGCGCCCAGTGAGCGCGCCAAGGCCGCCGGAGCCCCCGTCGAGGTCGACATCTCCGGCATCAAGCCGGGCGAGAAGCTCACCGTCGAATGGCGTGGCAAGCCCGTGTGGGTCGTGCGCCGCACGCCGGAACAACTGGCGGGCCTGAAGAAGAACGATGCCCAGCTGGCCGACCCGAATTCCGAACGCAAGGCCTTCCCCCTGCCGGAAGGCGTCAACAAGGAAACCCGCGCGATCAAGGACGAATTCCTCGTCGTCGTGGGCATCTGCTCGCATCTGGGCTGCTCGCCGAGCGACAAGTTCGCCGCCGGCCCCCAGCCCTCGCTGCCGGATGACTGGAACGGCGGCTTCCTGTGCCCCTGCCACGGCTCGACCTTCGACATGGCCGGTCGCGTCTTCAAGAACAAGCCCGCGCCGGACAACCTCGAGGTGCCGCCGTACATGTTCCTGTCCGACAGCCGCGTGCTGATCGGCGAGAGCAAGAAGGCCTAAACAGGAAACACGGGACGAGACATGGCTGAATTCAAAGAAGCTCCCGCAGGCGCCTCGGTTGGCGTGAAGACCATGACCTGGCTGGAGAACCGGTTCCCGACCGCGTTCGACGCCTACAAGGTCCACATGTCGGAGTACTACGCGCCGAAGAACTTCAACTGGTGGTACATCTTCGGCTCGCTGGCCCTGCTGGTGCTGGTGATCCAGATCGTCACCGGCATCTTCCTGGTGATGCACTACAAGCCCGATGCCGGCCTGGCCTTCGCGTCGGTCGAGTACATCATGCGCGACGTGCCCTGGGGCTGGCTGATCCGCTACATGCACAGCACCGGCGCCTCGGCCTTCTTCGTGGTCGTCTACCTGCACATGTTCCGCGGCCTGATCTACGGCAGCTACCGCAAGCCGCGCGAACTGGTCTGGATCTTCGGCTGCGCCATCTTCCTGTGCCTGATGGCCGAAGCCTTCATGGGCTATCTGCTGCCCTGGGGCCAGATGTCCTACTGGGGCGCCCAGGTCATCGTCAACCTGTTCGCCGCCGTGCCCTTCGTCGGCCCGGACCTGGCGCTGATGATCCGCGGCGACTACGTCGTCGGCGACGCCACGCTGAACCGCTTCTTCAGCTTCCACGTCATCGCCGTGCCGCTGGTGCTGCTGGGCCTCGTCGTGGCTCACCTGCTGGCCCTGCACGACGTCGGTTCCAACAACCCCGACGGCGTCGAGATCAAGAAGCACAAGGACGCGCAAGGCCGCCCGCTGGACGGCGTGCCCTTCCACCCCTTCTACACGGTGCACGACATCTACGGCGTCTGCATCTTCCTGATGGTCTTCACCGCCATCATCTTCTTCGCGCCGGAACTGGGCGGCTACTTCCTGGAGTACAACAACTTCATCCCGGCCGACCCGCTGAAGACGCCCGCCCACATCGCCCCGGTCTGGTACTTCACGCCGTTCTACTCGATGCTGCGCGCCACGACCGACGTGATGGTCAACGTGCTGTGCGGCGTCATCGGCATTGCTGCCGTCGTGAGCTTCCTGAAGGGCAAGTTCGGCGGCGCCGCCAAGGTGGCCCTGCTGGTCGCGGCCGGCGTGTTGATCTTCCTGCTCAAGGTCTTCGACGCCAAGTTCTGGGGCGTGGTCGTCATGGGCGGCGCGGTCATCATCCTGTTCTTCCTGCCCTGGCTGGACCACAGCCCGGTCAAGTCGATCCGCTACCGCCCCGACTGGCACAAATACGTCTACGGCGTCTTCGTCGTCTTCTTCCTGTGGCTGGGCTATCTCGGCATCCAGCCGCCGAGCGACATGGGCACCCTGGTGGCCCAGGCCGGCACGCTGTTCTACTTCGGCTTCTTCCTGCTGATGCCGTGGTGGAGCCGCCTGGGGACGCCCAAGCCTGTGCCTGACCGTGTGACCTTCCACGCCCACTGAGCCGCGGAGCAAGAACACCAATGAAAAAGCTGATCGCCATCCTGCTGGCTTCGCTGAGCCTGGCCGGTGCCGCCCACGCCTCGAGCGGCGGCATCGAGTGGGACAAGTTCCCCAAGGAAAAGATGTCGGACATGGCCGCGCTGCAGCACGGCGCCAAGCTGTTCGTCAACTACTGCCTGAACTGCCATTCGGCCGCCTACATGCGCTACAACCGCATGCGCGACCTGGGCCTGACCGAAGCCGACATCAAGAACAACCTGCTGTTCGCGGCCGACAAGGTCGGTGAGACCATGAAGGTCAGCCTCGACGCCAAGGAAGCCAAGGCCTTCTTCGGCGCCAACCCGCCCGACCTGTCGGTCATCGCCCGCTCGCGCGCCGACGGCGCCAAGGGTTCGGGGGCCGACTATCTCTACACCTATATGCGGAACTTCTACCGCGACGACACCAAGGCCACGGGTTGGAACAACCTGGCCTTCCCGAGCGTCGCCATGCCGCATGTGATGTGGGAGCTGCAGGGCCAGCGCGCCGCCAAGTTCGAGGAAGTCGCCGACCCGCACGACCACGAGAAGAAGACCCATGTCTTCGCCGGCTATCAGCAGCTGACGCCCGGCACCCTGACCGAGCGCCAGTACGACGAAGCCGTGGCCGACCTGGTCGCCTATCTGCAGTGGATGGGCGAGCCTGCACAGGGCCAGCGCTTCCAGCTCGGCGTCATCGTGCTGATCTTCCTCGGCTTCCTGACCGTGTTCGCCTGGCGTCTGAACGCCTCGTACTGGAAGGACGTGAAGTAACTGCCAAGTCCCGGCGCACCCCAAAGGGGCGCCAAACACGCAGTGGGGAGGGCGTTCAGCCACCCACTGCGTTTGCTTTTTGCGCGGCGTCGCGCCGCGTGTGTTTTGATTGACTGACCCCTCGGGAGCCCAAGCCATGATGGTCCTCTACTCCGGTACCACCGACCCCTACTCGCACCGCTGCCGCTTTGTGCTGTTCGAGAAAGGCATGGACTTCGAAATCCGTGACGTTGACCTGTTCGCGAAGCCCGAAGACATCGCTCTGATGAACCCGTACAACGAGGTGCCCATCCTCGTCGAGCGCGATCTCATCCTGTACGAATCGCACATCATCAACGAGTACATCGACGAGCGCTTCCCGCATCCGCAGCTGATGCCCGGCGACCCGGTCGCCCGTGCCCGCGTGCGCCTGTTCCTGCTGAACTTCGAGAAGGAGCTGTTCGCCCATGTGAACATCCTCGAAGGCCGCGGCACGACGACCAAGGCGACGGACAAGCAGCTCGAGAAGGCCCGCTCGCAGATCCGCGACCGCCTGACCCAGCTCGCCCCGATCTTCCTGAAGAACAAGTACATGCTGGGCGACGACTTCTCGATGCTCGACGTGGCCATCGCGCCGCTGCTGTGGCGCCTGGACTACTACGGCATCGACATGTCCAAGAACGCGCTGCCGCTGCTGAAGTACGCCGAGCGGATCTTCAGCCGCCCCGCCTACATCGAGGCGCTGACGCCGTCCGAAAAGGTCATGCGACGCTGATGGACCAGACCCCCGCTTCCGGCGGCGCAGGTGGGGGTACCTCCACCCGCCCGTATCTGATCCGCGCGCTGCATGACTGGTGCACGGACAACGGCTTCACGCCCTATATCGCGGTCCATGTCGACCGTTCGGTGCAGGTGCCCATGGAGTACGTGTCCAACAACGAGATCGTGCTGAACATCGGTTTCGATGCGACCAGCGGCCTGGATCTGGGCAACGACTTCATCCAGTTCAAGGCCCGCTTCGGCGGCGTCGCGCGCGAGATCATCGTGCCGGTGGACCATGTCGTGGCGATCTACGCCCGCGAGAACGGCCAGGGCATGGCCTTCCCCGCGCCCGAACCGCTCGCCGAAGGCGCGCCTCTCCCCAGCGTGCCCACGCCCGAGCCGCGCCGCAGCGGCCTGCGCCTGGCCAGCGAAACCCCCGACGACGAGGGCGACGACACGCCGACCCCACCGGAAGCGCCCAGCGGCGGCCCGCGGCCTTCGCTGAAGCGCGTGAAATAGCGAGCCCGCGCGCGAGCGCGTGCAGTGAACGTCTAGAATCCCGTCTTTCGCCGGCTTAGCTCAGTTGGTAGAGCAACCGCCTTGTAAGCGGTAGGTCATCAGTTCGAATCCGATAGCCGGCACCAACAGAAACCCACTGTCTCGCGACAGTGGGTTTTATTGAAACCCCATCGCCTGACGGCGCTGGGGTTTTCTTATTTCTGCAGCAGCTTGATGCGGATCTGTCCGGGCAGACCGGCCTGGGCCAGCAGGGCTTCCAGGCGTGGCAGCAGGTGGCGCAGCTTGGCGGCGACGGCGGCGTTGGCGGCCAGCAGGCTCCAGCCGTCCTCGTCCAGCGGCCCCGGTTGCAGGCTGGCCAGCAGGGTGCCCGGCAGCGCCGGCGCGATGATGCGCAGCCGCCGCCGCGAGGCCTCCAGCCGCGCATTGAGCTGGGCCAGGCCCGCGTGGGCGCGCAGGGCGTCGGCCACCGGCGTCGGTGACGGGATGCTGGCGCGCACGCTCTTGGGAGCGAGATAGCGGGGCGGGGTGGCCATAGCCGCAGTGTAGTGAGGCGGCCGGTCCGGCCGGAAGCCCGCTGCTAAACTGCGCCGTTTTGCGCGGCCGGGCAAGTCCGTCTTGCAATGCCTCGCCGTGCCCTCAGATTCGCGCCTCTCACCGGTCGGTCCATCCTTTCGGTGCCGCGCAGCTCCTCATTCTTCGCAGCATGTTGCCCAAGCTTCTCACCTCGATTTTCGGTAGCCGCAACGAGCGTTTGCTCAAGCAGTACCGCCGCACCGTGCAGCAGATCAACGCGCTGGAACCGAAGTACGAGGCGCTGAGCGACGACGAGCTGCGGGCCCAGACGGCCTCATTCAAGCAGCGCATTGCCGCTGGCGAGACAGTCCACGACATCCTGCCCGAGGCCTTTGCCGTCTGCCGCGAGGGCAGCAAACGGGCGCTCAAGATGCGCCACTTCGACGTGCAGCTGATCGGCGGCATGGTGCTCAATGACGGCAAGATCGCCGAAATGCGCACCGGCGAAGGCAAGACGCTGATGGCCACGCTGCCGGTCTACCTGAACGCGCTGACGGGCAAGGGCGTCCACGTCGTCACGGTGAACGACTACCTCGCGCGTCGCGACGCCGAGTGGATGGGCAAGCTCTACACCTTCCTCGGCCTGTCGGTGGGCATCAACCTGCCGCAGATGCCGCGCGAGGAGAAGCAGACGGCCTATGCCGCCGACGTCACCTACGGCACCAACAACGAGTACGGCTTCGACTATCTGCGCGACAACATGGTCTACGAGACGGCCGACCGCGTGCAGCGCGGCCTGTCCTACGCCATCGTCGACGAGGTCGACTCCATCCTCATCGACGAGGCGCGCACGCCGCTGATCATCTCCGGCCAGGCCGACGACCACACCGACGTCTACCTGCGCATCAACGCCGTCGTGCCCAAGCTGAAGAAGCAGATCGGCGAGCTGGATCCGCGTACCGGCGAGGGCGTCATCGAGCCGGGCGACTTCACGGTGGACGAGAAGTCGCACCAGATCCATCTGACGGAAGACGGCCACGAGGTTGCCGAGCAGCTGCTGACCGAGGCCGGCCTGATCGCCGAAGGCGCCAGCCTCTACGACGCGGCCAACATCACGCTGATGCATCACCTCAATGCTGCGCTGCGGGCCCACCACGTCTATCACAAGGACCAGAGCTACGTCGTGCAGAACGGCGAGGTCATCATCGTCGACGAGTTCACCGGCCGCCTGATGAGTGGCCGCCGCTGGAGCGATGGCCTGCACCAGGCCGTCGAGGCCAAGGAAGGCGTGCAGATCCAGGCCGAGAACCAGACCCTGGCGTCCATCACCTTCCAGAACTACTTCCGCATGTACGGCAAGCTGTCCGGCATGACGGGCACGGCCGACACCGAGGCCTATGAGTTCCAGGAGATCTACGGCCTCGAGACCGTCGTCATCCCGCCGAACCGCCCGACCATCCGCAAGGACGAGCTGGACCTGGTCTACAAGACCGACAAGGAAAAGTACAACGCCGTCATCGAGGACATCCGCAGCTGCCACACGCGCGGCCAGCCGGTGCTGGTGGGCACGACGTCCATCGAGAACTCGGAGCTGATCTCCAAGCTGCTGGACCAGGCCAAGCTGCCGCACAACGTGCTGAACGCCAAGCAGCATGCCAAGGAAGCCGAGATCGTCGCCCAGGCCGGCCGCCCGGGCGTCATCACCATCGCCACCAACATGGCCGGCCGCGGCACCGACATCGTGCTGGGCGGCAATGTCGAGAAGCAGATCCAGTTCATCGAGGCCGACGACGCGATTCCCGCCGACGAGAAGGCGCGCCGCATCCAGCAGCTCAAGGACGAGTGGCAGGGCCTGCACGACAAGGTGCGCGCCGAGGGGGGGCTGCGCATCATCGCGACCGAGCGTCACGAGAGCCGCCGCATCGACAACCAGCTGCGTGGCCGTGCCGGCCGCCAGGGCGACCCGGGCTCCTCGCGCTTCTACCTGTCGCTGGACGACCAGCTGATGCGCATCTTTGCCGGTGAGCGCGTGCGCGCCATCATGGACAGGCTCAAGATGCCCGAGGGCGAGGCCATCGAGGCCGGCATCGTCACGCGCAGCATCGAAGGCGCCCAGCGCAAGGTCGAGGCCCGCAACTTCGACATCCGCAAGCAGCTGCTCGAGTACGACGACGTGTCGAACGACCAGCGCAAGGTCATCTACCAGCAGCGCAACGACATCCTCGAGGCCGAGAGCCTGATCGCCCAGATCGCTTCGCTGCGCGAATCCACGCTGACCGACGTCGTGCGCACCTTCGTGCCCGCCGAGAGCGTCGAGGAGCAGTGGGACTTGCCCGGCCTGGAGCAGGTGCTGCAAGGCGAATGGCAGATTGACCTGCCGGTGACCGAGCTGGTCAAGAAGAGCGACTCCATCACCGACGAGGACATTCTCGAGGCCGTCATCAAGGCCGGCGACGACCTCTTCCAGGGCAAGCTGGACCGCGTCGGCATCGAGCAGTTCAACCCCTTCATGCGCATGGTGCTGCTGCAGAGCATCGACCAGCGCTGGCGCGAGCACCTGGCGGCCCTGGACTATCTGCGCCAGGGCATCCACCTGCGCGGCTACGCCCAGAAGAATCCCAAGCAGGAATACAAGCGCGAGGCCTTCGAGCTGTTCTCGCAGCTGCTGGACCTGGTGAAGATGGAAGTCACCCGCACGCTGATGAATGTGCGCATCCAGAGCCAGGAAGAGGCCAACCAGGCCGCCGAGGCCATGGAGCGCCGCGCCGAGGCCGTGTCCAACGTGACCTATCAGCACCCCAACGAGGACGGCTCCATCAGCCAGGACGTCGACCCCGCCACCCTGCTGGCCGAGTACGGCCATATCGGCCGCAACGACCCCTGCCCCTGCGGCAGCGGCAAGAAGTTCAAGCTCTGCCACGGCAAGCTGGCTTGATCCGCCGGCGCTCCAGATGCCTCACGGGCCGGCCTTGCCGGCCCGTTTTCATTGCGGCGCCCCCTTGCAGGGGCCCCCATCCGGGGGGAAGAGCGTGCGTTTGAGCACAAACCCCCCCGGCCGCCACGCGCATGGGGGGTGCTCCTCAGATGCTTACCCCCCTAGAGTGCAGTCCATGCCCTCGGGTAGACCCGTATAGAGAACTCGAAAGTCCACGATGAAAACGTTGTCCAAAGCGCTTGCAGCCCTCGGCCTGGTGGCCGCCGCCACCGGCGCGAACGCCGCCGCGACGCCGGTGTCGTTCAGCTTCTCCAACAGCGCCATCATGTCCAGCGGCGGTGCCGCCGCCCATTTCGACGACCTGTTCAGCTTCAACCTGAGCCGCGCGACGTTGATGTCCGGCGGCCTGCTGACCTTCTCCGGTGAAGAACTGGCCGGCGTCGATGTCACCTCCGCCTACCTGACCCGCGGCCCGGTCACCGTCGCCCTGACCCAGTTCGGCGCGGGCATCGATGTGGACGAGGACGTGTTCGGCACCGAGACCTGGACGCTGGCCCCGCACTGGTTGCCCGCCGGCAACTGGCAGCTGCATGTCATCGGCAACGGCTTCAGCGCCAAGGGCTTGGAAGGCTACACCGTCACGCTGGACGGCCGCACCAACAACGCCAACGACCTGCCCGAGCCGACCGCCCTGGCCCTCGTCGCCGTGGCCCTGGCCGGTCTGAGCCTGTCCCGCCGCCGCGCCCGCTGAGCCGCAGCCCCTTCACGAAAGCAGTCCCATCATGTTCAAGCCCCTGACTCTCGCCGCCGCCCTGCTGATCGGCACGCCGGCCTTTGCCGTCAGCACCGTCAGCGTTCGCTTCGTGAGCCGTGATGCCAGCGCTCCGGTGCTGAACACGTCGATGACCAGCAACTACATCACCGGCGGCCTGAACTTCACCGACGCCGCCACCGGCAGCTTCCTGGCCTATTGCGTCGAGCCCAGCCAGTCCTTCGCGCTGAGCTTCAAGAGCGATGGCGTCACGCCCAACTTCAAGACCTACACGGTCGACAGCTTCAGCGCCAGCCAGGCCTCGCTGCTGCAGGGCCTGTACTCCAGCAGCTTCGCTTCGGTCCATTCCGGCAACCAGCAGGCCGCCTTCCAGCTCGCCGTCTGGGAAATCATGCGCGAGAGCAGCGGCACGCTGAGCATCGCTGAGGGGAACGGCAACTTCTTCCTGAAGACCGCCGGCGCCACCGGCCAGCAGAACGGCATCAACAATTCGGTGCAGGCCCTGGCCTCCCATTACCTGTCGGCCGCCGAGAGCTACAACGGTCCGGGCCTCTACAGCCTGACCAAGCTCAGCAACGCCACCTACCAGGACCTCGTCGTGGCGAGTGCCGTCAACGCGGTGCCCGAGCCCGAGACCTATGCCCTGTTTCTGGCCGGCCTGGGCGCCATTGGCCTGATGGCCCGCCGCCGCCTGCCGCGCTGATCCGCTTGCGGCTCCTTGCAAAGGCTCCTTCGGGAGCCTTTTTCGCTTCATAGAATCGGCGCGCTTTCCCTGATCAACCGAGCGCGCCATGCCCGTCAATCTCACCGCCCCCGATCCCGCCTCCCTGTTGCCCGTGCCGGGCGTGCGCCTCGGCGTGACCATGGCCGGCGTGCGCAAGGCCAACCGGCGCGACCTCAGCGTCATCGCGCTGGACGAGGGCGCGGCCGTGGCCGGCGTCTTCACGACCAACCGCTTTTGCGCCGCTCCTGTGCAAATCTGCCGTGAGCATCTGGCCGGCGGCGCGGCCATCCGGGCCCTGTTGATCAACACCGGCAATGCCAACGCCGGCACCGGCGCCGACGGCCTGGCCCGTGCGCGCGAGACGTGCAAGGCCCTGGCCGGCCTGATCGGCTGCGCGCCCGAGCAGATCCTGCCCTTCTCGACCGGCGTCATCATGGAGACGCTGCCGGTGGACCGCATCACGGCCGGCCTGCCGGCCGCCCTGGCGGCGCTGAAGGCCGACAACTGGGCCGAGGCCGCCGCCGGCATCATGACGACGGACACCCTGCCCAAGGCCGCGTCGCAGCGCGTGCAGATCGGCGGCGTGCCGGTCACGCTGAGCGGCATCTCCAAGGGCGCCGGCATGATCCGCCCCAATATGGCCACCATGCTGGGCTTTGTCGCCACCGACGCCAACATCGCCCCGGCCCTGCTGCAGCCGCTCGTGAAGGAGGCCGCCGACGCCTCCTTCAACCGCATCACCATCGACGGCGACACGTCCACCAACGACTGCTTCATGCTGATCGCCAGCCGCAAGGCGGCGCATGCCGAGATCACCTCGCTGGACAGCGCCGACGCCAAGGTCCTGCGCGGGGCGCTGATCGCCCTGGCCCAGGAGCTGGCCCAGGCCATCGTGCGCGACGGCGAGGGTGCGACCAAGTTCATCGCCATCACCATCGAGGGCGGCCGCGACGAGGCCGAGTGCAAGCTGGCCGCCTATGCCATTGCCCACTCGCCGCTGGTCAAGACCGCCTTCTTCGCCAGCGACCCGAATCTGGGCCGCATCCTGGCGGCGGTGGGCTATGCCGGCATTGGCGACCTGGACCAGGGGCTGATCGACCTGGACCTGGACGATGTCGCCGTGGTCCGCCAGGGCGGGCGCCTGACGACCTACCGCGAGGAAGACGGCCAGCGCGTCATGAAACAGTCCGAGATCACCATCCGCGTCGGCCTGAACCGCGGCTCGGCCAGCGCCACGGTCTGGACCTGCGACTTGAGTCACGACTACGTCAGCATCAACGCCGACTACCGCAGCTGAGCGCGAGCCCCGGTTGGGGTTATTGCTGTCAGGGCTTCATCGCATGACGATCGGCGCCGCCTGCGGGTGGCGCCGACAATCCGCGCCTTCACGGAATACCCCGGATACCGCTCGATGAAGCTCACCTTGTCTGCCATCACCCTCGCAGCCGTTCTCGCCACCAGCGCCCAGGCCCAGGGCCTCAGCTACCCCAACACGCGCAAGGTCGACCAGGTCGACGCCTATCACGACACCGCCGTTGCCGACCCCTACCGCTGGCTGGAAGACGACAACAGCGCCGACACCAAGGCCTGGGTCGTCCAGCAGAACGAGGTCACCGACAAGTTCCTGGCCGCCATGCCGCAGCGCCTGCCGGCGCGCCGCATCTACACCGAGCTCTACAACTTCGAGCGCTTCGGCATCCCCTTCCATGAAGGCGGCCGCTACTTCTGGACCCGCAACGACGGCCTGCAGCAGCAGAACGTCATCTACACGGCCAAGTCCCTGACCGACACGCCCGCCGTCGCCCTGGACCCCAATGCCATGAGCAAGGACGGCACCGTGGCCCTGAGCGGCCTGGCGCCCTCGCGCGACGGCAAGCTGCTGGCCTATGGCATCGCCGGCGCCGGCTCCGACTGGCAAACCTGGAAGGTGCGCGACCTGGCCACCGGCCAGGACCTCGCCGACACCATCGAATGGGTCAAGTTCAGCGGCGCCTCCTGGACGATCGACGGCAAGGGCTTCTTCTACGCCCGCTACGACGCGCCCAAGGAAGGCGAGAAGCTCAAGGGCGCCAACTACTTCCAGAAGCTCTACTACCACCGCCTGGGCACGCCGCAGGCCGAGGACGTGCTCGTCGCCGAGAACCGCGAGGACAAGGAGTGGGGCTTCGGCACCGAGGTGTCGGACGACGGCCAGCTGCTCTTGATCAGCGTCTGGAAGAGCGCCGGCAGCAAGAACGGCCTGATGGTCCTGCCCCTGCCCAAGGGCGCCTTCGCCGGCGGCAAGCCCCAGCCCATCACGCTGGACTTCGATGCGCAGTACAGCGCCATCGCCGCCGTCGGCGGCAAGCTCATCGTCAAGACCGACAAGGGTGCGCCGCGTGGCAAGCTGGTCGCCATCGACCTGAAGAATCCCGCCCCTGCCGGCTGGAAGACGCTGGTCGCCGAAGGCCCCGACGCCATGACCATGGCCTCCGCCGTCGGCGGCCGCTTCCTGCTCAGCTATCTGCATGACGCCGCGACGCTGGTGCGTGTGCATGGCGCCGACGGCAAGCAGCTCAGCGAGGTCAAGCTGCCCGGCGTCGGTACGGCAAGCGGCTTCGGCGGCCGCTGGGGCGACCAGGAAACCTTCTTCAGCTACACCAGCCTGACGACCCCGGCCGAGATCCACCGCTACGACGTCAAGACCGGCAAGGTCAGCCTGTTCAAGAAGCCCAAGACGGCCTTCAACGCCGACGAGTTCGAAACGCGCCGCGAGTTCGTCACCAGCAAGGACGGCACCCGCTTCCCCATCTTCATCGCCGCCAGGAAGGGCCTGAAGCTGGACGGCAACAACCCGACCCTGCTCTACGGCTACGGCGGCTTCGACATCTCCATCACGCCCGGCTATGGCGTCACGGCGGCCACGTGGATGAAGATGGGCGGCGTCTACGTCATCGCCTCCATCCGCGGCGGCGGCGAATACGGCTCGGCCTGGCATGAGGCCGGCACCAAGCTGAAGAAGCAGAACGTCTTTGACGATTTCATCGCCGCCGGCGAATGGCTGGTCAAGAACAAGGTCGCCAGCCCGGCGACGCTGGCCATCAACGGCGGCAGCAACGGCGGCCTGCTGGTCGGCGCGGTCACCAACCAGCGCCCGGATCTGTTTGCCGCTGCCGTGCCGCAGGTCGGCGTGATGGACATGCTGCGCTACCAGAACTTCACCATCGGCTGGGCCTGGGCCACCGACTACGGCACCAGCGCCGACAGCCCGGAGATGTTCAATGCGCTGTATGCCTACTCGCCGGTCCACACCATCAAGAACGGCGCCAAATACCCGGCCGTGCTGATCACGACGGGCGACCACGACGACCGCGTCGTGCCGGCCCACAGCTTCAAGTACGCCGCCACGCTGCAGGCCGCCGACACGGGGCCGGCTCCGAAGCTGATCCGCATCGAGACCAATGCCGGCCACGGCGCCGGCAAGCCGACCTCCAAGATCATCGAGGAGCGCAGCGACATCCTGGCCTTCATCGCCAACACGATGAAGCTCGAGGTCAAGTGAAGGGAGAGGTCGCGATCCGTGATCTGGGCATCGGCGATGTCGATGCCCTTGTTGATCTCTATCAGCATCTGAACGCTGGCGATGCGCCGCCTTCGCCAGAGGCGGTGCTCGCCGTGTTCGCACATCCGGGATTGCGCCATTTCGGCGTGTTCGATGGCGAAGCGCTGATCGCCAGCTGCAACCTCGCCGTCATTCCCAACCTGACACGCGGCGGCGGCAGCTATGGCGTCATCGAGAACGTCGTGACCCATGCCGACCACCGCGGTCGCGGCCATAGCCAGACGGTGGTGCGCCATGCCATCGAAGAAGCCTGGAAGGTCGCTTGCTACAAGGTGGTGCTGACCACCGGCCGCAAGGACCCCGCGGTCTGGGCCTTCTACGAGCGCTGCGGCTTCGACGCCGGCGACAAGCGCGCCTTCGTCATCCGGCGTTAGAAGTTCACCGCCTTGGTCTTGAGGCCGCGCGCCACCAGCGTCGCGTTGATCAGCTGGGCCTGCTCCCGGCTCGGGAAGGGCCAGATGGTGGCGCGCCAGCCTTCCGGCGTCTGGATGACGTCGGCCTGCAGGGCATTGGGGTCGCTGTGCACGCCGACCAGGCCGGCCTTCATCTTGGCCAGCAGGGCCTCGGCCTCGGCCTTGCTGCCCGGTGGGCCGACCAGGGCGACGACGATCTTGTCCGGTGTTTGGGCCAGGCGAATCAGGCGCGGGTCGGCGGGCTCGGGTTTGCTGGCGCCAGGCTCGGGCTTGTCGGCGGGCTTTTCAGCGGACACCTCGGAGGCTTTGTCCGAGCGCAGGATGGGCGGGCGCTTGATGCCGTCGGTGCGCTCCACGAGGCGGGGGCGGATGTCGGGCGGTGGCGCGTCGCTGGCAGCCTCGCTGGCGGGCGCTTCCGCGGCCGAAGCTGGAGCGGAGGCCGCCGAGGCAGATGCCGGCAGCACCGGTGCCGAGGCAGCCGATGCCGCCGCTGAGGGCGGTGCAGCGACCGGCTCGGCCGCGCGTTTGGGCCACAGCGCCCAGGCGCCCACGGCGATCAAGACCGCCAGCACGGTGGCGGCCGCACCCAGTCGGATCGGGTCCCAAAGCCGCCGGCCGGCAATCTCCGAAGGGATGCCGCGGCCGGCCAGCACGCGGGTGCGGGCGCTGCCGACGTCGATGCCGGCCGTCATCAGATAGAGCTCGAAGGGCCAGCCGCCGTGGCTGCTGGCCAGGCTCTCGTCGATGACGATGACGCGCCAGGGCTTGCTCTCCGGCGTGGCGGGCGGCTCGGCAAAGCCATGGGCCAGCGCAAAGCGCTCGACCTGGGCCGGGCTCAGGCCGGGCAGGAATTTCTCGCTGAAGGCCCGCCATTGCGTGCGCGGGCGCCGGCTGAGCAGGGCCGGCAGAGCTTTGAGGCGCTGCTGCCAGGCCGCCCAGCGCGACAGCGGCGGCGAGCCGTGCAGTTCGTCAAAGGCGCTGACGACATCCGTCAGCACCGGCTCCACCAGGGCGCCGGCCTCGGCCGAGGCGCGCACAAAGGGCAGGGCCACCACGCCCACGGTGTGCACATCGCCCACAGCAATGCGCCGCGCAAGCGGGTGGCGGTTGTGCCAGTCAACGATCTGTTCGGCCAGGCGCTCCATGACTACTTGATCTTGCCCGAGGCCGCCGCATGCCGATGGCGAAAACAGAGGAGCGAATTCAAGCCAGTTGTTTCAGCAGCCAGGCGTTCAGATCTTCAATTTCTTCCATGCAGACCGAGTGCGGCATGGGGTAGTCGTGCCACTCGACCTCATGTCCCAGGGCGCGCAGCGCGTCGCGGCTGGCCGTGCCGCGGGCCGGCACGACGACCGGGTCCTGCGTGCCGTGGGCCATGAAGATGGGCAGGTCGGCATTGGCTGCTGAGCGCTCGGCCGACGTCGTCGCGGCCAGGGGCAGATAGCCCGACAGGCCCACGGCACCGGCGAGGCGCTCGGGATAGCGCAGAGCCGTCATCAGCGCCATGGCACAGCCTTGCGAGAAGCCAACCAGCACGATGCGCGCGGCCGGGATGCCGCGCTGGCGCTCGCCGGCGATGAGTTCGCTGATCTGGCGCAGCGACTCGCGCAGCCCGGCTTCGTCCTCGCGCTTGACGAGGTCGGTGCCCAGGATGTCGTACCAGGCCCGCATCACATAGCCGCCGTTGATGGTGACCGGCCGCTCGGGCGCATGCGGAAAGACGAAGCGCACCGCGCCGAGGGTCTTCAGATCCAGCTCACCGCAGATGGGCACGAAGTCATAGCCGTCGGCGCCCAGGCCGTGCAGCACGATGATGCTCGTGCCGGGGTTGGGGCCGGTCTCGATGACGTGGGTTTCAAGCATGGGGATTCCAATCCTGTTTCAGCAATTCGAAGCGCTTGTCGCCGTAGGCATCCAGGCCCTCGTCGGTCGGTTTCCAGCCGGCGCGCCGGTAGAAGGCCTCGGCGCGTGAGCCGGGCATGGTGCCCAGGTCCAGGCGCGGGTGGCCCTGGGCGAACAGCCACTCCACCATCACGTCGTGCAGCTGGCGGCCGTAGCCCTGGCCATGCAGGGGCGGGTCGACGAACATGGCCCAAATATGGCCATCGCGCGCGTCGGCGATGGCAAAGCCGGCAATGCGGCCGGGTTCCAGTTCGACCACCCAGCCGCGGCCATGGTCCTCAAGATAGGCATGCAGCTCGGCATCGGAGATGCGGCCCGGCGTCAGCTTGTTTTCGGTGACGGCATAGCGCACGCGCCAGAGCTCGGCCGTGTCGTCGCGGGTGGCTTGTCGGAGTCGGGACATGGCGTCATTGTCGCGACAGCTGCAGGCCTTTCTGCGGTCCATGATGCAGGCCATGGGAAGCCTCTACCTCGTCCGCCACGGCCAGGCCAGCTTCGGCGCGGCCGACTACGACCAGCTCAGCGCCAAGGGCCATGAGCAATGCCGCCATCTCGGCGCCTACTGGCGCGAGCGCGGCCAGCGCTTCGACGCCGTCTTCACCGGCACGCTGAAGCGCCATGCCCAGTCCCTGGCCGGCATCGTCGAAGGCTATGGCGAGGATCTGCCCGCCGTTGCGCTGCCCGGGCTCAACGAGTACGACAGCGAGGCCGTCGTGCGCGCCATCCATCCCGAGCCCCTGGGCAAGCCGACCGATCCGGAGATGGTCAAGCAGCACTTCCGCCTGCTCCGCCAGGGGCTGCTGGCCTGGATGAGCGGCGAGACGGCGCCCATGGGCATGCCCAGCCATGCCGACTTCGCCGCCGGCGTGGCCGACGCCCTGGCCCGCGTGCTGGCCCTGGGCGTGGGCAAGCAGGTGCTGATCGTCTCCAGCGGCGGCCCCATCGCCACCGCCGTGGCCCAGGTGCTGAGCACGCCGCCCGAGACCTTTGTGGAGTTGAACCTGCGCATCCGCAACTCGGCCGTCACCGAGTTCGCCTTCAATCCCAAGCGTCACCACCTCGTCACCTTCAATACGCTGCCGCATCTGGATACGGCGCAGACGCGGGTGCACATCACGCACGCCTGAGGTGTTCGCGCCCACCGCGACAATCGTCGTCGTGGTGGAGTGACGATGAAGATTTCCTCTGTCGAGATCGGGCTGGCCGTCTTTTTCGTGGGTGCCGGCCTGGTCTGGAGCTGGTTCGCGATGCAGAAGTCGGAACGGCAGGCCCGCGCCAAGTTCCGGTCGCGCGCGCATGCGCAATTCAAGAATTCCGCGGTGGCCTCGGCGGATGAACGCTATGCCTTCTCGGGGCATTCGGTAAGTATCGTGACGGAACTGGAACGCCGGCAGACCGTCGAGGGCTACACCGTGGACATCATCCTCGAGCGCTACTGCATGAACGACAGGGGCGAGTACTTCCACTTCATCTCCAACAGCGCCGGCCGGCCCTATGTTCGGCATGTGCCGCATCGGATGGCGCGACTGGTGCTGAAGCAGAACTACCTGCCGCCGCCCTCCGACCCCTGCTGAAGCGCTGCCGGTGGGCATCACGGACAATTGGTGGCTCATGTCCGCACCGTTGTTCACCTCCCTCATCACGCCCCCACCCGCCGCCACCGCGCCGGCCCACGAACGCTTTCTGCACCTCGTCCGCCTGGCCATTGCCGGCGGCCAGTTCGGCAAGCTGTTGCTGTCCGGCCCGGTCGGCGATGACGCGGATGTCGAACGGCTGACCGTGCGCCTGGTCGAACTGCGCGGCGAGCCGGCGCTGAGCTTTCTGTGGCGGCACCGGACCAAGGACGTCACCAAGAACCATGCGCCCGAGGCTGGCTTGGCCGAGATCGCCACGCTGCTGGGGGCACGCTTTCGCAACGCGCATCTCCACACGGCGACCGAGGAGGTGCAGTTCGCCGTCAGCCGCAAGGGCCGCGAGACGCTGCGGGTGACGCGCCTCGAAGGTGCAGAAACGCCCGCACCGGCTGCCCATGACAAGGCCAAGCAGAGGCCGCTGGACATGGCCCACCCGGTCTGGTCGGCCTTGGGCCTGACCCATCTCGTCAAGGGCGAGCCGGCCCTGGTGCCGGCGATGGCGCGCAAATGGAAGCAGATCAACCGCTTCGTCGAGATCCTGTCCTCGGCCGTCGAAGAGGCCGGCCTGGCAGGCCCCGTGCGCGTGGCCGATTTCGGCTCGGGCAAGGGCTATCTGACCTTTGCGGTGCATGACTGGTTGCAGGCCCACGGCCTGCAACCCCGGGTCAAGGGCATCGAGCTGCGCAGCGACATGGTCAGGCTGTGCAGCGCCATCGTTGAAGGCGAAGGCCTGGGCGGCCTGCAATTTGACGAGGGCGATGTGCGCACCCAGGCCGTGCAGCCCCTGGACGTGATGATCGCCCTGCATGCCTGCGACATCGCCACCGACCATGCCCTGCATGTCGGCCTGCAGTCGGGCGCCAAGGTCATCATGAGCTCGCCCTGCTGCCACAAGGAGCTGCGCCCGCAGATGACGCTGCCGGCCGTGCTCAGGCCCATGCTGCAGCATGGCATCCATCTGGGCCAGGAGGCCGAGATGGTGACCGATTCCCTGCGCGCCCTGCTGCTGGAAAGCCAGGGCTACCGCACCCAGGTCTTCGAGTTCATCGCGCTGGAGCACACCAGCAAGAACAAGATGATCCTGGCCGTGAAGGTCCAAGGCGCCGCGGCCGAGGCCCTGGCCGCACGCCGGCCGGAGCTGCTGGCGCAGATTGCCGAGATCAAGCGTTTTTACGGGCTGCGCGAGCAGCGGTTGGAGCAACTGCTGGCTTAGTGCGTTACGGATCGCGGTGAATGTGGAAACATTCGCGGTACGCGGATCGCCCCTCGTGGCTACCCCTGCGGTGACTTGAAAGAGGTGTCATTGGCAAACCAACCGCACTGGCTGTCTTCGGGTGGCGGGATACCGGTCGATCAGCTGCAGGTCCTGGTCATCGACGAGGGCGAGCTGTCGCGCTCGGTGCTGGGCCGCCTGCTGCGCGAACTGGGGGTTCGGCATCAGCATCTGCAGATGGCCCGCCGCCCGGAGGAAGCGCGCCGCCTGATCAAGAGCGCACCGCAGCCTTATGACCTGATCATCAGTGACATGACCTTTCGCCAGCAGGGTCCGCACGACATGACGGGCCAGGATCTGCTGGACGAGCTGCGCCAGGCCAAGGGCCTGCCCATGCAGACGGCCTTCATCATGGTGACCAGCGAGGCCCGCTATCAACATGTGGCCGAAGCCCTGGAAGGCGCGCTCGATGACTATCTGCTCAAGCCCTTCACGGCCCGCCAGTTCGAGGAGAGGCTGCAGGTGGTGCTGGAGCGCAAGCAGGCCTTCAAGCCGGTGTTCCAGGCCATCGAGGCCGGCGACTATGCCAAGGCGGCCCAGCTGTGCGAGGCGATGTTTCGCGACAGCGCGACCTACAAGGTCTATGCCGCGCGCATCGGCTCCGAGCTCTATCTGCGCCTGGGCCAGCTCGACGCGGCGCGACGCATGCTCGAGGCCGTGCTGGCCTACAAGGCCGTGCCCTGGGCCCGGCTGGGCCTGGCCAAGATCGATCTGGGCGATGCCGATACCGACAAGGCCTGCCGGGCCCTGGAGACCCTGCTGGCCGAGAACCCGGCCTATGCCGACGCCTACGACGTCTACGGCCGTGCCTTGCTGGAGGAGATGAAGGTCGAGGCGGCCGTCGAGGTGCTTGCCAAGGCGGTGCAGATCACGCCCGGCAATGTCTCGCGCCTGCAAAAGCTCGGCTCGCTGCAGCTCTACCTCGGCTATAGCGGCGAGGCCGCCAAGCATCTGGGTGCGGCGCTGACCATAGGCGCGAATTCGCGCACGCTGGACTACCAGGGCGTCGTCGCGCTGGCCATCGCGAGCCTGGATGTGGCCAACGTCGACGGTTGCGAGCGCGCGCACAAATGCCTGCAGGGGGCCTTGGGTCGCCATCCCGACAGCTACCGGGTCCGCACGCTGATGCTGACCTGCGAAGTGGCGCTGCAGCTGGCGTTGCGGCGCGCTGCGCCAGCGCAGGCGGGCCTGCGCGAGCTGGCCTCGCAAATCGACCGTCCCGAATTCACCTACGAGATGGCCGGCAATCTGCTCCTGCTGCTGGTGCGCTGCGCCGGCCAGCAGCCGATTCCGGAAGCGATGACCTGGGCGACGCGATTGGCACGGCGCTTTTGCGTGTCGCGCCCACGAACCCGTCTGCTGGAACTGGCCGCCTCGGCCATGCCCGCCATCGAGATCCTGGTGCGCGACACCGCCCAGGACATCAACGCGCAGGCCAACGAGGCGATGTCGCATCTGGTCGGCAAGCAGCATCAGCGCACGCTTGAGGCGCTGGCCG
Organism: Roseateles saccharophilus; assembly: GCF_031458095.1. Lineage (GTDB taxonomy): Bacteria > Pseudomonadota > Gammaproteobacteria > Burkholderiales > Burkholderiaceae_C > Pelomonas > Pelomonas saccharophila_A. The sequence continues at coordinate 393,794 of NZ_JAVDXU010000005.1, forward strand.
AACTGGCCCGCAGCAGCCTCAATGCGCGCATCATCAACCTGGCCTTCGCCACGCTGAACCACCATGGCCAGCACCTGGGGGCCGATGCCTTGCTCAGGTTGCGCCAGACCATCGAGCCCTTGCACACCGGCTATACCGATGCTGGCCGCCGTCTCGTGGAGAGAAAGGACTGACCCGCCAGCCTGGGGGGGGGGGCACGCCCGGATCAGTTCACAAGCGCGAAGCTCACATAACCGGCGCCCGCCTCGGCCAGGTGCTTGATGCCCGACGTGCCGGCACTGAGGGCGGTGAACCTGAGGCGACGCTGGGTTTCCTGGGCGTGCTTGGCCAGCTCCAGCGCCGCGGCCATTCTTTCGTTGGCATGCGGCGCCAGGTCGTTGTACTGAAGTTCGAGGTCTGCTCCGGCGCTCATCAACGACTTCAGGAACGCGGGTTGGAGGGTGTTGTTGTGCATGGGATCTCTCCAAGGGGTCAAGCCAGCATAGTCCTGGATCGCTATTCCGTTGCATCCGCATTCGCGGCCCGCAGCGGGTCCGACACCTCCAGCCAGTCCAGGTCGTTCTCCAGCGTGTGGAAGGCGTCGTCGCCGATGTCGCCGGCGTCGCGCATGGCGAGCAGCACCCGGCGGGCGGCCTGCAGGGCAGCGCGGTAGCGGTCGTCGTATTCGGCGCCGAAGGAGGCAAAGGGGCTGCCGCTTTCATGCAGCGGCCGGCCCAGATGCATCTTCAGGTTCTTGCGCACCAGGTTCACCGCCGCCGAGCCATCGGTGGGCAGCTGTGCAAAGGCGGCTTCCAGCATGCGGTGGCGGGCCGCGTGTTCCTCATGGGCGACGGGGTCGCCGTCTTGCAGCTTCAGCGCGCGCAGCAGCGGTTTCAGCGTCAGGCCCTGGATCAGCAGCGTGCCCAGCACGACGAGAAAGGCCGTCAGCACGATGAGGTCGCGGCCCGGGAAGCCCTCGGGCAGGGCCAGGGCCGCCGCCAGCGTGACGATGCCGCGCATGCCGGCCCAGGAGATCACCAGGCCGCTGCCCACCGTGGGCCTCAGCATGGGCCGCGGGGGGTTGAAGCCATGGCGGCGGTCGCGCCAGCGGATGACGGCGTTGAAGCTCATATGCCAGACGATGCGCACCCCGATGACCGTCGCCAGCACGGCGGCGGCCACGCCCAGGTATTGCTCGCGCGCCGGCGCTTCCAGGCCCATCAGGATGGGCCGCAGCTGCAGGCCGATGAAGATGAAGGCAAAGATGTTCAGTGCGAACACGACCGTCGCCCAGACCGCGTTGGTGGGAATGCGGATGCGGGGCGGGATACGTTCAGGGGCCAGGCGGGCCAGCGTCATCGCGAAGCAGACCGTCGTCAGCACGCCCGAAAGGCCGACATGCTCCGCCAGTTGCCAGACCGTGAAGGTGCCGACGAACTGCAGGATGATGGCCGTGGGAATGTGCTGCACACGCTCGAAGAGGCGCTGGGCGATGAAGCCAAGCGCCGGCCCCGCGATCAGGCTGCCCAGCACGGCCAGCAGGAAGGTCGGCCCCACCGCCTGCATCGAGAAGCCGCCGGCGGCGGCCGCGCCTACGGCGAGGCGGTAGATCAGCAGGGCGCTGGCGTCGTTGAGCAGGCTCTCGCCCTCGAGGATGCCCAGGATGCGCTGCGGTGGCCGCAGCGGCCGCAGCACGGCCGTAGCCGCCACGGCGTCGGGCGGGGCGACGATGGCACCCAGCGCGATGGCCGCGGCCCAGGGCAGGCCGGGTACCAGGGTGTGGACGACGATGGCCACCGCCGCGGTGGTCAGGCCCACGGCGACGACGACCAGGCTGACCAGGGGCGCCCAGTTGTCCTTCAGGTCGCGCAGCGAGGCGTCGTAGCCGGCGTCGACCAGGATGGGGGCGACGAACAGGGCCAGCACCAGATCGGGCGGCAGGCTGAGGCTGGGGGCGCCGGGGATCAGGGCCAGCAGGGCGCCGCCTATGGCCAGGAAGACGGGGTAGGGCGCGCCGGCGCGCCGCGCGGTGGCGGCCAGCACCACGGCCGCCACGAAGAGGATCAGGATCTGTTCGAGCGCATGCACCGCGCGGAGTATGGCGGCCTCGCCCCGGCAAAGGAAGGCGGGCCGGCGACTGCGAAACTCAGCGAGCCTGGCGGCGCCTGGCGATCAGGCCCAGGCAGGCCAGGCCGGCGAGGATCATGGCCCAGCTGCCCGGCTCGGGCACCGGTGCGGGCGCACCCCACTGGATGGTCTGGCCGTCGGTTGCCAGGCCGTTGCCGGCCGTGAAGCCGTAATACACCGGCTGCCCGACGAGGCCCAGGGCCGCGAAGTCCACCTGCGCCTGCACGCTGAAGCTGCCCAGCAGCAGATTGGAGAGGGTGCCGGTCAGCAGGCCGGCGTTGTCGCCGTTGCCGGAGGGCGCGTAGGCGAGTTCACCCATGAAGGCGTAGTTGGCGTTGCGGATGCTGTCGCCCAGGCCGGTCTGGGTGAAGGCCAGCGGCGTGTTGCTGCCGCCGGCGAGGATTTGCACGCTGGGCGACACCGGCTCGCCGTCGAAGTGGAAGGTGTCCACGGCGAAGGCCACGCTGGCCGAGGACAGGCCGCCATAGCCGAGGTCGGAGCCGCCGTTGCCGACACCGGTGGCATCGGCCAGCACCAGGGTCAGGCCGTCGCCGCGCAGCTGGCTGGGGTCGTTCTGGATGTTGAAGTAGAAGCGGAAGTTGAAGGCGCTGTTGAAGTCCAGGGCCAGTGCCTGTGGCGCCCAGCCGGCGCCCGCCTGCCCGCCGGTGCCGGCCTGGGTCAGGTTCAGCACGCTGTAGGTGAAGCCATTGCCCGGCGTGAAGCTCTGCGCCTGCGCGCTGCCATACAGCGTCCAGCTCGGGAAGTCGGGGCTGTGGTTCTGGTCGGTCAGGTCCACGCCCTGCTGGGCGTGGGCGCCCAGGCTGGCGGTGAGGGCGAGGGCAGTCAGCAGTCGGGCGAGCGTCATGGCGGGTTCTCCCATCAAGGTTGGGCGCCAGTCTGGGAAGCCACCGTTAGGCAATCGTTAGTGAATCGGCCCCTCGACCCCCCTCAAGCCCGGGGCTCTGCCTATCATGCGCGCCCATGGCTCTCGCCCATACCAAGACCCGTGCGCCGCGCCCCCGTGCCGGCCTGCTGCTGCCGCGCCCAGCCCTGCTGGCCCGCGTGAAGCATGCGCTGGATACCCGGCGCGTCCTCCTCATCTGCGCCCCTGCCGGCTATGGCAAGACGGCGCTCCTGACCCAGGCCCTGGCCGATGCATCCACCGAGACCGCCATCGCCTGGGTGGCCCTGGACGAGGGCGATGACCTCGGCCGCCTGCTGGACTGCCTGTTTGCCGCCTTCGAGCCCTACGACCCGCCCTGGCGCGTGGCGCCCGAGGGCCTGCGGGACGCCGCCCTGCGGGGTGGAGCCGAGATCGTCACCGTGGCCGATGCGATGTTGAATGCGCTGGAGGCCTGCGAGGTCCAGCATGGCCTCATCGTGCTGGACGACGCCCACCATCTTGCCGACCCTGCTTCGCAGCAGTTCCTGGACCGCTGGCTGGCCCGCATGGGCGAGCGCTGGCGGCTGGTGCTGGCGGTCCGCCACGAGCCCCCGCTGCGGCTGGCCCGCCTGCGCGCGAGCGGCGAGCTGGCCGACCTCGGTCCGGCCGAGCTGGCGCTGGCACCGGAGGAGGTCGAGCAACTGGCCCAGGCCGCGGGCCTGGAAGAAGCTGCGGCGGTGGGCTTGTACGAACGCTGCCAGGGCTGGCCCGCCGGCTTGCGCCTGGCGCTGGGCATGAGCCAGGGCCAGCGCCTGCCCGCGGCCATCGACCGTGCCACCTTCGACTACCTGGCCGCCGAGGTGCTGGACCGCCTCGAGCCCGGCCTGCGCGGCTTCCTGTTGCGCACCAGCGTGTTGCACGAACTGGACGCCGCGCGCTGCCAGGCACTGGGCGAGGATATGCACGCGGCGCAATGGTTGGCCGAGATGGAGCGGCTGTCCCTGTTTGTCACCGTCGTCGACCTGGCGCCGCACACGCTGCGCCTGCACCAGCTCTTTCGCGACATGCTGCAGCAGCGCCTGCGCCAGGAACAGCCCGAGCGGCATCGCCTGCAGCTCGAACGCGCGGCCACGCTGGAGACCGATGCGCTGCGCCGCCAGAGCCTGCTGCTCGCCGCCGGCCGGCCCGATCGTGCGGCCGAGCTGCTGCTGGACGATGGCGCCCTGCTGATGAACCAGCTCGGCGCCCAGGGACTGTTGGACCTGACCAAGCGCTTCGACCCCGCCTTCGCCGAGTCCAGCCCCGAGCTGCACCGCGTCAAGGCGCTGTCGCTGTGGGTGCTGTGGGAGGCCCAGCAGGCCGAATGGCATCAGAGCCGCGCCGAGGCGCTGTTCGAAGCGCGTGGCGACGAGGCCGGCTTGCGCGCGGCGCGCGGCCATCGCAGCATCCTGCTGATCGCCCAGGGCCGCCTCAAGGAGGCTGAGGCCCTGCTTAGCGACCTCGACCCGTTTGCGTTGAGCGGCGAGCTGCGCCGCGTGACACTGTTGGGCCGCACCTGGCATGCCATGGAAAGCTGCCGCTTCGACGCGGTTGCGCCGCTGTTCGACGCCCTCGTCACCGAGCTGCTCAACGCGACCACGCTGGAGACTTGGTACATCTGCTCGCCGCCCCCACGCCAGATCAGCTGCGTCGGCATGGCCCCGGTGGCCGACCGCTGGTACCGCGGCGCCATGCAGGTGCTGGGCAACCGGTTGCTGCCCTTCGGCGTCAACGCCCACACGGCCCAGGCCTGGAACCTGTTCTGGCAGGGCCGGCCGGAAGAATCCCGACAGCTGCTGGACCGCGCCGAAGCCGATGCGGCCTGGTTGGGTCGCATCGTCATCGCGCGCAACCAGGGTCAGGCCCTGCATGCCATGTTCGAGCTGATCGCCGGCCGCCACGACGAGGCCATGGCCTTGATGCGCTTGCGGGTGGCCGAGCAGGTGCCGGGTTATGGGGCCTGGGGCGGCTGGCATGCCCACTTTTCCCTGGCCCGCATGGCAGCCGCCACCGGCAACCGCGAGGCGCTGGCCGAGGCCCTGGAGCGCCTGGCGCGCATCGGCGCGGATCTGCCCGACCTTGTCATGCCGCACCGCCCGCGGCCGCTGCTCGGCCTGCAGGCCCAGCTCGCGGCACTGCAGGGCCGGCGCGATGAAGCCATCGCCGCCTGGCGCGGTTTCCTCGCCGACGGTGAAGGTGGCGACCTGCTGGGTCAATTGGCCGAAGCGCGCGTGCTTCTGGCCGCGGTGCTGCTGGAAGGCGGCGACCGGGCCGGCGCGGCCGGGGCCCTCGCACCGGCGCTGGCCCGGCGCGAACCGGGTGGCCTGATGTGGGCCGTGCCCAGGCTGCTGCAGATGGCGGGCGAGGACTGGGGCGAGCTGCTCGACGGCGCCGAATTGGCCCGCCTGCGCGGCTGGGCCGAGGCCGTGCGCCCCGCCACGCGGATCGCCGTCGACACGCAGACCCAGTCCCCTGACGAGCGCCTGTCCCAGCGCGAGGCCGAGGTCATCGCGCAGATCGCCGCCGGTGCCAGCAACAAGCACATCGCCCGTGCGCTGGACCTCAGCCCCCACACCGTCAAGCGGCATGTGGCCAACATCCTCGACAAGCTGGTCCTGAATTCACGCGGCGAGGCTGCCGCCTGGTGGCGCGACCGTCAGGCTTCGACCAGGCCAGGCACGCTGGGCTGACCCAGGGCCCGGCACAGCTTGGCCCAGGCGCCGTCGTCCAGCAGGGAGCGGGCGGCGGCCAGCACCGGCGCCTGCGCCTGTGGCGGCAGGCCGACTACCAGCAGCGCACGCTCGGCCGGGCTGAGGGCCGGGATCATCCAGCGCAGCGTCTCGCTCATCTCGCGCGGGCCGATGCTGGCCAGGATGCGGCCGTGAAGGGCCTGCAGCTCCGCATCGCTGTGCGTGGCCCACAGGGCCTGGTTGTGGCGGCTTTCCTCCACGCCCATGTGCTCGAAGTTGTGGGCGACGAAGACGGCAAAGCGCCGGTACAGGCGCTGGGCGGCGGCGGCCGACGGCATGGCGCGCAGGGCCGCGCCTTCGGCCCGCAGGGCGGCGATGCTGTCCAGGTGGTCCTCGTGCTCGGCCTCGATGGCGGCGCTCGCGCCGGCGCGGCGGGCCTCGATGGCGGGGTGGATGTAGCCGTTCTCCCGGTCGACATGGTGGCGGGCGGCGTCCAGCAGTGATTCGAGCTGGGCCAGGCTGGCGGCCAGGTCCAGCGGGTCGTCCACGTCCAGCTGGCCGAGCTTGTGCAGCGTGTCGCTCATGAAGAAGCGCAGCGCCTTGTGGATGTGGGCGTAGAGGTCGGGGCGGATCGGGGTGCTCATGGCAGGCGGCGGGTGAGGGGAGGAGCTGCCAGTGTTCCGGCCCGCCGCCGCCGCTGCATCGCTCCGATGGGCCATGGCCGGGCCAGGGCGGCATGGCTCTTCGCGACCGGTGGCACTGGCCCTTTCGGCGGATGGCAGCGGGGGGGCCGCTCGGCACAGTGGCGCCACCCCCTGAACGGAAGCCTTCCGGTCCAGGGCCTCCTCCACCGTCCACCCCAGGAACACCATGCTCGCTTCAACTCTCAACCGTCGTCCCGCTCATGCACTGCTGCTGAGCGCCACTCTCTGCGCCGCCCTGGCCGCCTGTGGCGGTGGCGGCAGCGCCACCACGCCCGACTCGGCGCCGCAGCCCCAGCAACCCCAGCCCGGCCCCGCGCCGGCGCCTGCACCAGCCGCCAGCTTCAGCTTCACGCTGGACACGTCCAAGGCGATCGTCTGGCAGGGCCAGCAGGCGACGCTGGCCGTCACGGTGCAGCGCGACGCCGGCTTCACCGACGCCATCCAGTTCAGCGCCGACAGCCTGCCCGCCGGCGCCACTGCGGCCGCACTCAATGTGCCAGCCGGCAGCAGCACCGGTACGCTGATCCTGCAAGCCGCCCTCACGGCCCCGCATTCGCTGCCGACCTCCGTCACGGTCAAGGGCAGCGCCGGCACCGTCGGCGCCAGCAAGCCGCTGACGGTGACCGTGCGCGGCGCCGCCGGCGACATCGACACCAGCTTCGGGGGCGGCACCCTGGTGACGCCCGGAGGGCTCACCGACGACTATGTGCGCGGCGTGGCCGTGCAGGCCGACGGCAAGGCCGTGGTGGCCGGCTTTGGCATCACCACGGTCGCCAGCGGCACCGACTTCCTGCTGGTGCGCCACCTGCGCGACGGCGGCCTGGACACCAGCTTCGGCAACGGCGGCAAGGTCGCCACCGCCTTCAACAACGGCGGCCGCAGCGACGAAGCCCAGGCCGTGGTCGTGCAGCCGGACGGCAAGATACTCGTCGCCGGCACGAGCGACCAGGGCGTCAGCGGCTACGACTTCGCGCTGGCCCGCTACAACGCCGACGGCTCGCTGGACACCAGCTTCGGCAACGGCGGCCGGGTCATCACCGCCTTCGGCAACGGCGCCGACAAGGCCTATGCGCTGCTGCTGCAGCCCGACGGCAAGATCGTGCTGGCGGGCGACAGCGCCCAGGGCGCCAACGGCACCGACTTCGCGCTGGCCCGCTACAACGCCGACGGTAGCCTGGACTCCGGCTTCGGCAGCGGCGGCAAGGTGCTGACCCCCATCGGCAGCGACGGCGCGCGCGAGACCATCTACGGCCTGGCGCTGCAGACCGTCGGCGGCGTGTCGCGCATCGTCGCCGTGGGCGGCGAGGGCGACTTCATCGCCGCTGCCTACCGCGGCAACGGCACGCTGGACACGGGCTTTGGCACCGGCGGCATCGTGCGCAGCCTGTTCGGTAGCGTCACCGGGGCGGCGCGCAGCGTCGTCGTCACGCCCGACAACCAGCTGGTGCTGGCGGGCCATCGTGACCATGACTTCGCTGCTGTGCGCCTGCTGCCCAATGGCGGCCTGGATGCGAGCTTCGGCACGGGCGGTCGCGCCGTCGTCGCGATCAGCGCCGACAACTGGGACGAGGCCACGGCCATCGTCCGCCAGGCCGATGGCCGGCTGCTGCTGGGGGGCTGGGTCTACACCGGCAACAGCTCCAGCGCCGACACGGTGCTGCTGCGACTGAAGGCCGACGGCAGCGCCGACACCACCTTCGGCCCCGGCGGCATCCGCACCACGGCGGTGGCGGCCGGTACCAAGACCGACGCTGGCCGTGCGCTGGCCCTGCAGCCCGACGAGCGCGTGACGACCGTGCGCGTGCTGCAGGCCGGAGAGGCCAACGGCAGCGACCTCGACGTCGTGCTGATGCGGCACTGGCTGTGAGCGCGAGGGCGCCGCGGCGCCCGCTTTCCCCACCCACCCACGTTCTGGAGTCTTCCCATGACCGCTTCCCTGCGCCTGCTCGCGCCGTTGTGCGCCGGCCTGCTGCTGCTCGCCGGCTGTGGCGGAGGTGGCGACAGCGCCGCCCCTGCCGTGCCGCCTTCTCCATCGACGCCCATACCTACGCCCACGCCCCCCGCACCCGCCGCGACGATGACCGCGGTGTCAGGCTCCGCCATGCATGCCACCGTCAGCTGGAGCGGCGGCAGCCCCGGCACCCGCTGGCGGCTCGAACGCCGCAGCGGTGACGGTGGCGCTTTTGCCGCCGTCGCCGAAGTCGACAGCGACGCCGGCCTGTGGCTGGACAGCGGCCTGAGTGCCGACACCGGCTACGCCTACCGCCTCGTCCGCACGGACGGCAGCGTCGCCGCCTCCGCCAGCGCCCGCACCGGCAGCGAGGCGGTGCTGACGACGGCGGCCCCGCAACCCGTGGGCGACGGCACGCCGCTGCCTTTCACTCCCGCCACCCGCCGGCTGAGCGCAGCCGACGGCAGCCTGCAACTGGAGCTGCCCGACGGCAGCTTCAGCCAGGCCGGCACGGCGCTGCTGCGGCCGACCGGCAACCCGCTGCCTGACGGCGTGGGCCCCGGGCTGAGCCTGAGCCTGCCCGAGCGTCCCGCCCGCACGCTGACGCTGTCGCTGCGCTATGGCGCCGACGAGAACGCCGACGACGTCACGCAGGACCGCATTGCGCTGCGCCAGGTCGACGGCAGCTGGTGGGTGCTGCCACTGGCCGCTCACGACGAAGCCCAGCACCTGTTGCAGGTCAGCCTGCCGCCCGGCCTGTGGCCTGCGCAGCCGACAGCCAGCACGCTGCAGGCCAAGCCCGCCGCCGCATCGTCCGTGCTGAAGGCGGACTTCGTGCGCGTCAAGGCGCACAAGCTGCTGCCCGCCGCGGCAACGGTGCGCGTGCTGGGCAGCCAGCGCTTTATGCCGGTCAGCATCTACGCGATGCGCGACATCGCCTGTGCAAGCGGCGACCCGGACGATCTGTGCATTCCCATGCCGGTGTTGCGTGACGTCACCGTGCCGGTGCTCAACGCCAAGCCCGGCTTCCAGCGTCAGTGGACGCTGGAAGGCAGCGACGCGCCGGCGGCGAGCCTCGGCACGCTGGCCGTCGAGCCGCAGGCCGGCGTGGTCTACACCGCGCCGGCCCAGGTGCCGGCCACCAATCCGCTAACCCTGCGCTTTCGCAGCGTCCACGGCGCCAGCGGCCGCCGCCTGCTGCTGACCGCCAGGATCCGCGTCACCGAGGACGCCTGGGTGGGCTCGCTGAAGGGTGTCGTCGGCGACCTCCTCACGGGCCACGAGTTCAAGCTCGCCACCCGCTGGACACTGGACGCGGCGCAGAGCACCGACACGCTGCGGGTCTACCGGCCGAGCGGTGATGCCGAGCATGTCTACACCATGCTCGATCCGGTCTGCACCCATACCGTGTCGCCCACCCGGCTGTCGCTGGCGCAGGCCGACACCACGGGCCAGCTGGTCGTCGACGAATCCACCCGTCCTGCGCGCTACACGCTTGCGCTGAGCACGCGCTGGAACTCGGTGCTGACGGTGAACTGCCCGCGTGGCAGCACGACGGCCCCGTTCTTCGGCGGGCATGTGTGGTCGGCGCAAGGCGTGGTCACCGGCGGGCAGATCCAGGGCTCGGACTCGGGCCTGGGTGAGCGCAGCTGGTCGCTCGGCCGGCCGCAATGACGCCTCTCACCCTCCGTTTTGCCACTCTCACCCGCGCCGCCGGCGCACCCACTTCTTGTCTTTTCAGGAGATCCCCATGAAACACCTCGCTCCCGCTGCCTCGCGCGGCCTGTTCTCGACCCTCGTCATCGCCTTGGGCTTCGTCGCCGCCAGCGCGCTGGTCTTGCGCGCCGAGGCCTCCACCACCACCTCGGCCTGCGACGACAAGGCGTCGTTGCAGCGCCAGCTCGAAGATTTCGACAGCCGCTGGAATGCCAGCGACGCTTGGGGCCTGACCGCCCAATTCACGATCGACGGCAGCCTGGGCGCCGGCGCCGACACGGGCCGCCTGGCGGTCTACCGCGAACTGATCGACAGGCTGGGCCGCTCGCCGCAGCCGCGCAAGACGCGCCTGCTGAGGGCGACGCCAGTGGGCTCGGTCTGCCTAGTGGATGTGCAGGTGAAGAGCGGGGAGCGCGGCGAGCCGGGCCTCTTCCTGATTGCACCGGCGACCGAAGGCGGCATCGTGGCAATGCGCTAGAGAAAGGAAAGCCCCGCCTGGACGGAGCCAGGCGGGGCGCAAGAGCGCTTCACGCCGCCCGGGACACACCTTTGGGGTGCGTAGGGCTGCGGCGTTCACACAGCGCAGGCGGCCTTCGACGAGCGACACCGGGGTGACGCGGGCGGGCCAGGAACTTGTGCTTTCATGGTCGCGGGCGGATCGCGTTATCCGCCTCGCCAGGGGCCGCAGCGTTGCCGGGGGCCGTGCACTGGTGACGGGCTGAATCATCGGCGCAGCCGGCCGTGAACGAAGCCGCGATCAGCCGGGGTCGGCCCGGCTTTTTTAGGCTTCAGTGGGCGTGAGCCTCGGCGCGAGCCGGGATGACCTTCAGCCGCACCGCCGGGGCGCGCGGCCTGGGATTGGCGGCCGTCGGCAGCTCGGCCCAGTTCCATTCGCCCTGGGTGCAGACCTGGCGCACGGCAAAGGCCAGCTCGCCCGCCTCAGCGGGCAGGGAGGCGCGCAGGATGAATTCGTCATACCAGGCGTCGGGCAGTTGGTTGGCCTCGCCATTGGCTGTCCAGCGCACCTCGGCCAGCTCCTCGGTGACGGCCTTGCCATGGCTGTCGTAGGGGGTCTTGAGCGGCCTTTGCCGGGTGGTCAGGGTCCAGCCCGGTTTGGGCATGGGCTTGGCGCCACGCAGGCCTTCGGGCAGCGTGATGACGATCTCCTTGGTCGCTGAGCCGCCCTCGCAGCCATGGCCGACCTTGAAGACGGCGCGGTAGCTGCTGCCGGCCGGGGCCTCGGGCTGGTCGAGCGTGATGTGGGCGTGCGCTGCGCCGGCGACGGCGAGCAGGCTGGCGGTCAGGGTGGTTTTCATAGGTCGAATCTCAGCTCGGCGGCGTAGCTGCGCTGCGGGTAGTTGTGGAAATTCCAGTACTGGTAGTTGTTCAGGTTGTCGATGCCGAAGGCGGCGCTCCATTGCCTGTCCATCTTCCACAGCAGGCGCATGTCGGCCGTGGTGTATTTGCTGACGCCCATGTAGGCGAAGGGGTTCACGTCGCTGTTGTTCAGTGTGCGGTATTGGCGGCCGCTGTGGCGCACGGCCAGGCTGGCGCTCCAGTGCTCGTCGAAGCGATAGCCGGTGACGACCGTGGCACGCCAGCGCGGGATGTTGGGCTGCCATTTGCCCATCGTGTCGCCCGGCGTGCCGACGAAGCCGGCGTTGGCCTTGATCTTTGAATCGGTGTAGGTGAGGCTGGTGTTGAAGTCCAAGCCCTTGAGCCCGACATCCACCGCGCCCAGCGTGGCTTCCAGGCCGCTGGTGGCGATCTTCTCGACGTTCTGCACGCGGCCGATATTGGTGTTGGCAGCCGGGTCAAACAGGGTCTGGGAGTACAGCGAATCCTGGGTGGTCTCGGCGAACAGCGTCAGCCGGCCCTGCAGCGCACCCCAGGCCTGTTCGGCGCTGAACTCACCGGTCCAGGACTTCTCGGGTCTGAGGTTGGGGTCGTTGATGAACCTGGAATTGGCGGTGGACGTCGCGCCATAGAGCTCGGCCACCGTGGGCATGCGCACCGCGCGGCCGACGGAGGCCTTGAGCAGGGTGTTCGGCGCGACCTGCCAGGACAGCGCCGCCTTGGGCGACAGGAAACGTTCGCGGCGCGACGCATAGGTCTGCGACGACATGGCCGAGAAGTCGGTGCGGCCGTCGCGCGCTTCCCAGCGTTCGGCGCGCAGGCCCAGCACGGCCTTCCAGTCCGGCGCGATCAGCCAGGCGTCCTGCAAATAGGCGGCCTGCAATTGCGTGCGGCCGCCGACCTGGCTGGCCAGGGCTCCGGGGCCGTCGGCGAGGTAGTTGCCGGCGATGCTGGAAGTGGCGTAGTCGAGCTTGTAGCCGTCCTGTTGCAGGCCCAGGTCGACGACATGCGAGCCACCGGCGGGGCGCCAGATGCCTTTGATGGCCAGGGTGTGCCAGCCGGTGCCGCTGCCGTCGGACAGGGTGCCGGCGCCGCCCGTCAGTGCGCCTGGCTGTGGGTTGGCGCCGGCGTTCTGGCGCTTGTGGTCGCGGTCGTAGTCGTAGAGGCTGGCGGCGACCTCCCAATCCCATTCACCGCCGCCGTGGCTCTTCACCGACAGGCCGTGCATGAAGTGCTGCAGCTTTTCGCGCGTGACCGCGAAGTCACTGCCCGTCAAGGCCGCGAATTGCTTGCCGTCGATGATGACGGCGCCGCCGTAGACCGGCTGGCCGGCCGCATTGCGCAGCCAGCTCTCGGAGTTGCCCTCGCTGGTGTTGCGCCACAGGCCCAGGGTGTAGCTGGCGCGCAGCGTGGGGCTGAGCTCGTAGGCCAGCTTGAGCTTGGCGTGGTCCTGCACCGTGTGATAGCGCGTGCCCGCCCCGATGAGATACCAGGGCGTGTTGGTGGTGTTGAGCTGCAGGACGGCACCGGTCACCGGCTGGGCCGTGCTGTTGGCGGCCGGCGTGGTGCCGGTGCTGGCCGTGCGTGTGGCAAAGGTCAGGGGCTGCCCTTCGCTGTCGCTGCGGTTGAGGTTGATCCACCAGCTCCAATCCCCGGCGCGGTCGCCGACGGAGGCGCTGGCCTGCCAGGCGTTGAAGCGGCTCTGATGGCCGTAAAGCTCCGACGACTGGCTGGCGGCGCCGAGCTTGGCATGGGCCTCGAACTTCGTCGGCATGCGCGTCTGGTAGTCCACCACGGCGCCGACCGAGTTGCCCGGGTAGGCCGCCGAGAAGGGGCCGTACATGACGTCGACGCGCTCGATCTCCTCGGGCGTCACCAGGCCCCAGCGCGGCGGGAAGCTCAGGCCGCCGACGCCGTTGCCCAGGTAGTTGGACAGCAGCATGCCGTCGGCATAGACGGCCGAGCGCGCGCTGTTGCCGGTGCCCGAGGCGCGGCTGGAGAGGATGGCGTGGTTGTAGTCGCCGATATAGCGCTTGCGCACCAGCAGGCTGGGCAGGTATTTCAGCGCGTCCTCGGCGTCGGTGGCGTTGATGCTGCGGGCCATGTCCTCGCGCGTCACCGTCTCGCGGGTGGTCGGGATGTTGCTGGGCAGGGAGGAGGGCGCGGCGCCTTGGACGCGCACGAGGCCGAGCCTGTTGCGTGGCGTGGGGGCGTCGGTGTCGGCGACCTGAGCTGGCGGCGGCGCGTCGTCGCAATCGCAGTCGTCGCAGGCCTGGGCGAAGGTCCAGACGGACAGGGCGGCGCAGGCGGCAGCCGCGCGCGCGAGGGAGTGGGGTTGCATGCAGGGGCAGGATCTGGGTCGGCCATCGCCCTGGGGGCGACGGCAAAGCGCCGGGCCTCGCGGCCGCGGCGACGGATGACTCAGATCAGCCCGGGTGGGGCGCGAGCGCTGGCAGGCCGCCAGGCGTGGGGGGTGACGGGGGCGGTCCAGAAGCGCTCGGGGGCTTGCAGAATCAGGTCGTCACGCAACTGCAGTTCGGGCGCCGCGGGTGCTTCGATGAGATCGGCCGCGCCCAGATGGCAGGCCGGGCAATGGCCATGGGCCAGCAGGTCCAGGGCCTTCTCGATGGGCTTGGGTTGGACGGCGCTCGTCGAGGCCGAAGGTGAGCGGCAGATGTCCTGCCAGGCCGAGAAGTCGCCCCGCGCATGGGCCAGCGCCGCGCTGATGCCCGGCGCCAGCACGCCCAGCAGGAACACGGCCAACAGCCACCAGGATTGGCGGCGGGCGCGGGCGTGCGTCAGCTTGGGCATACTGGGATTCTAGGTGGGGGGGCATCGCAGGGGATGCCCTAGGCTTCTCCTCTCCCCACCGGGTGCTGAAAGAAGCCGAATGAACAAGGAAATCGTGGATCGACGCGGCTTGCTGGCCTGGGCGGGCCTGGCCGCGCTGACGGGCAGCCTGCCCGCACATGCCGAGGATGCCCCCAAGGCCGGGCCCGCGCGGCCGCCGCTGGAGCGCGTGGCGACCGACGCGCCGCTGGGCAAGGTGCTGGACGGCAAGGAGCTGAAGCTGTCCGACTACGAGGGCAAGGTCGTCGTCGTCAATTTCTGGGCTTCCTGGTGCGGCTACTGCCGCGAGGAGTTCCCCTATCTGGACAAGCTGCAGCGCGCCGCCGCCGACCGGTTGCAGGTCGTGTCCGTCAATACCGAGGAGCGCGACGTCTTTCGCAAGCTGTCCCGGGCCCTGGCCGAGCATGTGCAGCTGACCTTGGCCTATGACCCGGGCAAGGCCTGCCAGGAAACCTTCAAGGCACCGGGTTCTCTGCCCTATACCGTCGTGCTGCGACGCGACCGCAGTGTCGCCGGCATCAAGACGGGCTGGGGCGAGAGCAGCTTGAAGGGCCTGGTCGACATGGTCAACGCGGCGATCACCGCGGCCTGAAGCTCAGGCGGCCAGCAACTCGGCGAGGGCGCCGGCGACCACTTGCGTGGCTCGCTGGAGGTCGTCCAGCACCAGATGTTCATCGGCCCGCTTGGCATTGCTCTCAAGCACCGTGCGCGGCCCGGCGCCGTAGATGGCAGCCGGGATGCCGTGGGCGGTGTACAGGCGCACGTCGGTGTACAGCGGCGTGCCCGAGGTCGGGATGGGCTCGCCGAACACCGCCTCACCATGCCTTTGCAGCGCGGCCACCAGCGGCGCGGCACCGGGCAGGGGCTTCATGGAGCTGGCCAGCAGCAGGCGCTTGATGTCGAGCTTGATGCCCGGGCTCTGCGCGACCGTGTTCTCGATCAGCGCGCGCACCTCGGCCTCGACGGCCGCCGGGTCTTCCTCGGGGATCATGCGGCGGTCCAGCTTGAGGACGACCTTGCCGGGCACGACATTGGTGTTGCTGCCGCCTTCGATGCGGCCCACGTTCAGATAGGGGTGGGTGATGCCGGCCACCTCGGAGCGGCGCATCTTCAGCACGTCGTTGTGGGCGTAGAGCGCCGTCAGCAGCTTCGTTGCCGCCTGCAGCGCGTCGATGCCGGTGCTCGGATAGGCCGCATGCGAGGCCAGGCCGTGCAGGGTGACCTCCATCTGCAGGCAGCCGTTGTGGGCCGTGACAACCTGGTAGCTGAAGCCGGCGGCGATCAGGTAGTCGGGCTTGGTGAGGCCTTTTTGCAGCAGCCAGCCCGGGCCCAGCTCGCCGCCGAATTCCTCGTCGTAGGTGAAGTGCAGCTCGACGGCGCCCTTGAGCTTCAGCCCGGAGTTCTTCAGCGCCAGCAGCGCAAACGTGTAGGTCGCAAAGTCGCTCTTGCTGACGGCCGACGCGCGGCCAAAGAGCTTGCCGTCTTCGATCTCGGCGCCATAGGGCTGGTGCACCCATCCCTCGCCGGGCGGCACCACGTCGCCATGGGCATTCAGTGCAATCGTCGGGCCGTCTTCGCTGAAGCGATGCCGCACGATGAGGTTGGTGATGGACTGCATGCCTGCTGCCTGCACATCGGCAGTCGGCACGGCGTGCTTCTCGACCTCGAAGCCGAGCTCGGTCAGCAGTTCGGCCGTGCGGTCGGCGTGCGGTGCGTTGTTGCCGGGCGGCGTGTCGGTGGGGATGCGGACGAGGGCCTGGAGGAAGCGGACTTCGTCGTTGAAGTGGCCGGCAATCCAGGCGTCAATGGCGTTCTGTGTCATAGGGTATCGAGCAAACGTTCAAACGCGCGGATGGACAGTTCGGCGTCATCCACCGTCACCGATTCCAGCGGGTTGTGGCTGATGCCGCCATTGCCGCCGCGCACGAACAGCATGGCCTGGGGCAGCAGTTCGTGGATCTTCATGGCGTCATGGCCGGCGCCCGAGGGCAGGCGGTGGATGGGCAGGCCCAGTTGGGCGACCGCGGCCTCCCAGCGCGACTGCCAGGTGGCGTCGCTGGGCGCGGCGTTGGCGGCCAGCGTGGGCTGCAGCGTGTAGCTCAGGCCGCGGCGCTCGCAGATCTCGTCGAGCTTGGCGCGCACGTCGGCATCCAGCGCGTCGCGCGCGTCGTCGGTCGTCGCACGCAGGTCCAGGCTGAAACGGCAGCGGCCGGGGATGACGTTGATGGAGCCGGACGGCACCTCCAGCATGCCGACGGTGCCGACGACATCGGGCACGGCGGCGGCGCGCTGCTCGGTGAACAGGATGAGCTCGGCCACCCCGGCCGCGGCGTCGCGGCGCTGGCCCATGGGCGTGGTGCCGGCATGGCTGGCCAGGCCGATGATCTCGCCGGTGTAGCGGCGGCTGCCGTTGATGCTGGTGACGATGCCCAGCGGCAGGTCGAGGCTGTCCAGCACCGGGCCTTGCTCGATATGGGCTTCGACAAAGCCGAGGTAGCGCGAGGCGTCGCGCTTGACCGTCTGGATGGCCTGCATCGTGCCGGGTAGACCGGCAGCCTGCATCGCATCGCGCAGCGTGATGCCCGCCGCATCGGTCTGGTCGAGCCAGGCGGGTTGGAAACTGCCGATCAGCGCGCTCGAGCCGAGGAAGTCGGCCGGGTAGCGCTGGCCCTCTTCCTCGGAGAAACCGACGACTTCGAGGCCGAAGGGTAGGCGCTTGCCTTGGCGGTGCAGTTCGCGCACGACCAGCATGGGCACAAAAATGCCCAGCCGCCCGTCGAAGCGCCCGGCGCGGCGCACGGTGTCGTAATGGCTGCCGGTCAGCAGCGTCTTGTCGCCCGTGCCCTTGTAGAGGCCGACGACATTGCCCACCGCGTCACGGCTGACCTCGTCGAAGCCGCATTCGCGCATCCAGGCCATCAGCTGCTCGGCGACGGCCGTGTGGGCCGGCGTGGCATAGGTGCAGGTCAGGAAATCCTCGGTGTCGCTGTGGGCAGCCAGTGCAGCGGCCCAGTCCCAGAGCTGTTCACCGAGTTCAGGCTTCACGCCGAACTTGTCGTTGAGGCGGATCTCGGCGATGCGGTGGATCTGGCGCAAACACTCGGCGCGCTCCAGGTCCGGGTGGGCGCGCAGCCGTCGCTCAAAGGTGGCGATGATCTCGGCGCGCGTGAATCCCGTGCCACGTGGCCCGCGCACGGCCAAGATAAATGGAAAGCCGAAGCGCGCGTTGTAGTCGGCGTTGAGCTTTTGCAGCTTCGCGAATTCCTCCGGCGTGCAGGCCGTCAGCCCGGCCTTCTGCTGCTCGTTGGTCGACTCTGCTGTCAGCTCGCCCGCCACCGCTGCCTTGCCGGCCAGCTCGGGGTGGGCGCGGATCAGGCCGAGTTGCTCGTCGACGCTGGCCTCGCGCACCACGCGGGCCAGGGCCACCTTCAGCGCGGCCAGGCTCTTGAAGGGGCGTGCAGCCGCGGCGCGCTCGGCGATCCACGGCGAGTGTTCGTAGGTGCCGTCCAGCAGCGCGACGAAGTCCGCGGCGCTGGCTTGATTGAGTTGGTCGAGAGTCATCATTCCCAGACGAAGGCCGTCTTGGCGTCAAAGGGGTGGACGGCTTTCCAGTGTCGCGCGATGTCCAGGCGCCGGCAGACCCAGACGCGGTCATGCGCCTCGATATGGTCCAGGAACTTCTGCAGTGCGCGCATGCGCCCCGGGCGGCCCAGCAGGCGGCAGTGCATGCCGATGCTCATCATCTTCGGGCTGTCGGCGCCTTCGGCATAGAGCACGTCAAAGGAATCACGCAGGTACTCGAAGAAGGGCTCTGAATGGCTGAAGCCCTGGGGCAGGGCGAAGCGCATGTCATTGCAGTCCAGCGTGTAGGGCACGACCAGATGGGGCGCCAGCTCGCCATTGGTCTTGCGGACCTGCAGCCAGAAGGGCAGGTCGTCGCCGTAGTAGTCGCTGTCGTACTCGAAGCCGCCAAAGTCGGCCACCAGGCGGCGGGTGTTGGGGCTGTCGCGGCCGGTGTACCAACCCAGGCCATGCGGGTCGCGGCCCAGGGTCAGGCGCTTGAGGCTGGCCATGGCCTGGGCCAGGTGGGCGCGTTCGGTGTCCTCCTCCATGTTCTGGTAGTGGATCCAGCGCCAGCCGTGGGAGGCGATCTCATGGTCCAGCTCCACAAAGGCCTGGGTCACGTCGGGGTGGCGCTCCAGCGCCATGCCCACGCCGAAGACGGTCAGCGGCAGGGCGCGCTGCTCGAATTCCTTCAAGAGCCGCCAGACGCCGACGCGCGAGCCGTATTCGTAGATGCCCTCCATGCTCAGGTGGCGGGCTGGATAGCTGGCCGGGTTGAACATCTCTGACAGGAATTGCTCGCTGCCGGCATCGCCATGCAGCACCGAGTTTTCGCCGCCTTCCTCGTAGTTGAGGACGAACTGCACGGCCACTCGGGCGCCCCCGGGCCACTGCGCATGGGGCGGGTTCTCGCCGTAGCCGATCAAATCGCGGGGGTAGCGGGCGTTGCTCATCCCTACACTTTGCCCTAAGGAAGCGCTGAGCAAGCCCCTCGCGGCGCGCGCATCCTGGCTACGGGCGCTCGCGGCGTTGCAAATCCGCGCCATAGCACGAGCTATGGCTGCGGTTTGCGTCTGGCGCTGCATCCCGTATCCAGGCGCGCGCACTCGCGAGGGGCTCGCCCAGCGCTTCCATCAACGGAGATTCCATGGGCAAACTCACAACACATGTGCTGGACACCGCCAACGGCTGCCCGGCCGCCGGCATGGCCGTACGGCTCTACCGCTTCGACGCGGAAGGCCCCAAATGGCTGCGCAGCCTGCACCTGAACGCCGACGGCCGTGCCGATGGGCCGGTGCTGGAGGGGGCGACCTTCATGGCCGGCCGCTACCGCCTGGTCTTCGAGGTGGCGGCCTATTTCCGCGCCCGCGGCGACAAGCTGCCCGAGCCCGCCTTCCTGGACGAGGTGCCGCTGGATTTCGGCATTGCCGACGAGAGCAGCCACTACCACGTGCCCCTGCTGGCCTCGCCCTGGAGCTATTCAACTTACCGTGGAAGCTGAAGCCGTCGTTCTCGTCACTGTCTCCCGCACCACCGGCAGCGTGCCGCGTGAAGTCGGGGCGTGGATGGCTGTCGGCAGCGACGCCATCCGCGGCACCGTCGGCGGTGGCCATCTGGAGTTCGACGCCATCGCCCGCGCCCGCGCGGCGCTGGCGGGCGGTGAGCTGGAAGAAGAGGTGCGCTACCCGCTGGGTGCCAGCCTCGGCCAATGCTGCGGCGGCGTCGTCTGGCTGCGCTTTGAGCGCGTCGCGGCGGATGAGGACCTGGCGGCCCGCCTGCCGCAGGCGCCATTGCGGCCGCTGGCTCTGTTCGGCGCCGGCCATGTGGGCGCGGCCATCGCCCACATCGCCCGCGACCTGCCGCTGGCCCTGCACTGGATCGACAGCCGCGAGAACCAGTTCCCCGAGCGGCCGCCCGAGCGCGGCTGGCGCCAGGAGGTCTGCAACCCGGCAGTCGACGCCGTGGCCGACCTGGCGCCCGGCTCGGCCGTGCTCATCATGAGCCACAACCATGCCGAGGACTTCGACCTCGTCGCCGCCTGCCTGAAGCGCCAGCGCGAGCAGGGCGACCTGGCCTTCATCGGCATGATCGGCAGCCGAACCAAATGGGCGAGCTTTCGCCAGCGCCTGGAGGCGCGCGGCTTCACCGAGGCCGAGCGCGCCCAGGTGACCTGCCCCATCGGGGTGCAGGGTGTCACCGGCAAGGTGCCTGCGGTCATCGCAGTTGCCGTGCTAGCCCAGGTCCTTTCGTTGGCGTGAACAAAGTCGCGGCACGCGGTGTTACAGCACCGCTCGCGGGGAGGGCCATCGATGTCATGTTGCGACGATGGCGGCCTCGCGCCCCGGGCGGGATTTGTGAAACAGCTTGATGAAGAAGGAGATCGCGATGCGCCATTCCAGCCCGCCAGGCTCGCAGCGCGACGGCCGTGACCCGCTCGGCCGCAGAGTCGGGTTCGGAACCGCGCAGAAGCTGCTGCTCGCATTCGGCTGGCTGATCGTGCTGACGGTCGCGATCAGCTGGGCCGCGCTGCAGGCGCTCGGCCAAGCGCCCGGCGAAGGCCAGGCAACGGCGCGCCTGGCCATCTGGGTCCTGTTGACGGTCAGCGTGCTGTCCGGCGGGGCGCTGGCGGTGGTGCTGTCGCGCGCAACGGTACGCGCGCTGGGGGGTGAGCCGAGCGACGTGGCGCGGCATCTGCGCTGCATCGCCGAGGGTGACCTGGCCTACCGCCTGCCGGTGCGGCCGGGCGACGACGCCAGCATCCTGTCGGGCCTCGCTCAGATGCAGCAGCGATGGATCGGCGTCGTGGCCCAGGTGCGCGAAGGCGCCGAAGGCGTGGCCATGGCCAGCGCCGAGATTGCCACCGGCAACATGGACCTCTCCCAGCGCACCGAGCTGCAGGCCGCCGCACTGCAGCGCACCGCGGGGGCGATGGACGCCCTGCGCCATCAGGTCATGCTCAGCGCCGACCATGCGGGCGACGCCAGCGGCGTGGCGACGCAAGCCAGCGTCGCCGCGGCGCAGGGCGGCGCCGTGGTGGGCGGCGTGGTGGAAACGATGCGCGGCATCAGCACCAGTTCGTCGCGCATCGCCGAGATCATTGGCGTCATCGACAGCATTGCTTTCCAGACCAACATCCTGGCGCTCAACGCCGCGGTCGAGGCCGCCCGCGCGGGCGAGCAGGGACGGGGCTTCGCCGTCGTGGCCGGGGAGGTGCGCAGTCTCGCCCAGCGCAGCGCCGCGGCGGCCAGGGAGATCAAGCAGCTGATCACCGACAGCGGCGAGCAGGTGCAGCGGGGCTCGCGCCAGGTGGATGGCGCGGGCGAGACGATGCAACAGGTGGTGGACGCCATCGGCAAGGTGGACCGTATCGTCAACGAGATCAGCGCCGCCAGCGCCGTGCAGGCCCGGCAGGTCAGCGACGTGGGTGAGGCCGTCACCCAGATGGACCAGACCACGCAGCAGAACGCCGCGCTGGTCGAGCAGAGCGCCGCAGCGGCCACGAGCCTGCGCGACCAGGCGCAGCAGCTGGTCGATGCGGTCGCCTTCTTCCGCTTGCATGACACCGGCAATCCCGAGCGCGCCATGGCCGAGCTGGAGGAGCGCCTGGCGCAACTCGGCACGCCCCGGTTGCAGGGCACCGAGCGCGTCGGCGACCGGGAAGTGCCGGGCCTGTATTTCGGCAGCCACAAATTGAACAAGCAATATGCGCTGGTGGACGAGCTCAAGAAGGCTCTCGGCGCGACGGCGACGTTGTTCGTGAAGTCGGGCGACGACTTCGTGCGCGTCAGCACCAACGTGCTGACGCCGGAGGGCATGCGCGGCGTCGGCACGCCGCTGGCGCGGGCCAAGGCCCATGAGGCCGTCAGCCGCGGCCAGTCTTTCCGCGGCGAGGTGGACGTGCTCGGCACGCTGTTCGACGCCTGCTACAGGCCGATCAAGGACGGCCAGGGCCATGTGATCGGCGTGAGCTACGTCGGGTTCAAGAAGGCCTGAGCGC
Source organism: Roseateles saccharophilus (assembly GCF_031458095.1). GTDB lineage: Bacteria > Pseudomonadota > Gammaproteobacteria > Burkholderiales > Burkholderiaceae_C > Pelomonas > Pelomonas saccharophila_A. The sequence continues at coordinate 415,650 of NZ_JAVDXU010000005.1, forward strand.
TGGCACGGGCCTTCGCCGACCTGCATAAACTCGCGGCCTGTCGCAGCGGTGTCGGGCTCACGAGGGCCTGCAGACGCGACGCTTGAGGCCCCACAGCACCCGCCGTGGTGGGGTCGTGCGAGAACAACACCACCGCTCATGGACATCTACCTGCTCGACTGGGCCAATCTGCTGCTGCGCTGGCTGCACGTCATCACTGTCATCGCCTGGATCGGCGCCTCCTTCTACTTCGTCTGGCTGGACAACCACCTCGTCAAGCCGATGTCCGACGAGCTCAAGGCCAAGGGCGTGGACGGCGAACTTTGGGCCGTGCATGGCGGCGGCTTCTACAACCCGCAGAAGTACATGGTGGCGCCGGGCAACCTGCCGCAGGACCTGCACTGGTTCTACTGGGAGAGCTACTGGACCTGGATGAGCGGCTTCGCCCTCTTCGTCGTCCTCTATCTGTGCAATGCCAGCCAGATGCTGATCGACACCCGCATCCATGCCTGGGGCGCGCCCTGGCAGGCGGTGGCGGCGGCGCTGGGCTTTCTCGTCGTGGGCACGGCCGTCTACGACATCGCCTGTTCTGTGCTGGACCGCACCAAGGATGGCAGCATCGGCAATGACGGCCGCGTGATGGCCGTGGTCGTCGTCTTCGTCATCTTCGAGAGCTGGCTGGCCTGCCATCTGTTTGCCGGCCGCGCCGCCTTCCTCATCGTCGGCGCCACGCTGGCGACCATGATGACGGCCAACGTCGCCCACTGGATCATCCCGGGCCAGAGGAAGGTCATCGCCCAGATGCGCGCCGGCCACAAGCCCGACCCCATCTACGGCCAGCGCGGCAAGCAGCGCAGCGTCCACAACACCTATTTCGGCCTGCCGGTGCTGATCGCCATGCTCAGCAACCACTACGGCATGCTGCACCAGCATGCGCAGAACTGGATCGTGCTGTGCGTGCTGATGGCCGCGGGCGTGGCCATCCGCATCTTCTTCGTCAAGCGCCACAAGGGCGTCAACAGCTGGGGGGCCGTCGCGCTGGCCCTGGCCCTGCTGGCCGGTCTCATCGCCTGGATGGCGCCCAAGCCCCAGCCGGCTGCGGCCGCGGCGGCGCCGGTCACGCTGGAGCAGGTGCAGGCCGTGGTCGCCCAGCGCTGCGCGATGTGCCATACCGGCGAGGTCGCGCAGAAGGGCGTGCGCCTGGACAGCGCCGAAGGCCTGGCCGCCCACAAGGCCCAGATGCTGCAGCAGGTGGTCGTGCAGCGCGCCATGCCGCTGAACAACGCGACCGGCATGACTGACGAAGAGCGCGCTCTCATCAATCGCTGGGCCCAGCAACCATGACGCCGGACCCGCGCGCGCTGCTGCGACAGCTCTATGACGTCGCCGTCGCGCGTGCTTTGCCCGGCCGTGTGCTCGCCGCCCATCTGCCGCTGCCACCCAAAGGCCGCACCCTGGTGCTCGGTGCCGGCAAGGCCGGCGGCGCCATGGTGCAGGCGCTGGAGGCCACCTGGCCCGCCGACGCGCCGCTGTCGGGCCTGGTCATCACACGCTATGGCCATGTCCCCGGCGGCTGGCGGCCGCGGCGCATCGAACTCGTCGAAGCGGCCCACCCAGTGCCCGACGCTGCGGGCCTTGCCGCCAGCGAGCGCATGCTGGCCCTGGCGCGCGGACTGACGGCCGACGATCTCGTCATCTGCCTGATCTCCGGCGGCGGTTCGGCCCTGATGAGTCTGCCGGCGCCGGGCCTGACGCTGGCTGACAAGCAGGCCGTCAACCGCGGCCTCTTGAACAGCGGTGCCGCCATCGCCGAGATGAACTGCGTGCGCAAGCACCTCTCAAGCATCAAGGGCGGCCGCCTGGCCGCCACCTGCGCGCCGGCCCGGGTGCTGACGCTGGCCATCAGCGATGTGCCGGGCGACGATCCGGCCGTCATCGCCTCCGGCCCGACGTTGGCCGACCCGACCAGTTGCGCCGACGCCCTGGCCATCTGCCGTCGCTACCGCATCCATCTGCCCGACGCCGCCCGCGCCGGCCTGGAGTCGGGCGCCTTCGAGACGCCCAAGCCCGGCGATGCGCGACTGGCTGGCCATGAACTCGCCATGCTGGCCACGCCGCAGATGAGCCTGGAGGCGGCCGCGGCGTTGGCACGCGAGCAAGGCCTTGCCGCCCATATCCTCAGCGACGAGATCGAGGGTGAGTCCCGCGTCGTCGGCGGCCTGCATGCGGCCCTGGCCCGTGCCGTGGCGCGCCGCGGCGAGCCCTTTGCCAAACCCTGCGTCATCCTGTCCGGCGGCGAGACGACGGTGACGGTCGATCCGGGGAGGCCAGCCGCTGAAATTGGAAAAGGCGGCCGCGCCACCGAATTCCTGCTCGGCTGCGCCCTGGCCCTGCAATGCGAGCCGGGCGTCTACGCGCTGGCGGCCGACACCGACGGCATCGACGGCGTCGGACCGCATGCCGGCGCTCTGCTGACGCCCACCAGCCTGGGCCGCGCGCGCGCCCTGGGGCTCAATCCCCAGGCCCTGCTGGACGCCCACGACAGCGCCAGCTTCTTCGCACCGCTGGGCGACCTGCTCACGCCCGGCCCCAGCTTCACCAATGTCAACGACTTCCGTGCGTTGCTGATCGTTTAGGGGAGGTGAAGAGCGTGGCGCGGGCGAAACCTTAGGCCTAGACTGGGCCGGTCATCGTCGATCCGGAGGTATCAGATGAGCGCAGCCGCGGAACGTTTCTTCGTCAAGCACAACGCCCTGCCCACCATGCCCGAGGTGGCCTCGCGGCTGCTGAAGAGCTTCGATGACGACAACGTCGGTCTGTCCCAGATCGCCGCCCTGATCGAGAAGGACGGGGCATTGGCGGCCAAGGTGCTGCGCCTGGCCAACACGGCCCATTACAGCCCCTCGCATCAGATCTCCACCGTCGTCGACGCCGCTCATGCCCTGGGCCTGGAGACGCTGCGCAATCTCGCCATGGCCGCCTGCCTGAGCGGCGCCTTTCCCAAGATCGAGGGCCTGGACCGCGCCACCTTCTGGCGCCACAGCGTCGCGACGGCCAACTACGCGCGCATCCTGGCCCGCATGCTGGGTGCCGACGCCACCACCAGCGACACCGCCTACCTGGGCGGGCTGATGCTGCGCACGGGCCAGTTGCTGATGGCTATCGACGAGCCCCATCTGGTGGCCGACGTCGAGACCCATGCCGCCGAGCCGGGCAGCCGCTTCTCGCTGGAGGAGCACCGCTTCGGCTGCACCCACGCCGACGTGACGGCGTCGTTGGCCGCGCACTGGCATTTCCCGCATGCCATGGTGGAAGCCTTCAAGGACGCCAACACGCCGCTGGAGATCCGCCCCTTCTCGCTGATCGCCGCGGTGCTGCATGTGGCCGAGGTGCTGGCCGACGCCGCCGAGCATCACGACGAACCCGTGCATGCGCTGAAGGTGGCCGTGCCCGAACTCATCGAGCATCTGCATCTCGACCTGGAACTGCTGGCCGCCAAGATCGCCGCAACGGGCGACCCGGCGGCCGAAGTGGAACAAATGCTGCACTGAAGAGGGTTCCTCCGGCCAAGCCGCACAATCAAGGCGGTATGCCGGGAGGACGTGGATGAGTTGGAAGTTCTGGCCAGCGTTGCTGCTGGCCCTGTCCCTGGGGGCTGCGGCGCAGACGCCGCCCAAGCCTGCCGCCAAGGCCAATGCCTCCCATCCTGTCGTGCCCGCCGGTGCCGGTTATCGCTTCGGCCCCGTGCCGGCCTGGGTCAAGGCGCTGCCTCCCGCTGAAGCCCGGCCCGCGGCCACGGCCGGTGCCAAGGCGCGCCGCGAGCCGCTGATCGACGTGCAGGTCCAGCTCGCGCCCCGGTCGGCGACGGCCACCTATATCCATCTTCAGCACGAAGCCCTGGACACCTCGACGCTGCGCGACGTCTCCGAGCCGCAGATCAGCTTCAACCCGGCCTACCAGCAGCTCGTCATCCACCAGGTCGCCGTCATTCGCGACGGCCAGCGCCTGGACCGGCTCAAGGGCGTGCGCATCGAACTGATGCGCCGCGAGCAGCAACTCGAGCGCCAGCTCATCGACGGCGTGCGCACCGCCCTGGTCGTGCTCAGCGATGTGCGCGTCGGCGATGTCGTCGACCTGGCCTACACGCTGGAGGGCGAGAACCCCATCTTCGAAGGCCGCTACTCGGCGCTGCTGCAGCTCGCCTCGGACGCACCGGTCGAGCGCCTGCACCTGCGCATCGAGGCGCCGCCCGAGCGCAGGCTGGCCGTCAAGGCGCTGGCCAGCGACGTCGTGCCCGAACGCTTCGAGGAGGGGGGCCGCCAGGTCATCCGCGTGCTGCGTGAGCGCGTGCCGGCCGTGCAGGACGAGGCCGCCACGCCGCCCTGGTTCAAGGTCTATCCGGCCCTGCATGTCAGCGAATACGCCAGCTGGGCCGAGGTGGACCAATGGGCCAAGACGCTGTTCGCCATCGAACCCGCCTCGGCGGGCGTCGCTGCCAAGGCGGCCGAGATCAAGGCCCAGGGTGGCACGCCCGAGCAGCAGGTGGCCGCGGCGCTGCGCTTCGTGCAGGACGAGGTGCGCTATTTCTCAGCCTCGCTGGGCGAGAGCTCGCACCGGCCCAAGCCGGCGGCGAAGACGCTGGCCGAGCGCCTGGGCGACTGCAAGGACAAGACCCTGCTGCTGAACACGCTGCTGGCCGCCATGGGCGTTGAGGCCCAGCCGGCCCTGATCTCGATGGCCCGCAACCGCGGCATCGCCAACTACCTGCCTTCGCATGACCAGTTCGACCACGTCATCAGCCGCGTGAAGCTGGGCGAGGTGGTGTATTTCCTGGACCCGACCATGAACGGTCAGGGCTACTCGCTGGAGAAGCGCGGCTATTACCGCTACGGCGCCGCCCTCGTCGTCGGCCAGGGCCAGACGGGGCCGGTGGCCGTGGTGCCGCCGGTCTTCGCCCAGGACAGCCTGAGCTTCCGCCAGGACTGGGACTTCAGCGAGCTGGCCCGTCCCGCGCAGCTGACGACCTCCTTCAAGGCCGTCGGCCTGGCCGCCGAACGCTGGCGCGCCCACCTCGCCACCGCCGGCCTGGAGCGCATCGCCGAGTCCATCGGCGGCGCCTATGTGCGCCTGCTGCCGGGCCTGGTCAGCACCGGACAGCCCGAGGTCATCGACGATCGCGACAGCAACGAGTGGCTGCTGAAGCTGCACTTCGAGCATCCCAGCATCGGCCGCTACCAGCGTGGCTGGCTGGACCTGGACTTCCCCGCCGCCGAGCTGGTGGACGCCCTGCCCGTGCCGCCCGAGGCGCGGCGTCGCCTGCCCTTCCAGCTCGAGGGCACGCGTGCGGCCGAGCTGCGCCTGACCGTGACCGGCGCGCGCCCCTTCACCGCCCAGCCGCCCGCGCCCCAGCAGCTGATGGACAAGCATTTCGCCTTCAGCAGCCGCGTCGAGGTGCAGGGCGCCACCGTGCAGTTCATCAGCCGTGTGGAGCGGCGCGCCGACGAGGTGCTGCCGGGCGATGTCGACGGCTACCGCGAGCGCGTCGGCCGCGCCCGCCAGATGCTGGGCGCCCAGCGCCTGCGCCTGAACCTGGTGGACCGCAAGGCCCTGGAGGAGCCCTTCACCGAGATTGCCGAGCGCATGGCACGCTTTCGCAATGGCGCCCGGCCGGATGCGCTGTGGGAGCTGATGCTGGGCAATGAGATCAATCGCCTCATCGACGCCGAGCTGCTGAACCAGGTGGCGCCCGGCAGCCGCCTCGCCGCCTGGGTCCGCGTCGAACGCGCCCAGGCGCAAAACCAGCTGGGTGACTTCACGGCTGCCCTGGCCGATGCCGAAGCGGCCCTGGCGATTCGCGCTGAAGGCGAGGAGGGCGGTGCGGCGCTGGAGGCCAAGGGTGTCGCGCTGGTCGGCCTGGGCCGCCCGACCGAAGCCCTGGCCGCCTTCAACCAGCAGGCCCAGCTGGCCGGCAGCGGCGGCAGCTGGCTGGGCACGGCCCACTACATGCTGGGCGACTACGCCAGCGCCGAGGCCGCGCTGCGCGACAGCGCCGCCAGTGCCAGCGGCGAGGCGCGCCAGTTCACGCTGCTGTGGCTCTACCTCGCCGCCGAGCGCCAGGGCGGCCGCGGCAAGGCGGCCATCGCCGACGAGCTGGCCGCGGCCGACGCCGGCAAATGGAGCGGCGCGCTGCTGAGCTATCTGGGCGGCAGCCTGGACCGCGAGGCCCTGCTGAGGCGGGCCCGCGAAAAACCCGAAACCGAGAGGCTGCGCCTGGCGGAGGCCTATTTCTTCATCGGCCAGCAGCTTGCGGCCCAGGGGCGGCGCGGCGAGGCGCTGCCGTGGTTCGAGCGCACGCTGACGACCCAGGCCGTGCCTTATCGCGAGTTCACGCTGGCGCAGTGGGAGCTCAAGCGCGGCGCGAACTAGAGGCAGCCGGCGGCCGGGGCCTCGCTCGGTGCGCCATAGCTGAACTGGGCCCAGCGCGGCGCCAGCGCGCCCAATTGCAGCAGGAAGGCGTGGTGGAAGCTGGTCTCGCACAGATCGGCCAGCTTGGGGCCACCCAGGGCTGCGATGACGGCCGGTATGGTGTTGCTGTGGCCGACGACGAGGACGACGCCGGTCTGGGCGCGCACGGCGTCTGCCACGGCCGGCGCATGGGCGGCGCCCCGCGCCTCGACGATCTGCGGCTGCAGACCCAGGGCCTTGGCGAGCGGAGCGGCCGTGTCGCGCGCGCGGCGTAGCGGCGTCGTCACGATGGCGTCGACGCGCAGGCCGGCCAGGGCCTGGGCCAGGGCCTGGGCGCGCTGTTCGCCCGCCGGCGTCAGGCCGGGGTCGTCGGCGGGCGCGGCAGCCCGTTCGGCATGGCGTACGAGGATGACGAGGTCGGGCATGGCGAAGGCGGGGCAGGAGATGAGGGCGGCTGTCAGTAGAGACGCCGGCAGCAGGACGGACAAGGGCTTCATCGCGGGTTTCTAAGGACAGATGCCCCATTCTGCTCGGGGCGCCCAGTTACCATCCCGGCCCCATGCTGTCTCCCTTTGCATCGCCCCATGGCCCTGCCGTTTGAACTCCAGGTCGGCTGGCGCTACACGCGCGCTGGCCGCGGTGGGCGGCGCAACCGCTTCATCAGCTTCATCTCCGGCGTATCCATCCTGGGCATCGCCCTGGGGGTGGCGGCGCTGATCATCGTGCTGTCGGTCATGAACGGCTTCCAGAAGGAAGTGCGCGACCGCATGCTCAATGTCATCGCCCATGTCGAGCTGCTGGACTACGCCGGCCAGGCCCTGCCGGACTGGCGGGCCACGGCGGCCAAGGCCAGGCAGCATCCCGAAGTCGTCGGCGCGGCACCCTTCGTGGCCGGCCAGAGCCTGTTCGCTCGGGGGGATGAATATCGAGGCGCCATCATCCGCGGCATCTCGCCGGCGGAGGAAGCGACCGTCACGGGTCTGGGCGCGCAACTCAAGGACGGCGTGTTTGCCCAGTTGACCCCCGGCGCCTGGAACATCGTGCTGGGCGTTGAGCTGGCCCGTCAGCTGGGCGTCGGCGTGGGCGAGAAGATCACCCTCGCTGCCGGTGGCCAGATGACACCGGCCGGCATGGTGCCGCGGTACAAGACTTTCAATGTCGTCGGCACCTTCAGCGCCGGCCACTATGAATACGACTCGGGCCTGGCCCTGATCCACCTCGACGACGCGGCCAAGCTCTATCGCACCGGCGGGCCGACCGGCGTGCAGCTCAAGCTGAAGGACGTGCACGAGGCCCGCCGCGTCGCCGCCGAGCTGAAGAGCATCATGGGTCCGGAGATCCTGGTGCGCGACTGGACGCGCGCCAACGCCAACTGGTTCGACGCCGTGCAGATCGAGAAGCGGCTGATGAGCATCATCCTGACGCTGATCGTCGCCGTCGCCGCCTTCAACCTGGTGTCGACCCTGGTGATGACGGTGACCGACAAGCAGAGCGACATCGCCATCCTGAGGACGCTGGGCGCCAGCCCGCGCTCCATCATGGGCATCTTCATCGTGCAGGGCGCCGTGTCGGGCGTCATCGGCACGCTGTCGGGTGTGCTGCTGGGCCTGCTCGTGGCCTTCAATGTCGACGTCATCGTGCCCTTCATCGAGCATGTCCTCAATGTGAGCTTCCTGCCGGGCAGCATCTACGTCATCAGCCAGATGCCCAGCGACCCGCAGCGCGGCGACATCGTTCCCATCGCGCTGGTGTCCCTGGCTCTGTCCTTCCTGGCCACCCTCTACCCGAGCTGGCGTGCCAGCCGTGTGCAACCGGCGGAGGCGCTGCGCTATGAGTGAGCAGATCCTCCAGGCCACGGGCCTGACCCGCCGCTTCAGCGAGGGCGGCCTGGACGTCACCGTGCTCAAGGGCGTGGACCTGCATGTGGCGCGCGGCGAGACCCTGGCCATCGTCGGTGCCTCGGGTTCGGGCAAATCGACGCTGCTGCATCTGCTCGGCGGCCTGGATTCGCCGACCTCGGGCGGCGTGACGCTGATGGGCAAGTCGCTGGCCTCCATGGACGAAGCCGAGCGCAGCCGCTGGCGCAACCAGCAGCTGGGCTTCGTCTACCAGTTCCACCACCTGCTGCCCGAGTTCTCGGCCCTGGACAACGTCGCCATGCCGCTGCGCATCCGCCGCCAGACGCCGGCCGACGCGCGGGCCGCGGCTGCCGAGATGCTGGCCCGCGTGGGCCTGAAGGAGCGCGTGCAGCACCGCCCGTCCGAGCTGTCCGGCGGCGAGCGCCAGCGCGTGGCAATCGCCCGCGCCCTCGTCACCCGCCCGGCCTGCGTGCTCGCCGACGAGCCCACCGGCAATCTCGACCGCGACACCGCCGCGGCCGTCTTCGAGCTGATGCTGGAGCGCGCCCGCGAGCTCGGCACGGCCTTCGTCCTCGTCACCCACGACCGCGACCTGGCGGCACGCTGCGACCGGCAGCTGCGCCTGGTGGCCGGGCAATTCCAAGCACCATGAATCCGCGTTTTGTCCTGAAGCTTTCCTGTCCCGACCGCGCCGGCATCGTCCACGCTGTCACCGGCGTGCTGCTGCAGCAGGGCGGCAATATCCTCACGTCGCACCAGCACGGCGACGCCGACCATGCGCGCTTCTTCATGCGCATCGAGTTCGAGGCGGCCGCGGACGAGGTGGCGCTGCAGGCGGCCTTCAAGCCGCTGGCGGAAGAGTTCGGCATGGACTGGGAGCTGGTCGCCCGCGCCCGCAAGACGCGAGTGCTGCTGCTGGTGTCCAAGCTCGGCCATTGCCTGAACGACCTGCTGTTCCGCGTGCAGACCGGACATCTGCCCATCGAAATCCCGGCCATCGTGTCCAACCACCGCGACTTCTACCAGCTCGCGGCTTCGCACAATATTCCCTTCCATCATTTCCCGCTGCTCGGCGGCACGCAAGCTCAGAAGCAGGCCCAGGAGGCCAAGATCCGCGAAGTGGTGGCCGACAACCAGATCGACCTGGTGGTGCTGGCCCGCTATATGCAGATCCTGTCGCCCGAGCTGTGCCGCGACCTGAGCGGCCGGGCCATCAACATCCACCACAGCTTCCTGCCCAGCTTCAAGGGCGCCAAGCCCTATCACCAGGCCTATGAGCGCGGCGTCAAGCTGATCGGCGCGACGGCCCATTACGTGACCAGCGACCTCGACGAGGGCCCCATCATCGAGCAGGAGGTCGCCCGCATCGACCATAGCATGCCGCCCGAGCAGCTCGTCGGCATCGGCCGCGACATGGAGTGCGTGGCCCTGGCGCGCGCCATCCAGTGGCATGCCGAGCATCGGGTCTTGCTGAACGGCAACCGCACGGTCGTCTTCCGCTGAGGTAGAAGTGCCGGCATGTGGATAGACACCCACTGCCACCTCGACGCGGCGGAGTTCGACGCCGACCGTGACGCCGTCGTCGCGCGCGCCCGGGCGGCAGGCGTCGAGCAGGTCGTCATCCCGGCTGTCGATGTGCACAACCTCGACGCGGTGAGGCTGCTGGCCATCCAGCACGATTTCACCTATGCCCTGGGCATCCATCCGCTGTGCGTGATGCGTGCGGCCGAGGGCGATCTCGGCAGCCTGGCTGAAGCGCTTGAAACCCACCATGCCGACCCGCGGCTGGTCGCCGTCGGCGAGATCGGCCTGGACTTCTTTGTCGAAGGCCTTGACCCCGAGGTCCAGCAGCATTTCTATGTCGAACAGCTCAAGCTCTCCAAGCGGGCCGGCCTGCCGGTGCTGCTGCATGTGCGCCGCAGCGCCGACAAGCTGCTGGCCGGCCTGCGCCGGGTCGGCTTCACGCAGGGCGGCATTGCCCATGCCTTCAACGGCAGCGAACAGCAGGCGCAAGCCTTCATTGACCTGGGTTTCAAGCTCGGCTTCGGCGGCACGCTGACGTTTGAGCGTTCGCTGCAGATTCGCCGCATCGCCGCCAGCGTGCCCGAGACGGCCCTGGTCATGGAGACCGACGCGCCGGACATCCCGCCGCACTGGCTCTACAAGACGGCCGAGCAGCGCGAAGCCAGCCCGGGCCAGGCGCGCAACGAGTCGGCAGAGCTGCCGCGCATAGCCGCAAGCCTGGCGGAACTGCGCGGCTGGACGCTGGAACGGACCGCGGCCATCACCAGCGCCAATGCGCGTGCAGCCCTACCGCGCCTGCGCTGATCAGGCTTCGCCGAAGTTCAGCGACAGCTCCACCCGATCGCCCACGCTGAGCCGGCCGGCGCCGCTGCCGCGTGCATAGATGCCGAACTGCACCGGCGCACCCGGCGCCCGCTCGGCGCTGAGCTGGGTCAGCGCATCCAGGGCCGGCGGCTGGGCCTCGCCGGTCGCCGGGTCGACGGTCGGCACCACGCAGCGCACGCAGGCCGTCGTGCGGCTCAGCGTCAGCGCGCCAATTCGGGCCTCGGTCAGGATGTCTTCGATGAAGGCGGGCAGGGCATCACCGTCGTCGGCGCGCAGCAGCAGATTGGGTCGGGCCCGCTGCGCCGGGCTGTTCAGCGGCCTGGCCATGGCCTCGCTCCAGGCGCGCAGGGAGCCGTCGCCGACGATGTGCAGGGCATTCAGGATGGGACGGCGCTGGGCCTCGGCGCTCAGCCGCACCAGACGCAGGCGCTCGCCCGTCGTGGCGCGCAGCAGGGCGGCGGCGTCGTCACCGGCATCCCAGGCCGGCAGCAGGTCGAAAGCCTGGCGCTCGCCGTTCCAGCCGCGCAGCGTGGTGGCCTCGCCGCCATCCAGCGCCACGGTCAGCGAACGGCCCTGGGCCTCGAGCTGCAGCCCTTGGGCGCTCAATGTCGTCTTGACCAGGGCCAGGCGCGGATGCGCGCCCATCCAGGTCAGCTCGCCTGCGGCGTCGGCAATGCCCCAGCCGCGGTCGCCCTCGGGCCAGCCGTCGGCGTCCAACTGCAGGCTGGCGACGGCTTCGCCGGCACAGGACTTCACGGGGTAGCGCCAGAGCGCGGCGATACGGGCGATCAGGTCAGCCATGTCAGCGGTCCTTCAGCGGTTGCGCGGTGCGATCGGCGTCTCCGGCACGGGGTAACCGGCGGCGCCAAAGGTCGCGACGATGGCCTTGTGGGTGTCGAAATAGACCTGCCAGTAGTGGTCGGTGTGGCAATAGGGCCTGACACAGAGCAGCGGGCCCTCGGGCGTGAACTGCAGGATCTCGATGTCGGGGGCCGGCTTGGCCATCACATGGGGAATGGCGGCGATGGCCGGCGCCAGGCGCGCGATGGCATCCAGCGGGTCCACGCCGTTGGCGACCTTGGCCGTGCAGTCCACGCGCCGATGCGGCAGGGCGGAGAAGTTCTGGATGGCGCCGCTGAACACCGTGTTGTTGCCGACGATGGTGTGCACGTTGTCGGGCGTGTTGATGGTCGTGCCGAACAGGCCGATCTCGGTCACCGTGCCGGTCACGCCGCCGGCCTGCACGAAGTCGCCGACCTTGAAGGGCCGCAGCACCTGCATGAAGACGCCTGCCGCGAAGTGCGTCAGCAGCCCGCCCCAGGCCGTGCCTATGGCCAGGCCCGCGCCGGCCAGCAGGGCGGCGAAGGAGGTGGTCTTGACGCCGAAGATGTCCAGGATCGCGAGGATGAGGACGATGTTCAGCAGCACGCCGAGGATGGAGCGCAGATAAGTGGCCAGCGTCGAGTCGATGCGCTTGCCGCGCTCCAGCGCGCCCGTGAACAGCCGCAAGGCCATCGAGATGAGCCACCGGCCGACGACCCAGGCGGCAATGGCCGCGAGTATCTTGAGGCCGAAATCCACGCCCTGGGTGCTGAGAAACTGCCAGATGGCTTCCGTGTTCATGGGTTCTCCCGTCTTTGAAAACAACCGCATCCTCTCAGCCGCCGGCCAATCCAGCAAACGCCGAGACCGAGCGGCGTCTGATTGGCCTCGCGCCGGTTTACGACGCGCGTGCGCGGCTGCTGGTGCTCGGCAGCTTTCCCGGTGCGGCCTCGCTGCAGGCAGCACAGTATTACGCCCATCCGCGCAATGCCTTCTGGCCGCTCATGGGCGCGCTGCTGGGCGACGCCGCCCTGCCGGCGCTGCCCTATGCCGAGCGGCTGCAGGCGTTGCGCCGCCACCGCGTCGCGCTGTGGGACGCCGTGGCCGCCTGCCGCCGCGAGGGCAGTCTGGACACGGCCATCGAAGCGGCCGAGCCCAGCGACCTGGCCGCTCTCGTTGCCCGCCTGCCCCAGCTGCGTGCCATCGCCTGCAACGGCACGCTGGCGCACAAGCAGACGCTGCTGGCCCTGGGTGATCCAGGCCTGCCGGTACTGCGCCTGCCGTCGACCAGCCCGGCTCACGCCGGCCGCAGCCTGGCCGACAAGATCGCCGAGTGGCAGGCCGGACTGGCGCCTTATCTGGCCTAGGATGCCTGGATGAAAAGAATGCTGACGGCCGCGCTCGCGGCCTGGGCGGGTTGGGCCGCCGAGGCCAATCCGGCCGACCTGATCCTGCGTGACGCCACGGTCGTCGACATGGCCGCCGGCCGGCTGCTGGACCGCCTGCGCCTGGACGCGATGTTGAAGGGCGTCGGCGACTGGGTGGCCCAGCAATGAAGTCCAAAGCTCAAACCTGGGGTCCGGCGACGCTGAGCGAGTTCGACGGCGTGCGCTTCCTGCACCTGGACTCGATCTGGGTGCAGGGCGCCATGCGCATCCGCAAGCCCGACCAGTTGGAGCTGGAATACATCCAGCGCATGTGCGCCTGGATGCTGTGGCGCGACCCGGCCGCGCTGGGCGAAGGCCATGCCGTGCAGCTGGGCCTGGGTGCTGCGGCGCTGACGCGCTTCTGCCATGGCCAGCTGAAGATGAAGACCACGGCCGTCGAGATCAATCCCGAGGTCATCGCCGCCTGCCGGCAGTGGTTCCGCTTGCCGGCGAACGATGCGCGCCTGAACGTCGTCAATGAAGACGCGGCGCGTTGGGTCATGGACGATGCCCATCTGCAGACGGTCGATGTGCTCAACGTCGACCTCTACGACCACGATGCTGCCGCGCCGGTGCTGGACGACGACGCCTTCTACGCCGCCTGCCGCGGCGTGCTGGCCGACGGTGGGCTGATGACGGTCAATCTCTTTGGCCGCAGCGCCAGTTTTGCCCGCAGCGCCCTGCGCATCGCCCGCGCCTTCGGGTCCGACCAGGTCTGGAGCCTGGCGCCCACCAAGGAGGGCAACACCATCATGGTCGCCGCCCGCGGCGTGCCGGTGCCGCATCGTGAAGTTCTCGAGCAGCGCGCGGCTAATATCGAATCGCGCTTCAAGCTGCCGGCCCGCAAATGGCTTAGGCTGGTGCGGCCCCTGCCGATGAGCATCCTCAACGCCCTTTGAGAAGCAGAGCCCTCGATGTCGACCAAGTCCAAGCCCTTGGCTGCCCCCACGAAGACCGAAGGCCGCCTGGAATGGCGCCAACTGCTGCATTGGCTGCAGGAGGACGGTCTCATCGACGAGACCCAGTTGCAGCGCACCGAGCAGCGCTTCGCGGCCGGCGACAGCGCCCTGCACCCGCTGGTGCGCCTCGGCCATGCCGCCCTGGTGCGCCTGAGCACGGGCAAGCCGCTGGATGTGGACTCCTTGTCCGAATGGCTGGCCTTGCGCGCCAAGCTGCCCTATCTGCGCATCGACCCGCTGAAGGTGGATGTCGGCCGCGTGGGTGATGTGATGTCCATCGGCTATGCCGAGGCCAAGCGCTGCCTGCCGGTGCAGTTCGGCATCAACGACGTGACGATCGCGACCTCCGAGCCCTTCGACACCAGCTGGGTAGCGCAGATCGAGTCGCATGTGCGCAAGCCCATCAAGCTTGTCGTTGCCAACCCGCTGGAGATCGCGCGCTACACGACGGAGTTCTTCACGCTGGCTCGATCGGTGCGCGCCGCGGCCAAGGCCGGTGAGCAGAGCCAGGTGGCCAGCTTTGAGCAACTGGTCGAGCTGGGCAAGAGCAACAAGCAGCTCGATGCCAACGACCAGGGCATCGTGCAGGTCGTCGATTGGTTGTGGCAGTACGCTTTCGACCAGCGCGCATCGGACATCCACCTCGAGCCGCGCCGCGAGATGGGCGTCATCCGCTTTCGCATCGACGGCGTGCTGCACACCGTCTACCAGCTGCCGCCGACGGTGATGAGCGCGATGACCTCGCGCATCAAGCTGCTGGGCCGCATGGACGTCGTCGAGAAGCGCCGCCCGCTGGACGGCCGCATCAAGACGCGCAACCCGGCCGGCGACGAGGTCGAAATGCGGCTGTCGACCCTGCCCACAGCCTTTGGCGAGAAGATGGTCATGCGCATCTTCGACCCCGAGACGGCGGTCAAGGACCTGTCGTCTCTCGGCTTTGGCCAGCACGATTCGGACCGCTGGGAGAGCCTGGTCAAGCAGCCCCACGGCATCATCCTGGTGACCGGCCCGACCGGCAGCGGCAAGACGACGACGCTGTATTCCACGCTCAAGCGCCTGGCGACTGACGAGGTCAATGTCTGCACCATCGAAGACCCCATCGAGATGATCGAGCCGGCCTTCAACCAGACCCAGGTGCAGAACGTGCTGGACTTCGGCTTCGCCGAAGGCCTGCGAGCGCTGATGCGCCAGGACCCGGACATCATCATGGTCGGCGAAATCCGTGACCTGGAGACGGCCGAGATGGCCATCCAGGCGGCGCTGACGGGTCACCTGGTGTTCAGCACCCTGCACACCAACGACTCGGTGTCGGCCATCACCCGGCTGATGGACCTCGGCGTGCCGAGCTATCTGATCAGCGCGACCGTCATCGGCGTGCTGGCCCAGCGCCTGGTGCGCACCCTCTGCCCGCATTGCAAGCAGCCCGATCCCATGGTCACGCGCGAGAGCCTCAACGAGCTGGTGCGCCACTGGCGGCTGGGTGGCGGTGTCAAACCCTACAAACCGGTCGGTTGTCTGGAGTGCCGCAACACCGGCTTCCGGGGGCGCGCGGGTCTTTACGAACTGCTGACGGTGTCGGAGGGTGTCAAGGCTGCGGTTGCCGACCTGCCGGCGTTGCGGCGTCAGGCCATGCAGGAGGGGTTGCGCCCGCTGCGACTGGCCGGAGCGATGAAGGTAGCGGAAGGCGCGACGACCGTGGAAGAGGTGCTGCGCAGCACGCCGGCGTGGGAAGGCTGAGATGTGCCGGGGCGCAGACCCTTGTCTTACGTGTAATCCACAGGCGGTTGCCTAGAGTCCGACTGCCAGAATCGCCGGCAACAAATGCGCGCCTCCGTGGCGCGTCGGAGGCGACAAGCGATGAAGATCAAGAGCCAGCGGGACTTCTGGTCCGGGCTGATGTTTCTGGTGGTGGGTGTGGCATTTGCCTGGGGCGCGACGGAATATTCCTTCGGCACCTCGGCCCGGCCCGGCCCGGGCTATTTCCCTTTCGGTCTCGGCATCCTGCTGGCCCTGCTCGGCGGCCTCGTGCTGTTCAAGGCGTTGACACTGGAGTCGGAAGGCGGTGACCCCATCGGCGACATCGCCTGGCGGCCCCTGCTCATCATCATTGTCGCCATCGCCGTCTTCGGTCTCGCGCTGCCGCGCCTGGGCCTGGCTTGCACGCTGCCCATCCTCATCACGCTGTCGGCCCTTGCCGGCAGCGAGTTCCACTGGCGTGACGTGCTGATCAGCAGCGTCGTCTTGACGGTCGGCAGCTGGGCCCTGTTCATCCTTGGCCTGAAGCTGACCATTCCGCTCTGGCCCATCTACATCACCGGCTGAGGGCGACCATGGACCTGTTGAACAACCTCGGCCTCGGCTTCCAGACGGCGCTGACGCTGCAGAACCTGCTGTACGCCTTCTTTGGCACGGTGCTGGGAACGCTGATCGGCGTGCTGCCTGGGCTTGGCCCGGTCGCGACCATCGCGATGCTGCTGCCTTCCATCTACACGCTGGATGCCACGCCCGCCCTCATCATGCTGGCCGGTATCTATTACGGCGCACAGTACGGTGGCTCGACGACGGCCATCCTGATCAATGTGCCCGGCGAATCCAGTTCCGTCGTGACGGCCATCGATGGTTATCAGATGGCTCGACGCGGCCGCGCGGGTGCGGCGCTGGCGGCTGCCGGCCTGGGCAGCTTCTTCGCAGGCTGCGTGGGCACCATCATCATCGCGGCCTTCGCGCCGCCCCTGACCGAACTGGCCTTCAAGTTCGGTTCGGCCGAGTACTTCTCGTTGATGGTGCTCGGCCTGGTCGGCGCGGTCGTGTTGGCCTCGGGCTCGCTGATCAAGGCCATCGCCATGATCGTGCTTGGTCTGCTGCTCGGGCAGATCAACACCGACGTCATCACAGGCACGGCGCGCTTCTCCTTCGATATCCCTGAGCTGACCGACGGCATCGGCTTCGTCGTCATCGCCATGGGCGTGTTCGGCTTTGGCGAGATCATCGCCAACCTAGGCCAACCTGAAGAGCACCGCGAGGTCTTCACCAAGGAGGTCAAGGGGCTGTGGCCCACCCGGGAGGACTTCAAGGAGGCCTGGCCCGCGGTACTGCGTGGCACGGCCCTGGGCTCGGTGCTCGGCGTGTTGCCGGGCGGCGGTGCCCTGCTGGCGTCCTTCGCCTCCTATACGCTGGAGAAGAAGGTCGCCCGCAATCCGCGCATTCCTTTCGGCAAGGGCGCCATCCAGGGCGTGGCCGGACCGGAAAGCGCCAACAACGCCGGCGCCCAGACCTCGTTCATTCCCATGCTGACCCTGGGCATCCCGCCCAACGCCGTGATGGCGCTGATGGTGGGAGCGATGACGATCAAGGGCATCCAGCCCGGTCCGCAGGTCATGACGAGCAACCCGGAGCTGTTCTGGGGCCTGATCGCATCGATGTGGATCGGCAACCTGATGCTGATCGTTCTCAACCTGCCGCTGATCGGTATCTGGATCAAGCTGCTGACGGTGCCCTACCGTTTCCTCTTCCCGGCCATCGTCGTGTTCTGCTGCATCGGCACCTACTCGCTGAACAACAACAGCTTTGACGTCTATCTGACGGCGGCCTTCGCGTTGGTCGGGTATGTCTTCTACAAGCTGAGTTGCGAACCGGCGCCGCTGCTGCTGGGCTTCATCCTCGGCCCCATGATGGAAGAGAACTTGCGGCGCGCCCTGTTGCTGGCGCGTGGCGACTGGAGCACCTTCCTGACCCGCCCGTTGTCGGCCGGCCTGTTGATCGCCGCGGCATTGATGATCGTCGTGGTGATGCTGCCGTCTATCAAAAACAAGCGTGAGGAAGCCTTCCAGGAAGAACTCTGACGACGCTCATTCCTGGCTGCGGGGCTTGGTGACGCCGAGGCGTCGCCGGGCCCCGCAGTCTTTTTCCGAATCGTCGTGCAACCAAGGCGTGCCGCCGGTTCGCCAAGCCGGGCAGGCCGCGGCATGAGCCGCGTACTCCGCGCGCTCCAAAAGAAAACTCGGCCAGGGCTTCCACGTACGTAAAAACCTGTGCTACAGTCGTGGGCTTCGCTGATCACAACGCAGCGCTTGTCGGGAACGGCAGTTAGCGGTGAGGTGATTGGAGAAGTCGGGTTC
>NZ_JAVDXU010000006.1:0-157521 GCF_031458095.1 Roseateles saccharophilus
GGGGTATCACTTGAGGCCTAAAAGAACGGCCACGAAGTAGTCATTCTGGACTGACCACTAGTAGCCTGTCGCAGAGGAACGCCGAACTTCCGCTTTGGGCACATTGCTGCCGTACGGACGCCGGCGGGTACGGTCAGCAACCGCTGCGAAGCCGACCTAGACCCGGTTGGGCCCATCAGACGGCAGCTTCTGGCTGAATGCGGTCAACGGCTGCGCTCTATGCTTTGGAGGTCGGGAAATGCGTTCTGCCTCTTCCGTTTTCCCTCTAGTTCATCGGCCAGGGTTATATCGGCATCGGGTCTTGGGGCGATACGGTTCACTGCCCGCCTTCCACCCAAACAAAATAGCCCGGCTTGGCGCTGCGAAACAGCCACCCGCGTTGCCACACGCCAAGGATATGCGCCTGGTCGAGCGGCTCGTCGCGGAGCCAATCGATGTGAAGAGAGTCGACGAAATCCTTCCGGCCCGGTACGCCATCGACTTTAGACAACCAGGCTTGTTTGAACCGGTCTGGATTCAGGCCTAGATGCGCCAGCTCAGGACGCTTCATGAAGCTGTTATCGCTCCACATCCTTTGAGCCGTGTAAACGTCGGTCGGGATGTAGTCGCCCACCGGCTGCCTGAACCAATCCGCCCACAACGGCTCCGGGTCTGAATACCGGGTCGAGGGCACGAAGCTGAATGACGGGTCCACGGCGAAGCGCACAACGTTGACAACGTCTGCGTGCTTGAGAGGCCCTTCGCATTGGATGAAACGGTGGTAGTCCTCATACCTGACTCTGGCCGACTCAAATCGGCGAGGATCGTCCGCCTCGGGAAAGTAGCCGGCACGCAGGTGAGCGCCCGCACCTCTACCCAAATCTTTGCCGCCCTCGTACCAGATGAATCTCTCGTAGCCCGCGTGCCGGCACCGCGCGGACTCATAGGTCGTACCAGCAAGGCATATGAAGACGACGGCAGCTGCAAACACGAAGAGCTTGATCATTTGCAAATCCAGTTGCAAGGCAGATCGCTCGCGACTGATTGAAGAACGAAGCTCCGAGTTTCAACGTCACTTGTGAGGGCAGGATGGAGCGCGTGAAGGCTGCGTGAAGTAGAGAAGCTGGGCGGAGCCACTCGTCCGCTCACGCTGCAAAGCTGCAGTCGCCTTCAGGCTGCAAGCCGCTGCCAACCCACTTGCTCACGTGTCGCCTCGGCAGGTCCAGCGCTCCGCCCGCCGCGGCATCACTGCCAGCTCTCCAGCTCCAGCACGCGCGAGCCGCCCACCAGCATCGGCGAGGTGGACGGCTCGCTGCGTTCCAGTTTCACGAGGCCCACGCCGCGGCAATACCACTCGACGCTCGTCAGCGGCTGGTCGCGATAGCCGCTGATGGCGTCGACAAAGATCCTCACCGTCGCGCTGCCGCGCACGCGCAGGCAGGGCGAGAAACGGCCCGCCGGCACCTGCACCGCATCGGCCACGGCCTCGATCTCGTAGGTCATGGGAATGGCGGGATGGCTGTGCTTGATCTCGCGCGGGTACTCGGCCATGCGCATCAGCAGATAGGCCGTCGTCGTCGCCTGCCATTGCGTGCCCACGGCGTAGGGCGCCTTCAGCACATAGCGGTCCCGCGGGTCGGCCACGGGATCGGCCTGCATGTCGCTCTTGCTGGCCACGCGGCGGATGCCGCCGGCATCGGCACGCAGCCAGTAGTTGACGCCGCTGTCGCTGCGACGCTGCCAGGCGGGTTGCTCGTCGAGCACCAGCGTCGCCGAACCCAGGGTGCGCAGCGTCAGGCTCTCGCGCTCGGGCGCCTCGGCGCCGCTGCGGGTCGTGACGGCATAAGTCCAGCGGTGACCGGCTTCGAGAGGGAACCAGGAGGCACCTTCGGGCGCGCGGCTGCAACCGGCCAGCGCCATCACGAGTAATAGACCGCGGCGGACGCATTTCGGGCCGAGCGACGGGCCGCTCCCGAGCCGGCCCGGTTGGCGATGTGCTCGCGGCCCAAGGCCGCGAGCATCGCCGTCCCCTCGGGGGACCGGCCAGGGGCGCCCGCGTTCAGCGGGGCGAGACTGGACGAGGGGCATCATTTCTCCGGCAATTGCGGCAAGGGCATGTCGCGCAACTTGACCTGCTGCTCGTCGCTGCCCGGCCTCAGCCAGGCCAGCCCCTTGCGGCCGACCTTGGGCTCGGCGGTGCCGAGCTGGCTGATGCCGTTGCGCACCTTCTTCATGCCTTCGTTCAGCAGGGCGTGCAGGTCCTTGGCATAGGGCAGCTGGTAGGCGCGCGGCTGGGCGGCGGGCTTGCCGTCTTCCACGGCGTTGACCCAGACATAGAGCGCCCCATCCCGCCTGGCCGTCGGCTCTTCGATGACGGCCGCCAGCAGCACGAAGCGCTCGGGCAGGGCATCGCCGCTGGGCCAGCCCCACAGCGTGTGGACGGCGCTGTCGGCGTAGAAGTAGAAGGCGCTGACGCCCAGCACGAGCAGGCCGCGCAGCCACGCGGGCCAGCGGGACTGCAGCAGGGCAAGCAGGCACAACAGCAGCAATGCAGCAAAGCTGAGGATGATGGGCAGGGTCATGGTCTTTGCATCAGGCTCTTGGGGAGGGTGTTGACGTTGACGACGCTGCCGTCGGGCAGCAGCGTGAAGCGCACGGCCGTCGCCTCGTCGCCCTGGCGGGCCAGCTGGACGGTGCCGTAGAAGACGACGTCGGCGCGCGGGTTGACCTTGATGACCGTCACGGTCACCGGCACCGGCTGGCCGTCGTGGGACTGGTAGTACTGCACGTTGACGACGTGCTCGCCCGCCACGATGCCGCGCAGGCTCACCACCTCCTGGCGGAAGGGGCTCTGGATGCGCTGGCCGTTGATGATGGCGGAGGCATTGCCCTCGCCGCGGTCGTCGCGGTCCAGGTACATCAGGCCGGCCTCGCGCTGGCGGAACCACACCAGGTTGCCGCCCGGGTCCTGCACCCAGGTGTCGATGTCGTCGGGGCTGTTGTCAGGCCAGGCCACGTTGACGAGGTACTCGGCCTTGGACGGCACGTCGCCGGCCTTGGTGGCGCGCGGGTTCATGGCCAGCAGCGCGACGATGAAGCAGAAGACAAAGCCGATCAGCAGGTTGAACAGCATGTCGTAGAAGGGGTCGACCTCGGCTTCACGCGAGCCGCGGCGTGAGCGGCGCATCAGGCACCGTCCTTCTTCAGGCCGGCTCTCTGGATGTCGGCCACCAGCGCATCGGCAAAGCGGTCCAGCCTCGTGAGTTGCAGCCCCAGCAGGATGTTGCCCACCAGGCCCACCATGGTCGTCAGCAGGGCCACGCCGAGGCCAGCCGTCAGGCTGCGCAGCAGCTCCTGCGACTGCGCCGGGTCGAAGCTGTGCAGCTTGCCGATGGACAGGGCCAGCATCGAGAAGCCGATGACCTTGCCCAGCAGACCCAGCTTGAGCTGGATGCCGTTGACCCACCAGGCCGTGCCATGCGGGCCGTGGCTGTGTTCCAGCAGCAGATCGGTGGCGGCTTCGCTGCCCGGCGCCGCCAGGTATTCGGACGCCCAGCCGGGTTCATCGCTGCGCGGATCGACCAGCAATCGGCGCTGGCGCTGCAGCTCGCGCGAGCGCTGGCCGCACCAGAGCGTGGAGCACAGGAAGATGGCGGTGATGACCAGGGTCAGCCCCGTCGGGTCGGCGCCCAGCAGCAGGGCCCAGACGCCGCGCATGCCGAGCAGCCAGGCGCAGAAGCTCAGGCCGCCGACCAGGGTCAGCCACTCCAGCCACAGCGGCTCGGGGTTGCGCTGCGAATGGCGCGAGGCGGCGATCGCCCTCATAGCTCGATCACCATGCCGTCATGCGCCACCTCGATGCCCTGCTCGGCCAGCTCGCGGCGTTGTACGCCGCCGCGGTCGAGGATGGGGTTGCTGTGGTGGATGTGGGTCAGCACCTTGCGCGGCGCGCCGCTGGCCCTGAGCACATCGATCATGCCGGGCCGCTCGCCGTGGCGGCTCTGCGGCAGATGGCCCTTGTCGGTCGCACTCACCGTGCCGACGCCGGCCTCCTGCATGCCGTGCTCGGTCCAGAAGCTGCCGTCGACAACGACGCAGTCGGCCTCGCGCATCCAGGCCAGCTCGGCCTCGCCCACGTCGGCCAGGGCCGGCGACAGGAAGAGGCGGCGGCCGCTGCGCAGGTCCTGCACCTGCAGCGCGATGCATTCACCGGCCTCTTCGCCGCGCAGCCGCGCATGGCGGGGTGTGCGCGCCGGCACGGCCATGGCGGCAAAGCGCAGCGCCGGGAATCCCGGGATCTCGAAACTGGCGCTGCGCCGCTCGCCGGCAATGGGCAGCATGCGCCAGCGCACCTGGCAATAGCTCTCGAGCACATGCAGCAGCGGCAGGTCGGCCGTCAGGTCCTCGAACACCAGCGGCGTTGCATACAGCTCCAGCTCGCGGCTCTCGCGCAGCGACAGCAGGCCGGCGACGTGATGCAGCCGCGAGTCCAGCAGCACGACGGCGCGGATCGGCATGTCGTCGGCCTGCGTGGGCTGCAGGGCGCGCGTGGTGCGGATCTGCTGCGGCAGGTCGGGGCTGGCGTTGATCAGCAGCCAGCCCTCGCCGGGCCGGCCGTCCTGGGAGATGGCGATGGAGGACTGGGTGCGCGCGCTGGCGTCGAGTTCGCCGCGGCGCCAGGCGCTGCACAGCCGGCAGTGGCAGTTCCACAGCGGGAAGCCGCCGCCCGCGCCGGAGCCGAGCACGAGGAGCTTCATGACAGCAAGCTCCGCGAAAACAAGAGACGGGACATGGATGCAAGGGATCAGCAAGCGATGCACCCTCGGGTGCAAAACCCGTGCCTTGCGTCAATCGGGGGTTTTGCTCCAGATCGACACAGGGTGGAGCACCCATCCCCTCGGGAAAGTCCCGGGCCGCGGATTCGGCCCGGAAACAACGCTCACTCGCCCTGCGGCGTGTTCCAGCGCAGCTTGCGATAGATGGTGTTGCGGCTGATGCCCAGCTGCTTGGAGGCCAGCGAGATATTGCCGCCCGCCGCGTCCAGCGTGGCGCGGATCATGTCGATCTCGGCCTGCTCCAGCGTGCGCGCGCTCGCGGGCTCGGCGGCCACGAAGGCAGGCTGAGGCGCGGGCAGCACGGGCGCGGCCTCGTAGGCCTGCCAAACCGGCGCGGGTGCGGGCGGCATGGGCGGCATGACGCTGCCGCCCACCGCGCGCTGGATGTCCTCGAGGAAATCGTCGGACAGGTGGTTGGTCGTGATCAGCCGCTCGCCGGCCGACATGACCGCCGCCGTACGCAGCACATTGGCCAGCTGGCGGATATTGCCGGGCCACTGGTAGCGGCGGAACATGGCCAGCACCTGCGGGCTCAGCTCGGGCGTGTCCTGCGGCCTCTCGGCCTGCAGGATGCGGCGCACGATGGCCTCGATGTCGGTGCGCTCGCGCAGGGCCGGCAGGCGCAGGGCCAGGCCGTTGAGGCGGTAGTAGAGGTCCTCGCGAAAAGTCTGCTGCTCGATCATCTCGCGCAGATTGCGGTGGGTGGCGCCGATGACGGCAATGTCCACCGCGATGGACTTGGTGCTGCCCAACGGCGTCACGCTGCGCTCCTGCAGCGCGCGCAGCAGCCGCGCCTGCAGCGGCAGCGGCATGTCGCCGATCTCGTCCAGGAACAGCGTGCCGCCATTGGCCTGCACCAGCCGCCCCGGCGCGCCCTTGCGCCGCGCGCCGGTGAAGGCGCCTTCCTCGTAGCCGAACAGCTCGGCCTCGATGAGGCTCTCGGGAATGGAGGCGCAGTTCACCGCCACGAAGGGCTGGCGCGAGCGATTCGAGTCATGGTGCACGGCGCGGGCCAGCAGCTCCTTGCCGGTGCCGGTCTCGCCCAGCACCAGCAGCGGGATGCCCTTGTCCAGCACGCGCTTGACCTTCTGGATGACGGTCTCCAGCTGCGGGTCGCCGGTGGGCAGGTATTGCAGGCCGGAGAAGCGCTGCGAGGCATCGGCGCAAGCCGCGGCCGGTGTCCCGGCTTCAACGGCAGTGGTCGCCACCTCGCGCACCTCGGCCAGCTCGACATCGGCCCGGTGCAGACCCGCCACCACCGGGCGCGACGGCCAGTCGAAGCGCGCGCTGACGAACAGCGTCTGCCCCGTCGGCAGGCAGAGCTGCATGGGCGGCGACAGTGGCATGCGGAAATGGTCGTAGATGGCTGCCGGCGTGGTGCCGAACAGGCTGCTCAGGCTGCGCGCGCGCAGCTCGGCACCGCTCATGCCGAGCTGGTCCAGGGCCGCGCGGTTGGCACCCAGCAGCCGCCCCTCGGGTGACACGACCAGGATGCCCTCCAGCAGCGTGCCGATGAACTCGGGCCGGCTGTGGAAGTGCAGGCGCAGGCGGTTGTTGTAGTCGTCCGAGAGCCAGTGGTTCTCGATCATGCGGGCCGACATGCGCACCAGGCCCATGGTGTGCTGGTGGTAGCCGCGGTGGTCGCCGGTCACGTCCAGCACGCCCAGCATGTTGCCGCGCGGGTCGAAGATGGGCGAGGCCGAGCAGGTCAGGAAATTGTTGGCGTGCATGAAGTGCTCGCCGCCATGCACCAGCGTCGGCGCCTCCTCGAACAGGGCCGTGCCGATGGCGTTGGTGCCCTTGGCATGCTCGGCCCAGTTCTCGCCCGGCGCCAGCGCCACGCGGTGGGCGCGGGCCAGAAAGCTGTCGTCCCCGACGGCGTGCAGGATGGTGCCCTGGGCGTCGGTCAGCACGATCATGCTTTCGGTGTTGACGATCTGCTCATAGAGCAGCTGCATCACCGGAGCGGCATGGGTGTACAGGCGCTGGTTGCGCTCGCGGGCCAGGTTGAGATCGCTGCGGATCAGCGGGTCGAAACCGCTTTTCTCGTGGCGCTTCAGGCCCAGGGCTTCGCTGCGCTGGTGGCTGCGCTCGATGAAGGCCTGTCGCGGGGGTGCCAGCGGCACGGCCCCTTCGGTTTCGATGGACATAGAGGCTTCCTTGGCCTGCCTCGCTACAGGCTTGTCTCCGTTGCGGTGCGGTCGTTGCCGCCCCGTCTGCATTCATCGTGTCCCAAACCGCACCGGCTGTCCATGCGCGAGATCAAGCCGCGCGCAAGTGACTGTGTCAAGTTGGAGCACTCCGGTGCTGGCATGTGGATTGCAGTTTGAGCTGCAAACCCGACACGGGCCTTGCAGACCTCGACAACACCGGAGACAGCCTCATGAAACCTCAACCCCTCGTCATCGGCGGCATCCTGTGCCTGGCCGCCCTCGCCGCCGCCATGCAGGCCTGGGCCCACGGCGACGTCACGCCGCAGGCCGTGGACACCACTAGCCTGCCCCAGCTCGGCGAAGCCTGGCGGCCCGAGAACCCCTTCCGCGGCAACGAGGCGGCCATCAAGATCGGCACCTCGGCCTACAACCAGAACTGCGCCCGCTGCCATGGCCTGGAAGCCATCTCCGGCGGCATCGCCCCCGACCTGCGCCGCCTGGACAACGACTGCTCCACGCTGAAGGACGACGCCAAGAAGGCCGCCTGCGTGAAAGACAACGACGACTACTTCCTCAACACCATCCGGCACGGCCGCAGCCGCAACGGCGCGGTCTACATGCCGCCCTTCGAGGGCGTGTTCACGCAGGAAGCCATGTGGGCGATCAAGTCCTACCTGGAAACCCGCCGGGAGAAGCCGCTGTGAACCGTAGGCACTTGCTGGCCTGGGCCGCCGCTGGCGCCCTCACGGGCACGCAGGCCGGCGCCACCACGCTGGCCCAGGTGCGCGAGCGCGGCCGCCTCGTCGTGGGCCTGTACGAGGACATGCCGCCCTTCCATGTGAAGGGCAAGGGCATCGACATGGCCCTGGGCCAGGCCCTGGCCGAGGCCCTGGGCGTCAAGTTCTCGCCCCTGCCCTTCAATGCCGACGAGAACATGGCCGACGACCTGCGCAACATGGTCTGGAAGGGCCACTACCTCGGCTACGGCCCGGCCGACGTGCTGCTGCATGTGCCGGTGGACCGCCCGCTGATCGAGGCCACGCCCCAGGCCACCATCTTCGGCCCCTACTACCGGGAGCGCGTCATGCTGGCACGGCGCGTGGCCGACCTGCCGCGGCTGGAGACCCTGTCCCAGCTCGGCACCAGCCGCGTCGCTGTGGCCGGCCAGACCCTGGCGGGCTGGCTGATGATCGGCGCGGACGGCGGCGCCTACCGCGAGCAGCTCAACACCCAGTGGAAGGACGGCTGCGAAGCGGCGCGGGCCCTGCAACGCGGCGAGGTGGCCGCGGCGGCCGGCCTGGCCTCGGAGCTGGAGGCGGTGCTGGCCGGGGATACTGCCTACCGCATCGAGCCCCTGCCTTCGCCCCGTGCGCCGCGCGACGGCTGGGCGGCCGGCATGGCCGTGAAGCGCGACGCCACCGATCTCGCCCAGGCCCTGCAGCAGGCGCTGAACGGCCTGGCCAGCCAAGGCCGCGTGGCCGAGATCTTTGCCCAACACAAGGTGGCCTGGCGCTCGCCCTGAGCGACGCCGGCCCCAGGAGACAAACATGAAAACACAACGATTCGCGCACACGACGCGAAGGACCGCCCTCGCATTGGTCGCCGCCAGCGCCACGGCCCAGGCCGCGCCCGCGCCGACCGTTCTCGAGCCCGTCGTCGTCACCGCCACGCGCAGCGAGGCCGCGCCTTTCGATGTGCCGGCTTCCATCAACCGCATCGACGGCGAGGCCCTGCGCGCTGGCCGCGCCCAGGTCAATATCTCCGAGGGCCTGGGCGGCGTGCCGGGGCTGCTGGCCCGCGACCGCCAGAACTACGCGCAGGACGTGCAGATCTCGGTGCGCGGCTTCGGCGCCCGCGCCAGCTTCGGCATCCGCGGCGTGCGCGTCTACGTGGACGACATCCCCGCCACGCTGCCCGACGGCCAGGGCCAGATCACCAATGTCGAGCTCGGCACCGTCGGCCGCGTCGAGGTGCTGCGCGGCCCCTTCTCGGCCCTGTACGGCAACTCCTCGGGTGGCGTCATCAGCATCTATTCCGAGAACCCCGTCGGCCCGCCGCGTCTGGACGCCAGCGTGGGCTTTGGCAGCGACGGCCTGAAGCGCGTGGCGGCCGCAGCCAGTGGGCGCAGCGGCGCCATTGGCTACACCCTGGGCGCCAGCCGCTTCGAGACCGACGGCTACCGCCAGCACAGCGCCACCGAACGACGCCTGGGCAATGCGCGGCTGAACTTCAAGCTCGGCAGCGACACCCAGCTCACCGTCATCGCCAACAGCGTCGAGCTGCCCGAAGCCCAGGACCCGCTGGGCCTCACGCGCGCCCAGTGGTTGACGGGACCGCAGGCCGACCCGCGCGGTGTCGACCCCTCGGCGCTGAGCTTCAACACCCGCAAGACCATGCAGCAGACCCAGGGCGGCCTGGTGCTGGAGCACGGCATCGACGCGGCCAACACCCTGCGCGTGATGGTCTACCAGGGCCACCGCACGACGACGCAGTTCCAGTCCATCCCGGTGGCCACGCAGGCCAATGCCCTGCACCCCGGCGGCGTCATCGACCTGGCGCGCGACTACCAGGGCGTCGACCTGCGCTGGCGCTGGAAGGGGGCCACGGCGAGCGTCATCGCCGGCATCGCGGCCGACGAGCTCAGCGAGCACCGCCTGGGCTACCAGAACTTCATCGGCACGACGCTGGGCGTTCAGGGTGCATTGCGCCGCGACGAGACCAACCACGTCGCCAATGCCGACCTCTACCTTCAGGCCGAATGGCGGCCCACGCCGGCCTGGCTGCTGAACGCCGGCGTGCGCCGCGCCAAGGTCGACTTCCGCTCGACCGACGCCTACATCACCAAGACCAACCCCGACGACAGCGGCGCGGCGAGCTACTCGGCCACGCTGCCGGTGCTGGGCGCGAGCTATGCCGTCAGCGAGGGCCTGCACGTCTACGCCACCGCCGGCAAGGGCTTCGAGACGCCAACGCTCAACGAACTGGCCTACCGCGCCAGTGGCGCCACAGGGCTGAACTTCGGCCTGCAGGCCTCGGTGAGCCGCAGCATCGAGACCGGCCTCAAGGCCCGCCCCTGGAGCGGCGCCGAGCTGACGCTGGCCCTGTTCGAGACGCGCACCGAGCACGAGATCGTCACGCAGACCAACGTCGGCGGCCGCGCCACCTACCAGAACGCCGGCGCCACGCGCCGCCGCGGACTGGAGGCGGCAGGCGCCTTCCAGCTCAGCACCTCGCTGCAGGCGCAAGTCGCCGCGACCTGGCTGGACGCCCGCTACCGCGACGGCTTCCTGACCTGCACCGCCACGCCCTGTGCCGCGGCCAACACGCAAGTCGCCGCCGACAACCGCATTCCCGGCATTGCCCGCACCGCCGTCTATGGCGCGCTGACCTGGCAGCCGGCCGGCGGCTGGCGCTTCGGTGTCGAAGGACGGTCGCTGAGCAAGGTCTACGTCAACGACCTCAACAACGACGCCGCCCCCGGCTACGCGACGCTGGCCGCCCATGCCGGCTACCAGCTCAGCCTCGGCCCCTGGGAGCTGGGCGCCCTGCTGCGCGTGGACAACCTGGCCGACCGCCGCTACGCCGGCTCGGTCATCGTCAACGACGGTAACGGCCGCTTCTTCGAGCCCGCGCCGGGCCGCACCTGGCTGGCCAGCGCCAACGCAAGTTATCGCTTCTAGAAGGGGCATGCCATGCAAAGACTCCTGCCCGCCCTGACCCTGCTGGTCACGGCCGTCGCGTCGGCCCATGCAGGCCCGCTGGCCTATGTGTCCAACGAGGGCTCGGGCACGCTCAGCGTCATCGACACCGCCACCGACGCCGTGCTCTATGAGCTGCCCGCCGGCGCCAAGCCGCGCGGCGCCGTCATCAGTCCCGACGGCCGCCGCGCCTACGTCAGCGACCAGCCCGGCAACCGCCTCGTCGTCATCGACCTGGCCGCGCGCCGCCAGGCCGGCGAGATCCCGCTCGGCGAGTCGCCCGAAGGCCTGGGGCAGTCGCCCGACGGCCGCTGGGTCACGGCCGCCGTCGAGGAGGCCAACGAGATCGTCTTCGTCGATACCCGCACGATGACCAAGAGCTTCGCCGTCAAGGTGAAGGGCAAGAACCCCGAGCACACCGTCTTCAGCCCCGATGGGCGCTGGGTGCTGGTCAGCGCCGAGGAGGGCGGGGCCGTCGACGTCATCGACGTGGCCAAGCGCGCCCAGATCGCGCAGATCCCGGTCGGCACGCGGCCGCGCGGCATCGGCTTCTCGCCCGATGGGCGCAAGGCCTTTGTCGCGGCCGAGATGTCCAGCGAGATCTACGTCATCAACACCCAGACCTTCACGGTGCAGGACAAGCTGATGGCCGGCCCCAAGAGCAACGGCATCAGCGTCCACCCCGACGGCCGGCGCGTCTTCATCTCCAACGGCGGCGACGCCACCGTCTCGGTGCTGGACGTGGACCGCATGGCGCTGGTCGCCACCATCGCCGTCGGCCAGCGCCCCTGGAACATGGCCCTGACGCCCGATGGCCGCAAGCTCTACGTGGCCTGCGGCCGCTCCGGCGCCGTCTCCGTCATCGACACCGAGACCCAGCAGCGCGTGGCCGACGTGGCCGTGGGCAAGCTGCCCTGGGGCGTGGTGATCCGCTAGCCCCAAACCTCAGCCCAACCATGAACCACCGCCACAGCAGATGCTGGGCGGCGCTGGCACTCGCCTATGCGTCCGCCGCTGCTCACGCCCAGGTCCAGCTGGAGCGCGTCGAGGTCGTCGGCCTCTCGCCGGTCGCGGGCGTCGACGTGCCGCGCGACTGGATTCCCGCCGCCGTGCAGACCGCCCGCGCCGCCGAGATCGAACGCAGCCAGGCCCTGGACCTGAGCAGCTTCATGAACCGGCGCCTGGGCAGCGTCCATCTCAACGAGGTGCAGGGCAACCCGCTGCAGCCCGATGTGAACTTCCGCGGCTACACGGCCTCGCCGCTGCTGGGCACGCAGCAGGGCCTGTCGCTCTACCTCGACGGCGTGCGCCTGAACCAGCCCTTTGGCGACGTCGTCAGCTGGGATCTCATCCCCAAGGCCGCTATCGCTTCCGTCTCATTGAACCCCGGCTCCAACCCGCTGTTCGGCCTCAACACCCTGGGCGGCGCCCTGGCCGTGCAGACCAAGGACGGGCTGAGCCACCCCGGCAGCTCGCTGCAGGTTCTGGCCGGCTCGCACCGCCGCGCGGCCGTCGAGTTCGAGCACGGCGGCAGCCGCGCGGCCGACGGCACGCATTGGTTCGTCACCGGCCAGCAGTTCCACGAGCGCGGCTGGCGGGCCGACTCGCCGTCCCGCGTCAGCCAGCTCTTCGCCAAGCTCGGCCAGCGCAGCGGCGACACCGACTTGAGCCTCACCGCAGCCGCGGCTCGCACCAGCCTCAATGGCAATGGCCTGCAAGAGCAGCGCTTTCTGGACGGCGACCGCGCCAGCGTCTACACCAAGCCCGACAACACCGGCAACCGCTCGGCCCTGCTCACCCTGGCGCTGTCGCAGTCGCTGAGCGCGCAGTGGACGCTGAGCGGCAACGCCTACGCCCGCCACATCCGCACCCTCACCACCAACGGCGACCTCAACGACGACGCGCTGGATCAGTCCCTCTACCAGCCCAGCGCCGCCGAACGCGCCGCGCTGGCGGCGGCAGGCTACAGCGGCTTTCCCACCGCCGGCGAAAGCGCCGCCAACACGCCCTTCCCGAAATGGCGCTGCATCGCCCAGGCCCTGTTGCGCGACGAGCCGGCCGAGAAATGCAATGGCGTCATCCACCAGACCGCCACGACCCAGAGCAACCAGGGCTTCAGCGTGCAGCTCGGCCACGACGGCCGGCTGTTCGGCCTGAAGAGCCAGTCCCTGGTCGGCGCCGCGGCCGACTTCAGCCGCAGCCGTTTCACCCAGGGCTCGGAGCTGGGCACTCTGAATGCCGACCGCAGCATCACTGGCGTCGGCGCTTTCGGCGACGGCGTCAGCGGCGGTGATGTGGATGGCGCGCCCTACGACACCCGCGTCGACCTCTCGGGCCGCACGCGCACCTTGAGCGTCTTCGCCAGCAGCGTGCTCGCGTTCAGCCCCGGCGCCCACCTGACCCTGTCCGGCCGCTACAACCACAGCAAGGTGAGCAACCGCGACGCCATCACGCCCGGAGGGGGCGCGGGTTCGCTGGACGGCGACCACCGCTTCAGCCGCTTGAACCCCGCCCTGGGCCTGACCTTCACGCCGGTGGCCGGCGTCAACGCCTGGGTGGGCATCAGCCAGGGCAGCCGCGACCCGTCGTCCATCGAGCTGGGCTGCGCCGACCCTGCCAACCCCTGCAAGCTGCCCAATGCCTTTGCCGGCGACCCGCCGCTCAGGCAGGTCGTCACGACGACGGTCGAGGCGGGTGTGCGCGGCGCCGCCGGCGCGCCGCTAGCCTGGAGCCTGGGCCTGTTCCGCTCCGACAACCGCGACGACCTGCTCTTCGTCGCCGACGACGCAGCCGGCTTTGGCTACTTCAAGAACTTCGGCAAGACCCGCCGCCAGGGTGTGGAGCTGGGCCTGAGCGGCCAGCCGGCCAAGGGCTTCACGGCGGGCATGAACTTCACGCTGCTGGACGCCACTTACCGCACGGCCGAGGTCGTCAACGGCGCGTCCAACAGCAGCAATGACGCCGCGCAAGCGGGCCTGCGCGGCGTGGACGGCAACATCCAGATCCAGCCCGGCGACCGCATCCCGCTGCTGCCGCGCCGCATGCTCAAGCTGTATGCCGACCTCGACCTTGGCGACGCGTGGTCCCTCGGCGCCGATGCCATCGGGCTGGGCGGCGCCCTCGCGCGTGGCAACGAGAACGGCCAGCACCAGGCCGATGGCGTCTACTACCTCGGCCCAGGCCGCAGTGCGGGCTATGCCGTCGTCAACGTCAACGCGGCCTGGAAGCCGGCGAACTGGATGAAAGGCTTCAAGCTCTTCGCCCAGGTCAGCAACCTCTTCGACCGCGCCTACGCCACCGCCGCCCAGCTCGGCCCAACCGGCTTCAACGATGCGGGCAATTTCCAGAGCCGGCCCTTTGCGGCCAATGCCAACGGCGACCGGCCGCTGCGGCACGCGACCTTCTTCGCGCCGGGTGCGCCACGGGCCGTGTCATTGGGTTTGAAGTACGAGTACTAGCCCTTGGGCACTGCTGCGCGGCGGCACAGCGCGCCCGCACCTCGCGCAACAGCGAGCCTGCGTACACACCCGCAACAACGTGCCCCCTTGGCACGCCCGACTGCTCCCGTTGCGCCGCGCGGCAACGCCCGCGTGTGTCCTTCGCTCCAGCCCGGTACTGGCACAGCGCTTGCGCAAAGCGCTGCGGTCCATCACCACAACTGGAGACAACATGAACACGACCCGCACCCTTATCGCCGCAGCCATCGCCACGGTCGGCACGGCCGCCCACGCCGTCGACCTGAAAGCCGGTGAATGGGACATCGCCATCGGCGGCATCGTCAACGCCTACTACACCCACACCAGCTGCTCAGGCTCGCAGGCCGTGGGCGGCGCGGCGCTCGCCACCAAGGGCCTGGGCTGCGGCGGCACCGATGGCCGCACCGTCATCGGCAACGGCCTGCTGCCCAACGCCCTCACGACGACGGCCAAGACGCGCCAGGAAGGCCTGGACATCAGCGCCACGCTGATGATCGGCGCGGCCGTGGCCTCGGGCGACGCCATCTCCAACAACAACAACAACGTCGACGTGCGCCAGGGCTTTGTCACCTTCGGCAATGCCGACATGGGCACGGTCAAGCTCGGCCGCGACTACGGCCTGTTCGGCTCCTCGGCCATCCTGGGCGACATGACGCTGCTCGGCGCCGGCGCGCCCGTTGCCGCCACCCAGCGCAACCGCGTCACCCTGGGCCATATCGGCTCCGGCTACACCTACCTCGGCACCTACGGCCAGATCGCCTACAGCCTGCCCACCAGCGGCGGCTTCTCGGCCACGGTGGCGCTGATGAGCCCCGTCGATGCCGGCACCGCCATCGGCCGCAACGAGCCTCAGCTCCAGGCGCTGGCCACGGCCAGGTTCGGCGGCGGCAAGGCCTGGCTGGGCGTCAAGCGCCAGAAGTTCGAAGGCACGGGCGGCGCGGCCAGCTTCACGATGAACGCGGCCGAGGTCGGCGCCAGCTTCAGCGCCGGCGCGCTGGGCTTCGCGGCCAACGTCCAGTCCGGCAAGGGCCTGGGCGTGCTGACCGACGGCGACAGCGGCAACCGCAAGCAGACCAATGTGCTGCTGCAAGCCACCTGGCAGGCCACGGCCAAGACCAAGTTCGGCCTCAACTGGGGTGAGAGCAGGCTGAAGGACGGCGCCGCGACCGACCTGCGCAGCAACACCAATGTGACAGCCGGCCTGTACTACGGGCTGACCAGGAGCGTGACGCTGGTGGCGGAGCTGAGCCGCACCACCTCCAAGCCGGTGACGGGCGAGCAGGCCCGGATGAATGGCTTCGCCCTGGGCGGCATCGTGTTCTTCTGACGCCCGGCGCTGCCATCGCAGCTGCTGCGATGGCAGGACTGCCGCGGCACAGCCGGCTTCATCGCGGCGCTTCGGCCTACGACGGCGGGCGCTGATCCTTCCTACCATCGATGTCCTGAAGCCGGCAGGGGTCCGGCTTCGCCAACACGGGCCGGCACGCCACGCGCGCGGCCCGACGGTGCGGCTGCCGCCAAGGCGGGCCGCTGGCGGAACACGCGATGCTGAAGGGCACCATGGCCTCCTATCTGGCGGTCGCACTGGCCACGACGGTGCTGACCCTGCTGGGCGTGCTCGTCTACCAGAACCTGGCGAGCCGCGAGAAGAAGATCGAGCAGCAGCTGCCCAAGCTGTACGAAACCGATGACGCTGAGTTCCGCCGCGCGCTGGGCGCCCTGCTCGGCCCGCAGATCGTCGAGGGCAACCAGGTCGAGACCCTGCTCAACGGCGACGAGATCTTCCCCGCCATGCTGGCCGCCATCCGCTCGGCCCGCACCACCATCACCTTCGAGACCTATATCTACTGGTCGGGCAGCATCGGCCGTGAGTTTGTCGAGGTGCTGACCGAGCGCGCCCGTGCCGGCGTCAAGGTGCATGTGCTGCTGGACTGGGTGGGCAGCATGAAGATGGACGCGGCGCTGGTGGAGGCCATGAAGGCCGGCGGCGTGGATTGCCAGCGCTTCCACGAGCCGCGCTTCGCCAACTGGGGCCAGCTGAACAACCGCACCCACCGCAAGCTGCTGGTGGTCGACGGGCGCCTGGGCTTCACCGGCGGCGTGGGCATCGCCGACCAGTGGCGCGGCCGCGCGCGCGACAAGACCGAGTGGCGCGACACGCACTACCGCGTGCAGGGCCCGGTGGTGGCGCAGATGCAGTCGGTGTTCCTGGACAACTGGATGCGCGCCACCGGCAAGGTGCTGCACGGCGAAGACTATTTCCCGGCCTTGAAGGCCGCCGGCCCCTACGCCGCGCAGATGTTCAGCAGCTCGCCCAGCGGCGGCAGCGAGAGCATGCAGCTGATGTATCTGCTGGCCATCACCGCCGCGCGCAGGAGCATCGACCTGGCCAACTCCTATTTCGTGCCGGACGGGCTGACCATCCGCACCCTCATCGACGCCGCCCGGCGCGGCGTCAAGATCCGCGTGGTGACGCCCAGCGAACGCATCGATTCGGAGGTGGTGCGCCTGGCCTCGCGCAGCGACTGGGGGCCCATGCTGGAGGCCGGCATCGAGTTCGCCGAGTACCAGCCCACCATGTTCCATGTGAAGGGCATCGTCGTCGACGGCGTCTTCTCGTCGGTGGGCTCGACCAACTTCGACAACCGCTCCTTCCGGCTCAATGACGAGGCCAACCTCAATGTGCTGAGCCCCGACTTCGGCCGCATCC
This sequence comes from Roseateles saccharophilus, assembly GCF_031458095.1. Lineage (GTDB taxonomy): Bacteria > Pseudomonadota > Gammaproteobacteria > Burkholderiales > Burkholderiaceae_C > Pelomonas > Pelomonas saccharophila_A. The sequence continues at coordinate 16,852 of NZ_JAVDXU010000006.1, forward strand.
AGCAGCAGGTGTTCGAAGCCGACTGGGCCAAGGCGCGCCGCATCACGCTGGACGACTGGCGCCACCGCCCCTGGACCGAGAAGCTGCTGGAGCGCGTGGCCAAGACGCTGCACACCCAGCTCTGAAGCGGTGTTTTCAGGCCGGCGCGTTCTTGCGGGCGGCATTGCCGCCTACACGGGCCCGGCGGGCAGCCGCCTAGATTGGGGCGTTGCCCACTTGAAAGCCCACCATGCGCGCCCTCTTCGTCACCACCAGCGCCACCCAGCTGGCGCCCGACCATCCCACCGGCCTGTGGCTGGAGGAATTCGCCCTGCCCTATCTGGCGGCCACCGAGGCCGGCATCACCGTCACGGTCGCATCGCCCCAGGGCGGCCCCGTGCCGCTGGACCCCAAGACAGAACCGAACGACAAGCAGCGCGACACCTGGGCCCGGCCGCTGGAAGCGCTGCGCCACAGCGTCACGCTGGCGTCCCTGCGCGACGAGACCTTCGATGCCATCTTCATCCCCGGCGGCCACGGCCCGATGGTGGACCTGGCCCACGACGCGACCCTGCACGCCCTGGTGGCGCGGCACGACGCGGCCGGCAAGGTCATCGCCGCCGTCTGCCACGGGCCGGCCGCACTGGTGCACGCCCGGCGTGCCGACGGCCAGCCCTTTTTCCAGGGCCGGCGCGCCACCGGCTTCACCAATGCCGAGGAATTCCTGGCGCGGCTGAAGGACGTCGTCCCCTTCCTGCTGGAAGACGAGATGAAGGCCGGCGGCGCCGATTTCCATTCCGCGCTGCTGCCCCTGCTCAGCCACGTCGAGCAGGACGGCAATCTGATCACCGGCCAGAACCCGAACTCCAGCGAAGCCGTGGCCAAGGCCCTCGTCGCGACGCTGTCGCAGCGCTGACCCGCGCGTCCCTGAGGGCCTCCGCGCCTCAGCGCCGGGTCTGCCAGGGCAGCATGGCCGCCAGCACGCCGTCGCGGCGCACGACGTGGTGGTACAGCGCTGCCAGGACATGCAGGCCGGCCAGCCACATCAAGGCGTCGCCCAGCACCTCATGCACATCGCCCCAGTCGGCCGCCTCGCCCAGTCGCGAGCCGGCGATCCACGGGAACTCGTCCACCCGCACGCCGCCCAACAGCGTCAGCGGATGGTGCTCGCTGCCCAGGGCCAGCAGGGCTGTGACCGGCAGGGCCAGCATCAAGGCCCACAGCGTGATGTGCGTCAGCTTGGAGAGCCCCTGCATCCACGCCGCCATCTCGAAGCGCGGCTTGTCGGGCCGCAATGCCAGCCATAGCAGGCGCAGCAGCGTCAGCGCCAGCACCAGCAAGCCCAGGGACTCATGCCAGACGATGTCCAGCCGCGTGGCCGGGTCGATGCCCTTGCGCATCATCCGCCCGAAGCCGCCCGGCCCCAGGATGAAGGCCACGGTCACGGCGATGGCCGTCAGCCAGTGCAGGGCGCGGCTGAGGGGGTCGTAGCGGGGGGTGGGCATGGGGTGGACGCGTGAGCCAGATTGCCGGGATTGTGGCGGGGGCGGATCGATGGGGAGTTGACGAGCGACAAGGTTCCGAGGGTGCTGACCGATGGTGACTGCGGCAGCCGCATGCAGACGAATCTGCTGCCGCAAGCCACCTGGCAGTCCACGGCCAAGATCGTGATTCGGCTATCGTTGCCCCGGCCTGAGGAACAGGCGGTTTTCTGGGGCGGCGTAGGCCGCCAGGGGTGGCGAGTGCGGTGGGCAACCGCCAAGCTCAAAGCCTTGATCCTGATGGTTGACTGGTGCGCTGCGGCGCAACCAATACCTCGGGAACCAAGTGCGCGGTGAGTTCGACCACAGGGATTGCAGTCTTGAAGGAGAAAGGGTGCGCTCTTGCGGTGCAGGGGCGCGTGTTTGCCATTTGACGGGGGCGGCTAATGGGGTGACTAAGAACCTGAGCAGGTCACTCTCGGACTCCTTAGCCGAACGGCAGCAAGAGGACCTTCGGCGCAATAGCAAAGTTAGGGATCAGTGCACATTCACGAATCCGGGTTTGCCTGAGCATGACGCTGCGTTATGACGTTAGTCTTTTGCTCGTCATCAACCAACGGAGCAGTCAGTGACATCGAATTTCTTGGCAAGACTATTTGCCGCCGCTATCTTCGCGTTCGGCGTATCGAATGCCTCGGCAGGCTGCGCTCCAAATGAACTGGAAAGCGTGGCGCCTAGTATTGACCCTGGCCCAATAACTGCCACGACCGTGGAGGGCAGGGTCGTGTCCTTCAATGTTGGCGATACCTCATATCAACTCGTTCGAGATCCAGCGACAAAGACAATCATCGGACTCCGCGCGCCTAATGGACAAATCTATCCGTTAGGCTCGTTTGGCTCAGATGCTCCACAAACGGAAAATAAGAACTCTGGCAAAAACGCTGTTGACTTCGACCCCTGCGGCATTGGAGGGGATAGTTTTACCTTAGACGTTGCCACTCTCCCTCCTGTGGAAGTGACTGGGACTTCCGCACCCCAACCAGAATTTTGGGTCCCTGTGCTTACACCCGTGTTTCCAAGTGATGCCGAACTGACTTCGGGAAGCAATGGCGGTGCGGACCTTGAGGAACGCTTTAAGCGCTGCAAGGACAAGAAGGATGCATGCATGAGCAAGGTCGGATCGGTCGGACTGGTCGCCGGCGCCACCTTATGCATCAAAGTTGCCGACGACATCAAAACAAAGAAGCCAAAGTGGGGAATAATTGCAATCCTCGCTGGGGGAGCATGTCAAGTCGCCGCCGACTATATAACTGACAAAGTCAAGAAGAAGTGTGAAGACGAAGAGCTCGTCTGCCGGTCAACGCCGTAAACAGGTCAGACTTCAACGCCACCCTAGCCGGTGGCTTTTCCAATTGACGCTTATAGGCACCATTGTGACTAAAAGACCATTTCTCAAGCGACTGGCCTTTCTCGCATGCGCTGCATTGACGATCATTGGGGTCCACATCCTTTATCGCCTGTGGAATGAAGATGGTTCATCACCTACGCCGGCGGACCGCCCCCCCAAAGTTGAACCGCTGCAGTTACCAGCGCCTGCACCATCGTCGGGCGTCATTGAAACTCCGGCGTCTAGCGCACCTGTGCCAAGAGTCAGTAGCTATCGAGGCACAAGCTTGTATTCAGGCAGTGGGAGAATTGGTTCAGAAGGATATGCCCCGATAGTACGCACCGCCCTAGCGTCCGGAACCCCTTCGGACGCCCTCCGCGCATTTTTTATTCTAAACAAATGCAATGATGTCCAAAAGGACATGGAGAGACTCCTACGCAATAGATCCGTCGATTTGAGCCGTAGGCAAAGTGAAAATCAAACCCGATTGATTGAAGAAAATCTTGCGGAACAAAGGGCATGTCAGACGATCGACCAGGAAATATTGTCAATGCGTTCGGCGCTGTTGCTCAAGTCCATCAAAGGCGGCGAGTTGGGAGCTGCATCAATCTATTTAACAGAAAATCTTCAAAGCAAATCAATTTTAGAAACGGATAAAAAAGCGGCAATTGAACAACTTCTGATTGATGCCAATCTTGGTCATCGCCTTTCGATAATGATGGCAGCAATAGATGGAGTTAAAAACTTCGGCATAACCAGCGATGATCAATTAGTTTATCAGGCAGCACTCAAGCTAATTCTTAACGATCATCCAGACGAGCTTGTTTCCGCGAACGGCCCCTTAGCCAACTTGCTTAACATGCTCTTTGACGACGTCAACGTCTCAACTAAGTCGGGAGCAAATGAACTTGAAGCAAAAGTTCGCAAAGTAGTGAACGCACACATAAGATTGAAACAACAGGGTAAAGAGTAAACCAACCATCAAAGCCGATTTAGGCAACATTTCGGCTACTGGTGACCCTAATCCGAACGCTACGACGCGCAGCCGTCGACCTTCCGCTACTGACCGCAGCCGTCCGCCAGCACGCCGCCCACGCCCGCGACACCTCGGTCTACACCTCCCCCGCCGCCTTCGAAGCCTTCATCCGCGGCGGCGGCAATGTGCCGTTGTATGAGCGCGTCAGCGGGGAGCTGGCTAATCACTACACGCCCGACGTCCACTCCCTGCTCGACATCGGCTGCGGCGACGGCCATGCCCTCTTTCCTGCGCTGGCCGCAACGGCTCACCCGCACGCGCTGGAGCGCCTCACACTGGTGGAGCCCGCCAGCGCCCTGCTCGCCAGCGCCCTGACGCGCGCCCCTGCCGAGCAGCCCACGCTGCCTGTACAGGCGCTGAACGAGACCCTTGGCACCTTCACCGCCAAGCTCCAGCCCGACGACCGCTGGGACCTCGCCCAGGCCACCTTCGCGCTGCAGGCCATCCCCGAGCCCGAACGCTGGGACGGCCTCGCGCGGCTGCGCGCCCATGTGAAGCGCCTGGTGATCGTGGAGTTCGACATTCCGGACCTGCAGCGCGGCTCGGACGCCTACGTGGCCTCGCTGGCGCAGCGCTACGAGCGCGCCCTGGGCGAGTACGGGGGCGCCACGCGCGAGCTGGTGGCCCAAGGCTTTCTCATCCCGATGTTCCTCGGCCAGCTCGATGCGCAGACGGCCGCGACGAACTGGGAGCACCCGATGCCGATCTGGCGCGACAAGCTCGAAGCCCTGGGGTGGCGCGTGACGCGCCTGGCCCACCTCAGCGACTACTTCTGGGCCCCGGCCTTCGTGCTGGTGGCCGAGGCTTAGGCGCAGCGCTGCTGCCCGAACTCGATGTCCGCTCCCGGCGAGCACGCCAGCCGGGACGCCGCTGCAATGCGAGCCTCATCCACCGCGGCGCCCACGCCGCCGAGAAAGGGCCGCATGCAGACCTCACCGAACATCCGCCTCCTCGTCCGCGGCATCCCCACCGCTCACGCCGAAGCACTGCGCTCCGGCGGCCCCGACGCCCACGGCCAGGCGCCGCTGCGCGCGGCCGCCCATGGCCTGGGCAACCCCTGCCGGCATTGCCTGAACCTGATCGCGGAGGGTGACACCAAGCTCATCCTGGCCTACCGCCCCTTCGCCCACGCCCAACCTTATGCCGAGACCGGCCCGATCTTTCTGCACGTGGCCGGCTGCGAGCGCTACGAGGCCGACGCGCTGCCGGCCTGGTTCGCCCATCTCGCGCCGGCCCTGGTGCGCGGCTACGACGCCAAGGACTGGATCGTCTACGAGACGGGCCGCGTCCTGCCAGGCCACGAGTTGGCCGACGCCTGCCGCGCCATCCTCGCCCGCGAGGACGTGGCCTATGTGCACATCCGTTCGAAGTTCAACTGCTTCCAGTGCCGCGTGGAGCGCGGCTGAAGCTCAGCGCTTGGCCCGATGCAGGATGGTCGCAATCACCGACCGGTCATCCGGCCCGGTCGTCGACGAACTGACGCCCGAGAAGTTCGGGCCCCACCAGGGCTGCTGGGCGAGCTTGCCCATCGTGCCGCCCCAGCGCTGGCCGGCATCCGACCCGGTGCCGAACAGCCGCAGCTCGCACAAGGTCCGGCGGCATTCCACGGCGAGCAGCTCGAAGCCCTTCTGCACGCCGGCGTCCTGCAGCGCCTGGCGCAACTGGGCCTCCATCTGCTGGGACCAGGCCGCGTCCAGCGGCTCCCCGGCAAAGCGGGCATGCAGCTCGGGCAGCGAGGGAGGGCGCTCGTTCAGGTCGAGCAGCATCTTGGCGTGCTCCTCCGACAGCGCGACGGCGGGCACGTCCACGCGCACGGTGGCGAGAGCCGCGGGCGCAGCAGCCGAGGCGGCCTTGCGCGGCTCGGCTGCCGCCAGCGCGGGCGTGCAAGCCACGGCCGGTACGGCGGCAGTCGCGGCTGGTGCCGCTGCTGAAGCGCTGCCCGGACTGGCCGATGCCGCGCTGCTGGCCGCCGCAGCGGGAGATGGGGCGGCTGCAGACGCCGCCGGGGCCGCCACGTACACGCCCAGCACGGGCGCCGGCGCGACAACGTCGCTGAAGTAGTGGGTGGTGACGACGGCCACGGCGGCCCCGGCCGCAGCGCCCATCGCGAGGTCTTTGATATTCATGGCTCCCTTGCCGTCAGCGCGGTCGGGTGCGCTACGGCGCGGCGGAGCATAAGGGCCGCGGCCTGCCCCCATGTCCACACCTCTTCCACGGCTGGCGCATCACGCCGATGACACGACCACGAGGTGGCAGGCGGCCTGGTGGGTGCAGCTGATCCCACCCGAGCGGCAACAGCTGCGCGTGCCGACCGACTTCAGCCAGGACTCTTGCAACACCCCATTGCGACTGCTTCATCGCCAGCACGCCAACGGCCTGGCGCCTGACAACACGACCGCAGCAAGCAGCGATCAGTGCGAACCGGATGCCCTTGCATCGAGAGTTCGAGCACTGATCCCGCACGCTGGCGGCAAGCCGTGCTCGCGTCTTTCTCAGTTGACGATCCAGGCTGACAGCGTCACTGGGAAAACAGCATTGGACTGGGCACTCCAGAGCTGGAGCCTAAGCTTGGTGGCTTTCACATCGACTGTCATCTGGTAGGTCGTGCCGATGGGGTCGGTCTTTGGGATGTAGATCTGTTTTGCCATTACGAGTGACCAACTCACCCCGTTGTCCGGCGAGGTTTGCAGGCTCACGTTGTATGCCTCCTGCGGCACGGAGCCACCGGTCTTCACGTAGATCGTGTAGGTCTTGTCGGCTGACGAAATCAGCGCCACCGGTGAGACTCCGGTGGTATAGGCCACCTGATTCGCCCATACCTGGGTCGACGTGATCTGTGCTGAGCAAACCGATGCAAATGTGACTGCTGCAATTGCAAGCAGCTTCTGGATGATGGATTTCACTGTGCTTCCTCTCTGAAGATTTTTCGAGTTGATTTCGACGGCAAGGGTCCTGTTCGTTCACTTCATTTCGATGCCCTCCCGTGGCTCCTTTGGCAGGTTTCCATTCTGCGAAAAGCTAACGGGTCAAATGCCTTCATCCGCCACGCAGTCACGGATCTCTTCCCATAGTTAGAGGACGACCCGTTGCGCAGGCGGCAGGTGAGAGGCCGGGGCTCACAGCGCTCGTCATCCGCTCGCGCAGAATGGGTGGCTGGCCAACCTCCCTCTTCCCCGTGCTCAACCTCCTGCTTGCCGGCGCGCTGGTGGCCTTCATCCATCTCGGCACGATGGCCGTCGTCGGCAGCGCGCTCGGGGCGCAGCTGCTGTCGGTGGCGTTCGGCGCCGGCCCCACGCTGTGGCGCACGCCGCGCTTTCACCTGCGGGCCTTGCCGATCGGCGGCGCGGTTCGTTTCCTTCACTCGGTGGACGACCCGGTGCCTGAAGGCGCAGAGCACCGGGCGCTGGACCGCCGCCCGCTGCTGGCGCAGCTGGCAACCTTGCTGTCCGGCTGCGCCGTGTTGCTGGCCCTGGCCGTCGGGCTGTTGGGCGCGGGAGGCATCGCTGCCTTTCTTGCGTTGCCCGCCCAGTTGTTCGGTGGCGCCATCTCGCCTTTCGGTGACGCGCAGGCGCTGCTGCATCAGGCAGCGGTTGGGGTGCAGGCGGCGCCGTTCTCGGCGGTGCTGGGTGTGGTGGCGGCGAAGGTGGCGGCCCTGAACCTGTTGCCGCTGCAGCTGCTCAACGGTGGCGCCGCGCTGGCCGTGCTGGGCAGGCGGCTGGGCGTGGCAGGCCTGTGGCCGGCCGCCGCCACGCATGCGCTGTTCTGCGTGTGGGCTGCGCTGGCTCTGGCGTGGTTCTTGGCCCTCGGCACCTACGTCATCAGCGCTTGAGGCCGGTGGACGTCCGGCCCCCTGCTGCGGCGGCCTGGCATCCTGAAGATGAATGACGCTTCGCGCCGTCCCGCGCCGCCCGCCTCACCGCTACAGGGGCAACAGGCGCACAGTGCCCCGGCGCACCACCGCGCGAACGCATTCACCGGCGTCGACAGGTGAGGAGATCTTCAAAATGAACTTCGCAAAGCACATCAGGATGGGGCTGCTCACGGCGGGTTTGATGATGGTTGGCGCTGCGGCATTCGCCCAGGACTCCAGCTACAAGCCGGGCACGGTGTGGAATTTCTCGCGCATCAAGGTCGAGCCCGGCCAGTTCGAGAACTACCTGGACTTCCTGGCCAAGACCTGGAAGAAGTCCAACGAGTTCGGCAAGAAGGAGGGCTACATCGTGTCCTACCACGTGTTCGCGGTGAACAACCCCCGCGAGGGCGAGCCCGATCTGATCCTGGCCATCGAGTCCAAGGACTATCTGACGACGGCGCAGCAGCTGGAGGTGCAGAAGAAGTACGAGGCTTTCATGGCCCAGGACGCGCACAAGATGGATGCCGCCTCCGGCGAGCGCAAGGTGATGCGCAAGCTGGCGGGCAGCATGGAGCTCCAGGAGCTGATGCTGAAGTGATGGGCCCGGCGGGCGGTGCCAATGCTGCCCCCGCCAGCCGAACCCCAGGCCGCTCCGGAGCATGACCTCCGGCACGGCTTGAATGGCAAAAATACCAACCACCACAACAACTTAGCAAACTCTTAAGGTTCCGGTAGCACGCATTTAGCGGCGCGCCGCCGCCCCGATTCCTACAGTGGCTGCACGGTCGACGAGAACAAGCGACCGACCTCTTCACCGCACCCCACAGGGAATCCAGGATGCACACCTCACTGCAAGAAATCCTCGCCGTGCGCGGCACGGCCACGGCGCCGCGCTTCGACATCTACGCCGGCATCCACAAGGGCGCGCGCCTGATGCTGGTCGACCTGGTCAGCAGCGCCGGCCGCGTCGACCCGCACGACCCGGCCTCGGTGCGGCAGCTCGTCGACAAGGTCGAGGCCGCCGCCGACTTCTGCGTGTCCCACCTGGAGCACGAGAACGCCTTCGTGCACCCGGCGCTGGAACGCGCCCAGCCCGGCACCAGCCAGCGCATCGCGACCGAGCATGTCGAGCATGAGCGCGACATCGAGGCCCTGCGCACCCACGCCCGTGCCCTGCCCGGCTGTGCACCCGAGGACCGCCCCGCGGCCTGCCATGCGCTGTACCACGCGGTGAGCCTGTTCGCGGCCCACAACCTGGCCCATATGCATCTGGAAGAGACCGAGCACAACGCGGTGCTGTGGGCGCATCTGGACGACGCCGGCATCCTGGCCATCCACGGCCGGCTCCTCGCCTCGCTGACGCCGGCCTAGATGACGATGTCGCTGCGCTGGATGCTGCCGGCCCTGGCGCCGGCCGAGCGTCTGGGCCTGCTGGCCGGCATGAAGGCGAATGCGCCGGCGCCGGTCTTCGGCGTGGTGCTGGCCCTGGCGCGCGAGCGGCTCAACGACGACGACTGGGGCGCGCTGGCACGCGGCCTGGGCATCCCGGTCGCACCCGGGCTGGCCGCTTGAAGGAGCCGGCGATGAACACCAACAAACGCTACAGCGCCTGGTGGCTGCGCATGGCCGCCCTCTACCTCGTCACCGGCGTGGCCCTGGGCAACTACATGGGCGCCACGCACGACTTCTCGCTGCGCTCGGTGCATGCCCACATCAATCTGCTGGGCTGGGCCAGCATGCTGGGCTTCGGCCTGGTGGTGCAGCACCTGGCCGACACGCTGAGCGCCCGGCTGGTGGCCGTGCAGTTCTGGCTGCACCAGTGCGCCCTGCCGGTGATGCTGTCGGCCCTGGCCGCCCTGATGCGCGGCAACCCGGCGGTGGAGCCACTGATCGGCCTGGGCTCGGCGACGGTGGGCGTGGCGGTGCTGTGCTTCGCCACCAATGTGTGGCGCGGCACGGGAGCGAAGCTCAGAGCTGCGTGAGCTGGAGTTCGCCGCAGACCTGCAGCTTGAGCCGGCCGCGGCCGCTCTTGTGCAGGGCGATGCCGAGCTTCTGCTCGTCCAGGCGCCGGCGCAGCAGGATGAGGCGGGCCTCGAGGTTGTCGACGACGTCGGGCAGCTTGATGGCGGGGTCCAGCCGGATCTCGCGGTTGCTGAACTCGGTGCGGCCGCTGGCGGCGTACTCGCTGAGCAGCCGCCACAGGATGGCGCCGGCCACGCCCTTGATGACGTAGTCCTGGTTGCAGAAGACGCTGTGCGAGGCGGCGTGATAGCGCAGCTGCAGCGGCTCCTGCGGCGCGCCGCCGAAGGGGCAGTCGAGTTCGGCCGGGCGGGTTTCGGCCGCGGCTTCGGCCGGCACGGCGGCGCTGTCGCCCAGCGTGCGCATGGTGGCCGCCACGAGATGGGCGAAGGCGACCAGGGCGTCCTCGTGGTCGTAGGTGAAGTGCAGGTCCTGCTCGCTCTCGACAAGCAGCACGCCCAGCACGCGCCCGCCGTGCAGCAAAGGCACGCCGAGCTGGCTGTGCGGGTCGGCCAGGCCCGGGTAGGGGATGGCGATGGACAGCTCCGCAGGCGAGCCCTCCAGCCGCACCACCTCGCGCATGGCATGGCTGTAGCGGTAGGCCTGGGTCAGCCAGCTGATGCGGATGGGCGTGCGCGCCTGGGCGCAGACGCCGATGACGCCCTCGCCCAGCGCTATCTCGGAGCCTATGCCCGAGTTGGCGTAGCCGCGGCTGCCCACGGTGTAGAGGCGCCGGCCCTGCTCGTCCATGACGAGGAAGATGGCATGGCGCAACTGCAGGTCGGCCACGAGGCTGTCCAGCGCCGCGTCGACCAGGGCGCCGAAGTCGCTGACGACGCTGGGGGCGGCCACCTTCTCGCACATGCTGCGCAGCGCGGCCAGCGGCTGCAGCGAGGGCGCAGCCGGCAGCACCGTGTTGCCGGGCAGGACCTCGAGCTCCTCGACGCGGTAGATGTCGGAGCCCAGCAGCCGGAACACGCCGGCCATGCCGGTGTGCGAGGCGATGCCTTCGAGGTGGGCCTTCATGCGCTCGAACAGCGCGCCTTCGGACTCGGTGCGCAGATAGCGCAGCCGCATGCGGTAGAGCCGGCCGGTGAAGGGGTCGATGACGCTGAGCTGGCCCTGCGGGTTGGCGAGGATGTTGCGGCGCGTCTTGTTGAAGAACTGGTAGGACAGGGCGACATGCTCGCCGTCCACGTAATGGACCTGGGACAGGAAGGCGACGTTGGGTTCGCCGTCGGGCGCGCAGGTGGCCATGGTGGCGGGGATGGCGCCCTCCAGCGCCGCGCGGATCTGGTCAAGCCGCATGGCCGGCCTCGGGTGCGGAGGGGCCCAGCGGCTGGCCGGCGCGCGGCCCCGGCGTCTGCACGAAGACGGCGGCGGCCTTGAACCTCACGACGGCCAGCGCCGACCAGGGCTGCTCGAAGAAGTTGCGCGCGAAGTGCTCGGGGATGTTGATGCGGGCCAGTTCGCGCACGATGTTGCCGACATGGTGGCGCAGGAAGGCCTCGTCGTCGCGGGTGGCGGCACGCACGCTGGCGCCGCCGCCCTTGAGCTGCACGGCCACGTTGGTATAGGGCTCGCTGAACACGGCCGCCACCTTGCCGGTGGCGCGCACGTCGGCGAGGAACTGGCGGGCCTGGTCTTCGCGCACCCAGGCCTCCACGGTGCGGCGGTCGTCGAGCAGGCGGCCGGCCATGCCCCAGCACAGGCTGGGCACCGCCGCCGCGCTGCCGCTGGACAGCACGACGTCGCAGTTGTGGTTGATTTTGGCCAGCAGGGCGTCGTCGATCACGGCAGCGGGGCGATGTCGTCGGGAGGCGCGCAGTGTAGTGAACGACCTCGCCGCGTGCCTTCAGTGCACGTGCGACGCCGCGCCGCCGGGCGCCTCCGCCCGGGCCTTGCAGTGCTTGTCCATCATGCTGTCGGGGGCGCTGGCGGCGCGGTCGGGCTCGGCGGCGTGGCGCTTGCACATCTCGTCCATCATGCCGCCCATGCCACCCATGCCGCCCGACTTGCCGGCCTCGGCCGCGGCAGGGGCGCCGTGGCCGCGCGGCGCGGGCGCGGCACAGCCGGCCAAGGCCATCGCCAGGCAGGGAAACAGGACGATTGCGAGCGGCTTCATGCGGCGACCTCCATCGATGGCGCGACCAGCATGCGCCGCCGCGGCCGCGCGGTGCTTGATGCGGGTCAAGCCGCCGCGCCGGGTGCACGGCCCGGCCGGGGCCTAGCTGATGCGCGCGCTGATGTCCTGCAGCCGCTTGGTCCACCTGTTCTGGAAGTCCTTTTGCTGCTTGAGGCTGAGGTTCTCCATCCAGGTGTCGCCCTCGGTGGGCGTGGGGATGGGAACGGACGCCTTCGGCGTCTTGCCCTTCTCGGTGCGCTGGCTGCGCTCGAAGATGATCTGCCCGGTGACGTAGTCGCCCAGGCCCGGCGGGATCTTGGGGTAGCACTCGGCGATGTGGACCCGGATGACGGTCTGGTTGCTGGTGATGAAGTTGATCCCGCCCTCGACGGCGACGAGAGGCACATCGTCGTCGGAGCTGGTGGGCAGGGAATTGAACTGGGCCTCGATGCGGCTGCGCGCGGCGGTAAGCTGGTCGTTGCCGACGACGTTCTCGGGCAGGGAGGCAATGGCCTCGTGCCTCACATCAGGGTCCCGGGGCGACAGGGGTGTGAGGGAGCCGTTGTTGGTCTGCATCCGCGCGCCGGAGGCGCCGACGAACTGCATGGTCGACTTCGCTCCTTCGCTGTCCTGCGACTTCACGGACACGATGACGTCCCTGAGGTTGTCGACGACCTTCTCCAAGCTGGGGTCTTCCAGGAAGCCCTTCAGTTCCGTGGCGGCCTGCTCGTCCTTCAGCTTGCCCTGCAGCTTCTTCATCAGCTCGACCGGGTTCTTCTCCTCGATCTGGACGTTGTAGTGCCGGCTCTTGTCGATGACGGGCTCCAGCGTCAGGGGCTCGTCCTTGCCGACGCTGCTTTCATTGACGAACATCCTCTGCATGGCCTCGGAGTCGGGGCCGGTGCCGTAGACCACCATGTCCACCGTGAACTTGTGGGTCTTCATGGTCTTGCTTCTCGGCGGGTCCGAGTAGGTGGCGATCACCTGGACAGGGCCAGCGCCCGAGGCGCCGGTCAGGCGGCCGCGATAGACCTTCATGTTGTTCTTGATGAGGGGCCCGCCGCCGACGAGATTGCCATCCGGAAAGGCCTCGGCCGCCAGCGCGTTGTCGGTGCCGTTGAGAAAGGCGGGCGCGCCCGTATCACCCACGACCCAATGGATGTCGAGCTTGTCGTCCGACGGATTCTTGCCCTGGTCGCGGATGATGGCGGTGATGACGTCGATGGCCGCATTGCCGCCGCTCACGCACACCGACTTGACCTTGGGATAGGCCTTCTTGATGGCGGTACCGTCATCGAGCTTCTGCTTGAAGCTGTCCATGTCGTGCATATGGGCCTTGGTTTCCGGGCCTGCGGGCGGGTCCAGATCCGGCTCCTTCTGCTTGCCGATGCCCATGGCATTGGTGACCTTGCTCGCGTAGAAACTGCCCTCCTCCTTGGTCTCGATCTCGAAGAAGTCGCCCTGGCAGCGGCGCACCTTCTCGATGGTGCACTGGGTGTGCGGCACCTTGGCGATGACCTCGGCGATGCGCCTGGAGAGCTCGGCCCGCGCGGCCAGGCCCTTCTCGTCGTCCTCGATGGGCTTGTTGCCCTTCTGCTGCGGGTCGGTCTGGTTGTGCGGATGGTTGACGTTGCCGTCCTTGCCGCGGTCCTTGGCCCAGGGCTGGAGATTGCCGAGGATCATGGTGTTCTTCATGTCGAACTTGCCGTAGTTGCTGGCGATGTAGTACGCCGCGCTGGCCCCGGCACCGAGGATGACTTCCTTGTAGACCTTGGCATCCACCGGCGCGCCGGGGCGCTTGGCGATGACCTGGTTCACCTTGTCCTCGTACTCCTTCCAGGCGGCGTCCTGCTGGTCGGCCTCCACGGCGCTCTCGATGATGTTGAGCAGCACCTTGAGATCCTCTTCCGTCGCCTTGTCGCCCAGCGCCTTGGCGGGATCGAAATTGCCCCAGGTGTCGTTGCGGGCGATGAGGGACTCCAGGTCCTTGCGCTTGAGCGCCTTCACGGCCTGCGCGGGATCGATCTTGCGCGCGGACTGCCCCGACGGCACGCCGGGGATGTCGGTCTTCTCCAGCTTGTCCGGGGTGTTGTCCCAGAGCTTCTGGCGTGCGCTGGCCAGATGCTTCTGTGCTTCGCGCGGATCCTTGGCCAGGCGCGCCTGCTCCACCAGCCCGGCGGCCTCGTCAAAGGCCTTGTGGCCCTTGAAGGCTTTCTTGGCCTCCAGGAACTGGGTCCATTTCTCCAGCGTCTTGTCGTCGGCCAGACGCTCGCCGCAGCGCTGCTTGTCGATCTCCTCGACCTTGCCCAGCGCCGTGCCGACCGAATCGGTCTTCACGTCGCGCAACTTGTCGGCAATCGGCCCGAACTCCATGACGTAGTTCTTGGTCGACCCGTCCAGCTGGATTTCACGCGCGATGTCGATGCGCTTGAATTCGTTGATCCACTGGAGGACGGTGCGGACCGAAGAGGTGTGGGGATGCATGAGGACTCCCTTTGCAGGCAGGCGCCCGCCGACAACAGCGTTCGTGGCGAACGCGGCGCCTTTGTTCCCCTGGCCCCTAGCTTGTCGGCCGGCATTCATACCACCGGCAACCCCTCAAACCTTGGGTCGGCAGCGTCATGCGGCGCTGGCATGCTGGTCGCATATCCTCACAGCAGTAAGAGGTAGCCATGAGTTCCACCCTCCCGATCACGGGCGACCGCCCGCAGACCCTGGGCGAAGAGATCGCCAACGCCATCAGCCACGGCCTGGGCGCCGCCCTGGCCATTGCCGCCCTGCCCATCCTCGTGGCCCGCGCGATGACCCACGGCGCCGCCACCGACGTGGCCGCGGCGGCCGTCTTCGCGGCCACGATGATCCTGCTCTACGGCGTCTCGACGCTGTACCACGCCCTGCCCGCCTCGCTGGCCAATGGCCGCGTCAAGGCCTGGCTGGTGCGGCTGGACCACGCGGCCATCTATGTCTTCATCGCCGGCAGCTACACGCCCTTCACGCTGGGCGTGCTGCACCGGGAAGGGCCGGGCCTGGCCCTGCTGATCACGGTTTGGGCCGCGGCGGCCTTCGGCGTGACCATCAAGCTGCTGAACCGGCTGCGCCACCCGCTGGTGTCCACGCTGATCTACCTGGCCATGGGCTGGGTGGTGGTGTTCGCCATCGGGCCGCTGGTGGAACGCATGCCCGGCCCCGGCCTGGCCCTGCTGGTGGCCGGCGGCCTGAGCTACACGCTGGGCGCGGTGGTCTTCCTGCTCGACAACCGGCTGCGCTACGCCCATTTCGTCTGGCATCTCTTCGTGCTGGGCGGCAGCGTCTGCCACTTCTTCGCGGCGCTGTTCTACGCCTACGGCTGAGGGCGGCGGCGGGCCAGCAGCCCGGTCAGGCCCAGGCCCAGCCAGGCCAGGCCACCGGGCTCGGGCACGGCGGCGATGTTGTCGAGCTGGAAGCCCGAACTGGCGCTGAACATGACCTCGCTGAGGCTGGCCCACTGGCTGTCGAACTGGACCGTGGCCAGGGCGCCGAGGCTGAGGGTCTGCAGGGCCACCTGCTGGCCGTTGAGCAGGCCGGTGATGGCCAGCAGGCCCGGCGGGTCACCGAGGTCGAAGTAGCCGAAGTCCAGGCTCAGCAGCGAGAACAGGCCGCCAGCGGCCGCACGCAGCGTGACGGGGCCGGCGCCGAAGAAGCCGCCCACCAGCATGCCGTCGCCGGCGCCGTTGTCCAGCAGCAGGAAGTCGGCCGCCTGGCTGCTCAGTGCGAAGCCGGCTTCGGTGTAGGTGGCGACGTTGCCGGGGTCGATGGCGATGGGGTCGGGGTTGTCGAAGCGCAGCAGGCCGGCCTGGGCGCTCTCACCGAGGGCGAGCAGGGCCAGCGTGGCGACGAGGAGTCGGAGTTTCATGATGGGGTGTCCTTGCATGCCGCTCAGTAGGAACCGGGGCGGGGGGTGTTGAGGTAGGGGAAGCCGGGCAGGAAGGGCACCACGGCCTGGTCGACGGCGTCGTGCAGCTTGAAGGCCGTGGCGCCCAGCGGCACCTTGCTGGGGTTGCAGTCCAGCCCGAAGCCCAGCGCATTGCCGTTGCCATTGGCCATGCACAGGCCGCCCATGACGGCGACGAGGGAGATGTCGACGATGTCGTCCTTGGGGCGGCGGCCGTTGGGGTAGCCGGCAAAGTCGCTGGCGCCGTTCAGCAGGCTGCCGACGATGCCCAGTCGCTGCTGCTGGGCGAAGGGCGTCGGCGCGATGGCCGTGTTCAGGCGCAGCATCTCCGCGGGCACGACGCCCGCGGGCTGGTTGACGCCGGGGATGCCGGTCAGGAAGGTGGTGACGAGGTCGCCGCGCGGCAGGTTGGTGGGGGCGATGCCGGGCAGGCCCAGCGCAATCTCCAGTAGGGCCGGCAGGGTCGGATTCGTCACATAGGTGGCGAACTGCCCATCCTTGGACGGCATCGAGGCGTTGAACTTGTCCTTGTCGGGCAGGCCGATGACGACCTCGTTGACCAGGGGCATGCCCAGGCGCGAGACCTGCACCCAGGCGCCGCCGGTCGTGGTGGACGTGTTGTAGCCGCTGGGCGGCGTGGCGTTGACGAGCTGGCTCTGGCGCACGCTGGCCGTCGTCCAGCCGCCTATGGTGGTCTCGCCGCCCTGCGTGAGGCAGCCGATCGGCACTTCCAGGGCCAGCGAGGTGACGTTCTTGTCCTGGATGGAGTTGGCGGCCGCGGCGTTGATCAGGCTGGGGTCGGTGATGACGCCGACGGGCGCGTTGACGAGGTCGAAGATGGGGCCGAGATTGACCGCGAAGCCCTCCTGGCGCTGGCCGACGAAGACGCGGCTGGCGCCGCAGCCGGGGATGTCGACGTTGTAGATGTGCTGGGCGGCATAGCCGGCGTAGCCGGGCAGGGTCTTGACGCCGATGTTGTCGGACGGCTTGTCGAACAGGGCCGTGCCGTTCTTGGGGTTCATCACCGCGCTGCTGGCGCCGGTGCGGCGGTCACCGCGCACGATGTTGAGCGTGAACTTCTCGTTGACGTTCAGTGCCGCGGCATTCGGCGAGGTGACCTGGCCCGACTGGGTCAGCGGGATGGCCACGGTCTGGTTGCCGATGGGCAGGGCCGTGGCCTTGAAGGCGTTCCTGAACTGGAACTGGAAGGTGATGTCTTCCCGGGCATCGCCGTTGTTGTCGATGTGGATCTCGTACAGCGCATTGGGGTCGAGCTTGAAATAGTTGGGGCCGCCATAGGCATCCTGCAGCGGCAGGTAGTTGGCGATCAGCGTGACGTAGCCGCTGCGGCCCGCCTCGTAGCTGCGGAACATGTAGAAGTCGGTGCCGTCGACGCGCGGCGAGCCGGCAATGGACGGGGCCTCGCGGTGGCTGGACGCCTGGGCGGGCGGCAGCGCGAGGCCGGCAAGGGCTGCGCAGAGGGCGGTCAGCAGGGGCGCGCTCGAGGCGAGGCGCGGACGGTGCAGGCTCATGATGGTGTGCTCCTGGTGGGGTCTCGCGGCGCGACGACATGCCTGCAGCGAGCGCGGCCCTCAGCCTTGATGGGCCGCTGCAGGCTTTACGCGCAGCGGCGGCAACAGATGCACGGCGGCGTGAAGCCCAAACACAGGACGGGTCAATCCGGGCATCCGATCGCGCCGCGGCTGCGTAACAAAACCTTGGCCCTGCACGGATCGGCGGCGCGCGCCACACTCCGCCTGGTCGGCCGCCGAGGCCGATATCGTCATCGTCGAGAGCTACGACGGCCCGCAACCGTGACCTAACGACGCTTCACGCAGACTTGCTGGCCTCTGTCCTGCAAGGGCTTTGCCGCGGCGTGGTACATTCGGCGTCATAGATTCGCACAAGGCCGTTTCCTCAAGGTCTTATCTGCAGCCCCGCTGGCCACCCCCTGGCCTTTCTTGCGAGCGGCTCGCTTCAGCAACTCCCCGGTGAGTGTTCTTGAGTGTTTCTGTCTCTGCACGGCATGACGCCGGCGGAGTATTTCTTCCATCTGTACATTTCCAAAGGAAACACCATGACTACCGAAACCGGCACTGTGAAGTGGTTTGACGACGGCAAGGGCTTCGGCTTCATCACGCCTGACAACGGCGGCAAGGACCTCTTCGCCCACCACAGCGAAATCAAGAACAGCGGCGGCTTCCGTTCGCTGGCCGAAGGCGCCAAGGTCTCTTTCGAGGCCACCCAAGGTGCCAAGGGCCCGCAAGCCTCCAACATCCGCACGCTGTAATTCGTGCACCGGGGGCGCCAGTGCGCCCCCTGCCGCAGCCGGCTCGAACCGGCTCGGCAGCCACCCCAAGAAGAACAATATGAATAACAACAAAAAGAACATCGAGGTGGGACGCTTTCTGGTTTCCCCCATGAGCCAGGCCCGTCTGGGCGGCGGTTTCGACGCTTTGGTGTCGATCCGCTCCGGTCGCGGCATGGCCAGCGTGGATCGCGTCATGCGCTTCACGCCGCAGTTCAGCAGCCCGCAGGCTGCCTTGCACTACGCGCGGGCCGAAGGCCTCGCCTGGGCAAGCAGCCACTGATGGCGGGTCACGCCCTCGTTTATCAACTCATCACGGAGCTTCAGATTTGGCCAAGGAAGAACTGATCGAAATGAACGGCGTCGTCGACGAAATCCTGCCTGATTCGCGGTTTCGCGTGACGTTGACGAATGGCCACAAGGTCATTGCCTACACGGGCGGCAAGATGCGCAAGCATCACATCCGCATCCTGGCCGGCGACAACGTGTCGCTGGAGATGTCGCCCTATGACCTGAGCAAGGGCCGCATCACCTTCCGTCACCTGGGCGCACCGCGCCAGGCGCCGGGCGGCGGCCAGCAACGCCGCTGAGCCTTTCAGCGCCATGCCCTCGATCGGCCGCCACAGCATGACTGGGCGGCCGATTGCTTTTGGGCGGCTCCGGGCGGATAGCGGCATCCAGACGGGCAGCGGCCACGTAGGCTGGCCATGCCCATGCTGAAAGCCAGCCTCTTCCTGCTCGCCGCCCTGCTGCTGGGGGCCGTGCTCGTCGCCTGCGCGCCGGTGGCGACACTGAATGCACTGACGCCCGGCAACACCCACACGGTGACGACGGACCAGGCCTATGGCCCGGGGCCGCGCCAGCTGCTGGACATCTACCGCCCGGCGCGTGCCGCACCGCGCGGCGGCTGGCCGGTGGTGGTGTTCTTCTACGGCGGCTCCTGGAACCGCGGCAAGCGCAGCGACTACGCCTTCGTCGGCGCGGCCCTGGCCTCGCGCGGCATCCTGACGCTGGTGGCCGACTACCGCCTCTACCCGCAGGTGCGCTACCCCGACTTCCTGCGCGACAGCGCCGCGGCCCTGGCCTGGGGCCTGGGCCATGCCGAGAGCCTGGGCGGCAACCCGCGGCGGGTCTTCGTCATGGGCCACAGCGCCGGTGCCTACAACGCCGCCATGCTGGCGCTGGACGCGCGCTGGCTCAAGCCCACCGGGCACACGCCGCGCGAGCTGGCCGGCTTCATCGGCCTGGCCGGGCCCTACGACTTCCTGCCCATGACCAACCCGGACGCCCAGCCGGTGTTCTTCCACCCCGACTACCCGCCCGGCACCCAGCCGCTGGAACACGCCAGCAAGGCCGCGCCACGCAGCTTCCTGGCCGCGGCGCGGGACGACTCGCTGGTGAATCCGCAGCGCAACACCCAGGGCCTGGCGACCCGGCTGCGGGCCCTCGGCGTGCCGGTGACGGTGAAGTTCTATGACCACGTCGGCCACATGACGCTGATCGCCGCCTTCGGCGCGCCGCTGCGCTGGCTGGCGCCGGCCCTGGACGACGTGGCGGCCTTCGTCAACGGGCCCGGCGAGGCCTGATCAGCGCGCCGCGACGACGCGGTTGCGCCCCTCGCCCTTGGCCGCATAGAGGGCCCGGTCGGCGCGGCGCATCAGGTCTTCGTGGCTGGCGTCGGCGTCGGTCAGTTCGGCCACGCCGATGGAGACGGTCAGCCGCAGCGGCGAGCCATAGCGCAGTTCGATGACCAGGGCCTCGATGTGCTGGCGCAGCCTCTCGGCCACGTCCAGCGCGGCGGGCAGGGCGGTCTCGGTCAGCAGGGCGGCGAACTCCTCGCCGCCCAGGCGGGCCGGCAGGTCGATCTCGCGCAGCGCATGGCGGCAGCTGTCGGCCAGTTGGCGCAGGGCCAGGTCGCCCACCTCGTGGCCATGGCGGTCGTTGACCTGCTTGAAGTGGTCGATGTCGATCATCAGCAGGGCCATGGGCTTGGCCAGGCGCCGGCAGCGCGCCAACTCTGCCTGGGCGCGTTCGTGGAAGTCGCGCCGGTTGCTCAGGCTGGTCAGGGCGTCGGTGCGGGCCTGCTGTTCCAGGCGTAGCTCCAGCTTCTTGCGCTCGGTGTTGTCGAAGACGGTGGTGCGGCTGCGCAGGAAGCGCCCCTGCTCGTCGAGCATGGCGGTGGCGCTGACGAGCACGGGCAGCAGGCTGCCGTCGGCGCGCAGCAGCTCGGTCTCGACGTCCTGCAGCTGCCCGGTCTGCAGCAGGCGCGGGAAGGCCTCGCGAAAGCCCTGCTGGCCGGCGGCGCTGAGGAAGTCGGTGAAGGGTCGGCCCAGCACCTGGTCGGCCGTGAGGCCCAGCCAGTCCAGCTCGGTCTGGTTGATGCGCAGCAGGCGGCCCTGGGCGTCCACCGAGTGATAGCCGCAGGGCGCGCGGTCGTAGAGGTCGGAGACTTCGCGCCCCTTGGCCTGGATCTGCTTCATCAGGTCGACGACGGCGCGCTGGTGCATGCCGATGGAGCGCAGGCTCAGGAAGAGGAAGGTGCCGGTGGCCACCAGCAGCGTCAGCCAGGCGCTGATCTGGCGGTGGTAGACGGCCTCGGGGATGAGGGTGTTGAGCCGCCCGCTGACATAGCCGGCGCCGACCACCAGGATGGCCAGGCCCGCCAGCGCCGCGAAGGCGAGGCCCACGCGCGTGGAGTAGAGGTTGCTGGCCACGAAGCAGCTCAGCACCAGCCAGAAGGTGCTGGCCGAGATAAGGCCGAAGGACAGCACGCCCGGCAGGCCGACGGCCCACAGCAGGGCCAGAAAGAGGCCCGACAGCCAGTGATAGGACAGGCGGCGGCGCAGCAGGAAGACGGCGCCCACCAGCAGGGCCAGCACGATATGCGAGGTGTAGACCGGCAGCCAGCCGCTGACCACGGAGCGCGACACCGAGACGGGCACGCCGATCAGCGCGACGACGACCATGCCCTGCCAAAGGTCCTCGATGAACTCGCGCTTCAGGCGCGCGAGCTGGGGCTCCAGCAGTTCGCCGATGTCGACCTCGGCCGGCGCTGCTGCGGCCGATGCGCCCGCGCTCCCGGCGGCCACCGGCAGGGCATCGGCACTGGGCAGGGTGGTCTGCATGGCAGGGACCTCGGTCGGTAGGACAGCCATTCTCAGCCAGCCCGCCCCTAACCGGCCGCCAGCGCGGCGGCGGCGCGCCAGGCCGCCACGGCGTCCGCGTCGCTCCAGCCCTCGGCCGCGTCGCCGATGACGACTTCCACCATGGCGCCGCCGGCGATGAGGTGGGAAGGCACGGCCCGCGCGCCCAGCCAGAAGCCGTCGCGCCGGGCCACTTCCAGCAGGGCCTGGCGCAGCGGCTCGGGCGCCACCGGCAGGTGCAGCTGGAAGGCATTGACCTGGGGCTGTTCGGGCGCCACGCGCCAGCCGGCCTCGGCGGCCAGGCGCGGCGCCAGCGCCCGCGCGCGCTCGCGGTAGGCCGGCACGTGCGGCAACTGGGCGCGCAGCCCCTGCAGGGCGCTCAGCACGAAGGGATGGACGGTGAAGAGATTGCCGGCCAGGCGGGTCTGCCAGGGGGCGAGCTGGGCGATGAAGGCCTCGCTGCCGGCCAGCACGCAGCCGGCCAGGCCGCCCAGGCCCTTGTAGAAGGACACATAGACCGAATCTGCCAGCGCGGCGATCTCGGCCAGCGGGCGGCCGTAATGGGCCGCGGCCTCCCAGAGGCGGGCGCCGTCGAAGTGCAGGGGCACGCCGCGCTCACGGCACCATCGGCTGAGGGCAACCAGGTCGTCCCACTCGGGCAGCACATAGCCGCCGCGGCGCAGCGGCAGTTCCACGGTGACGACGGCAGGCTGCTCGGGCGCAGCCATCACCTCCTCGATGCGGCTGGGCCGATCCGTACGGCCGATGCGCAGGCCGCGCAGGCCCATCAGCTTCTCGAAGGCCTCGGCCTCGTCGATGGCGATATGGCTTTGCGGATGCAGGGCCACCGGGCCGTCGCCCTCCCCGCAATGCACGCGCAGGGCCGCGAGCTGGGCCGCCACGCCCTTGTGCATGAAGCGCGCGGCCGGCTTGCCGAGCAGGGCCGCAACCTCGGCCTCCAGCGCCTGGATGGCCTGGCCCTGGCCGTAGACGTCCAGCGGCAGCGCGGCCTCGGGCAGCTCGGCCAAGGCGAGCAGCGAATCGCGCATGGACTTGAGCGGACGGTGGCCGTTGAGCCAGCGCGTGCAGCGGTTGCGCAGTTCGATGTCGGCGTCGGCGGGCAGGTTGGAGTAGCTGGAAGCGGGCATGGATCAGTGGGTTTCGGGGCAGCGGTGGATTTCGATGGTGGCGTGCGCGATCTCTTCATGAACCGCCAGCCAGTCGCGCACCTGGCCGGGCGTGAGGTGGGCGTCGTGGGTGACCAGGCTGAGGGCGCAGGCATAGCTGGCACGGCCGACGCGCCAGACATGCAGGTCGGTGAGCTCGGTCTCGCCGGCCGCGCCGCTGTCCTTGATGACCGCGCGGATCTCGTCGACGACGGGATGGTCCATCTCGCGGTCCAGCAGCACCTTGGCCGTCTCGCCGACCAGGCCCTTGGCCCAGACGGCCACGATGACGGCACCGATCAGGCCCATGGCGGGGTCCAGCCAGGCCCAGCCCAGCCACCAGCCGCCGGCCAGGGCCGCGATGGCCGCCACCGAGGTCGCGGCGTCGGCGACGACATGCAGATAGGCGGACTTCAGGTTGAGGTCGTGGTGATGGCCATGGGCGTGATCATGTGAATGGCCGTGGTCATGCCCGTGATGGTGGCCATGGTCATGCGCCTTGCCCAGGATCAGCGCACAGACCAGGTTGACGAGCAGTCCCAGCACTGCGATGGTCATGGCCTCGGGGTAGTGGATGGGCTCGGGCTTGAACAGGCGCTCGATGGAGCCATAGGCCATCAGCGCGACGACGACGAGCAGGAAGATGGCGCTGGCGAAGCCGCCCAGGATCTCGATCTTCCAGGTGCCGAAGGCGTAGCGCGGGTCCTGGGCATGGCGGCGCGCCGCGGCATAGGCATAGGCGCTGAGGCCGATAGCGACGGCATGGCTGCTCATGTGGAAGCCGTCGGCCAGCAGGGCCATGGAGTTGAAGAACCAGCCCGCGGCGATCTCGATGAGCATGGTGGCGGCGGTGATCCACATCACCACCCGCGCGCCGCGCTCAGCGGCGGCGTTGCCGGTGTCGAAGACGTGGTCGTGCCGCCATTCGGAATGGTCATGGGAATGCATGCGGAGCATTCTGCGCCGGGCCCGGGACGGCACCGGGCCCGCCAGATAGCCCATCCCATCGGGGCTCACTAAAATCTCGCCCTTTTGCCTCGCGCGCCCGCGCAGGTCGCGCCCGCCCCATGCAAGCCCTCCCCCCGCAGCCTCAGACCCCCGAGCCCCTGGCCCGGCTGCTGCTGCAATGGGGCGTCGCACCCGTGCCGGCGGCGCCGGTGGCCGAGCGCCTGGGCGGCTGGCTGGGCTGGGCGGATGCCATCGGCCTGTCCCAGGTGCTGGCCGTGGCCCCGGCGACCGGTGCCAACGCGGCGGCCCGCCGCGAGGCGCGCGACTGGGCCGGGGCCGCGCTGGAGCGGCTGCAGTCCGAGCTGACGGCCGCCTTCGACGACGCCCTGCTGGCCCGCGACGCCGCCGAGACCGCGCCCGAGGGCGTGCCGCTGGCTGACCTGCTGGCGCCTTTTCGGCTGCACCATGCCCAGCAGCAGCGCAGCATGGCCGCCCGCGTCGCGACGCTGCGCGAGCGCCTGCGCCCGCGCCTGGCCGAGGCCTCGGGCACGCTGGCGCGCCTGGCGCAGCTGGATGCCCTGCTGGAGCGCGCCGCCGGTGCCCAGGAACGCCAGGCCCTGGCCGGCCTGCCCGCGCTGCTGACCCGACGCGCCGAAACCCATCACGCCACCGACCCGCGCCGCTGGCGGCAGCGCTTCTGGGCCGACCTGCAGCGCTTGCTGCGGGCCGAGCTCGACCTCCGACTTCAACCGGTGCAGGGCCTCATCGAGGCCCTGCACGACGACAGCCCCCGATGAACCGCTTCCTGAACGCCCTTTATCCCCTCGCCCTGGCCGCCGGCCTGGCGGGCATTGCCGGCGCGGCCCTCGCAGCGTCGCGCCACCACCCGGTGGCCCTGGCGATGACGCTGCTGATCGCGGCCTTCTTCGTCGTCGGGGTCTGGGAGCTGACGGCTTTCCGCCGCGCCAGTCGCGAGCTGGAGGCGGCGCTGGCGGGCGATGACTTCCTCGCCCAACTGCCCGCCACACTGCGGGCTGGCGTGCAGCAGCGCCTGGAAGGCCTGCGCACGGCCCTGCCCGGCCTGTCGCTGGCCCCGGCCCTGGCCGGCCTGCTGGTGCTGCTGGGCATGCTGGGCACCTTCATCGGCCTGGTCATCACGCTGAGCAGCACGGCCAGTGCCCTGGGCCAGACGGCCGACCTCGCGGCCCTGCGCAATGCCCTGGGCGCGCCGGTGCAGGGCCTGGGCCTGGCCTTCAGCGCCAGCGTGGCCGGCGTGACCGGCTCGGCCATGCTGGGCCTGATGGTGGCGCTGGCGCGGCGCGAACGTGCGGCCGTGTCGGCCCATCTCGACACCGCCCTGCTCGGCAAGCTGCGCCCGCTGACGGCCGCGCACCGCCGCGCGCTGGAGCAGCAGGCCGCCGAGGCCGCGGCGGCCGAAGTCGCCCAGCAGCGCCAGCTGGAACTCGTCGCCCAGCTGCAGCTGCATGCCAGTCAACTGGCCGACCAGCTGGCCGCGCAGAACTCGCAGTTCCACGGCGAGACGAGCAAGGCCTACACGGCCCTGGCCGCCAGCGTGGACACGACATTGCGCACCAGCCTGGCCGAAAGTGCCCGCCTGGCCGGCGCCGCCATCCAGCCCGCCGCCGAGGCGGCGATGGCCGGCATCGCCCGCGAAGCCGCGGCCCTGCATGAGCGCGTGGGCGCGCAGGTGGCCGACCAACTCGGCGCCCTCAGCGTGAAGTTCGAGGCCGGCGTCACGCAGATCGGCCGGCAGGCCGAGGCAGCGGCTCAGGCCCAGGCCGATGGCCTGGCCCAGCAACGTGAAGCCGCATTGCGTTTGCTGGCCGACAGCGGCGCGGCCGCCCAGAAGGCCGTGGACAGCTTGAGCGCCCGCTGGGCTGCCGAAGCCCAGGCCCTGCTGGCCGCCCTCCAGGACGCCGCATCGCGCCAGCAGGCCACGCAGGCGGAGCACGATGCCCAGCGCCGCGCCGAGGCGCGCGCCGAGACCTTGGCCCTGGCCGAGCAGCGCAGCGCCAACGAAGCCCTGCTGGCCGCCCAGCGCCAGGCCGCCCAGCAGCTGCTGGCCGACAGCGGCGCCCGCGCCCAGAACGCGCTGACCGAGCTGACCACGGGCTTTGCCACCCAGACCCAGCAGCTGCTGGAGCGCATCGCCGACAGCCAGACCCGCCACGCCGCCCAGCTGGCCGAGCAGGATGCCCAGGCCCGTGCCGAGGCGCGCACCGAGGCCGAGGCCCTGGCCCGACAGCGCGAAGCCAACGAGAAGCTGCTGGCCGCCCAGCGCGAAGCCGCCCAGCAATTGCTCGCCAGCAGCGGCCAGCGCGCCCAGGATGCCCTGGCCGAACTGACGGCCGGCTTCACCGCCCAGACCCAGGCCGCCATCGCCGCCATCGCCGAGGCCCACGGCCGGCTGCAATCGGCCCACGCCAGCCACGACGCCGAGCGCCTGGCCGCCTGGCGCACCGAGCTGCAGACGGCCGGTGCCGCCCAGCTCGCCCAGCAGCAGCAACTGGCCGACGGCCTGCTGCAGCACACCCGCGATCTGGTCGCCCAGACCGAAGCCCAGGCCAGGACCACGCTGACCGAAGCCGGCGCGCTGCTGAAGGCCGCCGGCGAGGCGCCGCGCGCCGCCGTCGAGGTCGTCGCCGCCCTGCGCGAGCAATTGGCGCAGAGCCAGGCCCAGGACCGCGCGGCCCTGGCCGAGCGCGCCGAGCTGATGCAGACGGTGTCGACGCTGCTGGCCTCGCTGCAGCAGGCTGCCGGCGAGCAGCGCGCCGCCATCGACGTGCTGGTCAGCAGTGCGTCGTCCCAGGTGCATGCCTTGGTGGGCAATTCCGCCACCCAGCTCGAGGCCCTGGGCCAGCGCTTCACCGAGCAGGCCGATGCGACCGGCCAGGCCCTGTCGGAAGCGGCCACCACCATCGCCGCCAGCGCCGCCGAGATGGGCAGCCTGGGCGAGGGCTTTGGCGCAGCCGTCGAGCAGTTCCAGGGGGCCAATGCCCAGCTGGTGCAGCATCTGGCCGCGCTGGAGGAGCGCTTGAGCGGCGCCATGACGCGCAGCGACGAGCAGCTGGGCTATTACGTGGCCCAGGCCCGCGAAGTCATCGACCTCTGCCTGGGCTCGCAGAAGCAGGTGCTGGACGCGCTGCAGGGGGCCACCGTCAATGGATGAGCCCCTGGAGATCGAACAGGAAGGCGTGGGCACGCCCGCCTGGGCCGCGTTTGGCGACCTGATGGCCGGCGTGCTCGGCGCCTTCGTGCTGGTGCTGGCCGCGGCCCTGGTGGGCCAGCTGGATCTGGCCAACAAGCTGCAGGCCGAGGTGGCACAACGCCAGGCCGAGCAGGCCCGCCGCGAGGCGCTGGAGCGGGCGCTCGCCGGCCCCTTGGCCGATGGCCGCATCACGCTGTCGGACGGCCGCATCGGCATCAGCGGCGCGGTGCTGTTCGCCATCGGCTCGGATCAGCTCCATGCCGATGGCCGCGCGCTGATCAAGAGCCTGGCCCTGCCGCTGCGCACCTATCTGAGCCAGCGTGACGAGATCCTGATGGTCAGCGGCTTCACCGACGACCGCGGCATGCTGAGCGGCAAGGGCGGGACCAAGTTCGCCGACAACTGGGAGCTGTCGGCCCAGCGCGCGCTGACCGTCACGCGCACGCTGATGGCCGAGGGCCTGCCGCCGGACGCCGTCTTCGCCGCCGCCTTCGGGCCGCAGCAGCCGGTGGCCTCCAACGACGAGGCGGCCGGCCGGGCGCTGAACCGCCGCGTCGAGATCGCGCCCACGCCGCGGCCCAGGCGCGCCGCCGCCTCCGCGCCGTGATGGACGACCCCATCGCCTGGGTGCAGGCCCGCGCCGAAGCCGACCCGGTGCGCCGCCGCGTGCTGGAGGCGCTGGCGCGGCGGGCCTGCGCTCAGGCGCCGGGGCCCTTGCGCGAGCGCCTGGTGGCCAGGCTCGTGCAGCGTGCCGAGGCCGAGCCCATCGCCCTGCCCGCGCGGCCGGCCGCGAACGCCCCGAGCCCGCTGACCGAACTGCTGGCCCAGCTCCAGGCCGGCCCCGAGCTGCGCAATGTGCAGATCCACCGCCGCACCTGGAGCGCGCTGCGGCTGACGCGCCGCCTGGCCGAGGTCAGCGCGCCGGTGCCCGAGCATCTGGGCCCGCTGAACAGCCAGGTGCTGGTGGCCCGCGCGCTGCAGCAGCTGCAGGCCCTGGCGCCCGGCTATCTGCAGCGCCTGCTGACCCAACTCGACGCCCTGGCCGCATTGGCGCCGCTGCAGGCGGCCGCCGAGGCCGAGAAGCCGGCGCGACCCGCGTCCCGGCCGGCGGCGAAGAAAACCCCCGCGCCCCGCAAGCGCTGAAGCGCGGCGCCACGCGCCGCGGCCTCGCTCCGGCCCCCCGCCGCCTGAATCGGCTTCGGACATCCACCGATTGGAACATCGTTTCAAAACAATGAAAGTGCGTTCCGTTTGGCGCAAATCCGCCTCGTTGGAGGCTTGGCCCGTCTCTGCATGACGGTGCGGAGTTTTGTCGTTCCACTCCCTCGCTGACCTTGCTCGTTGAAGCCCTGCCGGCCTCGACCCTGCGCTGACGCCCTGCCGCCCGCTCGCGGCGGCCGACTTCAACAGCAATCCAAGGAGACAAGGAATGAACCCGTTTTTTCTGAACCGGCCGCTGCGCCGCTTCTGCCAGGGCCTGCTGGGCCTGGCCCTCGTGGCCATGGCCAGCAGCGCCGCCGCCGCGCCGGGCGTGCGCACGGTGCCGGCCTGCACCAAGGTCAATGTCAGCGCCACCATCGATGTGCCGGCCGGCACGACCTGGGACGGCGTGGCCAAGTACGGCAAATGGGTCTGCCTGGTGGGCACGGCCTCCAACATGAAGGGCACCCAGAGCGAGAGCCAGATCCCGATGTTCAAGCTGAACAACGGCTCGACGGTCAAGAACGTCGTCATCGGCGACGGGTCCCTGGGCAGCGGCACTAACCTGGCCGCGGGCGGGGCCGACGGCGTGCATTGCTACGGCGTCTGCAACATCACCAACGTCTACTGGGCCGACGTCGGCGAGGACGGCGCCACGGTGAAGAAGCTCAGCGGCGTGACCAGCAAGCTGACCATCAGCGGCGGCGCCGCCTTCAAGGCCGCCGACAAGCTGTTCCAGCACAACGGCGACGGCACGCTGGTGATCACGGACTTCTACGCCGACAACATCGGCAAGCTCTACCGCTCCTGCGGCAACTGCTCGACGCAGTACGCCCGCAAGGTGACGGTGACGGGCGTGCGCCTGGGCACCCTCAACGTGGCCGGCCTGGGCGTCAACAGCAGCTACGACAGCAAGTCGGGCATCGCCGGCAAATACGACGTCGCCACCATCACCGACCTGGTCTACAGCGGCTCCAAGCCCAAATGCGAAGGCTATGTCGGCACCGGCTCGGGCAACGAACCGGTCAAGGACACGAGCAGCAGCAACGTCGCACGCGCCTGCGTGTTCAAGTGATGGGCACCCGTCCGCTGGCCTGGCTGCTGGCGGCGGCGGCCGGCCTGGGGGCGCTGGCCCTCGGGCAGCCGCCCGCCATGCCGCCCCCGGTGGCGGGCGGCGCCACGGCGCCCAGCCCCGTCCTGCAGATGATGGGGCTGGCCGCACCCACGGCCGGCCCGGCGCCCACCGAGCCCCGCGTCGGCAGCGCCGCCCCGGCGCTGGATGAGGCGCTGCTGGACAGCTGGATGGCTGAGCGCGACTACCCCAGGGCCGTGCTCGCGCTGCAGCGCGCGCCGCTCGACGCCCAGACCCAGGAGCGTCTGCTGCAAGCGGTGCTGGCGCGCTGGGCCGAAGCCGCGCCCGAACAGGCGGCGCGCTGGGCCGTGAACACCCCGGGGCAGGCCGCCCTGCTGGCCACGCTGCACGATCGTTGGTTGCAGCAGGACGTCCGCTCGGCCACCGTCTTCGCCAGCACCCTGCCGGCGGGTGGGCAACGCCAGGCCCTGCTGGATGAAGGGCTGCTGCGCTGGACGGCACTGGACGGCCAGGCCGCGCGCGACTGGCTGCGTTCCTATGCACCGCTGCCCGAACTGGACGAGGCCATCGCCCGCCATGCCAGCGCCGACGAACTGGCCCGCCATGCGCCCCTCGAGGCGATGGACCTCGTCGCCCGCATCGCCTCGCCCGAGCGCCGCTGGCAGGCCTGGCAGGCCCTGGCCCAGAGCCTGCACGACATCGACGCCGGCCAGGCGGTCGCCCTGTTGTCGCAGGCGCCCGGCCTGAGTCCGGCGGATCGCGCCCGGCTGATCGACGCGGTTCAGTGAGGCATCGCCGCCAGGACATGCGCCCAGTTGAATCGTCAGGCGAGTTTGCGGACACTGCGCAGCGCCCGATGACAACGCTGCCAGCCATGAAGCCCATCCTCTACTTCTCGCGCAATCCCAACCCCCGCCTCGCCGTGGCGGCAGCCAAATACCTGGCGGCTCCAGTGAGCTACGAGTTCGCCGCGCCGCTGGCGCCCGGCCAGGCGGAGAAGTTCCTGCCGCTGAATCCGTCGCTGCGGGTGCCCATCCTGGTCGAGGACGGCCGCCCGCTGTGGGAGGCCGATGCCATCGCCTGCCGGCTGTCGCAGCTGGTGGGCTCGGAGTTCTGGCGCACCGGTAGGGAACTGCCGGACATGATCCGCTGGATCAGCTGGAGCCGCGACAACTTCATGCATGCCTGCGACATGGTGCACTTTGAGCGCGGCACCAAGCTGCGCTACAGCCTGGGCGCCTTGGATGAAGGCACCGTGGCGCGCGGCATCGAGCGCTTCCACGAGACCGCCTCCATCCTCAACGCCCATCTCGGCCGGCAGGACTGGCTGCTGGCCAGCGGCCTGAGCTATGCCGACTTCCGCATGGGCGCCTTCCTGCCCTACAACGACGTGGCCCGGCTGCCGCTGTCCGACTATCCGGCGCTGGCGGCCTGGCATGCGCGCTTGATGGCGTTGCCGGCTTGGGCCGATCCCTTCGAGGGCTTGAGCGCGCCGGAGCTGCCGCCGGTGCCTTAGGGAGGCTGAACTACGGGGCCGACGGCTGTCGGGGCCTAATATGCGTCAGGCTGTCGCCCTCCTGAAAACGCATTTGTCCATGATTTCCCGCTTTCCCTCCACCTCCCTGCTTCCCGTCGTCCTTGCCAGCGCCCTCCTCGTCGCGGCGCCCACACCGGCCTTCAGCGCCAAGCACACCAAGCCCCACGCGGCAGCGCACAAGAACAAGGCTGCCGCCCCGACCGAACCGGCGATGACCACCGACGCCAACGGGCAGTCGGTGCCGGTCCTGGCCAACAAGGCCTGGGTGCTGATGGACTTCAACACCGGGCAGCTGCTGGCCTCGTCCAACCCGGACGAACCGCTGCCGCCGGCGTCGCTGACCAAGATGATGACCAGCTACCTGGTGGAACAGGGGCTCAAGAGCGGCAAGCTCAAGCCCGACGACAAGGTCACCATGAGCGAGAGCGCCTGGTGCCGCGGCGGCAAGGACGGTGACAGCTGCATGTTCGTGCCCCTGAACGCGCAGGCGTCCCTGATGGACATGCTGCGCGGCGTGGTCATCGCCAGCGGCAACGACGCCTCCAAGGCCCTGGCCGAGCACATCGGCGGCTCGGAGCCGGGCTTCGTCGCGATGATGAACGCCGAGGCCAAGAAGCTGGGCATGAGCAAGACCCAGTTCGCGAATGCGGCCGGCCTGCCCGACCCCAACAACAAGGCCTCGGCCCGCGACCTGGCCGTGCTGGCGGCCGCCATCATCCGCAACAGCGCCGAGTACTACCCGATCTACGCCGAGCGCGAGTTCAC
Source organism: Roseateles saccharophilus (assembly GCF_031458095.1). Taxonomy (GTDB): domain Bacteria; phylum Pseudomonadota; class Gammaproteobacteria; order Burkholderiales; family Burkholderiaceae_C; genus Pelomonas; species Pelomonas saccharophila_A. The sequence continues at coordinate 48,052 of NZ_JAVDXU010000006.1, forward strand.
CTACAACGGCATCAAGCAGGGCAACCGCAATGCGCTGCTGTACACCGACCCCACGGTGGACGGGCTCAAGACCGGGCACACGGAAGATGCGGGCTACTGCCTGACCGCATCGTCCAAGCGCAACGGCATGCGCCTGATCTCGGTCATCATGAACGCCGACAGCAAGCAGGCCCGCGCCGACCAGACCCGCGTGCTGTTCAACTGGGGCTACGCCAACTTCGAGGAAGCGTCCCCCGCCCAGGCCGGTGCGACGTTGACGACCGCCAAGGTCACCTACGGCGTGGCGCCCACGGTCAACGCGGGCATTGCCCAGGCCTGGACGCTGGTGGTGCCCAAGGGCCAGGCGGCCGCCGTCCAGACCGCGATCTCGCTGAACCCTGCGCTGGAGGCACCGATCGCCAAGGGCGCCGTGATCGGCAAGATCGTCGCCACGGCCAACGGCAAGCAGCTTGGCGAGGCGCCTGTCATAGCGCTCGCCGACGTCGAGCGCGCCGGGTTCTTCGAGCGGCTGCGTCAGCGCGTCGCGGGCTGGTTCTCGAAGTAGGGCATCCGGCGATCGTTCGGCAGGAATCATTCATGGCGCCACCGCTGACCCCGCGTACCTTCGAAGATGCGCGGCGGTGTCACCAGAGCCCGTCGCCAGCATCGCGGTGACGGTACCTGCGAACATCACGCGTCCGCCCCGTCGCCCGGCTTCCGGCCCCATGTCGATCAACCAATCCGCCCGGGCGATCATGTCGAGCTGGTGTTCGATGACGACGACGGTGGCGTCACGTTCAATGAGCCGGTCGAGCAGTCGAAACAAGCGGTCGATGTCGGAGAGATGCAGGCCCGAGGTGGGCTCGTCGAACACGTAGATCCGGCCCGACTGGCCCAGCTCGGTAGCCAGCTTCAGGCGCTGCCGTTCCCCACCGGACAGGCTGGACAAGGGTTGCCCGAGGGACAGGTAGGCGAGTCCGACCTCATCGAGCCGTTCCAACGCGGGCCCTATCTCCGGTTCATCGAAGAAGGCTTTCGCTTCGGCGACGCGCATCGCCAGGATCTCCCCGATGTTCTTGCCGCGCATCCGGTAGGTCAGGACTTCGTCGGTGAACCGGCGCCCACGGCAGCGCTCGCAGATGCTGACGATCGGCTCCATGAAGGCCAGGTCCGTCTCCGTCGTGCCGAGCCCTTTGCACACGGGGCACGCGCCTCCCGAGTTGGCGCTGAACAGCGATGCGCTGGCCGTATTGGCCCGCGCGAACAGCCACCGAATGGGATCCATGATGCCTGTGTAGGTGGCGATGTTCGAGCGTCGCGACCCACCGATCGCTCCTTGGTCGATGCACACGACCTCCGGATAGGTGCGCACGAAGGCGCCGTTGATCAAGCTGCTCTTGCCCGAACCGGCTACGCCCGTCACGACGGTCATCACGCCCTTGGGGATGGAGACGCTCACGTCTTTCAGATTGTGCAGATTCGCGTGCTCGATAGGCAGCCAGCCCGAAGGCGTGCGCGGCGCGGCATTGACGCTCACTGGTCGAGCCAGGCAGCGTCCGGTTGGCGTGTCGGCCAGCCGCAGCGCGGCGACGCTGCCCTCGAAGACCACGCGGCCTCCCGCGTCTCCAGCCCCCGGCCCCATGTCGATGACATGGTCTGCCGCCACGATGATGTCGGGGTCGTGCTCCACCACCAGCACGGTATTGCCCTTGTCGCGAAGGTGGCGCAACAACCCGGTCAGGCGCGCCACGTCCCGTGGATGCAGGCCCACGCTGGGCTCGTCGAAGATGTAGCTCATGTCGCTGAGGCTGCTGCCGAGGTAGCGCACCATCTTCACGCGTTGCGATTCCCCGCCCGACAGGCTGTTCGTCCCGCGGCCGAGGTTCAGGTATCCCAGCCCGATGTCGACCAGATGCTGCAGCCGGCTGGCAAGTGCGGGAACCATGGTGGCGGCCAGGGGCGCGCCGACCTGGGTGACGACCGCCAGCAGTTCGTCCACCTCGAGGGCGCACCAGTCGGCGATGTTCCTGCCGTCGATGCGGCAGCTCAGCACTTTCTCGTTGAGGCGCGCGCCGTGGCACTGCGGACAGGGTCCGGCCGTCACCAGCCGGTCCCACTCGGTGCGGTCCAGACCTTTGATCTCGTCGACATTGCGGTTCAGGAAGTTGCGCCGGATGCGCGGGAGCACCCCCTCGTAACGGCTCGTCGGCGGCCACCCCGGCCCGGGGTTGGTGACGGGCACGTCCTGCGCATGGAGCAGGGTTTGCCATTCCTCGTCGCTGTAGTCCTTCAGCGGCTTGTCGTTGTCGAAAAGGCCGCTGTTCACGTAGCGCTTCCAGCGGTAGCCGCCGACAGCGAAGGCACTGAAGCGGATGGCCCCTTCGTTGAGCGACCGTTGCCTGTCGAACAGCCGGTCAACAGCAACGGTGTCAACCTTGCCCAGTCCCTCGCATCGCGGGCACATGCCATCGGGATGGTTGAACGAAAAGATGTTGGAGTAGCCGACAAAGGGTTGCCCGACACGCGAGAACAGCAGCCGGATCAGCGCGAGGATGTCCGTGGCCGTGCCCACGGTGGAGCGGGCATTTCCGCCCAGGCGTCGCTGGTCGACCACGATGGCCGCGCAGAGGTTCTCCAGCGAGTCGGCATTCGGCTGGGCATGGTGCGGCAGGCGATGCCTGACGAAGGTGGAGAAGGTGTCGTTCAGCTGCCGCTGGGACTCGGCCGCAATGGTGTCGAAAACCAGCGAGGACTTGCCCGAGCCCGACACCCCTGTGAACACGGTGATGCGCTTCTTCGGAATGTCGACGCTGACATTGCGCAGGTTGTTCTCCCTGGCGCCGACGACGCGGATGACATCCGTCGCAACGCAAGCTGGAGCCGATGCGTGGAGAGCCTCTGACTGCATCCCCTTTCAGGGCAATCTTTGTTCCCGCCGGCAACCAGCCGACCCGCCGCTTCTGGCCGGCAACGCCCCGGCCTCAATCGCAGCGCCCTAAGCCCACGGCCCTTGGATCAACGCCGGCGTCTCCTCCACCGCGATGCGCCACATCTCCAGCACCTCCTCGTCGCGCCTTTGTGTTGCTCGGTGCAGCCTATGGGCAGCAGGCAGCGGTCGTCGGCTTTCAGACAAGCTTCGCTCACGCGCGTTTCCAGGCCATGCCGACGGTCGCGGGCGCCGTGTGCACAAAGCCGAACTGGACATAGAGGGCATCGGCCGGCACATCGGCCAGCAGGCTGACATAGCCGCTCTCGGGCACGTTGCTACGCAGCCAGGCAGCGATCTCACCCATGATGAGCTTGCCCAGGCCTTGGCCCTGGTGTTCGGGCAGCACGGCAATGTCGACGACCTGGAAGGCCGAGCCACCATCGCCGATGACCCGCCCCATGCCTATGGGCTCGCCGGCGTGCAGGATCTGCACCGCGAACAGCGAGTTCGGCAGGCCACGTGCGGCCGCCTCGGCGGACTTGGGGCTGAGCCCGGAGGCCACGCGCAGATGGCGGTAGGTGTCGACCGAGGGCGTGGCGTGCAGCGTCGTGTACAGGCTCATGGCGCCATTCAACCATCACCTGCACTCATACCCGCATGGCCCTCCAGCATGACCCCTGCGGGCTGGCCCGAGGCCGGCCGGGCGAGGGCGCTGCAACAATCCGGGCTTGGCCACGCCTTCCCACGCATGAAGTCCACCTCCCTCGTTGCCGCCACCCTGGCCCTGCTGCTCAGCGCCTGCGCCAGCGTGCCGACACCGGCCCCCTCGCCCGCCGCGCCTTCCTCCTCCGCTCCCGTCATGGCCGCCGGGCCGGCCGCCGCTGTGCGCGCCCCGAATATCGACCGCAGCTATACCTCGCAGAACCAGGACAGCCGCGCCCAGTTCATCGTGCTGCACTACACCGTCATCGATTGGGAGAAGTCGCTGAAGGTGCTGACGACGGGCGGCCAGGTCTCGGCCCATTACCTGGTGCGCGACAACCCCATCGCCAGCTACGCCCTCGTCGACGAGAACCGCCGCGCCTGGCATGCCGGGGCCAGCTGGTGGGGCGGCGCCACCAATCTGAACTCGGCCTCCATCGGCATCGAGATCGTCAACGCCGGCTATGTGGACGGCCCCGGCGGCCGCGTCTACGCGCCCTTCCCCCAGGCCCAGGTCGACGAGGTCATCGCCCTGGTGCGCGACATCCAGAAGCGCCATGGCGTCAAGCCCGAACGCATCATCGGCCACGCCGACATCGCCCCCGGCCGCAAGCAGGATCCCGGCCCACAATTCCCCTGGAAGCAGCTGGCCGACGCGGGGCTGATCCCCTGGCCGGACGGCCCCTCGGTCATGGTCAAGACGCTGGAGCACGAGGTCGCGCCGCACGACGTGGCCTGGCTGCAGGAGCGCCTCGCGCGCATCGGCTACAACGTGTCGCGCTCAGGCCAGCTGGACGTGCTGACCAAGGAGGTCATCCAGACCTTCCAGATGAAGTACCGGCCGCGCGACATCTCGGGCACGCCCGACGCTGAGACAGCCGCGCTGATCGAGGTCGCGTCCACGCCCAGCGCCATGCGCGTGGCGGGCGGCGGTGACGGCGAAACCCGCCCCTACACCTCGCGCTGGTAACACCGCCGGATGCTCGCCTTCCTGCTCAAACGCCTGGCGACCCTGGTGCCGACGCTGATCGGCATCACCCTCGTCGCTTTCGGCCTGATCCGCCTCGTGCCCGGCGACCCCATCGAGGTCATGATGGGCGAGCGCCGGCTCGACCCCGAGGCCCATGCGGCTCTCGTCAAGCGCATGGGCCTGGACCAGCCGCTGCCGGTGCAGTACGCGGACTACGTGGGCAAGCTGTTGCACGGCGACCTGGGCCAGAGCCTGGTCAGCCGCGAGCCGGTCAGCAAGGAGTTCGCGGCCCTGTTCCCGGCCACCGTTGAGCTGGCCACGGCGGCGCTGATCTTTGCCGTCGGCTTCGGCCTGCTGCTGGGCGTCAGCGCCGGGCTCAAGCGCGGCTCGCTGCTGGACCAGGGCGTCATGGGCCTGGCCACGGTGGGCTATTCCATGCCGGTGTTCTGGTGGGGACTGATCCTCATCATGTTCTTCTCGGTGCAGCTGGGCTGGACGCCGGTGAGCGGCCGCATCGGCATCGAGTTCGACCCCGAGCGCGTCACCGGCTTCATGCTGATTGACGCCTGGCTGAGCGGCGAAGAAGGCGCCTTCAAGTCGGCGCTGATGCACCTCATCCTGCCGGCGCTGGTGCTGGGCACCAGCACGCTGGCCGTGGTGGCGCGCATGACCCGTTCCAGCATGCTCGAGGTGCTGCGCGAGGACTATGTGCGCACCGCCCGCGCCAAGGGCCTGTCGCCGGCGCGCGTCGTTGTCGTGCACGCCCTGCGCAATGCGCTGATCCCGGTGCTGACGGTGGTGGGCCTGCAGACCGGCAGCCTGCTGGCCGGCGCCGTGCTGACCGAGACCATCTTCTCTTGGCCCGGCATCGGCAAATGGCTGATCGACTCCATCGGCCGGCGCGACTATCCGGTCGTGCAGGCCGGCATCCTGATCTCGGCCCTGACCTTCATCGCCGTGAACCTGATCGTGGACGTGCTGTATGGCGTGGTGAATCCGCGCATCCGTGGAGGTGGCCACTGATGAGCGCCGTCCTCGACAAACCCATCGAGCCGCCCGGCCCCCTGCGCGAGTTCTGGCTCGGCTTTGCCGCCAACCGCGGCGCCCTGGTGGCGCTGATCGTCTTCGCGCTGATCGCGCTGGCCTCGCTGTTCGCCCCGCTGATCGCGCCCCACGACCCCATCGAGCAATACCGCGACTTCATGCTGACGCCCCCTAGCTGGGCCGAGGGCGGCAACACGCGCTTCCTGCTCGGCACCGACGAGCTGGGCCGCGACATGCTGAGCCGGCTGCTGCATGGCGGCCGGGTGTCGCTGGGCATTGGCCTGGCGGCCGTTCTCATGTCGCTGCTGCCCGGCGTGCTGCTGGGGCTGCTGGCGGCCTTTTTCCAGCGCTGGCTGTCGCCGGCCATCATGCGCGTGATGGACATCGTGCTGGCCCTGCCGGCCCTGCTGCTGGCCATCTGCGTCATCACCATCCTCGGCCCGGGTCTCGTCAACACCGTCATCGCCATCGCCATCGGCGCCCTGCCCGGCTATGTGCGCCTGACGCGCGCTGCCGCCCTGGGCGAGATCGGCCGCGACTATGTGACGGCCAGCCGCGTCGCCGGCGCCCATGTGTGGCGGCTGATGTTCATCACCGTGCTGCCCAACTGCATGGCGCCGCTGATCGTCAATGCGACGCTGAGCTTCTCGTCAGCCATCCTGGAGACGGCGGGCCTGGGCTTCCTGGGCCTGGGCGTGCAGGCGCCCACACCCGAGTGGGGCACCATGCTGTCGTCGGCACGCGACTACATCACCCGCGCGCCCTGGGTTGTCACGCTGCCGGGCCTGACCATCCTGGTGTCGGTGCTGGCCATCAACCTGATGGGCGACGGGCTGCGCGATGCGCTGGACCCCAAGCTGAAGAAGGTGGCCTGATGCCTTTGCTGAACATCAGGAATCTCAAGGTCCAGTTCGGCGCCTTCCCCGCCGTCGACGGCGTGGACCTGACGCTGGACAAGGGCGAGTTGCTGGGCATCGTCGGCGAGTCGGGCTCGGGCAAGTCGGTGACCATGCTGGCGCTGATGGGCCTCATCGACCTGCCGGGCAAGGTCACGGCCGACGCGTTGGAGTTCCAGGGCCGCGACCTGCTGAAACTCAACGCCGCCGAACGCCGCGCGCTGATCGGCCGTGACGTGGCCATGGTGTTCCAGGACGCGCTGACCAGCCTCAACCCCAGCTACACCGTGGGTGCGCAGATCGCCGAGGTGCTGAAGGCCCATCTGGGCCTGCGCGGCGCCGCTGCGAAGCAGCGCGTTGTCGAGCTGCTGGAGCTGGTCGAGATCCCCGACGCGGCCAACCGCGCCAATGCCTATCCGCACCAGCTGTCGGGCGGCATGAACCAGCGCGTGATGATCGCGATGGCGATTGCCTGCGGCCCCAAGCTGCTGATTGCCGACGAGCCGACGACGGCCCTGGACGTGACCATCCAGGCCCAGATCATGGCCCTGCTGCTGAAGCTGCAGCGCGAGCAGGGCATGGGGCTGATCATGATCACCCACGACCTCGCCATCGTGGCCGAGATGGCCCAGCGGATTGCCGTCATGTACGCGGGCCAGATCGTCGAGACGGGGCCGGTGCCGGAGCTCTTCGACGCGCCGCGCCATCCGTACACGAACGCACTGCTGGCCGCGATTCCCGAGCACAACAAGGGCGCGACCCGCCTGTCCGCCCTGCCCGGCATCGTGCCCGGCGCGCTGGACCGGCCCGCCGGCTGCCTGCTGAGCCCGCGCTGCCCGCGCGTGCAGGAGCGTTGCCGCGCCGACCGCCCGGCGCTGGAGAACGGTGTGCGCTGCTTCTTCCCCGTCGAGGAGGCCGCCCATGTCTGAGCTGCTCCTGGAAGCGGACGACCTCGCCCGCCACTACACGGTCAGCCGCGGCCTGTTCAAGCCCAAGGCGACAGTGAAGGCGCTGAACGGCGTCAGCTTCACGCTCGCGCCGAGGAAGACCCTGGCCGTCGTCGGCGAATCGGGCTGCGGCAAGAGCACGCTGGCGCGCCAGCTGACCTTGATCGAACACCCGACCCGCGGCTCGCTGAAGATCCGCGGCACGGACGCCGCCCATGCCGACGCCGCAACGCTGAAAGCCCTGCGCCGCGATGTGCAGATGGTGTTCCAGAACCCGTTTGCGTCGCTGAACCCACGCAAGACCGTCGAGACCACGCTGGCCGAACCGCTGCTGATCAACACGGCCATGACGACGCTGGAGCGGCGCGAGCGCGTCGCCGCACTGGCCACCAAGGTGGGCCTGCGGCCCGAGCATCTGCGCCGCTACCCGCACATGTTCTCGGGCGGCCAACGCCAGCGCATCGCGATTGCGCGGGCCATGATCCTGAACCCCGGCATCGTCATCGCCGACGAGCCGGTCAGCGCCCTGGACGTGTCCATCCAGGCCCAGATCCTGAATCTCTTCATGGATCTGCAGGACGAGTTCGGCACGGGCTATGTCTTCATCTCGCACAACCTCAGCGTCGTCGAGCATGTGGCCGACGAGGTCATGGTCATGTACCTGGGCACGGCAGTGGAGATCGGCGAGAAGAAGCGCCTTTTCGCCGCGCCGCTGCATCCCTACACGCGAGCGTTGATGAGCGCGACGCCGGCCCTGCGCAAGGCCGATCGGCGCGAGCGCATCATCATCCACGGCGAGTTGCCCAGCCCGCTGAATCCGCCCACGGGCTGCAGCTTCCACAAGCGCTGCCCGCTGGCCGTGCCGCGCTGCAGCGAGGAAGTGCCGCAGCTGCGCGAGGTGGACGGCCGGCGCGTCGCCTGCCACGTCGTCTGAGGTGAGCCGCGGCGGGGCATAACCGCTGCACATGCCTGACTCTCATTCCGTGATGCGTGGAGTGTTGCGGCGGTGCCGATTCCGCGGGCTTGGACTCTGATGCGGCGTGACCTGGGCGCCAAGAATCTTTGCGTTCAGCAACGCAAGGAAAAAACATGAGATTCCAGCCCACCCCCATCGCCTGCGGCCTGGCCGGCCTGCTGCTGAGCCTGCAGGTCCACGCCCAAGACAACGCCAAGACCAAGGCCGACGCCCAGGCGCTGGAGAAGGTCGTCATCACCGGCATCCGCGCCTCCACCGAGGCCTCGCTGAACGCCAAGCGCGACGCGACGGCCAATGTCGAGGTCATCACGGCCGTGGACGTGGGCAAGATGCCCGACAAGAACCTCGCCGACTCGCTGCAGCGCCTGCCCGGCGTGGCGGTGCGCACCGACTACGACGAGGCCGAGAAGGTGGCCATGCGCGGCACCAACCCGGACATGACGCTGATCCTGTTCAACGGCCACACGGTCAGCGGCGGCGACTGGTACATCTCCGATCAGACCTCCAGCAGCCGCTCCACGTCGCTGAGCCTGATGCCCAGCTCGGTGCTGAACTCGGCCACCGTCTACAAGACCTCGCAGGCCAACATCCTGGACGGCGGCCTGGCCGGCACGGTCAACGTGACGACGCGCAAGCCTCTGGACGAAAAGCAGCGCTTCGGCGGTGTCGTCAGCGTGGGTGGCGTCTATGCCGACCTGCCGGACAAGACCAGCCCCCAGCTCAACGCCAGCCTGAACTGGAAGAGTGCCGACGACCGCTTCGGCATCATCGGCCAGGTCTTTGCCGAGAAGCGCTATGTGCGCCGCGATTCCGCCTCCCGCTTCGCCTACGGGGCCAGCAGCGGCTGGGATGTCATCAATACGGCGACGATGAAGGGCATCACCGACGCATCGCTGGCGGGCAGCGGCTATACGGCCGCCGACCTGAACGGCGTGCGTCTGCCGGGCAGCATGTCGACCGAGTTTGTCGAGGGCGTGCGTGACCGCAAGGGCGGCATGCTCTCGGCGCAGTGGCGGCCGACCCAGAACCTGGATGTGGGCATCACGGCCTTCCAGTCCAAGATGAATTCAGACAACTACGGCCGGCTCACCGCGGGCGCGCCGTACTCGATGCTGGTGGGCAAGGCCGAGCCCTTCGGCGCGGTCACGGCGGCGGCACTGAACACCAACTCCAACGGGCAACAGGTGTTCGCCTCGCTCAAGAACCCGCAGATCGTCGAGGAGACGACGATCTATGGCGACAGGATCAAGGTATTGCGCGGCGGCACCATCGCCTTCGCGCCCGGCACGACGCCGCAGTACATCGGCAATTCGGAAGGCTTCTTTCGCAGCGGCGCCAGCGCCAGCAGCGGCTTCCTGGATCTGGATGCCAAGCTCAAGCTCAGCAACGAGCTGACGGTGAAGGGCCTGTTCAGCACGACGCGCGGCGTGGGCGAGACCGACCAGGATCGCGGCATCACCTTCGCCCGCTATGGCACCGGCATCACCTTCCAGTTGCAGGGTGTCAACGAGGCGCCGACCTGGAGCTACCAGGGTGCCGGCGACGGGACCAAGCCCGTGCGCAATGCCGATGGCAGCGGCTACAGCCTGATTGCCCGCGCCACGCCCACCCACTACAAGACCGTGGACCGTGAAAGCAGCTTCTCGCTTGATGCGGAATACCTGCAGAACAGCGGCATCTTCCAGAGCATGGAGTTCGGCGCACGCCATGCCGACCACCACCGCGACCACCGCCGCTGGCAGCCGGCGATGAAGTCCTCGGCCGTGGCCGCGCCCGATCCGTCCCTGGCTGTGTCCTATCCGGGCGATTTCGGCGCCGATCTCGGCAGCGGTTTCGAGAACACCGGCTTCTACTACCCGCGCGAGGTTCTGCGCTCCTTCTACGACGGACAGACCAAGACGACGACGCCCGAGTTCGAGCGCCGCGTGGCGGCCGAGATCGAGATGCGCGAGCGCCAGAGTGCGATCTACATGCAGCAGAACCTGGAGACGGCCGACGGCAAGTGGAGCGGCAATGTGGGCCTGCGCTATGCGCGCACCGTCGTCGACGCGCAGATCGCCACGCCTGTGCCGACGGGCCTGTGCCAGCGCATCGAGCCGGGCAAGGCCGTGGTGCCCTGCGCCGCCTTCCCGACTGCCATCGTGACCGCCGGCGACGGCGCCAGCTATCTCGACGGCGCGCCCTGGAACCCCAACACCGGCACCATCTACTACAAGGTGCCCACGCACAAGGTCTTCGATCACATCCTGCCCAGCCTGAACCTGCGCTGGCAGCTGATGCCTTCGTGGATCGCCCGCCTCGGCCTGTCGCGCACGCTGGGCCGCCAGAACTACAACATCTATGGCGCCGGCTTCACTGGCCAGACCTGCACGGCCCAAGGCTGCCAGGTCAATGGCCCCAACGCACAGCTGGAGCCGATGACGGCGGACAACACCGACCTGTCGCTGGGCTGGTACTACGCCAGGCGCTCCGCCATCGTGCTGAGCCTGTTCGACTCCAGGCTCCGCAACTACGCCAAGACCGGGGCCGTGCGCCAGGACGGCGTGACGGTAGACCTGCTGGACAACCAGAACGTCGTCCATACCTATGCCATCAACACCACGACGAACCAGCGCGCGCGCATCCAGGGCGCAGAGTTGAGCTGGGAGCAGCCCATCTGGGGCGGCTTCGGTCTGCAGTCCAACCTGAGCTATGCCGACACCAAGGTTGAGGACGGCCGGCCGTTGCCGGGGGCCTCGCGCAAAAGCGCCAACCTGGTGGGCTATTTCGAGACCGACAGCTTCAGCATCCGCCTGGCATGGAACTACCGCAGCGAGTATGTCAACAGCACCACGGCACCGGCGCCCACGGCGAACAGTCAGGGCCTGTCGGTGGTCCAGGGCATCACGATGCCGACAGCGCCCACCATCCAGGCTCCCGTCACCAATGTGGCCTTGAGCGTCAACTACACGGTCATGCCGGGGCTGGAGCTCTCATTCAGTGGCACCAACCTGACGAACCCGTCGCGCGGCCAATATCGCTACAGCGAACTTGAACCGCAAAAGGTCGATTCATCGGGCCGCCAGTACTACCTGGAGGCGCGCTACAAGTTCTGATTTGCAGCCCCGCCTCGGGCAAAGGCCGGCTCACGCCGGCCTTTTTTCTGGCTCGTTCTCAGCGGTTGCGCTTCTTCGACACTTCATTGCCGACGACGCCGCCGGCCGCGGCACCGATGGCGGCGCCCGTGGTTGTGCCGGTCACTGCGCCGCCGACGACGGCACCGGCCGTCGCGCCGACGATGGTGCTGGTTTCACGCGAGGACATGCCGGCACAGGCGGTCAGGGCCAAGGTGGCCGCGGCGGCGAGGGACAGGACGCTCACGCGCCAATAGGTCATTGCAAAGTTGCTCATGGTCTTCTCCTTGAGGGAGGAATCGGGTGAGTCAACTTTGGTCGCCAGCCGCAGATGGCGGAACCGGCTGGGGGGCCGAGGACATGTGGGATTTGTCCTAGCGCCTCAAGCAAAGAGCCACCCGCAGGTGGCTCTCGTCCTACAGCTCCTGTCGGAGCTCGATGTCAGCGCCTCACTTGGGTGCCGAGGCCGCGTCGGCCATGCACTTCTTGATGTGGCTCTTGGCCGCTGCGCCGTGGAGCTTCTTGTCGGCAGCCGACTTCTCGCAGGCGGGCGAGGCCGGGTCCGCCGCGGGCTTGGCAGCCAGACACTCCTTCATGAAGGCCTTGCGATCGTCGCCCGTCTTGCCATTCGTCTTGGCTTCGGCATTGCAGGCCTTCATCTTGTCCTGCTGCGGCGTGGCCTGGGCCCCGAAGGCGACGGCGACGCAGGCGAGCAGGATGGCGATTCGTTTCATCGGGAACTCCTTCCTCAAGAGTGGGTGGCGAGTCAATTCAAGCATGGGCCCATGACACTGCCAAGCCGTGTTTCATCCGCGTCACAAGATTCTTCGCGGATGGTGCAGAGCCTCATGGGCGGCATGCAGGCGGCGCACCAGCACGCGGATGAAGCCGCGATCGAAGCGGTGCTGGCATTCCGGGCTCAATTGACCCACGGACTCGGGCGTGAAGCAGATCGTCGTGCACTCCTGGCTGACGCGGATCTCGGCGCTGTGGCGACGCAGGTCGGGGTTGGGCGCCAGATAGGCCATCTCGCCCACCGAGGTGCCCTGGCCCAGCGAAGCGACGAGCCGCCCCTCGCGGAAGACCTGGACCTCGCCCTGGGCAATGATGTGAAAGCTGTTGCCTTCCTGGCCGCGGCGGAACAGGGCGTGGCCGACCGGGTAACGCTTCCAGCGCGCCCGCCTGACCACCTCCCACAGTTGCACATCGCCGAAGTCGGCAAAGAACTCCAGCGAGCGCAGCAGGTTGAAGCGCTCGGAATCACGCACCTCGCCCAGACGGTTCAACGGCACCTGCTGGCTGGCCACCAGGGCGGACAGGGCCTGGGCAAAGCTCTCCCAGTCGGCAAAGCGCTCGTGCGGGTTCTTGGCCAGGGCGCGCAGCACGACGGCGTCCAGGCCCTCGGTGACCCCCTGGCGCTGGCCCATCAGCGGCAACGGCGGCTGGTGGTAGATCTGATGCATCAGCGCCATCTGGTGCGGTGCGTCAAAGGGCGGGCGGCCGCTGATGAGGTGATACAGCACGGCGCCCAAGGCGTAGATGTCGGCCCGGCAGTCGACGTCGCCACCCTCGATCTGCTCCGGCGGCATATAGGCCAGGGAGCCGACGCGATGGATCTGGGTCGAATCGGCCAGCAGGTTCAGGGCCGAGCCGAAATCGCTGACCTTGACATCGACGACCTGGCCGCCCGGGTCCAGCACGGCCAGCAGGTTCGCCGGCTTCACGTCGCGATGGATGACGCCCTGGCGGTAGACATAGCTCAAGGCCATGGCGCACTTGAAGCCCAGCTCGACGATCTGGTCCAGCGGCAGCAGGCGGTCGCTGCGACAGAAATGCTTCAGCGTGACGCCGGGCACGTACTCCATGACGAGATAAGGCGCCTCGCCCTCGGCCACGGCGTCGACGATGGCGACGACATTGGGGTGGTGCAGCCGCCCGGCCAGGGCCGCCTCGGCGCTGAAGAAGCGGTTGCTGAAGTCGCTGGCCGGCGCATCCGGCGGCGGCGCCCAGGCGCGCATGCGCTTGATGGCCACGTCCTTGTCCTGGAAGGGGTCGCGAGCCAGGAAGACGTCGCTGGTCGCCCCCTCGCCCAGGCGCTTGAGCACCTGGTAGCGGCCGATATGAGGAGGCAGGTCTTCTGCGATGACGCTCATCGCGGGGCATGATACGGGCCGCTTTTGGAGGTGCAGGGCCTTGTTCTCCCACGTATTTCTCGCCACCCGTGACTTCGAGCGCGCCTTGGCCTTCTATCGGCCCCTGCTGGCGCTGCTGGGTGCAACCGAACGTTTCTGCGAGCCGTCCAACAGCTGGGCCGGCTGGCAGAGCAACCCGGGGCCACGGCCGCTGCTGCTGCTGGGCAAGCCCTTCGAGGGCGAGCACGAGCCCGGCAATGGCCAGATGGTGGCCCTGCAGGCGGCCAGCCGCGCCCTGGTGGACCAGGCCCATGCCCTGGCCCTGGCCCAGGGCGGCCGCTGCGAAGGCCCGCCCGGCCTGCGCCCCCACTACCATCCACACTACTACGGCGCCTATTTCCGCGACCTCGACGGCAACAAGCTCTGCGTTGCCTGTCACGACGCCCCTCCCGCCTGAGTTTTGGCCCCAGGTCAGCGCGGCAGCCCGGCCGTGCGTTCTGGCTGGACGAGGCCCGCCTCCTAAAATCGCCCCCCATGATCCAAGCCAAGCAGGCGCTGCTCGCCGCACTCGCCGACTCTCTCCAGGAAATCGCCCCCGGCTCCAACGCCGCCGTGGCCTTCGAATCCCCCAAGCAGGCCGCCCATGGCGACTTCGCCTGCACGGCCGCCATGCAGCTGGCCAAGCCGCTGAAGGCCAACCCGCGCGAACTGGCCACCCGCCTGATCGCCGCCCTGCAGGCCAGGCCGGCCTTCCAGCAATGGGTGCAGTCGCTGGAGATCGCCGGCCCGGGCTTCATCAACATCCGCCTCAAGCCCGAGGCCAAGCAGGCCGTGGTGGCCGAAGTTCTGGCCGCCGGCACCCAGTTTGGCCACCGTCCGGCCACGGGCAAGCACGTGATGATCGAGTTCGTGTCGGCCAACCCGACCGGCCCCCTGCACGTCGGCCATGCCCGCCAGGCCGCCCTGGGCGATTCGCTGTGCTCGGTGTTCCAGAGCCAGGGCCACGACGTGACCCGGGAGTTCTATTACAACGACGCCGGCGTGCAGATCGCCACGCTGGCCCACTCCACCCAGCTGCGCCTGAAGGGCTTCAAGCCGGGCGACGCCTGCTGGCCGACCGACCCGGACAACCCCGAGAGCAAGAAGTTCTACAACGGCGACTACATCCAGGACATCGCCGACGCCTTCCTGCGCCAGGAGACCGTCAAGGCCGACGACCGCGAGTTCACGGCCTCGGGCGACATCGACGACCTGGACAGCATCCGCCAGTTCGCCGTGGCCTATCTGCGCCATGAGCAGGATCTGGACCTGCAGGCTTTCGGCCTCAAGTTCGACAACTACTTCCTCGAGAGCAGTGTCTATGCGGGCGGCCAGCTCGACGCCGCCGTGCAGCGCATGGTGGCCAGCGGCAAGACCTACGAGAAGGACGGCGCGCTGTGGTTCAAGTCCACCGACTACGGTGACGACCAGGACCGCGTGATGCGCAAGTCCGAGGGCGGCTACACCTATTTCGTGCCCGACGTGGCCTATCACGTCAACAAGTTCGAGCGCGGCTACACCCAGTGCATCAACATCCAGGGCACCGACCACCACGGCACCATCGCCCGTGTGCGCGGCGGCCTGCAGGCGCAAGGACTGGACATCCCGCAGGGCTTCCCCGACTATGTGCTGCACAAGATGGTCACCGTCATGAAGAACGGCGAGGAGGTCAAGATCTCCAAGCGCGCCGGCTCCTATGTGACGCTGCGCGACCTGATCGACTGGACCAGCCGCGACGCGGTGCGCTTCTTCCTGATCAGCCGCAAGGCCGACACCGAATTCGTCTTCGACGTCGACCTGGCGCTGAAGGCCAATGACGAAAATCCGGTGTTCTATGTGCAGTACGCCCATGCGCGCATCTGCTCGGTGATCCGCAAATGGGCTGCCGAGATGGGTGGCGACGTGTCGACCATCGCGGGCGCCGACCTCGGCCTGCTGACCGCGCCGACGGAAGAGGCGCTGATGCTCAAGCTCGCCGCCTACCCCGACATGCTGACGGGCGCCGCCACCGGCATCGCCCCGCATGACGTGGCCTTCTACGCC
This sequence comes from Roseateles saccharophilus, assembly GCF_031458095.1. Classification (GTDB taxonomy): domain Bacteria; phylum Pseudomonadota; class Gammaproteobacteria; order Burkholderiales; family Burkholderiaceae_C; genus Pelomonas; species Pelomonas saccharophila_A. The sequence continues at coordinate 63,822 of NZ_JAVDXU010000006.1, forward strand.
CGCGACCTGGCCGGCGCCTACCACTCCTACTACGCCGCCGAGCGCGTGATGGGCCAGGCGCCCGAACTGAGCCGCGCCCGCGTGGCCCTGCTGGCCGCGACCCGCCAGGTGCTGGCCAACGCACTGGGCATGCTGGGCGTCAGCGCGCCCGAGCAGATGAGCCGCGATACCCCTGACACCACGGAGAACGAATGACTGCTGCGTCCAAACCCGCCGGCCAGAAGAACCAGAAAGGCGGCTTCGTCCTCGGCCTCATCGTCGGGCTGCTCGTCGGCCTGGCCGTGGCGCTGGGCGTGGCTCTGTACATCACCAAGGTGCCCATCCCCTTCGTGAACAAGGTGCCCCAGCGCACGGCCGAGCAGGACGCCCAGGAAGCCGAGCGCAACCGCAACTGGGATCCGAACGCGCCGCTGGCCGGCAAGGCCGCGCGCAGCGCCAGCGGCGTCGTCAACGCGCCGGTCGCGTCCGTCCCGCCGCCGCCCAGCACGACCGCCAGCGCGGCTGCCGCAACGGCCAGCGCCGCCGCCACCACCGCGCTGCCGACGCCCAAGCCGCCTGCGGCCAAGGCCGAAACGCCCGCGGCCACACCCGCCTCGGCGCCGGCCGCCACTGCGGGTGCCGACGCCTATGTCTATTTCGTTCAGGCCGGCGCCTTCACCCGCCCCGAGGAGGCCGAGGCCCAGAAGGCCAAGCTGGCCATCCAGGGCTTCACCGCCAAGGTCATGGAACGCGAGCAGAACGGCCGCACCGTCTTCCGCGTGCGCCTGGGGCCCAACGACACCCGCGAAGCCGCCGAAGACCTGCAGCGCAAGATTGAGGCTGCCGGTTTCGAGGCCAATCTCGTTCGTGTACAACGCTGACCGCACTACGTTCTGAAGGATGACTGCCGCCATGAAGCGCCGCGATTTCTCCGCCCTGCTCGCCTCCGCGCCCCTGGCCGGTGCCGCCAGCCACGCCCTCGCCCAGGGCGGCCCCATTGAAGGCCGCAACTACCTGGTGCTGAACCCGCCGCTGCCGTCGACGCCGGGCAAGATCGAGGTCGTCGAGTTCTTCTGGTATGGCTGCCCGCACTGCTATGCCTTCGAGCCCGCCATCGAGGCCTGGGCCAAGCAGCTGCCGGCCGACGTCGCCTTCCGCAAGGTGCACGTGGCCTTCCGTGCCAACGTCAAGATCCACCAGCGCATGTTCTATGCGCTGGAATCCATGGGCAAGGAAGCCGCCGCGCGCCCGGCCATCTTCAACGCCATGCACCAGCAGGGCCTGGCCCTGGACGATGCCAAGAGCCAGGCCAAGTTCCTGTCGCCGCTGGGCATCGACCCGACCAAATACCAGGAGGCCTACAACTCCTTCGGCGTGGTCACCAAGTGCACCCAGGCCGAGAAGCTGTCCGAGGCCTATCGCATCGACGGCGTGCCCAGCATCGGCGTCGCCGGCCGCTTCCTGACCTCGCCCAGCCAGGCCGCCCCGGCCGGCCAGCGCCTGCCTGAGCTCGAGCTCGGCCAGAAGGCGCTGCAGATCACCGACTTCCTGATCCAGCGCGCCCGGAGCAAGGCATGAAGCGTCGCGAACTCGCACTGGCGCTGGCCTCGGCCAGCCTGATTCCCGCGGCGCGGGCCCAGGGCGGCCCGGTGGAAGGCAAGCATTACGCGCGCCTGGGCCAGGCCTTGCCCGGCTCGCCCGGCAAGATCGAGGTCATCGAGTTCTTCTTCTACCGCTGCCCGCACTGCAACGCCTTCGACCCGCTGCTGGAGGCCTGGGTGCACCAGCTGCCGGCCGACGTGAGCTTCCGCCGCGTGCCGGTGGGCCAGCAGCTCGTGCTCAAGCTGCACCAGCGCATGTTCTACGCGCTAGAGGCCATGGGTGCTCTGACGCCGGCCGTGCACAGCGGCATCTTCAACGCCATCCATCGCGGTGGCGTCGAGGCCGATGACGAGGCGGGCGTCGTCGCCCTGGTCAGCCGCCTGGGCGTGGACACGGCCAAGTTCAAGCAGACCTTCAACTCCTTCGGCATCCAGGCCAAGGTCCAGCAAGGCGTCAAGCTGGCCCAACTCGCCGGCGCCGATGAGGTGCCGGCCCTGGTCATCGCCGGCCGCTGGCGCACCAGCCCCGGCCAGGCCGGTTCCCCCGGCCTCAGCGAGGCCCAGCAGGGCCAGCAGGCCCTGGCCGTGGCGGACTTTCTCGTCAAGATGGCACGGGCCGGCAAGGTTTCCTGACCCACTTGCCGGGTGGGAAAGGCTGGGGTCATGAAGCGGCCCCTAGAATGGCCTGCAACTTCCGTGCCGCCATGCCACGCCACCTGATCCCGCTCGCTCTCGTGCTCGCCCTGTCCATCGGCGGTGGTGCCGCCCACGCCGAGAAGGCCGACCGGCTCAAGCCCATCGTCCTGACCTCGGAGAAGCAGGGCCGGATCGACAGCGTCAACCAGCGCACCGAGCTGTTTGGCAACGTCATCATCACCAAGGGCAGCCTGATGCTGAACGCCGACCGGGTGGATGTGCGCGAGACCCGCGACGGCTTTCACCAGGCCTATGCCAGCGGCACGACGGGCAAGCCGGTCAGCTTCCGCCAGGCGCGTGACGTGCCCGGCGAGGCCATCGAAGGCCATGCCGACCAGCTCGAGTACGACACCAAGACCGAGACCGTGCGCTTCATCGGCAACGCCAATGTGAGGCGCACTCGCGGCGCGACGGTGGCCGACGAGGTCACCGGCGCCGTCATCGTCTACGACAGCCGCACCGAGGTCTTCGCGCTGGAGGGCGGCAGTGCCTCGCCCAACCCGAACGGCCGCGTGCGCATGGTGCTGATGCCGCGCGCCCAGCCCGATGCCCCGGCATCAGCGCCGCCGGCCGCGCTGCCGCTGCAGCCGTCCACGACGATCACGCCGCCGAAAAAGCCCTCATGACCGCGGCCGCGCCCGTCACCAGCCGCGCCGCCACCGAATGCGGCAGCCGCCTCGAAGCCGAGGCCCTGGCCAAGACCTATGGCGTGCGCAAGGTCGTCAAGAACGTCCATGTGCGCGTCGACTGCGGCGAGGTCGTCGGACTGCTCGGCCCCAACGGCGCCGGCAAGACGACCAGCTTCTACATGATCGTCGGCCTGGTGCGCTCCGACGCCGGCGTCATCCGCATCGACGGCGCCGAGGTGCAGCGCCTGCCCATCCATGCCCGCGCCCGCCTGGGCCTGAGCTATCTGCCGCAGGAAGCCTCGATCTTTCGCAAGCTCACCGTCGAGCAGAACATCCGCGCGGTGCTGGAGCTGCAGCAGGACGAGCGCGGCAAGAGCCTGTCCAAGGCGCGCATCGACGAGCTGCTGAACGGCCTGCTGCACGACCTCTCCATCGAAGGCCTGCGTGACAGCCCGGCGCCGGCCCTGTCGGGCGGCGAACGCCGCCGCGTCGAGATCGCCCGGGCCCTGGCGACCCAGCCACGTTTCATCCTGCTGGACGAGCCCTTTGCCGGCGTCGACCCCATCGCGGTGCTGGAGATCCAGCGCATCATCAGCTTCCTGAAGGCGCGCGGCATCGGCGTGCTGATCACGGACCACAACGTCCGCGAGACCCTGGGCATCTGCGACCGCGCCTACATCATCAGCGAGGGCGCCGTGCTCGCCGAGGGCACGCCCGACGAGATCGTGGCCAATGCCGACGTGCGCAAGGTGTATCTCGGCGAAAACTTCAGGATGTAGGGCTGTTCATGAAGCAGACCCTCCAGGTACGCCTCAGTCAGCATCTCGCGCTGACGCCCCAGCTGCAGCAATCCATCCGCCTGCTGCAGCTGTCGACGCTGGAGCTGCATCAGGAAGTCGAGCAGATGCTGGCCAGCAACCCGCTGCTGGAGACCGAAGAGGAATTCACCGTCAGCGCGCCCGAGCTGGCTGCCAATGCGCCGGCTGAATCGGGCGCCGAGAGTGGCAATGACAGCGGTGCCGAATCCCCCGACACCCCCGAGGCCCCAGAACTGAGCGGCGAGGACTTCGGCGGCACCGAGCGCGAGGACTGGGAGAACGGCACCGAGAAGGACGACTTCGACGGCATCCGCGAGCTGCCCAGCAGCTCCGGCAGCGGCAGCGATGACGACGGCGAGCGCGAGAGCCAGGAGTCCGCCGAGACGACGCTGGCCGAGCATCTGGCCCAGCAACTCGCCGGCCACCATCTGTCGGCCGAGGACCGCGCCGCCCTGCAGGTGCTCATCGAATCGCTGAATGAGGACGGCTACCTCGAGGATGCGCTGGAGGACATCGCCGCGGCCTTCACGCAGGATGCCGAGGAGCTGGAAGAGCTGGTGGACCGCCTGCGCATCGCGCTGCGCCTGCTGCAGAGCATGGAGCCGGCCGGCATTGGCGCTCGCGACCTGTCCGAATGCCTGACGCTGCAACTGCGCGCACTGCCCAAAAGCCCGGCCCAGGTCATCGCCATCCTCATCTGCAAGGGTCATCTGGAATTGCTGGCCCGCCGCGACATGCGCCGGCTGATGAACGAGACCGGCGCCGACGAGGTCCTGCTGCGCGAGGCCCAGGGTCTCATCACCCAGCTCGAACCCAAGCCCGGCCGCCGCTTTGCCCAGGGCGCGGCCGCGGCCATCGTGCCCGACGTCATCGTGCGCAAGAGCGGCCGCGAGTTCCGCGTGCTGCTCAACCCCGAAGTCGCGCCCAAGCTGCGTATCAACGAGCTCTATGCCAACGCGCTGCGCGCCACGCGCGGCGGCATCAGCAACTCGCCGCTGGGCGGCCAGCTGCAGGAGGCGCGCTGGTTCATCAAGAACATCCAGCAGCGCTTCGACACCATCCTGCGCGTCAGCCAGGCCATCGTCGAGCGCCAGCGCGGCTTCTTCACCCATGGCGAGCTGGCCATGAAGCCGCTGGTGCTGCGCGAGATCGCCGACGAACTCGGCCTGCACGAGTCCACCATCTCGCGCGTGACGACGGCCAAATACATGGCCACGAGCTGGGGCACCTTCGAGCTGAAGTATTTCTTCGGCTCGGGTCTTTCCACCGAGACCGGCGGCGAGGCCTCCAGCACGGCGGTGCGCGCCCTCATCAAGCAGTTCGTCGCCGCCGAGGACATCAAGAAGCCACTGTCGGACAGCGCCCTCGCAGCGATGCTCGAGGAACAGGGCATCCAGTGCGCGCGGCGCACGGTGGCCAAGTACCGCGAGGCGATGAAGATCGCGCCGGCGAATCTGCGCAAGGCGCTGTAGCGGTCCTCAAACTTTCGCTACCTCTCCCTTGCGCCACTCCCGCGGCGATTGCCCCGTATGCGCGCGAAAGGCGCGTGACAAGGCCGCCTCGCCCCCATAGCCCACGTCCATCGCAATGTGCTTGAGGGCACGGCCCTCGCGCAGGCCCTTCTGCGCCAGGCCGATGCGCCAGCGCTGCAGATAGACGCCCGGCGTGCAGCCGACGACGTCGCGGAAGGTGTTGGCGAACACGGTGCGTGACATGCCGGCCGCCGCCGCCAGCTCCTCCAACGGCCAGTCGCGCTGCGGCGCCTCGTGCAGAGCCACCAGGGCGTCGCGCAGCTTGGGATGGGACAGGCCGGCCAGCATGCCGGACTCGACCTGCCCCAGGGTCATCAGCTCGCGCAGCACCCAGATCAACAGCACCTCGAACAGCCGGTCCAGCATCAGCTGGCGGCCACAGTGGCTGGACTCGGCTTCCGCAAACAACTGCGCCAGCACCGGCGCGCAGCCGGGCACCGAGGCCAGCGGCAGGCAGACCCAGGCCGGCAGGGCCGTGGCGATGGGGTGTCTGGCGCCGCCCTCGAAGGCCATGTGGGCACACAGGAACTGGGCGCCGCAGCTCGGGTCGGTGACGAAGCGATGCGCCAACGGGCGCGGGTAGAGCAGCAGGCTGGGCTCGGCGATGCGCAGGGGCACGGGTGAGCCCTCGTTGTGCACCTCCACGCCGCCCTCGCGGATCAGATGCAGCTGGCCGCGCCCGGCCTGGGGCTCCAGGCTGTTGACGCCGCACAGCGGGCCGACCTGGAAGGTCTCGGCGCGGACGGCGAAATGGGCAAAGAGGGCGGCAAGTCGGTCGGCCATGCTCAGTACGAATTGCAAAGTCAAACGTACTTTATGACATCTTTGGTACGGGCGCCACGGGCAAAGTTCATCCCGTCGAGAGACAGATCACCCCCCCCACCGACAGGAGCCCACCATGATCCGCCAACCCGCCCTCAACCGTGCCGTCCTGCAACTGATGGTCGGCGCCGCCGTCTTCATCGGCGCCTCGGCCGCCCAGGCACAGCTGCTCTATGTGACCGACCCCGAGTCGGGCCAGAGCGTCAGCACGACGTCCACCGTGTCGCGCGCCGAAGTGCTGGCCGATCTGAAGATCTACCAGGAGTCGGGCCTGGCCGCTGCCGAGCGCGTGGCCGAAGAGACCGGCCTGTCCAACAGCCCGGCCCTGCAGGCCGCCCGCCAGCGCTATGCCGCGCTGCGCCACGGTGAGCGCTATGCCGCCCTGGTGGCCGAGTACGCCACGCGCCGCGGCACCAAGGCCTGACCCCCACCGACAACCCCATCCAACGGAAGACCCACCATGAACGCCCTCACCCGCCTTGCCCTCGCTGCCTCCATCGCTCTCGGCGGCTTCGCCATCCAGACCCAGGCCGTGGCCGCCCCCAGCGCCGCGACCGCAGTCGCCAGCCAATACGTCGCCGCTGCCGACGGCACGCCCCTCTACGTGAAGGACTGGGGGCCGAAGAACGGCGCTGTCGTCGTCTTCAGCCACGGCTGGCCGCTGAACGCCGACAGCTGGGAATCGCAGATGCAGTTCCTGGCCGAACGCGGCTACCGCGTCATCGCCCATGACCGCCGCGGCCACGGCCGCTCCGGCCAGCCCTGGGCCGGCAACACCATGGACCAGTACGCCGACGACCTCGGCGCCGTACTGACCGCCCTGGACGTCAAGCGCGCCACGCTGGTGGGCTTCTCCACCGGGGGCGGCGAGGTGGCCCGCTACATCGGCCGCCACGGCACGGCGCGGGTCGCCAAGGTCGTGCTGGTAGGCGCCGTCACGCCCATGCTGGGCGCGAGCCCCGGCAACCCGAACGGCGTGCCCGAAGCCGTGTTCGACAGCCTGCGCCAGGCCTCGCTGGACAACCGCGCCCAGCTCTACAAGGACATCGCCGGCGGCCCCTTCTTCGGCTTCAACCGCCCGGGCGCCAAGCCTTCGGCCGGCCTGGCCGACAGCTTCTATGTGCAGGGCATGCAGGCCGGCGCCAAGGCCACCTACGACAGCATCGAAGCCTTCTTCCACTCCGACTTCCACGCGGACCTGAAGAAGGTCGACGTGCCGACCCTGGTCATCCACGGTGCCGACGACCAGATCGTGCCTATCGCGACCACCGGCCGCGCCACGGCCCAACTGGTCAAGGGCGCGCGCCTGATCGAGTACGTCGGCGGCCCGCACGGCATCACGGACACGCACAAGGACCGCCTCAACCAGGACCTGCTGGACTTCATCAGCAAGTAAGCCCTGGGTGCCACCCGGCCCACCGCCGGGTGGCCTTCAGTCCTTGGACGGCCCTTTTTCCGGTGCCAGCGGCTCGAACACGAAGCGCATGCCGCGCGTATAGCTCTCCGCCTTGGTCCCCGCATGCCGCTCGCCATCGATGGTGCGGGCCTGCCAAACCAGCTCCGGATGCTTCAGCTCCGCCAGCAAGGCCTGGTAGCGCTTGATGCCGGCCAGAAAGCCCGGCCACTCGTATTCGGCCCCGGTCACATAGAGCCGCGCCTGGATGGACTTGCCCGTCGCGGCATAGGCCTTGGCCCGGCCGATGATCCAGTCGCCGCCCACCACCACCGCCGGGCTGGCCGCGATATAGCCCTTGAAGAGCTCCGGCCTGGCATACATCGCATGCAGGGTGAACAGGCCGCCCAGCGAGCTGCCGGCCAGATAGCGCTGGGCCGGGTCGGCGCGGTAGTCGCGCTCCATCAGCGGGAAGATGTCCTTCTCCAGCGAGGCGATGAACTTGTCGGCATTGCCGCTGCCAAAGGCCAGCGGGCTGGTGCGCACGGGTGAAAGCTCCCAGTTGCGCAGCTCGCCGTAGTCGAGGTTGTCGCCGGCATAACCCAGGCCGACGACGATGAACTCCGGCACGACCTTGTCGTAGTTCAGGTTGTTGTACGAGGCGACGACGGTGGCGAAGTCCCAGTAGCCGTCGGTCACGTACAGCACCGGGTAGCGGCGCTTGGGCTCCTTGGCAAACGAGCCCGGCAGATGGATGTGCAGCTGATAGCTGCGGCCATCCGCGTTCTTGGCCAGGGCGCGCAGCTGGGTGTTGGGGATGGTGTGCGGCGGCGGCAATGCCGTCTGGGCCGGCGCCAGCAGGGCGGTGAACAGCAAGGCGAGAGTCAGGACGAATCGCTTCATGGGCAGCACAGCGGCGGATGGCAACGCTGTCAGTTTATGAGCCGGCGACAATGCGCGGGTGAGCCTGCCCAACAAACTTTCCCTGTTCGTGTCCTGTGCCGGCGGCGTCGAGCCGCTGCTGGAGGAAGAGCTCAAACGCTTCCTGCCGCCCGGCGTGCGCAGCAAGGTCGAAGTGCTGCGCGGCGGCTGCGGCGTGCTGGGCACGGCCGAGGACGTGCTGCGCATCAACCTCGAAAGCCGGCTCGCCCAGCGCGTGCTGGTCGAGCTGATCGAAGGTCCCTACCGCCACGAGGAAGACCTCTATGCCCTGGCCCGCCGCGTCGACTGGCGCGACTGGATCACGCCGCGGCACACCCTCCGCGTCGACACCGTCGCCCAGCGTTCGCCGCTGAAGAGCCTGAACTTCACGACGCTGCGCATCAAGGACGCCATCTGCGACCAGCTGCGCGAGCACACCGGCGAGCGACCCAGCGTGGACACGCACTCGCCCGATCTGCCGGTGCTGCTGCATGTCGGCCCCGAGCGCGCGGCCCTCTATGTCGACACCTCGGGCGAGCCGCTGTTCAAGCGTGGCTGGCGCGTCGACAAGGGCGATGCGCCGTTGAAGGAGACGCTGGCCGCCGCCATGCTCGCCGCCGCCGGCTGGCGCGGTGAGAGTGCCCTGCACGACCCCTGCTGCGGTTCAGGCACCATCCCCATCGAGGCCGCGCTGATCGCCTGCGACTCGGCGCCCGGCCTGCTGCGCCGCTTCGCCTTCGAGCGCCAGATCCCCTTCTCCACGCCGGCCCTGAAAGCCGTGTGGGGCGAGATGGCCCAGGCCGCGCGCGCCCGCATCCACCCACCGGCCGTGCCCATCTATGCCAGCGACGTGGCCTTCCGCATGGTCGACTTCGCGCGCCGCAATGCCGAGCGTGCCGGCGTGGCGCAATACATCCAGTTCAATGGCGGCGACGCGCTGGAGCGGCCCGCGCCGCAACTGCCCGAAGGCATGCCGGGCAGCATCGTCATGAACCCGCCCTATGGCGAGCGCATCGAGGTGCGCGGCAAGGCCGCCATGACTCGCGATGCCGGCGGCAGCGAGGAGCGCGATGCCGGAGACGACTTCTTCCCGCGCCTGGCCGCCCACTGGAAACGCCAGTACACCGAAAACCCGGCCGGCTGGACGGCCTGGATGCTCAGCCCCGACATGAAGCTGCCCAGCAAGATGCGGCTGAAGGAATCGCGCCGCGTGCCGATGTGGAACGGCCCCATCGAATGCCGGCTGTTCCGCTTCGACCTCGTCAAGGGCTCGGCGCGCAAGCCGGCCGAAGGTGATGCGCCTGCGTGAGTTGATCGCCGTCGTGGCCTTGGGGCTGGCTGCGGCCGCCGCCCAGGCCGAGCCCTGCACCCTGGTCTTTGGCCAGGGCCGCAATCCACCGACGCAGGGCGGGCCGAACTGGGACGACCTGAACCAGCGCTTCAATGCCGCTGTCACCCATGTCCTTGACGCCGAGGGCCGGCGCGTCATCCCGATGACAGCGCCCGCCGTGCAGGTCGATCCCGAGGCCGCGGGCGTCGCGCTGCTGGAGCAGGCCGACAACCTGGGCTGCAGCACGCTGATCGAGACAGCCCTCTTCCAGGACGAGGGCGGCACGCTGGTGCTGCGCCTGCGCGTCTACCCGCTGCTGCCCACGCTGGGCGACGGCGGTGTCATCAACGGCCTGCGCATCGGCACGCCGCTGTTCGTGACCCAGCGCGACCTGGACATGAAGTCACTGCCGCGCCTCAGGCCCGATCTGGTCGGCCGGCAGATGGCGGCCGAATACCTTCAGCACGACCGGCGCTGATACACGGCCAGCCCGGCGAGCGCCGCCGCGCACAGCGCGATGGGCACCAGGCTGGCCCAATTCATCCACTGCCAGCCGCCCGCCGTCACCAATGCGCCGGAGGAGAACGAGGTCAGCGTCATGGTCGCGTAGACGCCGGTGTCCAGCAGGCCCTGGGCGCGCGTCTTCTCCTCGGGGCGATAGGCCTGGGTGAACAAGGTCGTGCCGCCGATATAGAGGAAGTTCCAGCCGACGCCCAGCAGCAGCAGGGCGCCGAGGAAATGGTCCCGGTCCTGGCCCGACAGCGCGAAGACGACGCAGCCGAGGTTGAGCAGCACGCCCGCCGACATGACGGGCAGCACGCCAACGCGCTTGATCAGAGGCCCGGTGAAGAAGCTCGGCACGAACATGCCCAGCACATGCCATTGCAGCACCATGCCGGCATCCGCAAAAGGCAGTCCGCACTGGCCCATGGCGATGGGCGTGGCGGCCATCAGCAGGTTCATGACGCCATAACCGAGGGCACTGGCGGCCAGGGCGACCATGAAGATGGGCTGGCGCAGCAGCTCGGCGCCGGGGCGGCCGCCGGCGCCGGGCGCGGGCCGGGTCAGGGCCGGAAAGTCGATCAGCGAGATCAGCACCAGGCCGGCCAGCGCGACGCCCATCAGCAGCAGATAGGCGCCGGCAAAGGGCGCCACCAGCAGGTTCTTGCTGGTGCTGGCCAGCCAGGGGCCGAGGACGGCGCCGAGGCAGCCACCGCCCAGCACCCAGGAGATGGCGGCCTCGCGCTTGTCGGGCGCCACGATCTCGGTGGCGGCGAAGCGGTACAACGCCGCGCCGGCGGTGTAGTAGCCCGCCACCAGCGTCGCGATGACGACGCCCCAGAACTGCTGATGGAGCACGCTCCACAGCGCAACGGCGCAGCTCGCGAAGGCGACCAGCAGGCCGATCTGGAAGCCCCGCTTGCGGCCGAAGCGCAGCTGGTGGCGCCCCACCATGCGCGCCATCAGCGCGCCGCCGGCCACGTAGGCGCAGATGGGCAGGGTCGCCATCCACGACCGCGGCGCCAGCGCCAGTCCGACCAGGCCATTGATGGCCATGAAGCAGATGTTGTTGGTGAGGAAGAGTCCCTGGGCGAGGACGAGCAGCGCGAGTTTTCTGTTCACGACAAGGCGAGCCAGGACAGCACCGCCAGCGGCGCCGTGTCGGCGCGCAGCACGCGCGGGCCGAGAGTGATGGGCGCAAAGCCGCGGGCACGGGCGGCGTCTTCCTCGGCGTCGCTCAGGCCGCCTTCAGGGCCGCTGAGGAAAAGAGCGCGCTGCTGGGGAAAGGCCGTCAGCGGTGAGGCCGCGCGCGGGCTCAACAGGCCGCGCCATTCACCGCCGCCATCATTCAACGCAGCGAGCCAAGCGCCCAGTGTCATGACGGGCTCGACGCGCGTCGGCACCGTGCGCCCGCTCTGCTCGGCGGCGGCAATGGCCACGCCCTGCCAGTGCGCGCGCTTCTTGTCGGCACGCTCGCCGTTCAGGCGCAGCACCGAACGCTCGCTCATCAAAGGCTGCACGGCCGCGGCCCCGAGCTCCGTGGCCTTCTCGACGAGGAAGTCCATGCGGTCGTTGGCCGGCATGACGACGGCCAGCGTCACCGAGCGGGCCAGCTCGCGCTGCGGCTGTTCCGACGCGATGAGGCGCACCCGGACCTCGCTTCGCCCCATGGCCGTCACCTCGGCCTGCCACTCGGGGCCGCTGCCGTCGAAGAGGGTCAGCGCGTCGCCGGGCTGCAGACGCAGCACCTGCACATGGCGGGCGGCGCCGGCCGGCAAGGCGATATCGCCAGCGGTCGCGGCGAGCGGGGTGTCGACGAAGAAGCGGGGCAAGGCGGGACGAGCTGGGTCGAGGACCCGCCAGTGTCCCAGATCAGCGCAGGATCAACGCAAACCCAAGGCGTCGCGCACGGCCTGGGCGGCGTCTTCGCCTTTGGCCTTCTGCACGCGCTCGACGAGCTGCAGGGCCAGACCCTGCAGCGCGGCGAGGCTGTCGGCCCGCTCGACCTCGAGGGCGAAGGCGTAACCCTTGAACGGCCCCAGCAGCTTGGTCGCCTCGCCGCTCAGATAGGTGTACAGGGCCGCGCGATCCAGCAGCGGCGAATGGCCCGCCGACGCCGGTGCCGCGGAAGACAGGGGCGCGGGCGCCGTCGCCACGGGAGCGGGTGCCGCCGCAGGCGGCTGGGCCGCAATGGGCTGGCCGGCGGCGTTCTGGGCCGCGATCAGCCCATGCTGGCGCAGGGTTTCGAAATCGGCTTCGGTGGCCCCGGCGACGAGACGCACCCACTCGCCGCCCGGCTTGCTCGCATCCAGCACGAGCAGCAGATTGCGCGCGGTGCGCGACAGCGGCAAGGTCCGCGCGCGGATCTCGGCGCGGCCGGCCTCGGTTTTTGAATACAACTGCTCGATCACGTTTTTGGCCTCACCCCTGCTCGGCATCACCGCCCGCAGGGCGTCGGGAAGCAATCAGCTCTTGTCCCGCAATTCCCTGCGCAGGATCTTGCCGACCGGCGTCTTGGGCAGTTCAGTACGGAACTCCACGATCTTCGGACGTTTGTAGCCCGTCAGGTTGGCTTCGCAATAGGCGCGAACGTCAGCTTCCGTGACATTCGGGTCTTTCTTCACGATGACAACCTTGACCGCCTCGCCGGCCTTGCTGTCGGGCACGCCCACGGCAGCGCATTCCAGCACGCCGGGCATCTGGGTGATGACGTCCTCGACCTCGTTCGGATACACATTGAAGCCGCTGACCAGGATCATGTCCTTCTTGCGGTCGACGATCTTGAAATAACCGCGTTCGTCGACGGTGCCGATGTCGCCGGTGCGGAAATAACCGTCGGCCGTCATGACCTTGGCGGTTTCGTCCGGGCGCTGCCAGTAGCCGGCCATGACCTGCGGGCCGCGGATGGCGATCTCGCCGGGCTGGCCCATGGGCACTTCGTTGCCGTCATCGTCCAGCAGCTCCAGCTCGGTCAGCGGCATCGGCAGGCCGATGGTGCCGCTGTAGGCCGTGCTGTCGGTCGGGTTGCAGCTGGCCGAAGGCGAGGTCTCGGACAGGCCGTAACCCTCGACGATGGGGCAGCCGGTCTTCTCCAGCCACAGCTTGGCCGTGGCCTGCTGCACGGCCATGCCGCCGCCGACCGAGATGACCAGGCGGCTCCAGTCCACCGTGCCGAAATCGGGGTGGTTGGCCATGGCCATGAACAGCGTGTTGACGGCCGGGAAGCTGTGGAAGCGGTGGTTGGCCAGCTCCTTGAACACCGCGCCCAGGTCACGCGGATTCGGAATCAGCACGTTGGCGCCGCCCATGTGCATGGACAGCATCATGTTCGTGTTGAAACCGAAGATGTGATACAGCGGCAGGGCGCAGATGGTCGTGACCTGCTCGCCGGCCGGGATCTTCTTCAGGGCCGGCTGGTACCAGGCCTCGCTTTGCAGGATGTTGGCGACCAGGTTGCGGTGCAGCAGCACCGCCCCCTTGGACACGCCGGTCGTGCCGCCGGTGTACTGCAGCACGGCGATGTCGTCCGGGCCCAGCTTGGGCGCCTTGTAGGTCAGGCCGCGCCCCTTGGCCAGGGCATCGTTGAACTTGACGGCACCCGGCAGCTCGAAGGCCGGCACCATCTTCTTGACCTTGCGGACGACGTAGTTCACCAGCAGGCCCTTGAGGCCCAGCATGTCGCCCATGGCAGCCAGGATGACATGCTTGGTCGGCACGTTCTTGATGACCTGCTGCAGCACCGAGGCGAAGTTCTCGATGATGACGATGGCCTTGGCACCCGAGTCCTTGAGCTGGTGCTCCAGCTCACGCGGCGTGTACAGCGGGTTGACGTTGACGACCACATAACCCGCCCTCAGCACGGCGGCCACGGCCACCGGGTACTGGAAGAGGTTGGGCATCATGAGGGCGACGCGGTCGCCCTTCTCCAGGCCCAGGCTCTGCAGATAGGCGGCCAGCGCGCGCGAGGCCTCGTCCACCTGGCCGAAGCTCATGCTCTTGCCCATCATCAGATAGGCGGGCTTGGCGGCGTTCTTCTTGAACGACGTGTCCAGCAGGTCGACCAGGCTGGGGTAGAGCGACACATTGATGTCGCGCGGCACCGCGGCCGGGTAGTGCTTCAGCCAGATCGGCTCCATGCCTTGTCTCCTTTTTTGCTTGCGGCGATTCTGACCGAAGGCTGACAGCCCAAGGGTCAGGGGATTCGATAGCGCTCTCTAGGGGGAGCGCTTCCGCATGGCTATTCGACGGCCTTGAGCATGTCCTCGACGACCTTCTTCGCATCGCCGAACACCATCATGGTCTTGTCCATGTAGAAGAGCTCGTTGTCCAGGCCCGCATAGCCGGCCGCCATCGAGCGCTTGTTGACGATGATGGTCTTGGCCTTGTAGGCCTCCAGGATGGGCATGCCGTAGATGGGGCTGCCCTTCACGTGCGCGGCGGGGTTCACGACGTCGTTGGCGCCCAGGATGATGGCCACGTCGACCTGGCCGAATTCGCCGTTGATGTCCTCCATCTCGAAGACCTGGTCATAGGGCACCTCGGCCTCGGCCAGCAGCACGTTCATGTGGCCCGGCATGCGGCCGGCCACCGGATGGATGGCGTATTTGACGGTGATGCCCTTCTCGGTGAGCTTGGCGGCCAGTTCCTTCACCGCATGCTGGGCGCGCGCCACGGCCAGGCCGTAGCCCGGCACGATGACGACGCTTTCGGCATTGCCAAGCACGAAGGCCGCGTCGTCGGCGCTGCCGCTCTTGACGTTGCGCTGCTGAGCCGCACCCGCTGCCGGGCCGCCGGTCTCGCCACCGAACCCGCCCAGGATGACGTTGAAGAACGAGCGGTTCATGGCCTTGCACATGATGTAGCTCAGGATGGCACCCGAGCTGCCCACCAGCGAGCCGGCAATGATCAGCATCGCGTTGTTCAGGCTGAAGCCGATGCCCGCCGCCGCCCAGCCGGAATAGCTGTTCAGCATGGACACGACGACCGGCATGTCGGCGCCGCCGATCGGGATGATCAGCAGCACGCCGAGCAGGAAGCCCAGCGCCACGATCAGGCCGAAGTCGATGGGCGACTGCGAGTGCCAGAAGCCGAACACGAAGAAGGCAGAGGCCAGGCCCAGCACCGCGTTGAGCGCATGCTGACCCTTGAAGGTGACGGGCGCGCCCTGGAAGAGGCGGAACTTGCTGCCGCCCGACAGCTTGCCCCAGGCGATGACGGAACCGGTGAAGGTGATGGCGCCGATGAAGGCACCCAGGGCCAGCTCGATGCGGTTGCCGCCCGGGATGGGCGCCAGCGTGCGCGGGGCAGTGCCGTCCTCCGGCGGGATGGCGGCCAGTGCCGCATCCATGGCCGGCGTGATGCCGAAGGCTGCCGGCTCGGCGACGGCCGCGACCGCGATGGCCACGGCGGCCAGGCCGATCATGCTGTGGAAGAAGGCGACCAGCTCGGGCATCTTGGTCATCTCGACCGTCTTGGCCCGCCAGGCGCCGTAGCCGCCGCCGACGACCAGGCCGAGCAGCACCCAGCCCAGGCCCATGCCATGGCCCGCCAGCTTGACGATGAGGGCCCCGGTCGTGAACACGGCGATGGTCATGCCGGTCATGCCGAAGAGATTGCCGCGGATGGAGGTCGTCGGGTGCGACAGGCCCTTGAGCGCCTGGATGAAGCAGACGCTGGCGATCAGATAGAGCAGCGTGACGAGGTTGAGGCTCATTGCTTGGCCTCCACGTTGGTCTTCTTTTCCTTCTTTTTGAACATTTCCAGCATCCGCCTCGTGACCAGGAAACCGCCGAAGATGTTGACCGCGGCCAGGGCCACGGCCAGCACGCCCATGCCCTTGGCGAACGGCGTCTCGGTCAGGGCCGCCGCCAGCATGGCGCCAACGATGACGATGGCCGAGATGGCATTGGTGACGGCCATCAACGGCGTGTGCAGGGCCGGCGTGACCGTCCAGACGACGTGGTAGCCCACGTAGATGGCCAGCACGAAGATGATGAGGTTGATGATGGTGTGGTCGACGACTTCCATGCTCAGCTCCGGGTCACTTGACCGTCTTGGGTGACGCGGCAGGCCGCGACGATGTCGTCATCCAAAGGCACGTTGAACGTGCCCTCCTTGGTGATGACGAGCTTCAGGAAGTCCAGCACATTGCGGGCGTACAGGGCCGACGCATCGGCCGCGACGAGAGCCGGCAGATTGGTCTCGCCGACGATGACGACGCCATGCTTGGTGACCGTCTTGCCCGCTTCGGTCAGCGGGCAGTTGCCGCCCGCGGGCGCCGCGATGTCGACGATGACCGAGCCGGGCTTCATGGACTTGACCATCTCCTCGGTGACGAGCACCGGTGCTGCGCGGCCGGGGATCAGGGCGGTCGTGATGACGACGTCGGCCGCCGCGACCCGCTTGGCAACCTCGGCCTTTTGCCGATCCAGCCAGCTCTGCGGCATGGGCCGGGCATAGCCGCCGACGCCCTCGGCCGCTTCCTTCTCCTCGGCAGTCTCATAGGGAACGTCGATGAACTTGCCGCCCAGGGACTCGACCTGCTCTTTCACCGAAGGCCGCACGTCGCTGGCCTCGATGACGGCACCCAGGCGCTTGGCCGTCGCGATCGCCTGCAGGCCCGCGACGCCGACGCCCAGGATGACGACGCGCGCCGCCTTCACGGTGCCGGCGGCCGTCATCAGCATGGGGAAGAAGCGCTGGTATTTGTCCGCCGCGATCATGACGGCCTTGTAGCCGGCGATATTGGCCTGGCTGGACAGTACGTCCATGCTCTGGGCCCGCGTCGTGCGCGGCGCGGCCTCCAGCGCAAAGCTGATCAGCCCGGCGCCGGCCATGGCCGTGAGGCCGTCGCGGTCGAAGGGGTTGAGCATGCCGACCAGGGCCGTGCCCGGCTTCATCAGCGCGAGCTCGTCGGCGCCCGGTGCGCGCACCTTCAGCACCAGTTCGCTGCCGAGGGCCGCCGCCTGGTCGACGATCTCGCAGCCCACGGCTTCATAGGCGGCATCGGTGACGCTGGCCGCGACACCGGCACCGCTCTCGATGCGCAGTGTGTGGCCGGCGGCCTTCAGCTTCTTGGCCGTCTCGGGCGTGACGGCCACGCGGGTCTCTCCGGCCGCGCGTTCGCGCGGGACGCCGATCTGCATGGAGGCTCCTGTCGGGGGCTAGGGGTGCGCGGCAGCTTACACAATGCATGCGTCATCCCGGTGCGGGATTTCGATGGGAGGTTTCATGACTGCCACAGACCGGTTTCGCCCCAGCGTGACTGTCGCCGCCGTGATTGCAAGGGAAGACCACTACCTGCTGGTCGAAGAGGAGACACCCGAGGGATTGAGGTTGAACAACCCCGCGGGACATCTGGAACAGGGAGAAAGCCCGATCGAGGCCGTCGTGCGCGAAGCGCTGGAAGAAACGGCGCGGGCCTTCCAGCCCGAGGCCTTCCTGGGCGTCTACCTGGCCCGCTTCGTCCGGCCGGCGCGATTAGAGGATGTGACCTATGTCCGGCTGGCCTTCAGTGGTGCAGTCGGTGAGGAAATCGCCGGCCGCAGCCTGGACCAGGGCATACGCCGCACGCTGTGGCTGAGCCTGGCCGAGATCCGCGCCTGCCCCGACCGCCACCGCAGCCCGCTGGTGCTGCGCTGCATCGAAGACCATGCCGCGGGCCGCCGCTTGCCGCTGGACAGCGTGAATTCCGACGCCTCCCTGGGCTGTCCACGCCGGCTGGGCTGAAGCCTGGCGTCAGAATCCTCGCGATGCCCCGCACGCCCTCCCGCTTCCACCGCCAGCGCCTGGCCGCCTGCCTGGCCTGGCCTCTGGGTTGGACCCTGGGTGCGGCGGCCCAGGCCCAGGCCCAGCCCCTGCAGATCGCCAGCTGGGACCGGGCCACCAATCCCCTGATCGGCATCAGCGAGGCCGTGCTGACGCGTCTGTATGCCGACACCGGCCAGCCCATGCAGTTCGTCGACCTGCCGGCGCGCCGCGCCGGTCTGGCGCTGGCCAGCGGCGAGATGGACGCCAACACGCACCGGGCGCGCGACTATCTGGAGGCCTACCCCCAGGTCGTCGCCGTGGCCACACCGCTGGCCCAGGTCCAGCTGCGTGCCTATACGCGCGACCCGACGCTGAGGCTGGCCGGCTGGTCCGACCTGTCGCGCTGGCGCGTCGCCCATCTGCGTGGCATCGTGCGCGTGGAGCAGCTGATGCCCGCGGGCGTGCATCGCATCGAGGCCGGCAGCCTGCGCGAACTGTGGCGGCTGCTGGCCACGGACGCGGCCGACGTGGCCATCCTCAGCGAACTCGCTGGCAGCCCGGCCCAGAAGCCCGCTGGCGTCCCGGGCCTGCAACGCCTGGACCTCGTGCTGGACGAACACACCATCCACCATGTGCTGGCCGCCCGGCATGCGGCCCTGGCCCAGAAGCTCAACGCCGCCCTGCTGCGCCTGCAGGCCAGCGGCGAGCTCGAGGCGCTGCGCCAATCGACGCTGCAGGCCCTGCTGAAGCGCCAGGGCGGCGGCTGACAATGCCGGCATGACGACGCCTGACTTCATCGAGGTCTACGACCAGGCCCTGAGCCCCGCGGCCTGCCGGGTTCTGATCGAGCGCTTCCAGGCCAGCCCCCGCCTGCAGCGCGGTGAGACCGGCAGCGGCGTCGACGTGACCATGAAGGACAGCTGGGACATCGCCATCAGCCGCCATCCCGAATGGGCCGACGCCTGCGAGCAGCTGAACAACGCCGTCATCACCGGTTTCCGCCACTATCTGCGCCGCTACGCCCATCTGGCCCTGGCGCCGCTGAAGCTGCAGATGCAAAGGCCCGACGGCACGCTGGCCCTGCTGGATGCCGAGGGTGTTGGCGCGCTGAACGACGAGATGCTGATGGGCCTGATCGCCAAGGTCTTCCGCCCCGGCGCCATCAATCTGCAGCGCTACACGGCCGACCAGGGCGGCTACCCCTATTGGCATTGCGAGCAATACCCCCGGCTGGACCAGGGCGAGGCCCTGCACCGGGCGGTGCTGTGGACCATTTACCTGAACGACGACTTCGCCGAGGGCGAGACCGAATTCCTCTACCAGGGCCGCAAGATCGTCCCGCGCACCGGCAGCCTGTTGATTGCGCCGGGCGGCTTCACCCACACCCACCGCGGCAACCGGCCCCGGGGCGGCGACAAATTCATCGCCACCAGCTGGGTGCTTTACCAGCGGGCGGAAAGCCTGTTCAAGCAGGGCTGAAGAGGGCTTTGGGACAATCGGGCCCATGAATTCCGCAGAGAAAAAGCATCGAGTCGTCGTCGGCCTGTCCGGCGGCGTGGACTCGGCCGTGACCGCCCACCTCTTGAAGGAGCAGGGCCACGAGGTCATCGGCATCTTCATGAAGAACTGGGAAGACGATGACGACGACGAGTACTGCTCGACGCGCCAGGACTTCCTGGACGCTGCCTCGGTGGCCGATGTGCTGGGCATCGAGATCGAGCACGTCAACTTCGCGGCCGAGTACAAGGACCGCGTCTTCGAGAGCTTTCTGCGCGAATACCAGGCCGGCCGCACGCCCAACCCCGACGTGCTGTGCAATGCCGAGATCAAGTTCAAGGCCTTCCTCGACCATGCCATGCGCCTGGGCGCCGAGAAGATCGCCACCGGTCATTACGCGCGAGTCCGTGAAGTCGACGGTGAGTTCCAGCTCCTCAAGGGTCTGGACCCGCTGAAGGACCAGAGTTATTTCCTGCACCGCCTGTCGCAGGCCCAGATCAGCAAGGCCATGTTCCCGGTCGGCCACCTGCCCAAGACCGAGGTGCGGCGCATCGCCGCCGAGATCGGCCTGCCGAATGCGAAGAAGAAGGACTCCACCGGCATCTGCTTCATCGGCGAGCGGCCCTTCCGCGAGTTCCTCAACAAATACCTGTCCCACCAGCCCGGCCCCATCAAGGACGAGCGCGGCCGCAAGCTGGGCGAACACGTGGGCCTCTCCTTCTACACGTTGGGCCAGCGCCAAGGCCTGGGCATCGGCGGCGTGAAGGAGAAAGGCAGCCCGCGCGGCGGTGGCGAGCACGAACCCTGGTTCGTGGCCGCCAAGGACATCC
The DNA here is from genome assembly GCF_031458095.1 of Roseateles saccharophilus. Lineage (GTDB taxonomy): Bacteria > Pseudomonadota > Gammaproteobacteria > Burkholderiales > Burkholderiaceae_C > Pelomonas > Pelomonas saccharophila_A. Next base: position 84,120 of record NZ_JAVDXU010000006.1, read on the forward strand.
CGAACAACACCTTGATCGTCGTGCAGGGCCACGACCACCCGCTGCTGCAAAGCCCGGCCCTGGTGGCCGATGACCTGAGCTGGATTGCCGGCCGCGCGCCCGCGACCGAGCAGGCCGCGGCCAAGACGCGCTACCGCCAGGCGGACGCACCCTGCAGCGTGGGCTTCGATGCCAGCGGCCAGCTGACGCTGCGCTTCCCCGACCCGCAATGGGCGGTGACGCCGGGCCAGAGCGCCGTGGTCTATGACGGCGACGTGTGCCTGGGCGGCGGCGTCATCTCGGCCGCTTTGGCGGAATGACGAAATTCGACCGCCTGCTGGCGCGCCTGGCCGAGCCCGGCGTGGTGCTGCGCCTGGCCGCCCTGGTCGTCTGCGCGATGGAGCTGGTCAGTGCCGGCGCGGCCCTGTTCGGCGCGCGCACCGAACCCTATGACGGTCTGGTGGCCTGGGTCTGGCGCGCCGCTGGCGGCGGCGCCAACGACCGCGGCCTGCTGCTGCTGTGCGTGGGCCTGCTGCTGGCCTTCGTCGCGCTGATGTGGCGCCTGGCTAGCCAGGGCGGTGGCGTCGTCACCGTGAACCGGCGCCTGGCCTGGCTGCTGCTCGTCGACCTGCTGGCCTTCGGCGTGACACCCGGCCTGCCCTTCCTGGTCACGGCCCTGGCCGCCGTGCTGCTGCCGGCGCGCCTGGCCCTGGGCTTCGGCTTTGCCCAGGTGCTGCTGAACACCGGCATCTATGCGGCGCCCCAGGCGACGGCCTGGCTGGACCAGTTCGGCCTGCTGTCGTCCATGCTGGCCCTGCACGGCCTGGCCTTCGGCCTGGGCCGCATGGCCGCCGCCGAAGCCGAGAAGCGCCGCTGGCTGCAGGCCGTGCTGGCCGAGCAGATGGCCGGCGAGCATCTGCTGGTCGAGCAGATGCGCTACAGCGAGCGCATGCAGATCGCCCGCGAGCTGCACGACCTGATGGGCCACCACCTGACCGCCCTGAACCTGCAGCTGCAACTGGGCGGCGCCCTGCTCGCGCGCGCGGACACTCCCGGCGCCGGCCAGGCCCTGGGCCGGGCCGAAGGCGTCGCGGCCCAATTGCTGGCCGACGTGCGCGAGGCCGTGTCGCAGCAGCGCAGTTCCCAGCGCATCGACCTGTCCGCCGCCCTGCAGGCCCTGGCCGAGGGCATTGCCAGCACCCGCATCGAGCTGGCCCTGGACGATGCCGCCCGCGACCTCGGCCCCCGCGCCGCCCACGCCCTGCTGCGCTGCGTGCAGGAAGGCGTGACCAATAGCGTTCGTCATGCCAGCGCGCGTCGCGTTCAAGTCGAATTGCGCGGCGAAGGCGATGAGATCGCGGTCAGCATCGACGATGATGGGCGCGGCGCGCCGAACTGGCCCGCGGGCCGGGCCGAGAAGTTTGGTAACGGCCTCTCGGGCATGGCCGAGCGCATGACCGAGCTGGGTGGGCAGATGTGCGTGACCCGCACAAGCCCTGGGTTTCGAATCGAGTTGAGATGTCCACGATGGGTGTGATCAAGATCCTGTTGGTCGAGGACCAGCAACTGGTGCGTGAAGGCCTCAAGGGCCTGCTCGCGCTGCACGACGAGCTGCAGGTCGTCGGCGAGGCCAGCGACGGCGCCGAGGCGCTCGAATGGTTGTCGGCCGCCGCGGCCGACGACATGCCCGACGTCATCCTGTCCGACATGCGCATGCCGCGCCTGGATGGCATCGGCCTGATCCGCGCCCTGGCCGCCAGGGCCCTGCGCCTGCCGGTCATCCTGCTGACGACCTTCGACGACACCGCCGCTTTCGACGAGGCCGTGCGCGCCGGCGCCCGCGGCTTCCTGCTCAAGGCCATCAGCCCCGAAACCCTGGCCCAGGCCCTGCGCGATGTGCACGGCGGCGGCACGGCCCTGCGGCCATCGCTGACGACGCGCATGGAAGCCAAGGGCGGCGAGCGCGCCTTCACGGCGGCCGACCATCCCGATCCGCTCAGCCCCAAGGAGCTGCAGGTGCTGCGCCTGGTCGCCAGCGGCCGCAGCAACACCGAGATCGCCGGCCTGCTGGGCAACAGCGAAGGCGTCATCAAGAACCACTGCTCGGCCATCTTCTCCAAGATGGGCGTGCGCGACCGCACGCAGGCCGTCCTCAGGGCGATTGATCTGGGCTGGATCTAGCCGGCGGCTGCGCCGCCTTCGCTGGGGTTGCGAGATGCAGCACCCAGTAGCGCTGCAGTTTTCCCGGGCCGGGCACGCAGGCCAGGCCGAACTCCTGGAAGTCGGGGGCCATCAGGTTCTCGCAATGCGCCGGGCTGGCCAGCCACTGGGCCATGGCCTCGTCCAGGGTCTCGGGCCCGCCGGCCAGGTTCTCGCCGGCCGAGCGCATCAGATAGCCGGCCTCGCGCAGCCGCGTGCGCAACGACGTGCCGCCGGCGCCGACATGGTCGATGCGGTCGCGCGCGGCCAGCTCCCTCGCGTAGCGGCGCGCTGACTCGGTCAGCACGGGACTGGGGCGCAAGCCCGCCACGGCCGGCCAGACGCGCTCGCCGCAGGCCTGGGGTTGGGCACGCAGCGCATTCAACCGCGCGAGCACCGCGTCCCCGGACGGCGGGCAGCCCTCCTGGGCCGCGGCGGGAGCGAGGCCGGCCAAGCCGAGCAACAGAGGCAACAAGGCGCGCATGGCCGCATCCTAGTTGTTGCCAAGCGCCCGGACCCGGCCCACCATGGGGATATGAAACCCCATCGCCTGATCGCCCCCCTCCTCGCCTGGGCCGCCCTCACCAGCTGTGCCCAGACGCCGCCGGCGCCAACCGCCGCGCTGGCCCCGCCAGCGGCGCCGGCCGCCAGCGAGCCCGAATCGGCCCGGCTGGGGCGCGAACTGCGCGCCCTCATTGGCACGCCCAGCTGCAGCAGCGACTCGCAGTGCCGCACGATCGCCGTCGGAGCCAAGGCCTGCGGCGGGCCGGTCGCGTACTGGGCCTGGTCCACACAGGCGACCGATGCCCAGAAGCTCACCGCGCTGGCTGCACAGCAGGCCGCGGTGCAGCGGCGCGAGGTCGAAGCCAGCGGCATGCGCTCGAACTGCGCCATGGCCGTCGACCCGGGCGCCGTCTGCGTGGCCCAGCGCTGCGAGCTCGCCACGCCCCAGAGCGCGCGCTGACGAAAAAAAACCGCAGACCCTGAGGCCTGCGGTTGGTTGCCAGCCGGCCGCCGAAGCGGCCGAGGGTGGGCTTACTGCTCCACGGCGGTTTCGACCAGCTTGGCCGGCACCGTGCTGGGCTCGTTGAGCACCGGCACGCTGCCATCGGTCGAGACGCGCACCGTCGTCGTGGTCTGGGCCACGCCGGCCAGGTCCAGCAGCTGGAAGGCGCCGAGGTAGCGCTTGCCAGTGGCCAGGCCGGACCAGGTCAGGCCGACCGAGGCGGTGCTGCCGGCATAGACCTGCGAGGGCACGACGACCTTCAGGCCGGCACCTTCGTTCGGGCTGACGATCCAGCTCGACAGCGAGTGCGTCATGGCAGCGCCGCCGCCATAGGCGACCACGCAGACCTTGTAGGTACCCGCGGTCGGGTTCAGCACCTGCACCGTTTCGTTGGAGCCGTCGTTGCCCGAGTACACCGAGGTGGTGCCGTTGGGGTAGAGCAGCAGCATGTCGTTGTCGTCGCCGGCAGCGCCGACGTCGGCATCACGCAGACCGAAGCGGGCCACCATGGCACCGGCAGGCACGTTGAAGCTGTAGACCTTGACGTTGGCGGTGTCGGCACCGGCCTGGCAGAGGGCCTTCAGCGTCGCGCTGCTGGTGGCCTTGGGCGCCAGCGTGACCGGCGCGCTCATGGTCACTTCCTTCAGGCCGCCCTGCTTCACGCCCATGCGGCCGTTGAAGCCGGTACGGACCGTCATCAGGCGGGTGCCCGAGAGCGTGGTGCCCGTGACGTCGGCCGGAGCCGTGATGGGCTTGCCCACCTTGGCCTGGATGGGCGAGCGCACGCTGTGGCCGCCGGCGCCGTCGCTCCAGACCAGCTGGCCGTAGTTCCAGGCACCTTCGACCGCCGTCGTCGCGGTCAGCTTGACCGTGAAGGAAGCGGAGGCACCCGGAGCCAGGGTCAGCGAGGAAGGCGTCACGACGGTCGTGAAGCCCGGCACGCTGGCGGTGGCGGTGTAGGTGGCGCTGGAGGAGCCGACGTTGGTGACGGTACGCGGGAAGGTGACGCTGCCGATGACGGTACCTGCAGTCATGGACGGCAGGTTCAGATCGGAGGTCTCGCTCAGCGTGCCGATGGTCGTGCAGTCGCTCTGCGGCTGGACGGCAGGCTTGTTCACCTTGCACTGGTACTTGATCCAGTCGTTGCTGCCGCTGTTGTAGACCAGACCCGGATCGGTGGCCTTGTTGGGCTGCACATGGCCGGCACCCTGGGACCAGGGCAGCAGGCCGTTGGACAGACCGGTCAGGTTGTCGTTCAGCGTCGTGTAGGCCGTCGTCATCAGCGCCGACTTGATGGCGCCAGGGCCCCAGGTCGGGTGGGCCTGCTTGAGCAGCAGGGCCAGGCCAGCCACGTGGGGGCTGGACATGGACGTGCCCTGATAGGACGCCCAGGCCGGGCCCGGCACCAGGGTGCCAGCAGCCACGGCGTCACGCTGGGCCTGGGTCAGGTCAGGCGTCACCTGGGCAATGATGTCCACGCCCGGCGCGGTCAGGTCGGGCTTGAGCACATTGCTGTCACCCTGGTTGGGGCCGCGCGACGAGAAGTTCGCCATGATCGGCGCCGCGGTGGTGCCGATGTAGAACTGGCTGATGTCGGCGGTGGCGCCGGCCGTCTGGGCGTAGGTCTTGATCGCGGCGCCATCGGCGCTCGTCACGTGCACGGTAGGCACGGAGTGGGCCTCGGCCACCAGGCCGGCACCGTTGTCCATCATGACCATGCCGACGCCGCCGGCATTCAGCACGGCCAGGCTCTTGTCGACGCGGGCGTTGGTACCGCGGGTGCAGACGACGATCTTGCCGGCCACCTTGGCAGGGTCCAGCTCGAGCGGATTGCTGAAGCACAGGTTCAGGTTGGCGCTGGCGCCGGCGATGCCGGCATCTTCGGCGCGGACGATGGGCTTGCCGATCAGGGTCGCCAGGTTGTTCAGCGAGGCGCCGGTGTACTTGGCGGCGTTGCCCAGCGTCACGTCGCCGGAGAAGGCGCGGTCATGCGTGGAAGCAGCCACCGTCGTCAGCCAGGGGCTGATGTGGGCCACGGCCGTGCCCGGGCCGCTGTTGCCAGCCGAGGCGGCAACAAAGACACCGGCGCGGGCGGCGCGGTAGAAGGCCTGCTCGACGGGGTCGTTGACCGAGGTCTGCGAGCCGCTGATCGAGTAGTTGATGACGTTGACACCGTCGGCCACGGCCTGGTCGATGGCGGCGACGGAGTCGGTGGTGTAGCAGCTGTTCTGGCTGCCGGTGCCGTCGGTGGCAGCGGCGTTCACATAGGTCCAGCAGACCTTGTAGGCCGCGACGCGGGCGCGCGGCGCCATGCCGGAAGCCTGGCCCAGCGCAATGCCGTTGACGATGGCGGACGGGCCGGAGTTGCCGGCTGCGGTCGACGCGGTGTGGTCGCCGTGGCCGCCGTGGCCGGTTGCGCCCGAGACCGAATCACGGCCGGAGCTGGGGAAGTCGGTCCAGTGCAGCACCTGGCCGGAAGCATTGAAGCCGGCGTTGAAGTGGCGGATGCCGACCAGCTTGTTGTTGCAATGCTTGGCGGGATCGATGCCGGGGCCGGGCACGCAGGTGCCGGTGAAGGTGGCGGGCGCGGGGGCGTAGACCTGGGCATCGGCCGGGTTGTTGCTCGGCACGCCATTGGCGTCGACGCGGTCGAAGAAGGCGGGATTCTCGGGCCAGATGCCACCGTCGACGATGCCGACGACCAGGTTCTCGCCCTTGACGGCCGAGCCGCCGGCCATTTGCGACCACAGGCCGCCCGGGGCCGTCAGGCCGAGGAACTTGCTGGTCGAGATGGTGTCGAGCTGGCGGGCTTCGTCCTGCCACAGGCCGACGACCTGGGAGTTGGCGGCCAGCGTACGCGCCTCGTCATCCGTCAGGCGGGCCGCGAAGCCGTTGAAGACGGTCTTGTAGGTGGCCAGGATGGGAGCGTTGCCGACCAGCGAGATCACATTGCTCTGCTGCTGGCTGAGGTAGCCCACATAGGCCTGCACGGCAGCGCTGCCGAAGCGGAAGGGTTCACCGGCCGCGGGCTGGGTCGCCGCGTAGCCGGACACCGTGCCCTGGTAGGAGGCAGCGGGTTCGTCCTTGAGTTGGACGATGTAGGTCTTGCGGTCCTGCGCAAAGGAGCTTGTGGCCAAACCAGAGAGCAGAACCAGCGTCGCCAGTGCGGCGGGCTTGAGTTTCATCTTCATCAAACAGTCCTTTCGACGAAAGCGGCGGGTCAGACAGCGCGGCGGCGGCTGGCACGGAAGGCGGCAAGGCCGGCGACGCTCAGCAGAGCGAGGCTGGCGGGCTCGGGCACGTGCTCGATGGTGATGTTGTCGATGCCGAACTGGGCACGGTCCGTGTTGAAGGACGTGCAGCTCGTGCCGCCGCCGGGAGCCGGGCAGGCAAAGCCATAGGCATAGACGTAGTCGAACTCGAGGTTGCCGAAGGCACCGGTGCTGAAATTGGCGAAACCCAGTTCGTTGGCCGCATTCAGGCCGGTCAGCGCGAAGGTGGCGGTCGTCGAGACGCCGTTGCGCATGCCCTGCAGGCGCACGAAGCCGGGAGTGGACTGCAGCGGATCACCATTGCCGATCCAGCTGGCGCTGAAGCTCTTCACGGAGAAGCGGAAGCCATCCGTCGAGCCGAAGACGACGGCGCCATCGTTCAGCATCGCCAGGTACTGCGATGCATTGTTGGTCGGGCAGGTCACGCTCATGCAGGCAGAGGGATCGCTGCCGTCCATCAGGGCGCCGACGAAATCACCGATCTGGGCAGTGGCGGAGTTGGAGAACGGGTCGAAGAACATCGTGCGGCCGGCCAGGCCGTTCTGATAGAACTCGTCGCCGTTCAGCAGCAGCGGTGCGAAGGGCGCGAAAGGCGACGGGTCCACCGTATTGAAGTCGACGGTTGTGCGCAGCACGCCGGCCTGGACACCCGCCGACAGGGTCAGCGCAGAAATAGCCAGCGCTGCCATGGTCAAAACCTTCTTCATTCAACTACCCACTTTCTTTGCAAAGTTGATCAATGCCGCACAGGCTGCAGCGCATAAGCACCGCCACCATTCCGAACCGCCAGGGTCTGACGGCCGGAATGCCTGCGCATAGATGGACTACCCAGCCCAGCTAGGCGGCCGATTCTGAGTGAGCAAAAATCCACGGCCATCCCAAGTTCCCCGGCATCCAAGCAAGGGGGGAGGGGGTATTCACCAAGGCCGCTGACTTGACGGGTCAGTACGAAATTCCCTAGCAAGTTCACCTTGACGCGCCGCTGGCTGCCGACGCAGCAGAAGCAGGATCCACGGGAAGCTGGGGGATACCCGCGGCGTAGCGCGACGAGAACAGCAGATCGTGAGCCTGCTTGACCGGCTGGCCGTCCGGCCCGTACTCGCGCAGCAGGGCATGCTTGGAGCGGCTGCGCACCGCGCTGAAGGCGCCGGGCTGGCCCGGCTCGGGCACCAGCTCCCAGTCCACCTTGCCGGTGAAGGGATCCTCGTAGGCGCGGCGCAGATGGCGGCGCGGCCGCGGGCTGCGCTGGTCCTCGACGAGGTCTTCCAGGCTCCTGGGGTATTGCTCGGGCGGGTTGGGCGTGGCCTTGGCATAGGCCGAGATCGCGCGCGCGATCTCGCCGCCACGGAACAGCAGCTCGCGCTCGCGCTCGCGCTGGGCCGCCGTGCTCCAGGCCTGGCCCAGGGCCGCGAGGCCGGCCGCCGTCAGCGCGACGAGGAAGAGGACGGCCAGATAGCTGTAGCCGCGCTCCAGGCGCCTCATGCCGCCCTCACCAATCGGCGTAGAGCCGCCCGTCGGCGCTGCGGCCGGCGGCACCGCTGCGCACATCCCAGACCTTGCCGCTGGCCTGCATCTCGGTGGGCGGCGGCAGCTCGACCCAGGTCTCGCGGCTGGCGGTCAGCGGGTCCTCGGGCACATCGCGGATATAGCGCGCCGCGGCCAGCTCCTGCAGGGAGTCGGGATAACGGCCTTTGTCAGCGGCGTACTGGTCGATGGCGTCGCGCATCGTCGTCAGCGACTGCAGCAGGGCCGTCTCCTTGCTCTTGTGCAGGGACGCGAAATAGCGTGGCGCGGCGATGGACGCGAGCAGGGCCACGATGGCCATGACGACGATGAGCTCGATCAAGGTGAAGCCGCGGGACTGTTTCATCACCAGTCTTTCAGCTTGGATCCGTCCAGCGCCTTGCGCTCCGAACGCGAGTAGACGTCGAAGACATCCTTGCCGGCACGCGGATCGTCGGGCGCGCTGTCGTAGGCGCGCAGCCCCCAGGTCTCGGCGGCACTCTGCTCGGCCGGCGCAAAGGGGTCGCGCGGCAGGCGGCGCAGGAAATAGATCTTGCGGCCATTGGGCGACTTGGCGTCGGCGACGCCATCGACGAGCAGCTGCAGCTTTTGCGGATAGCCGCTGTCCTCGGGGCTCAGCATGATGCTGCCGGTCTCGGCGGCGCGCTTGTAGGCATCGAGGGCTTCGCGCAGCGTGCGCAGGGCCTGGCGCAGCTCATGCTCGCGGCTGCGCTGCACCGACAGCTCGAGCAGGGGCCGCGCCGCGGACGCGAGCACGCCCAGCATGGCCAGCACGACCAGCATCTCGATGAGCGTGAAGCCGCGAGCTCGCATCAGCACTGCCTACTTCACTGCTTCCACGGTGAGCAGGCCCGAGCCTTCGAGGCGCACAGGCGCCGACTCGCCATTCAGCCCGCTGGCCGACAGCGCGCTGACGCCGATATTGAGCACCTGCCCTGCCGCTGGCGGCAGGGCGCGGAAGGCGACGACGCGGTCCCCACGCGGCGCCAGCTCGACGGGATAGCGCCCCGGCGCCGCGCCTTGCAGCGGTTGGGCCGGCGTCAGGCGGCTGGCGTCGTACTCCAGTTCGCCCTTGATCTGCAGCCCGCTTTCGTTCTTCAGCGCGACGGAGACGGTTCCGCCGGCCGGGATCTGCGGCGTGACGTCCAGCTTCAGCAGCGCCTCCGCGGTCGCTGCCACGGGCTGGGCCTGCGGCCCGGGCGCCGCAGCCGCGCCACCGCTGCTCGGCGCCACGCCGACCTTGGCCTCGCGGCGCAGCAGGCTGCTGAAGGCGCCGGGGCTGGCGTCGGTGCCGCTGGCCAGGCGGGTCAGCGAGGCATCGGGAACGGCCAGGTTGCGCACCACGCGCGGCGTGATCAGCAGCACCACCTCGGTCTTGTTGCGCGTGTCCGTCGTCGTGCCGAACAGTCGGCCCAGCACCGGGATGCTGGACAAGCCCGGGATGCCGGTGGCGGCCTTGCGGTCCTCGTCGTTGATGAGGCCGGCCAGCACTTGCGTCTCGCCGTCGGCCAGGCGCAGCACGGTGGAGGTGTTGCGCGTGCCGATCTCGTAGGCCGTCGTGCCGCCTGGGCCGGTGACCTGGCGGATCAGATTGCTGACCTCCAGGCCGACCTTGATGACGACGTCGTTGTCGAGCTGGATGGTGGGCTCGACATCCAGCTTCAGGCCGATGTCCAGATAGCTGACCGAGGCCGCCACCGAGGTCGAGCCGGTGAAGTTGGTCGTCGTCGTGAACACCGGCAGCTTCTGGCCGATGTGGACCTTGGCCTTGTCGCGGTTGCGCACACGGATCTTGGGATTGGCCAGGATGTTGGAGTTGCCGGCCGTGCCGCGCAGCGTCGCGACGACGACGGGATTGGCGATGCTGGCGCGGAAGTTGATCGGGTTCTTGCCACCCACGAACACCGCCGGCGGGATATTGCCGGCCGCGTCGCTGATGCCCAGCGAGGCCTGCTCGGGCCACTTCAGCCCCAGCTCGTCGACGCGGTCGGTGGCCAGTTCCATGACCTCGACCTCCAGCATGACCTCGGGCTCGGGCAGGTCGACGGAGGCGATGAGCTTCTCGACCAGACGCAGCACCTCGGGCGTGTCGCGCACGATGAGCAGGTTCAGTCGCTCGTCGATGTGAATGTCGCGCACCTTGGCGATGGTGCGCACCATCGCCTGCACCTGCTTGACGTCGGCATTCGTCAGGTAGAGCGTGCGGGTGATCAGCTCCTGGTGCTCGCGCTGCTTGGCGGCGGTGTTGGGGAAGATCAGCACCGAGGTCTCGTTGAGCAGCTTGCGGTCCAGCTGCTGGGTGCCGAGGATGACGCGCATGGCCTCGTCCATCGTCACATTGCGCAGGAAGACGGTGACGCGGGCATCGGCGCGCACATCCTTGTCGAAGACGAAGTTGACGCCGCTGCTGCGCGACAGGGCTTCGAAGACCTGGCGCAGCGGCGCCTCGCGGAACTCCAGCGTGACCGGCTTCTGGAAGGCCGGGCCCAGTTCGCCGACTGCCGCCTCCAGCGGTCGCGCCTGGGCGACCTGGCTGGCCAGCAGGCGGGCGCCCGGATGCTGGGGCGACTCGGCCAGAATCTCGCGGGCGACGGCTTCAGCCCGCTCCAGCTTGCCGTCCTTCAGCGCCGCGCGGCCGCTGGCCAGCTGGGCGTCCTGACGGCGGCTGCGCTCCACTTCCGTCGTCAACGCGGCCAGGCGCGGATGCCTGCTGTCGGCCAGGGCCAGCTGGCTCAGCAGGGCCGAGGCCTCATCCCAGCGGCCGGCACCACGCAGGGCCTCGATCTGCAGGATGAGGCGGGCCGAGGCCTGCTCGCGGGCACGCACCTGGGCCGCGCGCAGTTGCGGATCGGTCGGGTCCTTGACGAGGGCGTCGTCCAGCACGCGCAGGGCCGCCGGCCACTGGTTGCTGCGGCCAAGGTCTTCGGCCTGGCGCAGGGCCGGATTGGCGCAGCCTGCCAGAAGCAGGGCGACGCCGAGGAGGAGGAATAAGGGCTGCTTCATGGGACTGGCCTGAAGACGATGTTCTGGGGGAGCTGGCCGGGCAGCCAGGTCAGGCGCACGCCGCTGTCGGAGACTTGCTCGACGCGCCACTGACCGTCGATGACGTCGCCGCGCTTGGCGCTCAAGGCCTTGTTGGGCCCGGTCAGCAAGGCGACCTCGACGGCCTTGGCGCCCTCGCCTTCGATGACGCGGCCGATCATCTGATAAGGCGCCGGCGGGGCCACGGGCGGCGGCGGTGGCGGGGCAGCCACCGGCGGCGGTGCCGGCGGTGGAGGCGGTGGTGGAGGCGGCTGCCAGGCGGCCAGTTGGGACGCGGGCGCATCGGCCCAGGCCACGCGCGAAGGTACGGCCGGTGCCGGCGCGCTGGCGGCGGAGGCTGCTGCTGCCACAGATGCGGCGCGGCGCGCCGGTGCGGCCACGGCGGCGGCCGCATCGTCCTCGGGCCGGGTCGCGACCCAGGCCGTCGCGGCCAGCGTCGCCGCCAGCGCGCCTCCCAGCGCGAGTTGACGCGGCGTCATGGCGCGGCCCTCCCATGCAGGGACCACTGCAGCTCGGCGTCGACGTCGGTGCTCATGGGGCTGACGCGGCGCAGCTTGATCGCATCCAGGCTGAGTGCCGGATCGTGCTCGAGGGCGGCGCCGATGAAGCGGCGCAGCTGGGCGTAGCTGCCGGTCACGGGCATGGTCACGCGCAGCCTCTCCAGGCCCTCGCTGGTGGACAGCCGGTGCTCGGTGCGCGCACCGACGAGGTCGAGGCGGATGCTCATTTCCAGCAGATCGGCCAGGCGCTGCTGGCGGTTGCCCGACGTCGGCAGCTCGGCCTGCCATTGCTGCACGCTGATGGGCGCCGAGGCGGCCACGGCGGCCGGCCGGGCCTTGGCGCGCAGCTCGCGGGCCTCGGCCTGCAGTCGGGTGGCCTGGGCATCCCAGCGCTGGCCGAGCACGACGGCGGCGACGGCCAGCGCCAGTGCGGCGAGGCCGACCAGGCCCGGCCAGCCCAGGGCCTTGATCAGGGCGCGCCGGTTCACGAGCCACCTCCGGTCGCCACGCGGGCATTGATCTCGAAGCGCTGGCCGACGAGGCCGGCCTCGGCAGCCGAGAAGCGCGACAGCACGACCTGGCGCCAGCCCGGCGTCGTGCCGAGCTGCTCGGCCAGTTGCAGGGCCAGCAGCTTGTCGGGCGTCAGGCCTTCCAGGCGCAGCTCGCCACGGCTGGCGCTGGCCTCCAGGCCCAGCCAGGCAATGGTCTTGGCCTCGGCGCCGGCGGTCTCGACGCGCGCCAGCAGCGGCTCCCAGGGCATGGCCAGCAAGGCGCGGGCCTCGATGGCCGCACGGTTCTCGGCGGGCTCGGTGCGGGCGCTGCGGACGGCGGGCTTGGGGGTGGGCGCCGGGCGCAGCGTGGCCACTCGATCGCGCGCGGCCTGGGCGACGTCGAGGGCACGATGGCTGTCGATGGCGCTCCACGCCGCCGTTGCCAGCACCAGGGCGCCGGTCGCAGCCAGCGGCCAGGCCAGCGGCGAGCGGCCGCTGCGCGGCAGGAAGTCTGGCTCGGGCGTCGCGGGGCCGGGCTGGGGGATGAGTTCATCGGCGGGCGTGCCGACGGCCAGCGGCGCATCTCCACCGAGCTCGGCGAGCTGCTGCACGCGACGCGACTGCACGCCGGTGACGCGGCCGCGGTCGAGCTGGATGACGACGGCAATCTCGCCCTCGTGCCAGACCACGCGGCCTGTGCCCGCACGCGTGGCGGCAGGCAGGGACGCCAGCCACGCGCTCCAGGCCGGGCGCACGGCCGCGAGGCGCACGCGGGCGGCCTCGGCCTGGGTGCGCAGCGCGGCCAGGTCGAGGCCGTGCAGGGCCGAGGCGCCGGCCGCTTCACCGAGGCGCCAGGGGGCGATGGCAAAGCGCTGCGCGGCCGCACCGAAATAGTGGGCGAACTGCTGCTGGGCGTAGGCCTGCACGGCGTCGAGGTCGGCCAGGGGCAGGCCGGGCTCGACCACCAGCTCGTGCAGGGCACGGGCGCTGACGACCAGCTCGACGGCCGTGCCCGGCAGGTCGCGGCACCAGGCCTCGAACTCACCGCCGCCGGGCGTGACGAAGACGCGCCGCGGCTTGGCCAGCCGTGCGCTGATCTGCTGGCGCAGGCCTTCACTCATCGAGGGTGACACGTTCCAGCTCCTCGAAGGTGGTGTCGCCGCGGCAGACGGCGGCCAGGGCCATCTCGCGCAGCGACTTCATGCCACGCGCCTTGGCCGCGGCCTTGATCTCGGACATGGGGGCGCGCGCCGCGATCAGGTCGCGCAGGCCGTCGTCGAGCTTGAGCAGCTCGGCCACCGCGCGGCGGCCCTTGTAGCCGGTGCCGCGGCAATGGCCGCAGCCCTCACCCTTCATGAAGGCGCCGTTGATGACGCCGTGGCGGGCCAGCGTGGCGGCGTCGGGCGTGAAGGGTCGGGCGCAGTGCTTGCACGTCAGCCGCACCAGGCGCTGGGCCAGCACGGCGTTCAGGGCCGAGACGACGTTGTAGAGGTCCAGGCCCATGTGCATGAAGCGGCCGATGACGTCAAACGCGTTGTTCGCATGCACGGTGCTGAAGACCAGGTGGCCGGTCAGCGCGGCCTGCACGGCGATCTGGGCCGTCTCGGCGTCGCGGATCTCGCCCACCATGACGCGGTCGGGGTCGTGGCGCAGGATGGAGCGCAGGCCGCGCGAGAAGGTCAGGCCCTTCTTCTCGTTGACGGGGATCTGCACGACGCCGCTGAGCTGGTACTCGACAGGGTCTTCGATGGTGATGATCTTGTCGGCGCCGGTGTGGATCTCGGCCAGGGTCGCGTACAGCGTCGTCGTCTTGCCCGAGCCGGTCGGGCCGGTCACCAGCAGCATGCCGTGGGGCTGGCGGGCCTGGTGGCGGATGGCGGCGCGTTCGTCGTCGTCGAAGCCCAGGGCATCCAGGGTCAGCGAGCCGGCACGGACGATGGCCGCGCGGTCCAGGATGCGGATGACGGCGTCTTCGCCGAAGACGCTGGGCATGACCGAGAGGCGGAAGTCGATCTCACGGCCCTGCACGCGCAGCTTGAAGCGGCCGTCCTGAGGCAGGCGGCGCTCGCCGATGTCGAGTTCGGCCATGACCTTGAGGCGCGACACCAATTGCTCGGCCACCTGCGGGCCTTCGACCTGGCGCACCAGGGCCATGACGCCGTCGACGCGGAAGCGGATGGCGGCACCGCGGGCGGTGCATTCGATGTGGATGTCCGACGCCGTGTCCTGCAGCGCGTCGTAGATGGTGGCGTTGAGCAGGCGCACAACGGGGCTGGCCTGTTCGCTCAGGGCCAGTGCCGACAGCTCCTCGGTGTGGTCCTCGACGGCGGTCAGTGCATCCTCGACGTCAGACAGGGCGCGGAAATCGGCCTCGCCGGCACCCAGGAAATGGGTCACCGCCTCGGGCGTGCAGCGCTGCCAGCCCACCGGCGCGTTCAGCCGCGACTCGACACTCTGCAGCAGCATGGCGTCCTCGTCGCGCTCGGCGAGCAGCACGCGCTTGTCGCTGGCGCCGACGGCCAGCACGGCACGCCAGCGCTGGGCCTGGGCTTGCGGCCATTGCTCGAAGTCGAGATGCCAGGGGCCCTGTTCGGCTGGCAGCCAATCGTTGAGCGTCGTCGTCATTGCACCTGCTCCACCAACTGGAAGATCGGCAGATACATCAGCACGATGATCCCGCCGATCAGCACCCCCATGATCAGCATCAGCGCCGGATTGACGAGGCGGGACAGCAGGTCGGTCAGGCGCGCGGCCTCTTCGTCGTGGAAGGCCGCGGCACGCTCCAGCATGGCGGCGACCTCACCGCTGCGCTCGCCCACGCGCAGCATGCGGCGGGCGACCGGCGTGGCCAGGTCTTGCGCGTCAAACGCAGCCGACAGGCGCTCGCCGCGCTCGATCTGCGCGGCCGCGGCCTGCACAGCGGCGCGCCAGGGGGCGGCGACGACGTCGACCACGATCTTCAGCGCCGCCAGGGCCGGCACGCCCGAAGCGAGCAGCATGGCCAGCGAGCGGTAGAGCCGCGCCAGCGCCAGCACGCGCAGCCGCGGCCCCAGGCCGGGCAGGGTCCACACGGCCGCCTGGGCGCGCTGGCGCACGATGGGCTGACGCAGCAGCGCGTAGACCGCAAAGCCGAAGGCCGCGATGCCGCCGATGACCAGGCCCGGATGCGCGCCGGCCGTCTGGCCGAACTCGATCAGCACGCGCGAGGCCCAGGGCAGGTCGGCGCTGGTCTGCTCCAGGATGCCGGCAAAGCGCGGCAGCACATAGAGCAGCAGGAAGAGGATGACCGCGCCGCCGACGCCGAGCAGCATCAGCGGGTAGACCAGGGCCGCGACGAGGCGCGAGCGCAGCGCATCGACCCAGGCCAGATAGCGCGAATGCTGGGCTAACGCCGTGGACAGCTGGCCGGTCTTTTCGTTGGCGGCGACGATGGCGCAGATCAGCTCGTCAAAGGCTTGCGGCTGCTGGCGCAGCGCGACGGACAGCGGCTGACCTTGTTCGATCTGACCGATGACGGCGTCCAGTGCCGCGCGCACGCCGGGCTGACCTTCCTTCTCGCGCAGCGTGTTCAGGGCTTCGAGCAGCGCAATGCCGGCGTCCAGCAGCACGGCCAGTTCCTGGCTGAAGAGCTGCAGCGGGAATTTGCTGTTGCGCCGCCAGGGCCGCGCGGCCTGCGTGGCCGCAACCTCGCGCGCCTCCAGCACATGCTGGGGCGGCACGCCGAGCACGGCGGCCACGGCGGCACGGTCGGGCGCCTCCACGCGCTCGGTGCTGACGGCACCCGCGCGCAGCACACGGGTCAGAAACTGCGGCACAGACAGGATTACCAGGAGGTGAGGTCGGCGTCCTCACCCTCGCCGCCGGGGCGGCCGTCCTTGCCGAAGCTCAGCAGGTCGTACTCGCCATGCTCGCCGGGGCTGCGGTATTGGTAGTCATTGCCCCAGGGGTCCTTGGGCACGGCCTTGGACAGATAGGGGCCGGCCCATTTGGGCTCGTCGGCCGGCTTGGTGACCAGCACGGCCAGGCCCTGGTCGGTGCTGGGGTAACGGCCGACGTCCAGGCGGTACTGGTCCAGCGACTTGGTCAGCGCGTCGATCTGGGCGCGGGCGGCCTTGACCTCGCTCTTGCCGATCTGGCCGAAGAACTTGGGGCCGACGTAACCGGCCAGCAGGCCGATGATGACCATGACGACCAGCAATTCAAGCAGGGTGAAGCCGCGGGCGCGGGCGGCGAGACGGGGTCGGAACATGGGCAGGCAGGGTACAGCGGGACGGCGACTGTTCTACGACGGGCGCCGCGCGGCAATCGGGATTTGACCGCCCCGCATTCTCAGGGGCGCGCGCGACCGGCTCTCAGGATGACTCGGCCAGGGTGCAGGTATTGCCCGGATTGTCCGGGCAAGGCCCGCGCCAACGGATGCGCGTCGCCGCGGCCGGCGGCAGCGGCGCACGGCCGTCCAGGACCTGGCCGCGCGCGCCGGTGAAGCTGCCCAGCGTCGTCCAGCTCGAACCTTGCAGGTACTCCAGGCTGTAGCGCGCGCCCGGCCGCAGGCTGCGCGTCCTGATCTGGTACTCGCCGGCCACGATGGCGAAGCTGGGGCTGTCGCGGAAGGGCTGGGCCAGCGGTTCGCCGACGAACAGCCCCTGCCCCGGCCATTGCACGGCCTTCCAGTAGGCCTCGATGGCGGTGGCGCCGCGCCAGTACTGGTCGACGAGGACGGAGGCCCGCGAGAACTTCTGCTGCAGGTTGCAGGGCTCCTCGACCGTGCCATAGCTGGCCGTCGCGCCGGCATCCAGCCAGGCGGTGATGGGCATCTGGCCCGCGCCCGAAGGCAGCACGCCGCCTGTGGAGGTCAGGGTGTCGGCCAGGGCGCCGGGGCGGAACTGCAGCGTCGACAGATTGGCGACGCTGCTCAGGCCGGTCAGATAGAACAGCACGCCGCTCTTGCCGGACAGGGCATTGGCGCTGGCCGGGCCGCCGCTGTTGTCGACATAGTTCAGCGTCAGCGCGCCGCTCCAGGCAGCGGGCAGGCCCGAGAAGTCGCTCCAGCGCACGCTGCGGTCGACGTCGGTCGTGCGCACCAACCAGCCCTCGCCGGCCGGCCGGCTGGCATCGGCGGCCACGCCGCGGCTGATCAGCGCCTGGGCCGCCGCCAGCGTGCGCGCGCCCAGCAACATGGACGGCCGTATCTGCAGTTCGGCCTGGGGCCGCCGCGCCTCGCTGTCGTAAAGCGGCGAGGCAGCCGTGCTCGCGCAGGCGTTGCTCGACGGACTGGGGTTGCAATAGCGCGTGTCGAAACCGAAGGCCATGGCGCTGGTGATGCCCATGCTGCAGGCGTCGGTGACACGGCTGGGCGCGGCCCAGGTCAGCAGCGTGGCCTGGGTGCCGGCCGGCAATTTGGCGTCGATGTCGGATTTGAGCAACGCAAAGTCGGCGGCCGAGATCGCGTCCCGGGCCGTGTTGACCCGCACCCGGATCAGGTTGGCCGCTGGCACGCCACGGGCTGCCATATAGGCCGCGCCGACCGCCTCGCTGAGGGCATCCCCCTCGGCCACGACGACGGCCAGATCGGACGGTGCCAGGCCGTTTACCGGCAGGGCCAGCGTCAGCGTCTGCCCTATGCCGCCACCACCGCCGCCACCACCGCCGTCACCCCCGCCTGCTCCACCGCCGCCCCCGCCGCCGCAGGCGCTCAACAGGGTCAACAACAGGGGCAGCAGCCGGCGGATCGAGGAGCTCATTCGGCCATTCTTGCAGCGCTGCACGCCATTCGCGATGCACAGTTTTGGTGCTCAATTGCACCTTTCGCACCCAGCGAACCCGGGCTTACCCCAGTGCCATGCACCGTGGCGGGGCAATAGAGTCTCGTCACTCGACGCGGTTCCGGGCTATGTCCAGGGCCGCCGGGCGGGTTGTGAGGAGACAAATCAAGCGCCAAGCGCACAAGGTTGCTTCGTAACCCCGAAGACAATCCCACCGGCCACCAAGGCACCCCTTGGTGGCCGTTTTCTTTTGTGGGCCGAAGGCCCCTGGCACGACGGGCCGGCTTGGGAACTGGAGTCGGACACAAGCAGTCCCTGCGGACTGCTTGTGCCTACGGAAGGACATGGGCCTCTGGCCCATGGCAGGCCCAGCGCTCGGCCCGATTGAAGGCACCACGGCCGCCTTACTTGGTCAAAGACATGCTTGAACTCGCCACAGTCGCCCTCGCCTCCCTGCTCGCAGGTTTCATTGACGCGGTGGCCGGCGGTGGTGGCTTGGTCCTCGTGCCGGCCCTGTTCAGCACCTATCCAAACGCTGTACCGGCCACGCTGCTGGGCACGAACAAGGGGGCGTCGGTCTGGGGCACGGGCTGGGCGACGCTGCAATACGTGAAGCGGGTCGACCTGCCCTGGAAGCGGCTGATGCCGGCCGCCGTGCTGGCCGGCGCGGGTAGCTTTGCGGGTGCCTGGGCCCTGACCCTGGTCAGCCCCGACGGCCTGCGCAAGGCCCTGCCCCTGGTGCTGGCGGCGGTGCTGGTCTACACCCTGGCCAGGAAGGACCTCGGCCGCGAGCACAAGCCGCGTTTCACGGGCCATGCCGAAGCCCTGGTGGCCGGCGGCATCGCGCTGGCCGTGGGCTTCTACGACGGCTTCTTCGGTCCCGGCACCGGCAGCTTCTTCGTCTTCCTGTTCGTGCGGCTGCTGGGCTACGACTTCCTGCATGCCTCGGCCACGGCCAAGTTGATGAATCTGCTGACGAATGCCTTCGCCATCGCCCTCTTCGTCAGCAAGGGCCATATCTGGTGGCATGTCGCCGCCGTGATGGCCGTGACCAACGTGGCCGGCAGTCTGCTGGGCACGCGCCTGGCCCTCAAGCATGGCGCCGGCTTCGTGCGCGGCGTCTTCGTCCTCGTCGTGGGGGCGCTCATCCTCAAAACAGCCTGGGACGCCTTCTTCCGCTGATCTACCATCGGGCATTCCCCGGAAGACCCCCACTCACCATGCCCGTCGATCCTCAACTGCGCAATCTGGACATCGAGATCCCGACCCAGCCCGAGGTCCTGGTCAAGCTCTCGCTGCTGATGGCGGCCGAGGACATCGACCTGCAGGCCATGTCCTCCCTGGTCGAGACCGACATGGCCCTGGCGGCCGCCGTCATGAAGGCGGTCAACTCCTCGCTCTACGGCCTGCGCGGCCGCGTGCAGACCGTGCACCAGGCCCTGACCTATCTCGGCATGCGCGAGGTGGCCGCCATCACCTTCGAAATGGGCCTGCGCGCCGCCTTCCCAGCCGCGGCCGAACTGGAGCAGGTGTGGACGCGCGCCTCGCAGCGCGGCCTGCTGATGGGCCGCATGGGCCAGATGCTGGGCGTCGACCCCTGGGCCGCCCACTCGGCCGGCCTGTTCGAGGAATGCGGCAAGGCCGTGCTCTACCGCCACGCCCCGACCCATTACCCGGCCATGCTGCGCGCCGCGACGCGCGACGCCGAGTTGGTGGAGCTGGAGAAGACGGCCTTCGGCGTCAGCCATGACGCCCTGGGCGCTGCCCTGTGCGAAAGCTGGGGCCTGGCGCCCGCGGCTGTGGCCAGCGTGCGCCACCATGTCGAGATCCAGGCCTCGCTGACCATGCCCGACAGCCTGGCGCGCCGCAGCGTCGCCGCCATCTCGACGGTGGCCTGGGCCCTGCTGAACCACCCCGACCAGCTCGACGACATCGCCAGCCAGATTGCGCCCCAGGCCCAGCTGGACGAGACCCTGGTGCTGCGCGCCGCGCGGCGCGTCAACGAGCAGTTGCTCGCCGCCCAGGAACACGGGCGCTGAAACACCTTCCCGGCGGGCCGCCGGGCCCTTAGCATCGCCGCATCAGCCAGAACAACAAGGAGGCTGCATGCGCAACGCTCGGAGCCTGTTCGCGGGGGCCTGTGTCGTGGCAGCCGGTGGCATCGCGGCGCAGCCCATGCCGGCAGCGTCTGAGGCCGCCCAGGCGGTGCAGTGGCTGAGCGAGCCTTTCCCACCCTTCAGCTTCGTCGCTCCCAGCGGCCCGGCAGGCGTGGCGGTGGACCTGATGAAGGCCGCGCAGGCCCAGGCCAATCTGCCCGAGGGCACGCCCCTCTTCCTGCCGTGGGCCCGCGTGCTGCAGGTGCTGGCCGGGTCGGCGCCGGCCTGCGTGACGGCGATGACGCGTACGCCGGCCCGCGAGAAGCAATACCAATGGGTCGGGCCTTTCCTGTCCGCCGACCTTGCCGTGGGGCGCAGGAACCCCGCTGCGCCCTGGCCGGCGGGGGACAAGCCGCTGGCCGGCAGCGATGTCGTCGTCATCCGCGGCGATGCTTCCGAAGAAACCGCACGCAGCCTGGGCGCCGAGGAAGCGCGCATCCATCGCGTGGCCGACCCCGTCATCGCGGCGCGCATGATGCTGGCCGGGCGGGTGGACGGCTGGGTCTATGGCGAGGCCGTCATGCGCTGGACGCTGACCAGCCTGGACATTCCGCCGGACCGCTACCGCTTCGACGGCCAGATCCGCGGCGGCGACAACTATTTCTCCTGCAACGCCGCCGTCAGCGCCGACTACCTCAAGCGCCTGCAGCAGGGGCTGGATGCCGCCAAGAAAACCAAGGGCGGTGCCAGCGACTACGACCGCATCCTGTCGCGCTATCTGCGCTCCGACACCATGCCGCGCAAATGAAGCCCGCGCTCAGGCCGCCAAGCTGAGCCGGTCCCGCCCGGCATGCTTGGCGATGTAGAGGGCCTCGTCGGCCGCCTGCAGCAGGGCCTGGGCGCTCAGGTAGGGATGCGCGGGGCTGGCCGCGGCCAGGCCCACGCTCAGCGTCAGGCCACCTTGCCCATCCGGCAGGCGCAGGGCCCTCAGCTCGTCGCGCAAGGACTCCAGCACGCCCTGGGCCTCGGCCATGCCAAAGCCGGGCAGCAGAGCGACGAACTCTTCGCCACCCAGGCGGGCAACGACGTCGGTGTCGCGCTTGAAACGCTCGTTCAGCAGGCTGGCGACCCGCTGCAGAGCCGCATCGCCAATGTCTGTGCCATGGGCGAGGTTGAACTGCTTGAACTGGTCCAGGTCCAGCACCGCCAGGGCCAGCAGGCCGCGCTGGCGCTGGGCGCGCTTGAACTCGCGGCGCAGGGCCTCGTCGAAGGCGCGCTGGTTGGCGATGCCGGTCAGCGGGTCAACGCGCGCCAGGCTGGCGAGCTCGCGCTGGTTGGCCTCCAGGGCCGCATGCGCCTCCTCGAGCAGATGGCGCTGCTGGGTCAGCTCGCGCCGCAGCTCACGCGCATCCTGGTCCTGCTGCCACAACGAGCCGCGGGCGCGCCGCATGGCATGGCCGATGCGATCCAGCTCGGCCGTCAGGCGGGGTGTCCCCTGGACGTCGGGCGTCAAGGGAGTCGGCGCCGATTCCATGGCCTCGCAACCGGCGGCCAGCTGGCGCAGCGGGCGCAGCAGCAGGGCCTCGATGAGCAGCAACTGCGCGGCGCTGAGCAGCAGCACCAGCCAGGCGGCGTGGGCCACGCCCTCTGCCGGCGCTTCGAAGCCGCCCAGGCTCCATTCGAAGACCGTGACGATGAAGGCGGTCAGCAGCGGCACGGCCACGGTGAACCGCAGCCGCAACGAACCCAGCCGCCGCGGGCTGACGCGGTCCAGGGTTTCGGCGGGGGAATCGGTGCTCATGGGGTCGGCGGTGACTGCGCGCAAATTGTCACGGCCACACCCGCCGCTGTGCACTGTGGCGGCCTCGGGGTTTGTCAGGGGGGCTTCAATACGGAACCTGGTCCGAGGGGTACTTCCAGAAGTCCTTCAGCAGATAGTTCATCGGCAGGTTCAGCGCCGTGTTCTTGGGCGGGATGGGCTTCATGAACCAGCGCTCGTAGATGGCCTGGGCCTCGTGGCTGGTGATGAGGCGCTTCATCTCCTCGTCGACGATGGCCTTGAGCTCCGGGTCGTTCCTGGGCAGCACGATGGACAGGGGTTCGATGGTCAGGAACTTGCCAACGACGCGGAACTTGGCCGCGTCGGGCCGCGCCGAGGCCAGGCCATAGAGCAGCACGTCGTCCATGACGAAGCCGTCGGCCTGGCCGGCGGCCAGCATCTCCATGGCCTTGGCGTGGTCGGGTGCCTCGATGAGGTTGATGTGCAGGGCGCGCTCGTCGTTGGCCTGGGTGATGGCCTTCAGCGGCGTCGTGCCCTTGGTGGAGACCAGGGTCTTGTTCTCGAAGCCGGCCAGGTCGTTGATGCCGCTGTCGCCCTTGACGAGATAGCGCGCGCCGGTGATGTAGTGCGGCACGGTGAAGGCGACCTTCTCGCGGCGCTCGGCGTTGTTGGTCGTCGAGCCGCATTCCATGTCGGCCTTGCCGTCGACCACCATCTGGATGCGGTTGGCCGGCGTCACCAGCAGGAATTGCGGGCTCAGCGTGTTCAGCTTCAGCTTCTTGCGCACGGCCTCGGCCACCTTGAGGCACAGGTCCACCGCATAGCCGACGGGCCGGCCGTCGGGCAGCAGATAGCTGAAGGGCACCGAGGATTCGCGGTGGGCCAGCACGATGCGTCCGCTGGACTGCATGCGATCCAGCGCCGGGCCGGCCTGGGCGGTGGCGGCGAGACCAAGAGCGAGCAGGAGCGGCGACAGGGTTTTCATGGTTCGGCCATTGTGATTCAGCCCCCTGGAGTCTGCGCATCATGACCATGCGAAGTTGGCCTTGGCCGATGCTTTTGGCACTGGCCGGCCCCGCCATGGCCGACCCGGGCTATTGCGTCGTCACCGCCTACGACCCGGCCGGTCGCGTCGGCGCCGAGCTGCGCTACTGGACGGCGAAATCCCCCGATGAAAAGGCCGCCTGGCTCTGGGGCAGGATCCACGGCCGCCGCGGCGACATGTTCACGATGCAGCTGCAGTGGCTGCGCTGAGGCCGGTTTCTCCGTCGGCGACGGTGCGGTTGCGCCCGCCGCGCTTGGCCTCGTAGAGGGCGCGATCGGCGGCGGAAAGCAGGTCGGCAAAGCTCGTCGCACTGGCGTTCAGCATGGCCAGGCCCGCCGACAGCGTCGCGCCGACCGTGCCGCCCTCGGGCGTCACAAAGGGTGCCTCCTGGACCATCAGGCGGATGCGCTCGGCCACTTCGCAGGCGCCGGCCAGGTCGGTGCGCGGCAGCAGCACGACGAATTCCTCGCCACCATAGCGGGCAGCCAGGTCGCCGGTGCGCAGGGAGCGCAGGATCAGCCCGCCCACCTGGCGCAGCACCTCGTCGCCGGCCGGGTGGCCGTGGCGGTCGTTGATGGCCTTGAAGTGGTCGATGTCCAGGAACAGGCAGGCCAGCGGGTAGCGGTGGCGCACGGCCTGGCTGAACTCGATGAGGCTGCGGTGATCGAAATAGCGGCGGTTGTGCACGCCCGTGAGGCCGTCCGTCATGCCGGCGCGGCGCAGGCGCTCGCGGTTGAGCATGCTCTCGATGGCGATGGCGGCGATGGCCGACAGCCGGTCGAGGAATTTGGTGCCCGAGGCGGTGTCGTAGCGCTCCGGGTCGCGCGAACCGAAATGCAAGCTGCCGATCAAGAGGCCCTGGCGGATCAGCGGCAGCAGGGCCGCTGAACGCACGCCAGCCTCGGGCGAAAAGGCCTTGGCCAGCAAGGCCTCGTCCGGGCCGGGGCCGACCAGGCGGCTGGTGCGGGCGGCACCGAACAGGTCCTTCAGCGGGCCGTGGCTGTCCAGCAGCTGCGGCGCCTTGACCATGGGTAGGGCCGGCAGGGCGCGGCGCAGCTCCTCGTCGGGGTCGAGCAGCCAGAGCTCGGCGGCGTCCAGGCCGAAGTCCTCGCGGCAGTCGACGAGCAGCAGGTTGACCAGCTCCTCCATCGAGCTCACCGCAACGAGGCGGCGCTCCAGCGCGTCGAAACGGTCCAGCTTGCGCTCGTTGGCCTTGGCGGCGTCGAGCAGGGACTGCAGCTGGCGGCGCAGTTCCTGGATCTGGGCTTGAGGGTTGGGCGCGTTCATGTAGGCATATCCAGGGTGCAAGGCGCGACCCACGTCCCACGAAAGTCCGGGCCGAGCGCCGGGCCGCTCCCTAGCCGGCCCGTCGGGCGATGTGCTTGCCGGTCGATCCGGCAAGCATCGCCGTCCCCTCGGGGGACCGACTGGGCTTGCCCGCGTTCAGCGGGGCGAGACTGGGCGAGGGGTTGTTTCATCTCGGCGCGATTGTCAGGGCGGCGCGCTCAAAGCTTCGTTGCAGGCCCGTGACGGGGTCCGTGAACGATATGGCGCGTGCAACCAATTGCAGCGGCGCGTCCAGGCGCGGCGGGTTCTCGTGGGGCTGCAGCACCGGGTAGATGCGGTCGCCCACCAGGGGCAGGCCGAGGGCATTCATCTGGGCGCGCAACTGGTGGCGCAGCCCCGTCTTCGGCCGCAGCTCGTAGCGGGCCAGGCCACCCGGCAAAGCCTCGACGAGATCGATCCAGGTCTCGGCATTGGGCTCGCCAGCGACCACCTGCATCTGCATGAAGCCCTCGCCGCGGGGCTCCTCGAGGCGATGCCTCACCACGCGCGGCCAGGGGCCGGCACCCAGCGGCGCGATGGCCTCATAGACCTTGTCGACGACACGCTCGCGGAACAGCTGGTGATAGGCGTTGCGCTCGTCGCGGCGCAGGTTGAAGACGACCAGGCCGGCGGTCTCGCGGTCCAGCCGGTGCACGGGGTTGAGATCCACCAGACCGGTGGCATGGCGCAGCCGCGCCATCAGCGTCTGGCGGGCATAGAGGCCGCTGGGCGTGACGGGCAGGAAGTGGGGCTTGTCGGCCACCAGCAGGTGCTCGTCCTGGAAGACGATGCGCTCGCGAAAAGGGATGTCGGGCTCGACGTCCAGGTGGCGCCAGTAGTAGACGCGGCGATTGCCGCGATAGGGCACATCGGCCACAGGCCGGCCCTCGTCGTCGACAACGTCGCCACACGCGACGCGCTCGGGCCAGTCGTCCACGCGCGGCAGGCGCTCGGCAAGGAAGGCCGTCGTCGTGGCCCAGGGACCGGGCGGGCAGAACACGGCGCTGGCGGCCACACCCTCGCGCAGCGGCAGCTCCGGCTTGGGCGGCCGGGCCACTACTCGATGCGCGGCCCGCCGCGGGCGCGCTCGTCCATATACGCGTTGAGCCGCTTCATGTCCTGGGGCTCGGCGCGGTTGCCGCGCCATTCACGCACCCAGGCCTCTCGGTTGGGCTCGGCCGCCAGTTTGCGCACGGCGGCATCGATGGCCTCGATGTGGCGCCGGCCCTCGGGCGTACGGCTGCAGGAGACGGTCGCCAGCGGCGTGCTCAGGCCCTCGGCCACGGGCAAGGCGATGAGGGCCCCGGGGTCGCCGACGCGGTCCAGGTAGTCCTTGACGACGGTCGGGTACTCCAGCGTGTAGTCCATGCGGCCGGCGCGCAGCATGTCCAGCAACTGGCCGCTGAGCTGGGCCCCGACGGCCAGGCGCGGCACGACATGCTGGGTCAGCTGCTTGTCGATCTGCGGGCCGAAGGCGCGGTCGCGCGCGAGCAGCAGGCGCAACTCCTGGCGCTTGAGCAACTCGGCCAGCACGAGGCGGCCATCCGGCGGCCGTCCCTGGGCCACTTTCTCCATGGCCTCGCGCCTGACGATGACGTGGATCTCGCGCGAGATCAGCGGCGGATAGAGGTGGGAGAAGTAAAGCCACTCCGAGCGCGCCGGCGTGCGCACATGCATGGTGGAGCACAGCGTCTCGCCACGCCGACTCTCGGCCTCGTAGCGGGCCGTGCTGGCTTCGACGAACTCATGCCGGAACTCGGGCATGCGGGCCAGCAGCACACGCATGAAGCCGTCCACCTCGCCGCGGCCCAGCTCCGCAATGGTGCGCGGCGGCTTGCCCTGCACGAAGCTGAAATGAGGCGGCACATCCTGGGCCACCCAGCGGATGGTTTCAGCCGGCGGCGGCTCCGCCTGGGCGGCCGAAGCCACCAGGCATGCGGCCGCGAGCCAGCGCCGCACTTAATCCCCTTCCACCCATTCAATTCGCGCGCCGAGCTCGCAGATGTGCTCGACGAAATTGGGGTGGGCGCGGCGGATGGGCGTCGCGTTCCTGATCACGCTCTTGCCGGGGATGCTGGCCGCCACCATCAGCAGCGCGATGGCGACGCGGATGATGTAGGGGCTCTCGACCTCGGTCGGGCTCAGCGGCTTGCCGCCGAAGGTGATCATGCGGTGCGGGTCGCTGAGGAAGGCGTGGGCGCCGAACTTGGCCAGCTCCGACGTCCAGCCCATGGCGCCGTCATAGACCTTGTTCCAGAACATCACGCTGCCCTCGGCCTTGACGCCCAGGGCGACGAAGATGGGCAGCAGGTCCACCGGCACATAGGGCCAGGGGGCGGCTTCCACCTTCTGCAGGATGTTGCGCGTGAAAGGCTCCTTCACCTTCAGCGGGCCATTGGTGACGCAGCGGCTCCAGCCGTCCTCGTGGACGATCTGCACGCCGAACTTGGCGAAGGTGCGGTCCAGCAGCGGGAACATCTCCGGCGCGCCGTTCTTGACCTGCACATTGCCGCCGGTGATGGCGCCCAGAGCCAGGAAGGTGACGATCTCGTGGAAGTCTTCCGTGAAGGTGTAGTCCGCGCCGCCGAGTTCGTCGGCGCCGGTGATCTTCAGCTTGGACGTGCCATGGCCTTCGATCCTGGCGCCCAGCAGCGACATGAAGTTGCAGAACTCCTGCACATGGGGCTCGCTGGCGGCATTGGTCAGCGTGGACACGCCGTCGGCCAGGGCCGCGCAGAGGACGAAGTTCTCGGTCGTCGTCACCGAGGCGTAGTCGGTCCAGTGGGCATTGGCCGTCAGGGGCCGGTGCACGCGCAGGATGAGGCCGTCGGGCAGGCGCTCGACCTGGGCGCCGAAGCGCTCGAAGACTTCCACATGGGGGTCGATCTCGCGCGCGCCCAGGGTGCAGCCCTTGACGTCGTCCTCGATGCGGGCGGCGCCGAAGCGGGCCATCAGGCCGGGCACCAGCATGATGGAAGAGCGCATCTCCTCGGGCAGGCGGTCGACGTTGGGGTCGAAATGGGTGTGCTCGTGGTGGACGTCGAGGATGCCGGTCTTGAAGTCCAGCTCGACCTTGGAGCCGAGCTTGCGGAAGACCTCGACGATCTTCTTCACGTCGGTGATCTCGGGCACGCCGCGCAGGCGCACCGGCTGCTTGGTCAGCAGCGTCGCGCACAGGATGGGCAGGACGGCGTTCTTGTTGGCCGAGGGGGTGATGCGGCCCGAGAGGGGCGTGCCGCCGTGGACGATCAGGTGAGACATCGAATGACAGTTTGCGGTGCGCGCAAGCGGCGCGCGGTGGCATTGTCGGGGTTTGCGGCGCCGAGCATCGGCCGCGGGCCGGAAGCTTTGCTCCGAAGCGGGGGAATCATTCCTCCGTGGCGCGGCTGGTCGCAGGCAAGGGGCGACCTCGATACGCCCGGGGAGGCGCGACATCCACCGTCACGCCCGTTACACGGCCGTCACCGGCTCGCCGATGCCGGCTCGATCAGGATTCGGGATCCAGGCGCTTGGCCCGCGCCAGCCGCCAGGCATCGGCCGGGTCGGTGAAGACGGCCTCGGCCGTCGTGCCCGTCTCGCGGCCGGCAGCGTCGATGGCGATGCGCTTGTCGAAGACATAGCACTCGCCCTGCCAGTCGCCGGCCGCATCCTCGGGGAAGGCTTCGAGATAGTTCAGGATGCCGCCGTCGAGCTGGGCCACCTTCAGGCCGCGGGCCTGCATCCAGGCCGCCGTCTTCTCGCAGCGGATGCCGCCGGTGCAGTACATGGCCACCGTCCTGCCCTGCCATGCGTCGCGATGCGCCTCGACATAGGCCGGGAAGTCGCGAAAGTGGGCCACGCCGGGGTCGATGGCGCCGCGAAAGCGCCCGAGCTTGAACTCGAAGCTGTTGCGGTTGTCCAGCACGACGGTGTCGGGGTCGGCCAGCAGCTCGCGCCAGCGCTGCGGGCTGACATGGGTGTCGGTCGCCTCACCCCCGCTGACGCCGGGAATGCCGAAGGCAACGATCTCGCGCTTGACCGAGACCTTGAGCCGGCTGAAGGGCCGGCGCTCGCAGGCGTTGTGCTTGAAATGCAGGTCAGCGAGGCCCGGGTGGGCCTGCAACTCGGCCTCGAAGGCGCGCACGGCCTCGGCCTCGCCGGCGATGGCGGCGCTGAGGCCTTCCTCGGCCACCAGCACGACGCCGCCCAGGGCCAGTTCAGCGCCGCGCAGGCGCAGGCTTTCGGCAAAGCCGGTCGGATCCGGCATCGGGGTAAAACGGTAGAAGGAGCTGTGCAGCAAGGCCATGGGAGGGAATTGTCGGCTCGTACACTGCCCGAAAAACAGCGGCACCCGGCTTTGTATCGGGCGCCATCGCCATGTCCGACCGCCTCAAAGTCCTGCCCCAATACCTGATGCCCAAACTGGCCATGACGCGCCTGGCCGGGCATTACGCGTCCAAGCCCATGGGGGGCGTGACGACGTCGACCATCCGCCGCTTCGTCGCGCGCTATGGCGTCAACATGGCCGAGGCGGCCGAGCCGGACATCACAGCCTACAAGACCTTCAACGACTTCTTCACGCGCGCGCTGAAGCCCGGCGCCCGGCCGCTGGCGCAGGCCCCGCTGATCTGCCCCGTGGACGGTTCCATCAGCCAGGTCGGCCGCATCCAGGGCGAGCAGGTCTACCAGGCCAAGGGCCAGACCTTCACGACGACGGCCCTGGTCGGCGGCGACGCCCAGCTGGCCGCGCGCTTTACGGACGGCCTGTTCGCCAACCTCTACCTCAGCCCCAAGGACTACCACCGCATCCACATGCCGGCCGCCGGCAAGCTGGTGCGCATGGTGCATGTGCCGGGTGAGCTGTTCTCGGTGAACCCGACGACGGCGCGCGGCGTGCCGGGCCTGTTCGCGCGCAATGAGCGCGTCGTCTGCGTCTTCGACGACGACGCCCTGGGCCGCTGGGTGCTGGTGCTGGTGGGCGCCACCATCGTCGGCAGCATGGCCACGACCTGGCACGGCCAGATCAAACGCAGCGGCCCCGTGCGCGAGTGGGACTACGCCCCGGGGCAGGTCACGCTGGCCCAGGGCGACGAGATGGGCCGCTTCCTGCTCGGCTCCACCGTCGTCATGCTGTTCGAGAAGAGCGGGCTGCAGTTCAACCCGGCGTGGCAGCCGGGTGGCTCGATCCGGATGGGTGAACTGATGGCTCGCTGAGGAGCTTGGCAGCTGCATCAGGCGGCAAAGGCCTGGACAGCAGCCAGCCCTGCAGATGCGTGCAGCCCAGGCGCTCGACCTCGGCGGCCTGGGCCTCGGTCTCCACGCCTTCGGCCACGATGGCCAGGCCCAGGGCCTCAGCAACGACACAGGCGGCCTGCACAACGGCACCGGCCGAGGGTTCCGGCAACGGGTCGACCATGCTGCGGTCCAGCTTCAGCGTCGTGATGGGCAGCCGGCGCAGCAGGGTCAGCGAGCTCTGACCGGTGCCGAAATCGTCGAAGGCGACACCGACCCCGGCTTCGCGCAGCCGTGCCAGCTGGGGCAGCACGCGATCCATATGCGTCATCGCGGCGGTCTCGGTGATCTCGACCTCGATCAGCGCCGGGTCCACGCCATGGGCGCGCACCAGGTCCAGCACCCAGTCCGCAAAACCGGTGTCCTCGAACTGCAGCGGCGACACATTGACCGCCACCGGCATGACGGCCAGGCCTTGCTGCTGCCAGGCGCGCAGCTGCTGGGCCGCCTGGCGCAGGATGAGGGCGCCCAGGGGCACGATCTGGCCGGTGCGCTCGGCGGCCGGGATGAAGTCGGCCGGGCTGACACGGCCCCGCCCCGGCCGTTGCCAGCGCACCAGGGCCTCGAAGCCGGCCAGGCGGTGCGCGCCGGCCTCGAACTTGGGCTGGTAGTCGAGCTGGAACTCCTCGCGGTCGATGGCCGAAGCCAGGGCCTGCTCGATCTCCAGCAGGCCGCCGGCCGCCGCGGCCATGCCCGGCCGGAAGGCCACGACGGCCGCGCCGGCCTGCTGCTTGGCCTGGTGCATGGCGATGTCGGCGGCGCGCAGCAGGGCCGCGCCGTTCTGTCCATGGGCCGGAAAGCGCGCGATGCCGACCGACAGGTGCACATACAGGGCCCGGTGCGCGACGGCAAAGGGCAGGTTCATCAGCGCCAGCAGGCGTTGGCCCACCAGCAGCGCGGCCGCGTCGTCCTCCACGCCAGGCTGCAGCAGCAGGAACTGGTCCTCGCCCAGGCGGGCCAGCAGGGCGTCAGGCGGCAGGGCCTCACGAAGACGGGCGGCGATGGCCTGCAGCAGGGCGTCGCCGGTCTCATGGCCCAGGCTTTCGTTGACGAGCTGGAAGCGGTCCAGGTCGGCCGACAGCAGCGCAAAGCCGGGGCTGCCCGGCGCCGTCAGCTCGGCCAGCCGGGCCAGAGCGGCGTGGCGGTTGGGCAGGTCGGTCAGCTCGTCGTGCAGGGCCTGGCGGCGCAGCGCCTCAGTCGCACGCTGCCTCTCGGTGTCGTCCAGGATCAGCACCAGCAGGGCCGGGCCGCCTTCCCACTCGATATAGCTGGAACTGCCACGCAGATAGATGGCGCTGCCATCGCGCCGATAGCGTTCCCCCTCCCAGGGGATCTGGCCGCTGCGCTCCTCCAGCAGGCGCGCATAGCGGGCCCGGGCGCCCTCGATGTCGGAGCTGGCGATCATTGGCCCGATGGGGCCGATGTCCTCGACCTGCTCGAAGCCGAACATCGCCAGCGCCGCCGGATTGGCATACACGGCACGCGTATCGCGCACGACGAGCAGGCCCTGCATGGACTGTTCGTAAAGCTGGCGCAGCCGTGAATTGACTCGCTGGGTCTCGTGATGGGCGCGGCGCACCGACAGCAGGATCAGGGCCATGGCCAGCACGGCCTGCACATAGGTGCCCAGGATGTGGGTGATGGGAGAGCGGGCCAGCGGGTCCAGCAGTGGGCCGCTGAGGTGGACCAGGCCCGAGGCCGCAAAGCAGGCGGCGACAAAGCGCTCGCCGGTGGCGCCATCACGCCACAGCCAGGCCGCAGCCAGCCAGGCGCCACCCGTGAGGATCAGGGCCGCGGCGACGACGGCATGGCGCTGCTGCACCAGGGCCAGCGCCAGGATGAAGCCGAGCAGGGTCAGGAAGATCGGCGCATTGACGCGCCAGCGCCAGGCCCGGCCGCGATAGCGCGCGGCGCCGGCCAGCTGCAGGGCCAGCGAAGCGATGATGGCGGCCGTCGCCGCCGTGGCCTGGACCTTGTAGTGCAAGGACTCCGGGTCTGCCGGCACGAGGGCGATGCCCAGCGTCAGGCCGACAGCGAGCAGGACGTGGCTCCAGCCCCAGTCGCTGATGTGGGGATGGCCGGGCTCCAGACGGGCCAGCACCAGCAGCGCGACGCCCAGAAGGGCGATCAAGCTGGTGCTGATCAGCAGGGATCCCGTCATCGTTACATCCTAGCCAGGATGGACCTGGCGGCGTGACATCAGCCACGCTCGGAGTCGTTAGAACTCAGGACGGATATCACGCGTGACCCAGGGCCAGCGGCTCACGACGCAGAAGGTTTCGCGACAGCTTCGCTCTCGGCGCGGTCGCGCCCCGCCATCACCAGGTGAAGGTGACGACGCCGCTGGCCGGCAGCTCGTAGCTGAAGCGCTGGCCGGGCGCCTGCACCATGAAGCGGCGCGGCTCGGCCGCGGAGTTGCTGACGATGAGGGCCGTGCTGCCATCAGGGTTGATGAAGGCGACGTGGTCCAGCCCCTTGGCGCCGCCTTCCGAGTCCACGCGCCGCGCCCCCTGGTGCACGAAGCGGCTGGCATGGCCGAAGGCGTAGTACTCGATGTTGCGCGTGACCTGGCCCGTCTTGGGGTCGATGGTGACGACGCCGCGGCAATCCTTGCAGCCGCCCAGATGCGGCCCGTAGGCCGGGTCCAGGGCCAGGTTCCACATCAGCACGCCGCGCGCGCCGTGGCGGGTGCTGCCGATGATGAGGTTGCGCGTGATCCACGGCAGGGTCTCGGCCCATTGCGGCTTCCATTCGCCGCCCGAGCATTCGGTGAACCAGACGTCGAGCTGGGGAAACTGTTGCGCCACCTGGGACTGGGCCGCCACATCGCCCGCATAGCAATGCCAGGCCACGCCCGACACGTACTGGCGCGCCGTCGCATCGGACAGCATGGACAACGGGCTCCAGGGCTCGTCCCAGTTGTGGTCCCACTCCAGCAGCTGGGTCTTCATACCCTTGGCCTTGAGCAGCGGGCCGAGGTGCTGGCCGACAACGGCGGCACGGGTGCGCGGCGTCATGCGCATGCCGGGGTAGTCGCCGGGCTCGAAGTGGGGCTCGTTCTGCAGCGTCAGCGCGAAGATGGGCACGCCTTCGGCTTTCATCTCCTCGACATAGCGCACCATGTAGTTGGCGAAGGCGCCATAGAACTCGGGCAGCAGCTGGCCCTGCACCAGGCTGTCGGTCGTCTTCATCCAGCCCGGCGCACTCCAGGGCGAGGCCATGACCTGCAGCTTGGGATTCAGCGCCAGGGCCTGCTTGACGGCGGGGATGACGTCTTCGCGCTCGTTCACCAGCGAGAAGTTCTTCAGCTCGGGGTCGGTCCGGCCCGCGGGCATGTCGTCCAGGCTGTAGTGGCGGCGTGAGAAGTCCGACGCACCGATGGTCAGCCGCGTGAACTCGAAGCCCAGGCCCTTGCCTTCGCGCGTGAAAAGCTCGCGCATCAGCGCGTTGCGCTGGACTTCGCTCATGCCGTGTCGGATCAGCCAGGCCGAACCTTCGGTGATGGCGGCGCCAAAGCCGGCGATGCGCTGGTGCTTGCGCCTGGGGTCGATGCGGATGACGTCACCGGTCTTGGCGGCGGCCTTGTCGACCGCGCTCGGCGCGAGCAGCTGCTGCTGGTCGGCCGTGGTGAGGAAAGCCCGTACAGGCGCAGCGTTAGCGGCCGTGGCGAGCGCGGCTGTCAGCGTCAGAAGCAATGTCTTCATGAGGTCTCTGGCTAAGGTGCCGCGCAGTGAGCGGCGATGAAATCGGCGTGGCTGGGCATCACGTCCACGCAGCGGCGCACGACGCGCTGCACGTCGTCGACGATTTGCTGGGCTTGTTCGGGAGAACGCATGGCGGCAAGCGGGTGGTGGCCGCGCGGCATCAAACCCTGGCCCATCAGCACCTGCAGCCAGCTGGGCTCTGAGAACAGCTCCTGGCCGTGACGGAACAAGCGGCCATGGCTGGCGAAAAGGTTCATGCGGGCCTGCAGCGACTCGGGCACGGCCATGGCGCGGCAGTGGCGCCAGAAGGCCGAGTCGTCGCGGCGCGTCAGCTTGTAGTGCAGGATGATGAAGTCGCGCACCGACGCCATCTCGGCTGCGGTCTGGCGGTTGTATTCGGTGATGTCGGCGGGCTCCAGGCCGTCGCTCGGGAAGAGGTCGATCAGGCGCAGCACGGCGCTCTGGATCAGGTGGAGGCTGGTGGACTCCAGCGGCTCCAGGAAGCCGCTGGCGAGGCCGATGGCGACGCAGTTGCCGACCCAGGCCTGCTGGCGCCGCCCGGTGCGGAACTTGATGAGGCGCGGCTCGGCCGGGGGCTCGCTCTCCAGGTTGCGCATCAGCGTGTCGCGCGCCGCAGCCTCGTCGGTGAAGGCGCTGGCAAAGACATGGCCGTTGCCGGTGCGGTGCTGCAGCGGGATGCGCCATTGCCAGCCGGCGTCATGCGCCGTCGCCCGCGTGTAGGGCAGCAGCGGACCGTGGGAGGCTGTGGGCACCGCCCAGGCGCGGTCGCAGGGCAGCCAGTTGGACCAATCTTCGAAAGGAACGCCCAGCGTCTTGCCGATCAGCAGGGCATGCAGGCCCGAGCAGTCGATGAAGAAGTCGCCTTCGACCTTGCGGTCGCCGTTCAGATGCAGGGCGCGGATGTGGCCGCCCTCGCAGTCGACACGCTCGACGCGGCCTTCGATGCGCTCAACACCCTGCTTCTCGGCATGCCGACGCAGCAGCGCCGCGTAGCGCGACGCATCGAAATGAAAAGCGTAGGCAATCTCCGCCAGCGGCGACCCGGCCATGTCGGGCCGCGGCCGCATGAAGCGACCGGCCAGCGCGGCCTGGTTGTTGATGGAGAACTCGGCCAGCGGCAGCTGAGCTCCCAGGCGCAGCCAGTGCTGATGAAAGGGCAGCTCGTCCAGCGGCCGGCCGACATCGCCAAAGGCATGCATATAGCGCTCGCCAACAGCACCCCAGTTGACGAACTCGATGCCGAGCTTGAAGGTCCCGCCGGTCTCGCGCAGGAACTCGTCTTCGTCCAGCCCGATGCGGGCATTGAAGCCGCGGATGGGCGGGATGGTGGCCTCACCGACGCCGACGATGCCGATCTCGTCGGACTCGACCAGGCTGATCTGCCAGCGCCCCTGCCCCAGCCGGGCCGCCAGCGCCGCCGCGCTCATCCAGCCGGCGCTGCCGCCGCCCACGATGACGATGCGGCGCAGCCCGCTCACAGGCGCTGCTCGGTGCCAGCGTCGAAGATGCTCAGGGCCGATTCTTCGATGTCGAAGGCCAGCTCGTCGCCCGCCGTGATGCGGCGGCCGTCGTGCACGAGCACCGAGAAGCTCTGCTCGCCCAGCTTCATCCATACGACCTGGTGGTTGCCCATGGGTTCGACCAGCTGCACGGTCGCACGCCAGCGGCCGTCGGACTGCAGGCGCACATGCTCGGGGCGGATGCCGAGCACAAGGCTCTGCCCCGCCTTCACGCGGCCCTCGGCCAATTGCAGCGGCAGCACGCCTTGCAGCGAGCGGCCGTCGGCGCCGACCTGGGCCGACACGAAGTTGATGGCCGGCGCGCCGAGGAAGCCGGCGACGAAGAGATTGGCGGGCGTCTCGTAGACCTCGGCCGGCGTGCCGATCTGCTGGATGACACCGCTCTTCATGACGACGATGCGCGAGGCCAGGGTCATGGCCTCGACCTGGTCGTGCGTCACGTAGATCATGGTGTTGCCCAGGTTCTGGTGCAGCAGCTTGAGCTCGCGGCGCAGCTCGGCGCGCAGCTTGGCGTCGAGATTGGACAGGGGCTCGTCGAACAGGAAGACGCCCGCCTCGCGCACCAAGGCGCGGCCGATGGCGACGCGCTGGCGCTGGCCGCCCGACAGCTGGGCCGGCTTGCGGCTGAGCAGCGGCGTCAGCTGCAGCATCTCGGCCGCGCGCGCCACGCGACGTTCGATCTCCGCCTTGGGCACACCGGCCACGCGCGGGCCGAAGCTCATGTTGCGCTCCACCGTCATGGTCGGGTACAGCGCATAGCTCTGGAAGACCATGCCGATGCCGCGCTCGGCGGGCTCGGCGTCGGTCATGTCGGCGCCGCCGATGTGGATGCTGCCGCCGCTGACATCGATGAGGCCGGCGATGCTGTGCAGCAGCGTCGACTTGCCGCAACCCGAGGGGCCGAGCAGCACGAGGAACTCGCCTTCATGGACCTGCAGGTCCAGGCCCTTGATGACTTCGTTGTGGCCGAACTTGATGCTCAGGCCCTGGATGTTGACGCCACTCATTTGACGGCTCCGGCAGCGATACCGCGCACGAACCAGCGGCCGGATATCAGGTAGACAAGAAGGGGAACGGCCGACGTCAGGATGGTGGCCGCCATGTTGAGGTTGTAGAGACGCTCGCCCGTCGTCGTGTTGATGACGTTGTTCAGCTGCACCGTCATCGGCAGGTTGTCGCGGCCGGCGAAGGTCAGGCCCAGGATGTAGTCGTTCCACACGCCGGTGATCTGCATGATGGCCGCGACGATCAGCATGGGCGTGGACATCGGCAGCACCAGCTGCAAGAAGATGCGCCAGAAGCCGCCGCCGTCCACCCGCGCCGCCTTGAAGAGCTCGGCCGGCAGGCCCGCGTAGTAGTTGCGGAACAGCAGCGTCATGATGGGCATGGCGAACACCAGGTGCACGACGACGATGCCGGGCAGGCTGCTGTAGATGCCGATGGCCGCTTCCAGCTTGACGAGCGGGTAGATCATCACCTGGATGGGGATGAAGGCCCCCAGCATCAGCACGCCGAACAGCCACTGGCTGCCCTTGGGCTTCCACCACGACAGCGCATAGCCGTTGATGGCGCCCAGCAGGATGGGCAGCACGACGGACGGCACGGCGATGCTCACCGAGTTCCAGAAGCCGCCGCGCACGCCTTCGCAGCTGACGCCCGTGCAGGCCTCGCTCCAGGCGGCGCGCCAGGCGTCGAAGGTGATGGACGACGGCAGCGCAAAGATCTGGCCGAGACGGATCTCGTCCATGCTCTTGAACGAGGTCGTCAGCATCACGTACAGCGGCAGCAGGAAGAAGGCCGCGGCGCAGATCAGGAAGGCGTAGACGCCGACCCGTGCCCACAGGGCAGTTGCCTTGCGCTTGCTCATCAATGGCCTCCCTGCGCTTTTTGCCGGCTGCGGGCGTAAGCCAGCGGCGCGACCAGGGCCAGGACCGTCAGCAGCAACATCACGGCGCCCGCGGAGGCGAGTGCGAGATTCGCGCGGCCGAACAGGTGGTCCATGATGAACTTGGCCGGCACATCGCTGGCCGTGCCCGGGCCGCCCTGGGTCATGGCAACGACGGTGTCGAAGACCTTGACGACGCCGGTGGCCAGCAGCGTGAAGACCGTCGCCAGCGTCGGGGCCATCATGGGCAGCACGATGGACAGGTAGACGCGCCAGGTCGGGATGCCGTCCAGCTTGGAGGCCTTCCAGATCTCCTCGTCGATGCCACGCAGGCCGGCCAGCATCAGCGCCATCACCAAGCCAGCACCCTGCCAGGTGCCGGCGATGACGACGGTGTAGATGACCATGTCCTGGTCGACGATCCAGTCGAAACTGAAGTCCTTCCAGCCCATCTGCTGCATGGCGTTCTGCAGGCCGCTGTCGGGGTTGAGCACCCATTGCCAGACCAGGCCCGTGGCGACGAAGGACATCGCATACGGGTACAGGAAGGCCGTGCGCAGCACGCCCTCGCCACGCACCTTCTGGTCGATGAAGACCGCCAGCAGGAAACCGATGGCCATGGCGGCGACGATGTAGAGCACACCGTAGACCGCGAGGTTGTGGATGGCGTGCTGCCAGCGGTCGTTGTCGAGCAGGCGCTCGAACTGCTGCAGTCCGACGAAGTCGTCCTTGGGGAAGGTGCGCGAGCTGGACACCGAGGTGCGCAGCGTCCACAGCACCGTGCCCACATAGCCGACACAGACGATCAAGCCAAGGGGCAGCAGCGCGCCCCAGGCCGCGAGACCACGGCGCTTCATCAATTCCTCAGCGCCGAGACGATGTCCTTCTGGACTTTTTCAACTGGGATGTTGCGGTTCCAGTAGCTGGTCAGCACATCCTGCAGGGCGCCGTTCTGGTCGG
Source organism: Roseateles saccharophilus (assembly GCF_031458095.1). GTDB lineage: Bacteria > Pseudomonadota > Gammaproteobacteria > Burkholderiales > Burkholderiaceae_C > Pelomonas > Pelomonas saccharophila_A. Next base: position 121,503 of record NZ_JAVDXU010000006.1, read on the forward strand.
GGGTGATGTAGATCTCACCGTTGCCGAGCTGGCGCGACTTGTCCTTCATGGCCGCCACGCCCATCTGGGCGCACAGGTCCATCTTGCTGACGTCGACGTCGGTGCGGATAGGGATGCTGCCCTTCTTGATGCTGAAGGCGACCTGGGTGGCGGGCTGGGTGATGACGCTGGCCAGCAGCTGCTGGGCCTTGACCTGGTCGGGCTTGTCGGTCTTGGGGAAGACCATCACGTCGCCCTGGATGATGTAGGGCGCCTTGGGGCCGAAGCCGGGGGCGCAGCCATAGTCCTTGCCGGCCTCCTGCTTGGCCTGGGCGAACTCACCCTTGGCCCAGTCGCCCATGATCTGCACGCCGGCGCGGCCGCTGATCAGCATGGCCGTCGCGTCGTTCCAGTTGCGGCCCGGCGAGCCCTTGTCGGTGTAGCTCTGCAGCTTCTTGAAGGCCAGCAGCACCTTCTTGAACTCCTCGCCCTGGATGGCCTTGGGGTCGCGGTCGCGGAAGATCTTCAGGTAGAGGTCGCGGCCGCCGTAATGGGCCAGCGTGGCGGTGAAGACGATGCCGTCCTGCCAGGGCTGGCCGCCATGGGCCAGGGGCACGAGGCCGGCGGCCTTGAGCTTGTCCAGGGCGGCGAACAGCTCGTCGAAGTTCTTGGGCTCCTCCGCGATGCCGGCCTTCTTGAAGGCGGCCTTGGAGAACCAGAACCAGCTCATGTTGTGGATGTTGACCGGCGCGGCGTAGTAGTGGCCGTTGACGCGGATGGCGCTCAGCACGGTCTCGGGCAGGAACTTGTCCCAGCCGTCGCGCTGGGCCACGGCGTCGACGTTGTTCAGCAGGCCCTGGTCGACGATGTCGCGGAACTGCTGGGTGGTGTTGAACTGGGCGGCCGTCGGCGGGTTGCCGCCGGCGATGCGATTGATGGCCACCGAGCGCGCCTGCTCGCCCAGCGCGACGGCGGTGTCGACCCAGATGCCGCCCTGGGCCTTGTAGGCCTCCGCCAGGGTCTTGGCGGCGGCGGATTCGCCGCCCGAGGTCCACCAGTGGATGACCTCGGCCTTCAGGGGTTCGGCGGCGTTGGAAGCGGTTGCAAGGAGCAGCGCGACAGCGGCCAGGGCATGGCGGGGGAACTTCATCTTGTCTCCGGATCTTGTGGGGCAGCCTGCGCAGTTTGCCCCGTCGCGGTGGAACGCGCCTGAGGGTGGACCCTGTAATATTTCATTTAGAAACCGCCCGTACCCTTGAACAAACTGCCTCTTCGACGTTAATTATTCGTTCAGGAACTGGCCGTACCAGAGGCCGCTGTCCTTCAGGATGCGCTTCTGGGAGGCGTAGTCGACATAGGCGATGCCGAAGCGGCGCAGATAGCCTTCGGCCCATTCGAAGTTGTCCAGCAGGCTCCAGGCGAAGTAGCCCTTGACCGGCACGCCGGCGTCCAACGCCTGCTTCAGCGCGGCCAGATGGCGCTGCAGATAGGACAGGCGCTCCTTGTCGTGCACGCGGCCTTCCGCGGTCAGCACGTCCTCGAAAGTGGAACCGTTCTCGGTCAGCTGGATGACGGGCGGGTGGTAGTCGCGCTGGATGCGGGTCAGCAGGTCGACCAGACCCTGGGGCGAGACCTCCCAGCCAAAGCCGGTGCGCTCGACGCCATGCTTCTCGACGAGGCTGGCGCGCATGGGGCCACCGGCGGGATCGTTCTTGACCATCTCGGGGAAGTAGTAGTTGACGCCGAGGAAGTCGGTCGCGGTCGCGATCGCCTTCAGGTCGCCTTCGACGATCTTCGGCGCGGCGTCACCGATCAGTTCCAGCGTGTCGGCCGGATAGCCGCGGCCGAACAGCGGGTCGAGGAACCAGCGGTTGCGCAGGCCGTCGTGGCGCTTCAGCGCGGCAAGGTCTTCGGCGCTGTTCGAGGCCGCGGTGATGGGGTGCAGGCTCAGCGTGATGCCGACCTGGGCATCCTTGGAGTTGCGGCGGATGACGGGAATCGCCTGGCCATGCGACAGCAGCACATGGTGGCAGGCCTGCATCGCGTCGGCCAGGCTGCTGCCGCCAGGCGCGTGGATGTTTTCCCAGTAGCCCATCATGCAGGAGCACCAGGGTTCGTTGTGGGTGATCCAGTGTTTGACGCGGTCGCCCAGGCGGCGGGTGACGATGTCGGTGTATTCGAGGAAGGCCGCGACCGTGTCACGCGAGGTCCAGCCGCCCTGCTCCTGCAGCAGCTGCGGCAGGTCCCAGTGATAGAGGGTGCACCAGGGGTCCAGCTCACGCTCCAGCATGCCGTCGACCAGACGGTCGTAGAAGGCCAGGCCGGCTTCGTTCACGGCACCGCGGCCGTTCGGGAGGATGCGCGGCCAGGCGATGGAGAAGCGGTAGGCGTTGACGCCCAGGCCCTTGGCCATGTCCAGGTCCTGGGGCCAGAGGTGGTAGTGGTCGCAGGCGACCAGACCGTTGGAGCCGTCACGGATACGCCCCGGCTGCTGGCAGAAGCGGTCCCAGATGGACTCGCCCTTGCCATCCTCCTGGCCGGCGCCTTCGATCTGGAAGGAGGAGGTGGACACGCCCCAACGGAAGTCGGCGGGGAAGTCTTTGCGGGTCGGGGCGTTGTGGGAGCTCATGCTGCGGATGTAGTGGCGCCGGCCACGAGAGCCGGCGCGGGTTCGGGAACAGAAGAACCGGCTTAGAACTTGTACGTGCCGCCGATCAGGACCTGGCGGCCATAGGAGGTGTAGCGCTCGGGCAGGGTGGCATTGGGATCCTTGGCGCCGGTGGAGATGCCCACGCGGGTGCGATAGGGCCGGTCGCGAAGGTTATTGACCTGCAGCGTCAGCGACAAGCCCTTGAAGGCGCCCGACTCGAAGGCATAGCCGAATTGCGCGTCCATGATGGTCTCGGCCGAGATCATGCTGGGCACGTTCTCGCCGAAGGTGCCGCGCACCGTCGTCACGAAGGCGGAGCGGTGGCGGCTGCCGAGGCGGGCCGAGAAGCCGTCACGCTCGTAATAGACGGTGAAGTTGGTGGCAACGCCCGACAGGCCGTCCAGCGGGTTGTTGAGGTTGTTGTCCTCATGCAGGGAGCTGCGCGTGTTGGAGTAGCTGAAGCTCACACCGATGCCGTCCACCGCCGGGCTGATCAGGCCCCCGTCCAGCGAGCCGCTCAGCTCCGTGCCCGCCACCATGCCGCCATGGCCGTTGGCCTTGGTGCTCAGCAGGCCGATATTGCTGATCGGCGTGTAGGTCGTCGGGTTGGGGAAGCCGGTGAAGTCGAAGGGAATGGACTGCGAGTAGACGAAGTTCTTGATGTTCTTGTGGAAGGCCGCGGCCGCCACGTAGCTGCGCTTGCTGAAGTAATGCTCGACCGACAGGTCCACCGCGTCGGCGCGCCAGGGCTCCAGCTTGGCATTGCCGCCGCTGGCCGACCAGGTGCGGTCGGTGCTGCTGACGTTGATGCCCGAGAAGCCGGCGCGCATGTCTTCCATATTGGGCCGCGCCAGCACCTTGGCCAGGCCGAAGCGCAGGATGGTGTTGGCCGTCAGGTCGGCCGACAAGTTGAGGCTGGGCAGGGTGTCGGTGTAGCTGGTGCCGCCCGTCGTGGGGTCGCTGGCATTGGTCTTGGGGTTCCACAGCAGGCCATTGCTCCACTGCTTGGCATGCACGACGCGCAGGCCCAGGCTGCCGTGGATGGGCACGCCCCAGTCGAACTCCAGGCCCAGCTTGGCAAAGGCCGCCGTCACCTTCTCGTGCACCGACCAGACGCGGCCCGGCGCCTGATCGGCCGCGGCCGGCGCCACGTCGTAGAGGCTGAGCACGCTGGGCAGGTCGAAATTGACCATGCGGATGGGGCTGCCGGCAAAGCTCAGGTCGGTCGGCTCGCGCAGCAGATTGGCCGGGATCAGCACCGGCGCGCGGTTGTTCTTGAGGTTGTAGTAGACCTCGGTGCGGTTCATGGACTTGTCGCGCTCGGAGTAGTCCACGCCGCCTTCGATGCTGTTCATCCAGCTCTCGAAGTTGCGGCCGGCACTGAGCTTGAGCGCCTTGATCTCGTCGCGCACCTTGGGGAACTGGCTGCGGCCGTCGCGGCCCCAGTTGGCCGGGTCGGTCAGGTAGACGCTCTTGGGGTCGGAGAAGTCGAAGTTGGGCGCGAAGGTGGAGCGGCCGTCGCCGGTGACGATGTTGGCCTGGTTCAGCGTGACGCGGTTCCTGGAGCCGGCCTGCACCTCGGCGTTCTGCTCGTCGCGCTGCGCCTTGGACCAGCTCAGGTCGCCGGCCAGCTTCCAGTCGCCCAGCTTGAGCTCGTTGTTCCAGCCGACGGCGCGGATGTCATCCTGGCGCTTGTTGTAGGTCGTCAGCGCCACCGGCGTCGTGTTGACGACGTTGCCGCTGGTGATGATCTTGTCGCCGTTGATGTCGGTCGTCTGCGCATTGGTCCAGCCCGCACCCGACCAGGTCGACATGTCGGACATCACCGTGCGGCGCGCCTCGGTCTGGTCGAACTTGGAGTAGTACAGGTCCAGCGTGGAATGGAACCCGTTGCCGGGTTTGTACTCCAGCACACCCATCAGGCCGTCGCGCTTCTGGCGTGAAGAGGCGGCACCCAGCTCGAAGCCCTGCAGGGCCACGGCATCCAGCGGCGCGCCCGGCAGCGGCGCACCCCAGTTGTTGGTGTTGGCCCACCACCAGCTCTTGTAATGCTGCTCCTGGTTGGGCGAATCGAGATGGGCGAAGCCGACGGCCGCGCCCCAGGTGCGGTCGGCCGACTGCGTGACCCAGGAGGCGCTCAGCCGGTTGCCGGTGCCGGAGATCTCGGGGTTCAGCGAGCCGTTGGAGTTGCGCTCGAGGCGGGCGCCGACCACCATCTGCGACTTGGCGAAGTCCAGCGGCCGCAGCGTTTTCATGTTGATGGTGCCGGACAGGCCCTGTGCCGACAGGCTGGGGTCGGGCGTCTTGTAGACCGTGGCGGCGTTGATCAGCTCCGAGGGGAACTGGTCGTATTCCACCGAACGGTTGTCGCCCGTGGAGACGATCTCGCGGCCGTTCAGCAGCGTGACGCCAAAGCGCGGTGCCATGCCGCGGATGCTGATGACTGACGAGCGGCCCGCCACGCGCTGGGCTGTCAGGCCCGGCAGGCGCGAGATGGCGTCGGCGATGGACACATCGGGCAGCTTGCCGATGTCTTCCGCCGAGATGGCCTCGACGATGGCGTCGGCGTTGCGCTTGGTGCTGATGGAGGTTTCCAGGCTGGCGCGGAAACCCGTGACGGTGACGGTCTCCAGCTTCTGGTCGCCGGCCGGCGCGGCCTGGGCCAGGGCCAGCACGGGCGCGCCCAGCAGGCCGACGCACAGGGCGACGGGCGTGAGGCGGTTACGCCGCTGGCGCGGGTGTTGGGGCCAATGGGGGGCGAGGGCGCGCGCTGCCGCGCGCTGGGCTTGCTTGGGCATTTTGTTTCGTCTCCTGGTTCGTCTTGTTCGCTGCTCGGCCGGCCTTTTTGCAGTGACGCCTCGCTGCTCTCTGGCAGTTTTGGCATCACAATTGGAACCGGTTCCAACCGCGGCGCAAATCTAATGCGGCACAGTCGGGGCTGTCAATCTCGTCGGCCCGGGGGTTGACGTTTTTTTGCTTCACCCACTACCGTCGCGACCCCAACTGAAGATGACGATGACGCGCAAACCCCTCCCCCTTCTCCTCGCCACGGCCCTGTGGGCGGCCACCGCCGCAGGCGCCAGTGAAACCGATTCCATCGTGCAGGCCTGGCCGGCCCGCAAGCCCGTGCGCGACGCGGCGCTGGAAGCCAGGGTGGAGACCGCGCTGAAGGGCCTGAACCTGCGCCAGAAGATCGGCCAGATCACCCAACCCGAGATCCGTGCCGTCACGCCGGACGAGGTGCGCGACTACGCCATCGGCACCATCCTCAACGGCGGCGGCGGCTGGCCCGGCCAGGATCGCGCGGCCACGCCGGCGCAATGGCGCGAGCTGTCCGAGAAGTTCCAGGCCGCGGCCCTGCAGGCCACACCGGGCATCCCGCTGATCTGGGGCACGGACGCCGTCCACGGCCACAACAATGTGCGCGGCGCCACCCTGTTCCCGCACAACATCGCGCTGGGTGCGACGCGCGATGCAGACTTGGTGCGCGACATCGGCCGCGCCACCGCCCGCGCCATACGCGCCTCTGGCCTGCACTGGGCTTTTGCGCCGACGCTGGCCGTCGTGCAGGACGTGCGCTGGGGTCGCACCTACGAGAGCTTCAGCGTCGACCCCGCACTCGTGAAGCAGCTGGGCCAGGCCTCGGTCGAGGGCCTGCAGGAAGGCATGAAGGAGGGCCGGGGCGTGCTCGCGACGGCCAAGCATTACGTCGGTGACGGCGGCACGCGCCGCGGCATCGACCAGGGCGTGACCCAGGCCTCACCGGCAGCTCTCGCCAACGTCCACGGCGCCGGCTACCTCGGCGCGCTGGACGCCGGCGTGCTGACCGTCATGACGTCCTTCAGCAGCTGGACTGACAGCGCTGGCTACGTCGAGCACGGCAAGATGCACGGCAATGCCACGCTGATGACCGGAGTGCTGAAGGAGCGCCTGGGCTTCGACGGCCTCATCGTCAGCGACTGGGACGGTGTCGGCCAGGTGCCTGGCTGCACGCCCGAGCACTGCCCGGCCGCCATCAATGCCGGCATCGACGTCGTCATGGTGCCCTTCAAGTGGAAGGCCTTCTACGAGAACACGCTGCGCGACGTCGAGCAGGGCCGCATCCCCATGGCCCGCATCGATGACGCGGTGCGCCGCATCCTGCGCGCCAAGTTCAGCATCGGCATGCAGCCGGCCGTACCCGCCACCGTGGAGGCCTTGCAGGCGTCCGAACTGGCCCGTCGCGCGGTGCGCGAGTCCCTGGTGCTGCTGAAGCACAAGCCCGGGCTGTTGCCGCTGAAGGCCAATGCCCGCGTCCTCGTCGTCGGTGCCGCGGCCGACAGCCTCGCCCACCAGAGCGGCGGCTGGAGCGTGACCTGGCAGGGCCGTGACACCACCAATGTCGATTACCCGCAAGGCACGACGCTGCTGGCCGCGCTGCGCCAGCGCCTGGGCGCGGCCAACGTCACTTTCGATGCCGACGGCAGCAGGAGCGATCCGAAGAGCTTCGACGCCGTCATCGCCGTGCTGGCCGAGACGCCCTATGCCGAGGGCGAGGGCGATGTGCGCATCACCGAGAACCTGCGCCACAGCCGCCGCCATCCCAAGGACGCCGAAGTGCTGCAGCGCGTCGCCGGCCGCGGTGCGCCGGTCGTCACGCTGCTGTACTCCGGCCGGCCGCTTTACGTGAACGACCTGGCCAACAGGAGCGACGCTTTCATCGCCGCCTGGCAGCCGGGTACCGAAGGCGCGGGCCTCACGGACGTGCTCATCGCCGCCGCCGACGGCAAGCCCTGGCCCGGCTTCACCGGCCGCCTGTCCTTCCCCTGGCCCGCCGGCCCCTGCCAGTTCAGCGCCCACGAGGCCAAGCCCTGGTGGCCGGTCGGCGGCGGCCTGAGCGGCAAGGAGACCCAGGTAAACACCAAGCCCCTGCCCGAGCCGGTCGACCCCGCTCCGATCTGCCCCCTGTGATTCAATCCGCCCCAGAAAAAGCAGAGGGCGAATGGCAACGATCAAGGATGTAGCGCGACTGGCCGGCGTGGGCGTGGGCACCGCGTCGCGCGTCATCAGCGGAAACGGTTCCGTCGCGCCGGCCACGGCCGAGCGGGTGCGCAAGGTCATCGCCCAGCTGAAGTTCCGGCCCTCGCAGACGGCACGCTCGCTGGGCGCCGGCACCTCCAAGCTGATCGGGGTCTACATCCCCTTCCTGCGCGGCACCTACTACACGCCCATCCTGCGCGTCATCGACACCGTGCTGCGCACCCAGGGCCTGCACATGGTGGTGGCGTTTGGCGAGGGCATCGAGGACGAGCGCGTCGAGACCAACGACGGCATGCGCTTTCTGCTGGACCGCGACTGCGACGGCCTCATCGTGCTGTCCAACGCCCTGCAGGACGAGGACCTCAAGGCCCTGGGCCCGGCGGCCCGCCAGGTCGTCGTGCTGAACCGCCACTTCGACCGCATCAAGGACCAGTGCTTCACGGCCGACCATGTGCAGGGCGGCGTGCAGGCCGCGCGTGCCCTGCTGCAGCACAAGCACAAGGACATCGCCGTCGTCTCCGGTCCGACGACCTCGCCGGACAACGTCGCCCGCCTGAACGGCTTCATGGGCGAGCTGGCCCTGCGCGGCCTGGACACGGCCAAGATCGTCACCGTGCCCGGCGACTTCTCCAACCAGGCCGGCTGGGACGCCGCCGAGGCCCTGCTGAAGCAAAAGCGCCTGCCCACGGCCGTGTTCTGCGCCAACGACGAGATGGCCATCGGCCTGCTGGCGCATTTCCAGGAGCGCGGCGTGTCGGTGCCGCACGAGGTTTCGGTGCTGGGCTATGACGACTCTCCCAGCGCCGAATTCGCCGCCCCCAGGTTGACCTCGGTGCACATTCCCAGCCACGAGGTGACGCTGGCCGGCCTGAACTGGCTGCTGAATCGCTGCTACGGGCAGGAGCTGCCCGTCTCGCGGCAGTTCGACATCTCCGTGACCTGGCGCGCCTCGGTAGCAGCACCCCCTTCCCGCAAGCGAAGCTGAGGCCACAATCCGGTTTGGTTACTTTTCACCAAACCCATGCCTCAACGCGTCCTGACCGGCATCACCACCACCGGCACCCTGCATCTTGGCAATTACGTCGGCGCCATCCGCCCGGCGATTGAAGCCAGCCGCAAGCCCGGCGTGGAGAGCTTTTTCTTCATGGCCGACTTCCACGCGCTGATCAAGTGCGACGAGCCGGACCGCCTGGCCCATTCCAGCCGCGCCATCGCCGCCACCTGGCTGGCCGCCGGCCTGGACCCTGAGCGCGTCACTTTCTACCGCCAGAGCGATGTGCCCGAGATCCCGGAGCTGACCTGGCTGCTGACCTGCGTGACGGCCAAGGGTCAGATGAACCGCGCCCATGCCTACAAGGCCGCGGTGGATGCGGCCGTCGCTGCCGGCGAGGAGCCCGATGCCAACGTCAGCATGGGCCTGTTCAGCTACCCGGTGCTGATGGCCGCCGACATCCTGATGTTCAACGCGCACAAGGTGCCGGTGGGCAAGGACCAGGTCCAGCACATCGAGATGGCGCGCGACGTGGCCCAGCGCTTCAACCACCTCTTTGGCCAGGGCAGGGAGCTGTTCACCCTGCCCGAGGCCGTCACCGATGCCGAGATGGAGCTGCTGCCGGGCCTGGACGGCCGCAAGATGAGCAAGAGCTATGACAACGTCATTCCTCTGTTCGAAGGCGGCAGCGCGGCCCTGAAGGACGCAGTGGCGCGCATCGTCACCGACAGCAAGCTGCCCGGCGAGCCCAAGGACCCGCAGGGCCAGGCCCTGGTCACCATCTACGACGCCTTCGCGACCACCGAGCAGCGCGCCGCCTTCCGCGCCGCCCTGCGCGGCGGCCTGGGCTGGGGCGAGGCCAAGCAGCAGCTGGTCGCCCTCATCGAAGGCCAGATCGGCCCCATGCGCGAGCGCTATGCCGAGCTGATGGCCCATCCCGAGAAGCTCGAGGCCACGCTGCAGGCCGGCGCCGCCAAGGCGCGCGCCATCGCCGTGCCCTTCCTGAAGACGCTGCGCGAGGCCTGCGGCCTGCGGCCCTACACGTCCACCGCGACGACGGCCGCGGCCAAGACCGAGAAAGCCGCCCTGCCCGTCTTCAAGCAATACCGCGAAGCCGACGGCAAGTTCTACTTCAAGCTGCTTTCGGCCGGCGGCGAGCTGCTGCTGCAGAGCAGCGGCTTCGAGCAGGGCCGCGACGCCGGCCAGTGGGTGGCGCGGCTGAAGCGCGAGGGGTGGGTGGCTGACGCGCCGGTGCAGCGCGAAGCGAGCGAGGCCGACATCGCCGCGGCCCTGGCCGCCTTCCAGGAAGACTGAAATGAAGCGACCCCCACGCCCGCTTCGCGTGCTGCCCCCCGAGGGGGCGTGTCAGTGCCTTCGGGCGGCCGGGCGGCACTGACATGGCCGACGTCACTGAACTGCTGATCGGCACGTCCAAAGGCGACCCGGCGGCGCTGCAGCAGCTCTACGCCCTCCTCTACCCCGAGATCAAGCGGGTGGCCCGCATCCGCCTGGCGCAATGCGGCCCCAATGGCCGCGCGGCCGGCCTGGACACGACGGCCCTGGTGCACGAAGGCTTTCTGCGCATGGCCGACCAGCAGGGCCTGCAGGGCGAGACGCGCGGCCAGTTCTTCGCCTATATCGGCCGCGTGCTGCGCTCCGTCGTCATCGACCACCTGCGCACCGAGGGCCGCGACAAGCGCGGCGGCGACGCCGTCATGGTCACGCTGTCGGCCGCCGGCGACGTGGCCGCGGTGCAGAGCCAGGCCGTCGACCTGATCGGCCTGGACCAGGCGCTGGAGCGCATGAAGGCCCTGGACAAGGGGCTCTACGAACTCATCGAGATGGTGGGCTTCGCCGGCCTGTCCATTGCCGAGGTGGCGGAACTGCGCAAGCTGTCCACGCGCAGCATCAACCGCGAGCTGCTCAAGGCCCGGGCCCTGCTGCAGGAGCTGCTCGGCGACAAACCCGACACCGTCTACTGATGGGCTTGCGCTGAGGTCCCGCTCCATGGACGCGACCGACTGGCCCCGCATCTCCGCCCTCTTCGACGAGCTGGCCGAACTGCCCGCCGCCGAACGCCAGGCCCGCCTGGCCGAACTGCAGCCGCCCGAGCTGGCCGCGCGGCTGGCGCGCATGCTGGCCTCCCTGCCCGAGGACCCGGACGCCACTGTCCTCGTCGGCGGCACCGCCTTCAATGCCCAGCTGGCCGACGCCCTGTCCGAGCGCCCCAGCAACAAGCGGCCCGAGCCCGGCGACCGCTTCGGTTCCTGGTGCCTGGCCGAGCTGCTCGGCGAAGGTGGCATGGGCCAGGTCTGGCGCGCCGAGCGGGCCGACGGCCTCTACCAGGGCGAGGCCGCCATCAAGCTGCTGCGCGACGACTACGCCAGCCCGGGCCTGGCGGCCCGCTTCGCCCGCGAGCGCGCCGTGCTCGGCCGCCTCACCCACCCCGGCATCGCCCGCCTGCTGGACGCCGGCGAGCAGGACGGCCGCGCCTACCTGGTGCTGGAGTACGTGGCCGGCCAGACCCTGAGCGCCCACGCCCGCGACCACGCTCTGCCGCTGGCGGCCCGCGTCAAGCTGCTCGTCGAGGTGGCCCGCGCCGTCGAGCATGCCCATGCCCAGCTCATCGTGCACCGCGACCTCAAGCCCAGCAACGTCATGCTGGACGAGAGCGGCTGCGCCAAGCTGCTGGACTTCGGCATTGCCGGCCTGCTCAACGACTCCGGCATGCAGGCCGACAGCCAGCTGACGCTGATCACCGGCCGGCGCCTGACCCCCGCCTATGCCGCGCCCGAGCAGATCACCGGCGGCGCCATCGGCGTGGCCGCCGACATCTATTCCCTGGGCGTCATGCTCTACGAGCTGGCCAGTGGCCAGCTGCCCTTCGGCGGCAAGGGCCGCAGCCGCACGGAACTGGAACATGCCGTGCTGCACACCGAGCCCGCGCGCCTGACACGCACGACGCGCTCGACCGGGCCGGGCCCCGACGAACGCGAGCACGGCCCCGGGCGGCCGCCCGATGCCGAACGCGCCGCGGGCGACCTCGAGGCCGTCGCCGCCAAGGCCTTGCGCAAGGACCCCGCCGAGCGCTACGCCAGCGTCGGCGCCTTCGTCGACGACCTGCAGCGCTGGCTGGAGCAGCGCCCGGTCAGCGTGCGCGCCGAGGACTGGCGCCACCGCGTCCATCTCTGGGCGCGGCGCAATGCGGCCGTCGCCGTCGGTGGCCTGCTGGTGTTTGCCGCCCTCAGCCTGGGCCTGGCCGTCAGCCTCTGGCAGCGCCGCGAGGCCCAGGCCGCCGCGCGCGAGTCCGAGCAGGTGACGGGTTATCTGGCCGAGCTGCTCGGCGCCGCCAGCCCCGACCAAAACGGCGGCCGCCAGCCCACCGTCGTCGAGCTGCTGGACCGCAAGCGCCAGGAACTGGCCACGCGCTTCAACGACCAGCCCGAGGTCAAGGACCGCATCTTCGACACCCTGGTCAAGACCTATTTCGCGCTGCAGCGCTTCGACGTCGCCGCGCCGCTGGCCGAGCAGCGCCTGGCCCATGCCCGCCAGGCCTTTGGCGAGGAGGATCCACGCGCCGAGGATGCGACCCTGTCGCTGGCCGGCATCCACACGGCGGTGGCCGGCGGCCAGCCCGTCATCGACCTGCTGGAGCCGCTGCTGCTGCGCTGGGACAGCCGCTATGGCCCGCAGAGCGAAAAATCCCACGGCCTGCGCCTGCAGCTGCTGGCCGCCTATGGCCGGGTGGGCCGCTTCGCCGACGCCGAGCGCGAGCTGGCGCTGGCCCGGCGCTCCAATGACACCATCTACGCCAAGAATCCCTTCGAGCACGCACGCTTTGCGACCTACGAGAACGTGCTCTATGTCTATGAAGGCCGGCTGCGCGAGGCCGAGCGCTCACTGGAAGCGGCCAAGCCTTTCTGGAATCCCCAGGAGGCCGAGCGCATCCGGCCGGCCCTGGTCCTGGAGCGCAATCTGTCCTTCGTGCGCTGGCGCCTGGCGCGCGAAAGTGCCGCCGAGGCCACGGCGCGCAGCGATGACCTGATCCGCCGCTGGGACGCTATCGCCCGTCCCGGCAACCACGCCAGCACCCTGATGCGCCAGCTGCTGGCGGCCTATCTGCAGCAACTCGGCGAGTTCGGCCCGGCCCTGGCCCAATTGGAGAAGGCCCAGGCCGAGACCGAGGCCGCCGGTGCGGACGACGCGGTGACCGGCCTGCTGCGCCGCACCCTGGTGCTGGAGGCCCGCGTGCTGGGCGCCGGCCGCGCCGACCCGGCCACCGTGCAGGCTGCCGTCCAGGCCCTGGCCGCCCTGGACGGCGCGCCGCTGATCGGCGACGTGCGCCGCGCCGAGGGCCTGCTGACGCTGGCCCGCATCGCCTTGGCGCCCGGCGCCGGCGAGGCCGGCCAGATGCTGGCGCGCAATATCGAGCATCGCCTGGACACGCTGCGCCCGCTGCTGGCGCAATCGCGCAACCTGGCCACGCGCATCGACCTCTTCAAGGGCCGCACCGCCGCCACGCCCGCGGCCTGGCTGGCCGCAACGCGGGTGCGGGTGGCCTATTTCGATGGCCTGCCCGAGCCGCAGGGCCTGCCCGAGTGGACCTCCCGCCTGCAGCTCGCCTGCGCCCTGCGCGCCACCGGCGAGCCCTGGCAGGAGACCCTCACGCGCGCCGAGGCCGCACGGCCGCCCAACCTGGCCGAACTGACGCCCCAGCTGCATCCGCTGACCGAGGTCGCCGCGCGGCTGGCGGCCGGCACGGCGGCGCCGGATTGCGACTGGCGTTTCTAGAGCTTTGCGTCTAGGCCCTCTGGGCAGGCTGTCACGCCGTAGGGTGTTTACCCGGGGTGGGCCGGCGTTTACACGCGGTTAACTTTGCGCTTCCCGAAAAGAATGTCCGAGGAGACGCACCCATGGCCACCATCGCCGCCGACACGCTCGCCCTGCAACGCCTGTACCACTGGGAGCGCACGGCGGGGAGCCGGATCGCCCTGACCCAGCCCATGGGCGGCACCGACGTCAAGGACTTCACCTGGGCCCAGGTCGGCGACCAGGTACGCCGCATGGCGGCCTTCCTGAAGGCCAGGGGCCAGGCCGAGGGCTGGCCGGCCGACGCCAAGGTGGCCCTGCTGTCCAAGAACTGCGCCTGGTGGCTGATGACCGACCTCGCCATCTGGATGGCCGGTTATGTCAGCGTGCCGCTGTACCCGACGCTGGCGGCCGAAACCATCACGCAGATCCTCACGCACAGCGAGGCCAAGTTCATCTTTGTCGGCAAGCTCGACGGCTGGGAAGGCATGAAGCCCGGCGTGCCGCCCAGCCTGGCCGGTGCCAGCTATGCGCTGTCGCCCGACGACGCCAAGAAGACCTACGACAGCTGGGACGCCATCTGCGCCCGCACCGAGCCGATGAAGGGCGAGGTCACGCGCAATGCCGACGAACTCTGCACACTGATCTACACCTCGGGCACGACGGGCAACCCCAAGGGCGTCATGCACAACTTCGGCGGCTTCGCCTGGGCCGTGGCCGAGGGCCTGACGCGCTTCCCGATGACGGCCGAAGACCGCATGCTGTCCTATCTGCCGCTGGCCCATGTGGCCGAACGGGTGCTCGTCGAGCATGGCTGGCTGAAGACCGGCATGCGGCTGTGGTTCGCCGAGTCGCTGGACACCTTCACGGCCGACCTGCAGCGTGCCCGCCCGACCATCTTCTTCAGCGTGCCGCGGCTGTGGGTCAAGTTCCAGCAGGGCGTGCAGGCCAAGATGCCGCCGCAGAAGATGAACAAGCTGCTGCGCCTGCCCATCATCGGCGGCCTGGTGCGCAAGAAGGTGCTCAAGGCCCTGGGCCTGGACCAGTGCCGCATCGCCGTCGGCGGCGCCGCGCCCATGCCGGTGGCGCTGTTGGAGTGGTATGCCAACCTGGGCCTGCCGGTCAACGAAGGCTATGGCATGACCGAGAACCTGGCGCTGTCCCACATCACCATCCCCGGCAAGAACCAGCGCGGCACCGTGGGCCCGGCCTACCCCGGCGTGCAGACCCGCATCGACCCCGCCAATGGCGAGCTGCAGATGCGCAGCCCGGCGCTGATGCTGGGCTACTACAAGGAGCCGGGCCTGACCGCCGACGCACTGACGCCCGACGGCTGGCTGCACACCGGCGACAAGGTCACGCAGGACGCCGATGGGTGCGTGCGCATCACCGGCCGCGTGAAGGACCTGTTCAAGACCAGCAAGGGCAAATACGTCGCCCCCGCGCCCATCGAGGACAAGCTGGGCATGAACCCCAATATCGAGGCCTGCTGCGTGGCCGGCGCCAATATGGGCCAGCCCCTGGGCATCGCCATGCTGTCGCCGCAGGGCGTGCAGCGCGCCAGCTCCGAGGCCGAGCGCACCGCGCTGATGGCCGAGCTGAGCAAGCACCTGGACGACGTCAACGCCCGCCTGGACCCGCATGAGCAGCTCGACACCCTGGTGCTGATCAAGACGCCTTGGACCGTGGACAACGGCTTCATCACGCCGACCTTCAAGGTCAAGCGCAACCGCATCGAGGAGGCCTATGCGGGCAAGTTCGATGCGTGGGCGGGCAAGCGCGCCAAGGTGCAGCTCGGGGACTGAGACAGGACCGAGAACAGGCCCTGCGGCCTGTTCGACGCCCGTCGAAGGACCGCTGCCATGCAGGGCAGCGGGCATGAGCAGGCACCGAGGACAAGCCCTGCGGCTTGTCCGACAGCCTGCGAAGGACGGCCGCCATGCAGGGCGGCCGGCATGAGGCTCCTCGCCCCTTCGGCGCGGCTAAGCTCGCGGCATGGCACAGCCCACCCTGTTCTTCCTCTGCGGCAAGATGGCCGCGGGCAAGTCCACGCTGTCGCGCGAGTTGGCCACGCGTCATGACGCCGTGCTGCTGGTACAGGACGACTGGCTGGAGAAGCTCTTCCCCGGCGAGATCCTGAGCATCCCGGACTTCGTGCGCTGCTCGACGCGGCTGCGCGACGCGCTGGCGCCGCATGTGCGGGCCCTGCTGTCGCGCGGCCTGCCTGTCGTGCTCGACTTCCCCGCCAATACGCGCTCCCAGCGGGCCTGGTTCCGCGAGCTCTTCGAGCAGGCCGACGTCGCCCACGAGCTGCATTTCATCGACGCGCCCGACGATCTCTGCAAGCGCCAATTGCGCCAGCGCAGTCAGGGCCTGCCCGAGGGCGCGCCCTGGACCACGGAGGCGGAGTTCGACGCCATCACCGCCTATTTCCAGCCGCCGGACGACGACGAAGGCTTCGTCGTCATCCGGCACTCGCGCCCCTAGGCTCAGTCGGGCAAGGAGAAGGCGTACAGCTTGCTGTTCGGCGTGCCGAAGCCGAAGTTGCTGTAGCCCGAGCCCCAGTACAGCGTGCCGTCGGCGATGGCCGCGCCCGACAGGCAGGAGCCCCCGCTCGGATAGCTCCACAGGATGGCCCCGCTCGCGCCATTCATCGCATACATGCGGCCGCTGGCGTCCAGCGAGCAGGCGTAGACGACACCATTGGCCGTCGTCACCGGGCCCGAGGGGCCGCCGCCGAAGCCGCCCGGCGGCAGCGGGTCGAGCGTCTGCCACAGCATGGCGCCGGTGGCGGCATCCAGGCCGAACCAGGCGCCGCGTGTCGTCGGCGCGCCAGCGCCCATCGGCATCCAGGGCACCCCGTTGCTGTTGGCATTGGCCGTGTACACGCGCGTACCGTCCACCGCCGAGCCCCATTGCAGGCCGCCCGCCGTGCCGCCCGGGCCGGCCTGGGTGACCCAGGCCACGGCGCCGGTGTCCGGGTTCAGCGCCCAGTACTGGCCGCTCTTCTGCCCGAGACCCAGCAGCTCGACCGGCTTGCCCTTGCCGGCCTTGGACTTGAACAGCGCCGGGGCCTGGCCAAAGTCGTAGTCCGGGCCCGCTGGCGAGGGACAGTTGCTGCCGTCGCCAACGAAGGGGATGCAGTCCACCGTCCAGGCGTCGTAGGGGATGGCGCGGGTCGCCCAGCGCACGGCGCCGGTCTTCATGTCGAGGGCGAGGACACTGTCGAAATGGTCGTTCGCCGGCAGGCAGGCGGCTTTGGCCACCGGATCGGCACCGGCCGCCGCCACGCAGGCCAGCACGGCCGGCGGCACCGAGTAGTTGTTGCCGGTGGCGATATAGACCGCGCCGCGCGAGGTGTCGACGGCGGGCGAGCTGCCCCAGACCGCGTTGCCGGTATAGCCGGCCGGCGCCAGCGTCGTCTTCCAGCGGATGGCGCCGCTCTTCAGGTCCAGCGCCAGCATGCTGCCGCGGAAGGACAGCTGGTAGCCCGGCACGAAGGCGGCGAGGGCCTCTTCCTGCGAGGCGACGCCGACGAAGACCTGTTCGCCATGGATGGTGGCCGACTGCGTGATGACGGCCGCGATGTGCGGGTCCGCCTGCGTGCTCCAGACGAGGGCGCCGGTGTCCTTGTCGAAGGCCAGCACCTTGGCGCCGGGGCCGCCGCCGGCCAGGATGGAACCCTGGGTGCCGATGACGACCTTGCCCCCGCCTAGGGCCGGCGTCGCGCGGGCCTTGTCACGGGGAATGCCCGTCACCGACGGCAGGTAGACGGCCCAGCGCACGCTGCCGTTGCTGCGGTTGACCGCGTAAAGATAGCCGGCCCAGTCGGGCACATAGACCGTGTCGCCGTCGACGGCCGGCGTGGCCGAGACGTCGCCTGCCGTCGTCAGCGCCCATTTGACGGCCAGCTGGTTGACGTTGCCGACGCCGAGCTTGTGCTCGGACGCCTGGCTGCGTGTGTTCTCGCGGTCGCCCCCCGCACTGCTCCATTCATTGCCCTGCGCCGCTGCTGCCACCAGCGGCAAGGCCATGGCCACAGCCGCAATGAGGGTGCGCGTCGGCGCGGTCGGCTCTCGAAAACAGGTCTTCATGGAAGTTCTCCGTTTGCGATGCCCGATGCACGGGCCGTGGGCAGGTGGGCATCGCGCAACCCGCCACAGCAGACGCCTGGCGCTACAGCAAGGCGAAAGGGCATCAGAGGACGCAGCAGGGACCGCTGCATCGGGGCATACCCGTCGCTGTCCTCTCGGTTGAGGACGGTGGCTAGCCGCGCCAGTAATCCGCTCGCCCGTAGTGGGCACGCAAATGCTCGACCCACAGCCGCGTGCGCAGTGGCAGATGGCGTGACTGCGGCAGGATGGCGTAGATGCCGTTGGGCGGCGCCGCGAAGGCGTCCAGCACGCTGACCAGGCGCCCGGCCGCCAGGTCGGCCTCGACCTCCCAGGTGCTGCGCCAGGCGATACCGAGGCCGGCCACGCACCAGTCGTGCAGCACCTGGCCATCGCTGCAATCCAGCCGGCCGACGGGCCGCAGATGCTGCACGGCGCCATCGATCTGGAAGGCCCAGCCGCGGGTCTGGCTGGCTTCCGAGCTCAAGGTCAGGCAGGCATGGCGGCCGAGTTCGTCGGGGTGCTTGGGCGTACCGGCCCGCTTCAGGTAGGAAGGTGCCGCAACGCACAAGCGCCGGTTGTCGGCCAAGCGCGTGCTGACAAGGCTGGAGTCGGGCAGGTCGCCGACGCGCACCGCGCAGTCGAAACCCTCGTGAACGATGTCGACGACGCGGTCGCTGAGGTTGAGCGACAGGCTGAGGTCGGCATGCTCGGCCAGGAAGCCGGGCACCAGCGGCGCGACATGGCGGCGGCCGAAGCCGGCCGGAGCCGTCACACGCAGATGGCCGCTGGCCTTGAGCCCGCCGGCGCTGACCGCGGCCTCGGCGTCGGCCAGGGAGGCGACGAGGCGCTGGCAGTCCTCCAGAAAGGCCTGGCCCTCGGGCGTCAGCGTCAGCCGCCGCGTCGTGCGCAGCATCAGCTTGACGCCCAGGCGGGCCTCCAGCGCGTCCAGACGCCGCCCCATGACGGCCGGCGCCACGCCCTCGGCCTGGGCCGCCGCCGTCAGGCTGCCCTTGGCGGCGACCAGGACGAAGGACTCGATCTGCTTGAGCTTGTCCATGCCGGGATTGTGCTGGGCTGTCGACGCAAAGACAGCGGTTTCATGAAAGATCTTTGCGTTTTTGTCACAGATGAATGGCACGCCTCGCAGCGAATCCCGACACGCGGCGCGGCTAGATTGGCGACATCCGTTGTTGCCTCTTGCAGGAGTTGCTCGCCATGCCTCGCACCACCCTCCACCGCCTGCAGGTCGATACCGACCTGGCCCGCTTCATCGACACCGAGGTCCTGCCCGGCACCGGCATCGCGACCGACAGCTTCTGGGCCGGCTTCAGCAAGCTGGCCCATGAACTGGCGCCGATGAACCGCGCTCTGCTGGCTGAGCGCGACCGCCTGCAGGCCGAGCTGGACGCCTGGCACGAGGCCCATCCCGGCCCCATCGCCGACATGCCGGCCTACCGCAGCTTCCTGCAGCGCATCGGCTATCTCGTCGAGCCGCCGACCCAGGTGCAGGCGACGACGGCCAATGTCGACGCCGAACTGGCCCTGCAGGCCGGCCCCCAGCTCGTCGTGCCCATCCTCAACGCCCGCTATGCGCTGAACGCCGCCAACGCGCGCTGGGGCTCGCTGTACGACGCCCTCTACGGCACCGACGCCATTTCCGAAGCCGACGGCGCCACCCGCGCCGGCCCCTACAACCCGGTGCGCGGCGCCAAGGTCATCGCCTTCGCGCGCCACGTGCTCGACCAGGCCGCGCCACTGGCCACGGGCTCGCATGCCCAGGCCACCGGTTATCGCGTCGACGGCGGCCGCTTGGCCGTCACGCTGGCGTCCGGCGAGACCACGGGCCTGACGGACCCGACTGCCTTTGCCGGCTACCAGGGCGATGCCGCAGCGCCGAGCAGCGTGCTGCTGGTCCACCATGGCCTGCATCTGGACATCCGCATCGACCGCTCGACGGCCATCGGCAAGAGCGACGCGGCCGGCGTGGCCGATGTCGTCGTCGAATCGGCCCTGTCCACCATCCTCGACCTCGAAGACTCCGTCGCCGCGGTGGACGCCGAGGACAAGCTGCTGGCCTACCGCAACTGGCTCGGCATCCAGCTCGGCACGCTGACCGAGGAAGTCGCCAAGGGCGGCAAGACTTTCACGCGCCGCCTCAACGCCGACCGCGTCTACACGGCGCCGGGCGGCGGCACGCTGACCCTGCATGGCCGCTCGCTGATGTTCGTACGCAATGTCGGCCACCTGATGACCAACCCGGCCATGCTGCTGGCCGACGGCAGCGAGATCCCCGAGGGCATCATGGACGCCGTCGTCACGACGACCATCGCCATGCATGACCTCAAGCGTCGCGGCAACAGCCGCACCGGCTCGGTCTACATCGTCAAGCCCAAGATGCACGGCCCCGCCGAAGTGGCCTTTGCCGCCGAGCTGTTCAGCCGCGTCGAGCAGCTGCTGGGCCTGCCCGACAGCACCGTCAAGTTGGGCATCATGGACGAGGAGCGCCGCACCTCGGTCAACCTGAAGGCCTGCATCGCCGCGGCCGCCAGCCGCGTTGCCTTCATCAACACCGGCTTCCTGGACCGCACCGGCGACGAGATGCACACCGCCATGCGCGCCGGCCCCATGCTGCGCAAGGGCGACATGAAGACCTCGAGCTGGATCCAGGCCTATGAGCGCAGCAATGTGCTGACTGGCCTGGCCTGCGGCCTGCGCGGCCGTGCCCAGATCGGCAAGGGCATGTGGGCCATGCCCGACCTGATGGCCGCCATGCTGGAGCAGAAGATTGGCCACCCCAAGGCCGGCGCCAACACGGCCTGGGTGCCCTCGCCCACCGCCGCGACCCTGCATGCCCTCCACTACCACCAGGTCAGCGTCGCGGCCGTGCAGCAGGAGCTGGAGAGGGTCGACCTCGCCGCCGAACGCGAGGCCATCCTGAACGCGCTGCTGACCATCCCTGTCGCCCCCAAGGCGGACTGGACGCCCGAGCAGCGCCAGCAGGAGCTGGACAACAACGTGCAGGGCATCCTGGGCTATGTGGTGCGCTGGGTCGACCAGGGCGTGGGCTGCTCCAAGGTGCCCGACATCAACGGCATCGGCCTGATGGAAGACCGTGCGACGCTGCGC
Organism: Roseateles saccharophilus; assembly: GCF_031458095.1. Classification (GTDB taxonomy): domain Bacteria; phylum Pseudomonadota; class Gammaproteobacteria; order Burkholderiales; family Burkholderiaceae_C; genus Pelomonas; species Pelomonas saccharophila_A. Next base: position 142,192 of record NZ_JAVDXU010000006.1, read on the forward strand.
ATTTCCAGCCAGCACATCGCCAACTGGTTGCGCCACGGCGTCGTGACGGCTGAGCAGGTGCGCGAGACCTTTGCCCGCATGGCCAAGGTCGTCGACGGCCAGAACGCCGGCGACACGGCCTACCAGTCCCTGGCAGCCAACCCCCAGGGCGCGGCCATGCAGGCGGCCCTGGACCTGGTCTTCAAGGGCGAGGCCCAGCCCAGCGGCTACACCGAGCCGCTGCTGCACGCCTGGCGGTTGAAGGTCAAGGCCGGCGCCTGAAGGGAGACGCTTGGAGACGAACAGAAACCGCCAAAACACACTCCGTTAACGAAATGACGGGCGGAACATGCCGAAAGTCATGCTCCAGTTGAGGGGGTGGGGTGTTGCTTTCACCGCAAGAACGCCCGTGTGTGGCAGGGGGCCACTGTTGTCGGCCTGCGACACACAGGCTGGCGACAGGTGGGCGGCGCCCAGGGAATCCCGCATCGACTGCCCATAAATCCTGGCCCGCTCCGGTCCGCGGACGCTCAATTGGGGCGAACCCGCAAAACCGCGCAGAAAACTTTCCTCACACTTCGCGCGCTCTCCCGGCACTACGGCCGGGCTGGACCGTACTTGCCACCCACCAGGTGGCAAGCCGCATTTTTGTTAGGAGTTCTTCGATGTTCAAACGTCATGTCGTCAGCGCGGCCGCGCTGGCAAGCCTTGCCGCTGTCACCCAGCCGGCCTTCGCCCAGCAAACGCTGGAGCGCGTCGAGATCACGGGCTCGGCCATCCGCCGCTCCGTCACCGACGAAGGCGCCCTGCCCATCACCGTCGTGAAGGTTGACGATCTGCGTCAGCAAGGCGTGACCAGCGTCGAAGGCATCCTCGACCTGCTGTCGGCCAGCCAGTCCAGCACGCCCAGCACCAACTCCATCGGCTCCGGCACCGGCGGCGCCGCCTATGCCAACCTGCGCGCCCTGGGCAGCAACAAGACCCTGGTGCTGCTGAACGGCCGTCGCATGACGTCGTTCGCCTTCGACGCCAACGCCGTTGACCTGAACTCCATCCCCTTTGCCGTCATCGAGCGCGTCGAAGTGCTGCGCGACGGCGCCTCCGCCGTCTACGGCACGGATGCCATCGGCGGCGTGATCAACTTCATCACCAAGTCCAACTTCCGCGGCGGCCAGATCACAGCCGAGATGACCAAGCCGCGCAAGGATGGTGGCGACAAGGAAGGTGGCTCGGTCATCTTCGGCTTCGGCGACCTGGACAAGGACAAGTTCAACTTCTGGGGTTCGTTCGACACCCGCCGCCAGCAGCGCGTGCGCGCCCTGGACCGCGACTTCGCCAAGACCGGCATCATTCCCAGCCGCGGCGTGAACGGCAACTCGGGCACGACCTTCCCGGGCAACTTCACGGGTCAATTCATCGTCCCGGTGTCGGCCAACTTCCCGAACGGCCGTGAAAGCCGCTCCTTCAACCCGACCGCGCCGAACTGCGCGGCCCCGCTGTCGCTGGTGAACCCGACGAACCCGAACGCCTGCGTGTTCGACTTCAGCTCGACCATCGACATCATCCCGGACGTCAAGCAGAACACCATCGCCGGCCGCGTGGGCCTCAAGCTCGCCGAAGACCATGTGCTGACCCTCGAAGGCCTGGCCACCGAGAACAAGAACACCTCGCGCGTCGCTCCCGACCCGGTCAGCGGCATCACCATCAACCCCGGCAACCCGGCCTACCCGACGGGCGTGCCCAACCTGGACACCACCAAGCCGATCAATGTCGGCTGGCGCATGGTGCCGGCAGGCCCGCGCACCAACGAATCCAACTCGACGGCCAAGCGCGTCGTCGCCGACCTGAGCGGCGTCATCTCGAGCTGGGACTACCGCCTGGGCGCCATGCTGTCGCGCAGCACCGGCAATGACGCCGCCGTCGACGGATACGTCAGCGCCCCCTTCGTGCGCCAGCAGGTGGCCGCCGGCAACCTGAACCCCTTCCGCGATGCCACGCCGACCGAGCTGGGCGTCATTGCACAAGCCAAGCGCAAGGGCGTGTTCGGCTTTGCCACCGGCGAAACCCACGGCGTCGACATCCGCGCCAGCCGTGACCTGTTCGCACTGCCGGGTGGCAACGCCGCCGTGGCGCTGGCCGCCGAAGTCCGCAAGGAAAAGTACCGCTTCGACACCAACGACGATGTCGTGACCAACATCCCGTCGGCCGGCCGTTCGGTCAACCACAAGGGCGGTGACCGCAACGTCAAGGCCTACGGCGCGGAGCTGCTGCTGCCGGTGTGGAAGAACGTCGAAGTCCAGGTGGCCCTGCGTACCGACGATTACTCGGACGCCGGCAAGACGACCAACCCCAAGGTGGGCATCCGCTTCCAGCCGATCAAGGAAGTCGTGCTGCGCGGTTCCTACAACACGGGCTTCCGCGCCCCGGGCCTGGATGACCTGTACGCCCCGCAAACCGTCACCTTCTCGTCCGGCGCCAAGAACGACCCGCTGCTTTGCGACGCCAACGGCAAGGCCATCGGCTCGCTGGGCGGCGTGCAAAGCCGCGACTGCGGCCTGCAGCCCCAGGTCCAGAACGGCGGCAACGCCAACCTGAAGCCCGAGAAGTCCAAGACCGTCACGGTCGGCGTCGCCATCGAGCCGATGAAGGACCTGACGTTCTCGATCGACTACTGGAACATCAAGCTGCGCGACCAGATCAACGTCCTGCCGCTCGACACCATCATCGCGGACCCGACCCGCTACGCCGCCAACTTCGTGCGCTGCAACACGCTGCCGCTCGCCGTCCAGAACACGCTGAACCGCTGCTCTGGCCTGGACAACAACAGCCCCGCCATCGGCTACATCATCCAGACCAACGACAACATCGGCAAGATCCAGACCAATGGCTTCGACCTGACCGCCGGCTACAACATGAAGCTGGGTGGCATGGGTTCGCTGGCCCTGGCCTACGACGGCACCTACGTCCGCAGCTACAAGTACCAGACCAACCCGAGCGATCCGTTCAAGGAGAACGTCGGCATCTACAGCGACGGCAACCCCGTCTTCAAGTGGAAGCACAACCTGAGCGCGGCCTGGGCCCTGGAGAACTTCGGCGCCCGCATGAGCCTGCGTCACCAGAGCGGCTATCGCGACCAGAACGATCCGTCCACGGTCGTCGGTGGCGCGTCGTTCTACGGCAATGTCGAGTCCTACACGCTGGTCGACCTGTCGGCTTCCTACAAGTTCAACAAGATGACGTCGCTGACCATCGGCGTCAAGAACCTGTTCGACAAGGATCCCCCGTTCTCCAACCAATCGAACCGCTCGCAGCGTGGCTATGACCCGCGCTACACCGACCCCCTGGGTCGCGCGCTGTTCGTTCGCGCTGCCTACGGCTTCTAAGCCCAGGCGCTGCGATTCAAGGCCCGCTTCGGCGGGCCTTTTTTCATGGCCAGGCCTGACCGACGACAATCGCCGATTGCCTTTGTCGTTCAGCTCCTAGCCCTTCCGATGTCCGTTGAAGTCCTGATCATCGGTGCCGGCCCCGCCGGCAGCGCCTGTGCACGCACGCTGGCCCGCGCCGGCATTGACGTCCTGCTGGTCGACCAGCACCCACCGGGCCGCGACAAGACCTGCGGCGACGGCCTGATTCCCGACGCCCACAAGGCGCTGGCCCGGCTGGGCCTGCTGGACGAGGTCATGCGCCGCGCCCAGGCTGTGGCCCATGTCGGCTGCATCGGCCCGCGTGGCGGGCGCATCGACGTGCCGGGCTCGCTGGCCGTGCTGCCGCGCAAGGAGCTCGATGCCCTGCTGCTGCGAGGTGCGCAGGAGGCCGGGGCGCGCTTCGAGCAGGCGCGCTTCGAGTCCCCGCTGGAGAGCGAGGGCCGGGTCGTGGGAGCTCGCCTCAAGCGCGGTGACGACAGCGTGGAGATCAGCGCCCGCTGGGTCGTCCTCGCCACCGGCGCCGTGCCCAAGGCGCTGACGGCCGCCGGCATGTGCGAGCGCCACACCCCCAGCGGCGTGGCCCTGCGCGGCTATGTGAAGGCGCCGCAGATGGTCGGCAAGATCAAGGCGCTGGAAGTGGTCTGGGACAAATCGGTGCGGCCGGGCTATGGCTGGATCTTCCCGGCGCCGGACGGCCACTTCAACATCGGCGTCGGCGTGACCGATTCGCATCGGGACCTCGGCGGCGGCAAGGGCGTCAAGAAGGACGTCAACCTGCGCGCCATCTTCGATGCCTTCGTCGCCAAATACGCGCCGGCGGCCGAGTTGATGCGCGTCGGCGAACTGGTCGGCGAGCTCAAGGGCGCGCCGCTGCGCTGCACGCTGACCGGCGCCAAGTGGACACGCCCCGGCCTGCTCGTCACCGGCGAGGCCGCGGGCAGCACCTATTCCTTCACCGGCGAGGGCATAGGCAAGGCCATGGAGACCGGCATGCTGGCGGCCGACGCGCTGCTCAAGCATCGCGAAGACGACGCCGCGGCCCGCGCGGCCTACGAGGCCGGACTGACGGCCCTCAAGCCCAAGTTCGACCTCTACGAACGCGCCAACCGCGTCAATGCCCACCCCTGGCTGGCCGACCTGCTGATCTGGCGCGCCAAGAAGAGCCCACGGCTGCTGACGCGGATGAGCGGCGTCCTCAATGAGACCAGCAATCCGGGCAATCTGGTCAGCCTGAAGGGCATCTCCAGGCTGTTCTTTGAATGACGCGTTAGACGCGTTCCACGATCAGCGCGATGCCCTGCCCGACGCCAATGCACATCGTGCACAAGGCATAACGGCCGCCCGTCATTTCGAGCTGGTTGATCGCCGTAGTGACCAACCGCGCGCCGCTCGCGCCCAGCGGGTGACCCAGGGCGATCGCGCCGCCATTCGGGTTCACGCGGGCGTCATCGTCGGCCAGGCCCAGGTCACGCAGCACGGCCAGGCCTTGCGCCGCGAAGGCCTCGTTCAGTTCGATGACATCCATCTGCGCGAGCGTCAGGCCCGTCAGCGCCATCACCTTGCGCGTCGCCGGCGCCGGGCCGATGCCCATGATGCGCGGCGCCACGCCGGCCGTGGCCATGCCGACGACGCGGGCACGCGGCTTCAAGCCGTGGCGGGCCGCTTCGGCCTCGCTGGCCAGCAGCAGCGCGCAGGCGCCGTCGTTGACGCCGCTGGCATTGCCGGCCGTCACGCTGCCCTCGGGCTTGACCACGCCCTTGAGCCTGGCGAGCGCTTCCAGGCTGGTCTCGCGCGGGTGTTCGTCGAGCAGCACGCGCACCGGCTCGCCCTTCTTCTGCGGCACTTCGACGGGCACGATCTCGCGCTCGAAGAAGCCACGCTTCTGGGCCGCTATGGCCTTCATCTGCGAGGCCAGGGCCATGCGGTCCTGGGCTTCGCGCTCGATGCCGAAATCGGCCGCGACGTTCTCGGCCGTCTCGGGCATGGCGTCGACGCCGTACTGGGCCTTCATCTGCTTGTTGATGAAGCGCCAGCCGATGGTGGTGTCGTAGACGGCATTGGCGCGGCTGAAGGCGCTCTCCGCCTTGGGCATGACAAAGGGCGCACGGCTCATGCTCTCGACGCCACCGGCAATCATCAGCCCGGCCTCGCCAGCGCGGATGGCGCGCGCAGCCGTGCCGATGGCGTCCAGGCCCGAGCCGCAGAGGCGATTCACCGTGCTGCCGGGCACGTCCACCGGCAGGCCGGCGAGCAGGGCGGCCATGCGCGCCACGTTGCGGTTGTCCTCGCCGGCCTGGTTGGCACAGCCATAGATGACGTCGGCCACCTGGGCCCAGTCGACATTGGCGTTGCGCGCCATCAGCGCCTTGATCGGCAGGGCGCCGAGGTCGTCGGTGCGGATGGAGGACAGAGCGCCGCCATAGCGGCCGAAGGGGGTGCGAATCGCGTCGCAGATAAAGGCTTGAGTCATTGAAGTCTCCAATTCGATGTTCGGATTTGCGGGCCGAGCGCCGGGCCGCTCCCTAGCCGGCCCGGCTGGCGATGTGCTTGCGGCTTGACGCCGCAAGCATCGCCGTCCCCGCGGGGGCTGAGGCCGGACACGGCAAGTCCTGTGGACTTGTCGTGCCTGCCGAAGAGCGGCCGTCTGGTCGGCTGCGCGGTCTGCAAGACCGACCAGGCATGCCCGCGTTCAGCGGCGCAAGGCTGGGCGAGGGGCTCACCGCAAGTACGGCGACACGCGATAGCGTTCACCGCGGTAGTGTTGATCGAGTCGGTCCAGCAGCGCGACGACGGGCGACGCGCCCCAGAAGGCCAGCCATTCGAAAGGCCCGGCGGGATAGTTGACGCCCAGCTTCATGGCCGCGTCGGCGCCGGCTTCGTCGCAGACGCCCTGGGCCACGGCGTCGGCCGCCTCGTTGATCAGCATGGCGATGGTGCGGGCGACGACGAGGCCGGGCAGGTCGGCCATGGCACGCGGCACCAGGCCCAGGCGGGTCAGCCATTCGGCGGTGTGGGCATCGCCCGCATAGGCGATGTCGCCGGTGGGCGCCAGCGGCAGGTCGAAGACGGCCGCACCGGGGCCGAAGTCGCGGGCGCGGCGGCCATCGGTCAGGCGCAGCTCGCGGCCATCGATGGCCACCCCCACCCAGTCGCTGTCCAGCTCCCGCACCGCCTCGGGCAGGTTGGCGACAAAGCGCTCGGCCAGGGCGCCGCGACCATGCACGACGAGGCGGGCCGCCCGCGGCGGCGCGATGTTGACGGCCGGCAGGGCTGGTGCGCCTTCGGGGTAGCGGTAGAAGCCGCGCCCGCTCTTGCGGCCGAAGAAGCCGGCATCGACCAGCTCCTGCTGCACCAGCGACGGTGTGAAGCGGCGGTCGTAGAAGTTGGCGGCGAAGACCGAGTGGGTCACGGCGAAATTGGTGTCGTGGCCGATCAGGTCCATCAGCTCGCAGGGGCCCATGCGGAAACCCGCGGCGCGCAGCACTGCGTCGATGAGCTCGGGCGCCGCGGCGCGGTCCTGCAGCAGCATCAGCGTCTCGGCGTAATAGGGTCGGGCGATGCGGTTGACGATGAAGCCCGGCGTGGAGCGCGTGTGCACCGCCGTCTTGCCCCAGCGGCCGGCCAGCTCGAAGACGGCCTGCGCGACCTCGGGCGAGGTGCCCAAGCCCGACACCACTTCGACCAGCTTCATCAGCGGCACGGGGTTGAAGAAATGCATGCCGACGAGCCGTTCGGGCTGCTTCATGCCACGCGCCAGCGCCGTCACCGAGATGGAGGAGGTGTTGGTGGCGATGACGGCGTCGGGCGGCAGCAGGGCCTCCAGCTCGGCAAACAGGGCGCGCTTGATGTCGAGGTTCTCGACGATGGCCTCGATGACGAGGTCGGCGCTGCCAAGGGCCTCCACCGGCGTGATGCGAACCAGCGCCGTCTGCGCGGCGTCGGCCGTCAGCTTGCCCTTGGTGACGAGGCCGTCGAGCATGCTGGAGAGCTTGCTCTTGGCCGCCTCGGCCGCGCCGGCGCGGGCGTCAAAGAGCGCGACCTGATGGCCGGCCTGGGCGGCCACTTGCGCGATGCCAGCGCCCATCAGGCCGGCGCCGACGACGAGGATGCGGGAGTCGTTCAGGGAAGTCATGCTTTGGAAGTCCAGTTGGGCTTGCGCTTGGCCAGGAAGGCGTCGAAACCTTCACGAGCTTCAGGCGTCTTGCGCACGCGGGCAATTGCTCCGGCCGTCAGCTCGCGCACTTCATCCGTGACCGGGCCGGGCGCGAGGCGGGCATAGAGCTGCTTGATCTCGGCCTGGGCGGCGGGGCCGCAGGCCAGCAGGTCGGCGATGAAGGCCTCGATGGCCGCATCCAGCCCCTCGGCCGGCACCACGCGCTGCACGAGGCCGACGCGCTGCGCCTCGGCGGCGTCGATGCGGCTGGCCGTCAGCGCCAGGCGGCGCGCCTCGCGCAGGCCGACCGCATTGACGAGATGCGGGCCAATGACGGCGGGCAGGATGCCCATCTTGGCCTCGCTGACCGAAAAGCTGGCGGCCTCGGAGGCGACGGCCATGTCGCAGGCGGCCACCAAGCCGACGCCACCGCCCAGGGCCGCACCCTGCACGCGGGCGAGCGTCGGCTTGGTGCACTCGGCAATGCGCGCCAGCATGGCCGAGAAGCGGCGCGCGTCGGCGAGGTTGTCTTCCTGCGAAGCGGCGGCGGCGCGCTGCATCCACTGCAGATCGGCACCGGCGCTGAAGTGCTTGCCGGCACCGGCCAGCACGATGGCACGCACACCGGCATCGCCGCCCAGTTCGGCAAAGGCCGCGTCCAGCTCGGCGATCAGGGTCTCGTCGAAGGCGTTGAACACCGCCGGCCGGTTCATCGTCAGCACGGCCACGCCGTCGTCGCGGCGTTGCAGGTCGAGGGAGGTCCAGGAAGGCATCCGGACATTCTGCACTTTTCCCGACCGATCGGTCGACTGTGCCGTTCAGACGCCCCGGCCTGCCATTCGCCGCCAGTGGCGGCCGCCGGCGTGATGCGCCTCCTAGACTGCAAGCCATGTCGTCACACCATCGCTTTTTCCTGGACTGGGACCAGTGGCTCTACCCCGGCCCGCGCCGCGTCTTCAGCGCCGAGGAGATGGCGCGCGCCGGCAGCCAGCCCTGGCCGACCGGCATCGACCACTACGCCTACGTCAACCTCATCCTGCTGCTGGCCATCTACGGCAGCCACAGCGCCGGCTGGACCTGGCCCCTGGTGCTTGGCCTGGGCTGGGCCACGCTGGCCGTGGCGCGCTGGCTGTGGCGGCAGCCAACGCGCAAGCGTCTCAACGTGGCCTGCTACGCCGTGCTCAGCCTGATCTTCGTCATGGCGATGGGGCTGGCGCGCAGCGGCTGGCGCGAGCAGGTACTGGACGGCATGCCCATGCTGCTGGCCATCCTGACGGCCGTGCTGTCCGGCTGGTGGATCCTGACGCTCTACCGCGTCGAACAGATCGAGGCGCGGCTGCGCGAGCTGGCGGAGCAGGAGGCCGCGCTGAAGCTGTCCACCCGCCTGGCCGCCGCGCAGATCCAGCCGCACTTCATGTTCAACACCCTGGCCTCGCTGCAGCACTGGGTGGACACCGGCGACGCCCGCGCCGCGCCGCTGCTGCGCGACTTCACGGCCTATCTGCGCGCCACGCTGCCGATGTTCGAGCGCGAGCTGCAGCCCCTGGCCGATGAGATCGAGATGGTGAGGCGCTACCTGGCCATCATGCAGGCACGGCTGGGCGCGCGGCTGGCCTTCAACATCGATGTGCCGGCCGACCTGGACGTCGAACTGCCGCCGGGCCTCGTGCTGACCCTGGTGGAGAACGCCATTGCCCACGGCATCGAGCCCCAGCTGCGCGGCGGCCACCTCGACATTGCCGCGCGCGAGGAGGCCGGCCGCCTCGTGCTGACCATCAGCGACGACGGCCCCGGCCTTGCCGCCGGATGGGCCGAAGGCGTGGGCCTGTCCAACACACGGCGCCGCCTGGCCGCGGCCTTCCCTCACGCCACCCTGACCCTGGCCGACGCCCATCCCGGCTGCATCGCCACCCTGACCCTATGAATGCCATCACCGCCCTGATCGCCGATGACGAGGAAGCGCCGCGCGAGCAACTGCGCGCCGCCCTCGCCCGCCTCTGGCCCGAGCTCGACATCGTTGCCGCCAGCAGCAATGGCGCCGAGGCCTGGGACGACTGCCTGGCCCTCGAGCCGGCCATCGCCTTCCTCGACATCCGCATGCCCGGCCTGACCGGCCTGGACGTGGCACGCCGGCTGTCATCCCTGGCGGCGCCGCCGCTGATCGTCTTCGTGACGGCCTATGACGACCAGGCCCTGGCGGCCTTCGACGCCGGCGCGGTGGACTACGTGCTCAAGCCCGTTGATGACGAGCGTTTGGCCCAGACCCTGACGCGGCTGCGCCCACGGCTGAGTCAGCCCACGCCCGATACGACGGCCCTGCAGCGCCTGCTGGCCAGCCTGCCCCAGGCGCGGCCGGCCATGCGACCCATCCAGGCCAGTGTCGGCCGCGAGGTGCATCTGATCCCGCCCGAGGAAGTCATCTATTTCGAGGCCGACCAGCGCTACACCCGCGTCGTCCACCAGGGCGGCGACGCGCTGATCCGCACGCCGCTGCGCGAGCTGCTGACCCAGCTTGACCCCGAGCAGTTCTGGCAGATCCACCGCTCGGTGCTGGTCAACAGCCGCTGCATCGCGCGGGCCGTGCGCGTGGACGAAGGCACCATGGTCGTGACCCTGCGCGGGCGCGACGACAAGCTGCCGGTGTCGCGCCAATTCCAGGCCCTGTTCAAGGGGCAATGAAGGGCAAACCCTTGGCCTCCCGCAGGGGCCGGCTTCGGACAATCCGCGGCACTTCATAGCCCCTAGTTTTGGGGGCCACACAAAGAGACCCGCCGCGCCATGCCCTCTTCATTGCCCTCACCCCGCTTCGACCATTTCTACCGCTACGACGAGCTCACCGCCCTGCTGTTCGCCTATGCCGAGGCGCGGCCCAACCTGGTGTCGGTGCGCTCCATCGGCAAGAGCTATGAGGGCCGCGACATCTGGGTCATCGTCGTCACCAATCTCGCCAGCGGCATGGACATCGACAAGCCGGCGATGTGGATAGACGGGAACATCCATGCGGCCGAGTTGACGGCGTCGACGACCTGCATTTACTACGTGCACCAGTTGCTGAGCCTGCACGGCGGCATCTCGGCCGAAGCCCAGCAGGTGAACCGCCTGCTCGACTCCCGCACCCTCTACATCGTGCCGCGCCTGAACCCCGACGGCGCCGAGCTGGCCCTGGCCGACCGGCCGCGCCACATCCGCAGCTCGACCCGGCCCTACCCCTACACCGAGGAGGCCGTCGACGGCCTGACCATCGAGGACGTGGACGGCGACGGCCGCATCCTGACCATGCGCGTGCCCGACCCGCATGGCGGCTACAAGAAGCACCCGAACGATCCGCGGCTGATGGTGGCGCGCGAGCCGGGCGAGCAGGGCGGCGAGTACTACCGTCTCATCCCCGAGGGCTTCATCAAGAACCACGACGGCCTGACCGTGAAGGTCAATTCGGACCGCGAAGGGCTGGACCTGAACCGCAACTTCCCCGGCGAATGGCGCCAGGAATTCCAGCAGCTCGGCGCCGGCCCCTATCCGACCAGCGAGCCCGAGGTGAGGGCCATGGTGGACTTCATCACCCAGCATCCCAATATCGGCGCGGCCATCAGCTATCACACCCACAGCGGCGTCATCCTGCGCCCCTGCGGCACGCGCAGCGACAAGGACATGACGCCCGAGGACCTGTGGCTGTTCCAGAACTTCTCCAAGCTGGGCGAGAAGCACACGGGCTACCCGGCCGTCAGCATCTACGAGGACTTCCGCTACCACCCCAAGGACGTCATCACCGGCACCCAGGACTGGGTCTACGAGCACCTGGGCGCGCTGTTCTGGGTCGTCGAGCTGTGGTCGCCGAGCAAGGAGGCGGGCCTGGAGGTCGAGAAGTTCATCGACTGGTACCGCGAGCATCCCGTCGAGGACGACGTCAAGCTGCTGAAGTGGAGCGACGAGAAATGCGGCGGCCAGGCCCATGTCGCCTGGACGCCCTTCCAGCACCCGCAGCTGGGTGCGGTGGAGATCGGCGGCTGGGACAAGATGAACTACTGGCGCAACCCGCCGCCGGCCCTGCGCGAACGCGAAGCCGCGCGCTTCCCGGCCTGGATGACGCAGATCGCGATGAGCCTGCCCAAGCTGGAGCTGATCCGCACCGAAGTCCGCGCCCTGGGCCCCGACATGTGGCGGGTGCGCATGGCCGTCGCCAATGCGGGCTATCTGCCGGCCTATGTCACCCAGCGCGCGCTGGAGCGCAAGACGGTGCGCGGCGTCATGTTCGAGCTGCACCTGCCCAGCGGCGATCCGGCCATCAGCCTGGTCAGCGGCAAGGAGCGCATGGAAGGCCCGCAGCTGGAGGGCCATGCGCCCAAGCAGAGCCAGCTCGCCTTCCTGTTCAACAAGCAGCCCACCGGCGACCGCGCCGTGGCGGAATGGGTGGTGCGCGCGCCGGTGGGCACGCGGCTGGCGCTGTCGGCCAGCGCCGAGCGCGCCGGCCTGGTGCGGACCGAGGTGGTGCTGGACTGAAGAGACTCCTGCGGCTCGCCTGTCGGGGCGACGGGCGCCCGGGGCTCAGCCCTGCTCGAAATCGCGCAGCAGGCTCATCACCTTGGTGGTGATGATGTCCACCGCCGGACCGTTGGCCCCGTGCGGCAGGATCACGTCGGCGTTGCGCTTGGTCGGCTCGATGAACTGCTTGTGCATGGGGCGCACGGTTTCCAGGTACTGGTTCACCACCGACTCGGTGCTGCGGCCACGCTCCGAAATGTCGCGCTGCAGCCGGCGGATGAACCGCACGTCCGAGGCCGTGTCCACATAGATCTTCAGCGACATCATGTTGCGCAGCTTGGTGTCGTACAAGGCGAACAGGCCCTCGACCACGATCACCGGCGCCGGCTTCACGGTGATGGTGTCGCTGGAGCGGTTGTCGGCCGAGAAGTCATACACCGGCATCTCGATCGCCTCGCCCTTGCGCAGCGCGGCCAGGTGCTGCGCCATCAGCGGCCAGTCAAAAGCATCGGGATGGTCGTAGTTCTGCTTGCGCCTGTCCTCGGGCGGCATGTGGGACTGGTCCCGGTAGTAGTCATCCTGCATCACCACCGCCACCTTCTCCGGCCCGATGGCGGCCAGCACCTGACGCGTCACCGTCGACTTGCCGCTGCCGCTGCCCCCGGCCACACCGATGACGAAAGGCTTGTGAGGGGTTTTGGGCATGAGGTCGTGGGGTGGGCGTGGGCGATGCCTGGGAATTTACAAGCTGGCGAGCGGATTTTGAGCGGCCTCGGGGTCCGCTTCAGGCTGGTTGCTGTCCTTGGCAGTTGGCGTCCGAGAGTCAGCAAAGTGCCCGAAGCGGACGTCGGCGCAGGCCTACCAGGCCTTCAGAACGCTGCCGTTCAACGTGCAAGTTCAGCGGACGGCGCAGCCGGTCCGCTGCAAAGACAGGTTAGCCAGCTGCTCATCGGCCAAGCCTCCAAGCACCAACCGCTGCGGCGACTGCAGCGACCAATGACGCCAGGCACAGCAAGCTGGCTATCGCCGGCTGACGGCAGCGCGGATTTTCGGAGAACAAGCTGCTGTTGCTGCCGCATTCGGTGAAGGCCATTGAATAGGACGACGCAATCCACAAGAAGCAGTACGCCGCCGTGCACAACATAAGCATTGCGAGCACTGCAAGCGCTACACGGGCGAAGTTGCGGATGTTCATCTGCTGATGGCTAACGTTGAAAGTAACCGGCACCGCAGCGCCAGCGGAGGGAACCCAAACTGCGCAGCAGTTTGGGTGTCCGGTTGACTGCAGTGTTAGGCATTAGCAAGGCTGATAGTGACAAGAACAAGCGCTTCAGCTCTGAACTCGTAGTGAACTGTGCGATCCCCAAAGCTGCCTTTAACATAGCCTTCGTCAGATTTCGAAACCTGGATCGGGATACCTGCTCGTTCAAAGGCGCCTTTTGCTTCTCTGAAAGATTGGTAGAGCGGCACCCCAGCGTAATCTGGCCTGATCGGTTTGAATTTTCCCCGCGACGATGCATACAGGAAGATGGTCCGCAGTAGTTGTGCATCGCTAAATATGAATTCGAAGCCTCCGTCGTGGAACGACGCCGAGTATCTGTCTGGGGTGTTTTCGCGGAGCCGATCAAAGTCATAGATGACATCGACCCCGTAGTGCTCGAGGAGATCGACGATCTGATCGTCCTTTAGCGCCAATCCAAGTAGCTGGGAAATATTCATCTGATGCCTAACGTTCGCGCTCAGCGGGCGGCGAAGCCGGCCGCTGCAGCAACAGGTTGGGCAGGGCAGTTCGCGAAAACGGCCAGCTTCTCTTTCTCCTTGGGCATAGGAAGAGCGCAAGGATCGGCCACCTTTATGTGCCCGACGTCTACGCCATACCGCTCGCAGGTCTGGCGTTGCAATTGATCCAGCGCAACGGGGACTTCTTCAAGGTCGTAAAGACCGCTGGAGTAGAAGCGAACGAGTTCCCCAGCTGCGTTGTGTGTTGAGTCCTCATGGCCCGGAATCCAGCTCTGCGCGGTGTTGTAGGCCTGCTCAGCATTCGCTGCAGTGAACAACGACGACGTTATGTAGTGCACGGTGGATCCCGGAGCCTCTTCGGTGAGGATGAAATGTGCGACGAAGAGCTTCAGCACTGCGCTGCCCAACGTTGGAATTCAGCCGACCAGCCAGCGGAGCTGGCGCAGGTCGGCTGCAATGACCGGTTGAGCATCATTTCGGCGCCGACCAAGGATCCATTCGGGTGACCTTCTGGATAGAGCCAGACCACAGACCCAAGTGGCCTTTATCCGTCATCGAGAAGACACCCTCCACGATGACATATTGATTGTTGGCGCTCGCCGCTGACTTCTTTGGCAAGCGCTCGACATCGAGCCAAAGCCCGTTCTTCGTGATGCCCTGCAAGTAGTCTTCCCGATGGAGGTAGATCGCATTGCCTTCGAACTCCAGCCGCGCGAAGCCTATTACTCTGACCTGCTTGCCGTCGAACTCCCTCGGCGTAGCGATGAGGCTGATTAACGAGACGTCGACCGACTGTGCAGAGACCGCGGTCGCGAAGGCAACAAGCCCGATAAAAGCAGCACGCCTTTTCATGATGCTCAACGTGTGCGCTCAGCGGGCGGCGAAGCCGTCCGCTGCAGCAACAGGTTAGGTGTCAGTCTATTGACCACCACAACTCCAGTTCGAAGAAGCGATTATCTGAACGGCGAGCCATCTTCACTGTTGCCTCCATGTCGTGCCCTCCATCCTCAAGGAGAAGAATCATTTCGTCGAAGTGGAGATCGGCTCGCAGGTGCTCCATGAGTTGCTGAGCGGCCAAGAGAAATTGCGGGGCAGCGGCTTCAGAAACGTAGTCGCCCTGCGAGGCTTGAAGGAATCTACCGAGGTCCGCAAGTTCGCTCGGCCGTCGAATCGTTGAGCCAACTGCGCTTTCCGGATACCGAGAGTGCGCTTGATTGGATGCCTCTACATATGTATAGAGCAAGCCACCCTCTGAATAAGCGGCGTGCGACTTCTCTTGAAGCTCGGATAATAATGACAGCGTGGATGGCGACAGCATCTGAGACCTAACTAGGTTGTAGGGCGCTGTTTTGCTGCATAACACCGGCACCTGTCTGCATAACATCGGACACCTCTCTGGCCCGCAGGCCGCGCCATTGCTTGATTTCAAGCTGTTTGACTGTTAATTTATACAGCATCAACAATGCCGGCAAGCCCGGCATTCCTTCAGTTGCGTCGCGGAGGTCATTGTCTAGGCCTCTATCCGCAGGCTCGCCGCCCTCCGGGGCGGATTGG
>NZ_JAVDXU010000007.1:0-119571 GCF_031458095.1 Roseateles saccharophilus
ATCGGCCTGGTGCTGGCGCTGTTCTCGCTGCTGCGCTTTGAGCTGACCGAGGCGCGCATGGCCGAGATCCGCGGCAAGCTGGAAGCCACCCGGGGGAAGGTATGAACATCTCACGCCGCACGGCCGTACAGGCCGCATTGGCGGGTGCCGCGGTGAGCCCCGCGCTCGCCGCCCCCCGCTTTGGCGCGGGCATCGAGGGTCAGCGCAAGGCCGACCTGGGCAACGGGACCTATGTGAATCCCATCGTCCCGGGCGACCACGCCGACCCCACCATCCTGAAGGACGGCGCCGACTACTGGATGACGTTCTCGTCCTTCCAGTCCTACCCGGGTGCCGTCATCTGGCACTCGCAGGACCTGGTGAACTGGACGCCGGTGACCGCGGCGCTGACCCAGCCCATCGGCACCGTCTGGGCCATGGACCTGGTCAAGCACCAGGGCCGCTATTTCATCTACATCCCGGTGCTGCAGGATGCCGGGACCGGCGTCTACGTCATCCATGCCGACGACATCCGCGGCCCGTGGAGCGCGCCCATCGATCTGAAGATCCCCGGCTGCATCGACCCTGGCCATGTCGTCGGTGAGGACGGCAAGCGTTACCTCTTCGTCAACGGCGGCCGCCGCGTGCGGCTGAAGGACGACGGCCTCGCGACCGACGGCCCCTTGGAAGACAAGGCCTGGACACCCTGGCAATACCCCAAGGACTGGGTCGTCGAGATGTTCGCGCCCGAGGGGCCCAAGCTGCTCAGGCGCGGCGAATGGTTCTATCTGATCTCCGCCGTCGGTGGCACCGCCGGGCCGCCCACCAGCCATATGGTCACCGTCGCCCGCTCACGCTCCGTGCACGGCCCCTGGGAGCACTGCCCGCACAACCCCATCGTGCGCACGCGCAGCGCCAGCGAGCCCTGGTGGTCGCGCGGCCATGCCAGCGTCGTCGAAGGGCCGGGCGGCGACTGGTGGATGGTCTATCACGGCTATGAGAACGGCTTTCGCACCCTGGGCCGTCAGGCCCTGCTGGAGCCGGTCGAGTGGACGAAGGACGGCTGGCTGCGTGCCAAGGGTGGCACGCTGGACAGGCCTTTGCCGAAACCACGCGGTGGCAAGGCGAGCCCTGCCGGCGTCGCGCTGTCCGATGACTTCTCGCGCAACCGCGTGGGCGTGCAGTGGACCTTCCACGCGCCGGGGCCCGACGAGATTTCACGCCTGCGTTGGCAGGACAACAGCTTGCTGATGCGTGGCAAGGGCAAGTCGCTGGCTGACTGCTCGCCGCTGGTCTGCATAGCGGGCGACCGCAGCTACGAGTGCAGCGTCGACCTGGAGATCAGCGGTGATGGCCACGGTGGTCTGGGCTTGTTCTACGACGAGCGCGGCCATGTCGGCATCGGCTTCAGCACCACGCAGCTGCTGACCTATGGCTATGGCCAGGAGCACTCATGGATGCGCGAATCCATGCCGACGCGCAAGGTTCGCATCCACCTCGTCAACCGTGAGAACGTCATCACCTGGCGCTACTCGCGCGATGACGGCAAGACCTGGGTCCAGCACCCCTGGCAGATGGAGGTCTCGGGCCTGCATCACAACGTCTTCGGCGGCTTCGTCAGCCTGCGACCCGCGCTGTTCAGCGCCGGCGCAGGCGAAGTCCGCGCCCGCAATTTTGTCTATCGAGGCCTGACCGCATGACCTCCCGCCGCCAACTGATCGCCGCCGCCGCGGCCCTGCCCCTGGTCGCCCACGCCGCGCCTGCGAAGCCGCGCCGCATCGTGTTGGACCTGGCCCAGGCCACCCAACCCCTGGATCGCTTCTTCGACCACTGCGTCGGCGCCGACTATCCCGGCACGACCTACCGCGAGGATGCGCTGGCCCAGCTGAAGACAGCCGTGGACGAACTGGGCTTTCGCTATCTGCGCTTTCACGCCATCTTCCACGACGTCTTCAAGACGGTGACCCGCGATGCTTCCGGCCAGCTGGTCTTCGACTTCACCGGCATCGACAAGCTCTACGACGCGATGCTGGCCCGCCGCATCAAGCCCTTCGTCGAGCTGGGCTTCACGCCGCTGGCGCTGAAGACGTCCGACCTGAAGATCTTCTACTGGGCCGGCAACACCTCCCA
Organism: Roseateles saccharophilus; assembly: GCF_031458095.1. Taxonomy (GTDB): domain Bacteria; phylum Pseudomonadota; class Gammaproteobacteria; order Burkholderiales; family Burkholderiaceae_C; genus Pelomonas; species Pelomonas saccharophila_A. The sequence goes on from NZ_JAVDXU010000007.1 coordinate 2,110, forward strand.
CCCCGAACCCACCGGCTGGGTGGCGCTGATCGAGGCCTTCACCCGCCACATCCTGCAGCGCTATGGCGCGGCCGAGGTGCGCACGTGGTACTTCGAGGTCTGGAACGAGCCCAACCTGGATGGCTTCTGGGAAAAGGCAGACCAGAAGGCCTACTTCGAGCTCTACACCCGCACCGCCAAGGCCATGAAGGCGATCGATGCGCAGCTGCGCGTCGGCGGCCCGTCCACGGCCGGCGCGGCCTGGGTGCCGGAGTTCCTGGCGCATGCCAAGGCGACGAGTTCGCCGGTGGACTTCATCACCACCCACACCTATGGCGTGGACAACGGCTTCCTCGACGAGTTCGGCAAGGAGGACCTGAAGCTCTCGCCCTCGCCCGACGCCATCGTGGGCGACGTACGGCGCGTGCGCAAGGAGATCGAGGCCTCGCATCTGCCCGGCCTGCCCCTGTTCTTCACCGAATGGAGCACCAGCTACAACCCGCGCGACCTCGTGCACGACTCCTACATGAGCGCGGCCTATGTCTTGAGCAAACTGAAACAGACTCAAGGCCTGGCCCAGCACATGAGCTACTGGACTTACACGGATCTCTTCGAGGAGCCCGGACCGCCCGACGCGCCCTTCCACGGCGGCTTTGGCCTGATGACGCGGGAAGGCATCCGCAAGCCGGTGTGGTTTGCCTACCGCTATCTGGCAGAGATGGCCGCCCTGCAGGGCAAGGAAGTGCCGACCGGCGACGGCTCCAGCTGGGCCGCCACCGACGGCCAGCAAGTCCAGGCCCTGGTCTGGGACTGGCGCAACACCGGGCAGAAGCTCAGCAACCGCAGCTTCTTCGGCAAGCCGCAGCCGGCGCACGATGTCGGCACGGCCACCGTCGAGTTGCGCCATCTGGCGCCCGGCCGCTACCAGCTCACGCAACGCCGCACCGGCTTTGAAATCAACGACGCTCACACCGCCTACCTGAAGATGGGATCACCGAAGAATCTCGATGCGCAGCAACTCGCCGAGCTGCAGGCGCTGACGACCGACAAGCCCGAAGTGCAGCGCGAGCTGCGCGTCGGCTCCAGCGGCACGGCCACCCTCACCTTGAAGCTGCGCAGCCACGACGTGGTGCTGCTGAGCCTGCAAAAGGTGGGCGCATGAAGCGGCGTCACGCAGTCCTCGCCTTGCTGCCCCTGGCCGGCTGTGGCGGCGGTGGTGCCTCGGCGGCTTCCTCGCCGGCACCTGCGCCCGCACCCACGCCTGCTCCCGCCCCCGCGCCAGCAGCGGCGCCATCGGGCATGCGCGATCTGACCAGCCTGCAGCTCTCCAAATTGATGGGCGCTGGTTGGAACCTGGGCAACTCGCTGGAAGCGATTGGCGGCGAAACGGCCTGGGGCAACCCGGCCACGACGCAGGCCTTCATGACGGCCGTCAAGGCCGCCGGCTTCAAGACCGTTCGCATCCCCGTGTCGTGGAAGCAGTACGCCGACGCCAACGACAACATCGGCGCGGCCTGGATGAGCCGCGTGACCCAGGTTGTCGACTACGCCAAGACGGCCGGCCTCTACGCCATCATCAACATCCACTGGGATGGCGGCTGGATGCAACCCACCTATGCAGCCCAGGCGCTGGCCAATGCGCGCATTACCAAGTTCTGGACCCAGATCGCCAACAACTTCAGGGCCTACGACGACACCTTGCTGTTCGCCGGCACCAACGAGGTGATGGTGGACGGCGACTACGGCACGCCCAAGGCTGAGTACGTCGCCGTGCAGAACGGCTTCAACCAACAGTTCGTGACGGCCGTGCGCGCCACCGGCGGCAACAACGCGGCGCGCCATCTCGTCGTGCAGGGCTTCAACACCAACATCGACCACGCCGTCAACTTCGCCGTCCTGCCGACCGACACGGCCAAGGACAGGCTGATGATGGAAGTGCACTTCTACGACCCCTACGACTTCACGCTCAACGACAAGAGCATGGTCTGGCAGTGGGGGGCTGGCGCCACCGATGCCAAGGCCAAGGCGGTCGGCTTCGACGAGGCCTGGATCGATGCCCAGTTCCAGAAGATGAAGGCCGGCTATGTCGACAAGGGCGTCCCCGTCATCCTGGGCGAGTTCGGCGCCATCCGCCGCACCGAGTACGCCGGCGCCGAGGCCTACCGACTGGCCTGGGACCGCTACGTCGCCCGCTCGGCCTGGACCCACGGCATGGTGCCCGTCTACTGGGATGCCGGTGCGGCCACCGAAAACCACAGCATGGGTCTGTTCAACCGCAGCAGCGGCGCCCAGGTCTACCCCGAGATCATCAGCGCGCTGGTGGACGCCGTGAAATGACCCGTCGGCGCGGCGTGTAACGCCTGCAAACCTTGCCCCGCGGGAGCGACACGCAGTTCGACTATCCTGTTAGGGAGCGCCTCGCAGCACGGCGCGGCAGGGAGCCGATTTGCAAGCCAGCAGTTCGCCTCGGGAGGACGACGCCACCGCTGAAGCCGGGCCGCCGCAGGACGGCCCGGCCTTCCTGCTGGACCAGCCCGCCGGCCCGCGCGAGCGCCGCCACGCGCTGATCGTCGCCATCGTCTCGATGGCCGTGTTCGCGGCCCTGGTCCCGTTCGCGAAGACGAAGCTGGCAGCCGTGCCGGCCTTCATCCCCCTCTACCAGTCGGCCCTGGTCCTGACCGACCTCATCACGGCCGTGCTGCTGTTCGGCCAATACCGCATCCTGCGCTCCCAGGCCCTGCTGATGCTGGGCTGCGGCTATCTGTTCACGGCCGCGCTGACGACGGCCCACACCCTGAGCTTCCCTGGCCTCTTCAGCGCGACGGGCCTGCTCGGCGCGACGACGCAGACGACGGTCTGGCTCTACATGTTCTGGCATGGCGGCTTTCCGCTCTTCGTGCTGGGCTATCTGGCCCTGAAGTCCCGGCCGCCGCTGGCCCTGCCGGCGCCGGCCTGGCCGGCCCTGACGCTGCTGGGCGCCGCTGCTTTCATCGCCACAGCGACCCTGGGCAGCAGCTGGCTGCCCGACCTGCTGGTGGGCGGCCGCTATTCGCCGGCCTTTCAGGTCACCGTGGGCCTGGTCTGGGCCTTGAGCCTGGTCGCGCTGGCCGCGCTGTGGCGCCAGCGGCCGCGCACGGTGCTGGACCTGTGGCTGATGGTGGTCTGCATGGCCTGGCTGTTCGACATCGCGCTGTCGGCCATGCTGAACTTGGCCCGCTTCGACCTCGGCTTCTATGCCGGCCGCATCTACGGCTTCCTGGCCTGCTCGGCCGTGCTGATGGAGCTGCTGCTGGAAAACAGCACCCTGTATGCGCGCCTGTTCAAGTCCTACGAGGCCGGCCACGCCCAAGGCGAGGCCCTGGCCGCGGCGCGCGACGAGGCCGAGGCCGCCAATGCGGCCAAGAGCCTCTTCCTGGCCAGCATGAGCCACGAGATCCGCACGCCGATGAACGCCATCATCGGCCTGACCAATCTCGTCCTCGAGACCCGGCTGGATCCGCGCCAGCGCGACTACCTCGCCAAGGTGCAGACCTCGTCCAAGGCCCTGCTGAGCCTGCTCAACGACATCCTGGACTACTCCAAGATCGAGGCCGGCAAGATCACGCTGGAGGCCGAGGAGTTCAGCCCCGAGGAACTGATCGAGAACGTCGGCCATCTGTTCTCGGCGCGGCTGGAAGAGGCCGGGCTGGATCTGCTGTTCGAGTTCGACGACAAGCTGCCCGATCGTCTGGTGGGTGACAGCCTGCGCCTGACCCAGGTGCTGAACAACCTGGTCGGCAACGCCATCAAGTTCACGCCCAAAGGCGAGATCGTCGTGCGCGCCGAACTGCTGGGCGAAGACGAGGGCCGCATGCGGCTGCGCATTGCCGTGCGCGACACCGGCATCGGCATGACGCCCGAGCAGGCGAGCCGCCTCTTCCAGGTCTTTGGCCAGACCGACGCCTCCATCGCCCGGCGATACGGCGGCACCGGCCTGGGCCTGGTCATCTGCAAGCGCCTGGTGGAGCTGATGGACGGCAGCTTCGAGGTCAGCAGCCAGCCTGAGCAGGGCAGCACCTTCGCCTTCACCTGCAGCTTCGGCAAGGCCAAGCCCGGCGCCGAGCGCATCGACCTGCACCGCATCCGCGGCATGCGCACCCTGGTCATCAACGCCCAGCCCACCGAGAGGCTGATCCTGCAGCAGATGCTGCAGAGCTGGCATTTCCAGGTCGGCGTGGCCTCCTTCGGCGACGAGGCCCTGTACCGGCTGCGCCAGGCCGACCCGGCCCACCCCTATGAGCTGCTGCTGCTGGACTGGAAGACGGCCGGCGCCGATTTCGTCGACGCCGCCCGCCAGGCCGCCACCGAACGCGGCGCGCCGGCCCCGGCCGTCATCGCCCTGGGCAGCCTGCATGCGAGCGAGCGCGTTGCCGAGGAGCTGCAAGGCCGCGCCGACACCCTCGTCCTCGTCAAGCCGGTCACGCCCTCGCGGCTGTTCGACGCCCTCATGCAGTTGCAGCGCGGCGAGCCGGCCGCCGAGACCACGCCCGGCAACAGCATGACCGACCTGGCCGAGACCCTGAGCCCCATCCGGGGCGCGCGGGTGCTGCTGGTGGAGGACAACCCCGTCAACCAGCAGGTCGCCAGCGCCTTCCTGGCCATGGTCAAGCTGGAGGTCGAAATCGCCGAGAACGGCCTGGAGGCCATCGAGCGCCTCAAGCAGGAGAACTTCGACGCCGTGCTGATGGACATGCAGATGCCCGAGATGGATGGCCTCACCGCCACGCGGCTGATCCGCGCCATGCCCCAGCATGCCCGCCTGCCCATCATCGCGATGACGGCCGGCGCCATGGAGCGCGACATCCAGGACTGCCTGGCCGCGGGCATGAATGCCCACGTCAGCAAGCCCATCGACCCGCGCCAGCTGGTGCGCACCCTGCTGGCCTGGATCTCGCCCTTCGCCCGCGGCGCTGCACGTGGGCGTTAGGCCAGACGCTCGAAGTCCATCTCCCAGTTGACCTCCCAGGTCCGGCCGCCATCGGGCGAGAAGGCCTGCTGCCAGTGCGGGCTGCCGGTCGTCGTACCGGTCCAGCGGTAGCGCACCCGGATGGGCTGGCCGCGCAGTTGGTCGTCGCAATAGAACTCGCCCACGCCGTCGGCAAAGCCACCGACGACGGGCGGCTCCAGGCTGTGCGGGTTGCGACCGTCCACCCACCAGATGGCCCACTGCTTCTTGGCCGGATCGAAGGTGCGCATGGACAAGGCGCGATAGGTGCCGGAGGGCAACTCCAGCACGTTGTCGTCGATATTGCCGCTGCCGTCGAGCAGGGGCCACATGCGGCAGCTGCCCTCGAAGCGCTCCCACTCGTCGCAGCCGAGCAGCCTCTCCTTGAGGCGGCGATGACTGACCTTCCAGTGGCCGATGAAGAAGTCGAAATCTTGCGGGGTCGAAGTCGTGTTCATGATGAGGTTCAGGCGTGAAGGGCGGAACGGGCGGTGGGCGCGAGGCGCAGGGTCTGGGTGGGCCGGGCCAGCCAGGACTGGAGTGAGGCGGCGAAGTCCCGCGACAGGACAACCTTGGTGTCATCGAACAAGGCCAGGGAGACCAGCACCTGTTCGCCTTCGCGCACCGGCAGGCGCGGGAAGTTGTTGGGCGTGGCCTCGGTGACATACCAGGCCAGCTGGCGGGCGCCGGCCGCGCGCAGCGCATCGCTGAGCGGGCCGCGGGCCAGGCCCAGCAGTTCGGGGCCGGCCGGCGCCTTCAGGTGGAAGACCGTCGCCAGCAAGAGCCCGGGCGGCAGCGCCGTCGTACCGCTTGCGGCGCGGGGCTGAGCCGGCTGGGACAACGCGGCGCCAGCCCAGGCCGGGCGCAGCAGCAGCACATTGTCGGAATCGATCATGGTCGCGTTGGCCGTGTTGCGGTGCTGGGCCCAGGCGGGCCCGCCGTAGAAGGCGGGCAGGCTGTCGCCGCGCGCGGCCATGTCGGCAAAGCCGCGCAGCCAGACAAAGCGGTCGGGTCCGTCGAGATCGCGGAACTGGCCGATGACGCGAATGCCCAGGGCCTCCTGCGTCTCGACGAATTCGCGGTCGAAGAGCTCGATCAGCGTGTCGCGTTGGCCCGGGTGCAGGGTGTACTGGCGCAGTTCGACGACCTGGCAGTCCGGTGCGGCGGGCGGCGTGGTGGCGAGAGGGAGAGGCATGGCTCGGAGCCCACGGAGTTCAAGGTCCGTGCAGTCTGCGCCGCCATACCTGTCAAGGCATGTCGTGTTTTACAAATTTCCGCTGCCGCGCATGCCTTCCAGCCTCAGGGCCAGGGCCTGCTCGAGTTCGGCAAGCTGCCGCTGCAGGCGCAGCCGCGCGTCGTCGCTCGTGACCGCGGCCAGCTCGGCGCGCAGTGCGGCGCGCCTGTGGAAGAGCTCCACCTCCGCCGGCGGCGCACCGGCGTTCTTCAGGATCTTGAAGGGCAGGCGGAACTCCGTCGGCGTCTGCGCCCACCCCTCGGGTTCGGCCAGGGGCTTGCCAAAGCTCTCGGCGCTCTGCAGTTCGCCGCTGCGCCAGGACTCGGCCAGGTGCTCAGCAATGGCCTCGTCCAGGGAGTGCAGGGAGGCGTCGCGCTGCTTGCGGCGCTCGGAGTCGGTTGGCTGCGTCATTGCGGCACCGGCAGCACCAGGCCACGCTTGAGCACCCCCATGGCGACCTGGGTCGTGTAGCGGCGCACATGGGGGTTGTCGGCCAGCAGCCGCGCCATCAGGGCCTCGTAGGAGACGGCATCCCAGGACGTCACGACGAGGACGAAGTCGGCCTCGCCCGTCACATAGAAGGCCTGCTGCACTGCAGCTTCCGCATCCAGCCAGGCCCGCAGTCGCGCCATCAGCTCGGGCCGTTCACTCTCCACCTGCAGGTTGGCGATGAAGGTCGTCGGCTGGCCGACGGCGGCGGCGTCCAGCACGGCGATCTGGCGCTGGATGACGCCCTGCTCGCGCAGCCGCTTGAGGCGGCGCTGGATGGCCGAGGCCGACAGACTGACATGCTCGGCGAGCTGCTCGGCGGTCAGCGCGGCGTCCTGCTGCACCAGGTTCAGCAGCTGGCGATCAAAACGGTCCAGGTCGGTCATGTCCAGAAATTGCGGGCAAACGGCAAAAGCTCAACGCATCTTGCCGGATTTCCTCGGGACAGCCTTCCTAGCATGGCAGCCATTCAGCAAGGAGTTCCTGACCATGATCGATCATCTGTCCCTGGGCACCCGCCACTACGCCGACGCCGTGGCCTTCTACAGCCGCGTGCTGGCGCCTCTGGGCCTGCAACTGCTGCGCGATACCGGCAGCGAAGCCGCCTTCGGCACGCCCGAGCGCTGGTGCTTCTTCCTCTACCCCGTGCCCGCCGACGAGGCGGTGGCAGCCCGTGGCGCCCACGTCGCCTTCGGCGCACCCGACCGCATCGCCGTGGCCGCCACCCATGAGGTCGCGCTGGCCGCGGCGGCTCGCGACATCTTCACGCCGCGCACCCGGCCCGACATCAGCGAGACCTATTTCGGCGCCATGTTCCACGACCTCGATGGCCACCGCATCGAAGTGCTGACCAATGCCTAGAACTTGATGGCGTCGTCGTGCTGGCCCAGGCTGGGCGCGGCAAAGGGCTCGGGGCCGGGCGTACGGCCGAACACGATGGGCCGCGTGACGCCGCGGTAGCTGCCGACGGTGGCGTGCTCGAACTCGCCGACGATGCCTTCGGCCAGCACTTGCGGGTGCTGGAACATGTCCTCGACCTGGCGCGCCGCCGCGCAGGGCACCTCGTCGCCGAACAGAGCCTCCCACTCCAGGGCCGTGCGCGCGGCCAGGGCCGCATGCAGCCGCGTCAACAGCTCGGCGGCATTGGCGGCGCGCTTCTTGACGCTGTCGAAGCGCTCGTCGGCCGCGAGCTCGTCCAGGCCGGTGATGCGGCACAGCGAAGCCCAGAAATGCGGTGTGTTGGCCGAGATATAGATATGGCCCTCGCGCGCCGGATGGATGCCGGTGACGCCGCCCGAGCGCATGTCGCGGCCGATGTCCAGCGGTTCGTCGCCGGCCCAGACGAGGCGGGCCGACTGCATGGTCAGCGCACTGCGCAGCAGCGACACGCCGACATACTGGCCACAGCCGCTGCGCTCGCGCTCGAACAGCGCCGACGCCACGCCGGCCGCCACCAGGGCCGCGGCGTAGTAGTCGACGACCGAACCGTAGAGGATCTCGGGCGGACCACCGCGCTTGCCCTGCAGGGCGCACATGCCGGTCAAGGTCTGCAACACCTGGTCGTAGCCGGCCTTGTCCTTCAGCGGGCCGGTCTCGCCATAACCGGTCACGGCGCAGTAGATGAGGCGCGGGTTGAGCAGCTCCAGCTGCTCGTAGGCAATGCCCAGGCGCCCGGGCACGCCGGGGCGGAAGTTGTGCACCAGCACGTCGGCCTCGCGCACCAGGCGCATCAACACGGCCAGCTCCTCGGGCCGCTTCAGGTCCAGCACGACGCCCCGCTTGCTGCGGTTCACGCCGATGAAGGCCCGGCTCTCGGCCGCCAGCGTGGACGGGTAGTTGCGCAGGTTGTCGCCGGCCGGCGGTTCGATCTTGAGCACGTCGGCGCCCTGGTCGGCCAGCAGCGTGCAGCCATAGGGACCGGCGATATAGGCGCTGAGGTCGAGGACGCGGATGCCGCTCAGCGGCCCCGGCGGACCCAGTCGGGTGGAGGGGGGAAAGGCAGCAGCGTTCACGGCGTCCAACTCGTCAGGAGGATGCCAGTCTGGGCGCAAAGACCGGCGCAACCAAGGGCGGTGGCGTTCGCTCAGGCATCACGATTTCTTGGTTGTGCCGGCGCCTTGGACAGCCAGGTCAGGCGCCAGGCGCCGTCCTCGCGGCCACCGGCCAGGAAATAGGGCTGGAAGTCCAGGGCCGGGCGATAGCCGAGGGCCATGCGCAGCGTCGGCACGGCGGCGCCCGCAACCTCGCTGACCCATTGATCGACGGGCGTCTCGGGCAGCCTCACCGTCTCCTCGGTCTTGAAGCCGTCGATCAGCGCGGTCGCGAACACCAGCGGGCCGCGGGTCAGGGCGGCATAGCCGAGATCGAGCACGGTCTGGTGCACGGCGCTGCCGTCAGGGGCGCGCGATTCCTGCACATTGCGGTGGCGGCGCTCGTGCAAGGCGATGGGCATCGGCAGCTGCAGGCGCACGGCATCGCCCGGCTGCCACAGCCTGTCGATGACGAGATAGCGGCCCGGCACGCCGTCGAAGCGCTCGCTGCCAACCTGGACAAAGGCTCCCGCGGCCCAGGACGGGCAGCGCAGCTTCAGCGCCAGGCGGGCCGGCGCAGCGAGATCCAGAGCCAGCCTCACCTCACCTTCATAGGGGAAGGCAGTCTCGACGCGCAGGCCAACGCCGCCCAATTGCGCCGTCAGCGGCCCATACAGATGCACGCTGATTTCGCCCTCGCCACCGCTGACGGCCAGCGCCGGCAGCTCCTCCAGCGCCATCGCGCCGCTGCTCTTGCAGCAGCGCCAATAGGTGGTGTGCACGCGCCGGCCATTGGGGAAGCTGTAGTAGCACCAGTCCTCGCCGTTGGGCGCGAGGGCGCCGAGCAGGTCGTTGTAGGCCGCACGCTCGATCTCCTCGGCGTAACGTGCGTCGCCGCTGAGGCGCAGCAGCTCGCGGTTGAGCTGGAGCCAGGCCAGCGTCGAGCAGGTCTCGACATAAGCCTCGGGCACAAAGCTGCCCGGCGCATTGAAGACCTCGCGCGAGCGGTGGGCCACGCCGCCCCAGGGGCCGCCACCCAGGCTGAGATGCTGGTCGCGGATGTTGTGCCACAGCGCATCGACGGCGCGCAGCAGTTCGGGCCGGCCGGTGGCGCGGTGCAGCTTGGCCAGGCCCACCAGACTCCACAGCAGCTGGTAGGCCTTGCCGGTGGCGATGAAGGCGGCGTCCGTGCCGTCCAGGGCGCGGCTCAGCAGGGCCAGCGGCGCATGGCGGTCGGCCTGCTCGAGGATGCGTTCGGCCAGGGCCAGATAGCGTGCCTCGCCGGTCACGAAATAGAGCTCGCAGGCCGGGTCCATCAGCACGGTGGCCGACATGCCGTGATGGTTGCCCAGCGTCGTGATGTCGATGCCGGCCAGCGTGCGCGCGCACAGGTCGCCGATGCGGCGGGCTGCGTCCAGCCAGGTCGGATTGCCAAAGTGGCGGTGGGCTTCGAGCAGGCCGAGGATGAGATAGCTGTGGGTCCAGATGTCCCAGGTGCGCAGCGCGGGTGCACCGTCCCAGGTCAGAGGCTTGGGCGGCTGGGCCACCATGAAGCGGCGCTCCGGCGCATAGGTGCCGAGATAGCCGTCGGCTTCCTGCTGGGCGCAGAGGAAGTCGGCCACGGCGCGCACATGGGATTCCAGCTCGGCGTCGCCACTGCGGGCCGCGGCGCGCGCGGCGGCCACCAGCCATTTGCCGGCATGCTCGCCATACCAGTCGCCTTCCAGGTTCTTGTCGGCCACGGCGCGCAGGAAAAGGGCGATGGCCGGGCTGTCGGGCCCTTGGATGAAGCGGTGCAGCCGGCCGCGGCGGCTGGCTTCGAGGGCCTCGCCCAGCAGGCCGCCGAGTTGCACGGAGGTGGTCATGGTGTCTGTGGTCCTTGGGTGGTCAGCCAGCGGGCCAGGCTGGCGGCCAGCCCGCGCGTCAGTCTCATGCAGCGTCCATGGCGCAGCGAAAGCCCAGCATGCCGGAGCGGTCCTTGCACGGCGCCATCAGCAGGTATTTGCCATGCTGGTCCAGCCGGTAGGCCTGCGGGAAGTACCAGTGAGAGGTTTGCGGCTGGTAGCTGCTGCCGCCCCGCAGCACGGCGGCGCGGGTGTGGGCATCGGCGTACTCGTCGGTCCATTGCCAGACATTGCCCACCAGGTCCAGCACGCCGAAGGGGCTGGCACCGCGCGGGTGGGCGTCGACGTCGGCCGGCGGCGTCAGCGTGCGGCCGGTGTTGGGAGGCGGCACGGCAGCAGCGTCCCAGGTCTCGCCCCAGGGATAGGCGCGGCCGTCGCCGCCCTGGGCCGCGTATTGCCATTCCCATTCATGCGGCAGGCGCTTGCCGGCCCAGGCGGCGTAGGCGCGGGCGTCCTCCAGGCCTACCCAGGTCACCGGCTTGTTGGCCCAGCCGGCGGGCGGCGCACCGTTGACCCAATGGCGCAGGAAGTTGTGCGCGTCGGCCGGCTGGTAGTTGCTGGCCTGCAGGAAGGCCTGGAACTGCGCATTGGTGACCGGCGTGCGGTCCATGAAGAAGCGCTTCATGGCCATGCGGCGGCGGTGCTGGCGGCGCGGCACGTCCTCCCAGGGGTATTGCACATCCAGGCCGGCCCAGGTCTGGCCTTCGACCTCGACGCCCCCGACGACAAAGTCAAAGTCGCCAGCGGGGATCTCGACCATGCCGTCGGGCGCCACAGCGGCACGCGGCGTCGGCTCGATGGCGACGAGCCGCTGGGTCAGCGGCTGCCAGGTCTTGTCCAGCGACTGCAGCGGCGTGCGGGCCAGTTCGGCCATGCGCGCCAGCAGCGCCGCGTCGGCCAACTCGCCGGCCGCCAGGGCCAGCAAGGCGCCAAAGCCGCGCGCCTCCAGCGAGGCCGAGAAGATGGCTTGGGGCCCGTCGATGCGCGGCTGCACCTCGACGCCATTCCAGGCATCGAAGTAGCGCGTGCCCTCGACATGCTCGACGGCCAGCTGTTCGCCGTCGACGGCATATTCATTGCGGTTGACCAGCGTCCACAGCCGCCGCCCATCGAGAGGGAATGCGCTGGCGAAGACCCCGCCCTGCAGCGTCGGTGCATAGGGCCGCCAATCCGGGCTGACGAGCAGCGGCGCCAGGCCGCGGAACAGCGTCGCGATGCGCTTGAGCGTCGCGGCATCGCGGTCGGTGAAACCGTTCCAGATGCCCCAGACGTTTTCCCAGGCGTTGTAGCCCACGCCGTTGAAGAAGCAGTACTGGAAGTCGTTGTTGCGGTCGCGGCTCCAGCGGTTCTCGATGTTGATCATGTGGCGGGGTTCCAGCCACTTGAACTTGGCGACGACGGGCACGACGTCCTGGGGCACCTTCTTGCCCCAGCTCTGCACATTCCAGATCAGCTGCTCCTCGCAGGAGATCGTCGACTCGGGCTGCAGCACCACGTAGTTGCCGCGCCGCGCGCAGGCGTCGAAGAAGGCGCGCGGCACGCCGTTGTAGGTGTCGCCATTGATGCCGTCGGCACCGACGGCCGCGACGATGCCGGCGATGGCCTCCCAATCGCTCTCGTGATGCTCGCGGGTGCCGTGGTCCCAGGGCTTGGTGGGCAGGAAGACGCGCACGCCGCGGCTGTGGAAGGCGTCCACCGCGCGCTTGAGCCCCGCCAGGCCGCCGGGCAGGTCGCCGGCAAGATCGGTCTGGTTGCGGTCGTCGATGCCGATGTTCGGGTACACGTACCAGATCAGCACGCTGTCCAGGCCGCCGAAGCGCTGCTCGAGGTCGTCGAGGTAGCGGTCCACGGTGTACTCGCCCGTGGCCGTGTCGAAGAAGAAGCGGTCCTCGACCATCATCTGCGCGTGCACGAAATTGCGCTGGGCCCATTGCAGTTCGGGGCGGCGGTAGTTGGCGTCGTCGTAGCCGATGCGCACCAGATGCTCGCGCCGCCAGTCGCGCAGGTCGCGCAGCCAGTCGTCGGCCGTGCCGTTGACGTCCATCTTCCAGTGGCCGATCTCGGCGAAGGGCCAGCCCGGTGCCTTGCCCGGCGTGGGCAGATAGCGCTGCGTGGTGACGTGGGAGAACTTGTACTCGGCCATGGCTCTAGCGGGACTGCAGAAAGGACTCGACGGCGGCGCGCGCCGGGATGCTGCTCTGCGCGCCCGGCCGCGTGCAGGCGAGGGCCGCAACGGCGCAGGCGAAGCGCAGGGCCTCGGGCCAACGGGCGCCGCGGCCCAGTTCGGCCACCAGGGCGCCACAGAAAGTGTCACCGGCCGCCGTCGTGTCGACAACCTCGACAGCAAAGCCGGCCTGCTCGAACCAGGCCGCGCCGCAGCGCGCCCGCACGCCGCGCGCGCCCAGGGTGACGACGACGCAGGGCACGTCCAGCGAGGCGATGGCGGCATCGACGTCGTGCTGGATGCCGCTGATGGCGGCCAGTTCGCCCTCGTTGACGACCAGCAGGTCCAGGGCGGCGAGCAGAGCGCGCGGCAGGGCCTGCGCCGGTGCACCGTTCAACGTCACGTTGAGGCCGGCCGCGTGAGCAGCGCGCGCGCAGGCGGTGACGGTGGCCAGCGGCGTCTCCAATTGCAGCAGCAGATGGCTGTAGGCGCTCAGCGGTGGCAGATGCTCGGGGGCGAGGCCAGCGTTGGCGCCCGGCGCCACAGTGATGGCGTTCTCGGCGTCGTCGGACACGCAGATGAAGGCCGTGCCGGTGGCCAGGCCCGCGGGACGGACGATATGGGGCGTCACGCCAGCGGCGCGCAGCGAGGCTTCGAGCTCGGCGGCGTAGGCGTCGGCTCCCAGGGCCAGCAGCATGTCGGTGGGCACGCCGCCGGCGCGCGCACAGGCGACGGCCTGGTTGGCGCCCTTGCCGCCGGGGAAGGTGGCAAAGCCGCGACCGAGCACGGTCTCGCCGGGGCTGGGAATGCGCGGTGCGCGCACGACGAAGTCGAGATTGGCCGAGCCGGCGACCAGGATGGCGGGAGCGCTCATGTCTCGAGGGCCTGGTAGACGAGGTTGTGGAAGGCGGTGGTGGGCCGCGGCGGGTCGGCGGCGAGGCCACGCGGCACATGCTGCATCAGCAGCAGGGCAACGAGGCGCTCGCGCGGGTCGACGGTGAAATAGGTTGTTGCGGCGCCGGGCCAGCCGAAGCTGCCCTCGGAGCCGAGGCGGCCGCGCTTGGCCGGGTCCAGCAGCATGGACACGCCCAGGCCAAAGCCCTCGCCGGGGCCGAGGCCGTTGCCGACGTCCAGGTGGGCGACCTGGTTCATGCGCATCAAGGCCACGGTCCGGGGCGACAGCAGGCGCCGGCCGCGCCACCAGCCCTCGTCGAGCAGCATCTGGGCAAAGCGCAGATAGTCGCCCGCCGTCGAATAGAGGCCGCCGGCGCCGCTGTCGTAGTCGCGCAGCGGCGCGCCGGGATCGTCGGCCGAGCGGGCGTCGGCAAGCACCAGGCGGCCGTCGTCGCTGACGCTGGTGATGTCGGCGATGCGGCGGCGCTTTGCCGCGGCCACCGCGAAGCCGGTGTCGGCCATGCCCAGAGGATCGAACAGGCGCTGCTGCAGGAAGCGCGCAAAGGGCTGGCCCGACACGACTTCGACGACGCGGCACAGCACCTCGGTGTTGATGCCGTCGTAGCGGAAGCGGCTGCCCGGTTCGACCGCCAGCGGCACGGCGGCGACGCGGCGAGCCAGCTCCGCGAGATCGGCCGCGGCCTGCGGGTCGGGCCCGCTGCCGTCGGTCTCGATGCCCGAGGTGTGCGTCAGCAGATGGCGCAGTGTGAGGGGCCGGCGCGGCGCGCCGCCCTCGCGCAGGTGCAGCGCGGCGAACTCGGGCAGATGGCGCGCAACGGCATCGTCCAGCGTCAGCCCGCCCTCCTCCATCAGCATCAGCACGGCGACCGAGGCGATGGGCTTGGTCATCGAATAGATGCGGAAGATGGCGTCCACGGGCATGGCCTCGCGGCGCGCGAGGTCGCGGTGGCCGTGGGCCCGGTGGTGCAGCACGCAGCCTTCGCGCGCCAGCAGCACGACGGCGCCAAGGTGGCCCGGGCCGCGCGCGCTGGCGCGGGTGTCGGCATCGAGGAAGGTGTCCAGCCGCCTCAGCCTTTCGGCCGAGAAGCCGGCCGAAGCCGGCGTGCAGGCTGGCAGGGCCGGCTCGGCCCGCGCCGGCCATGCGGCAGCAGCGGCGCCGGCCAGCATCAGGCGCCTTGTCGGTCCGGATCGGGAGTCAGGCGTCAGAAGCTCACCGTATGCGTCACCGACACCACGCGGCCGCGGCCCGAGGTGTAGTTGCGGAAGCCCACCACCTGCGACCAGCTCAGCACATAGAACTTGTTGGTCAGGTTCTCGATGCCGATGGAGCTCTTGCCGCCACGGCCCCAGTCCCAGTTGGCGCTGAAGTCGAACAGCGTATAGCCCTTGGTGTGCTCCTCGGCGCTGGTGCCGACGTTGAGGTCGCGCGAGCTCAGCCTGGTCGCGCCCAGCGTCACATCGACCTGGGGCAGGAAACGCCAGTTGACCGAGGCGCCGAGCTTGTCGGGGTTGATGTCGAGCACGCCCATCTGCTTGGTCAGCGGGCCGCCGCTGGTGAACCAGGTTTTGCCGGAGGTGTGCGAGTACAGGGCCGTGAACTTGAGGTCGCGCGAGGCGCGCAGCTCGCCGGTCAGCTCATAGCCACTGATGTTGACGGGCTGGCGGGCCAGCAGGAAGTCGTTGGTGACGGGGTCGATGGACAGTGACTGGCCAAAGTCGGACTTGCTCTTGTAATAGGAGCCGCCGAAGGAGGCCATGGCGCCGCGCCAGTTGAAGCCGACCTCGTTGTTCTTCACGATGACGGCCTGCAGGTCCAGGATGCCCGCCACGGACTGGCCGGGGTAGTTGATGTTGCGCAGCGGGATGCCGACATTGGGCAGGGTGAAGCCCTTGCCCGTGGACACAAAGGCCGACCAGCCGCTGCCGATCTTCCAGACGACACCCAGATTGGGCAGGTTGGCCTTGTAGTTCAGCGTGCCGCCCTTGACGTCCACGCGGTTGCGGAAATAGGTGGTCTTGTAGTCGGCCACCTCCAGCTCGCCGTCCTCGCGGCGGAAACCGCCGGAGAAGGTCAGCGGGCCGATGTCGTAGGAAGCCTGGATCCACGGCGCGACGCTGCTGTAGTTCATCGGCGGCACCCACAGGCGGTCGGTCAGGGCCAGCCACTGGGCGGCCGTGTCATGCGTCAGGTCGACGCCGCCGCGCACCTCCAGGCCCTCGATGCCGAAGACGTCGCCATGGCTGTAGGCATTGCGCAGGCCGTATTTGCGCGAGCGCACCTCGGACTGGTCGACCAGGGTGCCCAGCGGCGCGATCAGCGGGTCCTGGCGGTCGGCGCCGTTCTCGGCCGGGTAGCGCATCTTCTGGTCGGCGTAGTAGGCGTCCAGCGACAGCGAGCCGCCCCACAGGTCGTTGTGCTTGTAGGACAGCGTGCTCTGCTGGAAGTCGTTGATCTCGCTGAGGGTGCCGAACAGGCCGGGCCTCTCGGAGGTGTTGGTCGAGCCGGCCGTGCGGTCGCCGTCGACGAGGTGGTAATTGCCCTTGCCCTCGATCTTGAACTTGGAGAACGAGGCCTGGATGCGCTGCTCGCGGTTGGCACCGAAGTTGAAGCCGGCCTTGGCGTAGAGGTTGTCGGCCGTCGAGTCGGCCACCGAGCCGCTGGTGTTCAGGCCGATGCGGCGACCGTGGCCGTCATAGGTCATGCCGCGGTCGATGCGCGAGACGGCACCGATGAAGTCCCAGTCGTCGGCCTTGAAGGCGTAGTTGGCGCCAAGCTTCCAGCCGGCGCTGTCGTCCTTGAAGGCCGTCGTGTAGCGCGCCGTCAGCGTGACCTCGCTGCCCGGCTTGGTGGGCGTCTTGGACAGGTAGTTGATGATGCCGCCGGCCGCGCCTATGCCCTCGGACGCCGACGGACCGTTGATGACCTCGATGCGGCCGACCAGGCCCATGTCGGTGAAGCTGGCGTTGCGCGTGCCCTCGCGCAGCGGCGAACCCTGGGGCACGCCGTCGAACAGGCGCAGCGCGATGCGGCCGCGCAGGTTCTCGCCGGTATTGCTCATGGCCTGGGATGACTCGGCGTAGCCCGGCACCGTGCGCGACAGCACGGCCGTCATGTCGTCCGTCATGTTCAGCGTGTGGCCGATCTCTTCCTTGGTGACCAGGGTGACGGCACCGGGGATCTTGTCGACGGCCTTGGGGATGCGGGTGCCGGTGACGATGACGCGCTGCAGTTCCTTGCCGTCGGCGTCCTTGTCGGCGTCGGCAGCGGCCTGCTGGGCCTCAGCGCCAGCCGCGGCCAGCGCGGCAAAGACCGCCAGCGCAATGGTGCGGCGGCGGAAACGGGTGCTGTTGTGGCCCTGGCTGGCCGGTGCTTGTCTCGTCATCTTGTGCTTTCCATCGGTCTGTGGGCGCGCCTTGCACGACGTGACGCCGGTGGGCGTGGCGTGGCGGGCGCTGTGGCCGCAGTCTCAGCCAGGGCGTGAATGCTTCACACCCGCGCCACCTATGTTCAGGCCGAAGAATTTGTTGTGTGCCGATGCGGCCGCATCAGGCCAGTCCGGACACCGCACGCGCTTCGCGCAGAAAGGCCGTGACGAGGCGATGCCTGACCGTCGCCCGCGACCACACCACGCCGATGCGGCGCGGCTCGCTGGGCAGGGGCAGGGGCAGGCAGACGACGTCCAGCCCCTCGGGCCAGGGGCGCAGCCAGTCCGGCACCAGGGACACACCCAGGCCGCGGTCCACCATGACGGCGATAGCGTTCAGCGCGTTCAGCTCGAAGCGCTCCTGCGGCACGATGCCGGCGCGCTGCAGATACTGGTCGGCCACGCGGCCGCCCCATTGCGTGCGGTCATAGCGCACCAGGGGCTCGGTCTGCAGCAGCTCGTGCGGGTCGCGATCGGCCCAGCGGCGCGGCGCGAGCACGACCAGCTCCTCCTCGCGCAGCAGCTCCCAGCCGCAGGTCTTGGGCAGGGGGAAAGGCGCTTCCAGCACGACGGCGGCATCGAGGTCGCCGGCCTCGACGGCCCGATACAGCTCGGGCGAATAGCCCGGGCGGATGAAGACCTTGAGCCGCGGATGCAGCTCGACGAGGCGGGCCAGGATGTCTGGCACCAGACCGGTCAGCGCATTGGTGCCGGCGCCCAGGCGCAGCTCGCCGGCAGGCGTCTCGTCGGTGGCGATGGTGCTCAGGTCGGCCACGCCGCGCAGCAGCTCGCGCGTGCGCTCGAGGATGCGCGAGCCGGGCTCGGTGACATGCACGGAGCGGCCGGCGCGGGCGATCAGCGGCGCGCCGATCTCGCGCTCCAGCGTGCGGATCTGCTGGGCGACGGCGGCCGGCGTGATGTTGAGCACGCGCGCCGCGGCGGCCATCGAGCCATGGTCGACGACGGCGACGAAGGTGTGCAGGAACTGTGTCTCCAACGTGCGGCTCTTCTGAGGCTGCCTCTATGACCGCAGGTTACTCCACGGCGTCCTGCCGGTAGATGGTCAGGCCGCGCAGCGAACGCGTCGGCGCCGGGAAGAACAGGCTCGCCAGATAGCCGACGACGATGCACAGCATGATGGACATGCCCAGATACAGATAGGGGTGCAGCAGGCTGAAGCTCCAGGCCGTCGTCGTCAGCACGATGGCCGTGGCGACGCCGATGGCCACGCCGGGCGAGTTGGCGCGGCGTGTGAACATGCCCAGCGTATAGGCGCCCGCGAAGCCGCCGCCGAGCAGGCCGGCCAGCTCGATGGAGACGTCGAACAACGAATGGATGTCGTAGCGCGACAGCAGCAGCGCAAAGCCGATGCCCAGCAGGCCGGCGGCCACCGTCATCCACTCGGCGAAGCGCACGCTGCGCGCCGGGTCGGGGTCCTTGACGAGCTTCTCGTAGAAATCCACCGAGGCCAGCGTCGAGACGCTGTTGATGATGCTTGAAAGCGTCGCCATCGCGGCGGCGAAGATGCCCGCGATGATGAGGCCGGTCAGTCCGCTGGGCAGCTCGGCGGCGATGAAGAGGGGGAAGGTGGCGTCGATGCTGAGCAGCGGGTTCATGCGCTCCGGGTGGGCCTTGTAGAAGACGAACAGGGCCGTGCCAATCGTGTAGAAGACGATGCCGCCGGGAATCATGATGGCCGCGAAGGCCCAGATCGAACGGCCGGCCTCCTTGGCATCGCGCGTGGACAGGGTGCGCTGCATCAGCACCTGGTCCTTGGGGAAGGTCAGCACCACGTCGAAGAGGACGAGGAAGATGAAGCCCCAGACCGTGGCCTTGCCGAGGTCGAAGCTGAAGTCGAAGGTGTGGGTCTTGTTCTCGGCCGCCGCAGTGCGCACGAACTCGGCCACGCCGCCATCCAGCGACCAGACGATGAAGCCGATGGCGAACAAGGCCCCGCCCATCTTGACGACGAGCTGCACGATGTCGGTCCACACCACCGCCTTCATGCCGCCCAGGGCCGTGTAGCAGATGGTGAACAGGCCCATCATCAGGATGCTCCAGGTCACCGGGATGCCGGTGATGGTGGCAATGGCCAGCGAGGGCAGATAGAGGATGACGCTCATGCGGCTGCCCAGCTGGGTCAGCATGAAGAGGCCGCTGGACAGCATGCGGATGGCCGGGTGAAAGCGCGTCTCCAGATAGGAGAAGACGCTCATCAGATCGAGGCGGCGCAGCAGCGGCACGATCCAGACGGCGACGAACATCAGACCGCCCACGGCGATGAGGTTGTTCGTCATGTACTGCCAGTTGGTCTCGAAGGCCTTGGCGGGGATGGCGATATAGCTGATGGAGCTGGTGTTGGCCGCGTAGAGGCTGACGCCCGCCGCCCAGAAGGGGATGCTACGGCCGCCGACGAAGAACTCCGCCGTCGACTGGCGCTTCTCGCGCAGATAGAAGTACAGGCCTATGCCCAGCATGGACGCCAGGTAGACGACGATGACGACCCAGTCCAGCGGCTTGAGCAGCAGCTTGCCGCCCTCGACCTCCAGCGTCGCTGCCTTGCCGGCGCCGTCCAGCCACAGCCAGCCGTCCTTCCACGGCAGGGCCTGGGCGACGCCACTCAGCGCGCCGTCGGGCAACTCGGCCCAGGACTGGGTGATGGTCTGCCAGCTCATCAGCCGCGGCGCGCCGCCAACCAAAGGTTCGACGATGAAGAGGCCATGGGCCTGGCCGCTGGCGCGCGCCCAGGGGCCCGCAAGCTTCCCGGGCAGGGCGCCGCGCGCCTCCCAGCCGGCCTCGGCGGTCCAGCGCCACAGGCGGTCGGGCGCGCCCTCCTCGACGACGTAGACGGCCCGCGTCTGTGTGAAGACGGCGCGCGGCTTGGCGGCACCGGGCCGGCCGGGATGGACGAGCCAGCGCGCGTCGGCAACCTGCAGCGGCAGTTGCAGCAGCTGGGAGCGGCCCTGGGCGTCGAGGCCGGCAACCCAGAGCTGCTCGGCCGTCAGCGCCGCGCGCGCCTCGCGCAGCGGCAGGGGCAAGGCGGGCAGAGCTTGTGTGACGAGGCGCTCCTGCTGCAAGACCAGGCGGGCGGCCGCCTGCGTCTGGCCGTTGGCGCCCAGCAGCAGCACGGACTCGCCGGCCGCCGTCGCCGTGGCTTGCACGGCCTGCGGCGGCGACCAGGCCTGGCGCTGCCAGTGCTGGCCGGCCGCATCGAGCAGCCAGACAGCATCTGCCGTGAAGGCGGCGGCGCGCCCGTTGACGGCGGCAAGGCCTTGAGCGGCCATGGGCAGGGACGGCAAGTCGGCGCGGCGCAGGTTGACGAGGCTGTCGGCGCGCGCAGTCCAGGCCAGCAAGGCCAGTAACATCACGACAAGAGGCCGGCCCCAGGCAGGAATTCTGGCGATCAAGGATTCACTCCGCGGGAGGCTTGCAGCAGCTGACGTGCGCGTTGGACGAAAGGAGCATCGATCATGCGGCCATCCAGCACGACGACGCCACGGCCCTCGGTCTCGGCCTGGCTGGCCGCGGCGTCGACGCGACCGGCCCAGGCCAACTCGTCGGCGCTCGGGCCAAAGATCTCGTTGGCCGGCGCGATCTGGCGCGGATGGATGCAGCTCTTGCCGGCAAAGCCCAGGCGGCGCGCCATCAGCGCCTCGGCGCGAAAGCCCTCGAGGTCGGCCAGGTCGGGGTAGGCGCCGTCATAGGCCGGCACGCCGGCCGCCGCGGCGGCCATGCGCAGCGCATGCAGGGTCGCGTGGACGTTGGCGGCGTCGTGGCGCGCGATGCCCAGGGGTTCGTAGAGGTCGGCCAGACCCAGTTGCAGGCCGGCCACGCGCGGATGCGCCGCGCCGATGCGGGCCGCACGCTGCAGGGCCGCGGCGCTTTCGATGTTGACGAGCAGGCCGATGGGCCTGGCGTGCTCGGCGGCGGCCTCGAGGTCGCCGAGCAGGCGCGCGGCGTGCAGCACATCGGCCTCGGACTCCGCCTTGGGCAGGTTGATCCAGTCCAGGCCCGGCTGGATCAGCGCACGCAGATCGTCCTCGAACCAGGGCGTGCCCGGTGCATTGACGCGCACGATGATCAGGGGGCGGCGTGGCATGGCCGCGGCGCGGGCCAGTGCCGCGGCGACGTCGGCTCGCGCGCTCAGCTTGGACTCGGGCAGCACGGCATCCTCGAGGTCGAAGGACAGCGCGTCGGCCACGCCGTTCAACGCCTTGTCGAACAGCTCCGCCCGTGCACCGGGCACGAAGAGCTTGCTGCGAAAGCCGCGCAGGGCGGCGGGAGGACGGCTGAACATGGCCGGCAGTGTGGGCGAACTGGGCCCTAGGCAAACCCGCCGTCCGGCATCTTCAGACGATAGTTTTCGTTGCGAACTGGGCCTTCAGCCACTGCACGAAATGGGGTTCCGGCGCGTCCAGCGGCGACAGCAGCCAGTAGCTGTCGGGTCCGTCGACGACGATGCCGGCAAAAGGCGCGACCAGTTCGCCGCGCTCGCAAAGATCGGCGAACAGCCGCGGCGACAACAGGGCCACGCCCAGGCCCTGCACCGCGGCCCGTGCTTCCAGCTCGTAGTTCGGGAAACGCGTGCTGACGAAGCTCGGTTGGGCGTCCGGCCGGCCGGCGGCCTGCAACCAGGCCGGCCAGCGCGGGTCGGGGATCAGCGGCAGCGCCAGCAGCTCATCGACCGTTGCCGGCCTGCCCAGCCGCGGGCTGAGCATGGGCGTGCCCTGCTCGGCGAGTAGCCGGCTCGCGCGATAGCCCGGCCAGGGTCCGCTGCCGCTGCGGATGGCGACATCAAAGCTGCCTGCGGGTGACAGGCCCTGGCCGGCATCCAGGGCGATGGCATCGGATTCGGGCAGGGCCTGATAGGCCGCAAGGCGCGGCACCAGCCAGCAGGCGGCGAAGGTCGGCGCGCAGGTCAGGCGCAACGGCGGCCGGGCGCGCCGGCAGTCGTCGACCGCCGTGCGCATCAGGGCCAGCGCCTGTTCGACGCCGGCCGCCAGCGCTACCGCGCGCTCGGTCACGATGAGCTTGGGGCCGTGGCGGCCAAAGAGCTTCACGCCCAACTGCTCCTCCAGCGCGCGCATGCGCTGGCTGACGGCCGTCGGCGTGATGGCGAGCTCATCGGCAGCGCGCGAGAAGTTGCCATGCCGCACACAGGCCGCGAGCACGCGCAGGGACTCGAGCGGCAGCGGCGATGTCGGGCTCAGGGCCATTTGAAGTGGAGCTTCAGATCAAGCGCAGGAATCATCGTTTTGAGCGGCAGGGCCGGGCTTCCTAGACTGGGTTTCCAACCAGCCCAGGACCTCGCCATGACGCCATCATCGACTCAAAATCTCGCCGCCTTCGCATTGCTCGCCGCGCTGGCCGCCGCCCCCGCGGCCGCCGCCGAGCCGCCGGGCTACACCCTGGCCCGCCAGGGCGACAGCCACGACTTCGATTTCCTCGGCGGCGCCTGGACGACGGTGCAGCGCCGCCTCAAGGCCCGCAACGTCGGCAGCCAGGAATGGACAGAGTTCCCGGCCAACCTCTGCCTCACCCACTACCTGGACGGCATCGCCAATGTCGACGAGCTCCATATGCCGACGCTGGGCCGGCGCGGCCTGACGCTGCGCACCTTCGACACCGAGAAGCGCCAGTGGTCCATCTACTGGGTGGCCACGCCGCTGGGGCGGCTGGACCCCATCCCCGTCGTCGGCGGCTTCCAGGGCGGACGGGGCGAGTTCTATGGCGAGGACAAGGACGGCGACAAACCCGTCAAGGTGCGCTTCGTCTGGGAGAACCTGGACGCCACCCATGCCCGCTGGGCCCAGGCCTTCTCCTATGACGACAAGACCTGGGAGACCAACTGGACGGCCGAATTCACCCGCGCCGACCCGACCCGACTCTGCGACCAGGGCCGGCCGCGGCGCTCCTAGCCCTGCCACCATCCCTCTTTAGGGGGAGACGCTGCAGGAGCCCTCCCCCTCTCTCCCCCTTCGCCCCCTCCTCGGGGCGATATCCCCCGGGCGGGCCGGCGCCGAAACTGCTTCCATCAACAGGAGACAGCCATGACCGCAGCCCGCACCGCCGAACTGATGAGCCGCCTGCCCGGTTGGTTCGTTGAACATGCCCGCGTCACCGAGGAGAAGGCCCGCCGCCGCCGCGAGATCCTCGCCAAGCGCTACGAAATCCTCTGCGGCGAGAACAACCAGGGGAGCTGGAGCCACACCATCGTCGAGTTCGCCAAGCGGCCGCTGGCTGCACGCCCCACCGCGGCGCCGGCGCCCGCACCGGCAGCTGTTGCCGAGCCGGCTCCGGAGCGCCGCAAGGCCACGCCCACCGGCCTGGAATGGCGGGAGTTCATGACGCCCGAAGAGCTGCGCGACCTGACGGGCCGGCGCTCGCTGAGCAGCCAGCTGGACGCCCTCAAGGCAGACCGCATTCCTCACCGCGTGATGCGCAACCGCCTGCTGGTCAGCCGCTTCCATGTGCGCGAGTGGCTGGCCGGCCGACTGCACGCCAAGAGCGGCGGGGACGCGCATCTGGCCTTGGCCAGCTGAGCCCGGACGACTGCGCGAGCGGACATGAAAAAACCCGCTGAGCTTGCGACTCAGCGGGTTCCTGTATTTGGTTGCGGGGGCAGGATTTGAACCTACGACCTTTGGGTTATGAGCCCAACGAGCTACCAGACTGCTCCACCCCGCGACTGAAGCTGGCAGTATACACGGGTTTTGGGGCTCTCGGCAATTTCATGACCAAGCCATGTCCCGGGGCGTGTTCGCCCTTCTTGTCCCACCGCGGTTGGCGTCCGGCCGCGGCCATGAAATGAGGCGTGCTCAGAAGGGCAGCTGGGCGCCGCGAGCCTGCAGCCGGGTGCGCAGATGCGAGCGGGCGCGCGACACACGGCTGCGCACGGTGCCGATGGGCACGGACAGCAGGGCGGCGGCGTCCTCGTAGCTCATATCGTCCATGGCGACGAGCAGCAGCACCTCGCGCATCTCGGGCATCAGGCCGTCCAGCTCGGTCTGCAACAGCACCATCAGCTGGTTCATATGGCATTGCTGCTCGGGGTTGGCCTGCAGGCAGGGCGTGGCCTCCAGGGCCGACTCGTCCTCGAAGCGGTACAGCCGCGACGGCGCGCGCGACAGGTGGTTGCGCACCAGGTTCATCGCGATGCCGTAGAGCCAGGTCGACAGCTGGGATTCGCCACGGAACTGCTCGAACGTGCGGGCCGCCTCGACAAAGGCCTGCTGGGCCAGCTCTTCGGCCTCGGTGCTGTCGCCGATATGGCGCAGCACGAAGCGATACAGGCGGTCGCGGTGTTCGCCGAACAGCTCCGAGAAGATGACGTTGGGGTCGGCAACTGCGGGATGGCGGATCGGGGGGCACTGCGTCTGCATGGCGGGCTCCGGGCGGGTGATGCGGCCGACATGGCCGCCTTGTTGGATCAGACGCCGTCGCACCGGGACTCGCGACAAGCCAAACCCGCCCTACCCCGCATTCACGGGCATGGGTTAACCCGCGCGGCTGTGAACTCCGTCACGAACTCAATGCGGAACCTGGCTGAGCAGGGTCCGAAGCCGCTCGGCGAGGGCGTCGGCATCGGCCGGCGGCGGCAGTCGGAAGTCCGGCGCGAGCGCGTCGTCCAGGGCCTGGCGGCGCTCGATGCCGAGGCTGGCCGGGTCCAGCCCCAGGCCTTCGGCGACACGGCGGAAGCGCCAGCCCAGCATGACGGCCGAGAACTCGATCTGCACCAGGCAGGACTGGGCCAGCAGCAGGCTCAGGGCCGACTCGGCGCAGGCCACCGCCTGCTTGATGACGCGGGCCTGCAGCAGGCGGCGCGGGTTGCCGTTGAGCCGCCATTCCCTCTCGGCGATGGCGCTGGCCGCCTCGCCGAAATGCTCACGCAGGGCGATGACGAAGAGGCGGCCGATCTCGTCGGACACCACACCGGCCGGCGTCACGCCGCCCTGCACCTCCAGCCGCCCCTCCACCTGGCTGGCCCACAGCAGCGGTCCGACGGACGCGGCGCTCGTGAAGGCGTCCAGCCTGGGTGTCTCGGGCGTCGCCTGCGGATGGGCGACCTGGGCTTGGTTGGGGTTCAGAACACGGTCCAGAGTCGGCGGTGGATGCCGGCCCTCGTCTGCCGGCATTCCTTAGGTAACCGCGACCGCTGCCCGGTTCCGCCCTCATGCCTACTTGACGGCTTGGACGCTGAAGACCGCGGCACCGTAGTCGGCCTTGCAGTTGGCATGGCCGCAGTCCGGCTGCCCCAGCAGCCAACCCGGCGCAGCACCGGCCGGCCCCTGGGCGGGCAGGGTCAGGAAGCCATAGCTCGGGTCCTTCTCGGTGGACCAGGGCGCGAAGCTGCGCGGCTCGGCCGTCACGAGGACGAAGAAGTGCTCCGGCCCCGGCGGGTCGCTGGCCTTGAGCGGCCAGCTGGCGCCGGGCAGGCGCATCGTCTCGCCGGCCCCGATGTGGTTGTTCTTGGCCTTGTCGTTGGGATAGAGCTGGACCAGGCTGCCGTCCGGCCCGGCCAGCAGCACATAGACATAGCCCTCACGCGTGGCGCTGACGCTGAAGCGCAGCTCGTCGCGGTCGATGCGCAGCGTGGCCTTCTCGGCCTCGGCGTGCACGTCGAAGCCTTCGCTGTGGCGGGCCACCAGGGAGCGGAACTGGCTCGGCAGATCGCGCGCCACCGGCTCCGCCTCGACGGGTGCCGATGCAGGCGCCGGCGCGGCCACGGGGGCCGCGGCGACGGGTTCGGGCGCTGGCGCTGGCGCTGGCGCGGGGCGCGTCGCAAACCAGGCGGCCGCGCCAGCCACCGCCAGCCCGACCAGACCCAGCCCGGCAAGCAGCGGCATGCGGCTGGCCGCCGGCTTGGGGGCGGGCTCGGGCGTCGCGGCGGGCGCCTGGATCAGCGTCGCCATCTGCCCCGGCTTGGGCGCGTAATGGCCGGCCAGGCCCAGGTCCTCGCGGAACTCGGTCATGGACTGGGTGCGCTGGTCGGGCAGCACCTGCAGGGCGCGGTCGACGGCCTTGACGAGGCGGTCGCTGTAGCGCCCCTCGGCCAACTGGGCCAGCGGCACATAGTCGTCCTTGACCATGCGGCCGACGCTGGGCGGCGGCGTCTTGCCGGTGATGGCGCAGTAGACGACGGCGGCCAGGGCGTAGACGTCGGTCCACGGGCCCTGCTTCATGCTGGGCACCTCGGCGTACTGCTCGATGGGGGCGTAGCCGGGCTTGAGGATGACGGTCAGGGCCTGGGTCATGTCGCCGATGACGCGGCGGGCGGCACCGAAGTCCAGCAGCAGCGGGCGCGCGCCATTGCCATTGACCAGGATGATGTTGTCCGGCGCGATGTCGCGGTGATAGCAGTTCTCGCCGTGCAGCACCAGCAGGGCCTCGGTCAAGGGCGCCAGCAGGTCCATCAGCCAGGTCTCGGTCGGCGGCTCGGGCATCTCCTTCAGGGTGTCCTTCAGCGTCTTGCCCTCGATGAAGGGCATGACCATGAAGGCGGTGCCATTGGCCTCCCAGAAACGGTAGACCTTGACCAGGGCCGGATGGTCGAACTGGGCCAGCAGGCGCGCCTCGTTGATGAAGCTCTTCAGTCCGGCCTGGAAGGTGTCGCGGTGACGCTCCGAGCGCACCCTCACCTGGGAGCTGTCGCCGCGCAGGGCCAGGGCGGCGGGCATGTATTCCTTCAGCGCCACGGTGCGCTCCAGCGCATGGTCGCGGGCCAGGTAGACGATGCCGAAGCCGCCCTCGCCGAGCACGCGGATGACCTCGAACTCGGCCTGGCGGCTGCCCACGGGCAGGGAGTTGCCGCCCTCGTCCCGCTCGATGTGCGCGGGCGGGGGCTCGGGCGCAGGCGCGGCGCCCATGACCGTCGGCGCGTCCTCGAAGGGCGTGGGAGCGGCCGAGCCGGCGGTGGCGCTGGGCCGGATGATGGTCGCGTCGTTGTCTTCCGGATCGCTGGAGGAGTTCATCGTGATGGCGGGACGTCCAAGATGCTGAGTGTCGCCGCGGGCCATTCCGTTCCCGCCACCCCGCACCCAGGTGAGGGCCCAGGGAACTAAGCGCCGCCCCGGGTTACATACCGGCCGAACTCCTGCCTGCCCAACCAGCAGCCCCAGATCGGACCCCCATGGACAGCAATCCCTTCGACGCACAGCCCGACACCACGCCGTCGCTCAGCAGCGACCCCGTGCTGGCGCCCTGGCTGCAACCCGTGTCCGAGGACGATCCCTGCGGCCCCGACCTGGAATACGACAACGATTTCCTGGCCCTGACCCAGGCGGCTGCGGGCAAACCCGAAACCCAGTTCGCCCCCGCCGAGCCGCCGGACTGGCGCGCCGTGCGCAGCGGCGCCGACGACATCAACGGCCGCAGCCGCGACCTGCGGGTGGCCAATCTGCTGCTGCGCGCCCGTCTGCGCCTGGAGGGCTTCGCGGTGCTGGCCCCGGGCCTGCGCCTGTTTGAAGAATTGCTGACGCGCTGGTGGGACGAATTGCACCCGCGCCTGGACGACGGCGACGCCTTCGGCCGCATCAATGTGCTGGGCGAGCTGAACAGCCTGGACGCCACCCTGGGCGACGTGCGCGCCAGCCTGGTGCTGAACGACCGCGGCATCGGCCAGATCAGCGTGCGCGACATCGAGATCGCCATGGGCGACTTGCAGGCCCGCGACGACGAGTCCGTGCCTTCGCGCGGCCAGATCGAGAACATGCTGGCCGACGCCGTCGCCGGCTACCCGCAGCTTGCCACCCAGGCACCGGCCGCGCTGGCGGCGCTGGAGTCGCTGGGCGCCTGCCTGGCCGTGCGCTTGAACTACGGCGACCTGCCCGACTTCTCGGCCCTGCGCACCATGCTGGACGCTGTGGCCGCCGTCTCGCCGCGCCCCGTCAGCATCGATGCCTCGGCGGACGACCTCGCCGGCATGCTCAATGACCTCGGCATCGCCCAGGGCGGTGATGCGGGCGACGACGCGCCGGCACCGGCCCGCCGTGGCCGCAGCGGCGGGGGCGGCGGTGGCCTGGGCGCCATCGAGAGCCGCGCCGACGCGGTGCGCGCCATCGACCTGGTCTGCGCCTATCTCGAGAAGCACGAACCCACCAACCCGGCGGCCGACCTGCTGCGCCGCGCACAACGTCTCATCGACCGCAACTTCCTGCAGCTCGTCCGAGAGTTTGCCCCCGATGCCGTGAACGAAGTGGCTCGTATGCTCGGCGTGGACCCGGACAGCCTGCATTCCTAGTCGCAACCTGCGCTGCGATGACGTCTTCTCATACACACCCGCAGCCGTCCTCGTGGCCCCAATCTTCTGAACCCCTGAATCCCATCCGCAAGGAGCATTGAGATGAGCAAGAGCAGCCAGAAATTCATCGCCCGCAACCGGGCCCCGCGGGTGCAGATCGAATACGACGTGGAGCTCTACGGCGCCGAGAAGAAGGTCCAGCTGCCCTTCGTGATGGGCGTGATGGCCGACCTGTCCGGCAAGCCCGAGGATCCGCTGCCGCCGGTGACGGACCGCAAATTCCTCGAGATCGACGTCGACAACTTCGACTCGCGCATGAAGTCCATGAAGCCGCGCGTGGCCTTCAACGTCGAGAACACGCTGACCGGTGAAGGCAGCCTGCCGGTGGACATCACCTTCGAGAGCATGGACGACTTCTCGCCCGCCGCCGTGGCGCGCAAGGTCGAGGGCCTGAACAAGCTGCTCGAGGCCCGCCAGCAGCTGTCCAACCTGATCACCTATATGGACGGCAAGAGCGGCGCCGGCGACCTGATCGCCAAGGTGCTCGCCGACCCGACGCTGCTGAAGACGCTGACCGACGCACCCAAGGCCGAATAAGCCGCCAGCCCTCCACAGATTCCTGAAACGACCGGAGTTTCAAACATGACCCAAGCGGAACAGTCAGCATCGGCCCTGGCGGGCGTCACCTTCGAAGGCAATGACTTCGCAGCCCTGCTGAACAAGGAATTCAAGCCCAAGACCGACGAGGCGCGCGGCGCCGTGGCGCAGGCCGTGCAGACGCTGGCCCAGCAAGCCCTGAGCAACACCCAGCTGCTCAGCGACGACGCCGTCAAGACCATCGAGGCCATGATCGCGGCCATCGACAGCAAGCTCACCGAGCAGATCAACAAGATCATGCACCACGAGGACTTCCAGAAGCTGGAGTCCGCCTGGCGTGGCCTGCATTACCTCGTCAACAACACCGAGACCGACGAGCAGCTCAAGATCCGCGTGATGAACGTGTCCAAGACCGATCTGGGCAAGACGCTCAAGCGCTACAAGGGCACGGCCTGGGACCAGTCGCCGCTGTTCAAGAAGCTCTACGAAGAGGAATACGGCCAGTTCGGCGGCGAGCCCTATGGCTGCCTGGTGGGCGACTATCACTTCGACCACACGCCACCCGACGTCGAGCTGCTGGGCGAGCTGAGCAAGATCGCCGCCGCCGCCCACGCCCCCTTCGTGACCGGTGCCGCCCCCAGCGTCATGCAGATGGAAAGCTGGCAGGAACTCGCCAACCCGCGCGACCTGACCAAGATCTTCACGACGCCCGAGTACGCCGCCTGGCGCTCGCTGCGTGAGTCCGACGACGCGCGTTATCTGGCCCTGTGCATGCCGCGCTTCCTGTCGCGCGTGCCCTATGGCGCCAAGACCGCGCCGGTCGACGAGTTCGCCTTCGAGGAAGACACCGAAGGCGCCGACCACAGCAAGTACACCTGGTCCAACGCGGCCTACGCGATGGCGGTCAACATCAACAGCTCGTTCAAGCAGTACGGCTGGTGCTCGCGCATCCGCGGCATCGAGTCGGGCGGCGCGGTGACGGGCCTGCCCACCCACACCTTCCCGACCGATGACGGCGGCGTGGACATGAAGTGTCCGACCGAGATCGCCATCTCGGACCGCCGCGAGGCCGAGCTCTCCAAGAACGGCTTCCTGTCGATGGTGCATCGCAAGAACAGCGACTTCGCCGCCTTCATCAGCGGCCAGTCCCTGCAAAAGCCCCAGGAGTACGACGACGCCGACGCGACCGCCAACGCGGCACTCGCCGCCCGCCTGCCCTATCTGTTCGCCTGCAACCGCTTCGCCCACTACCTGAAGTGCATCGTGCGCGACAAGGTGGGTTCCTTCAAGTCGCGCGACGCGATGGAAGACTGGCTCAACAGCTGGATCCTGAACTACGTCGACGGCGACCCGATGAACTCCTCGGAAGAGACCAAGGCCATGCGCCCGCTGGCGGCCGCCCAGGTCGAAGTCTCGGAAGTGGAAGGCGCCCCCGGCTACTACCAATCCAAGTTCTACCTGAAGCCGCACTACCAGCTCGAAGGCCTGACCGTGTCGCTGCGGCTCGTGTCCAAGCTGCCGTCTGAAAAGTCGGCTTAAACAGTTCGAGAACTCGCCCGGCGCGGGAGCAGGACGGGTCTTCTCACATCACCACCATTCCCGCGCTTTGAACCTCTAAAGGAGATATCAACATGGCAGTCAATGCATTCCTCACCTTCTTCGACAAGGCCGATGGCGAGTCCATCCAGAAGGGCAAGGAAAAGTGGATCGAGATCCAGGGCTGGGACTGGGAAGTCGAAGCCGAGACCAGCTGGACCAAGGGCGGCGGCGCCTCGGTCGGCAAGCCCAACCCCGGCAAGATGAACTGGGAACACTATTTCGACACCTCGTCGACCGTGATCCTGGGCTATATCTGTACCGGCAAGGCCTTCCCCAAGGTCGAGCTGCAGATGATGAAGACGACCGGCTCGGCCACGCCCGAGACCTACTTCACGATGACGATGGAAGGTTGCTTCATCACCAAGGTGACCCAGAACGGCACCGAGGAAGGCAACGTCACGCAGAAGGTCGAAATGGTCTTCAAGACCGTCAAGATCGAATACAAGCCGCAGGACAACAAGACCGGCAAGCTGGGCGCGCCTAAGACCTACAACTGGGATATCCCGGCCGGTACGGCCTCTCCCTCGGCTTGATGCCCTGAGCGGCGCCCGGCACCATGAGCCGTTCGAACATATTCATGCAACTCATCACCGGCGCCGGGCCGGTGGTGGGCGAGGGCCTGCTCGAGGGTTTCGAGGGCTCCATCGAGATCCTGGAGTTCGGCTGGGGCATGACGGCCCTGAAGGACCCCAAGGCCAAGGGCAGCGGCCTGGCCGGCATGGCCGCCGCGGCCGCGTCCATGGCGGGCCTGGGCACGCCGGTCACGGTCCAGATGGAACCGCTGACCTTCAAGAAGCGCTTCGACGTCGGCTCCTCGCAGATGCATTTCTGCCTGGACAACCACCTGCCGGTGGTCAGTGCCACCATCACGGTGCTGCACATCAAGCAGCAGGGCCGCGTCATCCATCAACCCGGCTTCGTGCTCGCCTGCACCATGGGCCATTTCGCCGACTGCACCCTGGACGTCTCCGACAGCGGCATGTCCAAGGAAGTGACCGAGAACTGGACCCTCAACTTCAAGAGCATCAAGATGATGTACTTGAAGACCCTCGGCAAGGACAACCTGCCCACGCCGCCCTTCTTCCACCCCGTGGCCCTGCTCTGATGTCTTCCTCCCAAAACGGCGCCGACATCTACATGATCCTGCTCCGCCCCACCCGGGTGCCGGTGGCGGGCGAGGCGGTCTCGCATCTCTTCCAGGGCCAGATCCTGCTCGAGAGCCTGAACTGGAAGCTGCACAACGAGGACGAGAAGCTGCAGGGCGCCGGCGAAGGCAAGGCCGGCAAGGCCAGCCTCATCAAGGGCGACAACCCCGCCGCCATGATGAAGAACCTCAACCAGCAGGTGGCCCAGGCCCAGGCCTCGCTGAAGCGCGACCTCGGCCGCGCCAGCAGCGACAGCGAGCGTTCGTCGCTGCAGGACAAGCACGACAAGTGGCTGAGCAACTCGATGAACGAGGCTCAGAAGAAGATCGAGCAGGCCGCGACGGCCAGCAACGTCGGCAAGTCGGGCAGCGCTGCCAAGGAAAAGGGCGGCAGCAAGAGCCACGAAGGCGCCGGCGACCGCAACCCGAATTTCGAGTTCACCTTCACCAAGCGTGTCGACATCGCCAGCACGCAGATGCTGAACTCGATGAAGGCCGGCGATATCTTTCCCTCCGGCACGCTGACCATCCACAAGCGCTCCGCGACCGTGATGGACGGCACCTCGCTGGTCTTCACCATCCAGAAGATCCGCCTGGTCGAATACCAGCTGCAGGTCGCCATCACCGACACGATGACGGAGATGATGGAGCAGTGGAAATGCGAGTTTGGCTCGCTGGCCTATATGTACAAGAACCCGCCGTCGCATTACTCGCACGGCAACGCGGGCCAGGCGGCCGCCAAGACGCTATCTCAAGGCACCATGCGCGCCTTCACGATGAAGAACATCGGTTCTCCGATCTGAAGCCGGACGGAATCTCGCCATGGCAATGACCAATTACCGCGACATCAGCACGAGCATGAGCGACGTGTCGGCCGGCTTCCAGTTCGAGTTCTTCTGCGAGAAGTGCGGCGAGAGCTCGCGCTCGGCCTTCAAGCCCTATCGCAAGGGCCAGATCACCGGCTGGCTGAGCCGC
This sequence comes from Roseateles saccharophilus, assembly GCF_031458095.1. GTDB lineage: Bacteria > Pseudomonadota > Gammaproteobacteria > Burkholderiales > Burkholderiaceae_C > Pelomonas > Pelomonas saccharophila_A. The sequence goes on from NZ_JAVDXU010000007.1 coordinate 34,788, forward strand.
TTCGCCTTCATGTTCTACGACCTCAACAAGGCCAGCCGGGCGACCGGCGCCTTTGCCGAGGCCGGTGGGGGCAGCGCCAAGGCCGAGGCCCTGGCCGAAGCCATGGCCGCCGCGGCGCCCATGTACGAGCGCTGCAGCGGCTGCCGCAAATGGGTGGGCCGCGAATGCTGGAACAGCAGCAGCAACAGCTGCCGCGACTGCGCCGCCCGCGCCGCCCTGGACACGGGTGCCTCAGCCGGCTCCGGCTATGGCGCTTCCAGCGGTGGTGGCGCCGCCTGCCCCAATTGCCAGACACCCAGCCAGGGCGGGCGCTTCTGCCACGAATGCGGCTTCGACATGGCCAGCACGCACAAGAGCTGCCCGGCCTGCGGCGTCACCCTTCCGCGGCAAGCCCGCTTCTGTACGGACTGCGGCCATGGCTTCTGACCTGACTCCCCAACAAGCCGCCGAAGAGCTTCTCCGCGCCGGCGACCCGCGCGCCGCCCTCGCCAAGCTGACCGAGGCCGTGCGCGCCAAGCCGGCCGATCCCAAGCTGCGCACCTTCATGTCCCAACTGCTCAGCGTGCTGGGCCAGTGGGAGCGGGCTCACACCCAGCTCAATGTCGTCGCCGACATGGACAAGCTCGCCATCCCGATGCGCGAGACGGTCGGCCACGCCATCCGCTGCGAGCTGCTGCGTGCCGAGGTCTTTGCCGGCAAGCGCACGCCCGTCGTCTTCGGCCAGCCCGAGACCTGGGTGGCGCAGTTGATCGAATCGCTGAAGCAGCAGGGCGAAGGCAACAACGAACTCGCCGTCGACCTCGCCGCCAAGGCCTTCGAGGCCGCACCCACCAGCGCCGGCAGCATCGACGGCCAGTCCTTCGAGTGGCTGGCTGACGCCGATTCGCGCCTGGGCCCGGTGCTCGAGGTCTGCCTGAACGGCCACTACACCTGGGTGCCCTTCAAGCACCTGGCCAAGATCCATTTCGACGCACCGGAAGACCTGCGCGACTGCGTCTGGATGCCGGCCCAACTGAGCTTCACCAACGGCGGCAACAGCGTCGCCCTGGTGCCGACGCGCTACCCCGGCTCCGAGAAGAGCGAAGACGGCCTCATCAACCTGGCGCGCAAGACCGAGTGGCAGCCCCTGCCCGGCGAGGAGCGCTACGCCGGCCTGGGCCAGCGCGTGCTGACCAGCGACATCGGCGACCACGATTTGATGGCCATCCGCGAAATAGTTTTCGATACGCCGACTGAAGGCGCGTGATGGCCGGCTTCGGCGCGCAAGACCGCCTCCAGCCCTCGCTGCTGGACCGGCTCACCGACAACGATCCCGGCTCCAAGGTCGAGTCGCTCGAAGCGCGCGTGCTCAGCCGCAAGCAGCTGCGCGAGGCCGTGCTGCGCGACCTGTCCTGGCTGTTCAACGCCGTCTGCGAAGAGCCCGACATCCGCAACCGCGACGACCCCGAGCGCACCGCGCTGTGGAAGAGCGTGCCGCATGCCTGCGACTCGGTGCTGAACTTCGGCATCCTGCCCCTGACCGGGCAGACCATGACCATCCACAACTTCCCCATCATCGAAGCCCAGGTCCGCCAGGCCATCATCCGCTTCGAGCCGCGACTGGACCCGGCCACGGTGGAGGTGCGCATCGTCAACGACATGAGCACCGGCCTGCGCCCGACCAGCCTGCGCCTGACCATCAAGGGCCAGATGTGGAACCAGCCGGTGCCGCTGGAGCTGCTGCTCAGCGCGGACGTGGACGTCGACACGGGCCAGGCCGCCGTGCGGGACATGAGAGGCTGATGACAATGGCCCAACCCTGCGCGCTTCGCGCGCCCCTCAAGGGGCACTGCCAGCGGCCCGGCAAAGCCGGCTCCGCGGCAGCCGCTTGGTCAGGCACTACGGCCACCGAAAACTGAAATGGATCCCCGCCTCCTCCGCTACTACAACCAGGAACTGCGCTATCTCCGCGAGATGGGCGGCGAGTTCGCGCGCGAGTTCCCCAAGATCGCCGGGCGCTTGGGGCTGGAAGGCCTGGAGGTCGCCGACCCCTATGTGGAGCGCCTGCTGGAAGGCTCCGCCTTTTTGGCCGCGCGCGTGCAGCTCAAGCAGGACGCCGAATTCCCCCAGCTGGCCCAGCGCCTGCTGGACATGGTCTGCCCCAACCTCAGCGCGCCGATCCCGTCCATGCTGGTGGCCCAGCTCGAGCCCGCGCAAGACCCCAACCTGATCGCCGGCTTCACGCTGCCGCGCGGCAGCGCGCTGATGGGCCCCAAGACACCGCTGGGCCCGACGCGCTGCGAGTTCCGCACCGCCCAGCCCGTCACGCTGACGCCGATCAAGGTCAGCCAGGTCGAATACTTCCTCAGCGCCACCGACATCAATTTCAGTGGCCTGCCGCTGCGCGAGCGCCCCAAGAGCGGCGTGCGCGTGCGGCTGGAGCTGCCCACCGGCATGAGCTTCGCGAAGCTGCCGCTGGACAGCCTGCGCTTCTTCATGGGCGGCCTGCAGGACGTGGCGCTGAAGCTGCACGAGCTGGCCACCTGCCGCTGCGTCGGCGTGCTGGCCGGCCCCGGCGGCAAGGGCCCCGACCTGAAGCGCAACTTCATCCCGCCCGGCCGCGTGCGCCATGTCGGCCTGGCCGACGACGAAGCCATGCTGCCGGTCACGCTGCGCGGCCTGTCGGGCACGCGGCTGATGCAGGAGTACTTCGCCTTTCCGCAGCGCTTCCTGTTCATCGACGTGGCCGGCCTCAAGCCCAGCTTTGCGGCAGCCACGGGCAACACCTTCGAGCTGGTGCTGCTGTTCGACCGCTACGAGCCCAGCCTGGAGGGCGGCGGCGAACCGGCCAACTTCAGCCTGAACTGCGTGCCGGCCATCAACCTCTTCGAGCGCCGCGCCGAGCGCATCACCGTCGACGACAGCGCCACGGCCTTTCAGGTCATCCCTGACCGCCTGGCCGGCAATGACTTCGAGGTCTTCGACGTGTCCTCGGTCACCGGCTTCTCGACCGATACCGACGAGCTGCAGTTCCTGCCGCTGTTCGACGTGCCCCATGCCGACCCAGCCGGTGCCTCGGGCTATTTCAGCCTGTTGCGCGAGCCGCGCCTGGCCAGCGACCGCACCAAGCGCGAAGGCCCGCGCTCGGCCTATGTCGGCAGCGAGGTCTTCCTGTCCCTGGTCGACCTGCAGCGCGCCCCCTACCGGACCGAGCTGCGCCAGCTGGGCGCCAAGATCCGCTGCACCAACCGCGACCTGCCCCTCTTCATGCCGGCCGGCCGCGACCATGGCGGGCTGACGCTGGAGACCCGTGCGCCGGTCGACCACATCGCCGTCGTCGCCGGCCCGTCTCGCCCCTGCAGCGCGGCGCGTGAGGGTCCTCTCGCCTGGCGGCTGCTGTCCCTGCTGTCCCTGAACTATCTGTCGCTGGTGGATGAGGACGCCGAGCGCGGCGCCCTGGCCCTGCGCGAACTGCTGGGCCTGTTCGGCCAGAGTTCGGACGCCGGCCTGCTGCGCCAGATCGAGGGCGTGCGCGCCGTTGACACCCGTCCGGTGGTGCGCCGCCATCCGGCACCGGGCCCCATCGCCTTTGGCCGCGGCCTGGAGGTGCAGCTGACCGTGGATGAGCTGTCCTTCGAGGGCGGCAGCGCGACTTTGCTGGGCGCCGTGCTGCACCACTACTTCAGCCGCCATGTGTCGATGAACAGCTTTGTGCAGACCCTGCTGGTCTCGCGCACGCGCGGCGAGCTGAAGCGCTGGCAGCCCCTGCCCGGCGCCCGGGCAGTCCTGTGAGCCAGAAGCCCGAGCCCTCGATCTTCGACGCGCTGACGGCGCGCCCGGGCCGCTTCGACCTCTTCCAGGCCCTGCGCCGCATCGAGGCTGCCCACCCCGACAAGCCGCGCCTGGGCGACGCGCTGCGCCCCGGCGACGAACCGGTGCGCTTTGCCAGCGAGCCGGCGCTGAACTTCGCGCCCACGCCCATCACCAGGCTGGCGCCCAGCGAACACAGCCCGCCGCGCCTGGTGCAGCGGGTGCTGAGCCTGTTCGGCCCCAACGGCGCGCTGCCGACCCACATGACGGAGTACGCCCGCGAGCGCTCGCTGCACCACGGCGACCGCACCTTCGCGGCCTTCGCCGACATGCTGCTGCACCGTTTCGGCCTGCTGTTCTACCGGGCCTGGGCACGCGCCAACCCGGTCGTCGGCATGGACCGCGGCCGCGAGGCGCCCATCGTGCGTCATGTCGGCGCCCTCATCGGCCTGGCGGAGCCCGCGCTGCGCGAGCGCGACGCCCTGGGCGACTTCTCGAAGCTGTATTTCGCCGGCCGCCTGGCCCGCTCGGCCCGCGATGCCGACGGCCTGCAAAGCTGGATCGCGCTGCGCTTTCGCGTGCCGGCTCAGGTGCAGCAGTTCAGCGGCCACTGGATGACGCTGGAGACCGAGGAGCGCACCCGCCTCGTCAAGCACGACGGCGTCGCCCTGGGCCGTGGCGCCATGCTGGGCCGCCAGGTCTGGGACGTGCAGCACAAGTTCCGCATCGAGATCGGCCCCCTGAGCTGGCCGGCCTTCCAGGCCTTTTTGCCCTCGGGCCAGAACCTGCAGGCCCTGCAGGCCATGGTCAGGCAATACGTCGGCCACGAGTTCGCCTGGGATGTGCGCCTGAAGCTCAAGCCCGCCGAGGTGCCTTCCTGGTCGCTGGGTAAGAAGCCCGGCGTCGGCATGCTGGGCCGCAGCGCCTGGCTCAACAGCCAGCGCCCGCGCAAGCGCGCCGACCAGCTGGTCATGAACGTGGAAAGCATCTGCCGGGAGCCCCTCGGTCCCTCATTGGCGCCCCGACACCAGATGTAGCGGAACCGAACGGCGGCCCCGGTCACTCAGCACCGAGGAGAACTGGAAATGACTGACATCAGCCGCCAAGCCCTGTTCGGCAAGCTCAACCCGCTGGCCTACAAATCCATCGAAGGCGCTACCGTCTTCTGCAAGCTCAGGGGCAACCCTTATGTCGAGCTGGTGCACTGGATCACCCAGCTGCTGGAGAACAACGAGTCCGACGTGGCCGCCATCGTGCGCCACTACGGCCTGGATGCGGCCGCCCTCGCCCGCGACGTGACGACGAACCTGGACCGCCTGCCGCGCGGCTCGACGTCGATCAGCGACTTCTCCGAGCACATCACCCACGCCATCCAGCAGGGCTGGGTCTATGCCACGCTGATGTACGGCGAAGCGCAGGTGCGCTCCGGCCACCTGCTGCTGGCCATCCTCAGCACCCGCACCCTGCATGACGCCCTGATCGGCATCTCGCGCCAGTTCGAGAAGATCAAGGCCGACGACCTGGCCGACAAGCTGCAGAGCCTGATCGGCAAGACCGGCGAAGCGGGCCTCGGCGCCACCGACGGCAGCGCGCTGAGTGGCGGCCAGCCGGGCGAGGCCTCGGGCGCCATGGCGCCGGCCGCCATGGGCCGCCAGGAAGCGCTGAAGAAGTTCACCGTCGACCTGACCGAGAAGGCGCGCAAGGGCGAGATCGACCCGGTCACCGGCCGCGACGACGAGATCCGCCAGATCGTCGACATCCTGATGCGCCGCCGCCAGAACAACCCGCTGCTGACCGGCGAGGCCGGCGTCGGCAAGACGGCCGTGGTGGAAGGCTTCGCGCTGCGCCTGGCCCGTGGCGACGTGCCGCCGCCCATGCAGGGCGTGACCCTGCTGACGCTGGACATCGGCCTGCTGCAGGCCGGCGCCTCCATGAAGGGCGAGTTCGAGCAGCGCCTGCGCCAGGTCATCGACGAGGTGCAGCAAAGCCCCACGCCCATCATCCTGTTCATCGACGAGATCCACACCCTGGTGGGCGCCGGCGGCGCTGCCGGCACCGGCGACGCGGCCAATCTGCTCAAGCCGGCCCTGGCGCGCGGCAACCTGCGCACCGTGGGCGCCACGACCTGGGCCGAGTACAAGAAGTACATCGAGAAGGACCCGGCCCTGACCCGCCGCTTCCAGACCGTGCAGGTCGAGGAGCCCGACGAGAAGAAGGCCATCCTGATGCTGCGCGGCGTGGCCACGGTGCTGGAGAAGCACCACCAGATCCAGCTGCTGGACGAGGCCATCGAGGCGGCCGTCAAGCTGTCGCATCGCTACATCCCGGCCCGCCAGCTTCCCGACAAGGCTGTCAGCCTGCTGGACACCGCCTGCGCCCGCGTGGCCGTCAGCCAGCACGCCATGCCGGCCGAGGTCGAGGACTGCAAGCGCCGCATCGAGTCGCTGGAGATCGAGCAGGGCATCATTGCCCGCGAGGCCCAGGTCGGCGTGCACATCGGCGACCGCAGCACGCTGGTGGAAGAAAAGCTGGCCGCCGAGCGCACCCGTCTGGGCGAGCTGGAAGCCCGCTGGACGCAGGAAAAGGAAGTCGTCGCCAAGATCCTGGAGCTGCGCGCCAAGCTGCGCGGCGATGGCCAGCCGGTCGACGAAGCGGCTTCGGCCCAACCCGACCGCGATGCGCTGCTGGCAGAGATGCACGCCGCCCAGGCCAAGCTCAGCGAGCTGCAGGGCGACGCCCCGCTGATCCTGCCCTCGGTCGATGCGCAGGCCGTGGCCAGCGTCGTCGCCGACTGGACCGGCATCCCCGTGGGCCGCATGGTCAAGAACGAGCTGGAAGCCGTGCTGCGCCTGGGCGCCACGCTGGGCCAGCGCGTCATCGGCCAGCAGCATGGCCTGGACATGATCGCGCGCCGCATCCAGACCTCGCGCGCCAAGCTCGACAACCCCAACAAGCCCATCGGCGTCTTCATGCTGTGCGGCACCTCGGGTGTGGGCAAGACCGAGACGGCCCTGGCCCTGGCCGAGTCGCTCTACGGCGGCGAGCAGAACGTCATCACCATCAACATGAGCGAGTACCAGGAGTCGCACACCGTCTCCACGCTCAAGGGCGCGCCTCCGGGCTATGTGGGCTACGGCGAAGGCGGCGTGCTGACCGAGGCCGTGCGCCGCCGGCCCTACAGCGTCGTGCTGCTGGACGAGGTCGAAAAGGCCCACCCCGACGTGCACGAGCTGTTCTTCCAGGTCTTCGACAAGGGCTGGATGGAAGACGGCGAAGGCCGCCTCATCGACTTCAAGAACACCATCATCCTGCTGACGAGCAATGTGGGTTCCGAGCTCATCATGAACATGTGCCGCGACCCCGAGCTGCTGCCCGACCCCGAGTCGCTGGCCACGGCGTTGACCGAGCCGCTGCAGAAGGTGTTCCCGCCGGCGCTGCTGGGCCGCATCGTGACGATTCCCTACTACCCGCTCTCCGACGAGATGCTGGCCCGCATCGTGCGCCTGCAACTGGGCCGCATCGTCAAGCGCGTGGCCGAAAACCACCGCATCCCCTTCGAGTACAGCGACGCCGCAGTGGAGCTCATCGTCAAGCGCTGCAACAACGCCGAGTCGGGCGGCCGCATCATTGACGCCATCCTGACCAACACCGTGCTGCCCAAGGTGTCCATCGAATACCTGTCGCGCACGGCCTCGGGCCAGCCGCTGCAAAAGGTCAGCCTGGGCGTGGCGGACGGCGACTTCAGCTACGCGTTCGATTGAGGACGAGCAGATGGTGGCCGTAGTGACTTACCGGGCCGAGCGCTGGGCCGCTCCCGAGCCGGCCCGTCAGGCGATGTGCTTGCGGCTCGACGCCGCAAGCATCGCCGTCCCCACGGGGGACCGGCTGATGTACTCATCGGACGAGGGGTCAACAAATGTCTGATGTGATGTCCATCACCACCAAGCTCGGTGGTGACAAGCTGCTGGTGCTGCGCCTGGAGGGCAAGGAGCAGCTCGGCGCTTTGCCGGAGTGGCATGTCGACCTGGTCGGCAATGTCAGCCTGCTGGGCGTGCGCGAGTCCATCGACCTGCACGCCCTGCTGGGTTCGCGCGCCAACGTCACCATCGAGCATGGCGCCAAGCGCCATTTCAACGGCTTCATCACCGAGGCCCAGCGCGGCGAGCGCCGCGGCCGTTTCGATTCCTACCGCATCACCATGCGGCCCTGGACCTGGTTCGCGACCAAGTCGCGCAACTCCCAGGTGTTCCAGAACAAGAGCGTCAAGGACATCGTCACCGCCGTGCTGACGCCCTACAGCGCCGACTTCGCCTGGCGGCTGCAGGATCCCTCGGTCTACAAGCCGCTGGAGTACTGCGTGCAGTACGAGGAGTCCGACTTCGACTTCGTCAGCCGCCTGCTCGAAGAGGTCGGCATCTACTATTTCTTCGAGCACACCAGCACCACCCACACCCTGGTGCTGACCGACTCGATGGGCAAGCACAAGGCCAAGGATGGCGACAAGGTCGTCAAGTGGTCCAACAAGCTCGATGCCAAGACGCCCAGCATGGTGGAGTGGCATGTGGCCGAGGAGGTGCACTCGGTCAAGGCCGTCGTGCGCGACTTCGACTACCTCGCCACCGCCACCGCCATCGAGCAGACCCACAGCGCGCTGACGACGGCCGAGACCGCCAAGCTCGGCAAGGGCGAGGTCTATGAGTTCCCGGCCCGCGCCGTGCAGAACCAGGTCAAGGACGCGGCCCAGCCCGCCACGGCCGCCGCCACCCGCGTCGCCAAGATGCGGCTGGAGGAGCTGCAGTCGCTGCAGAAGGTCTATACCGGCACCACCAACTGCAACGACCTGGCGGTGGGCGCCACCTTCGACCTCGAAGACTCGCCCCATGCCGACGACGAGGACAGCTACCTCGTCGTCAGCATGAACTTCAGCGCCGAGTTCAACGACCACGAGGCCATCGAGGACCTCAAGCCGTCGGGCAGCCGCCGCGACGGCGTGCTGGCCAGCGTCATGTGCATCAGCACGAGCGGCAACCCCTTCCGGCCGCAGCGACGCACCGCCCGCCCCGTCATGTACGGGCCGCAGACGGCCCTCGTCGTCGGCGCCTCGGGCAACGAGGTCGAGACCGACAAGCATGGCCGCATCAAGGTGCAGTTCCACTGGGACCGCCTGGGCACCAAGAACGAGAACAGCTCCTGCTTCGTGCGCCTGTCCCAGCCCTGGGCCGGCAAGGGCATGGGCCTGTGGATGATCCCGCGCGTCGGGCACGAAGTCGTCGTCAGCTTCATCGGCGGCGACCCCGACCGGCCGCTGATCACGGGCTCGGTGCACAACGACGTCAACATCCCCAGCTACCCCCTGCCCGCCAATTCCGACATCAGCGGCTGGCGCACCCACTCGACCAAGGAGGGCGCCGCCGACGCCCGCCACGAGCTGCGCTTCGACGACAAGAAGGACAGCGAATACATCTGGCTGCAGTCGCAGAAGAACTTCCACCGCCATGTGAAGGAAGACGCCTTCGACTGGATCGAGAAGAACGAGACCAAGAAGGTCAAGCTCACGCGCAAGGAAGTGGTCGGCGAGAACTGGTACGTCAACGTCGGCAAGGACGTCATGCACGACCTCGGCAAGGACCTGCACACCAAGGTCGCCGGCGACATCTTCACGACCGGCGCGGCCACCTACCAGCTCAAGCTGGAGAAGGACTTCAACGCCAAGATCGGCGCCGACATGGGCTATGACGTCACCGGCAAGATGGCCATCAAGGCCGGCGGCGACATCAATCTGCAAAGCGGCGGCGCCGGCAATATCAAGACGACGGGCAACCTCGTCAGCGAGTCGGGCGCCAAGCTGTCGATGAAGGCCACGGCCGACCTGCTGATGCAGGCCGTCAACATCAAGGCCAAGGGCAGCGCCGAGATCGTGCTGGAGGCCACCGCCGGCATCAAGATCGTCTGCGGTGCCTCCGTCATCACGCTGAGCTCGACCGGCGTCACCATTGACGGCCCGATGGTCAAGGTCAACTGCGGCGGTGGCGGCGGTTCCGCCGGCGCCGCCGAGAGCGCGGCCGCGGCCGAGCCCAAGGCGCCCGAGGACGCCAAGAACCAGGAGATCCTGACCCCGGCCAAGGCCGAGGACTACGACAAGCTGTTTGCCGACCCGCTGGCCGACAACGCCGGCGCGGCGGGTGCCGGTGGAGCGGGTGCAGCCGGCGCTGGCGCGGCAGGTGCGAGGCCGCCGGCCGTGTCCTCGCTGCGCGCCGGTGCTCTCGGGTTGGGTGCCGCGGCCCTGGCAGCCGCCGGTGCCGCCGCCATGGCCGTGGCCGGCGGAGCCACGCTGAGCAGCAACAGCGACGAGCCCGAGGAGCCGGTCGATGACGGCAGCGCCGCCCGCGACCAGGCCCTGGCCGAGTCCGCTGCCAACGAGGATGCGGCACGCGACGCCGAGGCCAAGGCCGAAGCAGAGACACCGCGCAAGACAAAGGCCGAGGTCACGGCCGAAGCCGCAGCTGCCTACGAAGCCGCGAAGGCGGCCGAGGCCGCCGCCGAAAACGAGACCGAGCGCCAGACGGCCTCCGAAGCCGTGGCCGCCGCCGAGACAGCCTACGAAGCCGCCAAGCAGGCCGAAGCTGCGGCCGCGGCCGAGAACGCCGGCCCAAGTGCCGATGAAGCCCTGGCCGCCTCCGAAGCCGCCTATGCTGCCGCCAAGGAGGCCGAGGCCAAGGCTGCCGCCGAGGCAGCGGCCGCCGCGGATCCGCCGCCTCCGCCCGAAGCTTCCGAAGGCGGCGGAGGGTCGGTTTGAAAGCTGGCGCTCTGGCCACGGCCCAGATCCGATCAGCGCTATGGGACCGGACTGACGCACGCGTGCATGCTGTCGTCGACGGCGGCGTCATTCCCGGCCTGCCCGAAAGGCTGCAGGCCGCGCAGTCGGTCGGCTGGGACTGCCTGCAGCGCGGCGCACTGGCCCCCGAAGCTGCATCGCAAGCCGCCTATATCGTCGAGCTGCAACCCGAGGCCGAGTTCACGAGCTGGCTGTTCGGCGAGGCCTGCACCGCCTTCGAGGGTTGGGGCGTGCTGATGTCTTGCACGCGCCCGCTGCTGGCCATGCGCGAGCACAGCCGCGACCTCGCCGAGGTGCGCTGCCCCGACGGCCGCCGCCGCCCCTGGCGCTGGTGGGACCCGGAGCTGCTGGCCCTGCTGCTGCCGGGCCTGGCGCCCTCGCAGCTGGACGCCTTCTTCGCCGCCGGCCAGCAGCTCGTCAGCCCCGGCGCGCAGCGCTGGACCTGGTGGCAAAGGCTGGATGGCGTGCTCGACACCCAAGTGCGGGAACGGGTGGCCTGATGCTGCAGCTCAACCCCGAACAGCTCGAAAAGGTCGAGGCCCTGCAGCTCAAGCGCGACTCGCGCGAGCTGCTGCGGCTGCTGGGCAGCGCCTGGCCCGAAGTGGCCCAGCAGCTCCAGGCCCGCTGGCCGGCCTTTGTCGACGCGGCCCTGGAGCGCGCCCAGCAGATCGGCCTGCGCCATGTCGCCGAACTGGCCCGTTATGCCTCGCTGTGCTGCCTGTGGGGCGCCAACTTCGAAGCCAGGCCTCGCTTCGACTGGGCCGCGGCCATCGCCGCCGACCCGCAGCTCAGCCCGACGCTGAGGCTGCACCAGCTCACCCACCGCTCGCGCGAGGAGCTGGTGCGCCGCGCCGCCAAGGCCGCACCCAGCGGCGATGCGCTGACGCCGGCCGGCTTCGACAAGGCCCAGGCCGCCATCGAGGCCGGGCTGGCCCGCGCCGCCTGCGGCCGCGCCATCTTCCTGGACCAACCGCCGCCGCCCCGGCCCAAGGCCTGCGACCTGGCCGCCATCACCTTCGCCGTCACCGAGCCCAAGCCCCTGCAGGCCTACCAGGGCCAGGACGGTGCCTGGCGCCGCGTCGACCTCGTGCCCCGGGCGCCACAACCTGAAACCCTGTCCGCGCCTCTGGACGAACCGCGGGTGCTGCCGGTGCTGAGCCGCGCCGTCGGCGCCGGCGCCAGCGCGCGCCTGCAGCTCGCCGTGACGACCCAGGCCATCTGCGATGCCCACCACCCCGAGGTGCTGCACGTCAGCGGCAGCGGCCGCCTGGCCTGGCGCGGCGCCGACACGGCGCGGCTGAGCCTGACCCTGCACGCCCCGCCCAGCCCGCCGCCCGACCCCAAGCTGGGCCCGGCCGGCATCGCCCATGGCGAGCCGCCCGATATGCAGACCGTCAGCATCACGAGCTGCGGCATCCGCAATGCCGGCGCGACCCTGGGTCGCCTGGAACTCGGCCTGCAGGTGCATGCCGCGACGCAGCACCTCGTCGAGATCCGCCATGGCGCCCTGCCCGCCCAGGCCTGGCCGGTCGAAGGCGAGGCGCCGCCGCTGAACGCCGCGAGCACGGCCTGCCGCCTCGAAGCCGACGGCCATGCCGAACTGGCGCCTGCCTGGCTCAAGGCCTGGCAGGGCCTGCAGCCGACGGCCCGCACCGGCCTGGAGAAGCTCTTCATCGCCTGGTCGCGGCAGATGGCCGGCACCAGCGGCCGCATGGAAGCCGAGATGGCACCGCTGGTCGGCCAGGCCGACATCAGCTGGGGCTGGCAGCGTGCGGCCGACGGCAGCGTCGCGTTGCGCGTGCTGGGCGCCATCGACTTCGCGGCCCTGGTGCTAGACCTCAAGCTCAGCGGCGAGCTGGACTGGGCCGGCAGCCGCGCCCGCATCAGCCTGCGCGCCCAGGGCCGCAGCGAATGGCGGGCCACGTTGGCCGACGGCCAGGACCTGGAGCAGGTCAAGACGAGCTGGCGCCAACCCTTCATTCTCAGCGTCGAGGCCATCGCCAACGGCCAGCCGGCCCTGCTGTCGGCCGGCCCGCTGGCCGAGGGCCTGGGCGGCGCGGTCGTCGGCGAATGCGGCCTGCGCCCGCGCCCCGACGGTCGCGGCATGCAATGGTTCTATCGCCTGGCCATCGAGCCGGCCCACGTCCGCCTGCTGCGCCAGGACCCGCTCGGTGGCACGCAGCGCAAGCTGTGCGAGCTGCTTCCCGCACTCACCCTCGTCGACTGGAGCGCAGGCTGATGGACAGGCTGATGTGCCTGCACGTGCAGACCAGCGGCGAGCCCGTCGAGGTGCTGGTCAATGGCGTGCCCGTGCTCGCCCTGCCGGCCGGTGCGGGCAGCCAGTCGATCACGGTGCACGAATATCTGCAGAACGGCAGCAACCGCATCACGCTGGTCGTCGCACCGCCGCCCATCGCCCAGGCGGTGGCCGCACCGAACGCGCCGGCCCAGCCGCGCATGGCTTCCCGCGCCGCCCATGCGCGGGCCCGGCTGGTGCTGCTGCGCCAGGGCAAGAGCCTGGCCGACGAGGCCGTGCGCGTGCTGGCCGAGGTGGTCTGGGCTGTCGAGGAAGGCACCAGCTTCGAGGCGCCGACCGTCCAGCACCAGGACCTGGAGCTGCCCGTGGGCTTCCCGCGCTGGCGCTGGCTGGACGCCCCCGTCCTCAACCCCGGGCCCCAGGACCGCCAGCTCGTGCTGGCCGCGGCGCAGCGCATCGCCTTCGACCTTTCGCGCGGCAACCCCGACAGTCTGCTGGCGGCCTGCCGACTCAAGCTCGAGGAAGTCGACCAGGCCTACCAGCGCCCGGCCGGCCAGGGCGTGGCGGCCCTGCGCGAGCAGGTGCAGCAGCTCTGGCAGTCGGGGGTACTGGCGACACTGCAACCGCCCACGCCCGAGACCCTGCTGCTGCGCCTGGTGGCGGGCGGGCGCCTGCTGGAATGCCTGAACCCCCTGGGTACCCCCATACTGGGCAGCCAGAACGACGACGCGACCCTCGGCAATATCGCATGGCCCCTGCGCCTGACCCTGATCGAAGGCAAGGTCTATGTGCTTAGATGAGCCCCTTGACCAACACCCGTTTTGCAGGGGTCGTCGCCCGCTCGTGGCGCGCTGAGAATCACTGACCATGATCCGCCTCAACGTCACCACCTACAACGGCCTGCCCGTGAGCCAGCCGCTGTCCGCCCAGTTCGACGAACTCGGCGGCGACATCGGCCGCGCGGACACCAACCAGCTGGTGCTGCCCGACCCCGAACGCACCATCTCGCGCGTGCACGCCCGCGTGCTGTTCCGCGCTAGCAGCGGCTACGGCATCGTCGACCAGGGCAGCAATGCCATCAGCGTCAACGGCATCCAGCTCGGCAAGGGCCGCGAGGCCGCCATCAAGCCGGGCGACCAGATCCAGATCGGCGGCTATGTCCTCGTCGTCGAGGTCGGCAGCGCCGGCGGCGCCGCGGCCGATCCTTTTGCCGACTTCTTCGGCATGGCCCCGGCCACGGCCCTGACCCAACCCGGCATCCGCCGCGACCTGAAGGCCGCCGACCCGCTGGGCCTGTTCGGCGGCGCGAATCCGCCCGCGCCGCAGGCCGCACCACCGCTTGCCGCGCCGCCCCCGCCCGCGCAGGCCATGGGCGGCATCCCGGCCGACTGGGATCCCTTCGCCCCGGTGGCCGCGCCCAAGCAGGCCGCCGCCCCTCAGCAATCAGCCGGCGCACGCGCCCTGGGCCTGGACCTGGGCGCCGGGGCCCCCGCGCCGTTGATCCCCGACCTGCCCGGTTCAGCCCCTCGGGGAGGCGCGGCCGGCGATTCGCTTGACGCCCTCTTCGGCCTCGGCGCCCCCACGCCGGCCAGCAACAACCCGCTGGCCCAGTCCCTGCTCGGCGAGGCGGTGGCACAGCCCAACATGGCGGGCCACGCCGACCCCATGCAGGCCCTGGGCATGCTGCCTGCTGCGGCCGGCCAGGCCCTGCCGGACACGACCTCGGAGCTGAACCGGCCCTTCATTCCTCCGAACGCCCCCTCGTCCTCGACGACGGGCCAGCGCCCCCGCCCGCCCGCTGCCTCCATGGCGGCGCTGAATGCGCTGGATCCGTCCGGCACGCTGTCGGGCGCCGTCGTGTCCTGGAACGACAGCGCCGGCGAAGGCCGCACCATCATCCGTGCCGGCAAGAAGGCCGAGGCGCCTGCGCCGGTCACGATTGCGCCACCCATCGCGGCAGCGGCACCCTTGATGCCGCCGCCTCCGCCGCCCGCCATGGCCGCGCCGGTCGCCCAGGCCGCGCCTGCGGCCATGCCGGCCGACCAGGCCGCCCTGCTGGCGGCCTTCCGCGAAGGTCTGGGCATTCCCAATCTGCCGGCCGAGGGCCTGACGCCCGAGTTCATGCGCCTGCTCGGCCAGCTCATCCACGAGTCGGCCCGCGGCACGGTGGACCTGCTCGTCGCCCGCGCAGCCCTCAAGCGCGAGGTGCGCGCCGAGGCGACCATGATCGTCGCCAAGGAGAACAACCCGCTGAAGTTCTCGCCGACGGCCGAGGTGGCACTGGGCCATCTGCTGGGCCCGACGGTGCGCGGTTTCATCCCGCCGCAGCGCGCCATGCGCGATGCCTTCGACGACCTGCGCGCCCACCAGCTCGCCTTCCTGGCCGGCATGCGCGCCGCACTCGAAGGCCTGCTGCAGCGCTTCGACCCCGCCCAGCTGGAATCGCGGCTGACGCAGAAGTCGGTGCTTTCAAGCCTGCTGCCGGCGGCGCGCAAGGCCCAGCTGTGGTCGGTCTTCCAGCAGGAATACCAGCAGATCGCCGGCGAACTGGCGGATGATTTCCACCAGGTCTTCGGGCGCGAGTTCCTGCGTGCCTATGAAGCGCAGCTCGATGCGCTTCAACAAGAACAAGGATAAGGAGCCCTGTGCAAATTGAGCTCGCATTGATGTCGGAACAGGGCGGCCGCGACTACAACGAGGACGCCTGCGGCCACTGGCATTCCGAGCGCTATCTGTGCTGCGTGCTGGCCGACGGCGCCGGCGGCCATGGCGGCGGCGACATCGCGTCCAAGCTCGCCGTCAGCCATGTGCTGCAGGGCTATGCCAGCCTGCCGGCCCATCACCCGCAAGCCCTGGAAGCCCTGCTGGTGGACGCCAACCGCGAGCTGCTCGCCCAGCGCGACGCCAATCCGCAGCTGCGCAATATGCATTCGACCGTGGTGGTGCTGTCCATCGACCTGCAGGAGCGCACGGCGCTGTGGGGTCACTGCGGCGACTCGCGCTTCTACGCCTTCCGCGACGGCTTGCTGGCCCAGCGCACCCGTGACCACAGCCTGGTGCAGTCCCTCATCGACGGCGGCCTGCTCGACGAGGCCGGCGCCCGCGCCCACCCCAAGCGCAGCGAGCTCTATTCGGCCCTGGGCACCCAGGGCGAGGACCTGCACATCAGCGTGTCCGAACAGCCCTGGCCCCTGCTGGGCCGCGAGGCCCTGATGCTGTGCACCGACGGCCTGTGGGAATGGATGACCGACGAGGAGATCGCCGCCGCCCTGTCCTTCGCGCCGGATCCCCAGGCCTGGCTGAACGACCTCGGCCAGCGCGTTCGCCTGGCCGCTGCCGACAAGCCCAACCACGACAACTTCACCGCCTTGGCCCTCTGGCTCAGGCCCGATTGAAATGTGTGGGCCCCTCGTCCAGTCTTGCCCTGCTGAACGCAGGCAAGCCCAGCCGGTCCCCCGAGGGGACCGCGATGCTTGCGGCATCGAGCCGCAAGCACATCGCCAGACGGGCCGGCTAGGGAGCGGCCCGGCGCTCGGCCCGGAATCGCCAGGCTCCGCTACCTGAAGGAGAAGCACCATGCCTCAACATGTCTGCAAGGGTGCCCAGCTGGTCTGCACCTTCGGCTCCAAGCCCAGCGCGCTGGAAGTGCTGCCGCTGAACAAGATGAAGACCAGCAACCAGTTCGCGGCCAACATCATGGACAACAAGCCCATGGTGAACATCCAGCCCTTCGGCCCGTGCAAGAGCATGGCCAACCCGGCCGTCGCCTCCGCCACCGCCGCCGCCACGGCCGCGGCCCAGGGCGTGTTCACGCTGACGCCCATGCCCTGCGTGCCGGTCTTCCCGGCCCCCTGGGTGCCGGGCGCGCCGACGGTCATGCTGGCCAATATGCCGGTGCTGAACAACACCTCCAAGCTGATGTGCGCCTATGCCGGCGTCGTCAGCATCGTGTCGCCCGGCCAGGTCACGGAGATGGTGCCCTGAGCCGGCCGGTCAGCCGGCGGCGCTGCAGCAGCAGCCAGGCGGCCGGCACGACCAGCATGCTCAGCAGCGGCGCCGTCACCATGCCGCCGACCATGGGCGCGGCGATGCGTGTCATGACCTCCGAGCCCGTGCCATGCCCGAACAGGATGGGCAGCAGGCCCGCCATCACGACGGCCACCGTCATCGCCTTGGGCCGCACCCGCAGCACCGCGCCTTCACGCAGGGCGGCCAGCAAGGTCGCCTCGTTCTCGGGCTCACCAGCGGCCAGGCGCTGGGTCCACGCGTTCTGCAGATAGACCAGCATCACGACGCCGAACTCCGCGGCCACGCCGGCCAGGGCGATGAAGCCCACCGCGGTGGCCACCGAGATGGCGTGCCCCAGCATCCAGATCAGCCAGAACCCGCCCACCAGCGAGAAGGGCACCGCGGCCATGACCAGGGCCGCGTCCCCGGCCGAGCGGAACAGCAGATAGAGCAGCACGAAGATGATGGCCAGGGTGACGGGCACGACCAGCTTCAGCCTTTCGGTGGCGCGCTCCAGATACTCGAACTGGCCCGACCACGACACCGCGTAGCCGGCCGGCAGCACCACCTGCCGGCGAACGGCCTGCTGCATCTCGCGCACGACCGAGCGCAGGTCGCGACCGCGCACGTCCACATACACCCAGCCCGAGAGGCGCGCGTTCTCGCTGCGCACCATGGGCGGCCCGTCCGCGATGGCGATGCGGGCCACGTCCTGCAATAGCACGGTCGCACCCCTGTCGGTCAGGAAGGGCAGCTGACGCAGGCGCTGCAGCGAATCGCGCAGCTCGCGCGGGTAGCGCAGGTTGATGGGGAAACGTTCGCGGCCCTGGACGACCTCGCCGACGTTGTCGCCACCGATGGCGGTGGACACCACGGCCTGCACATCGGCCACCGACAGCCCGAAGCGCACCGCCGCGGCGCGGTCGACATCCACGTCGATATAGCGGCCGCCGGTCAGCCGCTCGGCCAGCGCCGAGGACACGCCGGGGACGCTCTTCACGGCCGACTCGATCTGCGCGGCGAGCCGGTCGATGGTGGTCAGGTCGGCCCCGGCCACCTTGATGCCCACCGGGCTCTTGATGCCGGTGGCCAGCATGTCGATGCGGTTGCGGATGGGCGGCACCCAGACGTTGGACAGGCCGGGCAGCTTGACGACGCGGTCCAGCTCCTCCACCAGCTTGTCCGGCGTCATGCCCGCCCGCCACTGCTCGCGGGGCTTGAAGCGGATGGTGGTCTCGAACATCTCCAGGGGCGCCGGGTCGGTGGCGGTGTCGGCACGCCCCGCCTTGCCGAACATGCGTTCGACCTCGGGCACGGTCTTGATGAGGCGGTCGGTCTGCTGCAGCAGTTCGGACGCCTTGGACACCGAGATGCCTGGCAGGGCCGACGGCATATAGAGCAGGTCGCCCTCATCCAGCGGCGGCATGAATTCGCCACCCAGGCGCGAGACCGGAACCGCGGTCACGGCGAGTACCAACGCCGCGATGGCCAGCGTGGCCTTGGGATGGCGCAACACGGCCTCCAGCGCCGGCCGGTAGCTGGCGATGAGCAAGCGGTTCAGCGGGTTGGCCGTCTCCCTGGGAATGCGACCACGGATGAGATAGCCCATCAGCACCGGCACCAGCGTCACCGACAGCCCGGCCGCCGCCGCCATCGCATAGGTCTTGGTGAAGGCCAGCGGCGAGAACAGCCGGCCTTCCTGGGCTTCGAGGGTGAAGACGGGCAGGAAGGACAGGGTGATGACCAGCAGCGAGAAGAACAGCGCCGGCCCCACCTCCATCGACGCCTGCGCAACCAGCTCCCAGCGTTCGGCCAAGATCGGCGCCCGGCCGTGCCGCTCTTCGAAATGCTCGAGATGCTTGTGCACGGCCTCGACCAGCACGACCGAGGCATCGACCATGGCGCCCAAGGCAATGGCCACCCCGCCCAGCGACAGGATGTTGGCGCTGACGCCCTGCCAGTGCATGACGATGAAGGCTGTGAGCACACCGACCGGCAAGGTCACCACGGCCACCAAGGCTGAGCGCAGATGGAACAGGAACAGCGCGCAGACGACGCCGACGACGACGAACTCCTCGATGAGCTTGACGCGCAGGTTGTCGATGGCGCGGTCGATGAGCTGGGAGCGGTCATAGGTCTCGACGACCTCGACGCCCCGGGGCAGGCTGGGTTTGAGGGCCTCCAGCCTGGCCTTGACGGCCGCGATGGTGGTGCGGGCGTTCTTGCCCGAGCGCATCACGACCACGCCGCCCGTGACCTCGCCTTCGCCGTCCAGTTCGGCAACGCCGCGGCGCATCTCGGGGCCGATCTGGACCGTCGCCACATCACGCAGCAGCACCGGTGTCGTGCCCGCCACGCTGAGCGGGATGGTCCGGAAGTCGTCCAGCGACTGCAGGAAGCCGCGCGAACGCACCATGTACTCGGTCTCGGCCATCTCCACGACCGAGCCGCCCGAGGACTGGTTGGCCTTCTGCAGCGCCTGGGCGACCACGGCCTGCGTGACGCTGAGGGCGCGCATCCGATCCGGATCCAGCACCACCTGGTACTGGCGCACCATGCCGCCGATGCTGGCCACCTCGGCCACGTCGGGCACGGTCTTCAGCTCGAACTTCAGGAACCAGTCGTTGAGGGCGCGCAGCTGGCCGATGTCGGTGTGGCCGCTGCGATCGATGAGGGCGTATTCATAGACCCAGCCCACGCCGGTCGCGTCCGGCCCCAGCGCCGCCGTCGCCCCCGCGGGCAGGCGGCCCTGCACCTGGTTCAGCGACTCGACGACGCGCGACCGCGCCCAGTAAGGGTCGGTCTTGTCGTCGAAGAGGACGTAGACGAAGGAGTCGCCGAAGAAGCTGTAGCCGCGCACGGTCTTGGCGCCCGGCACGCTGAGCAGGGTGGTGGTCAGCGGGTAGGTCACCAGATCCTCGACCACCTGGGGCGGCTTGCCCGGGTAGGTGGTGCGCACGATGACTTGCGTGTCCGAGAGATCCGGCAGGGCATCCACCGGCGTTCGAGACAGGGACCACACGCCCGCCGCGACGAGGAAGGCCGTGGCGATGAGGACGAGGAAACGGTTGGCGACCGACCAGCGGATGAGGGCGGCAATCATTGGGCGCCTCCGGACGCGGCTGGCGCGGCCTGCATGGCGCCGAGCACGGACTTCAGCCGCGCCTCGGAGTCGATGAGGAACTGGCCGCTGGCGACGACCTCATCGCCTTCGCTCAGCCCTTCGAGCACTTCGACCTGTTCGCCCAGCTCGGCGCCCAGCTTGAGCTCGCGCGGCTCGAAGGCGCCGCCCTGCTTGCGCACGATGGCCACGGCCCGCGTGCCCGTGCGTATGACGGCTTCGGCGGGCACGACCAGACGTGAGGTCGTTGCGCCTGCGATCTGCAGGCGCAGCAGCATCCCCGGCATCAGCCGGCCGGACCGGTTGTCGACCTCGAAGCGAGCCTGCAGCGTGCGCGTGCTGGCGCTGACCTGGGGCAGGATTTCCTTGAGCTCGCCGCTGAAGGCCTGCGAGGCGTCGGCCTGCAGCACGGCCCTGACCTTCTGGCCGCGCACGAGTCGGATCGCCTGGGCTTCCGGGACTTCAGCAACGGCCCAGACCTTCTCCAGGCCGGCAATGCGGAAGAGAGTCATGCCGGGCGAAACGGCAACGCCCTCGCGCACGCCCAGCTCCGCCACCACGCCGCCGGAGGGCGCGCTCAGCGTGAACCGGGCCTGGGCCGTCCCGGCCTCCTCGCTCTGGCGGATCAGGCTCTCCGGAATCGACATGGCGCGCAGGCGCTCGCGCGTCGCCGCGATCAGGTCCGGTGCGACGCCGGCCCGCTGGAGCGCCAGCAGTTCGTTCTGCGGCCCCAGCCATTCGGGCGCGAAGACGGTGGCCAGGGCCTGGCCCTTGCGCACCTGCTCCATGGGCGCGCGAACCGCCAGGCGCTCGACGTAACCGGCCACGCGGCTCTGCACGGCGACGCTCAAGCGCTCGTCGAACTGCACCGTGCCCACGGCGTCGAAGGAAGCCGAGACCTCGGCCTTCTTGACGACGGCGGTGCGCACCCCGAGGTTTTGTTGAATGGTCGGGCTGACCTTGACGCCGCCCTCGCCCGCCGCGTCGGCATAGACGGGCACGAGCTGCATGTCCATGAAGGGCGACTTGCCCGGTTTGTCAAAGCGCGGCCCCGGCACCATGGGGTCGTGCCAGTACAGCGGCTTGCGCTCGGCGGCCTGCGGTATTGCGGCCGCGGGTGGGGTCGATCGGCCGGCGTAGAAGCCGCCAACGGCCAGCACTGCGCCGGCGGCGATCAGCGCGGCAGCGAGAGTTGCGCGCTTCATCGTGCACCTCCTTCGAGAATGGGCTTGAGGGCCAGCTGGACCTGGGCCCGGGCCAGCTCGCGCTGCAGGGCGAGCAGCCTGCGCTGCGCCTGGACCTCGGCGTGGCGCGCCTCGAACAGCGTCATGAGGGGGGCCTGGTTGGAGCGGTAGGCCGCCTGGGCGGCGCTCGTGCGCTGTCGAGCCGCAACGGCCACGGTCGCGCGGTAGCGCTCGATGCGCTCGGCAAGACGGCCGGCATCGCCGGCCAGCGCGCGGTACTCGCCAGTGGCCATGCGTGTGGCCTCGGCCAGCGCAGCCTCGGCCTTTTCGATCAGGGCCAGCCGGGAGGCGATGTCGCGGTCCTGGCGGCGCGCCGGCGCGACGACCAAGGGGATGCTGACGCCGACAGAGACCATGTCGGGATAGCCGGCGCGCTGGCCGTAGCTGAGCTCCCAGGACCAGTTCGGATTGCGGCTGGCCCGCGCCAGTTCAGCCTCCTTGCGGGCCAGCTCGGCGTCCAGTTGGGCGGCGAGGACGGCGGGATGGCTGGCCACATAGGCCTGCTCTTGCGGTGGCGGCAGGCCCGCGGGCTCTGCCAGCTCCTCGGCCGGCGCGCCCATCCAGCGCTCCAACGCCGCCCGTGCAGCGGCCTGCTGCTGCCTCACCTCGGCCGCCTCGTCCTCGGCGACGCCCTGGGCGGCCGCCAGCGCCAGGACTTCCTGGCCGTTGCCGGTCGCGGAAGCCAGCCGGGCGCGGGCGGCCTCGAGTTCTTCGCGGGCGTGGTGTTCCGTCAGCGCCGTCAGCTTGAGCGTCTCGCCAGCGAACCAGGCATCGAGATAGGCCAGGCCGGCCTGCAGGCGGACCTCGGCCGTCGTGGCCTGCACGGCGACCGCTTCCCTTCCAGCCATCGCGTCGGCGGCGGCTTGGCGCGCGGCACGCTTCTCGGCCGACAGCCATTCCTGGCTGATGCCGACGCGCTTCATCGTCATGGAGTCGCGGGAGCTGAGCCGGTCGGTGCCGGAGATGGGCAAGTTGTCGACACCGGCGCGCAGTACGGGGTCGGGCAGCTGGCCGGCGGCACGTGCGGCCTCGGTGGCGCTGGTGGCACCCGCGCGGGCGGCGCGGGCGGATTCGGAACGCTGGACGGCCCGTTCGAGGGCTTGGTCGAGCGTCAGGGGAGCCGCCCGGCTCAGGCCGGGAAGCAATGCAGCAGCCAGGGCGACTGACCGCAGGAAAAAACTGGGGGATGGCATGAAAACTCCGTGGACGAGCGGCGGCCTTGCCGGATGCGGACATGCCGCAGCGGCGCCTGTCAGTCGACGGAGGGAGTCAGACTCGGAGTCTGAGCGTGGAGAGGAAGAGCGGGTCCGGAGGCGGCTGGGCCTCGGTCGTGGCCTGGGCAGGGACGATCGCCGCCTCGACGGCGTCGAGCAGCAGCGGCAGTTCCAGCACCTGGACCACCATGGGCAGCGAGACGGCCGGGACCTTGGCGGCCTCGAAGGACTGCGCGGCGCTGGAGGAATGCTCGGCGCACAGGGCCGGCTGGTCCGCGTCCAGGCCTTCGCAGGGCAGGCCGGCCGCCATCATGGCCGCCATGGCGGCCGGGTCTGCCTGCTGCGGGCAGACATAGCGCGCCAGCGCCAGCTGCGCGAACAGCAGCGACACCACCACGAGGAAGGCGGTGGTCAGGCGACGGGTGGAGCGGCGCAACATGGCAAGGCCAGTTTAGCGCCACGCCCTGTTCCGACCCGGCGGCAAAGAGAAAGCCGCCCTCGGGCGGCCTTGGTTGGAGCCGGGTCGGCTCACTTGCGCCCGATCTCGACGCGGCGGTTCTCGTCGGCCTTGGGCTTGGCCGGATTCTTGGGTTCGCTGGCACCCACGCCCTCGATGAGCAGCAGGGCCGGGTCGGCGCCCTTGCTGACGAGGTAGTCACGCACGGACTCGGCGCGCTTGACGGACAGTGCCTGGTTGGCCGCCGGCGTGCCGGAGGCGTCGGCATGGCCGATGACGCGCACCTTGCGGTCGCTGTTCTTCTTGGTCTTGAGCACGTCGGCAAAGACGTCGAGCTGCTTTTTCAGCGTTGTCGGCAGCTCGGCCGAGCCCACCTTGAAGGAGGTGGCCGGCAGGGAATACTTGATGGCCGGCTTGAAACCCATGCACTTGAAGCCCGAAGCCTCCAGTTCCTTGCACTTGTCGTCAGGGAACAGGCCTTCGTTGATGGCCTCGGCCGTCGGCACGGTCTTGCCCAGGTCGAGGACTTCAGCCGCCGAGGCGGCAGGCGGCGGGATTTCCGGCGTCTGAGCGGCCACGGAGGCACTCAGGGTGAGACCGCACAAGGAAAGAACCAGGAGGGGGCGAAACTTCTTCATGACGGGCGCTCTTTGGTCGGCAGGATGAACCGCTGACTGAGTGACCACCCGCGTCGATTGGTTCCCGAAGGAGCGGGGAACCAAGCGCCGCCGCCAGTCACTCATGGCCTGATCGCAGGCCGCCGTGGCTGCTTCCCCCTGTTTTCTCTTGCTCCATCGAGGCGATCCCATCCATGACCTGGCGTGACCGAGTGATCTGGACGGAGGGCATGTTCCTCCAGCCGCAGCACTTCCAGCAGCACGACCGCCACTGGGAGCACCAGTGGCGCCAACGCCTGCAACAGGCCGTGGCCTATGCCTGGGGCTTCACGGCCCTGAGCCTGGACGAGGCCTCCCTGACCCTGGGCAAGGTCGGCCTGGCCGCGGCGCAAGGCCTGCTGCCCGACGGCACGGCTTTCTCCGCCCCCGGCGGCGACGCCACGCCGGCAGCGGTGGACATCCCGCCCGATGCCCGCAACGAGATCGTCGTGCTGGCCGTGACCCTGCAGCGCCCCGGCGTCGTCGAGACCGACGCCGAACAGGCCGCCGGCGCCATGGGCCCGCGCTTCACGACGGCCGAGGTCAATGTCGGTGACAGCAATTCCCAGCTCGACCGCGACGCCGCCCTGCAGATCGGGCGGCTCAACCTGCGCCTGATGCTGCAGCGCGACGCCGGCGAGGGCTATGCCACCCTGGGCGTGGCCCGCGTCGTCGAGCGCCGCGCCGACAACCGCGTCGTGCTCGATCCCAGCTATGTGCCGCCGCTGCTGCACGCGCCGGCCCACCCGGTGCTGGACGGCTATGTGCGCGAACTCTGCGGCCTGCTGAACCAGCGCGGCGAGGCCCTGGCCGCCCGCCTGGCCGCGCCGGGGCGCGGTGGCGTCGGCGAGATTGCCGACTTCCTGCTGCTGGAAGCCGTCAACCGCAACCAGGCCCTGTTCAACCACCTGCGCGCCGTGTCGGTACTGCACCCGGAGCGCCTGTACAGCGAATGCCTGAGTCTGGCCGGCGACCTGGCCACCTTCCGCGACAGCCGCCGCCCGGCCCAATACGCCGACTATCTGCACGATGACCTGGCGGCCACCTTCCGGCCCGTCATCGACGACCTGCGCCAGTCCCTGTCCATGGTGATGGAGCAGACGGCGATTCCGATCGAGTTGCAGGATCGCGCCTACGGCGTGCGCGTGGCGCTGATTCCCGACGTCGGCCTGCAGCGCACGGCCACCTTCGTGCTGGCGGTGTCGGCCCAGCTGCCCGGCGACGCGCTGCGCGCCCGCTTCCCGACCCAGGTCAAGATCGGCCCGGTCGAGCGCATCCGCGATCTCGTCAACCTGCAGCTGCCCGGCGTGTCGCTGCGCCCGCTGCCGGTGGCGCCGCGCCAGATCCCCTATCACGCGGGCCACAACTACTTCGAGCTCGAGACCCGCGGCAACGAGCTGTGGAAGCAGCTCGAGACCTCGGGCGGCCTGGCCATGCACATCGCCGGCGAGTTCCCGGGACTCGAACTCGAGTTCTGGGCGATTCGAGCCTGACGAACCCTTTTTGATCGGTCCGCCTCATGAGCGATCCCAACAACGACGATCCCTTTGCCGCCTTCGGGCAGGACCGCACCGTCATCAAGCCCAGCGCGGGCCGAGCGGCGGCGACCACGCCCCAGCCGCCGGCCCGGCCCGCCGGCGCCATGGGCCAACAGCCCGCCGGCATGCCCGCCGGGCCGATGGGCAAGGAAGCCCCCATGGCCCTGGAGGCGCTGACGACGGCCAGCATGAACCCGCTGGTGGCCGCCGCCATGCCCCTGCTGTCGGCCGCGCCGCGCGTGCGCCACAGCGCCCAGCATCCCAATCCTGCCGGGCTGAAGGAAGCCCTGGCCGAAGGCATCCGCAGCTTCGAGGCCAAGGCGCGTGCGGAAGGCCTGCCCAACGAGCAGGTCATCGCCGGCCGCTACATCCTGTGCACCCTGCTCGACGAATCCGCCGCCAGCACGCCCTGGGGCGGCTCGGGCGCCTGGGCATCACAAAGCCTGCTGGTGCAGTTCCACAACGAGTCCTGGGGCGGTGAGAAGGTCTTCGCGCTGATGGCCAAGCTGGCCGAGAACGTGCCGGCAAACCGCAACCTGCTGGAACTGCTCTACGTCTGCCTGGCCTTCGGCTTTGAGGGCCGCTACCGCGTCGTCGACAACGGCCGCGCCCAGCTCGACGGCGTGCGCGCCCGCTTGGCGCAGATGCTGCGCCAAGGCAGCAACCCCGATCCGGCCCTGTCGCCGCGCTGGCAGGGCGCCGAACCCGGCCAGTCCAGCCTGCGCCAGAAAGTGCCGGTCTGGGCCATCGCCGCCGCCACGGCCCTGGTGCTGCTGCTGGTCTACATCGGCCTGCGCTTCAGCATCAACGGCGCGTCGGACGACGTCTTCACCGCCCTGCGCGGCTATGACGTGAAGACCGCCGCCGTTGCCGCCCCCACGCCGCCCCCGGCCGCGCCGCGCCTGGCCGGCCTGCTGGACAACGACATCAAGGCCGGCCTCATCCAGGTCAACGACCTCGCCGACCGTTCCATCGTCATCATCAAGGGCGACGGCCTGTTCGGCCCTGGCAGCGCCGAGGTGTCGTCCGAGCTGCGCCCCCTGGTGCTGCGCATCGGCGAAGCCCTGCAGCGCATGAAGGGCCAGGTGCAGATCACCGGCCACACCGACAACCAGCCCATCCGCTCGCTGCGCTTCCCGTCCAACTGGCATCTGTCCCAGGCCCGCGCCGAGGCCTTCCGCAACCTGCTGGCCGAGCGCGTCGAGATCGGCCGCCTGCGTGCCGAAGGCCGCGCGGATGCCGAAGCCGTGGCCGACAACGCCACCCCCGCCGGCCGCGCGAAGAACCGCCGCGTCGAAGTCACGCTGATGGTCCAGGACGGTCGCTGATCATGAAGAAAGTTCTCTCCTTCCTGTTCCATCCGCTGACCCTCGGGATCTTCTTCCTGGGCGTCATCTCCGCCCTGGTCTGGTGGGTCGGCCCGCTGATCGCCTTTGGCGAGCACCGGCCGCTGGACACCAGCCTGGCGCGCTGGATCACGCTGGCCATCATCTGGCTGCTGGGCGGCCTGCGCCTGGTGTGGTCGCAGATGCGGCGGCGCCGCATCAACGCGGCCCTGGTCAAGGGCATGAATGCCGGGCCGTCGGCAGCCGCCAAGGAAGAGGGCGTGCTGCAGGAGCGCTTCACCCAGGCCATCGATCTGCTGAAGAAGGCACCGGGCAGCAAGAAGGGTCTGTTCGGCGGCGGCAATTCGCTGTACGAGCTGCCCTGGTATGTCTTCGTCGGCGCGCCGGGCTCGGGCAAGACGACGGCGCTGTTGAATGCCGGCCTGAACTTCCCGCTGACCGAGAAGCTCGGCCAGGCCAGCGTGCGCGGCGTGGGCGGCACGCGCAACTGCGAATGGTGGTTCAGCGACGAGGCCGTCCTCATCGACACCGCCGGCCGCTACGCCACGCAGGACTCCGACAAGGACACCGACGCCGCGGCCTGGGACACCTTCCTCGGCCTGTTGCGCAAGGCCCGCCCTCGCCGTCCCATCAACGGCGTGCTGCTGACCATCAGCGTGCAGGACCTGCTGGCCCTGCCGCCCGACCAGCGCAAGGAACAGGCCTCGCGCATGCGCGGCCGCATGCAGGAGCTGCAGCAGCGCCTGGGCGTCAAGGTGCCGGTCTATGTGATGGTCACCAAGTGCGACCTGCTGGCCGGCTTCAACGAGACCTTCGGCCCCATGGGCAAGGAGGAGCGCGACCAGGTCTTCGGCTTCACCTTCCCGCTGGCGACGCAGCCGGGCGAGGAGATCATGGCCAACTTCGGCGGCGAATTCGCGTCGCTGGAGAAGCGCCTGCGCGAGCGCCTCATCGAGCGCATGGAGGCCGAGAGCGACACGCTCAAGCGCGCCACCATCTTCGCCTTCCCGCAGCAGTTCGGCGGCCTGAAGGGCCTGCTCGGCGGCTATCTGGAAACGGTGTTCGGCGGCGGTGGTGCGCTGGATGAAGCCCCGCGGCTGCGCGGCGTCTATTTCACCAGCGGCACCCAGGAAGGCACGCCCATCGACCGCGTGCTCGGGGCCCTGGCCCGCACCTTCGGCGTCGAGCGCCGCCTGACGCCACCGGCCGCGGCCAAGGGCAAGAGCTATTTCCTGAATCATCTGCTGCGCAAGGTCATCTTTGTCGAGCAAGGCCTGGTGGGCCAGAACGCGCAGGTCGAACGCCGCAGCGCAAGGCTGCGCCTGGCCGGCTTGGCGACGGTGGGCGTCATCACGCTGACCCTGCTGGTCGGCTGGGGCTTCAGCTACTTCGGCAACAAGCGCTATATCGCCGACATCGAGGCCAAGCTGCCGGCGCTGAAGGACACGGTCACCGCCCTGCCGCCCACCAGCGGCAGCGACCCCTCGGCCCTGCCCGAAGCCCTGGCCGCCATTCGCGACGCCGCCCAGCCGCCCGGCTTTGCGCTGGACAACCCGCCGCTGTCGCTGGGCTTCGGCCTCTTCCAGGGCGACAAGCTCGATGCCGGCGCCCAGGTCTCCTATCACCGCCTGCTGCAGCGCGCCCTCGCACCGCGCGTCGCGGCCCGGCTGGAGGAGAGGCTGCGCACCGCCAACCGCGACAACCTCGAATTCGCCTACGAGTCGCTGAAGGCCTATCTGATGCTCTACACGCCCGAGCATCTGGACAAGCCCGGCCTGCAGGCCTGGGTGGGCCTGGACTGGGACGCCAACCTGGAAGGCAGCCTCGGTGCCGAGAAAGTGGCCCTCTTGAAGAACCACCTCGACGCGCTGCTGTCGCGCGGCAGCTTCGAGGTGGCCCAGCCCATGGACAAGACCCTGGTGGCCAGCGTGCGCGAGATGCTGGGCGCCTACCCGCTCGAATACCGCATCTTCAGCCGCCTGCGCCGTGCCCAGATCGACGGCGACCTGCCGCCCTTCACGGTGGCGGCCGCGGCCGGCCCGCAGAGCCCTAACGTGTTTGTGCGTGCCAGCGGTGCGTCGCTGACCCAGGGCATCCCGGGCATGTTCACCAAGGACGGCTACAAGAAGGCCTTCCAGACCTCGGTGGACCGCACGGCCAAGCAGCTCGCCGAGGAAGAAGCCTGGGTGCTGGGCACCAACCCCGCCACCGCCAAGCGCCTGGCCGAGGACAAGACCCTGGTGAACCGCGTGCGCCGCCTCTACCTGGAGGAGTACGTCAAGGTCTGGGACAACTACCTGGCCGACGTGCGCCTCGTGAAGCTCAACGGCCTGGACCGCGGCATCGCCGTGTCGCGGCTGCTGTCGGCGGTGGACTCGCCGCTGGCCGCCTTCCTGCGCGCCGCGTCCAAGGAGACGACGCTGATCGACCCGGTCACGAACGACAACACCATCGGCAAGGAGCTGAACAAGCGTGCTGACGATGCCGTCTTCGCCAAGGGCGGCGAGCTGGCCCGCCTGGCGGGCAACCAGGCCAAGGCGCCCACGGCCATCTCGTCGGACGGCCCGCTGGAGAAGATCGTCGACGACCACTTCGCCGCGCTGCGCCGCCTCGTCACCGGCACGCCGCCGCCACTGGACGACGTGATGAAGATGTTCAACGAGGTCTATGTGCAGCTCAGCGCCGTGCAGGAAGCCTTGAAGAGCAAGTCGCCGCCGCCCGCCGGTGGTGGCGGTGGCAAGTTGAAGGCCGCCGCCGGCCAGCAGCCCGAGCCCCTGCGCGGCGCGCTGGAGACCCTGGCCGAAGCGGCCGACAACCAGAGCCGCCTGGTGGAGCGCCAGAGCCTGACCGGCGAGCTGCAACCCGTCAGCGAGTTCTGCTCGCGCGCCATCGCGGGCCGCTATCCGGTCGCCCAGGGCTCCAAGGTCGATGTGCTGCCCGAGGACTTTGGCCAGTTCTTCGCCCCCGGCGGCATGATGGACGACTTCTTCACGCGCAAGCTCGCGCCTCTGGTCGACGTCGGCACCAACCCCTGGAGCTTCCGGCCCACGGGCGACGGCAGCAAGCCGGTCTCGCCCGCCGCACTCGCCGACTTCCAGCGCGCAGCCCGGGTGCGCGAGGTCTTCTTCCGCGGCGGCGGCAAGGCCCCGGCCTTCCGCGTCGACGTGCGCGTGCTGGAGCTGGCCGATGGCCTGAAGGAGCTGACGCTGGACATCGACGGCCAGGTCAGCAAGTTCAGCGCCGGCAGCAACCAGTCCGTCAGCCTGCAATGGCCGGGTGCGCGCCTGTCTTCGCAGATCAAGCTCAGCGCCGCGCCGGGTGGCGGTGCGCCCGTCACCTTCGACGGCCCCTGGGCGCTGTTCCGCCTCTTCGACCGCTTCGAGGTGCAGGGCTCGCCGCAGCAGCCCGAGCGCTTCGTCGTGGTCATGAACCTGGACGGCCACCGCGCCCGCCTGGAAGTGACGGCCAGCAGCGTCTTCAACCCCTTCCGGCTGCGCGAGCTGCAGCAGTTCCGCTGCCCGGGGGCGCTGTGAACGCAATCGCAGGGTGGTATGGGAAGTTGCCGGCGTTGGGTGACTTTGCGTCGCGGCGCCTCACGCCGGAGTGGATCGCGCAATGGGATGGCTGGCTGGCCGCCGGCCTGCACCAGTTGCGCGAGATCGCGCCCGACACCTGGCTGAACGATTACCTGGCCAGCCCGGCCTGGCGCTTTGCGCTGCTGCCGGGCTCGCTGCCCGATGGCTCGGGCGAGGGCCTACGTGTCGGCGTGATGATTCCCTCGGTAGACCGCGTGGGCCGCTACTTTCCCCTCGTCGTCGTCAGCCCGCCGCTGCAGCGCCCCAACGACGGCGCCCAGGTGGCCGCGCTGTGGCAATGGGCCGGACAGATCGAGGAGATCGCCGTCAACGCCCTGCACGACGACTGGAGCGCCGAGACCCTCGATGCCGCGCTCGCCGACGCGCCAGCTCCGACCGGGACATCCGATACGACCCTGCCGCCGGCCCTCGCTGCTCTGCTGAGCCAGGCCGCCTGGGATGGCCTGCAAGGCTGCAGCCTGTGGCTGCATGCCGGCGCCGGCCCCAGCGTGCAGCCCGCTCTACCCCGAGGTGCAGCCTTCGCTGCCCTCTTCCGACCGAACTGAGGACGCCATGAGCGACTGGACCCCCAACTACGGCCAACTCTCGGCCGCCGCCCCAGCCTGGGCCGCCAAGCGCCCCATCCGCATCGCCCTGCTCGGCGACTTCGGTGCCGGCGCCGCTGCCGGCCGCCTGGACACCGGCGCCGACCTGGCCCGCCGCAAGCCGCGTTCGGTGGAATTCGATTCGCTGGAAGACTGGCTGGGCCAACAGAACATCACGCTGAACCTGCCGGTGGGTGCGGATGGCGCGCCAGTCGAGATCCCGCTGGCCGACCTCGAGTCCTTCCACCCCGACACGCTGTTCCGCGAGCTGGAGCTGTTCAAGAAGCTCAATGACCTGCGCAAGCGTCTCAACAACACGGCCAGTTTCGACAAGGCCGCGGCCGAGGTCGCCAAGATGGGTGGTGGTTCGGCCCGCAAGGCCTCGCGCACCGCACACGGTGCCCGCGCCCGCGGCTCGGCGCCGTCAGCCGGCGCCAAGCTGAGCGACTTCGCCCGCCTGACCGGCCGCACGAGTGCGCCCGAGGGTGGCGGCAATATCGACGCCCTGCTGCGCAATGTCATCGGCCCCTTCGTCGTGCCGGCGGCCAAGCCCGAGAAGGTCGGCCTGCTGAAGGTGCTCGATGAATCGATTGCCGACGGCATGCGCGCGGTGCTGCACCAGCCGGACTTCCAGACCGCCGAGTCGCTGTGGCGCGGCGTGGACTTCCTGCTGCGCCGCCTGGAGACCGGGCCCATGCTGCAGGTCCATCTCATCGACATCAGCGCCGAGGAGTTCGCGGCCGACCTCAGCGCCAGTGACGATCTGACGGACAGCGGTCTCTACCAGCTGCTCGTCGGCAAGCAGGCCGAGACCAAGGACGGCGGCTATACCTATGTCGCAGGCCTCTACCAGTTCGAAGCCACGCCGCCCCACACCGAGCTGCTGGGCCGCATGGCCAAGATCGCCAACGCCGCCGGCTCCACCTTCTTCACGTCCATGGCGGTGGACGACCTCAGCAACCCGCGCAACCCGCCGCACCAGCTCGTCATCGACGCCTTCGCCGCCCTGCGCGGCCTGCCCGAGGCCAAGCGCCTGGCCCTGCTGGGCCCGCGCTTCCTGCTGCGCCACCCCTATGGCAAGCGCAGCGACCCGATCTCGTCCTTCGCCTTCGAAGAGTTCACGATGGCCGACGGCCTCGGTGCCCTGCTGTGGGGCCACCCCGCCCTGCTGGCCCTGACGGTGCTGGCCGGCCAGGGCGGCAAGCCCAATGTGGACGACCTGCCCTTCCATCACTTCGTCGATGCCGATGGCGACAGCACGGCCCTGCCCTGCACCGAGCGCTTCATCTCCACCGCCGTGGCCACCGAGATGGCCCGCTATGGCCTCAAGGCCCTGATGGCCCACAAGGGCGAACCCCTGGTGCAGTTGACCGGCCCCGACACCGTCGCCGGCACCTTCACGCCGCCAGCCGCCGTGGCGTCCAAGCCCGGCGCCCGCATGGGCGTGGAGATGGCCGTCCGCAGCAAGCTGGCCGAGCCCGAGGAGCGCAAGGCCGCCGCGCCCCCCAAGGCAGCGAAGGCCGCGAAGCCAGCCAAGCTCGAAGAGGCTGAGGACGAAGCCTCACCGGCCGCCAGCGCGTCTGACGACAGCTCAGACCTGGACGCCCTGCTGGCCGACCTGGCCGGCGGCGGCGACAGCTCACCCGCCCCCGCGCCCGCGGCGGCCGACACCTCGGACCTCGACGACCTCGACGCCCTGCTGGCCAGCCTCAACGACGACGCGCCGGCTGCCGCCGAGCCCGCTGCCGCCGCCGAGAGCAGCGACGACGCCATGGACCCGGATCTCGAAGCCCTGCTGAAGTCCCTGGGCTGAGCCCCTAACGCGCTGATGCGCGTCGCGCGGGGGAACCAAGCGCGGCCATTCGTTCACTCAGCCAGGTCTGATCCCTGCTGGAGCAACGATGTCCAAGACCGCCATCCGCGAAGTGCTGGAAACCCTCAATCCCTTCAAGAAGAAGAAGGAGAGGCCTTCGACGGTCGATGCCGAGGCCCTCAGCATAGGCGGCGAGGCGGTCACGCTGTACCGCCGCGGCGCCGCGGCGGGCATCTCGCTGAATGGCGGCCTGGTGGACAGGCGCGACGACATCAGCGAGCTGGCCAAGGCCAAGAACTACGACGAGGCGCGCCGGCTGCTGGACGCCTATCGCGAAGACATCGAGGCCAGCATCGCGGTCCAGGAGGACGCGGCCCTTTACGTCGACCCGCCCGGCATGACGGACGAGGAGCGCGAGCATGCCCGCCTGCTGCGCCTGAGCATCGCCGAGGACATCGCCGCGCTGAAGCTGGACGAAGCGGCCGACGAAGTCGACCAGCTCAGTGCGGTGTGCGCCGGCGCGCAGATGCGCGAGGACCTGGGGCTGGACCGCGTCGCCGAGATCCTGCGCGGCGAGATCAATGCCGAGCTGCCCGAGGAGGCCACGCCCAAGGAGAAGAAGGAGGTCGAGACCCTGCGCGACCTGGCTCTCAAGGCCATGGACGGCGATCTGACGGCGGCCAAGATCGAGCAGGCGCGCAAGCTCGCCAAGCCCATGCATGACGCCATCGAAGCGATCGAGCGCAGGCTGGAAGTGACGGCCGCCGACCCGACGGTGCTGTTCGAGCGCCTGAAGCTGCGCATAGACGACGTGCTGAACTATCCGGCCGAGTACCGCTCCTCGGCCATCCGCAAGGCCACCCGGGCCGTCGACGCGGCGCGCAAGGAGGCCCGCACCCAGCTGGACGGCTTCAACAAGGCCGCCAAGGGTGATGCGCGCGACAAGGCCGCCAAGACGGCGACGGCCGCCATCAGCGAGCTGCGCCAGAAGATCGACGCGGCCGCGCCGCTGCTGCGCGCACACGACGACGAGGTCAGGAAGTACTTCGCCGCCCTCAAGCGCATGACGCCCGAGATCCAGGTGGCGGACACCCTGCCCGAGGACGACGGCGCCGGCACCGACATGGATTGGAAGCCCGAGCGCCAGGCCTATGACGTCTCGCGCCAGCGCGTCGTCAGGCTGCAGGACGGCGGCCGGTTCCGCGAGGCCAATGTCGAGCTCGCCAAATGCGCCCGCCTGATGAAGGCCCTGCTCGACAAGCGGCGCGAAGCCATCGACAACGACATCGGCGGCGCCGGAGACGACGACCAGGCCCGGCAGGTGGTCGAGGACCTGAAGGCCGAAGGCCTGCTGAAGATCCTGACCGCCAAGCAGCAACTGGCCCTGGTCAAGAAGATCCCGCCCGATTCGGACGACAACCTGGAGGCTCGCGCTGCCATCTTCGGCAACCCGGCCCTGGACGAGGACTTCGTCAAGGCCGAGCAGAAGGTGCTCAAGGACGTGGTCAAGATGCTGCGCGGCGACGATGGCAAGAACGCCACGCCCGAGAGCATCCGGGCCAAGCAGGAATGGGCCGAGAACGAGAAGCATTGGGCCGCCTGGGCCGGCAAGGACCCCAAGCAGCCCAAGGCCAAGGACATCTCCAAGCTGCAGGCCATCTGCCAGCAGATCGCCGAGAAGCAGTTCAAGGAGCTGATGAAACTGGCCGGCCTCGATCCCGACAACCCACCGCCCAAGTTCCCCAGCCCGCCGGTCACCGTCAAGCTGAAGAAGCTCAGCCCTTCCGATTTCGGTGAGACCTCGCCCCGCTTCCCCGCCGAGATCACCATCAACTCCGATCACCACATGATCGGCGACTTCAAGGAGATGATGGACACCATCCTGCACGAGAACACGCATGCCTGGCAGATGATGGTCATCGCGCAGTTCAGGGGCACCGGGCCCTTCACCGCCCAGCACCAGGCCAAGCTCAAGGGGCCGACCGCGCTGCCGGCCATGAAGGTGCAGGCCGAGCTGTTCTCCGAGAACCTGCGCAGCTACTCCACCGACGACGGCCCCTACCGGCACCAGCCGGTCGAGGAACAGGCCTGGACCTTCGGCGGCAAGTCGGCGACGGCCCTGCTGGTGCCGCCGCCCAAGCGCAGCTTCGACTCGGGCAAGGGGCTGAAGAACAAGCTGTGGGTGGTCACCTCGATGTCACGCACCTCGCCGGCCCGCATACGCCTGGCCGACCGTCACGGCATCTATGTCGACGAGTGGGAAGGCGAGGAAGCCGGCGACAAGAAGCTGACGCTGGAAGGCGTGCCCGGCGTGTCGCCGACCCAGCGCCTGCAGATCCAGGAGGTGATCGACGAGTACACCCTGCTCGTGGACCTGGACGCCACGGCCCTGCTGGGCCGCCGGGTCGCCAAGGCCGAGGTGGAGCAGGAGATGGCCGCTCTGACCAAGAAGCGCCACAAGAAGAAGGCGCTGAGCGACCTCACCGCCGAGGAACGCAAGGCCATCTTCGAGGCCGTCCTCGAGAAGCAGGATTGGGAGGCCAGCGGCGACAAGGCCAAGCAGACCGACGAAGTGCGCGCCAAGGACGAGGTGGAGGTCGAGCGCGGCCGCCTCGTGCTCGACGAGTCCGTGGCCAAGCTGAGCTGAAAACGCGGCGGCTGAGCCCGCGCTCAGCTCGCCGGTCGGAAGTACTGGCGTTCGGTGTCGAGTTCGACATGTTGCGCAGCCTGGAACTCGGCCAGGTGGCGCACGCGGTGGTTGAACTCGATGCTGAACTGCGTGATCAGCGCGCGCAACTCGGCCACGCTGCCGACGTTGAAAAGCGTCTTCACATCCTCCACGGCCAGCTCGGCCTTGGCGTCGCCCGGGATGCTGGAGGACTTGCGCAGCTTGACCAGCTGCTCGTCGATCCTGGCCTGCAGCAGGCGTGGCGTTGCAAGCTTGGCGCGGGTGCACAGTGCAAACGGCTTGCCCGACAGCAGCTCGGTGGCCTCGGCATTGCCCTGGTATTTCTCCTGCAGCATGGCCGCGCCATCCAGCATGCGCGACAGGTATTTGGAGGCATGCACAAAGGCTTCGCCGGTGGCGCGGCGGCGCTCGGTGCCCGGCGCCGCGGCCTTCTCGGCATGCTCCATATGCTTCATGTCCTTGAAGAAGTCGGCGAGCTGCTCGTTGGTGGACTGCAGCAGCTCAGCCGGCTTGATCTTGCCGAGCACCGCCTGCTTCTTCTCGGGCGTCGAGGCCTGGGCGCCGGCCACGATGTGGGTGATGGCGCCCTGGCTCACATAGGCCTCGTTGGCGAAGACGATATTGGTGAACTGGGCCTGCTTGATGCGCGCCTTCAGCGCATTGATCTCTGCGGCCCAGACGGCGTGGGTCTTGCCCGGGTGCACCTGGGCGCAGTCCGGCCCCTCTTGCTGGTGCGTGGCCTCGCTGGACTCGACCAGGGCCTGGTCCTCACGCAGCTTGGCCATGCGTTCGGCGTACTGGTCGTCGGTGACGTCCATGACCTCGTCGGGGAACTTCTCCTCCATCAGGTCGAGGAACTCGGGCAGCAGGGCCTGCACCTGGTGCAGGTCATGGTCGGCGCGCGCCTTCTCGAACTGCTTCCTGGCA
Source organism: Roseateles saccharophilus (assembly GCF_031458095.1). GTDB lineage: Bacteria > Pseudomonadota > Gammaproteobacteria > Burkholderiales > Burkholderiaceae_C > Pelomonas > Pelomonas saccharophila_A. The sequence continues at coordinate 70,862 of NZ_JAVDXU010000007.1, forward strand.
GCATCGAAGGCCTTGAAGGTCTCGGCCTCCTCGGCCGTCGGCTGGCGCTTCTTCAGCAGCGCGGCCCGCCTGGCCTCGATCTTCTTCTCGATGGCCTCGACCTTTTCCTGGGCCGTCAGCAGATAGACCGCCTCGGCCTCCTCGAAGCGCTGCTGGATGCGCTGGCGATCCTCCTGCGTCTTCATGCTGTCGCGCAGCTCCTGCCACATGGCCGTGAAGCTGGCTTCGTCGAGGAAGCGGCGCTGCTTCATCAGCGTCGCGACGTCCTGGTCGATGCCGCTCATATTGGCCATCGGCCCGGTGGGCTCGTCGATGTCGCGGTCCTGGGGCGGCGCGCCTTCGCGGCCCTGGGTCATGTTGTCCTCGATGGCGCGGTAGTCGCGGGCATAGAGGTTGGTGTCGAAGACCCGGCCCGGCGGGCGGCCGAAGATGCGCTTGATCTCGCCGTTGAAGCGACTCATGGCCTTGACGTCGTCGCCCGGCGGGCTGGACGCCACCGTGATGTCGAGGTCGGACTCGATGTCCTCGCTGCCGCTGCTCTTGAACATCAGGCCCGACTTGGGGAACTCGGCATGCAGCTGCGCGATCAGCCCATCGACGACATGACGGCGGAACTGGTAGAGCTTCCACATCACCTCGTCGGTGACGGTCTTCTGCTCCACCAGGCCTGGCAGGTCCACTTCCTGGCCCGACTTGCGCAGGTCCTTGAACTCGAACCAGGTGTGTTTCTGGAAGGCGGCTTCGCAGACGGCACGCGTCCATTCCTTGGCGGACTTGTTGTCCGCGAAGCTGACCTTGGCCGGCGACGGCGTGATCGGCAGTTCGTCGGCCGAGGCCTGCTTCAAAACGGCGTCGAGCTTGCTCGCCCGCGCGAACTCGAAGGCGGCCAGCTCGCGCAGCTTCTTCAGGTCGACCGGATGCTGCTGCGTGAGCCGGGTCATGGCCTGCTTGATCTGGCCGCGCTCGTTCTCCGACTTGCGGCGCGCCGCCTCGACTTCCTTGGCCTGCTCCTCCTGCAGCTTGGGGATCAGGCGCTTCAGCGGCTCCAGGGCGTCCGCCAGCGGCAGCCGGTGCGACTGGACGAGCTTGCTCGTCCCCGCCAGTTTGGCGGTGGTCTTGAGCGCCTTCTCGGCCTCGTTCCTGACCTTGATCAGCTGGGCCAGGGGATCGGTGTGCTGACAGGCCTGGATGCGGCCCAGGTGCATGTCCAGCAGGGCGGCCGCGTCCTGTTCATCGGTGAGGCCCTCGGGCGTCGCGGCGATGGCTTCCAGGACTTCGCGCAGATTGGTTTTCGGCATCAGGCTTCTTCGTCCGCAGGCACCAGGATGCGGTTGACGTCGACGAACACGCCGGCGCCCAGCTCCGCACGCGCCTCGGCCCAACCCTTGCCCTTGTCCCTGGCGATCTCGTCGTAGAGCGCGCGCGGCACGGCAATCTTCTCCACGGCCAGGTCGCCGCCGGACATGCCCCAGGTCAGCTCCAGCTCATCGGCCGTCGCCGCGGTCAGGCGCAGCTCCATGTCGTCGGCCAGCGGCATGTCCTGCACGGCGCGCATGACGGCCAGCTTGGTCAGCTCCAGCGCGATGTCATCCATGCCATGCTCGCCGCACAGCAGCTTCTCGCGGAAGGCCGCCCAGCCAAAGGCCAGGCGCGGCTGCATGCCGGCGCCGAGCTCGCGGGCATCGGGCGAAGCCTGCGCACCATAGGCGCGCTCGAAGGCCTGGTTGGCGAGGGCCTCCGTCAGCGGCCATTCGTCCAGGTGTTCGGCCGGGCGCACCAGCAGCCACTGGCCGCGGGCGGCGTCCAGATAGGTCAGGTCGGGGTCGAGGCGAAAGCCCTTGCCGCAGGACTCGCAGCTGCCGCGCTGGTAGCTGTCGTCCAGCACGGCCTGGCGCAGGTCGGGGCGGCGGTCGGCGTTGATGCTGGCGACGATGCCCATCTCCAGTTCGGCGCCGCAATGGGGGCAGGGAAAGGTCTCGGAATGCAGGCGTGACATGGGGCTCTCCGATCAACGCGCGGCGCGCTTGGCGGCCTCGGTCGATTGCTTGTCTTTGGTCAGGATGGCGTGCAGCGGGTGGCTCTCCTTGAGCTTGCCGAGGAAGAAGGCCGCATAGGCCTCGGCATACCACTCGCCATCGGCGCGGAACTGGTAGTCGGTGACCTTGGCCGAGCGTGCCGACAGCGCATAGCTGACCCATTCATGCCCGTAGGACTGCTGGAAGACCGAGCCGCCGATGGCGTATTTGGCGGCCCCCGAATCGCCGCGGTCCCACAGGCCCTTGCTGTCGCTCTTCAGGCGGATGTTCTCGGCATGATCGACGGCCGCATGCTTGGCCAGCTTCTTCCAGTCCGGCTTGGCGCCATTGGGCAGCGCCGCGGTGACGGTGCCGTCCTCCTGGGCCTTCTTCTTCTGCAGCACCGCCGTCAGATAGGCCTTGAGGAAGGGCTTGCCCAGTTCGGCGAAGGCGTCGAAGAAGCCCAGCGCGTCGCCAAGGACCTGGGCGACCTCCTCGATCTTGTGCTTCTGCCAGCCACCGAAGCTGACGGCGCCCGTCTTGCCGTCCATGAACTTTTTCTTGTCGTCCACCGCATGGCCGACCTCATGCAGGGTCAGCTGGTCGAATTGCGACACGCCGCCCGGCAACTGCTTGCCGATCAGCTTCTCGGGCAGCACCCAGGCGCCGAAGCTCACCATCGCATCGCCAATGCCGGTGCGCGGCGCCTTCAGGTTGATATGACCCGCCTGATAGTCGCCCGAGGTTTCCAGCTTGGTGCGCGTGCGGTTGATGGTCGCCAGCATGTCGTTGCTCAGCGTGTGCGACGCCGGCACCATGCCCAGCACCTTGTACAGGCGCGGCAGGTATTTGGTGGTCAGCACCTTGCCCTGCAGCTCGGGGCCGAATCGCGCCGTGATGGCCGCATTCACGAAGGCCTTGCTGTCGGCGTCCTTGGCCTTGCCGCCGAGGCCGCCGACCATGGCGTCCAGCCACTCCTTGCCGCCCGGTTCATCGGCCAGGGCCTTCATGGCCTCGGGGTCATGCTTGAGCATGGCGACGACCTTGCTGCGCGCCTCCTTGGGCGTCTTGGTGCCCGCCTTGATGAGACCTTGGGCGACCGTGATCCGCACAGCGGCGACCGCCTTGTCCAGCGCCGCCATGAGCGCACCGGCCGCCGCGCATTCGTAGCTGGATTCGACCTGCTTCATCGCCTCCGTGGCCTGGCTCATCGCCGTCTTCAGCGCCTTGCCATCGGCACCTGGAAATGCGCCGGCGGCGATGCCGTCGATGAGCTTCTGCGCCGGGCCGCTGCTCTTCTGCCAGTCCGTCTTCAGCGACGCGAAGCTGTCCCGCAACTGCCTGGAGAACGCATCATTGATGCCTTTCGCGCCGCGCTTGGCGACCAGGTAGTCGTTGTCCTGCTCGCCCTTGTCCATCAGCGCGCGCATCTTGACGTAGAAGTCCACGGCCACGTCGAAGTGCGGATGCGGCGGGCTGCCGAACTTGTCGGCCGCCACGGCCGGGTCCATCTTGGCCATGGTGGCCTGCAGCTTGGCCTTGATCTCGAGGTACTCGTCCTTGGCCTTGTCATTGATGGGCACAAAGGCCTTGTCGAAGGCCAGCAGGTCCTTCTCGACCTGATCGAGCATCTTGTTGGCCTGCGTGAAATCGAGCTCGGCCTTCAAGGCGATGACGGCCTTGGCATCGCGCTGCAAGGCCTGCAGGGCATCTTCCATCGGCTTGCCCGGCGAGCCGCCGAACTTGGACTTCTCGATGTCCACCAGCAGCTTGCCGACACGCTCGCCCAACTGGTCCCAGCGTTTGTCGAAGCGCGCCTGCTCCGGCTTCTCCTCGGTCTGGGTGCGCTCGATCAGGCGCTCCAGCGGGGCCAGAGCCTTCTCCAGCGGATCGGCATGCGAGCGCGCCAGCATGCTCTCGGTGCGCACCTGGAAGGTGGTCTGCAGCGCCTTCCTGGCGCCGTCGCGAACCTTGATCAGCTTCGCCGGCGCGTCGGTGTGCTGGCATTCCTGAACCAGGCCGAGGTGCAGGTCCAGCAGTGCGACCGCGTCTTTCTCGTTGCTGATGCCCGGCTCCTTGGAAGCGATGGCCTCCAGAACTTCCCGCAGACTTGTTTTTGGCATGTAGTTTTCCTATCAATCAGCTGCCGGCACGAGCAGGCGATGCACGTCGACAAAGGGGCCGGCCGTCAGCTCGCTGCGCAGGGCCGCCCACGGCTTCTGGTTGGCCGCGATGCCGTCGTAGACCTGCCTGGGCACCAGCAGTTCATCCTCGACCAGCTCCGAAGTCGCATTCACCCAGCAGAACACCAGCTGCTCGCGGCCCACCTCGGTGAGGCGCAGCTCGACGTCGTCGCTCAGGCGCAGCTGGGGCTGGCTGCGGATCAGGGCCAGCTTGGCCAGCTCAAGGACGACGTCGTCCAGGGCGTGCTCGGTGCACAGGACCTTCTCGCGCAGCGCCGGCCAGCCGAAGGTGACGCGTGCCTGCAGGCCGGCCGCGAGGGCTTGCGCCGCCGGCATGGCGCGCTGGCCATAAGCCATGTCGAAGGTGGTGCGGGCCGACTGCTCGAGCTCGGGCCAGAGGCTCAGGTTCTCGGCGGGCTGCAGCAGCAGCCACAGCTTGCGGCTCATGTCCAGAAAGGTCAGCACCGGCTCGATGCGAAAGCCGGCGCCGCAATGCGGGCAGGTCTCGCGCTGCAGGCTGTCGTCGAGGACGGCCTGGCGCAGGTCGGGGCGGCGATCGGCGTAGACGCTGTAGACCACGTCGACGTCCGACACCTCGCCGCAGTGGGGGCAGCTGACTGCCTCGGTCTGGAGCAGGGACATGGTCAGGCGGCCTTCGCTTTGAGCGGGTGGTCGGCGGGCAGCTGGGTCTGCAGCCAGGTGTACAGCGGATGGCCCGTTTTGAGCTTCTGCAGGAAGAAGGCGGCATAGGCCTCGGCGAACCATTCGCCCGGCGCGCGGAACTGGTAGGAACTGATGCCCGCACCGCGGGCGGTCAGGTCATAGCTGACCCAGGTGCCGCGGTAAGCCTCCTGGTAGACCCGCGAGTCGGACAGGGCATTCGCCGTCGCGCTGCTGGCGCCCCCCTCCCACAGGCCGGTGGACGAGCCCTTGAGCCGCACCGCCTCACACCACTTCACGGCCTCGTCCTTGGCCAGCGCGGCCCAGTCCAGTTGGTCGGGAGCCGACGCGATCTTGACCTCGGCCAGCGCTTCCTTGACAGCTTCGGCCGCCTTCTTGCCATCCAGGATGAGGGTGGCCACCTGCAGCAGCAGGTTCTTCACGTCGGCATCCTTGGACTTGGACTTGCCGACCGCCGCCTTGGCGAACTTCAGCTTGGCGGCTTCGAGCTTCTTGATCGCATCGGGCGTGGTGGGCTTGGGCTTTTGCGCGAGGGCCGCGGCGGCCTCCGCGGCGCTCTTGACGGCCGCGTCGGCCAGCAGGTCCTCCTTGCTGATCTTGCCGGCGCCGGCCGCCTTGGCCGCATTGCCCTTCAGGGCCGCGGCGAGATAGGCCTTCAGGAAGGCCGGCGAACAACCGGCCTTTTCCCACTTGGCGGCGAACTTGAACTTCGTATCGCCATACAGCTTGTCGGCGATGCCCTCGGGCGTCAGGCCCTGCTCCCAGCCGCCATGCTGCTTCTCCTTGCCCTTGGGCCCGTCCATGAAGGTCTCTTTGGCGTCCACGGCGTGGCCGATCTCGTGCAGGGTGTGCGCATCGAAGGCCGGCACCTTGGTCTTCTTGCCCGCGTCGGGGTCGAAGGTCGAGGTGTCGGCGTTCCAGCCTGTGCGCTTGCAGGTGACGACGACCTCCTTGGTCGAGGCCTTGTAGAAGGACTCGTCGCCCTCGCGGCGGCGCTCGACCTTCTTCAGCGCATCGTTGGTCTGGGTGTGGGTGTTCGGCACCATGCCCATGACCTTGTAAAGGCGCGGCAGGGCCTTGGTGCTGAGGATGCCGGTCAGGCCTTCTTCCTCCAGGCCGTAGCGGGCGATGATGGCCTGCTTGACGAAGGCCTTCTGGCCTTCGCCGGCCTTGCCCGTGGCCTTGCCGCCCAGGGACTCGACCAGTTCGTCGAGCAGCTTCTCGCCGGCCGGCCTCTTCGCCACCAGGGTCTTGAGCATGCCCGGGTCCTTGTCGACGAAGGCCATGGCCTTCTTCAACACCTCGGCCCGGCTGGCACCCTTGGTGTTCAGCAAGGCATTGGCGCTGGCCTCGCGCAGTTCACCGCGCGCCGCTTCCATCGCGTCAAGGGCCTCATAGGCGGTGGCGAAATTGTTGCCCTCGTAGGCCTTGTTGGCACGGGCCAGGGCGGCCTTCACTTTTTCCGCGGGCTTGTTGAAGGCCTCGTCGCCCTGGTAGTCGTCGACCGACTTCGCGATCTTCTCGGCGTTCTTCAGCTTGCCCTCAAGCTGGGGCAAGGCGTTGTTGATGGCCTTGATGCCCTCGATGACCTTGGTCAGCGCGGACATGGCGCGCAGATAGTCGCCCGCTTCTTCGGCCAGCTTCAGCCGCGGCCTTTCGGCGCTGTACATCTCCCAGGCCGCCTTCAGGTCGGCCGGCGGCGGCGACCCGAAATCGGCCTTGTCGAAGCGCTCGATGTCCTGGGCCTGCCTGGCGCGCTGCTCCTTGAAGGGCTTCTCGTAGCCGGCCGCCTTCTTCCTGGCCAGGCCGTCGATCTTCAGCTGGGCGTCCGCCACGTCCTTCTCGAGCTGGCGCAGCTTCAGCAGCCAGGGGTCGAAGTCGCGCGGCGTCGATTCCAGCTGCGGCGTCAACTCCCCCGCCAGCGCCTCGCGGCGGCGCTTCAGGTCGCCGACGGCATCGGCCTCGTCGGGCAGCAGCTCGGCGTCGGCGCTCAACCCCTTGAGCTGCTGAGCCAGCTTCTGCAGCGCCGCGCCCGCATCGACCTTGGGCGGCGGCTTGCTGGACTCGCTGGGCTTGGGGACCTCGACCGCCTGGCTGTTGATGGCCTGCAGCACTTCGCCGACGCTGCTCTTGCGGCGGATCGGCGGGCTTTCTGAACTTCCGAGATGCTCGGGGGGTCGGGACATGGCGGGTGGCGATCAGGCGGCGATGGCGTCGCGCAGCTTGCCCAGGGCGCCCAGCAGCGGCGTGCGGATGTCCTCGGCCAGTTCGCAGACGTCGGTGACGACGTCGTCGTCCTTCAGCCAACGCTCCAGGTCCTTCACCTGCTGCACCGTGGACGGCGCCTCCGTCAGGTTCTTGATGACGGCCTGCAACTCGATGATGGCCTTGGCCGAGCTGGCGTGCTTGGCATTGGCGACCTGGGTGGCCACCGCCTTCAGCGAGGTCACGGCCGCGGCGCGGCGCGTCTTCCACTCGTCCAGGGCCGCGGCGGCGCCCTTGCCGCCGCCGTCGCCGGTCGTTGTCGGCGCGTCGCCGCCACCCTTGCCCAGCAGGGCCTGGATCGCGTCCAGCACCTTGCCGGCATCGGCGAACTTGCTCTTGCCGGTCAGCTCGGTGATCTTCTCCAGGCCGAGCTTGATGCGGGCCTTCTCGGGGCCCGCCAGGCCGGCCTTGATGGCCGCGCCCATGGCCGCCATGCGCTTGGTGAAGGCCGCGCCCGGCTTCTCCTCCGTCTCGACCTCGTCGGCTTCGTCTTCCTGCACCGCACGCCGCGCGGGCTTGCCGCTGCCGGTCTCCTCGGCCTCGGTCTCGTCGGCCTCCTCGTCGAGCACGTCATTGCCGCCGCCGTCGTCGGCATGCAGCAGCGCTTCCATCTCGTCGAGGGCCTCGTCGGCCTCATCCGCCTTGCCGGCCTTGATGAGCTCGGTGATGCTGGCGTAGAGGGACTTGATCTGCGCCTGGGCCGGGCCGGCCAGGCCCTTCTTGATGTCGTCCGCCATGTCGGCGCGGCGCTTGGAGACCTCGGCCGTGGTGAGGCCGCTGCCGGCGCTCGCCGCCTGCTTCAGCAGGTCGTCGGGAATGTCCTCGCCGGCATCGCCTTCCTCGACCTGGCCGTTGGATTTGCGCACCCGCATCTTCAGGTTGAGCTTGAACTGCTTCTTCAACCAGAGCTGGATCTTCTTCAGGAGGGTGCCCGACAGCTTGTCGCTGACGAAGGTGAGCGACTTGTTCTCCCACACCACCTGGGCCTTGGGGTCCTTCAGCACCTTGTAGGGCGCCTCGCCCGGCAGCAGGCCCTTCAGCAGCTTTTCCTGGGCCGGACCGACGGCGTAGGCCAGGGCCAGGGCCGTCGTCTTCTTGCCCTGCACGATCATGAAGCGCACGGTCTTGGGCGCACCGCCGGGCTTGACCATCAGGGCTATGGTCGACAGCAGGCGGCTCTTGGCCATGGCCACCAGCTTCGGGGGCGGCCCGCCGGCGCCGGCCTTCTTCTGCTCGGCGGCGATCTTGTCACCCTTGGCCTTCAGCGACTTCTTCGCGGCTTCCACCGACGCATTGACGTCGTCGCGGTGCTCCTTGGCCGCCTTGATGATGGCCGCCACGGCCGTCAGCACCTCCTTGGGGAAGGTCTTGTCCTTCTTGGCTTCGGTCTCGAAGCTGGTGGCCGACTTCTCGACGGCCTGCAGCTGGGCCAGCAGGGCCTTGATGGAGCTGCCGACCGCCTTGTCCAGCTCGCCGGTGACCGCGGCGATCTCGCCTTCGGAGTCGTAGTTGTCGGCGTCGAACTCGTCCCAGCCGACGGCGCCATTGAGCTTGGCCAGCTCCTTGAGTTCATCCGGGAGCTTCGTCGCGGGCGGCTTGGCGGCCTTGGCCAGGGCGGACTTCTGCTTGTCCCAGGAGGCCGTGGTGAGCGGCGCCGGCAGTTTGACTTGAGCCATCGTGTGATCCTTGGTGATCGTCGTGGCTAGCTGAGTGACGCGGCAGCGCCGCGAGTTCCCTTGGGAACTTCCCCGCCGGCCGCGTCACACAGATTCAACGCACCGAGCCGCTACCGGACACCCCATGGGCAAGAAGAGCATCACCATCATCGAGGAGATCCCCGGCACGGCCGACCTCAAGCCGCCCAAGCTGGAGCTCACCTACGAGGTGGAAAGCTCGGGCAGCGAGGAGCATGAGCGGGTCAAGTTCGACTACATCGTCAAGAACTTCGAATCCGCCATGCGCAAGAAATTCCGCAAGCAGATCGACGCCTTCGCGGTGCCGCTGCAGTCCATGCAGAAGGACATCGACAAGCTCAGGACCGCCTACAACGCGGTGACGACGGCCACCGACCCCTTCAAGCTGAAGGACGAGATCGACAAGGCCATCGACCTCAAGAAGGCCCTGGACGACCAGATCAAGGACTACGCCAGCTATCTCTCCGCGGCCGTCAGCAACATGGCCCAGCAGCAGATCCTGGCCTGGGCGCCGACGCTGGAGAAGGAAGCCGAGGACGCCGCCAAGAAGAAGATCAAGAGCGACATCAAATGGAAGAAGGTGCGCCATGTCATGGGCGCCGTGGTCAAGGGGGCGCTGATCCTCGGCGGCGCCGCCGCGGCCATCGCGCTGAGCGTGGCGACCCTGGGCGCCGCCACCCCGCTGATCGCCGCCGTGGGCGTGGCCTTTGCCAGCATGGGCGGCCTGCAAGCCCTCTACAAGGTCGGCACCGACATCAAGGGCAAGTACGACCTGGAAAAGCGCGCCCTGGTCAACCTGGAGAACGACCTGAAGGCCGTTCTCACGCATCTGGGCAGCATCCTCAGCAAGACCGCCGGCATGCCCAAGCACCTGGACGACGCCTCGCGCCTGTGCACCGAACGCCGCGTGCTGATCCAGGAAACCCGCAGCCAACTGGACGAACTCGGCGGCAAGGCCAAGGAGGCCGACGCCAAGCTGGGCCAGCTCAAGTCCGCCGGCGACCTCAAGGGCATCGCCAAGCAGGCCGCCACCGTCAAGAAGATCGCCGAGGAGCAGGTCAAGGCCCAGAAGTTTCTCGACGCGGCCCTGGCACGCGACAAGGCCTTCGAGGAGTTCATCGACAAGGCCCGCGTCGTCATGGGTGACCTGAGCAAGATCCCCGTCGTGCCCACGCGCACCCTGGTGGAGTCGATGAAGCAGTACGTCAACACCGACGTGCTGACGACGGCCGTCGATTCGGTCAGCTCGCTCGGCAAGCTGGGCGCCGCGATGAAGGCCGGCTGACTGCTTGCCCCTCGCCCAGCATGGCCGCGCTGAAAGCTGGCCAAGCTGATCGGTCCCCCGCGGGGACGGCGATGCTTGCCGGATCGACCGGCAAGCACATCGCCGTGGCGGGCCGGCTCGGGAGCGGCCCAGCGCTCGGCCCGAATACCGAGGCGCCCACGCTCCATGCGGTTGCTATTTACGGACGTTGTCCAGATCCGGCGGCGGCGTGTAGCCCAGGTCGCGGGCGCGGGCCTCGAACTGCGAGGCCAGCAAGGGCTGGCCGGTGTTGCGGAAATGCAGGGCCAGCTCATAGCTGGCAATGCCGTTGCCCAGGGCCACGGCGTATTGCAGCCAGCCCTCGTAGCGCGACTGTGTGGCCGACGAGCCATAGCCGCTGCCGAAGCTGGCGCCGCTGCTGCCATTCTTGGAACGCCAGGCCATGCGGGCCGCCGCGTCCTTGTCGCCGCGGCCGCAGCGCAGCAGGTCCTGGCGCTGCTCGGCCGGCATGTCATCGTTCAGCGCGAAGGCGGCGCGGTACAGGCGCACATCGCTGCGCTGCAGGGCCTTGACGGCCGTGCGCGCGCCGTCGCGCGCCACCTGCACGCCGGGGGCAAACGGGCTCTCGGGGCGGGCCTTCAAAAAGGCCTCGGCCACCTGCAGCACCTCGGCCGGCCAGGCCAACCTCTCCAGCTTCTTCAGCTCGGCCTCTTCGTCGATGTCGGGCACGGCGGGCGCGGCCGCGCCGGCGCGCTTGGGCTCGACGGTCAGGCGCACACGGGTGTGGTCGGCGATGAAGGGGTCTTGCGCCAGTTGGCGGATGGCGGCGACCGGATGGTTGAGCATGGTCTCGCGCACATCGCTGCGCACCAGCTGCATCAGCTCGGGGAAGGTGGTCTGGTCGGACACGCTGCCCATCAGCTTGACGAGGCTGCCCGTGTAGAAGGTGTTCTGCGTCTCGACGGCCGGCGCGATGGCCGGCTTGCCGGCGCCGGTGGAGAAGGTGATGAGGCAGCCCGGCGGCGCCTCGACCTGGTTGAGGCCGACGACCTCGCCGGCGCGCAAACCCGTGCGGCAGGCATCGACGACGGCGATGACCATGCCATCGCGGCGCGGCGGCAGGCGGCGCACCACGTCGCTGAGCAATTGCATGCTGCTGTTCTGCAGCAGCTCGCCCTTGGCCGACGGATTCAGGCCGGCCGGCAGCAGCAGATTGGACGCATCCACCTGCACGCCGTGGCCGCTGAAGTAGAAGAACACCGTCGCATCCGCCGGGCTGGCGGCGGCCTCGGCGATGAAGGCCTCCAGGGCGCGACGCGCCGCCGGCAGGTCCAGGTCCAGGGCCGACGTGACCTTGAAGCCGCGCCTCTCCAGCACCGCCTCCAGGTCGCGCAGGTTCTTGGGGATGGGCGGCAGGTCGAAGGGCTGGGGGTAGTTGCGGTTGCCCAGCAGCAGGGCCAGGCGGATCTCGGTGCTGGGCAGCTGCGACTCGGCGGCCGCATCGGCGCGCGCGACGGGCCGCACGGCCAGTCCGGCGCCCAGCAGCGAGCCCCACAGGAAGCGGCGGCGCGCCAGGCGCGGGAGGCGATCGGGTTCGGACGGGCTCATGGATTCGCAGGCTTGCAGCCCAGCACCGGCTGGGCCGCGGGGTCGCACAGCTCGGGCGGCTTGGCGCCCTCGCTGCCTTGGGTGGACGGCCGGCCAGGGCCGACCTCGGCGATGACGCCGGAACGCAGGCGCACCGTCACGTTCTCGGTGCGCACGGTCTCCTGGAAGCGGGCACGGCGGGCGTCCTCGGCGTCGCCGTTGATGGAGGACAGGGCTCCGGAGGCCGCCGGCGTCAGCGGCAGGACTCCGTTATAGACCACCGGGATCTCCGTTGCCTGACTGGCCCCATCGTGGAAGAAGCGATAGCCGGGGCCGCCGCTGGCCGGCGCGCTGCCGACCTCGGGGCCGACCAGCACGACGGCCGTCGAGCCTTGCGCTCCGGCCTTGGGCAGCAGGCTCAGATAACCGGCGTTGGGGCCGGTTGTGCGATTGCCGGTCAGCGTCGAGCCGACCTCGACGCGGATGGGCTGGCCGTTGATCGAGCCGAAGCTGCCGGGTGTGCCGAAGGCGCCCGGGGCCAGCTCCAGCAGCATGCCCGGCGCCGACAGGGCCTTGCCGAGCACGATCTCGTCGAAGGGCATGCGGGCGACGAGCTTGGCATCGCCGACGGTGGCGAGCTGGTCGGCGCGGATATAGACCAGATCGGCCTCGATGCCGCTGCCGCCCACCATGACCTGCTGGCCGGACACGCGCACCTGCGACTGCACGGCCTGGTTGCCCTTGGCGTTGGGCAGCCAGGCGGTGTTGAAGTTGGCCCCGCTGAGGACCGACAGCTGGCCCTTGAAGCTGTTGGCGTCCTGGGCCAGGACGACCGAGCCGCCGCCGGCGGCCTGCACCTGCAGCTTGGCGTTCTCGGCCACCGTGATGGTGCTGGCGCTGCCCTGCTGCACGGTGGCCTCGGCGATGGCCAGGGACTGGCCGGCCACCGGCACCTGGGCCGTGCCCTGCAGCGTGGCCTTGGCGTCGTCGGGCGCCGCCTTGGCCACCAGGGCCAGGCTGCCGCCGGTCAGTTGCAGCTTGCCGTTGACGGCCAGCCGATCGGCCTCGATACGGCCGCCGTTGCTGAGGTTCACGTCGCCCAGTTGCAGGCTGTCCTTGACCGTCACCAGGGCCTGGCCGCCGGCGAGAGCCAGCGGCGCGCTGCCGAACTGGTTGCTGCTGCGACTGGCGTCGATCAGCGTGCCGGTCAGCGTCTGCCCGTTGGCGCTGCTCAGGGTCAGGCTGCCGGTGTAGACCTGCTCGGCTGTCGTCGTCAGATGGCCGGCCAGCTTGACGCTGCCGGCGGCCTGCAGGGAGGCGATGGTCTCGTTGCCGCCCAGCTGCAACTGGGCGCCGGCCGCGACCTGCACGGCGCTGGCGTCGGACAGGCGCTCGACGGCTGTCGTGATCAGGCTGCCGCCCTGCACCTGCGTGGCACCGCTGTAGCTGTTGGCGGCGCTGTTCAGCGTCACCTGGCCTTGCGTGATGACGAGGCTGCCGCGGCCGCTGATGGCCTGGTCCAGGGTCAAGGCCTCGCTGCGCGACAGGCGCAGCTCGCCCTGGTTCTGGATCTCGCCCGAACCCAGGGCGCCGTTGCCGCTGAGCTGGACCGCGCCAGCCTCGATGACGGTGGCGCCGCTGTTGCTGTGTGCGGCCGTCAGCGTCAGCGTGCCGGCACCCTGCTTGATGAGGCCGCCGCTGCCGCTGACCACCCCGTCGAAGCGGCTGTCGCTGCCGTCGGCACCGGCGGCCAGGGAAGCGCCATCCAACACCAGGGCGCCGTTGCCGCTCAGCGAGGCAACGGTCTGGCGGGCATGGGCCTGGACCTGGCCCGGCGCCTCGATGACGAGGGCGCTGGCCGAGGCCAGGGCTTGGGGCCCGTCCAGCACCAGGCTGCCGCCGCTGACGCGCGTGGTGCCGCTGTAGAGATTGGTGCCGCCCAGGGTCAGCGTGCCGCTGCCGGTCTTGGTCAGGCCGCCGCTGCCGGCCATGACGCCGTCGAAGCGGCTGCTGCGTCCGCTCGCGCCCAGGCTCAGCGTGTTGCTGTTGAGCTGCACCTGGCCTGCGCCGCTGAGGGCGCCGAGGTCGATGTCGCTCAGCAGCTCCAGCGTCGCGCCATCGGCCACGCTGACGCCGGCCGAGGTGGGCACGACGGGCCCAGTCGCCAAGCCAGCGGCCAGGGGCCTGACGGCGCCTGCGCCTTCGAGTTGCAGCGTGCCGGCATTGACCTGCAGATCGCCCGCCAGCGTGTTGTGGCCGGCCAGAGTGAAGACGCCCGCGCCCAGCTTGGCCAGGCCACCGGGGCCGGTGATGGCGCCGTCCCAGCGCGTGCTGCTGCCATTGCTGCCGACACCCAGCAGTGCAGCCTGCACGTCCACGGTGCCCGCGCCGGCGAGCGAGCCGAGGTTGAGGCTTTGCTGCACCGTCAGCGTCGCGCCGGCGTCCACGCTGACGGCCGTGACGTCGTTCAGCGCGGTGGCGCTGGCCAGCACCAGCTCGCCCGCCGCCACGCGTGTCGCGCCGGTGTGGGCCCCGCTGCCGCTCAGCGTGAAGCGGCCGCTGCCCAGCTTGGTGAGGCCCCCTGTGCCGACGAGGCTGCCCGAGAAGCTGCTGTCCCTGCCGTCCAGGCCCGTGCCCAGCGTGAAGCTGCCGAGCTCGACGCGGCCGGCACCGGCCAGGGAGCCGATGGCCTGGTCCTTGCCCAAGGCCAGCACCGCACCGCTGGCGAGCTGCACCGCGCTCGTCGACGGCAGCTCGCCGGTGATGCGCAGGGTGCCAGAGGCGACGTCGGTGATGCCGCTGTAATGGTTGCTGCCCGCCAGCGTCAGCGTGCCGCCACTGGCCAGGCGCAGCCCGAAGCCGGCACCGCCGTCGCTGATGGAGCCGCTGACCGTCAGGCCGCCGGCGCCGGGCAGGAATTCCGTGATCGGCGCCTTCAGCGTCACCCCACCAGCCAGCGTGCCGGCCCCCGAGGTGTTGATGACGCGCCCGCCGTTGGCCACCAGCTCGGCGCCCATGACCGCGCCGTCGCGCAGATCCAGCTGGCCCGCGCTCTGCAGTTGCACGGCGCCGCTGCCGGCCTGGGCCAGGGGCCCCGCCAACACGACGGTGCCGGACTCGATGCGCGTGCCACCGCCGTAGCCCTGGGCCGTCGTCATCGTCAGGCTGCCGCTGCCCTTCATGACCAGCTCGCCCGTGCCCGACAGCGGTCCCACCAGGCTGATGGCGCCGGCGCCGCCGAGCTCCAGACGCGTCGACACCTGGCTGGTGTTGAGGGTGTAGTCGCCCAGGCTGGCCAGGCCGGCGATGCCGGCGCTGTCGAGGGTGAAGCTGGGCAGGTTGTTATCGGGCCGGTCCAGCGTGACCTGGCCGGCGCCCGCCTTGATCGTCGTGAGGCCGCTGACCGTCAGCGCGCCGCTTTGCTTGATCTCGGCGCCGGTGGCGGCGGTGTCCATCTTCAGGCTGCCATAGCTGCCACCGCCCAGGTCCAGCGTGCCGGCTGAAGTGAGCTCGAGCTGTGCGGCGTCACCCGTGACTTTGAGGCCGTCGTGGCGCGCGGCATCGCCATCGCGCAGCTGCACGCGGCCCAGGCTGGCGCCGGGCTGGGCCTTGAGCTCCACGCGGTTGAGGTCGTTGTCGGCGCCGTGCGTGGCCAGGTCGACAGGCACATTCGTGCCGTTGGCAATCAGCGTCGTCAGTCCGGTCACTTCCAGCGGGCCGGTCAGCAGGATGCCGTTGGCCGCCGCGGCGCTCAGCGTGTCGTTGTGGCCGCCGCCCAGCGTCAGCAGGCCGCCGCTGCTGAGCTTGAGGGTCCTGACGTCGCCGCTGAAGGTCAGGTCCAGGGCGCTGCTGATGTCGGCACTGGCGAAGCTGCCGCCATTGATGCCGTGCATAGTGATGCCGCCCAGCAGCTGGTTGCCGGGCTGGTCCAGCACCAGGGTCGCCAGGCCGCCGTCGGCGACGAAATTGGCCACACCCCGGACCGTCAGCGCCGCGGACTGGCTGATCATGTTGCCCCGCGTGGTGGCCGTCAGCTCGCCGTTCACCGTGCCGCCACCGAGATCGAGATTACCGCCGGCGCTGACCTTGAGATCGCGGGCCGAGAAGCTGCCCAGGCGCAGCGCGCCGCCGTTGACCAGCGTCACACCCCCGCCCACCAGGCTGACCGCGCCGGCAAAGGCATTGCCCACCTCGGCGAGATCGATATTGCCGCTGCCGGTGTTCAGCGTGGACGCACCGGCCACAGCCAGGCCGCCGGCCGCCTGCGTGATGGCATTGCCACTGGCATGGAGGTCGCCACCCACCGTGCCCGCCCCCAGGCGCAGCGCGCCGGAGGCCGAGGCCGACAGCCCCGCGACATTGAGGCTGCCCAGGCTCAGGGCACCCGCACCCGTGATGACGGTGGTGCCGCCGCGCAGGTCCACGCTGCCGGTGAAGCTGTTGCCGGCCTGGCCCAGGGTGATGCTGGCGCTGCCGGCATTCAGGCTGGTGGCGCCCGTCACCGCCAGCGCGCCCGTCTGGCTGACGGCCCCCGTGCTGACCGCGGTCAACGCACCGCCCACCGTGCCACTGCCGAGGTTCAGCGTGCCAGCGACGTTCAGCGTCAGGCCCGCGGTGGCCAGCGTGCCCAGGCGCAGATTGCCGGCATTGCGGACCGAGCTGGTGCCGCCGCTCAGGTTGACCGTGCCATCCAGGTGGTTGGCCGCATCCGTCATCGTGATGCCGGTGCTGGCCTGCAGCGTGGCATTGCCGGCCACCGTCAGGCCGCCAGCGATCTGCGTGATGGAGCCGCCCAGGGCCTTGGCGGTCAGTGCCCCGCTGAGAGTGCCGCTGCCGAGCACGATGCTGCCGTTGCTGGTGGCGTCCAGGCTGTTGAAGCTCAGCGTGCCGAAGTTCAGGCTGGGCTGGTTGAAGATGGTCACCGCGTTGCCGGTCAGGCTCAGCGCGCCGAGGAACTGGTTGCCGCTGTTGGACAGCGTGATATTGCCCGTGCCCGACGTGAAGCTGGCGGCGCCGCTCACCTGGAGGGCGGCGGTCTGCGTGATGGCGCCATTGCCGCTGCTCGCGACGAGATCGCCGCTGACATTGCCCTGGCCGAGGTTCAGCGCGCCGGAGGCCGTCACCGTCAGGTCACCGGTGTTCAGCGGCCCCAAGGTCAGCCCGGCCGCGGTGCGGACCTGGGTGATGCCACCCTTCAGCGTGACCAGGCCGCCGAGCTGGTTGCCGGCGTCGTTCAACGTGATGAGCGCGCTGCCCGCGTCGACATTGAGCGCACCGGTCAGGCTCAGCGGCGAGCTCTGGGTCACGGCACCGCCGCTCTTCAGCACCAGCGAACGGATGCTGGCCGTGCCCAGGGCAACGGCGCCGCTGCCGGTGAGCTGCACATCACGGCCGGTCAGGCCGACGGCGCCAGTCCAGCTGTTGGCCGCGTCGTTCAACGTGATGTCAGCCGTGCCGGCATTGATGCTGGACGTGCCGCTCACGTTCAGGCCGCCGGCGGCCTGGGTGATGAGGCCATTGCCGCTGGTGGCGGAGAGATTGCCGGCGACGCTGCCCTGGCCCAGGTTCAGGGCGCCCGCGCCGTTCAGCGTCAGGGCGCCCGTGTCCAGCGTGCCCAGCGTCAGCGCACCATTGGTGCGCAGCTGGGTGGTGCCGCCCTTCAGCGTGACCGTGCCGCCCAGCTGGTTGCCCGCGTTGGCCAGCGTGATCGCCGCGCTGCCGGCATCCACACCAAGGGCCCCACTCAGCGTGACGGCCGTGCCGGCACCCTGGCTGATGGAGCCGCCGCTGGCCAGGGTGAGCGAGGTCGCGCCGACATCGCCCAAAGTGATGGCGCTGCCGCCCTTGAGGATGAGGTTGCGACCGCTCAGGGCGACCGCGGCACCCCAGCTGTTGCCCGTGTCGCCGAGCGTGATGTCGGCGCCACTAGCGTCGAAGCTCGCGGCGCCGCTGACGCTCAGCGGCCCGCCGGACTGCGAGATCGCGCCGCTGCTGGTGGCGCCCAGGGTGCCCGTGATGCTGCCCGCGCCCAGGTTGAGGGGTCCCAGGTTGTTGATCAGCGTGTTGCCACCGGTCAGCGAGACCGCGCCGCTGAACTGGTTGGCGGCGGAGTTCAGCGTGATGGGCTGGCCGCCGGCATCGAAGCTGCTCGTGCTGGCCGCGACGATGCGGCCGCCGGTCTGGTCGATGCTGCCGCTGGTGGCCGCCACGACGAGGGCGCCGCTGGCCGTGATGTCGTGGGCCAGCGTGGCCGACTGGCCCTTCAGCGTGACGGCACCGCCCTTGAGCGTGCCGAAGGTGGCGAAGACGCCGCCGCTGGACAGGGTCAGGGCCTCGGTGCCGGTGTCGATATTGCTCGTACCGGCCGGCAGGATGAGGGTGCCGCCGGCCTCCAGCTCCAGGCCGCGGTTGCCCGGCTGGGTCAGCGCGAACAGGTTGAGGTTGTTGGCGCTGCGCAGCGACACCGCGCCGCCGGTCGCGGTGATGGCGCCCTGCAGGTCGTTGGTGGCCTGGTTGAGCGTGATGTCGGCGGTGCCGGCGTCCAGCGTCGTCACGCCCGTCAGCGTAAGACCACCGGACTGCGAGATGGCGAAGCCGTTGCTCGTCGCGTTCAGCGTGCCGTTGACCGTGCCTTGGCCCAGGTTGAGCAGGCCGCTCGACGTGACCGTCAGGTCGCCGGTGTTCAGCGTGCCCAGCGTCAGCGCGCCGCTGTCGGTCACGCCGGTGATCGCGCCGCTGAGGCTGACGGCGCCGCCGAAATGGTTGGTCGACTGATTCAGGCTGATGTTGGAGGCGCCGGCCGACACGGTGGTGGCGCCTGTGACGAGCAGGCTGCCGCCCGTCTGGTTGACGTCGCCGCTGGCCGTCGTCAGCTTCAGCGTGCCGCTGGCCGTGATGCTCTGGCTCAGCACCAGGCCGGTCTGGGCGCCGAGTTCGACGTTGTGGCCGGCCAGCACGCCGCCCATGGTGAAGCTGCCGCCGCTGGTCAGCGTCAGGTCGGCCGTGCCGGTGTTGATGCTGGCGACGGGGCCGAGGATGAGGTTGGCGCCGGCCGACAGTGTCAGCGCGCGGTTGGCGGGCTGGGTCAGGCTGAGGATGTTGATGTCGCCGGCCGAGCGCAGATCCAGCGAGTTGCCGACCAGGTTCAGCCCGTTCCACTGGTTGCCCGTGTTGGGCAGGCCGATGTCGCCGGCCGTGGTGGCGTCCAGCGTCGCCACGCCGCTCACCGACAGCGCACCGCTCTGGCTGATGGCGCCGCCATGGCTGCTCGCGTTCAGCGTGCCGTTGATGCTGCCGCTGCCCAGGTTCAGATTGCCGCCGGCCGTCGTGCTGACCGTCAGATTGCCGGTGGAGAGCGTGCCCAGGGTCAGCGGGTTGCCGCCGCCATTGCCGAGGTTGGTCGTGCCGGTGGTGGAGAGGCTGACCGCGCCCTGCAGATTGTTGGCCGAGGTCAGCGTGATATTGCCGCTGCCGTTGCTGAAGGCCGAGGTGCCGGTCACCACCAGCGCCCCGCCCTGGGTGATGGTGCCGGTGCCCGTCGTCGCGGCGCTGAGGTTGCCGGTGATCGTGCCGCTGCCCAGCTGCAGATTGGCATTGCTGGTGGAGACCGTCAGGCCATGGGTGCTCAGCGTGCCCAGGGTCAGCGCATTGCCGTTGCCGTTGACGAGCTGCGTCGTGCCGGTCGTCGTGATGCCGACGGCGCCTTGCAGATTGTTGGCCGCGGCCAGCGTGATATTGCCGCTGCCGTTGCTCAGCGTCGTCGTGCCGGTCACCGTCAGCGCGCCGCTCTGGGTGAGGGTGCCGCTGCCCGTCGTCGTCGCGCCGAGGTTGCCGGTGACCGTGCCGCTGCCCAGGCCGAGGTTGGCATTGCTGGTGCTGGCGGTCAGGGCGTGAGTGCTCAGCGTCCCCAGGGTCAGCGCGTTGCCGCTGGCATTGACGAGTTGCGTGGTGCCGGTCGTCGTGACGCTGACCGCCCCCTGCAGGTTGTTGCCCGAGGCCAGCGTGATGTTGCCGCTGCCGTTGCTCAACGCGCTGGTGCCGGTCACCGTCAGCGCACCGCTCTGGGTGAGGGTGCCGTTGCCCGTCGTCGTCGCGCTGAAGTTGCCGCCCACCGTGCCGCTGCCGAGGTCGATGTCGGCATTGCTGGTGCTGACGGTCAGGGCCGCGGCGTTCAACGTGCCGAGCGTCAAGGCATTGCCGCTGCCGTTGACGATCTGGCTGCTGCCGGTGCTGGTGATGCCGACCGTGCCCTGCAGGTCGTTGGCCGCGGCCAGCGTGATGCCACCGCTGCCGCTGCTGAGGCTGCTGGTGCCGGTCACCGTCAGTACGCCAGTCTGCGTGATGGCGCCGGCACCGGTCGTGGTCGCGCTGAGGTTGCCGGTGAGCGTGCCGCTGCCCAGGTCCAGGTTGGCGGCCGCGGTGCTGACGCTGAGATCGCGGGTGCTCAAGGTGCCCAGGGTCAGGGCATGGCCGCTGCCATTGGCGATCTGCGTCGTACCGGTCGTCGTGACGCTGACGGCGCCCTGCAGGTTGTTGGCCGAACTCAGCGTGATGTCGCCGCTGCCATTGCTCAGCGTCGAAGTGCCCGTCACCGTCAGGGCGCCGCTCTGCGTGAGGCTGCCGTTGTTCGTCGTCGTTGCACTGAGGTTGCCTCCGACGGTGCCGCTGCCCAGCACCAGGTCGGCATGGTTGGCGCTGACGGTCAGGTTGCCGGTGTTCAGCATGCCCAAGGTCAGCGCATTGCCATTGGCATTGCTGAGCTGGGTGGCTCCGCTGCTGGTGATGCTGACCGCGCCCTGCAGGTCATTGCCCGAAGTCAGCGTGATATTGCCGCTGCCGTTGCTCAGCGTCGTCGTGCCGGTCACCGTCAGCGCGCCGCTCTGGGTGAGGGTACCGGTGCCCGTCGTCGTGGCGCTGAGGTTGCCGGTGACCGTGCCGCTGCCCAGGTCCAGGTTGGCGCCGCTGGTGCTGACCGTGAGGGCATGCGTGTTCAGCGTGCCCAGCGTCAACGCCTTGCCGCTGCCATTGCTGAGCTGCGTGGTGCCGGTGGCGGTGACGCTGACCGCGCCCTGCAGGTCGTTGGTGGCCGTGGTCAGCGTGATGTTGCCGCTGCCATTGCTCAGGCCCGTCGTGCCCGTCACGGTCAACGCGCCGCTCTGCGTGATCGTGCCCGTGCCGCTGGTCGTCACACTCAGATTGCCTGTGACGCCGCCGCTGCCCAGGTCGAGATTGGCATTGCTGGTGCTGACGGTCAGGCCGGCGGTGCTCAGCGTGCCCAGGCTCAGCGCCTTGCCGCTGCCATTGACGATCTGCGCATTGCCGGTCGTCGTCAGGTTGACCGCGTTCTGCAGGTCGTTGGCCGAGGCCAGGGTGATGTTGCCGCTGCCATTGCTCAACGTCGTCGTGCCCGTCACCGTCAGCGCACCGCCCTGGGTGATGGTGCCGCTGCCAGTCGTTGTCGCGTTGAGGTTGCCGGTGACCGTGCCGCTGCCCAGGTTCAGGTTGGCCGCTGTCGCGGTGGCGGTGAGGGCGTGGGTGTTCAGCGTGCCCAGAGTCAGCGTATTGCCGCTGCCATTGCTGATCTGGCTGGCGCCGGTGGTCGTCAGGCTGACGGCGCCCTGCAGGTTGTTGCTGGCGGCCGTCAGCGTGATGTTGCCGGAGCCCGTGGTGACGCCCGTCGTGCCGGTCACCGTCAGCGCGCCGGCCTGGGTGATGGCAGCGCCACCGCTGCTGGTGACGCCGAGATTGCCGCTCACCGTGCCGCTGGGCAGCACGACGTCGCCACCGGCCGTGTTGATGGTCAGCCCGGCGCTGGTGACGCTGCCCAGGCCGATGGTGCCTGCGCCGGAACTCGTCGCGGCCAGCGTGCCTCCGCCGGTGTTGATCGTGGTGCCGGTGATATTGCCGCCCGCCTGCAGGCTGACGTTCAGCGCCCCCGCCCCGGCACCGATGCTGCCGCCCGCGGCGCTGAACGTGATGTTGCGCAGGGCGATCAGGTTCAGCGTGGCCGCGCCGGTGGGCACGATGGCGGCCTGCACGTCGATGTCGCCATGCTCGCCGTCGGTGCCAGACGAGGTGGTCTGCACCGTCACCGAGGTGCCGCCGGACAGGGCGTTGTTGAGGGCGCCGGCATCGACCACGGCGCCGTCGTTGGTGCTGGCGAAGTTGGGCGCCGCCCCGACATTGGTGTTGGTGCCGGCGTTGGCCTTGATGACGACGTCGTTGGGGTCAAGCAGCCACTGGCCCGGCCGGCCCTGCGGTGCGCTGGCGTCGACGCTGCCGAGCAGGTTGAGCCGCTGCCGGCCCGAGGTCTCGACCGTGCCGCCGTTGCCGCCGAGCACCCCGCCACGCGCGTAGATGCTGCCCAGCATGTCGGTGCGCCCGTCGGCCCAGATGGCGATGCGGCCGCCCTCGCCCCGCTCGGTAGCGTCAGCGCGCAGTTCGGCGCCGGCGCCTACCCAGGTCTGCTCGGCGTTGTGCGCGGTGCCCTTGCCCTCGAAGCCGCCGCCCACCTGCAGGCTGCCGCCGCCGAGGCGGCCGGAGGCGTCCAGGCGCGCACCGTCCAGCAGGGCGAGCTTCTGGCCCAGCACGGTGATGCCGCCGCCGGTCTCGCCGCTGGCGTCGGCCCTGCCGTTGACGCTGGTGATGCCGGCCGTGCCGCCGTCGATGACGATGCGGCCGCCCTGCTGGCTGAAGCCGCGGGCCTGGACGATGCCATCCATGTTCAGCACCTGGGCGACCGCCCCGGCACGGGCCTGGGCACGCAGTTCGGCGCTGCCGTCGGCCCGCACCCGGCCGCTGAACTTCAGCGCGACGTCGCGGTTGTCGTCGTTGCGCAGATTGAAGAGGACGAGGCCGTCGCCTTCGACGTCCACCTGCACCGTGGACGCCGCCCCCAGGCCGACGCGTCGCGCGGCGATGCTGCCGCTCATATTGAGCTGAGGCGCCACCAAGGCGACCGTGCCGCCCGGCGCATTGATGCTGCCATCGGCCTGCAGCGCACCGGCGCCGGTGCCGGTGCCGGCCGAGAAGCGGTAGTTGCCGGCGAGGAATTGCGTGTCCGACAGGTCCAGCGTGGACGCGACCAGGCTGCCCGCATCCACTTGAGAACCCTTGCCGAAGACGATGCCGCGCGGGTTGATCAGGAAGACGCGGCCATTGGCCTGCATCTGGCCGAGGATCAGCGAGGGGTCGCCGCCGACGACGCGGTTCAGCAGCACCGAGTTGATGCTGGGCTGCTGGATGCGCAGACCCTCGCCCGCGGCGATGGAAAAGCTCTGCCAGTTGACGATGGCCTTGTCGCTGCCCTGCTGGATCAGCCCCGGGCTGAGGGCCACCTGGCCCTGCACGACCTGGGCACCCTGGGGCAGGGCCTGGGCGACCGGGTAGGCCGCCGCGAGGCAGAGGGCAAGGGCGAGGGGCTGCAGGCGCCGCATGTTCAGAAGCTCCAGGAACCTTGGGCATAGAAGCGCAGCTTGCGCGAGTCGGCCTCGCCGACGGCATGGCCGTGAGTGGGCTTGGCCAGGCTCATGCGAAAGGCGTACTCGTTGCTGCGGGCCCAGACCAGGGACAGGCCGGCACCGCCCAAATAGGCGCGGTTGACATAGCCAGGCTCGCGCAGGACCAGGTCGGGATCGTGGCGATAGCGGATGGCGGCGCCGTCGAAGAAGGCGGCCAGCACCAGCTCATTGGCCCAGCGCCCGAACAGGCTGGCCGGCGGCAGCCAGCGCAGCTCCAGGCTGGCCACCAGGCCGCTGTCGCCCGTGCCCTCGCCCGGCGCGAACGCCCGCACGCCGTTGGGGCCGCCGGCGCGGAACTGCTCGGTCGAATCGAGGTTGGACAGGGCCCACTGGCCGCGCATCGTGAAGTAGGCCAGCAGCCGGTTGCTGAGCACGTTCTGCAGCCGCGAGGCCGCGAACGTGAGCTTGCGGAAACTCGCCGCATCGTCGCTGTTCGGCGGCGGCCCGTCGGCAAAGCTCAGGCGGCCCTGGGCCAGGTTGAGCTCGAAGGTGTTGACGCTGCCGGTCAAGAGGCTGTCGCGGAAGTCGCCGCTGACGCCGACGCTGGCGTCGTCCACGCGCTTCTTCGTCGACAGGGCGGCGACGTTGTCGACGTAGAACTTGGCGTCGACGGCGCCGAGAGCAAACAGGTTGAGGTTGCGCGAGCGCACCCAGGGGTAGAGGGCGAACAGGTTGAGCGTCGTGCCGGTGCCGTCCAGGCCGAGGGGGAATTCCTTCTTGTCGAGCTGGTAGCGCACCGCCGACAGCGAGGCGCCGGCCTTGAAACCGTCGGCGCCGATCGGGCTGGTATAGCCCAGCAAGGCGAACAGCAGGCCACCGCCGGTCGAGGCCAGCGCCGAGGCCGACAGGCCGTCGCCGCGGCCCAGCGGGCTGGCCATGACGACCTGGACCCCCAGGCGCTGGGCGCCGATGACCTTGGAGCCGTTCAGATCGCCGTCGATGCTGCCGCTGTAGCGCGCCTCGGCACGGGGCGTGAACTCGAGGATGGCCGTGCCCGGCGTGGAGCCTGCCTTGACCTCGGCCCGCGTGACGATGCCGCGCAGGTCATTGATCAGGAAGACGGTGCGCTCGACGGCGTCCACCGTCAGCACGTCCCCCGGCTTCAGGCGCGCGAGATAGGCCTCGACCACCTCGCGGTCGACCGGCAGCCCATCGCTCCAGTTCAGCACGACGCGATCCAGCCGCCCCTCCAGGATGGCGATGCGCACCGTCTGGCCGTCGAAGACCTGCTCGGGGATGTAGGCATAGCCCAGGTAGTAGCCGAGGTCGCGCTGCAGGAAGCGGGTCACCTCGTTGGCGGCATTGACCAGATCCTCGAAGCCGCGCTCCTTGCCGACAAAGGCCGCCGTCAGCCGCGGCAGCGCCTCGCGCAGGGCGGCCGGCGCGTCGGGCGCCAGGCTGTAGGCCGGCACGTCGATCTTGAGCTCGTCGTCGGGCTTGCCGAGTTCGCGCGCCACGGGCGGGCGCTCGGGCGGCAGCTCGGTGTTGCGGGCGGCCTCGGGCGGCCGGGCCAGCTCGGCCGGCGTTGGCACCACCGGCGGCGTGCCGGCGGCCCAGCACGAAGCACCGGCCAGCAACTGCACGGCCAGCAGGCTGAGGCGCAAGGGCGAGCGGCGGCAGTGGCGGGGGTCGGGCAGCAAGGTCGGGTCCGTAGCAGTGGCGGCGGGCATGACCTGGCGGTCGCACCCGTGGTGAGTCACGGCGGCGGCGTTTGAGTTCCGCGCAAGTCCCGCAAATGAGCGGATGCCCGGCCCCGATGGCGTAGGCTGGCAGGCGTGGGACTGCCACGGCGACCGGATTTCTGCCATGCCGAAAAGCTGGAGGGTGGGCCTTGCGGCCGCCCTGCTCTTGCTGACGACCGCCACGGCGCGCGCCGGGGAAGCGCTGCGCGTGGCGACCTTCAACCTGCGCTTGAACCTGGCCAGCGACGCGCCCAATGACTGGCCCCACCGCAAGGCCCTGGTGAAGGCGCTGATCCAGTACCACGACTGGGACCTGTTCGGCACCCAGGAGGCCCTGCCCGAGCAGGTGGCCGACCTGGAGCAGCTGCCCGGCTATCGGCGTGTCGGCGTGGGCCGCGACGACGGCGCCGGCCGCGGCGAGCATGCCGCCGTGTTCATCCGCACGTCACGGCTGGAACTGCTGCGCCAGGGCACGTTCTGGCTCAGCGAGACGCCCGAGCGCCCTTCCAAGGGCTGGGATGCGCGCTGCTGCAACCGCATCGTGACCTGGGCGGAGTTGCGCGACCGCCAGGCGCCTCAGGCCGGCAGCTTCTTCCTCTTCAACACCCATTTCGACCATGAAGGCGTGGTTGCAAGGCGCGAATCGGCCCGGCTGCTGCTGAGCCGCTGGAAGGCCCTGGCCGGCGACGCGCCGGCGCTGGTGATCGGCGACTTCAACGCCGCGCCGGGCAGCGAGCCCGTGCAACTGTTGCGCGCCGCCCTGCGGGACGCTCGCGACAGCAGCCGCACGCCGCCCTATGGCCCGGAAGGCACTTTCCAGGGCTTTCGCATCGACGCGCCGCTGGCCGAGCAGGACCGCATCGACCACATCTTCCACACGCCGGGCATCGAGGTGTTGAAGTGGGCCGCGCTGACCGACTCGCGCCAGGGCCGCTTCCCGTCCGATCACCTGCCGGTGCAGGCCGTCGTGCGCCTGCCCTGACGGCGGCGCGACCCAGGCACGCCGCCTGCCACCAGGGTTGAGATGACCGCCCTCCCTGCCCGCGAAGACCTCATCCAGCGCCGCCCCGAGGGCCTGTACTGCCCGCCGGGCGATTTCTACATCGACCCCTGGCGGCCGGTGGCGCGCGCCGTCATCACCCATGCCCATGCCGACCACTGCCGGGAGGGCCACGGCGCCTATCTGGCGCACCGCGACGCCGAGGGGCTGATGCGCTCACGCGTCGGGCCCGACATGGTCTTCCACGGCCTGGCCTATGGCGAGCCCTTGCAACTGGGCGAGGTGACGATCAGCCTGCATCCGGCCGGCCATGTGCTGGGCTCGGCCCAGGTGCGCGTGGAGCACCGCGGCGAGGTCTGGGTGGTGTCGGGCGACTATTTCGTCAGCGGCGCTGGCGACGCCAACACCACCTGCGCGCCCTTCGAGCCGGTGCGCTGCGATGTCTTCATCACCGAGGCCACCTTTGCCCTGCCCATCTACCGCTGGGCGCCACAGACCGAGGTGCTGGCCGAGATGCGCGCCTGGTGGGCCGACTGCGCGGCCCAGGGCAAGCACGCCCTGCTGATGGGCTACAGCCTGGGCAAGGCCCAGCGGTTGGTGGCCGGGCTGGCGACGCGCGACGCGCCCGGGCCGCTGCTGGTGCACGCGGCCGTTGCGCGGCTGAACGACACCTATCGCGCGGCCGGCATCGCCCTGCCCGAGGTCGGGACGGTGACGCCGGAGACCCACTTCAAGGCCTTGCGCGGCGCCTTGGTCATCGCGCCGCCGGCCGTGCAGAACAGCCGCTGGGCCAAGGCCCTGGGCCCGCACAGCGACGCCTTTGCCAGCGGCTGGATGCGCTTGCGCGGCGCGCGCCGGCGCCGCAGCGTGGACCGCGGCTTTGTCTTCAGCGACCACGCGGACTGGCCGGGGCTGCTGTCGGCCATTCGATCGACCGGTGCCCAGCGCGTCATCGTCACGCATGGCGACGAAGGCGCGCTGGTGCGCTACCTGGGCGAGCTGGGCCTGCAGGCGCAAACCTTCGCCACCGAGTATGGCGATGAAGGCGAAGGGGGCGAGGCGTGAAGCGCTTTGTCGCCCTCTATCTGGCGCTGGACGCCAGCACGTCGACGCTGGCCAAGGTGGCGGCGCTGAAGCGCTACCTGGCCGAGGCGCCGGCGCGCGATGCGGCCTGGGCCGTCTATCTACTGGCAGGCGGTACGCCGCGCCGTGCGGTGCCGACCGGCGAGCTGCGCGCCCTGGCCTGCGAGGCCGCGGGGCTGCCGGAATGGCTGTTCGAGGCCGGCTATGCCGCGACGGGCGACCTGGGCGAAGCCATCGCCTATGTACTGCCCGACCCCGAGGACAGGCTGGACGAACGCTTGAGCGAATGGATGGAAGGCCGCATCCTGCCGCTGCGCGCGCTGGACATGGCTGGCCGCCGCGAAGGCGTGCTGGCCGCCTGGCGCGGGCTGTCGGCGGATGAGCGTTTCATGTTCGTCAAGCTGGTGGGGGGCGGCTTTCGCGTCGGCGTCAGCAAGCTGCTGGTGCAGCGGGCCCTGGCCGAATGGTCGGGCGCCGAAGCCGCCGGCATCGCCCAGCGCATGATGGGCTACACCCAGATCGACACGCTGCCGACGGCCGAGCGCTTCCAGGCGCTGCTGGCTGAAGACACGAGCGGCGCCCGCGGCGGCCAGCCCTACCCTTTCTTCCTGGCGCATGCGCTCCAGGCGGAGCCGGCGTCGCTCGGCGAGCGCAGCGACTGGCTGGCCGAGTGGAAGTACGACGGCATCCGCGCCCAGGTGGTCAAGCGCGATGGTCAGGTGTGGATCTGGTCGCGGGGCGAGGAGCTGGTCACCGAACGCTTCCCCGAGGTCGTGCTGGAGGCCAGTACTTGGCCCGACGGCACGGTCGTCGACGGCGAGTTGCTGGCCTGGCGCCACGGCGAGGCCGAGCCGGCGCCGTTCGCGCTGCTGCAAAAGCGCATTGGCCGCACCAAGCTGTCCAAGGCCATCCTGGCCGAGGCGCCGGTGCGGCTGCTGGCCTATGACCTGCTGGAAAGCGAAGGCATCGACCGGCGCCAGGAGCCCATGCATGCCCGCCGCGCCAGGCTGGAGCAGTTGGGCATCGCGACGTCGCCGCTGGTGGAGGCATCGGACTGGCCCGGCCTTGCGACCGCGCGCGCGGGCTCGCGCGAACGGCGCGTCGAAGGGCTGATGCTCAAGCACCGCGAGTCGGCCTACGGCATCGGCCGCACCGTGGGGGCGTGGTGGAAATGGAAGGTCGCGCCGCTGAGCGTGGATGCGGTGCTGATCTATGCGCAGGCGGGGCACGGGCGGCGCGCCAACCTGTATACCGACTACAGCTTTGCGGTCTGGAACCGTGCGCCAAGGGATGCGGCGGAGGCGGAAGCCGCGCTCGATGCGACCGGCGGCGAGCTGACGCTGGTGCCCTTTGCCAAGGCCTATTCGGGACTGACGGATGAGGAGATCAAGCGGGTGGATCGGGAGATCCGCAAGACGACGGTGGAGAAGTTCGGGCCGGTAAGAAGGGTGAGGCCGACGATGGTCTTCGAGCTGGGCTTCGAGGGCATCCAGGCGAGTTCGCGACACAAGAGCGGCATCGCGGTGAGGTTTCCACGCATGCTGCGGATCAGGGATGACAAGCCGTTGTGGGAGGCGGATACGTTGGAGTCGTTGCGGGCTTTGATGGAGGCCGTGAGTTGATGGCTGCTTTTGCGGCGAGCCTCATGACTCGGTGCAGTGAGCCGGGAGTCCGCCCCGGCAGGGCGGGTAACTTTTCTCTGACGCGCCAGAGAAAAGTCACCAAAAGAGGAGCGCTAATGCAATCCGCACTCGAGCGGGATCAAGCGCTCGCGATGCTCGGAGTGAGACACGCCCCCAAGCGACCCGCTGCGCTCTCGCTGCTGTCCCTATGACGAACACCATCCATCGCTCCTTCACGCCGCTTAACGCCGGCTGCACGCCGGGCTCATCAGGAAATACCGGGCAGCCGCGTCGCCCGAGCGACGCTGCATTGGGCTGCTTTGATGAGCACGGCGTGCAGCCGCGCGTCAGACGGGCAGCAGGTTCGATGAGTGGTGCTCGTGACAAGTCAGACGCGAGAGCGCAGCGGTTCGCTTCTTCCCGCGATGCCGCTGGTTGTTTTCGCGCGCCGCTGGTGGCGTCGTCGCAATCGAGTGCGGTTCAGGGCCTCTTCTTTGGTGACTTTCTTCTGGCCCCGCAGAAGAAAGTTACCCGGCCGCCGGGACGGACTCCCGGCAATGCAGCGAGCAAACGCGATTCAGGCAGAAGCATCTGATGCCTACCCCGACCACAGCGTGGCTCACAACCAAAGGATGGAAAGCCTTCCCCTTCCAGAAAACCGTCTGGAAGGAAATGAAAGCCGGCCACTCCGGCCTCCTCCACGCCACCACCGGCTCCGGCAAGACCTTGGCCGTCTGGCTCGGCGCACTGCAGGCCTTAGCCGACACCGAAGCGCCACTGACCGTCATCTGGGTGACCCCGATGCGCGCCCTGAGCCACGACACCCTGCTCGCCCTGCAAGACGCCGCCTCCACACTCGCTCCGCACTGGACCCTCGCCGCCCGCACCGGCGATACCTCGACCAGCGAACGCGCTTCCCAGCAACGCCGCTGGCCGACCGCCCTCGTCACCACGCCCGAGTCGCTGAGCCTGATGCTGTCCCGCGCCGACGCGCCCGACGTGCTCAAGCGCGTGCGCCTCGTCGTCGTCGACGAATGGCATGAGCTGCTGGGCAGCAAGCGCGGCGTGCAGTTGCAGCTTGCTTTGGCAAGGCTCAGGCATTGGAATCCGACGCTGATGACCTGGGGCTTGTCCGCCACTCTGGCCAATCTGGACGAAGCCCGCGATGCGCTGGCGCCGGGAGCCGTGCTGGTGCGCGGCGCCCAGGACAAGAAGATAGCCATCGACACCCTGCTGCCCCAGCGCATCGAGCGCTTCGCCTGGGGTGGCCATATGGGCCTGACCATGCTGCCGGCCGTCGTCGAGCTGATCGAGTCGGCCAACAGCAGCCTGGTGTTCACGAACACGCGCTCGCAAAGCGAACGCTGGTTCCAGGCGCTGCTGGATGCGCGGCCGGACTGGGCTGGCGCGATCGCCCTGCACCACGGCTCCATCGATGCCGAGCTGCGCCGCTGGGTGGAGGCGGCCATGAAGGCGGGCCAGCTCAAGGCCGTGGTCTGCACCGCCAGCCTCGACCTGGGCGTGGACTTCCTGCCGGTGGATCAGGTGCTGCAGATCGGCTCGGCCAAGGGCGTGGCCCGCCTGCTGCAGCGTGCCGGCCGCAGCGGCCATGCGCCGGGGCGGCGCTCCAAGGTCACCATGGTGCCGACGCACAGCCTGGAAATCGTCGAGGCCTCGGCCCTGCGCGCGGCCGTGGAGGCGGGCCGCATCGAGCCGCGGCATGCGCCGGCGGCGCCGCTGGACGTGCTGGTGCAGCACCTCGTGACGGTCGCGCTGGGCGGCGGCTTCAGACCGGAAGAGTTGCTGCCCGAGATCCGCACGGCGCCGTCGTACCGCAATCTCAGCGACGAGGCGTGGCAATGGGCGCTGGCCTTCGTGCGCCATGGCGGTGAAAGCCTGCGCGCCTACCCCGACTTCAGGCGCGTCGTGCCCGACGAAGAAGGCGTCTGGCGCGTGCCCGATACCCGCCTGGCGCGGCGCCACCGCAGCAATATCGGCACCATCGCGTCGGACGCGATGATGAACGTGCAGTTCCTCGGCGGCGGCCGCATCGCCAGCGTCGAGGAAAACTTCATCGCGCGACTCAAGCCGGGCGACGCCTTCCTGCTCGGAGGCCGGGCGCTGGAGCTGGTGCGCGTCGAGGGGCTGACCGCCTATGTGCGCGTCGGCAAACCCGGCCGCGCGCTGCTGCCGCGCTGGAATGGCGGCCAGTTCCCCATCTCCGACACACTGGCCGACGCGATGCTGGAGCGCTTCGACGAAGCGGCGCAGGGGCGCTATGCCGACAGGGAGATGCGCTTTGTGGCGCCACTGCTGAAGCTGCAGGCCGAGTGGTCGGCCCTGCCGGGACCGCAGCGGCTGCTGGCCGAGGTGCAGACCTCGTCGGACGGCCACCACCTCTTCCTCTATCCCTTTGCCGGCCGCACCGTGCACCTGGGCCTGGCCTGGCTGCTCGCCTGGCGCGTGGGGCGCGATACGCCGGCCACCTTCACCGTTGCCATCAATGAGTACGGCATGGAGCTGCTCAGCGCGACCGACGTGGACTGGGCCTCGCGCCTGCCGGGGCTGCTCGCGGCGGTGGATCGCCAAACGCTGCGCCAGGAGGTGCTGGCCAGCATCAACGCCAGCGAGCTGGCGCGGCGGCGCTTCCGGCAGATCGCGCGCATCTCGGGGCTGATCTTCCAGAGCCACCCCGGCGAGGCGCGCAGCCAGCGCCAGTTGCAGGCCTCAAGCTCGCTGTATTTCGATGTCTTTCGCCAGCACGACCCCGGCAACCGCCTGCTGCGCCAAGCCGAAGAGGAGCTGCTGTCGGCGGAGCTGGACGAGGACTCGCTGGCACGCACGCTGGACCGGCTGGCCTCGACCCCGCTGGACCTGCAGCGCCCGCCGCGGACCTCGCCGCTGGCCTTCCCGCTGCTGGTAGAAATGCTGCGCGAACGGGTGACGACAGAATCGCTGGCGCAGCGCCTCGCGCGCATGCTGGCAGAGCTGGAGGCGGCCGCTGGCGGCGGCGCAGCGCCGCAGGATGTGGGCGAGAAGCTGGCCTTTGGC
The DNA here is from genome assembly GCF_031458095.1 of Roseateles saccharophilus. Taxonomy (GTDB): domain Bacteria; phylum Pseudomonadota; class Gammaproteobacteria; order Burkholderiales; family Burkholderiaceae_C; genus Pelomonas; species Pelomonas saccharophila_A. The sequence continues at coordinate 102,508 of NZ_JAVDXU010000007.1, forward strand.
CGGGAGAGCGACAAGTCAGCCAAGCGCGGTAACGCGCGAAGCAGGAGGCGCCGGTGAGTCTGAACATCGACGCGGCGGGCGAAACCCTATGGCTGCTGCCGGACGGAGCCGCCTGGTGGCCCACGGCGCGCATCCTCTTCGCTGCCGACCTGCATCTGGGCAAGGGGGCCGCCTTTCGCGCGCAGGGGCAAGCGGTGCCAGCCGGCACGAGCGCCAGGACGCTGCGGCGGCTGGAGGCGCTGGCGTCGTCGCATGGCGCGATCCGGCTCGTTGTGCTGGGCGACTTCTGGCACAGCGCGCAGGGACTGACGCCGGCGCTGCTGGAGGCCGTACAACGCTTTGCCAAACGGCTGCCCACCTCGCTGGTGCTGGGCAATCACGACAGGCGCATTCATCCCGCGGGTTTGCCGCTGGAGGCAGTCAGCACAGCACTCCATTTAGGTCCGCTGACCGCCGCACATGAACCGCCGCCACCCGGCACCCCGGGTTTCACGCTCGCGGGCCATTGGCATCCCGCCGTTGTCATCGGCAGCCGCGCCGGGGACCGGCTGCGGCGGCCCTGCTTTGTGCACTACCCACATGCACTGGTGCTGCCAGCCTTTGGTGGGCTCACCGGGGCGCTGACGCTGCGGCGCGCCGATCTCGTGCGCCATGGCGCTCAGGTGGCGGTGCTGGGCGACGCGGCCTTGCACTGGCTGCCTCTGCTGCGCCGCTGAGCATCAGACCTTGTGCTGAGGCGGTCCCTTGGGCGCCTCGCGTGCCGTGCCGTCCGGCTCACGGGCCGGTGGCTTGGCTTGCTTAGTCAGCGTCTGCCCCTGCGTGGCCTTGCTGGTGGCAAACTCGCTGGCAGTGTGCTGCACCGGGCCGGACTGGGCGTTGTGGCTGCGGCCGAGATGGGGCTTGCTCATGACGGTCCCCTTTCACTGCCAGTTGAGGCCGTAGTGGCCGTAGACCTCGCGGCCATAGTCTTCCGTGTAGACCGGCGGCTGGCCCCGGGCATAGCGCGGCGCCTCGGTCAGCAGGTCGCGGTCCAGGTTGACGACATAGCCGTCCTTGCTGGTGTCGTACTTCAGCAGGTCCCAGGGCAACGGGTAGCGGTCGGTGCCGATGCCGAGGAAGCCGCCGAACTCCAGGGCGGCATAGCGCACATGGCCGGTGCGCTTGTCGATGACGAGGTCGTCGATGGTGCCGAGCTTGTCGCCGGCGAGGTCGTAGACGGCCGTGCCTTCGACCTTGGACGACGCGATGGTGGGATGCAGGCTCATGGCGGCTCCTGGGAAGTGGAAGCTGGATTTCCACTGTGCACGCGCCGGGTTCGCCGCGTCGTCAGGCCAGGCTTGTCCCTCACGTAGGAGGAGGCTGACGATAGGCAAAGAAAAAGCCCGCACGAGGCGGGCTTGATCAGGCAGTCGGGAAGCGCTTATTCAGCGGCTTCGCCGGCGGTCTCGCCTTCGGGGCGGTCCACCAGTTCGACGAAGGCCATGGGGGCGTTGTCGCCGACGCGGAAGCCCATCTTCAGGATGCGGGTGTAGCCGCCCGGACGAGCCGCGAAGCGCGGGCCCAGCACGTTGAAGAGCTTGCTGACGATGTCGCGGTCGCGCAGGCGGTCGAAAGCCAGGCGGCGGTTGGCCAGCGTGGGTTCCTTGGCGAGCGTGATCAGGGGCTCAACGACGCGGCGCAGTTCCTTGGCCTTGGGGACCGTGGTCTTGATGGCTTCGTGCTCGAGCAGAGACACGCACATATTGCGCAGCATGGCAGCGCGGTGGGCGCTGGTGCGGTTGAGTTTGCGGAGGCCGTTACGGTGACGCATGGTGCTATTCCTTTCACTTCGTTAATGCCAGCAGCCGTATCAGGTACTGCCGGGTGCACCGAGCGGGGTTGGTCAGCACCCCGCCCATTTCTTCAATTTCTCAGCGCTGGATCAGCGCTTGTCCAGACCTTGCGGCGGCCAGTTTTCCAGGCGGGCGCCCAGAGTCAGGCCACGCGAAGCGAGGACTTCCTTGATTTCGTTGAGCGACTTGCGACCCAGGTTGGGGGTCTTCAGCAGCTCGGTCTCGGTACGCTGGATCAGGTCGCCGATGTAGTAGATGTTTTCGGCCTTCAGGCAGTTGGCCGAACGCACGGTCAGTTCGAGCTCGTCGACCGGGCGCAGCAGGATCGGGTCGAAGCTGCTGGAGCGCTGGGCCGGCTGGTCGAAGGCGTCGACCAGGTCGGTGCCTTGCAGTTGGGCAAACACGGCGAGCTGTTCAACCAGGATCTTGGCCGAAGCACGGATCGCTTCCTCGGGCGAGATGGCGCCGTTGGTTTCGATCTCCATGACCAGCTTGTCCAGGTCGGTACGCTGCTCGACGCGGGCGTTTTCGACGGCGTAGCTGACGCGCTTGACGGGCGAGAACGAGGCGTCCAGGACGATGCGACCGATGCTCTTGGTCGGCTCGTCGCCGAAGCGGCGCATCGTGCCGGGCACATAGCCGCGGCCCTTCTCGACCTTGATCTGCATGTCCAGCTTGCCGCCTTGCGACAGATGGGCAATGACGTGCTCGGGATTGATGATCTCGACGTCGTGCGGAGTCTGGATGTCGGCGGCGGTGACGGGGCCTTCGCCTTCCTTGCGCAGGACCAGGGTCACTTCTTCACGGTTGTGCAGGCGGAAGACGACGCCCTTGAGGTTCAGCATGATGTGAACCACGTCCTCTTGCACGCCGTCGATGGCCGAGTACTCGTGCAGCACGCCGGCGATCGTCACTTCCGTCGGCGCATAACCCACCATCGACGAGAGCAGCACACGGCGCAGGGCATTGCCCAGGGTGTGGCCGTAGCCGCGTTCGAACGGCTCCAGCGTGACCTTGGCGCGATGACCGCCCAGGGGCTCCACGTTGATGGACTTGGGTTTGAGCAAGTTGGTTTGCATGAGGTCTTTCTTTCAATACCCTCGGTTCGTTACACCGATAAGGCTGAGGACCAGCCGGGCAGAGCCTACGAGGGGCAAATGCCCGGACGAGGAAACGCCGACCGCGCCCAAAGCAGGCGTGGTCGGCGGGGGGAAACATTAACGCGAGTACAACTCGACGATCAGCGATTCGTTGATCTCGGCGCCGAACTCATCGCGGTCCGGGGCCTTCTTGAACACGCCTTCGAGCTTCGTGCCGTCGACGCTGACCCAAGCCGGCAGGCCGATGGAGTCGGCCAGCTTGAAGGCTTCGGTGACGCGCAGCTGCTTCTTGGCCTTGTCGCGCACGGCGACGGTGTCACCGGCCTTGACCAGGTAGGAGGCGATGTTGACGACCTCGCCGTTCACCGTCACGCCCTTGTGCGAAACCAGCTGACGGGCTTCTGCGCGGGTGGAGCCGAAGCCCATGCGATAAACGACGTTGTCCAGGCGCGATTCCAGCAGTTGCAGCAGGTTCACGCCGGTCGAGCCCTTGCGGCGCTCGGCTTCGGCGAAGTAGCGGCGGAACTGACGCTCCAGCACGCCGTACATGCGCTTGACCTTCTGCTTTTCACGCAGTTGCAGGCCGAAGTCAGACGTGCGCTGACCCGAGGTGCGGCCGTGCTGGCCGGGCTTGCTGTCGAACTTGGCCTTGTCGCTGATGGCGCGGCGGGCGCTCTTCAGGTAGAGGTCGGTGCCTTCGCGGCGGGAAAGTTTGGCCTTGGGGCCGAGGTAGCGTGCCACTTTGAGTGTCCTTGTTCAATCTGACGCCAGGCCCCGCTGAGGGTTGCTGACGCGAGTCCAGCCGGTGTTTTTATGGGCTTGGACGGTGGGCTTATGAGTGCGACTTCGAATGAAGCCGACTCAAGACTGAAGCCGGCGCGGCACAAAGTGCCCGCCGGCTCCGGGAAAACGCGCGATTATCGCACTGTCATCCGAATCTGCAATATCCCTGTCACCGAGGGGTGAATGGGCTTAGATACGGCGACGCTTCTGCGGACGGCAGCCGTTGTGCGGCACAGGCGTCACGTCAGAGATCGAGTTGATGCGGATGCCCAGAGCTGCCAGAGCACGCACCGACGACTCGCGACCCGGGCCCGGGCCCTTGATCTTGACGTCGAGGTTCTTGATGCCTTGCTCTTGAGCCGCACGGCCAGCCACTTCAGCCGCCACCTGGGCTGCGAAGGGGGTCGACTTGCGCGAGCCCTTGAAGCCTTGGCCACCCGACGAAGCCCAGGACAGGGCGCCGCCTTGACGGTCGGTGATGGTGATGATGGTGTTGTTGAACGAGGCGTGGACGTGCGCGATGCCGTCAGCAACGTTCTTGCGGACCTTCTTGCGAACACGCTGAGCCGCCGAATTGTTGGGAGCCTTTGCCATATTGACCTTCTTTCAGTTCGGGCAGCTTACTTCTTGCCGGTCGCAGCCGACTTGCGCGGACCCTTGCGGGTGCGGGCATTCGTACGGGTGCGTTGACCGCGCATCGGCAGGCCACGGCGGTGACGGAAACCGCGGTAGCAACCGAGGTCCATCAGACGCTTGATGTTGATGGACTGCTCACGGCGCAGGTCACCCTCGATGGTCAGTTTGTTGACTTCGTCGCGGATCTTTTCGAGATCGCCGTCAGTCAGGTCCTTGACCTTCTTTTCGAACGGAATGCCGCAGTTCGTGCAGATCTTCTGAGCGGTCGTACGGCCAATGCCGTAGATCGAGGTCAGGCCGATCTCAGTGTGCTTTTGCGGCGGAATGTTGATACCAGCAATACGTGCCATGGTGGTCCTCTAGTCCTGTCGTGCGGCCAATTAGCCCTGGCGCTGCTTGTGGCGCGGGTCGGTGCAGATCACACGCACCACGCCCTTGCGGCGGATGATCTTGCAATTGCGGCACATCTGCTTCACGGATGCCGAAACTTTCATGGTCTGCTCCTTGGCCTAACTCTTTTTGCGCTCTTGACGCGTCCGGGGGTTCAAACAGCTCACTTCGCCCGGAACACGATGCGAGCACGACTCAAATCGTAGGGTGTCAGTTCAACGGTCACCTTGTCGCCAGGCAGGATGCGGATGTAGTGCATCCGCATCTTGCCGGAGATGTGACCGAGCACGACATGCCCGTTCTCCAACTTCACACGAAACGTAGCGTTGGGGAGGTTCTCCAGAATCTCGCCCTGCATCTGAATGACGTCGTCTTTCGCCATGCCGTACGTTTGAAGTGTGGGTTGTTGAATTCAATCTTGGTTAACGATCAGCTCTCAGTCCTCAGGACTTGAAGCTGGCCTTCTTCAGCAGTGATTCGTACTGCTGACTCATGATGTAGCTCTGCACCTGGGCCCAGAAGTCCATCGTCACGACGACGATGATCAACAGGGACGTGCCACCGAAGTAGAACGGAACGTTGTACTTCAGCGTCAGGAACTCGGGCAGCAAGCAGACCAGCGTGATGTACACCGCACCGGCCAGCGTCAGCCGCGACAGGATCTTGTCGATGTGCTTGGCAGTCTGCTCACCCGGACGGATGCCCGGGATGAAGGCGCCACTCTTCTTCAGGTTGTCTGCGGTCTCACGGCTGTTGAACACCAGCGCCGTGTAGAAGAAGCAGAAGAACACGATGGCGGCCGAGTACAGCAGCACATAGATCGGCTGACCCGGGCTCACCGCACCGGCCAGATCCTTCAGCCAGCGCAGGCCGTCGCCCGTCGCGAACCAGCTCACCACCGTGGTCGGCAGCAGGATGATGGACGAGGCAAAGATCGGCGGGATCACACCCGACATGTTCAGCTTCAGCGGCAGGTGCGACGACTGGCCGCCGTAGACCTTGTTGCCGACCTGGCGCTTCGCATAGTTCACGAGGATCTTGCGTTGGCCGCGTTCGACGAAGACCACGGCATAGGTCACCAGCACCACCAGCGTGATCACCACCAGCGCCGAGCCGTAACCCATAGCACCGGTACGCACCAGTTCGAACAGGCCACCGATCGCACCCGGCAGACCCGCGGCGATACCGCCGAAGATCAGGATCGAGATGCCGTTGCCCAGACCACGCTCGGTGATCTGCTCACCCAGCCACATCAGGAACATCGTGCCGGCCACCAGGCTGGACACCGCCGTCAGGCGGAAGCCGAAGCCGGGGTTCAGCACCAGGCCGGCGGAGCCTTCCAGCGCCAGCGCGATCGACAGGCTCTGGAACAGAGCCAGGCCCAGCGTCGCATAACGCGTGTACTGGGTGATCTTGCGGCGCCCCGCTTCGCCTTCCTTCTTCAGCTGCTCCAGCGTCGGCACGACGTAAGTCATCAGCTGCAGAACGATGGACGCCGAGATATAAGGCGTGATGCCCAACGCGAACACGGTGAAGCGCGACAGCGCGCCGCCCGAGAACATGTTGAACAGGCTCAGGATGCCACCGGCCTGACCCTTGAAGAATTGGGCCAGCTGGTTCGGGTCGATACCGGGCACGGGGATATGCGCCCCGATGCGGTAGACGACCAGAGCCAGCAGCAGGAACACAAGCCGGCGACGCAGGTCACCGAACTTGCCGCTCTTGGCCAGCTGATTCGCGTTGGTAGCCACGCTGAGTCAGTTCCTTGTGCGCTGAGATTTAAGCGACCGAGCCGCCAGCCGCCTCGATGGCCGCCTTGGCGCCCTTCGTGGCGTTCACGCCCTTCAGCGTGACCTTGCGCTCGATGGAGCCGGACAGGATCAGCTTGACCGACTTGGCCAGCTGGGGCACCAGGCCGACAGCCTTCAGCGTCGACACGTCGATCTCTTCGCCAGCCAGACCTTGCAGGTCCGACAGCGTGATCTCGGCGTTGTACTTCAGCGTCAGCGACTTGAAGCCACGCTTGGGCAGGCGACGCTGCAGGGGCATCTGGCCGCCTTCGAAGCCGACCTTGTGGTAGCCACCGGCGCGGGACTTCTGGCCCTTGTGGCCGCGACCTGCGGTCTTGCCCAGGCCGGAGCCGATGCCACGGCCGACACGGCGCTTGGCATGCTTGGCGCCCTCTGCGGGCTTGATCGTGTTGAGTTCCATCACAGCACCTGAACCAGGTAGGCGATCTTGTTGATCATGCCGCGCACGGCGGGCGTGTCTTCCAGCGTGCTCTGGCTGTTCAGCTTGCGCAGACCCAGGCCGACCACGGTGGCACGGTGCGAGGCGCGGCAGCCGATGGGGCTACGCACCAGCTTGACCGTCACGGTTTTCTTGTCAGACATGTTGTGCTCCGCGATCAGTTGAAGATTTCTTCAACCGTCTTGCCGCGCTTGGCAGCGACAGAGGCCGGCGTGGTCGAACGCTTCAGAGCGTCCAGCGTGGCGCGGACCATGTTGTAGGGGTTCGTCGAACCGTGGCTCTTGGTCACGATGTCGGTCACGCCCATCACTTCGAAGACAGCACGCATCGGGCCGCCGGCGATGACGCCGGTACCGGCAGGAGCCGGAGCCATGATGACGTGAGCTGCACCGTGCTCGCCGACCACGTTGTGGTGGATGGTGCCGTTCTTCAGGCTGACCTTGACCATGTTGCGGCGGGCCGATTCCATGGCCTTCTGCACGGCGACCGGCACTTCCTTGGCCTTGCCCTTGCCCATGCCGATGCGGCCATCGCCATCACCAACAACAGTCAGAGCGGCGAAGGACAGCGTACGGCCACCCTTCACAACCTTGGTCACGCGGTTGACCGCGATCATCTTTTCCTTCAGGCCGTCGTCGTTGCCTTCAGCCTGAGCGCCGCGGGGTTGAAACTTTGCCATTTCTTATTCCTTGATGCGTCAGAACTGCAGGCCGGCTTCGCGGGCTGCTTCGGCCAGGGCCTTGACACGACCGTGATAGGCGAAACCCGAGCGGTCGAAAGCGACCTTCTCGACGCCAGCAGCCTTGGCCTTCTCGGCGATCAGCTTGCCGACCAGCGTGGCGGCAGCGACGTTGCCGCCGTTGCTGTTGAGCTGTTCGCGGACCGACTTCTCGGCCGTGGAGGCTGCAGCCAACACCTTGCCGCCATCTTCCGAGACGACTTGGGCGTAGATGTGCAGATTGGAGCGGAACACCGTCAGACGGGCCACGCGCTGGATCGCAATGCGAGCGCGGGTCTGGCGCGAACGACGCAGGCGTTGTTCTTTCTTGGTCATCATGGCGCTGCTCCTTACTTCTTCTTGGTCTCTTTGATGGTGACCTTCTCATCCGAATAACGGATGCCCTTGCCCTTGTAGGGCTCGGGAGGACGGAAGGCACGCACCTCAGCGGCGATCTGGCCGACGACCTGGCGGTCAGCACCCTTGATGACGATTTCCGTCTGGGTGGGGCACTCGACCTTGATGCCGGCCGGCATGTCCTTCACCACGGGGTGAGAGAAACCGATCTGCAGGTTGAGCTTCTGGCCCTGTGCCTGGGCGCGAAAACCCACGCCGACCAGGTTCAGCTTCTTCTCGAAGCCCTTGCTGACGCCGTTGACCATATTGGCCACCAGGGCGCGCATCGTGCCGCTCATCGCATCGGCTTCGGCCGAGTCGTTGGTAGGCACGAAGCTCAGCTTGCCGGCTTCGTTCTTGACGGTGACGAGCTTGTTCGCCGGACGCACCAGCGTGCCGAGCGAGCCCTTGACGCTGATCGACTCAGCAGCGACGGTCACATCCACGCCTTGCGGGACGTTGACCGGCATTTTTCCAACGCGGGACATTGTTCCTACTCCTTCGCTTAGGCGACGTAGCAGAGGACCTCGCCACCGATACCGGCAGCGCGGGCCTTGCGGTCCGTCATGACGCCTTGCGGGGTCGTCACAATCGCCACGCCCAGGCCATTCATGACCTGAGGAATGTCGTGGCGGCCCTTGTAGATGCGCAGGCCGGGGCGGCTGACACGCTCGATGCGCTCGATGACCGGACGGCCAGCGTAGTACTTCAGCGAGATTTCCAGCTCCGGACGGGCGGCTTCGCCACGCACGGCGAAGTCGTCGATATAGCCTTCGTCCTTCAGGACCTTGGCAATCGCCACCTTCAGCTTGGACGACGGCATTGCAACGCTCGTCTTTTCGACGATCTGCGCGTTGCGGATGCGGGTCAGCATATCGGCGATGGGATCACTCATGCTCATTTGCGAATACTCCTATCGGCCGATTACCAGCTGGCCTTGACGACACCGGGGATGTCGCCCTTGAAGGCCAGTTCACGAATCTTGTTACGGGCCAGGCCGAACTTGCGGAAGGTGCCGCGCGGACGACCGGTCAGCTCGCAGCGGTTGCGCAGGCGAGTGGGGTAGGCATTGCGGGGCAGCTTTTGCAGCTCGAGGCGGGCGGCGTAGCGCTCTTCCTCGGACTTCTTGCTGTCGTCGATGATGGCCTTCAGTTCCGCGTACTTCTTGGCGAACTTGGCGACCAGCGCCTCGCGCTTCAGCTCACGTTGTTTGATCGAGAGTTTTGCCACGATTCACCTCAGTTCTTGAACGGAAACTTGAACGCAGCCAGCAGAGCCTTGGCTTCGTCGTCCGTCTTGGCAGTCGTCGTGATGCTGATGTTCAGACCACGCAGAGCATCCACCTTGTCGTACTCGATCTCGGGGAAGATGATTTGCTCTTTGACGCCGATGTTGTAGTTGCCACGGCCGTCGAAGGAGCGACCGGAGATACCACGGAAGTCACGAACGCGCGGCAGCGCGATCGTCACGAAGCGGTCCAGGAATTCATACATCTGGACGCCACGCAGGGTGACCATCGCGCCGATGGGCACGCCGTCACGGATCTTGAAGCCTGCGATGGCCTTCTTGGACTTGGTAACCACGGGCTTCTGGCCAGCGATCTTGGTCAGGTCGCCCACGGCGTGGTCCATGACCTTCTTGTCGGCGACGGCCTCGCTCACGCCCATGTTGAGCGTGATCTTGGTGATGCGGGGCACCTCCATGACCGACTTGTAGCCGAACTTCTCGACCAGGCCGGGCACGATTTTTTCGCGGTAATGCGTTTGCAGACGAGCCATGACGACCTCTTAAGCCTTGATCTCTTCGCCGGTCGACTTGAACACGCGCACCCGCTTGCCGTCGACGAGCTTGACGCCCACGCGATCGGCCTTGCCGGAAGCGGCGTTGAAGATCGCCACGTTGGATTGATGGATGGGCATGGTCTTGTCGACGACGCCGCCGGTGGTGCCCTTCATGGGGTTGGGCTTGACGTGCTTCTTGACGACATTGATGCCGTCAACGACCACATGGTCTTCGTCAGTGCGGGCGGACACGGTGCCGCGCTTACCCTTGTCGCGGCCGGTCAGCACAATGACCTGGTCGCCGGTACGAATCTTGTTCATGGCTTACCTCAGACAGTGGGGGCTCAAAGCACCTCGGGCGCCAGCGACACGATCTTCATGAAGCGCTCGGTACGCAGTTCACGCGTGACCGGGCCGAAGATGCGGGTGCCGATGGGCTCCAGCTTGGCATTGAGCAGCACGGCGGCATTGCCGTCGAACTTGACGAGCGAGCCGTCCTGGCGGCGCACGCCCTTGGCCGTACGCACGACCACGGCGCTGTAGACCTCGCCCTTCTTCACGCGACCACGCGGGGCAGCTTCTTTGATGCTGACCTTGATGATGTCGCCGATGTGGGCGTAGCGACGCTTGGAGCCGCCCAGCACCTTGATGCACTGAACGGACTTGGCGCCAGTGTTGTCCGCGACATCAAGCCGCGATTGCATTTGGATCATGTCTGTCCCCAACTTGCCCCGAGTTGCAGCGAGCTGCGCGTCGGTCAGTCTTGGGCCCGTAAGTCAAACAGCTCAGGCATTGCGCCTTTGCTGCCCAACGGTTGAGGGCGGATCCGAAGCCAGCATGGGCGCTTGCGTAGCAAGTGCACTGGCGTTCGGCGAAGCTGCGCATTATGCAGTGAGAACCCTTGGGGCGTCAATGCCTGTCGCAGAAGTTTTTGCAGGGCCGGCAGTTGCAGACCCGCAGCGGCGCCTGTTGGTTCAGGCAGCCTTGGCTTGCGCCAGCATCGTGGCCGCGTCGCTGACCTCGAACTTGCCGGGGCCCTCGACGTTCAGCGTCTTGACGACGCCGTCCTTGACCAGCATGGAGTAGCGCTGCGAACGCACACCCATACCCTTGGCGGTCAGGTCCAGCGTCAGGCCAGTGGCGTTGGCGAAGGCGGCGCTGCCGTCGGCCATCATGCGCACCTTGCCGGCCGTCTTCTGGTCACGGCCCCAGGCGCCCATGACAAAGGCGTCGTTGACGGACACGCACCAGATCTCGTCGACACCGGCGGCCTTGAGCGCTTCAGCAGACTCCACATAGCCAGGCACATGCTTGGCCGAGCAGGTCGGCGTGAACGCACCGGGCAGCGCAAAGATGGCGATGGTCTTGCCGGCCGTGGCCTTCTCGATGTCGAAGCTGTTGGGGCCCAGGGTGCAGCCCTCGCCTTCCACTTCGATGAATTCCTGCAGGCTGCCCGCGGGCAGCTTGTCGCCAACCTTGATCATGGTGTCGCTCCTGATTGAGTGTTCTTCAAACAAAAAACCGGCGCGCCAGTTGCCCAGCGTGCCGGTTGTGCAGCGGTCATGCGACCGGTGTCTTCTTAGACGATCTCGGCCTTCTGGACCAGACGGGTCACGACCCAGCTCTTGGTCTTGGAGATCGGACGACCTTCGGCGATCTCGACCACGTCGCCCATCTTGTACTCGCCCTTTTCGTCATGGGCGTGGTACTTGCGGGAACGGGCCACGATCTTGCCGTAGAGCTCGTGCTTGGCGCGACGCTCGACCAGGACGGTGACCGTCTTGGCGCGCTTGTCGCTGACCACGCGGCCCACCAGGGTGCGCGTGTTCTTGGCTTGGACTTGGGCCTCAGTCATTTCGTGGCCTCCTTCTTCTTTTGTGCCAGGACGGTCTTGGCACGCGCGATGTCGCGGCGGGTCTTGCCCAGCTGGCTGTGGTTGGTCAGCTGCTGGGTGGCCTTTTGCATGCGCAGGCCGAAGTGGGCCTTCAGCAGGTCGGTCACTTCCTTCTCGAGGGCAGCGACATCCTTGGCGCGGAGTTCAGATGCTTTCATGGTGTCCTTCCTCAGGTACCGACCTGGCGGGCCACGAAGGTGCACTTCAGCGGCAGCTTGGCAGCGGCCAGCGTGAAGGCTTCACGAGCGAGTTGCTCGGGAACGCCGTTGACCTCGTAGATGACCTTGCCCGGCTGGATCTCGGCGACGTAGTACTCGGGGTTGCCCTTGCCGTTACCCATCCGGACTTCGGCGGGCTTTTGCGAGATGGGCTTGTCCGGGAACACGCGGATGAAGATCCGGCCGCCACGCTTGATGTGGCGCGAGATCGCGCGGCGAGCCGCTTCGATCTGGCGGGCCGTCAGACGGCCGCGCTCGGTGGCCTTGAGGCCGAAATCACCGAAAGACACCGCAGCGCCTCGGGTCGCAACACCAGTGTTGCGGCCCTTCTGCTCCTTGCGGTATTTACGACGAGCGGGTTGCAGCATGCTTATTCTCCTTTGGCCTCACCGGCGGCAGGGACCTTGCGGACCACGCGCTTGCCGGCGGGCTTGGCTGCGTCACCCGTGGGGGCGGCGGCAGCGGGCTGATCTGCTCCGTCACGCGGGCCACGGTCGCCACCCGGGCGGCCACGGCCACCGGGAGCGCCCGGACGGGCGTTACGGCGCGGGCGACGATCGTCTTCGGCGCCTGCGGGGGTGTTGATGACCGGAGCCTCGCCATTGGCAAGACGGTCACCGCGGTAGACCCAGACCTTGACGCCGATGACGCCATAGGTGGTCTTGGCTTCGGAGAAGCCGTAGTCGATGTCGGCCTTCAGGGTGTGCAGGGGCACACGACCTTCGCGATACCACTCCGTACGAGCGATTTCGATGCCGTTCAGACGACCAGCGCTCATGATCTTGATGCCCTGGGCACCCAGACGCATGGCGTTCTGCATCGCGCGCTTCATGGCGCGGCGGAACATGATGCGCTTTTCGAGCTGCTGGGTGATCGAGTCGGCGATCAGCTGGGCATCGACTTCAGGCTTGCGCACTTCTTCGATGTTGACGGCGACGGGCACGCCCAGACGCTTGGTCAGCTCAGCCTTCAGCGCTTCGATGTCCTCACCCTTCTTGCCGATCACGACGCCCGGACGAGCCGAGAAGATCGTGATGCGGGCGTTCTTGGCGGGGCGCTCGATCAGGATGCGCGAAACGGCGGCATTCTTGAGCTTGGCCTTCAGGTAGTCGCGAACCTGCAGATCTTCAGCCAGCATCGTGGCGAAGTTCTGGTTGTTCGCGTACCAGCGCGAAGCCCAGTTACGGGTGACAGGAAGGCGGAAGCCAACCGGATGGATTTTTTGTCCCATAGTCTTCTTGCGCCTTAGTTGCCGACAGCCACGAAGATGTGGCAGGTGGGCTTGCTGATGCGATTGCCGCGGCCCTTGGCGCGAGCCGAGAAGCGCTTCAGCGTGGCACCTTGCTCGACGTAGATCGAGGTGACCTTGAGTTCATCAATGTCAGCGCCGTCGTTGTGCTCGGCGTTGGCGATGGCGCTTTCCAGCGCCTTCTTGATGATGACGGCCGCCTTCTTCTGGGTGAATTCCAGGATGTTGAGGGCGTGGTCCACCTTCTTGCCGCGGATCAGGTCAGCCACGAGGCGGCCCTTGTCACACGAGAGGCGAACGCCGCGAACGATTGCTTTGGTTTCCATCGTTGGCATCCTTACTTCTTCCCGGCCTTCTTGTCGGCCGGGTGGCCCTTGAAGGTGCGGGTCAGTGCGAATTCACCCAGCTTGTGACCGACCATCTGGTCAGACACATAGACCGGCACGTGCTGCTTGCCGTTGTGCACGGCGATCGTCAGACCGATGAACTCGGGCAGAATCGTCGAGCGGCGCGACCAGGTCTTGATGGGCTTCTTGTCTTTGATGGCAACAGCCTTGTCGACCTTGGCCATCAGATGGTGGTCAACGAAGGGGCCCTTCTTCAGCGAACGAGTCATGGCCTAGCCCTTACTTCTTGCGACGCGAGACGATGAACGTCTGCGTGCGCTTGTTGTTGCGAGTGCGGTAGCCCTTCGTCAGGGTGTTCCACGGCGACACAGGGACCTGGCCCTCGCCAGTGCGGCCTTCGCCACCACCGTGCGGGTGATCCACCGGGTTCATGGCGACGCCACGAACGGTCGGGCGGATGCCCTTCCAGCGGATCGCGCCAGCCTTGCCGTATTGACGCAGGCTGTGCTCTTCGTTGCTCACTTCACCGATGGTGGCGCGGCAGTCGATGTGCACGCGGCGGACTTCGCCGGAGCGCAGACGGATCTGGGCGTAGACGCCTTCGCGAGCCATCAGGACGGCAGAGGTGCCGGCCGAACGGATCATCTGGGCACCCTTGCCAGGCTGCAGCTCGATGCAGTGGATGGTCGAACCCACCGGGATGTTGCGGATCGGCAGCGTGTTGCCAGCCTTGATCGGCGCTTCCGAGCCGCTCAGGATGGTGGAACCCACTTCCAGACCGCGCGGGGCGATCACGTAGCGGCGCTCGCCGTCGGCGTACACCACCAGCGCGATGTGGGCGGTGCGGTTCGGGTCGTACTCGATGGTCTCGACCTTGGCCGGAATGCCGTCCTTGTTGCGCTTGAAGTCGACTACGCGGTAGTGGTGCTTGTGACCACCGCCCTTGTGGCGAATCGTGATGTGACCGTTGTTGTTACGGCCCGAGTTCTGGATTTGGGGCTCGAGCAGGGCTGCATGGGGCGCGCCCTTGTGCAGGTGCTTGTGCACCACCTTGACGACGCCACGGCGACCGGGCGAAGTAGGCTTGATTTTGACGATGGCCATTTACGCGGCCTCCCCGGAGAAATTGAGCTCTTGACCGGCCTTGAGGGCCACATAGGCCTTCTTGACATGGTCACGGCGGCCGGCACGGCCACCAAAGCGCTTCGTCTTGCCCTTGACCTGGACGACGTTGACCGACTCGACCTCGACCTTGAACATCAGTTCAACAGCGGCCTTGATCTCCGGCTTGGTAGCGTCGCGCAGGACCTTGAACAGGACCTGGTTGTGCTTCTCGGCAACTTGCGTGGCCTTCTCGGACACGATGGGCGCGAGCAGCACGGAGGCCAGACGGCCTTCGGAATACTTGGGGGCGCTCATGCCAGCATCTCCTTGAGTTGCTCGACCGCAGCCTTGGTCACCAGCACCTTCTTGTAGAAGACGAGGGACAGCGGGTCGGCGTAGCGCGGCTCGACGACCAGCACATTGGCCAGGTTGCGCGAAGCCAGCAGCAGGTTGTCATCCACGACGTCGGAGATGACCAGCACCGAGTCCAGGCCCATGGCCTTGAACTTGGCGGCCAGCAGCTTGGTCTTGGGGGCTTCGACCGAGATCGAGTCCACCACGGCCAGGCGGCCTTCGCGGGCCAGCTGCGACAGGATCGCAGCCATGCCGGCGCGGTACATCTTCTTGTTCAGCTTGTGCGAGAAGTTCTCGTCAGGCATGTTCGGGAAGATGCGACCGCCCCCGCGCCACAGCGGCGACGAGGTCATACCGGCGCGAGCGCGGCCGGTGCCCTTCTGGCGGAAAGGCTTCTTGGTCGAGTGATGGACCTGTTCACGGTCCTTCTGGGCGCGGGTGCCTTGGCGGGCGTTGGCCTGGAAGGCCACGACCACCTGGTGCACCAGGGCTTCGTTGTAGTCGCGAGCGAAGATGGTGTCAGGCGCGTCCACCTTGGCGGTGGCCTGACCCTGCTCGTTCAGGAGCTCGAGCTGCATCAGTTGGCTCCCTTCTTGACTTTGACCTTGACGGCCGGGCGAACGACGATGTGGCCGTTCTTGGAACCCGGGACCGCACCGCGGACCAGCAGCAGTTGACGAGCTTCGTCAACGCGCACGATGTCCAGGTTCTGGGTGGTGACGGTTTCGTCGCCCATGTGGCCGGTCATCTTCTTGCCCGGGAACACACGGCCCGGGTCCTGCGCCATCGAGATCGAGCCCGGCACGTTGTGCGAACGGCTGTTGCCGTGCGACGCGCGCTGCGAGCTGAAGTTGTGGCGCTTGATGGTGCCTGCGAAGCCCTTGCCGATGGACGTGCCCTGCACGTCGACCAGCTGGCCGGCGGCGAACAACGTCACCGGAACGGTCGCGCCAGCCTTGTACTGGGCAGCGACGTCGGCTTCGACGCGGAATTCCTTGAGGATTTCACCGGCTTCGACACCCGCCTTGGCGAGGTGGCCGGCTTCGGGCTTGGTGACGCGCGAAGCTTTGCGCGTACCGAACGCCACCTGGATGGCGCTGTAGCCGTCGGTCTCTTGGGTCTTGACCTGGGTCACGCGGTTGTTGGACACGTCCAGCACCGTCACGGGAATGGCATCGCCATCGTCCGTGAAGATGCGCATCATGCCCACCTTGCGGCCCAGCAAACCGAGACGGTTGCTCAGACTCATGTTTTTCTCCAGCCCCCTCGGCTCTCGCTTTGGAAGCTATTGCGAACACCCGACATCGATTGGCCGGGCTGACCTGTGCGGCGCCTTTCAAGAAGAGAACTTCTTGCGAAACACCGCGCGAATAACCGAGCAGGCAGGAGCCAACCCGGAAAAGCTGGCGAGTATAGCCTGCGGGATAGCCCTGATGCAAGCGTTAGCCCGCCTCAACGCACAAAAGACAAGGCCCCGGCCTGTCGAGACAGGGCCGGGGCCTTGGGATCGCAAGCCAGAGACTTGGGAATGCCTGGGAATTACTGCAGCTTGATTTCGACGTCGACGCCGGCGGGCAGGTCGAGCTTCATCAGCGCGTCGACCGTCTTGTCGGTCGGGTCGACGATATCCATCAGGCGCTGATGGGTGCGGATCTCGAACTGGTCGCGGCTCGTCTTGTTGACGTGGGGCGAACGCAGGATGTCGAAACGCTCCATGCGCGTCGGTAGGGGCACGGGGCCCTTGACGATGGCGCCGGTGCGCTTGGCGGTCTCGACGATTTCGAGGGCCGATTGGTCGATCAGCTTGTAATCAAACGCCTTCAGGCGGATGCGGATCTTTTGCTTTTGCATGACGGTTCCTTAAAGAGCAGGTGGTGAGCACCGGGCGGGAGCCGCCCGGCACACGTCACGCAGTGATTACTCGAGGATCGTGGCGACGACGCCCGAACCGACGGTACGGCCACCTTCACGGATGGCGAAGCGCAGACCCGTTTCCATGGCGATCGGAGCGA
>NZ_JAVDXU010000008.1:0-72491 GCF_031458095.1 Roseateles saccharophilus
GAACCCGACTTCTCCAATCACCTCACCGCTAACTGCCGTTCCCGACAAGCGCTGCGTTGTGATCAGCGAAGCCCACGACTGTAGCACAGGTTTTTTTGGTTTCGCAAGCCTGATGACGATTTGATGTCATTGGCGCTTCGCCCCTCACCGCGCAAGGAGCCACACAACGCCGCGCCGCCTTGCATATGAGGATCCGGTTGGACCAGACCCGGCACAGCCCCTCGATTTCATATCCGACTGCTGCCGCTCCGAGAGCTATTTCTATCTACGCCCGTCCTGGGCTCGCTGCCGCCACGAGACGCGCATCTGCGCTGATCAATGAACAGCCACTGCGCCTCGGGCTCCAACCAATTCCTTTTCAGCCGCCGCCTGTGGGTCGTCGCTGTCCAAGATGGAAGGTAGTGCCGCAGCCAGCCGCTGCGCATCCGCACGCAGGACGCGCTGCTTGACGGCAGGAATCTGCGAGGGATGCATGGAGAAGCTGCGCAGACCCATGGCCAGCAACAACTCTGTGAAGACGGGATCCCCCGCCATCTCGCCGCAGACGCTGACCCCCTTGCCCGCCGCACGCGCCTGGGCGATGGACTGACTGATCAACTGCAGCACCGCTGGATGCCAGGGGTCGTACAGATGGGCGACGGCCTCGTCAGCACGGTCGATGGCCAGGGTGTACTGGATCAGGTCATTGGTGCCGATGGAGACGAAATCCACATGCCGCAGCAACAGCGGCAGCATGACGGCCGCTGCCGGAATTTCGATCATGACGCCCAGTTCCACCCGCGTGTAGGCATGGCCGGCGTCGGTCAGCTGCTGTTGAACCTTCTTGACGGTCTCAACAATTGCCCTCACCTCGCTGAGATGGGCCACCATCGGAATCAGCAGCCTGACCTTGCCATAGGCGCTCGCTCTATAGATGGCGCGCAACTGCTGGCGGAACATGCTGGGCTCGGCCAGGCTCCAGCGGATGGCGCGCAGGCCCATGGCGGGATTGAGCACATGCTCGTGGCGCAGCTCGTTCACGGTCAGCCGGTCCAGCGGCTTGTCGGCACCAACGTCCACCGTGCGGATGGTGACCGGCATGCCCTTCATCGCCTCGACCGCCGCCTTGTAGGCGACGAACTGCTCCTCTTCGCTCGGCAGCTCGCCATCTCGGTTCATGAAGAGGAATTCACTGCGGAACAGGCCCACGCCCGTGGCTCCCGACTCGACGGCGGCTTCCGCATCGGCCGGCATCTCGATGTTGGCGTGCAACTCGATGTGCTCGCCGTCAAGCGTGACGGCCGGCGTGTGGCGCAGCCGGGCCAGGCGCGCGCGCTCCAGCTCGCTCTGGCGCTGCCGGAAGCGGTATTCCTCCAGCACGATGGGTGACGGGTTGACGATGACGGTGCCGGCATCGCCGTCGATGATGACCCAGTCGTCCTGCATGATGAGGCGCGAGGCCTCCCGCGTCCCTACCACCGCCGGAATGTCCATGCTGCGGGCGACGATGGCGGTGTGCGAGGTCTTGCCGCCGATGTCGGTGATGAAGCCGCGGAAGACGCTGCGCTTGAACTGGATCATGTCGGCCGGCGCGATGTCGGCGGCCACCAGCAGCAGGGGGTCCTCGCCGCCGAAGTCGCGCGGCGTAACGGGCGTGGGCGTGTCCCCCTGCTCCTCGGCCAGCGCGCGCAGCACGCGTTCGACGACCTGTTCCAGGTCGGCCTTGCGTTCGCGCAGATAGTCGTCCTCCATCTCGTCGAACTGGCGGGCCAGCACTTCGAGCTGGGCGGACAGCGCCCATTCGGCGTTGTAGTGGCGGTCGATGATCCACTGGCTGGCGCTGCCGGTCAGGGCCTCGTCGTGCAGCAGCATCAGGTGGACGTCCAGCAAGGCGGCCAACTCGTGCGGCGCGTCGTCGGGAAGTTCGGCCTTCAGTGTCTCCAGCTCTTGCACGACAGCATCGCGCGCCCGCAACAGGCGCTCGATTTCCGGCTGGACCTCGCTGGGCGCCACAAAGTAGTGGGCCACGTCGACGCGGCTGGAAGCGACCAGCACGGCCCGCCCGATAGCGACGCCGCGTGAGACCGCAATGCCGAACACCTGGAAACTCATCAGCACCCTCCGCAGATCAATCCCCAATGTAGCCTGAGCCGCAAGGCCTTCGCGTCATGGTTTTTTCATAAGGGCTTCACCTCAGCGTCAAAACGCCGGCCCAGCATGGCGGGCCATGAACCGCAGTCTGATCCTGTCGCATGCGCTGCCGCATGCCCCCACGCAGCGCTCTGAGCGCTCCACTTCCTCCACCCGCCTCAGCGTCAGCTGGGCGTGCAGCGAGGCCGAGGTGCGCGAAGCCCAGGCGCTGCGCTACCAGGTCTTCGCCGTCGAGATGGGCGCCCGCCCGCCCACACCCAAGGATGCTCCGGCCGGACTGGACATCGACCTCTTCGACGCCTATTGCGAGCATGTGCTCGTGCGCGCCGGCGGCGAAGACGGTGAGCCCGGCCCCGTCGTCGGCACCTACCGCGTGCTGACGCCTTCTGCCGCCAAGCGCGCCGGCGGCCTGTACAGCGACACCGAGTTCGATCTCACCCGATTGCGCAATCTGCGCTCCCGCGTCGCCGAGATCGGCCGCTCCTGCGTGCACGCCGACCACCGCAGCGGTGGCGCCATCATTGCGCTGTGGGGCGCGCTGGCCGAATTCATGGCCCGCAATGGCCTGGACACCGTCATCGGCTGCGCCAGCGTCAGCATGCGCGACGGCGGCCATTTCGCGGCCAGCCTGTGGAAGCAGATCGCCGCCGAGCACCTCGCGCCCATCGACTGCCGGGTGCGCCCACGCCTGCCGCTGCCCATCGAGCATCTGCGCCAGGACCTGGTGGTGGAGCCGCCAGCCCTGATCCGCGGCTATCTGCGCTGCGGTGCCAAGCTGATGGGCGAGCCCGCCTGGGATCCCGACTTCAACACCGCCGACCTGCCGCTGCTGCTGCGCACGGCCGACCTGCCGGCGCGCTTTCGCCGCCTGGCCGGTGCCTGATCAGCTCACTGACCTTCGCCGAACTTGTCGTTGACGAGGGCGGTGATCTGGTCCTGGGCGGCCTGCTCGTCCTCGCCATCGGTCTCCAGCTCGACGGTTGCGCCGATGCCCGCGGCCAGCATCATGACGCCCATGATGCTCTTGGCGTTCACGCGCCGGCCGTTGCGGCTCATATAGACCTCGCACTTGAAGCTGCCGGCCAGCTTGGTCAGCTTGGCGGAGGCGCGCGCGTGAAGACCCAGCTTGTTGCTGATGGTGAGGGTGGACTTGATCATTCGTCGGGGGGCAAGGGAGGCGTGGCGACGATGCCGGTGATGGCGCCCTGCATGGCGCGCCTGGCCAACTCGGTCAAAGGTTTCTGGCTGGCATAGCAGAGGGTGCGCCACAGCATGGGCACGCTGACACCGCTGAGCACCTGGACCTGCTCGCCCGCCAGACGCTGGGCGCCATTGCTGGGCGTGGCGCCGAAGACGTCGGTTAGCACCAGCCATTCGGGCTGATCGGCCTTGGCCATCAAGGCGCGGGCGGCGGTTTCGACGTCCTCCGCATACATAGCGGTGTCGACATCCAGCACCGCCAGCGTCGGCGCGCAGTCGGGAAAGGTGTGCTCGGCCACCTGCCGCAGCGCGGAGGCCAGCGGCGCGTGGGCAATCACGAGCAGATTGGGCATGACGGCATGTTAGCGGGCGGCCTCGATGGCCAGTCCGGCGCGAAAGCTCTCCCATGCGGCAACATCGTCTGCGTCCGCCGTCATCACCGCCTGATAGACGCGCCCACCGTGGGCGAAGACGGCCACTCGCGCCACACCGGCGGTAGCAGCCAGCCGGTATTCGGCCGCCTCTGGCAGCGGTGTCATGCCCGGCACTTGCAGCGCCTGGGCCGGCGGCAGGGGCTGGCCCAACTTGGTCGCGAGGGATTGGGGCATGGCCTTCAGGGCCGCGCTGAGCTGGGTGGGGTCGGGCAGGTCGGCCCAGGACAGCGCAAAGCGCTTGCCCGCCGCCTCGCACTGGGCCAGGCCCTTGTCTTGGCGCTGGTCGATCTCGGGCTTGCAGGGAAACAGGGCGACGGCGCCCGACCCGGCCGGCCGGGCCTCGCGCCAGTTCAAGGCCGGCTGGCAAGCTACCAGCAGCAGCATTAGGGCAAATCCGGCGGTGGTACGGCAGGGCATGGCCGAATTATCGGCAGCGGCGCGAGGACAATTCCGCAATGCAAGAAATGCCCTCTTCTCAAGTCCCCCAGGCCCTTTCCGGCGTGCGCGTGCTGGACCTGTCCCGCGTGCTGGCCGGCCCCTGGTGCACCCAGACCCTGGCCGACCTCGGCGCCGACGTCATCAAGATCGAGCGCCCCGGCAGCGGTGACGACACCCGCGCCTGGGGCCCGCCCTATCTGAAGGACGCCGACGGCCACGACACCACCGAGGCAGCCTATTTCCTCGGCGCCAACCGCAACAAGCGCTCCCTGGCCGTGGACCTGTCCAAGCCCGAGGGCCAGGCCATCGTGCGCAAGCTGGCCGGCCAGGTGGACGTGCTCGTCGAAAACTTCAAGGTCGGCGACCTGGCCCGATACGGCCTGGACGCCCAGAGCCTGCTGGCCGAACACCCCGGCCTCGTCATCTGCTCCATCACCGGCTTCGGCCAGACCGGGCCTTATGCCGAACGCGCCGGCTACGACTACGCCGTGCAAGGCATGGGCGGGCTGATGAGCGTGACCGGCGAGCGCGATGACCTGCCCGGCGGCGGGCCGCAGAAGGTGGGCGTGGCCGTGTCCGATCTCTTCACCGGCATGTATGCCACCGTCGCCATCCTGGCCGCCCTGCGCCACCGCGACGCCACCGGCCAGGGCCAGCTCATCGACATGGCCCTGCTGGACACCCAGCTCGCCATGCTGGCCAACCTGGGCAGCAACTACCTTTGCAGCGGCAAGGCGCCCGGTCGCATGGGTAATGCCCACCAGAACATCGTGCCCTACCAGGTCTTCGAAGCCAGCGACGGCCATCTGATCCTGGCTGTCGGCAACGACCGCCAGTTCGCCAAGTTCTGCGACATCGCCGGCCGGCCCGACTGGGCCACCGACCCGCGCTTCGCCACCAACTCGGAGCGTGTGCGCAACCGCGCCGTCCTCGTGCCGCAGCTGGAAGAAGCCATCCGCCAACGCCCCCGCAACGACTGGCTGGCCGCCCTGGAGGCCGCCAAGGTGCCCTGCGGCTCGATCAACTCTATTGGTGAGGCGCTGGCCGACCCGCAGGCGCAGGCTCGCGGTGCCGTGGTTCCCATGCCCCACCCCTTGACCCCCGACCTGCGCCTCATCGCCAGTCCCATGAAGCTGTCGGCCACGCCCGTGACCTACCGCCACGCACCGCCGCTGTTGGGCCAGCACAGCGACGAGTTGCTGCGTGAAGCGGGCTGTTCTGCGGAAGAAATCACAGGCTGGCGTAACAACGGTGTCATTGCGTGAGGGCTAACCCACCCCCAACCCAAGGGTTTCCCCCTGGCTGCGGGATGGAGGTGGCACCGTCCTGTCCGCAGCATGCGCTCACGCACCGAGGTGGGCCGACCACCTAGAACCATCCGCCTCGGGTCCGCAGCCACCGGGTCATGTCCACACCGCCCTCTTCAGCGCCAATCAATGCCGCCAACGATGTCACGCCTGAGCCGACGCCGGTCCAGTGGGCGGACATCGTCCAGCAGCTGGGCGCCGAGATCGCCGGGCCGCTGAGTGCGGCGCTGGAGCAGATTCAGAACCTCGCCACCACCGGCCAGATCGACCGCCGCGGCCTGCGCCTGCTGCGCCGCAGTGTGGACGACGCCCGCACGGCCGGCATGCTGGGCCAGCAGCTGTCCCGCCTGGCCTCGGGCCGCCTGCGCCTGAACCGCGAGCGCCAGCACCTCACGCAGATGCTGCGCAGCGTGCTCGCCCAGCGTAGCCGCGAGACCCAGGCCCGCGGCGTGCAGGTGCGCCAGTCGCTCAAGCCGGTCGAGATCTGGGCCGACGGCGCCCTGCTCTTCGGCCTGCTGAACGCGCTGATGGACTGGGCCCTGGCCAATACGCATTCCTCCGTCGACCTGCGCCTGGACCTGACGCCCTGGCCGGTCAAGGCGCGGCTGAGCTGCCGCTTCGCGCACCGCTCGCTGGAGCTGCTGGGCGAAGACGCCGACCCGCATGCGCCGACGCCGGGGCTGGACTCGCTGGCCTGGCGCCTGCTGGAACAGACGGCCATCACCCTGGGCGTGCTGCCGTTGCGCGAGCAGGAGGCCGGCATCACGCTGCTGACGCTGGAATTCAACCAGCTCGCCCCGGACGAAGCGCCGCCACCGGACAGCACGAGCGCCCGGCTGGAGGCCGAGGCCGAACGCATGGGCGGCAATTCGCGTCCGCTGGCCGGTTGCCAGCTGCTCATCGTGTCGGCCCACCGCGAGATGCGCGCCGAGGCGCAAGCCGCCGTGCGCCATATGGGCATGCTGGTGGACGTGGTCGGCAGCGTGGCCGAGGCCGAACAGTTCTGCCGCGAAGGCCTGCCCCACGCCATGCTGTTCGACGCGGCGCAGATGAGCGAACCCCTGCTGCAGCTCATTGCCGGCGTCATGCGTGACGCGCCCGACTTCGCCTTCGTCGAGATGTTCGACGGCGAGCACCGCACCCAGCTGTCCACCGCCACCGGCGACGGCGTGGCCCGCATCTCGCGCCGCCACCTGCCCGACGCCCTGCCCTCGCTGCTGATGTTCGAGCTGGCCAAGAGGGTTTAGCGGCTTCTCTAGAATCCGCTCCATGTTGTCCCGCCGCGCCCTTGCCTGTGCCCTGATTTGCGCCGCCGCGTTGACGGGCTGCGCCCGCGAGCAGGCGCCCGCCGTCGACTATGTGCTGCTGAATGGCCAGAAGGCCAGTTCGAAGGACTGGCACGGCAAGGTCATGCTGGTCAACTTCTGGGCCACCAGCTGCGCGACCTGCGTGAAGGAGATGCCGCAGATCATCGCCACCCACGACAAGTTCAAGGCCCGCGGCCTGGACACCGTCGCCGTGGCCATGAGCTACGACCCGCCGGCCTTCGTCGCCAAATACGCCGAAACGCGCAAGCTGCCCTTTGGCGTGGCCATCGACAACACCGGCAGCGTCGCCCAGGCCTTCGGCTCGGTGCAGATGACGCCGACGACCTTCCTCATCAACAAGCGCGGCGAGATCGTCAAGCGCTTTGTCGGCGAACCCGACTTCGCCGCCCTGCACGGCCTCATCGAGCAGCTGCTGGCCGAAGCCTGAGCCCGTCGACGAAGGCGGCCATGCGGGCCGCGATGAAGTCGACCTCTTCCTCCAAGGCGAAGTGCCCGGTGTCGAGCAGATGCAGCTCGGCTTCGGGCAGGTCGCGCAGATAGGCCTCGGCGCCCGCCGCCGGGAAGAAGGCGTCGTTGCGCCCCCAGACGACAAGCGCCGGCGGCCGGTGCTGGCGCAGCCAGGCCTGCCAGGCCGGATAGCGCTCGACATTGCGGTGGTAGTCCAGGGCCAGGTCGACCTGGATGGCCTTGCGGCCGGGCAGGTCCAGGAAGTGCTGGTCGAGCAGCCAGCCCTCGGGGGCGATGCGCTCGGGCTCGCGCGTGCCGCCCAGGTACTGCATGCGGGTGACCTCGGCCGTCAGGATGCCCATGACGGCCTCCTCGGCGCCGGGCCGGCCGGGCCGCAGCGCGACCAAGTCGCGGGCCATGGGGCTCAGCCCTTCCTCGTAGGCATTGCCGTTCTGGATGACGAGGCCAGCCACCCACTCCGGGTGGCGTTCGGCCAAGCGCAGGCCGACGGGGGCGCCGAAGTCGAACAGATAGGCGACGAAGCGGTCCAGGCCCAGGGCCTGGCAGAAGCCTTCGACCACGTCGGTCAGGCTGTCGAAGCTGTAGGCGAACTCGGTCGCCGCTGGCGCATCGCTGAGGC
This sequence comes from Roseateles saccharophilus, assembly GCF_031458095.1. Lineage (GTDB taxonomy): Bacteria > Pseudomonadota > Gammaproteobacteria > Burkholderiales > Burkholderiaceae_C > Pelomonas > Pelomonas saccharophila_A. The sequence continues at coordinate 7,925 of NZ_JAVDXU010000008.1, forward strand.
CGAAGCCCGGGTAGTCGGGTGCTACGAGGTGATAGCGGTCGGCCAGGGCCTCCATCAGCTTCACGTATTGGCGCGACGACGACGGGAAGCCGTGCAGCAGCAAAAGCGTCGGCGCGTCGGCCGGGCCGGCCTCGCGGTAGAAAACGTTGAGGCCGTTGACCTTGATGTTGCGGTGGAAGATGGCTGGGGTCACGAGAGTTCTCCTTGGCGATGCCTCCAGAGTAAGAGCCGGACACGCCCGCCGGTAGCCGCGCTATCCTGCAAAGACTTTCCACTTTCAATGGAAGATCCGCCATCAGCACTCTCGCCGACGTCAATCTGAACCGCCTGGCCGTCTTCGTCGCCGTTGTCGAAGCCGGCTCGCTGAGCGCGGCAGCGCGGCGCCTGGGCATCGCGACGACCATGGTCAGCGCCCATATGCAGCGCCTGGAGCGCGAGGTCGGCGCCAGCCTGCTGCTGCGCACGACGCGCTCCCTGCGCCTGACCGAAGCCGGCGAAGGCTTCTACGAATCCACCCGCCAGATCGTGGCCGACGCCGAAGCGGCCATTGCCGCAGCCGCCGGCGACACGGCCGCACCGCGCGGGCGGCTGCGCGTGACGGCGCCGGTGGACTATGCCGAGCGCGTGCTGGCGCCCGTCGCCGTCGCGCTGCGGCAGCGCCACGCCGAGTTGCAGATCGAAGTGCTGGCCGTGGACCGGCCGCTGGATCTGGTCGCCGAGCAGATCGACGTAGCCGTGCGCATCGGCGAGCTGGCCGACTCGGAGCTGCGTGGCACGCGCGTCGGCCGCTTCGGCAAGTGCATCGTCGCCAGCCCGGACCTGCTGGCAGGCCGGCCGGCGCCCGCGCGGCCCGAGGACCTGGCCACGCTGCCCTTTGTCGCGCTGTCCGTGTTGGCCCAGCCCTTGAGCTTCACTTTCAGCGCCGCCGGCGAAGCCGAGCAGACCGTGCGCTTCCAGGTCGCCCTGGCCATGAACACCGCCTCGGCCGTTCGCAGCGCGGCCCTCGCCGGCGGCGGCCTGTGCGTGCTGCCCGACTATCTCGTCGCCGACGACCTCGCCGCCGGCCGCCTTGTCGCCCTGCTGCCTGGCTGGTGCCTGCCCGAGGGCGGCATCCATGCCCTCTACCCGGCCGCCCGCCAGCCGCCACGCAAGACCCGCGTGCTGATCGAAGCCCTGCAGGCGCGGGCCGAGCAACCCTGACGTTATGACCGCCCCACAAGCTCTCATGAGCGGAGCACGGGCGGCGGATAGACACTGGCGCAATGCACAAGACTCTTGTCGCCCTCTCCCTGCCGCTACTGCTCGCGGCCTGTGCCCATCAGCCGCTGCCGCTGCCCGAGCCGGCGCGCATCGAACCGACGGCGACGCAGCTGGAATCGGCCCGCAAGGTCGGCCTGGACGCCACCGAGCTGGCCAGTCTGCTCAACAAGCCCCTGTACAAGATGCAGCCGGCCGAGGTCGGCCGCTTCCTGGCCTTCGAGCAGCTGGACCAGCCGAGCCTGCGCCAGCGCGTCGCGGCCCTGGCGCGCAAGAACATCGGCCAGCCCTACGAGCTCTTCCTGCTCGGCGAATTCCCCTACGAGACCTATGACGCCCAGCCGCTGTTCGACCTGAGCAAGAGCGACTGCGTCGTCTTTGCCGAGCACACCTACGCAATGGCGCTGAGCGCGTCCTGGGCGGAGTTCTTCTGGGTGCTGCAGCGCATCCGCTACCGCGACGGCATCATCGGCGTGGCCACGCGCAACCACTACACCGAGGCCGACTGGAACCTGGCCAATCGCTGGCTGGTGCAGGACGTGACCGCCGCGCTGGGCGCGCCCACCCAGGCCTACCACCAGCGCATCGACCGCCAGGCCTTTCTGAAGAAGCAGTTCAAGATCCAGCGCGACATCCCGGTGCAGAACTTCGACGATGTCTACGTCGCCAAGCAGGACGTGGCCGCCATCGAGGCCCAGCTGCAGGACGGTGACTTCGTCAACATCATCTCCAGCCGCGCTGGCGAAGCCTGGGCCTCGCATGTCGGCCTCATCGTCACCGGCGCTGACGGCTCGCGGCATCTGCTGCATTCGGCCGAACCGCAAGTTCGCGAGGAGACGCTGCAGGGTTTCATCGCCCGCATGGCCGAGCGCGATGCGCGCCAAGCCGGGCAGAACAAGCCGCGGCTCGCCGGCTTCAAGTTCCTGCGCCTGAACGACGCGCCAGAGCCGCCACCGATGGCGCCGCAGCCGCGGCCGCAGCGGTCCTGATCAGGCTGCGGTCGGGTTCAATGCCGCGTGGGCCTGCTCGTCCGCGTGGTAGCTGGAGCGCACCATCGCGCCGACGGCCGCGTGCGTGAAGCCCAGCTCATAGGCTTCCTTCTCGAATTGCTTGAAGGCGTCCGGCGTCACATAGCGGCGCACCGGCAGGTGATGGCCGGACGGCGCCAGGTACTGACCGATGGTGATCATGTCGATGTTGTGCGCCCGCATGTCGCGCATGACCTGGCGGATCTCGTCGTCGGTCTCGCCCAGGCCGACCATGATGCCGCTCTTGGTCGGCACGCCCGGCACTTCTTCCTTGAAGCGCTTCAGCAGGTTGAGGCTGAACTCGTAGTCCGAGCCCGGGCGCGCTTCCTTGTACAGGCGCGGCGCGGTCTCGAGGTTGTGGTTCATCACGTCAGGCGGCGCGGCCTTCAGGATGTTGAGCGCGCGGTCGGCACGGCCACGGAAGTCGGGCACCAGCACCTCGATCTGCGTCGTCGGGCTCAGCTCGCGAACCTTGGTGATGCACTCGGCGAAGTGGCCGGCGCCACCGTCCTTGAGGTCGTCACGGTCGACGCTGGTGATGACGACGTACTTCAGCTTGAGCGCCGCAATCGTCTTGGCCAGATTCAGCGGCTCATCGACGTCCAGCGGGTCGGGCCGGCCGTGGCCGACGTCGCAGAAGGGGCAGCGGCGGGTGCACTTGTCACCCATGATCATGAAGGTGGCCGTGCCCTTGCCGAAGCATTCGCCGATGTTCGGGCAGCTGGCTTCCTCGCAGACGGTGTGCAGCTTGTGCTCGCGCAGGATCTGCTTGATCTCGTAGAAGCGGGTGGTCGGCGAGCCGGCCTTGACGCGGATCCAGTCGGGCTTCTTCAGCACCTCGGCCGGCACGATCTTGATCGGGATGCGGGACGTCTTGGCCTCGGCCTTTTGCTTGATCGTCGGGTCGTAGGTCGTCGTGTCGGACATGGTCGGGCCGTCAAGGCTGCAATTGGGCCGAGAGTCGCTCGGCGAGCCGGCCGGCCGCGGTCGGCCAGTCGGTGAAAACCCCGATTTTATCGAGAGACGTGGTTTCCAGGCCTTCGTATCCGCAAGGGTTGATGCGGAGAAAGGGTTCCAGGTCCATGGCCACGTTCAGCGCGAGGCCGTGATAGGTGCAGTGGCGGCTGACCTTGATGCCCAGGGCGGCGATCTTGGCCAGGCCGCTGAACCCCTGGATGGGACCGGTCAGCGCCGCGTGGGCGCCAGGGTCGCCGGGGCGCACATAGATGCCCGGCGCGCCGCCGACGCGCAGGCCGGTCACGCCATAGCCGTCCAGGGTCTGGATGATGGCCGTCTCCAGGCGGAAGACGTATTCCTTGACGAAGATGCCGAGGCGCCGCAGATCGACGAGCGGGTAGGCCGTCACCTGGCCGGGGCCGTGATAGGTCACCTGGCCGCCGCGCTCGGTGGCGACGACGGGGATGTCGCCCGGGCCCAGCAGATGCTCGGGCTTGCCGGCCAGGCCTTGCGTGAAAGTGGGCGGATGCTCACACAGCCAGAGCTCGTCGGGCGTGTCGGCATCGCGCGCCGCCGTGAAGGCGCGCATGGCCTCCAGCGTGGGCAGGTAATCGACCCGCCCGAGGGTCTTGACGATCATGCAGGCATCATAGGCAGGCGCTGTAAGCCTTCGCTTGCCCAAGTCGACTGGACCCGATGAAGACTCCACTGATTGCTGCTCTCCTGCTCGCCGCCTCGCTGGCTCAAGCCGCGTCCCTGTCCGATGCCTTGACCGCCTATGACGAGGGCGACTTGAAGACCGCGGCCAAGGGCTTTGCCGATTCGGCCCAACGCGGCGAGCCGCTGGGTCAGTTCAATCTGGCGATGATGAATCTGCGCAAGGAACTGCCCGGCGCCAGCGACGCCAAGGCCTGGCAGCTGCTGCAGCGCGCGGCGGCCCAGAAGCTGGCCCTGGCCGAGAACGCGCTGGGCGAGATGATCGAGCAAGGCCGCCACGGCAAGCCCGACCCGAAAGCCGCCTGCGGCTGGTTCGAGCGTGCCGCCGAGCAGGGCAATGGCGACGGCGCCCTGGCCACCGCGACCTGCTACTACCTCGGCCGCGGCCGGGCGCAAGACCTCGCCCAGGCCCATCGCTGGTATCTGGAAGCGGCCAAGGCCGGCGATGTCGGCGCCCAGTACATCGTCGCGTCGATGTTCGAGACCGGATCGGGCGTGGAGTCGGATGCGCGGCTGGCGCGCTACTGGTACGACGTCGCCGCGAAGAACGGCGACGACGCGGCCAAGGCCAAGCTCAAGGCAATGCGGGACGCGGAGGCGTCGAGCTGATCAGAGCACGACCTTGACCATCGGGTGCGTGGTCAGGGTACGGTAGATCTCGTCGAGCTGCTCGCGGCTGGTGGCCGTGATGGTGATGGTCAGGCCCAGGTAGTTGCCACCCTTGCTCGGGCGTTGCTCGATGGTGGAGGCGTCGAAGGCCGGGTCGAACTGGCGCGCCACATGGGCGATGGCCTCGACGAAGCCCTCGACATGGGCGCCCATGACCTTGATCGGGAACTGCGAGGGGTACTCGATCAGCGATTGCTCGGGCGGGATGTCGGGCGGCAGGTTCATCGGGGCGACCTCACTTGATCCAAAGGCGCAGGGAGTCCCAGGCTCGGCCGAGCAGGCCGGAGCCTGGCACGGCTTCCTGCACGACCAGCGGCACTTCGGCCACCGGCGTGCCCGCAGCTGTCGTCACGCGCAGGGTGCCGACGCGCTGCCCCTTGTTCAGTGGCGCGACCAGCGGGTCGGTGCGCTCGACCTGGGTCTGCAGCTTGGTGGCATCGCCATGCGGCACGGCAACGTAGATGGCGTCAGCGGCACCGAGCTTGGCTTCCTTGGCTTCGCCCTTCCAGACCGGCACGGTGGCGATGGCCTTGCCGGCGTCGAAGATCTTGACCGCGTCATAGGCCGTGTAGCCCCAGTTCAGCAGCTTCTGGCTTTCGTTGGCACGGGCTTCCCTGGAGGTCGTGCCCATGACGACGGACAGCAGGCGGCGCTTGCCATTGGGAAACTCGCGATTGGCGCTGGCCACCAGGCAGTAGCCGGCGGCCTCGGTGTAGCCGGTCTTCATGCCGTCCACGGTCGGGTCGCGGCGCAGCAGCAGGTTGCGGTTGTCCTGGCGGATCTTGTTGTAGGTGTAGTCGCGCTGCGAGTAGTAGGCGTAGTACTCGGGGAAGTCCGTGATGATGTGGGCGGCCACCGTCGCGATGTCGCGGGCGCTGCTCTTGTGGCCGGGCTCGCTCGTGCCGGTCACGTTCTTGAACTCGGTGTTCTTCAGGCCCCAGGCCTGGGCCTGGCGGTTCATCAGCTGCACGAAGTTCTCGACCGAACCGGCCGCGCCTTCGGCCAGGACCACGGCGGCGTCGTTGCCGCTCTGGATGATGAGGCCATGCAGCAGCTCATCGACCTTGGGCGTCATCGTCGTGTCGATGAACATCAGCGAGGGATCGCCCTTGCGCTCGTCCCAGGCGCGCTTGGACACCGGCAGGGTCTGCTCCAGCGTCAGCTTCTTGTCCTTCAGCGCACCGAAGACGACATAGGCCGTCATCAGCTTGGTCAGCGAGGCCGGGTCCTGGGCCGTGTCGGCGTCGCGCTCGGCCAGGGTCTTGTGCGTGGTCAGGTCGATCAGCACATAGTTGCGGGCGGCGAGTTCGGGCGGCTGGGGCGCCTGGGCCTGGGCGGTCAGGGACAGCGCGGCAAAGAGGCAAGCAAGCAGTCGTTTCATCGAATCGGATCAGGCGCGCGCCGGGTCGAAGGCACGCACCACCAAGGACTTCAGCAGTGGCAGCTGCCCGTGGAAGAAATGGCCCACGCCGGGCACGACAATGACGGGCAGGCTCTGCGGGCGCGCCCAGTCGAGCACGGCCTGGAGGGGCACCACGTCATCGACCTCGCCGTGGATGACCACGGTGTCGGCCGGCACGGGGGCGGTGTCGAAGCGGCTGGTCGCGGGGCCGACGAGGACGAGGCGCTGGGCCGGCTCGGTGATGCGCTGAGCAGCCCGCGAGGCGACATAGCCGCCAAAGGAAAAGCCCGACAGGATCAGCGCCTCGCCAGGGGGGCGCACGGCCTCGAGCACGGCGATCGCGTCATCGACCTCGCCGCGGCCTTCGTCCCAGCCGCCTTGCGATTGCCCGATGCCGCGGAAGTTGAAGCGCACCGCGCGCCAGCCGAGCTGGATGAAGGCACGCGCCAGGGTCTGCACGACCTTGTTGTCCATGGTCCCGCCCTGGGTCGGGTTGGGATGGCAGATCAGGGCCGTACCCAACAGCGTGGTGCCGTCGGGTGGCAGGTCGATGGCCACCTCGATCTGGCCGGCCGGGCCAGGGACGAGGCGCTTCTCGGTCTGGGCGTTCATCGGCCGACAGAATCCGGCAGCACCAGGCGCTGGACGACCTGGCCATCGCGCAGATGGCTTTCGACGATCTCGTCGATGTCGCTCTGGTCGACCCAGGAATACCAGACGGCCTCGGGGTAGACGACGGCGACCGGGCCACCGGCACAGCGGTCCAGGCAACCCGCCTTGTTGACCCGCACGCCGCCCTTGCCGGCCAGGCCTAGCTGCTTGACGCGGGACTTGCAGTGATCGAAGCCGGCTTGCGCGTCATGGTCGGCGCAACTGGCCTCGCCATTGGTGCGCTGGTTCAGGCAGAAGAAGACGTGGCGCTCGTAGTAACTCATCACCGGCGATTGTCTCATTGGGGTTTCTGCACGAGGCGGGCGGCAAGCCACAGGAGTGCAACGAAAGGCCATGTCCAGGCCACCCAGCGCGTCAGCCCGTAAAGGTTGACGAAGCGGCCATGCTCCCAGGCCTGCATGTTCAGCGTCAGATAAGGGTCGCTGGGCGCGATGCTGATGAGGCCGATCAGCGCGCACAGCACGAACAGGCCCAGCGCCGCGGCGACGCGCGATGGCAACAGGCAGGCCAACAGGGCCAGCATGACGCCCAGGCCAACGCCGGGCCGCGTCGCGTCGCTGAGCCAGGCCCAGGCGTGATCGGGCCCGAAGGCCATGGCCGTCGACGTCGCCGTGCCGAGCAGGCCCAGCAGCACGGCGCCACCGGCCAGGGCCAGGCGGCGCAGGCCGGGGCGGGCGACGGTGATCATCAGCAGCACCGGCGCGAGCAGGCCCAGCGCGATCGCCAACGCCTCCAGGCCCGGCGGCAGTTCATGCTCGATGGTGACGGCGTCGCCCCAGTTCAGCGCCCAGGGGGTGCCGGTCAGGGCGTCCAGCAGCAGTTCGCGCCACCAGGGCAGCCATTGGCCGAGGCCGAAGGGCAGAGGCGTCGGATACAGCAGGGCCAGCGGCCACAACAGCAGCAGGGCCAGGGCCGGCGCGCTGCTGGCGCCGAACCAGTGGTCGCGCACATCCTCCCAGCGCTCCAGGCCACCCAGCGCACTGAGCACCAGGCCCAGGACCGCACCCAGCGTGCTACCCACGGAATTCAGAGTCCAGTCCGACAGCGAAGGCACCCGACCCGGCACGAAAAACTGCAGGGACTCCATCGCAAAGGACAGCAGCGGCCCCGGCAGCAGGCCCAGCAGCAGTCCACCACGAAGGCCCCAGCCGGAGCGCATCGCCGCCGCGAAGCCGAGCAGGCCCAGCGGGATATAGCCGATCAGGTTGGCCTCGACGTCGAAGGCCCAGAAGCGTCCCGGCCAGGGCAGGCTGAACAGCCAGGGCAGGCCCATGCCCGGCGGCCAGCGCCAAGGCCAGAAGGGATAGAGGCTGGCGTAGATGACCAGGCCCATATGGGCCAGCAGCAGCCAGGTCGCGGAGCTTTGGCGGCGACGCACTTCCTTGCCTCAGAAGGGCTTGACGGTCACCAGGATGACGATGGCCGCAAAGAGCAGCACGACCGTCTCGTTGTAGACGCGGAACCAGCGGTGGCTGCGCTTGTTGGACAGCTCCTCGAAGCTGCGCAGCAGGCGGCGGTTCATGTGGTGATAGCCGATGACGCCGACGACGAACAGCAGCTTGGCATGCAGCCAGTAGCTGCCGGCAAAACGCCCGGCGCCAAAGCCCAGCCAGACCCACAGGCCGAGCAGCAGGGCCACGCCCATCAGGATGCTCGTGAAGCGGTGCAGCTTGTGCGCCATCAGCAGCAGGCGCTCACGCTCGGCATGGCTGTCGGCCGGCACCATGGCCAGGTTGACGAAGATGCGCGGCAGATAGAACAGGCCGGCAAACCAGGCGGCGACGAAGACGATGTGAAAGGCTTTGACCCAGAGCATCCGGGCATTATGGGCAGTCGCCGGAGCCTTCAGGTGGGGCGAGCCCGCCAAGGCTCCATCGGGCTTCGCAACATGGGGCCGAAGGACCCCGGCGCTTCAGCGCCGAGCGGCTTGCATCGCAAGACGCATGTTGCGTGACCGATAAAAAAAGCCCCGGTTCAAGACCGGGGCCGAGAAAGCCTTATCGCTGTCATCACGCTAAGGCTCCTGCTCAGGGAGGAAAAGCAGGGAATGACCACCTTGCGGCTATCATTCGAGAACCAGTTTAGCGCGCTTGAGCGGTGACGTCAGGAATAAATGACGTCTGGATGTGTCAACCATCACGCGCCGGGCCGCACCCCCCGCAGCCTGAGGATTCGAATTGGCACGCTCTGTTTTTCCCTCCTCCGCCTTCCCCGCGGCGCGCCCGCGCCGCCTGCGCCGCGACGCCTTCACGCGCGCCCTGGTGCGCGAGCATTCGCTCAGCGCCAGCGACCTCATCCTGCCGGTTTTCATCCATGAGGGAGAGAACCGCCTGGACGCCGTGGCGTCCATGCCGGGCGTGTCGCGTCAGAGCCTCGATCATTTGTTGCGCACGGCCGAGCAATGCGTCGAGCTGGGCGTTCCCGTCATCGCCCTCTTCCCCGTCATCGATGCATCGCTGAAGACGCCCGACGGGGCCGAAGCACTGAACCCGAACGGCCTTGTGCCGCGCGCGGTGCGCGAGGTAAAAAAACATTTCCCCCAGCTCGGCCTGCTGACCGACGTGGCCCTGGACCCCTTCACCAGCCACGGCCAGGACGGCGTCATCGACGAGACCGGCTACATCATCAATGACACGACAGTGGAGATCCTGGCCCGCCAGGCCCTGGTGCAGGCCGAGGCCGGCGTCGACATCGTCGCGCCCAGCGACATGATGGATGGCCGCATCGGCGCCATCCGCCAGGCGCTCGAGGCCGCCGGCCATATTCACACGCGCATCATGGCCTACAGCGCCAAATACGCGAGCAGCTTCTACGGTCCCTTCCGCGACGCCGTCGGATCGGCTGCCAACCTCGGCAAGGCTGACAAGAAGACCTACCAGATGGACCCCGGCAACAGCGACGAAGCCCTGCGCGAGGTGGCCCTGGACCTGGCCGAGGGGGCCGACATGGTCATGGTCAAGCCCGGCCTGCCTTATCTGGACATCGTGCGGCGCGTGAAGGACGAGTTCCGCGTGCCGACCTTCGCCTACCAGGTCAGCGGCGAGTACGCCATGGTCAAGGCCGCCGCCGCCAATGGCTGGCTGGACCATGACGCCGTCATGATGGAGTCGCTGCTGGCCTTCAAACGCGCCGGTGCCGATGGCGTGCTGAGCTATTTCGCGCTGGACGCCGCCCGGCTGCTGAAGAAGGGCTGAGCCGGTGCGGGTCTTCCACATCCTGCCGGACAGCTTCCAGGAGCTGGCGGCCCTGCCCGAGGCCCTGCCGGAGCGCGGCTTCCTGTGGCTGGGCTATGGCCGGCGCGAGTTCGAGGTCGGTGAAGGGGCCGCGCAGCAGGCCCTGTCGCGCTGGGGCTGCGGCAATATCGTCGACCTGCATGTCTCCGACCTGATCAACAACCAGCTGCCCTCGCACTTCGACTACACGTCCTGGTACGACATGCTGGTGTTCCGCCGCCTGGCCGCGGCACCGGGCAGCCAGGACCTCTTCGTCGACGACGAGCACGGCACCCTGGCCTCCGCCCAGCGCGCCCTGCGCGCCATCGACACCAGCCCGGTCGGCTTTGCCGTCTTCGACCGCGTGCTGGTCACCGTGCACCCGACCGACTGCCAGGTGCGCGAGTTCTTCGCCCAGAAGCTGGACCGCCTCATCGAAGGGCGCGAGAAAGCCCCGGCGCGCGGCAGCGCCCGCCTGCCGGCCAGCCCGGCCGACCTGATGCTGCGCATGGTCAACCACATGGTGGACAGCTATCTGGAGCTGCGCCGTCTGCTGACCCGCCAGCTCGGCACCCTGCAGCGCGTGCTGCTGGACCAGAGCAGCGAGTTCGACGACTGGCCCCTGCTGCTGGAAAGCCGCGACGCCCTGCATCGGCTGGAAGACACCTGCGAAGACCAGCGCGCCGCCATCCAGGAGTGGATAGACGCGCTGGACGAATGGCCGAGCGATGGCGACCCCCAGGTCACGCGCGAGCGTGAGCTGCTGCGGGTGCGCTCTCGCGACGTGCTGGAGCATGTGGAGCGCGTGCTGACCCATGTGCGCCGGCTGGAGTCCTCGGCCGAGTCGGCCGTGCAGATGCACTTCAGCGCCCTGGGCCATCGCACCAACAGCATCATGCGCACGCTGACGGTGCTGACGGCCATCTTCCTGCCGCTCAACCTCATCACCGGCATCTTCGGCATGAACTTCGAGTGGATGCCGCTGATCAAGAACGCCAACGGCTTCTGGGATGCCGCCCTGCTGATGGTGGCCGTGGCGCTGGGGCTGTGGTTCCTGTTCCGTCGCAAGCGCTACCTGAGCAGCAGCCGCTAGCAGGACCTCAACGCAGGCGGCGACGCGCGATGGTCAGGATGACGCCCAAGCCGCCCAGCAGCAGCGCGGCCGTCTCGGGCTCGGGCACGGCGGCCGTCGTCGCGATGACGTTGGAGCTGCCACGCAGGCAGGCACCGCCGCCCGGACATTCGGCCGGATAGAGGGGCTGCAGCGCCGTGAACGAGGAACCGAGCTGCACATCGGCCGCGCCGCCGCCAAAGACCGCGGCGATGCCATTGGTGTTGAAGTAGGTGTTGGCCGTGCCGCCGGCCGCCGTGTCGACGTCCATCAGCCCGGTGCTGAAGCCCGTCGGGCTGGTCGTGCCGATGCCCACGCCGGTCGCGACGAAGGTGTTGCCCGCTGCATCGACCGCATGGCCCTTCAGCGACAGCAGCAGCGTGCCGTTGCTCGCCTCGGCCAGGTCGCCTGCCGAGCCGCCGGCATTCAGCGTCGTGAAGTCGTTGTCGGCACCGAAACCGGCATAGACCTTCAACCAGCCGCCGCTGAAGCGGATCTCGCTGGAGCTGACCGACGCGACCGTGTAGCCACCGAAGACATAGGTCAGCTCGCAGCCCGAGCACAGGCTGGAGACGGCCTGCGAGTTGATGGAATCGATCTTGCCGTAGCCGCCCAGGGTGTCGCCGATGCCCAGCGGCACGTTCTGGTAGGTCTGGGTGGCCGCAAAGATCTGGCCCAGCGGGATGTCCACCCCGGAGATCACGACGGCTTGGGCAGCGCTTGCAGCCAGGAGGCCGGCGGCAGCAGCGAGACGGAACAGCTTCAGCATGAGAGGCTCCCGAGCAAATCGCGACGGAAGCGCAAACATACTCGCCGGCCGCCCGGCCTGTCCACAGCGGCGCCCCCCTAGGACCGTGGGCCTTCAGCGCGCGTAGGGGTCTCGGAAGCCCAGCGCCGTCAGGATCTCGGTTTCCCGCGCCTCCATGCACTCGGCCTCGTCGTCGGCCTCGTGGTCATAGCCCTGGGCGTGCAGGGTGCCGTGAACCAGCATGTGGGCATAGTGGTCCAGCAGCGGGATGCCCATCTCGGCGGCCTCCTTCTCCACGATCTCGGCGCAGATGACGAGGTCGGCGCCGACGACGGGCTCGTGGGCATAGTCGAAGGTCAGCACATTGGTGGCGTAGTCCTTGCCGCGGAAGTCGCGGTTCAGTGTGCGGCCCTCCTCGGCGTCGACGATGCGCACGGCGATCTCGCCGGGCAGCTCCAGCGCCGCGCGGATGAAGCGCTGCACCTTGTGGCGCGGCAGCAGGGCGCGATGGCGCGGATCGGCGAACTGCAGGGACAGGCTCAAGTCGGGCTTGCTCATGCTTCCCTCGCCTCGCGCTTGGCGCGCGCTTCATAGGCCTCGACGATGCGGGCCACCAGCGGATGGCGCACGACATCGGCGCTGGTGAAGCGCGTCATCGCAATGCCCTTGACCTTGGCCAGCACATGCTCGGCGTCGATGAGGCCAGACTGCACGCCGCGCGGCAGGTCGATCTGGCTGGTGTCGCCGGTGACGACGCAGCGGCTGCCGAAGCCGATGCGGGTCAGGAACATCTTCATCTGCTCGGGCGTCGTGTTCTGGGCCTCGTCGAGGATGACGAAGGCGTGGTTGAGCGTGCGCCCGCGCATGAAGGCCAGCGGCGCGACCTCCAGCTGCCCCTTCTCAAAGGCCTTGGTGACGCGGTCGAAACCGAGCAGGTCGTAGAGAGCGTCGTAGAGGGGGCGCAGATAGGGGTCGACCTTCTGCGTCAGGTCGCCGGGCAGGAAACCCAGGCGTTCGCCGGCCTCGACGGCCGGACGGGTGAGGATGATGCGCTGCACCGTCGAGCGCTCCAACGCGTCCACGGCGCAGGCCACGGCGAGGAAAGTCTTGCCGGTGCCGGCGGGGCCGAGGCCGAAGGTGATGTCGTGGGACAGGATCTGCTGCAGATACTGATGCTGGCGCGGCGTGCGGGCCGACAGGTCGGCGCGGCGGGTGCGCAGCACCAGCGGGCCCTCTTCGCCGGGCTTGGGCGCCGGCTTGTCCAGCGGCGCCTTGGCCTCGACGAGGGCCAGCTGCAGGGTCTCGGCCGACAGGGGCCGCCGGGCGCGTTCGTACAGCCCTTCCAACAGGGCCTGGGCGCGCTCGGCCGCCGCCTTGGCACCGTTGACGCGGAACTCGGCGTCGCGGCGCGTGATCTTCACGCCGAAGGCCGCCTCGATCTCGCGCAGATGGGCGTCCAGGCTGCCGCAGACGCGGGCCAGGCGCGTGTTGTCGACCGGTTCGAGGGTGAAGCGCAGGATCACGATGGGTGGAAACGAAAGTGGTCGCGGATTGTCGCCGCCCATCGTGCAAAGAGGCGCCCCGTGGGTGCATTCCCGGCCCGTGACCCGCGGGCGCTCACGCACAATGCCGCCCCATGACGTCACCGATCGCGCCGAGGGCCACCAGGGCTCGGCGCCTGCCCCTTTTCCTGCTGCTGTCCGCCACCCTGCTCTGTCCGGCCGCCGCCCAGGCCCAGGCCTTCGCCGGACCGGACTGGACGGCCACGCTGCGTGGCTGGATGGCCGCCATGCTGGCCCTGATGGCCACCGTCGTCGGTCTGGTTTCCAGCCTGCACCACCGCGAGCGCCCGGCCAGCTTCCTGATCGGCATGATGCTGAGCTGGGTCGTGCTGCGCGCCGCCGCCGCCCCCAGCGCGGCCGGGCTGAGGCCGCTGCTGCTGACCCTGCTGGTGCTGTGCGGCGTCCAGTACCTGCTGCGCCAGATGAACTGGAAGCGCAGCTGGATCGACCATGCGCTGTTGATCCAGTGCCTGGTGGTGCCGGCCAGCCTGCTGCTGACGGGCGGCCAGGTCGGCTTTCTCGGCGCCCTCTGGCAGGCGGTCCTGAGCCTGGAGCTGGTGGCCGCCATGGGCTGGGCGCTGTGGCTGCGCCGCGAGCGCCTGAAGACCGGTGCCGACGAGGCCCAGTCGCGCGAGTTCGTGCTGATGGCGGCCCTGCTGCTGCCGACCATGGCTGCCCTGGTCCTCGAGAGGCTGCTGGCCGCGACCAGCGAATCACTGTGGACGACAGCCGCGCCCTGGTTGAACCTGATGCTGCCGGTACTGATGCTGGGCCTGGGCCTGCAGCTGGTGAACAGCGTCGCCCACGCGCGGGTGGATGCCGAGCGGCATGTCGCGGCACTCGAGCAGCGCATGAACGAGCGCATCGCCGAAGTCGAGCGCAGCCACAGCCAGCTGGCCGAGCAGAAGCTAGAACAGGTCACCGAGCGCGAGCGCAAGCGCATCGCCGCCGACCTGCACGACGACCTCGGCGCCAAGCTGCTGACCATCGTGCACACCAGCGAGTCGGACCGCATCTCCACGCTGGCCCGCGAGGCGCTGGAGGAGATGCGCCTGTCGGTGCGCGGCCTGACCGGCAAGCCGGTGCACCTCATCGACGCCCTGGGCGACTGGCGGGCGGAGGTCGTTTCACGCCTGGGCCAAGCCAACATCCTGGCCGAATGGAAGTCGCCGGCCGAGGACATCGAGCACACCTTCCAGGCCCGCTCCTATGTGCAGACGACGCGCATCCTGCGCGAGTCGGTGTCCAACATCATCAAGCACAGCGGCGCAACTCATGCGACGATTTCGAGCGCGGTGCAGGACGGCGACTTCATCCTGACCATCCAGGACAACGGCCAGGGCATTCCGTCCGAACTGGACGGAAGGTTGGACAGAGGCCACGGGATGGCGAGCATGAAATCACGCGCCAAGCAGATGCATGGCCAATGCCTGGTTGAATCCGGCCCTGGCTGGGGTACTGTGATCCGTCTGACGATTCCGCTGTAGATTGCCGAGGCCCCCATGAACCACATCCTGCTGCTCGAAGACATCCCGGAGATCCGCGCCTGGCTCAAGGCGCTGGTCAAGCAGGTGTTTGCCAACGCCCAGATCACCGAGTGCTCGCGCGTCCAGGACGCCCTGGCCCTGGTCAACGGCCAGCGCTTCACGCTGGCGCTGCTGGACCTGGGCCTGCCCGACGGCTCGGGCGTCGAGGTCATCGCCGCCCTGCGCGAGAAGCAGCCCGAGGTGCAGTCGGTCATCGTCACCATCCATGACGACGACGAGCACCTCTTCCCCGCCCTGCAGGCCGGCGCCTTCGGCTATCTGCTGAAGGAACAGTCGCGCGAGCTGCTGGTCGAACAGCTGCAGCGCATGAGCCAGGGCGAGCCGCCGTTGTCGCCGTCCATCGCGCGCAAGGTCATCGCCTATTTCGCGGCGCAAGCCAAGCCCAGCTCCCAAGCCCTGCTGCACGAGGTGTCGCTGACCGACCGCGAGACCGAAGTGCTGCTGCGGGTGGCCAAGGGCTTCACGCTGCCGGAGATCGGCGTGCAGCTCGGCCTGAGCCGCCACACCATTGCCGACTATGTGAAGCAGATCTATCGCAAGCTCAATGTGAGCTCGCGTGCCGAGGCAGCGCTCGAAGCGCAGCGCCTCGGGTTGTTCGGCAGGAACTAGGCCAGGCTCGGCCCGGATAATGGGCCCATGATTGGAAGACTCAGCGGCGTCATCGCCGAAAAATCGCCTCCACAGGTAGTGATTGATGTGGCCGGCGTCGGCTACGAGGTGGATGTGCCGATGAGCACCTTCTTCAACCTCGGCGGCCTGGGTGAACGAGCGGTGCTGCTCACCCATCTGACCGTGCGGGAAGACGCGCACCAGCTGTTCGGCTTCCTCACCCACGAGGAGCGCGCCACCTTCCGCATGCTGATCAAGATCAGCGGCATCGGGCCCAAGATGGCCCTCGGCCTGCTGTCGGGCCTGTCCGTCGCGGAGCTGGCGCAAGCCGTGTCCCAACAGGAGATCGGCCGGCTGACCAAGGTGCCGGGCATCGGCAAGAAGACGGCCGAGCGCCTGCTGCTGGAGTTGAAAGGCAAGCTGGGTGCCGACCTCGCCCTGCCGGCAGCCGTCGCCAACGACGCCCAGGGCGACATCCTGCAGGCCCTCGTGGCACTGGGTTACAGCGAAAAGGATGCCGCCGCCGCGCTGAAGGTTCTGCCGCCCGACGTCGGCGTCAGTGAGGGCATCAAGCTGGCATTGAAGAAGCTGACATGAGCATCCAGACTGACGACTTCGCGCCGGCGCCCCGCATCGTCAGCGCCGCGCCCGAATCCAGTCGCGAAGAGGCGATGGAACGCGCGCTGCGGCCCAAGCATCTCGATGAATATGTCGGCCAGGCCAAGGCCAGGGAGCAACTGGAGATCTTCATCGGCGCCGCCCGCAAGCGTCGCGAGGCCCTGGACCATGTGCTGCTGTTCGGCCCGCCGGGCCTGGGCAAGACGACGCTCTCGCACATCATCGCGGCCGAACTGGGCGTCAACCTGCGCCAGACCTCCGGTCCGGTGCTGGAAAAGCCCAAGGACCTGGCCGCCATCCTGACCAATCTCGAGAAGAACGACGTCCTCTTCATCGACGAGATCCATCGCCTCAGCCCGGTCGTCGAGGAAATCCTTTACCCGGCGCTGGAGGACTACCAGATCGACATCATGATCGGCGAAGGCCCCGCGGCACGCTCGATCAAACTGGACCTGCAGCCCTTCACGCTGGTGGGTGCCACAACGCGCGCCGGCATGCTGACCAACCCGCTGCGCGACCGCTTCGGCATCGTCGCGCGGCTGGAGTTCTACACACCCGCCGAACTGCAGCGCATCGTGACGCGTTCGGCTGGCTTGCTGGGCGCACCCATAGACGCCGACGGCGCACTGGAGATCGCCCGGCGCTCGCGCGGCACGCCCCGCATCGCCAACCGCCTGCTGCGCCGCGTGCGCGACTACGCCGAGGTCAAGGCCGACGGCCGCATCGTCGCCGGCATTGCCGACAAGGCCCTGGCCATGCTGGACGTCGATCCCCAAGGCTTCGACCTGATGGATCGCAAGCTGTTGGAGGCCGTCGTGCACCGCTTCGACGGCGGCCCGGTCGGCCTGGAGAACGTCGCCGCCGCCATCGGCGAGGAGGCCGGCACCATCGAGGACGTCATCGAGCCCTATCTGATCCAGCAGGGATTCCTGCAGCGCACGCCGCGCGGCCGCGTCGCGACGCTGGCGGCCTATCGGCATCTGGGCCTGACGCCGCCCGGCAGCAGGAACTCACCCGACCTGTTCGGCGAGTAAGCAGCGGTCCGCTATGAAATACCCATAAAAAAAGCGCCCCGAGGGGCGCTTTCTTTGTTCTGGTCCCGAAGGATCAGAAGTTGTGGCGGATACCAGCAGCCAGCGAGCTGAAGTCCTGACCAGCGGCACCGGTGAAGTACGTGCCCTTGGTCTGGTTGTCGACCTTGGTCCAGAAACCGTAGATCTTGGTGCGCTTGCTCAGGTTGTAGTTGTAGCCAACCGTCAGCTGCTTGGCACCGTCGTCGGCGATGATCTGGTCGGCCTTACCGAAGTTCAGGTGGAACTCCGACTGACCCATCACGTACATGCCGGACAGACGCCAGACGTTCCAGTCCTTCTTGCCGGCAGCGCCGAAGCTGTTCTCGGCACGCTGGATGTAGCCACCGATGACCACGGGGCCGATTTCGTACAGGCCGCGGACGGCGACCTGGGTGAAGTCACCCTTCTTTTCGTAGCCGAGACCAGCGTGGAAGGGGCCCACGTCGTAGTTCACGGCGATGTCTTCGGCACGGGTCGTGGTGTTTTCACCAGCGGCCACCGACAGTTCGGCGGAGAAGCCAGCCACGGTCGGCGTGAAGTAGGAGACCTTGTTGTTCGTGTAGAACTGCGTCGCGTACAGCGCGTCGGACGAGGTGCCCGTGTCATGGTTGTGCATGGACACGTAGTCGGCCGTGGCGAAGTAGGAGCCCGGGAACCACTTGCCGAGGCGCACGCCGCCGAAGCTGCCTTCGAGCTGGACCCACGAAGCGCGGTTCCAGAAGGTGGTGCCACCGGTGGCAGCGCCGGTGTCGCTGTTGAGGCCGTGTTCCAGCGAGAAGGAAGCCTTCAGGCCGCCGCCGAGGTCTTCGCTACCCTTGAAACCCAGACGCGAGGAGTTGTTTTGCACAACGATCTTGCGGTCTTGCGTGCCGAACTTCTGGCTTTCGACGGAGGTGTTGATGCGGCCCCACAGGGTCACGCTTTGTGCGAAAGCCGGAGCGGCAGCGGTGGCGGCCAGAGCGGCGACGAGTGCAATTTTCTTCATCGTTTGCCTTTACAGAGAGGTTGGACGGGGCCTTGCAGCCCTGCCTAGAAGGACAAGTGGCGGCCAGTATAGGAGCGGCTTTTGCCACGCCCGACCCCAGCGACGCGTGGATGCAACAGTGTGGCTAGGGAGCTTGAAAAGCGCGGCGCCCGTCCTCAAGCCGCGATGTCGTCGGCGCTCAGCCCGGCCAGATGGCGATCGTCGTTCCATCCGACCAGGGTGAAACCCTCGGGTGTCGCCAGCAGCCGGTTGATGGTGGCGTTGCCGAGTTGCCAGCTGCGCGGCGCGTCCAGGGCCACCTGGGTGGCGGCCCGGTAGAGGCAGTCGAGCACGCCGCCATGGGCGACCAGCGCGATGCTCTGCCCTGGATGCGCGGCGGCGGCGCGGCGGGCCGCCGCCAGGCAGCGCGCGCTGAAGACGTTCAGGCTCTCACCGCCCCCCACCGGGAAATCGGGCTCGCGCTTGCGCCAACGGGCCGCATCCTCGGGATAACCCTGGTCAATCTCCTCCCAGCTCATGCCCTCAAAGCGGCCGAAAGCGCGCTCGCGCAGGCCGGCGTCGAGGTGGATGGCCAGACCTTGGGCGCGGCCCAGGGCCTCGGCGGTCTGGCGGGCACGGCTGAGATCACTGGAATAGATGGCGGCCAGGGCTTCGTCGGCCAGGGCCTCGGCCAGGCGCTCAGCCTGCGCCAGACCCAGGCTGCTCAGGGGGATGTCGGTATGGCCCTGGATGCGGGTGGCGCGATTCCACGCGGTCTCGCCATGGCGGATCAGGACGACTCGGGTGGCTTGTTCCAGCACTAGACGCCCCAGACGACGTCGGTCTTCTCTTTCAGGCTGCGCTGCATCAGCTCATGCAGAGGCCAGGCGCGCTGGCGCAGCGACACGCCCTGGCGGCGCGGCACCGCCTGGCCGGCGGCCTTGGCCTCGTCGACGGCGCGCTGGAATTGCGCCTCGTCGGCCGCCACGCCGGCCTCCAGCGCCTGGATCAGGCCTGGCAGGGCCGCCAGTTCGAAGATGCCTTGTGGAGCGGGTTCACGCCCCATCAGGCGCAGCACGGCATCGGCCGACTCGGCCATCATGATGACGTCGGCACCAGCCTTGGATTTGAAGCGGTAGAGCATGGCGCCATTGTGCGCGCCGTGTGCGATCAGCTGGCCAGGCCCAGCCAGCCGGAGACCGGCGAGTCGACGACGTGCCGGCGCGGCCGCACGCGCTGCTCGAATTCGTCGGGCCGCAAGGGCTTGGCAAACAGATAGCCCTGGAACTCGTGGCAGCCGGCCTGGGCCAGGAAGTCGCGCTGGGCCTCGGTCTCGACACCCTCGGCGATGACCTGCAACCCAAGGGCCCGGCCCATCTGCACGATGGCGTTCGCAATGCCGACGTCGCTGGCGTCGTTGGGCAGGCCCTGCACGAAGCTGCGGTCGATCTTCAGGCGCTGGATGGGGAAGCGCTTCAGATAGCCCAGCGACGAATAGCCGGTGCCGAAGTCGTCGATGGACAGGGTGACGCCCAGGCCGGCCAGCGCGCGCATGCGCTTGAGGGCTTCCTCGGCATCGCCCAGCAGCACGCCCTCGGTCAATTCCAGTTCGAGCAGGCTGGCCGGCAGCATGGCCTCGCGCAGCACCTCGGCCACGGTCTCGACGAAATGGGCTTGCTGGAACTGCAGGGCCGACACGTTGACCGCCACCGGCATGCGCAGGCCACGGCTCAACCAGTAGGCGGCCTGGCCGACGGCCTCGCGCAACACCCATTCGCCGATGGCGACGACAAAGCCGCTTTCCTCGGCCAGGGGAATGAATTCAGCCGGCGAGATGTCGCCGCGCTGCGGGTCGCGCCAGCGGATCAGGGCCTCGGCGCCGATGACGCGGTCGCTACCCAACTCGACTTGCGGCTGGTAGTGCAGGCGGAAGCGCCCCTCGGCCAGGGCCTGGCGCATGTCGTGGTCCAGGCGCATGCGCGACAGCAGGTCGACTTCCTTGCGCGGCACATGGAAGCGAAAACCCGCACGACCGCTCTCCTTGACCCAGTGCATGGCGCGCTCGGCGCTGGCCATCAGTTCGTCGGGCGTGCCGCCGTCGCCGGGGTGCAGGGCGATGCCGCAACTGGCCGTGACGGTGAAGCTCAGCGTATCGAAGCTGAAAGGCTGGGCCAGCAACTCCTGAACATGGCGGGCGGCGGCTTCCGCCTCGAACATCTGGGCGCCGTCGACGAGCAGGGCGAACTCGTCGCCGCCCAGCCGGGCCAGGGTGTCGTTGGCGCCGACGGCGCCGCGCAGGCGCTCGACGACCTCGCGCAGCACGCGGTCGCCATAGCTGTGGCCCAGCGTGTCATTGATCTGCTTGAAGCGGTCCAGGTCGAGGTGCAGCAGGGCGAAGGCCGGCGGCGGCTCGCCGGTGTTGACGGCGGCCATCTGCTGCACGATGCGGTCGGCCAGGGCGCGGCGGTTGGGCGCACCGGTCAACGCATCGGAGCGGCCCAGCTCCTCGATGCGCTGGTGGGCGGCCAGCTTCTCGCTGAGGTCGCGGAATGAAAAAACCCGCCCGATGGGTTCGCCGCGGCTCATCTGCGGCAGCGAGACCTGCTCGAGCACGCGGCCGTCGGCCAGGCGCAGCATGTCGCTGGAGCGCATCAGCGGCGCATCCAGCAGGGCTTCGATGCGCAGCCGGTACTGCTCGCCATCGCGCATGACGCGCTGCAGGCTCAGCCACAGGCCGGCATCGCCGGGCTCGTGCAGCAGGCCGCCGGGCAGGCCCCAGAGCTTGGCGAAGCGGCGGTTGAAGCTGCGCACGCGGCCGCCCAGGTCGACGACGAGGATGCCATCGGCGGTGGATTCCAGCGTGGCGCGCAGTTCGGCCAGCAGGGTCTCGCGCTCGGCCTCGGCGCGGCGGCGACGGGTCTGGTCGTGCAGCAACACCAGCCAGTAGTGGCCGCCCTCGGGCGTGTGGACGGGGCTGATGGAGCGGCTGACCCAGCGCGGCTGGCCGTCGCTGTGGGTCAGCACGGTGTCGGAGCGGATGCGGGCAAAGGGGTCGCGGGAAGCCCCCTGCCAGAAGGCCTCATCCTCCAGCGAACCGCACAGGGCCGCCGGTGGCTGGCCGAGGGCGCGCTCGGGCTTGAGCCCGAGCAGGCGCAGCGCAGCTCGGTTGACGGCACTGACCGTCAGGCTTTCGCCGTCCACCAGCCAGGCTGGTTCGGGCAGGCCTTCCAGCAGTGCGCCGATCACGGACGGCGCCTCCGGGACGCGGGGCAAGGCTGAGTTCGCCTCGCGGCCGGCGTTCACGCGGCCAACTCCCCTGGTCCCGTACTCGCGGCGTCGAAGAAGTAGGCGATGCGGGCTCGCGGGCTCAGATAGTCGAGGGAGGCGCGGGGCAGGAACTGAGGCTTGAGGCTGCGGCGGATGCCCAGGTCGGGCATCTCTTCGAGGTTGAGGATCAGCGCCTCTTCCTTGGGCACCTTGGTGTCGTGGACCATGACGCGCGGCTTGAGCGGGCGTGCCGAGTTCACGGACACGACCAGGGCATAGCGGTCGTCGGTCAGCTGCACGGTGGAGCCCGGCGGATAGACGCCCATCATGCGGATGAAGGCGTTCAGCATGGTCGCGTCGAAACGGTTGCGGCCCTGGGCAAACATCAGCGACAGGGCTTCGTGGGGCGTCATCGCCTTGGACGTGATCAGCGGGTTGCACAAGCCGTCGAAGCGATTCACCAGCGCCACGATGCGGGCACCGGTGCTCATGCGGTCCATGTTGATCTTCTGCGGGAAACCGCTGCCATCGGCATGCTCATGGTGCTGGGCGACGATGAGCAGGGGGCCGGGCGCCAGGCCCATGGTCTGGGCGATGGCCACGCCCTTGACGACGTGCTGCTGGTAGGCCTGGGTCTCGGCCGCCGTGAAGCTCTCGTCGCGGTGGCGCAGGCGCGCAGCGACCTCGAGCTTGCCGACGTCGTGCAGCAGGGAGCCGACGCCGAGATCCATCATTTCGTCGCGGCCCAGGCCGAAGGCGCGGCCGAGCAGCAGGGCGATGATGCAGACATTCAGCGCGTGGGCGGTGCTGCGGTCTCCGGCGGCCTCGTTGAGCAGCCGCATGTTCAGATCACCCTCGACCAGCATCTTGTCGAGCAGGGCGGCGGTCAGGGCTTCGGCCTGGGCGCGGGCAGCGTGGGGGTCGGACTGGACCTGGTCCATGACGACACGGAAGCCGTCGGCAGCCTCGCCGTACTGCTCCTCGCACAGGCGCAGGGCTTCCCGCTGGGCGGCCAGCGCGCGGCGGTGGGCCTCCCGGGCCAGATCCTCGGGGCTGGGCTGGGCCGGCGTGGAGGCGTCGGCCGGCGCCGCTGCGGCATCGGCGACGGCTTCGCCTTCGGGTGACTGCAGGGACAGGTCGCTCTTGGCAGGACTCCAGCGCACCTGGGTCAGGCCGAGGCGGCGCAGGATCAGCAGTTGATCGCTGGAGGCGATCTTGAAGCTCGACAGCGGGAAGGGATGCGACATCCAGCCGAGATCCAGATGAATGAACATCCCGACGGTCAACTGGCTGACATCGATCAGCGGATCGCTTGTTCTATCCTGCATTCGCTCAAAACCCGTGCGGCGGGCACCCTCGACCCGGCCCAAGCTCCGGCGGAAACGCCAGAGTCCTCGAGCCGGTCTCCTGCTATACGTCAAATCGGCCGATTGCGCCTGCTGCTGCCCGGGAAAAATCCCGGACGAGGCGCAAGTCGGAGCTTAGCGCCTGAACGTGACCGATTTCCCGCCGCTTTGTCGGTGCAAACGCGGAGGAATGCCTATCTGGCGGACCTGGCGGGCCGCACGACAGGGAACTTTTCAGCGCCGGGCGTGATGGCGCGCGATGAAGTCCCGATACCAGTGGGCGCTGTCCTTGAGCAGGCGCTGCTGGCTCTCGTAGTCGACGTGGACCAGGCCGAAGCGCTTGTCGTAGCCGGAGTTCCACTCGAAGTTATCGAGCAGGCTCCAATAGAAATAGCCGCGCACATCGGCGCCCAGACTCATGGCCGTGGACAGGGCCTGCAGATGGGCGGACAGATAGGCAATACGCTCCACGTCGGGCACATGAGGCTTGGGCCCGTCGACGATGCGGTCGGCGTTGGCCATGCCGTTCTCGGTGATGAACATCGGCGGCGGGTTGTATTCGCGGGCCAGGCGCACCAGATGCTGGGCGAAGACCTCGGGCACGATCTCCCAGCCCATGTCGGTGAAGCCACGCTTGCCCGGGCCGGGGACGGTCTTGCCGTCGGCGCCGAACAGGCTGCGCGTGTAGAAATTGATGCCCAGGAAATCCAGCGGCTGGTGAATGCGGTCCAGGTCGCCGGCCTCGATCTGCGGCGCGTCGGCGCCGACGTACTCCAGCGCGTCGGCCGGATAGGCGCCGCGGAAGATGGGGTCCATATACCAGCGCACGTTCAGCCCGTCGTCGATGCGGGCGGCGCGCCGATCGGCCTCATTGGGCGTGGCCGGGAAGGACGGCGTGTGGTTGAGGACGATGCCCAGCTTGGTCCGGGTCACGGCGCGCATGGCCCTGATCGCCTCGCCATGGGACAGCATCAGGTGATGGGCCACCTGCAGGCTCTCGGCACGGCTGGTATGGCCGGGCGCGAACTGGGCCGTCTCGTAGCCCAGGGTCGCGGTGCACCAGGGCTCGTTGTGGGTGGCGATGCTGGCCAGCCGGTCGCCGAAGCGGCGCCCGACCTCGGCGGCGTAGTCGGCGAAGCGGGCCACGACGTCGCGCGACAGCCAGCCGCCGATGCTCTCGTCCAGGGCCTGGGGCAGGTCCCAGTGGTAGAGGGTGGCATGGGGCTGGATGCCGGCCTCGAGCAGGGCATCGATGAGGCGGTCATAGAAGGCGAAGCCGGCTCCGTTCCAGGCGCCCTGCCCCAGCGGCTGCACGCGCGGCCAGCTGAAGCTGAAGCGGTAGCAGTCCAGGCCCAGGCCCTTCATCAAGGCGACGTCGTCGCGGAAGCGGTGGTAGTGGTCGCAGGCCACATCGATATTGGACGCATCCTTGATGCGGCCGGGCTGGCGGCAGAAATGGTCCCAGATGGAGGCGCCCTTGCCGTCCTCGAAGGCGGCACCTTCGATCTGCGCGGCGCTGGTGGCCACGCCCCAGAGAAAGCCGGGCGGGAAGGATTGAGCGAGGGCGGCGGGGTCGATGCGGTCGAGGTTGGGAAGGCTCATGGCTGGGGCAGGTCGGGGCGGGGGGCCGGCGGCGACGGAGGGGAGACGGTTCAGCGCAGCGGACGCAGGAGGTCCGCGCGTGGCGGCGTTTGATGGTGTCTCCTGTGTTGTTTGAGTTGGGCCCGCCGCGAGCCGTGGGGTGGTTGACGGCGGGCGCAGCGCCCTTGTCATCGCTCATCTTGCCCGACGGATGACAACGCTGTCAATACGCGCTGATAGCGATGACGGCCGCTCGATGGCGGCGCCGTTCAACGCAGCTGGGTTGGCGCGCGCTTAGCGGGCGCGCGTGGAGTCGCGCACGACGAGCTCGTGCGGCAGCACCTTGTGCAGATCGGCTTCGTCACTGGCGGAAGCCATGTCAGGCCGCTGGACGGACACCAGCATCTCGACGGCCGTGCGCGCCATTTCGGCAACGGGCTGGCGCACGGTGGTCAGCGGCGGCCAGACCAGGGCGGCGGTCGGCGAATCGTCGAAGCCGGCCACCGACAGTTCGTTCGGCACGGCCAGGCCCAGGCGCTGGGCCGCGGCGAGCACGCCCAGGGCCATGTCGTCAT
Organism: Roseateles saccharophilus; assembly: GCF_031458095.1. Lineage (GTDB taxonomy): Bacteria > Pseudomonadota > Gammaproteobacteria > Burkholderiales > Burkholderiaceae_C > Pelomonas > Pelomonas saccharophila_A. The sequence goes on from NZ_JAVDXU010000008.1 coordinate 32,840, forward strand.
TGCTGGCGAACACGGCGGTCGGGCGCTGGCGGCGGCTCAGCAACTGGTGGGCGGCGTCGCGGCCGCTCTCGAAGGTGAACGCGCCGGGCTGGATCAGCTCGGGGTCGGGCTCCAGGCCATGGGCGCGCAGCGCATTGACGAAGCCCTGGTAGCGCAGGCCGCTGGCCGACTGGTCGGGCGGGCCCTTGATGAAGGCGATGCGCTGGTGGCCCAGGCTGAGCAGCAGATTGGTGATCTCCTCGGCCGCATGCACATCGTCCATGCGCACCGAGGGCACGCCGCGCAGGTCGCGCTCGGGCGACATCAGCACGCAGGGCGTACCGCTCTCGCGCAGGGCGGCAAGCACCTCGGGGTTGTCACACAGCGGCGGCGTCAGGATCATGCCATCGGGCCGCAATGCCAGCACCATGCGGTCGATCTGCTGGCGCAGATCCGGTGCGTCGTTGTGAAGTGACTCGACCACGAGGTGATAACCCAGCTCGCGGCATCGCAGCGTGGCGCCTTGCTGCACGCTGCCGACGAAGATCGCACTGGGGTCGTAATAGAGCAGGCCGATCAGGAAGGACCGTCCGCCTGCGAGGCTGCGCGCCGACTGCTTGGGCCGGTAGCGCAGGGCCTCCACCACCTTGAGCACCTGATCCCGGGTGCTTTCATGCACACCGGGCTCATGGTTGAGCACACGCGAGACGGTCTTGATCGACACGCCCGCTTCGCGGGCGACGTCGACGATGGTGGGGCTACCGCCGCGTGAGCTCACGATAGCGAAGAATTACTTCTTCTTGGCCTTGGCGGCCGGCTTGGCGGCGGGCTTGGCAGCAGCCTTCTTGGCAGCGGCCTTGGGATCGACGGCGGCCTTGAAGCCAGCGCCCGGAGCGAACTTGGGCAGCTTGGCGGCGGCGATCTTGATCTTCGCGCCAGTGCTGGGGTTCACGCCGTTGCGGGCGGCACGTGCGTGCTGCTTGAAGGAGCCGAAGCCCGGGATCGACACGGCACCACCCTTTTTGACGGTGGTGACGATGGCGTCCAGCAGGGTCTCGAGGACGCGGCCAGCTTCGGCCTTGCTCAGCTCGTGCTTGGCGGCCAGGTGTTCGATCAGATCGGTCTTGTTCATGCGGGGGGTCTCGTCCAAAAACGCGCCCGAACGACTCGGGCGGGCGCGATTGTGGCGCATTGCGAGAGGCATACAGTCCAGCAGAGTCCCGTATCCATCGCCGATGTCAGCCCACGTGCATTTTTCCTCTTTGCTCGACGCCCTGCCCCAACAGGTGTGGAAGGCCGATGCCCAGGGCCGCTTGCTGTGGATGAACGCGCGCCTGGCCGAGGCACTGAACCGCCCCGCGCTGCCGACGCCCCTGACCCAGTGGCTGCACGAGGACGACCGTGCCGCCTTCACCGAACGCTGGGCCGCGGCGCAGGCCAGCGGCCGCTTCGACATGGAATACCGCGTCGGCCCGAACTGGGTGCTGGCCCAGGCCCAGCGCCTGCCGGACTCGCCGCTGTGGCTGGGCACGCATACCGACATCAGCGCGCGGCGTGCCATCGAAAACCGGCTGCGCGAGTCCGACGAGATCTGGAAGCTGGCCCTGGAATGCAGCGGCGACGGCGTCTGGGACTGGCATGTGCAGGCCGGCACCGAGTACTTCTCGGAGCGCTATCTGCGCCTGTATGGCTTCGAGCCCGGCGATGTCGACGCGACGCCCGAGGCCTTCGACGCCCGCACCCATCCCGACGACCTCGCACAGATGGACAAGGACCGCGAGGATCATTTCTCGGGCCGCACGCCGCTCTACCGCAACGAGCACCGCGTGCTCGCCAAGGACGGCAGCTGGAAGTGGATCTTGAGCCGCGGCATGGTCATCGCACGCGACGCGGCGGGCAAGCCGCTGCGCATGGTGGGCACGCACACCGACATCACCGACCGCAAGCGCCAGGAAGCCCTGGTCTGGCAGCAGGCCCGTGTCGACACCCTGACCGGCCTGCCCAACCGCCGCTCGCTGCGCGAGCGCATCGAGCGCGCCCTGGCCCTGCGCAGCATGCGCGGCGACGAACTCGCTGTCATGTTCGTCGACCTCGATCACTTCAAGGAGGTGAATGACTCCCTCGGCCACGATGTCGGCGACGCACTGCTCGTGCAGGTGGCCGGACGGCTGCAGGACCATATGCCGGTGGGCGGCGTGGTCGCGCGCATGGGCGGCGATGAATTCACCGTGCTGCTCGCGACGGCCCAGGCTGGCCCCGAGGCCGAGCGCGTCGGCCACGATCTGCTGGAAGCCCTGTCGGAGGCCTTCGAGGTGGCCGGCGAGCGCGTCTATGTGTCGGCCAGCATCGGTGTCAGCCTGGCGCCGCGCGATGGCGTCGAGATCGAGGCCCTGTTCAAGCATGCGGATCTCGCGCTCTACGAGGCCAAGGGGGCCGGCCGCAACCGCCTGAGCCTGTTCACGCCGGCCCTTCACGAGGCAGCGCAGCGCCGTGTCCGCCTGGCCGCGGAGCTGCGCGAAGCGCTGCGGCTGGCGCAGTTCAGCCTGGTCTACCAGCCCATCCTGTCGCTGCGCGATCCCGCGGCGCCGCCCCGCAAGGCTGAGGCCCTGCTGCGCTGGAGGCATCCGACGCTGGGCGACGTCAGCCCGGCCCAGTTCATCCCGATCGCCGAGACCAGCGGTTTCATCGTCGACATCGGCGACTGGGTCTTCCGCGAGGCCGCCGCCCAGGTCCAGGCCTGGCGGGCTGCGGGGCATGAGGCTTTCCAGATCAGTATCAACAAGTCGCCGGTGCAGTTCCTCGGCGAGCGCAGCCATCGCGTGCAGCCCGATTGGGTCATGCATCTGCGCGGCCTGGGGCTGGCGGGAGACGCGCTGGCGGTGGAGATCACCGAGGGGCTGTTGCTGGAAAGGGACGAGGCGGTGGCGGAGAGGTTGCGCGCGCTGCGCGAGGCCGGGCTGTCGATTTCCCTGGACGACTTCGGGACGGGGTATTCGTCGCTGAGCTATCTGCAGCACCACGAGATCGACACGGTGAAGATCGACCGCAGCTTCGTGGCCGGGCTGGAGCAGGGCGGCAAGGCGCTGGCCCTGTGCCGGGCCATCGTGACGATGGCGCATGAGCTGGGGATGGAGGTGGTGGCGGAGGGGGTGGAGACCGAGGCGCAGATGGTGGCGCTGCGGGACATGGGATGCGATTGGGGGCAGGGGTGGTGGTTTGGGAAAGGGATCCCTGCCGCCGAGTTTGAGGAGAGGTGGTTTGGCGCCACCGGGGAAGGCTCGGTTTCCGCCACCACGCGCTAAGGCGCCCATCGAGGGCACCTTAGCGGGGACTCGGTCACGTTCCGCGACCCCGGTTCGCAGCACAGCTGCGAACCCTTCGAGTCCTCACGCGATGTCCGCTGGACATCGCTTCCTGCGCCCCAAACGCAAAAGGCCAGCACTTTCGTGCTGGCCTTTCTTGTTTGGTGCCCAGGAGAGGACTCGAACCTCCACGGAGTTACCCGCTAGTACCTGAAACTAGTGCGTCTACCAATTCCGCCACCTGGGCTTTCAGGGAGGCCGGACTATAGCCTAGTTCTCAGCCCTCCCCGATGAAGTCGATCAGATGTCGAACTTCACTCCCTGAGCAAGCGGCAACTCACTCGAATAGTTGACGGTGTTGGTGGTGCGGCGCATATAGGCCTTCCACGCATCCGAGCCGCTCTCGCGGCCACCGCCGGTTTCCTTCTCACCACCGAAGGCGCCGCCGATCTCCGCCCCGGACGTGCCGATGTTGACGTTGGCAATGCCGCAGTCGCTGCCCGAGGCGCTCATGAAGCGCTCGGCCTCGCGGATGTCGGTCGTGAAGATGGCGCTCGACAGGCCCTGCGGCACGCCGTTCTGCAACTCGATGGCCTCTTCCAGCGTCTTGTACTTCAGCGTGTACAGGATGGGAGCGAAGGTCTCGTGGCACACCACTTCGGTTTGCGAAGGCATGCGCACCAGGGCCGGCACGGCGTAGTAGGCCTCGGGGAAACGGTCGGCCAGGGCACGCTCGCCACCGCTCACCTGACCACCCTGCTCGCGCGCGGCGGTCAGGGCGAACTGCATCGCATCGAAAGCCTGGGCGTCGATCAGCGGACCGATCAAGGTGCCCTGCTCCAATGGCGAACCGATGGGCAGCTGGGCGCGGGCACGGTCCAGGCGCTCGACGAGGGCATCGTGGATGCTCTCGTGGGCGATGACGCGGCGCGTCGTCGTGCAGCGTTGGCCGGCCGTGCCGTAGGCGCCGAACAGGATGCCGCGCACGGCCAGTTCCAGGTCGGCGCTGGGCGTCACGATGATGGCGTTGTTGCCACCCAGCTCCAGCAGCGAGCGGCCGAAGCGCGCCGCAACGCGCGGGCCGACGGCACGGCCCATGCGGGTGGAGCCGGTGGCCGAGACGAGCGCCACACGGACATCGTCGACCAGGGCCTCGCCGACGTCGGCGCGGCCGATGATCAGCTCAGACAGGCCGTCAGGCGCGGTGTTGCCCGCGGCGCGATAGGCCTTCAGCGCGCGCTCGAACAAGGCCTGCGTGGCCAGCGCGGTCAGCGGCGTCTTTTCGGACGGCTTCCACACACAGGTGTCGCCGGCGACCAGGGCCAGGGCCGAGTTCCAGGCCCAGACGGCTACGGGGAAGTTGAAGGCCGAGATGATGCCGACGACGCCCAGCGGCAGCCACTGCTCCATCATGCGATGGCCGGGGCGCTCGCTGGCGATGGTCAGGCCATGCAGCTGGCGCGACAGACCGACGGCGAACTCGCAGATGTCGATCATTTCCTGGACTTCGCCCAGGCCTTCGCTCGTCACCTTGCCGGCTTCGATGGAGACCAGCTGGGCCAGCTGGGCCTTGTGGGCGCGCAGCTCTTCGCCGAACAGGCGCACCAGTTCACCGCGCTTGGGTGCCGGCACGACGCGCCAGGCCTTGAAGGCTTCATGGGCGCGGCCGATGGCGGCGTGCATGTCGCCGCGGCTCGCGGCCGGGATCTGGGCCAGCACGCCGCCGTCAATGGGCGAACGCACGGTCAGGTCACCGGAACCCGGCAGATGGACGCCCAGGGCGTCGAGGAGGGAAAGAGTCTGTTGCTTCATGACGAACATTGTCCCGCGCTCAGGAAATGGACTCGACTTGACGGCTTTGTTGATAGGCGGAACCGAAGCGGTTCGCAAGGAAGTCGGGCAGCTTGACCTCTTCCTGGCGAATGAAACCCTTCTGCGGCAGCTTGCCTTCGCGGAACAGGTCGACGGCGGCGCAGATGCCGGCGGCGGTCGTGATCTGGATGGCGGAGAGCGGCTGGGCGCCGTCACGCGTGGCGAAGATCTTGCGGGCGAAGACTTCCTGCAGCAGCACGCCGTTCTTCTGGCCGGACACGGTCACGAACACCAGCACCACGTCCTGCATCGTGGCGGGCATGCTCTTGCGCATGATGTCTTTCAGCAGGTTCTGGTCACCCTTCAGGCCCAGGTCGCCCAGCAGGAACTGCATCAGGTCGCGGTGACCGGGGTAGCGCACCGTCTTGTAGTCGAGGTTGCGCACCTTGCCCGCCCAGGTTTCGCACAGCGTGCCCAGACCGCCGGAGGTGTTGAAGGCCTCGTACTCGGTGCCGTCCAGGCTGAAGTGCTCCAAGCCTTCCAGCGGCAGGGCCGAGATGGTCTCGCCTTCGTGGACGGCTTCGCAGGGGTGGCAGTACTCGTTGATGAGGCCGTCGACCGACCAGGTCAGGTTGTACTTCAGCGCATTGGTCGGGAAGGCCGGCAGGGCGCCGACGCGCATCTGCACGTCGCGCACCGAGTCGAAGCCGCTGGCCAGGTGGTGGGCCACGATGCCGATGAAGCCCGGTGCCAGGCCGCACTGGGGCATGAAGGCGGTCTTGGCGCCTTGGGCCATCTTCATGATGGCCTTGGTGGCGGCCACGTCCTCGGTCAGGTCGAAGTAGTGGCAGCCGCATTCCAGGGCCAGTTCGGCGGCGGTGATGGCCAGGTGGTAGGGCAGCGCGTTGACGACGGCGTCCTTGCCGCGCAGCTGGGCGGCCAGGGCGGCGCGGTTGTCGCTGTCGACCTCGGCCGTGGCGATGCCCTCAGACGCCAGCACCTTCAGATAGCCGGGGTTCTTGTCCAGCACGGTGACCTGGTAATCGCCGGTGGCGTGCAGCAGGCGGGCGATGGTCTGGCCGATGTGTCCGGCGCCAAGCAGGGCGATCTTCATGGGGTGCTCCGTGGAGGTGTGTTGTCGTTGGCCGGCACTCTAGGCAGGGTCGATGACGAAAGAAAGCACTACTTCGACGAAACAGATTGATGTTTCGACGATTCGTCGCGATGATTCGTCGATATGGATGAATCAAGGGTAAACCCGAGCGCATCGGTCGATGACCTCGACCGCCGCTTGATCCTGCTGCTGCAGGCCAATGCGCGCGAGAGCACGGCCACGCTGGCGCGCAAGCTGGGCGTGGCGCGCACCACCGTTGTCGCGCGGCTGGCAAGGCTGGAGGCCAGCGGCCGCATCGTCGGCTACACGGCCCGGCTGGGCGGCGACGAGGCGGGCCGCAGCGTGCAGGCCTTCGTCGGCATCACCGTCAGCCCCAAGGCCGGGCGCGAGGTCGTCAAGCGCTTATCAGAACTGCCCGAGCTGCGCCAGCTCGCCAGCGTCAGTGGTGAGTTCGATTACATGGCGCTGCTGCGCGCCGACACTACGGCCCGGCTCGACGCCCTGCTCGACGAGATCGGCGAGATCGACGGCGTGCTGCGCACCAACAGCTCGGTGGTGCTGGCGCTGCGCGTCGACAGACAGACCTAGCAATGAAGCCCCTCGTCCAAGGCTTACCGTGGCGGGGACGGCGATGCATGCGGCATCGAGCCGCATGCACATCGCCAGTGCAGGCCGGCTAGGGAGCGGCCCGGCGCTCGGCCCGCTATGGACCGTGGAACGAACAACTGACAAGGAGAACTCAGATGACCTGGCTTGCCCTCGGCCTCGCCCTCTTCCTCGGCATCCACCTGACGCGCGCGCTGGCGCCGAACTGGCGCAACGGCCAGATGGCCCGCATGGGCGAGAAGGGCTGGAAGATCCGCTACACCATCGTGTCGCTGATCGGCTTCGGCCTCATCCTGTGGGGCTTCTCGCAGGCACGGCTGCGACCTGTCGTGCTGTGGCCCCACATCCCCGGCATCAACCACGCCGCGGCGGCGTTGATGCTGATCGCGATGATCCTGATGGCCGCGGCCTATGTGCCGCGCAACCACTTCAAGGCCAAGCTGCAGCATCCGATGACGCTGTCGGTCAAGACCTGGGCCTTCGCCCATCTGATCGCCAACAACACCCTGGCCGACGTGATGCTGTTCGGCAGCTTTCTGGTCTGGTCCATCCTCGTCTTCCGCGCGGCGCGCCGCCGCCCCGCACCGGCCGCACCGCCCGGCACGGTGGCGGGCAGCTTGGCCACCCTCGTCGCCGGCTTCGCGCTGTGGGCCTTCTTCGCCTTCTGGGCGCACGCGGCCTGGCTGGGCATCGCGCCTCTCGGCCGGTGATCCGCCCAGTCATGGCCGCTGACGAAGCGGCCTTCATCGCCGCCACTCAGGCCAGCCGCAAGCTGCATCGCCCCTGGGTGCAGCCACCCGGCGATGCGCAAGCGTTTGCGCGCTACCTCGCCCGCTTCGACGGCGTCGCCCATCACGGCTTTGTCGTTGAAGCGGAGGGTGAGTTGGCCGGCGCCATCAACCTGACCAACATCGTCATGGGCGCGTTCCGCAACGGCTATCTCGGCTACTACGCCTTCGCCGGCTTCGAGGGCCGAGGCTTGATGACGCAGGGGCTGAACGCCGTCGTGCGGCATGCCTTCAAAGAGCTGGGCCTGCACCGCGTCGAGGCCAATATCCAGCCGGGCAATGCCGCGTCCATCGCCCTCGCGAAGCGCTGCGGCTTCCAGCTTGAAGGCTATTCGCCGAAGTACCTGAAGATCGCCGGCCGCTGGTGCGACCACGAGCGCTGGGCGCGCATCAAGCCTTAGCGCGGCAGCTGTCCATCAACCTCGTCAAGCCCAGCAGCGCATCCAGCATCGGCGTCGCCACGCCCAGTTGCTGCGCCAGCTCGCGTGGCGCCTCGAGCAGGGCGTCGACTTCGATGGCCCGGCCGGCCTCGATGTCCTGCAGCATCGAGGTCTTGAAGGCCCCGAGTGAACGCGTGATGGCGTGGCGGTCCTGAGGCGTCTGCGCGATCGGGCAGCCCATGCGCTCGCCGACCTCGGCGGCCTCCGCCATGATGGCCGTCGTGAAATCGCGCACGAGCTCGTCGGCGAGGATGCGGTCGGTCGTCGCGCGGGTCAGCGCCGAGACCGGGTTGGTCGTCATATTGCCCCAGAGCTTGTACCAGACGTCGCGCTGGATGCTCTCCGCGGCCTTGGCTTCGAAACCGGCGTTGCCAAGCAGGATTGCCAGCGCATCGACGGCCGGGCTCGCCCCGCCCGCGGCCTCTCCGATCAGCAAGCCCTTGCCCATCACATGGCGGATATGGCCAGGCGCTTGCGCGAAGCAGCTCGCGTGGACGACGCAGCCGATGACGCGCTCCGGCGGAATCAACGCCGCGATGCGGCCATCGGGGTCCACGCATGTCAGCGTCAGCCCCGGCACCGCGAGGCCGGCGGTGAACCACCAAGGCAGGCCGTTCAGCGCTGTCAGCACGCGCGTGTCCGGCCCGCAGAGCTGGGCGACCTGGGCCGCCACGCCGGCAATGGCCGGGCCCTTGACGGCGAGGATGACAAGATCCTGCACGCCGAGCTCCGCGGGAGCATCGCTGACGCGCAGCGGCTCGCGCCAGCTGTCCTCGCCGCTGTCCAGCCGCAGGCCCCGCTCGCGCACGGCGGCCAGCGTCTCGCCCCGGGCCAGGGCGCAGACGCTCAGGCCGTCGACGCGCTGCAGATGCGCAGCCATCCAGCCGCCTATGGCCCCCAGGCCGACGATGCAGACCTTAAACATGGGGATCAGTCTCGCACGTGGGCTTGTGGCCGAGATGACCCGCAGCCATCATCGCCCTCCTCTCAAGGAGACCGCCATGGCCACCAAGACCAAGAAGGCTGCCGCCAATACCGCCCCCACCCCCAAGCTCGACGCCCGCCCCGACCGCCTGGACCTGCGCGATCTGGTCTACCGCTCGCCACTGCGTTCCCTGCCGGGCCGCTGGCCGCAGGACAGCGACCTCAAGCGCCTGCTGCCCGCCTATGTGAAGGCCGGCCGCATCCTCAACCAGGGCAACGAGGGCGCCTGCACCGGCTTCGGCCTGGCCTGCGTGACCAACTATCTCTACTGGCTGCGCCACCTCGACACGCCGCGCTCACGCCTGCCCGAGCTGGTGAGCCCGCGCATGTTCTACGAGCTGGCCCGCCTCTACGACGAATGGCCCGGCCAGGACTATGAGGGCTCGTCCTGCCGCGGCGCCCTGAAGGGCTGGCACAAGCACGGCGTGTGCGCCGCGGGGCTCTGGCCCTATCCCATCGACAAGGACGGCAACGGCGTCTTCGAGCGCCCCGGCGCCGGCTGGGACGAAGATGCGACGACGCGGCCGCTGGGCGTCTATTACCGCGTCGACAAGAAGAGCATCGTCGACATGCAGGCCGCCATCTACGAGATCGGCGCCATCTATGTGTCGGCCGATGTGCACGACGGCTGGACCCTGGACGCGGCGGCCGCTCCGACTCGCCATGACCAGCTGCCACGCATCCAGCGCGTGGCGCAGAAGAGCGGCGCCCATGCCTTTGCGCTGGTGGGCTTCAACGAGCGCGGCTTCGTCGTGCAGAACAGCTGGGGCACGGACTGGGGCGCCAGCGGCTTCGCCGTCCTCAGCTACGAGGACTGGATCACCAATGGCACCGACGCCTGGGCCGTGGCCCTGGGCGTGCCGCAGGACCTCTCCGACATCAAGCCCAGCCAGCCGCCGGCCGGCAAGGCGAGCAAAGGCGGCAAGGCCGGCCGCGCGGCCGCGGGCGGTTTCCGCGCCATGGCCGGCCGCGGCCTCGGCGATGTCGGCGCCACGCTGCGCGTCGAGGACAACCCGCGTGACGACCCCTGGCCCGTCAACCATGTCTTCGCCCACCTGCCCTACCAGCCGCTGCGCACCGACGAGGCCTACACCCACACCCTGGTCTCGGGCAACGACGGCCAGCTGATGTCCACCGACTTCACCCGCGCCCGCGACGACCGCGAGGGCCTGGCGCGCGAGATCGTCGTCGAGCGCCCCTCGGCCTGGTTCAAGGCCAGCAAGGACAAGACCGTCAAGCTGGCGATCTATGCCCACGGCGGGCTGAACAGCGAGGTCGGCTCCGTCCAGCGCATCCGCGTGCTGGCGCCCTATTTCCTCGCCAACGGCATCTACCCGCTGTTCTTCACATGGAAGACAGGCCCGGGCGAGACGCTGAAGGACATGCTGGAAGACTTGAAGCACCGCATCGTCGACTCGGCCGACGTCAGCACCGGCATGCTGGACCGGCTGCGCGAGGTCGCCGCCGAGGCCAAGGACCGCGCCATCGAGGCCGTCGGCCGCCAGTTCGCCCGCGGCATCTGGAGCGAGATGCGCGAGAACGCCGAAGGCGGCGCGACGGCCGACCATGTGCTGGATCTCGCCGCCCGCATGCTGCGCGAGTTGCGCGACGCCCTGGCCAAGAGCGGCAAGACGCTGGAGATCCATCTCGTCGGCCATTCGGCCGGCTCCATCCTGATCGGCCATCTGCTGGGCCGCCTGGGTGGCGCCAATCCCGTGCAGGCCGCGAGCTGCGAGCTCTATGCCGCCGCCTGTTCCAGCGGTTTTGCCGTGCAGCACTACGGCGCCGCGGAGCAGGCCGGCGTGCTGTCGCTGAAGACGCTGCGCCTGCATGTGCTGACCGACGCCAACGAGCGCGCCGACGGCCTGCCCAGCGCCGAACGAGACATCTACGGCAAGTCCCTGCTCTATCTCGTCTCGCGGGCCCTGGACGATGTGCGCAAGCAGCCCCTGCTCGGCATGGAGAGGGCCTTGTGTGCGGCCGACCCGGCCTGGAGCGAAGACCAATGGGCCGGACCGCCGAATGCCGACATCACGGCCTGGCTCAAGCTCTGGCCCGCCGGTGCCCTGCTCAACCGCGTGGCGACACCCAAGGTCCGCACGACCAAGGCCGGCGACCAGATCGACGCCAGCCATGGCAGCTTCGACAACAACATCGACGTCCTGACGGGGACGCTGGAGCGCATCCGTGGCGGCGCCCTCGTTGCCCCCATGGAATGGCTGGACTACTGACGCAGCCCCTGACGCAGACGCGACTGTTGGAGATGTCCGGTTCCGGCCGGTACCGGGTCGTCGGCGCAGCCATCATGGGCCATCACCACAGGAGATGGCCATGGCCTCGATTCACCGCGAAATCCTCGTCGACACCCCCGCTGCCGCCCTCTGGGACGCCATGCGCGACGCCGGCGCCCTGCACACCCGGCTGGCGCCCGGCTTCATCACCGAATGCACCATGGACGGCGAGGAGGCGCGCCAGCTCCGCTTTGCCAACGGCATGACGGCGCGCGAGCTCATCATCGACATCGACGACCCGGCGCGCCGCATCGCCTGGTCGGCCCTCAGCGAACGGCTGACCCACCACAACGCCTCGACCCAGATCTTTGAAGAGGGCGACTCGCGCTGCCGTGTCGTCTGGATCGCCGACCTTCTGCCCCATGCGCTGGCGCCCGCCGTCGCCGGCATGATCGAAGCCGGCCTGGCCGCCATGAAGACCCACGCCGAAACTCGGCCACCGCTTTGACGAACAATCACGGGCCATAGACGGATTAGCCTGTTGACAAATTTGCGACACATCTGTCCTAGGCGGATCAATCACTTAGGGCAAGGTCAAGTGTCCATGGCCCTCCGGCCTTCGTGGACACATTGACGACGCCAAGCCCAGATCAATCCTGCTGAGGCTAAACGCGGACCTCAGGTCTTTCCGCGCGAATTACGTTCGCAGCAGACCTGTGCCCCACTTATCGAACTTGTCGAATTGAGCTTGGCGGCAGTTTGAGATTCCCGATGTCGCGCCTTCGCCGCGCACAAGACTAGCCATGCCAACAATGACTTCGCCCCTACATTTCCTCCGAATATTCGCCGTGTGCGCCGGCATTGCCTTTAGCGGTACCACATGGGCTTGGGGCAGCCAAGGCCATCGGTTGGTTGGCCTCGTGGCCGACGCGGAACTCTCGCCCAAGGCGCGCATCGCTGTGCACCGGATCATGGGGGCCGACTCGCTAACGGCCGTCGCCAACTGGATGGATGAAGTCCGCGGCACGCCTGAAGGGAGGTCCATGCAACGGTGGCATTTCGTGACCACAAAGGTGTGCGGACGAGGCGAGCCCACGTGCAAGGACGGCAACTGTGTCACCGATCGGATTGAATGGGCACGCGACGCGTTGAAGTCGGGCTCGCGGGCAGATGCGCTCAAGGCATTGAGCGTGCTGGTGCACCTGGTCGGCGACATCCACCAACCACTTCACGCCGCAGACAACGACGACCACGGCGCCAACGGAGTTGTGGTGTTGAACCGCACCTGCGCAGAATTTGGCAGCCGCTCGCCGACGGCCTGCAAGCTGCACACTTATTGGGACACCAACCTCGTCAAGATTGCCGCGCGTGGTCAGGCCGAGAAGGCTGCCGCAAATGCCTGGTCAAAGGCCTATGGACCGCTGCCAGTGACCGACACCGATGCGCCGGAGACATGGGCGGCTGAATCCTTTCAGCTCGCGACGCACACTGCCTACCGGTTCGAGGGGTTTGCCTGCAGGCAAAAGCACCTAGGCTTCGAGGTCACCGACGAGTACGACGCCGTCGGCGTGTCAACGATTCAGTCCCAAATTGCCAAGGCCGGTAAGCGCTTGGCCAGGATGTTGAACGCGATCTTTGCCTGACATCCGCTGGCACCATCAGCCACGACCAGCAGAAATATCGCCCCTTGCTCATAGTCAGGTTTATTAAGGGGTAGACGCTGGTGCGGGCGCGACAGCGTCTGTTCGCCGCGGCCCTATTTAGCGGGCGGCTGCCAGCCAAATGGTGCTTGGTAGGTCCACCAGCCATCCTTCGTGGGGATGCCGATAGGTTCGTACTCAACCGGCAGCTGCGCTTGGCGCGCAGCTGCCAGCGAGCTATACGCGCGCTCGTCGATCTCGCGGATGCCATTTCCAGGGCGACTGAAAAACAGCCTCACCAGACCAGGTGTAGACGAGTGCCAAAGCGCCTCAAGCGCGTCAATGGCGGCTTCTCGGATCTGAGCCGAAACCAGTTGAAGTTGGGCCGCTACCTCAAGCTCCACGTCTGCTGGCGCGACACCGTTGGCCGACACGATGCATAGGAACTTGCCATTAACGAATCGCCCGCGCGGCGCCAGCGGTGCACGGTCTAGATAAGGGTCAGACCGCTTCAAGAACTGTCGGATGACCCACCGAGGTGGCGGCGCCGGAAGCTCGAAGCTGAGATCGGACTGTTTCATCTGCGCCAGCAGCTTTGGAGATTCGATGACCAGCTTGACGAAGAAGACGCCACGGTCACCTGGCTCGAATGGCTCGACGACCAGCTTCAAGCACTCAGATGGCCCCGGTGGAATCGAGTTCTTCTTCAACAGTGCCCAGTTTGGCCAGCCTTCGCGCTGTGCAATCAGGTCAAAGGCCCGCATGTGAGCCAAGCTGGGGTTTTCGCGCCGAAGCGCTCTGACATCACGTTCAAGACGAATGATGTCGGCAGGAGTGAAATGGGTGTGCATAAGACCTCGCTCGGTTGCGCCGTCAAGTCGATGTGCCCGTCAAAGACCACGGCTACCACAGCCAGGTCTACATAGAGTCCTCACGTGCCATTCGGCTTTGCCAGTCGGGCAGGCAGGCCCCGTGGTTGAGGCCGTGCCGTCACTGTAGGGCAAGGCGACCTAAGTCGGCAAGGGGCACGCCGGTGTCGGTCTCGTCTCCTAAGCCTCGTAGCAGCCATATCAAGAATCTGCATATCGCCGGCTGGGCCGAAAAATTCTCTGACCTCTATTTCTTGCCGAACCGACTTGGTTTGCATGCCACGGCCATGTTCCTATCCTCACCGTCCAACCTGGCTGAAACACATTGATGGCAGGCGCGCCAGACACCCTCTCTGAGCTGGCCGTGATGATCAATGGCACCAAAGCGGGCCGCCTTCGCAAGTCGTCGATCTACGAGTTCAACTACCTCGCTCATGACGTCGAACAGCCCGGCGTGGCGCTCAGCATGCCGCCCAGCGAACGCCTGACGTGGCGCGACGGCGCGCTCTTCGCGGGGATGGATCAGCACCTCCCCGAGGGCGACCTGCTCCTGCGCCTGAGCGCTGCGCTGCCGCGCAAGCGGCTTGACCCCATGCACCTGCTGGCGATGATTGGTGCAAACGGAATCGGCCGGCTTGGCTACAGCGCCGCCAACGGGCAGATGCTGGCCAGTCCGTTGCCAGTGGACCGCGGAGCGCTCCTATCTATGCGCTTCTCGCAGTCGCTGTTCGATGAGTTGGTCGAAGCTCATTGGCACACCGGTTCGGGCATCGCTGGTGTGCAGCCCAAGATCATGCTGGCGGATCGCGCCGGGGCGCCGTTTCCGACGGTGATCGTCAAGGTGGCCCCGATCGCCTATCCAGGCCTGGTGGCCAACGAGTTTCTGTGCCTGTCTGCGGCGAGGCGGGCAGGTATCGAGACGCCTGGCTTCAACTTGTCGCACGACGGGCAGATACTGGTGGTCGATCGCTTCGATCTGGTCTGGCAAGACGGCGGCAGCGTCAGCCGGCTAGGGTTTGAGGACATCGCAGCGCTCATGAACCTGCGGGTGCGCGATGTTCTTGGCGCGCGCAAGTACCAGGGCAGCTACCGGCACATCGCTGAGTTGCTGCAGCGGCTGGGCCTGGCTGCCGATGGCATGCGTCGCTTCTTTGAACAGGTGGCATTCAGCGTCATGGTCCGAAACGGGGACGCCCACCTGAAGAACTTCGGCGTGCTGGTGCCGGCCGTCGGCCCGATCCGACTATCGCCGCTTTTCGACGTCGCCACCACCGCGGCCTACACCTACGCCAGGTTCGCGGGCGATGCCGAGCAAACGGACCGAACCATGGCACTCAAGCTCCTTTCGGGACGGCATCACACAAGGGCCTATCCAACGGTTGAAGAGCTGCTGAGGTTCGGCACGGATATCTGCGGCGTCGCGCTGCCCTACGTCGTTCTAGACCGCATCGCCCAAGCCATGCACGAGACGCTGGCTGATGCGCGAGGTGACGCGCGGATCTCGCCGTCACTGCTGCGGCTGCTCTGCCCGATATGGGCCAGCGGGATGGGATACGCCTCGACGGCGGTCACCGAGCGTTGAGGGGAACGGCCAGATTCGGTGGACCGCGGGCTCAGGTCAGTCAACGCGCCGTGACCTACGCGCCGTTGTCCGACATCGATGCCGGTTCGATGGTTCTACTGTGGTCCACGCCGACTAGCAAGGAGCCAATCATGTCAGACGGCAAATCGAAGTCCGGCGGTCAGGACCGCAAGCGCATCAACCTCAATGAGGACTACGAGGTCCGGGACTGGGCCGAGAAGTTCGGTGTGACCCAAGAGGAGCTGCGTCAAGCAGTGGGCAGGGTCGGTGATCGCGCCGAAGAAGTCGAGCGCCACCTCAAGGGCGCCAAGGCCTGACACCATGGCCAGCCCTTATCCACAAAATCTGTGGGCAACGTTGTGGATAAAGCGTGCGAGGCGAGCTGCGAGCCAGGGCCAGTGCTGCTACTGACGTCCTGCCGCAGGAATGGGCAGCCCATAGCAAGTAGACAGATTTCCGCTGATCTAGCAGCGAAGCTTCACCGTCTCGAGGCCGCGAATCGGGGCAGCTTTCAAGTCGCCCAGCCGTGCCACCAAAGGGTCAGTGCTCATCGAGCAGACCCTAAGCCTGCAATCCGAAAAGACTGGCCCACCGTTTGTGCGGCGAAGGACTTCAGCGAGCACCAAGGTCGCGGCGACAGCGCCAACGAAGGGAACGGCCACCGCCTTGTCTGCCACCAGCAGCTTGCCGCACTCGTCGGCCACGATGTCCCCATAGGCCGGGTTGCTGCTTGTCCTCCGCTTCTGCCGCGCCGCGCGCTCCTCACGCTGAGCCTGGTTTTCCAGCGGCCAGAGCGAGTCAGCGCTCTGGGAGTGGGGCCATGCGCGTACAGCGATGGAATCGAAGTTGGTGGCTTCACCACCGAGGCCGGAATCGAAGACTGCCGTGAAACCTGCGCGCGCGAGCCATTGCCGCGCCTCGTTGTTGTCGAAGCCGGACAGTGCGACCGTCGGCTCGCTCGAGCACCTGCGGTATCCCTCGTCGATGAATCGCTCGACCAACCGACTATCGAACCCGCGCTGCCGCAGCCACTCTGCGACAACGCGCGTTTTACGGCCAGGCAAGTCTTCGTTGCGCAGCAAGGCTCCGGTCTCCAAGTTGGGCGGCTCCACGGCGTCGTCATCACACAGGTAGGGCATGAGCGCGCTCTTGTCCTCGAAGGGCAGGGCCACCATTGCCCAAACGTAGGCCTGCCCAAGGTGGCCAAGCCCGAAAAACTCAACCTTCCTCGGGAACTCAGCAACTGGCTCCCCCAGGGCTTCCTCGAGCTCGAAGTCCAGGTCGGGCCGCCACAGCGAGAAGGCAATGTTCTTGCGTGTGGCCTCGACGCTGATGTTCGCCCATGCCGAGAAGGACTCGCCGACCGCAACGGCCGCTGCGGCCAACGGGGCGAGCATGCAGTACGGCCGCTCTTCCAAACGAGCCATCGAGACAGCCGGCCCCACGCCCACGCGCCAGCCGTCGAACGTGACGCGCAAGGCGCGCGCCTCCGCTTGCACATCCCCGATCAGCAGCCTCAACGCCTGCCCGTGACCTGCCACCTCCCGAACTGCGCCAATCTCCCGCAGGGCTTCGCCCAGGGTCGACTTGGCGCTCAACGCCGTCATGCAGGCCGCACCCCAGACACCGTCTGACGCCTGCACAGGCACCAGCGCGCTGAACGACTTGTGCGCCAGGTTGACGGCCGTCAGCAGCGCCACCTGCAAGGCCTCAGAAACCGCGCAGTCGTCGCCCACCGCGACGGTGGGTACGCTGGCCTCGCGAAGAGCCCGCGACTGCTGCGGCGCCATCGCGTCGCGATCCAGCAGCAACTTGTCAATGCGCGAGAGGTCGATGGGCAGTTGCTTGGTCATGGTGTCACCAGAGCGAAAGCTTCACCGGGCAGTCAGCGGCGTCGGCGTGAAAGGTGTCCCACTGCCCGGCACCGGCGAAGCGGTAGATGCCGGCCGGCGCTAAGGACCACCTCGACGTCGCTCCGTACTTGGGCAGGATGAGTGCCACATGGCCACGGACCGGCAGCATCGGGTTGGCCTTGTCGGTGAAGCTCTGCCGCACGTCGCGGGTCGGGTGAGTGTGGACGTCCGCCAGCACTTTCAGGCTGCGGTCCTTGCACACGTCCCACAGCTTAGAGAAGCCCCCACGGTGGAACTCGACGATGCCATGAGCCAGCGCGCGCCGGTCTAGGTCGTCATAGCAGAGGTAGTCAACCACCGCGCGGCCTTCATCGCCCTTCTTTCCCATAAGGAATGCGCCCGTTTCGCGCGTGCCCGAGCCGCGCGCCATCAGGTCGCCGACGAGTCGACGCCAGGTCAACAAGGGGATCTGGATTTGCTTACTGGCCAAGGTAGTCCTCCGACGTCAGCCAGCGGTGAAACTGGCCGTTGTATTCCGCGATGGTCACTTCGGGCTTCCACGCCCAAACTTGGTCAGCCCAGGTGTGGCCCGCGAGCGCTCTGCGGTCCCACGGGTGATAGAAGCCCTGCCCGGGCGCCGCCCAACCCTCGGTCTTGAAAACTGAGGCCACCACCGACCCTGGGCGCGCTTTCGGCCACTTTTCCTTCACGAGGAAGGTGTTGGTCTCGGCGTCCCAGAAGCCGCCAGTGATTGGCCCGCTGCCGTAGTTGGTAGCGTCCCAGCGCACGAGCCAGTGCTCGGGGCCGTTAGGCCTCGGGGCAGCAGCAACTTCGGTGAACAAGTACGGCCAGGCGAGGTGTGCCGGGATGCCGCTGAGCGCCCAGTCCCCGCGCAGCAGGCCGGCGCGGAAGGCCGCGCCAGCCAGGTCCGCTTCCAGGAGACGTTGGGCGTTGGAACTCACACCGCCCCCTGCGGATTGACTTCCTTGACCAGCTTGAAGGTCAACTCGGCGCGGCCATGAGCCAGGTCGCTCAGATAGGCGTCCATCCGCGGCACTTCACCACCCGGCACCAACTCCAAAACCAGCTCCGCGCCTGCCACCGGGTCAATATGGAGACGGTGCTTTGCCCAGACCAGAACGGACTCGACGGTGGTGTTGGGGCCGAAAACGCGTTGCGGCGACTCGTCATTGAACTCCACGGTGACCGAGATGACCCGAGGGGCGCGGGTGTGGATATGGCGCTTGATAGGTAGGCCCAGAGCCATGAGCGTCAGGGCAAGGTCGGCGGGGGCCTGCTCTTCATGCTTGGGGTCAGGGTCGTCCTTGGCGTGGCGCACCTCGCCGAGGTAGACGAATTCGCCGTCTCGGGGCAGTGCATCGTGCTTGGCGAGGACGTCGTGGAGGACGTCGTTCTCCTGCGCTTGGATGACCACCGGCCGGCCGGCACCATGGAGAAAAAGTTCGACAGAGTTCATGGAAATACCTCAAGAAGACACGGTTGCAAAAGGACCGGCGGCGTGGCAGATTCCGTTGTCTGTCCAAGCAATACACGACCCATTTCCCTCGCGTGACCGGTAACTCTCATGGAGACTGCGTCCGTTGTCCACGCAGACAACACTTTGCTCCGATCCGATCCCGGTGTCAAGGGAGGTCGGATTCCGTCATCCAATCGTCGATTTGCAGCAGGGCGCCCAGGTCGGGTGCCTCAATCTGCTTCCCAGGAGATTTCGTATGCCCGTAACTGGCCTAGGCGTGGCCTTGAAGAAGCTGCGCGAGCGGCGAACTTTTTCCCAGCGCGAGCTCGGTGAGCTCAGCGAAGTCGATAACGCCTACATCTACCGCCTGGAGACGGGCGAGAAGGTCAACCCCACACCGGAGACCTTGACCAAGTTGCTGCGGGCACTTAAGGCCCCGGAGCGCGACGCCTCGATCCTCAGGTGGCTTGCCGACAGGCCGAATACCTCCCCGGACCTGGTGACGTACACACTTGATACGCCTGACGTGGAGTTCGATCACTTCGTCACCGCCGCCGGCATGAGCTTTCGCGGTGACGCCAGACCCACCCCTGAGGCGCTCCTGGCCAAGGTCAAGCGCATGTACGACGAGGAGTAGCGACGTGGATGAACAGGATGTCGTCAGGAAAGCACGTGCGTTCATGCAGGGCTTGGACCTGTCGAACATCCGCGAAAGCCTCGAGCCCTATCTGACCAAGGCCAACGCCCGAGTGCGCGAGGAAGAGCTTGGCCCAGGCGAGTCGGGCACGGTTGCCGAAATCAAGGGCAGGCTGGTTATCACGGTCAACTCCACTGAATCGCTCGAAAGACAGCGCTTCACCATCTGCCACGAGCTGGGCCACAAGGTGCTGGGGCTGGACTCCAGCCACCAGCACGTTCCACCCTGGGGTCACGTCAAGCGCGACATGACAGAGGTGCTGTGCGATGTCTTTGCGGCCGAGCTGCTGATGCCGCACGATCAGTTCTCGGCCGTCTGCCGTGACTCCGAGCCATCGCTAATGACCATGCTGTCCTTGATGGACGCCTTTAAGACATCGTTCCCTGCAACCGGTTCCCGCTTCGCCCGTCTGACGAACGCTCCCTGCGCCTTCGTCAACATGCAGGGCGGTCTTGTGCGGTATGCGGCGATGTCGACACCGCTGCGCAAGCTAGGCGCGCGAATCACGTTGAAGACGCCAATCCCGGCAAGGTCATTGGCGGCGCGCCTGCGGCAAGCCAAAACCAGCGAGTTCCAGGATGGGGACGTTGCACAGGACGAATGGTTCGAGAACTGGCCCACAGGCCTGGACCTGATCGAGCTCAGCCGTCATCACGACGGCTCGGACACCACCTTGTCGCTGCTTTGGTTTGAAGAGGAAGACGCGCCGAGGATGGAAGTAGACCGATTTGGACAGCGCGTCCAAGAGGACAACGGGTTAGACGAGCTGACCGGCGTACTCTCTTGGAAGAAGAGGTAGTCGAGCTGGCGCGGCGGGCCTATGGCGCATCACTGTCACGGGCGTCGCCCTCGCCCGTGCACCGCTCCGACACTGCCCTTGAGTACTTGCGTCGTCATCACCAGCAATCACCTAAGCCTGCATGGCTGCGACAAGCCTAGTGACTTGGCCGGCGGCGAGTCCAGACGGCTGCTGCGCGCGCATGGGCTCGACACTTCGAACCTGCCCTCCCACAAGCGATACCTCGACGGCAGGCCCGCGCACGCCCAGTACCCCAAACAATTTGGCTGGGAGGGTGCTGGCCGACGACACCCCGGCGCCCCCTGCGTATTCCAGTGGTTGTCAACATGCAGGCCAGCGCGGTGAGCACTCAATCCAGTCACTATGAGCACGGGCAACCAGTAGGTGAACGGAGCGGTGAGTCGGCTCTGTGGCGAGAGTAGGCACGACGCCGACTCAATTTGTTGCCCCAAAGCTGGTCTTCAGAAAGCCAGCGCGGTCTGCGGCTTTTCTCGGGCAAGGACTCCGCAACGAGTTGCTTGACGGAACGGTGGCCTAGCCAAGCCGCGGCCATCGCAGCGGGCGCAGCGAGCCGGTAGGGGCATGCTCCTTAAACTGAGGTTATGAACCGAAGATTTGGCGTGAACGCCAGCGACGCCGCGTCTGAAGCGTCCATCGATAGCCGCGGAAACGCTTACCTCGGCAAAACCATCGGATGGTCGACGCTGCTGGAATCCCAGCGCGTCCTGCTGGTCGCCGAGGCGGGGGCGGGCAAGACGCATGAATGCGAGTCACGAGCCGACGACCTCTTCGAGCGCGGTGAGGCGGCTTTCTTCCTGCGACTTGAAACGGTGGCCGCCAGCGGTATTCGATCGTCGCTCAACGGCGAGCAGTTCAAAAAGCGATTCGACGACTGGCGGGCGTCTTCGTCCCAGATCGGCTACTTCTTCTTCGACTCCATCGACGAGCTGCAACTGGTGCACGGGGATTTCCGCAATGCGCTCAAACGCGTGCACGAAGACCTGGAAGGGGCGCTAGGGCGGGCAACGGTCATCGTGACCTCGCGCCCTGTGGACATTGACCGGCGAGCGTTCGCGGACGTGCTGCCGGTGCCCAAGG
This sequence comes from Roseateles saccharophilus, assembly GCF_031458095.1. GTDB lineage: Bacteria > Pseudomonadota > Gammaproteobacteria > Burkholderiales > Burkholderiaceae_C > Pelomonas > Pelomonas saccharophila_A. The sequence continues at coordinate 54,111 of NZ_JAVDXU010000008.1, forward strand.
TCGCGATCGACAAAGGGCACGGCGACACGTTCGTCCGGACCGCGCTGGAAGGGCCGACCAAAGACGACAAGGATCGATCCCCGCCTTTCCGAGAAGTGACGCTGCTGGCGTTCTCAGATGAGGAAATCGTCGAGTTCGCCCGAGGCCAAGGCGTCAAGAACCCTGAAAAGCTGCTGGAGGAGATCCGCTCGCGGCATGCCGAGGACTTCGCGCGCCGGCCACAGGACTTAATCGAGCTGTGCGACAGCTGGCGCGACCACGGCAAGATCCGCTCGCACTACGAACAGCTAAAGAGTCACATTAAGGCGAGGTTGCGCGCGCGTCCTAAGCGCAAGGAGCCGGCAGAGCTCACGCTGGACCGGGCGCGCACCGGCGCTCAGAGACTGGCGCTCGCGGCCATACTTAGCCGTCGCCTCACCATTCGGCACAGCGCCGGCGCTGATGTTGAAGGCTCGGGCGACGCGCCGCTGGTGCCGGACGACCTGCTCTCAGACTTCACGTCCAGCGAGATCCAGACGCTGCTGCAGCGACCGATCTTCGCGGAGGGCGGGTATGGACGGGTCCGCTTTCATCACCGGTCGGTGCTTGAGTTCCTGGCCGCCACAGAAATCGATCACATGGTCGGCTCCGGCTCGATTGCTGTTTCGGCAGCGAAGCGGATGCTGTTCAGCCTCTCTGATACCCAGGTACTGCTGCCGAAGCCCTCCATGCGCCCCGTGGCCGCCTGGCTCGCCAAGATGCGTCCGGAGTTCTTTGACACGGTGTTGAAGGTCGAACCGAGCACGCTACTGCTCTACGGTGATCCCGAGTCGCTCAGCGAGGATCAGTGCGCCCAAGCACTGCGCGCGTACATCCAACGCCACGGCGCCGGGCAATGGCGAGGCCTGGAGGTGCCAAGCCTTCAGCTGGAACGACTGGCCCGTCAACCGCTGCATCAAGTCATCCTGGACGCTTGGTCTGCTGGGATCGAGAACCCCGAGGTCCGCCAAATCCTGTTGCAGCTGATCGCGGTTGGTCGATACAAGCCGTGTGCCGATCTGGCGGTCGCCGTCGCCGGCGACAAGGCTGGCGAGGACCGGGAGCGGTTTGAGGCCTTGGACGCGCTGGTTGAGCTGGATGACTACCGCATCGATGCGCTGATCGAAGATTTGGCGTCATCCCAGCCAGGCTGGGGTCATCGCATTGGCCGATGGGTGGCTCAGAACTTCTACCCCAAGAACGTGACGGACGAACAGCTCGTCCGGCTGCTGACCGCCATCCCTCGCGCGTCGAGACGGGACGACTTTTTTCCGAGCGGCATGGCGGCCATGCTGGAGCGCGTCTCGGTCAGCCGCGAGAGGCTGGAATCCTTGTTGCCCGGGGTGCTTGCGTTGACGCGCAGCTCGGTCGTCGTCGACAAGGATGAAGACAGCCTCAACGACCGCAAGGGGCGGCTGCAAGCGTCCTACATTTTGCGCGGCCTGAGCGTGCGCCTCCTGCAGGACGGAAGCCGAGCGCCCGACCTGATCGAGGCTGCGGTGCTCAGCTTCAGAGCTGCCGGCTATTCGTCGCTGGACAACGACCGCAAGCGCAGGCTGGCGGAGTTGATCGGCGAGTTGCCGGCACAGGAGCGCCGTGCCGTTTTCGAAGCTGACTCAGTATGCGTCGCCCGCCTTGAGCCGCGCCGATCAGCCCAGGCGGTGCTTCCTCGCCTGATGTTTCAGGGGCCGTTGCAGTACAGCATGGAGAAGGACGGCCCCTGGGTGCTGCGCGACCTGGCCAATACTGCCGCTGACAAGGCGCGGCGGACGCTGCTGCTGCGGATGATGGCCTACCTGGCGCGAACCGACGTGCCGGCGGAAATGGAGCCGATGCGCGAAGCAGTGAAGGACTCGCCGGCGCTCACGGCGGAGTTGGAAGCACTTATCAAGGCAAATGTGCCGACGCGCCAAGTGCTTGAAGCGCAAGAGCAAGAGCGCAAGCGTTCAGAACGCCATGCACTCAAGCAGGCCGGCTTCCGGGCAGAGTGGACCGCATTCTGGAAGGAGCTCGCCGAACGGCCTGCGCTGGCGCTCGCACCCGGCCGCGTCAAGGGCACGCTCTGGAACCTGTCGACGGTGTTAAGCAAGCGATCGCGCGGCCACGACAGGGTGCGCTGGGATCGCGGGTTCCTCGAGGAGTCCTTCACGGGGCCTGTCGCCGAAGCCGTGCGCAGAAGCCTGATGGTGTACTGGCGGGGCATGAAGCCCACGCTCCCTTCCGAGCGCAAGGAGAAGAACACCTACCTGGTGGTCTGGACGTATGGGCTGATGGGGCTGTACGCCGAAGCAGAGGATCCCCGTTGGACGCGCTCTGTAAGCGCTGCGGAGGCCGATCTAGCCGTGAGGTACGCGCTTGTGGAGCTGAACGGCCTGCCCGATTGGCTTGCGGCGCTGGCAGATGCCCACCATCAGGTCGTCGAGCAAGTGCTTGGCGGCGAAATCGAAATTGAGCTCAAGGGAAAGGGCGGCGACGGCCGCTGGCACTCGATGCTGTTGCAGAGCCTGCGATACGGCCGCATTGAGATAGCCCGGGTGTTGGAGCGCCGATTGGTCCTGTGGCTCCGCGGTCCTGGCAGAAAGCTGATGCATGCCCGTCACACCCCGGTGGCGGAAGCAAAACTGGATCAAGTCGTGCGCGTGCTGCTGGTGCATGGCACCTCGGAGACGAAGTGTTGGCTGATGGAGTTGGCTACGCGCGAGGTCATTGCGGCCAAGCATGGGCCGTTCTTGTTCTTTTGGCTACCCGTGCTGATGCGGCTCAATCCACCGCGGGGTGCGGACCTGCTCCTCCGTGCGATCAGCGTCCTGCCGGTCGAACGCAGGGGTGTTGCCGTGACTGCTATCGGCAGCCTGTTCAGCGAGCGGCGCGTAGAAGGCGGGCCGAGGTGGAGCGCGGCGCTGGCGCCGGAGACGCTTCTGCGCCTGAACCAAGAGATCAACCGGCACGTCGTACCTGCAGCCGATGAACGGCATGAGGATGCCTATTCGCCCGGTCCCCGAGACAACGCCGAGACCGGGCGACGGCTGGTGTTTGACGCGCTGATCCAGGCAACGGGTCCGCACGCATATCAGGCGAAGCTGGCACTGTCCACCGACCCATTGTTTGCCCACGCGAAGGACCGCATCGCAGCGCTGGCGCATGAGCGCCTGGCGGAAGAAACAGATGCCAGCGTGATCTCAATGGATGAGCTCGCAAGACTCGTCGCTGGCAATGAACTTGCGCCGACGACCACCACCGACATGGCGCACCTGCTTAGTGACAGGCTGGACGACCTGCAGGACTTGATGGGAATAGACGCAAGTCCCAAGGCTGCCTGGGCCAAGGTGACCGACGAGAACACGCTCCGTCCCGCCATTGCCCGCGAACTCGACATGATGTCCAAGGGGGCCTATACCGTGGATCAGGAAGGTGTCACGGTCGATGGCAAGGAGACAGACATCCGGTTCCGCGCGCTGTCGCGGTATCAGGCATCGATCGAGCTGAAGATTGGTGAGAAACCGAGGACCGGGAGGGAACTGCGGGACACCATCGAGACGCAGCTAGTCAAGAAGTACATGGCAGCCCATAACGCGAAGACAGGCTGCTTGTTGGTCACCGTGTCGAACCCAGAAAAGATTTGGCACCACCCTGACACTGGCGAGCCCATGGACCGGCATCAGCTCCAAGACATGCTGACCGAGGCGGCGCAGCTCGCGCAGCAACGACTTGGAGGCGAAGCACGTGTCATGGCTCGGGTACTTGATCTGACGCCCCGGCTGTCCAAAGAGCCTCGTGCAGCGACGGCAGCGGCGAAAAAAGGCAAGGGCAGCATAGCGACCACTAAGACTGCTCGATCACGGAAGTCAGGGAAGTGAGCCAGCATTTCACCGGGGCGCACTGCCAAGACGCGCCATTGGGGAAGCCGCCCGCGGCGCACTGACTGTGGAGTCCAAAAAGCAGCCATTGGCGACCTTCCACTCACAGCCTGAAGCGGGCAGCATCTCTGCACTCAGCGCTGGACCGAGTGGTCAAGTTGCCGGACACGCTGCCCCGCACGACTCCTCCGGACAAGGTGCTCATCAGGCGCCGGATTCGGTGCTCAGAAGACGCTGGACCTGGTGCTCAGGTCGCGTCGGAATATGCACCCCCTTCCCGGCGAGCCGGTTCGGGCAACGAATCTGGCCTGATGCTGCCAGTTTTCGCCCTAGAAGCCGGCAGGCGTCCCGATCCTCCCAACAAGGGCCTGCAGCGAGCAGGACTGCTGACATCCGTGGCATAGACTCGACGCCAAAATGGGCCGTCGGGAGGCGTCGCGTGACCAGAACCAATCTCGTGGGTGGTGATCGGCCATTGCCGTTTACCGCCCTCGGTGACTACCACAAGTATTGGATCGACCGGGACCTTCAGATACGGAACGAAGCCTTCGACCAGAACCACAGCGGACGAATCTTGAGCGTCAAGAATGCGGGGCACCCCCAACATCGTCGCAACGTCTTGCACTTCGCTGATTGGATTGAAGACCACATCAGCGAGTTGGACTTGGACCGCCCGCTTGAGTTGGTGGTCGTGCCGTCATGCATGGCGAACGCTGTAGGTGCCGGGTTGGACGCGATTGCCACTGAGGTCGCTCGCAGGATGAAGCAGGTCCGCTACAGGAAGGGCTCGCTACGGCGTACTAAGAGCATCCCCAAGCTCAGTGCAGGGGGGAATCGGAGCCTAGCCGTCCACCGCGGTTCCATGGAGTTCAGGGCTGCGCCAACTGCGCCTCGTGTTGTCGTAATCCTTGACGACGTCAGCACCACGGGCAACTCCCTCATAGCTGCGGCAGACAAGGTCCGCGCGCTTGGTTCGGACTACTACTACGCTACATCGGTCGAGGCAATCGCCCTGGGAAAGACGGTCCATGACTGAGATCGCCCGCGACGCAGAGCTCTCGGCGCTGGGCCTAGCGTTGGGGAAGGCCGGGCATCTGTCCGACTCGGCGCTTCGGGACGCCTTCTTGAAGCTTCGCGGCACGAACGCAGATGATCAGGTCGAGAGCCTGTTGGCTATCGCAGGCGTCATTCGTCCAGCCGTCGCTGGCTCGCTAGCGGCAACCACCAACGCTATCGAACGAGGGTTGGCGTCTGGCGTCCAGGCGATACCTATATCGTCTGATCGATACCCTGCTGCTCTTCGAGGAATCGTCGACGCTCCGCCAGTGATCTTCATTCGTGGAGCATTGGAAGTCCTGCATCGGCCTCCAGGCATTGCGATTGTGGGAACTCGGAAAGCTACCGGCCATGGTTTGACGATTGCTAGCAGGCTGGCCACATTTTTTGGAAATGCTGGACTCACCGTGGTCAGCGGGCTAGCCATGGGCATTGATGCGGCTGCCCATGAAGGGGCGCTGCTGTCAGCATCGCCCACGGTAGCCGTACTCGCCCATGGACTCGATAAAGCGACTCCAAGAGCAAATTCGCACTTAGCAGATCGAATACTCGAGAATGGCGGCGCGTGGATTTCTGAGCACCCCTTCGGGGCGACGCCCAAGGCTGAATACTTCGTGCTTAGAAATCGAATTCAGGTCGGGCTATCGGCCGCTTCAATCATCGTAGAAGGCGAAGAGCGTAGTGGGTCGTCGACACAGGCAGAGTTCTGCTTGAGGAATAGGAGACTGCTGCTCGCAGTTGTACCCGACTCACCTAGCCGTGTAGTCACTCAAAGTCAGCTGCCCATGTTGCTCGTGAACAAACGAGGAGCTATGGCGATCCGATCCAGGGATGATTATGAGGATTCCCTCGCGGCCGTACGTCGGCGCATCGCAGACCTCAGCATCACAATGGGCGTCGTTGCGTAGCCGCCGTTGAGATGTCCAAGCTCTCAGCCCAAGAGCTAGTTGATAAGTTCGCGGCCGCAGTTGTCTATGTGGCCGTGGAACTGCCGAATGGCGATCAGTCAGTCGGGTCGGCGTTCCATGTGGGGGATGGCGTATTTATTACCGCTAGACATGTGGTAGATGGCTGCCGAATATTGGAAGTCGCGAATACTTTCGGCCGTCAACCCAAAATCGGAAAATTGATTGGCGGTCCGTTTTTTCACCCCGACCCAAGCGTGGATGTCGCCGCAATATTGATACAAGGACTTGAGTGCCCGATCATTCAGCTTGGCGGCCATCTTGACGACTGGATCGTCGATGACCAATTTTTATTGAACGAAGTTGTGATTTTGGGGTTTCCGCCTATCCCCTTTGCTCGATCACCAGTTTTAGTTGCCAGCCGCGCGGAAGTCTCGGCAGTCGTCGACAAATATACTGGAGGTCATCCGCATTTTGTTATTTCTGCGATGGCGCGCGGAGGCTTTAGCGGCGGACCTTGCTTGACGGGCGACGGGTGGGCCTTAGGGCTGGTCACTGAGTCCTTAGTCGACTCTTCGAAGGCCGTAGAGCTCGGCTACCTTGCGGTTCTTACCGTAGAGCCCATTCACATTTGCCTTTCCCATCACGGGATAATTCCGTCCACCCAAGATATTAAATTTGGAGGCGACCATTCCTCCGTCTCCACCGATCCGTCGGACGAGCCGTTCTAGGATTGGTGCCGCTCACCGACTCCAACTGGAGAGTTTTGGCCGATGAAAGGCAGCTACCTTCCACCCAGTGTTTGGGAAGAGATTTCCGTCCGGAAGCTCTTAGCTGCCTCCCGCCGAGGCATCCCTACCAAGACTCAGCTGGAATTGCTGAAGCCAGCTCGCCGTACCGCGGACGGGGATGTGCGTGTATTTGCGGCCGGCGATGCTTCGCTTGTAGCGCGGCCATGTGTATCAGTCATCGGCACGAGGAAGGTTTCCGATGATGGTGCGGCGCGGGCCAAGCGACTCTCGCGAGAACTCGTTGCTTGCGGGGTGGTGATCGTGTCAGGATTGGCTGAAGGTGTGGACACCGAGGCCATGTCCTCAACTATTCAGCACGGTGGGAAAACGATTGGCGTGATTGGGACGCCCTTGGACAAGGCATATCCCGCCAAGAACAAGAGGCTCCAGGAAGAAATCTATCAAGAACACCTCCTCATATCACAGTTTGAGTTTGGCGCACGAGTTTTTCCATCAAACTTCCCCGCGCGAAATCGCCTTATGGCACTGCTCAGCGACGCTACGGTAGTGATAGAAGCTTCCGACACGTCAGGCACGCTGCACCAAGCCGCAGAATGCGTCCGATTGGGACGGTGGCTCTTCATAGCAAAAAGCGTAGTCGCCGATCCGACCATCGAATGGCCTAGCCGGTTTCTTGGCTATGAGAAGTGCAGACAACTAGAACGAACAGAGGACATCATGAGTGCGGTGTATCCCTCATGACCCTTGTCGTCCATTCTTTCGGCGCATATGCGTCATATTCCCGGCAAGACTACGCCTGGCGGCAGGATGACTACGGCGTAAATAGGGTTGTAAAAGCCTTGAAGGGTGAGCGGATCAACGGATACGCGGATGTGCGAGGGGCTGATGGCATCGTGCGCCGTATTGCCACCGGCGGCCGCGAGGCCGCGTTGGCGACGTTTGTGGCGTGGGGGGCAAACCAGGTCCCCAACGCCTTTGCGTTGCCTGTCGTCCTAGTCCCTGTTCCTTGCTCCCAGTGCGTGCAGTTCGAAAACGCCTCGGCACCACGCGCGATGGCCGATGCGCTTGCCGCTCGCTTCAACGGATGGGCGCTGGTTGGGCCTTGGCTGCGTTTCGTGCGGCCGATGCCGCCCTCTCATACCGGAGGTGGGCGAAATCAAGCTGCCATTGAAGGCGCGCTCGTTGTCAACCCGGCGGCGGTCGTTCGAGACTCGAACGTGGTGCTGATAGATGACGTTAAAACCACGGGGGCACACCTGCGGGCTTGCGCTGGAGCGCTTAGGACGGCTGGATGCCGCGTGCATACAGTGCTGGTAGCGGCCTCCACGGTTTGGCAGCCAGTGGCGGATCCATACCGAGTTGAGCCTGTCGATCTCGAAGCCAACCCTTTTGAAGATCTACTTCAGGGGCTATAGAACACCCGGGTGGCTCAAGCTCCCAGAGCGCCCTTATGAATCCAGTACGGGTCAGAATTCGTTGTGGGTACTCCGACACTCGGAAGTCGGGGCCTTCACAAACGCCCAGTACGAGCCGTCTACGCTCCCTTTCACGGTGCGCACGCGCTCGCCGCGAATAGTTCGATCGTCGCAGGGATGGAACGCCTCCCATGACACCTGGTAGCAGACGACGACATCTGCGGCAGTCGCCTGAACCTCTATCACTTCTAGGTCCACCAAGCGGGCAAGATCGTCAAACTCCGAAACGCTGTAGTCCAGCGCTTTGGCGAAGCTTTCGTTGTCGACCATCTCGTCGAAGTACAACCGGAGGTCGACGTTCTGCTCGGGAATGGGGACGAGGATCTCGGGGGGCATGGCACCCATTCTGCACGGTCGTTGTTGTTCGGCCGCGCCCCTCGATGCTCCCGCACCATCCTCAAAGCGCTCACGCGCCACGGGCAGCAACAGCTGATGACATAGGAGAACTGGCCAGGTCTATGGCCTTCACAGTTGCGGCGGGCGAACGGAAACCAGGGCGTTGCGGATGGCGATGGACCGGCAGACGTTAGGGTCGGTGTCCGCGATGAACAGGTCTTGGAACTCGACGATCAGGTCGCGGACGTACTGCGCCAGCTCGTCGTCGTCGATCGCCTTCACCATCGCCATGCAGGTCTCCATCGCCGCGAATCGGTGCATGTTGTGCGCGCCGATGATGGCAATGCGCAGGGCCTCCGTCTTTTCAGCCGGCTTGACCTCAGCGCAATAGAAAAACCGCGCCATGTTGTCGGCGATGGTCTCCGCGAACGACCAGCCGTAGTCACCGGTGTCCACCATCACACGGTAGGCCTTGAGGAAAGCCACATGATCCGCCGGAGGTAGCTGCTGCGCGATGAACTGACAAAGATCCTGCGGGATGTTGAAGCAGATCTCCTTGTTGCTGTCCTCGTCCAGCCCCTGCAGTTCCTCAATGAACTGATGCACCTGCTCGGTGGAGAAGTCGCCGGACGTGCCGAGTCGCTTCGTGATCATGGTGAGCAGGCCGGCCGCAGTAGGTGGCCCGTCGACGCGACCGTGAATGGCGTCATACGCGTGCCGCAGACTGGCGCGCAGATCGGCAATGGCGTTGTAGCGCTGCCCCTTTTCCTGACGACAGCAGCGCTCGATGATCGGCCGCAGTTGCTTCGGTACCTGGGGATGGTCCTGCTGCATATAGAAGGGGAATTCAACGCCCGTCAGCAATGCATAGAAAGACTTTCCCACCATGAATACGTCGCTAGCGGCATCGGCGCTCTTGAACCCACCAGGCATGTGGAACTCCGGTGGGAGGTAGGCCGCCGTTCCCCACGCGTCCGCACTACGTGTGAAGCGGGTCATCGACTCGACCTCGGCACTCAATCCCAGGTCTGAAATGACCAGGCGACTTCCATCGAACAAAAAGTTCTGCGGCTTGATGTCGCGGTGGAAGACATCGCGCTCGTGGAGCGCCTCGACGCAGTCGAGCATTGCCATGAAGACCCGCTCTTGGGCTTCGAAGTTGGACTGAATCTCGCCTGTGATGTTGAACAGGTCGCCGCGCTCGTAGAAGTCCATCACGAAGTACGGTGGCGAGTGGTCGACGTTGCAGTGATGGATGGTCATCACATGCGGGTTGCCGCGAAGCTCGTACATCAAGCGCACCTCGCGCCGGAAGCGCGTCAGCATCTCAGGCGACGTGTCCTTGCAGAACTTGAGAACCTTGCGCGGGCCGTCCGGGTCTTGGCGGTCGCGCACATGCAGCACCGCCCCCATGCCGCCGGCCGCACTGCAGACGCCTTTCACTTCGAACCTGTCGTCTACGACTTGGCCTACAGCGATCACGAATGTCTCCCACGCCACGAACGGCACAGAGCTTAGACCGGGAGGTTACCGGCTGCCCTGAGCCGCGCGTGAAAGAGGTTTGGTCGGTGACAGTTTCACCCGTACAAGTCGCCTCCCCCGTCCTTCCAGCTCGCATCAGCCGGAGCTGGATTGTTCGTGCGCGCAGTCGGGCTGGTTACTGGCGCGTCTTGTTCGACCTGGCCGGGACCTGCCAGCGCTAGTTCTACTCGCTCCCCGGCTCGGCGGTCAGCGGATGAAACTCTGAAATGATGCGCTACCAGGAGACGCGAGGCGCCGCCGCCGAGCAGCCTTAGCATCGCAGCGTTCAAGTTGGAGGCTCGTGGATGTGCTATTCAGCGCAGATTTGGTCGGACTATCGGAAATACGTGCGCGAGTTCCGCGCCCGTGTCGGTATCAAGGAGTTCCGCGACCTGTTCTTTAGGAAGGCTCAAGGGGCGCAGTTACTGTGGCCCAAGGGCATGGAGATGGTCTTTGCGGATCCGCAGACCGATGAAGAGCGTGAGATCTGGGAGCTGATCCAGCAGTGCCGGCGCAACGACGCGATGGTTTACGAGCAGAGTCTGTTCGATCAGCGCAAGCGGCTCGCCGATGCGCAACGCAAGATCGACACCAAGCCAGACAAGCCCAACAAGGGTGCCCACGAGGACGTGCGCATCGCCAACAACAAGATCAAGTGGAACCTCGGCAAGATCGCCGACATCAACCGGACCGAGCCAAAAGAGTCTGATTCGCGAATCTTCCCGGGCTGGTACGTGCCGGTCATGACGATGCTCGACGGCGAGCTGGTCGTGCGTCCGATGCGCTACCGGTGCCGACCGGCCCGGGCGACGCCCAAATACGACGAGGAGTACCCCGGCACCTTCAACGCCAGGCGGAGCAGCCTCAACGAGTTTTGGCGCGGCGAATGGGGCCAGACCCATGGCGTCATCATGACCGACTGGTTCTACGAGCACGTGGACCTGCACAAGGCCGAAGGCCGTGAGCTGCGCCCGGGCGAAGAAGCGACCGACACCATCATCTCGTTCAAGCCCGACTACGGCCACTCCATGATGGTGGCCTGCCTTTGGTCCCACTGGCGCGCCAGGAACGAGACCGAGGAAGACCTGTTGTCTGTCGCGTTCATCACCGATGACCCGCCTCCCGAGGTGAAGGCCGCCGGCCATGATCGCTGCGTAATCCCGCTAAGGCACGAGAACCTGATGGCCTGGTTGGCCCCGGACATCAACGACCTGGACGCGCAGCAGGCTCTGCTCGACGACCGGGAGCGTCCGTTCTACGAGCACTATCTCGAAGCGGCATAACAGGCCCACACGGCCGGCCGCACCGTTCATAACAATAGCAGGGAGGCAATTTTGATCGAAGCGCAACTCAACAATCTCAACCAAGACATCGCGATCCTCCAGCGCTACATCTCGCTTGGCAAAGACATTGGGTTTAACAACATGGCACGCTTGCTAGAGGCCTTGACCATCGCAGTCTTCAAGGCTGCGGGAATTGCCAATCTTCAGAGCAAGAGCCAGATTAAGGTGAACTTCCCTGCGATCGATGCGGCGGACAACAGCGGTGGCGGCATCGCTGTGCAGGTCACGTCGAATGCGGATGCCGCCAAAGTAAAGAAGACGATCCTGGCATTCGAAAAAAGAGATGCGAAAGGCGCATCGCTCAAGGACCAGTACGCCAAGTTGTACATCTTTGGGTTCTGCAATCACGCCAAGCGCGCCAAGGCTCCCGCCTATTGCGAGGTCATCGGTACCCAATTCCTCATCGATCAGCTAACCACGCTGAACGATGAAGCGCGCATACAAGCCGTGGCCGACGCCATCCATCAGCACGTTAGCTACGCTTCCATTCATCCCTACACGGACGTCGACTGCCTGAAGATCGCGCTGGGATTCATCGGTCGCAACGCCTTGAGGCACAAGATGTCCTGCGAGGGCAACGTTGACGACATGACTCGCGGCTTGAATGAAATCAGCGAGCTGATCAACAAAGGCACGGTCAACGGCAGGACGAGGTCCAAGGCTCGCGATCAGTTTCTCGATGACAACATCAAAGCGTTCCTGGGGCGTGTCTCGGACACCATCGGGCAGATCACAGCCATCGTCTACAGCAAGCCCCGTTTCAGCAACAACTGGATCAATCTCACCCCACGGGATGACGCTGCCATCGACGCCCTGAAGGAGTCAATTTCCGCCGATGCGATGTTCGTCGCAAAAAAGTATGGCATCGCGCATCCGCTGGCCATGATCTCGGCCTAGGTCTAGGCCTGCGGCACAACAAACAGCTGGTTGATCAACTCTGAGCAGACCAGCAGTACAGTGCCTCCCTTCATGTTCAGCATGTTGGTGCCATGCGCCAGATCGTTCCGCAGCGACCGCATCGCATCGGCGACGTCTGTGGCGTAGTCGCGGATTTCGACAGGCGCTCCCGGCACCGTCGTATTGGGCGGGTACGGCTGCTGCTCCGGCTCACGTCCGTAGGTGAAACCGTCTGACCTGATGAGGCCGAGGTCCATGGCCTCCTTGAGCAGCTTCTTGAACTGTGCCGAGTCAGGCGCCTTGAGCCGCGTGCGCAGCGCGAACTCGACCGAGATATAGGCGTGCAGTTGGGCGGCCACGTTGAACGGATAGCAATACCAAGAGTGAGCCAAGAGGTTCTGCGCCATCGCGAAGTGCGAGCGCACCTCTTCCGGTACGTCGGCATGCAGGCTCGCATGCTCTGCCATCTGATGGAAATCGGCTGCAGCGATCTTTCGATACGGGCTGGACGGCGTGTCGCGGACGACGAAGAATTGATGGCGCTCGTCGGGTTCACCCAACTGCTCAAGAGGTTTGAGTTCTTCCATCGCGTTCAAAACGGCAGCTCGGCGTCGTCATCCATGTGCATCGCCGAGCGCACACGCTCAGGTGCACCTGCGGCTTCAGGATCAGCGACCATGACATTGAGCCGGATGCGGCGGCTGCCCATGCCGCGCAGGCCGGGGTGGACCTGCTGGACAGGTATGGGTCGCAGCCACACTGAGACACCGGTCGGTATCCGGGACAGCGTGGCCAACCGGATCTCGTCGACCTTGTCCGTGTAGTCGACCGTGGGCAGTTCGGCCTCAAGCACGAACCGTTCATCAAAACGCTTGGATTGCATGGTGCTCAGTGTCGCGTCGACCGCGCCGCACGCTTGGGCCGACGGCAGTACAGGATGAGCTCGTGCAGCCCCTCGTTCTCATCGGCCAGCAGGCCGGTGCGCACGGTCCAGGTCTGCCGGTCGGGCCAGTAGTCGATGTCCTCGTCGTGGGCACGCACGACCAGATGGCCGTCAGGTGCGACGGTGAACTCGATGCCGGCCTGCATCAGCCAATGCGCCGCGCCCGGTGCTGGCGGCGGCTCATTGGGCGCGCGCGTCAGGTCTTCGATGGCCAGCATCACCTTGACGCACTCGTCGTAGGTCAGGCTGGCCACATGGGCCTCTTCATTGCGGATGTTCAGCAGGCGCGCCATCCAGCCATAGGCCTCGACGCGGTTCATGCACGCCGGCGGCTGCCAGAGCGCGTCGAACATGCGGTGGGTCTCGATGCGGGCCGCGCGCAGCTCCTCATTGGCAAGGCTGCCCATCGGCAAGGTGCCGTCGCTCTCGATTTCGTCGCCGCCGGGTAGAGCTATCCGTGCGCCCGACTTGTGGCAGCCCACAGAGGCGTCGCAGCAGGTGCAGCGCCAAATGTGCCGGTCGGCCAGCTCTGGCCGCTCCGGATACATCTCCGCGCCCGTCACCAGCTCGACCGCCGAGTGGCAATACGGGCAGCGCTCGGGTGGGCCCAACGGGACGCGCGGTGCGACATCGATCATCGGAATGGCGGCGGCGTGCATCTGCGGGTGGACGGTTTTGGGCAGGATGGTGTACTGTATAAAACAACAGTATCCGATTCAACCCCATGTCCGCGCACCCAGTGGAGGTCATTCTGTCCCCCACGTTCAGCCCCACCAAGCAGCTTGAACTGATCCTGCCGCCCATAGAGGCGGCGAGGCCGCCGTGCACGACAGTCCTGGCCATGGCGGCCCCCGTGGACGAGGAGGCCCCTCCAAGCCTCTCTGAGGCATCCGACAGGGGCCTGGCGTCGCCGGCGCAGAACGCGGCCTCCAGCGGCTCTGAGTTGCCGCCAGAGCTGGCTGATAGCGTCTGGCGCGCTGCCGAGTTGGGCCGAGGTCGGGCGGAGTTCGTGGGCACCGGGTTCCCGGCGCTGGACGCCGAGTTGCCAGATGGCGGCTGGCCCTGCGGCAGCATGATCGAGATCCTGCAGTCGCAGCCGTCGCTGCTGGAATGGCGCATGGTTGGGCCCAGCCTCGCGCCGCTGGTCAAGGGCGGCCGGTCCGTGGTCATCATCGGCCCACCCAAGCCGCCGTACCTGCCCGGCCTGCGCCATCTCGGCCTGACCGAGGACTGCCTGGTCTGGATCAAGGCCGACAAGCCGTCCGACCGCCTGTGGTCGGCCGAGCTGCTGCTGCGGGCCAACGTTGCCGCAGCGGTACTGGCCTGGCTGCCGCACTGCCTGCCGGGGCAGCTCCGCCGCTTGCAGGTGGCCACGCAAGGCTGCGAAGGGCCGGTGTTCGTCTTCCGGCCGCTGGACGCCCGATACGACGCATCCCCAGCCCCGCTGCGCCTGGTCGCGTCACAGCTGATCGACTGGCAGCTCAAGGTCGAGATCATCAAGCGCCGCGGGCCTACGCATGAAACCCCACTGCTGCTGGACTCCATCCCAGGTGGCTTGAACCACGTGCTGACGCCGCGCATGCGCCGGCCCAGTCTCATCATCCGAACCAAGGAGGCCCGACGCCATGCTGTGGGTCGTCCTCACAACCCCGCTCACGCCGCTGCTGCCCGCCTCACCGAAGAAGTCCTTGCCCGCGCTGCCGCCAGCCACGGCTGAGGCCCTGCGCGGCATTGCGACCTGGTGCCTTCAGTTCACACCGAGGGTGGCGCTGGTCGAAGGCTGCGCGGTAGCGCTGGAGGTCTGGAGCAGCTTGCGGCTGTTCCGGGGTGAGGACGCGCTGAAGGCGCGCATTGCTGAGGAGGCTCCAGCCCTGGGCGTGATCGGCATTGGCTGGGCGCCCACGGCGATGGGCGCGCTCGTGCTGGCGCGCTGCGGCGTGAGCCTCGATGGCAGGCCGCTGACGCCGGTGCTCGATCAGCAACCCTTGCTCGCGCTCACCGCGGCCGCCGAGCACGCCGGCACGCTCGCCCACGCGGGCATCAACACGCTGGGCCAACTTCGGGTCCTGCCTCGCAACGCCACCGGCCGACGCTTCAGCGAGCAGCTACTGGTGGCGCTGGACCAGGCCTACGGCCGGCGACCCGAGGTCTTCGAGTGGCAGCAGATCCCCGAAGACTTCCTCGCGCGGCTTGAGTTGCCTGCCCGCGAAGACCAGGCGACGGCGCTGATGGAATATGCCAAGCCACTGCTCATGCAAATGTGCGGCTGGTTGGCCGCGCGACATGCTGGCGCTGAGGGCTTTCGGTTCACCTGGATCCACGACTCCATGCGCGCCAAAGACGCCGGCGACGGCGGGCAACTGGTCATTCGCTCGTCGACGTCTGGCCGCAACTTGAACCACTTCACCCGGCTGCTGTCGGAGCACCTGGCCAAGACCGAGTTGTTGGCGCCGGTGGGCGAGCTGAAGCTGGAGGCGGTGGGTGTCGAGCGTGTCACCGAGGAAAGCCTCTCCCTCTTGCCCAAGTCCATGAGCGCCGGTGAAGCGCTGACGCCGGTGCTGGAACAAATCGCCGCGCGACTGGGCGAGGCTCTGGTGGTGCAGCCCCTTGAGGTCGACGACCACCGACCTGAATGCCGGACCCGTTGGGACGCCTTCGCCAAGCGCCGGGCGCGCAAGACCTCGGAGGTGGATCCTTTGCCGGCGCCGACCTTCCTGCTGCCGGAACCCCTGAGGCTGGCCGTTTCCAACGAGCGGCCCCAGTACCAGGGCACGCTGTATCCCATCCTCGGGCCCGAGCGCGTCGAGGGCGGTTGGTGGGACCGGGTGCCGGGTGAAGCCGGCGTGCCGGGGACGTCGCGCCACGTCGAGCGCGACTACTGGGTCGCTGTCTCCAAGACGGCAGGGAAGCTGTGGATCTTCAGCACCCGCCAGGATGACGGCACGCCCGCCTGGTATCTGCACGGCATCTTCGGCTGAGCGCATGGAGCAGCCGTGCTGGACCTTCCCGACTACGCCGAGCTTCGGTGCATCAGCAATTTCAGCTTCCTTGAGGGAGCGAGCTGGCCTCAGGAGCTGGTCGAGCGCGCCAAGCAGCTGGGCTACTCGGCGATCGCGATCACGGACATGTGCTCGATGGCCGGCGTGGTGCGCGCGCACGTGGAGGCCAAGGCCCAGGGACTGAAGTTGCTAGTCGGCTGCCAGTTCGCAGTCACCTGCGACTTCCCGTTCACCCTGGTGGTGTTGGCTTGCAACCTGAATGGGTACGGCAATCTCTGCCAGCTCATCTCCAAGTTGAGGCGCCGCTCCGAGAAGGGCACCTACGAGATGACGCCCGAGGACGTGATGCTGGGCTCGCTGGACGACTGCGTCGTCATTGCCTGCCCGGCGCGCCATGCGCTGCCGCCGGCGTTGATGCGGCTCGGACGCTGGCTGCTCACGCATTTCACCGGGCGGGTCTGGTTTGGGCTGGACCTGCTGCGCCGTGCCGACGACGAAATCCGGCTGCTGCGCATGCGCGAGATCAGTGCCGAGACCGAGATCCCGCTGGTCGCCGTCGGCAACGTGACCATGCATCAGCGCAGCCGGCGGGCGCTCCTGGACGTCATGACGGCCACGCGCATCGGTAAGCCGCTTACCGAGTGCGGTCGTGCGCTGGACATCAACGCCGAGCGACACCTGCGCACACGCGGGCGGCTGGCGCGGACGTTTCCGGCGGACATGCTGGAGCAGACGCTCAGGGTCGCTGAGCAATGCGACTTCAGCCTGGATGAGATCGGCTACCAGTACCCGTCCGAAGTGGTTCCCGAGGGCGAGACGGCCGGTAGCTACTTGCGGAAGATCACCTACGAGGGCGCGGGCCGGCGGTGGCCCGAAGGCATCCCTGCGGCGATCAGCGAGCTGATCGAACGCGAGCTGGCCCTGATCGAGGACCTGAAGTACGAGCACTACTTCCTGACGGTCGCCGACATCGTGATGTTCGCGCGCCGTGAGGGGATCCTGTGCCAGGGGCGCGGCTCAGCGGCCAACAGCGTCGTTTGCTACGCCTGCGGCATCACCGAGGTCGATCCCGCCCGGATGAACGTCCTGTTCGAGCGCTTCATCTCCAAGGAGCGCAACGAGCCGCCCGACATCGACGTGGACTTCGAGCACGAGCGCCGCGAAGAGGTCATCCAGCACATCTACAAGAAGTACGGCCGCGAGCGGGCCGCGCTGACTGCCGTCGTCATCAGCTACCGCGTGAAGTCGGCGCTGAAGGACGTCGGCAAGGCCCTGGGCTTCGAGCTGCCGCTGCTGGATAAGCTCAGCGGCAACTACGGCTGGTGGGACAGCGCAGAGCTGGACACGACGCGGTTGTCCGAGGTCGGGCTCGACATCAACGACCTGGGCGCGCAGCAGCTCATCGCGCTGGTGCGGCAGATCCTGTCGATGCCGCGGCACATGTCGCAGCACCCGGGCGGCTTCGTGCTGACGCAGGGGCCACTGGCACGCCTGGTGCCTATCGAGAACGCGTCGATGGAGGACCGCACCATCATCCAGTGGGACAAGGACGATCTCGACGTCCTGGGACTGCTGAAGGTCGACGTGCTGGCGCTGGGCATGCTGACTGCGGTCCGCAAGGCGCTGGCGGGCATCAGCGACGCGCTGGGCTACCCGTTCTCGATGCAGGACGTCCCGCCGGAGGACCCCGCCACCTACGACATGATCTGCCAGGCCGACACCATCGGCACCTTCCAGATCGAGTCGCGGGCCCAGCGCTCCATGCTTCCCCGCCTGCAGCCGGTCTGTTTCTACGACCTGGTGATTGAGGTGGCCATCGTGCGGCCTGGGCCCATCGTGGGGAACATGGTCCATCCCTACCTGCGGCGCCGGCAGGGCAAGGAGCCGGTGACCTACCCGAGCAAGGCGTTGGAGGTTGCGCTAGGTCGCACGTTAGGCGTGCCGCTCTTCCAGGAGCAGGTCATGCAGGTCGCGATGATTGCTGCGGGCTACACCGGCGGTGAGGCCGATGCACTGCGCCGCGACATGGCAGCCTGGAAGCGCAAGGGTGGCCTGAAGAAGCACTACGAGAAGATCGTGAACGGCATGGCCGCGCGCGGCTACGAACCCAGGTTCGCCGAAGACATCTTCAAGCAGATCGAGGGCTTCAGCGAGTACGGCTTCCCGGAGTCGCATGCGGCCAGTTTCGCGCTGATCGTCTACGTCAGCTGCTGGATCAAGCGCCACTACCCAGGGCAGTTCCTCGCGGCCATCATCAACTCGCAGCCGATGGGCTTCTA
>NZ_JAVDXU010000009.1:0-36790 GCF_031458095.1 Roseateles saccharophilus
GTCACGACGGTGCCGCGGCCAGAGATCGAGAACACGTCTTCCACCGGCAGCAGGAAGGCGCCGTCAACGGCACGGTCCGGCTGGGGGATGTAGGTATCCAGGGCGTCAGCCAGGCGCATGATGGCTTGCTCGCCCAGGTCACCCGTGTCGCCTTCCAGCGCCAGCTTGGCCGAACCCTTGATGATGGGGGTGTCGTCGCCGGGGAAGTCGTACTTGGACAGGAGCTCGCGCACTTCCATTTCGACCAGCTCGAGCAGCTCGGCGTCGTCGACCATGTCGCACTTGTTCAGGAAGACGATGATGTACTTCACGCCGACCTGGCGAGCCAGCAGGATGTGCTCACGCGTCTGGGGCATCGGGCCGTCAGCGGCCGAGCACACCAGGATGGCGCCGTCCATCTGGGCGGCACCGGTGATCATGTTCTTGACGTAGTCGGCGTGGCCGGGGCAGTCAACGTGGGCGTAGTGGCGGTTGGCCGTCTCGTACTCGACGTGGGCGGTGTTGATCGTGATGCCGCGGGCCTTTTCTTCGGGCGCTGCGTCGATCTGGTCATAGGCCTTGGCCTCGCCGCCGAACTTCTTGGACAGCACGGTCGCGATTGCCGCGGTCAGCGTGGTCTTGCCGTGGTCAACGTGACCAATCGTGCCCACGTTCACGTGCGGCTTGGTCCGTTCAAACTTGCCTTTTGCCATCTTGCGCTCCTGAGGCGAACCCGTTGAGACGAGTAGAAGAAAAAGAGAAATTGGTGGTGCCCATGACGCGGATCGAACGCGTGACCTCTCCCTTACCAAGGGAGTGCTCTACCACTGAGCCACATGGGCATCGGCACGGGTTTGACGCCAAGGAACTGGCCGGCAAACCGGTGTCGACGCTTGCCGACCAAGCCGCTCGCTGATGGAGCGGGAAACGGGAATCGAACCCGTGTCATTAGCTTGGAAGGCTAAGGTTCTACCATTGAACTACTCCCGCCCTGGGAGCTCTTGACCTCTGCCTGCGCAAGCGCAGTCTTTGGTGGAGGAGGCTGGATTCGAACCAGCGTACGCTATGCGGGCAGATTTACAGTCTGCTGCCTTTAACCACTCGGCCACCCCTCCTGAGGCAAGCCCGCAACTATAGCACAGGGCAAAGGGTACGCAACAGACCCTCACGAAGAAGAACAAAAAGAAGGAGGCCGGACGCCGGCAGCACCGGGGAGCGCGCAGCGGACTCTTCGCGCGGCCACTGCACACGCCGGAGCTCAGACCGTCGCAGCCCTCCAGCGCCGCCGAAGGCGAGGATTGGCACGCGAAAGGCAATCCCCAGCAGCTGCCGATCAGCCGAATCGGGCATGCAACCAATTCAGAACCAGATTCAGGCCACTCAGCTACCAGACCCGGAGGGCATCCCAAGCCATCCGGCGCCCGACGCGAGCGGTTCGTCGCCGACGCGCAACAGTTCGCAACACCAAAAGATACCAATCAAATACCAATAAATGCGCAAAAACGACAGCTCCCGAGAGGAGCGCGCCCCATGAATAGAGGGTCGCGGCGCACCACTCGGGAAACCCCTCACAAAAAATTGGTAGCAAAGTGGCGTTATCACTCGTTACAGTGGCATGGCACTGGTTGGACGCGCTTTTGAGGGCAAACAAGGCGCCAACCGGACCGAAGGTGGTATGCAACCTACCCGAAGCAGTCACCGCCGCCCCAATTCATTGGCCACAACGAGGAACAGTACATGAAGGTCAAGCAGACCCCCATCTCGCAGGCGGTGTTCATCGCTCTGCTCGGCGCCAGCGGCGCCACCGTCCTGGCGCAGCAGGCACCCACCCCCCAGCAACTCGACACCGTCACCGTCACCGGCATCCGCGCGTCGCAGGAGAAGTCGCTGGCCGTCAAGCGCAACGCCGACACCCACATCGACGTCATCTCTGCTGAAGACATCGGCAAGATGCCCGACAAGAACGTGGCCGACTCGCTGGCCCGCATCCCCGGCGTCACCATCCTGAACAGCCCTTCGGGCGGTTCGGGCGGCTTCGACGAGCGCGACCGTGTCGGCCTGCGCGGCACCAACCCCAGCCTGACGCAGACCCTGCTGGATGGCCACTCGGTCGCCAACGGCGACTGGTTCGTGCTGGATCAGACCGGTGCAGGCGTTGGCCGCAGCGTCAGCTTCTCGCTGCTGCCGTCCGAACTGGTGAGCCGCGTCGAGGTTCACAAGAATGCCCAGGCGTCCGACATCGAAGGCGGCACGGCCGGCTCGGTGAACATCATCACCCGCAAGCCGCTGGACTTCGCCAAGGGGCTGACCTTCGAAGCCGGCATCGGCGCCGTCTATGCCAGCCTGCCCAAGAAGACCGATCCGCAGGTCAGCGCCCTGCTGGCATGGAAGAACGAGTCCAAGAACTTCGGTCTGCTGGTGCAGGTCTTCGACGAGAAGCGCAGCCTGCGCCGCGATGGCGTCGAAACCTTCGCACATGACGGCGCCAACTCGCTGACGCCCATCACAGCCGCCACCAACCCCGCGGCCGTTGCCGCTGGCATCCCTGTCGGCACGCTCTTCCCCAACCTGATGGGCTCGGCCCTGTTCACCCAGGAACGCGAGCGCAAGGGTGGTGTCGTCAGCGCACAGATCAAGCCCAACAACGACATCGACGTGACCCTGACCGGCTTCACGTCCAAGATGGATGCGGACAACTACAACCGCAACTACATGTTGTCCAACCAGTGGGCACTGAGCCGCAGCCCCAACATCACCAACTTCTCGATCGACCCCTCGACGCATATCCTGACGTCGGCCAACTACACCTTCGCGACCCCCACGATCTTCGGTGTCTATGACCTGATCTCGCGCAAGGCCTCCGCCGAAACCAACTTCCTCAACCTGGAAGGTTCGCTGCGGGTCAGCGATGCGCTCAAGCTGTCGGGCAACGTGGGCACGTCTCGCGGCAAGGGCAAGACCATCAGCCAGGACGTGTACGAAGGCGACATCACGGCCTCGAGCGGCGGCTTCCAGCTCAACGGCAGCGGCACGGCGCCCTCGTTCAACATCGGCAACGCGAACGGTGCGGCACTCAAGCCGTCGGGCACCGACTGGATCTTCGGCGACCAGAACGTCGTCGTGCAGGACAAGGACACCTGGGCGCAAGTGGACGCCGAATACACGCTGGACGCGGGCATGCTGCGCAGCCTGAAGTTCGGCCTGCGCGGCTCCAAGCACGATCGCTACACCGATGGTCCGATCGTGAACCAGGGCCCGAACTGGGGCACCGACCCCTTCGCCAATCCCCTGCCCGCTTCCGCCTACACCGAGACCTACCCCGGCAACTTCGGCAGCGGCCTGGGTAGCGGCTTCCCGACGGGCATCAGCTACCCGACGGCGGACGCCCTCGCGGCCTACAACGCGAAATACGCCAACCGCGATATCTCGCGCCGCATGGTGACCCACGAATATGCCGTGAAGGAGAAGACCACGGCCGGCTATGTGCAGGGCAACCTGGAAGGCGAAGGCTGGAGCGGCAACGTGGGCCTGCGCCTGGTGCGCACCAAGTCCAGCACGCTGATCTGGGTGCCGACCAGCAACACCGCGCTGCCGGGCTATGTCCCGTCCGCCTTCGCGGCCGTGGGCCCGAACTGGACCGACCCCTCGGGCTACTACCAGACCTACCATGACCGCAGCTACACGGACGCCCTGCCCAGCGCCAGCGTCCGCATCGATGTGACGCCGAAGGTCGTGGCCCGTCTGTCGGTGTCGCGCACGGTGACCCGCCCCGACTACACGGCCCTGTCGGCAGCCCAGCTGCTGGGCAGCTACTCCGATCCGACCGGCAAGGCCGTGGGCTCCGGCACCAGCGGCAACCCCGACCTCGACCCGATCCGCTCGACCAACTTCGACGCGAACATCGAGTGGTACTTCGCGCCACGTGCCTTCGTGTCGATGGGCGCGTTCCACATGAACATCGGCAGCTACATCATTGATGGCGTCCAGCGCGTCACGGCCTCGACGGACGTCACGCCCAATGGTGGCCAGCAGGGCTCTCCGACCAACCAGCGCGTCACGGCACCGTTTGATCTGACGACCCAGATCAACAAGAAGGCCAGCGTCACGGGCCTGGAGTTCGCCTTCGAGACGCCGGTGCTCAACAACTTCGGCATTGGTGCGAACTACACCTACGCCGATGCGCACGACGACTCCGGCCATGTGCTGCGCGGCGCGGTCAAGCACTCCGCGAACGTGAACGGCTTCTTCGAGAATGACCAGTTCTCGGCCCGCCTGACCTACGGGTACAACTCGGACAACTTCCTGGGTCGTGACCGTGGCACCGACTACTTCCAACGCGGTGTCGGCGTGCTGTCCGCCTCGCTGGGCTACAAGCTCAACCAGAACTTCGCCGTCAGCCTGGATGCGCAGAACCTGAACGACCCGATCCTGAAGTACTACGGCGATTTCAAGTCGGAACCGCGCGCCATCTACAAGAACGGCCGCCAGTTCTACCTGACCGCCCGCATCAAGTACTGACGCGCCCCTCGCCTGGTCTCGCTCGCTGAACGCGGCGAGACCAGTCGGTCCCCCGCGGGGACGGCGATGCTCACGGCGTTGAGCCGTAAGCGCATCGCCAGGCGGGCCGGCTTGGGAGCGGGCCGGCGCTCGGCCCGAAATACGGAGCCCGACCACCCAACGAAGGGGAACGTGTGGAACACGTTCCCCTTTTCTGTTTTGATCTGCCCCATGAGCGAAACCGCCACCGTCTTCAACCAGCATGTCGCCGCTCGCCCCGCCGGCGGCGCCACCAACGCGCCGCCGCCGGTGCAGCATGTCTGCGTCGTGGGCGGCGGCACGGCAGGCTGGATGACGGCCTTGATGCTCGCTACGTCGGCCTATGGCCCGCGATTGAAGGTGACGGTGCTGGAGTCACCCCAGGTGGGCATCATCGGTGTCGGTGAAGGCTCGACGCCCTGGCTGCGCGGCTTCTTCGATGGCCTGGGCATCGAAGAGTCGGAATGGATGCCGGCCTGCAACGCCACCTACAAGAGCGGCATCACCTTCCAGAACTGGTCCACCAAGCCGGGCTTCGAGCGCTACTTCCACCCCTTCGCGTCGATGCTGGACAACATGACCATGCATCAGTTCGTGGACAACGTGCACGCGCGGCTGGATGGCGCCGACGTCTACGCGCACCCTGATCGCTTCTTTGTCGCCGCCGCGCTGGCGCGCGAAGGCCGCGGCCCGCGCCCGCAGCACAGCTTCCCCTTCGACCTCTGGTACGGGTATCACTTCGACGCCACCTTGCTCGGGCAGTTCCTGGGCCGCCAGGCCGTGACACGAGGCGTGCGGCATCTGGAACGCCATGTCACACAGGTGCTGCTCAAGGAGAACGGCGACATCGACCGCCTGCAGCTTGACAACGGCGAGTCACTCGCCGCCGATTTCTTCGTCGACTGCACCGGCTTCGCGTCGTTGCTGATCGGCAAGGCGCTGGGAACGCCTTTCATTCCGTACGCGGAGAACCTCTTCAACGACTCGGCAATAGCGATGCCGACGCCGCTGGAGGGCGCCATCGAGTCGCAAACCACCTCGACCGCGCTGCGCCATGGCTGGGCCTGGAAGATCCCGCTGATCAACCGCCGCGGCAACGGCTACGTCTACAGCAGCGACCACTGCTCGGCGGACGAGGCCGAGACCGAGCTGCGCAAGCACCTGGGCCTGCTGGACGCCGATGTCCCGGCGCGGCATCTGAAGATGCGCGTGGGCCGCATGGCCAAGCAATGGAATCGCAACTGCGTGGCCGTGGGCCTGTCGCAGGGCTTCATCGAGCCGCTGGAAGCCACCGCCCTGCTGTTCGTGCAGCGCACGGCGGCCGCCCTGGTGGAGGCCTTGGAGCTGGGCGACCTGGGCCCGGCCGCGCAGGAGCGCTTCAACGAGGGCATGCGCGTGCGCTTCGAGAACACGCGCGACTACATCGTGGCCCACTACAAGACCAACTCGCGCACCGACACCGATTACTGGCGCGCCAACGCCGAGAACATGCACCTGTCGGAATCGCTGCAGGGCGTGCTGATGACGTGGATGTCGCGCAAGCCGCTGGCCGCCGGCCTGAAGGCGGGCCGCTTCGGCCAGGGCTATCCCATCGTTTCCTGGTACGCGCTGCTGGCGGGCATGGGCATCTTTCCGGACGCCGAAGATCTGCAGCCCCCCACTGCACACCAGGCGCGCCACCGGCTGGATGCCGTGGACGACTTCGTCGCCCGCAGCGCGATGAACTTTCCCGACCACCGCGAGCTGCTCGCCAACATCCCGCCACGCGTGGGTGACAAGACGCTGCAGCTCTACCTCTGGTAGCCGACGTCAGGGCCTGATCCGGCTCAGCAGGTCTGCACGGATCGCGGCGTCCTGCGCCGCGTCCAGTTCGCCGAACAGATGCCGCTGACCTTCGGGAATATGGGCGAGTTCCTCACCCTGGGCACCGAACACATAGTGCGCGAACAGCGCGCGCCACCCCTCACGCTCTGCGTCGGGCAAGTGCCGGAACGCCAGCATGGCCATCCGCATGGCGGCGAGGTGCAGGTCATCGGGCCGCTGCGGTGCCGCCTCGGGTCGCCACCAGTAGTTCACCAGGATGTTCAGATGCGGAGCCAGCGCCTCGACCTGATGGAACCACAGCGGCGGCATGTAGATCGCGTCGCCGGCCTCCAGTTCGGCTACCAGGGCGCGCTCGAGCGCCTCGCCCAGCAGCGGGAATCTCGCCGGGTCGGCCCGGTGCAGATCGGGCACGACCGACATCGGCGCCGGCGTCGGCGCGTAATCCGGCGGGCCGAGATAGAGCAGCGGCGCGCATTGCGGCGGCAGCAGCGTGAAGCGCCGCCGCCCGGCGGCCACGCAGGCGATGTTGTGGGAGTCGTCGAAATGCGCCGGCACGGTGGCGCGGTTGCCGATCCAGATGCGCGGCGCAATTGCCGCATCCAGCAGCGGCAGCACATTGGCCCGCTCCAGGCCGGGCAGCGCCTCCGACACCAGCGCGCTCTGCGCCGCCAGGGCCGGCGGTTCGGGGAAATGGCTGTAGCGCCAGAGCTGCTCGAACAGCGCGGCATAGGGCCGCTTGTCGAGCGTGAAGTTGAAGCCGTCCAGGCCCGGCTTGTAGGCGAAGGCCCGCGTGGGTTCGGGCCGGGCCAGCACAGCGTCTACCGTCTCGCCTTTGTCGAAGCCCATCAGGTATTGCAGGCAGGGCTCCAGGCCCGCCCGGCCCTGGGCCACCAGCGGCCAGTGTTTCACCACGCCGCGCATCACCACCGGCTCATAGGCGGTCAGCACCGCGCGCTCGAAGCGCTCACGCGTGATGCCGTCGAGTTCCTTCATGGGCTGCATGGGCATCCGTTCAACGTCGCCGGGCCAGCATGCCGCGCCAAGCCTCGGGAATATGGCCGCCAGGCTCCTGCTCCCGCTGCACCACGTAGTGCTCGAACATGGCCGCCCAGGCATCGCGCTGGGCGGGCGGCAAGGCGTTCAACACACTGATGGCCTGCATGAAAGTGGCCGCGGGGCTGGGCAGATCCTGCGCGTACCTCACGGGCCACCAGTAGTTGACCAGCAGGTTGACCTTCTCCAGCGCCTGGACCTGATGGAACCACAGCGGCGGGATGTAGAGGGCGTCGCCCGGCTCCAGCTCGGCCACCCGGGCCGACGCCAGCGCTTCGCGGTAGCGCGGGTAGCGCTCGAAGTCCGGCGACTGGGGATGCACGACCGAGATGGGCGCGCCCGAAGGCGTGTGCTCCAGCGGGCCGATGTAGAGGTTGCCGACCTGCGCCGGCGCGAACAGCGTGAAGCGCCGCCGCCCCGCCACCACGCAGGCGAGGTTGTAGGGGTGGTCGTGATGGACCGGCACCGTCAGCGCATTGCCCAGCCAGAAGTTGGGCACGACGCCCGGCAAGGCTCGCAGCGTGTTCTCGTCCAGGAAGCCGGGGAGGACCTCGCTGACCTTGGCACATTGCGCAGCGATCGCCGGTGCGTCATCGACCCGCAGATAGGCCGCCAGATGGGAGACAAACTCCGGCAGCCCCATGCGCGCCTTGACGAAAGCGAAATCGGTCAGGTCGTCGTTGTAGCCCATGACGCCACGCGCTGCCGCGCGCGTCTTGGTGGCAATGATCTCGACACCCCGGTCGAAGCGGCCCAGGTAGTCGCAGATGGCCAGCGCACTTTCCCGCCCGGCGCGTACGGCCGCCCAATCGCGCACCAGACCCTTCAGCAATACCGGCTCGGCGCACTGCTCCAGGCGGTCCTTGAGTTGCGGCTCGTCGGTCGCCGACCAGCTTTGCACCGGCTTCATGTCGCTAGGTTATGGCCGCGCAGCGAAGCGTGGCATTGCGTTCAGGGAATGGCGATTGTCCCGGCTCCCGGGCCTGACCCCGCCTCCGGCAAACCCTGCATCACAGCAAGTCCAGCTGCATACCAGTGCGAAATCTCGATTCGAAGTCGGCTTGGCATGCAAGTCCTTCGTCTCCGTTGCGCAACAAGATGTCAGGCACCAGTCACATACCAGTCACTCTGGCCGCCATGCGCCACCAACAGGCGGCGGCGCCTGGTTTCATAGAGGGTGACCTAAGCCACCCGGGAAACTACCCGGATTAAAGTGGTAGCAAAGTGGCGTTATCAATCGATATAGTGGCCTTGCACTGGTTGCACGCATTCTCGAACCAGACAGGCGGCAACCGGACTCAAGGTGGTATGCACGGCCCCAGGCAGCCACCCGCCCATACGAACCAACGGCCACTACGAGGATCAGTTCATGAAGGTCAAACCGACCCCCATCGCGGCAGCCACCGCTCTGACATTGCTCAGCATGTCGCTCGCCGCCCAGGCGCAAGAAGCAGCGGCTCCGGCGCCGGCCCAGCTCGAGCAGGTGGTCGTCACCGGCATCCGCGCCTCGCTGCAGACCGCCGCCACGATCAAGAAGAACGCCAGTGCCGTCGTCGATGCCGTGTCAGCCGAAGACGTGGGCAAGCTGCCCGACTCCGACGTCGGCCAAGCCCTGGGCCGCATCCCCGGCGTGTCCGTCGGCCGTGCCTTCGGCCAGGGCGCCTCGGTCTCCATCCGCGGTTCCGACCCGCAGATGACCTACACGACGCTGAACGGCCAGACCGTCGCGTCCACCGGCTGGTACGACCAGCTCGACATTGACCGCTCCTTCAACTACTCCCTGCTGCCTTCCGAACTCATCGGCGGCATGGAGGTCTACAAGTCCCAGCAGGCCGACCTGACCGAAGGCGGCATCGGCGGCACCGTCATCGTCAAGACGCGCAAGCCCCTGGACATGCCCGCCAACAGCGGCTTCGTCAGCGTCAAGTACGGCAAGGGCACCATCAGCGACGCCGAGAAGGACGTCTCGGGCCTGTACAGCTGGAAGAACGAGGCCAAGACCTTCGGCGTGCTGGCCGCTGCGGCCCATTCCGACGGCGCCTACATCCGCCGCGGCATCGAGGCCGACAACCGCTGGTCCGCCGACGTGGCGCCCACCGCCTTCGTGCAGGACCGCAAGCGCGACGCCGTCAACCTGACCCTGCAAGCCAAGCCGGCCCAGGGCCTGGACCTCGGCCTGAACTATCTCAAGCTCAAGCTTGTCGGCGACAACAGCAACAGCAGCGACTACATCTTCCAGGATCCGAACTGCGACAAGCGCAACACCGATGTGAAGTCGGCCTGGAATCCCACCGGCATGTGCGTGCACAGCACGACGACGGCGGCCAAGCCGCTTGATACGCAGTTCTTCCAGGTCTGGGCCCGCCAGGCGCAGATGACGTCTGACAGCCTGACCTTCGACGGCCACTACCGCATCGACGGCGCCAAGTTCGACCTGGTCGCCGGTGCCACCAAGGCCAAGGGCGGCACCTCGCTGACGGCCAATTTCCAGAGCGGCAACTGGGACGCCGGCTTCGCCCTGCCCCAATGGCAAGGCACGATCGACGCCACCGGCCACCAGATCGCCGTCAACCCGACGACCAACCAGTCTTTCGGCGTCTCCCAGCTGCCCTCGGCCCTGGGGCCGCAGACCTGGGCCACGTCGCAGGGCCCGAACAAGGACCAGGAGAAATACGCCCAGTTCGACGCCACCTTCGACCTGAACTGGGGCGCCATCAACACCTTCAAGACCGGTGTGCGCTTTGCCGACCACACCTTCGAGAAGCGCGCCTACCGCCCGATCTGGGCCGCCACCATTGCCACCACACCCACCACCGCGCTGTTCGACGGCACCGTGGACTTGGCCAAGGGCTGGACCATCCCGCGCCCCAACATCTCCGCCATGGTCAATGGCACGCTGAAGAACATCAATGGCTGGAACGAGGACCGCTCCGCCTTCAGCGAGCTCAACGAGAAGAACCGGGCCCTGTACGGCATGTTCGACTTCGAGGCCGGCAATCTGCG
This sequence comes from Roseateles saccharophilus, assembly GCF_031458095.1. Taxonomy (GTDB): domain Bacteria; phylum Pseudomonadota; class Gammaproteobacteria; order Burkholderiales; family Burkholderiaceae_C; genus Pelomonas; species Pelomonas saccharophila_A. The sequence goes on from NZ_JAVDXU010000009.1 coordinate 10,396, forward strand.
CGGCAACTTCGGCCTGCGCTACATCTCCACCGATGTGAAGAGCACCGGCTACAAGTTCGACGGCACGCCGCTGGCCGCTGGCGACTACGAGGGCAACGAGAACTGGGGCAAGACCTACGACGTCAAGAAGTCCAGGTACAACGACGTGCTGCCCAGCTTCAACCTGGCCTTCGACCTGAGCAAGGACCTGGTGCTGCGCGCCGCAGCCTCGCAGGCCATCACCCGCCCGAACTTCGCCAACATGTTCGGCGTGACGGTGTCCGGCTACAACGACGACCGCGTCGGCAACGAGACCTGGACGGTCGGCAGCGTCGAACTCAAGCCGATGAAGTCCAGCCAGGTTGACCTGAGCCTGGAGTACTACTACGGCAAGGGCAATGTGCTGTCGGCGACTTTCTTCAACAAGGACATCTCGAACTTCATCACGGCCAATGTGCTGCTGAACCAGAAGATCGGCCTGGTCGATCCGAAGTCGGGCGTGGACAACTGGACGGTGCAGAACTTCGTCAACGCCGGGGGCGGCCGCCTGCGCGGCATCGAGCTGCAGGCCAACCACGGCTTCGGCAGTGGCCTGGGCGTGGTCGCCAACTACACCTTCACCGAAGGCACGGCACCCAAGGAGAGCTTCGCCGACCAGCTGGGCCTGTTCACCCAGTCGTCCAAGCACAACGTCAACCTGGTGGGCTACTACGAGACGTCGGCCTACTACGGCCGCCTGGCCTACAACTGGCGCTCCAAGTACATCATCCGCGAGAACGCCTACTGGTATGGCAACCGCATGCATGCCAACACCGGCACGCTGGACGCGAGCTTCGGTTGGAACATCAACAAGTGGCTGAAGCTCGGCTTCGACGCGGTGAATCTGACCAAGCAGGACGACGTGCAGTACGGCGTCATGTCGCCCAGCCTGCCGGCCGATGCCCTGCACAAGGACCCGCTGAAGGCCGGCTATCCCGCCTGGTCCTTCAGTGGCGAGACGACCTACAAGATCGGCCTGACCGCCAAGTTCTGATCCACGACCTCTTGTCTCCTTTCCAGCCCGGCACCTGCCGGGCTTTTTTTTGGGCGCAACAAAGCAAAACGCGCGGCCGCGCCGCGCGTTAAACAAGGCTTTGCCTGCCTAGAAGTCGTAGAAGGAATTCAGCGTCAGCCGCCCGGAACGCGGGTCGGCATCGATGCTGATGCGCGGATTGACGACGGCCGAGTGCAGCAGGCTGCCGCGGTAGACGACGAGGCGGTTGAAGCGGGCCGGCATCATGCCCAGGAACTCGAAATGCTCGTCCGAGTCGTCGAAGTAGCGCTGGGCCGGTGGGCGGGCATTCAGTTCGTCGTAGTAGACGTCCAGGAAGTGATCGCAATTCTCGGCCGTCACCTGCTGCAGCCCCGTCGCCTTGTGGCGGTAGAAGGCCGTGCCGCCATGGGCCTCGTTGCACAGATAGAGCAGCACCGCCATGTGGTGGGGCGTGCTGGCATCGAAATGCGGTGTGCGCTGCAAAGGCCCCAGCTCGACGGGCGGCAGGGTCGTCAGCGAGAAGGCGCATTCAGCCTTGCGCAGGGCCAGAGCCTCGGGCACGCCGAAGTTCTGGCGGATCAGCGGCTCCATCAGCGCCGTCAGATGGGCCGAATAGTCGGCCGGCGCGATGGCGCGGATGCCCGGATAGCCCTTGCGATCGGCCACGCCGGGATACGGCATGAAGCTGCTGCGGCTGGCGATCTCGACCAGGGCCTGGGGGTCTTCGAGGAAGTTGTCGATGAAGACCACTTGATGCTCGCCGATCTGCACGGACTGGATGTCCGGCGGCATGCGAATGGCAAAGGCCTCGCCGCTCATGGCCGTTGATAGGCGGCGCGCAGGCCCGTCAACCAGTCGCGATGACTGGGCAGGTTGCGGATGGCCTGCTCCGCCGCGCGGGTCACATGCTCGAACTGCTCCAGGCACTCGCGCCGCTCGAAGTCCGAGATGGGCATGGGCCGCGTCGCGAAACGCATGCCGTAGAGCACATAGAGGTGGTTGTCGACGTCGAAGAGGTCGAAGCGGCTGGTGAAGTCGTTCTTTTGCGGATGCCGCACGGCCCACCTGGCCAGGCGCTCGCGCAGCGTCTCGGAGAGGTGGTCGCTGCGGCGGTTCTCCAGCCAGAAGGACGAGTCGCTGCGGTCCGACAGGTGGTAGTGCAGCTGCACGAAGTCGATGACCCGCTCCCAGGTGGTGGTCACGGCCTCGTTGTAGCCGCGGCGCAGGGCCTGGGCGTCTTCGCCGAAGCGCGGGAAGTTGCGCGACAGCAGGTTGGCGGAGAAGTCCGTCACCAGGATGGACGTCGCCTCCAGCGGCTCGACAAAGCCTTGCGCCAGGCCGAGAGACACGCAGTTCTGGAACCAGAACTGCTGGCGATAGCCGATGCGCATGGGGATCTTGCGCGGCGACAGCGAGTCGGGGTTGACGCCGAGATAGCGCGCATAGCACTCGAGGGCGCGCGACTCGCTCATATGGGCGCTGGCATAGACAAAGCCCGTGCCGCGCCGATGCGTGACGGGGATGTCCCAGATCCAGCCGGCCTCGTGCGCCAGTGCCAGCGTGTAGGGCGGGATCTCGTCGGCCGGGTTGGTCGGCACCTGCTGCACCAGGGCCGTGTCGGCCAGCAGCTGGTGCGACTTGTCGACGAAGGGCACGTTCAGGACCTGATGGGCCAGCAGCGAGGAAAAGCCGCTGCAGTCGATATAGAAGTCGAAGGGCACGACCTCGCCCGAGGCCATGCGCAGCGCCGTGATGGCGCCATCCTCGCCACGCTCGGCATCGACGACGGTCGCGACGAGGTATTGCACGCGGAAGCGCTTCCTGGCGTTCTCGGCCAGCAGGGCCGCGAACTTGTGGGCGTTGACGTGATAGGCGTATTCGACCTCGCCGACATAGGGCGGTGACGAGATCTGCTTGGGGCTGCGGCCCGCCTCGGCGACGCGGGCGCTGATGGACACATCCGCGAAGTTGCGCAGCGGCTGCTCCAGCCAGGTCGGTGTGATGTCCAGGCCGTCGGGAAAGGGCGAGGCAAAGGGGTGGTAGTAGAAATGGTCCTTGCCGTGCTTGGCCGCATCCAGCCAGCCCTGGAACTTGATGCCGTTCTTGAAGGTGGTGTCGCAGGCGACGAGCAGATCGGCCTCGGAGATGCCGAACTTGCGCAGCGAGGTCTTCAGGGCCGGTACCGTCCCCTCGCCGACGCCGATGATGGGCACGTCGGCGGACTCGATGACGGTGATCACGACCTCGGTGTCGGCGCAGAGTTCGTAGCCGAGGTGGTTGGCCGCCAGCCAACCCGCCGTACCGCCGCCGATGATCGCGATGCGTCGCGTCTTCATCGTCAGATCTTCCAGTAGAGGCGCCGTTTGTCCAGGGCCCAGACGATCAGCGCCCAGACAGCGACGAAGGCCAGGGCGAAGGTCAGCGACTGGCCCTGCGGCCCGATCAGCGGCCCCAGCGGGCCGAATACCGTGCGGTACAGAGGCTCCATCCAGCCGGTGGCCACCAGCAGCACGGTGCACATCCAGGCCCCGGCATAGGCGCCAATGGCGTTCAGGCCAAAGGCGCGGCCTATGGCGCGATGGCCGAGGCGGTCGACCCACTGATGCGCCGCGGCCAGCGCCACCGTGGCCAGGCCGCCGGTCCACAGCACGAAGGACGGCGTCCACAGCTGCTTGTTCCAGGGCAGCCAGCGCGACCACCACCAGCCCACCAGGGCCGCCGCGATGCCGGTCAGCAAGAGGCCGCGCGTCTGCTCGCGCCTCAGCAGGCCGCCGCAGAGCAGGCCCAGAACGGTGGTGGCCAGAGCGCCCAGCGTGGACAGCAGGCCCTCGGGGTCGAAGGCGATGCCGGTTGCGCCATTCCATTCATAGGCCCAGCGGCCCAGCACCAGGGTGTCCAGGCGCTGGTTCAGGCTGCCGGCCTTGTCCAGCGTCGGGCTGCCGAACTGCAGCAGCGCGCCATAGCCGATCAGCAGGGCCAGCAACAGCGTCCACTGCCCACGCGCACGCAGATGGATGGCCGCCGCACCGGCGAAAGCGAAGCAGATGCCGATGCGCTGCAGCACGCCCAGCATCCGGAACTCGGGCTTGTGCATCAGCCACCAGGCCAGCCCATGCAGCACCAGGCCCAGGCCGAAGATGCGCAGGCCGCGCAGCACGACGGCATTGCGCAGCGGCCCGGGCGCGGCGCCGGCATCCACGCGCGGCCCCAGGGCCAGGGCGGCGGAGACGCCGACGATGAAGAGGAAGAAGGGAAAGATCAGGTCGGTCGGCGTGCAGCCATGCCAGTCCGCATGCTCCAGCGGCCAGTAGACCGCGCCCCAGTCGCCCGGGTTGTTGACCAGCAGCATGGCCGCGACGGCCAGGCCGCGCAGCGCGTCCACCGACGCGATGCGCCGTGTCATGGCTGCATCGCGCCCAGGATCTCGCCGTTGTCCTGGCTCAGCTCCCAGGCGAACACGCCGGCCAAGCCCTGCTTCTTGGCAAAGGCCACCTTGGCGCGCACGGCGCGCGGATCGTCATAGCCGACGAAGCGGCCACCCCCCACCATGGCCCAGGACTGGGTGCGCTTGTCGAAATGGGCCTTCATGCCGGTCAGCGAGTCGATGTCCTTGAAGGCCACCGAACCGTCCTCGTTGGGCCAGGGCTTTGCATAGCTGCCATCGGCCTTGACGCCGTCAAAGCCGCGGCCATACATGGCAACGCCCGCCACCAGCTTGGCCGCTGGCACGCCTTCGCGCTTCAGATTGGCGACCGAAGCTTCCAGGCTTCTGTCGTCGCCGGGCCTGGCGCTGCGCAGCGCGGCGTGGTTGGCCGCCTTCTTCGTCCAGGGACCGGCGAAGTCGTAGGTCATCATGAAGACCAGGTCCAGGGACGCCGCCGCACGCCCCATGGCCATGCGAGCGAGCTGCTCTTTGGTCGTCGCAATCGCGGTGGTCAGCGCATAGCGCTTGCCAGCCTCGCGACCCAGTGCGTCCAGGCCCGCACGCAGGTCCTGCATCAGCAGCACATAGTTCTCAGCGTCGGCCGGGCTGCCCAACGCCACACCGTTGACCGCACCGTTGGAGCCGGGATGCTCCCAGTCGATGTCCAGGCCGTCAAAGCCCGGGTGGGCGCGCAGCCAGTCGATGGAGTGCTTCACGAAGGCCTTGCGCCCCTCGGCGGTCGCGGCCAGATGGAAGAAGGGGTCGGACCCGCCCCAGCCCCCGACCGAGGCCAGGACCTGCACCTTGGGGTCGCGCTGCTTCAGGCGCTGGAAGGCGGCGGAGAAGATCTCCTGGTCGGCATGCGACGCAATGCTGAAGGGCGGCTTGTCCTTGCAAGCCTCGGCCTCCTTGGCGCGCTGGCCCTCGCCGCAAATCAGCAAAAAGGCGTAGAGCAGATGCGTGACGCGGCCGGGTTGCAGCTGTTCGACGACGTCGACACCGCGCTCGGCCAGGATGTAGGTGCCGACGACGGGCTTGGTTTGCGCCTGCGCCAGAGAGGCAGCCAGCGCCAGGGTGGCGATCAGGGTCTTCTTCATAGATTGCATTCGCTGGTCAGGCCGACATCGGCCACGGTATCGCGGCGAGCCACGCTCTGCTTGCGCAGTTGCATGGCACGGGCCTGCATGGCGGTGTGGCTCAGCGTCTTGCCGGCCTCGTGCAGCACCCAGTCGACCTCGAACTCGTAGTCACGCGGCGCACCGGGCTTGGCGCCGTCGGCCAGCCAGTGGTTGAAGCTGATCGCCATCGGCTTCGCCGGCACATTGCGGCCGGTGTGCTCGCCGATCAGGCGGCCATTGACAAAGTGGCGGGTGCGCGTGGCTTCGACCTGCACGGTCAGCAGCTGCCAGCCATCGAAGCTGCCCTGCAGGATGGAGGCTTGGTTGAAGGACTCCCAGGGGTCGATGCGCACCGTGTGCCAGCTGACGCCGTAGAGCCGCGTCTGCGGCTCGCCCCAGCCGCCGTGCGGCAGGTATTCGAAGTCGACCTCGCTGAAATCGGGGTCGTAATCGTGCTTCAGCGGACCAGCCAGGAAAAAGCTCTGGATGACGGGGTCACGCGAACCCGGCGTGTCGCGAAAGCGCACCCGCGCCGTCGTCGTGCCGACGAGGAATTTGCGCGGTGCGCAGAGCTGGGCCAGCGTCGTGTTGGCCGGCGTGCCGTCGGTGGACATCTTCAGCCTCAGCAGCCCGCCGCCCAGCGACAGCTGGCTGGTCTTGAAGCTGGCGCCTGGCAGGCCGGGGTGGCCCGTGCCTTCACGCAGCACCCAGCCGCTGTCGCGAAGCGCTTCGAGACTCGGCTGCGAGAAGTCGTCGAAGAACTCGCCACCCGCTGCAAAGGCCGGAGCGGCGGCGAGCAAAAGCAGGGCTGCGCTCTTCATGCAGGCACCGGTTCAGCAGCAACGTCCTTGCGCGGCATCGGCACCCACAGCAGCAGCAGCAGGGCCGGCAGGCCGCAGCCGATGGTCCAGGCGAAAAAGTGCTCATAGCCCATGGCGATCTGGATGTCGCCGCTGATGGACTTGGCGAAGATGAAGCCCAGCTGCATGACGCCGGAACCCAGCGCATAGTGGGCCGTCTGGAAGCGCCCCGGGGCCACGGCCTGCATGATGTAGAGGATCATGCCGACGAAGCCGAAGCCATAGCCGAACATCTCGATGCCCACCGCTGCGGCGATATGCGGCATGTCTGCAGGCAACTGGCTGGCCAAGTAATAGAAGGTCACGTTGGGCACGCTCATGGCCACCAGCAGCAGCGGCATGGCGCGCTTGAGGCTGAGCCTGCTGGTCACCCAGCCGCCCAGCACCGAGCCGACCAGGAAGGAACCTGTGCCGACCCAGCCGTAAACGTCGGCCACTTGGCCGGTTGTCAGGCCCAGGCCACCCTTGTCCCGAGCTTCCAGCAGGAAGAGCGGGCCAATGGTCTGCACCTGGCCTTCAGCAAAGCGGAACATGACGATGAACAGGACCGCTCGCCAGATGCCGGGCTTCTGGAAGAAGTCGACAACAACCTCCTTCAGCATCGCGGCGACACCCGAGGCCGTCAGCTCGCTGTGCTCGGTGGAGAGCGTGCCGGGCAGGAAGCGGGCGTTGTAGGTGGCCAGCAGGGCCACCAGGCCGGCCAGTGCCAGGAAGACGGTGGACCATGCGTTGACCGCACCCATCGTGCCTTCCAGATAGCCTGCAAGTTTCAGGATGACGCCAGTGATGAAAAAGCGCGCACCATTGAAGAAGGCCCCCTGCCAGCCGGCGTAGGCGGCTTGCCGCTTCTCGTCGAGCGACGACATATACAGGCCGTCGCAGGCGATGTCATGCGTGGCTGACGCATAGGCGATCAGGAAGAGCACGATGATGGCCGCGCCAAACCAATGCGGCAGGTGCAGGGCCAGGGCCATCAGGCCGAGGCCCACGGCGCCCACATACTGCGCCGCGACGACGATGAGCTTCTTGCTGCGAGCCAGCTCCAGGAAGGGGCTCCACAGCGGCTTGATGGCCCAGGCCAGGCCCAGCACCGCCGTCCAGCGGGCGATCTGGTCGTTCTCGACGCCCAGGTTCTTGAACATCAGGCCCGCGATGAGCATCACGACAAAGAACTGCATGCCCTGCACGAAGTACAGGGTGGGCACCCACCGCATCGGCGTCTTCTGCTGCTCCATCACTGCAGCCCTTGCGGCGCGCGGCCGGTGGCTTGGACGCGGCCTTCCAGCCAGGCCTTGAGTCCGGCCAGGGCGCCGGGAGCGAAGCCCCAGCTCAGCACCGTCGGGCCGGCCACGTCCAGGGTCTGGTAGGGGTTCCACAGCGACAGGTGCAGGTCGGGCTGCCACTCGGACGCCGCCAGGCCGTAGCGGGCGCGGCGGGTGGATACAAGGACGTTGACGCGGCCGTCCTTGGGCACGGTCTTCCAGTCGAGCTGGGCGATGTCGTCCACCATCTGCACCTGGGCGTCGGAGAAGGCTTCGAACAGGGCCACGGCCTGGCGGCCTGTGGGACCGGCCTCCGACACCATGTCGGTCGGCACATCACCCTGCACGATGACGCGAATGGGGGCGGAAAGCTGAGGCGGCCTGGCGCCGCGCAGCGCGGTCAAGCCGGCGGCCCAGGCCTCGGCCATCAGCGCATGGTCGCTGTCACGCGCGGCGCTGTCGTCCACGGCACGGGCCGGGTAGGTGGCGGCGAGACGGTCCAGGCGGCGGTTGGCCGTCGCGCCCTGCTCGGGCGTCAGCCGCCCGCTCGTGAAGGCGTCACGCAGCGCATTGATGGCGACGAGCTGCTCGGCCTTGGAGCCTTGGGCCAGCACCATGTCGGCACCGGCCTCGATGGCCATGACGGCGGACTTGGCATAGCCGAAGCGCTCGGCCACGGCCTTCATCATCAGCGCGTCGGTGATGACGACGCCGTCGTAGCCCCAGTCCTGGCGCAGGATGCCGCCGATCAGCTGTGGCGACAACGTGGCCGGCCGGTCGGGGTCGATCTGCGGGTAGACGATGTGGGCCGTCATCATGGCCGGGGCCTGCGACGCCAGGGCCTTGAAGGGCGCAAGCTCCAGTGCGTTCAGCTCGGCGCGTGTCTTGTCGACGGTGGGCAGGGCGTGATGGGAATCGACATGGGTGTCGCCATGGCCAGGGAAATGCTTGACGCAGCAGGCCACACCCTCGCGCAGCGAGCCGCGCATCCAGGCCGCAGCCAGGCGGCTGACCTCGACCGGGTCGTTGGAGAAGCTGCGTTCGCCGATGACGGGGTTGGCCGGGTTGTTGTTGACGTCCAGCACCGGCGCGAAATTCCAGTTGATGCCCAGCGACTTCAACCCGCGTGCCACCGCCGCGCCAACCGCTTCCGCGCGGTCGGCATCACCACTGGCGCCCAGGGCCATGGCCGACGGCGGCTGAGGCAGGAAGGTCACGCGCACCACCGCGCCCCCTTCCTGGTCGATGCCGATCAACGCCTCGGGACCAAGCACATCGATGAGGTCGCGCATCAGCGCCTTCACTTCGGCCTCGGTTCCGATGTTCTTGCGGAACAGGCAGACCGAGCGGATCTTCTGCTCGCGCAGGAAGGCGGCCGTGTCGGCGTCGAGTGAGGGGCCGGGAATGTCGACCATCACGAGACGGCCGGGATCAAAGGTGCTCATGATCAATGCGTCTTCGTGACTTTGGCCAGGTTGGGCGGGACGTCAGGGTTGAAGCCGCGCGCGCGCGCCAGGGCCTCGACCATGGGATAGAAGCTCTGCACCAGGGCGATGGGATCGAGATCCTCATTGCCGGTCGTGACCAGGGGCAGTTCGGCGCCCGGCGTACCGAGGGGCGCTGCCAGCAACACGCGGCCGCCGCGCTGGCGCATCTCGTCGGCAATGGCCAGCAGGCCGGCCTGGGCCGGGCCGCGCGGCGCGAACACCAGCAGCGGGTAGCCATCGCGCACCAGGGCCATGGGGCCGTGCTTGACCTCGGCGCCCGAGAAGGCCTCGGCCTGGATGCCGCAGGTCTCCTTGAGCTTGAGCGCCGCTTCCATCGCGACGGCCAGGCCCGTGCCTCGGCCGAGCACGAAGAGGCGGTCTTCTTCCTTCAGCACCGGCAGGGCGGCGCTCCAGTCCAGCTTGGAAGCCTGCTCCAGCGCGATGGGCAGCACATTGAGCGCCGCACGCAGGGCGTCGTCCTGCTGCCAGGCGGCGACGACGCGGGCCCCGGCGACGAGTTGGGCGATGTAGCTCTTGGTCGCGGCGACGCTCTTCTCGGGGCCGGCGTGCAGCTCGAACACATGCTCGGCTGCAGCCGCGAGCGGCGAGCCGCTGGCGTTGACGAAGGCCACGGTGCGCGCGCCGCCCTCGCGGAAGAACTGGGTCGGCGCGATCAGGTCGGGGCTCTGGCCCGACTGCGAGAAGGCCATGGACAGCAGCCCCTCGCAGTGGATGCGGCTCTGGTAGAGGGTGATCAGCGACATCGGCAGCGAAGTGACCAGCCGGCCCAGGCGCGCCATGACGAGATAGGCCAGGTAATGGGCGGCGTGGTCGCTGCTGCCGCGCGCAATGGTCAGCACGCTGGAAGGCGGCTGCTGCTGCAGGGCCTGGCCCAGGCGGTTGTAGCTCAGCGGGTCCGCTGCCAGTTGGCGGGCCACCACGTCCGGCGCACTCAGCGCCTCTTCAAGCATCAACGACGACATCGATCTCTTCACCTTCAACAAACACGCGCCGCAGATTCAGCGCGGCATCCATGACCACCACATCGGCCCAGGCGCCGGCGGCAAGCCGCCCGCGATCGGCCAGGCCCAGGTATTCGGCCGCGGCGGTCGACACGCGCCGCGCGGCATCCATCAGGTCCAGGCCCAGCACCTGCACGAGATTGCGCAGGGCCTGGTCCATGGTCAGGGCGCTGCCGGCCAGCGTGCCGTCGGCCAGGCGCACGCCGCCCAAACACTTTTGAACCGTGTATTCACCGAGGCGGTATTCGCCATCGGGCATGCCGGCCGCGGCCGTCGAGTCGGTGACGCAGAACAGTCCCGGGATGCTGCGCAGCGCGACGCGGATGGCGCCGGGGTGCACATGCATGAGATCGGGGATGAGTTCGGCATGCTCGCCATGGGCGAGGGCCGCGCCGACCATGCCGGGCTCGCGGTGATGCAGGCCCGTCATGGCGTTGAAGAGATGGGTGAAGCCGGCCGCGCCGGCCTGGATAGCGGCCACGCCATCGTCATATCCGCCGCTGCTGTGGCCGATCTGCACGCGGATGCCGGCGTCGCGCAGCGGGCCGATCAGCGCGAGATGGCCTTCCATCTCGGGCGCGATGGTCAGCACCTTGATGGGCGCGAATTCATTGAGGCGCTGCACCTCTTCCAGCGTCGCCGGAATGGCGTGTGCGGGCTGGGCGCCGAGCTTGTCGGGGCTGATGTAGGGCCCTTCGAGATGCACGCCGAGCACGCGCGCCGATTGGCGGCCGCGCTCGCGGCAGACCGGGCCGAGGGCCTTCAGTGCGGCCTCGATCTCGCCGACCGGCGCCGTCATCGTCGTGGCCAGCAGGGCCGTCGTGCCGTGGCGGGCATGGCGACGAGCGATGGTGGCGATGGCGTCGCCGCCTTCCATGGTGTCGCGGCCGCCGCCCCCATGCACATGGGTGTCGATGAAGCCGGGCAGCAGGATGGGCCGGCCGCCCTCGCCGGCACGCGAGACGGCTATGGGCGTGCCGCTGACGGCCGCGATGCGACCATGCTCGATGTCCAGGTGGCCGGTGATCACGCCTTGCGGCGTGACGATGTCGCCTTCGAGTCGCAGTTTCATCAGTCCCTGCGCATCTCGGCCACGAAGTCGTAGTAGTCGCTTCGGCAATAGGAATGCGTCAGCTCGACGGCCTGGCCCGACGACAGATAGCCGACCCGCGTGATGAAGAGCACGGCCGCGCCTAACGGCACCTCCAGCAGACCGGCGAGCTTGGCGTCCGCATTCAGCGCGCGGATGTGCTGCAGGGCGCGCACCGGGGCGCGGTCGCCGAGGTGGGTGTAGAGCGAGGCCTCGACCTTTTGCGGGTCGGGCAGCACGGTCTGCGGCAACACGCTGACCTCATAGGCCATGACGACCGAGTCGGCCAGGCGCAGGCGCTCCAGGCGGGCGACTCGCTCGCCGCTCTTGAGCTCCAGCGACAGCTGCTCGTCCGGCGCCGCCGGCGTGAAGCCGCGCAGCAGCCAGCGCGAGCTGGGCACGAAGCCGCGCTGGTGCAGTTCCTCGGAGAAGCTGGTCAGGCGGGTCAGCGGCTGCTCGAGCTTGGGCGCGATGTAGTTGCCCGAGCCGCGCTTGCGGATGATCAGCCCCTGCTCGACGAGGCGATCGATGGCCTTGCGAGCGGTGACGCGCGACAGCTCAAGCTGCTCGGCCAGCACGCGCTCGGAGGGCAGGGCCTCGTCGGCGTGGAAGACGCCGTCGCGGATGGCCGTGGCCAGACTCTGCGCCAGCTGCATATAAAGAGGCGACGCCGCATTGGGGTCGGGCTTGAAATCAAAGACAGCGCTCATGCGTGGTTCATTTCTTGTTGTTGAATCAACCAGAGCGCGCCGCTGACCGGCTCGCCCTGGGGTTCGACACGGCGTGACTGCAGGGCCGGGCTGAGGCGCGGCGCGAGACGCAGCGCGATGCTGCCGGCCAGGGCCAGCGGCAGGGTGGGATGGACGGCGGCCCCCAGCGCATCCAGGGCGCGGGCGGCATCGGCCAGCAGCGCGCCGGCGGCGGGGTCGTCGCCCTCATGTTCAAAAACCAGCGGCGCCAGGCCGGCATAGCCGCCCTGCCCCGCCTGGGCGCAGAAGCCCAGCATGTCCTCGCGCGTTGCGCCGGTCTGGCGCCAGACGGCCTGCACCAGCGGGCCGGCCGGCACGCGGCTGTCGTAGGCGGCCTGGGCCAGCTTCATGGCCTGCTGGCCCAGCCAGGCGCCACTGCCCTCGTCGCCGATCTGCCAACCCCAGCCCCCGACCATTCGGCGGCTGCCGTCGGGCAGCAGGGCCTCCGCCACCGAACCGGTGCCGGAGATCAGCAGAGCGCCGGGACGGCCGCCATGGGCGCCCAACAGCGCGACCAAGCCATCGGTGACCAGGGAAAAGCGTGCAACGCCGGGATCGGCGGCCACGAAAGAACGCAATTGCGCCGGCACGCCGGTGCCGGAGAGGCCCAGGCCGATAGCGCAATCCCGCAGCGCCAGGCCTTGCACGCCGGCGCGGCTGATAGCGTCGCCAATATGCTTCCAGGCCTGCTCGGTCCCTTGGTTGAGGGCCGAAGCCCCTGCCTCGCCGCGGCCGACGATGCGGCCCTCAGCGTCCGCCACGACGGCCCGTGTGCTGGTACCGCCACCGTCGATGCCGACCCACCAACGCGCGGGCCGGCCGGAATCATGGGAAGTCAGGAGAGTGGGATCGAGAACAGCTGGCATGGTCGACGGGGTTCAGTCGATACCACTCTAATACCAACGACGAGGTGCGTCAATTGGTTTTAAACTGGTCTACGGCCACTCAATTGGGCTAAGGATCAGCCCGGATGAGAGTGCGGCTCGCTCTCGGAATCGACAAGAATACCAGTGAGAAACCAACCCTCTCCATCTTCCGGATCTGCCGCCGTGTTCACTCTCCACCCTGCCGCCAGCGAGGCCCTGGCCGACCTGCTGGGCCGTATCGCCCGCGTCGCCCATCGCCATCCGGCCGTGGCGGACCGGTTGCTGGAATCTCTCAGCGTAAACGCTTTCACGGCCGGCGACATCGCTGTCGGGGTGGATGCCCTCTACGCGCGCTTCGGCCTGCTGGAGCCGCGCGGTCGTGCGCTCGAGTTGCTGCCCGCGCTGGAGCAGGCCGGCGCGCTCGCGGCCGCCGGCCACTTCCCGGTGCAGGCGGCGCGGGTCTGCGAGGCCCTGGGGCGCATCGCCTACCAGCAGGGCGAATACCAGCTCGCCAGCGAGCAGTGGTCGCGGGCCCTGGACCTCTCCGAAGTCAGCGCCCATCTGCAGACCGGCGTGGCCGCCCGCATCGGGCTGGGCCAGATCCACTATGCCCAGGCCGACTGGGCCCGCGGGCTGCGCCAGATGCGCGACGCCGGCGAACATCTGGCCGGCACCGACGACAGCTATCTGTCGGCCAAGCTGGCCCTCAATATTGGCGTCGGCAGTTTCGAAACCGACGACCTGCCGGCAGCCGAGCGTCATTTCAGCCATGGCCTGGCGGCGGCACGGCGCGGCGCCCATCGCGTCTTCGAGGCCGAGGCGCATTGGCATCTCGCCCGCGCCGCCCTGGCCCGCCAGCGCATGGATTGGGCCGTGGCCGACTGCCGTCTGGCCCTGGACATCGCCGCCCGCGACGGCTATCCCTGGCTGGAGGCCGCCGCCAGCCGCACCTGGACCGAGATCGCCCTGGCCCGCGGCGACAACGCCGGGGCCGTGCGCTCGACCCGCCACGGCCTGGCCCTGGCCCAGCGCATCCAGGCTCGCGCCCAGGCCCGCCAGGCCCATCTGCAGCTGGCCGAACTGCTGCAGGCCGAGGGCGATGCGCCGGCGGCCCTGGACCACCTCTGGCAACACCTGGCCCTGCAGTCCGAGATCGAACGCCTGTCCCTGCCCGCGCGCGCCACGCTGGCCGCGCCGCCTGCCGAGGAAGCCGGCGCCCCGGCCTCACCCGAGGAGTTGCTGCTGCATCTCTGCGGCCAGCGCCAGCGCCTGGCCGCGGCCCCGCCACCCGAAGCCCTTGCCGAGTTGAAGTCGGCCAGTGCGCGCATCCTGGGGCTGGCGAACGTGATTCGCTGGCCTCTGGGTCACGGCGGCTTGAACGCCGGTGACCACCCCCGTTATGTCGACCTGCTGACTCGCCACGGCGCGCCGCTGGCCCTGCCCGACGCGGCCCTGCACCCCTGCCATGCCGAATTGGCCGGGCTGGCCGGCGCTGCCGAAGCGCGCATCGAAGTGCCGCTGTACGACGGCGCCCAGCTCGCGGGCGCGCTGTGGCTGGTCGATGCGCGCGCGACGCGGGCGTGGACGCGCCAGGAGCTGCTGATCGCCAGCCAGCTGGCGCTGCTGTTCGAAGCCCAGGGCGCCTAGAGGCTGCGCATCCGCCCTTCCCGCTGCGGCGCCTCGCGCACCAGTTCGCTGATGAGCTGTGTCTCCGGCATCTGCGCCCAGTAGCGCACCGGCATTTCCTTCTTCATGGCCGCGACCTTGAGCCGCGCCGGGTTGAAGATGCTGCGGTAATAGGTCAGCCAAAGCGCCTCGCCGGCGTCCTCGGCGGGCGCATCTTCGCGCCGGACTGGGCCGGCGCCGGACAGGCGCTGGCCGTCCCAATGCAGACAACCCCGCGGCGTCAGGATGGCCCAGGGGTGCTGCGCGAAACGGTCCACGAAGAAGGGCGCGACGGCGCGCAGCACATGATGCGCCGGCTCGAACCAGGCGACGTGACGGCGGCCATCGGCGGCCTGCTCGTCGGCCACTTCTCGAAAGCGCACGAAGGCATGCATCTTGTGGATCTCGCGGTCGACCGCGCGGGCCATGGCCAGCAGGCGGCGCCGCTCGGAGTCAAGCACGTCCAACCACAGGCCCGGCTCGTGCTGCAGGCGGCGCGCGAAGCCAAGCAGCCGGGCGTAGCGCGAATCGTCGGCATGCATAGCGACGCGACGGCCCAGCTCAGCCCAGCCCTCGGGCGGCGACCAGGCCTGCGCGCTCGACTCGGCCGGCGCGCCGAACAAGGCGACCTGGCTGCCGACATCCGCCGTCCAGTCCTTGTGCCCCGCCAGCAGCGCCGGCAGTTCCGCGGCAAAGCCGTCCCAATCGGCGGGGAAACGCAGTGGCAGCCTCATCAGAACAAGACCGCCTGCTCGGGCTGAGGCGCAGGCCGGGCCAGGGCCCGCACATCGACTGCGCGCGGTCGGTGGTCGACGGCCACCAAAAAGGGCAACGCGCGCCTGGCTGCGGGACCCAGCGCCAACAGGTCGGCCCGCCGCAGCCGGCGGCGCTGGCGTGCGGCCAGCAGCTTGTCGACCGATCCCACACCCAAGCCCGGCACGCGTAGCAAGGCCTCCCGCGGCGCGCGGTCCACATCGAGAGGGAAGCTGGCCGGATGCGCCAGCGCCCAGGCCAGCTTGGGGTCGTGGCGCAGCGACAGGAAGCCAGCCTCGGTGACGATCTCGTCCGCGCCGAAGCCGTAGAAGCGCATCAGCCAGTCGGCCTGATAGAGGCGGTGCTCGCGCAGCAGCGGCGCAGCCTGCGGCGGCAGCTGGCTGCTGGCGTGGGGGATGGGGCTGTAGGCCGAGTAGTAGACGCGCCGCAGGCGCTGGCCGCTGTAGAGCCGGCTGGACAGCTGCAGCACCGCGCGGTCGTCGGAGGCATCGGCGCCCACGATGAGCTGGGTGCTCTGCCCTGCGGGTGCGAAAGGCGGCGGCTTGACGGCGCGGGCCGCGGCGCCCGGCAGCGCGCGCACCGCCTCAGCCTCGCGCTTGGCCTCGCTTGCCGCCTGCAGGCGCAGATGGATGCGCGACATCGTACGGGCAATGCCTTCGGCGTCCTTCTCGGGCGCCAGGGCCTTCAGGCTGGCGGCGCTGGGCAGCTCAACGTTGATGGACAGCCGGTCCGCATAGCGCCCGGCGCGCTCGACCAGTTCCGGCGCCGCATCCGGAATCGTCTTCAGGTGGATATAACCCTTGAAGTGCTCCTGCTCGCGCAGCCGCCGCGCCACCTCGATGACCTGCTCCATCGTGTAGTCGGGCGTGCGGATGATGCCGCTGGACAGGAACAGCCCTTCGATGACGTTGCGGCGGTAGAAGGACAGCGTCAGCTGCACGACCTCGTCGATGGCGAAGCGGGCGCGGCGCGTGTCGCTGGACTTGCGATTGATGCAGTAAAGGCAGTCGTACACGCACCAGTTGGTCAGCAGCACCTTGAGCAGGGACACGCAGCGGCCGTCGGGCGTGAAGGCATGGCAGATGCCGTGGCCATTCGTCGAGCCGATATCGCGGCCATCGCGCGAGTCGCGCTTTTCGCCGCCGCTGCTGGCGCAGGAGGCGTCGTATTTGGCAGCGTCGGCCAGGATGGCGAGCTTGTCCTGAACTTCCATGGCGGATACTGTATATCCATACAGCATGCGCAGTCGTGTCAATCCTCCGGTGCCCGACGCGGCCGCGTCATCGGCTTTTCACGCCGCGGCGCCACAGTGCGGCGCTCGTGCATGCCACTTCTTCCGACGCCACCGCTCTCTGCACCACCCGGCCCACGCTGCCGCGAGGCTTCGGCCTTGTCATCGGCGCGCAGTTCGCCTCGGCACTGGCAGACAACGCCCTGTTGATCGTCGCGATCGCACTGCTCACCCAGCAGGGCTTCCCCGCCTGGTGGGCACCGCTGCTGAAGGTGGGCTTCATGGCCGCCTATGTGGTGCTGGCGCCCTGGGTCGGGCCGCTGGCCGACGCCTTCGCAAAAGGCCGCGTGATGGCGGCGATGAACCTCGTCAAGATGATGGGCCTGGCCCTGCTCGCCCTCGGCCTGCACCCGGTCGCCGCGCTTGCCGTCGTCGGCCTGGGCGCCGCGGCCTATGCGCCGGCCAAGTACGGCCTCATCACCGAGATGGCCGAGCCCGAGGCCCTGGTCAAGGCCAATGGCTGGATCGAGATCAGCGTCGTGTCGGCGGCCCTGCTGGGCGCGGTGCTCGGCGGCGCCCTGGTGAGCCCGCTCTGGCTGGCCTCGGGCATGGCGGAGTTCTGCGATGGGCTGAATCTGCCGGCCGACAAGCTGACGGGTTCGTTGGCCGCGCTGCTCGCGATCTATGCGGTGTCGAGCCTGCTGAATGCCGGCATCGCGGACAGCGGACACCGGCAGCGCAGCGTCGCCCACGATCCGGCGACGCTGCTGCGCGAATTCCGCGCAGCCAACCGCCAGTTGTGGCGCGACCGCGAGGGTGGCCTCTCGCTTGCGGCGACGACGCTGTTCTGGGGCGTTGGCGCGACGCTGCAGTTCGCCGTGCTGAGATGGGCCGGCGAGGCCTTGGCCCTGCCTCTGAGCCAGGCCGCCTATCTGCAGGCTGCGGTGGCGGCGGGCGTCATCGCCGGGGCGGCTGCGGCAGGACGCTGGATGGCCTTGCACCAGGCACGGCACGGGCTGTGGGCCGGCGTGATGCTGGGCTTGCTGATGCCGGTGGTGGCTCAGGTCAGCAACGTGGCCACGGCGGCCATCGTGCTGGCCTTTGTTGG
This sequence comes from Roseateles saccharophilus, assembly GCF_031458095.1. Classification (GTDB taxonomy): domain Bacteria; phylum Pseudomonadota; class Gammaproteobacteria; order Burkholderiales; family Burkholderiaceae_C; genus Pelomonas; species Pelomonas saccharophila_A. The sequence continues at coordinate 28,064 of NZ_JAVDXU010000009.1, forward strand.
CGCCGTGGGCGGAGCCATGGTCGTGCCCTTGAATGCCCTGCTGCAGCACCGCGGCGCCACCTTGCTGAGCGCGGGGCGGTCGATCGCCGTACAGGGCTTCAACGAGAACCTGAGTGTGCTGGGCATGCTGGCTGCCTACGCAGGATGCGAGGCGGCGGGAGTGCCGATAGGCGTCACGCTCAGCGGACTGGGGCTGCTGGTGGCGAGTTTGATCTTGATGCTGATCTGGGCGGATCGCCGCAACTGAAGCAGCCGCGAATCAGGCAGCCGGCTGCAAGCCAGCCAGTCCGAAACTGGGCTCGGCCCTTGCAATGGCGCCTTCCAGCACCGACTCGAAGCGCGCCGTGATGTCGCCCCAGTCCAGGCGCCGCGCCGTCGCCCGCGCCTGCTCGGCAATCAGCTGCCGCGCCGCCGCGTCCGATGCCGCCACGCACGTCGCAGTAACGAAGTCTGACTCCTTGCCCGGCCCCGCCAGCCAGCCATTCACGCCGCTGCGGATCAGCTCGCCCGCCGCCGCGCTCTCGAAGGTCACGACGGCGCAGCCGCTGGCCATGGCTTCGGTCGTGACATTGCCGAAGGTCTCGGTCAGGCTGGCGAACAGGAACAGATCCAAGCCGGCGTAGTGGGCCGCGAGGTCGTCGCCGCTGCGCGAGCCCGCGAACACCGCCTCGGGCGCGCGTGCGGCAAGCTCGGCTCGCATCGGGCCGTCGCCAACGAAAACCAGGCGAACGCGCGGCTGTACGGCCTTGACGGCCTCGTAGGCGGCCAGCACCACGCCCAGGTTCTTTTCCGGCGCCAGGCGACCGACATAGCCCATCACGAGGTCGTTCGACCCCGCGCCCCAGCTCTCGCGCATCGCGGCGCTGCGGCGCGCCGGGTCGAAGCGCTGGGCATCCACGCCGCGGCCGACAACGCTCAGGCGCTCGAAACCGCGCTCGGCCAGCAGCACACGCATGGCTTCGGTAGGCACCATGGTGGCATCGCAGCGGTTATGGAATTTGCGCAGATAGCCCATGATGGGCTTGGACAGCAGGCCCAGGCGGTAATGCTTGCCGTAGGCGTGGAAATTGGTGCGGTAGTCCGACGTGACCGGCAGGGCCAGGTGCTGGGCGGCCTGCAGGGCCGACCAGCCGAGCGGCCCTTCGGTGGCGATGTGCACCACGTCGGGCCGGCGCAACGACCACAGCTTCACCAGGGCCCGCTTGCTCGGCACACCCATGCGCAGATTGGGATACAGCGGCACCGGCAGGCCCTTGGTCAGCACCTCATCGATGGCCGGCTTGCCGCTGGGTGGCGGCGTCGGCTTGGCCGGCTGGCGCGGGCGGATCAGCTGCACATCGTGGTTGCGGCGGTTCAGGCCGTCCACGACGCGGGCCATCGACATGGCGACGCCGTTGACCTCGGGTGGATAGGTTTCGGTGACGACCGCGAGACGGCGCGAGTGGCGCGGCGCGGGCAGGTCATCGACCAGGATGTCGTCGGCGTCGTGTGCGGTCTTCATGCCGCGCATGGTCAGCAGCGATTGCAACAGCACGATGACAACCGGACCGTCACGCCGATTTCACGCAAGCAGCCCACCATGCGCTCCGATTTCCACCCAAACGACAAGGACGGGACGTGAACGCATTCTTCCAGACCCTGAAGACCCAGCGCTGGGACGACCACCGCTACTACCACCACAGCCGCATCAACCAGAGCCTGCACCTGGTCAGCGCGCTCAGCTTCCTGGTGTCCTATGCCCTGGTCTTCGTGAACCCGGCCTGGGCCGCACTGCTGGCCTGGTGCGTGTCGATGACGACTCGCCAGGCGGGTCACTTCTTCTTCGAGCCACGCGGCTACGACCATGTAAACCATGCCACCGACGAATACAAGGAAGAGATCAAGATCGGCTACAACATCCGCCGCAAGATCGTGCTGATGGCGGTGTGGGTGGCCCTGCCCCTGGTGCTGTGGCTGTCGCCCTCGCTGGGCGGCCTGATCGAGCCCGCGGTGGGCTTCCAAGGCTTCATCGAAGACGTCGGCATGGCCTGGTTCTGCCTGGGCGTGACGGGCCTGGTGTTCCGCGTCGTGCAGCTGTGGGTGACGCAGAACCTGATGCAGGGCCTGGCCTGGGGCTTCAAGATCATCACCGACCCCTTCCACGACGTGATGCTGTATCACAAGGCGCCGCTGTATCTGCTGCGTGGCCAGCTGATCGACCCGATGGAACACGTCGGCAGCCAGCAGGCGCACTGAGCCCATGGACGAAACCCTCACCCTGTCGGCCTTGGCCGTGGGCGTGCTGGCTCTGCTGCCGGCGGCCAAGCGGCGCATCGAGCTGTCGCGGGCCAAGCACCGCTCGCTGGCCGGCCACTCGCGCATGGCCAAGCGGCTGGCCCGCTGGGTGCCCGGCTATGCCTATGACGACGCGCAGTTCTTCGTGGCCGACAACGCGCCGGCCGATGTCGCCGCACAGCGCAAGGCCGCGCTGCAGCGCCTGGGTGCCGAGTTCGACACTCGCTTCGCGAAGACGCTGGCAGCGACCGAGCAAGCGCGCGACACCATCTCCGACCTGCGCTTCACCGGCCGCTACCGCGTGCCGTTCCAGTTCAGTCCGGTGCTGCGTGAGCACGTCAAGGTGGGGGCCTTCCTGCAGCACAGCGAAGGCGTGCAGGTCGAGGACCTGGACGGCAATCGGTTCTACGACCTGACGGGCTCCTACGGCGTCAATGTGCTGGGCTATGACGCCTACAAGGAATGCATTGACGAAGCCGTGGCCACGGCGCGCGAGCTGGGGCCGGTACTGGGCGCCTACCACCCCTGTGTGCTGGAGGTGCTGTCGCGTCTGAAGGCCATCTCCGGCCAGGAGGAGGTGAGCTTTCATATGTCGGGCACCGAGGCCGTCATGCAGGCCGTGCGGCTGGCGCGTTATCACACCAGGAGAAAGCGCCTGGTGCGCTTTGCCGGTGCCTATCACGGCTGGTGGGAGGACGTGCAGCCCGGCCCCGGCAACCCGCTGCCACCGCGCGAGACCTTCACGCTGCAGGACATGGCCGAGCGCTCGCTGAAGGTGCTGGCCACGCGCCGCGACATCGCCTGCGTGCTGATCAATCCGCTGCAGGCCCTGCATCCCAATGCCAATGCGCCGGGCGACTCGGCCCTGATCGACGGCAGCCGCCGTGCCGCCTACGACCGCGAGGCCTACACGGCGTGGCTGAAGAAGTTGCGCGAGGTCTGCACGGCGCGCGGCATCGTGCTGATCTTCGACGAGGTCTTCGTCGGCTTCCGCCTGGCACCCGGCGGGGCGCAGCAGCACTTTGGCGTCAAGGCCGACCTCGTCACCTATGGCAAGACGCTGGGCGGCGGCCTGCCGGTCGGCGTCGTCTGCGGCAGCCGCGCACTGATGACGCGCTACCGCGAGGACAGGCCCGCCGACATCTGCTTTGCTCGCGGCACCTTCAATGCCCATCCCTATGTGGTCGCCGCGATGGCGTCCTTCCTGAAGCGCATCGAGCGCCCCGAGGTGAAGGCGCTTTACGACGGCCTGGACGAGCGCTGGAACGCGCGTTGCGCCCAGTTCAACGCGAGGCTGCAAGCGGCCGGCGCGCCGGTGCGCATGGCCAATCTGTCGACGATCTGGACGGTGATGTACGACCAGCCCGGCCGCTACCACTGGATGCTGCAGTTCTATCTGCGCAGGCATGGCCTGGCCCTGAGCTGGGTGGGTACGGGCCGACTGATCTTCAGCCTGAACTATGGCGACGCCGAGTTCGCCGCGGTGATGGACCGCTTCATCGCCGCCTGCGACGAGATGCGCGCCGACGGCTGGTGGTGGACGGCCCCCGAGTTGACCGCCAAGGCCATCCGCCGCGGCGTGTTCCGCGAGATGCTGAGCCAGAAGTTCTGATGAAAAACCAAGATGCTTCGCCCGCCCTGGATGGCGGGTTGAGTGACGACGCTGCGCCGCGGCCGGGCTGGTTCAAGCGCCTGGTCGCCCAGGAGGACCTGAACTTCCTGCTGACCAACCGCGTGCCGCGCATCGCGCTGACCAAGCTGATGGGCCGCTTCTCGCGCATCGAGAGCCCGCTGCTGACCAGGCTGACCATCGCGGTGTGGCGCTGCTTCATCCCTCTGGATCTGAGCGAGGCCAAGCACACCCAGTTTCGTTCGCTGAAGGACTGCTTCACCCGCGAGCTCAAGCCCGGTTCACGTGTGTTCGACGCCCGGCCCGAGATCTTTGCCAGCCCCAGCGACGCCATCGTCGGTGCGACGGGCATCGTGCGGCAGGGCCAGGTCTACCAGGCCAAGGGCTTTCCGTATTCGACCGAGGAGCTGTTCGGACCGACGCAGGACGCCAGCGCCTTCGAGGGTGGCCGCTTCGTCACGCTGCGATTGACGTCGGCGATGTACCACCGCTTCCACGCGCCGGCCGACGGCACGGTGGAGCATGTGACCTATCTCAGCGGCGACACCTGGAACGTCAACGCCGTGGCGCTCAAGCGCGTGGAGCGGCTGTTCTGCCGCAACGAGCGCGCCGTCGTGCGCATGAGGCTGGCCAGCGGCCATGCCATCGCCCTGGTGCCTGTGGCGGCCATCCTGGTGGCCAGCATCCGCCTGCATTTCCTGGACGTGCTGCTGCATCTGGGCCACAAGGGCGCCCACGAGATGCCTTGCTCGTCGCCTCAGGTCAAGGGCCAGGAGATGGGTTGGTTCGAGCACGGCTCGACCATCATCGTCTTCGTGCCACCGGGCTTCGAGCTGGCGGAGGGCATTGCCACCGGCGCGCAGATCTGCGCTGGACAGGCCCTGCTCAAGCTCGTCAGCTGAGGCCCTCGGGCACCACGGACTTCGCGGCGGCCGGTACCGGCATGGCGACCGGCGCTGCCGTCGTCATGGGTGCCGGCAGCATGCCGGGCAAGGCAGCCTGGTCGCCGCGGTCGATGATCTCCAGGCGACCATCGAAGTGCTCGACGAGGGCCGTCAGGCTCTCCACCCAATCGCCATCGTTGCAATAGAGGATGCCGTCGATCTCGCGGATCTCGGCATGGTGGATATGGCCGCAGACCACGCCGTGCGCCCCGCGCTTCTTGGCCTCGCGGGCCACGGCGTTCTCGAACTCGTTGATATAGCTGACCGCGCGCTTGACCTTGTGCTTCAGATAGCGCGACAGGCTCCAGTACGGCAGCCCGAGCTTGGCGCGGATGCGGTTGAACCAGCGGTTGACCTTGAGCGTGAACTCGTAAGCCAGGTCGCCCGCGATGGCCAGCCAGCGCGCGCACTGGATGACGCCGTCATAGAGGTCGCCATGCGTGATCCACAGCTTCTTGCCGTCGGCCGTCACGTGCATGGCTTCTTCCACGACATCGACGCCGCCGAAGTTGTGCATCAGGTATTTGCGGGCGAACTCGTCGTGGTTGCCGGGGATGAAGATGACGCGGGTGCCTTTGCGTGCCTTGCGCAGCAGCTTCTGCACGACGTCGTTGTGCGCCTGCGGCCAGTACCAGGAGCGGCGCAACTGCCAGCCGTCGATGATGTCGCCCACGAGGTAGAGGGTCTCGCACTCCACATCGCGCAGGAAGTCGAGCAGGGCCTTGGCCTGGCAACCGGGCGTGCCCAGATGCAGGTCAGAGATCCAGACGGTGCGCACCGACAGCGTGGGCGAGTCGGCGGCGGCAGAGGTGTCTTGCGTCGTCGGCATGGCGGGCATGCTGCCCGCCGGTCATGACGCGAGCGTGAACGTCGTTTTCAGGTCATGCCCTTGAACGGACCGCTGGCCAGCCAGCGCTCGATCTGGGCCTGGCGGTCGTTGCCCCAGAAAGGCTCGCCGTCGACGATGAAATGAGGCGCGCCAAACACGCCGGCAGCGACGGCAGCCTCGTTTTCTGCCTTGAGACGTGCCTTCCAGACCGGATCGCTCCACGCCGCTTCGGCCGCGCCGGCATCGATGCCGGAGTCGGCCAGCAAGGCCTTGAGGGCGTCACCGTCGCTCAGCACAACGCCGCGGGTGAAGTAGGCGCGCAGCCCCGCATGAGCCCAGGCGACGGCACGGGCCGGGTCCTGGTCGTGCAGCCACCAGAACACGCGGGCGGCGTTCTGCGTGGCGATGGGAAAGGTCTCGGGCTGGCTGTAGGGCAGGCCGGCAAAGCGGGCCGAACGCTCAAAGTCGCGCAGCGTGTAGTCGCGCTTGATGGGGTGGGAGACGGGCGACTTCAATTCGGCGGCCTGGAAGGTCACGCCCAGCAGGATGGCGTGCCACTGCACCCGACGACCGTGGCGGGCCGCCACGGCCTCGATCCACTCGGAGGCGACATAGGAATAGGGCGAAGAGAAGTCGAAGTAGAAATGCACCGGCGGCCGCAGCAGGGCGGTGTTGTCGGCGAGGAAGCGGTCATCGATCATCCGGCGACCTTAGCCGCGCTCGCCACGCACCGCAGCGGTGCTTACGCCGAGTGCAAGCGGGCTGCAAGCCGCGGCGTCGCGGCTTCGATGGGGGCGAGCAGACGCGGCCAGAGCCTGGTGCCCAGATCGCGGCGGAAGGGGCCGAAGTGCTCGATCTTCTGCACGCCCAGATCGGCCGGTGACACCTCATGGCGCTGCACGCTGGCCGCGCCGAATTCGCCGGCCAGCGCGTCCACGGCGGCGGCGGGGCCAAAGAGATGGTCGTCGGTGATGCTCCAGAGATGGGCGGTACCGGCGAAGCGGTGGTAGCTGCGCTCGCGGGCCAGGCTCTCGTCGCCGAACAGGAAGCCGGGCCGGCGCCCCCAGGCCGCCCACTCCAGCGCGGCGCCGGCAGGCAGGTCCTCGGCGCGAGGGCCGAGCATGCGGCCCGGCGCGTGGCCGAAGAGGCGCACAGCGATCGGCAGCATCAGGTGGAAGAACAGCCAGGCTTGCAGGCGCGCAAAACCCGACCAGTGGCCGAGATAGGCCACCTGGGCCGCGACACCCAGCAGGGCATCGACTTTCTCTTCAAATCCGGGAACGAGGCCGACCGAGTTGCCGCCCAGGGAGTGGCCGACCCACAGCAGGCCGAGCTCACGCCGCTGCGCGGTTTCCTCCGCACGGCGGCGCTTGTCGGCCGCATGCAGGGCGGCGCCCATGTCCAACCGGGCCCAGTCGCGCAGCCTCACGTCTTCGCCAGGCAGCAGCGCCTCACGCGAAGCGGCGATGCCGCGATAGTCGAAGCTGAGTACGGCATAGCCGCGGCGCGCCAGCCATTCCGAGAAGTGGCGGTAATAGCTGGCCGGCACCGCCGTCGCCGAACCGATGACTGCGACCGCGCGCACGCCGAGCACCACCGGCGGCTCGAACCATTGCGCCGCCAGCAGGCGACCGTCGCTGCAACGCAGGGCAACGGGTTGCACGCGCGTCTCGAGGTCGTGTGCCGAATGGTGTTCTTCCAGATCGAGCGGCGTTGTCACCGGGATGTTCAGTGGCAGGACATCGGCGGGAGAAATGGGCAGGCTGGACATGGAAAACCTCGGGATCAAGCGCTTGTGGCGGCGTTGGACTCAGTCTAGATTGACAACTTTTATGTCGGTAGATCGCCGCCAGGCCTCAGATCGTCAAGCAGATGTCAACAAATCCTCCCCGAATAGGCCGCCGCCGCCAGACCGCCGCGGAAGAGGCCCTGGACGCGAACGCGCTGGAACTCTTCGCCCGCATCGCCCAGGCCGGCAGCTTTGCCCAGGCCGCCCGCGATCTGGGGCTGACGCGCGCGGCCATCAGCCGACGCATCGCGTCGATCGAGAGTGCTGTGGGGCTGGTGCTGTTTGCTCGCAGCACGCGCAGCCTCGGTCTGACTGAGGCCGGCCGGCGCTTGCACGCCCGCGCCCGCGCCGTCCGCGATGCCGCTGAAAGCGCGCGGCTGGCCTTGCGTCACACCCGCGACCAGCTCGACGGCACGATACGCATCAGCGCCACCGCAGGCTTTGGCCGGCACGTGCTCGCACCGCTGCTGGCCCGCTTTCAGACACTGCATCCGGCAGTGCGATACGAGCTCTTCTTCACCGATCGGCGCGTGGATCTGCTGCGGGAGGGACTGGATATCGCCTTCCGCGTCACGAGCAAGCCACCGGACGCTTGGGTGGCCCAGCCAGTGCTCAGATTTGAAGTTCGTGCCTACGGCAGCGATCGCTTTGCGACGCTGCAGCATCCACGGGATCTGGCCGCGGCGCCGGCGTTGTTGCTGGGCCAGAGTGAGGAGCCCTTTGCAAGCCAATGGGAGCATGCCGACGGCCGGCGCGAGGACGCGTCATTGCAGGCTGCAGCCTGGGGCAGCGACCTCGACGGGCTGGTGGCTCTGGCCCGCCATGGCGCCGGCGTCGTCATCGCGCCGGACTTCTGCGTCGAGCCCCTGCCCGCATTGCAGGAACTTGGGATTGCGTCCGAGCCGGGGCCAGCACCGCGGCTGCGCGATGTGCTCCCGGGTTGGAAACTGCTTGTTGGCTTCGACACCGTGCAGGCTCTGACGCTGCCTTTGCCGGCCGGGTCGGAAACGGCGCGAGCTCTCGTGCGCTTCGTCCGGGACTCGTTGCTGACGGGCCGCTAGGCTGTTGTGCAGCAAGTAGGTCCATTCTGAACCGATGCAGCGATATGCCCCCTGCCGAACTCGCTGGCGGTAGTTTCGGCACAGACTGCTTCAAAGATTTCCCGCCCCAAAGCACAAACGCCCCAGCATCTTTCGATACTGGGGCGTTGGGCTTAATAAATAGCCTGACGATGACCTACTTTCACACGGGAATCCGCACT
>NZ_JAVDXU010000010.1:0-18082 GCF_031458095.1 Roseateles saccharophilus
TGGTAGGCCAGCGACGGGTAGAGCCAGTGGCCCCACATGTCCAGGATGGAGCCCAGGCCGAAGCCGATCTTCTGCCGCATGGGCAGGCGGTCGGCGGGGGGCGGCACCGCCTGCGCCATGGGGAGGGTGGTGGTGTTCACAAGATCCTTCGGGCTTGGATGACGTCGGCGTAGTAGCGGGCCGACAGCTTGGGCGTGCGGACCTGGGTCTCGTAATCGCAATGCACGATGCCGAAGCGGCGCTGGTAGCCGTCTTCCCACTCGTAGTTGTCGATGAAGGACCACAGGAAGTAGCCCTTCAACGGCACGCCGTCGGCGATGGCGCGGTGGGCCTCGCGCAGGTGGTTGCGCAGGTAGTCGCGGCGGTGCAGGTCCAGCACCTCGCCGTTCACCACGGGTTCGGTGTCGTAGCCGCAGCCGTTCTCGGTGATGTAGAGGGCCTGGTGGCCATAGCACTCGGCGCAGAAACGGGTGGCCCAGTAGATGGACTGGGGCACCAGGCGCAGCCAGGGGCTGTCGGCGCTTGGGTAGTTGACCGGGTGGGGCAGGGCCTCGTAGGCGGCGCCGCTGCGGCCGGCGCGCACGAAGGTGGCGCTGTAGATGTTGAGGCCGAGGAAGTCGGTCGGCAGGCTGATGAGGGCGAAGTCGCCGGGCTGCACGTCGGGCGCATCGGCACCGACGCGCGTCAGGAAGTTGGCGGTGTATTTGCCGGCGTGGATGGCGCCGAGGATCTGCGCATTCCTGTCGATGAACCAGGCCTTGGCGGCGGCGATGTCGGCCGGCGTTTCGGTCACGGGCACGGATACGCCGCAGTTGTCGGTCAGGCCGACCATGGCGCCCTTGCCGCCGAAGGCCCGCACGGCCCGCACCCCATGGCCGTGGCACAGCAGCGCGTGGTGGTAGGTCTGGTTGACGACCTTGGCGCTTTCCTTGCGGCCCGGCGCCTTGCTGCCGGTGCCGTAGCCGAGCAGGGTGAAGCAGAGGATCTCGTTCAGCGTGATCCAGTGCTTCACGTCGGCGGCGAAGGCCTTGACGACGGTGTCGGCGTAGCGGGCGAAGGCGTCCACCGTCACGCGCGAGGTCCAGCCGCCGCGGTCTTCCAGGGCCTGCGGCAGGTCCCAGTGGAAGAGGGTCACCCAGGGCTCGATGCCGTGCTTCTTCATGCTGGCGAAGAGGCGGCGGTAGAAGTCCAGCCCCTTGGGGTTGAGCTCACCATCGCCGTTGGGGTAGATGCGCGGCCAGGCGATGGACAGGCGGTACTTCTTGATGCCGAGCGAGGCCATCAGCGCGAAGTCCTCGTCGAAGCGGTGGTAGTGGTCGCAGGCCACGTCCGGCGTGTGGCCCTGGTAGACCTTGCCGGGGATGCGCGCGAAGCGGTCCCAGACCGACTCTCCCTTGCCGTCCTCGAAGGCCGCGCCCTCGATCTGCGCGGAGGCCGCGGCGACGCCGAAGGCGAAATCGGCGGGGAAAGGACTGGAATATGTCAGCGCTGTCGTCCCGGGCGCGGCGCGGCGCGGCTGGGGGGCCGCCAAGGCGGCAGGTGCGAGCACCGGCAGCGTAGCGGCGGCGATCAGTTGGCGGCGGCGCAGGGGGCGAGTCAGAGTCATGGAGAGTCCTCGTTAGGCCGCGAGGCGGGCGGAGGGCCGCGGCGGCGCGAGGAATATAGGCGTCACGGTTTCAGCCCGTTTCAGATCAGAGGATGCGGCGATGCCGGATGATGTCGGCGTAGTAGTGCGCCGACAGCTTGGGCGTGCGGACCTGGGTCGCATAGTCGCAGTGCACGATGCCGAAGCGGCGCTGGTAGCCGTCTTCCCACTCGTAGTTGTCGATGAAGCTCCACAGGAAGTAGCCGTGCAGCGGCACGCCGTCGGCAATGGCGCGGTGGGCCTCGCGCAGGTGGTTGCGCAGGAAGTCGCGGCGGTGCAGGTCCAGCACCTCGCCGTTCACGACGGGCTCGTCGTTGTAGCCGCAGCCGTTCTCGGTGATGTACAGCGATTGATGGCCATAGCACTCGGCGGCGAAGCGCGTGGCCCAGTAGATGGACTGCGGCGCAATGTGCAGCCAGGGGCTGTCGGCGCGCGGGTAGTTGGCCGGCAGCGGCACGGCCTCCCAGGCCGAGCCGTCGCGACCGGCGCGCACATAGGTGCCGGTGTAGATGTTCAGGCCGAGGTGGTCGGTGGGCAGGCTGATGAGGTCGAAGTCGCCCGGGCGCACATCAGGCGCATCGGCACCGACGCGCTGCAAATAGCTCTCGGGATAGCGGCCGGCGTGCATGGCGCCCAGCACGTGGGCGTTCTTCTCCAGGAACCAGGCCTTGGCGGCGGCGATGTCCTCGGGGGTCTCGGTGACAGGGATGCAGACATCGAGGTTGTCGGTCAGGCCCACCTGCGCACCCGCACCGCCAAACTCGCGCACCGCGCGCACGCCGTGGCCGTGGCAGAGCAGGGCGTGGTGGAAGGTCTGGTTGACGACCCCGGCGCTCTCCTTGCGTCCCGGCGCCTTGGTGCCGAAACCATAGGCCAGTTGCGTGAAGCAGCGGATCTCGTTCATCGTGATCCAGTGCTTCACTTCACCCGCGAAGGCCTTGACGACGGTGTCCGCATAGCGGGCGAAGGCGTCCACCGTCACACGCGAGGCCCAGCCGCCGCGGTCTTCCAGGGCCTGGGGCAGGTCCCAGTGGAAGAGGGTGACCCAGGGCGTGATGCCGTGCTTCTTCATGCTGGCGAAGAGGCGGTGATAGAAGTCCAGTCCCGCCTGGTTCAGCTCGCCGTCACCGTTCGGATAGATACGGGGCCAGGCCAGGGACAGGCGGTAGTTCCTGACCCCCAGCGAGGCCATCAGCGCGAAGTCGTCGTCGAAGCGGTGGTAGTGGTCGCAGGCAACGTCCAGGGTGTCGCCGTCGTGCACCTTGCCGGGCTGGCGGGAGAAGCGGTCCCAGATGGATTCGCCCTTGCCGTCCTCAAAGGCCGCGCCCTCGATCTGCGGGGCCGCGGCGGCAACGCCGAAGAGGAAGTCGGCGGGGAAGGGGCTGGAGTAGGTCAGGGAAGTCATGGGAGGTACTGCGGCAGCTCCGTCAGGGAGCGAGCCAAGGGGTCAGGGTGGCATCCAGGCTGCGGGCCCAGATTTCGTAGCCTTGGGGACTGAGGTGCAGCCAGTCCGGCAGGATGTCCTTGGACAGCGTGCCGTCCGGATTGGTGAGGGCGCGGCCGATGTCGAGGAACACGACCTGGCGGCCATCGGCGAGGGACGGCAGCAGCGCATTGATGCGGGCGTTGTGGCGGCGCATGAGGTCGTCGGGCTTCTCGCCGCGCGGGAAAAGGGCCAGCAGCAGCACCCGGGCCTGAGGCTGGTGCTTGCGGATCTCGTCGAGGTTCTTCTTGATGCCGGCGACCGTCAGCGCCGGGTCTTCGAGGCGGTCGCCGGTGTTGTTGGTGCCGATCATCATGACGATGGCCTTCGGGCTCATGCCGTCCAGCTCGCCATGCTGCAGGCGCCACAGCAGGTTCTCGGTGCGGTCACCGCCGAAGCCCAGGGCGACGGCGTTGTACCTGGCGAAGCTGTTCGCCCAGGCCTGCTTGCCTTCGTTCTCCCAGCCCTGCGTGATGGAGTCGCCGAGGAAGACGAGGTCGACGCGCCGACCGGCCTCGCGGTGGGCCTTGATCTCGGCGAGTTTGGCTTCATGGCGCGGCAACCACCAGTCCACGGCCCAGGATTCCTGCAGGCGCTCAGGGCTCACGGACTGGGTGCGGTAGTCGGGGCAGGCGGTCGTGGCTTTGCCGGTCTTGTTGATGCGCAGCTTGCTGATCTGCACCTCGCCGCTGCCCGTGCCTTCCAGCGTGAAAGGCAGGTTGACGGCGCTGAAATCGTCGCCCTCGCGCCAGAAGCATTTCAGCGCGAAGGACAGGTGCTGGCGGCCCTTGCCAATCAGCTCGCGGCCGGCGAAGAGAAAGGGGATCTTGCGCTCGCAGTCCTTGCCGCAGCCGAGCTTGAACTTCATGCCGCCGTGAGCGAGGTCGATGACGTTGAGATCGAACTCGACGGTGCCTTGTGCGAGGTAGGGGTTCAGGTTCAGCGGCGCGCCGTCCTGCCAGCGCAGTTGCGCGATCCAGGAGTTGCTGAACTGCAGCGTCAGCGCGCCGCCATCGCTGTCACTGCTGCGGCGGGCGGCGACATGGCTGTTCGGCACGCGAGGATTGGCGGGCTTGGGCACGGTGACGCGATCGGCGTCCAGCCGGGCTTCGCCCTCGAAGTCGGTGACGGCGATCTGCCACCCCTTGCCGAGGTCGAGTGACTGCGCTGTCAGCGGCAGCGCGGCGAGCAGGGCCAGAAAAAGGAAACGGTTCATCGTCAGTGCAAGGTCTTGGTCTGGCCAGGCTTGAGATGCAGATCGATCACGCGATCACCGATGCGGACACGGCCACCGCCAGCGCCGGCCACCGAGCGCACGGTGGCGCTCGTGACGCGGCCGTTTGCCCAGGAGAAATCGACCTCGAAGCCGCCGCGGGCGCGCAGGCCCTTGACCGAACCCCGCGGCCAGGCCGAGGGCAGCGCGGGCAGCAGATCGATGACGTTGTCGTCCTGTGATTGCAGCAGCATCTCGGCTATCGCGGCGGTGGCGCCGAAATTGCCGTCGATCTGGAAGGGCGGGTGGGTGTCGAAGAGATTGGGATAGGTGCCGCCCTGGTTGACCTCGCCACCTTGCCGTGCGGCGCGCGAGCCGGGCGTGGCCAGCAAGCCGCGCAGCAGCCCGTGCGCATGGTCGCCGTCGCGCAGCCGCGCCCAGTAGGCCATCTTCCAGGCCATGGACCAGCCGGTGCTGACGTCGCCGCGGGCCTCCAGCGTCTTGCGGGCCGCGGCGCCAAGTTCGGGCGTGCGCGCCGGCGAGATCTGGCGGCCGGGGAAGAGGGCGAACAGGTGTGACACGTGGCGGTGGGTGTCGCGCGGTGTGTCCAGCAGCGGGTCTTGAAGCTCGTCCAGCCATTCCAGCAGCTGGCCCCAACTGCCGACGCGCGGGCCGGCGAGGCGGTCGCGAATCGCGGCGGCCTTGGCTTGCGCGGCCTTGTCGCCGAGCACGGCCGCGGCCCGGGCCAGGTTGTCGAAGTGGTCCCACAGGATCTGCTGGTCATAGGCCACGCCATCCTGGATGGGGCCGTGCTCCGGCGACCAGCCGTTGGGCGCGACGAGCTTGCCGTCGGGCGTCGCCTTCAGCCGGTCTTCCCAGAACTCGCCCACCTCCTTCAGCACCGGCCAGGCGGTGTTGCGCAGCCAGGCCTTGTCCTGCGTGTAGGCGTAGTGCTCCCAGAAGTGGCGGGCATACCAGGCATTGCCCGTCATGTTCCAGAGATAGCTCTGGCCGCCGAACGGGTTGGTGGCGGTGCGCAGCGTCCAACCGCGTACGGGACGGCCATCCCGGGTCAGGAAGGTCTCGATGGGGGGCTGCACCGAGTGGTCCCAGGGAGGCGTCTCGGGCGGCAGCGACTGCGGGTCCTTCAACGCCTGTGCCGCGCGCTCAGCAACGGGGCGGCGCCATTCGGGGATGAGCCGCTGTACGAAGCGATGGAATGGCCGCGCGGTTTCAGCCAGATTGGTCGGCTCGGCCGGCCAGTAGTTCATCTGCAGATTGATGTTGGAGTGGTAGTCGCTGTTCCACGGCGGCTGCAGATGGTCGTTCCACAGGCCTTGCAGATTGGCCGGCAGCGAGTCGCGCGAACTGGAGACCAGCAGATAGCGGCCGAACTGGAAGTAGAGCGCTTCCAGCTCCGGGTCGCCCCCGTCCTGGGTATACGCAGCCAGGCGAGCATCCGTCGTCAACGCACGGCGGTCTGCGGGACTGGTACCGAGGTCCAGTTGCACGCGGCCGAGCAGCGCAGCGACGTCGCGCTCGTGATCGGCGCGCAGCTGCGGCCAGGGTTTGGCGGCGGCGACCTGGGCCTGCACGCGTGGCAGCGGCGGCTTGCCATCGGCGAAGCTGGTGCCGGCGCCGAGGACGATGGTCAGCGAATCGCAGCCGCGCAGTACCAGGGTGTTGCCGTCGGTGACGACGCTGCCGCCTTCGTTCAGGACCTGCAACCTGCTGGCGTAGGCCAGGCCGTTGGGCAGGCTGCCGATAGCGGTCAGCGTCTGGTTGGCGGCGCTGAGTGCGGCACCATGGCGGTCGTTCAGCGCGATGCGGCCGTTGTAGCGGCCCGGCTTGTCGGCACTCAAGTGCCAGGCGATGACCTGGGCTGGATGGCTGGCGAGGGTCACGCGCTCGAAGCGAACCCCGCCCTGCGTGTAGCTCAGGCGGTGCTCCGCGCGGGAGATGTCCAACTCGCGGCGGTAGTCGCTGACGGGCGAAGTCGCGGCGTCGAGTTCGAGCACGACGTCCCCGAACGGCTGGTAGGCGCCCAGGGCCTGGGTATCGCCCGTCCACAGCGTGATGTCGTTGAACTGCAGCCGGTCGCGCCCGACCTGGCCGAACAACATGGCCCCCAGCCGACCGTTGCCGATGGGCAAGGCCTGCTGCTCCCAGCCCTTGGCCGTGTCCGGCGCGGGCTGGGCATAGCGCAGCACCAACTCAGCCGCGTGCAGGGGCAGGGCCAGCAGCAGGCAGCTGGCCAATAGCAGCGAACGGCGAAAGCTCATGGGGTGCGGCCCATCTTGATCTTGAGCATGACGGGCTCGGCCGGCAGGTTCAGGCCGTAGTCGACCTGGTCGCCGTTCCAGACCCTCTCCATGACCCAGCGGCCCTGCGCGTCGAAGCGGCCCTGCTCGGTGCGCAGCATCATGCCCTTGGTGCCCTCAGCGGCCTCCATGCGCACGCGCACGCGGTGGCCGATGAGGATGAATTCGTCGGGGGCGATCTGGGCGATGGCAGCGCCGCCGTTGGGCTCCTCCGTGCCTGGGGCCGGCTTGGCGAATTCGCCGCCCCAGCTGGCTTCGCCAAAGCGGCCCAGGCGGTAGGTCAGCTTGGCCGTCCAGCCGGGGAAGTCCAGCTGCTGGGGCTTGCGGTCGTCGGCCTCGCCAATGCCTTGCGTCTTGCCGTCGAAGGCCCATTGCGCCCATTGGCGCTGGATGGGCGCGAACATGCGGTAGACGCGCTCGAAGGGTTCGACCAGGGTCTTGTCCGTGGCCTGGGTGCCCAACGGGTAGTTGCTGTAATTGAAGTAGTCGATGCCGAAGGGCGAGACGCCGATGGCGCCGCGGCCCAGCATGGCGTACAGGAAGCGGCCATAGGCCGGCTTGCTGCCGATCTCGGGCACCCACAGCGCGTTGTCGGCGCGGCCGAACAGGCGCAGATTGGCATTCACCTGCTCGGAGTCCGGCGTGTAGATGTCGGGGCTGGCGATGTCGATGGCGGGCGCCGCGGCCTTGTAGATGTCGATGACATCCCAGGTCGGGCCGCCGCTGGCGAAGTCCTTGTTCCAGGGCTTGGGTGGCTGATCCAGCGGGTTGCGCAGCGCGTTGTTCACGTACATGGGCAAGTCGTAGACGGCACGGCCGGCCTTGGCGATCTCGCCGATATAGCGGGCGATGGCCCAGGCGTGGAAATACTCGTCGGCGTAGGCGCCGTAAACCTCGCGCCAGTTGCCGCTTGCCGCAGCCACCGGCTTCTTGCGCGCCAGCACGGCTGCCGGCACGGGCTGCTCAAAGGCGGCCTGCGCCTGCGCGCCGAAGTCACGCACCAGGCCATAGGTGCCGACCTCGTTCTCGACCTGCACCATCAGCACGGTGCGCTCGGTCGAGTCGATCTTCTTCAGATGGCCCATCAGTGCGACAAAGGCCTTCTTGTCGGCCTTCAGCGTCTCGGCCCCCCAGGGGCTGAGGCTGTAGTTGGACTTGCCTTCCTGGTCGACGTTGAAAGGGAAGCGCTTCGGGTCGAGCTTGACCCATGTCGGCGTGTACTGCGCGCTGGTGTTCTTCCAGGTGCCGAACCACAGGATGACCAGGCGCTTCTTGTGCTGCCGCGCCTGCTTGACCAGGGTGTCGACAAAGCTGAAGTCGAAACGGCCCTCCTCGGGCTCGACCTGTTCCCAGGCCACCGGCATCAGCACGGTGTTGGCCTTGAGGTCGTTGGCCGCGTCCCAGACGGGCTTCAGCGCGCCGGGGTAGTTGCTGGAGTTGTGGGCCTGGGCGCCGAGGATCAGGAAGGGCTTGCCGTCGACGAGCAGGGCATGGCGGCCGTCCTGCGACGCGAGGCGAGGCAGCTCGGCGGCCTGGGCTGCGCTGAGCAGGCAGGCCAGGGCCGCGGCGAGAAGGTGATTTGTCTTCATCGGAGTTCCGGAGAAGCCCGGCGGCCTGGACGGCCGCCGGGCGTTGCCAACGCTCAGAAAGAGTAGCTGGCCTGCACCGAGTAGCGGCGACCGGTGTAGTTGACGCCGCGGGTCATGAAGCCGATGTGTTGCTGCATCAGCTGCCGTGCCAGCGCGTTGTTCAGGTTCTGCCCTTCCAGGCTGACGCTGAAGTTGTCGCTGAAGCGGTAGGTCACGCCGGCGTCGAGCTGGCCGTAGGCGTCGCTCCAGGTCGGCAGGGCCCAGGCCACGCCGCCGCCGGCATTGGGCAGCTGGCCATCGCCACCGTTGGTGCCGTTGACATTGACGCCCTGCAGATACTTGGAACGCCAGCTGTAGGCCAGTCGCGCCGAGACCGGGCCGTAGTCATAGAGCAGGGCCAGGTTGTAGGCGTTCTTGGACAGGTTGATCAGCGGCAGGTTGCCGAAGGTGCGGCCGTCGGTGTCGCAGCCGTTGATGTTGAGGTTGAAGTTTTCCGGGCCGGTGCTGGTGCCGCTGCAATACGCCGTTAGGACCGGGTCGTAGGGCTTGGTCTTGCTGTCGACATAGGTGTAGTTGGCCTGCACGCCGATGCCCGACAGCCAACCGGGCAACATATCGAGGTAGCGCTGGAAGGCGACTTCCAGGCCGCGGGCGTGGCCCTTGGCGCCGTTGACCGGCGACGTGATGTTGAAGGTGACCGGCTTGCCGGCACCGTCGAGCAGCTGGGTCGTGGCCGACTGCTTGACGATGATGTCCTTCAACTCCTTGTCGAACAGGGCCACGGTCAGCGAGCCGGTCTTGGAGAAGTACCACTCGCCGGTCAGGTCCAACTGGTTGGACTTGACGGGCCTGAGCAGCGGGTTGCCATTGGCCTTGCCGGTCAGCGCGACGCTGTCGACGACGACGGTGTTGCCTACGGTGTGCTGTGTGGTGTCCAGCGACAGCGCCGTGTAGGCCTGCATGTCGGAGAAGTCGGGGCGCGAGATGGCCTGGGCCGCGGCAAAGCGGAACTGCAGCTGGTCGCTGGCCTTGAGGCGCAGGTTCAGGCTGGGCAGCACATTGGTGTAGGTCTGGCCTGCATCCAGTGGCTTGGCGAACGCGGTGACGCTCGGGATGGGCACGCCGCCAATCGACTGGCCCGGCTGCAGGGTCGGCGCATTGGTCTTGAAGACCATGTAGCCGGCGGCCTTCATGTCCGTGCGCACGACGCGCAGGCCGATGTTGCCGTCCACGGGCATGGGCAGATCTTCCCAGCCGAAGCGCAGCTGGCCGTAGGCAGCCTGGGTCTTCTCATGCTGCTCATTGGTGCCCAGGGGGTCGGTGCCGAAGGTGGCGGGCGCCCAGGTCGCGCAGCCGCTGCTCCAGCCTTGGGCTGCAGCCTGCTCAGCGCAGAGGATGTCGTGATACTTGTGCAGGTCGGCGTAGCTGTTCGGGTAGCCCTGGGCCAGCGATACGGCCGGCACGTAGATGCTGGGCACGCTCTGGCCGCCGAAGAAGTTCTTGAACTCGTGCAGCGTGACGGGCGCGTTGAAGCGCGGGTCGTTCAGCCGGGCCACGTGGCTGATGTCCCAGCCCTGCTGCCAGGTCTGGGTGATGGCCGCCCAGTTGTAGCTCGGCGTGGAGTTGATCGTCGTCGCGTTGCGATCGGTCAGGCGGATGCCGAAGCGCAGGTCCTGCAGCACGGCGCTGTCGAAGTTGAACTTGGCGTCCGCGCGCCAGACCTTGGAGTCGGCCTTGCTGCGGTCCAGATGTTCCATCGTGAACGCCCAGTAGTAGTTGCCCTTGTCTTGCAGGGCCGCTAGGTCGGAGGCGTCGAAGACGACGCGGGGCGTGGAGCCTGACAGATCCAGGGTCTCCTTGGGCATCTGCAGGCCGGTGGCGACGGTGGAATCGAAGGCGTTGGTCTTGGACTTCACGATCTGCAGGTCGGTGCTGAAGCTCCAGCGGTCGCTGGCCTTCCACTTCAGGTTCCAGCCCAGGTCGCGGGTGCGCGAGTCGCGCGTCATGTAGCGGGTGTCGGCGCCGAAGTTGATGCCGCCATCGGTCGGGTCGGTCAGCGTGCCGGTCAGCAGGGCGCCGTTGGCGCCGTAGGTGGCGCCGGAGGAGATCTTCAGGTTGGACGGCGTGGACTGGGCGAACAGCGCGTTCTCGTCCCAGTGCATGCGGTACTTGGACTCGAAGTAGGTCAGCGAGCTGCTGATGTTGTCCTTCCTCCATTGCAGGGCGCCGTAGCTGCCGTCGCGGGTGCGGTCGAAGTTGGAGTCGCGCCATTGCGCGCCCTTGGGCACCCAATGCGTGCCGTCGATGTTGTAGTAGGGCTCGGCCTGCCAGAGGTCGGTGCGCGTCGTCGTCTTGCTGCGTGCCAGGCTCAACAGGGCGCCGAATTCGCCGAGGTCGGTCCTCCAGCGGTTGGAGATCAGGCCCGAGGCCGCAGGACTCCACTTGCCCTGCAGGTCGTTGTAGTTGCCGCCCAGCGTGATGGCGCCCTTCAGGCCGTTGTAGTCGAAGGGCATGGCGGTGCGCAGGTTGACGAGGCCGCCGACGGCGCCTTCGACCTGCTCCGCCGACGGGTTTTTGTAGACGTCCACGCCGGCCATCAGCTCGGGCGGCACGTCCTCGAAGTTCAGCGCGCGGCCGCCATTGGCGGAGAAGGTGTCGCGGCCGTTCACTTCAGAGCGCACATAGGACAGGCCGCGGACGTTCACGCCCGATCCTTCCACCGAGTAGTGCTCGGGGTCGCCCTTGGCCATGGTCCGGTCGATGGTCACGCCGACGATGCGCTGCAGCACCTCGGTGACGGACTTGTCGGGCAGCTTGCCGATGTCGTCGGCATTGACGGAGTCGACGATCTCATCGGCCTCCTGCTTGATCTTCTGCGCCGACTGCAGGGCCGCGCGTCGGCCGCTGACGGTGACGGTCTCGATCCTCTGCGTCTTGGCCTCGGGCGCGGACGCGGCGGCGGCCGGCGCGGGGGCGGGCGTGGTCTGCGCCGAGGCCAGGCCGCTGCAAAGCAGGGCGAGCTGGGCGGCGGCCAGGGATACGGCGGTGCGTTGAAGTGTCTTCACTGTGTCTCCTCGTTGTGGTCTGTCTCTGTGGGACTGCTGCTGGTTCGGCGGGAATTCAGGCGTCAACATCGCCGGGTCGAACCGACGCGCTGCCTTGGGGCGAAGTTGTTCGTCATTGGCAACGTTGTCGGTCCGGGCGTGCTGATGCTGTCGTGGGGAAAACGGTGGGCGTCAGCCGCAGAAGCGGTTGACGAGGTTCTCCAACACTTCCTGGCGGCCCGACACGGGGGCCACGTCGGTGTTGGTCTGGAGGACCTGGTCGGCGAGGGCGTCGAGGCTGCGTCGGCCCTGCAGGATGTCCTGGCCGGCGGCTGTGTCCCAGCCGGCGTAGCGGGCATCGACAGCCTTCTTCAGGCGGCCGTCCTCGATCATCTTTTCGGCGATCAGCAGGGCCTGGGCGCAGACGTCCATGCCGCCGATATGGCCATGGAAGAGGTCGGCCGCATCGATGCTCTGGCGGCGCACCTTGGCGTCGAAGTTCAGGCCGCCGCTGCCGAGACCGCCGGCCTGCAGCACGTGGTACAGCGCGATGGCCGTCTCGGGCACATTGTTGGGGAACTGGTCGGTGTCCCAGCCCAGCTGCGGGTCGCCGCGGTTCATGTCCAGGCTGCCCAGGATGCCCAGGGCGCCGGCCGTGGCGATCTCATGCTCGAAGCTGTGGCCCGAGAGGGTCGCGTGGTTGGCCTCGATGTTGACCTTGACCTCTTTCTCCAGGCCGTAGCGCACCAGGAAGCCGTAGACGGTGGCGGTGTCGAAGTCGTACTGGTGCTTGGACGGCTCGCGCGGCTTGGGCTCGATGAGGATGGCGCCCTGGAAACCGATCTTGTGCTTGTACTCGACCACCATGTTGAGGAAGCGGCCGAGCTGGTCCATCTCCTGGCCCAGGCGCGTGTTCAGCAGGGTCTCGTAGCCCTCGCGGCCGCCCCACAGCACATAGTTCTCGCCACCGAGCTTGAGCGTGGCGTCCATCGCATCGCGCACCTGCAGGGCGGCGAGCTTGAAGATCTCCGGGTCGGGGTTGCTGGCCGCACCCGACATGAAGCGGCGGTGGCTGAACAGATTGGCCGTACCCCACAGCAGCTTCAGTCCGGTGGCCTGCTGCTTCTCGCCGAGCACGTCGACCAGGCGCAGGAAGTTCTCGTGGCTCTCGCGCGGCGAGGCGCCCTCGGGAGCGACGTCGCGGTCATGGAAACAGTAGTAGGGCAGGCCGAGCTTGGCGAAGAACTCGAAGGCGGCGTCGGCCTTGGCCTTGGCGAGTTCCATCGGCGTGCCGCCCTGGAACCAGGGCCGCTCGAAGGTGGCGCCGCCAAACGGGTCCAGACCCGTCCAGACAAAGTTGTGCCAGTAGCAGGCGGCAAAGCGCAGATGCTCCTCCATGCGCTTGCCGAGAACCATGCGGTCCTTGTCGTAATGCTTGAAGGCCAGTTCGTTGGGGCTGTCGGCGCCCTCGTAGCGGATGGGCTGGATGTGTTCGAAATAGCTCATGGGTCAGGCGCCTTTCAGGCGCTGGTACAGGTCACGGAAGCGCGCCAGGCGTGGAGCCAGGCGGGCATGGCGTTGGGGATCGGGAGAGAAGAGGGCGGCCACGGGCGGGCGGGTGCAGACGGCATCCACAGCACCGCCGGCGGCCAGCCAACCGAGACGAGCGGCACCAAGGGCGCCACCGGCTTCGCTGCCGGTGTGCAGCACGATGTCGACTTGAAGCGTGTCGGCGATCAACTGCGCCCAGAAGTGGCTGCGCGAACCGCCGCCCACCAGCGACAACTGGTGGACCTCGGTGCCCGCAGCCCGCAGCGCGTCCAGTCCGTCGGCCAGGCCGAAGGCCACGCCTTCGAGCACGGCATAGGTGCAGTCGGCACGCGTCGTTTGCGCCTTCAGGCCATGGAAGACGCCCGGCGCAAACGGGTCGTTGTGCGGCGTGCGCTCGCCGGCGAGGTAGGGCAGGAAGATCGGTCGATTGACTGCGCTGTCATTTGGTGAAAGCTCAGCCAGCAAGGCGGCTTCATCGGCGCCGACGAGGTTGCAGAACCACTTGAAGCAGCTCGCCGCCGACAGCATCACGCTCATCTGGTGCCAGCGCTGGGGCAGGGCATGGCAGAAGGCGTGCACGGCCGAGGCCGGGTTGGGCCGGTAGCGGTCGTTGACGACAAAGAGCACGCCCGAGGTGCCCAGCGAGATGAAGCCGTCACCCGGCTGGGTGGCGCCGATGCCGATGGCGCTGGCGGCGTTGTCGCCCGCGCCGCCGGCAATGACGACCTCGGGGCCCAGGCCCCAGGCCTTGGCGAGTTCGGGCTTCAGGATGCCACTGGGCTGGTTGGCTTCGACCAGGCGCGGCATCTGCGCGCGCGTCAGGCCGCAGGCGGCCAGCAACTCGTCGGACCAGTCGCGGCGGGCCACGTCCAGCCACAGCGTGCCGGCAGCGTCGGAGGGGTCGGAGACCTTGTCGCCGCACAGTTGCAGGCGCAGCCAGTCCTTGGGCAGCAGCACGCTCTTGACGCGCTCGAAGACCTCGGGCTCGTGCTTCTTCACCCACAGCAGCTTCGGGGCGGTGAAGCCCGGCATGGCGAGGTTGCCGGCGATGTCGTGCAGGCGTGGCGCGGCGGCGGTGAGCTCGGCGCACTCGGCGTGGCTGCGGCCGTCGTTCCACAGGATGGCGGGGCGCAGCACGGTGTCGGCCTCGCCAAGCAGCACGGCGCCATGCATCTGGCCCGACAGGCCGATGCCGCGCACGGCGGCGAAGGCCACGGGGTGGGCGGCGCGCAGCTTGGAGACGGCGTCGCCGGTGGCGCGCCACCAGTCGGCCGGGTTCTGCTCGGACCATAGAGGCTCCGGCGACGACAGCGTCAACGCGCTGCCGGCCGTGCCGACGATATGGCCCTCGCCGTCAAGCAGCAGCAGCTTGACTTCCGAGGTGCCGAGATCGATGCCGAGGAACATCAGTGGGCCTCCTCGGTTTCGGTCATCACCGCGCCGCTGTCAGCCAGTGGCAGGGCCGGGCGGGTCAGGCGGTAGCGGGCCAGCGCGGCCGCACCGATGGCGACGGCATTGGCGCCGAACATCGACGTGCGCACGCTGGGCGGCGGCAGGCTGGCCGCGGTGGCGTAGTCCAGCAGCGTGTCGAGCGCCGGCTTCAGAAAAGGCTCGCCCAAATCGACGACGCTGCCGCCGAGCACGATGCAGGCCGGGTCATAGGCGGTGGCCAGGTTTTGCAGCAGCACACCGAGATAGCGGCCGGCGGAGTTGACGGCCTTCAGCGTCTCGGCGTCGCCATCCACAAGATGGGCGCGCACTTCGGCCAGCGAGCGCAGTGCGGCTTCATCGCCGCTGCCGTGCAGCATGGCGCGAGTGGCGATCAGCGCTTCGGCGCAGCCGCGGCGGCCGCAGGAGCAGCGCGGGCCATTGAGCTGCAGCACCATATGGCCGACCTCACCCGCAAAGCCGCGGCTGCCGGTCAGCAGGCGGTCGCCGACGATGACGCCAGCACCCAGGCCGTGGTTGATCGACACATAGAGCAACGGGTCGGATGCTGGCGCGGGGTTGAACTCCATCTCTCCCAGGGCCGCCACGTCGGCTTCGTTTTGTATGAAGAGAGGCACACCGGCCAGCGTTGTGTCTTGCAGCTTCTCGGCCAGCAGGGTGCCGAAGGGGATGTCGCGCCAGCCCAGGTTGGGGGCGAAATGCAGCAGGCCGCGGGCCTCGTTGACGCCGCCCGGCAGGCCGACGCCCAGGCCGAGGATCTGCTGCCTGGCGTCCAGTTGCTTGCTGAGCTTGATCAGCGCATTGGCCAGCGTGGTGATGCAGGCCTTGGCGGTGCGGCTGGCGCCGTAGTTGGCCACGGTGCAGGCCTTGAGCTCGCCGGTCAGCGAGGTGGCGACGACGCGCACGGATTCGATGCCGACCTCGGCGCCCAGCAGCAGCAGGCGGTCGGGATCGATGAAGAGAGGGGTGGGGCGGCGGCCCAGGTCGCCGGTGGCGACGACCTCGCGCTCGATGAGCCAGCCCTCGGCAATCAGCTCGCGCGTCAGCATGCTGACGGTGGACTTGGTCAGGCCGACGGCGCCGGCCAGATCGGCGCGCGACAGCCCCGGGTGGGCGCAGAGGTGCCTCACCAGTGCCATGCGGTTGATGACTTTGAGCAGCTGTTGGCTGCCGGCAGCTTCGGCCTGCATTTGTCTCCTAGTCATGCCCGTGCTCTGACAGGCTTGGAGGCTATATTAGTTCGGCCATCGAACGAAGTAAATACGGTGTTGACCCCTATCGCGATGCGGCCCACCTGGCCGAAGATCGCGCCGCCCGCCGGTGACGCGGTGAGGCCCCATAAAAACTGGCCCGAGACAGCCAATGCCCGAATCTCCCATCCGCAAGATCGTCATCGTCGGCGGCGGCACCGCCGGCTGGATGGCCGCCGCGCCGCTGGCCCAGCGCTTTGCCGCAGTGGGCGGGCCATCGGCCTGCGAGATCGTGCTGGTGGAGTCGCCCGACATCGGCACCATCGGCGTCGGCGAGGCCACGCTGCCGCCCATCCGTGCCTACAACCGCACCCTGGGCCTGGACGGCGCCGACTTCGTCAAGCGCACCCAGGGCAGCTTCAAGCTTGGCATCGAGTTCCGCGACTGGGGCAGCGTCGGGCACCGCTTCTTCCACGGCTTCGGCGACTTCGGCCCGGCCATCGATGCTCGTACGCCCTGGCAGCACTGGCTGCGGCTGTCGCGCATCACGCAGGGGCTGCCGAGTTATGAGGACTGGTCGACGTCTACCGTCATGGCCAAGGGCAACCGCTTCACGCCGCCGGTGGACGGCGCGCCGTCGGCCGCCAATGCCTATTCCTTCGCCTATCACTTCGACGCCGGCCTCTACGCCGCCTATCTGCGCGAGTACGCGATGGAGCGCGGCGCGCAGCGCATCGAGGGGCTGATCGTCGACGTCGAGCTCAGGCCCGAGGACGGCTTCGTCACCGCGGTCAAGCTGAAGGACGGCCGCCGCATCGAGGGCGATCTCTTCATCGACTGCTCGGGCTTTAGAGCCCTGCTGATCGGCGGCGCGATGCAGTCGCCGTTCGAGGACTGGACGGCCCTGCTGCCCTGCAACAGCGCCCAAGCCGTGCCGAGCGAGCGCGTCGAGCCACTGACGCCCTACACGATGTCCACCGCCAAGGCCGCAGGCTGGCAGTGGCGCATCCCGCTGCAGCATCGCACCGGCAACGGCCATGTCTATTGCAGCCACTTCATCAGCGACGACGAGGCCGCGGGCACGCTGCTGGCCGGCCTGGACAGCAAGGCCCTGGACACGCCGCGCCAGTTGCGCTTCACGACCGGCCGCCGCAAGCAGGGCTGGGTGAAGAACGTCGTCGCCATCGGCCTGGCCGGGGGCTTTCTGGAGCCGCTGGAATCGACCAGCATCCAGCTCATCATGGACGGCGTCGGCCGCCTGATCCAGTTCTTCCCGGACAAGCAGTTCAAGCCGCATCTGGCCGCCGAGTTCAACCGCCAGATGGCCCTGCAGTACGAGTCCATTCGTGACTTCATCGTGCTGCACTACAAGCTGACCGAGAGGCGCGATTCGGAGCTGTGGCGCTATTGCGCCGCCATGCCCATCCCCGACTCGCTTGCCCATCAGATCGAGCTCTTCCGCAGCTCGGGCCGCGTCGCCATCTTCGACCCCGGTGGCTTTGCCGAGCCGTCCTGGGTGTCCCTCTTCCTCGGCCTGGGCTTGCTGCCCGAGAACTACGACCCCTTCATCGACCACATCGACCCTCAGGCCCTGTTGCAGCACTTCGTGCGCCTGCGCCAGGCCATCGCCCAGACCGCCGCCGACATGCCGGACCACGGCGACTACATCCGCCGCCACGTGCAGGCGCCCTCCCACCCCTGACCCTCTGCAAAGATCCGACTCCCATGAAGTTCACCGACGGACAGTGGATGCTTCAACCCGGCGTCGCCGCGCATTACGCGGCCGAGGCCTATGCCGTTGAAGTCCATCCCGACCGCCTGGTCGTGCTCGCCACGACCCGCCCCATCAAGCACCGCGGCGACACGCTGCAAGGTCCCACGCTGACCGTGACGCTGAGCTCGCCGCTGCCCGGCGTCATCCGCGTCAGCGTCGAGCACTACTCGGCCTCGCAGGCCCCGCGCCTGCACATCCCCATGCCCGGCGCGACGCGCACCTCCGTGCTGGTGCAGGACGGCGACACCCGTGCCACGCTGACCTCCGGCCCGATCTCGGTCGACGTCAAGAAGGGCGAAGGCTGGAGCCTCACCTTCCGCGAAGGCGACCGCGTGCTCACCAAGAGCGACTGGCGCGGCCTGGGCTATATCCAGTGGGGTGCCAAGGGCAACCATGTGCACGAGCAACTCACCCTGGCCGTCGGCGAGAACGTCTATGGCCTGGGCGAGCGCTTCACGCCCTTCGTCAAGAACGGCCAGGTCGTCGAGAACACCAACAAGGACGGCGGCACGGCCTGCGAGCAGGTCTACAAGAGCGTGCCCTTCTACCTGACCAACCGCGGCTACGGCGTGCTCGTCAACGAGGCCGGCCCGGTATCCTTCGAGGTCGGCTCCGAGAAGGTGGCGCGCGTGCAGTTCAGCCGAGAGGGCGAGAGCCTGGACTACTGCGTCATTGCCGGCCCGACACCCAAGGACGTCGTGACCCGGCTGACAGCGCTGACAGGCCGCGCCCCGCTGCCGCCGGCCTGGAGCTTCGGCCTGTGGCTGACGACCTCCTTCACGACCCAGTACGACGAAGCCACCGCCACCCACTTCATCGACGA
>NZ_JAVDXU010000011.1:0-16866 GCF_031458095.1 Roseateles saccharophilus
TCAGCGGCCGAGCACACCAGGATGGCGCCGTCCATCTGGGCGGCACCGGTGATCATGTTCTTGACGTAGTCGGCGTGGCCGGGGCAGTCAACGTGCGCGTAGTGGCGGTTGGCCGTCTCGTACTCGACGTGGGCGGTGTTGATCGTGATGCCGCGGGCCTTTTCTTCGGGCGCTGCGTCGATCTGGTCGTAGGCCTTGGCCTCGCCGCCGAACTTCTTGGACAGCACGGTTGCGATCGCAGCCGTCAGCGTCGTCTTGCCGTGGTCAACGTGGCCAATCGTGCCCACGTTCACGTGCGGCTTGGTCCGTTCAAACTTGCCTTTTGCCATTTCAATTCTCCAAAAAGAGCATCTCGCCAGTCTGTTGGTTTAGCGTTTCCGCAGAGCCCGTGATTCCCGCCGACTGGCGAAGCGGGCGGGCCGCTGCGAAGACGATTCAGTTCAAAAGCCGATCAGGCCTTGCCGCGCGCCGTGATGATGGCGTCGGCCACGTTCTTCGGAGCTTCGCTGTAGTGCTTGAACTCCATCGTGTACGTGGCACGGCCTTGCGACATCGAGCGCAGGGTCGTCGAGTAGCCGAACATTTCCGACAGCGGGACTTCGGCCTTGATGACCTTGCCGCCACCGACCATGTCGTCCATGCCCTGCACCATGCCACGACGGCTGGACAGGTCGCCCATCACGTTGCCGGCGTAGTCTTCAGGCGTCTCGACTTCCACGGCCATCATCGGCTCGAGGATGACGGGGCTGGCGCGGCGGCAGGCTTCCTTGAAGCCCATCGAAGCGGCCATCTTGAACGCGTTTTCGTTCGAGTCCACGTCGTGGTAGGAACCGAAGGTCAGCGTGGCCTTGACGTCGACGACCGGGAAGCCGGCCAGCACGCCGTTCGGCAGGCTGTCGATGATGCCCTTCTCGACCGCGGGGATGTATTCGCGAGGAACCACGCCGCCCTTGATGGCGTCAACGAACTCGAAGCCCTTGCCCGGCTCTTGCGGCTCGAGCGTGATCACGACGTGACCGTACTGTCCCTTACCACCGGACTGGCGAACGAACTTGCCTTCGACGTCGGTGGCGGTCTTGCGGATGGTTTCGCGGTAGGCCACTTGCGGCTTGCCGACGTTGGCTTCCACGCCGAACTCGCGCTTCATGCGGTCGACGATGATTTCCAGGTGCAGCTCGCCCATACCGGAAATGATGGTCTGGCCTGACTCTTCGTCAGTGCGCAGACGGAAGGACGGGTCTTCCTTGGCCAGGCGGCCCAGGGCGATACCCATCTTTTCCTGGTCGGCCTTGGTCTTGGGCTCGACGGCCTGCGAGATCACGGGCTCAGGGAAGACCATCTTTTCCAGCGTGATGATGGCTTCGGGGTCGCACAGGGTTTCGCCCGTGGTGACGTCCTTCAGACCCACGCAGGCGGCGATGTCGCCAGCCAGAATTTCCGAGATTTCTTCACGCTGGTTGGCGTGCATCTGCAGGATCCGGCCGATGCGCTCTTTCTTGCCGCGGATCGGGTTGTAGACGCTGGCGCCCGACTGCAGCACGCCGGAGTAGACGCGCACGAAGGTCAGCTGGCCAACGTAGGGGTCAGTCATCAGCTTGAAAGCCAGCGCAGCGAACTTCTCGCTGTCGTCGGCCTTGCGGACGGTCGGCTGGTCGTCTTCGTCGGTGCCCGGCACCGGTGGCACGTCGATGGGCGACGGCATGAAGTCGATGACGCCGTCGAGCATGCGCTGCACACCCTTGTTCTTGAAGGCGGTGCCGCAGAACATCGGCTGGATTTCAGCGGCGATGGTGCGCTTGCGGATGGCCGTGACGACTTCTTCCTCGGTCAGGTCGCCCGACTCGAGGTATTTGTTCATCAGCTCTTCGCTGGATTCAGCGGCGGCTTCGATGAGGTTTTCACGCCATTTGACAGCGTCGGCTTGCAGGTCGGCCGGGATGTCCTCGTAGCTGAACTTCATGCCTTGCGAGGCCTCGTCCCAGATGATCGCCTTCATCTTGATGAGGTCGATCACGCCGGTGAAGTTTTCTTCAGCGCCGATGGGAATGACGACGGGCACGGGGTTGGCCTTCAGACGCAGCTTCATCTGGTCGTAGACCTTGAAGAAGTTCGCGCCGGTGCGGTCCATCTTGTTGACGAACGCGAGGCGGGGCACCTTGTACTTGTTGGCCTGGCGCCAGACGGTTTCCGACTGGGGCTGCACGCCACCCACGGCGCAATAGACCATGCAGGCGCCGTCCAGCACGCGCATGGAGCGCTCGACTTCAATCGTGAAGTCGACGTGTCCGGGGGTGTCGATGATGTTGATGCGGTGCTCGGGGCGAGCCAGGTCCATGCCCTTCCAGAAGCAGGTCGTGGCAGCGGACGTGATCGTGATGCCACGCTCCTGCTCTTGCTCCATCCAGTCCATCGTGGCGGCGCCGTCATGCACCTCACCGATCTTGTGGTTCACGCCGGTGTAGTAAAGGATGCGCTCGGTCGTGGTGGTCTTGCCAGCATCGATGTGCGCGGAAATACCGATGTTGCGGTAGCGCTCGATGGGGGTTTTGCGGGCCATGGTTTGCTCCAGAAGGCAGGAGCCGCCAGCGGGTTGGTAAAAACCCGAGGCGGCTGAAAGACAGTGAGTTTAGAAGCGGAAGTGCGAGAACGCCTTGTTGGCTTCTGCCATGCGGTGAACTTCGTCGCGCTTCTTCATCGCGCCGCCGCGGCCTTCAGCGGCCTCCAGCAGTTCATTGGCGAGGCGCTGGGCCATCGACTTCTCACCGCGCTTGCGAGCGGATTCCTTCAGCCAGCGCATGGCGAGAGCCATCCGGCGGACGGGGCGAACTTCCACGGGAACTTGGTAGTTCGCACCGCCGACACGGCGGGACTTCACTTCAACCATGGGCTTCACGTTGTTCAGGGCAACCATGAACACTTCCAGCGGATCCTTGCCGATCTTCTTCTCGACCTGCTCCAGGGCACCGTAAATGATGCGCTCAGCGACGGCCTTCTTGCCCGATTCCATGATGACGTTCATGAACTTGGACAGATCGACGGAACCGAACTTGGGGTCCGGGAGGATTTCGCGCTTGGGTACTTCGCGACGACGTGGCATGGCACTCTTCCTTTTGCTTCAGTTGGAGACGATCTTCTTGACCTGACTCCGCTGGACAACCACCGACATCTGGGGTCATCCACTTACTCGGCCAGATTGGCCGCAACAACGTTGGGTCAGCTTGTGCGCTGAGCCCGAACAACCGATTTACTTCTTCGGACGCTTCGCGCCGTACTTGGAACGCGATTGCTTGCGATCCTTGACGCCTTGCAGGTCGAGGGAGCCGCGGACGATGTGGTAACGCACACCGGGCAGATCCTTGACACGGCCGCCGCGAACCAGCACGACGCTGTGTTCTTGCAGGTTGTGGCCTTCACCACCGATGTACGAGATGACCTCGAAACCGTTGGTCAGGCGCACCTTGGCGACCTTACGCAGAGCCGAGTTCGGCTTCTTGGGCGTGGTGGTGTAGACGCGGGTGCAGACACCGCGGCGCTGCGGGCAGTTCTGCATCGCAGGCGACTTGGACTTGGTGACCTCGGCCTCTCGACCGTGGCGCACCAGCTGATTGATGGTTGGCATTACGACTTGTTCCCGTTTGAAGTCAGTGAACCCCACCTACTTTTTCAAGTTTTCGAGCGCGCACGAATGCGGCGCCCAAAAGGCGGAGAGCCGAGGATTGTAGACCGGCAGGGAGATCGGCACAAGGGTCTGCCCGTATGCCGACGCACGCCCGGGTAAGCTGACAGCATGGACACCCCTGCCCCGCTCGCCTTGGAACGGCCAGCCATCGTCATCGACACCCAGGTCGTCATGGACTGGCTGGTGTTTCGCGACGCCCGCGTACAGGCGCTGACTTCCGCTGTGACCTCGGGCGCCCTGCGCTGGTTGGTGGCGCCGGCGATGCGGGACGAGATCCGCCATGTGCTGGGCCGAGGCATCGCCGCCGCCTACGCGCCGGACCTGGCCTTCATCGAGGCTCAGTTCGACGCCCACGCCCTGGCCGTCGAGGCCATCAACCCGCAACCGCTGGCCGGCCGGCTGGTCTGCCGGGACCCGGACGACCAGAAGTTCATCGATCTGGCGCTGGCGACACAGGCCCGCTGGTTGATCTCGCGCGACAAGGCCGTGCTGGCCCTGGCCAAGCGCGCCCGACTGAAAGGCCTGGCCATCCTGAAGCCCGAGCATTGGGCGCCGGACTGACAAAGAAAAAGCCGCCCGCGGTCTGAACCGGGGGCGGCTTCGGAGGGCGAGGCCCTCGTCGGCTTATTCGGCCGAGCTGTCGCCAGCGTCGACGCCAGCCATCTGGGCGGCAGCCAGCTCTTCAGCTTCCTGCAGCGCAATGGCGCGACGCTCGGCGTCGTCCATGGCTTCCTTGGCACGGCGTGCCTCGTGGAAGGCCATGCCGGTGCCGGCGGGGATCAGGCGACCGACGATGACGTTTTCCTTCAGGCCACGCAGCTCGTCGCGCTTGCCCATGATGGCAGCCTCGGTGAGCACGCGGGTCGTTTCCTGGAAGGAAGCGGCCGAGATGAAGGAGTCGGTCGACAGCGAGGCCTTGGTGATACCGAGCAGCACATCCGAGTGGGTGGCCGTCGTCTTACCTTCCTTGCGCATGCGGTCGTTGGTGTCCAGCAGCTCCGAGCGTTCGACTTGCTCGTTCAGGATGTAGTGCGTGTCACCCGGGTTGGTGATGACCACACGACGCAGCATCTGGCGAACGATCACCTCGATGTGCTTGTCGTTGATCTTCACGCCCTGGAGTCGGTACACGTCCTGGACTTCGTCGACGATGTAGCGCGCCAGTTCCTCGATGCCCAGCAGGCGCAGGATGTCCTGCGGGTCTGCGGCGCCGTCGACGATCAGTTCACCGCGGTTGACCACCTGGCCTTCGTGCACCAGGATGTTCTTTTCCTTGGGCACCAGTTCCTCGTGGGCCTTGCCGTCCGGATCGGTGATCTGCAGGCGGATCTTGCCCTTGGTCTCCTTGCCGAACGACACCGTGCCGGTCTGCTCGGCCAGCACGCCGACGTCCTTGGGCGAACGGGCCTCGAAGAGCTCGGCCACGCGCGGCAGACCGCCGGTAATGTCGCGGGTCTTCTGGCCTTCGACCGGGATACGGGCGAGCACTTCACCAGGCAGCAGCTCCTGGCCGTCGCGGATCTGGATCAGCGAGCCAACCTGGAAGCCGATGGCCACCGAGTGGTCGGTACCGGGGATCTTGACCTCGTGGCCGCCAGCGTCCAGCAGCTTGACCTGCGGACGGATGACCTTGGCCGCGCCGCGGCGCTTCGGGTCGATGACGACCAGGGTCGACAGACCGGTCACCTCGTCCACCTGCTTGGCGACGGTCACCCCTTCCTCGACGTTCTCGAACTTCGCCTTGCCGGCGAATTCCGTGATGATCGGGCGGGTCAGCGGGTCCCAGTTGGCGAGCACCACGCCGGCCTTGATGGTCTGGCTCGGCTTGATGTTCAGCACGGCGCCATAAGGCACCTTGTGACGCTCGCGCTCGCGGCCGTGCGGGTCGGCAATGATGATCTCGCCGGAGCGGGAAATCACGACCAGCTCGCCCTTGCCATTGGTCACGTAGCGCATCGTGGCGTTGAAGCCGATGATGCCGTCCGACTTGGCTTCCACGCTCGAGGCGACGGCAGCGCGCGAAGCGGCACCGCCGATGTGGAAGGTACGCATCGTCAGCTGCGTGCCGGGTTCGCCGATGGACTGGGCGGCGATGACGCCGACAGCCTCACCGACGTTGACCAGGCCGCCGCGGCCGAGGTCACGGCCGTAGCACTTGGCGCACAGGCCAAAGCGCGTGCCGCAGGTCAGCGGCGTGCGGACCTTGATCTCGTCGACACCGGCCTGCTCCAGCAGGTCGAGGGTGTCCTCGTCGAGCATGTTGCCGGCGGCCAGCAGCGAGACCTGCGTCTCGGGGTGGACGACGTCGATCGCGGCGACGCGGCCGAGGACGCGGTCGCGCAGCGATTCGATGACTTCACCGCCTTCGACCAGGGCGCGCATGGCCATGCCGTTGTCGGTGCCGCAATCGTCTTCCGTGACGACCAGATCCTGGGTCACGTCGACCAGGCGGCGCGTCAGGTAGCCGGAGTTCGCGGTCTTCAGCGCCGTGTCCGCCAGGCCCTTACGAGCACCGTGGGTGGAAATGAAGTACTGCAGAACGTTCAGGCCTTCGCGGAAGTTCGCGGTAATCGGCGTCTCGATGATGGAGCCGTCAGGCTTGGCCATCAGGCCGCGCATGCCGGCCAGCTGGCGGATCTGGGCCGCGCTACCGCGGGCACCCGAGTCGGCCATCATGTAGATCGAGTTGAAGGACTCCTGATCGACGGTCTTGCCGTGGCGATCGATCGTCTTCTCGACCTTCAGGTGGTCCATCATCTTCTTGCCGATTTCGTCACCGGCCTTGCCCCAGATGTCCACGACCTTGTTGTAGCGCTCGCCGGCGGTCACGAGACCCGAGACGTACTGCTGCTCGATCTCCTTGACTTCCTTCTCGGCGCGCTCGATCAGCGTGTGCTTCTGCGCGGGCACCAGCATGTCGTCGATGGCGATGGAGATGCCGGCGCGCGTGGCGAGCTTGAAACCGCTTTGCAGCAGCTTGTCGGCCAGCACGACGGTTTCCTTCAGGCCGCACTTGCGGAAGGAGGTGTTGATCAGCTTGCTGATCTCCTTCTTCTTCAGCGCCTTGTTGATGTTGCTGAAGGGCAGGCCCTTGGGCAGGATTTCCGACAGCAGCGCGCGGCCGACGGTCGTGTCCACGAGCTTGGTCTCGGGCACGAACTCGCCCGTGTCCTTGTCCTTGGTCCACTCGGTCAGGCGCACGCTGATCTTGGCGGTGATTTCCACGGCGCCGTTTTCCAGCGCGCGGATCATCTCGGGGATGTCCGAGAAGATCAGGCCTTCGCCCTTGCCGTTGGTGCGCTCGCGGGTAGCGTAGTACAGGCCCAGCACCACGTCTTGCGACGGGACGATGGACGGCTCGCCCGAGGCCGGGAACAGCACGTTGTTGGAGGCCAGCATCAGGGTGCGGGCTTCCATCTGCGCTTCGATCGACAGCGGCACGTGGACGGCCATCTGGTCACCGTCGAAGTCGGCGTTGAAGGCCGAGCAGACGAGGGGGTGCAGCTGGATGGCCTTGCCTTCGATCAGCACGGGCTCGAAGGCCTGGATGCCGAGGCGGTGCAGCGTCGGGGCGCGGTTCAGCAGAACCGGGTGTTCCTTGATGACTTCT
The DNA here is from genome assembly GCF_031458095.1 of Roseateles saccharophilus. Classification (GTDB taxonomy): domain Bacteria; phylum Pseudomonadota; class Gammaproteobacteria; order Burkholderiales; family Burkholderiaceae_C; genus Pelomonas; species Pelomonas saccharophila_A. The sequence continues at coordinate 7,290 of NZ_JAVDXU010000011.1, forward strand.
TCCAGGATGTCCCAGACCACCGGCGTGCCGGATTCGACTTCCTTCTTGGCCGCCTTGATCGTCGTCGCGATGCCCATGGCTTCGAGACGGCTGAAGATGAAGGGCTTGAAGAGCTCAAGCGCCATCAGCTTGGGCAGGCCGCACTGGTGCAGCTTGAGCGTCGGGCCGACCACGATGACCGAACGGCCCGAGTAGTCGACGCGCTTGCCCAGCAGGTTCTGACGGAAGCGACCGCTCTTGCCCTTGATCATGTCGGCCAGCGACTTGAGGGCACGCTTGTTCGCGCCGGTCATCGCCTTGCCGCGGCGGCCGTTGTCCAGCAGCGAGTCGACGGCTTCCTGCAGCATGCGCTTTTCATTGCGCACGATGATTTCAGGCGCCTTCAGCTCCAGCAGGCGGGCCAGGCGGTTGTTGCGGTTGATGACGCGACGGTAGAGGTCGTTCAGGTCGGAGGTCGCGAAGCGGCCGCCGTCCAGCGGCACCAACGGACGCAGGTCCGGCGGCAGCACGGGCAGCACGTCCAGCACCATCCAGTTCGGCTTGATGCCGGACTTCTTGAAGGCCTCCATGACCTTCAGGCGCTTGGAGTTCTTCTTGACCTTGAGCTCGGAGCCGGTCATGTCGTTGCGCAGGCGATCGATCTCGATGTCGAGATCCATCTCCTCCAGCAGCTTCTTGATGCCCTCGGCGCCCATCAGCGCGATGAACTCGTCACCGTACTCGATGCGCTTGGCGTCGTAGTCGTCCTCGCTCATGATCGAGAACTTCTTCAGCGGCGTCATGCCGCTGTCGACGACGACATAGGCTTCGAAGTACAGCACGCGCTCGATGTCGCGCAGCGTCATGTCGAGCACCAGGCCCAGACGCGACGGAAGCGACTTCAGGAACCAGATGTGGGCGCAGGGCGCAGCCAGGTCGATGTGGCCCATGCGCTCGCGGCGCACCTTGGTCTGGGTGACTTCAACGCCGCACTTCTCGCAAATGACACCGCGGTGCTTCAAGCGCTTGTACTTGCCACACAGGCACTCGTAGTCCTTGATCGGGCCAAAGATCTTGGCGCAGAACAGGCCGTCACGCTCGGGCTTGAAGGTGCGGTAGTTGATGGTCTCGGGCTTCTTCACCTCGCCGAACGACCAGCTGCGGATCTTCTCCGGGGAAGCCAGGCCGATCTTGATGGCATCGAAATGCTCATCGGGGGTGAATTGCTTGAAAAGGTCGAGTAGTCCCTTCATGCATCTGCTCCTTAATTGCGTTCCAGTTCAATGTCGATGCCCAAGGAGCGGATTTCCTTGACCAGCACATTGAACGATTCGGGCATGCCCGCTTCGATGGCGTGTTCGCCCTTGACGATGCTTTCGTAGACCTTGGTCCGGCCGTTCACGTCGTCGGACTTGACCGTCAGCATTTCCTGCAGGATGTACGAGGCGCCATACGCTTCCAGCGCCCAGACTTCCATTTCGCCGAAACGCTGGCCGCCGAACTGGGCCTTGCCGCCCAGCGGTTGCTGCGTGACCAGCGAGTACGGGCCGGTCGAGCGGGCGTGCATCTTGTCGTCCACCAAGTGGTGCAGCTTCAGCACGTGCATGTAGCCGACGGTGACCGGGCGCTCGAACTGCTCGCCGGTGCGGCCGTCGCACAGCCAGGCCTGGGTGCGCGTCTCGGTCAGGCCCTTCTTGGCGGCGATGTCGTCCGGGTAGGCCAGCTTCAGCATGCCGCGGATTTCTTCTTCCTTGGCACCGTCGAAGACCGGGGTCGCGAAGGGCACGCCCTTGGCGAGGTTCTCGGCCATCTCCAGCACTTCGGCGTCGGACAGGTCGTCGATGTTCTCGGTCTTGCCACCGCTCTGGTTGTAGAGCTGGTCGAACAGCTTGCGCAGCTCAGCCACCTTGGTGTGCTGCTGCAGCATGTCGCCGATGCGCTGGCCGATGCCCTTGCCGGCCCAGCCCAGATGCACTTCCAGCACCTGGCCCACGTTCATCCGCGACGGGACGCCCAGCGGGTTCAGCACGATGTCGGCAGGCGTGCCGTCGGCCATATAGGGCATGTCTTCGATCGGCGTGACCTTGGACACGACACCCTTGTTGCCGTGACGGCCGGCCATCTTGTCGCCAGGCTGCAGGCGACGCTTGACGGCCAGGTAGACCTTGACCATCTTCAGCACGCCAGCGGGCAGCTCGTCGCCCTGCGTGAGCTTCTTGCGCTTTTCTTCAAAAGCCAGGTCGAAGCTGTGGCGGGTCTGGTCGAGCGAGTTCTTGATCGACTCGAGCTGGTTGGCGATCTCTTCCTCGGCCGGACGGATGTCGAACCAGTGGAACTTCTCGACCGAGGCCAGGTAGTCCTTGTCGATCTTGGTGCCCTTGGCGATCTTCTGCGGGCCGCCGTTGGCGATCTTGCCGTTGAGCAGCTTCTCGATACGGTCGAAGGCGTCGCTCTCGACAATGCGCAGCTGGTCGTTCAGGTCCAGGCGGTAGCGCTTCAGCTCGTCGTCAATGATCTGCTGGGCACGCTTGTCGCGCTGGATGCCTTCACGGGTGAAGACCTGCACGTCGATGACGGTGCCGCTGGTGCCTTGGTCGACACGCAGCGACGTGTCCTTCACGTCCGAAGCCTTCTCGCCGAAGATGGCGCGCAGCAGCTTCTCTTCCGGCGTCAGCGTCGTCTCGCCCTTGGGCGTGACCTTGCCGACCAGCACGTCGCCCGGGTTCACCTCGGCACCGATGTAGACGATGCCCGACTCGTCCAGACGGCCGAGTTGTTGCTCCGACAGGTTCGGGATGTCGCGGGTGATTTCCTCGGCGCCCAGCTTGGTGTCACGTGCGTTGACCACCAGTTCCTCGATGTGGATCGAGGTGTAGCGGTCTTCGGCGATGACGCGTTCGCTGATCAGGATCGAGTCTTCGAAGTTGTAGCCGTTCCAGGGCATGAACGCGACCAGCATGTTCTGGCCCAGGGCCAGTTCACCGATGTCGGTGGAAGCGCCGTCGGCAATGATGTCCTCGGCAGCCACCTTGTCGCCACGGCGCACGATCGGGCGCTGGTGGATGTTGGTGTTCTGGTTGGAGCGCTGGTACTTGATCAGGTTGTAGATGTCGACACCGACCTCACCGGCCACGGTCTCGTCATCGTTGACGCGGATCACGATGCGGTTGGTGTCGACATAGTCGACCACGCCGCCGCGGCGAGCCGCGACCACCGTGCCCGAGTCCTTCGCGGCGACGCGCTCGACGCCCGTACCCACGAAAGCCTTCTCGGGACGCAGCACCGGCACGGCCTGGCGCTGCATGTTGGCGCCCATCAGTGCGCGGTTCGCGTCGTCGTGCTCCAGGAAGGGCACGAGCGAAGCAGCGACCGACACGATCTGCGTCGGCGCCACGTCCATGTACTGGATGCGCTCGGGCGAGGTCAGCACCGATTCGCCGTTTTCACGGGCCGACACCAGTTCGTCCGTCAGCTGGCCGCCGGCGTTCAGCGTGGCATTGGCCTGGGCGATGACGTACTTGCCTTCCTCGATGGCGGACAGGTAGTCGATCTGGTCGGTGACGTGACCGTCAACGACGCGGCGGTACGGCGTTTCCAGGAAGCCGTACTCGTTGAGCTGTGCGTACAGCGCCAACGAGTTGATCAGGCCGATGTTCGGGCCTTCCGGCGTTTCGATCGGGCAGACGCGGCCGTAGTGGGTCGGGTGCACGTCGCGGACTTCGAAGCCGGCGCGCTCGCGGGTCAGACCGCCCGGGCCCAGGGCGGAAACGCGACGCTTGTGCGTGATTTCCGACAGGGGGTTGGTCTGGTCCATGAACTGCGACAGCTGCGACGCACCGAAGAACTCCTTCAGCGCCGCGGAGATCGGCTTGGAGTTGATCAGGTCGTGCGGCATCAGGGCTTCGGTCTCGGCCTGGCCCAGACGTTCCTTGACAGCCTTCTCGATACGGGCGAGGCCCGAGCGGTACTGGTTCTCGGCCAGTTCGCCCACGCAGCGCACGCGGCGGTTGCCCAGGTGGTCGATGTCGTCCACTTCGCCGCGGCCATTGCGCAGCTCGACGAGGATCTTGACGACGTCAAGGATGTCCTCGTTGGACAGGTTCATATTGCCTTCGGGCGTGTCACGGCCGACACGCGCGTTGAACTTCATGCGGCCGACACGGCTCAGGTCGTAGGTGTCGGTGCTGTAGAACAGGCGGTTGAACAGGGCCTCGACGGCGTCTTCCGTCGGCGGCTCGCCGGGGCGCATCATGCGGTAGATGGCCACGCGCGCTGCCAGTTGGGTCTCGGTTTCATCCGAGGCCAGGGTCTGGCTGATGTAGGCACCCTCGTCCAGTTCGTTCGTGAACAGGCACTGGATTTCCTTGACGCCGGCCTGGCGCAGCTTCTTCAGCAGCGCGTCGGTCAGCTCGTCATTGGCCTTGGCGATGATCTCGCCGGTGTCGGCGTCGATCATGTTCTTGGCCAGCACACGGCCGACCAGGAAGTCTTCCGGCACCGAGATGTGCTGCGTGCCGGACTGCTCCAGCTGGCGCACGTGACGGGCGGTGATGCGCTTGTCCTTCTCGACGATGACGGCGCCGCTCTTGTCGACGATGTCGAAGCGGGCGACTTCACCCTTCAGGCGGTCGGCGACGAATTCGAGCTGCGCGCCGACGTCCATCAGGCGGAAGTTGTCGAACACGAAGAAGTGGGCCAAGATCTGCTCGGGGTTCAGGCCGATGGCCTTGAGCAGGATGGTGACCGGCATCTTGCGGCGACGGTCGACGCGGAAGTACAGGATGTCCTTCGGGTCGAACTCGAAGTCCAGCCAGGAGCCGCGGTAGGGAATGATGCGGGCGCTGAACAGCAGCTTGCCCGACGAGTGCGTCTTGCCCTTGTCGTGCTCGAAGAACACGCCCGGCGAACGGTGCAGCTGCGACACGATGACGCGCTCGGTACCGTTGACGATGAAGGAGCCGTAGTCGGTCATCAGGGGCACTTCGCCCATGTAGACCTCTTGCTCCTTGATTTCCTTGACGGTCTTCGCCTGGGGCGACTCACGGTCATAGATGATCATCTGCAGGCGCGCGCGCACGGCGGCTGCATAGGTCAACCCACGCTGTTGGCACTCACGGGTGTCGAACGGCGGCTTGGCGATGTTGAACTCGAGGAACTTCATCTCGACGAAACCGTTGTGCGAAACAATCGGGAACGCCGAAAGGAAAGCTGCCTGCAGGCCTTCGGGCTTGCGTTTGGCAGGGGCCACGTCCTTCTGCAGGAAGGCCACGTAGCTGTCCTTCTGCATGGTGAGCAGATAGGGAACGTTGAGAACGCTCTCGCGCTTGCCGAAGCTCTTGCGGATCCGCTTGCGCTCGGTATAGCTGTAGGGGGTTGCTTGCGCCATAAACACTCCGTGTCGAGTGCATCCCCGGCCGTGGGACGCACCGCGTCGGCGACTGGCTGGCTCATCCGCCCAGAACGGGCAGCTGCCTAGCTTGGTGGTTGGCCACTACCAACCGCTGGCGGACAACTCCGGCGTTGCACCAAAGTCCGACCAAACTGGTTCTCTGCAGTCGGATCAGAGAACACGTGAAAGAACTGCGCATCATACGCTGAGCAGCCCTTTCAACTGTTCTCTACGGGGACAAACCCGTAAAGACGAAAAAGGGGAAGCCCGAAGGCAACCCCTTTTGATGGATCTGGCGAACCAGACCCCGTCGGCGGAACGATGCCCGCCGAACCGATTTACTTCATCTCGGCCTTGGCGCCAGCTTCGACCAGCTTCTTGACAGCGGCTTCGGCGTCGGCCTTGGAGATGCCTTCCTTGACGTTCTTCGGAGCGCCGTCGACCAGGTCCTTGGCTTCCTTCAGACCCAGACCGGTGATTTCGCGAACGGCCTTGATGACGCCAACCTTCTGGGCGCCAGCGTCGGTCAGGACGACGTTGAACTCGGTCTTTTCTTCAGCAGCAGCAGCAGCACCGCCGCCAGCGCCACCGGCGGCCGGAGCAGCCATCGAAGCAGCGGACACGCCGAACTTCTCTTCAATTGCCTTGACCAGGTCGTTCAGTTCCAGAACGGACATGCTGTCCAGGGCGGTCAGGAAAGCGTCTTTATCGAATGCCATGATTAATTCCTAAAAAACAGATGGGTTGCGTGTAAACGCGTTGTTCGTCGATCAGGCCGCGGCCGGGGCTTCGGCGGGGGCTTCAGCAGCCACAGCACCTTCACCACGCTTTGCAGCCAGGGCAGCCAGCACGGCCGCGGTGCGTTGCACCGGCGACAGCAGCAGGCCGGCAATCTGCGACAGCAGGACTTCCTTGGACGGGACGGAGGCCAGAGCCTTCACGCCATTGACGTCCAGAGCCTTGCCACCGTAGGCACCACCCTTGATGACGAGCTTGTCGTTGGTCTTGGCAAAGTCAGCGATGACTTTGGCAGCCGCGACAGCGTCTTCCGAAAAGCCGTAGATCAGCGGGCCGACCATGCTCTCCGCAGCAGCTTCGAACGGGGTGCCAGCGACGGCGCGACGGGCCAGGGTGTTCTTCAGCACGTGAAGATAGACACCCTTGGAACGTGCGTCGACGCGCAGCTTGTTCAAGGCTTCCACGGTGAGGCCACGGTACTCGGCCAACGCCAAGGTCTGCGACTTCGCTGCTTGCGCTGCGACGTCGGAGACAACGGCTGCCTTCTCGTTGCGATTGAGACTCAAGGTCTACTCCTCACATTTGCTCCCTCGGCCTTGCGGCTTCGAGAGCGCCAGGGATTCAGCGACCATCTGTCAGGAAAAACCTGTCAGCGGGACCGCCATCTGCGCTGGTTCTCAGTCTTGCGACGTCGATTTAAGGGGTCTCCACCAGCGGTCTTGGATGACGCGCCGCCCGGTTGCCCGGACAGCGCCCCACCAATCTTTGTTGCCCGGAGCCAGACTCGCCCCGAACAGATTCAGTGCACCAGGCCGCAGGGGCCTGGTTGTCGATCAGGCCGCGGTGGCCTGAGCGTTGATCGAAGCGATTTCGACGCGGGCGCCGACGCCCATCGTCGAGGACACGGCGACCTTGCGCAGGTAGACGCCCTTGCTCGAAGCCGGCTTGGCCTTGTTCAGGGCCTCGATCAGCGCGCGCAGATTGCCTTCCAGCTTGTCGGTGTCGAAGGAGCGACGACCGATGGTGCCGTGGATGATGCCGGCCTTGTCGACGCGGAACTGGACCTGGCCAGCCTTGGCGTTCTTGACGGCGGTGGCGACGTCCGGGGTGACCGTGCCAACCTTGGGGTTGGGCATCAGGCCGCGCGGGCCCAGGATCTGACCCAGGGTACCGACGACACGCATGGTGTCGGGCGAGGCGATGACCACGTCGAAGGGCATGTCGCCCGCCTTGACGCGCTCGGCCAGGTCTTCCATGCCGACGACGTCGGCGCCGGCGGCCTTGGCTTCCTCAGCCTTGGCGCCTTGGGCGAAGACGGCCACGCGCTTGGTCTTGCCGGTGCCGTTGGGCATCACGACGGCGCCACGGACGACCTGGTCCGACTTCTTGGCGTCGATGCCGAGTTGCACGGCGACGTCGATGGACTCATCGAACTTGGCCGTGGCCAGGCTCTTGACCAGGTCCAGGGCTTCCGACAGGGCGTACAGCTTGGTCGACTCGACCTTGCCGGCCAGTGCCTTTTGCTTCTTGGTGAGCTTGGCCATGTTCAGACCCCTTCAACGATGATGCCCATCGAGCGGGCGGAGCCGGCGATGGTCTTGACCGCGGCGTCGATGCTGGCAGCCGTCAGGTCCTTGGTCTTGATCTTGGCGATCTCTTCCAGCTGGGCGCGGGTCAGCTTGCCGACCTTGTCCAGGTGGGGGCGCTGCGAGCCCTTCTCGATCTTGGCGGCCTTCTTGATCAGCACGGTCGCCGGGGGCGACTTGATGACGAAGGTGAAGCTCTTGTCGGCGAAGGCGGTGATGACCACCGGCAGCTTCATGCCAGGCTCGAAGCCGGCGCCCGACGTCTGGGCGTTGAACGCCTTGCAGAACTCCATGATGTTCAGGCCACGCTGACCCAGCGCGGGACCCACCGGCGGCGAAGGATTTGCCTTGCCGGCCGGAATTTGCAGCTTGATGAAGCCGACAATTTTCTTGGCCATGTTTTCTCCAATCCAGTGACCCCGCGGCCTGCGGGATCACCTGAGTGCTAGCGCATCGGATTCGGACCGAAGTCCTTACCTTTGCTCCTCTTGTCCGCCTCTCGTTGCAGACTGATCACGGGCCGACGTTTTAGGGGACGCCGACCGAACCCGGGATTCTAGCGCGTCAGACCTTCTCGACTTGCGCGAAGTCCAGCTCGACCGGCGTGGCGCGACCGAAGATCGTGACCGAGACGCGGACCTTGGACTTGTCGTAGTTGACCTCTTCGACCGAGCCGTTGAAGTCGGTGAAGGGCCCTTCCTTGACACGCACGACCTCGCCGACCGTCCACTCGACCTTGGGCCGGGGCTTCTCGACGCCTTCCTGCATCTGGTTGACGATCTTCATGACCTCGGCTTCCGAGATCGGAGCCGGGCGGTTCTTGGCGCCGCCGACAAAGCCCGTCACCTTGGACGTGTGCTTCACCAAATGCCAGGACTCGTCGTCCATGAACATCTCGACCAGCACATAGCCGGGGAAGAAGCGGCGCTCGGTGACGGCCTTCTTGCCGTTCTTCAGCTCGACGACTTCTTCGGTCGGCACCAGGATGCGGCCGAACTTGTCCTGCATGCCGGCGCGGTCGATGCGCTCGCGCAGATTGCGCTCGACAGCCTTCTCCATGCCCGAATAGGCATGAACGACGTACCAGCGCTTGGGCGGGCCGACGGGGGCTTCGGTCGTGACGACTTGTTCTTCAGACATGAGGGTTCCTTGCGATCAGCGCTTCCAGCCCAGGATCAGGTCGTACAGGACCCATTCCAGCGTCTTGTCGGTGATCCACAGGAACAGCGCCATCACGACGACGAAGGCGAACACATAGCCGGTCATCTGGGTCGCTTCCTTGCGGGTCGGCCAGACCACCTTCTTGACTTCACGCACCGAGTCGCGGCCATAGGCGATCAACGCCTTGCCGTGCTCGGACGTGAAGAAGGCCGCCACACCGGCGGCCAGCAGCACGACCAGGGAGGCCCATTGCACCAGCGCGCCTTGCTTGGACAGGCCGTAATAAGCCGCCAGCGCGCCGATCAGCAGCAGCACTGCCACAGCCAGCTTGGCCTTGTCGGCGCCGCTGGTCACGGTCTCGACTTGGGGAGGATTCGCCATCACTTCACTTTCACGTGCCGCCCCGAATTCAACATCCTTGGCGGCTGTTCAGACACTGCCTCAGGCAGGTAGCCATCAGCAGCAAGGCCCGCCGAGATCTCTCTCGCGGGCCGATGCTTGGTTAGCCAGGAAACCAACCGCCGTGATCAGTGGCGGGTGGCAGGGGCAGAGGGTCTCGAACCCCCAACCTTCGGTTTTGGAGACCGACGCTCTGCCAATTGAGCTATGCCCCTGTGGCCTTAAAAAACTTACTCGAGGATCGTGGCGACGACGCCCGAACCGACGGTACGGCCACCTTCACGGATGGCGAAGCGCAGACCCGTTTCCATGGCGATCGGAGCGA
>NZ_JAVDXU010000012.1:0-12004 GCF_031458095.1 Roseateles saccharophilus
GTCTTCATCAGCCTTGAAGACGAGCATGGCGACGTCCAGGTCATCTGCCACCGTGCGATCTGGGAGAAGTACCGCCAGACCATGATGGGCGCGCGGCTCATGGGCGTGAAGGGTCGCTGGCAGCGCGCCGATGGCGTGTGCAACCTGATCGCCGGCTATCTCGAAGACCGCACGGACATGCTGGGAGCGCTCAAGACCAAGAGCCGGAACTTTCACTAGGCCGGCCACGCGGCGGCACTGCGTACGCAAAGTTACCAGACATGCAGCTTGCAGCTGGCACGTCAGAGTCCGCCATGCCCAAAGAACCTCTGTCAGCGGCCAAGGCCTGGGAGGGCGCCCCCCTCTTCTCGTTCGACACCAATCTCATTCAGAAGGCGAGATACAGCTTTGCGCAAGGTGCGCTGCATCAGCTGCCCAAGCAACTGCCGGAGTCCATCGCCTTCAGCTCCCGGAGATCGCGGTCAGCGAGATCGTGAAGCACCCCATGGAGCCTGTGCACACGCTCTTCGCGTCATTTTTGACTGTCGTCTTTGTCAGTTTCGCCCCTACGCATGACGCCTTCGGTCGCTGATGATTTCTGCTCTCATCACCAACCTGAAGCGACCATGAAACGCTATCTGATTGAACGCGACATCCCAGGTGTCGACAAGCTGACCTCCGAACAAGTCGCAGCGACTGCGAAGGCCGGAACGGCCGCCGTCGAGGCGCTTGCAGGCGACGTGCAGTGGGAGCAGTCCTATGTCATCAAAGACAAGACCTTCTGCGTCTTCCGAGCCACCGATGAACAAGCAGTGCGGGAGCACGCGAAGCTGGCTGGCTTCCCGGTTTCGAACATCTCCGAAGTGAACTCCATCATCGGCCCGGTCGGTTCGTCCAGCTGAGCCTGATTAAGCGTCACCACGCTTTGGGCCCGAATGCGCCGGGCTCCAACTAACGATTTCAGTCGCACACCACCACTCGAGATGGGTCGCATTGCCCCCCCGTGGAACGCCGCCTCGCAGCGGCGTTCCCTTTTCCCCCAAGGAGTGAAACGTGTCACACCTCACCATGAACAAATTTCCCAAGTTGACCGTGGCCGCCGCGGTCCTGAGCCTGCTCTGGGCTGCGCAAGGCGTCCATGCGTCCAGCCATCGCGAAGCCCCGGACATCGCGATGAATCCTTCGGTCGACGGAACCGACCTTTACATGTTTCGCAGCTATGAGCCGGGACGCTCGGCCTTTGTGACGCTGATCGCGAACTACAACCCATTCCAGTCGAACCTGGGTGGCGGCAATTACTACCAGTTCAATCCGAACGCGCTCTACGAGATTCACATCGACAACACCGGCTCGGGCTCCGAGGCGATCACCTTCCAGTTCAAGTTCACCAGCAAGTCGGCTCAGGTCGCTGTGCCTGTTGGGTCCAAGTCGAGCAAGATCCCTCTCATCGTCTATGGACCGGCCAGCAGTGCGGGTGCTTCTCCCGCCCTCAACCTGACGGAGAGCTACACGGTGAACGTGGTGCGTGGCGATCGCCGCACGGGCGCCAGTTCGCCCATCACCAATGCCGCGGGCGGCACGACGCCATCCGTGTTTGCCAAGCCCGCCGACAACATTGGTGACAAGGCCTTCGGTGGTGCGGGCGGCTATGCAGCCTACGCCAGCAAGTTCGTCTACGACGTCAACATCCCGGGCTGTTCGACGCCCGGACGCATGTTCGTCGGCCAGCGCAAGGATCCGTTCTATCTGCTCGACGGCAAGCTCTTCGACCTATTGAACTTCAATCTCACTGGTCCCGAAGTCGGCGGAAACAACAATGACCTCGAGTCGTACAGCGTGGGCACCCTGGCTCTGGAAGTTCCGATCTCCTGTCTGACTGCTGGCAGCGATCCGGTCATCGGTGCCTGGACCACCGCAAGCCTCCGCCAAGGGCGCCTGCTCAACAGCGCGCCGGGCACGGGTCTCTACACCACCGCCAAACAAGGTGGCGCCTGGACGCAGGTCTCGCGACTGGGCAATCCGTTGCCGAACGAAGTCATCATCGGCCTCGACGACAAGGACAAGTTCAACTCGTCCAAGCCGAAGAACGATGTCCAGAACTTCAACGACTACTTCGGCAACCCGGCGTTCCCGACGCTTATTCAGGCCGTCTTCCCGCAGTTCACTGCACCGACGAACTTCCCCCGTACGGACCTGCAGACCGTCTTTCTGAAGGGCATCAAGGGTCTCAATCAGCCGGCAAATCTGACCACGCCGTCCGAGATGATGCGGCTGAATACGTCTATCCCTCCGACGGCCGCCGCAATGCAGAACCCGATGGGTGTTGCGGGTGGTGATAACGCTGGCTACCCCAACGGACGCCGTCCGGCGGACGACGTCGTGGACATCTCCATTCGCGCGGCGATGGGTCTGCTCTGCCAACTCACCGGTGCGAACGACGCGTTGCAGATCGGCTGCCGTCCTTCAGACGCACCGTCTGGTCTCGTGCCGTTCACTGACGGCGTCCGCAAGACGGCTGCCAACTACGGGACTGCCTTCCCCTATTTGACGACCCCGCCCAGCGGTAGCCTCAACCCGAGCGCGCCCGCAGGTACGGCTTATCCCTGAGGAACATTCAGATGAAATCGCAGAACAAGGGCAAGTACGTTGCCTGGTCTGCCGTCGCGTTGGCCGCCTTCGTCCTGGCGGCTTGTGGCGGCGGTAGCGACGATGCTCCGCCCAGCGTGGCGCCAGATCCCACGGTGAGTGTGCCGGCGAATGCGAACGACTCCATCGACGTCTTCATCGGTTACCTGCAGCGATTGGTGATGCTCACCCCTGACGGCGTCGAGCCGGTCGACACCTCCAGCGTTGTTCCCCCGACGGACGACAAGGCCGAGCCCGTTCCCGTCAACTGATGGCGATCTGGGGAGCGCCGTTAGGCGCTCCCCCTTGCCAATTTCCCATGAACATGAAGGACAGGCTGGGCCTTGTTGCCGGCGCGCTGCTCATCGCGACTTGGGCGCACGTTGGAGCAGAGCCCATCGTGCCAACAAAGGACTACGAGGTCATCGAAGTGCTTCCGGCATCGGCCGGCGGTCGATCCGAGTTGCGCAACATGCGCAAGCTGGCGGCTGCCAAGCCCGCAGATGCCCGCCTCGCAGCGGTTCTCGCACGCAGGTATCTAGACCTGGCCAGGCGGCATGGCGACCCTAGATTCGCTGGCCAGGCTTTGGTAGCAATCGCCGCCTGGGAACACGAGGCTTCACCTCCGGCCGACGTGATGCTGGTGCGCGCTACGGTGCAGCAGTTTCTGCATCGCTTCGATGAGGCCAAGGGAACGCTTCAGCAACTCCTCGCGCGGCCGGAAGGTGAGGTCAATGGTCAGGCGTGGCTTGCGCTGGCAACGGTATTGCGCGTTCAGGGACGCCTTGATGAGTCGGATCAAGCCTGTAGAGGCATACCCAAGAGCGCCGAACAATATCGTCGGGCGTGCTTGGCCGAAAACCAAGGGTTGAAGGGGCGCATTGCCACGGCCCGCCGCGAGTTCTCCGAGTTGCTAGCTGAGAGGGCGCCTTCTTCTTCTGCACGCAGCTGGGTGCTGACTTCGTTAGCAGAGCTAGAACAGAGGGACGCGCGTGGCCCTGCTGCGGAGGCGGCGTTCCGTGCGGCGCTCGACGTGGAACCCAGTGCTTTCGTCGCGGTGGATGTCGCCGACCTCCTTATCGACCTTCATCGCCCGTTGGATGCCATGCACGTGCTCGACGGCTACGAGCGCACAGACGCCGTGTTGCTCCGACTGGCGATTGCTTCCCGCGATGCCAAGAGCCCCTATGCAGCTGAGTTTGCCAAGGAGATGCGCGAGCGAATCGCGCAGGCCAACTTGCGGCCTGATTCACGGATCCTGCACGGCCGCGAACAAGCTCTGTTCGCCCTTCATGTCGATGGCGACGCCAAAGCGGCACTCGTGCTGGCCATCGGCAACGTTCAATATCAGCGAGAGGCAATTGACCTTCTGATCCTCGCCCGCGCGGCGAGCGCCGCGGGTGATGCCGCCGGGCTCGCGCAAGCCAAGACCCTTCAGAAAGAGATCGGGCTCTACGACAGGCGGATCGATGCTGTTCACTAAGCTTAAGCAGCTTGTCGGCGCCGCTGCGCCGATTCTGCTCAGTCTGCCGTTGATGGTGTTCTCACCTGCGGCCAGCGCGCACAAGTCGAGCGACGCATATCTCCAGTTTCAGGCCTCTCCAGGTTCACTTCAGCTGCGATGGGACATCGCGCTGCGCGACCTCGACGTCGAGCTTGACATCGATACGAACGCCGACGGCGTGCTGACCTGGGCCGAAGTCAAGCAGAGCTTGCCGAAGATTGAGGCCTACGCGCTGGCACACATCGCGATCGACGGCTGCGCGCTCAAGCCCGCAGGCACAGCACTGGAGCGACGAAGTGATGGTGCCTATGCCGTCCTTTTCCTCAAGTCCGACTGCGACCTAATATCGCTGTTGGGCGTGCACTATGGCCTCTTTTCCGATGTCGACACGACGCACCGCGGAATCGCGAAGTTGCAACGCACAGGACAGGCCGTAGAGGTACTCCTACTTGATCCCAGTGGCTTCAGGGCTGCGCATGCACGTCCGGGATCAGTCGAATCGTCACAGCTGCATCAGGCGCGGTCCGACCGCACATCCGCCGGCCAGTTCTTGCTGGAGGGTGTCCATCACATCCTCTCTGGCTATGACCACCTGCTGTTCCTGTTTTGTCTGGTGCTGACGGCTCCCATTCAAAGGACCGGCAAAGTCTGGCGCGCCGTCGGCGACAGGCGGGCCGTGATTCTTTCGACAGCTGGGATCTTGACCGCATTCACCGTGGCGCATTCGATCACCCTGGCCTTGTCCGCGCTGAAGATCGCTTCAGTCCCACCAGCTGTGGTGGAGCCTGCCATCGCCGCAACCATCGTCCTCACCGCGGTGGACAACCTGGTTCCAATCTTTCCGCTGCGCCGCTCGATTGTCGCGTTCTGCTTCGGGCTAATCCACGGATTCGGATTCGCAAGCGCGCTGTCGGAGCTTGAGTTGGAAGTCACGCGATTCGTCGTGGCGTTGCTTGAATTCAACGTCGGGCTGGAGATCGGCCAGTTGACGGCAATGAGCGTTGCCCTGTTCTTGCTGTATCGCCTTCGGCGCTGGCGCTGGTATGAGGTCGTCGTCATCGGTGGCGGGTCGATCGTGGCCATCGCGATTTCAACCCTCTGGTTTGTCGAGCGCTTTTAGCGCGCCGTCACTCCGCTTCGCACCATCCATAGCAGCAAGTCGCGACTGCATCCGCACGCTGGCCCGCGGTGCGCACCCGCCCACCCTTCTTCTCTCAACCTCTCCCGATCCAGTGCTGCTCCCAATCCTTCGACCGACTTCACGACCAGCGCGTCAATCCGAGTCATCTCGCGGCCAGGCCTTACGCCACAGGGCTGGCTCAGACCGCGGCATGGTCAGCAAGTTGCTCCCTTGCGTATCGGCCTGTCTGCTTATTTGTGCAGCCGGTCGTGTCCACGCGGAGGATGCAGCCGCGGACGCCGAGAGTGCGACGCCTCCAAAGCTGGAGTCGGTTGAGATCACTGGGCGCCACTACGAAAACGGTGTGGGTACTTCGGACGCCGCATCGCAGGGCGTGGTGCGAGCAGAGCTGTTGAAGAGCCGCCCTGTACTCCGTCCGGGGGAAGTCCTCGAATTCGTGCCTGGCCTCATCGTCACGCAACACAGCGGCGATGGGAAAGCGAACCAATACTTCCTTCGCGGATTCAACCTGGACCATGGGACGGATTTCGCAACCACCGTAATGGGCTTTCCCGTCAACATGCCTAGCCATGCGCACGGCCAGGGCTATTCGGACCTGAACTTCCTCATCCCCGAATTGGTGGAGCGCATCGACTACCGCAAGGGGCCGTACTTCGCGCGAAATGGTGACTTCGCTGCGGCCGGCTCGGCCGACATCGACTACCGGCGGCGCTTGGACGGGCCGTTCACCGCTGTGACCATCGGCGACGACCGTTACAGGCGTGGGCTCGCTGCAGGGTCCACGGAGCTTGCCAGTGGCGCCCAATTGCTGGCCGCCTTGGAAGTGATGGGCAATGCAGGCCCATGGAAGGCGCCTGAGGATCTGGATCGACGCAATCTCGTGCTGACGTTGTCAGGCGAATCGGGGGGTGAGCGTTGGCGCGTCGGGCTGCTGAGCTACCGGGGCCACTGGACTTCCACCGATCAGGTGCCAGAGAGGTTGCTTGAAGCTGGTACCTACCAAGGACGTCCTTTTGGACGATTCGACACGGTGGATGCCAGTGATGGCGGCAACACACGACGCACCAGCCTCTCGGGCGAGTGGTCGCGCGACGCAGAAGGTACAAGCACCCGCGTCTCGGCCCATGCCATGTCGTATGGCCTGACGCTGTTCTCGAATTTCACCTATGCACTCGACCGTCCTGACACGGGCGATCAGTTTTTGCAAAGGGATGACCGCAGGGTCTATGGTCTGAACGCTAGCCAAGCCGTCGAGCATCAACTGGCGGGGCTTTCGGCGCGGTCCGAAGTTGGCTTGCAGGTACGCCAGGATCGCATTTCGGTCGGGCTGTTCGATACAGAACGCCGTTCGATCGTAGGCACGGTCCGAAATGACAGCGTACGCGAGACTCAGGTCGGCCTGTTCGGCCAGACTGGCATCGAACTCAACAATTGGGCGCGGGCCATCTTTGGGCTGCGCGTCGACCAGGCGCGCTTCGTCGTCGGTAGCCGAGTGCAAGCGGCGAATAGCGGCGCGGGCATCGCGACCCTGTACTCACCCAAGTGGTCGCTGGTGCTCGGGCCCTGGGCTCGCACCGAACTCTTCTTCAATGCGGGGCGAGGCTTCCACAGTAACGATGCACGGGGAGTGACAGCCCGCATTGACCCTCGCACCAGTGATCCCATCGAATCGGTACCTGGCCTGGCCAAGGCGCGCGGCTCCGAACTTGGCGTCCGCACCGAGTTCATCCCAGGACTTCAAAGCTCTTTGGCGCTCTGGCGCCTGGCCTTCGATTCGGAGCTTGTCTATGTCGGCGATGCAGGCACGACTGAGGCCAGTTTGCCAAGCAAGCGCCGCGGCATCGAGTGGAACATGCGCTATCTGCCAACGTCATGGTTGCTGTTCGATGTCGACCTTGCATGGACGCATGCCCGCTATGTCGGCGCCGTGCCTGGCCAGGATCGGCTTCCCAACGCCGTCGACAAAGTGGCCTCGATCGGAGTGACCTTGCGTGATCTTGGGCCTTGGTCTGCAAGCTGGCAGTACCGATATCTTGGAAGTGCCGCTCTGGTGGAGGACAACAGCGTTCGATCGCACCCTTCCTTGACGACCAATCTGCGCGTTGCCCGACGCTTCGGGCCGAAGACTGAAGTGACGTTCGACGTCTTCAACGTCCTGAACCGCAAGACCAACGATATCGAGTACTACTACGAGTCGCGACTTGCCGGGGAGAGTGCACCGGTTGCCGACAGGCACATCCACCCGGCTGAGCCGAGAGCACTTCGTGTGACGCTCAGGCGCGATTTCTGATGGGGGCCGGGTGCCCACCCGCCGCTCAAGGGGCCAAACGATCGCCGAGCAGTTCGCCTCTGGAGACACGCATATTGGCGAACTGCGCGCGGTAGTCGCTCGGCGTCATCCCGGTATGGCGCTTGAAGAGGCCGCGAAAGAATCCGATGTCGTCATAGCCGATCTTGGCGCAGACGGTTGCGATCGGCATGCTGCCCCGCTCAAGGAACTCACGCGCGGCGGCCACGCGCAGCGCTTGCACATATCCGCCCGGCAGACGGCCGGTGGCAGCCTTGAAACGGCGGATGAACGTCCGCTCCGTCATGTCGAAGCGATTGGCGATGTAGTCAACTGACAGCGACCGTTCGAAGTTGTCGCGGAGGTACTCTTCCACGGCTCTGATCTTGTCGTCGGCATGTGGCCGAGAGATGGGAATCAATCCGTACCCTGCCTGCTTCAGCCGCGGCATGCTCAGCAGCAAGGCCTTGGAACACTGCAGGGCGATCTCGTGCCCGCAGAATTTTTCGACCAGGTAGAGGCTGAGGTCGACAGCTGCATAGACACCGCCGCTGCACAACACCCGGCCGTCTTCGGTCACGAATTCGTCGGGGCACCACTGGACTTGCGGATAGCGCTCTCGGAAGACATTGACCGCTGCCCAGTGCGTTGTGCCCCGCCTGCCATCGAGCAGTCCGCTTTCGGCCAGGAAGGCGACGCCTGTGCAGATACCGGCGATGTAGGAGCCGCTCTCGTAGCGTTCTCGCAGCCACGGCACGAGGGCGGACTCGCGCATGATGCGATCCTGAATGTCGAGCCCGGAAGCTGGAAGCAAGACGATGTCCGTCTGAGTCACGTCGGAAATCGAAACCTGGGGCACCAGGCCGAGGCTGCAACTGCTGTTCACGCCGCCGCCGTCGACGGAGGCGATGCGAACACGGAATCGTGGTTCTCCCCCGACGCCCTGAAACGCGTTCCAAAGCGTCCCTGCGGAATGAAAGATCTCTATAGGCGCAACGGCGGTCGAGGCGAAGCTGCCTTCGGTGACCAGGACCGTGACGTCTAGAACGCGAGCGCGGGTGAGATTCGAACTATCCATGCTGTAAAGATTCCGGCCTCGTTGATCGTTTCCTTATGGATTCGGCCGGGCTGACCAGATGGTCGCAAGCCGCCGCTCAAGCAATGCATCCAAGGATATTCTTCCGCCGCCTAGGCTGACGACTAGTACCAGTGGAGTCGCCCACTGCAGATGCTCGGGCCAAGCCGCTGGGTACACAAGAAGCTGGATGACGGTAACGACCATCAGCAGCGCAAAGGCCGCAAGTCGGGTCCACAGGCCAATTGCCAGCAGCGCGCTGCCGACTAGTTCGACACCTACGCCCAACAGTGCGGCGACCGCTGGGGGCAGAAGCGGGAGGTGGTACTCATCCTCGAACAGAAACAGCGTGGTGTTCCAGTCCGCCAAGTGCGCAGAGGCGGAGCTAGCGAACACGGTCACAATGGCCGCACGGGCCACCAGGGTGACCAGCGATAGCGGCAGTACGGGCTTGCTGCCGATCACGTGCTTAATGACAAGCTGCCAGCGGGTCATAGGGCGGAGGTCAGTTGGGTTTTGTCGGCCTGCGTAGACGTCCATGCTGAGAACACGGAGTGCTGAATAAGCCATGCGAGGTGTCTTTGCACTGCGTCACCGTGCAGCCTGAAAGAGTCGCCCAGGCTCCCGCGCTTCAATTGCAGCATCAACGCGAGCAGTTCTGCCTCGATCGGCTCTACGGTTACGCCGTCTTCTGGGCGGTAGACCAGCAGATGAACTTGATCAAGTGCAGAGGTTGGAGTCGGCCAGGGTTCTCCCAATGCATGCTCTCGCCATGCATTGGCCGCGCTGGCGCTCGTCGTAATGAGTTGAGTAGCCGGATGCGGAACCAGACGCACCATCTTCAACATCGCGTCTGAGACATTGGCGAGTTCGCCCAGTGGACGCGCGCCCGGTGGAACGTCTTGAGTCATGTCGGCGTGCAGCGCAAGATTCAGTGCTGCATCCAGGCGGGCAACATCGCCGGCGACCGAGCCTCGTTGCGTCTTCAGGAATTCGGGGAAGCTAGTCCCGTACACCTCCAGCCAAGCGCTCTTAGGTGGATGCTCAAGGACGAAGACAGTGGCGTGAGCGTCGAAGTCCGTTTCGCCGAGCAGGGCCCGCGTCGCCGGGAAGGCGATGGACAGCGTGGCCCGCAGCGCGCTCTGGCACGTTGCTCGGTGGACGGCGATGGCACGCTCGAACTTGGCGTCGAAATGCTTCAGGTCGCTCGACGATGAAGAGCGCCAGATCGCGTCAAACACCGCTTCTTGGACGGCTGCCAGTGCATTCATAGTCTGATCTTCAGAAGGTATTCCTGGGCCACTTCGACCTCCGCCAACAACTCGGCGAGTTCCGGGATGTTGTTGTCCCGCTCGATGAGCGTCGGGCGAGGGCCGATGGTCCTCAAAGCCTCACGGAAGAGTGCCCATACCTGTGCAGGTACAGGTGAGCCGTGGTCGTCAACGAGCCAGGTGGCCCGGCCCGTCTGCGCCGCTGCATGCCCGGCCAAGTGATATTCCTGTACTGCGTTCGCAGGCAGGCCAGCGAGGTACTCGTTGGCGCTCCACCCATGATTTTGGGCGCTCAGGTATATATTGTTGATGTCGCACAATATTCCGCAGGATGTGCGACGGACCATCGCGCTCATGAATTCCGGCTCGCTCATAGTGGAATTCGTATATCCAAAATAGCTTGACGGGTTTTCTACGATAATGCGCCGGCCCAATTCGTGTTGAACTCTTTCGACGTTGGCACAAACAACTGCAAGTGCCTCGTCCGTCATGGGCAGTGGTAGCAAATCCGGCAGGTGGTACTCGCCGATTCGGTTCCAGCTCAGATGCTCGGAAACAAGGCAAGGTTGGATTCGTTGCACCAAGGCCTTGAGGCGCTTTAGGTGCTGTTTATCGATGGGGCCCACTGACCCGAGCGACAGTCCGACGCCGTGCAGCGAGATTGGATAGTCTGCACGGAGTGCTTCCAGCACCTGGGTAGCGGCGCTGTGCCCCATGTAGTTCTCAGCATGGACTTCGAGCCAAGCCACAGGGGGTTTGTCGTCGAGGACTGCCTGCTGGTGCTGAAAGCGCAGACCCAAGCCAGCGGAGCTGGGTAGGCCCGCGCAATCGGCATAGCTTGCCGCTCGCGGTCGGTGGGCTGCTGACACGTTAGCCTGTGGTCTTGCCGCCGGCGATCTTGTCGCAGGTACCGGCAGGGACCAGAACGATGGACTCGGGATCACGTTCCTTGGTAGCTTGACCAGCGCATGAATGCTTGCCGACGGCGCAGTCGTTCTTGCCGACGGCGTTGATGCCGTAGCACTTTTCCAGCTTCTGGGCCTTCGCGCGGGCGAGGTTGTCCTTCACGACTTGGGGCAGATCCGCTTGGGCAAGGGCGCTGAACGTCTGGGCGCTCAGAGCCAGTGCAACGACGCCGCCGAGCGACGCAGTCTTGATCAGGGTTTTCTTCATGGGATATTCCGTGTTGGGTTTCAAATAGGGCAATTGCCCCTTCAGCGCTATTCGCTGGTCGTGCGAATAACGGAATGAATTTTGTTGGAGTCGGTCGCCTGACCGTAGTGGGCAAGATTGACAAAGTGGATGGGCGATCCTGCCAATGCGCGCCTCGGGTGCGGACAAATCGAGTGTTGGGCTTAATTCGGTGCATATGCCGGCAATGGCCCCAAACTGGGGCGTAGATGCTCTGGCGTGACCCAAATCATCGACGCGGAAAGGTCGACTTGCCAGTTGGGCAGCCTTCCAAGGCATGAAATGGCCAATACATCCGATTCCCTGCCCGTTTGTCATTTACGCGTAAGGAGCCGCCCGCAAGCTGGAGTTATTGGTGCACCGCAGCATCAGCCGCTTGTCTCCTCCACCGCCTCTAGGGTGGATTCGGCCCTCCAGGCGTCTCGCCTGTCGAGGGCTGTTTTTTTGAACGCTGATGCAGCGGTGATCAGTCCGCGTTATGAAGACTTCCGATGCACCGTAGAAAGGCGAGCAGCAACTACGCCTGCGCAAGCAAGCTAGGAATCGACGAATAGCCAGCAGCTCTCTCGACGTGGCCGAGCAACCGGCCAGCCACTGCGTCCTTTGCGCGCACGCGGCGCATGTTTTCCAAGGCCCGTATGTCGACCAGCGTCAGATCGGCATAGGCCGCCATCGTTAGACCCGGGCCGATCGTGGGGAACATGGTCCATCCCTACCTGCGGCGCAGGCAGGGCAAGGAGGCTGTGACCTATCCGAGCAAGGCACTGGAGGTGGCGCTGGGCCGCACGCTTGGCGTGCCGCTCTTCCAGGAGCAAGTTATGCAGGTCGCGATGATCGCTGCGGGCTACACCGGCGGTGAGGCCGATGCACTGCGCCGCGACATGGCAGCCTGGAAGCGCAAGGGTGGCCTGAAGAAGCACTACGAGAAGAT
>NZ_JAVDXU010000013.1:0-5985 GCF_031458095.1 Roseateles saccharophilus
CCCAAAGCACAAACGCCCCAGCATCTTTCGATACTGGGGCGTTGGGCTTAATAAATAGCCTGACGATGACCTACTTTCACACGGGAATCCGCACTATCATCGGCGCTGGCTCGTTTCACTGTCCTGTTCGGGATGGGAAGGAGTGGGACCAAGTCGCTATGGTCGTCAGGCTTGACTGGTTGGTTTATTGGCTTGGCCAATAAACCCAATTCGTAGAGTCAGCAGAATTACTCTGCACATCGCTTGCTTTCAACAAGCGACGGAATCAGTATTTTTGATTGCGTCTTCAGACTTCTGAAGAACAACATAACTTGAATACCCACCTTGATCTGCCGTCGACAGTCAAAGTTATAGGGTCAAGCCTCACGGGCAATTAGTACTGGTTAGCTTAACGCATTACTGCGCTTCCACACCCAGCCTATCAACGTCCTGGTCTCGAACGACCCTTCAGGGGGCTCAAGGCCCCGGCAAGACTCATCTTGAGACGAGTTTCCCGCTTAGATGCTTTCAGCGGTTATCTCTTCCGCACTTAGCTACTCGGCAATGCCACTGGCGTGACAACCGATACACCAGAGGTGCGTCCACTCCGGTCCTCTCGTACTAGGAGCAGGCTCTCTCAATCTTGCAGCGCCCACGGAAGATAGGGACCAAACTGTCTCACGACGTTTTAAACCCAGCTCACGTACCTCTTTAAATGGCGAACAGCCATACCCTTGGGACCGGCTACAGCCCCAGGATGAGATGAGCCGACATCGAGGTGCCAAACACCGCCGTCGATATGAACTCTTGGGCGGTATCAGCCTGTTATCCCCAGAGTACCTTTTATCCGTTGAGCGATGGCCCTTCCATACAGAACCACCGGATCACTTTGTCCTACTTTCGTACCTGCTCGACTTGTCAGTCTCGCAGTCAAGCACGCTTATGCCAATGCACTATCGTCACGATTTCCGACCGTAACTAGCGTACCTTCGAACTCCTCCGTTACACTTTGGGAGGAGACCGCCCCAGTCAAACTGCCCACCATACACTGTCCCCATCCCGGATAACGGGACAAGGTTAGAACCTCAAACACACCAGGGTGGTATTTCAACGTTGGCTCCATAAGATCTAGCGACCTTACTTCAAAGCCTCCCACCTATCCTACACAGATCTGTTCAAAGTCCAATGTAAAGCTACAGTAAAGGTTCATGGGGTCTTTCCGTCTTTCCGCGGGGAGATTGCATCATCACAAACATTTCAACTTCGCTGAGTCTCTGGAGGAGACAGTGTGGCCATCATTACTCCATTCGTGCAGGTCGGAACTTACCCGACAAGGAATTTCGCTACCTTAGGACCGTTATAGTTACGGCCGCCGTTTACTGGGACTTCAGTCAAGAGCTTGCACCCCATCATTTAATCTTCCAGCACCGGGCAGGAGTCACACCCTATACGTCGACTTTCGTCTTTGCAGAGTGCTGTGTTTTTAATAAACAGTTGCAGCCACCGATTCTCTGCGGCCTCATTGGGCTCCCCTTGTACAGGTTCACCTACTAAAGGCACACCTTCTTCCGAAGTTACGGTGTCAATTTGCCGAGTTCCTTCTCCAGAGTTCTCTCAAGCGCCTTAGAATACTCATCTCGCGCACCAGTGTCGGTTTGCGGTACGGTCGTCAATAGCTGAAGCTTAGTGGCTTTTCCTGGAAGCAGGGTATCACTCACTTCGTCTGCAAGCAGACTCGTTATCACCCCTCATCTAAGCCCGGCGGATTTGCCTACCAGGCACGACTACAGGCTTGAACCAACATATCCAACAGTTGGCTGAGCTAACCTTCTCCGTCCCCACATCGCACTATTGATCGGTACAGGAATATTGACCTGTTTCCCATCAGCTACGCATCTCTGCCTCGCCTTAGGGGCCGACTCACCCTACGCCGATGAACGTTGCGTAGGAAACCTTGCGCTTTCGGCGAGGGGGCTTTTCACCCCCTTTAACGCTACTCATGTCAGCATTCGCACTTCTGATACCTCCAGCAGGCTTCACAACCCACCTTCACAGGCTTACAGAACGCTCTCCTACCACGCATATTGCTATGCATCCGCAGCTTCGGTAACTGGCTTAGCCCCGTTACATCTTCCGCGCAGGACGACTCGATCAGTGAGCTATTACGCTTTCTTTAAATGATGGCTGCTTCTAAGCCAACATCCTGACTGTTTTAGCCTTCCCACTTCGTTTCCCACTTAGCCAATTTTAGGGACCTTAGCTGGCGGTCTGGGTTGTTTCCCTCTTGAGTCCGGACGTTAGCACCCGGTGCTCTGTCTCCCAAGCTGTACTCTGCGGTATTCGGAGTTTGCATAGGTTTGGTAAGTCGCCATGACCCCCTAGCCTAAACAGTGCTCTACCCCCGCAGGTAATACTTGAGGCACTACCTAAATAGTTTTCGGAGAGAACCAGCTATTTCCAAGTTTGTTTAGCCTTTCACCCCTATCCACAGCTCATCCGCTAGTTTTGCAACACTAGTCGGTTCGGACCTCCAGCACCTGTTACGGTACCTTCATCCTGGCCATGGATAGATCACTTGGTTTCGGGTCTACACCCAGCGACTATTCGCCCTATTCGGACTCGATTTCTCTACGGCTTCCCTATTCGGTTAACCTCGCCACTGAATGTAAGTCGCTGACCCATTATACAAAAGGTACGCCGTCACCCTTGCGGGCTCCGACTTTTTGTATGCATGCGGTTTCAGGATCTATTTCACTCCCCTCCCGGGGTTCTTTTCGCCTTTCCCTCACGGTACTTGTTCACTATCGGTCGATTACGAGTATTTAGCCTTGGAGGATGGTCCCCCCATATTCAGACAGGATTTCACGTGTCCCGCCCTACTCTATTCGCGCCTAGTTCCACAATCTGCATTTCTCATACGGGGCTATCACCCGCTGTGGCCGGACTTTCCATTCCGTTCTGATATACAAACTGCTAAAACGCGAGGGCTACTCCGATTTCGCTCGCCACTACTTTCGGAATCTCGGTTGATGTCTTTTCCTCGAGCTACTGAGATGTTTCAGTTCACCCGGTTCGCCACAATGACCTATGTATTCAGTCAGAGTTACTCCTTGCGGAGTGGGTTTCCCCATTCGGAAATCTCCGGATCAAAGCTAATTTGCCAGCTCCCCGAAGCTTATCGCAGGCTATCACGTCCTTCGTCGCCTGTAATCGCCAAGGCATCCACCACATGCACTTAGTCACTTGACCCTATAACTTTGACAGCGCTGACTGCACTGTCGTCAAGGACTCAATTCAGATCCGCAGATCCAAACTGTTTTTGAGTATTCACGCGTTACGCCGTTCTTCATACCTAATCAATTTCTTGCTTAGTTGAAGTCTATGTTTGACGCAATCAAAATGTTGCCGACGGCACGGTGCATCAGAAGATGCTTTCCGTCGACAACGCTGATTCGACTCTACAAATTGTTAAAGAACAACAGCCGATCTTGCGATCACAAGCTGGTAAACCTCAACGAACATTGCTATTCGCTAAGGTTTACCAACTGAATGAGTGAACTGGTGGAGGATGACGGGATCGAACCGACGACCCCCTGCTTGCAAAGCAGGTGCTCTCCCAGCTGAGCTAATCCCCCGTACAGATTTCTCTGCAATCCGTGGTGGGTCTGGCTGGATTCGAACCAGCGACCCCCGCCTTATCAAGACGGTGCTCTAACCGACTGAGCTACAGACCCACGCGAACTTGTCTGCGTATGCTCTGTTTCATCGCCAGGCTTGTGGAGGCCAGCTCTACAGGCTCACGCGATATTCACTCACTGTTGTGTGTTGACAGCCGATAAGTGTGGGCGCTTAAAGCTAAGTGCTTGAGCTTTCGCTCTATAGTGATCTTGCTCTGCCAATACCTAAGTAATGACGAGGCGCGATCTATCTAGAAAGGAGGTGATCCAGCCGCACCTTCCGATACGGCTACCTTGTTACGACTTCACCCCAGTCACGAACCCTGCCGTGGTAATCGCCCCCCTTGCGGTTAGGCTAACTACTTCTGGCAGAACCCGCTCCCATGGTGTGACGGGCGGTGTGTACAAGACCCGGGAACGTATTCACCGCGGCAAGCTGATCCGCGATTACTAGCGATTCCGACTTCACGCAGTCGAGTTGCAGACTACGATCCGGACTACGACCGGGTTTCTGGGATTAGCTCCCCCTCGCGGGTTGGCAGCCCTCTGTCCCGGCCATTGTATGACGTGTGTAGCCCTACCCATAAGGGCCATGATGACCTGACGTCATCCCCACCTTCCTCCGGTTTGTCACCGGCAGTCTCATTAGAGTGCCCTTTCGTAGCAACTAATGACAAGGGTTGCGCTCGTTGCGGGACTTAACCCAACATCTCACGACACGAGCTGACGACGGCCATGCAGCACCTGTGTTCTGGCTCTCTTTCGAGCACTCCCAAATCTCTTCAGGATTCCAGACATGTCAAGGGTAGGTAAGGTTTTTCGCGTTGCATCGAATTAAACCACATCATCCACCGCTTGTGCGGGTCCCCGTCAATTCCTTTGAGTTTCAACCTTGCGGCCGTACTCCCCAGGCGGTCAACTTCACGCGTTAGCTACGTTACTGAGAAGAAACCCTCCCAACAACCAGTTGACATCGTTTAGGGCGTGGACTACCAGGGTATCTAATCCTGTTTGCTCCCCACGCTTTCGTGCATGAGCGTCAGTACAGGTCCAGGGGATTGCCTTCGCCATCGGTGTTCCTCCGCATATCTACGCATTTCACTGCTACACGCGGAATTCCATCCCCCTCTACCGTACTCTAGCTATGCAGTCACAAAGGCAGTTCCCAGGTTGAGCCCGGGGATTTCACCTCTGTCTTGCATAACCGCCTGCGCACGCTTTACGCCCAGTAATTCCGATTAACGCTTGCACCCTACGTATTACCGCGGCTGCTGGCACGTAGTTAGCCGGTGCTTATTCTTCAGGTACCGTCATGAGTCCCAGGTATTAACCAGAACCTTTTCTTCCCTGACAAAAGCGGTTTACAACCCGAAGGCCTTCTTCCCGCACGCGGCATGGCTGGATCAGGCTTGCGCCCATTGTCCAAAATTCCCCACTGCTGCCTCCCGTAGGAGTCTGGGCCGTGTCTCAGTCCCAGTGTGGCTGGTCGTCCTCTCAGACCAGCTACAGATCGTTGGCTTGGTGGGCTTTTACCCCACCAACTACCTAATCTGATATCGGCCGCTCCAATCGCGCGAGGTCTTGCGATCCCCCGCTTTCACCCTCAGGTCGTATGCGGTATTAGCTACTCTTTCGAGTAGTTATCCCCCACGACTGGGCACGTTCCGATATATTACTCACCCGTTCGCCACTCGTCAGCTTAACCTGTTACCGTTCGACTTGCATGTGTAAGGCATGCCGCCAGCGTTCAATCTGAGCCAGGATCAAACTCTACAGTTCGATCTTGAATTTACTCAACGGAATCGACTTAAACCATTTGCATGATTCAAATCTAATTTCCGTGAGCGTTTAAAGTCCGAAGGACCGTTGCAAGTCACCTTGCAACATCACTTCGCCTCAAACGCCCACGCTTATCGGCTGTTAATTCTTAAAGAACATCGCATTCAGTATTATCTGACTGCGTCGCTGACGTCGTTTAGTCGTCAGCAGCAAAGAAGCGAGATTCTAATCTGCTTTTTGCTTCGTCGTCAAGTATTTTTGAAAATTTCTTTTCGCAATACTCAGCAACTTGGCTTTCTCCACCACCGCCGATTCGTTCGTTTCCGATCGCTTCGTCAGCAGCAAAGAGGCGAGATTTTGATCTGCTTTCGCAGTGTCGTCAAGTACTTTTGAAAAATATTTTCGAAGCACCCGACGAACTCTCCAGCTCGCCACCCAGATCCAAACCGAAGCTCGAACCCGACTTCTCCAATCACCTCACCGCTAACTGCCGTTCCCGACAAGCGCTGCGTTGTGATCAGCGAAGCCCACGACTGTAGCACAGGTTTTT
>NZ_JAVDXU010000014.1:0-4654 GCF_031458095.1 Roseateles saccharophilus
ACGACCAGGCGGTCGGGATGGACTTCAACGGCATAGGCCTCGGCCGCGTAATGCGCGGCGACGCCGGGTTGAAGCATCCACTGTCCGTCGGTGAATTTCATGATGAGTCGGCTTCCTGCTGTCTCCGATGGGCCGCTGAAGCGACCCTACTAGGGCAAGCGAGAGGTCGAGGGGCATTTACTTCGACCGTCGCTCGAATTAATATTTGGTCAGACCGGATTGAATCACAACAATACAGGTCCGACCAATAGAGGAGACAACAATTGCACGCCGAATTGGCGAAGGGTGGCCAACAACTGCTCAAGGTCATCAACCGCATGACCGTGGTGAGGCATCTCTGCGCCACCCCTGGAGCATCCCGTGCCGACCTGGCGACGGCCGTCGGGCTCACCAAGTCCACGGTGAGCTCCTCGGTCCGCGACCTGATCTCTCAGGGCTGGATCGTCGAGCGCGACGTCGTCGCGACCGGCGACATGGGTCGCCGTCCGACGCCTCTGTTCATCGACGAGACCCGTCTGCTGCTGCTGGGCGCCGAAGTCGGCGTCGAGAGCGTGCGTGTCGTCGCGACCTCGTTGACGGGAGAGATCCAGGACTCGGTGGTCGCCGAACACGGTGACGACCGCAGCGCCGGGGCCTGCATCGCCGGCCTCTCGAAAGCCTTGCTCGACCTGCAAGCGAAGTTCGAGCGCGAACGCAAGGTCGTCGGCATCGGCGTGGGTCTGCCGGGCGGTGTCCAGCAGCCAGGGGGCATCGTGCAGTTCGCGCCCAATCTGGGCTGGCGTGACGTGCCTTTCGCCGCGCTGCTCACCGCCGCCTTGCGAAACACGCCGCTGGCGCAATTGCCCCTGTTCGTCCAGAACGAGGCCGACGTCGCCGCCCTGGGCGAACTCGAGTTCAATCCCTTGCCGGACGCCAACCCGCTGATTTACGTCTCCATCAACCAGGGCCTGGGCGCCGGCGTCATCGTCGGCGACCAGTTGCTCAACGGCAGCCGAGGCTACGCCGGCGAAGTCGGCCACATGGTGCTGCAGTTCAACGGCCCGCGTTGCTCCTGCGGCCGTCGCGGCTGCGCCGAAGCCCTGATCGCAACCGGCGCCCTGCAGCGCGGCTCAGGGCAGGACCCGGCCCTGCGCTCGCTCGACGAGGTGCGCCGCCATCTCAAGCGGCAAGACCCGGCGACGCTGAAGGCCGTGGCCTGCGCTGGCCACCATCTGGGCATGCTGCTGTTGAACCTGGCCGCCGCCTATGACCCCGGCTGTATCGTTCTGGGCGGTGCGGCCATCGACGTCGGCGAGCCCTTTCTGCAACCCGCCCTGGCGACGCTGAAAGCTTTCGCCGAGGCCGGCAGTTCGCCTCAACCCATCATCCGGACCAGCTGCTTCGGCAGCAACGCCGTCGCCCTCGGCGCGGCGGCCCTGGTCCGCTACCGCCTGACCCGCCCAGCGCTGCCCTCGACCGATGCCCGAGTGGTGAGCGCCAATCTCAAGGAGACCGCCTGATGTATCTCGGCATCGATCTCGGTACCTCGGAAGTCAAGCTGCTGCTGCTTGACGGCGAGGGCCATATCGTCGGCACGGCCGGCAGCGCGTTGACGCTGTCGTCGCCGGAGCCTCTGTGGTCCGAGCAGAACCCGGCCGACTGGTGGCGCGCCACCGGCGACGCCGTCTCCAAGCTGCGCGCCGCCCACCCTGCCGAGTTCGCCGCCGTGCGCGCCATCGGCCTGTCGGGCCAGATGCATGGCGCCGTGCTGCTTGGCGAGGCCGACAGCGTGCTGCGCCCCGCCATCCTGTGGAACGACGGCCGCAGCCACGCCGAGTGCGCCGAGCTCACCGCCGCCGCGCCACGCCTGCACGACATCGCCGGCAATCTCGCCATGCCGGGCTTCACCGCCCCGAAGCTGCTGTGGGTGAAGAAGCACGAGCCCGAGGTCTTTGAGCGCGTCGAGAGCGTGCTGCTGCCCAAGGACTGGCTGCGCCTGCAACTGTGCGGCGACAAGGTCTCCGACCCCTCCGACGCCGCCGGCACGCTGTGGCTGGATGCCGCGCGCCGCGACTGGTCCGACGAGTTGCTGGCCGCCTGCGGCCTGACGCGCGCGCAGATGCCGCGCCTGGTCGAAGCCAACCAGCCCAGCGGCATCCTGAAGCCCGAACTCGCCAAGGCCTGGGGCCTGGGCCCCGAAGTCGTCATTGCCGGCGGTGCGGGCGACAACGCCGCCAGCGCCATCGGCATCGGCGCCACCCAGCCCGGTGACGGCTTCATCTCGCTGGGCACCTCGGGCGTGCTCTTTGTCGTCAACGACCGCTACCGGCCCAACCCGGCCTCGGCCGTCCACGCCTTCTGCCATGCCCTGCCCCAGCGCTGGCACCAGATGAGCGTGATGCTGTCGGCAGCGAGCTGCTTCAAGTGGTTCTGCAACCTCGTCGGCGCCGATGAAGTCACTTTGCTGGCTGAGCTTTCGGCAAATGACAGCGCAGTCAATGCGCCCCTTTTCCTGCCCTACTTGGCCGGCGAACGCACGCCGCACAACGACCCGTTCGCGTCCGGCGTCTTCCATGGCCTGAAGGCACAGACGACGCGCGCCGACTGCACCTACGCCGTGCTCGAAGGCGTGGCCTTCGGCCTGGCCGACGGACTGGACGCGCTGCGGGCCGCAGGCACCGAGGTCCACCAGCTGTCGCTGGTGGGCGGCGGCTCGCGCAGCCACTTCTGGGCCCAGTTGATTGCCGACGCACTCAAGGTCGACATCGTGCTGCACACCGGCAGCGAAGCCGGCGGGGCGCTGGGCGCGGCGCGCCTGGGCTGGCTCGCTTGCCTGGGTCCGGGTGGCGACGTCGAGGCCGTCTGCACCCGCCCGCCCGTGGCCGCGCTCTTCTCTCCCGATCCCCAACGCCATGCCCGCCTGGCTCCCCGCCTGGCGCGCTTCCGTGACCTCTACCAGCGCCTGCGCGGCGCCTGAACCATGACGAGCTACTTCGAACACATCCAGCCCATCCGTTACGAGGGCGCCGACAGCCCGAACGAACTGGCCTTCAAGCACTACGACAAGGACCGCATGGTTCTCGGCAAGCGCATGGAGGAGCATCTGCGCTTTGCCGCCTGCTACTGGCACAACTTTGTCTGGACGGGTCTGGACCCCTTCGGCGGTGCGACCTTCGAGCGTCCCTGGTTCCAGGGCGGCAGCCCGATGGAACTCGCCAAGGCCAAGGCCGATGCGGCCTTTGAGTTCTTCGCCAAGCTCGGCGTGCCCTATTACTGTTTCCATGACCGCGACGTCGCTCCCGAGGGCGCCTCGCCGCGCGAGAGCCACGAGAACTTCCTGCGCCTGGTCGACGTGCTCGGCGAGAAGCAGCAGGCCACCGGACTGAAGCTGCTGTGGGGTACGGCCAATCTGTTCAGCCACCGCCGCTTCATGTCGGGTGCGGCCAGCAACCCCGACCCGGAGATCTTCAAGCTCGCCGCCCTGCAGGTGCGCGATGCGATGGACGCCACGCTCAAGCTCGGTGGCGAGAACTATGTGCTGTGGGGCGGCCGCGAGGGCTACGAGACCCTGCTGAACACGCGCCTGGGCCAGGAGATGGACCAGCTCGGCCGCTTCCTCAACATGGTGGTCGAGTACAAGCACAAGATCGGCTTCCAGGGGGCCATCCTCATCGAGCCCAAGCCGCGCGAGCCGTCCAAGCACCAGTACGACTTCGACACCGCCACCGTCTACGGCTTCCTGGTGCGCTACGGCCTGGAGAAAGAGGTCAAGGTCAACATCGAGGCCAACCACGCGACCCTCTCGGGCCACAGCTTCGAGCATGAGATCGCCACGGCCGGCGCCCTGGGCATCCTGGGCAGCCTGGACATGAACCGCGGCGACCCGCTGCTGGGCTGGGATACCGACCAGTTCCCCAACAATGTGCCCGAGACGGCCATCGCGCTGTACCACGTGCTGCAGGCCGGTGGTCTCGGCAGCGGCGGCCTGAACTTCGACGCCAAGGTGCGCCGCCAGAGCATCGATGCGGCCGACCTCTTCCACGGCCATATCGGCGGCATGGACGTCTGCGCCCAGGCCCTGCTGATTGCAGAAAAGATGATCAACGACGGCCGCCTCAAGGCTGCCGTCGACGCCCGCTACGCCGGCTGGGACGCCCCCGCCGGCCAGGACATCCTGCAGGGCCGACGCAGCCTCGACGCCCTCGCCGACCAGGTCCTCCAGACCAACACCGACGTGGCCCCCGTGTCGGGCCGCCAGGAAGTCTTGGAGAACCTCGTCAATCGCTTTTGCGCGTGACTTCAGCCGGCACCCTGACGGTGCCGGCCCTTGATTCAGGACTGCTATGACCCACTCGAGCACTTTCCTGGCCGACTTCATCCAAGGCATCGTCGCCACCGCCCCGATGGCGGGCTTCGATGCCTTCAGCGACATCGACACCTTGACCTACTCCAGCCCCTTCCCTGCCGACTTCGTCTTCGGCGTTGCCGCCGCCGCCGCCCAGATCGAGGGCGCAGCCTTTGAGGACGGCAAGGGCGAATCCATCTGGGACCGCTTCTCCCGCCAGCCCGGCAAGGTGCATGACGGCGACACCCTGGACGTTGCCTGCGACCACTACCACCGCTTCGACGACGACTTCGCGCTGATGGCCTCGCTGGGGGTCAGGAACTACCGCCT
>NZ_JAVDXU010000015.1:0-2440 GCF_031458095.1 Roseateles saccharophilus
CGCCAGTTCGTCTTCGCGCCCATCACCACACAGCGCATCCGCGTTCTGGTGAACGCCTCGGAATACTATCTCTCGCGCATCGTCGAGGTGGAGGCGTGGACGCCGGGCAGCACGGCCAACCAGGCGCCGGTGGCCAACATCAGCGGCCCGACGAGTGGGCAAGTGGGCGCGAGCCTGAGCTTCTCCGGTGCGGGCAGCACGGATGCGGAAGGCCCCATCGCGAGCTATGCGTGGACGTTTGGCGATGGCACCAGCGCCAGCGGGATGTCGGTCACGAAGAGCTACAGCGCGGCAGGCACTTACACGGTGACATTGACGGTGACCGACGCGAGCGGTCTCACCAACAGCAAGACGCAGGCGGTGGTGGTCACGGCGGCGGCCAACCAGGCACCGGTGGCCAACATCAGCGGCCCGACGAGTGGGCAAGTCGGCGCGAGCCTGGGCTTCTCCGGTTCGGGCAGCACGGATGCGGAGGGCCCCATTGCGAGCTATGCGTGGACGTTCGGCGACGGCACCAGCGCCAGCGGGGCGTCGGTCACGAAGAGCTACAGCGCGGCAGGCACTTACACGGTGACGTTGACGGTGACCGACGCGGGAGGCCTGAGCAACAGCAAGACGCAAGCGGTGGTGATCTCGGCGGCGGCCAACCAGGCGCCGGTAGCCAACATCAGCGGCCCGACCAGTGGGCAGGTGGGCGCGAGCCTGAGCTTCTCCGGCGCCGGGAGCACGGATGCGGAAGGCCCCATCGCCAGCTACGCGTGGACTTTCGGCGACGGCACCAGCGCCAGCGGGGTGTCGGCCACGAAGAGCTACAGCGCGGCAGGCAGCTACACGGTGACGTTGACAGTGACCGACGCGGGCGGTCTGAGCAATAGCAAGACGCAAGCGGTGGTGATCACGGCGGCGGCCAACCAGGCGCCGGTGGCCAACATCAGCGGCCCGACCAGTGGGCAGGTGGGCGCGAGCCTGAGCTTCTCCGGTGCGGGGAGCACGGATGCGGAAGGCCCGATCGCCGGCTACACGTGGACGTTTGGCGACGGCACCAGCGCCAGCGGGGTGTCGGCCACGAAGAGCTACAGCGCGGCAGGCAGCTACACGGTGACGTTGACAGTGACCGACGCGGGAGGTCTCACCAACAGCAAGACGCAAGCGGTGGTCATCTCGGCCGCAACGGGAGGGCAGGCGGTCAATGTGGCGGCAGCGGCCAACGGCGGCGTCGCCACAGCATCCAGCGCCTTCGACGCCAGATATCCCGCCAGCGCGGTCATCGACGGCGATCGGCTGGGGCTGAATTGGGGGGCTGGCGGCGCGTGGGCGGATGGCACTTTGGGCGTCTACCCGGACTGGGTGCAGATCGACTTCAACGGCATGCAGACGATCAGCGAAATCGATGTGTTCACGTTGCAGGACAACTCGGGCTCGCCGTCCGTGCCGACGCTGCAGATGACGTTCAGCCGGTTCGGCATCACGCACTTCCAAGTCCAGTACTGGAACGGTACCGGGTGGGTGGATGTGCCGGGGGGCAGCGTCATCGGCAACAACAAGGTGTGGCGCCAGTTCGTCTTCGCGCCCATCACCACACAGCGCATCCGCGTTCTGGTGAACAGCGCGGAATACTCGCTCTCGCGAATCGTCGAGGTGGAGGCGTGGACGCCGGGCAGCACGGCCAACCAGGCGCCGGTGGCCAACATCAGCGGCCCGACGAGTGGGCAAGTGGGCGCGAGCCTGAGCTTCTCCGGTTCGGGCAGCACGGATGCGGAAGGCCCCATCGCGAGCTATGCGTGGACGTTCGGCGACGGCACGAGCGCCAGCGGGGTGTCGGTCACGAAGAGCTACAGCGCGGCAGGCACTTACACGGTGACATTGACGGTGACCGACGCGAGCGGTCTCACCAACAGCAAGACGCAGGCGGTGGTGATCACGGCGCCGGCCAACCAGGCACCGGTGGCCAACATCAGCGGCCCGACCAGCGGGCAGGTGGGCGCGAGCCTGAGCTTCTCCGGCGCCGGCAGCACGGATGCGGAGGGCCCCATCGCGAGCTATGCGTGGACGTTCGGCGACGGCACCAGCGCCAGCGGGGTGTCGGTCACGAAGAGCTACAGCGCGGCAGGCACTTACACGGTGACGTTGACGGTGACCGATGCGGGCGGTCTGAGCAATAGCAAGACCCAGACGGTGGTGATCACGGCGGCGGCCAACCAGGCGCCAGTGGCCAACATCAGCGGCCCGACCAGTGGGCAGGTGGGCGCGAGCCTGAGCTTCTCCGGAGCCGGGAGCACGGATGCGGAAGGCCCCATCGCCAGCTACGCGTGGACTTTCGGCGACGGCACCAGCGCCAGCGGGGCGTCGGTCACGAAGAGCTACAGCGCGGCAGGCAGCTACACGGTGACGTTGACAGTGACCGACGCGGGCGGTCTGAGCAACAGCAAGACCCAGACGG
>NZ_JAVDXU010000016.1:0-1232 GCF_031458095.1 Roseateles saccharophilus
GCCGACCGCCTGCCCATGCGGCAGAAGATCGGCTTCGGCCTGGGCTCCATCCTGGACATGTGGGGCCACTGGCTCTACCCGTCGCTGGCCTACCAGGTCTTCAACATGTTCCTCGGCGTCGCCCCCGGGCTGATCTCGACGGTGCAGATGATCAAGATCTTCATCGACGCCGGCTCGGACGCCGTCTTCGGCTGGATCTCGGACAACACCCGCACGCGCTATGGGCGCCGGCGCCCCTTCATCCTCGTGGGCGGCGTGCTGGCGGGCATCGGCCTGCCGCTGATGTTCGCCGTGGGCAAGGGCTGGACCGACATGCAGTACTTCGCCTTCATGCTGATCAGCATGGTGATCTACGTGCCGGTGATGAGCTGCTTCAACATGCCCTGGAGCAGCCTGGGTGCGGAGATGACGCCCGACTATCACGAGCGCACCACGGTGATGGCCATCCGCAACGCCATCCAGAAGGGGCCGGAGCTGGCGATGTTCTTCGCCGCCCAGTTCACGACGCTGGCGATCTTCAACCAGGCCAACGGCAAGCCCGACATCCTGCGCGGTGCCCAGACCTATTGCGCCATCCTGGGCGCCATCATGGTGGCCGTCTCCATCGCCATCTTCCTGCTGGTGCGCGAGCGCTATTACGAGAAGCTGGTGGCGCGCACCCAGACCCACATCCCGTTTGCCGACACGCTGTGGCGCACGCTGCGCTGCAAGCCCTTCCGCCACATCCTGGGCATGATGCTGGCCTACGGCATCGGCACGGCCATGGTGGGCACGCTGGGCTACTACGCCACGGTCTATTACGTCTGCGGCGGCGACATCGTCCAGGGCGCGAAGTGGAACACCGCCATGGGCCTGGCGGGCATGGCCTTCGGCTTCGCGGGCATCCCCTTCTTCGCCTGGATCGCGCGCCGCCACGGCAAGCGCGTCGGCCTGGCCGCGGTGCTGTTCCTGGCCATCTGCGCCTTCATCGGCGACTGGTGGCTGTACGACCCGGCGCGGCCCTATCTGCAGCTTCTGGCCTGCGGCTTTGTCGCCTTCACGGGCGCCGGCTTCTGGACGCTGTACAACGCCACGCTCGGCGATGTCGTGGACTACGACGAGATGCAGACCAGCCAGCGCCGCGAGGGCTCGTTCTCGGCCTGCCAGTCCTGGATCTCCAAGGTCGGCATTGCCCTGGGCACGGGCGCCTCGGGCTGGATCCTGCAGTTCACCGGCTTCGATGCCAAGCTGGA